>NZ_CP180480.1:0-5657500 GCF_047758675.1 Pseudomonas arabinosi | reverse complement strand
TGAGATTTGAGAGGGGCTGCTCCTAGTACGAGAGGACCGGAGTGGACGAACCTCTGGTGTTCCGGTTGTCACGCCAGTGGCATTGCCGGGTAGCTATGTTCGGAATAGATAACCGCTGAAAGCATCTAAGCGGGAAACTAGCCTCAAGATGAGATCTCACTGGGACCTTGAGTCCCCTGAAGGGCCGTCGAAGACTACGACGTTGATAGGTTGGGTGTGTAAGCGCTGTGAGGCGTTGAGCTAACCAATACTAATTGCCCGTGAGGCTTGACCATATAACACCCAAGCAATTTGCGTCGAAAGGCCAGATTGCGGTGTGTGAAGACGAAACGAACCGAAAGTTCGAGATACTCACAAAACACCCAACTATCGCATACCCATTCGCTGGAGCGTGAACCGAAAGGTAAACGACCTGGCTACCGAATTTCTTGACGACCATAGAGCATTGGAACCACCTGATCCCATCCCGAACTCAGCAGTGAAACGATGCATCGCCGATGGTAGTGTGGGGTTTCCCCATGTGAGAGTAGGTCATCGTCAAGATTAAATTCCGAAACCCCTATCTGCGTATGCAGGTAGGGGTTTTGTTTTGCCCGCAGGAAAGTGCGAACGGACATTACCGGTACATTGTTTGTCCTGCGGGGCTTTTTTACGCGTGATCACCCGACGATCTACATGGAAAGTCCGTCATTGCTGTGCCTTACTCCAGACACCACTCATGGGGCGACGTCGATGCGGCGAAGAGGTGCAAAATTCTGGTTATGGACCAACACGCGGTTACCCCTCCATACGCATGAAGAGGTACTCAGCAATGGCGTGCACATCGAGGTGCAGGCACGGGTCAGTCATGAGGGGATTACCCAGGTATTTATAGGTGTCTACGGCACCAATGGCTGGGCGGTTGGCGAGGAGTGTCATGACCGGCACGCCGGTGAGCATTACTGCGCGGCGTTGAAATGGGGCGCTCAGCGGGCGAGGGAGATTGTCGCGGACACCCTGGAGTTCGTCGCGCCGCACCGGGTGCAGTTGACCTTGAGTCCGGTGATTACCGATGAGCCGGAAATGGCGTTGCGGCGGATGGAAATGACCGAGCGCGAGGCTTTGAAACTCAGGTCCGACGATGCCTGGTCGGAGTACCTGGCTGCCAAGGAAGCCATGCTGGCGCTGATGCGCTCAACCAAAGTCGACCCCACGGTCTGGGCTGACCACAAGGAGCGGCTCAGGCAGGCCATCGATCGACGAGCCTGCGTACAACGCGCCTATCTGCGCTGACCCTGTCTCAGCTCTGGGGGCGTCGCAGATTCTCAATGGTTTCGATCAGATCATCGTAGGACACCGGTTTTCCAATGTGCTGGTTAAAGCCCGATTGCCGTGATTTTTGAATGTCGCTATGGGCACCATAGCCCGTCAGTGCAATGGCCGGCACATCCTTGACCAGCGGCAATTGACGCAATGCGCTCATCAGCTCGTGGCCGTTCATGACCGGCATGCCCAAGTCAGAAATGATCAGGTCGAAGCGCGTGCTTTTTGCGGCATCCAAAGCCGCGACCGGACGGTCGAAGGCAATCACTTGCGCGTCTTCCATTTCCAGCAGCATTTTCAAGGTTTCCAGTACATCGGCGGAGTCATCGACCAGCAGGATCGTCAAACCGCTCAGCCTGCCAGAGGATTCTTCGACCTGAGTCGGGGATTGCGCCTCATCTTTGGTGTGGGCCAAGGGCAGGTAAACCGTGAAGGTACAACCTGTTCCCACCCCGGCAGAGTTCACCTCGACCGTTCCCCGTTGGGCCTCGGTCAACTGGCGGACCAGTGACAAGCCGATCCCCAGCCCTTCACGGTTGTGGCTGACGTGCTGCTTTTCAGCCTGGCCGAACAGGTCGAACACGTGATCGAGGTTCTCGGGAGCGATGCCTGTACCGTTGTCTTTGACGTCCAGTCGCGCCATGTTTCCAACTTGGCTGGCGATCAATTGCACGTGGCCGTTGGAGGGCGTGAATTTCAGCGCGTTATTCACCAGGTTCCAGATAATTTGCTCCAGACGCGTCGGGTCGGCATGGACCATCAAGGCGTCTGAAGGCACGAGCAGTTCGACGGTGGCGTCGTGTCGATCGCTGAGCACGACGGCATGAATATCGCGCAACACACCGCCCAAATCTACAGCAATGGGTTTCAGTTTGAGTTTGCCGGTACGGACCCGCGCAACATCCAGTAGATCATCGATGATCCGTGCCTGGCTGTTGACGGCGTCGCAGATGGTGTTGACGGCCTTGGCGGCCGGCGCCACCGACTTGGTGACCGGCAAGCGACGCAGCAGTTCTGCATTGAGCTGGATCAGGTTCAATGGATGCTTGAGTTCGTGGGACATGACCGCAAAGAACTCATCCTTGAGGTAATTGGTGTTGCGCGTTTCCGCCAGTTGTTGGCTCTGTTCTTCATGCCGGCGTTTATGGCCGGTCAGGTCCCGGGCGATTTTGACGTAGCCTTTGAGATTGTCGCCGCTGAGCAAGGTCACCTCACCGCTGCAAAAGAAGCGGTTGCCGTCCTTGCGCACGTGCCAGCGCTCATCTTCACTGCGGCCATGGGTGCGCACCGCCAGCAGTTCGTTTTCAGGCACGCCGGACGCACGATCTTCAGGCGAGAAAATGAAGTCGTAATAGGCGCCCTCGGCCTCGGCCTTGCTGTAACCGAAAATCAATTCGGCGCCTTTGTTCCAGGTGGTGATCACGCCCTGCTCATCGAGGGTGATGATGGCGTAGTCGCGAGTGCTTTCGGCGACGAGGCGCATGCGTTCTTCGCCCATTCGCAGCTCTTCTTCAGCCGCTCGACGTTTAGTGATGTCGATGAACGTCAGCACGGTGCCGTCGATGTGGTCTTCGCTGGAACGATAAGGCAGCAGGCGGGCGATGTACCAGCGGTTGTCGGTGCTGCTGACTTCGCGTTCGATCATGTTCAGCGATTCGAACACCTGTGCCGCGTCTGCGACCAGGTCCTCGTAATGCAGGCGATGGGTAATGTCGAGCAAGGAGCGCCCGGTATCCACCGGCAACATGCTGAAGATGTCAGTGGCGCGCGGGGTGAACCACTTGATGCGCATGCTGCGGTCGACAAACACCGTGGCTATGTCGGTGGAGGCAATCAGGTTGGTCAGGTAGTCGTTGATCTTGTCGGTTTCTTCGACTTTGGTTTTCAGCTCGTAGTTGACCGTCAGCAGCTCTTCGTTGATCGACTGCAGCTCTTCCTTGCTGGTCTCCAGTTCTTCGGTGGCCGAGCGCAGTTCTTCGTTGATGGCCTGCATTTCTTCGTTGGAAGCCTTGAGCTCTTCGCTGGAGACTTCAGATTGTTCGATGGTGTCCTGCAAGTGCAGCTTGGTGCGTTGCAGTTCGCGCTCAAGGTTGGACAGCACCTGGCTTTCGGTCTGTAGCACGGTGGTGGCTGCTCGTTCGGCAGGGTCGACCTCGACTTCCTCGAAAATCACCAGGACGTATTCGCCGTCCGATTCTTCATCCTTATAAGGATGTGCGACCAGATCAATCAGGTAACTGCGCTTATCACGCTTGACCGGCACTTCACGGGACTTGACCGGCAGGCCACTCTGCTGGACCTGGAATAGCGTGGTGCGGATTTCCAGGCGCAGTTCCGGAAGAATCAGCGTCAGCAAGTTACGCGACAACTCGCCACCAACATGACGCAGGAAACGCCCGGCACTCTCGCTCATGTGCAGGATGTCGGCGTTGGCATCGACGATCACGCTTGGTGGTGCGGACTGTTCGAGGGCGCGTTGATGGATATCGCCAAATGACAATTTGCGCGGCGCGCTGCTTTGCGGGACCTGTTGGGAAGTGTTGGTCCGCACATAGCCTCCACGCGGCATGGTCGGTGTGCGCCGACTGCTAGCCGTGCCGGTTTTGGCGCGGAAGATCCGGTTGCGTTTATCCACCGGGGCGAACAGTTCGTGGCACGCGTCCGCGCTCTCGGAGGAGCCGAGGAACAGGAAGCCGCCGGGGCGCAGGGCAAAGTGGAACATCTGGAGGATTTCGCGTTGCACTTCGCGATCCAGATAGATCAGCAGGTTGCGGCAAACAATCAGGTCTATCTGCGAGAAGGGCGGGTCGGACAACAGGCTGTGCTTGGCGAACAAGACCTTTTCGCGGATTTCCTTGCGGATCCGATAGTGATCGTCTTCCTTGATGAAATAGTGGCGCAGGCGCGAGGGTGGCACATCGGTGATGATCGCTTGTGGATACAGGCCGGCCCGGCCGACGCTGATGGCGCGTTCGTCGATGTCGGTGGCGAACAGCTGCATCGACGCCGCACTGGCGTCCAGTTGCAATTGATCGTTGAGCAACATGGCCAGGCTGTAGGCTTCCTCGCCCGTGGAGCAACCCGCGGACCAGACGCGGATTTCTTCTTTCTCGGGTTGAGCGGACACGACAGCGCTGACCAGTTGCGGCACGACATCCCGCTCCAGGGCTTCGAAAGCCTCCCTGTCACGGAAGAAGTTGGTCACGCCGATCAGCATGTCGCCCAGCAGTGCCTTGGTTTCTTCGGGATTGTTCTGCAGATAGTGGTAATAGGCACTCAGGTCTGGCTGGCCGGTGACCTGCATCCGGCGTTCGATCCGGCGCAACACGGTGGCGCGTTTGTAGTGTTTGAAGTCATGGCCGGTGCCGGTGCGCAACTGAATGAGCACGTCGCGCAGCACGTGTTCTGCAAGTGCCGCCTCACGCTCGGACACCGCAGCAATGGTTTGCAGTTCCGGATCGTTGGCGGTGGGCAAACAGATTTCCCTGGAGTTGCGCCAAAGCTCCAGAAGCTTTTGCGGCATTTCCACCACGGGCAGCACCAGGTCAACCATGCCGGTTTCGATGGCGGCGCAAGGCATGCCATCGAACTCGGCGTCTTCCGGTGCCTGGGCCAGTGTGATGCCACCTTGTTCCTTGATTCGTGACAGGCCAACCGCGCCGTCCGAGCCGGTGCCCGACAACACCAGACAGAAGGCGCGCTCGCGGTGCACATCGGCCAGGTCGCGGAAGAACAGATCGATGGACGCGTGGCGACCTTCGCTCGGGTCTGTGGCGCTGACCTCCAGAAAGCCATCGTTCATTGTCAGCCGTTGCGCCGGTGAAATGACGTACACCCGGTTTTTTTCGATGGCCACCGTTTCGGTCACCTGCAGAACCGGCATCTTGGTCGATTCCTGGATGATCTTGTCAGCGATGCTCTGGTGGTCGGGCGACAGATGGAGAATGATCACGAACGCCATGCCATTGTCTTGAGGCATGTTTTCAAAGAACAGTTTGATCGCTTGCAGCCCGCCCGCTGACGCACCGATGCCCACCACCGGAAAGTCCAGGGTGCTGGGGCTCAGGGCCTTTCGCTCAGGAGCAGGGGCCGAGTGCTTGGGAGTGGTGGTCATAACGCTTGCCTTTGGCGAGGGGAAACGCTTCGAGTTCAAGTGGGGTATAGGTGCGCTTCAATAAGTCAGGATAATCCTGTTTTTTGATAACGCCTTCAAATATTTAGCGCGTACTAAACGGCATGACTTCTCAAGGGAACGCCACTGCTGGCCGATAACCCGGACAGTCATGGTCTTCTTCTTAAATTGCCTGGAAATCTTCGATGCTGTCGTATCACCAAAAGCGTTTTTTGATCGTCGATGATTTCTCGGATTTCCGCAGTTCCGTCAGGTCCATGCTGCGCGAACTGGGCGTCAAGGATGTCGACACCGCCGACACCGGCGAACAGGCGCTACGCATGTGTTCGCAGAAGGCCTACGATTTCATCCTGCAGGACTTTCACCTGGGCGACGGCAAGAAGAACGGTCAGCAGGTGCTTGAAGACTTGATGATCGAAAAGCTGATCAGCCATGAGGCCGTGTTCGTCATGGTGACCGCCGAGACCAGTCAGGCAATGGTGCTCAGTGCGTTGGAACATGAACCCGATGCGTACCTGACCAAACCGTTCAACCGTTCCGGCCTGGCTCAACGGCTGGAGCGGCTGGAGCAACGCAAGACCTTGCTCAAGCCGATTCTGCAGGCCCTTGACCGAGGCAAACCGGTTGAAGTGCTCAATGCCTGCATCGCCCTGTGCAAGCAAGACATCCGCTACTCGCCGTTGTGCCTGCGCTACCGCGCCGATGCCCTGCGCGACCTGAATCAGAACGAGGCGCTGGAGCGTCTCTACGACGGCATCATTGCCGATCGGCCATTGCCGTGGGCGTTTGCCGGTCTGGGCAAATTGCTGTTCAAGCGTGGCCAGGTCGCTCAGGCCAAAGGCGTCTACGAAAAAGCCCTGAAAGTGTTCCCGATGATGCCGGCGCTCTACGACGGCATGGCCGATGTGCTGGTCGCCGAAGGCGACACCAAGGCGGCCCAGCGTGTGCTGGAAGAGGCGATCCGCTTGTCGCCGCTGGCGGTGCGCCGGCAAGCGCTGTTGGGCAAGTTGGCCATGACCAACGAAGATTTTGAAACAGCCTCAAAGGCCTATCGCCAGGCGGTGGCCCAAGGTGCGCAATCGCGTTTCAAGGATGCGGAGAGCAACCTTGGCCTGGCCCACGCCTTGATCAGCAAAGGCAGCGAAAAAGGCCTGGATACCCGGACTCGACTGGAAATCAACACGACGCTGAGTGCGGTGGCCAAGGAAAACCCTTCCGACCCGGGTCTGCAGATTCGCGCGCGATTGATGAAAGCCACCAGCCTGTTGCTCAACGATGCCGAAACCGCCGAAAAGCTCACCGAGCAGGCGATGATGCGCCTCGATGGCATGGAGCAGTTCATGAGCGCCGAAGCGGCGCTGCTGGTGGCCAAGCAACTGCAGATGCTCGGGCAGGCCAGTGCCGGTGCCTCGATGTTGAAGAACTGCGCGGAAATCTACGGCGATGACCCGACGGTGATGAAGGGCATCGCCAAGTTGACCGACGATCCGACCATCCTCAACTCCGGCAACGCCGCTGCGGACCTCAACCGTCAGGGCGTGCGGGTGTACAAGACCGGCAACCTGGCGGAGGCGCGGCAGGTGTTCCGCAAAGCCCTGGCGCTGCAACCCAAGAACATCAGTATCGCGCTGAACATGGCCCAGTCGCTGCTGCACGGCACCGACACCAGTGTTCCTTCGGCGGAGCTGGAGGAATGTCGGACGTGCCTGAAAATGGTCGGCCTGATGCCCGACACCGATGCGCGTTTTCCCCGTTATCAGAAGTTGCGAAGCAAGGCGTTTGGCGAATGAACAACAGCGAACAGGCACTCGATTTTTCCACGGTGATTGCCTCCACCGTGCACGACATGAAGAACTCCCTGGCGATGCTGATGCAGGCCCACAGCCAATGGCTGGCGCGCTTGCCGGATCCGCAACAGCACACCCCGGAGCAGGGCGTGATCGAATTCGAATTCGCGCACCTCAATGGCATGCTCGTGCAGTTGCTGGGGTTGTACAAACTCGGGGTCAACCAGATGCCGTTGCAACCGGCCTACCATGAACTGGATGACTTCATCGAAGCGCAATTGGCCTGCCACCAGGACGTGTTTGCCAGTCGCGGCATCATGGCGACCTATGAAGTGGACCCGCTGAGCCCTCTGGGTTTCTTCGACCGGGAGCTGATTGCTTCGGTGCTGGGCAACAGCGTCAACAACGCCATTCGTTACGCCCGCCATGCGGTGTTGATCAGCGTCAGCGATGTAGCCGGGCAACTGGTGCTGACCGTCAACGACGATGGCGTGGGTTATCCACCCGAGATGATCGAACGTCAGGCCGATTACGTGCAGGGCATCAACCACAGCAGCGGAAGCACTGGCCTGGGCCTGTACTTTGCCGGGCGGATTGCCGCCCTTCATCAACGCAATGGCGTGGGCGGACGCACCGAAATCAGCAATGGCGGCCCGCTGGGCGGCGGCGTGTTCAGCCTTTACCTGCCCTGACCGGTTCTTTTTGTTGACCGCTGCTTGATATTCCGAACAGGTGGAGCCTATTTTGTACGGGTCGCCGTTCGCGGCTCGCACAACAACAAAGGATTGCGTCATGACAACCGATGGCCATCGCTCACTCGCACAGCGATTGACGGGCATTGATGAGATTGAATGTGTCACGCCGGATTTGAATGGCGTACCCCGTGGCAAAGTAATGACCGCCGAAGGCTTTCTCGAGGGGCGGCGTCTGCAGATGGCGCGGGGAGTGCTGCTGCAATGCATCATGGGCGGATATCCGCCGGCGCGCTTTTACGGCAGTGATGATAGCGACCTGGCGCTGGTGCCCGATCCTGCACAGATCCATCGCTTGCCGTGGAGCCAGCAGCCGCGGGCCTTGGCCATTTGCGATGCGGACGAGCTGACCGGCGAAAGTTCGTCTCTGTCGACCCGCGGCCAACTCAAAGCCGTGATCGCGCGTTACGCGGCCCTCGGCCTGGCGCCGGTGGTGGCGACCGAGCTGGAATTTTTTGTGTTTGCGCCCAACACCGACCCGACTCAACCGTTCCAGCCGCCGCTGGGCCTGGACGGTCGTCGCGAGGACGGTCAATCGGCGTTCAGTATCAGTTCCAATAATGGTTTGCGGCCGTTCTTCAGTGAAGTCTACGCCTGCATGGCGGCCCTGGGCTTGCCGCGCGATACCTTCATGCACGAGATGGGCGTCAGCCAGTTCGAGATCAACCTGCTGCACGGCGACCCACTGCTGCTGGCCGACCAGACACTGCTGTTCAAACATTTGCTTAAAGAAGTCGCGCTCAAGCATGGCCTGACCGTGGTTTGCATGGCCAAGCCGCTGGCGCACACGGCGGGCAGTTCGATGCATATTCACCAGAGCATCATCGAGATCGGCAGCGGGCGTAACGTGTTCAGCGACAAGGCTGGTGAGCCGACCGCGACCTTCCGTCATTTCATCGCGGGTCAGCAGGCCGGCATGGCGGATTTCACTGCGTTATTCGCTCCGAACGTGAACTCGTATCAGCGCTTGTGCCATCCGTATGCGTCGCCGAATAATGCCTGCTGGTCCCACGACAATCGCGCGGCCGGATTGCGCATTCCGGCCAGTTCGCCTGCCGCTCGTCGGGTCGAGAACCGTTTGCCGGGGGCTGATGCGAACCCTTACCTGGCGATCGCCGCCAGCCTTGCCGCAGGGTTGTATGGCATTGAACACACACTGGAGCCGAGCGAGCCGATCCAGGGTGAATTCGAAGTGCCGGACAATCTTTCGTTGCCGTGTACCTTGCATGCTGCTCTTGAGCGTCTGAAACGTAGCCAATTGGCGAGGGAACTGTTCGGCAAGGAGTTCATCGAAGGCTACATCGCCTCGAAGACCATGGAGTTGACCAGCTTCTTTGATGAGATTACTCCCTGGGAGCGGCGTGTTTTAGCGGCCCAGGCCTGACGACCCGTCGACATCAGGCTATCGTTTGTCGATAGCCTGAAACTCACTGCAAGGAGCCGCTCGGAACGCCGATGCGCCAAATCTGGAAACCCTTTCGAGCGCTATATTTTGCCTCGCTGATGATGTTGATCGGCTCTGGCCTTTTGAGTACTTACCTGGCCTTGCGCCTGGCCGCCGACCACGTCGACAGCCTGTGGGTCGGTGCGTTGATGGCCGCCAACTATTGCGGCCTGGTGCTGGGTGGCAAGATCGGCCACCGGCTGATTGCCCGGGTCGGGCATATTCGCGCCTATTCGGCCTGCGCCGGGATTGTCGGCGCGGCGGTGCTGGGCCATGGCCTGGTGGACTGGTTGCCTGCCTGGATCTTCCTGCGGGTCATCGTCGGTCTGGGCATGATGTGCCAATACATGGTCATCGAAAGCTGGCTCAATGAGCAGGCCGAAGCCTCGCAGCGCGGGACGGTATTCAGTGGCTACATGATCGCCTCGTACCTGGGGCTGGTGCTGGGTCAGTTGATTCTGGTCATGCACCCGAGCCTGGGCCTTGAACTGCTGATGCTGGTCGCCTTGTGCTTCGCACTGTGCCTGGTGCCGGTGGCCCTGACCCGGCGGATTCACCCGGCACCGTTGCACCCGGCCCCGATGGAGCCGCGGTTCTTCATCAAGCGTGTGCCGCAGTCGTTGAGTACGGTACTGGGGGCGGGACTGATCATTGGTTCGTTCTACGGCCTGGCACCGCTGTATGCCTCGCAGCAGGGGTTGTCCACGGAGCAGGTCGGTCTGTTCATGGGTAGCTGCATTTTTGCGGGCTTGCTGGTGCAATGGCCGTTGGGCTGGCTGTCCGACCGTTATGACCGGGCGCTGTTGATCCGCTGTTTTGCCCTGGTCCTGGCGCTTACCGCGTTACCGCTGGCAATCATGCAACAGGTACCGCTGGAGATTTTGTTTATCACCGGGTTCTTCTGTTCGCTGGTGATGTTCTGTCTGTATCCGCTGGCGGTGGCATTCTCCAACGACCACGTCGAGGGTGATCGCCGGGTGTCCCTGACAGCCATGCTGCTGGTGACCTACGGTGTCGGCGCCAGTATCGGGCCGCTGGTGGCCGGGGTGCTGATGAAACTGTTCGGCAGCCACATGCTCTATGCCTTCTTCAGTTTCTTCGCGTTGGTGCTGGTGTGGCGGATTCGCCCGAAAGCGGTGACCAACCTGCATGTGGTCGACGATGCACCGCTGCATCATGTCGCCATGCCGGACAGCATGTCGAGTTCGCCGTTGGTGGCTTGCCTTGACCCGCGTGTCGATGAGCAGGTGGTGCAAGACCAGATGCAGAGCCCGATCAACCCCGAGCCGGACCCGGAACCCGAACCAGAGCCCGAAACCGATCCTCCACCCGAAGACCCTGATGCCCCTCGCGAGCAAAGTTTTACCGAGGCCAGGCCTTAAATTCCACGCATAAAAAAACGGGCAGTCACCGCAAGGGACTGCCCGTTTTCTATTGAGGCGACTTATTACATGTCGTCTTTGTCGAAGCGTCGCGCTTCGCGCTGAAGCTGATAGACGAACCGCTCGACCTGCCGCTGCACCAGCCCGCTCATGTTGTGAAAGCGTACGCCGGCGAAGGTGGTGGAGATCCTTTCTTCGAAGTGCAGGTAACGCAGCTCGACGGGTGCCGTCATGTTGCCAAAGGGCAGGGCGGCGATGAAGCGATCATAGACCTGGCCCAGTTGCAGGCTGTCCGTGATGTCACCTTCGAAGCGCAGCTTGCAGCCGGTGGCGGAGATGTCCAGTAGCTTGCCGCTGATCGGCGACTTGAGTTTTTCACCACCCAGATCAACGTTGACCAGTTGTGCCAGCTTCAATGCAGCACGGAATGCATTACGGCGCTGATGGTAAACCACCTCGGAAGGCAGGGCACCACGGTAGCAGCGACCGCCACCGGACTCATCGATGGTCAACGGTCCGTTGCTTTCCCAAGCAATACGCACGCCGTCGTGAAAGCCTTCGACCTTGAACGGTTCGCCGGCGAGCAGGAAGCGTTCACCATCGCGGGGAATCATTTCGTCCAGGGCAATCATGTTGCTGTCACGGTCAATGTCCACCAGATAACTCTGGAAGCGCTGGCTGCGCTCATGGAACGTGATGATCAACGGATCATGGCTGTCTTGCAGCTGGCGCAGGTTGCCGGAGATCTCCAACGGCGTGGTGAGCACCTTGGGTGGCTGCGGAGCATCTTCCGCGCTTAAGGCATTGAACACGGTTCATCAATCTCCAGACAAAATATGACTACGGCTGGCCATCATATTGCCAGCATGTTACGCGTCTTGATAGTGCGCGCTTTTCAGCAGGCTCAAGCCTGACTGAGCGGGCGTGGCTTCGCAAGCATGGAGGTAGATCCGCGTGCATCATAGAGCGCTGGCGGCTCGCCGCCGTTGAGGATTTTCAGCTGATTGGCCGTCGCGGCCTGTTGCACCAGGATCGACTGGCCATTCTTGACGTTGGCCGCCTGGCACTGAGCCAGAAGATCGGTCAATACATCGCTCTGTTCCAACAACTGATCGCCAATGCTCGAATGGCTGGCAAGTTGCTCCAGGCCGTTGCGATCGGTCGGCAGGTTGAGGCTGGCGAGGATTTCACTGCGCTTGCGGCCATGCTGATCGAGCAAAATGATCAATGCCTGTTTCTGCGCCAGAATCTCTTCGAGCAGTGGCATGTCGCGACCGTGCAAGGCGAGGGACTCGGTTTGCAGTAACTCCAGCAAGTGCTGTGCTGGAGCGAAATCGTCGGTGATCAGTTGCAGTAAATTAGTGTCGTGCATGGCTGGCCTTGGGTTTTAAGCGTCCAAAAGCCTGGCGCAGGCCTTGGCCTAGCGCTGGGCTTCGAAGTTGAGCAGTTTGCTGGCTACACGGTTGCTGTCGACTTTGTAGCTGCCATCGGCAATCGCTGCTTTCAACTCGGCCACGCGGGCGTTGTCGACGGCAGGCTGATCGCGCAGCTTGTCAGTGACCTTCTGCAACTGTTGAGCCTCATTGCTGAGATGTACCGATTCCCCGCTTTTGACGGTACTGGCCTGTTCGGCCGGGGTATTCAGCGGTGCGGGTTTGCCGGCTTCGGCGGTTTCCTTCGCGGTGCTGGTACGTGTACTACCGGTAAGTGACGAGGAACTGTTTAAACGACTGAAATCGATGACCATGACAAAAAACCTCTGGGTATTTGGACGCTTGCCATGTTTTCGGCCATACCCGGAAAAACTTTAGGCCCAATTATCAATGAGCTTGCGCGCGTCAGCGCTTGCCCTGCATAGGGCACAGTCTAGGGAACAGTCGAGTGGCGCGCCAGTGTTCTACATGGCTACTTCCACCTGACCGGGCGCGATGACTTGCGCCTTGATGACCCGCTGGGAGTTGAGGTTTTTCACCCGGATCTGTTCGCGCAAGCCGCCATTGGACAGCGCTTCACCCGGCATGCGCACGCTGAGCGTTCCACTTCGGGCGGTAATCACCACCTGATCGCCCTTGCTGATGACTTCTGCCTGTTCCATGTGCACCAGGGTCATGACCTGGTCGGCGACCATTGGTCGGGTAAGTTTCTGCCCGATCGCCTGATCGACGGAAGTCAGGTAACCCTGGCTGATCAGGCTGATGTCACGCTCGCGCAGGGTCACATCCTGGGGCTCGACGATACCGGTGCGTCGCAGCGGGCGGGTGGTGGTCACAATGTCGCGAAACAGGCGCACTTGAGCGGGTACGAAGACTGTCCAGGGTGATGCACCCTCGCAGCGAACCTTGACCGTAACGCGCCCCAGCGGCGTGGCCGGGCTCTCCAGGGACGCTGTCAATTCCTTGTCGCACATGGGCATGCGCAGCCGCGGATCGAGCTGCTTGACCTCGATCTCGTAGCGGCCTTCCGTTTGACTGGTCGCCAGATAGTCTTCTACGGTGAATTCAAGAAAGCCCTGGGTGACGCCGATAAGCATGTCAGGCAAGGTAACCGTGTCAGCAAGGGCAGGGCAGCCAGCGTTGAACAGGCAGACGGCCGACATCGCGCAAAGCAATCTGCGGGCGTTTGATGTCAGGCGTCGGAAAAATGTCGGTTCTGTGTTCATAAGAGTTAAAAAGCAAGCGCCGTGCCGTTTAGTGATGAATGCGCGTCGCAACACACTTAAGCGTTGGTGTAGGAGTCTGTGCATGGCTGGTGTAATGGATGCGGTAAACCAGCGCACGCAACTGGTAGGGCAGAATCGCCTTGAGCTGTTGTTGTTCCGTCTCGACGGCCAGCAGCTGTATGGGATCAACGTGTTCAAGGTTCGGGAGGTGCTGCAATGCCCCAAACTGACGCTGATGCCAAAATCCAGTCCTGTCGTGTGCGGTGTGGCAAGTATTCGGGGGGCGACCATTCCGATTCTAGATCTGGCCATGGCGACCGGGTCCGGTGCGCTGAAAGATCAAAGCAATCCCTTCGTGATCATCACGGAGTACAACACCAAGACCCAGGGTTTCCTGGTGCGGTCGGTGGAACGCATCGTCAACATGAACTGGGAGGAGATTCATCCGCCACCCAAGGGCACGGGACGCGATCATTACCTGACGGCTGTGACTCGGGTCGACAATCAGTTAGTCGAAATCATCGACGTCGAGAAAGTGCTGGCAGAAGTGGCGCCGACACCGGAAGCGATTTCCGTTGGCGTGGTGGATGTCGAAACCCAGCACAAGGCGCTCTCTTTGCGAGTACTGACGGTCGATGACTCGTCGGTGGCGCGCAAGCAGGTGACTCGTTGCCTGCAGACGGTCGGTGTCGAAGTGGTGGCGTTGAACGACGGTCGGCAAGCGCTGGATTACCTGCGCAAGCTGGTCGACGAGGGCAAGAAGCCGGAAGAAGAGTTCCTGATGATGATTTCCGACATCGAGATGCCGGAGATGGACGGGTACACCCTGACGGCCGAGATCCGCAACGACCCTCGCATGCAAAAGCTTCACATCATCCTGCATACTTCGTTGTCGGGTGTATTCAATCAGGCGATGGTCAAGAAAGTCGGTGCCGATGACTTCCTTGCCAAATTCCGTCCTGATGACCTGGCATCCCGGGTAGTCAACCGGATCAAAGCAGCAGACATCAGCTAGGGGCCTTTTGCCCCTGGCGGTTAATACGATTTAAGAGGCGGCATCTTTGTCTACGGGTAATTTGGATTTCGAACAGTTCCGGGTCTTCCTGGAAAAAGCCTGTGGCATTTTGCTCGGTGAAAACAAGCAGTACCTGGTCTCGAGCCGTCTCAACAAACTGATGGAACAGCAAGGCATCAAGTCCCTGGGTGAGCTGGTCCAGCGCATCCAGACCCAGCCGCGCAGCGGTTTGCGCGAGATGGTGGTGGATGCCATGACCACCAACGAAACCCTGTGGTTTCGTGACACCTATCCGTTTGAAGTGTTGAAGAACAAGGTGCTGCCGGCAGCGATCAAGGCGGCCCCTGGCCAGCGTCTGCGGATCTGGTCGGCGGCCTGTTCATCGGGTCAGGAACCGTATTCGCTGTCGATGTCGATCGATGAGTTCGAGCGCGTGAACATGGGCCAGTTGAAGATGGGCGTGCAGATCGTTGCCACCGACCTGTCCGGGACCATGCTGACCAACTGCAAGACCGGCGAGTACGACAGCCTGGCCATCGGCCGTGGCCTGTCGCCCGAGCGCCTTCAACGTTACTTCGACCCGAAAGGGCCGGGGCGCTGGGCAATCAAGGCACCGATCAAGAGCCGGGTGGAGTTTCGCTCGTTCAACCTGCTGGACAGCTACGCGGCGCTGGGCAAGTTCGACATCGTGTTCTGCCGCAACGTGTTGATCTACTTCTCCGCCGAGGTGAAGAAGGACATTCTGTTGCGCATTCACAGCACGTTGAAGCCAGGCGGTTATCTGTTCCTCGGTGCTTCCGAGGCGCTGAACGGTTTGCCGGATCATTACCAGATGGTCCAGTGCAGCCCGGGGATCATTTACCAGGCGAAGTGATTCGTTGGCGTCATCAAAAAACGGGAGTCCTCAGGGGGGCTCCCGTTTTTTTTGCCTGCTTAATTCTCAATCCCACCACCTATCCCCTGTGGGAGCGAGCTTGCTCGCGATCGCGTCGTGTCAGTCAACATCTTCGTCGTCTGACACTCCGCCATCGCGAGCAAGCTCGCTCCCACAGGGTCAGGTGGTGTTCTCCAGACCGTGATAAGCGGCAGAAAAGCGGCAGGCGGCGGAAATCGGTTGCCGCTTTTCTGGCATTGCCACGTTGCCACTGCCCGCAAAGCCCCGGTTTCCGGGCTTTTTCGATTTGGCACGCCGCTTGCTATGTCCATGTTACGAAAAATCAGGTCACCCGAAGGTTTCCGACATGAGCATCAGCTTCGATAAAGCGCTCGGTATCCACGAACAAGCCCTGGGCTTCCGCGCCCAGCGTGCCGAAGTCCTGGCCAACAACATCGCCAACGCCGACACCCCGAACTACAAGGCTCGGGATCTGGACTTCTCGAAAGTGCTCGCCGCACAGAACGAGAAGACCAAGAGCGGATCTTTCGCCTTGAACATGACCAACAGCCGTCATATCGAAGCCGAAGGCCTGGGCAATGGCGACGAGTCGCTGCTGTATCGCACGCCGATGCAACCGTCGATCGACCAGAACACCGTGGACGCTCAGCTTGAACAATCAGCGTACGCGGAAAACGCGGTCAACTTCCAGGCCAGCTTCACCCTGCTCAACAGCAAATTCAAAGGGCTGGTGTCAGCCCTTCGTGGAGAGTAAGTCATGTCTCTAGCCAGTGTTTTCAACATTGCCGGTAGCGGCATGAGTGCCCAGACCACTCGCTTGAACACCGTCGCCAGTAACATCGCCAACGCCGAGACCGTCTCGTCGAGCATCGACCAGACCTACCGTGCGCGGCACCCGGTGTTCGCCACCATGTTCCAGGGCGGCCAGAGCGGCGGCAGCGAATCGCTGTTCCAGAACCAGGATGCGGCCGGTCAAGGCGTGCAAGTGCTGGGCGTGGTCGAAGACCAGAGCAACCTTGACGCGCGCTACGAGCCGAACCATCCGGCGGCCGACGCCAAGGGCTACGTCTACTACCCCAACGTCAACGTGGTGGAAGAAATGGCTGACATGATTTCCGCGAGCCGTTCGTTCCAGACCAACGCCGAAATGATGAACACCGCCAAAACCATGATGCAAAAGGTCCTGACCCTCGGTCAGTGATAAGGGGCGACTCAGATGAGTGTTACCGATACCACCAGTGGTTTGAGCCTCAAGGACATCCTGGCCAACTCCTCGATCAAGACCAACACCAGTGCCGACGGCCTGGCGTCGGCGACGAATAGCGCCACCGGCAAAAAGGCCCTGGGCAAGGACGCGTTCCTCCAGTTGCTGGTAACGCAGCTGAAAAACCAGAATCCGCTGGAACCGCAGGACAACGGCGAGTTCGTCGCCCAGTTGGCCCAGTTCAGTAGCCTGGAAGGCATCACCACGCTCAACGACACCGTCAGTGGCCTGGCGAGCAATTACAACTCGTCCCAGGCGTTGCAGGCGTCGTCGCTGGTCGGGCGTTCGGTTATTGCACCGGCCGACAAGGCTGTGGTCGATACCTCCAAGAGTTTCACCGGCACCATGGCCGTACCGGCGTCGGTAGACCCGGTCAAGATCAAGATCACCGATGCCGATGGCAAGGTTGTCCGCTCCATCGACCTGGGCAGCCAGAAAGCCGGTACTTCCAGTTTTATCTGGGACGGCAAAAACGACGCAGGCGAAGTGGCCAAGGCGGGTACCTATACGTTCGGCGCTAC
The DNA here is from genome assembly GCF_047758675.1 of Pseudomonas arabinosi. Taxonomy (NCBI): domain Bacteria; kingdom Pseudomonadati; phylum Pseudomonadota; class Gammaproteobacteria; order Pseudomonadales; family Pseudomonadaceae; genus Pseudomonas; species Pseudomonas arabinosi. The sequence continues at coordinate 5,640,347 of NZ_CP180480.1, read as the reverse complement.
GGCGACTTACGACGGCAAGGCGACTTCGCTGGTGACGTACCTGCCGGCCACCGTCAACAGCGTGACCATCAGCCAGACCGGCGGTGAGTTGATGCTCAACCTGGCCGGGGCGGGCAGCATCGCCCTGTCCAAAGTACAAACTATTGGTATGTAGAGCCGACTAACACGGCACAAAGGAGTGGAATATGTCTTTCAATATCGGCCTTAGCGGTCTCTATGCAGCCAACAAACAACTGGACGTGACCGGCAACAACATCGCCAACGTCGCGACCACCGGTTTCAAATCGTCCCGTGCGGAATTCGAAGACGTTTACTCGGCTACCAAGCTGGGTTCCGGCAGCAAAACCATCGGTAACGGCGTGCGCCTGGCCAACGTTTCCCAGCAGTTCACCCAGGGCGACGTCAACAACACCGGCAACGTGCTGGACATGGGCATCAACGGTTCCGGCTTCTTCGTGCTGAGCGAGAACGGTTCGATGTCCTACACCCGTGCCGGTACGTTCAAGGTCGACAAGGACGGTTACGTCACCAATAGCGATGGCTCTGCGCGTCTGCAGGGTTATGGCGTGGATGCCAATGGCAAGATCCTCAATGGTGTTTTGACTGACCTGCGCATCGATACGTCGAACCTGGCGCCAAAAAACACCTCCACGGTTTCGTCGACGATCAACCTGAACTCCACAGCTCCCATCATCAACCAGACGACCAATCCGTTTGACCCGTCCAAGGAAGCGTCTTTCACCAAGCAGTTCAGTACCCCGATTTACGATACCCAGGGTAACAAGCACATCATGGATCAATACATGGTCAAGACGGGTGACAACACCTGGAAGACCTACACCCTGATCGAGGGTCGCAACCCGGATGGTAGCGATCCTATCGTTACACCTCCTGTCGCGTCGACCATGGCGTTCGATTCGTCAGGCAAACTGGTTTCCGTCACCACTCCAGCCACCCCTACGCCGATAGTCAGCCCTGACCTGAAGGTCACCGGCTGGATTCCGGGTACCGTGACCAATGGCACGTGGAAAGCCAACGGCGCTGCCTCCGGCGTCGTTACGGTCTCCATGGACAAAACCACGCAGTACAACGCTGACACCGCGCGTTCGATTCCTTCGCAGAACGGCTACGCCACCGGCCAGATCACCAACCTGACCATTGACGCCAGCGGTGTGATGCTCGCCAACTTCAGCAACAGCCAGACCAAGCCCATCGGCCAGATCTCGCTCGCCAGTTTCACCAACGAACAAGGTTTGCAGCCTGTAGGTGGCACCGGATGGAAAGAAACCTATGCGTCGGGTATCCCGGGCTACGATGCGCCGAATACCGGTACCCTGGGTGAGATCCACTCCAACTCTCTGGAAGAGTCCAACGTCAACCTGACCAATGAACTGGTCGACCTGATCAAGGCGCAGAGCAACTACCAGGCGAACGCCAAGACCATCTCCACCCAAAGCACCATCATGCAGACCATCATTCAGATGACCTGATGCTGGATAGCGCTGCATAAAGAACCCCTCGCAAGAGGGGTTTTTTTGTGGCTGGGATTTTTGTCGGGAGCCGGGATTTTGCGTTGTCGGAAAGGGCCCCATCGCGAGCAAGCTCGCTCCCACAGTTGATCGCATTCCGCCCCGCCCCTGTGGGAGCGAGCTTGCTCGCGATAGGGCCAGTCGGGGCGCCACTTTCCTTGAAGCAAAAGAAAACCCCCGACAAACCAGAGGCCTGTCGGGGGTTTCGAGTAAGCGCCTTTCAGCGCTCACCGGCTCAGCTTATTGGCAAGCTTCGCAATCCGGCTCGTCGATGGCGCAAGCCTTTGGCACTGGAGCAGGGCCGGCAGGCGCTGCCAGGACCGAATCTTCACCGTGGTTGCCGCCGCTGGAAACAGCGTTCAGCTTGCCGGTGTTGATGGTCGACTTCTCGGTGCTGGTCGCGGCCAGGGCACGGAGGTAGTAAGTGGTTTTCAGACCACGGTACCAGGCCATGCGGTAGGTCACGTCCAGCTTCTTGCCCGATGCGCCAGCGATGTACAGGTTCAGCGATTGAGCCTGGTCGATCCACTTCTGGCGACGGCTTGCCGCGTCAACGATCCACTTGGTGTCCACTTCGAAGGCGGTCGCGTAGAGCTCTTTGAGTTCTTGCGGGATGCGCTCGATCTGTTGCACCGAACCGTCGTAGTACTTCAGGTCGTTGATCATGACCGAGTCCCACAGACCGCGAGCTTTCAGGTCGCGAACCAGGTACGGGTTGATCACGGTGAATTCGCCCGACAGGTTCGATTTCACGTAGAGGTTCTGGTAGGTCGGTTCGATCGACTGCGATACGCCAGTGATGTTGGCGATGGTCGCGGTCGGTGCGATGGCCATGATGTTGGAGTTACGAATGCCTTTCTGAACGCGGGCACGAACCGGTGCCCAGTCCAGGGATTCGTTCAGGTCAACGTCGATGTACTTCTGGCCACGTTGCTCGATCAGGATCTGTTGCGAATCCAGCGGCAGGATGCCTTTGGACCACAGCGAACCCTGGAACGTCTCGTAGGCGCCGCGCTCGTCAGCCAGGTCGCAGGAAGCCTGGATCGCGTAGTAGCTGACCGCTTCCATCGACTTGTCGGCGAACTCGACGGCAGCGTCGGAACCGTAAGGAATGTGCTGCAGGTACAGAGCGTCCTGGAAGCCCATGATGCCCAGGCCGACCGGACGGTGCTTGAAGTTGGAGTTCTTCGCTTGTGGCACCGAGTAGTAGTTGATGTCGATAACGTTATCGAGCATGCGAACGGCGGTGTTCACGGTGCGTTCCAGCTTGGCGGTGTCCAGCTTGCCGTTGGTGATGTGGTTCGGCAGGTTGATCGAGCCCAGGTTGCAAACGGCGATCTCGTCCTTGTTGGTGTTCAAGGTGATCTCGGTGCACAGGTTCGAGCTGTGAACCACGCCAACGTGCTGCTGCGGGCTGCGCAGGTTGCACGGGTCTTTGAAGGTCAGCCATGGGTGGCCGGTTTCAAACAGCATGGACAGCATTTTGCGCCACAGGTCTTTGGCCTGGATGGTCTTGAACAGCTTGATCTTGCCCGGGTACTCGGACAGGGCTTCGTAGTACTCGTAACGCTCTTCGAAGGCCTTGCCGGTCAGGTCGTGCAGGTCTGGCACTTCGGACGGCGAGAACAGGGTCCACTTGCCGTCATCGAAGACGCGCTTCATGAACAGGTCAGGGATCCAGTTGGCCGTGTTCATGTCGTGGGTACGACGACGATCATCACCGGTGTTCTTGCGCAGCTCGATGAACTCTTCGATGTCCATGTGCCAGGTTTCCAGGTAGGCACAGACAGCGCCTTTGCGCTTGCCACCCTGGTTAACGGCAACGGCGGTGTCGTTCACGACTTTCAGGAACGGTACAACGCCCTGGGATTTGCCGTTGGTGCCCTTGATGTACGAACCCAGTGCACGAACCGGGGTCCAGTCGTTGCCCAGGCCGCCCGCGAATTTCGACAACATGGCGTTGTCGTGGATCGCGTGGTAGATGCCCGACAGGTCATCCGGCACGGTGGTCAGGTAGCAGCTCGACAGCTGCGGACGCAGGGTACCGGCGTTGAACAGGGTCGGGGTCGACGACATGTAGTCGAAGGACGACAGCAGGTTGTAGAACTCGATCGCACGGTCTTCTTTGTTCTTCTCTTCGATTGCCAGGCCCATGGCCACGCGCATGAAGAAGATTTGCGGCAGTTCGAAGCGGATACCGTCCTTGTGGATGAAGTAACGGTCGTACAGGGTTTGCAGGCCCAGGTACGTGAACTGCTGATCGCGCTCGTGGTTGATCGCCTTGCCGAGTTTTTCCAGGTCGAAGGTGGCCAGGACCGGGTTCAGCAATTCGAATTGGATACCCTTGGCGATGTACGAAGGCAGGGCCTTGGCGTACAGGTCGACCATTTCGTGGTGGGTCGCGCTCTCGGCGACTTCCAGGAAGTTCAGGCCTTCGGCGCGCAGGGTGTCCATCAGCAGGCGAGCGGTCACGAACGAGTAGTTCGGCTCACGCTCAACCAAGGTACGGGCGGTCATCACCAACGCGGTGTTGACGTCGGTCAGGGCCACGCCGTCGTACAGGTTTTTCAGGGTTTCGCGCTGGATCAGGTCGCCGTCGACTTCTGCAAGGCCTTCGCATGCTTCGGTCACGATGGTGTTCAGACGGCCCATGTCCAGAGGAGCAAAGGTGCCATCGGCGCGGGTGATGCGGATCGACGGGTGAGCGTTGACCGCTTCTTCGGCCGGTGCGTGGGCAGCGCGTTCTTTCGAACGACCGTCACGGTAGATCACGTAGTCGCGCGCTACTTTCTGCTCGCCGGCACGCATCAGGGCCAGTTCGACCTGGTCCTGGATTTCTTCGATGTGGATCGTGCCGCCCGAGGGCATGCGACGCTTGAAGGTCGCGGTGACTTGTTCGGTCAGACGGGCAACGGTGTCGTGGATTCGCGACGAAGCGGCAGCGGTGCCGCCCTCAACTGCGAGAAACGCTTTGGTGATGGCGACGGTGATCTTGTCATCGGTGTAAGGAACGACAGTGCCGTTACGCTTGATCACGCGCAGTTGGCCAGGCGCGGTGGCGGACAGATCCGAAGTCGAATCAGCGGCCTGCGGCAAGGTGCCCTGCGGGTTCTCGCGAGTTGTGTCGGTTTGCATGGGGGGTTGTCTCCACATTCTCTATGTTTGTTTGGGCACCATCACGGTGCCCACCGTTCCGTCCTGAAGCACTACAACCGGCGAGTGGCCGGGCATACCAACTTCGGGACAGATCAGGAAGGGGCAATTGGGGCGCCGCTTCCATGCCGAAGTCTTTGGTCCCAGGCCTTGAACCTGAAACCGGGATCCTTTTGGGTGACAGTAATTGACTGCAACACCCGTACCGTTAACGCCGTTTTCGGCTCAAAAACAGTAGCCATCCGCACGCGCGGTTTGGTCTTTCAAAAATACGTTTGGTTCAACCGGAAAGAGGCAATAAAAGCGCTTGAAATCGGTGTCCGGTTTGTGTTTGGTTTTTGGCGTAAAACCCTACATGTAGGGTTTTTTTCGCGCCGAGGTACAAGATAATGCGTTTTTGAGGGTGTTGCAACGTACTACCTGTGGATAAACCTGTGCGTAAATTGTGTGTGAAACGTGGAACGAGCGTGTAGGCCGCGACCTAGCTGGAGCGGATCGTTTTTCACTGATTTTCAATGATTGAAAACGGTCATTTGGATTTTTAAGGGCGCGAACCCTATCACAAAAATCCGGGTTGTCCGAACGCATTTACCCGCTTGTGTTCTCGGCGGGCGGCGTTTATACAATCGGCCAGTGCGTACGCATTCTTATCCTCCCCAATCATTACAAAAAGACGGGCGGATCCTTCCTTATTAAGTGTTGTTGGCAAGCAGAGGTCACCGTGGAGCAAGAAGCCTGGCAGGTATTGATTGTGGAGGACGACCAGCGTCTGGCCGAACTGACCCGCGACTACCTGGAAGCCAATGGTCTGCGGGTATCGATCGAGGGCAACGGCGCCTTGGCCGCGGCACGGATCATCAAGGAGAAACCGGACCTGGTGATCCTCGACCTGATGCTGCCGGGCGAAGATGGCCTGAGCATCTGCCGCAAGGTCCGCGACAAGTATGACGGGCCAATCCTGATGCTCACCGCCCGCACCGACGACACCGATCAGATTCTTGGCCTGGACCTGGGCGCTGACGACTACGTGTGCAAACCGGTTCGTCCACGGCTGCTGCTGGCGCGTATCCAGGCCCTGTTGCGACGCAGTGAAACTCCTGAAGTGGCGCCGGAAAAACAACGGCGCCTGCAGTTCGGGCCGCTGGTAGTGGACAACGCATTGCGTGAAGCCTGGCTGAACGACAACGGCATCGAGTTGACCAGCGCCGAGTTCGACCTGCTCTGGCTGCTGGTCGCCAACGCCGGGCGCATCCTGTCCAGGGAAGAGATTTTTACGGCATTGCGCGGCATTGGCTATGACGGCCAGGACCGTTCCATCGACGTGCGCATCTCGCGTATTCGCCCGAAAATCGGCGATGACCCGGAGCATCCGCGGCTGATCAAGACCATTCGCAGCAAAGGTTATCTGTTCGTTCCGGAAGCCTGCACGCTGTGAACTCGATCTTCCTGCGCATCTATGGCGGCATGTGCGCGGCGCTGATTCTGGTCGCCGTACTCGGCGTGCTGGCCTTGCACCTGCTCAACCAGGTGCGTGGCGAGCAATACCGCGAGCGCCTCGCCCACGGCACGTTCTCGCTGATGGCCGACAATCTGAACCCGATGAACGAAACCGAGCGCCACCGTGCCTTGCTGGTGTGGGAGCGGTTGCTGGGGATTCCTCTGGCGCTGAAAACCTTCGCCCAAACCGACCTCGACCTCACCCAACGCACCCGCGTGCTGCGCGGACAGGCGCTGGTGGAACAAACCGGTCCGCATGCGGCGAAGGTTTACCGGTTGGTCAGCGACAAGGAGCAGCTGGTGCTGACCGGTGAAGTCCAGCAGATCAGCGAACAACTGGCCCGGGCGACTATTTACCTGCTGGCCGATGAGCTGGTGCGTTACCCGGTGGCCGAGCAACCCGAGCGCCTGGCGCAGTTGAAGCGCGATAAAGGGTTTGGTTTCGACTTGCGGCTGGTGACGATCGAACAGGCGGACATGGACGAGGACCAGAGTCGTCGGGTGTCCGAGGGTGACACGGTGATGGCGCTGGGCAAGGGCGGCGATTCGATCCGGGTGTTTGCCGGCATGGTCGGTACGCCGTGGGTGCTGGAAATCGGCCCGTTGTATCAGATGAATCCTTATCCGCCGGAGTGGCTGGTGCTGATTGCCGCCCTGGGTTTGAGCCTGATCGGTTTGATCGTCTATTTGTTGGTGCGCCAACTTGAGCGCCGTTTGCGTGGCCTGGAAGCGGCCGCCACGCGCATCGCCAAGGGTAGCCTGGAAACCCGCGTGCCGGCACGCGGCGCGGATTCGGTGGGACGGCTGGCCTCGGCGTTCAACGGCATGGCCGAGCACTTGCAACAGTTGCTGGCGATCCAGCGTGAGTTGGTGCGCGCCGTGTCTCATGAGCTGCGCACACCCGTGGCGCGGTTGCGTTTTGGCCTGGAAATGATCGGCTCGGCCACCACGCCGCAGGCGTTGGAAAAATACTGTGAAGGCATGGACCACGACATCGAGGATCTCGATCGGCTGGTGGACGAGATGCTCACCTATGCACGACTGGAGCAGGGTTCGCCGGCGCTGAATTTTCAGCGGATCGATCTGGATGCGTTGGTCAATCAGGTGATCGAAGAACTGGCGCCGTTACGCGCCGAGGTCACGGTGCAGCGCGGTTTGTGTTTGTCCGCCGCGGACAACGACGACGCGTGGGTCGAGGCCGAGCCGCGTTACCTGCACCGGGCGTTGCAGAACCTGGTGAGCAACGCCATGCGCCACGCCCATTCACGGGTGACCGTCAGCTATCAGGTCGGGCAGCAGCGCTGTCGAGTGGATGTCGAGGATGACGGGCCGGGTGTGCCGGAAACGGCCTGGGAGAAGATTTTCACACCCTTCCTGCGCCTCGACGACAGCCGCACTCGCGCTTCGGGCGGGCATGGGTTGGGGTTGTCCATCGTGCGGCGAATCATCCATTGGCATGATGGCCGGGCGTTGATCAGCAAGAGCAAAAGCCTGGGCGGGGCGTGTTTCAGCCTGAGCTGGCCGAGGAATCAGGAGAAGCGGTGAGATATGGGGTGAATGTTCCACCGCCATCGCGAGCAAGCTCGCTCCCACATTGGATCTATGCAACACCACAAATCCCTGTGGGAGCGAGCTTGCTCCGGGCGGCGATCCGACGATGAGGCCCTACCAGACGCTAAAAATCTTCAGGCCTTGATGCTGACCAGACTCAACAACTGCCCATCCACGACCCCAAACTGCGCATCCAGCTCAGTGCCATTGCACCACTCGCTGGACAGATCAGTCAGCAGCCGCAGCCGCACTTCACCGCTCTCGGTCCACTCCAACACTTCAGCGTGCTCGAAATAGAAGCGCTGCTGCACGATCGGATACAGCGCCTTGAACAGGCTTTCCTTCACCGAAAACGTCAGGGTTACCAGCATCGCCAGTTGATCGCGACGGCCGGCGGTCATGCGTTGCAACTCGGGAGCGGTGAGGATTTCCCCGGCCAGTCGCTCGGCCCGTTCAGGGTTGAGCAGGTTTTCCAGGTCCATCCCCAAGCCGCGCCAGTGGGCTTTCTTCGCGACAATCGCCGAGGCCCGGCCGGTGCTGTGGGTGATCGAGCCCGTGATGTGCGTCGGCCACACCGGTGCCCGATCCTCGCCGATGGCCGGAATAAAGCTCAGCCCTTCCAACTGTTGCAACGCCGCCCGAGCGCAAACTCGCCCGGCGAGGAACTCCGCCTGACGCTTGGCGACCGAACGCTGGATGCTGGGCGGCGGCTCGATGGCGCTGCGCTGGAAATCATCGCTGGCCAGTTGCGAGGTATCGAAGTGAGTGCTCAACAGCACCGTATCGGGCAGCGCAAACGGCAGCGGCCAATGGGCATCGAGTGGGGTGCAGCAGACGGGGAGGGCGGGGGCGCGATTCATGTGGGGCATTTTGCCGGGTTGCTCTCAGGCTGGGTAGTGAAGGTTTGGATCGGCGGTGTGGCCATTCGCGAGCAGGCTCGCTCCCACACTGGATCTATGCAACACCGAAGATCTCCTGTGGGAGCGAGCCTGCTCGCGATGGCCGCGACGCGGTCTACCGACTCAACCAAAAATCTTCTTGAAGAACGCCTGCATGTCCGCCCAGGATTTCTCATCCGCCGCTTTGTTGTAGCCAATATCCGGCCCGCCATGATCGCCATGGCTCAACCGATCCGCATCAGGGTTGCTGAACCCATGCTTGGCGCCCTCCAGGCTGACGAACTTATAGTCAGCCCCGGCCTTGTCCATTTCAGCCTTGAACGCTGCCACGTTATCCGGCGTGACCATGCTGTCCATCGCCCCATGTTCAACAAGGATTTTCGCTTTCACACTACCCGGCGCCGCAGGCGTCTTGGTCGCCAGCGCACCGTGAAAACTCACCACGCCCGCCAGCGGCAAACCCTGACGAGCCGCATTCAGCACCACGCCACCGCCGAAGCAATACCCGATCGCGGCGATTTTGTTTGGGTCGGTTTGCGGCTGTTTCTTCAATAGATCGAGTCCGGCCTGAAAGCGCGCACTGGATGCGGCACTGTCCTTCAGCGCGGCTTGCATAAACGCCATGGCGTCCTTGGGATGCTCAGTGTTTTTGCCATCGCCATACATGTCGATGGCCAGCGCGCTGTAGCCCAGACCGGCGAGATCACGGGCGCGACGCTTGGTGTACTCGTTGAGCCCCCACCATTCGTGCACCACCACAACGCCAGGGCGTGCGCCTTTGATGGCGTCGTCATAGGCGAAGTAGCCGATCATCTTGGTGCCGTCAGCACTTTGATAGGGGATTTCCTGAGTCTTGATAGCGGCTTGGCTGAGCCCGCTCAAGGCCAGTAATACGAGGGCGAGGAAAATGCGCATCATCGGATCTCCTGCAAAGAGTCATCAAAACAGCCGAGTCGATTTGATTCAGCTCAGGTTCAGAGTGCGTTCAGGGGGAGTTCAGGGCGGGGTGAGTAACCTTGCCCCGTACCCAAATAGCACATAGCGCATAAGGAACTCCCCTATGACTGGTTTCAAAAAACTGCTTCTGGCTTTCGCTGTCCTGAGCGCGAGTACCGCGGCTTTCGCTTCCGACGACAATTTCGCCAGCCTTACTTTTGGACAGACCAGCAACAAGGTCAAAAAGTCCCACGCCCTGAACGACAACCTCAACAGCCCGAACGCCGACGGCGTGATCGGCAAGGACAACACCTGGGGTGTACGCCTGGGCCAGCAAAACAGCCAGGGCCGCTACTACGCCACTTACGACAACGTGTCGGGCTCGCACAATGGCATTAAACTGCGTCAGGAAAACCTCCTGGGCAGCTACGATCTGTTCTACCCGGTGGGCGGCAGCACCAAGCTGTTCGGCGGCGCCACGGCCGGTTTGACCAAAATGACTCAGGATTCCCCAGGCTTCAGCCGCGACAGCGACATCGGTTACGCCATCGGCGGCCAATTGGGCGTCCTGCAACAGGTTTCGCAAAACACCTCGGTGGAACTGGGTTACCGTTATCTGCGCAGCAACGCCAGCACCGAGATGAGCGAACGCGGTGGCAGCAAACAGGGTTCGCTGGACCTGACCAGCAGCGCCCAGACCTACCTGTCGGCGAACTACGCTTTCTGATAAGCGCAATCCCTGTAGGAGTGAGCCTGCTCGCGATAGCGGTGTGTCAGGCGACATCAATGTCGGCTGTGCTGGCGCCATCGCGAGCAGGCTCACTCCTACAGGGTTGTGTGGTTTGACTGAGAACTGTGCTGCTGGAGATAACGATTTGCGTAGGAGAGCGTTATGAAACTGCTGGTCGTCGAAGATGAAGCGCTGTTGCGCCATCACCTGCAAACCCGCCTGACGGACAGCGGCCACGTGGTCGAGTCCGTGGCCAATGCCGAAGAGGCGCTGTACCAGACGGAGCAGTACAACCATGACCTGGCGGTGATCGACCTCGGCCTGCCGGGCATGGGCGGGCTCGACCTGATCCGTCAACTGCGCTCGCGCGGCAAGACCTTCCCGATCCTGATCCTCACCGCGCGCGGCAACTGGCAGGACAAGGTCGAAGGCCTCGCCGCTGGCGCCGACGATTACGTGGTCAAGCCGTTCCAGTTCGAAGAACTCGACGCGCGCCTGAATGCCTTGCTGCGCCGCTCCAGCGGTTTCACTCAGTCGACCATCGTCGCCGGGCCGTTGCTGCTGGACCTCAATCGCAAACAGGCGTCCCTCGATGAGCAGCCGCTGGCGCTGACGGCATACGAGTATCGGATCCTCGAGTACCTGATGCGGCATCACCAGCAAGTCGTGGCCAAGGACCGCTTGATGGAACAGCTCTACCCGGACGACGACGAGCGCGATCCGAACGTGATCGAAGTGCTGGTCGGCCGTCTGCGCCGCAAACTTGAAGGCCCGGCCGGCTTCAAACCGATCGATACCGTGCGTGGCCTCGGCTACCTGTTCAACGAGCGCTGCACTTGATTCGTTCCCTTCGTGTCCGTTTGATGCTCGCCGCCACGATCCTGGCGGTGTTGTTCATGCTGGCGTTGCTGCCGGCGATGCAGGGCGCGTTCAGCCTGGCGTTGCAGGACTCGATCGAACAACGCCTGGCGTCGGACGTCACCACGCTGATTTCCGCCGCCCGGGTGGAGAACAACCGCTTGCAGATGCCGGCGCAGTTGCCCGATGAGCGCTTCAACCTGACTGACGGCCGTTTGCTCGGCTACATCTATGACCGCGAAGGGCATCTGGTCTGGCGCTCGAAGGGCACCCAGGAAGAGCACATCAACTACAAGCCGCGTTATGACGGACGCGGTAACGAGTTTGCGAGAATCAGCGAAGCCAACGGCCAGGAATTCTTCGTCTATGACGTCGAGGTCAAACTGCTCGGCGGCAAGAGCGCGGCGTTCAGCATCGTCGCGCTGCAACCGGTGCGTGAGTACGAAGCCACCCTCGAAGGCCTGCGGGAAAATCTCTACCTCGGTTTCGGTGCCGCCTTGCTGGTGTTGCTCGCGCTGCTGTGGATCGGCCTGACCTGGGGCTTGCAGGCATTGCGCCGGCTCAGTCAGGAACTGGACGAAATTGAAAGCGGCACCCGCGAAAGCCTCAGCGAACAACACCCGCGCGAACTGCTGCGCCTGACCGGCTCCCTCAACCGTTTGCTGCACGGCGAGCGCGAACAACGCAGCCGCTATCGCGACTCCCTCGACGACCTGGCCCACAGCCTGAAAACCCCGCTGACCGTGCTGCAAGGCGTCAGCGAAGACATGGCCCTGCGCCCGGCCGATCGTGATCAGGCCTGGGTGCTGCAAACCCAGATCGAACGCATGAGCCAGCAGATCAGCTATCAACTGCAACGCGCCAGCCTGCGCAAAAGCGGCCTGGTGCGCCATCAGGTCCGCCTGCGCCCGGTGCTGCAAAGCCTGTGCGACACGCTGGACAAGGTTTACCGCGACAAACGCGTGCGGGTCGCCTTCGATCTGCCGGAGCAGTGTTACGTGCCAATCGAACAGGGCGCCCTGCTGGAAATGATGGGCAACCTACTGGAAAACGCCTATCGCCTGTGCCTCGGTGAAGTGCGCATCAGTGTGCGCGAAAGCCTTGGCGGGGTTGAGTTGTGTGTCGAGGATGATGGGCCGGGGGTGCCACCGGATCAGCGGGCGCGGATTCTGCAGCGTGGGGAACGGCTAGATCGCCAGCATCCGGGGCAGGGGATTGGTCTGGCGGTGGTGAAGGACATTATCGAAAGTTACAGCGCGAAGCTGACGCTGGGGGATTCGCCGATGGGCGGGGCGGCGTTCCGGATTCATTTTCCGTTGCTGTAACAGCGACAACCGTCTGTCGGAAACAGGTCTATACCTGTCAGATCTGACAGTAGCCAGTCTTCCAGATGAGGAGTGTGATGGTTTACGCACCCGAGAGGGGCTCGGGTGTATCACACTTGCGGGAGACGAAGATGGACATCCAGTCATCAGTATTGAATGAGTTGTTTGTGTTGTATCCAGTGATTATCCAGGGCTGGGTATCCCCGTTGAAACCTGCCAATCTCGCTCACGGTGGCATTCCGAAATCCCTTTACGATGGACAGCCACAGGGCCTGGAATGTCTGGTGGATCCTTGGACCGAGCTTCAACTTTTTTCCTGGACAATGGCCGTGGATGATCGCGTTGACTTGTACGTCAACGACGATCCCACTCCCGTTACAGGCAAAACCGTCGCTCCGGGAGAGGAACAACAACGTATCCGCCTGTATGTACCGCACGGCCGGTTGCGCAACGGCGTCAACCGGCTGCATTACAAGGTCATCCGTCCCGGTGGGGGCAGCGAAGACTCTCGGGATTTGAATGTGTTGTATTACCTGCGATCTCCGGGTGAGCCAGCGCCAAATGGTCTGGATCTGGTGATCCCGCCCGATGTGATCAAGGATGGGGTCAGTGCCGCACGCGCGGCGCAAGGTGTGGAGTTCGGGTTCACCTATTCCAACCGGCGAGCCTATGACCGCATTCGCTTTCAGTTAGGCGATGAGTCGGTTGATTGGGAGATCACCGACGCTTCGACGCCGGTGACCAAAACACTCTTCACCGACACTTTCCAGCGGGTGGGTGACAATCCGAACCTGCTGCTTGATTTCGTCGTTTTTGACCAGTTGGGCAACTTCAACCGGTCGTCAACCAAGCAGATTGATGTGCACCTTGGTCGTGTCAATCTCTCGGCGGCAATCCTTCGAGAAATCCCGACCGAGAACAATGACGACCCCAATACAGTGGACCTCGCCAAGTTGAACGGTAATCCGTTGTCGGCGTTGATTCACCTCGTCGAAACGATCTGGAAAGTGGGTGACTCCATTAAGTTGGCTTTTACCGCCGAGTTGAATGGCAGTGTTGTTGCGACTCACGAAGAAACATCCCCTGTAGCGCAAGTGCCGAGCCAGTTTTTGTGGAGCATTCCTAACAACAAAATCATCGCCAATAGCACCGTGACGGTCGTGTATGAACAAGTCCGCAACGATACGGTCATCGCTACGTCGACCCCTGCCACGGCGCAGGTGATTGGAAAAACTACAGAGCCGGTAAAAGACATCGATTTAGGTCGGCCGCAAAGAGCCAATGCTATAAGCCCGGACGGGACGCGCCTCTATGTCGGGCACGTTGGTGCAATTTCCGTGATCGACATCTCTACCAATAGACTGATCGACACTATAGTTACACCCAACACAGGTTTTTTTTGGGGGTTTGTCTTAACCCCCGATGGCGCCAAATTGTACGGAGCCGTTGATGGAACAAATGAAGTGCTGGTCATTGATACACTTTCGAACAAGGTGATCAAACGCGTTGCGGTCGGAGGCCAGCCGGTGAATATCATCATGAACCCGAGAGATAACTCTGTCGTTTGTCATGCTGGTAGTAGTTCCAACGGGTCAGTTAGGGTGATCGATACGCGTACGGATCAGATCATCAAAACATTCCCTACCGGCAGTTTTACTCGCGGAGCTGCAATAAGCCTGGATGGACAACGCTTCTATTACGTCGAACATCAAATCCACAATCTGGTCGTCATGGATCTCACCACTGGCCGCCGATTGAAATCCACACCCGTGCCGAAAACCAGAGGGTCGGTTTACCTAAGTCGGGATGGCCTGCGGCTTTACCTTCCTTCGTACAATGACACTCCTTTCTCTTTACTGGAGATGGAGGCCAGTACTTTGCGATTGTTACGTAACATCAGCCCTCTTTATCCCTCTAATCAATATACGGCGGCATTTAACCCCGAAGGTACACGGCTGTATCTATGTGGTTCGTTGAATAAAATCATTCTGGCAATGGACTTGGCCTCGGGCGCGATTGTTCGCACCTATCAAACGGGGTCTAAGTCTCAAGGAATCAGTTGCACACATGATGGCAAGCGCCTGTACGCCTGTAATGCAGGAAACAATTTCGTAACGGTGGTAGCCACTGATTGAAGGCGCTTTCAACACTGGGAAAGGGGACGCATTTATTTATCCGAAGTTGCGTCCCGTAAGGCCTGAGTGAGTATTAAACGGAGATGTTTAAAACACATCTCCAGACACTCACGCAGGCTACACATCCTTGCGCCGCTGCCTACGACTACGCCAGAATTCGCCGGCTTGTGCGCCTAAGGGCCGGGCTCTATCGTTTGCCGGTCGCTGAAAAACAGCGATCGGGTTTGGTAGCCCGGTTCAATCTGGCGCATTGCGCAACCTAATGCAGGGACTTTTTTCGTCTTCTGTTTTTATGGTGGCCATGCGTAGGGCGCCCTCGGGCGCGCCGGGTTGCCAGATGACCGGCCTACCAACCTTCGTATGGCCGCCACCCTTCGTTTGGTAGCGAGGGTGATGGCTCCACTTTTACTATCTGGAGTTCCATCTATGTACAAAATCACACCCAACCCGCCAGAAACCGACGACGTTTCCCCGCACGAAACCCCCGATTCCAAAAAGCTCAACGAAGCCGTCGACTGCACCCTCGATTTCTACCTCAACCCGGCTGCCCACATCAAAGCCACCCCGCGCACACCCAGCACGATGTTCATCGTCAACCCGGAGCTCGATACCGAAACCCTGCTGGCCCATGCGTGCGAGTCGCTGGCCTCGGCCAATGTCATGACCATGGACCTGGCGGATCATATGGAGGGGCCGAGTCGCAATTCGCTGTTGGGGATTGCGCAGATCATCATGCTGGGGGAGCTGGCGGTGAATCGGGCGCTGGATAACATTGATCCGCAAGACTAGCGAAGGTCTGGTGGTGAGTGGGTAAGTGTGGTGCCTGACAAGTATCGCCTGGCTTGAGATCCAGCCCTCACCCTAACCCTCTCCCCGAGGGAGAGGGGACTGACCGAGTTGTTTTAAGAAATTCTGCGACCTGAAAGACCCCGTCGATTATGGATTCGACGCAGGACTTTCAGGTCGCAGGATAGGCCGAACATCCCCCGATCAGTCCCCTCTCCCCCTGGGAGAGGGTTAGGGTGAGGGCTGGATCTCAAGCCATGAATCAATGCTCCTGCGCCCGATAAGCCCCCGGCGTCAACCCGGTCCACTTCTTGAACGCCCGATGAAATGCCGAAGGCTCGGAAAACCCCAACTGCTCGGCAATCTGTTGCAACGACAAATCCGCCCGCCCCAGGTGATAAATCGCGATGTCCCTTCGCAGTTGATCCTTCAATTCCTGAAAACTCGACCCTTCTTCCCGCAAATGCCGCCGCAGCGTCTGCGGGCTGATGTGCAGGTGCGCGGCCACCGCTTCCAGGTCCGGCCAGTGTGAACTGTCGCGGCTGAGCAACCTTCGCAACTGGCTGCTCAAACTGTCGCCGTCGTCCGGGCGCGACAACAGGTCGGCGGGGGAGTGTTCGAGGAAATGTTTGAGTGTCCGTTCGTCCTGCAACAGCGGCATGTTCAAGTAGCGACTGTGGAACAGCAGGCTGCTCTGCTCGGTGGAAAACTCCATCGGGCAGGGGAACAGCAAATCGTATTCGGCGCCGTGCTCGGGTTTCGGGTAGCTGAACGTCGCCTGTTCCAGGCGAATGCGCTGGCCGATCAGCCAGCTGCCGAGTCGATGCCAGACCATCAACTGGCTCTCGGTGAGGAAGTGGTCCGGGTCGCGGAACTGCGAATCGTCGAGGCTGAGGCGGATCATGTCGTCTTCGCGGGTCAGGGTCAGACGCGGGCTGTCGGGGAATAAGCTATAAAATAATAAGCCGCGGTGGAGTGCTTTCTCCAGGTTGCGGCAGTGGATCACCGCATGGCACATCATCGCGAAGCTGCCGGTTTTGCTCGGCACCGGTCCGAAGCCCAGGTATTCGTCGTCCAGTGCCAGCCACAGTCCCTGGATCAATCGGGTGAACTGTTCAGGCGCGATTCTCGCTCGTGGCTCTTCAAGCAACTCGGGGCTGATGCCGAGTTGTTGCAGCAGGTTTGAATAGTCATAACCCAGCCGGCGTGCGCCACCGAGGGCGGCACGGGCGAAATGACTGGCGATGGTGCGTTCGCGCATAGAAGGCAAGTCCGTCCATTGAACGGCGGATGGTAGCCGTGGTGCCTGATGATGAACAAGGCGGATATCCGCCAATTTGTAGGACGAGGTCTGGTCGATGGGCGGAAATCCGCCACTTTGCCGTAACCGTTTGGTGACAAAGAAAAACCTGCAACCCTTGATGTCAAAAGGCTTGATGGCGATTTGATGAAGGTGGCACGGGCCTTGCGATACAACCCGCAGATGCCTGCCGTTGCGCAGCTCGACAAAACAAATCCCTCCAGTGCAGGAGGGTTCGCAATTGAAGTGTCTTTGGCAACAGATGGATGTTGTCACCGGGCACTCTTGAGGAACTTTGCAATGACGACTCGTCAGCCACTGTACAAATCCCTGTATTTCCAGGTGATCGTTGCTATTGCCATCGGCATCCTGCTCGGTCACTTCTACCCGCAGACCGGTGTTGCCCTCAAGCCGCTGGGTGACGGGTTCATCAAACTGATCAAAATGATCATCGCCCCGATCATCTTCTGCACCGTCGTCAGCGGTATCGCGGGCATGCAGGACATGAAGTCGGTCGGCAAGACCGGCGGTTACGCGCTGCTCTACTTCGAAATCGTTTCGACCATCGCTTTGCTGGTGGGGCTGGTGGTGGTCAACATCGTGCAGCCGGGTGCCGGCATGCACATCGACGTCGCTACGCTGGATGCCTCCAAAGTCGCTGCTTATGTAGCGGCCGGTGCTGATCAAAGTGTTGTTGGCTTCCTGCTGAACGTGATCCCGTCGACCATCGTCGGTGCGTTCGCCACGGGCGACATCCTGCAAGTGCTGATGTTCTCGGTGATCTTCGGTTTCGCCCTGCATCGCCTGGGTGCCTACGGCAAGCCGATCCTGGACTTCATCGATCGCTTCGCCCACGTGATGTTCAACATCATCAACATGATCATGAAGCTCGCGCCAATCGGTGCCTTCGGTGCGATGGCGTTCACCATCGGTGCCTACGGTGTGGGTTCGCTGGTGCAACTGGGTCAGTTGATGGCGTGCTTCTACATCACTTGCCTGCTGTTCGTTCTGGTCGTGCTGGGCGGTATCGCTCGCGCTCACGGCTTCAGCGTGCTGAAAGTGATTCGCTACATCCGTGAAGAACTGCTGATCGTGCTGGGTACTTCTTCTTCGGAATCGGTACTGCCACGCATGCTGATCAAGATGGAACGCCTGGGCGCACAGAAATCGGTTGTGGGTCTGGTGATCCCGACCGGTTACTCGTTCAACCTCGACGGTACGGCGATCTACCTGACCATGGCGGCAGTGTTCATTGCTCAGGCAACCGACACCCACATGGACATCACTCACCAGATCACCCTGCTGGTGGTGTTGCTGCTGTCCTCCAAAGGTGCTGCCGGTGTGACCGGTAGTGGCTTCATCGTGTTGGCGGCTACCTTGTCCGCCGTTGGCCACTTGCCGGTTGCCGGCCTGGCGCTGATCCTCGGTATCGACCGCTTCATGTCCGAAGCCCGTGCCCTGACCAACCTGGTCGGTAACGCTGTTGCCACCCTGGTTGTCGCCAAGTGGGTCAAGGAGCTGGACGTTGACGTGATGCACGCGGAACTGGCTTCTGGCGGTCGCGGTATCTCCGACGAACGTGTGGAAGACGACCTGGGCGTGGCCGAAGGCCCAACCCCAACCAACGTCAAATAAGACGGTTGCACTGAAAAAACCCGCTTCGGCGGGTTTTTTCATGCCTGCGATTTGAGCGCAACGGTCAGCGCATCTGACGCCCAAGGTGATTGCTGCAATGCCGTCGGCTGCCTAGTCTGGGAACATCGTTTACGGAGAACGCCCATGCTCGGTCCACTGGCATCACTCAAGGTTCTGGATTTCTCGACATTGCTGCCGGGGCCGTTCGCCTCATTGATGCTGGCAGACATGGGCGCCGAGGTGCTGCGCATCGAATCGCCAACGCGCATGGACCTGCTGCGGGTCTTGCCGCCTCACGATCAGGGCGTCTCCGCCAGCCACGCCTACCTCAACCGCAACAAGCGCAGCCTGGCGTTGGACCTCAAGCAGCCGGAGGCGCTGGAGGTGATCAAGCAGTTGCTGCAGGAGTACGACATCGTGCTGGAGCAGTTCCGCCCCGGCGTGATGGAACGATTGGGCCTGGGTTATGACGCCTTGAAGGCGATCAATCCGAAACTGATCTACGTGTCGATCACCGGTTACGGCCAGACCGGCCCCTACAAGGACCGCGCCGGCCACGACATCAACTACCTGGCGCTGGCGGGGCTGGCGAGCTACACCGGCCACGCCGACAGCGGACCGCTGCCGTTGGGCATGCAAGTGGCGGATATCGCCGGTGGTTCGTTGCACGGAGTGATCGGGCTGCTGGCGGCGGTCATCGCCCGGCAGCAAACCGGGCAGGGGCAGCATCTGGATGTGAGCATGACCGACTGTGTGTTCAGCCTGAACGCCATGGCCGGCGCCGGGTATCTGGCCTGTGGCGTGGAGCCGGGAAGGGAGGAACAGATGCTCAACGGTGGCAGTTTCTATGACTATTACCGTTCCCGCGATGGGCGCTGGTTCTCGGTGGGCAGCCTGGAGCCTGCGTTCATGAAACAACTGTGTGCGGCGCTGGGGCTGGAGGAGCTGGAAACCTTGGGGCTGTCGCCGGAACCGGCCTTGCAAAAGGCGCTGAAGAACGCGCTGAGGATTGAGTTCGAGACACGCGATTTCGCCGAGTTGTGCGCGTTGTTTGCCTCGTTGGATGCGTGTGTCGAGCCGGTGTTGAGCCTGGGCGAAGCGGTGCGGCATCCGCAGTTGAAGGCTCGGGCGCTGGTGACCGAAGTGCCGCGTGGTGACGGGACGACTCAGGCGCAGATGGCGTGTCCGTTGAAGTTTTCGCAAGGCTTGCCCGAGCCACGGCATATCGGTGCGGCCATAGGGCAGCATACGGATCAGGTGTTGGGGGAATTGGGGTATAGCGCTGAGCGGATCGAAGCGTTACGCCGTGCCAAGGTCGTTGTGTAGGGGATGTCAGGGCCTCTTCGCGAGCAAGCCCGCTCCCACAGGGGATCTTCGGCGTGACATAAATCCAGTGTGGGAGCGGGCTTGCTCGCGAAGGGGCCAGCACAGGCACCACAAATCTTGCTACTCGACCCGCATTTCCCCACTGAACACCAACGTGCTCCGGCACCGCCGACACAAATACCGCCGCCCCTGTCTCACCAAACCATGGCGCTGGGCGGAAAACGGAAAGTCACTGTCCGCACACGGGCATTTGTAGATGTAACGGGTCACGCTGCGGCGTTTGACGTCATAGGTGTGGCATCGATTGGGCGGCAGTTCGTACACGCCGCGCATGATCAGTTGCCACTCTTCGCCATGCGGCTGGATGCGGTCGCCGAACAGTTGATGGGCGATCAGGTGCGCAACCTCGTGGGCCACGGTCTGCTTGAGGAAGTCTTCGGTATTTTCCCGGTACAGCTGCGGATTGAAGCGCAGCAGGTTCTCGTGCAAATGCGCGACACCGGCTTTTTGCCCGCGCAGCTTGAGGCTCACCACGGGGCGTTTGAAAGATCGTTTGAAAAAGGATTCGGCTAGCTGGTAACAGTCTTCGACGCGGGTATTGAGTTGCTCGGGCATGCTTGATGGATCTCCAGAGACGTCGAGTATGCCGCAACCCTCGAGAGTTGCGAATCGCCGAGGCGCCGAATGGTCGTCACCGTTTACAGTCCTTGAGCATTAGAAGGCCGCCTTGCGGCGGCCTGTGTTGGCAGATCTTGTTTTTGGGTGAAGTGTTGCTAGTTCGTATAGACCGGCCCCACGCCGAGTCCCCAGACAATGACAGTGAACGCCATGATGGCCACCAGCACCACCAGGCCTACCGCAAGCACCGAACTCGAAAACAGAAATCCCTCGTCTGATGGAATGTTCATGAAAGTGGGTAGCCCCACATACAGCAGGTACACCGTGTAGCAGATGGCCGCGGTGCCGACGATCATCCCAAGCCACATGTGTGGGTACAGCGCCGCCAGACCGCCGATAAACAGCGGGGTCGCGGTGTAGGTCGCAAATGCAACGCAGCGTGCCAGACTCGGGTTGGCGTCATAGGTGCGAGCCATCCAGTGGATGAACGCGCCCATTACCGCCACACCGCCGAGCATCGCCAGGTACGACATGACCGTCATCCATATCGCGCTTTCCACCGTCAGCATCACCGGTGCGCGACTGCCAATGACCCAGCCGACCTGAGTGGTGCCGATAAACGCGGATATCGCGGGGATCGCCGCCAGAATCAGGGTATGAGTGAGATACATGTGGCTGATGCTTTCCTCCTGGTCGCCACGAATCTCTTTCCATTCTTGGTCAGGGTGGGTGAAGAGCCCCACTACGTGATGGATCATGCCAGTCACTCCTCTTGTTTTTACCGTCGCCCCCCAGTGGAGCGCCTACGGGCCAAAGTGGCCGAGTAAGGAAAGGTCTGAATATGTGTGCGACCTTATGTCGCAGTATAGAAAGGTCTTCACGGCGCAGGTTGCAGGGCTTTAGAGCAAATTGCGCTGTAAACACTCCTGTTAATCGCCGCAGGGTCTGTCACCACAATCTATGTGGGAGCGAGCTTGCTCGCGATTGCGGTGTGACAGGTTGCATTGATGTTGGCTGACACTACGCCATCGCGAGCAAGCTCGCTCCCACAGGGAATAGGGGGCTCTTCGCCGACGACGCGTTTTTGCGTAAAATGCTGGCCTTTCGTCACACCTCACGGATTTCGCGTCATGGGCACTCTTACGGTCAACCAGAACAAACTGCAAAAGCGCCTTCGCCGCCAGGCCGGTGAGGCTGTTGCCGATTTCAACATGATTGAAGACGGCGACAAGGTCATGGTCTGCCTGTCCGGTGGCAAGGACAGCTACACCATGCTCGATGTGCTGATGCATTTTCAGAAGGTCGCCCCGATCAAGTTCGAGATCGTGGCCGTGAACATGGACCAGAAACAGCCGGGTTTTCCTGAGCACGTGCTACCGGCCTACCTCAAAGCGCTGGGTATCGAGTATCACATCGTCGAGAAAGACACCTATTCGGTGGTCAAGGAGTTGATCCCGGAAGGCAAGACCACCTGTTCGCTGTGCTCGCGCTTGCGTCGCGGCACGCTCTATACCTTTGCCGACGAAATCGGCGCAACCAAGATGGCCCTCGGTCATCACCGCGACGACATCGTCGAGACCTTTTTCCTGAACATGTTCTTCAACGGTTCGCTCAAAGCCATGCCGCCGAAGCTGCGCGCCGACGATGGCCGCAACGTGGTGATCCGTCCGCTGGCCTACTGCAACGAAAAAGACATCCAGGCCTACGCGGACTTCAAGCAATTCCCGATCATCCCGTGCAACCTCTGCGGTTCTCAGGAAAACCTGCAACGGCAGGTGGTCAAGGACATGCTTCAGGAATGGGAACGCAAGACGCCAGGCCGCACCGAAAGCATTTTCCGCAGCTTGCAGAACGTGATCCCGTCGCAACTGGCGGATCGCAATCTGTTCGACTTCACCAGCCTGCGTATCGACGAAACTGCCGCGTCGCGGTTCGTCAACGTTGTAAACCTCTAAACACAATCACTGTGGGAGCCAGCCTGCTGGCGATAGCGGTGGGTCAGACACATCATTGTTGACTGACCCACCGCTATCGCCAGCAGGCTGGCTCCCACAGGTTTCATTTAAATTCCTCAGGAGAGGGCATGCGCGATTACAAGTGGCTGCACGAATACTGTCTGAACCGCTTCGGTTCAGCGGCTGAGCTGGAAGCCCATCTGCCCGTTCCGAAAACCCCGGCGCAATTGCGCAAGATCAGCGATGACCGCTACCTCTCGACCATGGCGCTGCGCGTCTTCCGCGCCGGGCTCAAGCACAGCCTGGTGGACGCCAAATGGCCGGCGTTCGAAGAAGTGTTCTTCAAGTTCGACCCTGAGAAAGTCGTGCTGATGAGTGCCGAACACCTTGAGCGCTTGATGCAGGATGCGCGGATCATTCGTCACTTGGGCAAACTCAAGAGCGTGCCGCGCAACGCGCAGTTCATTCTGGATGTGGCGCATGAGAAAGGCAGCTTCGGCGCGTTGATCGCCGATTGGCCGGTCACGGATATCGTCGGGTTGTGGACCTACCTGAAAAAGCGCGGTCATCAATTGGGCGGGTTGTCGGCTCCGCGGTTCTTGCGCATGGTCGGCAAGGATACGTTTGTGCCGAGCTACGACGTGGTCGCGGCGTTGAATGCGCAGAAGATTGTGGACAAGGTGCCGACCAGCCTGCGGGACCTGGCCACGGTGCAGGGCGTGTTCAACCAGTGGCATGAAGAAAGTGGCGGGCGGCCGATGAGCCAGATATCGATGATGCTCGCCTACACAGTGAATCATTGAGACCGAGTTGATCCCTTCGCGAGCAGGCTCACTCCTACAGGGTTCACGCTGTCCTTGTGGGAGCGAGCCTGCTCGCGATACCGGTCTATCAGGCGACGGAAATCTCACCCTCGCCCGCAAGCTTGCGATTGAGCTGAAACCGCCACCGCACATACAGCAGCGCCGAGCAGAACACCGCCAGGCTCGCGCCCATTTCCAGCAAACCGAACAGCTGCCGGTTCGGGTCATACGCCGCCAGTGCGCCCTTGATGAAATACAGGTTCACCACAAAGCACATCCATGAATGCCCGCGCGCGCTGCCGATAATCATCCCCGGCGCCAGCAACAGCAGCGGCACCAGTTCGATCAGCAGAATCACCCACGGTCGGGCGCCGTGCAGGTCGGCGACCACCAGGTAGTAGGCGCACAGCAAGCCCACCAAACCGAAGTAGCACAGCAGGCTGATGACGCGCATCGCCCGAACCCGCGGTTCGAGCCATTCGATGGAAGGCAAAATCTTCGGCTTTTTGGCCACGTCAGTTCCCCAGTTTCTGTGCAGTCTTTGCCAAGCGCAGGCCCAAGGCCCGGCACAGCGCGACTTCATGTTCATTCAAGCCGCTTTTGCCATCGGCCCCAGCGTGATGGCTGGCGCCGTAAGGCGTGCCGCCGCCACGGGTTTCCAGCAGGGCCGACTCGCTATAAGGCAGGCCGGTGATCAGCATGCCGTGGTGCAGCAACGGCAACATCATCGACAGCAGCGTGGTTTCCTGGCCGCCGTGCAGGCTCGCGGTGGAGGTGAAAACGCCAGCCGGCTTGCCCACCAGCGCGCCGGTCAGCCACAGGTTGCTGGTGCCGTCGAGGAAGTACTTGAGCGGCGCCGCCATGTTGCCGAACCGGGTTGGGCTGCCCATGGCCAGGCCCGCGCAGTTCTTCAAATCGTCGAGGCTGGCGTACAGCGCACCTTCGTCCGGAATATCGGGTGACACGGCTTCGCACTCGGTGGAAATCGGCGGCACCGTGCGCAGGCGCGCTTCCATCCCGGACTGCTCGACGCCCCGGGCAATCTGCCGGGCCATTTCATTGGTCGAGCCGCTGCGGCTGTAATACAGAACCAGAATGTACGGCGCACTCACGGCAGCAACTCCAGCACATTCTCCGGCGGTCGGCCGATGACGGCTTTGTCGCCGACTTCGAGAATCGGTCGCTCCATGAGTTTCGGGTTGGCGGCGATGGCGGCGATCAATTGCGCCTCGCTCAGGCTGTTGTCGGCCAGGTTGAGGGTTTTGTACTCGTCCTCACCGGTGCGCAGCAGTTGCCGGGCGCTGATGCCGAGCTTGGTCAGCAGGCTCTGGATTTGCGCGGCGTCCAGCGGGGTGTCCAGGTAGCGGACCACCGTCGGGGTCAGGCCACGGGCTTCGAGCAGTTCGAGCGCACCGCGGGATTTCGAACAGCGCGGGTTGTGATAAAGCGTCAGATCGGTCATGTGCGGTTCGCATCTTGCGTAAGGTGACGGCTATTCTAACTGTGCAGCGCGTAATCCAGAACCTTGGGAGGCGATGGGTTGCAGGCGCATTCAATTTTGAACAAGGAATACGACATGACTAGGCGACTGGCAGCGGCATTGGCGATCATCGGTACGTTATTGCTGGGGGGCTGCGGTAACGACTATGGCATCGACCAGAGCGGCCAGAAAGTCGCCGCCGAACGTCTGGACAAACAATGGCTGGTGCTCAATTACTGGGCTGAATGGTGCGGGCCTTGCCGGACCGAGATCCCGGAATTGAACACATTGGCCGATCAGCTTAAGGACAAGAAAATTGGTGTGTTCGGGGTCAACTTCGACAATGTGCAGGGTGAAGAGCTGAAAAGCGCCAGCGAGAAGCTGGGCATCAAGTTCACCGTGCTGGCTTCTGATCCGGCCGATCTTTTTGAGTTGCCGCGCAGTGAGGCGTTGCCGGTGACTTACATCATCGATAACAAGGGCAAGGTAAGGGAGCAGCTGATGGGAGAGCAGACGGCGGCGGGGGTGATGGCGAAGCTTGAGGCGTTGCAGGCGAAGAACTAAAAGCAAAAGATCGCAGCCTCGCCAAGGCTCGACAGCTCCTACAGGGTGTTCGGCAATCTATGTAGGAGCTGTCGAGCCTTGGCGAGGCTGCGATCTTTTCGGGGCCGGTGATCAACCCTCTTCAAGCCACCAACGCAGCGGCTTGCCTTCTGCCGGCCAGAAACGCATCTGGTCGATCGGCGAGATGTCCCAGCGCTGAACGTTTTCCAACGCCTGGAGGAAACGCTTTTCCTGCTCCATCAACGCCGGCGCACACAGTTTGCGGGTGCTGCCAACCTTGCCGAAGCTCAGCTTGTCGCCTTCCAGGGTGTACGGCGCGAACCAGTGGTTGCAGCCGCCGTTGCCGTAGGCCCGACCGTCTTCACCGAGGGTGACGGTCAGGTGGCTGTAATCCATCAACGGACGTTCGCCAATCCACTCCAGAATGTAGCTGCGATTGTGTTCAAGTTGCACCGGTTCGGCGGCGCAGCCCAGCAGGCTGGCGCCAACCATCGCGGTCAGAGCGAGGCGTTTCATCACGCGGGCTCCTGGCATTTCGGGCACAGGTGCTTCTCGCCAACCGTGGTCCAGCCCAGTTCGGTGATCCGTGCGGTGGCAGCCGGCTTTTCAGCCTTGTTGCCCAGCTTGGCGTCTACCGCGAACTCGAAATTCAGCTCTTTGGCGCAGCTGTCGCAGTTCACTTTCCAGGTGTGGATCGCCAGTTCACCGAACACCGGACCACTGGCTACCGCGACCCATTGGCCTGGCGGATTGATCAAGTGGCGAACCGTTTCGACGGTCAGGCGCATGGACAAGTCCTTGGCGCCTTTGAGGGTCACGACCAGCACGTCGTTGTTACGAATCGAGCCGCCGTTGCCGGTGACTTGATAACGCCCCGGCACAAGGGCGCGGCACTCGGTGAGGGTGTGTTGCGGGTTCATCAGGCTATAGCGGAAATCGTGTTCGACCATGGGTCCTCCAAATATGCGCGGCATGCTAGCACGGACATCAGCGCAGCATGGCGCGGGCGTATGACCTTCGATCTGGTTCAGTCACCCTTTACCAGATTCACTGGCGCGCCTGCCGCCCAGGCGGCGATGTTCTGCAGGGTGGTCGCTGCAATCGCGCCCAAGGCTTCGCGGGTCAGGAAGGCCTGGTGAGCGGTGACGATCACGTTCGGAAAGGTCAGCAACCGCGCCAGCACATCGTCCTGCAGCGGCAGGTCGGAACGGTCCTCGAAGAACAGCTGCGCCTCCTCTTCATACACATCCAGCCCCAGATAACCCAGTTGACCGTCCTTCAACGCGTCGATCAGCGCCGGCGTGTCCACCAGACCACCGCGGCCGGTGTTGATCAGCATCGCACCCGCTTGCATGTGCGCCAGTGACTCGCGATTGATCAAGTGTTTGCTTTGTTGGTTGAGCGGGCAGTGCAGGCTGATGATCTGCGACTCGGCCAGCAGTTCCCGGAGGCTTAGGTAGCGGGCCCCGAGGGCTTCGACTTGCGGGTTGGGGAAGGGGTCGTACGCCAGCAATTGGCAGCCAAAGCCGTTCATGATTTTCGCGAAGGTCGCGCCGATCTGCCCGGTGCCGACCACGCCAACGGTCTTGCCCACGAGGTCGAAGCCGGTCAGCCCGTGCAGGCTGAAATCCCCTTCGCGCGTGCGGTTGTAGGCGCGGTGCAGGTGTCGGTTGAGCGCCAGGATCAGCGCCACCGCATGTTCCGCCACCGCGTGGGGCGAGTAGGCGGGGACTCGCACAATCGCCAGCCCCAGGCGCTTCGCCACCGCCAGATCGACATGGTTGTAACCGGCCGAGCGCAGGGCGATCAGGCGTGTGCCGCCGGCGGCCAAGCGTTCGAGCACCGGCGCGCTCAGGTCATCATTAATGAAGGCACAGACCACTTCGTGATGCTCTGCCAGCGCCACCGTATCAAGGCTCAGTCGCGCCGATTGAAAGTGCAGTTCAATGCCGGCCGGTAGCTCGGCACTGAGGAAACTGTCGCGGTCGTAGGTCTGGCTGCTGAAAAGAATCGTACGCATGCGGTCCTCCTGGAATGTACATCAAGCATTTATACGGGCATGGGCCGCCAGGCGGTTGATGGCCCGGTCGAGGTCTTCCAGTGCGCCGGGGGCTTTGGGGTCCTGTTGCTTGAGCAGGGTTTCGCTGCGCTGGCAGGCAGCGCGCAGTTGCGGGACGCCGCAATAGCGGGTCGCGCCGTGCAGGCGATGGACGCGCTCGATCAGGGCGTTCTGGTCGTTGTTTTCCCGGGCGAAGCGAATCGCTTCGCGGTCGGCTTCCAGCGACGCCAGCAGCATTGCCAGCATGTCCGCCGCCAGATCAGCCTTGCCAGCGGCCAGGCGCAAACCTTCTTCGTGATCGAGCACCTGCAACTCATGGCCACCACCGTGGCTGTCGCTGGAGCGCTCCGGCCCATGATTGCGCAGCGCCAGGCCGGTCCATTTCAGCACCACTTGGGCCAGTTGCCGTTCGCTGATCGGTTTGGTCAGGTAATCGTCCATGCCGCTTTGCAGCAGCGCACGCTTTTCGTTGGCCATGGCGTGAGCGGTGAGGGCAACGATCGGCAGCGGCGTGCAATGCCGTTCACTTTCCCACTGGCGAATCGCTTCAGTGCTTTGCCGCCCGTCCATGCCGGGCATCTGAACGTCCATCAGCACCAGGTCGAAGGTTTCGGTCTGCACGGCCTTGACCGCTGCGTAACCGCTTTCCACTGCGAGGACTTTGGCGCCCATGTCTTCGAGCAGGGTTTGCACCAGCAGCAGGTTGGCCGGGTTGTCGTCGACGCAAAGCACTTTTGGCGCACGGCTGGACACCGGTTCGCCGGGTTCGCTGCGTTGCTGACGCGGGTTGACCAAATCGGACAAGGCCCGCCGCAGCTTGCGGGTGCAGGCCGGTTTGGCCTGGAGCTGGCTGTGCGGGTTGGGCACCGAGAGGTGGAACAGCGTCTGTTCGGTGGTCGGGCACAACACCAGCACCTTGCAGCCCAGGTGTTCGAGGTCCCAGATGTGCTGGTTTAGGCGCTCCGGCGGCATGTCGTTGCTGGTGATGCCGAGCACCGCCAGGTCGATCGCCTGATCGGTCTGATGCGCGCCGGTCACGCCATTGGTCAGGCTTTCCAGCGTATTGAACGGGGTGACCGCGAGTCCGCAGTCTTCCAGCTGATGCTGCAATGCCTGACGGGCCAGTTCGTGGTTTTCCAGCACTGCCACCCGACGCCCGAGCAACGGTGGGCCGGGCAGGTCTTCGGCGTCGTCGCGGGTTTTGGGCAGGCTCAGGCTGATCCAGAATTCCGAGCCTTCGCCGGGCGTACTGTCGACGCCAATCTCGCCGCCCATCTGTTCGATCAGACGCTTGGAAATCACCAACCCCAGACCGGTGCCGCCCGGTTGCCGGGACAGCGAATTGTCGGCCTGGCTGAAAGCCTGGAACAAGGCGCGCACGTCCTGGTTCGACAGCCCGATGCCGGTGTCCTGAATGCTGATGCGCAGTTGCACGCTGTCTTCGTGCTCTTCCTCGAGCATGGCCCTGGCGACGATGGTGCCTTCGCGGGTGAACTTGATCGCATTGCTGACCAGGTTGGTGAGGATCTGCTTGAGCCGTAGCGGGTCACCCACTAACGACAGCGGGGTATCGCGATAAACCAGGCTCACCAGCTCCAGCTGCTTGGCGTGGGCGGCCGGGGCAAGAATGGTCAGCGTGTCCTGGAGCAGGTCGCGCAAGTTGAACGGAATATTGTCGAGCACCAGTTTGCCGGCCTCGATTTTCGAGAAGTCGAGAATCTCGTTGATGATCCCCAGCAGGCTGTCGGCGGATTTTTCGATGGTGCCCAGATAGTCGAGCTGGCGTGGGGTCAGCTCGCTTTTTTGCAGCAGATGCGTGAAGCCGAGAATGCCGTTGAGTGGCGTGCGGATTTCATGGCTCATGTTGGCCAGGAACTCGGATTTGATCCGGCTGGCTTCTAGGGCTTCCTTGCGCGCCAGGTCCAGTTCGATGTTCTGGATCTCGATGGTTTCCAGGTTCTGGCGCACGTCTTCGGTGGCCTGGTCGATGCTGTGCTGCAATTCTTCCTGCGCGTTCTGCAGGGTGCCGGCCATGCGGTTGATGCCGGACGCCAGTGTGTCCAGCTCCTGGCTGCCGAGGGGCGGCAGGCGGGTTTCCAGATGTCCGTCCTTGAGTTGCGCCACCGCTTGCTTGATCTGGCTCAGCGGCCGATTGATGCTCCGACCCATGCGCAACGCCAGCAACGCCGCACCGGCCAGGCCTGCGCCGATCAGCAACAGGCTGGCGAACAGGCTGCGGTAACCGCGCAGCAGCATGCCGTTGTGGGACAGTTCAAGCTCGACCCAGCCCAGCAGGCGGTCGGCTTCGTCGGGAATCAATTCGCCGGCCAGATTGCGGTGCTTGCCGAACACCGGCAGCAAGTAACGCGTCGCGTCATTGCCGCTACGGCGCAGCATCTGCGAACTGTTGCCGATCGGCGCCTGATTGAGCATGGTCGGGCCGGCATGGGCCAGCAGGGAGCGGTCGGGCGCGAGGAACGATACGGCGCGCACGTCCGCTTGTTCCAGCGATTGGGTGGCAATGCGTTCCAAAAGCTCGGTGTTCTTGTGGCCCATGGCCGGGGCCACCAGGGGCGCCAGTTGTTCGGCGATCATCTCGCCACGCTGCATGAGCTGGGTTTGCAGGTCGGATTGCTGCATCCAGGTGAAATAGCCGCCCAGAACCAAGGCCATCAGGCTGGTCGGCAACAGGGTCAGCAATAGCACGCGGCCTTTAATTCCCAGTTTCTTGAGCACGCATCTCTCCTGCATCCAGCGATTTAATGACCTGCACGTACGTCCAGCACGCGCCACCTGCGCAGTGTAGCGATTTGCAGGCGGGCAATCCTCGTAAAATTGATGTCGGCATTCGTCGGCTGGATCGCCACTTTTACCTCACGGGCAAACCTTGTGTTGCCCGCAGCGAGGCAATCTTGAATAATCGCCAACTGAGAATTATTTGCAGATAGTCATGACTCCCATCACTGCTGGCCATCCTCGTATCCTGTCTATAGAAGACGACCTCGTACTCGGTGCTTATGTCCATGAGCACCTGGGACGTTGCGGTTTTCAGGTGACCTGGTGCCAGAACGGTCTGGAAGGCTTGAGCATCGCCCGCCAGCAAGCCTTCGATGTGGTGCTGATGGATATTCTGCTGCCGGGCCTGGACGGGCTGAATGTACTGACGCAGTTGCGCCAGAGCCATTCCACCCCGGTGGTGCTGATGTCGGCGCTCGGTGCCGAGGCGGATCGCATCAGTGGTTTTCGGCTGGGCGCTGATGATTACCTGCCCAAACCCTTCAGCATGGTCGAGTTGCGGGTGCGCATCGAAGCGATCCTGCGGCGTGTCGCGCTTGACCGCCGGCCAGCGCCGGCACCGATTGCCCCTTCGGCGGACAGCCTGCGTTTTGACGATGAATGCTGTGATGTCTTTTATGGCAAACACGCTGCCGACCTGACCCGCAGCGAGTACCGGTTGCTGGAAACGCTGAATCGCAATGGCGATGAAGTCCTGAGCAAAGCCTTCCTTTATCAGCATGTATTGCAGCGCGGTTATGCGCCCCATGACCGCAGCCTCGACATGCACATCAGCCAGATCCGTCGCAAGCTCAAGGCCGTCGGTTACCTCGAGCGCGAAGTGCGCACGGTGTGGGGCAAGGGTTACGTGTTGAGTGCTGTCGATGAAGTGGACTGACCTGCCGGGCAGGCATTCGCTGTTCTGGAAACTGGCGTGTTTGTTGGTGGCGTTCTGTCTGCTGATGATCTGGCTCAGTTGGTCCTGGGGCCGCTACATGGAAAAGAAAAACCTGTTCCTGTCCGATGAGGCTCGGGGCACGCTGATGCGCTACGCCGCCGAGGCCGAGCAGGCGTGGAATCTGCGCCAGAGTGCAGGCGTCGATGCCTGGTTGCAGGGCGTCGGCCATCGCGAGTCGACATGGGTCGGTGTGATTGGCGGCGATTTGCAGTCATTGAGCAGTTATCCGCTGACGGAAAAAGAAACCCAGCGCCTGACTTTTTTACGTGGCCTGGATTGGCCGACGAGTCGCCATACCCAAGGCCTGCCGTGGTTGAGGGTGCCTTTTCCCAACGATCCGTCCGCTGGCAGCCTGGTGATCGAACTGCCCCGGCGTTTTGTGCCCGGGCAATACCGGGTGTTCTGGCGGGTGATCACCAATGGAGTGATTCCCGGACTGTTCACCTTGCTGCTGTGCATTGGTCTGTATCGGTTGCTGGTCGTGCCTTTGAACAGTCTGCGCGAACAGGCCAATGCCTGGCGTGCCGACCAGTTGAACGTACGGTTGTCGAGCCGCATCACCAATCGCCCGGATGAGCTGGGTGAACTGGGCCGGGCCTTCGATCACATGTCCGAGCGCCTGCAAAGCACGGTGGCCCTGCAACAACAACTGCTGCGCGACCTGTCCCACGAATTGCGTACGCCACTGAGTCGTCTGCGGGTGGCCAGCGAAAGCGAGCAAGGGTTGACGCAATTGCGCGAGCGCATTGGTCGAGAGGTCGATGGCATGCAGCGTCTGGTGGAAGACACCCTGCAACTGGCCTGGCTCGACACCGAGCGCGCGCCGCTGCCCGACGAATCGATCCAGATTCAAGCGTTGTGGGAAATGCTTACGGAAAATGCCTGCTATGAAAGTGGCTGGCCGGCGAGCCAATTGCAGTGTGCGGTGGATTCGTCCTGCTGGGTGCGCGGCCATCTCAATACGTTGGCTCAGGCGTTGGAAAACATCCTGCGCAATGCCATTCGTCATTCACCGCAGGGCGGCGTTGTGCGTCTTGGTGGGCAGCGCGATGGCGACTTCTGGCATGTGTGGCTGGAGGATGAGGGCGGCGGGGTGGCTGAGGCAGATCTTGAGCGGATCTTCTCGCCGTTCATTCGACTCGACGGTTCGCGGCCGGGGGATGGCGGGTTCGGGTTGGGGTTGAGCATTGCGAGGAATGCGGTGCAGCGGCAGGGCGGGAGTTTGTGGGCTGAGAACACTGAGGCCGGGTTGCGGCTGAATATTCGATTAGTTGCTGATGATGGTGGTGTCAATGACGACGCTATCGCGAGCAAGCTCGCTCCCACAGTGGAGGTGTGCCGGCCACAAATGGTGTGATCACCCCGATCCCCATGTGGGAGCGAGCTTGCTCGCGATGGCGTCGTCACTGACACCACCATTTTGATTTTGCCGGAGCGTTCCCGTTATTTTGTACGACCTTTCCTAAAGGGTACTGCCGACACCTTAAGCCTGACTTGACGGAATAGACTCGCGTTTTTCCTCGTCCTCCAGGAGTTCGGCATGAATGCATCCAGCGTCCCCGGCAACGTAGCCGACGACCGTTTCAATGAAGTACTTGCACTGATTCAAAGTGCCAAACAGCAGGCGATGCAGGCGGTGAATACCCAGTTGATCGAGCTGTATTGGCAGGTGGGTGCTTACATCAGTCGCAAGCTGGAACAGGCTGAGTGGGGCGATTCTGTGGTCAGTCAATTGGCCGAGCATCTGGCTCAGACTCAACCAGGGTTGCGTGGGTTTACCCGGCGCAATCTGTTCCGTATGCGCCAGTTTTACGAGGCTTATCGGGACAATGAAAAAGTGTCAGCACTGCTGACACAATTACCCTGGACCCACAATCTGCTTATCCTGACTCAGAGTAAGCACCCGCAAGAACAGGAGTTCTATCTGCGTCTGGCCGTCCAGGAAAAGTGGTCGACGCGAGAGTTGGAGCGCCAGCTCAAAGCTGCGCTATTCGAGCGCAGCGTTACCCAACCAGTAAAAGTCTCAGCGGTGCTGAAACAAACTCACCCTGCAGCTCTGGAGATATTCCGCGACGCCTACATGCTCGAGTTTCTCGACTTGCCCTCCAGCCATGGCGAAACCGATCTTCATAAAGGGTTGCTGGCTCGCCTCAAGGAATTCCTGATCGAGCTGGGTCGCGACTTTTGTTTTGTTGGCTCTGAACACCCGCTGCAAGTCGGCGGGCGTGATTTCGCTCTGGATCTGCTGTTCTTCCATCGTGGGCTCAACTGCCTGGTGGCCATTGAACTTAAGGTCGGTCGCTTTGAACCGGAGTATTTGGGCAAGCTGAACTTCTATTTGGAAGCGCTGGATCGCAAGGAGCGCAAACCCCACGAAAATCCCGCCATTGGTGTGTTGCTGTGTGCCAGCAAGGATGACGAGGTGGTCGAATACGCCCTTAACCGCAGCCTGTCTCCAGCGCTGATCGCTGAATATCAGGTGCAGCTACCGGACAAACAGTTGTTGCAGGCCAAGTTGCATGAGTTCTATGCATTGAATGTCGCGCAAGGCGAAGAGTACTGATCCAGCCCCTTATTCCCATAAACCATAAGCACCGCACTTTGCGTGATATGGCCTGCCGAAGTTTGCCGGTATGATAGGCGCCCCCGCAGTCTGGATTGCGAATACGCCATGACCTTGCAGTACCCAACCATCGCCGATTGCGTCGGCAACACTCCGCTGGTCCGTTTGCAGCGCCTGCCTGGCGCCACCAGCAATACCCTTTTGCTCAAGCTCGAAGGGAATAACCCGGCGGGTTCGGTCAAGGACCGTCCGGCGCTGTCGATGATTACCCGTGCTGAATTGCGCGGGCAGATCCACGTCGGCGATACGCTGATCGAAGCGACCTCGGGTAACACCGGGATCGCTCTGGCGATGGCCGCCGCGATCAAGGGTTACAAGATGATCCTGATCATGCCGGACAACTCCAGCGCCGAACGTA
The DNA here is from genome assembly GCF_047758675.1 of Pseudomonas arabinosi. NCBI lineage: Bacteria > Pseudomonadati > Pseudomonadota > Gammaproteobacteria > Pseudomonadales > Pseudomonadaceae > Pseudomonas > Pseudomonas arabinosi. The sequence continues at coordinate 5,606,494 of NZ_CP180480.1, read as the reverse complement.
AAGCCGCCATGACGGCGTATGGCGCCGAGCTGATTCTGGTCACTCAGGAAGAGGGCATGGAAGGCGCCCGCGACCTCGCCCAGCGAATGGAAGCCGAAGGCCGCGGCAAGGTGCTGGATCAGTTCGCCAACGGGGACAACCCCGAAGCGCACTACACCACCACCGGCCCGGAAATCTGGCGCCAGACCGAAGGCACCATCACCCATTTCGTCAGCTCCATGGGCACCACCGGTACCATCATGGGCGTCTCGCGCTACTTGAAAGAGCAGAACGACAACGTGCAGATCATCGGCCTGCAACCGATGGAAGGCTCGGCGATTCCGGGCATCCGTCGCTGGCCGCAGGAATACCTGCCGAAGATCTACCAGGCCGAGCGCGTGGACCGGATCGTCGACATGGCGCAAAGCGAAGCCGAAGACGTGACCCGTCGTCTGGCCCGCGAAGAAGGCATCTTCTGCGGCGTGTCCTCGGGCGGTGCAGTGGCAGCGATGCTGCGTCTGTCCAAAGAAGTTGAAAACGCGGTGATCGTCGCCATCATCTGCGACCGTGGCGACCGTTACTTGTCGACCGGCATTTTCGACGCGCCTAACTGATGGCCAAGCAAGAGAGAGGCCTGCGCTTCCAGCCCACCGGCGGCAGCAAGGCCCCGCAAATTCCGACTGGCAAAAAGCAGCGCTTGAGTATCGAGCGCCTGGCCAATGACGGTCGCGGTATCGCGTTTTTTGAAGGTCGCACCTGGTTCGTCATCGGCGCATTGGCCGGTGAAGAAGTCGAAGCACGTGTGTTGGGCGCCCACGGCAAAGTGGTCGAGGCGCGCACCGAACGGGTGTTCCAGGCCAGCGAACTGCGTCGCCCGGCGCCGTGCCCGCATGCCGGTCGCTGTGGCGGTTGCAGCGTGCAACATCTGCCGCACAACGAACAGCTCGCCCTGAAACAGCGCATGCTCGCCGAGCAATTGTCGAAGGTCGCCGGTGTCGAACCCGAAGAATGGGCAGCGCCGTTGAGCGGTCCGGAATTCGGTTACCGGCGTCGCGCCCGAGTGGCGGTGCGCTGGGACATGAAAGCGAAAAAACTCGAAGTCGGTTTCCGCGCCGCTGGCAGTCAGGACATCGTTGCGATCAACGAATGCACGGTGCTGGTACAGCCCTTGCAACCGATCATGACCCGCTTGCCGGAAATGCTCCGTCGCTTGAGCAAACCTCAGGCGCTGGGGCATGTGGAATTGTTCAGCGGTTCGTCGTTGGCGGTGTTGTTGCGGCACATGGCGCCGCTGTCCGACGCCGACATGACGATCCTCAAGGATTTCTGCGCTTTCCATGAAGCCCAATTGTGGCTGCACGGTGACGGCGAACCGCAACCGGTCGAGGCTGACCAGTCGTTGGGTTATCGACTTGAACAGTGGGATTTGAACCTGGCGTACCGACCCGGAGATTTCATCCAGGTCAACGCCGGGGTCAACGAAGCGATGATCGCCCAGGCGCTGGACTGGCTGAAGCCGACGGCGGAGGAACGCGTTCTCGATCTATTCTGTGGTTTGGGTAACTTTGCGTTGCCGCTGGCCAAGGTCGTTCGCGAAGTGGTGGCGGTGGAAGGTGTGCAGGCGATGGTCGAGCGGGCAGCCGCAAACGCCGCTAGCAACAATCTTCATAATGCGAAGTTTTTTCAGGCCGATTTATCCCAGCCTTTGACCAATGCCGAATGGGCGCGCGAAGGCTTTTGTGCGGTACTCTTGGACCCACCGCGTGACGGTGCTTTCGAGGCCGTGCGCAAGCTGGCGTCCCTGGGCGCCAAACGGTTGGTGTACGTGTCGTGCAATCCGGCAACGCTGGCGCGCGATACGGTCGAATTGATCAAGCAGGGCTACCGGTTAAAACGTGCCGGGATTCTCGATATGTTTCCTCAGACGGCACATGTCGAGGCCATGGCGTTATTTGAAGCGAGCTAGGACGGCTCGTCTGGTCCGACTGGCCCGCCCGTGCAGCCGCGTACCGGCCCTGACGTGGGCACACGGGCAACGAAGGTCAGCGATTTGACGCATTGAATCTGCGTCGTAGGGAAGGTAAGCAAGATGGTACAGGTGAGAGCACACCAGCCGATCAACACCGACGGCAGTATCAATCTCGAGGCTTGGCTCGATCACGCGGTCAGTGTCGATCCGGCACTGGATCGCGAAGCCTTGAAGGAAGCGTGCGAGTTTGCTCGTGCGTCTGAACAACAAGCCAATGCGGCGAAAAACCTGTGGTCCGAAGGGACTTCGAGTTTCCGCACGGGCCTTGAGATCGCCGAGATTCTCGCCGACCTCAAACTCGATCAGGATTCGTTGGTTGCCGCGATCCTGTATCGCGGCGTGCGCGAAGGCCAGATTGAATTGCCGGCGATCAGCCAGCGCTTCGGTCCGGTGGTCGCCAAACTCATCGACGGCGTGTTGCGCATGGCGGCGATCAGCGCCAGCCTCAGCCCGCGTCAATCCCTGGTGCTGGGCACGCAGGGCCAGGTCGAGAACCTGCGCAAGATGCTGGTCGCCATGGTCGACGACGTTCGCGTTGCGCTGATCAAACTGGCCGAACGCACCTGCGCGATCCGTGCGGTGAAAACCGCCGATGACGAAAAACGCAACCGCGTCGCCCGTGAAGTCTTCGACATCTACGCGCCTTTGGCTCACCGTCTCGGTATCGGTCACATCAAGTGGGAACTGGAGGACTTGTCCTTCCGTTACCTGGAGCCCGATCAGTACAAGCAGATCGCCAAGTTGCTGCATGAGCGACGTCTGGATCGCGAGCGCTTTATCGCTGACGTGATGAGCCAACTGAAGAATGAGCTGACCGCGACCGGCGTCGATGCCGACATCAGTGGCCGGGCCAAACACATCTATTCGATCTGGCGCAAAATGCAGCGCAAGGGTCTGGAGTTCAGCCAGATCTACGACGTGCGCGCCGTTCGCGTGCTGGTGCCGGAAATGCGCGACTGCTACACCGCGCTCGGTATCGTCCACACCCTGTGGCGGCACATTCCGAAAGAATTCGACGACTACATCGCCAACCCGAAAGAGAACGGCTACCGCTCGCTGCACACCGCGGTGATCGGCCCCGAGGGCAAGGTGCTGGAAGTGCAGATCCGCACCCACGCCATGCACGAAGAAGCCGAGCTGGGCGTTTGCGCGCACTGGCGCTACAAGGGCACCGACGTCAAATCCGGTTCCAACCACTACGAAGAGAAAATTTCCTGGCTGCGTCAGGTCCTCGAGTGGCATGAAGAACTGGGTGACATCGGCGGCCTGGCGGATCAGCTGCGGGTCGATATCGAGCCGGACCGGGTCTACATCTTCACTCCGGACGGTCACGCTATCGACTTGCCGAAAGGCTCGACGCCGCTGGACTTCGCCTACCGCGTGCACACCGAAATCGGTCACAACTGCCGTGGCGCGAAGATCAACGGGCGCATCGTTCCGCTCAACTACAGCCTGCAAACCGGTGAACAGGTCGAGATCATCACCAGCAAGCACGGCACCCCGAGCCGCGACTGGCTGAACTCGAACCTGGGTTACATCACCACCTCGCGGGCACGGGCGAAGATCGTTCACTGGTTCAAATTGCAGGCGCGCGACCAGAACGTCGCCGCCGGTAAAACCTTGCTGGAGCGCGAACTCAATCGCCTCGGTCTGCCAGCGGTAGATTTCGACAAGCTGGCCGAGAAGGCCAACATGAAAACCGCCGAGGACATGTTCGCCGCGTTGGGCGCAGGCGATTTGCGTCTGGCACAACTGGTGAACCTGGCGCAGCAACTGGTCGAACCGGAGCGCGGCAACGAACAGCTGGAACTGATCCCGCGCAAGGCCACGGGTTACAAACCGGGCAAGCGCGGCGACATCCAGATCCAGGGCGTCGGCAACCTGATGACCCAGATGGCCGGCTGCTGCCAGCCGCTGCCGGGGGATGCGATCGTCGGTTACATCACCGTGGGCCGCGGCGTGAGTATTCACCGTCAGGACTGCGCCTCGGTGCTGCAACTGGGCGGGCGCGAGCCCGAGCGGATCATCCAGGTCAGCTGGGGCCCGGTGCCGGTGCTCACCTATCCGGTGGACATCATCATCCGCGCCTACGACCGTTCCGGTCTGCTGCGTGACGTTTCGCAAGTGCTGCTCAACGAGCGGATCAACGTGCTGGCGGTCAACACCCGCTCGAACAAAGAGGACAACACCGCGTTGATGTCCCTGACCATCGAGATTCCGGGGCTGGATGCACTGGGGCGGTTGCTGGGGCGGATTTCCCAGTTGCCAAACATCATCGAAACCCGCCGTAACCGGACGCCGTGATGATGAGCTCCGATCCTATGTGGGAGCGAGCTTGCTCGCGATGGCTGCCTACAGGGCACATTGATGTTGAATGTGCCAACGTCATCGCGAGCAAGCTCGCTCCCACAGGTTCTTGCAGAGTTTGATAAATGTATTCACTTGAAGACTTGCTGCACCTGATGAGCCGTCTGCGCGACCCGCAGTTCGGCTGCCCGTGGGACATCAAGCAAACCTACGAAACCATCGTCCCGCACACCCTTGAGGAAGCCTACGAAGTCGCCGACGCCATCGAGCGCGGTGACTTCGATCACTTGCAGGGTGAGTTGGGGGATTTGCTGTTTCAGGTGGTTTATTACAGCCAGCTGGCACGGGAAGAAGGGCGCTTCGAATTCGCCGGTGTCATCGACAGCATCACTCGCAAGTTGATCCGTCGTCATCCTCACGTGTTTCCTACCGGTGAACTGTATGCGCCTCTGGATGTTCCGCGCCTGAGTGAAGATCAGGTCAAGCAGCGCTGGGAAGAGATCAAGGCTGAAGAACGGGCGGAGAAATCTTCGGCGCCCGAACAGCTGTCCTTGCTCGACGACGTGCCCGCAGCTCTGCCGGCATTGTCCCGTTCGGCGAAGTTGCAGAAGCGTGCAGGGCAGGTCGGGTTCGACTGGCCTGACGCCTTGCCGGTGCTCGACAAAGTGCGCGAAGAGCTCGATGAAGTGCTCGAGGCCATGGCCGACAATGACTCGGCAGCGATTGCCGATGAAGTCGGTGACCTGTTGTTTTCCGTGGTCAATCTGGCGCGTCATCTCAAGGTCGATCCCGAAACTGCACTGCGTGGCGCCAACAGCAAGTTCGAAAGACGCTTCCGTTTTATCGAACAGGCATTGCGCGACACCCACCGTCCCATAGAAGATTGCACCCTCGAAGAGTTGGACGCCTTGTGGGGCGAAGCCAAACGTCAGGAAAAGAATTTGCCCAGCTGCGGTTGAGCAGTTGCCTAAGTGAGTAATAAGCACCATGAGCATTTCCCTTCGCGACCAGTTGCTCAAAGCAGGGCTGGTCAACCAGAAGCAGGCCAAACAGGTCGGCAAAGAGAAGCAGAAACAGCAGCGTCTGGCCCACAAAGGTCAGATCGAACTTGATGACTCGCAGCAGCGGGCAGCTCAGGAAGCCATGGCCGAGAAGGTCAAGCGCGATCAGGAGCTGAACCGTCAGCAACAGGAGAAGGCCGAAGCCAAGGCTCGAGCGGCTCAGGTCAAACAGTTGATCGAAGTCTCGCGTCTGCCGAAGCTGACGACCGAGGACTACTACAACTTCGTCGACGACAAGAAGGTCAAGCGCCTCTGCGTCAACACGCTGATGCGCAACAAGCTCAGCAGCGGTTCGCTGGCCATCGTGCACCACGCCGGCGGTTATGAAGTGATCCCGCGTGAGGCGGCCCTGAAGATCCAGGAGCGCGATCCACAGCGTATCGTGCAGATGAACGTGAAGACCGAAGAAGTCGCTGTCGAAGACGATCCGTACGCGGCCTATCAGATCCCGGACGATCTGATGTGGTAAGCCGTTAGAGACTGCAACAACGACAAACCCCGCTCATGGCGGGGTTTGTCGTTTTCAATGCTGTCATTGCTTATGCGGATTGGAGCTCTCGTTGCTGCTCCAGTTTTTCCAGTTCGGCCTTGTAGCTGTGGGCATCGGTTTCGGAGTGGAACATCCCCACGAGCATGTCTTGTTGGTGCACGTCCCAGATCCGGATGCCGGCGGCTACGCCTTCGTGGGACTTATGTGAATCGTCGCGTTCAGTTACTTTTACAGTCATCTGCTAGCTCCAATCTCTGTTATCTGCAGCAAGGCGTGTGCAGGACTCCGTTATATGTTTGGTTAGCCTGCTAAGTAAACGACTGAGTTTGGTAACGGACTTTTGCCAGTTTGGTAAAAGTCCTGCAGCCCGCTAAACACGCGACATTCGGTCGCAGGGCGTTGAGTTTCATGACAAAAGCTTCATGTTCGCGACGACGAAAACCGCGGTTGGAACCTCGAGGGATTGCGGTGTTCCACATTTTTTCAGGCACAAAAAAACGCCCCGAACCAGTCGGGGCGTTTTTATGTGCGGCGTAGGCGGGGGTATTACTTACCGGCCCAGCGCTTCAGTACCAGCGTTGCGTTAGTGCCACCGAAGCCGAAGCTGTTGCTCATCACGGTGTTGATGGTGGCGTTTTCGCGAGTCTTGGTCAGGATCGGCATGTCAGCCACTTCCGGGTCCAGTTCGTCGATGTTGGCGGAACCCGCCATGAAGTTGCCTTCCATCATCAGCATGCAGTAGATCGCTTCGTGAACGCCGGCGGCGCCCAGGGAGTGACCCGACAGGCTCTTGGTGGAGCTGATGGCCGGTGCCTTGTCGCCGAACACTTCACGCACACCTTTCATTTCCATGACGTCGCCGACCGGAGTCGAGGTGCCGTGGGTGTTCAGGTAGTCGATCGGAGCGTCAACGGTGGACATGGCCATCTGCATGCAGCGGATGGCGCCTTCGCCGCTTGGGGCGACCATGTCGTAACCGTCGGAGGTCGCGCCGTAGCCAACGATTTCCGCGTAGATCTTCGCGCCGCGGGCCAGAGCGTGTTCCAGCTCTTCGACCACGACCATACCGCCACCGCCGGCGATGACGAAACCGTCACGCTTGGCGTCGTAGGCACGGGAAGCTTTTTCCGGGGTTTCGTTGTACTGGCTGGACAGTGCGCCCATGGCGTCGAACAGGAACGATTGGCTCCAGTGTTCTTCTTCACCGCCGCCGGCGAACACGATGTCCTGCTTGCCCATCTGGATCTGTTCCATGGCGGTACCGATGCAGTGAGCACTGGTGGCGCAGGCAGACGCGATGGAGTAGTTCAGGCCCTTGATCTTGAACGGTGTGGCCAGGCAAGCGGAAACGGTGCTGCTCATGGTCCGCGTGACGCGGTATGGGCCGACGCGCTTGACGCCTTTCTCGCGCAGGATGTCCAGCGCTTCCATCTGGTTCAGCGTGGAGGCGCCGCCGGAGCCGGCGATCAGGCCGGTACGCGGGTTGGAGACTTGCTCATCGGTCAGACCGGAGTCGGCGATGGCGTCTTTCATGGCCAGGTAGGCGTAAGCCGCCGCGTGGCCGACGAAGCGAAAGATCTTGCGATCGATCATCTCTTCGAGGGGAAGGTCAATGGAGCCGGAAACCTGGCTACGCAGACCCATTTCGGCATATTCCGGGTTGAACCGGATGCCAGGGCGGCTTGCACGCAGGTTAGCGGAGACGGTCTCTTTGTCATTGCCCAGGCACGAAACGATGCCCAGACCAGTGATAACGACGCGGCGCATGCGGATAACCCTTAGAAGTTGTCAGTGGAGGTGAAAACGCCGACCCGAAGGCCTTCGGCGGTGTAGATCTCGCGGCCGTCGACGCTGACCGAACCATCGGCGATGGCCAGGTTCAGCTTGCCTTTCAGTACGCGCTTGATCTGAATGTTATAGGTTACTTTCTTGGCGGTCGGCAGAACCTGACCAAAGAATTTCACTTCGCCCGAACCCAGGGCGCGACCGCGGCCCGGCAGACCTTGCCAGCCGAGGAAGAAGCCGACCAGTTGCCACATGGCGTCGAGGCCCAGGCAGCCTGGCATCACCGGATCACCTTCGAAGTGGCAGGCGAAGAACCACAGGTCCGGAGTGATATCCAGCTCGGCGACCAATTCACCTTTGCCGTACTTGCCGCCTTCTTCGCTGATATGGGTGATGCGATCCACCATCAGCATGTTAGGGGCGGGCAGTTGCGCGTTACCTTGGCCGAACAGCTCACCGCGACTGCAGCGCAGCAGGTCTTCCCGAGTAAAGGCGTTTTGTTTGGTCATGCGAGCTCCTCAATAGTCCCATGCGGCAGGTGGGGCAAATCTTCCCGGCCGATCGAAGCGTTCATGCCTCGAGTCAGCAGCCTACTCATAGACTATTGCGTTGTGGTGAAAGTCACAGCACCAAGGACATGAATGTACACTTGTGCACTGAAATTATTATTCAAGCCCCTTTTCGGGCCTGTTCGGGTGCCTAAGACTGCCGCACTTTCGCCTTTCACGCCAGTCACAGATAGCCGAAAGGCCTGCACTACTGCACCCAGCGCTGCAGAATTTGCTGCAAATCTGTGCGTTTGAAGGGCTTGGCCAGGTAATCGTTCATTCCCGCCGATAAACAAGCTTCGCGGTCACCCTGCAAGGCGTTGGCGGTCAGCGCGATGATCGGCAAGTCTGTGCAACCGGGTAATTGGCGAATCTGTCGGGTGGCCTCGTAGCCGTCGATGATGGGTAGCCGGCAGTCCATCAGAATCGCTTCGAAAATCAGACTCTCGGCACTGCGTACTGCCTGGGCGCCATCGGTGACGACGCTGACAGTAAAGCCCAGACTGCGCAACATTGCTTCGATGACCGTCTGATTGACCGGATTGTCTTCCACCAGCAACACGTTGCGCCCTTCGCCATCACCGCTGCCGGTCGGTGTGCGTGGCGTCAGCACGGGCAGCGTCTGTTTATAGAGCGCCAGCGGGATTTCCAGGGTGAACACCGAGCCGCGACCTTCCTCGCTCTGGGCGCGCAATGTGCCGCCCATGCGTTCAGCCAGCGTGCGAGCAATCGGCAGGCCCAGCCCGGTGCCACCGTATCGCCTCGAAATAGAACTGTCGGCCTGCTGGAAGGCGTTGAACATCAATTCCAGGCTTTCAGCCGAGATACCAATCCCGCTGTCGCGCACAGTGCAGGTGAACCACAGCAATTCGTGATCCAGCGACTGCCATTGCGGTTCGATGCTGACACGGCCCTGTTCGGTGAATTTCAGCGCATTGCCAATCAGGTTGACCAGGATCTGCCGGATCCGCGTCGGGTCGCCCTGCACCTGCAACGCGCGCATGTCGTCCGGAATCGACAGCGCCAGGTCGAGCCCGCGTTGCCCGGCGCTGTGCGAGAACGACTGGGCGCAACTGCCGATCAGGTCGGCAAGGTTGAACGGAATGTGCTCCAGCTCCAGTTCCGAACGCTCGATGCGCGAGAAATCGAGAATATCGTTGATGACTTTGAGCAGGTGTTCGGTGGACTCCGAGGCGAGCGCCGCGTACTCGACCTGCTCCTCGGTCATCTCGGTGGTTTCCAGCAGTTGCAGCATGCCCAGCACGCCATTCATTGGCGTGCGCAGTTCATGGCTCATCATCGCAAGGAAATCGGACTTGGCGTTGTTGGCCTTTTCCGCTTCCTCGCGAGTCTGAATCAACTGCGCCATCGCTTGATGCTGTTCGCGACTGGCTTGTTCGAGCCCGTTGGCGAGGTTGTTGATGTGTTGCGACAACGCGCCCAGTTCGGTGTCGTCGACGATCGGCAGCGGCGTTTTGTAGTCGCCGTCCTGAATCGCCTTGACCGCGTTGCCGATGTCGCGGATCGGTTGCGACAGGCTGCCGGCCAGTCGCCGGGCGACCAGAAAAGTAAACAGCAGGGCGAACAGCGCCAGGATCCCGGCCTTGAACAGGATTTCCTGCTGACGCTGGCTGAAGGCGTCATTGGACAGGCCGACGATCACCCGACCCAGATAATCCTCGGTGGGCGCCGTGTTGGCGACGCGGCTGCCCTGCAGGAAATCATTGTGCAGCTGGATGCGTTGCAGCCGCACCGGGGCCTGGAACACTTCGACCTGGTGCGAGCGGTTGTGGGTTTCCGACGGTTGCTCGACGTACACCAGAATCCGGTTGGCGCTGTCCTGGACTTCCAGAAAGCGCACATTGGGCGTGGCCAGGGTGGCCTTGAGCAAACTGTCGAGCACCTCGTTGTTGCCCGAGATCACTCCGTATTCGGTGGCCGGCGCCAGTTGGTTGGCGATCAATTGCCCGGTGCGGTTGAGCTCCTGACGCAGGTCCTGGATCCGCACGAAGGTGAAGAAACTGATCAACAGCAACGTCAGCAACAGGGCAGGGCCGAGGCTGATGATCTGTGTGCGGGTGTTGATGTCCCAGCGGCGACGGAAGGTCATGGGTGGCGTTCTCCTGCGGCCAACTGTGTTGCGACAAACGCATCAGGCATCTGTTCTATACCTAATGAACGAGCCACCTGCGGGTTACTCAAGACTTTGAAATGTTGCGGGTAATGCGCGCGTGGCCATGTCGTTGATGGTCGGTCGAGCAGCTCATTGAGAATCTCCAGCCAATCACTCTGATCGCTGTAGGTGCTGGCCAGGCTGCCAGCCTTGACGAATCCGGGATTGGGGCCGATCAACGCCATTTGCCGCGCGTAGCTGCTAAGTAGCAGGTTCTTCGCGGTTTTCGGGTTGTACAAATCGGGGTCGTCGAGGCCCAGCAACACGTCGCTGTTCTTCAGCAAGGTCTGCAGCGGTCGGCTGTCGTTGGTGTTATCCCAGCGCTCGGTAACCACCTCAAGGCCCAGGGAGTGGGCGGCCTGATGCAATTCTTTCAACAGGAATTCGCTGTGGCTGTCGAAGAGCACACCCACGCGTTTGGCATGGGGCAGGAGGAGCCGGATCAGGCGTAATTGCCGGTCCAAAGGCTGATCGCTCCACAGCAGGCTGAGGTGTGAGGGTAGGGTGGTCCCCAGACGCTGGCGGGCTTGCAGGCGGCTGATGCGCAGGACCAACGTCGCCGGGCCTTGGGGGTCTTGCAGGCGCCAGTCGAGGCTTGGCAGGTCGAGCAGAATCAGACGGGTGCCAGCGGGCAGTTTGCCTGGCGCCGGCAGACTGGCCAATGTCTGGAAACGCACGCTGTCGTCAGGGCGCATCTCGCGCAGGGACTGGGCGAAGGATTGCGCGCCGGGGCTGTCGTCGGCGCCGGTCAGCAAAATGTCCGCGGCGCTGGCCGCCAGGCTGCTCAGCAGCCCGGCAAACACCAGGTACAGCCCTGCCAGCAGGCGGCCAAGGATTGGCGTCTTGCGTGACGGGCGATACAGCATCCTAGAACGCCAGCTCTGCGCTGAAGTAAAGCACCCGGCGCTCGTCGTAGTTGTTGTCGGCGAAGGTTGTGGGCTGGCTGTCGAGGCGTTGCTGGAGCACGCCGGCCAGTTCCAGGCTGGCCTTGCCCAGGCCGATGCGTTTGGCGATGCGCGTGTCGACCCGTTCGAAGCGGTAGCCGTTCAGGGCATCGTCACCATAGTAGAAGAGCGCGCTGTTCCAGCCATGGCCCCAGTTGCGCAGCCAACCGGCGGAACCGCTGTTTCGAGCCGTTTGTTGTGCATCCAAGGGGTTGCTCGCCTCGGCATCGACGTAGGCATAGGTCAGGCGCAGGCGATCAGTGCTGCTGATTCGCCAGTCGAGCTGAGTTTCTGCCCCTTCGAGGCGCGCGCTGTTTGAGTTGCTGGCGATGTACTGATTGTTGCGCAGCGGTTCGCTGATCATCCCGGTGATTTCGTCGTAGAACAGCTTCACATCGACCGCCAGCCCCACTTCGGCAAAGTAGCCGTTGTAGCCCAGCTCCCGGGAGCGCATGTGTTCCTGTTCGAGGTCGCCGGGGCCACGGGTCTTGACGAAATAACGGGCACTGGACTGGCCATAGGCGCTGGGTCGCAGGTTCTTTACCTGATAGCTCCAGTTGACGTTGTTCTCGAACATGTCCGGCGAGCGGATGGCTTCCGAATACACCGCCCGCAGGCCATGGCGCGGGTTGATCAGGTAGTTGACCGCCACCCGCGGGGTGAGCGAACTGCCGATCAATTGCGTGTCTTCGAACATCGCGCCGCCCTGCAGCAACCAATGTTCGGTGGCGCGCCACTCGAGTTGGCCGAACGCCCGCCAGGTGGTGTCGTCGAGAGTGCCATTGAAGTAGGTCTCGGAATCTGCCCGGTCGTAACGATAGTTCATGCCGCTGACCAGTCGCAGACTGTCGGACAGGCTGAGGGTGTCCTGCAATTCAAGGTCGTAGCGCGATTCCCGGGTGCTCTGGTCAATATCGCCACAGAGGGTTTGCCGGGCACCGTTTCGCCATTGGTCCAGCACTTGATTGCCCAGTGCGCGTTGGGCCGGGTCACCTGCGGGCGCGCCCGGGCCGGTGTAGCGCTCCATGTTGCGCGCCAGGCGTTCGGTGTAATTCGGGTTGAGCTGCCAGAGTTCGGTCAATTGCGGGCTGAACGAGACCTCGGCATCGCAGGCCCGCCAGGTCTGCTGACGATCCCAGTGCTGCGCCGAGCCCTGGATGTAAAGGCTGTGATCGGGATTGATGTCGAGGTTCCAGCGCAGCGAGCCGGCGTAGTCCTTGGCGATGACGTCGGAATTGTTCCCGGCATCGGTAATCCCCGAGAAGACCGGGCGGTAGGTATACGGACGCTGGTTGCTCCCGTCCTTGGCATTCAATTGCCAGTCGATGCTCTGGTTTTCAGTGAGCGTCTGGCTGACCGCGAGGTTGAAGCGGTTTAAGCGGCGGCTGTCGCGGTAGTCGGCGCCGTTTCGGTCTGAGTCGAAGCCGTCGTCTTGCTGGCCGGACAGCGACAGGCGCAGGTCGCCGCCGTCCCAGCCCACGCCCTGGCTGGCGTAAAAGTCGTCGATGCCGCGCTGCCCACGGGTGACTTTCATCCGCGTTCCGTGGCTGTCGGCCGGGTTGCGCGTGATGATGTTGACCACCGCCATCAGCGCATTGGCGCCGTAGCTGACGGTGTTCGGGCCGCGAAAAACTTCGATGCGTTCGATGTCTTCCAGGGCCACCGGAATGTCACTCCAGTCCACCGTGGCCAGGCCTGCGCGGTACACCGAGCGGCCGTCGATCAAGACTTGCAGGCGTCGCGCTTCGGTCGCATTGGTGCCGTGATAGTTCACTGCCGCCTGGTTGCCGTTGATGTTGCCGACCATCATTCCCGGCACCAGTCGCAGCAATTCGCTGATGTCCCGGGCGCCACTGGCGTTGATCAGTTCGCTGTCGATCACCGTCATGCTCCCCGGTACCGCGGCCGGCGACTGCTTGAGTCGCGTCGCGGTCAATACTTGCGGCAGCGGCTCGCTGTCGAGGAACAAGTCGTCGGCAAGCAATGGCGAGCTGAAAATCAGCGCCAGTACCAGCGGCGAGCGAGGTGAAGGGGAGCCAAACGACACAACACATCCTTGATAGCGAACAATTGGCGCGCATGTTAACCGAGCGCAATGACTTTTCCAGTCACGTTGTGGGCATTTTCCTCGGTTTTCTTGGTCTTCTTCCTACAAGTGCCGGTAATTGATGCGGGGGCTGGCCGCCACTGGGCCGCTCCGTATAATGCCGTCATCGCCACTGGTATGGATTAACGGATTGCATATGACTGAACAGCGCCCAATTGCGGTCCTGGGAGGCGGAAGTTTTGGTACCGCCGTGGCTAATCTGCTGGCCGAGAACGGGCATCAGGTCCGGCTGTGGATGCGTGACCCCGAGCAGGCCGAGGCCATTCGGGTCAATCGCGAGAACCCGCGTTACCTCAAAGGCATCAAGATTCTGCCGGCCGTGGAAGCGGTCACCGACCTGCTGGCCACTCTGCAAGCCTGCGACCTGTGCTTCGTCGCACTGCCATCCAGCGCGCTGCGCTCGGTATTGATGCCGCACGCCGAGCGTTTGAGCGGCAAATTGCTGGTGAGCCTGACCAAAGGCATCGAAGCCCACACCTTCAAACTGATGAGCGAGATCCTCGAAGAGATCGCTCCGCAAGCGCGCATCGGCGTGCTGTCCGGGCCGAACCTGGCCCGTGAAATCGCCGAACACGCGCTGACCGCCACGGTGGTCGCCAGCGAAGACGAAGAACTCTGCCAGCGGGTCCAGGAGGCGTTGCATGGCCGGACCTTTCGCGTGTACGCCAGCGCGGACCGCTTCGGCGTGGAGTTGGGCGGCGCGCTGAAAAACGTTTACGCGATCATCGCCGGCATGGCGGTGGCGTTGGGCATGGGTGAAAACACCAAGAGCATGCTGATCACCCGGGCGCTGGCGGAAATGACCCGCTTTGCGGTGAATCAGGGCGCCAACCCGATGACCTTCCTCGGTTTGGCGGGCGTCGGCGATTTGATCGTCACCTGCTCGTCTCCGAAAAGCCGTAACTACCAGGTCGGTTTCGCCCTCGGCCAGGGCTTGAGCCTGGAAGATGCAGTGACGCGCCTGGGCGAAGTCGCCGAAGGGGTGAACACCCTCAAGGTGCTCAAGACCAAGGCTCAGGAGGTGGGCGTGTACATGCCGCTGGTCGCCGGGCTGCATGCCATTCTGTTTGAAGGGCGCACGCTGGAGCAGGTAATCGGTCTATTGATGCGTGCCGAGCCGAAAACCGACGTCGACTTTATTTCCACCAGCGGTTTCAACTGAGCACTCAATTGACAGGGGCAGGGAGCGAGACATGAACGATCCGAAAACAGAAGCCAAGTACGAATCCATCCTGCTGCGTGTGTTGTGGATGATCGTCTACGTGTTGGTCTGGCAAGTGGCGCAATTCATCCTCGGCGCCGTGGTGTTGGTTCAACTGATCTATCGTTTGATATATGGCGCCCCGAGCGCCAGCCTGATGAACTTCGGCGACAGCCTGAGCCAGTTCCTGGCGCAGATCGGTCGTTTCGGCAGCTTCCACAGCGACCAGAAACCGTGGCCGTTCGCCGACTGGCCGACGCCGCGTACACCGGAAGGTGAAGCACCGCACGCTGTGGCGCCGGCACCACACCCGGTCCGAGATGAGGAGCCCAAGCTATGAAACTCTGGATACTGCGTCATGGTGAAGCCGAGCCACACGGCAAGCGTCCTGATTCGGAACGGGCACTGACGGCCCATGGTCGTGAAGAAGTGCTGCGCAGTGCCGCCGAATTGGCCGGCAAGCCGCTGACCGCGATCTATGCCAGTCCTTACCTGCGAGCGCAGGAGACCGCAGAAATTGTGCGTACAGCGCTGAATTTCGCGCCGGAGATTCGCACCGTCGACTGGCTGACCCCCGACAACCGCCCGCAAGCGGTGGCGGAGCAGTTGGTGTCTGTGGATCACGCGTTGCTGGTCAGTCATAACCCGCTGGTGGGTAACTTGCTGGGTTACCTTCAGCATGGACATGTGCAGGACCCGGAAGCGGTCCGCACTGCCGGCCTTGCAGAACTTGAAGGTGATTTGCCGCTGGCCGGCGCGATGAAACTCAACGGCATCAAGCACCCGTAAAATAGTCAACCGAGCAACTGCTTGGTTGGCTACGCTTGCTCCAGACCAGAAATAAAGGAGCGAGTCGCATGCCTGCTGCTTTTCGTTTGCCGCTGGACGTTTTCTACGAGCGTGAAGCGCGCCATCCCCGCCAGCGTTTTTTGGTCCAGCCCACGGGCGGCGGCCAGGTCGAAACGCTGACCTGGGAAGACGTCGGGCATCAGGCGCGCTGCGCCGCGCATTGGTTGCGCGCGCGCGAATTGCCCCACGGCAGCCACATCGCCCTGATCTCAAAAAACTGCGCGCACTGGATCATCGCCGACCTGGCGATCTGGATGGCCGGTCATGTCTCGGTGCCGCTCTACCCGAACCTCACCGCCGAGACCGTGGCCCAGGTCCTTGAACATTCCGAAGCGGCGCTGGCGTTCATCGGCAAACTCGATGACTGGCCCGGCATGTCTCGCGGGGTCAGCGCCAATCTGCCGACGATCAGCCTGCCGTTGCATCCACCCGGCACGTTCGATTTCAGCTGGGCCGATCTGCAAAAGAGCTCACCGATCCAGGACGATCCCAAGCCGTCCGCCGACCAGTTGGCGACCATCATTTACACCTCCGGCACCACTGGCATACCCAAAGGCGTGATGCACAGTTTCGCCAATCTGGGGTTTGCCACCACTCGCGGTACGCAGCTGTTTGGCTTGAATGAGTCGGATCGACTGCTGTCCTACCTGCCGCTGTGCCATGTCGCCGAGCGGATGTTCGTCGAGCTGGCGTCGATCTACACCGGGCAAACGGTGTTTTTTGCCGAGAGTCTCGACACCTTCCTGACCGATTTGCGCCGTGCACGTCCGACCGCGCTGTTCGGTGTGCCGAGGATCTGGACCAAATTCCAGATGGGCGTGTACAGCAAGATCCCGGCAAAACGCCTCGACTTCCTGCTCGGTTTGCCGATCATCGGCAAGCGGGTCGGCCACAAAGTCCTGGCCGGGCTCGGGCTGGATGCCTTGCGCATCGCTTTGTCCGGCGCCGCGCCAGTGCCGCAGACCTTGCTGCTGTGGTACCGCAAACTGGGGCTGGATGTACTGGAGGTCTACGGCATGACCGAAAGTTGCGGCTATTCGCACGTTTGCCGGCCGGGCCAGAACAAACCCGGCTGGATCGGCAAGCCGTGCCCGGAGGTCGAGGTGCGGATCGCCGAGTCGGGCGAGGTCATGGTGCGCAGCGGCGCGACCATGCTCGGGTATTTCAAGGAGCCTGAGAAAACCGCCGAAACCATCACCGAGGACGGCTTCCTGCGCACCGGCGACAAGGGCGAGGAGGACGCCGAAGGCAACCTGCGCCTGACCGGGCGACTGAAGGAAATATTCAAGACCAGCAAAGGCAAATACGTCGCCCCGGCGCCCATCGAAAATCGTCTGGCGGAGCATTCGCGCATCGAGCAGGTGTGCGTGGTGGGCGATGGCCTGAGTGCGCCGCTGGGGTTGTGCGTGCTCTCGGCGGTCGGTCAGCAGGACGCCAGCGGAACGGCGCGTGCGGGCCTGCATTCAAGCCTGGAAAAACTCCTGGAGGAGGTTAACGGCGTCCTCGACAAACACGAACGCTTGCATCGATTGGTGGTGGTCAAGGACAGTTGGGCGGTGGAAAACGGCTTCCTGACGCCGACCCTGAAGATCAAGCGCAACGTGATCGAAGCCACCTACGGTGCGCGGTTCGAAGAATGGAGCGAGCGCAGTGAAGCGGTGCTGTGGCAGGATTGAGTCACGAATAAAACCAACAAAGGATGTCAGCAATGAGCTTGTGGCGTACCCATCCCAACATTGAACAGTTGAACGCAATCCAGAAAAACACCATCGGCGAAGTGCTGGATATTCGCTTCGAAGCCTTCGACGACGAGTCCCTGACCGCGAGCATGGTCATCGACCATCGCACTCACCAGCCTTACGGTTTGCTGCACGGCGGCGCCTCGGTGGTGCTGGCCGAAACGGTCGGCTCGATGGCCAGTTACCTGTGCATCGACGCCAGCAAGTTTTACTGCGTGGGCCTGGAAATCAACGCCAACCATTTGCGCGGCTTGCGCAGTGGGCGGGTTACCGCGGTGGCCAAGCCAATTCACATTGGCCGCACGACGCATGTCTGGGATATCCGATTGACCAGCGACGAGGGCAAGGCCAGTTGTGTGTCGCGGTTGACCATGGCGGTGGTGCCATTGGGTGAGAATCCACCCGCCCGCTGAAACGCGATTCCTTGTAGCAGCCGAACGCAGCCTTCGGCAGCTGCTACATAGAGCTTCATCAGATTTAAGTTTTGCGACATAGCCATGACCGGACTGTCATCATTCCTGGCACTTACGGTCATTGCTGTAGGACGCCGTCTTACGGACAATCAACCCTTGTTTTCGTTGATGGATCATCGGTATGTCGCAACAGATATTTTTCGCCCACGCCAACGGCTTCCCCTCGGGCACCTATGGCAAGTTGTTCGCGGCGCTGGCGCCCGAGTATCAGGTGACGCATCTGCAGCAGCACGCCCACGACCCGCGTTTTCCGGCGGACGACAACTGGTACAACCTGGTCGACGAGCTGATTCATCACCTCAAGCAGCAACCGGAACCGGTGTGGGGCGTCGGCCATTCCTTCGGTGGCGTGCTGCACCTGCACGCGGCGTTGCGGTGTCCCGAACTCTATCGCGGCGTGGTGATGCTTGATTCGCCGGTGCTGACCCGCGCTGATCAATGGGTGATTCGCGCCGCCAAACGTTTCGGTTTCATCGATCGCCTGACCCCGGCCGGCCGTACGCTGGGACGTCGGGAAGAGTTCGCCGATCTGGAAGCCGCCCGACTCTATTTCGCTGGCAAAACCCTGTTTCGCAGTTTCGACCCGGAATGCTTCGACGCTTACCTGCAACACGGCTTGCACAAGGTGGGCGACAGGCTGCGCCTGCGCTTCGACCCGGCCACGGAAATCAGTATCTATCGCGGCGTGCCGCACACCAGTCCCGGCCGCACACGGCAACTGAAAGTGCCGCTGGCGGTGGTTCGCGGGCACAAGAGCCGGGTGGTGATGCGTCATCACGCAAGCCTCGTGGGTCGCTTGCCGCAGGGCGAGTCCCTGACCATGCCTGGCGGCCACATGTTTCCCCTCGAACGTCCCCAGGACACGGCCACGCTGCTGAAGAACCTGTTCAGCCGTTGGGAAGGTCGCCGCCAACAGGATTGCGCATGAGCAACGTCGTTGAAGAAGTTCGCCTGAGCCTGCCGCATATCGAGTTGGCAGCGCACTTGTTCGGCCCCGAAGACGGCATGCCGGTGATCGCTTTGCATGGCTGGCTGGACAACGCCAACAGCTTCGCCCGGCTGGCGCCGAAGCTCAAAGGCTTGCGCATTATCGCGCTGGACATGGCCGGTCACGGTCATTCCGGGCATCGGCCGACCGGTGCCGGTTACGCACTGTGGGACTACGCTCATGACGTGCTGCAAGTGGCCGAGCAATTGGGCTGGAAGCGCTTTGGGCTGCTGGGGCATTCCATGGGCGCGATCGTTTCGCTGGTGCTGGCCGGTTCGTTACCGGAGCGCGTGACCCATCTGGCGTTGATCGACGGCGTCATTCCTCCTACAGACAAAGGCGAAAACGCTGCCGAACGGATGGGCATGGCCCTGCAAGCGCAGCTGGATTTGCGGGAGAAGCGCAAACCGGTCTACAACACCCTCGACCGGGCCATCGAGGCGCGCATGAAAGGCTTGGTCGCTGTCAGTCGCGAAGCTGCAGAACTGCTGGCCCAACGTGGATTGATGCCGGTGCCGGGCGGCTATACCTGGCGCACCGATAACCGCCTGACGTTACCGTCGCCGCTGCGTCTGACCACAGAACAGGCGATGGCCTTCGTCCAGCGGGTCAGTTGTCCTGCAAAACTGGTGGTGGCTGCCGACGGCATGCTCGCCAAACATCCCGAGTTGCTGGAGCGTCTACCCTTTAGCCGTGAACAGCTGCCTGGCGGGCATCATTTGCACCTGAATGACGAACCCGGTGCCGACCTTGTCGCAGACTGTTTCAATCGGTTCTTCGCCGTTCCTTGACTTGCGCCGGGCAACTGTCGAGGCTGGGCGGGTTGAAATGGGAGACAACCATGATAGATCTCTACACCGCTGCGACCCCGAATGGCCACAAGGTCTCTATCGTGCTCGAGGAACTCGGCCTGCCCTACACGGTGCACGCCTTGAGTTTCGACAAAAAGGAACAGAAGTCCGAGGGCTTCCTCAAGATCAATCCCAATGGCCGGATTCCGGCGATTGTCGACCGCGCCAACGGCGATTTCGCCGTGTTTGAATCCGGCGCGATCCTGATTTACCTGGCTGAACTGAGCGGCAAACTGCTGCCAAAAGACCCCAAGGGGCGTTCAGTGGTCCTGCAATGGCTGATGTTCCAGATGGGTGGAATCGGCCCGATGCAAGGTCAGGCCAACGTGTTTTTCCGTTATTTCCCGGAGAAACTCCAGGGCGCCATCGACCGCTATCAACATGAAACCCGCCGCCTCTATGAAGTGCTCGACACGCGCCTGCAAGCCGTGGAGTTTCTGGCCGGTGAGTACAGCATTGCCGACATCGCCACTTATCCGTGGGTCCGTGGCCATGAGTGGTCGGGTGTCGAGGTCGACGGTTTGCCGGCCCTGCAGCGCTGGATGGCAAGCATGGAGGCGCGTCCGGCGGTACAGCGCGGTTTGCTGGTGCCTGAGCGCATCGATGACGCCAGTATCATCAAGGGTGCCCAGGCCATGCTGATCCGATGAGTCTATCCATGCGTTCACTCAGTCTGCTGGCGCTGTGTTGTTTCAGTCCCCTGTCGTTTGCTGCCGATGTCCCGGGCAGTCAGGACTTGCCGATCGTGCCGCGTATGGCCGATGCGCAGATCGTTGACTATCGTCCGGTCGCCGAACTTGAGCGGATCTATCCACTGGGCTCGATCCGCAAAATCAGCGGCCAGTTGCGCTTTGACGGCCAGGTCGCTGCCCGAGGGCAAACCACTTCGGTGACCTACGAGTTGCCACCGGAGCATTCCTCCACCGAGGCCTTCACCGCCGCTCGTGAAGCCTTGCAGAAGCAGGATGCCCAGTTGCTGTTCTGGTGCCAGGCCCGTGATTGCGGCGAAAGCAGCCTGTGGGCCAATGATGTCTTCGGCAATGCCAAGCTTTATGGCGCAGATGATCAGCAAGCGTATTTGCTGTTGCGCCTCGCGGCCCCACAGGACAACACGCTGGTGGCGCTTTACAGCATCACGCGCGGCAATCGCAAAGCGTATCTGCACGTCGAACAGTTTGACGCCACCGCGCCGCTGGGTGATTTGCTGCCGACTTCTGCAACCTTGCTTCGAGAACTCAAAAGCACCGGTGAACTCGATTTCCCCAAATTGACCGGCGATCCTGACGAGGCCTGGCTGCGCCTGATCTCTCGTGGGCTGAATCTGGACACCACGTTGCGGGTCAGTGTTTCCGGGCCTAAGGCCGAAGCCTGGCGTCAGGCACTGATCGGGCAGGGTGTGCGTACCGCCAGGATGGAAGCCGGCAGCGTCGAGGGCGCTGGCTTGCACATCGAACTGTTGCGGTAAGCTTTATCAGGTGAACGTACACGCTGCGTTCGCCTACTCTTTTGCGGACTGACTTTTTTCGAGATTTAGATGATCAATAACGATCGGCTGTTGGTGCAGATCCTGCTCCTGGTGCTGTTTGGCGCGAGCTTCTGGGTGATGGCGCCGTTCTGGTCGGCGCTGTTCTGGGGCGCGGTGCTGGCGTTTGCCAGCTGGCCGTTGATGCGTTTACTGACGCGTTTGCTCAATGGTCGCGAATCTCTGGCGGCCGCAGTGCTGACGCTGGGCTGGATGTTGCTGGTGGCGTTGCCGTTGGTCTGGCTGGGGTTCAACCTCGCGGACCATGTGCGCGATGCCACTGCGTTCATCAAGGATGTGCAGGTCGACGGGCTGCCGGAAGCGCCGACCTGGCTGGGCAGTATTCCCTTGGTGGGCGAGCGGCTGGTGGGGGTCTGGAACAGCATCGATCAGCAGGGCGCGGCGATGATGCTGGCGGTCAAACCTTATCTGGGCCAGGTCGGCAACTGGCTGCTGGCGCGCAGCGCGCAGATTGGCGGCGGGATTCTTGAGCTGACGTTGAGTATCGTCTTCGTGTTCTTTTTCTACCGTGACGGGCCGCGTCTGGCGGCGTTTGTTCACGGGTTGCTGGAACGGCTGATTGGTGACCGTGCCGGGTATTACATTGAATTGGTGGCGGGCACGGTGCAGCGGGTGGTGAACGGCGTGATCGGGACGGCGGCGGCCCAGGCGGTTCTGGCGTTGGTCGGTTTTTTGATTGCCGGGGTGCCCGGGGCGCTGGTACTGGGGATCGTCACGTTTTTGTTGAGCCTGATTCCGATGGGGCCGCCACTGGTGTGGATTCCGGCCACGGCCTGGCTGGCCTGGAAGGGCGAGTACGGGATGGCGGTGTTTCTCGGAATTTGGGGGATGTTCATCATCAGTGGCGTCGACAACGTGCTCAAACCGTACCTGATCAGCCGGGGCGGGAATTTGCCGCTGGTGATTGTCCTGCTCGGGGTGTTTGGCGGGTTGATTGCCTTCGGGTTTATTGGCTTGTTCATCGGGCCGACGTTGTTGGCCGTGGCCTACAGCCTGCTGAACGACTGGAGCAAGAGCCAGGCTCGGGTTTAGGATCGTCGGCCCTGAGATTTTTGTTGGGGCTTAGGGCCTCTTCGTCGGAACGCCGCCCGGAGCAAGCTCGCTCCCACATTGATTTTGTATCGATAACAAATTATGTGATCAATGCAGATCAACTGTGGGAGCGAGCCTGCTCGCGATGCTTTTGACTCAGGTCGCGACGTTCAGGTATTTGCCCACGGTCGCCACGTTGTCGAGCGAGTACTGCTTGCTCAGGTTGGCGATCATTTTGTTCAGGGCTTCGGTCACGTTCGACTGATCGGTGGAGCTGTCGGTGTTTCGCTCGCGGCCGGCTTGCAACGCCGCGTTCAACTCGTCGCTGCTGACACCGCCACTGCTGTCGCTATCCAGCACTTTGAGCAACGCGGCGCTGGTGTCGGTGCTGGTCGATGAGGTGCTGCTGGTCTGCAACGCGCTGGTCAGTTCGCTGGCACTGACACTGCCGTCGCTGTCCGTATCGAGCTGGCTGAACAGTTCTTCGCTGGACACTGGTTGAGGGGGCGGCGGAGGCGGGGCGAGGCTGGCGGTAAGTTCGTCCTGGCTGACGGAGCCGTCCTCGTTCTTGTCCAGAGCCGAGAAGATTTCTGTGCTGTCGGCGCTGCTGCCGGCATTGGCCAGGCCGTTGCTCAGTTCATCGCTGCTGATGGCGCCGTCACCGTCGGCGTCCAGGGCGCTGATCAGCGCGTCAGCCAGTTCGGTGTTCGGTGCCTGGTCCCGTGGCGGTGGCGGCGGAGGGGCCATCGCGGCCATTTCTTCACCGCTCAGGCTGCCGCTGTCGTCGCTGTCCAGGTCGGCGAAATTCTTGCTCAGGCTGACCAGCAGACCGTCGTCGGTTTTCTGCGACAGGGCACTCTTGAGTTCATCCTGATCCACCGCGCCGTCGCTGTTGTTGTCCAGTTTGGCGAGCAGATCTTTCTGAAACTGCTGACTGCGGGCGGTGTTGGTCGTGGTGCTGCTGGTGCTGGTATAGCTCGTGTAACTGCTGACGCTACCGATCATTGCGCTCACTCCTTGGAATGGATAACCGGTGGGTGCACCGGCTTATGCAGCCTCAAGGGGCAAGTTGTCGTGGGTATATGGGGTTTGTACCGAACGGTACACAGAGCGGTGATCAGGATCGGGGCAGACGAATCACGGCTGTCAGGCCACCACCGGGCGTTTCTTCCAGGCTCAACTGCCCGCCCAGGCGTTCGGCCGCTTCGCGGGCGATGGTCATGCCCAGCCCGACCCCACCGGAGTTGCGGTTGCGCGATCCTTCGAGGCGAAAGAACGGCTCGAACACGGCTTCACGTTTATCCGCCGCAATACCCGGCCCATGGTCGATGACCCGGATCACCAGGGTTTCGCGGGTGTCTTCAAGCGTAATCATGGCCTGCCCGGCATAACGCAGGGCATTGTCCAGCAGGTTGTTGATGCACGAACGCAAGGCCATCGGCTGCACTTGCAGCGGTGCGCAGTGGCCGCTGGTGAGCACATCGGCGCCCTGGTCCTGGGCGTTTTCACTCAGGGATTCGACCAGCGCCTGCACGTCCATCCACTGCAGGGCCTCACTGGTGCGCTGCTCGTGCAGGTAGGTGAGCGTGGCGTCGAGCATGCCGATCATGTCGTCCAGATCCTGACGCATCTGGCCTTGCAGTTTGTCGTCGTCGATCTGCTCCAGTCGCAGCTTGAGCCGCGACAGCGGCGTGCGCAGGTCGTGGGAGACGGCGCCAAGCATCCGCGAGCGTTGCTGCACTTGTTCTCGAATGCGTTGCTGCATCTTGTTGAAGGTGTGCGCTGCTTGCCGTGCCTCCCGTGGGCCGGACTCATCCAGAGGCGGGCTGTCGAGGTTTTCGCTCAGTCGCTCGGCGGCATCGCTCAAGCGCTGGATCGGCCGGCTCAGCAGTTTGGCGCCGTACCAGGCGGCGATGATCAGCGAGACCAGTTGAAAGGTCAGCGGCACCAAGGGGCCGCCGAACCACGGCCGCGGTGGCCGATTTCCGAAGCGCGGGTCCATCGGCGGGCGCTGTCCGTCGACGTTTTCGGAAAACCCCGGCGGCGGAGGGGGCGGCGGTGGGCCGTAATAGTGAAACCAGAAAAACGCCAATACGTGCGCCAGGATGATCGCCACCAGCAGCATGCCAAACAGGCGGCCGAAGAGCGTATCGAAGCGCGCGCGCATCAGCCGATGTCTCTGGCGTCGAACAGATAACCCTCACCGCGAACGGTCTTGATCAACTGCGGGGCTTTGGGGTCATCGCCGAGTTTCTGGCGCAGGCGCGAGACCAGCAAGTCGATGCTGCGATCAAAGGCTTCGATC
Source organism: Pseudomonas arabinosi (assembly GCF_047758675.1). NCBI lineage: Bacteria > Pseudomonadati > Pseudomonadota > Gammaproteobacteria > Pseudomonadales > Pseudomonadaceae > Pseudomonas > Pseudomonas arabinosi. The sequence continues at coordinate 5,582,090 of NZ_CP180480.1, read as the reverse complement.
GAGCGACCGCGAGCGGCGTCCAGCAGTTGTTCGCGGCTGAGCACCCGGCGCGGACGTTCGATGAATACCCAGAGCAAACGGAACTCGGCGTTGGACAACGGCACCACCAAGCCATCGGCGGCGATCAACTGGCGCAGCACGCTGTTCAGGCGCCAGTTGTCGAAACGGATGTTGGCCCGTTGTTCTGTGCGATCGTCGCGTACCCGGCGCAGGATCGTCTGGATGCGCGCCACCAATTCTCGCGGTTCGAACGGCTTGGCCATGTAATCGTCGGCGCCCAGTTCCAGGCCGATGATCCGGTCGGTGGGTTCGCAGCGGGCGGTGAGCATCAGAATCGGGATGTCCGATTCGGCGCGCAGCCAGCGACACAGTGACAAACCGTCTTCGCCGGGCAACATCAAGTCGAGCACCACCACGTCGAAATGCTCCGCTTGCAGCGCCAGGCGCATCGCGGTGCCATCGGTGACGCCGCTGGCGTGAATGTTGAACCGGGCCAGATAGTCGATCATCAATTCGCGGATCGGGACGTCATCGTCGACGATCAGGGCGCGAATGCTCCAGCGTTTGTCGTCGCCGGGCGCTTTTTGATCGTCGTTCACAGGGGCGTGGAGGTTGTGCATGCGTGCGTTCATCTGCCAGGTAGGCTGCCAACCACAAAGATGGGCTGCGAGGTTGTGGTTTCAGCATAGGCGTCCGGCCCGGAGGCGGGAAGTGCTGTAGGACGTGTTGCGGCTGCCGAAGGTAACGTTGAAGGGTGTTGCAGGCGTGTCATGTGTGTATCCGACTCGACATAATGGGTGCAAGGGCTAGTCTTGCTTGAGCTGCCTCGACGAATTACCGATCATCGGGTCCCGCAGAGGCGCTGGTTCCGCTACAATGCGCGCCGATTTCGACCTGCCTGAGAGCCCACTCATGTCCGCCTGCCAGACTCCTATCATCGTCGCCCTGGATTTCCCCACCCGTGACGCCGCACTGAAGCTGGCCGATCAGTTGGACCCGAAGCTGTGCCGGGTCAAAGTCGGTAAAGAACTGTTCACCAGCTGCGCTTCGGAAATCGTTGGCACCCTGCGTGACAAGGGTTTCGAAGTGTTCCTGGACCTCAAGTTCCATGACATCCCGAACACCACCGCCATGGCCGTCAAGGCGGCTGCGGAAATGGGCGTGTGGATGGTCAATGTGCACTGCTCCGGCGGTTTGCGCATGATGGCCGCGTGCCGCGAAGTGCTTGACCAGCGCACCGGTCCCAAACCACTGCTGATCGGCGTGACCGTGCTGACCAGCATGGAGCGTGAAGACCTGGCGGGTATCGGTCTGGATATCGAGCCGCAGGAGCAAGTGTTGCGTCTGGCCGCGTTGGCGGAAAAAGCCGGGATGGACGGTCTGGTGTGCTCGGCCCTGGAAGCCCAGGCCCTGAAATCGGCGCACCCGTCGCTGCAACTGGTGACCCCGGGGATTCGTCCGGCGGGCAGCGCCCAGGACGATCAGCGCCGCATTCTGACCCCGCGTCAGGCGCTGGATGCCGGTTCCGATTATCTGGTGATTGGCCGTCCGATCAGCCAGGCCGCGGATCCGGCCAAGGCGTTGGCAGCCGTAGTCGCCGAACTGGCCTAATCAAACGCTGAAGATCAAATGTGGGAGCGAGCCTGCTCGCGATGGCGGTGTATCAGTCAACATTGATGTCGGCTGACACTCTGCCTTCGCGAGCAGGCTCGCTCCCACATTGGTTTTGTGGCGACTTTAAATGTCGGGTTAAACCTTCAGAACCAACTTCCCGAAATTCTCGCCGCTGAACAATTTCATCAGCGTCTCCGGGAACGTCTCCAGTCCTTCGACAATATCTTCCTTGCTCTTGAGCTGCCCCTTGGCCATCCAGCCGGCCATTTCCTGCCCGGCGGCGGCGAACTGCGCGGCATAGTCCATCACCACAAAACCTTCCATCCGCGCGCGGTTGACCAGCAGCGACAGGTAGTTGGCCGGGCCTTTGACTGCTTCCTTGTTGTTGTACTGGCTGATGGCGCCACAGATCACCACCCGCGCTTTCATGGCCAGGCGACTCAACACCGCGTCGAGGATATCGCCGCCGACGTTATCGAAATACACATCGACGCCTTTCGGACATTCGCGCTTGAGGCCGGCGTGGACGTCTTCGTTTTTGTAATCGATGGCACCGTCAAAACCCAGTTCGTCGATCAGGAACTGGCACTTGTCCGCGCCCCCGGCAATGCCGATGACGCGGCAGCCTTTGATTTTGGCGATCTGCCCGGCAATGCTGCCCACCGCACCGGCTGCGCCCGACAGCACCACTGTGTCGCCAGCCTTTGGCGCGCCGACATCGAGCAGGGCGAAATAAGCGGTCATCCCGGTCATGCCTAACGCGGACAGATAGCGCGGCAGAGGCGCCAGTTTCGGATCGACCTTGTAGAAACCCCGAGGCTCGCCGAGGAAGTAGTCCTGCACACCCAAGGCGCCGTTGACGTAGTCCCCGACCGCGAAGCCCGGATTATTCGAGGCGACGACTTTGCCTACACCCAATGCGCGCATCACTTCGCCGATTCCGACCGGCGGGATGTAGGACTTGCCCTCGTTCATCCAGCCACGCATGGCCGGGTCCAGGGACAGGTATTCGTTTTTGACCAGGATCTGACCCGCCGCCGGTTCGCCGACCGGTACTTCTTGATAGGTGAAGGTTTCGCGGGTCGCCGCGCCCACCGGACGTTTGGCGAGCAGGAACTGGCGGTTGGTCTGGGTAGTCATGACAGGCACTCAAGATGAATGAAGACTTGTTGATAGACCTTCATGAACGATGCCGCAAGTTTGGCTGATACGGCGAATGCACATCGATCCAGTGCAGTGATAGTCGAGCCGGCGGTTTTATCACTGTCACTCATGGGCACCCAACCGGCCTTCTGATAGTGCTGCCGCGCCGCAGGCCCTTGTGGCTAGATTGCGAACACGCGATCCCCGCATCTTCTCTTCGAGGACATAACAATGAGCATGACGTTTGCTGGCCAGGTTGCCGTTGTAACGGGCGCGGCCAATGGTATTGGCCGCGCGACCGCCCAGGCGTTCGCCGCTGAAGGCTTGAAAGTGGTAGTGGCCGACCTGGACGTGGCAGGTGGTGAGGGCACGGTGGCGCTGATTCGTACCGCTGGCGGCGAAGCCACCTTCGTGCGCTGCAACGTCACGCTGGAAAGCGATGTAAAAAATCTGATGGACGAAGTGGTCAATACCTACGGCCGTCTCGACTATGCCTTCAACAACGCGGGCATCGAGATCGAGAAAGGCAAACTGGCCGAAGGCACGGTCGATGAGTTCGACGCGATCATGGGCGTCAACGTCAAAGGCGTCTGGTTGTGCATGAAGTACCAGTTGCCATTGCTGTTGGCCCAGGGTGGCGGTGCAATCGTTAACACCGCTTCGGTAGCCGGTCTCGGGGCTGCGCCGAAGATGAGTATTTACGCGGCGTCGAAACATGCGGTAATCGGCCTGACCAAGTCGGCGGCCATCGAATACGCCAAGAAAAAGATTCGGGTGAATGCGGTGTGCCCGGCAGTGATCGACACCGACATGTTCCGTCGTGCCTATGAAGCCGACCCAAAGAAAGGCGAGTTCGCCAATGCCATGCACCCGGTCGGGCGCATCGGCAAGGTCGAGGAAATCGCCAGTGCGGTGCTGTACCTGTGCAGCGACGGCGCGGCGTTCACCACGGGGCATTCACTGGCGGTGGACGGCGGCGTCACGGCGTTCTGAAACCAGGCACTGCAACGTAGGAAAAAACCCGCATTTGTGCGGGTTTTTTTTCGGTTCCTTAAAGGTGCCAGACAATGTGTTTCAAATGGTTAGAACCGAGGGTTTTAGCGGTGTTGTCGCACAGCTGATCGAGCGCTCCTGTGATTAACTGTTTCCCGCAAAACGGACAGGAGTTTGCTTGCTCATGGAGTTGAGAATCGATCGACAGGCATTGGTGCCGGTCGTACAGCAAATCGTCGACGCGCTAGCCTGCTGGCTATGCCGTGGCGAGGTGCCACCGGGGACGCGTTTGCCTTCCGTGCGGCAAATCGCCCGGATCAATTTGCTCAGTCAGTCCAGCGTCATTGAGGCCTGTGAGCGTCTGGTGGCTCAAGGGGTGCTGGCGTCGCATGGCGCCGGTTTCATTGTCGCCATGCCAGTGCTGGCCGCTCAGGGGCAACAGGATTGCCCCAGGTTCGAGGGGGTAGAAGTGAAGCAGGGCCGCACCTCGGGCGAACTCAAACTGGGGTGCGGCGGACTGCCCGAGAGCTGGCGCGAAACTGACGACCTGAGCTACGCGATCCGTCAGGTCAGCCGCACCGACATGGCCGGCCTGTTCAACTACAGCACGCCGCTGGGCCTGCCAGCCTTGCGCCAGCAGATCAACAAACGGCTGAAACAGCTCGATATCCTGGTGGAGGAAAGCCGGATCCTGACAACGGCGGGGGCCAGTCAGGGGCTGGACCTGATCGTGCGGACCTTGTTCAAACCGGGTGATTGCGTGGTGGTGGAGAATCCCGGTTATTCCTTGCTGTTCGATTTGCTCAGGCTGCAGGGTGTCAGCATGATCGAGGTGCCGCGAACCCCGTGCGGACCGGACATTGAAGCGCTTGAGGCGCTGCTGGCTAAGTACAGGCCCTGCGGGATCTTTATCAATAGCTTCTATCACAATCCCACTGGCAGCAGCCTGGCGCCGGCGGTGGCGCAGCGGGTTGTGCAACTGGCCAAAACTTATGACCTTCTGGTGATCGAGGATGACGTCTATGCGGATTTGTACAGCGGCCCCGGTACGCGTCTCGCTGCGTTGGGTATCGATGACAACGTGATCTACGTCGGCAGCTACTCCAAAACCCTCAGCAGTTCATTGCGGGTTGGTTTTGTAGTGGCCGGCGCTGGGGTTATTTCGCGGCTGGCCGAGGTCAAGATGATCAGCAGCATGGGCGCTTCACGGTTTTGCGAGTCGGTGCTGGCAAGCCTTTTAGCCAGCGGTGCCTACCGCAAATTGGTCCAGCGCCAGCGCCAGCGTTTGAGCAATGACAGGGAGGCTGCGTTGCAAGTGCTTGAAGACGCCGAATGGGAGGTTTTCGGCAAGCCCGTCGGTGGCCTGTTCATCTGGGCGCGATCGCGGATGTCCGACTACGCTCAGGTGCGCAAACAAGCCCAGCGCTTCGGTGTCCTGTTGTCTTCTGCGACGGCATTCAGTCCCACCGCAGAGGCCAGCGACTGGCAGCGTATCAATGTGGCCTATGCCTGTGATCCGCGAGCCCGGGCGTTTTTTCAGGCCACCGCTCTGGATCGACCTCAAGCGTTCTGAAAACGACGGGAGCGTAGCTTTTTGCCATTATTCCGACGCCAGAGACTTGTGTTGATACAGGCCCGTTGCGAATCTGCGTCAACAGACTATGTCAGGGGACTAAGTGCAATGATTTCGGCCGTGCAAGGACGTTTTGCCAACCTCGGTATGGCGAAAAAACTGGGTGTCGGGTTTGTACTGGTGCTGTTGTTGACCGCCTTGGTGGCGGCCATCGGCGTATGGTCCCTGCAAACCATCAGCCAGCGCTTCGACGGGCTCAAGCAGATGTCGTCGCTCAACAGCGGCTTGCTCAAGGTGAGACTGCTCGAGCAGGAATACGCCTTGCACGGCAACCCGAAAACCGCTGACGCGCTGCGCGAGGGCGTTGACGGCCTGCTCGCCCTGGCAGCCCAACTGAAAGCGGCGTCTGCGGCCAACGTGCCGGTGATGAATGACGTCGAGCAGTCCCTGGGGGCTTACCGCAAGGCCTTTGACGAGTTCGTCTCGCTCAGCCAGGCCAAGGACCTGGCACTGGAGATGGCCAGTTGGTCGGTGTCCAGCGTGGCCAATAACCTCGACGTGCTGCAGGCCGGGCTGGCCGATGACGGCGCTTATACCTTGAAGGAATCCGAAGGCAAGGACGGTGGTCAGTTCATCGAACAGGCCAATCAGGTCAGCCAGGTGTCGCGGTTGATGTTGCAAGCCATGAACGAAGCGCGTGTGCGCCTGGACCTGAGCCGCAAGGGCGACGACAGCGCAGGGCAGGGCAAGATCGAGCAGGCCGACCAGGCACTGACCCAGGCCGAGCAGTTGAAAACCACGGTCAAGGATGAGGGTTACCAGACGGTCCTCAATGAAGTGGTCGGACACATTGGCGGATTCAGCGAAAAACTCGCCGAGTACACCGGCCTGCTGGCGCAGGAAAAAACCGTCTATGAGCAACTCCATCAGCGAGCCGCCCAAGTGGTGGAGCGGGTGGACCAGGCCTATGTCGCCGAAGACCAGTCGATGCAGGCGGAGCTGAAAAAGAACTCGCTGCTGATCATCGGTTCCTCGGCGCTGGCGTTGCTGGTCGGGCTGATTGCGGCCTGGGTGATTACCCGGTTGATCGTGGCACCGCTGCGCAGCGTGATCCGTGTTGCTCAACAGATTGCCTCTGGCGATTTGAGTGCGACGGTTGAAGTGACCCGACGTGATGAGATCGGGCAGCTGATGCAGGCCATGCAGCAGATGGGCGCGGGGCTTAGCAGTATTGTCAGCGGTTTGCAGGCGGGTATCGAACAGTTGGCCAGTTCAGCACAGTCGCTGTCGGCGGTGACCGAGCAGACCAATCTTGAAGTCAGCAGCCAGAAGGAAGAGACCGAACAGGTCGCTACCGCGATGAATCAGATGACCGCCACCGTGCACGACGTTGCGCGTAACGCGGAGGAAGCAGCTCAGGCAGCGCAGACGGCAGACGGAAAAGTTGAAAGTGGTCAGCAGGTGGTGCGCCAGAGCATGGCGCGGATCGAACAGTTGGCGGACTCAGCTACCTCGGCCAGTTCGAGCATCGAAAGCTTGAGTGCGGAAATCCAGAACATCGGTACGGTGCTGAGCGTCATCAAGAGTGTGGCCGAGCAGACCAATCTGTTGGCCCTCAACGCCGCGATCGAGGCGGCTCGGGCCGGCGAGCAGGGCAGGGGCTTTGCGGTGGTGGCCGATGAAGTGCGGGCCCTGGCCAAGCGCACTCAGCAATCGACCGAGGAGATTGAACGACTGGTGAGTGCCTTGCGCTCGGCGGCTCAGTCTTCTGTTCAGCAGATTCAGAACAGTGGCGAGCTGGTGAAGCTGGCGGTGAGTGATGCGTTGCAGACGGAGAGTGCGCTGGGGAGTATCGCGGCGGCAGTGTCTTTGATTCAGCAGATGAACCAGCAGATTGCAGCGGCTGCCGAGGAGCAGAGTTCAGTGGCTGAGGAGATTAACCGCAGTGTCACGAGTATCCGGGCCAGTGCGGATCAGTCTTCGTTGGCGATGCAGGGGAATGCGGCTTCCAGTATCGAGTTGGCGCAGTTGGGGGTTGAGTTGAAGGGGATGGTGGGGCATTTTCGGCTCTGAGGCGTACACCGATCAACTGTGGGAGCCGGGCTTGTCGGGTCGCCGCATCGCCGCGATGGCGGCCTGACAGCCGACCAATGTCTCGCAGATGTACACCGTTCCACTGTAGGAGCTGATAGTCGACTTTTCTATTCCGGCTGTACCAGCCCATTAAACTCAACGCAAAAAAAAGCCACCTGCTTAGGTGGCTTTTCTACTTTCTCTGATCAGTCGTAGATCACTTTTTTCTTCCAGTCTGCATCGGCCTCGACGTCTTTGAGGCCTTCGGTCAGCTGGTTCACTTCGCCTTCTGCCGGGGCGATGTTGTCCATGACTTGTGCGTTGGCGCGGGCCAGGAGTTTTTCCAGGTATTCCAGTTGTTCGGCGTAGACCTTTGGTTCCTGCTGTTTGCGCAGGTATTGCACGCCGCGTTCGAATGCCAGGCGGGCTTGGCCGGGCTGGTTCTGTTGCAGGGCGTGTTGGCCGAGGTTGTTGAAGAATTCGATGTGCAGCAGGACCAGGATGTGGCGAACTTCGCGGATCCAGCGTTTGGCTTCGTTGGTTGGCAGGAAGCCGTCCTGTGCGGCGCGGGTGATCTGGCCGTGCAGGGCTTCGAGCAGGAAGCGTACGTCCTTGGCTTTGGCTTCGGTCTGGATCGGTGCCGGCGGGTTGTTGACCGGGATCGATTCGCCCTGGCCGACCAACGCGCTCAGTTCGCCAATCCGTGCCTTGAGGTTGGCGCTGGTTTTTTCCAGATGGAGCAGGCGTTGGCAGACGTTCAATTCCAGACGGGTCAACAGCAGCTTGAGTGCCGGTGTCATCAATTGGCCGGGAAAGGTCTCGGTGATTTCGCCGCAACGACGCAGACGATCGTTGAGTTCAACCTTGGCGCGGGCCTTTTCCAGCTTATTGTTTTCCACCACATGGTTCATGTAGCCAATGGCGATCAATAGTGCGATCCCGGCTACGACTAGCAGGGTGATCATGAGTGGTGTCACCGGTAAGACCTCTTTATGGGGTTCGCGTGCGAGTGTAGTGGCTTGGCATTGGGACGCATAGCGCCGCTCAGCGAGTTGAATCGGCTACTGCACTGCCTGTATCGGCCGCGTTCCTGCTTATATAAGTAATAGCGTGCGAGGTGCACATTGCCATCATCTTTGGCGTAGGTGGACTATAACGTCTTGGCGGGTGCCAGAATATAGGCGTCAAACCCCGGGCGACGGAAAGACCGGATTAGTGTCTCAAAGCAGGGCGAAGTCATTGATTTAAATAAATTTATATCTGGGGGTTGACGACCCCTCAATCCATCCATAGAATGCGCGCCACTTACAGCGTAAAGCACACAGCGAAACGCGGTAGGGAGTGAATGTTGTACGTGTGTCCCCTTCGTCTAGTGGCCTAGGACACCGCCCTTTCACGGCGGTAACAGGGGTTCGAGTCCCCTAGGGGACGCCAATGCGGGAATAGCTCAGTTGGTAGAGCACGACCTTGCCAAGGTCGGGGTCGCGAGTTCGAGTCTCGTTTCCCGCTCCAATTTTAAACAGCGTTGCTTTCGGGCAGGGCTGAGTGAAACCAGAACCAGCATCTTAGGATGCGGATTTGGGCACTGAAATACACACCATGTGTTTCAGTTAGCGTGTCCCCTTCGTCTAGTGGCCTAGGACACCGCCCTTTCACGGCGGTAACAGGGGTTCGAGTCCCCTAGGGGACGCCATTTGCGGGAATAGCTCAGTTGGTAGAGCACGACCTTGCCAAGGTCGGGGTCGCGAGTTCGAGTCTCGTTTCCCGCTCCATATTTAACGAAAACGCCGCTCAGCAATGAGCGGCGTTTTTGTTTGTGCGTTATTCATGAAAAAGGACCTTAAGGTCCTTTTTTTGCTTGTGTTGGAATCAAGACGATCAAAGCGTCGGACCCGCCAACATAGCGGGTCCGAAAGGGAGATCAGAGTTTCGGCAACTGCCCGATGCGTCCCATCATCTCGGTCACGATCTGCAGATCCAGCAGGAACTGGTCGACGGTCTTGAACTCGTTGTCGGTGTGGCCGGTGTACTTGACTTCGGGCCTGGCCAAGCCGAATTGCACGCCATTGGGCAGTTCATGGACTGAGGTGGCGCCGGCAGAAGTACCGAACTTGTGCTCCATACCAAGGTTTTCGGTGGCCACGGCCAGCAGGGCCTTGACCCATTCACCCTCAGGGTTGCGGAACATCGGCTCGGCGATCGAGTAGTCGAAGGCTACCGCGACGTGGGTCTTCTTGCTCCAGGCATCAAGCTTGTCGGCGATTTCGGTCTTGAGCGTTTCCGGCGACTTACCCTTTGGCACCCGCAGGTTGACCGCGAGCTTGAAGGTTTTCTCATCCATCCCGACATAGGTCAGGGAAGTGGTCAACGGTCCCATGAAGGCATCGGAAAAGCCGACCGCCAATTTGCCGCCCAGGTAATCCAGTCCCCAGTTGTCGGCCGCATAGCGGGCGGCATCGGTAATGTGGTTGTGCTTGAGCGCGACTTTGCCATCAAGGCTGTGGATGAAGTCCAGCATCCTGGCCACCGGGTTAACACCTGACTCGGGCTCGGAGGAGTGGGCCGAAACGCCGGTGACCGTCAGCTTGACGTCCTTGCCGACGACCGTGGCGGTTACCTCGAAGTTGCCGCCATTGCGCTTGGCATAATCGCTACCGGCCTTCTGCAGGCTGGCGGCCAATTCAGCAGGTTTGTCACTCAAAAGGGTGGCGACCGATGTCGACGGAATCTGGTTGGTGGCCATGCCGCCCGTCATCGATATGATTTCAGCGCCCTTGCCCTCTGCCTTACGCTTGGCAAAGTTCGCCATGACGGTGCCGTAGCCTTTCTCGGCAATCACCACCGGGTAGCCACCATCCAGCGCCAGGTTGTAGTTGGGTGTCGGGTTGTTTTCGAAGTAATAAGGGATGGCGTCGCCGGTGGTTTCTTCGGTGGTGTCGACCAGCAGCTTGAAATTCCTGGCCAGCGGCAGCTTCTCTTCCTTGATGACCTTCATGGCGTAGAGCGACACCACAATGCCGTTCTTGTCATCCTCGGTGCCCCGGCCATACATGCGGTCGCCGATCAGAGTGACCTTGAACGGATCAAGTCGGGTGCCGTCTTTCAGGACCCAGTTCTCCGGCGTCACGGGCACCACATCGGCATGCGCGTGAATGCCCACGACTTCCTCGCCACTGCCTTCCAGGGAGATTTCATAGACGCGGTTGTCGATGTTGCGGAAGTTCAGGTTGAAGGACTGGGCAAGGCCCTTGATCTTGTCGGCGATCTTGATGAATTCAGGATTGTCGTGCTGGGCAACGCCATCCACACGGAAGGTCGGGATGGCCACCAACTCGCGCAGGGTCTCGGTGGCGGCGCTGCCGTACTTCACGCGTGCATAGAGGCCGAGCAGGCGATGGATCTCGTTCTGTTGGTCGGGGGAAAGGGTCTTGTTGTCGAGAAAGGCACTGATGGCCGGGCCGAGGTCGTCGGTTTTGCCAAGGTCGCTTTTGGCCAGGTCTCCCAGGAATTGCCTGAAATCCGTTACCGATGCGTCGCTGAAGGTCTTGAGGATGGCCGCGCTCTGTTGCGGGGTGATGTTGGCGTGCGCTGTCAGGGTGAACGACGAAAGGCTGGCCAGTATCAGGGTCGACGCGGCCAGGTGCTTGAGTGAGAAATTCATTGCTGAGGGCATTCCTTTGCAGGCGTTTGTGAGAAGTTTCTGATCGATGGGGCAAGAAAACGTTCCCAAACTAACACCACGAGTGAGGAGTTCGGGAGTCCCGGAAGTGAGATCTGTCGCACAGAAATGCAAAAGCGACGCAGAAACGAAAAAGGCCCGTCAGCCGACTGAGCGGGCCTTTTGCGTGTGCGCAGGTTTTACATCGATAAAATCAAGCGGCCGGCGAACAGGATCAGAATCACCCCCATCGTGCGTTCGAACCAGTGGCCCATGCGCATGAATAGCAGCCGTACCCGGGCGCTGGAAAAGAACAGCGCGACGATTACAAACCACAGCGCATTCACAAAACACATCCAGATTCCGTAAAGCGCCTGGATCTTCAGTGGCGTTGTGGCGCTGATGATGGTGGTGAAGATCGCCAGGAAAAACAGTGTGGCTTTCGGGTTGGTCGCGTTGGTCAGGAAACCGGTGGTAAAGGCCTTCAGCAACGTTTGCTCGATAACCGGCTCGTCTGCGCCCTTGTCGCCTTCCAGCACGTTCTTGGGCTTGCTGCGCAACAGGCTGACACCGAGGTACAAAATGTAAGCACCACCCACAACCTTGGCCACCGTCAGCAGCCAAGGTGTCGTGTGCATCAGCGCGCCGACGCCGAGCAAGGTGTAAAGCACATGCACGGAAATGCCCGCGCCGATGCCCAGCGCCGTGCAAATCCCGACCAGTCGACCGAAGCGCACGCTCTGACGGATGGTCACTGCGAAGTCCGGTCCGGGTGCAACCACGGCCAGAAAGTGAATAGTCGCCAGCGCTAGAAACTCGCCCAGGTAATTCGAAAGCATCTCAACTCCAGAAAGTAAGGGGTGAAGCATTGCCGCGATAGCCGACAAAGAACGAAAGGCTCAAGCGCGGATCGGCCACGCCCGGTGTCACCGAGTGCATGCAGCGCGAATTGAACATGATGAAATCACCCGGCTCGGGAAGAATCTCCAGGGTCGGTGTTCCGAGCAGAGCCGGATCGATGCCGTAACTGTCGCCACGCATTTCGTCGAACTGGTCCGGGGAGATGTCGTGGTCCCACATCTGCAGTGCACCGCCCTCGGCGGGCATGTTCAGGTAAACATTGCAGGCGAACTGCGCTTCCAGGCTTCTGGCCTGGTAACTGTCCGGGGCGTCCTTGGCGAAAATGTCGTGGTGGGCCAGAAAACAAATCCCGGGTTTCACCACCCGGGACAGCCCGACATACATCTTGCGACCGTAGAGATTTTCCAGGTGCGCACCCGCCGGCCAGGACTCGTCGAGCATGCAGCGCAGGGTGTCGACGGGGGACGAAAAGGGCGCACACCGGTTGCGCAATTCCGCAATGTTGCGGGTGGCGCGTTCGAAATAATCTTCGATCAGCAGCGGCTGGTTTTCCGCTTCATAAAACGCCATGCCGATGCGACCGATGCTCGGCGCATTGATATAGCCTTCAAAACCCGGGGCGAGGATCTTGTCGCCAATCTGAATCGCCAGCGGCTTGGGCAACAAGCCTTTGACGCGGATGGCGAGGACTTCTTCGTTGGCCAGTTTTTTTATGCACGTCTCATCGAGACGCTCGACGTCAAGCATCATGTCTTAGGTCCATCTATCAGATAGTCAACAGAACCCGCGACCGCAGGTTCTCCCAGCGTCAGGCGATGACAGGAACGGCATCGCCCAAATGCTCAATCCACGCTGTAGTGGACTGACAACGTTCCCTTCTTCAGTGAAAGGGAAGCGATCGTGACCGTGCCCAAATCCTTCAGGCTTCGTACATGGGTGCCGCCGCAGCCGTAGGCGGGCAGGTCACCGAAACCGATTTCCCGGGCGCCTTCACGCATCGATGTCAGGCGTGGCAGATCACTGGCGATCCACTGCTCGATGCCGTGCTGAATCATCTCGGCATCGACCTCTTTTGCCGACTCTGCCGGTTTGAATTGCACGCGTCCTTCGCCCGGCCAGTGATGAGCCTTGATTGGCATCCAGCCCATGGCCTGGACGATGTGGCCGATCAAGTGGCCGGCGGAATGCATGCGTGAATTGAACTGACGGCGTTGTTCGTCGACCCGAATCTGAGTCATGCCCGGTTTTACCGGATGTTCGACGAAATGAATGATCCGGTCCGGATCCTGAACAACCCGCAGGACCCGGCTTTCGCCGATCCAGCCGGTGTCAAAGGGCTGTCCACCGCCCTGGGGATGAAACAACGTGGCGCGCAGCACTACGGCAAATTCGTTCTCGTGGGGCGTGCAATCCAGGACTTCCACATTGGCCTTGAGGTCATCACTATGGAAAAAGAGGCGAAGCGTCATAGTCCATGCCCTTATTAACAATTCTAATTTTTATTATATGGAGCGTGGAATTGCGTGATAATCCGTTCAAACCTCAAAGGACTGTTGCGCTGTGAGCATAAATCTTCCACTCCCGTTGCTCGGCGAAATGGCGATCTTCGTCAAGGTTGTCGAGACCGGCAGCTTCTCCGAGGCCGCTCGCCAGTTGGGTTCTTCACCCTCGGCGGTCAGTCGCAGCATTTCGCGCCTGGAGAAGGCGCTCGCCACCCGTTTGCTGCAGCGAACCACGCGCAAGTTGCGCTTGAGCGACGGTGGCGAAGAAGTGTTCAAGCGTTGCCAGGAAATGGTCAGCGCGGCCAAATCGGTGATGGAGATCAGCGGCCAGTTCACCCATGACGCGGAAGGACTGGTGCGCGTCAGTGTGCCGAAGGCGGTAGGGCGCTTCGTGATTCATCCGCATATGCCGGAATTTTTGCGTCGCTATCCCAAAGTGGATGTGGAGCTGTTACTTGAGGACCGCCAGGTGGATTTGATCGACGACAACGTTGATCTGGCGATTCGTATTACAGATCGGCCACCTGCTGGTCTGGTCGGTCGGCAATTGCTCACCATCGATCATATGCTCTGTGCAACGCCGCAATACCTGGCCGAACACGGCACACCGACCCATCCCCACGACTTGCTCAACCACAGCTGTATCTATCTGGGCGAAACCCCGAGCGATGCACGCTGGAAATTCAAGAAAGGCACCAAGGCTGTCACCGTTGGCGTGCGCGGACGTTATGCGGCCAATCACACTGGTGTGCGGTTGGGCGCGGTGTTGCAGCACATCGGGATTGGCAGCCTGCCGTACTTCACCGCACGTTATGCGCTGGAGCAGGGGCTGATCGTGCAGGTGTTGCCGGACTGGACTTTCCTGGCGTCTTACCACGGCGGTGCCTGGCTGCTGCATTCGCCGACACGTTATCTGCCACCGAAGTTACGGGTGCTGATCGACTATCTGGTGGAGTGCCTGGAAAGGGAGCCGACCTTGGGCAAGCCGGGTAAGCCAAATGCGTTGGGCAGGGGCGCAGCAGAGTATGAGTTGCCCGAGAGTGATGGGTTGCTCTGACAGACGCCTTCGCGGGCAAGTCGAACCGTCGCACCGCCGCTCCCACATTTAATCGGTGTTGGATACAAATTTTGCAATCAATGGAGATCCCCTGTGGGAGCGAGCTTGCTCGCGATGGCGTCAGCCCAGCCACCACATCTTTCGGCAATGCCACAAAAAAGGCCCGCATGTTCAACCATGCGGGCCTTTTGCATTTCTGACCGAGGATCAGTGCTTGCTGTCGTCTTTCGACATCGCCAGCAGCTGTTTTTCCTGGTTCCAGTCGAACGGCTCGTCGTTTTGTTCAGCTTCGAAACGACGTTCTTCCAGCGCCTGATACAAGTCGATTTCATCGTCGGGCATGTAATGCAGGCAGTCACCGGCGAAGTACCACAGCAGGTCGCGCGGGACCAGGTGAGCGATTTGCGGATAGCGGGTAATCACCTGGCACAGAATGTCCTGGCCCAGGTATTGGCTTTCGATCGGATCGACCGGCAGCAACGCACGCAGTTCGTCGAAGCGCTCCAGGAACAAGGCATGGCTTTCTTCGGGAACCTGTTCGGCCTCACCTACGGCGACCAGGATGCTGCGCAGGTGGTCGAGCAAGACAAGATGATCGGCAACGACATTGGACACGAGATAAGTCCTCAAGAGCAAAACGGGCGCGGGAGTATAAAGCCCCCGCGCCCTTTTTTACATGTGTAGAGGACGCTGGCTGGATCAGCGGACCTTTCCTTTGCCCAGCGCCAGTTCCTTTTTGTCGAAATCATCGACATCAATCACCTTGCGCCGCGCCGTTTCGGCCTCACGCAGGGTCTGCGCTTCCCCAGGCTGCAACACGCCAGCCTCAAGCGCTGCATCGATGACATGTTCCCCGGCGACCGGTTTGACCTGGCCGCTTTTGAGCGCGACATGAAGCTTTTTGCGCAGCGGTTGCGCGGCACTCAGCAGGTTACACGCATGTTGCAGGGCGCCGACCGGGTCATCAGTGGATTGCGGCCGGTAGCAACCGCCGAGCAACTCTTCCAGGGTCGGATCGCCCTTGGCACGGCCGATCACTGCCGCCACTTCGGCGCCGAGTTTGTCCGATGGTCCTTTGTGACGACGACCGAACGGGAACACGATCACCCGCAACAGGCAACCCAGCACCTTGTTCGGGAAGTTGGTCAGCAGTTCATCCAGCGCTCGTTCCGACTGACCCAGGCTTTCTTCCATGGCCCAGGTAAACAGCGGTGCCATGTGCTCCGGTGAATCGAGGTCGTGGTAACGCTTGAGTGCGGCGGAGGCGAGGTACATGTTGCTGAGCACATCCCCAAGACGCGCCGATAGACGTTCGCGTCGTTTCAATTCGCCGCCCAGCAGCATCATGCTCAAGTCGGCGAGCATGGCGAACGCAGCCGCCTGGCGATTGAGGGCGCGGAAGTAACCCTGGCTGAGCTTGTCGCCTGGCGCGTGTTCGAAGTGACCGAAACCAAGGTTCAGCACCAGCGTGCTGGCGGCGTTACTCACGGCGAAACCGATGTGTTTGAGCAGCAGGCCATCAAACTCGGTGAGTGCCTGGTCCTTGTCTTCACGACCGGCGAGAGCCATTTCCTTAAGCACGAAGGGATGGCAGCGAATCGCACCCTGACCGAAAATCATCAGGTTGCGCGAGAGAATGTTCGCGCCTTCCACGGTGATGAAAATCGGCGCGCCATTCCAGCTGCGACCGAGGTAGTTGTTCGGCCCCATGATGATTGCCTTACCGCCATGAACATCCATGGCGTGGCTGATGCACTCGCGGCCGCGTTCAGTGAGGTGGTACTTGAGAATCGCCGACAGCACCGATGGTTTCTCGCCCAAATCCACCGCATTGGCGGTGAGCATCCGCGCGGCGTCCATCATCCAGGCGTTGCCGCCGATACGGGCCATCGCTTCCTGAATACCTTCGAAGGCCGACAGTGGAACATTGAATTGTTCACGGACCTGAGCGTACTGGCCGGTCACCAGACTGGTGAACTTGGCGGCGCCGGTGCCGACCGCTGGCAACGAAATCGAACGCCCGACCGACAGGCAGTTCATCAGCATCATCCAGCCTTTGCCGAGCATTTCCTGGCCGCCGATGAGGAACTCCAGCGGTACAAAGACATCTTTGCCGGAGTTCGGGCCGTTCATGAATGACGCGCCCAACGGCAAGTGGCGGCGGCCGATTTCGACACCGGCGGTATCGGTCGGAATCAACGCCAGACTGATCCCCAGGTCTTCCTCCTCACCCAGCAAGTGATCCGGGTCATAGGCCTTGAATGCGAGGCCGAGCAGCGTGGCGACAGGACCCAGTGTGATGTAACGCTTTTCCCAGTTCAGACGCAGGCCCAACGTTTCCTTGCCTTCCCATTCACCTTTGCAGATCACCCCGGTGTCGGGCATGGAGCCCGCATCAGAGCCGGCCAGTGGCCCGGTCAGTGCGAAGCACGGGATGTCATCGCCGCGCGCCAGTCGTGGCAGGTAGTGGTTGCGTTGCTCGTCGGTGCCGTAATGCAGCAGCAGTTCGGCCGGACCGAGGGAGTTGGGGACCATCACGGTAGAGGCAAGGTCGCCGCTGCGGGTCGCCAGTTTCATCGCCACCTGGGAGTGGGCGTAGGCGGAGAAACCTTTGCCGCCGAACTCCTTGGGAATGATCAGGGCAAAGAAGCCGTTTTCCTTGATGTAGGCCCAGGCTTCGGGAGGCAGGTCCATGGTTTGACCGATCTGCCAGTCGCTGACCATGGCGCAGAGTGCTTCGGTCGGGCCGTCGATAAAGGCCTGTTCCTCTTCGCTCAACTGCGCTTTTGGATAGGACAGCAGTTTGTTCCAGTCCGGGCGACCGCTGAACAGTTCGCCGTCCCACCACACGGTGCCGGCTTCAATGGCATCGCGTTCGGTTTCCGACATCGGCGGCAGGGTTTTCTGGAACCAGCTGAACAGCGGCGCGCTGAAAAATTTGCGGCGCAGGTCGGGCAACAACAATGGCGCAGCCGCGGCCGCGATCAACACCCAGAAAACCAGCAACAGCCAGCCTGGCGCGTGGCTGAAAACACCCATCGCCACCAGGTAGACGGCAACGATACCCAAGGCAGGCAGTGGAGCGATGCGTCGGTGGGCTAAATAAGCAATCCCGACAACCAGAACCAGTATCCACAACAGCAGCATATTTAATCCTCCGTGAAACCAGGGCAAAACCAACGTTCAGAGCTTAGACGGCATCCGCAAAACAGGGTGGTCAGAGCGATGTGATTGAATTCGTGGGAAACCATGGATGAGTTTTGTAGGCCCGGTGGGCAACAGGCCGCGGAAATCGTTCGTTGGGCGGGCGGCAAAGCGCCCATGTTTGGCCGAAACGTCGTTATCTCTGTGCTGAACGTGTCGCTAGACTCGTGGCTCCCCCAGGAGATTGTTCTCATGCACGAGTATCTGAGTGCCGGCCGCTTCATCGATAGTGACCACCCGTCGTTGGTGGAGTTCGCCGAAAAACATCGCGGCAGTCGTCGCGATCCTCTAGAGCAGGCGATCAATCTCTATTACGCCGTGCGCGAAGCCGTGCGTTACAACCCTTACACCTTCAGTCGCGACCCGGATACCTTGTGCGGCAGTTATGCGTTGGCAGCGGGGGAGAGTTATTGCGTGCCCAAAGCCACGCTACTGGCAGGTGCAGCCCGACATTGCGGGATTCCCGCGCGGATCGGTCTGGCGGATGTGCGCAATCATTTGTCGACGCCACGGCTGCTTGAACTGCTCAAGAGCGACGTGTTCGCCATGCACGGTTATACGGAGCTTTACCTGAACGACCGCTGGGTCAAAGCCACGCCAGCGTTCAACCAAGGCTTGTGCGAACTGTTCAATGTCGCACCACTGGAATTCGACGGCATCAACGACAGCGTTTTCCATCCGTTCAATCGCGACGGCGAGCCATTGATGGAATACCTGATCGACCACGGCCAGTTCACCGACGTGCCTGAAACGTTCTTTTTCGAGCACCTGGAGAAGTGCTATCCGCATCTGTTCAGCGACACACTGCCCGTGCTGCTGGGTGACATGCAGAGCGATTTGAGTCGCGCCTGATCCGGCGTATGCTGCCTGCGCATTCATTCATAAAGAGGCGGTCATGCTGAAGATCTGGGGTCGGAAAAACTCGTCGAATGTCAGAAAACCTTTGTGGGCCGCCGAGGAGCTGGGCCTGGCCTATGAGGCCATCGACGCCGGTGGCGCCTTTGGTGTGGTTGATACGCCGGAGTACCGCGCGATGAACCCCAATGGTCGCGTGCCGGTGATTGAAGACGAGGGTTTCGTGCTGTGGGAATCCAACGCCATCGTGCGTTACCTGATGGCTCGCCACGCCAACGGCACCGCCTGGTATCCAGAGGATCTGCAGGCCCGGGCTTCTGCCGACAAGTGGATGGACTGGACCACTTCAAGTTTTGCCGGGCCGTTCCGCACGGTGTTCTGGGGCGTATTGCGCACGCCGGAAGACAAGCAGGACTGGCCGGCCATCAACGCTGCGATCAAGGAGTGCGATGGCCTGCTGTCCATGGCCGATCAGGCGTTGGCGACCCAACCGTACCTGTCCGGCGATGAGATCGGCATGGGCGACATTCCTCTGGGCAGTTTCATTTATGCCTGGTTCGAGATGCCGATCGAGCGCGCACCGCAGCCTCATTTGCAAGCCTGGTATGCACGTCTGAAACAGCGTCCGGCGTATCAGAAAGCGGTTATGACCGCGTTGACTTAATACTCACTATCGACACACTTGACTGTACTTGTGTGGCGGCGACAAGCACCATTGCGCTCATGCGCCGCGGTTGTATTGGTCGCCGCCCGCCCTTATTTGTCCCTTTCTTCCCTTCTTGGTGCGTAAATCCGATATGAGTTCCGCTCTGTCCATCCGGCAGCTAACCAAAACCTACGGCAACGGTTTCCAGGCCCTGAGTGGTATCGATCTGGACGTCGCCGAAGGTGACTTTTTCGCCTTGCTCGGCCCCAACGGCGCCGGCAAATCCACGACCATCGGCATTCTCTCGACCCTGGTGAACAAGACCAGCGGGACGGTGAATATCTTCGGTCACGACCTGGACAAGAATCCTGCGCAGCTCAAGCGCTCCATCGGCGTGGTGCCTCAGGAATTCAACTTCAACCAGTTCGAAAAAACCTTCGATATTGTTGTGACCCAGGCCGGTTATTACGGCATCCCGCCGAAAATCGCCAAGGAACGCGCCGAGCAGTATCTGACCCAACTGGGCCTGTGGGACAAGCGCGATACGCCGTCGCGTTCGCTGTCTGGCGGCATGAAGCGTCGACTGATGATCGCCCGAGCGCTGGTTCACGAACCGCGCCTGCTGATCCTCGACGAACCGACGGCGGGTGTGGACATCGAACTGCGTCGCTCGATGTGGACGTTCCTCACTGAGCTCAACAAGAAAGGCATCACCATCATCCTCACCACCCACTACCTGGAAGAGGCTGAGCAGCTGTGCCGCAACATCGGCATTATCGACCACGGCACCATCGTCGAGAACACCAGCATGAAACAGTTGCTCGGCCAACTGCATGTGGAAACGTTCCTGCTCGACCTGAAAAACACTTTGCAAACCGTGCCGCAGTTGCTCGGTTACCCGACCAAGCTGCTCGACAGCCACACCCTTGAAGTTCAGGTCGACAAGGCCATGGGCATCACCGCGCTGTTCACCCAATTGGCGCAGCAGAACATCGAAGTGTTGAGCCTGCGTAACAAAACCAATCGCCTCGAGGAGTTGTTCGTGTCCCTGGTGGAGAAAAATCTGTCGAAGGTGGCGGTATGAGTTCCGAGCTGCAACCCAACCTCGTTGCCCTCAACACCATCGTTTACCGAGAGGTCAAACGCTTTACCCGGATCTGGCCGCAGACGCTGCTGCCGCCGGCCATCACCATGGTTCTGTACTTCGTCATCTTCGGCAATCTGATCGGCCGGCAGATCGGTGACATGGGTGGTTTCACCTACATGGAGTACATCGTGCCGGGGCTGATCATGATGTCGGTGATCACCAACTCCTACGGCAACGTGGTCTCGAGTTTCTTCGGCAGCAAGTTCCAGCGCTCCATCGAAGAATTGATGGTGTCGCCCGTGTCGCCGCATACGATTCTGATCGGCTACACCCTGGGCGGCGTGCTGCGCGGCTTGATGGTCGGGCTCATCGTGACCCTGCTGTCGCTGTTCTTCACCGAGTTGCAGGTGCATCACCTGGGCGTGACCATTCTGGTGGTGGTGCTGACGGCAACGATCTTCTCGCTGCTGGGCTTCATCAACGCCGTGTTTGCGCGCAACTTCGATGACATCTCGATCATCCCGACGTTTGTGCTGACACCGCTGACCTACCTGGGCGGGGTGTTCTACTCGATTTCCTTGCTGCCACCGTTCTGGCAGACCGTGTCCCTGGCCAACCCGGTGCTGCACATGGTCAACGCCTTCCGTTACGGCATTCTTGGCGTTTCGGACATCAGGATCAGCGTAGCGATCACCTTCATGCTGGTGGCGACTGTGGTGTTGTATATCGGTTGTGCACGGCTGCTGGTCAGTGGCCGCGGGATGCGTACCTAAGAGATACCAAGTCGCCTGCATCGTCGGAACGCCGCCCGGACCAAGCTCACTCCCACACTGGATCTATGTCGTAACGAAGATCCCCTGTGGGAGCGAGCTTGCTCGCGATGGCGTCAGTCCATACACCGCAAAAAACAACGGCCTCCCACTGTGGAGGCCGTTTTGCGTTTACTGCATCCGTTTCTTCTGCCGCCGCCGCCACTGCCGCCCGACCCACCAGCGCCAGTACATCATGGTCAGGCAATAGGCGAGCGCGCCGAGCACCAGTCCCGTCACCACCGAGCCGAGTAAAAACGGCTGCCAAAGCGTCGAGAGTTCGCCGCTGATCCATTCCCAGGTCAGCTCGTCCGGCAAATGGCGGGCAGGAACGTCCATCAGCCAGGCACCGGTCTGGTAAGTGCAGAAGAACACCGCCGGCATGGTGATCGGGTTGGTCAACCAGACCAGGCTGACCGCAATCGGCAAGTTGCCGCGCACGATGATGGCGAGAATGGCGGCGAGCAGCATCTGCAACGGAATCGGCAGAAACGCCGCAAACAGACCCACAGCCATGGCCCGTGCGACGGAATGGCGGTTGAGGTGCCAGAGGTTCGGGTCATGCAGCAGGGTGCCGAGAAAGCGTAAGGACTTGTGTTCCCTGATGCTGATCGGGTCTGGCATGTAACGTTTGAATAAGCGCCGGGGCATAAGGCTTCTCGGTCGGTTAAGGCGGCAAGTATGTCTGGATTCTATGAGCCGCCCATTCAGACTTTGTGACAATTAATAACGATGCCTGTGCGATTAGCCGGCTATGCCTAGGAGGGGACTCTCAAGGACGGGCGTATGCGCACAGGGATGATGGCGCTGGCGTTGGGTCTGTTGATCCTGCGTTTTTTACCGGTATTACCGCCGGTCTGGTTATGGATATTGCTGCCGGTCATCGGTTTGATGTTGCTGCCGTTTCGCAGCTATCCACTGGCATTCTTCCTGTTTGGCTTCAGTTGGGCAGGCGCGAATGCTCAGTGGGCGCTGGATGATCGGCTGCCGGTGAGCCTCGATGGCGAAACCCGTTGGGTCGAAGGTCGGGTGACGGGATTGCCCCAGAACAATGAGGCCGTCGTGCGTTTCGAGTTGGCGGACGCCCGGTCGCGACACGGCAAGGTACCGAAACGGCAAGGTACCGAAACGGCTGCGCCTGGCCTGGTATGACGGGCCGCCGGTCAACAGCGGCGAACAGTGGCGACTGGCGGTCAAGTTGAAGCGTCCTGCGGGGCTGCTCAATCCACATGCCTTCGATTACGACGCCTGGTTGCTGGCGCAACGCATCGGCGCTACCGGGACGGTCAAGGATGGCCAGCGACTCAAGGAAGCCCAATGGGCCTGGCGCGACGGCATCCGCCAGCGTTTGCAGGCCGTGGACGCCCAAGGGCGAACAGGTGCGCTGACGGCGTTGGTGCTGGGGGACGGCGCCGGACTGAGTCGCGAAGACTGGCAGGTGCTGCAAGACACCGGCACCGTCCATCTGTTGGTGATTTCCGGACAGCACATCGGGTTGTTGGCAGGGCTGGTGTATTTGCTGATCGCCGGATTGGCCCGTTATGGCCTGTGGCCGAAACGCTTGCTTTGGTTGCCGTGGGCCTGTGGGCTGGCGTTCGTGGCCGCTCTCGGTTACGGGCTGCTGGCCGGTTTCGAGGTGCCGGTGCGGCGGGCCTGCGTGATGATCGGCCTGGTGCTGTTGTGGCGCCTGCGATTTCGTCACCTCGGCGCCTGGTGGCCGCTGTTACTGGCGCTCGACGGTGTTTTGCTGCTCGACCCGCTGGCGAGTCTGCAACCTGGATTCTGGTTGTCATTCGCGGCGGTGGCGGTATTGATCTTCACCTTCGGTGGTCGGCTGGGCCCATGGCGTTGGTGGCAAACGTGGACCCGCGCCCAATGGCTGATCGCGATCGGTCTGTGCCCGTTGCTGCTGGTGCTCGGGTTGCCGATCAGTCTCAGCGGGCCGGTGGCCAATTTGCTCGCGGTGCCATGGATCAGCCTGGTCGTGCTGCCTCCGGCATTGCTGGGTACGTTGTTGTTGCCTCTTCCTTATGTAGGCGATGGGTTGCTGTGGTTGGCAGGAGGTTTGATCGACCTTTTGTTCAAGGGCCTGACGCTGATGGCCGGGCAATTGCCCGCGTGGGTGCCGGTGGCGATCCCGTTGTGGATATGGGCACTGGGAACACTTGGTGCCTTTCTACTATTAATGCCTCGGGGTCTGCCGTTTCGCTCGTTGGGTTGGCCGATGCTGCTGTTGCTGGTTTTTCCGCCCCGGCAGGTCTTGCCTGAAGGCATCGCCGAAGTCTGGCAGCTGGATGTCGGCCAGGGTTTGGCCATCCTGGTGCGCACCCGTCATCACACACTGTTGTATGACACCGGGCCACGTTTCGGCGATTTCGACCTGGGCGAGCGGGTGGTGCTGCCGGCATTACGCAAACTGGGCGTGGAGGGGCTCGACTTGATGCTGATCAGCCATGCCGACGCCGATCATGCGGGCGGCGCCCGGGCTGTTGCCAATGGCCTGCCGGTGAAACGGGTGGTCAGTGGCGATCCCCTGGCGCTGCCGGTCGAGTTGCAGGCAGAAGGCTGCGAAAGCGGCAAGCAATGGGTCTGGGATGATGTGAGGTTCCAGCTCTGGCAATGGTCTTCGGCCAGCGACAGCAATCAAAAATCCTGCGTCCTGCAGATAGAGGCCAACGGTGAACGTCTGTTACTGACAGGTGATATAGATGCCGCAGCCGAGCGGGCGCTGCTCGACAGTCCACTGGCCGTCACCACTGATTGGTTGCAGGCGCCGCACCATGGCAGTCGCAGTTCATCTTCCATGGCGTTGCTTGCCGCGTTGCAGCCCCAGGCGGTGTTGATCTCCCGCGGTCAGGGAAATTCATTCGGTCATCCCCATCCCACGATCATGGCGCGCTATCGAAAGCGTGGCATATCGATCCATGACAGCGCCGAGCAGGGTGCCATCCGTCTGCAACTGGGACGCTTCAAGCCGCCATGGACGATGCGTCAAGAACGGCGTTTCTGGCGCTCTGCGCAGTAACCCGAAGTGATTAAAGACCGACTGGATGCGACATCACAGTCTTCGGTGTGCTCACCCCCTATGTTAGAGTGGCGCACTTTTTCGAGGGGACTGTCACTGTGTGGGAATTGGTCAAATCCGGCGGATGGATGATGATACCGATCATTCTGAGTTCCATCGCAGCCATGGCGATCGTCGCCGAACGTCTCTGGACCCTGCGAGCCAGCCGTGTGACCCCGGAGCATTTGCTCGGGCAGGTCTGGGTCTGGATCAAGGACAAACAACTCAATAAAGACAAACTCAAGGAGCTGCGCGCCAACTCGCCGTTGGGCGAGATCCTGGCTGCTGGCCTGGCCAACTCCAGGCATGGTCGCGAGATCATGAAAGAGTGCATAGAAGAAGCCGCCGCGCGAGTGGTTCACGAGCTCGAACGCTACATCAACGCGTTGGGCACCATCGCCGCCATGGCCCCGTTGCTGGGTCTGTTGGGGACGGTGCTCGGTATGATCGACATTTTCAGCGCGTTCATGGGCACGGGCATGGGCACTAACGCTGCGGTGCTGGCCGGTGGTATTTCCAAGGCCCTGATCACCACGGCCGCGGGCCTGATGGTCGGCATCCCGGCGGTATTCTTCCACCGGTTCCTGCAACGCCGCATCGATGAACTTGTGGTGGGCATGGAGCAGGAAGCGATCAAACTGGTCGAGGTGGTACAGGGTGACCGTGATGTTGACCTGAATGGGGGCAAAGCGTGAAATTCCGCCGTAAACCGCGGGAAACGGTAGACATCAACCTCGCGTCGCTGATCGACGTGGTGTTTATCCTGCTGCTGTTTTTCGTTGTCACGACCACGTTTACCCGTGAAACCCAGTTGCGCGTCGATCTGCCGGAAGCGGTCAGCGGTTCGCCTGCCGAAGACCAGCAGGTCAAACACCTGGACGTTGCCATCAGTGCCGAAGGCGCGTTCTCGGTGAATAATCAGGTATTGCCAAAGAACGACCTGGCGACGCTGATGGACGCGCTACAGAAAGAATCCAATGGCGACACCAACCTGCCGCTGTCCATCAGCGCCGATGGCAAGACCCAGCATCAGTCCGTCATCACAGCCATGGACGCCGCCGGTAAACTCGGTTTCAGTCACCTGCGCATGACCACTGTCGAGGCGGCGCCGCCCGCGCCCTGATGGCCATGTCCGATCGCTTGCTCGCCGCGTGGTACCAAGGTCATCCGGCCCTG
This sequence comes from Pseudomonas arabinosi, assembly GCF_047758675.1. Taxonomy (NCBI): domain Bacteria; kingdom Pseudomonadati; phylum Pseudomonadota; class Gammaproteobacteria; order Pseudomonadales; family Pseudomonadaceae; genus Pseudomonas; species Pseudomonas arabinosi. Next base: position 5,556,775 of record NZ_CP180480.1, on the reverse strand, counting down.
AAGCTGTTGCAGCCGCTGGAGTGGCTGTATCGGCGCGTGGTCATGAACAAGCGCAAGCGTTTTCTGGCGGGTGAGGGCGAGATCTATCAACCACCGGTGCCGCTGATCGTGGTCGGTAACATCACCGTCGGCGGTACCGGCAAGACGCCGCTGATTCTGTGGATGATCCAGCACTGTCAGCGCAGCGGTTTGCGGGTCGGCGTGGTCAGTCGGGGTTACGGCGCCAAACCGCCACAATTGCCGTGGCGGGTTGAGGCGGATCAAAGCGCCGATATCGCAGGCGACGAACCGCTGTTGATCGTCCAGCGCACCGGCGTCCCGTTGATGATCGACCCGGACCGCAGCAGCGCCGTCAAAGCGCTGCTGGCGAGTGAGCCACTGGACCTGATCCTGTCTGATGACGGCATGCAGCATTACCGATTGGCCCGCGACCTTGAACTGGTGCTGATCGACGCCGCCCGCGGCTTGGGCAACCAGCGCTGCCTGCCCGCCGGACCATTGCGTGAGCCGGCCGAGCGCCTGCAAAGCGTCGACGCGGTGCTGTACAACGGTGCCGATGCTGATCGCGACGGCGGTTTTGCCTTCCAGCTTCAACCCACCGAATTGATCAACCTGCACAGCGGTGAACGGCGTCCCCTCGACCACTTTCCCGCTGGCCAGGCGCTGCACGCCGTGGCCGGGATCGGCAATCCGCAGCGTTTCTTCACAACCCTTGAAACGCTACACTGGCAGCCAGTTCCGCATGCGTTTGCCGACCACGCCGAATACAGCGTGCAGGCCTTGAATTTCACACCGTCATTGCCGTTGGTGATGACCGAAAAGGACGCGGTGAAGTGCCGTGCCTTCGCCGCTGCCGATTGGTGGTACCTGGCGGTCGATGCTGCGCCATCGCCGGCCTTCGTGGCCTGGTTCGATACGCAGCTGATGCGCCTGTTGCCGGCTCGTCTTTTGCCTTAAATCCATTTATCCAGGGAATGCTCATGGACACCAAATTGCTCGATATCCTCGCTTGCCCGGTCTGCAAAGGCCCGCTCAAGCTCAGCGCCGACAAAACCGAGCTGATCAGCAAGGGCGCAGGCCTGGCTTACCCGATTCGCGACGGCATCCCGGTGATGCTCGAAACCGAAGCCCGTACCCTGACCACCGACGAGCGTCTGGATAAATGACCACAGACTTTACCGTTGTCATTCCATCGCGTTACGCCTCCACCCGCTTGCCGGGCAAACCGCTGCTGCTGATCGCCGGCAAGCCGATGATCCAGCACGTCTGGGAACAGGCGAGCAAAAGCAGTGCTCAGCGCGTGGTGGTTGCCACTGACGATGCGCGCATCGTCGAGGCCTGCAACGGGTTTGGCGCCGAAGTGGTGCTGACCCGCGAAGATCACAATTCCGGCACCGACCGTTTGGCCGAAGTCGCCGCGAAGCTGGGCTTGGGGCCCGACGCCATTGTGGTCAACGTTCAGGGTGACGAACCGCTGATCCCTCCGAGTGTGATCGATCAGGTTGCGGCCAACCTGGCCGCCCACACCGAAGCGCGCATGGCCACGCTGGCCGAGCCGATCGAAGACGTGGAAACCCTGTTCAATCCCAACGTGGTCAAGGTTGTCAGTGACCTTAATGGCCTGGCGCTGACTTTCAGTCGTGCCACGTTGCCGTGGGCCCGGGACGCGTTCGCCAAAAGCCGCGAGCAATTGCCGGAAGGCGTGCCGTATCGTCGGCATATCGGCATCTATGCCTACCGCGCCGGTTTCCTGCATGACTTCGTCAGCTGGGGCCCGTGCTGGCTGGAAAATACCGAATCCCTGGAACAACTGCGTGCCTTGTGGCACGGCGTGCGGATTCACGTCGCCGACGCGCTGATCGCACCGCCGACCGGCGTCGATACTGTCGAAGACCTTGAGCGCGTTCGTCGCCTGCTGGAGGCCTGATGCGGGTTTTGTTTGTCTGCCTGGGCAACATCTGCCGTTCGCCCACGGCTGAAGGCGTGTTGCGACACAAACTGCGTGAAGCGGGGCTGGCCGATCAAATCGAAGTCGCCTCCGCTGGCACCGGTGACTGGCACGTCGGCAAGGCCCCGGACAAGCGCAGCCAGGCGGCGGCCAAGCTGCGCGGTTATGACCTGTCCGCTCAGCGCGCCCAGCAAGTGTCCCGCGCCGATTTCGCCACCTACGACCTGATTCTGGCGATGGACCACAGCAACCTGCGCAACCTGAAGGCCATGCAACCGGCCAAGGGCAAGGCCGAGCTGGATCTGTTCCTACGTCGCTACCAGTCGGAAATCGATGAAGTGCCGGATCCGTATTACGACGGCGACCAAGGCTTCGAGCAGGTGCTGGACCTGATCGAGCGCGCCAGTGAATTGCTGGTGATCGAATTGAAGGGACGGTTATGAGTTTGCAGGTGCGCGCCCAGGTATCGCTCAAACCGTTCAACAGCTTTGGAGTCGACGTTCAGGCCCGGCTGTTTGCCGAAGCCCACAGCGATGCCGATGTGCGTGAAGCCCTGGCTTATGCGGTGGAACATGACGTGCCGCTGCTGGTGATTGGCGGTGGCAGCAACTTGCTGCTGACGGCCGATATCCAGTCGCTGGTGCTGCGCATGGCCACGCGCGGGATTCGCATCCTGAGCGATGATGGCAGCAAAGTCGTGATCGAAGCCGAGGCTGGCGAGCCTTGGCATCCGTTCGTGCAGCACACCCTGGCGCAGGGGTTGTCGGGCCTGGAAAACCTCAGCCTGATCCCCGGCACTGTCGGCGCGGCACCGATGCAGAACATCGGCGCCTATGGTGTGGAGATCAAGGACGTATTCGCCGGCCTGACCGCTCTGGATCGCCTGACCGGCAACCTGCGGGACTTCACCCTGGAAGAATGCAACTTCGCCTACCGTGACAGCCTGTTCAAACAGGAACCGGGCCGTTGGTTGATCCTGCGGGTTCGTTTCATCCTGGACCGCGCCGCGCATCTGCATCTGGAGTACGGCCCGGTGCGTCAGCGCCTGACCGAGCAAGGTATCGATCACCCGACCGCCACCGATGTCAGCCAGGCGATTTGCAGCATTCGCAACGAAAAACTCCCGGACCCGGCAGTGCTGGGCAATGCCGGCAGCTTCTTCAAGAATCCTTTGGTGCCAGCGGCGCTCGTCGCGCAACTCAAAGGTGAATACCCGGATCTGGTGGCCTACGCGCAACCCGACGGGCAGATGAAACTGGCGGCGGGCTGGCTGATTGAACGGGCCGGCTGGAAAGGTTTCCGTGATGCCGATGCCGGCGTGCATAAATTGCAGGCGCTGGTGCTGGTCAACTACGGGAACGCGACGGGTTTGCAATTGCTGAACCTGGCGCAACGCATCCAGAAAGACATTTCAGAACGTTTCCATGTTGACCTGGAAATGGAGCCCAATCGGTATTGAGGCTACGCTTTCAAGACTGATCTCAAAGCCCTGCACACGTTTAACGGTGCAGGGCTTTTTTGTTAATGCTGGGTTAACTTAGCCACCTAACGATGCAAACGTTTGCTCCACCAAAGGCCCGATGCAGGCGCTATCGCCCGCATAAGAGAGCCTCATTAGCCTGAGCCGATCTGCGTGATGCCAACCGCCAACCCTTGGCGGCAGATTGCTCGACCCCATAACCAATAATATGCGGGCGTGCCCATGATTACCCTGAAGCTCAATGGTCAAGACCATCAACTCGACGTTACCGAGGACATGCCGCTGCTCTGGGCGATCCGCGACGTGGCCGGTTACAACGGCACCAAATTCGGCTGCGGCATGGGCCTGTGTGGCGCCTGCACCATTCATATCGAAGGCGCTCCGGCGCGCAGTTGCATCACGCCGATCGGTTCGGTAGTCGGCCAGAACGTCACCACCATCGATAACCTGCACGCCGACCCGGTCGGGCAAGTCGTCCAGCAAGCCTGGCTCGACACCGCCGTGGCCCAGTGCGGTTTCTGTCAGGGCGGGCAGATCATGTCCGCCACGGCGCTGCTCAAGACCAACCCGAACCCCAGCGACGAACAGATTGAAGAGGCGATGGTCGGCAATATTTGCCGCTGCGGCACTTACAACCGCATCAAGACCGCCATCCGCCAGGCATCCACTCACCTGAAGGAGGCCAAGGCATGAGCCAGTTACCGAATGATTTCGCGCTGAGCAACCTCAGTCGCCGTGGTTTCCTTAAGGGCGTTGGCGCCACCGGTGCGCTGGTACTGGTGGCGAGCTGGGGCTGGCAAGACGCTTTCGCTGCCGAGAAAGAGAAGAAGTTCGGCGCCGATGGCATGCCCAACGGCTGGATTGATGATCCGAAGGTTTACGTCAGCATTGCCGCTGACGGCATGGTGACCGTGGTCTGCAATCGTTCGGAAATGGGCCAGGGTGTGCGCACCAGCCTGACGATGGTGGTGGCCGATGAGCTGGAAGCCGACTGGGCGATGATGAAGGTGCAACAGGCGCCGGGCGACGAAGTGCGCTTCGGCAACCAGGACACCGATGGCTCGCGCAGCATGCGCCACTGGTACGAGCCGATGCGTCGCTGCGGGGCTGCCGCGCGGACCATGCTCGAACAAGCGGCTGCAGAGCAGTGGAAAGTGCCGGTCAGCGAATGCCATGCGCAGCTGCATAAAGTCATCCATAAACCGTCCGGCCGTGAATTGGGTTACGGCGCTTTGGCCGCTGCAGCCGGTGCGTTGGCAGTGCCAGCGCGTGACAGCCTGCGGCTCAAGCAGCCGTCGGAATTCCGCTATATCGGCAAGGAAGGCACCAAGGCTATCGACGGCGCCGACATCGTCAATGGCCGCGCCATTTACGGTGCAGACGTTCATTTCGACGGCATGCTCTACGCCACCATTGCGCGCCCTGCGGTGTACGGCGGCAAGGTTAAGTCCGTCGACTCCAGCGCCGCGATGAAAGTCCCGGGTGTGATCAAGGTCGTGCAGATCGAAGGCCATCCGCTGCCGTCGGAGTTTCAGCCGTTGGGCGGTGTTGCCGTGGTCGCCAGTAATACCTGGGCGGCGATCAAGGGTCGCGAGGCGTTGAAAATCGAGTGGGACGATGGCCCCAACGCCAGTTACGACTCGATCGCCTACCGCAAGGAAATTGAGGCAGCATCCCTCAAACCCGGCAAAGTGGTGCGCAATACCGGCAACATCGACGAAGCCATGGGCAGTGCCAACAGCACGCTCGAAGCGTCCTATTACCTGCCGCACCTCACGCAGGCGCCGATGGAACCGATGGTCGCCATCGCCCGCTTCAAGGACGGTGTGTGCGAAGCCTGGGCCCCAAGCCAGGCACCCCAAGTCTCCCGGGAACGAATTGGCGAACGCCTCGGCATTCCGTTCGATAACGTCACCTTTAACGTCACCTTGCTGGGCGGCGGTTTCGGTCGTAAATCCAAACCGGACTTCATCATCGAAGCCGCCATCCTTGCCAAGGAATTCCCTGGCAAGGCAGTGCGGGTGCAATGGACCCGTGAAGACGACATCCACTGTTCCTATTTCCACACGGTGTCGGCCGAATACCTGAAAGCCAGCCTGAACAAGGACGGCCTGCCGTCCGGCTGGTTGCACCGCACCGTGGCGCCGAGCATCACCGCGTTGTTTGCGCCGGGCATGAACCATGAGGCGGCCTTCGAGCTGGGCATGGGTTTTACCAACATGGCTTACGCGATTCCCAACGTGCGCCTGGAAAACCCGGAAGCGACGGTCCATACCCGCGTCGGCTGGTATCGCTCGGTGTCGAACATTCCTCACGGGTTTGCGATTCAGAGCTTTGTCGATGAGCTGGCGCACAAGGCCGGCCAGGATCCGCTCAAGTACCAGATCAAATTGCTCGGCCCAGACCGGCAGATCGATCCGCGCACCTTGAGTGAAGAGTGGAACTACGGCGAATCCCCTGAGCGTTACCCGATCGACACGGCGCGGATGCGCACGGTGCTGGAAACCGCTGCGAAAGCTTCCGGTTGGGGGCGCGAGTTGCCCAAGGGCCGAGGCCTGGGGCTGGCAGTTCATTACAGTTTCGTGACCTATGTGGCGGCGGTGATCGAGGTCGAAGTCAAAGACGACGGCACCCTGATCGTGCACAAGGCCGACATCGCGGTGGATTGCGGTCCGCAGATCAATCCCGAGCGGATCCGTTCACAGTTCGAAGGCGCCTGCGTGATGGGGTTGGGCAATGCTGTGCTGGGGGAAATCAGCTTCAAGGACGGCAAGGTCCAGCAGGACAACTTCCACATGTACGAAGTGGCGCGCATGTCCCTGGCGCCGAAGGAGGTCGCGGTTCATCTGGTCACGCCACCGGGTGATGTGCCATTGGGCGGTGTCGGTGAACCGGGCGTGCCACCGATTGCGCCGGCACTGTGCAACGCAATCTTTGCCGCCACCGGCAAGCGCATCCGTGACCTGCCGGTTCGCTATCAGCTGCAAGGTTGGCAGAAGGCGCAAGCCTGATGGACAGCGTCGATCTGAACGTCCTGCGCAGCGTGCTGGAATGGCGCCGCGCCGGTCAGCGGGTGGTGTTGTACAGCGTGGTCCAGACCTGGGGCACCGCGCCTCGGGCACCTGGCGCCATGTTGGCCTTGCGTGAAGATGGCGTGGTGATTGGCTCGGTGTCCGGTGGTTGTGTCGAAGACGATTTGATTGCCCGGCTGCACGACGGTCGTATTCCAGCCGATGGGCCGCCGGTGCAATTGATCACCTACGGCGTCACCCGTGAGGAGGCGGCACGCTTCGGTTTGCCGTGCGGCGGCACCTTGCGCCTGACCGAGGAGCGGGTCGGCGATCCGGCTTGGGTCGCCGAGTTGCTGGTGCGCTGCGAGGCGCATGAAATCGTGGCTCGCTCACTCTGTGTCGAGACGGGTGAAGTCATTCTGCAGCCGGCTGACAAGACGGATGTGCTGACGTTCGATGGCAAGACGCTGCGGGCCATTTACGGTCCGCGTTGGCGGCTGTTGCTGATCGGTGCGGGGCAGTTGTCCCGTTATGTCGCCGAGATGGCACGTTTGCTGGATTTCGAAGTGCTGATCTGCGATCCGCGCACCGAGTTTGTTTATGGCTGGGAAGAGCAGCACGGGCGATTTGTTTCGGGTATGCCCGATGAAGCGGTGCTCAGCATCCAGACTGACGAGCGTACGGCCATCGTCGCGCTGACCCACGATCCTCGACTCGATGACATGGCGCTGCTCACGGCTTTGGACTCCAAAGCGTTTTATGTCGGTGCGCTGGGTTCCCGGGTCAACAGCCTTAAGCGCCGGGATAACCTCGCTCAGCTAGGCTTGTCACCTGAGGCAATCGAACGGCTGCATGGTCCGATCGGTTTGCACATCGGCAGCCACACCCCGGCGGAAATCGCCTTGTCGCTGCTGGCCGAAATCGTGGCGATCAAGAACGGCGTCGAGCTCAAACAGAAGAAGCCGTTGCAGGAGGTCGTATGAGCGAACCCATCGGCGTCATCGTGCTGGCGGCGGGGCAGGGCAGTCGGTTTCGACAGGAGGCCGGTGCAGAGAAGGACAAGCTGGTGGCGGATTGTACGGGGCGCGAGGGCGCTGTGCATTCGATGATCGAGCAAGTGCTGGTGAATGTGCCGGCCTCCCTTGAGAAGCGCGTCCTGGTGACCACTGTCGATCGACCGCAAGTGATCCGTATGGCCAAGGCTTATGGTTGTGAGATTGTGCTGATCGAATCGACCGGCATGGGTGACAGCATCGCGGCCGGGGTGGCGGCGTGTCCGCAGCTCGGCGGCTGGCTGATTGTGCTGGGGGATATGCCGTTTATCTTGCCGTCGAGTATTGAACGTGTGGTGGCGGGGATTGCTGATGACGCCGTCAGCGTTCCGGTGCATCAAGGCGAGTATGGGCATCCGGTGGGATTTGGGCGCAGTTTCGGTCCGGCGTTGATGGCGTTGTCCGGTGATCGAGGGGCCAAGGCGTTGTTTGCGCAGGCGAGGGTGGTCGAGGTGGCCGTGGACGATCCTGGGGTGTTGTGGGATGTGGATGTGCCAGAGAAATTGATCTACCTGCAATGACAGAACCACAGACATAAAAAAGCCCCGCCTGGATCACCAGGCGGGGCTTTTTAGTGGCCGATGGAATCAGACGAGAGGTTTAGGCTCGTGTTCTTTTTCCAGGGCTTGTTCGTGTTGCTCTACCGCTTCCTGAACGGAGCGCGGTGCTTCGTCGATCACCGATTCAACGGGTTCGACAGCAGCGACTTCAGCAGCCGGGGCAGGTGCTGCCTCGACGACTTCAGCGACAACCGGTGCTGGTTCGACAGCCGCCGGAGCAGCAGCGGCAGCCAGTTCGGCTTCCTTCTGCAGACGCTCCTCTTCACGCTTGCGGCGACGCACTTCACGTGGATCGTTCGGCGCACGGCCACTCGGCGTCAGGGCGCTGACAGGGGCGGCTTCGACTTCCGGTGCGGCCACTTCGGCAACAACCGGCGCTTCAACCACCGGAGCAGGCTCGGCAGCAGCAACCACTGGCTCGGACACCATGGCCTCGGCTACTGGCGCTTCGGCGGCGGCAGGCTCGGCAACCCAGTTGAACGCGGTTTGCTCTTCACGAGCTTCACGGACAGCTTCGGTCACTGTTTCGCTGGCTGTTTCGACAACCGGTTCTGCGGCAACCACTGGCTCAGCGGCAGCTTCAAATACAGGCTGTGCTTCACGAACCGGGGCGACTTCGATTTCCGGCGCCGCGGTGGCTTCGACCGGAGTCGTTGCTTCAACCACTGGCGCTTCCACTGGAGCAGTTTCCAGGGTGGCGGCAGTTGCGCGTTCGGCTTGCTCGTTAGCCTGTGCTTCGGCTGGAGCGCTGATCACGGTGCTGGCAACGGCTGCGGTAACAGCCAGGCCGGCGGCCAGATCGGCAGCGCTTGGCGCTTCGTTGGTTTCGGCAGCTTCGTTACCTTCGGCGGACTCGGATTCTTCCGAACCTTCGATCACATTACCGTTGGCATCGCGTTGACGCTCACGACGGTTGCTGCGACGACGCTGGCCACGGGAGCGGCGGCGTGGACGATCGCCTTCGGCGCCTTCCTGACCGTCTTCCTGCAGTTGCTCTTCGTTGGTCACCAGCTCTTCTTCAGCTACTGCGGCAGCGGCCTGCTCGGCACGTGGCTGGCGTTCTTCACGCGGTGGGCGTGGAGCACGTTCTTCACGTGGCTGACGGGCTGGACGCTCTTCAGCAGTAGCAGTAGCGGTAGCAGCAGCAGCGGCAGGAGCAGCAGGAGCAGCATCAAGAGGCTCGCGCAGTTCACGAACCGGACGCTCTTCACGATCGCCACGTGGCTTGCGATCTTCGCGAGGAGCGCGCGGTGCACGTTCTTCGCGAGGGGCGCGTGGTGCGCGCTCTTCACGTGGAGCACGTTCTTCGCGGGCGACTGCTACTGCTGGCGTTTCTTCGCGGGCTTCGCGTGGCTCACGCGGTGCGCGCTCTTCACGCGGTGCACGTTCCTCGCGAGGCTTGCGTTCTTCATCGCGGCGACCATTACGGTTGCGGCTCTGCTGACGACCGTTGCGACGCTCTTCGTTGCGGGCCGGACGCTCGGTGGTTGCCGGTTTTTCAACAACAACCGGAGCAGCAGGCTCTTCCTTGGTCGCGAACAGGCTGACCAGCGACTTCACCAGACCTTTGAACAGGCTTGGCTCTGGCGCGGCGGCCGGTGCGGCAACAGGGGCGGCAGCGACGACTTCGGTCGGAACCGGAGCGTTGGCGCGGGCCGGAGCGGTCTTGACCGCGGCTTCCTGGCGAACCAGGGTGCGGGTCGCAGCGGCTGGCTGGACTTCTTCGACTTCGGCAGCGGCAGCAGCGATTTCGTAGCTGGACTGACCGACCGCGGCTTCCGGGCTGTCATCGCGCAAACGCTGCACTTCGAAGTGCGGCGTTTCGAGGTGATCGTTCGGCAGAATGACGATGCGGGCACGGGTGCGCAGTTCGATCTTGGTGATCGAGTTGCGTTTTTCGTTGAGCAGGAACGCGGCGACCGGGATCGGCACTTGTGCGCGAACTTCGGCAGTGCGGTCTTTCAGGGCTTCTTCTTCGATCAGGCGCAGAATCGCCAGCGACAGCGATTCAACGTCACGGATGATGCCGGTGCCGTTGCAACGCGGGCAAACGATGCCGCTGCTTTCGCCCAGCGATGGACGCAGGCGCTGACGGGACATTTCCAGCAGGCCGAAGCGCGAGATGCGACCGACTTGCACGCGAGCACGGTCGGCTTCCAGGCATTCGCGGACTTTCTCTTCCACGGCGCGCTGGTTCTTGGCAGGGGTCATGTCGATGAAGTCGATGACGATCAGGCCGCCGATGTCGCGCAAGCGCAACTGACGGGCGATTTCTTCGGCGGCTTCAAGGTTGGTCTGCAGAGCGGTTTCTTCGATGTCGCTGCCTTTGGTGGCGCGCGCCGAGTTGATGTCGATGGACACCAGGGCTTCGGTCGGATCGATAACGATGGAACCACCGGAAGGCAGTTCAACGACGCGCTGGAAAGCGGTCTCGATCTGGCTTTCGATCTGGAAACGGTTGAACAGCGGTACGCTGTCTTCGTACAGCTTGATCTTGCTGGCGTACTGCGGCATCACCTGGCGGATGAAAGTCAGGGCTTCGTCCTGAGCTTCAACGCTGTCGATCAGCACTTCGCCGATGTCCTGGCGCAGGTAATCGCGGATAGCGCGGATGATCACGTTGCTTTCCTGGTAGATCAGGAACGGCGCGGAGCGATCCAGCGAGGCTTCTTTGATGGCGGTCCAGAGTTGCAGCAGGTAGTCGAGGTCCCACTGCATTTCTTCGCTGCTGCGGCCCAGGCCCGCAGTGCGAACGATCAGACCCATGTCGGCTGGTGCAACCAGGCCGTTCAGGGCTTCACGCAGTTCGTTGCGCTCTTCACCTTCGATGCGACGGGAGATACCGCCGGCACGCGGGTTGTTCGGCATCAGAACCAGGTAACGACCGGCCAGGCTGATGAAGGTGGTCAGGGCTGCGCCCTTGTTGCCACGTTCTTCTTTTTCGACCTGAACGATGACTTCCTGGCCTTCGCTCAGGACGTCCTTGATGTTGACGCGGCCTTCTGGGGCTTTCTTGAAGTATTCGCGGGAGATTTCTTTGAGGGGCAGGAAGCCGTGGCGCTCAGAGCCGAAATCGACAAAGGCAGCCTCAAGGCTTGGTTCGATGCGAGTAATCCGGCCTTTATAGATGTTGGCCTTTTTCTGCTCGCGTGCACCGGATTCGATGTCCAGGTCGTAGAGGCGTTGGCCATCTACCAGTGCAACACGCAACTCTTCGGGTTGAGTTGCGTTAATCAGCATTCTTTTCATGTAGTACCGTCGGTTTCCGGGCTGCCGGAAACGGCGTTCGGCACACACGACTTCTCATGGTCGGTGTCAGGTGCGTCAGGAGTGGTTGGACACTCCAGTGTCTAGCGAACCCCGACCAATTGGGCCGGCGTCGCGACGTACGCGTCCTGCTTGCTGTGGCTACTTAAGCACTCAGTCAGGAGGAGGAATCAACCAGCGGCTGTGGACGAGATGAAGCGTCTTGATAAAGCCTATTGCTACACAGTCCAGCGGTTGTGCATCTCCACCCTACACGTATCCCTGATAATTCGGGTGCTGCCGCGCGCAGAATCCGCAGCGGGTTGGCATTTACCGTGAGCTCCGAAAGGGGAGGTCACGCATCATGGCTAATTTAGGCGTTGTTTCCGAAGCGTTCGCTCGGGGTTGTTCGTAGCTGACTGCACTTTGTGAACTGGCCGTGAATATTTGCTCGCAAGGCGAGTGAAAACTCTGCTTTGCGGCATGCTTCAGGCCTCATGTCACCTGCGCTCGTTACAACTGCAAACTCTACCGTTTCGTAGCGAAAGCCCCGTAGGACGGCCTCTCGTCCTCGTGAATTGCGTTGGTCAGGGCCGGTTTTTGACCGTTAGTCCGCTGTCCAGGCCACTTTTGGCGGCGTTCGCGACTATAGCAGCAATGATTAAGTGCTTCAATTCCATAAAAAATTGTTATCATTCGCGCCATGACGACTACTGCCCCTTCGACCCCAGCCGTACAACTGCTGGAGGTCTCGCCGGAATATGCCGGCCAACGTATTGATAACTTCCTTCTCGCTCGGCTCAAAGGCGTGCCCAAGACCTTGATTTACCGCATTTTGCGCAAAGGCGAAGTGCGAGTGAACAAAGGTCGGATCAAGCCCGAATACAAGCTGCAGGCGGGCGATATCGTGCGCGTGCCGCCGGTTCGCGTGCCTGAGCGCGACGAGCCGGTGCCGCTGGCCCAAGGCCTGCTCCAGCGCCTCGAAGCCTCGATTGTCTTCGAGGACAAGGCGTTGATCGTGATCAACAAGCCTTGCGGCATCGCGGTTCATGGCGGCAGCGGCCTGACTTACGGGGTGATCGAAGCCTTTCGTCAGTTGCGTCCCGATTGCAAGGAGCTCGAGCTGGTTCACCGTCTCGACCGTGACACCTCCGGCCTGCTGATGATCGCCAAGAAACGCAGCATGCTGCGTCACTTGCACACGGCATTGCGCGGCGATGGCGTCGACAAGCGCTACATGGCGCTGGTTCGCGGCAACTGGGCGGCCTCGATCAAGCAAGTCCGTGCGTCGCTCGGCAAGAGCAACCTGCGCTCCGGCGAGCGCATGGTCGAGGTCGACGAGGAGGAGGGCAAGGAGTCCGTGACCGTGTTCAAGGTCCTGCGTCGTTTTGGCGACTTTGCCACCCTGATCGAAGCCAAGCCGATTACCGGCCGGACTCACCAGATCCGCGTCCACACCTTGCACGCCGGGCATTGCATTGCCGGCGACACCAAATACGGCGATGAAGGCTTCAGCAAAGAGATTCGTGACCTGGGCGGAAAGCGCCTATTCCTGCACGCCTACATGCTGACCGTGCCGCTGCCGGATGGTGGTGAGCTGAAGTTGCAGGCGCCGGTCGACGAGATGTGGGCCAAAACCGTGGAGCGCCTGAGTGCACCCATCTGATTACAAGCTGCTGATTTTCGATTGGGACGGCACTCTCGCCGACTCCATTGGTCGGATTGTCGAGTCGATGCATGTTGCATCCGAGCGCTCCGGTTTTCAGTTGCGCGATGATTTTGCTGTCAAAGGCATCATCGGTCTGGGGCTGCCGGAGGCGATTCGCACGTTGTATCCGCAAATCGGTGACGACGAATTGGTAGCCTTCCGTCAGCACTATGCTGATCACTACATCGCCTCGGAAGCCGTGCCTTCGCCGTTGTTCGAGGGTGTGGTCGAGTCGATGGAAGCGTTTCGCGCCGAGGGTTATCACTTGGCGGTCGCCACCGGCAAGGCGCGTCGCGGGCTGGATCGGGTGCTGAAGTCTCACGGCTGGGAAGATTATTTCGATATCACCCGCGCGGCCGACGAAACCGCCAGCAAACCCCATCCGTTGATGCTCGAGCAGATCCTCGCTCACTGCGAAGTTCGCCCGGAGCAGGCACTGATGGTGGGCGATTCGTCCTTCGACTTGCAGATGGCGCGCAATGCCGGCATGGATTCGGTGGCCGTCAGCTATGGCGCGCAATCGATCGAAGCGTTGAAATTGTTCGAGCCGGCACTGGCCATTGATCGTTTTTCAGAATTGCATGCCTGGCTGAGTCAGCGGGCTTAATAGGTTTTTGCTGGGGTAGATGTCATGACCGACGAATGGAAAGCACCCGCCAAGGCGAGCGCAGAGAGCGGTGACGAGAAAAGCTGGAAGCTGCTGGAAAAGACCCTGCTGGCCAGTGTGCAAGAGCAGCGCCGGTCCCGTCGCTGGGGGATTTTCTTCAAACTGCTGACGTTTGTTTACCTGTTTGGCGCGTTGATCCTGTTCACGCCGCTGATGGACATGGAAAAAGCGGCCACCCTCAGTGGTAACTACACCGCGCTGATCGACGTGACCGGCATGATCGCCGACAAGGAGCCAGCCAGCGCTGACAACATCGTCGGCAGCCTGCGTGCGGCGTTCGAGGACAAGAAGGTCAAAGGTGTCATCCTGCGAATCAACAGTCCGGGCGGCAGTCCGGTGCAGTCGGGTTACGTCTATGACGAGATCCGCCGTTTGCGCGGCCTGCATCCGGACACCAAGCTTTATGCGGTGATCTCTGATTTGGGCGCTTCCGGTGCTTATTACATCGCCAGTGCGGCGGATCAGATCTACGCCGACAAGGCGAGCCTAGTGGGTTCCATTGGTGTGACGGCGGCCGGTTATGGCTTTGTCGGGACGATGGAGAAGCTGGGTGTCGAGCGTCGCACTTACACGTCTGGCGAGCACAAATCGTTTCTCGATCCGTTCCAGCCGCAGAAACCTGAAGAAACTCAGTTCTGGCAGGGCGTGCTTGATACCACTCATCAGCAGTTCATCAGCAGCGTCAAGAAAGGTCGTGGCGACCGTCTCAAGGACAAGGAGCATCCGGAGCTGTTCTCCGGGTTGGTCTGGTCTGGCGAGCAGGCACTGCCGCTGGGCCTGATCGATGGTCTGGGAAATGCCAGTTCGGTGGCGCGTGACGTGATCGGCGAGAAAGAGCTGGTGGACTTCACCGTTCAGGAGTCGCCTTTCGATCGCTTCTCGAAAAAACTCGGTGCCAGCGTGGCTGAGCATCTGGCGATGTGGATGGGCTTCCAGGGGCCTTCGTTGCGCTGATTCTCCTGTCACATAAAAAAACCGGCTTTTGCCGGTTTTTTTTAAAGTCAAAAGATCGCAGCCTCGTTTCACTCGACAGCTCCTACATTGAAATGCGTATCCGTTGTAGGAGCTGTCGAGTGAAACGAGGCTGCGATCTTTTGACCTTTAAGGTATCTGCACGCCTTCGGTCAGTAACATGTCCACCAGGCGAATCAATGGCAGGCCGATCAGGCTGGTGGCGTCAGGGCCTTCGGTGCTTTGAAACAGGCTCACCCCCAAACCTTCGGCTTTGAAGCTGCCAGCGCAGTCGTAGGGCTGTTCGGCGCGCAGGTAGCGTTCGATGCGCGCGGTGTCGAGTGTGCGCATGTGTACGGTGAACGGCACGCAGTCGACCTGGCATTCACCCGTCTGGCTGTTGAGCAGTGCCAGGCCGGTGAGGAAGGTCACGCTGGCACCGCTGGAGTCCAGAAGCTGCTCGCGGGCCTTTTCGAAAGTGTGCGGTTTGCCGATAATCCGCTCGCCGAGCACCGCGACCTGATCGGAGCCAATGATCAGATGAGCGGGATGGCTGCTGACCAGTGCGCGTGCTTTTTCCTCGGCGAGGCGCTTGACCAGCTCGATGGCGGACTCGCCCGGACGATGGCTTTCGTCAATATCCGGTGAGCTGCAGATGAACGGCAGCTGCAAGCGGGCCAGCAATTCCCGGCGATAAACCGAGCTTGAAGCGAGTAATAAAGGCAGCATGCGCATCTCCAGAAGACAGGCGCGAATTCTAGCGGAGGCTTGCAAGTGACGGACAGGGCTGAATTTCCTTTGACATGGCTGGGGGCATCCCTATAATGCTGCGCCTATGTTGAATGACCCGATTCCACCTCACGTTGACCCGCGCAAATTGGCTGATCGTGGCACCACCCTTCAAGGTGAACTGCTGCTGGCCGATTTGGAGAGACTCTGCGACCCGCTTTCCGACACTGTCGGTACGGTGCAGGCTAAATTCGTTTTTGAACGAGATGAACGTAAGTCTGTGGTAATCCACAGTTTTATCGACACCGAAGTCAAAATGGTTTGCCAGCGTTGTCTTGAGCTGGTCACCCTGCCGATCCATAGCGAATGCAGTTATGCTGTGGTGAAGGAGGGTGCGAATACCCAGTCGTTGCCGAAAGGTTATGACGTGCTGGAACTGGGCGAAGATCCATTGGATCTGCAGTCACTGATCGAGGAGGAGCTTCTGCTCGCCTTGCCCATTGTGCCTGCTCATCATCCGGAAGAATGCCAGCAGCCGGCGGGTCTCGATGAGCCCGAACCGAGCGAGGACGAGGTAACGCGGTCCAACCCGTTCAGTGTATTGGCGCAGTTAAAGCGTGACCCAAACGTTTAGGAGTTAATCAATTATGGCTGTTCAGCAGAACAAAAAATCCCGCTCTGCCCGTGACATGCGTCGTTCGCACGACGCCCTGACGGCAAGCACTCTGTCTGTAGAAAAAACCACCGGTGAAATTCACCTGCGTCACCACGTATCGCCAGAAGGCGTATACCGTGGCCGTAAAGTGATCGACAAGGGCGCTGACGAGTAATCACTTGTCTGCTCAAGTCATCGCGATTGACGCAATGGGCGGGGACTTCGGTCCCCGCAGCATTGTTCAGGCCAGCCTTGCTTGTCTGTCTGCTACGCCCTCGCTGCACCTGACCCTCGTCGGTCAACCTTCCCTTCTTGAAGAATTGCTCTCTGGCCAATCGGCTGCGGATCGCTCGCGTCTGTCGATTGTTCCGGCGTCCGAAGTCATCACCATGGACGAAAAGCCTGCACAGGCCCTGCGCGGCAAGCCTGACTCGTCGATGCGCGTGGCGCTGGAGTTGCTGCGCGATGGCAAGGTCCAGGCCTGCGTCAGTGCCGGCAATACCGGTGCGCTGATGGCGTTGTCGCGGTTTGTGCTCAAGACCTTGCCGGGCATTGATCGGCCGGCGATGGTGGCGGCGATTCCGACGCAGAAGGGTTATTGCCAGTTGCTCGACCTGGGCGCCAATGTCGATTGCAGTGCCGAGCACCTGTTGCAGTTCGCCGTGATGGGGTCGGTGGCGGCGGAAACCCTGGGGATTGTTCGTCCTCGAGTGGCGCTGCTGAACATCGGTACTGAAGACATCAAGGGCAATCAGCAGGTCAAGCTGGCGGCCACCTTGTTGCAAAGTGCTCGTGGCATCAATTACATCGGTTTTGTCGAAGGTGACGGTGTGTACCGTGGCGAGGCGGATGTGGTGGTCTGTGACGGTTTTGTCGGCAATATCCTGCTTAAATCCAGCGAAGGCCTGGCGACCATGATTGCCGGGCGCATCGAAGCCTTGTTCAAGAAAAACCTTGCGTCGAAAGTGGTCGGTGCTCTGGCATTGCCGCTGATGAAGCGCTTGCAAGCTGATCTGGCGCCTGCGCGGCATAACGGAGCAAGTTTCCTTGGTTTGCAGGGAATTGTGGTGAAAAGCCATGGTTCGGCGGGGGTTCAGGGCTTCCAGAGTGCGATTCAGCGTGCCTTGATCGAGATCCAGGAAAACCTGCCGGAACGTATTCACGGTCGCCTGGAGGATTTGTTGCTTTAGGCGTTTTCGTCGGACAATGCTTAAATGTGACCGCTCAGTTCAATTTGCCATCCAACTGTCAGTTTCTTGCGTCCCCCAAGCGGGACGTCAATTCTCCGACGACAAGATCATTAGGGGCTTGTTACATGTCTGCTTCCCTCGCATTCGTCTTTCCGGGACAGGGTTCGCAGTCCCTCGGCATGCTGGCCGAGTTGGGCGCGCAACATCCGATTGTCCTCGAAACATTCAAAGAAGCTTCCGATGCTCTGGGTTACGACCTGTGGGCACTGACCCAGCAAGGGCCGGAAGAACAACTCAATCAAACCGATAAAACCCAGCCGGCCATTCTGACCGCCTCGATTGCCTTGTGGCGTCTGTGGCTGGCTGAAGGCGGCGCGCGCCCGGCTTACGTTGCCGGTCACAGCCTGGGCGAATACAGCGCCCTGGTAGCAGCGGGCAGCCTGGGCCTGGGCGACGCCGTCAAGCTGGTTGAACGCCGTGGTCAGTTGATGCAGGAAGCCGTTCCGGCCGGGCAGGGCGGCATGGCCGCGATCCTGGGGCTGGACGATGCTGATGTGCTCGCAGCCTGTGCCGAAGCGGCGCAAGGCGAAGTGGTCAGTGCGGTTAACTTCAACTCCCCTGGTCAGGTGGTCATCGCCGGTGCCAAGGCTGCGGTCGAGCGCGCCATCGAAGGCTGCAAGGCCCGTGGTGCCAAGCGCGCCCTGCCATTGCCGGTCAGCGTACCGTCCCATTGCGAGCTGATGCGTCCGGCGGCCGAGCGTTTCGCCGAGTCCATTGCTGCGATTGACTGGCAGGTTCCGCAGATTCCGGTTGTACAGAACGTCAGCGCCAATGTGCCGGCCGATCTGGACACCCTCAAGCGCGATTTGCTTGAGCAGCTCTACAAGCCTGTACGTTGGGTAGAATCGGTCCAGGCGCTGGCTGCCAAGGGCGCGACCCAACTGGTCGAATGCGGGCCGGGCAAAGTGCTTGCCGGCCTGAACAAACGCTGCGCCGATGGCGTGTCGACATCCAACCTCAATACCCCAGACGCTTTCGCTGCCGCCCGTGCAGCGTTGGCCTGAATCAGGAGAAGCTTGCATGAGTCTGCAAGGTAAAGTTGCATTGGTCACCGGCGCAAGCCGCGGTATCGGCCAGGCTATCGCCCTGGAACTGGGTCGTCAGGGCGCCATCGTCATCGGCACTGCCACCTCCGCCTCGGGCGCCGAGCGTATTGCCGCTACCCTGAAAGAAAACGGCATCCAAGGCACTGGCCTGGAACTCAATGTCACCAGCGACGAATCCGTTGCTGCGGTACTGGCGAGCATTACATCGCAGTTCGGTGCGCCGGCGATCCTGGTCAACAATGCCGGTATCACCCGCGATAATCTGATGATGCGCATGAAAAATGACGAATGGCATGACGTCGTCGATACCAACCTGAACAGTCTGTTCCGCCTGTCCAAGGGCGTTTTGCGCGGTATGACCAAAGCCCGTTGGGGACGAATTATCAGTATTGGCTCGGTAGTGGGTGCCATGGGCAACGCAGGCCAAGTAAACTACGCAGCCGCCAAGGCCGGTCTGGAAGGTTTCAGCCGTTCATTGGCGCGTGAAGTCGGTTCGCGTTCGATTACGGTAAACTCGGTGGCCCCTGGGTTCATCGACACCGATATGACCCGCGAACTGCCCGAGGCACAGCGTGAAGCCTTGCAGACGCAGATTCCGCTGGGCCGTCTGGGACAAGCTCAAGAGATCGCGTCTGTGGTCGCTTTTCTTGCATCCGACGGTGCGGCTTACGTTACTGGGGCTACAATCCCGGTGAACGGCGGGATGTACATGAGTTAAATGTGACGGATTGCTTCAAAAAAATGTCATACGAGCTGTCTAAAATCCGTTATAAAGCTGCAATCTATTTATAGGCAGAGGGTCGTCGGGTTTGAGGAGTGAAGCTTTCAGTTGAAAAACTGAAAAGTCTTTCTATACACTTACCCACTGGCCAGCTGCCTGAATTTGTCCATTAGGAGTGAAAACAAGGTATGAGCACCATCGAAGAGCGCGTCAAGAAAATCGTTGCTGAGCAACTGGGCGTTAAAGAAGAAGAAGTGGTCAACACTGCTTCCTTCGTTGAAGACCTGGGTGCCGACTCCCTTGACACCGTTGAGCTGGTGATGGCTCTGGAAGAGGAATTCGAGACCGAAATCCCTGACGAAGAAGCTGAGAAGATCACTACTGTACAAGCCGCAATCGATTACGTTACTAACCATCAGGCTTAATAGCTTGTAATCGTTGCTTGCTGTCATGGAAAAACCGCACTGCCATCACGGCGTGCGGTTTTTTCTTTAGGCCTGATGCAAAGTCGTCATTTGAAAAAAGGAGAGTGCTGTGTCGCGTAGACGCGTCGTAGTCACCGGTATGGGTATGTTGTCGCCACTGGGCACGGATGTGCCAAGCAGTTGGCAGGGCATTCTGGCTGGCCGCAGTGGCATTGGTCTGATCGAACACACCGACCTTTCTGCCTATTCCACCCGTTTTGGCGGCTCGGTAAAGGGCTTCAATGTCGAGGAATACCTGTCGGTCAAGGAAGCTCGCAAGCTCGACCTGTTTATTCAATACGGTCTGGCCGCAGGTTTTCAGGCAGTTCGTAACTCTGGTCTGGAAGTCACCGACGCCAACCGTGAGCGCATTGGCGTGGCCATGGGTTCGGGTATTGGCGGACTGACCAATATCGAAGAAACCAGCCGCACACTGCATGATTCCGGCCCACGACGGATTTCTCCGTTTTTCGTGCCTGGCTCGATCATCAATATGATTTCCGGTTTCCTGTCCATCCATCTGGGTGCACAGGGGCCTAACTACGCCATCGCCACTGCGTGTACCACCGGTACGCACTGCATCGGCATGGCGGCACGCAACATCATGTACGACGAAGCCGACGTGATGATTGCCGGCGGCGCTGAAATGGCAGCTTGCGGTCTGGGCATGGGCGGCTTCGGTGCCTCCCGCGCACTGTCGACCCGCAACGACGAACCGACCCGCGCCAGCCGTCCATGGGACAAGGGCCGTGATGGCTTCGTGCTGTCCGACGGTGCCGGCGCTCTGGTTCTGGAAGAACTGGAACACGCCAAGGCCCGTGGTGCGACGATCTACGCCGAGCTGATCGGCTTTGGCACCAGTGGCGATGCCTACCACATGACTTCGCCACCGGCCGATGGTGCAGGTGCTGCACGTTGCATCACCAACGCGCTGCGCGATGCCAAGATCAATGGCGATCAGGTTCAGTACATCAACGCCCACGGCACCTCGACGTCGGCCGGCGACCTTGCCGAGTCCCGTGCGATCAAGTCGGTATTCGGCGATCACGCTTACAAGCTGGCGGTCAGTTCGACCAAGTCCATGACCGGTCACCTGCTGGGTGCGGCGGGCGCGGTCGAGGCGATCTTCAGTGTGCTGGCGATCAATAGTCAGGTAGCACCGCCGACCATCAACCTTGATGAGCCGGACGAAGAGTGCGACCTTGATTTCGTCCCGCATACCGCGCGCAATATGGATATCGATGTGGTGTTGTCCAACTCCTTCGGGTTTGGCGGTACCAACGGCTCGCTGGTGTTCCGCCGGTTTGCTGACTGATGGACAGCTGGGTCGACGGTCAGCCGGCTGACGCTTTGTCGCTGAAGGATCGCGGCCTGGCTTACGGTGATGGTCTGTTCGAGACCATTGCCGTGCGCAACGGCGCTCCGGTGTTGCTGGATCGGCATCTGGTGCGTTTGGTCAAAGGTTGCCAACGGTTGGCGATTAATCTCGATCATGCGGCTGTCTGCACAGAGTTACTGACCTATGCCCAAGCGTTGGGCGAAGGTGTGCTCAAACTCATCATCACGCGTGGCGAAAGCGCGCGCGGTTATGCGCCCGATCCTTCGGCTCAGGCGCGCCGCATCATGCTGGGCAACCCTCCTGCGGTTTATCCTGCTGCCAATGCGGAGCAAGGCGTTCGCCTGTTCCCTTGTGCGACGCGGCTTTCCAAACAACCTCTGCTCGCCGGACTCAAGCACCTCAACCGTCTTGAGCAGGTCATCGCCCGCTCCGAATGGCAAGACACCGATCATGCCGAAGGCTTGATGCTCGATCAGGCCGGGCGCGTCATCGAAGGCGTGTTCAGCAATCTGTTCCTGATCCGCGATGGCGTACTGATCACGGCTGATTTGAAGCGCTGCGGCGTGGCTGGCGTGATGCGTGCCGAATTATTGTTTCAAGCCGAGTCATTGGGGATCCCCACGCAAATCACCGACATCACCCTCGATCAGCTGCAATGGGCTGATGAAGTCTTTGTCTGCAACAGCGTGTATGGCGTTTGGCCGGTGCGCGCCTATGCCGCACTGAGCTGGCCGGTTGGTCCGCTCACCCGTAAACTCCAAACCATTGCCCGCGCGCTACTGGATGCTTGATACGTGAGACGTAAATTCTTGCTGCTGCTGGAAACCGGATTGGTTCTGGCAGGGCTGTGTCTGGGCGCTTCCGCCTGGAAAATCCATTCGGCGCTGGAACAGCCGCTGAACATCACTCAGGAAGAGCTGCTGGACGTGCCCAAAGGCACGACACCGACCCGCACCTTCTATCGACTCGAAGCCGATGGCGTCATCAAGGATGCGTTCTGGCTGCGGGTGTATTGGCGCTTCAATCTCGCCAAACAACCGTTGCACAAGGGCGAATACCGCATGCAGCCCGGCATGACGGTCGAAGGGCTGATTGACCTGTGGAAACGTGGGGAAATGGTTCAGTACAGCCTGACCCTGGTCGAAGGCTGGAATTTTCATCAGGTCCGCGCTGCTCTGGCCAAGGATGAAAAACTCGAAAAGACCCTCGACGGTTTGAGCGATAGCGAGGTGATGGACAAACTCGGCCACGCCGGGATATTTCCGGAAGGGCGATTCTTCCCTGACACCTATCGCTTCGTGCGCGGCATGACCGATGCCGAGCTGCTGAAAAAAGCCTACGACCGCCTCGACGAAGTCCTGGCCAAAGAGTGGAGCCAGCGCGCCGCTGACGTGCCGTACACCGAACCCTATCAGGCGCTGATCATGGCCTCGCTGGTGGAGAAGGAAACCGGTGTGCCGCAGGAACGCGGGCAAATCGCTGGGGTGTTTGTACGGCGCATGGAAATGGGCATGTTGTTGCAGACTGATCCGACCGTGATCTACGGCCTCGGTGATCGCTACAACGGCAAATTGACTCGTGCCCATCTCAAGGAAGCGACGCCGTATAACACGTACATGATTTCTGGACTGCCGCCGACCCCGATCGCCATGGTCGGCCGCGAAGCGATTCATGCAGCGCTGAACCCGGTGGCGGGCAATAGCCTTTATTTCGTTGCTCGGGGTGATGGCAGTCACGTGTTCTCCGATGATCTGGATGCGCACAATAACGCTGTGCGTGAGTTCCAGATCAAGCGCCGTGCCGACTACCGCTCCAGCCCAGCGCCGACCACGGCGCCAGAGGCGACGGATCAACAGGCACCGATCCCGGCTGCATCGCCCGACACAGCCCCCGAGGCTTTGCCGCAAGTGTCGCCGCAAGAGCCGGTGCAGGAATCGTCGCCGGTGCAGCCTCAAGAAACCCCGCCGGCGCCTGCTCCAGAACCCGCTCAAGAACCCGCAGATGCACCCGCGCCCGAACCGGATGCAGCCGCGCCGCAAAGCCCGCAATGACTCTGACTAAGGACTGCCTGTGACTGGCTTGTTTATTACCCTGGAAGGCCCGGAAGGGGCCGGCAAGAGCACCAATCGCGAATTCCTGGCCGAGCGCCTGCGCGCCGCGGGTATCGAGGTCGTGCTGACTCGCGAACCAGGCGGCACGCCGTTGGCCGAGCGGATCCGTGAAGTGCTGCTGGCGCCGGTTGATGAAGTCATGAACCCCGACACCGAGTTGCTGTTGGTGTTCGCTGCGCGAGCCCAGCATCTGGCCGAGGTGATTCGTCCGGCACTGGCCCGCGGTGCGGTGGTCCTGTGTGATCGCTTTACCGATTCGACCTACGCCTATCAGGGTGGCGGTCGCGGCCTGTCGCTGGAACGCATCGCGACTCTGGAAGCCTTCGTCCAGGGCGATCTGCGCCCGGACCTGACGTTGATTTTCGATCTGCCGGTGGAAGTGGGCCTGGCCCGCGCCAGCGCTCGTGGTCGTCTGGATCGTTTCGAACTCGAAGGCCGAACCTTTTTTGATGCGGTGCGCAGTGCTTTCCTCAAGCGTGCTGAAGCGGATCCTGCGCGTTATGTGCTGGTCGATGCCGCCCAGCCGTTGGCGCAGGTTCAGCAGGCACTGGATGCCTTGCTGCCGCGCCTGCTGGAGTTGACCCGTGGCTGAAGCCTATCCGTGGCAGGACAGTCTCTGGCAGCATTTGGCCGGTCGCAAGCACCATGCCCACGCCTATCTGTTGCATGGTCCGGCCGGAATCGGCAAGCGTGCATTGGCCGAGCGCTTGATGGCCAGTTTGCTGTGCCAGCGTCCGAGCGCTGCCCACGATGCGTGCGGCGAATGTAAATCCTGTCTGTTGCTCAAGGCCGGCAGTCACCCCGACAACTACATTCTGGAACCGGAAGAAGCCGATAAGGCGATCAAGGTCGATCAGGTTCGTGATCTGGTCAGCTTCGTGGTTCAGACCGCGCAGATGGGTGGGCGCAAAGTGGTGCTGATCGAACCGGCGGAGTCGATGAACGTCAACGCCGCCAACGCCCTGCTCAAAAGTCTTGAAGAACCGTCCGGTGATACCGTGTTGCTGCTGGTCAGTCACCAGACCAGTCGTTTGCTGCCGACGATCAAGAGCCGCTGCCAGCAACAGGCTTGTCCGCTGCCGAGCGAGGCGATGAGTCTGGCGTGGTTGGAGAAGGCGTTGCCGGATTGTTCGCAAGACGAACGCGTCGAACTGCTGACCCTGGCCGCCGGTTCGCCACTGGCCGCCGTCAACTTGCAAGCCCAGGGCGTGCGCGAGCAGCGGGCGCTGGTGGTCGATGGCGTGAAAAAGCTGCTCAAGCAACAACAGTCGCCGACGCAACTGGCCGAAGGCTGGAATACGATTCCGCTGTTGCTGTTGTTCGACTGGTTCTGCGACTGGTCGAGCCTGATCCTGCGCTATCAGCTGACTCAGGACGAAGAAGGCCTGGGGCTGACGGACATGCGCAAGGTGATTCAGTACCTGGCGCAGAAAGCCGGCCAGGACAAAGTCCTGAATATTCAGGACTGGATCCTCGCCCAGCGCCAGAAAGTGATGAGCAAAGCCAACCTCAATCGGGTGTTGTTGCTGGAGGCGCTGTTGGTGCAATGGGTGGGTTTGCCTACCCAGAAGTGACCGTCTGTGCCTAGACTCTGAGCATCTGCAACGGAGGCCAGCATGAATGAACTCGTCAATCCGGGGCCGCGCAACGGCATCTTGTCCCTGACCATCAAGGACAAGTCCGTGCTGTACGCGGCCTACATGCCGTTCATCAAGAACGGGGGCCTGTTTATCCCGACCAACAAGAGCTACAAGTTGGGCGATGAGGTATTCATGCTGCTGAACCTGATGGACGAGCCGGAGAAGATTCCGGTCGCCGGCAAGGTCACCTGGATCACCCCCAAAGGTGCGCAGGGCAACCGGGCCGCCGGGGTCGGCGTACAATTCAACGATGGCGACAATACCGCGCGCAGTCGAATCGAAACCCATCTGGCCGGAGCCCTGAAGTCCGACCGTCCCACTCATACGATGTAAGTTGCAGCCCATTTATGCTCGTAGATTCCCATTGCCACCTTGATCGCCTCGACCTCGCCGCCCACGACGGCTCCCTGGATGCCGCACTGGATGCGGCCCGTCTGCGCGGGGTAGGGCACTTTCTGTGTATCGGCGTCAGCGTCGAGAATGCCGCCGACGTCAAAGCCCTGGCCGAACGTTACGACGACGTCGACTGTTCGGTTGGCGTGCATCCGCTGGATGTGCAGCCGGGCGCTGCGCCGGCGCTGGATTGGCTATTGCAGGAACTGAACCACCCGCGTGTGGTGGCGATCGGTGAAACCGGTCTGGATTACCACTACGAGCCGGAAGCGGCAGAGTTGCAGCAGGAGTCGTTTCGCCTGCATCTGCAAGCGGCGCAGCAGACGGGCAAACCGGTGATCATCCACACCCGTGGTGCCCGTGCCGATACGTTGAACCTGTTGCGCGAAGCGGCGCTGCCCCAGGCTGGCGTGCTGCATTGTTTCACCGAAGACTGGGACATGGCCAAAGCGGCACTGGACATGGGGTATTACATTTCCCTGTCCGGGATTGTCACTTTCCGCAATGCTGACGCTCTGCGTGACGTGGCCAGTAAAGTGCCGGCTGACCGATTGCTGGTGGAAACCGACTCGCCTTACCTGGCGCCGATCCCTCATCGCGGCAAGCCGAACCTGCCGCAGTACGTGCGCGACGTAGCGGAATTTCTGGCAATGTTGCGAGGTGAGCCCTACGAGCGGTTTGCCGAGCAAACCACCGAGAACTTCAAGCGACTGTTTCCGCTGGCACATGTGAAAGGTTAAATCGCAGGCAAAAAAAACCCGGGTTCTGGGGGGTGAATCCGGGTTAAGACCATTAGGAGTAAAACAAAGGCACGCGGTCCGTTGGTACCTATATCGGCGCAACACTTGGGGGAGATGTCCCGCCGACAGTTGAAGTATTGATCAGTATTGCGCCGAGTCCAGTTTACGGGTCGCGGTTTTTAAACAAATTTGGAATACGGGCGCTTCGGTTGAGTTCTCATTACTCTGCAGGAGTGGCGGAATTCATCAAGAAGCACATATATGGTCGGATGATCCGTGCATTTTTGCGCAAGTTAGGCATAATACGCGGCTTCGAATTTTGACCCCTACAGACCTTTTCTTATGCATAAAGAACCTCGTAAGGTCCGTGAGTTTCGTCGCCGCGAGCAAGAAATTCTCGATACCGCGCTCAAGCTGTTCCTCGATCAAGGTGAAGACAGTGTCACCGTCGAGATGATTGCTGATGCCGTCGGTATCGGCAAAGGCACGATCTACAAGCACTTCAAATCCAAGGCCGAGATCTATCTGCGCCTGATGCTTGATTACGAGCGCGATTTGAACGAGCTGTTGCATTCGGCCGATGTCGACAAGGACAAGGAAGCGCTGTCCCGGGCCTACTTCGAATTCCGCATGCGCGATCCACAACGCTATCGGTTGTTCGATCGCCTGGAAGAAAAGGTGGTCAAGGGCAATCAGGTGCCGGAGATGGTCGAGGAACTGCACAAGATCCGCGCCTCGAACTTCGAACGCCTGACCCTGCTGATCAAGGGCCGGATCAGCGAAGGCAAGCTTGAAGACGTCCCGCCTTACTTCCATTACTGCGCATCCTGGGCGCTGGTGCATGGCGCCGTGGCGCTGTATCACTCGCCGTTCTGGAGCAATGTGCTGGAAGATCAGGAAGGTTTCTTCCAGTTCCTGATGGACATCGGCGTGCGCATGGGCAACAAGCGCAAGCGCGATACCGACACCCCGAGCA
Organism: Pseudomonas arabinosi; assembly: GCF_047758675.1. NCBI lineage: Bacteria > Pseudomonadati > Pseudomonadota > Gammaproteobacteria > Pseudomonadales > Pseudomonadaceae > Pseudomonas > Pseudomonas arabinosi. The sequence goes on along the minus strand of NZ_CP180480.1, from coordinate 5,530,088 downwards.
GCTGAACCATTCAGTTGCCTTATTGCGCCATTATTTCGCTACGTGGCGCAGTACCGCAGGAATATACTCAGGCATAGGACTTGCTAAAACTTGATTTGTGAGTCAAGTTTTAGCGGTCCGAATATTCTTCCGCCGGAGTAGTCCATGATCGTTGACCGTCAAGGCAGGCGTTTTCGCAATTTGCGAATCAGTCTGACTTCAGCCTGCAATTACGCTTGTACCTACTGCGTGCCCAACGGCAAGCGGCTGGTGGCTGCGCAGGATGAATTGTCGGCCGAGGCTATGGCGCGTGGCGTGGCCTATCTGATTGAAGCAGCGGGCATCGAGCGCTTGCGCATCACCGGCGGCGAGCCGCTGGTCAGCCCCAAACTCGAAACCTTCATGACCGCTGTCGGGCAGATGGGCCTGGCGGACATCAGTCTGACCACCAACGGTCAGCTGCTGGCGAAGAAGCTGCCACTGCTGGTGAACGCCGGCATTCGTCGCATCAACGTTTCCCTCGATACCCTGGATGCCAGCGCCTTTCGCAGCATTGCCCGTGGCGGCGATCTGGCGACTGTGCTCGACGGTATGGATCAAGCCAGCGCCGCCGGCCTGAAGATCAAGGTCAATATGGTGCCGCTGCGTGGGCAGAACCTCGATCAAGTGATGCCGCTACTCGATTACTGCCTGGAGCGCGGCTATGAGCTTCGCTTCATCGAGTTGATGCGCATGGGCCACCTGGCCAGCGACTCCAATGCTTTCCTGCAACAGTTTGTCAGCCTTCAGCAGTTGCTCAGCCTGATCGGCGAGCGCTACGAATACCTTCAGGCCGATGCGCCGGTAGACGCCACCGCCGTGCGTTACCAGATTCCGGGGCAGGGCTACTTCGGCGTTATCGCCAACGAAAGCGTTCCTTTCTGCCGCACCTGTTCGCGGCTGCGTCTGTCCTCCACGGGCTGGCTGCATGGCTGCCTGTCGTCGAGCAATCGCCACTATGTCGGCGACCTGCTGGACAAGCCCCGCCATCAAGCGTTGCCCGCCTTGCAGAGACTCTTGGTGAAAGCCTTGGGCGATAAGCAGGAAGTGGCATTTTCCGGTGGCGCGACCATCATGAAAATCATCGGCGGCTAAACTCTGTTCCCGCCACACCGAGCTGGCGCGGAAGCTGCATCCCATGGCCATTCGCCGGTTTTCCGTCACCGGCCTCTGGAGGGTAGGATGCGTAGCCTGGTTTTGCTGCTGGCCGTTTTGGCGCTTGGTGGCTGCATGAATGTCAGCGATCTGGCTGAAGGGACTCGCTACCACATGAGCGACGCAGGGTTGCTCGACCATAGCGACAGCCGCCGTGTGAATAACCTGCGCATCCAACCGGACTCATTCGTCTATATCGCCCAGGGCGCCTTTGTGCCGCCAGGCAGTACTGTCTACCCACGACCTAACGTGATTGCTGAAGTCGCCTTCGATGGGTTTGTCGAATACTTCCCCATGGTCCGCCGCGCCCGTGCCCCGGAAGGTCTTGATCAAGCCATGGGTGAAGCCCGTGCCGCCGGTGCCCATTACCTGCTCTATACCCGGTTCGCCAAGTCTGATGACCGTATCGGCAACTCGGACGAGTGGCTCGATCAGGAAGCCCTGGATCGCCTCGGTATCGACGGTGGTGTCATTCAAATCATGTTGATCGAGACCAGCACCCAGTATTTGATTGATACTGCACGCATCAAGAGTCGTGGCGGTTTACTGACGTTCCACGACAAAAAGCCAGAAGACCTGATGGGCCCGCCGCTGGAACAATACGCGCGCAGCCTGCTGGGGCTCAGCGACCAGTAATTCAAAAGGAGAACGCCATGAGTGGCCCGCAAAAAGCCAACGATCTGTTGGGGCAAATCCCCAAAACCAAAGGCTTGCCGCCGGTCCACCTGTGGAACCCCGACTTCTGCGGCGACATCGACATGCGTATCGCCCGTGACGGCACCTGGTATTACCTGGGCACGCCGATCGGGCGCAAGCCGATGGTCAAGCTGTTCTCCACCATCATTCGCCGCGATGGTGACGATTACTTCCTCATTACCCCGGTCGAGAAAGTCGGCATCAAGGTCGACGATGCACCCTTCGTGGCGATTGCCGTGGAGGTCGAAGGCGAGGGAGAAACCCAGGTCCTGCGCTTCACCACCAATGTTGACGAGACCGCCGAGGCCGGCACCGAACACCCCATGCGCGTGGTGATCGACCCGGTTACGCAGGAACCGGCGCCCTACGTGCATGTGCGCACCAACCTCGAAGCCCTGATCCACCGCAACGTGTTCTACCAACTGGTGGAGCTGGCCGTCACCCGCGAGATCGACGGGCAGCGCTGGTTAGGCGTGTGGAGCGCTGGCGAGTTCTTCCCCATCGGACTTGAGCCGTAATCGATAAAAAATGTGGGAGTTTGATCGCTCCCACATTTGTTTTGTGTTGGCTCTAAAATTTCAAATTGACACTCAATCGTATGATGATTAGCGTAGATGCCCATCGCGAACGGCTTTGTGCCGTCCCTGTATCGAGGTGTCCATGTCCAGCAGTTTTCATGCGTCGACGGTCGATTGGCTGGGTTGCTGGATCGCCACCGGGCAGGTCAAGCCGGGTGAAACGCTCAAGGTCGAAGCCGACCTGGGCGAGCAACTCGGTGTCAGCCGCACCGTTATCCGTGAAGCCATCAAAACCCTGGTCGCCAAGGGCATGCTTGAAGTCGGGCCAAAGGTCGGCACGCGGGTGTTGCCGGTGCGTCGCTGGAACCTCTTCGATCCTCAAGTCGTAGGCTGGTTGTCGCGCAGTGGCTTGCCGGAAAACTTCGTCGACGACTTGCTCGACCTGCGCCGCACCATCGAGCCCATGGCCGTACGCTGGGCTTGCGAGCGCGCTACCGTCGAACAGGTTCACGCCATCCTCCAGGCCTACAACGCATTGGAGCGGGCAGTGGACAGCGGCGTCGATTACAACCGCGCCGACCAGTTCTTCCACGAGTGCATCCTCGCTGCCAGCCACAATCAATTCATCGAACAAATGGTCCCGGCCCTCGGCGCGCTGCTGGCGGTGTCGTTCGAAGTGTCCGCCGCCGACCCGGACGAATTGCGCCGCACGCTACCGATTCACAAAGACATGGCCGAGGCCATCGCCGCCCGGGATGCCGCGCGGGGTGTCTGGGCCTGCATGACCCTGATCGATAACGCCGATCTGGCCATCAAGCGCTTCTACCCGCAAGTCATGGCCGACAAAAAGGCCAGCTGACAACAATAAGAAAGCAGGAGGTTTCATGACGTGGACTGCGGTTACCGAACACCGGGCACGACTGGGTGAAGGCCCGTTCTGGGACGCGCCGACCCAGGCGCTGTATTGGGTTGATATCGCCGGTCAACAGGCGCTGCGGCTGATTGGCGCCAACGTGCAGATCTGGCAGATGCCCGAGCACGTGTCTGCCTTCATCCCCTGCGAAAGCGGCGATGCGCTGGTGACGTTGAACAGCGGCGTGTATCGACTCGATCTGGATTCCCCGGGCCTGGAGCCTCGACTGACTTTGCTCTGCGTCGCCGATCCGCAACCCGGCAATCGCGCCAATGAAGCCCGCTGCGATGCCCAGGGCCGGCTCTGGCTCGGCACGATGCAGAACAACATTGGCGAGCAGGGCGAAGACGTGCCCATCGTGCGGCGTTCCGGTGGCTTGTTTCGCATCGATCGCGATGCTCGGGTCACGCCGTTGCTTCGCGGGCTGGGCATCCCTAACACGTTGCTGTGGAGCGACGACGCGACCACCGTGTATTTCGCCGACAGCCTCGACAGCACGCTTTACCAGTACTTCATCCGCACCGACGGCAACCTCGACCCGGCCCGGGTCTGGTTCGGACCGCATGAACGCGGCGGCCCTGATGGCTCGGCGATGGATGCCGAAGGTTACATCTGGAACGCCCGTTGGGATGGCAGCTGTCTGCTCAGACTGACCCCGGACGGGCAGGTCGATCGCGTGATCGAGCTGCCCATCAGCCGCCCCACCAGTTGCGTATTCGGGGGTGAAGACCTGAAAACCCTATACATCACCAGCGCCGCGAGCCCGCTCAACGATCCGTTGGACGGCGCGTTGCTGTCGATTCGAGTCGATGTGCCCGGAAAAACCTGTACTCGGTTTGCTGGGTGAATCCCAAAATATGGGATGTAAAATTATATATTGAGATTATTTGGCGGTCGGGTTTATAGTCGGCTCCATCAGATACACGCACTCACACTTAAAAAAACAAAACAGGTGAAGTGATGCAGCGATTTTCCAAAAAGCCTTTTGACCGGACATCGACAGATGCCCGGTTTTTGTCGTGCCTTCGAAAAGGAGTCTTGATCCATGGCTGAACCTCTTTCCTTGCCACCGGTGCCCGAACCGCCGAAGGGTGAGCGCCTGAAAAACAAGGTCGTGCTGTTGACCGGCGCCGCTCAAGGTATCGGCGAGGCGATTGTCGCGACCTTCGCCTCCCAGCAGGCCAAGCTGATCATCAGCGATATCCAGGGTGAGAAAGTCGAAAAGGTCGCGACGCACTGGCGGGACAAAGGCTTCGACGTTCAGGCAATCAAGGCTGACGTTTCCAACCAACAAGACCTGCACGCCATGGCCAGACTGGCGATCGATCTGCACGGTCGCATCGATGTGCTGGTCAACTGCGCCGGGGTCAATGTGTTCCGCGATCCGCTGGAAATGACCGAGGAAGACTGGCGTCGCTGCTTCGCCATCGACCTGGACGGCGCCTGGTATGGCTGCAAAGCGGTGCTGCCGCAGATGATCGAGCAAGGCATCGGCAGCATCATCAACATCGCCTCGACCCATTCCACTCACATCATTCCCGGCTGTTTCCCGTACCCGGTGGCCAAACATGGCCTGCTCGGACTGACCCGCGCTTTGGGCATCGAATATGCGCCGAAGGGCATTCGCGTCAACGCCATCGCGCCGGGCTACATCGAAACCCAGCTGAACGTCGATTACTGGAACGGTTTTGCCGACCCGCATGCCGAACGTCAGCGCGCTTTCGATCTGCACCCGCCACGTCGCATCGGCCAGCCGATCGAAGTCGCCATGACCGCTGTTTTCCTGGCCAGCGATGAAGCGCCGTTCATCAATGCTTCGTGCATCACCATCGATGGCGGTCGCTCGGTCATGTACCACGACTGAGTCGATCAGGTTTCAGGCGCGGAACTACGCCTGAAATCCAATCATCATACGATATGACTATTAGCTGCACAGTTTGATTGGCTTTCAAATAACGCTCAAAAAAAATAACAAGGAGTCAGCTTATGAATCGTCGTCGTGGGATCCGTTCCCTGTGCTGTGCCGCTTTGGCGGTCACCGCGGTCAGCCTGAGCAGTTCGTTGCTGGCGGCCGAGGAAGTGAAGATCGGTTTTCTGGTCAAGCAGGCGGAAGAGCCCTGGTTCCAGACCGAGTGGGCATTTGCCGAAAAGGCCGGGAAAGAGAAGGGCTTCACCGTCATCAAGATCGCCGTGCCGGACGGCGAGAAAACCCTCTCGGCCATCGACAGCCTCGCCGCCAACGGTGCCAAGGGCTTCGTGATCTGCCCGCCAGACGTGTCCCTGGGACCTGCGATCATGGCCAAGGCCAAGCTCAACGGTTTGAAAGTCATCGCCGTCGATGACCGCTTCGTCGATGCCAGCGGCAAGTTCATGGAAGACGTTCCTTACCTCGGCATGGCCGCGTTCGAAGTCGGCCAGAAACAAGGCAGCGCCATGGCCACCGAAGCGAAGAAACGTGGCTGGGACTGGAAAGACACTTACGCGGTGATCAACACCTTCAACGAACTCGACACCGGCAAGAAGCGCACCGACGGTTCGGTCAAAGCGCTGGAAGACGCCGGCATGCCGAAAGACCACATCCTGTTCTCGGCACTGAAAACCCTCGACGTACCGGGCAGCATGGACGCCACCAACTCGGCGCTGGTGAAACTGCCGAGCGCGGCGAAAAACCTGATCATCGGCGGCATGAACGACAACACCGTGCTGGGCGGCGTGCGCGCCACCGAGAGCGCCGGTTTTGCCGCAGCCAATGTGATCGGCATCGGCATCAACGGCACCGATGCCATCGGCGAATTGAAGAAGGCCAACAGCGGCTTCTTCGGCTCGATGCTGCCGAGCCCGCACATCGAGGGCTACAACACCGCCAGCATGATGTACGAGTGGGTCACCACCGGCAAAGAACCGCCGAAGTACACCGCGATGGACGACGTGACGCTGATCACTCGCGAGAACTTCAAGCAGGAACTGGAAAAGATCGGCCTCTGGAACTGAGGCACGGTTGATTTCATCGGTGGCCCTGGCGACGGGGCTGCCTGATCTGTGTGAAGAGGTGGGTTATGCACGCGCAATCAAAAATACAACAACACACTGCCGGCGGCAGCTTGCGTTTCAACGGGATCGGCAAGACCTTTCCCGGGGTGAAGGCGCTGGATGGCATCAGCTTCGTCGCCCACCCGGGGCAGGTTCACGCCTTGATGGGCGAGAACGGTGCCGGCAAATCGACCCTGCTGAAAATCCTCGGCGGGGCTTACACCCCGAGCAGCGGCGACCTGCAGATCGGCGAGCAGACGAGGGTCTTCAAGTCCACCGCCGACAGCATCGGCAGTGGCGTCGCCGTGATCCATCAAGAGTTGCACCTGGTCCCGGAAATGACCGTGGCAGAGAACCTGTTCCTCGGTCATCTGCCGGCGAGTTTCGGCCTGATCAATCGCGGCGCGTTGCGGCAACAGGCATTGGCCTGCCTCAAGGGCCTGGCCGATGAAATCGATCCGCAAGAGAAAGTCGGGCGCCTGTCCCTCGGTCAGCGGCAACTGGTGGAAATCGCCAAGGCCTTGTCCCGTGGGGCGCATGTGATCGCGTTTGACGAACCGACCAGCAGCCTGTCAGCGCGGGAGATTGATCGTTTGATGGCGATCATCGGGCGCCTGCGCGACGAAGGCAAAGTGGTGCTTTACGTCTCCCACCGCATGGAAGAAGTGTTCCGCATTTGCAACGCGGTGACGGTGTTCAAGGACGGTCGCTTTGTGCGCACGTTCGAGGACATGAGCGAGCTGACTCATGATCAGTTGGTGACCTGCATGGTCGGTCGCGACATTCAGGATATCTACGATTACCGCCACCGTCAGCGTGGCGCGGTGGCGCTCAAGGTCGACGGTTTGCTGGGGCCGGGTTTGCGTGAGCCGGTGAGTTTCGAGGTGCACAAAGGCGAGATTCTCGGGCTGTTCGGTTTGGTCGGCGCCGGTCGTACCGAGCTGTTCCGCATGCTCAGTGGCCTTGAACGCAATACCGCCGGGCGCCTGGAATTGCGCGGTCATGAACTGAAGTTGCGTTCACCCCGCGATGCGATTGCCGCCGGGATTCTGCTGTGCCCTGAGGACCGCAAAAAAGAGGGCATCCTGCCGCTCGCCAGCGTCGCCGAGAACATCAACATCAGCGCCCGCGGCGCCCACTCCACTTTCGGCTGCCTGTTGCGTGGCCTGTGGGAGAAGGACAACGCCGACAAGCAGATCAAATCGCTGAAAGTGAAGACGCCCAACGCGGCGCAAAAAATCATGTACCTGTCCGGCGGCAATCAACAGAAGGCCATTCTCGGCCGCTGGCTGTCGATGCCGATGAAAGTCCTGTTGCTCGACGAACCGACTCGCGGCATCGACATCGGCGCCAAAGCCGAGATCTACCAGATCATCCACAACCTGGCCGCCAGCGGCATCGCGGTGATCGTGGTCTCCAGCGACCTGATGGAAGTGATGGGTATTTCCGACCGCATCCTGGTGCTCTGCGAAGGCGCGATGCGCGGCGAGTTGTCTCGCGCAGAGGCCAATGAATCCAACCTGCTGCAACTGGCTTTGCCGCGCCAACGCGCTGACGGCGTGGCGAACTGAGAGGTGACTATGACAATCCAAAACAACGCTTTGCCCACCCAGCGCAAACCACTGGACCTGCGGCGTTTTCTTGATGACTGGGTGATGCTGCTGGCAGCTGTCGGGATCTTCGTGCTTTGCACCTTGCTGATCGATAACTTCCTTTCGCCATTGAACATGCGCGGCCTGGGCCTGGCGATTTCGACGACGGGGATCGCCGCTTGCACCATGTTGTATTGCCTGGCGTCCGGGCATTTCGATTTGTCGGTGGGCTCGGTGATTGCCTGCGCCGGCGTGGTCGCAGCGGTGGTGATGCGCGACACCGACAGCGTGTTTCTCGGTGTGGTGGCGGCGCTGTTCATGGGACTGATCGTCGGCTTGATCAACGGCATCGTGATCGCCAAGCTGCGGGTCAATGCGTTGATTACCACGTTGGCAACCATGCAGATCGTTCGTGGCCTGGCTTACATCTTTGCCAACGGCAAAGCGGTCGGCGTGTCGCAAGAGCAGTTCTTCGTCTTCGGCAATGGCCAGTTGTTGGGTGTGCCGGTGCCGATCCTGATCACCATCGTCTGCTTCCTGTTTTTCGGCTGGCTGCTGAATTACACCACCTACGGGCGCAACACCATGGCCATCGGCGGTAACCAGGAAGCGGCGTTGCTGGCCGGGGTGAACGTTGACCGGACCAAGATCATTATCTTTGCCGTGCACGGGTTGATCGGGGCATTGGCCGGGGTGATTCTGGCGTCACGCATGACGTCCGGTCAGCCGATGATTGGCCAGGGTTTTGAGCTGACGGTGATCTCGGCGTGTGTGTTGGGCGGGGTGTCGTTGAGCGGCGGGATCGGCATGATCCGGCATGTGATTGCCGGGGTGTTGATTCTGGCGATCATTGAGAATGCGATGAACCTGAAGAATATCGATACCTTCTATCAGTATGTGATTCGCGGTTCGATCCTGTTGCTGGCTGTCGTCATTGACCGTTTGAAACAACGCTGAGATCAAGATCCACCCCTCACCCCAGCCCTCTCCCCATAGGGGAGAGGGGGAAAGGGAGCAGATCTCCACGCTTTTCAAAGCCTGAGTTCGACTCGATATTTCAGGTCGATGTCACTCGAAAGAATACCTCGGTCGGCCCCCTCGCCCCTCTGGGGAGAGGGTTGGGGTGAGGGGTGGATTCATCTGACACCACACCTCCGAACATCCCACCTCCCGTCACCTACCCAAAATATCCCTTGCCCGCCCAACCCCGTTTCGGTTATCACTTTGTACATGATTAGACAGGTACGATTTGACAAGAAACAACGGGTGGTCGACGAACTCATCCGGCGCATCGAAAGCGGCCTCATGGAGGACGGCTTTCTGCTGCCGGGCGAGCATCAATTGGCTCAAGAATTCAAAGTCAGCCGAGGCACGCTGCGTGAAGCCCTGGCTGAACTGAAACGGCGCAACTACATCGCGACGCAAAGCGGGGTGGGCTCCATCGTCACCTTCGACGGCGTGGTGCTTGATCAACGCAGCGGCTGGGCCCAGGCCCTGGCCGACAGCGGGGCGCTGATCAATACCGAAGTGCTGCGGTTGGAGGCGGTCACCCGTCCTGACCTGTTGCCGCGTTTCGGTACCGACCAATTCATCACCCTCGACCGTCGCCGTCGTTCCAACGAAGGCAAGCTGGTTTCCCTTGAACGCTCATTGATGCCTGCCACCGGAGGCCTGGAAGGCCTGCCGCGGGTCGGCCTTATCGACAACTCCCTGACCATCACCCTGGCCGCCTACGGCTATATCGGCGAGCGCGGCGATCAATGGATCGGCGCCGAACCCTTGAACGCCGAAGACGCCGAGCTGCTCGGCCGTCCGGAAGGCACGGTGTTCCTCAAGGCCTTGCGCACCACTTACGACCGGCAAAACCGCTTCATGGAGCAGGTCGAAAGCTTGCTCGACCCGGTGCATTTTCGCCTGCACCTGCAGTTTGGAGAGTCAAAGTGACCGCGCTCAATCGTGCATTGGGCGCGTTCTACGGACTGGCCCTGGGCGATGCGCTGGGCATGCCGACTCAATCCCTCAGCCGTGCAGAGATCAAGGTACGCTTCGGCGAGATCACTGACCTGGAAGACGCAGGCCCCGATCAACCGATCGCCGCCAACATGCTCAAAGGCTCGATCACCGATGACACCGAACAGGCGATTCTGGTCGGCCAATTGCTGGTAGAAGGCGAGGGCCGAATCGATCCGTCGCTGCTCGCCCAACGGTTGATCGAATGGGAAGCCGCGATGCAGGCCAAGGGCTCGCAAGACTTGCTCGGCCCTTCGACCAAACGTGCCATCGAGATGATCCTCGCCGGCCACTCGCCGGAAGAAGCGGGGCGCTACGGCACCACCAATGGCGCGGCGATGCGCATCACGCCGGTCGGAATCGCGGCGGATGTCGCCAACCCTGAGCGATTCATCAACGCTGTCGTGCAGGCTTGCCAGGTCACCCACAACACCACGCTGGGTATTTCCAGCGCGGCGGCGGTGGCGGCGGTGGTCTCGGCCGGTATCAACGGCATGGACCTGGGCGAGGCGTTGAACCTCGGCCAGCAAATCGCTCAGCAAGCTGAAAGCCGCGGTTACTGGGTGGCTGGCGGACGCATTGCCTCGCGCATCAGCTGGGCGCGAACCATCAGCGTCGACAGCGACAAGGCGTTGCTGGCGGATTTGATGTACGACGTGATCGGCACTTCGGTGGCTTCACAGGAATCGGTGGTGGTCTCGTTTGCCCTGGCCCAGCAAGTGGCCATTGGCGAAATGAACGCGTTCGAAGCGCTGTGCATGGCCGCAAGCCTTGGCGGCGACACCGACACCATCGCGGCCATTCTTGGCGCCATGCTCGGCGCCTGCCTGGGCCTTGAGAGTTGGCCGGCGGCGATGATCGACAAGGTCAAAGCCGTTAACGATCTGGAGCTGGAACCGTTGGTGAAAGGGCTCCTCGCCCTGCGCTGACAGCACTGACGCCTTCGCGAGCAAGCTCGCACACAGGTACGGCGTGTACCTGAAAACTTGCACTATCCCTATCCCTTGTGGGAGCGAGCTTGCTCGCGATAGGCGCGCCACATACTTTGATTTTCCACCACGCAATGGATCGCACGAACTTGGTCAGGACCGCCGGGATGTTGTTTCGTCTTCCGTCATTGCCGACAACCACAACAAAGGCAACAGGAGCATTTCACATGAGTTCAACAAACACCGGGCAAAGCGCCGGGCAACTGGAAACCCGTGGCATCGAGCCCGTGCCGGAAGCAGAGTGCAACGGTCATCCGCTGCAGCTGTTCTGGGTCTGGTTTGCCGCCAACATCTCCATCCTCGGCCTGCCGCTGGGTGCGACCCTTGTAGCCTTTCGCGGCTTGGCGATCTGGCAGGCGATCATCGTCGCGATCCTCGGCGCCGCGGGTTCCTTCGCGGTGGTCGGGATCATCTCCATTGCCGGTCGGCGTGGTCGCGCCCCGAGCCTGACGTTGTCGCGAGCGATCTTCGGTGTACGCGGCAACATCGGTCCGACCCTGGTCTCGCTGATGTCGCGTCTGGGCTGGGAAACCGTCAACACCACCACCGCCGCGTTCGTGTTGCTGTCGCTGTGCTCGATCCTGTTTGGCTCGCCGGTGGAAGCCAAAAGCGCACCCGTGCTGACGTTGATCTTCATTGCGATTTTCGTACTGCTGACCCTGTCGGTGTCGGGCCTCGGTCACGCCACCTTGCTGGTGATCCAGAAGTGGGCAACCTACGTGTTCGGTGCGCTGAACATTCTGGTCGGCGGTTTCCTCTGCGCCACCATTGACTGGAGCGCGGTATTCAACGCCACGCCGGCACCGCTGAGCGCAATGATCATCGGCGTCGGCACCATGGCCGCCGGCACCGGGATCGGTTGGGCCAACGCCGGTGCCGACATGTCGCGCTACCAGCACCGCAGCGTCAAAGCCGTGCGCCTGGTGGCGTCGGCGGCGTTCGGTGCGGGGATTCCGCTGGTGCTGCTGATCACCCTCGGCGGCCTGCTGTCGGTGGGCAACAATGACCTGGCCTCGGCCACTGATCCGATCATCGCGATCCGCGACATGCTGCCGACCTGGATGGCCGTGCCGTACCTGATCACCGCGTTCGGCGGGTTGTTGCTGTCGAACAACCTGTCGGTGTACTCCGCCGGTTTGACCACGCTGACCCTGGGCTTGAAGGTCAAACGCGTCTACGCGGTGGTCGTCGACATCGTCGCGATCTTCGCCGGTTCGATTTATTTCATGCTGATCGCCGACAGTTTCTACGGCCCGTTCATTACCTTCATTTCGCTGCTGGCCGTGCCGATCACCGCGTGGGTCGGGATCTTTGTCGTCGACCTGATCCATCGTCATTACTACAGCCCCAAAGACCTGCTGGACGTCAGCCCGAGCAGCGCTTACTGGTACAGCGGCGGTATCGAGTGGCGCGCCTTCGGTGCGTGGGCGTTGGCGATCGTGCTGGGCTTCAGCTTCACCACCATCGGTACCACCGAACAAACCGTGTGGTTCCGCGGCTTCCTGTCCGACTCCTGGCTGGGCCATAACGGCCTCGGCTGGATCGTGACGTTCCTGGTGGCCGGTGGCATTTATTTTGTACTCGGCGGGGCCAAGGATCGTCGTGCTGCGATGACTGAGAACGCTCATGCCTAGATTGCTGCACACCGGCCAGGTCATGATCGACCTGGTCATGGCCGTGGATAAACTGCCGCATTCGGGCGGCGACGTATTGGCGCAGTCCGCCAGTTTCGAGGCTGGCGGCGGCTTTAATGTGATGGCTGCGGCTCAGCGCAATGGTTTGCCGGTGGTTTACCTCGGGCGCCACGGCACCGGGCGTTTCGGTGATCTTGCCCGTGAGGCGATGAAGGCTGAAGGCATTCGGATCGGCATCACTAAACCCGCCGAACGGGATACGGGATTGTGCGTCGCGGTAACCGAAGCGTCGGCCGAACGCAGTTTCATTTCCTATATCGGTGCCGAAGGTGAGCTGACGGCCGAGGATTTGGCCAGCGTACCGGCCGAGGCGGGTGACTATGTCTACGTCAGCGGCTACAGCCTGCTGCATGGCGGCAAGGCCCAGGCACTGGTGGATTGGGTGCTGGATTTGCCGAGAGAGATCAACGTGGTGTTCGATCCGGGTCCGCTGGTGGATTCGCCGGATGAGCCGTTGATGCAAGCCTTGCTGGCGCGCATTGATCTGTGGACCAGCAACAGTGTCGAAGCGTTGAAGTTTACCGGAGCGTCGGACATTGCCGAGGCGTTGAACCGGTTGGCCGATCACCTGCCGGCCGACGTCTTGATGGTGGTGCGTGACGGCCCGCAAGGGTGCTGGATCAGCCAGCATGGAGACCGCCAGCATGTGCCGGGTTTCAAGGTTGAGGCGGTGGACAGCAACGGCGCGGGGGATGCGCATGCCGGGGTGTTTGTGGCCGGGTTGGCGCGAGGGTTGGTCCCGGTTGACGCGGCGCGGCGGGCTAATGCGGCGGCTGCGTTGGCGGTCACTCGATGGGGGCCGGCGACTTCGCCGGGGACTGCTGAGGTGGATGCGTTAATCAGCAAGACCTTTGGCGTCTGATCTATCGCCATCGCGAGCAAGCTCCCACACTGATCTGTGAACGACACAAATCCCCTGTGGGAGCGAGCCGGCTCCGGGCGGCGTTCCGACGATGGGGCCATCAAATTCAACAAAAATCCTGACCTTACCCAGTCGCAGCCGCGCACGACTGCGACCTGATTCGTCTTGTTAAACGTCGAGCTTGCGCGCCGCCTCCACCCCTGCGGCACTGAGTTTGATCGGCAAGTTCAACGAGTGCTCACCGGCCTCGTTGCAGATCACATGACCCTGCTGGATCAATCCACGATCCTGCAGCGTGGCGAGGGTGCTGGCCACGACTCTCTCCCCCCGGTAATTGTCCAGGACCTCTTTGCCCAAACCCATTGGATGGGCGTGCAGCAGACGGGTCAGGACTTCTTTCTCAAGGTTTTTATCGACGTTCATGGTTACCTCTTCATGGATGTGGATAGGTCCATTTAATTAGAGTCCTTATCTGATATTGGTCCGCCCCCGATTTGGATTGGTGCCTGATGAACGACGAACGGTCTAGGCTTGTTGCAACGTTTTGCTGGTAACGGCTCGGCGCCAGACCAGCCGGCCGACGCTGATCAGCCAGTTCAGCAGGGCCATTGCCAGTACCGTGAGCAGCAGCGTCGACATCCCTTGTTCGACGATGATTTTCCCCGCCAGCAACGGAAAACCGAACACGCCAATGAAGTAGGACAGGCTGAACAACAGCAAGGATTGCGCGGTGGTGCCGTTCGGCGCTTCGTTGGCCGCCAGGCCGTTGATCACCGAATAGGTCAGCCCGTAACCGACCCCGAGCATCACGGCCGCCAGCACGTAGCTGAACCCGTCGTCGACGACAAAAGCGAACATCAGGATCGAGCCCATCATCAAGCCCGACAACAGGCAGGACGCCCGGAACGGGTCGCGCTTGACCACGAAACCGGCGATCAGCATGCGGCTGCTGATCGCTGCGCTCATAAAGCCGAGGAAGAACAATGAGTAGTCGAGTGACCGCGCGGCGGCGTAGCTGGTTTGAAAACTCGACAGACCGCCGAAAACGCAACCGCCGAGGCCGACCATGATGATCGGAAACACCGCTCTGGACGACAGCACTTGCGCCGTTGCACGCCAGGAAATTCGTGACATCGCTGCCGAGTGGGCGGGCGCTTTTTTCAGCTGCGAATCCAACCGCCAGAACAGCAACACGCCGATTAGGCTGGCCGCCGCCGCAAGGTAAAACGCCGCAGTGATCGGATAGCCGAGCGCACTGGCTACGCGGCCTAACAAGGGACCGCTGCCGATCCCGGTCATCATGCTGCCCGACAATAGCGCAAAGTATTTCGCGCGTTGGACAGGTGTTACCAGGCTCGCCACGATGATCGGGCCGAGGGTGTAGAACACGCCCCAACCCAGCCCCAGCAAGAGCCCGAAAAACAACAGCAGATTGCCAAACCCTGGCGCCAAGGCGAAGCCCAGGCTGGCAGCCACCAGCAAAATGCCGAACAGCGCAATCGAGCGCGCCGCGCCGAGCAAATCGGACAAGTGCCCGGAAACAATAACGGCGGCAAAGGTGCTGAGCATCGCCGCCGAAATCACACTGCCGGCATCGTGCTCGTTGCCGCCGCGGGAACCGATCAACAACGACAGTAAAAAGGTCGAGCCATAGGACAGCGACAGCAAATAGCTGGCCAGGCAAAACAGACCGAACAACCTGCTTGAGACTTGGGGTGTTGCGCTAGGCATGACGCGGTTCCTTGACCCGATAGAAGAGAGCGTCATCTATCTATCACGCAAGGCGTCGATGTCAGGTATGTGGTTATCGATTTCAGGGTTAGCGCTGGCCGGAGTAAAGCCTTCAGCAAGTGCCTATTTCTTCCTTGAACAGCTCCATGAAGCCTTTCAACCGTTCGTGGCGAGTCTGTGCCAGACGCTGGCCCGTGGTCGTTTTGAATCCTTCCGCCAGGTGCAGCAGTTTGGTCTGGAAATGGTCGAGGCAAAACCGTTTGTCATCGTATTCCCGGTCCTTCGCCTCGGGATCCTCTGGGTCGTACAATGCGCTGCCCATACGTCCGGCGATGTAAAAGGTTCGCGCCACGCCGAGCATGCCAAGGGAGTCGAGACGGTCGGCGTCCTGCATGATGTTGGCTTCGAGCGTGGTCGGCGCGATGTTGGCGGAAAAACTGTGCGCTTCGATGGCATGGGCAACCGCGCTGGTTTTTGCGTCTGGCCAAGCCATGTCCGCCAACATGATCGATGCCTTCTCGGCGGCCAGCCGCGACGCCTGAGAACGCAGCGGCGAGTTCTTCTCTACCGCCACGCAATCATGCAAAAGCACTGCCGCGAGCAGCACCTCAAGATCGCCACCTTCTTCAGCGTGAAGCGTACGCACGTTGTGCCAGACCCGCTGCAAGTGCGACAGATCGTGGGCGCCGTCCTCTGAGGGTTCCAGCGCGTGGGGCAGCAGTTGCGCAGCGAGGAGTTGCAGTGGCGCGAAAGCATCAGTGTTCATAAACATCCTGTTAAGTAAAAACGTCTTTTGCAGCGACATGCTCCATGGATCAGCTTTGAATTTCCAGTGTGACGAGCGCCGCTCGCCGCCTTAGTATGGCGTTTTCAACTTTTGACGAAGGCACGTCCATGACGATCGAGATCCGCCCGGCGACCCCGAGCGATGCACCGCAAATCCTCGGGTTCATCACCGAACTGGCCGACTACGAACGTGCCCGCCACGAAGTCATCGCCAGTGTCGCCGACATCGAGCGCAGCCTGTTCAGCGAAGGCGCCACCGCCCACGGCCTGATCTGCCTGCGCGACGGCTCGCCGATCGGCTTCGCGGTGTTCTTCTTCAGTTATTCCACGTGGCTGGGCAGCAACTGCCTGTACCTCGAAGACCTCTACATCACCCCCGACCAGCGTGGCGGCGGCGCGGGTAAAACCTTGTTACGCCATCTGGCAAAAATCGCCTGCGCCAATGATTGCGGTCGCTTTGAGTGGAGCGTGCTGGACTGGAATAAACCGGCGATCGAATTCTACAAGTCGTTGGGTGCACAGCCGCAGGAGGAGTGGGTGCGGTATCGGATGGATGGGGCGGTGTTGCGGGAATTTGCCGAGGGCTAGATCGCAACCGGCGTCTATTAAAGATCGCAGCCTTCGGCAGCACCTACACCTATCCGTAGGTGCTGCCGAAGGCTGCGATCTTTTTTTGATCTTGTCCCAATATATGGGAGTGATATTTATATATTGAGATTTTGATGTGTCCGGGTTTATAGTCCAGCTCACTCACTGCCAATAAACAAAACAGGTGAAGCGATGCTGGCGCAATTGATCGCGCTCGATTGGGGGACAACCTCATTACGTGCTTACAAACTCGCCGCGGGTGGCCAGGTGCTCGAACAGCGTTCGCTGTCGTCGGGGATCATGCAGCTGCCCAGGACGCCGCGCATGATCGCGGGTCAGGAATGTGCCGACGGTTTTGAACTGGCCTTCGATGAGGCCTGCGGTGACTGGCTCGACGCGCAGCCCGATTTGCCGGTGATTGCTTGCGGCATGGTCGGCAGCGCACAAGGCTGGCGTGAAGCGGCTTACCGCGATACGCCGGCGAACGTCGCCAATCTCGGAACTTCCCTACAAACAGTTCGCAGTCTTCGCGGTGTCGATGTGCACATCGTGCCGGGCGTGATTCAGCGGTCTCGTTTGCCAAACGTGATGCGCGGCGAAGAAACCCAAGTGCTCGGGGTCCTGCAAAATCTGCCGGCCGAGGCGGGTGGTGATCTGTTGATCGGTCTGCCGGGCAGCCATTCGAAGTGGGTGGAAGTGGCCGACGGCTGCATCGTGCAGTTCGATACCTTCATGACCGGCGAAGTCTTCGCCGTGCTCAGCGAGCACAGCATTCTGGGGCGTACCCAGCAAAAGGGCGCGCCCTTCGATGGCCACGCCTTTGATCGTGGTGTGCAGGTGGCGCTGTCGGCGGATGGCGAGATCGGGCCATTGTCGACATTGTTCAGTGCCCGCAGCCTCGGGTTGACTGGCGAACTCAGCGCCACCGCCCAACCGGATTACTTGTCCGGTCTGTTGATCGGCCATGAACTGTCAGCGTTGGCGAGTGTTCAGCGGCGCCGACGCAACAGCGTTCATCTGCCTTCGATCATCCTCATCGGTAATTCCCAACTCTGTGCCCGCTACAGCCGGGCGCTCGATGCCTGCGGTTTTGCCCGGGTGACCCTGGCCGAACAGGCCACCGAACGCGGCTTGTGGCAGTTGGCGGTTGCCGCCGGACTGATCACACCCAACCCATCCCGTTAAACCTGACTGGAGGTCAGACATGCTCAAGCAAGCATTGGCGCAAAACGGTCTGATCGCGATTTTGCGTGGCCTGCGCCCGCAAGAAGCGGCAGCCATCGGCGAAGTCCTTTACGCCGCCGGATTTCGCGTCATCGAAGTACCGCTCAATTCCCCTGAGCCGTACGAAAGTATCCGCATCCTGCGCAGTACCTTGCCCGCCGATTGCCTGATCGGCGCGGGCACGGTGTTGACGCCGGAGCAGGTCGAGCAAGTGAAAGCGGCGGGCGGTCAGGTGATCGTCATGCCGCACAGCGATGCCAAGGTGTTGCGCGCAGCAAAAGCGGCGGGGTTGTTCCTGTCGCCGGGTGTGGCGACGCCGACTGAAGCCTTTGCGGCATTGGCCGAAGGGGCGGACGTGTTGAAGATGTTTCCGGCCGAGCAGATGGGCCCGGCAGTCGTCAAAGCCTGGCTCGCAGTGTTGCCTGCGGGAACGATTCTGGCGCCGGTCGGCGGAATCACGCCGGACAACATGCAGGTGTTTATCGACGCGGGCGTCAAAGGTTTCGGCCTCGGTTCCGGGTTGTTCAAACCGGGCATGACGCCTGAGGAAGTGGCGCTTAACGCCAAGGCCTACGTGGCTGCCTGGAAAGCCCTTCGCTAAGACTTTTTGGCGCTGCGAGCGCTACATCTATAAGAGAGACAAAAAGATGAAAATCACCAAACTCACCACCTTCATCGTTCCGCCACGCTGGTGCTTCCTCAAGGTCGAAACCGACGAGGGCGTGACCGGTTGGGGCGAGCCCGTGGTTGAAGGCCGCGCTCACACGGTCGCCGCTGCCGTTGAAGAATTGTCCGACTACCTGATCGGCAAAGACCCACGCAACATCGAAGACATCTGGACCGTGCTTTACCGCGGCGGCTTCTACCGGGGCGGTGCAATCCACATGAGCGCCCTGGCCGGTATCGACCAGGCGTTGTGGGACATCAAGGGCAAGGCTTTGGGTGTGTCGGTCAGCGACCTGCTCGGTGGGCAGGTGCGGGACAAGATTCGCGTTTATTCGTGGATCGGTGGCGATCGGCCGGCGGACACCGCGCGCGCTGCAAAAGAAGCCGTCGAACGTGGTTTCACTGCGGTGAAAATGAACGGCACCGAAGAGCTGCAGTTCCTCGATTCCTTCGAGAAAGTCGACCTGGCCCTGGCCAACGTCGCCGCCGTGCGCGATGCGGTGGGCCCGAACGTCGGCATCGGCGTCGATTTCCATGGCCGGGTGCACAAACCCATGGCCAAGGTGCTGATGAAGGAACTCGATCCATACAAACTGATGTTCATCGAAGAGCCGGTACTCAGCGAAAACTACGAAGCGCTGAAAGAATTGGCGCCGCTGACCAGTACGCCGATCGCTCTCGGCGAGCGTCTGTTCTCGCGCTGGGATTTCAAGCGTGTGCTCAGTGAAGGTTACGTCGACATCATCCAGCCGGACGCGTCTCACGCCGGAGGTATCACCGAAACCCGCAAGATCGCCAACATGGCCGAAGCCTACGACGTGGCGCTGGCGCTGCACTGCCCGTTGGGCCCGATTGCACTGGCGGCGTGTTTGCAGCTGGATGCGGTTTGCTACAACGCGTTCATCCAGGAACAAAGCCTGGGCATTCATTACAACGAGAGCAATGACCTGCTGGATTACGTCAAGGATCCGCGGGTGTTCGACTACGACAAAGGCTTCGTGAAAATCCCCAACGGCCCGGGCTTGGGGATCGAGATCAACGAGGAATACGTGATCGAACGCGCGGCCGTCGGCCACCGCTGGCGCAACCCGATCTGGCGCCATGCCGATGGCAGTTTTGCCGAGTGGTGAGTGATCTCTAATCCACCGCAAACCCTCTGTGGGAGTGAGCCTGCTCGCGATAGCGGTCTATCAGCCAGCATTGATGTCATCTGACACACCGCCATCGCCAGCAGGCTGGCTCCCACAGTTTGATCTCCATGGACAGGGAGATTTGCGGCAAACCCGGATTTCACATCGACCTCAATAAACATAAGAAGAGGCATTTCCCATGCAACCGCAAACCCTCACCGGGCAGGCGTCGTTGGTGACGCCCAGTCGCAAGCGTTTTTTCATCATGGTGCTGCTGTTTATCACCGTGGTGATCAACTACCTGGACCGCAGCAACCTGTCCATCGCCGCCCCGGCACTCACCAGCGAACTGGGCATCGATCCAATCCACGTCGGGCTGATCTTCTCGGCATTCGGCTGGACTTACGCCGCGATGCAAATCCCCGGCGGCTGGCTGGTGGATCGCGTCCCGCCGCGCATCCTTTACAGCGTCGCGCTGCTGCTGTGGTCGATCGCCACCGTCATGCTCGGCTTCGCTGCCAGCTTCATCGCACTGTTCGTGTTGCGCATGGCAGTCGGGGCACTGGAAGCACCGGCGTACCCGATCAACAGTCGTGTGGTCACCACCTGGTTCCCCGAGCGCGAGCGCGCCACAGCCATCGGTTTCTACACGTCCGGGCAGTTCGTCGGTCTGGCGTTCCTGACGCCGGTATTGGCCTGGCTGCAGCATCAATATGGCTGGCACATGGTGTTTGTCAGCACCGGTGCGGTGGGCATTCTCTGGGCGGTGATCTGGTACGCGGTGTATCGCGAGCCACGGGATTTCAAAGGCGCCAATGATGCCGAAATCGAGCTGATCCGCGATGGCGGCGGGCTGGTGGATATCCAGGCTGAACAAGCCAAAGTCAAAGCCAAATTCAGCTGGACCGATCTCGGCATCGTGCTGACCAAACGCAAGTTGTGGGGCATCTACCTCGGCCAGTTCTGCCTCAACTCGACGTTGTGGTTTTTTCTGACCTGGTTCCCGACCTACCTGGTGAAATATCGCGGCATGGACTTCATCAAGTCCGGCCTGTTGGCGTCGCTGCCGTTTCTCGCCGCCTTCGTCGGTGTGCTCTGTTCGGGGTTCTTCTCCGACTGGCTGATCCGCCGCGGCTACACCGTGGGTTTCGCCCGCAAGTTGCCGATCATTGGCGGCCTGCTGATTTCCACCTCGATCATCGGCGCCAACTTCGTCGAGTCGACACCGTTGGTGATTGCCTTCCTCGCGTTGGCGTTCTTCGGTAACGGGCTCGCGTCGATCACCTGGTCGCTGGTTTCAACGTTAGCCCCGGCGCGCTTGCTCGGGTTGACCGGCGGGGTGTTCAACTTCATCGGCAATCTGTCGGCGATTACCACGCCGATCGTCATCGGTTTCCTCGCCACCGGTGATTCGTTCGCTCCCGCGATCACCTATATCTCGGTTCTGGCGTTGATTGGCGCGCTTTCCTACATCTTGCTGGTCGGCAAAGTCGAGCGTATCAAGTTGTAGTTGCGGCATGCGGGCGACCATAATGCCGCCCGTTCACTCGCTCAACGGTAAAGGCTGGATATGCAGGAAGACGCCCCAAAAATCGCCAAGGACGCCGCACCGACCGGCACCCAGACACTGCTTCGTGGCTTGGGTGTGGTTCAGGCGGTGGCCAGTGGCGCCCGCGATCTCAAGGAAATCGCCCGGCTGATCGGCACTACGCGCAGCACTACCCATCGTCTGGCCAGTTGCCTGGTGGACGAGCGTTATCTGCGCGTGGTGCCGCAAGTCGGTTATTTGTTGGGGCCGAAGCTGATCGAGCTGGGTTTCCAGGCACGCGAAGAGCTGCCGCTGGTGACCCTTGCCGGGCCGTATCTGGATGAGTTGTCGGCGTTGACCGGCGACACCATTCATTTGGCGATTCGAGAAGGCGATGAGGTGCTGTACCTGCACAAGAATCCGGGGCGCAATGGCCCGGAAATGCGTTCGCGGGTTGGCCATCGCATGCCGTTGGCGCGCACCGGGATCGGCAAGGCGTTGATGCTCGATGACACGCAGGAAGAATGGCAGCGGCTGTACGAAGTCAGCTTGCCGGCGGGTGGGAAAAATCAGTTCTGGCCGCAGCACCCGGAGCAGTCCTGGGAGCAATTTCAGCAGCGCATGATCGAGTACGTGGCGGGCGGTTATGCGTTCGATCTGGAAGACAACGAACCGTCGATCCGCTGTGTGGCGGCGCCGATCCGCGATGCCAGCAAACGTATCGTCGCCGGTATCAGCATCGCCAGCACCGTGCCGTACATGCCGCTGGAAAAAATGGCCGAGCTGATTCCCCTGATCAAAGGGGTCACAGCCCGGCTGTCGGCGGAGCTTGGCGCTAAGGTTTAGACCTTCAGCGTTGCCATGTCGATCACGAAACGATACTTCACGTCACCCGCGATCATGCGGGCGTAAGCCTCGTTGATCTGGCGGATGTCGAGCATTTCGATGTCGCAGGTGATGTTGTGCTCGGCGCAGAAATCCAGCACCTCCTGGGTTTCGGCGATGCCACCGATCAGCGAGCCGGCCAGCACACGACGGCCCAATACCAGTTTGGCGGCGTGGACCGGTGGATCGACCGGTTCGATCAAGCCCACCAGAATGTGCACGCCGTCGAAACGTAGCGTATCGAGGTAGGGATTGAGGTCGTGCTGCACCGGAATGGTGTCCAGCAGGAAGTCGAAATGGCCTGCTGCGGCCTTCATCTGTTCGGCATCGGTGGACACGATCACGTGGTCCGCACCCTGGCGACGACCTTCTTCAGCCTTGCTCGCCGAGCGGGTGAACAGCGTGACTTCCGCGCCCATCGCCTTGGCGAACTTGATGCCCATGTGGCCGAGGCCGCCCATGCCGAGAATCCCGACCTTGTCGCCTGCCTTCACGCCGTAGTGCTTGAGCGGCGAATAGGTGGTGATGCCGGCACAGAGGATCGGCGCGGCGCTGGCCGGGTCGAGTTTTTCCGGGATGCGCACCACGAAGTGTTCGCTGACCACGATGCTGTCGGAGTAGCCGCCCATGGTGTTGCTGCCATCGACGCGGTCCGGGGTGGCGTAGGTCATGGTCGGACCTTCGAGGCAGTATTGCTCGAGGTTCGATTGGCAGGCTTCGCAGCTGCGGCAGGAATCAACCATGCAGCCGACGCCGACCAGATCGCCGACTTTGTGCTGGGTGACGTTCGCACCAATCGCGGTAACTTTGCCTACGATCTCGTGGCCGGGCATCAATGGGTAAACGGCAATGCCCCACTCGTTGCGTGCCTGGTGGATGTCGGAATGGCAGACGCCGCAGTAGAGAATATCGATCGCAACGTCGTCGGCCCGTGGGCTGCGGCGCTCGAATTTTACGGGGGCGAGGGGAGTGGTGGCCGATTGGGCGGCGTATCCGATAGCGGTGTACATGATGAACCTCGCAAAAGCTGTGACGGGTGAGGTGGCGTATTTTGGGCGCCGCACCGGCCTCCGGCCATGGCGATTCCTCCGGGTGTCATGCCTAATCCTCCGGCATCAGCCTTCAATGGGTCGCATTGGCCATCAGACCTGCGATGATGCTTTTATCCCGATTTTCGCGACTTTTTTGTGAAGAGCCCTCATGTTGTTGACCCGTCATCTCGATGCCAATGCCACGCTGGTTTCGTTGATTCAGCCTTTGACTGATCGCGATGGTTTCGCGCCTACGGCGTTGCCGGGTGTGCAGGTTTTACGGGCCAGTTGTGATGTGGTTCGCGGCCCGCAGATTTACGAGCCGAGCCTGGTCATCATCGCCCAGGGCAGCAAGCTGGCGTATCTGGGGCCGCGTACGCTGGAGTACGGTGCCGGGCATTATTTGATTCAGGCATTGCCGGTGCCCTTTGAGTGCGAAACGTTTTCAGCACCGGATGGGCCGATGCTTGGGGTTTCGATTGCCATTGATCGTGTGTTGCTCGGTGAATTGGTCTTGGCCATGGGGCTGGCGCCGGGGCGTAGTATTGCGGCGCAAACGCCAGAGTCCATGACCTCGGCGGTGCTCGACGATGCGATGCGTGGTTGTGTGGAGCGGCTGTTGCGTTGCCTGCACGATCCGCTGGAATGCCAGATCATGGGGCCGGCGCGGCTGAGGGAATTGTTGTTCGTTGCTTTGCGTGGTCCGCAAGCTGATGTGTTGCGTGCGTTGGTGGAACAGCAGGGGCAGTTCGCCCGGATCGCGGCGTCCCTGAGTCATCTGCATGCGCATTACACCGAGCCGCTGAACGTAGAGACCTTGGCCAGTTGCGCGAATATGAGCGCGTCGACCTTTCATGAGCATTTCAAACGCAGCACCTTGTTATCGCCAGTGCAGTACTTGAAGCGCTTGCGTTTGCTCAGGGCCCAGCAGTTACTGCTGGGCGAGGGGTTGGGCGTGGCGCAGGTGGCGCATCGGGTCGGGTATCAAAGCACGTCGCAGTTCAGTCGCGAGTACAAGCGCTACTTCGAGCGTAATCCCGGTGACGAACGCGCTGCCTGAGTTGGCAATGGATCTCCCTGTAGGAGTGAGCCTGCTCGCGATTACGGTGTGTCAGTCGACATCTATTCTGGATGACCCACCGCAATCGCGAGCAGGCTCACTCCCACAGGGGGATTGTGGTGTGGCTTGAACCGCGGGCAACAAAAAGGCCCCCGTTCGGGAGCCTTGATGTTCAGACATTCGACTTACATGTTCGGGTAAGTCGGGCCGCCAGAGCCTTCCGGCGCCACCCAGGTGATGTTCTGTGCAGGGTCCTTGATGTCGCAGGTCTTGCAGTGAACGCAGTTCTGGGCGTTGATCTGGAAGCGCTTCTCGCCGTCTTCCTTGGTCACCACTTCGTACACGCCGGCCGGGCAGTAACGCTGGGCAGGCTCATCGTAGAGCGGCAGGTTCTTGGCGATCGGGATGCTTGGGTCGGTCAACTTCAGGTGACACGGCTGCTCTTCTTCATGGTTGGTACCGGAGATGAACACCGAGCTGAGTTTGTCGAAGCTGATCTTGCCGTCCGGTTTCGGGTAGTCGATCTTCTTGCAGTCGGCCGCAAGCTTGAGGCAAGCGTAATCCGGCTTGGTGTCGTGCAAGGTGAACGGCAGTTTGCCGCCGAAGATGTTCTGGTCGAGCCAGTTGAAACCGCCGCCGACGATGGCACCGAACTTGTGGATCGCCGGGCCGAAGTTGCGGCTGGCGAACAGTTCGTCGTAGAGCCAGCTCTTCTTGAACGCGTCGACGTAAGTGGTCAGCTCTTCGGTGCCGTCCTTTTCAGCGAACAGCGCCTCGGCCACGGATTCAGCGGCGAGCATGCCGGACTTCATCGCGGTGTGGCTGCCTTTGATCTTGGCGAAGTTCAGGGTGCCGAGGTCGCAACCGATCAGCGCGCCGCCCTTGAAGACCATTTTCGGCAGCGAGTTCAGGCCGCCTTTGCAGATGGCGCGAGCGCCGTAGCTGATGCGTTTGCCGCCTTCCAGGTACTGCTTGAGCACCGGGTGATGCTTGAGGCGCTGGAACTCGTCGAATGGCGACAGGTAGGTGTTGCTGTAGGAAAGATCGACGATCAGACCGACGACGACCTGGTTGTTTTCCAGGTGATAGAGGAACGAGCCGCCGGTGTTCTCGGTGCCCATGATGTCCAGCGGCCAGCCGGCGGTGTGGACCACCAGGCCTGGTTGATGCTTGGCCGGGTCGATTTCCCAGATTTCTTTCAGGCCGATGCCGTAGTGCTGGGCGTCGGCATCGCTGTCGAGGTTGAAGCGCTTGATCAGTTGCTTGCCGATGTGGCCACGGCAACCTTCGGCGAACAGCGTGTACTTGCCACGCAGTTCCATGCCCGGGGTGTACAGGCCTTCTTTCGGGTTGCCTTCGCGGTCAACACCCAGGTCGCCAGTGATGATCCCGCGGACTACGCCGTTCTCGTCGAACAACGCTTCCTGGGCGGCGAAGCCTGGGTAGATTTCCACGCCCAGGTTCTCGGCCTGCTGGGCCAGCCAGCGGCACAGGTTGCCCAGGGAGATGATGTAGTTGCCTTCGTTGTGCATGGTCTTGGGCACAAAGAGGTCGGGAATCTTTTGCGCGCTGTCGGCGTTCTTGAGAACGAAGATGTCATCGCGGGTGACTGGCGTATTCAGCGGGGCGCCGAGTTCTTTCCAGTCCGGGAACAATTCGTTCAGGGCGCGTGGTTCGAACACGGCACCGGACAGGATGTGAGCACCCACTTCGGAGCCTTTTTCGACCACGCAGACGCTGATTTCCTTACCGGCTTCGGCGGCCTTCTGCTTCAATCGGCAGGCGGCGGAAAGACCAGCGGGGCCGGCACCGACGATGACCACGTCGAATTCCATGTATTCGCGTTCCACAGGTTATCTCCTACTCAAGGCTCAACAGTTTTTTTTCTAATTGGAGGTTTGGTGTCGCATCCATGAATCCCTGCGCAATGCAGGAAGAGGACAATCGATGAACCACCTTTCTCTCTAAGGTGGCGCATTATATCTACACCACTCCTAGCGTCCAATACAAACGTTTGTTTGAATCGGCTCAAAGCCAGAGAAATCAAAGTCACGCGGCTTATGACTGGCCATTTTGCCGTATTGACCGGAATAGGCGTTCCGGTCAAGATACGGTCGGTTTTGCGCTCGCCGTAGGCTGACTGTTGGTATCAAGAGCACCTCTAAAGACAGGGCGATGGCAGTACAAGGTGATGCGCAGCGCAGGTTCCGGCGCGCAGTTTACACGCCGCGATAATGAATGACTCGTCAGTCACCACTGACGAACGGTCATCTTCATCGTGAGCGCTTGTCACTTGACACCTTTGCCAGCGTTTTTAGAGGTGCCCTTGCGCCGATGAGCATCAAACCGCCAGGTTCGCCTAGGCGACTTTCTTTTCACCGGAGAGTAACGAGGAATCCATGAAGGTTCTTGTAGCTGTCAAACGCGTTGTGGATTACAACGTCAAGGTTCGCGTCAAGGCGGACAATTCCGGCGTAGACCTCGCCAACGTCAAGATGTCGATGAACCCGTTCTGCGAAATCGCAGTGGAAGAAGCCGTACGCCTGAAAGAGAAAGGTGTTGCGACTGAAATCGTCGTCGTCTCCATCGGCCCGTCCACCGCTCAAGAGCAACTGCGCACCGCGCTGGCTCTGGGTGCCGACCGCGCCATCCTCGTCGAATCCGCTGAAGACCTGACTTCGCTGGCCGTTGCCAAGCTGCTCAAGGCTGTTGTCGACAAGGAACAGCCTCAGCTGGTGATCCTTGGCAAACAAGCCATCGACAGCGACAACAACCAGACTGGCCAGATGCTCGCTGCACTGAGCGGCTACGGTCAGGGCACGTTCGCTTCGAAAGTCGAAATCAGCGGCGACACCGTTGCCGTGACTCGCGAAGTCGACGGCGGCGCGCAGACAGTTTCCCTGAAACTGCCGGCCATCGTCACCACCGACCTGCGTTTGAACGAGCCGCGCTACGCGTCCCTGCCAAACATCATGAAAGCCAAGAAGAAGCCTCTCGAAGTGCTGACTCCGGACGCTTTGGGCGTTTCCACCGCCTCCACCAACAAGACCGTGAAAGTCGAAGCGCCTGCTGCACGCAGCGCGGGTATCAAGGTCAAGTCGGTTGCTGAACTGGTCGAGAAACTGAAAAACGAAGCGAAGGTAATCTAATCATGACTATCTTGGTAATCGCTGAGCACGACAACAAGGTTGTGGCTCCTGCCACCCTGAACACCGTTGCTGCTGCCGCCAAAATTGGTGGCGACATTCACGTTCTGGTCGCTGGCCAGAATGTGGGTGCTGTTGCTGAAGCCGCTGCGAAAATCGCTGGCGTGGCTAAAGTGCTGGTGGCCGACAACGCCGCCTACGCTCATCAACTGCCGGAAAACGTTGCACCGCTGGTTGCAGAGTTGGGCAAGGGCTACAGCCACATCCTGGCTGCTGCCACTTCCAACGGCAAAAACATCCTGCCGCGCGTTGCCGCTCAGCTGGATGTTGACCAGATCTCCGAGATCATCTCGGTCGAAAGCGCTGACACTTTCAAGCGCCCGATCTACGCCGGTAACGCCATCGCCACCGTTCAATCGAACGCTGCGGTCAAAGTGATCACCGTGCGTGCTACCGGTTTCGATCCGGTCGCTGCTGAAGGTGGTTCGGCGGCTGTTGAAGCCGTTGCGGCTGCTCACGATGCGGGTATTTCCAGCTTCGTCGGCGAAGAACTGGCCAAGTCCGATCGTCCGGAACTGACCGCTGCCAAGATCGTCGTTTCCGGCGGTCGCGGCATGCAGAACGGCGACAACTTCAAACACCTGTACGCCCTGGCTGACAAGCTGGGTGCTGCTGTGGGTGCTTCCCGCGCCGCGGTCGACGCAGGTTTCGTACCCAACGACATGCAGGTCGGTCAGACCGGCAAGATCGTTGCTCCGCAGCTGTACATCGCCGTCGGTATCTCCGGCGCGATCCAGCACCTGGCCGGCATGAAAGACTCCAAAGTGATCGTTGCGATCAACAAGGACGAAGAAGCGCCGATCTTCCAGGTGGCCGATTACGGCCTGGTGGCAGACCTGTTCGAAGCAATCCCTGAGTTCGAGAAGCTGGTCTAATCCAGCGGCCTGACTTATAAAGAGCCCGACCTTTTGGTCGGGCTTTTTTTTGTTTCGGATTTGAGTGGGAGAGTGTCGCCATGGATCTGCGCCGCGTTTACGGCTGGTCATTGTTGCTGGGTCTGACGGTGTTGCCGGCGCTGTCCGTCGCTGCGGGCAAGTGCGAACGCCTGGTGGTGACCGGCAGCCCGGATGCGCCGCCGTACCTGTGGCAAGACCCGCAAAACCCCAAGCACCTGATCGGCGCCAGTGCCGATCTGTTGCAGCAAGTGGCGGGGGAGCTGGGGATCAAGGTCGAACTGCTTTACGCCGGTAAACGTGCCCAGGCCCTGGATGAGGTGCGCAGTGGACGAATGGACATGCTGGCGGATGCGTCATTGACGGTCAGCGAACTGGACACTCTGGATTACATTCATCCGCCGTTACTGGAAAACGATTACCTGGTCTGGACCCGCAAAGACTCGACGCTGATCTACAACGAAGCGCAGGACCTTCACGGTCATCCCGGCGCATTGTCGGAAAAGTCTCGTATGACCCCGGCATTTGGCACGTTCGCCGAGCAGCAATTGACCCTCGTACGTACACCTAACCTGACCCAGGCCTTTCAGAAGTTGCTGCTGGGCGAAGTGGAATTTGTCCTTGCCGGACGCTACTCGGGCATGGCGGCCGCGCAGACACTTAACCTGGCCAACGACCTGATCGCCCGTCCACAACCGATCGACAAACCCGGCCTGTTCCTCGCGGTTTCCCACAACTCCGCCTGCAACGATCCGTGGTTGCGCGGACAGCTGGCCAAAAAGATGACAGAATTGCCCGCGTCCGGACTGACGGAAGCCGTGCTGCAACGCAATATCGAGCGCTGGAAGGCGCAGCTCTCACAACCGCAGCAACAACCTGTCAGTACCCCAAAACAGTAGGGATTTTTAGTGAGTATTCGACCTCTTTTCGCTGCCCTGGCCGTTCTGGCTCTGGCGGGTTGTGCAGCCGATCCGGCGCCGAATGAACAAATGCGCCTGACCGAACAGGCACTCGAGCAGGCCAAGGCCGTGGGCGCCACCGCCGCCGATGTGCCGGAAATGAAACTGGCCGAAGACAAGTTCAACCGCGCCAAGGGCAGCATGAACGACCAATCCTTCAAGAACGCGCGCATGCGGTCCGAGCAGGCCGAGCTGGACGCGCGTCTGGCCGAAGCCCGGGTTCTGACCCTCAAGAGCGAGGAGCAGTTGAACGTGCTCAACACCCGCATCACTCGCCTGCGCAAGCAACTGGGAGATGCCCAATGAGCCTCAAGACCAAAGCCCTGGGCGGTTTGATCCTGGCAGGCTGCGCCAGCCTCTATGGTTGTGCCGGTCAGCACAGCGAGGCCGCGTTGCAGCAGGCCAGTACTGACTTCCAGAAGGTCAAGGAAGATTCCAACGTGCTGCGAATCGCGCCCAAGGATGTGATTCGCGCCGGTGAGTCGCTGGCCCGTGCCGATCGTCTGTCCAGCTACTGGGGCAGTGGATCGGACGTGCTGCATTACGCTTACCTGAGTGAACGCTATAGCGAAATCGCGCGCGAACACACCAATCAGGTGCTCAACGAAGAACGTGCGGCGAAGCTCGAACTGGAGCGTCAGCGCCTGCAACTGGCCCTGCGCGAATCCAAATTGTTCAGTGTGCAGCAGCAGGGCAAGTGGCTCGAGGAACAGATTGTCGCGTTGGCGACCACCCAGACCGACCGTGGCCTGGTGATGACCTTGGGCGACGTGCTGTTCGACACGGGCGAAGCGGAGTTGAAAAACTCGGCGAACCGCGTGGTGTTGAAAATCGTGCAGTTCCTGCAGCTCAACCCCAAGCGCGTGGTGCGTATCGAAGGTTATGCCGACAGTACCGGCGGCAAGCAGGAAAACCTCAAGCTGTCCCGTGACCGTGCGCAATCGGTGGCGGACGTGCTGATGGATTTGGGCATCGACGATAAACGTATTCAGGTCGAAGGCTACGGTGATGAATACCCTGTCGACGTAAACGCCTCCGAACGGGGACGTGCACAGAACCGTCGGGTGGAAATTGTGTTCTCTGACGAAAAAGGCCAGCTCGGCGCCGCCCGCTAAGGGCTGCGTCACTGGAAAACCCGGCCTGCTCGTCAGCGCCGGGTTTTTTTACGCCTGCTGATCAACTCACAAAACAGTACAGTTTTTGCTGACACTGCACTGTACGGTCGACTATTGTGGCAACTGTCCCAGTACACTTCTAAACTGTTCCGGTATTGTTTCACACAAGAATAAAATGCCCGTGAAATCGAGTGCTGCGTCATGACCAATCTCTTGCTCTACCAACGTATTGCTCAACAACTGGCCGAAGACATCCGCCGTGGCGTCTATCAACCGGGGGAGCGCGTGCCTTCGGTGCGCAAGATGAGCTCGCAGCTCAACGTCAGCCATGCGACGGTGTTGCAGGCTTACGCCAACCTCGAGGATCAAGGGCTGATCCGCGCCCGGCCGCAGTCCGGTTACTACGTGCACCAGACCCCGGCCCTGACCGCGCCGACACCGGACATCGCCCGGGTCGAGCGTCCTGGTCTGGTCACTCGCAGCAGCATCATCCAGCAAGTTCTGGTCGAATCCCGCCGCGAAGGTGTGTTTCCCTTGGGCGCGGCCGTGCCGAGCGTTGATTATCTGCCGGTGCGGGCGCTGCATCAGCAATTGGCCAAAGTCACCCGTTTCCATAGCCCGCGGGCGTTCAGCTACATGTTCAGCCCGGGTTTCGAACCGTTGCGCCGACAAGTGGCGATCCGCATGCGCGATGCCGGCGTGGTGGTCGATCCGTCGGAAGTGGTGATTACCCACGGCTGCGTTGATGCCTTGCAGATGTCCCTGCGAGTGCTGACACGCCCAGGCGACCTGATCGCCGCCGAGTCGCCGACCTACTACGGTTTGCTGCAACTGGCCGACCTGCTGGGCCTCAAGGTCATCGAGATTCCGAGCGATCCGGCCACCGGTATGAGCCTCGAAGCCCTGCAGCTGGCGGCCAACCAATGGTCGATCAAGGCGCTGGTGCTGACCACTCGTCTGAGCAATCCTTTGGGCGGCACCATGCCTGAAGAGCGGCAGAAGCAACTGCTGCGCCTGGCCTCGGATTTCGATATCCAGATTGTCGAAGACGATATCTACGGCGAACTGATGTTCGAGCAGGGTCGTACCAAATCACTTAAAGCCTACGATCGGCTGGATCGGGTGATCTATTGCTCAAGCTTCTCCAAAACCCTGTCGCCGGGCGTGCGGATCGGCTGGATGATTGCCGGCAAGTACCAGCAGGAAATCCAGCGTTTGCAGACCTTTAGCACCCATTCGGCCTGCAGCGTCACGCAGATGGGCATTGCGGCGTACCTGGAGAACGGTGGTTACGACCGACATTTGCGCTACATCCGCCAGGAATACCGCAAGAACCTCAGCGCTTTCCAGCTGGCGGTGCAGCAATACTTCCCTGAAGGCACGCAGATGACTCGGCCGACCGGCGGGTTCATTCTGTGGGTCAGCCTGCCGGGGCGGGTCAACACGCAGGAGCTGCACGTTCGTGCGTTGCAGCAAGGCATCAGTATCGCGCCGGGGCTGATTTTCAGTAACACCGAGCAGTTCAACCACTGCATTCGGTTGAACTGCGGCACACCCTGGAACCGTGAAGCCGAGCGTGCGTTGATGACCCTGGGCATGCTCGCCACCCAGCTCTGTCAGGAGATGGTCGGCGGCTTTTGAGGGGGCGGGCAGGTTATTCCTGCCCGAGCTTGTCATGTTGCGTGCAACAGGGGAGCATATGGGTCCTGCCGTTTGTACCGTTGGGTCCATGAAGCCGATTTTTCCCGCCGTCTGGCTATCGATCTGCCTGCTGATGACCTTCCAGGCCGAAGGCGTATTGGCGGCTTCCGTTCAAGAAAAACCGGCAGCAAGCGCCACCGCGAAAAAACCGACACAGGTCAAGAAAGCCGCACCGGTCAAAAAGACAGTGGCCAAGGTGAAAAAGCGACGGCCGATTGCCTCCAAGTCCAAACCCGCCAGTGAGATCGTAAAAACCAAGCTTCCTTCGGCCGACCTGGATTTGAGCCTGCCCCAAGACATGGCCGAGGAGCTGAAACCGCTCGGTACGGTGGCGTTGCCACGGCACGATGCACTATTGCCGCAAATGTTTGGTGACAAGGCTGGTCCGTTTCAGCTCAACGGGAGGCTGATCAGCAACGAAATGCAGTTGCAACTGCGCAACGAAGAGCGTCATGAAGTCGAAGGCGCAGCTCTGGAATTCGAGTTCAAACGATAATTTCTCCCCGTCCGTGACCCGCTGGCCAGACGCTTTGTCGGAGACTGGTCAGTCACGCTCGTTTAAGCGAAAAAACCCGGGTCCAGGCAATTTTAAACAAGCGTTTTAGCGGTTACCCTGTGCCACGTCCTTTAACACATCGCCCGTCGAGGAGCTCGTCGTCATGAAATGCCGTGAAGGCTGTGGCGCCTGTTGCATTGCCCCTTCCATCAGTTCACCGATTCCCGGTATGCCTAATGGCAAACCCGCGGGAGAACGCTGCGTACAACTTTCAATCGAAAACCTGTGCAGTATTTTCGGTAAACCGGAAAGGCCGGCCGTTTGTTCGGCGTTTGAAGCCGACGTCGAGGTCTGTGGCAGCAGCGATGACGAAGCAATCAAATTGCTGGGCTGGTGGGAGGAAATGACGGCGGCGTGATGTGTTCAACGAACGGATCTTCAACAATAAGGAATAAGACTATGGGTTCGCTGCAACGTATGGCTGTGCTGTGTGGTTTGACGGTTTTGCTGGCTTCCACGGCCGCTCAGGCAGAAGACTGGAAAGTTGCCAAGAATGAAGACGGTATCAAGGTTTCCTTGAGTGAAGTGGCTGGCTCCGATTACAAGGCTTACCAGGGCGTGACCCTGATGAAGACCACCATCGCCAAACTGCGCGCTTTGCAGGAAGACGTGTCAGGCGCTTGCGCCTGGATTCACGACTGCAAAACCCAAAAGTTGCTCAAGCACGAAGGCGATCAAAACTGGACCTACACCCAGTTCAATACGCCTTGGCCGGTTACCGCGCGTGACTCCGTGTTGCATGTGACCACCATCGAAGGCGCCGATGGCAGTCTGACTCGCAAACTTGAAGGTGTGCCGAAGTACATTCCTGAGGAAAAAGGCTTTGTGCGGGTGACCAAGGTCGACGGTTTCTGGAAGTTCGTGCCCAAGGGCGATCAGATCGAAGTGACCTATCAGGTGCATACCGAGCCGGGCGGTAGCATTCCGTCGATGGTTGCTAACAAGTTTGTGGTTGATGCGCCGTTTAATACCTTGAAAGCCCTGAAGGCACGCGCTGAGAAGTAAGCGCTCTGCTCTTTTTGCCAAAGTCGGCGGTGTGTATCCGTTTTTGCGGTTACGGCTGCTGGCGGTTTCGCTGTTACAGCGAGTCACTTTGGAAAAGAACCCCAAAGTAACCAAAGGGTTCTTGCCCCTTTCGTTCGGTGCCTCGCCTAGGCTCGGCATGCCCTCGCTCCGGTCCTGCTCCGTGGGCCCGCCGCCATCGGCCATCCATGGCCGGGGGCGGCTAACCCGGCATCCATGCCGGGTTGCCCACTGCGCAGAATCTCCACTCGGCCTCTCGATGGGGCGGTGCATCAAGATCAAAAGCTGCAGGCGAGCTAACGCTCGGCCTGTTGAGTGGTGAGGAGCGTGCGTACACCCCCTCTCCCCGGTAGGAGCTGTCGAGTGAAACGAGGCTGCGATCTTTTGATCTTGCTGTGGCTGTGGCTTTTGATTTTGATCTGTTGCCCCTTTCCCAGAGGCCGAACGCAGGCGTTGCGCAGGGGGCACCGCGGCAAGGATGCCGCGGTAGCCGCCCCCGGCCATGGATGGCCGATGGCGGCGGGCCCCCGGAGCAATGCCTTCGTTACGGCATGCCGAGCCTAGGCGAGGCACCGAATGGCGGGGCAGGAGCCCTTGGTTACTTGGGGCTTTTCCAAGTGACTCGCTGTAAAAGCGAAACCGCCAGCCGCCGTTACCAAAGAAACGGATATGCCCCCGAACTAACGGGCATTCAGAGCAATCGACTTTATTTTGTTTCCGAATATGCGTTGCACGAAATTTTCACAAAGCCTCCAAGACAATTCGCCCGCGCCAACATGCGGGCAGTAATCAATGGCAATGCCGCGGTTGATCGTGCAACATTTGCGCACCGCGCAAGCCCCGGGGTCGAGAACTGGCCAACAGAGGGCAAGGCGCCGCTGTATTTTTGAAACTTCAACTTCCAATGGGTCCTAAAACGACATGGCAAACCCGGACGCCCTGAGTCAGCAGCGAGCTTCTAGTCGCCTGCTGCAACCGACCGTCAAATCGCATCTGGCCTACACGCTGCTGTGTGCCCTGGTCATGATGGTCATGTTCAGCCTGCTGCGCGTTGCGCTGCTGGTTTACAACCGCGAGATGATCCTCGACACCCCGGCCTCGACCTTTCTCGAAGCGTTCGCCAACGGTCTGCGTTTCGACCTGCGCCTGGTGGTCTACCTCAGCATTCCGTTGCTGCTGGCGCTGTTCAGCGCCCGAGCGATGGCCGCACGTGGATTCTTCCGGTTCTGGCTGACCATTGCCTCGAGTATCGCGCTGTTCCTCGGCCTGATGGAGATGGACTTCTACCGCGAGTTCCACCAGCGCCTCAACGGCCTGGTCTTCCAGTATGTAAAGGAAGACCCGAAAACCGTGATGAGCATGCTCTGGTACGGTTTTCCGGTGGTTCGCTACCTGTTGGCCTGGGCCGTGGGCACGTTGATCCTGACCCTGGCGTTCAAGGGCGCCGATCGCGCCACCCGTCCTCGTGGTCCCTTCAGCGGTGGCAGCATCGGCACGCGCAAGGTCGCCCCGTGGTATTCACGCATCGCGGTGTTTGTCGTCTGCCTGCTGGTCTGCGTGGTCGCCGCTCGTGGCACCCTGCGTCAGGGCCCGCCAATGCGTTGGGGTGACGTCTACACCACCGACTCGAACTTCGCCAACCAGTTGGGCCTCAACGGCACCTTGTCGCTGGTCGCCGCGGCCAAGAGCCGGATGTCCGAAGATCGCGACAACATCTGGAAAGCCACCCTGCCACAGCCTGAAGCGCAGAAAGTCGTGCGTGACATGCTGGTGATGGCGGACGACAAACTGGTGGATGCCGGAACCGCAGCCGTACGTCGCGACTACACGCCACCGGCCGACAAGACTCTGCCGATCAAGAACGTCGTCGTGATCCTGATGGAAAGCATGGCCGGTCACTCGGTGGGCGCCTTGGGCGCACCGGGCAACATCACGCCGTACCTCGACAAACTGTCGAAGGAAGGCCTGATGTTCGACCGCTTCTTCTCCAACGGCACCCATACCCACCAGGGTATGTTCGCCACCATGGCGTGCTTCCCGAACCTGCCAGGTTTCGAATACCTGATGCAGACGCCGGAAGGCAGCCACAAGTTGTCCGGCCTGCCGCAATTGCTCAGTGCCCGTGACTATGACGACGTGTACGTCTACAACGGCGACTTTGCCTGGGATAACCAGTCGGGTTTCTTCAGCAACCAGGGCATGACCAACTTCATTGGTCGTAACGACTTCGTGAACCCGGTGTTCTCCGATCCGACCTGGGGCGTGTCCGACCAGGACATGTTCGACCGTGGTCTGGTAGAGCTCAAGGCACGGGAAAACGGCAAGCCGTTCTATGCGTTGCTGCAAACCCTGTCCAACCACACGCCATACGCCTTGCCGACCCCATTGCCGGTTGAGCCCGTGACCGATCGCGGTAGCCTGAACGAGCATTTGACCGCCATGCGTTATGCGGACTGGGCACTGGGCCAGTTCTTTGAAAAGGCCCGCAAGGAGCCGTATTTCAAGGAAACCCTGTTTGTGATCGTCGGCGACCACGGTTTTGGCAACGAGCGTCAGATCACCGAAATGGACCTGGGCCGCTTCAACGTGCCGATGCTGATGATCGCACCGGGCATCCAGGAAAAGTTCGGCGAGCGAGACCATACCGTGGGCACGCAGATCGACATCGTGCCGACCATCATGGGCCGTATCGGTGGCGAAGTGCGTCATCAGTGCTGGGGCCGCGATTTGCTCAACCTGCCAGAGGGCGACACCGGTTTTGGCGTGATCAAGCCGTCGGGTAGCGAGCAGACCACCGCCATCATCACGGCTGATCAGATTCTGGTGCTGCCGAAGGAAAAGGAAATGGCGCCGAAGATGTACCAGTACGAACTGGGCGCGACACCTCACGCCGAGATCGTTCCGGATGCACCGCGTACCGCTGAGCTGAAGCTCAAGCTCGAAGCGTTCCTGCAAACGGCGACCAAGAGCCTGATCGACAACACCGCCGGTGTGGTTGATGGCAAGCCGGACTAAGTCTTGATGCAATAAAAAAGAGGCTCTTCAAGGGCCTCTTTTTTTTGCCTGTTAAACCTTTATATCTTGCCGAGCAACAGCAGGATCAACAGCACCACCAACACCACGCCGATGATACCCGACGGGCCATAACCCCAACTTCTGGAGTGCGGGAACACTGGCAAACCACCAACCAGTAACAGGATCAGGATTACGATAAGAATTGTGCCCATGTCTATTTCCTTGTTGGAAGTGTTCTGGAATTGCCTGGCGTTTAATGGTCAGCCGGGAGGCTATAAAACCGGGCTGCTTACAAAATCCGACTGTCGCACATGAAAGAAAATTCCAAGTTTTTTTAATGTTTTTCGAAGAAAGGCTTATTTCGTTTTTTATTGCTCTAGTGGGTTCAGGCACTCTCCCGGTTTGCTCGGGCCATTCAGCAATCTGATGGAGCGTGGGTCAGGCATTGTCCTTCGCTACACTCGATGCATCTTCCCCGGAACAACAAGGCTGTTTGCTATGCAAAATCGCATGATGATCACTGGCGCGGGCTCGGGCTTAGGTCGCGAAATCGCGCTGCGCTGGGCGCGTGAAGGCTGGCAGCTGGCCTTGTCGGATGTCAGCGAGCCCGGTCTGCAGGAAACCCTGAAACTGGTTCGAGAAGCCGGCGGCGACGGTTTTATCCAGCGTTGCGACGTGCGCGATTACAGTCAGCTCACCGCTTTCGCCCAAGCCTGCGACGAGAAACTCGGTGGCATCGATGTCATCGTCAACAACGCCGGCGTTGCCTCGGGCGGGTTCTTCAGTGAACTGTCCCTGGAAGACTGGGACTGGCAGATCGCGATCAACCTGATGGGTGTGGTCAAGGGCTGCAAGGCTTTCCTGCCGCTGCTGGAAAAAAGCAAAGGCAAGATCATCAACATCGCGTCGATGGCCGCCCTGATGCAAGGCCCGGCCATGAGCAACTACAACGTGGCCAAGGCTGGCGTGGTGGCGTTATCCGAAAGCCTGCTGGTCGAACTGGCGCAGCAGGAAATCGGCGTGCATGTGGTGTGCCCATCGTTCTTCCAGACCAACTTGCTGGACTCGTTCCGTGGCCCGACACCGGCCATGAAAGCCCAGGTCGGCAAGTTGCTGGAAAGCTCGCCAATCAGCGCGACCGACATTGCCGACTACATCTATCAGCACGTTGCCGCTGGCGAATTCATGATTCTGCCTCACGAACAGGGCCGTATGGCCTGGGCGCTCAAGCAGAAGAACCCGCAATTGCTCTACGACGAAATGACCGCCATGGCCGATAAAATGCGCGCCAAGGCCAAACAAACCGCAGGCTGAACTTGCCTGTACGCAACACCGTCGTTAGGGTGGCCGCCATCGGCCATCCTCGCGGGACGTTTGCATGCTCAATTATTTGTGGTTTTTCCTCGCCGCGCTGTTTGAAATCGCCGGCTGCTTTGCCTTCTGGATGTGGCTGCGCCAGGGTAAAAGCGCCTGGTGGGTGGTGCCGGCTCTGCTCAGTCTGACCTTGTTCGCGCTGCTGCTGACCCGGATCGAAGCGACCTACGCCGGTCGCGCCTATGCCGCTTACGGTGGCATCTACATCATCGCGTCGATCGGCTGGCTGGCGGTGGTCGAGCGGATTCGTCCGCTGGGCTCGGACTGGCTCGGCGTGGCGTTGTGTGTAATCGGGGCGAGCGTCATCCTTTTCGGCCCGCGTTTCTCCGCTTCCTGAAGGATCGGTCCTTCATTCAACCGGTTTGTCGGACGTTTCCATAGGATCTGTTCGG
Organism: Pseudomonas arabinosi; assembly: GCF_047758675.1. NCBI lineage: Bacteria > Pseudomonadati > Pseudomonadota > Gammaproteobacteria > Pseudomonadales > Pseudomonadaceae > Pseudomonas > Pseudomonas arabinosi. The sequence goes on along the minus strand of NZ_CP180480.1, from coordinate 5,491,748 downwards.
ATGGCGCTGTAGGGCGGGACTGATTTGCCGCTGTCGCATTGAAGCCCCACTCGGTGCAGGGCATCTTCAGGGTTCGATAACCCTGAAGGACTAATGCCATGCTTGTACTCAGTCGTGTTGTGGGCGAGATGATTTCCATCGGTGACAACATTTCCGTGCGCATTCTTGCCGTCAACGGAGGCAGTGTGCGCTTCGGTGTTGAAGCGCCGCAGAACGTCAACGTGCACCGGGCCGAGGTCTATGACCGCATCCAGGTCAAACTGGCGAAAAACAAAGGGCGCTGAAGACCTCAGTCGAACAGGTGCTTGGGCACATCGTGCTTGAGCATCAACTGGCATTGCTCGCTTTCCGGGTCGAAGACAATCAGCGCCTGGCCCTTGGTCAATGCCTGGCGAACACGCAGAACACGGGTTTCCAGCGGCGTGTCATCGCCGTTGTCCGTACCGTCACGGGTCACGAAATCCTCGATCAGGCGGGTGAGGGTGTCGACTTCAAGTTGGTCGTGGGGAATCAGCATAGGTACCTCGGCTAAACAATGGCGCGATGCTACGGCGAATGGGAGGTTGCGGCTAGCCTCGGCCTCACGTGTTGCCTGACCTACCGCTATCGCGAGCAAGCTCGCTCCCACAGGTGACCGCGTATTCCTGTGGGAGCGAGCTTGCTCGCGATGGCGATCTCTCAGGCGACGAAAAAGTCAGAGTCAGGTATCAGACCGCTGCCCCACCAGACTGTCCACCGACGGCACCCGCGTATCGCTTTCCATCTGCGTGTCATGTTCGATCTGATGACTGAACCGGTCCAGTGAACCCTTGGCCGGTTGTGCATCGCTGGCAAACACCGGCGGACTCAGAATGTAGGCGCCGAGCAGACGGCTGAGGGCGGCGAGGCTGTCGATGTGGGTGCGTTCGTAGCCGTGAGTGGCGTCGCAGCCGAAGGCGAGCAGGGCGGTGCGAATGTCATGTCCGGCAGTGACCGCCGAATGGGCATCGCTGAAGTAGTAGCGGAACAGGTCGCGACGCACCGGTAACTCGTTGTCACTGGCCAGACGCAGCAGATGCCGCGACAGGTGATAGTCGTAGGGTCCGCCGGAATCCTGCATTGCCACGCTCACCGCGTGTTCGCTGGAATGCTGACCTGGCGCGACCGGAGCAATGTCGATGCCGACGAACTCGCTCACGTCCCACGGTAATGCCGCCGCCGCGCCACTGCCGGTTTCCTCGGTGATGGTGAACAGCGGATGACAGTCGATCATCAGCTCTTCGCCGCTGTCGACGATCGCTTTCAACGCCGCCAGCAATGCGGCAACGCCGGCCTTGTCATCGAGATGTCGGGCGCTGATGTGGCCGCTTTCGGTGAACTCCGGCAAAGGGTCGAAGGCGACGAAATCACCGACGCTGATCCCCAGCGAGTCGCAATCGGCACGCGTGGCGCAATAGGCGTCCAGGCGCAATTCGATGTGATCCCAACTGATCGGCATTTCATCCACGGCAGTATTGAACGCATGCCCGGAAGCCATCAGCGGCAGCACGCTGCCCCGGATTACGCCATTGTCGGTAAACAGGCTGACCCGGCTGCCCTCGGCAAAGCGACTGGACCAGCAACCGACAGGCGCCAGGGTCAGACGGCCGTTGTCCTTGATCGCGCGAACCGCCGCGCCGATGGTGTCGAGGTGAGCGGAGACCGCACGGTCGGGGCTGTTTTTCTTGCCCTTGAGGGTGGCGCGGATGGTGCCGCGGCGAGTCATCTCAAAGGGAATGCCCAGCTCTTCAAGCCGTTCGGCGACATAGCGCACGATGGTGTCGGTGAACCCGGTCGGGCTGGGAATGGCGAGCATTTCCAGCAGCACTTTTTGCAGGTAGATCAGATCCGGTTCCGGAATTTTGCTGGTCATGGAAACTCCTGATTAGGTAAGCGTTGATCGTTCCCACGCTCTGCGTGGGAATGCAGCCAGGGACGCTCTGCGTCCCAAAAGCGGACGCAGAGCGTCCGGTGAGGCATTCCCACGCGGAGCGTGGGAACGATCAGGAAGGGGGGCTAAGCCGCCGGCTGACTGTGCGGAAACAACAAATCCACAAACCGTTCGGCCGTCGGTTGCGGTTCATGGTTGGCCAACCCGGCGCGCTCATTGGCTTCGATAAACACGTACTCCGGTTGATCGGCAGCGGGCACCATCAGGTCGAGCCCGACCATTGGAATGTCCAGCGCCCGCGCCGCCCGCACTGCCGCATCCACCAGGGTCGGATGCAGGACCGCCGTGACATCCTCAAGAATGCCGCCGGTATGAAGATTCGCCGTACGCCGTACGAACAGATGCTCACCGGCCGGCAGAATGCTGCTGTAGTCATAACCCGCTGCGTGCACGGTGCGCTCGGTCTCATGGTCCAGAGGGATTTTGCTTTCACCGCTGGTCGCCGCCTGACGACGCCGGCTCTGCGCTTCAATCAGCGCACCAATGGAATGCTGACCATCGCCCACCACCTCTGCCGGTCGGCGAATGGCCGCGGCGACCACCTCAAAACCGATCACCACAATTCGCAAATCGAGGCCTTCGTGGAAGCTCTCCAGCAGCACACGACTGTCGAACTGGCGGGCGGATTCGATGGCTTGCTGGACCTCTTCGATGGTCCGTAAATCCACCGCGACGCCTTGGCCCTGTTCGCCATCCAGCGGTTTGACCACCACCCGTTCGTGCTCGTCGAGAAACGCCAGATTGTCATCGGCGTTGCCGGCCAGTTGCTGCGCTGGCAGGTTCAAACCAGCAGCCTTGAGCACTTTGTGCGTCAGGCTTTTGTCCTGGCACAACGTCATGCTGATGGCGCTGGTCAGATCGCTGAGGGATTCACGGCAACGTACGCGGCGACCGCCATGGACCAAGGTGAACAGGCCGGCATCGGCGTCATCGACTTGCACTTCGATGCCGCGACGGTGAGCTTCCTCGACGATGATCCGTGCATAAGGATTGAATTCGGCCTCGGGACCCGGGCCCAGAAACAACGGCTGATTGATGCAGTTCTTGCGCTTGATCGCGAAGGTCGACAGGTTGCGAAACCCGAGCTTGGCGTAAAGACTTTTCGCCTGCAGGTTGTCGTGTAGCACGGACAGGTCCAGGTAACTCAGCCCACGGCTCATGAAGTGTTCGATCAAATGCCGCACCAACACTTCACCGACACCCGGTCGCGAACATTGCGGATCGACCGCCAGACACCACAGGCTGCTGCCATTTTCCGGATCGTTGAACGCCTTGTGATGGTTGAGGCCCATGACACTGCCAATGATCGCGCCGCTGTCCTCATCTTCGGCCAGCCAATACACCGGGCCGCCCTGATGACGTGGGGTCAGCAGACTGGCGTCGATCGGTAGCATGCCGCGCAACTGATACAGCTGATTGATCGCTTGCCAGTCCGCGTCGCTTTGGGCCCGGCGGATGCGAAAGCCACGAAACACCCGAGTGGACTGGCGGTAATCGCTGAACCACAGGCGCAAGGTGTCGGACGGATCGAGGAATAGCTGGGCCGGCTCCAGTCCCAGCACTTGCTGAGGCGCAGCCACGTACAGGGCGATGTCGCGCTCACCGGTGTGCTCGTTGAGCAACTCTTGGGCCAGGCTCGCTGCATCCGGGAAGGTGTGGCCGATCAGTAACCGGCCCCAACCGCAATGCACGGCAATCGGTGCGGCGCCCAATTCACTGCCGTCTTCGGCCAGGCGCGCCTGCAAGCGTTCGTACGAGGGCGCCTGACCGCGCAACAAGCGTTGGCTGTAGGCCGTGGCGTGGGGTTTCATCGATCAGATTCCTTGTTCGCTGAGCCACAGGTTCAGGGCCGCCAATTGCCACAGCTTGGAACCGCGCAACGGGGTCAACTGGCCTTGTGGGTCGGTCAGCAGGCGGTCGAGCATCTCTGGCTTGAACAGTCCGCGATCCTGACTCGGATCGAGCAGCAGTTCGCGCACCCAGTTCAGCGTATCGCCCTGCAAATGCTTCAGACCCGGCACCGGGAAGTAACCTTTCTTGCGATCGATCACTTCACTCGGAATCACCAGCCGCGCCGCTTCTTTCAAGACTTGCTTGCCGCCGTCCGGCAGTTTGAATTTGCCCGGCACGCGGGCCGACAATTCCACCAGGCGATAGTCGAGAAACGGCGTACGCGCTTCCAGGCCCCAAGCCATGGTCATGTTGTCGACGCGTTTGACCGGGTCGTCCACCAGCATGATCGTGCTGTCCAGACGCAGGGCTTTGTCTACCGCTGCATCGGCGCCGGGCTGTGCGAAATGTTCCTTCACAAAGTCGCCAGCGGCGTCATTCGCTGTCAGCCATTTCGGCTGCACGGTGGCGGCATAGTCGTCGTAGCTGCGGTCGAAAAACGCATCGCGATAGGCGGCGTACGGATCTTCGGCACCGTCGACTTGTGGATACCAGTGATAACCGGCGAACAGTTCGTCGGCACCCTGGCCGCTCTGCACCACTTTGCAATGCTTGGCCACTTCGCGGGACAGCAGATAGAAGGCGATGCAGTCATGGCTGACCATCGGCTCGCTCATGGCGCGGAACGCTGCGGGCAGTTGCTCGATGATCTCTTTTTCGTCGATGCGCAATTGGTGATGCTGGGTCCCGTAGTGCTTGGCGATCAGGTCCGAATACTGGAACTCGTCGCCGCGCTCGCCGCCGGCATCCTGGAAACCGATGGAGAAGGTCGACAGGTTTTCAACACCGACTTCACGCAACAGACCGACCAGCAGGCTCGAATCGACACCACCAGAAAGCAGAACACCCACGTCGACCGCCGCACGTTGACGGATCGCCACCGCGTCGCGGGTGCTGTCGAGTACACGGTCGCGCCAGTCTTCGAGTGTCAGATTCATCTCGTCGGCGTGTGGGCCGTAGGGCAGGGTCCACCAGGTTTTCTGCTCGGTGGTGCCATCCGCTTCGATGCGCATCCAGGTCGCCGGTGGCAGTTTTTCGATGCCGGCCAGCAAGGTGCGCGGGGCCGGGACCACGGCGTGGAAATTCAGATAATGATTGAGTGCCACCGGATCGAGGATCGGGTTGATGTCGCCGCCCTTGAGCAGCGCCGGCAACGCCGAGGCAAAGCGCAGGCGCTGGCCGGTGCGCGACAGGTACAGCGGCTTCACGCCGAGACGATCGCGGGCGATGAACAGGCGTTGGGCGTCGCGCTCCCAAATGGCGAAGGCGAACATGCCATTGAGTTTGGGCAGCAGCGCTTCGCCCCAGGCGTGATAGCCCTTGAGCAGCACTTCGGTGTCACCACCGGAATAGAAGGCATATCCGAGGCTTTCAAGCTCGGTGCGCAGTTCCGGGAAGTTGTAGATCGCGCCGTTGAAGGCCAGGGACAAGCCCAATTGGTTGTCGACCATCGGCTGCGCCGAACCGTCCGACAGGTCCATGATTTTCAGGCGACGATGGCCCAGGGCAATCGGCCCTTGGGCATGGAAGCCCCATGCGTCAGGGCCGCGAGGGGCCAGGTGATGGGTGATTCGCTCAATGGCTGCAAGGTCTGCAGGTTGATGATCAAAACGTAACTCGCCAGCTAATCCGCACATAAATTCCTTACCGGTTTTTCCGTTGGGGAGGGTCAATCGATACCGCGCCAAAATGGCGGGTACTCTGAAACTGACCCGGCTGAATCCCCGGAGTTTTAGACCGATAAGTTATAAGGCGCGCCGTCAGACTTTTCCGCGGATCAATTGGCGCACGGCGAAACGGTTGGGATGGCAGGCCTCGGCGACGGTTCTGGGCAGGGGCAGCGGTTCGTTTTCGATCCATGCCGCGAGCAATTCACCCGACAGTGGCGCGGTGATCAGGCCGCGAGAACCGTGGCCGCTGTTGACGTAAAAACCCTCAAGCCAGGGGCAGGGAATGTCCGGTACTTGCCGGGCGTCCTTGCTCAGTACGGCGTAGGCGTCGACGAAGGCTGCTGGTTCGGCCAACGGGCCAACGATCGGCAGGTAGTCCGGACTGGTGCAACGGAACGCGGCGCGTCCTTCAAGCTGTTGCGGGTCCAGTGCCTGTGCGTGCAGTCGCGTGGCCAGGTCGGGGGAGATTTCCTCGAGCAAGGCCAGGTTGCCGAGGTGTTCGGCGAGGGTCGGGGTGAGGTCATCGCTCTTGAAATCGAAGCTGGCGCCGAGGGTGTGTTCGCCCAGTCGCGCCGGCGCCACATAGCCTTCGGCGCAGACGACGGTGGCCAGGGTCTGGCTTTCAGGGGTTTGCGCCAGTCGGGTGATCTGGCCACGAATGCGTTTGAGGGGCAGCTCGGCGCTTTGAGGGAATCGTTTGATCTCGGCGGCGCCGGCCAGGATCACAACGGGGGCACTGGCCAGCAAATCATCACCGTCCCAGGCCTGCCACTGATCATCAACCTTGCGCAGTTCCAGGACATCGCGATGGGGCAGCCACTGGATGTTCGCCGAAGACGCCTGCCAATGGCACAACGCCGGCGGATGAACCCAGCCACCTTGCGGGAAGAATAATCCGCCGTGCTCCAGGGCGATGCCGGCCTGAGCCTGGGCTTGCGGTTGATCGAGCAAGTGCACCAGGTCTGGCGAAAAGGCGGCGGCCAATTGCGCCTGACGCTCGGCTTCCTTGGTGTTGAAGGCCAGTTGCAAAACCCCGCAATTATCCCAGTCGACACCCCGTTGCAGATGTTCGAGCAAACGACGGGTGTGACCGAAACCACTGACAATCAACTGCGACAACGCAGTGCCATGGGCCGAAAGCTTGAGATACAAAACGCCCTGAGGATTGCCCGAGGCTTCCTGCGCCAGCGCATTGTGACGCTCCAGCAGACTGACGTGCCAACCCCGCGCCGCCAGGCTGGCGGCGCTGGCGCAACCGGCCAGTCCGGCGCCGATTACCAAGGCACGACGCTCGCCGGTTTGTGGAATCGGGCGCGCGAACCATGGTTTAGCCACGGCGGGCACCGGAACTTCCTCAGGCCAGCCGAGAAACACGCCCCGCAGGATTTCCCATTTGTGGCCAATGCCGGGCGTGCGCTTCATCTTGAAGCCCGCCGCGTTCAGCAGACGGCGCACCCAACCGGTGCTGGTGAAGGTGCTGATGGTCGAGCCGGGGGCCGCCAGGCGCGCCAGTTCGGCAAACAGCTCGGCGGTCCACATGTCAGGGTTTTTCGCCGGGGCAAAACCGTCGAGAAACCAGGCGTCGATCTGCGCGTCCAGTTGCGGCAATTGTTCCAGCGCATCGCCGATCAGCAGGGTCAGGGTCACGCGGCCGTTGTCCAGCACCAGGCGCTGGAAGCCTGGGTGGATCGCGATGTATTGCGTCAGCAGTTGATCGGCAAACGGTTTGAGCTCCGGCCACAAGGCCAAGGCACGCTGCAGATCGGGCAGGCTCAGCGGGTACTTTTCGACACTGACAAAATGCAGCCGCGCCCCGGCCACCGCGTGCTGTTCGAACAACTGCCAGGCGCAAAGGAAATTCAGTCCGGTGCCGAAACCGGTTTCGCCAATCACCAATCGACCGCCGGCCGGCAACGCGGCAAAGCGTTCACGCAACGCGTTCTGTTCGAGGAATACGTAGCGGGTTTCGTCCAGCCCCGACAGATCGGAAAAATACACATCATCGAACACCCGCGAACGCGGGAGCCCTTGGTCGTCCCAGTCGAGCTGGGCGTGGGGCAATACAGGTTTCATGGCAGGCTCGGCAACGGCAAGGCGGCCATTCTAGCCGATCGCCGGAGCGGTGCTTGATCCATGGCAAGTGTCAGGTTGGGGGTGTCAGGGACAATCGCTGCTTTTGTGGCGAGGGAGCTTGTCGGATCGCCGCACCGTCCCGCTCGGCTGCGAAGCAGCCGTAAACGGGTTATCTGTGCACCACCCGAGTGCAAGTTTGCCGATACCTGGACGGCTTCGCCGTCCAGCGGGAGCAAGCTCCCTCGCCACAGGTTTCATATCAGCCATCAAAGATGGATTTCTCCCACGCAGGAGAGGTCAATCCGCTAGTCTTGCTCAATCCTGGAAGGAGCCATCCATGTTCGAATCCGCCGAAATCGGTCACGCCATCGACAAAGAAACCTACGACGCCGAAGAACCGGCCCTGCGTGAAGCCTTGCTCGAAGCACAGTTCGAACTTCATCAGCAGCGCCGCTTTCCGGTGATCATTCTGATCAATGGCATCGAAGGCGCTGGCAAGGGCGAGACGGTCAAGTTGCTTAACGAATGGATGGACCCACGCCTGATCGAGGTTCGCACGTTCGATCAGCAGACCGACGAAGAGCTGGCGCGGCCCCCGGCCTGGCGCTACTGGCGGATGCTCCCGGCCAAGGGCCGTATGGGGATTTTCTTCGGCAACTGGTACAGCCAGATGCTGCAAGGCCGGGTTCATGGCTTGTTCAAGGACCCGGTGCTGGATCAGGCGATCAACCAGTCCGAGCGTTTTGAAAAAATGCTCTGCGATGAAGGCGCACTGATCTTCAAGTTCTGGTTCCACCTCTCCAAGAAGCAAATGAAGGCGCGGCTCAAGGCCCTGACGGATGATCCGCTGCACAGCTGGCGCATCAGTCCACTGGATTGGCAACAATCGAAAACCTACGACAAATTCGTGAAGTACGGCGAACGCGTGTTGCGCCGTACCAGCCGCGACTACGCGCCTTGGCATGTGATCGAAGGGGTGGACCCTCATTACCGCAGCTTGGCGGTGGGCAAGATCCTGCTCGAAGGTCTGCAAAATGCTCTGAAGCGTCCCGAGATCCATCCCGACAAGGTCAATGCCGCGCCGTTGCCCATCCATGTCGATCAGTTGAACCTGCTCGACAGCCTGGATTTGACCCAGAGTCTGGACAAGGACGATTACGAAGAACAACTGATTACCGAGCAGGCGCGATTCTCCGGCCTGATGCGCGATAAGCGCATGCGTCGGCACGCCTTGGTGGCGGTGTTCGAAGGCAATGATGCGGCAGGCAAGGGCGGAGCGATCCGCCGGGTTGCGGCGGCCCTCGATCCGCGTCAGTACAGCATCGTGCCAATTGCTGCGCCCACCGAAGAGGAACGGGCGCAGCCTTATCTGTGGCGGTTCTGGCGGCACATCCCGGCCAAGGGCAAGTTCACGGTGTTCGATCGTTCGTGGTACGGGCGGGTGCTGGTGGAGCGCATCGAAGGCTTCTGCCCGCCGGCGGACTGGTTGCGGGCTTACAGTGAAATCAATGATTTTGAAGAGCTGATCGCCGAGGCCGGGGTGATTGTGGTCAAGTTCTGGCTGGCCATCGACAAGCAGACTCAACTGGAGCGCTTCCAGGCGCGGGAAGAGATCCCCTTCAAGCGTTTCAAGATCACCGAGGATGACTGGCGCAATCGTGACAAATGGGACGCCTACCGCGCGGCAGTCGGCGACATGGTTGATCGCACCAGCACCGAGATATCGCCCTGGACGCTGGTGGAAGCCAATGACAAGCGCTGGGCGCGGGTCAAAGTCCTGCGCACCATCAATCTGGCGCTGGAAGAGGCGTTCGAAAAGTCCGACAAACACGACCGGAAAGTGAAACAGCACAAGCAGTGAGCGATGGTTGCGCATACGCGGGGTGAATGATTGTCGCGGTCGGTAATGCAGTGGACTTATGCTCGGTCCACTCTCAACCGACAACAACAATGAGGTATGCCATGCGTGAAGTGGTGATCGTCGACAGCGTGCGGACCGGCCTGGCCAAATCCTTTCGCGGCAAGTTCAACCTGACCCGTCCGGACGATATGGCGGCCCATTGCGTCAATGCATTGCTGGCGCGCTCGGGCATCGATCCGGCCAGCGTCGAGGATTGCATCGTCGGTGCCGGCTCCAACGAAGGTGGCCAGGGCTTCAACATCGGTCGCAACATCGCGGTGCTGTCGCGCCTGGGCACCGGCACGGCCGGCATGACCCTCAACCGTTTTTGCTCGTCGGGCTTGCAGGCGATCGCCATCGCCGCCAACCAGATCGCCTCGGGTTGCAGCGACATCATCGTCGCCGGTGGCGTCGAGTCCATCAGCCTGACCATGAAAAGCATCAACACCGACAACCTGATCAACCCGCTGCTGAAAGAGCAGGTGCCCGGCATCTATTTCCCGATGGGCCAGACGGCTGAAATCGTCGCTCGTCGTTACGACGTCAGGCGCGAAGAACAGGATCAGTACGCGCTGCAAAGTCAGCAACGTACCGCTCAGGCTCAGGCCGATGGATTGTTTGACGATGAAATCGTGCCGATGGCGGTGAAGTATCGGGTTGAAGACAAGGCCACCGGTCAGGTGCAGATCCTTGACGGCATCGTCGATCACGATGACTGCAATCGTCCGGGCACCACCCTGGAAAGCCTGGCGGGATTGAAACCGGTGTTTGCCGAAGACGGTTCGGTGACGGCGGGCAATTCTTCGCAGCTGTCCGATGGCGCGTCGATGACGCTGGTGATGAGCCTGGAAAAAGCACTGGAACTGGGGTTGAAGCCCAAGGCGTTCTTCCGTGGTTTCACCGTGGCGGGTTGCGAGCCGGATGAAATGGGCATCGGCCCGGTGTTCTCGGTGCCGAAGTTGCTTAAGGCCAAGGGTTTGCGGATTTCCGACATTGATCTGTGGGAACTCAACGAAGCGTTCGCCTCGCAATGTTTGTACAGCCGCATTCGGTTGGAGATTGATAACGACAAGTACAACGTCAATGGCGGTTCGATTTCCATCGGCCATCCGTTCGGCATGACCGGTTCGCGTCAGGTGGGGCATCTCGTGCGTGAATTGCAGCGCCGCAACGTGCGTTACGGCATCGTCACCATGTGTGTGGGTGGCGGGATGGGGGCGACCGGGTTGTTTGAAGCAGTGCGTTAATCCGGAAGACTTGTGTTGCCTGATTAACCGCTATCGTCGGAGCGCCGCCCGGAGCAAGCTCGCTCCCACATTGGATCTATGTCACGCATGAGATCCCTGTGGGAGCGAGCTTGCTCGCGATGGCGCCGCCGCGGCCTACAGGCTCATCCGCAAAAGCAGCATCCGCTCAATGTAAGCCTGCACCTCCCGCGCCAACCTCTCCGGGTTTTCAAACGGTCCCTCCAGGGTGTTTTCCCGGGTGCTGAAATACAAATCCCCATTCACACGACACACCCGGTCGCAGCGAAAGTGCGTGGCGGGGGCATTGTCCTGGGCGCGTTTGCCGTACATGGCGATCTCCTGAGGAATGTTTCTGTTGGCGAATCCCATGAGCTTATGCATGAACCACTTGCAACGCCTGGCCACCCGATCGACGGCATAGCGCCAATTTAATGGTGCGACCTGCACAGTTTCATTCGCGGCCAACACCCAACTGTCCCTGTGTGCCGAACGGCTCTAAGCCTAGAATGACCTTTCTCGCCACTCGGCTTCGGGGTTCGCAATGCACATTTCATCGGGTCGCTGGGTTTACGGTCTGTTCCTGGCCTTGGTGACCGCGCTGTTGTGGGGAATCCTGCCAATCAAACTCAAGCAAGTGCTGCTGGTGATGGACCCGGTGACGGTGACCTGGTTTCGCCTGATCGTGTCCGGCGGGTGCCTGTTCATTTATCTGGCGGCGACCAAACGCCTGCCGAGCCGCAAGGTGCTCGGGCCGCGTGGTGGCTGGTTGGTGTTGATGGCGGTGCTCGGCCTGGTGGGCAACTACGTGCTGTACCTGATGGGACTGAACCTGCTTAGCCCCGGCACCGCGCAACTGGTGGTGCAGATGGGCCCGATCATGTTGCTGATCGCCAGTCTGTTTGTGTTCAAGGAACGGTTCAGCGTGGGGCAGGGGATTGGCCTGCTGGTGCTGTTGATCGGCTTTGCCCTGTTTTTCAATCAGCGGCTCGCCGAGTTGCTGACCTCGCTGACCGAGTACACCACCGGCGTGCTGTTGGTGTTGTTGGCGTCCACGGTCTGGACGTTCTACGCCTTGGGCCAGAAGCAATTGCTCACGGTGTGGAATTCGCTGCAGGTGATGATGGTGATCTACCTGTTCTGTGCGCTGTTGCTGACGCCATGGGTGCATCCGCTGGAAGCGCTGCAACTGAGTCCGCTGCAAGGCTGGCTTTTGCTGGCGTGCTGCATGAACACGCTGATCGCCTATGGCGCGTTTGCCGAGGCTCTGGCCCATTGGGAGGCGTCACGGGTCAGTGCGACGCTGGCGATTACGCCGCTGGTGACGTTTGCTGCGGTGGCAGTGGCGGCGTGGTTATGGCCGGAGTATGTGCATGCCGAGACGATCAATGGTCTGGGTTATGGCGGGGCGGTGCTGGTGGTGCTGGGGTCGGCGCTGGTGGCGTTGGGGCCATCGTTGATTGCGGGGCTCAGGGCCCGGAAGGTGCGGATAGCGGCAAGTTAGACCGCGTCATCGTTCATCGTCGGAACGCCGCCCGGAGCAAGCTCGCTCCCACAGGAGAATGCGATTACCTGTGGGAGCGAGCTTGCTCGCGATGGCGGACTGTCAGTCACCGCAGATCTCAGCCTTTGGCACCAGCCTCCAGCATATTCTCCGGCCTTACCCACGCATCAAACTCTTCATCCGTCAGATACCCAAGTTGCAACGCTGCCTCACGCAAGGTCAGCCCTTCTGCGTAAGCCTTTTTGGCGATCTCTGCCGATTTGTCATAACCAATGTGCGGATTCAGCGCTGTCACCAGCATCAACCCACGCTCCAGATGTTCAGCCATTTTCTCTGCATCCGGTTCCAGACCGGCGATGCAATGCTGCTGGAAGTTGCTGCAGCCGTCACCGAGCAGGCGGATCGATTGCAGCAGGTTGTGGATGATCACCGGTTTGAACACGTTCAGCTGCAGGTGCCCCTGGCTCGCGGCAAACCCGATGGCGACGTCGTTGCCCAAGACCTGACACGCCAGCATCGATAGCGCTTCGCACTGAGTCGGATTGACCTTGCCCGGCATGATCGAGCTGCCCGGTTCGTTGGCCGGCAGTTTGACTTCGGCGAAACCTGCACGCGGCCCGGAGCCCAGCAGGCGCAGGTCGTTGGCGATTTTCATCAGGGTCACGGCGAGGGTTTTCAGCGCGCCGGACAGCGTGGTCAGCGGCTCATGACCCGCCAGGGCGGCGAATTTGTTGGGTGCGGTGACGAACGGCAGGCCGGAGAGGGCGGCCAGTTCGGCAGCGATGGCTTCACCAAAACCGTGGGGCGAATTCAGCCCGGTGCCGACTGCGGTGCCGCCCTGGGCCAGTTCACAGACGGCCGGCAGCGAGCTGCGGATCGCCCGCTCGGCGTAATCCAGTTGCGCGATGAACGCCGACAGTTCCTGACCGAAGGTGATCGGCGTCGCGTCCATCATGTGGGTGCGACCAGTCTTGACCAGCTTCATGTGCCGCGCGGACAGCTCGGCCAATCCGCCCGACAGTTCGTTGATCGCCGGCAGCAATTGCTGTTGCACCGCCTGGGCTGCCGCGATGTGCATGGCAGTCGGGAAGCAGTCGTTGGAGCTTTGGGAGCGGTTGACGTGATCGTTAGGGTGAACCGGCGACTTGCCACCACGAGCATTACCGGCCAGTTCGTTGGCCCGACCGGCGATCACTTCGTTGACGTTCATGTTGCTCTGGGTGCCGCTGCCGGTCTGCCACACCACCAGCGGGAACTGGTCGTCATGGCTGCCGTCGAGTACTTCGTCGGCGGCTTGTTCGATCAGCCGGGCGATGTCGGCGGGCAGGTCACCGTTGCGGTCATTGACTCGCGCCGCGGCTTTCTTGATCAGTGCCAGGGCATGCAGCACCGCCAGCGGCATTTTTTCGTTGCCGATGGCGAAGTTAATCAGCGAGCGTTGCGTCTGAGCGCCCCAGTAGGCTTCATCCGGGACTTCCACCTGGCCAAGGCTGTCAGTTTCGATACGGCTCATCATGCACACTCCTGTAGGTCGATAGCGCAGTTTAGGCCGTGATCGCCGGCCGTGGTTCCATCAGTCTGTTTTTTGACCATTCAACCCCTCTAAATCAGGCCAGACAAGGCTTGGGGTTGAGTGACACACTTTTTTAGGTGCAGAATGGTCCCCCTTGGGGTAATGACCTCGCCTGCTAGAAAGGAAACTCGATGACTCGTCTTCGTGCCATCTGTACCGCGGTTGCACTGGTTTGCGCCAGCGGCCCTGTTTTTGCCGATACCGCCAGCCACAACGCCAGTGCCGAAGCTTTCCTGACTCTGGCGCACGCTGACAAATTGGGCACTCCGGTGTACATGCAAGTGCAGCAAATGTTCGCTCAGCGCTTTGAACAGACCAAAGCACCTGAATCGAAAAAAGCCTTGCTGGAAACCTACCAGGCTAAAGCCAACGCCGCGCTGGACCAAGCCATTGGCTGGAACAAGCTGAAGCCGGACATGGTCAAGCTCTACACCACCAATTTCAGCGAATCCGAGCTGAAAGACCTGGTTGCGTTCTACAAGTCGCCACTGGGCAAGAAAGTCCTGGAAAAAATGCCGCAGCTGACTCAGCAATCGGCCCAGATGACTCAAGCCAAGCTGGAAAGCGCCGTGCCTGTGGTCAACAAACTGCTGGCTGACATGACGGCCGAGCTGGAGCCTAAAGGCGCCGCCGCTCCAGCCAAGAAAAAGCCTTAAGCGGAGTTCGGTATGACCATGCAACAACGCATCGAATCGACGCTGGGCCTGTTGCAGCCGCAGCATCTGCAAGTGCTGGATGAAAGCCACATGCACAGCCGTGGGTTGCAGACCCACTTCAAGGCCGTGGTGGTCAGCCAGCAGTTCGAAGGGCTCAACCGCGTCAAGCGTCACCAGAAAGTCTACGGCACGCTCGGCGAGCTGATGGGCGAGTTCCATGCGTTGGCGCTGCATACCTACACGCCAGAGGAATGGGCACAGATCGACGCGGCTCCGGCCTCGCCGACCTGTGCTGGCGGCAGCAAGCATTAAGCATCGGTTTTTTGCTAGAATCCGCAACGCGCCGCTCACCCGGCGCGTTTTTTTTCGCATCCGGTTCACCCCTTACGAGGGTAGCCACCTGGAGAATCACCCATGACACAACAGATTGTCGTGGCGGCACTGTATAAGTTCGTCACTCTGGAAGATTACGTCGCCCTGCGCGAGCCACTGCTGCAAGCGATGGTCGACAACGGCATCAAAGGCACCCTGCTGATCGCCGAAGAAGGCATCAACGGCACCGTGTCCGGCAGCCGCGAAGGCATTGACGGGCTGATGGCCTGGCTCAAGAACGACCCGCGCATGGACGACATCGACCACAAAGAGTCGTACTGCGACGACCAGCCGTTCTATCGCACCAAAGTCAAACTCAAGAAAGAAATCGTCACCCTCGGCGTTGAGGGCGTGGACCCGAACAAAAAGGTCGGCACCTACGTCGATCCAGAGAACTGGAACGCGCTGATCAGCGATCCGGAAGTGCTGTTGATCGACACCCGCAACGACTACGAAGTCTCGATCGGCACCTTCGAAGGCGCCATCGACCCCAAGACCACCAGTTTTCGCGAATTCCCCGACTACATCAAAGCCAACTTCGACCCGGCCGTGCACAAGAAAGTCGCGATGTTCTGCACCGGCGGCATTCGTTGTGAAAAGGCGTCGAGCTACATGCTCAGCCAGGGCTTCGACGAGGTCTATCACCTCAAGGGCGGCATTCTGAAGTACCTCGAAGAGGTGCCGCAGGAAGAAACCAAATGGCAGGGCGACTGCTTCGTGTTCGATAACCGCGTGACCGTGCGTCACGACCTCAGCGAAGGCGACTACGATCAATGTCATGCCTGTCGTACACCGATCAGCGCCTCCGACCGCACATCCGAGCACTACGTGGCCGGCATCAGTTGCCCGCATTGCTGGGATAAGCTGAGCGAGAAGACCCGTCGCAGTGCCATCGACCGGCAAAAGCAGATCGAACTGGCCAAGGCTCGCAACCTGCCTCACCCGATCGGTTACAACTACAAGCAAACTCCTTCCGAGGCTTGAACCATGTCTGCGCAACGCCTGCTCTATGTGATGGACCCGATGTGTTCCTGGTGCTGGGGCTTCGCGCCGGTGGCCAACGCGCTGGTCGAGCAGGCGCAAGCAGCGGGTGTGGACGTGCACCTGGTGGTGGGCGGTTTGCGTACCGGCAGCGGCTCCGCGCTGGAGCCGACCACTCGGCGCTACATCCTTGAGCATTGGCAGGCGGTCAACGAGGCGACTGGCCAACCGTTCAAGCTGGAAGGCGCGTTGCCCGACGGGTTTGTCTACGACACCGAACCTGCCTGTCGGGCGCTGGTGACTGCACGCAGCCTGGCGCCGGATTGCGCGTGGAAACTGCTCGGGCTGATTCAGCACGCGTTTTACACCGAAGGTCGCGACGTCACGCATGCCAATGTTCTGGTGGAGCTGGCGGAGCAAGCCGGTCTGCCGCGTATCGAGTTCGCCGCCGCGTTCGACCGTGCCGATCAGCATGCCGCGACGGCGGCCGATTTCACCTGGGTCCAGGACCTGGGGATTGCCGGTTTCCCTACCTTACTGGCTGAGCGTAATGGTCAATTGGCGCTGTTGACCAATGGCTATCAGCCCCTCAGCGTATTGTCTCCGTTGCTCGGCCGCTGGCTGGAGCGCGCTGCCTGTGCATGATCAGCCCGACGACGAGCCACCTGCTTCGCGTGTCGACCGTCTGAGCTGGGCGGAAATCCGTCGCCTGGCGCTGCATCACAAAAAATCCCTGTGGATTGCCAACGGCGTGGCGGTATTGGCAACCCTGTGTAGCGTGCCAATTCCCTTGCTCCTGCCGTTGCTGGTGGACGAAGTGCTGCTGGGACACGGCGACGCCGCGCTGAAGATCATGAACCACGCGTTGCCCGAAAACTGGCAGAAAGCTGCGGGTTACATCGGTCTGATGCTGCTGGTGACGCTGGGACTGCGGTGCGCTGCATTGCTGTTCAACGTGGTGCAGGCGCGGTTGTTTGCGGCGCTGGCAAAGGACATCGTGTACCGCATACGTGTGCGGCTGATCGAACGGCTCAAGCGCATTTCGCTGGGTGAATACGAAAGCCTGGGCAGCGGCACAGTCACCACCCACCTGGTGACCGACCTGGACACGCTGGACAAATTCGTTGGCGAAACCCTCAGTCGTTTCCTTGTGGCCATGCTGACCCTGGTCGGCACCGCCTCCATCCTGATGTGGATGCACTGGAAGCTGGCGTTGCTGATCCTGCTGTTCAACCCGTTGGTGATCTATGCCACGGTACAGTTGGGCAAACGGGTCAAGCACCTGAAGAAACTCGAGAACGACAGCACCTCGCGCTTTACCCAGGCGCTGACCGAAACCCTCGACTCCATTCAGGAAGTGCGTGCCGGTAACCGTCAGGGCTTTTTCCTTGGGCGCCTGGGTCAGCGCGCCCGGGAAGTGCGCGATTACGCGGTGAACTCGCAGTGGAAAACCGATGCCTCGAACCGTGCCAGCGGCTTGCTGTTCCAGTTCGGCATCGATATTTTCCGTGCGGCGGCGATGCTCACCGTGCTGTTTTCCGACCTGTCCATCGGCCAGATGCTCGCGGTGTTCAGCTACCTGTGGTTCATGATCGGTCCGGTGGAACAGCTGCTGAATCTGCAGTACGCCTATTACGCAGCCGGCGGCGCGCTGTCGCGGATCAACGAGTTGCTGGCCCGGGCTGATGAGCCTGAATACCCGGGCGGTGTCGACCCGTTCAACGGTCGCGAAACCGTGGGCATCGAAGTCCAGGGATTGAGTTTCGGTTACGGCGACGAGCTGGTGTTGAACCAGATGAACCTGTCGATCGCCCCCGGCGAAAAGGTCGCGATTGTAGGCGCCAGCGGTGGCGGCAAAAGTACCCTGGTGCAGTTGCTGCTGGGCTTGTACACGCCGCTCGCCGGGACGATCCGTTTCGGCGGCTCGACCCAGCAAGAGATCGGCCTGGAAACCGTGCGCGAAAATGTCGCCGTGGTCCTGCAACACCCGGCGCTGTTCAACGACACCGTCCGCGCCAACCTGACGATGGGTCGCGAACGCAGCGACGAAGCCTGCTGGCAGGCGTTGGAGATTGCTCAGTTGCACCACACGGTGCGTGAATTGCCCAATGGTCTGGACAGCATCGTCGGACGTTCCGGCGTGCGCTTGTCCGGGGGACAGCGTCAACGTTTGGCGATTGCACGGATGGTGCTGGCCGATCCCAAGGTGGTGATCCTCGACGAGGCCACCTCGGCACTGGATGCCGCCACCGAATACAACCTGCACCAGGCGCTGGCGCGGTTCTTGAGCAACCGCACCACGCTGATCATTGCGCACCGGTTATCGGCAGTGAAACAGGCCGACCGCGTGCTGGTGTTTGATGGCGGGCAGATTGCCGAGGATGGCGACCATCAGCAATTGATTGCTGATGGTGGTTTGTACGCCAAGCTGTATGGGCATTTGCAGCAACATTAGATCAGTGCCACAGGACGTTCAGCGCATTTTCACCGCCGTCGAAACCGAATTCCTTGATAACAACCGAGCAGGATTCGCAGGGTGGCATGGTGGTGGCGACATTAACCGTTTCGATCGATTTGGGATCGGGGTATTTTTCGCGAATTACGCGGATCAACTTGCTTTCGCTGTCCAGTGACGTGGGCTTGCGAGTCAGTGTCGGGCTATAGCTTTCAATATCTTTTATTGTCGCCGGCACAGCGAGTAATTTGCCTTCATCAGATACATGGAGTGATGTGCTGGGAAATACTTCGTTCATATCAACATTGAAGTAGGTCGTTTCGCCTACCTTGACCTGATCTGCGCCACGATTATTTCTGAACAAAGGCAGATGTCCGGTCGCCCCCTGCGCTCCCGAAACACTGACATAAACCTCCCGCTTCCCGGTGGTGGTGACTACTTCGGCATAAGCGATGTTTCTAGCATTGAAGGAGCGCTGGTGACGAGGGATAAGGTTGTGAAGCTTTTTCATCGTGCTGTCGATCCTCAGTGCGCTGTCGGCATTGTTCAGCACGATGATCGGCTCAAGGAACAATGTATCGAAAATTTCCACTGTTCTTTGACGGAAGGCTTCTGATGCGACCTTGCTGCGCGACCAGCTTGTCGCACCCTTCGGCAGCTGGGTGACAATCATTCGGGTCGAGTGATCGAACAGCACCGCTTCGCCTGGATTGGTATCGACCTTGAGCAGCTTGAGCGTATCGGGCGGGTTCACGTGGCCGCCGATTGGAATGGCAATTTCTTCCATTGTTTTTAACGCATGTTCCACCGCTTCCGTACCGTGAATCCTTGCCATATTGTTGGCATTCAACGATCCGGTGTAGACAGTCAACAATTCTGCTTTGAGATCTTCCGGCAATGTGGAAGCTTTCTTGAAATTCAGCGTGTCTCTTATGCTTTGACCTTGCGCCAGTTCGGCGACGTAAAAAGCTCCGCTATCCAGCCGGGTGAACACATAGCGCTTCGAATCGTCTATCGCCGGGAAGAGGGTGGCACCGGCCTGAAAGGTATCAAATTGATTCTGGTTCCCGTAGGGAATACTCACCTTGATCCTCCCATAAACCCCTTTTTGGAACTCCATCGTGGCCGGGAGCCGGCTTTTTTTCTTCAGGGTTTTAAGCAACATCGCCCGATCCTTAGTGGCCGGCGTATAGATACTGTCTCCGAACCACGGCGCCCAGCCTTTGCTTTCGTCGAAACTGCCAATGGCCGGCGTCGGTGCCGGATCACGGGTGACGAATGTGGTCGTGCATACATCGTCACCCGGGTTACGTCGTGCCCGGCAAGGCAAGGATCGGAACATCGCCTGATCATCAATCAAGTCGGCGCGGCGTAGTTGGTTGCCGTCCAGACGATAGGGAATGTCATCAACAAACAGTGTGGTTCGACCATCGACCTCAAGTACTTCACGGATATGGGCGTTTTCCGGGAGTTCTACCAGGACGTGGGATTCGGTAGGAGATAACGTTTTGAAGGTTGACCGGCCCTGTAAGAGGTTGTCGCTGTGATTGTGCAGGCGGGGGCCGTAGGGCAAGGACGTCACCGGATCGACGGGGTAGAATCGGTTCAGGTCCGACGGGCTGGTATTGCGCACAAGTACATCATCGACGCCGTTGATCGTTGCCAGTCGATCATTGTTTGTCAGCGGCTTCCAGCGCCCCGGATCGATTGTCTGGGGCAGGTTGTCCACCAGTCGGTAGCTGTCGGCGTGCCCTGCCAGTTTCTTGAGCCCGCTGACACCAATGCGGCGCGCCGTGTGCAGTCCTTTCCATGCACCGCTTCCTATTGACTTGAGTAGTGTCGGTACCCCGTCCACCGGATTGAGGTTGCTCAGCGAAGCGGTCAGGAGTTTTCGGGTCAACGTTGAAAAGGAGGGCAGGCTTGCTTTGACGGTCATGCGCGAGGCTGTGGTCCCGGCCCTGATCAACCGCACCGAACCCGACATGAATTTCCCGACAGGGGTGAGGAATGAAGCCAGGTCCAATACGAGTCCGATCACGCCTGTGAGTATCCGGTCAGTTTTGCCCGACAAAAGGTCCTCAATACTGCCCCAGAAAGGCACAAACCCTTTGGCCAATTCTACGAACGTATTCCATCGTTGTTTGTTTCTAGCCCTGATGGTGTCGAATGCCGTCATGCCGCGGGCTTGGGTATGCAACTGCCGTTCGTCTACGTACAGAAAATTCGTTGCAATGTAGTGGGCCACTGCATTCAAACGGGGGGATACCTGCGCTGTTCCTTCGCTATGGCTAACGGCTGCGCTTGGCGATACAGCGGCGGGCACGTCACCTACCACGCCGAGGATCGCTATGCAGTACGCCCTGTCAGCAGGCTGCTTGCCATTTAAGTGCGCTGACCAATCGAGAAGCAGAGAAGTGCTGATTTCAGCCGTATAGGTTTGTCCGGGGATTGAGGCGTGCAAGGGAAACGTGGTGCGAACCCCTTCGACTGTTGAAAACCTCAAGTGGGGTCGGCAACGAATGACGCCAGCACTCGGGATCAGTTCGTAATAGGTGATTTCATGATTGTGGGTCACCTGTAGAACGAAACCTTTTCTTGGCCGGATGTCTCCCCTTGATTGGATGAGTGTTTTTCCCAAGTGCAGGCTCAGCAAGCGGACGTCACCCCGTTCAAGGGCATGGCGGTCGGCCAGTGGCAGCGAAGTCAGTAGGCTGGCGATCAGGGTCTGATAGGCCGTCCTGATTTTCGAGAGGTAGTTTGTGAAGTCTGTTTCAAACTGCGCGTTGATATCAGGCAGCGTCTTGCCCCTGTATCTGCTAGTAAATATTCGCCTTTCGATCCCCCTATGATCCTTGCGAAACTCCTCATGATGCAGGGTTCGCTTGTCGTCGATGTTGATCCAGTGACTGGTTCGTGTTTTCCCATCGGATTGGGTTACAAACCATTTGCTTGCGTTATCGAATTGGCCATCGGCATAGACATCGAGGAATGTGAATGTTTTGCCCGGTAGCTCCAATGAGGGCATTTCTACGAACCCTAAGCTGCTCGGTAACTCATCACGCAGCAACTTGCGCCCGTCCGATTCGTACATTGCATCGCCAAACAGATCATCCTTTACCTGTTTGGCCATCTTCAGTCTTTCAGGGGGCGGCAAATCGAGTGTCATGACGGCGTTGTTCAGGCTCTCGCTGTGGCTTTCCAGAGCTGCGATCGCCCGCGTCATATCGTCCTCGTCGTAATCGGATTCCGTCCGCGATTGAACGATGCCACTGCAGACCGCCCATTCCAGTGCTGGACCCATCCTCAGTCGCGCAATCTGCTCAAGTTGTTCGGACGAGGCGTCGGCGCTCCGGGTCAGGGGCAGGTCGACGAGTTGTTGAAAGGACAGCGGTTGCAATCGATCAAGGCCGAGGTCATCTGCCAGCAGCACGCCGTGCATGAAGTTCACCCACACCACCGAGCTTTTGTAAGGAAGGTCGGGCGGGATATCGCGCACGGCGAAGTCCTTTGACAGGCGGGTCTCGAACACCCGCGTCAGAAAGGACGCCTCTTTTGCATCAGTGACCCGTTTGGTGCGCAGCAAGTGCTGTTCAAAATCGCTGCGCAGGGTCTGGTAGCTTTTGCCCCAGTGAGCCGGGTCTTGCCAGCGGAAGCCGGCGAGTTCCTGCGGCTCATCGGCTGACGGGGCGTGCAAGTGAAGGCATATGGCTTTGCAAACCAGTTGATGGCGCACGGACGCCGAAGTTTGTTCGCCAGGGCCTGCGCCATACCACTTGAGCGTCCTGAGCAGCCTGTCCCCCAGCTCTTTTGCTTCGACCGTATTCAGCATTCGCAGGAGGAATACAGAGGGCGTCGCGCGCAGCTGATCCATGGAGGCGGAAGCCAGTACAGAGGCGCCGAGATGACCGATTAACGAACGCTTGCCGTTCAGGAAGGCCTTCACGATGTCGATGATTTGAACATTGATGCGTTTTGACTTGTAAGTGTCGAGGGTCATGTGTTGCGCGAGGTCGGGGGTCGCGCGCTGAATAGCCTTGAATCCTCTTCGATCCCGGGCAGTGGGGCGCAGGCCCAAGATTTCGATATCCGGGCCGTCGTCGAGTCGCAGAGCCTGTCTGGCGCGAAACTCTTCATCCGCCGGTAACTGGGTGGGCTGATCAGGTGAAGGTAAAGACATCTCTGTCATGTCGCACTCCTTTGAAAGGGTTCCCGAAACGGATAGGGGGAGCCCGAAGTGCCTAGTAAATAGATCTCGAAACCGGTATCGGCGGTATATATCTATATGACGCGCATGTGTACGGCATTGAGGCCGCTCCTCTGCTTGCCGGAACCGGGAACGCACCCTAGTCTAGCTGTAGCGATCACGGTGGATGCTGATCTGGCAGTGCTAAAACAAGGGACCTCATGAATCAAGCACGGACTCTCGGAACGCCACGGTTGTTGGGCATCGTCTGGCCATTTATTGCCGTCGTGTTGTTCCAAGCCTTGCTGGGCGGTGTCAGCCTGTATGTTCTGTCGGCGGTTCGCGGCTATGTTGCCGGTGAAAGCCTGTGGTCCAAAGGCCAAAAAGACGCCATCTATTACCTCAATCTCTACGCCGACAGCCGCGACGAGACGATATTCAACAAATACCAGAACGCGATTGCCGTGCCTCAGGGTGGCCACGAATTGCGTGTGGCGCTGGATCATCAACCGCCGAATATCGAAGCCGCGCGCGTGGCGATCCTCAAGGGCGGCAACCACCCGGATGACATCAATAGTGTGATCTGGCTGTACCTGAATTTCCGGAACTTCACTTACCACAAAAAAGCCATCGACCTCTGGGCGGTGGGCGATGCGTATCTGGTGCAACTCGATGCCATTGCGCGGGAGATGCATCAGCGCATCCCCACCCGGCAGGCCACTGATGCCGATATCAAGCGCTGGAAGGATCAGATATTCGTCATCAACGAAAGTGTGACGCCGGCGGCGAAGGCCTTCAGCGATGCCTTGGGAGAAGGCTCGCGGATGATCCTGCGGGTGCTGCTGGTGACCAACCTCGCCACGGCCCTGGGCTTGATTGCGCTGGCCTTGATGCGCACCCACAAACTGCTCAAGCACCGCAATGCGTTCGCCGAGGCCCTGCAGTTGGAGAAGGACCGAGCGCAGATCACCCTGCAATCGATTGGCGATGGCGTAATCACCACGAATGTCGACGGCACGATCGCCTATATGAATCCGGCTGCCGAGGCACTGACCCACTGGAAGGCCGAGCAGGCGACGGGTTTGCCGCTGGCGGCGCTGTTCAATCTGCTGGACGAGAATGCTCAGGCCGATGGCTTCACACTCATCGAGCACATTTTGAGCGGACAGCTCAGCGGTGGCAGCGAACACTCAAAACTGATCCAGCGCCTGGATGGCAGCACGGTTTCGGTCACTCTGGTCGGTGCGCCGATCCGCAACGCCGGCAAGGTCAGCGGTACCGTGCTGGTATTGCACGACATGACCCAGGAGCGGCAATACATTGCCAATCTGTCCTGGCAGGCGAGCCATGACGCCTTGACCGGGCTCGCCAACCGCCGCGAATTCGAGTATCGCCTGGAACAGGCGCTGCACAACCTGACACGGCAATCGGGGCGCCATGCGCTGATGTTCCTCGATCTGGATCAGTTCAAACTGGTCAACGATACCTGCGGCCATGCGGCGGGTGACGAGTTGCTGCGGCATATCTGCGCTCTGTTGCAATCCGGTTTGCGCGAAGGCGATACCCTGGCCCGGTTGGGTGGCGACGAGTTTGGCATCCTGCTGGAGAACTGCGCCCCGGAAGCCGCAGAAAAAATCGCCGAGGGCGTGCGTCAGACCGTGCAGAACCTGCACTTCGTCTGGAAAGGCCGACCATTCGTAACCACTGTGAGCATCGGGCTGGTTCACGTCGCTCAGAATCCGACCACGCTCGAAGCTTCGCTGCGCGCTGCCGACATGGCCTGCTACATGGCCAAGGAAAAGGGTCGCAATCGGGTTCAGGTCTATCACGCCGACGATTCGGAACTGTCCCTGCGCTTCGGCGAGATGGCTTGGGTGCAGCGCCTGCACATGGCGCTGGAAGAAGACCGCTTCTGTCTGTACGCCCAGGAAATCGCGCCACTTGGTCATATCGAGAAGGGCGGTGGACATATCGAAATTCTGTTGCGCCTGCATGACGAAGCCGGACGCATGATTTTGCCCGACAGTTTTATTCCGGCTGCTGAGCGTTATGGTCTGATGACGTCCCTTGACCGCTGGGTTGTACAGAACGTTTTCAAGATCATTGCCCAATGCATCGCCGAACAGCACAAAGGACCATTGGCCATGTGTGCGATTAATCTGTCAGGCACAACTATCGGAGATGAGGCGTTTCTGCACTTCCTGCGTGAACAGTTTGTTACTTACTCCATACCGCCTGAAATGATTTGTTTTGAAATCACTGAAACCAGTGCTATTTCCAATCTCGGAAGTGCAATCAGATTTATTAATGAACTCAAAGGTTTAGGTTGCCACTTTTCACTGGATGACTTTTGCGCCGGAATGTCCTCATTCGCATACTTGAAACATTTACCTGTAGACTTCCTGAAGATCGACGGGAGTTTCGTAAAGGATATGCTGGACGACCCGATTAACCGCGCCATGGTCGAAGTCATCAATCACATCGGTCATGTTATGGGTAAGCGTACGATTGCCGAGTTTGTTGAAACACCACAGATCGAGCAGGCATTGCTGGAGATCGGGGTGGATTACGCTCAAGGGTATGTTATTGAACGCCCGCATTTGTTTACCTGCGACAGTTTACAAAGTCGTCCAGCCAGGCCTCAGTCTTTGTTATTCAAGGCGCCTGGCACATTCCGTTGAAATCTCTTGCTGATCCTTATAATCACAATCAAAAGGAGCTCGACAGTGATCGACACATTCAACCGAACCGGACCACTCATGGAAGCTGCAAGTTATCCCGCCTGGGCTCAACGCCTGATCCAGGATTGTAGCGAGAGCAAACGCCGGGTTGTCGAACACGAACTGTATCAGCGTCTGCGTGATAACAAACTCAGTGCAAAGACCATGCGTCAGTACCTTGTTGGTGGCTGGCCGGTAGTCGAACAGTTCGCGTTATATATGGCACAGAACCTGAGCAAGACTCGCTTTGCCCGCCATCCAGGTGAAGACATGGCGCGTCGCTGGCTGATGCGTAACATACGCGTCGAATTGAATCATGCCGATTATTGGGTGCACTGGAGTCGTGCTCACGGTGTCAGCCTGGAAGATCTGCACGCGCAAAACGTTGCGCCTGAACTTCACGCCTTGAGCCACTGGTGCTGGCACACCAGTTCGTCGGATTCGCTGATCGTTGCCATTGCCGCCACCAACTACGCCATTGAAGGTGCGACCGGGGAGTGGTCCGCGCTGGTATGTTCCAGTGGCGTCTACGGGGCATCGTTCCCGGAGGAAGATCGCAAGCGGGCCATGAAGTGGTTGAAGATGCATGCCCAGTACGATGATGCCCATCCGTGGGAAGCGCTGGAAATCATCTGCACACTGGCGGGCGTGAACCCAAGCAAATCCCTGCAAGTGGAATTGCGTCAGGCCGTCTGCAAGAGCTACGACTACATGTTCCTGTTCCTGGAGCGTTGTATGCAGCTTGAGCGTGCGGAAAAGGCTCCTGTCGCGCGAGCACGCATGGCGATGGCCGAGAGCTGATCGTTTAATACACGCCATTGAAAAAGCCCGCTCCCCCTGTCTGTATCGAAAGGGGGGCGGGCTTTTTCGTAATGGCAGCAATCAGTCAGGCGCTGATCTTCAGTCCGACCAGCCCGGAAATGATCAGCGCCACACTGGCGAGCCTGAACAGCGCCATGGATTCGCCGAACAGAATGATCCCGGCAATGACCGTCCCGACTGCACCGACGCCCGTCCAGATCGCGTAGGCCGTGCCCAGCGGCAATTCCTTCATGGCAAGGCCCAGTAAGCCGAGGCTGATGGCCATGGCGGCAACAGTCAACGCGGTGGGGAGAGGGCGGCTGAAGCCATCGGTGTATTTCAGGCCGACGGCCCAGCCAACTTCGAACAGGCCGGCGAAAAACAGAATGATCCAGGACATGAGAGACCTCCATCGATTGACGGGGTCGTCCCCAGATTAATGACTCGATCGAGCCGCGAGGTCGTCCTCGCGTTGTGCAATAGAGTGCCCATCATTAACCCGGGGATCAAGTTTGCGGATCAGTCGATAGCCTGCTGCGCCGCAGTTTCCCGATCTTCTTTCTCGCTCATCCGGCGGAAATAGGTCGAGAGCAGCGCACCGGAGATGTTGTGCCAGACGCTGAACAACGCACTCGGCACCGCCGCCAGCGGCGAGAAGTGCGCACTGGCCAGCGCTGCACCCAACCCGGAGTTCTGCATGCCGACTTCCAGCGCCAGGGATTTACGCTGGGCCAGTGGCAACTTGAACAGCCTCCCGGTGAAGTAACCCAACAGATAGCCGAAGCTGTTGTGCAGCATCACCACGGCCATGATCAGCAGGCCGGATTCGGCAATCTTCGCCTGGCTGGCGGCCACCACGGCGGTGACGATAATGACGATGCTCACCACCGAGATCAGCGGCAGCACCTCCACCGCGTGGCGAACCCGATCACCCAGCAGACGCTGGGCAACCACGCCAAGCACGATCGGCAACAGCACCACTTGCAGGATCGACCAGAACAGTTCCATGAAGGACACCGGCAACCAGGCTGAGGCCAGCAGCCAGATCAGAGCCGGGGTCAAAAGCGGGGCGAGGAGGGTGGTGACAGCGGCGATGGCCACCGACAGCGCCAGATCGCCGCGGGCCAGCCAGGTCATCACGTTCGACGAGGTACCGCTAGGGCAGCAGCCGACCAGGATGACGCCGACAGCGATCTCCGGCGGCAAGTGGAAAGCCTGGCAAAGCAACCACGCCACACCGGGCATGATCACGAAATGCGCAACCACGCCCAGGGCCACGCGCCATGGATGGCGAGCGACTTCGGCGAAGTCTTCAAGTTTGAGGGTCAGGCCCATGCCGAACATCACCAGGCCCAACAGCGGCACGATCGCGCCTTTCAGGCCGATGAACCAGGTCGGTTGCAGGAACGCCACGACAGCGAAAATCAATACCCAGTAAGCGAAGGTGTTGCCGACAAAACGACTCAATGCAGCCAATGCGCGCATGGCCTGATCCTTGTTATTAATTAACGCCACAAAACCAATGTGGGAGCGGGCTTGCTCGCGAAAGCGGAGTGTCAGTCAACATCAGTGTTGAATGTCAGTCC
This sequence comes from Pseudomonas arabinosi, assembly GCF_047758675.1. Classification (NCBI taxonomy): domain Bacteria; kingdom Pseudomonadati; phylum Pseudomonadota; class Gammaproteobacteria; order Pseudomonadales; family Pseudomonadaceae; genus Pseudomonas; species Pseudomonas arabinosi. Next base: position 5,464,111 of record NZ_CP180480.1, on the reverse strand, counting down.
CTATTCGCGAGCAAGCCCGCTCCCACAGTAGATAGCACAGGTATTTAGATGCCTTGCGGAGTCTCTTCGCCGCCCAAGGCTTCAACCAGCGCCGGCAGGAAGTCGCCGAAGGTCAGCATCATCAGGGTGAAGCTGGCATCCAGTTGGCCGAGGGCTTCTTCGCCACCGTCCTGTTCCGCCTGGTCTTGCAGCAGGTCTTCGAACTTCAGACGCTTGACCACCATCTTGTCGTCAAGAACGAAAGACAGCTTGTCTTGCCAGGCCAGCGACAGCTGGGTGACCACTTTGCCGGTGCTCAGGTGCAGCTGGATTTCTTCGCTGGTCAGGTCCTGGCGCTTGCAACGCACGATGCCGCCGTCTTCGTGGGTATCACGCAGCTCGCACTCGTCCAGCACGAAGAAATCGTCCGCGGCTTTCTGGGTGGTGACCCATTCAGTCATGGTCGCGGTAGGGGACATCTTCACGGTCAGCGGACGTACCGGCAGCGTGCCGATGACTTCACGCAGGGTGGACAACAGGTCTTCGGCGCGTTTCGGGCTGGCCGAGTTGACCAGGATCAGGCCCTGTTTCGGCGCGAGAGCAGCGAAAGTCGACGAACGACGGATAAAGGCGCGCGGCAGGAAGGCCTGGATGATTTCATCCTTGATCTGATCGCGTTCCTTTTTGTAGACCTTGCGCATTTGTTCGGCTTCGATCTCTTCGACCTTTTCCTTCACGGCGTCGCGCACGACGCTGCCCGGCAGAATGCGTTCTTCTTTACGCGCGGCGATCAGCAGGAAGTCGCCGCTGATGTGCACCAGCGGAGCATCTTCGCCCTTGCCGAATGGTGCGACGAAACCGTAGGTGGTCAACTCCTGGCTTGCACATGAACGCGCCAGTTTGGTGGCCAGTGCAGTTTCCAACGCCTCGGCATCAAAAGGCAGATCTTGGGTCAGGCGATAGATAAGCAGGTTTTTGAACCACATGGGGCGAGTCTCTCCTTTATACAAAGGGGGGCATTATTCTCTTCGCGGCGCCATAGGCCAACCCTTCTCTAAGCCTTTGGAAGGCCTGAAAAAATTAATGTAAAAAGTGCTTGCCAGAGATGTGGTCGCTCCGTAGAATGCGCGCCACACCGAAAGTGAAGGGTGATTAGCTCAGCTGGGAGAGCGTCTGCCTTACAAGCAGAATGTCGGCGGTTCGATCCCGTCATCACCCACCATTCGCTTCCAGTGTTACGCGCAGCGGTAGTTCAGTCGGTTAGAATACCGGCCTGTCACGCCGGGGGTCGCGGGTTCGAGTCCCGTCCGCTGCGCCATATTCGGTAACCTGGAACGCTGAACGCCAGGTCACCACGGAAAAGCCCGCTTAACGCGGGTTTTTTTCTGTCCAACGTTTGTAAGTTGTTCCTGCAGGTCGCGTCGTTTTATGGGTTTTCAGATTTTTTTGAAAAATTATTCAATTAAATCAACACTTTATGAAAATCTGTGGCACAATGCGCCCCGCAACGAAGGTAAAGGGTGATTAGCTCAGCTGGGAGAGCGTCTGCCTTACAAGCAGAATGTCGGCGGTTCGATCCCGTCATCACCCACCACTTACTTTCAACGCTACGCGCAGCGGTAGTTCAGTCGGTTAGAATACCGGCCTGTCACGCCGGGGGTCGCGGGTTCGAGTCCCGTCCGCTGCGCCATATTCGGTAACCTGGAACGCTGAACGCCAGGTCACCACAGAAAGCCCGCTTAATGCGGGCTTTTTGCTGTCTGGGGTTTGGCTTCTGCCAAGGCTCCACCGAGAAAGCGACCTTCGGGTCGCTTTTTTTCGTTTTGCCTTCTTATTGTTCGGCGTTGCGGCTGTGTCGGTAGTCGCTCACGGCTTCATACACGGCTTTACGCAACCGGTTGATGCCGCCAATGGGGCGATGAGCCTCAAGGCCAAACCACGGGTTGAACGACTGGTTATCGCATTGCACGTTCAGCGCAGGCGTATCAAAGTCCTGGGCGGGTACGTTGATCCGTGCCACGGTCTCGAACAGGGCATCGCTTTCCTGCCACTCAATGCTCGTGTCTTCGATCGGCATGTACTTGGCCGGGTCCTGGCGTTGTATCTGCAGGACGAAACAGGCCGGCATCCGGTCGGTCGACAGTTGCTGGTTCAGCGCATTGCGAAGGAAGTTCGGCAACTTCTGGTTTTGCGCAGGCAGGGTGTAAGTCGGGCAGCTTGCCGGATCGGGCATGACGCGGAACTTGGCATTGGCTTCGCCGAACTTGTAGGGCGAAACCGAAAAGTAAGTCGTCTGGGTCGGGCTTTCTGGAGCGGGTGAAAGTGTCGCCAGCGCGATAAACAGATGGCGAATCTGCCAGGTCCGCGGGTCCCAGCCCGGAAAGAATGCCATCACCTTCTTGCCGTCAGCCTGTGCGGCCACATTCTGACGATACTCGGCGACATCGCTGACGAAGAAATTCGGATGGCTGAACATCACGAAGTCCTGTTCACCGCGACTCTGTTGATCATGCAGCAGTTGTTTACCGGGCACATCGAGCAACTTGATTGCCATGCCCCGTGCATCGCGGATGCTGTCGAACTGCGGGTAGGCATTGCCGTTGGACAGCCGCATCGTCGCTTGCCAGGTTTTGCCGGGTTCGCTGAACACACCCTGGCGCAGTTCGCCCGCCAGATCCGGCAGCACCTGAACCTCGGCCTTCACGCAGCCATGGGCCTTGGCATGGGCGTCGCGCAGGTAGCGGGTGCTTTCACGGTGCTGATCGACGATGCGAACGGCCGTCTGGATGATGTCTTGGGTCATCGCTGATTCGCCATCCGGAATCAGTTCTTCAGCCGAAACCGGGCCGCTGTGCTGCCAGGCGAACCACGCCGTGGCCAGCGCCCAGCCGAGCAATCCAAGGCCCAGCGACCACAGCAGGGTTTTGCCGAGAAAGGCGCCAAAACGCATCCAGAGTCTGCTCATGGCAATTGCGCCTCCAGCGGGCCGCCCAACACTTTCAGATACTCCAGCAGCGCCCAGCGCTCTTCCGGTTGCAGTAGGCGACCAATGACGCCGTTGCCACGCTTGCCTGCCCGGAATTCGTGGCCGCTGTTGTGATTGCCGGTGATGCGCGTGTTGAACAAAAAGCCATCGGTGAAGGCCTCCGTGCGATAACCCAGGTGCCTGGGGTCGTACTCGAAAGTGCCTTTGTAGAAGGTGGTTGCGCGTTCATCCTGAGGCGATAGCAACTGATAAATGCTCGGCACCGAACCGTTATGCAGAAACGGTGCGGTCGCCCAGACTCCCGCCAATGGTCGCGCCTTGTAGGCGCGCAATTCGCGCACGCCAATCGGCAGGCCGAAGCCATCCATGTCCGGTCGTTCGGCCGCAGGAATGTTTGCTTCACGGAAGGCACGGTTTCCGACGAAAGCGGTGACGTAGGCCAACCCTTTAGCCGATGAGAGCTTGCTCAAATCCAGCGATTCAACGGGCGTCGGCTGCAATTGCACATCCAGTTGCGCCAGCTCTGCCGGGTCCCATTGCAAGGCGGTGAGGTCGAAGCGATGGTCGGCGATGTTATTGGCGGCGCCCGGGTCTGTGCCGATGAACTCCACGGGCAGCATTTTCAAATGTTGCACCCAGCGCCCGTCGCTCTGGACCGATCGAGGTACATGGCAGCCGGCGCAGTTCTCGGTGAATAATTCGCGACCTTTTGCGGCCTGGGTTTTGTCGATGGCCCCCAACAGTTCTTCCGGCCAGGATGGCGGTTTGAGCCGTTGCAGGGTTTGTTCGATCAGGTGCAGATCGCGCAAGCGGACACTGGACGGATAACGGGCGTCTCCTTTGAGCGGTTGGCCGTTAGCGTCGAAGAAATTCAGCGTGGCGCCCACACCCAAGGCCTCGCCGATGTTGCGGGCCATCGGTTGCTGCGCCGAACCGTTCCACTGCACCCAGTCGAAGGTCCACATGTCCCACAGTTGCGGATAGTCCACCGGAGCGTTGGCTACACGGTAGTTGGCGGGGGAAATCGCATCGCCGAAGCTGGCGTTGGCAATGCGCCCGAATGCATCGGTGCGGCCGGGGCCTTCTTCGGTGGGATAGAGCCCGCGATGGGTGTCGTTCCAGGCCACCTTCAAGAAGGTGTCGAGAGAGACTTTGAAGTCTTTGCGCAGTTGTTGATGCCGGGCATCGTAGTCCTGGCCCAATACGTTGCGTGCGAAACGTTCGAATTTCCACGGGTTGTAGTAAGTCGATGTCAGACTCGCTACCAGCGCTTGTCCGAAACTGCCGCCGCGCAACGTAGGAACGCTGGATGGCAGGACGTGTTGCGCCGAACCGCCATCGATGCGCACGGCCCGGCCGTTAAAGCGCAGTTCGCCGGTGTGGCAGGCGGCGCAGGTAATGTCCAGAAACTCGTCCTGGCTTCCAGGGTTCTGATGACGGGCAAAACCCACGGGCAGATTGCCGGGGTTGTTCGGCGTGGGTCTCTGGCTGGGGTCGATCAGAAAACCGAAGCGGGCGAGGTATTCGGGAGCGGCGAATCGCTGTTGCGAGAACGGTAATTCAAGGGCCTTGAACCAGTCATAGCGCAAGCCTTTGACCTGAGTGCCTTGGGGTGTGAAGTAGTAAGTTTCGCGGTCGGCGGCGCTCCATTGCTCCAGGTAATGCACCTGCTGCACGGGTGACCAGGCCGGTAGTTTCGGGTTAGCGACGTAGTACAGAACCACGGCGAGGCCCAGCCCCAGCAGGACTGCGAACAGAACCAGCAAGCGGAAGAAGAGGTGCAAGATAAACATCCTTGTCGATTTATAGCTTCCTTATGCCTCAGCATCTGAGGTGCGGCAAGTGGCCATTACGCCAGATGCAGGGGGATCCGGTACCCGTCTCTGTGAGCGCAAGATGACAGAAGCTTCATCAGCCCATTCCCGAAATGCGTTAAAACCCCTGAACTTATCAGAAGTTTCCTGCTCTCATGCCGGTAGCCATTGGTCGTGGCCGCCTGATAAGCTCGCGGCTTTATTCGATTGCCCTTTAGGCGCATGAACAAGGAAATAGCATGAAACAGCATCGGTTGGCGGCGGCGGTGGCCCTGGTTAGCCTGGTACTTGCGGGTTGTGATTCGCAGACCAGCGTAGAGCTGAAAACCCCGGCGCAAAAAGCTTCCTACGGGATTGGCCTGAACATGGGCAAAAGCCTGGCTCAGGAAGGCATGGATGATCTGGATTCCAAAGCCGTAGCCCAAGGCATCGAAGATGCCGTCGGCAAGAAAGAACAGAAGCTGAAGGATGACGAACTGGTCGAAGCCTTCGCAGCACTGCAAAAGCGTGCTGAAGAGCGTATGGCCAAAATGAGCGAAGAGTCGGCAGCTGCCGGCAAAAAATTCCTCGAAGACAACGCCAAGAAAGCCGGTGTAACCACCACCGCTTCGGGCCTGCAGTACGAAGTGGTCAAGAAAGCGGATGGCGCACAGCCTAAGCCGACCGACGTAGTGACTGTTCACTACACCGGCAAGCTGACCGACGGCACTACCTTCGACAGCTCCGTCGACCGTGGCAGCCCGATCGATCTGCCGGTCAGCGGTGTGATTCCGGGTTGGGTCGAAGGCCTGCAACTGATGCACGTTGGCGAGAAGTACAAACTGTACATCCCTAGCGAACTGGCTTACGGCGCCCAAAGCCCAAGCCCGGCGATTCCAGCCAACTCGGTGCTGGTATTCGACCTGGAACTGCTGGCGATCAAGGATCCAGCAAAACAAGACGCTCCTGCCAAGTAATCAGCGTCTGCTCTAAAAACAACGCCTCGCTTATGCGGGGCGTTGTTGCATCTGGCGTTCAGCAAAGGTAAACAAAGCGAACGGATGCTGTAGGCTGGAGTCATAGCCATTGAGGACGCCCGTGCTAGCCGCGCCAGAGCGCCAAGTCAATGAAATCTTGGGTTTTTTTATGTGAGTAAAAAACGCCCGATCTGAGTTGGGCCCTTATGAAACGGGGCTTTCAGCCTTGAAATGCAGCTCTGTTCACAAGGTTATCCACAATTTGTGTGGATAACATTTCAGTGGGAGGAATGATGAAAATACCCTGGAATTTCGCTCGTTTCCTGCCTCTGGCCGGACGCCTGCTCGCGCGTGGACGTTTGCCTACCTTGCTCTTCGCGGTAGCCAGCAAAGGTGCCAGCCAGGGTAACCGGCTGGGCAAACTCAAGGATGATCTGCGCCTGTTGCAGGCACTCTGCCTGGCTTACTGGCGCGGTGAGTATCGGGCCATCAGCCCCAAAGCCCTGATATCGGTGGTGGCAGGCCTGATGTACTTCCTCAGTCCGCTGGATGCCATTCCGGACTTCATCCCAGTGTTCGGCATGCTCGATGACATCGCGGTGCTGGCCTGGCTGATGAAAGTTCTCGACGATGAACTCAACGCCTTCCGCGCCTGGCGCAAGCGTCAGTTGCCGGAAAAGCTTGCGGTGGTCGAACGCCTTCCCGATACCCCGGAACAACTTCAACTTCAGGGGCCGAAAAAAAACTGAACTGATTCAGTCTCATCCATAGATTGATACCCCCGCGACCTTGGCCGCTGTTAGGATTACACTTCTAGGGAAAAGTGCCGACTCGCTAAGTGTTGTTGTCCTACGGGGTAGTCATGGATATTCAGATAATTACACGCGAAGGAGAGCCCGAGTATGCGGTTCTCCCATGGGCTCAATATCAGGCTCTACTGAAAGCAGCAGGCATCAATGAACAGCCGCCGCGGGCAGCCCCAGAGCGTCACGCGGCAACACCAGACCAGATTCTTCCGGGTCTGGATCAACTACGCAGTTTGCGCGAAGGGAAGGGCATCGCCATTGAGGCGCTGGCCCGCACGGTAGGCATCAGCCCGTCTTATCTGGCCTTGATCGAAAGTGGCGAGCGTCTGCCCGACGCTGCGATTCGCCGCAGCCTGGCCTGGGAATTGACGGTGCCAGGGTGGAGGGATGAATCGTGAGCGTACGCATCAGTCGTCAACATTGGGACGGGTTGCTGGGGGAACTGGATCAGGCGCGCCGTCAACGACATCTTTTGACCTATCGGGCGCTGCTGGAGCGCTTGCAATTGCCGACGCCGGCCATGCTAACCCTCACGGCGGCCCTGGAGCATCTGGCCGCGCTGGACGCCAAGGCCGAGCAGCCACTGCGCAGTTCGCTGGTGATCAGCCAAGGCGCCAGTCGCCTGCCGCGTACCGGGTTCTTTGAGTGTGTCGAGCGTCTGGGGCGTTTCTCCGGGCCGTCCGATGGGGTGGCGGCGGCATCCTGGCATGCCTCGGAAGTGGTGCGGGTGTTCGAGTACGAATACCCGGAATCGGCGGAGGCCTGAGTGTTTTTAAAACTCAAGGCGCGGGCCAGCTACTGGCTGGCTCGCCGCTTGTTTCACTGGTCATGGTTTGTGCGCCAGCCGCGTGGCTGGAGCTGGCTCGAAGGCCAGTTCGCACGTATGGCGAACCTGGGTGATGTTGGCGCGCAGAGCTTCTACGGCCACATCCTGACCTTTCGCGGCGTTGGCCTGGGGGCTCGTGAGGAAGGTGTTCGATTGCTGCGCCTGGCGGCTTTGGCGGGGGATGGCAAAGCGGCGTATCAAGTGGGTGTGATCAGCCTCGCCGGAACGCCGAGCAAGGCGCCGGATGCGGTTGAAGCCGCGCGGTTTTGGGGAATCGCTGCGAAGGCAGGGCATCCGCTGGCCGAGCTTAAACTGAAAGAGCTGGCGGCCCGTGGTCAAGAGCAGTAACCCAAACCTGTGTTGTCTGAGCGGACGCCATCGTCGGAACGCCGCCCGGAGCAAGCTCGCTCCCCAGGGGATTTGTGAGCGACGCAGATCCAATGTGGGAGCGGCGGTGCGACGATTCGACTTGCTCGCGATGGCGTCAGACAAATCAGCGTTGACCTTCCAGCAAGGCATCCTCTTTCCCTGGCACCGCCAGACTATCAATCACATGCACGCTATACCCCGGCACATTCTTCGCGTGATGCTTGGCCTGCGATGCCATCTCCGCCAGCTGGCTTGCATCGAGTTGTCCACAGGCCTGTGGATGTAAATGCACCACGCCGATCGACAGTGACAGCAACGCAAACTCCTGACGCACGCCCTGGCGGTTGGGAGCAATGAAGCAGCCAGCTTCCAGATGTTCGCTGCGATAAAAGCGTCGGCATTGGCTCTGGAAGTCGTCCAGCAGCTGGTTCAAGCGTTTGCGCCAGTCTTCCGGGCCGAGCACCAGCAAGAAGTCATCGCCGCCGATATGGCCGACAAAGTCGCGGGAAGGGTCGACGCGATCATTCAGGCATTGCGCCAGACACAGCAGGACTTCGTCCCCACGGCCGTAGCCGTAGATGTCGTTGAAGGGTTTGAAACTGTCGATGTCGACGTAGCAGATCACCGACTCCCGTTGCTGTTGCAGCAGTCGCGTCAGGCATTGCTGGATCGGCACGTTGCCCGGCAGCAGGGTCAGCGGGTTGGCGTAACGGGCTTGCTGGATTTTCAGTTCGGTAATCAATTTAAGTACGTCGATCACTCGGCCCAGTCCCAGGTAACCGCCGTTGAGGGTGATGATGAAGTCTTCTTCGATGCGCTGCCGCGCGCGGCTGGTGATCAGGCGACTCACTTGTTGCAACGACTGGCTCATCTCAACGGCGAGGAAGTCATCACTCATTAAACGGCTGATCGGCTTGCGGGCGAACAGGTCGGTGGCAAAAGGCTTGAGCAGTGCATCGGAGAGCGAATGCCGGTGGACGATGCCACAGGGCTGGCCTTGCTCGTCGAGTACCGCCAGGGAGTTCAGGTTGGCTTGGCGGCGAAAGGCTTCCAGCACCGTGGCGGTCGGTGTATCGCGGCCCACTGCCGGTTGGTCGTTGAGCAAAGCGCTAAGGTCGCTGACTTCATCATTCAACGCCACCGCTGTGCTTTCCCGCTTGGGCATCAGGGCTCGGGCATCACGAGGAGGATGTTCCTGGGGGCGGCAGAGTAGATAACCCTGAACCAGATCCACGCCCATCTCGGTCAACACCGAGAGTTCTTCCGGCAGCTCGATGCCTTCTGCGATCACTTGCGCCCGCGAGGCCTTGGCAATTTGCAGAATCGAGCCGACGAATTCGCGCTTGAGGGCGTCCTGATGAATGCCGTCGATGAAGTGTCGATCAATCTTCACGTAGTCCGGACGCAATTCAGACCACAGCCGCAAACTCGAATAGCCTGCGCCCAGATCATCCAGGGCAATGGAAAATCCCATCGCTCGATAGTGATGCAGCGCGGTTTGCAGCAGCTCGAAATCGTCGGTCGGGGTTTGTTCCGTCAGTTCGATCACCACCTGACTCGGTGGTATACCGAAGTCCTGCAACAGTTGCAGGGTGCGCCCGGGTTGGTGGGCGGCTTCGAGCAGGGATTCAGGGGAAACGTTGAGGAACAGTTTGCCGGGCAGTTGCTGCTCATTGAAACGTCGGCAGGCGCTTTGACGGCAAGCGATTTCCAGGTCGCTCAGGCGGCCGGCCTGACGGGCCACGGCGAACAGTGCGAGGGGGGAGTGAAGCGGGCTGTTGGAGGGGCCGCGGGTGAGGGCTTCGTAACCGACAATACGTCGCTCAGAGAGGGAAATGATCGGCTGGAACAAGCTGTGCAAACCGCTTTGAGCCAGTATGGAACTCAAGGCACTCAGCTGTTCTGTGGTGGTCATGGCTTTCTCTGGCGATAAAAAAGGACTGGGAGCACTCTCTTGGATGAAGAGGGCTCCCAGTCCTTTATTTCACGACAGAATGATGACTGTTTGATGACGCTCCGGGGAGCGTCAGCATTAAATTGCCATCATCTTGCTTGTAACAACCTTGCTCGTAACAACCTAGTGCTTGGCTACCGCGGTATTGAGTTTCAGGTAGTCCAACAGAATCCGCCCGGTCTCGCTCAGATAAGCATCGTCTTCTGGTTTGGTCTTGTCTGGCTCGGCCGCGATGGCGTCTTCGTCTTCTTTCTTCAGCTCTTTGAGCGGCTCTTCACCTTTGGCCTTGCGACGGATGTTTTCCATGACAAGTTGCTTGGCTTCAATATCGGCGTGTTGGGCACGACGATCGGCTTCATTGAGGCTGACGGTTTTTTCCGCCATGAGTTTCTGGGCCAAGGCCAGTTTGTCGCGGATGAACACGAACTCCGCGTCTTTGGCCGAGCGTACGTCATGCTCGGATTTGAGCTGCGAAATGTACGGCTTGAACGGGTCGACCGCAGGCTTGATGGCCGCACGGATGGTGTCCCACGGCATGGCTTCAGGCAGTGCGCTTTCGCCGATTTCCTTGGTGTCGATGATCGACGGGTAATCGATGTCCGGCAGTACGCCCTGATGCTGGGTGCTCTGGCCGGAAACCCGGTAGAACTTGGCCAGGGTCAGTTTCAGTTCGCCATGGTTCAGCGGCTGAATGGTCTGCACGGTGCCTTTACCGAAGGTCTGGCCGCCGATGATCAACGCGCGGTGATAGTCCTGCATGGCGCCGGCAAAAATCTCCGAAGCCGAGGCAGACAAGCGGTTGACCAGCAACGCCATCGGCCCTTTGTAGAAGGCGCCCGGGTTTTCATCTTCCAGCACATCGACCCGGCCATCGGCATTACGCACGAGAACGGTCGGACCTTTGTCGATGAACAGACTGGTCAGCTCGGTGGCTTCCTGCAGGGAACCGCCGCCGTTGTTGCGCAGATCGATGACCACGCCGTCGACCTTGTCTTTCTGCAACTCGGTCAGCAGTTTCTTGACGTCGCGAGTGGTGCTCTTGTAGTCCGGATCGCCGGCACGGAAAGCCTTGAAGTCCAGGTAGAAGGCCGGGATCTCGATGACGCCGAGCTTGTAGTCCTTGCCGTCCTGTTTCAGGTTGAGGACCGACTTTTTCACCGCCTGGTCTTCAAGCTTCACCGCTTCGCGAGTGATCGGGACGATCTTGCTGGTCTGGTCGTTCGGCGCATTGCTGGCCGGGATCACTTCCAGGCGCACCACGGTGCCTTTCGGCCCACGGATCAGCTTGACCACTTCGTCCAGGCGCCAGCCGACCACGTCGACCATTTCTTTGTTGCCCTGGGCAACGCCAATGATCTTGTCGGCCGGTGCGACTTGTTTGGTCTTGTCGGCCGGGCCGGCAGGCACCAGGCGCACGACTTTCACCTGGTCGTTGTCGCTCTGCAACACGGCGCCAATGCCCTCGAGGGACAGGCTCATGTTGATGTCGAAGTTTTCCGCGTTATCCGGCGACAGATAATTGGTGTGCGGGTCGTAGGACATGGCGAAGGTATTGATGTACGCCTGGAAGATGTCTTCCGCACGGGTCTGGTCCAGACGCGCCAGTTGATTCTTGTACCGCTTGGTCAGGGTTTCCTGAATCTGCTTGGAGTCCTTGCCCGCGATCTTCTGCCGCAAGACTTCGTCCTTGACGCGTTTGCGCCACAGGTCGTCGAGGTCTGCGGTGGACTTGAGCCAAGGGGCGTCCTTGCGATCGACCAGCAAGGTTTCCTTGGCGTTGAAGTCGATCTTGTCGACGCCTTTGTTCAACTCGGCAAGGGCGAAGTCCAGACGCGCCTTGACGCGGTCCAGGTAGCGCTTGTAGATGGTGAACCCGGCGTTCAGGTCGCCGCTTTTGAGGAAGTCGTCAAACTGGGTTTTCCACTTGTCGAATTCGGCAATGTCGCTGGCCATGAAGTAGCTGCGCGACGGGTCCAGCAGCTTGAGGTAGCTGTCATAGATGATCACGGAGCGCGCGTCATCGAGCGGCGGCTTGCTGTAGTGATGGCGCTTGAGCAACTCGACGACGTTCAGGCTGGCGATCACTTCGTCACGATCAGGCTGAAGCTTGTCCCAGCTATTGGCTGCAAACGAATTGGTCGACATCGGCAACAGACCGATACCAATGAATAGGGCTAGGGCGGTGCTGGGGAAAAAATGCTTCATGCTGATTCGACGCGGGGACAATTGATCACGCATATTAGGCCGTCTTTGAAGTCGCCGGTACCACTAGGCTCTGTACGAAAACTGCCTGCTAGCTTTCGTATAGGCCCCAGGGCCGGTCGCATAATGCAAGAAAGCCCGGCGCTACAGCTACGGGCTCAGTCCAGACTCACTATGGAGGCACTGTGAAAGCATTGCAAGGCGTTGAAGGTCGAGTGGAGTGGCTTGAAGAGCCCAGTCCTACATGCGATGTAGGACAAGTTCGGATTCGAGTGGCGGCTGCGGGTCTCAATCGCGCCGATTTGTTACAGAAGGCGGGTCTTTATCCGCCACCGCCGGGAGCCAGTCAGGTACTGGGTCTTGAGTGTTCGGGGGTCATCAGCGAGGTGGGGCCGGGCTCGTCCTGGCAAGTCGGGGATCGGGTTTGCGCCTTGCTGGCCGGGGGCGGGATGGCCGAGGAGGTAGTTGTCGACGGACGGCATGTGTTGCCGGTACCCGAAGGTTTGTCCCTGTCTGAGGCGGCAGCACTGCCAGAAGTGTATGCGACCGTTTGGCTGAATTTGTTTCAACTGGCTGCGCTCAAGCCGGGTGAGAAAGTTCTGCTGCACGCCGGAGCAAGTGGAATCGGTTCAGCTGCCATTCAGCTGTGCAAGGCGTTTGGTAACCCGTGCTGGGTCAGCGTCGGTTCCGCTGAGCGTTTGGCTTACTGCGAAGCGCTGGGAGCCCAAGGTGGGGTCGTGCGCAACGGGGATCTGGACAGCTTGAGCGACCTGGGGCCGTTCGATGTGATTCTCGACCCGGTGGGCGGCAACTACGCCGCGCTGAATCTGAAACTGATGGCGCGCGATGGCCGTTGGGTGCTGATAGGCCTGATGGGCGGTCGTGAGGCGCAGCTGGATCTGGCTCAGGTGCTCGCCAAGCGCGTGCAACTGCTGGGTTCGACCTTGCGCAGTCGCGACGAGCAGTTCAAGGCGGACCTGTTCAGCGATCTCAGCCAACATGTCTGGCCGTTGTTTGCTGAAGGGCGTTTAAGCCCGCAATTGGCCAAGACCTTCCCGATCAAGGATGCCGAAGCGGCGTTTGCGGAGTTGGCGACTAATAAGGTGTCGGGAAAGTTGGTGTTGGTGATCGATGAAAGCCTGATCTGACGACAGTGAACCTGTGGGAGCGAGCCTGCTCGCGATGAACGATAACGCGGTCTTGCAGGTAAACCGCGTCGCCTGAATCGCGAGCAGGCTCGCTCCCACAGGGGCCAAATTACTTCCAGATATGGATCGGCCAGCCGGCTTTTTCTGCGTGTTCAAGCAGCACCGGATCCGGGTTTACCACGTGAGGGAAATCCACCTTCAGCAACAACGGCAAATCATTGCGTGAGTCGGAGTAGAAACTGGCGCCCTCGAGGTTTTCCTCTTCCGCATCCAGCCATTCCAGCAAGCGCGTGATCTTGCCTTCGCGGTAGGTCAGCGTGCCGACGGTGTTGCCGCTATACACCCCATGGGCCACTTCCAGCTCGATGCCAAGAATCTCGTCAATGCCCAAGCGATCGGCAATCGGCTTGACCAGGTGCGTACCGGACGCCGAAATCACCAAAACCCGGTCGCCAGCCTTGCGATGGGCGGCAATGGCTTTGGTGGCGTCACTGAAAATGATCGGTTCGATGAAGTCTTCCACCCAAGGCCCTACCAAATGGTCGACCTCTTCCGGTGTGCGCCCGATCATCGGCTCCAGGCTGAAGGTCATGTACTCCTCCATCCGCAGCTTGCCGTGGCTGTAGGCGTCCATCAGTTCGTTGTTCTGACGCATGAACGACTCGGGATCGACCCAGCCCAGGCGGCCCATTTGCTCGCTCCAGAGGGTGGCGCAGTCGCCGTGGATCAGGGTTTCGTCCAAATCAAAAATTGCCAGGGCCATCAGTGCGATTCTCTCTTCAACATCAGCAAAGTCATCAGGCTACCTCACACAGGGCCGTCGGATCGATGGAAAGCGCCAGACGCTGACCATCGGGATGCAGATCGGCCGCCGAGCGGTTCAGCACATCCACCACCAATTCCACGCCCCGGGCTTCGACCCGGTAGCGAATCACGTTGCCCAACAGGCTGTGGCTGCGGATTTGCGCGTCGAGTGCGCCGTTGAGGCTCAGCTCGATGGCTTCCGGGCGAATCGCGATGCGGTGGGTAATCGGTCGCTGCAGCAGTTTTGTGGCGCTGTCGGCGTCCAGCAGGTTGTAGTTGCCGATGAAACCTGCGGCAAAGAAATCGATGGGTGCGGTGTAAAGGGTCTGGGCGTCGCCGCTTTGTACGATCTTTCCCTGATTCATCAAGAAAATTCGGTCGGACATGGTCAGGGCTTCTTCCTGATCGTGAGTGACGAAGATCGTGGTCAAGCCGAGTTCGCGCTGGATCTGACGGATCTGTTCGCGCAGGTGCTTGCGAATCCGCGCATCCAGGGCCGACAGCGGTTCATCCAGCAACAACAGACGAGGCCGGGTCACCAAGGAGCGGGCGAGGGCGACTCGCTGGCATTGGCCGCCGGACAGCTGATGCGGATAACGCGCGGCGAAGTCGTTGAGCTCCACCAGTTTCAGTACTTCGGCAACACGCTTATGGCTATCGTCGGCGTTGACCTTCTGCATGCGCAAACCAAAGGCGACGTTCTGCTCAACCGTCATGTTCGGAAACAGCGCGTAGCTCTGGAACACCATGCCGATCCCGCGTTTCTGCGGGCTCAACGGCACGAGGTTGACGCCATCGAGCAGGATTTGGCCGCCATCCACCGAGGTCAGCCCGGCGATGCAACGTAGCAGGGTGGACTTGCCGCAACCGGACGGGCCGAGAAGAGTGACGAACTCGCCCTTATGGATTTCACAGTTGATGTCGCTGAATACAGGGGTGCCTGAATAGTTTTTTTGCAGGTGTTGGACGCTGACATAGCTCATTCGCTTTTGTCCTTGTTCAAGATATTGGCAGCCCAGGTCAGAACCAGCACAAAGAAGAAGTAGGAAATCACCACCGCACTGGTGAAGTGGCCGCTGCTGTTACGCATGTTGTTGAGGTAGACCTGCAGGGTTTCGTAGCGGGTCCCGACGAGGATGTTGGCGAATACGAACTCACCGAACAGGAACGAGAACGACAGCAGCAACGCCACCATCAAACCTTTGCGCAAGTTCGGCAGCACCACCAGGAATGCCGCTTGCCAGGTGCTGGCACCGAGCAGTTGGGCAGCGTCCATCAGGTCGCGCAGGTTGATCGCTTGCAGGTTGTTGGTGATTGCCCGGTACATGAACGGCAGCGCCACGGTGAAGTAGCAACCGATCAGAATCCACGGCGTCCCGACCATCGCGAATGGCCCGGAACCGTAAAGCTGCAACAGACCCACCGACGACACCACCGGCGGCACCGCGAAGGGCAGCAGGATCAGGATGTTCATCAGCGCATCGAGTTTCGGGAAGTGGTAATGCACCACAAACAGCAGCGGCAGAATCAAAACCACTGACAAAATCAGCGCGCCGATGCAGACCAAAAGCGATTGACCGAACGCATGGAGAAATCGTGGATCACTCCACAGCTGCGCATACCATTTGATAGTGAAGCCGCTGGGCAAAATAGTTGCCGACCAACTGCTGGAGATCGAGTAAATCAGTGTTCCGATCAGCGGTAATAACAGAATGGCAAACAGCAGGTAGACCACGACCCGGTGGTAGACACCGACGGGGCCCAGTTCAGCGCGAGACATGGTAGCTCCTCTTCAACAGCAGCTGATGCACGATGGTCACCAGGGTCATCAACGCCACCAGCACCACGGCCAGGGCGCTGGCCATATTAGGGTCCAGGGAAATGTCGCCGGAAACCATCGCCGCAATGCGGATTGTCAGCACGTTGAAGTTGCCGGTGGTCAGGGCATACACCGTGGCGTACGCGCCCAGGGCGTTGGCCAGCAGGATCACAAACGTACCGAGCAGCGCCGGGGTCAGCACTGGCAAACCGATGTACCGCCAGTACTGCCAGCCTTTGGCGCCGAGCAACTCAGCGGACTCACGCCAGTCTTCACGCAAGGCGTCGAAGGCCGGGTAGAGCAGCAATACGCCCAGCGGAATCTGGAAGTAGGTATAGAGAATGATCAGCCCGGTTTTCGAATACAGGTTGAAATCCTGAATGATCCCGGCCTGCTTGAGCATGAGGGTGAAGCTGCCGTTGAAGCCCAGCAGAATGATGAACGCGAAGGCCAAAGGCACGCCAGAAAAGTTGCTGGTCATGTTGGCGAAGGCGTTGACGAAGTTGCGCAGTTTCGAGTCGACCCGGCGCAGGGAGTAGGCGCCGAGCACCGCGATGATGATCCCTAACGCGCTGGACCAGAAACTGATCTCGAGACTGAGCTGGATCGCCTGCAGATAGAACTTCGAGTTGAAGATTTTGGTGAAGTTGGCGATGCCCCAGCCGAACTCTTCCGATTGCAGGCTGTTGATCATTACCCAGCTCAATGGGGCGATCTCGAACACGATAAAGAACAGCACGAAGGGCAACAAGCACAGCGTCGCCAGCCATTTTCCGCGAGTCATGGCATTCACTTGAGGAGCTCCCGGCAGACTGGTTTGTCGTGGGGCACACCCAGCAGTTCGCAGACGGTGCCGCAGATTTCAGTCTGTTTCGGTGCGACGCTGGCATTGAAGCTGAAGGCATCGCCGAAGACAAACAGCGGCACTTCGCGTTCTTCCGGCAACAGGCCGTTGTGGGAGCGGTCGTTGTTCATGCCATGGTCGGCGGTCACCAGCACCTGATACCCGGCGTCGAGCCAGGTTTGCAGATAATCGGCCAGAATAATGTCGACCGAGCGGGCGCTGTTGCGGTATTGCGGGGTGTCGAGGCCGTGCTTGTGCCCGGCGTCGTCAATGTTCATGGGGTGGACCAGTAAAAAGTTCGGCGCATGACGCAGGCGCAGGTTTTCGGCGTCGGCGAACAGGTGCGAGTCCGGGTAGTGATCGCTCCAGTAGAAATGACCGTGCTGGATTGGCAGGTCCGGGTTGTCGGTGTGACGATCCCGTGCGGCAACGAAGGGCGAGTTGTTGTACAGCTCGCTGACCCAGTGATAGGCCGCGGCGGCGGTCGTGAGGCCTGCATCGCTGGCGTAGTGATAAATGCTGCGCTGGTTGGACAGGCGCGAGACGTTGTTGTGGACGATGCCACTGTCGATCGGCGTGACGCCGGTCAGGATGCACTCGTAAAGCGGTCGGGACAGCGCCGGCAGTTCGCACTCCAGTTTGTAGAGCGCCGCGCGCCCTGCGCCAACGTAAGCCTGCAGGTGCCCCATGGCGTGACGGGCGACCTCGTAATTGAGGCCGTCGAGTACGACAAGGATGACGTTGTGCTTCATAGGGCTGGAACTCCGCTAATACAGAAATTCGAAACACCTGTAGGAGCAAAGCTTGCTCGCGATGCAGGCACCCCGGTCTGTCTGGTGACCGAGGTGAAGCCATCGCGGGCAAGCCTTGCTCCTACAAGAGTTGCAGTATCACTGCATCTCGATGATGACTACTTCCTGCCACTTCTGAGGAACGGACTTGGAAGTCTTCTCCCAGGCGTCGGCATCCTTGATCGGCGTTACGTGCTTGTATTGCTCGTTAGGCAACAGGTTGGCCTGTACATCAGCCGGCAGGGTCAGGTGCTCGGCACGGATCGGACGAGCGTTGCCGCGCGCCAGGTTGATCTGGCCTGCATCGCTGAAGATGTACTCGCGCGCCAGTTTGGCGGCGTTCGGGTGTTTGGCGTATTTGTTGATGATGGTGGTGTAGCCGGAGATCACCGAGCCATCGGATGGAATCACGACAGTGTAGTCATCCGGATTCACCATTTTGGCCTTGTAGCTCAGGCCGTTGAAGTCCCAGACCACGCCGACTTCGACTTCACCCTTTTCCATGCTGGCAATCGTTGGGTCCGTCATCGATAGGCGTTTTTGTTTGGCGAGTTCGGCGAAGAACAGCAGGCCTGGTTCAATGTTCTTTTCGTCGCCACCCTTGGAGAGTGCCGCTGCCAGCACGCCGTTGATGGCCTGGGCGGAAGTGCTCACGTCACCAATGGTGACCTTGTACTTGCCCTTCGCAAGATCAGCCCAGCTTTTGGGGGCGTCAGAACCGTGCAGCAGTTTGTTGTTAATGATGAACGCAATGGAACCGGTGTAGGCCAGAGCCCAATGGCCATCTTTGTCTTTGGCCCAGTCTGGAACCTGATCCCAGGTGCTTGGCTTGTAAGGCTGCGAAACCTCTTGCTTGATAGCAATCGGGCCAAAGGCTGCACCGACGTCGCCGATGTCGGCGCTGGCGTTGTCTTTTTCAGCTTTGAACTTGGCGATTTCCTGGGCCGAGCTCATGTCGGTATCGATGTGTTTCAGGCCGTAGTTCTTGGCCAGGTCATCCCAGGTGCCTTTCCAGTTGGCCCAGTTGTCGGGCATGCCGACGCTGTTGACCTCACCTTCCGCTTTTGCCGCGGCTTCCAGGGTTTTCAAATCGGTATCAGCCGCCATCGCGGCGGTGCACATGGCAATGGTCGAGCCTAACAGTGAGGCCAGGAAAAGCTGTTTCATCCGAAGCTCCTTTGGGCGTTTTCAACGCTGCGATTGCGGTTGTGTTGGTCTAGGTCAGCAATACCTGAGCCAATTTAGGCGCCTCTGATGACATTTTGATGTCGATGACCGGTCGGCCTATATTTTTTGAGCTGCAATGCTCAGGCTTCGGAGTAAGCGTAGACCATGGCTAATAGACTGATATGAAAGGACTTGGCCGTTAAATTGCAGGCGTCTGGATCAACCGTTCGGCGGCTTTGTCATCTGTCAGTCATGTGCAGTGCCTAGGCTTGTCGGGAGTTGAGGGAGCCGATTTGAATCGCGGTTCCGCCCCGAAACAGTGCTGGTCTAGTCCAGATAGGTAACGTTGATGCGCATCGAGACAACCAAAGCGGTGACAGCCATCGGGCAGGTTCTGCAGGAACAGCTCGACCATGGCCTGTTGGCGCCCGGGAGCAAACTGCCGGCCGAGCGCAAGCTCAGTGAGTTGTTCGGGACCACGCGGATCACCGTGCGTGAAGCGTTGTTGCAACTGGAAGCCCAGGGGCAGATTTATCGGGAGGAGCGCCGTGGCTGGTTCGTGTCGCCACCGCGCCTGGCCTACAACCTGATGCAGCGCAGTCACTTTCACGCGATGGTCAGTGCACAGGGGCGAGTGCCGTCTACCGAGGTGATTTCCGCGCGGTTGCAACCGGCGTCGGCGGCGGTTTGTGCCTGGTTGCAGTTGCCGGCGTTGTCGAGCGTGATTCAGATTTGCCGGGCGCGGCGGATTGATCAGCGGCTGGTGTTGTATGTGGAGCACTATTTGAATCCGCAGTTTTTTCCGGGGATTCTGGATTTCGATTTGAATCAGTCGATTACCGAGCTGTATGCGCGGCATTACGATTTGCACTATGGGCGGGTGCGTTTCGAGATTGTGCCGACGGCGTTGTCGGTCGATGCAGCGGCGGCTTTAAGGGTGTCGGTGGGGAGCCCGGGGTTGCGCATCGCTCGGGTCAATTACGATCAGCATGAGCGGTTGATCGATTGTGATCTGGAGTTTTGGCGGCACGATGCGATTCATGTCGGGGTCGATGTGGTCTGAGCCTGGCCGCCACACGCTGTGAGTTTTTTACGTTATCCGAAGCGGTAAATGTCCATGCCCAAGGCCCCCATGGTGAATCCCTTGTGGGCCACGCTGAAATGTCCTCCGGCACCGCGGGCAAAATACAAAGGCAACAAATGTTCATCACTGGGATGGTTGCGCACGGCATTCGGTGCTTGCTGCCGGTAGTCGTGCAACGCGGTTTCGTCGTTGGCAGCGAGTTTTTCGATCATCCAGTCACGAAATGCCTGGGCCCAGGGTTCGACGCTTTCCGGGCCGGCGTGCCAGTCCAGTTCGCGCAGGTTGTGGGTGATGCTTCCGGAACCGATCAGCAGCACGCCGTGTTCGCGCAAACTGGCCAGGGCATGACCGACGCGGGTCTGCAGGGCCGGGCCGCCGCGGGTGGGCAGCGAAACTTGCACCACGGGAATGTCGGCTTGTGGATACATCAATGACAAGGGCACCCAGACACCATGGTCGAACGGCCGTTCGGCGTCGATGCGTGCGGGCAGGCCATCGCTCTTCAGCAGTTCGACAACCTCTGCGGCCAATTGTGGGTTGCCGGGCGCCGGGTATTGCACGTCGAATAACGCCTGCGGAAAGCCGCCGAAGTCATGCCAGGTTTCAGGCCGGGGATTGCCGCTGACCAGCAACTCATTGCTTTCCCAATGCGCAGATACAATTACGATGGCGTTGGGTTTCGGCAATTCTGCAGCCAGACGAGCGAGGGCGGGCCCGCTGGCGCCCGGTTCCAGTGCCAACATGGGCGAGCCATGGGATATGTACAGGCTGGGGAACATGAATGAGCTCCTGAGGGGTAAGATGGCATCATCTTCAGTCAGATCATTGATCTAAATCTAATATAAGTTTTAGGGTCTTTTGATCGAATTTTCGGGATTAATTATGCAGCCGGAGTTTTGGCACAAGCGGTGGACGTCGAATCAGATCGGCTTTCACCTGCCGGAAGTGAATCCATATCTGCAACGGTACTGGCCGCAGCTGGGCCTGGAAGAGGGCGCGCGCGTACTGGTGCCGCTATGCGGGAAAAGCCTGGATCTGCTGTGGCTGGCGAAATGCGGTCACGAGGTGCTGGGCGTCGAGTTGTCGGAAAAAGCGGTGGAAGACTTTTTCCACGAGCATCAATTTGATCCGGACGTCAGCGATCAAGGCCCCTTCACGGTCTATCGGGCGGGCTCGGTCGAGATCTGGTGTGGTGATTTCTTCGCGTTGACGGCCGGCGATGTCGCCGATTGCAGTGCGCTGTACGACCGCGCTGCGTTGATCGCCTTGCCACCGAAGATGCGGGAGCAATACGCCGAGCATCTGAAGCGGATTGTGCCGAAGGATTCGCTGGGGCTGCTGATTACCCTGGATTACAACCAGGCACAAATGGAGGGGCCGCCCTTTGCAGTGCTGGATGACGAAGTGCAACGGTTGTTCGGTGCTTCGTGGGAGCTGAAGATTCTGGAAGACCAGGACGTTCTGGGCGAAAGCTGGAAGTTCCTGGAAAGCGGTGTTACGCGGCTTGAAGAGCGGATTTATCGGGTTTCTACTCGGTAATTGATGTTGTTTGTGCTGGCGTCATCGCGAGCAAGCTCGCGATGGGGCCCGAATGAACACCACAAAAATCAGCAGACAAAAAAAGGCCCGCATCACTGCGGGCCTTTTCTTTTAGTGCGGAACCTATCAGCCCCGACGACGCAACGCGTCGATGCGCTCTTCCAGCGGCGGGTGGCTCATGAACATGCGTGCGAACCCCTGTTTGATGCCACCGTTGATGCCGAAAGCCGTCAGGGTGTCCGGCATGTGCACCGGCAACCCTTGTTCCGCACGCAGGCGTTGCAGGGCGCCGATCATTGCGGCGGTACCGGCCAGGCGTGCACCGGCTTCGTCTGCACGGAATTCGCGTTTACGCGAGAACCACATGACGATGGAGCTGGCCAGAATGCCCAGGACCAGTTCGGCGAAGATGGTCGCCACGTAGTAGGCGATGCCTTGGCCTTCTTCATTCTTGAAGATCACCTTGTCGACAAAGTTGCCGATGATCCGTGCGAAGAACATCACGAAGGTGTTCACCACGCCCTGGACCAATGCCAGGGTGACCATGTCGCCATTGGCTACGTGGCCGATTTCGTGGGCCAGAACGGCCTTCACTTCATCTGGCGAGAAACGCTCGAGCAGCCCTTGGCTGACCGCGACCAATGCGTCGTTCTTGTTCCAGCCGGTGGCAAAGGCGTTCGCCTCATAGGCCGGGAAAATACCGACTTCGGGCATCTTGATCCCGGCTTCCCGGGACAATTGCTCGACGGTTTGCAGCAGCCATTGCTCGTGACGTGTGCGCGGCTGGCTGATGATTTGGGTGCTGGTGCTCATCTTCGCCATCCACTTGGAGATGAACAGCGAGAACAGCGAACCGGCGAAACCAAAGACCGCACAGAAAATCAGCAGCTGATTGAGGTTGAGATCAACCCCGTTGGCCGCCATGAACCCGTTGAAGCCGAAAAGGCTCAGGGTGATGCTGGCAATCAGCACGACCGCCAGGTTAGTGGCCAAAAACAGCAGGATGCGCATCATGGTTGTAGAAATCTCCTCATGCTAAAGATGTAGCGTACTGCGGGGTATATAAGGTGCTGACCCGGGCTATTCAACCGGGTGACTATTTCAAACTGTGTCCTACGGCAACAGTCTAGCTGTTTGAAGGGCATTTCCGACGTCGATGCGGGAAGTGTTTGTCAGCCAATTAGCGTCATAAGCCCCGCCGTTGTTAGACGCGAGCTCTCAACGAGTCATCAGTCAGCGATTGAAGAAGAGATGTTCGGCAGGGCGCAAAGAAATGTTGCTGAATCAATCACCGTGCGACTTGCGCAAGCGTCGCACGGTGACAGACAGGTTACTGGCGATAGGACTTGAGGAAATTGCCGATACGTCCGATGGCCATGTCCAGCTCGTCCACGCGCGGCAGGGTCACCACTCGGAAGTGGTCCGGCCATGGCCAGTTGAAGGCGGTGCCTTGAACCACCAGCAGCTTCTCCGACAGCAGCAGGTCGAGCACGAATTTCTCGTCGTTATGGATCGGGCAGACTTTCGGGTCGATCCGTGGGAACGCATACAGCGCGCCCATTGGCTTGACGCAGCTCACGCCGGGAATGTCGTTGAGCAATTCCCAGGTGCGATTGCGCTGTTCCAGCAGTCGTCCGTTGGGCAATATCAGATCATTGATGCTCTGGTAGCCGCCGAGGGCGGTCTGGATCGCATGCTGGCTCGGCACGTTGGCACACAGGCGCATGTTGGCCAGCATGTCGATGCCTTCGATGTAGCTCTGGGCGTGGTGTTTCGGGCCTGAAATGGCGATCCAGCCGGAGCGGAAACCCGCTACGCGATAAGACTTGGACAGACCGTTGAACGTCAGGCACAGCAGGTCTGGTGCCAGGGAAGCCGTGCAGATGTGCACGGCATCGTCGTACAGAATCTTGTCGTAGATCTCGTCGGAAAAAACCACCAGGTTATGCTGGCGAGCCAGTTCCAGCATGCCCAGCAGGACTTCTTTCGAATACACCGCGCCGGTCGGGTTGTTCGGGTTGATGATCACCAGTGCTTTGGTATTCGGAGTGATCTTGGCCTTGATGTCGGCCAGATCCGGCCACCAGTTGGCCTGCTCGTCGCACAGGTAATGCACCGGGTTGCCGCCCGACAGGCTCACTGCGGCGGTCCACAGCGGGTAGTCCGGGGCCGGCACCAGCACTTCGTCGCCGTTGTTGAGCAGGGCCTGCATCGACATCACGATCAGCTCGGAAACGCCGTTGCCCAAATAGATGTCTTCAATGCCGACGCCTTCTACCTGCTTCTGCTGGTAGTACTGCATCACGGCCTTGCGGGCGCTGAACAGGCCTTTGGAATCGCTGTAGCCCTGAGCGGTTGGCAGGTTGCGGATGACGTCCTGAAGGATTTCATCCGGCGCTTCGAAACCAAAAGGCGCCGGGTTGCCGATGTTCAGCTTGAGGATGCGATGGCCTTCCTCTTCCAGGCGTTTGGCGTGCTTGAGCACTGGGCCGCGAATGTCGTAGCAGACGTTGGCGAGCTTGTTCGATTTGCTGACCTGCATGGCGATGTGTTCCCGAAAATGAACGATCCAGGCGGCGTATGAACGACCGTACTGGGAATCCTGCGTATTCACACAGGCCTGGCGCCTTGAGAGGCAGCACCCATAAATCCGTTTGAATGCGCGTGGTCTGGCTGCCAGACTGGCGTTTGACGAGGCGCAATCATACGTGCCGCCCGATCCGTGGAAAAGGTACAGATCGGGCTTTTTCAGCTGCTGAGGTGTGATGATGGAAAAGTTGGAAAAAACCCTGGAAGAATGGAAAGCAATGCTCGACCCGGAGCAGTACAACGTTTGCCGCCTCAAGGGCACCGAGCGACCGTTCTCCGGCAAATACAACGGCACCAAGACCGATGGTGTTTACCACTGCATCTGCTGCAGCGAGCCGCTGTTCGATTCCCAAACCAAATTCGACTCCGGCTGCGGCTGGCCGAGCTTCTATGCACCGATCGGTGACAGCGCCATGGTCGAGATCCGTGACGTCAGCCACGGCATGATCCGCACCGAAGTGGTCTGCGCCAAATGCGATGCGCACCTGGGCCACGTGTTCCCGGACGGCCCGCCGCCGACCGGCCTGCGTTATTGCATCAACTCGGTGTGCCTGGACCTGGTACCCCGCGAGTAATGCGAGCCCTGTGGGGGCCGAGCTTGCTCGCGATGGCAATCTCAAGAACGCCATCGCAGGCAAGCCGTGCCCCTACAAATCAGCAATCGATTTATTAAATTGCACACAATTCAATTGCTCGCTATGTTTGTCTCGTCTTCCCTCATTCAGAGTCAGAACCATGAGCGACAACCTGCTGAGCATCCCTTGCACCACCATCAAGGGTGAGCAAAAGACCCTGGCGGATTTCGCCGGCAAGGCCGTGTTGGTGGTCAACACCGCGAGCAAATGCGGCTTCACCCCGCAGTACAAAGGCCTTGAAGAGTTGTGGCAGACCTACAAGGATCAAGGTCTGGTGGTGCTGGGCTTTCCGTGCAATCAGTTCGGCAAGCAAGAGCCAGGCAACGAAGGGGCGATTTCCGAGTTCTGCGAGTTGAACTTCGGCGTCAGTTTTCCGCTGTTCAAAAAGATTGAAGTCAATGGCGCCGACGCCCATCCGCTGTTCGTTCAACTGAAAAAGCGCGCGCCGGGTGTGCTGGGTTCCCAGGGCATCAAGTGGAACTTCACCAAGTTTCTGATCGGCAAGGATGGCCAGCTGGTCAAGCGCTTCGCCCCCGCGACCAAGCCGCAGGACCTGACCCGCGAGATCGAAGCCCTGCTCAAATGAACACCTTGTCAGTCGATTCCCTGAAGCTTGACAGTCAACTGTGCTTCAAGCTGTACGCCGCTTCCCGGGCGGTGATCCGCGCTTACAAGCCGATGCTCGATCAGCTCGGCCTGACCTACCCGCAATACCTGGCGATGCTGGTGTTGTGGGAATGGCAGGAGGCAGCCCCGGAGCAGCCGACGGTCAAGGCACTGGGCGAACGCCTGGCGCTGGATTCCGGCACGCTGACGCCGTTGCTCAAGCGTCTCGAGCAACTGCAACTGGTTCAGCGTCAGCGCTCGGCGCGGGACGAGCGTGAAGTGCACTTGAGCCTGTCGCCAACCGGCAAGGCCTTGCGCGATCAGGTCGGGCCGCTCAAGGCCCGTCTGTTATGCGACAGCGGTGTGGATCTGGATCGCCTGAACGATCTGCGCGATGGCCTTGATCACCTTTTGGGGCAAATCAAAGCACTGTCGTAGTAGGGACCCACAAATCCAGCAGGGCAGCCAATTCTTCCCGGCGGAAGGGTTTTGCCAGGTAATCGCTCATGCCTGCCGCACGACAGCGTTCGCGCTCTTCGGACATGGCGTTGGCGGTCAGGGCGACGATGGGCAGCTGTGGCCAGCGTCCGCTGCGACGGATTTGCCGACTGGCCTCGTAGCCGTCCATCACCGGCATGTTGCAGTCCATCAGCACCAGATCGAATTCGCTTTGCTCCAGCTGATCCAGCGCCTCGACACCGTGACCGGCGACAATGACCTCGCAACCGAGTTTTCCGAGCATCCCCTTGGCCACCAATTGGTTGACCGGATTGTCCTCCACCAGCAGCACGCGTCCGCGTCGTTGTGGGGAGAGGCTGTCGAGTCGGGCACCGTTGATCGTGTTGAGTTCCGGCTGCAGGGTTCGCCGCAGCGTCTGGTACAGCGCGTTGCGCGCCAGAGGCCGCGCCTGTTGCTGTAACGGCGCGAGGGCGAGGGCTTCTTCGCTGGGCATGAAACTGCCATAAGCGGTGACGAGCAGAATGGGCGCTGTACACGAAGGACGCAGGCCAAACAGGCATTCGGGGCAATCGGTAATCAGTACATCCGGGTTCAGGCCCAGCAACGAGTCATCGATGGAACGCTGCTCATAGTCGAGCCCCCAGCCGGGCAACACACTGTTCAACAGTTCTGCCAGACCACTGCTGGCGGCGGTGATTGCGATGACCTTGCCCTGTAAAGAGGCCGGGGGAAGGGCGCGGGTGTGGCTGGGCAGCGGCAGATCCGCACAGAACTGGCTGCCAAAGCCTGCTTCCGAGCTGATGGTGAGGCGCCCTTGCATGGCTTCGCAGAGGTTGTAGGTCAGTGCCAGGCCCAATCCGGTCCCGCCGAATTGCCGGGTAATGCCGGCACCCGCCTGCGTGAAGGGCTGGAAGATCTTGACCTGGGCGTCCTGGGCGATACCGATGCCGGTGTCGCAGACTTCGATTCTGACGCCGTCCCCGAACGTCGACAGGCGCACATCGACGCGACCGAAACGGGTGAACTTGAGGGCGTTGGACAAGAGGTTGCTGACGATCTGTCGGACCCGGGTCGGATCCCCGAGCACCAGGGCCGGAAAGTGCGGGTCGATCTGGCAGCTCAGCTCGACACTCGGCGCGGCGTTTTGCGATAGCAGGTTCGCGGTGTCTTCGATCAGCGAACCGAGGTCGAACGGAATATGTTCGAGCTCCAGTTGGCCGGCATCGAACTTCGACAAATCGAGAATATCGTTGAGCAGTTCCACCAGTACTTTGCCCGAGTCATGGGCGATGGACAGCTGTTGCTGTTGCTCGGCATTGAGCGGGCCGTCCAGGGACAGCGCGATCATCCCCAGCAGGCCGTTGAGCGGCGTGCGGATCTCGTGGCTCATGTTGGCCAGGAACACCGAGCGTGCTTCGGCCATGTCCAGGGCGGTGCTGCGGGCGACTTCCAGTTCCTGATTGGATTGGCTGAGCCGCGAGTTGATCGCCTTGAGTTCCGCGGTGCGGGCCGAGACGATGTTTTCCAGTTGCCCGAGGTAGTCGGTCAGGCGGTTTTCGGCGTTGCGTCGCTGCTGGATTTCGGTGGCGATGTTTTCGAACTGTTGATTGGCAACCTTGACTAGTACACCGATTTCATCGTTTTCATGGTCTGTCGGACACTCCAGCGATGTCGACTCCGTGCTGCGTGGGTCGCGACTGCTGAGTTCACGGATGACCCGCACCAACGGCTTGGTCAGCATCACATAGAACAGCGCCAGCAGGATGCCGGTCAGCAGCAGGCTGCGGGCGAAGCCATTGAGCAGGGTCACCTCGGCCCGGCGCAGGAACCGGTTGCCGAATGAATAAGTGTCGACGTCCAGGCGCAGGGTGCCGAGGGATTCGGTCGGCAAGTGATCCAGGTAGAGACGGTCTTCGAACTGCCGGTTGGCGCCGAACAGGAAGTCGCTGATCAATCGATAACTGCTTTGCACGCCCGGGCGTTTGACGTTGGCCAGCACAGTATTGTTGTTGTCGGTCAATTGCGCACCGATGATCGCCGGCGAGCGCAACAGGCCCAGGGTCAGTTCCTGAGCGAGCTCGGCGTCGATGTTATAGGCGATACGGGACGCGGGGTTGTGGCTGATTTCCAGCAAAGACAGGATTTCGCGGTTGATGGAGGCGTCTTCACTGGCATAATCGATGCCTATTTGCAGCAGACTGAGCAGCGTGCCCAGAATGAAACCGACCAGCACAGTAAGCCTGGCTTGCTTGTAGGACAGCCGGTTGGTGAACTTGATATCCATGGGGTGTTGAACCACTTCCGTTTCCCTTCGCTGCTCAAGCATAGTCGATCATGAATGGATACCGATTTTCTCGCGAGCCCTTGTGCAAAGCGATGAACCGGACACCGAACGCTGTGTTTCGTCGCTGTAACGCCATCATTACTGTGAACGTGCCCGAGGAGAAGACGTGGATTCCCGATTAAATGCTTTTCTTGAACGCGCCGATGCCGTTTTGGCCCGTATCGAACCGTTGCTGCCCACCCCTCGGCAAGCGATCGACTGGAATCATTGCCTTGCCGCGCGCTGGCAGCGCGAGGGTCGTAGCGGATTTCTGTTGCCACTGGAAGTCAGCCTCGACATGCGTCTGTCCGACCTGATCGGTGTCGATCGGCAACTGGAGCAACTGGGGCGAAATACCCAACAGTTCCTCGATGGTATGCCGGCCAACCACGCGTTGCTCTGGGGCTCGCGCGGCACCGGTAAATCGTCGCTGATTCGTGCCTTGCTGGCCGAACACGCCAAGGCCGGATTGCGGCTGATCGAGATCGAACGCGATCACCTGGCGGATTTGCCGCGCGTGGTCGAGCAGATTGCCAAGCTGCCTCAGCGTTTCGTGCTGTTCTGCGACGACCTGTCGTTCGAGTCGGGCGAAGGCGATTATCGGGTGCTCAAGAGCGTGCTCGACGGCTCTCTCGAACAGGCGCCGGATAACGTTTTGCTGTACGCCACGTCCAACCGTCGCCACCTGGTGCCGGAAAAGGAAAGCGATAACGAAAACTGGAAACGCGTTGACGGTGAACTCCATCCCAGCGAGGCGGTGGAAGACAAGATTGCACTGTCGGACCGTTTCGGATTGTGGCTGTCGTTCTATCCGTTTACCCAGGAACACTTCCTCAACGTCGTCGAACACTGGATCGGTCAACTGGCCGACAAGGCGGGCCTCAAGTGGCAGCGAGATGAAGAACTGGACATCCTCGCGGTGCGCTGGGCCACGGGCCGGGGCAATCGCAACGGACGTTGCGCGTATCAATTTGCTCGCTATTGGGTCGGGCTGAAGTTGTTGGAGCACAAGGCATGATTGATTTACAGAAGAGCGGCCAGGGCCTCGAAGGCTACGGCATGCTATGGGCGCAATTGGAGTCACTGCTGGCCGACGAGCGGGATTTCATTGCCAACGCCGCGCAGTTTTCTGCGTTCCTGTTCAACCAGCTCGATGACCTGAACTGGGCCGGGTTCTACCTCAATCGCAATGAAGAACTGGTGCTTGGCCCGTTTCAAGGGCAGATCGCTTGCGTACGAATTCCGTTCGGTCGGGGCGTGTGCGGAGCGGCGGCGGCCACCTTGCAGACCCAGTTGGTCGAGGACGTGCACGCGTTCCCCGGACACATTGCTTGTGACAGCGCGTCGAACAGCGAGTTGGTCGTGCCACTGGTCAAGGACGGTCGCTTGATCGGCGTACTGGACCTCGATAGCCCGAAACTGGCGCGTTTTACCGCTGAAGATCAGGCCGGTATCGAGCAGTTGGCGGCGATTTTCCTGCGCCTGACCGACTGCTGATCATGCCCTCAAGCCTGCCTTGACCAGCAGGTTTGCCGGATCAACCGCATCGATCTGTTGGGGATCGAGGAATCGATCGGCGTACTGCATGTAGATTTGCGCGTTGATGAACAGCCCGAACAACTCAGGATCGATGTGGGCATCCCGGCACATGGTGGCCATGATGCCCAGCGCTTCGCTCAACGACTTGGCTTTCTTGTAGGGGCGATCGGCGGCGGTCAGCGCTTCGAAAATATCGGCAATCGCCATCATCCGCGCCGGCAGGCTCATTTCTTCGCGCTTCAACTGTTTGGGATATCCGGTGCCGTCCATTTTCTCGTGGTGGCCGCCGGCGATCTCCGCGACGTTGGTGAGGTGGCCGGGGAAGGGCAGGTGGCTGAGCATCAGAATCGTCTGCACCATGTGGTGATTGATGATGTAACGCTCCTCGCGGGTCAGGGTGCCTCGGGCAACGCTCAGGTTGTAGAGCTCGCCCCGGTTGTACTTGTAGGGCGGTACATCGAGCTTGAACCCCCAGGGATTGTCCTCCGGAATCAGTTCGGCTTCGGGTCGTTCGAACAGGTGCTCGGGTTTGTCCGCCAGCAATGGCTCGCTGACCGGCAGCGTCGGAGCCGGGGTTCGCGCCTGACGTCGGTTCTCTTCCCAGGAAACACCCAGTCGGTCATCCAGGGTTCGGGTCCAGGTGCGTTGGGCGATGCTGCGCAGGCGTTGCAGGTCGGACTCGGCCATCGCTTCGCCACCCAGGTTGCATCGGGCAATAAACGCGAAATCATCGTCCAGCCCTGCTAGCGTGGCGTTGCGCAGTTCGGCCAGGTGCTGCTCGTCACCACCCAGGGCCATGGCTTGCCAATAGCGGATCCAGGCATCGCGCTTGAGCACTTCGAAGCGGGTGCGGATTTCATGAATACGGTCGTTAAGGGTTTCCAGCTTCGTGGCTTTATCGACAACATATTCCGGAGTGGTGACCTTGCCGCAGTCGTGCAACCAGGCGGCGATGTGCAGCGCTTCCCATTCATCTTCGGTGGGTTGATAGCCACTGAAGGCTGGGTCCTGGCTGGCGGCGGCAGCTTGGGCGAGCATCAGGGTCAGCGCCGGCACTCGCTGGCAGTGACCGCCGGTGTAGGGGCTTTTGGCGTCAATCGCACCCGCCAGCAGTTGAATGAAGGAATCCAGCAGTTGTTTCTGTTTGGCTTGCAGACGCTGACTTTCAATACTCACGGCGGCCGCGCCGGACACGGCCTGGAGGAATGCGATGCGGTCCGGGCGGAGTTTTTCCAGATCACTCTGGTTGCCGGTATCAGCCAACAGCAGGACCAGCAGGCCCACGGTTTCGTTATGACGATTGTGCAGCCGAATGCCGATCAGATGGACGCGGGGACACTCCAGCGCATGCAACACTTTCTGCAAATCCCCGGCCTGTTCGAAACCAAGGGTGGTGACGACGTTGTCGGCATGCGACAGCTGTTGTAGCCATGCAGGGCTTTGCGGCGCCTGGAGTTCGTGTCCTCGAAGATCAAATGACGGCAATGCCCGTGAGGTGCCGTTGACGACCAGGCCATGGGGCTCCATGCGATCGCCATCACTTTCGCGCAGGTAGATCAGACCGGCCTGGGCCTGGCCGATTTTCACGGTTTCAAACAACACCCGTTCGAGTAAAGGGGCGAAGCGGGTCTCGGCGCTCAGGCTGTCGGTGATCTGGAAAAAACTTGCCAGGGTGTCTTTCATGCGCGTCATCGACACGCTCAGTTGGTCGACTTCGAGCACGGGAGAGCGACGTGAGGCTGGAAAGTTGAAGTCAAAACTGCGAACCGCATCGGCCTCCCGCACCAGCGCGCGTAGGGGTTTAACCAGAATCCGCGAGGTCAGCCAGCCCAGCGGCAGGCACAGCAACAGCGTGGCCAGGGTAATCAGCGCGCCTTGCCAGCGCATGCGGTAGGCATCGACGAGTAACTCATCTTCCGGCACCAGCAGCGCCAGTTGCAGTCTCTGGGGGCCGCCTTCCTGCATGCTGCTGCGGGCAACGATCCATTGACGACCGGCGACATTCAGGCGATTACCTGCGGGGGGATTGTTGAGCAACGCGCCAAGGTTGGGGCTCAGGTCGGCGGCTTTGATCAGGCGGGCGGTCTGATCGTCGATGATCAGTTTGCTGCTGTCGGGATACGCGATGGCATTCCCTTCAGCATCGAACAGCACGATTTCGGTACTGGGCGTCACGACATGTTTGGCCAGGGTCGCGGAGAGTTCCGCCAGGGTCAGGTCGGCGCCCATGACGGCCTGTTCGCCACTGCGCCGGGCCAGGGTGGTGCCGACGTTGTGGGTGGAGAAAAAGACGTAGGGTTCGGTAGTGATCTGTTCGTTGTCGCTGCGGGCGTTGGCATACCAGGCGCGGGTTCGCGGATCATAGGTTTCGTCGGGGTTGTCCTGGCGGCTGATGAGGGCCAGATCCTGATCGAAAAACAATGATTGGGAGCGGACCTGACCGCTGTTACCTGTTCGCTCAATGCTCCACACCTGATAAGCCGCCGTATCCGGTGCCTTGAGGAGCGTTTTCAGGTCGGGGGTTCGCAAGGGCCGAACCATGAAGAAATCACCGTTGTCATAGCCCAGATACAACGAGGCCAGGTCGGGGTTGTCCTTGAGCGACTGGCTGAAGGGTTTGAGTAGCGCCAGGCGTTGCTCCAGGTCAGGTGCCAGGGTCGCCGGGTATTCCGCCAGCAGGGTCAGCAGATGGCGAATCGGTTCATAAGTGGCGTGCAGGTCGAGACGGACGTCCTGCTCGATGCGGTTGAAGAGCTTTTCACTGCTGGAAAGAATGATCTGCGTGGTTTGCTGGTAGTTGAATAGGCCCAGCACCACGCCCGTCAGCAACAGCAGGAAAGTGAACATCACGCTGATATGGACGTGCAGGGGAAACCGCCGTTGATCCGGGCGCAGTGGGCTGGGCATTGCAGGTCTCTCCATGATGGTTAACACACTGCTCAGCGTCCAAGCATAGTTAAGGCTCTGTCATTCTGCTTTTGTCGTTTTGGCCGATCTGTTGCTGCAATGCTTGCTCCAATTCGAGCATGGCGCGCTCTATAGCCTTGCTGCAATCGGCCACGTCGTCGTGATGAAACACTTCATGGCAGGCCTTTTCCAGGGCCTCGCAGCTGTCGATCACCCGGGAAGCCTGGACGATTCGGGCGGCGCCCTTGATTTTGTGGGCGACGTCGAGAAATGGCTGAGGCTCTTTGGAGGGGGACAGCGCCAGCAGTTCCTTTCGATCCAGACGGTTGCTGTTCAACAGTTCGGTCAACAGTCGCTGGTCCAGGACCGGATCCCCGCCGGTCAACAGACGCAGTCCTTGCAGGCTGAACGCGGGATCGCGGACGATTGGCCTGATGCCTTCAAACCACTGACTCAAGGCTGTCAGGGTAAGCGGCTTGAACAGGCAGTCGTCCATCCCGGCTTGTTTGCAGCGTTGTATTTCTTCCGGTTGTGCGTTGGCGGTAAAACCCAGCACGGTGCAGGGCGGGCGGTGCGTTTGTCGTTCATGTTGGCGAATGGCGCGGGCCAGTTCGTATCCGTTCATGATCGGCATGTTGCAATCGACAATCACTAGATCGAACGGCTCGGCTTCCCATGCCTGAAATCCCGCCTGGCCATCCGGCGCGACGCTGAATCGGTGGCCCAGAAACTCCAGTTGCTGGCACATGAGCAAGCGATTGGCGGGGTGATCGTCGACCACCAGCATATTCAAGGAGGTCGTCGGGGTGTGGATTTGCGCTTCAGCAGTCTCTGGCATCTGTTCGAGTGGCAGCGTTGTCAGGTGCAACGACACCTCGACTTGAGTGCCGACACCCGGCTGGCTGCTCAATTGCAGGCTGCCGCCCATCATTTCGCACAGGCTGCGGCTGATCACCAGTCCAAGCCCCGCACCGCCTCTGGCTGACTGCCCGGAGTGATCGGCCTGAGCAAAAGGTTCGAACAACCGCCGCTGATCCTGTTCACTGATCCCTATGCCGCTGTCGTGAACCTGCAACAGCATCCGGACCCGCTCAGGCTCGGCGGCCGGCTGCAGGTCGACAATGATCCTGATTTGGCCGTGCTCCGTAAACTTGATGGCGTTGCTCACCAGGTTGGACAGCACCTGCTTGAAGCGCATCGGGTCCAACAGGACATCAAACCCCGGATTGGCAGGCCGGAATTCCAGCAGCAGCCGGAGATTTTTCTGGCGCGCCAGTCCATCGAAGACCCGCACCTCCGAGGCCACGATTTCACTTGGATTGACCCGTTCAGGACTCAGGCTCAGCCGTCCGGATTCAATCCGTGCAATGTCGAGAATGTCCCCGATCAGCTCCAGCAGGT
Organism: Pseudomonas arabinosi; assembly: GCF_047758675.1. Classification (NCBI taxonomy): domain Bacteria; kingdom Pseudomonadati; phylum Pseudomonadota; class Gammaproteobacteria; order Pseudomonadales; family Pseudomonadaceae; genus Pseudomonas; species Pseudomonas arabinosi. The sequence goes on along the minus strand of NZ_CP180480.1, from coordinate 5,430,564 downwards.
CCTTCGCCGAGTTGTACGCCACATCGATGGCCGGGCGATCCGGGTGCTCATGATCGATGCGCTTCAGCGTCAACTCGAGCATGCCGATGACCGCATTCATCGGGGTGCGGATCTCATGGCTCATGGTCGCCAGAAATGTGGTTTTGGCACGGTTGGCTTCATCGGCGCGCTCTTTGGCATAGCGCAGATCATCGAACAGTTGCCGCCGTTCGCTGATGTCGATCCAGCCGCCAATGATGCCTTGTACTTCACCGCTCGAATCACGGTAGGGAAGAATCCAGTGGTAAATCGTCAGTCTGCGGTCGCCGATGTGCAGCGCGCGATCGAGAATCAGCGGTTTGCCCTCGGCCACGACGCGCTGGTAATCGGCCTGATATTCCCGGGCTTCGAACGCATTGCTCATGTTGGCTTCCACGACGCCTTTGCCGATGACGTCTTCACGTTTCGCACAGAAGGCTTCCAGGTAACTGTCGTTGCAGCTTTGCAGCAGTCCCTGACGATCGCGCACGTAGATGGGATGAGGCGTCCCGTTGACCAGTGAGCGCATGAATTCGAGTTGATCGTTCAATGCACGCTCGGCTGCCTGACGCTGCTTTATCTGGCGACGCATGTAAGCGTTCCAGGCAACGGAAATCAGCAGCAGCACTCCGGCACCGATAACGATTTGGTAGAACAGTCGGTGATAGTTGCGCTAGGTACTTTGCGAGGACGACGAATAGCCGCGCCAGCGGCTGTTGATGATGCCCAGTTCTTCCGGCGCAATACTCAGCAGTGCCTTGTTGAGGATGGCGTTCAGTTCTTTGGCCTCTCGGCCTGTGGCCAGGGAGAACGCGGCCTGCCGGGTGCCGATGGTGGTACTGATTTGGAGTGATTGCTCGAAGAGCCGTGATGAGATGAAGTAGTTGGCAATCACCAGTGAATTCACCGCACCTTCTGCCTTGCCCTCGGCCAGCAACTCCACGGCGCTGAACGTATCCGGGGTTTCAATCAGCTTGATCCGCGGGAACTCGTTGCGCAGGTAATCCACCAGGGGATTGCCTTGGGCAATGGCCAGGCGTTTGTCCTGCAACTGCGTAAGGCTTGTCGGGCTGTCCGCGGTTTTGCGAGTCAGCAGGACAAAGGAGTTTTGCAGATAGGGGCGGGTGAAGTTCAGCGTCGTTTCACGTTGGGCGCTGGGGAGCAGGGCGGCGATCAAGTCGGCCTTGTTGTCCCTGATCTGCTCGATCATCTCGTCATCGCTGCGGCTGCGGTGGACGTCGAAGCGCAAACCGGTGCGCAAGCTGATCAGCTCGAGCAAGTCCGCGCTAACCCCTCGAAAGTTACCATCAGTGTCGAAAAACGTCAGCGGCGCAAAAGCCTCATTGACCACCACACGCACTACCGGATGTTGTGCCAGCCAGCGTTCTTCGTTGTCGGTGAGTTGCAGTTTTTGATCGGTGAGCAGCATGTCACTGCCGGCACTCCAGCGTTTGGCGATGTTATCTCGTTCGCTGGTGGGAATGGCCATGAGCATTGCGTTGATGATCCCGAGCAGTTGCGGGTTGTCCTTGTGCACGGCAAAGCTGAAACCGTGTGCTTCGTGTTTACCGAAGTTGGCCATGCGGATGTTGTTCAGATACCCCTTGTTGATCATGTAATGGGTGGAAATGGTGTCTCCCAGAAAGACGTCAGCCTGGTCGAAGGCAACTGCATTGATCGCATTCTGGTAGGACGGAAAGGACGTGATGATTGCCCTCGGATACATTGCCTTGACCTCTTCCAGCGGCAAATAGTGATACACCATGCTCAGCCGTAGACCGGCCATGCCATCGGTCAAGGATCGGGTTTCACCTTCGCGTGTCACCAGAACCGGCTGGTCCACGGCGTAGGGGATGGAAAGTACGATGTCAGTGTTGTGAGCTTCGAATCCATTGGCGGTACCCAGCAAATCGATCTCGCCGTTTTCGAGTGCCTCGATAGCGTCCTCCCGGGATGAAAAGCGCACAACCTTGATTGGCAAACCGGTGGTTTTGCCAAGGATACCTGCGTAATCGGCGGTAAAACCTTCGTAGTCGTGGCCACTGATGGTCAGGTCGAAAGGGGGGTAGTCCGGTGCTGACGTGCCAAGGATCAGTTCCTGTTTATGCTCAATCCATCGTCGTTGTGATTTATCCAGTTGGACTTCCTGGTGTCCGGCCATCGAGCGACTCATCAGGGTGTAGTTCTCGCTGACGGTCTGCGCAGCGGCCACTGAGGTGTTCAGGCATAAACCTGCGGCCATGAGTGTCAGATAATCCTTTATACGACTGGGCATCCTGTCTCTCACACTAACGCGTTACGTTTTGCCATATCGATGAGTTCAACCAGGGATTTGGCTTTGAGTTTTTGCATGAGGCGTTTTTTATAAGTGCTGACAGTCTTGTTGCTCAGAAACATACCTTTGGCAATTTCCTTGTTGGTGCGGCCTTGGGCAAAGAGTTGCAATACCATCAATTCCCGGTCATTGACTGATTTGAACAGTTCCAGGTCGGCGAAACGCGCGTCATCACTGCGAACAGGATTCAAGGCCTGACTTGGGAAATAGTTGTAACCTGACAATACGGCTTTTATAGCGCTGACCAGTTCACTCAGGTCTTCCTGTTTGCACACATATCCTGATGCGCCGGATTGCATGCAGCGAATACCGAAAAGTGTCGGGCATTGTGCTGTTAGCACCAATGTTTTAAGGCGGGTACTCATTGCGTTGAAACGGGCGAGAACTTCCAACCCATCCAGTTTGGGAATGCTGATGTCGAGAATGACCAGGTCAGGCATGCATTCGCGAACCATCTGCATGGCGTCGACCCCATTATCAGTTTCGCCGACGACTTTGTAACCTTCATGTTCAAGTAACATTCTGACGGCAAGGCGGATGACCGGGTGATCGTCGACAATAAAAACGGAGTTCATAATCAGATCCCATACGAGCTCAAATAAAGCGCGCACCTTAGCTCAGATAATTGAGGCGACGCATGAACTGACGGACCTGTAGCGGCAATATAGGAATAGTCCTACAACTGAAAAAGAATAGGACTACGTATCAACTAGGTTTTTTATGAAGAAGGGTAAGGGTTGTTGATGGGTTGTCGAGACATTGGAAGTATTTATTTGTAAGTTGCGAATTGTGTGTTGGCTGAATTTTTAGTGCGTTTGTTATGCGTATTATTTCAATGAGGCCAAGGTCAACAAGTTTCTAAATTCGGATTGTTTCAGCGGTTTGATCAAGTAGCCTAATAATGGAAGTCCGTGTTCGTTGGCCCTTTTTTCAAGTTCGTCCAGTTCAGCGGATGTCAGACTACTTAACAGTATGGCCTGTTTAATCATCCCCCGATGGCTGGCGAATTCGACGAGATCAAGCCCGGAGAGGTCGGGCAGACATTGATCGCACAAAAGAATATCAAATGGTTGCACAGCCTTGAGCATTTGTTGCAAGGCGCCATTGGCACTGTCAGTGGCGGTCAGTTGGGTGAAACCGTAACTCTCAAGCAGGTATTGAGTCGCCCGGAGTTGGAAGGGGTGATCTTCCACCAGCAAGATGCGCAGATCGTCTTTGAACATAGGAGTATTCACGCTTCTTCTGTCGAGCTGAAGGAAGCGAGATTATTTCGCGAGGTTACCGAATAATCGATCAGTTAGCTCAGCACATGTTGTAGGGGGATTCGGCGAACGTTGAGTGCACTTGGGTTTTGAAAGGCAAATCAACCATTGCGGGCGGCGTAATGGCTGATCACCCAGGTTTCATCAGTGGCTCGAACGACCGGTCATTTCCAGCGCCATTTCGCTTGCATAGCTGTCGGTCATGCCGGCGATGAAATCAATCATCCGTAGAAACGAGGCGTGCAATGGGCCGTGAGGATCGGGCGCATTGTTACCCAACAGGTCGAGGACCCGGCGACTCTTGAAGGACGGTGTTCGACCGTTATGTTGTTCCAGTGCTGCGCCGCAAAAGGCGTTGAGCAGGATTTCCAGCGTGGTGTAAGCGCCGATTTCATGCAGGGTCTTGCGCTTGTCCTGAAAGATTTTTTTCCGCGCCATGTCCTTCGCATTCAGGACGCAACGCTTGGCAGGGCCGTGCATGTGCTCCACCAGATCACCGGGCAGCGTGCCGGCCAGCAACGCGTCCTGCTGCTCGACAAAGGCACGTGCTGCGGCGTTGGTCAGGTGTTCAATGGCTTTGCCTCGCAGGATCGCCAGTTTGCGCCGGCGCGAATCCAGTGGACCGAGCTGTCGATAGGTTTCCGGCAGATCGTCACCCACAAGGTCCAGCAACAGGGACTCGACTTCGGCGTACTCCAGCAACTCCATTTCCAGACCGTCTTCCAGATCGATCAGCGCGTAACAGATGTCATCGGCAGCTTCCATCAGATACACCAGCGGATGGCGCGCCCATCGCTGTTCCTCGAGTTGCGGCAGGCCGAGTTTATGGGCGATTTGTTCCAGAAGCGGTAATTCGCTCTGATAGCAGCCGAACTTGTGTTTCTTGTAGCCCAGTGAATCTGCGTGTTTTGCCGTCCATGGATACTTCAGATAAGTACCCAGCGTGGCGTAGGTCAGCCGGGTGCCGCCGTCGAACTGGTGATACTCCAGCTGGGTGAGCACCCGGAAGCCTTGGGCATTGCCTTCGAAATTGAGGAAGTCATTGCGTTCGACTTCGCTCATTGCATCCAGCCAGCCACGGCCGGCGGCTTGCTGAAACCAGTGGCGAATCGCGTCTTCGCCGGAATGGCCGAAGGGCGGATTGCCGATGTCATGGGCCAGGCAAGCCGATTGCACCACCATGCCCAGGTCGCTGGGCTCGCACCAGTCAGGCAGGGCGCTGCGGATGGTTTCGCCGACGCGCATGCCCAGCGAACGGCCGACGCAGCTGACTTCCAGCGAGTGGGTCAGGCGCGTGTGGATATGATCGTTGCTGGTGACCGGATGGACTTGGGTCTTACGCCCGAGGCGGCGGAACGCGCCCGAGAAAATGATCCGGTCGTGGTCTTTGTGGAAAGGACTGCGGCCGAGTTCTTCCGGGCTGTGCAGAGGCTTTCCGAGGCGTTCGCGGGTAAGCAGGGTTTGCCAATCCAAGGCGGGTTCTCTCCGTCAGGTGTTTGATTGCTTAAGCTTCCGGGTTCGCGTCTGGACCTGCAAGCGGAACTACAGCCCGGCGGCGTCGATATCGATGAGCAGCAGTCGCTCGCCGTGGTCGAAAAATTGCCCGGCGGTGAGGCAATACTGATTGCTGGTGGCATCGCGGTAAGTATTGGAGAGCGTCAGTCTTCGTTCATCCCAGCCTTCGGCAAGCAGATGATAGAAGTAGGGGCGCCATGACCAGTTGTGGCCCAGGTAGCGATTGTCGGCCTCCCAGCCGTTGTTGCGCCATTCAAGGTTGGGCGTCAGCTGCGTGCCGTGGCGGTCGCATTGGTAGAAGCGCAGCAGCCAGGGAAATGCATCCAGTTGTGGCAAGGCGCTGAGCGGCGCGCGGGCCTGAGCCCATGCTTGCAGGATGGTCATCAGCTCGCTGAGTTGCTGGCGCATGATCATCAGGCGACCGCGCTCCGCCAGCTTCTGCTGAACATAGCGCTGACGCAGTTGCGCGAAGCGCTCGACAACGGCGTCCGAGGCAAAGAAACCGGCTTGTGCCCGGGCGAACAGAAAACCCTGAACGTAGCGCGAACCGCACTCCAGGGCAAAACTCAGTTGAGCTTCGGTCTCCACCCCTTCGGCGATGATCCAGCAACCGGTTTTCTCCGCCATTTGCGCCAGGGCCTTGACCACGTCGCTGCTCGGTCCACCTAGCGCAGCGGCCTGGAACAAGCGCATGTCGAGTTTGAGAATGTCCGGTTGCAGCGCGAGTACGCGATCAAGCTGAGAGTAGCCGGCCCCGAAATCATCGATGGCGATCCTTGCGCCGGCCTGTCGGTAGCGCGTCACGACGTCGGCCAGGCGCTGAATATCGCCCCCTAGTTCGGTGATCTCGAAGACAATCCGTTGTGGATCGACGTTGTGCCTGATCAATTGCTTGAGGCTCGGTAGAGCCTGGTTCTGCCGCAAGCGGTTGATCCAGCGCGGCGATATGTTCAGGCTCAGAAACCAGTCCGAGGGCGCTTCATGCAGGCGGCTCAGCGCGTTATCGCGGATCTGGCGGTCCAGACGACGCAGCGCGATGGCGGGCGTTCGCGGGTCGGCGAACAGCGGCCCCACCGAGGCCAGTTGACCGTCGGCCTGGCGCAATCTTCCCAGCGCCTCGACGCCCGCGATACGGCCGGTGGCGGTATCGATGAATGGTTGAAAGCAGGCGAGCGGTTGCCCGTCGATCACGAGGCCTCCTTGGTCAGGTCTTGTTATTGGATAAACCTGTTCACCGGGTAGGCACGCAGGATTGAACCCCTCGATAAAGAGGTTCAATCCCGGTGTTGCAAGAATGCAGCCAGATAACGGCCTTAGGGGTGACGCGAAGAGCCTTGCATGACTAGCTTGATCAATGGCCCCAGCGTGGTGCCCAGACGAACCAGTCGAGTGAGGCTGCTGACGCCACCGCTCTTGGCGCCCTTACCCGTCAGAAAGCCCAGCAAGGTGACGGCTGCCACGCCCCAGAGTGGAGCGTGCTTGATGCCGAAGCCATCCTGCAGGTTTTGCGTCATCCCACGCACGCGCTGCAAGGGTTGCAGCAGTTGCGCGGATTCGTGGCGGATTTCCTGGCGATGCATTTCCATGCGCAGACGGATAAGTGCCTTGCGCATTTCGGTGCGCGAGCTGTTGTGAGGCAGTTCAGGCAGGCTCATGGCAGCAGACGCTCCCGATCGTTGGCCAACTCTTCCAGGGTGCCGTGGAAGGGCGAGGATTCATCGAAAATCGCCGCTCTCAAGCGCATCGCACAGAAAATGGCCGCGAGTGTGTAGAAAACACAGAGCCCGATGATGGCCGCCAGGCGATACGTGTCCCAAAACAGGATCAACACCAGCGTCGACAACCCCACCAGCAACAGCAAGGCAAAAACCAGCGCCAGGCCTGCGAACAGCAACAGGCTTACCGTGCGGGCTTTTTGTTCCTGCAATTCGATGCCGAACAGTTCGACATGGCTGTGCAGCAGTCCAAGAAACGCGGCACCCAGGCGCCGCGGTGAGGAGCTTGGGCCCGTCGCGGACGAGCCGGATTCGCCGATCGCCATATCAGCGCCGAGTGGCCAGCAAGCCAATCAGGAAACCCACGCCGGCCGCGATCCCTACCGATTGCCATGGGTTGGCCTGGACATAGTCTTCGGTGGCGGTAACGGCGGCCTTGCTGCGTTCGCGCAGGGAGTCTTCGGTCAATTTCAAGGTTTCGCGGGCACGCAGCAGACTGTCGTGGATTTGCTCGCGCAGCTCATCAGCCTGATCGCCGGCCAACGTTGCGGTGTGTTCCAGCAAGCGCTCGGTGTCGCTGACCAGAGTCTGAAAATCGTTCATCAGGATTTCTTGAGCAGTCTTTGCCTTGATGCTGGCCATGGGTGGATCTCCGTAAGTGGCTTCTGAAGCGTTCGAGTATGAGCCTTGCGCGAAGGTTCAGTACAAATGACTGGTACAACTTTTGCTACGTCGTGGTGCGTCTGCCTGCGTTGTTGCGCTGTTGCTGGGCAGGATTCGAGCAAAACCTTATCTCAAATAATGAAAACTCGCGCAAAGGTTCCAACCTTGTGCGCCAAAGTGGCTCATTGGGATCAATCTGCTGATCCTGGCAAGTCGCAACTTGGTGCATGAATTGTCTGCGCGAACTGCTTTGGTGCTTTTTTAGCCTTCAGGTCTGCCAACCCCATGGAAAATCTGCAAAGCGCTGTGGACAGTCTGGTCCATAGCTCCAATACGTTGTTCATTCTGATCGGCGCGGTCATGGTGCTGGCGATGCACGCCGGCTTCGCCTTTCTTGAAGTTGGCACGGTTCGACAAAAGAACCAGGTCAATGCCTTGTCGAAAATCCTCAGCGATTTCGCCATTTCGACCCTGGCCTACTTCTTTATAGGCTATTGGATTTCCTATGGGGTGACCTTCATGCAACCGGCGGCTGTGATCAATGCGGATCATGGCTATGGGCTGGTGAAGTTTTTCTTCCTGCTGACGTTTGCTGCGGCGATACCCGCGATCATTTCCGGCGGCATCGCCGAGCGTGCCCGGTTTGTCCCGCAGTTGTGCGCGACGGCACTGATCGTGGCGTTCATCTATCCGTTCTTCGAGGGCATGATCTGGAACGGCAACTTTGGCCTGCAAGCCTGGTTGCTGGAGCGCTTTGGCGCCAGCTTCCATGATTTCGCCGGCTCGGTGGTGGTCCACGCCATGGGTGGTTGGCTGGCTCTGGCGGCGGTGTTGTTGCTCGGGCCGCGCAATGGTCGTTATCGCGAAGGGCGACTGGTGGCGTTCGCGCCTTCGAGCATTCCCTTTTTGGCGCTGGGGTCGTGGATCCTGATCGTTGGCTGGTTCGGTTTCAACGTGATGAGCGCGCAAACCCTGCAAGGTGTCAGCGGACTGGTGGCGGTGAACTCGCTGATGGCCATGGTTGGCGGTACCGTGGCGGCGCTGATCGTCGGGCGCAACGACCCGGGCTTTTTGCATAACGGCCCGCTGGCCGGACTGGTGGCGATCTGTGCCGGTTCCGATCTGATGCACCCGGTGGGCGCGCTGATCACGGGCGTTATTGCTGGCGCACTGTTTGTCTGGTGCTTCACCGCAGCTCAAGTCAAATGGCGCATCGACGATGTGCTGGGGGTTTGGCCGTTGCATGGTTTGTGTGGCGTCTGGGGCGGGATCGCCTGCGGCATCTTCGGCCAGAGCGCCTTGGGTGGGCTGGGCGGCGTGAGCCTGATCAGCCAGTTGATCGGCACCACGCTGGGGGTGGTCGTGGCGCTGGCCGGTGGCTTTGCCGTGTATGGCGCGATCAAGGCGTTCCATGGTCTGCGCCTGAGTCAGGAAGAAGAGTATTACGGCGCGGACTTGTCGGTGCACAAGATCGGCTCGGTCAGTCAGGACTAGGTCTCTTCGTCGTCAGCGCCTGGATAGAAACCGTGCAGCAGACGATAACGGTCGTGCCGAATCTGGTCGGCCCGCTCTTGTACCTGGTACGCGGGTAATCCCAGCATGATCAGCGCATGGGAGGCGAGCATCAGGCTTGACTCCAGCAGTTCGGGCACGACTTCGCTGGCGCCGGCTGCCTTCAACTCGGCCAGCTGGCTGTCGTCGCGCGTGCGCACCAGAATCGGCACGGTCGCGTTGAGTCGCCGCGCTTCCTTGAGGATCAGCAACGCGATGTCGCTCTGATCCACGGCGATCACCAGCAGTCTGGCGCGATCCAGCCCTATCGCGACCAGCAGTTCACCGCGGCGTGAGTCGCCATAATGCACACAGGTTTCACCCACGGCGGCTTCGTGGACACGCACCGGATCATTATCCAGTGCGATGTAGGTTTGCTGCGCGTTGAGTAGCGCGCGTCCGATAGACTGACCTACACGACCGTAGCCACATATAACGACATGGTTGTGTAACCCGGCATTGAGCGCGCTGATTTCTTCAAGTTTCGCTTCTTCGTTGGGTTTGCGATGTAGGCGTGTGGCGATGCGGGGTGCGGCACGCAGCAACAACGGCGTGACGAGCATCGAACAGAAGGTCGCCGCCAGCAGCAGGCCGCCAAAATCCGCGGGCATCAGTTTGTTCAGCTGCATCTGTGCCATCAGCGCAAAGCAGAACTCGCCGCCCTGGGCCAATGCCAGGCCGCTGCGCCAGGCGGTTTCACCATCGCTGCCACGCCATTTGACCAGCAGCGCAACGACGCTGCCCTTGAGCAGCAACAACCCCAGGGTCAGGCCGAGAATCAGCAGGCCGTGGCTGGCGAACAGCTGCAAGTCGATCAGCATGCCGATACTGACGAAGAACAACCCGAGCAGGATGTCGCGGAACGGGCGGATGTCGGCCTCGATCTGATGCCGGTAGTGGCTTTCCCCCAGCAGCATTCCGGCGAGAAACGCACCCAGGGCAGGGGAGAGACCGAGCAGGTGCGTCAGCCACGCCGTCAGCAAAACAATGACCAGCGCCAGTAGCACGAACAGTTCCGGGGAACGGGCAGCCGCCACTTCATGGAACAGCCGCGGCAGTAACCAGCGACTGGTCAGCAACAGGCCGACGAACAGCACCACGGTTTTACCCAGCGTCAGTGGCAGCGCCCAATACCAGGCTTGATCGCTGCTGCCAGCGAACACCGGCACCAGGGTCAGTAGCAGCACAGCCACGACGTCCTGGAACAGCAACACGGCAATGGCATTTTGGCCGTGACTGCTGAAAATCTCGCCGAGACTGCTCAGCTCTTTACTGACAATGGCCGTGGAAGACAGCGACAGGCCGGCGCCGAGTAACAGCGCAGGCGTGATCGGCATGCCGAGCAGCATCAGCAACCCCCCTAGCAGCATCCCGGAACACAGCACCTGCAGACTGCCAAGCCCGAACACCACTCGGCGCAACACGAGCATTTTCGACAGGGAAAACTCCAGACCAAGGGAGAACAGCAGAAACACCACGCCCAGCTCGGCAAGGTCCGGCAACTCTTCGCTTTCATTCACCCAGTTGAATGCGGTCGGCCCGACGATCAGCCCCACGCACAGGTAGCCCAGCACCGGTGGTAATCGCAGGCGCTGGAACAGTGCAATCACCACCAGAGAGGAGGCGAGGATGATCAACAGGTTAGCGAACACAAAAAACTCCGGTGATGGACGCTGGCAATTCAAGCGTAGAGGCAAATAATCCGTGAGCATCGCGCAATGGCTATTGAAGACGACTGATGTGCGTCAGCGTATTGCCGCGATCCGTTGCCGTTATGGCCCAAGGGTAGAGCATTCAATGGCTCGACGGCTTTTCGGGGCAGGCCTAGAATGATGACTTAATTTTTTCGGTTGAGCGCTCATGCTTCCTGAATGTCAGCTGTTCGGCACCCTTGGATGTCATCTCTGTGAAGTGGCAGAAGCCATGCTGATGGAATTTGTCGAGCGCGGTCTGCTGGTGGAACTGGTGGATATCGCGGACGACGAAACATGGTTCGAAGCCTACAGTCTGCGTATTCCGGTATTACGACGGGTCGATACTGGCGCTGAGCTGGGTTGGCCTTTCAGTGCCGATCAGGTAGTGGCGTTCCTGCGTTAAGCGGTTGTTGCGGTGGCGATGTTCCGCCTGTCGAACTTTGCGATGGATCCCCTTGGCATTACCGGCACTGATCGGATACTGTATGCACATACAGTTATTCGTGATGCCTGCCCTGTACCCTGGTTTTCGGGTTTGGGCAGGCGGTCCGGGCGTGAGAGGGGTGAATCGTGGTCAATGTCGAACAATTGAAGAACAGCGTGAACCGGATGTCGGCGGACGTGGTGCGCGAGGCTGTCCTCGAATTGCGTCTGGATGGCCTGGTGACGGAAGGAAAAACTCCCTTCAATAAACTGCATTTCAATACCTGTTTCGCCGAAATCGAAGCCTTGTTCCAGCGCGCGGGTTATCACCGGCAGCTGGATGTCGTGGGTTATCAGGGCTTGTTGTACGCGCTTTATGACCCTGGTCGCTGGGAGGCAGTCGATGTGCTGCGCTGGCTCAAGGAGTTCACCGAAGCGGCAGCGCGTACGCAGATACCGGCTTGAGGATTCTCTTCTAGGTTCGTTCCGGCCGCTGTTGGATAATGCCGCCCTGTATTGAGGGTTAGAACTTCCGTATGTCCACTTCATCTTTTTCTGCTGCACACAACCAGGCCAGCACGCTCTACTTGCCGCCTGGTCCGTGGCAGACCGTACTCGATTGTCTGTGCGAACACTTCAGTGCCATTGGTCGTGAACAATGGCTGGACAGAATCGCCCGCGGTCGTGTGCTTGATGGGCATGGCATGCCGATCGCCCTGGACTTGCCTTACAAGGAAGGCCTGCGGATTCATTATTTCCGTGAGGTGCCGGACGAAAAGCCGATCCCGGTGGTTGAGTCTATTCTGTACGCGGATGAGCATCTGGTCGTGGCGGACAAGCCGCATTTTCTGCCAGTGACTCCCGCGGGTGAATACGTGGAGCAGACCCTGTTGCGACGGCTGATCCGTCGACTCGACAACCCGCATCTGGTGCCTTTGCATCGCATTGACCGACACACAGCGGGGCTGGTGCTGTTTTCCGCCAACCCTCAGAGCCGTTCTGCCTATCAGTCGTTGTTTCCTACACGGCAGATCGAAAAGCGCTACGAGGCAATTGCCCGAGCGTTGCCTGAACTCTCTTTTCCATTGGTCCATAAGAGCCGACTCATCGATGGCGAGCCTTTCTTCCGCATGCAGGAAGGTCCGGGTGTCAGCAATACCGAAACGGCTGTCGACGTCAGGGAGAAGAACGGTGACCTCTGGCGTTATGCGCTTTACCCGGTAACGGGCAAGAAGCATCAGTTACGGGTGCACATGACAGCCTTGGGCGCCAGCATCTGCAACGACCCGTTTTATCCGCACGTACTCAAGGATGTTGAGGATGACTATGCCAATCCTTTGAAACTGCTCGCTCAGGGGCTACGGTTTGTGGACCCGGTCACCGGCCAGGAAAGAGCATTCGAAAGCACCATCACCCTGCAGTGGTGATCACGAGGTTCAGCGAATCTGCTGATCTTCAGCCACGAAAAAGCCCGCATAAAGCGGGCTTTTTCATATCCAGTTGTCACCGCAAAAATTACAGCTCTTTGACGGTACGAACCTGATCCTTGTTGATGCGGGTCTGCTTGCCATCCAGTTGTTCGAATTCGTAGAAACCCGAATCCTTATCGAACTGTGGCGCGTCGACAGCCTGGATTTCTCGACCGTCATTCAAGGTAATCACTGTAGGCGATGCGCAACCGGCGAGGGTAGCGAGGCCCAGTGCGAGCATGAAAGTGGCGAGGGTCCGTTGAGTCATGAGTGTGTCTCCGAATATGAATTCTTTTGGTTACTGAGCTTGAGACGTGTACAGCGCGCGCAAGTTCCTTCTCCTGTCAGTCTGACACAGTGTTGGGGGCACTTAACAGTTCTGGTGTGTTGAGGTTGGCCAGGCGTGGATCATTGTCGGGGCATTGCAGGGCGGTAGCGCCCAGTTTGCGCATGAGGCGACCCGGGCTGCGTTCGCCGTCGTTCCAAGCACTGTCGAAATCGGCCGAGAGTGCCACGGGGATAATGCACAGCAGAGGTTCCCAGTGTTCGCCATGGCGCAGCATCAGCGGTTGGTCCGGGTGGCGGCTGGCGGAGTCGCGCATGCTATTGAGCAGCGCGGCGTCGATGCGCGGTACGTCACACGGCAGTACCAGCAGATGTGTATGGCGGGCGGCCTTCAGGCCTGCGCGAATACCGGCCAGGGGGCCAGGAAAGTCGACTTCATCGTCATGAACCAGTTGGTCGGCGTAGGGCGCGTACTTTTCCAGATTTCTATTGCAGGAGATGATCAGGTCATCGCTCAGTGAACGTGTCTTGCGGTGCAAGTGGGCAATCAAAGGCTCGCCGTGCCATTGCAGCAGCCCTTTGTCCTGACCGCCCATGCGTTGGCCACGACCACCTGCCAGGAGCAGAATGGAACAGGTTGGCAAATGTGTATTCGAGGTCATGGCAGGTCTCCATGGGGGCGGCGAAAAAATGAGGCGCTGTGATATAACACCGGGCTGTTTCTCCTACAACTGGATGAGCCTATGAAAGCCAAGGCTGATGTACCTTTCGCACCGCTTAACATCGCGGTGCTGACGGTCAGCGATACCCGTACCCTGGAAACCGATACCTCAGGCCAGGTCTTCGTCGACGGTTTGAGCGCTGCCGGCCATAACCTGGCGGCCCGGGTTCTGCTCAAAGATGATCTCTACAAAATTCGCGCGCAAGTCGCCAACTGGATTGCCGACGATGTCGTGCAAGTGGTGCTGATCACTGGCGGCACCGGTTTCACGGGACGCGACAGCACTCCGGAAGCGGTGAGTTGCCTGCTGGACAAACAAGTCGACGGTTTTGGTGAGCTGTTCAGGCAGATATCGGTGGCGGATATTGGCACCTCTACTATTCAGTCCCGTGCCCTGGCCGGCCTGGCTAATGGCACGCTGGTCTGCTGCTTGCCAGGTTCGACCAATGCCGTGCGCACCGGTTGGGATGGCATTCTTGCCGAGCAACTGGATTCACGGCACCGCCCGTGCAATTTCGTGGCCCATCTCAAACAGGCGGCACCCTGTGAATCCCGCGGGTAAGCCAGGCAAGACTGGCAGTCTGATGGCTGTCGAGGTGGCACTGGCACGCTTGCTGGCAATGGCCGAAGCCTCACCGATTCGTGAGCGTGAACGCTTGCCATTGGCGCAAGTTCAGGGCCGGGTGCTGGCCGATGACTTGGTCTCGACGCTTGATCTGCCACCGTGGCCCAACAGTGCCATGGACGGTTATGCCTTGCGCGTGTCCGACTGGACTGCAGAGCCACTGGTTGTCAGCCAGAAGATTTTTGCCGGTCAGGCTCCGGAGCCACTGAAGCCTGGCACCTGTGCACGAATCTTCACCGGTGCGCCAGTGCCCGCCGGTGCAGATTGCGTCGAGATGCAGGAAAACACCGAGGTTCAGGCGGATGAGCGAGTACGTTTCACCGAAACCATGACCCTGGGACAAAACATTCGTCCTCAAGGCCAGGAAGCCACTGTCGGTGAGTTGATTCTACCCGCCGGCACGCGCCTCGGGCCGATCGAACAGGGGTTGGCTGCATCGCTGGGATGCGCAGAGCTGGACGTGATTCGCAAGGTTCGCGTTGCTGTTCTGTCTACCGGGGATGAACTGATTGAGCCGGGTCAGGCTCTGGGGCCGGGACAGATCTACAACAGTAATCGAGTGTTGCTGTGCAGTTGGTTGCAGCGCCTGGGCTGTGAGGTGATCGATGCCGGAATTCTTCCGGATGATTTAGCGACCACCCGCACTCAACTGGGTGAGTTGAAGGATGTCGATCTGATCCTTTCCACCGGTGGCGTCTCGGTGGGAGAGGCTGACTTTCTGGGCATTGCCTTGCGTGAAGAGGGCGAGTTGACGTTGTGGAAACTCGCCATCAAACCCGGCAAACCGCTGACATTCGGGCATTTTCGCGGCGTACCTGTGATTGGTTTGCCTGGTAATCCAGCTTCAACACTGGTGACTTTTGCTTTGTTGGCAAGGCCCTATCTCTTGCGCCGACAGGGTGTAAAAGAGGTTGAGCCCCTGAAGTTTCAGGTGCCGGCAGGGTTTGCATGGCCAAAAGCAGGCAATCGACGCGAGTACTTGCGCGGACGTCTGGAGAATGGCCGGGCAATTATCTACAGGAATCAGAGTTCGGGTGTACTGCGTAGCGCTGCCTGGGCTGATGGTCTGGTCGAGGTGTTGGAGGATCGCACGCTGGTTGAAGGTGATTGCGTGAGCTTCATCCCGCTGAGCGAAGTCCTGAGCTGATTCCTGCCGCAGGCTTGCCGCGCAAACCCGGTTGATCGAACCGGGTTTTGCGTTCATGGCTAACCCTTAACGAGCCAGGAGTGTCACGAGCTGGTCGAAACGGCTGTTGGCAATCCAGGCCAGAACCCCGATGACCACGGCTGTTCCGATAGCCGAATAGGCAAGCCTGTGTTTTATGGATTTGACGTCACTACGGACTTCATCCATGTCTCGTCGGATGTATTTGAGGTGTGTCTCCAATTCAACGACGCGAGATTCCATAGCAGCTTCTCCAATGGGCTTTGCACTGTTTTTGAGTTCAGCTTGATGATTGGCGCGTTTTTCTGCGAGCGGTGCAGCCGGAATGACCGGTGACCTGATCTCTTGGCTTTGCATGGCACGTCCCTGTGTAGTTCCTGCTGATGTTTGATAACTGCAGGCGCCAAGGTGTACCAATCGCATGGGGCGGTCAATTGAGCCGATTCCTCACATCTTGTAAGAAAAAGTCCCGCCTTGTAGGACGCCATACGGCTCGACTTCAAATAATTCAAATTCTTGCGACTTTTATGTGGCGAGATGAGGTCAACATCTCCCATACGGAACTCAATCATGGGAGTGACAACTAATGAGCGAACGCAAGGCGCTGTTGATTCTGCATGGCAAGCAAGCGCTCAACGAGGCGGTTCGTTCGGCCGTTGCGGACAAGCGCCAACAAGGCTGGGAGCTGGCCGTTCGAGTGACCTGGGAAGCGGGCGACGCACAGCGTCTGGTAGATGAAGCACTGGCGGCAGGCTACATGCAGATCATCGCCGGTGGCGGTGACGGTACCTTGCGCGATATTGCCGAAGCCATGGCGGCGCATTCGACGCAGGCCAGTCTGGTACTGATGCCCTTGGGGACCGCCAATGATTTTGCGCGAGCCGCCGGCGTGCCTCTGGAGCCCGCGCAGGCGCTGCAACTTCTCGACGTTGCGCCGAGTGCCATTGATCTGGGTGAGGTCGGCGGGCAAGTGTTCCTGAATATGGCCACGGGCGGTTTTGGCAGCCAGGTCACGGCAAACACCTCGGAGGACTTGAAGAAAGTCCTCGGGGGCGCGGCTTACCTGTTCACCGGTTTATCACGCTTCAGTGAATTGCACGCAGCCTATGGCGAGTTGCAGGGGCCTGATTTCCAGTGGAGTGGCGAGCTGTTGGCATTGGGCATCGGCAATGGCCGGCAGGCAGGCGGTGGCCATGTGTTGTGTCCAGAAGCGCTGGCTGACGACGGTCTGCTGGACATCAGTATTCTGCCTGCGCCGCAGGAAGTCGTCGGCACCTTGAAAACCCTGCTGGCGGATGGCTTCGGCATCGACAACATGTTTGTGCGAGTCCGGTTGCCATGGGTCGAAATCAAGGTCTCGGAAGGCCTCTACATCAACCTCGATGGCGAACCTCTGGAAGGTGACAACCTGCGTTTCTCGACACGTCCAGCGGCACTGCGCGTGCATTTACCTGAAAACTCGCCGCTGCTGGGGTCATCGCAATTGATCAATCATCCAGGCTGATGATCTGCTCGCGCACGGCGAACAGTACCAGGCCCGCCACATCGTAGATCTGCAAGCGCTTCATGATCTGCGAGCGGTGGGTTTCAACGGTCTTGATGCTGAGGCCTAGGCCATTGGCAATTTCGCGGGTGGATTTTCCGCGAACGATCAGCCGAAGGATTTCCAGCTGACGCGCTGTCAGGTTGTGCGAGTCGGCGGGTTCCGGTTGGTTTTTCTGAGTTCGGGTCAGCGCCTGGTTGATGACGGTGTGGGCGATGGCCGGGCTCAGGTAGCGTTCGTTGTTACGCAAGGCATCCAGGGCATGTTCGAGCTCGGTGGCCGTGGTGTCCTTGAGCAGGTAGCCATGTGCACCGGATTCCAGTGCCTGCATGATGAGTGCTGGATCTGTGTGCATCGACAGGATCAGCACCTTGCTCTGCGGGCGTACTCGCTTGAGTCGCTGCAATGCGTCAAGGCCACTGGTTTCCTTCATGGAAATATCCAGCAGGACGATGTCCGGGGACAACTGTTCGACCATCTCGAGCAACTGCGAGCCGTCATTGGCCTCACCGATTACCGCGTAGCCGGGAATATCCAGTACCAGAGCGCGCACGCCTGCCCTGATAAGCGAGTGGTCATCCACCAGAAGTAAGTTACAAGTCAATGCATAACCTTATTCGTACTGGCCCGTTCGAGCGCACGAGGGGCCCACGGGAAGAGTGCTTCGATTTGAGTGCCTTTGCCCGGCTCGCTGGTCACGCTCAGTGTGCCGCCCAACTGATTGATCCGTTCCGACATCCCCGCCATTCCGCGTTGCCCTTCACGACCAGGGTCCGTCGCTGGTGCGAAACCCAGGCCATCGTCGCTGATCAACAGGGACAGGCCCTGAGGCAGGCGTTGCAGGCGGACCAACAGATTCTTCGCTTCGGCATGGCGCAATATATTGGTCACCGCTTCCTGGGTGATTCGAAAGGCGGCCAGCGTCATTTCCTCCGGTATACCGGCCAAACGCTGATGGCATTCCAGGCTCCAGTGCACCGGCGTGTTGGCCAGCGTCTTGAGTAAATGCGCCCGCAGACTGGCTTCCAGCCCGAGACTGGTCAGCTGCCTCGGATTGAGAATGGCCGATACGTCTCGCACTTTGGCCAGGGTTTCTTCCAGCGTGTCGCAGAGCACCGAACACTGGCCCTGAAGCTCTTCGGGCATTCGGCGTTTGAGCCAGTCGCTTTGCAGTTTTGCCGCGGTCAGCAATTGGCCGATGTCGTCATGCAGTTCCCGACTGAGCCGGCGACGTTCGTTTTCCTGAACCTCCAACAGCCGGTCAGCCAACTCCTGGGGTTGAAACTTTATCGACTTGCGCGAAAGACAATACTGCACCCAGACGCAGGTCAATGCCGCGATATTGAGTACCAGCAGACTCAGCGGCAGGGGAGCGGACAGGTTATAAATCAGCAGGTAGCCAAGTGCCGAGCAGGTACACAACCCAAGCGTGACCAGACGCGCGTTTTTTCGGGAGGGTGGCTTTAGGGTGATTGACTTGAGGCTGGCGTACATAGCGGATGGAGCCAATGGATGTTCGCTGCGGGAAGACCGGGCATCGTGGATGACGGGTCTCTGTCTGGAGTCACTCTGCCATTAATTGACGTCAACTAATGGGCGGCATACTACCACTTAAGATACCGTTGGTCGCGTTTGGTATATAGGTCTGCCGAGTCAGGAAATAAGCATTTATGGACAGCAATTCCATATTGGAAAAAGTTGGGTGGCAAGAATGGTTTATTTGTTTCGAGTTGTCGTAAGCAGGTATGGAATATTCAATTGCGACATGAGCCCGCTCAAGTTAGAGAGGCCATCGTGGCAATAAAAATTCGCAGCATGGCATAGGGGGCCGACAATTCAGGCTTGCCGACCTGCAAAGGAAACGAGTGTGAGCGGTTTGGAATTAGCGGGGGGCTGAAACTGACTGTGTCCGACCTGAAAGGCGAAGGCTTCGATCAGGGATGTCTGTTCGCTGTCATCCAGGCTGAGTTGGCCGGTCTTCTGATCGATGAGTTCGAGTTGCCAGGCGATCAACGTCAGGCAGTTTTTCAGCGCACTCAGGGCCTGGTCGTGTAAATCCATGTGATTCTGGGCATGGCTCAGCAAACCATGAATGTGCAACGAAAACTCCGAAACGGCTGCCAGAGCGAGGGCATCAGCCTTGTTGGCCAGTTTGAGCAGGGTGCTCAGCATGCAGTCGATGGCATCCTTGTCATTGCTGATCAGTTGCAAATGACTCAGGCATTCCTCGGTTTTAACCAGGAGAGTCTCAGCTTCGACGAGAAACTCAGGGAGCCGGTGAGCCCATTCTTTACGATCGTTCGGCATGTTTATCTCCACAACGTCATGTCAAATGCGGGAATGTCGTGTGTGTCGACGGGGACGATCAGAGTCCCCGCATTGCCATGCCGTCGTGAGATCGCGCGCCGGCCTGTCTGGCTGCAGGCTGGGGAACTCGATAGGGTGGATGGCCACTTACCTGCGATCGCACACAAAAGCCTGACTCCGTTCATGCAATGAGAATGGCGTCACATTAATGGCTATTGGATATTGCGAATATCAGGTTGGGCCTGATTGCTACTAGGGGAATCCCTTACACGGGGGAACCAACCGAACGAAACGAGGTCTCGCGGCAGGCAATGGGGCAGATGAAATCGCCTGGCCAGTAAAGCATGATGTCAGTGTGACATCAATGTTTGGTCGTGGCATTTTACACGGGGGTCAAGGTCCGGCGAAAACAGCCGATAACCCCCTTTAGTGAATTCATCAGAACAAGCCCAGGAGTCATTGATGGCCGGCATTCTCGACACGGTAGACCAACGCACGCAACTGGTGGGTGAGAATCGCCTGGAAATTCTCATGTTCCGGCTGGCCGGACGTCAATTGTTCGCGATCAACGTCTTCAAAGTACAGGAAGTGCTGCAACTGCCGAAGCTGACCCTGATGCCCCAGCGTCATCCGTTTGTCTGCGGTGTGGTTAATCTGCGTGGCCAGACCCTGCCGGTGATCGACTTGTCCCAGGCCATCGGCATGCGTCCGCTGGTGCCAAGCCCGACCAGTACGATCATCGTTACCGAGTACAACCGTTCGGTGCAGGCGTTCCTGGTCGGTGGTGTGGACCGAATCGTCAACATGAACTGGGAAGCCATTCTGCCGCCGCCGGCCAGCGCCGGTCGTCAGCATTACCTGACGGCCATCAGCAAGGTCGACGACCAGTTGGTGGAAATCATCGACGTCGAAAAAGTCCTGGCGGAAATCGTCCCGTACAACGCCAAGGTCTCGCGCGACAAACTCGACGATCCGGTTCTGGAACGTGCCCGTGGCCGTGAAGTGCTTTTGGTGGACGACTCGAACGTGGCCCTGTCGCAATTGCGTGACACCCTGGGTCAGTTGGGCGTGAAGATGCACATCGCCAGCGATGGCTTGAAGGCACTGAACATGCTCAAGGCCTGGGCCGATACCGGTGTGAACATGACCGACAAACTACTGATGGTCTTCACCGACGCGGAAATGCCGGAAATGGACGGCTATCGCCTGACCACGGAAATCCGCAACGACCCACGTCTGCGAGGCCTCTACGTGGTTCTGCATACCTCGTTGTCCGGCAGCTTCAACGACTCGATGGTGAAGAAGGTCGGCTGCGACAACTTCCTCTCCAAATTCCAGCCGGACAAACTCATCGACGTGGTGCGCGAGCGCTTGATGCTCGATGAAGTGCCTGCCTGATAACGGTGCAAGAGGCTGGCCTGAAGTCAGCCTTTGATTCGGCGATCAAGCTCGTATAGGGTGGTTTTTTTTGCCCACCAGGGAGCTGGCCATGTTGCGTCTGAGCGCGCTGTATCGTTATCCGTTGAAATCCGGCAAGGGCGAGATCCTGCAGCAGGTCAGCCTCGACAAGCTGGGCCTGGACGGTGATCGACGCTGGATGTTGGTGGACGAAGCCAGCGGGCGCTTTCTGACCCAGCGTGCGGTGGCGCAGATGAGTCAGCTGTCGGCGTTGTGGAATGCCGACGGGGGCTTGACCCTCAGTGCGCCGGGCCGCTCACCGATCGATATCGCCTTGCCCGCCAGCGACTCGGAACTGCGTGGCGTGACCATCTGGCGTGATACGTTGCGCGTGCCGGATGCCGGTGACGAGGCGGGTGCCTGGGTCAGTGAATTCATTGGTAAACCGACTCGCCTGGTACAAGTCCCTCTTGATCGCGCACGGACCACCCAGGCCGGCTACGGCAAGGACGATGATCAGGTGGCCTTCGCCGATGGTTTTCCGCTGTTGCTGATCGGGCAGGCCTCCCTGGAGGACTTGTCGCAAAAAGTCGGCCGCCCGCTGGAAATGCTGCGCTTTCGGCCGAATCTGGTGATCGAGGGCAGCGAGGCGTATGCCGAAGATGGCTGGAAGCGCATCCGCATCGGCGATGTCGAGTTCCGCGTGGTCAAGTCGTGTTCACGCTGCATTTTGACCACCATCGACCCGCAAACCGGCGAGCGCAGCGATGATCGCGAACCATTGGCCACGTTGCAAAAATACCGTGCCGAGGCCGACGGAGCGATGTTCGGACAGAACCTGGTCAATGACAGCAATGGTCAACTTGAAGTCGGCATGCCGGTGACGGTCCTGGAATAAGACAATCAGAATAAAAAATGCCCGTGTCCAAGGACACGGGCATTTTTTTGTCGCTGTGAAACCCAGGGGTTTAGCCGCGGTATTCGCACAGGTAAGCGGTGTCGACGGCCACTTTCAGCTGGAACTTGCTGTTGGCGGGCACGTTGAACTGACTGCCGGCGGCGAAGGTTTCCCAGTCGCTGCTGTCCGGCAGTTTGACGGTCAGGGCGCCGGATACCACGTGCATGATTTCACGCTGGCTGGTGCCGAATTCGTATTCGCCCGGTGCCATGACGCCGAGGGTCGCAGGACCTTCAGCGGTGCCAAAGGCGATCGACTTGACGGTGCCGTCGAAGTACTCGTTGACTTTAAACATGGGCGATTCCTCGAAAAGGGCTAAAAAGGGCTGGCCAGTATGCACAAGGCCCATGCCGGCGTCACCTCTCTAAGACGGAAGAACCAGTGGCAATAATCGTGCGGTATTGCGCGCATCTTCCAGCGCCCGATGCTGTTGGCCGTTGAACTGCATGCCTGCCAGTTGCAGCGCGCCGTTGAGCCCCAGCGGGCGCTCCAGCCGGCGAGCCTTGGCAAAGCGCTGCTTGAGGTTCATGTGCGGCACCCGACTCAGCGCGCTGTCGAGTTGCAGGCGCTCCCACTCCTGAACCAACTGTTTGCGATCGTAATCGCCCCAACTGGCCCAACCTTCGAGGCCCGAGTGATGTTGGCCGAGCCAGTGCTCGAACGACGCCCAGACCTCGCTCAGCGACTCGGCGTCATCGATGTTGGCCTGAGTGATGTGTGTCAGTTGCCGACAAAACGGCGTCAACAAGGGCCGACGCGTCGGGCGTACGAAGCGCTGAAAGCTATCCAGTTCCCGACCTTTTCGGTCCACCAGGGTGGCGCCGATTTCGATGATTTCCATTTCCGTTACTGGCCAACCACCCTCATCGGTGGTGGCTTCGAGATCAATGACCAGCCAGTGAGGCATCGCAGGGTTCCTGGTATCCGCGTCCTGATAGGGCTTGAGCGTAGCCAAACCCGGCGGATCCGCCTAGCGGCTTATTCGACCTCCAACAAAATCTGACGATTTTTCACCTGGTCACCGACCCTGACCTGCAAGCGCTTGAGCACGCCGTCGATGCCCGACTTGAGCGGATGCTCCATTTTCATGGCCTCCAGCACGACCAGCAACTGGCCTTTACTGACCGGGCTGCCCTCGGTCACCAGCACGTCGACGATCGCCCCGTCCATCGGCGCCTTGAGGGTGCCGGTGCTGACGCTGGCCTGGCTGCTGACCAAGGCCTGCGTCCGGTCCATCAGCCGCACACTGCCGGGACGGGTGAACAGCCAGAGTTGCCCGGCCTCAAGACGGTAAGCATGACGTCGCCGGATACCGTTGATTTCCAGGCTGGCCCAGCGTCCGTCGCACTGGATGACCTTCAATTCAAACGGCGTTGTGGCCACTTGAATCCGATACGGTTCACCCGGCACAGCGTTCAATTCCACTGACCAATCCTGATCCTCAAGGCCAATTCGATAGTGCAACGGCACGCTGGCGTTGTTGCGCCAACCGGCCAGTGGCGCGTGATGAACCTGCGCCGAGGCTTGATAGAACAGCGCAGCAGCGATGGCCAGTTCTTCGGCGCTCGGCACATGCGCATACAGGCAGGGATGCTCGGCGAAGTGAGTCTGGATGAACCCGGTGCTGAACTCGCCACTGATGAACTGCGGGTGTTCGAGCAGGCTGGCGAGCAAGCGCTGATTGCTTTGCACGCCGAGCAGCACGCTGTCCTGCACCGCCCGCAGCAACTGGCGCCGGGCTTCTTCGCGGGTGGCGCCGTGGGCGATGATCTTGCCCAGCAACGGGTCATAAAACGGGCTGATTGACTGGCCTTCGATCAAGCCATGATCGATCCGTACGCCGCGCTGCAACGCAGGCTCCCAGCCGGTGATACGACCGGTTTGTGGGAGAAAACCGTGTGCCGGATCTTCGGCGTACAAACGGACTTCCATGGCATGGCCGTTGAGCGACACTTGCTCCTGGCGCAAGGGCAGAGGCAGTCCTTCGGCGACGTGCAACTGCCAGGCAACCAGATCGAGGCCAGTGATCAATTCGGTCACCGGGTGCTCCACCTGAAGTCGGGTGTTCATCTCCAGAAAGTAAAACTGCCCGCGCGCATCCAGCAGGAACTCGACGGTGCCAGCGCCGACGTAATTCACGGCGCGCCCCGCCTTGAGCGCCGCTTCGCCCATGGCCTGACGCAACTCGGCGGTCATCACCGGGCAGGGTGCTTCTTCGATGACTTTTTGATGGCGACGCTGGATCGAGCAGTCGCGCTCGCCAAGGTAGATCAGGTTGCCGTGCTGGTCGCCGAACAGTTGAACTTCGACGTGACGCGGGTCGATCAGCGCTTGCTCGAGAATCAGTTCGTCGCTGCCAAACCCGTGCAGCGCTTCGGAGCGGGCGGTGCGCAGTTGCTCCAGCAAATCACTGGCCTCGTGCACCAGGCGCATGCCACGCCCGCTACCACCGGCACTGGCCTTGATCATCAACGGATAGCCGATGCTTGCGGCTTCGCGGCTCAGGGTCGCGTCGTCCTGTTCTTTGCCCTGATAACCCTTGATGCACGGCACACCGGCATCGAGCATGGCAAGTTTCGACAGGCGTTTGCTGCCCATCAGTGCAATCGCTTCGGGGCTGGGGCCGATGAAGGTGATGCCGGCATCCTGGCAGGCGCGGGCGAAGCCGGCATTTTCCGAGAGGAAGCCGTAGCCCGGATGGATCGCGTCAGCGCCTGTGCGCCGGGCGGCGTCGAGAATGGCCGGGATATTCAGATAGGACTGCTGCACCGGGGCCGGGCCGATGTTCACGGCCTCGTCGGCCATCTGCACATGAAGGGCATCGGCGTCGGTATCGCTGAACACCGCGATTGTGCGATAACCCAGGGCCTGGGCGGTGCGCTGGATGCGGCAGGCGATTTCACCGCGGTTGGCGATCAGGATTTTTCTGAGTCCGGGCATGGGGTCTTCTCTGAAGTTGTGCGGTGAAAGTGATGGCCTCATCGCGAGCAGGCTCGCTCCCACAGGGGAATGCATTTCAAATGTGGGAGCGAGCCCGCTCCGGGCGGCGTTCCGACGATGCTGTTAAGGCGCCCAGCCCGGTTTACGCTTTTGCACGAAGGCCATGGTCCCCTCAATACCTTCAGCCCCGGTCACCGCCTCGCTGAACCAGTCGGCCGCTTCATCCAGCAACGCATTCGATGGCTGGCCGGCGCTCGCCAGCAACAGCTTTTTGGTCATCGCATTCGCCTCCGGCGCGCAGCACAACACATGGGCCAGAATTTCATCGAGGCGCTCGGCCAGCGCTTGCGCGTCATGCTCGACAAAATGCACCAACCCCATACGCCGTGCGTGTGTGCCATCGAAACGTGCCGCGGTCAGCGCCAGTCGGCGAGTCTGAGTCAGGCCGATGCGCTGCACCACGAACGGCGCGATCTGCGCTGGAAGCAGACCGAGGCTGGTTTCCGGCAGACCAAATTGCGCCTGGTGATCGGCCAAGGCGACGTCGCTGACGCAGGCCAGACCAAAACCACCGCCGAGCACCGCGCCTTGCAGCACCGTGATCACCACTTGCGGTGCGTGTTGCACCTCTTGCAGCAGCGCCCCAAACGCACGATTCAAGTCGCGATAGGCGCTCGGGCCTTGAGCGCGTGCGTTGGCCATGTCCTTGATGTCGCCACCGGCGCAAAAATGCCCGCCGGCACCACCGATCACCAAGGCACGAATCTCACGGTCATCGCGCACGGCCAACAGCACGGCACGCAGTTCCGCGACCATCAACAGGCTCATGGCATTGCGGCTTTCGGGGCGATTGAGGGTGATGTGCAGAACGCCGTTGTGCGATTCCAGCAACAAGGTCTGGCAAACCGGCAGGGCGCTCATTTCTTTTTCCCCGGCAGGATGCCCATGAGTTTGCAGATGATCCCCAGCATGATTTCGTCGGCACCGCCGCCGATCGACACCAGCCGCACGTCACGGTAAGCGCGGGCCACCGGGTTGTCCCACATGAAACCCATGCCGCCCCAATATTGCAGGCAGCTGTCGCTGACTTCCCGGCCCAGACGCCCGGCCTTGAGTTTGGCCATCGACGCCAGACGCGTGACGTCCTGGCCTTTGATGTATTGCTCGGTGGCCTGATAGACCAACGCCCGCAGGCATTCGATTTCGGTTTGCAGTTCGGCCAGTCGGAAGTGGATGACCTGATTGTCGATCAGCGCATTGCCGAAGGTTTTGCGCTCCTTGCAGTACTCGATGGTGCTGTCGATGCAGTACTCCAGGCCCTTGATCATGTTCGCCGCGCCGAACAGCCGTTCCTCCTGGAACTGCAGCATCTGCATCATGAACCCCGCGCCTTCATGGCCGATGCGGTTGCGTTGCGGCACGCGCACGTTGTCGAAAAATACCTGGGCGGTTTCCGAACTGCGCATGCCGAGCTTGTCCAGGTGCGAGCTGAGGCTGATGCCCGGCGTGTTCATCGGCACCATGATCAGCGACTTGTTGATGTGCGGTTTGTCGTCCGAGGTATTGGCCAGCAGGCAGATGAAATCCGCGCTCGGCGAGTTGGTGATCCACATCTTGCTGCCGTTGATCACGTAGTCGTCGCCGTCCTTGCGGGCGGTGGTTTTCAAACCGGCCACGTCGGAACCGGCGCCGACTTCGGAAACACCGATGCAGCCGACCTGCTCGCCAGTGATCGCCGGCCGCAGGAATTCTTCGCGCAATTCATCGGAGCCGAAACGCGCCAGCGCCGGGGTGCACATGTCAGTCTGCACGCCAATGGACATCGGAATGCCGCCGCAGTGGATGGTGCCGAACTCTTCAGCCGCGACGATCGAATAGCTGTAATCGAGCCCCATGCCGCCAAACTTTTCCGGTTTGGAAATCCCCAGCAAGCCGAGGTCGCCGGCCTTGCGGAAGATTTCGTGGATCGGAAAGCGTCCGGCCTTTTCCCATTCCTCGACGTGAGGATTGATCTCGTGATCGACGAATTGGCGGACAGTGCGGCGCAGTGCTTCGTGTTCCTGGGTGAAGATCATTCTTATTGTTCTCCTGAGCGCCCTTAGAAACGGGCTACACCAAAACTGTTGGATTGCAGCGGCCGCACTTCAGCCTCATGACAGATATCCAGCAAGTACCCGAGCAAGGTCCGGGTGTCGCGAGGATCAATCAACCCGTCGTCCCACAAACTGGCGCTGCCATAGAGTGCGGTGGACTGGCTGTCGAGTTTCTGCGCGGTGACCTGTTCCAGCATGTCGAGCATTTTCGGGTCGGGCACCAAGCCGTCCTTGGCCTGCTTGGCCTCGGTGACGATCCGCAGCACTTTGCCGGCCTGGGCGCCGCCCATCACCGCCGTGCGGCTGTTGGGCCAGGCAAAAATGAAGCGCGGGTCGAGGCCGCGGCCGCACATCGCGTAGTTGCCGGCGCCGTAGGAGCCACCGACGACGATGGTCAGTTTAGGCACGCGGGCATTGGCCACCGCTTGAATCATTTTCGCGCCGTGTTTGATCACACCTTGCTGCTCCGACTCGGTGCCAACCATGAACCCGGTGGTGTTGTGAAAAAACAGCAGCGGCGTCTGGCTTTGGTCGCAGAGCTGAATGAACTGCGCCGCCTTGCTCGCACCCTTGGGCGTGATCGGCCCATTGTTGCCAATGAACCCGCAGGCGCGGCCTTGAATCTGCAAATGGCCGCAGACGGTTTGCTGATCGAACTCGCCCTTGAATTCGAGAAAGTTCGAGCCGTCGGCAATCCGCGCGATGATTTCGCGTACGTCATAGGGCTTTTTGGGGTCATCAGGAATCAGCCCGAGCAACTCGTCGATGGGGTAGAGCGGCTCTTCCCCGCGACGTTCGGGTAACCAGGGCAGCTGATCATTCCACGGCAACAGGCTGACAATCTCGCGCACCTGGCGCACGCCATCGGCGTCATTCTCGGCCAGGTATTCCGCCGTGCCGGCGATTTGCGCATGCATCTCGGCGCCGCCCAGTGCTTCATCGGTGGCGACTTCTCCGGTGGCAGCCTTGAGCAGCGGCGGGCCGGCCAGAAACAGTTTGGCCTTGCCACGCACCACCACCACGTAATCCGACAACCCTGGCTGATAGGCGCCGCCCGCCGTGGCCGAGCCATGGACCACGGTGATTTGCGGCAGGCCCATGGCTGACATCCGCGCCTGATTGGCAAAGCTGCGGGCGCCTTCGACGAAAATCTCCGCCGCGTAATTGAGGTTGGCGCCACCGCTTTCAGCCAGCGTAATGACCGGCAGTTTGTTCTCCATGGCGATCTGTTGCAGGCGCAGGGATTTTTTCAAACCGCTGGGGGAAATGGTCCCGCCCTTGATCGCACTGTTGTTCGCCACCACCAGCACGCGCACGCCGGACACGTAGCCGATCCCGGCGATCAAGCCGCCGCCTGCGGAGCTGCCGTCCTTGTCGTCATGCAGTTTGTAGCCGGCCAGGCTCGCCAGTTCGAGGAACGGGGCGCCGGGGTCCAGCAGCAGATTGAGGCGTTCGCGGGGCAACAATTGGCCGCGCTTGTCGAACCTGGGCTTGGCTTCGGCCGCCTTGTTCAACAGGTTCTGTTCGAGCTGGCGAACGTGCTCGATGCCGACCAGCATCGCCGCGCGATTGCGCGCGAACTGTTCGCAGAACGGGTCCACTTGCGACTGAATCACCGGCATGGCTTATTCCTTATCCTTGAGGACGTCCGGCAAGTAGGCGCGATGGAAGCCGTTATACGACTCGCTGATCTGCGCCTTGTGTATCGGCCAGGCGCGCCCGCCGAGGCTGGCGGCGCCGTCGATGCGCAAGGTGCTGCCACTGACAAACGCCGCAGCCGGGCTGAGCAGGAAAACGATCGCCGCGCTGACTTCCGATTCGGTGCCGATGCGTTTCAGTGGGACGTGCTCACGCAACGTCGGGATCACCGCTTTGAACGCGCCTTCGTAGGTGTCCATGCCACTGGACGCGATCCAGCCCGGCGCCACGGCATTGACCCGCACCCCGGCATAACCCCATTCGAACGCGGCGGTCTTGGTGAGGTTGTCCATGCCCGAACGCGCCGCGCCCGAGTGGCCCATGCCGGGCATGCCGCCCCACATGTCGGCGAGCATATTGACGATGGCGCCGCCGTGCGTGCTCATGGACTGGTTGAACACTTCCCGGGCCATCAGGAAGCCGCCCATCAGGTTGGTGCGCAACACCGTGTCGAAGCCTTTTTGATTGATCGACGCCAGCGGCGACGGGTACTGCCCGCCGGCATTGTTGACCAGACCGTGAATCGGTCCGTGTTTGCGGATCAACTCGCTGACCACATGCTTGACCGCTTCTTCCTCACGAATATCGCAGACCATCCAGTCAGCCTTGCCGCCATCTTCGGTAATCTCGGCCGCGACGTTCTTCAGCTTGTCGGCCTTGCGCCCGAGCAGCAGCACATGGGCGCCGAGGGCCGCCAGTTCGTGAGCGGTGCAACGGCCGATGCCACTGCCGCCACCGGTGACGATGATGTTTT
Organism: Pseudomonas arabinosi; assembly: GCF_047758675.1. Taxonomy (NCBI): domain Bacteria; kingdom Pseudomonadati; phylum Pseudomonadota; class Gammaproteobacteria; order Pseudomonadales; family Pseudomonadaceae; genus Pseudomonas; species Pseudomonas arabinosi. Next base: position 5,401,432 of record NZ_CP180480.1, on the reverse strand, counting down.
GGCCTGCAAACAAATCGGCTTTGAAAATCGAATCGTAAGCCATGGCGACAGTCCTCTAGTTGACCTGGTCGGCGATGCGCTGAGGCACCGGTATCTGGATTTCCAGCAGTTGCTGGGCGAAGGCTTTGCCTTGCGGATCGATCCGCAGGCTGGCCACGCCACCGCCTCCCAGGGCGTTTTCCAGCAGAAAATTAAGGCTGTGGGTGCCCGGCAGGTACCAGCGTTCGACACGTCCGTGGATCGGGTCGAGGACGTGACTCATCCAGTCGACGATCACTTCCGGCGTCAAGGCTTCGGCAATCCACGGCAGGTACTCCGGCTTGCGGGCCATGACGCCGATGTTGCTGTGGTTGCCCTTGTCACCGGAGCGCGCCACCGCGAGTTTGACCAGGGCCACGCTGGCATCGGCCCGGTCAGAGGGTTTCGGTGGGACGCACGCCACGGGCAGGTCGGCGGTGTCGAGCACATCAACCGCGGGCAGGGCGCAGGGGTGGCGCTGGCCCTTGAGATCAATGTCCAGCGTGCAAGCGGTTTTGTCGATAAGGAACGAGAACAGCCGGATCAGCGGATACACCGTCGGCCGTCCACCGACAATCCCGGTCAGTCCCGGCGCCATGCCGGTGGCGGCCTGGGCGATTTCCCGGGAGAACACAATCAACGCCTGTTTACCCGGATGGCGCACCGCGAGTTTGATCACCACTTCGCGGCTGTCGTGACGCTGACCGTGGGGGCCGTAAGTGGCCTCGCTGCCGAGCAATTCGATATTTACTTCGCTGTAGGGGGGCCAACCGCGCTGGCTGAAAATTTCCGACGTCTTGTTGATGATCGCTTCGCTGACTCGACGCGCCTTGTCGACCGCATCGATCCCGGCGATCAGGCAACTGGCGGTGCAGCGGAAACCGTCCGGGTACGTCGCGCTGACCTTGTACTGATCGGTCGGCGGCAAGCCTTTTGCGCCGTGCACCCGAACCGCGTTTTTGCCTTGTTGCACGAGTTTGACTTCAGTGAAATCGCAGACCACGTCCGGTAGCAGATACGCCTGCGGGTTGCCGATTTCATACAGCATCTGCTCGCCGACCGTCAGCGGAGTGACCAACCCGCCGGAGCCTTCGGGTTTGCTGACGATGAACTGGCTGTCGGCGCTGACTTCGACGATGGGGAAACCGATGTGTTCGTAGTCGGGCACCTCGCGCCAATCGGTGAAGTTGCCGCCGGTGCACTGGGCACCGCATTCGATGATGTGCCCGGCCAATGCGGCCTGGGCGAGTTTGTCGTAGTCGTGCCACGACCAGCCGAACTCATGCACCAGCGCGGCGCTGACCACGGCGCTGTCGACCACGCGTCCGGTGATGACGATGTCGGCGCCCAGACGCAGGGCTTCGACGATGCCCGGTGCGCCGAGGTAGGCGTTGGTCGAGACGCACATCGGCGGCAAGGGCGCGCCGCTGAACATTTCATGGATACCGATGCTGCCCAACTGTTTGAGCTGCGGCTGCAGGTCATCGCCCAGCAGCACGGCGATTTTCAGCGTTACCCCGATCTTGTCGCAGGCCGCTTGCAGGGTTGCGGCGCAAGCTTGCGGGTTGACTCCGCCGGCGTTGCTGATGACGCGGATTTTCTGTTCGGCGAGTTGACCGAGCAGCGGGCTGAGGACTTCGATGAAGTCGCTGGCGTAACCGGCCTGGGGATCTTTCATCCGCGCGCCGGCCATGATCGACATCGTGATTTCGGCCAGATAATCGAAGACCAGATAATCCAGACGCCCACCTTCTACCAGCTGCGCGGCGGCGGTCGAGGTGTCGCCCCAGAAGGCGCTGGCGCAACCGATGCGGATTGTTTTTGGCGCAGTCAACTGCATAGCTACCTCCGATAGAAGTGCATCGAGACTACCAAGCAAGCGCTTGGTTTGTAAACGGCTGAAATATCTTCTGCCCGAGCGCTTGCTTGGTCGCTCCGGCCAGCTTAAATTGCCCGCGCAACCCCGCAGTTTTAGCGGCGAGCGGCGTATTTGATTGATCGACTGTAGGAGAGAACGGGTGGACGAGCAAAAAGCCCTGAGGGTGATGCGCGAATTGGTCGACAGCGGCCAATTGACCGACCCGGACAGCGCCCGCGGCAAACTGCTGCAAGTGGCGGCTCACCTGTTCCGCAACAAAGGTTACGAACGCACTACCGTGCGCGATCTGGCCGGCGCCGTGGGGATTCAGTCGGGCAGCATTTTTCATCACTTCAAAAGCAAGGACGAGATCCTGCGGGCGGTGATGGAAGAAACCATTCGCTACAACACTGCGTTGATGCGTGCAGCCCTGGCAGAAGCCGGCAGTGTGCGCGAGCGGGTACTGGCGCTGATTCGTTGTGAATTGCAGTCGATCATGGGCGGCAGCGGCGAGGCCATGGCGGTGTTGGTGTATGAATGGCGCTCGCTGTCCGAAGACGGGCAGGCGCAGGTGCTGGCGCTGCGAGACATTTATGAAGAACTCTGGCTGCAAGTGTTGGGTGAAGCCAAGGACGCCGGTTTTATTCGCGGCGATGTGTTCATTACACGTCGTTTCCTGACCGGGGCGTTGTCCTGGACCACCACCTGGTTTCGTGCAGGCGGTAGCATGAGCCTCGATCAATTGGCCGATGAGGCATTGATTCTCGTGCTGGAAGAAAAGCAGTAGTTTGGTTTTGAATCAGCAGGAAACTGGCTAAGTGGCCGAAACCGCCTAGCTTGAATGCATTGAAGCGTATTTTTTTGGGGAGTGGGTTGTTTTGATGTCTTCGCCAATTCGGATGGCTTCGCGGCTTTTGCTGGCGACGCTTGCGGTGTTATGCATGGTTCCATCCCAGGCCGCACAGCTGGTGCGGGTCGGTGCCGCACATTTTCCTCCCTATACCGTGCGCCCGGAATCCGGTGCCGACACCGGTTTGCTGCCGCAGCTGGTCGAGGCGCTCAATGCCTTGCAGAGCGACTATCAGTTTGTATTGGTGCCCACTTCCATTCCCCGGCGTTTCGGTGACTTCAAGCAAGGCCGGGTGGACATGGCGATTTTCGAGAACCCGGACTGGGGCTGGAAGGACATCCCGCACACCACAGTCGACATGGGGCTGGAAGACGCCGAGATTTTTGTCGCACAACGCCAGCCTGATGGCCAACCGGTTCGTCAGCAGAATTATTTTGCCGACCTCACCGGCAAGCGTCTGGCGCTGTTCAGTGGCTATCACTACGAGTTCGCCAACTTCAATGCCGATCCAAAATTCCTCGCGCAAAACTACGACGCCACGCTGACGTATTCCCATGACAGTAACCTGCTGATGGTGCTGCGCGGGCGTGCCGACGTTGCCCTGGTGACGCGCTCTTACCTGAGCGATTACCTGCTGCGCAACGAGAAAGTCGCCGATCAGTTGCTGGTGTCCCAGCGTATCGATCAGGTCTATCACCACTACGCCATCCTCCGGCCGGCCGCACCGATCACTGGCGAGGCTTTCGGCAAGTTGCTGCAAGGGTTGCGGAACAATGGCCAGATGCTGAAGATTTTCGATCCCTACAAGATCGCTGTGGTGCCGGTCCCGGGTACCTGAGATCGCGCCACAGGTCGCGTATTTACCGACTTCTCTTAAATTTCCCGCACTGGCTCACGTCACCTCGTTGAACTGTCGACGATTAACGTGAGCCCGACCCATGTCTACTCTGAATGACCTGACTGCCCTGGCCTTGCCGACAGGAAGCCGTCTTGTAGCTGATGAAACCGAAAGCCGGCTGTGTCTCAGCCTTGAAGGGCAGCCGCTGATTCAGTTGCGCCTGACTCGCGAGCCTGCGCTGCAAGTGCAAGTAGAAGAGCGCTTCGACCACGCCGACAATCGTGCCGTCTGGGCGACCTGTTATTGGCTGTTTGCCCGTGACCCGGCCTGCCAGCGCCTGACCTGGCAACTCGATGAAGCCCCCACCGAAGCATTGCTCAGCGGATTGCTGATCCCTACCGAAATCGTCGGCCAGTATGGTTGCGAGCGAACGCTGTTCTGGCAGTTGCCTCAGCCTTGGCTGGGCGCGTCACGGACATCGGGTTATCCGCAGCAAATGGTCATCAGTGACGGCAAGCGTCATCCGCTGCGCCCGATGAAGCCGCGCGGTGAAGTCTATCGGCGTTTTGATGCGCGCCTCGGTGCCTGGATTTCCCTGCGCACGGTGGACATCGACCTGGACCTGGCGCGTTTCAATCGTTGGCAGAACAACCCGCGCGTGGCGAGTTTCTGGCAGGAGGAGGGCAGCCTCGAGCAGCATCACGAGTACCTGAGCAAACTTGAAGCCGATCCCCATACCCTGACGCTGATCGGTTGTTTCGATGATCAGCCGTTCGCCTACTTTGAAGCGTATTGGGCCAAGGAAGATCGCATCGCGCCGTTCTATGACGCCGGCGATTACGACCGCGGTATTCACATGTTGGTGGGTGAGGAAAATCACCGTGGCCCGCACAAGGTGGCGAGCTGGTTATCGGCGTTGACGCATTACCTGTTTCTCGACGATCCACGTACTCAGCGAGTGGTTGCCGAGCCTCGCGCCGACAACGCGAAGATGATCGGGCATATGCAGAACCAGGGTTTCTACTGCGAGAAAGCGTTCGACTTCCCGCACAAGCGCGCGGCGTTGATGGTGTTGGGGCGTGAGCGGTTTTTTGATCGGTGTGCGTTGGCTTGATGCCTAAGGCTCAAGATCCGTTGCGGTATTGAGTCCGCCATCACGAGCAAGCTCGCTCCCACATTTGACCTGTGTTCGCAGAACCAATGTGGGAGCGGGCTTGCTCGCGAAGGGGGCGACGCAAATCTCAGATCTTAGCGACGGGCAAAGGTATCCACACGACTGCCCGACACCTTGCGGCAGTGCACCAGCGCATCGCGAATCATGAAGTTCACCAGGGTCGGCGAGACGCCTAACTCCTTGGCGATGTCCTTTTGCGGCACGCCGTGCAGGCGATACATCTCGAAGGCGTAGCGGGTGCGGCTGGGCAGCTCGGTCAGCGCGTCGGCGATGTGTTCCAGCGTCGAGAAGTTGATGTGCGAGGTTTCCGGCGAAGCGCCTTGAATCACCACGTTCAGACCCTCCTCTTCAGGGCCCGAATACTTCTGCTCCAGCGCCTGTTTGCGGTAATGATCGATCGCCAGGTTGCGCACGATCTGGAACAGGTAGCTGAGCTGAGCCTTGAACGAGGACGTGATTTGCGGCGCGGATTGCAGCCGGAAGAACGCATCCTGCACCACGTCTTCAGCCCGCGACCGGCAGCCGGTAATGCGGGCTGCAATCTTGACCAGAATCAGTCGATTGTCGACGAATGCCTGAAGTAGCGGTGAATCGCACCTGCTTGTGGACACTTGTTCCGTCATGGAAATCACCTTGCTGCCAATAGGTTAGTGGGACGGCTCGCGAGGGCTGAGCCGTCCAACACATCGAGCGACAAATTATTCTTAATGATAATGATTGTCAAATGAGAAAGAGAACTAATGCTCCGCAAAGGTGCAGAGTGAGAACTGCGACACGCTGCCGCACCGCAGTCCCATTGGCGATCAGGCCTTCCGACTAATTATTTAAAGACGTCAACCGTTCTCATTGGTGAATGGTTCCGGGTAGCCGCTGCGGCCAAAACAGCATTCCCAAGCCTTGCGCGGTCGGCGAAGACCGCGCCCTGCACGCCCTCGAAGGGGCGTGACGTCAGAAAACCGATTTCACTTTGCAAGCCGAATTCAGGCAGGAAACCTCATGACCGACGCGTTCGAACTCCCCAGCACACTGGTCCAAGCCCTTCAGCGCCGAGCGGCCCTGACGCCGGACCGGGTGGCCTTGCGTTTTCTCGCCGAAACCCAGGATCAGGCTGTGGTGCTCAGTTATCGCGAGCTGGATCAGCGGGCACGGACCATTGCTGGCGCGTTGCAGGCCGAGGCGGCGTTTGGCGATCGCGCGGTGCTGCTGTTTCCCAGCGGCCCGGATTACGTCGCGGCGTTCTTCGGCTGCCTGTACGCCGGTGTGATTGCGGTGCCGGCTTATCCGCCGGAGTCGGCGCGTCGTCATCATCAGGAGCGTTTGCTGTCGATCATTAGCGATGCCGAACCGCGTCTGCTGCTGACCAGCGCCGGTCTGCGCGAGGCGTTGCAGCAAATAGAGGGCGCGCCGCCGTTGCTGTGTGTCGATACGCTCGACAGTGCATCGGCCGAACATTGGGTGGCGCCCGAACTTGCAGACGACCACATCGCGTTCCTGCAATACACCTCCGGCTCCACCGCATTGCCTAAAGGAGTGCAAGTCAGCCACGGCAACCTGGTGGCCAACGAACTGCTGATTCGCCGCGGCTTCGGCATCGATCTGAATCCTGACGACGTGATCGTCAGCTGGCTGCCGCTGTACCACGACATGGGCCTGATTGGCGGTCTGTTGCAGCCGATTTTCAGCGGCGTGCCGTGCGTGTTGATGTCGCCGGCGTATTTCCTTGGCCGGCCGTTGCGCTGGCTGGAAGCGATCAGCGAGTACGGCGGCACCATCAGCGGCGGGCCGGACTTTGCCTATCGATTGTGCAGTGAGCGGGTCAGTGAATCGGCCCTGGAACGCCTCGACCTGAGTGGCTGGCGCGTGGCGTATTCTGGTTCCGAACCGATTCGCCTCGACACGCTGGAACGCTTCGCCGAGAAGTTCGCGTCCTGCGGTTTCACCCAAGACAGTTTCATGGCGTCCTACGGGCTGGCCGAAGCGACGCTGTTCGTGGCCGGAAGCCCTCGCGGTCAGGGCATTGGCAACCTGCGCGTGGACGATCAGGCCCTGGCAGAAAACCGTGCGGAGCCAGGCGAGGGCGGCGCGATCATGAGTTGCGGCATCAGTCAGCCGGATCACGCGGTGCTGATTGTCGATCCGATTGCGCTCAACGCGTTGGCTGACAATGCGGTCGGCGAAGTCTGGGCCGCCGGGCCAAGCATCGCCCACGGCTACTGGTGCAACCCGGAGGCCAGCGCCAAAACCTTCGTTCAGCACGCCGGCCGTACCTGGCTGCGCACCGGCGACCTGGGTTTTATGCGCGGCGGTGAACTGTTCATCACCGGGCGCCTGAAAGACATGTTGATCGTTCGCGGTCACAACCTTTATCCGCAGGACATCGAGCAAACCATCGAACGCGAAGTGGAGGTGGTGCGCAAAGGTCGTGTCGCCGCGTTCGCCGTGAACATCGAGGGTCAGGAAGGCATCGGCATTGCGGCGGAAATCAGCCGCAGCGTGCAAAAGATCCTCCCGCCCGACGCCCTGATCAAAGCCATCCGCCAAGCCGTGGCCGAGGCGTATCAGGAAGCGCCAAGCGTGGTGGTGCTGCTCAATCCGGGTGCGTTGCCCAAGACCTCCAGCGGCAAACTGCAACGCTCGGCTTGCCGCAATCGTCTGGTGGACGGCAGCCTCGACAGCTATGCGCTGTTCCCGTCGGCAGACCTCGAAAGCAAATCCGCGACTGAATCAGGTTCCGAACTGCAAACCCTGATCGGCCAGATCTGGTGCGAGCATCTGAGCGTCAAACAGATCAGCGCCGACGATCACTTCTTCCTGCTCGGTGGCAACTCCATTGCCGCCACTCAGGTGGTCGCACGTCTGCGAGAAACACTCGGTCTGGAGCTGAACCTGCGCCTGTTGTTCGAAGCGCCGACCCTCGGCACGTTTGCCGCCGCAGTCGCTCAGCAACAACAGGACGGTGGACTCGCCCAAGGCGCGATCACTTCGTTGTCGCGCACCGAAGCCATGCCGCAATCGCTTGCGCAAAACCGCCTGTGGATCACCTGGCAACTCGACCCACAGAGCAGCACCTACAACATTCCCGGTGCCTTGCGCCTGCGCGGCGAGCTGGATGAAGACGCCTTGCGCGGCAGTTTCCAACAGCTGATCGAGCGTCACGAATCCCTGCGTACGCGGTTCTTCGAACGTGATGGTGTGGCGCTGCAACAGGTCGATGCAGCGAGCGAATTCAACCTGCAACTGATCGATATCAGCGACCTGCCGGTGGCTGAGCGTGAAGCCCGTGCGCAGCAAATCCGTGAGGACGAAGCCCGCACTCAATTCGATCTGGAGAAAGGCCCGCTGCTGTGGGTGACCCTGGTGCGACTCGATGAAGAGGACCATCAACTGTTGGTGACGCTGCATCACATCATCGCCGACGGTTGGTCGCTGAACGTGCTGATCGACGAGTTCTCGCGTCTGTATGCCGCAGCGTCCCAAGGACAAAAGGCAACGCTTCCGGCATTGCCGACCCAGTACGCCGATTACGGCAGCTGGCAGCGCCAATGGCTGGCGCAAGGGGAGGGCGAGCGTCAGCTGGCGTACTGGAAAACGCAATTGGGCGATGATCATCCAACCCTTAGCCTGGCCACCGATCATCCACGCTCGGCGCAACACCTTCACCGCGCCGCGCGCCACACCGTACGGTTGGGCGCGACCCTGAGCGATGCCATTCGCCAGACCGCCCAGGCCCATGAATCCACCTCCTTCATGCTGTTGCTCGCCGCGTTCCAGAGCCTGCTGCACCGCTACAGCGGACAACGCGACATTCGCATCGGCGTGCCCAACGCCAACCGTCCGCGCCTGGAAACCCAAGGGCTGATCGGCTTCTTCATCAACACCCAGGTGCTGCGCGCCGAACTGGATTCGCAACTGCCATTCGTTGAGCTGCTGGCGCAAACCCGTCGGGCCGCATTGGGTGCGCAAGCTCATCAGGATCTGCCGTTCGAACAATTGCTCGAAGCCTTCCCGCAAGCCCGCGAACAAGGTTTGTTCCAGGTCATGTTCAACCACCAGCAACGGGATTTGAGCGCACTGCGTCGCTTGCCTGGGCTGCTGGCCGAAGAGCTGCCTTGGCATAGCCGCGAAGCCAAGTTCGACCTGCAACTGCACAGCGAGGAAGACCGTAATGGTCGCCTGAGCCTCTCCTTCGACTACGCCAGCGAACTGTTCGACGCCGCGACTATCGAGCGCCTGGCCGAGCATATCAGCAACCTGCTGCGAGCCGTTTGCGAACAACCGAAAACCACCATCGGCGATCTGCAATTGCTGACCTCGTCCGAGCTCGATCAGCAAGCATTGTGGAGCGCTGCACCGTGTACGCCGGCCAGCGTTTGGCTGCCGGAACTGCTCAACGAGCAGGCTCGCCTGACCCCTGAGCGCACCGCGCTGATGTGGGATGGCGGCGCCATGGACTTCGCCGAACTGCACACCCAATCAAACCGCCTGGCCCATTACCTGCGCGACAAAGGCGTCGGCCCGGACGTCTGCGTGGCCATTGCCGCCGAGCGTTCGCCGCAGGTGCTGATCGGCCTGCTGGCGATCATCAAGGCCGGTGGCGCCTACGTGCCGCTGGACCCGGATTACCCGGCCGAGCGCCTGGCCTACATGCTCAGCGACAGCGGCGTCGAATTGCTGCTGACCCAGACCCAATTACTCGAGCGCTTGCCGGCCACCAATGGCGTCAGCGTGATCGCCATGGACGCCTTGCATCTGGAGAGCTGGCCGAGCCACGCACCGGGTCTGCACTTGCACGGCGACAACCTGGCGTACGTGATTTACACCTCCGGTTCCACCGGCCAGCCGAAGGGCGTCGGCAACACCCACGCAGCCCTCGCCGAACGCCTGCAATGGATGCAGAGCACCTATCGTTTGAACGACACCGACGTGCTGATGCAAAAGGCGCCAATCAGTTTTGACGTGTCGGTGTGGGAATGCTTCTGGCCGCTGATCACCGGTGCACGTTTGCTGATTGCCGGCCCCGGCGAACACCGCGATCCGCACCGCATCGCGCAACTGGTTCAGCAATTCGGTGTGACCACGCTGCACTTCGTACCGCCGCTGCTTTCGTTGTTCATCGACGAACCGCTGACCGCCGAGTGCACTAGCCTGCGCCGCGTTTTCTCCGGCGGCGAAGCTTTGCCTGCCGAACTGCGCAACCGCGTGCTGGAACAACTGCCCGCCGTGCAATTGCACAACCGCTACGGTCCTACCGAAACCGCGATCAACGTCACTCATTGGCACTGCACAACCGCCGATGGCGAACGCTCGCCAATTGGTCGTCCGCTGGGCAATGTGCTGTGCCGCGTGCTCGATGAGGCACTCAATCCCGTTCCGGCCGGTGTGCCGGGCGAACTGTGCATCAGCGGTATCGGCCTGGCCCGTGGCTATTTGGGCCGTCCGGGTCTGACCGCTGAACGCTTCGTCGTCGATCCGCTGGGAGAAAAGGGCGCGCGTTTGTACCGCACTGGTGACCGCGCGCGCTGGACCGCCGACGGTGTGATCGAATACCTCGGCCGTCTCGATCAGCAGGTCAAACTGCGTGGCTTCCGCGTTGAACCGGAAGAAATCGAAGCGCGTCTGCTGGCTCAGGACGGCGTCGCTCAAGCCGTGGTGCTGGTGCGCGAAACGGCGGCCGGTGGGCAGTTGATCGGTTACTACACCGCAACCGATTCCACAGAAGATGTTGATGCTCAAACCGCACGCCTGAAAGCTGCGCTGGCCGCCGAGTTGCCGGAATACATGGTTCCAGCGCAACTCATGCGCCTGGACGAAATGCCCCTGAGCCCCAGCGGCAAACTCGACCGTCGCGCCTTGCCGGAGCCGCAATGGCAAGTGCGCGAGCACGTCGAACCGGACACTGCCCTCGAGCAACAAATCGCCGGCATCTGGCGCGAAGTGCTGGGCCAAACACAGATCGGCCTGCGTGACGATTTCTTCGCACTCGGCGGCCATTCCTTGCTGGCCACGCAAATCATTTCCCGCACCCGTCAGGCCTGCGACGTCGAGTTGCCGCTGCGCGCGCTGTTCGAAAACAGTGAACTGGGCGCGTTTGCCGAACAGGTTCAACTGATCCAGGCCAGCGGTAAAACCAACCAGCAGCCGCCGATCGAGAAAGTCGACCGCAGCCAACCGGTGCCGCTGTCCTATTCCCAACAGCGCATGTGGTTTCTCTGGCAGATGGAGCCGGACAGCCCTGCCTACAACGTCGGCGGTATGGCGCGACTGCGTGGGGTGCTCGATGTCGGGCGTTTCGAAGCCGCGCTGCAAGCCCTGATCATGCGTCATGAAACCCTGCGCACCACGTTCCCGAGCATCGATGGCGTGGCCCGGCAACAGGTTCACCCGCAAACCGGGATGCGCATGGACTGGAAGGACTTCTCCGCGCTCGACGTTGATCACCGCGAACAACGCGTCCAGCAACTGGCCGACGACGAGGCACATAAACCCTTCGATCTGGAAACCGGACCCCTGCTGCGCGCCTGCATGGTCAAGACCGCCGAGCACGAACATTATCTGGTGCTGACCCTGCACCACATCGTCACCGAAGGCTGGGCGATGGACATCTTCGCCCGGGAACTGAGTGCGCTCTACGAGGCCTTCGTCGATGACCGCGAATCGCCGCTGGAACCGCTGCCGGTGCAATACCTGGATTACAGCGTCTGGCAGCGCCAGTGGCTGGAGTCCGGCGAACGTCAGCGCCAACTCGACTACTGGACCGCGCAACTGGGTCGCGAACATCCATTGCTGGAATTGCCGAGCGACCGTCCGCGTCCTCCCGTGCAAAGCCATCAGGGCGAATTGTTCCGTTTCGACCTGAGCGATGATCTTGCCGCGCGCGTTCGGGCCTTCAATGCACAAAACGGCCTGACCCTGTTCATGACCATGACCGCTGCGCTGGCGGTGCTGCTTTACCGCTACAGCGGCCAGACCGACCTGCGTATCGGCGCGCCGGTAGCCAACCGGATTCGTCCGGAAAGCGAAGGGCTGATCGGTGCGTTCCTCAACACCCAGGTGCTGCGTTGCCAGCTCGACGGGCAGATGTCCGTCGGCGAATTGTTCGAGCAGGTTCGCCATACCGTGATCGAAGGCCAGTCCCATCAGGACCTGCCGTTCGATCATCTGGTGGAGGCGTTGCAGCCACCGCGCAGCGCGGCTTACAACCCGTTGTTCCAGGTGATGTGCAACGTGCAACGCTGGGAATTCCAACAGAGCCGCACACTCGCTGGCATGACCGTCGAGTACCTGGCCAACGATGCCCGCGCAACCAAGTTCGACCTCAACCTGGAAGTCACCGACCTCGACCATCGCCTGGGCTGCTGCCTGACCTACAGCACCGATCTGTTCGATGAACCGCGCATTGCGCGCATGGCCGGACATTGGCGCAACCTGCTGGAAGCGCTGCTGGCCGATCCGCAACAGCGCCTCAGTGAGCTGCCGCTGCTGGAAGCCACTGAACAGCAAAACCTGCTCGACAGCCTCGGCGTCGAGCCGGGCGAACACCGACTCGACCAGTGCATTCATCACCTGTTCAGCGAACAGGCGCTGGCCCGTAAAGACGCACCGGCACTGACCTTCGACGGGCAAACCCTGAGCTACGCCGAGCTCGACAGTCGTGCCAATCGCCTGGCCTGGATGCTCCGCGAGCGTGGCGTGGGGCCGCAGGTTCGGGTGGGTCTGGCGCTTGAGCGTTCGCTGGAAATGGTTATCGGCTTGTTGGCGATCCTCAAGGCCGGCGGCGCCTACGTGCCGCTGGACCCGGAATATCCGCTGGATCGTTTGCACTACATGATCGAAGACAGCGGCATCGGTTTGCTGCTCAGCGATGCGGCGATGTTCGACGCGCTCGGCGAACTGCCGGCAACTGTCGCTCGTTGGTGCCTGGAGGAGGACGCAGCAGAACTGGCCAATTACCCGGCCACCGAGCTGCCATTTATCAGCTTGCCGCAGCATCAGGCGTACCTGATTTACACCTCGGGCTCTACCGGTAAACCGAAAGGTGTGGTGGTGTCCCACGGCGAAATCGCCATGCACTGCTGTGCGGTGATCGAGCGTTTCGGCATGCGTTCGGACGACTGCGAGCTGCACTTCTATTCCATCAACTTCGATGCCGCGACCGAACGTTTGCTGGTGCCGCTGTTAAGTGGTGCTCAGGTCGTTCTGCGCGCTCAAGGCCAGTGGGACGCGGAAGAAATCTGCGGTCTGATTCGCCGTCACAACATCAACATTCTCGGCTTCACCCCGAGCTATGGCAGTCAATTGGCGCAGTGGCTGGCGACTCAGGGCGAAATCCTGCCGGTGCGCATGTGCATCACCGGCGGTGAAGCACTGACTGGCGAGCACCTGACGCGGATTCGTGCGGCGTTCAAGCCGAGCCTGTTTTTCAACGCCTACGGCCCGACCGAAACCGTGGTCATGCCGCTGGCCAGTCTGGCGCCCGAGCAATTGGAAGAAGGCCTTGGCAGCGTGCCGATCGGCAGTGTGATCGGCGCGCGCGTGGCGTACATCCTCGACGCTGATCTGGCGCTGGTGCCGCAAGGCGCGACCGGTGAGTTGTACGTCGGCGGTGCCGGTCTGGCGCAGGGTTATCACCAGCGTCCGGGTATGACGGCCGAGCGTTTTGTGGCTGATCCTTTTGCGGCCAACGGTGGGCGTCTGTACCGCACTGGCGATCTGGTGCGCCAACGCGCCGATGGTCTGGTGGAATACCTCGGACGTATCGACCATCAAGTGAAGATTCGTGGTTTCCGCATTGAACTGGGCGAAATCGAAACCCGTCTGCTGGAACATGAATCGATCCGTGAAGCCGTGGTGCTCGCCCTCGATGCCCCGAGCGGGAAACAGCTGGTCGGCTATCTGGTGACTGAAGTCGCAGAGCAGGACGAAGCGCAACAACACTCACTGCGTGAGGCGTTGAAGGCGCACCTCAAATCCCAGCTGCCGGATTACATGGTGCCGACACACCTGATCCTGCTCGCCAGCATGCCGCTGACCGCCAACGGCAAACTCGACCGCCGCGCATTGCCGGCGCCGGATCCGGAGTTGAACCGTCAGCAGTACGTGGCACCGAGTAACGAGCTTGAACTGACGCTGGCCGCTATCTGGTGCGAAGTGCTGAACGTTCTACAGGTCGGCCTCAACGACAACTTCTTCGAACTGGGCGGCGATTCGATTCTGTCGATCCAGGTGGTCAGCCGTGCGCGGCAGCAGGGCATTCACTTCAGCCCGCGCGACCTGTTCCAGCACCAGACCGTGCAGACCCTGGCAGCGGTGGCGACTCGTACCGAGCAGGTCAGCGCCGAACAAGGTTTGCTGATCGGCGAATCGCGTCTGACGCCGATCCAGCACTGGTTCTTCGACACCGACATCCCCCAGCGCCAACACTGGAACCAGGCGTTGCTGCTGGAACCGACCGTCGCGCTGGAGCCCCATCGTCTGGAGCAGGCGCTGCTGGCAGTGATCGAACAGCACGACGCCTTGCGTTTGCGCTTTACCGAAGTCGCAGGTCAATGGCAGGCCGAGCACCAGGCGGTTTCCGACACGCCGATGTTGTGGCAAGTGCGCGTTACGTCCATGGACAAATGCGCGGCACTGTTCGCCGATGCCCAGCGTAGCCTCGACCTTGAGGAAGGGCCGCTGATGCGCGCGCTGCTGGTCGATGGTCCCGAGGGGCAACAGCGGCTGTTCGTCGCCATTCACCACTTGGTCGTGGATGGGGTTTCGTGGCGGGTGTTGCTGGACGATTTGCAAACGGTGTATCGCCAACTGGACGCGGGGCAGTCGGCAAAACTGCCGGTGAAAACCAGCGCCTTCAAGGACTGGGCCGCACGCTTGCAGGCGTATGCCGGCAGCGAATCCTTGCGTGAGGAGTTGAGTTGGTGGCAGTCGCAACTGGTCGGTGAAAGCGCTGAATTACCGTGTGATCGCCCCGAGGGTGGCCGCCATAATCGTCATGCGCAAACTGTCAGCGTGCGCCTCGATGTCGAGCGTACTCGCCAACTGCTGCAACAGGCACCGAGTGTCTATCGCACTCAGGTCAACGACTTGCTGCTGACCGCTTTGGCCCGCGTGCTGTGCCGTTGGAGTGGTCACGATTCGGCGCTGATTCAACTCGAAGGCCACGGCCGTGAAACGCTGTTCGACGAGATCGACCTGACCCGCACCGTGGGCTGGTTCACCAGTGCGTATCCGCTGCGGCTGATGCCAGCGGACGGGCAGGGCGCTTCGATCAAGGCGATCAAGGAGCAACTGCGCGCGGTGCCTCACAAAGGTCTGGGTTATGGCGTGCTGCGTTATCTCGCCGATGACTCGAGCCGGCAGGCCATGGCGGCCTTGCCGGTGGCGCCGATCACCTTCAACTACCTCGGTCAGTTCGACCAGAGCTTCGGCGCGGACGCTTTGTTCCGTCCTCTCGATGAAGCGGTCGGTGCGGCCCATGATCCTCGCGCGCCGCTGCCCAATGAGCTGAGCGTCGACAGTCAGGTCTATGGCGGTGAGCTGGTGCTGCGTTGGACCTTCAGCGCCGAACGCCACGACCCGCAGACCATCACTGAGCTGGCAGATGCTTACCTCGGCGAATTGCAGAGCCTGATCGAGCATTGCCTGCGCGACGATGCGGGCGGCCTGACGCCGTCGGACTTCCCGTTGGCGAAATTGACCCAGCCACAACTCGACGCGTTGCCCATCCCGGCCGCCGTCATCGAAGACGTCTACCCGCTGACGCCGATGCAGGAAGGCATGCTGCTGCACACCTTGCTGGAACCGGGCACCGGCCTCTACTACATGCAGGATCGCTACCGCATCAACAGCGAGCTCGACCCGCAACGTTTCGCCCAGGCCTGGCAAGCGGTGATCGCCCGTCACGAAGCCCTGCGCGCGTCGTTCTGCTGGAACGTCGGCGAAGACATGCTGCAAGTTATCCACAAGCCGGGCAGCACGCCGATCGAGTACCTGGACTGGACGGCAATCGCCGAAACCGAGCAAGAGCCGAAGTTGCAGGCGCTGCTTAAAAGCGAGCGCGAGGCCGGGTTCGATCTGCTCAATCAGGCACCGTTCCACCTGCGCCTGATCAAGGTCGGTGCAGCGCGCTACTGGTTCATGATGAGCAACCACCACATCCTCATCGATGCCTGGTGCCGTTCGCTGCTGATGAACGATTTCTTCGAGATCTACACCGCCCTCGGCGAAGGTCGGGAAGCGCAGCTGGCCGTGCCGCCGCGTTATCGCGACTACATTGGCTGGCTGCAACGCCAGAGCCTGGCCGAGGCGCGGCAGTGGTGGAAAGCCAACCTGCAAGGCTTCGAGCGGACCACGCCGATTCCGAGCGACCGGCCGTTCCTGCGCGAACATGCCGGCGAAAGCGGCGGCATGATCGTCGGCGACCGCTACACACGGCTCGATGCCCGTGACGGTGCGCAACTGCGCGAACTGGCTCAGGCCCATCAGCTGACCATCAACACCTTTGCCCAAGCGGCGTGGGCGCTGGTGCTGCGCCGTTTGAGCGGTGATCGCGACGTGCTGTTTGGTGTCACGGTGGCCGGGCGTCCGGTGGACATGCCGCAGATGCAACGCACCGTCGGGCTGTTCATCAACAGCATCGCGCTGCGGGTGAAAATGCCGGAAGACGACCAGCGTTGCAGCGTTCGTCAATGGCTCAGCGGTTTGCTCGACAGCAACATGCAACTGCGCGAGTACGAATACCTGCCGCTGGTGAGCATTCAGGAAAACAGCGAGCTGCCCAAGGGCCAGCCGTTGTTCGACAGCCTGTTTGTGTTCGAAAACGCCCCGGTGGAAGTCTCGGTGCTGGACCGTGCGCAAAGCCTCAACGCGACCTCGGATTCGGGCCGCACCCACACCAACTTCCCGTTGACGGCGGTCTGCTATCCGGGCGATGACCTGGGTTTGCACCTGTCTTACGACCAGCGTTTTTTCGATGAGTCGACCGTTGAGCGCATGCTCGGCGAGTTCAAACGGTTGCTGCTGGCGCTGGTCGAAGGCTTCCACGGCGACATGGCCGATCTGCCGTTGCTGGGTGCCGAGGAGCAGGACTTCCTGATCCACGGCTGCAACCAGAACGAACACGATTACCCGCTGGAGCAGAGTTATGTCTCATTGTTTGAAGCGCAGGTTGCCGAGCATCCACAGCGCATTGCCGCCAGTTGCCTGGATCAGCAGCACAGTTACCTTGAGCTGAATGAACGCAGTAACCGTCTCGGTCACGCGTTGATTGCCGCTGGCGTGAGGCTGGATCAACCGGTGGCGTTGCTGGCTGAACGTAACCTCGATCTGTTGGGCATGATCATCGGCAGCTTCAAGGCCGGCGCGGGTTATTTGCCGCTGGATCCGGGCCTGCCGAGTCAGCGTCTGAGCCGGATCATCGACCTGAGCCGCACGCCGTTGCTGGTGTGTTCTCAGGCCTGTCGCGAGCAAGCGCTGGCGCTGCTGGATGAGTTCGGTTGCGCCAACCGGCCGAAGTTGTTGGTCTGGGAAGAGGTGCAGGCCAGCGATGTTTCGGTTGCCAACCCGGGCATCTACAGCGGCCCGGACAACCTCGCCTACGTGATCTACACCTCAGGCTCGACCGGCCTGCCGAAAGGCGTGATGGTCGAACAGCGCGGCATGCTCAATAACCAATTGAGCAAGGTGCCTTACCTGAACTTGAGCGAGGCTGATGTGATCGCCCAGACCGCTTCGCAAAGTTTCGACATTTCGGTCTGGCAGTTCCTCGCCGCACCGTTGTTCGGCGCTCGGGTGGACATCGTGTCGAACACCATCGCCCATGATCCGCAAGGATTGTTGGCGCATGTGGTGGCCCAGGGCATCACCGTGCTGGAAAGCGTGCCGTCGCTGATTCAGGGCATGCTCACTCAGGAACGCATGAGCCTCGACGGCTTGCGCTGGATGCTGCCGACCGGTGAAGCAATGCCGCCGGAGCTGGCGCACCAGTGGCTGCTGCGCTACCCGGAGATCGGGTTGGTGAATGCTTACGGTCCGGCGGAATGCTCGGATGACGTGGCGTTCTTCCGCGTCGACATGGCGTCGACGCGCGGCAGCTACCTGCCGATTGGTACGCCGACCGACAACAACCGTTTGTACTTGCTTGATGGTGCGTTGGAGCTGGTGCCGCTGGGTGCGGTGGGTGAGTTGTGCGTCGCGGGTACCGGTGTCGGCCGTGGCTACGTAAGTGATCCGTTGCGCACCGCGCAGGTGTTTGTGCCGAATCCGTTTGGTGAACCGGGTGATCGTCTGTATCGCACCGGCGACCTGGCCCGTCGTCGCAGTGACGGCGTGCTGGAATACGTCGGGCGGATCGACCATCAAGTGAAGATTCGCGGTTACCGCATCGAACTGGGTGAAATCGAGGCGCGTCTGCATGAGCAACCGGAAGTGCGTGAAGCGGCGGTCGGTGTACAGGAAGGCGTCAACGGCAAGCACCTGGTCGGCTATTTGGTAGCGGCTGATTCTTTGATCAATCCAACCGAGCGACTGGAACGCATCAAGCAACGCCTGCGCGCTGAACTGCCGGAATACATGGTGCCGCTGCACTGGTTGTGGCTCGATCGGATGCCGCTGAATGCCAACGGCAAATTGGATCGCAAGGCTTTGCCGGCGCTGGAGATCGGCCAGTTGCAGAGTCAGGACTATCAGGCGCCGCGCAATGAACTGGAGCAGACGCTGGCGGATATCTGGGCCGAGGTGCTGAAGGTCGAGAAGGTGGGGACTCGCGACAACTTCTTCGAGCTGGGCGGGCATTCGCTGCTGGCGACGCAGATCGCTTCGCGGGTGCAGAAAGCCCTGCAACGTGATGTGCCGCTGCGGGCGATGTTCGAATGCAGCACGGTGGCGGAGTTGGCTGAGTACATTGATGGATTGGCGGTGAGTGATATCACCGAGGAGAAGGTGGATCGGTTGAATGATCTGATGGCGGAGTTGGAGGGGTTGTAGTTCTTTAGCGTCTGTAAGGGCCTCATCGCGAGCAGGCTCGCTCCCACAATGAACCTGTGTACGCGGGACTAATGTGGGAGCGAGCCTGCTCGCGATGGGGCCAGTGCAGACAACTACAAGGTTGACTGTGGAACGACTCCGGCACAGTCTGCCTGCTCCATTTTTTGCGAGAGGAGACAGTCAATGCCCTTCGTTACGGTTGACGGACAACCCCTTCACTACATTGATCAAGGCACCGGCCCTGCGGTACTGCTGGCCGGCAGTTATCTGTGGGATCAGGCCATGTGGACGCCGCAGATTGCCGCCCTGTCGCAGCAATACCGGGTGATCGCCCTGGACCTCTGGGGCCACGGTGAATCCGGGCGGATGCCCGAGTGCACACAGTCGCTGGATGACATTGCGCGCCAGGCACTGGCGTTGCTTGATCATCTGGACATCGACCGTGTCACGCTGGTCGGTCTCTCGGTCGGCGGCATGTGGGGCGTGCGTCTGGCGCTGTCGGCACCGCAGCGGATCAATGGTCTGGTGCTGATGGACACCTACGTCGGCGTCGAGCCGGAACCGACTCGCCAATACTATTTCTCGTTGTTCAAACAGATCGAAGACACCGGCGTGATTGCGCCGCAGCTGCTCGATATCGTTGTGCCGATCTTCTTCCGTCCAGGCATCGATCCGCAGTCGGCGTTGTATCAGGACTTCCGCGCCAAACTGGCCGCACTGCCGCCGGAGCGTCTGCGCGAGAGCATCGTGCCGATGGGGCGGATTACGTTTGGGCGTGATGATCTGTTGCCGCGACTGGGCGAGTTGAATCCTGACACCACGCTGCTGATGTGCGGTGACCAGGACAAGCCGCGGCCGCCGTCGGAGACGAGGGAGATGGCCGAGTTGATCGGTTGCCCTTATCTGCTGGTGCCGGAGGCGGGGCATATCTCCAATCTGGAAAACCCCGAGTTCGTTACAGAAGCGTTGCTGAAATTTCTATCCCAGAGAAATTAGTCGATCGTACCGACGCCATCGCGATCAGGCTCGCTCCCACAGGGGAATGCATTCCAATGTGGGAGCGAGCTTGCTCCGGGCGGCGTTCCGACGATGGGGCCATTAAATTCACTTAGGCCCGAGAATTTGCGCCAACTTGTCCGGCGACGGCGCGCCTTGCTGTTGTTGCAGCTCGCCCTTGTTGTCCATGTAGAAAATCGCCGGGGTGGCCTGCAGCTCCAGGTCTTCCATCAACTGCATGTTCGCCGCCAGTTTCGCCTCAATCGCCGGTGGCACGTTTTTGAGGGCTTTCAGCGAGCTGTTCTTGCCTGACTTCTCATGGTCTTCCAGCGCTTTCTGCGGATCCTTGGCGGCCAGCAGTGCAGCCGATTTCCCCGGACTGTCTTCGCGGATGATGCCGACCATGATGTGCCGCAACTGCACCTTGCCAGCCTTGACCCATGGCCGCGCCTGTTCCCAGAACACGTTGCAATAAGGGCAGTTCGGATCGCTGAACAGGTAAACGATCCGCGGTGCATCCTTCTTCCCGTCGGCGATCCAGTTGCTGGCTTCCATCTTGCCCCAGACTTCCTTGGCCATCGGTGCGTAAACCAGCTTCTGCAACGGCGCGCTGGTCAGGTCATTGCCGTCGGCGTCGTACAGATTGCCGAGCAGCACGTGCTTGCCATCCGGGGTCAGGTACAACGCTATGCCACGGTTCTGGTACTGCGCCGCATAACCGCGCAAGCCGTCGGGAGCGTCGAATTGGCCGACGATTTTTGCGCCCTTGGCTTCGATTTTCTTGATCGCTTCGGGCAATTCTTCGGCGGCCTGCACTGACGGTAGATGCAGCAGGGCGGCGCCCAGGGTCAACGTCAGCAGGTGGCGGAGGCGGGGCATGGCAATTTCCTTGAAGAGGTGGCCGGTACGGCAGGATTCGGGGTGTCGAAGTTTTCCAGGGCGCGGGCCAGGCTGGCTTCTGACAGCTCACCCAGATGGCTGCCCAGCAGGCGACCGTCGGGGCTATAGAACAGCGTAGTCGGCAATGCCATGGAGCCGACGGCCTGGCCCAATCGGCCACTGCCGTCGAACAGCACGTTGGACAGGCTCAGGCCCTGGGTTTCCAGAAAAGTACTGACGCTTTGCATGCTTTCAGCCTGATTGACGAACAGGAACGTCAGGTCCGGGCGGTGTTGCTGGGCGTTTTCCAGCACCGGCATTTCCCGACGGCACGGCGGACACCAGGTGGCCCAGAGATTGATCACCAACGGGCCGCCCTTGTAATCGGCCAGTTGCACGGTTTCACCGGCGGCATTGCGCAGGGTGATTTCCGGCAGGCGTGTGCCTTGTTCGTAAATGGTCAGGGAGAAGGTCGCCAGCAGCCAGAACGCCAGGCCGCTGGCCACGCCAAAGCCCAACGGGCGGCGCAAGCCCGGGCGACGCCAGCCTCGATACAACGCGGCAAGCAGCAGTGCGATTACGCCCGGCCAGGCGAGGAAACCGCCGTCGCGCAGGTCGATGATCTGCCAGGGGTCATCGCGATAATGGGCCCAGTAAACGGCTACAAAACTGACCCGGGCGGCCAGCATGCCCAGCAGGAACAGGCTGAACAGCACCGACTCCGGATTCTCGCCGCCGCGCTTGGCCACCCGCCAGCCGATGAAAGTCGCCAGCGCCAGGGCGCTGATCAGCAGCAGGTGATTAAGCGCGATGGCAAAAGTGCCGAGGGTAAAGGTCAGCATTAGCGGGCGTCTCGGGTGGTGGTCCAGCGTTGCAGGAAAGTGTCGGCATCGACTTCACCGGTGATGCGCTGGCTGCGACGCTCGATGCCATCGGCGCCGATCCACAGCAGGCTCGGTGGCCCCGGCACTTTATAACGGCCGAGCAGTTCGCGGCTGGCGGCATTGTCAGCGGTGACGTCCAGCCGTAGCAAGCGCACATCGCTCAAGGCTTCCAGGACGCGAGCTTTGCCGAACACCTGTTTTTCCATGACCTTGCACGACACGCACCAGTCGGCGTAGTAATCCAGTAGCACCCATTGGCCTTGAGCCTGTGCCGCGTCGAGCTCCCGTTGCAGAGCTGCCGGGTCCTTGATGGTGGTGAATGCGTCGTGCCCGACCGGGTTTACGGCGCTGCTCGAGTTTGCAGCGCTATAGACCTGCAATGGCTTCACCAAGTCATCACTGCCACCGGCAGCACCGATCAGCAGCAGGCTGCCCCACACACCCAGCAAGAGTGAGCTGGCGCCGAACACATGGGCGACGCGACTGAAACCTTCCGACTGCTTCCAGGCGCTGTACGCGGCAATCAGCAGCAACGCACCGCACAAACCAATCCACAGTGATTCATCCAGCACCGGACGCAGCATCAGCAACGCGGTGGCGAGGAACAGGAAGCCGAATATGCCCTTAAGCAGGTTCATCCACGCGCCGGGTTTAGGCAGGAATCGATTGCCGACGGTGACCAACAACAACAGCGGCACACCGATGCCGATGCCCATGGCGAACAGAATCAGCCCGCCATGCAGAGCATTGCCGCTTTGAGCGATGTAGAGCAAGGCGCCCGCCAGCGGGGCGGTCATGCACGGACCCACCAGCAAACCGGACAAGGCGCCCAACAGACCGGCGCCGAACTGGCTGCCGCCGCGCTGATTGCGCGAGACGTTTTCCAATCGATCACGCACGGCCACCGGCAGTTGCAACTCGAAGAAGCCGAACATCGGCAACGCCAGCAACACAAACACCGCCGCGAAACTGCCCAGCAACCAAGGGTTCTGCAACAACGCCTGCAGATTCGCCCCGAGCAGCGCGGCCAGCACGCCCATCGCCGCATACACCAGCGCCATGCTCACGACGTAGCTGGTGGCCAAGGCGAAACCGCGCTTGGGCGTGGCGCCACTGCCGACGATCAAACCGGCCAGAATCGGCAGCATCGGCAGCGAGCAAGGGGTGAAGGCCAGCAACAGCCCCAGACCGAAGAACACCAGCAAACTCCAGCCCAACGCCCGCTGTTGCAGGCCGCTGGCCAGGGCTTGATCCGGCGCTTCGTCTGTCGCAGCGAAAGCGGATTTGCCGCCCAGATCCACGACCTGCGTTTGCGGCGGATAACACAAACCGGCGTCGGCACAGCCCTGGAATCCGACCTTTATCTGACCGGTCGCACCTGCCGGAATCTTCAGTTCCAGGCCCTGACGATAGACCTGCTGTTCGCCAAAAAACTCGTCGCTATGCGCTTCGCCGTCAGGCAATACAGGCTTGTGTTCCGCGGGCAAGCCATCGAATTTCAGGCGTTGCTGGTAAAGGTAATAACCGCCGGCGATCTGCCAATAGAGCTGGGTTTCACCGGAATCAAGGCGTTCGGAGGTGAAGATGAACGCCTTGCCGACGGGAAGAAAATCGGGTTTGGTCGCGAACGGATCAGTCCCTGCCTGGGCCAGACCCGAGATCAAGAGAACAAAAAATAAAAACAGTCGACGCATGGGTAAGCCTTATCCCTGTGCAAGTGAGGTGCAGAATGGGAGGCGGCGATTAACCGATGATTAACCACAGTGGTCTTGTGGCAATGGTGCTTGCGGCATAATGTCCGCTTAATCGGCCACCGGCCTAATCACCTTTTTTCAACAGGTCTCACCATGCACGTACTGGTTTGCGAAGACGACGAGTTGATCGCCAGCGGCATTGTCGCCGGCCTCACCGCTCAGGGCCTGACGGTAGAACATGTCGCCACGGCATCGTCTGCCCGGGCGATGCTCAAGGTCGCCGAGTTCGATGTGATGGTGCTCGACCTCGGTCTGCCCGATGAAGACGGTTTGAAGCTGCTGCAGCAGTTAAGACACAACGGCCTGGAAATCCCGGTGTTGATCCTCACCGCCCGGGATTCAGTCACCGACCGCGTCGATGGCTTGCAGGCCGGCGCTGACGATTACTTGCTCAAGCCTTTTGATCTGCGCGAACTTGCCGCGCGCCTGCACACGTTGCTACGACGAGTGGCCGGACGCAGCGTCAACCTGATCGAACACGGTCGCCTGACCTACGACCCAAGCAGCCGTGAAACCATGCTCGGCGGCCAGTCGGTGGACCTTTCCCGTCGTGAGCAGTCGCTGTTGCAGGCCTTGCTGCATAATCGGGGACGGGTGCTGTCCACCGAGCAACTGAAAGACAGCGTCTACGGTTTTAACGATGAGCTGGAAAGCAACGCCCTCAACGTGCATATCCATCACCTGCGGCGCAAACTCGGCAATGGCATTGTCGAGACGGTGCGCGGCCTGGGCTATCGCCTGGGGCCGGCCGATGGTGGAGAGGAACTGAAAAAGTGATGAGCCTGCGTTTGCGCCTGAGCCTGACACTCGGCGCCGCTTTTGCCCTGATCTGGGCCTTGGCTGCGGCCTGGATGCTCAGCGATTTGCGCAATCAGATGATGTTTTCCCTCGACCAGCGGCTCGTGGCCTCGGCACGCATGGTCGCCGGCCTGATGGAGCAATTGCCGCCATTGCCGAGCAAGGGCGAAGGCACCCATTTCAGCGCTGAACAACTAAACCTCCCCGGCGGCATGGCCTGCCAGGTCAGTTCATTGCGCGGCGAAATCCTCGCCCGCAGCCACACCGATCCGCAACAAACCCTGGAAGCCGAGAAAATGGGCTTTCACGACCAGATGATCGATGGAGCACCGTGGCGCAGTTTCACCCTGGCCCGCGGCGACGTGCGCATCACCACTGCCGACCGGCAGATCGAACGTGAGGCGCTGAATATGTCGATCCTGCTGGCGGCTTCGGTGCCGGTGGGCGTGGCCTTGCTTGGTTGCCTGTGCCTGCTCTGGCTGGGGATCGGCCAAGGGCTGGCGCCACTCAACCGCATGCGCGATGCCTTGATGCGCCGCAGCGCCGACTCCCTGGAACCGCTGCAGATCCAGCCGCTGCCCAGCGAGCTGCAACCGTTGCTGGACACCCAGAATCAGCTGTTCCAGCGCATCGGCAAGACCATCGAACGGGAACGCCGTCTGACCGGTGACGCCGCCCACGAATTGCGCAGCCCGCTGACGGCGATCAAGACCCACTTGCAAGTGGCGCGCATGACCGACGGCGCGGCCCGGGATCAATCCCTGGCCCGGGCCGAAGAGGGGGCCGATCGCCTGCACCGGACCCTTGAACAGTTGCTGTTGTTGGCGCGGGTCGAGGGCAGTCTGTCGTTCGATGACGGCGTGCAATGCAGCGCCGAGCAGGTGGCGAAACTGGCGATTCAAGATGCTGCCAGCGGTGATCGTCAGCGGATCAAATTTCAAATGCCGTCGAAAATCTCCCACGCCCCGGTGCAAATGCCCGCGGTGCTGTCGATTGCCGCGCTGCGCAATCTGCTGGACAACGCGCTGCGCCATACCCCGGGCGACGGCGCGGTGGAGCTGAGCCTGGAAACCACCGGCAACCGCGTGCAGTTTTTGGTCCGCGACCACGGCCCGGGGATTGCCGAAGACGATCTGCAACACCTGACCCAACGCTTCTGGCGCAACGGCCAGAGCACTGGCTGCGGCCTGGGTCTGGCGATTGTTCAGGCGATTGTCCAGCGCTGCGGTTGTACGTTGCATTTCGACAGTCGGCCGGATGGGTTGCG
This sequence comes from Pseudomonas arabinosi, assembly GCF_047758675.1. Lineage (NCBI taxonomy): Bacteria > Pseudomonadati > Pseudomonadota > Gammaproteobacteria > Pseudomonadales > Pseudomonadaceae > Pseudomonas > Pseudomonas arabinosi. The sequence goes on along the minus strand of NZ_CP180480.1, from coordinate 5,376,136 downwards.
GGTTGAGTTGACCATGCCGTTGCAATCGGTGTGAATCTTGAGAGCCACCCCTCTCCCCATGGGGAGAGGGGGAAAGGGAGCCGATTTTCATGCTTTTCAAAAACTGAGTTCGACTCGGATTTTCAGGTCGATGTAGCTCTAAGACCACCTCGGTCAGTCCCCTCGCCCCCTGGGGAGAGGGTTAGGGTGAGGGGGGGATTCTGCAGGCACACCAAATGTAACGTCTCTCCATTAGCCACCCACTCGCCACAGCGCTATCGTCCCCGGCAGCTTTTTCTCAATGGATTGAGGTAACAGCGCCATGGATTCCCCCTTACAAATCTGCAAGGCAACCCCTGCCGACGCCGGCATCATCAGCCGGATCGTCGAGCGCTCCATTCGCGTGGGTTGCGCGCTCGACCATCGCAACGATCCGCTCACCGTCGCCACCTGGACCCACAACAAAACCATCGAACACGTGCAGCCCTGGCTGACCGACGAGCGGTTGTACCTGAACATCGCCCTGTTGCAGGACAAACCGGTCGGCGTCGCGATGGCTGCGATCAGCGGCAAGGTCGCGTTCTGTTATGTGCAACCGGAATGGTTTCGTCGCGGGGCCGGGCAAGCGCTGGTGCGCGACCTCGAAGACTGGCTGACCGATCAGGGTTTGCGCCAGGCACGACTCAACAGCACCCGCACCAGCGAAGCGTTTTACCGTCATCTGGGTTACCAGCCTTGTGCTGAAACCTTCGCCGTGGCCGGGCTCCACGCGATTCCCATGCACAAAGCGCTGACACCCCCTTCATAGAAAGCTGATCGAGGGTCTAAATCCTCGGCGCCCTGATGCGTTTCCAGAACAGGAAAACCTTATTGAGGGGTCGAGAGATGTCAGTCGCTACCAGCCTTATGGAAGATCAGTCGGCCCGGATCACTCCGGCGCCGACCGAGACGCTTTATCAGTTCAACGAATCGCCGCTGCTGGCCCGTCAGAACCAGCAGGAATCGAATGCCCGCAGCTATCCGCGACGCATTCCCCTGGCCCTCAAGCGTGCCAAGGGCATTTATGTCGAAGACGTCGAAGGCCGCCGTTTCATCGACTGCCTGGCTGGCGCAGGGACGTTGGCCCTTGGGCACAACCATCCGGTGGTGATCGAAGCGATCCAGCAAGTGCTGACCGATGAACTGCCCCTGCACACCCTCGACCTGACCACCCCGGTCAAGGATCAGTTCGTTCAGGACCTGTTTGGTCTGCTACCACAGGCATTGGCCGCTGAAGCCAAAATCCAGTTCTGCGGCCCGACCGGCACCGACGCGGTGGAAGCCGCGCTGAAACTGGTGCGCACCGCCACCGGGCGCAGCACCGTGCTGTCGTTCCAGGGCGGTTATCACGGCATGAGCCAGGGCGCGCTGAGCCTGATGGGCAGTCTGGGGCCGAAAAAACCCTTGGGCGCCTTGCTCAGCAACGGCGTGCAGTTCATGCCGTATCCCTATGATTATCGCTGCCCGTTCGGTCTCGGCGGCGCGCAAGGCGTGCAGGTCAACCTCAACTACCTGGAAAACCTGCTCAATGATCCCGAGGCTGGCGTGCAATTGCCGGCCGCGGTGATCGTTGAAGTGGTGCAGGGCGAGGGCGGGGTGATTCCGGCCGATCTCGACTGGCTGCGCGGCCTGCGACGGATTACCGAAAAGGCCGGCGTGGCGCTGATCGTCGATGAAATCCAGAGCGGATTTGCCCGCACCGGCAAGATGTTCGCCTTCGAACACGCCGGGATCATTCCCGACGTGGTGGTCATGTCCAAAGCCATCGGCGGCAGTTTGCCGCTGGCCGTGGTGGTCTATCGTGACTGGCTCGACACCTGGCTGCCGGGCGCCCATGCCGGGACCTTCCGCGGTAATCAGATGGCCATGGCTGCAGGTTCTGCGGTGATGCGTTACCTGACCGAACACAAGGTCTGCGAACACGCCGCCGCCATGGGCGAACGCTTGAGCGAACACCTGCGCATCCTGCAACGGGACTTCCCGCAACTGGGTGATATTCGCGGTCGCGGCTTGATGCTGGGCATCGAGTTGGTCGATCCGACGGGCGCGCCGGATGCCTTGGGTCATCCGCCGATCTTCGGTCGTCTGGCGCCGCTGGTGCAGCGTGAATGCCTCAAGCGCGGCTTGATCCTTGAGCTGGGCGGGCGTCATGGCGGCGTGGTGCGTTTCCTGCCGCCACTGGTGATCACTGCTGCGGAAATCGATCAGGTGGCTGAGATTTTCGGCCGGGCCATGGCCGCTGCCACTGCCTGCCTCTAAATTTTTCAGCCTCTGACACGTTCCTTCTACATAACGGCTGCGCACGCAGTGCAGCCCACCCTACAGCGATGGAGAAACACCATGACTTCAGTATTCGACCGCGAGGACATCCTCTTTCAGGTCGTGGTCAACCACGAAGAGCAATACTCGATCTGGCCCGACTACAAAGCCGTGCCTGAAGGCTGGCGCACCGTGGGCAAGAGCGGCTTGAAGAAGGAATGCCTGGCTTACATCGAAGAAACCTGGACGGATATGCGCCCGTTGAGCTTGCGGCAGAAGATGGAAGAACAGGCGGCTGTGGCGAATTAAGTCACCGCGCAAAAAGAAGCCCGCTGAACCGATAACGGTCAGCGGGCTTTTTCATGTCTGGAATCTGTGTTGTTTGTGAGGCCGCCTTCGCGAGCAAGCCCGCTCCCACATTGGATCTGTGTCGCGCCGCAAATCCAATGTGGGAGCGGGCTTGCTCGCGAAGAACGATAACGCGGACTAACTGACGTTACGCCCCGCTCAACCCCTTGATCAGCAAATCCACATTCCCTTCCAGCTCGGCCACCGGATCCGCCGCATCCACACTCAACACCACCAACCGACTCCCGGCCTCGGCAATCACCGCTTTCACCGCTTCCGACGGTTGCCGGTGGTGCAACACCACCGCCACCTCATTGTCCTTGAGCGTCGCACCCAATTGCTTGAGCGCTTCAGGTGTCCACTCGGCATCCGGCCGCGCATCGAGGCCAATCAGCTCCAGGTTTAGACCGCCAATCAGATAGCCAAAGTGATCACTCAGGCTCATCACACTGAGGTTGTCGGCACTGGCCAATCGCGCTTCGCTGTCGGCGCTGAACTTGAGCAAGCGCTGTTTGAGCGCTGCCAGGTTAGCCTCGATCTTCGGCTTGGCCTCGGGCGCCAGGCGCACCAGGTCCGCCGCCATCACGTCCGCCATCCGCCCCATGTTGTTGCTGGAAAACCACGGCTGACTGTTCAACCCATCAACCTTGTTGCCAGGCTGCACGGCGATGCCGGGCAGGGCGCCGTCCACCGGGCGGGCGGCGTCGACCTCGACGATGCGGATGTTGCTGCGCCGGGAGATCGGGTACAGCGGATCATCCGCCCACAGCGAACGCAGACCAATCACTGCATCGGCGTCGGTCGCCAGTTTGGCCAGCGCCGGAGCGCCACGACCTGTGAAGTACGCGGTCTGACGGCTGCCGGGCAGGTTCGCCGGCGCGGCCCGTTCAAGGTGGACGTCGGTGCCTTTGAGCAAGACTTCGCCCAGACCATAAGTGATCGGCAAGGACGCCAGCACGCGCAGCGGTTTGGCGCTGTCAGCGGCAAAGGTTGTGTTGACCAGCCCGCACAGGGCTACGGCCAGGGTCAGTTGACGCAGAGAGAAAGACATTTATCCGAGATTCCCTTTCAGGCTTGGGACAACGCCACGCGCAATGGCGGCGAGGGCGAAGGCGATACCGGCCACCAGAATGATCGCGGCGCCGGACGGGATAGGCAGGTCGAAGACAATCGGCGCAAGGATCCCGCACAGCGTGCTGACCGTGGCGATCAGCACTGAACACCAGAAGAAGCCCTTCAACGACTGACTCAGCAATCGCGCCGCTGCCGCCGGAATCACCAACAGGGCGCCGACCAGAATCGCGCCGATGACTTTCACCGCCGCCACGGTGATCAGGGTCACCAGAATCACAAACAGATAATCCAGGGTCTTCACCGCCACGCCACGGACCGCCGCCAGTTGCGGATTGAAACTGGCCAGCATGATGCGGTTGTACAGCGGCAAGGCCAGCGCCATGACCAGCGAACCGACGATGGCCAATACCAGCAGGTCATTGCCGTTGACGGTCAGCACCGAACCGAACAACACGTTTTCGAGGATGTGCACGTTGATCTTGCCCGCCAGAATCAGCAGCAGACTGGCACCCAGCGCCAACGACACCGACAGAAACACGCCGATCAAGGTATCCGGCGCCAGACCCGTGCGATTACGCAGGTAGTTCAGCAAGATGCCGAACAACAAGCAGTAGCCGAACAGGCTGCCATAAGGCCCGGTGTACGGTTCGCCCAGCAGAATGCCGATGGCCACGCCGGTCAGCGCCGCGTGGCCCACCGCTTCGGAGAAAAACGCGAAGCGCTTGACCACCACCAACGTCCCCAAACCGCCCAACACCGGGCCGATCAGCAAGCCGGCGATCAATGCGTTGACCACAAATCCATAGGCCAGCGCCTCGGGCAAGTAACCCGACGAGGCCCACCCCTGGACCATCAAACGAAAGGCTTCATAACTCATCAGACAGCGCTCCGTGGATGGGTCGAGAACAGGGTCAGCAATCGTTCCGGAGTCAGTGCCTGTTTCGGCGTGGCATCGAACAGCACCCGGCGATTAAGCCCTGTGACCCGATCCGCCAGCCGTCCAACCGCTTCCAGATCATGTTCGATCCACAGCACGGTGATGCCGCTCCGGCGCCAGTCGCCGAGCAGCCGTTCGAACACCTGAATTCCCGCCTCATCCAAAGCCGACATCGGTTCATCCAACACCAACAATTGCGGCGCCGGAATCAACCCTTGAGCCAGCAACACCCGCTGACGCTCACCGCCGGACAACGCACCCATGCGCCGCTTGCGTTTGTCCTGCATGTCGACCCGCTCCAGCGCTTCGCCAATCGCGGCCGCGTAGTGCTTGCTCAACCCGAGAAACGCCGGTCGCCGCTGACACATCGCGGCCATGAAATCGTCGACGGTCATTGGCAAACCCCGATCGAATTCGAGCGCTTGAGGCACGTAACCAATGGTCCCAGGTGTGCCGGGCCATTGCAGGCTCAGACGGCCCTGATGCGGCATCTGCCCGAGCAGGGTCTTGATCAGCGAACTCTTGCCGCCGCCGTTGGGGCCGACCAGCGCATGCACGCTGCCGGGCTGGACCTGGAACGTGACGTTGTCGAGGATCGTTGTGCGCCCGAGGGTCAAACTGACCTCCGCAAAATCCAGTGTCGGCCCGCAAACCTGTGGGAGTGAGCCTGCTCGCGATTGCGGTGGGTCAGTCAATATTGATGTCGATTGACACTCCCTCTTCGCGAGCAAGCTCGCTCCCACAGGGGATTCAGATTCCTTCAGGATGGGGTTTTGTGTGCTGATGGTTTCTTTCGCCGTCATTTACCCGACTCCTGAATCGCCCGGACCACGGTGTTGAGGTTGCCGGTCATTTCCTTTTCATACTTGTCGGCGGTGTATTCGCCATAGGAAATGTGCGACAGCGGGTACAGCTTCACCCCGGATTCACGCTGGATGGTCTCGACGTAGGTGGACGGGAAATCCATCTCCGAGAAGATCACCTTCACGTCCAGTTCCCGCAGTTGATCGATGGTCTTTTTCAGCTGGCTCGGGCTCGGTTCGATGCCGTGGGCCGGTTCGACGACGGCCGTCACTTCCAGGCCGAATTCACGCAGCAAATAGTCGTATGCCGCGTGAACCGTGGCCACCCGCAGTTCGGCGTTCGGTGCCTGGGTCAGTTTCGCCAGGGCGTCGGCGCGCATCTGCCGCAGGCGTTTGCCGTAGGCGCGGGCGTTTTGGGTGTAGGTCTTGGCGTTGGCCGGGTCGAGCTTGCCCAGTTCCCGGGCGATGTTGTTGACCTGGGCAATCGAGGCGCTGATCGACAGGAACGTATGCGGGTTTACGACCTTGCCGGCGCCACGAGCGGCGACGCCGGTGGCGGCCAGCAACGGCACGTTTTCGTTGGCTTCGATCACCGGGACGTTCGGGGTTTCGCTGGCGGCGATCATGCGGTCGGCGAAGTCGTCATGGCCGACGCCGTTGAGCACGATCACGTCCAGACCGCTGATGCGCTTGATGTCTTCGGCGCGCGGCTCGTAGGCATGCGGGTTGAAACCGGCGGGAATCAGCGGCACCACCTCGGCCTTGTCACCGACGATGTTCGCCACGTAGCTGTAATAAGGGTGCAGGGTGATGCCGATGCGCAGGCGCTTGGCCTCGTCAGCACTGGCCAGCGGGGCCAGCAGACAAGCCAGTAAACCGACCAACATCAGGCGCAAGAAAGAACGTTGAGATGAAATAGGCATGGGAAAGCGGTCTTCTCTCGGGTGAAGGCGAGGGTTCAGTGCCGGTGCTGGCGGGTCACGCCGGCATCGAATTGCGCGACTATCTGCTGCCAGCCGGCGCTTTCCAGCGCGGCGTCGGTGAGGTCGGTCGGGGCAGCGAGGGCGTTGCCGCGGTTGAGCCAGACGTCCGGAGCATCGTCGTCAGCGGTCAAGCGCATCAGAAACGAACCCGCCACGGTGGGCGTCTGGCTCTGGCCGAAGTAAGCCTTGGCGTCGAGCAATTGCCAGGCATGACCGCCACGGCTGACGGAACTGGCGTCCTGGGCGAACGGTGCAAAACCTTCATCGGCGAGGGCTGCGGGGGCGGGTAGCGCTTGTTGCTCCTGACGCAGCAGGTGAATTTCGTCGAGCGTCACCCGCAGGTCGGCATAGATGCCTTGCTCGGACGCACTCAAGTCACGGCGGGCGTCCAGTTGATGGCTGCCAACGCTGCTGACTTCCTGAGGCTCACCGCGCCAGGCGACCACCGAGCCGGCAACCGCGAGGATCATCAGGCACAACAGCAACACGTAAAGGGTTTCATGGCCGGCACCGGCCGGGCGGACGATTTGCGTGGTCGGCGTACTCATGGGGCTTCGATGTCCGCTTGGTCAATCTCGACGACGTGACCGGGACCGGCATCGAACAGCACGTAGAACTCGGCGCCCGGTTTCTTGAAAGTCAGGGTCGAATCGGCGCCGAGCTTGCCCGGCACCAGGATGGTTTCGTCGTAGCCGATCACGTCCAGGGTCACCCCTGGCGCGCCGCTGCCGTCGGAGAAACCACCGGTGCATTTGATCTGCTCGGCGTCGATGGCTTTGCATTCACACATCGGGTTGTGGGCCAGGGCGCTGGCGCTGAAGCCGGCGCAGAGCACCAGCACTACGGCGCTCAGAGGACGTAGAGCGTTGATCATGGTTTGCCTCCTTGTTGGTTCAGCCAGGCGAGGGTGGCCGGGGATGCCTGGCTCAGGGGGATGGAGGCCTGATGCATGGCGCCGTCCCAGCCTTCCATGGTGATCCACAGCTCGGCGTCGGCTTTGGTCTTCTCGGGGATCGGCAACATCGCGCCCATGCGGTACAGCGTGCCGAAGAAAATCACCCCGGCAGCGCGCAGGCTGCGCGGTTTGCCAATGCGCAGGTACGTCGCCTTGACCTGATCGCGGCAGCTGTCGCACAGCGCCGCGTTGAAGTTCTTCATGTAACCGGCCGGACCATCGAGGGTCGGCGCTTCGTTGCGCAATTCGGCCAGGCGCAGGCTCCAGGGGCCGACCTGAACCTCGCCGATTTCCCGCTCACCCAGGCCGGTGTCACCGCGAAACAGCGCAGCGTCGGCAAAGTACTTGGGCATAAAACCCAGCGGTACCAGCAACAGCAGAACGTTGATGTGGAAGCGCCATTTGTGCCAGAAACGACTCAGTTTCGATGCCGGTTTATCAGCGATGAACAGACTCATTGGCTGACCTCCGTGGTTTCATGGCTCGCGGCCGGAGCGGTCTGACTGCGCGGGCGTTTGTTGCTGCGTTTGAGGGCATTAGCCGTGGCGAGGGCCGTGCGCTTGGTCCAGATCAACAGGCCGCTGAGGACCATCATGCTCAGGATCAGGCCGAAGAAGAACCAGATCAGTTTGATCCAGATGCCGCCGAAATCCCCGGTGTGCAGAGGACGCATGGATTCGGTCACCAGTTCCAGGCCGGAACGGTCCGACAACAGGCGGGTGGCGGCGATGTCGCCGGTATACGGGTTGATATCGGCGGTCTGGAACATCAGCGGATACCAACTGCGTCCGCCTACCGAGAGGTAGCTATAGGCATTGGCGGGCAGGCTGACAAAGCTGTCGTCCAGTCCGGGAATACGTTCCTTGGCTTCGCGAATGGCCGTCTCCAGACTGATCATCGGCGCTGGCGAACCGTCGGCAGTCAGCGGGACGCTTTCACGCGGGACCACGGCAGCGACCGGCGCGGTGCTGATCGAAATCTGGTTATCGAACATGAACGCCTGAATCAGAAACCAAGTGCTGGTGATGGAAATCACCGCGATAAACCAGATCGACCAGATGCCGCTGAGGCGGTGAAAGTCGCCCCAGAAAATCCGTGCACCGTGGCGAATGCGCAACGTCGGTCGCAAGAAACCTTTCCAGAAGCGCTTGTAGACCACCAGCCCGGTGACCAACGACGCCAGCAGCGGCAGGCTCAGGAATGACACCAGGTACCAGCCCCAGCTGTAACCGTTGGTGAAGGGCACCAGCCACCAGCCATGCAGTGCGCGGGTAAACGCCTTGAAATTGAATTGTGGGGCCGTGCCCTGAATCACGCCGCTGTAGGGATTGACGTAAACCGTCACCGAGCGACCGTCGGGGTAGCTGACGTCCACATCGAGGGCGAAGTGCGATTCATCGGGTCGGCTGATGGCCTCAACCAGGGTGTTGGGCTCAGCCTTCTTGATGGCGGCGATGATCTGGTCATAACTGAGCAGCGGCGCATCGTCCGAGGGTTGGCTGGCGCGCATTTGCGGGTTGGCCAGCCAGACGATTTCCTGGCTGACCACCGCCAGGGTGCCGGTCACGCAGACGATCAGTACGAAAAACCAGATCGGCAATGCCAGCCAGCTATGGACCAGAAACCAGAGTTTTGAACGGGATTTCTTCGACATGATTAAAGGTCTTGTTTCGATGAGTGGGCCTCTGCTGCGGGCTTCGCAGCGATGAGGTCCATGGAGGGCCGAGCCGTGGCTTTTGCCTACGCGGGCCGACTGCATCTAAATAAGACGGATGAGCATCGAAAATCCCGAAGGGGGATATGAAAGAAAATGTTTCGCGATATCGTTTGGCTGGTTTCTGTAGGAGCAAAGCTTGCTCCGGGCGGCGTTCCGACGATTGCTTCCTGTCATTCAACATTGATGTTGACTGACCCAACGCTATCGCGAGCAGGCTCGCTCCCACAGGAGATCTTGGGTGTTCACACATAATGTGTTCGCAGAAGATCCCATGTGGGAGCGAGCTTGCTCCGGGCGGCGTTCCGACGATGAGGCCAGATCAGGCACCGAAGATTTCAACCCTGCTTGAACATCTCCTGCGCCCGCTGCTCGATCTGCTCCTGAGTCAGATCTTCCTTGCGCGTGGCCAGAAACCACAGATGCCCGTAGGGATCCTTCAAGGTCCCCGAGCGGTCGCCATAAAACTGATCCTTGACCTCGGACACCACCGTGCCGCCAGCGGCAATCGCCTGTTTAAAAGACGTGTCCACATCGTTCACATACAGATGCAGCCCCACGGACGGCGACTTGTCCGGATTGCTCAGCGGGCCCTGATCGCACGGCGTGCCAAGCATGATCGGGCAATCGCCGATGCGCAGTTCGGCGTGACCGATGCCGCCATCGGGCATGGACAGGCGCATGACTTCGGTGGCGCCAAAGGCTTTCTTGTAAAACTCGATGGCTTCCGCCGCTTTTTGAATGCCCAGATACGGGGTGATGCTGTGATAACCCTCTGGAATAGGTTTGACGCTCATGATGGTTCTCCCTGATTTTTTTGTAGATGGAAGATTTCACTTCGCCGCTTTTCAGCAGGACCCTCAAGTGTAGGTGCTGCCAAAAATGGCGATGTCTTGATTTTGATCCTCGGCATTCGCCAAGTTCACAAAAAAAGATCACCGCCCGCGGCTGCATCACGCGTGGGAACGATCATTAAAGGAGCTGCGCCCCCGGCCCTCGCTCCCCGAGCACATCGCCAAAATTGCGCAACGGGCATGCCTCCATCGACAGACACCCACAGCCAATGCAGCCATTGAGCTTGTCCCGCAGCAAGGTCAGTTGATTGATCCGCTCATCCAGATCCCGACTCCACTGCGCCGACAACACCTTCCAGTCCGCCGCCGTCGGCGCCCGATTGTCCGGCAGCGATTTCAATGCCTCGCCAATCTCCGCCAACGGAATGCCCAATCGCTGAGCGACTTTGATCAACGCCACCCGCCGCAACACTTCCCGTGGATAACGCCGCTGGTTGCCCTGGTTGCGATTACTTTTGATCAAACCCTTGGCTTCGTAAAAGTGCAGCGCCGTGACCGCGACGCCGCTGCGCGCAGCCACTTGGCCGACGGTGAGTTCCTTGTGCAGATTTTCCGAGGTGATCATTTAAAAAATGCCCCTTGACCTCAAGTTAACTCGAGGTTTTACCCTGCAGGCCTTCAGATCGCAAGATCCGGCTTACAAGTCAGTGGGGACTCTTCATGCAAGCGTCAGAGAAAAATCGCAGCTTCACCCAATTGATCGAATTCGAGATCGAACCCCATCAACAGCCCGCACTGGTGTCGGCACTGTCGAAGCAGACCGAACGTCTGGCCCAGGACTTCACAGGTTTTTTGAGTGCCAGCATCCAGGCCAGCGACGATGGCCGGCGGGTGCTCAACTACCTGCAATGGCAAACACGCGAGGCGGGAGAAGCCGCGTTTCAAAGCTTTGAAAGCGGCGAGCAGGATTTCTGGCAACTGATCCGCGCCCATCAGGCGAAAACCGTGACCTTCGGCTCGTTCCAGGTGCTGCACAGCCTGGAACGCAGCCACGACAACGCGCTGCACTGCAATCTGGTGAGTTAGATCGACAGCTGCATGACACGCTCGCCCTGAAGGTTTTCCGTGGGCCGGCGTTTGTTCACCGCCAGTTCGCCAATCTTGATCAGTCGTGTGCGGGTTACGTTGCGGCTCAAGCCCAGCAGCGCAGCGGTATGCACCTGGTTGTAATGGCTGAATCGATAGGCCGCCCGCAGCAACGCGTCTTCGACTTTCTCGTGCAGCGCTCCGGCCTGCTCTTCGAAAAGTTTTTGAAAGGCTCGATCGAGCAGGGCTTCTGGTGAGTCGTCGACGGTGCTGTGGTAATCGTCCTGACGCTCGATGCGCATGTTCGACAGGCGCAAATCGTCGCGTTCGATCACGCCGTTTCGGCAGATCAGCAGGGTGTGGTGAATGACGTTTTCCAGTTCACGGATGTTGCCCGGCCAGCTGTAGCTGCGCAGTTTCAGTTCAGCGTCTTTGCTGATGGTGATGGCGCCGTAGCCGAGGCGCTGGCTGTAGGCTTCGACGAAGTGTCGGGTCAGCGGCAGGATGTCGCCGGGGCGGTCGCGCAGCGGGCTCAGTTCCAGGCTGACCACGTCGAGGCGGTAGTACAAATCCTCGCGGAAATGACCGGCGTTGATGGCTTTCTCCAGTTGTACGTTGGTCGCGGCCAGCACTCGCACATTGATCGGAATGCTCTTGCGCGAACCCAGTCGCACCACTTCGCGCTCCTGCAACACCCGCAATAACTTGACCTGAATCGCCATCGGCAAATCGCCGATTTCGTCGAGGAACAACGTGCCGCCGTCGGCCTCTTCGAACCAGCCGGCCTTGGCGCTCAGCGCCCCGGTGAAGGCGCCTTTTTCATGGCCGAACAACTCGGCTTCCACCAAAGATTCGGAGAACGCGCCGCAGTTCACCGCCACGAATGGCCGGTTGCGCCGAGCACTGAGGTTGTGGATATGCCGCGCCACCAGCTCCTTGCCAGTGCCGGTTTCGCCGATGATCAGCACGCTGGCTTCACTCGGTGCGACTTGTTGAATGTGGGCGAGCAAGGCCTGGGATTTAGGGTCTTCGAACACCTGCGCCGTGGCGCGGATCGAGGTGGCCAGAGCGGGCGAGGGCGGCAAGGTCAGCAGTTGCATGGGCAGGCTCCATGAATAGAAGGCTATGAATAGAAAGTCGGAATCGGCAGGGACTGGTTGAGCGCCCAGTCACCGAGTTCATGGAGTTTGTAGTCCACCGGGTCGTGCAGGGTTTGCGTGCGCAGGTTGCGCCAGTGGCGGTCCAGTCGCAGTGAGGCATGAGTTGAACGGGCGCCGGTCACTTCGAACAACCGGCTACAGAGTTCCAGACCGTTGCGGGTGGCAGCGACCTTGGCCGTGGCGATGGCGTTAGCGAGATGTCCACGTTCTTCGGCGCTGAGGTTCGGGCCTTTGGCCCAGGCCTTGTCGAGCAACCCGGCAGCGCGCTCCACCAGCAGTCGAACACTTTCGAGGGCGACCCAGAACTCGCCGTAGTGGCCGAGTACATAAGGATCCTGACGCACATCCTGAGCACTGGATTTGTGCCACGGACGGGTCTCGGTGAGGGTGTATTGCCGCGCCTCCTCGAAGGCACCTTCGGCGATGCCGAGAAACATGTGGGTGAAGGTCAGCTGGGCAATCAACGGCCGCAGGCAGGCGAATGGCGTACTCAACGGACCCGGATCGAGCAGCAATTCCGACTCTTCGACCCGTACCCGTTCGAACGTCGCGCTGCCGCTGTCGGTCTGGCGCTGGCCCATGTTGTTCCAGTCGTTATGCAAGGTGATGCCGCTGCGACCGCTGGGAATCGCGGCGATCAACAGCTTGCCGCCAGCGCTTTCGTCGACGGCCGAGGCGATCAGCATTTCCGAATCGCTGGCACCGGAGCAGAAGCTTTTCTTGCCGGAAAACTCACGCCAGCCGCCAAGGTTTTTCACCACGGTGCGGGTGTCCAGCGGGTTCAGGGCGTTGCCCCAGAACCAGTTTTTGCGCGCGGTCTGTTCGAACCATGGCTGCCACTGTTCGGGCCGGGCGAACAGGCGCACGGTGGCGAGCATCAGGTGATGGAAACCGAAGACATGGGCAATTGAACTGTCGACCTTGGCGAACTCGCGAACGATGCTCAGGGTGTCACTCCAGCTGGCGCCGTGTCCGCCGTACTGGGTGGGAATGCTTAACGCGAGCAGACCGCTTTGGCGCAAGGCATCACGTTCGGCTTTGGGCGTACCGCCACGTTCATCGCGCTCGACAGCGGTCAGGGCAAACTCGGCGGCCAATCGGCGGGCGGTCTGCAAGGGGGATATCAGGGCGCTTTGTGGTTTGGCCGTCACGCGGGGTTCCTCATGAAAATCGACGCAATCCCCCTGTGGGAGTGAGCCTGCTCGCGATGGCGCCATAACAGTCGAAATAAATGTCGATTGGACGGACGCCATCGCGAGCAGGCTCGCTCCCACAGGATTTCTGGGTCAGGCCGTGGCTTTTGTAGGCAGCACATCATTGGCGATCATTTCGCCAAACGGCCCGGTGAGATTGGTAACCCCACGCCCGGCCAGGCTGGCGTATGGCTCAGGCAACAGCGGGAACACCAGTTCGGCAAAACGATAAGCCTCTTCGAGGTGCGGATAGCCGGAGAAGATGAAGCTTTCGATTCCCAGGTCCGCGTACTCCTTGATTCGCGCCGCCACTTGCTGCGGATCGCCCACCAACGCCGTCCCGGCACCGCCACGCACCAGACCGACACCGGCCCACAGGTTGGGGGATATTTCCAGGTTGTCACGACGCCCGTCATGCAACGCCGCCATGCGCCGCTGACCTTCGGAATCGAAACGCGAGAACGACTTCTGCGCGGCCGCGATGGTTTCGTCGCTGATGTGCTCGATCAGTTTATCCGCGGCTTTCCAGGCCTCTTCGGTGGTCTCGCGAACGATCACGTGCAAGCGAATCCCGAACTTCACCGTGCGACCGTTTCGCGCGGCACGTTCACGCACATCGGCCAGTTTTTCCGCCACGGCGGCCGGCGGTTCGCCCCAGGTCAGGTAGACATCAACTTGCTCGGCGGCCAATTCATGCGCGGCTTCGGAAGAACCGCCGAAGTACAGCGGCGGATAAGGTTTTTGCACCGGCGGATACAGCGCCTTGGCATTCTGCACTTGCAGGTGTTTGCCTTCGAAATCCACCGATTCGCCTTGCAGCACCCAGCGCCAGATTTTCAGGAATTCGTCGGTCACTTCGTAGCGTTCGCTGTGATCGAGGAAGATGCCGTCGCCACGGTTTTCATCCGGGTCACCACCCGTGACCACGTTGATCAGCAAGCGGCCATTGGACAGTCGATCCAGTGTTGCGGCCATGCGCGCCGAGACCGTCGGCGAGATGATCCCCGGCCGAATCGCCACCAGATAGCGCAGGCGTTCGGTCAGCGGCACCAGCGCCGAAGCAATCACCCACGAATCCTCGCAGGAGCGCCCGGTGGGAATCAGTACGCCGTGGTAGCCGAGGCTGTCGGCCGCCTGGGCCACTTGTTTCAGGTAGTTGAGTGTCACCGGGCGAGCGCCCTGAGTGGTGCCCAGGTAATGGCCGTCGCCGTGAGTCGGCAGGAACCAGAAAACATCCATGAAGAAATCCTTAAGCGATTTTCAGCAGATTTTTGGGGTGCACGCCAAACAACGGCGCGGCGCGTTCTGCAGCAAGACGAATGCGGGCCTTCAAGGGCTCACTGGTTATTTGATAATTGGAGAAATCGGCTTCGGTGGCGTAGACGCCAATCGGCAAGGTCAATGCCTGGAAGAAACTGAACAACGGCCGCAACTGGTGATCCAGCACCAGCGCATGGCGTTCGCTGCCACCGGTGGCGGCCAGCAATACCGGCGTGTCGATCAATGCGTTGAGGTCGATCAAATCGAACAGATGCTTGAGCAATCCAGGGTAGGAACCGCGATAAACCGGCGCGGCGACGATCAGAAGGTCAGCGTTCTCGATCGCTTGCAGCTCGGCGTCGATCTCGGCGCTCAATTCCTGACGGGACAGCGCGGCGCCCAATGGTCGGGCGATGTCACCCAGTTCAATCAGCTTGCTTTCAATCGGTAATTGCTCAGCCAGTTGCGCCAACAGTGTCTGGGTCAGCACCAACGTGCGGGACGGACGCCAGGTACCGCCGGAGAGGGCAACGACTTTCAATGGACGTGACATGATCAGTTCCTTTTTAAACAGTTGCTCAGGGAGCAGTGAGTAGTCACTGACAGAGAGCAAGAGCTGTACCAATCCCTCGGAGCCCCGGTTTACTGGGCTTTCAGCGCTTTGGCCGGTAGACACTGTACGAATGGCAGAGCTGTTTGTTGAATGACTGTTGCCCGGCAAACAGTTGCTTGGGCAACAGTGCGTGAAGCGATGACAGTGGTTATAAAGGCTCGGTGTTATTCCGTAAAAGACCTTAAATTAATATTTATAGATCGTTTGGAGATATAAGGCGGTCTACTTGAGCGGCATTAGGCAAAGTCGATAGCCACTATCGAGAGCGTTGATTTCTGCTGATCGGATGCCCGGCGTAGCCTGTGTTCATTGCCCGAACCCAGATACACCAGGACGCTCACCATGAAACCTCTAATCGCTACTTTCTTGCTGCTCGCGGTCTCCGTTCTAGCCGGATGTGCCAGCCATGTTTCCCCGGAATTACGGCCGTACACTGCGGAAGAAACCAAGGAATTGGCACTTGAGGCGTTGAATCGTCGCGGTCTGTCCTTCGACGAATACCACGCGAAAAAAGCCGAATTGCTCGGCCAACCGCAAAAGTCGTTCAGTTTCGACAACCAAGGCGAGATGAACGCCGAACGTGCTGTACAGCTTCACGGCCGTCCTAGCTGATCGAAAACTGTACCGCTTGAAGTTTCACGCAACTGTCCATGGGTTTCCCTTAAAGCCTGCGATAGGGTCAACACCTGACTGACCCCAATGGACTGCCACCCATGACACTCTCGCTCGATTTGCTGCTGGGCTTTGCCCTGTTTGCGCTTGTCACCTCGATCACTCCCGGCCCCAACAACACAATGTTGCTGGCATCGGGTGTGAACTTCGGCTTTAACCGCACCATCCCCCATATGCTTGGCATCACCTGTGGCTTCTTCGTGCTCGTGGTGGCGGTAGGTTTTGGCTTGGGCGCCGTGTTTCAAACTTATCCTTTGCTCTACAGCGTGCTGCGTTACGTCGGCGCGGCGTATTTGTTGTACCTGGCGTGGAAAATCGCCCGTTCGGGACCGGTTTCCGAGAGTGAAAAGGGCGAGAGCAAGCCGATCAGCTATTTGGGCGCCGCAGCGTTTCAGTGGGTCAATCCCAAGGCCTGGATCATGGCCATCGGTGCCATCAGCACCTACACGCCGATGCAGGGTTACTTCACCAACGTGATTGTGATTGCGGCCGTGTTCGCCTTGATCAACCTGCCGAGCGTCAGTGTCTGGGCAGGCTGCGGCACGTTGTTGCGCAACGTGCTGAAGGATCGCCGCTGGTTGCGGCTGTTCAATTGGGGCATGGCCTTGTTGCTGGTGGCTTCGCTGTATCCGTTGTTGCTCGAAAGCTTTAGCTGACGCATTGCTTCAACCGGTCGCCCGATGCCTGTTAAGCTCGACTTCAGGAGCGTTCCTACGCACTTTTAAATGAAGTTGTTCTTCTTTAACGGCCTCCGATCAGGTATTTCTAACGCTCTGAACGATCGGCGCAGCTCACGAGGCTGCGCTTGGCGTTTCAGTGACGAGCCTCCTGATCCCGGAACATGCTCTGCGAGTCTTCTATGAATAAACGTCCTCTGTATTTCGACTACGCCGCCACCACGCCGGTGGATGAGCGAGTCATCAAGATCATGGTCGAGTGTCTGGGTTTTACCGGCAACTTCGGCAATCCGGCGTCCAGCTCCCACGCGTTCGGCCAACAGGCCCGGCAAACGGTCGAGCAGGCGCGGCGTCAGGTCGCCGAACTGGTCGGCGCCCAGGCGGACCAGATCGTCTGGACCTCCGGCGCCACCGAATCGAACAACCTTGCCCTCAAGGGCGTGGCCCAGGCTCGCGGCGTTTCTGGCGGCCACATCATCACCAGCCAGATCGAACACAAAGCGATTCTCGACACGGCGAAGCAGTTGCAGGACGCCGGTGTTGCGGTGACCTATCTGGTGCCTGACGCCGAGGGTTTGATTACCCCGCAAGCGGTCAGCGAAGCGATGCGCGAAGACACCTTTCTGGTGTCGCTGATGCTGGTCAACAACGAGCTGGGCACGGTCAACGACATCTCGGCCATCGGCGAAGTCGTACGTGCACGCGATGCGTTGTTCCATGTCGACGCGGCTCAAGGTGCAGGCAAAGTGGTGATCGACCTGGCCCGGTTGCCAGTGGATCTGATGTCATTTTCCGCCCACAAGATTTACGGCCCCAAAGGCATCGGCGCGCTGTACGTCGGGCCGCGCGCGCAGCAGCATGTGCAGGCGCAGATTCACGGCGGTGGTCACGAGGGCGGTTTGCGTTCCGGCACCCTGGCAACTCACCAGATCGCTGCCATGGGTGTGGCGTTCGCGTTGGCGGCCTCTTCGTTCGACGAAGAGAAAGCCACGATCGTCCGGCTGCGCGAACGCTTGCTCGAACAGCTGCTGAGTATTCCCGGCGTTCGCCTCAATGGCAGTCCGACCCAGCGCATCCCTCATACCCTGAGCCTGACCTTCAATGAAGGCGAGTTCAATTCCGCGGCGTTGAGCACCACGATCGCGTTTTCCGCGACCTCGGCCTGCAATTCCGCCAGCAATGCTCCCTCCCATGTGCTCCTGGCCCTGGGGCATGACGCCCGCTCGGCGAGTCGCACCATTCGCTTGAGTCTTGGCCGGTTCACCACCGAGCAGGACATCGACCAAGCGGTACACCTGATTAAAGAGGCCTGCGCCAGTGCTCCGGCATTTTGGCAATAAGGTCTGAAAGTGTCGGCATTGATCGGCACTCAACAATAATGATGAAGTGATTAGCAGGAGACATGATGAGTACGCAGCCTTCGATCAATGGATCGGTGCCTCAACGCCTGGCGCAAACCCGCGAACTGATGAGCCGGGAGGGCATTCATGCTCTGCTGGTGCCGTCGGCCGATCCGCATCTTTCGGAATACCTGCCGGGTTACTGGCAAGGGCGGCAATGGTTGTCGGGCTTTCATGGCTCGGTCGGCACGCTGATCGTCACGCCGGACTTTGCCGGCGTCTGGGCCGACAGCCGTTATTGGGAGCAAGCGACCAAGGAACTCAAGGGCAGCGGCATCGAACTGGTCAAGCTGCAACCGGGTCAGCCCGGCCCGCTGGACTGGCTGGCCGAGCAAACCCCTGAAGGCGGTGTCGTCGCGGTAGATGGCGCGGTAATGGCCGTGGCATCGGCGCGTACGCTGGGTGGCAAGCTTGAAGAGCGCGGCGCACGTCTGCGCACTGACATCGATGTGTTGAGCGAAGTCTGGAGCGACCGTCCGACGTTGCCGAATGAGCCGATCTATCAACACCTGCCGCCTCAGGCGACAGTCAGCCGCGGCGAGAAACTGGCCAAGCTGCGTGAGGTTTTGAAAGATCGCGGTGCCGACTGGCACTTCATCGCCACCCTCGATGACATCGCCTGGCTGTTCAACCTGCGTGGCGGCGACGTGTCGTTTAACCCGGTGTTTGTTTCTTTCGCGTTGATCAGCCAAGAGCAGGCGACTCTGTTCGTGGCCCTGAGCAAGGTCGATGCCGAACTGCGCGCAGTCCTCGAACAGGACGGCGTGACCCTGCGCGATTACAGCGAAGTGGCCGCCGCCTTGCGCGCCGTACCGAGCGGGGCGAGCCTGCAAGTTGATCCGGCGCGCGTCACCGCCGGCTTGCTGGATAACCTGGATAGCGGTGTGAAGCTGCTCGAAGGCCTGAACCCGACGACGTTGGCCAAGTCGCAGAAAAGCCTGGCCGATGCCGAGCACATTCGTCAGGCCATGGAGCAGGACGGCGCGGCGCTGTGCGAATTCTTCACCTGGCTGGACACTGCGTTGGGTCGTGAGCGCATCACCGAACTGACCATCGACGAACACCTGACAGCGGCGCGTACCCGACGTCCGGGATATGTATCGCTGAGCTTCAACACCATTGCCGCGTTCAACGCCAATGGCGCAATGCCGCACTACCACGCCACCGAAGAAGAACACGCGGTGATCGAAGGCGACGGTCTGTTGTTGATCGACTCCGGCGGCCAGTACCTGGGCGGCACCACTGACATCACGCGGATGGTACCGGTCGGTACGCCGACCGCTGAGCAGAAGCGCGATTGCACGCGGGTGCTCAAAGGCGTGATTGCGTTGTCCCGTGCGCAATTCCCTCGTGGCATTCTCTCGCCGTTGCTCGATTCGATTGCCCGCGCGCCGATCTGGGCTGAAAGCGTTGATTACGGCCACGGCACCGGTCACGGCGTAGGCTACTTCCTCAACGTGCACGAAGGCCCGCAGGTCATCGCCTATCAGGCCGCCGCGGCACCGCAAACCGCGATGCAACCGGGCATGATCACTTCCATCGAACCGGGCACTTACCGTCCGGGCCGCTGGGGTGTGCGGATCGAAAACCTGGTGTTGAACCGTGAGGCGGGCAAAAGCGAATTCGGCGAGTTCCTGAAATTCGAAACCCTGACCCTGTGCCCGATCGACACTCGCTGCCTGGAGCCGTCGCTGTTGACCGACGACGAAAAGCATTGGTTCAACGCCTACCACGCCGAGGTGCGCCAGCGTTTGAGCCCGTTGCTCGACGGAGCAGCCCTTGAGTGGCTGAACACCCGCACTGCGGCTATTTGATCGGTTGGAGTTCAGGCGCTTCTTCGAGCGCCTGGCTCATGTAGTCGACAAAGGCTTTGACCCTGGCGGATTGGCGACGATTCGCCGGGGACACGGCATGAATCGGCAGCGACTGCGCGCTGTATTCCAGCAGAATCGCGGTCACACGTCCCGCCTTCAAGTCCTCGCTGAACAGCCAAACCGGCGACAGCGCAATCCCCAATCCCCCCAGTACCATCTCGCGGATTGCTTCGGAGTTGTTGCTTTGTGCGTTGCCCTTGATTCGCACTTCGTGACGTTGGGCCTCTCTCTCATAAACCCATAGGTTCTGACTGTTCAGCAGGTTGAACTGCAGGCAGTTGTGTCCGCGTAATTCTTCGGGCGTTTGCGGGTGGCCGTGTTGCGCAAGGTAGTCGGGCGCTGCGACCGTCACTCGGTGGGTGGTGCCGATGTGGCGGGCAATCAATCCGCTGTCGTTCAACTCGCCGATCCTGAACGTGACGTCCAGTCCTTCACTGACCAGGTCCTGATTTTGATCGCTCAGTTGCAAATCAATTTGCAACTGGGGATATTTTTTGAGGAATGCCGGCAGTCGCGGCGCAATCTGCAAGCGCCCGAAACTCACGGAAGATCCTATTTTCAGGTTTCCGGCAACAGCTTCGCGGCCGGAGTGAAAACTGTGTTCTGCGGCGTCTACGGCCGCCAGAATTTGTCGACATTCGCTGTAGTACCGCTGCCCTTCGTCGGTCAGGGACAGTTGTCGGGTGCTGCGGGAAATCAACTTTCCACCCAGCTCGGTTTCCAATGCTCGCAGCACTTTGCTGATGGTCGGCTGGCTGGTCTGCAATTCCCGGGCGACGGCAGAAAAGCTGCCACGTTCGACAACGCGAACGAAGATAGACATTGCATTGAGTTTGTCCACGGGGTTTCTCATTGATGCCAAATGGGCATGGTCACTATAGCTATATAGCGTCTTATCGGCATGAGTGAGCAGGAGGAAGATTTATCCCACAGCCACCTCTGACGGGAAATTGCGAAATGACTGACTCACTTGAAATGCGCGCTCTGATTGTTGATTCGGCCAATGGGCCTTTACGCTTGGCTTCCATTCAACGGCCCGTGCCTGGAACCGGCCAGGTGTTGGTCAGGATCAAGGCCAGTGGGGTGAATCCTTTGGATGGAAAGATTCGGTCGGGTCAGGCTGCTCATGCGCGCCAGCCGCTGCCGGCGGTGTTGGGTATTGATCTTGCGGGAACAGTGGAGGCATTGGGGGAAGGCGTCAGTGGATGGCTGCCGGGTGATGAGGTCTATGCGATGGCCACCGGCATTGGCGGTGCGCAGGGTTCACTGGCTGAATACGCCGCCGTCGATGCGCGGCTGCTGGCACGCAAGCCAGGCAATCTGAGCATGCGCGAGGCGGCAGGATTGCCGTTGGTACTGATCACGGCGTGGGAAGGATTGGTGGATCGTGCGCGGGTGCGGGCGGGGCAGAAAGTGTTGATTCACGGTGGTGCGGGCGGTGTCGGGCATGTGGCGGTGCAAATTGCCCGGGCTTTCGGTGCCGACGTGTTTGCCACCGGGTCGGCCGGGAAGCAGGCGATCATTGAAGGGGTTGGTGCGACGTTTATTGATTACCGTAAATCTTCGGTTGAGGAGTATGTGGCTGAACACACGGCGGGGGAGGGTTTCGATATTGTCTACGACACGGTGGGTGGCGAAACTCTGGACGCTTCATTCAAGGCTGCCCGGGTCTACGAGGGGCATGTCGTGAGTTGTCTTGGATGGGGGCAGCACAGTCTTGCGCCACTCTCGTTTCGTGGGGCGACGTATTCCGGAGTGTTTACCTTGTTGCCGTTGCTGACTGGCAAGGGGCGCGAGCATCACGGGGAGATACTTCGGGAGGCGGCGCAGTTGATCGAGGCGGGTCAGTTGAAACCGTTGCTCGACCCTCGGCAGTTCACCCTGCAAACGGCCGAGGCCGCCCATGAGCTGCTCGTTTCGGGAGCTGCGCAGGGACGGCTGGTCGTCGAGATTTAACTCAGGGCTTCAAGGACGAAGTCCAGGCGATCCTGGCCGAAGAACAGCTGATTATCGACAAACATGCTTGGGGCACCGAATACGCCCCGTAGCACCGCTGTCTCTGTGTTGTCTTTGAGAGTGGCTTTGACTTCCTCGTCGGCGGTCAGGGCCAGCACCTCATTTGGATCGAAACCGTTCTGTGTCAGTACTGACGCGACGGTCGCCAGGTCATCGAGGCTGCGGCCTTCAACCCAGAGGGCGTGAAACAGGCAGTCGATGAATGCCTGAAAGCGTCCGGGATGGCGCAACTGCATGCCGGTAACAGCGCGCATCAACATCAGGGTGTTGATAGGAAAGTGGGGATTGAACTTCAGCGGCACGCCATAGCGCTTGGCGTAGCGGTCCAGGTCTTGAAACATGTAGCGGCCCTTGGCGGGGATGGTCGCGGGGGAGGCGTTACCGGTGGCTTTGAAGACTCCGCCCAGCAAGATGGGTATGTAGATCAACTGACTGTCGGTCTGCTCGCAGATCTTCGGTAGTTGGGTATAGGCCAGGTAGGTAGCGGGGCTGCCGAGGTCGAAGTAGAACTCCACGGTTTTGCTCATGGTCAATGTGCTCTGCTTATTATTTTTAGGGGGGTTACCAGCGTTCGTTCCAGGGGCGCAGGTCCAGCTCGAAGGTCCATGCGTCACGGGGCTGGCTGTGCAGGTACCAATAGTTCTCGGCAATGTGCTCTGGATTGAGAATGCCGTCCTGGTCCTTGGTCGCGTACTTTTCGGGGAAACTCTCGCGGATAAAATCGGTATCGATGGCACCGTCGACTACAACATGGGCGACGTGAATGTTCATCGGCCCCAGTTCACGCGCCATGCTTTGCGCCAAGGCACGAATCCCGTGCTTGGCGCCGGCGAACGCCGCAAATCCTGAGGCTCCACGCAGGCCAGCGGTAGCGCCGGTGAACAAAATAGTCCCGCGTTGACGCTTGGCCATGCGCTTGGCCACTTCACGAGCGTTGAGAAATCCTGAGAAGCAGGCCATTTCCCAGATCTTGAAATATTTACGCGCGGTTTCTTCAAGAATGCTGCAAGGCACATTGGCGCCGATGTTGAAGACGAACGCTTCGATTGGGCCAATCTGGCTTTCGATCTGCTCAACTAACGCAATCACGTCCTCTTCCTTGCGCGCATCGCAGGCAAACCCGTGGGCTTCACCGCCGTCTGCCTTGATGGCGTCCACCAACGGCTGGAGTTTGTCCGCGCTGCGACGGGTGACACACGCCACAAAGCCTTCCTGCGCAAAGCGTTTTGCAATGGCGCCGCCGGTGGCATCCCCGGCACCTACAACCAGTACGACCTTCTTGTTATTCATGGGTAGATCTCTTTGCTAAACGATCGTTAACTAAACGAACGTTATGCTACGATTCAGTAAGCGTCAAGGCGATCAATCCTGAGGGCAAGGCAATGCGTTACTCGGCCAATCACAAACTGGAAACCAAAGAGAAGCTACTTGAAAGCAGTGCGGTGTCGGCCAAGAAGTCCGGTTTTTCAACGGTGGGTGTCGACGGTTTGATGAAGGCGATCGGTTTGAGTGGCGGGGCGTTTTACAGCCACTTTTCATCGAAGGATGAGCTGTTCGCTTCAATCGTCGAGCGTGAGCTGTCTCAAAGCCTGGAGCGTTTAGGGGCGGACCAGAATCCTGAGAAGCTCCAGCGCTGCCTGAAACACTATCTGAGCATGGCTCATGTCGAGCACCCGGAATCCGGTTGTGCATTGCCGGCATTGGGGGCTGAGATTGCACGTTCAGACGTGATGATTCGCCAGCAGGCGGAAAACTGGATTTGTCGGCTTCAGAAGAGTTGGGCGCAGGTTCTGGAAAGCGACAGCCTGGCCTGGGCGATTCTGTCGCAATGTATCGGTGCGTTGGTCATTGCGCGAATGCTGGCCACGCCAGACATCCAGCGCGCGGTACTGAAGTCCAGTTACGATGAGATTGGCCGTCAGATCGCAGGTCTACGAACCTGACAAGACGGCAACGATCTATTTGCAGATGACGATCATGCTGCGGCTGGTATAGCCGGCAGGGTTGAGGCCGAACGGATAATCGCCTGGTTCTTCCACCGTGTCCCCTGACTTGGCGATGACCTTGTAACCTTTGGGAGCGCACGAGTTGGCAGCGCTGGTGTAGCACTTGTCCCAGGATGACGAGAGTCCGGAACAGTTGATATGCAGCCCTCTCTTGCCGTGTTTTACCTGGGTTTTCGATGTCGCCGCGCAGCCCGCAACCGCGAGTACGGCGATTAGTATCAAAATTCGTTTCATTACTGTCCTTATAGCGCCCCCGGATCTTTGTGCCCGGGTCTGGCTGCATTCGCTTTCGCTTGAAGCGTTCTGATGTCCCTATCTGAAAAATCCATGTCTGACACTGGGTTACGGGTCTAAACATGGCCTAATTGCGCGGCAAATACCAGACCCTCGTCAAATCCTGTCTCAATCTGCAGCGACAGCAGGCTTGGCTGTACTCCCCATCGTCAAGGTCGCGCCTATGGAAGCCAGAATGATGCACAGGATGGCCATCCATTGTGACAGCGAGAGGTACTCATGGAGAAACAACAGGCCTGACAGGGCGCCGATCGCAGGTTCAATACTCATCAACGTGCCGAAGGTCCGGGTCGGGATTCGGGTGAGGGCGACCATCTCCAGCGTGTAAGGCACGGCGGTGGACAGAATGGCGACAGCGATGGCCACGGGGATCAGTGAGGGAGTGAGCAGCGCGGCGCCAGCATGGACGATGCCGATAGGGGCTACAAAAAGTGCCGCAATCATCACTCCCAGTGCTGCGGTCTGCACGCCATTGTCGGCACCGGCCTTTTGGCCGAACAGAATGTATAGCGCCCAGCAGACACCCGCGCCCAATGCATAACCGGCGCCTACCAGATCGATTCCCGCGGTCGTTGCTCCCAACGGTATTAACAGCAGCAAGCCGACGGCTGCCAGGGCGATCCACAAAAAGTCGATCGCGCGACGTGAGGCGTAGATGGCTACCGCCAGTGGGCCGGTGAATTCCAGCGCAACCGCGATACCGAGGGGGACGGTTTGCAAGGACATATAGAAGAGGAAGTTCATGCCGCCCAACGCCATTCCGTAGACGATGACAGTGCGCAGGGATTTTGCGGTGAGCTTCGCTCGCCAGGGGCGCAGTATCGCCATCATGATCACGCTGGCGAAGATCAGCCGCAGGGTGGTGGTCCCTTGCGCACCAATAATGGGGAACATGCTTTTAGCAAGGGAAGCGCCTGACTGGATTGATGCCATGGCTATCAATAGCAGGCCAACCGAAAACAGGGTCGAGGCAAGGCTGCGAGGTTGGTCATTCATGGCGTGGCATCGTCCAAGTAGGAAGCGAGAGTGTTGTTGGGCAATATACTGCGCATTCATGGCGGGCGCGTCTATATATAAGCAGCGATTTTGAACATCCTTATAGAAAGGCTTAATTAAGGGTTGACGGCAGATTCTGGAAGTCTATAATTCGCCCCACTTCCGGCGCAGTCGAAACGGAAAACTCCTTGGTAAACAATGAGTTACGCAGTTTTCGGCAGCGAGTTGCTTCAGGTCATCGAAGCGCGAAAGGGGTTGAGAAAGAGGTGTTGACAGCAGCGAGTAACGCTGTAGAATTCGCCTCCCGCTAACGAGAGATCGAAAGCGCAAGTGGTTGAAGTTGCAAAGGAAACTTTGAAAACTTCGAAAAATAACCGCTTGACAGTAACAGAGGCTGCTGTAGAATGCGCGCCTCGGTTGAGACGAAAGATCTTAACCAACCGCTCTTTAACAACTGAATCAAGCAATTCGTGTGGGTGCTTGTGGAGTCAGACTGATAGTCAACAAGATTATCAGCATCACAAGTTACTCCGCGAGAAATCAAAGATGTAACCAACGATTGCTGAGCCAAGTTTAGGGTTTCTTAAAAACCCAAAGATGTTTGAACTGAAGAGTTTGATCATGGCTCAGATTGAACGCTGGCGGCAGGCCTAACACATGCAAGTCGAGCGGCAGCACGGGTACTTGTACCTGGTGGCGAGCGGCGGACGGGTGAGTAATGCCTAGGAATCTGCCTGGTAGTGGGGGATAACGCTCGGAAACGGACGCTAATACCGCATACGTCCTACGGGAGAAAGCAGGGGACCTTCGGGCCTTGCGCTATCAGATGAGCCTAGGTCGGATTAGCTAGTTGGTGAGGTAATGGCTCACCAAGGCGACGATCCGTAACTGGTCTGAGAGGATGATCAGTCACACTGGAACTGAGACACGGTCCAGACTCCTACGGGAGGCAGCAGTGGGGAATATTGGACAATGGGCGAAAGCCTGATCCAGCCATGCCGCGTGTGTGAAGAAGGTCTTCGGATTGTAAAGCACTTTAAGTTGGGAGGAAGGGCATTAACCTAATACGTTGGTGTCTTGACGTTACCGACAGAATAAGCACCGGCTAACTCTGTGCCAGCAGCCGCGGTAATACAGAGGGTGCAAGCGTTAATCGGAATTACTGGGCGTAAAGCGCGCGTAGGTGGTTTGTTAAGTTGGATGTGAAATCCCCGGGCTCAACCTGGGAACTGCATTCAAAACTGACAAGCTAGAGTATGGTAGAGGGTGGTGGAATTTCCTGTGTAGCGGTGAAATGCGTAGATATAGGAAGGAACACCAGTGGCGAAGGCGACCACCTGGACTGATACTGACACTGAGGTGCGAAAGCGTGGGGAGCAAACAGGATTAGATACCCTGGTAGTCCACGCCGTAAACGATGTCAACTAGCCGTTGGGAGCCTTGAGCTCTTAGTGGCGCAGCTAACGCATTAAGTTGACCGCCTGGGGAGTACGGCCGCAAGGTTAAAACTCAAATGAATTGACGGGGGCCCGCACAAGCGGTGGAGCATGTGGTTTAATTCGAAGCAACGCGAAGAACCTTACCAGGCCTTGACATCCAATGAACTTTCCAGAGATGGATTGGTGCCTTCGGGAACATTGAGACAGGTGCTGCATGGCTGTCGTCAGCTCGTGTCGTGAGATGTTGGGTTAAGTCCCGTAACGAGCGCAACCCTTGTCCTTAGTTACCAGCACGTGATGGTGGGCACTCTAAGGAGACTGCCGGTGACAAACCGGAGGAAGGTGGGGATGACGTCAAGTCATCATGGCCCTTACGGCCTGGGCTACACACGTGCTACAATGGTCGGTACAGAGGGTTGCCAAGCCGCGAGGTGGAGCTAATCCCAGAAAACCGATCGTAGTCCGGATCGCAGTCTGCAACTCGACTGCGTGAAGTCGGAATCGCTAGTAATCGCGAATCAGAATGTCGCGGTGAATACGTTCCCGGGCCTTGTACACACCGCCCGTCACACCATGGGAGTGGGTTGCACCAGAAGTAGCTAGTCTAACCTTCGGGAGGACGGTTACCACGGTGTGATTCATGACTGGGGTGAAGTCGTAACAAGGTAGCCGTAGGGGAACCTGCGGCTGGATCACCTCCTTAATCGACGACATCAGCTGCTCCATAAGCTCCCACACGAATTGCTTGATTCATTGAAGAAGACGATAAAGAAGCAGCCCGAAATTGGGTCTGTAGCTCAGTTGGTTAGAGCGCACCCCTGATAAGGGTGAGGTCGGCAGTTCGAATCTGCCCAGACCCACCAATTTTGTGTGGGAACCTGTAGAAATACGGGGCCATAGCTCAGCTGGGAGAGCGCCTGCCTTGCACGCAGGAGGTCAACGGTTCGATCCCGTTTGGCTCCACCACTACTGCTTCTGTTTGTTGAAAGCTTAGAAATGAGCATTCCATCGTGATGATGGTGAATGTTGATTTCTAGTCTTTGGATTAGATCGTTCTTTAAAAATTTGGGTATGTGATAGAAAGATAGACTGGACAACACTTTCACTGGTGTTGGATCAGGCTAAGGTAAAATTTGTGAGTTGCTCTTAATTGAGTATTATCGAATTTTCGGCGAATGTCGTCTTCACAGTATAACCAGATTGCTTGGGGTTATATGGTCAAGTGAAGAAGCGCATACGGTGGATGCCTTGGCAGTCAGAGGCGATGAAAGACGTGGTAGCCTGCGAAAAGCTTCGGGGAGTCGGCAAACAGACTTTGATCCGGAGATGTCTGAATGGGGGAACCCAGCCATCATAAGATGGTTATCTTAAGCTGAATACATAGGCTTAAGAGGCGAACCAGGGGAACTGAAACATCTAAGTACCCTGAGGAAAAGAAATCAACCGAGATTCCCTTAGTAGTGGCGAGCGAACGGGGACTAGCCCTTAAGTGGCTTTGAGATTAGCGGAACGCTCTGGAAAGTGCGGCCATAGTGGGTGATAGCCCTGTACGCGAAAATCTCTTAGTCATGAAATCGAGTAGGACGGAGCACGAGAAACTTTGTCTGAATATGGGGGGACCATCCTCCAAGGCTAAATACTACTGACTGACCGATAGTGAACTAGTACCGTGAGGGAAAGGCGAAAAGAACCCCGGAGAGGGGAGTGAAATAGATCCTGAAACCGTATGCGTACAAGCAGTGGGAGCCCACTTTGTTGGGTGACTGCGTACCTTTTGTATAATGGGTCAGCGACTTATTTTCAGTGGCGAGCTTAACCGAATAGGGGAGGCGTAGCGAAAGCGAGTCTTAATAGGGCGTCTAGTCGCTGGGAATAGACCCGAAACCGGGCGATCTATCCATGGGCAGGTTGAAGGTTGGGTAACACTAACTGGAGGACCGAACCGACTACCGTTGAAAAGTTAGCGGATGACCTGTGGATCGGAGTGAAAGGCTAATCAAGCTCGGAGATAGCTGGTTCTCCTCGAAAGCTATTTAGGTAGCGCCTCATGTATCACTGTAGGGGGTAGAGCACTGTTTCGGCTAGGGGGTCATCCCGACTTACCAAACCGATGCAAACTCCGAATACCTACAAGTGCCGAGCATGGGAGACACACGGCGGGTGCTAACGTCCGTCGTGAAAAGGGAAACAACCCAGACCGTCAGCTAAGGTCCCAAAGTTATGGTTAAGTGGGAAACGATGTGGGAAGGCTTAGACAGCTAGGAGGTTGGCTTAGAAGCAGCCACCCTTTAAAGAAAGCGTAATAGCTCACTAGTCGAGTCGGCCTGCGCGGAAGATGTAACGGGGCTCAAACCATACACCGAAGCTACGGGTATCACTTAGGTGATGCGGTAGAGGAGCGTTCTGTAAGCCTGTGAAGGTGAGTTGAGAAGCTTGCTGGAGGTATCAGAAGTGCGAATGCTGACATGAGTAACGACAATGGGTGTGAAAAACACCCACGCCGAAAGACCAAGGTTTCCTGCGCAACGTTAATCGACGCAGGGTTAGTCGGTCCCTAAGGCGAGGCTGAAAAGCGTAGTCGATGGAAAACAGGTTAATATTCCTGTACTTCTGGTTATTGCGATGGAGGGACGGAGAAGGCTAGGCCAGCTTGGCGTTGGTTGTCCAAGTTTAAGGTGGTAGGCTGGAATCTTAGGTAAATCCGGGATTCTAAGGCCGAGAGCTGATGACGAGTTACCCTTTGGGTGACGAAGTGGTTGATGCCATGCTTCCAAGAAAAGCTTCTAAGCTTCAGGTAACCAGGAACCGTACCCCAAACCGACACAGGTGGTTGGGTAGAGAATACCAAGGCGCTTGAGAGAACTCGGGTGAAGGAACTAGGCAAAATGGCACCGTAACTTCGGGAGAAGGTGCGCCGGTGAGGGTGAAGCATTTACTGCGTAAGCCCATGCCGGTCGAAGATACCAGGCCGCTGCGACTGTTTATTAAAAACACAGCACTCTGCAAACACGAAAGTGGACGTATAGGGTGTGACGCCTGCCCGGTGCCGGAAGGTTAATTGATGGGGTTAGCTAACGCGAAGCTCTTGATCGAAGCCCCGGTAAACGGCGGCCGTAACTATAACGGTCCTAAGGTAGCGAAATTCCTTGTCGGGTAAGTTCCGACCTGCACGAATGGCGTAACGATGGCGGCGCTGTCTCCACCCGAGACTCAGTGAAATTGAAATCGCTGTGAAGATGCAGTGTATCCGCGGCTAGACGGAAAGACCCCGTGAACCTTTACTATAGCTTTGCACTGGACTTTGAATTTGCTTGTGTAGGATAGGTGGGAGGCTTTGAAGCGTGGACGCCAGTTCGCGTGGAGCCAACCTTGAAATACCACCCTGGCAACTTTGAGGTTCTAACTCAGGTCCGTTATCCGGATCGAGGACAGTGTATGGTGGGTAGTTTGACTGGGGCGGTCTCCTCCTAAAGAGTAACGGAGGAGTACGAAGGTGCGCTCAGACCGGTCGGAAATCGGTCGTAGAGTATAAAGGCAAAAGCGCGCTTGACTGCGAGACAGACACGTCGAGCAGGTACGAAAGTAGGTCTTAGTGATCCGGTGGTTCTGTATGGAAGGGCCATCGCTCAACGGATAAAAGGTACTCCGGGGATAACAGGCTGATACCGCCCAAGAGTTCATATCGACGGCGGTGTTTGGCACCTCGATGTCGGCTCATCACATCCTGGGGCTGAAGCCGGTCCCAAGGGTATGGCTGTTCGCCATTTAAAGTGGTACGCGAGCTGGGTTTAGAACGTCGTGAGACAGTTCGGTCCCTATCTGCCGTGGACGTTTGAGATTTGAGAGGGGCTGCTCCTAGTACGAGAGGACCGGAGTGGACGAACCTCTGGTGTTCCGGTTGTCACGCCAGTGGCATTGCCGGGTAGCTATGTTCGGAATAGATAACCGCTGAAAGCATCTAAGCGGGAAACTAGCCTCAAGATGAGATCTCACTGGGACCTTGAGTCCCCTGAAGGGCCGTCGAAGACTACGACGTTGATAGGTTGGGTGTGTAAGCGCTGTGAGGCGTTGAGCTAACCAATACTAATTGCCCGTGAGGCTTGACCATATAACACCCAAGCAATTTGCGTCGAAAGGCCAGATTGCGGTGTGTGAAGACGAAACGAACCGAAAGTTCGAGATACTCACAAAACACCCAACTATCGCATACCCATTCGCTGGAGCGTGAACCGAAAGGTAAACGACCTGGCTACCGAATTTCTTGACGACCATAGAGCATTGGAACCACCTGATCCCATCCCGAACTCAGCAGTGAAACGATGCATCGCCGATGGTAGTGTGGGGTTTCCCCATGTGAGAGTAGGTCATCGTCAAGATTAAATTCCGAAACCCCTATCTGCGTATGCAGGTAGGGGTTTTGTTTTGCCCGCAGAAAAGTGCCGTGGCGAAAAAGGGACAACCCATCGGCTATCCCTGGTTCCAGCAGCATCGTTAGTGAAACTTCGACAGAACGTATTCAGCGATCTCTTCAATAACCTCGGCAACCGGTCGTTCGCTACGACGCAGATGCAAGCCAACATGCTGCACACCGGCTTCACGCAAAGCCTGAAGCTCATCAATCAATGCCAGCCTCCCGCAGCTGCCGCCAAAACGTACACGCTGCATCGGCGCATGAGGATTGGCCGCCAGATCCAGGTGAACGAAGCTGATGTAGGGTTTATCGCCACCGACCTCCCGCCACAGTCCCACTCGGCGCCGATGCTCATCCGGAGTGCCGGGGTAGGCGAGCCAGCCGTCCATGTGTTGACCAATCCACGCTGGAGATTGCTGACCAAGGCCTGCAACCAGCAATGGCACCGGCTGATCTCGCTCCGGTAACAGGCGTGCACCTTCCGGCAAGCGTCCTTCACCTTGGCTGCGCAACAACTCAACCGTATCGCGAAAGATCTCTCCCCGCTGATCGTAGTCCACACCAAACAACGGATACTCCATAGGTCGGTCACCACTGGCCACACCCAGTAGCAGACGTCCATCACTCAGTTCATCAACACTGTTGGCGGCCTTGAGCGTTAACCAAGGTTGACGTAACGGTAATACAACCGCCGCTGTACCCAGCATGATGTTGTCAGTGATCCCGGCCAGGTAGCCAAGGTAGGAAAAGGTTTCGAACACCTGTGCCGCATCACCAAAATCGGGATCATAAACCGGCACATCGCGGACCCACAGAGCGCGGAAACCCGCCTTGTCGGCGAGGCGCGCCATAGCGGCGTGCTGCTTCAGGTCCGGAACACCAAAAGGCCGGTCTTCGGCAATCCGCAGCCGCTGCCCATCGCTGGACCAATCATTATCCAGCGGCAGTTCAAGCCCAATGGAAAATCCATTGGAGCCCAGTAAACGTTGAAATCGTGGATGCATGAAAAGACTCCAAAAAAACCAAACGGAATGACATGCACCCAGTATCTACAGGCCCTTCTTCAAGAAAAATGCATGAATGGGAATATCAATCTTGAGCAAAACGCACGAGTCGTAAAAAAACCGACCGTCGTTTTAGTCTTCAAGGACAACCGTTAGAGGAAATCGCACTAAAGTGAGCGTCCGGTTTTTGGTATGGTGCAGCTCGTTTTTTTAATGGACTGATTTCAAGCCTACGGATTGGCGCCCCCTTTACAGTCAAAGAGCTGCTGCAGAAATGCCCCAACCGATACCGATCAAGGACCACGAAAAAGAGACGCGCCTGGTCAATAAAAGACTGATGGCGTGCGCCCTGTTCGTAGTCGCCATTACCTGTGCGCTGGTCGTGCGCATGTATGTCCTGCAGGTGGTCGAATTTGACTATCACTCGACGATCTCAGAAAACAACCGCGTCCATGTCCTGCCGATCACCCCCACGCGCGGATTGATCTATGACCGCAACGGCGTAGTTCTGGCGGACAACCGTCCCAGCTTCAACCTGACCATCACCCGCGAACGCGCCTCTGATGTCAAAGAGGAACTGGATGAAGTCGTCACCCTCCTGCACTTGCCGACAGAAGATCGAGCGCTGTTCGACAAGGCAATGAAGCAGGCTCGGCATCCATTCGTGCCGGTCACCTTGTTCTACGAGCTCAGCGAAGAACAAATCGCCGTGTTGGCGGTCAACGAGTTCCGTCTGCCAGGGATCGACGTAGAGCCACAATTCGTTCGCCACTACCCGATGGGTGCGCACTTTGCGCATTCAATCGGCTACGTTGGCCGCATCAACGAGAAAGAGTCCAAAGCCCTGGACACGGTGGAATACCGTGGCACTCAATCCATCGGCAAGACCGGCATCGAAAAATTCTACGAGTCGCAGTTGCACGGCCAGGTGGGTTACGAAGAAGTCGAAACCAACGCTCAGGGCCGGGTCCTGCGAGTGCTCAAGCACACCGATCCGATCCCGGGCAAAAACATCGTACTGAGCCTCGACGTCAAGCTTCAGGAAGCCGCCGAGGAAGCCTTGGGCGATCGTCGCGGTTCGGTGGTCGCTCTCGATCCGTCGACCGGTGAAGTACTCGCGATGGTCAGCAAGCCGAGTTTCGACCCAAACCTGTTCGTCACCGGTATCAGCTTCAAGGAATACGCAGCGCTCCACGATTCCATCGACCGGCCGCTGTTTAACCGCGTACTGCGCGGCCTCTATGCACCGGGTTCGACCATCAAGCCGGAAGTGGCCATTGCCGGCCTCGACGCCGGCGTCGTTACCCCGCAGACCCGCGTCTTCGACCCCGGTTATTACCAACTCCCGGACTTCGATCACAAGTACCGCAACTGGAACCACAGCGGCGATGGCTGGGTGGACATGGACGCGGCGATCATGCGCTCCAACGACACCTACTTCTACGACCTGGCCCACAAGCTGGGCATCGACCGACTGCATGACTACATGGCCATGTTTGGCCTCGGCGAGAAAGTCTCGCTGGACATGTTCGAAGAGTCTGCCGGCCTGATGCCATCGCAAGCCTGGAAGCGTGCCACGCGCCGTCAGGCATGGTTCCCGGGTGAGACCGTGATCCTCGGCATCGGCCAGGGCTACATGCAGGTCACGCCGCTGCAGCTCGCACAGGCCACGGCATTGATCGCCAACAAAGGTGT
Organism: Pseudomonas arabinosi; assembly: GCF_047758675.1. NCBI lineage: Bacteria > Pseudomonadati > Pseudomonadota > Gammaproteobacteria > Pseudomonadales > Pseudomonadaceae > Pseudomonas > Pseudomonas arabinosi. The sequence goes on along the minus strand of NZ_CP180480.1, from coordinate 5,342,455 downwards.
CTGGAACCGGCCGCACCTGGCCAAGACCGTGGACGGTGTTGCGCCAGTGGATGAGCATCCAATACCAAACATCCTGTTGAAAGACCCGCGTGACTGGGAGCAGGTCAACCATGGCATGCAAATGGTGATGCACGACGCTCGAGGGATTGCCCGAGCGGCAGCGCAGGGCGCTCAGTACCGTATCGCCGGCAAGAGTGGTACCGCGCAAGTGGTGGCGATCAAGCAAGGTGAACGATACAACCGTGCGAAAACCCTTGAGCGCAACCGCGACAACGCCTTGTTCGTCGGTTTTGCCCCGGCCGAACATCCGAAGATTGTCATCTCGGTGATGATCGAAAACGGCGAGGCCGGCGGTCGCGTCGCAGGTCCCGTGGTGCGGCAGATCATGGACGCCTGGCTACTCGATCAGGACGGTCACTTGAAGCCGCAATACGCTACACCGAGCAAAGTGCCGGGCGATCCTCACGTCTAAGCGATCAAGGCTTCACAGCACAGGCTCACGAATACTGAGCATGTGCTGGAAGCTTTCGAGGAACACGGTTTCGGCCTGACTCATCTTCTGCTCACGATTCCACAACAGCTGGATATCGAAGTCCACCACCCCATCTTCCGGCGGCAAACGCCAGAGCAAACCTTGCTCGACATCCCTTCGTACCAGGTGCGTCGGCAGGCAGCCAATACCGAACCCTGAACAGATCAGGCGATAAATCTCTTCGAAACTCGTCGATGAAGCGACGATCTTGCCGGTAAAGCCTTGTTGGTCGCGAAACAATGTCAGGGGCGAAAGATTGCCCCCGAGTTGGTCACTGGTGAAGCTGACAAAGTTCTCCGCCGCGAGCTGTTCCAAGGTCAGATTCTCTTGCCCGAACAGTCGATGACGCTGCCCACAAAAGTACGCATAAGTCTCACGAAACAGTACTCGCTGCTCCAGCCGTGGCTGCGGTAAACGGCACAGGCCGACGCCAATGGTCGCTGTCTTTTGCAGCAGTGAACTGATGATGTTCGAGCTGCCCATCACCTCGACTTCAAACTCGATTTTCGGATGCGTTTCGTGGAAATCGGCGAGGAACTCGTCGTAATGTCGTGCTTGCACGCCGCTGACGGTAAGGATGCGAATCTTGCCGACCACGTCGTCGTTACGACTTTCTACCACCGTGCCCAGTCGTGAAATATCGCCGTAAATGTCCGCCGCAATGCGCAGGACTTCCTCCCCGGTTTCGGTCAGATCAAACCGCCGCCCGCTACGGGCAATCAACACACATTCCAACTGTTCCTCCAGCCGTTTCAGTGCCTGGCTGACGGCTGATTGCGTGATGTGCAATCGCGCGGCGGCCCGGCTCATGCTGCCTTCCTGGCCGATCACCAAATAGGTGCGTAACAGGTTCCAGTCGAGGCGGTCATTCAGAAAACGGCGACCGACCCAAGGGTTAGAAGTGGAGGGCATAAAAACTCCATGTAGTAGCAGGGCTAATAGTAAAGATAAGAATTTGAAAATTGACTAATCCTGGCACGGAAGCGATAAAGCTAACAAGCGCCACAGAGTGCAACCCGTAAACAGCCTTCAGTACCTGCCCAAAACTATAAATACACAGGGTCCTTGCATGCACACTACCCCTCAACCGCGTCGAGCGGCGGCGGCAGCCTTCATTGGCACGACCATCGAGTTCTACGACTTCTACATCTACGCCACGGCGGCAGCGCTGGTGCTCGGGCAAGTGTTCTTTCCCAGCCACGACCCGGTGATGAGCACCCTGGCAGCGTTCGGCAGTTTCGCCGTCGGCTTCATCGCTCGCCCAATGGCCGGCATGGTGTTCGGTCATCTCGGTGATCGCCTGGGTCGCAAGAAAATGCTGCTGGTGACCATGGCGTTGATGGGGCTGGCCACCGCTGGCATCGGGATGTTGCCGAGCTACGCCAGCGCCGGTATCTGGGCGCCGATCGGCCTGATCGTGCTGCGGTTGATTCAGGGCATTTCAGTTGGTGGCGAGTGGGGCGGTGCGGTGCTGATGGCCAGCGAACACGCCCCGGCCAAGCGCAAGACTTTCTATGCATCGTTCGCCCAACTCGGCAGCCCAGCCGGTTTGCTGCTGGCTTTGATCGCCTTTCGCTTGGTGACATCCCTTGAGCCCGAAGACTTCCTCGCCTGGGGCTGGCGTCTGCCGTTTCTCGCCAGCGGTGTGCTGGTGATGGTCGGCCTGATGATCCGTTCCGGCGTTCACGAGTCGCCAGAGTTCGCCAAGGCCCGGGACAACAATGAGACTTCCAGGTACCCGGTGAAGGACGTGATCCGCACCTGCTGGCGGCAGATTCTGTTTGCTGCCGCCGCCGTGACCATCGGTTCGGCCGGGTTCTTCTTTACCAATACGTTCATGATCACCTACGTCACCCAGTATCAGGGCATCGCGCGCTCGACGATTCTCGATTGCCTGTTCCTGGTGACCGTCATTCAGCTGCTCTCGCAACCGCTTTCCGCGTTGCTGGCCGAGCGCATCGGCGAAGGACGCTTCCTCAAACTCGTCGCGCTGCTGTGCATGGTCACGCCGTACCCGATGTTCATGCTGGTGGGCACACAGAACATTGTGCTGATGACCGTCGGCATTGCTCTGGCGGTGGTGATTCTCTCGGCGCTGTACGCGGTGATCGCCGGCTACATGACCCAGGCGTTCCCGGTGCACCTGCGCTACTCGGGCATTTCTATCGCCTACCAACTCAGCTGCGCGCTGGCCGGCGGCACCACGCCGCTGATCGGCACGCTGCTGGCGAGCAAGTTTTCCGGACAATGGTTGCCGTTGGCGGTGTTCTTCACCTTGCTCTCGGCCCTGTCCTTGATCGGTGTTTGCGGCCTGGCCCGCCTGCGCGCCAACCCGGTCGTCACCCACGCTGCTAAAGAGGTGTATTCGTGAGTAAACCTGAACACATCGGCCCGGTTGAATGGCAAGCCCGTTGCGAACTGGCTGCGCTGTATCGCCTGGTCGCGCACTTTCGCATGACCGACCTGATCGACACCCACATCACCCTACGTATTCCGGGGCCTGAGCATCACTTTCTGATCAACCGCTACGGGGTGATTTTCGACCGCATGCGCGCTTCGGACCTGGTGCGTATCGATCAGGACGGGCGAGTCGTTGACCCGGAATATGAAGGTCATCGGGTCAACGCCGCCGGCTTCGTCATTCACTCGGCGATCCACATGGCCCGCCCGGATCTCAATTGCGTGATTCACACTCACACGGCTGCTGGCATGGCGGTCGCCGCCCAGAAGCAAGGTTTGCTGCCGATCAGTCAGCACGCGCTGAAGTTCTACGGCAAGTTGGCGTATCACACCTATGAAGGCATCGCGCTGTCACTGGATGAGCGCGAGCGTTTGATTGCCGACCTGGGCCCGCACCGGGCGATGATCCTGCGCAACCATGGACTGTTGGTCGGTGGTTCCGGCGTGGCCCAGGCGTTCCAGGAGATTCACTTCCTGGAGCGTGCCTGTCAGGCGCAGGTTGCGGCGTTGTCCGGTGGTTCGGCGCTGCATTACCCGTCCCCGGAAGTCTGCGCACACACCGCCGAACAGTTTGACCGCGATGAGCAGGACAACATCATCGACCTGGCCTGGGAGGCCGCCCTGACCCTGATCGAATCCCAGCGCGAGTCCTACTTATCGTGAAAACCGTCACCAACACCGTGGTTTTGCTGTCCCGCGACAACCTGCTGCTCAAGCAACTGCAGGCTGCCTTTGCCCGCAGTGCGCCGCAACTCAAGGCAGTCCTGGCCGATGAACCGTTGGCCAGGAATGCGCAGATTGCCGCGTGCTGGTTTCCCTTGCCGGGCAGCCTCGCCGCATTGCCGAATCTGCAAGTCATTCACTCGGTGGCCGCCGGCATCGATCACCTCGATCACGACCCGTCGTGCCCGGATCTGCCGATCTGCCGAGTGGTCGATCCCGGCCACCGCCAAGGCATGACCGAGTACGTGCGCTGGGCGGCGATTCACTATCACCGCGGCTTCGATCAGGTGCAGTTGCAGCAACAGGACCAGCGTTGGGAGCGGCCACTGCAACGGGCGGCGGGGCAGTTCAAGGTTGGGGTGATGGGGCTTGGATCGTTGGGCAGCGCGATTGCCCAGGACCTGGCCGCCGCTGGTTACGACGTTCGTGGTTGGGCGCGTCGCAGCAAGGACTTGCCGGACGTACAGACGTTCGCCGGTGCGGAAAAGTTGAACCCGTTTCTCGACGGATTGGAGTTGCTGATCAACCTGTTGCCGCTGACCAGCGAAACCCGCGGCATCCTCGGCAGTGCAACGTTCGAGCGATTGGCCAACGGCGCTGCGCTGGTCAATTGTGGCCGGGGCGGTCATCTCAATATCGATGATCTCGAACAAGCCCTAAAAAGAGGAAAACTGCGCGGCGCTTTGCTGGATGTTTTCGAACAGGAACCGCTGCCGGTCGATCACCGTCTCTGGACAATGCCCGGCGTCACCATCACCCCGCACATGGCATCGGCGGCCTCTCACGACTGTATCGCCGAACAAGTAGCAGAGAACTTTCGCCGTTTAAATGCTGGTGAGCCGTTATTGAATTGTGCAGACCGAACACTCGGTTATTAATTAGAAAGCGCCTTGCGAACTCGCCCACTGAGTTGGGCGATCTATAACAACAATCCCTCACCTCGAACGTTTTACTGCCAGTTAAAACAATTAAATATGAGTTCTTGATGAACTCCTGGAGACAGTAATGAGCGATCTATCGCCTGTAGAAAAGTCCGGCGCACCTCCGGAAGTTGCAGTCAGCATGAAAAAAGTAGCGGTGGCCAGTGTGATTGGCACCACGGTGGAATGGTACGACTTGTTTGTGTTCGCCACGGCGTCGGCGCTGGTGTTCAACAAAGTGTTCTTTCCGGATTTCGATCCGTTGATCGGTACATTACTGGCGTTCGGTACGTTTGCTTCGGCCTACCTGGCCCGGATTGTCGGCGCGGCACTGTTCGGGCATTTCGGTGACCGTTTGGGACGCAAGTCGATGTTGTTGGTTTCACTGTTGACCATGGGCGCCGCTACGTTCGCCATCGGGTTATTACCTAACTACGCGGCCATTGGTATCTGGGCGCCGATCCTGTTGTTGCTGCTGAGGGTGATTCAAGGCCTGGCGTTGGGTGGCGAGTGGGGCGGTGCGGTACTGATGGCGGTGGAACATGCGCCCGCCAACAAGCGCGGTTTGTACGGCTCGTGGGTACAGATCGGCGTTCCGGCCGGGACCATGATTGCCAACCTGGCCTTCCTGCTGATTGCCGCGTGGCTGTCCCCTGAAGACCTGTTGGCCTGGGGCTGGCGTATTCCGTTCCTGGCCAGCGTGCTGTTGATCGCCGTGGGCTTGTACATCCGCTTGAACATCTCTGAAACCCCGGCCTTCAATAAGGTCAAGGAAGCTGAGGTGCAGGTGAAAATGCCGTTGGCGGAAGTGTTTCGCAAGTACTGGAAACAAGTCGTGCTGGGCGGGATCGCCACCATGTCGACCGGGGCGTCGTTCAACATCATCGTTGCCTTCGGCCTGACGTACGGCACGCAGAACCTCGGGTTCAGCCGCAGCGTGATGCTCGGCGTGGTGTTGCTGTCCTGCGCCTGGTGCATCGTCATGCTGCCGGTGTTCGGCGCGCTGTCTGACCGCTACGGACGCAAGCCGATCATCGTCGCGGGCATCGTGGCCGAAGCGTTGGTGGCGTTCCCGCTGTTCTGGTTGATGGACACCAAAGAGTTGCCCTGTGTGATCTTCGGCTACCTGCTGTTGATGACGGCCTTCGCGGCCAATTACGGGCCGATCGCGACCTTCCTCGCCGAACTGTTCGGCACTCGGGTGCGCTATTCCGGGTTGTCGATCAGCTACATGTTGTCCGGCCTGCTCGGCAGTGCCGCGACGCCCATCGTCACCACCGCATTACTAGCGGCGACCGGCAAAGGCTCTTCGGTAGCCTGGTACATGATCGGCGCCGCATTGATTTCGTTGGTGGCCTTGTTGCTGCTGACCGAGACCTTCAAGCGAGACATCAGTGAAGTCCCAGCGGCAGTGCCGGCCAACGAGCCAGCACTCGGCAAATCTGTCAAATCGGCCGCTGCCTGATCAATGGAGTTCAACAACATGCGCAGAATTCAGTCGGCCCCGGGCTTCATCGGCCCGGTCGGTCCTTACTCCCAAGCGGTCGTCAGCGGCCACCTGGTGTTCACCGCCGGGCAGATTCCGGCCCAGAGCGGGCTCGATGACCAGCCCGCCCACTTCACCGAACAAGTGCGGCAAACCTTGCGCAATCTGGAGGCGATCCTGATTGAAGCCGGGTCCGACTTCAGCCACGTGATCAAGGTCAATGCGTACCTCACCGATCCCGCGCAGCTGGAGCCGTTCAACGCGGTGTATCGCGAGTTCCTCGGCCATGCGCCACCGGCCCGCACCACGGTGTGTGTGGCGCTGTGGGGCGTGTCGCTGGAAATCGATTGTGTCGCCGAGTTGATTGCCAAGGAGGCGCAACATGGATGAGCCGCAGCTGATCGAGCAACTCAACGCGGTGAGCTTTCCGACCCTTGGGCACTTTCTCGAGGAAGGCTTTGCCGACTCGCAACTGCGGGCCATGGTGCCCAATGTGAAACTGGTCGGCCGCGCGCTGACGTTGAAACTGGTGGGCGCCGATGCCATCGCCGTCAACCAGGCTTTGGCGCTGATAAAACCGGGCGATGTGCTGGTGATCGACACCGACGGTGACTGGCAACACGCCCCGGTGGGCGCCGTCACCAGTTGCGCGGCGCGCTGCGCCGGTGCGGTGGGAATCGTGGTGGACGGCGCGGTGACCGACTTGCTCGAACTGCGCGAGGCCGGGCTGCCGGTCTTCGCTCGCGGCACCAGCCTCCTGACGACCAAGTTGCATGGCCGTGGCGATAGTCAGATCAATCAGCCGATCCACTGTGCCGGTGTCACCGTGCAACCGGGGGATCTGGTGCTGGCGGACGACAACGGCGTGCTGTTTCTCGATTGGCAAACCGCGGCGGGCGTCATCGAACAGGCCTTGGCTTGCGATAATGCCGAGCCGCGTTTGCTCGAGCGTTTGCGTGCGGGCGAGCCGGTGGCGCAGGTGTTACGCGTTTAAGCCGTCAAACAGCGTTGCAGGCTCTCGAGAAAAATCGTCTCGGCTCGGCTCATGCGCTGCTCGCGGTTCCACAGCAAATGAATGTCCACATCGGCAATCCCTTCGTGGGGCGGCAGGCGCCAGAGCAATCCGGCGTCGACGTCCGCCGCCACCACGTGTTCGGGCAAACAGCCGATTCCGTACCCGGCGATCACCAGTCGCCGGACTTCTTCCAGGCTCGGTGACGAGGCGACAATCCGTCCGCTGAAGCCTTGCTGATCACGAAAAATCGTCAGCGGCGAGAGCATGCCGCCGATCTGGTCGCTGGTGAAACTGACGAAGTTCTCCCGCTGCAAATCCCCTTCGGCGACGTTCTGTTGGCCGAACAGTGCATGGTGCTTGCCGCAGAAAAACGCATAGCGCTGACGCAGGAACAGCCGTTGTTCCAGGCGCGGTTGCGGGCGGCGATTGAGGCTCAGGCCGAGGGTCGCGGTTTTTTCCTGGAGGGCGCTGACGATGTCGGAACTGCGCATCACGTCGACTTCCAGATCCACTCGCGGGTGCTGGCGATGAAAGTCCGCGAGGAAGTCATCGAAGCGCTCCGAAAAGATCCGGCTGATGATCAGCAAGCGAACCTTGCCGATCACTTCGTCGGCCGGTTGCTCCAGCACGCTGCTGACCTGGGACATCTGCCCGTAAATTTCCCCGGCCAGTTCGAAGATCTGCTCGCCGACCTCGGTCAGGGCAAACCGTGGCCCGCGACGGGCGATCAATTGTCGGCCCAGTTGCTCCTCCAGACGCTTCAGCGCCTGGCTCACCGCCGGTTGCGTCAGGTGCAGGCGGGCGGCGGCGCGGCTGATGCTCAGCTCCTGACCGATCACCCGAAAGGTGCGCAACAGGTTCCAGTCCAGACGGTCATTGAGCAGGCGTTGTACATCGCGTTCGGCCATGGCGGCTCTCGATTATAAGCTGACGTAATAATCCGCATAATAAATAGAAAATTGACTAATCATAGCCCCAAGACGATAAATCATCTCCAGACAGGCGCCGTCAGAGCGCCTTGATTTTGCAGTTTCACTCCTGCCAAAAAAATAACCAAAGGAGACCGACCCATGAAGCCCCACGCTTCTCCTCAGCCGCGCCGTGCGGCAGCCGCAGCCTTTATCGGCACCATGATCGAGTGGTACGACTTTTACATCTATGCCACCGCCGCCGCGCTGGTATTCGGCGCGCTGTTCTTCCCCTCAGACGACAAACTGTTCAGCACCATGGCCGCCTTCGGCACCTTCGCCGTGGGCTTCTTTGCGCGGCCGTTGGGCGGGATTATCTTCGGCCATATCGGCGACCGCATCGGCCGCAAGAAGTCGCTGATCATCACGTTGCTGATGATGGGCGTGGTCACGGTCTGCATCGGCTTGCTGCCGACCTACGCACAAATCGGCGCAGCGGCGCCGGTGCTGCTGATTCTGCTGCGCATCGTCCAGGGCATCGCCGTCGGTGGCGAGTGGGGCGGGGCGGTGTTGATGGCCGGCGAGCATGCGCCGAAAGGTCGACGCAACTTCTTCGCATCCTTTGCGCAACTCGGCAGCCCGGCCGGTTTGATTCTGTCGTTGCTGGCCTTCAGCGCAGTTACCCGTCTGCCGGAAGAAGACCTGATGAGCTGGGGCTGGCGCCTGCCGTTCCTCGCCAGTTCGTTGCTGCTGCTGGTGGGCCTGGCGATTCGCCTGGGCGTGAATGAGTCGCCGGAGTTCCTCGCCAGCCGCGAACTGGCCCGCAAAAGTACGCGCAAAGAGCAGGCGCCGGTCATGGAAGTCCTGCGTACCGCGTGGCGCCCGCTACTGCTGTGCATCGGCGCCAACACCCTCGGGATCGCCGGGGTGTATTTCACCAACACCTTCATGATCGCCTACACCACCCAGCAACTCGAACTGCCGCGCTCGCTGATCCTTGAGTGCCTGTTTGTGGTGGCGATCATTCAGTTCTGCATTCAACCGCTGGCGGCGTGGGTCGCCGAGAAAATGGGCGCAACGCGATTCCTGTGCCTGGTGTCGTTGTTGGCCATCGCCTCGCCGTACCCGATGTTCGTGCTGGTCAGCTCGGCCCAGGCGCCGCTGATCATCCTCGGCATCGCCCTGGCGGTGGTGTGCATGGCGTCGTTCTACGCGGTGATCGCCGGTTACGTCAGCGGCATGTTCGAGACCCGCGTGCGCTACACCGCGATTTCGTTGGCCTATCAGATTTGCGGCGCCGTGGCCGGTGGCCTGACGCCGCTGATCGGCACCTTGCTGGCACACAAGTTCGCCGGCCAATGGTGGCCGATGGCGGTGTTCTACAGCCTGATTGCCGCGACTTCGCTGATCTGTGTCCTGTCCCTTGCCCGTCGCCATGCCAGCGCTGAACGCCTCGAAATGGCCAACGCTTGATTAACGTATTTCCAGGAGTACCTCATGTTGAACATTAATGGTGAACGCCTCTGGGCGAGTCTGATGGACATGGCAGAAATCGGCGCCACTGCCCGTGGCGGCAGCTGCCGCCTGGCCCTGAGCGATGAAGACAAGGCTGGCCGCGAACTGTTTTCCCACTGGTGCCGCGAAGCCGGCATGACCCTGAGCGTGGACGCCATCGGCAACCTGTTCGCCCGCCGCGCCGGCACCGACCCCGATGCTGCGCCCGTGATGATGGGCAGTCACCTCGACACACAGCCTGAAGGCGGGCGTTTCGATGGCGTCTACGGCGTACTCGCCGGCCTGGAAGTGGTGCGTTGCCTGAATGACCTCGGCATCCAGACCCGCAAGCCGCTGGAAGTGGCGGTGTGGACCAACGAAGAAGGCGCACGCTTCACCCCGGCGATGTTCGGCTCGGCGGTGTTCACCGGGATCATGCCACTGGACGCAGCGCTGGCGGTGCGTGACATCGACGGCATCAGCGTTGCCGAGGCGTTGCAACGCACCGGTTATGCCGGCGAGCGCCCGTTTGGCGGCGCGGTGGATGCGTACTTTGAAGCGCACATCGAGCAAGGTCCGATCCTCGAAGACAACGCCAAAAGCATCGGCGTGGTCAGCGGTGGCCAGGCAATTCGCTGGCTCGACGTGCGGGTCGAAGGCATGGCCGCCCACGCCGGTACAACGCCGATGCCGTTGCGCAAGGACGCCTTGTACGGCGTCGCACAAATGATCCAGGCAATCGAAGGCCTGGCCAGTGATTTCACCCCCGAAGGGCTAACCACTGTCGGCGAGTTGAGCATCAACAAGTCCTCGCGCAACACCATTCCGGGGCTGGTGAATTTCACCGTCGACCTGCGTCATCACCGCGACGAAGCCATTGAGGCCATGGAGCAGCAAGTCCGCGAGCGGCTTCAGGCGATTGCCGATAGCCGAGGCTTGAACCTGACGATTACGCCTCACTGGATCAGCCCGGCAACACCGTTCGATGCCGATTGCGTGGCGGCCGTGCAGCAGGCGGTGGACGCGCTGGGCTACGCTCAGCAATCGATTGTCAGCGGCGCCGGGCATGATGCGATCCATCTGGCGCGGTATTGCCCGACGGCGATGGTGTTCATTCCTTGCGTCGGCGGCTTGAGCCATAACGAAGCCGAAGACGTGCTGCCCGAGGACGTGCGTCAGGGCACTGATGTGTTGCTCAACGCCGTGCTGGCCCGTGCCGGAAGAGCTGAATAAATACAATCCCTGTGGGAGCGGGCTTGCTCGCGAAGAGGGTGTGTCAGTAGACACAAATGTTGTTTGACACACCGCATTCGCGAGCAAGCCCGCTCCCACAGTTGAACGCGAACGGATTCAAGATCCAGGTTAACTGACAGGTATTAACCCCATGCGCAGTTTTTTCCACCCCGAACAATTGCTTCACCATCCACGCAGCTACTACTCCCGCGGGCAGATGCGCACGCCGCAGGAAGTGCCCGAACGCGCTCAGCGGTTGGTCCAGGCGTCGCACTCGCTGGGCTTCAAAGTCGAGCAACCGGTCGATGCCGGGCTCGATCCGCTGTTGGCGGTCCACGGCGCGCCGTACCTGACGTTTTTGCAGGAAGCGCATCAGCGCTGGAAGGAGATTCCCGAGGACTGGGGCGACGAGGTGATGTCGAACATCTTCGTCCGCGAGCCCAACGCCCTGCGCGGGATTCTCGCCCAAGCCGCGCGCTATCTGGCAGACGGCAGTTGCCCGGTGGGCGAGCAGACCTGGCGTTCGGCCTATTGGTCGGCGCAAAGCGCGATCGCTGGCGCCCAAGCCTTGCTCGATGGCGAGCCGGCGGCTTACGCCTTGTGCCGTCCACCGGGGCATCACGCCCGGGCCGAGGCGGCGGGCGGTTTCTGCTATGTGAACAACGCTGCGGTGGCGGCGCAGGTCTTGCGTGCCGGATTTGAGCGCGTCGCAGTGCTCGACACCGACATGCACCACGGGCAGGGAATTCAGGAGATTTTCTACGACCGCGATGACGTGCTCTACGTCTCGGTGCATGGCGATCCGACCAACTTCTATCCGGGGGTTGCCGGGTTCGCTGATGAGCGGGGAGACGGGAAGGGCGAGGGCTTCAACCTCAACTTGCCGATGGCGCATGGCGCCAGTGAGGCGGACTTCCTGGGTCAGTTGGACGTGGCATTGGCGGCGGTGAAAGACTTCGGCGCCGAGGTGCTGGTGTTGTCTTTGGGCTTCGATATTTTCGAGCTGGATCCGCAGAGCAAAGTGGCGGTGACCCGTGAAGGGTTTGCGCGGCTGGGCGAGCGGATTCGCAGCCTTGGGTTGCCGTGTCTGATTGTGCAGGAGGGCGGGTATCACCTGGAGAGTCTTGAGGATAATGCGCGGGCGTTTTTTGTGAATGCCGAGGTGTGGAACCTTTGAGATCTTTGGTGTCTGGTAGATCGCAATCGCGAGCAGGCTCACTCCCACAAGGTTTTGCGCATGACCTGTGGGAGCGAGCCTGCTCGCGAAGAACGATAACGCGGTCGACCTGACGGAACACAAGCGCTGTAAGGCACTTGCCATCGCCCTGACGTTAACGTAAAGATTGCGGCAGGGCGCTGAACTTAAAAAAGCGCAGGGCGGACCGATCCCGAGCGCTTGATGACGCTAATAAAAACAACTCCTCCCAAACTGCACCGCGAAGCCCGGTTGGCCCGGGAAAAACTCCATCTCGAGGGCGAAGTCCCGGATGGCGTGTTGCGGGCGGAAATCGATGCCTCATGGCGGCGTAGCCTCAGCCATGGCGTGCATTTCAATGCCAAGCACGAGCTGGCGCTGGAATCGAGCGCGAGCCTCGACGTGCTGTTGGCGAGCAATCGGCTGCTGATCGATGCGGCATTGCCGGCCATCGATTACCTGGCCGAACGCCAAGGCAAGGAAGGGCTGATCATCCTCGCCAATTCCGATGCCACCATCCTCGCCGTCGAAGGACGCGCCGATCGCCTCAAGGGCAGCGGCCTGCAAGACATCACCCTCGGCGCCTGCTGGAGCGAAGCCGCTCGCGGCACCAACGCGCTGGGCACCGCACTGGTGGAAGCCCGGCCGACGATGATCGATTGCGGCGAACATTACCTCGATCGTTTGACCGATTTCTCCTGCACCTCGGTGCCGATTTACTGCCCCCAAGGCGACATCCTCGGCGTACTCGACCTGACCCGCGAAGGCCCGCTCGGTCGTGTTCACGACAGCACCGCGTTGCTGGCCATGGCCGTCAGCCAGATCGAAAGCCGAGTGTTCAACGCCAGTTATCCGGACGAGATCGTCCTGGCCTTCCACAGCCGTCGGCAGTACCTCGAATCCCCTTGGCAAGGTCTGTTGGCGGTGAGCCTTGGCGGACAGATTCTCGCGGTCAGCGCCCAGGCCTGTCAGTTGCTCCACGCCGAGCGCTCGGCGCTGGTCGGTCGACGTTGTGAAGAGTTTCTGGGCGTCGATGGCCTGCAACTGCTGTCGCGTCTGCATCAGGGCGGTGTCGGCAGTCTGCAAACGGCCAAAGGAGAGTTCTTCTACAAAACCCTGCGTGCGCCGCAGCGTTCGATCAATGTCAGCACGCCGCCGCGCAGCACCGCGAAAACCGCCAAAGCACAACCGGATCTCGAATCCCTGGCCGGCAGCAATGTCCGGTATGCCCGAGCCTTGCGCATGGCTCGTCAAGGCCTGGCGAATGAGCTGCCGGTGTTGCTGCTGGGCGAAACCGGCACCGGTAAGGAAGTCATCGCCCGCGCCCTGCACATGGCCGGCACCCGCTGCGACAAACCCTTCGTCGCAGTCAACTGTGCGGCGATCCCCGAAGGCCTGATCGAGTCGGAACTGTTCGGCTACCGCGAAGGCGCGTTCACCGGCTCCCGCCGCGGCGGCATGATCGGTCGTCTGCAACAGGCCCATGGCGGCACCTTGTTTCTCGATGAAATCGGCGACATGCCGCTGGCCTTGCAGGCCCGTCTGCTGCGGGTGTTGCAGGACCGCAAAGTGGCACCGTTGGGCGCCGGTGAAGAACAAGACATCGACGTCGCATTGATCTGCGCCACGCACCGGGACCTCAAGCGTCTGGTGGAAGACAAACACTTCCGGGAGGACCTGTTCTACCGCGTCAACGGCATCAGCGTGATGCTCCCGGCGTTGCGCGAGCGTGAGGATTTCAGCGGTCTGGTCACTCGCCTGCTGGCCAAGCTGGATGCGCCGACGATGGTCCTGCATGACGACTTGAACCGCTTGCTCGGCGGCTATCACTGGCCGGGCAACATCCGCCAATTGGAAATGGTTTTGCGCACGGCGCTGGCCATGCGCGAGCCGGGGGACACCGTACTCACCCTCGACCACTTGCCCGACAGCATGCTCGACGAGTTGAGCGCCAGCGAACGCCCTCAGACCGGCAGCATTCGCGAGAATGAGCTGGAGCTGATTCGCCAGTCCCTGGACACTCATCAGGGCAACGTCTCGGCCGCCGCCGACGCCTTGGGCATCAGCCGCGCGACCTTGTATCGCAAGCTCAAACAGTTGCGCTCGTGATGCAGCGCTTGATCGTTCGGCTGATCGACAGCCAGAACCCCGAAGCCCTGCAAGCGGCATTGCGCTGGCTCTACAGCTTCGTGCGGCCCCATCGTCTGGCGATTGCCGGGCTGCTCGGGTTATCGGTCTGTGCCTCGTTGCTGGTGTTGGTCCAGCCCTGGCTGACCAAACTGCTGATCGACGATGGTCTGCTGGCGCGCAACTTTCCGATGCTGGTGCTGATCGCCGGGCTGATGATCGTGGCCGGGCTGCTCGGAACGGGGTTGTCGGGAATCAACCGTTACCTGCACACGCGGCTGTCCGGGCGGATTCTGTTTGCCCTGCGCGATGACCTTTATCGGCATTTGCAAACCCTCTCGCCGAGCTTCTACGGACAGCGCCGCATCGGCGACCTGATGTCGCGCCTCGATGGCGACGTCGCAGAGATCCAGCGCTTTGCCGTGGACTCCTTGTTCTCGGCGGTGTCGAGCGTGATCGGTCTGGTCTGCGCCGTGGCGATGCTGCTGACCCTGTCGTGGAAACTCTCGTTGCTGGCGCTGGTGCTGATTCCCCTCGACGTGCTCTGGCTACGCTGGATGCGGCGCAAGGTCGAGCGCGATGTGCGGCAATTGCGCGAGCGCTCGGCGGACATGTCCTCGTTCATGGTCGAGACCTTGCCGGTGATGAAATTCATCCAGTCTGCCGGCCAGCAACAGCGTGAATCGCGGCGCCTGGAGACACTGGGCCAAGGCTACATGAGCCAGTTGCTGCGCCTGCAAGTCACCGAGTTTTTCACTCAGGCGGTGCCGGGCACACTGACGTCTCTGTCCCGTGCCTGCGCGTTCCTGATCGGCGGATATTGGGTGGTGCAGGGGACCTGGCAACTGGGCGCGCTGATCGCGTTTTCCACCTACCTGGGCATGGCCGTCGGACCGGTACAGAGCCTGCTGGGTCTCTATGTCGCGGTCCAACGAATGACCGTCAGCCTCGGGCGCGTGATGGAGTTGCGCGGCGAAGAGCCGACCGTTCTCACGCCGGTCACGCCGCAGCCGATGCCGGCCTCTGGCGAGCTGCGTTTCGACAATGTGCACTTCAGCCATCCCGGTCGCCCGACAACCCTGCGCGGCATCGAAGCGCGAATTCCCTACGGTTTGAAAGTCGCCCTGAGCGGCGGCTCCGGGGTCGGTAAATCAACCCTGATCGACCTGCTGCAACGGCACCACGACCCTCAGTCCGGCCGGGTGTTGCTGGGAGAGGTTGATTTGCGCGAACTGGATCTGTTTCAGCTGCGTCGACGGATTGCCGTGGTCAGTCAGGACATCGTGCTGTTTCGCGGCAGCCTCGCCGACAACCTCGCCTACGCGGTGCCGGACGCCAGCCGTGAAGCGATTGCCGAAGTGGCGCGTCTGGCGCAACTCGACAGCCTGATCGAGTCGTTACCCGAAGGCCTCGACAGTCCGTTGGGTGAACGCGGTCAGCAGTTGTCCGGCGGGCAGAAACAACGCATCGCCATCGCCCGGGCGCTGTTGCAGGACCCGTTGATTCTGGTGCTGGACGAAGCGACTTCGGCGGTGGATGAAGCCACCGAACGCGAAGTCATCGAAGCCATCGACCGACTGTTTGCCGGGCGTACGCGGATCCTCATCAGCCACCGTCCTTCAACCTTGGCCGATGCCGATTTACGCTTCGAATTGCTCGACGGCGTGCTCACTTCAAAAACGGTGCTGCATGAAGCCTGAACTGCGGATTGGTGTGGTGGACAGCGGTCACTCAGCAGCGCAGCGGGTGCAAGTGGTCGCCGGGCGGCGCTTCTCGTTGCTGGCGGATGGATTGGCCGAGAGCGACTTGCGCGACGATCCGCTGGGCCACGGCAGTGCGGTGATCGAGGCCATCGGTCGGCGAGCGCCGTCGGCGGTATTTTGTGTGGCTCAGGTGTTCGACCAGCGTGGGGTCACCAGCGCGTTGCAGATCGCCACGGCGATTGACTGGCTGGTGGCGCAGGACGTTCGGCTGATCAATTTGAGCCTGGGTCTGCGTCAGGATCGCAGCCTGTTGCGTGAAGCCTGTGCCGCGGCGGTAGCGCGAGGTATTTTGCTCTGTGCATCCAGTCCGGCGCAGGGCGAGGGCGTGTTTCCGGCGAATTATCCACAGGTGCTGCGAGTTACCGGCGATGCCCGTTGTGCCGAACAGGAATGGTCATGGCTCAACAGTGCTCAGGCGGATTTCGCGGCGTGCGTGCATGGCACCTATCCGGGGCAGTCTGGCGCCAGTCTCGGCTGTGCGGCGTTGAGCGGGCACATCGCGGGGTTCCTGGTGGCACATCCCGAGGCGAGCAACGAACAGGTCATCGAATGGCTGCGGGAGAATGCCCGTTATCGCGGCCCTGAACGGCGCTTCGGAGCATGATTTTAATTCTTGGCGCAGGGCCCGCGGGAGCGGCGGTTGCCTTGGGTTTGCGTCGGCTCGGTTATCCCGTGACGCTGGTCAGTGAATGGCGGCGGTTTGCGGCGCTGGAAGGCGTTTCCATTCGGGTGCTGGAGGCCTTGCGTGGCGCGGGGCTTCATCAAGCCTTGGCGGATGCGGCGCTGCCGTCGCAACGACAGGTGTCATGGAACGGCCAGCAGCATGCGCAGAACATCGAATTTTTACTGGATCGCCCAAGCTTTGATCGAGGCTTGCGCGAGGATCTGCGCCTGGCTGGCGTTGAGCTGATCGAAGGCCGCGTGCTGACGGTGCAGTCATCGGTTTCGGGGCATCGGATCGAGGTCGAAGGGCGCGAGGCGCTGCTGGCGGATTTTCTGGTTGAGGCGCGTGGGCGTCAGGCACCAGCGCTGGGCAAAGGCCTGCGCGGGCCGGAGACGGTCAGCCTGCTCAATCGCTGGCAGGGCACGCCGGGCAGCACCGCCAGTGCGGTGGAAAGCCTCGAGGACGGCTGGGCCTGGATGGCCCGGCGAGCCGACGGTCAGTGTTACTGGCAATGGACGGTGGACGTGGCCAGTGCTCAATTGCCGGGTAAGGCGATGTTGCTCGATTACTGTCGTCAACGGCGCCAAGGTTCGGCGTTGGCGCGGGCGTTTTTCGGCGCCGAGCCGGAAATTGACCTGCAACTGCATGCGCGCAGCAGCACTGCGATTCTTTGCCCGCAGGTGTGTGGCGAAAACTGGATTCGGGTCGGCGACGCGGCGATGGCGGTGGATCCGCTGTCGGGCAACGGAATTTTTCAGTCATTGTCCTCGGCGTTACAGGCGCCGACGGTGATTAACACGTTGTTGCGCAAACCCGAGCGAGCGGCGTTGGCTCAGCGCTTTCATCAGCAACGGGTGGAGCAGTTGTTTTTGCGTTTTGCGCGGATCGGGCGGGATTTTTATGCTGATGAACAGCGTTGGTTGCAGCAGCCATTCTGGCTTGCACGGCGGCAGTGGCCGGATGCTGAAGTGGCGCATGCCGAGGCGGATTTTTCCTCGCTGAGAATCGAGCGGGCCCCGGTGTTGAAAGAGGGTTTTGTGGATGAAGCCGAGGTGGTGATCACGGCGGATCAGCCGCTGGGGATCTGGCATGTGCAAGGGGTTGAGCTGGCGCCGTTGGTGCGGCGGTTGCGGACCGAACCGGCCGAGCAGGTTTTGGCGGGGTTGACGGTGGAGCAGGGACGGGTGGTTCGCAGTTGGTTGTTGAGTCAGGGATATCGTCCCCTCACCCTAACCCTCTCCCCAGAGGGGCGAGGGGACTGACCGAGGTGTTCTTAGAGCTACATCGACCTGAAATATCGAGTCGTACTCAGGTTCGAAAACCATGAAGATCTGCTCCCTTTCCCCCTCTCCCCTATGGGGCGGTCCGACGTTTCGGGAGGGTTGGGGTGAGGGGTGGCTTTTGACCCCCCCCCAAAAAAAAAGTCAATAGATCGCAGGCTTCTCCAGCGCCTACAAAAGCTGTTTCACAACTTAATCAACACCGACTTCAACTCGGTGTAATGCTCAATCGCCGCATACCCCATCTCCCGCCCAACCCCCGACATCTTGTACCCACCAAACGGCAGCGCCGGGTCCAGCGCACTGTGGCAATTCACCCACACCGAACCCGACTTGATCCGCGGAATCATCCGGTGCACCGCCGCCAGATCGTTCGACCAGATACTCGCCCCAAGCCCATAAGGACTGTCATTGGCCATGCGCAATGCATCGGCTTCATCATCGAACGGAATCGCCACCAGCACCGGCCCGAAGATCTCCTCCTGCACCAGCGAGTGCTTCTGATCGACATCCACAATCACCGTCGGTTTAACGAAGAACCCCGGCCCGAACTGCTCGCCACCGCATGCGATCGTCGCGCCGCTTTCCCGACCCTTTTCGATGTACCCGTAAACCCGCTCCTGCTGGCGCGCGGAAATCAGCGGCCCCATCTCGACGCTAGGGTCCAGGCCATTGCCCAGTTTCATGGCGTTGGCGATGTCGGCGATGTCCGCCACCACATTGTCGAAATGCTTACGCTGCACATACAGCCTGGAACCTGCGCAGCACACCTGGCCCTGATTGAAGAAAATCGCGCTGGCGGCGCCGGCTGCGGCGGTCTTCAGGTCGGCGTCGGCCATGACGATGGTCGGTGATTTGCCGCCCAGTTCCAGGGTCACCCGGGTCATGGACTCCATGGCGATCTTGCCGATCTGCTTGCCCACGGCGGTGGAGCCGGTGAAGGTCAGCTTGTCCACCAGCGGATTGTGGGTCAGGGCGGAACCTGCGGTAATGCCGGTGCCCGTGACCACATTGAACACGCCCTCGGGATACCCGGCTTCCAGCACCAGTTCGGCTAATTTCAGCGCGGTCAGCGGGGTTTCGTCGGCGGGTTTGAGTACCACGGTGCAACCGGTGGCCAGGGCCGGGCCGAGTTTCCAGCAGGCCAGCAGCAGCGGGAAGTTCCAGGCAACGATGGCGCCGACCACGCCCACCGCTTCGCGGCGGATGAAACTGTGGAATTGATCGTTGGGCATCAACGGCAACGACACTTCAACGCTGGAGCCTTCGATCTTGGTCGCCCAACCGGCCATGTAGCGCAGGAAGTCGATGGACAGTTGCACGTCCATCACTTGGGCCACCGCCGCACTTTTGCCGTTGTTCAGGCATTCCAGTTGCGCCAGCAGTTCGGCGTCGCGTTCCATCAGGTCGGCGAGTTTCCACAGCAGGTTCTGCCGTTCCCGAGGCCGGGTGCGGGTCCAGGCCGAATCATCGAAGGCCTGACGCGCGGCGAGCACGGCGCGGTCGACATCCTCAGGCGTCGCCCGTGGCACGACGCACAGCACTTCGCCGGTGGCCGGGTTGTGCAGGGGCATGGTCTGGCCGTCGGCGGCCTCGACCCAGTCGCCGCCGATGAGCATGCGCGGAGCGCGCTGGATGAACGCCGAGGTGGCGGGAAGCAAATAAGGGAGGGGCATGGCGAGACCTCTTGTTGTTCGTGAGAACAGGTCTTTCGCAATGGCTGTGCCAAGTGCCTGAAAGGCAGGGCCGTCCTTGGCCGGCGGGGTTTTGGGGCACTCAAGGGCATCGCGGACGCGGTGAGATTGTTGCAAATTGCGACAGCTATGAGACGACGAGCAACCGGGTTGCGACCTTGAGGTACTCATTATTGAGGACTAGAATTTTTCAGGATCGGTGGGTGAAATGACGGACCGTTCATCCGGCAATACATCTGGCGTGAGGGAGGTAACGATGTTCCTTTCAACCCTGGAAATTCAAAACATCATTGAACACAGTTTTCTGCCGTCCGTATGCACCTGCACCATGGCGGCGGACCAGTCCCTGACGATTCGGGTCTGCGACTGCATGACCGGCAAAGTGGATATTGTGGCCACCCACGTTCCCCTGTGGACACTGGACAGTCCCCATGCGATCGCGTCGCTGGTGGCGGACATGCAGCACGAAATCGACGTACACAAAAGCGTTTCCCCCACCTATGACATCTGAACCGGCGTCACGCCGCACCGTGGTTCAGCGGTGCGGCCCGCGCCGATTATTCAGGCTGCAAACTTTCTGGAAATTTCTTCGAACGTGTTGCCATCCACGGCAGCCAGCAGTTTTCTGTCGTCCTTGAGTGTCGCCAGAAAGGTTACTTCGGTTTCCTTGCCGGCCAGCATGAACCCGGCGATTGCGCCAATAGGCCCCAACAGCATGGCCCCGGCCACGCCAAAGCCGATGGCATCCTTGATGTTGTTGATCGAATCCTCGTTGGCCACTTCCATGCACTTGAACGATGAGAGCGGGAGGGTGATGCCGGGCCATGGGTGAAGCGACGTTCTGAGGGTGAAAACGCCGTCTCTGTACTCTCCATCACCCTGCAGAAAGTCCCCCGCCAGGACAGTGATGCTTGCCATTTTTTTATCCCCTGGTGGCAATCGGTGAACGACCATTTCGCGCTTGCAGGGGATCGGCGTCAATCGTCGGCCGATGAGCTGTTCCGGTCAGGCCATCTATGCTGTCTCAGACTGCAACAACTGTCGCGATATTAGACGCAGGCGATCTCGTTCAGCGATGGCGAAAAGCAGTCATCTTCGCGCAACGACTTGATTTAAAAGGTAATCGGCAAGCTGGCACGCTCCGTGTATTGCTCATTGCAGACGTTTCTCTTGCCTCCGTCAGCGGTGCGCCGCCGACGGCAGAAACCATAAAAACGATAAGCCACAAAAATAAGAAAGCACCGTGCGAGGTTCGACGTTGATGAAGAGAAAACTCCGATCAGGCCTGAGTGCCAGTCTGCTGGCCGTGGCCGCTTGTGTGGCGCTGCATTCGCCTTACAGCCTGGCAGCCCGCGACGCCCAGACCATCCTCAAGGAAACCTGTCAGGGCTGTCATACCCCCGAAGCCGATAATGCCCTGAGCCGCATCAGCCACCAGCGCAAAACCCCTGAAGGCTGGTTGATGAGCATCGCCCGCATGCAAACCATGCACGGTTTGCAGATCAGCGATGACGACCGCCGAACCCTGGTCAAATACCTGGCCGACACCCAAGGCCTGGCCCCAAGCGAGACCGACGGCGTGCGTTATGCGCTGGAGCGTCGACTCAATACCGTCGAGAAATTCGACGACCAGACCAGCCAGATGTGCGGCCGCTGCCACTCCGGTGCGCGGGTCGCCCTGCAACGTCGTCCGGCCCAGGAATGGGAGCGTCTGGTGAACTTCCACCTCGGCCAATGGCCGTCGCTGGAATACCAGGCTCTGGCTCGTGACCGTGATTGGTTCGACCTGGCCCGCAAAGACATGGTGCCGCTGTTGGCCAAGCGTTATCCGCTGGACAACCCCGCCTGGAAAAAATGGCTGAGCACCGCGCCAAAAGCTGATGTTCTGGTCGGTGACTGGAGCTTCAGCGGCCACTTGCCGGGCAAGGGTGAATTGGCCGGCGTGATGAGCGTCACGGCCGATGGCAGCGACACGTTCAAGGTCAGCGTCAAAGGCCAATACGCCGACGGCAGCCCGTTCAACGGCGATGGCAGCGCGATTCTCTACACCGGTTACGAATGGCGCGGCAACGTGACCATCGACGGCGTGACCATGCGCCAGGTGTTCGCCGCCCAAGGCAACGCGATGCAGGGCCGGATGTTCGAGGCCGAGCACGATGAGCGGGGCCTGGACTTCGTCGCCGCCAAGCAGGGCAGCAGCCGTTTGCTGGCGGTGCAGCCGGGTTACCTGAAGGCCGGCAGCGAAACTGAAGTGACCCTAGTCGGCAGCGGTCTCACCGGCAAACCGAACTTCGGCAAAGGCGTGGAAGTGGTCCAGGTGCTGGAGCAAAGTCCAGAGCGCATGCGCGTCAAGCTCAAGGCCGCCGCCAATGCTCAACCGGGTCTGCGCAACGTCACCGTCGGCACGCTGAAAGGCCCGACCCTGTCGGTCTACAGCAAAATCGCCGAAGTCAAAGTCGTGCCCGAGTTCTCGGTGGCACGGATCGGCGAGGGCGGTGGTTCGACGCCGAAAGTCCAGGGCCGTTTTGATGCCGAAGCCTGGGGCAAGGGCGCCGACGGCAAGCCGTATCGCATCGGCGTGTTCCCGGCGCAGTGGTCGGTCGAAGCCTTCGACGACCGTGCCAAGGAAGACGAGGACGTCAAGTTCGCCGGCACCATGCAGGCTGACAGCGGCGTGTTCACACCGGGCGATGCCGGGCCGAACCCGCAGCGCAAAATGTCCACCAACAATGCCGGCAACCTCAAGGTGATTGCCGCCGTCGACGACGCAGGGAAATCCCTGACCGGCGAAGGCCACATGATCGTCACCGTGCAACGCTGGAACAATCCACCCATTCCATGAGTTCGCTGATCCCTACGGCTTCAGACATTTTTTTGGAATGACCGTGAGCCCCGTAGAACGGGGTTTGCACAGGAGGTTGCAATGGGCGCTATTTTGAATCTGGTTGAGCGGAATCTGCACGAAGTGCACGTCGATGCTGACCGCATGCTGTTTCACATCCCCAGCAGTTCGCTGTTCGCCAGCGATGAACTGACGGGCACCATTATCGATACCTTGCGCGGCCCCGGCTGTTCATCGGACGACCTGATCCAGCGCTTGTCTTCACGCTTCAACGGCGAGGAAATCACCGAGACCTTGCGTGAGTTGATGTCCCTGGAGTTGGTCAGCGACGGCTCGCCGCTGACCCCGGACATCGGCACCAAACGGGTCGAGCGCACGGCGATCAATACCGTGGTGCTCAACGTCAATACCGGCTGCAATCTGAGCTGCACCTACTGCTACAAGGAAGACCTGGACAAGCCGTCGGCCGGCAAGAAAATGGACGTCGAAACGGCGGTCGCCTCGGTGGAAATGCTGTTGCGCGAATCCCCGGACGAAGAGCGTTTCACCGTGGTGTTTTTCGGTGGCGAACCGCTGAGCAATCGCAAGCTGATCGAGTACATGGTCGACTATTGCGAGAAGCGTTTCCGTGAGGCGGGCAAGTTCGTCGAGTTTGTCATGACCACCAACGCGACGCTGCTCACCGAAGAGACCGTGGACTACCTCAACGCCCACCGTTTCGGCCTGTCAGTCAGTATCGACGGACCAAAAACCGTGCACGACCGCAACCGCATCACCGTGGGCGGGCAGGGCACTTATGACGTGGTGCGGCGCAAGGCCGAGATGCTGCTGTCGCGCTACAACAGCCGTCCGGTCGGTGCCCGCGTGAC
The DNA here is from genome assembly GCF_047758675.1 of Pseudomonas arabinosi. NCBI lineage: Bacteria > Pseudomonadati > Pseudomonadota > Gammaproteobacteria > Pseudomonadales > Pseudomonadaceae > Pseudomonas > Pseudomonas arabinosi. The sequence continues at coordinate 5,319,250 of NZ_CP180480.1, read as the reverse complement.
CCTGACCACCGGCGTCACTGACGTCGAAACCATCTGGGATCACCTGTTCAATGAACTGGGTTTTGCCGAGGTCGGTTTTGCCCCGGTGACCTCCGGCGACATCAGCACCTTCAACCTGTCCAGCGATGAGCTGATCGAAGTCTTCGCCAACATGAAGAAACTCGGTCGGCGTTATCTGGAAGCGGCGCTGGAGCACCGCAACATCGGTTTCTCCAACCTGCACCAGCTGATCACCGACATCCACGAAGGCCACAAAAAAGCCCTGCCATGCGGCGCGGGCCTGAAGATGCTGGCGGTGGATCACAAGGGCGAACTGAACCTGTGCCACCGGTTTACCGGTTCGAGTCTGCCGACGTTCGGCAACGTTCACAGCGGCGTAAAACAGGTCGAGTTGAACGACTTCCTGTCCCAGCGCCTGGACCGCACCAACACCGGTTGCGAGGACTGTCAGATCCGTAATCTGTGCTCCGGCGGTTGCTACCACGAGAGTTATGCCCGTTACGGCGATCCGACCCACCCGACCTATCACTACTGCGAACTGATGCGTGACTGGGTCGACTTCGGCGTCGAGGTCTACACCCGGATCATGGCCCACAACCCTGCGTTTATCAGCAGCTACATCACTCCGCGCAAGGCTCACTGATATGAAACATCTCAAGGCAATCAATAATAAGGCACTGAAACTGGATGAAGCCGCGGCCGAAAACCGCATCGAAGAAGTGGTGGCGATGAGTTCCGTCGCCGGCTGCGCCTCGACCACCGACCCGGGTTGGGAAATCGATGCGTTTGGCGGTGTGTCGTCGCTGTGCCAGCCGATGGAAGCCGACCTTTACGGCTGCTCCGACCCTTGCTGGTGGCCGGCCCAGGTGCCCGACATGATGAGCACCTACCCGGACTGGAACAAGGATGCCCAGGCGTCCAACGACAACTGGCGCAATCTCGGGACTGTCTTTCCAAAAGACAAGTAATCGGTCAGATATAAGGATTCCAGCATGCCTAGCATCAAAGCCTGCGGCCTGGCCGCATTCGCCGTCCTGAGCGCCTGTTCGCTCAACGTTCTGGCCGATGAAAACACTGCACTCGAAACCGGTCACGAGTACATGGTGACCACCAATTACCCGAACAACCTGCACGTCATCGACCTGGCCACCGACACCCTGTTCAAGACCTGCAAAATGCCGGATGCCTTCGGTCCCGGCACCGTTCAGTTGTCGCCGGACCGCAAGACCGCTTACGTGCTGAACAATCACTACGCGGATGTCTATGGCGTTGAACTCGACAGCTGCAAACAGGTGTTTCACGCCAGCATTACCCAGAAACCGGGGGAGAAAGCGAAGTCGATGTTCGCCTTCACCCTCAGCCACGACGGCAAGGAACTGTTCACCATTGCCAACCCGACGTTGATGCTCAACGACCGCTACGAAGTGCAGCAACCGCGGCTCGATGTGTACGCCACCGACGCCGGCATGGACGCCAAACCCGTGCGCAGTTTCCCGGCGCCACGGCAGTTGACCATCATGCAGAGCGGTGACGACGGCGCGTTGTACGTGGCCGGGGCGGACGTCTACAAGGTCGATGTGAAGACCGGCAAGTTCGACGTGTTGATCCCCAGCCGTCACTGGAAACGCCCGAACTACAGCGCGCCGGACGTGCTCTACGTGTGGAACCAGCAGACTTATCGCCATGACTTCTCGCTGCTCTACACCGCGGCGAAATTCAAGGACAAGAAGCAGGATCCAGCGACTGCCGAGTACCTTTACGGGCTGTTCAGCATCGACCTGAAAACCGGCAAGACCGAAACCACTGACTTCGGTCCTCTGACGGAAATCTACTTCAGCGGCATGCGCTCGCCGAAGGATCCGAACCTGATGTTCGGCGTACTCAATCGTCTGGCGAAGTACGACATCAAGGAGAAGAAAATGCTCCAGGCGGCGACGCTGGATCATTCCTACTACTGCATTTCGTTCAACAAGGACGGCAGCAAGATTTACCTGGCCGGGACGTTTAATGACGTGGCGATCTTTGATCCCGAGAGCATGAAGCAGATTGGCAGCATCAAGTTGCCGGGTGGGGATATGGCGATCACGACCGCGCAGATATTTGTTCGGTAATTTGCGGCGCCTTAACTGACGCCTTCGCGAGCAGGCTCGCTCCCACAGTGGTTTTCGGTCGTACACAAAATAGGTGTTCACTGAAAATCCAATGTGGGAGCGAGCTTGCTCGCGATGAGGCCCTTATGGTCACCCAAGCATCAAGCCCCAGGCACCGGACAACTCAAATCCCCCTCCTGGCACTTCAAATAATTCTTGAAAGTCTCAACCCGCGCCTTGGTCAACTCAGTAACACAGTTGCTGTAGATCAGCGGATACACACTCCCGCCTTCCACCCCGGCGCTCGAGAACTTGCACTCGGCATCCCGAAACGCAACCCACGAACGCTGTGCCCCGATCAGCAGCTTTTTGCTTTCGGGGCTGCTCTTCAAACGCTCGTTGATCTGCTGGTAAAGCGCATTCAACTCCTTGTCCGCCGCCTTGTGCTGCTGCGCCGCGCACTGATTCATCGTCGCCTGATCGGTGGCGTTGTCGCAGTCCACCGCATAAGCGGCAGTCGTGAACAGCAGAGGCGTCAATGCCAGAAGAAAGCGTGGGTGCATGGGGATTCTCGTTGTGGCAGGAAAGTCGGGATGCAGTTTAGTGCCGTATTCGACCCTTTATGTTTGCCATTCAGGGCATTTTTTAATCGATTCATAGCCAAGCCACGGCACGTCATGTGTCGTCCAGATATGCGCCTGCGGCGTCATTTTCGGGTCATCGTCCAGTGTCGCCACACGAACAATAACGTGGGGTTGGGCCAGGCGCTCAGCCATCAAGTGTGAACCGCAGACCGAACAGAAATGCCGAAGCTTGCCCGGTGACGACTCGTAGCTGCTCAGGCGGTCCTGGCCTTTGGTCCAGCGAAAATGTTCGCGCATGACCCCGGCTGTCGAGGCAAATGCCGCCGCGTGTGCCTTGCGACAGGTTTGGCAGTGGCAATGGCTGATGGGCATATCGAGGCTATCGAGTTCGTATTCGACGGCTTTACACAAGCAGCTGCCGTGCAGGCTATTCATGATGTTTCCCCGAGAGCATGAGTGAATGTGGGGCTAATCTTCTTGTCTGGTTTGCAAACGTTACCAGCTTCAGCCCGCTGACTTTTGTCTTCAAACGGTGCTCAGGGGCAGAAATGCAGCTGAATATTTCGTACAGGGTTGATTGCGATACCCGATTGATACAACTTTAGGGTTGGTCTTGTGGTCTTACAGGCCTACTGTTCAGTACAGGAGGTGACTTATGAATCCAGCATCAGATCGCATCGAAAGGAAGATCCTGCTTAAAACGCCGCGCTCGCAGGTCTGGCGTGTGCTGGCCAATGCCGAAGCCTTCGGACAGTGGTTTGGCGTGGCGCTGGAAGGCAAGCGTTTTGTCGCCGGTGAGTGGACCCAGGGGCAGATTACGTACCCGGGTTATGAACACTTGCTGTGGAATGTACTGGTGGAGCGGGTCGAGCCGGAACGGGTGTTTTCGTTTCGCTGGCATCCGTACGCGATTGAGCCCGATATCGATTACTCCCAGGAACCCACCACCCTGGTGAAGTTCGAGCTCGAAGACATGGATGAAGGCACGTTACTCAAGGTCACCGAGTCCGGTTTCGATCACATCCCTCAGACGCGCCGACTCAAGGCGTTCCGCATGGACAGCCGCGGTTGGGATGAACAGATGAACAACATCGAAGAATTTCTCAAAGTCAGTGCCAAGCAACGCGAGCGTCAGGAAGAGTGATGGCTGCATGTTCGAACCTTGGCTGAAACGCTGGGCGCTGGTGCCGGACGGTGAACCGATCATCACGCCCGGCAGTCGTTTGTTGCCGGTGTGCATGGGTGATGTGCCGGCGATGTTGAAAATTGCTGTCGATGCCGAAGAAAAGTTCGGCAATTTGTTGATGACCTGGTGGGGCGGCGAGGGCGCTGCCCGCGTTTATGCCCATGACGGAGACGGGTTGTTGATCGAGCGTGCCATGGGCCAGCGATCGCTGATGCACATGGCGCTCAACGGTCAGGACGACGAAGCCAGCCAGATACTGTGTGCGACATTGGCGCGGCTGCACGCGCCGCGGCCGTCGCCACCACCGCCCCTGGTTCCATTGGCGCCATGGTTCAAGTCGCTGCGTTTGGCGGCTGAACGGTTTGGTGGCCCTTATTCCCTCAGTCTCGCCACTGCCGAAGCCTTGTTGGCCGAACCGCAGGACGTCGTGGTGCTGCACGGTGACATGCATCACGACAATGTTCTGGACTTCGGCCCGCGGGGTTGGCTGGCCATCGATCCCAAGCGGGTGATCGGTGAGCGCGGATTCGATTACGCCAACCTGATCTGTAATCCCGACTTGCCGACGGCGACTGACCCGCAGCGTTTCCGCAGGCAGGTCGCGGTGGTGGCTGACGCCGCCGGCCTCGAGCGCCGACGGTTACTGCAATGGGTGTTGGCGTTTGCCGGATTGTCGGCAGCCTGGTTTCTCGAGGATGACGACACCCTGGCGGCGGCAGGTCAGCTGCAGGCCGCGGAACTCGCGGCTTCAATGCTCGAAACCTTACCTGTCTAAGGGTTTTCGGAAGGGCGGCTATAGCGAATGTCCTACACGCGATGGTAGCTATGTCGTCTATTGCACATTGGATCCGAAGCGTAATCTAGCCTCATCAACCGAAACACAGGAAGTGTTCGGGATCACGGATGATCGACCATAAGCAAGGAATCGCTGCCGACAGGGAGTCGTAATGGTCTTGGGAAAAACCCGCTTCGGCGGGTTTTTTTTGGTCTGTCGAAAAGGACTTGGCAGCTGCGACAGGAGAGGGCTTCAAGGCTGAAATGGTCAAAGGCTTACACCCGCTAACGGGTATGTCGTCTTTTGACACGTCACCGATGTGTTTATTCTGGACCCATCAACTGAGTCGCAGGAAGCGCTCAGGATCACGGATGATCGACCATTGGCCAGGATGGCTGCCGACAGGATGTCGAAATGGTCTTGAGAAACCCGCTTAGGCGGGTTTTTTTATGGGCGATGGAAAATCCTCGGCGCATTGTTTTGGCCGGGGGACCGGCAACCAGGCACTGACTGCCGGTCGGGATGGATCAGCGTGCTGACAACTGATCGAGTTTCGCCGCTACACGTTCAGTGATTTCCGAGCGCAGTTTCAATGACCCGGCGGCACGTTTGCGGGCTTCCTCCAGCACACTCACCGGAGCCGATTCAGGGCTGCCCGACGTAAACGGCGGTGCCGGGGCGTATTCGAGCTGCAACTGCACCAGCTCTGCCGTGTCCTTGTCGAACAACTCCGCGGCCAGGGTCAGGGCAAAATCGATGCCCGCCGTGATCCCACCACCGGTCAGCAGATTGCCGTCGCGCACCACACGATCCTTCACCGGGATCGCCCCCAAAGGCGCCAACAATTCGTGATAAGCCCAGTGAGTGGTGGCGCGTTTACCCTTCAGCAGACCCGCCGCACCGAGCACCAGCGCGCCGGTACACACTGACGTGACGTAACGCGCGTTGACGGCTTGCGCCTGGATGAAGGCCAGTGTCTGTTCATCCTCCATCAACGGCCCGACGCCACTGCCGCCGGGAATGCAGATCACATCCAGCGTCGGGCAATCGTCGAAGGTGGTGGTGGGTTTCAGCACCAGGCCCGTGCTCGCGGTGACTGGCACCAGATCCTTCCAGATCAAATGCACCTTTACGTCCGGCAGCGAGGCCAGTACGTCGTAAGGGCCGGTGAGGTCCAGTTGCTGAACCTGTGGAAACAACAGAAAACCGATCTGCAACGTCATGGCATTTTTCTCATGAAGTGGGTGGACGGCTTCACTTTAGGCTCGTAGGATTTGGCGTATACGCCAATAACCCCACGAATTACGCCAATCATGCCGAAAACCATTCACGTGCTCGCCTTTGCCAACGTGCAATTGCTCGACGTCACCGGGCCGTTGCAGGTGTTCGCCTCGGCCAACGATATTTCCCGCCAGCAAGGTTTGCCGGTGCCTTACGCGCCGACGGTGATTGCCAGCGGCGGCGGGGCGGTAATGTCGTCGGCGGGGTTGGCGCTGTTGGCCGAGCCGTTGCCCGAAGAGGGCAGTGACACGTTGATCATTGCCGGTGGCTGGGGCGTTTACGACGCGGGGCAAGACGAACCGCTGGTGGCGTGGGTTCGTGAACATGCGACGGGATGTCGGAGGGTAGCGTCGGTGTGCACCGGGGCATTTTTGCTGGCGGCCAGTGGCTGGCTCGATGGCCGGCGGGTGGTCACTCACTGGACCCGTTGCGAGCAGTTGGCGCAGCTGCATCCGCGGCTGCAGGTTGAGCCCAATCCGATTTTCATCAATGACGGCCCGGTCTGGACCTCGGCCGGGGTCACTGCCGGTATCGATTTGGCGCTGGCCATGGTTGAAGAAGATCTTGGCCGCACGATGGCCCTGGAAGTCGCCCGGCAACTGGTGGTGTTCCTGAAACGTCCCGGTGGCCAGTCGCAGTTCAGCGTGACCCTCTCTTTGCAAAAGGAAGGCAACCGTTTCGACGAACTTCACGCCTGGATCAGCGAAAACCTCACCAAGGATCTCGGCATCCCGACCCTGGCCTTGCAGGCCGGCATGAGCGAACGCAGTTTCGTGCGCCACTACCGCGCCGACACCGGCCAGACTCCGGCGCGGGCCATCGAACTGATTCGGGTCGAGACCGCCCGACGTTTGCTCAGCGATACCGGCGTACCGATCAAGCGGGTGGCGGTGCAATGCGGTTTCGGCAGCGAAGAGACGCTTCGACGCAGTTTTCTGCGGGCAATGGGCGTAACCCCGCAGGCCTATCGCGAGCGTTTCAGCGTCAGCCCTCCAGCAGATCCAGTAATGCTCTGAGCGTTGCCTTGGGTGCTTCTTCGGGAATGTTGTGCCCGACGCCCGCCAGCACTCGCCGCTCATAACGCCCGGTGAAATGGGCGATGTCTTCGTCTATCTCCGGTGCCGGTCCGACGCCATCGTCGGCACCGCACAGGGAAATCGTCGGTACGTTGATCGGCGGCTGTCGGGTCAGCTCTTCTTCGATCCACTCCAGCGCCGGGTCGCCGGGCGCGTACATGAACCGGTGGCGGTAGGAGTGAATCACCACCTCGACGAAATCCGGGTTGTTGAAGGCCGGTGCGCTTAACGGATACAACTCAGGACCTTTTGCCCAAGTGGGTGACCACAGCTTCCAGAGTAATTCACACAAGGCTTGGCGATTTTTCGTAAGGCCTTCGACGCCGCGTGGTGTGTGGAAGTAGTACTGATACCAGAGGCGGTGCTCGGTTTCCGGGTCCAACGGTTCGGTGGAAAGGGGAATGTTCTGAAGGTTGTAACCGTCGCCGGTCACCAGGCAATGAACCCGCTCTGGCCATAGCGCCGCCACGATGCACGCCGCCCGACCGCCCCAGTCGTAGCCGCACAGGGCGGCTTGTTGAATGGCCAACGCGTCCATCAGATCCAGCAAATCCTGAGCGAGGGCGGCTTGTTGTCCGGAGCGCAGGGTGTCAGGGTGGTTGAAACGGGTCGGGCCGTAACCGCGCAGGTACGGGACGATGACGCGGTAGCCCTTGGCGGCGAGGTCTGGGGCGATTTCGTCGTAGGCGCGTGGAGAGTAGGGGAAACCGTGGAGGAGGATGATCGGGTCTCCGGTGGTAGGGCCGTGTTCTTCGTAGGCGAGCGACAAGCCTGGAGTTGGGATGAAGTGGATCAGCGCTTCATTGTTCATTCGATTCTCCAGAAAGGGTCGTTTTTGCCTATTTCCTAGGCCTCGATTTCCGCCACCTGATTGAAATATTTCGACCGATCCGGCGTAAACGTCACCACCATGTTGGTCCGCGAACAGGTCAATGCCCGTTCTTCACCCAAATCAACATCCAGATCTTCCCCGCGTAACCCTTGCCACTGAGCGAGGTACTTGAGGGATCCGTATTTTTCGAGTTTTTTCAGGCTGCGGCTGACGCCACCTTTCCAGCCCAGCACCGGCAGTTCGCCGGCAAGGCAGCGTTGGGCGAGTTCGGGAAAACGGGCGGCGCGTTGGCGGCCGATTTCCCAGCATTTGATCAGGCCTTTGTCCTGGCCTTCCCACAATTCATCCCGGTTCAGGCCTGACCGGAGTGGGGTGTCGATGCTGCGGTGGATGCGTTGGGTCATTCTGGTTCCTTGAATTCGGGTTTTGTTGGACAGCTCCGCTGTACCCGTTGACGGTCGATGGTAGGTGGGGATGTAACGGCTGGCAACAGAGGATTTTCCGGTGGTGGATGCGGGTTTTGTTTAAACAATGCAGGACTTCGGACTACACAAACTTGTGGCGAGGTGCTCTCACGGCTGCCAGAAACTCTTCTCCCCACTCAATTTCCGATCCAGAAAACACGCCGCACTGATCAGTGCCAAATGCGTCAGCGCTTGCGGCGTATTGCCCAGATGCCGCGCATGGCTGTCGAACTCTTCGGCGTACAACCCCAGCGGGTTCGCATACCTCAGCAACTGTTCAAATTCCAGATGCGCTTTTTCCACCCGTCCGGCGCGGGCCAGGCATTCGACGTACCAGAACGAGCACGCGGCGAAGGCGCCTTCGGTGCCGTCGAGGCCGTCGATTCGGGTGTCGTCATTGCGATAGCGGTAAACCATGCCGTCGCGTACCAGATTCTTTTCGATGGCGTCGAGGGTCGCGAGCCAGCGCGGGTCCTTGGCGCTGACGAAGCGCACCAGCGGCATCAGCAGCATCGAGCCGTCGAGGGTGGTACCACCCTTGTACTGAACGAAATGCCCGCGTTCTTCGTTCCAGAAGTTTTCCCAGATGTCGGCGTAGATCGCTTGTCGGGTCTGGTCCCAGCGGGCGAACGGGGCGGGCAGTGAGCGTTTGGAGGCGAGGCGAATGGCTCGGTCCAGTGCGACCCAGCACATCAGCCGCGAGTGCAGGAAGTGATGTTGTTCGCCGCGCATTTCCCAGATGCCGACGTCCTCTTGCTCCCAGGTTTCGCAGACCTGATCGACCACTTCCACCGTGTGTTTCCAGCCTTCATGGGAGATGGCGTCGCCGTATTTGTTGACCAGGTACACCGCGTCCATCAACTCGCCGAAGATGTCGAGCTGGACCTGGTCGTAAGCCTGATTGCCAATGCGTACCGGTGTTGCACCGCCATGACCGGACAGGTGCGAGAGTTCGGTTTCCGGCAGTTCCTGACGGCCGTCGATGGCGTAGAGGATGTTGAGCTTCATCGATTTGCCGTGGCAATCGCTGACCCGCCCGCGTAGCCAGCGCATGTAATCATTGGCTTCCTGAACGAAGCCCAGGCGCATGAACGCGTAGACGGTAAACGAGGCGTCGCGGATCCACGTGTAGCGATAGTCCCAGTTGCGCTCGCCGCCAGGCGTTTCCGGCAGGCCGAAGGTCGCGGCGGCGAGGATCGCGCCGTGTTTGCGCGAGGTCAGCAACTTCAGCGCCAGGGCCGAGCGATTGACCATTTCCCGCCAGCGGCCGCGGTAGTTGGATTGGCCGATCCAGTCGCGCCAGAACTTCAGGGTCCGTTCCAGGCAGATCGCGGCGGCGCCTTCCTTGAATCGCGGATCGTCGATACCGCCCAACATGAATTCGGCGCTCTGGTCCTGTTCGAGGGTGAATTCAGCGACTGCCGCATGGCCGTCTATACGCAAGACCTGATCCGAAGACAGGCGCAGGGACGGCTGATCGGCGGCCTCGAAGGTTACGTCTTTTTCTTCCACGCGTGCGCGGGTCTTGGCGCGAGCGTAGTCATGACGCACAGCGCAGCGCATGTGAAACGTTGCCTGTCCGCTGACCACACGAACCCGGCGCATCAGCACCGGCGTGTCATCTTCGCTGTCGCCGATGGGCAGCAGGTCGGTGACTTCGACGACTGCGCGGTCGCTGAGCCAACGGGTTTGCAGCACATTGGTGTCCGGCAGATAAATTTGTTCGCGACGGGCATCGGGCAGGTCCGGCGATAGTTGAAAGATGCCGGCCTCGGGGGTGTCCAGCAGCGAACAGAAAATCGATGGGCTGTCGAATTCTGGCCAGCAAAAAAAGTCGACGCTGCCTTTGTCGTTGACCAGTGCCGCACTGCGCATGTCGCCGATGATGCCGTGGGCGTCGATGGCGCTTTGTCGTTCGGGATGATGATCAGCCATTGTCGCGAAACTCCAGGAGCCTTGTGTCGAGGGCTTAACTAGCTGACTGGCGGGCGGTGATGAGAGTTCACGCCGAACCGTGAAAGATTCGTCACCTGACTGCCTGATCGTTCCCACGGGGGCAGCGCCTTAACACTCAACCAACAATTGGCTGCTTTCCCCTCAACCCGTGTTTATGGCAACTTGCAGGCTCTTGTTGAGACCCGCACCCATGGCAAACCCCTACCGCGAGCTGTTCAAAGCCCCAGGCAGCAGCGCTTTTGTGCTGGCCGGGATGATCGCGCGCATGCCGATTTCCATGACTGGCATCGGCCTGATCACCATGCTCTCGCAACTGCAGGGTGGCTACGGATTGGCCGGCGCAGTGGCCGCCACGTTTGCCTTGGCCACCGCGTTTTGTGCGCCGCAGGTCTCGCGGCTGGTGGACCGTTTCGGGCAGCGTCGGATCTTGCCAGTCTCGGCGTTGATCGGTGGCGGGGCGTTGTTGCTGGTGTTGCTTTGCACTCGTTTGCAGGCGCCGAACTGGACGTTGTTTGTATTCGCCGCGCTGGCCGGGTGCATGCCGAGCATGTCGGCGATGGTGCGGGCGCGCTGGACCGAGGTGTATCGCGGCCAGCCAGAGCTGCAAACCGCCTATGCGCTGGAGTCGGTGCTGGACGAGGTCTGTTTTATTGTCGGGCCGCCACTGTCGGTGGGGTTGTGCGTGGTGGCGTTCCCCGAGGCGGGGCCATTGGCGGCGTTGCTGATGCTGGCGATCGGGGTGACGGCGTTTGTGCTGCAACGTGACACCGAGCCGGCGATTCATCCCCATGAAGACCATCATCAGGCCTCGATCATTCGTTCCAGCGAGATTCAGTTGCTGATGCTGTTGATGGTCGCCATGGGCACCATCGTCGGCGTGGTGGACGTGGTCAGCGTGGCGTTCGCTCAGCAGCAGGGGCAGCCGGCGGCGGCGAGTATTGTGTTGTCGGTGTATGCCATCGGCTCGTGCCTGGCCGGTTTGGCGTTCGGGGCGTTGCGCTCGAAACTGCCGTTGCCGCAACTGTTCCTGTACGGCGGCGTGGCGACGGCGGTGACCACGCTGCCGTTGCTGCTGGCGACGAACATTCTCGGGCTGTCGCTGGCGGTGTTCGTCGCCGGGTTGTTTTTTGCGCCGACCCTGATTGTGGCGATGGCGTTGGTGGAGCGCATCGTGCCGCCGGCCAAACTCACTGAAGGCCTGACCTGGTTGGTGACCGGGTTGAGCATTGGCGTGGCGATTGGCGCGGCCAGTTCGGGTTGGCTGATCGATGCATTTGGAGCCCGGAGCGGATTCTGGGTCGCCGTCGCCGCTGGTGCCGTGGTCCTCGGTTCCGCAGTGCAAAGCTTCCGCCACTTGAAATAAAGAACCCCTGTAGGAGTGAGCCTGCTCGCGATAGCGGTGTGTCAGTCAACTTGATGGTGACTGACACACCGCTATCGCGAGCAGGCTCACTCCTACAGGGGGATGTGTACGACTAATTCCCTTCGGCGTTCATCCGTTCATCTATACAGACAACTTTTCGAGGTAAGCCCGGTGACCCAGCTGACATTGCTCTGCCTGCCCTATTCGGGCGCGAGTGCCATGGTCTACAGCCGTTGGCGGCGCAAACTGCCGGAGTGGCTCAAGCTGCAACCCGTGGAACTCCCTGGACGTGGCGCCCGGTTTGGCGAACCCTTGCACACCGACATGCGACGCCTGGCGCTGCAACTCGCGCAGGAACAAAAAGCCACGCTCAAGGCGCCGTACGCGCTGTTCGGTCATAGCCTTGGCGCGTTGCTCGCCTGTGAGATGGCCCATGCGTTTCGCTCGCTGGGCTGCCCGGAACCGGTGGCGCTGTTCGCTTCGGGCACCGCCGCACCGACCCTGCGTGCCGACTACGACCGGGGTTTCGCCGAGCCCAAAACCGATGCCGAATTGATCGAGCAATTGCGCACCCTCAACGGCACCCGTGAAGAGGTGCTGGCCAACGACGAGTTGATGAGCCTGACGCTGCCAGTGCTGCGCGCGGACTTTCTATTGTGCGGACGCTTCGAGCCTCAGCAGCGTCCCTTGCTCAAGTGCCCGGTTCACGTGCTCGGCGGCAAGGCTGACCGCGCCACCACCGAACAGTTGATCGGCTGGAGCAAGGAAACCCACGGCAGTTTCTCGGTGGACATGCTTGCTGGTGGTCATTTCTTCATCCACGAGCACGAAGCCAAGGTGTTGCGGGTGATCAAGGATCAGCTGGAAGTTCACCATCGGCGGCATACCATGGCCGTCAGCGCCTGACACCATCCCAAACATCACCCAATCCCCTGTGGGAGCGAGCCGGCTCCGGGCGGCGTTCCGACGATAGCGGCATCACATTCAACATAAATGTGACTGACAGGCCGTCATCGCGAGCAGGCTCGCTCCCACAATGATTTTTGACACCCTGACACTCCGCGTTCTACCTCCTTTCTGATACTTGTTCTCATTCGTTAATTTTTCCGGTCTGCATTCGTTTTATAGGGACGACGTGCCTTTGTGCTTCCCGCCACTGATCCGGATGCTAAGAAATGAATGCTGAAGACTCCTTGAAACTTGCTCGCCGGTTTATCGGGTTGCCCCTGGAAAAGCGCCAGATGTTCCTTGCGGCCTTGCAAAAGGAAGGCGTTGATTTCGCCCGTTTCCCCATTCCTGCCGGCGTCGAAGCCGAAGATCGCCAGGCGTTGTCGTACGCCCAGCAACGCATGTGGTTTCTCTGGCAGCTGGACCCGCAAAGCGGCGCCTACAACCTGCCGGGCGCGGTGCGTCTGACCGGGCAGTTGAACCTGTCCGCGCTGGAACAAGCGTTCGCCAGCCTCGTTGAACGTCACGAAACCCTGCGCACGGTGTTCCAGCGCCAGGCCGACGACACCTTGCTGCAAGTGCCGGCCAGCGCGCCGTTGGTCATCGATCAGGTGGATTTCAGCGCATTACCGGCCACGGAGCGCGAAAGGGCCGTTGCCCAAGCCGCCGAGCAGCAATCCGTGCTGCCGTTTGATCTGGCAACCGGCCCATTGCTGCGCGTCACCTTGCTCAAACTCGCCGATCAGGAACACGTTCTGCTGCTGACCCTGCACCACATCGTTTCCGATGGCTGGTCGATGAACGTGCTGATCGACGAATTCATCCGCTGCTATGACGCCTTTGAGGCGGGCGCACAACCGCAACTCGCGCCATTGCCGATCCAGTACAGCGACTATGCGTTGTGGCAACGCCGCTGGCTGGAGGCGGGAGAACAGGCGCGTCAACTCGACTACTGGCAGGCGCAACTGGGCGCCGAGCACCCGGTGCTGGAACTGCCCACCGATCACCCGCGCCCGGCGATGCCGAGCTATCGCGGCACCCGTTACGAGTTCGCCGTCGACGCTCAGTTGGCCGAGCAACTGCGGGCCACGGCGCAGAAGCACAACATCACCCTGTTCATGCTGTTGCTCGGCGCCTTCAACGCGCTGCTGCACCGTTACACCGGGCAGACTGACATCCGCGTCGGCGTGCCGATCGCCAACCGCAACCGCGCCGAAGTCGAAGGCCTGATCGGCTTCTTCGTCAACACCCAGGTGCTGCGCATCCAGCTCAACGGCCAGACCCGCGTCGACGACTTGCTGCGTGCCATCAAAGAAACCGCCCTCGGTGCCCAGACCCATCAGGACTTGCCGTTCGAGCGCCTGGTCGAGGCGCTGAAACTGGAACGCAGTCTTAGCCATACGCCGCTGTTCCAGGTGATGTACAACCACCAGCCGCAGGTCGCGGACATTTCTACGGTCAGCACCGCGTCCGGTCTGGCGCTGGGCGTGATCGAGTGGGAAGGGCGCACCACTCAATTCGATCTGACCCTCGACACCTATGAAAAGGGCGGCAAGCTGCACGCCGCGCTGACCTACGCCAACGACCTGTTCGACGCGGCGACCATCGCGCGCATGGCGCAGCACTGGACGCATTTGTTGCAGGGCATGGTCAGTGATTCGCAGCAGCGCATCAGTGATTTGCCATTGCTGGAGAGCGCGGAATACCAGCGCATCGTGCATGACTGGAACCGCGCTGACGAAAGCTTCCCGCAAGACCTGTGCATTCATGAGCTGATCAGCCAGCAAGTCGTCGCGAACCCGAATGCGCTGGCGGTGACCTTCGCCGCCAAACAGCTGACCTACGCCGAACTAGACCATCAGGCCAATCGTCTGGCACATCGGTTGATCGAACTGGGCGTGGGCCCGGAGGTCCGGGTTGGCGTGGCGATGCAACGCTCCGACAACCTGTTGGTGGCGCTGCTGGCGGTGCTCAAGGCGGGCGGCGCTTATGTGCCGCTGGACCCGGATTACCCGGCCGAACGCGTTGCCTACATGCTCGAAGACAGCCGCGCTTTGGTGCTGCTGACTGAGCAAGCTGTCGCCGCAACATTGAACGTGCCGGCGGATACGCAAGTGTTGCTGATGGACGATACGGAGTGGGCCGCTTACCCAAGTAGTGCGCCGATGATTCGCGTCACACCAGACAACCTCGCCTACGTGATCTACACCTCCGGCTCCACCGGCAAACCCAAAGGCGTGGCCATCGCCCACCGCAACGTGCTGGCGCTGATCGAGTGGTCGAAATCGGTCTACAGCCGCGAAGACATCCAAGGCGTATTGGCGTCGACGTCGGTCTGTTTCGACCTGTCGGTGTGGGAACTGTTTGTCACCCTGGCCAACGGCGGCTCGGTGATCATCGCCCGCAACGCCCTGGAATTACCGCAGCTGCCGGCCCGAGATCAGGTGCGCCTGATCAACACCGTGCCGTCGGCGATCAATGCGTTGCAGCGCGACGGGCAGATCCCGCCAAGCGTGCGCATCATCAACCTCGCCGGCGAGCCGTTGAAGCAGAGCCTGGTGGACGCGTTGTATCAGCAGTCGACCGTCGAGCATGTCTACGATTTGTACGGTCCGTCCGAAGACACCACCTATTCGACCTGGACCCGCCGCGAGGCCTTTGGCCGCGCAAACATCGGCCGACCGCTGAAACACACCGCCAGCTACTTGCTGGACGCTGACCTGCAACCGGTGCCGCAAGGCGTGTCTGCCGAGCTGTACCTGGCTGGCGCCGGCATCACCCGTGGTTACCTGGCGCGACCGGGCATGACCGCCGAAAAATACGTGCCGAACCCGTTCTCCAACACCGGCGAACGCCTGTACCGCACTGGCGACCTGACTCGTTATCAGGCCGACGGCACATTGCAATATGTCGGTCGTATCGACCATCAGGTCAAGGTGCGTGGCTTCCGCATCGAGCTCGGCGAAATCGAAGCGCGGCTGTTGCAGCAGGACGCCGTGCGCGAACTGGCGGTGTTGGCGCAGGACGGCGTCAACGGTCAGCAACTGGTCGCGTACATCGTGCCGACCGATCCATCGCTGCTGGACGACATCGACGCTCAAACGACCCAGCGTGAAACCTTGAAAACCGCGCTGCGCCAACACCTGCCGGACTACATGGTCCCGGCGTTCCTGCTGTTTCTCGAACAGCTGCCACTGACCCCCAACGGCAAACTCGACCGCAAGGCCTTGCCAGCGATTGACGGCTCGCAGCAACAACGCGAACACGTCGCGCCGCGCACGGCGATGGAAAAATCCCTGGCCGCGATTTGGCAGGACGTGTTGGCCATCGAAAATGTGGGTCTTGAAGACAACTTCTTCGAACTGGGCGGCGACTCCATCGTTTCCATGCAAGTGGTCAGCCGTGCGCGTCAGACCGGGATCGTGTTGAGCCCCAAAGACCTGTTCCAGCACCAGACCATCCGCAGCCTGGCCCAGGCCGCTCGCAGCGGTGAGCAGCCATTGATTGACCAAGGTCCAGCGGTTGGCGCGGTGGCGTTGGCGCCGGTGCAACAGTGGTTTTTCGAACAAGCCATTCCTGAACTTCAGCACTGGAACCAGTCGCTGCTGCTGGTGCCGCGCGAGGCGTTGAACGTCGAGGCGCTGGATCGCGCGCTTGAGCATTTGCTGACCCATCACGACAGCTTGCGCCTGCGTTACGAACAAACCGCCGAAGGTTGGCAACAATCCTATGCCGCGCCGACCACTGAATCAGTGTTGTGGCAACGTCAGGCGCAATCGCTAGAAGAACTCAACGCTCTGTGCGACGAAGCCCAACGCAGTCTCAATCTGCAAAATGGCCCGCTGATGCGCGCGCTGCTGGTTGCGATGGCCGACGGTACCGAGCGTTTACTGCTGGTCATTCATCACCTGGCGGTGGACGGTGTTTCCTGGCGCGTGTTGCTCGAAGACCTTCAGCAGTTCTATAGCGGCGGTAATGTGTCGCTGGCGAAAACCAGCAGCTATCAACGCTGGGTCGCTCGCTTGCAGGATCATCTGCCAGTCTTTGAAAACAGCCTCGGACACTGGCAGACCCAACTGAAAAACGCGCCGAGCGATCTGCCGTGCGATCGCCCAACCGGCGCACTGGAAAACCGCTTCGAACAAAAACTCGAACTCAAACTCGACGCCGAGCAAACCCGCAAACTGCTGCAACAGGCCCCGGCGGCCTATCGCACCCAGGTCAACGACCTGCTGCTGACCGCCTTGGCTCGCGCGGTTTGCCGCTGGAGCGGGCAGGGCAGCACGCTGATCCAGCTTGAAGGCCATGGCCGCGAAGACCTGTTCGACGACATCGACCTGACCCGCACCGTGGGTTGGTTTACCAGCCTGTTCCCGGTCAATCTGATGCCCTCCAGCGATCTCGGCGCGTCGATCAAATCCATCAAAGAACAACTGCGTGCCGTGCCGGACAAAGGCCTGGGCTATGGCGCGCTGCGCTACCTCGGCACCCCGGCGATTCGCGCCGAATTGGCGGCGTTGCCGCAACCGCGCATCACCTTCAACTATCTGGGCCAGTTCGACCGTCAGTTCGACGATGCCGCGATATTTGTGCCGTCCACCGAAGGCAACGGAGTCGCGCAAGATCCATCGGCACCGCTGGGCAACTGGCTGACGGTCGAAGGCCAGGTCTACGGCGGCGAGTTATCGCTGAGCTGGGGGTTCAGCCGCGAGATGTTCGACGCCGCGACCATCCAGCGTTTGGCGGACGATTACGCGCTGGAACTCAACGCGTTGATCGATCACTGCTGCGCCGTTGAAGCGCCGCAAGCCACGCCGTCGGACTTCCCGCTGGCGCGCATCAGTCAGGCGCAGCTCGATGGATTGCCAGTGGCGGTCGCGACGCTTGAAGACCTCTATCCACTGTCGCCGATGCAGCAGGGCATGCTGTTCCACACCCTGTACGAACCTGAAGTCGGCGCCTACATCAGTCAACTGCGTCTGGACATCCAGGGGCTCGATCCAGTGCGATTCGCTCAGGCCTGGCAAACCGCGCTGGAGCGTCACGACATCCTGCGCAGCAGCTTCCATTGGCAAGGCCTCGACACCGCGCACCAGGCGATTGTCCGCCAAGTGGCCCTGCCGCTTGAAGTGCTTGAAGCGACCGACACCGATGCGCTGGCCGACGCCGAACGCGCCCAGGGTTTTGCACTGGGCAGCGCGCCGCTGTTCCGCTTGAAGCTCATCCGCACGGGCGTCAATGACTGGCACCTGATCTACACCAGCCACCATATTTTGATGGACGGCTGGAGCAATGCGCAGTTGCTGGCCGAAGTGATCCAGCACTACGCCGCGGGGCATACGCTGCCGGCACCAACCGGGCAATACTGCGATTATCTGGGCTGGTTGCAGCAGCAATCGGCCGCCGCTGGTGAGCAGTTCTGGAAAGCGGCATTGGCACCGCTGGAAGCGCCGACGTTGCTGGCCGAAGCCTTGCGGCCGCCGGTCGGCGCCGAGGGCAGCGAGGAATACCGCATCGCCCTCGACAGCCGCGCGACCCAGCGTCTGGCCGAGTTCGCCCGTCAGCAGAAAGTCACCCTCAACACCTTGCTGCAAGCGGCGTGGAGCCTGTTGCTGCAACGCTACAGCGGTCAGGATTGCGTCGTTTTCGGCGCCACGGTCGCTGGGCGTTCCGCGCCGCTGCCGGGCATCGAAGAGCAGCTCGGGCTGTTCATCAACACGCTGCCGCTGGTCTGCGCGATCAAGCCGGATCAAACCGTCAGTCAATGGCTGGGCGAGTTGCAAGGGTTGAACCTGGCCATGCGCGAGTTCGAGCATGTGCCGCTTTATGACATTCAGGGGTGGGCGGGGCAGCAGGGTTCGGCGCTGTTCGACAGCCTGCTGGTGTTCGAAAACTTCCCGGTGGCTGAGGCGCTGAAACAGGGCGCACCGGCCGGTCTGTCGTTCGGCAACCTGCACAACCACGAACGCACGCACTATCCGCTGACCCTGGGCATCGAACTGGGCGAAGGCCTGAGCCTGGACTTCAGTTACGACGCGGCGCGGTTCAGTGCGGCGCAGGTCGCTGAGTTGTCGGCCAATCTGCAGCATCTGCTGACGCAACTGGTGGCGCAGCCGGACGCGGCACTGGGCACGCTGGAGTTGCTCGATGTCGACGGCAAAAACGCGGTGCTCGCGGTCAGCCAACCGGCTGCAGTTGAGTTATCCACAGCATTTTTGGCGCACGAACAAATCGCCGCTCAGGCCGCCGCCACCCCAGATGCGATGGCGTTGCAGGTCGATGGTCAGACCTTGAGCTACGGCCAATTGAACGCGCAGGCCAACCGACTGGCCCATCGCTTGATCGAAAACGGTGCCGGCCCCGGCAAGCGCGTCGGCCTCGCGCTGAACCGTGGTCCGCAACTGATCGTCAGCCTGCTGGCGGTGCTAAAAAGCGGTGCTGCCTATGTGCCGCTGGACCCGAAATACCCGGCCGAACGCCTGGCCTACATGATCGACGACAGCCGCCTCGACGTGCTGCTGTGCGAGTCCGGCCTGCTGGAAAATGTGCCCGGCGTGCGACGTCTCGGCCTTGATGACAGCGCCGACTATCCCGACAGCGACCCGCAAAACCATGCGGTCGCCGACGATCTTGCCTACATCATCTACACCTCCGGTTCCACCGGTAAGCCCAAAGGCGTGGCCATCGCCCATGCCGCGCTGCGCGAGTTCTGCCAGACCGCCGCCGACTATTCGCTGCTGTCGGCGTCGGACCGCGTGTTGCAGTTCGCGACCTTCAGTTTCGATGGCTTCGTCGAGCAGTGCTTCCCGGCACTGTGCGTCGGTGCGGCGTTGATCATGCGCGGCGATGATGTGTGGGATGCCGGCCGCCTCGCCGCCGAAATCGTCCAGCAAGGTGTAACCGTGGCGGATTTGCCGGCGGCTTACTGGTACTTGCTGGCCCGGGAATGCGCGAGCGGTGTGGTATGCAATCTCGGTGAGTTGCGTCAGGTTCATGTCGGCGGCGAAGCGATGTCGGTCGAAGGTCTGCGCTTGTGGCATCAGGCCGGTTTGAGCCATGTGCGATTGCTCAACACCTACGGCCCGACCGAGGCGACCGTGGTGTCCAGTGTTCATGAATGCCATCTCGAAGATGCCAGCGACGCGTTTGGCATCCCGATCGGTCGAGCCATCGCAGGTCGGGCGCTGTACGTGCTGGACGCTGCCGGTCAACTGCTGCCAAACGGTGGCGTTGGCGAATTGTGCATCGGCGCGCCGGCCAGCCTCGCCCAGAGCTACTTCGACCGCCCGGCGCTGACCGCCGAACGCTTCCTGCCGGACCCCTTCGCCCGTGAGCCGGGCGCGCGGCTGTACCGCAGCGGCGATCTGGCGCGCTACAACGCTGACGGGAATCTGGAATACGTCGGCCGTATCGACCATCAAGTGAAGATTCGCGGCTTCCGCATTGAAATGGGCGAGATCGAAGCCTGCCTGCAAGCCCGTGAGGACGTGCGCGAAGCGGCGGTTATCGCTCAGGACGGCACGCAACTGGTGGCGTACATCGTGGCCGGCGGCGTGGTGGTTTCAGAGACGGAATATCTGGAAGGCCTCAAAGCCGTTCTGCGCCAGTCGTTGCCGGAATACATGGTGCCAAATCACCTGATCCTGCTGGCCAAACTGCCGCTCAACAACAACGGCAAACTCGACCGCAAAGCCTTGCCGCGTGCTGAGGCGGGCGATGCACAACGTGACTTCGTGGCCCCGACCGAAGGGCTGGAAACGCAACTCGCGCTGATCTGGCAGGACGTGTTGCAGGTCGAACGCGTGGGCCGTGACGACAACTTCTTCGAACTGGGCGGGCACTCGTTGCTGGTGCTTCAGGTGATCTCTCGCGTGCGTCAGCAGCTGCAACTTGAACTGTCGGTGAGCAGTCTGTTCTCCGCCGCGAATCTGGCGGAATTTGCCGAGCGTGCCGCGCCGGCGGATGTCAGCGGCCAACCGGTGCTGCAACGTGCAGCGGTCGATCAGCCACACATTCTGTCGTACGCCCAACAGCGCCAATGGATTCTCTGGCAGCTGGACCCACAGAGTTCGGCCTACAACATTCCCGCCGCGCTACGCCTGAAGGGCTCGCTGAATCGCGAAGCCCTGCGCGAATCCTTCACTCAACTGCAGGCCCGTCACCAAACCCTGCGCACAACCTTCGAGCAGGACGGCCAGCAGGCGCGTCCGGTGCTGCACGACAATCTGGCGCTGCAACTGGATGAACGCACACTCGATCAGTCGTCGATCGACAATGCCGTCGCCGAAGAAATCGCCCGTCCGTTCGACCTGCGCAACGGTCCGCTGTGGCGCGTGTTGCTGCTGCAAGTGAACACCGACGAACACGTGCTGGTGCTCACCGTGCACCACATCGCTGCCGATGGCTGGTCGATGCAGGTCATGGTCGATGAATTCAGCGCGTTGTATCAGGCTGCCATCGAAGGTAACGCCGCCAACCTCAACAGCCTGCCGGTGAACTACAGCGACTACGCCCGTTGGCAGCGTGACTGGCTGGAGGCCGGGGAGGGCGCACGCCAGCTGACGTGGTGGCGCGAGCAACTGGATGGCAGCCAGGCACCGCTTGAGTTGCCGAGCGAACTGCCCCGTCCGGCCCGCCGTACTGAGCGCGGCGCCAGTCTGGTATTGAACGTTGACCGCGAGTTGCTGGCGGGTTTGCGTCACCGTGCCCAGGAACAACAGGTGACGCTGTTCATGCTGTTGCTGGCCAGTTTCCAGACCTTGCTGCATCGCCAGAGCGGGCAGTCGAGCATCAGCGTCGGCGTGCCGAGTGCCGGTCGTTCGCGCCTCGAAACCGAAGGCCTGATCGGCTTCTTCATCAACACCCAGGTGCTGCGTGCCGAGATCGATGGGCAGCAGTCTTTCAGCACGTTGCTGCAACAGGTCAAACAGGTCGCATTTGGCGCTCAGGCCAATCAGGACTTGCCGTTCGAGCAGTTGGTCGACGCCTTGCAGCCGGACCGCAGCCTCAATCACAGCCCATTGTTCCAGGTGCTCTACAACCATCAGCAGCAGTTGGGTGCGAGCGTCGAGCGCAGCGTCGCCGACTTGCAGGTCGAGCGTCTGCACTGGCAGCAACACACCACGCAATTCGATCTGGTGCTCGACACTCAAGAGCAGGGCGAAGAACTCGATGCCAGTCTGACTTACGCCACTGACCTGTACGACGAGGCGTCGATGAACCGCCTCGCCGAGCAGTGGCTGAACCTGTTGCGAGCCGTGGTCGAAGATCCGCAGCAGCGCGTCGCCGAACTGCCATTGCTGCAAGCACCGCAACGCGATGCGTTGATCCAGCACTGGAACCCGACGTTCCAGGCGCAACCGCCGTCGCCAACCCTGCACCACTTGTTCGAAGTTCAAGCCGCACAACGGCCGAACGCAATCGCACTGGTCTACGAAGGTGAGCAACTGACCTACGCCGCGCTCAACGCTCAGGCCAACCGACTGGCGCGCAAACTGCGTGAACAGGGCGTCGGCCCCGAGGTGCGCGTCGGCATCGCCACCGAACGGGCGATGCCGCTGGTAGTCGGCTTGCTGGCGATTCTCAAGGCCGGCGGCGCCTATGTGCCGCTCGATCCGCAATACCCGGCCGAGCGCCTGAGCTACATGATCGAAGACAGCGGCATCACGTTGCTGCTGACCCAACAACACTTGATCGACGGTTTGCCGGCCCGCGACGGCGTGCAGGTGCTGAGCCTGGAGTCGTTGCAACTGGAGGCCTTCAGCGCCGACAACCTGCCCGCGCTGGCGACCCCGGAAAACCTCGCTTACGTGATCTACACCTCCGGTTCCACCGGTCGGCCGAAGGGCGCATTGCTCAGCCACGGCAACGTCGGGCGTTTGCTGACCGCCACCGCTGCCGAGTTCAACTTCGGCCCGAACGATGTCTGGACGCTGTTCCACTCCTACGCCTTCGATTTCTCGGTGTGGGAGCTGTTCGGTTCGCTGTGCACCGGCGGGCGCCTGGTGATCGTGCCGTATTACATCAGCCGCGAGCCGCAGGAGTTTCACCGCTTGCTCTGTGATGAAGGCGTGACGGTGTTGAACCAGACCCCGACCGCGTTCCGCCAGTTGTTGCCGATTGCCTGCGCCAGCGAGCGAAACCTGGCGCTGCGTCAGGTGATTTTCGGTGGTGAAGCGTTGGAAGTCGCGAGCCTGCGTCCATGGTTCGAACGCTTCGGCGACCAGCAGCCAACCCTGGTCAACATGTACGGCATCACCGAAACCACGGTGCACGTGACCTACCGTGCGATCCGCCTGGCCGACCTCGACGGCAAGGCCCAAAGCCCGATTGGCCTGCCGATTCGCGACCTGCGCTGGTACCTGCTCGACAGCCAGTTGCAACCGGTGCCGGTGGGTGTGGCGGGTGAGTTGTACATCGCCGGCGCTGGTCTGGCGCGCGGTTATCACGGGCGTTTCGGCCTGACGGCTGAGCGCTTCGTGCCGAGCCCGTTCGAGGCTTCGCAGCGCCTTTATCGCAGCGGCGACCTGGCGCGTCAGCGTGCCGACGGCAGCATCGATTACCTCGGCCGGATCGACCAGCAAGTGAAGATCCGTGGCTTCCGCATCGAACTGGGTGAAATCGAAGCCGCGCTGCTGGCCCAACCGGGCGTGCACCAAGCGGTGTTGAGCGTGCATTCCAGCGACGGCTGCCCGCAGTTGTGCGCCTATGTCGTGGCCGAGCAAACCCCGCACGACCCGATCACCTGGCGCGACAACTTGCGCGCCGCGCTCAAGGTGGATCTGCCGGATTACATGGTTCCGAGCCACTGGTTGCTGCTCGACGCCTTGCCGCTGACCGGCAACGGCAAGCTCGACCGCAAGGCCTTGCCGGTTCCCGATGCTCAGGAATGGCAACGCCCGTTCGAAGCCCCCGAAGGCGATCTCGAACGGCAACTGGCAGACATCTGGGCTAGCGTGCTGGGCGTGGCGCAGATCGGCCGACGCGACAACTTCTTTGAACTGGGCGGGCATTCGTTGCTCGCCGCCCAGGCCAGTGCCCGCGTGGAACTGGAACTGGGCATCGAGCTGCCGCTGCGCGCGCTGTTCGAATCCACCGACCTTCAGGCTTATGCCGCCATGGCCGGGCAACACGCCCCGGCTGACAACGATGCACGTCTTGATGCGCTTGAGTCGCTTCTCGACGAGATGGAGATCAACTGATGGAACACACCACTGCCCAGCGTATCGCCACCCGCTTCGCCGGCCTGCCGGCTGACAAGCGCCGCGAGTTTCTGTTACGCATGCAAGAGCAGGGCGTGAGCTTTGGCCAACTGCCGATTCCGCCCGCTGCCGAGCCGCAAACGACCTTCGAACTGTCGTATGCGCAGCAGCGCCAATGGTTCCTCTGGCAGCTTGATCCGCAAAGCTCGGCGTACAACATTCCAGCCGCGCTGCGTTTGCACGGGCCGCTGAATGTCGCGGCGTTGCAGCAGAGTTTTGACGTGCTGCTGGAGCGGCATCAGAGCTTGCGCAGCCGTTTCGTCGAGGATGACGGTCAGGTGGTGCAGACACTGGCGGGCTTCACTTCGCTGCCGATCGAGCAGATCGACTTGCGTGCCGAGCCTCAGGAGCAGCGTCTCGATCTGGCCATGAAAGCGGTCGAGCAGGACATCGCCGGGCCGTTCGATCTTCAGCACGGTCCGCTGTTGCGGGTCAGCCTGTTGCAGCTCGACGCCGAAGACCATGTGCTGTTGCTGACCTTGCACCACATCGTCACCGATGGCTGGTCGATGGGCGTGTTGGTCGAGGAGTTTTCCCGACTCTACGCCGCGCATTGCCAAGGGCAAAACGCAGCGCTGGAAGCACTGCCGATTCAGTATTCCGATTACGCCCTGTGGCAGCGCCGCTGGATGGAAGCGGGGGAGCTGGAGCGTCAACTCAACTGGTGGCGTGAAACACTGGGCAGCGAACAACCGCTGCTGGAACTGCCGACTGATCGTCCACGCCCGGCACAACCGAGCCAGCGCGGTGCGCGTCTGGATTTCGCCCTCGATGCCACGTTGGCCAGCGGTCTGATGAGCCTCGCCAAACAGCGCGGTGTCACCCCGTTCATGCTGTTGCTGGCGAGTTTTCAGGCCTTGCTCTATCGCTACAGCGGTCAGTCCGACCTGCGCGTTGGGGTGCCGATTGCCAACCGTAATCGCGCGGAAACCCGTGGCCTGATCGGCTTCTTCGTCAACACCCAGGTGATGCGTGCTGAACTGGACGGGCGTCTGCCGTTCAGCCAATTGCTCGACCAGACCCGCGCCGCGTCGCTGGATGCCCAGGATTATCAGGACTTGCCGTTCGAGCGTCTGGTGCAGGCGCTGCAAGGTGAACGCAGCCTGAGCCACAGCCCGTTGTTCCAGGTGATGTTCAACCACCAGCAAGCCAAACCGGCGGCGGTCAGCGGCTTGCTCGCGGGCCTGCGCGTCGAAGCATTGAACGCCACGGCGCACACCACGCAATTCGATCTGCAACTGGACACGCAGGAAGAGGGCGACAAGCTGTTCGCCAGCCTGACGTATGCCACCGATCTGTTCGACGCCGAGCGCATCGAGCATTTAGCGCGTCACTGGCGCAATTTGTTGGCCGGTGTGCTGGCGAACCCGCAATGCCCGCTCGCCGAGTTGCCATTGCTGGAGGCCGACGAGCGCCTGCGCATCCTCGATGACCTGAACGACACGGCTCAAACCTATCCGGGCGAAGTCTGCGTGCAACGCCATTTCGAAGCACGCGTGGCAGAAAACGGTGAGGCAGCAGCGCTGGTGTTCCAGGGGCAGCGCCTGAGTTACGCCGAGCTGAATTTGCGCGCCAACCGTCTGGCCCATCACTTGCGCGTCCAAGGCGTAGGCCCTGAAGTGCTGGTGGGGATTGCCTGCGACCGCTCTTTCGAAATGGTCGTCGGCCTGCTGGCGATTCTCAAGGCCGGCGGCGCGTACGTGCCGTTGGACCCGGAATACCCGATTGATCGCCTGAGCTACATGATCGAGGACAGCGGCATTTCGCTGTTGCTGACTCAGGAACATCTGCTGGCGCAACTGCCGACCCCGGACAACGTGCGCACCTTGTGCCTGCACGCCGAGGCTGACTGGCTGAGCGACCTGCCGGGCACTGATCTACCAAACCTTGCTGTCGCAGAAAACCTCGCCTATGTGATTTACACCTCCGGTTCCACCGGCAAACCCAAGGGCGCGGGCAACCGTCATGTGGCATTGCATAACCGTCTGGAGTGGATGCAGCAAGCCTACAACTTGCGGCCTACGGACCGCGTGCTGCAGAAAACGCCGTTCAGTTTCGACGTGTCGGTGTGGGAGTTTTTCTGGCCGCTGATGAAGGGCGCCACCCTGGTGATCGCCGCACCGGGTGAGCATCGCGATCCGCAACGTCTGGCCGCGTTGATCGTCGAACAGGCGATCACCACGCTGCACTTTGTGCCGTCGATGCTCTCGGCATTTATCGGCGCGGACGAGGCGCTGGCCTGCACCTCGCTGCAACGGATCATTTGCAGCGGTGAAGCGCTGCCGATGGAACTGCAACGCCAGACCCTGCGCAGCCTGCCGCAAGCCAATCTCTACAACCTGTATGGCCCGACCGAAGCGGCCATCGACGTGACTCACTGGACCTGCGTGGAAGAGGGTCGCGACAGCGTGCCGATTGGTCGCCCGATCGCCAACCTGCGCACCTGCATCCTCGACAGCGAACTGCAACCGTTGCCACTGGGCGCGGTGGGCGAGTTGTACCTGGGCGGTGTCGGCCTGGCGCGCGGTTATCACCGCCGTGGCGCGCTGACTGCCGAGCGTTTTGTGGTCGACCCGTTCGGCAGTGGCGAACGCCTGTATCGCACCGGTGACCTGGCGCGCTATCGCGCTGATGGCGCCATCGACTACTGCGGGCGTATCGACCACCAAGTGAAGATTCGCGGTTTGCGCATCGAACTGGGCGAAATCGAAGCGCGTCTGCAACAACATGCGGACGTGCAGGAAGCCGTGGTGCTGGCCCTCGACGGCCCGAGCGGCAAGCAACTGGTTGCGTACATCGTGCCGCAAGATCGAGCCTTGGTCAGCGCCGATGCCGAGCAGCAAGGCGCGTGGCGCGAAGCCCTGAAAAGCCATTTGCTGGCGAGCCTGCCGGATTACATGGTGCCGGCGCAGACCGTGCTGATCGAACAGATGCCGCTGAGCCCCAACGGCAAACTCGACCGCAAATGCCTGCCCGCGCCAACCGCGCAAGTCAGTCAGCGCGCGTTCGAAGCGCCACGCAGCGAACATGAACAGGTGCTGGCGCAGATCTGGCAGGACGTGTTGGGTGTGGAGCAGATCGGGCGTCAGGACAACTTCTTCGAACTGGGCGGCGACTCGATCATTTCGATTCAAGTGGTCAGCCGTGCCCGTCGTGCCGGCCTGAGCCTGCAACCGCGCGACCTGTTCCAGCAGCAGACGTTGCAAGCGCTGGCCACGGTAGTGAAAGAACAGGCGGCACCGTTGGCGCAGCAAGGGCCGGTGGACGGTGTGCAGAAACTCACGCCGATTCAACGCTGGTTCTTCGACGAGCCGATTCCGCAACGCGCGCACTGGAACCAAGCCGTGTTGCTGACGCCGCGTGAAACCCTCGAATTGCCGCGCCTGCAAGCGGCGCTGCAACGCCTGCTCAAACAGCACGATGCGCTGCGTTTGCGCTTCAGTCAGGTCGACGGTCAATGGTCGGCGCGGTATGTCGGGGCCGACAGCGCCGATGTGATCGACATGCTCTGGACCGCTCGCGTGGCCAGCGATGCCTCGCTGGAATCGGTGTGCGACGAAGCCCAGCGCAGCCTCAGCCTGCAAGACGGTCCGCTGCTGCGCGTGGCGTTGATCGCCCAGGCGGATGGTTCCCAGCGGTTGCTGTTGGTGATCCACCACTTGGCGGTGGACGGTGTGTCCTGGCGGGTGTTGCTGGAAGATTTGCAGGCCGCCTATCAAGGGCAAGAGCTGCCACCGAAGACCAGCGCCTTCCAGGCCTGGGCCGACAAGCTTGACGCATACGCACGTTCCGAAACCGCTGCCGGCGAACTGAACTGGTGGCAGGCGCAACTGAGCGTCGCCAATGATTTGCTTCCAGCCGCCAACGCTCAAGCCAGCCAGGCCGGGCACTTGCGTCAGGGCGTCAGCATCGGCCTGGATCGCGAGCAGACTCGCCAGTTGCTGCAACAGGCGCCAGCGATCTACCGCACGCAAGTCAACGACCTGCTGCTGACCGCACTGGCCCGCACCCTCAGCCGCTGGACCGGCGATGCATCGGCGTTGATTCAGCTCGAAGGCCACGGCCGCGAAGAGCTGTTCGACGACATCGACCTGACCCGCACCGTCGGCTGGTTCTCCAGCCTGTTCCCGGTACGCCTGACGCCGACCGCCGACCTTTCGGGTTCGATCAAGGCGATCAAGCAGCAACTGCGCGAAATCCCCGGCAAAGGCATGGGCTACGGCCTGTTGCGCTACATGGGCGATGCCGCGACCCAAGCGGCGCTGGCCGCGTTGCCGCAAGCGCGGGTGACGTTCAACTACCTCGGCCAGTTCGACCAGAGTTTTGCCGAAGACGCACTGTTCACCCCGGCTCGCGAATCCAGCGGTGCCGCGCAATCCACCGATGCACCGTTGCCTAACTGGCTGTCGGTGGACGGTCAGGTCTATGGCGGTGAACTGAAACTGGACTGGACCTTCAGCCGCGAATGTTTCGACCTGCGCGAGATCGAAGCACTGGCCTCGGATTTCCGCAGTGAGTTGCTGGCGCTGATCGCTCATTGCCTGAGCGATGGCGCAGGCGGCGTGACCCCGGCGGACTTCCCGTTGGCGCGTCTGACTCAAGCGCAACTCGATGGTCTGCCAGTGCCTCCGGCGCAAATCGAGGACCTGTACCCGCTGTCGCCGATGCAGGCCGGTTTGTTGTTCCATAGCCTGTACGAGTCGGAGTCCGGCGCCTATGTGAACCAGCTCAGCGTCGAAGCCCGCGGGCTCGATGCCGAACGGCTGGGCCGCGCGTGGCAAGCGGTGCTCGACACTCATCCGATCCTGCGCAGCAGCTTCCACTTCCCCGACGGCTTCGAAGCGCCGATGCAATTGGTGCATCGGCATTTGCAATTGCCGATGACCTGCCTCGACTGGCGCGACCGCAATGATCAGACCGAAGCGCTGGTGCAACTGATCGACAGCGAACGCCTGCAACTCGATTCGACCCGCGCGCCGTTGATGCGTTTGACCCTGGTGCGACTGGACGATGAGCGTCAGCAACTGATCTACACCCACCATCACTTGTTGCTCGATGGCTGGAGTAATTCACTGCTGTTGAGCGAAGTCCTGCAGCGTTATGCCGGGCAAGACGTGCAGGCGCCGATTGGGCGTTTTGCCGACTACATTGGCTGGCTGCAACGTCAGGATGCGCAGGCTGACGAACTGTTCTGGCGCGAGCAGCTGGCGACCCTCGACAACCCGACCCTGCTGGCCCAGAGCCTGGCCCATGGCGACAGTAAAAACCTGTCGACGGCGGAATTCGCCGATCACCGCCAGACCTTCGATGTCGCCACCAGCAAACGCTTCAGCGACTTTGCCCGCCAGCAAAAAGTGACGCTCAACACCTTGGTCCAAGGTGCCTGGGCACTCTTGCTGCAACGCTACAGCGGTCAACGCAGCGTCGCGTTTGGCGCAACCGTGGCGGGGCGGCCGGTGGACTTACCGGGTGCTGAAAGCCAACTCGGCCTGTTCATCAACACCTTGCCGGTGATCAGCAGCCCGGACGCGGTTGAAAGCGTCGGCCAGTGGCTGACCCGCTTGCAGGCGCAGAACCTGGAATTGCGTGAGCATGAATTCACCGCGTTGGGTGACATTCAGCGCTGGGCCGGGCGTGCCGGTGAGCCACTGTTCGACAGCCTGTTGGTGTTCGAAAACTTCCCAGTCGCCGAGGCGCTGCAACAGGGCGCGCCGGCCGGTTTGAGCTTCTCGATCCCGCAGAACCACGAACGCACCAACTTCCCGCTGACGCTGGCGGCCACTGCCGAAAGCCAGCTCAGCCTGAACTGGAGCTATCAGTGCAGCCACTTCAGCGCCGAGGCGATTGCCCGCATGAGCGAGCATTTGGCCGCGCTGCTGGCAGCGATGGTCGCCGCGCCACAGGCTGCATTGAGTGAACTGGACCTGCTGACCGCGCCGGAACGCGCGCAACAATTGGTCGAGTGGAACCCCGCATTCACCGCGACGGAAAACCCGCTCTGCGTGCATCAGTTGATCGAGGCTCAGGCCGTCATCCGACCGGACGCCACGGCACTGATCTTCAACGACCTGGAACTGAGCTTCGACCAACTCAACCGCCGCGCCAACCAATTGGCCCATCGCCTGCGCGCACTGGGCATCGGCCCGGAAGTGCGGGTCGGCCTGGCGATGCAGCGTTTGCCGGAGATGATCATTGGCCTGCTGGCGATCCTCAAGGCCGGCGGCGCGTACGTGCCGCTGGACCCGGCGTACCCGGCCGAGCGCCTGCGTTATCTGATGGAAGATAGCGGCATTTCGCTGCTGATCAGTCAATCGTGGCTGCGGGAAAAACTGCCGTTGCCGGAAGGCCTGTCGGTCCTGGAAATCGACCGCGAGCCGCTGGAGCACATGTCGGAAACCAACCCGGTCAACCTGACCTGCGGCGAAAACCTCGCGTACCTGATTTACACCTCAGGCTCCACCGGGCGGCCGAAAGGCGTCAGCGTGGCCCACGGTCCGCTGGCCATGCATTGCCTGTCGATCGGCGAGCTGTACGGCATGACCCCGGATGATCGCGAGCTGCAGTTTGCTTCGATCAGCTTCGACGGCGCCCACGAGCGCTGGCTGACGCCACTGGTGTTCGGTTCGGCCGTAATGCCCCGCGACGACGAGTTGTGGAGCGTGGAGCGCACTTGCGCTGAAATCGAAAAGCACGGCATCACCATCGCCTGCTTCACCCCGACCTATCTGGGGCAGATCGCCGAATTCATGGGCGAAGCGGGGCGCGATCTGCCGATCCGCTCCTACACCCCATGCGGCGAAGGCATGGCCAAACATGCGTTCGATGAAGTCCAGCAAGTGCTGCAACCGAAGCGCCTGATCAACGGCTACGGCCCGACCGAAACGGTGATCACGCCGCTGATCTGGCTGGCGTACCCGGATACCGAATTCGACTCGGCGTTCATGCCGATTGGCCGGCCGGTCGGCAACCGCAGCGCCTATATTCTGGACGGCGGCTTGCAGCCGTTGCCGGTTGGCGTGGCGGGCGAGTTGTACCTGGGCGGCGAGGGCGTCGCCCGTGGTTACCATCAACGACCGGACCTGACCGCTGAACGCTTCGTGCCGGATCCGTTCATGCCGGGCGCGCGTTTGTATCGCAGTGGCGACCTCGCGCGGTTCCGTGCCGACGGCGTCGTTGAATACCTTGGCCGTATCGACCAGCAAGTGAAGATTCGCGGGTTCCGTATCGAACTCGGAGAAATCGAAGCCTGCCTGCTGGAACACGAAGGCGTGCGTGAAGCGTTCGTGATCGATCGCGAAGGCCCGGTCAGTCGCCAGTTGGTCGGTTACGTGGTGCCGCGCGATCCGCTCGCCGACGAGCACGATTTGCGTGAAGCGCTGACGTTGCACCTGCGCAGCCGTCTGCCGGCGCACATGCTGCCGGCGCATTTGATGTGCCTGGCCGCGTTGCCGCTGACGCCGAACGGCAAGCTTGATCGCCAAGGCTTGCCAGCGCCTGAAGCGTCGCGTCAGAACCACGATCAAGTCGCCGCTGCGTCGCCGGCCGAAACATTGCTGGTGGAGATCTGGCAGGAACTGCTGGGGCTGGAGTCGGTGGGCGTCACCGAGAACTTCTTCGAGCTGGGCGGTGACTCGATCATCTCGCTGCAAGCGGTGAGTCGTGCCGGTCAGCGCGGGTTGGTGTTCAGTCCGAAGCAACTGTTCGAACAGCAGACCATTCGTGCACTCGCTGCGGTGGCGACCAGCCGTGAAGCGGTGTTGGTTGAAGCGCCGAAAGTCCCGGCTTTTGCGCTGGTGCCGCACATCGACATCGCCGCCCGGGTCGGTCTGCAAGACCTGTATCCGCTGTCGCCGATGCAGCAAGGCATGCTGTTCCATTGCCTCGATTCACCGGAGCTGAACCCCTACGTCAACCAGTTGAGCGTGGCGGTGGACGGCTTGCAGGTGCCGCGTTTCCGCGCCGCTTGGCAATCCCTCGTCGAACGTCATGAAGTGCTGCGCGCGGCGTTCCGCTGGCGCGATGGCTTGGCCGATCCGCTGCAAGCGGTGTTCGCTGATGTCGAGTTGCCGATTGAAGAACTCGACTGGCGTGAGCGTACCGACACCGAACAGGCGCTGAGTGAACTGGCGGCTGCGGAGCAGGCCAAGGGCTTCGACCTGAGCTGCCCACCGCTGATGCGTTTTATCCTGGTTCGCCTGGGTGATGACCGTTACCAGATGATCTGGATCTACCATCACCTGTTGCTGGACGGCTGGAGTGCTTCGCACCTGTTGGGCGACATGCTGCGCCTGTATCACAACGACAGCCTGCCGACCCTGACCGGTCGTTACGCCGACTATATCGCCTGGCTGCAACGCCAGGACGGCACGCAAGCGGAAGGCTTCTGGCGAGAACGACTGGCGTTGCTCGAAGAACCGACCATTCTGGCCAAGGCTTCCGGTGCGACGGGCTCCGGTCACGGCGTGATGTACAGCAACCTCGACGCCGAGGCGACGCGCAAACTGCACAGCTTCGCCAAGCGTCAGCGCGTGACCCTCAACACACTGGTGCAAGGCGCGTGGCTGTTGCTGCTGCAACGCCACAGCGGCCAACGCAGTGTCGCGTTCGGCGCCACGGTGGCGGGGCGTCCGACCGGGTTGGCCGGCGCGCAGGACATGCTCGGCTTGTTCATCAACACCTTGCCGGTGATCCAGACCCTCGATCCGCAACAGCCGTTGGGCGAGTGGCTGCGCGACTTGCAGGATTACAACCTGATGGTCCGCGACTACGAACACACGCCGTTGTCGGACATTCAGCGCTGGGCCGGGCAGGGTGGCCAAGGCTTGTTCGACAGCATCATCGTGTTCGAAAACCATCCGGTGGACCGCGCCTTGAAAGGAGGCGAAGAAGGCGAGCTGCGCTTTGCCGAAGTCGGCAGCGGCGGGGTGACCAACTTCCCGATGGACTTGATGGTCAGCGCCAATGAAGAAGGCCTGGAAGTTGAGTACCTGTTCCTGCGTGATCGCTTCAGTGAAGTGGAAGTAGAGCGGATTCGTGCGCAGCTTGAGGGTTTGCTGCGTGCGTTGCCGGAGGATGCCACGCGTCTGCTTGGCAACATTGGTTTGCCTGAGGCGCGTTTGAGTCTGCCGCAGGTGTCCGACGACAACGCCGATTTGCTGCAAGCGTTCAATCAGCATGTACGCACGCAACCGCAGAAAGTCGCCTTGATCTGCGAGGATCGGGAAGTCAGTTATGCACAGCTTGAGGCGCAGGCCAATGGGCTGGCGCAGCAGCTGATTGGTCGCGGCATCGGCCCGGAACGTCTGGTAGCGGTGGCGTTGCCGCGTTCCGAACGCACGATTGTCGCGTTCCTCGCGGTGCTGAAAGCAGGGGCGGCGTATCTGCCGTTGGACCTCGCATACCCAGCCGAGCGACTGGCTTATATGTTGAGCGATTCGGCGGCCAGCCTGTTGCTCTGCGACAGTGATCTGGGCGAGCGACTGACCCTGGCCGACAGC
Source organism: Pseudomonas arabinosi (assembly GCF_047758675.1). NCBI lineage: Bacteria > Pseudomonadati > Pseudomonadota > Gammaproteobacteria > Pseudomonadales > Pseudomonadaceae > Pseudomonas > Pseudomonas arabinosi. The sequence goes on along the minus strand of NZ_CP180480.1, from coordinate 5,285,937 downwards.
CCGCCACGTTTGTTGCTCGATCAACTGACGGTTACTGACAACGTTGAGTGCCCGGATTCCCAGCCGTTGTCGGGGCATCTCGCGTATCTGATTTACACCTCCGGTTCCACCGGCCAACCGAAAGGCGTGGCCGTGGCGCGTGGTCCGATTGCCCGGCATTGCCGCGGCATCATCGAGCTCTACGAACTGGCACCGCGCAGCCGCGAGTTGCACTTCATGTCGTTCGCCTTCGACGGCGCTCAGGAGCGTTGGCTGAGTGTGCTGTTGGCCGGCGGCAGTCTGGTGATCCGTGACGACAGTTTGTGGACCCCGGAGCAAACCCTGGAAGTGCTGCATCGTCACGGCGTCACCGTGGCCTGCTTCCCGCCGGCGTACCTGCAACAGATGGCCGAGGTGGCTGAACGCCTGGGCAATCCACCGGCGGTCGAGGTGTATTGCTTTGGCGGTGATGCGGTGCCGGAGGCCAGTTTCGAGCAGGTCAAACGGGCTCTGCGTCCGCAGCGTCTGGTCAACGGTTACGGCCCGACCGAAACCGTGGTCACGCCGCTGTTGTGGCGTGCCGAGGTCAGCGAAACCAGCGACGCGGCGTATGCGCCGATTGGTCGTGGTGTGGCCGGGCGGGGCTTGTATGTGCTGGATGCGGACCTCAATCCGTTGCCGGCCGGTGTCAGCGGCGAGTTGTACCTGGGCGGCGAATGCCTGGCGCGCGGTTATCACCAGCGTCCCGGCATGAGCGCCGAGCGTTTCATTCCGGACCCGTTCGAGGCCGGTGGCCGCATGTACCGCACCGGCGACCTGGTGCGCCAGCGTGAATGCGGGTTGATCGACTATCTCGGTCGTCTTGATCAGCAAGTGAAGATCCGTGGTTTCCGCATCGAACTGGGCGAAATCGAAGCGCGTCTGCGTGATTGCGCCGGGGTGCAGGATGCCGCCGTGGTGGTGCACGACACGCCGACCGGCAAGCAATTGGTCGGTTATGTGGTGGCGGCCGGTGCTGTTGGGCTGGATCGTCGCTTGAAGACTGAACTGCAAGCGCAACTGCCGGATTACATGGTGCCGGCGCGAATCATGGTGCTGGAGCGTTTCCCGCTGTCGGCCAACGGCAAGCTTGATCGTCGCGCACTGCCTACGCCGGAATGGGCGCTCGGCGGTTATCGCGCACCGCGCAACGCACTGGAAACAGCGCTGACGGCGATCTGGCAGGAGGTGCTCGGCGTGCCGCAAGTGGGCATCGACGACAACTTCTTCGAACTCGGCGGCGACTCGTTGCAGGTGCTCAAAGTCATTTCGCGGGTGCGCAGTCAGCCGCAATTGGGCTTTGAATTGAAGTTGCGCGACTTGATGCAGAAACCCTGCATCGCCGAACTCAGCGGCTATCAGGCTGCCGAGCCGGCATCTGCACCGGACCCGTTGCTGGCACTGAATGCGCGAATCCCCAGCGTGCCGGCGCTGTTCTGCCTGCACGCCGGTTTCGGCACGGTGTTCGACTACGAACCGCTGGCCCGTCGACTGGAAGGCCGGCGCACGGTGTACGGCGTGCAATGCCGGATGCTGCTCGACCCGCGCTGGCAGGACGAGTCGCTGCTGGCCATGGCGCAAGCCTATACGCAACGGATTCGCAGTCAGCAGGCCAAGGGCCCGTATTACTTGCTGGGCTGGTCGCTTGGTGGCGCGTTGACGCAATTGGTCGCCCACGAACTGGAAACCCAGGGTGAAACGGTCGCGTTTGCCGGGCTGGTCGACAGTTACGTGGCGGGTACCGCAGAAGCGGGGGACTGGCGCGAGGACCTGGGCGACTTCCTGAAGTTTGTGCTCGGTCTGCCGGCCGATGAGGCTCAGGCGTTGATTGCGCTGAAAGCCGCTGATTTGAATGAGCGCGAGGGCTCCACGGCGGTGATCGAGGCGGCGATGCACGGCTCCAATGAGCAAGCTGCGTTGGGCGCAGGGGAACTCACGCAGATCTTCGCCACCGGCTCACGCCTCAAGCAACTGGCGTTGGCGCATCGGCAACTGCCGGTGATTCAGATTAAGGCGCATCGTTGGTGGGTGGCCGAGCGTGATGACGAGCGTCGAGTGTTCGAGGCCCAGGTTGGCAGCCACGGTGTTGATCGCTTGTTGGCGGGCGGGCACTACGAGTTGCTGCGCGGTGACGAGTTGCTCGACGAGCTTGAAGACCTATTGGAACGCCGATTGGCAATCGCTTAAACGGGAGCGCCACGGTCCCCTGTAGGAGCTGTCGAGTGAAACGAGGCTGCGATCTTTTTAAGATCAAGATCAAAAGATCGCAGCCTCGTTTCACTCGACAGCTCCTACAAAAGCTCCGCTCGTTTCAAGATTTTGTATTGACCTATTTGTGTAGAAGGATTTTTCCATGGCTGTGTTGCCAGAACTTGAAGCATTTCTAGAACTCGCCGAGTTCGGCCGGATGACCGGCAAAAGTCGCGCGATGCATGAACAGTCGCCACAACAGGCGCGGATCGATTTCGAAGCGTCGTCGGGGTTTCTCGATGTGCCGCTGGACAGCGTTGCCTGCGAGAACTTCATCATCGCCGCGCGAGATGGCCACAGCCTGTCGGCAAGGGTGTATCGCGACGGGCAACCGGTCGATGGGCTGCAACCGGTGGTGTTGTATTTCCATGGCGGTGGCTACGTGGTCGGCAGTCTCGATTCCCATGATGCGCTGTGCCGGCGGCTGGCCTCACAGGGCGGTTTTGCCTTGTTGACGGTGGATTATCGCCTGGCGCCGGAATGGCGCTTCCCGACGCCGGTGCAGGATGCCTGCGATGCGGGGAACTGGCTGGTGCGTGAAGGCGCGGCACATGGCCTGGACGCAACGCGGGTGGCCGTGGCCGGTGACAGCGTGGGCGCGACATTGGCGACGGTGTTGTCGATCATGGCGGTGCGTGAACCTGAGGAACTGGCGTTGAAACCCAAGGCGCAATTGTTGGTGTACCCGGTGACGGATGCCACCACCAAGCGCGCGTCGCATCGGGATTTCGCCGAGGGTTATTTGCTGGAGACGCCGACGCTGGATTGGTTCTATGCGCATTACGGGCGTACGCCGCAAGACCTGACGGATTGGCGATGTTCGCCGTTGCTGGCGGAGGATCTGTCGGGCGTGGCGCCGGCGCTGGTGTACCTGGCCGGGCATGATCCGTTGCATGACGAAGGGCTGGCGTATGCGGATCGACTGCGTGCGGCGGGGAATGAGGTGACGTTGCTGGAACAGCCTGGAATGACCCATGACTTTTTGCGCATGGCGGGGTTGTTGGGGGAAGTGGAAGGGATTCATTCGGAAGTGGCGGGGTGGGTGCGTTCGCGGGTCTGATCTGAGCCAGCACGCACCATGTCATCGTTCTACGCGAGCAAGCCCGCTCCCACACTAGATCTACAGTGGGCACAGAGTCTGTGTGCGACCGAGATCAAATGTGGGAGCGGGCTTGCTCGCGAAGAGGGAGTGTCAGTCGACATCGCCGTTGCCTGACACACCGCTTTCGCGAGCAAGCTCGCTCCCACATGGACCGCGTTTAAACATGGCTTGAGCCGGCGTGTTTAAAAGACCTGCAGGTTACTTCCTGAAAGCTACAACGCCTTGCGTCGTTGCCTACGACTACGCCAGAATCCGCCGGCTTGTGCGCCTTGAGCCTGGGTTTTATCGTTTCCCGGTCGCTGAAAACCAGCGTCCGGATTTGACCGTCCGAGTTAATCAAGGCGTGCACATGCCCAAGAGAAGTTCAGGCTTTTTGCGGTGGCTGTGCGCGGGACACCTTCGGGTGTGCCGGATACCTTGATTTCCGGTCGGTCAACCCGCGTACAGCTGCCACCTTATTCGTTTGACCGCGGACGGTCGCAGCTCCACTAATCAAGGAGCACCACTATGTTCAAAACCACCCCACGCACACCCGGCACCCTGTTCATCGTCCACCCGGAGCTCGATACCGAAACCCTGCTGGCCCATGCGTGCGAATCGCTGGCCTCGGCCAATGTCATGACCCTGGACCTGGCGGATCAAATGGACGGGCCGAGTCGCAACTCCCTGCTGGGCATTGCGCAAGTCATCATGCTGGGGGAGCTGGCGGTGAACCGGGCGCTGGATAGGCTTGATTCGGCTGAGTAGCCACTGCGCCCTGTGGTGAAGGGGGGCTGGTGGATCTTGAGTCAAACCCAAGTTTCAGAGCTTTCCACATACCCATAAAAAATGCCCGTATCTCGCGATACGGGCATTTTTCATTTCAGCTCAGCCACTCAGAAATCATACTTCGCGGTGATCTGCAGGTTACGTGGCTCGCCGTAGAACGTGGTGCCGAAGTTGCCAAGGCCCGACATGTACTTCTTGTCGAAGACGTTGTAGGCATTGGCGGTGAAGCTCAGGTGTTCGTCGTACTGATAACGGGTCATCAGGTCCACAAGGGTGTAGCCGCCTTGTTTGAGCATGGTGCTGCCGCCTTCGCCGTTACCCACGTTCGGGCTGTAGCTCTGGCCGTAGAAAGCGCTCTGCCAGCTGACACCACCACCGACGGTGAACTGGTTCAGCGCGCCAGGCAGGCGGTAAGTGGTGAACGTACGCACTACGTGTTCCGGTTTGCTGGAGGCCAGCGGGAAACCGAAGATACGTTGTTCCTCGTCGTCACGGGTACGGGCATAGGTGTAGCCGGCAGTTACGTTCCAGTCCTGCGCCAGTTCGCCGGCCAGTTCCAGTTCCACACCCTTGGTGGTGGCGCCGGAGATGGCTTTGTAAACGTCTTGGCCGGTGCCTACGTCGGTGGTGACGTATTGCGCGACGTTGTCCTGCTCGATCTGGAACAAGGCGAAGCTGGCGTTCAGCTTGCCTTCGAAATAAGCCGCCTTGATGCCGGTTTCGTAGCTGTCGCCTTCAACTGGCTTGAGGGTCGAACCGGTCACGTCCTTGTAGATTTGTGGCTGGTAGATCTTGGTGTAGCTGGCGTAGACCGAGTACGTATCGTCCAGGTCATAGACCACACCGGCGTAAGGCGTGACGACGCCGTGTTCCTTGTAGCTGGCGTGGGTGCCGGTCTGGGTAGCGCCTGGATAGTACGAGTAATCTTCGTTGTACTTGAAGGTGCTCAGACGGCTGCCGAGGATGAACGACAGGTCGTCGGTCGGGCGCAGGCGGGTGGCCAGGTAAAGACCGTTCTGGCTTTGGGTGCGTTCGTATTTGCCGTTTTTCGGGAATTCCTGTTTCGGCAGGTGACCTTTCCAGTCAAAGATGCTGCCCGGCACCAGTTCGAAAGCGCTGGTGTCGTAGGTCGCACCGGTCTGGCGCGAGTGGGAAGCCATGAAGCCAGCCACCAGTTCATGCTCGCGACCGCCCAGGGAGAACGGGCCGGAGACGTTTACGTCAGCGGAGTTCTGCACGCGATGACCTTCCCAGCGACCCCAGTACAGGAAGTTGCCTTCGCCAGTAACCGGGTCAGCGGAGCCACCGCTGGCCGAAGCCAGTTGGGTATCGTGATCGGTGGTTTTCTGATCAAAGCTGGCCTTGAATTTCCAGTCATTGGCCAGCGCTTGTTCCAGCGACGCGAAGTAGGTGACGCTGTCGAAATCACGACGGCTCCAGTCGGCACCCGGGTTGAAACTGCGCGAGAAATCGGTACGACTGCCATCGGTGAAGTACGGCGCGTTACCGGTCCACGAACTGCCGCGCGGCGTTGCGCTGGACTTGTCGACGCCCAAGGTCAGCAGGGTGTCGTCGGTCAGGTCGGCTTCAAGGATGCCGTAGTAAATGTCTTTTTTCTGGCTGTAGTGGTCGATGTACGAACCTTTGTCCTGGTAGGCGCCAACGAAACGACCGCGCACGTTGCCCGAATCGGTCAGCGAACCGGAGATGTCGCCTTCGGTGCGGTAGTTGTCCCAGGAACCTGCGGTAGCGCTGACCGAGGCCTTGAAGTCCTTGGTCGGTTTCTTGCGGATCAGGTTGACCGTGGCGGACGGGTCGCCAGCGCCTGTCATCAGGCCGGTGGCGCCTTTGATGACTTCTATGTGGTCGAGGCTGGCCGCGTCGTCGCTGTTGTTGGGGTTCTCGCCGTAAACGCCGTCGTAAGGAATGTTGACGCCGTCGTACTGGAAGTTGGTGATGGCAAAACCACGAGCAGAAAACTCAGTACGGTCACTGTCGTACTTCTGCGACGTGACGCCAGGGGTGTTGCGCAATGCGTCGGCGACGCTAGTGACACCGCGGTCGTCCATCTGCTGACGGGTCACCACGGTGACCGATTGCGGCGTTTCACGCAGGGTCAGTGGCAGCTTGGTCGCGGTGGTGGTCGCGCCGGTGGTGTAGGAACCGGTGTCTTCAGTGGTCAGGCCCAGGGCCTGGCCGGAAATGGTAGTCGCACCCAGTTGCAGGCTCGAACCGCCGCCGCTTACCAGCGTGACGGTATTGCCGCTGATCTGGAACGAAATGCCAGTGCCTTTCAGCAGGGCGGCGAGGGCGTCGGACGGTTCCAACGAACCGGACACCGCGCGGGACTTGATCCCTGCGACCTGGTCCGGGCTGTAAAGGATCTGCAGGTTAGTCTGCATGCCCAACTGGGTCAGCGCGTTGGAAAGCGGCTGGACTGCAATGTTCACTTTCACAGGTGCAGCATTGGCCATCGAGCTCCCCAGCAAGGTGGCGGTCAGCAGTACGCTTGTGAACAGGGTGCGATGCAAAGTCGGGCGCTGTACGGCCAGCGCGAGAGGTGTGCGGCGTGTTTGAGGTCGCATTACTTACCTGAGCTCCTGAAAAAGTGTTGTGCAGAGTTTTTGTTAATAGGAATGATTATTAGACGCAGCACGAACGTAAAACCGGAAAGAAACCGGAAAAATAAAATTCCGAAAGGTGGAATCATTTGGCTTGTTAGCAATCGGCGTCGTGCAAATGGCACAAACCCCCGCAGGGCGAGGGTTTGTAAAAACAGCGATCAGGCAGGGGCAAATTCGGTGACGACCCGTCCGCTTTCCATGCGCACCAGTTGGTCCGCCACGTCGAAATAACGGTCATCGTGGGAGATCACGATGATGGTCTTGCCCAGGCGTTTAAGGTCCGGCAGCAGCTCGGTGTAGAAAATCCGGCGGAAGGTCGGGTCCTGGTCGGCCGCCCATTCATCGAACACCAGCACCGGACGTTCCTCCAGCCAGGCATTGACCAGGGCCAGGCGTTTGCGCTGGCCGGTGGAGAGGTCGGTGGTGGTGAAGTTGCCGTTCTTGACGCTGACCTTGTGCGCGATCTCCAGCCGTTGCAGGTATTTGTTGGCGTCTTCGGGGATGTGCGTATCGCCCTGGACCACATCATCGAACAGGTAATAGTCAGCAAAAATCGTGGTGAACAACTGGCGATAGTCATCGCGGTTCTGCGCGTCGATCGCCTCGCCATTGACGTGGATTGCACCCTGCTGCGGTGTGTACAGGCCCAGCAGCAGTTTGATCAGCGTGGTCTTGCCGCAACCGTTCTCGCCGACAATAAAGGTGATGTCGCCTTGCTTGATCGTCAGGTTCACCGGCCCTAGCTGGAAAGGGGCAGCGCCTTCGGCCACCGGGAAGCTGAAACGCACATCGGCCAGTTTCAGTTCGTGCACCGCTTGCTTGACGTTGCCTTTGTCGCTGAGCAGCAGATGAGGTTCCGGGGTGGAAAACTGCTCCGACAATTCGGCGATGCGGCGGAAGGCAATCTGCGCGCGGCTGACGATCGGCAAGGTGCTGATCAAATGCTCCAGCGGGCCTTTCATGTAAAGCAGCACCAGCACGAAGCCGCTCATCACGGTTTTGTCGGCACTCGGCCAAAAGGTTTGCAACGCGAGGGCCAGGCCGATGACCACGAAGAACAGCATCGAGCCAAACGTCTTGGCGATCACGAAGGTGTTGATGGAACGCACCTGGGTGTTGCAGATGAACTCGGCCGTAGCCTTGATGCCCGAGACGAACATGCGCTGGCGGCGTGGGCGATGAATGCGCAATTCCTTGGCACCTTCGGCAATCGCGTTGTAGTGCTTTTGCAGTTCATCTTCGGCTTCTCGGGCGGCCATGAAACCCTGCACCCCTTTGCTCTGGGCGTAGGCCTGAATCGCCGTGCCGATCAGGATGGCGGCGACCATAATCAGGAACATCGGCCACGACAGAATCGCCAGGTAGCCCATGCAACCCAATGTCACGGTGACGGAAATCGCCAGCGGCGCGAAGGCGAAAGCGAAGTCACTGATGGTGTCGACGTCGTGGGTCAGCACCGGGATCAGGCGGTGGCTGCGATAGCGCTCGATCTGTTCGATCGGTGCCGAGAGGACCTTTTCACCCAATTGCTTACGCAGCTTGGCGATGATGTGCTGGCCGACATAGTTGGTGCCGATGTCCGAGCAGATCGAACTGGCCAGCGCCAGCAGGCACAGACCGGCGAACAGGGCGACCACGCCTTGGGTCAGGCCGGTGTCCGAATGCAGGGCGTTGTTGATGGTCGCCAGTAATACCGTGACGCTCAGGCCGCCGACCATGCCCAGGAAAATGGACGCGGCGACGATGAGCCGAAAGGGTTTCAACAGGGCGAACAATTCGCCGATGGCGCCACGGGCAGGCTGGGTCATGGAAGACAGTTCCTTGGGTCGTAAAGGCAGATACCCAGTAGAACGTCTGGTGGGAGGCTTAATTTAGAAGGGCGCCGACTGGCGGCGAGTCCGACTCCCGAAGTCACTGACACCACACATAACCCTGTGGGAGCGAGCCTGCTCGCGATAGCGGACTATCAGTCGACATCTATATCGACTGGAAGGCAGTCATCGCGAGCAGGCTCGCTCCCACAGGAGGAGGTGTGATGGCTTAGAGATCACGCACGATGCGGAATCCCATCCAGTCGCCGCGTTCTTGCGGGTACTGGCTGTTGCGGTTGCCCGAGCGGGAGAACACCGGTGCTTCACCCCAGTCGTTGCCGCGAATCCGCACGGTTTCGCATTTGGGCTCGACCCAGGCGCTGCCATCAGTGGGCGCGCCGACGTAGTCCGGGTGTTCGCAGTCCTCGACCCATTCGTAAACGTTGCCATGCATGTCGTACATACCAAAGGCGTTCGGCGGGTAGCTGCCCACTGGCGAGCTGAAGCTGTAACCGTCCGCCGGGCCATAGGTGTTGGCGTGCTTGGCGATGCTGTATTCCTTGCCCTCATCGAACGGGAAGGGGAACGGCCCTTTGCTGCCGCCACGCGCGGCATATTCGCGTTGGGCTTCGCTGACCATGTGGTACGTCTGCCCGGTTTTTTTCGACAGCCAGGCGACGTAGTTTTTCACGTCGTCGAAGTTCATGCACACCGCCGGCTGACGCGGGCTTTGCGGATAGCGCGGCTTGCTGGCGACGCACTCGCGGCCCGGCCGGGTGTCGCCATTGGCGATGGTCACGCCACTCTCGCGCACGTAGCTGTCCCATTCACCGGCAGTGACCTGGAAGCGGCTCATGGCAAACGGTTTGGCAAAAGTCACCTCGTGCATCGGACCTTCATCAGGCTCGCGCCCGACTTCATCGTCCGGTGTGCCCATGGTGAAGGTGCCGGCGGGCAGCACGACCATTTCCGGGCAGTCTCGGCAGTCTTTGAACACTTTGCCCGGTTGCGCGGTTGCCGCGGCTTGCGCGGCAGCCGGCAGCAGGCCGGCCATGAGGGCTGTCAGTGTGAGTGCCTTGAGCGGCAGGGTCAGCAGATCACGGTTCATGAATCATCTCGATATAAAAAACGGGTGTCACGCCAGGCCCAATGTGGGAGTGAGCCTGCTCGCGATTGGGCCATCACATTCAACATTGATGGTGACTGACCCACCGCTATCGCGAGCAGGCTCGCTCCCACAGGGTTCTGCGTCATGGCGTCAGGAGGTCTTGGTCAGCAGGGCCATGAAACGGTCGATATCGTTTTCGGTGTTGAGCAGGCCGGGAGCGATGCGGATCACCGGGCCGACGTCGCGGTCTACCGAGTCGCAGACCACGCGGTTTTCCATCAGCTGGACGGCGACTTTTTCGCAGTCGCGATCCTTGATCCGGAAGAAGGTAAAACCGGCCGACAGGTCCGGGCTTTCAGGCGTCACAAGCTCGATCTGCGGGTGCTCCAGCAAGCGGTTTTTCGCATAGGTATTGAGCGCATGGATGCGCGCCTGCACTTCGGCTTTGCCCAGGTCCAGGTGCAGCTTGAAAGCTTCATTCAGGGCCCAGCGATGCTCAAAGCTGTGATAGCCGCCGGGGGTCATGAGGGTCGAGAAGGTGGTGGCTTCGGAGAACGTCGGGATGGTCGGCGTCACGTCCTTGAGCTCGGTCGAACGGGCGCAGATGATTCCGGTGCCGCGCGGGCCGAACATCCATTTGTGGGTGCCGGCAATGAAGAAATCGCAGTGCATGTCGGGGAAGTCGAGGTCCTCGACGCCGAAGCCATGGACGCCGTCGACCACATACAGGATGCGGTCCTTTTCCTCGCGGTTGCGATTCTGTTCGTCCACCAGTTTGCCGATCTCGCCGATCGGCAGTTTCACGCCGCTGCCCGATTGCACCCAGGTCATACCGAGCACTCGGGTTTCCGGGCGAATGCCTTTGGCAATCGAGCCCAGCACTTCATCCACGGAAATGCTGTGGCTGTTCTCGAACAGCTTGAGCTTGCGAACCTTGACCCCGTCCTTTTGCTGGCGATACCCCAGCGCATAGTTCGTCGCGTAATGTTCGTGTTCGCTGGTGAGGATTTCCTGGTCGGGGCGCACATGAATGCCACCGTAGATCAGCGAAAGGCCTTCGGTGGTGCTGCCGGTGAGGGCGATCTGCTCGGGCTTGGCCTTGAGGTAGCGACCGGCCCAGACGCGCACTTCCTGCTCGCGCTTTTCGGTTTCCCCCAGGTCCCAGTCCATAGCCCGACCGGGATTACGGTCGAGGTTGGCGCGGTGCAGGTCGATGGCGTCACGCACAGGTTTGGGGTGTGAGGTCACCAGAAAGTTGGCGAAGTGCAGGTAGTCCGGGTCCTGATTGAACATCTGGCGCAGTTGCGCCCATTTATCCTTAGGCAGCGGCGCCGGATTGGCGGCCAGCGCCGGCAGGTTCACGGCTGCGCCCAAGGGCAGGCCGGCCGCGAGAATACCGGCCTGCTTGAGGAATGAACGACGGTTGGTCATGAGCTCGGTTCGCTTCTGCAAAAGAGAGAATCAGTTTTTCGCCACAGGCTTGGAGGACTTCTGCACCTGGTCCCAGACCCGCAGGAAGTTGCCGCCCCACAGCTTGGCGATATCGGCTTCGCCGTAGCCGCGACTGATCAGTTCGGCTGTCACGTTGCGGGCCTCGCTGACATCCTTCCAGCCGTCCAGACCGCCGCCGTCGTTGAAGTCGGAACTGATGCCGACATGGTCGATGCCGATTTTCTTCACCGCGTAGTCGATCGCGTCGCCGTAGTCCTTGAGCGTGGCCTTGGGTTCTTCATCGACAATCGCGTAGAGCTGACTGGCGTACTCGCCGAAGCGTTGCTCGGACCAGACGGTGATCACCGGATCGCCCGGCATCAGTGCCATCTCCAGGCCTTGCAGCGGTTGCAGGTCGAAGCGTGCGCGCAGGGCGTTGAGTTTGTCCTGGGTGGCCTGGCTGAGCGGGCGGATGTAGGTCGGGAAACCGACAATCTGCACCACGCCGCCACTGTTCTTGATCAGCTGCATTTCCTGATCGCTGAGGTTGCGCGGGATGTCCACCAGCCCTCGCGGCGCCGAGTGGGACGCGACCATCGGTGCGCGGCTCAGCTGGGCAACTTGCTCCAGGGCCTTGGTCGACATCTGCGAAACGTCGATGATCACGCCGAGGTCGTTGAGGCGGTGCACGGCCTGCTTGCCAATCTCCGAGAGGCCGCCGAGGGCGTCGCGGGAATCGTTGAAAAACGGCAGCGGCCGGGACGAATCAGCCCAGGCGTTATTGCCCACATAGCTGAAGCCGAACATGCGCATGCCGCGCGCCGCCCACTTGTCCAGGGCGTTCAGGTCGTTGCCCAGCGGATAGGCGTTGAGCATGCTCATGAAGATCGCGAACTTGCCTTCGCCGTGCAGGCGTCGGAAGTCGTCGGGGGTGTAGGCGATGGCAACCTGATTGGGGAAGTCGCGAACCAGTGTGCTGATGATTTTGTAGCGGGTTTCCTGCTCGAACCGTGCTTCGTCGACAAAACCGGCGGTGGGGCGGTGCGGGGCGTTGGCGCCGTTCCAGATTTCCGGCCAGCCGAAAATCGTCAGGGCTGCACCGGACAGGCGTCCACGCCCGGTCTTGACCAGGTCGAACTGCCCGGTGCCGTCCTTGTCCGCTTCATTGCCGGCGGTACCGAAGTCCAGCGGGACGGTGACGTGGCTGTCGAAGGAGAGGATTCGCTCGTGCAGCTCATCGGCCTGTTTCATCACCTTGACCGGGTAACCGGGATTGTCTTTGAACCCGTAATCCCAGGCCGCAAAGCCTGCACCGGCGCTGATCGCCAGGGCCAGCGGCAGGCCGATGTAAAGCGCCTTTTTCGAACGTGGTTTTGTCATGTTCATCTCAGTCAGGTTCGTTGCCCCGGTGTGGAGGGCTTTGCTATCTGGGATGGACGAGTGATCCCGTTGGAAATTTAGGGTGGAGCTGATGGCCTCATCGCGAGCAGGCTCGCTCCCACAGGGATTTTGCGAACACCGGAGATCCACTGTGGGAGCTAGCCTGCTGGCGATGCTGTTAAATTTTTGAAGGGGGTGAACGTTCTAGCTTGGATAAAGCCTGCTTCATGGCTGACACAGGTAGGGCAATGACGATTTCTCGACGATGGTTCATGGCAGGCCTGGCGCTGACCGGCGCCGCCGTGCCTGCGGCTTTTTATGGGCATCGTGAATGGACGAAACCGGATCCGACGATCACCCCCGGCGAAGCGTCATTCGATGTCGCGGATGTCGCTGGCCAGCATTTGGCGAACACCTTGCGCGGTGTCTGGCAGATTCGTTTCGAGGGGGCTGACGCCGGCATCGAAGGCCTGCCACGGGACGGGCTGGAGGTGTTTCTAGACATCGGCCACAAAGGTCGCGGCTTGAGCGGGTTCCTCGACACCGCCGAGCGTTTGCGCTCGAGCGAAACCCCGCGTTACCGGGTACTCGGCGACCTGGCCGGCGCCAAACCGGCGCAATTGAGTTGGCGACTGCTCAGCGCCAGCGGCGCAGCGGATTACGAATTCAGCCTGTTGCTGGACGAAGTCTGGGCCGGTTTCGGCAATGCTGGCAGCGGCACCCTCAGTGGTCGGGTGTTGAATCTGGATCGTCCGTTGATGTTGACGGCCCAGGACAATCGCTTCATTGCCGTCAAACGCGTGTTCCCCGAAGCCCGCGAGCGCACCGGTCTCAACCCGACGCTGCTGGCCTGGCTGGTGTCCCCGGAGCATCGGCTGTTTCACCAGCTCTGGCATGCCTCCCGGGACAAATGGCACACGTTGTCCGAAGACAAGCGCGGTGCCCTGCGCGGTATTGGCTGGCAGCCGGGCCCGCGAGACAAGGAGCGTGATGCCCGTGGCGCGCGCAAGGATCGTAACGGCTCGGGTGTGGATTTCTTCTTCATGCACCGGCACATGCTCGGCAAGGCGCGCTCCCTGCAAGACTTGCCGTCCTGGTCGCACTTCCCTTTGCCACAGCCGGAACTGGCGCGTGATCGCGTTGGTTTCGCCCGTTATTTCGACAACCACGACGGCACTGCGCTGCCGCCGACCTGGCTGGCCGACGACGACGCCGAGTACTCGCAATGGGTCAGCGACATCAAGACCGCCGAGACCTACCACAGCAATTTCCAGGTCTGGGAATCGCAGTACCGCGATCCGCGTTATCTGTCGAAATTGACCCTGGGTCAGTTCGGTTCAGAGGTGGAATTGGGGCTGCACGACTGGCTGCACATGCGTTGGGCCTCGGTGCCGCGTGATTCGTCCAACGGTCAGCCGGTGCCGTTTGCCCGGGATCCGGCGGACTTTTCCGCACGCTGGTATGCGCCGGAAAACGACTTCCTCGGCGACCCGTTTTCGTCCCATGTGAACCCGGTGTTCTGGCATTTCCATGGCTGGATCGATGATCGTCTGGAAGACTGGTTCCGTGCGCACGAGCGCTTTCATCCGGGGGAGGTCCGTCGGCTTGAGGTCAATGGCGTGGCGTGGTTTGCGCCCGGGCGTTGGGTCGAGATCGACGATCCGTGGCTCGGTCCGAGTACTCATGGTTGCAGTACTACGCCGGGGTTACAGGTCGGCAAGTCGGTTGAGATGGACCCGGAAACCATGAAGCTGGCGTTGCGGATTACCTTTGGTGACGACGAGAAGAAACTGGCGGATCTGTTCCGCAAAGTGCCGCAGCGGCCTTGGTATGCGCGGCATTTGAAGGCCAAACCAGTTACCACTTAAGCAGGTGATACCGCGTTATCGTTCAATCGCGAGCAGGCTCGCTCCCACAATGGATCTATGGCGAACACATTATGTGTGAACACCTGAGATCAACTGTGGGAGCGAGCCTGCTCGCGATGGCGGACTCACTGGCGCTGCAAATCACAACACCTGCCACCCGCCGCCAAGCGCTTTGTACAACGCAATACTCGCCTGCAACCGCGACAACCGCAGTTGCACATTCAAGTCCTGCGCCGCATACAGCGTGCGCTGTGTCTCCAGCACCGTCAGCAAATCCTCGGCACCGGCCTGATAACGGCTTTGCGCAATGTTGAACGCGGTCTGCGCCTGGTTCAGTTCTTCACCTTGCCACTGCCGCTGTTCGTCCAGGCCGCGAATGCTGTTCAACGCTTTTTCCACATCGGCGAACCCATTGATGATCGCCCCGCGGTACGTCTCCAGCAGTTCCTCCTGGCGGGCCGTGGCCTTGTCGCGCTCAGCGCTCAGGCGACCATTGTTGAAGACCGGCGCAAGCAATCCGGCGGTGAGGTTGTAGAAAGGATTGCGCAGCATGTCCGCCGCGCGATCCGCGCCCGATCCGAGTTCCGCGCTCAACGTGACCTTCGGTAGCATCGCCGCACGGGCGACGGTGACGTCGGCTTGTGCGGCGGCCAATTGCGCTTCGGCGCGGGCGATGTCCGGGCGACGACTGATCAGCTCGCCGGGCAGCCCAGCGCCAATGGTCGGCCATGACAATTGATCAAAGCGTTCCTGACCCAAAGACAATTCCTGCACCGGCCGTCCGAGCAGGGCGGCAAGGCTGATCTGTGCGTCCTGAGCCTGTTGCTGCACCAACGGCAATTGTCGCTGTTGCGCGGCGACCAGACTCTTCTGCTGCGCCAGTTCCAGCGCGGTTGCCGAGCCTGAGTCAAAACGCGTCTGCACCAGTTTCAAAACATTCTGCGCGTTCGCCAGATTCAACTCGGCGATGCGGCTTTGCTCACGCAACGACACGCTTTGCGCGTAGCTGTTGGCGACGCCGCTGAGCAGCGTCAACTCCACCGTCGCTTGATCGAATTCGCTGGCCTGCAAGCCGAACTGCGCACTGTCGCGGGAAGCGCCTTGGCCGCCCCAGAAGTCGACTTCGTAAGTGGCGCTGAGGTTGGCGTTAAAGTAATCGACGGCCTTGTTATCGCCGTCGGCATCAAGCTGGCTGTAGCCGTTGCCGCGCAATAGTTTCTGCCGATTGGCGTTCAGGCCGGCCTTGACCTCCGGCAGCAGCGAGCCGCCGGCAATCACGGTCTCGGCTTGCGCCTGACGCACCCGAGCGATGGCAGCGGCCAGATCGTAACTGCCGACCCGGGCCTGTCCGATCAGTTGATCAAGCTGCGGGCTGCCGAACTGCGTCCACCATTGCAGGTTGCTGCGTGAGGCACTTTCGGTGTGCGGCGATTGCCAGGCGGCGGGCGGCTGAATGCCGCTGTCCGGGCGCTGGGCGGGACTGCCACAGGCGCCGAGCAACAGGCAGAGAGTCAGCAAACTGAGTTGCGGCTTCATAGATCGATCATTCACTGGTAAGGGCCGTGACCGGGTCGAGTCGGGCAGCTTTGCGGGCCGGCATGAAGCCGAAGACAACACCGGTGACCAGGGCGCAGCCGAAGGCGCCGAGCACCGCTATCAAGGAGAACGCGACGGCGACTTCGCTGAGGATCAGCACGCCACCGACGATCAGCGCCAGGGCAATCCCGGCGAGCCCGCCGACCACCGAAAGCATCACCGCTTCCGTCAGGAACTGCCGGAGGATGTCCCGTTGTCGGGCGCCGGTGGCCATGCGGATACCGATCTCGCGGGTGCGTTCGCGCACGGTCATGAGCATGATGTTCATCACACCGATCCCGCCCACCAGCAACGAAATCGCAGCAATCGAGCCGAGCATCAGCGACAGCGTATTTTGTGTGCGCGCCTCGGCCTGGATCATCGCCGCGTTGTTGGTCAGTTCGAAATCCTTCTTGCCGTTGTGTAGGCGCAGCATCAATTGCTCGATGGCTACTTCGGCCTCTTTCACCTTGCGTGCATCGGCGGCGGCGATGGCCACGTATTCGGGATTGTGGGTGCCGAACAGTCGGACGCTGGCGGCGGAGTAGGGGATGGCGATGCGGTCGTCGCTGTCGGAGTCGCCCGAGCTGGCGCCTTTTTCCGCGAGCACGCCGACCACCTGGAACGGCACGTTCTCGATCAGGATGTACTGGCCGATCGGGTTGGCGACGTCCTTGAGCAACTTGGTCCGCACCTTGTGGCCGATCACCGCGACTGCCGCCGCGTTGCGTTCATCGTCCTGAGTGAAGTAGCTGCCTTCCACCACCGGCCAGTTGAAGATCGCCGGGAAATTGGTGTCGTTGCCGCCGACGTAGCTCAAGTGGTCGAGGTTGCCGAAACGCACCCCGGCCTCCTGGCCGTTGACCGGCATGATCCGTGTCACTTGCGGCAGGCTTCCCACCGCCGCGACGTCATCCAGGGTGACGATGCCCTGCGGCGTTCGCGGGTTAGGCGACGAGCCGCTGAGGTAAATGATGTTGGAGCCGAACGCGCCCATTTGCGCCATCACCTGACGCTTGCTGCCTTCACCGACGGCGAGCATGACCACCACCGACGCCACGCCGATGATGATCCCGAGCAGCGTCAGTGCGGTGCGAAAACGGTTGATCCACATCACCCGCCACGCAGCTTGCACCGCATCCACCAGTTCGCCTTTCCAGGCGCCAGTGGCTTCGGCGCCTTCGGTCAGGCGCTTGCGCAGATCCACCGCTTGCAGCGCACCGGGATTGGCTGAGGTTTGTGCTTCGGGATTGTCCCGGGCGCTGTCGCTGATGATCAGCCCGTCGCGAATTTCGATGATGCGTTTGGCCCGTGCCGCGACTTCGCGGTCGTGGGTGATGAGGATCACCACGTGGCCCTGGCCCGCCAGTTCGTCGAGCAGGGTCATGACCTCGGCACCGCTGTGGCTGTCGAGGGCACCGGTGGGTTCATCGGCGAGGATGATGTGGCCGCCGTTCATCAAGGCGCGGGCGATGGACACCCGTTGTTGCTGGCCGCCGGAGAGCTGGTGCGGACGGTTGCCGGTGCGCGAGGCCAGGCCGAGGCGGTCGAGCAGGGCGGCTGCGCGGGCGTGGCGTTCGGCGGCCGGCAAGCCTGCGTAGATGGCCGGCATCTCGACGTTTTCCTGGGCCGAGCCGGACGGGATCAGGTGATAACCCTGGAACACAAAACCGAAGGCTTCGCGGCGCAACCAGGCCAGTTCGTCGCTGTCGAGTGCGGCAACGTTTTCCCCGGCGAAGCGGTATTCGCCCGAGGTCGGACGGTCGAGGCCGCCGAGGATGTTCATCAGCGTCGACTTGCCGGAGCCGGAGGCACCGACGATCGCCACGAATTCCCCGGCATGGATCGACAGGTCGATGCCGCGCAACACGTGAACTTCCGGTGAATCGCCGCCGCCGTAGGCTTTGCGGATGTCGTGCAGGTCGATCAGGGGCGTCAGCATTCAGCCGCCACTCCCGTCGGCCGGGCCGATCAACAGGTGATCGCCTTCCTGCAAGCCGTCGATGATCTGCACCCGCAGGCGATCGCTGATGCCGGTGCGCACGTCACGCTGCTCGATACGGCCGTTTTTGGCGACGACCTGGGCAATTTGCATGTTCGCTTCAGTGCCGGCCTGCAACGCTGCGACAGGCGCAGTCAGGGTGTTTTTCGCCTGATCCGAAACGAAGAAGACCTGGGTGGTCATTTCCGCCATCAGCGCGTTGTCGGCGTTATCGACGTCCAGCAATACGGTGTACAGCACCACGCGAGCGCTGCCGCTTTTGCTCGAACTGGCGGGGCTGCCGCCGCCCTGGCTGGTCTGGTCCAGCGGCTTGGGCGGTACCGGCAGAATCTGTCGCACGGTGCTGTTCCAGCGACGGTTGCCGCCGCTGAGGGTGGTGAACCAGGCCGTCATCCCGGGTTTGACGTGACCGATGTCGGCTTCCGATACCTCGGCCCAGACGGTCATCGGCGACAACTTGGCGATGCGCAGAATCAGTGGCGTTTGTTGCTGGGCGTTGAGGGTCTGGCCTTCACGGGCGTCGAGTGCGACGACGGTGCCGCTCATGGGCGCATAGATTCGGGTGTAACCGAATTCCGCCTGATCGCTGCGCAGGCTGGCCTGGGCCTGGCGGATCTGCGCCTGGAACATGTCGATGCGGGCCTGGGTGGCGCGCAGTTCGGCCTCGGCGGTCTGCACGTCTTCTTCGCGGGTGGCGCCACCGGCCTTGAGGTTTTGCTGGCGCTGGAATTTCTGCCGGGCGAGGTCGTGCTGCGCCCGCTGTTCCTGCAGCTGCGCCTTGAGGTTTTCGATGGAGAAACGCCCGGCGTCGAGTTTGGCCTGTTGCGTGGACGGATCGATTTCCACCAGCAACTGGCCTTCCTTCACCACATCGCCGACTTCCACGTGGATCTTGTGGATCTGTCCGGACGCCTGGGCACCGACGTCGACATAACGTCGAGGTTGCAGAGTGCCCAGCGCGGTGACGCTGCTTTCGATGTCGGCGCGGGTGACCTGCACGGTGGCGAACTGGTCGCGGCCGGGCGGGATGATCTGCCAGGCGGCCACGGCGATAACGGGGATCAGACAAAGTGCTACAAGCAGGGCGCGTCGGGTCTGTCGGGGACGTTTCATGCAGGGTTCCGGCCAATGAAAATCGGCCCGTCGTTCAAAGCAGATGAACGCTGCCGGAGAGTCGGCAAGGACGGGGAGCTGCCTTGTAAACGAGGAAAGTCGCGGGGAATTTAGCCCGGGACATATGGCGTAACACCTGTAGGAGCTGTCGAGTGAAACGAGGCTGCGATCTTTTGATTTTTTCAGATCAAGATCAAAAGATCGCAGCCTCGTTTCACTCGACAGCTCCTACAGGTGAAGCAGTGTGCAGCCGCTTGATCTTGACTATTTGTGGGTCAAGGCGAAGCAATACTTTAAATCTATATGAGAATTACTATAAATTACGCACCTCGAACTGCCACTATCGTGCCACTGCCCATTTTGGCGGTCGCCGGTCTGGCTCAAGGATAGAAACCGCACCCCTGCGGCCGGGAGTCATGTTGGAAAACTACTATCGCGAGCTGGTGTGTTTTTTGAACGCCAAGCTGGGCAACCGTCAGGTGGCCGAAGATGTGGTGCATGACGCTTATCTGCGGGTATTGGAGCGGTCCAGCGACACGCCGATCGAGCAGCCTCGGGCGTTTCTGTATCGCACCGCGCTCAACCTGGTGATCGACGACCATCGGCGCAATGCCCTGCGTCAGGTCGAGTCGCTGGAAGTGCTCGACAACGAAGAGCGCTACTTCACCCCATCCCCTCATCACAGCCTCGATCACGGTCAACGCCTGGAGATGCTCCAGCGTGCATTGGCGGAATTGCCACGGCTGTGCCGCGAGAGTTTCCTGCTGCGCAAGATCGATGGCCTGTCGCACCCGGAGATCGCCGAACACCTCGGTATTTCTCGCGCATTGGTGGAGAAGCACATCGTCAATGCAATGAAGCATTGCCGGGTGCGGATGCTGCAATGGGACGCCCATTGATCATTCTGTCCCATCAAAAAACAGTCTTAAATTTATTTTCATTGTCCTCGTTCCATACCAACAGACGATCTGCTGTCCTGCTCAAGGCCGGTCAGGTCACTTAGGCTTACTCCCCGCTGCTTCGGGGGTTCATCCAGAGGACACTGGAAATGACACAGGCAATTGCATCGCCCATCGTTCACGACCTGATCGGCGTCGGTTTCGGCCCTTCGAACCTGGCGCTGGCCATCGCTCTGCAAGAACGCGGGCCGAATCAGGGCGAGCTGGATGTTCTGTTTCTCGACAAGCAGGCCGACTACCGCTGGCACGGCAACACCCTGGTGACCCAGAGCGAGTTGCAGATCTCCTTCCTCAAGGACCTGGTGACCCTGCGCAACCCGACCAGCCCGTACTCCTTCGTCAACTACCTCAAGCACCACGGCCGTCTGGTGGACTTCATCAACCTGGGCACCTTTTATCCATGCCGCATGGAGTACAACGATTACCTGCGCTGGGTTGCCGGGCAATTCGAAGCGCAGAGCCGCTATGGCGAAGAAGTGCTGGCCATCGAGCCGGTGCTGCACAACCAGCAGGTCGAAGCGCTGCGGGTGATCTCTCGTGATACCCAAGGTCAGCAGCACGTTCGCACCGCCCGTTCGGTGGTGGTCAGTGCCGGCGGAACACCGCGCATTCCCGAAGCCTTCAAGGCGCTCAAGGGGGACAGCCGGGTGTTCCACCACTCCCAGTACCTGGCGCAGATGGCCAAGCAGCCGTGCGTGAACAACCAGCCGATGAGCATCGCGATCATCGGCGGCGGGCAGAGCGCTGCGGAAGCGTTCATCGATTTGAACGACAGCTTCCCGTCGGTGCAGGTGGACATGATCCTGCGTGGCTCGGCCCTGAAGCCGGCGGACGACAGCCCGTTCGTCAACGAAGTGTTCTCGCCGGAGTTCACTGATCTGGTGTTCCAGCAGGCGAGCAGCGAGCGCGAGCGTCTGGTCAACGAGTACCACAACACCAACTATTCGGTGGTGGACATCGACCTGATCGAACGCATCTACGGCATCTTCTATCGCCAGAAAGTCTCGGGCATCGCGCGCCATGCGTTCCGTACCCTGACCACCGTCGAAAAAGCCACCGCCACCGAGCGCGGTATCGAGTTGGCCGTGCGCAACAACGCCACCGGCGAAGTCACGGTCCGTCATTACGACGCCGTGGTGCTGGCCACCGGTTATGAGCGTCAGATGCACCGCAAACTGCTGGCGCCGCTGGAGCAGTATCTGGGGGATTTCGAGGTTGATCGCAACTACAAACTGATCACTGACGAGCGCTGCAAGGCTGGTATCTATATGCAGGGCTTCTGCCAGGCCAGCCACGGCTTGAGCGACACCTTGCTGTCGATCCTGCCGATCCGCGCCGATGAGATTGCAGGGTCCCTGTATGACCATGGCAAGAACCGTGGGCACAGCCGGTCGGTGGTGGACTTGTTGTTGGCGACTGCCAGCTGAGATTTTTGGTGCCTATGAGGCCGCCTTCGCGAGCAGGCTCACTCCTACAATGGAACTGTGTATGCAGGGCCAATGTGGGAGTGAGCCTGCTCGCGATGTGGCCTTTGAAAGCACCCAAAACATTCAATCCTGAACCCTTCCTGAAGAATCCCGCGATTCCCCCGCCGCACGCCTTTCCTTCGTTTACTCTCCAGAAATCGGGGCGTAAGCTTCGCGCGTTTTCAATCAATAGCGGAGACCCACAGTGGGTACTTGTTCGAGTGACAGTAGTCGGCCGGTTTCGATAACCGGCACCTTCCCGGCAAGATAACGCGCCACTTTTTTGTGCCGTTGTCTCGCCGAAAAGCGAGCAGCGGCATCCCGATCGCGGCCAGTCCTGGTCCGTGTCCCGACGTCCCTCTCATCGACGCTGAACCGTGCGTGATGTTCGACTGTGTGTCGTCATCGCGGCGCATCGACACGCCTGCTCGACGGTTTCCCGGCTGACCTGGGGGAACTGCCATGAACCTGTCCCTGCTCAAAGAATTCTTCGCCGGATTCCTGCGCACCCGCCACATTGCCCGACACTTCCGTCGCCTGGCGTTGCTGGAAAGTTTCACCGACACCACGGTCAGCCGCGAGGTGCCGCCCACCCTGGCGCAAACCCTGGTGAGTGCTGCCAACAGCGACACCGGCCAACTGCTGGACAACCTCGGCAGCCACACCGATGGCCTGAGCGAACTCGAAGCTGATGCACTGCGCGTGCAATTGGGCCTCAACGAAGTCGAGCACGAACAGCCTCTGCCGTGGTGGACGCACCTGTGGCAGTGCTACAAAAACCCGTTCAACCTGCTGCTGACCTTGCTCGCGGTCATCTCCTGGCTGACTGAAGACATGAAAGCCGCCATCGTGATTTTCTCCATGGTGGTGCTCTCGACCTTGCTGCGCTTCTGGCAGGAAACCAAATCCAACCAGGCCGCCGACGCGCTCAAGGCGATGGTGAGTAACACCGCCACGGTGTTGCGTCGGGATGCGTCGCGCACTGAGCTGCCGATCAAGCAACTGGTGCCAGGCGACCTGATCGTGCTCTCGGCCGGCGACATGATTCCCGCCGATTGCCGGGTGCTCGGCGCCAAGGATTTGTTCGTCAGCCAGGCCGCGATGACCGGCGAATCGATGCCGGTGGAAAAATTCCGCCGTCAGCAGGACAGTGACACCCGCAACCCGCTGGACCTCGACAACATTCTGTTCATGGGCACCAACGTGGTGTCCGGCACGGCCATGGCGGTGATTCTCACCACCGGCAACAACACCTATTTCGGCGCCCTGGCGCAGCGGGTTGGCGCTACGGATCGCGCACCCACCTCATTCCAGACAGGGGTCAACAAAGTCAGCTGGCTGCTGATCCGCTTCATGTTCGTCATGGCGCCGTTGGTGTTGTTCATCAACGGTTTCACCAAGGGCGACTGGACCCAGGCGTTGCTGTTCGCGCTGTCGATTGCCGTGGGCCTGACCCCGGAAATGCTGCCGATGATCGTCACCTCGACCCTGGCCAAGGGCGCGGTGTTCCTGTCGCGTAAAAAAGTCATCGTCAAACGCCTCGATGCGATCCAGAACTTCGGCGCGATGGACGTGCTGTGCACCGACAAGACCGGCACCCTGACTCAGGACAAGATCTTCCTGGCGCGTAACGTCGATGTCTGGGGCAACGATTCCGATGACGTATTGGAAATGGCCTACCTCAACAGCTACTACCAGACCGGCCTGAAAAATCTGCTGGACGTGGCGGTGCTGGAACACGTGGAAGTCCACCGTGAACTGAAAGTCGGCACCGCGTTTCGCAAGGTCGACGAGATCCCGTTCGACTTCACGCGCCGGCGGATGTCGGTGGTGGTCGCCGAGCGCGATCATTCGCACCTGCTGATCTGCAAAGGCGCGGTGGAAGAAGTGCTGGCGGTGTGCACGCGGGTGCGTCACGGCGAGGTCGATGAAACGCTGAGCGATGAATTGCTGGCACGGATTCGTCAGGTCACCGCATCGTTCAACGCCGAAGGACTTCGTGTCGTCGCCGTCGCCGCACGGCCAATGATTGAGGGCCGCGACACCTACAGCCTGGCGGATGAGCAGGAACTGACGCTGATCGGTTACGTGGCGTTTCTTGATCCACCCAAGGAAAGCACCGCGCCGGCCCTCAAAGCCCTGGCCGCTCACGGCGTGGCCGTGAAAGTGTTGACCGGCGACAACGAACTGGTGACCGCGAAGATTTGCCGCGAAGTCGGCCTGGAGCAGCAAGGCCTGCTGATGGGCAACGACGTCGAGCGCATGAGCGACGCCGAACTGGCGGTAGCGGTGGAGACCACGAACGTCTTCGCCAAACTCACCCCGTCGCACAAGGAACGCATCGTGCGTTTGCTCAAGGGCAACAGTCATGTGGTCGGTTTCATGGGGGACGGCATCAACGACGCGCCAGCCCTGCGCACCGCCGACATCGGCATTTCGGTGGACAGCGCCGTCGACATTGCCAAGGAAGCAGCGGACATCATCCTGCTGGAAAAAAGCCTGATGGTGCTGGAGGAGGGCGTGCTGGAAGGGCGTCGGACCTTCGCCAACATGCTCAAGTACATCAAAATGACCGCCAGCTCGAACTTCG
Organism: Pseudomonas arabinosi; assembly: GCF_047758675.1. Classification (NCBI taxonomy): domain Bacteria; kingdom Pseudomonadati; phylum Pseudomonadota; class Gammaproteobacteria; order Pseudomonadales; family Pseudomonadaceae; genus Pseudomonas; species Pseudomonas arabinosi. The sequence continues at coordinate 5,261,872 of NZ_CP180480.1, read as the reverse complement.
GCAACGTGTTCTCGGTGCTGGTGGCCAGTGCGTTCATCCCGTTCCTGCCGATGCTGCCGATGCACCTGCTGGTGCAGAACCTGCTCTATGACATTTCGCAGATCGCCATCCCGTTCGATAACGTCGATGAAGAAATGCTGAAAACACCACAACGCTGGCAGCCGTCGGACGTCGGGCGTTTCATGTTGTTTTTCGGACCGATCAGCTCGATCTTCGACATCACCACGTTTGCCTTGATGTGGTACGTCTTCGACGCCAATACCCCGGACCATCAAACCCTGTTCCAGTCCGGCTGGTTCGTGGTCGGGCTGCTGACCCAGACGCTGATCGTGCACATGATCCGCACGCCGAAAATCCCGTTCCTGCAAAGCCGTGCGGCGATGCCGTTGATGGTGATGACTGGGATCATCATGGCCGTCGGCATTTTCCTGCCGATGGGACCGCTGGCGCACTACTTCAAATTGCAGGCGCTGCCGTCGCTGTACTTCGTGTACCTGCCAGTGATTCTGCTGGCGTACATGGGGCTGACGCAGGCGGTGAAGGGGCTCTATATCCGCCGATTTGGCTGGCAATAAAGCGTGCACATTTAGGAAAAGTCCTACAGAAAGATCGACGGGTCTTCCGTAGCCTTGCGCCCTCACGAATCTGACACTCTCCTGGGGGCCCACGTTGTCGAACAAAGCCTTACGTATCCTGATCGCCGACGAGTTGCATTTTCACCGCATGAAAGTCGAGCGACTGTTCAATCAACTCGACTACTACCGGATAGCACCGGTGCACAGCCTTGAAGAACTGTTGACCCTGGTCGAATACGGTTGCGAGCCATTTGATCTGGTGGTCATCAATGCCTCGCTGGCGGGCGGGGCGTTGAACCTGTTCGATTTTTTCCTTGATAACCAACAGGTTCATCACGCCTTGATCTATGACGGCCAGCAAGCGCAACTGCCGCCCATTCCTGCCTGCGCTCAACAGACGGTTGAGGTGAGCCACGCATTGCTGCCTGATCTGGCGTCCATTGCGCGGCTGATGGCGATCATCAACCCTCGTCCACCGTTCGTCGGCACTGTCATTTCTGTCAGGTAGTTGCGCCCGGTTTTCCATGCAAAAGTCTTTGCGCAGCCGGTGCGTTCAACCGGGCCGGGCTCATGGGCATTGATTGCTCAATCGTCATATTTTTTGCACAGGGAGTTGCCATGAAGTCAGTGCTGATTGTGGACGATCATCCGGTGGTTCGCGCCGCAGTCAAAATCGTACTGGTGCAGGAGGGTTTCAAGCAGATATACGAAGCGGCGAGTGGTAATGAGGTCTTGCCGAAGATCCGCGAACACAAGCCTGGTCTGGTGGTACTGGATCTGGTGATGCCCTCGCTCGACGGGCTGGATGTACTGGCGCGGATCAAGACCAGCGAGGTGCCTTGCCGAGTACTGGTCTTCACGTCCCAGGAACCCATGTTTTATCAGGATCGTTGCATGCACGCCGGCGCCGCAGGCTATGTCGCCAAGTCCAATGACTTGCAGCACTTGCACAGAGCCGTGCACGCCGTGATGGCCGGTTACACCTATTTCGCCCAGCTACCCTCGGCGTCGGTGTCGCTGAACTCGATACAACTGAGTGAAAAGCAGATGATCGATCAACTCTCCGACCGGGAACTGACGATCTTTCAGCATCTGGCCCGGGGCATCAGTAACAAGGCGATCGCTGAAATCATGCACTTGAGTCACAAGACCGTCAGCACCTACAAGACCCGTTTGGTTGGAAAACTCAACGTGGAATCGGCGGTGTACCTGAGGGATTTTGCCAAGCGTAATCATCTGATCTGAGTGAGCCCGATCATGCGCGATTGTTTGTGGGCTCTGTTGCTGTTCTGTGGACTGGGAGCGTCGGTGACGGCGGCCGATGAGCCAAAGCATTTGCATGTGCTGGGGCGTTCCGCGGTGGAGGGTTATCAGGTCCAGCTGGATGAAAAAGACTGGCAGTGGTTGCGTGGCAAACGCGTCTTGCGCCTCGGGGTGTCGGGGCCGGACTACCCGCCGTTCGAAATCACGCGCAACGTTGATGAGCTGGAAGGCATCACCGCAGACTATGCCGCCCTGTTGGGGCAACTGCTGCACGTAAAAATCGACGTGCTTCGTTATCGCACGCGCGAGGCGGCCATGGATGCGCTCAAACGCGATGAACTGGACCTGCTCGGCACGTCCAACAACTTCGAGGCGGCTGATCCCGAGCTGATCCTGTCCAGTGCCTATGCCGAAGATCAGCCAATGCTGGTTACCCGCCTGGACGACTGGATGCCCGTCGACCTCGCGGGCAAACGCATCGCCATGGTCGATGACTATCTGCAGGCGCAGACTGTCGAAGCCTTCTATCCCGATGCGAGCTTGCAACGCTACCCCTCGGCACTCGACGCGATCGGGGCGGTGGCGTTCGGGCAGGATGATGTGTACCTCGGGGACTTCATCAGCGCCAATTACCTCATCAATAACAACTACCTCAGTAACGTGCGCCCGGTGGGGCCTTCCGGCCTTGACGCCAATCCGTTCGGCTTTGCCTTCAGCCGGGGCAACCCACGTCTGAAAAGCATTGTCGATAAGGCTCTGGCGACGATTCCCATGGATGAGCGCACGGCCATCGAACAGCGCTGGAGTGCCGGAAGAGCCAACATGACGGGTCAAGAGCGAGTACGTTTGAGCGCCAGTGAACAACGTTGGCTGGATCAACATCCGACGGTGGAAGTGGGTGCCGTCGAGAACTTTGCACCGCTGACTTTTTACGATGCCCAGGGACAACTCAGCGGGTTGACTGCGCAATTGCTGACGCTGATCAGCCAGCGCAGCGGCTTGACCTTCAACGTGCAGCGGGGTAACTCCCTCGATCAGCAGGTCCAGCAACTCAAGGACGGCAAGATCGACGTGTTACCTGTGGTCACGCCCAGTATGGAGCGCGAAGTCGAACTGCGTTTCACTCGGGCCTACTTGAACAATCCGTTTGTACTGGTCAGTGCGACCACCCCGGGAAGCCCCAGGACCCTGGATGACATGGCCGGTAAACGCCTGGCGATTTATCGTGGTCATCCGTTGCTCGGGTTCATCCGCGCTCGGGCGCCCACTGTACGTCTGCTCGAAGTGCAGAGTCCGGCGCAGGGTATGGAATGGGTGATCAAGGGCCAGGCCGACGGGGCAGTCAGTTCATTGATCGTGGCTCGGTATCTGATTACCCGGCAATACCGCGAGCGTCTGCGGATAAGCGGCACCGTGGGTGATGAACCGGCGCGTATCGCTCTGGCCACCAGCCGTGGTGCGCTGGAGTTGCACTCGATTCTGAACAAGGCACTGCTGAGCATTTCGCCCCGGGAGATGGATGAGCTGTTAGCCCGCTGGAGCAATGATGTGGTGGTCGATGACAGCTACTGGCTGCGTCATCGCCAAGGCATTCTCCAGGCGTTCGCCGCGGCGGGTGCTTTGCTGTTGCTCGCACTGGCCTGGATTGCCTGGCAGCGTCGGCAAATAACTCAACGCCAACAACTGCTCGGGCAATTGCAGGATGCGAAGAACGCCGCCGACGATGCCAACCGCGCCAAAACCACCTTTCTGGCGACCATGAGTCATGAAATCCGCACACCGATGAATGCCCTGATCGGCATGCTAGAACTGGCGCTGAAGCGAGCGGAAGAGGGCTTCACTGATCGCTCCGCCATCGAAGTGGCATCCAATGCCGCGCAGCAATTGCTGGCGTTGATCGGCGACATCCTGGACATCGCCCGCATCGAGTCCGGGCATTTGTCGCTGACCCCGGAGCGCGCCAATCTACGCACGCTGGTGGAGTCGGTGTGCCGGGTTTTCGAAGGCCTGGCACGGCAGAAGAACTTGCAGTGGCGGGTCGAATTGGCCGAACACAGCGATCGTGACGTGTTAGTCGACCCCACGCGCTTCAAGCAGGTGCTGTCCAACCTGCTGAGCAACGCGATCAAGTTCACCCGTGAAGGTGAGGTGAGTCTGACACTGCGGGTAGAGCCCGGTGTGTCGGGGCATCTGGCAGTCAGTGTGCGTATTGAGGACACCGGCATCGGTGTCAGTGTGGTCGATCAGCAGCGACTGTTCAGCCCGTTCGTGCAGGCCGGTAACAGCCAGCAGTCAGGCCACAATGGTTCCGGCCTGGGACTGGTGATCAGCCGCACTCTGTGCGAAATGATGGGCGGCCGATTGCAGCTCGACAGCGTCCTCGGACTGGGTACGCAGGTCGACATCAGCTTTGATCTGATTGCGTTGCAACCGTTGGCCTGCAGCGAGCGGGTGGATAGCGGATTGCAGGTGGCGACTCGGATGCTGAGGATTCTGGTGGTCGACGATTACCCGGCCAATCGATTGTTGCTCTCACGGCAGCTGAGCTACCTGGGGCATCAGGTACTGGAGGTTGAGGATGGCGAGCGTGGTCTTGTGAAGTGGCGCGAGCACGAGCTCGATTTGGTCATTACCGATTGCAACATGCCGGTGGTCAATGGTTATGAATTGGCGGGTGCGATACGCGATGAAGAGCGCGCTAATGGCTTGCCACCCACGCTGATTCTTGGGTTTAGCGCCAATGCGCAGCCAGAAGAAAAGGTCCGTTGCCTTGAAGCGGGCATGGACGACTGTCTGTTCAAACCGATCCGGTTGGCCGATTTGAGTGCCTGGCTGGCGTCCCGATTTGTGAATGAGCCGCCAGCGCCGGTTGCAGAAAAATCAACGTACGAGATCGACTTGACTGGCCTGGAGCTCTACGTCGGTGAAGACCGGACGCTGATCAATCAGTTGTTGCGAGAACTGGCCGTAACCAACCTCTACGATCGCGATGATCTGCTTGCAGCGCACGTCTGTGGTAATCGTCACCGGCTGCAAGACCTGGCGCACCGCATCAAGGGTGGTGCGCGCATGGTTCGTGCAAAACGTTTGATCGAGTGCTGCGAAGATCTGGAACGTGCCTGCGCCGAGGGGCGCGCGGCGTTGATCGACGAGGCCGTCGATCAATTGCAGCACGCCATGGCACGCCTTGATCAGAGCCTCAAGCGAGACTGACGCTTAATCCCAGTGGGGCGCGATGCCTTTGGGGCTGGTCAGACGATGGCCACGATCAAGACCCGCGATCAGCGCCATGTCGGCGTCGCTCAAGGTCATGGCGCACGCTTTCAGGTTGCTGGCGAGGTTGGCGCGTTTGGTCGACGAGGGGATCACGGCGTAACCCAGTTGCATGGCCCAGGCCAACGTGACGTGTGCCGGCGTCGCCTGAAGGCGATCGGCGATTTGCTGGATCACCGGGTCTTTGAGCACTTCGCCGTAAGCGAGGGTCATGTACGAGGTGATCTGGATGCCCTGGCTCTGCGCGAATTCGACGACCTTGCGGTTTTGCAGGTAGGGATGCAATTCGATCTGGTTGGTCGCGATGTGTTCGGCGCCGACCGCGGCGATCGCCTGTTTCATCAGGTCGACGGTGAAGTTGGACACACCGATCTGCCGGGTCAGGCCCAGTTGTTTGGCTTCGAGCAGGGCGCCCATGAACTCCTCGACCGGCACCTGATCGTCCGGAGACGGCCAATGGATGAGGGTTAGGTCCAGATAGTCGGTTTGCAGCTTTTGCAGGCTTTCCTTGAGGCTGTCGATCAGGCGATCCCTGGCGAAGTTGGCAACCCAGATCTTGCTGGTGATGAACAACTCGTCACGGGCAATGCCGCTGGCGGCAATGGCCTCGCCGACCTCGGCTTCGTTCTCGTAGATTTGTGCGGTATCGATGACTCGATAGCCCAGGTCCAGGCCAGTGCTCACCGAATCGATGACCACCTGGCCTTGCAAGCGAAAAGTACCAAGGCCGAATGCGGGAATAGACATCAATGACTCCAGGGTTGCAGTGGGAATGGGCACGAGTATCCGCGCCCGCACCGATGAGAAAAACCGCTGGATCGGCAAAGCAATGTTTACCGCAAGTCATGAATCGAAAGATCGCAGCCTCGTTTTACTCGACAGCTCCTACAGGGGTTTGCGTACGCTGTAGGAGCTGTCGAGTAAAACGAGGCTGCGATCTTGTGATCTTAAGCTGATTCGCCACCTGCTACAGGTCGCTGTCGCTAGGCAATATCGCTGTGGCTGAATTCCTCGCCCAGAAAGTCGATCAATGCACGCACCGACGGCAGCAGCCCACGGCGTGAAGGGAAGATGGCATGCACGATCCCGCATTTGGGTGCCCAGCCCGGCACCAGTTCCACCAATCGGCCCGCGGCAATGTCGTCGCGCACCACTACGCTGGGCAGGTGAGCGATGCCGATCCCGGCCACCGCGGCGTGACGCAACGCCAACAGGTCATCGGTGACCATTCGTGGCGCATGCCGGATCACCGCGCTGGCGCCTTCCGCACCAAACAATTCCCACTGATATTCACGCTGCGCCGCGCCCCAGTGCAGGCTCGGCAACCCGCTGAGGTCGGCCGGGGAGGCTGGTGATGACAGGCGCGGCATGAAGGCCGGACTGCCCACCAGGCACTGGGTGCTGTTGCCCAGCACCTTCATCACCATGTCGGTGTTTTCCAGCGGCGGAAAGCGCACCCGCAGGGCGATGTCGAAACCCTCGTGGATCAGGTCGACCCGGCGGTTGGTGCTCTCGATGAACAACTCCACCAGCGGGTACTTGAGCATGTAGCGGGTCAACATCGGCCCGACCCAGGAATTGAGCAGCGCGGTCGGGCAACTGATGCGCACCAGGCCCTGGGGTTCGGAGCGGTTGCGTTCGATCAGTTCGGCAGCGCTTTCCGCTTCCACACGCATCGCCAGGCAACGCTGGTAATAGGCCTGGCCGATTTCCGTCAGTGAACAATGCCGGCTGGTGCGGTGCAGCAGGCGTACACCGAGGCGCTCTTCGAGCTCGGCAATCCGCCGGCTCAGCTTCGACTTGGGCATGTCCAGCGCCCGACCGGCCGGGGCGAAACCGTGGTGTTCCACCACTTGGGTGAAGTAGTAGAGGGTGTTGAGGTCTTCCACCATCGTTCTCCATATAGAACGCTAAGGCTGATTTTTGCAGTCTAGTGCATCAAAGGGTTCAGTTTTAAGCTTTGTCCATCGCGTCACTCACCAGATTCGGAGGCAGAATGAAAAACATCATCGGTATTTACACCAGCCCACGGACCCATTGGGTCGGTGACGGTTTTCCGGTTCGCACGCTGTTTTCCTATGACAACCTGGGCAAGCACATCAGCCCGTTTTTGCTACTCGATCACGCCGGTCCCGCTGAATTCACCCCGACCACCGAGCGTCGTGGCGTTGGTCAGCATCCACACCGCGGTTTCGAAACCGTGACTATCGTTTATAAGGGCGAACTGGAACACCGCGACTCCACCGGCAGCGGCGGCAAAATCGGCCCAGGCGACGTGCAATGGATGACCGCAGCGTCCGGGATTCTCCACGAAGAGTTCCACTCAGAAGGTTTCGCCAAAACCGGCGGTACCCTGGAAATGGTTCAGCTGTGGGTCAACCTGCCGGCCAAGGACAAAATGGCCGACGCCGGTTACCAGACGATTCTCGATGGCGACATCCCGAGCATCGCGCTCAAGGACCAGGCCGGCAGCCTGCGCTTGATTGCCGGTGAGTTCGATGGCCACACCGGCCCGGCGCGCACGTTTACCCCGATTGACGTCTGGGACCTGCGCCTCAACGGCGGCAAGTTGCTGACCCTGGACCTGCACGAAGGTCGTAACACAGCAATGGTCGTGTTGCGTGGCACGGTTCAGGTCAACGGTGTGGAACTGGTGCGCGAAGGGCAGTTGGCGTTGTTCGAACGCAATGGCCAGCAGCTCAGCCTGGAAGCCAATAACGATGCCGTCGTGTTGCTGCTCAGTGGCGAGCCGATCGACGAACCCATCGTCGGTCACGGTCCGTTCGTGATGAACACCGAGCAAGAGATTCACCAGGCCTTCGCCGACTTCCAGTCCGGTCGGTTCGGCCAGATGCACGGTTAACCCGTACAGGTTCAACAACCCGCTCTACACAGGATGCGTAGGCCGGTTCCCGGGCAAGGGATGGCTGTTGCCTGAAAAAAAGAGGAGACGCACATGAGTACCGTCAACGCGGCCAACTTCAATGGCCAGAAACCGACCATCGATCCCAACGACAGCGCGATGCTGTTGATCGACCACCAGAGCGGATTGTTCCAGATCGTCAAGGACATGGATGTGCCGCAACTGCGCGCCAACGCCATTGCCCTGGCCAAAGCCGCGACCCTACTGAAGATGCCGGTGATCACCACTGCCTCCGTACCGCAAGGGCCGAACGGGCCGTTGATTCCGGAGATTCACGAGGCAGCACCGCACGCTCAATACGTGGCGCGCAAAGGTGAAATCAACGCCTGGGACAATGCTGAGTTTCACGCGGCAGTAAAAGCGACTGGCAAGAAAACCCTGGTGATCGCCGGCACCCTGACCAGCGTTTGCCTGGCGTTCCCGTCCATCGCGGCGGTGCACGAAGGCTACAAAGTGTTTGCGGTGGTCGACGCTTCCGGCAACCACTCGAAACTGGCCACTGATCTGACAATTGCCCGATTAACACAAGCCGGGGTGGTGCCTATCGACATCATGGCTACGCTCTCTGAGCTGCAAGGCTCGTGGAACCGTCCGGACGCCGAGCAGTGGGCGGCCGTCTACGCCCAGGCCATGCCGCATTATCAATTGCTGATCGAGAGCTACCTCAAGGCTCAGCAAGTGGCGAACGAACACGAAGTGCTGGACTCCCAGCGCTAACCGGGTACCCCCACGCCGACTTCCACTCGGCATCGATAAAAAGCGAGGATTACTCCCATGACTACCTCTTACAAACGTCTCGACAAGGATAACGCCGCGGTTCTGTTGGTCGATCACCAGGCGGGTCTGCTTTCTCTGGTGCGCGACATCGACCCGGACCGTTTCAAGAACAACGTGCTGGCCCTGGCTGACCTGGCCAAGTACTTCAAGTTGCCGACCATTCTCACCACCAGTTTCGAAACCGGCCCCAACGGCCCGCTGGTGCCTGAGCTCAAAGCGTTGTTCCCGGACGCGCCGTACATCGCCCGTCCTGGCCAGATCAATGCCTGGGACAACGAAGACTTCGTCAAGGCGATCAAGGCGACCGGCAAGAAACAACTAATCATCGCTGGCGTGGTGACCGAAGTGTGCGTGGCGTTCCCGGCGCTGTCGGCACTGGCTGAAGGCTTCGAGGTGTTCGTGGTGACTGACGCTTCCGGCACCTTCAACGAACTGACCCGTCAATCGGCCTGGGACCGCATGTCGGCCTCCGGCGCACAGTTGATGACCTGGTTCGGCCTGGCCTGTGAGCTGCATCGCGACTGGCGCAACGATGTGGAAGGCCTGGGCACCTTGTTCTCCAACCACATCCCGGACTACCGCAACCTGTTTACCAGCTACAACGCGCTGACCAACAGCAAATAATGTTGGATCGATGAATAGAAAAGGGCCTCATTCGAGGCCCTTTTTTGTTTTTCAAAGCTATAACTCCACAAGGGAAATGTGTGCGATCTTCCGTCCATTGGCCTTCGCTGGAGTTGCTTGATGCTGTCACTGCTTACCGATCACCCATTGATCTGCGCGATGGCTTTGATCCTTATCGATCTGGGGCTGTGGCGCCTGCTCAGTGCCAATGGCAGCAACTGGAAACTGGTCGTGCGGCTGGTGATTTTTTCGTTGTTCAGTGTCCTGCTGTTCAACGAAGGCCTGAACCCCATGGAGACGGCGCCCTGGGCCGACAACGTCCCGCTGCACCTGGCGGCCACCGGTTTGCAGATCGGCTGGTGGCTGTTCGGTGCGCGCACCCTGACGGTGCTGATCGGCGCGGTGATGATGCAACGGGTCGGGCACACCGGGCGCTTGCTGCAGGACTTGCTCGGCGCGGTTATTTTTCTGATCGCGATCATCGCGGCTTTGGCGTACGTGCTCGATCTGCCGGTCAAAGGCGTGCTGGCGACCTCCGGCGCGTTGGCGATCATCGTCGGCCTGGCCTTGCAAAGTACCCTCAGCGACGTGTTCTCCGGGATCGTCTTGAACACCACCAAACCCTATCAACTGGATGACTGGATCTCCATCGACGGCACCGAAGGCCGGGTCATCGACATCGACTGGCGCGCGACGCGCCTGCAAACGGCCCAGGGCAGCATGGCGGTGATTCCCAACTCCCTGGCGGCCAAGGCCAAGATCATCAACTTCAGCCGGCCCAGTGATATTTTTGGCGTGTCCATCAGCTTGCAACTGAGCCCGCACGCGCGTCCGCAAACGGTGATCGACGCGCTGGAACGGGCGATGCAAGGATGCCGCTATCTGTTGAACAAACCGGCGCCGTGTGTCGCGTTGAAAGGTTCCAGCGCCACCGGTGTGGAATACGAAATCAGTGGTTTCGTGGTCTCCATGGACCAGAAACGCATGGTCCGTAATCTGCTGTTCGACCTGGCATTCCGGCACTTGCAGGCCAGCGGCGTCAGCCTGTTGTCGAACGTCGAACCGAACGCACCTGCCAACCTGTCACGGCCACGGGCATTGCTGGACGCGTCGAACATTTTCTCGACCCTGCGTCAGGAAGAGAAAGAAACCTTCAGCCAGAACATGACCCTGCAAAACTTCCGCGCGGGTGAAATGATTCTGCCGGCGGGGGAGGTCAGCGATCACTTGTTCATCATCGAATCCGGCGTCGTCTCGGTGGAGCTGAGCCGTGGTGGGGTCAAGTTCGAGTCCGGGCGCATGGGGCCGGGTGAGGTGATCGGCGAGGGCGGGATTTTGTCGGATACGGCGATGCCGGCGGACTTTAGTGCCAAGACGTTCTGCAGCTTGTACCGGATAGAGAAGGAATACCTCAAACCGTGCCTGGATGCGCGGCATGACATCGGCGAAGCGATGAAGGCGTTACTGGATTTCCGCTTGAACAAGGCTCAGACGTTGACTCAGGAAGCGCCTAGGGTTGTGCAGAAGAAGGGGTTTTTGCAGTGGCTGCGCAATCGAGCGTAGGGGCTTGAAGGTCATGGACGCGGGTATGGCAAAGGCATTTCGGATGAGGACGACATGAGCAGGAGGCATCCCATTGGCATCCTCAACTTCCCAATAATTGGCTATTTTCTGCAGCTCAGTGCGCGATTAACGTAGCTCCACACCCCTTTGACTGGAGCCCACCATGCAACCGCGTATCGATTTCTACACCGCTTCCCCAGATGCCCTCAAAGCCATGATCGCGCTGGAAACCGCTGTTTCTAAGTTGCCGCTGGAAAAGACCTTGATCGAACTGGTCAAGCTGCGTACCTCGCAAATCAACGGCTGCGCCTTCTGCCTGGATATGCACAGCGCCGATGCCCGAAAGGGCGGTGAAGACGAGCGCCGCCTGTACACACTGTCGGCCTGGCGTGAAACGCCGTTCTTCACCCCCCGCGAACGTGCAGCACTGGCCTGGACCGAATCCCTGACACTGTTGAGCCAGACTCACGCACCTGATGAGGACTACGAGCTGGCGGCGTCCGAGTTCAGCCCGAAGGAACTGGTCGACCTGACCGTGGCGATTACCACCATCAACGCGTGGAACCGTCTGGCGGTTGGCTTTCGCAAAATGCCTCAAGCCTGATCAATGAGCGTCTGCTGACGGCGCGGCCGGTGGTTGCACCTTGCGCATCAAAGGCACCATCGCCGTGGCGATGATGAAGCAGACCATGATCATCAGGAATGCGTCGCCGTAGGTTTGCGTCTGCGCTTCGCGGTAGGTCAGCAGCCACAGCTGATGCAGGCTCGCGGTGACGCCCACGTCACCGCTTTGGCCGAGGGCGGCGAAGTTGTTGCCGACCTGGGACAGCCACTGATTCAGTGCTTCGTTGGTGCTGTTGAGGTTTTCCGCCAACCGGGTGAAGTGCAGGTTGGTGCGGTCATTGAGAATGGTCGCGCACGCGGCGATACCGATGGCGCCACCCAGGTTTCGCATCAGGTTGAATAACCCCGAAGCATGTTTGAGCCGCGCCGGTGCCAGACCACCCAAGGTCAACGTCACCGCCGGCGGCACCGCCAGTTGCTGGGCAATCCCGCGCAGTGCTTGCGGCAACATCAATTCCTTAGCCCCCCAGTCATGGGTGATCGGGCTGAAATCCCACATCGACAACGCGAACAACCCCAGGCCGATCATCATGATCCAGCGCAAATCAACACGGTTGGCCAGAAAGGCGTACAGCGGAATCGCCATGATCTGGAACACCCCGGTGGAGAAAACCGCCAGACCAATGTCCAGCGCGCTATAGCCACGCACCCGGCCGAGAAACAGCGGCGTCAGGTAAATGGTGGCGAACAGGCCGATCCCGGTGACGAACGAAAAGAAGCAGCCAAGGGCGAAGTTACGGTCTTTCAAGGCGCGTAAATCGACGATCGGATTGGCGACGTGCAGGGTTCTACCGATGAACGCCAGGCCGGCCAGTCCGCTGATCCATGCCGTGGTCAGAATCGTGCTGTCGCTGAACCAGTTCCAGCGCGGGCCTTCTTCGAGGGTGTATTCCAGGCAACCGAGAAACAGCGCCATGAACACCATGCTCAGGTAGTCGGCACCTTTGAGCAGCGACAATTCCGGCTGGTCGATTTTCACCAGCATCGGCACCGCCACCGCGACGAAGATCCCCGGCACCAGATTGATATAGAACAGCCAGTGCCACGAGGAAACATCGGTAATCCACCCGCCGATTACCGGCCCCAGGGTCGGGGCCAATGAGGCCACCGCGCCAATGGTTGCAGCCGCGATCACCCGTTGCTTGCCAGTGAAGAAAACGAACGCCGTGGTGAACACCAGCGGGATCATCGAACCGCCGAGAAACCCTTGCAGGGCGCGGAAGGCGATCATGCTCTGGATGTTCCAGGCCGCGCCGCAGAGCAGGCTGGCCAGGGTGAAGCCCACCGCTGAAGCGCAGAACAGCCAGCGTGTCGAGAACACTCGGGACAACCAGCCGGACAGTGGGATCACAATGATTTCGGCGATCAGGTAACTGGTTTGCACCCACGCCGTTTCATCGGTGCCCGCCGAGAGTCCACCGCCGATATCACGCAACGACGCCGAGACGATCTGGATGTCCAGCAGCGCAATAAACATGCCGATGCACATGCTGGCGAAGGCGAACACCTTGGTCGCCGTCGCCATGTTCGCGGCGTTGAACGGCTTTGCGGGAGCAGCGAGGGCGCGGCTCATGGCGCGCTGGCCACGGCTGGCGTTTCAGGTTCCTTGCGAGTGTCCACTTCAGCGGTGACCGACAGGCCTGGACGCAGATGGCCGAGCACGCCATCGGCCGGATCAAGCACGATGCGCACCGGCACCCGCTGAACGATTTTGGTGAAGTTGCCGGTGGCGTTTTCCGGCGGCAGCACGCTGAACTGCGAACCACTGGCCGGCGCGAGGCTGTCCAGATGACCGTGGAATTCCTGCCCCGAGAGCACGTCGGCATGAATGATCACCCGTTGCCCCGGTGTCATTCGCGATAGCTGATCTTCCTTGAAGTTGGCATCGACCCATAGCCCACTGGCCGGTACCACCGACAGCAATTGCGAACCGGCCTGGGCATAAGCGCCGACCCGCGCCCGGCGATTACCGATCACGCCGTCCACCGGGGCCTTCAGTTCGGTGTAACCCACATTCAACTGCGCCAGATCACGTTCGGCGCGAGCCTGCATCAGTGCGGCGCGGGCTTGCTGTTTCTGGGTTGCGATCACATTCAACTGCCGTTGTGTAGCGAGCAATTCAGCCTGGGCCCGGGCGCTGAGGGCTTGGGCAGTCTTGAAGGTGGCGTTGGCGCGTTGGGCGCTTTCCACTGAGACGGCATTGCTGCCGACCAGTTTTTTGTAGCGAGCATCATCATCCCGGGAACGGGAGGTTTCGGCACCGGCGGCATCAATCCCGGCGCGGGCCTGGCCGATCACCGCGTGTTGCAGTTCTTCGGTGGCATCTAGATTGGCGAGCAGAGCTTCTTCGGCGGCCACCGCACCTTCGGCCTTGGCCAGGTTGGCGCGATAGTCGCGGGAGTCGAGGCGAATCAGCACGTCACCGGCCTTGACCTTCTGGTTGTCGGTCACCAGCACTTCTTCGATGTAACCCGCCACCTTCGGCCCGATCACCGTCACATCGCCGCCGATGTAGGCGTCGTCGGTTTCTTCGATGAAACGGCCGGCGGTCCACCAGTGAGTCGCGTACAGCCCGCCGAACACCAGGGCAGCGATGACCGCAGCCAGCAAGATCAACCGTTTGAGCAGGGGAGGCTTGGGTGTGCTCACCGGGACAGCAAGGTCGGTTTCAAGGCTGGGCATGCTAGTCATGGAGATTACCTGTGGGAAACGGGTCTTTATTACGTATGTAATATGACGTAGGTAATATTTAGTGGCAATTAATTTCTGTTGCCGGTCGTCAGGTGGTCTTGGGTAAACAGAAGGGGCGAAGCAAATGTTTAAGAAATGTAAGCGTTGTAGGACATCTCTTGCATTTGCGTAGGAACGATCTGACTATCACTCGCATTAATGGAGTGGCATTAGGCCATTTGATGATCGCAAGGATGTTGAGTGCCGTATTCGCTTCGCGCTGTTCCTCGTCGTAGTCCCACGCCTTGCACGCTGTTGTTGGCCTTGCTGCTGAGCCTGAACGTTTCCTCGCTAAAGGCGGCCGAGCCCACTGCTCCAGGCCAGGAGGTGCTGCGCCAACAACAGCAACAACAGCGCGATCTGCAACAACTGCAACTGGAACAGCGCCGCCGGCAATTGGAGCGCGGCAGTTTCGGTGCGGCGCCGCTCACGCCTGTCGTTCCTGCCACGGTGCCTGCCGATGAGCGCTGCTGGCCCCTGAGCGGAACGCGCATTGGCGGCGTGACGCTGATCAGCAGCCAGACACTCAATGAGCGAATCAAACCGCAGCTGTCGTCGTGCATGGGCGTCGGTCAGATCAATCATCTGCTGGCGACCATCACCGGTCTGTATGTCGAGGCGGGTTACATCGCCAGTCGGCCTTACCTGCGCAGCGCGCCAGCGGCGGTGCAATCGCTGGATATCGTGGTCGATGAAGGCTACGTCGAGTCCATTGAGCTGGCCGACCAGAGCTTGCCGGTGTCCCTCGGCGGTGCGTTCCCCGGGATGCTCGGCAAACCGCTGAACCTGCGAGATCTGGAGCAAGGCCTGGATCAGTTGAACCGTCTGCGCTCCGTGGATTTGACCGCCGACATCGCCCCCGGCAGCCAGCCCGGCGCCTCACGGCTCATCCTGCGTTCGCGCACCCGCGGACAGTCGCGCTGGTCGTTGGGCCTGGGCGTGGACAACCTCGGCAGTGCCAGCACCGGGCGGGATCGCGACACGCTGAGCCTGAGCCTGGACAGCCCGCTGGAACTCAACGATGCGCTCAATCTGAGTTTCAGCGACACCCTCAATCAGGGCGACCGATATAGCCGCAACGCCAGCCTGTACTACGCCATTCCCTACGGTTACTGGACTTACAGCCTGTTCGCCAGCCACGCCGAATACCGTGCGCCGTTCAAACTCAGCACGCTGACGTTCCACAGCACCGGCATCACCGATCAACTGAGCCTGCGCGCCGACCGGGTGCTGTGGCGCGATCAAAGCCATCAGCTGAGCGCCAATCTGCAACTGGCCCACAAGGACGTCGACAGTTACCTGGAAAACATTCGCCTGGGCATCCAGAGCCCGACCCTGACCGTGGCCGAAGCCGGGCTGAACCTGTTCTGGCTCAACAGCGCGGTGTGGAATCTGGACATCAATTACGCCCAAGGCTTGCGCTGGCTCGGTGCCGATGACGATGCCCAGCGCCAGGTCAATAACCTGCCCAAGGCGCAGTTTCGCAAATACCGCGCTGGCCTCAGCCAGTGGCGCAACGGCCAGATCGGCCAGCAAACCTGGCAATGGCAGAGCCAGTTCAACGTGCAATACAGCCCCGATCCGCTGCCGGCCATCGAGCAATTGCTGGGCACCGACGATTCCGCGGTGCGCGGCTATCGGGTCAGCAGTGCGTCCGGTGCCAGTGGCGCGATCTGGCGCAACACCTTGCGCCTGCCATTGCGCAGCGCTCTGCCAGTGCAGATCACCCCACGTTTGGGCCTGGACAACGGCTGGATCAAGGCCGACCACGGCGCTCAAGGGCAACGCCTGAGTGGCGCCAGCGCCGGGGTCAACCTGAGCTGGAAAAACCTGCAAGTCGACGTCGATTACCAACGCAGCCTCAACACGCCCAGCGGTTTGCAGCATGAGCCAGAGACCTGGCTGATGCGCGTGGGGTTGCAGATATGAACACTGACAAACAGCCGTCGGACCTGAGCGCCACAGCCACGGCCAACAACTCGGCGCGCAACGTGATGCCGCACTTTAATTGAGAGGTTTCTATGCCTGCACAGACATTTGCGTTCCATCTTTCCCCTCGGGGCAAACTGCGCTGGGCGATTGCCAGCCTGTTTCTGATTGCTCACCTGCCTAACGCTTTGGCAGGGGGCGTAGTGGTCGCGCCAGGCCCCGGCGGCACTGCGCAACTGCAAACCCAGGGCGGCGTGCCCATCGTCAATATCGTTGCGCCTAACGGTTCCGGCCTGTCCCATAACCAGTTCCTGGACTACAACGTTGACCGTCAGGGCTTGGTGCTGAACAACGCGCTGCAAGCCGGCCAGTCGCAACTCGCAGGACAACTGGCGGCCAACCCGCAATTCCAGGGGCAGGCCGCGAGCGTGATCCTCAATGAAGTGATCAGCCGCAACCCGTCGGCCCTCAACGGTGCTCAGGAAATCTTCGGCCGCGCCGCCGATTACGTGTTGGCCAACCCCAACGGGATTTCGGTGAACGGCGGCAGTTTCATCAACACCCCGAACGCCAATCTGGTGGTCGGTCGCCCCGAACTGAACGACGGCAAGCTGCAAGCCCTCAGCACCCGCGACGCCACCGGCTCCTTGCAGATTCAAGGCGCGGGCCTGCAAAACCGCGAAGGCTCGGTCAACCTGATCGCCCCACGCATCGACAGCCAGGGCAACCTGAGCGCCCGGGATCAGTTGAACCTCACCGTTGGCCGCAACCAGGTGGATTACGCCAGCGGCCAGGTTAAAACCGTGGACCCGGCCGGCAACACTCAAGACCAACGCATCGACGCCAGCCTGTTCGGTGCGATGCAGGCTGGGCGCATCAACATCGTCAGCACCGCCGAGGGCGCAGGCGTGCGGGTCGGCCCGGTGCAGGTCGACGGTCGTGAGGGTGTGCAGATTCGTTCCGCCGGTGACCTGAGCATCAGCGGTCAGGCCGTTCCCGACAGCCTCGATGTGGTCCGGGCGGGCGTGCGCAGCAGTCAGGGCGATGTCGGTCTGCACAGCGGCAAGGATCTGCTGCTGGCCGCCGCCGATGTCAGTGGCCGTGACGTAAAGGTCGACGCCAAACGCAACCTGACCTTGACCACCGTCGAAAGCCGCAAGCTTCAAGAGAAGCGCGAAAACTGGAACAACAGCACCATCGGCATCACTTGGGAAACCTATGACCGGACCCAAACCGACAGCGACTCGCGCCAGCACGGCAGCCAGATTCTCGCCAGCCGTGACGCCAAGTTGTCGTCCGGTGGCAACACCGAACTCAAAGCGGCCAAGGTCGAGGCTGCCAACACCCTCAGCGTCCAGAGCGGCGGCGATCTGCGCCTGACCGCCGCCACCGAAAGCCACACCCAAACCGATCAGGGCAACCACCGCAAACACCTGTGGAAGGCCAACTGGGACACCAGCAGCGAAGAGCAGCGCAGCATCACCACCCAGTTGAAGGGTGGCAATATCGCCTTGGCCACGGCGGCGTTGTTACGTGCCGAGGGCGCGGAGTTGAGCAGCAAGGGTGATATCCAGCTCGCCGGCAAACAGGTCGAGATCACCAGCGCCAGCCGCACCCAACGCAACAGCGACAACCGCTATTCCGGCGATCTGGTGGGCGGCGGTTTCTTCGGCAAGACCGGTGATGCGGATCAGGGCAAAACCCTGAACCAGGGCAGCAAGGTCAATGCCGGCGGCAAACTGATCGTCAAGGCCGACGATGTGCGCATCAGCGGCAGTCAGGTGCGCGGCGGCAGCGAGGCCAGCGTGATCAGCGACAAAGGCTCGCTGGTCATCGATGGCGTGCAAGACACCTCCCATGCCAACAGCCACGACAAGGACAGCAAGTTTTTCGGCATCACCAAGGATGAAACCCGTCAGAACGCCAAGGACAGCACCACGGTGCGCAGCGAACTGACCTCCGACAGCAACCTCAAACTCAAGAGCGCCAAAGACATCGAAGTGGCCGGCGCCACGGTCAAGGCCAATGGCACCCTTAGCGCCGAGGCGACGGGGGATGTGAATGTCCATTCCGCGCAGAACACCCGTGAGTCTGGCAAAACCACCGAGACCCGTGGCTTCGATGCCTACGCCAAGGAAAACGCACCGGACGCCGGCCAGTACCGCGCCGGTGTGCATTACGAAGACAAGCAGCAAACCGCGAATACCCGTGATGTCAGCCAGCAAGGCTCCAGCCTCAGCGGCGCCAACGTGCAACTGGCGGCGGGCGGTGATCTGACCCTTAAAGGTGCCGAGGTCAAAGCCACAAACGGCGACGCGACCCTGAGCGGTAAAAACGTGTCGCTGCTGGCCGAGCAGGACAGCCACAGCACTTCGACGGACACAACCAGCACCAGCGGCGGTTTCTACTACACCGGCGGCCTCGATCGTGCCGGCAGCGGCGTCGATTTCGCCCACGGTACATCCCAGGACGCCACGAACAAAACCACCGCACAAACCACCAGCGTCCAAAGCAGCGGCAACCTGAATATCAACACCGGCAAACTCACCACTGAAGGCGCGCGTCTTGATGCGGGCAAAGGTCTGAATGTCGCCGCCGCCGAGGTCAACAATCAGGCCGCGAGCAACACCGACAGCAGTACTCATACAGAGAGCAACTGGTCGGCGGACATCGGTGCCAACGTCGAATACAAAGACATCGCCCGGCCGATCGCCAAAGCTGTCGAAGGCGTACTGAACGGCAAGGTGCCGGACAAGGACGGCCTCGCCAACCTCGGCCAGCCGAATGTCGGCATCGATGTGGCGATCGGTCATCAGAACGGTAGCCATACCGAGCAAAACAGCCACGCCGTGGTCAGCCAGTTCAAGGGCGGCACGGTGGACGTGAACGTCGCCGGCACGTTGCAGGATCAAGGCACGCAGTACCAGGCGAGCGCGGGCGCGGTGAACATCAGCGCCGACAACCTGGTGGCCAGCGCCGCCAGTCACACTCGCAACAGCACCGATCAGGCACTGGACGCCAAGGCTGATGTGCGGGTCTACACCAAAACCGGTGAGGACGTGAATGTCAGCGGCAGCGGCGCGGGTGGCAGCAGCCAGACTCGCAAAGAGAACTCCACGGCGGTGGTCGGCGGCTATGCCGGCAGCCAAGGCGTGAACATCAACCTGCGTAATGACGGCCAGTTCGAAGGCAGCCAATTCAATGGCGGGCAGGGCGGAGTAAGCATCAAAACTGGTGGCGATCTGGCGCTGAATCAGGCCAATGACCGTCAGAGCAACGACAGCTCCAGCCTGCGTGGCAACGGTTCGCTGAGCGTCGGCACCGCCCCTGGCACCGACGGCACCAACGTCAATCTCGGCGCGGGTTTCCAACTGGATCACAAAGGCAATCAGACTCAGGACAGTCAGGCTCGCGTGGCAAGTATTGCGGGCAAAGGCCCGGTGCAATTGAGCAGCGGCGGCGACCAGATCCTGCAAGGGACGACAGTCGATACCCGCGACGCCATCGACCTGAAGGCCGGCGGCAAACTCGACCTGCAAGCGGCCTCTGACGCCCATCGCTCCACGGGCAGCAATCTCGGTGGCGGTCTTAATGTAGGCGGCAGCAAAACCAGCACCGAGAAAAGCAGCGATCAGGGCGGCAACCTGAGCGCCAACTTCAACATCGGCCGGGTCAATGAAAGCAGCCAGACCCTGAGCGGCGGCCGCCTCAACAGCCAGGACAAGATTCAACTCAGCGGTGATTCGATCCACCTGCAAGGCACCCAAGTCAGCTCGCCGAGCGTTGCCCTTGATGCGCAGAACGGCGGGGTCTATCAGGAATCGGCCCAGTCCACGCAGAACCGCACGAACTGGAACGTCGCCCTGAATGCCGGCGGTAATCTGAGCAACAGCACACCCACTGCCACCAACGAAAAAGACATCGCCAAGAGCGACCATGGCTTCAATGCCGGGGCCAAGGTTGGCGTTGATTACCTGCAAGGCACTACTCAGCAGAACAGCCAGTTCAAGGCTGACAGCGTGGTGTTGAATAGCGCGGGCGATGCGCAGTTGGCCGGTGCGAGGATTGATGCGACGACGGTCAGCGGCAAGGTCGGAGGCGACCTGATCGTGGAAAGCCGTCAGGACAGCCAGACCAGCGCCAAGGTCGAAGTTGACCTCGGGTTGACCGGCAAGAAAGCAGCGCCCGCTGACAAAGACAAAGTGGCCGACAACAGCAAACCGGGCGGGACGGACTACAAGCCGACCCTAAAACTGGACGCCGGTTATGCCCACAAGGACAGCGTCGGCCAGGCCTCTGGCATCAGCGGCACGCAAGGTGTGAATCTCAAGGTTGACGGTGCAACGCAATTGACCGGCGCGCGGGTTGCTTCATCTGAAAGTCGCGTGGATTTAGGGGACACCAAGGTCAGCACCACCGACCTGAATAACCGCGACTACAGGGTCAAGGCAGGTCTGGATCTGCCGGAGAAAGCACAAACCGAGGGCAGTAAACCCGACGTCTCAGCCGCCGGGGAGCACAGTGTCAAACTCGGCCCCGTAACCTTGGGTGGTCATTACGACAGCCAGTCGCTACAGGCCGGTATTGACGAGAAAAACATCTAAGCCACACACATCCCCTGTGGGAGCGGGCTTGCTTGCGAAAGCGGACTACCTGTCAACATCAATGTTGAATGTAAGTAAGCGCTCCATGAACCCCACATTCAAAGTCACCACCTGATCCCAGACGCGGCGCCCCATATTTCTCTACCTGTGGCACATAAATAGCTTACCTACCATTTTGCTGGCATAAGAATGCCAATGTTTGGCTATTTTAGTGGCATAAAAATGCCAAAGTTTGGTTATTTCAGTGGCACAAAAATGCCAAGGCCAGGTATTTCAGGTGGCACAAAAGATGGGCCCTATTTCTGTGGTATTTAAATGCCATTCAAATGTCACATAAATGCCACGAAAATGGAGAAGTACGCCCTATCTGCGCTCATGTGAGCCATTTTGGACCTGTACCGGGGGTAGGACTATTTTTGTACCGGGGGTAGGATTTTCCGTTTTTACAGGGCTTTGGAGGCCCAAAAAACGTACCGAGTCTATTACGTGTTGGGTGGATTTGGCAGTACAGCCAAGGATATCGAAAGGTCTCGATAGCGTACGATCCAACCACCCACGATAGGGTCAGGCTTAACTTCGTATCTCTGGCGAACAGTTCCACGGCAGCAGCGCTTCATAATCCGCCACCGACTGCGCATGTGGTAACTGCTCCAGTACGTGGCGTAGCCACGTATAAGGCTCTTGCCCGTTGACCTTGGCGGTCTCCATCAGGCTGTAGATCTGAGCACTGGCGGTAGCGCCTTTGGGCGTGTCGCTGAACAGCCACGCCTTACGACCGATAACGAACGGTTTTATCGCCCTTTCGGCCGCATTGTTGTCGATAGGTAAAAAACCGGCTTCTACATAACGCTCCAGCCGGCTCCAGTTGCTGGCCAGATAATTAATGGCCTTACCCAGCACACTTTGCGGCGTTACTTGGGGCTGCGTTTTCTCCAACCAGCTTTTCAACTGAGCCAGGATCGGTACGCTCCTTTGCTGACGGCCGATTAAACGCTGTCCATCATCGCCGTCCTTGAGGTCGCGCTCGATGCCATACAGCTTGTTGATCATTGTTAGGGCGATATCGGCACGTCCCGTCTTGCCCTTCGGCTGCACTTTCTGAGCCTCGACAAACTTGCGGCGCGCATGGGCCATGCAGGCCAGCCGTTCAACCCCCGGCTGCAACGCCAAGGCGTTATAGCCCGCGTAATCATCGGTCATAACATAGCCGCGATAACTTTCCAGTAGACGTAACGGAACCTCCTGCGCACGGCTGGACGTGTACTCGAACAACACGACTTTGCGATCTGGCGGGCCGCTGGCTTGTACCCACATCCAGGATTGGCTGGTCGGGTCTCGACCTGGCTCTTTCAATACTTGAACACGGGTTTCATCGCAGTGGATCACCGGGCTTTCCAGTAATCGGTCGCGCATTAAGTTCAGCAGTGGCTGAAAGTGTTCGCTGCACTGCATCACCCAGCGCGCCAGTGTTTGCCTTGGTATATCGATACCGTGTCGACTTAACACCGTCTCGAAACGATGCAGCGGCAAGCCATCGACGTACTTGGTGGTCAGCAACATGGCCAGAACGCTTGGGCTGGCCATGCTCTTTTCGATCAGTTGAGCCGGTTTGTCGGCGGTGACCGGTGCCGTTTCGCAGCCACGGCAACCGTAAACCTTGCGGATATGTTTGATGACACGGATCTGCATCGGCACGATATCCAGCTGTTCGCTGATTTCTTCGCTGATCACGTGCTTGCGGCAACCGCAGGCACAGGTCAGTTCGTGCTCGGGCAGTTCGTGGATGACCTCGACACGCGGCAGCTCAGCCGACAACGCCTTACGTTTTCCTCGGCGCGGCACCGGGGAAACGACTTCTTCAGCATCGCCGATCAATGGCATCGGCTCGCTTTCAGGCTCATTGAACAGTGCAAGTTGCGGCGTATTGGGCTGCGCTGTCTGCTCGGACTTACGCCCGAACAAGCGGTCGCGCAACAGCTTGATCTGTCCTTTCAGGTCGAGGATGTGAGCCTGATAAGCCTGGGCAACTTCTTCCTGGCGATTGAGTGCCTCAAGCAGCAGCTGCTTGAGCAAAACGGGGTCATCAGGAAGATCGTCGGGCAGAGAAATCATGGCCCGGATTATACCGGGTCAGGCTACGTAGCGTGGAGTCAAAACCTGGTGAGGACGGTTGCGCCACAGGTCAAAACCGTCGAGCAGCCAGTTCAGTTCCTGGACGGTCAGAACGATCACTTCATCGCTGAGATCAGGCGATGTTTTGAATCGCTCGGACTCCAAGCGCTTAAGCCAAAGGCAGAAGCCGTTGCGCTCCCAGTACAAAATCTTCACGCGGTTACGGGGCTTGTTGAGAAAAACGAAGAGCACGGGATCGAACACCGCCACTTTTATGTCCAGCTCGACCAGCGCAGCGAGGCCATCAATGGACTTTCTGAAGTCCACGGGCTTGGGGTAGAGATAAACTTTTTCAACTTTGGCGTCGGGTCGCATCATGACGAGCTGGCCTCCTGAGAGAATCGGGAGCACAGCATCCGGCATCAGCTAAGCGCTTTGAATGTGGGGTTCATGGAGCGCTTACGAATGTAAAACCGCCATCGCGAGCACGACAGCTCCTACTGGGGGGATGTATGTAGGAACTGTCGCAGGTATCTTTGCGACAGGTGCTGTGGAACAGGCGTATTAACCAATCGCGGTCCGATTGCTCTGCGCTATCAGTAATTAGTTACCAATGGAACTGCTAGTGTATTGGGCTTACGCTCACGGCTGGGCTAAGGAAGTCTATGTGATAGCCGGAAGATCCATCACCAATAGCTAAATGAACCCCACTGATACCTTCATTCATCTGTGAGTTGATTTTGTTATTTTTCTTTTTTATCTGATCTTTCTTTTTTATTTTGTTGGTGTGTACTCCCGGAAATGTTAGGGAGTGGGCTAATTAATACAAATTTTTTGATGTGTTAAATGATTTGTTGGGTTTTTTAAATTGGTCTGACTGTTGTTCATCGTAAAGCTCTCTATAGGTTATTTGTGTAGGGCATATCTGTAATCTTGTTCTGAAAATTTAATATTCGCCTTTTTTTGGTTGTTGCTGATGACCTGATGTCGTTAGCTTTATTTATGGGGTTTGTTTTTTTTAGGGCTAAATGTCCAACTGTTAATAGAGGGTTATATAGTGCATGTATCAAAGAAATACCTGACAGATACGTCTGTCCATCAAGCCCTGCTACTGGTTGATCTTACCGAGGCAAGCGCTCCCGATCACGCCGTCCGACTATTGCTAAATGAAGTTCTTCAGGGGCTTGCTGAAAAAGGCTGGCCCCAAGCGCAACTTCAGACCGGACCACGAATTGTGTCCGCTGAAGAAAATTACGGTTTGCTGGGTTATGACCCAGCAGAAGTCACTCTTGGGAGTGAACACACCCGTTGGGTCGATGAGTGTTCCCTTTTGCGTACACAAACCACCAGTCAAATTCCGGCGGCACTTCAGCGTGCAGCTCATGTGCGGCAACCGGGGGAGACGATATTGCTGGCCGCGCCAGGTATCACTTTTCGTCGAGATAGTCGGGATCGTTGGCATTGCGCAGAACCACATCAAATGGATATCTGGGTGCTGGGTGATCCGGAACTGTCGACACATGACCACTTGTTGCGTCTGGTCAGCGATATCCTCAAATCAGCCGTTCCTGACAAGCGTTGGGTCTACAGTGATAGCCCGCATCACTACACGGAGGGTGGAATCGAAGTGAATGTGGTGAATGACGGCTCTCCGGTCGAGGTGCTGGAGTGCGGTCGTATTGCTACGTCTTTGTTAGAGCGCTTGAAGATTGATCCGCAGCGTCATGGAGGGC
Organism: Pseudomonas arabinosi; assembly: GCF_047758675.1. Classification (NCBI taxonomy): domain Bacteria; kingdom Pseudomonadati; phylum Pseudomonadota; class Gammaproteobacteria; order Pseudomonadales; family Pseudomonadaceae; genus Pseudomonas; species Pseudomonas arabinosi. The sequence continues at coordinate 5,237,142 of NZ_CP180480.1, read as the reverse complement.
TGGCGCTCGGGATGGGGTTGGATCGACTGACCATGTTGCGCAAGGGAATTCCGGATATTCGCTTGCTACGTGATCAGAACGTACGAGTACAGGCGCAGATGCATGATTTGAATCCCTGGAGCGCTGTATCACGTTTACCTTCGATTGCTCGCGATATTTCGTTGGCGGTAACGCCAGGGTTAAGTGAGGAAGTGTTGACCGAGAGGATGTTACAAGCTGCTGGCGACAACTCTGACTGGATCGAGGAGATGCAGGTCAAGGGACGTTGGGGATTCTCGGATTTACCTGTGCAGGCAATTGAACGCCTCGGACTGCTGCCGGGCCAGGAAAATGTGCTTCTGCGCGTTGTACTGCGTGATTGTTCGCGATCAATCACTACCCACGAGGCGAACGCCTTGTATGCGAACATTCAGTCGACGTTGCATGAAGGTGCGCCTGGGGCGGGTTACAGAATGGATCTTCCACAGGCTTGAAACCGTCGATAGCGGCAGGTTAGTCAGCATCAATGTTGAGTGATCAATTGCTTTCGTCGGATCGCCGCCCGGAGCAAGCTCGCTCCCACAGGGACCGCGTAACTGCCGTTTGAAGCGGGTCATCAGTGATGACTGTTTGGAAAATCCCTCGGGAATCCAGCATGGAAATGACACAAACGGAAATCGGAGACGGTCATTTCGGAAACCTCCCACACCCAGAATTTGAGCTTCCCGGTAGGGTCAACGGCCCCGGCACCCTGCCGAGACACCCCAAGGAAGAACGAACCATGACCAGAAAGGCCGTAATCGTTTTCAGCGGCGGACAAGACTCGACCACCTGCTTGATCCATGCATTGCCGATGTACGATGAAATTCATTGCATCACGTTTGATTATGGCCAACGCCATCGTGCGGAAATCGAAGTGGCGCAACAGCTTTCGAAACAGCTTGGCGTGAAGGTGCACAAAGTATTGGACGCTTCATTGTTGAGCGAACTGGCCATTAGCAGCTTGACGCGCGACCGCATTCCAATTGCAAGGAGTACGGGGAACGGCGTGCCTGATACGTTCGTGCCTGGCAGGAATATTCTGTTTTTAACGTTGGCTTCTATTTATGCCTATCAAGTGGGCGCGGAAGCTGTCATCACAGGTGTGTGTGAAACAGAGAGCTCTGGTTATCCTGATTGTGGCGATGAGTTTGTTAAGGTGTTGAACAGCGCTATCCACTTGGGAATGGACTATAAGATACGAATCGAGACGCCGCTTATGCGGCTTAATAAAGCTGAGACTTGGGCTTTGGCTGATTACCATAAGCAACTGGATTTGATTCGTTATCATACATTGACTTGCTACAACGGGATAATGGGAAGTGGGTGCGGCGACTGTGATGCTTGTAGTCTTCGTTCAAAAGGATTGAGTGAGTTTCTGGGGAATAGAGCGGAAGCTTTGGATAGTCTAAAAATAAAAATTGAATTATAGAAAGACATTGTGTTGTTGGGAGAGTGCGCAATTTGTAATAGGCGCGCTCTCCCCGAGCTTTAGGTGGTTTTGGCTCCTGCTATATATCTTTTAAATAATGACCTTGCTCCGTAAGCTGGAAAAATGTTAAATACAGCGAAGCACATCTTTATCGCTATTTGCGCGTAGACCATATTAAGTATATCGCTATTTTGCATTGCACCATAAAACGCAATAAAGCAAAAAAGAATGCTATCTATTATCACTGCGAAGAAAGTGCTAAAAAACACGCGCAAAAATAGAAATCTGGAGTTTGTGAGCTCTTTTATTTTACAAAGCAAGTAAGAGTTTACGTACTCCGAGAAAAGAAACGAAACTGATGATGCTACTAGGACTGATGATACGTGAGTGACGACTTCTGTATACGGTACATCAAGTTTCCATCCGGGTAGTCCAGGGAGATAGATGACTGCGTTCATCAGTAAAACGATTAAAGCATTACTTGAAAAAGCAAATAGCAGCGCTCTCCTTGCCAATCTAAGTCCGTAGGTCTCGTTCAACAAATCAACAACTAAAAATGTTAGAGGATAAAGAAAAACAGCAGGAGGTATGACAAGATCAAACCATTGCAAATAGACAAGTTTAGTCGCCGCAATATTTGTGAAGATGTAAAGTGAAAGCAGAAGTACATTTAGAGCTACATAGATCATCCAGGATCGTTCATGGCGATCATTCATTTCGTAGGTGGTTGGCGCGGTCCCTCCAGAGTAATATTTCCGGTATATATCCTTGATTTCCAGCTTGCTTAGGTTGTCTATTATTTCGCTTCTTAATACCTCGCCTATCTTTATTTTTATAATTTTTCCTGTGGGGATCACCATAATGACGACCAGGTTTTTGTTTTTTTCAAATCCCAATAGTTTGTATTTGCTATTTTCCGCTTCATTGTTAATTACCATTAAATCTTTCCTCGATCACTGCTCCAATAATGTAGCTGGTGTCAGTGTCAAAACTGTCAGTGGTAATGCGTAGTTTTTTTGTTGTTTTATCGTATGCCAATTTTTCTCCATCACCACTCGATAGGCCCTTCTTGACTATCAAGAGATCCCCTGACTCATTCATCCAACTAATATCATTCTCCAGAAGCACGCCTATTAAATTGGAGGCCGTTCCGAAGTAATATGTCAGCGGATGCGTGATGGCTAACTCACCAATTCTTTTGTCCAGACTTTCAATTAGTAAACTCTCTCTAATGATCGGGACTGCTGCAGGGTTCATATTCCCATAGGGTGAGACACTACTCTCTATTGTTTCTTTCTCTTCAAAATCTATTGTCTCTATCTCTTTATAAGACACACCAAAAAAATCTGATATTTTTTGAATGGTAGATTGTTGTACATGGACAACCCTTCCTTCCAAAATGTTATAGATGGTCGTTCTGGTCAGTCCGCTAGCATTACACAAGGAAAGCCGAGTCTCTCCACGGCTCTTTATCAGGTACTTGATGTTGTTTTTTAACTTTTCCGTTCTATCTTTCTTGTGCATTAAATATTTACCATTTGCGTGTCGTTGCAATAGATCGCACGTGGGGAGGTGATTCGCTTTGAGTGCAGCATCCTACACGCCTGCGCCCTAGACAAAAAAGATAATTTTTCTCACGGGTAAACAGCTGTGGAATGTTTTCTATTTCCGCGTTTGAGTTCTGACATTGCATGTAAGACGCTGCCTACTTGGGTTGTAGAAGTTTCTTACAGTAACTAGGAAGAGCCAAAAAATATTAATCTGGCGAGAATCATTTAATTACACAGATGTTCATTTATTTGATTAATTAAATAGAATTTTCTGGTAATAAATCTACCGGTCCGCCGTGTATAGCCGTCACCCAATCCTGGTTGAGGGCAAGAGACGGGCGCTTTCTTACCCTTGCAAGGAGCTCCGGCATGAAAAAGATCACTTCAATCGCAATCGAACCGTCAGGCCTTCCGGCCGACGACAACGTCGATTCATCCAGTCCCGCCAAAGTCACCGAACAACTCGTCAGCGTGCCCCTGCGCACTCACACACCTCCCAAATCTGCCAACTATTTCTTCGCCGTCGTTCCGGATGTCGACACGGAATCCCTGCTCTGTCACGCCTCTGAAACCCTCGCCTCCCTCAGTGTCATGGCCACCGATCTCGCCCGTGAACTGGAAGGCCCTCGTCGCCATGTCATTGTGGGTATTCAGCAACTGTCCGCGCTGGGCGAATTGCTGGTCAATCGAGCGCTGGACAACCTGGAACCGCCCCGGGGATCGTCTGAAGGTCGTCCAACTGCCAGCGCTGAATAATCGTGTGCCTTTACCCAATGGAGGTTTTTCATCATGGATCGATACATGCCTATCACTGGCATCGACTGCAACATCCCATCATTGCTGATCGACACTGAAGCACCACTGGACGTGTTGCATGAAACCGCGGCCTACCGCATTCGTACCGCAACGCAACTGCTGGAGAGCATTGCGTTTGGCGAGGGTGTCCACAGTGAGCTGGCGCGGGTGTTGGTGACTTCACTGCGCGATGGCTGTGATTTGATGGATGTCGTCGGACGACGATTGCAGGGGCAGGTTTCAGCGTAGAAAAAGGGCGCCTTTCGGCGCCCCGTTACAAACAGTTCGGCTGGTCGTCGTCCTGATTGCCACCACTCATGCACAAGGTCATCAGCGGATAGGCAGGGGTGCAAAAACCTGTGTAGCGCCGCTGGTTTCGGTGATGGACATACGCTGAAGTAAAGAAGAGTCGCAGGTTCTGTGCAAACCTGAGCCTTGCCTGGTGATTGTTCCGTACCGATAGATACGGAACATTTTTTATTATGAAAAATGTCTTTTTTAGTGTGTGGCTCAGTTGCTGAGAGAGTGTCAGATTTTTTGTGTTCACAGAAGATCCCCTGTGGGAGCGAGCTTGCTCGCGATGCTTTTCAGACTTTCAATACCTTCCCGCCAATGGCCACCGCCACCAGCAACACCGCCATCAACCCGAAGGCAAAACTCAAACTGCTGCCATGGGCGATAAACCCGATCAACGCAGGCCCCGCAAGAATGCCCGCGTAACCCAGCGTGGTAATGGCCGGCACGGCGACGCTTTCGGGCATCACCGTCTGTTTACCCACTGCGGTGTACAGCACCGGCACAATGTTCGAACAACCCGCCCCCAACAATGCATAACCCACCAGCGCCGCTTCCCAGCTCGGGGCGAAGGTCGCCACAAACAGGCCCGCCGCGGCCGTCAACCCACCGAATACAATCACCCGGGTAGCGCCGAGACGACGCACGATCGAATCACCGGTCAGACGTCCGACGGTCATGGTCAACGCAAACGCCGCGTAACCCAGTCCCGCATAAGCGGTGTCGATCCCGCGCTCCTGCGCCAGGAACACCGCGCTCCAGTCGAGCGCCGCGCCTTCGGCGAGGAACACGATGAAACACATCCCGCCGATGAACAGCACGATGCCATGGGGAACGGCAAACGCCGGCCCCGAACTTTCGCTGCCGTAAGGCAATAGGTGCGGCGCGGCCTTGGCCAGGGCGATCAGCAGCATCACGATCACCACCAGCGTCGCCCCCAGCGGTGAAACTCCGAAGCCGAGCAGGGCGCTGACGCCCGCTGCACCGACAATCCCGCCAAGGCTGAACAGCCCATGGAAACCCGACATCATGGTCTTGCCGCTGGCCCGTTCGACGATCACCGCTTGCAGGTTCACCGTCGAATCCACTGTGCCAAGGCCCGCGCCGAACATGAACAACGCAGCAATCAACGCCGGAATCGACGTCACCGTCGCCAACAGCGGCAGGGCCGCACAGATCAGCAACACCCCGGCGCTCACCACCCGGCGACAGCCGAAACGCGTGGCCAGAAGCCCCGCCATCGGCATCGCCAGAATCGACCCCACCCCCAGGCACAACAGCAGCAAACCGAGCGTCCCTTCATCCAGCCCGGCCCGAGCCTTGGCGTAGGGCACCAGCGGTGCCCATGCTGCAATGCCGAAACCGGCAATGAAAAAGGCGATGCGCGTGGACATCTGTTCCAGGCGTCCGGGAACAAATGCGGTTTGAGTGTTGAGGTTGGTCATATCAATCCTTGGCAAAAAACGTCGCGTACCCAAGGGACAGTGATCGACCTGCGAGGGTTCGATCAGCGTCCGCCCAGGTTCGCGGTGAGGCAGGGTGACATCCTTGCACAGCCTGACCCTCCATCGCGAGCGCGGCTGTCAGTGCCCTTCGCACAATCCGCGCAGGCGCTCGTCGCGCACCTGCAGAATCTCGAACAAACTCAATGCCCGTAACGCCGGCAAAGCCTCGACGATGTCGTGCTCGGCCAGACGCCGCTGTTCTTCGCTGGCACCCGGATCGGCAAGCCTGCGCGCATTGATCAGAAAAGCCCCGACCGTGCCTTTGCGCACAGCAATGCCGTTGAATTGGCCTTGGTCGAGATGGTCGGGAAGCAGGTCTTCAGCGCGCATAAGAGTGTTCCTCTGTTGAATGAGTGTTCAGCCTAAAGGGTTGTTCATGGCTAAACTGCGTCATCCAGGTCATTCGATAACGTAAAACTGCCAATGGTCAAACCGCTGATATCCACCGAGCTGGCGCAGTCTTCCACGGCGGCGCGGGTGATCGCCGTCACTCAGGACAGCCCCGTCGAGCGCCAAAGTGCCTTGCACCAGCATGCCCGCGGCCAGTTGCTGGGGGCACGGCGCGGTTTGTTGTCCGTGGACGCGGCAGATCATCATTGGGTGGTGCCGGCCACCCACGCGGTGTGGATTCCGCCGGACTGCCTGCACGGCTTGCGCTCCCACGGCCCGTTTCATGGCTGGAGTGTCTATGTGGCGCCGCCGGCCTGTGCCGAGTTGCCGGAGCAACCGTGCATCATCGTGACCACCGGTCTGCTCCGAGAGGCCGTCGACCGCGCTGCGACCTGGGGGCAGGGCGCCCTTGATGAGCGACAGGAGCGTGTCGCCCAACTCATTCTCGATGAAATCGCCGCATCGCCCGCCGAACCTTTCGGCCTGCCGCTGCCTTACGATCCGCGATTGCGCCGGATCACTCAGGCGTTGGTCGATGACCTGGCAGACAACCGCTCACTGGACCAATGGGCGCAGTGGGGCGGGGTGTCGGCGCGAACCCTGGCCCGACGCTTCGTCAGCGAAACCGGCTTCACCTTCAGCCAATGGCGCCAGCGCGCGCGGTTGTTGCGCGCGCTGGAGCTTTTGGCGGCAGGAGAGGCCGTGACGATGATTGCGTTGGAGCTGGGTTATGAAAACGTCAGCGCGTTTATTGCGATGTTTCGACGAACGTTCGGGGTGACGCCGGGGCGGTATTTTGCTGAGTCTTGAAGGGTTTTATTCGGCGTTATCTTTTGGCCAGCAAATCGCAACCACGCCACCGGCCAAGCTCAAGAAAAAGAGCACTTTGGCCGCCATGAATGCGACATCCACGTCACCGGAAACCCTTCCACCGCCAGAGGCTGCGCCAGCGATACCGCCCAGTCCGATCAGTGCACTGAAAATTGAAATGGCCAGCAATATGGCGGCGAGTATTCCGAGTGTTTTACGCATGATGTAGCTCCTTGATTGATGGGTCTTCCATGGGGGATTCGGGTTATAGCGATGGGCGCTGATCCGGGTGTTCGGCGTCGAAGCCTTGTTTGGGATGGGCGGGTAGCGGGTGGTCTTTCATGAGGTTTGGGGCGCGCAGTTCTGGATCTTCTTTCAGCTGAACACGTAATTGTTTGTACAACGCATCCTGCTTCTCATCCGGTCGGTACCACATAGCGTCATGAGGAAGAGAGTCCTTATCGAAGATGTCTGCCATCACCAACGCGGCGCCAGCGTGCCCCTGCGATACAGCGATCTGATAAAAACTCAGTGCCTTCGGGTAGTTGTGGGCAACAATATTGTAATAATCGCCTAACTCATAGTTTGCTTGCCCATACCCTTGGTCAGCGGCGCACTGTGTAATCTTAAGACCAAGCTCGATATTTTTTGCCTCGTAAATGTAGCGTTTGCCAAGCTCTGTCTGGGCCGCCGGGTTCCCTAGTTTTGCGGCTTTGTTTAGAAACGCGATGCCGTCGGAGGCTGGGTTGGTGACTCCTGTCGTATTACCTATCATTGCCGCCATGTCGTAGTAACCCTGCGGAATATTCAGCTCCACCATCTTCTGATAGAGATCAAGGGCTTTCTGCGTATCTTTTTCTACGCCACCTGGCCAGCCCGTTCTGTAAAGAGCCGCAAGGTTGTGCATGGCCTTCCAATGATTTCGCTCGGCAGCTTTCGAGTACAGATCAACAATTCGATCCCAAGGTCTGAGCGTATCGGGTTTGGCTAGCAACGCGGCCTCTCGGTACCAAGCATCAGCGTCAGGATCGATAGCTGGCAAGTTGTCGACTTCATGGACGCATATATAGGAGGCAGACGTAGCCATCGCTGAACCTCCAATGCTGATAGATAAGGCGAACACGAAAAAGAGGGCGAATTGATTCATTAAAAGCGATATCCATCTCATAAATAAATCCATCCTCCTTTTCCACTGAAATCGTACGGCGTGATTACTGAGACTTGATGCTCTCAGTCAATTTCAAGAACCGCGGAACCACCGCTTCGGGTGGCGGCGTCAGGTCTTTCAGTCCATCGGTGCCTTGCTTGAATGTGAACATCTGCACGGCCATCAATGGACTGGCAAGTCCACCGACATGTGCAATGGCAAACCAGGCGCGTTCCTGCTCGCCGGACTCGGGGCGAGGGTCCAGGCGCCAGCCTTCCAGTGTGGTCATCCGCTCACCAAAATAAAACTTCTCCATGATCTTCGACTTTTTCCATTTTTCCGCGTCGTAGCCTGGGCGGTGATCGGTGTCGTAGGTGCCTGTGGTGGCTTTGGTTGGATCATCTTGCGAGGAGTTGATGATGCTCATGATTACGTTCGGCGTGCTGGTGAAGCGCAGGCTGTTTTTGACGCTGAAACCGGTTTTTCCATCGTCGTGGATGAAGCCGTAGGGGATGCAGACGCCGGGGCCTTTGGGGACTTGATAGAGGTCGCGCGGTTCGAAGCGGGCGATCAAGTCTTTGATGCGTTGTGCGGAATCGGCAGCAGGGTTGTTCATGCTGAAGTAGTAAATGCGTGAATTGCGCCATAGCAAAAATTCGTGCGGTGTTGATTTACTGCCCAGAACGTAAGCATCGGGAATACCCAAGTCATGTTCGTGGATCGTTGCTTGGGTGATCGACTGTTCCAGCTTGTTGATATCGTTTTTCTGATTGGTGACGTCCGCTGACGCGTAGTTCGAATCTTCCAGGTCTTTCAAAATTCTTTTGTTCGAGTCCAGATCCTTTTGCAGCGATTTCTTGAAGTCTTCAGATTTTCGAAAAATGTAGTTGCGCTGCCGATCAAGTTTCTCGCGGTCTACCTTTTGGCTGACTCGGATGACCAACCCGTCGTAGTCGTATGCAATGGAGTCGTCAACAGCGCTAATTTCCTTGCTGAATGAATGTCCTCCCCCTTCACTGATTTGACTGCGGCTGAACGTGAAGGTCGCCCATTCCATCCCTTCGGGACTATCGAACGTGATACGGCCCAGGCATTCAGGTCGGGACGGCTCAGCTAGAACGAATGTTGCCGGCAATAACGTGAGGGCGAAAGGTATTGCCAGGAGAAATTTCATGACCGTTGTGTTCCATCTTTTGAAGAGTCTTGTTTGCTGGCTACCATCACGCTGGAGGCTTTTTCGGGAATATCCGCAATGATGGTCAGGTTAAGACCGGAGTCATTGTTTTCTCCTCGTGTCCAGTTTGTAGGTAACGCAGTAATGAATCCTTTGATTCCTAGAGGGGGTTTAAATTTTTTCTCAGGAGTCAAATTAGAGCTTTCCCAAAAGCTTTTCTCATATGGCATAGGTGATGCCAACTTCCCGCCAACTTTTGGCTCATTCAATGCTCTATATATCCAGGTGGGCCAAAGGGATGCAGGAACACCCTTCTTGTACCTTCCTCGCATTTCTCCTTCAGACGTTTGTACTTGGCTTTTATCCTGTGGAATGAAATCGAAAACTTTGTTGTATGCAGTTGTGTTGTCCTGGGCTCGTAACTGTATTTTTTTCCAGGTTTCTTCCGCTGCTGGTTGATCAAGATAGTCAGTTAGGCCCTTGGCCGGTTCGATTGATGAATTTTTCGTCAAGCTCAACGCAAAGTGCTTTTTCCATAAATCTCTACGTAATGTGTTTATCGATCTTCCGACCTGATGATCGTGCTTGCCGTCCAGTTTGATCGGGATGGATTCACTATCTCTTACAATTACCGCCAATTCCGAGTCGCGGGTGCCGCATTGACTTCGATCATTAATATTGGCGCTACCCAAAATGGCAACGCGGTCATCTGCAATCAATAATTTACTGTGAATGTATATTTGTTCGGTAACCACCCGACCATCGAGGGTGTCCCAAGTTCTTAAGTTTAGTAAGGTCAGGTATTTGGACCAATCCTGTTGTGCATACACTGGCACTTCGTCTCGATCCTTGCGCTCGACAATTTTCTCAGCCTCCGCACGTGTGCTCTTGCGATCCATCATCGCCTTTATCGCCATATGTCGCTGAATGCGTTTCACCAGGCTTTGGTCGCCAAACACCAGACTCTGCATGGTCAAGTGAACCTGATGCATGAGGTTCAGTACGTTCAACGCGCCTTCAGGGTGTACCGGCAAAATAAGGTAAACATGGAACGGTCGATCTTCTTCAATTGCCCGCCCAATCCGGTCAGCAAGGGCTTTGCCTATGGTGTTTGTGAGTTTCACTTCTTTGCCGAGTTTTCTGGTAAGCCAGCCCTGCGCATTGGTTTGCCAGATAGCGAAGAACCCATCGAGAAACTTTCGAGCCTCTTCATTGCGCTGTTTGCCGATAGCGTTGACTTCCTGCCAGTTGATTTCGGCAAAGTCTTCCTTTTCCAAAGCTTTTCGCAGGTTGATTCGCGCTACATAGTCCTGCCGCAAACTGGACGGGTCGCGCAGACTGGCCATCGGTCCGGACAATGGTTTGCCATCCAGCAGCTCCCCCTCATCCCCAAAATCGGTCTGAAAGAACTGGTTCTCGATGTAGATGAAATGCTGCGAACTCGAGATGGCCTGCAACATGGCGCTGTGGCAGTTGGCCTGGACGCCGCCGGTATTGATGCCGGGAGGGACTGGCAGGTGGACGTTGGATTTGCTTCGGCCTTTAGCCTCTTGGGCGGTCATGTTGGCTGAGGCGCTACGTAACACTTGCACGCTGACGCCGCCGCGGAGCATTTCCGGTGGTGTCGGGAGGGATTGCGGCTGGTTGATCCACACTGGCTTAGGCGTGGGCAGGTTCAGTTGGATACGGTTGTTCAGGTCCAGGTGATTGGTCAGTCCGGCATCTTTGGCGAGCATGTTCAGCCATTCCATGACCGCCACGATAACGTTGGTTTTTTCCAGTTTCTTGATGTCGGCAATGTACGCCTGCTGGCCATTCCAGCGGTCGATGAAGTTGCGTGACAAGTCATAGACTGACGGACCTTCGATACGACTGTGGACATCCTGCCACGGCATGCGCGGCTGATCATCGGCCAGTCGACTGTAGTCTGAAGAGGCCAGCGGCTGTGGCTTGTGCTCGAGGTAGTAGAACGGTTCCTCGCGGTTTTCCAGGCGGCTCTGCAGCAGCGCATAGAAGTGTCCGAGCAGGGATGTGCCGACTTCGTTGATGTCGTTCAACCAACCCATTTTCTCTGCCGGCAGAGCGTCGTAGCCTTTATCGCAGAACATCGCGATCATCCGGCCCAGGTCGGTGGCGCTCATCCATTTGTTGATCAGCTCATAGCTTTTCAAGCGCAGGGCCGCTTGCAGGTTACCAACGGTGCCTTCGACTTCTCTGATCCAGACTTTCACCTGGCCTTTCAAGGGTTCAGCGATGGGCAGGTTTTCCCAGTTGCGTTTGATCAGCGCCGATATCTGTCGAATAACCGCGTCGGTCAGGTATTTTCTGGTTGAAGCCAACGGGTCGATTGCACCGATCTGTTCCTTGAAGCTGTTGCCGGCCTTGGACATCCATTCGATAGCGGGTGCCGCCGGGCTGGCGAAGAAGTTCTGAATGGTCGCGCCGGCGTTGATGACGCCATCGGTGGCAGGCAACGGCACTTTGACGACGCCCGGCAGGACAGGGACGTGACCGGCCGGCCTGGACAAGTCGAACAGCGTGGCCATCAGCAGGCCGGTGCGGCTGACGTGCTTGTGCATGTCCATCCAGCCCAGGTGCGGGATGCCGGGATTGTAGGCGTCGTTGCCCTGGCGCGAGCGAGCGTCGAGGCTGAAGTTGTTGTCATCGCGTCGGCCGTAGGCAAGGTCAATGCCGCCGACGTAGCCGATCTTGTTGTCGATCACCACGCACTTCTGGTGATGGGAAAAGGTCGAGCCCAGGCCTTTCATGTCGCTCTGCTGGATCGCCGGGGTACAGAACGCCCGAGCACCTTTCAGGCCGGCATTGAGCTGAAAGATCGCCAGCATGGTTTCGAAATCATGGGTGCCGACACTTGCCGCCGGACTCAGCCAGGGCATGACGAAGACTTTCAGCGTCGGATTGGCCTTGAGTGCATTGTGAAGGCATTCCCAAAGGCTTTGTTTTCCATCCAGCGTCACGTCGTAGTTGATCTGCCAACCGGTGATGAAGATGGATTTTGTTGCTCCGGCAATCGCGCCGGCGAGGTCCTTGTAGTAGTCCTCGCCGGTGGTGAAAAAACGTACTTGGTTGCCGCTGCGTTTGGGGGCGAATGCGGATTCGTCCTGAATAAAGAAATCCGGCGCATTGACCGCCGGCAGGGCTTTGCCCTCGGCGGTGTTGATCTGGCTGATTTCTTTGTGGCGAATGCCGTTATAAGGCGTTGCGGAATTCGTCATGGTCATTCATCCCTGGCTTGCAGTTGGCTGTACAGATCGCCTTCAACGAGCAAATCCTGTTTGCTGCGTTCGTTGTTCGCGGTGCTGATAGTGCGGTGTTTTGTGCTGTCATGAAAGTCCAGCGCGGCGAGGGCGAAGCGCTCCTTGTCAGCCGCCGAGGGCTCTTGGTGAAGCGCGACCGGCACGCGTTGGCCCGGATAACACAGCCACAACGGGCCTTTCTGTGAATAGGCTTCGGATAGCTTGAGGCGTTGCGGCTCATCGATATTGACCCGCCCGTCTTCGCCGGTCATACCTTCGAGCAGCGGTTTATCTTCGCCGTCCTGAACGATCTTCCAGGAGGTGTGGGCCAATGGAAAACCTTCATCGCCAGGGACATCAGTCAACTTGATGTCGAAAAAGTACTCCTTTGGCTTGGATTCCAGTTTAGGCGGCACAATCCCGGGTTGGGCCGTTCCCAGCAGATTGCCAGCCGCCGCTGACGGGGCGGGTATCGGCAACACCGGCATCAAAATCGCAATCCCGGAACCATTCCCGGCAGCACCGCCTGCATTAATTTTCACCACCGGCCCAACCACGGTAATACCACCGGCATCCAGCTTGATGAAGCTCCCGCCAGCCTTGACCGTGAGTTCCATGCCAGCCTCAATCACCATTTTGTCGCCCGCTTTCAAGTGAATCTCTTTGCCCGCGCTCATCAATTGCGCGGTACCCAGTTTGATGTGCTGGTTTTGGCCGACAGTGAGGTGATCGTTGGCTTTCACTTCTACCTTACGATCCGCAATCGTGGTGCGATGTTCTTCGGCCTTCAGCTCGGTGTAGGTGTTCTGCTCGACCGTGTCGTGTCGCTCATTACCCACGCGAATCTTCTGATCGTGCTCAACGTTTTCATCCCAATCCCGCTGGGCATGAATAAAGATCTGCTCGGCACCTTTCTTGTCTTCAATCCGCAGTTCATTAAACCCGCCGCCACCCGGTGAGCTGAGGGTTTTGAACACGCTGCGAGTCTTGTTCGCCGGCAAATCGTACGGAACCTGGTTTTCCTTGTGATACAGGCAACCGGTCACCACGGGCTGGTCGGGATCACCTTCGAGGAAGGTGACGAGCACTTCCATGCCAATGCGCGGAATGGCGATGGCGCCATAGCGGTCGCCGGCCCAACTCGAAGAAACACGCATCCAGCAGCTGGTTTTGTCATCAGCCAAACCTTCGCGGTCCCAGTGAAATTGCACCTTGATCCGGCCGTACTGGTCGCAGTGAATCTCTTCGCCTTTAGGGCCGGTGACCATGGCGGTCTGGCTGCCGAGTACACGCGGTTTCGGATGTTCCAGCGCCGGGCGGTAGAACACGTCCCACGGGGTGGCGAGGAAGCGGTTGCGGTAGCCCTGGTGGAAGTCGTCCTTTTGGTCGGTAGTGTCGCTGGTCACCGACTCTTCTAGGACTTGCGGTTGTTTGCCTTCGTGGAAGATTTCGGTGAGCAGCCAGAGGTCGTTCCACTCGGTGCGCGGGTGGTCGGACATTTCCAGGAAGTGGCCACTGACCAGGGTGGTCTGATCGCTTTTGCCTTCGGCCTGACGGTAGTCGGCGCGGTGGCGTTCGAGGGCGCGTTGGCTGAGGAATTTACCGCGTGCGCGGTCGATGAAGCGGCCGGGGTAGTCGTAGTCTTCGAGGTCCGGTTCATCGCTTTGCGCCTCGGGTTTGTAGGCGGATTCGAGTTGCAGGCGTGGTTTTTCGAAGTCGTAGTCGCGGCGGGTGACGCGGCCGGTGCGGGTTTCCAGGCGCAGTTTGAAGCCTTTGATTACCGGCTCGTCGGCGACCATGCCGCTGCCTTGCACATACGCCGTGGGCTGCCCGAGTTTAGGGAACACGGTCTGATCGTCGCCGAACACCAACAGATGACCTTTGGAGCTGTGCTGGAAGTGGTAGTGAATGCCTTCCTCTTCGCACAGGCGCTGGACGAAGTGCAGGTCGGTTTCGTCGTACTGCACGCAGTAGTCGCGGTCCGGGCAGGGTTGGCTGAGTTGGAAGCTGTAGGCGTTGGCCTTGATGCCGTGTTCGTCGAGGATCAGCGCGATGATTTTCGGCGCGGACATCTGCTGGTAGATGCGCTGGTTGGTGCGGTGGTGCAGGTATTGCAGTTGCGGCACCAGGGAGATTTTGTAGCGGGTCAGGCGTTTGCCGGCATCGCCTTGGGCGACGCGGTAGATCTGGCCGTGGATGCCACTGCCTTTATCGTCCATCGCGAGAAACGCCTGTTTGTGCAGCAGGGTTTCCAGGTCGAGGTCGGGGTTTTCGCTGACCAGTTCCAGGTCGAAGCGATACGGCTGGCTGATGCCTTCGGTGCCGGTGAACGACAGCACTTGCAGGTCGCCGACGTAGTCTTCAACGGTCAGGCTGAAATGGGTCAGGTTGGCAGGGCTGAACATCTCGGACTCCTTGAGGTGTTGCTGGCGTTCCATGAAGTTCTGCGTCCACGCGAAGGCGTAAATCAGAACCGTGCGGGATCATAAAGGTTAAAAGTTGCGCAAAAAGTTGCGCACATGGGCTGAGAGGGCCGGCCTGTCTGTTCGTAGTGGTGTTGATACAAGATGTTTCTTGGCGAAGTGCTATCACTTTCTCCCTGGAAAGAGTGCTTTTTCAGGCTTGCAGCGTGATTGCAGGCCTGCTGAAGCATTAGAGTGGGCGCCGCCCCAAGAGATAAAAAAGGACCGGTAATGGCGCAGTTCTACGATGCACGCGGCAATATTTATGGTGTGGTGTCTCCCGCAGCGGTGCGTCGCGCCGGTGTCGACTTGCCGACAACGGCCGGGCAGGCCGTGTCGTCCCGGGCGGTCTGGAGTCGGCAAGCGGTGGATGCATTCTGCGAATGGCCGTCGCATACGCGTCCCGCCAATGCCAAGTCGCATCGCTGCGATGGCTTGCTGATCGGGCCGTTTCAAGACTCGCCACCGTTTGACCTGCTGATCGTCAACACCGACGGCACGCTCGCCGAGCGCAGTGGCAACGGGCTGACGATTTTCTCTCAGGCCCTGAGTGAGCAAGGGCTGCTGCCGAGGGACGAGGTTTGTTTGCTCAGGGTTCATCACGACAAGGCTGATGCGGTTTCGCCTGTGGACACTTCGGTGAAACCGGCCGAGGTCGAGGGTGTGAAAGGCTTCTGGCTGGATTTGGGAAAACCCTCGTTCGGGCCGGACGCGGTGGGGGCTAAAAGGGTTGAAAGCGTGCTGTTGAACGGTCGCGATGTCAGCCATGTGCAGCCGTTGTCGGCGCTCGACCCCGCCTGGTCTCGAAGCCAGTTTGTGCGCATCGGCAATCCACATTGTGTGACGCTTTTACAAAGCGCCGATGCATTGCCGAGCAATGAGCAGATGCGCGAACCGCGATTGTCCGAAGGGTTGACGCGTATCGCTTACGCCATGCCGACCGGAGCAGGGGAGCCGTGTGCTGCTGGCGTGAATCTGCAATGGGCGATGCTTGAATCCGAGGGGCGAGTGGTTGCGCGGGTGTTTGAGCGTGGAGAAGGGCCGACGGCGTCGTCGGGCACCAGCGCCAGTGCGGTGGCTTGCGCGGCGTGGCGGGTGGGTTGGGTCAGCGCCGGGGAGGTGAAAGTGGTCATGCCCGGTGGTACGGCGCCGATTCTTCTAGAAGAAGAGTCGGGGGAGTTGAGTCGGGTCAGTCTGTTTGGTACGGCTCGATTAATGGATTGAATTCAAGATTGCCTTCGCGAGCAGGCTCGCTCCCACAGGGGATTTGTGAACGACACAGATCCAATGTGGGAGCGAGCCTGCTCGCGAAGGCGTCAGCCCAGCCAGCGCAAAGTTCAGCTCTGATCGCCGAAGAATTCCACCACCGGCATCTGCCGCTTCATCAACACCTTGCCATCGCGCACCGAATACAGTGGCAGGCCCTGGCTGCGGATCACCTCGTAATCGCTGTCCGCCGACAGAATCAGCAAATTCGCCGGCCGCCCGCGTTCCAGTCCGTAACGATCACCCAGGTTCATGGCCTTGGCGCTGTTGTCGGTGACCAGGTCCAGTGCGCTTTGCAGGTTGCGGTAACCGAGCATGTGGCAGATATGCAAGCCGGCTTCGAGCACGCGCAAGATATTGCCGTTGCCCAGCGGATACCACGGGTCGACGATCGAGTCCTGGCCGAAACACACGTT
The DNA here is from genome assembly GCF_047758675.1 of Pseudomonas arabinosi. NCBI lineage: Bacteria > Pseudomonadati > Pseudomonadota > Gammaproteobacteria > Pseudomonadales > Pseudomonadaceae > Pseudomonas > Pseudomonas arabinosi. Next base: position 5,220,626 of record NZ_CP180480.1, on the reverse strand, counting down.
CATCCCGGCTTCCAGCAGCTCATTGACACGGGTCACGCCACGGCGTTTCGGGAAGTTGTCGAAACGTCCTTGCAGGTGAATGCTTTCGGTGGGGCAGGAGACAAAACTGATCCCCGAATGCCCGAGCAGACGGAACAATTTGGCGCAGTAAGCGTTGTCATAAGAGCCCATGGCCGTGGTGTGGCTGGCGGTCACTCGCGAGCCCATGTCGCGGCTGCGGGCTTCTTCGGCCAGCACCTCTAGAAAGCGTGAGTGCGGGTCGTCGGTTTCATCGCAATGCACGTCCACCAGGCATCCGGTGCGCTCGGCCAGATCCATCAGGAATTTCACTGAGCTCACGCCTTGATCGCGGGTGTACTCGAAATGCGGAATGCCGCCGACCACATCGGCGCCCATGCGGATCGCTTCTTCCATCAGCTCGCGACCGTTGCGGTACGACTCGATGCCTTCCTGCGGGAACGCAACGATCTGCATGTCGATCAGGTGACGGCTTTCCTCGCGCACTTCGAGCATCGCCTTGAGCGCGGTGAGCTGCGGGTCGGTGACGTCGACGTGGGTGCGCACGTGCTGGATGCCGTGGGCGGCTAGGGTCTGGATGGTTTTCTTGGCGCGGGTCTTGGTGTCCTCTTCGGTGATGGTCACCTTGCGCTCGCCCCAGCATTCGATGCCTTCGAACAGGGTGCCGCTCATGTTCCAGCGTGGCTCGCCAGCGGTGAGCGTCGCGTCGAGGTGAATGTGCGGCTCGACGAAGGGCGGCACCACCAGGTTGCCGCCAGCGTCGAGATCATCGGGGCCCAGGGTCGGGGCTTCGGTCTGTCGGGCGATGTTGCTGATCAGGCCGTTTTCCAGGTGCAACTCATGCAGGCCATCTTGGTTGCGCAGGCGGGCGTTGATGATGTGCATCAGGCGAATCCTTTTATAGATCTTGTAATGGTGCGTTGGCAGTACGGGCACCCAGCACGCCGGTCAGTAATACATACGTTAGCGCGGCAGCGGCAATCCCTACCAGCGGCGCGACCCACGGTGAACTGAACGCGGCGACAGTGCCGACTGCGTAGGCGGTCAAACCGGACCAATTGAACGCCGGCAATCGAGCATCGGCCAGACGTGGATATTGACCACGATAGCGGTAGAAGAAGTCCGCCATGATCACGCCGCCAATCGGCGGAATCACAGTGCCCAGCAAAATCAGGTAGGGCACCAGCATGTCGTACATGCCGAGCAGCGCCAGCAACGTGCCGATCACTGCGCCAGCCAGGGTTACGGTTTTGCGACGGCCGGTGCGCAGCAGGTTGCAACCGGCGACGGCGAAGTTGTAGATCGTGTTGTCCTGGGTGCTCCAGATATTGAGCAGCAGCATCGCCATCGCCGCCATGGCGAAGCCTTGCAACAGCAACACTTCGACCACATCCGGTTGCTGGTAAACGATGGCACCGTAAGCACCGATCAACACCATCAGGCCGTTGCCGATGAAGAAACCGATCAGGCTCGCCAGCACCGCGACGCGTGCTGAGCGGGAGAAACGCGTCCAGTTGGTCGCCTGGGTTGCGCCGCTGACAAAGGTGCCAAACACCAGCGTAATCGCGGTCGACCAATCCAGTGTTCCCGTCGGGACTACCGCGAGCAAACCGTCGAGGCCGCCGACCTTCACCGTGGCCACCCACATCGACAGCATCAGCAGCAACATCATCGCCGGTACGGCGATGTACGACAGAATCTCCAAACCGCGATAACCGACATACGCGGTCGCGCAAAACATCAGGCCGAACAGCACCATCAGCCCGAGAACGGTGCCCTCGCTCAATTCGAAATACTTGCCCAGCACCACGGCGGCAGTGGCCGTGCCCCAGGCGTACCAGCCGATCTGGGTAAAACCGAGGATCAGGTCGCTGAGCTTGCTGCCCACTTCACCAAAACAAAAGCGTCCCATCAGCACCGAATTCAGGCCGCTCTTGAAGGCGATGTAGCCAAGGCCAGCGGCGTAGATCCCCAGCAGCAGATTGCCAACGATAATCACCGCCATCATCTCGCCGAAACTGAACGCCACACCGAGCTTGCCGCCGGCAAACATGGTGGCGGTAAAAAAGGTGAAACCCAGCAACACCATGGCCGTTGAGGCCAGGCCTTTACGGGCATGCATCGGGACTTCGCTGAGGGGGTAGTCGTTGCCGGGATCGTTCTGCGTCATGGGGCGTTCCTTGCTGAATGAGTGACGCGGGGGCGTGTTGCAGTGGTCGTGCCAAGCGTGGGGTGGCTTAGTTATTTATAGCCGAGCGGGGGGATTTGGCTTGAGGAAGGGCGCGAAAGAGGTGCACCTGAAGGAACACAGAGCCCATGTGGGAGCGAGCCGGCTCCGGGCGGCGTTCCGACGATAGCGGTGGGTCAGTCGACATCAATGTCGGATGTGACTCAGTCATCGCGAGCAGGCTCGCTCCCACAGTGGATTCGGTATTTTCAGGGGGATTTGTGTTGTGGGAGAAACCGCAGGAGTGCCGCGACAATCGCTTCTGGCGCATCTTCCTGAACCAGATGCCCGGCATTCGGAATCGCCTGAAATCGCGACCCCGGAATCATCTGATGCAATGCCTGCCCGCGCTCAATGGGGATCCACTGATCATCTTCCCCCCACAGAATCTGCACCGGACACCGAATCGTCGGGTACAGCCCTTCGGCCTCACGGGTATAACGCTCGTCCATCTGCGCAATCTGCCGATAGAACGCCGCTTGCCCCGGATCGCCGAGCCACGGCTGCACGTAAGGCGCGAGTTCGTCGTCCGGGATTTCACGTTTGATCGCCCCGCGAATATAGGTCGGCACGATCGCTTGCTGAATGTAATCGGGCAGGCCACTGAATGCCGCCTCATGCTGACGCACATGCTGCACAAACGGCGAACCCCAGGGCGTCAGCGCCACTGGATCAATCAGCGTCAGGCTGCGGTAGTCCTTGCCGTTCAGCAGGTGAGCACGCAGGGCGGTGGCGCCGCCGAAGTCGTGGGCAACCACGTCTGGCCGTTTCAGGCCCCAGTGATCGAGCAAGTGAGCCAACAGGTCGTTCTGCACACCCAGCGACACATCGCCCTCGACTTTCTCTGATAGCCCATACCCCAACAGATCAAAGTAATGCACCCGATGGGTGGTGATGAAGTGCGGCGCAATCCGGTGCCACACGTAAGAAGAGAAGGGCGTGCCATGCACGAACACCAACGGCGGACCATCACCCCGTACGGCGTAGCGAACGGAGTGCCCGTTGAAGCGGTAGGATTGAGGCAGCGGCCAGTCAGTCATTGGGGGTGTCCTCTTGGCGTGTGGGAGCCAAAAAGCATAGGCATAAAAAAACAGCCGTTGAAGGCTGTTTTTAAATTCACTGACGAAACGCAGTTCACCGTGGGAGCGAGCTTGCTCGCGATGGCGGCCTGGCAGTCAAACTGATGTTGAATGTACAGACGCCACCGCAAGCAAGCTCGCTCCCACAGGTTTTTAGTGCACTCAGCCCAGTGATTTGCTCATGTGCACGCGGCGCAGGCCGTTCTCTTCGACCCGGTGGGTTTCGACATACCCTCGGCGGGTGTACAGCGCAATGTTTTCGCTCATGGCTTCGTTGGTGTACAGCCTGATCGATGGGTAATCCGCGTCGCGTGCGTGGCGTTCGGCGAAGTCCAGCAACTGACGGCCATAACCTTGCCCCTTGACCGCCGGGCTGACTGCGATGTTGTCCAGCAGCAAGTACTCTTCCGTGTCGATCAACACCACAAAGCCGCTGAGTGTCTGCTCGCGGGCGAGCACATGGATGCGCCTGGCCAGCACTTGACTGGCATAGTCATCCAGCATCGGTGCGGGTTTGCGGCCGATACGCTCGATGTAAGGCGAGTAAGCCGCCTCGACGATGGCCTCGATCTGCGCGATATCCTCAAGCGTAGCGGGACGAATAAGCAGCGACATCAGGCGGGTTCCTTTGGGCCAAGGATGAGGTCCGACTGTACCGGGGAGGACGGCGAAACGACAGGCATAAAAAAACCACCGGTCTCGGTGGTTTTTTTATCGATCGGCTTATTCGCCGTGATAGATGCAACCGCTGGTGCACGTCTCGTGGATGCGGATCGCGCTGAGTTCCGGCAGCAGAGGCTTCAATTCTTTCCAGATGAATTTGGCCAGGACTTCACTGGTCGGGTTTTCCAGGCCAGGAATGTCATTCAGGTAGTTATGGTCCAGGCGCTCATAGAGCGGCTTGAAGATCGCCTTGATTTCCGAGAAATCACGGATCCAGCCCGTGTGCGGATCGAGGTCGCCGCTCAGGTGGATCGCCACTTTGAACGAGTGACCGTGCAGGCGGCCGCACTTGTGGCCTTCCGGTACGTGGGGCAGGCGGTGGGCGGATTCGAAGGTGAACTCTTTGAAAATTTCCACAGTGATTTCAGCTCTGTCAGGTGGCGATCGCCGCGGCGATGTGGGCAGGCGGCGAGTTTAACAGTTTGCGTTTGGCGTTGCGGAAAAACACTGACTAAAGGGTCAGCAAGCGCTCCCCGAGGCGACCGCTGGCCGCCAGTTCGAGGAACTCATCGCCCATGCGACGGCTTTCTTCCATCGTCGTGCGCCAGTATTTCTGTCGGCTCGTGGCATCGCCCATGAAGCGTTTGAAGTCGTTGCGGTCCGGAAGTTTGCCGTAAGGCAGGCGCGCCAGGTAATCCTTCGACGGCGCCAGCAGCAAGATATCCTGTAACCGCGCAGGACACGCGCGGCGCCACGGCAGGGTTTTGTCGAACCAGCCGGGAATGACCCGGTCGGTGAAATGCGGATAGAGCACGATGTCGTTGCCGCTGTAGGGCAGGTCGAGGTGATAGTCCAGCAGACCGCCATCGCGAAAAGTTCCGGCACCGGCACCCGGCAAGTCACGCACGCCTTCCATCACCATCGGGATCGAGCCCGATGCGAGCAAGGCCTGGCGCAGGTTGCCGGCATTCAGTGCAACGAAGCGCGAGGGGAAATCGTTCAATGCATTGACCGGCGGTGCCAGGCGCGGATCGTGAATGATCAGCCGCTCGAAATGCCGCGACAGCCGCGCCCGGCCGCGCAAGTTGTCGGCGATCACCGATGACAGGCCCAACCCCAGTCGGCCGCGATGATCGTCCGCCAGCAGGCCGTGGCTTTTGACCACCATGATGTTCAGTCGGTAATGGGCGTTGTCCAGAATCGAGGCATCGCGGCCATCAAGCAGCTCATCGAGCATGCGCCGGGAGCTCTGGCTGATCTGCGCCATGGTCACGCCCTTGGCGAAGTTCTGCTCGGTATAGAGGTGACCGAGGCGGCGGATACCTTCGGCGGCATCCGGCAGACACGCGCTGGCGAAGCGCCAGGAACCCACCGACGCACCGATCAACGAGCGCTCCCGCGGTGCCGCCGGCAGCCATTCACCGAACAACGCCAGGTCCAGACCTTGAATCCCCAACGCCTTGGGACCACCGGCGGCACCCGGCAGTGTGCCGACATCGGCGGCGCTCAAACCGTTTTCACGGATGCGCGCCAAGGCGCGAGGGCCGGCCTTGAGGGTCAGGGAGGGGAACTTGATGTGGATAGCGGTCATACCGGTCTCTATGTCTGGCAAGCGGGGGAGTATAAACAGGTCAGGCAACGCCACCAGTCCACTGTGGGTTTTGTGCATTCCTGTGATGTCGCGTTGTCATCACCAATGATGGCAATTCAGTTTCAATTAAGTTCGCCCCGTTAAGGTGCACTCCGTAGGCAACACATAAAAAAACCGGAGATATCCCATGAAAACCTTCACTGCCCTGTTCACCGCGTCCATCATCGGCATGACCGCCAGCATCGCCCACGCTCGCGACCTCGGTCCAGACGAAGCCCTGAGACTGCGCGACGCTGGTACCATTGTGTCTTTCGAGAAGCTCAACGCCACCGCTCTGGCCAAACATCCCGGCGCCAAGATCACCGAAACCGAGCTGGAAGAAGAGTACGGCAAGTACATCTATCAGGTGGAGTTGCGCGACCCTCAGGGCATTGAGTGGGACCTGGAATTGGACGCTGTCAGCGGGCAGATTCTCAAGGATCATCAGGATACGTAATGAAGGTAAATCTATGCGGCAGAGGTCGAATGGCCCTGGCGCTTCTGGCATTTTGCTCGGTGGTCATGGCCCGCGACCTGGATCAGGACGAAGCCCTGCGCCTGCGTCAACAGGGCGTGATCCTGCCGCTGGAGCAGCTGTTGCAGCAAGCGCTGGACCGCTACCCTGGGGCCAAATTGCTGGAAGCCGAGCTTGAAGAGAAACACGACGTCTACGTTTATGAAGTCGAGTTGCTGACCGCCGAAGGCGTGGTCCGCGAACTGGACCTCGAGGCCACCACCGGCCAGTTACTGAAAGACAAGGAAGATTGATCGATGCGTTTGCTTTTGGTGGAAGACCATGTGCCGCTGGCCGACGAACTGATGGCCGGCCTCAACCGTCAGGGTTACGCCGTGGACTGGCTGGCCGACGGTCGCGACGCGGTGTATCAGGGCAGCAGCGAGCCTTATGACCTGATCATCCTCGACCTCGGCCTGCCGGGTTTGCCCGGGCTCGAGGTGCTGACTCAATGGCGGGCCGGTGGTCTGTCCACGCCCGTGCTGATCCTCACCGCGCGTGATTCCTGGGCCGAACGGATCGAAGGCCTCAAGGCCGGCGCCGACGATTACCTGACCAAACCTTTCCACCCCGAAGAGCTGCACTTGCGCGTCCAGGCGCTGTTGCGCCGTTCCCATGGGCATGCCAACCAGCCGACGCTCAAGTCTGCCGGACTGCACCTGGACGAAGGCCGTCAATGCGTGACTCGCGACGGCGCCGACATCCTGCTCACTGCCGCTGAATTCCGCCTGCTGCGTTATTTCATGCTGCACCCCGAGCAGATTCTTTCCAAAAGCCACCTTGCCGAACACCTCTACGACGGTGAAACCGAGCGCGACTCCAACGTGCTCGAAGTCCACGTCAACCACCTGCGGCGCAAACTCGGGCGCAGCGTCATCGAAACCCGTCGCGGCCAGGGTTACCTGTTCGGCGGGCAAGCCCAGTGAGGTCGATCCAGCGCCGCTTGAGCCTGGGGCTGATCAGCGTGATGGTGATCGTCGGCCTGGTGCTGGCGCAGACCAGCCTGTGGCTGTTCGAAATGGGTTTGCAGCGCTACCTCGAAGCCGGGCTGCGCAACGACAGCGAAAGCCTGCTGGTGGCGCTGGTGCGTGGGCCGCAGGGTTTGCAGCTGGATGAGCGGCACCTGTCGCCGGCCTATCAGCGACCGTTCTCCGGGCATTACTTCCGCATCGATTTTGCCGACAGCCATTGGCGTTCCCGTTCACTGTGGGATCAGGAACTGCCGCGCCTCGACCATGCCGGCCTGCACAGCAACCTGCAATTGGGGCCGGAAGGCCAGCAATTGCTGGTGCTGCGTTCGGACTATCGGCGCTTGGGCCAATCGATTTCCATCAGCGTGGCCCAGGATTACACGCCGGTGCGCGAGAGTTTCCAGCGTATGCAACAGGTTGGTCTCGGCCTTGGATTGGCGGGGTTGTTGCTGATTCTGCTGCTGCAACGGATCACCGTGCGCCGCGCCTTGCGCCCGCTGGAAAAGGCGCGAGAGCAGATCGCCCAGTTGCAGCAGGGCCAGCGCTCGCAACTCGATGACCAGGTGCCGGTAGAGCTTGAGCCGCTGGTGGCGCAGATCAACCATTTGCTGGCGCACACCGAAGACAGCCTGAAGCGTTCGCGCAATGCGCTGGGCAACCTCGGCCACGCCTTGAAAACCCCGCTGGCGGTGTTGTTGAGCCTGGCCTCAAGCGAGAAGCTCGATGCGCATCCGGAACTGCGCAAGGTGATTCAGGCGCAGCTGGAACAGGTCCAGCAGCGACTCAATCGCGAACTCAATCGCGCACGGTTATCCGGCGATGCGTTGCCGGGGGCGTTGTTTGATTGCGATGCTGAATTGCCTGGGTTACTGGCGACGTTGAACATGATTCATGGTGAGCATCTTGATCTCAGCTACCGTGCACCGGCCGGTTTACAACTGCCTTGGGATCGAGAGGATTTGCTCGAACTGCTCGGTAACTTGCTGGACAACGCCTGCAAGTGGGCGGATGCCGAGGTTCGGTTGAGCGTGGTCGAGACGACCGAAAGGTTTGAGTTAAGCGTGGAAGACGATGGGCCGGGGATTCCCGAAAACCAGCGCGATCAGGTGTTCAGCCGGGGCACCAGGCTTGATGAACAGACTGACGGGCATGGGTTGGGATTGGGGATTGTGCGGGACATCGTCGATACGTGGGGCGGGGTGTTGCGGCTGGAGGAGAGTGAGTGGGGCGGGTTGAAGGTGATGATCGGATTACCTCGTCGATGATCGTTCCCACGCTCCGCGTGGGAATGCATCCCGTGGCGCTCTGCGTCACATCCCAAAGCGGAACGCGGAGCGTCCCTGGCGGCATTCCCACGCGGAGCGTGGGAACGATCGGCGTCCGGTTAAACGCGGAATTGATCCATCAAACTCTGCTGCTGATTCGCCAGGCTATTGAGCGACTGACTCACCCGCGCCGATTCATTGGCCTGGCCTGACAGCGATTCAGTCACATCCCGAATCGTCGCCACGTTGTTGTTGATCTCCTCGGCCACCGCACTCTGCTCCTCGGCAGCACTGGCGATCTGCAAGTTCATGTCGCTGATCACCGTCACCGCTTCACCAATCTGCCGCAGCGCGGTCACCGCCTGACCCACCTGTTCGACGCTGCCCTGAGCCTGACGATGGCTGTTGTTCATCGAACCGACCACGTCCTGAGTGCCGCTCTGCAACTGCTCGATCACCAGGCGGGTTTCTTCGACAGACTCCTGGGTCCGGCGTGCCAGGTTGCGCACTTCATCGGCCACCACGGCAAAACCACGTCCGGCTTCACCGGCACGAGCGGCCTCGATGGCGGCGTTCAGCGCCAGCAGGTTGGTCTGTTCGGCGATGGCTCGAATCACTTTCAGCACCGAACCGATCTTCTCGCTGTTGGCCGCCAGGCCTTCGACTTGGACCATCGCCGCGCTCATGTCGGCGGCGAGGTTGTCGATGCTGGCGGTGGTGCGGTCGATCACGGTCAAACCGCGGCGGGTGGCCTGATCCGCATCCCGCGCTGCCTGTGCCGCTTGCGCTGCACTGCGAGCAACGTCTTGAGCGGTGGCGCTCATTTCGTGAGAAGCGGTAGCGACCTGATCCACCTGACGGTACTGCTGTTCCATGCCGGCGCTGGTCTGCGTGGCGATGGCGGACGACTGATCCGCCGTGCTGCGCGCGTCCTGCACCGAGCGTTTGACCTCGGCGATGGTCGGTTGCAGCTTGTCGAGGAAGCGGTTGAACCAGCCGGCCAATTGGCCGAGTTCGTCCTGCTTGTCGTAGGCCAAACGGCGGGTCAGATCGCCTTCGCCGCTGGCAATGTCTTCGAGCATGTGCGCCACACCCAGGATCGGCCTGGTCACGCTGCGGGCCATCAGCCACACCAGCAACAGGCCAATCAACGCGGCCAGCACACCCAGGCCGAGTTCGACCAGGGTGCCGGCAGTGTTGCTTTCATCGAGTTGTTTTTTCAGCGCTTCAGCGGGGCCGACCAGGACCTTCTCCGGCACCTCGAGCAACACGCCCCAGGACTTGCCACCGGGAATCGGCTGGAATGGCGACAGCACTTTGAGCTGTTGATTGTTGTGCAGGCTTTCGGTCTTGCTGCTGGTGGCGAGCATGCGGATCAGCTCTGCACCGTTGGCCTTGTCCACGGTGTCCAGGCGCTGGCTGAGCTTGCTGGCGTCCGGGCTGTAACCGGCCAGCAAACCGACCGGGCTGATGATGCTGACGTTGGTCTGGCCGTCATAGAGCTTCTTGCTCGCACCCTGGCTGACGGCTTGCAGGCTGTTGAGGTTGATGTCCACCGACAGCGAAGCGATGACTTTGCCGTTGACCATCAGCGGGAAAACGATGCTGGTCATCAGCACGTTCTGGCCGTCGATCACATAGAAGTAGGGTTCGATCACGCAGGGCTTGAGTGTCGTGCGCGGGCAGGTGAACCAGGCGTTGGCCGGTTCACCGCTGGGGCCGGTGCTGGTGTCGGCCATGTCGCTTTCCGGTAGCGCCATCGACGTCACCTTGCCTGGTGTCGGCTGCGACCAATAGAGCGCGAAACGGCCCTTGTCGTTGCTGCCCAACTCGGCCTGGCCGGCGAACAGATCGTCCTTGCCGTCCAGCGCGTTGGCTTCAAACACCAGCGAGAGGCCGAGCAGGTCCGGGTTGGCTTGCAGGGCCGACTTGACCTGACGCGTCAGGTCTTCACGCAGGTCAAAGGCATCGAGGAAGCGCTTCTCGGCCTGGTCGCGCAGGAACAGCACCTGACGCGAAAAGCCGTGGCCATATTGATAGGCGTCCATGAACTGCTGGCGAATGCCCAGCGCCTGGTTTTCACCCTGGGATTCGATCCGGGCCTGGGCCGCTTCGGTGAGCATCTCCATGCTGGATGCTTTCACCATCTCGGAGCTGTGCTCCATGCGATACAGCGAAAGACCCACCAGCAGGGTCACGATGCCGGCCAGGCACAATCCGGCCAGCAGGGTGATTTTCCATTGAATGGAAAGTTGTCTGAGCGACATGGAGACGTCCTTTATTCGATAAATATCTGAGACTCGGCACTATAACGGCCGTGATTTGGCATTCTTTATGCCGCTCGACGAATATCGAGGCACACAAACCTGTAGCAGCTGGCGCAGCCCTTGTGGGAGCGAGCTTGCTCGCGATAGCGGTGGATCAGGCAACACAAATGTCGACTGACACTCCGTCATCGCGAGCAAGCTCACTCCCACAAGGGCATCACCAGCGGCAACAAGTGATCGTGTTGGCTTTGACAAGGTGGCAGCGGTCCGGCACAGTGCGCGCCCTCTAATAAAACCCACTCATTAATCCGCTGGCGGCTCTTTGCAGACTGCCGGCCGGACTCTTTCCGTTTGCCTTGAGGTAACGATGATTAATGCTGTAATTGCCGCGGTCGGCGTCATGCTGATCCTCAGCCTGTCCCGCGTGCACGTAGTGATCGCGCTGATCGTGGGCGCCCTGGTGGGTGGTTTGACCGGTGGCCTGGGCATCGACGCGACACTCAAAGCCTTCAACAGCGGCCTCGGCGGCGGCGCGACGGTCGCATTGTCCTACGCATTGCTCGGCGCTTTCGCAGTGGCCATTGCCAAGTCCGGCCTCGCGCACGCGCTGGCAGACAAAGCCTTGCTGATGGTCGACCGCCAGCACGCCAGCGGTGGCCGACAGGTCAAATGGCTGTTGATCGGTCTGCTGTGGGTGGTGGCCATCGCTTCGCAGAACATTCTGCCGATACATATCGCCTTTATTCCGCTGCTGGTGCCGCCGCTTTTATATGTGCTGACCAAGCTGCAACTGGACCGCCGACTGATTGCCTGCGTCATGACCTTCGGCCTGATTACGCCGTACATGTTCTTGCCCGTGGGCTTCGGCAACATCTTCCTTAATGAAATCCTGTTGGCCAACGTCGCCCGTAGCGGTGTGGACATCAGCGGCATCAACGTCACCCATGCCATGGGGATTCCGGCATTGGGCATGGTCGTCGGGCTCGCGGTAGCGTTTGTCAGCTACCGCAAGAAGCGTGTCTACGATCTGGAAAAGATCGAGCAGGTCGAACAGGTCGCGGTGCAGTACAACCCGCTGAGCCTGATGGTCGCCGGTCTGGCCATCGCGGTGGCGTTCATCATTCAGCTGTTGCTGGACTCGATGATCATCGGTGCGCTGGCAGGCTTTCTGATTTTTTCGGTGTCGGGGATCGTGAAGTGGCGTGAAATCGATGACCTGTTCACCGAAGGCATGAAGATGATGGCGATGATCGGCTTCATCATGATCGCTGCCTCAGGTTTCGCCGAAGTGATGAAAGCCACCGGTGAGGTGCAGACACTGGTCGAAGCCTCGGCCTCGTGGATCGGCCACAGCAAAGGCATTGGCGCGTTGCTGATGTTGCTGGTTGGACTGTTGGTGACCATGGGCATCGGTTCGTCGTTTTCCACGGTACCGATCCTGGCCGCGATTTTTGTGCCGTTGTGCGTACAGTTGGGTTTCAGCCCGATCGCGATCGTGTGCATCGTCGGGACTGCCGGTGCGCTGGGCGATGCCGGTTCGCCGGCGTCGGACTCGACCCTCGGCCCGACCTCGGGCCTGAACATCGACGGCCAGCATCACCACATCTGGGACACCGTGGTCCCGACCTTCCTGCACTACAACCTCCCGTTGCTGGCGTTCGGCTGGGTGGCGGCGATGGTCCTCTAAACACAATTCCCCTGTGGGAGCGAGCCTGCTCGCGAAGGCGGCGGCACATCCAGCATTGATGTGACTGACATACCGCTTTCGCGAGCAGGCTCGCTCCCACATTTGATTGGGGGTGACCTTCACTCAACTTTTGTCCTGACGTGCCGTTAAAGCCTTTAACCACGCCAATAAAATCAAAAGAGTGAACCGTCATGCGCATGAGCCTGAAGGCTAAAGTCCTGTCCCTTGCCGTCCTCCCGGTGTTGCTCTTTGCGCTGGTCATCAGCCTGACCACGTTGTTCATTCTGCAGGAGCAGGCCCGCAAGGAAGTCGAGGAAACTCGCCAGCGCCTGCTCAGCGATGCCAAGGCAACGCTGCAAAGCTACGTCGCGGTGGCCATGACCACGATCAAACCGCTCTACGATGCGGCCGCCCCCGGTGATGACGCGGCGCGGGCCCAAGTGGTCAAGTTGCTGTCGAGCATCACCTACGGCAAGGACGGCTACTTCTTCGGCTACGACTCCAACACCGTGCGCCTGTTCAAGGCCAACAGCCCTGAAGGCGTGGGCCAGAGCTTCAAGGACAACCGCGATCCGAACGGCGTCTACGTCAACCGTGATCTGGTGAAAGTCGCCAAGGACGGCACGCACTACCTGCAATACAGCTCGCCGCTGCCCGGCAACACCCAAGTGCTGGTGCCCAAGCTCGGCTACACCGAATACCTGCCGAAGTGGGACATGGCGGTCGGCACCTCGGTCAACCTCGACGGCATCGAAGCCCAAGTGGCATTGGTCGAAATCAAGGTCCAGGAGCGTATGCAAGGCGTGGTGCTGAGCATCGTCGGAATTGCCGCCGTGGTGCTGTTGGTGATCGCCGTCGCCGGGATGCTGCTGGCCAACACCATCCTGCGTCCGCTGAACCTGATGAAAGCCAACCTCGATGACATCGCGGCGGGCGAGGGCGACCTGACGCGTCGTCTGACCATCACCAGCCAGGACGAACTCGGCGAACTGGCCGGCTCGTTCAACCGCTTCGTCGACAAGATCCACGGCCTGGTGCGCCAGATCACTGAAATGACCTCGCAACTGACCGGGCTGGTGAATCAGGTCTCCGATCAGGCCCAGCGCTCGGATCAGGCCATGGAGCGTCAGCGTCACGAAACCGATCAGGTCGCCACGGCGATCAACCAAATGTCCGCCACCGCTCAGGAAGTGGCGAAAAGCGCGCAAAACGCCGCGGTGGCTGCCCAGCAGACCGACGAAGAAGGCCAGGCTGCCAAGCGTGTGGTGGCCGGCAGCATCGTGAAGATTCATGCGTTGGTGGACGACATTCGCAGCAGTGGCGTGTCTCTGGACAGTCTGCAAAAAGACGTGTCGTCGATTGTCAGCGTGCTTGGGGTGATCCGTTCGATTGCCGAGCAAACCAACCTGCTGGCCCTCAATGCCGCCATCGAAGCCGCCCGTGCCGGTGAGGCCGGTCGTGGTTTTGCCGTGGTCGCCGACGAGGTTCGAGCGCTGGCCAGTCGCACGCAAATCAGCACCCAGGAAATCCAGGGCATGATCGATCGCTTGCAGGCCGGCACTCAGTCGGCGGTGGAAGCGATGCGCCGTTCCAGCGAGGCGGGCGACGGCACGTCGGCTCAGGCCAACGAAGCGGGGGCATCGCTGGACACCATGGCCCAGCTGATCGGCACCATCAATTCGATGAACGCGCAGATCGCCAGCGCCGCCGAAGAGCAGACCGCCGTGGCCGAAGAGATCAACCGCAGCGTGCATCAGATCGCCGTGGCCGTGGACAGCGTTGCCGACGAAACCCAACTCGGCGCCCAGACGTCGCGCAGCCTCGCCGACCTCGGTCAGCGCCTGGGCAAACTAGTCGGCCAGTTCCGTATCTGACACCCCGGAACCTGTGGGCGCGAGCAAGCCCGCTCCCACAGGGATTGTGGTGTTCAATCGTTAATTGAAGGCCTGTCCCAGTAGGGCACCGTGCCGAAGCATTCCACGAAGAAATCAATCACCGTCCGCACCTTCACCGACAACCGTCGGCTCCCAGGCCACAGCACCGCAATCTGCTGCGGCTCAAGACTGTTGGACACCTGATACGCCCCCAGCACCGGCACCAGCGTGCCGTTGCGCACCGCCTCACCAATCAGCCACGACGGAAACATCACCAGCCCCAAGCCTTGTTCGGCGGCTTGGGTCAGGGTGTCGGCGTGGTTGCCGGTGATCGGTCCCTTCACCGAGTAGGCCGTCCAGTCCTGCTGATCCTTGCGAAAAAACCAGCGTTGCTGGCCGGTCACACCCTTGTAGGCCAGGCACTGATGCGCGGCCAGTTCTTCGGGGTGTTGCGGCGTGCCGTGACGTTCCAGATAGGCCGGGCTCGCGGCGACTTGAAAACGATGGGGCGCCAGAATCCGCGCCTGCATGCTCGAATCGTGCAGGGGGCCGATGCGAAACAGCAGGTCGGCGCCTTCCTGTAGCGGGTCGACGTAACTGTCGGTCTGCTGGATATCCAGTTGCAGTTTCGGGTAGCGCTCGCAGAGCTGTCCCAGCCACGGCGTCAGGTGCCGCTGACCGAACACCACTGGCGCATTGATCCGCACCAGTCCGCTCGGTTCGCTTTGCTGTTCCTGCAGGGCCTGTTCGGTCTCTTCGAGTTGCACCAGCACCAGCCGCGCGTGATGACCGAGCATGCGTCCGGCCTCGGTGGGCGAGACGGCGCGGGTGTGGCGATAGAGCAATTGCTGGCTGAGGGCCTGTTCCATCAATTGGATCTGCCGGGAAATCGAAGAGGGTGCCAGGCCCTCGCGGCGTGCGACTTCGGAAAAACTGCCGTGATCCAGCACCGCTACAAACAGCCGAAGTGCCTTGAATCCCAGATCGTTGAGGCCATGCATGACGAATCCTGCTGTGCGAGTTGCGCAAAAGTGTTGTCAGGATGCTCCCATTTATCGCAAAGGACCGCCAGCCGATAATGCCCACCTATTCCACTGAGAACACAAAACCCTGTGGGAGCGTGTTCTATCTGATAACTGGTAGGTGTCCCCTAATGCAATCTTCTTCAATCGACGACGTTGGCGTTGTCGCCACCCAACCAGGGCTGCGACTGTTGCTGCTGCCACTTGTGATTCTGGCCGGCATGGGCCTGTCCGTGGAGGCCGGTTTACTCGGGCCGCTCGGGGTTCAGGTCGGGCACTTGTGGGCAACCTTGAGCATCTTCGGTGTCGGCTCGGCGATTCTGTTTTTGCTGTTGCTGTTCAGCGGTAGGCAACAGGGCCCTGCCTTGAATGAGCTGCCGCGCTGGCAGTTGATCGGCGGTTTCCTGGGGCCGATGTACGTGATCGTGCTGACCTTGGCCACGCCGCACATCGGCATTGCCATGACCATGATCGCGATCCTCTCCGGGCAGGTCGGCAAAAGCGTGTTGATCGACCATTTCGGCTGGTTCGGTGCCACCCGCAAAAAGGTCAATGGTGAACGTTGGCTGGCCTTGCTGCTGATTGTCGCGGCACTTGTTCTGATCGCTCGGGGTTGAAGATGAATCTGATTATTTTGTTGGCGGTGGTCGTGGCGGCTGGCGCGGTGTTGAGTGTCCAGGCGGCGATTAATGGACGTCTGGGCGAAACGGTGGGCGTGTTGCGCAGCAGTTTGTTGACCTTCGTGGTCGGTGCCGTGACCACCGGGCTGCTGATCCTGTTTTTCGAACCGGCCCATGCCGTGAGTTTGCTGGACGTGCCGAAATGGCAGCTCAGCGGCGCGCTGTTCGGGGTGATCTACATGATGGTGATGGTTGGCGCGGTGCCGCGGGTCGGCACGGCGGTGGCGACGGTGGCGGTGATCGTCGGGCAACTGGGGATGGGGATGTTGATCGACAACTTCGGTTGGCTGGGCAACCCGGCGATCGAGTTGTCGAGTAGCCGGATGCTGGCGATGGTGTGTCTCGCGTTGGCGTTGCTGTTCATGTATCGCAGCAGTACCCGGCAGGGCTGACGCAAGCTCCTACACTGGTGGTACGGGTCGCATTTGCCAGACCCGGACGACCACAACCAATGGAGTCAGGCTCATGATCGACAGTGAAAGTAAGTGCGACTGCCCCAAATGCTCCTGCAAACTGGGCGAACATCCGATCGCGCGCCACGGCAAGCACTATTGCTGTGAAGCCTGCGCCAAGCACCACGAACATGGCGAAGAATGTGCCAGCAAGGGCTGCAAGTGCGCCAAACCCTGACCACTCATCCAAAAAAAGGTGGAGCCTGATCGGGCTCCACTTTCATTTCAATTTGCCGGTCGCCACTTGACGTTTTCCACGCCGAACTTCTCCGCCATCGGCTTGCTGGTTTTTTGCACCTTCTCTCGCCCGAAGCGAGGGATTCGTCCGACCCCCGCGTCGCAACTTGCCCAATGCCAAGCCTCCGCGTTATCCATCTTGTCCAGGCGGATGATGAAAGACTTGGGCGCGCCATGAAGGGTGTATTCAATGACGAAAAGTTTTGCGTTGTTCATAAAGCCCATATTCCTCCCTGTGGTAATACAAGGATCGTTGGGGTTACGGAAAATTCAGTCGAATTGTCAGATGGATGCCGCCCGTAGCGACAAGCCCGGTGGCCCGTTACCATGCAATCTCTGAAACCCCCAATGATTGCTGCCCATGGCCCTTGCCGCCCCTCCAGACCTGAGTGACACCGATGTGCCCGTGCAACCGCTGGCGCGCACCTATCCGCGTGGCTTGTACATCGAGCCGCATGAGCATGTCTGGGGGCAATTGTTGTATGCAATGAGCGGGGTGATGTGGGTCGAGACGCCCCATGAAGCGCTGGTGGTGCCGCCGCAACGAGCGGTGTGGCTGCCGCCGGGTGTGCCCCACGGGATTCGCGTGGTCTCGGATTTACAGATGCGCAATATCTACCTGCGGCCGTCATTGGCGGCGACGCTGGACGACACGGTTCAAGTGATCGAAGTCGGCGGACTGCTGCGTGAGCTGATCGTCGGGCTGGTGGAGCAGGGCGACGATGGCGCGCCCGAGTATTACGAAGCGCTGGTCGGCCTGGCGCTGCTGGAGCTCAGGCGAGCCAGGCGCTCGCTGCTGAAGATTCCGTTGCCGGATGATTCCGACCGGCGCCTGATGAACCTGTGCCAAGCGGTTATGGCCGCGCCATCGCTAGACATTGCCTTCGAACAACACGCCGAAAACGCCGGTGCCAGCGTGCGCACCCTGGCCCGATTGTTCAAGGACGGTCTGGGCATGGGCTTCGCCGAGTGGCGGCGCCAGGTGCAATTGGCGACGGCGGTGGCGGAGTTGATCCAGGGCGTGCCGGTCAGTGCGATTGCCCGGGAGCTGGGTTATTCACCGAGCAGCTTCAGCGACATGTTCCGACGGGAACTGGGCGTCGCGCCTTCGCAGTTTTCGGCGAGCCAACGCCAGGATTGAAAGTGCTTTGTCCGATATTCAGAAGCACTTGGCCGATGCTCTTCGCTGCCACTCCTTAGACTCTGGGCCTACCTTAATTGCCCACGGAGTCCGCCATGAGTTACCTCATCTCATTGGTCATCGGTCTGGGTGTCGGTCTGCTCTACGGCGCTCTGGATTTTCGTTCCCCCGCACCGCCGGCCATTGCGCTGGTAGGGCTGCTCGGCATGTTGGCCGGTGAGAAGTTGTGGCCAATGGGCCGGCAGTTGGTGACTGGCTGGATCTCCTGAACCGTTTATTCATTCGAGGGAAACGCTGATGAAAGCACTGCAATTCGACAAGACCGGTGACCTCTCGGCCCTGCGCTACGTTGAGGTGCCCACCCCCGTCCCCGGCGCCGATGAAGTGCTGGTCCAGATCAAGGCGGCCGGCCTCAACCCTAGCGATGTGAAGAACGTGCTGGGGCGCTTTCCCTACACCACACTGCCGCGGATTCCCGGTCGTGATTTCGCCGGTGTAGTCGTTGAAGGCCCGCAGGCGCTGATCGGTCAGGAAGTCTGGGGCACCGGCCGTGAACTGGGCTTTTTCGCCGATGGCTCGCACGCACAATTCGTCAAACTGCCGGCCAACGGCGTGGCGCAAAAGCCGACTCATCTGAGTTTTGCCCAGGCGGCCAGCCTCGGTGTGCCGTACACCACGGCGTGGGATGCGTTGGAGCGCAGTGGGGTGACAGCCGAAACCCGGTTGCTGGTGATCGGTGGCGGGGCGGTTGGCACTGCGGCGCTGGCGCTGGCCAAGGTGCGTGGCGCTCAAGTATTGGCAGCGGCGCGGCGGCCCGAGCAGGTCAAGGATTTGCAGGCCCAGGGGTATCAGACGCTGCAACTGGATAAACCCGAGGACCTCGGCGCTCAGGTGAACGTGGTGTATGCCGGCGGTGCCGATGTGATCTTCGACACCACCGGTTTCTGGCTGCCGGCCTCGGTCCCGGCGCTGGCCGCGTTCGGTCGCATCGCGATCATCGCCGCGCCGGTGGACGGCCTGGTGCAATTGCCGGCCCTGGCGCTGTATCGCAAGGGCGGTTCGGTGGTGGGGATCAATTCGTTGCTGTACGGCGTCCAGGCGTGTGCGGCGATGCTTGAGCAGTTCGGCACGTTCTTCGATCAGGGCTTGTTGCCGTTGCCTGAGGGCTTGTTTGAATCTCCGTTGGCGGAAGGGCTGGCGCGGTATGCCGAGGTGAGCCAGGGCAGTGGTGACAAGGTGATTTTGTTGCCATAACCCCAATCAAAATGTGGGAGCAAGCTCGCTCCCACAAGGTTTTGTATTGTCAGATCAGGCCTCGGGAACACCGTTTTCCCACGCCGACCAATTCTTCAAAATCTCCTGCACCAACGGATTCCCTGTCCGGTACAGGTTCTCCAGCGCCGGCACAAACCCGCCCTGATCCGCATACTTGAGCAGGTTATCCACCTCACTCTGGCCCGGCGCCGGCCGGTCAAAATCGGAACCCGCACGCACCACCGCCAAACGCTGTACATCCACCAACCCTTCACGGCTGGCCCGCAGCAGCGCCTCATAAGTGGAGTTGTCTTCCTGCTGCGTCGTGCAGTACTCACCTTTGTTATCGGTCAGCAGTTGGGTCCAGACCTCGGCGCGCTCACTCAACCGCGTCCCGGAAAACCAGGTATTGCCCGCGAGCGTGTCGCACTGCGTCACCACCGGCGGCTGATTGGCCGGGGCCGACGGATACTTCATGCGCCACGCGGCCGATTCCTTGCTCTCGCTCAGCTCGACTTTGTGGCTGAGGGCAAACGCCTTGGCCTGCAACTTCGGGTTGAGTTCGAAGACTTCGGTCTTGTAATCCAGTGGCGGTTTCTCGTTCGGGCCTTTGGTGTTGATGCCGATATAACCGGTCGGCCAGTCTTTCGGCGCGTCCCGGGAATCGATCTCCCATTGAGTGCCGAACTCCACCAGATAATGCGCCCACGCGGTGGTGCCGATGGTCCCGTGTTTCGGGCTGATGCCGGCAATCCCGGCGATCAGGAAGTAACTTTTACGCAGGTCGAATTTCGTCGACAGCGCCAGGGCCAGCGTCGACGCCGCGGCGTTGGTCTGGCCCATGCCGGTGACCATCAGGCACACCTGCTGGCTGTTGCAGCGAATGGTCGGGTACTCGGCGGACAGCCCCGGCACCCGCACTTCCTGCTTGAGTTCCAGCCGATCGATCCAGTTTTGCGCCTCGGGGGCGAACATTGTGATCAGCATCACTTTCGGCTGGATCGGCGCTTCAGTCGCCCAGGCCGTTGAAGAGAGCAGGGCGGCACAGGCCAGGGAAAGACGCGTCATTGCATGCATAAAACCTCCTGATTCAAACAAGACTTAAAACTGGTAACCAACACCGGCGTAGTAACCCCAGCCGTCGGAGCGGGCACGGAAGTTACCGTCGCCAAAATTCAATTCGCTGCCATCCTCCCAGTTGCCGCCGTTGTGGAAATAACGGCCGACCAGGGTGAAACGCAAGTGGGTGAACGAGTAGAGCAAGACGTTGGTGGCGACGGTGGCGTTGGCGGTGCGAGCCGGGTTGTCCTTGTGCAAATCCGAACCGAAGTCGAAGTTGGTGAACCCGATGTAGGTCAGTGACGCGCCGTTGCTGAAGCTGCTGATCGGCACGATGTATTTGAGTTGGGCGCGATAGCCGTCCCATGAATACTCGTTGCTGGCGCCGTAGTTTTCCCACTGGTAGCGCCCATAGAAGTTGGCCGACAGGTTGACCCGCGAATGGGTGTCGATGTCGGTGCCCAAACCGCTGTACAGCGTATTGGCACGGTTGGCGCTGTTGCTGCCGTGGTCATAGATCCAGTCAAAGGCGACGTACCATTCCTTGAACGGCCCGATGGCCAGGCTGCGGCCGGCGAGGTAGTCGATGGAGATCCGCGGTTCGTGCTCCATGAACACCGGCGAGCCGTGGTCCCACACGCCTTTGTCATGGCTGTTGCCGATGTCGAAGATCTTCGGGATGTCGATGTAGCCGTACAACTCAAACGGCCCCTTGCGCCCGAAGTACTCGTATTCCAGGTAGATATCGTCGGCCGGTTGCGGGCCGAAACTGATGTCTTTGCTGCCGATGACGGTCAGGTCCTGGTTGAACCAGTCCGAGAGGTACACGCCTTTTTTCGGTGGGCTGGCTTCGGGGCTGAGGGTTTCCCCTTGGGCGGATTCTTCGGCGGGAGCGGGTTGCGCCAAAACGGTGCTGCTGAGTAGTCCTGTAACGCTGGCCAGCAGCAAGGAAACAGCAAAAGTGCGCGAGCAAGTGACGCGGCTGGACGTGCGGTGCATTAAAAGTCCCTTTTCGTGCGGATCGAAGGCCCGGTTCTGCGGGCTTGCGCAGTTATGTAGCGAAAACGCTTGTATCAGCGACTCGCAAACGTTTGCACAAGGCATACCAATTTTTCTCAAGGCACGGAAAAGGCTAGGGAATTGGTGGTTTAACTGTCCTTTCGGTCAACGATTCGCGGGGCCTCAGGGGAGACGACGTTGATGTAGACTCTGTGGCACTGACTTCACGAGGTGTGTCCCCCCATGAGCGAGCCGATTCGTCTGACCCAATACAGCCACGGCGCAGGATGCGGCTGCAAAATCTCCCCGCAGGTGCTGGAGGTGATTCTGGCCGGCAGCGGGGCGCAGAACCTTGACCCGAAACTCTGGGTCGGCAACGCCTCGCGCGATGATGCGGCGGTGTACGCCATCGATGAAGAACGCGGCGTGGTGTCGACCACCGACTTCTTCATGCCGATCGTCGACGACCCGTTCGATTTCGGTCGCATCGCCGCCACCAATGCCATCAGCGACATCTACGCCATGGGCGGCGATCCGCTGATGGCGATTGCGATCCTCGGCTGGCCGGTCAACGTACTGGCGCCGGAGATTGCCCGGGAAGTGATTCGCGGCGGGCGTTCGGTCTGCGATGAAGCCGGAATTCCGTTGGCCGGGGGGCATTCCATCGACGCGCCGGAGCCGATCTTCGGCCTCGCCGTGACCGGTCTGGTGGAAAAGCGCCACATGAAGCGCAACGACACCGCCACCGCCGGTTGCCTGCTCTACCTCACCAAGCCGCTGGGCATCGGCATCCTTACCACCGCCGAGAAGAAGGGCAAGTTGCGCCAGGCCGACATCGGCCTGGCCCGCGACTGGATGTGCACCCTGAACAAACCCGGTAGCCGTTTCGGCAAACTTGAAGGCGTCACCGCGATGACCGACGTCACCGGTTTTGGCCTGCTGGGGCATTTGGTGGAAATGGCCGACGGCAGCAACGTGACTGCTCGCATCGAGTACGATCGCGTGCCGCGTCTGCCGGGTGTCGAGTATTACCTCGACCAAGGCTGTGTGCCGGGCGGGACGCTGCGCAACTTCGACAGCTACGCCAGCAAGCTTGGGCGTCTTCAGGAAATGCACAAACGCGTGCTCTGCGATCCGCAGACCAGCGGTGGCCTGCTGGTTGCGGTCACCCCCGAAGGCAACGAACACTTCCTCAAAGTAGCCGCCGAGCTGGGCCTGACCCTTGAGCCGATCGGTGAACTGATCGAGCGACAGACGAACGCGGTTGAGGTGTTTTGATGTCCATCGAATTCACCGATTACCGCGACATTTTCCTCAACGACCGACCGATGATGGATGCCCGGGCGCCAGTCGAGTTTCTCAAAGGCTCATTCCCCGGCGTGATCAACCTGCCGCTGATGAACGACCACGAGCGGCAACGGGTTGGCACTTGTTACAAGCAACACGGCCAGCAAGCGGCCATTACGCTGGGGCACCAGTTGGTGTCCGGCGAGATCAAAGCCGAGCGCATCCAGGCCTGGGCCGATTTTGCCCGGGCTCATCCTGATGGGTATTTGTATTGTTTTCGCGGCGGTTTGCGTTCGCAGATCGTCCAGCAATGGCTCAAGGACGAGGCGGGCATCGACTATCCGCGAGTGGGTGGCGGCTACAAGGCGATGCGCACCTTCTTGCTCGACACGCTCGATCAGGCCGTTACCCAGTGTGATTTCGTCTTGCTGGGCGGCATGACCGGCACCGGTAAAACCGAAGTGCTCACGCAGTTGCGCAACGGCCTGGACCTTGAAGGTCACGCCCATCACCGCGGTTCCAGTTTCGGTAAACGCGCCACCGGCCAACCCTCCAACATCGATTTTGAGAACCGTCTGGCGGTAGATGTGCTGAAGAAGCGCGCCCACGGCATCGAGCAGTTTGTACTGGAAGACGAGAGCCGCGCGATCGGCAGTTGTGCGCTGCCGTTGCCGCTGTTTCAGGGCATGCAACAGTTTCCGATGGTCTGGCTTGAAGACAGCCTGGAAGGGCGGGTCGAACGGATCCTGCGCGATTACGTGGTGGACTTGTGTGCCGAGTTCATCGGCGTACATGGCGATGAAGGCTTCGCACTGTTTTCCGAGCGCTTGCTGGAGAGCCTGAACAATGTGCAGAAACGTCTGGGCGGTGAGCGCCATCGGCGGATGCTGATGTTGATGGAAGACGCGCTGGCGGAGCAGGCGAGTAGTGGGGCGGTGGACTTGCACCGGGGCTGGATCGAAGGGTTGCTCCGAGAGTATTACGACCCGATGTATGCGTTTCAGCGGGAGAAGAAAGGGGGTCGTATCGAATTCGCCGGGGAGCGGGCTGCGGTGCTTGAGTACCTGCGCGAGCGGGTCAGTCAACGAGGTTGATGGTGTTTTTGCCGGCCTCATCGCGAGCAGGCTCGCTCCCACATTAGATCTTCAGTGAACATAGGTTTTGTGTATCACCGAGATCTAGTGTGGGAGTGAGCCTGCTCGCGATGAGGCCCTGACAGGCGCCAAATCCCTTGAAGCTTACGTCGGACAGGTCTCCCGCCCATTATCCAGACCTTGCTTGTAGGCGTGGCTTTGCACACTGGCCTTGCCGTTGTGCCAGGTCAGGGTGAGCACGTACAGCGAGTCGTAGTCGCTGGATTCCCAGTCGTCGGTGATGTTCTGTTTCTTGCCGACGGCTTCTCCAGCGACCCTGTTGATCAACTCCGGCAGGTAGCCGGAGGACCAGGCGGTGTAGATGACCGAGTTGTGATACTTGTCGTGCAGCAATTCATCGGCCAGGTCGCTGGTGTCGTTGGCCGAAAAGTTGATGTTCACCGGCAAACCAAGCTTGATCGCGCTGGGGCTGATGGTCATCAGGGGACGGATGTAACTGTAGGAATTGTCCAGTTCGCCTTCTTCGACATTGCGCGTCGGGTTGGCGGCAAATACGTAGTTGGCCTTGCCGAATTTTTCCGGCAGCAAGGTGGCCAGGTCGATGGCGCGGTTCAGGCCCTGGCAGTTGAGCTGGCCGAGGCCGCCTTCGGGTTTTTCCGCGTGGCGCAGGAACACCAGCGTCTGGGTGCCGTCCGCCGGTTGGGCACGGCTTTCGCTGGACTCAAGGGACAGGAACAGCGCGCTGACTGCCAACAGGGTGGGCAGGACAACATACGCGCGATGTTTGAAGCGTTTGGCGAATTTCAAAAGGTTCGTCATTTGAATAGGTGGTCTTCAGCGCATTCGGTTAAGGCTGACAAACCTTTACACCGCGAGCTCCCTGCATCGGGTGTTTTCCATGTCGTTGGGCCGGTCCGTTTCCGAAAGGGCAATGCTCAGAGTCCTCTGAAGCCCATTTGGTTCGATCCGAGCGAGTGCGCAGCACTGTAGCGGCAACCTGAGATGGGTTAGAGCAGAGGTTATCGACAGGATGTTGCGGATTTATGGACACAGTACACGTGCCGGCCCCATTCACAGGCTGTGATCTTCTGATCTTGCTCATCATCAATATTGATAACGCCAAAAGATCGCAGCCTTCGGCAACCCTACATTATGATCAGCGTCTACTTTTTCCGTGTGGATGCTTCCCATGACCGATCTGTCCGCGTTCCCGATCACCCAAAAATGGCCGGCTCAATACCCCGAGTGGATCCAGCTTTACTCCTTGCCGACCCCCAACGGCGTCAAGGTGTCGATCATGCTCGAAGAGATCGGACTGCCCTACGAGCCGCATCGTGTGGGCTTCGACACCAACGACCAGATGTCCCCCGAATTTCTTTCGCTGAACCCCAACAACAAGATCCCGGCAATCCTCGACCCCCACGGTCCGGGGGACCAACCCCTGGCGCTGTTCGAGTCCGGAGCGATTCTGATTTACCTGGCCGACAAAAGCGGGCAACTGCTGGCCCAGGAATCGGCGGCACGATACGAGACCCTTCAATGGCTGATGTTTCAGATGGGCGGCATCGGGCCGATGTTCGGTCAGCTCGGATTTTTCAACAAATTTGCCGGCAAGGACTACGAGGACAAACGTCCCCGCGACCGCTACGTCGATGAAAGCAAACGCCTGCTTAATGTGCTCAATAACCGCCTGGAAGGGCGCGACTGGATCATGGGCGAGCGCTACACCATCGCGGACATCGCGACCTTCCCCTGGGTGCGCAACCTGATCGGCTTCTATGAGGCTGGCGAGCTGGTGGGCATCGACGACTTCACCAACGTCACGCGGGTCCTGGAGCGCTTTCTGGCGCGGCCGGCGGTGATGCGCGGGCTGGAAATCCCCAAGTAAACGCTTCGATTTGATCAAGACCAAGGCAGGCCATGCACTCATTCGATTTCAAGCAAGTAGATGTTGCGCTCAAGGGCAATCCGTTGGCAGTGGTATTCGGCGCCGATGAGCTCAGCGATGAGCGCATGGCGGCGTTCGCCAGCTGGACCAACCTCAGCGAAACCACATTCATACTCGAACCGCGCGATCCTCGCGCCGATTATCGCGTGCGGATCTTCACCACCCTGAACGAATTGCCGTTCGCCGGCCATCCGACACTGGGCACCTGCCATGCGTGGCTGGAGGCCGGTGGCGTGCCCAAGGGCGAAGAGATCATTCAGGAGTGCGGCGTGGGGCTGGTGCGGGTTCGTCTGCAAGGGACAGAGCTGGCCTTTCTCGCACCGCCATTGCTCAAAACCGGGCCGGTGGAGGCGGATGTCGTGGAACGGGTACGGCGGGGGCTAGGGCTGGAATCGGGGGCGATTGTGCGCACTCAGTGGGTCGACAACGGTGCCGGATGGCTGGCCGTGATGGTCGAGGATCGCCAGCAGGTGCTGGACTTGCAACCGGATCATTCGCAAATGCTCGGCCTGGCCGTCGGTGTCATCGCGCCATGGCATCCCGAGCGCGATGGCGATGACGCACAGTTCGAAGTGCGGGCGTTCATCTCCGGCGACGGCATGCCGGAAGACCCCGCCACCGGCAGCCTGAACGCCGGGATTGCCCAGTGGTTGCTCAGCGAAGGACTGGCGCCGGCGTCCTATGTGGTCAGCCAGGGCCTGACCATGGGCCGCGCCGGACGCATTCAGGTCGAACAAGTGGGCGACGAGATCTGGATCGGCGGCGCGGTGGTGACCTGCATCAGCGGGAAGCTGACGCTGTAAGCGGCAAGGCTCATATCTCAGTGATTATTGCCGAACCGGTAAGGGTTTTTCCTCACCTGAGATTTGTGCCCTGCAAGGTTCAGGGCATAAGCTTCGCCCCCTAAGACTTTCGTCTCGTCCTCCGTTTTTCAGGAACCCCTCATGTCCAGTCAGTTCCCCGAAGCACGTCCACGCCGTCTGCGTCGCAATGCAAGCCTGCGCAGCCTGTTCCAGGAAACCGAGTTCAGCTTGAACGATCTGGTGTTACCGATTTTCGTTGAGGAAGAGATCGACGACTTCGTACCGATCAAAAGCATGCCCGGCGTGATGCGTATTCCGGAGTCGAAACTGGCGGGTGAGATCGAGCGTTATGCCCGGGCGGGGATCAAGTCGGTGATGACGTTCGGCGTGTCGCACCATTTGGACGGCAGCGGCAGCGACACCTGGAGCGACAACGGTCTGGTGTCACGCATGTCGCGCATCGCCAAGGACGCGGTGCCGGACATGATTGTGATGTCCGACACCTGCTTCTGTGAATACACCGACCACGGTCATTGCGGCGTGCTGCACAACCATGAGGTCGACAACGACCAGACCCTGATCAATCTCGGCAAACAAGCGGTGGCCGCGGCCCGTGCCGGTGCCGATGTGATCGCCCCGTCGGCCGCCATGGACGGGCAGGTTCAGGCCATTCGCCGGGCGCTTGATGAAGCGGGTTTCAACCAGACCGCGATCATGGCCTATTCGACCAAGTTTGCCTCGGCGCTCTACGGTCCGTTCCGTGAAGCCGGCGGCAGCGCGCTCAAGGGCGACCGCAAAAGCTATCAGATGAACCCGATGAACCGCCGCGAAGCCGTGCGCGAATCACTGATGGACGAGCAGGAAGGCGCCGACGCGCTGATGGTCAAACCGGCCGGCGCCTACCTGGACATCATCCGCGACATCCGTGAAGCCTCGCGTTTGCCGCTGTCGGCGTATCAGGTGAGCGGCGAGTACGCGATGATCAAATTCGCCGCCCAGGCCGGTGCGATCGATGAAGATCGCGTGGTACGTGAAAGCCTTGGCGCGATCAAGCGGGCCGGGGCGGATCTGATCTTCACTTACTTCGCGATGGACCTGGCACTGGCCGGGATCTAAGTATCACTGCAGATTAAATGTGGGAGCGAGCAAGCCCGCTCCCACATTTGGACTGTGTTGAGTCAGCGGGCGCCAAAAAACGGCCTGATCCCGTGATCCCGGAAGTACCGCTCGATCACCTTGGGATCGGAAGAATTGTCGGCAATCGCCACATACGTATCCGGCCGCAACAGGTAAAACCCGTTACGCCCCAGGCCAGCCGCTTCAAACGCCGGCCGCCAGTCAAAAACATGCAACGGCAAATGATGTTCGTGGCACCAGGCGATCATTTCATCGCTGGTGTCGCCATACACATGCACCTGCCAGGTCAGACACTTCAGCGATTCGAAATTGTCCCCCTCACCGTCATGAGCCCAGGGCAGGCGGTCGCCACCGTGAACATGACCGGCAACGCCCGTGCTCAACGGCATCCCGCGATAATTCAGGGTGATCTGCGACACCGTGCGAAACAGGAATTCGCGGGACGCCTCAAACGATGCCATTTTCGGAATCACGAACGGCGCCAGACGCGTGCGCAGCAAATCGGCCATGCGCCCTTCGGCCGTGACGAAACTGAACACCCGATCGGTGGTGGCGACCAGTTTGCGGGCAAACGCGATGCGCTCGGTTTCGTAAGTGTCGAGGAGCTTGGCCTCAGCGCCGCCGCTCAACACCGCCGCGAGTTTCCAGGCGAGGTTGATGGCATCGCCTATGCCGGTGTTCATGCCCTGGCCACCGGCAGGGCTGTGGACGTGGGCGGCGTCACCCAATAGAAACGCGCGCCCGGTGCGAAAATGATCCGCCACCCGATGATGCACGCGGTAGGTCGAGAACCAGTTCAGTTTCTCGATCTTTACTTTCATATGCTCGATGGCCCGGCTGCTGACGTCTTCAAATTGCAGGGTGTCGACCTGGTCGGCGCGTTCGTCGCGTACGGTGCCAATCAGACGGGCGCGGCCTGTACCGGCCAAGGGAAATACCGCGAGAAAATCCGCTTCATCAAGGTCCACGTGCAGTTCGCCGTTGAACGTCGGCCCGCTGGCCTGCACATCGGCGACGTAGAAAATCTGCTGGTAGGTGCCACCGGGAAAACCGGTGTCCAGGGTCTTGCGCACGATCGACCGGGCACCGTCGCAACCCGCCAGATAGCAGGTCTGGCAGGTTTCCTCCTGACCATCGGCCAAGCGTAAATAGGCGGTGATGCCGTCACCGGTTTCCACGAAACTTTCCAGCGCCGTGTTGCGCTCCACCTTGATGCCAAAGGTTTCGAGGCGGTCTATCAACAGCCGTTCGTGTTCGTCCTGAGGAAAGATTTCGAGGAACGCATAGGGCGTCAGGCCTTCGCCGATGCGGCTCAGCGGCAAGCGCGCCACGGGTTCACCCTTGACCCAGAAGTTCGCCGCAGCCACTCGATGACCGTTCTGCACCACCGCATGGCTGAGGTCGAGCTGGCGATACAGCTCCAGCGTCCGCGCCTGCACGGCCAGCGCCCGTGAAGTGGTTCCGGGTGCCGACGACTTGTCGAGGATGCGCACTTGCACGCCAAGTTTGCTCAGCCATAACGCCAACACCAGCCCGGTCGGGCCGGCGCCGATGATCAGAACGTCGCTACGGTTCATGAGACTGTCCTCCTCGGTGTGTGGCACAAGTATGGTTCAGCCGCGACAGACGGGCAGGCTGTCTGCCAAACGGAAAAAGGCCCCCGCTGCCCTGATGCCGTTCAGTTACGGTGAAAAACCTGTGGGAGCGAGCTTGCTCGCGATAGCGGTCTTACATTCAACACCTATGTTGTCTGCCAGTTCGCCATCGCGAGCAAGCTCGCTCCCACAGGTTCTGCGCCGTGACTGACTGGCGTTACCTTCAGGTAAACCGTGTTCATCGGACTACGACTGCCGCGCAGCCGGACGCAGCCTCGCAGGCTCGACAGCTGCTACGGGGAACAGTGGAGGGCGGCGAGAGTCATAGCCTGCGCCATGCCATTGATCGTATGGTTACCCCGGCTCAACGGATTTGATGGAGCAACATGCAAGCCAATCGATTGATGATGAGCGTCGCCGCACTGCTGGTGCTGGCGGGTTGCGGTACTCAGCGCACGCAAGAGCTCCCTGCGCGCAAGCCTGCCGAGGTCAAGGCCGAGATCGTGCGTCTGCTGCCGGCCAAAACCGCCGATCGCCAGGGCTGGGCCACCGATATTTACGCAGCATTTGCTGCCCAAGACATTTATCCATCCACCCAAAACCTGTGCTCGGTACTGGCGGTCACCGAGCAGGAGTCGACCTTTCAGGTGGACCCACCCGTACCGGGCCTGGGCAAAATCGCCCGCGAGGAGATTGACCGCCGAGCCGACAAAGTCCACATTCCCGGCCTGCTGGTGAGCGGTGCGCTGCAGGTGAGTTCATCCAACGGCAAAAGCTACAGCGACCGGCTCAATGCGGCGCGCAGCGAGAAAGAGCTCAGCGCGATCTTCGATGACTTCATCGGCATGGTGCCCATGGGCCGGACGCTGTTCGGTGGGTTCAACCCGGTGCACACCGGTGGGCCGATGCAGGTCAGCATCGATTTCGCCGAGCAACAGGCGAAGGCGTATCCGTACCCGGTGGACGGCTCGATTCGTCATGAAGTGTTCACTCGTCGCGGCGGCATGTACTTCGGTATCGCCCACTTGCTCGGTTATCCGGTGAGCTACAAACAACCGCTGTATCGCTTTGCCGATTTCAATGCCGGCTGGTACGCCAGTCGCAATGCCGCGTTTCAGAACGCGGTGAGTCGCGCGTCGGGCATACCGTTGGCGCTGGATGGTGACCTGGTTCGCTACGATTCGATCATGCCTGGCACCACGGAATTGGCGGTGCGTACCCTCGGCAAGCAACTGGGCATGCGCAACCCGACCATTCGGGACCAACTGGAGGAGGGTAAAAACTTCGCGTTCGAGGACACCCAGCTCTATGCACGGGTTTTCGACCTGGCCGAAAAAGCGGAAGGTCGGCCATTACCGCGAGCGGTGTTGCCGGGGATTGCGCTGCAAAGCCCGAAAATCACCCGCAAACTCACCACGGCGTGGTTTGCCAAGCGGGTCGATGAGCGTTATCAGCGTTGCATGGCCCGGGCCGGCAAGTGACCGAGCGCAAAAAACAGGCGTAAAAAAAACCGGCTGATGAGGCCGGGTTTTTCATTGAGTGCTGCGGTAAAACCATTCATTTATACAGCGCGGCTTTCGATCAGGCGGTCCGAACCACCTTCAGCAACGCGGTTTTCGATCAAACGATCGGAGCCACCTTCTGCGACGCGGTTCTCGATCAAACGATCCGAACCACCTTCAGCAACGCGGTTTTCGATCAAACGATCGGAGCCACCTTCAGCGACGCGGTTCTCGATCAAACGATCCGAACCACCTTCAGCGACGCGGTTCTCGATCAGACGATCCGAGCCACCTTCAGCGACGCGGTTCTCGATCAGACGATCCGAACCACCTTCAGCCACACGACTTTCAATCAGGCGATCCGAGCCGCCTTCAGCGACAACCGGGTGAACAGAGGTAGCGGCGAAAGCGTTAACTGCAAAAACCGAGAAAACGATGCTGAGGATAGTTTGGCGTTTCATGAGGGTGTGCTCCGGGGTGTAGTTGTTGGGTCTGGAGCTGATGTTACGCCGCGGATTTTTTATGAGAACTTCATTGCTGTGATGGTGAACATCGACGGCAATGATAGGAAGGACGAGGCATCTCACGCGAGCGTGATGGTTCAGTTCCGCGACTCACGTGCGACGGCGAACAAACTTGCGCCACAACCAGACCCACATCATGAACAGCGGGAAGGCCAGAATCAGGAAGGGCAGGGCATAGCTGACTTTTTCCAGCGCATCGGCAGCGCCATCGGCCAGGTTGTCCAGCAAATTGCTGAACGCTTGGCTCAGGTGCGACGAGCGACTGCTGGCGCCGGTCGGCAGGAACGACAGCGTGACCCGATTGGTGTCCAGTCGGCGCTGGTGCCCGGCGGCAATCTGGGCCAAGGCTTGCAGGTCGTTTTCGATCCCGGCCTGTTCCTTGCTCAAGGTAATCAGATCCGTGACGCTGATGTCTTTGCGGGTCGCCAACTCATCCAGACGCTGCTGCTGAGCCTTGAGCCGCTCTTGACGACGACGAGTGTCGTCCACGGCATCGGCCAGGTCTTCGGCACTGGTGATTCGTTGACCCAGCTCCCCACCCTCGGCGGCCATCGTGACCAGCGGTTCGACGCCGGCAGGTGCAATGCGCAAGGTGATCTCGGCGCGGCCGGCACCTTGCTCGATACGCAGAACGTTACAGGCCCCGAAGCGTGCGGTTTCGCACGCCTCGCGCGTGGCCTGCAAGCGCGGCCCGATTTGCGCCTGGGGCAGCAACAGTTGCAGTTCGTGCTCATAGGCGAGCATGGCACCACCGCGCCCTTGTTCACCGGCTAAACTGGCCGATGACGAGTGTTCGCTCGGCGAGCAGCCACTCAAGGCCAGGCCAGCGAGAAGAAATCCATAGAGACGAAGAAACGGGGCGAGTCCGCCATCCTGTTGGCGCATGTTCTTTCCTTGATGTGTGCAGTAGGGCTTGAGCCGCGACGGGTAGTCATGAGTGCGGCCAGGGAGGCGTATCTTACCTGTATCGCCCGGCCCGATGGCAGGGAACGTGCCTCGTGCCCACTCGTCTGCTGACTCTATTTTCGTTTCGCCAGGAGCGTGCGATATGTACCAGCTATACGGACACCAGAATTCCGGCGCTGCCGCGATAGAAGCGGCACTGGAGCTTTGCGAAATTCCTTACCGCTTCATCGACGTTGAATCCTCTCCCGAGGCGACCCACGCGCTGGAGAAGCTCAATCCGCTCAAGCAGATCCCGACCCTGCAGTTGCCTGATGGCAGCGTTCTCACCGAGAGCGCGGCAATTCTGATTCACCTGGGGCTCACGTTCCCCCAATCAAACCTGTTGCCGAACAACACCGCCGCGCGGGATCAGGCCATTCGAGGCCTGGTGTACATCGTCAGCAATTGCTATTCGGCCATTGGCATCATCGACTACCCCGAGCGCTGGTTGGCCGAGGCGGATGAATCGTCCAGGCAAAACCTCATGGCCGGCGCCCGCGCGCACCTGCACAGGAGTTGGGAGGTGTTTGCCGATCAGTTTTCGGGTGATTTGTATCTGGGCGACGAGACGCCGGGAGCCCTGGATGTGCTGGCGGCGGTGGTTTCCAGATGGGCCGGCAGTCGGGAACATTTACGCAGTACAAGGCCCGGGTTTTTCGCGTGGCTTACGCGCATCGACCGGCACCCGACATTGGCACCGGTCTTCGCGCGGCATTGGCCGGATTGATCTATTCGCCGCGAATGTACTGCTCCAACTGGCGAATCAGCTCAGCCTGTTCGGCGATGGCCTCCTTGACCAGGTCGCCGATCGACAGCAAACCGATCAATGTGCCGTTTTCCACCACCGGCAAGTGGCGCAGGCGTTTGTCGGACATGATGCCCATGCAGGTTTCGACGGTTTGATGGGTGTCCACGGTGATCACCGGCGACACCATGATGTCCTCGACCGGTGTACCGACGGAGGAGCGGCCCTTGAGCACGAGTTTGCGCGCATAGTCACGCTCGCTGATGATGCCGACGACCTCGCCATTCTTCACGACCGGCAAGGCGCCGACGTTTTTGGCGGCCATGACCATCAGCGCTTCCAGCACCATTTGATGCGGTGCAATGGTGTGGACTTCATGGTTCTGTTCAGCCTTTAACTTCAGCAGTTGGGCGACGGTTTTCATGGCAGTTTCTCAGGTGTTGTCGTTGTCCTTGAAGAATCGTAGACACGGGCGCTGAGGGCAAGGCAGAAAGCGGCAGATAACGCGCAAAAAACGCCATTCAGCGGTTTTTCTTCCGAAAACCTGGAGTATTCCATAGTTATTCACTCATTCATGGGCGCCATCAAACCCTGTGGGAGCGAGTCGTCAGATCAATCTGCGCTGTCCCTCATCGATGACGCGTAGAATTGCGCCTTGAATCAAATCTTGAGGTTGCAGTGGTGGATTTACAGCGGGGCTTCGTCCTGACCCGGCATTGGCGCGACACCCCGGCCGGTACGGAAGTCGAGTTCTGGCTGGCGACCGACACCGGTCCCCAGCGGATCCGCCTGCCTGATCAACCGTCGGTGGCGTTCATCCCCGCAGCCCAGCGCGAGCAGGCCGAAGTGCTGCTGCGCGGCGAAAAGAACGTCGAGCTGCGGCCGTTGGCGCTGCTGGATTTCGAGCACCGCCCGGTGCTCGGTCTGTATTGCCAGCAGCACGGTCAACTGATGCGTCTGGAAACCGCGCTGCGCAAGGCCGGCGTCGACATGTTCGAAGCCGATGTGCGCCCGCCGGAACGCTACATGATGGAGCGTTTCATCACCGCGCCGGTCCGGTTCAGTGGCACGCCGAACGCCGAGGGCCTGCTGCTCGATGCGCAGATGAAACCCGACCCGGACTATCGCCCGAACCTCAGGCTGGTCTCCCTGGACATCGAAACCACCGCTCAGGGCGAGCTGTACTCCATCGCCCTGGAAGGCTGTGGCGAGCGCCAGGTCTACATGCTCGGCCCGCCCAATGGCGACGACAGCGAGGTGGATTTCCAGCTTGAATACTGCGATTCCCGAACCCTGCTGCTGAAAAGACTCAACGAATGGTTCGCCCGGCATGACCCCGACGCGATCATCGGCTGGAACGTCGTGCAATTCGACCTGCGCGTGCTCCACGAGCACGCCCGGCGCCTGGCGGTACCGCTGAAACTGGGGCGTGGCGGTGAAGAGATGCAGTGGCGTGAACACGGGAGCCGCAACCATTACTTCGCCTCGGCCGCCGGCCGGCTGATCATCGACGGGATCGAATCCCTGCGTTCGGCAACCTGGAGTTTCCCCTCGTTCAGCCTGGAAAACGTCGCGCAAACCCTGCTTGGCGAGGGCAAGTCGATCGACAATCCGTACCAGCGTATGGACGAAATCAACCGCATGTTCGCCGAGGACAAACCGGCCCTGGCCAAGTACAACCTCAAGGACTGCGAGCTGATGACGCGGATTTTCGCCAAGACCGAGCTGCTGACCTTCCTGCTGGAGCGGGCCAGCGTCACCGGCTTGCCGGCCGATCGCAGCGGCGGCTCGGTGGCGGCGTTCACGCACCTTTACATGCCGCTGATGCACCGCCAGGGTTTCGTTGCGCCGAACCTTGGGAGCAAGCCTGCACAGGCCAGCCCCGGCGGTTTTGTCATGGACTCGCAACCGGGCCTGTACGAGTCGGTGCTGGTGCTCGATTACAAAAGCCTCTATCCGTCGATCATCCGAACCTTCCTCATCGACCCGGTGGGCTTGATCGAGGGGCTTGAACATCCCGATGACAGCGAGTCGGTGCCAGGCTTTCGCGGCGCACGTTTTTCCAGAACCCGACATTGCCTGCCCGCCATCGTGGCCCGGGTCGCCGAAGGTCGCGAAACCGCCAAGCGCGAACACAACGCGCCGCTGTCCCAGGCGCTGAAGATCATCATGAACGCCTTTTACGGCGTGCTCGGTTCCAGCGGTTGCCGCTTCTTCGATACACGCCTGGCGTCATCCATCACCCTGCGCGGTCACGAAATCATGCTGCGTACGCGACAGCTGATCGAAGCCCAGGGCCACACGGTGATTTACGGCGACACCGACTCGACCTTCGTCTGGCTGCGCCGTGCGCACGGTCAACAGGAAGCAGCACAGATCGGCCGCGCGCTGGTGGATCACGTCAACCAGTGGTGGCGCGAGCATGTGCAGCAGGAATACGGTCTGGAAAGTGCCTTGGAGTTGCAGTTCGAAACCCACTACAAACGCTTTCTGATGCCGACCATTCGCGGCGCCGAGGAGGGCAGCAAGAAGCGCTATGCGGGGCTTGTGACCCGCGCCGATGGCACCGACGAAATGGTCTACAAAGGCCTGGAAACCGTGCGCACCGACTGGTCGCCGCTGGCCCGGCAATTCCAGCAGGAGCTGTACCTGCGCATTTTCAATCGCAAGCCTTATCAGGATTATGTGCGCGACTATGTACGCAAGACCTTGGCGGGGGAGTTCGACGATCGCCTGATCTACCGCAAGCGCCTGCGCCGCACCCTTGATGACTATCAGCGCAACGTGCCGCCGCATGTGCGGGCCGCGCGAATGGCCGATGAGTACAACGACCGGCAGGGCCGTCCGCGGCAATACCAGAACGGTGGCTGGATCAGTTACGTGATCACCGTCGCCGGCCCCGAGCCGCTGGAAATCCGCAGCGCGCCCATCGACTACGATCACTACGTCACCCGGCAACTGCAACCGGTGGCGGACGCCATTCTGCCCTTTGTGGACGACGACTTTTCAACCTTGATTGGTGGGCAGTTGGGCCTGTTTTGAGTCGAGCAGCAACAACGTCCAGTCATCCAGAATGCCGTGGAAATACTGGTCAAGTGCTCGATGAAAGTCGCTGTTAGCGCCGGCAACCTGGGCGAACAGCGTCATGGAAGAATGAAACTTGAGATTGTCGGGGTGACCGAAGATGGCCGTAATTGAGCTGTTTTCGATGTCCAGCACCAATTGCGTGCAGAGGCGCAACCGTGAACCCAGCAGTGGATGATTGAGGTACGCCGCGGCTTCCTCTTTGGAACGAATGGCAAAGTGGCGGGACATCTCGCTGCCGCCCAATCCTGAGAATTGCGGAAAGATGAACCACATCCAGTGACTGCGCTTGTGACCGGCGTTCAGCTCGGCCTGGACCCGTTTGTACACCGGGTCCTGTGCCTGGATAAAGCGTTGCAGATTAAAGGAATCGTCCTGATCAGTGCTTCTCATGCCGAAGCCCTCTGACAGACTGCGATGGCTCAGACCATGGCCAACCGCTGTTTGCGTTGTGGCGCGTGAAACGCCTCGTCCAGCGCCTCCAGATCCCCAGCCTCCAGTTGCAATTGCGCCGCTTGCGCGTTGAGTTGCACGTGCTCGGGTCGGACCGCTTTGGGGATGGCGATCACGCCTTCCTTACGCAGCATCCATGCCAGCGCTACCTGGGCCGGCGTCACACGGTGACGGGCGGCTATTTGTTTGAGCGTTGTATGGTTCAGCATAGGCCCACCCTGACCGATCGGACAGTAGGCCATGACCGGCATTTGATGCTGGCGGCTCCAGGGCAACAGATCAAACTCGACGCCGCGTTCTTCCAGGTTGTAGAGCACCTGATTGGTGGCACAGGCCGGTGAGGCCAATTCTTCCAGGTCCTCGACGTCGAAATTGGAGACGCCCCAGCGACCGATCTTGCCTTCTTCGCGCAAGCGTTCGAAGGCTTCGACCGTTTCTTCGAGGGGATACTGGCCGCGCCAATGCAGCAGGTAGAGATCGATGTAGTCGGTGTCCAGCCGCCGCAGGCTGCGTTCACACGCCTGGGGGATGCCTTTGCGGCTGGCGTTGTGCGGGTACACCTTGCTGACCAGAAACACTTCATCACGCCTGCCGGCGATGGCTTCACCGACCACTTCCTCAGCGCCGCCCTCGCCGTACATTTCAGCGGTGTCGATGAGGGTCATGCCCAATTCGATGCCTTGGCGCAAAGCCGCCACTTCCTGGGTGTGCCGGGAACGATCTTCTCCCATGCGCCAGGTGCCTTGACCGATGACCGGTACGTTGACGCCGGCCAGTTCGAGGGTCCGCATTCAAATCTCCTTATTTTGAATCGATGAGTACTCTTTGGTTGGCAACAGAATACCCCGGTGGTTCCATCGACCTGTAGCCGCTGACTTGTGGCGAGGGGATTTATCCCCTCGCCACAAGGCAACTGCATGATCGCGTGATGTCGGAGGTTTGGTTGGCGGGTCCAGGCGCGTGTACTTCAGTGTGACCATCGGACGCTTCGGTAATCGCACTAATGTGGTGATCCTCTTAACGGTTACCAGCGCTTACGGACCGTCGGCACTGCACTTTTTCAGGATTCACGGCTCTATCCTTGGCCAGCCTGCGGCGAATCCCCACCGCCGGCCCATGCCCAAGTTCAAGAACCCATGGCTCGAGTTTTACCCCGCACCACCCCGTCAATCCGCCGCTATTGC
This sequence comes from Pseudomonas arabinosi, assembly GCF_047758675.1. Lineage (NCBI taxonomy): Bacteria > Pseudomonadati > Pseudomonadota > Gammaproteobacteria > Pseudomonadales > Pseudomonadaceae > Pseudomonas > Pseudomonas arabinosi. Next base: position 5,183,286 of record NZ_CP180480.1, on the reverse strand, counting down.
CTGCTGTTGGCCTTGTCTATGCTCGCCGCCTCCGGGTGCAGTCAGCAGCAGGGCAGCGACATCGTCAGCCAGTTTCGTGAAGGTAAACCCCAGGAATTCCTCCAGACCAGCGTCGACCGCATGGCGACCCTGGCGATGCGTGACAACCTCGACAGCCTCTACCTGCTGATGAGCAAGCTCTACCTGCGCAACCCGGACGAGTTGAAAAAATCCGGCTTCCTCGACGCCCGCACCGCCGGCAAGCAAGTGCGCATGGCCATCGAACAGCAACAACCGCTGCCGACCCTGGGTGGCAAAAAAGACCTGGCAGCGCTGAGTTACGCCATGAGCCCGGAGTTTCTCGGCGACCGGGTCGGAGCCTTCATCTATGCCATCGGCAGCATGCTCGTCACCGCCCACGGCAATCGGCTCGAGTTCTACATGACGGATGCGATCAACCCGGTGTTCGTCAGCAACGCCGCCCGCAACATCGAGAAAGCCACCTGGATACTCAGCCAGCGGCAAAACAAGAACGGCGAGCCGTTGCTGTTTTCCAACGAAATATCGGAGGAGGGCAGCAACCTGAGTTTTGCCGTGGAGTTCGGCAAGATCGTCGCGCGGCTGGACCTGCTGACGCAGATGCTGGACGAGCGCTACCGTCGGATCGGTTTGAATTACGCGCAGAGTTTGCTGTTCCTCAACTTCCTGCCCGTGCAATGAACCCGGCCAACTCAGCAAATCCCTGTGGGAGCGAGCTTGCTCGCGATAGCGGTTTAACATTCAGCAATGATGTTGGCTGTAAGTCCGTCATCGCGAGCAAGCTCGCTCCCACAGGGATAGTCCAAGCGCTTAAGGCATAAAGATAGATCGCATCGATATAAGTGGTTATAAGAAAAATCGCTATGCTGCGGACCAGATTTTTCATGCGTTTTTTGTGGGCGTGTTAATGGAATTCGGTAATTTCGGTTTAGTCGTGGCAGGTCTGGTGGTCGGCTTTATTGTCGGGATGACTGGGGTCGGTGGCGGATCATTGATGACCCCCATTCTGTTGTGGTTCGGCGTCAATCCGGCCACCGCAGTGGGGACGGATTTGCTGTACGCGGCGATTACCAAGTCCAGTGGCGTGCTGGTTCATCGAAAGAACAAGAACATCGACTGGGCCATTACCGGTTGGCTGACCCTCGGCAGTGTGCCGGCAGTGGCGCTGACGTTGTGGTTCCTGAGCACCTTGCAAACGTCGCCCGAGGCGATGAACGCGGTCATCAAGCAGGCCTTGGGCTTTGTCCTGTTTGCCACGGCGCTGGCGATTTTCTTCAAGAAGCGCCTGCTCGATTTCGCTCACAAACGCGCGGGCGGTCATTACAACCCCAGCGGCAACCGCTTGAATGCGCTGACCGTGATCACTGGCCTGGTCCTCGGCACCATGGTTGCCCTGACCTCCATCGGCGCTGGCGCCCTGGGCACCGTCGCGTTGTTCATTCTCTATCCGCTGCTGCCGACCCGCCGCCTGGTGGGCACGGAAATCGCGCACGCCGTACCGCTGACCCTCGTGGCCGGCCTCGGCCATGCGAGCATGGGCAACATGGATTGGCACGTGCTGGGTTACTTGCTGATCGGTTCGCTGCCAGGGATTTACCTGGGCAGCCACCTGACGGGCCGTATCTCCGATGAAGTGCTGCGCCCTTGCCTGGCCACGATGCTGGTGCTGATCGGGTACAAACTGGCCTTTTAATCGGGTAGAGGTTCCAGAAACAAACCAGCTTGGCAGGCGCCCTTAGGCCCGAGTCAGAATCTCCAGCAGATGCCCGTCCGGGTCATCGAAATAAACCCGCCGGCCACCGCCGTAATCGTTGATCTCGTTCGGTCGTTGTTTGCCGGGGTCAGCCCACCAGGGCTGCTGTCGGGCTTGCAGGCGGGCGAAGGCCGCATCGAAATCGTCGTCACCGATCAAAAACGCGTAGTGCTGGGAGGCTATCGGCGGGTCATTGTCGTAGAAGTCCAGCGACACACCGTTGTCGAACTTGACGATCAGCATCGGGCCGAAGGGTTCGGGGCAGGGCAGACCGAGGATGTCTGCCAGATAGTTGGCTGATGTCTGCTTGTCGCGACACCAGACGATGGTGTGGTTCAACTGAGCGCTCATGCACAGGTCCTCACGGCGGATCAGGGCTTGGTTGTTGAGCCATGAGATTAGCTCAGCCTGTTGCGCAATGACCGCCCTGACCTAAGCTTGGGGCAAGACGAGACATAATTGCGGGCGTCACCCGGAACGAACGCCGCGATGCGCAATCATTAGAGCGTGGATATCAAAAGGAGATGCGCATGCTCATCAGGTCATTGACCCTGACTACCCTGCTGGCTTTAGCCGGCCCCTTGTTCGCTGCCGATGACGGCTCACCGCTGGATATGGACAAGGGCAGGTCCCGACCATTGATTGTCATCGCTCCCAGCACGGTTGACCCAGTCTGGGTGGGCCTGAAAAAGTCGCTGGACGATCCAGCCAACAAGGAGGGTGTCGCCCAACGCAATATCAGGGTGTACACCGTGCTGAATATGTTCGGTCAGTTCGACGGCAAGGATCTCGGACAACAGGACACCATGGCACTGATCCGCTCGCTGAAACTCGGTGCCGGGGCGTTACCCAAAGTCATCCTGGTGGGCAAGGACGGAGAGAAGAAGTTCGAGAGTTCGGGGGATGAATCAAAATCGGTCAATTTGAAGAAGATTTTCGACACGATCGACGCCCTGCCAGCGACCGAGAAAGAAGCCGCAGCGCCAACGGTCGCGACGCCTGTTGTAGCGGAACCTGCCGCCAAAGGTGCCAAAGGTGTAAAACCGGGCAAACCGGCGAAGCCTGCCAAGCCGCCTGAAATGCCGGATGATTAAACGCAGACTTTTGTAGCAGCTGGCGCAGCCTGCTGCTACAAGTCAGCGTTTACCAGTTGTAGCGATACCCCGCAGTCACTGCCCAAGGCTGCTCGATATCGCTCCCTTTGGTGTAGCCCGCTTCGACGAAGAAGTTATGCCTGTCTGCCGCATTGACCATCACCCCACCACCGATCTCGCCCCGTGAACCCGGCAGGCGGCTGTCCAGTTTTGCCCCGTTGACCTTCACGTGGCTATCGCCGGCATGCTCGGTGAGCCACGTCGCTTTGGCATAGGGTTTCACGGCGATGCCGTTGCCCAGCTCCAGATGGCGCCCGAACATCCCGCCGACACGGCTTTGAACCGAGTTCATCGCATCCTGCTCGACGTTCAAGCCATTGCTGGCGGTGTAGCGCCCCCCACTGATGTGCGCCATTTGCAGTCCCGCCTGAGGTTCGACGAACCAGCCCTGGCCCAAATCAATGTTCTTGCCCATTTGCACATCCGCACTGACCGCGTGGTTCTTGTAGCGCGCCTTGACCTTGTCCCCAAGGTTGCTGGTGATGTCGATTTCGTTATCCAGACGGCTGTATTTCAGTGCGCCATCGATGTGCAGGCCGCTACGGTCCTGGTAGCTGGCATAACCGCCGAGCGTGCGGCTGTCGATCGTGCCTTTGCTGGCCTCGCCGAATTGTTGCCGCCCCTGACCCTTGCCGAGCAAACCACCCACGTACAGCGTGCCGTCGGCGAAAGGCAGGGCTTTGTCGGCACCGATTTCCATGCCGTTGATTTGTTGGTCGAAGGCGCGGCTGGCACCGGTGTCCAAGCGTTGATCGGTGCCGTAGCCGCGAGTCCAGAGACCGCCCTGATCCTTGCCCGAGCGCAGTTCGCCAAAGTGCTGGGCCGTGGCGTTCATCTGGGCGCTGATCAACGCTGCGCTGGCGGCGTGACTGGCCACCGCCGCGTTGGCGCCCTTGCTCAGGGTTTGCGCCTGAGGGACGGGTCTTGGCTGCGCGGGTGTTTCGCCGGGTGAAATTGGTGCGTCTGGTGAGTCTGGTGAGTCTGGTTCATCTGGAGTATCTGGCGTGCTTGGCGTCTCGGTCTCGTCACCCGTATCCGGGTTCTGCGGATCCTGATCCGCCAGATTGGCCAGGTACCAGTCGCTGCCTTGCTGCTGTAACTGGTAGCGATAGGCCCCGGCATCCACGGTGTCGCCGTAGAGTTTGAAGTCGCCGCTGCCACCGTTGCCATTCACCAGCATCAATTTCTGTCGCGCACCACTGGGCGAGTTGCCCGAGTCGGCTACCACCAGGGTGTGGCTGTCGCTGACCGGACCTTGCACCCTGAGCAGATCACCCCGCAGTGCAGCGAGATCGGTGTTCATCAGGAACGTGCCGTTGCCGGTCAGCGGCCCTTTGATCGTCAGAGTATGAAAACCGTTGACGGCCGGATCGGCAAACGCGACCTGGCCGTCGACATGGCTCGCACCGCCCAGAATCGCATCGCCCTTGAGTTGCAGGAAACCGCCCGAATTGATCGTCGTGTCGCTGGCATCGGCGCGGTCACCCAGCACCATCACGCCGCCCTGATTGACGGTGGTGAAGTGCACATGAGTGCCCGCCACGCTTTCCATCAAACCGCCCTGATTGACCACGGTGTCGATCGCCGACGCGTTATCGTTGACCGACAGCTCGCCGCCACCATTGACCGTCGTGCGGTCGGCGTTACCGTTTTGATAGACGGTCATAAGGCTGTTGCTGACGCGAGTGTTCTCGGCGGTGGCATCGGTATACACCCACATTCTGCCGCCCTGGAGTTGGGTCTCGCTGACCACGGCGTTTTGCGCCACGTCCAGGTCACCGCCCTGGACGGTGGTGCGACGTGCCGTGGCTGAACCGACGACGACCATGTTGCCGTTTTCGAGGACGGAGCCGAATGACGATCCAGAGTCATCGAGATGCAGCCAGCCATTGTTGTTGATCCTGATGGCGGATGCGGTCCCTGCGTCCAGGATGTGGATGAATCCGAAGCTCACGGTGCTGTTGCTCAGGGAACCCCCTGTGCCGACCGAGAACGTGCTGCCATCATTCACCACGACGTTTGATTGCGATGTCGTCAGGCAGTCAATCTGGTCGCAGCTGGCTGCGATTGCTGAAGCAGGTACGCAACCGAGCATCAATAACGCGCCGGACACCGAAACTGGAGAGAACCGCACACCAAACGTAAACATGATCATCCGCCGACTGCAGGAAATTGAGGCGCAGATTCTCCGTAGGCGAGGGGGGTGGGTAACGCGGGTGTTTCCTAACTTTTTGTGGGAAGCGTCCTACACGCAGGCGTTGATGCTGGTTCGAATGCTCTCCTGAAGACGCTTCATTTGCAGGACGAAGGTCTCATGCAACAGGCTCAATTCGTTTCCCGCAACGGCATTTTCGCAACCCTGTTCAAGTTGCTCGCAAGCGCTGATCAATGACGCCGCGTGGATGATCCGCGCACTGCCGAGGATCTTGTGGCAACGGCTGCCCATGGCCGCGAAATCGCCCGCCGCGTACTGCGCTTGCATGGCGTCGAAATCTTCCTGATTGGTGCGCAGCACGGTGGTCAGCAATTGTCGGGTCATCGCCGCGTCGCCGGCCGTGATGTCGCTGATTTTGGACAGGTCGAAGCACGGGGCGGCGGCCTGTTGCGTCTGTTCGACCTGGCGAAGATAGCGCTCAAGTGTGGTTCGGGTAACGGGCTTGAACAGGCAATCGTTCATGCCGGCGTCCAGGCAACGCTGGATTTCCTGGGGCTGGGCGTTGGCTGTCAATCCGACCACATGGGTGGGTTGGCGACCTTCGTTGGCCTCCAGCGTTCTTAACTGTCGGGTCATCTGATCACCATTCATCTGCGGCATGTTGCAGTCGGTGATCACGTAGTCGAAGTCTTCCTGAGCCCACCACCGCAAGCCCTCCAGGCCATTCTCGGCGCAGGTCACGCGCATGCCCAAGGCCTCGAGTTGCCGCTGCAATACCACTCGATTGAACTCGTGATCCTCGACGATCAGGATGTTGCGCTCAGGCAATGGCGCAAGGTGCCCGGCATCGACCGAGGGCAGCGCTTCGTCGCCCGCAACCCTTGCAACGTCCAGCTCCAGGGTGAAGCACGAGCCTCGTCCCGGTTCGCTGACACAGGTCAGTCGCCCGCCCATCAATTGCGTTAATTGCTGACAGATCGCCAGGCCCAGACCGCTGCCTGCCTGCAGCTCGGTGTCGCTGGAATCGAACTGCGTGTATGGCTGAAATAGCCGCTGGCGTTGCTGCTCGTCCATGCCGATGCCGGTGTCCAATACCTCCAGGCGCAGATGGGCGAGATCGTCATCAGGCTCAAGCATCAGCTCAACGGTGACGCTGCCCTTGGGGGTGAACTTGATCGCGTTGCTGATCAGGTTCGAGACAATCTGCCGGAACCGCAGGGAATCCATTTCCACTGTGCAGTCGGTCCCGTGAAGCACGAATGCCAGCGCCACGTTTTTCTGCCGGGCAAGGCTGGCGAAACTCTGGATCACGGTGTTGACCAACCGCTCGGGATGGCAGGTGCCGGTACGCAGTTCGAACTTGCCGGACTCGATTTTCGACAGGTCGAGGATCTCGCCTATCAGTTCCATCATGCCGCCGGCCGACTTCTGGGCGATGTCGATCAGTTCAGCGTCGGGACGTTTGTCACGCATCAATTCCAGAACACCGATCAAGGCACTCATGGGCGTGCGGATTTCATGGCTCATCACCGCCAGGAAATGACTTTTGCCGCGATTGGCCGCTTCTGCCAGATCCTTGGCCTGATGCAGTGCGTGCTGCAAATGCTGTTGTTCGGTGAGATCGATCCAGCCGCCGATGACGCCGGTCATGGTGCCGTCGGAATCGCGATAGGGCAGGGCCCAGTGGTAAATGTGATACGTCTTGCCGTTGACGGTCATGGCGAAGTTGTCGAAGGACGGCTCGCCGCTGGCAAGGGTCGCCTGATGAATTCGCTCGTAGCGGTAGGCGTCTTCGGGGGCGAGGATGTTCGCCTCGATCAAGCCTTTGCCCTGCACCTGATCAAGTTCGATTTCCATCACTTGCAGATAGGCTCGGTTGCACGTCAGCAGCAAGCCCTGGCGATCACGCACATAGATCGGGTGCGGCGTGCCATCCACCAGCACCTTCATGAACACCAGTTGGTCGTTCAAGGCTTTTTGCGCTTTTTGGCGTTCGGCGATCTGCCGGCGCAAGCCCAGGTTCCAGGCCAGAATCGCCAGCACCACCCCCAACAACCCCAGCACCGCTTTGTAGAACCAGCTTTTGTAGGCGTTCCAGCCGCCCTCGCTTTCCTGCGGGTTTTGCCAGCGATTGGCCAGGTCGCTGAACTCGTCGGGCGGGATGTCGAGCAGGGCCTTGTTGAGGATCGAGATCAGTTCGCCGTTCTGGTGCCCGGTGGCGAAGCTGATCAGCGCGGGTTGGGAGCCAATCACCGAATCGATTTGCAGACGGCCGCGGAAAAAGCGGTCAATCAGGTAAGCGGCGCCCAATTGCGGCTGGATGACACCGTCGACCCGTCCCTCAGCGAGCAATTCATAGGTCTCGATCGGCGCATCGACTTCCACCTGTCGAATGTCCGGCCACTCACGCTCCAGCCAGTTGGCGGCGGCAGAGTCTTTGATGATCGCCACGCGCAGGCCCTTCATGCCCGTGAGGCCTGCATGTTCGGTCTGGGCCCGGGTGACCAGTACAAAGGGGTTGACCACGTAGGGTCGGGAGAACACCAGGCTGGCTTCGCGGCGCTCGCCGTAAGTCAGCGCGCCGATGATGCTGGCGGGGTCCCGTTGCGCACGGCTGACCATGGCGTCGATGGAGGTGATTCTGCTCGGCTGGAACACCAGGCCGGTGCGGTCGTTGATCAGCTCCAGCAGATCGGCTGCCATGCCACGCAGCTGGTCGTCGGCGTTGAAAAAACTGAAGGGCGAGTACAGGTCGCTGGCCAGGACGTCGATGCGGGGATGATCCTTGATCCATTGTTGCTCGGCCGCGGTCAGTTGCAGGCGGCTGTAACCCAGTTTCGGATTGGCACCGATGCCCCAGCGCCGGGCCATCACGGAGCGCTCCTGGGGTGAAATGTTCGACAGGCCGCTGTTGAGCAGGGTCCGCAACTGACTGTCCTGACGTTGCACGGCGAAGCTGAACCCCAGCCCTTCGGAATCGCGCTGAATCGTCTGTTTCAGGCTCTGCTGATAACTGCGTTCCACCAGGTACTGCGCGGAAATCGCATCGGTCAGCAGCACCATGCCTTCGCCATAGGCGACCAGGCCAAGGCCGTGTTCAGTGGAAGGCACCGATTCCACTTGCATCCGGGGGAACAGTGCCGCCACACGCTCCTGCGCTATCCAGTCGGGATCGAACAGCACTGTGGTGCCGGCCGGCGGTTGATCGTTGGGCCAACGAGTACCGAATTTGCTGATCAATACCGCCTGATCGTAGGCATAGGGCGCACTGAGCAGTAGATCTGCATGCTTCGGTTCCAGGTGATTGATACGCGGAATCAGATCGACTTCGCCCTGTTGCAGAGCTGCCAGGGCCTGTTCCTGGCTGGCGTAACCGTTGATCTGCAGGCGCACGCCCAACCCTCGCGCCAGCACATCAAGGTAATCGGCGGAAAGGCCTTCGTAATCCTGTTGATTGGCGGTCATGTCCAGCGGTGGCCGGTCGGGCAAGTACACGCCGACACGCAACACAGCCTTGTGCGCGAGCCATTGGCGCTGCTCGGTCGTGAGCGTCAGCGCCACACTGCTATCAGCCGCGCGACTGAGCAGCAAAAGCGGTTCGGCGGATGCCTGCAAGGACAGAAGCATCAGCACGCCCAACAGAACTCGACAGATCGCAGTCATGATTCAGACCAGGTCGTTACGCTTGGCGAACTCGATCAGTTCCAGCAGCGTGGAAGCATTGAGCTTTTGCATCAGACGGGTTTTATAGGTGCTGACAGTTTTGTTGCTCAGCAGCATGTCGTCGGCGATTTGCTTGTTGCTTTTGCCCAGCGCCAGACCGTGCAGCACCTTGAGTTCTCGCCGGGTGATGGCGCTCAGCAACTGCGCATCGTTCTGGGCGAAATCGCTTTTACGCACCGAGTCGAACGTGCTGACGGGAAACCAGGTCTTGCCGCTGGCGACGGCTTTGAGGGCGGTGACGATTTCCACTGGATCATCGATTTTTGACAGAAAGGCCGACGCCCCGGCGCGCAGGCATTGCGCCGCATAGGCCTGGCTTTTCAGCCCCGTGTGCACCAGGACCCGAGCCGGACTGCCACCGATGCGCAACCGGTCGATGACGGCCATGCCATCGAGCTGCGGAATGTCCAGGTCGAGCACGATGGCATCGGGCTTGAGCTCGAACGCCTTGTTGAGGGCATCCACGCCGTTGTCGCACTCGCCGACGATCTCATGGCCTTCGCGAGCCAGAATCATCCCGATCGCCATGCGCACCACCGCGTGATCATCGACCAACAGCACTCTCATCGATCAGCCCTCATGCCCTGATTCAGCATAGTCCCTGAGCCAAAAGCGGTTTGGAGGGGCGGATGCGTGGCGGGGTGGGTTAAAAAGGGCGCGATCGTACCGGGTTTGGGCAGCGATGTAATGGTTACCCCATTGAAATCGACAGCTGCTACAAAAAGAAGCGTATTTCTGGGGGAGATGCATTGGTTTCTATTGGTCTCGGAAGTTTCCTGCAAGTCCTGTCGGTCTTGATGAACTGGTTTCTGTCAGAGCGCACCGCTAGCCTTCGTCAGCCACCGCAAAAACGCGGTAGGACGTGGGAATCCGCGAGACTGAGGGATCCAGGGACGAAAACACCAATGGCACAAAAAGGAGCCTCATCTGTGAAAAAGATCAGCAAGCATCAACCGCAAACCCCAAACGACGCCGATCATCTCGACCCCGCGGAGCCGTGTGAAACCGCAAAAGGCGCAGTCACCCAAAGCCCCGGGCGTACCGTCACGACCCAGCAGATTTACACTCTTGCTCCTGGCGTCGACACACTAACCCTGCTAAATCAGGCCTGCGAAAACCTTGCCTCCCTGAATGTCCTGATTGCGAATTTTGTCGGGAAACTGGAAGGCTCGAACCGCAAGGTGCTGCTGTCGATTCAGCACTTGGCGGCGATCACCGAGTTGTTGGTGAATCAGGCGCGGGAAAATCTTTATCCGAGAAGCGATGCACCTGACGCTCAGTCGCCGACTCGGCATTGAGCTGACGCAGTAACGACAATGGGCGACCTCAAAGGGGTCACCCATTTTGTTTGCTTGCTCGACAGCTGCTACGAGATTTGTGTTTCTTGGCTACTTGGCCAGTGCACTCAATATCGTATGAGCAATCTTGATCCGCTCAGGGTTCGGGTAGTTTTTGTTGGCCAGGATCACGATGCCGATGTCTTTCGATGGCACATACGCCACGTAGGCACCGAAGCCGCCCGTTGAACCGGTTTTATTGATCAGCACGCTTTCCGGTTGAGGTTGCGGCGGGGTCAGCCACTGGACTTCGTGAGCCTCCATCGTCATCTGCGTCGAGTTACCCGCCAACAATTTATCGAGGGTGACCGGGTAGTGGTAGAACTCCCAACCCAGCCCCTGAGTCATCTCGCCCACCTTGTAGTAACCGGTATGCGTCGTGGCGATTGCTCGTTGCATCGGGTCTTCGAGGCTGGCCGGCTTCATGTTCGCTTCAACATAACGAATCAGGTCCGCCGCGCTGGTTTTCACGCCATAAGCCTCCGAACCAAGTGCCCCCGGCCCGACTCGCACCGGTTTGCCTTCCTTGTTGTAACCCTGAGCGTAAAGACCCATTTGAGCCTGCGGCACTGAGAGGTAGGTGTGTTTCAGCCCGAGTTTCGGCAGCAGGGTTTTTTCCATCACGTCATCAAACGGCGCGCCCATGCTTTTGGCTGCCAGATAACCGAACAACCCCAGGCTCGGGTTCGAATACTGCCGATGGGTGCCCGCCGCATAGGTCGGTTTCCACTGCTGGAAATATCCGAGCATCTTGTCCGGTGCATCGGCATCGTCGGGGAATTGCAGCGGCAGGCCACCGGCGCTGTAAGTGCCCAGTTGCAGCACGCTGATGTTATCGAACGCGCTGCCACGCAGTTCCGGCAGCACGCTGCTGGCCTTGTCCGACAGGGACAGTTTGCCGGTGGCCTGAGCGTAGGCGGCGAGGGTCGCGGTGAAGGTTTTGCTCACCGAACCGATCTCGAACAGGGTGTCTTCCGTGACGGCTTTGCCGTTCTCCTTCGAGGCCACGCCGTAGTTAAAGTAATGAGGTTGGCCGTTGATGGTAATCGCAATTGCGACACCGGGGATCTGCTGTTGCTGCATCACCGGTTCGATGGCGGCCTTCACGATGGCTTCAATACGGTCATCAGCAACGCAATGACCGGCGCTGAGGAAAAGTGCGAAAGCGCTGTAGGACGCGAGTTTGTTCTGCATGATGTATTCACTTTCCATGAGTTCAAGAGTGTTAACCGCTACACTCCGAGCGGCTTTTCAATCCGGGGTGCTGATGGGCGAGCCAAATCTATGCAGTCTGCCGAGGTTCGACAACCGATGATATTTCGGACGAGCCATTAGAAAAATTTGGGAGTGGGCATGATCCGGCCTCAATTACCGCTCAATGCATTGCGTGCCTTCGAGGCCTCCGCCCGGCATTTGAGTTTCACCCGGGCGGCCGTTGAGTTGTGCGTCACACAGGCGGCGGTGAGCCATCAGGTCAAGAGCCTGGAGTCTCAACTTGGCGTGACCCTGTTCAAGCGCTTGCCCCGCGGGCTGATGCTGACCAGCGAGGGCGAAACCCTGCTGCCGGTGCTGCGCGAATCTTTCGACCGTATTGCGCGCACCCTTGAGCTATTCGAGGGCGGACATTTTCGTGAGGTATTGACGGTCGGCGCGGTGGGGACGTTCGCGGTGGGCTGGTTGTTGCCACGATTGACCGACTTCCAGGCGAAACATCCGTTCATAGATGTGCGCCTGTCGACCCATAACAATCGAGTGGATGTGGCGGCTGAAGGGCTGGATTACGCGATTCGTTTTGGCGCGGGGGCGTGGCATGGCATTGAAGCGGTGAGGCTGATCGAGGCACCGTTATCGGTGTTGTGTGTGCCAGAGATTGCCCGGCAACTGAAAACACCGACAGACCTGTTGCAGCAAACGCTGTTGCGTTCCTATCGCACAGACGAGTGGCCTGAATGGTTCCAGGCCACCGGCCTATCGACCCACACAGCGTCGCCCCGAAGCATCGTCTTCGACTCATCGCTGGCGATGATGGAGGCCGCGCTGCAAGGAGCGGGGGTGGCCTTGGCGCCGCCGCTGATGTTCGGCCGGCAACTGGCGACGGGTGCAATAGAGCAACCGTTCGCCATCGGGATCACCACCGGCAGTTACTGGCTGACCCGTTTGCAGTCACGCCCTGAAACGTCGGCGATGGCGGCGTTCAAGGGCTGGCTGCTGCAAGCGGCACAGATGGTTTAGCGAATGCCATTCCTGTGGGAGCGAGCTCGCTCCCACAGGTACTGCGGTGTTTTTCAGATGGCTAGCGCACCAGACACGGCCGCTTGTTATCGAATTTCCATCCCGGAACCAGAAACTGCATCGCCACGCTGTCATCCCGGGCGCCCAGTCCCATGCCTTTGTACAACTCATGGGCCTTGGCCAGCTGATCCATGTCCAGTTCGACGCCCAGCCCTGGTTTCTTCGGCACCTGCACACAGCCGCCAACGATTTGCAGCGGCGCTTTGGTCAGGCGCTGACCGTCCTGCCAGATCCAATGCGTGTCGATGGCGGTGATTTCACCCGGCGCGGCGGCCGCGACGTGGGTGAACATCGCCAGGGAAATATCGAAGTGGTTATTGGAATGCGAACCCCAGGTCAGGCCCCACTCATGGCACATCTGCGCCACGCGGACCGAGCCCTGCATCGTCCAGAAGTGCGGGTCGGCCAGGGGAATGTCCACTGATTGCAACTGGATCGCGTGGCCCATTTCCCGCCAGTCGGTAGCGATCATGTTGGTGGCGGTTTTCAGACCCGTGGCGCGACGGAATTCAGCCATCACTTCCCGGCCTGAATAACCGTTTTCCGCGCCGCACGGGTCTTCGGCGTAAGCCAGGACGTGATGCTGATCCCGGCACAGGCGAATGGCTTCTTTCAGCGACCACGCGCCATTCGGATCAAGGGTGATGCGCGCATCGGGGAAGCGTTCAGCCAGGGCGGTGACGGCTTCGATTTCTTCATCACCACTGAGCACGCCGCCCTTGAGTTTGAAGTCCTTGAAACCGTAGCGGGCGTGGGCCGCTTCGGCCAGGCGCACCACGGCGTCGGCGGTCATGGCTTTTTCGTGACGTACGCGGAACCAGTCGCTGTCGGCGTCCGGCTCGCTGCGGTAAGCCAGGTCGGTTTCGTTGCGATCACCGACATAAAACAGGTAGCCCAGCATCTTCACTTCATCACGTTGCTGGCCTTCACCAAGCAGGGCGGCGACCGGCACGTCCAGATGCTGACCCAGGAGATCAAGCAACGCAGCTTCAAGGCCGGTAACGGCGTGGATGGTGATACGCAAATCGAACGTCTGTAACCCGCGACCGCCGGCATCGCGATCGGCGAAAGTCTGGCGCACTTGATTGAGGATCTTCTGATAAGTGCCGATCGGACTGCCAACCACTAATGAGCGAGCGTCCTCGAGGGTCTGGCGAATGCGCTCACCGCCCGGCACTTCACCGACGCCAGTGTGACCGGCGTTGTCCTTGAGGATCACGATGTTGCGGGTGAAAAATGGCCCGTGAGCGCCGCTCAGGTTGAGCAACATGCCATCGTGGCCGGCCACCGGAACAACCTGCATGCTGGTGATGATCGGGGCTTTGGCGGTTTCTTGTGTGTTCATTGTCATGTCCTTCAAAACAGTGCTCTTACATGAGTGTTCAGGCGTGGTTGGGCGCTGGTTTGGCCAGTGCAACGGCGGGTGCGGATTTCGGTTTATTGCGTGCGGCGAAGACGATGATCGCGGCGATGATCGAGGTCGCGGCCAAGCCGTACAGCCCGCCCTGAATCGAGCCGGTGCGCTCTTCCAGCAGGCCGAAGGTGGTCGGTGCGACGAAGCCGCCGAGGTTGCCCACCGAGTTGATCAGCGCGATCACACCCGCCGCGATCCGCGCATCCAGATAGGCCTGTGGAATCGGCCAGAACAGCGATGACGCCGATTTGAAACCCAGCGCAGCAAAGCAGATCGCAACGAAGGCGAAGATCGGCCCGCCGGTGGTGGACATGAACATCCCGGCTGCTGCGATCAGCAGGGCCGCGGCGACCCAGGCTTGTTGATGCTTCCATTTGGCCGACAGCGAAGCGAAGGCGTACATGCCGACGATCGACAGCAACCATGGAATCGAGTTGAACAATCCGACCTGAATGTCGCTCAGGTCGCCCATCTTTTTGATGATGCTCGGCAGCCAGAAGGTCGCGGCGTAGATGGTCAATTGAATGAAGAAGTAGATCAGGCAGAACAGGATGATCTGGCGGTCCTTGAGCAGGGTGCCCAACGACGGTTTGATCGGCGTCGCGGCTTCGCGGGCCAGTTGTTCGTCGTCGATGGCCTTGACCAGTGCGTCTTGTTCGGCACGGCTCAGCCATTTGGCGTCGTGGGGTTTGGAGTCCAGCCAGAACCAGACGAACACGCACAGCCCCACCGAGAACATCCCTTCGATGAAGTACATCCACTGCCAGCCGTGCATGCCGAAGCCGCTGATTTGCAGCAGTAACCCGGACAGCGGGCCGGAGATCAGCGAAGCAATCGCCGAACCGCTGAGGAAGATGGCAATCGCCTTGCCGCGTTCAACGCCAGGCAACCAGCGGGTGAAGTAGTAAATCACTCCGGGGAAGAAACCGGCTTCGGCCACGCCGAGCAGGAATCGCAGGATGTAGAAGTGGGTTTCGTTCTGGATGAAGGCCATGCAAGCGGCGACCAGGCCCCAGGTCAGCATGATGCGGGTCAGCCAGATTCGCGCGCCGACTTTTTGCAGAAGGATGTTGGAGGGGACTTCAAACAGCGCGTAACCGATGAAGAACAGCCCGGCGCCGAGGCCGTAGGCGGCAGCGCCGATGCCCAGGTCATGTTCCATGTGGGCGCGGACGAAGCCGATGTTCACGCGGTCGATGTAGTTGACGATGAACATGATCACGAACAGCGGCAGTACATGGCGTTTCACTTTCGAGATGGCGGACTTCAGGACCGAATCGGCGCCATCGTTCATCCCGGATATGGATGTATTCACTTCGTTATCTCCCACTGATTATTTTTATGCGGGGTGTGACTGGGTGTTGCGATGTTGATAGACATCATACAACTACGTTTTTTCATCCCACAAGAGTGGTCGTCCAACAAAATGGCGCTTTTTGGAGCATTTATTATTCTTTTGTGCAGATGCATGACCTTTCTGATGGTCTCTAATACCCTGTTTGTTGAGTGTTGTCATACAAGTTGATTGGCGTTTTCCTGAGATTCCCACCGAGTGCAGTGCTACGATTCCGGCAGCCCTGCTTCCGGATGATCGCCATGCAAGAAGACCTCGACGCGCCTGCCCGCAAACGCACCCACAACCTGGCCCATGACCTGGTCGCCAAACTGACCCAGAGCATCCTGCTCGGCCAGATGCTGCCCGGGGACAAGCTGCCGTCCGAGAACACGATTGTTCAGGAGCACGGGGTCAGTCGCACGGTGGTGCGCGAGGCGATCTCGAAGTTGCAGGCGTCAGGTCTAGTGGAAACCCGTCACGGCATCGGCACCTTCGTGATCGAGCGAGCACCGGAGCAGGGGCTGCGGCTGAATGTCGATACCGCGCTGGGGGTGCGCAGCATTCTGGAGTTGCGCATGGGCCTGGAAACCCAGGCTGCTGCACTGGCGGCAACCCGTCGTACGGACCATCAGTTGGCACAGATGCGCGAAGCGCTGGACGACTATCAAAGCTTGCTGGCCAACAACGACAGCTGCGTCGAAGCCGACAAGCGCTTCCACCTGCTGATCGCCGAAGCCACCGGCAACGTGTGCTTCACCGAAATCATGCAGCACCTGGGCAGCGCCATGATCCCGCGCACCCGCGTCAATGCCGCTGAGCGCGGCGCGGTGGACTTGAGCAAGCTCGGGCAACTGGCCAACCTTGAGCACGAGGCGATTCTCAACGCCATCAAACGCCAGGATCCGGATGCGGCGCGGGCGGCGATGTGGCTGCACCTCACCAACAGCCGCGACCGGTTTTCGGCCGATCGCTGACCACCGCCGAGATCCATGTGGGAGCGAGCCTGCTCGCGAAGGCGTCAGTCGCATTGGCGCCAGTCTGGATCAGGCGCTGGTGACTCGAGCAACCACCGGCCTGCGCTCCAGATTCAATGCCAGTACGCTGACCAGCACCACCAATGCTCCCCCAACGATCATCAACGTCGGCCGCTCGCCCAGCGCAAAAGAGGCAATCGCCATGGCGGTCGGTGGAATCAGATACAGCGTCATCGTCGCACGGCTCAAATCCACGTGAGTGAGCACATAGGCCCAGGCGAGATACGCGAGGGCACTTGGGAAAATGCCCAGCCCGATGACCGCAAGCTGCACTTCAACCGGAGCGGTGATGACCTGGCTCACAAGCCCCGGGAGATAAACCAACAGCAGCAGCGTCCCGAACCAAACCGTGTAACACACCAATGTCAGCCCGTCGTAGCGCCGCGAGTGATGCTTGTGCAAGGCAAAGTAGACACTCCAAGACACCGCCGCCAGCAGGATCAACAAACCATGGGTGTCGATGCTCCCCAGCCCGTGATCCCCGGCCACCACTATCACCACGCCGATCAACCCCAGGAAAACGCAGCCCCAGCGCCACACGCTCACCCGGTCCTTGAACACGAAGCGCGCCAGCAACGTACTGAACAACGGCGTCGATTGCGCCAATACACTGGAGGCGCCGGCGCTGACACTTTGCTGGCCGAAGTTCAGCGCGACATGGTGCAGGCTCACGGCAAAAAAACCGAGCGCGAACAGCAGCGGCAGGTCATGAATTTTCGGCAGGCTGATGCCCCGGAACACCGCGACCACCGCCATGAATGCCGACGCCAGCAGAAACCGCAGCAAGGCCAGATGACCGGGATCATAGGCCTGCAAACCGATGTGAATGCCGGTCGGTGAGTAACCCCAGCAGCCGACCACAAATGCCATGGCCAGGGTGAGTTTGACGGGAGAACCGGGGGAGGGCGTGAGAGGCTTCATGATCGGGCACCTGTAGGCGGATGCACCCAGTATCAGAAGCCTGACTGTTCGCCACAACTGACTTATAGTGCGTCAACTCTTCACTTTTGGTGATGTATGGAGCTGGCACAGATACGCATGTTCAAGACCGTCGCCGAGGTCGGCAGCATCGCCCGGGCGGCCGAGTTGTTGCATTGCGTGCCGTCGAACATCACGGCACGGATCAAGTCCCTGGACGCGGAGCTGGGTGTGGCGCTGTTTCTGCGCGAGGGCCGAGGGCTGCGAATCAGCCCAGCGGGGCAGACCTTTCTGGCTTATGCCTCGAAAATTCTCGCCCTGACGGCGGAAGCCAAGCGCGCGGTGGACCCTTCGGCCGAGCCGTCCGGGCCGTTGCGCATTGGCGCCATCGAGTCGTCGGCGACCGGGCGACTGCCGCGTTTGCTGGCGAAATTCCACAAGCGTTTCCCGGCGGTGGCGCTGGAACTGACCACCGGCACCTGGAGCCAATTGCTCGACGACACGCTCAATCACCGGCTCGACGGCGCGATCGTCGCGGTGGACGTCGAGCGCTCACACCTCAAGCGCACACCGATGTACCGCGAGGAGCTGCTGCTGATTGCCTCGACGTCCCTGGGGCCGGTACGGGACATCGCGGATTTGCAGGACAAGACCGTGTTCATGTGGCCTCAGGGCTGTCCCTACCGGGCGGCGCTGGAGCATTGGTTGCTGCGGCAGGGGCAGGCGTTGCCGATTGTCAGCCTGGCCAGTTACGGGGCGATTGTCGGCTGCGTCAGTGCCGGGGCGGGTGTCGCGCTGGTGCCAAAAGGCGTGTTTGATCAGTACGCCAAAGGGGCGGGTTGCGCGGGGTATGAGTTTCCTGAGCTGACGGCCATCGACAACCTGTTTTACTGGCATGAAAACGCCGGGGTTCACCCGGCGCGGGAGGCATTTGTGGGGATGTTGCGCGAAGAGTTCGCCTGACTCGTTACCTGTGGGAGCGAGCTTGCTCGCGATAGCGGTTCAATATTCAACAATGATGTTGGCTGAAAGTCCGTCATCGTCGGAACGCCGCCCGGAGCAAGCTCGCTCCCACAAGGTTTTGTATCGTCTGATGATATTCAGCTCGCGACATCCCGCATCAACAACCCAAACTGCAAATCCACCGCATCCGGAATCGGCAAATACACCGTGTGCCCATCCCCCGGCGCCACTTCGATCGGCTCACCCCTGACGTTTTGCAGCTCATGCAAATCGAACTGGAAGTTGCCCTTGGGCGTCATCAGTTCCATGTGGTCGCCCAGACCAAATCGATTTTTCACCTTGATTTCCGCCATCCGGTCACGCCGCTCGCCGGTCAGCTCGCCGACAAACTGCTGCCGTTCCGACACCGAACTGCCGTGCTGGTAGTTCTGGTATTCGTCATGCACGTGCCGCCGCAGAAAACCTTCGGTGTAGCCGCGCTGGGCGAGGGATTCCAGATCCGTCATCAGACTGCGGTCGAACGCGCGACCGGCCACCGCATCGTCGATCGCCCGGCGATAAACCTGAGTGGTCCGCGCGCAATAAAAGTGGGATTTGGTCCGGCCCTCGATTTTCAATGAGTGCACGCCCATCTGTGTCAGGCGCTCGACATGCTGCACCGCGCGCAGGTCCTTGGCGTTCATGATGTAAGTGCCGTGCTCGTCTTCGAAGGCCGGCATCAGTTCGTCGGGCCGATTGGCTTCCTGCAACAGGAACACCTGATCGGTCGGGGCGCCGATGCCCAGGGTCGGTTCCGGCTGGAAGGTCTGCACGATCTCGCCGAGCTGATTTTCCGTGGCCTCTTGCGCTGAATATTTCCAGCGACAGGCGTTGGTGCAGCTGCCCTGATTGGCGTCGCGTTTGTTCATGTATCCGGACAGCAGGCAGCGACCGGAATAGGCCATGCACAAGGCACCGTGGACGAACACTTCCAGCTCCATCGCCGGGACCTGCTGGCGGATTTCGGCGATTTCTTCCAGGGACAGTTCCCGGGACAGGATGATCCGGCTCAAGCCTTGTTGCTGCCAGAACTCGACACTGGCCCAGTTCACCGTGTTGGCTTGTACGGAAAGGTGAATCGGCATCTGCGGGTAATGCCGGCGAACCAGCATGATCAGGCCTGGATCGGACATGATCAGCGCGTCCGGTGCCATGGCAATTACCGGCGCCAGGTCTTTGAGGAAGGTTTTCAGTTTGGCGTTGTGCGGGGCGATGTTCACCACCACATAGAAGCGCTTGCCCTGAGCCTGGGCCTCGTGGATGCCGAGGGCCAGATTGGCGTGATCGAATTCGTTATTGCGCACCCGCAAGCTGTAGCGCGGCTGACCGGCGTACACCGCATCGGCGCCGTAGGCGAAGGCGTATCGCATGTTTTTCAGGGTGCCGGCGGGGGCCAGCAGTTCTGGAGGCAGGAGAGTCATGGCAGAGTCGGTCACAAAAGCCGCCGAGTGTAAGCGGCTTGCCCGCGGGGTTCATTGATCTGGATCTATGCTTGATGAACAAACGGATGGCACTCGCGCGAACCGTGGCGGACTAAGCATCAGGACACGACATTGTGCCCCTGCGGACTGACATGGATCGGACATGAACGAAGAGACAGTACAAAACAAATCACTGGTGATCTTGCTGGGGCTGGTTACCGCCGCGTTCATCTGGATTTTGCTGCCGTTTTACGGCGCGGTGTTCTGGGCGGTGATCCTCGGCATCCTCTTCGCGCCCTTGCAGCGACGACTGCAACTGAAGTTCGGCTGGGAACGCAACCTGATATCGCTGCTCACCCTGAGCATCTGCCTGGTGATCGCGATTCTGCCGGTGATCGTCCTCAGTATCTTGCTGGTCCAGGAAGGGGCTGCGGTGTACAAGAGCATCGAAAGCGGCGAACTGGACATCGCCGGGTATGTGACGCATTTCAAACACAGCCTGCCGCCGTACTTTCAGCACTTGCTCGATCGGGCCGGGGTTGGCGAGCTGGAAGGGCTGCGGGAGAAAATCATCAAGAGTGCGGTGACAGGCAATGAGTTTATCGCCACGCAAGTCTTCAGTGTCGGTCAGGGTACGTTCGATTTTGTGGTGAGTTTTTTCATCATGCTCTACCTGCTGTTCTTCTTTCTGCGGGACGGCGCCGAACTGGCCCGTAAAGTACGCGCTGCCGTGCCGCTGCAAGAGCACCAGAAACGTCGTTTGCAACTCAAGTTCAATCGTGTAGTGCGGGCGACAGTGAAGGGCAACCTGCTGGTGGCGATCACACAGGGCGCATTGGGCGGTTTGATTTTCTGGTTTCTGGATATCCCGAGCGCGCTGCTCTGGGCGGTGCTGATGGCGTTTCTGTCGCTGTTGCCAGCGGTGGGGGCGGGGATTGTCTGGGCACCGGTGGCGGCATTTTTCCTGTTCGCCGGGGCGATCTGGCAGGGCGTGGTGCTGGGGTTGTTCGGGGTTTTTGTGATCGGCCTGGTGGATAACGTGCTGCGACCGATCCTGGTGGGCAAGGATACCAAGATGCCGGACTATCTGATCCTGATCTCGACCCTTGGCGGTCTGGCGATCTTCGGCCTCAATGGCTTTGTGATCGGGCCGTTGATCGCTGCGCTGTTCATGTCGAGCTGGGCCATTTTCATTGAAACCAAGCCGCGGGTGCAGCTGCCTTAAGCGCTGAGATGGCCTTGGCCAATACGTTGCGACAGGGCCTGGGCGGCCGGCAGCGAGGTGAGCGGACCGCTGATCGGTTCGCCGTCCTGCACCAGGTACCAACAGGCGAGCAATCCTAGCTCTCTAAGCGGTGCGGGAACGGCGCTGCCGATAACGGACATGATCTGAACCTGGGACATAAGTACCTCCATCAATCTGTGGAGCTACCTTACGGACCGGACGCTTGAACGGACAATCAACGCTTTCGATAGTCGTCATTGATGCCAATGAGGCTTCGCTTCAGTCGACCACCAGATCCAGCATATGAACCACTTCCTGCTCGTTGAGCAGGCCTTTTCGTACCAGGTTTTCTGCCAGTAGCGAAAGAAACTTGGCGCTGCGATGGCCTTCCAGGTGCTTGAGCTCGGTCAGTGCGTTGTACACCTTGCTGGAAGTGCACAAGCCGACAATGCGGTGCGGGTTTTGCGTGGGCATGAGGTCGTCCTTGTTTTTATCAACCTGTTGTTAACGGACAGATCCAAGATTGCGGACCCGACATGACATAAATATGACCGTTTTTCCCAAAGCGGGGGAAGAGTGGCGAGTCAATCTTGCCAACTTGCACCGCAAAGACTGTCCCGACAGCGACCTTAACGAGATTTATCCAGACCTCTGCCGACGGACGGTCACAAAAAAGGCCCCGCTGTTAAGGCGGGGCCTGATGATTGCGTTACCAGCGGCCATAACCGCGGGGAGGGCCGTAGTAACCGCGCGGTGGACCGTAATAACCACGTGGCGGGCCGTAGTAAACCGGCGGTGGGCCGTAATAGACCGGTTGTTGCACGTAGACCGGTGCCGGCTGGTAATAAACCGGGGGCGGGCCGTAGTAAACCGGTTGTGGCTGAGCGTAAACCGGTTGCTGTACATAGACCGGGCGGTTGCTGTTGATGAGTGCCGAACCGACGATGGCTGTGCCAACGATTGCGCCAAATACCGCCGGACCTTCCCAACCGTGACCGCCGTGACCGCCGCCAGCCTCTGCCTGCCCTGCGATAGCAAGAGCACCGATCAGCAAGGCTACTGTGGGGATTTTACGGATCATGATAGTTCCTCGGTTCTTCGCCCCGACGCTTGTGTCTGCAATAGACCCAAGGATTGTCGCGGGGATACTTCTAAGACAGCGTTTTTTTCAAAATCAGCACAGCCGTTGGGTAAATTTTGTGTAAGGTCTGTACTGGCTTCTTTACGGTTCAGTGAGGCCGCGTGCAGACACACCGTTATGATCGATCAGACCCGATGGAATGGCTAATCCCGTCCATCTGAAAGTGCTATTCAAGGAGATGTTTCATGCAGATGAACCCCAACAGAGACACCCAGCTGTGCATGTCGCTTTCCGCACGCCCCGGGAACTTCGGCCTGCGGTTCCACAATCATCTGTATGAGCAACTGGACCTGAATTTTTACTACAAGGCCTTCAGCAGTCAGGATCTGCCTGGCGCCGTTGGCGGCATTCGTGCTCTGGGGATTCGTGGTTGCGGTGTGTCGATGCCGTTCAAGGAGGCGTGCATTGCGCTGGTCGATGAACTGGATCCCTCCGCTGCGGCCATTCAATCGATCAACACCATCGTTAACACTGACGGCCATCTCAAGGCTTACAACACCGACTACATCGCGATCGCCCAGTTGCTTGACACCCACCAGGTGCCGAAGGAATTGACCTTTGCCCTGCGCGGCAGCGGTGGCATGGCCAAGGCTGTGGCCAGTGCCTTGCGCGATGGTGGCTACAAAAATGGCCTGATCGTTGCTCGTAACGAGCGTTCCGGACGGGCGTTGGCCGACGCGCTGGGCTATCGATGGCAAGCGGAGCTGGGCTCGGAGCGGCCGCAGATGCTGATCAACGTCACACCGATCGGCATGTCCGGCCCCGAAGCCGATCTGCTGGCGTTCGATGTTGAAACCATTGCTGCTGCCGAGACTGTCTTCGATGTCGTGGCAGTCCCCTCGGAAACACCGTTGATTGTGCGCGCTCGTGCTGAAGGCAAGCGAGTGATCACCGGGCTGGAAGTGATCGCGATCCAGGCGCTGGAGCAGTTCGTGCTGTACACCGGCGTACGGCCGACCGATGAGCAGTTTCACAAAGCCGTGGAATTTGCCCGCAGTGGCCTTGGCTATCCCGCTGCCCAGCAAGCGAAACCGTGACTGAGGTGACTCATGCATCCTGCCATTCTTAATCTGGATCAGGCCGAGCTTGAGCCGCTGCCCGAAGCGTTTGCCCCGACGGGAGACACCGCCGACCGCTATCAGCAACGGCAGGCGCGCATCGGCCAGCAACTGGGCGCGCAGAAGCTGGGATATCGCCTGTACGCACTGGAACCGGGGATGCGTGGCAGCCCGTTTCACAGTCATCGGGTCAACGAGGAGATGTTTTACATCGTGGCCGGGGAAGGGGAGATTCGCTTGGGCGCCGAGCGCTTTCCCGTTCGCGCCGGCGATGTCATTGCCTGCCCGCCGGGCGGCCCTGAAGCCGCGCACCAGATCATCAATACCAGCAATGCTGAGCTGCGCTACCTGGCGGTCAGCACCCAACAATCGCCCGAGATTTGCGAGTACCCGGATTCTGGCAAGTATGCGGTGATGGACGACTTCAAGGTCGACGCCGAGGGCAATGCCTCGGGCTTCGTCGCCGTCGCCAGGCCGGCGGACGGCGTGGATTATTGGGACGGCGAATAATCACGCGTTGTTTACTCGAGGCGGGCCAGTCGTTCTTCCAGCGCCGCAATTCGCGCCTCCAGCTCTTCGATCCGCTCAACCGATACGCCACCACCCGCGCCACGCTCGGTCGGGTTCTGCCGTGCCGCCAGGATCACTTCGATGTCCGCCGGGTCGCCCAAGGCGTGCATGTAGCGGTCTTCACGCTGACCGGCCTGGCGCGGAATCAACAGCGCCAGACCGCGAGCGATCAAGCGTTCCAGTTGATGCACGACCTGTTCGGCATCTTCAAAGTCATGCATGCGGCCGCTACGGGTCAACAGTTCGTTAACCGTTTGCGGACCGCGCAGGAACAGCAGCCCCGCAAGAATCACCTGCGCCGGCACCAGTTCCAATGCCTTGTCGACCTTGTGTTCCCAGCGATCCGCACGGCTGCCCATCACCAGTTTGGTGAAGCCGCGTCCTTCGAGGGCGCGCAGGCTTTGGCCGACCTGACCCTGGGTAAGGTTCATCACCGGCTCGCGGCTGGTTTTCTGGTTGCAGGCAATCACCAGCGCATTGAGGGTCAGCGGATAAGTTTCCGGGCTGGTGGCCTGTTTTTCGATCAACGACCCCAGAATGCGGATTTCGGTGCTGTTGAGTCGCGGCTCGTCGAAGGTCGTTTCTTGCTCAGTGCTCATGATTCTGCATTCCTTCCCGGGTTCATGATTTTCTCCTGCTGGCATGCACTTTAGATTGACGTGTGCCAATGGCAACTGAATTCGTCGCCGTGCCTTGGCAATGGTCACAAAACTTAAATCAACCTGTTACGCCATCTTAACAATCAGACGTGCACCGTATGCAGGGCTGCAGATGACTGCGGCTTATGACGGGTACGACGAAAATTCCTATCGACGACGTCACCGGCCTTATTAATTGTGCAGTGGAGCAAGGCATGAAGCTGACGTGGGTATCGACCCGCAATAATGCGCTGATCGGCGCGCGCCCGCTATGACCGTACTGGTCACCGGCGCCGCCGGTTTCATCGGGTATCACACGGTCAAGCGCTTGTGTCAGGAAGGTCTTGAGGTGGTCGGTATCGATAACCTCAACGACTACTACAGCGTGGAACTCAAACATGCACGGCTTGAGGCGCTGAAGCCCTTGTCGGGGTTTCATTTCCAGACGCTGGATATCGTCGACAAACCGGCCTTGATGGCATTGTTCAAGGATCACGGCTTCTCAGACGTTATCCACCTGGCAGCCCAGGCGGGCGTTCGCTACTCGCTGGACAACCCGGACGTGTATGCGCAAACGAACCTGACGGGTTTTCTGAATGTGCTGGAAGCCTGCCGGCACCATCGCCCCGAGCATCTGATTTATGCATCGAGCAGCTCGGTGTACGGCACCAACAGCAAAATGCCGTTCAGCGTCGAAGACGCCGTCGATCATCCGATTTCTTTGTATGCCGCCAGTAAGCGTGCCAACGAGCTGATGGCCCACAGCTATTGCCATCTGTATGGACTGAAGGCCAGCGGCCTGCGGTTTTTTACCGTTTACGGACCTTGGGGGCGCCCCGACATGGCGCTGTTCAAATTTACCGAAGCGATCCTCAACGACAGGCCGATTGACCTCTACAACCAAGGCCAGATGTCACGCGACTTCACCTACATCGATGACATCGTCGAAAGCATTGCCCGATTGCGCCCAAGGCCGCCGTTATCGGATGGACCTGGCGAGGGCGCCAACCGGATCTTCAACATCGGGCGCGGCACGCCGGTGGCGCTGCTGGATTTCGTCGAGTGCCTGGAGTCGGCATTGGACAGGGAGGCCCGGCGCAATTTCCTGCCGCTGCAGGCTGGCGATGTGGTCAAGACCTGGGCGGATGTGTCGGCATTGGCGCAGTGGGTCGATTTCCGTCCTCAAGTGACGGTTGAAGCCGGCGTCGCGGAATTTGTGAAGTGGTACCGCCACTTTTATCAGAGATGAAACGTTGGCCCTCGATAATAAAAAATCCAGGGTAATAGGGGCCTCTATGAGCCAAGACATTTTTGTATCCGTGCTGATTCCGGCAAAGAACGAGGCGAGCAATCTCACATCGCTGCTCGAAGAAATCCGTATCGCACTGGCCGATGAAGCCTATGAAATCATCGTCGTGGACGATGGCAGTACTGACGCTTCCTTGCAGGAACTGCGACAGACCCGGCACAGCGGCCTGAGCACGTTGCGTATCCTGCGCCATGAGCGTTCGCTGGGGCAGAGCACTTCGCTCTACCATGCGGCGCTCGCCGCCCGGGGCCAATGGCTGGCCACGCTCGATGGCGACGGTCAGAACGATCCGGCGGATATCCCCGGCATGCTGGCATTAGTGCGCAGTGAGCAGGGGAGCGTCGACCTTCAGTTGGTGGCTGGGCACCGGGTCAACCGTCGCGATACTGCGAGCAAGCGTTGGGCCTCGCGTTTTGCCAACGGGTTGCGCAGCCGCATGCTCAAGGACCAGACGCCGGACACTGGCTGCGGGCTGAAATTGATCGAGCGGGCGGCGTTTCTGCGCTTGCCGTACTTCGACCACATGCACCGGTTCATTCCTGCGCTGATCCAGCGTCATAACGGCCGGATGATTACCCATCCGGTCAACCATCGGCCTCGCACGGCCGGGGTCTCCAAATACGGAAACATCGACCGCGCCCTGGTGGGCATTCTCGATCTGATCGGCGTCTGGTGGCTGATCAGGCGCACGCGTTTGCAGGCTCATGCGCAGGAGATCGAAGGATGAATCTGTCCCGCGAAACCCTGTGGCTGGTGGTCGGTTTCAGTGGCCAGATCGCCTTCACCGGTCGCTTCGTCCTGCAGTGGCTGTACAGCGAATACCAAAAACGCAGCGTGATTCCGGTGAGTTTCTGGTACCTGAGCATCGTCGGCAGTGCGCTGCTGTTCGCTTACGCCATCTACCGACAGGACCCGGTTTTCATCGCCGGTCAGGCGTTCGGTTCCATCGTCTATTTGCGCAACCTGCAATTGATTGCCCGCAGCAAAACCTTGAAGGACTGAACCGTGCGCCGAACCCTGTCACCCAGCGTCGAATGCCTGGGCCTGATGTTGCTTGCTCTTTTATTGGTTGGCGCCGGGTTCGGGTTGCGTCAGCCGCAGAATGTCGACGAGGAGCGATTCCTCGGTGTTGCGCTGGAGATGCTGCACAACGGGTCATGGCTGATTCCGCACCGGGCCGCGGAGATCTACGGTGATAAACCACCGATTTTCATGTGGACGGTGGCGTTTTTCACCTGGATCACCGGGATGCCCGCCCTTGCCCTATATATTCCGGGGCTTTTATCGGCCACATCGGTCACGGCCATGCTCTACGACCTGGGTCGCCGGTTGTGGAATCAGCGGGCCGGACGAACAGCAGCGCTGTTGTACCTGGCCACCTATCAGACGTACAGCATTCTGCGGACCGGTCAGATCGACAGTTTTCTGATTCTGTTCACTTCTCTGGGTATGTACGGCCTGGCCCGTCATCTGTTGCTCGGGCCCGCCTGGCGTTGGTTCTACGCGGGTTGCGCGGCCATGGGCATTGGCGTGATCACCAAAGGGGTCGGCTTCGTTCCGGCGTTGATGCTGATTCCGTATGCCTACGCGGTGCGCAAAGGCTGGCCTGGGGTGGTGGCCATGCCGGGCGAGGCGCGCAAGTGGTGCCTGGGTATTTTGGTGGTGCTTGGCGCCGTCGCGATCTGGCTGCTGCCCTTGGCGGTGTCCATCGCATTCAATGGCGCCGCTGACGAAATCGCTTACGCACGGGAAATTCTGCTGCGCCAGACAGCGGGGCGCTATGCCGCCGCGTGGGATCACCGAGAACCGTTCTGGTACTTCTTCGTCAACGTCATCCCGCAATACTGGTTGCCGTTGGTACTGGCCTTGCCGTGGCTGGTGCCCGCCTGGCGCAGGCAGTTGCGCAAGCGCGACGGTCGAGTGCTGGTGCTGCTGGGTTGGGTCGTACTGGTGGTTTTGTTTTTCTGCCTGAGCAGCGGCAAACGCAAGTTGTACATCTATCCGGCGTTACCGGGGCTGGTGCTGGTTGCAGCGCCGCTGATTCCGTGGCTGCTCAAGCGCTGGTTCGGCAAGCGTCCGCGCGGTCGGCGGGTATTCCAGGTGTTGGCCGTCACGTGGTTCACGCTGTGGTTCGCTCGCGGTTTCGTCGACCCGGTCAAGGACGGGCCCAATCCCCACGAGGCGCTGATGGCGCAAGCAGCGGCGATGACCCAGGGCGCAGACCTGGTACTGGTCAACTGGCGCGAGGGCCATTGGTTGTTCGCCCGACAGCCGATCGTGCATTTCGGGATGATCGGCTCCACGGTCGAGCAGGCCGCTCAATGGCTGCGCGAACATCGTCAAGCGTACGCCTTGGTGCCGGATGAACTGCTGAGCCGGTGTTTTAACCCTCAGGCCGCCCGTGAACTGGGCGAAACCTCGCGCGCGCAGTGGTCGATCGTTGGTGCCGATGCCGATAACGGCCGTTGTCATCCCGGACAGCCAGCCAATATCTATCGCTTCACCTGGGACCGCGCATCGCTATAATCGCCCCACGTTTCCCTCCTGTCACAACACGAGACTGCCATGACTATTTCCCTGTACGCCGCTTCCGTTCCTGTTTTCAAGCAAATGCTCAACGCCCTGAGCGACGTTTTGAACAAGGCTGAAGCCCACGCCACCGCCAAGAACATCGATCCAAATGCTTTCCTGCAAGCCCGTCTGTACCCGGACATGTTCCCGCTGGTCCGTCAGGTGCAAATCGCCGTTGATTTCGCCAAGGGCGTTTCCGCGCGCCTGGCCGAAGTTGAACTGCCGAAATACGACGACACCGAAACCACCTTCGCTGAACTGCAAGCGCTGATCGCCAAAGTGCTGGCCTTCATCGGTGAGATCAAACCGGAACAGATCGACGGCAAGGAAGGCATCGAAATCATCACCCGTCAGGGCACGCCGAAAGAGAAGCGCTTCACTGGCCAGGCTTACCTGCTGAGCTACGGTCTGCCGCAATTCTTCTTCCACATCACCACCACCTACGCACTGCTGCGTCACAACGGTGTGGAAGTGGGCAAGCGCGATTACATGGGCGCGTTCTAAACCTCCCGGCGTAAAAAAGCCCCCGCAGCCTTAGGTTGCGGGGGCTTTTTCATATGTAAGCATTGTTCATCTGCACCGCAGATCCTGTGGGAGCGAGCTGTGTCAGGCCAGGCGTTCTGCTTTTGCTTCTTCACCGAGGCACGCGGCGGCAGTGAACAGTACGTCGGTGGAGGAGTTCAGCGCGGTTTCCGCCGAGTCCTGCAGCACACCGATGATGAACCCGACGGCCACTACCTGCATGGCGATTTCGCTTGGAATGCCAAACAGGCTGCAGGCCAGTGGAATCAACAGCAACGAGCCGCCTGCCACGCCCGAAGCGCCACAGGCACAGATCGCCGCGACGATGCTCAGCAGGATGGCGGTCGGAATGTCTACAGCGATGCCCAGCGTGTGCACGGCGGCCAGGGTCAGCACGGTAATAGTGATCGCCGCGCCGGCCATGTTGATGGTCGCGCCCAGCGGGATCGAGACCGAGTAGGTGTCTTCGTGCAGGCCCAGGCGCTTGCTTAATTCCAGGTTGACCGGAATGTTCGCTGCCGAGCTGCGGGTGAAGAATGCAGTGATGCCGCTTTCCCGCAGGCACATCAGCACCAACGGATACGGGTTACGACGCAGCTTCCAGAACACGATGACCGGGTTCATCACCAGCGCCACAAACAGCATGCAGCCCAGCAAAACCGCCAGTAGATGCACATAACCGATCAAGGCACCGAAACCGGAGGTGGCGAGGGTCGAAGCCACCAGACCGAAAATGCCCAGCGGTGCAAAACGGATCACCAGTCGCACGATCAGGGTCACGCCGTTCGACAAGTCGCCGAGCACTTCGCGAGTGGTGTCACCGGCATGGCGAATGGCAACGCCCATACCAATCGCCCACGCCAGAATGCCGATGAAGTTGGCATTCATCAGCGCGCTGACCGGGTTGTCGACCACGCTCAACAGCAGACTTTGCAGCACTTCACTGATCCCGCCCGGCGCGGTGATCGCAACGTCGTGAGTGGCCAATACCAGGCTCGACGGGAACAACGTACTGGCGACAACGGCCACCACCGCCGCCGCAAACGTTCCCAGCAGATACAGAAACAGAATCGGCCGGATGTGGGTTTCCTGGCCGTGCTTATGGTTGGCAATCGAGGCCATGACCAGCACGAACACCAGAATCGGCGCGACAGCTTTAAGCGCCGAAACGAAGACTTTGCCGATAAACGCGGTGGACTTCGCCACCTCCGGCGCGAACAGGGCCAAGGCAATCCCGGCGATCAGGCCGATGATGATTTGTGTGACCAGGCTTAAGCGTTTCAGGCGTAACCATAGCGAAGGGGATGAAGCGGTCATAAAACGGCATCTCTGATTTTATTAGGTGCGGGGGTATCGCGACATCAATGCCAATCAATGGCCGATGAACAGGGTGTACGTATCGCAGGGCGCGGACTTTATCACAGCGTGGTCTTTATCCTTCAGACCTGTGACGATCTGCCGCCCGCGGGGTCAACGAGATCGGCAGGTTCGTGCAACCCTGATCGGAAACACTCTGTTAAGATTCGCCATCCTCATTTTCAAGTCATGCCAGTGGGCCTTCGGGCTATCGCTGGTGTCGTCGTTTTCTGGAGTTCTGCATGCTGTTGCCCATCCTTCTGTTGTCTGCCGCCGGTTTCACGGTGCTGACCACGGAATTCATCATCGTCGGCCTGTTGCCGGCGATCGCTCGAGACCTTGACGTCAGCATCCCCCAGGCGGGTTTGCTGGTGACCTTGTTCGCCTTCACGGTCGCCGCATTCGGGCCATTCCTGACCGCCTATTTCGCCCGGTTCGAGCGCCGCAAGTTGTTCATCTCGGTGCTGATCATGTTCGGCCTGGCCAACACCCTTGCGGCGTTTGCCCCGAACATCGAGGTGATGGCCATTGCCCGGTTGATTCCAGCGCTGGGCTTGCCAGTGTTCTGGGCGCTGGCCAGTGAAACAGCGGTGGACATCGTCGGCCCGGACTACGCCGGTCGCGCCATTGCCAAGATCGGTTTCGGCATTGTCTGCGCCACGGTGTTCGGCATTCCGGTGGGCACACTGATCTCCGATGCGTTCGGCTGGCGCAGTGCCTTCGGCATTCTGGCGGTGATCGCGTTTGCCAAGGCGTTGCTGCTGTTTATCTACCTGCCGAAAACCAATCTGCATCAGCATCAGGTGAGCTTTCGCTCGCAGTTCAGAATCCTGCGCAGCCCGCTGATGGTGGGGCATGTGCTGCTGTCGATCCTGGTGTTCAGCGGCATGTTCACCGCTTATACCTACCTGGCTGACATTCTTGAGCGACTGGCCGGTTTCAACGGCACGGTGGTCGGCTGGTGCCTGATGGGCTTCGGCGCGGTCGGGTTGATCGGCAACTCATTGGGCGGCCGCGCGGTGGATCGTCATCCGTTGATCGCCTCGATGATGTTCTGCGCGTTCATGATCGCCGGCCTGGTGGCGTTGGTGCCGAACATTCATTCGCCGCTGGGTCTGGCCGCGGCGATGGGGATCTGGGGCGTGACTCAGGCGGCGTTGTTTCTGGTCAGCCATGTGCGATTGATGAAGGCTGCACCCGAAGCGCCCGCGTTCGCGGCATCGCTGAACATTGCCGGGGCTAACCTCGGGATCGGCCTGGGCGCCATGATCGGCGGCAGGGTCATCGACGGTGTAGGCCTGCAAGGCCTTGGTTTCGCGGCGGCCGCTTTTATCCTCGCCTCGATCCTTTTGGCCATCGCGTTGATGACCTTCAAGCCACGCGAAGTCTGCGCCTGACACCTCACATCTCGGTGAACAGCTCGCGTCGGGCACCTTCGGTAATGGCGACAATGCCGGGGTGCTTGACCTTGCGTTCCACCGAAATGGCGTAGAACGACTCGGTCACCGCGTCGGTCTGGCCAATCAACTCCACGCCGTATTGGCGTATCACTTCATCGGCAATCACGCTCGGGCCGATGAAAATCCCGCTGCCGGATTGGCCGAACGCCTGCATCAAGGCGCTGTCATCGAACTCGCCGACGATGCGCGGCTGGATTTGCTGCTCGGCAAACCAGCGCTGCAAGCGACTGCGCACCACGGTCTCCGGCCCTGGAATCAGCAGCGGTGCGCCGTGCAGGCTACGGGGGAAATCCTGACCGTATTGCGCCGCCAGTTCAGCAGTGGCGAAGAAACTGATCCCGCATTCCCCGAGTTTCTGGCTGTAGCCCTTGATGTCCAGGTGCGAAGGCATCGGGCTGTCGGAGATCACCAGGTCGAGACGCTGGATGGCCAGGTCGGCGAGCAGGCGTTCCAGTTTGTCTTCGCGACAGGTGATGCGCAGCGGCTCGCTCAATTCCATGGTCGGCGCAATCAGTCGATAGACGATGGATTTGGGTACCACGTCGGCCACGCCAACCCGAAACAGAATCTGCTGTTCGTTGGGCTGTGCACGCAGCATCAGCTCCAGTTCGCCGCCCAACTGGAACATTTGCTCGGCGTAGGGCAGGGTCTGGCGGCCGGCTTCGGTGAGTTCCAGCTGCCGGCCGACCCGGCGAAACAGCTCGATGCCATAGGTTTGTTCGAGCAGTGATATCTGCCCGCTGATGGTCTGCGGCGTCAGGTTCAGCTGCTCGCAGGCGCGCACGATGCTGCCGGTCTTGGCGACCACCCAGAAGTAATGCAGCTGTCGATAGTTGAGCATGGCGACCTACAGTTCGTTAAAACCGAAGTATAGCCGCTAAAAATACGAATTTTCCTGAAGTGTTTGCCTCCCTAGAATGCCTCGCTATCAACGGGCCATCGTTTAGGCCCGGTTTGTTCTATCGAGGAAAGCATCATGAAGCTTAAAACCACGGCACTGCTGATCACGTCTTTACTGGTGTTAGCCGGTTGTGACCAGGCCGAAAAAAGCGCTCAGCAACTGATGGGCAAGGCTGCCGAAACCGCCAAACAAGCGATCGACGACACCCACAAAGCCGCAGAGCAGGCAATCAGTGACGCCACTGGCGGGCTGATCAGCAAGAAAGAACAACCGGCCAAAGAAACGGACAAAACCGAATCTTCGTCCCAGGAAATCTAAACCGTCTTAAAAGAGTCAGGACTGACCCATGGAATACCTTTTAGAACTTGCTGCAAGCCCCACCGCCTGGGTTGCCCTGGCCACGTTGATCGTCATGGAAATCGTGCTCGGCATCGATAACCTGATCTTCATTTCGATCCTGACCAATAAACTGCCCGAGCAGCACCGGCAGAAGGCGCGGCGCATTGGTATCGGCATGGCGCTGATCCTGCGACTGGCGCTGTTGAGCACTATCGCGTTCATCGTCCAGTTGACTGAGCCTGTGATCGATATCTTCGGCCAGACGTTCTCCTGGAAGGACATGATCCTGATCGCTGGCGGCCTGTTCCTGTTGTGGAAGGCGACCACCGAGATCCATCACAGCATGGACCCGGCGCCGGATGATCCGAAGTCGGCCACCTCGGCCGTGACGTTGGGCTTCGCTGCCGCGATCGGTCAGATCCTGCTGCTGGACATGGTGTTCTCCATCGACAGCATCATTACCGCTGTCGGCATGACTGAGCATTTGCCGATCATGATCATCGCGGTGGTGGTGTCGGTACTGGTGATGTTGCTGGCGGCTGATCCTCTGGCCAAGTTCATCAACGACAACCCGACGGTGGTGATGCTGGCGCTGGGCTTCCTGATCATGATCGGCATGACGCTGATCGCCGAAGGCTTCGGCGCCCATGTACCGAAAGGCTATGTGTATGCGGCCATGGCGTTCTCGGCGACGATCGAGGGTTTGAACATGATGTCGCGACGGGCAAAGCAGAAGCGTGTAGCCACTGAAGCTTAACCTGCGTTAAACGAAACGGCCGCCTGTGCTCGAAAGAGCCAGGCGGCCGTTTTTTTGTCTGGATACAAAAGGGTGTCGGTCAGTGCGCGGTAGCGTGCTGTTCAGCAGTTTCGTCGGGTTTCGCCACCGGCATCGACTGAACCGGATGATGGTGCCGGCGGGTAACGCGCAGAACTCCCCATAACATGGCGGCGGCAACGGCCAGCCAGCCAGAAATCAACATCACAATGGTCATTGTCAGGCTCATCAGTGCCTCCTCTTCGCCCTGCTGCGGGCACATACTCTTTGCACATGACAGTCTAGTCGCTGCTGTGTTTCAGGTTATTGACCAAAGGTCGGCTGTCACCAATCAGTTCGCTCTATCGAATGCCATCATCTGCCGGTTAAGGCTATACCGCCGCCGCGCGGCGTCCTATGATCGACGGCCAAGCCGGGAGCGCGAATGCCTGGCGTCTAAATCAAGAGAGTGATGATGGTGCGGGTATTTTCTCGAATTCGATCGTTAGTGCTGGTCGTGGGCTGCGTTGCAGGTCTGGCTGGCTGCGCGGGGAGTGTGGCGCCTGAAATCAAGCGCCTGCCGGAGCGAGTCGAGCTCAGTGGCACGTTCTACCGTGGCGTGGCGAATCAGAGTGGGCCGCAAGTGCTGGCCAGCATGTTGTCCCAGCAAGGCATTGTGATTACCCCGGGTTTGCTCGAAAAACCGTTGCATTTGCCGGGTGCCGAAGCCCAGTTGCAGCAGAACATGCAGAACCTCGCTCGCGAGTACGGCATGGTCGTCTATCCCCTCGACAGCAATTTGCCTGCGCTGTTGACCCAGGTGGCGGCCGGTTACCCGGTAATGGTGCGTTTCACCGAAGGCTCGGCGTTCTGGGCTGAACCGCGTTACGCCATTCTTGCCGGGTACAACCGTCAGAAGCAGACAGTGCTGCTGCGCTCGGGCATGAATCGTCGGGAGTTGATGGGGTTCGGTTCGTTTGAATCGGCGCTCAAGGATGCCGGTGGCTGGGCTGTGCTGATTCAGAAGCCGAATCAACTGCCGGCCAATGTCGATCAACAACGATGGCTCAAGGCCGCGAGCGACCTTGCCCAGGCAGGTCAGGAGAAGGCGGCCGCCAGGGCGAAAAAAGCGCTGAACGCGCAATAAGTCCGTTCGTCATCTGTCGGGCACCCCTGCACTTTGCCGACCTCTAACGAAGTAGGGCCCGGATTTCTCCGGGCCAGACTCAAAGGAGGCGCCCATGGCACATTCCACCACCCCCGTCGGCCCGCACTCGTCTGAGCATTCTTCGGGTGATGAGTTGGGCTTCGATCCCGATTCGCCGGACCTCGCCGATCCTCAGGTCGACCCCATTGGACCTGCCAAGGCGCCCAGGGATGTGAAGCCGGGCGACAATACCAAGGCTCCCGCGAAGCCTTACGATCCACTCGCCAATCTGAAACCCTGAGCCTGAGTGAGGTGCGTATGTCTACCGATTCTAGTTTCGACGACAAACTTCCGGACAGCGTTCCAACCAACCCCGAAAAGGACATCGACCCAGTGATGGATCCGGACAGCCCGTTAAGGGATCCTTTGGCCAGGCCTGTGGTTGTGCCGACGGAGCATCCACAGGGCTGGAAAGACCCGAGTGCCGGGGACGGCATTCCGGATGACGACCAGATGCCGTTGCCCAATGACTGACGCCGGACGAAAAAAAGCCCCGAATATTCGGGGCTTTCTTTTATCTGCCGTTTAGTTATTTCGACGCTTCAACCACGCCGCTCTGACGATGCTTGAGGTTCTTGTCGGATTTGTACTGCAAGGCTACAGACGGCACGTTCGTGCCCCTGCCGGTTTCCACCCAGCTGCGAATGCGACTGGCATCGGCAAAGTGAGTGTACTTGCCAAAAGCGTCGAGGATGACCAGCGCAACAGGGCGATTGCCCATGCTGGTGACCAGCACCAGGCAGTGACCTGCCTCGTTGGTGAAGCCGGTTTTCGTCAGCTGGATGTCCCAGTTCGGCTTGTTGACCAAATGGTCGGTATTACGGAAACCCAGGCTGTAGTTGGGTTTACGGAACGAGACGGTTTTTTCCTTGGTCGTACTCAGCTCAGTCAGCAGTGGGTACTTGTGTGCAGCGATCAGCAGTTTGCTCAGGTCGCGGGCCGTAGACACGTTGCGAGGGGAGAGGCCGGTGGGTTCGACGAAGTGCGTGCTGGTCATGCCCAGCGCTTTCGCTTTGGCATTCATGGCGGCAATGAACGCGACGTAGCCGCCCGGATAATGATGGGCCAGGCTCGCGGCAGCGCGGTTTTCCGAGGACATCAGGGCAATCAGCAGCATTTCCTTGCGTGGCAATTCGCTTTTGAGTTTCACGCGGGAGAACACACCTTTCATTTCCGGCGTGTCGCTGATGTTGATGGACAGGTATTCGTCCATGTTCTGCCTGGCTTCAACCACGATCAGCCCAGTCATCAGTTTGCTGACGGACGCGATCGGCACAACCACGTCAGGATTGCTGGCATAGATGACTTTGTTGGTCTGCAGATCCATCAGCAATGCACTGCCGGAAGCGATCTTCAGTGTTGACGTATCTCGCGGCGCCGAAGTGGTGTCGGCAGCGTTGACCATTGGCGTGGTGAAAGTCCCTGTAACTGCAAAAAATAGGCTCAGGATGGAAAGACGGATTTTCACGCTGGCAGACTCGTTAGGTGTGGATAAGCCGTTCTGTAACGGGTTGTTTCTTTAAAAACGACGCATTTTAGGAGTATGGCTGAAGAACTGTCGATGGTTGTTCAATGAACAGGTCAAAGCTCTTGAAAACCCCTA
The DNA here is from genome assembly GCF_047758675.1 of Pseudomonas arabinosi. Classification (NCBI taxonomy): domain Bacteria; kingdom Pseudomonadati; phylum Pseudomonadota; class Gammaproteobacteria; order Pseudomonadales; family Pseudomonadaceae; genus Pseudomonas; species Pseudomonas arabinosi. The sequence goes on along the minus strand of NZ_CP180480.1, from coordinate 5,147,075 downwards.
CAAACAGTAGGTTTCCGGCGAGCGGTAACGTTTTTAATCCAGGCAAAAAGAACCCCGCCAATGGCGGGGCTCCTTTGTTCGTCGCAGACATGAAAATGCGAACTCAGCTGTGCAGTGTTTCGGCTGCGTACAGCGTGTTTTCCAGCAGGCAAGCGCGGGTCATCGGGCCAACGCCACCCGGGACTGGAGTGATCCAGCCGGCGCGGGGCAGGGCGGTGTCGTAGATCACGTCACCGACCAGTTTGCCGTCTTCCTGGCGGTTGATGCCGACGTCAATCACGATTGCGCCTTCCTTGATCCACTCACCCTTTACCAGCCCCGGCTTGCCGGCAGCGACCACCACCAGATCGGCGCGACCGACGTGGCCTGCCAGATCCTTGGTGAAGCGATGGGTGACGGTCACGGTGCAGCCGGCCAGCAGCAGCTCCATTGCCATCGGGCGACCAACAATGTTGGAGGCCCCGACAACCACTGCGTCCATCCCGTAGAGATCGACACCGGTGCTTTCCAGCAACGTCATGATGCCTTTAGGCGTGCACGGACGCAGCAGCGGAATACGCTGGGCCAGACGGCCGACGTTATAAGGGTGGAAACCGTCGACATCCTTGTCTGGACGAATGCGCTCCAGCAATTTGGAGGCGTCCAGGTGTTCAGGTAAAGGAAGCTGGAGCAGAACGCCGTCAATCGCCGGGTCGTCGTTCAGGCGATCGATCAGATCGGTCAGCGCTTCTTGAGTGGTTTCGGAAGGCAGGTCGTAGGCTTGGGAAATGAAGCCGACCTCTTCACAGTCTTTACGCTTGTGCGAGACATAAACCTGAGAGGCGGGATCGCTGCCGACCAGGATCACCGCGAGGCCGGGCGTGCGCAGACCTTGCAGGCGACGCTCGTTGACGCGTTTGGCGATCTGCTGGCGCAGGCTGGCGGCGATCGATTTGCCGTCGATTAGTTGTGCAGTCATTGCGCGTGATTAACCATCGAGAGGGGAAAAAAAGAGAACGCATTCTCGCATGTCGTGAGGTGAGGGCAAAGGCGCTTGGTCTGCAAATTCCCCTAACCCCTTTAATTAAATGAATTTTTTTTAAAAAAGAGTTGACGACCTTCAGGGTCACCTATAACATTCGTCGCACTTGTCGGGCACAGCCTAGCACTGGTTAAGAAGGTCGAGCAGAGTTGATGTTTAATTCGGTGAGACTGAAAGCACTTAGTTTGTAATCGTCCAAGAATACAGATTAACAAGGCGCCCGTAGCTCAGCTGGATAGAGCATCCGCCTTCTAAGCGGATGGTCGCAGGTTCGAGTCCTGCCGGGTGCGCCATTAGGCAGCTTTGGCACAAGTAACGCAACATGGCAATATGGTGGGCGTAGCTCAGTTGGTAGAGCACGGGATTGTGACTCCCGTTGTCGAGGGTTCGATCCCCTTCGTCCACCCCATATTTAGAAAGGCGCCAGATTAACAGTCTGGCGCCTTTGCTTTAAAAGCTTGATGCGGATGTGGTGGAATTGGTAGACACACTGGATTTAGGTTCCAGCGCCGCAAGGTGTGAGAGTTCGAGTCTCTCCGTCCGCACCATTACAAGTAGCTATTTAATAGCAGAAAACGGCGCAGCACCTGAAAAGGGCTGCGCCGTTTTTGTTTTAGAAGTCTGAATTTTCAAAGCGGCCGCAGGTTCTGGGTCGAGAGGGCGGCTCGAATCGTCGGATTTATGTTTCTCGATGATGCTGATTCGCCCGTTGGTCCCCTCGTGGGGTCGACTGTCAGGGATGGATTGCCGATGCCTTCTATATATAGAAGGATTGGTGCAGAGCCCTGGCATGATTGGCTGTATTTGCTAACAGGGCGAGGCACAACCGTTTGTCCCCGCCTATAAATTGCCTGCTGCTTTTTTACCCGTTTTCAGTAGGGTGACTTCTTGAGTTTGACCCACTAGAATGCATGCCCTTGATTCTGGGGTCGGAAACGGCCGGCTAACGTCTGTGCAACGAGGAATATCCATGCAAGTTTCTGTTGAAAATACTTCTGCTCTTGAGCGCCGCATGAGCATCACCGTGCCGGCTGAGCGCATCGAGACTCAGGTCAACAAGCGTCTGCAGCAGACTGCCCAAAAGGCCAAGATTGCTGGCTTCCGTCCAGGCAAAGTGCCGATGAGTGAAATCAAGCGCCGTTTCGGTGCTGATGCACGTCAGGAAGCTGTTGGCGACGTGATCCAGTCTTCTTTCTACGAAGCTGTCGTTGAGCAGAAGCTGAACCCGGCTGGCGCTCCTTCGATCGAGCCGAAATCGCTGGAAGCTGGCAAAGACCTGGAATACGTCGCGATTTTCGAAGTGTTCCCGGAGTTCACCGTTGCCGGTTTCGAAGGTATCGCGGTTGAGCGTCTGAGCGCTGACGTGGCTGATGCCGATCTGGACAAAATGCTGGAAGTGCTGCGCAAGCAGAACACCCGTTTCGAAGTGGCCGATCGCGCTGCTCAAAACGAAGACCAGCTGAACATCGATTTCGTTGGCAAGGTCGACGGTGAAGTGTTCGCTGGCGGTTCCGCCAAAGGTACTCAGCTGGTTCTGGGTTCCGGCCGCATGATTCCTGGTTTTGAAGATGGCCTGGTTGGCGCTAAAGCCGGCGAAGAGCGCGTTCTGAACCTGACCTTCCCAGAGGACTATCAGAACCTCGACCTGGCAGGCAAAACCGCTGAGTTCACCGTGACCGTGAACACTGTTTCCGAACCAAAACTGCCAGAACTGACCGAAGAATTCTTCGCTCAATTCGGCATCAAGGAAACGGGCCTGGAAGGCTTCCGCACCGAAGTTCGCAAGAACATGGAGCGTGAACTGCGTCAGGCGATCAAATCCAAGGTTAAGAATCAGGTAATGGACGGTCTGCTGGCCACCAACCCGATCGAAGTGCCTAAGGCTCTGCTGTCCAACGAAGTTGACCGTCTGCGCGTGCAGGCTGTTCAGCAGTTCGGCGGCAACATCAAGCCTGAGCAACTGCCGGCCGAGCTGTTCGAAGAGCAAGCCAAGCGCCGCGTTGTGCTGGGTCTGATCGTGGCAGAAGTGGTCAAGCAATTCGACCTCAAGCCTGACGAAGCCCGCGTTCGTGAAATGATTCAGGAAATGGCTTCGGCTTACCAAGAGCCTGAGCAGGTTGTGTCTTGGTACTACAAGAACGACCAGCAACTGAACGAAGTTCGTTCGGTTGTGCTGGAAGAGCAAGTTGTGGATACTGTTCTGCAGAAAGCTAGCGTGACCGACAAATCGGTCTCTTACGAAGAAGCAGTCAAGCCGGTAGAAGCTCCACAAGCCGACTGATCGTTTTTGCGGTAAGAAGTACACACCATAAGCCAGCCTTCGTGCTGGCTTATGCGTATTCAAGACATAACTATTTGGGAGTGACTGCAGAGCATGTTCCGTAATTCGTATATTCAGCAGAACTCTGATATCCAGGCCGCAGGCGGCCTGGTCCCGATGGTTGTCGAGCAATCTGCTCGTGGCGAGCGCGCCTATGACATCTACTCGCGCCTTCTCAAGGAGCGAGTGATCTTTCTGGTTGGTCCGGTAGAGGACTACATGGCCAACCTGATCTGTGCGCAACTGCTGTTCCTTGAAGCGGAAAACCCGGACAAGGACATCCATCTCTATATCAACTCCCCGGGCGGTTCGGTGACGGCTGGTATGTCGATCTATGACACCATGCAGTTCATCAAGCCAAACGTGTCGACTACCTGTATCGGTCAAGCGTGCAGCATGGGTGCGTTTCTATTGACGGCCGGTGCTGCTGGCAAGCGTTACTGCCTGCCGAACTCGCGTGTGATGATTCACCAGCCACTGGGCGGTTTCCAGGGCCAGGCTTCGGATATCGAAATCCATGCCAAGGAAATCCTCTTCATTCGTGAGCGTCTCAACACGCTGATGGCCAAGCATAGCGGGCACACTCTTGAAGAAATTGAGCGCGATACCAACCGCGATAATTTCATGAGTGCAGAAGCAGCGCGTGAATACGGGTTGATCGATGAAGTGATCAGCCAGCGCCCCGCTTAAATTAAGCAGCTCAAAATAGGGTTGGTCGGCGCGTCCGATCATTAGCGGGCTTGAAAAAGCCCGCAATAGCCTTCATCTTGTGTTGCAAGCCTATCGGATTTGGATCGAACGAATGACTGACACCCGCAACGGCGAGGACAACGGCAAGCTGCTCTATTGCTCCTTCTGTGGCAAAAGCCAGCATGAAGTGCGCAAATTGATTGCCGGCCCCTCGGTCTTTATCTGCGACGAGTGCGTCGACCTGTGCAATGACATCATCCGTGAGGAGGTGCAGGAAGCCCAGGCCGAAAGCAGCGCGCATAAATTGCCTTCGCCTAAAGAAATCAGCGGCATCCTTGATCAGTACGTGATTGGTCAGGAACGTGCGAAAAAGGTTCTGGCCGTAGCGGTGTACAACCACTACAAGCGCCTGAACCAGCGTGACAAAAAGAATGACGATGTCGAACTCGGCAAGAGCAACATCTTGCTGATCGGCCCGACAGGCTCGGGTAAAACCCTGCTTGCCGAAACACTGGCCCGTTTGCTGAACGTTCCGTTCACCATCGCCGACGCAACCACCCTCACCGAGGCAGGTTACGTGGGTGAAGATGTCGAAAACATCATTCAGAAGCTGCTGCAGAAGTGCGATTACGACGTAGAAAAGGCCCAAATGGGCATTGTCTACATCGATGAGATCGACAAGATCTCGCGCAAGTCTGACAACCCGTCGATCACCCGGGACGTTTCCGGTGAAGGCGTGCAACAGGCCCTGCTCAAGTTGATCGAAGGCACGGTCGCTTCCGTTCCGCCTCAAGGTGGTCGCAAGCATCCGCAGCAGGAATTCCTTCAGGTCGACACCCGTAACATCCTGTTCATCTGCGGTGGTGCATTCTCCGGTCTGGAAAAGGTTATTCAAAACCGTTCCACCAAGGGCGGCATCGGTTTCAACGCGGAAGTGCGCAGCAAGGAAGAAGGCAAGAAAGTCGGTGAGTCCCTGCGTGAAGTCGAGCCTGACGATCTGGTCAAGTTCGGTCTGATCCCGGAATTCGTCGGTCGTCTGCCGGTACTTGCCACGCTGGACGAGCTTGATGAGGCTGCGCTGATGCAGATTCTCACCGAGCCGAAAAATGCTCTGACCAAACAGTATGCCAAGCTGTTCGAGATGGAAGGTGTGGACCTGGAATTCCGGGCCGACGCTCTGAAATCGGTCGCCAAACGTGCCCTGGAACGCAAAACCGGTGCCCGTGGGCTGCGTTCGATTCTCGAAGGTGTATTGCTCGACACTATGTATGAAATCCCCTCGCAGTCCGAGGTGAGTAAAGTAGTGATCGACGAAAGCGTTATAGAAGGCAAGTCCAAGCCACTGTATATCTACGAAAACAGTGAGCCGGCTGCCAAGGCAGCGCCAGACGCCTAAGCGTCACGCTGCTGGAATAAAGAAGGGGCCTTCGGGCCCCTTTGCTTTTAGCGCGTTTTAACACCTTCTTTAAGCTTGTTTTTTTTGAAGGTAGCCCCCATCTTGGTTTCAAGCTCACTTCCATCTGTTTACGGCCTTATGGCCGCCGTAGAGGCGAAATCATGAAGACAACCATCGAATTGCCTCTCCTGCCATTGCGTGATGTTGTGGTTTATCCGCACATGGTTATCCCGCTGTTCGTGGGGCGCGAGAAATCCATCGAAGCCCTCGAGGCAGCGATGACGGGCGACAAGCAGATCCTTCTGCTGGCTCAGAGAAACCCTGCTGACGACGATCCCGGTGAAGAAGCACTTTATCGCGTAGGTACCATTGCGACCGTTCTGCAGCTGCTCAAGCTGCCTGACGGCACGGTCAAGGTTTTGGTCGAAGGTGAGCAGCGGGGCGCCGTTGAGCGTTTCAGCGAAGTGGACGGCCACTGCCGCGCCGAAGTCTCATTGATCGACGAAGTCGACGCGCCAGAGCGCGAGTCGGAAGTGTTCGTCCGCAGCCTGCTGGCTCAGTTCGAACAATACGTACAGCTGGGCAAAAAAGTCCCCGCTGAGGTCCTGTCGTCGCTCAATAGCATCGACGAACCGGGCCGGCTGGTCGATACCATGGCCGCACACATGGCCCTGAAGATCGAGCAGAAGCAGGAAATCCTCGAAATCATTGATTTGTCGGCCCGGGTCGAGCACGTTCTGGCGTTGCTGGATGCCGAGATCGACCTGTTGCAAGTCGAAAAACGCATTCGTGGTCGCGTCAAAAAACAAATGGAGCGCAGCCAGCGCGAGTACTACCTGAATGAGCAGATGAAGGCCATTCAGAAAGAACTCGGCGACAGCGACGAAGGCCACAATGAAATCGAAGAGCTGAAAAAGCGCATCGATGCCGCCGGTCTGCCGAAAGATGCGCTGGCCAAAGCCCAGGGCGAACTGAACAAGTTAAAACAAATGTCGCCAATGTCTGCGGAAGCGACCGTGGTGCGCTCGTATATTGACTGGCTGGTTCAGGTGCCGTGGAAGGCGCAGAGCAAAGTGCGTCTGGATCTGGCGCGCGCTGAAGACATTCTCGATGCAGACCACTATGGTCTGGAAGAAGTCAAAGAACGGATCCTCGAATACCTCGCCGTGCAAAAACGCGTGAAGAAAATTCGTGGTCCGGTGTTGTGCCTGGTCGGTCCTCCTGGGGTGGGTAAAACCTCTCTGGCGGAGTCGATTGCTCACGCCACCAACCGCAAATTCGTGCGTATGGCCCTCGGCGGTGTGCGTGATGAAGCGGAAATTCGTGGTCATCGCCGTACTTATATCGGTTCGATGCCAGGAAGATTGATTCAAAAGATGACAAAAGTGGGCGTCCGTAACCCGCTGTTCCTGCTCGATGAAATCGACAAGATGGGCAGCGACATGCGTGGCGATCCGGCGTCGGCGTTGCTGGAGGTGCTCGACCCTGAGCAGAACCACAACTTCAACGATCACTATCTGGAAGTCGACTACGACCTGTCCGATGTGATGTTCCTTTGCACCTCGAACTCCATGAACATTCCACCAGCCCTGCTGGACCGGATGGAAGTGATTCGTCTGCCGGGTTACACCGAAGACGAAAAGATCAACATCGCCGTCAAATACCTTTCGCCAAAGCAGATTACTGCCAATGGTTTGAAAAAGGGCGAGCTGGAATTCGACGCCGAAGCGATCCGCGACATCATCCGCTACTACACCCGCGAAGCCGGTGTACGTGGGCTGGAGCGCCAGATTGCGAAGGTTTGCCGCAAGGCGGTCAAAGAGCATGCAATGGAAAAACGCTTCTCGGTTAAGGTCACTGCCGAGATGCTGGAACACTTCCTGGGCGTGCGCAAATTCCGCTACGGTCTGGCCGAATCGCAGGATCAGATCGGTCAGGTGACCGGGCTGGCGTGGACTCAAGTGGGCGGCGAATTGCTGACCATCGAAGCCGCAGTCGTGCCGGGTAAAGGCCAGTTGATCAAGACCGGTTCCTTGGGTGACGTCATGGTCGAATCGATCACTGCGGCCCTGACGGTTGTTCGCAGTCGCGCGAAGAGCCTGGGGATTCCCCTGGACTTCCATGAGAAGCGCGACACGCACATCCATATGCCGGAAGGGGCGACCCCGAAAGACGGCCCTAGCGCCGGTGTGGGTATGTGCACGGCTCTGGTGTCGGCATTGACCGGGATCCCTGTGCGCGCGGACGTCGCCATGACTGGCGAAATTACGCTGCGTGGTCAGGTGCTGGCGATTGGTGGTTTGAAAGAAAAACTGCTCGCTGCTCACCGTGGCGGAATCAAGACCGTGATCATTCCTGAAGAGAACGTACGCGATCTGAAGGAAATTCCTGACAATATCAAGCAAGATCTGCAGATTAAACCGGTTAAATGGATTGACGAGGTCCTGCAAATTGCGCTGCAATACGCGCCGGAGCCCTTGCCAGATGTAGCTCCAGAGATAGTTGCAAAGGATGAAAAACGCGAGTCTGACTCTAAGGAAAGAATTAGCACGCATTAGTACGCATTTGCCTGGGTGGCTTGTTGACAGCTTTTTAGAGCCCTTGTTATAAAGCGGCTCTTAAGTGTCTGTAGGCCATTCAGCACTCGTTTTTGCTTTCACCAAAAAACTTAGAATCATACTCAAATAGATATAAGGGGACTTAGAGTGAACAAGTCGGAACTGATTGATGCTATCGCTGCATCCGCTGATATCCCGAAAGCTGCTGCTGGCCGTGCGCTGGACGCTGTAATCGAATCCGTCACTGGCGCTCTCAAGGCTGGCGACTCTGTTGTTCTGGTTGGTTTCGGTACTTTCTCCGTAACTGATCGTCCAGCTCGCATTGGTCGTAACCCACAGACCGGTAAGACGCTGGAAATCGCAGCCGCTAAAAAACCAGGTTTCAAAGCCGGTAAAGCACTGAAAGAAGCTGTCAACTAAGTTCGATTCAGGTTTTTGCCTATCCGGGTCGGGGTCATGCCTGACCTGGCAGCGGAGCGGTAGTCCAGTCGGCGAGTCGCCGATCCGAGACACCGAGGCTCGCAAGTTCGAGTCATCGGTCCGCTCCGCCAGTTACGAGAAGGCGCATCCTCGGATGCGCCTTTCTTCTATCCGGATTCTACCCACGCTCCACGGTTGCCTAATTTTGAAGTTCAACCGTTTCTGGGGGACGCATGCTGCAGAATATCAGGGACAATTCACAAGGCTGGATTGCCAAGACCATTATCGGGATCATCGTTGTACTGATGGCTTTCACCGGTATCGAGGCCATTTTCCAGGCGACGACCAACAGCCAGGATGCGGCCAAGGTCAATGGTGAAGAAATCAGTCAAAACGAGCTGAGCCAGGCGGTCGATATGCAACGCCGTCAGCTCATGCAACAACTTGGCAAGGATTTCGATGCTTCCTTGCTCGACGAAAAAATGCTGCGCGAATCGGCCCTCAAAGGCTTGATCGATCGCAAGCTGCTGCTGCAAGGCGCAGAAAACTCGAAGTTCGCTTTTTCCGAAGCTGCTTTGGACCAGGTGATCCTGCAGACGCCTGAATTCCAGGTTGATGGCAAGTTCAGCCCTGAGCGTTTCGACCAGGTTATTCGCCAACTCGGCTACAGCCGCATGCAATTCCGCCAGATGCTGGCTCAGGAAATGCTGATCGGTCAGTTGCGCGCGGGTCTGGCAGGTAGCGGTTTTGTCACCGACGCACAGGTTCTGGCATTCGCCCGTCTGGAAAAACAGACCCGCGATTTCGCTTCGCTGAACGTCAAGGCTGACCCGGCGGCTGTGAAGCTGACCGACGATGAAGTCAAAGCCTACTACGACGAACACGCCAAGGAATTCATGACGCCGGATCAGGTGGTCATTGATTACCTGGAGTTGAAGAAGGCTTCCTTCTTTGATCAGGTCAGCGTCAAGGACGAAGACCTGCAAGCGGCGTATCAGAAAGAAACCGCGAACCTGTCGGAACAACGCCGGGCCGCGCACATTCTGATCGAAGTGAACGACAAGGTGACCGAAGCGCAAGCCAAGGCCAAGATCGAAGAGATCCAGGCACGTCTGGCAAAAGGCGAGAAGTTCGAAGCTCTGGCTAAGGAGTTCTCTCAGGATCCTGGTTCGGCGAACAACGGCGGTGACCTTGGTTATGCCGGTCCTGGTGTCTACGATCCAGCCTTCGAAACCGCGCTGTATGCGTTGGCCAAGGATCAGGTCTCGGCACCGGTCCGCACTGACTTCGGTTTACACCTGATCAAGCTGTTGGGTGTCGAAGCGCCTGAAGTGCCGACGCTCGCCAGCCTGAAAGACAAGCTGACCCGTGAGCTGAAAACCCAGCAGGTCGAGCAACGTTTCGTCGAGGCGACCAAGCAACTGGAAGACTCGTCGTTCGAAGCCTCTGATCTGGCTCAGCCGGCGCAGGACCTGAAGCTCACTGTTCATACGTCCAAACCGTTCGGCCGTGAAGGTGGCGAAGGTGTTACGGCCAACCGTGCCGTGATCACTGCTGCGTTCAGCCCTGAAGTGCTGGATGAGGGTGCCAACAGCACCGCCATCGAGCTCGATCCGGAAACCGTGATCGTGCTGCGCGCCAAGGAGCACCTGAAGCCTGCGCAACTGCCGCTGGAAAGCGTAGCGCCAAGTATTCGCGTGCAATTGGCCAAGGAGCACGCCAGTGCTGCCGCCAAGACCAAGGCTGAAGAGCTGATTGTCAGCCTGCGCGATGGCAAGACTGCGCTGGACAAGGCGATCGACGGTCAGAGCTGGAAAGTGATCCAGGCAGCCACTCGTGGCCAGGAAGGGGTTGACCCAACCGTGCTGCAGGCGCTGTTCCGCATGCCCAAGCCTGTCGCCAAGGACAAGCCGACCTTCAGCAGCGTGACCCTGGCCGATGGTAGCCTGGTGATTGTGCGTCTGAACGGCGTGAACGAAGCGGCTGCGCCGACCGAAGAAGAGAAGGCTCAATACCGTCGCTTCCTCGCTTCGCGCATTGGCCAGCAAGACTTTGCGGCCTACCGCAAACTGCTGGAAAGCCAGGCTGAGATCAAACGCTTCTGATGCCTGACTGAGTTTTGCGCTACACAAAAACCCCGGCCGAAAGGCTGGGGTTTTTTATGGGCGAAACGAAAGCAGCGCGGGTTACCCGTCGCCTGAGTGTTTACCGTGCGACTTTTTCCTGTAAATGACAGTCAGTAGACTTGTAACTGTTTTAAGACACTAATCGATACTCCGCTAAGCATCGATCTGTTGCACAATACGCCCCGGACCGTTTTCCTCAGGATGTTCAATGTTTAAATCATTTCCCATGCGTGTTGCAGGGCTGGCGTTGGTGCTGGCCGCCGCGGCCGGCTGCTCGTCGAAGAAAGCCCCAATCTACGAGCATGAGAACTTCGATGACTCCGGAACGTTTTCGCGTAGCTACCCGGTGACGGATGCGCAGACGTGCGAAGCCGCTCGTCGGGCATTGCTGAGCCAGGGCTACATCATCACCAGCGCCGACCCCAAACTGGTCAGCGGACACAAAAGCTTCCAGCAGACCGGCGAGACCCACATGGAGATCAGCTTCAGTGTGGTCTGTGCCGATGACGGCAGTGAGGGGCTCCACGCGACCATGTTCGCTAACGCCCTGCAGGATCGTTATGCGCTGAAGAAGACCAACAACTCCGCCAGCGTTGGCGTAGGCGTGCTGGGTTCTGTGTCGATGCCGATCGGCTCGTCCGACGACTCGATGGTCAAGGTCGCCAGCGAAACCGTATCGTCGCCCAAGTTCTACGAGCGTTTCTTCACCCTGGTCGAGTTGTTCCTGCCGCCGGAAGCGAAAAAGGCCGCGCACATCAAGGATAAGCCGAAGCCCGATCTCGGCGTGCCTGAAGCCAAGGCCGCACCGGCTCCGTTGGCGCCGACCCCGGCACCTGCCGCAGAACCTTCGCCAGCGCCTGCCGAAGCGGCTCCAGCAGCCTCTGAGCCGGTTGCACCGCCGCCTGAGGCTGCTCCGATTGCTCCGGCCGAAAGCGCCGAGCCGGCATCGACCACGGAAACCGTCACTCCGCCGCCTCAATCAAGCCTGCCTCCACCTACCGAGCCTATTTCGGCCATTCCTGTATCAGGCCAGTAATCGTGCTCTGACGCCGCGGGATCGGTTCAGTCGACACCGATCCTGCAGCGGCTTTTAATTTGACCCGCGTCAACCCAGCCCGTTGTCCTACGGCCTGTATCGAAAAAATCCTGTGATAAATTCCTGACGGCCTGCTACGTTTTATTAAGTAGCCGCTGAGCGGTGTGCCTGCGTCATTTTTCTTTCACGTGGGCACTTTATGCTCGGGGTGCTGGTCATTTATTCAGGCGTTTTTTTCAACGAACTGTGGGGGATTCAAAATGGACGAATATCAAGAAGAGTTGCTCGAGTATCAGGCGTTTGAGCTGGACCCGCTGGAACCGGCGGAAGACGCTACCGAGCTGTAAGCGTCAAGCGGATTGGCGATGACTGCGGCGAAACTCGCCGGGAGTCTGGCCACTCCAGCGTTTGAAGGCCCGTTGAAAGGCTTCGGCCGAGGCAAAGCCCAGCAGATAGGCGATTTCTCCGAACGCCAGTTCGGTATCGCGGATGTAGGTCATGGCCAGATCGCGGCGCGTGTCATTGAGGATTGCGCGAAATTGCGTGCCTTCCTCGGCAAGTTTGCGGCGCAAGGTCCAGGTTGGCAGCTTCAGGCGTGCCGCCACTTCTTCCAGGTCGGGTTCCCGGCCACCATTGAGCAATGGCCCCAGTAGCTGAGTGATGCGTTCACGCAGGCTGCGGGTGCGTGTCAGTTGCTCCAGCTCCCGTTCACACAGTTGCAGCAAGTGTCGCCAGGTGCTCGGGCAATGTTCCGGGTTGCGCTGGGCGAGGCTGGCAAGGCTCAAGCGCAGTTGATTGTGCTCGCGGCCAAACTGGATCGGGCAGTCGCCCAACACCTCATAAGCCGTGCGGTAATCCGGCTCATCAAACTCGATCTCGATGCGTTCGGCCCGCAACGGGGCAGGGCTTATGCTGGACAATTGCTGCAACCAGCCAGCGATGATCGAATCCACTACGAAGCGGTTGTAGGCGTTGTAAGGGCTGATGGAATAGAACCGCAGCCAAGCGCCTTGGGCGTCTTCGTGAAAACTCGATTGACCGCGATAATTGGAACCATACAAGGCTTCGAAGCGAATCAGACAGCGCGCGGCTTCTCGCACCGTTGGCGCCTGAGCGGCCGTGACCCCGGCCAGGCCGACCTGGCTCAGGCGACTGAGCTGACCCATGCGCAAGCCAAGCGCCGGGTTGTCGGTCAGTTGAATGGCGCTGTGACCCAGACGCATGTAGCGCGGGATCGAGAGCCGGGCGCCTGCTTCGCTGAGGCGCGCCGCGTCGAGACCGTATTGTTCGAGCAACGGCTGAGGGTCTGCACCGTGGCTGCGCACGGCGTCGGCCAAGCTATGAACAAAGCCCACCGACAGATCGCCGAGGCGCATCGGCAACGGTTTCATCGGTTACAACCAGAGGTTCAGCAAGCGCGCGCCACGGGCATTGCCGTCGGCGAACTGCTGCCCGTTGCTGCTGAGAAAACTTTGACCGGCGCTGCCCTGATCCCAGAACTGACCGCGCAGGAACACGCTCATGCCGGCGATTGCCTGGCTGCTGGGCGGTTGAGCGGTGAGTGTCAGGCGATGCCAGGCCTGGCCTTCGCTGAGCTCCCCGGCCTTGAGACTGACCGAGCCAGGCGTCGACAGCCCCTTGTAACCGCGCCACGGTTTGTCCCAGGTGCCGCGCCCGATCACAAACGCGGGGACCGCGACGAACTGCGCACCTTGGTTGTCGAGCTTGCGGTAGTTGTCCGGGTACCAGCTGTCGCTGCCGATCAGCACGCCCAGGCGTCCGGCCGGGGTGTCGACGACGTTGAGCGTATGCTCGCCATTGGCGGCGATGACTTCATGTTCATCGAAAATCGGGTGCATCTGGCGCTGGGGTTGGCCGATCGGCAAGCCATCGCGACCAAACACCACGCTGCTGTTGTACAACGCGCCGCGGCCGATTTTCAGGGTGCCGTCGATGATGCTGGGCTCGGGTAGCACGATGGAGCCCGCCACCAACGTCACGTGGAATTCTTTCGCCAGACCACCAAACAGCGCCTGGTAGTCCTTGGCCATGCCTTTGGCCTTCATGCGCAGGTGAGCGTCGTCCAGACGTTTTTCGCCCTTGGCGCTGATCAGTGCGCGGACGAACTTCAGTGGGTTGCTGACCGCCAGCCAGTTCATGGCTTCCTTGAGCGTGGTGGCCTGGTACAGCTCATCTTTCTCGCCGCTGACCATCAACCAGGTGCCGATATGTTCGGGCAGGACGACGATGGTTTTTTCGTTCAGCAGGCCCTGGTCCTGGGCCTTCTGCAAATAGGCCGCCAGCTTGCGGTGCAGGCGCTCGGAGCTTTGATAGTCAGTGGGAAACAGTTCGGGCTGGATGCCCAGCAAGTTGCCGCGATCGGCGGGTGTGCCTTGGTCGACCGCGAGGTTGATGCGCAGGTCCGACAGGTAATGACCCACCGGACGGTCCGCGGCCCACATGGCGTAGGTCGTAAGGGCGGCAATCAATGCCATGGAGAAAGTCAGGTACAGAAGTTTGCGCATGGGGAAACAGTCAACGGCCGTGTGCAGGATTCGCGACTAGGGTAGGGCGCATGCCGGCACTTGCCAAGGGGCGCTGCACATTTGGATCAATAAGTTGTCAGTTACGGTCATTGAGTGACAGCGGCGCGACTCTTAGTCTGTCCAACATGACTGACGGGGGCCGAAGAGCTCCTGCACTTTTTCCGTGATCGCTCGATGTGGAGTTACCGATGGCCGCCGCTCATTACCCGCACCTGTTGGCCCCGCTGGACCTGGGTTTTACCACGCTGCGCAATCGTACCCTGATGGGGTCGATGCACACCGGTCTTGAGGAAAAGCCTGGAGGTTTCGAGCGCATGGCGGCGTACTTTGCCGAACGTGCCCGTGGCGGCGTTGGCCTGATGGTCACCGGCGGTATTGGCCCAAACGATGAGGGCGGGGTGTATTCCGGCGCAGCCAAACTGACCACCGAGGAAGAAGCGCTCAAGCACCGCATCGTCACCCGCGCGGTGCACGAGGCGGGCGGCAAGATCTGTATGCAGATCCTTCACGCCGGGCGTTACGCCTACAGCCCGAAACAGGTCGCGCCGAGCGCCATTCAGGCGCCGATCAACCCGTTCAAGCCTAAAGAGCTGGACGAGGAAGGCATCGAGAAGCAGATCAGTGATTTCGTCACTTGCTCGACCCTGGCGCAACAGGCCGAGTACGACGGCGTCGAGATCATGGGCTCCGAAGGTTATTTCATTAACCAGTTCCTCGCCGCCCACACCAACCACCGCACCGACCGCTGGGGCGGCAGCTATGAAAACCGCATGCGCCTGCCGGTGGAAATCGTCCGCCGGGTGCGCGAAGCGGTAGGCCCGAATTTCATTATTATCTTCCGCCTGTCGATGCTCGATCTGGTGGAAGGCGGTAGCAGCTGGGAAGAAATCGTGACGCTGGCCAAGGCCATCGAGCAGGCCGGCGCGACCATCATCAACACCGGCATCGGCTGGCACGAAGCGCGGATCCCGACCATCGCCACCAAAGTGCCGCGTGGTGCGTTCAGCAAAGTCACGGCCAAGCTGCGCGGTTCGGTGAACATTCCGCTGATCACCACCAACCGTATCAACACCCCGGAAGTGGCCGAGCAGATTCTGGCCGACGGCGATGCCGACATGGTCTCCATGGCGCGGCCGTTCCTCGCCGACCCGGACTTCGTCAACAAGGCCGCTGAAGGTCGTGCCGATGAAATCAACACCTGCATCGGTTGCAACCAGGCCTGCCTGGACCACACCTTCGGCGGCAAGTTGACCAGTTGCCTGGTAAATCCGCGCGCCTGTCATGAAACCGAACTCAATTACTTGCCGGTGCAGCAGATCAAGAAAATCGCGGTGGTCGGCGCCGGTCCTGCGGGTCTGTCCGCGGCGACCGTGGCCGCCGAGCGTGGGCATCAGGTAACGCTGTTTGATTCGGCCAGCGAAATCGGTGGCCAGTTCAACATCGCCAAGCGTGTGCCGGGCAAGGAAGAGTTCTTCGAAACCCTGCGCTACTTCAACCGCAAACTGCAGACCACCCATGTTGAGGTGTGCCTGAACACCCGCGTCGACGTGGCGAAACTGGTTGAGGGCGGTTACGACGAGATCATTCTCGCCACCGGCATTGCTCCAAGAACTCCAGCAATTCCAGGCGTCGAGAACGCCAAGGTGCTGAGCTACCTGGACGTGATCCTTGAGCGCAAACCGGTGGGCAAACGCGTTGCGGTGATTGGTGCCGGTGGTATCGGATTCGATGTCTCGGAGTTCCTGGTTCACCAAGGTGTGGCCACCAGCCAGAATCGCGAGGCGTTCTGGAAGGAGTGGGGTATCGATACGCATCTGGAAGCGCGCGGCGGTGTCGCCGGCATCAAGGCTGAACCTCACGCACCGGCTCGTGAAGTGTTCCTGCTGCAACGCAAGAAATCCAAGGTCGGCGACGGCCTGGGTAAAACCACCGGCTGGATTCACCGCACCGGGCTGAAAAACAAACAGGTGCAGATGCTCAACAGCGTCGAGTACCTGAAGATCGACGACGAAGGTTTGCATATCCGCATCGGTGAAACCGGCGAGCCGCAAGTGCTGCCGGTGGACAACATCGTGATCTGCGCCGGGCAGGATCCGCTGCGTGAGTTGCAGGAAGGTCTGGTGGCGGCTGGGCAGAACGTGCATTTGATTGGCGGCGCGGATGTGGCGGCAGAATTGGATGCCAAGCGCGCGATCAACCAAGGGTCCCGGTTGGCTGCTGAACTCTGACGTGGATCGTTCCCACGCTCTGCGTGGGAATGCAGCCCGGGACGCTCCGCGTCCCCTAAAGCGGACGCGGAGCGTCCGTTGAGGCATTCCCACGCAGAGTGGGAACGATCACTGCGGCTGTTAAGATGCTGGCTCTTCACCCAGAGCCGGCATCGATGTTTCTCCCGCCCAACGAATGGCTACCCCAGGCTCCCCTCGAACCCCTTCATCTTGATTGGCTCGCCCGATCAAGCATCGAAGTCGCGACCCTGCGCCTCGACCATATCGACCCGCTGATCAGTGGCAACAAGTGGTTCAAACTCATCGAGCACCTGAAAGCCGCTGACCAGATCGGTGCCAAAGGCATCATCAGTCTGGGCGGTGCCCACTCCAATCATCTGCATGCACTGGCCGCGGCGGGCAAACGATTCGGTTTTCGCACGGTTGGCCTGTTGCGCGGTCATCCGCAAGAAACGCCGACGGTGAAAGACTTGCAGGCGTTCGGCATGCAGTTGCATTGGCTCGGTTATGGCGGCTATCGAGCGCGGCACGAGCCGGGTTTCTGGCTGCCATGGCAGGCGCAGTATCCGGATCTGTATCCGGTGCCGGAAGGTGGCGGCGGTTTGCAGGGAGCAAAGGGCTGCCTGCAGCTGAGGACAATGGCCAGCGAGCAACTGAACGGTCTGGGCTGGAGCGACTACGACGGTTGGTGGCTAGCCTGCGGAACGGGCACGACCCTGGCCGGCCTGGTGCTGGCCGAAGCAGGTGAACACCCGGTGTATGGCGCGCTGGCGGTACCCGACGATCATGGGGTTGCGCAGCAAGTCGAATCGATTGTGCAGGAGGCGGGTTTACACCATCGCGCTTATGAATTGTTCGACGCCAGCCGTGGCGGTTTTGCCAAAGTCGATCCGCTGTTGCTCGAATTCATCGATCAGACCGAACAGGCCTGCGGCATTCCTCTCGAACCGCTGTACACCGGCAAGGCCCTGTTGGCGCTCAAGCAGCAAGTAGAAGCCGGAAAATTCGAAAAGGGCACGCGCCTGATCTTCGTCCATACCGGCGGTTTGCAGGGCCGCCGGGGTTTCCAGTGAGCGGCGGGATTCACCCGCGCTTGGGCATCATCCGCAGCAAAGTGTTATCGCGCACCACATAGTGGTGATAAATCCCCGCCACGGCGTGCAGGCCGATCAGCCAGTATCCAATGGTGCCGCCGAGTTCATGCCAGCCCTCGATCTGCTTGGCCAACGCCTTGTCCTCCGCGATCAGCAGCGGCAGGTCGAAGCCGTAGAACATCACTTGGTGACCTTTTGCGCTGGTGACCAGCCAGCCCAGAATCGGCATGGCGATCATGAAGATGTACAGCGCCCAGTGCATCAGTTTGGCCAACACGGTCTGCCAGTGAGGCGAGGCCGGGAAGATTTGCGGTGCCGGGCCCAGGCTGCGCGCGAACAAGCGCAACCACACCAGTACGAACACTGTCAGACCGAGCATAAAGTGCGATTCAACGATCAGCGTCCGCCCGCCACTGCCTTTTGGAAAGATCCCGCGAAATTCGATGCAGGCGTAAACCAGCGCCAGCAGGACCAGCATCAACCAATGCAGCGTGATCGATACGGTGCTGTAGCGTGAGTCGGAGTTCTTCCAGGGCATACGGTGTTCCTCACAGGTCAGGTCGAGCCACCGTTCTTGTTAGACGGTGTGCTTTAACTGTAATCCGCTTTGGTGGATTTGCCTGTGGCTATTTGGGCGTTCAATGCTCTGGATCAAGTGGTTGGCCACAAAAAAGCGCCAGTTCCGTTCAGGAGCTGGCGCTTTTTTTTGTCGCGATTGATGCAATCAGCTGGTTTGCGGCATCTCGCCCTTGGCCAGTCGCTTATTGATATCGGCGATCACTTCCGGCAAATCGGTGATGGTGTCGATCATGTAGTGCGGCCGCGAGCCTTCGAACATCCCGTGGATGCGCTTGCGTTCGCTGTCCAGTTTGTCGCTGCCCAGGGCGCGATAACCTTCGTAGTCCAGGCCCAGCGCGTTGCCCGAGCAGATCAGCGCCACGGTCCACATGCCGGCACGACGACCTTCAAGAATGCCCGGCACGGTGTCGTCGATCTTCACGCAGGCCGCGACATCATCGATGCCCAGCGCGATAACGTTGGCCAGCGCCTGGGCCGGCCATGGGCGGCCATTGGGCACTTCATCGGTGGCGACCACGTGGTCGGCGACGTAACCGTTGGTGGCGGCCAATTCGACAACTTTGTCCATGACCTGTTTCGGGTAGCCGGAGCAGGAACCGATCTTGATCCCTTGCTGGCGCAAATTGGCGATGGTGTCCAACGCGCCCGGAATCAGCGCCGAGTGCTCGGCGATTTTCTCGATTTGCAGGGGCATGAAGCGTTTGTAGATGGCCGTGACGTCATCGTCGGTCGGCGTACGGCCGAACACGGTGCGATAACGTTCGGCGACTTCTGGTTGATCGCACAGGGTGCGGATGTGATCCCACTTGCCCATGCCCATCGGTCCGCGGGCTTCTTCGATGGAAACCTGGACGTCGAACTCGGCGAAGGCTTCGACAAAAATTTGAGTTGGCGCGAAAGAGCCGAAGTCGACCACGGTGCCGGCCCAGTCGAGGATGGCGGCTTGCAGCTTGGTTGGGTTGCTGTAGTTCATGGTGATCAAATCCTGTAGGTGGGAAATGGTGATCTCTGTAGGAGCTGTCGAGTGAAACGAGGCTGCGATCTTTTGACGTTGCCTTTGTAAAAACAGGATCACAAGATCGCAGCCTCGTTTCACTCGACAGCTCCTACAGGTCGTGGTGAGTCAGATTTCGAGGACTTCCATCTCGCGCAGCACTTCGGCGATCGCCGCCACGGCCGCGTGCATCTCGTCCTGGTTGACGTGGCCGATGCAGCCGACGCGGAAGGTTTCGACCTGGGTCAATTTGCCGGGGTAAAGGATGAAACCCTTGGCCTTGACGCGTTCGTAGAATTCCTTGAACTGGTAGCGCGGATCTTTCGGTGCGTGGAAGGTGACGATAATCGGCGCCTGAATCGCGGCGGGCAGGAAACTGCGCAGCCCCAATTTGGCCATGTCATCGAGCAGCACTTTGCAGTTGTTGGCATAGCGCTGATGCCGGGCAGGCAAACCACCTTCTTCGTTGTATTGCAGCAGGGCTTCGTGCAACGCGGCGACCACGTGGGTCGGCGGGGTGAAGCGCCATTGGCCGGTCTTGGCCATGTAGGTGTGCTGGTCGAAAAGGTCCATCGCCAGCGAGTGCGAGTTGCCGGCGGCATTGGCCAGCGCTTCTTTACGAGCGAAGACAAAGCCCATTCCCGGCACGCCTTCCAGGCATTTGCCCGAGGCGGCGATCAGCGCGTCGAACGGCACCTGTTGCGCGTCGATCGGCAGTGCGCCGAAGGAGCTCATGGCGTCGATGATCAGGCGTTTGCCGTGTTGCGCGATGACGTGAGCAATTTCCGGCAGCGGATTGAGGATCCCGGTGCTGGTTTCGCAGTGAATCAGCGCGACGTGGGTGATGCTGGCGTCGGCACGCAGCAGGCGGTCGACGTCGGCGGCGGTGGTCGGCTCGTCTTCGGCGGTTTCGAAGGTGCTGAAGGAGCGGCCGAGGACTTCGCAGATTTTCGCCAGGCGTTTGCCGTAGGCGCCGTTGATCAGCACCAGGACTTTGCCGTCGCGAGGCACCAGGGTGCCGATCGCCGCTTCGACCGCGAACGTACCGCTGCCTTGCAGGGGCACGCAGTGGTGGCTGTCGCCGCCGTTGATGATCGCCAGCAGTTGTTCGCACAGGCTGGCGGTCAGTTGATTGAAGCGGTCATCCCATGAGCCCCAGTCGACCATCATCGCCTGACGGGTACGGGCCGATGTGGTCAGTGGGCCGGGGGTGAGCAGGATGGGTTCGGCAGTACTCATTCTCGTGTCCTCGCAATCGATGGGATGAAGCTACGGGGCTTAAATTGCAATTTGCCGTGCTATCAATCAAATTGTTTGTTGTTATGCCAGCCATCAGTGAGAGTTATTCATGAACCTGTTCCAGCTCCGCGCGTTCGATGCGGTGGCCCGTGAGGGCAGTTTCACCCGGGCCGCCGCGCGTCTGTTCATCAGCCAACCGGCGGTCACCGGGCACATCAAGGCGCTTGAGGAGCATTACCAGATCACCCTGCTGCGACGTACCGCGCGACGGGTGGAGCTGACGGAGGAAGGCACCAAACTGGCCGCGATCACCCGGGCGATGTTTGGTCTGGCCGAAGAAGCGCAGGTGATGCTGGAAGCGAACCGGCAGTTGCTGACCGGGCGTCTGGAGGTTGCGGCGGACGGGCCGCACATGGTCATGCCGATGCTCGCCAGTTTGCGCGCGCGGTATCCCGGCATTACCGTGAACCTGCGGCTGGGCAATGCTCAGGAAACCTTGGCGGCGTTGTTGTCGGAGCATGCCGACGTGGCGGTGCTGACCGAGGTCGAACCGCGCAAGGGGCTGCATTTGCAAGATTTAAGCGAATCACGGATTTGTGCGCTGGTGCCCGGCGGTCATCCTTGGGCGCAGATGTCCAAGGGGGTGCCGCTCAAGGCGCTGGATCAGGTGATCATGGTGTTGCGCGAGCCGAGCTCGATCACCCGGCGCACCTTCGACGAGGCGTGCGCGGCGGCGTTGGTCAGTCCACGGGTGTTGCTGGAGCTGGACAGTCGCGAGGCGGTGACCGAAGCCGTCGCCGCAGAGTTGGGGGTCGGCGTGGTGTCGTCGGTGGAGGTCAGCCATGATCCGCGGGTGGTGGCGGTGCCGATTCTTGGTGAAGGGTTGGTCAATCGGCACATGATTGGCTGCATGGAGCGGCGGCGGGATTTGCGCTTGATACAGGCGTTTTTCGGGTTGGCGCCAGTTAGATAAACCGCAGCGCCTGCATCGCGAGCAAGCTCGCTCCCACAGGTTTTGCGTCGTATACAAGATATGCGGCCGACATCAATCCCTGTGGGAGCGAGCTTGCTCGCGATGGGGTCGGGCCTGCTTACGCCAGACTCTCGCGAACCATGTCCAGAAACGTCGCCACCACCCGCCGCGAACTCTGCTCGCGCAGGCACACCAGCGTTTCCGTCAGCCGTCGTTTGCAGTCGGTAATCGGCAACGCGCACACCCGCGAATCTGCACCGAACTCGGCAGCCGATACCACACCGATACCAATCCCCACGACCACCGCCTCACGCGCCGCTTCGCGACCTTCAACCTGAATCGCCGGCCGAATGCGAAAGCCTGCCTGAGCCATTTCTTCTTCCAGCGTCTGGCGCGTCACCGAGCCGATTTCCCGCAGCACCAAAGGCGTGTCATCCAGATCCGCGAGGCAAATCGACTCGCGGTCGGCCCACGGATGATTGCGCGAAACGAACGCCACCATCGGGTCGTTGCGCAGCGGCAGCGAGATCAGACGTTCGTCACTCACCTCTCGGCCCAGCAACGCCAGGTCGGCCTGATAGTTGAACAGCCGAAACAGCGATTCGTCGGTGTTGCCGGTTTCGATCTTCACGCTGATGCCGGGGTAGCGCTCACAAAAGCGAGCAATCTGCGGCAACACGTGCACTGGCGCATCCACCGCGAGAATCAGGCTACCGGTCTGCAAGGCCCTGGAGTCATGCAAGAGCTCCTGCGCCTCGGCCTCGATAACGAACAATCGCTGGGTAATGCTCAGTAAACGCTCGCCCAAATCCGTCAGCCGGACCGAACGTTTGTTGCGGTGGAAAAGCAGCACACCGAAACGCTCTTCAAGCTTGCGCACTTGGTCGGAAATCGCCGGTTGTGTGAGAAATAACCGCTCGGCGGCTTTGGTAAAGCTTCCGTGCACGGCCACGGCGTGGAAGGCTTTGAGCTGGGCGTGGGAAACCGACATCGAAACCTCCAGTAACAATCTGGGCTTATATTGGAAATACGATAAATCGATTTCACTTATTAATCAGTAATTGTTTTTATTGACCTCAGCCCCGGTGACTGCTCAGTCGAACAGCGTTGGCGGCCATGAGCCTGTGCGTGCAACAGCAGGACTCATCTGACCGATATCGCCTCAGGGAAGCTGCGATATCGAAGTGCTCAACAATAAAAAAAATTGGCGTTATTTCTCAATTTCTGCCGGCACACTCACACCCTGAGGTCAGAATCACCATGAACAAGCACATCGGCACTATCAAGCGTTGGCGCGTGCAGATCTTCGCGATCACCTGGCTCGCTTACGCCGCTTTCTACTTCACCCGCAAAGCTTTTTCCGTGGCAAAACTGGGGATCGCTGAAGACCCCACCTTCATGCTCGACAAAATGGCCATGGCCAACCTCGACGCCATCTACCTCACGGCTTACGCCATCGGGCAATTCACTTGGGGCATCCTGGCCGACCGCTTTGGCCCAAGGGTCGTAGTGTTTGGCGGGTTGCTGATTTCAGCAGCGGCAGCCTTGGTGATGGGCAGTTTCGCGACGTTACCAATCTTCGCTACCTGCATGTTGATTCAAGGGTTTGCCCAGTCCACCGGCTGGTCCGGGCTGTGCAAGAACCTCGGCAGTTTCTTTCCCTCCGAGCAGCGCGGGCGGGTGCTGGGGTTGTGGAGTTCCTGTTACGCCTTTGGTGGGCTGGTGGCTTCGCCGTTTGCAGGCTGGTGGGCGTATACGCTGATCGGCACCTGGCATGCGGCGTTCTTTTCCAGTGCGGCGGTGGTTGGGCTGGTCGCCGTGCTGTTTTTTATTTTTCAGCGCAACAAACCCGAAGACGTTGGCTTGCCGGCGGTGGAGCCGGAGCCGCAACTGACGGCGCAAGAGGCCGACGCGCAAAGCAAGATCAGCATGCTGGAACCGTTAAAAGAAATTCTGCGCAACCGCACCGTGCTGGTGCTGGGCCTCGCGTACTTTCTGCTGAAACCGGCGCGCTACGCGATTCTGCTCTGGGGGCCGGTAATCGTCTTCGAACAGATGCCCTCGGTGGGCAAAGTCGGCGCTGCAATCATTCCGACCGCGTTTGAACTGGCCGGGTTGCTCGGGCCGATTCTGCTGGGCCTGGCGTCGGACAAAGTGTTCGGCGCCCGACGCATGCCGGCGTGTGTGCTCAGCCTGTTGGCGTTGACCGTGACCCTGGCCTTGTTCATGGGCGCCTTGCATACCGGCAGCGTGATGCTGGTGGTGGCGCTGCTGTTCATCATGGGCCTGACCCTGTATGGACCGGACTCGATGATCAGCGGCGCGGCCGCGATCGATTTCGGCACCGCCAAGGCGGGCGCCACAGCGGCCGGTTTCGTCAACGGTTGCGGTTCGGTCGGGGCGATTCTCGGCGGATTGCTGCCGGGCTACTTCGACTCGGTCACCGTGTTCATCGTCTTCGCCGGCTGCGCGTTGTTTTCGGCCCTGGTGCTGATCCCGCACTGGAACAGCCGCCCGGCTGGCCTGCGTGCCGAAAGCGCTTTCGTGCCTAACCAACCGATCACCGTAAAACCTCTGAGTAGCTGAACTCCTTTCCCTCGTGGCTTGCTGCGCCAGCGGCCGACAAGGCCGACAAAGGCTGAGTGTCAGGGTGTGAGGTCCGAGCGATTGACCAGCCAATCGAGCAGCAAGCGGCTATCGCGGCGTGGCTCGGGAACGCGCCGAGTGCGCGGGTGATGACCCATGCCGACGCACAGCACCGGCCGGTCCGGGTCACTGTCGAGAAAACTGATCAGGACGTCGCTGCCGGCCTTTGGCAGGCTGGACGGGTCAATCCGACCGTCCGGCGCCGCAAGGGCCACCGGTAACCAGAGACCGGCAGATTCAAGCGGATCCGCTTTCGCTGTTGGCCACAGCGTGACCTGTATTCGACCTCGATCATCGAGCACAGCCGGCTGCCCGGCCGGCCCCAGTACTCGGGCGAGTTGATAACCCGGGATGCTCGGCCTGGTCTGTTTGAGCGCCGGCCTGAAGACCGTTGACCAGGGAATGGCGGTGAACCGATTGCGGTAATGGCGGACAGTGACAGGTTTGTCGGTGGCAAGAATCGAAGGTTGTTGCCCCTGATGTCGGGTTTCGGTGAGCAGCCATTGATCGTTGAAATTCGACAGTGGATGTTCTGACACTTGCACTATCCGTGCGCTGCGCAGTGCGCTCTGGTTGCTTTGACCGTGGATCTGCAGGTGCTGGCAGCGCAGTCGTTCCAGTTGTCGTCGGCTCAACTGATCGCGATGGATGTGCTCGGGCGCGGGCCGGACCATCACCGGCAATGGTTTGCTGAAAGCGTGGTTGGCCGCTCCCTTGTCGGGGTTCTGCGAACCACGGTTCCTGGCCTCCAGTCGTGAGGGAAAGGGCGGCGAGTCATGGCGCTGGAACAACTCACTGATCACCGGCACCTCACTGTCTTCGGGCGCGTTGCCCTGGAACGGCGTAAGTGCGGGTTCCTGGGGGAAACTCAGGCTGTCATCGGCCAGGACCAGCACATGCCCGTCACGCTGATGTTCGAAGTGATAGTGAATGCCTTCTTCTTCACACAGCCGTTGCAGCAATGCCAGATCACTCTCCTCGTACTGAATGCAAAAAGGCCGGACGGGATAGTGCCCGTTCGACAATTCGAAGCGATAGCTCCCCTCGGGCACATCATGTTCTTCCAGCAGTTGGCGCAGGATCATCGGTACGCTGAGGTGATGAAAGACCCTGCGTGAACGCTGCCGATCGAGCCATTGAAGGTAGGGCACCAGCACCAGTTTGTAGCCGATCCGGTGGGGGCCGCGATGCTCTCGACTGGCACTGTGAAGGACGCCGTGAATACCCTGACCCTCCATCAGGCTGAGGAACACCGGTTGTTGCAGCAATCGGTCGAGGCTCATGGCCGGCGCCAGGCCGATCACTTCGATGTCGAATCGATAGGGCTGGTTGAGGGCTTCTCGGCCACTGAACTGCAACACCTGAAAACTCAAATCGCCGTCGAGAAGTGTCAGGGTGAAGGGACTTTCCTTGTCGTTGTGCATCGAACGCGCTTCTGCCATGGAATACGGGCGCAGAGGGTACGAAACCACAGCCCTTTATGGTCACCGCAAATCGAAGTTTCAGAATCGCCCTACAACTGTCGGTGAAGATGTCGATTGGTCATGCGGGTAAACAGGATGGAATTTTTGGTCGATTGCCAACTTTAGGGCGTATAAACTTGCGCCATGCGTCGGCCAATAGATGTCTCGGCGCCACAGATCAAGAGAGTGAGTAATGGGCGCACAGTGGAAGGTTAAACACAAAGAAGCGGCATCTAACGCCAAGGGCAAAATCTTCGGCAAACTGGTGAAAGAAATCACCATTGCTGCCCGCAACGGTGCCGATACTGCCACCAACGCACACTTGCGTCTGGTGGTCGAGCAGGCCAAGAAAGCCTCGATGCCCAAGGAAACCCTGGATCGCGCGATCAAGAAAGGCGCGGGCCTGTTGGGCGAAACCGTGCAATACCATCGCGTGACCTATGAAGGCTTCGCCCCGCATCAGGTGCCGCTGATCGTCGAATGCGTGACCGACAACATCAACCGTACCGTCGCTGAAATCCGCGTCGCGTTCCGCAAAGGCCAATTGGGCGCTTCCGGTTCGGTAGCATGGGACTTCAACCATGTCGGCATGATCGAGGCGTCCCCGGACAGCCCTGACGCCGATCCGGAAATGGCTGCTATCGAAGCCGGCGCCCAGGATTTCGAGCCGGGCGAAGAAGAGGGCACGACCCTGTTCCTGACCGAGCCTGCGGACCTGGACGCCGTGCAGAAAGCCCTGCCGGAGCAAGGTTTCACCGTGTTGTCGGCCAAGTTGGGTTATCAGCCGAAAAATCCGGTCAGCGGTCTGAGCGATGAGCAGATGGCTGAAGTCGAAGCCTTCCTCGAAGGCCTCGATAACCACGATGACGTGCAGGACATGTTTGTCGGGTTGGCGGGTTAAACCGTTACTTTGGTGACCGCAAAGCGGTCACCAATTTTCCAAGGCTCGCACAATCTCGCCGAACCCCGGCCGCGCCAGCACCTGCGGCTGACAACAGCGCTGCTGCAATGCCTCCAACTGGCCCCGACCCGCATCGCTCAACCCCGAGTCGATCCGCTCCAACAATTCCCCCAGCAAAATACCAAACGCTCGCACTTCGATCCGTTGCAGCGCACGGCTTTCAAGGCTGTCCGAGGTGGCATGGAACGACGCCGCGCCGAAATCCCCCAGCAGGCAATCACCGTGCTCGTTCCACAGAATGTTGTGGCCATAGAGGTCGCCGTGGGTGATGCCATGCTGGTGCAAATGTTCGGCTGCCGAGGCGATGCCACAGGCGATGCGCAATGCCACGCCAGCGCTGAACCGGGTGTCATTGGCGTAAACGTCGCGGGTGCATGACGCCAGGCTCGGCAGCCCGGCCAGATTGCGATAGCTCGGATCGATCAGTTGCATCACCAGCCCGACCTGGTCTTCTGGATGTCCGACGATGCGCCCTTCAACCCCGATCAGGTTGGGGTGACTACCGGCGGTGATGCAGGCGTTCATTTCGTGCAACGGCGAGCCATCGCTGGTCATTTCGCCTTTGTAGAGTTTGACCGCGACCTGTGTGGCCGGTTGGTCCTGTCGATCCCAAATAGCCCGATGAATCACCCCCGACGCGCCTTCGCCCAGTTGCTGCTCCAGACGCAGTTCGGACCAGGGAATACAGGGCGTGGCTTCGAGGGCGGCCGCATCGGCTTCGGTCTCCAGCGGATTACCGGCGTACGCCAGCCAGGCCAGGCTCGGCAGGGACAGCAGCCACTCGGGTAACTCGCTTAACTGATTGGCGGCGATGCGGATCAGTTCGAGTCGATGGCAATGACGCAAGCTTTCCGGCAAACGTTGCAAGCGGTTGCCGGCAAGCATGAGTTTTTGCAGGTGCGGGCGTTCACCCAGCTCGGCGGGCAACTCAGTGATGCAGTTATCGGTCAGGACTAACCAGCGCAGCAACGGTGGCAGCGCGGCGCCTGACACGCGTTCGATACGGTTGGCCTTGAAGCTGGCCATTGTCAGCGCGGCGCATTGGCCCAGGCACTCGGGCAGTTCGGTGAACAGATTGTCCGAGCAGAACAACACGCGCAAACGGGTCAGGCGGTGCAAGTCATCCGGCAGACTGCTCAAGGCATTGGCGCTGAGGTCGAGGACTTCCAGCGAGTCCGCCAGGTCGAAGATTTCTCGCGGAAACTCCGTCAGGCCGCCGGTGAGGTCCAGGCGGGTAACGCCCGACAGTTGGCCGGCGCGCAGTTGGGCAAGGGTAGCCATGAACAGATTCACTTTGATCGGGAGGAGGGCACGGGGGCCTGGAAACGGGCGACATGATACCGGCAAAGGCCGGGGACGTGTCAGACCGGATCCCTGACTTCGACCAACTGCCCCAACCGGCTGCGCGTGCGCGCCAGATCGATGGCATCGCCGCCCAGGCTTTCGCGCAAAGACTGCTGCCCGAGCAGAATCAGGTGCTTGTCCTGGTCGTACAGGACGTCGACCAGATTGATGAAGCGCTGTTGGGCGGCGATGGAACAATCGGCGAGGTTGGGCAGCTCATCGATGAACCAGTGATCGAAACGACGGCACAGTTCCAGGTAATCCATCACCGCAGTCGGTTGGTCGCACAGATCGCCGAAGGTGAATCCGATGGTTCGCCCTTTGCAGTGTCGGGCTTGAAGGTTGCGTGTCCCGACGGGCAGTTGAATGGCCGGCGCGTCGCGTTCGGGCAGGTTCAACGACTGACGCTGCGCCAGCGTGGCCGGCCAGACGTACTGTCCCTGGGTAAACAGCTGCTGGGCGTGGGTTCTCGCCTGACTTCTGTAGTCATGGGGACCGCCGACCTCCATGACCTGCATGCGTGCATTGATCAGGTCGATCACCGGTTTGAAGCGCGCGTGGTACAGCGGGTTGGGCAGCAGTCCTTCCGGTGGGTAATTGGAAGTGACGAGCAGCAGGATGCGTCGGCGGAACAATGCCTTGAACAGCCGGGTGATGAGCATCGCATCGCCGATGTCATGGACGTGAAACTCGTCGAAACACAGCACCCGGCAATCGCGCAGCTGTTCGTCGAGGGTGGTTTCCAGGGCATCGGGCTGATCGCGATGACTGAACATCCCTTGATGAAGGTGCGCAAAAAACTCATGAAAATGCAGGCGTTGTTTTTCCGCGATGGGAAGGGCCTGGAAAAACCCGTCGAGCAGCCAGCTCTTGCCGCGCCCCACGGCGCCGTGCAGGTAAAGGCCGGGAAGCGTTTTTGCCAAGGTGCACGGCAGCGCAGCGGCGTGTTGCGCCATGCAGTCGATGACACGCAGTTGGCTATGGCTGAGGGTGTAGCCCTGGGAGTGGGCCTTGCGGTGGAAGTAGTCGTGGATGACTCGACCGGTCGCGGTGTTACCGGCGGATGCAGCCGATGACTTGCCGAACAAGCGGCGTAGCGCAGGCCAGCGTGGTGTGAGTCGCGAACGGTTTGGCGGTCGAACGGCCACTGTGATTTCACCCCGTAATCGTCAGGCCGCTCCCCGAGCTGCCGCGCCGTAGTGTAACCAAATGGGGAATTTTCATTCCAGTAGTGTCGACCTGTAGCAGCTGCCGAGCCCGCGAGGCTGCGTTCGGTTCGGGCCGCGTTCGGACGTAGCAGTCGTAAAACCAAACACCGCGGTCATTCAGGTAAACCGCAGGGAATGGATTGGCGACTGCTTCGCAGTCGAACGCAGCCTCGCGGGCTCGACAGCTGCTACATAGATAGTGCTATGCCGGAAGTTACCGCTCGATACTGCGATTCCACCGCGCATTCCATGCCGGGCGCTGTTCGTTGACCTGATCCCAATCAATCGCAATGGCCGTGGTCAGGTACTGTTTCATCGCCTCGACCTGCCCGCGAGTCTTGTCGGTGGTCGGGGTATTCGGATTGGACGGGATCTGGTCGCCGTCTTCAAGCGCCGCGGCCTGCGCTTCTGGTGTCAGCAAGAAGGCCGCGAGTTTCTGTGCCAGTTCCGGCTGAGTGTTGTTGGCGATGGCACATTCGGCCACGTTGAGCACTACGGCGCCTTCCTTCGGTTGCGCATACTCAACCGGCATGCCCTTGAGTTTCAGGGCGGTGACCTGGGTCGGTGTCAGCGGGAACAGCGCGGCTTCGTCGGTCTGAAGCATTTCGGAAATCTTAGCCGAACTCGGGATGTACTCCAGCACGTTGCGCCCGACGGTGTTTGGCCACGCCTTGAAACCTGGCTCGACGTCGGTTTCGCTGCCGCCCTGAATCCGGTTGAACATCAGGAAGCCGTGCAGGCCGAAGGTCGAGGACGCCATCGACTGGAACACCAGTTTGTCCTTGAAGCGCGGGTCGGCCATGTCCATCCACGAGGTCGGCGCGGTCCAGCCTTTCTCCTTGAACAACCGCGTGTTGTACGCCAGCCCGGTCACGCCAAGGCTGACCGCCACCGCTTGATCCTTGATGCGGCCCTTGGCCGGAATCTGCGCCAGCGGTGCGCTGTCTTCGAGTTTGTCGCACAGCCCCATGGCGATGGCGCGGTACATGATGCCGTCGTCGAGGAACATCACGTGCATCTGCGGGTTGCCTTTGCTGGCCTGGACCTTGGCCAGAATATCGGCGGAGGTGCCGGGCACAATCACCACTTTGACGTTGTTGGCCTTCTCGAAAACCGGCAGCACCTTATCGGCGTAGAGCCGCTCCATGGTCCCGCCGTTCATGCCCAGGTAAAGCGTCGGTTCGGCCTGGGCCTGGCTGACCGTGAGCAAGGCGCTCATGCAGGAGATACCGAGCAGTGCAGTGCGTTTGACGTTATTCATTGGCGCGACCTTCCTCTATCAAGCAACGGAGATGGAGTGAAACCGGGTGATGGAAAACGCATCCAGCGACGTTTTTGAAGCGCCGCTGCAGATGATTTCAGTGAGCGCCTGGCCCACCGCAGGCCCGATCTGAAAACCTGCGCCGGCAAAGCCGAACGCGTGCAACAGACCGGGTTGAGTGCCACTGTGGCCGATCACCGGTTGGCGATCGGGCAGGTAACCTTCGGTGCCGCTCCAGGTGCGAATCGCCTGGGCGCCTTCAAGAAATGGATAAAGTTCGACGGCTTGACGCAGGATCTCGATCACCGCGTGTTGACCGGGCCGTGCGCGGGCGCCGTCGAGGGCAAAACCCTGACCGCCACCCAACACGCAATTGCCGCGCGCGACCTGACGGGCATAGATACCGCCGCCCTCGACCCCGGTGCTGGCATTCATCACCAGCGGTAAGGGTTCGGTGACCAGCATCGCGGGGTGCCCGGCATGCATCGGCACCGCCTCACCGAACTGTTCTGCCAGGCTGCCAGCCCAGGCTCCGGCACAATTCAGCAGCCAGGGCGCCTGCAATTCCAGGTCGGTTTGAGTGCTGACGCGAAAGCGTTGGCCGTCGTGTTCCACCGCCGTCACCGGGCATTGTTCATGGACCTGCGCGCCATGCCGCCGCGCCGCCCGGGCAAACGCCGGGGAGACCAGTCGCGGGTTGGCGTGACCGTCATCGGGACAAAACGAGGCACCAACCGCCACCTCGCCGACCCACGGAAAACGTGCGCGTAATTCACTGCGTTCGAGTACCTGTAAATCAAGACCAAAGCCCCGACTGCTGGCGGCATAGTCTTGCAAGGCGTGCAGATCGCTGAGGCTGCGGGCCAGTTTCAGGTGGCCGCTGCGCTGATACTCACCGTCGATGCCAATCAGTTGCGGCAGTTGCGCCCAGATGTCGTGAGCCCGCTGCGACAGTGGCAGTTGCGACAGCGGTCGCCCCTGACGCCGCACGCCGCCGTAGTTCACGCCGCTGGAATGCGAGCCACAGAAGTCCCGCTCCAGCAGCGCCACGCGACGCCCGGCCTTGCTCAGAAAAAGCGCGGCGGAGGCGCCGACAATACCGCCGCCAATGATGACCGCGTCGACTTCGATCATGACTCGACCTCCAGACCAAACGGCAGGGGTTTTATCGGCGCCTGAGCCCGAAGCCTGCCGATGTCGGACACGCAGCGCTGGCTTTCGCAGGCAATGATTTCCGCGGCGGCGGCGCCACACATTCGGCCCTGACAGCGCCCCATGCCGACCCGGCAATGCGCCTTGACCCGGTTGATCTCCCAATGGCCCTCGCGCACCACTTGGCGGATGTCGCCGGCCCGCACTTCTTCGCAGCGGCAGATCATCACGTCATTCGGGGCATCGGCGGCCCAATTCTCGGGAAAGACGAAGGCCCGTTCCAGACCTTGGCGGAAGGTATCGATCCGCCCCAGCGCCTGCTCCAATTGCGCCCCACGTTGCGGTGGGATCAGGTAACCGATGTCTTCGAGCAACGCCAGGGCCGCGCGTTCGCCGGCCATTTCCGCCGCGTCGGCGCCCATGATGCCGGCGCCGTCACCGGCCAGGTAAACCTCGGCGACACTGCTGCGACCGGCGCTGTCACGTTGCGGCAGCCAAGCGCGGTTGAGCGGGTTCCAGGCGAATTCACAGCCGAGCAAATCGGCGAGTTGGGTTTCACTGCGCAGGCCATGGGCGAAGGCGACGGCGTCGCAATCGAGTGGCTGTTCACCCTTTGAGTTGGACCAGTTCACCGATTGCACACGTTGTTCGCCATTGATGCGTTTCAGGCTGGCGCCCTGATGCACCGGGATGCCGTTGGCGGTCAGCCAGCTGCGGTAATAGATGCCTTTGGCCAGGGTGGCCGGTTGCGAGAGCAGGCCGGGCAGGGCGCGGGCCTGAGCGCTGAAAGGCGAGCTGTCGAGCACAGCGACCACCTTTGCACCGGCCTTGGCGTATTGATACGCCACGAGGTACAGCAACGGACCACTGCCCGCGAACACCACGCGTTCACCGATGGCGCAGCCTTGAAATTTGAGGGCGATCTGCGCTGCGCCGAGGCTGTAGACCCCCGGAAGGGTCCAGCCCGGTACCGGCAGAATCCGGTCGGTGGCGCCCGTGGCGACGATCACCCGGGAGAACGCCAGCCGCGCGGCGCGGCCTTCATGCAAGGTGTCGAGCGCACCGTCCTCGGCGTTCCATACCAGGGTTTCGGGACGGTAGTCGAGTTGCTCGCGCAGCGCGTCAATCGTCTGATGCAACGCGTTGGCCTTGCCGGCTTCGAAGCCATACAGCTTGACCGGCGAACGCTTGAAGTTGGCCGGTTGGCGGCGATAAATCTGCCCGCCACCACGTGCTGCTTCGTCCAGCAGCACCGGGCGAACGCCGTGGGCGACCAGCGTCTGCGCCGCACGAATCCCGGCGGGCCCCGCACCGATGATGACTACAGGCTTCATCCCCATCCCCCTGAGGGAGCAAGCTTGCTCGCGATGACGGCGGAACATTCAACAGGTGTGTTGGCCGACAGACCGCTTTCGCGAGCAAGCTCGCTCCCACAGGGAATCCGGTTTGTGCAGGTAGATTGGGTGTTCATATCGTGCGTCCCGGTTCGCGGCTGATTTGCTGCCCGGCTTCGAGCAACGTCGAGCAGGCACGCACGCGCCGGCCATCGCCCAGTCGTACCCAGCAGTCCTGACACGCACCCATCATGCAAAACCCTGCGCGGGGTTCGGCGCTGAAGTCGCTGCCACGCAAGTGTTCGCTGCAGGTCAGCACCGCCGTCAGCAAGGTGTCGCCGAGCAGGCCGGTGGCCGGTGTGCCGTCGAGGGTAAAGTCCAGGGCCGGGCGGTCGCCTTCGGCCAGTCGTTTCAGCAGAGCCATGGCGCCCTCATTGTTTGCCCACCAGAACCCGATCGAGGCCGTAGACCCGGTCGAGCAAAATCATCGTCAGCGCGGTCAGCCCAATCACCAGTGCCGACACCGCCGCCATCATTGGATCGATGGATTCGGTGGCGTACACGTACATCCGCACCGGCAAGGTTTGCGTGGCCGGCGAGGTGACGAAAATCGACAGCGTGACCTCGTCAAAGCTGTTGATGAACGCCAGCAGCCAGCCACCGGCCACCCCCGGCAGAATCATCGGCAAGGTGATTTCCCGGAACAGCGTGAAGCGCCCGGCACCGAGCGATTGCGCGGCGTGTTCGGCGCTGCGATCCAGGCCGATGGCCGACGCCAGCACCAGCCGCAGCACGTACGGTGTGATCACCAGCACATGGGCGAAGATCAGCCAGGCGAAGCTGCCGTTCACGCCCATCAGCGCAAACAAGCGCAGCAATGCCACACCCAGCACCAGGTGCGGAATGATGATCGGCGACAGGAACAGACCATTGAAAAAATCCCGGCCGGGG
Organism: Pseudomonas arabinosi; assembly: GCF_047758675.1. Lineage (NCBI taxonomy): Bacteria > Pseudomonadati > Pseudomonadota > Gammaproteobacteria > Pseudomonadales > Pseudomonadaceae > Pseudomonas > Pseudomonas arabinosi. The sequence goes on along the minus strand of NZ_CP180480.1, from coordinate 5,113,535 downwards.
AACTCGAAGCGCGTGATCGCCAGCGCCGCCGGCACCGCAATCAGCGTCGCCAGGCTGGCGGCGCAGAACGCGAGGATCAGGCTGTTGTAGAACGCATCGACAAAGTCGGCACGCTCGAACACCGCGCGGAACCAGCGCAGGGAAAACTCCGTGGTTGGCAGGCTCAGGGTGTTTTCCGGGGTGAAGGCCACGAGGCAGACCACCACCAGCGGCGCCAGCATGAACAGCACCACCAGGGTATGGAACAGCAGGGCGAAAGGACCGTTCTTGGACATGACGAGTTATCCCAATGACTTCTTGTAGCGGCCTTCGATCATCCGGTTCCACGACAGCATGATCAGCAGGTTGAGCAACAGCAGGGCCACGGCGATGGCCGCGCCCATCGGCCAGTTGAGCTCCGACAGGTACTGGTCGTAGATCAGCGTGGCGACCATTTTTATCCGGCGTCCGCCGAGCAGGCCGGGGATGGCAAACGAACTGGCGGCCAGGCCGAACACAATCAAGGTGCCGGAGAGCACGCCGGGCATGATCTGCGGCAGCACCACTTGGCGCATCACGGTGAAGTGGCTGGCACCGAGGGACATCGCGGCCTGCTCGGCGGCCGGGTCGAGTTTTTGCAGCGAGGTCCAGACCGGAATGATCATGAACGGCAGCATCACGTGGACCAGCGCAATCACCACTGCGAACGGCGTGTACAGCAGCTTCATCGGCGAGCCGCCGAAGGCTTGCAGGGTCTGGTTGACCAGGCCGTCGGCACCCAGCAACAGGCTCCAGCCGAAGGCGCGCACCACCACCGAAATCAGCAACGGCGTAAGAATCAGAATCAGGAAAATCGAGCGCCATGGCGCACCCATGCGGCTGAGGATGTAGGCCTCGGGAACGCCAATCACCACGCAGAGCAGGGTGGTCAGGGCGCTGATCCACATCGTGCGCAAAAAGATTTCGTAGAAGTACGGATCGCCCAGCAGGCTGCTGTAGTGATCGAGGGTGTAGGCATCGCCGTTGATCCCCGAGCTGTAGTCGAAGACGTTGAATGACAGCACCAAGGTCAGCAGCAGCGGGATAACCAGCAGGCTGAGGTATAAGGCCAGGGCCGGTGCCGACAGCCAGTAACCCTGGCGTCCCTGGCGAATGGCGACAAGCGTACTCATGCCGGCACCTCGTCGACACTCAGCACCCGCAGCAACGTTGCGTCCCAATCGAGCCCGACCGCCGTGCCTTCGGTCAGCGGTGCCGAACCGTCATTGCGGCGAACCACGCTGAGTTCGCCCAGGGTCGTCGATACGCCGTACAGCCATTGGCTACCAAGAAAGAAGCGGCTGACGATGTTGCCTTGCAGGCGACCCTGACCTTTGTCCCGCAAGTCGATTTTTTCCGGGCGCAGGCTCAGGATCAGTTCGCCGCCACTGCTCACTTGGACGATGCCGGTACTGTCCCGATCGCCGGGCAGCAGATTGGCCTTGCCGACGAAGCCGGAAATGAACTCGGTGCGCGGGTGTTCGTAAAGGGTGTAGGGCGCGTCGATCTGGGTGATGCGCCCGGCCTGCATCACCACCACCCGGTCGCTGATGGACAGCGCTTCGGACTGGTCATGGGTGACCATCAACGTGGTGATCCCGACTTCGCGCTGGATGCGGCGGATCTCGAATTGCATCTCTTCGCGCAGGTTGGCGTCGAGGTTGGACAGCGGCTCATCAAGCAACAGCACCGGCGGCTCGATCACCAGGGCCCGAGCCAACGCAACGCGTTGTCGCTGGCCACCGGAGAGCTCTCGCGGGTAGCGCTCGGCGTGCTGGTTGAGGCGCACCAGTTTCAGCACCCGGTCCACTCGCTGCTGCAACTCGGCACCGGGCACTTTGCGCATGCGCAGGCCGAAGGCGACGTTGTCCTTCACGGTCATGTGCGGGAACAACGCGTAACTCTGGAACACCACGCCCAGACCACGGCTGGCGGGTTTGGCGTGGGTGATGTCGCGACCGTCCAGCACAATGCGTCCGCTCGTGACTTCGACGAAGCCGGCGATCATTTGCAGGGTGGTGGTTTTGCCGCAGCCGGAGGGGCCGAGCAGCGAGACGAACTCGCCTTTCTCGACCGAGAGGTTGGTGGCAACGACGGCGTCGATCTCACCGTAACGTTTGCCGAGTCCTTCAAGTTGCACAAAAGCCATAACTGCGCTCCACCTGAGATTGTTATGCGTCGCCCGAAGGCGCGCTTTTTTGTATGGGCAGATACGAAAAGGTCTTGCTGGGTGCGTTGGCGCTCGACTTCAGTCGGCTGCCGCTGTTGTTCGAATCGCCCCTGTCTGGACGCAGAGTAGGACGAAGAATAGGATGGGCTCAATGCCCTATTTCACTGAAGCGATGACTATTTTCAGTTTCATTCGGTGAGTAAATTAATACTCGAGAAAACCCATGACAGATTCCATTGATCGGAATGAAAGCAAAAGTGATGTCGGTGTTGGCGCAGTCTCCAGACTGTTTGCCGTGCTGCGCAGTCTGGGTGACACCGTCGAGGGCGGGGAGCGGGTGACGCAACTGGCTCAGCGCATCGGTTTGTCGCAACCGACCACGCACCGATTGCTACGCAGCCTGATGGACGAGGGCATGGTCGAGCAGGATGCGCGCAGCAAACGCTATCGCTTGAGTCTGGAGTTTTTTGCGCTGGCGGCCCGCGCCGGGAACACTGGAAACCTGCGCGAGCTGGTGCGTCCGGCGTTGCTGCGGCTGTCGGCGTCGTTGGGGGATTCGTTGTTCTTGCTGGCGCGCAGTGGTTTTGACGCGATCTGTCTGGATCGCAGCGAAGGGCCGTTTCCGATCCGCACCTTTACCGGTGACATCGGCGGGCGCGTAGCACTGGGCGTGGGGCAGGGCAGCCTGGCGATTCTGGCGTTCCTGCCGGAAGAAGAGCGCGACACGGTGATTCACTACAACTTGCCGAGGCTCAAGGATTTCCACCTGTACGACGAGGTGTTCCTGCGCTCGGAAGTCGAGAATGTGCGCAAGCTCGGTTATGCCGGGCGCAACACCGGCGTGTTGCAGGGCATGGCCGGGGTGGCGGTGCCGATTCTGGATCGTGAAGGGCGGGCCGTGGCGGCACTGAGTGTGGCGACCGTGAGTGATCGGCTGGGGCCGGATCGCTTGCCGACGGTGGTCGAAATGCTCAAGCGCGAAGCGGCGCTGATCGGACCGCGGATCAATCCGTTCGACCCGTTGCTGCGTAGGCCTTCGCAAGTGTTCGGGCAGGGCTGAAATCGCCACAACTCCCCCTGTGGGAGCGGGCTTGCTCGCGAAAGCGGAGTGTCAGGCGACATTGATTTATCTGACACACCGCATTCGCGAGCAAGCCCGCTCCCACATTTGATTGGTGGTGTGGTCAGAACTGGACGGTTTTCTTGAGCATCTGCGCCGCCGGCGTATCCGTCGGGCTGACCATCGCATAGTTGTACCCGCCCCCTGACCAGTACTCGGCCTGCAACTCGCCATCGCTGCGACTGCCCCTCGGCAACAGGTAGTTTTTCGGTCCTGGTGGGCGGACGTAGAAACTGACTTTATGGCCGCTTTGATCCTCGTAAACCACCATCGCCGCTGGCCCTTGCTCGGTGCTGAGCAAGCGTCCGCTGACCGGTTTGAAACCGGTGCCCGAGAGGTCAGGCAAGCGATTGGACTGAGTGAAATAGCGGTCGAGCCAACCCTGCATATCACCGTCGTCGCTGACTGTGTAATCGGCCGGCAGGATGCCTTGCTGGGCAATCAGTCGGTAGGCCTGCAGGGCATCGGTCATCGGCAGTTGGGCACTGATGAACGTCATCTCCCGGGCTTGCCAACCGCTGAACCCGCCGACGCTGACCGCGATCAGCAACACGGCGGCACTGGCCAGGTGACGGCGAGATTGTCGTTTGAGGCGTTGGCGAATCCGCGCCGGGTCGAGGTCCGGATTGGCCGGTTGCTGCAGGGCACCGCTCAATGCCGCGCGCAATTGCTGGGCGTCCTGCTGCCAGGCACGCACTTGTGCAGCCACCTCCGCGTTGCTGGCCAGAAAAGTCTCCACCAGACGTCGGTCGGCCTCGCTGAGTTGTTGGTCGACATAGGCGTGCAGGTCACGCTCGCTTGGGGGCAGGCTGATCATTTGAGTCTCCGCAAAGAAGGGCGGGTGATTTCGCCGTCGCTGAGCTGGCGCAAGGCCTGGCGGGCGCGGGACAGGCGGGACATCACGGTGCCGGTGGGGACGTCGAGAATCTCGGCGACCTCTTTGTAACTCAAGCCTTCGACCGAGACCCAGAGCAGCAGGGCGCGTTGTTCGGTGGTGAGCTGATCGAAGGCTTTCAGGGTTGATTGGGCGATCACGGTGCGCTCCACCGACGGCTGTGAGTCGTCACGCCCGGTAAAGAATTCGAGCATCCGCGCATAACGCCGGGAGCGCCGGTGAGCATCGAGAAACTGTCGATACAGAATCGAAAACAGCCAGGCGCGCAAGTCGCCCTCGGGGCGTTTGTCGCCCCAACTCGACAGCGCGCGCTCAAGGCAAGACTGCACCAGGTCGTCGGCGCTGCTGGGATTGCGCGTCAACGACACGGCAAACCGGCGCAATCTGGGAATGATTTCTCTCAGCTGTTCGTCGATATCGTTCATGAAGTTCTGGCTAGTCACTACGCTGTGGACTAGGAAGACGCCCGGCAGTCGAGGTTATTCCACGCCTGAAAAAATAAATACGGCGCGATGGAATAAACCGCTGTGGGGTTCGTCTGCTTGATCCTTCTCACTTGTGGCCGATGGCCCTGGAGTCTTTCATGGTAGATCGCTCATCACCGCCACCCCGGCCACCCTTGAGTGCCGCGAGCCTGACGTTACGTCTGGCCGGTATTGCTGTGGTGGTTGCCGCAGTGGCCGGGGCTTTTGCCTACGTCAACGGCACCTTCGACCCACAGCGCCTGACGCCGAAAAAGCTGATCAATGTGCTGGAGACCAACAACGGCGTGCACCCGGGGTTCCGGCGTAACCACTCCAAAGGCGTGTGCGTGATCGGACATTTCGAAAGCAGCGGTGAGGCGCGCAGCTATTCCAACGCTCAGGTGTTCAATGCAGCGCGGACCCCGGTGGTCGGGCGTTTCGCCTTGCCGGCCGGTAATCCTTATGCGCCGGACAACAGTGTGCCGATCCGCAGCCTGGCCTTGCGATTCACCCAGGCTAACGGCCAGCAGTGGCGCACCGGGATGAACAGCATGCCGGTGTTCCCGGTGGGTACGCCCGAGGCGTTCTATCAATTGCAACAAGCCCAGTCGCCTGACCCGGCCACCGGCAAGCCGAACCCGGCTGCCGTGCCAGCGTTCTTCGGTTCACATCCAGAAGCTGCACCGTTCCTGGCCTGGATCAAAACCGCCAAGCCGTCGGCCAGCTACGTGACGGAAACCTACAACAGCGTCAATGCGTTTTACCTGGTGAACGCGGCCGGACAACGGCAGGCGGTGCGCTGGAGCATGGTGCCCGTCGCTCAGGATGCAGCGGGTGCTACGGCGCCTGAGGGGGGTGAGTTCCTGGAGAAAGATCTGGTTCAGCGTATTTCCGCAGGGCCGCTGCGTTGGCAGTTGAACATCACGCTGGCCAACCCTGGTGATCCGGTCAACGACGCCAGCAAGGCCTGGCCCGAGGGGCGCAAAGTGTTGAACGCCGGCACCCTGGTGCTCGAAAGCACTCAGCCGCAACTCAGTGGCGAATGCCGTGACATCAACTACGACCCGCTGGTACTGCCCGCCGGCATAGAAGGTTCCGACGACCCATTGCTCGCCGCTCGTTCAGCGGGGTACGCCACTTCTTACTTGCGTCGTACCAGCGAAGTCAGCCAGTTGCCCGCCGCTAATAAACAGGAGTCTCGTCAATGAGCGCTCAACCGAACCATTTCGCGCCTTTAGCGCGACTGCTGCACTGGCTGATGGCGCTGATGATCATTGCCATGTTGTTTATCGGCGCGGGCATGGCCGCTTCGGTGTCCGAGCGTCATCAGTGGTTGATTCATCTGCACAAACCCTTGGGCGTCGCGATTCTGCTGCTGGTGATCGTGCGCCTGGCCGTGCGATTTTCCACTCAGCAGCCACCGCTGCCGGCGGATCTGCCGGGTTGGCAAGCGCTGGCGGCCAAGGCTTCGCATGTGTTGCTGTACGCCTTGATGCTGATTCTGCCGCTGCTGGGTTGGGCGATGATTTCGGCGGCGGGGGATCCGGTGATGCTCAGCAGCTCGTTGCAGTTGCCATCGATCGTACCGGCCAATGCGCAGGTATTTGCGATCCTGCGCAAGGCTCACGGGTATCTAGCGTATTTGCTGTTCCTGACGGTGCTGCTGCATTTGGCGGCGGCGTTGTTTCACGGCTGGGTGCGCCGCGACGACGTGCTGGACAGCATGTTGCGGGGCAAGGATCGCGGCTAAAAGATCGCAGCCTGCGGCAGCTCCTACAAAGATTCGTGCGGTTCACACGGTCGGCGTAGGAGCTGGCGAAGCCTGCGATCTTTTGATTGCGCGTGTTCAGCGCAAAGTGTTGACCATATCCGCAACGGTGGTCAGCACATCCTTACCCAACTGCTTCGAACGCTTGCCGGACCAGCCGGTCTGCGCATTCGGCGCATCGTTGTTGTCCTTGAAGGGCATTTCCAGGGTCAGTGACAGGCAGTCGAATTTCTCGCCGACGCTGTTGCACGCCAGGGTCATGTTGGCTTTGCCCGGTTCGTCGCGGGTGTAGCCGTGCTTGGTCTGGAAGTCCTTGGTCAGGTGCTTCAGATGACTGCGGAAATGCTCTTCGAGTTTTTCGATTCGTGGCGTGTACCCCGGATTGCCTTCGCACCCGGCGGTGAACACGTAGGGGATTTCTTCATCGCCATGGATGTCGAGGAACAGGTCCACGCCGTACTTTTCCATCTGCTGCTGAACGAACAGCACTTCCGGGCTGATTTCCTGGCTGGCGCTCTGCCAGGCGCGGTTCAGGTCCTGGCCCATGGCGTTGGTGCGCAGGTGACCGTGGAAAGCGCCGTCCGGGTTCATGTTCGGCACCAAGTACAAATCGGCGCTGGTCAGCAGTTTGTTCAATACCGGATCGTCGTGTTTTTCGAGACGTTCGATCACGCCTTCCATGAACCACTCAGCCATGTGTTCGCCGGGGTGTTGCTGGGCAATGATCCAGACCTTGCGCTGACCTTCGGCGCCCGTGCCTTTACGCAGCAGCTGGATGTCTCGACCTTCGACGCTCTTACCGGTGGCCAGCAGTTCGGTGCCGGCCTTGGTCAGCGCTTGCTCGATCAACCAGTCATGGCGACCGCGGCTGTAGGGTTCGAAGTAAGCAAACCAGGCGTGGGTGGCGGTGGCTTCAAGGCTGAAGCGCAGGCAGTCACCTTCGAAAATGGTCGGCACCCGGAACCAGTTGACGTGGTCGTAGGACGCCACCGCCTGATAACCATCCCAGGCTTTGTTGTAGGAGGACTTGCTGGCATTGTTCAGACGAAACCAGTGCTCCTGACCGACGTGCAGACCGCTGGCCTTGAAGTGGAACCACTGAAAGTGCTGGCTGCGGGTGTCTGGCTTGATGGCCAGCAGGGCTTGCAACGGATTGCTGATGTCCAGCACTTCAATGTTGCCACTGTCGAAGTTGGCACTGATGTCGAAAGAGGATTTAGCCACGGTCATAGTCGATTCCTGAATATGATTTTTATGGCTGCTACTTTACACGCTGGGAAGGGAAAAACCGGGGGAAATTCTGGGGTGAAGCGGGGGGCGTCCTCCTTGACGCCGACGAAGCTTAGAGGCTGTGCGATTGATTCTCAAGCGCTATTTTTGATTAGTTTGGGCCAATGATGCCGGGCTTCTCTTGCCAACGGATATTCTTTTGATATCATCCGCGCCATTCGAATTTGCAGCACCTAAAGACTTCATTAGCCTGAAGGTAAAGCCAGAATAACTGGCAAAAAAAAGACCCGGCAAAAAGCCGGGTCAAAAACCGTGATTAGCCTGATGAGGAGATAGTCCAGGAGACCGACCTAAGGTCACTTGGACAATCGACTGATCTCGCGACCAGCTGCATGCAATAATAATCATTCTCGTTTGCAAGTCAAATGCTTTTATCTGCGCGATTGGAAAAATCTTTCCCGTCCTCCTCGCAAGCACCCGTGTGTCACCCGTTCTGATCGCCCTCCAGAGATCGATCCACCATCGCCCTGGCCATGTCGATCATGTGCACCGCCGAAAACGCCAGGTCCCGACTTGCACCCTGCAAATTGCTGGCGGACTCGTACGCGATGGCGGCGGCACAACGTAGCAAATCCGTGGCATGGACCAGCGCCTCTTCGCAGCTGATGTTGCGGTTTACGTCAAAGAAACGTTCTTCGACCACTTCCTCTGAAACAGCTGGTTTCAAGTAATAGTCCAGTGCTCGTTGCGCAGCGGCAGAGCCTTTTGGCGAGGTGAGGGTGGTGTCGATTTGCATGTCTGGCAGGTCGTTGCTGGGGATGGACATGGCGATGGCAAACTCCGTGATAGATTCAGATCCGTGAATCAATCCTAGTACGTACTGTATTTATGACGAGAGATTAAATACTACAATTTGTGTTTTGACGGCCGGAGGCGCCCACGTATCGTGCCGCACATGGATAAATGGATTGAATTGGTCAAGGCCAAGATGAGTGAGCTCAAAGTCACTCAAGAAGAACTCGCAGATCGCCTCGGGATGTCCCAGGGCGGCGTCGGCCACTGGCTGAACAAACGCCGCGACCCCGGCGTCGTCAACATGAACCGTGTGTTGAAGGCGCTGGGCATGGACTTTCTCGAAGTGGTGCTGGTGATCCGCGAACCTCTCATTCTGGAAGAGGAGGAGATGCCTCTGGCGCTGAAGTACAACCCGTACTTCCGCTACCCGGTCAGTGACTGGAAGGAGCCGGCGCAGCTGCGCGATGGTGAGCTGACGGTGTATCGCAAGGAGGAACGCTTCGAGCTGACCGACTACCACGCCCAGGGCCCGGCATTCTGGCTGAGTGTGGTCGGCGATGCGATGACTGCGCCCACCGGTATCAGCATCGCCGAGGGCATGATGATCCTGGTGGACCCGGCCATCGTGCCGGAACCCGGAAAACTGGTGATCGCCCAGTGGCCGGACAGCGCCGAGGCGACCTTTCGCAAGCTGATCGAAGAGGGCGGGCAGCGTTACCTGGTCCCGCTCAATCCGACCTATCCGAAGGCTATCTTCACCGACGAGTGCCGAATTATCGGCGTAGTGGTTCAGGCAACCGCCAAATTCTAATCAGATCGGTCCTCGCAAGACGTAGGACCGATCTTCATTTCATGCTTCTTCAAACTCGACCAACGCACTGCCTTCACTGACCATCTCGCCTTCCTGGCAATACAGCGCCTTGATCACCCCGGCGTGTGGCGCACGAATGCTGTGCTCCATCTTCATCGCCTCCAGCACCACCAGTTGCGCCCCGGCTTCTACCGTTTGCCCGGCTTCCACCAGTACCCGCACGATGCTGCCATTCATGGGCGCGGTCAGCCCGCCATGATGGCTGTGGCTGGCTTCGACGGCACTGATCGGGTCGTAGGACTCGATGCGGCGCAATTCACCTTCCCATTGCAGATACAGAACGTCGCCACGGCGGATTGCCCGATGCTGGCGGCGCAGGCCGTTGTGCTCGGTCAGCAGTTGCTCGCCCTTGAGTTGAGCAGTGTGGGCATCAGCGTCGCCCAACGTCAGCGCGCGATCCTGGCCTTCACAACTCAAGTGCAGGGTGATTTCTGTCGGCAGTCCGGCACGGAAACCATTGCTGTTGGCCCAAGGCGAAACCGGGTCATCGGCACGTGGAGAATTCGGCTGGCTTTGGGCAAATGCCCGGGCGGCGGCTTGCCAGAATTCGTCACTGAGGTCCGAGGCACTTGGCAGCAGTTCTTCCTGATAACGCGGAATGAACCCGGTATCCAATTCAGCCGCAGCAAATGCCGGATGGCCGACGATCCGGCGCAGGAAGTTGATGTTGGTCTTGAGCCCGCCAATGGCAAACTCATCGAGCATGCTCAGCAGCCGCAGTCGCGCCTGTTCACGATCCTCGCCCCAGGCAATCAGTTTGCCGAGCATCGGGTCGTAGAACGGTGAAATTTCATCGCCTTCTTCGACGCCACTGTCCACACGACGTCCCGGACCTTCGGCCGATTCGCGATACAGCTCCAGTCGCCCGGTCGCCGGCAGGAAATCATTGCCCGGGTCTTCGGCATACAACCGCACTTCGATGGCATGACCGATCAGCGGAACCTCGGCTTGAGTCATCGGCAGCGCTTCGCCGCGGGCCACACGAATCTGCCAGGCCACCAGATCGAGGCCGGTGATGGCTTCGGTGACCGGGTGTTCGACTTGCAGGCGTGTGTTCATCTCCATGAAGAAGAACTCACCCCGCGAATCCAACAGAAACTCCACGGTGCCGGCGCCGACGTAACCGATGGCCTGCGCCGAACGCACAGCGGCTTCGCCCATGGCGCGACGCAGTTCCGGGCTCAAGCCTGGAGCGGGTGCTTCTTCGACGACTTTTTGGTGCCGACGCTGAATCGAGCAGTCACGTTCGTTGAGGTACAGGCAGTTGCCATGCTGATCGGCAAAGACCTGGATTTCCACGTGACGCGGTTTGAGCAGGTACTTCTCCACCAGCATCCGTGAATCGCCGAACGAGGATTTCGCTTCACGCTGGGCCGAGGCCAGGGCTTCGGCCAACTGGCTGACATCCTCGACCACTTTCATGCCTTTGCCACCACCGCCCGCGGTGGCCTTGAGCAGCACTGGATAACCAATGCGTTCGCAGGCGTCGCGGAAAGTGTCGAGGTCCTGAGCTTCACCGTGATAGCCAGGCACCAGCGGCACGCCAGCGGTTTCCATCAAGGCTTTGGCCGCGGATTTGCTGCCCATCGCATCAATGGCCGAGGCGGGCGGGCCGAGGAAAATCAGGCCAGCTTCTTCAATCGCGCGGGCGAATCCGGCGTTCTCGGAAAGAAAGCCATAGCCCGGATGAATCGCCTGAGCGCCGCTGGCCTTGGCGGCGGCGATCAGTTTGTCGATTTGCAGGTAACTGTCAGCGGCTTTGCTGCCGCCGAGGTCGACGCGGATATCCGCTTCGCGGCTGTGTCGGGCTTCACGGTCAGTGGCGCTATGAACGGCCACGGTGGTCAGGCCCAGGGCTTTGGCGGTGCGCATCACCCGGCAAGCGATTTCGCCGCGGTTGGCCACCATCAAGGTGGTGAGAACAGGTGCGCTCATCAACGCGGCTCCTTGGTGGTGGTTTCGGCTTGCCAGCTCGGCGGACGTTTCTGCAGAAAGGCCCGCAGGCCTTCCTGACCTTCGGGGCTGACGCGAATTCGGGCGATGGCATTTTCGGTGTAGCGGCGTAGTGCCGGGGTCAGCGCGCCGTGGCCGACTTCGCGCAACAAGTCCTTGCTGGAGCGCATGGCGGCCGGGCTGTTGAGCAACAGGTTGTCGATCCACTGCTCGACTTTCTGTTCCAGCTCAGCGATCGGATAACTCTCCGACAACAAGCCGATTTCCCGCGCTCGTTGTCCGCCGAAACGCTCGGCGGTCAGCGCATAGCGCCGTGCCGCGCGTTCGCCGATGGCTTGCACCACGAACGGACTGATCACCGCCGGGGCCAGGCCGATGCGCACTTCCGACAGGCAGAACTGCGCGTCATCGGCGCCAATCGCCATGTCGCAGCAACTGATCAGGCCCAACGCACCACCGAATGCAGCGCCTTGCACCACCGCCAGTGTCGGGACTTTCAGCTTGGCGAGGTTGTACATCAACTCCGCCAGTTCCCGGGCGTCGTCGAGGTTGGTGTGGTAATCGAGTTCGGCCGATTGCTGCATCCAGGCCAGATCCGCGCCGGCGCTGAAATGCTTGCCGCGTCCACGCACTAACAGGAAACGCAGACTGGCATCGCTCGACACCTTGTCCAGCGCGAGGATCAGTTCGCGGATCATTTCGGCGTTGAACGCGTTGTTCTTTTCTTCACGGCTGAGCCACAGGGTGGCAAAGCCACGCGGGTCGGTCAGCAGTTCGAGGGTGTTGAAGTCGCTCATGATTTTCTCCCGATCACATCCGGAACACGCCGAAGCGGCTCTGTTCGACAGGCGCATTCAGCGACGCCGACAAGGCCAGGGCCAATACATCGCGGGTTTGCGCCGGGTCGATGACACCGTCGTCCCACAACCGGGCGCTGGAGTAGTAGGGATGACCCTGTTCTTCATACTGGTCGAGGATCGGTTGCTTGATTTCGGCTTCCTGCTCGGCACTGAAACTTTGGCCACTGCGCTCGGCCTGCTCGCGTTTCACCTGCACCAACACACCTGCAGCCTGCTCGGCGCCCATCACGCCGATGCGTGCGTTCGGCCACATCCACAGGAAGCGTGGATCGTAAGCCCGGCCGCACATGCCGTAGTTACCGGCACCAAAACTGCCGCCGATGATCACGGTGAACTTCGGCACCTTGGCGCACGCCACGGCGGTCACCAGTTTGGCGCCATGCTTGGCGATGCCGCCGGCCTCGTATTTCTGGCCGACCATGAAACCGGTGATGTTTTGCAGGAACAGCAGCGGAATACCGCGCTGACATGCCAGTTCGATGAAGTGCGCGCCTTTCTGCGCCGCTTCGGCGAACAGAATGCCGTTGTTGGCGAGGATCGCGATCGGGTAACCGTGCAAGTGGGCAAAGCCGCACACCAGGGTCGTCCCGAACAGTGCTTTGAATTCGTCGAACACCGAACCGTCGACCAACCGCGCAATCACTTCACGCACATCGAATGGTTGCTTGGCATCCGCCGACACCACGCCGTAGAGCTCGTCGCTGTTGTAGAGCGGGGCGATGGGCGTGCGCTGTTGCACTTCGCCGAGTTTGCGCCAGTTGAGGTTGGCGATGCTGCGCCGAGCAATGGCCAAGGCGTGTTCGTCGCTCTCGGCGTAGTGGTCGGCCACCCCGGAAATCTTGCAGTGCACATCGGCCCCGCCGAGGTCTTCGGCGCTGACCACTTCACCGGTCGCGGCTTTCACTAGCGGCGGGCCGGCGAGGAAAATCGTCGCTTGCTCGCGCACCATGATCGCTTCGTCGGCCATGGCCGGCACGTACGCACCACCGGCGGTGCAGGAGCCCATGACTACCGCAATTTGCGGGATGCCCATGGCGCTCATGTTGGCCTGGTTGAAGAAGATCCGTCCGAAGTGCTCACGGTCCGGGAACACTTCATCCTGGCGTGGCAGGTTGGCGCCGCCAGAGTCCACCAGGTAAATGCATGGCAAGCGATTCTGCTGGGCGATGGTTTGGGCGCGCAGGTGTTTTTTCACGGTCAGCGGGTAATACGAGCCACCTTTTACGGTGGCGTCGTTGGCGACGATCATGCATTCGACGCCTTCCACTCGGCCGATCCCGGCAATCACGCCAGCGGCCGGAACGTCTTCGCCATATACCTCGTAGGCCGCCAGTTGGCTGATCTCGAGAAACGGCGAACCCGGATCGAGCAGGCGATTGATCCGTTCACGAGGCAGCAGTTTGCCCCGCGAGGTGTGGCGCTCTTGCGCCTTCGGGCCGCCACCTTGCTGCACTTTGGCGAGCAGGGTGTGCAGGGCGTCGACCTGTTTGAGCATCGCCGCGCTGTTGGCCGCGAACTCCGCCGAACGAGGGTTGAGCTGGGTATGCAGGATAGCCATGGACAGCTCCGTTTAGCGGGTTTCGTTGAACAGTTCGCGACCGATCAGCATGCGACGGATCTCACTGGTGCCGGCGCCGATTTCGTACAGCTTGGCATCACGCAGCAGACGACCGGCCGGGAATTCGTTGATGTAGCCATTGCCACCGAGAATCTGAATCGCGTCGAGGGCCATTCGGGTCGCGCATTCGGCGCTGTAGAGGATGACTCCAGCGGCGTCCTTGCGGGCGGTTTCGCCACGCTCGCACGCCTGGGCCACCGTATAGAGGTAGGCACGGCTGGCATTGAGTTGGGTGTACATGTCGGCGACCTTGCCCTGGATCAGCTGGAATTCGCCGATGCTTTGGCCGAACTGCTTGCGGTCGTGGATGTACGGCACGATCAAGTCCATGCAGGCCTGCATGATTCCGGTCGGGCCGCCGGACAGGACAACGCGTTCGTAATCGAGGCCGCTCATCAGCACCTTCACGCCACCGTTGAGCACGCCGAGGATATTTTCTTCCGGCACTTCGACGTCATCGAAGAACAGCTCGCAGGTGTTGGAACCGCGCATGCCGAGCTTGTCGAATTTGTTGCTGCGGCTGAAGCCTTTGGAATCACGTTCAACGATGAACGCGGTGATGCCGTGGGGGCCTTTTTCCAGGTCGGTCTTGGCGTAGATCACATAGGTGTTGGCGTCCGGACCGTTGGTGATCCAGGTTTTGCTGCCGTTGAGGACGTAGTGATCGCCGCGTTTGTCGGCACGCAGTTTCATCGACACCACGTCGGAACCGGCATTCGGTTCGCTCATGGCCAGGGCGCCGATGTGCTCGCCGCTGATCAGCTTCGGCAGGTATTTGGTTTTCTGTTCGTGATTGCCGTTGCGGTTGATCTGGTTGACGCAGAGGTTGGAGTGCGCGCCGTAGGACAGAGCGACCGAGGCCGAACCGCGGCTGATTTCTTCCATGATCACTACGTGGGCCAGGTAACCCAGGCCAGCGCCGCCGTATTCTTCCGGGACGGTCACGCCCAGCAGCCCCATGTCGCCGAATTTACGCCACAGGTCGGCGGGGAACAGGTTGTCGATGTCGATCTGAGCGGCGCGTGGTGCGATCTCTTTGGCGACGAAGGACTGAACCTGATCGCGCAGCATGTCGATGGTTTCACCGAGGGCAAAGTTCAGGGATGGGTAGCTCATGGGTCACCTTTTGGCTTTTTTGTAGGGCAGGGAGGGCAGTGATGCGGCTCTCACCTTTACGTTAACGTAAGCCTGAGACGAATGGCTGTCAATCACCCTTTACGTTAACGTCAACTTGAGCGAGAGTAGAGCCAGTTCTGAATGATCGGGGCTAGCCATGCCTCGTTCCAACAACCCACTAATAAAGACAATAGGGGTCGTCATGGATCAACCCAGTGCAAGCCCGCAGCGCAGCTATACCCGCGGTTCCCAGGACAAAGCCTTGCTGGCGATGACCATCGGCCAGGCGTTCGATAACACCGTCGCGAAGTACCCGACCGGGGAGGCGCTGGTCGTGCGCCATCAACAGTTGCGCTACACCTGGCAGCAACTGGCCGAAGCCGTGGATCTGCATGCCAAAGCGCTGTTGGCGTTGGGTTTGCAGGCCGGTGACCGTCTCGGCATCTGGGCACCGAACTGCGCCCAATGGTGTATCAGCCAGTTCGCCAGCGCGAAAATTGGTGTGATTCTGGTCAACATCAACCCGGCCTATCGCAGCTCCGAACTCGAATATGTGTTGAAGCAATCCGGTTGCCAATGGCTGGTCTGCGCAGGCGCCTTCAAGTCCTCCGACTATCACGGGATGCTGCAGGGCCTCGTTCCCGAGCTGGCTGAGCACTCCATCGGAAAGTTGCAGAGCGAACGACTGCCGGAGCTGCGCGGTGTGATCAGCCTTGATGCTCAGCCGCCATCGGGTTTCCTGCCGTGGTCGCAATTGACCGATATCGCCGGGAGCGTGTCGGCAGAGCAATTGAGCGAACGTCAGCACAGCCTGCATTTCGACCAGGCGGTGAACATCCAGTACACCTCCGGCACCACCGGTTTTCCGAAGGGCGCGACCCTCAGCCACTACAACATTCTCAACAACGGTTACATGGTCGGCGAAAGCCTCGGCCTGACCGCGAGTGATCGTCTGGTCATCCCGGTGCCGCTGTATCACTGCTTCGGCATGGTCATGGGCAACCTCGGTTGCATGACCCACGGCAGCACCATGATTTACCCCAACGATGCGTTCGATCCACTGCTGACTCTGACCACTGTTGCCGAAGAAAAGGCCACCGCGCTTTACGGTGTACCGACCATGTTCATCGCCATGCTCGATCAGCCCAAGCGCGCTGAATTCGATCTGTCGAGTCTGCGTACCGGGATCATGGCCGGGGCGACCTGTCCGATCGAAGTGATGCGTCGGGTCATCAGTGAAATGCACATGAGCGAAGTGCAGATTGCCTACGGCATGACGGAAACAAGTCCGGTGTCGTTGCAGACCGGTCCGTCAGACGAACTGGAATTGCGCGTCACCACCGTCGGCCGCACCCAGCCGCAACTGGAAAGCAAAATCATCGACGAGGCGGGCAACCTGGTGCCGCGCGGCACTATCGGCGAGCTGTGCACCCGCGGCTATAGCGTGATGCTTGGTTATTGGAAAAACCCGCAAGGCACCGCGGAAGCCATCGATCAGGCAGGCTGGATACACACCGGTGATCTGGCGAGCATGAACGACGAAGGCTACGTATGCATTGCCGGACGTAACAAGGACATGATCATCCGCGGCGGTGAGAATGTTTACCCACGGGAGCTGGAAGAGTTCTTCTTCACCCACCCGGCCGTCGCCGATGTGCAAGTGATCGGGATTCCGTGCTCGCGTTATGGCGAAGAGATTGTCGCCTGGATCAAATTCCATCCGGGCCACAGCGCTACCGAGCAGGAGCTGCAAGCGTGGTGCAAGGAGCGCATCGCGCACTTCAAGACACCGCGTTACTTTAAGTTCGTCGATGAATTTCCGATGACCGTGACCGGGAAGATCCAGAAGTTTCGGATGCGTGAGATCAGTATCGAGGAGTTGCGCGGTAACCAAGACTGACAACAATCCCCTTGTGGGAGCGGGCTTGCTCGCGAAGGCGGTGGATCAGTCGACACATGCAGTGACTGACACGCCGCCTTCGCGAGCAAGCCCGCTCCCACAATTTGATCGAGGAAAACCTGAATGCCAGAAAGCACAAAGGGGAGCCGAAGCTCCCCTTTAATTTTGTCGTTGCGCGTGCTCTTTTTTTATTATTGAGG
Organism: Pseudomonas arabinosi; assembly: GCF_047758675.1. NCBI lineage: Bacteria > Pseudomonadati > Pseudomonadota > Gammaproteobacteria > Pseudomonadales > Pseudomonadaceae > Pseudomonas > Pseudomonas arabinosi. The sequence goes on along the minus strand of NZ_CP180480.1, from coordinate 5,096,557 downwards.
GGCGGTCTGTTGTTGTTTTTAGAAACCGTGACCCTTTACCGCTGTTTTTGTCGATCCCCATCCGGGATCAAGAGCAAACGTATTTTTTTGAGCGCTGATCTACTTTTTCGCTAAGCGATCCAACCAGTTCGGGAGCTACCTGAAGGTAGTTTTATTGTTCTCTGCCCGGTTGCGGGTTACTCCGAAAAGCACCCTGAAAAGCACATCCTCTCCAAAAAAATCTGTTAGCTGCGTCTCTGCCGTGTTGTTTTTGTTATGTCAGAGTCGTTACGTCTTATTTTTATTAGGTTTGCCGCTTTTTTTGTTCTTGTTATGCAGTAGAGATAGCAGAAGCCGTGCCAACTTTTAAAAAGTCTTTAAAATCAAATACTTAAGTTTTTGTCGGATTTTTCGTTCAATCAAAACCCGACAATTTGTTTCCGTGTTACTCGCTTGTGCCCCACGTTTCCGACGCAGCGGTAACACCCGGACACATCCGCGCACTCACTGTGCGCTACGAGCCTTGGCCACGCGCGAACCAGTCGGGCGCCCCAGCACCGTGCAAATCTGCTGACCGGCCAGAATCAAGGCGTCCAGATCAATACCGGTCTCGATACCCAGGCCATTGAGCAGGTAAACCACGTCTTCGGTGGCGACGTTACCGCTGGCGCCCTTGGCGTACGGGCAGCCACCGAGACCGGCGATGGAGCTGTCGAACACCGAGATACCTTCCAGCAGACTGGCGTAGATGTTGGCCATGGCCTGGCCATAGGTGTCGTGGAAGTGCCCGGCCAGTTTTTCACGGGGTACGTCGGCCGAGACCACCTCGAACATCTTGCGGGTCGCGCCAGCGGTGCCCGTGCCGATGGTGTCGCCCAGAGAAACTTCATAGCAGCCCATCGCGTAGAGCTCGCGAGCGACTCGAGCGACTTGCTCGGGCGCGACGTTACCTTCGTAAGGGCAGCCCAGCACACAGGACACGTAACCGCGCACGCTGACACCGTGTTGCCTGGCCGCCTCCATGATCGGCACGAAGCGCTCCAGGCTTTCGCTGATCGAGCAATTGATGTTGCGTTGAGAAAACGATTCCGACGCGGCGGCGAACACTGCGACTTCCTTGACCCCGGCCGCAATAGCGTCTTCAAACCCGCGCAGGTTGGGGGCGAGCGCACCATAAGTCACGCCCGGCTTGCGCTGGATCTGCGCGAAGACGTCGGCGGAACCGGCCATTTGCGGTACCCATTTGGGCGACACGAAACTGCCGACTTCTATATAGCCGAGACCGGCGGCGGTCAGCGCGTCGACCAGTTGCACCTTGTCCGCAACGCTGATGGGTTGGGCTTCGTTTTGCAGACCGTCGCGTGGGCCGACTTCGACCAGGCGTACGTGAGTGGGTAGGGACATGGGAGTTGACCTGTGCTGACTGTCTGAATGTTCAGAAAACCCTGTGGGAGCGAGCTTGCTCGCGATGAGGGCGTGACATTCAAATTGATGTTGGCTGACGGTCCGCCATCGCGAGCAAGCTCGCTCCCACAGGGGACTGCGTGTACCTACTGAACCACTTGCTGGCTTTTGATTGTTTTTTCCAGCGCCTGGGTGCAACGCTCCTGAGCGGTGTCCAGTTCCAGCTTCATCTGTTCGATGTCGAGCATCTGCTGCTCCAGCTGTTCGCGACGTTCGGCGATTTTGGTCAGCATGGTTTGCAGCTGTTTCTGATTACCGCCGGTGGGGTCGTAGAGTTCGATCAGCTCGCGGCATTCGGCCAGGGAGAAACCAATGCGCTTGCCCCGCAGGATCAGCTTCAGGCTGACCTTGTCACGGGGCGAGTAGATGCGTTCCTGACCGCGTCGCTCGGGGCTGAGCAGGCCTTGCTCTTCATAAAAACGAATGGCCCGGGTGGTGATGTCGAGCTCGCGGGCGAGGTCGGAAATGCTATAGGTCTGGCTGCTCATGGAAGCGCTCGAAAAAGGTCATGGCGCTAAGCTAATGGCAGGTTGACGTATACGTCAAGGGGCATGGATCTTCAGTGTTCTTGCGGGCCTCATCGCGAGCAAGCTCGCTCCCACACTGGACCGAGGTGAACTCAAATCCAATGTGGGAGCGAGCTTGCTCGCGATGGGGGCGCCGCGGTGCAAAGTCCTAGACCTTATCGAGCTTCTTCTCATGTGCCGTCACCTGCTGGCACAACTCGATCATCTGCTCGCGCATCCAGCGGTTGGCCGGGTCCTGATCAGTGCTTTCGTGCCAATAGAGGTGGGTTTCCACCGGCGGTACATCGTTGACCGGCAGGTTCACCGAGTACAGGTCATGACGACGGGCAAAGCGTTCCGGCACGGTCATGACCATGTCGGTCTGCTGCAACACCTGGGATGCCATCAAGTAATGCTGGGATCGCAGGGCGATCTTGCGCTGGATGCCCATTTTGCCCAAGGCCAGGTCGACATGGCCCAGGCCGCTACGGCGACTGGAAATATGAATGTGGGTCAGCGACAGGTAATCATCGAGGGTGAACTTCTCTTTGCCCGCCAGCGGATGGCCTTTACGCATGGCGCACACGTAACGGTCTTCCATCAACTTGACGTGGCGCACTTGCGGGTCAGTGTTGAGCGGCGCGTCGACAGCGAAATCGAGGCGCCCGGCCGCCAGTTCCTTGGTGGTTTCCCGGCGCTTGGACAGGAAGCTTTCGATGATCACCGTCGGCGCCAGGCGCCGAAGGCGCTGGAACAGTGCCGGCAGGATCACCGCTTCGGTGAGGTCGGTCATGCTGATGCGATACGTTTTGACCGCCTGCAACGGGTTGAAAATACGGCTTTCCTGCACCGACACCCGCAGCAGGGAGAGGGCGTTGCGCACCGGCCCGATAATGTTCTGCGCCATGGGTGTCGGGACCATGCCCTGAGCGGTACGCACGAACAACGGGTCATTGAAGGTCTCGCGCAGACGGGCCAGAGCGTTCGAGACCGCCGGTTGAGTAATGCCGACAATCTGCCCGGCGCGGGTCAGGTTGGCTTCGGTGTAGATCGCGTCGAAGACGATGAAAAGGTTGAGGTCGACCTTGCTCAGATTCATTGCGCTGCACTCTTATTGTTGGGCTCTCGATCAGCCGATCATATATCGGTGATGAATGTTAATACACGCCGAGAATAGGCTAGGTAAATTTTCGTAGCTGTTCTAGCATCGATTGCATGACCTGAACAACTCATCAAAACCCTCCATTAAAAGGTAGAGCTGCCCATGGATTTCGCTTATTCGCCCAAGGTGCAAGAACTGCGTGAGCGCGTGACCGCGTTCATGGACACCTACGTTTATCCCGCCGAAGCGGTGTTCGAGCGCCAGGTCGCCGAGGGCGATCGCTGGCAGCCGACCGCAATCATGGAGGAGCTCAAACTCAAGGCCAAGGCTGAAGGGTTGTGGAATTTGTTTCTGCCTGAGTCCGAACTCGGTGCCGGCCTGACCAACCTCGAGTACGCGCCGTTGGCCGAAATCATGGGCCGCTCGCTGCTGGGCCCCGAGCCGTTCAACTGCTCCGCGCCAGACACCGGGAACATGGAAGTGCTGGTGCGTTACGCCAACGAAGAGCAGAAGCAACGCTGGCTCGAACCGCTGCTGCGCGGCGAAATCCGCTCGGCGTTCGCCATGACTGAACCGGACGTGGCCTCGTCTGACGCCACCAACATGGCCGCCCGCGCCGTGCGTGATGGCGACGAGTGGGTGATCAACGGCAAAAAATGGTGGACCTCAGGCGCTTGCGATCCACGCTGCAAGATTCTGATCTTCATGGGCCTGAGCGATCCCGACGCGCCGCGTCATGCGCAGCACTCTATGATTCTGGTGCCGGTGGATGCCCCGGGCGTGAAGATCGTTCGTCCGCTGCCCGTGTTCGGTTACGACGACGCACCCCACGGCCACGCCGAAGTGCTGTTCGAAAACGTCCGCGTGCCGTACGAAAACGTCCTGTTGGGCGAAGGACGCGGCTTTGAAATTGCTCAGGGTCGCCTTGGTCCGGGCCGGATTCACCACTGCATGCGTTCAATCGGCATGGCCGAGCGTGCATTGGAACTGATGTGCAAACGGGCGGTAACCCGTACTGCGTTCGGTAAACCTTTGGCACGTCTAGGCGGCAACATCGATAAAATCGCCGATTCGCGGATGGAAATCGACATGGCACGCCTGCTGACATTGAAAGCGGCGTACATGATGGACACCGTCGGCAACAAGATTGCGAAAAGCGAAATCGCTCAGATCAAGGTTGTCGCACCGAATGTGGCCTTGCGGGTGATCGACCGGGCGATCCAGATCCATGGTGGGGCAGGGGTGTCCAACGATTTCCCGCTGGCCTATATGTATGCGATGCAACGCACCCTGCGCCTGGCCGACGGCCCGGACGAAGTGCACCGCGCGGCGATCGGCAAGTTCGAGATCGGCAAGTACGTGCCCAAAGAAATGATGCGTAGCAGCCACTGATTAATGTGGGAGCGGGCTTGCTCGCGATAGCGTCAGGTCAGTCGACATCCATGTTGAATGTGCTACCGCCATCGCGAGCAAGCCCGCTCCCACAGGTTCGGTTCGTCAGTCGACCATTGGCAACCCGTAGAACGCTCGCGCACACGCCGTGCTGTGAGCGGCCAGATCTTCCTCGCTCTCCCCGCGATGCAACGCCACTTCCCGCAACACTTCGGTCAGATACGCCGGTTCGTTGCGGCCATTCTTCGGCTTGGGTCGCAGACTGCGCGGCAACAGATACGGCGCATCGCTTTCCAGCATCAGCCGTCCCCGCTTGATCTCTTTCACCAGCGGATGCAGGTGCGTGCCCCGGCGCTCGTCGCAGATCCAGCCGGTGATGCCGATGTGCAAATCCAGATCGAGGTAACTGAACAGCGCCTTCTTTTCGCCCGTGAAGCAATGCACGACAGCGGCCGGCAATTGATCACGGTAATCGCGAAGGATTTCCAGCAAGCGCTGACTGGCATCGCGCTCGTGGAGGAACACCGGCAATTGCAGCTCGACTGCCAACTCCAAGTGCTTTTCCAGGACTTTTTCCTGCTGCGGGCGCGGCGAGAAATCACGGTTGAAATCCAGCCCGCATTCACCCACCGCCACGACGTTCGGCTCCTTGAGCAAACTGCGCAGACGCTGGGCGCTGTCGGCGTTCCAGTCGCTGGCGCAGTGGGGATGAATGCCGGCGGTGGCGAACAGCCGTTGAGCCGTTTCGTCCAGTTGCCGGCACAGTTCCAGCGCCTGCTCGCTGCCCTCGACACTGGTGCCGGTGAGCACCAATTGGCAGACCCCGGCAGCGTAGGCGCGGTCGAGTACAGCCTGGTGTTTGTCGGCAAAACTGGGGTTGGTCAGGTTGACGCCGATATCGATGAGTTGCATGGTGCTACCTCGGACCAAAGGCCGGAAAGCATATCAGAGCTGTAGATTTATAAGAAAAGCCAAGAACTACAACGAGTTAAAGCTGTCTCTTGATGCCGCGAGACAGGTCAGGGTGGCTAAGGTGCCATCACTGTGCCAGTCTTTCGCACTTTGCCAGCGCTCAAGGCGCTCTGTTTCTGTCGTTCGATTTCATGAAAATTCTTGAGATCGGCCCAGTATTCTTTCCGGAGAGTGGATGATACGTCCCTCGGTTTTGCTACTGCTGTGTTGCTCGCTGCTGCTGCCGATGCCGGCGGTTGCGCGTCTGGCCGGGCCGCTGCAAGCCGTGCCTTCGACCAAAGTGCGCGACCTGGCGGAAATCCGCAGCAGTCGCGTACTGCGCGTGTTGGTCAACCAGAGCCGCAACAGCTCCGGCGAAGTTCAGGGCCAGGCCATCGGTGTTGAATACCACCGCTTGCGTGCCTTCGAGCAATACCTCAACGGTCACGCCCGTGACGGTCAGGAAATCACCCTCAAGATCATTCCCAAGGGCAAGGATCAACTGATCGGCGCTTTGCAGCGCGGCGAGGGTGATCTGGTCGCGCCGGGGGAACTGCTGGACCTGCAAGCGGGGCACGCAATCAGCACCAGTGAACCGATTGCCAGCAACATCCCGTTGATATTGGTCGGGATCAAAGGCGAGCGACGTTACACCCGTCTCGAACAGCTCTCCGGCAAAACCCTGGCGTTGCCCACCGGCAGTGCCGCCGGGGACGCGGTCAGTCAGATCAATCAAAAGCTTGCGCTGCTTAAACTGCCACCGGTGATCATCGAGTGGGTCGATCCCAGTCTGGCGGTCGAGGATGTGCTGGAAATGGTCCAGGGCGGAATCTTTCACCTGACGATCGTCGAGCAACCCATTGCCGAGCGCTGGGGCAAGATCCTGCCCAAATTGCGTTTCGATCGGCAGGTGCTCATCAGTGAACCGGGCGAAGAATTCTGGTTCGTGCGCCGCGACGCTTCAATGTTGCGCGCGAGCATTGATCGCTTCCTGACCGGTTACAAAAAGCCATCGGATCAGGATGCCGCGTTCCTGCGGATCTATCGACGTCTGTATCAAGTGCACTATCCATTGGCCAAGGCTGATCGGCAGCGCCTCGAGAAACTTCGGCCAGTGCTGCAGAAGCACGCCGAAGCCCAAGGTATGGACTGGCTGAACCTGGCGGCCCTGGCGTTCAAGGAATCAGCCCTGCAACCCAATGCCCGCAGTGGCAGCGGTCCTACCGGCCTGATGCAGATCACCCCGTCCGCCGCCCAGCGGGTGGGGGTCAACAACATTCAGAATCTCGACGCCAATGTGCAGGCCGGGGCCAAGTACCTGGCGATGATTCGTCGCAAGTTCTTTGCCAGCCCCAAACTCAATGAGCGCGAGCGCATGGCGTTCGTGCTGGCGGCCTACAACATGGGGCCGGAGCGGGTTCAGGGCATGCGTGCCGAGGCTCGTCGGCGCGGTTTGAATCCCAATCAGTGGTTCTTCCAGGTCGAACGCATCGCCATGGAGCAGGTGGGAATGGGCGCCGTCAGCTATGTTAATAGCGTGAACAAGTATTACCTGGCGTTCGATCGGGAGCGGGAGTCGTTGGAGCCCCAGGGGCAGAAAGTTGCCTCACGCAAATAATCGAATAAACTGATTGTAATGGTGCATTAATTGCTCTTTTAACATGAGATTTACTGATTAATATAGCGGCCAACCAACACACACTGACAACGGATGACACAGCATGAGCACACTGATCAACAAGGTACTGTTTACCCGCGCTGGCTACGGCTTGACTGTCTTGCGGATTTTCGTCGGCATCATCTTCGCTGCCCACGGCTCGCAGAAACTCTTTGGGGCGTTCGGTGGTTACGGCCTGGCGGGCACGGCGCAGTACATGGAAAGCATCGGCCTGGCGCCGGGCTATCTGATGGCGACGCTGGCGGGCGGTACTGAGTTCTTCGCCGGTCTGGCATTGATCATTGGCCTGCTGGTTCGCCCGGCAGCCCTCGGCCTGGCCTTCCTCTCGCTGGTGGCAATCTTCTCGGTGCACCTTCCTAACGGTCTGTTCATGGCCAACAACGGTTATGAGTTCGCCCTGGCGCTGCTCGGTGGCAGCATCGCGGTGCTGATCGAAGGCGCCGGCAAACTCTCGGCTGACCGCGCTATCGCCGGCTGACCGCTCTGGTTCAATGAAAAGGCCCGCATTGCGCGGGCCTTTTTTGTTCTCGTCATTCTTGACACTGTCCGGTCAGCTTCTCTAGGATGCTCTCCATGCGCCGATTTAAACAGCTACTTGCGGGGCGCCAGGTGACTCATTCAGTTGCCGATAGAAGCTTGAAACAGGCTTCGAAATACCGCTAAAGCGCTGGTTCGGTGTTGCCTCTCACCTGCCATGCAGACTTTTGAGGCAGAGACACGACACAATGAATGCACTAAGCCCCGTTATACGCCCCGCGCCGATCACGGCACATCTCACCCAGCGCAATCCAAAAATCCTGCTTGGCGGCAAACATCAGCCGACACTTTTGCGTTATCTCGATGGCTGGCCACGTCGCACCGGTGGGCCTGCGGCCTTCCTGATCCAGTTTGTCGAAGAGGGTGAATCGCTGGCTCGATTTGCCAGCGACAGTTTCGATCTGGCGGTGATTCAATCGCCCAGCCTCGAGGACGCCCCCGAAGTGATCAAGCAATTGATTCGCGTTGCCCGACAGGGGCTGATTACCCGCCGTTGAGGCTTTGAACGCTGCAGTTCAAAGATAATCGATCGCCACGATATACACGCACTGCTCACCGGTTGGTGTCTGGACCCGAACCTCGGCGTCCAGCGCCTTGCCGATCAGGGCACGGGCCAACGGCGAATCGATGCTGATCAGGCCCAGTTTCAAATCCAGTTCATCCGGCCCGACGATGCGATAGCGCGACTCTTTGCCATCCTCGTCTTCAATCGTGACCCAGGCGCCAAAATAGACCTTGTTCGGATCGCTCGGTTTTTCGCTGACGATTTTGAGCGCTTCCAGCCGCTTGGTGAGAAAGCGCACACGACTGTCGATCTCGCGCAGCATCTTTTTGCCGTAAGTGTATTCGGCGTTTTCCGAGCGATCGCCCTGTGCCGCAGCCTCGCTGACTGACTGTGTCACCTGCGGCCGCCGAACATGCCAGAGCTCATGAAACTCGGCCCGCATCCGCGCTTCACCTTCGGGGGTGATCAGCGCGGTGCCTGCGGTGCGGGGAGGGCGATAACGGCTCATGGCAACTTCTTGTGGTAGAGAGAACTTGAGTCTATCAACCCTCGCGCAAGACTGTCAGGGGGCTGGCGTTCAGCGCGCGACGTGTGCCGAACACGCCGGCACCGCCGATCAGCACCGCGCCGATCAGTGGCAACACCAGCAACCACGGATGCGGGTGCCACGGCAGGTCGAAGGCGTAGCGGTAGAGCACCAGACTCACCAGTTCCGAACCCAGCGCTGCCAACAATCCGCTGACCGCCCCAAGCAAACCGAACTCGATCCGTCGGGCCTTGACCAACAATTGCCGCTCGGCCCCCAGCGCTCGCAACAAGGCGCCTTGACGAATGCGTTCATCGAGCGTCGCCTGCAAGCCTGAAAACAACACCGCCATCCCCGCCGCCAACACGAACAACAGCACGTATTCCACCGCCAGGGTGACCTGGGCGAGAATGCTGCGCAGCTGCTCGAGCAAGGCTTCGACTTGCAAGATGGTCACTGCCGGGAAGGCTCGTGACAGATCCACGATCTGCTGATCATGACCGGCCGCCAGATAAAAACTGGTCAGGTAGGTCGCTGGCAGATCCTTCAGTGTGCCGGGCTGGAAGATCATGAAGAAGTTAGGCTGGAAGTTGTCCCAGTTGATCTCCCGCAGGCTGGTGACTTTCGCTTCGCGATTGACTCCGCCCACCGTAAACACCATGTGATCGCCGAGCTTGAGTTTCAGGCTTTCGGCGACTTTGCCTTCTACCGATACGCCGGGAATCTCGTCCGGCGCCTGTTCAGCCCACCAGTTGCCCGCCGTGAGTTTGTTGCCCGTCGGCAAATCCGCCGCCCAGGTCAGGCTCAGGTCGCGCTGGATCGCTCGATCACCAGCCGAATCCTTACTGACGATTTCCCGCACCGGCTCGCCGTTGATGCTGATCAGCCGTCCAGGCACCACCGGGTACAGCGGCGCGGATTGCGCCGACAGCTCGATCAAGCGATCGGTGAAGGCCTGTTTGTCCGCCGGCAGAATGTTCAGCGCGAAATAGTTGGGCGCATTTTTCGGTAGCTGGTTCTGCCAGGTGTCCAGCAACTCGCCGCGCAGCAATGCGATCAGCGCCATGGACAGCAGAATCAAACCGAAGGCCAGGGATTGCCCCGCGGCCGCCAGCGGATGACGCAGCAATTGGCCCAGCCCGAGGCGCCATGGCAAAGAGGCACGCGCCAGCATTCGACGCAGGCTCTTCAGAAGCAGCAACAGCAAGCCGCCAAGCACCAACGCTGCGATCACACCGCCACCGAGCAGGGCGAAGGTCAACACCAGGTCCAGGCTCAGGCGCCACATGATCAGCCCGAGGGCGCCCAATGCCGCGCCGTAAACCATCCAGGTGCTAGAGGGAATTGGCAGCATGTCCCGACGCAATACCCGCAATGGCGGAACCCGGCCCAGTGCCGCCAGTGGTGGCAAGGCAAAACCGGCCAGCGCCACCAGCCCGGTGCCGATCCCGGCGATGGCAGGAAACAGGCCGCCCGGTGGAACGTCGGTCGGTAACAAATCATGCAGCAGCGCGAACAGACCCAGCTGCGCGAACCAGCCGATCAGCGCGCCGCTGATGCTGGCGAGCAGTCCGAGCACCGTCAGCTGCAAACTGAACAGCACCATGGTTTCCCGTCGGGACAGCCCCAGGCAACGCAGCAATGCACTGGCATCGAATCGGCGGGTGGCGAATCGCGTGGCCGACAGCGCCACTGCCACACCGGACAGCAGAACCGCCACCAGACTGGCCATGTTCAAGTAACGCTCGGCCTTGCCCAAGGCGCCGCCAATCTGTCGGTTGCCATCACGGGCATCCTGCAAGCGCTGGTTGGGGGCCAGGCCGGGTTTGATCAATTGACGATAGGTTTCCAGCGCCTCGGCTTTACCGCGCCAGAGTTCGCGGTAACTGACCCGACTGCCGGGTTGCACCACGCCGGTCGCGGCGAGGTCGCTGAGGTTGATCAGCACCCTCGGTGTCAGGCTGTAGAAATTGCCGGCGCGGTCCGGTTCGTAGGTCAGTACTCGCGCCAGTTTCAGGGTTCGCATGCCGACGTCGATGCTGTCGCCGATCTTCAGGTCCAGCGCAGTCAACAGTCGCGCTTCGACCCAGGCTTCACCGGGTTTCGGTCCGCCACCCGTCTCTTCCGGGGCGTAGGGCGCCGGAGCACTTTTCAGTTCGCCGCGCAGTGGGTAGACGTCATCGGCAGCCTTTATGCTGGACAGCTGAATGCCATTGTCAGTGGCGATGACGCTGGAAAACTCCACCACTTGAGCGTGTTCGAGGCCCAGTTCCATGCCGCTTTTAATCTGTTCGGGTCGCGCGGGAGAGCTGCCTTCGAGCAACAGGTCGGCACCTAGAAACTCGGTGGCGCGCAGCATCATGGCGCCGTTCAGGCGGGCGCCGAAGTAGCCGATGGCGGTACTCGCCGCCACGGCCACCAGCAAGGCAAAGAACAACACGCGCAACTCACCGGCGCGGGCGTCGCGCATTAGTTGGCGGAAGGCAAGACTGAACAGGCGCAACAGCGGCAGGCGTGCCATTAAACCTCCAGAGGCGGGACGAGCAGGCCGGCGTCGAGGCGGATCAGGCGTCGGCAGCGATGTGCCAGGCGTTCATCGTGGGTTACCAGCACCAGGGTCGTGCCGCGTTCCTGATTGAGTTCGAACAGCAGATCGCTGATGCGCTCGCCGGTATGGCTGTCGAGGTTGCCGGTGGGTTCGTCGGCAAACAGCACATCGGGCTCGGCGGCAAAGGCTCGGGCAATCGCCACGCGCTGCTGTTCTCCGCCGGAGAGCTGGCGGGGCGAATGGGTCAGGCGTTGACCCAGCCCGACGCGTTGCAGCAGTTCGGTGGCGCGCTCACGGGCGTCCTTGCGCCCATCGAGTTCCAGCGGAAGCATGACGTTTTCCAGGGCGTTGAGGCTGTCCAGTAGCTGGAATGATTGAAAGACAAAACCCACATGCTCGGCGCGGATGCGCGCCCGTTGGTCTTCATCGAGATTGCTCAGGGCTTGACCGGCGAGCGTGACTTCACCGCTGCTCGGCAGATCGAGACCGGCGAGGAGGCCCAGAAGGGTGGATTTGCCGGAACCGGAGGCCCCGACGATGGCCAGACTGTCGCCCTTGTTCAGTTTCAGGCTCAGTTCGTGCAGGATGGTCAGTTCACCTTCCGCGCTGGGAACCACTTTGCTGAGGTTCTTCGCGGTGAGAATACTTGCGCCCATGGAGAATCCGATGCGTGTGTGGTTTTTGAGTGCTGGCCTGGCCTTGATGTGCATGGCCCAGAACGCAGCGGCGGGTACAGTCCTGATCGTTGGCGATAGTATCAGCGCGGGTTTCGGGCTGGATACCCGGTTGGGATGGGTCTCTCTGCTTGAGGACCGGCTCAAGCGCGAAGGTTTCGACGATAAGGTAGTCAATGCGTCCATTGGCGGCGACACCAGTGCCGGAGGCCGGGCGCGCCTGCCCGCGCTGCTTGCAGAGCATAAGCCTGAGCTGGTAATCCTCGAGTTGGGCGGTAACGATGGCCTGCGCGGATTGCTGCCAACGCAATTGCAACAAAACCTTGCAGCCATGATCGACAGCTCCCGCGCCAGTGGCGCCAAGGTGCTGCTGCTCGGCATGCAATTGCCACCCAACTACGGTGTTCGTTATACCGAGGCCTTCGCGAAGGTCTACAGCACCCTGGCCGACGAGAAAAAGATCCCCCTGGTGCCGTTTTTTCTCGACGGCGTAGGCGGTCATCCAGAGTTGATGCAAGCCGACGGCCTGCACCCGACTGCCGGGGCTCAGGACAAGTTGCTGGAAAATGTCTGGCCTACGCTGAAACCGCTGCTTTGACGCTTTTCTAGCGGCGGTGTTTCGGCTAAGGTGGCGCCCCCGATTTGGAGCCCCCGATGCCGCGTCCCGCCTGGTCACTTTTTGCCTACCAACTGATCGAGCCTGACGAACAGCTGGATCTGTTCGCCTGCCAGGAAGTGCGGGTACATCTGGTGACCCGTCAACTCGAGTTGGGCGGCTCGGCGGACCGGACCTTGTGCGGCAGCCTGTTGCCAGCACAACCGCGCTGGTCGAGCGTCGATCGCCGTGTGTTCCAGGATCAGCGCCTGTGTTCGCTGTGCCGGGCCATTCTTGAGTCGCAAAAGCGCGGCACATCGCCGATCTGGCCGGAACTGCGTTTCGAGCTTTAGAAGCCGATAGATTGCTTGCTATCGGTCAACTCCCCGATTTTCCAGATGCCGGTGTACAATCCCGTTTTTATACCCTTGTCGATCATGCGAAGGATTTTCCGGATGTTGCCGCGCTTTCCTGCCGTCACCCGCTACCTGTCTCTCGCCGCCCTCTGTGTGGCGGGTCCCGTAGCAGCATTGGAGCTGCCCCTGCCACCGCCCGGTGAAGACATCATCGGTCAGGTCCAGGTGATCAAGGCCAAGTACGAAGATACCTTCGCCGACCTTGGCACCACCTACGACCTGGGCTATTCGGAAATGGTCGCGGCCAATCCTGGCGTCGATCCATGGCTGCCGGGCGCTGGCACCGAAGTGGTGCTGCCGACGCGTTTCATCCTGCCGCCAGGCCCGCGTGAAGGCATCGTCATCAACCTGGCCGAGTACCGCCTCTATTACTTCCCCAAAGGCCGGAACGTGGTGTACACCTTCCCGCTGGGTATCGGCCGTGAAGGCTGGGGCTCGCCGATTGCCCATACCAGCATCATCGCCAAGACACCGAACCCGACCTGGACCCCTCCTGCGTCGATCAAGGCCGAGCACGCCGCCGATGGCGATCCACTGCCGAACGTGGTGCCAGCCGGCCCAGACAACCCGCTGGGGCCTTTCAAGTTCACGCTGGGCACGCCGGGCTACCTGATCCACGGTTCGAACAAGAAGTTCGGCATCGGCATGCGCACCAGCCACGGTTGCTTCCGCATGTTCAACAACAACGTGCTGGAAATGGCCGGCATGGTGCCGGTAGGCACGTCGGTGCGCATTATCAGCGACCCGTACAAGTTCGGTGTCAGTGGCGGCAAGGTGTATCTGGAAGCGCACACGCCGCTGGACGACAAGGGCAACCCTTCTGTGGTCGACAAACACACCGCGGTGATCAACGCGATGCTCAAGCGTGAGGACATCACCAACAACCTGCGCATGAACTGGGATGTGGTCCGCGACGTGGTTGCCGCCGAAGATGGTCTGCCGGTGGAAATCGGAGTGCCGAATTCCTCGGCGGCGATGGTGACGAGTGCGCCGATCGACCCGTTGCAGTAATGCTTGAAAGGAACCCGCCGATGCTGACCGCAGCGGCGGGTTTTTTATTGCCTGTACGAAATAGCGGGCAATAAAAAAGCCGACCCAAAAAATGGGTCGGCTTGATAACAATCCCGAGGGATTATTACTTGCGGCTAGCTTTGTCCAGCATGCGCAGAGCACGCTCGTTAGCTTCGTCAGCAGTCTGTTGTGCTTTTTGAGCAGCAGCCAGAGCTTCATCAGCTTTACGGTAAGCTTCGTCTGCACGAGCCTGGGAGCGAGCAGCTGCGTCTTCAGTAGCGGTCAGACGTGCTTCGGTTTCTTTCGATACGCTGCTGCAACCGGTAGCCAGAACTGCGGCCAGAGCCAGAGCAGAGAATTTCAGAACGTTGTTCATCGTGTTCCCCTTCAAGGACTTTCTATTAAGTTAGCTGTCTCCTCAGATTGAGGAAATAGCCGGCGTACATACTACCCATTACTTGTCGTAAGTAAACTGACGTAAAGCAAGAAGCCAAAAAAATTGTAGGCGTTGATTCTTTTTCGAGCAACTTTTAACTGCATTGTTTAAAAAATATCCAGCTGGGAGGCCCGAGCTGAGCGAGCCGCCGAAGAAAAGTTCCGCGCGCTCACAGCTCTTTTCCGAGTCTTGGCTAAAGTCTGTCTAGATGGATTCGTCCACACTTTTGTTCGGATTTTGCGTGGCGCCTCTCATATCTTTCTCCATGTTCAGGTGACTTTAACAAAGGGCGCTCGTCTTAAGTCTCAACATCCGGCAATGTTCAGGCTGTCGACCTTCAGATATCTTGGTCGAGCCGTCTCTGCGTAACCCGGAGCAGCACCCCCGCCCCCAGCGTGATGACGAGCGTACCTTGAGCATTTCTGCCAATGGTGCCTACTATTTGATACGTGCTCGGTTGCGCGAGATGGGTGCAGTTCTTCTCGGTGTCCATTCAGGCACGGGGTGGCGTAGATGTTCCTTCGCCGGAAAAACATCGGTAAGGTAGGGGTCAGAAATTCCAGACCCGCGAGGAGTAGTGATGAGCGAGGCGTTGTCCATCCACCATGACCAGGCTGGTCATCAGTTCGAGACCAATGTGGACGGTCATCGTGCCTACCTGACCTATATGGATCTGGGGAAACAGACCCTGGATATCTATCGCACCTTTGTGCCCAACGCGCTGCGTGGTCGCGGTATTGCGGCAGCCTTGACCGAGAAGGCGTTGGAGTACGCTGAAGAAATGGGTTACACCGTCATTCCGTCGTGTTCCTACGTGGAACGCTACATGGAACGCCACCAGCGGCATGCAGCCAAGCTGAGCCAGTAACCTTTCAAAGAATCGAACGCATAAAAAAACGCCGGGTCAAGCCCGGCGTTTTTTTGTGCGGCGAAAAGTGATCAGCTGCGATCGCGTTTCGGCAGCACGTCCTTGAGCTTGGCATGCATGCTGCGCAAGGTGTTTTCGGTGGCGGTCCAGTCGATGCAGGCATCGGTGATCGACACGCCGTATTGCAGGTCGGCGAGGTCTTTCGGGATCGCCTGGCAACCCCAGTTCAGGTGACTTTCGACCATCAGGCCGATGATCGACTGGTTGCCTTCGAGGATCTGGTTGGCGACGTTCTCCATCACCAGCGGTTGCAGGGCCGGGTCCTTGTTGGAGTTGGCGTGGCTGCAATCGACCATGATGTTCGGCTTGATCTTCGCTTTGTTCAGCGCCTGCTCGCAGAGCGCGACGCTGACCGAATCGTAGTTCGGCTTGCCGTTGCCACCGCGCAGTACCACGTGACCGTAGGCATTGCCCTTGGTGGTGACGATCGACACGCCACCTTCCTGGTTGATACCCAGGAAGCGGTGAGGGCTGGAAACCGACTGCAGGGCGTTGATAGCGACCGTCAGGCCACCATCGGTGCCGTTCTTGAAACCGACTGCCGAGGACAGGCCGGAGGCCATTTCACGGTGAGTCTGGGATTCGGTGGTGCGCGCACCGATGGCCGACCAGCTGATCAGGTCCTGCAAGTACTGCGGGGAGATCGGGTCGAGGGCTTCAGTTGCGGTCGGCAGGCCCATCTCGGCCAGGTCCAGCAGCAATTTACGACCGATGTGCAGACCGTCCTGAATCTTGAAGGAGTCGTCCAGGTACGGATCGTTGATCAAACCTTTCCAGCCGACGGTGGTGCGTGGCTTCTCGAAATACACGCGCATGACCAGATACAGGGTATCGGACACTTCGGCCGCAAGCGCCTTCAGGCGCTCGGCGTATTCGTGGGCAGCCTTGATGTCGTGGATCGAGCAAGGCCCGATGACAACAAACAGGCGGTGGTCGGTGCCATCAAGAATGTTGCGAATGACTTCGCGGCCCTTGGTGACGGTGCGCAGGGCAGCGTCGCTCAGAGGGAGATCACGCTTGAGCTGATCGGGAGTGATCAGCGTCTCGTTGGAAGCGACGTTTAGGTCGTTGATCGGTAAATCAGCCATCGTTTACTCGTCAGGTCACGGGTGCCGGCCGCCAGCGAACCCGCGCGGCGGAGCACAGCAAATTAAGCGCGTCGGGGAGCAGAACCTTAGCGCGTTACACCGTGGCTCGACAATGGGCAGACACCGGTTTAATCCAGTACAACCTGTGCAAATGCCTTGCGAACCGTCTCGTGAGAGAACTCGTCGGCATGCTCCTGGACCCATTCGAGGGCCAGTGCCTGAGTTTCCTGTAGACCGTCATGTGCGTCATGCAGGCGGCAATAATGTTCGATCTGACACACCTGCTCGCCCATCCGGGCACTGAACATCATCTGTTCGTCAACAAAGGCAATGCCTACCAGATAGCCGCGCTTGCGTCGCAGGCACCAGGCTACATAGCCCAGAAAACGCATGTCGGGGCTCAAGGTCGGCATGCGCACTTCCAGCGCCGTACCGTGGCGCCACGCCCGGTGATAATTGCAAGCCATGCCCCCGAGGCTGATAGTGTGCAGCTGTTGCCGTGAAATACACTCAGGTTTGAGCAACGTTAATTCGACGGGCACATCGTCAGGGTGAGGAATAAAACGTCCCATGAACACGGACTCCATGTGTCGGCCATCTGACATTGTTCCACCCAGTATAGTGGTCGAATTGGAACTGACTGATTTCGACGCCGACCAACGGCTGCTGGCGATGAGCGGTGTATCGCTGGTTATTTTCACCAGCGTCGGCTGCGCCAGTTGCCGTTTTGCCCGTGAGCAATTGCCACGACTCGATCTGGACGTCGATCGGCTGTGCTGGATCGATGCCGGGAACAATGGCGGGGTGGTCGAGCGTTATCAGGTTTTTTATTTGCCGGCGCTGTTTGTGGTGCGCGACGGTGAATTCTTCGGGGCACTAAAATCGCGTCTGACCCGCACCGAGCTCAATGCAGCCGTGGGTCAGGCGTTGAGTCGAATTGCAGAGGAGTTGCCATGATGGGGGCAGTGACCAAACCGACAATCGGTATTATCGGAACCGGTGCGATCGGCGGTTTCTACGGGTTGATGCTGGCGCGTGCCGGCTTCGATGTGCATTTTCTGTTGCGCAGTGAATTCTCTGCGGTGGCCGAGCGCGGGTTGCAGCTCGACAGTGCGACGCATGGCGCGCTGACGTTGAATCCGGTTCAGGCCTATTCGAATGCCGAAGACATGCCGCCCTGTGACTGGTTGTTGGTGGGCGCGAAAACCACCAGTAACGCGCAGCTGGCACCGACGATCATTCAAGCCGCGGCACCGAATGCCAAAGTGTTGTTGCTACAAAATGGCCTGGACGTTGAAGTCAGTCTGCGAGCGTTGCTCCCCGATTCGCTGCACGTGCTCGGTGGGCTCTGCTATATCTGCGTTCATCGTGACGGCCCCTGCGTCATCACCCATCAGGCGCTCGGCGCGGTGAATGTTGGCTATCACAGTGGCCCGGCGACCGATGAGCAGGCGCGCATGGCGATTGTCGAGGAGGGCGCCGGGCTGTTCCGCGCCGCCGGCATCGACTCCCAGGCCATGGCGAACCTGCATCAGGCGCGCTGGCAAAAACTGGTCTGGAATATCCCCTACAACGGTCTGTCGGTGCTGCTCGGGGCAAGCACCACGCCGTTGATGGCTGATGCCGACAGTCGGGAGCTGGTCAAGGCTCTGATGGCTGAAGTGGTTCAGGGAGCAATCGCCTGCGGTCACGACGTACCGGCCGGTTATGCCGATCACCTGTTCATGGTGACCGAGAAAATGCCGGACTATTGGCCGAGCATGTACCACGATTTTCTGCACAAACGACCACTTGAGCTGGATGCGATTTACGCCCGGCCACTGGCGGCAGCCAAGGCCGCAGGGTGCGAGTTGCCGCGAATCGAAGCCTTGTATCGCAGTTTGAGTTTTATCGATCGACGTAACACCTGAGTCGATCATCCTGAGGGGGAAGGGCATGGCAAAGACTATCGACGACAAACTGGTGCTGGCGATTTCTTCGCGTGCGCTGTTCGACCTGAGCGAAAGCCATAAGGTTTATGAGTCGAGCGGCGTCGAAGCCTATCGGCAATATCAGATCGAACACGAAGACGAAATCCTCGAGCCCGGTGATGCATTCCCGTTGGTGCAGAAACTCCTCAACCTCAATTCCAGCCTTGGCCGCGCCAGGGTCGAGGTGATCCTGGTGTCGCGCAACAG
The DNA here is from genome assembly GCF_047758675.1 of Pseudomonas arabinosi. NCBI lineage: Bacteria > Pseudomonadati > Pseudomonadota > Gammaproteobacteria > Pseudomonadales > Pseudomonadaceae > Pseudomonas > Pseudomonas arabinosi. The sequence continues at coordinate 5,078,044 of NZ_CP180480.1, read as the reverse complement.
TGCCGACACCGGTCTGCGGGTATTCAATTCGATCCACCACTATGGCCTGGCGATTTCCCGCGCGGCGTTTGTTGGCGGACGCAGTCCTTATCCGTACCTGAAGGCGTTTGGCTGCGACCTGTTTCTCTCGACGCATGCTGAAGACGTGCGCAGTGCACTGGATGCCGGATTCGCCGCAGCGACCATTCTGTCGGGTGGCGCCAGCCGTGCGGCCAGTGATGAATTGCGCATTGCCTTCGATGGTGACGCGGTGCTGTTTTCCGACGAATCGGAGCGCGTCTATCAGTCCGGTGGTCTGGAAGCGTTTCAGGCCAGCGAGCGTGAAGCCGCCCGCGAGCCATTGCGCGGTGGGCCGTTCAAAGGCTTCCTCGCCGCCCTCAATCTGTTGCAGCGCGAGTTCCCGGAAGACGCCTGTCCGATCCGCACCGCGCTGGTGACCGCGCGATCCGCGCCCGCCCATGAGCGAGTGATCCGTACCTTGCGCGAATGGGACATTCGTCTGGACGAGTCGCTGTTTCTCGGCGGCCTGACCAAGTCGGCGTTTCTTGAAGCCTTTGCCGCCGACGTGTTTTTCGACGATCAGGCCGGTCATTGCGAGTTGGCCCGCGAGGTGGTCGCCACCGGCCACGTGCCGCACGGCATAAGCAACGAGCAAAAGGTTTAAGCCCACGGTTCAACGCGTTACGCGAAACGTCGCACTCGCCAAGGCACTGCTAAGCTGAATCAATCTCCGCCATGTTGGCACTCAAGGAGGTCATATGATTCATTCGATGCTGTATGCCACTGACCTCGGCCTGTACGCACCTTTGGTGATGCAGCATGCCTTGGCGCTGGCGCGAACATTCAATGCCGATCTCTACGTGGTGCACGCCGTTGAACCGATGGGGCTGTTTGCCGAGTCGGTGCTTCAGAGTTATCTCGATGAGCAGGCGTTGAATGAGTTTCACAGCCAAGGCTTGAACACGGTGATTGCCAATATCGAGCAGCGGGTACTCGACAGCTTTCGTGAAGAATTGGGGGATGACGGGTCGCAGGACCTGGAGCGGATCAAAGCAGTACGGGTGCTTCAGGGCGATCCGTCGCAGGTGATTCTCGACCAGGCGCAGAAACTCTCCGTGGATTTGTTGATCGTAGGTAGTCATAGCCATGGTGCTGGCGCGGAAACGCCTTTGGGCCGGACTGCGGCGCGGGTGCTGCAACTGTCTCGGGTGCCGGTCTATCTGGTGCCCTTGGTGGAGCGTCGTCGCCAAGGGGATCGATAGTGTCCTGCCTCGCAAATACGGTTCCTCTTTTGACGGCGTCTGTTTCTGCCATGCTGCGTTGCCGCTCCTCGCCATAGCGGGCTATGACTCGTCGCGGCGCCTTGCCTGGCAGCAACAGCCACTCGTCAAAAGAGGAACGTATTCACGAGGCAGGACACCAGAACACGAATAGTGTCAGTTTGACAAAAAAGTTCTAGATTTATTCTTCAAACCATTAATATAGTTATATACCGTCGCTGATGCCCGTGGCGTCTACCTGCTTTGAGGGATTCATATGAAGCTTCAACAATTGCGCTACATCTGGGAAGTGGCGCACCACGACCTCAACGTTTCCGCTACAGCCCAAAGCCTTTACACGTCGCAACCGGGCATCAGTAAGCAGATCCGTCTGCTGGAAGACGAATTGGGGGTTGAGGTTTTCGCTCGCAGCGGCAAGCACCTGACCCGTGTCACTCCGGCCGGCGAGCGAATTATCACCACCGCCGGCGAGATCCTGCGCAAAGTTGAAAGCATCAAGCAGATCGCCCAGGAATTCTCCAACGAGAAGAAAGGCACCCTGTCGATCGCCACCACGCACACCCAGGCGCGTTATGCGTTGCCACCGGTGATCAGCAATTTCATCAAGCAATACCCGGACGTGGCCCTGCACATGCACCAGGGTTCGCCGATGCAGATCGCTGAAATGGCCGCTGACGGCACCGTGGATTTCGCTATCGCCACCGAAGCGCTGGAACTGTTCGGTGATCTGGTGATGATGCCGTGCTATCGCTGGAACCGCTGCGTGGTCGTGCCTCAGGGCCACCCGCTGACCAAGCTGTCGAAGTTGACCCTCGAAGCCCTGGCCGAATACCCGATCGTGACGTACGTGTTCGGTTTCACCGGCCGTTCGAAACTCGACGAAGCGTTCAGCCATCGCGGCCTGACACCGAAAGTGGTGTTCACCGCCGCCGACGCCGACGTGATCAAGACGTACGTTCGCCTGGGCCTGGGCGTAGGCATCGTGGCGAAAATGGCGGTCGATGCCAAACTCGATAGCGACCTGGTCATGCTCGATGCCAGCGACTTGTTCGAATCCAGCATTACTAAAATCGGTTTCCGTCGCGGCACGTTCCTGCGTGGCTTCATGTGCGACTTCATCGAGAAGTTCGCCCCGCACCTGACCCGCGAAGTCATGGCCAAGGCCATCCAGTGCCACAACAAGCAGGAACTGGAAGAGCTGTTCGACGGCGTCGAACTGCCGGTGCATTAATCTCCCTTTCTATACCACCTCGGTAACAGAAAACTGTTGCCGAGCACCCGCCACCAGAATCTCCACCTCGTCCCCTTCGAACTTGCCCAGCAGACTCTTGCCCAGCGGTGAGCGAGGGGTGATGACGGTAATCCATTGCCCCACCAGGTCGACCTTCAAACCCGCCGCGTCGGGGGCCAGGAACAACCATTGCTCACGACCCTTTTCGTCTTCCAGACCGAGCAGGGCACCGACTTCAATACCGCGCTGATCGTCGTAAGGCCGCAGTGTCAGGTTCTGGCAAAGCATCAGTGACTGCCTGATTTCCTCCACCCGTCTGGCTTGCCCGGCTGCCAGATAAGACGCCTCCAACCCCAGCGTGTCGTACTTGTTCTCGGCGATGTTTTCTTCGTGGGTCGCGGTTTCGTAAGCGGTTTGTGCGGCACGCTCGGCGATGTCGAGGTCGATCCGCAGCTTGTCGAGAATCAGTTGGTGGACGGTCGGCTTGTGCATAGAGAGCTTCTTGATCAATCGCAGAATTGCAGGACGTTGGCGCGGCTTTTTTCGTTCGGCGCAGTCTGGTCCTGTTGCAGCCAGAACTGGCATTTCGGGTTGGACAGATTGCGGCCGGTGCTGCGGGCCTGATCCATTCGTTGCTGCTGCTCGTTTTTACGCAGGTTCTCTTCGTACTGTTCGAACAACGGGCTTTGCGGCGGAATATCCGGCACCGGTTGCACCACCACCGGTGGTTTGGCCAGTTGCTGCACGGCCTCTGCCACGGGCGCCAGCTGCTCGCTGAACAGTCGGGAGGCAAGCCAGCACGTCAGCGCGATCGCGATAAACCCCAGCCACACACCCAGGGCAATGCTGCCGGTCAGTTGCAAGGCGTTGAGCTGGATCGGCAACGGGCGGCGCGGGTTGGGACGATAGGGCATGGCTGCCTCCTGGCGGGTGGTCGCGGGCGAGTGGCGATTGTCGCATGAAGATTAATCGCCGTCGGCTCTTCTGCACGGGGTAATTTATGAGGACAATCGGCGCCTTTGCCAACGGGAGCCTGGAATGCCTGATATGAAAGCCCGCTGGGATATTTTCTGCGCGGTGGTCGACAACTTTGGCGACATCGGCGTGACCTGGCGTCTGGCCCGACAACTGGTGGCCGAACATTCGGTGACGGTGCGTTTGTGGGTCGATGATCTTCGGGCCTTCGAGCGCTTGTGCCCGGAAATCGACATCAACGCCTCACAGCAATGGCAGCAGGGCGTCGAAGTGCGCCAGTGGATGGCCGACTGGCAGCCCACTGAAGCCGCTGATGTGGTGATCGCCGCGTTCGCCTGCCAATTGCCGAGTGCTTACATGGAGGCCATGGCCGAGCGGGAAAAACCGCCGCTGTGGATGAATCTCGACTATCTGAGTGCCGAGGACTGGATCGTCGGCTGCCACGGCTTGCCGTCGGTGAAATACAAGAGCGTACAAAAATTCTTCTTCTTCCCGGGGTTTCAGAAGGGCACCGGAGGCTTGCTGCGTGAAAGCGGATTGCTGGAGCGTCGTCAGCAGTTTCAGCAAAACCCCGAGGCTCAGCGAGAATTCCTGCAAAGTTTAGGGATTGATCGCGCGCAAGATGCGCAGTTGGTCTCGCTGTTTGCCTACGAAAATAACGGGCTGGCCAGTTGGCTCGACGCAATGGCTGCCGATTCGACGCCCACTCATCTGCTGGTGCCCGAAGGCAGGATTCTTGGGGATGTTGAGCGTTGGCTCAGTGTGGATGGCCTGGTGGCCGGCGCGCTGCATGTGCGCGGTGAACTGACCGTGCAAGTGCTGCCGTTCGTCCGACAGGATCAATACGATCACCTGCTCTGGTGCTGCGATTTCAATGCCGTGCGCGGTGAAGATTCCTTTGTCCGCGCCCAATGGGCGGGCCGGCCGCTGCTCTGGCACATCTATCAGCAGGACGAAGACATCCATCTGGACAAGCTCGACGCCTTCCTCGCGCTGTACACCAAAGGCCTGTCCGAGCCTGCCCGCGAGGCGATCAGCGGTCTTTGGCGCGCGTGGAATGCGGGTGACAATATGACCGGGCACTGGCAATCGACCCGAAAACACTGGCCAGAACTGCAAAAACACGCCGAAGCGTGGTGTCTGGAACAGGCTTTGCAGGCAGATCTTGCCGCAGCGCTGGTACAGTTTTATGTAAATTGGATATGATACGCGGCCTAGATTTTTGTAAATCCCATCCAAATTCGGATATTCGCAATGAAAACTGGTAAAGAACTGAAACCCGGTACCGTGATCCGTCTCGAAAACGATCCTTGGCTGGTTCAGAAAGCTGAATTCACCAAGTCTGGTCGTAACAGCGCAATCATGAAGACCAAGCTGAAAAACCTGCTGACCGGTTACAAGACCGAGATCGTTTACAGCGCCGACGACAAGCTGGACGACGTAATCCTCGACCGCAAAGAAGCGACCCTGTCCTTCATCAGCGGCGACACCTACACGTTCATGGACACCACTGACTACACCATGTACGAGCTGAACGCTGAAGACATCGAAGCCGTTCTGCCTTTCGTTGAAGAAGGCATGACCGATGTTTGCGAAGCGATCTTCTTCGAAGAGCGTCTGGTTTCCGTAGAACTGCCGACCACCATCGTGCGCGTAGTTGACTACACCGAAGGTTCGGCTCGCGGCGACACTTCCGGCAAGGTGATGAAGCCTGCCAAGCTGAGCAACGGTACTGAGCTGCAAGTTGCTGACTTCATCGAAATCGGTGACAAGATCGAGATCGACACCCGCGAAGGCGGTTCCTACAAAGGCCGTGCTAAATAAGCACTGCTTCAGGAATGAAAAAGCCCGACCATTGAGTCGGGCTTTTTTGTGGCCGAAGATCAAGATCAAAAGATCGCAGCCTCGTTCCACTCGACAGCTCCTACAGGGGAATACAAAACCCATGTAGGAGCTGTCGAGTGGAACGAGGCTGCGATCTTTTGCTTTATTTCAGGTGTTGCTTCAGTTCTTCAGAGGCTTGCAACATCGCCGAACGCACCGCAGGCACCTGGCTCACCACATTCAGCAAACCGTAGTCGTGGATCATGCCGTTGTAGCGCACAGCCGTGACCGGCACGCCAGCCTCGTCGAGTTTGCGGGCGTAGGCTTCGCCTTCATCACGCAACACGTCGACGCCGGCGGTTTGCACCAAGGCAGGTGGCAGGCCCTTGAGTTGCGCAGTGGTCGCCCGCAGCGGCGAGGCGTAGATCTCGTTACGCTGTTTGGCGTCGGTGGTGTAGTTGTCCCAGAACCACTTCATCATGTTTTTGGTGAGGAAGTGCCCCTCGGCAAACTGGTTGTAGGACGCCGTCTCGAAGCTGGCGTCAGTCACCGGCCACAGTAGCACCTGGAACCTGATCGCTGGCGTGCCTTTGTCTTTGGCCATGAGCGCAACCACGGCCGCCATGTTGCCGCCGACGCTGTTGCCGGCCACGGCCAGACGTTTGCCGTCGACGTTGATCTCTTTACCGTGCTCGGCCACCCATTGGGTTGCGGCGTAAGCCTGGTTGATCGCCACCGGGTAATGCGCTTCCGGTGACGGGGTGTAATTGACGAACACCGCCGCCGCCCCCGAACCGGTAACCAAGTCCCGAACCAGACGCTCGTGGGTCGGGAAATCCCCTAACACCCAGCCGCCACCGTGGAAGAACATGAACACCGGCAGCGGTCCTTTGGCTCCGGCCGGCCGGACGATGGTCAGGTTGAGCGGTTGGCCGTCGACTTGAATGGTCTTCTCGCTGACATCGGCTTTTGGCAGCGTCAGTTTCACCCCGGCCTGCGCGCCGATCAGCACGGCGCGGGCTTCTTTAGGCGTGAGTTGTTCCATCGGTTTGCCGGTGCCGGCATTCAGAACGTCGAGGAACGCCTGAGTGTTGTGTTCAACACCCTCACCTGCAAACGCGCTGTGGATGGACAAGGCGAGAAGGGTGCCGGTCAAGACTTTACTGAAAGTGCGCATGTTCGTTTCCTGGTTCGGGCCTGGGAATCAGCGGTTAGACGGTAACGTGCAGGCGTACATCGACGTTGCCACGGGTGGCGTTGGAGTACGGGCAGACCTGGTGTGCAGCATCGACCAGGCTTTGCGCATCGGCGTGTTCAAGACCCGGCAAGCTGACGTGCAGGTCGATGTCCAGGCCGAAACCACCAGGGATCTGGCCGATGCCGACATGGGCGGTGATCGAGGCGTCGTCCGGGATTTTGCGCTTGGTTTGGCTGGCGACGAATTTCAGCGCGCCGATGAAGCAGGCGGAGTAGCCGGCTGCGAACAGTTGCTCAGGGTTGGTCGCTGCGCCGCCGGCACCACCGAGTTCTTTTGGGGTGGCGAGTTTGACGTCGAGAATGTTGTCGCTGGAAACCGCACGACCGTCACGGCCGCCAGTGGAGGTTGCGATAGCGGTGTAGAGAGTTTGCATGGTGTGAGCCTCATTCGGAATTGGGTGTTTTGCGCTAAATGTTTGCGCGCTAAGTAAGTGCGAGATGAATGTAGCTCGCTAATATTTTGCGCGCAAGATAAATTTTTGAAAAAGTTTTGGTCAGGATTGGGGCCGACGATGAGGAGGGCTGAACTAGAGCGTTCGAGGTGGGATTTTCAGGACTGAAAATTTTTTCGGAGAGGGGCGAACGTGGCTGGAAGGGGCACCCCAAAACCAATGTGGGAGCGAGCCTGCTCGCGATAGCGGTGTATCAGTCGACATCAATGTTTGAATGTAAGACCGCTATCGCGAGCAGGCTCGCTCCCACAGGGTATCTAGGTTGATTTGAATATCAGAGGCTGTCTTGCAGATTGCTGCGCAGCGTTTGCAGTTCCGCTTGCAGCTTCTGCAATCTCTCCAGCGTCATCCCGCTGGCGCCGAGGATGCACTGGGGAATACCGCGCGCCCGCTCCCGCAATGCACGACCCTGTTCGGTGAGTTCGACAATCACCACCCGCTCGTCTTCACGGCTGCGGGTGCGGCTAAGTAAACCTTCGACTTCCAGGCGCTTGAGCAACGGCGTCAATGAGCCAGGATCGGTCAACAGGCGCGTGCTGATTTCGCCTACGGTCAAACCGTCCTGTTCCCACAACACCATCATCGCCAGGTATTGCGGATAGGTCAGGCCCAGTGCTTGCAAGAGCGGCTTGTAGACCTTGGTCATCAGCAGCGAAGTGGAATGCAGGGCAAAGCAGATCTGGTTGTCCAGCAGCAGCTCTTCGTAGTTATCCGGGGTGTTGCGCTCGGTGGTCATTTCGAAGCCTTGATCAGTGATCGTCATAAATCTAGCGGGCGAATCTTTAATGCACCAGACAATTCTAGCCTAGTGCCGGTCGAGGGTACTTTGCAGCGCCAGATCCCACGGCGGGATCGGGCTGAAGCGGGTTTTCAGGTATTCCAGCAATAAGCGGCTGCGGGGATTGGGTTGTTGCTCAAGGCGCAAGGCATAAATGCCGGTCGTTTCCGGTGGTGGCAGGCCGTGTTCGCAGAACAGCGGAAGCAGTTCACCGCGTAACAGGTATTCGCTGGTCAACCAGGTTGGCAAGTGCGCGATACCCAGCCCGGCCAATGCGCCACAGACCAAAGCCTCGGCATTGTTGGCACTCATGCGGATGCGCGCCGGGCGGTGCAAGTGCATCTGCCCGTCCCGCTCGAAACGCCAGGCGAACGGCGGGGCCAGGCCATCCCAGTCGAGCCCGTCGTGTTCAATCAGCTGCGCCGGATCGGTCGGCACACCACGCCGTTGCAAATACTCCGGGCTGGCACAGGCAATGCGCACCATGCTCGCCAGCGGCGTGGCCACCAGCCGGGTATCGGCCATTTGCCCGGCGCGCAGCACCAGATCGACCTTGCCCAAATTCAAACCCTGCATGTCGACGAAACTGTCGATCAAGTGCAGTTGCACATCGAGGCCGGGGTAGAGCATTAGAAAGTCGGCAATCACCGGCGCCAGATGTCGCCGCCCGAATGCTGCCGGTGCATCGATCCGAATCAAGCCTTCCGGTGCGCTGCTCAAGGATACCGCCTCAGCCCGAGCCAGCCGCAGTTCAGCCACGATCCGCCGCGCGCGCTCGGCAAACGCCAAACCCGCCGAGGTAGCGCGCACGGCGTGGGTGCTGCGAATGAACAACTGGCTGCCGACGGCGTTTTCCAGGCTGTCGATGCGCCGGGCCACCGCCGAAGGGGTCAGCGGGTGGCGACGGGACGCGGCGGAAAAACTGCCGGTTTCCAGCACGTCGAGGAACAGACCCAGTTGTTCGGTCAATTGATTGGGGTTCATGGTGTTGTCAGCGCTTGTGCGAAGTTGGCACAGCCATTGTGCGTTGCTGTGCGTTTCCCCGCCAGCGTCGACTGCGTAGGATGGATAGCCTGACGTGAAGGGAAAATCGCCTGTGATTGAGTTTTTGATGTACCTGGTGTTTGGCGCCGCCCTCGGAACCCTCGGTGGGTTGTTCGGCATTGGCGGCGGTTTGATCGCGATCCCGCTGCTGGGCGTGTTGTTCGGCCTCGATCAGCAGATCGCCCAAGGCACGGCGCTGGTGATGGTGGTGCCCAACGTGATGCTGGCGCTGTGGCGTTATCACCAGCGCAACCGGATTGAATTGCGCCACGCGCTGCCATTGGCTTCGATGGGGTTCTGTTTCGCCTGGATCGGTTCGATCTGGGCGGTGGGCATTGATGCGCAAACCATGCGCGTCGGATTTGTCGCGTTCCTGATTGCCCTGTCGGTCTACAACCTGGTGCGAATGTTCTGCGCCAACGCGCCGGCATCTGCGCAGATGAATTACTCATGGCCATGGCTGGGCGTACTCGGCGCCGCCTCCGGCACCATGGGCGGGTTATTTGGCGTGGGCGGGGCGGTGGTGGCAACGCCGGTGCTGACCAGCCTGTTCGGCACCAGTCAGGTGGTTGCGCAGGGGTTGTCACTGGCGCTGGCGTTGCCGAGTACTGGCGTCACGCTGGTGACTTACGCGGTGCACCATCAGGTGGACTGGATGATCGGCCTGCCCTTGGCGGTCGGCGGCCTGATGAGCATCAGTTGGGGCGTGCGGATCGCCCACGCACTGCCGGAGCGACTGCTGCGCGGGTTGTTCTGTGGCTTTCTGGTGTTCTGTGCGGTGATGCTCGCCCTTAAAGTTTGAAGCCTTCGACGATGTGTTCGGCCAGGCACTCGGTGATCGGCGACGGGTTGTGCAGATTGCGCACCAGCATGATGCTGGCCTCGGGCAGAATCGGCAGGTCTTCAGCTTCACCGAGAATGCGCATGTCGGGCGTGATCAGGCTTTCGAGTTGCGCAGTGACGGCCAGTCCGGCGCTGACCACCGCCATGATCGCCGACAGGCTGTCGCTGTTGTACGCCACGCGGTAATCGCGACCCATGGCGTCCAGCGCATTGCAGGCCCACAGCCTGCAGAAGCAATCACTGTTGAACATCGCCAGTGGCAGCGGTGTTTGCTCATGGGCGCTGAAACATTGCGCCTCGGCCCAGACAAAATGCTCCTTGCGCAGTAACTGGCCGATTTCGTTGCCCGGTTCGCGGGTGACGATGGTCAAGTCCAGGTCCTGGCGCAGCAGCAATTGTTTTGATGATTCGCAATGCACCTCAATCTGGATCAGCGGATACGACTGGGCAAATCGCCGCAAAATCCCCGGCAAAAAACGCATCACGTAATCGTCGGGCGTGCCAATGCGCACCATGCCGACCATGTGCGGTTCGCGCAGCGTATTGAACACCTCACTGTGCAGCTTGAGGATGCGCCGGGCATAGCCGAGCAACACCTGGCCCTCGGCCGTCAGCCGCACCTGCCGCCCGTCGCGCTGGAACAATTGACGCTGCACCACATCCTCTTCCAGCCGCTTCATCTGCATGCTCACGGCGGATTGAGTGCGGTTGACCAACTCGCCAGCGCGGGTAAAGCCGCCCTGGTCGGCGATGGCGACAAAGGTGCGCAGCACTTCGGTGTCGATACTCGGGTAGGCAGACATTCATCAATCTCCGAGATGTATTACATAAGAAACATTCGTTGGATTGATCTTAGCCCCGGCGCGACACTTGAGCCATCCAAACGGAGGGCAACAAGATGAAAGGTCAAAAAGGTTATGTCGACGTAGAAAAACACTCGGTGCACTTGATCTCTGATTTGCTGCACAAATTCAATCGCTGGTACGAACTGCACCGTGAACGTGAAATGTTGGCGGGTATGAGTGATGAAGCGTTGAAGGACATCGGGCTCAGTCGTGCGGATGTCGAGCACGAAACCATCCGTCCATTCTGGGATGACCCGATGCACAAATGAGTCCTACACAACTACACAAACCGTCTCCCGGTGAGGTAGGTTGCGAGCAGACAAGGAGATGCTCATGCACGCAACACTGTCCTTTTCCATCAAACAGGCTCGGCGTCTGGCGCTGGCCGCCCAAGGGTTCAACGGGCGGCAGCCGCCAGCGGCGATCAAACCGGTTCAGCTCAATCGTCTGATCGAGCGGCTGGGCATTCTGCAGATCGATTCGGTCAATGCGTTGGTGCGTTCGCACTACCTTCCCTTGTTTTCCCGCCTCGGCAATTACTCATCCGACTTGCTCGACCAGGCTGCCTGGAGTTCGGGCCGGCGGCGCACGCTCTTCAAGTATTGGGGGCATGAAGCCTCGTTGCTGCCCTTGTCGATGTACCCGTTGATGCGCTGGCGCATGCTGCGCGCGACGCGTGGTGAAGATATCTACCAGCAACTGGCACGTTTCGGGCGTGAGCGGCAGGACACGATTCGCCGGGTGCTGGCCTCGGTTGAGGAGCTGGGCGCGCTGGGTGCCGGAAGCCTGTCGACCCGTCAGGAACGGGCAGGGCCCTGGTGGGACTGGAGCGCGGAAAAGCATGCGCTGGAATGGTTGTTCGCCGCCGGTGAAGTGACCGTGGCCGGGCGGCGCGGGTTCGAGCGGCTTTATGATCTGCCGGAGCGGGTGATTCCTTCGGCGATTCTTGCGCAGCCGCTGCTGAGTGAAGCCGAGGCCCAGCGCGGGTTGTTGCTGCATGCCGCGACAGCGTTGGGCGTCGGAACAGAAAAGGACCTGCGGGATTATTTTCGCCTGAGTCCCGGTGATGCCCGGCCGCGTTTGGCGGAACTGGTGGAGGCGGGTGAGTTGCTGAGCTGTGAAGTCCAGGGCTGGCGGCAGCCGGCTTTTTGTCTGCCGGAGCCGAAAGTGCCGCGCAAGGTTGAATCTAGCGCTTTGCTTTCACCCTTCGACTCACTGATCTGGGAGCGCAGTCGCACCGAGCGTCTGTTCGATTTCCGCTATCGGCTGGAGATTTATACGCCGCAGGACAAGCGGGTCTACGGCTATTACGTGTTGCCGTTTTTACACAATGAACGGATTGCCGCGCGAGTGGATCTACGCGCCGAGCGGGCGTTGGGCAGGTTGGCGGTGCACGCTGTGCATGAGGAAGAGCCGGGGCTGGATGAGGAGGGGATGCTGGCGTTGGCGGTCAATCTGCGGCGAATGGCGGATTGGCTGGGGCTTGAGCGGGTTCAATTGAATTGCCCGCGGGCGAGTGCGGCGCGGTTGCGGGTGGCATTGGCACAGATTGATAGTGACTGAGCTGGCGCCTTCGTCGGAACGCCGCCCGGAGCAAGCCCGCTCCCACAGTTGACCGAGCTGTCCAAACGGACGCGGTCTAATGTGGGAGCGGGCTTGCTCGCGAAGGGAGCGCCGCGATTTAACGCCGGACTTGCTTCAGGGTTTCAGCAATCAAAAACGCCAACTCCAGCGACTGATCGGCATTCATCCGCGGGTCGCAATGGGTGTGATACCGGTCCGACAACCCGTCTTCGGTAATCGGCCGCGCGCCACCAATGCACTCGGTGACATTCTGCCCGGTCATCTCGATGTGGATACCGCCGGCATACGTGCCTTCCGCTTCGTGAACCTGGAAAAACTGCTTCACTTCGCCAAGGATCTGCGCAAAGTCGCGGGTCTTATAGCCGCTGCTGGCCTTGATGGTGTTGCCGTGCATCGGGTCGCAACTCCACAGCACTTGCTTGCCTTCGCGCTGCACGGCACGGATCAGTTGCGGCAGGTGATCGCCGACCTTGTTCGCACCCATCCGCGCAATCAGGTTCAGACGACCCGGATCGTTGTCCGGGTTGAGCACATCGATCAGGCGAATCAGGTCTTCGGGGTTCATGCTCGGGCCGACTTTCACCCCGATCGGATTGTTCACGCCACGCAGGAACTCGACGTGAGCACCGTCGAGCTGACGGGTGCGGTCGCCGATCCACAGCATGTGCGCCGAGCAATCGTAGTAATCGTTGGTCAGGCTGTCGCGACGTACGAAGGCTTCTTCGTAGTTCAGCAGCAGCGCTTCGTGGGCGGTGAAGAAACTGGTTTCGCGTAGTTGCGGCGAGCTGTCCATGCCGCAGGCGCGCATGAACGCGAGGGTCTCATCGATGCGATCGGCCAGGTGGCTGTACTTCTCGGCCAGCGCCGAGTTGGCGATGAAGTCCAGGTTCCACTTGTGCACCTGATGCAGGTCGGCAAAACCGCCCTGGGCGAAGGCGCGCAACAGGTTCAGGGTCGCGGTGGACTGGTGGTAGGACTGGAGCAAGCGCTCCGGGTCCGGCACGCGACTTTTTTCGTCGAAACCGATGCCGTTGACGATGTCGCCACGGTAAGCCGGCAGGGTCACGCCGTCGATGGTTTCATCGTTGGCCGAACGCGGTTTGGCGAACTGCCCGGCCATGCGCCCGACCTTGACCACCGGGCAACCGGCAGCGAAGGTCATGACGATGGCCATTTGCAGCAGGACTTTAAAGGTGTCGCGAATTTTCGCGGCGGAGAACTCGGCGAAGCTTTCGGCGCAGTCGCCGCCCTGCAGCAGAAACGCGCGGCCCTGGGTCACTTCGGCAAACTGACGGCGCAACTCCCGGGCTTCACCGGCAAACACCAGCGGCGGATAACTGGCCAGCGTTTGCTCGACGTGCAGCAAATGCGCTGCGTCGGGGTAATGGGGTTGTTGCTGGATCGGCAGGGCGCGCCAGCTGTCAGGGCTCCAGGGTTGGCTCATCACGGTCTCTAGTGTTTTACGCTCGGACGGTCATGTTATCAGCAATTAGTGCGTGACCTGTTCCCGTCGCTTCGCGGACAATCGCGCTTTTGCCGCGCCACCCTGCGGTTTTATTGCGTTACCGGGCCCGGTGACGATCAGGAGACGAAATGACTGAGGAGCGCGTCGAGCATCTGCTCGCCGAGGTACAGGATGAGTTCGGCGTGATTCGCGTGCTGGAAGTGGCTGATTACCGTTTTCTCGAGTTCGGTGATGCCATCGAGCAGAGTTGCGTGTTCACGGCTGACCCGAGCTGGCTCGAATACGATTACACCCGGGCGATGCTGATTGGCGCGTTGTGCCACGAGCAGCCGGAAAGCGCGCTGTTCCTCGGTCTCGGTGCTGGCACGCTGACCCAGGCATGCCTCAAGTTTCTGCCGCTGGAAGACGTCGAAGCCATCGAACTGCGCCCCGACGTACCGCGCCTGGCCATTGAATACCTTGGGCTGGATGACGATCCGCGGCTGTATATCCGGGTGGGCGATGCGCTGGAACTGCTCGATACCGCTGAGCCGGCGGACCTGATTTTCGTCGACCTCTATACCGATGTCGGGCCGGGTGTCGGGCATCTGGCGTGGAATTTCCTGGAAAACTGTCAAAAACGCCTGAACCCGGGTGGCTGGCTAGTGATCAATCAGTGGGCCACCGACGACGGCAAACCGTTGGGTGCCGCATTGTTTCGCGGGCTCTATCACCGGCATTACTGGGAACTGCCGGTGAAGGAGGGCAATGTGATTCTGCTCGTGCCTTCGGAGCTGGATCAGGAACTGGACTTGGACGGCTTGATCGCCCGCGCCGAAGGGTTGGCGCCGCGGTTGGGGTACTCGTTGCAGTCGTTGATCAAGGCAATCCGCCCGGCGACTTGATGCGATGAGGTTACCTGTGGCGAGGGGATTTATCCCCGTAGGGCTGCGGAGCAGTCGTAAAAGTCGGTCGGTGCGATTTACCTGATGGCACCGGGTTGAATGGTTTTGGGGCTGCTTCGCAACCCAACGGGGATAAATCCCCTCGCCACAGACCCCCCTCACCACCGGTTGAACGTCAGCAGCCTTTGAACACACCCGGCCGCTTCTCGATCATCGATCGCACGCCTTCCCTGGCATCCTCACTGGTCAACAACTTCTTCGCCAGCGGCTGCAAACCCCGCGCCGCCGCTGTTTCCCCTTCATAACGCGCCTGCCTTGCAGACATCAACGTCGCCTGAACCCCCAGCGGCGCCTGCCGGGCAATCCGCTCAGCCAACTCAATCGCCCGTGGCAGCAGGTCCTCGCTGGCCATGACTTCCTGCACCAACCCCAGGTGCAACGCCTCATGGGCATCGAATTCATCGCCGGTCAGCAGCCAGCGCATGGCATTGCCCCAGCCAGCGACCTGATGCAGGCGCAACGTGGCGCCGCCGAACGGGAAGACTCCGCGTTGCACTTCTTTCTGGGCGAAACGGGTGTTGCTGGCGCACAGGTTGAGATCAGCGGCCAGCATCAATTCGATACCGATGGTCAGGCAGTAGCCTTGCGCGGCGACGATCACCGGTTTGCTGACTCTGGGGCCGGCGAAAACGCCCCACGGATCACAGCCGCCGGGCGGTGCCTGCCAGCCTTCGGCCAGGGCCCCGCTGGCACTGACCAGGTCCAGCCCTGCGGTGAAATGCTCGCCATGGCCGAATACCACCGCCACCCGCGCCTCGCTGTCGGCCTCGAACTCGCCATAGGCCAGGCTCAGCTCGTTGAGCAGCTCGAGATCGAAGGCGTTGCGTTTGGCCACCCGATCCAGGCCGATCATCAGGACATGACCGTGCCGTTCACGGCTCACACGGCTGGAACAGGTCTGATTCATGGAGCATTTCCTCGGGTGGGAAGGGGTGGGTAGGGGTCTGTGAGACAGCAGGTCTGCCTGATAACGATGAACCGTTTTAGCGCCATCGCCAGCAGGGCCGGGCCTTTGAAAAATAGACCGTTGCACGATTATCCGCAAAGCCTGTGACACAACGGTGTATCCGTCAGTTTTCCGACAAATAATGCTCCCTTTTTGGGCTAATTCCGGTATAGTGCGCGCCGGCCTTTAACCGGGCCGCGTTTAGGTAGCGCAATTCCCCGAAGTCAGCTTCGGCTGCACGTCCGCACAGCGGACTCTCCCTTGACGAATCTTTTTCATTCATTCGTTTTCGCAAATCCCCGCCGACAAAGCAGCCAGGGCGACTCTTGAGTCTTACACGGCATGCGCAGCTTTGGAGCATGGGTCTTTGCGGATGCACTTAGAGGCAGACCCATGACCCAGGAAACCGGCGGCTTCGCCGCTTTTAATCTTAATCCGAATATTCTTGCAGCCGTCATCGCGACTGGCTACGAAGAGCCTTCGGCTATTCAGCAGCAATCGATCCCGATCATCATGGCCGGTCACGACATGATTGGTCAGGCGCAAACCGGTACGGGTAAAACCGCTGCGTTCGCCCTGCCGATCCTGCATCGCATCGATCCTGCTAAGCGCGAGCCGCAAGCCCTGATCCTGGCGCCAACCCGTGAGTTGGCGCTGCAAGTAGCAACCGCTTTCGAAACCTACGCCAAGCAAATGCCGGGCGTTACCGTTGTGGCCGTTTACGGCGGCGCCCCTATGGGTCCACAACTGAAAGCAATCCGTAATGGCGCACAGGTTGTTGTCGCCACTCCGGGCCGTCTGTGCGACCACCTGCGTCGCGACGAAAAAGTTCTGTCGACCGTGAACCACCTGGTTCTCGACGAAGCTGACGAAATGCTCAAACTGGGTTTCATGGACGACCTCGAAGTTATCTTCAAGGCTCTGCCACCAACCCGTCAGACCGTATTGTTCTCGGCCACCTTGCCACAGTCGATCCGTGCCATTGCCGAACGCCATCTGCGCGACCCGCAACACGTGAAGATCCAGACCAAGACTCAGACCGTTACCGCGATCGAACAGGCTCACCTGTTGGTTCACGCTGACCAGAAGACCTCGGCTGTATTGAGCCTGCTGGAAGTTGAAGACTTCGATGCCCTGATCATGTTCGTGCGCACCAAGCAAGCGACCCTGGACCTGGCCAGTGCCCTGGAAGCCAAAGGCTACAAAGCCGCTGCGCTGAACGGTGACATTGCTCAGAACCAACGTGAGCGCGTGATCGAATCCCTCAAGGATGGCCGTCTGGACATCGTTGTGGCGACCGACGTTGCTGCTCGTGGTCTGGACGTTCCGCGCATCACTCACGTGTTCAACGTTGACATGCCGTACGATCCAGAGTCCTACGTTCACCGTATCGGCCGTACCGGCCGTGCTGGTCGCGAAGGTCGTGCACTGCTGCTGGTGACTCCACGTGAGCGCCGCATGCTGCAAGTGATCGAGCGTGTAACCGGTCAGAAAGTTGCCGAAGTTCGCCTGCCGGATGCTCAGGCCGTTCTCGATGCCCGCATCAAGAAACTGACCAACAGCCTGTCGCCGCTGGTGGCTGATGCCGAATCGACTCACGGTGATCTGCTGGATCGCCTGACTGCCGACATCGGTTGCACCCCGCGTGCACTGGCCGCTGCTCTGCTGCGCAAGGCAACCAACGCTCAGGCGTTGACCCTGGCTGCCATCGAGAAAGAACGTCCACTGGTGCCGAACAACGCACCGCGTGGCGATCGTCCAGAGCGTACCGGTGATCGTCCGGACCGTGGTGATCGTGAGCGTCGTGCTCCGGTTCCATTGGCCGAAGGTCGTGCTCGTTGCCGTACCGCGCTGGGTGCGCGTGATGGTATCGCTGCCAAGAACCTGCTGGGCGCTATCCTCAATGAGGGTGGTCTGGCTCGCGAAGCAATCGGTCGCATCCAGGTGCGTGACAGCTTCAGCCTCGTTGAGCTGCCGGAAGATGGTCTGGAGCGTCTGCTGACCAAGCTGAAGGACACTCGCGTTGCCGGTAAGCAGTTGAAGCTGCGTCGCTATCGCGAAGATTGATCCGCTCTCGGGCTGATTGATCGAACATAAAAAATCCCCGACTGGTTCGGGGATTTTTTTGTCTGCGTTTTTTGACTCAGGGTTTGGCGTTAGCGTAGAGATAGTCCGTGGCCAATGAAGCCAACGTCCGCACGCCCACCACCAGCGCCGCCTCATCCACAAAGAACCCCGGATTATGGTTCGGCGCAGCCTTGCTCATGTCCTGATCTTTGGGTGTGACACCCAAAAATACAAACAGGCCCGGCGCCTCTTTGGCATAGAAGGAAAAGTCTTCCGCTCCACCCACCAACGGTCCCTGCACCACGTCGTCCTTGGCCGCCCAGCGCAAGGTCGGCAGCATTTTCTCGGTCAGCGCGGGGTTGTTGATCGTCGGGTCATACTTCTCGATGATCGTCACCTCAGCTTTGGCACCGCCGCTTTCGGCGATTTTCTCGACGGTCTGGCGTACATCTGCGTGCAGTTTCTGGCGGATGGCGTAGTCGTAGGAGCGGATAGTGCCGCTCATGTCCACGGACTCGGGAATGATGTTGTAACGCGTGCCGCCGTTAATCGTGCCGATGCTGACCACCGACGGATAAGACGAGATGTCTGTCCGGCGGCTGACCACGGTTTGCAGGCCGACGATGGTTTGCGCGCCGACGGTGATCGGGTCGATACCGTCCCATGGGCGCCCGGCGTGGGTCTGTTTGCCGAGAATTTTAATGCGCAGATCATCGGAGCTGGCCAGGGTCGGGCCAGGGCGATAGGCGATCCGACCGGCGGGGACGCCGGCCCAGACGTGCAGGCCGAAGACTGCGTCCGGTTTCGGCGATTTCATCACGCCTTCCTCAATCATCATTTTCGCTCCCCAGGTGTTTTTGCCATCGGGGATAAAATCGCTAGGGCCTTCTTCTGCCGGTTGGAAATAGAACACCACCGTGCCGGGCAAGGTGTCGCGCATGCCGGTAAGAATTTTCGCAGTGCTGAGCAGGATTGCGGTATGAGCGTCGTGACCGCAAGCGTGCATCACGTCGACTTCTTTACCGAGGTAGGTGCCTTTGGCTTTCGAGGCGAAAGGCAAGTCCGAGACTTCCTTGACCGGCAACGCATCCATGTCGGCGCGTAACGCTACGGTCGGTCCGGGCAGCGCGCCTTTGAGGATGGCGACAACGCCAGTGCGAGCTACACCGGTTTTCACTTCCAGGCCCATGGCGCGGAGTTGTTTGGCGACCAGCTCCGACGTGCGTTTTTCGGTGTTGCCCAGTTCCGGATGGGCGTGGATGTCGCGGCGGGTTTCCAGCAGCTCGGGTTCCAGGGCCTTGGCCTGTTCGGCGATGTGCGTGCGGGCGCCTTCCAGTGTGTCGGCGCTGGCGTGGCCGGCCAGTGCGCCGAACAGGGTCAGCAAACATGTTTGTGCAATGCGGGTCAGCTGCATCGGGATTCTCCATGACTATTGTTTTTTGGCTTCAGTGCCTATGACTTGAGCGCCGCAGTTAAGTGCTATTCCTGCACCTGGCCGCCACCCGCCGTAATCACTTGCACGCTCATGCGTGGCGTCGCCAGATCGAGCCCGGCTTCGTCCATGTGTCGCTTGAGTGACAGGTTGAATGCTCGGGACACTTCCCACTGCTTGATCGGCGCGGTCTTGAACCGGGCACGAAGAATCGCGTTGCCCGACTCGAAGCTCTCGACGCCCTGAATCTCCAGTGGCGACCAGATGTTGCGCCGTTGCAGCGGATCGGTGCGCATCTTCTGGCCGACGTCGCGCATCAGTTTGATCGCGTTATCGATGTCCATGCCGGAGGGGATCGCCACCCGGAAAATCGCGTAGCCGAATTCCCGGGAGTAGTTCTTGATGCTTTTGATTTCGCTGAACGGAATGGTGTGGACGATGCCGTCGATGTCCCGCAGGCGCACGGTACGAATCGTCAGCCCTTCGACGGTGCCCAGGTGACCGCCGACGTCGACGTAGTCGTCGATGGCCAGCGAGTCTTCGATGATGATGAACAGCCCGGTGATCAGGTCCGCTACCAGTGACTGTGCACCGAAACCGATCGCCAGACCGATCACACCGGCACCGGCCAGCAATGGCGTGACGTTCATGCCCATGTTCGCCAGGGCGACGATCAGCGCAATGATGAAAATCGCCACGAACAGCACGTTGCGGATCAGCGGCATCATCGTCTGTGCGCGAGCATTCGCCAGGCCTTTGCGCGAGCGGGTGAGGGCGTGGTGCACGGCGGTGTCGCTGAGAATCCAGATCAGCCAGGCAAAAATCAGCGTGCCGCCGAGGCTGAACAGTTTGACGCTGACTTCATGGCCTTCGCCTTCGGTGAAGCGGATCAGTGACATGCCCCAGACCCGCAGGCCGAGTTCGATGAACGCCAGCCACACCACCAAGTGGGCGAGTGTGTAGAAGAAGCTTTTCAGGCGCTCCGAATACAGCGCATGACGCTTCACGCCGCGCTGTGGTTTGAGTGAATGGCGGCGCACGAGGCCGTTGATGACCATGCACAACACCAACAACACGGTGCAGATCAGCGACTGGCGCAGCGCGGTGCTGGTATCGCCGGCCGAGACGAACGTGGCGAACAGGGATATCCCCACCAGCACCAGCGCCGGCATGTACCAGAAAGTGCCGAGAATTTCGATCGTGTCGCTGAGGGCGCGGCGGGTCAGTCGCCGGGACAGCGGCTGGTTGCGGATCAAGTGGGCGATGGGGCGACGGAACCGCAGGATGAACAGCCCGGTGGACAGCGCCGCCAGTACATTGGCGACCGTCGCGGCGGTGTGCGCCAGATGACTGCCAAGGCTTTCGACCAGTCGCGGATCGCTCAGGGCTTCACCGAACGCGGCAAAACTGCCGATCAGCCACAGCGGCCGAAAGGCTTGATGCCGCAGGATGTATAGGGCGCGGTGGCGGTGTGGGCCGTCGAGTACCGAAAAGGCGATCACGCAGATCGCCGAAAAACAGGTGCCGACCACCAGCGCATAAGCCAGCACCATCGCCAGGCTTTTGCCCAGTGACGAGGGCAGGGCGTAGCTCATGTAGACCGTCATCACCAAGGCAATCAGCCATGGCCCGAGTTTGCGCAGGGCGAAGCGCAACATGTCCAGGGCCTTGGGGTGCTGCGGCAGTTCTTCGGTCAGGCCAAAGCGCATCCGCACCCGGTGGCTGACCCAGATCAGCGCGGCGGCCAGCAAACTCCAGAGCATCAGGATCATGGCAAAGGCAAAGATGATCGGCAGCCATTCATTGGCCGGCAACACCAGTGCGGTCAGTTCATCTTCGGCCAGTTTGAACTCTTCGGACCAGCGAGTGAGAGGGCTGTCGGCGCCTGAAAACTGTTTTTCGAAACTGGCCAGGGTGCCACCGATCAGTCCCAGGACGCCTACTTCGGTGACCGGCTGGGCCTTTTTGGTGACATCGCGCAGCTTCTTCAAATCCGCCAGCAATTTGGTGCGTTGCTGATCGTTCTCCAGCGACTTGATGACTTCGTCCAGGGATTGCCCCAGGGGCTCTTGCGCCTCTGGCTGTTTTGCCGAGCTGTTGAGCAGGCCAGGCAAGCCGACCGCCTGGGCGGGCGCCATCGGCAGCAGCGTCATGAGGCAGACAAGGAATAAACACGGCAGGGCAAAAAGACGAGCGAACACTAGGCGGTCAACCTCGGGATGAGCGGATCGACCGAGTGTACGAGCCCGTCAAAATCAATGCGAGCCAGGGGTGAGGATTTATTCGTTGAGTTTGGCGAGGATCTTGAAAATCACGGTGGCGAGGATCGTCAACATGCCGATCCACATCGCGAACACGCCGATGTTCTTGTCGCGAAAATTGAAGCCGATTGCCAGCATGATCATCCCGGAAAGAATCGGGATCAGCATGGCGTGGAACGAAGACAACGAGATCATGAGCGACTGCCTTGTCGAATGGGGTATTGAAAGTGTAGGAGCTGTCGAGTGAAACGAGGCTGCGATCTTTTGACTTTGCTATTTAAAAACAAGATCAAAAGATCGCAGCCTCGTTTCTCTCGACAGCTCCTACCAGCTCCTACCAGCTCCTACGCGGATTACGGCAGCTCGCGGCAGGCGTAAAACGCGCTCAACACTTTGACCAGGTGCGCCAGGTCATGGCTGCCGCACAGTTCACGGATCGAGTGCATGGCGAAGGTCGGCAGGCCGATGTCCACGGTGCGCACGCCCAGGTGACTGGCGGTGATCGGGCCGATGGTCGAGCCGCAACCCATGTCGCTGCGCACCACGAAGCTCTGTACCGGCACTTCTTCGGCCATGCACAGGTGGCGGAAGAACCCGGCGGTTTCGCTGTTGGTGGCGTAGCGCTGGTTGCTGTTGACCTTGATCACCGGGCCGGCGTTGAGTTTCGGGCCGTGGTTGGCATCGTGCTTGTCGGCGTAGTTGGGATGCACGCCGTGGGCGTTGTCGGCCGAGACCAGCAGGGATTTCTGAATGGTCCGTACGAATTCATCACCTTCAGGCAGCAGGCGACGCAGCGTCTGCTCCAGCATAGGGCCATCGGCGCCGCAGGCCGAGCAGGAACCGACTTCTTCGTGATCGTTGCAGACCAGCACGCAGGTTTCTTCGGTTTCGGTGGTCAGCAAGGCTTGCAGGCCGGCATAGCACGACAGCAGGTTATCCAGGCGCGCCCCGGCAATGAAGTCGCCATGCAGGCCGATGACCGCAGCGCTTTGGGTGTCGTAGAAGCTCAGCTCATAGTCGAGCACGACATCGGCATTCAAGCCGTGTTCGCGGGCGAGTTGATCGGTGAGCACGGCGCGGAAGTCCACGCGCTCGTCACCGGCAAATTGCGCAAGGATTGGCGGCAGTTCGGTCTGGGCGTTGATCGCCCAGCCCATGTTGGCTTCACGGTTCAGGTGAATGGCCAGGTTCGGGATGATGGCGATCGGCGCCTTGAAGTCCACCAGTTGGCTCTCGACCTTGCCGTCACGGCGGAAGGTCACGCGGCCGGCCAGGGACAGGTCGCGGTCGAACCATGGCGCCAGCAGTGCGCCGCCATAGACTTCGACGCCCAGCTGCCAGAAGCCCTGACGTTGCAGTTCCGGCTGGGGTTTGACCCGCAGGCATGGGCTGTCGGTGTGCGCGCCAACCAGACGAATACCGCCGTGCAGGGGCGAATGACGGCCCATCTTGAACGCGACGATCGACGAGTCGTTACGGGTGACGTAGTAGCGACCGTTGGCTTCGGTGGTCCATGGCTCGCGCTCGTCAAGGCGTTGATAGCCCGCCGCTTCCAGGCGCTGAACAAGGCTGGCGGTGGCATGGAATGGGGTAGGGGAGGCCTTGAGGAAATCGATCAGGCCTTGGTTCAACTCTTCGCGCATAAGTAGCTCCAGACAGCAATGGCGCAAGTTTAACGTATTGGCTCACGGCATTGCAGCGACAATGCCGTTCGACGTACGCCGGCTGCCGGTTGGCGAAGAGAAGTCAGCCGGTGATCAGCTTGCCATTGAGGAACACTTCGCGACGTTGCTTGCGGCCCACATGCTCATGTTTACTCGCGAGGTACACCTCGTTGAATTTTTCCTTCGAGATACCCGGGATCTGTCGAATGTAGTCGTCCTCCAGTCGGTCCTTGGTATAACCGAACCCTTGCAGCGCCGGCATTTGTACGCCACGGCGCTGCGCTTCGAGCGTGTTGATCAGCTCTTCCAGCGGCCAGTCGAATCGACCATTGCGCTGCGGTTTGCCAAAGGTCACGCGCACTGTTGCCTTCAAGGTATCCAGCGGCTGGATCTTGGCAAACAGCGGCGTATCGCCGGAGGTCAGTGGCGCAACAAAAAAAATGCCCTTCAATGGAAGGGCGTTTTTTGGTTCGGCGGTTGCTTAAAAAGGAGCAGGACACTCGAAGCGCAAGCGTTCGCCGCTTTGCGGGTGAGTGAAGCTCAGCATGCTCGCGTGCAAACAGAGTCGTGGCCAGGCGGCCAGTGCTTGCTCGTGGGCATACAGCCCGTCACCCAGCAGTGGGTGGCCGATGGAAAGCATGTGTACGCGCAACTGATGGGAGCGGCCGGTGATCGGCGTCAATTCGACACGACACCAGTCGCCACAACGGTCCAGTACGCGCCAGAAGGTCAGGGCATGTTTGCCGAATTCATGGTCCACCACATGGCGTGGTTTGGTCGGCGGGTCGTAGCGCAAGGGCAGATCGATGCTGCCACTGTCCAGTTCCGGTTGTCCCCAGCAGAGGGCGGTGTAGGCCTTTTCGGTTTCGCGGTCGTGAAATTGCCGAGACAGCTCGCGATGAGTGTCCGGATCACGGGCCAACAGAATAATGCCGGAAGTTTCCCAGTCCAGGCGATGGACGATTCGCGCTTCCGGGTAGCCGTTTTCCTGCAGGCGGGTAATCAGGCAGTCCTTGTTGTCATCGGCCCGGCCAGGGACAGAGAGCAGCAGGGTCGGTTTGTTCACCACCAGTACGGCGGCGTCCTGATGGATGATGCGGATGTTGGACAGCGGCATTAAAACAGCCTCGTAACAAACGCCAACGGCGGCTCAGGCCCCTTCCGTTAACAGAAGGGGCCTGAGCCGCCGTGGCTCCTGTCTGATCGACTAGCGATCTGGCAGGGTGATATTGAGTTCCAGAATCGAGCAGCTGCCCTGGTTTTCCAGTGCGACGTGCACGTCATCGGACCCGATATTGACGTACTTGCGGATGACCTCGACCAATTCCTTCTGCAAGGCTGGCAGGTAGTCCGGTGTACTGCGTTGGCCGCGTTCGTGCGCCACGATGATCTGCAGACGCTCTTTCGCTACCGACGCGGTGCTGACCTTTTTGCTGGCACGAAAGAAGTCAAAAAGATTCATTATCTACCTCCAAACAGGCGCTCGAAGAATCCCTTCTTCGTTACATCGAGAAAACGATGCTCCACGGTTTTGCCCAGCAGACGATCGACCGCATCGCTGTATGCCTGACCGGCATCGCTCTGGTCGTCGAGAATGACTGGCACGCCCGAGTTGGAAGCTTTGAGTACCGCTTGGGATTCCGGAATGACACCCAGCAGGGCGACCGCCAGAATCTCTTTGACGTCTTCGACGCCGAGCATCTCGCCATCACTGACCCGTTGCGGATTGTAGCGGGTCAGCAGCAGGTGTTCCTTGATCGGCTCTTCGCCCTTTTCAGCGCGGCGCGATTTGCTGGCCAGCAGGCCGAGCATGCGGTCCGAGTCACGAACCGAAGACACTTCCGGGTTGGTCACGATAATCGCTTCGTCTGCGAAGTACATGGCCAGGTGGGCGCCTTTTTCGATGCCGGCTGGAGAGTCGCAGACTACGTATTCGAAGTCTTCTTTCAGCGCCATCAACACTTTTTCCACGCCTTCCACGGTCAGCGCGTCTTTATCGCGGGTCTGACTGGCGGCCAGTACGTAGAGGTTTTCCAGGCGTTTGTCTTTGATCAGGGCTTGTTGCAGGTTGGCTTCGCCGTTTACCACGTTGACGAAGTCATACACCACGCGGCGTTCGCAACCCATGATCAGGTCGAGGTTACGCAAGCCGACGTCGAAGTCGACAATAACTGTTTTGTGACCGCGCAGTGCGAGGCCGGTACCGATAGCAGCACTGGTGGTGGTCTTACCCACACCACCCTTGCCGGATGTAACCACGAGAATCTTGGCCAAGGTGTTTCACCCCTAAGGAAAAAGGACATTTAGCCCCTGAAAAACATCTCTAGAAAAACTACTGCAGTCGGACAGCCTTGGCTGGAATCCGGTCCAGAACGGCGCTTACTTCGGGGTAAACACTGTTTGTGGCCTTTTTCCTACTTCGTTTGAGCCGTTTTCGCTACGTTTTAGAGATGTTTGGAAAATGCGGCAGTATCCGTTAAAGCCGAATGATGTTCAACACATCGCCCGACAGGCTGACCTGTACGCCCGCGCCCCACAAAGGGTCGCGACGCAGATCCTCCGAAACCTTGTAGTGGCCTGCGATGGAGACCAGTTCAGCGCTCATTTGCTGACAGAAAATCCTGGCTTTCGTGTCGCCTTTGACGCCGGCCAACACTCGACCACGCATCGGGCCGTATACATGGATGTTCCCATCGGCGAGAAGTTCCGCCCCCGGGCTGACCGACGAGATCACCACCAGATCGCAGCCTTGGGCATAAATCTGCTGCCCACCGCGTACGGGCGAGGTGATGATCTTCGTTGGCTTGATCGTCGGCTCTGGCGGTTTTTCCGGTTTTTTCTTGATTTGGCCTTCGAGCGGGTCAAGCGGACGCTCACGGGCGCCGGACGGTGGCAGCACCGGCAGGTCGACCGCGATGGCCGCGGCGATGTCTTCGATGCGGCTGGCACGGATCGCCAGGGTGCGCAGGCCATGCTGGCGGCAGACGCGCATCAGGCCCGGCAGATCGACCGCGCCTTCGCTGGCCGGGAGTTTGTCCAGGGCCAGCACCAATGGCGCGTTACTAAAGAAGTTAGGCGCCTGGGCAACCTTGGCGGCCAGTTGACGATCGAGGTTCTCGAGGTCGTTACGAGCCAGTTCCAGCACTGTAATGGCGAGCATGCTGCCCTTCAGCTGGAACACGGGATCTTGGTCTAGCGGTTCGGTTTGGCTCATGGTCGGCATACAACGACTTGTCACTAAAAGTGCCGAGACTTATAACGAGAACGCCCGCGAGCCGCAAGCAGGGTCGAACGATGTAGAATGCGCGGCCATTGTCTTTCCGGAACCTTTAATGGATCGCCCGCGTTTTCGAACAGCATTTCTATCTCCACGTTTCTGGCCGCTGTGGTGTGGCTTGGGGCTGTTGTGGCTGATTGTCCAGTTGCCGTATCCGGCGTTGCTGTCGATCGGTCGCGCCTTGGGTGCATTGATGTATCGAGTAGCGGGCGACAGACGGCGCATTGCCAAGCGCAATCTCGAACTGTGTTTCCCTGAAAAAACCGCTGCCGAGCGCAAGCGCCTGCTCAAGGAAAACTTCGCCTCGACGGGCATCGCGTTTTTCGAAATGGCCATGAGCTGGTGGTGGTCGCGCGAGCGTCTGGCGAAGCTGGCCCATGTCGAAGGGCTGGAGCATTTGAAAAAAGCCCAGCGTGACGGCAAAGGCGTGATCCTGATGGCCGTTCATTTCACCACGCTGGAAATCGGCGCGGCGTTGCTCGGCCAACAGCACACCATTGATGGCATGTACCGCGAACACAAGAACTCGCTGTTCGATTACATCCAGCGAAATGGTCGCGAGCGGCATAACCTCGACTCATTGGCCGTGGAGCGCGAAGACGTGCGCGGCATGCTCAAATTGCTGCGGGCCGGCCGGGCAATCTGGTACGCACCGGATCAGGACTATGGCGCCAAGCAAAGTATCTTCGTGCCGCTGTTCGGGGTTCAGGCCGCGACCGTCACTGCCACCAGCAAGTTTGCGCGGTTGGGCAAGGCGCTGGTGGTGCCGTTCACTCAGGAGCGTCTGGCGGATGGCAGCGGTTATCGACTGGTGATTCATGCACCGCTCGAAGGTTTCCCCGGCGAAACCGAAGAGGCCGATTGCCTGCGGATCAACCAATGGATCGAAGGCGTCTTGCGTGAATGTCCGGAGCAATACCTTTGGGCTCATCGTCGCTTCAAGAGCCGTCCGCCGGGTGAGCCGAAGCTGTACGCAAAACGCGGTTGAACCACCGTCCTTATAAGCACCATGGAGTGTTGCGATGAGTCCTGCTGAACCGGTTACAGGGTTGATTCTTTCCGGCGGCGGGGCTCGGGCGGCTTATCAGGTCGGTGTGCTGGCGGCGATTGCCGAGCTGTTACCGGTCGGCGCGAGCAATCCGTTTCCGGTGATCGTCGGTACCTCGGCCGGCGCCATCAACGCGGTCAGCCTCGCCAGTGGGGCGATGGATTTTCGGGGTGCGATTCAACGTCTGACAGCCTTCTGGCAGGGCTTTCGCAGTCATCTGGTGCTGCGCAGCGACTGGCCGGGCGTGATCCACCAGGCCAGCCGTTTTGTCAGCCACAGTTTGCTCGGGATTGGCGCTCAGGTGCCGGTGGCCTTGCTCAACAGTTCGCCGCTACGCGGATTGCTCAACGACAAACTGCAGATGAGCGGGATTGCCGAGGCCATTGCACAGAAGCAGTTGCAGGCGGTTGCGGTGACCGCATTCGGCTACGAGTCCGGTCAGGCGGTGACCTTTTATCAGGGCGGCGGCACCATCAATGCCTGGTTGCGCCATCGGCGAATCGGCGTCCCCACCCAATTGACCGTTGATCACTTGCTGGCCAGCTCCGCCATTCCGTTGTTGTTTGCGCCAGTGAAAATCGGTGAAGAGTATTTTGGGGACGGCGCGGTACGTCAGTCGGCACCGATCAGTCCGGCGCTGCACCTGGGCGCCAGCCGAGTGCTGGTGGTGGGCGTCAGCGGCAACCCCCGCGGCGTCGACCCGGAACAACCGCTGCAACGCGCCTACACCGGCCAGCAGCCGAGCCTGGCGCAGATCGGTGGGCACATGCTCAACAGCACGTTCATTGACAGCCTGGAAAGTGACATCGAGTTGTTGCAGCGGCTCAATCAGTTCAGTCATCTGCTGCCCGATGGCACGCCGACGCGCGCGCTGGGTGTGGCGCCGGTGGACGTGCTGGTGATTTCGCCGAGTCAGCCGATCGATGAGATTGCGGCGCGGCATCGGCAGGAGTTGCCAGCGGCGCTGCGTCTGTTTCTGCGCGGTCCGGGGGCGACCAAGACGAGCGGGGCGGGGGTGCTGAGTTATCTGCTGTTCGAGGCGGGGTATTGCAGCGAATTGATTGATTTGGGGCGGCGGGATGCGTTGGCCAAGCGCGGAGAGTTGTGCCGGTTTCTCGGGATAGCCGAGGCAGCGGTCACTGCTTGAGATTTGCGGTGTGGCCATCGCGAGCTTGCTCGCGATGGCGTCCTTACAGACGCTGCCGGATCAGAAGTGAACCTTGACCAGGAAGCTGGTTACGCTCTGATCGGTTTTGAAGCCCTGACTGTCTTCGATGCCGTACTTGTTTTTCCAGTAGTCATACTCGACGCCGACGTACAACTGCTTTTCGCCAAGGTTCAGCGCCTTGCCCAAGTCGTATTTGACCTGTGGATTGAAGTGCAGGTTGGCGTGGTATTCGCCTTTTTTGTTGACGTCGTTGTCGACCACCCAGTCCATGAAACCGTCGATCAGGATGTTCGAATCGCCCACCGGGATGGTGTAGGACCAGACCGGAGTGACCTGCCAGATATTGTCACCGGGACGGTCACCTTCGGTATGACGGTTGTAGAAGTTCAGCTGGAAGTAGTCGAAGCCCGGGATCGCCAGGTCGAAACCGGGACCGATCAGGTAGGACTCGGTGTCGTCTTCACCAAACTCATAAGTCATGGCCAGCAACACGTCTTTGATCGGGCCGAACTCGAGTTTCTGATCGAAGATCTTGCCGAACGAAAGGCGCGGGCTGATTTCACCGTAGTAGGTGTTCTCACCGGCGAAGGAGTCTTCCTTGCCGTTGTAGAAGATCTTGTCGATGAACATGAAGTTGTCGCCGTATTTCCAGCCATCGACGTGCTCGAAGGTGACGGTCTGCTGAATGCGCGGGTTGACCTGGAAGTCCTTGCCATACAAGTAGGTCAGGCTGTTGTTCTGCCATTGCAGCAAGTCGCCGGCCATGGCCTGGCCCCCGGCCAGCAAAGATCCCGCCAGCATCAGGCTAGTGCACGTACGTTTCATTCGGTTGCTCCCAAAAAGTAGGTGGTTCCACGTTATTTTTCTAAGGTCGGCGCTCTGGTGTGGCGCCTTTTTCTGTCACTGTAAAAATCATCCAATCGGTCAGCTTCAGTGCTGTTAGCAAGAGCTGAGCCAAGGCTTTTGAAAAGCCAAAAAACTCCCGTTCGGCGGCTCAAGAGCAGTCGATTGAGAGTGGTTTTGGAGTGCCTTGGTACCGTCCAGAGCCGGGATAAGTTGGCTTTCTGGTCAGGAATTAGATCCGGGCTTTTTTTTAGACCAGATTCGGGCGGCCGCGGAGAATACTGACTCCTTGGCCAGGTCTCAAGTGCCCCGCAACAGCGCACCGACGACAGGTTTGGAGCACGGTTGCGGACCATCTAGAAATGCACCTTCACCAGCAGGCTGGTGGTGTTCTCGTTAGTGTCGAGGTTGGCGTTGTTTTCGATGCCGTATTTGTCTTTCCAATAGCTGTATTCGACGCCGACGTACATCTGTTTCTCCCGCCAGCCCAAGGCCTTCCCCAGGTCATATTTGACCTGCGGGTTCACGTGCAGGTTGGCGTGGTAGGTGCCCTGTGAGTTCTGGTCGTTATCCACGACCCAGTCGATGTAGCCGTCGATCAACAGGTTCGAGTTGCCCAATGGCAGGGTGTAGGACCAGGCCGGCGTGATCTGCCAGACATCGTCGCCGGGACGCGAGCCTTCGGTCTGGCGATAGTAGAAGTTCAAGGTGAAAAAATTGAAGCCCGGTACCGCGAGGTCGAAGCCTGGGCCGATCAGATAGGCCTCGGTGTCGTCTTCGCCATTCTCGTAGGTCATGGCCAGCAACACGTCCTTGATCGGGCCAAATTCGAAACGACGGTCGAGGATTTTGCCGAACGACAGGCGCGGGCTGAACTCGCCGTAATAGGCGTGAACGCCTTTGTTCCGGTCTTTCTCGCCGTTGTAGTAAGTGCTGTCGACGAACAGGAAGTTGTCGCCGTACTTCCAGCGGTCGGCGTGCTCAAAGGTTATCGTCTGCTGGATCGACGGGTTGACCGCGAAATCCTTGCCATACAGGTAGCTCAGGCTGTTGGTCTGCCACAGCAGTACATCGCCGGCCATGGCCTGACTGGCGGCCAACAGGCCACCGCCTAACAGCATGTTTGTCTGTGTCCGAATCATCTGTTGCTCCCTCTTGTTTTTATTGTTTGAGGCGCAGGCAGCCACAAGACCTGTAGGAGCGAGCAAGCTCGCTCCTACAGGTCTTGTGGCTTTACTGGATCAATGCGGGTGGGCGTGGCAGTCGTTGATGGCCGCGCGTTCGGCGCCGCCGAGGATGTTGAACAGCAGGTTCAGCGACAAAGCACTCAACGTCGCCATGGCAATGCCGCTGTGAGTGATGGGACTCATCCACATCGGAAGGTGGGCGAAGAACTCCGGACGGACTACCGGAATCAACCCCATGCCGATGCTTACCGCCACCAGCAACTGGTTGCGACGGTCACCGATGTCGGCTTCCTGAAGAATCTTGATGCCGGTGGCGGCAACCATGCCGAACATCGCAATCGCTGCGCCGCCCAGTACGGCGGGCGGAATCGATGCCACCAGAAACGCTGCTTTCGGCAGCAAACTCAACACCACCAGCAAGCCGCCGGCGACGATGGTCACCGAACGGCAACGTACGCCGGTCATCTGCACCAGGCCGATGTTCTGCGCGAAAGAGGAATGGGTGAAGGTGTTGAAGAAGCCGGCAAAAAACGAGGCTCCGGCATCACACAGCAAGCCGCGACGCAGCATCCGTGGGCAGACTTCCTGGCCGGTGATCTTGCCCAGCGCCAGGAACATCCCGGTGGACTCGACGAAGATGATCACCACCACCAGGCACATGGAAAGGATCGGTGCGAGTTCGAACTTCGGCATGCCGAAATGCAGCGGGGTCACGAATTGCAACCACGGCGCCTCGGCCATGCCGCTCAGGTCGACCATACCGATCAGGCCGCAGAGCACGTAACCCAGGCACATGCCGATCAGCACGGAAATGTTGACCCAGAAACCGCGCATGAAGCGGTGGACCAGCAGAATGGTTGCCAGCACCAGCGCGGCGATGGCCAGGTAAATCGGTGAGCCGAATTGCGCGGCACCCGCACCGCCGCCGGCCCAGTTCACGGCCACGGGGAACAGCGACAAACCGATCGAGGTGATGACCGTGCCGGTCACCAGCGGCGGGAAGAAGCGTACGACTTTGGACATGAATGGCGCGATGATCATGCCGAAGAAACCGGCGGCGATGGTTGCACCGAAGATCCCTTGCAGACCGATGCCCGGCATGCCGGCCATGGCGACCATGCTGCCGACGGCGGCGAAACTGGCGCCCATCATCACCGGCATGCGGATGCCCATGGGGCCGATGCCCAACGATTGCACGATGGTAGCGATCCCGGCTACCAGCAGGTCGGCGTTGATCAGAAAGGCGATTTCTTCACGACTCAGGCCAGCGGCCTGTCCGATGATCAGCGGCACCGCGATGGCTCCGCCGTACATCAGCAGAACGTGTTGCAGGCCGACCAGGATCAGTTGCAAAAGGGGTAAACGCTGAATGGCGGGTGCGTCGGGGATGCGCGCTTTGGATAGCTCGGACATGCAACACCTCGGATCTTTTTTATTCTTGTGATTTTTGTATCAGGGGGGGCCGCGGCGCGGCCAATCGCGAGCAAGCTCGCTCCCACAGGTCCTGCGTAATCCTTGTGGGAGCGAGCTTGCTCGCGATGCTTTTGCTACTTAGTTGGTTGGAGCTCCCTGAACAATCCAGGCACCGATCAGGTCACGTTCCTGCTGGGTCATCTGGGTGATGTTGCCCAGTGGCATGATCTGGCTGGTGACGGCTTGCGCCTGGATGCGCGCCGCGTTCTGGCGGATCTGCTCGGGGGTATCGAACATCACGCCCGCCGGTGCAGCACTGAACAGCGGGCTGGTCGGTTTGGCCGAATGGCAAACCGCGCAACGCTCCTGAATCACGCTGTGAACCTTGTCGAAACCGGGGCCGGCGTTGGACGCCTGAGCCGGTGCAGCGGCAGGTGCAGCAGGTTTCGCCGCTTCAGGTTTGGCGCCACCACCGAGAGCAGTCTCCGGCAACGGCTGGTACTCGATGGTGCCAGGCGCCTTGGCTACTTCAGGCGCGCTCGGCATCTGCGCCGGGCCAGTCACGTAAGCCAGGCAGATCATGCCCACTGCCGCGACGGGCAAGGTCCAGGCAAATCTGTGGCTGTCATGACGGGTGTTGAAGTAGTGACGCACCAACACCGCCAGCACCGCGATCCCGGCCAGGATCAGCCAGTTGTATTGGCTGCCGTAGGTGCTCGGAAAGTGGTTGCTGATCATGATGAACAGCACCGGCAAGGTGAAGTAGTTGTTGTGACGCGAACGCAGCAAGCCTTTGGCCGGCAGCGCCGGGTCGGGTGTGCGGTTTTCGGCAATCGCGGCAACCAGTGCGCGCTGCGCCGGCATGATGATGCGGAACACGTTGCCGACCATGATGGTGCCGATGATCGCGCCGACGTGCAGGTACGCACCACGACCGCTGAACACTTTGCTGAAGCCGTAAGCGGCGCCAATGATCAGCACGAACAGGATGAAGCCGAGCAGGGCAGGGCGTTTGCCCAGGGCCGAGTCGCAGAGGAAGGAGTAGACGAACCAGCCGACGAACAACGAGGCAATGCCCAGTGCGACCCCTTCAGGGCCGGTCAGGCTGCTGCCCGGTGCCAGCAGGTACAGCGTCGGATTGGAGTAGAACACCACGCACAGCAGCGCGATCCCCGACAACCAGGTGAAATAGGCTTCCCATTTGAACCAGTGCAGGTTGTCCGGCATGGTCGGTGGAGCCAGTTTGTATTTTTCCAGGTGATAGATACCGCCGCCGTGGATCGCCCACAAATCGCCCGCCAGACCACTTTTCGGGTTGACCCGATTGAGGTTGTTTTCCAGCCAGACGAAATAGAACGACGCACCGATCCAGGCCACGCCAGTAATCATGTGAACCCAGCGCACGCTCAGGTTCAGCCATTCCAACAGATGTGCTTCCACAGTCTTTACCTCTCGCCTGTCACTCTGTTGTCGAGTGATCAGACCTTCTCTTATTGGTGGGGGGCGAGGATCAAACGCTCATCCTCTTTGAAAAAATGCTCATCGCAGTTATTGCCTGTGCCACTGCGATCAACCACCAGGAAGTCATCCCGCTTTTCGATCGTCAGCACCGGATGGTGCCAAACGCCGCGATGGTAATTAATGCCCTGCCTGCCGTTGGTGACGAAGGCGCGGACCAAGCCTGATACAGGTTCATCGCCAAGTGGCGCGACCACGATCAGAAAGGGGTTGCCGAGCAGCGGAATGAAAGCCTGGCTGCCCAGCGGGTGACGCTCCAGCATGCTGACGGTCAGCGGCATGTCCTGCGCGTCGGCGCGGAAGATGCTGATGATCGCGTTGTCCTCTGGCGTGGCGGTTTGCACCGTCGCCAGTTTATGGAAGCGCATGGTCGAACCGTTGTTGATCATGAAGTGATCGCTGCCGTCGGTTTCGATCACGTCACCGAAAGGGGCGAAGGCTTCTTTGGTCAGCGGTTCAATCGTCAATGTGCGCATGCTGGTCTTCTTACCTTGAGTTCTGTGTTGTTTGTTCTATTGCTATCGCTGGCAGGCCAGCTCCCACATTTGGAATGCATTCCCCTGTGGGAGCCAGCCTGCTGGCGATTGGGTTCGGCGCTTATTTAGCGACCTTGCCGAGAACGCGCAGGCGGCTCACACCACCATCCGGGAACACGTTCAGGCGGATGTGGGTGATCGGGCCCAGCGCCTTGATCTGCTCGGCGAAGGTGTGTTCGGCGTGCATTTCCAGTTTCTGCGCCGGCAGCAATTCGCGCCAGAACAGCGATTGGGTTTCGATCTGGCTGTCGGTGCCGCCCTTCACGAAAGCGCCCTGGATCGAGCACGTGTCCGGGTAGTTGCCCTTGAAGTGCAGGGTGTCGACGATGACTTTCTCGATCTCGCCGGCATGACCCAGCGCGACGATGACCCAGTCATTACCTGGCGTGCGACGACGTGCGGTTTCCCAGCCGTCGCCCATGTTGATGCCACGGCCCGGGTTGAGGATGTTGCTCATGCGACCGAAGTGTTCGTCGGAGCAGGCGAGGGCGCGGCCACCGTTGAGGGCTGCGGCCAGGTCAACTTGCTCGTTGTCGCCCACAGCGGACCAGTCGCGGAACGGAACACCGTAAACACGCAGACGAGCCACGCCACCATCCGGGTAGATGTTGAAGCGCAGGTGGCTGAACGCCTGGTCGTTGTTGATTTCGTGAAAGTGGTGGCTGTTGCCTTGCAGCTCGACGGCGGACAGCACTTCAGTCCACTGGGTGTTTTCGTCTGGCTCGCCCGAGGCCAGGAAGCACGCTTCCAGGGAGGCCGATGGCGGGAAGTTGCCGGTGAAGAATGAAGTGTCGATGTCCACGCCTTTGATCGAACCCGGTACGCCCAGGCGGATCACCGCGCTGTCGTAGCCTTCGAAGCGCTTGCGGCGCGACTCCCAGCCGTCCATCCACTTGCCGTTGTCATCGAACACGCCCTCCTTCCAAACAGCCGGGGTTGGCTGGAACAGGCGGTTGGCATCAGCGAACCAGTCATCGGTGACCGAGATGATTTTGGTGCCCAGGCGGGCGTCGGCCAAGTTGACGAACTTCTCGAAAGGTACGGCGTAAGCTTTCATTCTTCTTGTCTGCCTTTAAATAAGTGGCTTGGGATGCTTGCAGTGCCCTGGGTGTCTTCGCGTTTTAAACACTCGGGCAAGGCTCGCTATAGGGTCAGTAATCGGAACAGGGCGATCTTGTTGATCTCCGCCAGCGCGCACTTGAACTCGGTGTCTTGCGGGTTGTGAATGCGCGTTTCGAACGCCGCGAGGATCTGATGCCGGTTGCTGCCTTTTACCGCCATGATGAAGGGAAACTTGAACTTGGCTTTGTAGGCGTCGTTCAGCTCGGTGAAGCGTTGAAACTCTTCGGCCGTGCATTGGTGAATACCCGCGCCAGACTGTTCTTCAGTGCTGGCGGCGGTCAGCTGGCCCTGGACGGCGGCTTTGCCGGCCAGGTCCGGGTGAGCGTTGATCAGTGCCAATTGGCCTTCGTGATCGGCGCTCAACAGGATGTCGCTCATGCGCTGGTGCAGGGTTTCGATCTCGTCGATCGAAGCGTCCTGGCCCAGGTCGAAGGCCTTTTCGGCCACCCATGGCGAATGTTCGTAGATGTCGGCGAAAGCGGCGACAAACGCGTCGCGGCTCAAGGTCGAGGGCTTCAGGGTTTGGAACTGGCTCATTTCGTGGCCCCTTGATACGGATGGGTTTCATGCCAGTGGCGAGCGATGTCGACGCGACGGCTGAACCACACCTGTTCATGACTTTTAGCGTATTCGATAAAGCGTTTGAGCGAGGCCAGGCGCGCCGGACGGCCAATCAGACGGCAGTGCAGGCCGATCGATAGCATCTTCGGCGCTTCGGCGCCTTCGGCATACAGCACGTCGAAGGCGTCTTTGAGGTACTCAAAAAAATCATCGCCCTTGTTGAAACCCTGGACCTGGGTGAAGCGCATGTCGTTGGTGTCCAGCGTGTACGGAATCACCAGGTGCGGCTTGCCAGTCGGGTTGTTCGGTTCCCAGTAGGGCAGGTCGTCGTCGTAGGTATCGCAGTCGTAGAGGAAACCGCCTTCTTCCATCACCAGTCGGCGAGTGTTCGGGCCGGTGCGGCCGGTGTACCAGCCGAGCGGACGTTCGCCGGTGATTTCGGTGAGGACGCGGATCGCTTCGAGCATGTGCTCGCGTTCCTGTGCTTCGTCCATGTACTGGTAGTCGATCCAGCGGTAGCCGTGGCTGCAGATCTCGTGGCCGGCATCGACCATCGCACGGATCACGTCCGGGTGACGCTGGGCGGCCATGGCCACGGCGAAGATGGTCAGCGGAATGTCGAATTCCTTGAACAGTTTCAGAACCCGCCAGACGCCGGCGCGGCTGCCATACTCGTAAAGGGATTCCATGCTCATGTTGCGCGCGCCTTGCAGCGGCTGCGCCGAGACCATTTCCGAAAGGAAGGCTTCAGATTCTTTATCGCCGTGCAGGATATTGCGCTCGCCGCCTTCTTCGTAATTGAGTACGAAGGACAAGGCGATGCGGGCATTGCCCGGCCAGTGTGGGTGAGGAGGGTTACTGCCGTAACCGATCAGGTCGCGTGGGTAGTCAGCGCTCACTGCAGTCTTCCTTCTTGTTCGTTCGACTTGTTCAAGGTCAGGATTGTGTGGCGGCCTGCAGTGTGATGACAGGCTGGCGTCACAGCGATGGGCTGATTGTATACAACTTTATATCCACTTTGTAAGCCTGTTTTTTTGCATTTTTCAAAACTGTCATCTTCACATGTTATTGCAAGAAACCTGCCTGATTGGTCAGCTAATGGATGGAAGGTCCTTTGATCCTATGGTTCGGTGGCAGATTCGTCGGGAATCCCTGGATGACGTGAATAGCGGCAAAAATGTTGTTTTTATTGTGTACAATTTTTTTGAAAAGTGTCTTAATCAGTCGCTCGCCGCAGCGTTTCGTGCTCCGAATCGGTGCGGTCTCCTTTTCAACTGACTTCGGGAGGCGCGAGGTCTGACTGCTCCACGCAGGCAGGCGCGCAGAATCAATGGGACGTTTGACTACTCACGTTTTAGACGCTGCACACGGTTGCCCGGGCAGCTCGATCAAGGTCGAGTTGTATCGCGTTGAAGGTTCGCAGCTGGAATTGGTCGCCACTGCGATAACCAACAGCGACGGCCGGGTCGATGCACCGCTGCTGCAAGGCGATGACTACCGTTCTGGGGTCTATCAGGTTCAGTTTCATGCGGGCGATTACTACCGCGCCCGTGGTGTTCAGCTGCCGGAGCCGGCGTTTCTGGACGTGGTGGTGCTGCGGTTTGGCATCTCTGCGGAACAGGATCACTACCATGTGCCGTTGCTGATTTCGCCGTACAGCTATTCGACCTACAGAGGAAGCTAGGACTTTCCCCCCAGAATCCTGCGCATAAGCTTCTTTGGTCTTTCGCCCGCTCACACTGCGGGCTTTTTTTTGCCTTTGGGAAAGGCAAAAGATCGCAGCCTCGTTTCACTCGACAGCTCCTACAGGAAACCGCGATCCCCTGTAGGAGCTGTCGAGTGAAACGAGGCTGCGATCTTTTGATCTTGCTTTACTAACGGCTCAACAGAGACGCCGCACCGGCACCACTGAACAACCCCGCACTGATCCGGTTAAACCAGCTCTGTCCCTTGCCGCTGCGCAGATACCGCGCCGCCCCGTGGGCACCCAGCCCATAAGCCAACTTGCACAGCAAATCCAGCACGGTCCAGGTCGCAATCATCACCAGCAACTGCGGCAGGAACGGCTGCTCGGCACTGAGGAACTGCGGGAGGAAAGCGGCGAAGAACAGAATGTCTTTCGGATTGCTGGCGCCCAACATGAACGCGCGCCCGAACAGTGCGCGAAAGCGTGGCACTGGCGCAGCCTGGGGCACTTCAGCGCCGTGGGAGGGCAGACGCGATTGCTGCCAGCTCTGCCAGGCCAGGTAGAACAGGTACAGCGCCCCGACGATCTTCAGCGCGCTGAACAACTGTTCCGATGCCAGCAGCAAGGCGCCCAAACCCAGCGCCGACGCACTGAGCAAGCAGATCGACGCAATCACGCCACCCAGAAACGCTGGGTAAGAACGGCGCAAACCGTAATTCAGACTGTTGCTGATCATCAGCAAAGACAGTGGTCCCGGGATCAGGATTACCACCAGCGCAGCGCCGCTGAACAGCAGCCAGGTTTCCAGACTCATCACTTTCCTCCATTTGCACAAAAGCCTCACCCGACGGGGTGAGGCTGTTTTGAAACACTGCTTTTTAAACGTAGACGGCTTACAAGAAAATGAACTTGGCGATGAAAATCGCGCAAAGCACCCACAGGCTGACGGAAATTTCCTTGTGCTTACCGGTGAAAGCCTTCAGCACCACATACGTGATAAAGCCCAGCGCAATGCCATCAGCGACCGAGAAGGTCAGGGGCATCATGATCGCGGTTACGATCGCCGGAATGCTGTCGGTCGCTTCGTCCCATTCGATGTGCTTCATGCCGCCCATCATCAGCATCGCCACATAAATCAGCGCACCGGCGGTTGCGTAAGCGGGGATCATGCCAGCCAGCGGTGCGAAAAACATTGCCGCAATAAATAGCACACCTACGGTGACTGCGGTAAGACCAGTCCGACCACCAGCGGCTACACCCGCAGCACTTTCTACATAGCTGGTAACCGGCGGAACGCCGACCACCGCACCGAATACGCTAGACGCACTGTCGGCTTTCAAGGCGCGGGAGAGGTTTTCGATCTTGCCGTCAGCGTTCACCAGGCCGGCGCGCTGGGCGACGCCCATCAAGGTGCCGGCAGTGTCGAACATGTGCACGAAGAGGAAGGCCAGCACCACGCTGATCATGCTGACGTTGAATACGCCCGCGATGTTCATGGCCATCCAGGTTGGTGCCAGGCTCGGCGGGGCGGACATGAGGCCCTCGTAGTGCACCAGGCCCAGGCCCCAACCCGCCAGGGTGACGGTAATGATGCTGATGAGGATCGCGCCAAACACTTTGTGATAACTGAGCACGGCGATCATCAGGAAGCAGATGGCGGCCAGCAGCGGACCCGGCTCGCGCAGGGAGCCGAGCTTGATCAGGGTGGCCGGGCTGTCGACCACGATGCCCGCGGTTTTCAAGCCGATCAGCCCCAGAAACAGGCCCACACCGGCGCCCATGGCAAAGCGCAAACTGACCGGGATGCTATTGAGCAGCCATTCGCGGATCCGGGAAAAAGTCAGAAACATGAACAACACACCGGACACGAACACCGCGCCAAGGGCGGTTTCCCAGTTGTAGCCCATGGTGCCGACCACGGTGTAAGTGAAGAAAGCGTTGAGGCCCATGCCCGGCGCCAGGCCGACCGGCCAGTTGGCGTACAGGCCCATCAGCAGGCAACCCAGCGCGGCGGCGATGCAGGTGGCGACGAACGCGGCACCGTGATCGATCCCGGCGTCGGCCATGATGTTGGGGTTGACGAAGATGATGTAGGCCATGGTGATGAAGGTTGTCAGACCGGCAATCAACTCGGTCTTCACCGTGGTGCCATGCAAGCTGAGTTTGAAGATGCGCTCCAGCCAGCCATTGCGTAATTGCGGCGAGAGTTCCAGCGTCGGGGCTTCGGATTTGCGGCTTTCCACAGCGAATACTCCTCAAGAGTTTTATTGTTATTTCCAGGGCCGGACCCATGAGGGTGGCAGCGACCCTTTGAGGTGCTTGCGAATTTGTTGACCGCTTGGTCAGGAACTCGCACGAAGTGGATTATGCTTTTGTATACAAATAAAGCAAATAATGTTTTTGATTTTGTAGACGAAAAGTTTGTTGATCGGGATATATCGGCTATAGAAGGGCTCAAGCGGCTGGCAGCGGTGCTGCGTCAGGCCCAGGCGGCAAAAGCGGCTTGAGGCTGCTGGTGCGAAGGGTGCAAAAACAAATAAACCGGCCAATGGGCCGGTTTATTTTTATCCGAAATCTGTACGGATTCAGGCTGCGGCAAACCGCTTGTCCAGATATTCGATGATCACCTTGGACTCATACATCCAGGTCGTCTGGCCATTTTCTTCGATGCGCAGGCACGGCACCTTGATCTTGCCGCCGTGTTCCAGCAGGGCCTGGCGATCCTGTTCGTTGTTCTTCGCGTCGCGCAGCGCCACCGGCACGTTCAAGCGGCGCAGGGTGCGGCGGGTTTTCACGCAGAACGGGCAGGCGTGGAACTGATACAGGGTCAGGTCCTTGGCGGCCGTGTTGACCTGAGCCTGAACCTCGGCAGGGCGCTGTTTTTTGCCCGGACGGGTGATGAAGTCGATGAAGATGATCAGTTGGCCAAGGCCGACACGAAGTGCTTTAACGAACACGGTATAAGCCTCTCAGGGGCAAACAGAAGGCGCGCAGCTTACCTGATTTTTCACGGACGAAAAAAAACCGGCGATGAATGCCGGTTTTCTTCTGCTGCGAATTACTTGATCAGGCTGAGAAACTCGCTGCGGGTGGCCGCGTTTTCGCGGAACTCACCCAGCATCACCGAAGTGATCATCGACGAATTCTGTTTCTCCACACCGCGCATCATCATGCACATGTGCTTGGCCTCGATCACCACTGCAACGCCCAGGGCGCCGGTGACCTGCTGGACTGCATCGGCGATCTGGCGGCTGAGGTTTTCCTGGATCTGCAGGCGGCGGGCGTACATATCGACGATCCGCGCGACTTTCGACAGGCCCAATACCTTGCCGCTCGGGATGTAGGCGACGTGAGCCTTGCCGATAAACGGCAGCAGGTGGTGTTCGCACAACGAGTAGAGCTCGATGTCCTTCACCAGCACCATCTCGCTGTTGTCGGAGCTGAACAAGGCACCGTTGGTGACCTCTTCCAGTGTCTGTTCATAACCGCGGCAGAGGTACTGCATGGCTTTGGCGGCACGTTTTGGCGTGTCGAGCAGGCCCTCGCGGGAGACGTCCTCGCCCAATTGGCCGAGAATCGCGGTGTAGTTCTGTTCCAGTGTCACAGAGGCTGATTCCATACGGGTTTCAGAGGGGTACTGTTTCTGTCTGTACCAATTGTGTACCAATCAAGCTCTTTTCAATCTTCCCGAGTTCACCCAGTCTGTACTGGCGTTGATCCATCGGGTGTAGGTCGATAGCAACATCTGAACGCTATGACCGAGCTGAGTGGCAATAATCGCAGGGTTCATCCCCGACATGAGGCACATGGTAGCGTATGTGTGCCGGCAGTTGTATTGCCGGCGGGCGCGATTCCCCAAATCGGTCATTTCGGGTTTGCGCATCCCGCTACACCCTGTCGCCAAGGTGCAGCAGTGATGCTTCCCTGAAGCCTGTCTTGCTCATCAGGCCGAGCAGGTCGTATCAGGCGTGAGTGATCGACAGATCGCTGATGATGCAGATAGAACCGTCTAGCGGGTCGGTGGTGTCGGAGTAATCGATCTGGTTGTACACGCCGCCGTGAAAGGCGAGTGTTTTCGTGTCCCAGGTGTTGTCGAGGCGCATGATCGCGGAGGTGGATTTGACGCCGTTACAACTAGCCGATACAGAGACGGCGCCGCTCGAATTGGCGTGAATGTTGATTTTGAAAAGTGCACCGAGCGGCACGTTCTCCAACACCGTCGAGTTGACCGGATCGTCCTGGAGGTAGCTTGACCGGAACCCCATGGTGATTTTTCCTTTGTTCCAGAACACCTTTACCGGAGGTCGTTCTGAACCCTTCACATGAATTTGGGCGATCACGACTTTCTGCAGCGAGTTGACCTTCGTCAGTCGCATTTCTTGGCGATTCCAGTGGTCCGCTGCGCTGGAGAACAGCCAGTAACCTGGCTCCTTCCACTCGCAGCGGGTTCGTAGCGTGCTCTTGCTCGAAGCTCCAAGTGTCGGCGCCGTCATCAGCAGCGAACCATCGTCAAGCATTGAGATGACGTCGGGGCATTCGATCAGTGCGCGCCAGCCGATGAGCTCAAGCGCAATCGGGTTGGTGTCGGAGATTGGAAGCGGGGTAGCGATGGTGAAGTTGCTGATATCTACAGTCATGGTTTTTGCCTCAGTCCATTGATGTCGCTTTTTGCTCTGGTGAGCCTTGCGTTTGATGCAGGCCTACATCCCACTGCGCACTCAGTGAATGGACAGAAGTGATGCTTGGCAGCTTCCGATCGATTTCTCGTCGGCTTGAGAATAAATATGGGAGTTCCCATATTTTATGTCAATGGGTATTCCCATATTTTATTCCGTGCCTATATTTCAGGTACAAAAAAAGCCCGCGCTTGGCGGGCTTCTCTTGGATGAATTTACCGCGAATACATCGCCCACCAAAAGACATGACCCAGGATCGCAATCTGCTGCTCCTGGATCTCGGCGAAGGTGTAGTCCTCGTCCGGATGCTCGTCACGGTTGAAGCTGCGGAGGCGGATCCCACTGGGCAGTCGGTAGACCTGTTTCACGCGCAGCTGGCCGTTGTGGTTGATCGCGTACATTTCGCCGTCGACGATGTCGCCCAGCGAGTTCTTTCCGACGTTCATGCCAACCGTCGCGCCGTCGCGCAGTACCGGGAGCATGCTGTTTCCGCTCACCACCACGCACTTGGCGTTGTTGAACTGCACGCTGTTGTGACGCAGGTCTTTCTTGAAGAAACGCAGCCGGGCGCTGTCGTTTTCCGCGATCACGAAACGGCCTGATCCGGCCGCTAGTTCAACTTCACGCAGGAACGGGACATACACCTCGTCGTCATCCAGGGGCGTGCTGTCGTCCCAAGGCTGGATGTCTGACATTGAAACGCTTGGAGGAGGGCGATTCACCGGAGCAGCATCGGACACCCCTTTAAGCATGTCACCGACACCCTCAGCCAGCCACATTGGTGAAACGCCACACACTGAAGCGATCTGGGCAGCAAAGG
The DNA here is from genome assembly GCF_047758675.1 of Pseudomonas arabinosi. Classification (NCBI taxonomy): domain Bacteria; kingdom Pseudomonadati; phylum Pseudomonadota; class Gammaproteobacteria; order Pseudomonadales; family Pseudomonadaceae; genus Pseudomonas; species Pseudomonas arabinosi. The sequence continues at coordinate 5,035,296 of NZ_CP180480.1, read as the reverse complement.
CTGTTGCCTTCGATTTCCCGCGCTCGAGGTCGGAGATTGAGGTTTGCGTCAGGCCTGCGCGCGCAGCAAGCTCAGTTTGATTGAGCTTGGCGTGTTGGCGGGCTGCTTTGAGTCGTTCTTTGAATTCCATCTGCGAAGTATTACGGGAGCTCCCATATCTTTGCAAATCGTTATCCCGATAATTTGCCAGGCGACTGCTTTACTCGTCGCGACCTTCCATCATGGTCCGTTTGAGCATCACATAAACCGCCCCGGCGCCGCCGTGTTTCGCTTGGCACGAGGTGAAGCCGAGCACTTGTGAATGTTGGCGCAGCCAGGTGTTGACGTGGCTTTTGATCATCGGTCGCTTGCCGTCCAGACGCACAGCCTTGCCGTGGGTGACGCGCACGCAACGAATTTCGAATTTGGTCGCTTCGGCCAGAAACGCCCAGAGGGTTTCCCGAGCCTTTTCCACGTTCATGCCATGAAGGTCGAGGCTGCCTTCGAACGGAATCTGTCCGATCTTGAGCTTGCGCATCTGGCTTTCCTGAACGCCGTCACGCGCCCACATCAGCTCGTCTTCCGGGCCAACATCGATAACGAACTGATCGGACAGCCCGTCAACGGTGGTGGCATCGGTGCGCACGGTGGCGGCTTGTCGCAACTTGGCGATTTGTGCGCGGTCAGCTTTGGGTTTGCCGGTTTCGGCGCGATCGTGTTTGATCGGCTTGACGCCTTGGATCGCGCTTTTGAACAGGGAAAAATCGTCGTCTTGCATGTCAGCCTCCGCGAAGGGCGGCCAGTTTACCCAACTCGAGGCGAATGGGGCGCGAGAAAACGCGCAGCACTCGGCTCAGTCGTGCTTTTTCATCAAATGCGGGGAGATGTTCAGCTCTTGCGACTGCCGCGAGCGGCGACGGCAGCGACGCCACAGCCACACGCCGAGGTACAGCACGAACAGGCCAATCGCCAGAATCACTGCCGAACCGACCCGGTTGGTATTCAACTCGCCCAGGGCGGGTGCGTGGCCAAGCAGGCTGGCGGCACCGGCCATCGCCAGCAACACGCCGCACATCGACAACAAGGCAGCAAATGCCGCGCCGATTCGAAAACGCCAGTTGCGTTGGCCTTTGGGCCGCAAGCGGCGAGCGTCAAAACCATCGGATAACTTCATTCCGACCTTCCTCAATGGGTATCGGCCCTTCGACCGGGAGTTGACCGGGATGTTCCTGAGGCTAAGACAATTACAGCAAATGATAGGCTTTTGCGGATGAGCGGCGGCATGGACCGCTCATCGAGCGTCGATCAGATCAGTTCGTGAGTCAGCGCGAGGGTGGCAAAGTTGTCCGCCATGATCGCCATTTCAGTCTGCTGAACGTGGTCTGCGCTCAACACGCCGCCCTTGTAAGGCAGGTCGCGAGTCGCGCAGGCGTCTTCTACCAGCGTGCAACGAAAGCCCAGGTTCTTCGCGGCGCGCACCGTGGTGCTGACGCTGGAGTGGCTCATGAAACCGCACACGATCAGGTCCAGCGAGCCGAGATTTTGCAGGCGTTCCAGCAGTTCGGTGCCGTGGAACGCACTCGGCAGCAATTTACCGATGATGGTTTCGTCGCCCTGTGGTTCCAGGCCCGGGATGAACTCACCGCGCTCGCCTTGTGGATCGAACAGCCCACCGACGGTGCCGAGGTGGCGAACATGGACGATTGGCCGGCCGGCTGCACGGGCAGCGGCTACCAGTTGCTTGATGTTCGCGACGGCAGCATCCATGCCGATCAGGGCCAACGGACCGCTGAGGTATTCTTTCTGGGCGTCGATGATGACAAGGGTCGCATGGCTCAGAACGGCTGCTGCATAACCGCGGCCGCTGAGTTGAAACATCGTTTTTGGAACGGACATTCTGGGGCTCCTTCGGGTGGGGCTTTTGCGACATTGTCCTCTGGCTGAGCGCTTCTGTGAATCGCTACCATCGTAGGCGCCGTCTTTGCTGGCTCGCAGCCTTGTCAATAGGCTCGTTTTGTTCAATACCCAGCCGAAAAAATAGAAGAGTCCTACATTTGCCCCGGTAGTTTTCCCGCGTCGTCGAGACGCGTTTTGGCTGTTAGAATCGCCAGTCGTTTTTTTTGGAGTTTGCCCCGTGATCACTTCCCGACTTCGTACCCTGCGTGACCATATCCGTTGGGCCGTCAGCCGCTTCCATGGGGAGGATCTGTTTTTCGGCCATGGGACCGACAACGCCTGGGACGAAGCGCGTCAGTTGGTGTTGGGTGCCTTGCACTTGCCGTGGGAAATCGCCGACAGCTACCTCGACTGCAATCTTGAAGAAGACGAGCTGGTCAAGCTGCAACGCCTGCTCAAGCGCCGTATTGAAGAACGCATTCCTACCGCCTACCTGTTGGGTGAAGCGTGGTTTTGCGGCATGTCGTTCATTGTCGATGAGCGCGTATTGATCCCGCGTTCGCCAATTGGCGAACTGATCGAAAAACGTTTCGAGCCGTGGCTGGGTGCGGAACCTGCGCGGATTCTCGACCTGTGCACCGGTTCCGGCTGCATCGGTATCGCCTGTGCCTACGAGTTCCAGAACGCCGAAGTGGTGTTGGCTGATCTATCGTACGAAGCGCTGGAAGTGGCCAACCAGAACATCGAGCGCCATGGCGTCGATGAGCGGGTGTACACGGTGCAGGGCGATGGCTTCGATGGTTTGCCGGGTCAGCGTTTCGACCTGATCGTGTCGAACCCGCCTTACGTCGATGCGGAAGATTTCGCCGACATGCCGGACGAATACCAGCACGAACCGGAGCTGGGCCTGGCCTGCGGTGATGATGGTTTGAACCTGGTGCGTCGCATGCTCGCCGAAGCGGCGGATCACCTGACCGAGAAGGGCTTGCTGATTGTCGAAGTGGGCAACAGCCAGGTTCACGTCTCGGCGCTGTACCCGGAAGTCGACTTCGCCTGGCTTGATTTCGAGCGTGGTGGGCATGGCGTGTTCATGCTGACGGCGGAACAGTGCCGCGATCATCAGGCGCTGTTCGCTTCCCGCGTCTGACCCTTAAAAGCAAAAGATCGAGCTCCTACAGGGAATGTGTAAGCCCTGTAGGAGCTGTCGAGTGCAACGAGGCTGCGATCTTTTGATCTACCGGTGCGTGGCAATCCAGATCAACAACCCCGCCTGAAACACCGCAAACGCCACCAGACAGGTAATGGTAAAGCGCAGTCCGGCGTCTTCGCGCTTGTACTTGCTGACTTTTTCTTCGTGTTTCTTGAGTTTGACTTCCTGCTCGGCGAGATTTTGCTCAGCTTGCTGGAGCATCTGCGCCGCCTCAAGAATTTCCACGACCTGCAGTTTTTCCGTACTCCAGTCACCCAACAGGTCGCCGACCTGCACTTCTTTGACGCTGCCTTTCAAATGCTGGGCGTCGGCGTAGATCACGTCGAAACCGTGCATCCGTAAAAAGTGATCGCGGCGCAGGCGAGTGTCTTCGTTCAGCGCATCCTTGTTGTTCAGGTCTGTGCCGTCGACGGTGTAGCCAGGCCATCTCTTTTTCGCCCAGGTAATACCCTGAGCGGCCATGAAGCGACCGATGCCACGGTTCATCGGTTCGATCTGCAAACCGCTGTCAGGTCCGAAATGCACGCGCTTGGTGGCGTGATCGACCCACACGTCCAGATGATTCTGTTCCTTGCGCACGCGCTGGCCGGGCAGCGCAATGCTCATGCGCATCAGGCTGTGTTCCTTGTTGTTGCGCTCGGCGTAACCGAATTCAACAAAGCGCAGCGGCCGTCCACCGGTGTTGCGGTCGGTTTTCAATGGCGCCAGACGGAGCATCTTGTGGTGCTCGGCGTGGACGTCCGCCCACGGCAGCTCGACCACTGGTGGTGCGTCTTTTTCGGCAGTGGTGTCGGGTGAAGTCTGGGTATCAGTCATAACGGCGAGATCCTGTCCAAGCTCTGCTTGCCGCCAGTCATAGCGCTGGCGACAAAGGCTTATCGGCCGTTTTTTTCAGGACTGGAGGGTTAGGGGGCGTTCTAAACTGGTTTTCACGCCCCTAACACCGCTTAACTGGTGCGAAGTCCGTCAATAAACCCGAGGATTCGCGTGCCGAGTTCGGCCGCCAGCGGCAATTGCGGATCTTTGTAAGAGGCTAATTGCCGTTTTACATCGTTGGGCACGATGCGCATGACGTGGTTCATGCCTTCGATCAGCGCCAGTTCGGCGTCCGGTTTGGCGGCCTTCAACAGCCTGGCGTCACCGACACCGACCTGGATGTCGTTGCTGCCCTGGATGATCAGCGCCGGCATCTTCAACTTGGCGAATGCCGCCGCCGGGTCCTGGCGGAACAATGAAATCAGATACGGCTGCACACTCGGGCGGAAAATCACCTGCAACTGCGGCGGCACGTTGTCGTCAGTGTGGCCGGCCTTGAGGCTGTCGAGCAGTTCATTGCTGCGCAGCATCAGTGCTGGCGGCAGGCGATTGCTCAATTGCTGGCGCAGCACCTGATCGATCGGTCGGGCGCTGCCGGACATGGAAATGACCGCGGCGGCATCCAGGCTCGGCGCCGCGAGGCTGGCGATCAAGGCGCCTTCGCTGTGGCCCAGCAGGATCAGTTGGCCAAAGCGCGGGTCGGTTTTGAGCTTCCGGCCCCAGGCCTCTGCGTCCGCTACGTAGGCTTCAACTGAAAGATTGCGTTCGTCCGGGGTTGCCGCAAGACTCGCCGCGACGCCGCGTTTGTCATAACGCACGCTGGCGATGTTGTGTTTGGCCAGTACCCAAGCGAGACGCTTGAGGCTGTCGTTGCGTCCGCCGTCGGGGTTGTTTCCGTCACGATCCGTAGGACCGGAGCCGGAAATGATCAGGACAACCGGTACCGGTGTGTCGGACTTGGGCAGCAATAGCGAGCCGAAAAGCTCGCCGGTGCCGGTGTCCAACGTGATCGGGCGTTGCAGGACGGTGGCCTGTACAAAGCCGGTAAAGAGGGTAAGGCTCAAGGCTATAACTCGCAGCATCATCACGCCATCATGAACAAGATGCCGGTTGGACTCGCAGGCACCCATAAGGTTCGAGGATGAACTAGTTGGGTAGCCTGCGTATACTGGCGCGCATTACGTATTTGGTTCGAATTCACGGAGCGTCCTGCATGTCCGGCAATACCTACGGCAAGCTGTTCACTGTCACCACCGCGGGCGAAAGCCATGGTCCGGCGTTGGTCGCCATTGTCGATGGCTGCCCGCCGGGCCTGGAGATCTCCCTGGAGGATCTGCAGCGTGACCTGGATCGCCGCAAACCCGGCACCAGCCGCCACACCACCCAGCGCCAGGAAGCCGACGAAGTCGAAATCCTCTCCGGCGTGTTCGAAGGGCGCACCACCGGTTGCTCCATCGGCCTGTTGATTCGCAACACCGACCAGAAGTCCAAGGATTACTCGGCGATCAAGGACCTGTTTCGCCCGGCCCACGCCGACTACACCTATCACCACAAATACGGCGAGCGCGATTATCGTGGCGGCGGTCGCAGTTCGGCCCGTGAAACGGCCATGCGCGTGGCGGCCGGGGCGATTGCGAAAAAATACCTGGCCACTCAGGGCATCGTCATTCGTGGCTACATGAGCCAGCTCGGCCCGATCGAAATCCCGTTCAAGACCTGGGATTCGGTGGAGGAGAACGCCTTCTTCAGCCCTGATCCGGACAAGGTCCCGGAACTGGAAGCCTATATGGACCAGTTGCGTCGCGACCAGGATTCGGTCGGCGCGAAGATCACCGTAGTCGCTGAAGGCGTAATGCCGGGCCTCGGCGAGCCGATCTTCGACCGTCTCGATGCCGAACTCGCTCACGCGCTGATGAGCATCAACGCGGTCAAAGGCGTGGAAATCGGCGCCGGTTTCGCCAGCGTTGCCCAGCGCGGCACCGAGCACCGCGATGAAATGACCCCGCAAGGTTTCCTCAGCAACAACGCGGGCGGCATTTTGGGTGGCATTTCGTCGGGTCAGCCGATCGTCGCGCACCTGGCGCTCAAGCCAACCTCAAGCATCACCACGCCGGGTCGTTCCATCGACATCCATGGCAACCCGGTGGAAGTCGTCACCAAGGGTCGCCATGACCCGTGCGTCGGCATCCGCGCCACACCGATCGCCGAAGCGATGATGGCCATCGTGCTGATGGATCACCTGTTGCGTCACCGTGGGCAGAACCTGGACGTGCGCGTGAGCACGCCGGTGCTGGGTCAGCTTTAATGGCTGACCTCACAGCCGCTGCTGTCAGATGACAACAGCGGCGCTCCCGTACTGGCGGCTCTCCAGTTTCTATCTGTTCTATTTCGCCTTGCTCGGTTCGACAGCGCCGTTTCTGGCGCTGTACTTCGATCACCTGGGCTTTTCCAGTGCGCGCATCGGCGAGCTGGTGGCGATCCCGATGCTGATGCGCTGCGTGGCGCCGAACATCTGGGGCTGGCTCGGTGATTACACCGGCCGACGCCTGGCCATCGTGCGCTTCGGTGCGGTCTGCACGCTGCTGACGTTTTCGCTGATCTTTGTCAGCAAGACCTATGCCTGGCTGGCGATGGTCATGGCCTTGCACGCGTTCTTCTGGCACGCGGTGTTGCCGCAGTTCGAAGTCATCACGTTGGCGCACTTGCAGGGTCAGACTCACCGTTACAGCCAGATCCGCCTGTGGGGTTCCATCGGTTTTATCATCACCGTGGTTGCGCTTGGCCGGTTGTTCGAATGGTTGAGCCTGGATATCTATCCGGTGGCGCTGGTGCTGATCATGGCCGGGATCGTGGTCAGCAGTTTGTGGGTACCGAACGCCCAACCGGCTCAGGGCAATCGAATTGCGGGAGATGGGTTTCTCAAGCAATTGCGCAATCCCGGGGTGCTGGCGTTTTACGGTTGCGTGGCGCTGATGCAGATGAGCCACGGTCCTTATTACACCTTTCTGACCTTGCACCTGGAGCGACTCGGGTACAGCCGTGGGCTGATCGGCGTGCTCTGGGCGGTCGGTGTGGTCGCCGAAGTCTTGATGTTTCTGGCCATGAGCAAGATCCTCGCGCGCTTCTCCGTGCGTCGGGTGTTGCTGGCGAGTTTTCTGCTGGCGGCGTTGCGTTGGTTGTTGCTCGGTTCGTTCGCTGAATTTCTTTGGGTGCTGTTGTTTGCCCAGGTACTGCACGCGGCGACCTTCGGCAGCTTTCACGCGGCTGCCATCCAGTTCGTGCAACGTAGCTTCGGCGCGCGCCAACAAGGGCAGGGCCAGGCGTTGTACGCCGCACTGGCCGGCACCGGCGGCGCACTGGGCGCGTTGTATTCCGGCTACAGCTGGAATGCCCTCGGCCCCGCATTGACCTTTAGTATTGCCAGCCTCGCAGCCTTCGCGGCAGCCGTTATCATTGCCACACGTATGCAAGAGGACAGGCCATGAGCCTCACCCGTGAGCACCTCGCCCAGGAAATCATCGATGCCGGGCGTTTTCTGTATGGCCGCGGCTGGTCACCGGCCACCAGCAGCAACTACTCGACGCGCCTGTCGGCGACTGAAGCGCTGCTGACGGTGTCCGGCAAGCACAAAGGCCAACTCGGCCCCGACGATGTGCTGGCCACCGATCTGTCCGGCAACAGCCTGGAGCCGGGCAAAAAACCGTCCGCCGAAACCCTGTTGCACACCCAGCTCTACAGTTGGCGCCCGGAGATCGGCGCGGTGCTGCACACGCACTCGGTGAACGCCACGGTGCTGTCGCGCCTGACGCCGCAAGACTTCATTGAGTTCGAAGACTACGAACTGCAAAAAGCCTTCAGTGGTGTGTCGACCCACGAATCCCGGGTGCGTGTGCCGATTTTCGACAACGATCAAGACATTGCACGCCTCGCCGCCAAGGTACAGCCTTGGCTTGAAGCGCATCCCGATTGCGTCGGCTACCTGATCCGCGGCCACGGCCTCTACACCTGGGGCGCGCGCATGAGCGACGCGCTGCGGCAGATCGAGGCCTTTGAATTTTTGTTCGAGTGCGAGTTGAAGATGCGCTCACTCTTGAACCGTCAAGCATGAACCGTTAAGGAGTTGCCCTGATGAGCAGCCTGTCCGTTTACCACGTCTCAAGCCCTGATTTGCCAAACAAGGTGCTGACGCATTTCGAAGACATCGCCTCGACCCTGGCCGAGCAGGGCGTGCGTTTCGACCGCTGGCAAGCCGCGGCGAAAATCCAGCCCGGCGCCAGTCAGGAAGAAGTGATCGCCGCGTATCAGGAGCAAATCGACAAACTGATGACCGAGCGCGGTTACATCACCGTCGATGTGATCAGCCTGAACAGCGATCACCCGCAAAAAGCCGAATTGCGCGCAAGGTTTCTCGACGAACATCGCCATGGCGAAGACGAAGTACGATTTTTCGTCGCCGGCCGTGGCTTGTTCACCTTGCACATCGACGATTACGTCTACGCGGTGCTCTGCGAGAAAAACGACCTGATCTCGGTACCGGCCGGCACCCCGCACTGGTTCGACATGGGCGAGCATCCGCATTTCGTCGCGATCCGTCTGTTCAACAACCCTGAGGGCTGGGTGGCCAATTTCACCGGCGACGACATCGCCAGTCGCTTCCCGCGTCTTGAGGACTGAGGCGATGCCGATCAAAGCGATTCTCACCGACATCGAAGGCACTACGAGCGCGGTGAGTTTTGTGTTCGACGTGCTGTTTCCCTACGCGGCCAAACACTTGCCGGATTTTGTTCGCCATAACGCCGCGCGTGCGGATGTTGCCGAGCAACTGGACGCCGTTCGCCGGGATACCAACGAGCCGAACGCCGACGTCGAGCGGGTGATCGACATTCTTCTGCAATGGATCGCCGAAGACCGCAAAGCCACGCCGCTGAAAGCGTTGCAAGGCATGGTCTGGGAGCAGGGCTATCAGGCCGGAGAGTTGAAAGGCCACGTTTACCCGGACGCCGTTGAAGCGCTCAAACGCTGGCATCCGGAAGGCTACAAACTGTTTGTTTACTCATCGGGATCAATTCAGGCGCAAAAGCTGATCTTCGGTTGCTCGGAGGCGGGTGATTTGTCGCCGCTGTTCAGCGGCTATTTCGACACCACCTCGGGGCCCAAGCGTGAAGCGAAGTCCTACGAGCGCATTACCCAGTCCATTGGCCTGGACGCTTCGCAGATCCTGTTTCTGTCCGACATCGTCGAGGAACTGGACGCGGCGCGCACGGCGGGAATGGCTACGTGCGGGCTGGCCCGAGAGGGCGGGGAGCTGGCGGGGCATATGACCGTCGACAGTTTTGCGCGGATCGATCCTTCGATGTTCTAAGCCACGACGCACATAACCTGTGGGAGCGGGCTTGCGTGATTCCAGAAACTAAACAGGCCGTGGAGCGAAAGCTCTCACGGCCTGTTTGTTTACAGCTCTGGAACGGTTTAAGCCGAGTGATACGTTGGCAGGGCAAACCGCTGCTGGCTTTGCAGCATGGAAATCTGCGGCAGTTCGCTGGCCTGTTCGGCGATGTCACGGCGAATGGCACTGATCACCCAGGACAACTGATCGCCAGCATGCAATTGCTGGTACGAAATCGAACGTTTGAAGACTTTGCCGTCGGTGCTGCTCAAGGTCAGCAGAATGCCACCGTCAGGACGCGGCTGGGTGGTCACTTCGAAGTTGGAGAACAGGGACGAAAATTTTTCTTGGATCAGGTTCATGTCTATCAGCTCCGTTAGCTCTTGAATGGCAAGCATGCAGAGGTAGTTGCAGTGATTGTGCCAGCACCAGTTTTTTTAAAAGTCCTTACATATCAATTAGTTAGTTTTTCAGTGCTTTTGCACTTTCGTGCAATCTGCATGAATGGCCATCGTGCATCCTGCATTTTGCGTGGTCGACATCGATTCGATGGAACCATTTGCCCGGCGCAGGCTCACGATGTCGAATGCCGCAGCCGTGGATACAAATCATTTCAAAAACCGCGTGTACAGCTCAGGAACCGCTGACGTATTTTCGGCCTCAATCAACGCCGCCCGAACAATAAAAAGATCCACCGGGAGCAACCATGAGCCGCACGCCGCACGACACGATTACCTGGGGCATGATGCTCCGCAAGCTGCCTTCCATTGCCAAAGCCATTCCTCGCGTGGTGAAGGGCATGAAAGCCGCCAACGTCAAGGACCCGACCCAACCGTGCGGCCTGGGCTGGAGCTTCGAGCAAGCAACGTTGCGCAATCCCGATGGCCGGGCATTGCTGCAGGGCGAGGTAGCGCTGACGTATTTTCAGGTCAACCAATGGGCCAATCGCATCGCCCATCATCTGATTGCCCAAGGCATCCGCAAGGGTGATGTGGTGGCGGTCTTTATCGAGAATCGCCCGGAACTGCTGGTGACGATTCTGGCGGTGGCCAAAGTCGGCGCGATCAGTGCCTTGCTCAATACATCGCAGACCCGCGATACCCTGGCACACAGCCTGAACCTGGTGGCGCCCGCGGCGATCATCGTCGGAGAAGAGCTGGTCCCGGCGTTTTTGGCGGTCCGTGAACGGGTGTCGATCGAGGCAGCGCGCACCTGGTTCGTCGCTGATCGAGACACCTTCAGCCATCCGGGCATTGCGCCCGACGGGTTCATCAACCTGATGACCGCCAGTGCCGACAGCTCCAGCGCCAATCCCACCAGCAGTCAGCAGGTTTTTTTCGACGACCCTTGTTTCTATATCTACACCTCGGGCACTACCGGCTTGCCCAAGGCCGGAGTGTTCAAGCACGGCCGCTGGATGCGCAGCTCCGCAAGCTTCGGGCTGATCGCCTTGGATATGCGCCCGGAGGACGTCGTCTATTGCACCTTGCCGCTCTATCACGCCACCGGGCTGTGCGTGTGCTGGGGCTCGGCGATCAGTGGCGCCTCGGGCTTTGCCATTCGCCGCAAGTTCAGCGCCAGTCAGTTCTGGAACGATGTGCGCAAGTACCGCGCGACTACCCTCGGTTATGTCGGCGAACTGTGCCGCTACCTCGTGGATCAACCGCCCAGCGCCGACGACAGCAAGCACCGTGTGACGAAGATGATCGGCAATGGCCTGCGCCCCGGCGCGTGGGGCGAGTTCAAGACGCGATTCGGGGTGAACCACATTTGTGAGCTGTACGCCGCCAGCGACGGCAACATCGGTTTCACCAACATCCTCAACTTTGATAACACCGTCGGTTTTTCCCTGATGTCATGGGAGTTGGCGGCGTACGACCACGACAGCGGCGCGCCGATTCGGGATGCCCAGGGCTTCATGCGCAAAGTCGCCAAAGGCGAGCAGGGACTGTTGCTGGCGAAGATCGACGACAAGGCGCCGCTCGACGGCTATACCGATCCGCAGAAGACCGAAAAGGTTGTGCTGCACGACGTGTTCGAGAAGGGCGACCGCTACTTCAATACGGGTGACCTGTTGCGCAACATCGGTTTCGGTCACGCGCAGTTTGTCGACCGCCTGGGAGATACCTTCCGCTGGAAGGGTGAAAACGTCTCGACCACCGAGGTTGAGAACATCCTTCTGCAACACCCGAATATTTCCGAAGCCGTGGCCTACGGCGTGGAAATCCGCAACACCAACGGGCGCGCGGGGATGGCGGCGATTACGCCAGCCGAGTCCCTGGCGACCCTGGATTTCAGTGAGCTGCTGGCTTTCGCCCGTGAACAAATGCCCGCTTATGCGGTGCCTTTGTTCTTACGAGTGAAGGTGAAAATGGAGACCACCGGCACCTTCAAATATCAGAAGACCCGCCTCAAGGACGAGGCCTTCGACCCCGGCAAAACCGGCGATGATCCGATCTACGCCTGGCTGCCCGGGACCCAGACTTACGTGCAGGTCACTCCGCAGTTGCTGGCGGATATTCACGGCGGCGCTTTTCGTTATTGAGTGCAGCGCTATTGAATGTGGCTATGGCCATCCATGAGAAAAAAGAAGTGACAGCGTCGGGGCTGCTCGGGAAACTGTCGGCTTTGCGAATAAACGAACGTGGAGTGCCCAATGTCAGACCAAAGCCGCCAGATGACCCCCGAAGAAGCCGCTGAATTTGCCGAACAGGTATTCAACAAGGCGCGCGAGGGCGATGCGGCCATGATGGCTGCGCTGTTGACCAAGGGCCTGCCGCCGAACCTGCGTAACCACAAGGGCGACACCTTGCTGATGCTGGCCGCGTACCACGGCCATGTGGAGACGGTAAAAGTCCTGCTCGAACACAAGGCCGACCCGGAAATCCGCAACGACAACGGCCAGAGCCCGATTGCCGGCGCGGCGTTCAAGGGTGACCTGGCGGTGGTGAAGGCACTGGTTGAAGGCGGCGCGCAAGTGGAGGGTTCGTCCTTTGACGGTCGTACTGCGCTGATGATGGCGGCGATGTTCAATCGCGTCGAAATCGTCGACTACCTGATCAGCAAAGGCGCCGACCCGAAAGCCAAGGATGCCAATGGCGTCTCTGCGCTGGATGCCGCCAAGACCATGGGCGCGGTGGACACCACGGCGCAGCTTGAGACATTGCTCGGCTAACGGCTCAAGGAATTCTTGAGGTAAACGAAAAACCTGTGGCGAGGGGATTTATCCCCGTTGGGTGGCGCAGCCACCCCATTCCAGTCACCTATGCTTCTCAGAAAGACCGCGTTAACCGGATTGACGACTGCTTCGCAGCCGAACGGGGTGGTGCGGCATTCCGATAAATCCCCTTGCCACAGTGTGGTCTGCCTGAATCAGGCGGGTCTCAATACACCCAGACCTCAACCCGCCGATTCTTGATTCGCCCCTCATCCGCGCTATTGGCCGCCACTGGCATCTCGGCGCCAAAACCACGAATCTCGCGAAACACCACGCCGCTTTTCACCAGTTCGCGCCGCACCGCCATGGCGCGCAGTTTCGACAGCAGATCGGCCCGCGCCGGATCACTCTTGGCGTCGCCAAACCCCACCAGCGTCACCTGCCGATTGGTTTTCTCATGCTGTTTTATATAGTCGAGCACCCGCCACAGGTCCTGCCGAGCCTTGTTGTCTAGCGTCGCACTGCCTTCTTCGAAGCGGAAATTCACCGTCAGGCGCTGAGCGTGACGGCTGAGCGCCTGATAACCCTCGGGCATCAGCGCGTTCGGTGTGACGGTCATGGCCTGGACGGTCTGGGCGATAAAGCCGTTGGCCGCGACAATCGCCTGACCCTTGCTGCTTTGGGCGAACGTCACCAGTGCGTCGGCCCAAGGGTTTTTCCCATTGGGCGGCAAGTAAAAGAACAGCCGTCGGGACAGCGGATAGTCTTCCGTGGCAATCAGGCTGTTGAGCGGCAACATGGCTTGGGATTGGCCATCGGCAATCGCCACGGCTCTGGCCTGACGCACATAAGGCAGACCGATGAAGCCGATACCTTGCGGGTCGAGGCTGACGGCGTCGGACAATTGCTCGCTGGATTCGAACCGTTTCGCCGCGCTGCTCAGCGTTTTCCCACGACGGCTGAGGACCAGTTCCTTGAACGTGTCGTAGGTGCCCGATTGGTCATCCCGCGCATAGAGATGAATTGTCCCGCCGCTGCCGCCGAGTTCTTCCCAGGTTTTTGCCTCGCCGCTGAAGATTCGCGCCAGTTGTTCGGTGTTCAGTTCACTCAACGGATTTTGCGGATGAAGGATGATCGCCAGGCCATCGATGGCGATGACCTGCTCGGCGCCGGGGCTTTTAAAGTCGCCCAGGCGTGCAAGGTCTGTCCGTTCGCTGTCCTTGATCGGGCGCGAGGAGGCAGCGAGGTCGGCGGTGGCGGTTTTCAGTGCGGTGAAACCGGTGCTGGAACCGTGGGCCGCGATGTCCACCGCGACCCTGCGGCCCTGAACGGTTTCGCCGATCACGCGCAGTTCGTTGGCTTTGTCCGGGGCCTCGCTGTGAACCTTGAGCAGGCCCTGTTCGCGCATCAACCCCTCAACCAACGCCGGGCCCAATGCCGCACCAATGGTGTTGGAACCCTGGATGCGTAGCACCGGTCCAGACTCGGGCATTGGCAGCGCGCCAGCCGACGCCGTCAGCGGCAGCCAGGCGCACAGCATCAACAGGAACAACACACGCAGCGTCATGCCAGCACCTAATAAAGCCAAAGGAAGTGCCGGGAGAATAAGTCAGTAAGGTTTCTGAAAGATGACAGTTTTCAAATGTGGGAGCGGGCTTGCTCGCGAAGGCGGATTGTCATTCAACATTGATGTCGACTGACACACCGCCTTCGCGAGCAAGCCCGCTCCCACAGTTTGATTGCCGTTGAAAGGGAAGGGTCAGCTCAGTTCAAGCCAGATCGGCGCGTGATCCGATGGTTTTTCCATCCCGCGCAGTTCGTAATCCACACCCGCATCCTTCACGCGTGGCAACAATCCGTGGGACGCCATGATCAAGTCAATCCGCAGCCCACGCTTGGGCTCATCCTCAAAACCGCGGCTACGGTAGTCGAACCAGCTGAAACGGTCGGCCACCTCCGGGTTCAAGTGACGGAAGCTGTCCACCAGGCCCCAGTTCTTCAAGCGGGCCATCCACTCGCGCTCTTCTGGCAAGAAGCTGCATTTTCCGGTTTTCAACCAGCGTTTCATGTTGTCCGGGCCGATACCGATGTCGCAGTCTTCCGGGGAAATGTTCACGTCGCCCATGACTACCACCGGCTGATCGTTGCTGAACTGGCTTTCCAGCAATTGTTGCAGATCGCTGTAAAAGCGTTCCTTGGCCGGGAACTTGGTCGGGTGATCACGGCTTTCGCCCTGTGGGAAATAGCCGTTCATGATGGTCACAGGCACGCCATTGGCGTCGGCGAACGAGCCCCAGATGAAGCGGCGCTGAGCGTCTTCTTCATCGGTGGCGAAACCTTTGTGCAGCGCGATAGGTTCCTGACGCGAGAGCAGGGCCACGCCGTAATGGCCTTTTTGACCGTGGAAATACACGTGATAACCCAGCGCCTGAACCTCGGCCAGTGGGAATTGGTCGTCGTGAACCTTGGTTTCCTGCAAGCCGATAACGTCTGGCTGATGCTTTTCGATCAGCGCTGCCAGCTGATGCGGGCGAGCGCGCAGCCCGTTGATGTTGAAGGAGACGATCTTCATGGTCGGCAGTCCTGGCAAAAGGGCGATGCTAGCTGACATGTAGGAATGGGGCCAGTGTGGGGTGAGGGGATTCGTGTTTGGCGGTAGGTCTTGTGTCGACAATAAGGACGCCATCGTCGGAACGTCGCCCGGAACAAGCTCGCTCCCACAGGTCAGGAGTCTGGTCTATAACTGGTGGGAGCGACGGTGCGACGATTCGACCTGCTCGCGAAGGCGGCATCACAGCCACCACTGATTTCAATCAGTAAGGAACTGTGTCAGCTCCTATAGGCTCGTAACAACAAGAGCACAGCCATTTGAGCTGTCCCGGGGAGAAATACCGTTATGCCCGAAACCTCGACCGTCATCGCCGATATTCACATGCTCGACAGCGGCTATTCCCGCGAAGCACGTTCGCTGTTGTACCAGGCTTACCGGCATGAGCCGACGTTCGGCTACCTGTTCGAAGCGGAGCGTCCCGGTTATGAACAGCGGGTCCGTGCCACCGTGCGCGAACTGGTCAAACAACATTTTCTTCAGGACTTGCCGGCCATCGGCCTGCTGGTCAACGACCGGTTGATCGGCATCGCCCTGATCGCGCCGCCGCAACGTCGCCTGGGCATCACAGAGAGTTGGGCCTGGCGTCTGCGCATGGTGCTCAGCACCGGGTTTCGTTGCACCCGACGCTATCTCGAGTATCACGATGCCGTGATGGCTTGCGTGCCGTCCGACTCGGTGCACCTGCTGCCATTGCTGGGGGTTCATCCGCAATTTCAGGGCAAACACTTCGGCGAACAATTGCTGCAAGCGGTGCACAACTGGTGCGCGGTGGATGAGCACTCCGAGGGCGTAATTCTCGATACCGGGAATCCTCGTTATCTGGAATTCTATAAGCGTCAGGGCTATGAGGAAATCGGTGAGGTCGCCGTAGGACCGATTCGCGAGCACGTGTTTTTTCACGCCAATCCGCAGGTGTTACAAACAGCAACGGGATAAACGTCGAACTTTCACGCCACGCCAGGCTCTATCACGCTCCCAAGCTCGTGATAGCATCCGCGCCTATGAATTTTCCAGGAAGAATGACCAGCGGCGTGCTGATGCTGATTACCAGCTGCGCGGCCCTGGCGCAAAGTGAATTGGATGTGCGGATCAAACCGTCCAACGATGAACTGAAAGCCAATATAGAGGGCTATATCGGCAGCCTCGGCGATCGAGACGAAGAAGCTTTGCTGCGCTTCAGTCGCGGCGCCGAAGAACAGACGCGCAAGGCCGCCCAGGCCTTGGGTTATTACCAGCCGCAGATCGACTCGGATGTGAAGGGCGGCAAGACGCCGCGCCTGGTGCTGAACATCGATCCCGGCGAGCCGGTGCATTTGCGCAACGTCACTATTCGCATCGACGGCCCGGCCGCCACCCTCAAGTCCTTTCGTGTACCCAAAAGTGATGCGCTGAAAACCGGCGCAGTGCTCAATCATGGCCATTACGAAGACGCCAAACGCCTGATTCAGAATCAGGCTTCGCGATATGGCTTTTTCAGTGGTTATTTCAGCAGCCAGAAATTGTTGGTCGACCCGCGAGCCGGCGTCGCCGACATCGAACTGATCTACAACAGCGGCCCGCGTTATTCATTGGGTAAGGTCAGTTTCGAAGGTGACACGCCGTTCGACGAAGACCTGCTGCAACGCATGGTTCCATTCAAGGCGGGCGCGCCTTATGACTCCGAACTGATCGCCGAACTCAATCAGGCCATGCAAGCGAGCGGCTATTTCGAAAGCGTGCGGGTGGATGCGGCGCCGACGGCGTCCAAGAACGACGTGATCCCGGTGGACGTCAAACTCGAAACCCGCAAACCACGAACCATGGGTCTGGGGCTGGGTTATTCCACCGACGTCGGCCCACGGGTCAAGGCCAACTGGACCCGGCACTGGGTCAACCCTCAGGGACACAGCTATGGCTGGGAGACCGAAGTTTCGGCACCTCGGCAGAACGTCGGTGTGTTCTACGACATTCCCCTGGACCCACCGCTGACTGACAAGCTTCGCTTCGCCGGTGGTTATCAGAATGAAGAAATCGCCGACAAGGACTCCCTCAGCAAACTGCTGACCGTCGGCCCCGAGTGGCACAGCAAGCTGCCCAGCGGTTGGCAGCGAGTGGTGTCGCTCAAGTGGCAGCGCGAGGAATACAGGCTCGGCGACGACTCAGGGCTCAGCACATTGCTGATGCCCGGCGTCAGCTATTCCTACCTTAAAAGTGATAACCGCATCGACCCACACAACGGTTATCGCCTCGAATTCGAGACCAAAGTAGCCAAGGAAGGCTTGGGCTCCGACACCAACCTGCTTTACGGCACTGCGTTGGTGAAAGGCTTGACCACGGTCTTCGACAAACACCGCTTCCTCGGTCGGGTGCAGGTCGGCGGCAGCGCCACCAACGGCTACAAATCGGTACCGCCGTCGCTGCGCTTCTTCGCCGGTGGCGATCAGAGCGTGCGTGGCTACGACTACCAGAGCCTATCCCCGGAAAACTCCGAGGGCGAACGCATCGGTGGTCGTTACATGGTCGCCGGCAGTGTCGAGTATCAGTACTCCATCGCCGAAAAATGGCGGGTCGCGACGTTCATCGATCAGGGCAACTCTTTCAATACCCTCGAACTGCCAAACCTCAAGACCGGCGTCGGCATCGGTGTGCGCTGGGTTTCGCCGGTGGGGCCGATACGCCTGGACCTGGCCCATGCGATGGACGACGACGGCGGCATTCGATTGCACTTTTCCATGGGGCCTGAGCTGTGAAGCGTGGTTTGAAAGTAACGCTGCTGGCGATTCTGGCGCTGCTGATGCTGGTCGTCCTGACCGTGGCCACAGTGTTGGGCACGGCAACGGGCAGTCGCTGGGCGCTGGGGTTTGTGCCGGGTTTGACCGTCGAGAATTTCCAGGGCCGTTTGGGCGGGCAGTGGAGTGCCGACCATGTGCTGTGGCAGCAGGACAGCAGTCGGGTGGAGCTGAACAAGGTGATTTTCGCCTGGTCGCCGTTGTGCCTGACGCGCATGACCCTGTGCATCGAGCAATTGAAAGCCGATCAGGTCAGCCTGCAATTTCCTCCCGGCACGGAAGAAGAAAGCAGCGGGCCGATCAGTCTCCCGGATCTGAAACTGCCCTTGGCCATCGAGCTGGGCGATGTCCAGGTCGGCAGCCTGATGTTCAACGGCAGCGAAGAACTCAAGGGCCTGCAACTGGCGGCGCACTGGACGGCCAACGGTTTGCAGATCGACTCTGTTCATTTGCAAAGGGATGACCTGAGCCTGAATCTTTCAGGCCTGCTGCAACCCAGCGGCAACTGGCCGCTCAAGGCCGAAGGCAAACTGACCCTGCCAGCCCCCGGCACCGGGCCTTGGACGCTGGCCCTGAAGGTTGACGGCGATCTGCTGAAAACCCTGAACCTGAAAGCCGACAGCAGCGGTTACCTCAACGGGCAATTGATCGGCGAACTGCAACCGCTGGTGGAAAACCTGCCGGCCAAGGTGCGGATCACCGCTGACGGCTTCAAGCCCGGCGCCGATCTGCCGGACACCCTGCAGCTCAACCAACTGGAACTCACCGGCGACGGCGACCTGAAAAACGGTTACCAGTTACTCGGCAAAGCCACGTTGCCTGGCGAAAAAGGCCCGGTTGCGTTGTTGCTGCAAGGCAAGGTCGACGCCAACGGCGCTCAGATCGCCGGGCTGGACCTCACGGCCAACGACAAGCAAAGCCTGAAGCTCACCGGCAACCTCGACTGGAGCAAAGGCCTGAGCGCCGATGCCAAAATCGACTGGCTGGATTTCCCGTGGCACAGCCTTTATCCACTGATCGACGAGCCCGAAGTGGCGTTGCGCAGCTTCAACGGTGAAGTCTCCTACACCGACGGTAAATACCTGGGCAGCTTCAAAGCCGCACTCGACGGCCCGGCCGGGGCGTTCAGTCTGGTCAGCCCGTTCAGCGGCGACCTGACGAAAATCTACCTGCAACAAATTCAACTCGAAGCCGGGCAGGGCAAGGCCGAAGGGCACCTGAACCTGCAATTTGCCGATGGCATTGCCTGGGACACCGCGCTGGACCTGTCGGCGATCAACCCGGCGTACTGGGTCGCGGAGTTGCCGGGCATCCTGGCCGGACCGTTGCGCAGCAAGGGCGAGATGAAGAATGAAAAACTAAGCCTGACCGCCGACCTGG
This sequence comes from Pseudomonas arabinosi, assembly GCF_047758675.1. Taxonomy (NCBI): domain Bacteria; kingdom Pseudomonadati; phylum Pseudomonadota; class Gammaproteobacteria; order Pseudomonadales; family Pseudomonadaceae; genus Pseudomonas; species Pseudomonas arabinosi. The sequence continues at coordinate 5,016,093 of NZ_CP180480.1, read as the reverse complement.
ATTTGAAGGGCAAACTGCGCGGACAACCGGCCGTTCTGCAAGCCAAAGCCGATGGCGGTGGTGAGCAATGGAACCTCAGCGCGCTGCAGATTCGCCTCGGTGACAACAGCATCAACGGCAAGGGCAGTCTGCAACAGAAACTCGCCGGCCAGATCGATATCAAGCTGCCTCGCCTGGCCCAGTTGTGGCCGCAACTGCGCGGTCAGCTCAATGGTCGCGTCGATGTCGCCGGGACGCTCAAGGCCCCGCAAGGCAAACTCGGGCTGCAGGGCACGCAACTGGCCTTCGAAGACAATCGCCTGCAAAGCCTGAATCTGGACGCCACTCTCGACAGCGCGCAGCGCGCGAAAATCGACCTCAAGGGCAGTGGCATTCAGGCCGGTGAGACGTCACTGGGGACGCTGACCGCCAGCGGCCAGGGCGACATCAAAAACCAGAAACTCACCCTCGACCTGCAAGGGCCGAAGCTGAAGCTCGCGCTTGGCCTCGACGGCAATCTGGACCAAGGCAATTGGCGTGGGCGGCTTGCCAGCGGCGATATCCAGGCCGGGGGGCAGGACTGGAAGCTGCAAGGTCCGGCAAAGCTTGAACGGCTGGCGGACGGCAAGATCAATTTTGGCGCCCACTGCTGGGCATCCGGCCCGGCCAGCCTGTGCGGTGAGGATCAGCGCCTGATGCCTGAGCCGAAGCTGCGTTATCACCTCAAACAGTTCCCGATCGACAGCCTCGCGCAGTGGTTGCCCAAGGATTTCGCCTGGAAAGGCCGGCTCAACGCCGACCTGCAACTGGACCTGCCGGCCAGCGGCCCGAATGGCCAGATCAGCGTCGATGCCAGCGGCGGCACGTTGCGCATCAAGGAGAAGGACCAGTGGCTGGACTTCCCGTACCAGACCCTGAAACTCAACAGCAAACTCACGCCCAAGCGCATCGACACTGACCTTAACTTCGTTGGCGGCAAGCTCGGTGAACTTATGCTCCAGGCGCAGATCAATCCGTTGCCGAAGGACAAGCCACTGACTGGCTCATTCCGTTTGAATGGACTGGACCTGTCGGTGGCGCGGCCGTTTGTGCCGATGGTCGAGAAACTGACCGGACGCTTGAATGGCAGCGGCACGCTCGCAGGTACGCTGCTGGCGCCGCAGGTCAACGGCAATCTGCTGCTCAGCGACGGCGAGATTTCCGGGCCTGAACTGCCGATGGACCTTGAAGCGCTGCAACTTCAAGCCGTGATCGCTGGCGAAACCGTGCAATTGAACGGCGGCTGGAAAAGCGGCAAGACCGGGCACGGCACCTTGAGCGGCAACATCGCCTGGGGTCACGCATTGGTGGTTGATCTGGCGCTCAAAGGCACGCAATTGCCCGTCACCGTCGAGCCGTACGCCAAGCTGGAAGTGGCGCCGGACCTGAAGATTTCGGTGAAGGACGACAAACTGGCGATCACCGGCAAAGTGCTGGTGCCGAAAGGCGAGATCACCGTGCGCGAGTTGCCGCCATCGACGGTCAAGGTGTCCGATGACACGGTGATCGTCGGTCAGCAGACCGAAGAGGGCAAACCCCCGATGGCCATGGCGATGGACATCGATGTGGTGGTCGGTCAGGACAAACTCAGCTTCGCCGGGTTTGGCCTGACCGCCAACCTGCAAGGTCATGTGCACATCGGCGACAACATGGACACCCGCGGCGAGCTCTGGCTCAACGATGGGCGATACCGTGCCTATGGTCAGCGATTGACCGTGCGCCGGGCGCGTTTGCTGTTTGCAGGTCCCATTGACCAGCCGTATCTGGACATCGAAGCGATTCGCCAGACCGACGACGTGATCGCCGGCATTCGCCTGAGCGGCAGCGCCGAGCAGCCGACCACACAGATCTTCTCCGAGCCGGCCATGAGCCAGGAACAGGCGTTGTCCTATCTGGTGCTGGGGCGTCCGCTGAGCACCAACGGTGAGGACAACAATATGCTCGCCCAAGCGGCGCTCGGGTTGGGCTTGATGGGCAGTTCGGGGGTGACCGGCGGATTGGCCAAGAACCTGGGGATTCAGGACTTCCAACTCGACACCGAGGGCAGCGGCAATGCAACCAGCGTAGTAGCTAGCGGCAACATCTCCGAGAAGCTCAGCCTGCGTTATGGCGTTGGCGTGTTCGAGCCGGCCAACACCATTGCCTTGCGTTACAAGCTGAGCAAGAAGGTCTATCTCGAAGCAGCGGGCGGCGTGGCCAGTTCGCTGGACATCTTCTACAAGCGGGATTTCTAGACCCGCGTCCTTTCTCCACACCGAGTTGCCGCTATCGCGAACGGGCTCGCTCCCACAGGGATCACACCGAACCTGTGGGAGCGAGCCTGCTCGCGATAGCGGTCTGACGGCTGCCATTTATCAACTAAATAGCAAGCAACCTAACTATTGCGTTGACATTCGCTGCCTAGGCAGTAACATCTCGACATACATTCTCTGCCTAGGCAGCTAATTGGTGGTCAGATGAAACATTTCACCCCAGACGCATTCCACACTTGCCATCTCGGCCTCCTGCTCGGGCGTGCTGCGCTGCTCAAGGACCGGGTCATCGACACGCACATGGAACCCCACGGCATCACCGCCGCGCAGTTCAAAGTGCTGATCATCATGGCCCAGTTCGGCGTCGATACCCCGGCCGAGCTGTGCCGTCACCTGTCGCTGGACAGTGGATCGATGACCCGCATGCTCGACCGTCTGGAACAGAAAGGCTTCCTCGCCCGCCAACGCTCCGAAGCGGATCGTCGTCAGGTTCAACTGGTGCTGACCGAACAAGGGCAGCAGTTGACTGACCGCCTGCCGGAGATCGGCGCCGATGCCATGAATGAACTGGCCGGCGCGATCACCCCAGAGGAGTTGCAGACCCTCGAACAGATCCTGAAGAAAATTTTGGTGGCAGCCGGTGACTCGATCACCCTGCTGCGGGTAGGTGACAAATGAGCAGTAAAACCCTGCGGACCGGCCTGAGCCTGGTGCTGGCGGCCATGACCCTGGCCGGTTGCGCCAGCTACAGCGGCCTGACCACCGAAGGCAAAAGCCTGGATGCGAAAACCCTCAAGGCCGGGCAATCCCTTAGCGGCGTGACCCTGTCGCCTGCGGCCTGGCCAAAAAGCGACTGGTGGAAAAGCCTCGGCGACCCACAGCTCGACGGCTTGATCCGCGAAGCCCTGCACGACAGCCCCGACATGCAAATCGCCGACGCCCGCGCCCACCAGGCCAGCGCCGCCGCTTATGCCGCCGACGCCGCTCGCATGCCAACCCTCGATGCCAGCGCTGGCGTCAGCCGTTCGCGTCTGGCCCGGGATCAGGACCCGAGGGGCGAGGGCGATGCGTACTCCACCGTGCGCAACATCAGCGCCAGTTTCAATTACAACTTCGACCTCTGGGGCGGTCAGCGTGATGCCTGGGAAGCTGCGCTGGGCCAGGCCCGTGCCGCCGAAGTCGATCAGCAAGCGGCGCAACTGACGTTATCCGCCGACGTTGCCCGCGCTTATAGCGATCTGGGGCAGGCGCATATCGTTCACGACCTGGCGCAGGAAGACCTCAAACGCACCAAACAAATGCTCGACCTGAGCCAGCGCCGCCTGAGCTCGGGGATCGACAGTCAATACCAGTTCCAGCAAACCGAGAGTCTGGAAGCCACGTCCGAAGCCAGCCTGATCGACGCCGAGAAACGCCTGCAAAGCGCGAAAATCGCCTTGGCCGTCTTGCTCGGTAAAGGCCCGGATCGCGGCAACGAAATCGCCCGGCCGAAAATCCTTCAGGCCAGCGCCGTCGCGTTGCCCTCGGTGCTGCCGGCCGAGCTGCTCGGTCGTCGTCCAGACCTGGTGGCCGCGCGTTGGCGGGTCGAGGCGGCGAGCAAGAACATCGACGCCGGCAAAACCCGTTTCTACCCCAACCTCAACCTGAGCGCCGCGGCCGGTGCCGAGTCGTTGCTGGGCGATGCGATGTTCGGTTCGGCCAGTCGTTTCTTCAGCATCGCGCCGACGATCTCGGTGCCGATTTTCGACGGTGGCCGCCTGCGGGCCGACCTCGATTCCCGCGACGCCGATTACGACCTCGCCGTGGCGCAGTACAACAAAAGCCTGGTGAAAGCCCTGGGTGATGTCAGCGACACCATCAACCAGTTGCGCGATATCGGTCGGCAGCTCGGCGCTCAGCAGCGCGCCACCGACATTGCCCAGGATTCTTACAACACCGTGGTCCAGCGGTACGGTTCCGGCATCGGGAATTACCTGGACGTGCTCAGCATCGAGCAGCAATTGCTCCAGGCCCAGCGTCAGCTGGCCAACCTGAATGCCGAGCAGATCGACCTGTCGATCCAACTGATGCAGGCGCTGGGCGGCGGCTTCCAGGGCGAAACCCTGACCGCAGCCAACGCAACCCCAGCCACGCAGCACAACTAATTCAAGGTATTTGTCATGGCCACTGCCGAAACAACACCAACCCCTGACAACGCACAAGACACCAGCAATTCGCGTAAACGCAAAGTCATGCTGGTAGTGCTCGCGATCGTGGTGATCCTCGCCGGTATCGGCGTCTGGGGTTATCACGAATTCTACGGGCGCTGGAACGAAAGCACCGACGATGCCTATGTGAACGGCAACGTGGTGGAAATCACTCCGTTGGTCACCGGCACGGTGGTCAGCATCGGTGCCGACGATGGCGACCTGGTTCACGAAGGTCAGGTGCTGATCAACTTCGACCCGAACGACGCCGAAGTCGGCCTGCAAAGTGCCCAGGCCAATCTGGCCCGCACCGTGCGTCAGGTTCGCGGTTTGTACAGCAACGTCGACGGCATGAAAGCCCAAGTCAACGCGCAACAGGCTGAAGTGCAAAAGGCTCAGGACAACTTCAATCGCCGGAAAAATCTCGCCGCTGGCGGCGCGATTTCCCAGGAAGAACTGTCCCACGCTCGAGACGACCTGACCTCGGCGCAAAACGCCTTGGCTAACGCCAAGCAGCAATTGAAAACCACCAGTGCGCTGGTCGATGACACCGTGGTGTCGTCGCACCCGGACGTGATGTCCGCTGCCGCGCAATTGCGTCAGGCTTACTTGAACAACTCCCGCAGCACCTTGATCGCGCCGGTCACCGGTTACGTGGCCAAGCGCTCCGTACAACTGGGCCAACGCGTCCAGCCGGGCACCGCATTGATGGCGGTCATTCCGCTGGATCAGTTGTGGATCGACGCCAACTTCAAGGAAACCCAGCTGCGTGACATGCGCATCGGTCAGCCAGTGGACATCGAAGCCGACCTGTACGGCAGCGACGTGAAGTTCAGCGGCACCATCGACAGCCTCGGCGCTGGTACCGGCAGCGCATTTGCCCTGCTGCCGGCGCAGAACGCCACCGGTAACTGGATCAAGATCGTCCAGCGGGTGCCGGTGCGGATTCACATCAACGCCGAAGAGCTGGCCAAGCACCCGTTGCGGGTCGGCCTGTCGACTCAGGTCGATGTGAACCTGCGCGACCAGAGCGGCCCGGTGCTGGCGCAACAACCGCCGCAAAAGGCCTCGTTCAGCACCAACGTCTATGACCGTCAGTTGGCCGAGGCCGACGCGATGATCACTCAGTTGATCCACGACAACAGCGCGGCGGTCAGCAAAACCGTTCAACGCTGATTCGCCAATCCCTCAGCGACGCCCGTTAAAAGGTGTCGCGACAGCCCAGTTTCAAAGGATTCGCGATGAGCAATAACGCCTCTTTTACGCCGCCCAGCCTGTTGCTCAGCACCATCGGCCTGTCGCTGGCGACCTTCATGCAAGTGCTCGACACCACCATCGCCAACGTGGCGCTGCCGACGATTTCCGGCAACCTGGGCGTGAGTTCGGAGCAGGGCACGTGGGTGATTACCTCGTTCGCCGTGAGCAACGCCATCGCGCTGCCGCTGACCGGTTGGCTCAGCCGGCGTTTTGGCGAGGTGAAGCTGTTTCTCTGGGCGACGATCCTGTTCGTGCTGGCTTCGTTTCTGTGCGGTATCTCGACCTCGATGCCGGAGCTGATTGGCTTTCGGGTGCTTCAAGGCCTGGTGGCAGGTCCGTTGTACCCGATGACTCAAACGCTGCTGATTGCCGTCTATCCGCCCGCCAGGCGCGGCATGGCCCTGGCGTTGCTGGCGATGGTCACGGTGGTGGCGCCGATTGCCGGTCCCATCCTCGGCGGCTGGATTACCGACAGCTATAGCTGGCCGTGGATCTTCTTTATCAACGTGCCGATCGGTGTTTTCGCGGTGATGGTGGTGCGCCAGCAACTCAAGGCGCGGCCGGTGGAAACCAGCTACCAGCCGATGGATTACGTCGGTTTGATCACACTGATCATTGGCGTCGGCGCGTTGCAGGTGATTCTGGACAAGGGCAACGACCTGGATTGGTTCGAGTCGAACTTCATCCTCATCGGCGCGGCCATTTCAGTGATAGCGCTGGCGGTGTTCGTGATCTGGGAAATGACCGACAAACACCCGGTGGTCAACCTGCGGCTGTTCGCTTACCGCAACTTTCGCATCGGCACGATTGTGCTGGTGTTGGGTTATGCCGGGTTCTTCGGCATAAACCTGATTCTGCCGCAATGGCTGCAAACCCAGATGGGTTACACGGCGACGTGGGCGGGGCTGGCGGTGGCGCCGATCGGGATTCTGCCGGTGTTGATGTCGCCGTTTGTCGGCAAGTACGCACATAAATTCGACCTGCGGCTGCTGGCCGGCCTGGCGTTCCTGGCGATTGGCCTGAGTTGCTTCATGCGTGCCGGGTTTACCAACGAAGTGGACTTCCAGCACATCGCCCTGGTGCAGCTGTTCATGGGGATTGGCGTGGCGCTGTTCTTCATGCCGACCTTGAGCATTCTGATGTCGGACCTGCCACCGAGCCAGATCGCCGACGGCGCGGGCCTGGCGACGTTCCTGCGGACGTTGGGCGGTAGCTTTGCGGCCTCGCTGACGACCTGGATCTGGATACGCCGGGCGGATCAGCACCACGCCTATATGAGCGAAAGCATCAGCACCTATGAACCGGCTACCCGTGAGGCGTTGAACAGCCTGGGCGGGGCGAGCAATCCAGCGTATGCGCAACTGGATCATGTGCTGACCAGTCAGGCGTACATGCTGTCGACCGTGGATTACTTCACGTTGCTGGGGTGGGCATTCATGGGCTTGATTGTGCTGGTGTGGCTGGCGAAACCGCCGTTTGCGGCGAAGGCGGGGCCGGCTGCCTCCGGTCATTAAGGGTAAGGCTCAGGATCGACCCCTCACCCTCACCCTCTCCCCAGAGGGGCGAGGGGACTGACCGAGTTGTTCTTTTGAGTTACATCGACCTGGAAGCCCGAGTCGAACTCAGGTTTTGAAACCCATGAAGATCTGCCCCCTTGCCCCCTCTCCCCTTTGGGGAGAGGGCTGGGGTGAGGGGTGGCTCTCAGCCGTTTGGCAAAGCCAGCTGTGGCGGCGGGGCGAAGTCGAACGGCGCCAACGCAAACCCGTTCTCATCTACCTGCAACGCCCACCCCTGACGATCCCAATCCCCCAACACAATCCGCTTGGAGGCCTGCTCGCCAATCTGCAACTTGTGGATGGCCGGGCGATGGGTATGTCCATGGATCAAGGTCTTCACGCCATGGGCCTGCATGATCCGCGGCACTTCTTCCGGCGTGACATCCACAATGTCATTGGCCTTCATCCGCGTCTGCGCACGGCTTTCACTGCGCAGCTTGCGCGCCAGTTTATGCCGGGTGCCCAAGGGCAAGTGGCGCAGGATGAACAGGGTGATCGGATTACGCAGGTAGCGACGCAGCTTCATATAGGCTTCGTCGCGGGTGCAGAGGCTATCGCCGTGCATCAACAGCACCGGCTCACCGTAAAACTGAACGACACTCGGGTCTTTCAACAACGTGCAGCCGGCCTGTTTGCAGAAGGCCTGGCCGAGCATGAAGTCGCGATTGCCGTGCATCAGAAAAATGGCCGTGCCGCTGTCGCTGAGTTCGCGCAGGGCCTGGCAGATGGAACGCTGGAACGGCGTCATGGCATCGTCGCCAATCCACGCCTCGAAAAAGTCGCCCAGGATGTACAACGCACTCGCCGAGCGGGCGCGTCCGGCGAGCAAATCCAGAAACGCCCGGCTGATGTCCGGGCGCTCCTCTTCCAGATGCAAGTCTGAAATCAGCAGTATCACTCAATGATCTCGGCTTTCTCGATGATCACGTCTTCTGCTGGAACGTCCTGGTGGCCGGACTTCATGGTGGTGGAAACACCTTTGATCTTGTCCACTACGTCGGTGCCTGCAACGACTTTGGCGAATACCGCGTAGCCCCAGCCCTGAGTGGTCTTGGCGCTGTGGTTCAGGAAGCTGTTGTCAGCCACGTTGATGAAGAACTGGGCGGAAGCCGAATGCGGCTCCATGGTGCGCGCCATGGCAACGGTGTACTTCTCGTTTGGCAGGCCGTTGTCGGCTTCGTTCTGGATGCTTGGGCGCTTGTCTTTCTTTTCTTTCATGCCTGGCTCGAAACCGCCGCCCTGGATCATGAAGTTACCGATGACGCGGTGGAAAACGGTGTTTTCGTAGTGACCGGCTTTGACGTACTCGATGAAGTTGGCAACGGTCAGCGGTGCCTTTTCAGCGTTCAGTTCCAGGACGATGTCGCCATGGTTGGTGGTCAGTTTGACTTGGGTCATGATCGGGGACTCTTTTTAAAAAAAGCGTTTTCTGGGAATTCGTAGGTTTCGGGGCATTGAAGCCCTCAACCGGTCCGGCCAATTTTGGCCAAGATGCGCAGTTTAGCGTGCCAAGCGCGAATTTCGAGGCTGTTTTTCATTTGCATCCGATTAAATGCAGCCGTTTTTTGCCCTGCGCTGTCAGCGACTTGACGGCATCGGCTATGATAAGCCCCTTTGTTTTAACAGCCGCTTTGATTTGGCCAACTGGCCGCGCACTTGTACGTTCAAGGATCCTATGAGCAAGCCCACTGTCGACCCTACCTCGAATTCCAAGACCGGCCCTGCCGTGCCGGTCAATTTCCTGCGCCCGATCATCCAGGCGGACCTGGACTCGGGTAAGCACACGCAGATCGTCACCCGTTTCCCGCCTGAGCCGAACGGCTACCTGCACATCGGTCACGCCAAGTCGATTTGCGTGAACTTCGGCCTGGCCCAGGAATTTGGCGGCGTCACGCACCTGCGTTTCGACGACACCAACCCGGCCAAGGAAGACCAGGAATACATCGACGCGATCGAAAGCGACGTCAAATGGCTGGGCTTCGAATGGTCCGGTGAAGTGCGCTACGCCTCGCAGTATTTCGACCAGTTGCACGATTGGGCCGTTGAGCTGATCAAGGCCGGCAAGGCCTACGTCGATGACCTGAGCCCTGAACAGGCCAAGGAATATCGCGGCACGCTGACCGAGCCGGGCAAGAACAGCCCGTTCCGCGATCGCTCCGTGGAAGAAAACCTCGACTGGTTCGCCCGCATGAAGGCCGGTGAATTCAAGGACGGCGCACGCGTGTTGCGGGCCAAGATCGACATGGCCTCGCCGAACATGAACCTGCGCGACCCGATCATGTATCGCATCCGCCACGCTCACCACCACCAGACCGGTGACAAGTGGTGCATCTACCCGAACTACGACTTCACCCACGGTCAGTCGGACGCCATCGAAGGCATCACCCACTCGATCTGCACCCTGGAGTTCGAAAGCCATCGTCCGCTGTACGAGTGGTTCCTCGAGAACCTGCCCGTGCCGGCGCAACCGCGTCAGTACGAATTCAGCCGTCTGAACCTGAACTACACGATCACCAGCAAGCGCAAGCTCAAGCAACTGGTCGATGAAAAGCACGTGTTCGGCTGGGACGATCCGCGCATGTCCACGCTGTCGGGTTTCCGCCGCCGTGGCTACACGCCTGCGTCGATCCGCAATTTCTGCGACATGGTCGGCACCAACCGTTCTGACGGCGTCGTCGATTTCGGCATGCTCGAGTTCAGCATCCGTCAGGATCTGGACCAGAACGCTCCGCGCGCCATGTGCGTGCTGCGTCCGTTGAAGGTGGTGATCACCAACTACCCGGAAGACCTGGTCGAGAACCTCGAACTGCCGCGTCATCCGCAGAAAGAAGAACTGGGCGTGCGCAAGCTGCCGTTCGCCCGTGAAATCTACATCGACCACGATGACTTCATGGAAGAGCCGCCAAAAGGCTACAAGCGCCTGGAACCCAACGGCGAAGTGCGTCTGCGTGGCAGCTACGTAATCCGCGCCGACGAAGCGATCAAGGACGCCGATGGCAACATCGTCGAACTGCGTTGCTCGTATGACCCGGAAACCCTGGGCAAGAACCCTGAAGGCCGCAAGGTCAAAGGCGTGGTGCACTGGGTGCCGGCCGCTGCCAGCGTCGAATGCGAAGTGCGTCTGTACGATCGCCTGTTCCGTTCGGCCAACCCTGAGAAGGCCGAAGACAGCGCCAGTTTCCTGGACAACATCAACCCTGACTCGCTGCAAGTCCTCACCGGTTGTCGTGCTGAGCCTTCGCTTGGCAATGCACAGCCGGAAGACCGTTTCCAGTTCGAGCGCGAAGGTTACTTCTGCGCGGATATCAAGGACTCGAAGCCCGGTCATCCGGTGTTCAACCGTACCGTGACCTTGCGTGATTCGTGGGGCCAGTGATTACAGGCCTGACCGGCCTTGATAAATAGGCAACATAAAGTGCTTACGATCTACAACACGCTCACCAAGAGCAAAGAAGTCTTCAAGCCGCTGGATGGCAATAATGTGCGCATGTATGTCTGCGGGATGACCGTGTACGACTACTGCCACATTGGCCACGGCCGCAGCATGGTCGCGTTTGACCTGGTGACCCGCTGGTTGCGGTTCAGCGGTTATAACCTGACTTATGTGCGCAACATCACCGACATTGAGGACAAGATCATCAATCGGGCCAAGGAGAACGGCGAGCCGTTCGACGTGCTGACCGAGCGCATGATCACCGCAATGCACGAGGACGAGGCGCGCCTCAATATCCTCAAGCCGGACATGGAACCGCGGGCCACCGATCACATCGCTGGCATGCAGACCATGATCCAGACCCTGATCGACAAGGGTTACGCCTACGCTCCGGGGAATGGCGACGTGTATTACCGCGTCGCCAAGTTCATGGGCTACGGCAAGCTGTCGCGCAAGAAAATCGAAGACCTGCGCATCGGTGCGCGGATCGAAGTCGACGAATCCAAGCAGGACCCGCTGGACTTCGTGCTGTGGAAGGGCGCCAAGCCGGGCGAGCCGAGCTGGCCTTCGCCTTGGGGCGACGGTCGTCCGGGCTGGCACATCGAGTGCTCGGTGATGTCCACCTGCTGCCTCGGCGAGACGTTCGACATTCATGGCGGCGGCAGCGACCTCGAGTTCCCGCACCACGAAAACGAAATCGCCCAGAGCGAAGCGGCCACCGGCAAGACCTACGCCAACGCGTGGATGCATTGCGGCATGATTCGCATCAATGGCGAGAAGATGTCCAAGTCCTTGAACAACTTCTTCACCATTCGCGACGTGCTGGAAAAGTACCACCCGGAAGTCGTGCGTTACCTGCTGGTGTCGAGCCACTACCGCAGCGCGATCAACTATTCGGAAGACAACCTCAAGGACGCCAAAGGCGCACTCGAGCGTTTCTACCATGCGTTGAAAGGCCTGCCGAGCGTGGCGCCTGCTGGCGGCGAAGCTTTTGTCGAGCGTTTCACTCAGGTGATGAACGACGACTTCGGTACGCCGGAAGCCTGCGCGGTGCTGTTCGAGATGGTTCGCGAGATCAACCGTCTGCGTGAGAGCGATCTTAATGCGGCGGCAGGTCTGGCAGCGCGCTTGAAGGAATTGGCGAGTGTGCTGGGTGTGTTGCAGCTCGAAGCTGATGACTTCCTGCAGGCCGGTGCTGAAGGGCGGGTTGATGCGGCTGAGGTTGATGCGTTGATTGCTGCGCGTCTGGCGGCTCGTGCGGGCAAAGACTGGGCCGAATCCGACCGTATCCGCGACCAGCTCACCGCCATGGGCGTGGTGCTGGAAGACGGGAAGGGCGGCACGACCTGGCGATTGGCTGACTGATTGCTGCGTTTGCTACAAACAAAACCCGCCTTGTGCGGGTTTTTGTTTATGCGCAGGGCGCAAGTGCTGTGGTGACAGGGCTGGCGCCATCGCGAGCCAACCACAACCCGTACGGCTCACTCGTCATTCAGTCTGGCGCAACCGCTTGTAAAGGGTATTTCGGCTGACTCCCAGCCGTCGGGCCAAGTGCGAAATATTCCCTCCCGCCGCCTGCAACTGCCGATTCAAATCCTCGGCATCATTCAAATCCACCGCCAACGGCTCCGGTAAATCCACCGGCTCCATCTCCATATCCACAAAAAAATCATCCGGCAAGTGCTCCGGCCGCACGGGTTGTTCCTCGGCCATGGCCAGCGCCACCTGCATCACGCTGCTGACCTGCCTTAAATTCCCCGGCCACGGATGACGGCTGAACAACTCCAGCACCTCGCGGCTCAACCCGGCCCACTGCGATGGCTCGCGGTGTTGTTCCCACAGACGTTTGAACAAAGCCTCTTTATCACTGCGTTCTCTTAATGGCGGCAGTTCCAGGGTCAGGCCACCAATCCGGTAATACAAATCCTCGCGAAACCGCCCCAACTGCACCTGTTCACGCAACGAGCGGTTGGTCGCCGAAATAATCCGGATATCCACCGGGAACAACTCGCTGCTGCCCACCGGTTGTACGCAACGCTCCTGCAACACTCGCAGCAGTCGAGCCTGAGTCGGCAACGGCATATCGCCGATTTCATCAAGGAACAGGGTGCCTTTGTCGGCCTTGCGGATCAGCCCGATGCTGCCTTTCTGGTTGGCACCGGTGAACGCGCCTTTCTCGTAGCCAAACAGCTCGGACTCCACCAGTTCGGCGGGGATGGCTGCACAGTTGACGGCAATGAAGGGCTTTTTGCTCCGGGAACTGGCTTGATGCAGGGCTTTGACGAAGACTTCCTTGCCGACCCCGGTTTCGCCGTGGATCAATAACGGGATGTCTTTTTCCAGCAAGCGCTCGGCCTGGCGCACGGCTTTTTCCACGCGGCTGTCACCGAAATGCAGGGTATTGAGGCTGATCGCTGCCGGTGTCGCCACCGTGGGCTCAATAAACACTCGCGCCTGAATCACTGCCTGTTTCGGCCGCCTCAACAGGCACTGGAAGCGGTTGCGTCCTGAGGTTTGCAAGGCGAAGGGCAAGCCGTCCGGCTGGTTCAACAACTCCAGCAGCGAAACCTTGAACAGACTTTCGACGCTGACCCGCGACAGGCTGATGCCCAGCAGATTGTCGGCCCGGCGGTTGGCGGACAGCACCTGTCCGGTTTCATCAAAGATCAGCAGCCCGGCCCACTGGCTGTCGAGGTTGTTCAGTCCGGTGTTGAAGGTCAGCTGGAAATGCTGGCCATGGAACAGGTTGAGGATCAGCCGGTTTTCCACGGTCTGACTCATCATCTTGACCATGCCGAGTGTGTGGGACGGCGGCAGGTAGCTGTCGCTGGACACATCCAGCACCGCGATGACCTTGCGTTCGGCATCGAAAATCGGTGCGGCGGAACCGGTCATGAAACGGTTGGCCTTGAGGAAATGTTCGTCGTGCTCGATGTGCACCGCCTGCTCGCAGGCCAGGGCGGTGCCGATCGCATTGGTGCCGCTGCAACGCTCCATCCAGCTGGCGCCAGCGCTGAAACCGCGGGTCAAGTTCGGCTCGATAAAACGCTGGGTGCCCCAGGACGTCAGCACCTGGCCCTGATTGTCGGCGAGCATGATCAGGCAGTTGGAGTTGCTGAGGATGTTCTCGTAATACGGCAGGACTTCCTGGTGAGTGGTTTGCACCAGTGAGTGCTGGCTCTCCAGCAATTGCGCAATGCCCTCGGCCGGCAACTGATCGAACGCCGGGGCGCTCTGATGATTGAGGCCGAACGCGCGGCAACGGGACCAGGAGTCCTGGATGATGGCGTCGTGGGAGAGCGGCAAGGCGGGTGCGGCCATGGCAGTCGATCTCTGAGCATTATTATTTTTGTTATGTGCAGCGCGATTCAGAATTTCCCGCAGTAAAAGCATCCGTAGAGTGTTGTTCACTATTGTTCATTGTCAACCGTCGGGTTGTTCAATTGTTCAGTCGCGGTTGTTCATTTCTGTTCAGCAACGAACGCGGTTTTTCTTCCACTTGAAGGATTCTCAAGCCGGATCAATGGCTTGCAATTTCTGGCACGAATGTCGCTCTGTAGCTCCGGTCGCTTGACTCCAATAATAAAAAGGCCGAGCCATGTCATTAACCCTGGAGCACGTCAGCCGCACCGTCGAGGGCCAGACCTGGATCGACGATGCGTGCCTTAGTTTCGAAGCCGGATCCTTCAACGTTTTGCTCGGGCGTACGCTGTCCGGCAAAACCAGTCTCATGCGCTTGATGGCCGGTCTGGACAAGCCCGACAGCGGCCGCATCCTGATGAACGGCGTCGACGTCACCCAGCGCCCGGTGCGTTTGCGCAATGTGTCGATGGTCTATCAGCAGTTCATCAACTACCCGACCATGACAGTGTTCGAGAACATCGCCTCGCCCTTGCGCCAGGGCGGCGTGTCCAATGAGCTGATCCAGAGCAAAGTGCTGGAAACCGCGAAGATGTTGCGCATCGAGAAATTCCTCCAGCGCCATCCGCTGGAACTCTCCGGCGGCCAGCAACAGCGCACGGCGATGGCCCGGGCGCTGGTCAAGGATGCCGAACTTATCCTGTTCGATGAGCCGCTGGTGAACCTCGACTACAAATTGCGCGAAGAACTGCGCCAGGAAATGCGCGAGCTGTTCAAGGCCCGGCACACCATCGCCATCTACGCCACCACCGAACCCAACGAAGCCCTGGCGCTGGGCGGCACCACCACCATTCTTCACGAAGGTCGGGTGATTCAGAGCGGCAAGTCTTCCGAGGTGTATCACCAGCCGCAAACCGTGCTGGCGGCGGAGCTGTTCTCCGAGCCGCCGATCAACCTGATGCCGGGGCGTATCGCTGGCAACGAAGTCAGCTTCGCCAATTTCGTGCACTTCCCGCTGAACGTCGATCTGCGGCCGGTGGGCGAGGGCGAGTTCCGCTTTGGCGTACGGCCCAGCCATATTTCGCTGGTGCCGAGCAACGACGATGACCTGGAACTGGCGGTGACCGTCGAGGTGGCCGAGATCAGCGGGTCGGAAACCTTCCTCCATGTGCGCAACGAACATTTCCTGTTGGTGCTGCACTTGCCCGGCGTCCACGAATACGACGTCGATGCGCCGATTCGTATCTACATTCCGACCCATAAACTGTTTGTCTTCGATACGCAGGGGCGGCTGGTCCAGGCGCCCGGTCGCCGTATCGCGAGGGTTGCCTGATGGCCGAAATTCGTTTGCAGCACCTCGCCCACAGTTACACCCGCACGCCGACCGGCCCCGAGGATTATGCGATCCGCGAGATGGACCACGTCTGGGAGCAGGGCGGTGCTTATGCCTTGCTCGGGCCTTCAGGCTGCGGCAAGTCGACCTTGCTCAACATCATTTCGGGGCTGCTCAGTCCGTCCCAGGGTCAGGTGCTGTTCGACAGCAAAGTGGTCAACGACCTGACCCCGGAGAAGCGCAACATCGCCCAGGTTTTCCAGTTTCCGGTGGTCTACGACACCATGACGGTGTTCGACAACCTGGCCTTCCCGCTGCGCAATCAGGGCATGGCCGAGGCGAAAATTCACAGCAAGGTGCAGGAAATCGCCGAAGTCCTCGACCTCCAGGCGCTGCTGAGCAAGAAGGCGCGCAACCTCACCGCCGATGAAAAGCAGAAAGTCTCCATGGGCCGTGGGCTGGTGCGCGATGACGTGTCGGCGATCCTGTTCGATGAACCGCTGACCGTGATCGACCCGCACCTGAAGTGGAAGCTGAGGCGCAAGCTCAAGCAGATCCACGAGCAGTTCAACATCACCATGGTCTACGTCACTCACGATCAGCTCGAAGCCTCGACCTTCGCCGACAAGATCGCGGTGATGTACGGCGGGCAGATTGTGCAATTCGGTACGCCGCGAGAACTGTTCGAGCGACCGAGCCACACCTTTGTCGGCTATTTCATCGGCAGTCCGGGGATGAACCTGATCGAGGTTCAGCCGCAGCCGGGCGGTGTCGGTTTCGCCTCGACGCATTTGCCGCTTTCCGATGCTCAACAGAAACGCATCGCGGAGTCCGAGTCGAAAACCCTGATGGTCGGCATCCGTCCGGAGTTCGTGCATGTGTGGGACGAGCCATTTGATGAGGCGATGCAGGCACAGGTCGTACACGTCGAAGACCTTGGCACCTACAAGATCATGACCCTGAACCTCGACGGCGCTCCTTTGAAAGTGCGCCTGGCCGAAGACAAACCAGTGCCTGAGGGAACCGCCTACATCAGCTTCCCGGCTCAATGGCTGATGGTGTACGCCGACGAATATCTCCTGGAGACGTAGCCATGAACAAGGTGCAGAACAACAAGGCCTGGTGGCTGGTGTTGCCGGTGTTTTTGCTGGTGGCGTTCAGTGCGGTGATCCCGATGATGACGGTGGTCAACTACTCGGTGCAGGACATCTTCGACCAGTCCAGCCGCTACTTCGTCGGCGCCGACTGGTACAAGCAAGTGCTGCTCGATCCGCGCCTGCATGATTCTTTGCTGCGCCAGTTCATCTACTCCGGCTGTGTGCTGCTGATTGAAATCCCGCTGGGCATCGCCATCGCTTTGACCATGCCGACCAAGGGCCGCTGGTCGTCGCTGGTGCTGATCATCCTGGCGATTCCGTTGCTGATTCCGTGGAACGTGGTCGGCACCATTTGGCAGATCTTCGGTCGGGCGGACATTGGTCTGCTCGGCGCCAGCCTCAAGGCCATGGGCATCAACTACAACTATGCGGCCAACACCATGGACGCCTGGGTCACGGTGCTGGTGATGGACGTCTGGCATTGGACGTCGCTGGTGGCGTTGTTGTGTTTCTCGGGGCTGCGGGCGATTCCGGACGTGTATTACCAGGCGGCGCGGATTGATCGGGCCTCGGCCTGGGCGGTTTTCCGACATATCCAGTTGCCCAAGCTCAAGAGCGTATTGCTGATCGCGGTGATGTTGCGGTTCATGGACAGTTTCATGATCTACACCGAGCCGTTTGTGCTGACCGGTGGCGGTCCGGGGAATGCCACGACGTTCTTGAGTCAGACGCTGACGCAAATGGCGATCGGGCAGTTCGACCTCGGCCCGGCGGCGGCTTTCTCGCTGGTGTACTTCCTGATCATCCTGTTGGTGTCCTGGCTGTTCTATACGGCCATGACTCACTCTGACGCCAACCGCTGAGGTCTGCCATGAGCAAGCGTCTTACCCCTATGAAAAAAGTGATTCCACTGCTGATCTACATCCTGTTCCTGCTGGTGCCGATCTACTGGCTGCTGAACATGTCCTTCAAGAGCAACACCGAAATCCTCAGCGGCCTGACGCTGTTTCCGCAGGATTTCACCTTCGCCAACTACAAGGTGATCTTCACCGATCCGGCCTGGTACACCGGTTACCTCAACTCGCTGTACTACGTGAGCCTGAACACGGTGATTTCGCTGAGCGTGGCATTGCCGGCCGCGTATGCGTTCTCGCGCTATCGGTTCCTTGGTGACAAGCACCTGTTCTTCTGGCTCCTGACCAATCGCATGGCACCGCCGGCGGTGTTTTTGCTGCCGTTCTTCCAGCTGTATTCCTCGATCGGTTTGTTCGATACGCACATCGCCGTCGCGTTGGCTCATTGCCTGTTTAACGTGCCGTTGGCGGTGTGGATTCTTGAGGGTTTCATGTCTGGCGTTCCGAAGGAGATCGACGAAACCGCCTACATCGACGGCTACAGTTTCCCCAAGTTCTTCGTGAAGATTTTCGTTCCGCTGATTGGTTCCGGGATCGGTGTGACGGCGTTTTTCTGCTTCATGTTTTCCTGGGTCGAACTGCTGCTGGCGCGAACCCTGACGTCAGTCAACGCCAAACCGATTGCGGCAGTGATGACGCGCACGGTCTCGGCGTCCGGCATCGACTGGGGTGTGCTGGCGGCGGCGGGGGTGTTGACTATCCTGCCAGGCATGCTGGTGATCTGGTTTGTTCGCAACCACGTGGCCAAGGGCTTTGCCCTGGGCCGGGTCTGAGGAGCTGATGATGGAATGGATGAGTTGGACTGGCCCTACGGCGGCATTCTTCAGCGTCATTGCCTTGATCCTGGTGGGCATGACGACCTGGGAATTGCGTTCGCCGAGCATTCTTCGGCGTGGTTTGTTGCCGATTGCCACCACCCGTGGCGATCGGTTGTTTATCGGTCTTCTCGGCAGCGCCTACCTGCATTTGCTGGTAATCGGCGTCACCGACTGGAGCATCTGGGTGGCGTTCGCGTTGTCCCTGGTGTGGCTGTTGGCTGTGATGCGTTGGGGCTAGTCGAAATCGATCGGCAATGTTGCTCCGAAACCCAAACAGGAGGTCTCTATGTTCGACAAAAACAATAAGCTGCGACATAGCGTTTCATTGGCAGCCATGCTGGCACTCAGCGGGTTGAGCGCTGCAGCCTGGGCGGATGCCTATGAAGACGCCGCCAAGAAATGGATTGGCAGCGAATTCAAACCGTCTACCCTCACCCCGGAACAGCAGCTCGAAGAGTTGAAGTGGTTCATCAAGGCGTCCGAGCCGTTTCGCGGGATGAGCATCAAGGTGGTCTCGGAGACCATCGCGACCCACGAATATGAATCCAAAACGCTGGCCAAGGCCTTTACCGAGATCACCGGGATCAAGCTGACCCACGACTTGCTGCAAGAAGGCGACGTGGTGGAAAAGCTGCAGACCCAGATGCAATCGGACAAGAACATCTATGACGGCTGGGTCAACGACTCGGACCTGATCGGCACGCACTTTCGCTACGGCAAAACCGAATCGATCACCGACCTGATGGCCAACGAAGGCAAGGCTTACACCTCGCCGACCCTGGACATCAAAGACTTCATCGGCATCTCCTTCACCACCGCGCCGGACGGCAAGATCTATCAGCTGCCCGACCAGCAGTTCGCCAACCTCTATTGGTTTCGCGCCGACTGGTTCGAGCGGGCGGATCTGAAAGCAAAATTCAAAGAAAAATACGGTTATGAACTGGGCGTGCCGGTGAACTGGTCGGCCTATGAAGACATCGCCAAATTCTTCAGCGAAGACGTCAAGGAAATCGACGGCAAGCGTATCTACGGGCACATGGACTACGGCAAGAAAGACCCGTCCCTCGGCTGGCGCTTTACCGATGCCTGGTTCTCCATGGCTGGCGCTGGCGACAAGGGCATTCCCAACGGTTTGCCGGTGGACGAGTGGGGCATCCGCGTCGAGGACTGCCATCCGGTTGGTTCCAGCGTGACCCGCGGCGGCGACACCAACGGCCCGGCGGCGGTCTATGCAACCACCAAGTATGTCGACTGGCTGAAAAAATATGCGCCACCGGAAGCGGCGGGCATGACCTTCTCCGAATCCGGTCCGGTGCCATCCCAGGGCAACATCGCGCAGCAGATCTTCTGGTACACCGCGTTTACCGCCGACATGACCAAGCCGGGCTTGCCGGTGATGAACGCCGACGGCACGCCGAAATGGCGCATGGCGCCGTCACCGCGCGGGCCGTACTGGGAGGAGGGCATGAAACTGGGTTATCAGGACGTGGGTTCCTGGACTTTCATGAAGTCCACGCCTGAGAAGCAAAAACTCGCGGCCTGGCTGTACGCGCAGTTCGTGACCTCGAAAACCGTATCCCTGAAGAAAACCATCGTTGGCCTGACGCCGATCCGCGAGTCGGACATCAACTCGCAAGCCATGACCGACCTGGCACCGAAACTCGGTGGTCTGGTCGAGTTCTATCGCAGCCCGGCCCGTGTGCAATGGACCCCGACCGGGACCAACGTGCCGGACTATCCGCGTTTGGCGCAACTGTGGTGGAGCCACATCGCCGAAGCGGCCAGTGGCGAGAAAACCCCGCAACAGGCGCTGGATGGTTTGGCCAAGGATCAGGACGCGATCATGACCCGTCTGGAACGCTCGAAGGCGCAAGCCACCTGCGCACCGAAAATGAATCCCGAGCGCGACGCGCAGTACTGGCTGGACCAACCGGGTGCACCGAAGCCGAAACTGGCGAACGAGAAGCCTAAAGGTGAAACCGTGAGCTATGCCGAACTGCTGAAATCGTGGGAGGCGGCGCGTAAGTAATCGTCTGTAATGTGAAACGCGAACGGCACCGAAAGGTGCCGTTTTGCTTTGTGTCCGTTCCACCGCCATCGCGAGCAGGCTCGCTCCCACATTGAACCGCATTCTTTCTGACAGAACGTGGTCCCCTGTGGGAGCGAGCCTGCTCGCGATGGCGTCATTGAAAACGCAGCGGGCACTTCAGGTCAGCGCCGCCAGTTGTTGAACCGTTTCCGGAAAGCGCTCAACCAGCCGGATCAACGTTGTCGCCTGAGCATTAGGTTTCGCTCGTCCTTGTTCCCAGTTCTCCAGCGTCCGGGTATTCGTACGCAAATACATCGCGAATACCGAACGGGAAAGGTTGAGCTGTTGGCGTATGGCTACCACTTCCTCGGCAGTGATGGGCACCAGTTTTGGCAGTTTGACCTTGTGGCTCCGCAGCGTGACCTTGCCTTGGCGCTCGTCGGCCAAGGCTTCGAGGCCCTCCATCAGTTCGGAAAAAATGTCACGTTTCATAGTAGGTTCTCGTGTTGATTTCTCTATCCAGCGTTTGTCTGAAAAGTTTTTTCTGGGCAGGCGTCAGGTCGTCCTGCTCGTTTTTGCTGTACACCGTGAACAGCCAGAATTGATCGAAACCTGACCACCAGTAATAAATCACCCGTAATCCGCTGCGCTTGCCTTTGCCTCGTCGCTGGTCGGAGAAGCGGACTTTGCGCAAACCGCCCGTACCTTCCACGAGATCGCCCGCTTCCGGGTTTTTCAGCAGCTCCAGTTGAAAGCTGCGAAACAGTTCGTCGTCCAGGTAGTCATTTCTGTGCTTTTGAAATGCGGGTAATTCGATAAAAAGAGCGTCCATGTTCTGTACGTTATCTGCGTATGTTTCTATCACAAGAATCGAATAGGTCAAGGCTTCTGTTCCTGCCAAATTCGGTCAAGTCATTACGTTAAAGTCGAAGGCAGGATCGAGATGTAGGACGCGGCTGATTCACCCGCGAGGCGATTCTGGATATCGGGGGAAAGCGAGTCTGAACACGGTCATCGCACCGGGCAGGCTCTCAACTTCGGCCACCCCCTGATGCAAGCTCATGATCGAGCGCACGATGGCCAGGCCCAGTCCGGTGCTGCCTTGTGAGCGGGAGCGGCTGCTGTCGACGCGGTAAAAGCGGTCGAATAGATGCGGCAGATGCTGTGCTTCGATGCCTGCGCCAGGGTTGCTGACCCGCAGCGAAACCTGAGTCGCCTCTTGCTCAATGTGTAGCGAAACCGTTTGCCCTGCCGGGCAGTGGCGCAGGGCGTTGGATAGCAGGTTCGATATTGCCCGTTGAATCATCAAGCGGTCGCCCGGCACGCGTGCGTTGCCGGTCACGCTCAGGCTGATGCGCTTGTCTTGAGCCGACAAGGAAAACAGGTCGGCCACCTTTTCGGCTTCTTCTTCCAGGGCGACCGACTCGAAGGACGTGAGCGCTGCCGGGTTACTGGCCTGCGCCAGAAACAGCATGTCCGAGACAATCCGTGCGACACGCTCCAGTTCTTCGGTGCAAGACACCAAAACGTTTTTGTACGCCTCGGCCGTGCGTTCCCGGGACAGCGTCACCTGTGCCTTGCCCATCAAATTGTTGATCGGCGTGCGCAGTTCATGGGCCAGGTCATCGGAGAACTGCGACAACTGCTGCACACCATTATCGAGGCGATCCAGCATGAAGTTGATCCCCCGGGCCAGTTCACTGAGTTCCTGGGGCATGTCGAGCACCGACAGCCGATGGCCGAGGTCTTGCGTCGAGACCATCGCCGCCACTTTGCGAAACTCGCGCAGCGGCCTCAGCCCCCGCTGTACGGCGGCCCAGGCACTGAGGCCGATGAAGATCAGCAGCAACGGCAAAGCAATCAGCGTCGAGCGCAGATAGGCGTTGAGCAACGCCTGGTTGTGGGCATCGTTCATCGACAGCAGCACCGGGATGCGGGTGCCGTCCTTAATGCGGATCAACCGAGAGACGGTCAGGTAGCGCTTGTCTTGATCGTCGGTGCTGTCCGAGAACACCAGTTGTTCGTTGGCGGCCAGCGCTGTCTTGCGCTCAAGTCGCGGGTCGACCATGCCGGTGCCGGATTTCAACAGTGGCGTACGCAAGTTGGTGCGGTCATAAATCGTCAGGGTGAGGTTGTCATGGCCCATGACCTGATCGAGCAGAATGTGCGGCGCCGAACGAATTTCTGCGGAATCGGCGTATAGCGCCAGGCTGTGTTCCACCTGTTCCATCTTCTGCGCCAGGCTGTCTCTGGATAACACGTTCAGTTCATGGGTCAGGGCAAAGAAGGCCAATACAGCCAGGAACACCACCAGCACCGCCCCCAGGATGCTGACGGTCAGGCCCAGGCGCAGCGACAGGCTGGCCGGCTTCATTCCCGCGCCTCCAGCACATAGCCGACACCACGCAGGGTATGGATCAGTTTGCTGTCGAACGGGTCGTCGATCTTGGCGCGCAAACGCCGGATCGACACTTCGACCACGTTGGTGTCGCAGTCGAAATTCATGTCCCACACCAGCGAAATGATCTGGGTGCGGGTGAGCACCTCTCCGGACTGACGCATCAGCAGATGCAGCAGGGCGAACTCCTTGGTGGTCAGGTCGATGCGCTGCTCGCCGCGAAAGGCGCGATGGCGCCCCGGGTCGAGTTCCAGGTCGGCGACTTTGAGCACCTGCGGCACCGGGATGTTTTCACTGCGCCGCATCAGCGTGCGCACCCGCGCCAACAATTCGGGGAACTCGAACGGTTTGACCAGATAATCATCGGCGCCCAGATCCAGGCCACGAATCTTGTCGGCCAGACGCCCGCGCGCGGTGAGCATCATCACCCGGGTGGAGTGGGTGCGACGCAATTGTTCCAGCACGCCCCAGCCATCGAGTTCCGGCAGGTTCACATCCAGAATCACCAGGTCATACGCCTGCTGTTGCGCCAGATGCAGTCCATCGGCGCCGGTGGCCGCGTGGTCAACGATATAACCACTTTCCGTCAGTCCCTGATGCAAGTATTCGGCAGCTTTAAGCTCGTCCTCGACGACAAGGATTCGCATGATCTATCACCACTTTTATTTAATAGATATTTAATTAAGGTGGCCGGGAAAGTTGTTGTTTTTATAGGGGCTTCCGGACGGGGTTTAATAACGATTAGATGTTGTGAGTTTCTGGTTTCCTACAGAGATTTCCCTGTGTGATGGCGTGCAAGGTAAAGGCTGTAGTGGCTACAGAGTCAACTGAAATACTGGGTCTTGAGCCCTGAGAATGGCGATCTGCGACAGCCTGTCGCAGCAGGCAAGCCCGAGTTCCGAAGCGCCGCATTCAGGCAAGTGCTGTTTGGCAGATAACTGCCGTGTATTTGTTTCTGTGTATTGCTATGTCGCACTTCGCACTTCGTATCCTAGACCGAAACAACTTCTACAAACCGTGGATAACGGATTTGTAATGTTCCAGTCACCTTGCCGATAAGTTCAAAACCCTACCGTGGCGGCATCAAAGATTCTTGAATAAAGGAAGTCTTCCATTGCCCGGTTTAAAAGAACTGACGGCGCGATCACGCCTGAAAAAAACAGCGAGGACACTGACGGCCAGCGTTGTGTTGCTGGCCGGCACGGGTCTTGTGCATGCATCGACCCTGACCCTCGATCAAGCCCTGCAAACGGCATTCGCCGGTAACCCTGATCTGGCGGCGGCCCAGTGGGAAATCGGTATCGCCGAAGGGGATCGGCAGCAGGCCGGTCTGATCCCCAACCCCGAAGTGTCGTGGGAGGCTGAGGACACCCGCCGCGATTCGCGAACCACCACCGTGATGCTCAGCCAACCGATCGAACTGGGTGGCAAACGTGGCGCACGAATCGATGTCGCCAGCCGCGCACAGGACGCCGCCGGGATCGAACTGGAGCGCAAGCGCAATGCCTTGCGCGCCGATGTGATTCAGGCGTTCAACAGCGCCCAGACCGCACAACAACGCTTGCAGTTGTCGCGCCAGTCGCTGCAACTCGCCGAACACGGTTTGCGCGTCGCCCGAGGACGCATCGAGGCCGGTAAATCATCGCCAGTCGAAGGCACCCGTGCGCAAGTGCAACTCTTTGAAGTGCGCCTGGAACTGAGCCGCGCAGAACGCGATCAGGCCAACGCCTATCAGCAATTGGCGCAGGTCATGGGCTCACCGTTGCCAACCTCGACCACCGTGCAAGCGGCCACGCAAAGCATGCCCACGGTGCCACCGCCGACCCGATTGCTTGAGCGCCTGAACGAGACCGCGGAGCTGCGTCTGGCCAAATTGCAGATCGATCAGCGCGACGCCTCATTGGGTCTGGAAAAATCGCAACGCATTCCCGACCTGACCGTAAGCATTGGCAGCCAATACAGTGAAACCGAGCGCGAGCGGGTCAACGTAGTCGGGCTGTCGATGCCGATTCCGCTGTTCAATCGCAATCAGGGCAATGTGCTGGCGGCGGCGCGGCGCAGCGATCAGGCGCGGGATCTGCGCAACGCCACCGAGCTGCGTTTGCGCACGGAAATCCAGACCACCCTTGAGCAATGGCAGACCGCCAACGGCGAAGTCAAAGCGTTCAACCAAACCATCCTGCCCGCCGCGCAAAGTGCGGTCGACAGCGCCACGCGCGGCTTCGAAATGGGCAAGTTCGGATTCCTCGACGTGCTCGACGCCCAACGCACCCTGATCAGCGCGCGCAGCCAATACATCCAGGCCGTCAGCGAGGCGACGGACGCGCGAGTACGCATCGAACGCATCTTCGGCGACCTCTTCGTCAGCCCTTGAATTTCATCTTTTAGATCACTGCGCGATGGCATGGCGCAGAGGAGTTTCCATGGAAAAAAAACTGATCGTGGTTGCTGCGGCGACGTTGGCGCTGGGCATTGGTATTGGCTCGATGTGGCCGGGCAATGCGTCCATCGACGCTCACGCCGATGAAGCGGCGGAACACGCCGATCACGCTGAAGAAGGCGCTGCAGCCGACGGTGAACATACAGAAGAAGGGCACTTGGAGTTGAGCACCGAACAGATCACAGCGGCGGGCATTCAACTGGCCGAAGCGCGGGCGCAGAACATCAGCCTCGGCTTGCCGTTCCCCGGCGAAGTGCGCTTTGACGAAGACCGCACCGCGCACGTGGTGCCGCGCGTCCCCGGCGTGGTCGAGTCGGTGTCGGTCAATCTCGGGCAGTCGGTGAAGAAGGGCCAGTTGCTGGCGGTGATCGCCAGTCAGCAGATCTCTGATCAGCGCAGCGAACAGGCTGCCGCACAGCGTCGCCTGACCTTGGCGCGCACCACCTACGAACGCGAGAAAAAACTGTGGCAGGACAAGATCTCCGCCGAGCAGGATTTCCTTCAGGCACGTCAAGCATTGGAAGAAGCCGAAATTGCCCTGACCAATGCCCGGCAAAAAATCAGCGTGCTCAGTGGCAGCGTGGTTGCCACCGGCGGCAATCGCTATGAACTGCGCGCGCCGTTCGACGGCGTGGTGGTGGAGAAACACCTGACGCCGGGGGAGGTGGTCGATGAAACCACGGCGGCTTTTACGCTCTCCGACTTGTCGCGGGTGTGGGTGACGTTCGGTGTTTCGCCCAAGGATCTGAACAAGGTGCAAGTGGGCAAACCGGTCACCGTCAGCGCCCCGGAACTCAATGCCGAAGTCGCTGGCACCGTGGCCTACGTCGGCAGTTTGCTCGGCGAACAGACCCGCACTGCAACGGTTCGCGTGACCCTGGAAAATCCGCAAGGCTCGTGGCGCCCCGGCCTGTTCGTCACCGCGCTGGTGGCTACCGACAGTCGCCAAGCCAAGGTCGCCGTACCTGAAGCCGCGATCCAGACCGTCGAGGACAAGCCCACGGTGTTCGTGCGCACCGACGACGGCTTCAAGGCACAAGCGGTGGAGCTGGGCAGTCGCGCGGCCGGTTTGGTGGAAGTCACCCAAGGGCTGGAACCGGGCGTGCAAGTCGCCAGTGCCGGCAGCTTCGTCCTCAAATCGGAACTGGGCAAAGCCTCAGCTGAGCACTCTCACTGAAGACTCCCACCGATCCGCCCCCTCGACGAGAAGGTTCTCATGTTCGAACGCCTGATCCAGTTTGCCATCGAGCAGCGCATCATTGTGCTGCTCGCCGTTCTGCTCATGGCCGGCCTCGGCATCGCCAGTTATCAAAAGCTGCCGATCGACGCCGTGCCGGACATCACCAACGTCCAGGTGCAAATCAACACCGGTGCGGCCGGGTTCTCGCCGCTGGAAACCGAGCAGCGCATCACCTTCCCGATTGAAACTGCCATGGCCGGTCTGCCGGCGCTGGAGCAGACCCGTTCGCTGTCGCGTTCGGGGCTGTCGCAGGTCACGGTGATTTTCAAGGACGGCACCGATCTGTTCTTCGCCCGGCAATTGGTCAACGAGCGTTTGCAGATCGCCAGGGAGCAATTGCCCGAGGGCGCGGAAGCGCTGATGGGGCCGATTTCCACCGGGCTTGGCGAGATTTTCCTGTGGACGGTGGAGGCGCAGGACGGTGCGCTCAAGGACGACGGCACGGCCTACACGCCGACCGACCTGCGGGTGATTCAAGACTGGATCATCAAGCCGCAATTGCGCAACGTGCCCGGTGTGGCCGAAATCAACACCATCGGCGGATTCGCCAAGGAATACCAGATTGCCCCCGACCCGAAACGGCTGGCGGCTTACAAACTGACCCTCACCGATCTGGTCACGGCGCTGGAGCGTAATAACGCCAACGTCGGCGCCGGTTACATCGAGCGTAGCGGCGAGCAGTTGCTGATTCGTGCGCCCGGCCAGGTGGCGAGCGTCGAGGACATCGCCAACATCGTCATGGCCAATGTCGACGGTACGCCGATCCGGGTGAAGAACGTCGCGACCGTGGACATCGGTCGCGAACTGCGTACCGGTGCCGCCACCGAGAACGGTCGCGAAGTGGTGCTTGGCACAGTGTTCATGCTGATCGGCGAAAACAGCCGAACGGTCTCCCAGGCAGTGGCTACCAGGCTTGAACAGATCAACCGTTCCCTGCCCCAAGGCGTGATCGCGGTTCCGGTGTATGACCGCACGCACCTGGTGGACAAGGCCATCGCCACGGTGAAAAAGAACCTGGTGGAAGGCGCGATTCTGGTCATCGCGATTCTGTTCCTGTTTCTGGGCAACATCCGCGCGGCGTTGATCACCGCCATGGTGATTCCGCTGTCGATGCTGTTCACCTTCACCGGCATGTTCACCAACAAAGTCAGCGCCAACCTGATGAGTCTCGGCGCACTGGACTTCGGGATCATCGTGGACGGTGCGGTGGTGATCGTCGAAAACACCCTGCGGCGCCTGGCCCATGCGCAGCAGCGTCACGGGCGATTGCTGACCCGTTCCGAACGTTTTCACGAGGTATTCGCGGCGGCAAAAGAAGCGCGGCGGCCGCTGATTTTCGGCCAGTTGATCATCATGGTCGTGTACCTGCCGATCTTCGCCCTGAGCGGTGTCGAAGGGAAAATGTTCCACCCGATGGCCTTCACCGTGGTCATCGCACTGCTCGGTGCGATGCTCTTGTCCGTGACCTTCGTCCCGGCGGCCATTGCGCTGTTTGTCACCGGCAAGGTCAAGGAAGAGGAAGGCGTGGTCATGCGCGGCGCACGTCAGGTGTATGCGCCGGCGCTGGCCTGGGTGATGTCCCATCGAGCAGTGGCCGTGGGCACGGCGCTCGGGGTGATTGTGCTCAGTGGTGTGCTGACCAGCCGCATGGGCAGCGAGTTTGTGCCGAGCCTCAGTGAGGGCGATTTTGCCTTGCAAGCGTTACGCGTGCCAGGCACCAGCCTGACCCAGTCGGTGGATATGCAGCAGCGTCTGGAGACCTTGATCCTCAACAAGGTGCCCGAAGTCGAGCGCGTATTCGCCCGTACCGGCACCGCCGAAATCGCCTCCGACCCGATGCCGCCGAACATCTCCGACAGCTACGTGATGCTCAAGCCGAAGGAGCAGTGGCCGGATCCGGGCAAGTCCCGTGAAACGCTGATGGCCGAACTGCAACAAGCCGCCGCGACGCTGCCGGGCAGCAACTATGAACTGTCGCAGCCGATCCAGTTGCGCTTCAACGAACTGATCTCCGGCGTGCGCAGCGATGTGGCGGTCAAGGTGTTCGGCGATGACATGGACGTGCTCAACGCCACGGCGGCGAAGATCGCCGTCGCCATGCAGAAGGTCAACGGCGCGTCCGAGGTCAAGGTCGAGCAAACCACCGGCCTGCCGGTGCTGACCATCAACATCGACCGCGACAAGGCAGCGCGTTACGGGCTCAACGTCGGCGATGTACAGGACACCATTGCGGTAGCGGTCGGTGGGCGCCAGGCAGGGACATTGTACGAAGGTGATCGGCGTTTCGACATGGTGGTGCGTCTGTCCGATGCCATGCGCAAGGACATCGAAGGCTTGTCGGCGCTGTTGATTCCGGTGCCGGCGCTCCTGAGTGGTGCTGCCGATCAGATTGGCTTCATCGCCCTCAACGACGTCGCCAGCCTTGATCTGGTGCTCGGGCCTAATCAGGTCAGCCGCGAGAATGGCAAGCGGCTGGTGATTGTCAGTGCCAACGTGCGTGGGCGGGATATTGGCTCCTTCGTTAAAGAGGCCGCGGAGGTGATCGAGCGCGATGTTCAGGTTCCGGCGGGTTACTGGACCAGCTGGGGCGGGCAGTTCGAGCAGTTGCAATCGGCGGCCAAACGATTGCAGATTGTGGTGCCGGTGGCTTTGTTGCTGGTGTTCGGGCTGCTATTCATGATGTTCAACAACCTCAAGGACGGCTTGCTGGTATTCACCGGGATTCCGTTTGCGTTGACTGGCGGCGTCATGGCGTTGTGGCTGCGGGACATTCCGCTGTCAATCTCGGCGGGTGTCGGTTTCATTGCGCTGTCGGGGGTGGCGGTGCTTAACGGCCTGGTGATGATCGCGTTCATCCGCAACCTGCGGGAGGAGGGGCGTTCACTCAGTGATGCGATCAACGAAGGCGCGCTAACGCGGCTGCGACCGGTGTTGATGACGGCGCTGGTGGCGTCTCTGGGCTTCATTCCGATGGCTTTGGCGACCGGCACGGGTGCCGAGGTGCAACGTCCGCTGGCAACGGTGGTGATCGGCGGGATTCTGTCTTCGACCATCCTGACGCTGCTGATACTGCCGGCGTTGTATCAGTTGGCGCACCGACGCGACGAAGACGCAGCTTCAACTAAGTAGGTGATCCCCTGTGGGAGCGAGCCTGCTCGCGATAGCGATCTGTCGGTCGGCAATGATGCTGACTGATCCACCGTCATCGCGAGCAGGCTCGCTCCCACAGGTTTTGTGTCTTGTATCAGAGCTGCGGCCACATAACGGATATGTAATCTCCACGCCACCGTCACGAAAGGTTCGGATTGTTACCTTGATCCCGTCAGTTAATTAAACGAGGAATCAAACATGAAACTTGCACAACTGAGTGCGTTTGCGGTGGCGTTGGTGATGTCTTCCATGGCATTGGCCGAAGGCGGCGGCGACCGAACTTTCGAAAGAATGATGACCGCCAATGACCGCTCCGTAGAGCTGTTCGTAGCCAAGGAACAGGCCCGCGACCCAGTCGTCGTCAATGAAAAGAAGGGCGACAACACCAAAGACTTGTAAGCGTGTCGCACTTGAACAAGCCCGTCGTCGAGTCCCGATGCCGGGCTTTTTTATGAAGGTATTGAACATGAAACTTATCAAGTTGATGACGTTCGCCGGTGTGATGGCGATGTCCCTGAATGTGCTGGCTGAAGGTGGGGGCGACCGGACGTTCGAGAGAGCGCTCAGTGCCAACACCAAAGCCATGGAGCAATACGCGGCCAGCCAGGGCAAACCGGCGCCGGTGGTCAAGGATTATGAATACGGGATGAAGCTGGACGTGGTGAAAGTGGTGAGCGTTGTGCGGCCGCAAGTTGCCTGCGCTGTAGTTCCCACCGCAATGACCTACGAAGACTCGAAGGGCCAACTCAACACCATCAAATACACCGTGGCAGGCGATTGCCGCAATCGCGGCGGCTGACACCAATTCCCCTGGGGAGCTGCCGAAGGCTGCTCCTGCAGTGCTCAATCTACAGGCATAAAAAAGGCGCCCCGAAGGACGCCAAAAGATTCACCTCTTACCAAAGGAGCAAGGAGCTTCTAAAGGTGAATTTGCATAAACCGTGAAGTCAGAGAATCGCCAGCGGATACTCGATAATCACCCGCACTTCATCCAGATCCGATTCATACGCAGTGGCGCGGGTATTGGCCTGACGCAGGCGCAGTGACATGTCCTTCAGCGAGCCGCTCTGCACCACGTATTTGACTTCGATGTCACGCTCCCAGCGCTTCTGATCGGTCAGCGGGTTGCCGTCGGCATCGCGGCGCATGTACACGGCGTTGGCACTGGAATAGTCGGCGTCGGTGCCGCGGCCGTAACGGGTCATGAACGACAAACCCGGCACGCCATAGCTGCTCATGTCGAGGTCGTAACGCACCATCCACGAACGCTCCTTGGGCGAGTTGAAGTCGCTGTACTGGATGGAGTTGTCGAGGAAGATCGAGTCGGACTGGCGCAGGTAGTCGAAGTCGTCGTTGCCGTTGTTGCGCTGGTGCGATAACGCAACGGAGTGGGCGCCGAGTTTCACCCCGACCCGGCCGCTCCAGATGTTGTTGTCGAAGGTGCCGAGCAGTTGTTTGCCTTCGTCGACCGCCTTGTAATAGTTCAGGCCACCGAACAGCGACAGGTCATCCGACAGTGGGTAAGTCCACGCAGTGCCGGCGTAGTACTGATTCCAGGCTTCCTTGAGGCGACTGGAATACAGGCTGAAACTGAGGTTTTTGTTCAGCGCGTAGTCGCCACCGAAATAGCCGACCCACGGCGAGTTGACCGGGCCGCCATAGAAGGTCGCGAAGTTCTCGCGCATGTCGCTGGACACCGGTTGGCTCATCGCATGCAGGCGACCGCCCTGTACCGACAGACCTTCGATACTGGTGTTGGTGGCCGTGACACCCCGGAAGCTTTCCGGCAACAGTCGGGAGTCACCCGCCGCAACCACCGGGTTGGCGGGGAACACATCGCCGACCTTCACCACCGTATCGAAGGCGCGCACTTTGGCGGCGCCACCGACCTTGGTGTATTCGTCCCGCGCCTGGCCATCACTGTCGACCGGCAGCACATCAAACGAACTACGGCCACCGTTGCGCCCGTCACCGGTATCAAGCTTCAAACCGATCATCGCAAACGCATCGACACCGACCCCGACGGTGCCCGGTGTAAACCCTGATTCGAACTTGCTGATGACCGCATGGGCCCATGCCTCGGAATAACCATTGCCGGTGGGGCTGGACTGGCCGTCACGGTGATCACGATTGAAGTAGAAGTTGCGGTTGAGCACCGTCAGGCTGCTGCCCTCGACAAACCCCTCGGCTTTATCTTCCGCCAACACTATGGACGGCCCGGAGCCGACAACCACAGCTAAAGCGGCTATCGACATTTTTGTATTGTTAACCATCAATCACTCCTTGGGTTCGGCAGAACGGGAACGTGCTTCGGCGTGGGTTTTATTGTTCGGCGGGCAAGGGCCCGCCGGCATGGTCGCCGGGTGACATCGTCGCAAGCTGCGGATAACGCCAAGGTGATGGGGGAATTACAATTTCGTCATGTGCATCTGATGTTGCCCGATCAGACCAAAACAGCCAGATCCGTGTACCGGGCAACCAATGGATCGGCGGTGAGGAGTTTCATGGGTTCTGTCATGGCCGTTGCAACAATGAGGCGGTCAAACGGGTCCCGATGGTGATGTTCGAGGTCCTTCACGGCAATGGCGTGTTCTGAGGTCACGGGTAGTTCGATGAACCCGCTGTCGAGGCAGTACTGCCGGATTTCCTCCAGGTCAACGTTCAGCTTTCCCAGCCCGACCTTGATCGCCATCTCCCAGAATGTCGCTGCGCTGATGTAAATGTCGGCAGCGTTCTGAATAAGCGTTCTGGCTTTGCCGGATAGCCTGGGGTCATCGCTGAGCGTCCAGAGCAATATATGCGTGTCGAGCAGAAGCCTCATTCTTGAGTGCCTTCAAAAGCATCAAGCATGTCGTTCGGCAATGGAGCGTCGAACTCTTCGGGCAGTACCAGTTTGCCTTTCATTGCTCCGATACGCTGTGCGCAGGGTTTTCCCGCGGGAACGAGGCGGGCAAGTGCCCGACCATGTTTGGTAATCGTGATGACCTGTCCCGCGGCGGCGTCATCGACGAGTTTAGATAGATTGTTTTTTGCTTCTGCCAACGGAACAATGATCATCATGTGTCTCCCGTATTCTGGACAAATATAGCCAGAATTTTTGGGGGCGGCAAAGTTGTGCGGTTCCTCATTGATGACGGAGGCTAGTTTGGCGGCTTTCGCTTTTGGGTGTAGCAGTGAGACTTTTCCTTGGCGCTCAGCGGCCAAAGCATCGAAGCCTTCTACCAATTCTAAAAAGATGTCACGTTTCATTATTCGTTCTCGCCTTGATTGCTCTATCCAGCAGTCACTCAAGATAGAGCCAAGTGCTCAATGCTGGCTGTAGGACGAGGCGGATAGTCCGGCGAGAGCTTTCGGGGATTGCGAGAGGAGGGGAGTGCAGCGGTAACAAATCGTACAAACGCAAAAACGGCACCCGAACAGACTGTGTGAAAACACACTGATGGTGATTTCAAGCAAACGCCCCGACTTGTTCGGGGCGTTTGCTTTTGTGCGGACGGCAGACGAAAAAGGGCGTTTCAGCCCATCAACGCCATCAACTGACGTTCGCCGAGCACGTTAATCGCTCTTTTCAGGTTATAGGCGTTCACCGCCAAGGCCATTTCGGCTCTCGCCCCCTCGAGCTGTCGCAGCAAGAAGCGAGCGTTGCCAAACAACCACTGTTTTAGGTTGCCGAAGGGATGCTCCACGATGGATCTTCGGCTGACCATCATTTCGGGGTGTGCCTGCATTCGCCGCTCCATGCGTTCGAACGCCTCTTCGTGAGCATGGCGTGAGACATATCGGCGCCGGGCCTCAGTACATTGCGCTTTCAGCGGACAAGCGGTGCAGTCGCTGATCGCCGCCTGGTAGATGCGATCGCCCTTACTGGTTTGCTTGAGTGTCAGCCATTTTCCGGCGGGACATTGATATCGATCCTGCGACGCATCGTAGGTAAACACTGTTCGGCCAAAGAACTCCTTTTCCTTGCCGCTGGAGTTGCCTGACCGATTGGGTGGTACATAAACCGTGATGTTCTCATCCTCGCAGGCCTGGAACTGCCTGCCATTCGAGTAGCCTGCATCGGCAGCCACCGTCAATTCATCTTGCTGCAAGTGTTCCTTGGCGGCCTTGGCCATAGGCTCAAGTTGCTTGCGATCATCACTGTCCTGCGTGACTTCATGATGCAGGATCAGGCAATGCTCAGCGTCCACGACGGTTTGCACGTTGTACGCGACCCGCGGCCCTTTATGCGTTCGCATCATTCGGGCATCGCTTTCGTGGGTATTGAATTGCTCAAGCTCCATTGATTTCATCAGGGCCTGGCGCGTCAGGTTATTGGAGTGCCTGACTTCAAGTTGCGCCAAAGCCGTCTTGACCGCACTGCGATCAACCACCTCATTGGCTTCGGTTTTATCCGCCTCATCCAGCTCAGCCAGGTATTGGGCAATGCGTTTATCCAGCGTCTGCTCCTGGTGCTTGAGCCGCTTCAAACTCATATGACGCCGCGAGGAAGCAACCGCCTGAAACTTGCTGCCATCGATGGCCACCAGCTCACCGGCTATCAGGCCGGCGGTTCGGCAGAACTGGACGAAGGCCCGGCACGTCGCCACAAAGGCCGGTTTGTTGTTTTTGCGAAAGTCGGCGATGGTCTTGAAGTCGGGTTTGAGCCGGTTGATCAACCACATCACTTCGATGTTGCGCTGACACTCGGCCTCAAGTCGGCGTGAGGAGCGAATCCGTTGGAAATAGCCGTAGAGATAGAGTTTTAGCGGATCGGCAGGATCATAAGAGGGGCGCCCGGTGCCTTTGGGCAACGCTTTGTCGAAGCCCAGTTGCACCAGATCCAGCTTGGCGACGTAGAGGTCGATCACACGAACGAGGTGATCCTCGGGGATCAGTTCCTCCAGCGAGGCCGGGAACAGGCTGGTCTGGCTGCGGGACTCTCCTTGGATGTAGGCCATAACGAAAAATGCTCCGTATCTTTCGATACGGAGCATTTTCTTTGAGTGCCGCACAGATTGCTAGGTTTTCACACAGTCTGCGAAGGTGCCGTTTCTGTTTTCTACCGAGTGTCGCTTAAGCGATCAACCCGCCAACCCCGCCTGCTGAACCAGAATCAGCAACGGCTGCGGATACAGACCAAGGAAGAACGCCAGTGCCGCGATCGCCAGCAGCATCACGCCGCCAGCACGTTGTTCCCAGTGCAGTTGCGCATCGTGGCGACGCAGGTTCGGTTCGATCAGGAACAGGGTGACCATGACGCGCAGGTAGTAGAAGACGCCGATGGCGCTGCCCAGTACCAGGGAGCCGACCAGCCACCATTGGTGCGACTCGACACCGGTGGCGATGATGTAGAACTTGCCGATGAAGCCCGCGGTCAGCGGGATGCCGGCCAGGGACAGCATCATCACGGTCAGTACGGCGGTCAGGTACGGACGGCGCCAGAACAGGCCGCGGTATTCGTACAGGGCATCCGCGTCACGGCCGTTGTACGGCGAGGACATCAGGGTGATCACGCCGAACGCGCCGAGGCTGGTGATCACGTAGGTGACCAGATACACGCCGATGGCTTCCACGGCCAGACCCTTGCTCGCCACCAAGGCGATCAGCAGGTAACCGAAGTGAGCGATGGACGAGTAACCCAGCAGACGCTTGAGGTTGCTCTGGGTCAGTGCCAGCAGGTTACCGAACAGGATCGACGCGATGGCGATGATGGTCAGCACGTCGCTCAGTACACCGCTGCTCGCCGCGGGCGAGATCTGGAACAGACGCACCATCACTGCGAACACAGCGACTTTGGACGCGGTGGCCAGGAACGCAGCCACCGGTGCCGGAGCACCTTCGTAAACGTCCGGGGTCCAGAGGTGGAACGGTACCAGCGACAGCTTGAACGCCAGACCGATCAGCATCATGCCCAGGCCCAGTTGCGCCAGCGAGCTTGGCAGACCAGTAGCCGCCAGCGCCTGGCCGATACCGACGAAGCTCAGGCTGCCAGAGTCGGCATAAAGCAGCGCCATGCCGAACAACAGGAACGCAGAACCGGCAGCCGACAGCACCATGTACTTGATACCGGCTTCCAGCGAACGCTTGTTGAAGAAGGCGTAAGCCACCAGACCGTAGACCGGTACCGAGAGCAGTTCCAGACCGATGAACAACCCGGCCAGGTGCTGCGCGCTGACCAGTACCAGGCCACCGGCGGCGGCCATCAGGATCAGCAGGTAAAGTTCTTCACGGTTGCCCGGGTAACCCGAACCGCCATCGCCGAGGTAGGCGTGGGCTAGGGTTACACAAGCGAGGGTGGCGACCAGGATCAGCGCCATGTACAAGCAGGCGAAGGTGTCGATCTGCAGCAATGGAGTCACGGCCAGAGGCGCGACTTTCAGGGCTGGCAGGATCGACAGCAACGCCAGGTTCAGACCCGCCACGGAAATCAGGAAGGTCTGCGAGTGGTTGCGGCGCCAGGCGATTGCCAGCATCACCACGATGATCGTGGCGCTGGTGATCAACAACGGCGCAAGCGCGATAAAGTGTTGAGTCGTGAATTCCATAGCGCTCTTACCGGGCCGAAGCGAGTTGAGTGAAGGCGGTGCCGAGCCATTGCTGCACGCCATGCATCGTCGCAGCAGAGGTATCGAGGAACGGTTGCGGGTACACGCCGATGTAAATCAGCAGCGCCGCAAGCCCAACCACCATGATCAGTTCGCGACCATCCATGCCATGCAGCACCGCGTCCGATTTGGACGGGCCGAAGTAGGCGCGGTGGATCATGATCAGCGAGTACACCGAACCGAACACCAGACCGGACGTCGCGATGATAGTGATCCATGGGGCGGCCGGGAACGTGCCGATCAGGATCAGGAACTCACCGACGAAGTTGCCGGTACCCGGCAAGCCCAGGGACGCGGCTGCGAAGAACAGGCTGATGGCCGGCAGGTAAGCAATCTTCGACCACAGGCCACCCATTTCACGCATGTCGCGGGTGTGAGTGCGCTCGTACAACTGACCGCTGAGGATAAAGAGTGCCGCCGCTGACAGACCGTGCGCCAGCATCTGCATCACCGCGCCCTGCAGCGCCAGTTGGCTGCCGGAGTAGATGCCGATCAACACGAAGCCCATGTGGGAAACGGAGGAGTAGGCGATCAGACGCTTGATGTCGGTTTGGGCGAAGGCCAGGAACGCACCGTAGAAGATCCCGATCAGACCCAGGGTCATGGCGATCGGCGCGAACTCGGCCGAGGCATTCGGGAACAGCGGCAGGGCGAAACGCAGCAGACCGTAAGCCGCCGTCTTCAACAAGATACCGGCCAGGTCGACCGAACCCGCTGTCGGCGCCTGGGCGTGAGCGTCAGGCAACCAGGAGTGGAACGGCACCACTGGCAGCTTCACCGCGAAGGCGATGAAGAAGCCGAGCATCAGGATGTACTCGGTGGTCAGTGACATCTTGGTTTTCAACAGATCGGCGTAGTTGAAGGTAATCACGCCGGTGTCGTTGAAGTTGACCAGGACCAGACCCAGGATCGCCACCAACATGATCAGGCCGGAAGCCTGAGTGAAGATGAAGAACTTGGTCGCCGCGTAGATCCGGGTTTTCTTGCCGTCCGAAGAACTGTGACCCCAGAGCGCGATGAGGAAGTACATCGGCACCAGCATCATTTCCCAGAAGAAGAAGAACATGAACAGGTCGAGGGCGAGGAACACGCCGACGACACCGCCCAGGATCCACATCAGGTTCAAGTGGAAGAAGCCAACGTGACGCTGGATCTCTTTCCACGAGCAGAGTACCGAGAGGATACCCAGCAGACCGGTCAGCAGGATCATCAACAGCGACAGGCCGTCGAGGGCCAGGTGCACGCTGATGCCGAAGCGCTCGATCCAGATGTGCTTGAACTCAAGCACCCAGGTCGGATCGGCGCCAGGGGCCGGAGCAAATGAATAATCACCGTGGGCCCACAGCCAGAGGCCGAGTGCGAGTTCCAGGGTCATGGTCAACAGCGCAATCCAGCGGGGGAGGGTAGCGCCGAAGCGCTCACCCATCCAGCACAGCAGGCCGCCGATGAAGGGGATCAGGATTAGCCAAGGCAGAATCATGACGGGCTCAATTCCTTTCGCAAGTTCGCAAGGTTCATATCAGACCGCTACCAGCACGATGGCGCCGATGACCAGCACGGAGCCGGCTGCCATCGATGCCGCGTACCAACGCAGTTGACCGGTTTCGGTACGGCTCAGGGCGGTGTGACCGCCTTTGGCCATACGCGGGATCAGACCGATGGTCTGGTCGAGCGGGTCTTTGCGCAGTGCGTGGCTGATCGCAAGGTATGGCTTGACGAACAGTTTGTCGTAGATCCAGTCGAAGCCCCAGGCAGCGAACCACCAGGCCGAAAGGAAGCGGCCGATGCCGCTGTTGGCGATTGCAGTGACGAAACGACGCTTGCCGAGGAACAGCAGCGCGGCCAGCAGGATACCGGCCAGGGCGATGGCGCCCGACGCGATTTCCAGACTGTGCTTGGCTTCGCCGCCGGCATGGCCGACGCTTTCCGGCAGCACGCCGTGCAGCGGTGGAACGATCATCGCGCCAATGGCGGTAGACAATACGATCAACACCGACAGTGGCAGCCAGTGAGCGATGCCGTGACCGGCGTGCGCTTCGGTCTTCACTTCACCGTGGAACGCGATGAAGATCAGGCGGAAGGTGTACAGCGAAGTCATGAACGCACCGACCAGACCTGCATACAGCAGACCGTGGTTGCCGCTGGCGAACGCTTCCCAAAGGATCTCGTCCTTGGAGTAGAAGCCTGCGGTGACCAGTGGCAGGGCAGACAATGCCGCGCCGCCGACGATGAAGCTGGCGTAGGCCAGTGGCAGTTTCTTCCACAGGCCGCCCATCTTGAAGATGTTCTGCTCGTGGTGGCAGGCAACG
The DNA here is from genome assembly GCF_047758675.1 of Pseudomonas arabinosi. Taxonomy (NCBI): domain Bacteria; kingdom Pseudomonadati; phylum Pseudomonadota; class Gammaproteobacteria; order Pseudomonadales; family Pseudomonadaceae; genus Pseudomonas; species Pseudomonas arabinosi. The sequence continues at coordinate 4,977,716 of NZ_CP180480.1, read as the reverse complement.
ATCACCGCACCGGATGCAAGGAACAGCAGAGCCTTGAAGAAGGCGTGGGTCATCAGGTGGAAGATCGCGCCATCCCATGCGCCAACGCCCAGGGCCAGGAACATGTAGCCGATCTGGCTCATGGTCGAGTAGGCGAGGATACGTTTGATGTCGGTCTGAACCAGTGCGGCAAAACCGGCGAGTACCAGGGTCACACCGCCGACAACGCCAACCAGGTGCAGGATATCCGGCGCCAGGGAAAACAGGCCGTGAGTACGGGCGATCAGGTAGACACCGGCGGTCACCATGGTTGCGGCGTGGATCAGTGCCGAAACCGGAGTAGGACCGGCCATCGCGTCCGCCAGCCAGGTTTGCAGCGGCAGTTGCGCGGATTTACCGACAGCGCCACCCAGCAGCATCAGGGTGGCCATGACCATCCAGAAGTCGCCAGCCTGGAATTTCTGTGGCGCCAGCACCAGCAGTTCCTGGATGTTCAGCGTGCCCAGTTGCGCGAACAGGATGAACAGGCCGATGGCCATGAACACGTCGCCGATACGGGTCACGATAAAGGCTTTGAGTGCCGCGTTACCGTTGTTGCGGTTGCTGTAGTAGAAACCGATCAACAGGTACGAGCACAGGCCCACGCCTTCCCAGCCGAAGTACAGGAACAACAGGTTATCGCCCAGGACCAGGAACAGCATGCTGGCGATAAACAGGTTGGTGTAGGCGAAGAAGCGCGAGTAGCCGGCTTCACCGCGCATGTACCAGGACGCGAACAGGTGGATCAGGAAGCCGACGCCGACCACCACACCGAGCATGGTCAGGGACAGACCATCCAGGTACAGCGCGAAGTTAGGCGTAAAGCCTTCCACCGCCATCCACTGCCACAACACCATGGTGTAGTGACCGCCTTCAGGTGGCGCGACGTTGAATTGCCAGATCACATAAGCCGTGACGATGGCAGACAAGCCGATGGAACCGACGCCAATCAGCGCCGACAGGTTTTCCGAAAAACGGCCGCGTGAGAACGCCAGCAGCAGGAAACCTATGAGAGGGAATACGAAAGTCAGATAGAGAAGATTCATCCGCGCATCTCGCTGGCAGCGTCGATATCGAGAGTGTGGAAGCGGCGATACAGCTGCAACAGAATCGCCAGGCCAATACTGGCCTCGGCGGCTGCCAGGCTGATCACCAGGATGAACATGATCTGTCCATCCGGCTGACCCCAGCGGCTACCGGCAACGATGAACGCCAAAGCGGAGGCATTCATCATGATCTCCAGGCTCATCAGCACGAAAAGAATGTTGCGCCGGACCATCAGGCCGACCAGACCGAGGCAGAACAGGATGCCGGCGACCGCCAGACCATGCTCCAGAGGGATAGCAGGCATCGTCATTGCTCCTTGGCTTCGTTGCGGCCCAGGTGGAACGCCGTGACGGCTGCGGCAAGCAGCAGCATCGAGGCGAGTTCGACCACCAGCAGATAAGGACCGAACAGGCTGATGCCCACGGCCTTGGCGTCTACGGTGGTGTGGCCGATGGCCTGACCGCTGGCGTCGCTGAACAGCACATACAGCAGTTCAACCAGCAGCAGGGTGCCGAGTGCGACCGGGCCGAGCCAGATGCCGGGCTTGAGCCAGACGCGCTCTTGCTGAACCGAGGCGGGCCCCAGGTTCAGCATCATCACCACGAACACGAACAGCACCATGATGGCGCCAGCGTAGGCGATCACTTCCAGCACACCGGCGAACGGCGCGCCGAGGGCGAAAAACGTCATCGCCACGGCAATCAGCGAAATGATCAGGTAGAGCAGGGCGTGCACAGGGTTGGTGTTGGTGATCACGCGAAGCGTGGACACAACAGCGATACCCGATGCGAAATAGAAAGCGAATTCCATCTTTCTTCCTTAAGGCAGCAAGCTCTTCACGTTGATCGGTTCGGCTTCATTCTGCGCGGAGCCTTTTGGCTTACCGGCAATCGCCATACCTGCAACACGATAGAAGTTGTAATCAGGGTTTTTGCCGGGGCCGGAGATCAACAGATCTTCTTTCTCGTACACCAGGTCCTGACGTTTGAACTCGGCCATCTCGAAATCCGGTGTCAGCTGGATCGCGGTGGTCGGGCAGGCTTCCTCGCAGAGGCCGCAGAAAATGCAGCGCGAGAAGTTGATACGGAAAAACTCCGGGTACCAGCGACCGTCATCGGTTTCAGCTTTCTGCAGCGAGATGCAACCGACCGGGCACGCCACGGCGCACAGGTTGCAGGCTACGCAACGCTCTTCGCCGTCGGGGTCGCGGGTCAGCACGATACGGCCACGGAAGCGCGGCGGCAGGTACACCGCCTCTTCCGGGTATTGCAGCGTGTCGCGCTTGCGGAAGGCGTGGCCAAAAATCATCACCAGGCTGCGAAGCTGGGTGAAGAAGCCATGCACGATGTCAAATATGTACTTCATGATTCTCTATCCTCACTGAGCCGCGACGGCGGGCGTGTTGAGCAACACGATCGCAGCGGTCACCAGCATGTTGACGAGGGTCAGCGGCAGGCAGAACTTCCAGCTGAAATCCATCACTTGGTCATACCGTGGGCGCGGAATCGAGGCGCGCAGCAGGATGAAGAACATGATGAAGAACGCGGTTTTCAGTGCGAACCAGATGAACGGGATCTGCGGCAGAATGCCGAACGGACCGTGCCAGCCACCGAAGAACAAGGTCACCAGCAACGCCGAAATCAACACGATGCCGATGTACTCGCCGACGAAGAACATGCCCCATTTCATGCCGGCGTATTCAATGTGGTAACCGTCGGCCAGTTCCTGCTCCGCTTCCGGCTGGTCGAACGGGTGACGGTGAGTCACGGCGACGCCGGCAATGAAGAAGGTCAGGAAACCGAAGATCTGCGGGATGACGAACCACAGGTTCTGCGCCTGGTATTCAACGATGTCGCGCATGTTGAACGAGCCAACCTGGATCACGATGCCCATCAGCGACAGGCCCATGAACACTTCGTACGACACGGTTTGTGCCGAGGCCCGCAAGCTGCCCAACAGGGCGAACTTGTTGTTACTCGACCAGCCGGCGAACAGCACCGCGTAGACCGACAGACCGGCCATGGCGAAGAAGAACAGGATGCCGATGTTGATGTCCGCCACACCCCAGGTCGGGGTGATCGGGATGATCGCGAAGGCAATCAGCAAGGCGCTCATGGCCACAACCGGTGCCAAGGTGAAGATCACTTTGTCGGCGAACGGCGGGGTCCAGTCTTCCTTGAAGAACATCTTGATCATGTCGGCCGCAATCTGGAACGCGCCGAACGGGCCGACGCGGTTCGGACCGTAACGGTCCTGCCAGAGGGCGAGCAGACGACGCTCGACCCAGCTCAGCAGCGCGCCGCACACCACGACGGCGAGCAGAATCACGATGGCCTTGAGGACCGAGATGATCACGTCAATCACTTCAGGCGTGAACCAGGTCATTGAGCTGCCTCCTGCAGACCGTCAACGGATTTGCCAAAGATCGCTGGCGGAATGCCGGCGATACCAGCCGGCAATGCGACCAGACCGGCACCCAGCTCTTCGTTGATGCGCAGCGGCAGACGCAGGGTCTGGCCAGCAACGCTCAAGCTCAGCAGGGCGCCGTCATTGACACCCAGACGGTCGGCTTCGGATTTGGCCAGCGACACGTAAGCGGCCGGGATGCGTTCCTGAACCGGCGCGGCTTTGGAAGAGTTCTCTTCGCTGCCGAACAGGTGGAAGAACGGCACAACCTGCCAGGTGCCCGGAGCCGGGTTGAACGCACGCGGAACACTGGCGAACCAGTTCAGCGAGTCACCGGTGCTTTCAATCAGGCGGGTGCCCGGGTCGCCAGCGCGGATGTGACCACCGACTTCGTCCTGGAACTTGTTCCAGGCTTGCGGCGAGTTCCAGCCCGGAGACCAGGCGAATGGCACTTGCTGACGCGGTTCGACCGAGCCCGAGTAACCTTCCATGGAGAACGAGAACGCGGTGTCGTTGTCCTGGGAAGTACGCGGTTCGTGCACGCTGATGTCGGCGCGCATGGCGGTACGACCGGAGTAACGCAGCGGTTCGCGAGCCAGTTTCAGGCCTTTGATGCGGAACGCGGCAGACGGTGCGGCGCTGACAATGCCGGCCAGTTGCGGAGTGCTTGCGGCACAGGCAGCGGTGACGTGGTCCAGTTGGGTCCAGTCGATCGGCTGATTCAACAGGGTGGCGCGCAGGGCATGCAGCCAGCGCCAGCCTTCGTGAACCATGATGCTTGCGTCGAGGTAAGTCGGGTCGAAGACCTGGAAGAAGCGCTGGGCGCGACCTTCCTGACTGACCAGCGTACCGTCGCCTTCAGCGAAGCTGGCGGCTGGCAGAACCAGGTGCGCGCGATCGCTGGTGGCAGTCTTCTGATGGTCCGCCACGATCACCACTTTCGCGGCGTTCAGGGCTGCATCGACACGGGCTTTGTCGGTACGGGTGTACAGATCGTTTTCCAGCACGACGATGGCGTCAGCTTTACCGTCGATCACGGCTTGCAGCGCGGCATCGACCGAGTCGCCACCGAGCATGGCCAGGCCGAGGCTGTTGGCCTCTGGCACGATCAGGCTGATGGAACCGTTCTTCTCGCGCAGCTTCAGGGCTTTGGCGATGTTTGCCGCGGCTTCGATCAGCGCCTTGGAACCCAACGAGGTACCGGCAATGATCAGCGGACGCTTGGCGGCGAGGAGGGCGTCGGCAATGCGCTTGGCCAGCTCAAGAGCTTCAGCGTCCAGGCCTTCAACGGCAGGCGCGCTGGCGTCGAGGGCGTGAGCCACGGCGAAACCGATGCGGGCCAGGTCGTCTGGCGCAGCGTGTACGCATTCTTCAGCGATGTCGTCGAGCTTGGTTTCAGCCAGGCTGGCGATAAACAGCGGGTTCAGAGCGTTCTGACCGATGTTCTTCACGGCGGCGTCGAGCCAAGGCTGAACGCGCATGGCGTCGGCCATGTCTTCGGCTTTGCCTTTGACCGATTGACGCAGGGACAGGGCCATGCGCGCAGCGGTCTGGGTCAGGTCTTCACCGAGGACGAAGATCGCATCGTGGTCTTCGATGTCGCGCATGTTCGGGATCGGCAGCGGGCTGTCTTTCAGCACCTGCATCACCAGACGAATGCGTTCCAGCTCGGCAGCTTCGATACCGGAGTAGAAGTGCTCGGCGCCGACCAGTTCGCGCAACGCGTAGTTGCTTTCGAGGCTGGCGCGCGGCGAACCGATACCGACGATGTTGCGACCGCGCAGCAGATCGGCGGCTTTATCCAGCGCTTCGTCGAGGGTCAGCTTGGCGCCGTTGGCCAGCAATGCCTGACGCGGGCGATCCTTGCGGTTGACGTAGCCATAGCCGAAACGGCCACGGTCGCACAGGAAGTACTGGTTTACCGAACCGTTGAAACGGTTTTCGATACGACGCAGTTCACCGTAGCGCTCGCCCGGGGAGATGTTGCAACCGCTGGAGCAGCCATGGCAGATGCTCGGCGAGAACTGCATGTCCCACTTACGGTTGTAGCGCTCGGAGTGAGTCTTGTCGGTGAACACACCGGTCGGGCAGACCTCGGTGAGGTTGCCGGAGAACTCGCTTTCCAGGGTGCCGTCTTCAACGCGACCGAAGTACACGTTGTCGTGGGCGCCGAATACACCGAGATCGGTGCCGCCGGCGTAGTCCTTATAGAAGCGCACGCAACGGTAGCAAGCGATGCAGCGGTTCATTTCGTGGGAAATGAACGGGCCCAGTTGCTGGTTCTGGTGAGTACGCTTGGTGAAGCGATAACGGCGCTCGTTGTGGCCGGTCATCACCGTCATGTCTTGCAGGTGGCAGTGACCGCCTTCTTCACAGACCGGGCAGTCGTGAGGGTGGTTGGTCATCAGCCATTCAACGACGCTGGCGCGAAACACTTTCGCTTCTTCGTCGTCGATGGAGATCCAGCTGCCGTCGGTGGCGGGGGTCATGCAGGACATGACGATCCGACCACGCTTGTCGTTTTCGTCGGTGTACTGCTTGACCGCGCACTGGCGGCAAGCGCCAACGCTGCCTAGGGCTGGGTGCCAGCAGAAATAAGGGATATCGAGGCCTAGCGACAGACATGCCTGTAACAGGTTGTCTGCCCCATCGACTTCGAGCTCTTTGCCGTCTACGTGGATAGTGGCCATGGTTCAAAGTTCTTCGTTGGCCCGGTGTCAGCGGGCGTGGCTAATGGAATCTTGTTATTCGCGTGAATCAACACAGCCGCTTGCGGCGTCATCACACGAAAAGCTGCGGGCACGGACCCTTCGCTTTTTTAAGCGTTTACGCGCCGACTACGATCGGCCTTGCCAGAGGCGGGACGACGGCGCTGGTAGGCGCGATGCCGGCTTCGAACTCATGGCGGAAGTATTTGATTGCGCTGCCCAACGGCTCCACGGCGCCCGGTGCGTGAGCACAGAAGGTCTTGCCTGGGCCGAGGAAACCGACCAGACCCAGCAGGGTCTCGATATCGCCGGCTTGCCCTTCACCGTTCTCGATCGCGCGCAGAAGCTTGACGCTCCACGGCAAACCGTCACGGCACGGGGTGCAGAAGCCGCAGGATTCGCGGGAGAAGAACTCTTCCATGTTGCGCAGCAGGGAAACCATGTTGACGCTGTCGTCCACCGCCATGGCCAGGCCGGTACCCATACGGGTGCCCACTTTGGCGATGCCGCCGGCGTACATTTGTGCGTCCAGGTGTTCCGGCAACAGGAAACCGGTACCGGCGCCGCCTGGCTGCCAGCACTTGAGCTTGTAACCGTCGCGCATGCCGCCGGCGTAGTCTTCGAACAACTCGCGACCGGTGACGCCGAACGGCAATTCCCACAGGCCCGGGTTCTTGACCTTGCCGGAGAAGCCCATGAGCTTGGTGCCCATGTCTTCACTGCCTTCGCGGGCCAACGATTTGTACCAGTCCACGCCGTCGGCAATGATCGCCGGCACGTTGCACAGGGTTTCAACGTTGTTCACGCAAGTCGGCTTGCCCCACACGCCAACGGCGGCAGGGAAGGGTGGCTTGGAGCGCGGGTTGGCGCGGCGACCTTCGAGGGAGTTGATCAGTGCGGTTTCTTCACCGCAGATGTAACGCCCGGCGCCGGTGTGGACGAACAGCTCGAAATCGAAGCCGCTGCCCAGGATGTTTTTACCCAAAAGGCCCGCTGCCTTGGCTTCTTCCACGGCACGGTTCAGGTGCTTGGCGGCGGTGGTGTATTCGCCACGCAGGAAGATGTAGCCACGGTAGGTTTTCAGCGCGCGAGCACTGATCAGCATGCCTTCGATCAGCAGATGGGGCAGTTGCTCCATCAGCATGCGGTCTTTCCAGGTGTTCGGTTCCATCTCGTCCGCGTTGCACAGCAGGTAGCGGATATTGATGGATTCGTCTTTGGGCATCAGGCCCCACTTGACACCCGTGGGGAAGCCTGCACCGCCGCGACCTTTAAGGCCCGCGTCTTTCACGGTCTGGACGATGTCGTCCTGAGCCATGTCGGCGAAAGCCTTGCGCGCAGCCGCGTAACCGTTCTTGGCCTGGTACTCGTCGAGCCATACGGCTTCGCCGTCGTCACGCAGACGCCAGGTTAGCGGGTGAGTCTCGGCCGAACGCTTGATGCGGTTGGCTGGACCGAAGGAAGTCAGGGTCATACGTAGCCCTCGAGCAATTTGGCAACGCCGGCAGGCTGCACATCACCGAATGTGTCGTCGTCGATCATCAACGCCGGCGCCTTGTCGCAGTTGCCGAGGCAGCAGACCGGCAGCAGGGTGAAACGACCGTCGGCGGTGGTCTGACCCAGGCCGATGCCCAGATTGCTCTGGATTTCGCTGACGACCGATTCATGGCCACCGATGTAGCAGACCATGCTGTCGCAGACGCGAATGATGTGACGGCCGACCGGCTGACGGAAGATCTGGCTATAGAAAGTAGCCACCCCTTCAACGTCGCTCGCCGGGATGCCGAGGATCTCGCCGATGGCGTAGAGCGCGCCATCAGGCACCCAGCCACGTTCCTTCTGGACGATCTTCAGGGCTTCGATCGACGCCGCGCGCGGGTCTTCGTAGTGATGCAGCTCGTGCTCGATGGCCGAGCGCTCGGTTTCGCTCAGGGCGAAACGGTCTGTCTGGATAAGCGTGCTGTTCATGCTTAGCGGTCCACGTCGGCCATAACGAAATCGATACTACCCAGGTACGCGATCAAGTCCGCGACCATGCTGCCTTTGATCACCGAAGGGATCTGCTGCAGGTGCGGGAAGCTTGGGGTGCGAATCCGGGTGCGGTAGCTCATGGTGCCGCCATCGCTCGTCAGGTAATAACTGTTGATGCCCTTGGTCGCTTCGATCATCTGGAAGGATTCGTTGGCCGGCATGACCGGGCCCCACGAAACTTGCAGGAAGTGCGTGATCAAGGTCTCGATGTGTTGCAGGGTGCGCTCTTTCGGTGGCGGCGTGGTCAGCGGGTGATCCGCCTTGTACGGGCCTTCCGGCATGTTGCGCATGCACTGCTCGATGATCTTCAGGCTCTGGCGCATTTCTTCGACACGCACGATGCAACGGTCGTAGGCATCGCCATTGGCCGCCAGCGGCACTTCGAATTCGAAGTTCTCGTAACCGGAGTACGGGCGAGCTTTACGCAGGTCGAAATCGCAACCGGTCGAACGCAGGCCGGAACCGGTGACGCCCCATTCCAGGGCTTCTTTGGTGTTGTAGGCGGCGACGCCGATGGTCCGGCCACGCAGGATGCTGTTGTCCAGTGCGGCTTTCTGGTATTCGTCCAGACGCTTTGGCATCCACTCGATGAAGTCTTTGACCAGTTTTTCCCAGCCGCGCGGCAGGTCGTGAGCGACGCCACCGATGCGGTACCAGGCCGGGTGCAGACGGAAGCCGGTAATGGCTTCGATCACCGTGTACGCCTTCTGACGGTCGGTGAACGTGAAGAACACCGGGGTCATGGCGCCGACGTCCTGGATGTAAGTCCCCAGGAACAGCAGGTGGCTGGTGATCCGGAAGAACTCGGCCATCATGATGCGGATGATGTCGACCTTCTCGGGCACCTTGATACCGGCCAGCTTCTCGACCGAGAGCACGTACGGCAGGTTGTTCATCACGCCGCCGAGGTAGTCGATACGGTCGGTGTACGGAATGAAGCTGTGCCAGGACTGACGCTCGGCCATCTTCTCGGCACCACGGTGGTGGTAACCGACGTCCGGTACGCAATCGACGATCTCTTCACCGTCCAGCTGCAGAATGATGCGGAACGCACCGTGCGCGGAAGGGTGGTTAGGACCGAGGTTGAGGAACATGTAGTCCTCGTTCGCACCGGAACGCTTCATGCCCCAGTCTTCAGGCTTGAAGCGCGCGGCTTCTTCCTCAAGCTGTTGCTTGGCCAGGGTCAGGCTGAACGGGTCGAACTCGGTGGCACGGGCCGGGAAGTCCTTGCGCAGCGGGTGACCTTCCCAGGTCGGCGGCATCATGATGCGGGTCAGGTGCGGGTGACCGGCAAAGTTGATGCCGTACATGTCCCACACTTCACGCTCGTACCAGTTGGCGTTCGGCCAGATGCCGGTCACGGTCGGCACGCTGAGGTCGCTCTCGGACAAGGCGACCTTGATCATTACGTCACTATTACGTTCGATCGACATCAAGTGATAGAACACAGTGAAGTCGACGCCGCTAGGCAGCCCTTGACGCTTGGTGCGCAGACGCTCGTCCACGCCGTGCAGGTCATAGAGCATGACGTACGGCTTGGGCAGGTTGCGCAGGAAGGTCAGGACTTCGACGAGTTTGGCGCGGGCAACCCAAAGCACCGGCATGCCGGTGCGGGTAGGCTGGGCGGTGAACGCCTCGGGGCCAAAACGGTTGTTCAGTTCGACGACCACATCCTGGTCGTCTGCCTTATAAGGCGGGATGTACAGAGCACTGCCTGTAGTCATGGTTATTTATCGCTTTCGGTCAACGTAAAGAATGAAGCCAGGTTCTCGTTCTATAAAAGAAGCAGGTCTGGATCAGACTTCGTCGGGGCTGCGCAGGTTGGTGACTGCGATTCGCTGTTCGCGGCGCTGTTCCTTTTGCGAAGGCATCTCGGCGCGGTACACGCCTTGATCGCCGACGACCCAGGAAAGTGGGCGACGCTCCTGTCCAATCGACTCTTGCAAGAGCATCAAGCCTTGCAGAAAAGCTTCAGGGCGGGGCGGGCAGCCAGGCACGTAGACGTCCACAGGCAGGAACTTGTCCACCCCTTGAACGACTGAGTAGATGTCGTACATGCCACCGGAGTTGGCGCACGAACCCATGGAGATAACCCATTTAGGTTCGAGCATTTGCTCGTAGAGACGCTGAATGATCGGCGCCATCTTGATGAAGCAGGTACCGGCGATAACCATGAAGTCCGCCTGACGCGGCGATGCCCGGATAACCTCGGCGCCAAAGCGCGCGATGTCGTGGGGCGCCGTGAAGGCGGTGGTCATTTCCACGTAGCAGCACGAAAGGCCGAAGTTGTACGGCCACAGGGAGTTCTTGCGCCCCCAGTTGATCGTGCCGTTAAGCACGTCTTCGAGCTTGCCCATGAAAATGTTTTTGTGAACTTGATCTTCTAACGGATCGGAAACGGTTTCCCGTTCGCCAATCGGATACTGCTCGTTAGGAGCATCGGGGTCGATCCTGGTGAGATTGTATTGCATTGCCAAAGCCTCATTGTTTCAGCTTCGCTTGCCGCTTACGACGAGCTTCCGGAGCCCAGTCAAGGGCGCCCACTCGGAATAGGTAGACAAGGCCTGCCAACAGAATTGCTATGAAAACGAGAGCTTCGACGAATCCGGTCCAGCCGCTTTCGCGGACGGACACAGACCAGGCAAAGAGAAAAAGGGCTTCGATATCGAAGATCACGAAGAGCATCGCGACCAGATAGAATTTTGCAGAGAGCCGCAGACGGGCGCCACCTGTAGGCAGCATGCCGGATTCGAACGGTTCGTTTTTGCTGCGGCCCCAGGCTTTTGACCCGAGGAGGCTGGAGACGCCGAGCATGAAGGCACAAAGGCCGACGACGCCCAGAAGGAAAATGGCAAAGCCCCAGTTGTGGGCCATGAGTCCTGTCGCTTCGGGCATGCTGGTAATCCTTAACAGAGAGCAAAGGTCTCTGAGCTTGAAAAGAAACAAAGCAGTGACGATATGTCGCAGCAATCAATCCCGCTGATTTTATGGCACAACACCGTGCAAGTAAAATTCCTATAGCGAAATTATTTACAGGAATAAGGACATAGCGCACCTCCAAAGCTCCGCAGCCCATGCGGTTAGGGCATTAGCCGGGATTTCATCAATATTGTTTTGTTGGGAATGTAACGAACATAGTCGCGTCTAAATGATAATCAATATTGTTTGCGGTGGTTTTTAAACTGCTTAACGGGTAGGTGGCCGGGAAGTTGCCTTACATGCGCGTTACTGCAAGTAGCGAGTGGAGTCGTTTTACCTTCTTTTCCTGATCGAGAAAATGCTCAGGATCAAGGTTTTTTTACCCTGAGCCGCCACCGACCACTGTGGGAGCGAGCTTGCTCGCGATAGCGGTTTTTTCAGTCAGCACCCATCTTGGATGTGCTGACGTCATCGCGAGCAAGCTCGCTCCCACAGGAGATTTGCGGTGTTTGTAGATCGCAGGCAAAAAAAAACACCCCGAACCAGTCTGGGCGTCAGATGTGCGACGTTGCGGTCAGCTTTTTGGTCGGTCCGCAATGGCCGGCCGACCTCCGGGGTTCAAACGCAGCTGTGACCCCCATCGATGACCAGATCAGCACCGGTCATCCAGGATGACTCGTCAGATGCCAAAAGGATGGCCGCGCCTGCCATATCTGAAGGAATTCCGGCACGCTGCATGGGAATCTCCTTTTTTCTGTTCTGCCAAATCTCCGGCGCGTCCCGCCATTGGTTGGCGTTGCCACTGGTCGCGGTCAGTCCGGGTGAAATCGTGTTGACTCTGATGCCATGGGGGGCCAGTTCCACCGCGCAGCTTCGTGTAAGCATCGAGAGCGCCGCTTTGCTTGCCTGATAAGCCGACATTCGGCTGACGGCCTTGAAAGCGCTGACGGATGAAATGTTAATGACACTGCCGCCCTGACGGCGAGCGATACAGCCTTTTGCGAAGCGTTGAGTCGCAAAAAAAGGAAAGCGGAGATTGACTGCCAGGGTTTGTTCGTACTCGTCGCCGCCCAGTTCCAGAAATGGAGTGCGGGTGATAAACGCGGGATTATTTACGAGTATATCTATGGGGCCGATGGTAGCGTGCGCTTCCTCAAAGAGTGTCTCGATGCGAATGCTCGCGGCATCCATGAGGGTGAAACTGGCGTGCTGGCCCAGGTGCTCGGCTAACTCAATGACTTCACGAGCCGCAACTTCATCGGTGAGCGCGGTAATGAAAACATCGGCGCCCTCGGCAATGAAGGCTTCGGCTATCGCCCTTCCAATACCTGACGATGCGCCTGTTATAAGCGCTCGTTTACCTCTTAGTCTTCCATTCATGAGTGGTTCTCCGTGATACCAGATTGCAGGGCATACAATTGAAAGTTGAATGCGAGGCAATGCTTGAACATAGACCGCTCGCCAACTTTCGCTAGCGTGAAATCCAATAATAGAACCTATGTTTGTTTCTTTGTGTTGCGAAGCGACGTGGGTTGTTTTACGGGGGGGCGGGAAAGGTCGGCTAATGTGATAGGGCAGATGGATGTGATTTTTAAGAGTATTCCTACAGACCATTCATTAACTGATGAAGGGATTTTCTTGAGTGCGCGTAAATACTGTAATTGTGACATTGATGGTGAGCTGTTGTTAGGTAAGCTCTATGGCTAGCTAGATAGGTGTGTTGCATGGGGTGTTTGTTTTATTTATTGGTGCGCGGCGTTGTCGTGAAGTAGCCATGAGTGCCAGCTTGTAAGTGTTCTTGTTATATAGGCTTATATAGAGGTCGTGTATGTCAGAGCAACGAAATAAGTATATTAATACCGCCGGGGTCGTCGAAATTGGTAATCCGTCCTGGGCGCTGGCGCAAAACTCGGGGTTGACCGATTTGAGTGTCAAACATACTTCGCAGGGGCGTATGCAGGACCAGAATGGCCATCTATTCATGAATATGTGCTCTTGTTCATATTTGGGGCTTGAGGTCGATGAGCGTCTGGCGCGCCGTGCCGCCGATTATGTGCTGAGTAGCGGTACTGTAAATCTGCCCACCTCGCGCATCAGAATAAGATTGAAAGAGCTCGACGAGCTTGAAGACGCCTTGTCCGCGCATTTCAGTTGTCGAGCGTTTACCGCGACTTCCTGCAGTGCGGGCATCGTTGCGTCTTTGCCCCTCCTGGCAGCTGGCATGTTTACCGAGGGGCAGCGCCCCGTTTTGATCTTTGATAAACATGCCCATTTTGCACTGAATCAGGTCAAGGCCATCTGTGGTGATGAAACGCAGGTTTTCACGTGCAATCACAACGATGTCGATTTTATTGAGGATATGTGCAAGCGCCATCCTTTGGTCGCATATGTTGCTGACGGTGCATACAGCATGGGGGGAAGTGCGCCTATTGAGCGGTTGTTGGCGTTGCAGGATAAGTATGGGCTGTTTCTCTATTTCGATGACTCACATTCATTAAGTGCCTATGGCGAGCGGGGTGAGGGCTATATTCGTACTTTCATGCCTGAACTCAATCCTCGAACCCTACTGGTTTATTCATTGGCCAAGGCATTCGGTGCCAATGGTGGCGGTATATTCATGTCGGAGAAGGCCAGCTATCAAAGTGTTTTCCGTCGCTTTGGCGGGCCAATGTCCTATTCTCAATATATAAATCCCGCCGCTATAGGTGCGGCCATGGCTTCCCTGGATATTCATAAGACCAGTGAGCTTGGTGATCTGCAGGAGAAACTCGGTTCCAATATTCGTCTGTTCGACAGTTTGTTCGAGACGGAACACGCGGGATCGGGTCTACCGATTCGGGTTATTCCATTGGACAGTCCGGATATGGCGATTAGCGTTTCCGAGGGTGTCTTCAAACGAGGGTATTACACCTCAGCCGTGTTCTTTCCCATTGTGGCCAGGAATAAATCCGGTCTACGCGTGATGTTGCGTGCCGATATGTCGCAAGAAGATGTCCGGAGTTTTTGTTCCGCTGTCAGGGCTGAGGTCGAAGAGGCCCGCTTGAACCTGAAACCTGTACAGCGTTGAGAGGTTGCTATGACTAATCCGACACCAAGAAGTTTATTGTATTGCTCTGCCTTGCACCCTGAGCAATATGCCAAGAGTGCCATGACGGATGTCATGGTGATTGATCTGGAGGACGGTGTTCCGCTCCCCAGGAAAGCTGAAGCCCGGTTGTGTGTCGAGCAGTTCTATCGATCCCATGTTGCACAGCGTACGGCACTGCGAATCAATCCTTTGCGTGATAATCAAGGGTTGCTCGATCTGCTGCTGTTGCAATCAATTGAACAGCGACCCGAGTTCATCGTCCTGGCAATGACCGAAGCGGCGGCCGAGATAGAGGTAGTGCGCGCCAATTTAAGTCGTCATGGAGAAAGTCCGAAAATCCTGGTCACCGTCGAAACACCGGCCTGTCTTCGGGATATTTACGCCATTGCATCCAGCGCCGACGGACTGATCTTTGGTTCCGCCGACTATGCGGCCAGCCTGGGTGTGCAGATTGGTGGGTGGAGCAACATCCTGCATGCGCGTGGGAGCATCGTCGCGGCCGCCAGCGCAGCGGGTATTCCCGCGTTCGACACCGCTTACTTCAATCTCGATGACGAAGCAGGGCTACTGAAGGAATGCCAGGACACCCGTGAGTTGGGATTCAGTGGCAAGACCTCCATTCACCCAAGGCAGATCCCCATCATCAATGAGGTGTTTACCCCTTCCATCGCTGAGTACGAACATGCCCTGGCCGTTGTGCAGGCTGCGCAAAGCAGTGGTGAAAAAATCACCCGGTTGAAGAATCTAATGGTGGGGCCGCCATTCGTGAAGCAAGCCCGCAAACTCATCCAGCGCGCCCGGGAACTGGGTCTTTGAGGAGAACGCCATGGAACCGATGATTCTCGCCCACGAACGGATCGGTGCTAACCGCTACCGTGAGTCTTATGGGCTGCATTACGAGGAGTTTGTGGTGGGGGATGTGTTCGAGCACCGCCCCGGCCGTACTGTGACTGAGCTGGATAACATTTGGCAGTCACTGATGAACATGAACAACCATCCGGCACATATCGATGTTGCTTATGTACAGCGCACCGAGTTCGAAAAGTTGCTGGTCAACAGTTCGGTGACATTGTCGATCATCAGCGGCATGACGGTAGCGACAATGAGCGCCCGGGCGATCGCCAACCTGGGCTGGGACGAAATACGCCTGCCCAATCCGGTCTATGTCGGCGACACCTTGTACGCCGAGAGCGAGGTTGTCTCCAAGCGTGAATCCCGGTCGCGTCCGGGCCAAGGCATCGTCACCATCAGGGTCATTGGTCGTAAGCAGGATGCCACTCCCGTGATCACTTACCTGCGCACCTTTCTGGTTCCAAAGCAGGGTCATTCCCAGGACTACCCCGTCGGCTAGACGTCTGGCTTCAGTAGTGTTTCAGCCACCGGGATTGCAATGCCGGTGACTGGAGGCACTCAAGCATGAGTGCTGCCGGCCCGAGGATGGCCGGTACCTTCGAAATGCTTTGATGGAAAAGGAAAAGCCATGCTGCTTCTTAATCGCGAAGATATCGGGCGTTGTGTCGAGTTGCCAAGGCTTGTTCGCGCACTCGAAAAAGCCCACCGAGCCTTTTCACTCGCGGCCCCCGTGGTTCCCCAGCGCTCGATCATCACTCACGAGCGACAAAAAGCATTTTCTTTGTTCATGCCGGCCTTCTTGCCCGCAAGCCAGACGCTGGGCATCAAAGTCTCTTCGTTTCATCCCGGCAACGTTGTGCGCGGGCTCTCGGCGGTCAATGGCGCGGTCTTGCTGATCGATATCGAAAGCGGAAGGTTATTGGCGATGCTCGACAGTGCAACCCTGACGGCGATTCGCACCAGCGCCATGAGTGCGCTGGCGACGGACAAGCTCTGCCTGCGAGTGCGGCTCAATCTGGCGGTGATGGGGGCTGGGGCTCAGGCCGCGGCACATATCAAGGCGATGGCAGCTATCAGGGATCTTGGGCGGATCAGGATATTTTCCCGTTGTCTGGCCCGCAGTGTTGCTTTGGCCGAACGTTTGTCCATTGAGCTTTCGCAGCCGATCGAGGCTGTCGAGCGTATGGAGGATGCGTTGGCTGACGCGGACATTGTCTGCACGACAACCTCCCATGACAGTCCGCTGCCTTTGATTGGGGCGCATCAGCTCAAACCCGATGCCCATATCAATGCCATCGGCGGCAGTACGCTGCAGGCGTGCGAGGTCGATCCCCGGTTGCTGGGCAATGCTCAGGTTCATGTCGATCATTTGGACGCCGCATGCCGCGAGTCGGGCGAAATTGCTCAGGCGTTGGCGTTGTCGGTGATTGATCGCAAGGATATCCGCGAGATCAGCGCCTTGGCTGTCGAGCAGCCTTCGCCGGTAACCCGGAAACAGGGGCTGAGTTACTTCCGCAGCGTCGGACATGCCAGCCAGGACATGGTGGTCGCTGCCTGCCTGTATGACGCGGCCAGGGCTGGGCGCATCGGCAAACAGTGCGACTACCTCAACGCCTGAGAGTCGCCAGGCGCGAAATTTTGAATCGGCAGTGCTACTGACTAGGGAAGGAAGAGGTGCCCATGAATATTCTGATGATCGATTCGCAGAGGGTGAATTATGTCGAGCCAGGGGAGTATGCCCCGGGTTCGGAGCATCGGCACTATAGCCTGGAGGTGACATCGCGACCTTCGGATGAGCAATTGGCCCGGGCCGACGGGATCATCGCCTTTCATTCGGTGGTCATCGATGCGCCGCTGGTTGCCAGGATGCACCGTTGCCGCGCGTTGGTTAAGGCAACCATCGGCCTCGATGATGTGGATGTCGAGGCGTTGAGCGCGAAAGGCATTGTTTGCTCCAACATCGGCGCTGTGGGGGCGGAGGAAGTTGCGGAGCACGCCATGGCGTTGATCCTCTTCGCCCAACGCAAGCTTTTCGACTACGCCAGGCACACTCGGCAGGGCGGCTGGAGCTGGCGAGCCCATACCGGCGAGGTGAAAGCCTGTGCAGACACGGTTCTGGGGGTGATTGGCTATGGCGCGACAGGGCGAGCGTTGGCGCGCAAAGCGGCAGCCTTGGGTTACCGGATCTGCTTTTACGATCCCGGGGTCGAGCGCTGTATCGAAGGTATTGCTCAGGGTGCCACGCTGGATTCGCTGCTCGATACGGCAGATGTCATCTCTCTGCATCTGCCTCTCACCCCGGACACCGTGCATTTAATGAACGATGCGAGATTTTCACGGATGAAGCACGGTGCGACCCTGGTCAATACCGCGCGAGGAGGCATCGTCGATACCGATGCTCTGCTCCGGGCCTTGCAGGCCGGGGTCGTGTCCATGGCTCTGCTGGATGTCGTGCAGGAGGAGCCGGCACCTCCCCAGGCCCTGATCGAACATGAGCGTGTGTTATTGACGCCGCATGCCGCGTTTTACAGCGGGCGTTCTCTGGCCCAATTGAAGGCCAATGCCCTGGAAACGATGCTGGGTCTGCTACAGGGGGAAATAGTCAAAACAGTGGTTAATCCCGATTGCGTATCGGGGGAGGCAAAGGGATATGCCTGAATTGAAACTGGCGGGACTTGAATCTTCCCGAGCCGGGTTGCCGGCCTGGTTCGACGTGGCGATCGGCAACAGCATTGTTCAATACGGTCAGCGCCTGGCGGCGCGACAACTTCTGGTCAATACACTGGGCAATGTCGCTGTACGCAGTCACTGCTCGTACTGGCAGCGCGACGTGATCTACACCAAACACCGCGGCATCTCCCTGGAAGAATGCGGTCTTGAACATCTGTCTGTGTTGGATATGCAATCCGATGAGCTTTTGTACGGTTGTATCAGACCCAGCCTGGGGCACCAGATGCACCGGGAAATCATGCGCTGCCGTGCTGATGTCAATGCCACGGTGCATCTTCATCCCAATGATGTCATTTCCTTTTTCGCCGTCATGCAGTGGCGTGAGATGGAGTACGTGTCGAACGACACGGCACTGGTCATGGGCAAGCCACCGTGCATTCTCGGTGCGGGTATGAATGTCGAGCTGGATGTCAGTGCGATTGGCTGCTGCGCCAATGACACCAACTGCATTGTGATGCCCAGTCATGGCATTACCTGTTTTGGCCGCGACCTGTCCGAGGCGTTTCATCGTGCCGTGGCATTCACTGCGGAAATCAGCCGGTTGATTACCAGCCAATACCTGTCGGCAGCCACGGGGAACGCAGTGGTGTATGCCAGCGGTGAAGAGGTCAGGCAGATGTATGAACTTGGCGAACAGGTGATTTATGGAGAGATGCACAAATGAAGTTTCACGATCACATCTCGGGTTCCGGATTATGGAAGGCGCCGGAGCGCGATCTTTCATCGGTATTGCTGGACCTGAATGAAAACCAGTTTTTACATGAGTTTCTGGCAGGGTTCATTGCCACCGAATTGAAGCCTCAGGATCTGTTTGCCTACCCCAATTATCAGCCGCTCCTTAGTGAGCTGGCAAAGTACTGCAAGGTTTCGACCGACAGTTTGCTGCTGACCAATGGGGCGGATCAGGCAATCGATCTGGTGATACGGTTACTGTTTTCGCCTGGGGATCGGGTAGTTGTTCCTTCTCCGGTTTTTTCCTTCTATTACCAGATGCTCGACGTCAATGGCGTGGTGCCGGTGATCGTGGGGTTCGAGAAACAATCCGAAAAATTCGTGCTGCCCATCGAGGCTGTACTCGAATCGTTGCAAACCAGCCAGGGACTGATCCTGTGCAACCCCAACAATCCCCTGGGCGTACGCATCGATCCTGAAAAATTGAGCGTTCTTATGGAGGCTTGTGTAAGGCAAGACAAGCCGATGATCGTTGACGAATGCTACTTTGAGTACCTGCAACAATCATGTCTGGATACGTTCAGTGCGGTCAGGCAGCTATTTGTCATTCGTTCGTTCTCCAAGTACTTCGGCCTTGCCGGGTTGCGCCTGGGGTATGTGGTCACGCGACCGGAATCAATCCGTGAACTGATGAAGGTGCGCGGCCCTTGGGATGTAAACCATGTGGCCGTAAAAGCCGGGTTGTTCTGCTTGCAGAATCAGGAGGCATTGCAGCAGGCGCACGACAATCTCGCGCAGATCAAGAGTGAAATTATCGAAGTCTGCCGGCCCAACGCGATCGTCGTGTACGAGAGCGATACGAACTTTCTGCTGGTGCAAGATGAGCACGATGGTCGTCTGGCCAACGCTTTCGCCCAGGCCAGTATCCGCGTCAGCAACTGTTCGCAGTACCCTCACAGCTTCGGCCTGCTCCACAACATGCTGCGTGTGGCTGTTCCTTCGTCGTCGGATCTCAAAACATTCCTGATGGCAATATTGCGTGGGAGCGGCAGTGCGGCTTGCTTGAGCGATGTGAAAATAGAGCGCCGGATTGACGAAAGACCAGCGTTGCGCGCTTGCGGAGCATCGAGGTGATCCTCAAGTGACGAGATTGCTCAAAAGGTTCGATCTGGCGGCGGGGATGCGCAATATCGTTCTTCTCCGGTTGCTGTTCGTCATGGCAAATGCGCTGGGGCCTTTTGCGGCCTTGTTTTTCCAGCGTCACTACCGACTCGACAGTTCGGCGGTGGCGTTGGTGATCACGCTGATGTCGGCGTTCTATCTGGTGGGCAATCTGTTGGGCGGGGCGCTGGTCGGTCGTTGTTCCTTCCGGGCACTATTGATCTGTACCTCGTCCTGTTCATCGTTGTTTTTGTTGTTCGCTGCCGTATTCAGCTCATCGATTGCATCCATTGTGATGGTGCTGTTGTTCATGTTGTGCGCGGGCCTGATCACGCCGGTATTCAGCATTCTCACGTCCTTGGCGGCGGACGAAAGCAATCGCGTCGCCTCTTTTGGCTATTTGCACCTGGCCAGCAATCTGGGGGGAGCGCTGCTGTTCGTGATGGGTGGGTACTTGCTCGGCCTCGACAGTCACTATCTGATGCTTTTTGCGATGGTCGCCAGTGTGCTGTGCCTTTTAGCGAGTGTCTTTCTGGCGCTGCCGGAACGCCAGGGCGCAGTGATTGAAGCCGGAAAGGCTTCCATTGGTGCGATGGTCGATGTGCCAAGGATCGTGATCGTTGCGGGCGCCATGTTCTTTGCGTTGTCTGTGCTGGACGCGCAGCGTGAATATCAGCTGCCTCTATGGCTTGATGGGGTGACGGCGGGGAAGGCTGCCGGCCTGTTCGGTGCGGTGGGTATCGTCAATGCGTTGCTGGTGATTGTGTTGACGCAACCACTGATTGCATTGACATCGCGTTTCGGCGCGCTCACCAATCTGTCCCTGGCGGCGGTTTTTTACGGTATCGGATTTGGCGCCTATGCCTTTTTCGAGCAGACCGTTCTGATCCTGTCGTTTGTTTTCTTCTGGACGCTGGGTGAGATTCTCGGCATCACCTACGTCACTGCGTTGATTGCGCAGAAAACCACATTGCAAACCCAGGCCAGTCTGTTTTCCCTTATTCCTACCGTGCTGGCCGGGGCGAGAATGGTCTCCGTAGGGCTGGGCGCCTCGTTGATCACCGGGATCGGTTTCCAGCTGAGCTGGAGCCTCTACGGTCTGGTGGGCATCCTGTTCGGAGGCGGCTTTCTTTTGGTTGCTGCCAGGAAGACTGCAGCGCCCCGTGTTCCATCGCCGGACAGGAGCTGAAGCAATCGACCGGCAACTTTTAAAGGAATGTGAGCCGATCGAAACATTTGTCGTTCAGCTCCCGCAATGTCAAGGGAACCGCTATGCGAGCGCAGTATGATCCGGCCTGGGTAGAAAGTACGGCGCAGGCCAAATGGCTTCAAGGTGATGTATTCAGAGCCGTCGAAGATGAAAGTCGGCCCAAGTTTTATGCCTGCTCGATGCTTCCTTATCCATCGGGCAAGTTGCATATGGGGCACGTACGCAACTATACGATCAACGACATGTTGGCTCGTCATTTACGTATGAAGGGATTCAACGTGCTGATGCCGATGGGGTGGGATGCTTTTGGTTTACCTGCAGAGAATGCGGCCATGCAGTCGGGTGTTTCTCCCGCGCAGTGGACTCGCCTGAACATTGCGGACATGAAGGCTCAACTGCAGCCCCTGGGACTGGCATTCGACTGGTCGCGCGAAATGGCCACCTGTGATCCGCAGTACTACAAGTGGAATCAGTGGTTCTTCCTGAAGCTGCGAGAAAAGGGCGTGGCCTACAAGAAAACCCAGATAGTCAATTGGGATCCTGTCGACCAGACGGTTCTGGCTAACGAGCAGGTGATCGACGGTCGGGGCTGGCGCTCGGGGGCGGTTGTCGAGAAGCGGGAAATTCCGGGGTATTACCTGCGCATCACTCAATATGCCGAAGAGTTGCTGTCAGCGATCGACACACTGGATGGTTGGCCCGACAGGGTTCGCACCATGCAGCGCAACTGGATCGGCAAGGTTAACGGCGTTCGTCTGGCATTTGCCCATCAGGTCCGGGATGCGTCGGAGCAGTTGATCGATGCAGGCAAGCTGTGGGTGTTCACAACGCGCGTGGATACGCTCATGGGGGTGACCTTTTGTGCTGTTTCTCCCGACCATGCGCTTTCCAGGCGTGCTCTGGAGCTTGACCCGAGTCTTGAGCCGCACGTGCGGGCCTGTCGTCAAGCGGTAGATGCCGGTCCTGCCTCTAGCGTACAAACCAAGGTTGGCGTTCCCAGCGGCTTGCATCTCGAGCACCCGTTGACCGGCGAGCCTGTCGCCCTGTGGATTACCAACTACGTGCTCAGCGAATATGGTGAAGGGGCCCTGATGGCCGTGCCTGCCCATGATGAGCGTGATTTCGACTTTGCCAATCAATACGGGTTGCCTGTTCGCCAGGTCATTGCCTCCGACGATCAGGAATACGCCCCCCGGGATTGGTCGGACAGCTATACCCGTCGGGACGGCCATCTCATCAACTCCGGCGTCTACGATGGGCTGACAGTCGTACAGGCCACCCAGGCCATCGTCGCTGCGTTGGTCGAGCGCGCAATGGGTGAGGAAACCACCACGTGGCGTCTGCGCGATTGGGGTATTTCACGGCAGCGTTACTGGGGAACCCCAATCCCCATTATCCATTGCGAACAATGTGGTGAAGTCCCGGTTCCTTATTCCGATCTGCCCGTGGTGTTACCCACCGATTGCATCCCCGACGGCCGCGCCAACCCGTTGCTGACGCATGATGAATTTCGCCACGTAGCTTGCCCTCGCTGCGCAGCTGCGGCGTTGCGTGAAACGGACACCATGGATACGTTTGTCGACTCAAGCTGGTATTTCATGCGCTATTGCGATCCCGACGGTGATGCCGCGATGGCAGGGCCTGGCGGCCGATACTGGTTGCCCATCGATCAATACATCGGCGGTATCGAACATGCGGTGCTGCATTTGCTTTACGCCAGATTCTGGACCCGGGCGATGCGTGATGAGGGGTTGGTGGCGTTCAGCGAACCGTTCAAGAACCTGTTCACCCAAGGCATGCTGTTGCGTGAAAGTTATTACCGGAAAGCGGACGACGGCGGTCGACGATGGTTTTATCCCGCAGAGGTGACCGTTGAGTACGATGAAAAAAGCCGCCCGGTAAAGGCTACGGCGCTTGAGGATGGTTTGCCCGTCGCCATTGGTGGCGTGGAAAAAATGTCCAAATCGAAGAACAACGTCGTCGAGCCGAAGGACATCATCAGCAAGTTCGGCGCCGACACTGCCCGTTTGTTTACCATTTTCGCGGGACCTCCCGACCAGAGCACGATCTGGAGCGACAGCGGGGTGGAAGGCGCTTATCGCTTCCTGCGCCGGTTATGGACGTTTGCCTACGACGATTATGCCCGGGATAGTGGGGATGATCGGATGGAGGACGTTGCCGAATCCAGTCGCGTGCGCTTTGAGATGCACCGTTTACTGCAGCAGATCAACAACGATTACGAACGGCTGCAATACAACACGGTCGTTTCAGGTGCGATGAAGATGCTCAAGGTGCTTGAGGGTGGCCGGGCTGCCGGCCCGCTGGTGGCCCGCGAAGGCATGGCGATCCTGTTGCAGGTTCTGCATCCCGTAACGCCGCACATCTCTCAGACGCTCTGGGCGGAACTGGGTTTTTCAGGTGACATCTACGACAGTTCGTGGCCTGTGCCAGATAGTGAAGCCTTGAAGCTGGACGAAGTAAAAATGATGGTTCAGGTCAATGGCAAGTTACGTGGGGCCATCGTGATCAAGTCTGATGCCGATCACGATGCCATACGGATCCAGGCATTGGCCGATCCACTGCTGCGCAGCTATCTGGAAGGCGCGAGCAGGATGATTGTGGTCCCCAACCGTCTGGTTAACTTCCTTCTCTGATTCAGGTCGCGTACACCGCTTGCGGGGTGGATCAATGTTTTTTGCCCCGGAGGGCCACTGTTTGCGGTGACCGGTAAATCAAAGGCAAAAAAAACGCCCCGAACCAGTCGGGGCGTCAGATATGCGGCGTTGCGGTTAGCTTTCTATTCGGTCCGCAACGGCCGTTTGCTCAGGTGAAGCAGATCAGTGGAACTGTTCTTCTTCAGTCGAACCGGTCAGCGCGGTTACCGAAGACGAGCCACCTTGAATCACGGTGGTCATGTCGTCGAAGTAGCCGGTGCCCACTTCCTGCTGGTGAGCCACGAAGGTGTAGCCCTTCGAAGCGTCAGCGAACTCTTGCTCTTGCAGCTTTACGTAGGCAGTCATGTCGTTACGGGCGTAGTCGTGCGCCAGGTTGAACATGCTGTGCCACATGTTGTGAATGCCGGCCAGGGTGATGAACTGGTGCTTGTAACCCATGGCGGACAGTTCGCGCTGGAACTTGGCGATGGTCGCGTCGTCCAGGTTTTTCTTCCAGTTGAAGGAAGGCGAGCAGTTGTACGACAGCAGTTGGTCCGGGTATTCCTTTTTGATCGCTTCAGCGAAGCGACGAGCCTCGTCCAGATCCGGCTTGGCGGTTTCGCACCAGATCAGGTCGGCGTACGGAGCGTAAGCCAGGCCGCGAGCGATTGCCTGGTCGAGACCGGCGCGCACTTTGTAGAAACCTTCCTGAGTACGTTCGCCAGTCACGAACGGCTGGTCGTACGGGTCGCAATCGGAAGTCAGCAGGTCAGCCGCGTTAGCGTCGGTACGAGCCAGAATGATGGTCGGAGTACCGGCAACGTCAGCTGCCAGACGAGCAGCGGTCAGCTTCTGTACAGCTTCCTGGGTAGGAACCAGTACCTTGCCGCCCATGTGGCCGCATTTTTTCACGGAAGCCAGTTGGTCTTCGAAGTGAACGCCGGCGGCGCCTGCTTCGATCATGCTTTTCATCAGCTCGTAAGCGTTCAGCACGCCGCCGAAACCGGCTTCAGCGTCAGCCACGATTGGAGCGAAGTAGTCGATGTAGCCTTCGTCACCCGGGCCTTTGCCGGCTTTCCACTGGATCTGGTCAGCACGACGGAACGAGTTGTTGATGCGCTTGACCACGGTTGGAACCGAATCCACCGGGTACAGCGACTGGTCCGGGTACATCGATTCGGCGGAGTTGTTGTCCGCAGCGACTTGCCAGCCCGACAGGTAGATTGCCTGGATACCGGCTTTAACTTGTTGTACAGCCTGGCCGCCGGTCAGGGCGCCCATGCAGTTGACGAAATCTTTATCAGGACGGAAGGACGGCTTGGCGCCCTGGGTTACCAGGTTCCAAAGCTTCTCGGCGCCCAATTTTGCAAAGGTGTGCTCAGGTTGAACCGAGCCACGCAGGCGGACGACGTCAGCAGCGGAGTAAGCGCGTGTCACGCCTTTCCAGCGTGGGTTTTCAGCCCAATCTTTTTCGAGGGCTGCAATTTGCTGTTCGCGTGTCAGTGCCATGGAGATAAACCTCGTCGCATAGGTCTGGGGTGGAAAATTCCTGCTCCTGCCAAATACGCAATATGAGAGATGCGTAAAAGGCTGCTCGCTGACCAGAAGCTTAGGTGGTCAAGTCGGATTCGGCGGGGATGGCGACGGGATGAACGATGGGCTCGAGGGGAAGTGAGCAGGTAAGGGCGAACTGTCGAGCGCATTCGGGCGTCGTGGGCCTTGGTACGAACTTCAGTGTGGAGCCGGGTTACCTAATTACGCTTCCGTCCCTCGGGACAACTTCGTTCCAGTCGGCAACCTCGTCAAACACACCTTGTGGGCGGTACAGACACGAAGCGGCTCGCGGGGTAGGTGCGAACGGCGCCTCGAAGGCCCTTGCCAGGGCCCCTGATTAGCGGGAGCGAGGCCATCATGCCTTTGCTTTTTTGTATCGTCAAACGTTTTGTAGTGCTTTTTTTATGGCACTACATCTTTGGTCTAATACGACTAATCAGTCAGTTTTCGGTGGTTTAGTCCAAAGTATCGACTTTCACCCGCAGGGTCATGTCATCACGACCCTGAGTCGAGTAGCTGCGGGTCTGACCCTGTTTGTCGGCCTGAGTCTGGCGGTTTACGCCGGCCAGGGTGATCCATTCACCCAGTCGTCCCGTGACAGTTGTGTCGGTACTTTGCACATTCACTACATCAGGGCGTTCCTGGCTCATTCGGTCACGGTTGGTACTGATCGCCAGATGAACGATGTCGCCGGTGACGCTGGCGGTGACGTAGAAACCCTGGGTGACGTTGCGGTATTCGGTCTGGCTGCGCAGGTCGCCGTAGGAATCGGTCTGGGTGCTGGTGAGCGGGACGCTCTGGCCGACCTGGATCAGTGCTGGCGTCCCTTCGCTGGCCTGGACCTGCTGAATCCCGCCGTCACGGCTGTCGGTGCTGCGATTGATGATGCGGGTCTGGCTTGGTTTGGCGCCATTCACCGAGTAACCCTGATCGCCCTGGAAGTTGTTTTCGTTGGTGTCGACAGTGATCAGCAGGCGCTTGGCGGCTACATCGAGTTGCGTGATCAAGGCTTTAAGTTCGTCGATCTTGCGCTGATCGGCATTGACGATCAGTTGGTTGCCGTAGGCGCTGACCTGGCCATCCTTGCCGATGAAATCCTGGGCCATCGGCAGCATGTCGGCACTGGTGCGGTAGTTCAGTGGCACGATCTCGGTGGCGGCCATGACCGAAAAACTGCAGGTCAACAGCAGCGTGGTGAGCAGGGTGCGTAGGGACATATCCGTTATCTCCGACATCTTGAAGTGTTGATATTGCCAGTTTGTCGGCCCGGCGTGGGGCAAGTTGAATCGTAGACAGCAAAACGCCCCGGCATCCGAAGATGGCGGGGCGTTTTGTGGTGGTTCCTGTGGCGAGGGGATTCAGCGAAACGTCGCACCGCCCCGTTGGGTCGCGAAGCGGCCCCAAAAACTCCAACCACGGTACATCAGGATTACCGCATGTAATGGTTTGACGACTGCTTCGCAGCCGAACGGGGATAAATCCCCTCGCCACAGGGTGTCAGGCCGAATGCCGCACCATGTCCACATGCGGAATCCCGGCTTCCAGGAATTCCTCACTGACCAGGCTGAAGCCCAGGCGCTCATAGAACGCTGTGGCCTGTACCTGTGCGCTCAACATCTGCTGCTTCAGCCCGCGCTTCTCGGCTTCACCGATCACCGCTTGCATCAGCGCATCGCCGACTTTCAATCCGCGCCAGTCTTTCAGCACCGACACCCGACCGACGTGGCCGTCGGGCAGCAGGCGGGAGGTGCCAATCGGAAAGTCGCCTTCGAAGGCCAGAAAATGCACCGCCGTTGCGTCATCAGCATCCCATTCCAGTTCAGGTGGAACGGATTGCTCGGCGATGAACACCGTCTCACGAATGCGCCGGATCTCGGCGTTGTCCTTTTGCCAGTCTGCGACACGAACGTGGATTTTATTCATCAGCAAACCCCAGGCTTCCCTGTTTGACCAGCTCGCACAGCAAGCCGCGGCCGTCTTCGTCGCTCAGCCAGTCACCGAGGTTGTCGGTGTGCAGGGCGTCGGCGGCGCAGATCAGCTTCAGCAGTTCGCGCAGTTTGCCCGGCAGGTAACGGCTCTGGCCGCTGGCGAACAGCAGCAGGTCGTCATCGACTTCGGACCAGGCCATGCGCGCGCTTGGGTTGCGGATCAGCACGGCGCCTTGTTCCAGGCTCGCGAGAAAGTCTTCTTCTTCGATTTCTTCCGGGCCGACTATCAGTTCCGGGTAGCGCGGCTCGGTCATGTACTGCCCGAACCAGGTCAGCAGCAGGCGCTCGTCGCTCATGTGCTCAGCCAGCAAAGCTTTCAGGCGATCAAGGGCGTCGTGCTGAATCTGGTGTGGATCGACCGCCGGCAGGGCGTCAGCATCGGTGTAGCGCTCTTCATCGGTCAGGAACTGGCTGAGGAAGTCGGTGAAGTGAGTCAGCACTTCAGAGGCGCTCGGGGCGCGGAAGCCGACCGAGTAGGTCATGCAGTCGTCAATCGCGACACCGCAATGGGCCAGGCGCGGCGGCAGGTAGAGCATGTCGCCCGGTTCCAGAACCCACTCTTCGGTGGCTTCGAAGTCGGCGAGGATGCGCAGGTCCGCGTGAGGCAGCAACTTGCTCTCGGAATCGCACATCTGGCCGATCTTCCAGTTGCGCTTGCCGTGACCTTGCAGCAGGAACACATCGTAGTTATCGAAGTGCGGGCCGACGCTGCCACCCGGAGCAGCGAAGCTGATCATCACGTCGTCGACGCGCCAGCTCGGCAGGAAGCGGAAGTTCTCCAGCAGTTCGCTGACTTCCGGCACGAACTGGTCGACTGCTTGCACCAGCAGGGTCCACTCGGTTTCCGGCAACTTGCTGAATTCGTCTTCGGCAAACGGGCCGCGACGCATTTCCCAAGGGCGCTCGCCGTGTTCGATCACCAGGCGCGATTCAACTTCTTCTTCCAGCGCCAGGCCGGCCAGTTCGTCTGGGTCGATCGGGCTTTCGAAATCAGGGATCGCCTGGCGGATCAGCAGCGGTTTTTTCTGCCAGTAGTCACGCAGGAATTCGCGTGCCGTGATGCCACCCAGAAGTTGAAGAGGAATATCAGGATTCATGTGTAACCTATTGAAAAAATGCACTTTTCAGACGGGAATAAAAACGCCCGGCGCTGCCGGGCGTCTCAAAAGGGTAAAGCGGTCGATCAGATGCGTTTGGCTTGCTCTACAGCGTTGCCGATGTAGTTCGCCGGGGTGAGCAGTTTCAGCTCGGCCTTGGCGGCGGCTGGCATGTCCAGACCGTCGATGAAAGTTTGCAGTGCTTCAGGGCTGATGCCCTTGCCACGGGTCAACTCTTTCAGTTTTTCGTACGGGTTTTCGATGTTGTAGCGACGCATCACGGTCTGGATTGGCTCAGCCAATACTTCCCAGCACGCGTCCAGGTCAGCAGCGATTTTCTGAGCGTTGAGCTCCAGTTTGCTGATGCCTTTGAGGCTGGCTTCGTACGCGATCACGCTGTGGGCGAAGCCGACACCGAGGTTGCGCAGGACGGTGGAGTCGGTCAGGTCGCGCTGCCAGCGGGAAATCGGCAGCTTGCTCGCCAGGTGCTGGAACAGTGCGTTGGCGATGCCCAGGTTGCCTTCGGAGTTCTCGAAGTCGATCGGGTTGACCTTGTGCGGCATGGTCGACGAACCGATTTCGCCAGCGATGGTGCGCTGTTTGAAATAACCCAGGGAGATATAGCCCCAGATGTCGCGGTCGAAGTCGATCAGGATGGTGTTGAAGCGGGCGATCGCGTCGAACAGCTCGGCGATGTAGTCGTGCGGTTCGATCTGCGTGGTGTACGGGTTGAAGCCCAGGCCCAGTTCGTCTTCGATGAAGGCGCGGGCGTTTTCTTCCCAATCGATTTCCGGGTAGGCAGAGATGTGTGCGTTGTAGTTGCCGACAGCGCCGTTGATCTTGCCCAGCAGCGGAACGGCAGCGATCTGGGCGATTTGACGCTCCAGACGGTAAACCACGTTCGCCAGCTCTTTGCCCAGGGTGGTCGGCGAGGCCGGTTGGCCGTGGGTGCGCGACAGCATTGGCACGTCAGCGAAACGGATGGCCAGTTCGCGGATGGCGTCGCAGGTCTGACGCATCAGCGGCAGCATCACGTCATCACGGCCTTCGCGCAGCATCAGCGCGTGGGACAGGTTGTTGATGTCCTCGCTGGTGCAGGCAAAGTGGATGAATTCGCTGACAGCAGCCAGTTCCGGCAGCTTGGCCGCTTGCTCTTTGAGCAGGTATTCGATGGCTTTGACGTCGTGATTGGTGGTGCGCTCGATCTCTTTGACACGCTCGGCGTGCTCCAGAGCGAAGTTTTCCGCCAGGGTGTTCAGTACAGCGTTGGCTTCGGCGGAGAACGCCGGCACTTCGCTGATGCCTGGGTGAGCGGCCAGGCGCTGGAGCCAGCGCACTTCAACCAGGACGCGAGCACGGATCAGGCCGTACTCGCTGAAAATTGGGCGCAGGGCCTGGGTTTTGCCGGCGTAGCGGCCGTCAACAGGGGAAACCGCAGTGAGCGAAGAAAGCTGCATGGGGTGTTCTCGGACAGTCGGGCAACGAAATGGGGCGCGTATCATACATGAAAAAATCCGCCGGTCCGTTGCCAACTGACCAGCGTCTTACGCGTTACAAGTTACAAAAGGTCTTGCGGGCGCGGTTCAGCTGCTGCGCATCAGCGGGTAAAGCTCTTTCAGCAATTTGCGACGGCTGATCACCAGCTGCCAGCGATGTCCGCCCAACTGTCGCCATAGGCGTGCCGAACGAATTCCGGCCAGCAACAGGGCGCGGATCTTCGAAGCGTTGCTCGGTTGCTGCAGGTTGCGCATGTCGCCGTGGACCTGAATTCGCTGGCGCAGGGTGCTCAGGGTGTCCTGGTACAGCGCACCGCAGGCGGCAATCACGTTTTCGTGCGCCGGACCGAAGTGCTCGACCTGGGACTGAATCTGCGGCAAGCGTTTGCCGATCTCGTCCAGCATGTCGTTGCGCTTGGCCAATTGACGCTCCAGACCGAGCATCGCCAGCGCATAGCGCAGCGGTTCGCGCTGAAGGGTACTTGGGTCGCGCTCAAGGGCGCCAATCAATGCGCGGTAACCTTCACGCAGATTGATGTCGTCGCCGCCATAGACTTCCAGGGTGTCCTTTGGGTCGCGAATCAGCAGGCTGCCGAGCATGCACGTCAGGCCGGCTTCGGTGGTCTGGCCGGTCTTGGCGATCTTGTCGACCAACACGGCGGCGAGGAACACGCCGCCCAGTGCCGTCAGTTGCTCCTGAGTCGGGCTCATTGCTGCTCGCCTTGAGGAGTGCCTTTGCTGGTCCATGGCTTCGCGACTTCGATCACGCCGCCGCCGAGGCAGATTTCACCGTCGTAGAACACCACGGACTGGCCTGGGGTGACCGCGCGTTGCGGGTCATCGAAGGTTGCTAGGTAGCCGGTGGCGGTTTTTTCCAGCGTGCATGGCTGGTCGCTTTGGCGATAGCGGACTTTGGCGGTCAAACGGCGTGGTTCGCTCAGGTCGATCGGGTTGACCCAATAGATGTCTGAAGCGAGCAGGGCGCGGGAGAACAGGTACGGGTGATCATTGCCTTGGCCGACGATCAGCTCGTTGTGCTCCAGGTCTTTGATCAGTACGTACCACGGCTCGTCACTGGCGTCTTTCAAGCCGCCGATGCCCAGGCCCTGACGCTGACCGATGGTGTGATACATCAAGCCGTGGTGACGGCCGATGACTTCACCTTCGGTGGTCTTGATCTCGCCCGGTTGGGCCGGCAGGTACTGCTTGAGGAAGTCGCTGAAGCGGCGCTCGCCGATAAAGCAGATCCCGGTGGAATCCTTTTTCTTCGCGGTGGCGAGTTCGTGTTTCTCGGCAATCGCGCGGACTTCGGGTTTTTCCAGCTCGCCGACCGGGAACAGGGTCTTGGCGATCTGTTCGCCGCCGACGGCGTGCAGGAAGTAGCTCTGGTCCTTGTTCGGGTCCAGGCCCTTGAGCAACTCGGTGCGACCATCGATGTCGCGGCGACGCACGTAGTGCCCGGTGGCGATCAGGTCAGCGCCGAGCATCATGGCGTAGTCGAGGAACGCCTTGAACTTGATCTCGCGGTTACACAGGATGTCCGGGTTCGGCGTGCGGCCGGCCTTGTATTCGGCCAGGAAGTGCTCGAACACGTTGTCCCAGTACTCGGCGGCGAAGTTGGCGGTGTGCAGCTTGATGCCAATCTTGTCGCATACGGCCTGGGCGTCCGCCAGGTCATCCATGGCGGTGCAGTATTCCGTTCCATCGTCTTCTTCCCAGTTCTTCATGAACAGGCCTTCCACCTCATAACCCTGCTCGATCAGCAGGAGAGCGGAAACGGAAGAGTCCACGCCGCCGGACATGCCGACAATGACGCGCTTCTTTTGTGTGTCAGAAGGGGCTGGATCACGCATAGGGATTCAATGAGTGTCTTGAAAAAGGACGCGATTCTAACAGGCCGAAGCCCGCAAGGCTAAAGAGAAGGGCGGATCAGTTCGAGGTCGAAGCGTTTGCCGTCCAGATAATCATCAATACAGCGGATGATCAGCTCACTGCGCCAGTTTGCGCGCTGTGCCAGCAGTTCGTCACGCGTGAGCCATTTTGCGCCGACGATGCCGTCGTCCAGCTGATAGTCGGGGTGATGTTGGATCGGTTTTGCGGTGAAGCAGACCCGCTGATACGTCACGCCGTTACTCGGGGCAGTGTAGAGGTAAATGCCCACCACGCCGGTCGGCTCGACGTCCCAGCCGGTCTCTTCGAGGGTTTCACGCACGGCGGCTTCGATCAGGGTTTCGTTCGGGTCGAGGTGGCCGGCGGGCTGGTTGAGCACCGTTCGTCCGCCCTTGGATTCTTCGACCATCAGGAAACGGCCGTTGTCTTCGACGATGGTGGCGACGGTGATGTGGGGTTTCCAGTCCATAGGGCTTCCTTGAATTTTGAATAGTGAACCACGGACCCTGTGGGAGCGGGCTTGCTCGCGAAAGCGGTGGGTCAGTCAATAAAGATGTTGAATGATAACCCGCATTCGCGAGCAAGCCCGCTCCCACACTTGTTCGGTGTTCACAGTGAAATGTGTGTCAGAAACACAAACCCCGGCACGAGGCCGGGGTTTGTGATGTTCCCTTACAACCTTAAACCAGCGCAGCGATCGCGGCGTTGAAGGTGTTGCTTGGGCGCATGGCCTTGCTGATCAGTTCGGCATTGGCGTGGTAGTAACCGCCGATGTCCACTGGCTTGCCCTGAACGGCGTTGAGCTCGGCAACGATGGTTGCTTCGTTCTCGGTCAGGGTCTTGGCCAGTTCGCCGTACTGCGCTTGCAGTGCAGTGTCTTCGGTCTGGGCAGCCAGGGCTTGAGCCCAGTACAGCGCCAGGTAGAAGTGGCTGCCGCGGTTGTCGATGTTGCCGACTTTGCGCGATGGCGACTTGTTGTTGTCCAGGAACTGGCCAGTGGCCTGATCCAGGGTCTTGGCCAGAACCAGCGCCTTAGGGTTGTTGTAGGTAACACCCAGGTGCTCAAGGGAGGCGGCCAGGGCGAGGAACTCACCCAGGGAGTCCCAGCGCAGGAAGTTCTCTTCCAGCAGCTGTTGAACGTGCTTCGGTGCCGAACCGCCAGCGCCGGTTTCGAACAGGCCGCCGCCATTCATCAGCGGAACGATCGACAGCATCTTGGCGCTGGTGCCCAGTTCCATGATCGGGAACAGGTCAGTCAGGTAGTCGCGCAGTACGTTGCCGGTCACCGAGATGGTGTCCTTGCCTTCGCGGGTACGGCCCAGGGTGAAGGCCATCGCGTCGACTGGCGACATGATGCGGATGTCCAACCCTGCGGTGTCGTGATCCTTCAGGTAGGCCTGAACTTTCTCGATCACTACACCGTCGTGGGCGCGCATCGGGTCCAGCCAGAAAATAGCCGGGGTTGCGCTTGCACGGGCACGGTTGACGGCCAGTTTGACCCAATCCTGGATTGGCGCGTCTTTGGTCTGGCACATGCGGAAGATGTCGCCGGCTTCAACCGACTGTTCCAGCAGGGTGCGGCCAGCGCCATCGGAAACCCGAACTACGCCATTGGCCTTGATCTGGAAAGTCTTGTCGTGGGAACCGTACTCTTCAGCTTTTTTCGCCATCAGGCCAACGTTTGGCACGCTGCCCATGGTGGTTGGATCGAAAGCGCCGTGCAGCTTGCAGTCTTCGATTACCGCCTGGTAGATGGTGGCGTAGCAGCGATCCGGGATCACAGCCTTGGTGTCGTGCAACTGACCGTCAGTGCCCCACATCTTGCCGGAGTCACGGATCATCGCTGGCATCGAGGCGTCGACGATGACGTCGCTCGGCACGTGCAGGTTGGTGATGCCTTTGTCGGAGTTGACCATGGCCAACGACGGACGATCAGCGTAGACCGCCTGGATGTCCGCTTCGATCTGCGCTTGCTGCTCAGCCGGCAA
Organism: Pseudomonas arabinosi; assembly: GCF_047758675.1. Taxonomy (NCBI): domain Bacteria; kingdom Pseudomonadati; phylum Pseudomonadota; class Gammaproteobacteria; order Pseudomonadales; family Pseudomonadaceae; genus Pseudomonas; species Pseudomonas arabinosi. The sequence continues at coordinate 4,944,207 of NZ_CP180480.1, read as the reverse complement.
AGCCTTGATGCGAGCGTAGAGGTCGCCGATGCCGTTGTTCAGGTTGAAGCCGATCTGTGCCAGCACGTCCGCGTGCTTGGCCAGTGCGTCTTTGTAGAACTCGGCAACGATCTGGCCGAACATGATCGGGTCGGAGACCTTCATCATGGTGGCTTTCAAGTGAACCGACAGCAGCACGCCTTTTTGCTTGGCGTCTTCGATCTCGGCCGCAATGAAGCTACGCAGGGCGTTTTTGCTCAGTACCGCGCAATCGAGGATCTCACCGGCTTGCACGGTGGTTTTTTCTTTCAGGACGGTGGTGGTGCCGTCTTGAGCGATCAGTTCGATTTTGACGGCGTCAGCGGCGTCGATCAGGGCAGCTTTTTCGCTGCCGTAGAAATCGCCGGTGCTCATGTGCGCTACGTGGGACTTGGAGTCCGCAGCCCAGGCGCCCATTTTGTGCGGGTGCTTGCGTGCGTAGTTCTTGACCGACAACGGTGCACGACGATCGGAGTTGCCTTCGCGCAGAACCGGGTTCACGGCGCTGCCCTTGATCTTGTCGTAACGCGACTTGGCGAGCTTGTCGGCGTCGCTGGTCACGGTTTCCGGGTAGTCAGGCAGTGCGAAGCCCTGGGCTTGCAGTTCCTTGATCGCGGCTTGCAGTTGCGGAACCGAGGCGCTGATGTTCGGCAACTTGATGATGTTGGCTTCAGGCGTAACGGCCAGGTCGCCCAGTTCGGCGAGGTGGTCGGCTACGGCTTTGTCTCCCAGTTGCTCGGGGAAGCTGGCCAGGATGCGCCCTGCAAGAGAGATATCGCGGGTTTCCACGGCGATATCAGCGGAGGCGGTGAAGGCCTCTACGATAGGCAACAGTGAATAGGTGGCGAGGGCGGGAGCTTCGTCGGTGAAGGTATAGATGATCTTCGAGCGGGTGGGCATATTCGGATTAACTCTCTCTTCTTTGCTAAAGCGTGCGCAGAAAAACTCGAGGGGCGCCGGGTAAGCGCGTTCGTTCAAAGTCATCCATGAGCCGAATGTCGAGATTTCTTCGCGGTGATGTTGGGTGCATCAGTCGAGCGTCAAGCGGGTGGGCTGCGGTAACAACCCGGCTTTTTCAGGCCCAAAGCCTCGTAATAGAGAGGTCGGCCGTCGTGACTCTGTGGTCAGCGGGCGGCATTATACATAGGTAGCTGGCAATCTGCCGATGGTTCATAGGTAACGATTGTCGTCCATTGGTCTAAAGGTCGCAGGGGCGAGGGGGGCGTAGAGTCTTGCACCGTGCTTGAGTTTGGCGCTTTTCCCTTTGCTTTCAGGCTTGTACGTCGCGAACAGTGCAGCTTTGCGGCAGATGGTTGGAACATAGGGTTTGCGTGCCGATTTAACTGGGGTACGCTCGAACGAAGCCAGATGTTCAATCCAAACAATGGAGTTCAGCATGGGATACAAGAAGATTCAGGTTCCAGCAGTCGGCGACAAAATCACCGTCAACGCGGACCATTCTCTCAATGTTCCTAACAACCCGATCATCCCCTTCATCGAAGGTGATGGTATTGGCGTTGATATCAGCCCGGTCATGATCAAGGTTGTCGATGCTGCTGTTAAGAAGGCTTACGGCGGCGAGCGCAAAATTTCCTGGATGGAAGTCTACGCCGGGGAGAAAGCGACTCAGGTTTACGATCAGGACACCTGGCTACCCCAGGAAACCCTGGACGCAGTTAAAGATTACGTGGTCTCCATCAAGGGCCCTCTGACCACCCCGGTCGGCGGCGGCATCCGTTCCCTGAACGTGGCCCTGCGTCAGCAACTCGACCTTTATGTCTGCCTGCGCCCTGTGCGTTGGTTCGAAGGCGTACCTAGCCCGGTCAAGAAGCCAGGCGACGTCGACATGACGATCTTCCGTGAGAACTCGGAAGACATCTACGCCGGTATCGAGTGGAAAGCCGGTTCGCCGGAAGCGACCAAGGTCATCAAGTTCCTTAAAGATGAAATGGGCGTCACCAAGATCCGTTTCGACGAAAACTGCGGTATCGGCATCAAGCCGGTTTCGCTGCAAGGCACCAAGCGTCTGGCGCGCAAAGCGCTGCAGTATGTGGTCGACAACGACCGCGACTCGCTGACCATCGTGCACAAAGGCAACATCATGAAGTTCACCGAAGGTGCCTTCAAGGAATGGGCCTACGAAGTGGCGGCTGAAGAATTCGGCGCGACCCTGCTCGATGGCGGTCCGTGGATGCAGTTCAAAAACCCGAGAACCGGCAAGAACGTCATCGTCAAAGACGCCATCGCCGACGCCATGCTCCAGCAGATCCTGCTGCGCCCGGCCGAGTACGATGTGATCGCGACCCTGAACCTGAACGGCGACTACCTCTCCGACGCCCTGGCGGCGGAAGTGGGCGGTATCGGTATCGCACCGGGTGCCAACCTGTCTGACACCATTGCGATGTTCGAAGCGACCCACGGTACTGCTCCGAAGTACGCCGGCAAGGACCAGGTCAACCCGGGTTCCCTGATCCTGTCCGCAGAGATGATGCTGCGTCACATGGGCTGGACCGAAGCGGCTGATCTGATCATCAAGGGCACCAACGGCGCGATTTCCGCCAAGACCGTGACCTATGACTTCCACCGTCTGATGGAAGGCGCGAAGCTGCTGTCTTCGTCTGCGTTCGGTGATGCGCTGATTTCGCATATGTAAGCGAATAGGCATTAAAAAAACCGCCTTCGGGCGGTTTTTTTATGACTGGATGACGGGTTGCGTCAACTCGACGCTGTTTCCTGTTGGGTGGTAGCGGCCTGTTCGTTCTCGGTCGTAGCAGCCCCAATCTTGACTGCGTGCAGCCCTTTGGGTCCCTGGACGATCTCGAAGCTTACGAGTTGCCCGGCCTTGAGAGTTTTGTATCCGTCCATTTCAATGGCCGAATAGTGTGCAAAGAAATCAATAAGATGACCGTCTTCGTCACGGCCTTCTCTGGCATCGGTGTTAATGAAACCGAACCCCTTGGCATTGTTGAACCATTTCACCTTACCGACTGACATACCCATATCCCTCTGCAACAGACTCCATCACTGGAGTATCATCCAGTTCATCCGCAGTCATTTCCTGGAAATAAGATTGACTCCGCGGACCTTTTTTACCCACTGTGGGCTCTATTGGTTGTAACACCGTTTTCCCGATAGTCAAGGTGACCGGGCAGTCGGAGTTGAAATCGACCATAGCCGCCCCCACCACTGTATTTGCACAACTGACGAACCTTTCTTTCCATGCATGCAATCAGCCAGATTCGACTAACATTCAATCAGGATCGCCCTGATTCACACGACGACGATTCCGCAGGCATTGCTGTTCAGGAGGCAAAGCCTGCTTTACAGGCGCCGCCGATGTACAAGGTGGTTTTGTTTAATGATGACTACACACCGATGGATTTCGTCGTCGAAGTGCTCGAGGTGTTTTTTAACCTGAATCGCGAGCTGGCGACCAAGGTCATGCTGGCCGTCCACACAGAAGGACGGGCAGTATGTGGAGTGTTTACCCGCGACATCGCCGAGACTAAGGCCATGCAGGTCAACCAGTACGCCAGGGAAAGCCAGCATCCGCTACTCTGTGAAATCGAGAAGGACGGTTAATCGCCGACCACTTGGGTATGAGGTGAAGCTATGTTAAACCGCGAGCTCGAAGTCACCCTCAATCTTGCCTTCAAGGAGGCCCGTTCGAAGCGTCATGAATTCATGACCGTCGAGCACCTCCTGCTGGCCCTATTGGACAATGAGGCTGCCGCCACCGTTTTGCGTGCCTGCGGCGCAAACCTCGACAAACTCAAGCACGATCTGCAGGAGTTCATCGACTCCACCACGCCATTGATCCCCGTTCATGACGAGGATCGTGAGACCCAGCCAACCCTGGGCTTCCAGCGTGTTCTGCAACGTGCTGTCTTTCACGTACAGAGCTCGGGCAAACGCGAAGTGACTGGCGCCAACGTACTGGTCGCGATCTTCAGTGAGCAAGAGAGTCAGGCAGTGTTCCTGCTGAAACAGCAGAGCGTTGCGCGCATCGATGTCGTCAACTACATCGCACACGGCATTTCCAAAGTGCCGGGGCATGGCGATCACTCTGAAGGTGAGCAAGATATGCAGGACGACGAGGGCGGTGAGTCTTCTTCTTCAGGCAATCCTCTGGATGCTTATGCCAGCAACCTCAACGAACTCGCGCGCCAGGGTCGAATCGATCCATTGGTAGGCCGTGAGCTGGAAGTCGAGCGCGTTGCGCAGATCCTGGCGCGTCGTCGCAAAAACAATCCGTTGCTGGTGGGCGAGGCAGGCGTGGGTAAAACCGCGATTGCCGAAGGCCTGGCCAAACGCATTGTCGACAACCAGGTGCCGGACCTGCTGGCCAACGCCGTGGTTTATTCCCTCGATCTGGGGGCCTTGCTGGCCGGGACCAAATACCGCGGCGATTTCGAGAAGCGCTTCAAGGCGTTGCTCAATGAGCTGAAAAAACGTCCGCAGGCGATCCTGTTCATCGACGAAATCCACACCATCATTGGTGCGGGTGCCGCGTCCGGTGGGGTCATGGATGCCTCGAACCTGCTCAAGCCGCTGCTGTCGTCGGGTGATATCCGTTGCATCGGTTCGACCACGTTCCAGGAATTCCGCGGGATCTTCGAGAAGGATCGTGCGTTGGCCCGGCGCTTCCAGAAGGTCGACGTGTCGGAACCTTCGGTGGAAGACACCATTGGCATCCTGCGCGGCCTGAAAGGTCGTTTCGAAGCGCATCACAACATCGAATACAGCGATGAAGCGTTGCGTGCGGCGGCCGAACTGGCTTCGCGCTATATCAATGACCGGCACATGCCGGACAAAGCCATCGACGTCATCGACGAGGCGGGCGCCTATCAGCGTCTGCAGCCAATCGAGAAGCGCGTGAAACGCATCGAAGTGCCTCAGGTCGAGGACATTGTCGCGAAAATCGCGCGGATTCCGCCTAAGCACGTTACCAGCTCCGACAAAGAGCTGCTGCGTAACCTTGAGCGTGACCTGAAGCTGACAGTATTTGGCCAGGATGCCGCAATCGACTCACTGTCGACCGCGATCAAACTGTCCCGTGCCGGCCTCAAGTCGCCTGACAAGCCAGTCGGTTCGTTCCTGTTCGCAGGGCCTACCGGTGTCGGTAAAACCGAAGCGGCGCGTCAGCTGGCCAAGGCGTTGGGCATCGAGCTGGTTCGCTTCGACATGTCCGAGTACATGGAGCGCCACACCGTATCGCGTCTGATCGGTGCGCCTCCAGGCTATGTCGGGTTCGATCAGGGCGGTCTGCTGACCGAAGCCATTACCAAGCAGCCTCACTGCGTGCTGTTGCTCGATGAGATCGAGAAGGCGCATCCGGAAGTCTTCAACCTGCTGCTGCAGGTCATGGACCACGGTACGCTGACCGATAACAACGGGCGCAAGGCGGACTTCCGTAACGTGATCGTCATCATGACGACCAACGCCGGTGCCGAAACGGCAGCTCGTGCTTCGATCGGTTTCACCCATCAGGACCACTCGTCCGATGCGATGGAAGTGATCAAGAAGAGCTTTACGCCAGAGTTCCGCAACCGTCTGGACACCATTATCCAGTTTGGTCGCCTCAGCCATGAGGTCATCAAAAGCGTGGTGGACAAGTTCCTTACCGAGCTTCAGGCGCAGCTGGAAGACAAGCGTGTGCAGCTGGAAGTGACGGACGCGGCGCGCAGCTGGCTGGCAGCGGGTGGCTACGATTCGGCAATGGGTGCTCGACCAATGGCGCGTTTGATTCAGGACAAGATCAAGCGTCCGCTGGCGGAAGAGATTCTCTTTGGCGAACTGGCCGACCATGGTGGTGTGGTTCACATCGATCTCAAGGACGGCGAGCTGACCTTCGACTTCGAGACCACGGCTGAAATGGCCTGACGTAAACCGCTACAAAGCAAAAGGCGCCGAAAGGCGCCTTTTTGCTGTCTGCCAGATCTACACCGATCTCCTGTGGGAGCGAGCTTGCTCGCGATGACGGCGGCACACTCGGCATTGATGCAAGCTGATCCATTGCTATCGCGAGCAAGCTCGCTCCCACATTGTCCGTGTGCGGCATAAAATCCCACGCACACAAAAACGCCCGGCATAAACCGGGCGTTTTGTATTGACTTAATTAGCGAGCGCGGTAAGTGATGCGCCCTTTGCTCAAGTCATAGGGCGTCAGCTCGACGCGCACTTTGTCACCGGTAAGAATACGAATGTAGTTCTTGCGCATCTTGCCGGAGATATGCGCGGTTACGACGTGCCCATTTTCCAACTCCACACGAAACATGGTGTTGGGCAGGGTGTCGACGACAGTGCCTTCCATTTCGAAGCTGTCTTCTTTCGACATGCAGTAAAGCCCTCGGTGTCCAATGAATGGCCCGGTGCAACTGCGCCAGGCAAAAGCGGCGTGCATTGTGCCCGAAAAATGGGGTTTAAGCCAAGGGGTTTACGGCTTGCTCTAGTTCAGGATGACCCAGCGCTGATTAATCAGCAGTTCGATAGGGCGATATTGAGTCTTGTAACTCATCTTTTTGCAGTTTTTGATCCAATAGCCCAGATAGACGGCCTCCAGCCCCAGACGCTGAGCCTCGGCGATTTGCCAGAGGATCGCATAACGCCCCAGGCTGCGGCGTTCCTCAGCGGGCTCGTAGAAGGTGTAGACCGCCGACAGACCGTTCGGCAGCAAGTCGGTGACGGCCACAGCCACCAGTCGTCCTTCGAGGCGGAATTCGTAGAATCGGGAAAACGGCAGGTCACGTACCAGGAACGTCGCAAACTGATCGCGACTCGGCGGGTACATATCGCCATCGGCGTGACGCTGTTCGATATACCGCTGATAAAGATCGAAATACTCTTCGCTGAATTGCGGCCTGCCAGGGCGCACCTGCAGGTCGACGTTGCGTTTGAAGATGCGTTTCTGCTGGCGGTTGGGCGAAAATTGCGCCACAGGGATTCGAGCCGGTACACACGCATTGCAATTCTGGCAATGAGGCCGGTAAAGATGATCGCCGCTACGACGGAAACCCATTTCAGACAGGTCTGCATAGACATGCACATCCATGGGCTGACTAGGGTCGAGGAACAAGGTCGTGGCCTGCTCCTCGGGCAGATAACTGCAAGAGTGGGGCTGAGTGGCATAAAACTTCAAACGCGCCAACTCGGTCATGATCAACCCTCGGGAATAAGCTTTGAATTAAGTGTAAGCCACGCGCGCAAAAGTCGCTCAGCAAACCCAGGTTGCGCGGCTGGGTTGATCCAGATGCTGCGCAAGGTAGTCGGCAAACTCGCGGCGAGGAATCGCTCGGGCGCCGAGGCTGTGCAGATGGTCGGTAGGCATCTGGCAGTCGATCAGCACAAAGCCTGACTCTTTCAGATGTCGGACCAGTGTGGCAAAACCATATTTAGAGGCGTTGTCGGCGCGGCTGAACATGGATTCGCCGAAAAACAGCTGACCCATCGCCAGGCCATAGAGCCCGCCGACCAGTTCGCCCTGGTCCCAGACTTCCACCGAATGGGCGTAGCCGCGCCTATGCAGCTCGAGGTAGGCGTTCTGCATGGCTTCTGTGATCCAGGTGCCGTCGGCGTAATCCCGAGGCGCGGCGCAAGCGCGGATGACTGCGGCAAAATCCTGATCAAAGGTCACTTGATAGCGTTGCTGGCGCAGCAGTTTGTTCAGGCTGCGCGAGATATGCAGTTCGTCGGGAAACAGTACGGTGCGTGGATCCGGCGACCACCAGAGAATCGGCTGGCCTTCCGAGAACCACGGAAAACAGCCGTGGCGATAGGCCTGAATCAGACGATCGGCGGACAGATCCCCGCCCGCGGCCAACAGCCCGTTGGGATCGCGCATGGCTTTTTCCAGGGGCGGGAAGGTCAGGGTATTGCGTTGTAACCAAGTCAGCATGGCATCCGGGCTTGCAGAAGGGGAGGGCAGTGGTGGGCGGGTGGGCCCACCGTGAAGTGTGCCGTCAAACGACTGGAATGTCGTCGAGATACTTCTCGGCGTCCAGCGCGGCCATGCAGCCGGCCCCGGCAGAAGTCACAGCCTGACGGTAAACATGATCGGCCACGTCACCGGCGGCAAACACGCCCGGGATTTCGGTGCTGGTAGCATCGCCTTCGCTGCCGCCCTTGACCAGCAGATAGCCGTCACGCATTTTCAGCTGACCCTCGAACAGGTCGGTGTTGGGTTTGTGCCCAATGGCAATGAACACGCCGGTCAGCGGCAATTCACTGGTTTCGTCAGTGTGACTGTCCCGCAGGCGGGCGCCGGTCACACCGCTGGCATCACCCAGCACTTCATCCAGATTCTGGTTCCAGTGCAGGCGGATATTACCTTTGGCGGCTTTTTCGAAGAGTTTGTCCTGAAGAATCTTCTCCGAGCGTAACTTGTCGCGCCGGTGAATCAGGTGAACTTCCTTGGCGATGTTCGACAGGTACAGCGCTTCTTCAACCGCGGTGTTGCCGCCACCCACGACCGCGACCACCTGATTGCGGTAGAAGAAACCGTCGCACGTCGCGCAGGCAGACACCCCTTTGCCGGCAAATGTCTCTTCCGATGGCAGGCCCAGGTATTGCGCCGAGGCGCCGGTGGCGATAATCAACGCATCACAGGTGTAAGTGCCGCTGTCGCCGATGAGTTCGAACGGGCGCTGTTGCAACTTGGCCGTGTGGATGTGGTCGTAAACGATCTCTGTATGAAAGCGCTCGGCGTGTTTTTGCATGCGTTCCATCAGCACCGGGCCGGTGAGGCCTTCGACATCACCGGGCCAGTTGTCGACTTCGACGGTGGTGGTGAGCTGGCCACCTGCCTGTATGCCGGTAATGACAACGGGATTGAGGTTGGCGCGGGCGGCATAAACGGCTGCGCTGTAACCGGCGGGGCCGGAACCCAGAATGATCAGGCGGGAATGCTTCGCTTCGCTCATAAAAACACCTCATAAGCCTTTGTCACAAAAGAGAATGCATGCTCAAATTGAACCGCGTGTTATGTGCTGTTGGCTATGCTACACCTTGGGTTTCAAGCATGGCATCGGACGAACAAACCCGTACAATGCCTGCCTGTAACAGCGTTTGTAATAAAATAAGCGCCGTGCGCCGTGTTTATAAAAACCGGAGCGTAGTGTTAAAAGTAGTCTCAGTTACGCCTGTTAACTTTTTTACCTGCCTGGATTGGGCAGTTTTTTATAGTCAATCAACAGATGGACGCGCCACAGGCGCAGGAAAAGAAGCGTTTTGAAGAAATCCACCGCAGCACCAAAAACAGTCGTTCCGCTCTGGCGCCAGCAATTGCACTACCGGCTCAAGGAAGGTGCATTGATCGCCATCGGCGGCTTGTGCCTGTTCCTGATGATGGCCTTGTTGACCTACGGCAAGGACGATCCGGGCTGGAGCCATAACAGCAAGATCGACGATGTGCAGAACTTCGGCGGACCGGTAGGCTCCTACAGCGCCGATATCCTGTTCATGGTGTTGGGTTACTTCGCCTACATCTTCCCGCTGTTGCTGGCGATCAAGGCTTATCAAATCTTCCGTCAACGCCACGAACAGTGGGAGTGGAGCGGCTGGCTGTTCTCCTGGCGCCTGATCGGCCTGGTGTTCCTGGTGCTGTCGGGCGCGGCGCTGGCCCATATTCATTTTCACGCCGCGACCGGTCTGCCGGCCGGCGCTGGCGGCGCTTTAGGCGAAAGCCTCGGTGATCTGGCCAGGAATGCCCTGAACATCCAGGGCAGTACGCTGGTGTTCATCGCGTTGTTCCTGTTCGGCCTGACGGTGTTCACCGATCTGTCGTGGTTCAAAGTGATGGACCTCACCGGCAAGATCACCCTCGACCTGTTCGAATTGTTCCAGGGCGCGGCCAACCGCTGGTGGGCCGCCCGCAGTGAACGCAAGCAACTGGTCGCCCAATTGCGTGAAGTCGACGACCGCGTTCATCACGTGGTGGCGCCGACCGTCACCGACAAACGCGAGCAGGCCAAGGTCAAGGAACGCCTGATCGAACGTGAGCAGGCCCTGAGCAAACACATGTCGGACCGCGAGAAGCAGGTGCCGCCGGTGATTGCCCCAGCACCGCCCAAGCCATCGGCGCCCAGCAAGCGCGTGGAAAAAGAGAAACAGGCGCCGTTGTTCGTTGACAGCGCCGTCGAAGGCACCTTGCCGCCGATCTCGATTCTCGACCCGGCAGAAAAGAAACAACTCAATTACTCGCCTGAATCCCTGGCGGCCGTCGGCCACTTGCTGGAAATCAAGCTCAAGGAGTTCGGTGTCGAAGTCTCGGTGGATTCGATTCACCCGGGCCCGGTGATTACCCGTTACGAAATCCAGCCGGCGGCCGGCGTCAAGGTCAGCCGTATCTCCAACCTGGCGAAAGACCTTGCACGTTCCCTGGCCGTGACCAGCGTGCGTGTGGTGGAAGTGATTCCGGGCAAGACCACTGTCGGTATCGAAATTCCTAACGAAGACCGCCAGATCGTGCGCTTCTCCGAAGTGCTGTCGACCCCTGAGTACGATAACTTCAAGTCGCCGGTCACTTTGGCCCTGGGCCACGACATTGGCGGCAAGCCGGTCATCACCGACCTCGCGAAAATGCCTCACTTGCTGGTAGCCGGTACGACCGGTTCCGGTAAATCGGTGGGTGTGAACGCGATGATCCTGTCGATCCTGTTCAAGTCCGGCCCGGAAGACGCCAAGCTGATCATGATCGACCCGAAAATGCTTGAGCTGTCGATCTACGAAGGCATTCCACACCTTTTGTGCCCGGTCGTGACCGACATGAAGGACGCCGCCAACGCCCTGCGCTGGAGCGTGGCGGAGATGGAACGTCGTTACAAACTGATGGCAAAAATGGGCGTGCGAAACCTGTCGGGCTTCAATGCCAAGGTCAAGGAAGCCCAGGACGCCGGCACGCCGTTGACCGATCCGTTGTACAAGCGCGAAAGCATTCACGACGAAGCGCCGCTGCTGACCAAGCTGCCGACGATTGTCGTGGTGGTGGACGAGTTCGCCGACATGATGATGATCGTCGGCAAGAAGGTTGAAGAACTGATCGCCCGTATCGCCCAGAAGGCCCGTGCTGCAGGTATCCACTTGATCCTCGCGACCCAGCGTCCTTCGGTTGACGTGATCACCGGTCTGATCAAGGCGAACATTCCTACCCGTATGGCGTTCCAGGTGTCGAGCAAGATCGACTCCCGGACCATCATCGATCAGGGCGGCGCCGAACAGCTGTTGGGCCACGGTGACATGCTCTACATGCCGCCGGGCACCAGTCTGCCGATTCGTGTCCACGGCGCCTTTGTGTCCGATGACGAAGTTCACCGGGTGGTCGAAGCCTGGAAACTGCGCGGCGCGCCGGAATACAACGATGAGATTCTCGCCGGTGTCGAAGAGCCGGGTAGTGGCTTTGAAGGTGGCAGCGGTGGCGACGAAGACAGTGAATCCGATGCACTCTACGACGAAGCGGTGCAGTTCGTACTGGAAAGCCGTCGTGCGTCCATCTCTGCGGTTCAGCGCAAGCTGAAAATCGGCTACAACCGCGCCGCGCGCATGATCGAGGCCATGGAAATGGCCGGGGTCGTGACGTCCATGAACACCAACGGTTCGCGTGAAGTCCTGGCTCCGGGCCCGGTACGCGACTGAATTGATTGAAACGCGGTGGCGTAATGACGCGCCATCGCACCCCCACGAATGTTATGAGGACTCCCATGCGTCTTATCCGCATGCTGTTGCTGCCGGTTTTGGCTTTGACCACGCTCTCGGCCCACGCCGATGACAAGGACGTGGCGCGTCTGACCCAATTGCTGGAAAAATCCCAGACCCTGACCGCACGTTTCTCCCAGCTGACCCTCGACGGTAGCGGCACCCAGTTACAGGAAACCGCCGGTGAAATGTCCTTGCAGCGTCCTGGCTTGTTTTACTGGCACACCAATGCCCCGGCGGAACAAACGATGGTCTCCGACGGCAAGAAGGTGACGTTGTGGGATCCGGATCTGGAGCAGGCCACCATCAAGAACCTCGATCAGCGCCTGACCCAGACCCCGGCGTTGCTGCTGTCCGGTGATGTGTCCAAGATCAGCCAGAGCTTCGACATCAGCGCCAAGGAAGCCGGTGGCGTGATCGACTTCACCTTGAAGCCGAAAACCAAGGACACCCTGTTCGACAGCCTGCGTCTGTCGTTCCGCAATGGCCTGGTCAATGACATGCAGATGATCGACAGCGTCGGTCAGCGCACCAACATCCTGTTCACCGGCGTGAAGGCCAACGAGCCGATCCCGGCGTCCAAGTTCAAGTTCGACATCCCCAAGGGTGCCGATGTGATCCAGGAATAAGAGCAGACGCAAAACCTGTGGGAGCGAGCTTTTGTGGCGAGGGGATTTATCGAAACGTCGCACCGCCCCGTTCGGCTGCGAAGCAGTCGTAAAACCTGAGAACTCGGTCTAACCGATGAATCGAATGGGGCCGCTTCGCGGCCCAACGGGGATAAATCCCCTCGCCACAGGTTTCCAGCAGGCTTAAGAGAGTTGTATTAACCCGAGGTTTCAACGCCACGTGATGGACCTGTTTCGCAGTGCCCCGATTGCTCAGCCCCTGGCCGCCCGTTTGCGTGCTGCCAATCTGGACGAGTACGTCGGTCAGGAACACCTGCTCGCTCGCGGCAAGCCTTTGCGCGAAGCGCTGGAGCAGGGTGCCCTGCACTCGATGATTTTCTGGGGCCCGCCGGGTGTGGGAAAAACCACCTTGGCCCGGCTGCTGGCGGAAGTCTCGGATGCGCACTTCGAAACGGTTTCGGCGGTACTGGCCGGCGTGAAGGAAATCCGTCAGGCGGTGGAAATCGCCAAGCAGCAAGCCGGGCAGTACGGCAAGCGGACGATCCTGTTCGTCGATGAAGTGCATCGCTTCAACAAGTCCCAGCAGGATGCGTTCCTGCCATACGTCGAAGACGGCACGCTGATTTTCATCGGCGCAACCACTGAAAATCCCTCCTTCGAACTCAATAACGCGTTGCTCTCCCGGGCGCGCGTCTATGTGCTCAAAAGCCTCGACGAAGCGGCACTGCGCAAACTGGTGCATCGCGCATTGACCGAGGAGCGTGGCTTGGGCAAGCGGCAACTGACCCTCAGCGATGAAGGCTTCCAGATGCTGCTGTCGGCCGCCGATGGCGATGGCCGGCGTCTGCTCAACCTGCTGGAAAACGCCTCGGACCTGGCTGAAGACAACAGCGAGATCGGCGTCGATCTGCTGCAAAGCCTGCTCGGTGATACCCGCCGGCGTTTCGACAAGGGCGGCGAAGCGTTTTACGACCAGATCTCTGCGCTGCATAAATCCGTGCGCGGCTCCAACCCCGATGGTGCGCTGTATTGGTTTGCACGGATGATCGACGGCGGTTGCGATCCGTTGTACCTGGCCCGGCGCGTGGTGCGCATGGCCAGCGAAGACATCGGCAACGCCGACCCTCGCGCCTTGAGCCTGTGCCTGGCGGCGTGGGAAGTGCAGGAACGCCTCGGCAGTCCAGAAGGCGAATTGGCAGTGGCCCAGGCCATTACTTATCTGGCCTGCGCGCCAAAGAGCAACGCGGTGTACATGGGCTTCAAAGCCGCGATGCGCAGCGCCACCGAACACGGTTCGCTGGAAGTGCCGCTGCACCTGCGCAACGCGCCGACCAAGCTGATGAAGCAACTGGGTTATGGCGACGAATACCGCTATGCCCACGATGAACCGGACGCTTACGCTGCTGGCGAAGACTATTTCCCGGAAGAACTCGAGCCACAACCGTTCTATCAGCCAGTGCCTCGCGGCCTGGAGCTGAAGATCGGGGAGAAGCTCAATCACCTCGCGCAACTTGACCGTCTCAGTCCCCGGCAGCGGAGAAAATAGTGATTCCTTTGATCGTTGCCGTTTCTGTGGGCGGTATCGCCGGAACGCTTTTGCGCTTTGCTACCGGTAACTGGATCAACGCTAATTGGCCGCGGCACTTCTATACCGCGACGCTGGCCGTTAATATCGTCGGCTGTTTGCTGATCGGCGTTCTATACGGTCTGTTTTTAGTACGCCCGGAGGTGCCGATTGAGGTGCGCGCCGGGTTGATGGTCGGCTTCCTCGGGGGGCTGACGACTTTTTCATCTTTTTCACTGGATACGGTGCGTCTGCTGGAAACCGGGCAAATGCCGCTGGCTTTTGTCTATGCTGCCATCAGCGTATTCGGCGGCCTGCTCGCTACCTGGGCTGGCCTGTCCTTGACCAAACTTTGATAACGAGAGACCGACATGCTCGATTCCAAACTGTTACGTAGCAACCTTCAGGACGTAGCGGACCGCCTGGCATCCCGTGGCTACACGCTGGATGTTGCGCGCATCGAAGCGCTGGAAGAACAGCGCAAGACCGTCCAGACCCGCACCGAAGCACTGCAGGCTGATCGTAATGCGCGTTCCAAATCCATCGGCCAGGCCAAGCAGCGCGGCGAAGACATCGCACCGCTGATGGCTGATGTCGAGCGCATGGCGAATGAATTGAGCGCCGGTAAAGTCGAGCTGGACGCGATCCAGACCGATCTGGATTCGATCCTGCTCGGCATCCCGAACCTGCCGCACGAATCCGTGCCGATCGGTGATGACGAAGACGGCAACGTCGAAGTGCGCCGCTGGGGCACCCCGACCGCGTTCGATTTCCCGGTTCAGGACCACGTCGCCCTGGGCGAGAAATTCGGCTGGCTGGACTTCGAAACCGCCGCCAAGCTGTCCGGTGCCCGTTTCGCCCTGTTGCGTGGCCCGATCGCTCGTATGCACCGCGCCCTGGCGCAGTTCATGATCAACCTGCACACCAGCGAACACGGTTACGAAGAGGCCTACACGCCTTATCTGGTTCAAGCGCCGGCGCTGCAAGGCACGGGTCAGTTGCCGAAGTTCGAAGAAGACCTGTTCAAGATCACTCGTGAAGGCGAAGCCGATCTGTACCTGATTCCGACCGCCGAAGTGTCGCTGACCAACATCGTCGCTGGCGAAATCGTCGATTCGAAACTGCTGCCGATCAAGTTCGTCGCCCACACCCCGTGCTTCCGCAGTGAAGCCGGTGCCTCGGGTCGCGATACGCGCGGCATGATCCGTCAGCACCAGTTCGACAAGGTTGAAATGGTCCAGATCGTTGAGCCATCGACCTCGATGGAAGCGCTGGAAGGCCTGACGGCCAACGCCGAAAAAGTCCTGCAATTGCTCGAGCTGCCTTATCGCACTATCGCGCTGTGCACCGGCGACATGGGCTTCAGTGCGGTCAAGACTTACGACCTGGAAGTGTGGATCCCGAGCCAGGACAAATACCGCGAGATTTCGTCGTGCTCCAACTGCGGCGACTTCCAGGCCCGTCGCATGCAAGCGCGTTTCCGTAACCCGGAAACCGGCAAGCCTGAACTGGTGCACACCCTGAACGGTTCCGGCCTGGCGGTCGGTCGTACCCTGGTGGCGGTGCTGGAAAACTACCAGCAGGCCGACGGTTCGATCCGTGTGCCTGACGTGCTGAAACCGTACATGGGTGGCCTTGAGGTCATCGGCTAAATGGACTATCTGCCGCTGTTCCATAACCTTCGCGGCAGTCGTGTCTTGGTCGTCGGCGGGGGGGAGATTGCCTTGCGCAAATCCCGCCTGCTGGCCGAAGCCGGTGCGCTGCTGCGGGTGGTCGCACCTGAAATCGAACCGCAACTGCGTGAACTGGTTGCCGGCAGCGGTGGCGAGTGTCTGGTGCGAGGCTACCTTGAAGCAGACCTGGACGGTTGCGGGCTGATCATCGCGGCCACCGACGACGAACCGCTGAACGCGCAAGTCTCCGCCGATGCCCGTCGGCGTTGCGTGCCGGTCAATGTGGTGGATGCGCCAGCCCTGTGCAGCGTGATCTTCCCGGCGATCGTCGACCGTTCTCCTTTGATCATTGCCGTCTCCAGCGGTGGCGATGCACCAGTGCTGGCGCGGTTGATCCGCGCCAAACTGGAAACCTGGATTCCTTCCACCTACGGTCAACTGGCCGGCCTGGCAGCGCGCTTTCGCAGTCAGGTCAAACGCCTGTTCCCGGATGTGCAGCAGCGTCGGGCGTTCTGGGAAGATGTGTTCCAGGGCCCGATTGCCGACCGGCAACTGGCCGGGCAGGGCGCCGAAGCCGAGCGCTTGATGCTGGCGAAAATTGCCGGTGAAGCACCGACGGCAACGGGCGAAGTCTATTTGGTGGGCGCTGGCCCCGGTGATCCCGACCTGCTGACCTTCCGTGCCTTGCGTCTGATGCAGCAAGCCGATGTGGTGCTGTATGACCGCTTGGTGGCACCGGCGATTCTGGATTTGTGCCGTCGCGATGCCGAGCGGATTTACGTCGGCAAGCGTCGCGCCGATCACGCTGTGCCGCAGGATCAAATCAACCAGCAATTGGTGGATTTGGCCAAGCAAGGCAAGCGGGTCGTGCGGCTGAAGGGCGGAGATCCGTTCATATTCGGTCGCGGCGGTGAAGAGATCGAAGAACTGGCGGCCCATGGCATCCCGTTCCAGGTCGTACCGGGTATCACCGCGGCCAGCGGTTGCGCGGCGTATGCCGGGATTCCGCTGACTCACCGTGATTACGCGCAGTCTGTGCGTTTTGTCACCGGGCACTTGAAGGACGGTTCCACCGATTTGCCGTGGGCCGACCTGGTCGCGCCAGCGCAAACCCTGGTGTTTTACATGGGGCTGGTGGGCTTGCCGATCATCTGCGAGCAGTTGATCAAGCATGGTCGTGCGGCGGATACGCCAGCGGCGTTGATCCAGCAGGGCACCACCATTAATCAGCGGGTGTTTACCGGCACGTTGGCCGATTTGCCAAGTCTGGTGGCAGAGCATGAAGTGCATGCGCCGACGCTGGTGATCGTTGGAGAAGTGGTGCAATTGCGCGAGAAACTGGCGTGGTTTGAAGGGGCTCAGGCGCAAGTCTGAACACCCCCCGAAACTGATCGTTCCCACGCTCTGCGTGGGAATGCATCCCGTGACGCTCTGCGTCACAGCGTCAGAAGCGGACGCGGAGCGTCCATGGCAGCATTCCCACGCGGAGCGTGGGAACGATCATTTGTCAGGCTCTGCGCCAAACCCCTTTCCCACTCAACCGCTCGCGATCATGCGGCGCTGTGAACTCCTGCGCCGGCCCTTTAGGCACAATTCCGGTCGGATTGATGGTCTTGTGGCTGCCATAGTAGTGATTCTTGATGTGCTCAAAATCCACCGTCTCGGCAATCCCCGGCCACTGATAAATCTCCCGCAGCCAGTTCGACAGGTTCGGATAATCGGCAATCCGTCGCAGGTTGCACTTGAAGTGCCCGTAATACACCGCGTCAAAGCGAATCAACGTGGTGAACAGCCGAATGTCCGCTTCCGTCAGGTATTCACCGACCAGATAACGGTTCTCGCCTAACAGCAACTCCAGTCGATCCAGTTCGGCAAATACATCATCGAACGCCTCTTCATACGCCTGCTGCGACGTGGCAAACCCTGCGCGGTACACGCCATTGTTCACCGCCGGATAAATCCGTTCGTTCAGCGCGTCGATCTCGCCCCGCAGCGGCGCCGGGTAGAAATCCAGGTCATTACCCGTCAAGTCATCGAAGGCGCCATTGAACATGCGGATGATCTCCGCCGATTCGTTGTTAACGATGCGATTCTGCTGTTTGTCCCAAAGCACTGGCACGGTGACACGACCGGTGTAGTCGGCGGTATCGGCGGTGTAACGCTGGTGCATGAAATTGAAATGATCGAGCTTGTCCCCGGTCGATCCGAGGTTCCGGTCGAAGGTCCAGCCGTTTTCCAGCATCAGCCAACTGACCACCGAGACATCGATGAGGCTTTCGAGGCCTTTGAGTTTGCGCAGGATCAGTGTGCGGTGAGCCCATGGACAGGCGAGGGACACGTAGAGGTGATAACGATCGGCCTCGGCTGCAAAGCCACCGACTCCGGTCGGGCCGGGTTTGCCATCAGCGGTCAGCCAGTTGCGACGCTGGGCCTGTTCACGCTGGAACGTACCGTCCTTGGCGCTTTCGTACCACTGGTCATGCCAGCGACCTTCAACTAACAAACCCATGTTCAAGACTCCTCAACCAATAAGCGTTGGAGAGGAGTCTATTCGCGTAGGTTCGATAAAAAAGCGCAAAGGTTGGGCGCTTATGATCGGTTAAATCGATTTGTTCCGAGCATCCCAATACTGCTGGGCGGTTTCGAAGGCGTGTTCGCGGGTTTGGCCGAGGCCGCGCAAGGCCAGGGCCATGGTCGAAATCAGCGCCATTTGCGGGTAGCTATCGACCACGTCGCCACGCCACACGGCTTTTAAATGCTCGGGATCGAGGGTGGCCGGTTTGACGTGGCGCTGGCTCGACAGCTGCGGCCATTCCTCGTCCCAGCTTTCGCCGCCAGTGGTGCCGTACAGGTGACTGTCGGCGTCCGGGTTGATCTCGATCTCGCCGCCGTCGCCTTTCACAACGATCGCGGTATCGCCGAGCAAGCCGCTGGCATCGCGATGCACCGCCTGGTAACCGGGATGGAAAATGCTTTGCAGGCCACAGCGAGCGCCCAACGGATTGAGAATCCGCGTCAGGGAATGGATCGGCGAGCGCAGGCCCAATGTATTGCGCAGGTCGATCATTCGTTGCAGCTGCGGTGCCCAATCCACCAGCGGCATGAAGGCCAGACCGCCGTTATCGAGTGCCTCGCCGACCTGCTGCCAGTCGCGGCACAACGGAATCTTCAACTCATCCAGCAATTGTTCGCTATAGAGCCGACCCGCTGTATGCGCGCCGCCGCCGTGCATGAAGATCCGCACGCCGTTCTGCGCCAGGCACTTGGCCGCCAGCAGATACCAAGGCAGATGACGTTTCTTGCCGGCGTAGGTTGGCCAGTCCAGATCCACCTTTAATGCCGGTGTCTGCAAACGTTCGCGCAAGGCTTCGGTGAACCCCGCCATCTCCTCAGCGCTTTCTTCCTTGTGCCGCAACAGCATCAGGAATGCGCCGAGTTGGGTGTCTTCGACCTTGTGGTCGAGCACCATGCCCATGGCTTCGCGGGCTTCGACCCGGGTCAAGTCGCGGGCGCCGCGTTTGCCTTTGCCCAGGATGCGCACGAACTGGGCGAACGGGTGTTCGGCGGGTGTTTCGAGGGTCAGCGCTGGGTAGTCGGTCATAAGCAATTCGTCGGTTTGGGCAGGCCCGCCAGTTTCGCGGCGAGTTTGGCAGGGGTGCCTTTGAACAGTCGGTTCAGGTGCAGGCTGTTGCCCTTGTCCGGGCCCAGCTTCAGCGCGGTGTACTTGATCAGCGGGCGGGTGGCCGGCGATAACTGGAATTCGGCATAGAAACTGCGCAGTAGTTCGAGGATTTCCCAGTGTTCGGGGCTCAACTCGATGTCTTCGGCGGCGGCCAGGGCGCTGGCCACGTCGCAGGACCAGTCGCTCAGTTCTACCAGGAAACCGTCCTTGTCCAACTCGATGGCGCGTGCGCCGACCGTCAGGGAGTTCATAGCCAACTGTTGACCTTGTCGTAATGAATCGACAGCTCGACGAAGGCCGGGTAATCGATGGCCTTGGCTGTGTCAGGAATCTCCAGCGCGCGAGCCTGGGCGTCTTCGGCCAGTACGAACAGTTTCAGAGTGCGGGCGTTCAGCGCATTGAACGGCGCGGTGCCTGGTTGCAACGCATAAACCGCGTCGCCAGTCAGCAGCAACGCATCGTCAGCGCCCATCAAGCGCAGGCAGCTGGTCAGGCGATCGTCGCCGAACGGGGAATGAGACAACACATGCAAAGTCGACATCAGAGGGTGATCACCTGGTCGTAACGGTCGATAAGGGCGGTGATTTCGTGGGCTGCCAGCACTTGAGCTTCTTCCAGCGACAAGCCGGCCGGGTTCAGACCCCGTTCCGCAACGCTTTCGCCACAGACGAACAGGTCGTCGACACCGAACATCGGCAAGGCTTGCAGGTTGGCGCTCAGGTCTTTCTGCTGGAGGGCCTTGGCATCCTGTTTCGCGGCGAGCTGGAACACCCCGTCATCGAGAAACAGCAGGCCGATCGGCAGATCAAAGGCACCGCCGGCCAGCACGATGTCCAGCGCTTCCCGCGCACTCGGTCCGGACCAAGGCGCCTGACGGCTGATAATCAGCAAGGATTTAGCCATCTCACGCGCCTCCGAAACAGATCAGGCGGTCAGCATCCTGTACCGCGTCATGCAATTGGCCGAGTCCGGACAATTCCCACGGCGCGCCCACCGCAACGGCTTCACGCTGATAGCGCCCGGCTTCTTCTTCGTTCAACACGCCACGACGCAGGGCGGCGGCGATGCATACGACGCCGTCCAGTTGATGCTCGGTGACGAAATTGCGCCATTGCTTGGGCAAGTCCTGCTCATCCTGCGGCGTGACCACGCTGCCGGAGGCGTTGTAGACGCCGTCCTGATAAAAAAACAGCCGGACAATCTCATGCCCACTGGCCAGCGCAGCCTGGGCGAACAGCAGGGCGCGGCGCGAGGAGGGCGCATGGGCAGCGGAAAACAGCGCGATGGCGAACTTCATGACGGACTCGATCAGCAAAACTGCGGCCATGATAAAGCTTTATCGCCGGGGCGGCGAAGGGCGTTTTCCTCAAGACCGAGTCGCCGCCTTGCTCGCGAAGGCGGCCTGACAGACACCACCCAATTCAGCGCGGCATATAACCCAACTGCCAGCGCCGCGGAATTTTCAGCGACAGCAGCCCGACCGCGCCGGCCAGCAGACCGCTGACAAATAACGCCCTGAGCCCCAAGTGATGTTCCAGCACGGCGCCGAGTACCGCGCCGGCAAACATTCCGGTCCAGGGGATCAATTGCACGCGCCAACCGTTGCGCCGTTCGCCGAGCATCCAGCGTCCCAGCCCACGGCCAAAGCGCGACAGTGCGCCGGTGACGTAGGTCAGGCCGACCGGCAGGCCGTTCACTTCTTCCACGGCGGCATTGAGCATGCCCATGGCGATGATCGTCGCCAGTAGCGCTGGCAATTGTTCGTCGTAGGGCCAGGCGGCGGCGCCGCAGAGCAGCGTGGCGATGCACAGCAGCAAGGGCAGCGCCCGGCGACCGCCGAGGCGGCTGACGACAATCCCCAAGGCGTTGCCGACGATGAAGGTGCCGACGAGGATCACCAGGCGCAAAGTCAGGCCCAGGTCGCCGTCGCTGATGGCAACGGCGAGGCGGGTGGTGTTGCCGCTCATGAACGAGACGAAATCGCCGCTGGCCATGAAACCGATGGCGTCGGTCATGCCCGCGAGCACCGAGAGGCTGGCCACCAGCGACATGCCGATGCGTCCGCGCCATTTGCGGGTATGCAGATGGCCTGGACTGGCGCGATCAGTGGAGAGGGATGGCAACATCAGCGAAGGTCGTCCTCAGACAGCGACCGAAAGGGTCACTTACTCAATCCATATAACTCGCAATACTCCAGCCAGTCCATGCCGGCCATCTCGGCCACTTCCTTGTGCACTTCCAGGCGCTGTGCCTGATAGTCCTCGGACGTCGCGGCGGTCAGTTGCAGCGTCAGCTCCCAGGCAAACAATCCCAGGCGCTCGGCCTCGGCTTCAAAGGCTTCATGCAAGCGCTCCTCGCGGTACTGCGCCGCGGTCTCGCCCTTGGCCTGAGCCAACAGCGGGTTGAGGTTGTCGAGTTCGACGCGCAGTTCAGGGCGCTCATCGAGAAACCTCTTCAACGCTTGCTCGTGTTGCTGTTCGGTTGCCGCCATGGTCGCTCCTTGAGGCTGGATTACGAAGACTGCTTCTTGCTGGCCTTGGCCGCTGCTGCCAGGCATTCGAGGGCAAACTGCTCGGGATACGTCATTTGAATCGGCGTGGTTTCACCTTTGACGGTTCTCTCGCCGTCTAGGATGTAACGAATCCGCTTGTCGGTGACGCCAATTCGCTTGGCAATCCAGGACGGCGTCTGACCGATCTGGCTGATCAGCTTGTCGGCATATTCAGCGGTTGGTTTGTAATATTCGGCGTTGGGTGTCATGGCCTTTCCAAAAAAATGAGCCCGGAAAAACGGGCGATGCGGTGTTAATGGCGCGACAGGGTGCGCGAATCGTCACTCGGTGTCGCGGTATAAATGAAGTAAAGCAGAACGATACGCCGTGCCGCGGTGATACAGTCCGCTTTTTCTTGATGAGCGAACGCAATGCGAATTCTGATGGTGGCGCTGGCCGTAACGTTGCTGGCGGGATGCGCGGGCTCGGCGATGAACGACGCCCGCACTGGAACCCCGTATAAAACCCTGACCTCGGACAAGCCGGAAAAAGTCGTCGCCCAGTGTGTGCAGTTTTCCTGGCAGGACGAGGCGGTGTTTGGTGTCGATGCTGGCGCGTATTTGCAGCCTGGCGAGAAGGGAGGCACTACCGTTTACACGCGCTCGGCGGAATCCTTTGTGGACGTGAAGACTGACGCTTCCGCCACCGTGCTGAATTATTACGCGCAGCATGACGACTTTGTCGCCAAGCGCCGACTGGCGGCGTTGGCGACCTGCCTGTAAGCAAGATCAAAAGATCGCAGCCTGCGGCAGCTCCTACACTGGGCAGGTGTACTCCCTGTAGGAGCTGCCGAAGGCTGCGATCTTTGGGCGGTGCCAGGGATTAAATATTTATCAGGCGCTTCTGAAAAAAGAAGCGCTTGTGACCAGGCGGGTAGTCAGCGATCTGGCCTAACTCGCTGTAGCCGAGCTTCCTGTAGAACGCCGGCGCCTGGAAGTCGAAGGTGTCGAGCCAGATTCCGATGCATTCCTTTTCCCGTGCCAGGTCTTCAGCCATCTGCATCAGCTTCGTGCCCATGCCCTGTCCCCGGGCTTGCTCCGGTACCGACAGCAGGTCGATGTACATCCATTGGTAAAACACTCGGCCGTGAAGCCCACCGAGAATCTCGCCGCTTTCGTCACGCACCAGCAAGGCAACGGGCTCCTGAGTCGAGATTCCGGCTTTTGCGGCGTTATAGGCGCGCAACGGCAGCAGGATCGCCTGGCGCTCTTCATCCGTGGGGTTTTGCGACCGTTCGATTCGCAGGGGCATCAGCTATTTCCTTATGGCCAGGGTGGAAAACATTTCCAAGCCTATCGCGGCAACGGGTCGTTGTTCCAGCTCTCAGGTGGAACCGTCGTTCGGGCGCAGATGTCTAGCCTAAACAGCGTCATTCCAGAACGCGGCCTATGAGGACACTCCGTGAATATTTTCGAAGCCTTGCGCGAAAGTCACGACCGCCAGCGCACCTACGCCGATGCACTGATCCAGACCAGCGGCGACACCCCCGAGCGGGTCCAAGCTTACAAGCAACTCAAGTCTGAACTTCAGGCCCACGAAACCGCTGAAGAGCGGCATTTCTACATCCCGCTGATGGAGTTTGATAATGGCGTGGATCTCAGCCGTCATGCCATTTCAGAACACCACGAGATGGACGAAATGATGGAGGAACTGGACGAGACCGAGATGTCCAGCCCGGCCTGGCTGGTGGTCGCGAAGAAGCTCGCCGAGAAGGTCAATCACCACCTGGAAGAGGAAGAGCAGAAGTTCTTCCAGATGGCCGGCAAGTTGCTCGACGACAAACAGAAAGAGACGCTGGCGGGTCAGTATGAGAAGGAATACAAGGCGCAGCTGTCTTAGCGCCAGGCTTTCGTTTTCGCCTAAGATGTGCGCCTTCTGACGAAAAAAGGGATGCATTGTCATGTCGAACACAGCCGAGCGGGTCAACCTCATCGAGTCCCAGGTGTTGTCCCACGACTGGTACCTGCTCAAGAAAATCACCTTCGATTACCAGCGCAACAACGGCGAATGGCAGCGCCAGACCCGCGAGGTCTACGACCGTGGCAACGGCGCGGCGATTTTGCTGTTCAACCGTGAAAAGAAAACCGTGGTGCTGACCCGGCAATTCCGGTTGCCAGTGTTCGTCAACGGCCACGATGGTCTGCTGATCGAAGTGGCAGCGGGGCTGCTCGAAGGTGCGGCGCCTGAAGAGCGCATCCGCGAAGAAGCCGAGGAAGAGACCGGTTATCGCGTGCACCATGTGCACAAGGTGTTCGAGGCCTACATGAGCCCCGGTTCGGTGACCGAAAAACTGCACTTCTTCATCGCTGAGTACGATGCTGCTTCCAAGGTCAGTGATGGCGGCGGACTGGAGGAGGAGACCGAGGAACTGGAAGTGCTGGAGTGGAAATTCGATGACGCACTTGAGGCGTTTTATCGCGGGGAGATCTGCGATGCGAAGACCATCATGCTGCTGCAGTACGCGGCGATGAAAAACATCTTCGTCGCGGTTTAAGAGACGCAGACAACCCCTGTAGGAGCTGCCGCAGGCTGCGATCTTTTGATTTTGATCTTCAGCGTCTTCAAGGGCACCGAAGATCAAGATCAAAAGATCGCAGCCTGCGGCAGCTCCTACAAGGTCAAAAGCCTTCCAGTCGTCCAGTCCCACCCCAATGTCCGCCCTCCAGCGTCAGCAGCCGCTCCTTCGCCTCAAGCCCACCGGCAAACCCTGTCAACTTCCCCGAAGCGCCAATCACCCGATGACACGGCGCAACAATCGAAATCGGGTTCTTGCCATTCGCCGCGCCCACGGCCCGAACCGCACTGGGATTGCCGATCTGCCGGGCAATCTCGCTATAGCTGCGGGTCTCACCAAATGGAATGGTCAGCAACGCTGCCCAGACCTTCTTCTGAAATTCCGTCCCGGCAAAATCCAGTTCCAGGTCGAAACGAGTGCGCGTGCCCGCAAAGTATTCCCGCAGCTGCTGAGTGGTGCGCATCAGGATCGGATTATCCGGCGCCTCGCGCATCGGCCCAAGCCGCACTCGCCCCGGTTTGTCGTTTTCCCAGAGGATGGCGGTCAGTCGTGAACCGTTCGCGACCAGCTTCAGCTCGCCGACCGGGGACGCCAGGGTGGTGCAGGTGTAAGTCATGCTGGCGGACTCCGCAAAAGTGCTGAACTGAGGGCAAGCATACTGCCTCGACGGGGAGGCGCAATACGCAATCCCAGCCATACTGCGTACTGCTCTTGAAGCGTTTTCCTACTTAAAAACAAGAAGAGACCGACTCATGAAGTTCGAACCTTTTGCCAAATCGCTGATTGCGACCTCATTGGCGCTCAGCTGCCTCAGTGCTTACGCGGCCTCCGTGGCGCCGGTCGCGGCCGAAAACGGCATGGTCGTCACCGCGCAGCATCTGGCCAGTCATGTGGGCGTCGATGTACTCAAGAACGGCGGCAATGCCGTCGATGCCGCGGTAGCGGTCGGTTACGCGCTGGCGGTGGTTTATCCCGCAGCGGGCAACCTGGGTGGCGGCGGTTTCATGACCATTCAGTTGGCGGACGGGCGCAAGACCTTCCTCGACTTCCGTGAAAAAGCACCGCTGGCTGCCACCGCCGACATGTACCTCGACAAGGAGGGCAACGTCGTCCCTGACCTGAGCACCCGTGGCCATCTGGCTGTTGGCGTGCCGGGCACCGTGTCGGGCATGGAGTTGGCGCTGAAGAAATACGGCACCAAACCGCGCAAGGAAGTGATCGCCCCGGCCATCAAGCTCGCCGAAGACGGTTTTGTGCTGGAGCAGGGCGATGTCGAGTTGCTGGAATACGCCACTGACGTGTTCAAGAAGGACATCAAGGATTCCGGTGCGATCTTCCTGAGCAACGGCGAGCCGATGCAAGTCGGTCAGAAACTGGTGCAAAAAGACCTCGGCAAGACCCTGCGGGAAATTTCCGAGAACGGCGCCGACGGCTTCTATAAAGGCTGGGTGGCTGATGCCATCGTCACCTCCAGTCAGGCCAACAAAGGCATCATCACTCAGGCCGATCTCGACAAATACAAGACCCGCGAACTGGCCCCGATCGAATGCGATTACCGCGGCTACCACGTGGTTTCTGCGCCACCGCCAAGCTCCGGCGGCGTGGTGATTTGCGAGATCATGAACATTCTCGAAGGCTATCCGATGAAAGACCTGGGCTATCACTCGGCCCAGAGCATGCACTACCAGATCGAAGCGATGCGTCACGCCTATGTGGACCGCAACAGCTACCTGGGCGACCCGGATTTCGTGAAGAACCCGATCGCCCATCTGCTGGATAAAAACTACGCCACCAAAATCCGCACCGCCATCAACCCGCAGAAGGCCGGTGTGTCCCGCGAGCTCAAACCCGGCGTAGCGCCCCACGAAGGCAGCAACACCACCCATTACTCCATCGTCGATAAATGGGGCAACGCGGTCTCGGTGACTTATACCCTGAACGACTGGTTCGGCGCCGGCGTTATGGCCAGCAAAACCGGGGTCATCCTCAATGACGAGATGGATGACTTTACCTCGAAAATCGGTGTGCCAAACATGTACGGCCTGGTGCAAGGGGAGGCCAATGCCATCGCACCCGGCAAGGCACCGCTGTCGTCCATGAGCCCGACCATCGTCACCAAGGACGGCAAAGTAGTGATGGTCGTCGGCACCCCCGGTGGCAGTCGCATCATCACCGCAACCTTGTTGACTATGCTCAACGTGATCGACTACGGAATGAACATCCAGGAAGCGGTCGATGCCCCGCGTTTCCACCAGCAGTGGTTGCCGGAAGAGACCAACCTTGAGACCTTCACTACCAGCCCCGATACGGTGAAGATGCTCGAAAGTTGGGGGCACAAGTTTGCCGGGCCGCAGGACGCCAACCATGTGGCGGCGATTCTGGTCGGCGCGCCTTCCCTGGAAGGCAAACCTGTGGGCAAAAACCGCTTCTATGGGGCGAACGACCCACGTCGAAACACCGGATTGTCGCTCGGTTATTGAGGGTTGTTTTTAAAAGGGGACGGACCTATTTTCGTCCCCTGATCCACTGACTTTTCAAGGACGGGACCATGGCTACCGCACTGCTGATCATCGATGTCCAGCAAGCCCTGTGCACTGGCGAGTACGCATGTTTTGAGATCAAGCGCGTTATCGAGAACATCAACGACCTGGGCACCAAGGCTCGCGCTGCCAGCATCCCGGTCGTCCTCATCCAGCACGAAGAAAAGGGCGACATGCTGCAACACGGTTCCGAAGGCTGGCAACTGGCCGAAAGCCTGAAGACGTCGCCGCAAGACCTTCGCGTGCGAAAAACCCATCGAGACTCGTTCTACCGGACCCACTTGCAAGCCCAGTTGCAGGATTTGGGCACCGATCGCCTGATCATCTGCGGGCTGCAAACCGACTATTGCGTCAACGCCACCGTCCGCCAGGCCCTGAAGCTGGGCTATGACGTAGTGCTCGCCGCCGATGCGCATTCCACCGTCGACAACGGCAACCTCGCCGCCGAAGACATCATCACCGAGCACAACGCAGACCTGGCGCATTTGACGGGGCCCGTGGCGCGGATCGACGTGATGCCGACCAACGAAATCCATATCTGAAACTACCCTGAACATGTAGCGGGGGGCCGCCCCCGTTTTGACGTGTTCACCTCGGGTACCACCGAGCCATCGTTATAAAAATGCCCGCGCTCATGGACTTGGGCATACTGGCGCCGTCAAAAGAATGGAATCTGTCGATGCCCTTAACGTTCTGTCGTTTCAAGACCCGTTACGCTTTCCTGTTGATTCCTGCCCTCTTGTCCGCTGCTGCCCACGCCAGCAGCTTCAACTGCGACAGCGCCGCCAGTCCCAGCGAGAAGGCCATTTGCGCCGACCCCTACACGTCGGATCTTGACCGCAAACTGGGCGCACTCTGGAGTTCGACGCTGCCCAAGGTCGCCGACCCCAAGTCGCTGAAAGCGGATCAACGCCAATGGCTGAAACAACGCAATCAATGCGCCGACAACCTCAGCTGCCTGCGCCAGCAGTACCAGATGCGCCTCGTTGAACTCGGCCACGCTGCCAAGCCGTTTACCTGGGATGCCTCCTGGCAACTGATTCCGTGGGGCGTTGCGACGGGGGCCGAGTTGAAAACCAAACGCAAGGATTCAACCCACATTACCTTCGACGTTTCGGCCACGAACGGCGCCAACATGGGCGAGCTGGACGGTATCGCGACACTCGACGGCACTCAGGCGCATTACGCCGAGGGATCCTGCACCCTGGATTTCAAAGCAATCAACGGCGTACTCGACGTTACACAGAGCGGCGACTCTGCCGATTGTGGCGCCGGCATGGGGGTGTATTACGCCGGACGTTATGTGGCGTCGGAACAGTCTTTGGCACTGGACAACGATTTACTCAGCGTGGGGTTGGTGCGTACACAGCAGGAGGATGACGCGCTGCGGCAATTGCTCAAGGATGACTATCAGCGGTTGGTGGCGAGTAGCAGTTCAAGGGTGACTGGCGACACGTCGAGCGACTTGCCCGAGGCGCAGGTCACGGAAATGTGGATACGCGGTTTAGGCTCGATCAACGCGGCTATCTTCGCGAGCGCACCGGATAGCCGATTCTGGTTGCTACTGGTGGTTGTCGATCAGCAGAGCCATTTGAGGGCCCGCTACTACACCAATGTGCCGGGCTGGAAAGGCCGCTTGCCTGAATCTTTGAAGCGTTGGTACGACGAGCGAGCGAAAGACGAGACGTTACCGCTGGACCTGATGCCTTGAGCTGATTTTGGTGGTGAGGGGTTTGCTCCCGTTGACGCTTACACGGCCCCGAAAATGTCGATCAACTCAGTCAGAAAAGCACTCACCAAATCCCGCTGTCGCGCCGAATGCCTGACCGCTGCATGAAAGCCGACCTCATAGCGCAACAGCTCGGGATTCAGCGGATGCAACTGCCCCAGTTGTTCATGCTTCGCCGCATAGTGCTGCGGCAGAAACCCCAAATGCTGGCCAGACAGAATGAGCAGGGCGGCGCCGTCCATGCTGTCCGTGAGCACCGTCAGGCGTTCTATCGAGGTGGGCGCCGGCATTTCCGGCAAGGGATGGCTGGGCCATACCCAGTCGTAATCGCTGACGTCATCCCGGGTCAGCTCGCCCACTTGCTCGAACAGCGGGTGAGTCGGGGCGCAGTAGGCGATCTGGGTTTCCTGGAATAACGCAAAGTAATCAATGTTGGGCAGGCGGTGCCAGAAATAGCCGATCGCCAGATCGATATGGCCGTTGATGATTTTCTCTTCCAGCAGCGATGACGACAGCTCCGTGAAATGGAAATACAGCCCTTCATGCCGGGACCGTAACCGCGCAATGGCCAGGGCGATTTTCTTGTTGGCCACCGGATCGATTTGACCGAGCAGGCCGATGTTGATGTTGCCCGACACCTTGCGATTGATGTGCTGGACTTCAACCCGGAACCCTTCGGCAGCCGCCAGCAATCGCCGCGCCGCCTCGACAAACTGGCTGCCCTTGGGCGTCACCGAAAACCCGCCGCGCCCGCGTTCGCAAAGACGAAACCCCACCCGCGCTTCCAGCGTCGCCAATTGCGCGCTGATGGTGGGTTGCGTGGTGTTGAGCGCCGTTTGCGCGGCCGAAATCCCGCCCGCCTCAACGACGGTGAGAAACACCCGGATCAAACGCAGATCCAGCTCCGATACAGTTCCCAGCATGCGTGCTCCCGATACTCAATTACATAGACGTGGATCTATGTAAACAGTGTGCCTGCGATATTTTACAGCCCTGATCAACGCCCTACATTGCAATGAAACCGGCGCCTTGCCCATAAAAACAACAATCACCAGCATAGGAACACTCATATGTCAGGGTCCCCTCAATCTGCGCACGCCATCGAAGCGAGCAGCGGGTTGGCCATCGAAGGCCACTCGATCGATTACATTCCGGAAAACGAACGTCACGCCAAGCTCAGCAGCCAGGGCCCTTTCTGGTTTCTGGGCAACTTCCACTTCTTCACCATCTCCATCGGTTTTGTCGGCCCAAGCCTTGGCTTGTCGGCGCTGTGGACGATGTTAGCCGGTGCGCTGGGCATTATGTTCGGCACCATTTTCATGGCGTTTCATGGTTCGCAAGGTCCGGAGATGGGCCTTCCGCAAATGATCCAGTCGCGTGCGCAGTTTGGTTATCGCGGGGTGATCCTGGCGTTGATGGCGACGATGTTTGTGTTCGTCGGATTCAACGTGGTGAACATCTCGCTGATCATGAACGGCCTCGAACACGTGTTTGGCATCGACCCGACCATCGTCGCCATTGCGGTAGTGCTGATCGGCGCGCTGCTGTCGATCTACGGCCACGACCTGATGCACAAAGCCTTCAAGTGGGCGTTGCTCGCAACGTTGCCGCTGTATGCGCTGGTCACCATCGCCTTGATGTTCGGCGCAGGCCAGGAGGGTGTCACCCCGGCGACCGACCTGGGTTTCAGCTGGATTGCCTTTGCCACACTGTTTGCCATTGGCGCGAGCTACAACATTTCCTATGCGCCTTATGTCTCCGACTACTCCCGTTACCTGCCGAAAAACACCAGTCGACCAAAACTGATCGCCGCCGTATTCATCGGCGCCTCGTTGTCGGGCGGCTGGATGATCGGCCTCGGGGCCTGGCTTGCGCAGCAGTTGAAAGCGGCGGATGCGCTGGTGGCGCTGAACCAGGTTGGCTCTTCGATGATTCCAGGCCTGGGCAATGTGTTGGTGATTGTCTCGGTGGCGGGCTTTCTGCCGATCATCGCGCTCAACACCTACAGCGCCATGCTGACGTTGCTGACGGGTGTGGATTCGATCAAGAAAATCACACCGACACTCCGCGCCCGAGTGATGTCGATCTCCGCGATCAGCGTCATTCTGTTGACCTGTGTGCTGTCGATCAAAGGCGATGGCATCGCCCTGTTGAACACCTTCCTAGTACTGCTCCTGTACTTTCTTGTGCCGTGGACCGCGGTCAATCTGGTGGACTACTTCTTCGTGCGCAAAGGTCGCTACGCGATCCCGCATTTCTTCACGCCGAAGGGCATTTACGGCGCCTGGCAATTTCGCGGCATTGTCTCTTATCTGATTGGCTTCGCCGCCATGGTGCCGTTCTTCTACATCTTTGATGCGGCGGCTGGCAAAGAGGTGTTCGTCGGGCCGCTGGCGCGGATGCTGGAAGGCGTTGATATCGCCTGGCTGGTGGGTCTGGTGGTCTCGGGCCTGACGTATTACCTGCTCAGCCGTTCGATAGACCTTGAGTACGAACGCCGGATTATCGATTCGATTACTGAGAGCGACATTGTTTCCATGGCTCATCAGCCTGTGGAGGAGGGGCGTTGAACAGCGCAAAAAATACTGTGGTCGCCTGCTGCCAACTGGCGCCGAAAATAGGCGACCTGGCTTACAACCGGAAGCTGACCGAGCGGGCGATTCGTTCGGCGGCTTACCAAGGCGCCCAAGTGGTGGTGCTGCCCGAACTGGTCCAGAGCGGCTACTTGTTTGCCGACCGCAGCGAAGCCCTGTCGCTGGCGGAAACCGTCGAAGGGCCGACCTTGCTTCTGTGGACGGCGCTGGCCCGGGAATTGAACATCGTCGTGGTGGGTGGATTCTGTGAGCGGTTGGCCGGCGATGAACTGGCCAACAGTGCGGCGATGATCGATGCCCAAGGCCTGCGCGCCATGTACCGCAAGGCGCACCTCTGGGATGGCGAGAACGAAATCTTCAGCGCCGGAAACGACGCGCCGCCGGTTGTAGAAACCGTTCATGGACGAATCGGCATGCTGATTTGCTACGACCTGGAATTCCCCGAGTGGGTGCGACTCCCGGCGCTGGCCGGTGCGGACCTGCTCTGCGCACCGGTCAATTGGCCCGACGGGCCACGGCCGCAAACCGAGCGTCCAGCCGAAGTTGTGCGAGTCCAGGCCAACGCCTCGGTCAACCGAATGTTCATCGCCGCGTGTGATCGGCATGGTCATGAACGTGGGGTCAGTTGGGTGCAAGGCTCGGTGATCGTCGATGCTGATGGCTACCCTGTGGCAGGGCCGGCGGAGCAGGGTGGCGAGCAGATTTTGCTGGCGACACTGAATCTTGCCGAGGCGCGGAACAAGCGAATCAGCGCGCGTAATGATTTGCATCGGGATCGACGGTCGCAGTTGTATTAGGTCAGTTGGTGACCAACAGTTCCGGGCCGAGGTAGTCGTTGATGTGGTCGATATCGTCGTCGCCCAGACTGCCCACCGAAGAGGCCAGGCGCAGGCGCGACATCAAGTAGCGCAGCTTGGCCTCGAACAGATCGTGGCGCGCAACGAAGAGCAGCTCTTCGGCATTGAGGACGTCCGCATTGGTGCTGGTGCCGCCCTCTTTGAAGCCCTTGCGTGTCGAATTCAGTGAGCGTTCGTTGGACTCCACGGCCCGCTCCAGCGCGCGAATACGTTGGGCGCCGCTCTCTACGCCGCGATACTCACGGGTGGTACCGGTGATGACTTCCTGGCGCGTGGCGTCGAGTTCGTCCAGGGCCTTATAGCTATTGGCACTCGCCTGGCGTGTCAGCGCGCTGGTGCCGCCACCGCTGTACAACGGGAAGTTTACTTCCAGCCCGATTGAGCCGTAGCGGTTGCGTTGATTCAACTCGGAGATTGATTGGCTCTGACCCGCGGTGTAGCCGGCCACGAAATCCAGTGTTGGCCAGTGGCCGGCCTTGGCGCGCTTCACTTCTTCTTCGGCGAGGTCGCTGCTATGACGGCGCGCATGGATCAGCGGGCTGTCGGCCTGGGCTTTGACCAACCAGTCTTGCAGGTTGCTCGGTAGCAGCGGTGGTGTATCGAAGCTCGGACGCAAGGTGGTCAGCGATTCGGGGGTTTCACCGATAAATTCCTCAAGCTTGCGGCGCGCGTTGACCAGGTTGTCCTGCGCTTCGATCAGCTCAACCGCGGCGAGGTCGCGGCGAGCGGCCGACTCGTCGATGTCGGTGATGGTGCCGGCCCCCAACTCCATGCGCCGTTTCGCCGAAGCGAGTTGTTCGTCGAAGGCGCTCAACTTGGATTTGGCAAGGAGGATGGTTTCGCTGGCCAGGAGCACGTCGAAATAGCTTTCAGCCAGGCGCACCGCGGCGTCCTGACTCTTGGCGTCGAACACCGCGACGCTGTAGTCGGCACGCTGCTTGCCCTGGCGGTACTCGGCCATCTTCTGTTTGTTGAACAGCGGCTGGCGCAGGCGCACGTTAGCGCCCTTGGAGGTGTAGTCGAGATCTCTATCGACGCCGCTCTGGCGTTGGGTGCCATTGACCTTGTTGTCGTAGGCCGAGGCATTGATCTGCGGTAGCAGGCCGGCCCTGCCGATGTCGCGGTTTTGCGCACCGGCCTCCTTTTCATGCACGGCGGCGCGATAGACGGGGCCTTGGTACTGCAACAGATCCCAGGCTTGTTTGAGGTCCATGGCGCTGGCCTGGAGGGACAGCGCCAGCAGGCAGAAGAACAGGCAATGACGGTCCATTTCATTGTTCCTTGAAGGAGCTGTCAACACGCTCGAGCATTGGTTTGAGCAGATAACTCATCAAGTTGCGCTCGCCAGTCTTGATGGTGACGCTGGCGGGCATACCAGGCCGAATGTGGTTGCTGCCTAGCAGGCTCATGCCATCGGGCGTGACTTCTACCTGAGCCAGATAGAACGGTTGCTTGCTTTCCTCGTCGAGCAGGCGGTCGGCGGAGACGGTCTTCACGCGGCCGGGTATGTTGGGTGTCTGGGCATGGTTGAAGGCCGGGAAGGCGATGTCCACGGGCAGGCCGGGGACCATCTTGTCGATGGCCTGCACGGGAATCATCGCGTCGACCTGCAGCGGTTCGTTGTCTGGAACGATTTCCATGATCTTGAAGCCGGGCTGAATGATCCCGCCGATCGTAGCAATGCTCAGGGACTGGACCATGCCATCGATGGGCGATCGAATTACCGTGTGGGTCACTTCATAATCCAGCGCACGCAAGCGGTCGGCCAAGGTGGTGTTTTCCTTGGCGGTGTCGGTGAGCAGCGATTCGACTTCCTTCCGGTAATCGTGCTGGCGCTGCAGGATGCGCAGCTTGATTTCGGAGGTCTGGCTACGCACGCGAGCGATGTTATTGAGGTTCTCGGCCTGGCCGGCGGAGAGGTCGGCATTGCTGCGTTCCAGCTCAAGCAGGCGGTTGCGCGGGACATAGCCTTCGGCCGCCAGCGCGCGGGTGCCTGTCAGTTCCTGGCTGAGGAAGTTGATCTGCGAGGCGCGGGCGCCATAGACCTGCTGCAGACCCTTGAGCTGCACCGCCGACGCCGCGAGGTTTTCCTGCAGGATGCTGATTTCGCCAGCGAGGCCGGCACGCCGGGTGTCCAGCAGGCGTTGTTGCAGATCCATGGCGGCCAACAGGCGGTAGTCATTCCCGAAGCGCTTGTACAATTCGGGATCGTAGTTCACCACATCGCGGCCGTCGCGTTCCGCTTCCAGGCGGTTTTCCACAGTCTTGCTGACGATGTATTGGGCGCTGACCGCACCCTGTTCGGCGGCGGCACGCAGCGAGTCGAGGCGGACCACCTCCTGGCCTTTTTTCACTGCATCGCCTTCGCGAACAAGAATGGCCTCTACGGTGCCGCCGCTCAGATGCTGCACGGCTTTGCGATTGCTGGTGACTTTTACCGTGCCTGTCGCCACCACGCCGGCATCCAGCGGCGCCAGCCAGGACCACAGGAGGAAACCGCCGAAGCCGGCGAGCATCAGCAACATGCCCCAGCGCACGGGCTTACCGACGTCCAGATCCACTTCGTTCCTGGGATCGGCGAGAATCATGTCGGTGTGTTGGCTCATTTGCATGATCGTTTACTCCCGTGCTTTGACGGAGGCCAGCGGAGTTGATGCGCCTGCAGGCATCACACTGGCCTTGCGCAGCGCCGCGAATACTTCGTCGCGAGTACCGAGCATCTGCACGCCGCCGTCGCGCAGCATCAGCACCTTATCGACGGCGCAGAGCACATTGGGACGGTGGGAAATCAGAATGACGGTGGCGCCGCGGTTTTTGAGTTGGGCCAGCGCATCGACCAAGGCCTTTTCACCGATGTCGTCGAGGTTGGCATTCGGCTCATCCAGCACAATCAGATTGGGTTCGCCATACAGCGCGCGGGCCAAGGCGATGCGTTGCTTCTGGCCACCGGAAAGCGGGCTGCCATCGGTGCCCAGACGGGTCTCATAACCCTGCGCCAAACGCAGGATCATCTCGTGCACTCCCGTCGTCCTGGCGGCGCGGATGACCGCGTCGCTGTCCACTTCGCCAAAGCGCGCAATGTTGTCGGCGATGGTGCCTTCGAACAGCTCCACGTCCTGTGGCAGGTAACCGAGCCAGGGGCCAAGTTCGCCTTTGTTCCAGGTGAATATGTCCGCGCCGTCCAGGCGCACCTTGCCGGCCTGTGCCGGCCAGACGCCGACCAACAGGCGGGCGAGGGTGGATTTGCCCGAGGCGGATGGACCGATAATGCCAAGGCTTTCGCCGGGGGAAAGGTTGAAGCTCACCCCGCGCAGAATTGTGTTGCCGGTGCCGGGGGCACCGGCATACACATTCTCCACCGCCAGCACGCCCACCGGCCGCTGCAGCGACATGCTCGGTGGCCGGCGCGGATAGTCGTTCAGCATCTCGTTCAAACGGCCCCAAGCCGAACGGCAGCCAAGCAGCTGCTTCCACGACGCGATGACTTGTTCCACCGGGCCCAGCGCGCGGCCGGTGAGGATCGAGCAAGCAATCATCATCCCGGGGGTGATCTTGCCTTCGATCGCCAGCAGCGCGCCGGCGCCGAGGATCAGCGACTGCAAAGTGATACGCACGAAGCGCCCGGTACTGCTGATCAGGGCGGCACGGTCGGAGGCCAGGGTCTGCATTTCCAGTATGCGCAAATGGCTTTGGTACCAGCGCTTGCCGATCGACGGCAGCATGCCCATGGCCTCGATGACCTCGGCGTTGCGCAGGTTGTTGTTGGCATAGCTGGCGGAGGAGAGGGCGGCCTGATTGGCTTCGGCCAGCGGCTTTTGCGTCGCCTTCTCGGTGAGATAAGCCAGGCCCACCAGAATCAGCGATCCGATCAGCGTGACCAGTCCGAGCAGCGGGTGGATCAGATAGGCGACCAGCAGGTAGATCGGCGTCCATGGCGCATCAAAGAAAGCGAACAGGCCATTGCCGGTGAGGAACTGACGCACCTGCGCGAGATCCTGCAGGGCCTGGGCCGGATTACCTCCGGCGCGGCTCAGGTTGCGCTCGAATGCTGCGGTGAAAATGCGTCGATTGAGGTCCATGTCGAGGCAGTTGCCGACCCGGATCAGCACGCGGGTGCGGAACATTTCCAGCGTGGCCATCAGCAAGAACAGGCCTATCACCAGAATGGTCAACATCGTCAACGTTGTGACGTTGCGACTGACCAAGGCCCGATCATAGACCTGCAGCATATAAATAGCCGGCGTCAACATCATGACGTTGATGACGCCGCTGAACCCTGCGAGCGAGTAAAAACTGCGGCGAAGTCGAAAGAGCGCGTCAGCCAGTTCTGATCGATTGCTCGATTGCTTGTGCATTTTGGGTGACCCCTCTTCAAAAAGCCGTTTGCCCTTGCGGCGCAACAACTAACAAATGCAGTTCCGCAGGCAGCTGGTTGATACGCAGGTTGGTCGCTCTAGGGGCGCATCACCTGCAAAATCACTGCGTCGCTCTCATGGCTAGCAGCGTAGGTGTCGTAGAAACAACCTGAAATAACATTTCGCTCTAATGCTGCAAATGATTTCCTATAAGTCTCGTAAAAACAGTTAGTTAGAAGGTCAATCGCCAGTCGTCTGTTTTACGTGTCGTAAAATTGACAATTTTTCGCTATGCAACTTTAGTCTCAGTCATTGAGGGAGACGGCCGCCTGGAGCCTGCCAACTTTTTGGCAACGCAAGGCGTCAAGATTTTCCCGATGGAGCACACATGTCGATGATTTCGTTCTTCTGCAGAGTGAAGGGGATGTTCAGGAAGTTCGCCTTTTCTTCAAGTTTCCATGGCCCACCCAGGGCTCGGGTTCGCTCTGCCTAATCGCTTAGCGAGCCATTCTTTCGCGAATTCCAGAAGCGCATCCCGGGGGGCCGTGTAACGGCTTTTCCATCCCGCGTCAGCGCTCGCCAAAAAAAGAACCAACACACTGCGCAAGCCAGCACCGGACTGGGCGTGGGAGGATTCTTATCGTCCCTTGTCCTTCCCCCAAAGAGATCGAGGGCAATCAAAATGGCCAATTTCAATAAGTCGGACCTGGAGTTCATCCTCAAGCAAATCTTCATCGCAGAAGCGCATGCCGACGGTGCCAGCCTCAGTGATTTGCTACCCAACAGTCAGGTGCCATTCGGCCTGCGCACTGTCGATGGCAGCTACAACAACCTGGTCGCCGGGCAAACCGAGTTTGGCGCTGCGGACAATTCCTTCCTGCGCCTGCTTGATGCCCAATATCGAGCGGCCTATGCCGCGTCAGGGACAGTGTCCGACTCGCAGCCACGGACTATCAGTAACCTGATCGTCGACCAGACCGCCAACAACCCGGCCGCAGTAGCGGCGAACGGCGGTTCAGACCCGGTGATCAGCCCCGGTCTGGATGGCGTGTTCGGCACGGAAGACGACAAGGAAGTGTTCTTCATCCCCAACGTGTCGCCGGACGCCGGTCTGACCGCCGGCTTCAACTCGTGGATGACCTTCTTCGGCCAGTTCTTCGACCACGGCCTCGACCTGGTCACCAAAAGCAGTACCGACTTCGTGTTTATTCCGCTGCAGCCGGACGATCCGTTGTTCGTGCCGGGCAGCCCGACCAACTTCATGGTGCTGTCACGTGCAGTGCATACCCCCGGCGCGGACGGAATACTCGGCACTGCCGATGATAGCCAGCCCAACACCACCTCGCCGTTCGTGGACCAAAGCCAGACTTACAGCTCGCACCCCTCGCATCAGGTGTTCCTGCGCGAGTATGTCCTCAACGCGGCAGGTGACCCTGTTGCAACGGGGCGCTTGATCACCAACCGCGATCTCGGCGCCGACGGCAAGTTCGGCACGGCCGATGATGGCGACGGCGAAAATGGCGGCATGGCGACCTGGGCAGTGGTCAAGGCCCAGGCCCGTGACATTCTCGGCATCAACCTGACCGACGCCGATGTGCACAGCGTGCCGCTGCTGGCAACCGATGCGTATGGCAACTTCATCCGGGGGGCGAGCGGCATGCCGCAGGTGGTGATGCGCGTCAGTAACGGTGCTGACGGGGTCGCCGGGACAGCGGATGACGTCACTCAACTGGTCGAAGGCAACCGGGATGCTCCGATCAGCCTGGCCAGCGCCGTGAGCGCCGGGCATGGCTTCCTCGACGACATCGCCCACAATGCTGCGCCGGTAGTCGTCGGCGGGGTTCTTCAGGCGGATGCTGATGCCGATATCGGCAATGCGCAGCCGGTTGGCGCAGGTGGCAACAACCTGACCTACGACAACGAACTGCTCGACGCTCACTACATTGCCGGCGACGGCCGGGTGAACGAGAACATCGGCCTGACCACCGTGCACCATGTGTTCCACTCCGAACACAACCGCCTGGTCCAGCAAACCAAGGACACCCTCCTTGCCGCTGGCGATCTGGTCTTCCTCAATGAGTGGCTGGTGGACGACGTGGCCGCGATACCGACTACACCCGCTGGAATCGCGGCGTTGGTGTGGGACGGCGAACGCCTGTTCCAGGCCGCCAAGTTCGGCACCGAGATGCAGTACCAGCACCTGGTCTTCGAGGAGTTCGCGCGGACCATTCAGCCGCAGGTCGACGCATTCCTTGCACCCAACGGGTATGACACCTCGATCAACCCGGCAATCCTCGCCGAGTTCGCCCACGTGGTGTACCGCTTCGGTCACTCGATGTTGACCGAGACCGTCGATCGCTTCGACCCCGAGTTCAATCCGCTCCTCACTGACCCGAACAACCCGGACTCGCAAATGGGTCTGATCGCGGCCTTCCTCAACCCGCTGGCGTTTGTCGGCAGCGGGGCGACTGCCGACGAAGCGGCAGGGGCGATCATTCGCGGTGTGACCCGTCAGCTCGGCAACGAGATCGACGAGTTCGTCACCGAAGCGTTGCGCAACAATCTGCTCGGTCTGCCGCTCGATTTGCCGGCCCTGAACCTGGCGCGTGGTCGCGACACTGGCATCCCCACGTTGAATGAAGCGCGCCGTGAGATGTACGCATCAACCGGCGACAGCCAACTCACGCCGTACATCAGTTGGGCTGACTTTGCGGACCACCTCAAGCACCCCGAGTCGTTGGTCAACTTCATCGCGGCCTATGGCACGCATGACACGATTACGGCGGCGACCACGCTGGCAGACAAACGCGCTGCTGCCTTGGCGCTGGTATTCGGCGGTGCGGGTTCACCGGCTGACCGCCTGAGCTTCCTCAACAGCACCAATGCCTATGCCAACGTAACGCTGGCCGGCAAGGATGGGCTGATGGGTACTGCCGACGACGTGACGGGTGTGACGATCACGGGTCTCGACGACATCGACTTCTGGGTGGGTGGCCTCGCCGAGCAGAAAATGCCGTTCGGCGGCATGCTCGGCTCGACGTTCAACTTCGTGTTTGAAACCCAGATGGAGGCGTTGCAGGACGGCGACCGCTTCTACTACCTGTCGCGTACCGCGGGTCTGAACTTCGGCACCGAGTTGGAGAACAACTCCTTCGCCAAGTTGATGATGCTCAACACCGATGTCACCCACCTGTCGAACACCGTGTTCCTGACGCCGACGTTCACCCTCGAAGTGAATCAGGACAATCAGTTCACTAACCTTGGCGTGGACGGCAAAGACGACCCGACGGGCGGCCTCATGATCAACGGCGTGGAAATCGTGCCGCTGGTGATCCGCGACAACCCCAACACCGCGGGCGCGGACAGTAATTATCTGCAATACACCGGTGAAGACCATGTCGTCCTGGGCGGCACCGCCGGCAATGACATCATCGTCTCCGGTGATGGCGATGACACCCTGTACGGCGACGGCGGCAACGATCGCCTCGAAGGCGGCGCCGGCAACGATGCGGTGCTGGGTGGCGCGGGCGATGACATCATCACCGACTCGTTTGGCGACAACCGTCTGGAAGGCAATGCCGGTAACGATGTGATCATCGCCGGTAGCATGCTGGTTGGAGGCAACCTGATCCTTGGGGGCGATGGCCAGGACTTCATCATCACTACTGAAGACATCAGCACCACCTTCGGCGGCCAGGGTGACGATTTCATCCTCGGCGCCAAGACCAACCTGCCAGCTACCGGCAACGAAGGTGATGACTGGATCGAGAAGGGCACCCAGGACGGTGCGCCTGGTGATAACGCTGCGCCGTTGCTCAA
Source organism: Pseudomonas arabinosi (assembly GCF_047758675.1). Taxonomy (NCBI): domain Bacteria; kingdom Pseudomonadati; phylum Pseudomonadota; class Gammaproteobacteria; order Pseudomonadales; family Pseudomonadaceae; genus Pseudomonas; species Pseudomonas arabinosi. Next base: position 4,903,993 of record NZ_CP180480.1, on the reverse strand, counting down.
TGACGATTCGATCGGCAACGATATCTTTGTCGGTGGTGGTGGCTTCGACGAAATGATCGGCGAGGGTGGTGATGACATCTTTGTCGGCAGCGACGCCCAGGACAATATGGACGGCATGTCCGGTTTTGACTGGGTCACCCATAAAAATGACAGAGTCGGCGTGACCGTTGACCTGACCATGGCCACGCTGGCGCAACCACACGGCAATGCGCCAAACCAGAACACCGGGGTGTTCAATCCGGTCGGCGCCTCGCCGGCCTCGATTCTCGACCGTTTTGCCGAGGTCGAAGGCTTGTCCGGTTCGAAGTTCGCCGATGTGCTCAAGGGCGATGATGTTGATGCGGTCACGATCATCAACCACGGTGGTACCACGGGCAGTGCGCTGACCAATGTGGCGTTGATCCGCGGACTGGAGCAGTTTCTGGCCGATGCCGGTTTGCCGACCACCGGCTTTGCCACGGGCAACATCATCCTCGGTGGCAATGGCAGTGACCTGATCGAGGGGCGCGGTGGCGATGATCTGATCGATGGCGACAAATGGCTCAACGTCAGGATTGCGGTCTATGACGTCGGTGACGTCAACCATACCGGCCCCGAGATCGCCACCTTCGACAGCATGGTCGATATGATCCCGTTCATGCTCGACGGCACCTATAACCCGGGGCAGCTCAAGGCCGTGCGGGAAATCCTGCCCGGCACTTCGACAGGCGGGGCGGCTTTCGACACCGCCATTTTCTCCGGGCTTCAGTCTGAATATGTGGTGACACGTGATACCCGCGGCACGGCCGATGTGGCGGACGATGTCTGGACGGTGACCGATACCGAAGTGGGTCGCGACGGCACCGATACCTTGCTGCATATCGAACGCCTGCAGTTCGCCGATACCCAGCAAGTGTTGATGCCGGGGCTGAACGCACAACCGACGGGCAGGCCGACCGTCGCGGATGGAAACGGCGGCGCGATCACCGTGGGCGACACACTGACCGTGAGCATGGCCGGTGTGCGCGATGGCAACAACATCGCAGTGGGTAATCTGCAGGGTTTTGTTAACAACACCTCGGTGTCCTACTATTGGCAATTCGAAGCCGACCCCGGCACTGGCGTGTTCGAAGACATCATCCTGCTGCCTGCGGGTGACCTGGCGTTCCAAAGTGCCGACGGCACCACGTTCAAGGTCTCCCCGGATCTTGCCGGGCTGGCACTGCGGGTCAAGGCGATCTACCAGGATGGTCATGGCACGACTGAAGTGCTGTTCTCGCAGCCGACGGCCGTAGTGGACCCTGGCGAGCCGGTTGTGCCAACGGCGCAGGTACCTGTCGTCGATGCCACTGCGGGTGGCGAGGGCCTTCACATGGTCCGCTCCGACCTCAACTTCATTCTTGATCAGATCAAGATTGCCGAGGCAGACGCGGGCGGTCAGGACATCCTCTCGCTAATCCCGAATATCCGCGCGCCGTTGGGCTTGCGTGCGGTCGATGGCTCGAACAACAACCTGATGAACCTCAACGGCATCAACAACACCGAGTTTGGTGCCGCGGATAACACCTTTCCGCGCTTGACCGATCCGGTCTTCAATCCGGCGGAAGGTGCACCTGCCGGGTTCTTTGGCCCCGGTTCACCGGCCATTCCGGGATCGTCGTACCAGCAGACCAGCGGCTCAGTGTTTGACTCGCAGCCGCGCACCATCAGTAATCTGATCGTCGACCAGACGTCGAACAACCCGGCCGCGTACGCCACGGCTTATGACGTGGGCGCGGACGGTGTGCTCAACTTCGGCACGGTGGATAACGACGACATACTCAAGGATGGCGTACGGATAGTCGCCAGCCCCGGCATGGATGGTCAGTTCGGTACTGACGACGACCACGATGTGTACCTGTTCGAGAACACCACGGCGGACGCAGGGTTGTCCGCGCCGTTCAACGCCTGGATGACCTTCTTCGGGCAGTTCTTCGATCACGGTTTGGACCTGGTGACCAAAGGAGGTTCGGGCACCATCTTCATCCCGCTGCAACCGGATGATCCGCTGTATGTGCCCGGCGGCAACACCAACTTCATGGTGCTGACCCGTGCGACCAACCAGCCTGGGGCGGATGGCATTCTCGGCACGGCCGACGACATCCATGAGCACACCAACACCACGACGCCGTTCGTGGACCAAAACCAGACCTACAGCTCGCACCCGTCGCACCAGGTTTTCCTGCGCGGTTATGAGCTGACCGACAACGGCCCCATCGCGACCGGCAGGCTGATCACTAACCGTGACCTGGGGGCGGATGGCAAGTTCGGGACGGCAGACGACACCGAAATCGGTGGCATGGCGACCTGGAAGGTGGTCAAGGCGCAGGCCAACGACATTCTGGGGATCCGCCTTACCGATGCCGACGTCGAAAACTCCCCGCTGTTGGCGACTGACGCCTATGGCAATTTCATCAAGGGGCCGAACGGCTTCCCGATGGTCGTGATGAAGGGGGCTGACGGTCTGGGTGGCACGGCTGATGACGTCCTTGTCGAAGGCAATCCGCTTTCCCCGATCAGCCTGACCAATGCTGTGCGCACCGGTCACCAGTTCCTCGCCGACATTGCCCACAATGCAGCGCCGGTGTTCAGCAGTGGTGTGCTCGTGCCTGACGCGGATAACGACGTTGGCAACGCAGTGCCGTTCAATCCGCAGACCGGGGCCAACCTGGCCTACGACAACGAACTGTTGGATGCGCACTACATCGCTGGCGACGGCCGGGTCAACGAGAACATTGGCCTGACCGCAGTGCATGCGATCTTCCACGCCGAGCACAATCGGCTGGTCGCGCAGACCATGGACACCGTGCTCGATTCGGGTGACGTGGCCTTCCTCAACGAATGGCTGCTCAATCCGGTGAGCGCGTTGCCAGCCAACCAGGCTGAAATCGATGCGCTGGTGTGGAATGGCGAGCGCCTGTTCCAGGCTGCGAAGTTCGGCACCGAGATGCAGTATCAGCACCTGGTGTTCGAGGAGTTTGCCCGGACCATCCAGCCCCGGGTCGACCTGTTCTTCGCACCGACCCAGGTTTATGACGTTGACCTCGATGCCTCGATCGTCGCCGAGTTCGCCCACACCGTGTACCGGTTTGGCCACTCGATGCTGACCGAGACCGTCGATCGCTTCGACGTCGACTTCAACGTGGTCGGCGATCCGAACAGTGCTGATCCTGATCAGCAACTGGGCCTGATCGCGGCGTTCCTCAACCCGTTGGCGTACGCCGCCAGTGGCGTGACACCCGAGGATGCGACCAGTGCGATCGTGCGTGGGATGACTCGGCAAGCGGGTAACGAAATCGACGAGTTCGTCACCGAGGCGCTGCGCAATAACCTGCTCGGCCTGCCACTCGACCTGCCGGCGTTGAACATCGCCCGTGGCCGCGACGTGGGGATTCCTTCGCTCAATGCGGTCCGCCGCGACATCTACAGCCAAACCGGTGATACCCAACTCAAGCCGTACATCAGCTGGGTCGACCTGGTGCAGCACCTGAAACATCCAGAGTCGTTGATCAACTTCATCGCGGCCTATGGCACGCATGACACGATCACGGAGGCGACCACGCTGGAAGGCAAACGCGCTGCAGCCATGGCGCTGGTATTTGGCGGTGATGATGCGCCGGACGACCGCTTGGACTTCCTCAACGGCACTGGTGCCTGGACCAATGTCACGCTGGCTGGCAAAGATGGACTGCTCGGTACTGCCGACGATCTGAAGGGAGTGACGATCACGGGCGTCGATGCCATCGACCTTTGGATCGGCGGCTTGGCCGAAGAGAAGACTCCGTTCGGCGGCATGCTCGGCTCGACCTTCAACTTTGTGTTCGAGAACCAGCTGGAAAAACTGCAGGACGGTGACCGCTTCTACTACCTGGAGCGTACCGCTGGCCTGTCGATGAACGCCGAACTGGAAAGCAACTCGTTCGCCAAGCTGATCATGGCCAACACCTCGGCCACGCACTTGCCGGGCCTGGTGTTCTCGGACCCAGGGCTTTATCTGGAAGTCGACAAGAGCAAGCAGTACAACGATGGCCTGGGCAACGCCGATCCGCTTGGCGAGAACGGCGAGCAGGTGGTATTCCGCGACAACCCGCTGACCGCGGGTCCGGACACCCACTACATCCGGTACTCGGGTGGAGAGCACATCGTGCTGGGCGGCACCAACGGCGCAGACATCCTCATTTCGAGTGAAGGTGATGACACGGTCTGGGGTGACGGCGGCAACGATCGCATTGAAGGCGGTGACGGCAACGACCAACTGCGCGGAGGTGCCGGCGACGATATCATCACCGACCGCGGTGGCGACGATAACATCCAGGGTGGCGACGGCAACGACGTGCTGCACGGTGGCAACGGCGTCAACCTGATCATTGGCGGGTTCGGTAATGACTTCATCATTACCGGTGAGGACGCTTCCGAGGCCATTGGTGGCCAGGGCAACGACTTCATCCTGGGCAGCAAAGCCAACGAGCAGGACATGGGTAACGAAGGCGACGACTGGATCGAGAAGGGCACTTCGGACGGTGCACCTGGCGATAACTTCGACCCGGCTGGCAATGACCCGGTGATTGGCCACGATGTGTTCATCGGCGGTAACGAGAACGATAAGTTCAACGGTGAAGGCGGCGACGACATCATGGTCGGCAGTCTCGGCCTGGGTGACCGTTATATCGGCGGCTCCGGCTTTGACTGGGCAACCTTCAAGGGGCTCGCCCAAGGTGTGACCATCGATTACACCGATCGCTTTTTCGATGTTCCGCCGATGCCGGGTTCGGGTGCTTCAGCGCTGGTACGTTTCGACATCATGGAAGGTCTGTCGGGTTCATCGCACGGTGACTTCCTGCGCGGTGACAACGAAGATGCCACATCGCTGCCCACTGCAGGTGCAACCGGCAGTGTGCTGACCAACATCAACCTGATCGACGGCCTGGCTGAATTGCTGCCAGACGGAGCGACGTTCTTCGATGGCGGCAACATCATCCTCGGCGGTAGCGGTAGCGACCTGATCGAAGGTCGCGGTGGTGACGACATCATCGATGGTGACAAGTGGCTGAACGTACGTATCAGCGTACGGGAAAACGTTGATGGCACTGGCGCGGAAATCGCCACGTTCAACAGCATGGAGCCACTGGTGCCGTTTATGCTGAACGGTACTTACAACCCGGGCCAGTTGGTCATCGTGCGGGAGATTCTGACCGGCGATGACAGCTTCGACACCGCGTTGTTCTCCGGTAATTTGGGGGAATACGGCATCGAGATCGATGGCGACACGGTCATCGTGACCGACTCGGTGGCAGGGCGTGATGGCGTCGATCGCCTGACGGGTATCGAGCGTCTGCAGTTCGCTGACGTGGCGCAATCGTCCGGAGTGGGCACCGCCCAAAACAACGACCCATTGGGTCATCTGGCAATCCTCGATGCGGCTACCGGTTTGCGTGACGAAACGCCTGTCGCCGGCCAGTTGCTGCGCGTCAGTGATCGGGGGGTACACGACGCGGACAACCAAAGCGTGGCCAACCCGACCGGTGCGGTAACGGGTGCGGTGGCTTACTACTGGCAGGTCGAAACCATTCCCGGATCGGGCATCTATGACGACATCACCACCGTCGCCGCTGGCGAGGCGACACGGGCGACTGGCACCACCTTCCGGGTGGGGGCCGATGAGGCGGGTCTGAATATCCGCGTCCGGGCGGTGTACCAGGATGCCAAGGGCACGCTGGAGATCGTCGAGTCGTCCGGGAACAGTACACCGACCGAAGGGCCGACCGTTATCGGGCTTGCCGTGCAGAACCAGGTGTTGACCGCTGACCCGTCGAGCATCATCGACCTCGATGGCCTGAGCAATCCGCAGTTCACCTACCAATGGCAGGCGAACGACGGGCTGGGCTTCGTCAACATCGCCGGCGCTACCAGTAGCTCGTTCGCGCTTGGCCAGACTCAGGTCGGCCAGGAAGTGCGCGTGGTGATGGGTTACGTGGATAACTTCGGTGTCGCCGAAAGCGTTTCGTCCAACATCCTGGGACCGGTGGACAACGTCAACGATGCACCGACTGCAGGGCCAACCGTAACCGGGCTTGCCGTGCAGAACCAGGTGTTGACTGCTAACCCGGCGAGCATCATCGATATTGATGGCCTCAGCAATCCGCAGTTCACCTACCAATGGCAGGCGAGCAACGGGCCTGGTTTCGTCAACATCGCCGGAGCTACCGGTAGCACGTTCGCGCTTGGCCAGGCTCAGGTCGGCCAGCAAGTGCGCGTGGTGATCGGTTATGTGGATGACTTCGGTACGGCCGAAAGCGCTTCGTCCAACATCCTGGGGCCGGTGGCCAACGTCAACGATGCACCGACAGGCGCGTTGCTGATCAGCGATACGACACCGGACCAAGGGCAGGTGCTGACCGCGCTGACGGCTGGGATTGCCGATCCGGATGGGCTGGGCACCTTCAGCTTCCAGTGGCAGCAAGGTGTCGGCGCGTCCTTTACCGACATCAACGGCGCGACTGCTGCGACCTTCACCCCTGGTGCGGCGCAGGTCAATCTGCAACTGCGAGTGATCGTGCGCTACACCGATGGCTTCGGCACGCTGGAGTCGGTGACCTCGGCGGCGACGGTGGCGGTTGCGGCACTGGGCGTGGTGCTGCAGGGCGACGCTTTGGCGAACACCCTCACCGGCACCGCAGGTAACGATGTGCTGTTTGGCCTGGGCGGGAACGATACGCTGAATGGCCTCGCCGGTATCGACCAGTTGTTTGGCGGCACTGGCAACGACATCCTCAACGGCGGAGACGACAACGACGTCCTCAATGGCGAGGACGGCAACGACACCCTCAACGGTGGGCTCGGCGCGGATGCCATGAACGGCGGTGCCGGCAACGACACGTTTGTGGTCGACAACGTCGGTGACCTTGTCACCGAGGCGCTGGGTGGTGGTACCGATCTGGTGCAAACCAGCCTCACGAGCTACCAGCTCGGTGCCAACGTCGAGAACCTGACCTATACGGGAGCCGGTAACTTCACCGGTACCGGTAACGCACTGGCCAACACCATCACCGGCGGGGTGGGTAACGACCTCCTCAATGGCGGTGCGGGTGCTGACCGGATGGTGGGGGGCGCCGGCAACGATACCTACGTTGTCGATGCAGCCGCAGATGTGGTGGTCGAGGTGGCGGGTGGCGGTACGGACACCGTGCAGACTTCGCTGGCCAGTTACACGCTGGGCGCTGAAGTCGAGAATCTGACCTACACCGGAGTCGGCAACTTCGTCGGCAACGGTAACGGGTTGAATAACGCCATCACCGGCGGGGTGGGTAATGACACCCTCAATGGTGGCGGCGGCAACGACATTCTCACCGGCGGTGATGGGGCGGATGTCTTGAATGGTGGAGCAGGCAACGACACGCTGCTCGGTGGTGAGGGTAACGACACATTGTTGGGTGGTGCCGGCAATGACTCTATCGATGGCGGTATTGGCAACAATACAGTCACTGGTGGTGCCGGCAACGATGTGATGGTTGCCAGCAGTGGCAACGATATCTTCATGTTCGCGGCGGGCTTCGGGGTCGATCAGATCATCGGCTTCGATGCCAATGCGGTGGGAGGCCAGGACCGGCTCGATATTTCCGCGTTTGGCGTCACTGCTGCGGCCTTTGCCGGCGTCGTCATCATTACCGATGTCGGTGCGGATACCTTGATCAGCTCCGCAGGAATAGCTGACTCCATCCGCCTGGTCGGTGTGGCCGATGCAACAACCGTCACTGCCGCAGACTTCATTCTCGCCACTTGAGGTCCTGATCAGTACTGTCGCAGACGCGTGAAAAGAGGAGGGGAGGGCATGGATGCCCTCCCTTTTTTTCTTTAAAAAACGGGCTGTTTGTTGAGCTGAAAATGAGTGAACCACCCTGGCAGGTCGGTGTTTTTCAAGGCAACGGTTGAATGTATAGGGAGAGCCTCAGGAAAGCTGTTTTTCCAGTGGTAACAGCGCTTCAAACTCTCAATTAATGCGCTAGTGAACTCGCAGCATTCTCTATGCTAAAAAATTTAACGGCCTATAATTCCCCGCCGGCGGGGCTGCCCGATTCTGTGGCCAGTTCTTCATCAAAAAAGTTGAAACAGGATGCGGGTAATACAGCTCATTTATGGGGGATTTCTCACAACATGGGTACGGCAATACCACAGGTGCTTACGTCTTTCGCTACCTGCTGATATCGACCTGATGCGGACACTGAAAAAGGAACTGCGGTTGAACGAACAGACATTGTCCATGCGCCTGGAGCGCGTGGCGGCGCATGTACCAGCAGATGCGCGCCTGGCCGATATCGGCTCGGATCACGGCTACCTGCCGGTGGCGTTGATGCGCCGTGGCGCCATCGCGGCGGCGGTGGCCGGCGAGGTGGCATTGACGCCGTTCCACTCGGCCGAACGCACCGTGCGCGAGAATGGCCTGGACCAGCGGATCACCGTGCGCCTGGCCAATGGCCTGGCGGCGATCGAGCCGGGAGACTGGATCACGGCGATCAGCATCTGCGGCATGGGCGGCGAGACGATCCGCGACATCCTCGACAGCGGCAAGGCGCACCTGAGCGGCCAGGAGCGCCTGATTCTGCAGCCCAACGGCGGCGAGCAGCCACTGCGCCAATGGCTGATGGAAAATGGCTACCGCATCCTCTGCGAGGAACTGCTGCGGGAAAATCGCTTCGACTACGAAATCATCGTCGCCGAGCGCGCCGGGCCGGTGATGTACACCGCCGAGGAGTTGTACTTCGGTCCGCTGCAGATGCAGGCACGCAGCCCGGCGTTCCTGATCAAGTGGCAGCGCATACTGCGCGAGAAGCAGAAGACCCTGACCCAGTTCGCCCGTGCGCGGCAGGCCGTGCCCGAGGAGAAGGTGCAAGACATCGCCCGGCAGGCCCGGTGGATCACCGAGTTGCTGGCGTGAGCACGGTCCAGGGTTTGTACGAAAAAATCATGTAACTGCCCATTCACCGGCCGAAGTACGAGCCACGAGAACTCATACAGGTTGCTTCACCTTTCGCTGCACCCACTGAACCTCGCTTTGCAGCTCAAGGACTTGCCAATGGAAGCGCTCCAGCGAGGCATTGTGGCCGACACTGATCAGGATCGTCTCCGGCAGTGTTTGTTTGAGCAACTGATAACAGCGCGTTTCGTTCTCCAAATCCAGTGCCGAACTGCTCTCATCAAGGAACAGCACCGCGGGGCGGGTCAGTAGCGCGCGGACGAAGGCACAGCGTTGCTTTTCACCGACGCTCAGGGTCTGCGTCCAGTCGCTTTCGTCATCCAACCCGGACACCGAGTTGCTTGACGTGTTCAACGCCGGCAGCAGTGACATCAAGGGCCTGGAAGTCGCTGTTGAAAAAGACTTCGGCGAACAGTTGACCCTGAACGCCGGTGCCTCTGTCACCGATGGCAAATACAAGGACTTCGTCACGAGCGACGGCCGCGACATGAGCGGCGAGGACGTCCTCTATTCGTCCAAGTACAAGATGTCGCTCGGCGGTACCTATCGCTGGAATGATCGTCTGACCCTCAACACCGACGTCATCTATCAGAGCTCCGCGCCGTCGGAGTACGAGTTCGATGATGCTGGCCAGGTCACGGGTGAGCGCCGGAGTGACAACTACTGGCTGGCCAACTTCAACGCCGAGTACAAGATCACCAAAAACGTGGCTGTATCCGGCTACGTGAAAAACGCCTTCGACAAGGAATACGTCACCAACAACCGCAGCGGTGACATCGTTGATGTCGGCGCCCCGCGCACTGTGGGTCTGGTTCTGCGCTACGACATGTAAGCCCTTGGACGCGGGGAAGCCAATTCCCCGCGTCTGGTTTCACAGCTGTTGTTCCTGAAGCGTTCGTCTTTAGGTAGCCCTGTTCATATCTGACTATCGTGTTTGGATAGCAAATGACTGCTTCTGGCCGATTGAATCCACAGCCGTTTTCTGCCAGTCGTGACAAGCAGAAAACGGCCAGAAGCGGACGGTGACAACAGGCAGAGAACGGTCGGGAGCGGAGGGTCGCTCCAGAAAAAACAAGATGGTCCCCTTTGGCGGTCGGAGGAGTGCTGAGCCGATTCTATTGGGGTAGTTTGGCGATCACCTTGATCTCGAAGTCGAAGCCGGACAACCAGGTCACGCCGATAGCGGTCGCCGTCGGGTAGGGCGCTTCGCCCCAGTACTCGGCCGCTACTTCCCAGATGGTTTCGAATTTCGAGTCGGGGTCGACCATGAAGATGGTCGTGTCGACCACATCCTCGAAACTACTGCCGGCCTCGGCAAGGATCGCGTTGAGGTTGGCGAAGGCCAGGCGAACCTGTGCCGCGAGGTCCGGCTCGGCCGAGCCATCCTTGCGAGTGCCGACCTGACCGGATACGAACAGAAAACCGTTGGAGCGAATCGCCGGCGAGTAGCGGTGGAGCTCGTACAGTGCATGGCGGTCAGGCGGGAAAACGACATCACGTTTGCTGGTCATTGCATACCTCCTTCGGGGCCATCGCGGCCCGCTGTTTACGATGGAGCCACTGTAAAAAGACGACCAACCTGAATAAACAAGCAACGCTTGTCATGACTGTTTGTAGAATCCAAACTATCCAGACCCGAGTGAGGCGTGAAATGGACCGTTTCGATGCAATGCAGGCCTTTGCCCGAGTGGTGGAAACCGGCAGCTTCACCAAGGCGGCAGCCACCCTGCACATGAGCAAGACCACCGTGACGCAGCTGGTTCAGCAACTGGAAGCGAGACTGCGCGTGCGCCTGCTCAACCGCACCACACGCAAGGTCAACGTCACCGCCGATGGCGCGGCCTACTACGAGCGCGTCATCCGGCTACTGGTCGATATGGACGACGCCGAGACCAGCCTGTCCAGCGCGTCGATGACCCCGCGCGGGCGACTGCGGGTGGATGTACCCAGTCCGCTGGCGCGAATGCTTCTGATACCCGCCTTGCCGGGGTTCTTTGCACGCTACCCGGAAATCCAGCTGACCGTGGGCGTGAGCGATCGCATCGTCGACATCATTGGCGAAAACGTCGACTGCGTGGTGCGCGGCGGCGAGATCATCGATCAGTCCCTGGTGGCAAGGCATGTGGGAGATCTGAAACTCGGCATCTATGCCGCGCCCGGCTATCTGCAGCGCTTCGGTACGCCGGCGCACCCCCGTGAGCTGGAGGAGGGCAGGCACAGTACCGTTGGCTTCCTCTGGTTTCGTACAGGCAAATCCTTGCCCTACGCGATGCAGCGGGGTGAGGAACGCATCGAGGCCCAGGGCCGCCCGCAACTGACGGTCGACGACGGCAATGCGTACCTCGCCGCCGGCTTGGCTGGTCTGGGCATGCTTTGGCTACCGCAGTACATGGCCAAACCACACCTGGTCAGCGGCGAGCTGCTGCCGCTGTTTGAGGACTGGCACATGGCGCCAATGCCGATGTATCTGGCATTCCCGCCGAATCGCCATGTCAGCGCCAAGGTGCGGGTATTTATCGACTGGGTAATGGAATTGATGGCCGAGCATGCGCCGGTGGTTAGGTGAAACAGGTGTAAAGCCATTTCAGGACTAGACACTCTAAACGTCCATTTTTTGGCAAAAATTGCCGGTCATGAACGTCTGTTTCCGACAACGGCTATTTGCTTTAAGGCCACAAGCCTCTTAAGGCGATGGCAGCACCCATGCCAACGGTATTGTTTGGATCATCATGTTCGTCAGTCCTAAAAGCGGTCCCCTCAATATGGTAGACCTTCGGTTCGTCCGAAAAATATTCCTCCAAGCCCATCATGAACAGCCGATGGTCTTCACTCGCTTCGAAGCCCGGCGTGTGATCTTCGAGTGATTGCCACCTCACTATCAGGTTGAATATCTCTGGGCTTTCGATCCCTTGCGCGAGCAGGTGGCCACCGTAACCTTTGGCGCGGCTGAGCAAAGGAACGACCTCGGCAAATGCACGTCGGAACGTTTCAATGCGTTCTTTGTGAACGGGGAGCAGAGCGATTTCATAGATCATGGCGTACCTCTAAGTTGACTTGAACGATTAAAAGTACGCACTTACGAGAGGAGCGATGGCTCGACCGCAATCGCGATTTTTCCTTGAATACCGTTGTTGGGACTTTCCAGCCGGGCATGGGCGAGGGAAATGTCGGCAAGCGAATAGACGGCGCCAACGTTTGGCCGCAGTTGACCGCGCGCTACCAATGCGCTCAGCTCATCAAGCTTGCCGCGGTTTTGCCTGGTGAAAACGAAGTGATAGCTCGCGTTCTTGCCCCAGGCCTGAACGACATTTTGTGGCAGTGCAATGTCCACAATCGTGACCACGCGGCCAAGTTGTGCGAGCACGTCGGGGCTGCGTGACAATGTGTTGCCGCCGATGGTGTCGAACACGACATCAACGCCGCGGCCACCCGTTTCCCGAATGACGGCGTCGACATAATCTTCTTTTTCGTAGTCGATGATCACATCGGCACCCATGCTGCGAGCGAACTCAATGTTTGCTTCGCGCACGGTTGTGAACACCCTTGCTCCCATGGCTTTCGCCAGCTGGATCGCGACATGACCGACGCCTCCCGCGCCGCCGTGTACAAGAATACTTTCCCCTACCCTGAGCGCGGCCCGCACGACCAGTGCTTCCCACGCCGTCCCGCCAACCAAGGTCAGGCTTGCCGCCTCAAGATGGCTCAGCGAGGGAGGCTTCTTCCCGATAATGCTTTCTGCAGCGACGTGGTACTCGGCATAACTTCCTGGCCCGTCAAATATTTGCGGGGTGTACCAGACTTCGTCTCCTGGTACGAAGGTCGTCACACCTGGCCCAACTTCTTCGACAACGCCAGATACGTCGTGTCCGGTAATGGCCGGCAGTTGCACCAGGTCGGGATAATCGCCACGTCGAACCTGGTAATCCAGTGGATTGATGGAGGTTGCGTGTACCCGCACCAGGACCTGTCCCGTGTGCGGCACGGGCTTGGGCACGTCGCAGAGTTCGAACGATTCAGGACCGCCAAATGATTTAAGTATCATCGCTTTCATAGTAAATCCTCGTATCGACAAAAAGGAATATCGAGATATCTCGATATCTTGCGGTAAAAAATTACAGATCTTTCCCAATGATCTCGGCAAGAGCACTGATGGTTGCTTCATTTCGTTTGTAGTAGGTCCACTGACCGATGCGCCTGACTTCGACCAGGCCCACTCGTTGCAACGTGGCAAGGTAACCGGACACCGTTGACTGCGACAGTCCGATACCTTCTTGAATACTACTGACGCAGACGCCGACCGTGAGAACGTCACCTTCATCCTGCGGAGGGAAGTTCTTTGCGGGGTCCTTCAAACCTTTCAAGATTTCAAGACGCGTAGGGTTTGAGAGGGCTTTGAATATTTCGATCAATTCCATAAGCCGAGGATATCGAGATTTATCGATATGTCAATGCCAGAGATTAGAACAATCTTGAACTTCGAATTGCCAACGGTTTCGTTGGCTAGACCGAGTGTCTGCTTCTGGCCGATAGTTGCCTGTCGCGAAGGACAACTATCGACCCCTCAGCCAGTCATCCATATCGACTGAATCTATGGTGTCTTCTTGCTCAAGCTTTAGTACGAAAGCACCCTGGGCTTCAGCAGTGTTCAGCAGGTCTCCAGTTCGTGCTGTTACATCACGATGGGCATTGGTCAGATCGCTTGAGCACCGCACTGAGGACGCACTGTCCATATAAACCGACGCCAAGACCCGACACGATGAGAACGACTGCAACGATTTTGTTAAGTGACAGGGTCTCATTGAAAATCATGACTGAACCGAGCAGGCCGAATACCGGCACCAACAACGACAATGGCGCGACGGTTGACACTGGATATCGTTTCATAAGTGAGTTCCACACCCAGTAGCCGAACAGCGTATTGGGGTATACCTGGAACAGGATGGACAGGGCGGCGCGGTAGTCGAGTTGATTCACCAATGCGCTGTACCCCGTCGAGCCGTTAACAGCGTAATCAAGCGCGAAAAGAGGGATGGGCGAAAACGCGCTCGACCACACCAGGAAAGCGAAGACCTGCGTGGTCCTGGCTTTTTTGTTGATCACGTTGGCCGCACTCCAGGCGACCGCTCCCAGCAGCACCAGGATCAGCCCGAGCGTCGTTACTGTCCCATCAACGATGGAGACGATGCTCAACAAACCACACAGAGCGAGACCCATGCCCGCGTACTGAAAGCGGGAGATGCTTTCCTTGAATATCCATGAACCCAGCAGGATGGTGAAAAACGCGCTGAACTGAAGCACCAGCGAAGCGATGCCTGCGGAAAGACCAGACTTGATGCCAAGGTTAACGACGCCCCAAAGTCCGATACCGAAGACCAGGCCGTAACCAATGATGTAGCGCCACTGCACATCAGGTTTCGGAATGAAAAAGATCGCTGGGAGCGCGCATAGCGTGAAGCGAATGCCGGCAAGAATGAATGGGTCAACGGTGGTGAGCCCCAGTTTGATAACCGAGAAATTCGCGCCCCAAATGGCAGTAATCGAGATGGCGAGTAGGAGGTGCCTGGCTTTCATGCTGATCTTCCTTGATGGGTCGTTGAAAAATGTAACGTGAGAAACCACAGAACCAAGGCAGTAGCGCTGATCAAGGCGCCCAGCAGGCTTACTGCAATCCAGCCCCAAAGCGCATAAACCTGGGTCGCGGCTGCGGCTCCCAGCGCGCTACCGACCGAGTAGAAGCACATGTATGCGCCGACCATGCGACTTTGGGCGTCGGGTCGTGCAGCAAAAATGAGGCTCTGGTTGGTGACGTGTACTGCTTGCACCGCGAAGTCGAGCAAGACCACTCCGCAGACCAGCGCGATCAAGGACGTCTCGGCAAAAGTGATGGGCAGCCAGGAAAGCGTCAGGAGCCCCAGCGAAATACCGGTAACTCGTTGTCCCAGGCCTTGATCGGCCCAGCGACCGGCTCTTCTGGCAGCAAGGGCACCGGCGACGCCGGCCAGGCCAAACATGCCGACGGCCGTGTGTGAAAGCGACAGCGGCGGGGCGCTCAACGGCAGCACCATGGATGTCCACAGCACGGAAAAAGCGGCAAAGATCAGTAAGGCCAGAAGGCCCCTGGCGCGTAAAGTGCGTTCGGTGATGAACAGTTTGAAGAGCGACTTTATGAGCGACAGGTAGGAGTCTTGGTGCCGTGGCGGCGCCGTGACAGGAACCACTTTCCACAGCACCGCCGCGATGGCCAGCATCAATCCTGACGAAACGAAGTAAACGGCGCGCCAGCCCGCGATGTCCGCAATCAGGCCAGAGGTAAACCGCGCCAGAAGAATGCCCAGGACAATTCCGCTGGTTACGGTTCCCACTGCCTGCCCCCGTTGTGATGGCGTTGCCAACACGGCGGCGTATGCCACAAGTACTTGAACAACCACTGCCAGTAGGCCCATCACGATCATGGCAGCCAACAGGGTCAGCCATTGCTGTGCTGCGCCGACCGCCGCGAGTGCAACCGCAGACAGCATCACTTGAGTCAAAATCAGCCGTTTACGGTTTACCAAATCGCCCAGCGGAACGATGAACAGCAACCCCAGCGCGTAACCAACCTGAGTAGCAGTCACGACAACTCCGATCATTGATGAGGCCACGCCCAGGCTCTGAGCCATTGAATCGAGTAACGGTTGCGCGAAGTAAACGTTGGCTACTGCCAGCGCGCAGGTGACAGAAAACAATAACGTGAGCGACGGGGAAAGCCCCGGAGACCGGTCGGTCCTGCTGTTTTCTCCGGTATCCGAATGCAGCAATCCCGGAGGCTGCCCGGAGAACCGTTTGGTGGCTGAGTCGGCATCTGCTGTCATGTACACCTCCATGGCGTTAAACTGGTTTCAATTAAAAACTAGATTCAATTGTTGTTGTATCAGGTTTTAAATTGCAACCACATTGCGCCAGGCTGGTGGACACACTTGGCAAAACCACATTCCGGAAGGTCAAAAAAGATGGTCGAAGACGCTTCACCGCAACGCAGCGAATGCCCGGTAGCAAGGACACTGGAGGCAATTGGGGATCGATGGTCGCTCATGATCATCCGCGACGCTTTTGATGACATTCGCCGATTCAGCGAATTTCAAAAGAGCTTGGGCGTGGCCAAAAATATTCTGGCATCGCGGCTGAAAACGTTGGTCGAGGTCGGGGTATTCGACGTTCGACCGGCATCAGATGGAAGCGCCTACAAGGAGTACGTCCTTACGGACAAAGGACGGGAGATCTTTCCGGTTGTGGTCAGCATGAGGCAGTGGGGCGAACGTTTTCTGTTCGAGCCGCAGGAGACGCGTTCTGTGCTGATAGACAACGAGTCCGGCCAGCCCCTGATGCCGATTGATGTTCGCTCATCAAGCGGTCAAAAACTTGGACCGTCTGACTGCCACAGAGTGAGACTTGTTGACGGCGAGTTGTGAATCGACAGGGTGGGGTGGTCGTTGCAGCGGGAACTTCAGGGTACTGACCAGGTCAACAGGGGCCCTGTATCGGCGATGCCGAGCAGCGCTGGTGGCCTGTTTTACGGCAGTGCCGTCCGAGATCATCCGAGTCCGCCCCCCTGATGCCAACCAAGAGTTTTCTGCCGGGTCTCCTCCTGGCGTTCTGCGCCGTCGCGTCGCTTTGCTCGGTTGCTGCCGAGCGTAGAGCGCCCTCGCAAAGTAACAGCGCATCAACCACGCTAATCGAAACCGCCTCGCGGCAGTATGAAAATGGCCAGTTGGACCAAGCCGCTGCCACGCTGGAGCGTGCTCTGCATATCCAGCCGAACAATCCCGCGACGCTGCATTACCTTGGTGTGTTGCGTCTTCAGCAGGGGGAGTACCAGCAGGCTGAAACATTGGCGGCGCGCTCGAACATGCGGGTTGGCCGCAACGTCGAGTTACGCAACCGCAACTTCCAATTGATCCAGGCGGCGCAGCAGGCCAAGGCTTCGAATACTTCACCCAACGCCAAAGAGGGCCTGGTCGCCGTACAGAAAGGGCTCGAAGAAGAGGTCAAAAAGCGCCGCGAAGCAGAAATGGCCGCTGCTGAACAATCCAACGCTGGCAACTTCGTTAGCGCAAACGCAGTGACCGCATCGGAATCGCCGACGGCTGGCAGGCCACGGCCCGAAGGAGAATTGCCAGTGGCTTCCGTCGAGCCAGAGCCCGCGTACGATGAGGTTCAGATCCCCCGCGGCCATTGGCCGCCTCCGGGTAAATGCCGAATCTGGTTTCCTGATCGCCCGCCCGGGCATCAGCCCGCACCCGGCAAGTGCAAGAAGCTGCGACATCGGGTTCCGTCAGGAGCCTACCTGGTGCGCGGTTGAGTTTTTGAGTGTCCTTCGGGCCGGTTAAGCCGCAGGTGTTGCAGGCGAATAATCCCGTGGCTTCGCACTAGCGACGATAGTAGCGGCGATCGTCCTCGTAGCGGTGCCGCATGGCCCGATCGTGGTGGCGCTCCCAATCACGATGGCGTTCAGCTTCTCGGCGGGCTTGCTCTCTACGCCACTGATCTCTACGCCAGTCGTCTCGGCGCCAATCGTCTCTACGATTGTGCGAACGGTTGTCATGCCAGTATCGGTCGTCATGGGCAAGCAACGGCCCTGGCTGCTTGGCCATACTGGCCAAGGTTGGCCAAGGGTTGCCGGCGGTCTGGACAGGAGCCTGAACGGCTGTGACTTCAGTTGCGAAAACAGGGGTTGAGGTCTTCATCTGTGTTGCTGATGCCGAGCCCACTGCCGCGAACGCGAACAGGCCGAAGAGCATCATCCGTGGGTCATGGAATTTCATGAGCGAAGACAACCTCAGATTGACAATTGGACGTGTGGCCATCTGGGTGCGAGAAGCCTGCGGGTTCGCGCTTACCGAGCGGATGTGCCTATCCACATAGACAGATAAATAAGGAAAAGTTCTAGGGAGCCGCTGCTTAAATAGCCAACGGCCTCAGTGTTTGGTGCCTTTGAGGTTTGCTATCTCGATGTCCGCTTCTGGGGCGATTGCCGTCTGTGGCGAATGGCAGCAATCGACTGTGGATTCAACCGGTCATTCGTGACGGGCGGAAAACGGCCAAAATCTTCCCGTCACAACAGACCGGAAATGGCCCAAAGCTCTCATCGTAAATCCACAAAAGGAGGGCATGGTTTTCGCTGTTTTCAGCGTCGTGCAGACAGCTGTTGCGGCGCCAAAAATGCATCGTGGAAATAGTTACGAAACGCCTGCATCGCCGGGCTGAATTCGCGCTCGCGATGCCACGCCAGTCCGACACTCATCGGCGTCACCTTGTCGGTGACTGTCAGGGTTTCGATGCGTTTTCCTTCCAGTGACCAGGGGCGGTGCACCAAGTCCGAAAGGATTGCCACGCCGCTGCCATTGGCGACCATGCTGCGCACCGCTTCGACTGAACTGGTACGCACCCGCACGTTTGGCTGCTGATGCGCATGTTCCCAGTAGCGCATGGCGCTTTGTTCGGCTTCGTCGACGGTCAGCAGGATGTAGGGCTCTTTCGCGACGTCGGCGAGGCTGACCGCCGAGCGTTCGCATAACGGATGGTGGCTGGGCAGCCATAACCGCCGTTCGGAGTTGAAGAGAATCTCTGAAACGATGTCCGGGTGCGTGAGGTTGGCGGTGAGCACCACGGCCATATCAAAACGACCTTCCAACAAGCCTTGTTCAATCGCTTGCCGTTCCTGTTCATGGACTTCAATGGCCACGTCCGGATGCCAGTGTTCCAGGCGCTGCAAATGGTGCGGCAGGAAATAACCGATCACCGTGTAGCTCGCCGCCAAGCGCAACACGCCACTGGCGCGGATATCCGGCAACGGGCTGTTCAACGCGTCATCGACACTGCGCAAAATCACGTAGGCCCGATTCAAAAAGTGCCGCCCGGCGTCGGTCAGGCTCATGCCCTGGGCCGAGCGCTGGAACAACAGCGTGCCGAGGATGCCTTCCAGTTCCTTGATCGCCGTGGTCACCGCCGACTGGGAAATATTCAGATGAATCGCGGCTTGAGAGATTTGCCCGATCTCGGCGGTAGCGACGAAATAACGGACTTGGCGCAGGGTCAGGGACATGAGCACTCCGGGTGACGAGGTATCTGTTTTTCAGAAGATACCCCATCTGATAATAGATCTTCCCAAGGGGGTGGGAGGAATCTAACTTGGCCTGCATGAAGTCACAAGCGTCGGGAGCAAGCGTCATGCAGGCAGTAGATTTCAACTCGGACATGGGCGAAGGCTTTGGCCCCTGGACCATCGGCGATGGCGTCGACAATGAGCTGATGGGCTTTATCAGTTCGGCCAACATCGCCACCGGTTTTCATGCCGGCGACCCTAGCACCATGCGCCGCACCATCGAGCAGGCCAAGCGCCTGGGCGTGGCCATCGGCGCGCATCCGGGGTTTCGCGACCTGGTTGGTTTTGGCCGTCGGCACATCAATGCGCCGGCCCAGGAACTGGTCGATGACATGCTCTATCAGTTGGGCGCCCTGCGTGAACTCGCCCGGGTTCAAGGCGTGGCCCTGCAACACATCAAACCCCACGGCGCGCTCTACATGCACCTGGCCCGAGACGAAGACGCCGCCCGTTTGCTGGTGGAAAACCTCCAGCGCCTGGAGCCGGAGTTGCTGTTGTATTGCATGCCCGATTCGGTGATCTGGCGGGTTGCCACGGAACTCGGCCAACCGGTGATCCGCGAGTTCTACGCTGACCGCGAATACGACCTCAGCGGCTCCATCGTCTTCACCCGCAACGTGCGGGCTTACGACCCGGCCCATGTCGCCGAGCGAGTGCTGCGTGCTTGCCAACAAGGCGTGGTGCGCACCGTCGAGGGCGAAGACCTGGCGATTGAATTCGATTCCATCTGTTTGCACAGCGACACGCCGGGTGCCCTGGCGTTGGTCGAGGCCACGCGTCATGCACTTGATGGCGCGGGCATCGAGGTCCGAGCACCGCGCTGAGACCGAACGAAAACACCTGGCACACAGACGCCAGGGTTTGCCCACCGATTCACTTTTTGCCTGCCTTTCTACAACTATTCCAAGAGGAACAGACATGGCCGAACACACTGTAATCACCCCGTTGCCAGGGACCTTCTACCGCAAAGCTACCCCGGAATCGGCGAACTTCGTCGAGGTCGGCGCGCAGGTCAGTGCCGACACGGTGATTGGCCTGATCGAGGTCATGAAGCAGTTCTCCGAACTGACCGCCGGGACGGCCGGTCGCCTCAGTGCCTTTTTGGTAGAAGACGGTGATCCGGTGGAGCCGGGTCAAGTCGTCGCAACACTCGACGACGAGTGAGGGCGCGATCATGACCCAAGCCATTCATAAACTGCTGGTCGCCAACCGTGGCGAGATCGCCGTGCGGATTATCCGCTCCGCCAAAGAACTGGGCATTCCCACCGTTGCTGCGTGCAGCGAGGCGGACGTCGATTCCCAGGCCGCGCGCATGGCCGATGAGGTGCACATTCTTGGCCCGGCCCGTGCCGACAAAAGTTACCTGAACGTCGAGGCCTTGCTCGGCGCCTTGAAAGCCACGGGCGCCAACGCGGTGCATCCCGGTTACGGCTTTCTGTCGGAGAACGCCGATTTCGCCGAAGCGGTGGTGGCTGCCGGCGCCATTTTTGTCGGCCCAAGCGCGCAGACGATCCGGCGCATGGGCGATAAAGCCGAGGCACGGCGTACCGCACAAGCCGCTGGCGTGCCGGTGGTACCGGGTTCGCCGGGTGAACTGTTCGACGTCGAGTCTGCGCTCAAGGCTGCTGAATCCGTTGGCTTCCCGTTGTTGATCAAAGCTTCGGCCGGTGGTGGCGGGCGCGGTATTCGGCTGGCGGAAAACGTTGAGCAATTGAGCGAAGAATTTCCCCGTTCCCAGCGCGAAGCCAAAGCGGCGTTTGGCAATGGCGCGGTGTATCTGGAGCGGTTTATCAGCCGGGCCCGGCATATTGAAGTGCAGGTGTTGGGCGACGGTCAGCACGCGGTGCATTTGTTTGAGCGCGAGTGTTCGCTGCAACGGCGTCGGCAGAAAATCTTCGAAGAAGCTCCGTCGCCAGTCCTCAGCCAACAGCAACGGGAAACCCTCTGCGAAAGCGCCGTGCGCCTGACCGAATCTTTGGGCTACAAGGGCGCCGGCACACTGGAATACCTGTATGACGACGCCACTGGCGAGTTCTTCTTTATCGAGATGAACACGCGGATTCAGGTGGAGCACCCGGTCAGCGAACTGATCACCGGCATCGACCTGGTCCAGGCCATGTTGCGCATCGCTGGCGGCGAGCCGCTGGGCTTCAAGCAAAGTGACATCCGACTCAACGGCGCCGCCCTGCAAATGCGCCTGAACGCTGAAGACCCGGCGCGGGATTTCTTCCCGAGTCCCGGCCTGGTCGAGGAACTGATCTGGCCGAACGGCGAGGGCATTCGCGTCGATACGCATCTGTATCAAGGCTACCGTGTGCCGCCGTACTATGACTCGCTGCTGGCCAAACTGATTATTCACGGTGCGGATCGCGCCGAAGCCCTGGCCCGAGCGCGAATGGCGGTGGCGCACACCACGCTCACTGGCATGGCCAACACCTTGGCGTTGCACGGTGAATTGCTGGAGCAACCGTGGCTGCACAGCGCCGACTTTCACACCGGCACCCTGGAAACCTGGCTGGCCGAGCGCCGCAGCGGAGGTGAAGCATGAGTACTCCCATCCGCTACAGCTTTGGCGCCGATGAGCATTTGTTTGCCGAAGTCAGCGACAGCATGTCCCTGGACGCGTTCTTCAAAGGCCTGGCCGTCACCCGTGCCGTGGAACGGCTGGCGCTGGATGGCGTGCTCGATATCTGCCTGGCCAACGCGTCATTCCAGATTCGTTTCGACCCGGATCGCATCGCCCCTCACACCTTGCTCGAAGCGGTAAAAATCGCCGAGGCCGGAGCCGTTGCCGAGCGCACGTTGCAGACGCGGATTATCGAGATTCCGGTGCTCTACAACGATCCCTGGACCCACGAAACCCTGATGCGTTTTCGCGACCGCCATCAAGACCCGAGCGCCACGGACCTGGAATACGCCGCACGAATCAACGGTCTGGCCGACGTCGATGCATTCATCGCGGCCCACAGTGGCGCGCCGTGGTTTGTCTCGATGGTCGGCTTCGTTGCCGGGCTGCCGTTCATGTTCCAGATGGTCGAGCGCGAGCGTCAGTTGCAGGTGCCCAAGTACCTGCGCCCGCGCACCGACACACCGAAATTGACCCTTGGTCACGGCGGTTGCTTTGGTTGCATTTACTCGGTGCGCGGCGCCGGCGGTTATCAGATGTTTGGCGTCACCCCCGCGCCGATCTACGACCCGCAACAGAACCTCGCGTACCTGAAAGAACACATGGTGTTTTTCCGTCCAGGCGACATCGTGCAGTTCAAACCGATGGACCGTGAAGCCTACGACCACGCGGTGGCCGAAGTGGAAGCCGGTTGCTTTGATCTGCGGATTCGGCCGGTGGAGTTTTCGCTGGACGCGTTCCTCGCCGATCCCGTTGGCTATCCCAAGTCGTTGCAGGAGGTGTTGGCATGATCAAGGTCCTCAAACCCGGCCTCGCCACTTCGGTACAGGACCTGGGCCGCGAAGGGTATTACCACTTGGGCATTCCGCCGTCCGGCGCGCTTGATCAATACGCCTTGAGCGCGGCCAATCAATTGGTCGGCAACCCGGCAGGTTTGGCGGCGCTGGAATGCACGCTGCTCGGGCCTGAGTTGGAGTTTCAGCAGGATGCATTGGTGGCGGTCAGCGGCGCGCACATGACGCCACGGGTCGATGGCGTGGAAATGCACCACGACACCGCGTTCACCGTGAAGGCCGGGCAAGTGCTGCGCTTTGACTTTCCCAAGGCTGGTGCCCGCGCTTATGTGGCAGTGGCCGGCGGCATTGATGTGCCGGTGGTGCTCGGCAGTCGCTCCACCTATGCGCTGGGCGCGCTCGGCGGTTTTCAGGGGCGACGCCTGATTGCAGGCGACGAATTGCCGGTGGGCATCGCCAGTGGCAAGAGCCGCGCCGGGGCCAGTTTGCCCATGGCGTTACGGCAATCATTGGGTGGCGAAATCACCCTGCGGGTGGTGCCCGGTTTGTACTACCACCGCTTGACCGAATCGGCGGCGAAGAGCTTTTTCGCCGAGCCGTGGACGGTCGGTTCGGAAGCCGACCGCATCGGCTATCGCTTCAAGGGCGGCAGCGCGCTGAGCTTTCAGCCCCGGGAGCAGCCGTTCGGCGCCGGTTCCGATCCGTCGAACATCGTCGACAGTTGCTACCCGATCGGCTCGATCCAGGTGCCCGCCGGGCTCGAACCCATCGTGCTGCACCGTGATGCGGTGTCCGGTGGCGGCTACGCGATGATTGGCACGGTGATCAGCGCCGACCTCGACTTGATCGGCCAGATGCAACCCAACCAGAAGGCCCGCTTTGTCGCGGTAACCCTCGAAGAGGCGCTGGAAGCGCGACGTTCCTATAAGAAAAAACTCAGCTGCCTGAGCAAGCTGTTCCCTTCCTGATTCTGCCCGCCGTCTAGCGCGGGCCATGCCAAACGGTACGCCAACGCCGCACTTCGGTGCGGTGACGGCTGCCCGCGCTTCAACCTTTGACTGGTTTTGGAGTTCACGCATATGGCTGCTTTATCGCAATCGAGTCAAACCGGGCAAGACCCGGCGCACCATCCTGTTCCCACCGAAGCGCGCATGGGTCGACTGTCCCTGACCATGGCCTGGTGGGCGGTGTGCAGTGCGATGTTTTATATCGTGGTGGGTGCTTCATTGGCGTTGTCGTTCGGTGCGCGCAATGCGCTGATCGGCATGGTCCTGTCGGTGATCAGTTATGGACTGGTCAACAGCGTGCTCAGCCGCTTTGCGATTCGCAGCGGTTTGTCGGTGGCGTTGTTTTCACGGCTGTTGTTCGGCAGCACCGGGGCGTGCCTGGCAACGTTGATTTTCTTCTCGACCGCGATCTATTACGCGGTGTTCGAAGGTTCGGTGATCGCCGTCGCGCTCAATCACCTGTACCCGGAACTGGTCTATCCGCTGGCGGCATTGGCGGTGGTGCTCTACAGCGTGCCGATGATCCTGGGCAGCGTGCAGCACTGGCTGGACAAGCTCAACGGCGTGTTGCTGCCGGTGTACCTCGGTGGTTTGCTGGTGGCGGTGGGGCTATCGATCAGCCGTTATGGCTACCAGCCGCAATGGCTGGATTTCGGCCCGGCAACGCCTAGTGCATTCGGCTGGTGGGATTGTTTTGTCGCCTACATGGGTGTCTGGGTGTTGATGCTGTTCACCTTCGACTATGCGCGTTTCGGCAAGCCTGAAGACGCCGAGTACCACGGTCGCTGGAACTTCGGCATGCCGTTCTACGCGGTGACGTTTCTGCTCAACGGCGCGGCGGGCATTTACCTGGTCAGCAGCATTCCCCACGAAGGCGCGCTGAACGAAGTCTCGGTGGTGATGGCGATTTTGCAGTTGATGGGCCTGTGGGGATTGTTGTTTGTCTGGGCCACGCAAACCCGGATCAACACGGCCAACTATTACTTGGCGACCCTGAACATGCAGGCGTTCTTTGGTCGATTTGGCCTTCGCGGTTCGTACCTGATGTGGGCAGTGGCGGTGGGGGTGATCGTCTACGGCTTGATGCTCGCGGACGTGTTTGCCTACCTCCTCAAGGCGTTGGCCTATCAGGGGATTTTCGTGGTGGCCTGGGTGGGTGTGGCGTTGGCGCAAATTGTCTACGGACGCAGTGACGTGGCAGCGCTCGAACGGGTGGTCGCGTTTAACCCGGTGGGCTTGACGGCCTGGTTTGGCGCCACCGCATTGGGTCTTGCGTTGATGTTTTCCGGCGGCGGCCTGAGCAGCTTTTCCGCGCCATCTACCGTGATAGTTGCATTTGCCTTGCAAGCAGGCTTATCCCATCGAAGCCGGTTGCGGTTACGGTTGGCAGAGTAGAGTTTTGCAGTCACTCATCCCGTACCCGCCTGCTCTGCGTCTACGTTCAATCTGAAATTTATTGGCCCGTCAGCAGATGTGGATTTCGCATAGAAGCGCGATTTCCAGTCCGGTTTTGAGTACCTGTTGCGCTGAAAAACGTTTTTACACAGCCTGGGCCGAAAGCTGCCTCTGACTATCATGCTTAAGTGGGCGCCTGTATCTCATAAATACGGGGCATCTGTGTCTATCGAAAGTAGTAGTGGATGGTTACGGTCCACAGACACTCCTTCATTGATGAGGCAACGATGGATCTGACGGCTGTTCCCTTTGGTACGACCGATTGGTCGACTGTCGAACCTGTTCAGTATGCTGGACAGACGGGTACCGCCTATTGGCGAACCTGCCAGTTTGGTTCAACGCGTGTGCGGATGGTTGAATACAGTCCCGGGTATCTGGCCGATCACTGGTGCTGGAGAGGTCATATCCTGTTGTGCCTGGAAGGCGAGTTGCACACGGAGCTGGAGGATGGTCGTCAGTTCACGCTCACCGCCGGGATGAGCTATCAGGTGGGCAGCAACGCTGAGGGGCATCGATCTTTCAGCACCACCGGTGCCAAGTTGTTCGTCGTGGATTAGCTCTGGGACGCTTCGTTCGGGACTACGCTAAAGCCATGCGGATCGTCGATCAATCGGGAGGGACCCACTGTTCGCGCTGCGTCCGTCCCAGGAGCGCCCAATGCCGCCCATCATCACGCGCCTGGTGGCGCTGTTTGTTCTTTGCCTGACGCTTGACGTGCCCGCCCAGACCAACGCCTGTCCGGCTGGCGAGACACAAGTGTGCCTAGACGGCTGCATCTGCCTGCCAGTGCCTGATGGCCTCTACCAGATCGCGGCACCTGCCCTGGCGCTGTGGCTGACCCAAGCCCGCGCTGAAGCAGCCACCGCCGACATCCAACCCATTCCACCGCACATCCGGGAGCAACTGCTGCGCTGGTACGACCCCAGCGTCCTCGATACCGCGCGCTACAAAGTGAGCGACAACGGCCAATTCAGCGCCGCCACGGCCATGCTGCAAAACCCCGATGTCGGTGCCGTGACGCTGATCGACATCATCCTCTTCCGGGACGCTCAAGCCGCAGAACAGGACGTCGCGCTCTGGGCTCACGAGTTAAAGCATGTGCAGCAGTATCAGGAATGGGGGGTAGAAGGATTTGCCCAGCGGTATACACAGGATTTCAATGCTGTGGAGGCGCCGGCTTATGCCATACAGGCTGAAGTCAGACGGTTGGTGCGGGAAGGGAATTACTGAAGAGTCACGAACCCCGCTGCTCGGCCACCAACAGCAATGACTGCGGCACAGGACTTTGCGGGTGCTGTGGCTCCTGCAGGGCGGCCAACTGAAAACCGGCCATGTCCAGCGCATTGAGCCAACTGGACAAGGAGCGGAAATACCACGGCATGGGTTGCCATTGCCCCTTGAATCCAGTGAAGGTCTCTTCCCGCCAGCCATCCTGATAGTCGCCCGCCGCCGCGGTCCACGGATGCAGCGTCTGGATCACCAGCGCGCCGCCAGGGGCGAGCAGGGCGTTCATGGCGGCGAGCAGCGGGATGATGTCCTGGTGCAGCAGGGCGAAGTTGGCGCAGATCAGGTCGTAGTCGCGGCCGATGTCCACCTTTGCCTCCACCAACGCTTCATAGCTCGCCAGATATACCTGGGAGGAGCCCGCCGCCCGGGCTGCCTCGACCAGCGTCGCATCGCCATCCACACCGACCGCCTTGATGCCCCGTTCAGCCAGCGCGCGCAACAGCCAGCCCTCGCCGCAGCCCAGGTCGAGCACGCGCTCGGGCTGGCGGCCCAGCACCGCCAGCAGGATTGCCTGATCGGTGACCTTGAGGCGGCTTTCGATGGCGCCGGTGCGGATGGCGTCGATCCAGGATTGGGCGTTGTGGTGCCAGCTATCGAGGAGGGTGGATTCGGCGGTGGGCATGTCGGTGACCGGCGTTGTGGGTTGGACAAAAGGATAGGACAAGTGCGGGTGGCTCGAAAAAACCTTACCAACCCTTCACTCCGCTCATGTCGGGCAGCTTGTGAGCGATGCCCTTGTGGCAGTCGATGCAGGTGGCCTCACCGTTGGCCAGGGAAGTTGAATGCATGGAAGAGGCGCGCTTGCTCTGGCGGGTAAAGTCCATGAACTCGAAGTTGTGGCAATTACGGCATTCGCGAGAATCGTTGGCCTTGAGCCTTGCCCACTCATGCTCGGCCAGTTCGCGACGCAGCGTGAGGAATTTGTCGCGCGTATCGATGGTGCCGAAAATCTTGCCCCACACCTCTTTTGAAGCCTGCATCTTGCGCGCGATCTTGTGGGTCCATTCGTGGGGCACGTGGCAGTCCGGGCAACTGGCGCGCACGCCGGATCGGTTGGTGTAGTGGATCGTGTCCTTCAGCTCGACGAAAACGTTGTCACGCATCTCATGACAGGAGACGCAGAACTTCTCGGTATTGCTCAGCTCCAGCGCGGTGTTGAAGCCGCCCCAGAAAATGATCCCGGCGATAAAGCCCCCCAGCGTCAGAAAGCCCAGGCTGTAGTAGAGGCTCGGACGACGCAGAATGCCCCAGTAATCCTTAAGCAGGGCGAACAGTGCTTTCATGTTGCCTCCTCAGGGTTTCTGCGCGGCGTTGGCGGCGTTGGCGTCGTCTTGCAAGATCTTGTCGATCGTTTCGAAACTGTTGCCCACCAGGGGCAGCACTTCTGTTTGCGGCACGTGGCATTGGTTACAGAAGTATCGGCGCGGTGACACCGCCGCCAGCGCCTGGCCGTCGCGGTCCATGTAGTGGGTGATGCTGATCATCGTCGCCTGGGTCCGCGCGCTGTTGGCACGGCTGTGACAGGACAGGCACTTGTTGCCGTTCTTGTCGATCTGATAACCGAGGATGGTATGGGGGATGGTGGGTGGCTGGTCCGGGTAATTGCGTTCGCGCTTCAGGTCCTTGTTTTCTTCATTGGCAATGGGCGGGGCCGGCATGCTCTGGGTCAAGGTGCCACCGGGCCGGCGCCCATCCGGCCCCGGTGCATCGAGGGGGTAGTTGACTTCGGCAGCCATCACCACGCCAATCGCAGCAAACAGGAGCAACGGCAGGATTCGCAAAGGCATGACGGTTCTCCTCAGGCCACGCTGATCAACTCGATTCGTATCGCGCATTTTTTATAGTCGGTCTGCTTGGAGATCGGGTCGGTGGCATCGAGCGTGACTTTGTTGATCAGCTTGTTGGCATCGAAAAACGGCACGAACACCAATCCTTGAGGCGGTTTGTTACGCCCGCGGGTCTCGATGCGCGCACGGATTTCACCGCGTCGGCTGATCAACTTCACTTCACTTCCACGCCGCGCCTTCAAGGCCTTGGCATCTTCGGGGTGCATGTAGACCAACGCGTCCGGCACCGCTTTGTACAGTTCCTCGACGCGTTGGGTCATGGTGCCGGTGTGCCAGTGTTCGAGGACGCGTCCGGTGCTCAACCAGAATGGGAAATCGGCATCCGGGGCTTCGGCCGGCGGCTCGTAGGGGAGGGCGAAGATGATCGCCTTCTTGTCCGGGTAGCCGTAGAACTGCACCTCGCTGCCTTTCTCCACGTAGGGGTCGAGCCCCTCGCGGTAACGCCAGCGGGTTTCCTTGCCGTCCACCACCGGCCAGCGCAGTCCCCGTTCGCTGTGGTAGCGGTCGAACGTGGCAAGGTCATGCCCGTGGCCGCGACCGAACTGGGCGTACTCCTCGAACAAACCTTTTTGCAGGTAGAAGCCAAAGGCTTTGGCTTCATCATTTTTGTATCCAGCTTCCATTTGCTCGACCGGGAACTGGTCTACCTGGCCATTCTTGTAAAGCACTTCAAACAGGGTTTTGCCCTTGTGCTCAGGAGACTTGGCCAGTAACTCGGCGGGCCAGGTTTCATCGGTGGTGAAGCGCTTGGAAAACTCCAGCAACTGCCACAGGTCCGACTTGGCGTCCCCGGGCGCGGTCACCAACTGATGCCAGAATTGTGTACGCCGTTCAGCGTTGCCGAAGGCACCTTCCTTTTCCACCCACATGGCGCTGGGCAGGATCAGGTCGGCGGCTTGGGCGGAAACGGTGGGGTAGACATCCGAGACAATCACGAAATTATCCGGGTTGCGCCAGCCCGGCAGGACTTCCTGCATGATGTTCGGCCCGGCGTGCATGTTGTTGCTGGCTTGGGTCCAGTAAACGTTGAGTACGCCGTCCTTGAGCATGCGGCTCTGTTCCACTGCGTGAAAACCAGGCTTCTCCTGAATGGTGCCGGCGGGCAGCTTCCAGATTTTTTCGGCGATGGCGCGATGCTTGGGGTTGGTGACCACCAGATCGGCGGGCAAGCGGTGGGAGAAAGTCCCGACTTCGCGTGCCGTACCACAGGCCGACGGCTGGCCGGTCAACGAGAAAGGGCTGTTGCCCGGTTCGCTGATTTTGCCGGTGAGCAAATGGATGTTGTAGATCAGGTTGTTGGCCCAGACGCCGCGAGTGTGCTGGTTGAAACCCATGGTCCAGAACGACACGACCTTGCGCTTGGGGTCGGCATACAACTCGGCCAAAGCCTTGAGCCTTTCAGCCGGAACGCCTGTCTCCTTGGCGGTTTGTTCCAGCGTGTAAGGTTTGACGAATGCTGCGTATTGTTCGAAGGAAATGTCGGTCCAGGTGTTGGCCTTGCCGGCATTTTTTGCCTTCATTTCCCGAGGATCGTCAGGGCGCAGGCCGTATCCGATGTCGTCGGCACCTTTGGCAAATCGGGTGTGTTTAGTAATGAAGTCCTGGTTCACCGCGCCGCTTTCAATGATGTGGTTGGCAATGTAGTTAAGGATCATCAGGTCGGTTTGCGGCTTGAACACCATGGGGATGTCGGCCAGCTCGAAACTGCGATGTTCGAAGGTCGACAGTACGGCCACTTTCACGTGAGGCTGGCTCAGGCGGCGGTCGGTGACCCGGCTCCAGAGCACCGGGTGCATCTCGGCCATGTTCGAGCCCCAGAGCACGAAGGCATCGGTGGCTTCGATGTCGTCGTAGCACCCCATCGGCTCATCCATGCCAAAGGTGCGCATAAAACCCATCACCGCCGAGGCCATGCAATGGCGGGCGTTGGGGTCGATGTTGTTGCTGCGAAAGCCTGCCTTCATCAGCTTGTTGGCGGCATAGCCTTCCCACACGGTCCATTGACCTGAGCCGAACATGCCGACCGACCCGGGACCTTTGCTCTTCAAGGCCTCCTTGAATTTCAGTTCCATGATGTCGAAGGCCTTCTCCCAGCTGACCGGCTGGAATTCGCCTTGCTTGTCGTACTGGCCATTCGTCATGCGCAAAAGCGGTTGGGTCAGGCGATCAACGCCGTACATGATCTTCGAAAGAAAATAGCCCTTTACGCAGTTCAGTCCGCGGTTGACCTCGGCCTTGACGTCGCCGTGGGTGGCGACCACCCGGTTGTCCTTAGTCGCAACCATCACGCTGCACCCGGTGCCGCAGAAACGGCAGGGCGCCTTGTTCCAGTCCAGGGTGACCATGTCCGCTTCGGTTACCAGATTACTGGCGTCGGTAATAATCGGCAGGCCAGCAGCGGCGGCTGCAATGGCGGCGGCCTGGGCCTTGACGAATGCTCGGCGCGACATGCTCATTCGATATCTCCTTCGGGTTCGAGGAGTTCGTGATAGATCAACGCCGCGTTAAGTACGCCGGGCAAGTTGTTGATCTGTTCGATGCGTTGGAGGATCTGACTTTCGTGTACGGCTTCAAGGACCACCACCAGTTTTCCCGCCGCACTTTCGTGATGCAGTTCCAGGCCGTCCAACAAGCGCAAGTTAGCTTTAACGGCATCGAACAATTCAGGTCGGGCAAGTACGACAAGACTGGCAATATGCAAAGCTTCGTCCATGCGCTGGCTCCAATAGGCTTTCAGAAAAGGCTATTAGTTAGTTGGGTGGTCCCGGTGGGCCGTACAGCATCTGGAAAAACCAGACGATAAAACCGTAGCCGCCGACGATAGCGACCGACAGCAGTGGAAAGAGGCAGACGACAAGAAAGAGAAACAGTCGGGTTTCCTTGCGGCGCTGAGGTTTTCGTTCTTCAGCCAATGACATGAGTAATCTCCTGCCGAACGTGCAGTCAGACTAGATCACGAAGTTTTCGCAGGTTTTCTGGTGGGGGTTTTACAGACCGACGGTTATTAACCCGTGCTCCGGTGTCGCAACGGGTTATAACGTTTTCAATCATTACTTCATTTAGTTACCAAAGTTCGCTGTATTGATAGGTATTCGCTTTCAATAAATGTTCTTGTCGTTGCCTCTTTATTAATTTTTGCACTCCGCCAACACCACTTTGCAGGAATCGGGCGTGCCACCGGATCGGCCGGCATAGCGTATGCAATTATTCAGGGATTTTTTGCGAGCCATGTTCAAGGTGGAGCCCCAAGCCAGGCCACCCTCGCCGACAGTGGGGAGCGCTTTTGCATAGCAGCTGTCGCCCAGGGTTGAGGCCGCATAGCGAGCCGTCGCAGCTTTACCTGAACATCCCGTGGCCAGCGCCAGGTTGATGGCGAGCAGGGAGAACAGGATCCATGACGAGCATTGGCGCGCTGTTTTTCCGGTCATCCCGTTTCCCCTGTATCAGGAGGCTAGAGGCATGTTTGTGGTCGTACTCTATTCAGATTAGACGGTGTTGCGCCTAACCTTGGGTCTGTTTAAACCAGAATTCTCCCGCAACAACAGCGCTCGCTGGACGCCATAACCGCACCTATGGCATCGTCGAAAAAATACGCCATGTAGTAAACAGGATAAAAACAATGGAGGAGGGTGATGAGGTCGGCGCCAAGGCGTCGATGGCCACGCTGACCGCGTTCAATCGTTGCGTGTTGCACCTGGGTCGGCTTGCTCGAGACCGCGGGGCCTCTCAATTTATTGCCGACGGCTTGCAGGCCTTCCGCCAACTGGTGCCCTTCGCTTCGGCATGGTGGGGCGAGATGTCGACGTCAGACGCCAGTACTCCCCCTCAAAGCTGGATGCACGGGCGGATCAATCTGCCTGAGTCGTTTGCCGTCGAATGGCACAAAGTGGCGGTCAGCGACCGTTTTTCCCAGGAGACCTTAAGTCAACCCGGGGAAGTGGTGCGCGACAGTGGGTTCACCGACCCCTGTGAGGAGGTGAACGACTTCGCACGGCGTCACGACCTCTACCACCTGATGTGCATCACGTTCGAGCTCCCTGAAAGCGGCTTGATGTTCTTCGTCTGTCTCTACCGCGGCCTTCATGCACCGGCTTTCAATGACAGCGAGGCCGGGTTGTTCTCGGCGTTCTGCGACCATCTGTTGCAGTTGTGGCGCTTTCAGGTGCAGGACATGATTCGCTGCGACACGGGCAACGGGGCAAGTGACTTCGGGGTCGCCCGGATGGATGGCAGTCTGCTGTATGTGGGCGCAAGTCTGTGCGCCGCCATTCAGCGTGAGTTGCCTGGTTGGAGCGGTTCAATGCTTCCCTTTGACGTCATCGCGCAACTGCCAAAGGCGCCCTGCGTGATTCGCCTGGGTCGCACTGCAATGACACTTAGCCCCAACGCCGAGCACGTCATCCTGTCACTCGAAACACAGTCGCGCGGGGCGGTGCTGGCGCCTCGCGAGCGCACGGCCGCGATGCTGTTCGCCGCCGGTCATTCCTATAAGGAAATAGCCAAAATTCTTGCATTGAGTCCGGCCACAGTGCGCACCTATCTGCGTAACTGCTACTTGCAGCTCGGCGTGAAGAGCAAAGTGGAGCTGGGTTCAGCCCTGCGTTCGCCGACTTCGCTGGCGGAAACTGCACGTCGTCATTAAGCAGCGCCACAACGCAAACCTTGTAGCCGCAGCCTTGTGGCGAGGGGATAAATCCCCTCGCCACAAGACTGTGTTGCTGCTCAACTGACCGGTATTTGCCTTACCCCTCCTCATTTGTGGAGGTCCATCCGACCGCCGCGCTCTATAGGGTATGCCCTGCATATCAGGGGCTTGCGACCGTCCGTTCGGGCCACTTCCAAAACTATAAAAATAGAGGTGAGGCAGTTGAAATTTTCCAGGCTATCTATCGCCGTTGCCGCGACAACGGCATTTTCCTGCGTGGCGCTGGTGGGGTGTCAGACACACGCTTCGACAGGCGCCGACATGGTCATGCGCAACGGCTATGTCTATACCGTCGACGGCAAGAATTCCGTGCAGCAGGCGATCGCCGTCACGGGCGGGAAGATCGTTTATGTCGGCAGCGATGCAGGGGTTGCCTCGTACATCGACACGCAGACACAGCTGATCGATCTGGCCGGCCGCATGCTGATGCCGGGCTTCGTTGATGCGCACATGCATCCGGGGGATGGCGGCCGCGCCATGACCTTGTGCGACCTGAAATACCAGACGATGACCCGCAAGGCTTTCCAGGAAACCATTCAGGCGTGCCTTGATGCCGATAAAGACAAAGGCCCCGATGTCTGGCTCGAAGTGGGCAGCTGGGACCGCATGGGCATGACTGGACTCGACGGTGACGCCGACAAGTCGACACTGGACGCGCTCAAGACCAATCGCCCAATTCAAGTCCGTTCCACCGACTTCCATACGGTGCTGACCAACTCGCGCGGTTTGGCGGTGGCCGGTATCAACAAGCACACGGCCAATCCCGGTGACGGCAAGTACATGCGCGACAGCGCCGGCAACCCGAACGGCATCTGCGAAGACGGAGCCGCCGAGGCCATGGCTGCCGTGGTGCCGCCCGCCACCGATGCAGAGAAACTCAATCAGACCCGCGCGGCGCTCGATGCCATGCGCCAGCAAGGCATCACCAGTTTCTTCGATGCCTTGTCGGGACCGGAAAACGGCAAAGCGTTTACCACCCTGCAGCAGTCGGGTGAGCTGACGGCCCGGGCCTTGCTGGCGATCAAACTCGACCCTGCGGCCGCCACGGCGGACCCGGCGAAGACCATCGCCGACGCCAAGGCGCTGGCTGATACCTACGACCAGGGCGAAGCAAAAGTGGCGCCGGGTGTGAGCATGCGTCACGTCAAATTGTTCATGGACGGCATCATCAATGCGCCGGCGGACACGGGTGCAATGTTGACGCCGTACCTGCGCAATGCCGGCACCGATACGGCGCCGAAGTGGACACCCGGCAAGAACACCGGTGAGCTGTACTTCCCGCCGCAAGTGCTCAACCCGCTGCTGTTGAAGGCCGTTCAGGCCGGCCTCGATCCGCACCTTCACGCCACCGGAGACCGCGCGGTGCGCGACTCACTGAACGGCATCGAATACGTGCGCCAGCAACTGCCCGGCAATGGCTTCCGCCCGGCCATTACTCACAACGAGTCGGTGGACCCTGCCGACTATGCGCGCTTCAAGGCGCTCGACGTGACCGCCAACATGTCCTTCCAGTGGGCCCAGCAGGCACCGTCCACGGTTGACGGCACTAACGAACATCTAGGGGCGGCGCGATTTGCCCGCATGGAACCCTCCGGCAGCATCACTCGTGCCGGCGGCCGCGTTGCGTATGGCAGCGACTGGCCGGTCGACCCGCTCGACGAGTTCCTGGCACTGAAGATCGGTGTCACCCGCTCAGGTGATCCGCTGAACCCGCACAGCTATGGTCCCAAGTATGCGGGCAGGCTGAATGCCGACCCGGCGTTGTCGCGCACTGAAGTGCTGCGCACCATCACCATCAACGCCGCCGAGCAGCTGAAACTGGACGCTGTCGTTGGTTCGGTCGAGGTGGGCAAGTTTGCGGACCTGATCGTTCTGGACAAGAACTTCATGCAGGTGCCCGAGGAGGCCTTGGCTCGAAACAACGTGCTGCTGACGGTAGTGGGCGGCAAGGTCGTGTGGGCCAAGGCGCCGTTCGTTGGCCTTGATCCTAAGGCGTTGTCCCAGGCATCAGCCTCCCGTTCTGCCCAATAAAAACAAGAGAGTGTTTCCGATGCAGCGATTTATTCCAAACCTGTTGGCCGCAGCCCTGGCTTTTTCTTCGGTGCAAGCCATGGCCGCCGCTGACCTTGTGTTGTTCAACGGCAAGGTCTTCACCGCCGAACCCGGCCAGGGACTGGTCCAGGCAGTGGCCGTGCAAGACGGCAAGATCCTCAAGGTGGGCAGTAATGCCGAGATCAACGCCCTGGCCGACACCCGCACACAACGGATCGATCTGGCGGGCAAGGTGCTGATGCCGGGAATGATTGATACCCACAGTCACCCGGTGGTGGCGGCCTTCGACAGCATGGGGGCCAACCTGCTGGATGAAGTCAAGCCGTTGCCGGCGCTTGAACAGTGGATTATCGAACAGGATCAGGCGGGCATTGCCCGTGCCGGTGACGTGATCAGCATCGCCGGGGTCAGTTCGGCCTATTGGGACAAGAGCCGTGAGCTGGGCCAGCGCTTCAATCAGGGACGTTGGGCGGATCAACCGGTGGTCCTCAGCGGGATCGACGGGCACACCGGCTGGGCCAACAACGCCATGCTCAAGCGCCTCAAAATCGACGCGACATTGGTAAAAGGACTCTCGGAACAGGACCGCAGCTTTGTGGGTCACGATGCGGATTTCACCCCCAATGGCTATTTTGCCGAGTCGCGCTGGGACCAGGTACGCAGCCAGATCCCCGCACCCCGCGACGAGATCATGTTGAAAGCCGCCCGCGAGGCCGTGAAGGTCAACAATCAATACGGCGTCACCGCCTGGATGGACGCGGCGGCGAATGCCGGCAGTGGCGATTCGCTGTTCGATTTCAAGGCAACCGAGCAGAGTTACGGCGTGCTGCCGCTTTACCGCGAACTGGCAGAGAAGGGCGAGCTCAGCGCCCACGTTGCCGCTCTGTTGCTGGCCAATCCAAAAAGCCGACCGGCCGACCTGGAAGTGCTGGCCAAGGTCATGAAGAAATTCGAGGGTGTGCCCAACCTGAGTTTTCCTGGCATCAAGGTATTCGCCGATGGCGTTCTCGAGTTTCCGGGGCAGACCGCAGCGGTCATCGTTCCCTTCAAGAACAGCCATAAAAACGGTCAACTGCTGATCGACCCCGCGCACTTCGGTGAGTTGGTCGTGGCAGCGGAGAAGCGCGACTGGATTGTGCACATGCATGCGGTCGGCGACCGCGCGGTACGTGAATCACTCAATGGTTTTGCCTACGCGCGCAAACTCAACCCGACCCCGGTGGCTCATAGCATCAGCCACCTGCAACTGGTCAACCCGAAAGAGTTTCCGCGCTTCAAGCAACTTGGGGTGATCGCTTCCATGCAATTGCTGTGGGCCACCGGCGAGAGTTACACCGTGGAGTTGGTCAAACCCTATATCAGCGCATTTGCTTACGGTTATCAGTATCCCGCCAAGTCCCTGCATAACGCTGGCGCGGTCATCGCCGGTGGCAGTGACTGGCCGGTGTCCAGCCCCAATCCATGGAACGCCATCGCTCAGGCCAGCACGCGCAAAGGGCCGCTGGGTGTGTTGAATGCCAAGGAAAGCATCGATCGCCAGACCATGTTCTACGCCTACACGCTCAATGCCGCCAAGGCCCTGCGCCTGGAGCAGCAGATTGGTTCGCTGACGCCCGGCAAACAGGCCGACCTGATCATCCTCGACCGCGATGTCTTCAAGGTCAGCGATGACGAACTGTTCGACACCAAGGTCCTGAAGACCTTCTTCGCCGGCAAAGAGGTGTACGCGCCCGCGTCCTGACCCTCCGTTCACCCGCACCACGCAAAAGACACCTGGCTCCTCGTACGACGAGGGGCTCGGCATTGCCATGCCCGAAATAACCCGCACCTCCATAAAAATAAGAGACTTGTATGAACGCACGCTCAGTATTGACCCTTGCCACGCTTGTATTGGCACCCCTGACCACCCAGGCACTGACACTCAACGATGACTTCAGCCTGGACATGACCCTGGGAGTTTTCAGCGACTACCGCACCCGTGGGATTTCGCAAACCCTGGGTGATCCGGCGGCTCAGGCCAGCGTCACGCTGGTGCACAGCAGCGGCCTGTACGTTGGCGCCTGGACCTCGAATGTCGATTTCGGCGGCGAGTTCAAGACGCGGCAGGAACTCGAGTATTACGCGGGCTACTACTGGCAGGCGACCGAGGCCATCAGCCTCGATCTGGGGTACATCAAGTACGACTATCCGAAGGAAGGCCAATTCAACCTGAGTGAGGTCTACGCCGTTCTTGACGTTTATGGCGTGAAGCTCGGCGCCAACTACTCAAACGATACGCCGAACTTCTTTGGCGAGGACCAGGACACCCTTTACACCTACCTCAGCTACAAAATCGAATTGCCGGCCGAGATCGGCCTGGACCTGCGCGTGGGTCGCAACGATGTCAAGGATCCGGCGTTCTGGTCCGCCAGCGGCGAAAGCCGTGATGCCTACACCGAGTGGGAAGCCAAGTTGACCCGTGACTTCGTGGGCGTGACCTGGGGCCTCAGCTACATCGATACCGACCTGTCGAAAAGCGAATGCACGAGCTGGTACGGCTATGGTGATTTGTGCTCCGCCACGGTGGTTGCCAGTGCCAGCAAGGCGTTCTAAGCGTTCGAGCCCACACAATAAAAACAAGCGCCTCAAAGGAAAACAACGTAATGACCAAGGTCAGCGATAGTCAGCAGCGAAGTCCCCTGATCGAGACACGTTCGATCGATTACATTCCCGAGGCCGAGCGTCATGGCAGCCTCTACAGCCAGTTCACCCTGTGGCTCGGCGCCAACCTGCAAATCACCGCGATCGTCACTGGCGCCCTGGCCGTGGTGTTGGGCGGTGATGTGTTCTGGTCGCTCATCGGCTTGCTGATCGGCCAGGTGCTGGGCGGCGCAGTGGTGGCCCTGCATGCGGCACAAGGGCCGAAGCTCGGGCTGCCGCAGATGATCTCCAGTCGCGTGCAGTTCGGGGTTTATGGGGCGGCCATCCCGATTGTGCTGGTGTGCCTGATGTACCTCGGTTTCAGCGCCACCGGTGCGGTGTTGTCGGGGCAGGCGATTGCCCAATTGATCCATGTCAGCGACAGCGCCGGCATCCTGATTTTCGCCTCGTGCATCGCGTTTCTGACGATCTTCGGTTACCGGGTCATCCACTTGGTCGGCCGGGTGGCCAGCGTGCTGGGCATCATTGCCTTCGTCTATCTGTTTACCCGGTTGATGACCCTCAACGATATCGGTCTGCTGCTGGAAAACCGTCACTTCGGCTGGAGTACTTTCCTGCTGGCGGTGTCGTTGTCGGCGTCCTGGCAGATCGCCTTTGGCCCTTATGTGGCTGACTACTCACGCTACCTGCCGAGCAAGACCTCGTCCTGGAAGACGTTCGCTGCCGTCGGGCTTGGAACGGTGCTGGGCGCTCAGGCGTCCATGGTGCTGGGGGTGTTCGCCGCGGCGTTGGCCGGTGCGAACTTCCGCGGTCACGAGGTGGCGACCATCGTCGGGTTGGGCAGCACCGGTGTGATGGCGTCCCTGCTGTACCTGAGCGTGGTGTTCGGCAAGGTCACGGTGTCCACGCTCAACGCTTATGGCAGCTTCATGTGCGTGGCCACCATCATCAGTGGCTTCCGCAGTCGTCTGGAGATCTCCACCCGGCAGCGCATGGTGTTTGTGCTGTTGATTGTCGCGGCATCCACCACGCTTGCGCTGCTGGGTCAGTACTCGTTTCTGAATACCTTCAAGTACTTCATCCTGTTTTTGCTGACCTTCTTCACACCGTGGAGCGCGATCAATCTGGTGGATTACTACTTCATCAACAAAGAGCGCTATGACATCCCGGCGTTGTCCGACCCGGCGGGTCGTTATGGTCGCTGGAACATGCGCGGGATCAGCGTGTATGTCGTCGGTGTATTGATCCAGCTGCCCTTCGTCGATACGCACTTCTACTCCGGGCCGATGGTCGCGCAGCTCGGCGGTGTCGATATCTCCTGGATCGTTGGTCTGGTGGTGCCGGGGATTCTTTATTACGGGCTGGCCAGGACATCAATGCCGGCGGTGGCCACTGCGCGGAGTTGAAAGGCCTTAAGGAGGAAAGCGGAAATTTGGGTGAGCCCAAAAAGATCGCAACCTGCGGCAGCTTCTGCAGGCTGCGATCTTTTGATCTACATTTCCCTTTTTCCGCTCATCCAACCAATCCGCAAGGAAACGATCAACATGGACATCCAGGCCCTGCGCGCCGACGCATCCCACCTCGATAAAATCGCCGGCCTGTTCGACGCCTATCGAGGCTTCTACGGCCAGCCGTCGAACCTGCCGCAGTCTCGCGACTTCATTGCCGAGCGCATTGCCCGGGACGAGTCCGCGATCTTCTTCGCCCAGGCCCCCAGCGGCGAGGCGCTGGGTTTCGTCCAGTTGTTCCCGACGTTCTCCTCCATCGACGCGCACCGTACCTGGCTGCTGGGCGACCTTTTCACAACCCCCGCCGCCCGAGGTCAAGGAGTCGGCACGTTGCTGATGAACACCGCGCGAGCCTTTGCATTGTTGACCGGCGCCAAAGGCATGGTGCTGGAAACGGCCACGGACAATGTCGGCGCGCAACGGTTGTATGAATCCCTGGGCTATGTGCGCGATACGGGTTACTACACCTACTGCCTCGATTTGAAACAAGGCTGAGCCAACCGCTGCCGGTTACCTCAACTCGTGCAGGAATGCCGCTTGGGCCTTGGGGCACGTGAGGATGCGGTAACGCGTGCTACGGGAAACATCATGGTCCCGAAAGCGTTCATACACCGCCTGGAAAACTTCACGGTTCAATTCTGAATGCTGATGCTTCAGGTAGCGTTCGCAGCACGCGTTGTAGTCTTCAACCGATATGAACGTGTTGAACCAGAAGCGATAGAAGTAACCCAGCAGAAAACCGAGGCTGAAGTCGTGATCCAGCACCGAATGCGCGCAGCATTCGAAATCGATCAGGCGCAGCCTGCCATCGGGGCCAATCAGGATGTTCTTGGGGTGCGG
The DNA here is from genome assembly GCF_047758675.1 of Pseudomonas arabinosi. NCBI lineage: Bacteria > Pseudomonadati > Pseudomonadota > Gammaproteobacteria > Pseudomonadales > Pseudomonadaceae > Pseudomonas > Pseudomonas arabinosi. The sequence goes on along the minus strand of NZ_CP180480.1, from coordinate 4,864,102 downwards.
GTCCATGTGCACAAACCCCTCGACCAGCGTCTGCCCAAACAGTTGGAAAATGTCCGACATGGCCGAATGCAGCCACTCTGGGCGATGACTCCGACTTGGCGGACACAACGGACAGGTTGATGAATTCGTTGGTCAGGTCATGCAGCCCGAACACACGCTTGAGGCCCAGGAAATTCTGCAGCTGCTTTTTTCAGTGGGTCAGGCGGTTGTGTTTCAACACCCATTTTCGTTCACCTTCGAGCAGGAACACGCTGCGGGTTTCCTCGGGAATATCCAGCAATGCATGTTGATCCGGCTCGGCAAAAAAAACGCTGAAGCACCGTCACCAGTTCGTTCTGATCAGACGGATCGAGATGGAAGGTGACGCCAGCAATCTTTTGCTGATTCAGAGGGGAGGTAAGGTGTCTGAGGTGACGCACGCAAAGTCCCTGCTAATGCTTTGCGGTCCATAAAACGCCGGCAATCGAGCGCGACGCTTTGTCGTAATCGGCAGGACGCTGCAGACCCTTACTCACAGGGTTGATTTTTTATCGTTGGGTTGGCTAACCGGCGTCGAGACATGGAACAAGGTTTCACCTCGTATAAGAAGCGCGTGTCAGATGTCTAAACATCTCCACAGGATGCTTGTTTAAGATCCATCAAGGTTACTTCCTGAAAGCCACAAGACCTTGCGCCGTTGCCTACGGCTGCGCCAGAATCCGCCGGCTTGTGTGCCTTGGGGTCACTCGGTAACTTGATTCGTGTCACTGCCCATCAGTGATCGGGTTTCGCAGCCTGGGTAAACTCTAGACGCACAACGTCTACCGTCCGTGAGCAGACGCTTCATTAGGTCTGTCATTCATGTCATGGCGGCTGTGCGTGGGAGGCCTTAGGGTCTGCCGGGTTCCTAGAGTCCTGGTCTGCGAACCCGCGTACAGTTGCCACCTTTTATCGTTTCGCAGCGAATGGTGGCAGCTCCATTTCTCTAGGAGTTTCACTATGTTCAAGGTCACACCCAACCCACCGGACACCGATCCGGTCTCCCCGTACGAACCCGATTCAAAAAAACTCAACGAAGCCGCCGAGCGGGCTCTCAATTACCACTTCCCGTCAATTGCCGACATCAAAGCCACCCCGCGAACACGCAGCACCCTGTTTTACGTGGACCCAGAGGCCACGACCGAAACCCTGGCGGTTTTTCTGGTCGAAACCCTGGCTTCGATCGATGTGATGGTCCACGAGTTGGTGGACCTCCTGGAGGGTTGCTCGCGCTATTCCCTGTTGGGCATTTCCAACAGCGTCATGGTGGCTGAAATCACGGCAAACCGATTGCTGGATAAAATTGATCCACCTGCGTAAGTGCGGTCTGCTGTGGTGAGTGGGTAACTGACGTTGGGTTGGGCAGTTGTCACCTTTGGGGGGCCGCTGCGGGAGCAAGCTCCCTCGCCACAGGTTCTCGGTTGCCGTTGCTGACCGGTGATTGGGTTTTGTGTCAGGTCCGGGATGCCGTGTAATCGTTCATCGCGAGCAAGCTCGCTCCCACAGGTATTGCGGCGACTTCATGCCCGATTACAAGCCCTACGTCCTCGACGGCAAAACCATCATTGCTTCACCGCACATGGTTTATGGCCCGGAAACTAATGACCTGGCGCGGCAGCCGCGCAAATCATATTGGCGGGCATGGCGGCGAACCTGTGGAGTTTCTAAAGGCCAAATAGCTCAAGCGCGACCAGGCTGTACCTCGCGATGCGGGGCACAGCCTTGTCAATACAGGACGCTCTTCGGTTCTATGCAAACCCGAGAAACGACAGGATAACCACGACAACCACAACTAGCCCGACGATGTAGATGATGTTGTTCATGAATTCCACCTCTCAACCTGAATGGATTGCGAAACGTGGGCGGTACAAACCCAAGGTAGTGCACCTTTACTGGCAATTCCATTGCGCAACACACAGAGCTCCACTGCTCATTCTCAACCGCGCCACTCGACCTATAACCAGTATTCCCAGAGTCGTCCCATCTGCTCCTTGGCTCTCAAAACGAGCGAGCGGCGCTGCCATTTTTCCAGCTTGATTTCGTTCGACTTGGCCAGATCAGCCATGAATGCCGCCTGCATCTTTTTTCCAAATTCGGTGCCCAGTACAACGACGTTGACTTCATCGTTGTGCACGAAGCTGCGCCAGTCGAGGTTGGTGGAGCCGACAGTCGACCACACGCCATCGATGACGGCAGTCTTGACGTGGAGTAGGGCGTCACGGCGTTCGTAAAGTTTGACGTTGGCCTCCAGCAGCTCGCTGTAGTAGGCGCGTCCGGCATGGAACACCAGCCACGAATCGGTGCTGCCGGGCAGCACCAACTTCACGTCGACGCCACGTGCTGCCGCCTCCTTGAGTACCGCCAGCAACTGCGGATCGGGCACAAAGTAGGCGTTCGTCAGCCATATCTCGGTCTGCGCGCTGTGCAGCGCCGAAATCAACGTCGCATAGATCTGGCTGAACGGCTCATCCGGCGAGCTGCCGATGGCGCGAATCACTTCGGTGCCTTTGCGCTCCAGTGGTGGAAAGTAGTGGCGAGGCGCGAGTGGTTCACCTTTCTGTGCAGTCCAGGTTCCGATGAACAGCTTCTGCAGGTCCGCAACCACAGGCCCCTCGATGCGTAAGTCGGTATCTCGCCAGGGCAAATCACCCGTTGGGCGAGTCTTCGAGTGAGCGCTGAACGAGCCCCCCGAATAGACGCTGCTGATGTTGATCCCGCCGAGAAAGGCAATACGGCCGTCCACTATCAGCAGCTTTCGGTGGTCACGCTGGTTCACGTCCCAGCCCACTTTGGCCGTCGCCGGATTGACTGGGTTGTATTCCAGCACCTTGATGCCCGCTTCGGTCAATCGAGAGAAAAACGCTGAGGGTGTTCCAAGGGTTCCGACGCTGTCACGGATCAGATTGACCTGTACGCCTTTGTGTTGCTGAGCGATCAGTGCGGCGGCGAAACGCTGGCCGACTTCATCATCCTCGAGGATGTAGGTCTCCATGTTGATGTGGTCGCGCGCAGCTTCAATGGCTTTGATCATCGACTGGTAGGTGCTGGGACCGTCCTGCAGCAAGTCGACCTTGTTTCCTTCCGTTAGCGGGCTACCGGCAACGGATTCTTCAATGGCGAGGTGCACATCGAAGATGTTGGTCTCTGCGCCGCTGGTCTTGAGTCGGTCGAGAATGGCTTTGCTGCGCTCGGCTGACAGAGGTCCGTGTATCCCGTCGAGTTGCACGGGCGCAGAGGAAACGCGAGCCATGTCCGGCACTATCCTCGGCAAAGCACTGGAGCCAATCACAAAGGTCAGGAGCACAACCACGCCTAGCACCAGAGCAATACATGCACCCTTACATCGGGTTAGAAGGTTCATCTGGCTCCCTCTTGGCGAGGACGGTGATAGCGCTCTGTCCGGGCGCCTTGCGGACTGCGCAAGACGCCTTGATCGACGGCTTTCAGCGCTTGATCAGGGAAATTTTCGTTCCCTCGATACTGATCCCGGCCATTAACCCCTGCTGGTCGAAAATGAACGCGTAGGCATCGTCCTTCACTGTCGTGCTGGACAGATTCTTCGCCACCCCTTCATCAACCATTACAACGGTGGGCCCTACGCCGACTTCCCAGCCCTTGGTCTCACGAACATAATTCACGGCTTTGTCAGTCATCAGGAACACCGCATAACCATACGATTGGGCGCCTGCCTGCAGTCCCCAGGACCCGGTTACGGAGTTGTAATAATTCTCTACTTGCGAGCCTTTCATCAGCACGCCTTCGCCATAGCTGCCACCAAACACAAGGCCGGCCTTGATGATTTTCGGGAAGACCAGCACCGCTTTGGCTTTCTGCGAAATGTCTTTGGCAACGGGTGTGGCCTTGTAAAGCGTTTGCAACGCTTGCTTGGAGTCGGCATTCAGGTCCTCGGCAGTTGCCGCACCTGCATTGTTGAGGAGGCTCGCTGATGCCAATGAGGCTGTCGCGAGGAAGATCGATAGGAGGAAGCGCATTGACTGAGTCATTTTCGTACTCCGGTAAGGGAGCAGGGGATGGGAGCAGCAGTCAGCGCCTGCACCAGACAGGATCCGAACCTACTGAACGTTATCCGGCGCACCCTGATGTGTGTGAATTGCAAAACGTCGCTTTTGAATGAACCAGGCCCAAGGCCTGTGATCAGTCGCGACGCCATCAGAAGTTTGGACCACTGCGCAACGGCCGGGTTCGTTGTCAGAAACTGCTTTTGACTGTGGATTCAACCGGGCGATGCAATAGATTGGCTAAATCGTTCAGCGTCGATTTTTTTTCAACTAGCTGCATCCAGTTCGTCCTCCGGTGGGTAGTAAAGGTAGTAGCCACAGCTGCTGAACTGATCACCTTTCTGGAGAGATGTGTATGAACGCTAAACGAGTCCTGGGCATTGTCAGTGCGACGCTTGCTGCCACCTGCTTCTTGGTCACAGTGCCAGCTGCCTATGCACAAACAGGTCTGCCCGACAGCATCAAGGTCCCTGACGGCCACAAGGTCGCGCTGGAGACCGTGGGCGTGGGCGAAATCACGTATGAGTGTCGCGACAAAGCGAACACCGCCGGCCAGACTGAATGGTTTTTTGTCGGGCCCAAAGCGGTACTGAATGATCGCAGCGGCAAACAGGTCGGTACCTACTTTGGGCCGCCTGCCACCTGGCAAGCCAAAGACGGCTCTAAAATCACCGGGACGCAACTGGCTGTTGCACCCTCAGGTACCGGCGACCTCCCTTACCAGTTGGTCAAGGCCAACCCCGCTGAAGGCAAAGGTGCAATGAACGGTGTCAGCTACGTTCAGCGGGTGGCCGTTAAAGGAGGGGTAGCGCCCATGAGCGAATGCACCGCAGCAAACAAAGGCAAACGCGAGGTAGTGAAATATCAGGCTGACTATATTTTTTGGGCGGCCAATTAAGACAACCATCAGAACAGGTAGCGCCCAAAGTCGTCTACGCTGCTCCGATGGAACCCCAGCCCTAGGGCTGGGGTATTTACTACCTGCTGGCGGCTGAATAACTTGTCCTTACCAGAGCCCTGTTTTGACTATGAAACCTGCCTGATGGCTTGCGCCCGAGGCGAGCAGCAGGCATTGCGGGATTTGTATGAGCAGGAAAGTGATCGACTTTTGGGGGTTGCCAAGCGAATCGCTCGCGATAACACCTTGGCCGAAGACATCGTGCACGATGTCTTTATCAAGATATGGACTCGTGCCGCCACTTTCGATCCGGCACGAGGCTCTGCGCGTGGCTGGATCTTCAGCGTGACGCGGCATATGGCGCTGAACTTCATACGAGATAACGCCCGGGAGGTGCAAGTTAGCGAGCACAGCGAAATGTCACTGCAAGCTTTAGTGTCTATGGAGACATCGACAGAGAGTGTGGACACCTTCGATTATCGAACTCGTTCAGGACGTATTTATGTGTGCCTTGAGCAACTGGAGCCGGTGCGTCGCAACTGCATCCTTCATGCATATGTAGATGGCTGTTCGCATGCAGAAATATCGCAGAAACTGGGCGCCCCACTAGGGACCGTCAAAGCCTGGATCAAACGCAGTCTGGCGGCCTTGCGCGAGTGCATGGGATGACCATGAATCCACAGGATGACAGCCCCGACGACATTGACGAACTGGCGAGTGAGTATGTGTTAGGCACGCTGCCGGCCGAGCAACGCAAAGAGATTCAAAAGCGTCTCGCTAAGGAGGCGGATTTGCGAGATGCGGTAGATGCGTGGGAACAGCGTTTGCTTGCGTTGACCGAACTGGCCGACCCGCAGAACCCTAGCCCGCTGCTATGGCGACGAATCGAGCGCAGTTTGAGTAGCGATGTCCGGCGAGCCCCCCGAGTGACGACCACCGTGAAGCCGATCTCGTGGTGGAACCTCCTTCCGCTATGGCGTGGGCTCGCGGGAGCAGGTCTCGTCGCAACGCTGTTGCTCGGAACAGTAATGCTGACACGAACCGCGCCGGTGAATCCGACCACCTACCTGGTTGTTCTAGTGGCTCCGCAGAACCAGGCACCCGGCTGGGTCATTCAAGCGAGCAACCCAAAGGAAATCCAACTGATACCTTTGGGGGTAGCGCAAGTCCCAACCGACAAAGCACTTGAATTCTGGACCAAAGCGGACGGCTGGCAAGGACCGGTGTCCCTTGGATTGGTCAAACCTGGGCAAACGCTTTCTGTCCCTTTGGATAAATTACCGCCACTGGAATCCAACCAGCTCTTTGAATTGACGCTGGAGAACCCCAATGGATCTGAGACTGGCAAACCCACTGGACCGGTGCAGTTCATTGGTCGGGCCGTTAAAGTGATCTGACCACGGGCGTCTTTATCCGAAAAACCAGTAACACACCAGCAGCCCGACCGAGCCGAAGTACACCGCCAGCACATAGAAAGTGGTCTCGGTGCTGCGCCGCCGGCGCGTCTCAATCAAAATATTCTGCTCTCGTTGGACAGGCTAAGTCATCGCTGCACACGAATTCTTAGCCACGCCGCCCTTTGCGAGCGATATCGGCCGATTTTTGTCTGTCTGGAAGGGATGCAAACGGCTGCAATCGACCCTGGCTGCGTGAAAATGTATGCCCGTTTTGAAGTCTGCGTCGCTACGTAAAGTCGGCCAGCGTTTGGTTTTCAGCTGGCCGTAAGTTTGCGCAGGGATGACTTTCATTGCAGCCCTGATGCGTAGCAACCTTTCGGTACTCGGTCTCTCAGTTGAGGCCTTTGGACGTTGACATAAACAGCGGCTAACGCAGGACACAGCCGCTCAAACAATTGCGCTATCGCGGCGTTCATGCACTCCAATCGACATTATTACCCGTGAGCTATTGGCCATGTTGATAGCTTGTATAGTTCGCTGGCAAGGAATAGATTTGACCCTTCAGGGCCTTATCTAGCCACCTGCCAAAGGGAAATTGCAGTGACTTACTCAAATTCTCTCGACTACAACCTTATCCATTGATCTCAATGGCGCTCATTTTTCTGTTGTCTGATAGTAACCACTAATACGTTGGGAAGTTGAGCGTCAGTCCAGTGAGGATTACCGAATGCGAGTGATGATTCTGGATGATGACCCCTGGATATCAGATCTTTTAAAACAGCTTGTGTTGAGCATCCGTCCGGTTGCCCAAGTCGATTGCTTTACCAATGTCGCCAGCGCTTTAGACGCTTGGCAGCCAAGCACCTATCAGTTGGTTATGGCCGACTGGAATCTACCGGATGCCCCCGGCGTCAACCTGTTGCAGAAAATTCGCGAAAAAGATCAAGACACGCCGCTGATCATGATTACCGGACGCGCTGATCGAGACAGTGTGCTGGCGGTAAGGTCGCTGAGGATCAGTGCCTTTTTCACCAAGCCATTCCAAGTGGCGCGCGTCGTACAATGCCTGGACGCGCTCCTTCCTCTTGATGAGCCTCCCCGAGCGACCACTGTCAACACTGAAGACCTGATTAGCTATCTCAGTGGTTTGTCTGCGGGCGAGTTGGACTTGCCTTTACTGGCCTCCGTAAAGGACAAGCTTCATCTTGGCTATGGCGGGGCGTTAATGGATTTGCGAGAGCTCGCCAAAGATTGGCAGTATGACCCGGCGCTATGCGCCCACTTGATCGCCGCAGCCAACGGTGCCGCGTATCTCGGGCTCGGCGAGCCATGCACGAACTTGAACGGTGCCCTGACACGGTTAGGAGCGCTTACCAGCGTGAATCTGGCGATTAGCCAAGCCTTGCGACAGACCAATACTCAACCTGACGGCATGCTGATGACGTTCATCCAGGCGCATTTGGATGATGCTGAGCGTTTGGCTGAAAGGGTTGATCTGTTGGCTCAACAATGTGGTCTGGACCCTGCTCCCCTGCAGACTGCAGCTCTGCTGCACCGTATGGGCGAACTCTGTGTGCTATACCAAACTCAGAAATGGGAGAACCAGGGCAATAGCGTGGACGAAGAAACACTCATGCACGCAGTCCGCGATTTTGCAGCGCCTTTTGCCGTTCGCTTAAAAGCACGCTGGGGGCTGCCTATGGTTCTACGTGAGTTGATAGGCGCTATTTATGCGTTGCCTCCCATGCAAGTTCGCCGCGAACAAGTGGTGATGCGCCTTGCCGCCGCCATGAACAAGGGGGAACCCGAAGCAGACGTTGAAAGACTTCAACGATTAGCCGGCCTGGCTTGAGCCTGACTGGGATTGGCAGGCTGGGTGTTCTGGCGCAGATAGAAGCTGTTCAGGTTTGCTTGTTGTTAAACGCAAGGGATTTACCGGGAGCAACGGAATGCGCGACAAGACGTTTAGCCTCAAACCAGTCGTCCTGATCGTCGATGACCAAGTCACCGACCTGAGAATTCTCAGCGCTGCAGTGCAAGATTTAGCTGAAGTCTATATCGCCCAAAGTGGTCAGCAGGCACTTGAGATTGCTCGTCAATGCAGGCCCGATGTGGTGTTGCTCGACATCGAGATGCCAGGCATGAACGGTTTCGAGGTGTGCCGGGCGCTGAAGTCTGATCCGGAACTGTTGGACGCCGCGGTCATTTTTGTAAGCGCTCATACGCAGACCGACAAGGAGCTTTTCGCTCTGGAGTGCGGTGCAGTGGACTTCATTCAAAAGCCGCTGAATATTCCGGTTGCCAGAGCCCATATCAAAGCTCATGTCGCCTTGCGCAATGAGGCCAAGAGGCTCGCCAACCACGATGCACTGACTGGGCTACCCAATAGAATCCTGCTGCAGGATCGTACCGAGCAGGCGTTACAAAAGGCCCGTCGCAACAATGGCCGTGTGGCGATGTTGCTGCTTGATCTGGACAACTTCAAAGCAATCAACGATTCGATGGGGCACTCGGTTGGTGACCTGGTGTTGCAAGAGGTGGCATCGCGATTATCGCGATCCTTGCTCGTCGAGGATACCGTCAGCAGGCAAGGAGGCGACGAGTTCATCCTCCTCCTGCCCGAAGTGGTCGGCTTCGATGCCGTCGGCGACTTCGCTGAAAGGGTGCTCGCCACACTCTCCAGTCCTTTTTCAATCCAGGCAAACCGATACGACCTTAGCGCAAGCATCGGCATCAGTGTGTTTCCTGAAGATAGCGACGATATGGAATCACTTTACCGGCATGCCGACGCGGCCATGTACCAGGCGAAGCTTGCAGGTCGTAATCGCTATTGTTTTTTCTCTTCGCATATCGAGAGCAGCATGCGTGCCAGGCACCTGCTTGAGCGCCATATGCGCAACGCTTTGGAAGAGGGTGTCTTTGAGGTCTTTTACCAGGCGAAGATTGATGCACGGCATAACCGGGTCATTGGAATGGAGGCGTTGATCCGATGGCGCAACCATGACGGCGCTCTGGTCTCGCCTGCCGATTTCATTCCTCTGGCAGAAGAAACAGGCCTGATCATTCCGATTGGCAAACACGTGCTGCTCCAGGCCTGTAAGGACACGAGGGTGCTTCGTGAACTGGGCCATGACATTTCTATTAGCGTAAACATCTCTGTCGTGCAGTTTCGCGAGGCAGCCTTTCTGGCCATGGTGAAAAGTATCCTCGCCGAATCTGGTTTAGAAGGACAATTTCTCGAGCTGGAGATTACCGAAGGGGTGCTGGCAAGAGACATTGATAACGCGCGAGAAACCCTTTGTCTTCTCAAGACGCTCGGGGTTCGCATTTCGATCGACGACTTCGGCACCGGTTATTCGAGCCTGGCTTATCTCAAACGGTTTCCCATTGATGTTCTGAAAATAGATCAGAGTTTTGTGCGAGATATGCTCACCGACAAAAGCGATTCGGCAATCATTGTCGCGATCATCAAGTTAGGTCAGGCGCTAGGTCTTGAATTGGTGGCCGAAGGCGTAGAAACCCAGGAACAGGCCGATGCGCTTCTGGAGCAAGGCTGTCAGATCATGCAAGGTTATCTGTATTGCCGTCCTGTTCCCTTTGCTCAAATATCGTCATTTTTATCCTCTGGACTCAACGTTAATGTTGCGCATATGAGCTAAGTTGCAGACGCCTCCAACAGGGTTCTAACTTCAATATCGAAGGCATGAAGGTCTTCTGCAACGGGACAATGCGAGTGAGAAAATTCAAGTTTTTTGCATTGAACCGGGGAGTCGCCATCACTCTGGCGGTGGGGCTGGGGGCAAGCGTCCTGGGCGGTTGGACCCTTGAACGCATCAACGAGCAGCAGGCTCAAGAAGCGATTGCAGCGGCTACCGAGGGGGCCGCAGAGTTGGTTTTAACGCGTCTGAATCTTTACCAATACGGTTTGCGAGGGGCTCGTGGCGCTGTGCTCACCGCCGGCGAGTATGGCATTAGCCGCGAAGTGTTTCGCCGATATCACAGAACCCGTGACCTCGCTACCGAGTTCCCTGGCGCCAGTGCCTTTGGTTTTGTCAGGCGCGTACCGGAGCGCAATGAAGGCGAGTTTCTCAAGTACGCTCAAGCTGACAGCGCAGCGGATTTCTCCATTCATCAATTCTCAGTCCATTCAGGAGAGCGCTACGTTGTCCAGTATGTCGAGCCGGCTGAGGGTAACCAGCCTGCAATTGGCTTGGATATAGCGTCGGAAACATCGCGGCGAGAGGCTGCCCAATCCTCGATACAGAGCGGTATGGCGCGGATCACCGGGCCCATCACCCTGATACAGAGCAACGCGATACCACGGCAATCTTTCTTGCTGTTGATGCCCGTTTTTCGCGGCGGAGTGACTCCGGCCTCCGCAGCCGAACGAGAAGCAGCCGCTTTTGGCTGGAGCTATGTGGTATTGCAGACCGAGGAAGTACTTAGAGGTTTGCGCATAGAAAATGAGGCGGTGCATCTGCGATTGAGGGACGTCACCGTCCCCGGGCAAGAGACGCTGTTTTATGAAAGCACCGACGACTCGGCTAGCCGCAAAACGCTGATGACCCATCAGCTGGAGCGCGAGGTCTACGGGAGGCGGTGGCAAATCGAACTCGGCGCGAATCCGCTGTTCATCCAGCGTCTGCATCAGGTCTCACCGAAGGTCGTTCTGTTTTTGGGTGGTTTTCTCACGCTTCTTCTGGCGACTCTGGCGAGTGTCGTGAGTGTCAGTCGTCAACGTCGGCGGCAGATACTGGCTGAACAGGCAAGACTGGCCGCCATCGTTGAAAGCTCGGCGGAGGCCATTATCGGAAAAACCCTCGATGGTGTCGTCACCAACTGGAACAAGGGCGCCGAGAACCTGTTTGGTTATACCTGCGAGGAGGCAGTGGGCCAGACACTGGCCAACTTGATTGTTCCTGCGCAGCTTGTCGATGAGGAAGCGCATATTCTTGCGCGCATCAGGGCGGGGGAGCGTATCGGCAGCTTTGATACTCAACGCCATCACAAAGACAACCGAATGATCGATGTCTCTGCCAGCATCTCACCCATTTATGGGGAGGGTGGTCGTGTTGTTGGAGCCTCCAAAACGTTAAGGGATATCTCGGCGAAAAAAGCAGCAGAGGCCAAAATTCTCGAGCTCAATTCCAACCTGGAGGAGCAGGTTGCGCAGCGAACGTCCGAGTTGCGGCATCTCAATCTGTTGTTGGGTGCCGTGCTGCGCTCGGCCACTGAAGTCTCGATCATTGCGACAGACCTCGAGGGTGTCATCCGTGTGTTCAATAAAGGCGCCGAGCATTTGTTGGGGTATGACGCCGATGAGTTACTGGGTAAATACACACCGGCGCTCTTCCATATACCTGAAGAGGTCACTGCTCGGGGCGTAGAACTGAGCGAGGAGTATGCTCAGGTAATCGATGGGTTCCGTGTATTTACCCATAGACCCGAGCATGAAGGCGCAGAAACCCGGGAGTGGACGTACGTACGCAAGGATGGCTTGCGGTTTCCCGTCACGCTGGTGGTCACCTCCATGCGCGATGACGATGGGCAATTGAACGGCTACTTGGGTATCGCGGTAGACATTACCGAGCGCAAAGCGGCAGAAAAAGGGCTGGCAGCGAGCCTGGAGACAACCCAGAAACAACGCAGCGAGCTGATGGCGGTGCATGATCAGTTGCTGATGGCCGCTGAAGTGGCAGAGCTGGGCGTCTGGTCCTGGACATTGGCGGATAATGCCTTGCAGTGGAATGACCGAATGTTCGAGTTTTACGGTCAGCCACAGACGTTGCGTGATAACGGTCTGAATTATCAGCACTGGTACTCGCGTGTTCACCCCGAGGATGTCATGGCTGCGGCGGCAAGGCTGAACGCCGCTGTCGATGGGGTTGATACGTACGACACGGTGTTCCGCGTTGTGCGCCCGGATGGCCAGATCCGCTTTATACAGGCCGGCGCGCAGATCGAGCGCAGCCCGAACGGTGCGGCATTGCGTGTGACCGGGATCAATCGGGACATCACCTCCCAGCGCGAACTTGAGGCCCATCTGCTTAACGCAAAAGAACAGGCCGACATGGCGAGCGCAGCCAAGTCGGCCTTCCTCGCCAACATGAGTCATGAAATCCGCACGCCAATGAACGCCGTGCTGGGCATGTTGCAGTTGGTGCAGAACACGGAGCTGGACGGACGCCAGCTCGATTATGTGACCAAGGCCCAGACCGCTGCGAAATCATTGCTGGGCTTGCTCAATGACATCCTGGATTACTCCAAGATTGAGGCAGGCAAGCTGCAACTCGATATGCACCCGTTTGAACTCGAGCCGCTCATGCGTGACCTCGCCGTGGTGCTGGCAGGTAACCAGGGGCAGAAAGTCGTCGAGGTCATGTTCGACCTGGACGTCAATTTACCCAACGACCTGATAGGCGACAGCCTGCGACTGCAACAGGTACTGATCAACCTGGCGGGTAATGCTCTCAAGTTCACTCTGGAAGGTCAGGTCGTGGTCAGCGTTGAACAACGGATGCGCGTGGAAAATGCTGTGACCTTGCGCATCGCCGTTTCTGATACCGGCATTGGGATCAGCCCGGAACAACTTAAGCGCATTTTTGAGGGTTTCACTCAAGCCGAGGCTTCAACCTCCCGGCGCTTTGGTGGCACCGGTCTGGGCCTGGTGATCTGCAAGCGGTTGGTCACCTTGATGGGCGCAGAGCTACGGGTGGAAAGCCAACAAGGTGTCGGCAGTCGCTTCTGGTTCGATATCACTCTGGATACAGCGCCGACGTCAGCCCTGAGGGCTACCCGCCCAGAGGTCGATGTATCCATACGGATATTGATCGTCGACGACAACGCCACGACGGCTAAATTGTTGTTACGAACCGTTGTGGCATTAGGATGGACGGCCGACCACGTAAGTGGCGGTACGCAAGCGTTGGAGTGGGTGAAGAGCGCCCAGTTGCGAGGTGAAGCCTACGACGTGGTACTGATGGACTGGCGGATGCCCGATATGGATGGATTGCAAGCTGCGCACTTGATCCACCAACAGAGTCACGGTGTGTCACCGCCCATGATCATTATGATCACGGCGTACGGCCGTGAAGTGTTGGCCGACGCCCACAAGGCCGGGGACGCGCCCTTTGTAGGGTTTCTCACCAAACCGGTCACCCCCAGGCAGTTATCCGACGCCATTGCGCAAGCATTCAACGGCACTGGTCTTCTGCATTCTTCCCTTTCCCGGCCTACGGTTGACCGGCCGCGGCGCCTGGCCGGGTTACGGCTATTGGTGGTAGAAGACAACATGCTCAATCGCCAGGTAGCCGATGAGTTACTGACACGGGAAGGCGCTCAGGTGACGCTGGCCGAAGGCGGGCTGGAAGGTGTGAGCAAGGCGATCAATGAGCGTGTGCCCTTCGACGTCGTATTAATGGATATCCAGATGCCGGATATTGATGGCCTGGAGGCGACTCGCCGCATTCGATCGAACCCACGCTGCGCTGCGCTGCCGATTGTGGCAATGACCGCAAATGCCTCCAGCTCCGACCGTGAGGCATGCCTTGCGGCCGGGATGAATGAGCATGTTGGCAAGCCTATCGATCTGGAACAACTTGTCGCAACCCTGCTCTTTCAAGTAGGCCGCGAGAGCAGCCAGGCATATTCAGGTCAGGGGCAAACCCTGGCGCGAGAAGGCGTCAACGATTCTCGTGCATCAATCATTGATCGATTTGGCGGTGACCTCGAGTTGATTTGCAACGTGCTGAAAAACTTTGGCCGCGAGTTGGAAAAACAGCTTATCCGGTTGCACGATCAGATCCAGCAACGAGACGCGTCTGGGGCCGCTTTCGTACTCCATTCCATTAAAGGCAGCAGCGGCACCATGGGAGCCAGGGCGCTGTCGCTGCTGGCTGGCAACCTGGAGCACACACTACAACACGGGGATGCAACTTCTGTCGCGAGCCTCTTGGCTGACCCAACATGGTTTGACGAACTTGGCACGTTGCTGCGGCAAAGCCTTGAGCAGATGAATGTCGACTTTGGACAAAGCCCACGAGCAGAGATCAGTACAACCCAGGAAACAATGGAGCCGACGCAATGGAAAGAATCGTTGAAGGAGATTTTGATATTGCTGGAAGCGGGTAACCTTCAAGCCATAGAGCTGGCAGCTGCTTTGGTGTCAAAAACGCCGCCATCCCTGCGCCCACAGTACGACGAACTTGTTGTCATGGTGCAGTCGCTAGACTTTTCTGCAGCGATGCCGGTTGGTCGTAACCTGTTGAGATCTGCCTGATGGAACCGTTAATGGACCTGGTTGCCTCATCACCTGAGCGTCCAAAGCTTCTCATTGTCGACGAAGTGATGGCTGCGTACTGCCGAGGTTTTCTAATTCGTTGAAGAAGGGCGGGTGGTGTTTTTCTGCGGCGCTGGAATCTCCTGCCCGGCTTACTTGCCAGGTTTCAAAGCTCTGGTGAAAAGTTGCATAGCCAACTCGCAGTGGTTCCAAACCATAGTGGCTTGACGATTCAAAAGGATCATCAAACGACGGATTTTCTAATCCTCCCTGACAAAAGGAGGAATGGCGATGAACCGTTTCCTCAACCACTGATGAAGCTCGGCTACGGCCCGCGATACTTGCCCACGGTGGGGGCAGGCGAAACTCAGAGGGTACACGTCACCGGGAAAATCGGTCAGCAGCACCACGAGCCTTCCCGCTTGCACGTCGTCGCTGACATCCAGCCAGGATTTGTAGGCGATACCTTCACCCTCCAGTGCCCAGCGGCGCACCACATCGGCGTCATCGCTGAACAACGGGCCGGCGACTTGCACCGTTTGCGTGCCCAATTGCCAGCGGTCATGCAGTCGGCCGCTTTGTAGGTAGGGCAGGCACGTGTGACGCAATAGGTCTTCTGGCGTTCGTGGCGCGGTACGGCGTGCCAGATAGTCCGGCGACGCCACCAGTACCCGGCGGTTCAATGGAACTAGGGGCAGGGCAATGTAGTTGGCGTCTTCGTTCAGGCCATAGCGGATGGCCACGTCCACCGGGTCGCGAAACAGGTTGCTCACTTGGTCGGAGAGCAGAAAGCGTAGGTTCAACTCAGGATGCAGGTGCCGAAAATCCGTGAGCCACGGCAGCAGGATATTGCGTCCCAGATCAGACGGGGCGGCGATCTGCAGGGTACCGCGCAGTGGTGCATTGTCACCGCGCAGGTTCGCCCGTCCTTGCTCCAGGTGCTCGAGCACTGACCGAGCCGTGGGCAAGTATTGCTCGCCTTCAGCGCTGAGGCGCAGGCTGCGCGTAGTACGGGTAAACAGGCGCACCCCCAACTCCCGCTCCAGCCGCTTGATAGCGGCTGAAACCTGCCCCGGCAGCAAATCAGCTTCGACCGCCGCTGCGGTAAAGCTGCCCAGGGCGGCGCTGCGCAGGAACAGCCCAAGATCATCGATACGAATCATTTTCCCTCCGGCAGTGAAAGTGTTGCTGCATTGTGTTGATTTTTCTTTGTAGTGGGAAAGGTAAAGATGCACGCAACCCCATCATCAATGAGTTGTCATGAAAGCCATTGCCTTTACCGAGCACGGTCTACCCATCAACGACCCGCGCTCCCTGCAAGACGTGAACATCGCCGCACCTATGCCAGGCCCTAGGGATTTACTGGTGGAAGTGGAAGCGGTTGCGGTCAACCCGGTGGACACCAAAGTCCGTTCCGGTAGCTTCGCCAAAGAACCGAAAATACTCGGCTGGGACGCGGCCGGCACCGTGCGGGAAGTGGGCGCCGACGTCAGTTTGTTCAAGCCTGGCGACAAGGTCTACTACGCCGGCTCGCTGACCCGGGCAGGCAGTTACAGTGAACTGCAGGTAGTGGATGAGCGCATTGTCGGGCACCGGCCGCAGTCGTTGAGCGCTGCCCACGCTGCTGCCTTACCGCTGACATCGATTACAGCCTGGGAATTGCTGTTTGATCGCCTAGGCGTCAGCGAAGGCGGCAGCGATGGCGATGTATTGCTGGTAGTCGGTGCTGCCGGCGGTGTGGGGTCGATGCTGGTACAACTGGCCCGCGAGCTGACCGGCATGACCGTGATTGGTACCGCTTCGCGCCCGGAAACCGTCGACTGGGTCAAGCGCATGGGCGCCGACCATGTGATCGACCATCGCCAGCCGATGCTGGCCCAATTGCAGGTTCTGGGGATTGGCGAGGTCAGTTATGTGGCCAGCCTGACGCATACCGAGGAGCACCTGGCGCAATTGATCGAAGTGTTGCGCCCTCAGGGTCGCCTGGGGGTGATTGATGATCCACGCAGTCTGGATGTGATGCCACTCAAGCTCAAGTCTCTATCCCTGCATTGGGAACTGATGTTCACCCGCTCACTGTTCGAAACCCCGGACATGATTAACCAGCATCACCTGCTCAATCGCACTGCCCAACTGATCGACCAAGGCATTTTGCAGACCACACTGGGTGAGCATTTTGGGGTTATAAATGCCGCCAATATGCGCCGCGCCCACGCGCTGGTCGAAAGCAACAAAGCGCGAGGCAAGATTGTTCTAGAGGGCTTTGCATGAACACCTTAATCAGATCGATGGGCTTATCGTTACTGGTGTTGTTGATCGGCGGATGCGGCAGCCAACAGCCGACCCTTTCTTCTGACGGAACTACCGCTATGCAAAAATCATTGATATCCATCGCCGTACTCAAGGCCAAGCCAGGCAAACAGCAGGCGCTCAAACAAGGCTTGTTGGCGTTGGTTGAACCAACGCGCACCGAGCCCGGTAATCTTGACTATGTGCTGTTTGAGCTGCGCGATGAACCCGGCACTTTCTACATGCGCGAAGCGTTCAAGCACCAGGCGGCCCTCGACGCGCATTTTGCAACGCCGTACTTCAAGCAATTTGCGGCAACCGCCGATAGTTTGCTCAAGGAGCCTTTGCAACTGATCTTCCTTGAGCAGGTCTCGAACTAGACAGCCTCATTCCACATGCCGTCTTGTGAATCGCTCCTGATTTCTCAGACACATCGAATGTCTGCTCCTGGCCGATAGTTGTAGGCCACGAAGGTCCGCTACTGACCAACGTGGTCGATGACCCCAAAAGAAACGCCAGGCAACGCCAAACTCAAACGCCCCATCCCTCCCGCACAGCCCTTCGAATCCCCTCCAGCAACATCGCAAACGCCGGGTTGTCATTGTTCTCGCGCCAGATCAAATGCAGCTCGCTCTGCACACCTTCGCCCAAGTCGATATCGTGAAACACCACGTTCTTGAACACCACGCTGGTGGCACAGCGAGGCACCAGGGCCAGGCCCATGCCGGCGTTGACCAACGCCAGGATGGTCAACGATGAACCGAGCCATTGCACGTATTCCGGGGCGACGCGGGCAGAGCGGAGCATGCCGGTCAGCAGTTCGTTGAACGGCGGGTAGGCGGCGTGGGAGTACATCAGGAAAGGCTGCGCATCGAGGTCTTTGACCGACACGGTTTCTGTACTCGCCAGCCGATGATTGTTCGGCACCGCCAATACAAACGGTTCACGCACCAGGCATTCGGTGGCGTATCCCGGCTCCAGCAATGGCGCTCGAACGATGCCCAAGTCAATACGACGGGCACGCAGGGCTTCATGCTGCTGGTAGGTGTTCATCTCCGTCAGGTCAATTTTCACATGCGGCTGTTTGAGCCGCGCTTCGGCGATGACCTTGGGCAGGAATTCATACACCGCGCTACCGACGAAGCTGATGTTGACCGAGCCGATGTCGCCCTCGGCAAAACGGCGGGCGGTGACGGCGGCTTGTTGGGCGCGCTCCAGCAGGTTCTGCGCTTCGATGAAAAACGCGCGGCCGGCGGCGGTCAGGGCGACGCTGCGGGTGGTGCGGGTGAATAGCTCGACACCCAGGTGATGTTCCAGCAGTTGAATCTGTCGACTGAGAGGCGGTTGAGTCATGTTCAACCGTTCGGCGGCACGGCGGAAATTCAGTTCGGTCGCCACGGTGGTGAAACAGCGCAGTTGAGTCAGTTCGAACATTGATCTAATTCCGGTATCAATCGAATGCCAAGTTAGATTAGACGGGATCAATACCTGCGTCCATCATCGGCCTGTCCCTAAAAAAACAATGATTGGGAGTTGCCCCTTGAATACCGTCCAGAGTCCGCCGGACCCGAATGTGCTCGCCCGCGCAGCGGCCAAGGTGAAGCGCCATGTGTTGCCGCTGTTTGTGGTGATGTTCATCGTCAACTACATCGACCGCGTCAACATCGGCTTCGTGCGCAGTCACATGGAAACTGACCTTGGCATCGGCGCAGCCGCCTATGGCTTGGGTGCCGGATTGTTCTTCATCGGTTACGCGATCTTCGAAGTCCCCTCCAACATGCTGTTGCAGCGCTACGGTGCTCGCGCCTGGCTGACGCGCATCATGTTCACTTGGGGCGCAGCGGCGATGGCCATGGCGTTTGTGCGCGGCGAAACCAGCTTCTATGTGCTGCGTTTTGTCCTCGGTGCAGCCGAAGCAGGCTTCTTTCCCGGCATCATTTACTACTTCACCCAATGGCTGCCGTCGACTGAACGCGGCAAGGCCATGGCGATTTTCCTCAGCGGTTCGGCCATTGCCTCGGTGATCTCCGGTCCCGTCTCCGGCGCGCTGTTGAACGTCAGCGGTTTCAGCCTGCATGGCTGGCAGTGGATGTTCTTGATCGAAGGCTTTGCCTCGATCGTGCTTTGTGGGTTCGTGTGGTTCTGGCTGCAATCCCACCCGCGCGAGGCGAAATGGCTGAGCGCCGAAGAAAAAGACGCACTGGTTGACGCCATCGCGCTGGAACAACAGGCCCGCGAAGCCACACAAACTGTCAAACCGTCGATGTTCAAGCTGCTGGCCGACAAGCAAATCGCGCTGTTCTGCTTCATTTACTTTTCCATCGCCCTGACCATCTACGGCGCCACGTTCTGGCTGCCGAGCATGATCAAGAAAATGGGCAACCTCGGCGACTTCCAGGTGGGCCTGTTCAACTCGATTCCGTGGATCATTTCGATCATTGCGATGTATGGCTTCGCCGCCATGGCCAGCAAATGGAAACACCAGCAAGCCTGGGTAGCCTTGACCCTGGTGATCGCCGCGTTCGGCATGTTCATGTCCACCACCGGCGGGCCGATCTTCGCCTTCGTCGCCATCTGTTTTGCCGCCATTGGTTTCAAGGCCGCCTCGGCATTGTTCTGGCCGATTCCGCAAGGTTATCTGGACGCTCGCATCGCCGCTGCGGTGATCGCCTTGATCAACTCCATCGGCAACCTCGGCGGTTTCGTCGCCCCGACGGCGTTCGGTTTCCTGGAGCAAAAAACCGGTTCCATCGAAGGCGGCCTCTACGGTTTGGCGGCCACGTCACTGGTCGCGGCTGTGGTGATCTTTTTCGCTCGCACCGCACCGCGTGGCGACGTCGCAACGCCTGAAAAATCCATCAGTCATCCAGTCTTGAGTTCACGTTCAAAGGGAGCAGCTTCTTGAAAATCAAACGAGTCACCGTCACCCCAATCGCTTTCCGTGATCCGCCGCTGCTCAACGCCAGTGGTATCCACGAACCTTTTGCGCTGCGCTCGATCATCGAGATTGAAAGCGACAACGGCTACATTGGCCTGGGTGAAAGCTACGGCGACGCCCCGGCGCTGTTGATCCAGCAGCAACTGCAAGACCAACTGATCGGCCTCGACCCGTTCAACCTCAATCAGCTGCGCCGCATCGTGCAAGCCACCGTGGCGGCGAACAAACCGGCGAGCATTGCCGGTGCGGAACTGGCGCCAGGCTCCCACGCCAGCAAAGCGGTGAGCAACGCGTATTCAGCGTTCGAAGTGGCGTTCCTGGATTTGCAAGCGCACTCGTTGAACGTGCCATTAGTGGACTTGCTGGGCGGTGCGATTCGCGACGAGATTCCGTTCAGCGCCTACCTGTTCTTCAAGTATGCGCAGCATGTCGATTCACCCTACAAACCTGACAGTTGGGGCGAGGCGCTGAACGAAGAACAGATCGTCGCCCAGGCGCGGCGCATGATCGAAGCCAACGGTTTCAAGAGCATCAAACTCAAGGCCGGCACGCTGCCGCCGGAGCACGAAGTGTCGTGCATCAAGGCGCTGAAAAAGGCTTTCCCCGGTTACCCGTTGCGCATCGACCCGAACGGCAACTGGTCGCTGGAAACTTCGATTCGCATGGCCGAACTGCTGGGCGATGACCTGCAATATTACGAAGACCCGACACCGGGCCTGGACGGCATGTCCGAACTGCACAAACGCACCGGCCTGCCGCTGGCGACCAACATGGTGGTCACCGACTTCGATGAGTTCCGCCGCAGTGTGGCGTTGAACAGCGTGCAGATCGTCCTCGCCGACCACCATTACTGGGGCGGCCTGCGCGACACCCAGGCGCTGGCGAAAATGTGCGACACCTTTGGCCTTGGCGTTTCGATGCATTCCAACTCGCACTTGGGTATCAGCCTGATGGCGATGGCGCATGTCGCCGCCGCTGTGCCCAATCTGGATTACGCCTGCGACACGCATTACCCGTGGCAGGAACCGGATGAAGAAGTGATCAAGGGCGGCAAAATACCCATCGTCGATGGCTGCGTGAAAATCACCCGCGCGCCCGGGTTGGGCCTGGAGCTGGATCACGATCAACTGGGCAAGCTGCACGACCAGTATCTGACGTGCGGCATTCGTCAGCGCGATGACGTGAAACAGATGCAGCGTTACAAACCGGAGTGGAAGGCGGTCAAACCGCGTTTTTGATCAGGGAAGTAGTGCACAGGCGCTCGATCTGCGCCTGCTCCCAGGTGCTGAGCAAACTGACCGGGTCAGTGCCGTAACGTTGCCAACTATCGAACTCACCCACGCGGCCGTCCGGGCTTTGGCAACGTTGGCAGTGGCGC
This sequence comes from Pseudomonas arabinosi, assembly GCF_047758675.1. Classification (NCBI taxonomy): domain Bacteria; kingdom Pseudomonadati; phylum Pseudomonadota; class Gammaproteobacteria; order Pseudomonadales; family Pseudomonadaceae; genus Pseudomonas; species Pseudomonas arabinosi. The sequence continues at coordinate 4,842,887 of NZ_CP180480.1, read as the reverse complement.
AGGTGATTGCCGTCGAAGTCGAGGGTCAGGCGCCAGCCCTCGATATCGACCTGTACCTGGCCCGGCTCGGGTTGTTCGTCGAGGCGCTTTAAATGCCGAACTTCCAGCGCGGCGTCGCGCAATTGCTGGTAAACCTCGCGGGTGGTCAGGGGCGGCACTGATGTCTCCGGTGAAATCGTGGCAAGCGTAGGTTCGGGGTACACAGGATAGAGTGTGCGCTTGAGCCTGTCAGCGGATAGCGGGCGCGTCGAGTTTATTCGACGGTCTGCGGGCGCCGGGCAGGCTGACCTTCTTCCTCTCGAAGCTCACGGCTCATGTCGTTGCAGCTTTGCGACCAGTCTGTCAGCCACGTCGGCATCGGCGGCGATTGTTCTGACAAGCCCAGCTCCCGGGCGTACTCGCCAGGTGCAACCGTGCCTTTGGTAGAGCGGAACAGACCCCGCATCACCACGACGCCGACCACGCGTCCCTTGCTCACGAAGCGGTGTTCCATAAAGCTCCACTTGTTGTCCCAGCCAAGCATCCTGGTGTGAATCTCGAAGGCTTCGAACAGTTTCAGCTCACGACGAAACTTGCCCCAAGTATCGCCAACGATAGGCACCGCCTTATTACGCAGCGCCACCCGGAATGCACCGCTGCGCAGCACGTAGTCCATGCGTCCGATATCGGCCAGGGTGAAATACCGGCCGTTGGTAACGTGTCGGTTGAGGTCGAGATCGAGCGGCCAGACGCGCATGTGGACAATGGTGGTGGCCAAGGCGTCAACGGGCTTGCGCCACGGACGACGAAACAGCATGAGGAAAAGTCGGAACCAGAGATTCATAAGTACGCCGTTGATTGAATGACCGGTGCACTTTAGGGCGGAAGGATCGGGTAAGGTAGGTGCGCAAATGACTTTTTCCATGCGAAAAGCGCAATAGGATCATATATGCACGTCACGCTTTTACTGGCGGATCAATGTTCCGCCGCCAGCGCCACGATGGCCCTGGAAGTGCTCAGCGCCGCCAACCTGTTCGCCGACACGGCCGGTGCGCCTTTTGAAGTGGTCATCGCCTCGCTTGATGGGGATGATGTCGCCGCGTGGGGAGGGCAGACGTTGCGCGTGGACTTGTCCACCGGCGAGATCCCGCGAACCGACCTGGTGCTGATCCCCGGATTCCTCTTCACCTTGAAGGACGCCTTGCCGGCCTTTTCAGCTTATGGGCCATGGCTGCGTCAACAGCATGCGCAGGGTGCCGTGGTGGCGTCGATGTGCACGGCGGCGTTCATGCTGGCCGAAACGGGCCTGCTGGATGGCGTTCGTGCTACCACGCACTGGGCCTTTGCCGACCTGTTTCGTCGTCGGTATGCCGAGGTCCGTCTGGAGGAGACGCAGATCCTCTGCGAGGACAATCGCGTGATCACGTGCGGGGGCGCGAGTGCCGCCATGGATCTTCTGCTGCACCTCGTGCGCCGGTTCGCTTCACTGGAACTGGCGCAAAAGTGCGGCAAGTACTTGCTGGTCGACGCTGTGCGCAGCGAGCAATCGGTATACGTCATGTGGTCATTGCCGAAGAACCATGGGGATGGCGACATCCTGCGGGTTCAACACTGGCTGGAGGAACACTTCGAAGAGCCGCTGCTGATTGATGACGTCGCCCAGCAATTCGGGTTCGGCGTCAGGAACTTCAAACGGCGTTTCAAGGAGGCCACCGGTTACACGCCCATTACCTACCTGCAAACCCTGCGTCTGGAGAAGGCCAAACAGCTTCTTGAATCCACCCGAATGACACTCGACAGCATCACTTACGCCGTGGGTTACGAAGACGGTAATTCGTTCCGTAGACTGTTCCGCCAGCGAGTGGGTTTGCTGCCAGCGGCGTACAGGAAGAAGTTTCAACCGGGTGCGAGTTGATTCACTTGCGCCAAGCCACAAATGATCGGGAGCAGAACATGCAGAAAACCGCCGTACTCACCTTCGCCCTGATGCTCAGCGCAGGGGTGTTTAGCGCGCAAGCACAAGCGGCCGGCGATGCTGAAGCGGGTGCGACACTGTTCAAGCGGATATGCGGCGGCTGCCATCAGGTCGGGGAGTCGGCGCGCGGTTCATTCGGGCCGCAGCTCAATGGCATTTTTGGACGCCCTTCGGGCAGCACCACGGATTACCAGTATTCCGATGCGATGAAATCAGCCGGTATCGTCTGGACCCGCGAAACACTGACCGCCTACCTCGAAGATCCAAAAGAAGTGGTGCCCGGCACCCGCATGATTTTCTGGGGGCTCAGCGATCCGGAAAAGATCGACAACCTGTTGGCGTACCTTCAGACGTTCCAGCCGCAATAGGACTTTGTGACGCTCGAAAGGCATTTCATGGCTGGTTGCACCTCGTCGAAAAACGCCTTTTGACAGTTCTCCGTCGACGTTGGCGCTGATTGCCGGGGCGACGTTCAACCAGTGGACGGGATTGGAGCGTGTAAAGCCCCAATCCCGCCCTTTCTATTGCTTGCCAACCGGCAAAGGTGGGGTGCGAGGCGGGATCAATCGTTTTGTTCCGATCGACTCGAACGCCGAAGCCAGGCGCAGCAGCGTCGAATCGTCATAGGCACGACCGGCGAATGTCAGCCCGACGGGCATGCCGATGTCCGGCATGACGCCCATCGGCACCGTGACCGTGGGAACGCCCAGGTGCCGGATGGCAAGATTGCCGTTGGCGACCCAGACGCCATTGCTCCACGCGATATCCGCAGACTTCGCATCGACATCGGCATTCGCCGGACCCACGTCGGCCACCGTCGGGAACAGCACCGCATCGAGCCCCAACCGATCCATCCAGTCCTCAAGATCGATTCGGCGCGTCTGTTCAAGTCCGCGCAATCCGTCAGGCACGGTGGTGATCTGGTCCCACGGTGTGATGCCACGCTCGGCCATCTTCACGTACTCGTCCATGCCAGCGGCCAGGTCGTCCTCCCGGTTGGGGAGCGTGCCCGGGTCGTGGGGGAAAATCTGCGGTCCGTCGACATCGGCCAGACGATTCAACTTGGGATCGCCATTGGCCCGCAGAAAATCATCAAACGCCCAGGCCGACAGGTCCCACAACTCATGATGCAGGAATTCTTTGGACACCAGGCCCCGCGTAAATACGGTCGGCGCACCCGGGCGATCACCTTCGCAATTGGAGACCAGAGGGAAATCGACCTCGATGACTTCGGCGCCAGCGGCTTCGAGTGCTTTGCGAGCCTCTTCCCAGAGCCCGATCACGGAAGGACGGGTGATGATTCGCTGCCCCGTCGGACCTCCGATACCAGGCGCATCGCTCGTGCCCGCTTCGGGATCCGCGTTGATGTACATGCGCGGCACGCCGAAGCGCTTTCCTGCCAGTGCATCGGACTTCACGGCCAACTCGGCATAGGAAGCGGGGCGCACCGAGGCGACACTCGGAATCGGCACCCAGGGTTGCATCCGCCACAGATCGCCACGGGTGTCGGGATCATCCGCCACCACCACGTCGAGCACCTCGAGCATGTCGGCCATGGTTCTGGCAAACGGCACGACAACGTCCATCGTCGGCGTCAACGGCCAGTTGCCGCGCACCGAAATCACCCCGCGCGAAGGCGTGTAGGCACACAGACCATTGTTCGATGCAGGGCCGCGTCCGCTCGACCAGGTTTCTTCCGCGAGGCCGAATGCCGCGAAGCTGGCGGCAGTTGCCGTACCGGCGCCGTTCGATGATCCCGAGGCGAAGGGGGCGGTGAGATAGTCAGCGTTGTACGGGCTCTCCGCGCGGCCGTAGACCCCGCGCTGCATGCCGCCGTTTGCCATCGGCGGCATATTGGTTTTGCCCAGGCAGATCGCGCCAGCCGCGCGAAGCCGTTCGATCGTGAACGCATCGCGATAAGCAATCAGGTTCGCGAAGGCGGGACTGCCGGAGGCGGCGGTGAGCCCCTTCACCAAGTAACTGTCCTTGGCCGTATAGGGAATGCCATCGAGCGGACCCAGCGTCTCGCCCTTGGCCCGACGAGCATCGGACGCCAGCGCCTCGTTCAGCGCCTCGGGGTTTCGAACCACCACCGCGTTGAGGGCGGTGGGCGTGTCGGGACTGTCGTAGGCATCGATCCTGGCGAGATAGGCCTGAACCAGCTCAACCGCAGTGGTTCGGCCTGACTCGAGCGCAGCACGCAGTTCGGCAATGGAAACTTCGGTGACCTCGATCATGCTGTTACCACCGTCTGCTGATGGACGACGCGATGAATGTTGCCATCGCGCTGAATGTTGGGCTCAGGGACATCACTAATCTCAAAATGGGTATTCATCGGTGTTCTCGTTGCGCAGCTTTACGCGCTCTATTTAACACCAAGCGGGGAGCAGAGGCATCGCCCAAGGTGATGCAACGTCTTCAGGCTTTGCTGGCTGCCAGATAAGCGCCAAGGCGTTGCCCCATTTGCTCGCCCAAGGCTTGCAGGCCACTCAAGGGACGGACCATCACTTCAAACTCGACGATTTTTCCTTGTTCATTGAAGCGGATCATGTCGATGCCCTTTAACGCTTTCCCGCCGACGTTGGCGCTGAACTCCAGGACGACGCTCAGGCCGTCTGCGGTCGACAGTTCCCGGTGGTAGACAAAATCCTCAAATACCTCGATGACCGTGTTGAGAATCATCGATACCACGGCTGCACCCGGGTAAGGCGTGTGCGCCATCGGGGACCGGAATATCGCCTGTGGGTCCAACAAACCGGGCAGGGCGCTCAAGTCACCCTTGCTGATCATGTCGTGCCACTGGTTCAGGGATTCTGCGGCTTTGGGGTGCAGTTTCAGTTCAGACATTTTCAACTCCTGTATTTTTGTTGTTTGGTTACCTTGTCATCGATCAGCGACACACAGTTCCCCGGTGGCGCGTATCAGTGCCTGACCATGAAGACCGTCCTTGATCAGGCTGGATCGTTCTTTGGCTAGCCAGTTCGCGCATTGCGGGTCTTTGCGGTAGGGCGCGAAGGCGGCGTATTGCTGCAACAGGCGGTTTTGCAGCTCATCGAGCTGTGGCCGGATTTGATTGGCGAGGTCTGGCCGCGGCGTGTCAGGTGCCTTGCCTGCCGCTCGCCACTGGGCCACCAGCCCGTACTGCACCAGCTTGTTGGCTTCAATCTGTGCGGCGATTAATTCGGCTATTTCGTCCGGGTCCAGTTTGCGCTCAACGGCCAGCTTCCTGGCGTTGGCGATGACTTGCGCTTCCCGGGCACTGTCCTGGATCGGTTTGCCACTGTCCCACTTGGTCAGCGCCACGAGATCAGCAATGCTCAGGCGTTCGTTCAACGTTACCAGCAGTGGTTGCAAGCTGTCCGGCGCCGGGGAGGGCGCACTGGCCTGCGCGTTGCCGGCGAGTAAACCGAGGACGGCGCAGATCAGCAGTTGCGGTAAGCGAGGGGAGTGGAGCATGGGTAAACCTCATTGGGTACGGGACTCACAATCAGGTGTTATGTATCACAGGTGCGGCAGAGGCATTAAGCAGGGATCGATTTATTTTGTGCACGAAAAAGCCCGGCTTGTCAGGCCGGGCTTTTCGTTGAGTGCTTCGGTAAAGCCATTCATTTATGCAGCGCGGTTTTCGATCAGACGATCCGAACCACCTTCGGCAACGCGGTTTTCGATCAGACGGTCGGAACCACCTTCAGCAACGCGGTTTTCGATCAGACGATCGGAACCACCTTCGGCAACGCGTTTCTCGATCAGGCGATCCGAACCACCTTCAGCGACGCGGTTTTCGATCAGACGATCGGAACCACCTTCAGAGACGCGGTTTTCGATCAGGCGATCCGAACCACCTTCAGCAACGCGGTTTTCGATCAGACGATCCGAACCACCTTCAGCGACGCGACTTTCAATCAGACGATCCGAACCACCTTCAGCCACACGACTTTCAATCAGGCGATCCGAGCCGCCTTCAGCGACAACCGGGTGAGCAGAGGTAGCGGCGAAAGCGTTAACTGCAAAAACCGAGAAAGCGATGCTGAGAAGGATTTGGCGTTTCATGAGGGTGTGCTCCGGGGTGTGTTTGTTGGGTATGGCGCTGATGTTACGCTGCGGATTTTTTATGAGAACTTCATTGAGTTGATGGTGACTATCGACGCCGGCAATGATCCTCCTGTCGTCGGCTCTACCGCTCAGCCAGAACCGCGGGGGTATGCTGGACCTGTCTGGTCGAGAGGATAAATCGATGCACGACTATTACGATTTAGGCACCTACAGCCGCCCGGTGACGACCAATTCGCCCGAGGCCCAGCGCTGGTTCGATCGTGGCTTGGTATGGTGTTACGGCTACAACCATGACGAATCCATACGCTGTTTCCACAAGGCGATCGAACACGACCGCGATTGCGCGATGGCCTACTGGGGCATCGCTTACGCTTCGGGCCCCAACTACAACAAGCGTTGGGATGCCTTCATCGAACAGGAGTTGAAAGAGGCCGTGGCCCAGGCCCGGCGGGCGACACAAAACGCGCTGGCACATATCGACGGCGCAACACCGGTGGAGCAGGCGCTGATCTGCACGCTGGCGCAGCGTTACCAAGCCGATCAGGCCACCAGCCTCGACCAACTCTTCGCGTGGAACGATGCCTATGCGGCGTCCATGCACGATGTCTATAAAGCCTTTCCCGACGATCCCGATGTCGTTGCGCTGTTTGCCGAAGCGTTGATCGACCGCACACCCTGGCAATTGTGGGACCTGAAAACCGGTAAACCGGCACCGGGCGCCGACACGCTTGAAACGGTAGCGGTGCTGGAGCGGGCGCTGCGGCGGATGGAGCAGCACGGCGATGCGCCGCACCCCGGCGTGCTGCACATGTACGTTCACACCCTGGAAATGTCGCCCTACCCGGAACGGGCATTGCGCGCCGGCGATGTCCTGCGTGACCTGGTGCCGGATGCGGGACATCTGCGGCATATGCCGTCGCACATCGACGTGCTCTGCGGTGATTACCGTGGGGCCATGGTCACCAATAGCCGGGCAATCCTGGCCGACAGCAAATACCTGGAGCGGGAAGGGCCGCTCAACTTCTACACCCTGTATCGATGCCACAACTACCACTTCAAACTCTATTCGGCGATGTTCCTCGGGCAGTACCAACCGGCCCTGGAAGCCGCCGATCAGTTGACGTCGACCATCAGGGAAGAACTGCTGCGCGTGGAGCAGCCGCCCATGGCCGATTGGCTGGAAGGCTTCGTGTCGATGAAGGTGCATGTGCAGATTCGCTTCGGCAAATGGCAGGACATCCTCGCCACGCCGCTGCCCAACGACCAGGCGCTGTACTGCGTGACCACGGCGATGCTGCATTACGCCAGAGGCGTGGCGCACGCGGCCACCGGGTACATCGCCGCCGCAGAAGCCGAACAGCGACTATTCCTCGAAGCCTGGACCCGAGTGCCGGACACCCGCTACCTCTTCAACAATAAATGCACCGACATTCTGGCGGTTGCCGCAGGCATGCTGCGCGGGGAAATCGAGTACCGTAAGGGCAATTACGACGAGGCCTTCGCCCATTTGCGCCAGGCACTTTCTCTGGACGACGACCTGCCTTACGACGAGCCATGGGGCTGGATGCAACCGGTCAGGCATGCGTTGGGTGCGTTACTTTTGGAGCAGGGCAGGGTAGAAGAAGCGTTGCAGGCCTATCGAGCCGATCTGGGACTGGACAACACACTTAGTCGTGCGTCCTGGCATCTGGACAATGTGTGGAGCCTGCACGGTTATGTGGAATGCCTGAAACGACTGGGCCTGGATGCCGAAGCGGCTGCCGCCCAGACGCGCCTTGCTTTGGCCATGGCCCGGGCGGATGTGGAGATTAAGGCCTCGTGTTTTTGCCGTGTTGGAGCGGGGTGTTGTCAGTGATGCACGAAAGCGCCGGAGATTGCCTATGGATCGCTTGTCTACGTTGTTGTCGCAGTTCGGCGTGCGCGCAAGCGTGTTTTACAACGGCAATCTTTGCGGCATGGCGTCATACGATGGCGCTGACCAGCGCGGTCATATTCACCTGCTGCAGGCAGGTAGCGTCACGTTGCAGGGGGCTGACCGCAAGGACTTGCTGCTTACCCAGCCCAGTCTGATTTTTCTGCCACGCCCAAGCCGGCATCAACTGTTCGCCGGTGAGCCCGGGGGGGCTCAACTCTTGTGTGCGTCGATGAAGTTTGAGGGCGGGGTCGATAACCCGTTGTCCGCTTCGTTACCCGATTGTCTGGTGTTGTCCCTGGATGAGCTACCGCTGCTGGCCGATACACTGAAATGGATGTTCAGTGAGGCGGCAGGCGGACATTGTGGCCGGGAGGCTGCGCTGGATCGCTTGTTCGAACTATTGATCATCTTGTTGTTTCGGCATCTGCTCGACCACCACCAGTTGCGAATCGGAATGATGGCTGGACTGGCCGATATGCGGCTGGCGCGCTCGCTGGTACAGATACACAACGCACCGGATCGTGCCTGGTCGGTTGCAGAGCTTGCGAGCGAGTCGAACATGTCGCGCGCTGCCTACGCCGTGCATTTCCGGGCCGTTACAGGGCAGACACCCGCAGATTATCTGTTGAGTTGGCGTATCAGCCTGGCGCAGAAGCGCCTGCGTGAAGGGCGCCCGATTACGCTCATCGCGGCCGAGGTCGGTTATGAAAGCCCTTCGGCACTTGCCCGCGCGTTTCGCCGCAAAACGGGCTACAGCCCTCGGGACTGGATGAAAGATTTAGCCGGAGAGGATGATGGGGCAATGGCCTGAAAGCATCGAATTGCTTCAGGCCATTCCGGGAGGAAAGTCATCGGTTTAACGGTTTTCCAACTCAGTCAGAGAGTGGCCGGCCACAAATATAGAAGCGGCAAGCAACCCGATGTCTTTGAGGAGAAACTGACCCGGCGCAACCGTAATGGCCGGAAAACCGAGGCCGGGTTCAATCACGCCGGGCGTCGAAAACATAAAGCTCAAGGTGGTGAAAAACAGTCCGGCAGACAACGCGCCACCGATCAATGAAAGCTTGGGTGAGAGCAGGCGACCTGCAATCAGAACACCGATCGAGACCTCCAGAACGCCGAGTAAGCTGGAGAAGGTATCGGCACTGAAGATGTCATAAACCCACCCCAGGAAAGGGCTGTTGCTCACCAGCGGAACCAGGCCCTGCGCCTCGTAGTGTGTGAACTTCATGCCGCCGAACCAGAAGTAAATGACGGCGAGCGCAAAGTAAGCACCGTAGGTTCCAAACGCCATGGTTTTATTCCCGAGCGTTGAATTGTTATGTGCGTTGTTGGTTCTGTGGTTCTCAATGCTTAAGGTTTTCATGATCAAGGCTTCCAAGAGTGTGGTGACGAACGCTGTTCAGGAGCCCAACGCGGTTTACGTTGGGAGTGACGACAGTGTTGCCTTTGATTCCACGCTGGTGGCTTCTGAACGTATTGCGTTCAGTGCAGATCGTCTTGACTCACTGCAGGTCTTGAAAGTCATTCAGGCAGGCTGCCGTGAGGCGCTCTGCAAGAAAGGCGATGAACACGCGAGTTCTGGCCGGAACATAATCGCCAGCCGGCCTGAGCGCATAAATGGCCGAGGCGGTTGGACTTGAAAACGCCTGTAGCAGCGGTATCAGGCGCCCGGCTTGCACATCCTCGTTCACCATGTATTTGGGCAGGCGAGCGATTCCCGTGCCCGCCAGGCATAACGTGCGAATAGCGTCCAGGCTGTTGCAGGTAAACCCTCCTTCGATCGGAATCGCCCTGCTGGTGGACGTCCGAAATTCCCAGTCGTTGAACCGGCTTTCAAAATTGAGTTTCAAGCAGGGATGGTCAGCGAGTTCGCAAGGTTCAGCAGGCACCCCATGGGCTTCGAGATAAGCCGGGGAGGCGCAAACAAGGCGCTCGTTGGCACTTAGTTTAAGAGCGACAAGGCTTGGATCGGATAGCACACCGCTTCGTATCGCGACGTCAATGCGCTCATGTCTGATATCGATAAGGGCGTCGGTCAGGGTCAAATCGATCTTTATGGCGGGATAGAGCCGCATAAAGTCGATCAGCGCAGGCACCACATGGTACTGGCCGAGCGCATTGGGCGCAGACACCTTCAACGTCCCCCTCGGCGCATCGGAATCATGCACAACGGCGGCTTCCAGCGCCTGTATATCCTCCAGGATTGGCCGAGCCAGTTGCACATACCTTTCGCCTGCTTGCGTCAGTGTCATTGTTCGCGTCGTGCGCGACAGTAACTGCGTGCCGAGCCGATCCTCCAGGCGCTGAACTCTTTTGCTGATCGCCGAGTGGGTGATCTTGAGCTTGCGGGCGGCGGGCGAAAAGCCGCGCGCATCAACGACGGTGATCAAGATCGCCATATCGCTAAACCTGTCCATATGCACCTCGTTTTGTTCCGTTATGGAACAGGTGCTGGTCAAAAGCAATGAATTACCTTTTGTTTTGTCACCGTCGAGAATTCGATCCCAAGAACCCACCCCTAATCGAATTCCTCTACAGAGGTCGGTGATGAAAGACTCACACAGCAATCGTTTATCCATCACAGGAATCAGCGCCGCGGTATTGGCCTCCCTGACATGGTCGATGAACTTTGTCGCCCCTCTGGTCATTGGTGAGTATTCGATATTTGACCTTGCCGCCTGCCGATTCATCATTTCCGGGCTGATCGGCGCCCTGATCCTGATGGCCAATTTCAAAGCCTGGCGTCATCTGACCCTCAATGATTGGCTCGTCACTGCCGGGTTGGGATTCATCGGCTACGTGGGTTATTTCATCGCCGTCATCATCGCCGCTACGTACGCTGGCCCCGTCGTCGCGCCGGCCTTTTTAGGGCTCGTGCCCGTCGTGCTGGCCATCAGCGGAAATGTTCGGGGCACGATTTCCTGGCGTTCGCTTCAAGTGCCTTTTGCACTGGCCGTGCTCGGTTTGCTCCTGGTCAACGGCCAGAGCATTGCCCGGTTCGAAGGGCAATCAAACACCACGCTGGCGCTCGGGATCGGCGCGTCACTTGCGGCGGTCGCACTGTGGGTCTGGTTTGGGCTGGCCAATCAAAAAGCGCTGATGAAAAGGCCCGGCATGAATGCCTGGGTCTGGACCGCCATGATGATGATTGGAGGCAGCCTGCAAACGCTCCTGTTCATCCCGGTGGGTACGGCCATGGATGTGTTCAACGCTCCCATGCTTGGTTTCGGGCAAAGCGCTTTCAGCCACCTATACCTTCCCGCTTTTGTATTGGCGGCCGTTGCGTCGATTGGCGGCGCATGGGCCTGGACCATCGCCTCCCAGCGCCTTCCCATGACACTGGCCAGCCAGTTGCTGTCATTGGAAATGGTCTTCGCTACTTGTCTTGGGCTGCTGTTTTACTACCGGTGGCCCACGGTGCCTGAAGCGTTGGGCATCACACTGATTGGTGTGGGGGTCGTTAAAGCGATTGGTGCGTTTCATGGCAATCGCGGTAAAGCTATTGTGGCTCTTTGAACGAATGCAGTTGGATTTCTGGACGCGCAAGGCTGGCATCGGTTTTCAGAAAGCCGCCGCCTTCGGCGAAGTTGCTGACGAAAGAACCGCGTCGATGCCTGACATCGTCGATCAATGCCTTGCCCATCTTCGCGCTGCCGCGCAGGGAGACGCCTATCACTGGTTTTTCATGTCCCCGGGCGCCGGGCGTCGTCAGTTGCTCGAATGAAATCGGTTCATGTCCCAGTCTTTTAACCGCCTTGCGGTACCACCCGAGCATCATTACCTGAGCCCTCGATGTAAACGTTCATGCCTTTACCCAGAGACGGATTGATAGGCTGGGTCACCGATACGAGCACGCCACTTTTGACCCGCACGATGATCTGCTGTGCCTGGACAGGTTGGTCGTACTTTTTCTTCTCTGCATAATTGCCGCCAACGGCACCGGCCAGTGCGCCAGCTACCATGGCGACATCGCGCCCGGTGCCGCTGCCGATCAGGCTGCCGATTCCGAGCCCGCCAAGGCCACCGAGTATGGCGCCTACGCCACTGTCGTGATTGGTCTGCATCTGTGTCAGTGATATCTGCTCGATTTTCCCTGAGCGAATTTCGGTTTCACCGGCACCGCCATCGGTTGATCCCACGGCGGAGCAAGCACTGATCAGTACCGTTGCCAACGTAAGCGTCAGCCAAGACAAGATAGCTTTCATTGCTGCGTACCTCATTGTAGATATTTGATGGCAATGCCTTTGAGTTTGCGTCCCTGGATCGTATTTATGTCTCGGCTCCACAGTGGTCCTGACTCATACGCGACCACGGGCTGGATCTGGTCGGAACCCACGACTACCGCGTCTGCGCATCGGCCGTCGCGCAGGCACCCAGCGCGAGGGTGCAACAGCACTCAACTGCGGATAAACGCCCAGAGATCGGCATTCAATTTGTCGATTGCGGCCTTGAAGTCTTGCGTGGTGATCTTCTGACTCTCGTTCGACAGTTGGCTGCCAAATACCTTGCGCACCACTTTGGCCACGGTCTGATTGGTTCTTGCGTCGATGAACTCGGCTTCGATGAACAGGTTGGTGTCCTGCTCCCGGTGACCGGTGGCGGCCTGTGTCGCTCCGACTACAGCCGCGATCGGCACCACTTCGTACCACTTCATGCCTTCATTGGAGGCACTCACTCCGGTGATTGCTGCACGCAGGATCAGGGGTTTTGACCCGGCCGGCGCTGCGCTCGCACTCGATACCACCCGGTATTTCTGGCCCAGCACACCTTTGGCCTTGCTGGTCATGTAGCCCTGCAATTCGTCCAGGGTTTGCTGGTTCACCCGCTCAGTGGGCTTGGGCGCCGGGTACAGCTCCAGCTTGTTGAAGGCTACCGTGTCATACGCATTCGGGTTCCATGACGGGCTGATCCAGCGCATGGCTTTCTCGCCACTGGTGGTCGTCACTTCTTCCAGGTTGTTGTAGTTGGACAGGAAGCCTGAGTACTGGTCTTTCTCGGTGACTTTCGAGGAACAACCGCTGAGCATCAAACCGGCCAGTGCGGCGCCGACGAGCAGGTTTCGGGACAGGTTCATAGTGGTGAGTGCTCCATGGACAAAGTCTTATGTTTCGGTGGTAACGCTTCAGAATCGCCAGGTCATGTTGCCGGTCAGGGCTTGAATCCAGGCATCGTCGAACTGACCGGAGACTCGGTCGCCCGAGATCGACTTGGTCTGGTCCACCGGCATGTCGCCGAGCCAGACCATGGCCCAACTGACGTTGATGTCGGTGTCTTTGTTCAGAGCATAGGTGGCGCCTGTCGCGATGCGCCAGGACTCGCCCATGGGTACGATCACGCTGCGTTTGCTATCGGAGACAGCGCTGCTGTCGTAGGCCACGCCGACATTCCACAGCCATTGCTCGGTGGCCTGGTACTGCGCGCCAAGGGACAGGTGCCAGGTGTCCTTGAAACCGGCATCGACCGATTTCGACTGCGAGCCAAACGCGGTGGTGTCGACCTGTACGCCGATCTCGCCGAATTCCGACCAGTCCTGCCAGTTGGCCGAGGCCAGCAAGGCCCATTGCCGGTCCAGTTGCTGGAATAGGCTGAGGGTTACGGTCTGCGGCACGGTGGTGTCGAGTTTGGTGTTGGTGTCGTTGATGCGTTCTAGCAAACGGCCGTCGCCTTTCACATCCAGCCGGTCTTCGAAGTCCAGGTCGACTTTGCTGGTGTAGGCCAGGCCGATGCGGGTGCCGGATCGCGGGGCATAGATCACCCCGACGTTGGCGCCATAACCCCAGGCACCGTCCTTGTACTTGTACTGACCGTCAGCGCGATTGCTGAAACCGAAGGGAGAGCGGTCGATCGCGGTTTGCGCCTGCAACATGCCGTACATGGCCTTGACGCCAACGCCCACCGACCATTGCTCGTTGAAGCGATACGCCACGCTGGGCACCAGGGACAGACCCAGCAGGCTGGAGTTCTGCGCGAAGTAGCGGCCATACCAGTCGTTGTCGTAGTTGACCGCCAAGCCGAAGTCGCCGTACTGGCCGAAGCCGACGCTCCAATGTTCATCCAGTTCATGGCTGATGAAGAAACTGCCACCGGGGATCGGGTCGAGGGCATTGCCACTGCCGCTGCCGGCCACGTTGCTGCCGGCGTCGCGATCGAAGCTCAGGTCGCCATACAGCACCTGCAAGCCGCCGGTGATCTGCGTGCCCGGCAGGTAACTCATACCCGCCGGGTTACTGGCGATGGTTGATGGGCCTTGGGCCCGGGCGGCGGCACCGGCGTTGGCCAGGCCAGCGTTATCGGTGCCGATTTCGTAGAGCATGATGCCGCCGGCCCAGGCTTGCTGGCAGCACAGCGCGAGGAGCGTACAAGCGGGCAGGGCAGTGGTTTTGGTTGGCATGGTTAACCTCTATCCATTTTCGAATTAACGTAGCGCACGCACACATGTCCATGGAGTAACAGCAGGCGCCCCACGCGCCTTCTCAAATCGAATTGATACTAGTCGAGAAAACCTGAACTAAGCTCTCCGGGTCGCTTCGCATCGAGGCGGTACAACCTTAGTGGTAGTGCATATTCTCGTTATCGAGAAGGAGCTACTGATGAGCAAAGTCGTCCACCTCATGCCTGTCATGGCCCTGGTAATTATCTGGCCCGATACCGGCAAAACTGCCGATAGCCAGGCCGAGCTGGCCAAACAATCACTGAACCCGGTTGCTGCGCTGTACAGCGTGCCGATTCAGTACAACTGGAACCAGAAACTTGGTCCCAGTGGCGAGGGCTACCAAAGCGTCACCAATATCCAGCCGGTGCTGCCCTTCACCCTCAATGATGAGTGGAACCTTATTTCCCGAACCATCCTGCCAGTTATCGATCAACACGGTCTGGTACCGGGTGGGCAGGCGGACAAGTCCGGGGTCGGTGATGTGACCCAGAGCTTCTTTTTTTCACCCAAACACCCGACCGCGAGCGGCTGGATTTGGGGGGCAGGACCGGTAATCCTGGTGCCAACCGGCAGTGATGAGCTATTGAGCGGTGAGCAGTGGGGGGCGGGTCCTACCGTGGTTGCCCTCAAACAAAGTAACGGCTGGACCCGCGGTATCCTGGCCAATCACATCTGGTCGCTGGACAACAGCCCGCCTGACGACAAAGACAAAATCAACCAGACCTTTCTGCAACCCTTCTTCAGCTACACCACCCATACCTACACCACCTACGGCATCAACACCGAATCAACCTACGACTGGCAGACCCGCGAGTGGTCGGTGCCGATCAACCTGTTCGTCACCCAGCTTTTCAAAGTGGGTCATCAGCCCATGAGCTTGCAAGTGGGCCCGCGGTATTGGGCTGACAGTCCGAAAGATGGAGCTCAAGGCTGGGGGTTTCGGGTGGCGTATACGCTATTGTTTCCCAAGTGATTTCAGCCCTGTTGCAGCATCTCCAGGCGTCACGAGTGATGACTGCTCCAAACGTCAAAATGGCGAAGCGGCGACCCCTGATGGGGCCGCCATGTTTCGCTGTTTGATCAGTTACCCGCTGGCATCGGCAGATTGATACCTTCTTTTTTCAGGGTGTCACGCACGTACTGGAATTTCTGGTACTGCGACAGCTCGATCGGCCCGTCATAACCCATGCTTTGCAGTTTGCGTGGTGGGTAATCGACGTAGGTTTTCATTAGCTTCATGATCGCGCCCGTGATCGGCACCATCGTCCAGGTACGCTCAGTAAAGTTGTTCATGAACAGGTCATAGCGCTCTTGCGGGTCTTGCCACAAGTCAAAGACCTGCGGCACGGTAGCTACATATTTTTCTGCACCTTTCCATCCCAGGTTAGTGTCCACCGCCAGGCCGCCAGTTTGCGCGCCATCATCGCCGCGCAGGTTGAACACGGCCTTGTAGTTTCCGACACGCGCCGCACCCGGGGACAGTTCGTTCTCGGTGAAGTAGAACCACTCCTTGCGCGGAGAAGGGCCACTGCCGGTGAGTACAGGGGTCATGTCGTAACTGTCGAAGATGATTGGCTGACCTTCGCGATCTTTTTCCGGCAGTTTCACGCCGGCAACGGCTGCGAAGGTCGCCATCAGGTCCAGGCCACCGAGGATCTCGTGGTTTTTTGTGTCGGGCTTGATCTTGTCTGGCCAGACGGCAATGGCTGGTACCCGGTTACCGCCCTCACGCACTGTGCCCTTGGTCCCGCGGAACGGGGTGTAGCCGGCGTCCGGATAAACATCCTGCCAGGCCCCGTTGTCAGTGGTGTAAACCACCAGCGTGTTCTTATCCAGGCCCAGCGCCTTGAGCTTGTCCAAAATGCGGCCGATGTGGGTATCGAGTTCAACCACCGAGTCGGCGTACTTGGACTTGGACATGGATTTATGCACGAACTCCGGTGCCGGCATGTTCGGCTGGTGTACTTTCATGAAATTGACGTTGATGAAAAACGGCTTGTCCGATTTGGCCGCCGTGTCGAGAAACTCCAAGGCAGCTTTTTCGACATAGTTGTCAAAGAACGGAATGCCGACCACGCCGGGTTTTCCATCCACGACAGGCGTGTCCACGTACTGGCCGTTGACCTTGAATTCTTCGACCGGTTTTTCACCCGCCTTGCCGGACAATGCGCCCTTGGTGACTCTTTGAAACATCTCGCGGGTTTCCGGGTCCATGTCCGGGAACCAGGTCGGGTCAGCGTAGGTATAGGCGTTGAGGTGGTACAGGCCGACGTATTTCATCACGTCATAACCTTGTGCATTGGGCAGCGCATAATCGGCTTCGCCCAAGTGCCATTTGCCGGTGAAGTAGGTGTCGTAGCCACCGGTTTTCAGCACCGATGCCAGCGTCCACTCGGCTGCTGGCAGGCCACCGCCCTGGCCCTGGAAGGCCACGGTGGTCATGCCGCTACGATTGGGAATACGCCCGGTTTGCATGGCCGCCCGACCCGGTGTGCAGCTTGGCTGGGCATAAAAAGAGTAAAAAGTGACCCCTTCTGCCGCCAGCTCATCGATGCTGGGTGTCGGCATGCCTCGACCGACCCCACCGCCGTAGGGGCCCAGGTCGCCATAGCCGGTATCGTCAGAGACGATAAACAGAATATTGGTCTTTTCCGTCTGAGCCGCATGGGCAAGTCCGTTCAATGACAAAAGCGCAGCAAACACTATTGATAGTTTGAAACGATCCGATAGCTGTTCCATACCAGGATTCCTCGTTGTTTCATGGTGCTGGCAACCGGTGATGGTGCACATCAACATTGACCCATGGTGCATTGACCACCGAGTAATTAGCCTAGGTACTGCGTACAGAATCATTTCCCCCTGTTGTATGACCATGCACGGGTTAAGGCGCAGGAAGGAGTCTAGTGCGGTTTTTTCAAATGAACGGGGCGATAGTCGTGTTTTGTTGGTGTATGTAACGCCAGGATTACAAACTGGACAGATACCAACCATGAATGCGGTAAACACAATCGCCACACTAAGCGCGACTCGACTCAAAAATGACTATAGGTGCTTCATCGAGTGGCGTGCGCAACATCGCCGCAGAAAATGTCGACGCTGCCATCCTCGGGTGAAGTACGTACGACAACGGCGTACTTGCCGGAAAGCAGGTCTGGCAGGGCTATCGGCGCGCTTCTGTAAAAGGTCCATCCACCGGTGCCTGCATTGGGTTCGGTGTTGACCTTATTGTTCATTGCGTACGCGACTGGCCCGGGTTGCTGGCAACTGCCTTTGTTGATGAAGGTGTAGATGCGCGGCGGCAGGATGGTCCCGTTTGGAACGCCGGTAATGTAGAAGTCAAAGTTGGTTTGATTGCCTTCGCCAGTCAATGTAGTCGTGGCGGTATGACCAAGGTTTTTGTGGGTCGCTGCCAACGGAAGATTCATTGATTGGTGTGAGGAGCTGGTGCAGCCGAAAAGACTTGCGGTAGTCAATAGCACTGACAGGGGGAGACGGAGTTTCATTGCCAACCTCCAATATTGGAAGAAGTGCGGTGGGGGGACTATTGGGTATAGCTCAATAACGTCGCAGTGCGTTCTTGAACGTCTACTTTTATAGCCAGTTAAGTCCCTGAATCCCCCGGTTTATCGATCAGACTTGTGAGTTCGCATGCGGCAGAGATCGGGATCACTCGCTGCCCATCTGGGCGAGAACGCGCTCACGCTGACAAATTTCTGCTTCCACTGCCCGCACCTCCCTCATGTAAACCTCTACAGCGGGTGGCAGTGAGCGCTCTTTTAAGTAGATGAAGCCATAACGGGTACGAAGTGCGGGGACATGGGCGGGCAACGGCACGATTGCCCCTGCCCTGATTTCCTGTTCAAACGTCGATAAATTCCCTAACGCAAGGGCATTGCTACTCTCGACGAATTTGACGATTTGCATGGGCACATCTATTTCAATCGCCGGTACAAAATCACCCGTTACTGGATCGTAGGCGCCGGCACAGCCCAGCGTTGCCGGAAGCAGATGGGTCGTCAGCCGCAGCGGAATGCGCGAGGCCACCCACGGGTAATCGAGTGTTTGCGCCAACGTTGGTGAACGCTTTTGCGAAAGCAGCGGATGGCCGGGGCGACAAAACAGGCGGCCCTCATGCTCGCCCAGCAGTTCACAGGTGAACTCCTCCTGTCCTTGTAAGGTGCTGATTTCGGCGATCCCCAGGTCTACTGCCCCGGAGGCGACCTGATGAGCAACTTCGCGCCAGCCGGCGACGTGTGCAGTGACCTTGATCTGCGGATGCCGGGCATGCAAACGCGCGATGCTGGCGTATCCGCTGGTGACGCTGGGGTAGGGGCCCAACGCGACCCTGAGCGCTCCGATATCCCCGCCCGCCAGCAAGGCGATGTCGCGCCGCAGGTCTTCCTCGGCCAGCAACAGGCGCAGGCTCTTTTCACGCAACAACTGACCAAACGCCGTCAGTACGACGCCGTCGGTGCGTCGATCAAACAGCGTGACCCCGAGTTCGCTTTCCAGCAACTGGATGCTTTTGCTCAGCGCCGGTTGGGAAACCCCCAACGCTTTTGCCGCTCGCCCAAAGTGTGCATGTTCAATCAATGCCAGAAACTGACGTAAGCGACGCGGCGTCATCTCATAACCTTTGTGTTATCGAAATTGGTTAAAACGGAATTTTTCGTAATGAAATGAATATGCTATTCATGGCCAGGCGGGTCAAGTTGACGCGTACCCAATAAATACAATCGAGCGCAAGTTTTCGCCTTGACGCTCATGGCACCCCTTTGGCGCAGGAACTCTCATGCACAACAAGACCCTTCATCTGGCACTGGCAATCACGCTTGGGAGCGGCATCAGCCCTGTCCTCTTTGCTGCCGATGCAAACGGCGTAAGTTCTGAGCCGGCCCCGACCCAAAATTCGCACTTCGACAGCAAGGGCAAAGCGCCTTCGTCCTACACGATCGAAGCGCAGAATGGTGTACGCAAGACACTTCCGTTCGCGGACAAACGCGACTTTGAAGAAGCCCAAAAAGGCTTCATCGCTGCACCGTCCTACAACAAGATCATGGCCGAAGCCGGGAATGTCGCCTGGAACATGGGGAGCTATGACTTCCTGCTCGACGGCAAGGACTACGACAGCATCAATCCGTCCTTACAGCGCCAGGCGATACTCAACATGGCCTTCGGTTTGTATGAGGTGGTTCCGGAAAGGATTTACCAAGTGCGTGGGTTTGACCTGGCCAACATCACATTCATCAAGGGCGATACGGGCTGGATTGTGTTCGACACCCTGATGTCGAAGGAAACCGCCAAGGCTGCCCTGGATTTCATCAATGAAAAACTCGGCAAGCGCCCGGTCGTGGCGATCGTGATCTCTCACTCCCATGCTGACCATTTCGGTGGAGTCCGCGGCCTGGTCGATGAAGCCGATGTGCGCAGCGGCAAGGTCCCGCTCATAGCACCAACCGGTTTCATGGAGCATGCTGTGGCTGAAAACGTCTACGCTGGCAACGCCATGACCCGGCGCGCCTTCTTCCAATACGGCGTGATGTTGCCGCACAGCCCCTATGGCCATGTCGACATGGCCATCGGAAAAAATGCCTCCATTGGCAACATGGGGCTGATCGAACCCAATCGCTACATCGCGAAAGATTTCGAAACCCTGACCATCGACGGCGTGGAAATGGAGTTCCAGAGCACACCCGGCACCGAAGCCCCTGCGGAGATGAACACTTGGTTCCCGCAATTCAAGGCCTTCTGGGCAGCCGAAAACATCATCGGCACCATCCACAACATTTACACCTTGCGCGGTGCCCTGGTCCGAGATCCGCTGGTCTGGTCGAAGAACATCAACAACGCTCTGTATCGCTACGGACAACAGGCCGATGTCATGTTCGCCTCCCACAGTTGGCCACGCTGGGGCAATGAGCGAATTCAAGACGTCATGCGCGCACAACGCGATGCCTATGCCAATCTGAACAACGCCGTACTGCACGCCGCGAACCAGGGCGTCACCATCAACGAGATTCAAAACGTCTACAAGTTGCCTGAAAGCCTCAAAAACAACTGGGCGACCCATAGCTACCATGGCTCCGAAGAGCACAACAGCCGTGCCGTGATCAACCGCTACCTGGGTTACTGGGATGCAAACCCGGCGACGCTCATGCCGTTGTCGCCGAAAGATTCTGCACCGCTGTACGTGGAAATGATGGGGGGCGCGGCCAAGATCATGGCCAAGGGCAAATCCTTGTTCGATCAGGGCAAATACCGCGAGGCCTATGAAATCCTCAATAAACTGGTGTACGCAGAACCCCAAAACACCAAGGCCAAGGATCTGCTCGCGGACGTCTATGAGCAGGTTGGCTATCAGAAGGAAAGTGCCGGCGTGCGCAACAGCTTTCTCACGGCAGCGTACGAATTACGCCATGGCATGCCCAAGGGAGTGCCGCCAAAACCCACGGGGCCGGACATGATCCGCGCCATGAGCACCGAGTTGTGGCTGGAATACCTCGGCATCGCCCTGGACGGCAGTAAGGTCGCGGATCAACACTTGATCTTGAATCTCAAGACGCCCGACAACGGTGAGCAGTTTGTGGTTGAGTTGAGCAACTCAACGCTGACCACCATCAAGGGGCAGCAAGCGAAAAAGGCTGATCTTGCCATCACGCTTGACCGCTCGGATCTTGAAGACGTGATGGCAAGGAAAACCAGCTTCGCTCAACTCGTCGCGGCCGGCAAAGCCACCTTCGAAGGCGATCACAAACCCTTCGAACTGTTGATGGCCGCCATCACCCCGTTTACCCCTACCTTTGAACTGCTGCCCGGCACCCAGCAGTAATCCGTCAGGGCTCCGTACTGGGTGTGGTAGCTGCCCATAACGTAGGGTAGCTACCACTCCAGAGGGGCATCGACGGACGAAAGAAGCTCGACTATTCCTCTCATGTCGATCGATCTCGGCATACAGCGCGGCAATCCCGTTAAAGCTGTTGTGGCTCTTTTTGAGGATGCTGGGTGGTGAGAATGCGCAGTGGTCCGCAGAGAAGAGGGGTGGCCAGCTGCCCCCAGGGCGATTTCATGCTCTGGGCGGAACTGCCGGAAAATTTCGACACGCTGCGCTTAAACCGGGCTTTACTGGAATAAGGTGTGCAGATTGCCGTGAGCTGCATTTTCTCGGCATCGGACAAGTACCGTAACTGTCTGCGGATGAGCGTCGCTTCCAGGGCAACACAGGAAATCGAACAAGCGGTGCGCACGGGCGGCTCCGGCTTCCGAGGTCAAAACTACACCCGTCGAGGTTGAGGACGAGCCCTTTGCCCATGTCCTGGATCTTCCCCGCCATGTTGCTCGCACTGCTGCTCGCTGGCTGCGCCACCACGCGCTTGCCCCGCGACTTCAGCGAAGTAATACCCGCCAGCGATTCGGCTTTCGGGCGCTCGATCCAGGCCCAGGCCGCCCAGCATGAGGGGCGTTCGGGGTTTCGACTGCTGCCTAACAGCAGTGAAGCGTTCCGGGCGCGCGCCGAGCTAATCCGTAATGCGCAAAAAAGCGTCGATCTGCAGTACTACATCGTGCATAACGGTCTCAGCACCCGGGCATTGGTACGCGAAATACTGCTGGCAGCCGATCGCGGTGTACGGATCCGCATGTTGCTCGATGACACTGCCAGCGACGGCCAGGAAGAAGTCATCGCTACCCTGGCCGTGCACCCGAACATCCATATTCGTGTCTTCAACCCGTTGCATCTGGGGCGCAGCACCATGGTTACCCGAACCATGGGCCGTCTGCTCAATCTTTCCCAACAGCACCGGCGCATGCACAACAAACTGTGGCTGGCCGACAACAGCGCGGCCATCGTCGGCGGACGCAACCTGGGGGATGAATATTTCGACGCCAGACCCGATCTCAATTTCACCGACATGGACCTGCTGTGTATCGGTCCGGTCGCCGAGCAGTTGGGCCACAGCTTCGATCAGTACTGGAATAGCGCCCTGAGCCAGCCGATCAGTGACTTCCTGCTCGACAAGCCAACAGCCGACGACTTGCTCAAGAGCCGCCAACGCCTGGAACAATCGCTGCAGAGCACAGGTATCGAAAACAAGGCCTTGTACGACCACCTGATGACTTACCGGACGCAACCGCAACTCGCCACCTGGCGCCAGCAGTTGATCTGGGCCCATGGCCAGGCGATGTGGGACGCCCCGAGCAAGGTACTGGCCGACGACGAACCGGCCCGCGCGCTATTGATGGCCACACAACTGCGGCCTGAGCTCGATAGCGTTCACAAGGAGCTGATCCTGATCTCGGCCTATTTCGTCCCCCAACAGCCGGGCATGCGCTACCTGCTCGGTCGTGCCGATGCCGGTGTTGATGTGCGCCTGTTGACCAACTCTCTGGAAGCCACCGATGTGCCAGCGGTGCATGGCGGCTATGCGCCTTACCGGAAAACCCTGCTCGAGCATGGCGTGAAGCTCTATGAACTGCGGCGCCAGCCGGACGATCCCGGTGGCGGTTCTTCTTTTGGCTTCAGTGGTGGCTCGGACTCCAGCTTGCACACCAAGGCCATGATCCTCGACAAGCAGAAGGTGTTCATTGGCTCCTTCAATTTCGACCCGCGTTCAGTGTTTTGGAACACGGAAGTCGGGGTGCTGGTCGACAGCCCTGAATTGGCTGGTTACATGCGTAAGCTGGCGCACGAGGGCATGGCGCCAGCCGTGAGTTACCAGGCCCGCCTGGAAAACGGCGAAGTCGTCTGGATCACCGAAGACGACGGCCGTCTGTATACCTTGCATAAGGAGCCCGGCGGTAAATGGCGCAGCTTCAAGGCCTGGCTCAGCGACAAGATCGGCCTGGAGAAAATGCTCTAGATCGAAGCCGGCGCTGGCCGCACCAACCATGAAGGCGCCGCATGCGTCCAGCCAGGTTGTCCTTGGTGCTTGTATGGAAGCAACCTACCGACTATGAGCAACGGCTGCCAGTTGCTCGGTGTCCACGCGAACAAAAACGGAGTCACCAATCGCGGTGAGCACTTCCCCGGCGTAGACCTCACAGATGACGCGAGTTTTGCGTCCGACTTCACCCTCGACTTTCGCACGCAGGGTCAGCGGGACACCCATCGGTGTCGGTTTGATGAACTTGATGCCAAGGTTGCCAGTGACGCAATTGATGCGTGGGAGGCTTCCGACTTCGCGGTGTTCCATACGGTAGTGATACGAGCGTAAAGGGGACAGATCTATTCTTCAGAAAAATAAATCTGTTCCCTTTTTTTACTTCTAAACGTCCGTTTCGGGCCGTTTTCAACCTGTCATGAAGGGCTGCTTTGGGTCGAATAGCGACCACGACACACCGTGACTGATCCACTCTTGTCCTCCCTCAACCTGGAGGACAAGCCATGAACTCTATTGCTACATATCGCCATCAGCCTTGGAACAAGGGAAAGCTTGTCGGGCAGAAAGCCCCGCTCCGAGTCAGAGATATCTGGGCCATACGCGTAAGACTTCAGCTTGCTGAGTAGACACGGGATCTGGCGCTCTTTAACTTGGCCATCGACAGCAAACTGCGTGCCTGCGACTTAACCAAGCTGCGAGTCCGAGACATAGCCCATGGGGAACATGTGTCGTCACGGGCCATCGTGATGCAGCAGAAAACCCACCATCCACTGCGACGGTCTACGCCAGACCGTCGCTATCCGACCCAATGCGGACGCTGACCAGCATTGGGTTAAGGGGCGGGCTTTAGCCCGTCCCAGTGAGCGAATCGAACGGTTTGAACCAGTTGTTATGCATGTTTTACTAGCCGTTTCTTTAAATGATACAGGTTAGTCCCGATTGGTCGATCCTCAAGAACACCATAAATCTCATACCCATGCTGCTCATAGAACTGTTTAGCATCAACGGTTTTTAAGAATGCAACTACTGCCCCATTGTTGGCGCCAATCGTTTCTGCTTTTTCCAATAGCATAGAACCGATTTTTCTACCGCGATGAGATTCCTTAACCCAAAAGGTATCAATTTCTAAGCCATCCCAGTAACAATTACAGCTTATTGCACCGATGTAGTCGCCTACTTCATCGTGTGCAATCACCATAAATATTTTATCTTCCGATTCTGGCGGTAGATTGGGGTATTGAATTCGAAGATATTCTGAAAACCTATTATTCAGAGCTCCCTGATCTTTTTCTGTTGGAGAATTCAATATATCAATCTTGATTTCCACTTTATTACTCCGATCATTCAACTTTGAGGTGCCGTACGGCTTTTGGCATAACAATTAGTTTTGTGACATGTCCATGCGTAATCCCTTGAACAATCAAAAAATCGAGTCTGTAAACGCGACATCAAGAAGGGGGGCGGCGGCATGTTTTTTGCGCATTACTGAAGAATTAGCTGCGTGTCCACGGTCTGCTTTTGGCCGATTTCTGTCTTTCATTGAAGAGAGGTTATTTGATCTGAAACAGGCGTGAAATCGTGACTAAGGCGTTCTCCCCGTCAGCCTCATAGAGGCCAAACAAGGACGCTTGGTCGGTGAGGCGATGCAGACGGAAATAGTTATAGAAGGCTTGACCCAGGCGCTGCTTCTCGAGCATTCCCAAGTTCCAAAGCCCGAAAAATTCGTTGTAGGCGGCTTCCTCGATTTCCAGCCCCGGTGTTCTGTCCATTTGAACCTCACTTGATGGTGAACTCTGGCGGATCCTGCCAAACCGCCAATGGGTGGTGTAAGGCGCCTTAAACTTTTGTCCTTGGCGCTTGTGCGTAGGCAACCTACCGACTATGAGCAACCGCAGCCAGTTGCTCAGTATCCACACGAACAAAAACAGAGTCTCCAATAGCCGTAAGCACATCCCCCGCATAAACCTCACAGATGACGCGAGTTTTGCGTCCGACTTCACCTTCGACTTTCGCACGCAGGGTCAGCGGGACACCCATCGGTGTCGGTTTGATGAACTTGATGCCGAGGTTGCCAGTGACGCAATTGATGCGGGGGAGGCTCCCGACTTCGCGGTGTTCCGTGCGGTAGTGATAGGCCATCGCCGTCCAGTTTGAATGGCAGTCAACCAGCATCGCTATCAGCCCGCCGTAAACCAGATCCGGCCAGCCGCAATACTTGTCATCGGGCACGTGCTCGGCCATGACATGCACGCCGTCCTCATGCCAGACGCTCTTGATGTGAAGCCCGTGCGGATTGCTGCTGCCGCAGCCGTAACAAACGCCTTCAGGTGCGGCGGTGTCTTGCAGGGAGGTTTCGAGCCTGGACATACCGTGGTCATCCTCAAAAATGTGAACCAAACCGTCGGATTTTAACGCTGCAATCGGCATCGGTCACTCGGGTAAGCCGGCCAGCCGCAGTCCATCCGCGAGCTGCGCGAGATCCTCGGGCCGTTGGATGGGCAACCAGTCCTTCAGGTTGGAGACGTGCAACGAGGGTTCCAGCTCGTGCAGGCGCTGTATTGCCTGCTTCGCTTTGTCCATTTGCCCGGTGAGCGCATGACTGGCCGCCATCAGGGCAACCGAGGGCAGGAGGGTGGGCAGGTTCCCCAGCGCTTTCTCTGCCCAGGCAGAAGCGGCGTCGAAGCGCCCGGCGAAGAAATACGCGAGCGCCATTCCGACCTGCATCCGGAACATTTCCGGGTCCAGTGGACTCAAGCGAACGGCATGGGTCAAATGCTCAATCGCTTCGTCTGTTTCACCGCGCAGTGCGCGCAGGATACCGCCCAGGTACCAGGCAGGGGCGAGGTTGGGATTGAGCAGGCGTGCCCTGTCGAGCAGGGCAATGCCGCCATCGACATCGCCAGCGAGATGGGCAAGCGCATGTCCGCCTCGCGTCAGCGCCACCGCATCATCGCGGCCGAGTGCCACCGCCAGCCGCGCAAGCCGTACGCCTTCGGCGATCTCTCGAGGCCGATCGATCATCCAGCCATTCAACTTGCGCCAGAAGTGACACCAGGCCGCCATGCCATAGGCCGATGCAAATTCCGGGTCGAGGTCGATGGCCTTGTAGAACAACGGCAGCGCCACCTCGATGGCTTCCCGGGTGCCGCTGTGCAGTTTTGCCATGCCGCGCAGGTAATAGTCGTAGGCGTCCAGGCTTTCCGTCGGTTTGCGCTTGGCGCGCTCGATTTCCGCACGTTCCAGCTGCGGCGCGATGGCACCGACGACGCTTTCGGCGATTTGATCCTGCAGTTCAAAGATGTCGTCGAGCAGGCCTTCGAAGCGTTCCGCCCAGATATGCGTTCCGTTTGTTGCGTCAATGAGTTGACCGGTGATGCGTACTTTGTTTGCGGACTTGCGCACGCTGCCTTCCAGCACGTAGCGCACGCCGAGCTCCTGGCCGATGCCCTTGATGTCCACCGCACGGCCCTTGTAGGTAAAGCTCGAATTGCGCGCGATGACGAACAGCCAGCGGATACGCGACAGGGCGGTGGTGATGTCCTCGACCATGCCGTCGGCAAAATACTCCTGCTCCGGATCGCCGCTCAGGTTGTGGAAGGGCTGGACGGTAATGGAGGGTTTGTCCGGGAGGACGAGCGAGGAGGGAGGTGTTTGCTTCGGGTCCACGGACGCAATTTCGCCGGTGCCAGGCCCGTCAGGCTGTCGTGCTCCGTCGATCTCGTCGACCTTGATCTCGCCGACGAAGCGGTAGCCCTTGCGGGCGACTGTGCGTACCAGTCGCTGTTCCTCGCCGGTATCGCCGATAGCTTTGCGCACCGCATTGATGTGGCTGGTGATCGTCGATTCCGAGACGATCCGACCGTTCCACACTGCCTTGAGCAGGTCGTCCTTGCTGACGACGCGATCGCGGTTGTTGACGAGCTGCAGCAATAGATCGAAGGCCTGCGGCCCGACGGCCACGACTTGCCCGCGCAAGGTCAGTTCCCGGCGCTCCTGATCGAGTACGTAGTCTTCAAACACGAATGGCAAGGTGCGGATCCCCTGGTCGAGCGCCCTCGACTCC
The DNA here is from genome assembly GCF_047758675.1 of Pseudomonas arabinosi. NCBI lineage: Bacteria > Pseudomonadati > Pseudomonadota > Gammaproteobacteria > Pseudomonadales > Pseudomonadaceae > Pseudomonas > Pseudomonas arabinosi. The sequence goes on along the minus strand of NZ_CP180480.1, from coordinate 4,815,590 downwards.
GTGTCCGAGCTGGCGATTTGTACGTGGTGCCGATAATACGGCAGCGCGTAATCCTCTGCACCGTCCAGCAAGCGGCTTCTTTGGACGAAAAACCAAGCTTCCCCGAAGACAAACCCAAGGTCGGCACAAGGACTTCCCTCACGCGCGCGGGCACTCTCTTTCTACATCGACAGCAATGGTTGCTGTCGAGAAGCGTAGGGAGTGAACCCATGAAGATCGTCGTCATCGGAGGCACCGGCCTCATTGGATCGAAACTTGTGCAGAACCTCCGCGAGCGTGGCCATGACGTGCTCGCAGCCAGCCCCAGTACGGGCGTGAACAGCATCACCCGCGAGGGCCTGGCCCAAGCAATGGATGGCGCTGAGGTTGTCGTCGACGTGGCGAACGCGCCGTCGTGGGAGGACCAGGCCGTCCTCGATTTCTTCGAAACGTCGAGCCGTAACCTGCTGGCTGCGGAAGCTGCCGCCGGTGTTCGTCATCACGTTGCCCTGTCGATCGTCGGTAGCGAACGGCTTCCCGAGAACGGCTATTTCCGGGCCAAGGTCGCGCAGGAAAACCTCATCAAGGCGTCCGGCATTCCTTACTCCATTTTGCGTGCGACGCAGTTCTTCGAATTTGTCGGCGGCATTGCCCAATCGTTTACCGTCGGCGAAGAACTTTGCGTTTCGCCGGCGCTGATCCAGCCGTTGGCGTCCGACGACGTGGTGGCGGCGCTCACCGACGTCGTGCTGGCAGCGCCGGTCAATGGCACGGTCGAAGTCGCGGGGCCCGAAGCCATGCCACTGGACGAGCTGATCAGGCGCTTTCTGCGGGCCACTCGGGATACTCGCCAGGTTGTACCGGACGTACACGCGCGCTACTACGGCGCCGAGCTTGACGATCAATCGCTGACACCCGGCAAGAACCCGCGCCTGGGCGCGATCCGCTTCGAAGACTGGCTTGGTCAGTCGACGGCCGGGTAACGGGCCGCGACGTCAAAACTCACACCACGAAGGAGAATTGTCATGTTTACCCGATACCTCTTGGCCGCGGCCTTTGCAGTGCTGTCGATCAGCGCAGCGTCGGCCGCCGAGCCGCCCGCCGGCAAGGTGACAGTCGTGTTTGACCGTCCCATTCCCAACATCCCCGGCAAGAGCATGAAGGGCGTCGTCGTCGAGTATGGGCCGGGCGCCGCGTCGCCGTCCCACACCCATCCGAAAACGGCCTTCATTTATGCAACGGTCCTGGAAGGCTCGTTTCGCATCAAAGTCAAAGGCGAGCCGGAAAAGATCTACAACGTCGGCGAAAACTTCGTAGAGGAGCCGGGCTCCGTGCACGAAGTCAGCGCCAACGCCAGCGACACCCAACCCGCACGCCTGTTGGCCGTGTTCGTCCTCGACACCGATGAAACACCGCTCGTTACACCGATCAAAAAATGAGCCGATGACGCGCTCATGAATGCTCGACAGCCCGGCGGCAGACCACTGCCGCCCGTGGCTGCTGGAGTCCCAGGCATTGAACAGGAAAAGACAACATGAACTCGCTTCAGGACAAGGCCGCCATTGCCACCGGCGCAAGTGCCGAGATCCCTGTCGTGGTGGTGCGGCAAAGCAAGAGAAAGAAGGTCGGCATCCTGCTGTGCATCGGTGCCGTGGTGGTCCTGGCTGGCGGATGGGCCATGGCGCTTTCGAGCGGCTCGACTTCCACCGACAACGCTTACGTGCGCGGCGACGTCACGTCGCTCGCCGCCAAGGTTGCCGGCTATGTCACTGCGGTCGAGGTCGAGGACAACCAAGCCGTCCGGGCCGGTGACGTCCTGTTCCGTATCGATGATCGGGACTATCGCGCACGGCTGGCGCAAGCCGTGGCCAATGTCAGCGCTGCCCAGGCTCGCCTGACCCATGTGAATGCAGAAACCCAGCTTCAGCGTGCCCTGATTCGACAGGCCGAAGCCCAGAGACGTTCGGGCGTGGCTGAGATGAATCTGGCGACCAAAACCCACGATCGCAGCCGCAAACTTATCGTCAGCAACGCGGTCAGCCAGGCTCTGGTCGATGAAACCGGCGCGGCACAATCCAGAGCCGAGGCGACGGTATCGGCCGCTTCGGCATCGGTGGAGGCGCAACAGCAACACATCGCCGTCCTTGTGGCCGAGCGCGAAGCTGCCGTGGCTGCGGTGACGCAGGCGCAGGCCGCACGCGATCTCGCCCAGATCGATCTCGACAGCACCGTGGTACGCGCGCCGGTTGATGGCGTGGTCGGTAACCGTCAGGTTCGCATCGGCCGTTTCGTTACGACGGGCGTTGCCTTGCTCGATATCGTGCCGGTCAACGACGTATGGGTTGTGGCGAATTTCAAGGAAACCCAGCTCGAACAAATCCGCCCCGGTCAGCGCGTGCGAGTCACGGTCGACGGCTACCCCAGCGGGGCACTTGAAGGCGTGGTCGACAGTTTTGCACCGGGCAGCGGGTCGGCGTTCAGCCTACTCCCCACCGACAACGCGACCGGCAACTTTGTGCGTGTCGTGCAGCGCGTTCCGGTGAAGATCCGGCTTGTCCACAACCCGTTGCCGGGCCGCATCGTGCCGGGCCTGTCCGCCCGTGTCGAAGTTGCGCACGGGGAGGGATCATGAGCGCGGACGCCAGCGCGACGCGGAGCAACACCCGCGCTACGACCGGTGTCTTGCTCATGGTCGGCATCGTGCTTGCCACGCTAACGGAGGCGATCGCCAGCACCGTTCTGTCGCTCGGACGCGGCGACATCATCGGCGACACCTATGCAACGCCTGATGAGTTCGCCTGGCTGGATATCGGCTACACCGCGCTCAAGCTGATCGGGTTCATGACCGCGCCTTGGCTGCTGACGCGTTTTAATCCGCGTCAGGTGATCATCGGCTCAACCCTGGCCATGGGCACTGCATGCGGCATTGCCGCCATCACCGCTCGGCTGGACCTGCTGATCGCGCTTCGAATTGTTCAGGGCTTCGCTGGCGGAACCCTGCTGGTCGGGGGGCAGGCGATCATATTTCGCGCCTTTGCGCGATCCCATCAGCCCATCCTTCAAGCCCTGTTTGCCATGGGCGCCGTTGTCGCATCCGCCACGCTCGCCCCGGCCCTTCAAGGGTGGTTGATCGATAGCCAGTCCTGGACATGGATTTTCTTCAGCGTCGTTCCGCTGGCCCTGGCGGCAACCGGACTTCTGCTGATCGCCGACGGCCCGATGCCAGCCACGACCCGGCACCGTCCGTTTGATTGGGTCGGCTTCGCGCTGATGGTTGCCACGCTGTTCTGCTTCACCTACGTTCTCAGCCAGGGCAGCCGATGGGACTGGTTCGAAGAGCCACGCATCCTCTGGCTGAGCGTGATCGGCACAGCCGCGCTGCTGGCATTTCTCGGCCAACAAGTGTTGGCCAAAGGCCAAGGTCTGCTCGACTTCACCCTGTTCAAATCGAGCGATTTTTCTTTCGCCTTTATCGTCAGTTTTGTCGCTGGCGCCGCCTTGTTCGGCAGCGCGTTCCTGATCCCTGCGTTCGCCCTGTCGGTACTCGCGTTCACGCCTACCGATGCCGGCCTGCTCCTGTTGCCCAGTGGCGGGTTTTTTATCGGCGGACTGCTCATATCCGCCTATCTCATGCAGGTCCGCCGGGTTCCGCCGGTCGCTACAGTGCCCTTTGGAATCCTGATGATCATGGTTGCGATGTGGATGCTGTCCGGTTCGACCAGCGAAAGCGGCTCGGACGACATGATGGTAGCCATCCTGTTGCGCGGGCTGGGCCTTGGCTTCCTGTTTCTATCGATCACGCTGATCGCTTTCAGCGACCTCAACAGCCGCAACCTCGCCTGCGGGATAGGTCTGTTCAATACGGGGCGCCAGTTGGGCGGTCTGATGGGCGTCGCAGGGCTTCAGACACTGATCGACCATAACGTCTTCGCCGATGCCATGGTCCTCGGCGCCAATGTCACCCCGGGAGGGGCCGCGGTCATCGAACGGCTGACGACCACGACAGCCATGCTGTCGGTGAAAGGGATGGATGCAGTGGCCGTAGGCCGGGCAGCGGTGAGCCTCCTGGGCCGGGTCGTGTCAGGTCAGGCCACGGTGATTGCCTTCGACACAGCATTCATTGCTGTCGCCCTGCTTTTTGTAATCGCCGCGCCCATGCTGGTTGGCATCAAGGTCGGACTCTCGAAATACGCGAAAGCACGCGCTGCGCGAACCGTAGCGTGAGGCTTCACTCAGTCCAGGTTACCCAACAGCCACTCGCTGAAGCTTCGCGCCAGCGCATTATTCTCACTGTCACGATGGGTCAGCATGGCCCAGTTCGGGCCGCGAATGGTTTGCTCCACCAAGGGTTGCAACAATCCTTGGGTGCGCGCCTGCCGACTCAATAACTGGCTGACCAGGGCGATACCGAGCCCCGCGCACGCGGCGTCCAGCAGCAGGCCGGGATCGGAGAAGTTCAGCCCCTGATCCTTCTGGCCTACATCGATGCCTGCCTCCACCGCCCAGTGACTCCAATCCATTTCCCGCTCACCGTGAAGTGTGGTGCGCTGTTCCTGTGGCAACGCCAAAAGGCTCGGGTGACACGCCGGATAGAGGCGGTCGGCGTGCAGCACCTTGAAGCTGCACTCGGCTTGGGAACTGATGTCATCGCGCACCGCGAGGTCGATGGTCTGGGTGGTCATGTCCGGGACTTCATCGGTACTGAAAATCCACAGATCAACGTCCGGGTGCTCGCGGCGAAAATCCTCCAAGCGTGGCAGCAGCCAGTGACGGGCGAACGCCGGGGTGGTGTTGAGCACCAGTTGGTTGGGTTTCTGGTATTGCCCAAGACGGCGAATGCCGACGGCCAGTTGTTGCAGCAACGCCTGGGTGGTGCTGAGCAGGTCGTGACCGGCATCGGTCAGGCTGACGCTGCGTCCACTGCGGAAGAACAAGGGTTGTTCGAGGTACGCCTCAAGGCTGCGGATCTGCTGACTGATCGCCGATTGGGTGAGGTGCAACTCGGCGGCCGCCTTGTGGAAACTGCCCAGCCGGGCGGCGGCTTCAAAGCCGCGAAGGGTGCTGAGTGGCGGCCAGTGCTTGAGCATACTGATAAGTTCCTCTAATCATTTGTCTGCAAAATCCATCGTTTGTTTGCCTGATTTTACGGCCGTAGCATGCATGCCAGGAACACCCAAGCAGTTTTGTTGAACACAATGGCTTAACTTAAAGGGCTTTTTATCATGCAGCATGTCATGCAGCAGAATGAAATTCGAAACAGCGGTTGGATGATGCCGGCCGAGTGGGTCAGGCACGCCGCCACCTGGATGGTCTGGCCGCACAACACGGCACTCTGGGAGTCCGGTTGGGGCGTGACATTGCCGCAAGTGCAAGAGGACTTCGCTCGCGTGGCCAACGCCATCGCCCGTTTCGAACCGGTGAAACTGGTCGTCGACCCTTCTGCTATCGCCAGCGCCAAAGCCTTATGTGGTCCGAACATCGAATTGATCGAGCTGGCGGTGAACGACAGCTGGTGTCGGGATTCCGGTCCGAGCTTCGTCTGCCATCCACAACAAGGCCTGGCCGGGGTGAGCTGGCGCTTCAACGCGTGGGGTGGCAAGTCGGCCCATGATCTGGACGAAAGCCTGGCGCGTCGCGTACTCAATCACTTGGGCGTGGAGTGTTTTGGTACCGCGCTGAGCAATGAAGGCGGGGCCATCCATGTGGACGGCGAGGGCACGCTGATCACCACCGAGTCGGTATTGCTCAATCCCAATCGCAACCCGGGCATGAGCAAGGCAGAGATGGAGGAGATCTTCACGCGTCTGCTGGGCGTGAAGAAGACGATCTGGCTGCCGGGCGATCCGGACTATGTGACCGGCGACATGACCGATGGCCATGTCGATGGCGTGTGCGCGTTCGCCCGCCCTGGCGTGTTGCTGGTGGACGCCACCCACGACCAGCACTCGGTGTATGCCGAGGTGGCCCGCGAAAACCGTCGTGCCCTGGAGCTGGCCACCGATGCCCAAGGCCGCCAGTTCGAGCTGATCGAATTGTATGAAGCCACCGATGCCGTGGACACCGACGCTGAAGTGTTCTGTGCCTCCTACACCAACTTTTACATCGCCAACGGCGCCATCATCATGCCGGCCTACGGCATTGATGCCGACAACGTCGCGGCCGAAGTGTTGGCTCAGGCGTTCCCCGGGCGCGAAGTGGTGCCGGTGCGGATCAATCACCTGGCCCATGGCGGTGGCGGTGTGCATTGCATCACCCAGCAACAGCCCGCCTGGCCGGTGGAGGGTTGATGCCATGACGCTTCTGACCATCGCCACCACCCAGATGCCCTGCACCTGGGACCTGCAACACAACCTCGATCAGGCCGAGTATCTGGTTCGCGAAGCCGCGGCCAAAGGCGCCCAGGTCATCCTGTTGCAGGAGCTGTTTGCCACGCCGTATTTCTGCATCGAGCAATGCCACAAGCACCTGGAGCTCGCTGAAGAATATCGATACAGCCCTGTACTCAAGCGCTTTGCCGCGCTGGCCAAAGAGTTGGGTGTGGTGCTGCCGCTGAGCTGGTTCGAGAAGGCCGGCAATGCCTACTTCAATTCCTTGAGCGTGGCCGATGCCGATGGGCGCCTGTTGGGTGTGTATCGCAAGACCCACATTCCCAACGCCATCGGCTATCAGGAGAAGGAATACTTCAGCCCCGGCGATACCGGTTTTCGTGTCTGGGACACGGCGTTCGGGCGCCTGGGTGTGGGGATCTGCTGGGATCAGTGGTTCCCTGAGACCGCACGCTGCCTGGCGTTGATGGGCGCTGAAGTCCTGCTGTTTCCCACCGCCATCGGTTCTGAGCCTGGCTGCGCGGAGCTGGATTCCCGTGACCACTGGCAGATGACCATGCGCGGCCACGCCGCCGCCAACCTGCTGCCGGTGGTGGCCGCCAACCGCGTCGGCCGCGAGGTGGCCACCACCGATCCTGCCTTGCAGATGAGCTTCTACGGCTCGTCGTTTATCTGCAATCACAAGGGCAAGTTGCTCGCCGAGGCCGACCGCGACAGCACCGGCGTGCTCGTGCACAGCCTGGACCTGGCCGCCATGCGCGAAGAGCGCTTGAGCTGGGGCATTTACCGCGATCGCCGTCCGGACATGTACGGCGCGCTGTTGACTCAGGACGGTCGTCACACCCATGCACGCTGGAAGACTCAGGAGGTTTGATATGCACACCATCAAAAAACTGTTGAGCGGCACCTTGGGCCTGGCGCTGGGCTGTGCCTTGCCGGCGCTGCACGCGGAAGAAAAAACCCTGAGGCTGTACAACTGGGCCGACTATTTTGCCGAGGACACGCTGGCCAAATTCACCGCGGAAACCGGGATCAAAGTGATCTACGACGTCATGGATGGCAGTGAAACCCTGGAAGCCAAAATGCTCGCTGGCGGCAGCGGTTATGACCTGATCTTCCCGGGTGACACCGTCGCCGAACGCTTGATGCGCGCCGGCAGCCTGCAACCGCTGGACCGCTCAAAACTCACGGCCCTGGATGACATCGAGCCCGGCTTGCAGAAGCTGCGAACGCATTACGAGTATTCGCGCCAGGCCACGGTCCCTTACACCTGGGGCACCATCGGCCTGACCTACAATGCCGAGCAGATCAAACAGCGTTTGCCGGATGCTCCGGTCAACAGCCTCGACATGTTGTTCAAACCGGAACTGGCTGCCAAATTTGCCGACTGCGGCATTTCGATGATCGACTCGCCCGACGAAGTGCTGGCAGTCGTGCTCAACTACCTGGGCCGCGAGCCACGCAGTGCCAAGTCTGAAGACCTGGCCGCGGCGAGTGATCTGTTGCTCAAACTACGGCCGTACATCCGCAAGTTCCAGTCGCAACCGGTCACCGACCTGGTGAACGGCAACCTGTGCCTGTCGCTCGGTTACAGCGGGGACATGACACAGGCGCAACGGACGGCGGATTCCGCCGGCAAGAGCACCACGTTCCAATACCGTGTTCCCCGTGAAGGCACCACGGTGTGGATGGACGCCATGGCGATTCCGGTCGACGCCAGACATCCGGAGTACGCCTATGCGTTCATCAACTTCGTCATGCGCCCGGACAACATGGCCGCCATCAGTAACTTCACCGGCTACCCCACCTCCAATGCCAAGGCACGTGCGAGCGTCGATGCGACCATGCGCAACAACCCGGATATTTACCTCGATGAAGCCACCTATGCACGGCTGATTCCCGGCAAGGACATTCCCCAGCCCGATATGCGGGCGCGCATGCGCACCTGGACCAAGTTCAAGACGGCCACCGCGAAATGACTTCAGACAAACACTCCAGGGATCAACACATGTCGACGCGTCGTGAGTTCATCAAACAGGTATCGGTAGTCGCCGGTTTGGGCGCGGCAGTGTCTATCGGGCTTGGCCTGACGCCCCTGTACGCGCAAGCGGCCACCCCCGGCAGTTGGCGTATGCCGGATGAGGGCGACAGGCATCAGCGGGCCTTCATCGCCTTTGGCGCACAGGAAGCGATCTGGGAGGATTTCACTCCCGACGTACAAGCCGCCATTGGCCTGATCGCTCGCACCCTTGCGCGATATGAACCGGTGACCGTGTTCTGTCGTGAGCGTGAACGGGAGCTGGCGGAAGAACACTGCGGCACGGCTAACATCACCTACGTCACCACCGAACTCGACGACATCTGGATGCGCGATACCGGTGCCAACTTTGTCATCGATGGGAACGGAGGTCTCGGCGCTGTGGATTTCAACTTCAACGGCTGGGGCAACAAACAGCAGCACGGCGAAGATGCGCAACTGGCCGCTCTGGTTGCGAGCACTGTTGAAGCCCGTCATATCCGCAGTGAGTTGGTGGGCGAGGGCGGTGGTATCGAAGTGGATGGTCACGGCACGGGGATCATGACCGAAAGCAGTTGGATCAATGCCAACCGCAACCCCGATTGGAGCAAGGCCGAGATTGAGCAAGAGCTGAAAGCGCGCTTGGGCTTGCGCAAGATCATCTGGCTGCCGGGGATCAAAGGTAAGGACATCACGGATGCCCATGTCGATTTCTACGCCCGTTTCGTCAAGCCAGGCGTGGTGATCGCCAACCTCGACAACGACCCTCAGTCATACGATTACAGAGTCACGCGTGCCCATTTGGAGATTCTCAACAATGCCACGGATGCCGATGGCCGCCAGCTGCAGGTGCATACCGTGTCGCCACCGCTCAACCCACGAAAGAGCAAGTTCAGCCGCAACAACCCGGACTTTGCGGCAGGCTACATCAACTACTTCGTGATCAACGGGGCGGTCATTGCGCCCGAGTTTGGTGACAGGGCGGCAGACGCCAAAGCATTCGATTTGTTGTCCGAACTCTACCCGGATCGTGAAGTGGTGCAGCTCAACATCGACGCGATCTCTGCCGGTGGCGGTGGTATCCACTGTGTGACCAGTCACCAACCGTTGGCTTAGTCTGGATCAACGCTTTGCCATCCGGTTCTGCGAAGCCGTCAGGCCTTGACCCAGCGTTGACGGCTCCAGCTGCTCAATGTGTCGACGGCCAATACCAGCAACAGCATCGCCAGAATGACCGTGCTGGCTTGAGCTTCCTGGAACAGGCTGAGGCTGACATAGAGCATTTGCCCCAAGCCACCGGCACCGACGAAGCCGAGCACACTGGCCATGCGGATATTGTTTTCCCAGCGGTACAGGATGTAGGCCAGCAGCTGTGGCAACAGGTTGGGCAGTGATCCGTAACAGAACGCCCATATGGCATTGCCGCCCTGCAAACGGATGGCTTCGGCCGGTTCGGGTGGGGTGTTTTCCAGCGCTTCGGCGAACAGCCGGCCGAGCACGCCGGTGGTGTGCAAGGCCAAGGCCAGGGTGCCCGCATTGGGCCCGAGCCCGGCGGCCAGAACCATCAGCGCAGCCCACACCAGTTCCGGAACCGCGCGCAAAGCGTTGAGCACCAGACGCGACGCGCTCTGCAAAGGCCAGCCGAAGCGCCCGGCCGCGGGCAATGCCAACAGCAGGCCGAATACCGCCGCGAGCAGGGTGCCGAGGGCGGACATGGCGATGGTTTCCAGTGCGCCGTGGCCGATGGCTTGCAGATGGCCCGCGCTCAAGTCCGGGCTGAGAAAGCGTTGTGCATAGGCGACCATCTGCTTCAGGTTACCGCTGCCACCGAGCTCGCCAAGGTCGATGCCCAAGTAGATGAACGAGGCGACCACCGCTGCGCCGATACACAGAAGCAGCACCAGGTTGATCAGGCGGTTCATGCCAGCCTCCAGCGCAGCAGACGGCTGAGTTGATCGGCGAGCAGCACCAATACGAGAAACGTCAGTAACAAACTGGCCACTTCACCGCCGGCGAACATGCGCAACGACAGGTCCATTTGCTGGCCCAGACCGCCGGCACCGACGAAGCCCATCACCACCGAGGCGCGGATGGCGCATTCCCAGCGGTACACCGTGTACGACAGCAGTTCCGCAGCGACATTGGGCAGGATTCCGTAGAAAAAGGCGGCTAGCCGACCGCTGCCAGCCTGCAATAGCGCGTGGGCCGGGCGCTGGTCGACCGACTCGAAAATTTCCGCGTAGACCTTGCCCAGCATGCCGCTGTAGGTAATGGCGATGGCCAGTACCCCGGCAGTCGGGCCCAGTCCGACGGCGCGCACAAACAAAAGCGCCCAGACGATTTCCGGTACGCTGCGCAGGAAGATCAGTAAACCGCGTACCGGCCAACGCAGCAGTTGACCCCAATAGCTCGGGTGGCCAGCGCGGGAGGCAGCAGACAGCGACAGAGCCCGACTGGCCAGCAGGCTGGCGGGGACGGCCAACAGCAACGCCAGGGCCATGCCGGCCGTGGCGATGGCCAGGGTCTGCAGGGTGGCTTGCACTAACAGCTCAACGAATTCTTCGCCATGGGCAGGTGGCCAGAAGGCTGAGACAAACCGGCCCATCTCGCTCTGACTGTCGCTCGCCACCAGAACACTGAGGTCCAATTCGCTGAAGTGGATGCCCGGCCACAGCAAGGCCAGGGCCAGCAAGATGAGCAGCAGGCGGGGTAGGGTGGACGGATCTCGAGTATCACGGGTCAGCATCGGGGAATCTGCACACTCAAGGGCGCCGGAGCAATCGGTGGAGATTGCAGTTGTTCGTTGGCGTAGAGCTTGTCGAGCAGCTCGCGGTCGACTTCGCTGGCCGCAAGGTCGAACAGTATCTGTCCATCACGCAAGCCGATGATGCGCGAAAAGTGCGCCAGGGCCAGCTCCACCGCATGCAGGCTGGCGACCAGGGTGACGTTATGCTGCCGGGCATGGCGACAGAGCACCGACAGCGTGTGTTCGGCCAACACCGGATCCATGGCCGATACCGGTTCATCGGCCAGCAACACCTCGGGCGCTTGATACAACACGCGGGCAATGCCCACGCGCTGTAGCTGTCCACCGGACAGTTGCTGACATTGCGCGAACAACTTGTCGCTGAGGTCGAGCCTGGCCAATGCCGCGCGTGCGCCCGGAATATCCACCGGATGCAGCAAGTTCAGCAGACTTTTGCCCAGACCCCACTGACCCAGTTTTCCAGCCAGAACCGCGGTGATCACACGCTGGCGCGGTGGCAGCGGGGGCGCTTGATGGATCAGGCCGATGCGCGCGCGCAGACGCTGACGCTGACGGGCAGACAGCTGCCAGGCTCGCTCGCCGAGTACCTGGAGCTCGCCGTCGTCCGGTCGCAGGGCGGTGGCCAGCAGGTTCAGCAGGCTCGACTTGCCCGCGCCGGACGGGCCGATGATGGCAACCTGTTCGCTTGCACCGATGTGCAGGTCCACCCCACGCAACGCCTGGACGCCGTTGGCGTGGGTAAGGCTGACCTGGGTCAGATGCAACGTCATTTGAGCAGGTCGGCAGCGCGTGCGGCTTCCTCGATACCCTTGTAGTTCTCGGGTTTGGTTTCGATGAATCGGCTGGCAGCCTGCAGATCCAGAATTTCCTTGTCCTTCGGGTTCGCCGGATCGAGCGCCAGGAAGGCTGCCTTGATCTTGGCCGCCAGTGACGGGTCGAGGGTCCCGCGCACGGTCCAGTTGTAGTCGAAGTAGGCCGGGGTGGTCGCAAACACTTTGACCTTGGTGGTGTCGACCTTGCCGGCGGCGACCAGTTTTTCCCACACGCTGGCGTTCAGTACCCCGGCGTCCACCTTGCCGGCCTGGACCCAGGCGACAGTGGCGTCATGCGCGCCGGAATAGCCCACGCGACTGAAGTAGGTTTCCGGCTTGATGCCGTCCTTGAGCATGAAATAGCGCGGCATGAGACTGCCCGACGTGGAGGACACCGAACCGAAGGCGAAGGTCTTGCCCTTGAGGTCGGCGAGGGACTTGACGGCCGGGTCGGCGGTGATGAATTTGCTGGTGAATTGGGCGTCCTGTTCGCGCTGTACCAGCGGAATGGCATTGCCGGTTTTCAGGCGTGCCTGCACGAACGTGAAGCCGCCCAGCCAGGCCATATCGATCCGGTCGGTGGCCAGCGCCTCGACCACGGCCGGATAGTCGCTCACGGGAACGAACTCGACCTTCATGCCCAATTGTTGCTCCAGGTAGGTGCCCAGCGGCTTGAACTTGCGCAGCAGTTCGGTCGGGGCTTCATCGGGAATCGCGCTGACTTTCAGGGTGTCGGCGGCCTGCGCCAACAGGGTGCCAAAAGACAGCGTCAAGCCGACAGCCAATGCCAGGGTACGGTTGAGCATGAAAATTCTCCGGTGCATTAATGTCGATACGCCAAGTGCAAACGGGTTGCTGCATGGCGCTTTGTGAGGGTAGACGAATGGAACGAAATTGACTGCTTTTGGCCCCATTGTTAGTGCAACAAGCCTGAAGTCGATCCGGCCAGGATGATACGTGGAATAGCACTTTTAGCAGCCCGAAATCGCATGTTTCATGACCGCCCGTAACCCGGTCCGAGGGTTGGCTCACGCTTGGCTATTCTTCATGACACTACCGGCTTGCAAGTGGAACAGAGGATTGAGTGATGAAGATGCTACTGATGGTCGAGTGCCCCAATGAACCCTTCAACACCCTTGTCAAAGCCGGGACGGTGGGCGAGGTCATTGAACGCATCCTGACCAACATCAAACCGGAGGCGGCGTACTTTACTGAACAAGATGGCATGCGTGCCGGGATTTTTGTGGTCGACGTACAAGACCCCTCCGACATCCCCGCATTGGCGGAGCCCTTTTTTCTCAACTTCAACGCCACCTGCAAGTTCCGTATTGTGATGAGCGCGCAGGATCTGCAAAAGTCCGGTCTGGAGACGCTCGGGAAAACGTGGGCGTGCTGAGAGGCCAGACACGCCTGATTAGTCAGTTCCGTACAGTCCAAAGCATGGTCTGAACCCTGATATGCGGATGACTGACCAGAGGTTCCCATTCATCGATGAAAGTGAAACCCTGCTTTAGATAGAAATTCGAGGCTCTTGCATTGTCCGGGGAGACATCCAGGAACACGCGATCATGCCCTTTGCCGATTGCACGAGATTTCACCGCCTCAACCAGCTGTGCTGCCACGCCAGAACCACGTGCAGCGGGTTCAACCCACATGCCGATCAGGTTATAGCGATTCGCTTGACTGACCCCGGCACCGATCATCCCCACCGGTTTATCTTCCTTGATGGCCAGCCAGAATTCCGGTCCGGCCACTGACGAGGCTCGCTCTTTCCACTGTTCGTCACTGTATTGAGCGGCCGTTTGGTAGCTCACACCAAACGCCGTCGGCGTGTCCAAAAGCGCAGCGAGACGGACTTGCTTCAAAAACATCCAGTCTTTGGCTTCCGTCAATCGAATGTCCATGATCTTCCGTAAAAATGGCTAAATCTTTCAGCGGGTGTTTCGTAGTTTAGTTTTTCTTCTTGATTAGTTTGCCCATGTAGTACTTCAGGCTGAAACGATCTTTGGGCCTTGGCTTGTAGTGGGTTTTGTTTCTTTGTGCAGGATCGATCACCATGGTTCCTGCGGTGTAGTAATAAAGCGCTATAGACCTGCGCGTGATGTGCTCTGGCGTTGTTAAAGGCTCTGGATGGCCATGATTGCTGTCTTTGTCTGTATTGAAAATGACACATCGATTGTAAATGGGCAGAACTTTTTTAAGACAGGTCTTCATGTCGACATCCCAAAGCTCAAGGTTGCCGCCGTATTCCTCTCGCCAGTCTTCATTCAGATAAATGATGATATTCAGTCTGCGCTCAACATTAAGCTTTTTGTTGAGCCTGAAGTCCGAGTGAACCCCCAGGAAGCCACCGCTTTTCGTTTCATGCAGGCCGCCACCAGAAAAGTAGGGGTCGGGTATCAAACCTTCGATGCCTGTGAGTTTTTCAAGAAACTGCAACATGGGGGCCGAGTTAAAGGCGTTGAAAACAGTCTTCAAATAGGGGGCGCATTCGTTGGGACTGATTTGACGTTTTAGTTGACCTTTATAACCGCGCTCGTAGAGCGTTTCGTTGTTAGTTGGCTCGATTGGGAAGTTTGAGCAGATACTCGCAATCAGCTCTTCATCCAGAAAATTATCGATGACGATGTGCGGAAATGGCGTCGCCTGAGTATAGCCACTGGCCAATGAGGAACCCAAGGCGCTGGCGGCGTTCTGGTCGAAATCAAGCTCCGGGGAGAGGGTCATAGGTAGTGCTTGAGTGATGGGTGCCATTACCGCTCCAATAACTTGTTATAAAGACTTGTGGGTGACTTCAAGCAGCGTCCAGCGCACTGCTTGTTGTGTCGCTTCGTCGCTTAACTTTTGTTGTCGTCTTTCTTTAGGCGCTTCAAGATATTATTGTACATTTTGGTTCGTCTATGAGTTTCTCCATAGCCGCCAGCCGCTGAGACAGTGCCGGCCTGGATGTGATCCAGATAACTGAAGATTTTACGCGGTGATAACATTTCAACGACATAGCCAAGCTCGGTCATGCGGTCTTGGAGGGTGTAACCGGGTACGCGATTATCCATCGAAAAATGCATGTTGTGCTGTTTGATAAGTTTGCAGTTCCATAATGTGCAGAAACTTTTCAAGTAGACTTCTTTGTACGGTTTTGGTTCTCTGGAGCGTAATCCCATGGAGATTTTCAAGCGCCTGAAATGGTGTTTGAATAGTCGTGAGCTAAAGCGCCAAAGTGTTCTCGTGGTACCGCGGTTTAATTGCTCAACACAACCGACGGCTACGACTTTTTTGTTTTTTAAGCATTTGCTCAACATCATCGAAAAAACATTTTTATCAAAAACAAATGTGTCGGTGTGCATTAGAAATAAATAATCAGTTTCAACTCGCTCCAAAACCAGGTCAAGTGCTTTGCCATGGGCGATATGCCCGGCTTCTGGTTCGGAAACAGAGCGCTCGATTAAATTTATCCAGTCAAGCGTTCGTAAATACTCAGTGCTTTCATCGGCGGAATAGTTGTCAACTACCCATATTGGGACGTTTTGGCTGCCCACATGCTGGTGCAATAAGTCCAAGCATATCTTGGTGATTTCTGGTGTTTTGTAATTGACTATAACTATGCTGAAAGTTTTAGAGTTGTCATTCAGGAGGTTAGTGTTATTCATCGTTCAGGCGCCCAATGATAGTGCATGTTGTTGTAAGAATGGTTGAGCATGTATACAGTTTTCGCTTATTTGGTTGCGCAAGGCTTGCTTGACTATAAAACACAATTTGTTAAGTCGCTTTGTTGTACATAATAACCATAGCTTACTTTGGCCTGATGGAGGGCAGTATGTGCGGACTTCATCGTATAAGGATCTGCTCTGTAGGTAAACATCCGCGACTTAATTCGTTACACCTTCCCCCGCTAACCGTCTCCCGTACACGCCGCAGTACTAACGGCTAATTCGCATTGAGCATCACTGAAGAAACGTGCGGCCCAGTGCATCCAGGCGACCGGAGATGGGTGGCAAGCGCTGGCGGCTCAGGGCAAGGGTTTTGTTTCGCAAACCGGCCATGGGCTTGGGTGTCGATGGGAGGACTGGGAACCCACATCGTCGATAGCGTCTAAGTTACAGAGAGATGTCTCGCCACGCTGAAGGAACGACTCATGCTCAGATCTCGCTCATTGATTGCAGCTATTACATGCCTTGCGCTGGTTTCCGGTTCAGTGACTGCATTGGCCGATCCTGGCAATGGAAAGGGCCACGGAAACGGCAAGGGAAACCCGCAAAACAGCCAGGTTCATGGCAACCAGGGAAGTCAGGGAGGCAAGGGCAAAAATTCCGGAGGCGGCGATTGGGATAATGGGCCAAGCATCAATCACGGAAGCGTTCTTGGAATTATTGGCGGGTATCGGGACTACTGGAGCCCCGGACCTGCATTGCCACCCGGCATACAAAAGAACCTCGCGCGAGGTAAGCCGCTTCCACCCGGGATTGCCAAAAAACTGGACGGTCGGTTGATCGGCAGGCTGCCTCATTATGATGGGTATGAATGGCAGCAAGTTGGCACCGACTTGATCTTGGTCGCGCTGGCAACCGGGCTCATCTACGAAGTGCTCAACGGTGCTTTTGATTAATGGGCATGATCCATATGCCCATTTGAAGGTGGCAGCCGGCGTAAACAGCGCTATTCGTCCACGCTGATACCCGATCCCCCCAATTCGTTGGGGACATCCTTCAGCTTGGGCAATCCGTCTTTGATGCGCAGCACGGTCTCCTGATAGTGGACGTGAACGCCTGGCGAGTACGCAAGATCCGGGATGACCGCGGCATACACATCGATGAGCCCCATCCCCGGGTGTTCAGTGAAAATGTGCCCGCCGCACGTCTTGCACCACTTGCGGTAACTCTGCGGTGTCTTGTTGTAGGTACCAATGTTGTCAGCACCCCGAGTCACTTGCACCGCCTCGGGTTTCCACAGCGTGAAGGCATTGACCGGTCCTGCTGACCAATGCCGACACGACTCGCAATGGCAATAGCCCATCGCGGCCGGCTCGCCGCTGACGGTGAACTCGACTGCGCCGCAAAAACAACTGCCCTTGTAAGACCGTTCAATACTCATGGCATGACTCCCTGATCAATTGCCAGGCGAAACCGCCGGACGTCATTCGTCAATGTAGTGCACCGCAGTCGCTGGCGTGCGCCGCACCTGCAGTTCGAAAATGTCAGGGCGCGCGTAGTGCCCAGTGACGTCGAGTGCCCGCCGCGCGGGTGCCACGAGTGCGACGTCGATGTCCGCATACAAAATGCCTGTCTCTCGGTGTAAAGGACCGGCCACGATCCGACCTTGAGGACTGACCACCACCGAGTCGCCGTCGTTGATCCATTCATCCGGATCGGGAAACAGTTGCGCACGAGCCGGGAAATCGTCGGGAATGTCACTGCCGCGCAGCGCGGAGCCACTGCCGAGCACCCAACAGCGGCCTTCGAGAGCAATGTGACGCATCGTGCTGATCCAGCCTTCGCCCGTGTCGTAAGTGGGGGCGACGTAGATTTCCACCCCTTGGGCATACAGTGAATAGCGTGCCAACGGCATGTAGTTTTCCCAGCAGATGAGCGCACCGACGCGGCCGACCGGTGTATCGACCGGACGCAACCCGGTTGCATCACCGAAGCCATGCACCATGCGCTCGGGATTGGTTGGCATCAGCTTGCGGTGTCGGTTGAGCACGGCGCCGCTCGAGCCGATAACGACTACGCTGTTATAGAGCGTGCCGCCTCCATTGCGCCGGTCGCATTCATTGATGCCGCACACGATCGTCACCGCGTGGACCCTGGCGGCCTGGCACAATTGGCTCAGGTCACCGTTCGCGATATCGACGGCGTTGGCCAGCAGTCGCGTGTGCAACTGACCCATTACTGCCCCGTCCTTGCCCGCTGCCAGCCGCCAGATCCACGACGGGTAACCGGGAATGTACGATTCGGGCAAAACGATCAGCGAGGCTCCCGCCGTCGCTGCCTCGGCGACCGATTGCACGGCCCGGGCGATCGTCGCACTGCGATCGAGCAGCACGGGCGGGCGCTGAATGATGGCTACCTTGGTCATGACGTGCTCCTTTGGTATTTGGCTTTCGAGGTTTCAGCGTGCGCGTGGCGAAATGGCGGGGCTAGTTCAGAATCTGAAGCGTTGTAATTGCGGAGCCAAGGCAATGGACGATAGCTACGGTCAGTTCTGCACGGTCGCGCGCGGTGCTGAAGCCCTGTGCGAGCGCTGGACACCCTTGGTCGTGCGCGAGCTACTCTGCGGCAGCAAGCGCTTCAATGAACTGCACCGCGGCGTACCACGGATGTCCACCAACCTGCTGGCACAACGTCTGCGCCATTTGGAAGAAATCGGCGTCGTGCACCGCACGGCCACCGGCAAAGTCTGGGAGTACAGCCTGACCGAGGCGGGCGAGGAGTTGCGCCCCATCATCATGGCGCTAGGGCATTGGGGCGCGCGCTGGATCGGCAGTCGCCTTCGCGATGACGAACTCGACGCGGGCCTGCTGATGTGGGACGTGCGCCGGTTCGTGCGCATCGAAACGTTCCCGTCCCGACCGGTGGTCATCCAGTTCAAGTTCCGCGACGCGCGACCCGGCGAGCAAGCGTGGTGGCTCGTGGTTGAACAGGGTGTGGCAGACCTGTGTCGCGACGATCCCGGCCGCGAACTGACGCTCGTCGTGGACTCCAGCGTGCGCGCGTTGACGGAGGTGTGGGCGGGCGACCGCACACCGGGGGAGGTTCTTCAGTCGCGAGAGCTGCGCGTAGATGGCGCGGTGAGGGATGCGCAAAGTTTGTGGCGCTGGCTTGGCACGAGCGCGTTCGCGGGTACCCGGAGCGCTGCACGCTAGCGCTGGCAGCATCCGTCGGTCGCAGGGCTTGAACTGTCTGGGGCTTAAAGCGTCATAAGATCTGCGATATCAACCCATGGAAGCCATCATGCTTTTAAAGAATAAGAGTCTCATTGCTGTAATGTCCTGCGCCCTGATGCTGGCGGCCGCGCCATTACTCCCTGCTGACCTGTCCATCATGAACTCCGCCTATGCGAAAGACGGTGGTGGTGGTGGTGGTGGTGGTGGCAACGGTGGCGGCGGCGGTAACGGTGGTGGTAATGGGGGCGGAAACGGAGGGGGTAATGGTGGTGGCCACGGCGGCGGTACAGGCGGCGGTCACAGCGGTTCAGGTCACTCCGGCAACTCCGACAGCAACGGCCGCGGTAATGGACTGTCCAGCGATCATGCCGGCAAGGCTGTTCGCGACCGTGGCGAAAGCGGAAACCACTACGGCAGTGTTCGCAATAGTGATAGCGGTCATGGCCAAACGACTTCAGGCATCGCCAATTCCAAAGACACTCGCGGCTTGGACAAAGCCAGAGCCGTCTCGACCACGACTCCAGGCGATCACAACACGAAAGGGTTGAGCAAAGCCGGGACTTCGGTATCGAAAAAATCGCACTGATCAGCCATAACGGCTGATGGGAAAGCCCAACAGACTCAGGCAGTGGGTGGATAGGCTGCGAGCGACCAAAACCCGCAGCATGTCACAAACAAAACGGGCGCCCGACAAGGCGCCCGTTTTTGTTTATTTTGCCGCCTGCGCCCGCAAGCGCCGGCTGATCACATCCTCTCTTAGCGCAGCAGATGCACCGCCAAGCCGGCAAGCGCGCAAGCCATCAGCACCTGAATGACGCCCCGTTTGAAGCGGAACAAGGCAATTGCCGCCAAAATGGCGATCAGTGCAGAGGGCCAGTCGAGGTTGCCGCTGAAGCCTTGCGGCCACAGCACGTGATAGCCGAAGAAACAGGCCAGATTGAGGATCACTCCAACCACCGCCGCTGTGATTGCGGTAAGCGGTGCGGTGAATTTGAGTTCGTTGTGGGTCGATTCCACCAGCGGGCCACCGACGAGGATGAACAGGAACGAGGGCAGGAAGGTGAACCAGGTCACCAGGGTGGCTGCGACAGCCCCGGCCAGAAATACATGATCGGCGCCGAACACTTGTGAGACGTACGCTCCAACAAAGCCGACGAAGGCCACCACCATGATCAGCGGCCCTGGTGTGGTTTCTCCCAGTGCCAAACCGTCGATCATCTGAGTCGGGGTAAGCCAGCCATAGTGACCGACCGCACCTTGATAGACATACGGGAGGACTGCATAGGCTCCGCCAAAAGTCAGCAGCGCGGCCTTGGTAAAGAACCAGCCCATCTGGGTCAAGGTACCTTCCCAGCCAAAAAGCGCGGTCAGGACTCCCATCGGCAACGCCCACAGTGCTGCGCCGATGAAGGCCAGCATCGCCAGTTTCATCCAGCTGAACCGGGCATGTTCCGGGGACGGGGTGTCGTCATCGATCAAGGCTGGGCCGAAGGACTTTTTGGCAGCGCTATGGCCCCCGGTTCTGAACTTCTCAGGCGCCAGACGCCCTCCGACATAGCCGATTAACGCTGCCCCCAATACGATCAGCGGGAAAGGAACATTGAACGCGAAGATCGCGGTAAATGAAGCTGCTGCTATCGCCCACAGCCAATTATTCTTCAGCGCCCGAGTGCCGATCCTGTGTGCCGCCTGCACCACGATGGCCGTCACGGCAGGCTTGATCCCATAGAAGAGGCCGGCCACCACAGGCACTTCGCCGAACGCGATGTACATCCACGACAAAGCGATGAGGATGAACAGTGAGGGCAGCACAAACAACACTCCGGCGATCACTCCGCCCCAGGTTCGATGCATCAGCCAGCCGATGTAGGTCGCCAGTTGCTGAGCCTCCGGCCCAGGCAGCAACATGCAATAGTTGAGCGCATGGAGAAAGCGTCGTTCGGAGATCCAGCGCCGACGTTCTACCAGTTCCTGGTGCATGATCGAAATCTGTCCTGCTGGCCCGCCGAAACTGATGAAGCCGAGCTTCAACCAGAACCAGAATGCCTCACGCAAGCTGATCGCCTCCGGCCTCGATAGGTTCTCTTCAGCCGTTGATGCCAACACCTTACGCATTGGGTTGTTCCTCTTTCACAAACTCGGCGAGCAGGCCGTCGAAGATGGCGCTGGCAGCCGCCAGCAAGTGGTCGTCATGGGCAATGGTTTCGCGCAATCCTGCCAGCACGCGCTCGATGCCGGCCGCCTCCAAGGGCTGAATGCCGCCGATATCGAGGTAGTGCACCAAAGCTGCGATGCGGTTCAGGCCGGGCTCTTGAAGCTCAAAACTGGCTTGCAGGGTTTCGAAGGTCACGCGATTGCCGACATGACTGAAGGTCGCATCATCGAAGTCGAAACCCAGCGCGTCTGCCGGACAGTCCTGTGGAGTATTCAGCCAGAGGATCCGAGCTTGAGGATCAATGAAGCGCCGAATCAACCAGGCGCAAGCCAGACGATCAACCCACGGACGCTTACGTGTTGCCCAGACACGACGTTGATAGTCGCCACGGTTGAGTGCCGTGATGGGTTCGTCGCGGCTATGGGGTTCATCCGCAGACAACGCTCTGCTGGCAGCCGTCTCAAGCGCCTGCAAGGCTGAATCAATCTGCTCCTTGGGCTTGCCGGGGAAATAATCGATGTGGGAGAGCTGATCGTAGTTTTTGCGAAGCTTGCGAATTTGCTTGGTGGCGGCCAATGCGTTTTCAGGATTGAGCTGCCCACGGCACTCTTCAATTTCTGAGCGTAACTTGCTGTAGTCATCGCTACGGTCGAACAACTCGACAAAGCGCTCACCCTGCGGATCGACCACAGGCAGGATGTAAACAGTGCCATTGATAGAAAGGATGTCGCGCTCGACAGACGCCAGCGCTTCACGACAGACACCGGTATCAGGCAACAGATAGGCACCATCGCGCAAAACCGCCGCACCTGAGGCTTTCAGAGCACGCCAGGCTCGCATGCGCTCGGTGGCATTCGCGGTGGGTAAAGCGAGAATCAGTGTCAGCCAGTTACTCATGTAGGGAGCGCTATTTATTGTGTAGTGATTATTACGTTATCGGTGTTTTTGGCGTTTGGAAAGCCATCTGCGCTGGTGGGGCGCTTCAAGGCGTAGAGCCGGCCGATGCGCTCGGCTATCGGTACAGCAGAGGTGCCAGCAGTGCACACATGCCGCGCCAGTGCGAACCTTCCCAGTAAACCCGCTGGCAGGCGTCGCAGCGCAGGAAGCGCGAATAGAGGATGCCAACGCGTGGCGGCACCTGCGACCGGGCCAGTTCCGGGCTGATCTCGTGCAGCGGCAGGTTGCAATGAAGGCACAGGCTGAATGGCCGCGCGCTACGCGCCAGGTCGAGGCGCTCGTACAACTCGCGCAGCTGCAGCGACGGTTTCAGGGCATGCACGTAACAGCCGTGGCTGATGATCCGTCGCTTGAGCAGTTCGCGGTCGCGGGTTAGCACGATGCGTCCTTGCTGCGCAGCGATCTCGGCGATCTCGCCATCCTCGAAGCCATTGTCGTAGAGTGTGTCGAAGCCGCTCATGCGCAGCAGGTTGGCCAGCCCGCCAAGGTGCGCATCAGCGACGAAGCGCAGCACCCGTAAAGGTTGGGCACGAACCTTGAGCAGCGGGCTGATGTCCAGCGCTTCGAACTTGGGATACACCGCCAGCCGGTCACCGTCGAAAATCACCCGCTCCAAGCCCACCGACTCGCCGTTGAGCAGCACCAACTCGACCTCCGTGTGCGGTATCCCGAGCGCCTCGATCATGTGCTTGACCGTCGCCGCTCGCGCGCACTCGCAAGTGAAGGACTGCCGCCGCCGTTCGGCCGGCAGGAAATCGTTGAGCTCCTCGTAGAAGCGGAAGGTTGCACTGGTCATGTTGAACAGTATGGCAGGGCGTCAAGGATGAGCGAGTCTAGCCCGGACACCTTCTCCGGCAGCCCCCAAACCACGAAACGTCCGCTGAACGATTTAGCCGAAGCTGCATGAGATACACATCACCGGGCTTTGGGATCTACGAGAGCAAAATCAACTTAAAACGCTGCTAGCACAGCGTGTTTTGGTAATAGAGTCGAGTATGTCCGGGTGGGTAATCTGCCAAGCGTCCGAACTCGGAGTACCCAAGTTTTCGATAAAAACCTGGCGCTTGAAAGCTGAAGGTCTCTAGCCAAATGCCAATGCAGTTCTTCTTTTGCGCAAGATCTTCGGCCATGCGCATTAACCGCATCCCCGATGCCCTGGCCCCGCATCTGTTCAGTTTTGAATGGCTGCTTTTGGCCGGATTGCTTCCTGTCGTAAAGGACCGCAATCGACTGTGGATTCAACCGACCGATGTAACAGATTGGCTAGCTACTTTCTTGGAAAATCTCTTACCAAAAGCAATCCACCATTTTTCATAATAGAAGGTCGAGATATGCGCGGTGATAAAAATGGCGGCGAACAACAACGGGCGCTTCAGATATTTTATGACGGTATCTCCGCTACCCAGCCAGGTATGTATTAGCAGTGGATGAACAACGTAGAGAGCGTACGAGATGGTGGCGATATAAAACAGGGCGCGATTATTCAGAAGCTGGGCAACTAGTGTCCGGCTATTGAGTAACGTGCTTCCCACCATTGCTGCGGCAAGATAGGGGCGGAAGTAGTTCATGAAGCCCGCATCGGGATGACAGGACAGGACAAACAGCAGACCTAAAAATATTTGCGCGATCCACGTTGGTGTCGGAAGTTTTGCCAGGATGTTGCCGAGTCTATTGTTGTAGATCAGTGCCAGTATGCATCCGGAAAGTATTTCATCAATGCGGTAGTAAGTGTTGATTGCGACATGGACATCGTTCATGACTCGGTACATCGTGACGGCGATGCAGAGAGCAGGGATCAGCAGTACCCACTTGTTTCTCATCAGAACGACCAGCAAAGCGATGGCGAAGTAAAACTGGACCTCCATGCACAAACTCCATAGGTGGCCGTTTACACTGCCAAGCCACATAGGCGGCCAGTTGGCAACGAACAGAAAGTTTGCGATGTAGACATCCGAAGTGCTGTTCATGACAGGTAAAGCAATGAGCATGTACAACCAGGCGAGCGGCACAACCCGAAAGATTCTGCGGATTAAAAAATCAACGACACTGCTGTTGTTGAGCAGAAAATTTGTTATCAGGAAACCCGATAACGTAAAAAATATAGCCATCCCCATAACGCCTGCGGCGGCATTAAATTGCCAAGCCTTTGGGCTAAGTGGTAGCAGGTGGCACCCCAAGACAAGCAAGATGCTTATGCCGCGCCATCCATCAAGTACGCTGAATCGAGAGCCCGCTACGGAATCACTATTCATATTTGCATCCCGCTCTTGGGTCGATAGAGGGTATTCGATAAAGGCAGTGCTGCGTCCGAAGACTGTCTGAATTCATATAAAAATCCAGTAGTTGCAGCGGTGAAGAATTCAAGAAATCAGACTATTTAAGCCTGTAGTCTAGGACACCTTTTGCACTTTACACTTCACGCCATGAAAAAATTCCAGGCGCGAGGGATTCGCTAAATGACAGGGTTTTTGGCGTTGTTTGTTTGACGTTGCTTGATACGCCATAAGATGAAAAAGCGTTCCGTTGCGGGAACGCGTTATCCAGATTGCGCGTAAGTCAGCGCCGGTTCATTCCGGCGTTGTGGCCAGGAGGAGGGATCGGCGTGGTAGACGATTCCTCCTCCCGGAGTCCATGGCGATGATCAGGCTTGCGCCGCGCTCATCCCGCCAGTGGCCATGGATTTTTTGCGCACCGCTTGATAGAGCAGGCTGGACACCATGAAGCCCACGACGGCCAGCAAGCTCATCAAGGTGAAGACATAGTTGTAACCCTGTTCACCGGGGAAGTGATCGAGGATTGCACCGTAGATGACGTAGGCAAACATGCCGGGCGCGTAGCCGATCAGGCAACCGATGCCGAAGGCCGAGCCGGTGATGTGTTGGGGAATGCCGACTTCACCCATGGGCGCCCAGAACACGCCGCGCATGGAGAACACGATCAGTGCGAAGGACAGGGTAGCGGCCATGCCCGCATAGATGAAGCTCGGGCTTTTCGGAATCAGCATGATCACGCCCATCAGCGGCAGCAGCGCCAGGAATGCCCACTTCATGTAGCGGCTGGTGCTCTTGAACTGCTTGTCGGCGATGAAACCGCCGGCAGGACCGCCGAGGATCTTCAGGAAGTACTGGTTGATGATGCCGTAGGCGCCCACCAGTGCCACGGGCAACCCGTACATTTCCTTGAGGTAGGGAATGAAATAGGTCAGGCCGCAGTAGACGATGTAGACCATGAACACGTTGAGGCTGACCAGCCAGATGCCCGGAACCTTGATCGCTTCCATCAGGTTCGCCAGGCCATTCTTCGGCTTGGCCACCGACTGCGCGCTGCCGCTCTTGAGCAGGAACCAGGTCAGGGTGCCGGCCAGAATGTCGATGACCGAGTAGAACAGGATCGCCGACTTAAGGCCGGTTTCGCCCGAACCCATGGCGACAAACACGCCCAGGGCGGAAAAGGCCACCAGGGTGTCCACCACGCCACGCCCGCCTTCGAGCAGGCCGAACAACCGGCCTTGCTCCTGATCGTCACCCAGGTTGCGGATGGCTTTGAGCAGCGATGGCCAGAACAGGCAGTCGGCGCAGACGGCCAGCAGACTGAACACGATCAGCAGATTGCTGAAGGGGGGAAAGGTCGCCAGGTACAAGCCCAGGCCACCGGTGCCGATCAGGCCGAGGGGAATCAGTTTGCGCGTGTCGTAGCGATCGGCGAGCAGGCCACCCAGCACAAACAGCGCGGTGGCGATGATCGCGTTGGCACTGAGCAGCATGCCGATTTCAGTGTGGCTCAAGCCCATGAATTCCTGCATGGGTACATAGAAGGCGTCCTTGAGGCTCGCCAGCTTGTAGATGGTGCCGCCACCGAGGATGAGGATCAGGAATCGGAGCCATTTGGCCTTGTTTTGAATTGTCATTATTGTTCTCCAGGCGTAATCGGGTTCGTCAGGATCAGGCGTTGGAAGGGCTGGCCAGGGTCAGTTCGGCCAGCGTGCGCAATTCGGCCAGCAGGCTACGGACATAGGCGACCTGGTTGTTCGCCCAGCGGTGTTCGTCGGCCAGCATTTGCTCAAGGGAGTAGCCGTTCGGCAGTGGCGTTTCGCTCATCTCCCGGTAGGCAATGAAGGGATCGGCCGCCTCAGTGCTCTGGCGGAAGGCCGGGGCCACGTAGTGGTTTTCCTGCTCGAGGATGAACGCGATCACCTGCGGGGCTGCTTCCCCGAGCATCAACAGCTCGAACAGCATGCGGGCGCTGGGCAGATCGTCCTCGTCGCTGCCCTGCAAAACGCCGTAATGACCGAAGCCGTTTTGTTCGGGGACGATGCGCACACCCTTGAGGTGAGTCTGGCGGATGTGCGGCGCCAGGTTGCGCAGGGCCTGCAGGGGCTGTTCGCAGGCATTGATCATGTTGCCGAAGTCGAACAGGGCATGCAGGCGAGGGTGGTTGAGGCGGTTGAGCAGTTGCGCGATTTCGCCGCTCTTGAGTTCTTCATGCTGCTCGAAGTCAAAGTACAGATCGTGTGCGTCGGCCTGTTGCGCGAGGTAGTGCAGGTCGCTCTCGATCACGTCCATGACCCGCGACAGCGTGCCCTCGTAACGTGAGTAAACACGGATGTTGCGCACCCCCAGGGCCCTGGCGATGGCGATCACCTGGTCGACGTCCATTTTCAGCGTGCTGCTGATTTCCAGGTGCACATCCAGCCCCAGCGCTTTGGCTTTGGCGGCAAACGCCTGGAGCTGCGCGGGTGACATTTGGCTCAGGCTGTTTTCCTCGCCGTCGAGCAAGTGCAGGCTCAGGCCTTGCAGCTCGTGGCGATAGGCGAAGTCCAGCAGGTCGGCAGGGATGACACGACCGTGGGTGAGGTTGGTCAGTAGCGGGTAGGCGTGGGCAAACAGGCGCAATTGCCCGAGACGTTCAAGCAGCCGTCGGGCCAGTGCGTCCGTCAGCACGGGAACAGCCCCGTGTTCGACCACCTTATGGCTCAGCAAGGCGCTGAATCGTTCCTGGATCTTATTGTTCATTAGAGTCGTTCCTGGTTCAGACACCGGGTCTACCGGCGCAGCCTTTATCGCGCCAGTCAGGAACTCTCGATAGATCCACTATCAGTTATTTGATAAGACCACTTGCCTCGCCTCAAGTGGTCGGCGGCAGATAACCCAATGCGCGCAAGGCTTGGGCCAGCGCTTCGACACGTTCCCTGGCCTGGTTTTCAGGCGTGCCGGCAAAGCCGATCAACAGGGCCGGTGGCAGGGCATGTTTGATGCTGTAGTCGCTCAAGGCATAGGTGTGGATGTTGTACTGGGCCAGTTGCCGGGCGATGTCAGTGTCACTGAGTTCGGGGGGCAGCCAGGCGATCAGGTGCATGCCAGCATCCGTCGGGGTAATCCTGAAGAAGCTGCCAATCTGCTTTTCAATCTGTTCGATCAATGCCTGCTGGCGCGCCTTGTACAGCGCACGCATGCGGCGGATGTGCCCCAGGAAGTGGCCTTCGCCCATGAAGTCCGCCGTTGTCGCCTGAAGCAGTGTGGGCGGACTGCGATCCATGACCGCGCGCAGGGTACAAAAGGGTTCGACCAGGGCCTGCGGCAGAATCACGTAACCCAGTCTCAGTGACGGAAAGAGCACTTTGCTGAACGTTCCGACGTAGATCACCCGGGCCATCTGGTCCATGGCATAAAGCGCCGGGAGGAGTCGGCCACTGTAGCGAAACTCACTGTCGCAATCGTCCTCGATGATCCAGCTCTGATGCTGTGCAGCCCAGTCGATGAGTGCCTGGCGCCGCGCATAACTCAGCGTGACGCCCAAAGGATGCTGGCGCGACGGCGTACAAAACACCAGGCGGGCATCAGGGCACTCGGTCAGGCCTTGCTGGACATCGATCCCCTGTTCATCGATACGCAACGGAATCACCTGAGCCCCCAGGGCCTTCAACGCAATGCGCGCGGCGATGTGCCCCGGGTCCTCCATCCAGACGCTGTCCTGAGGATTGAGCAGCAGCATGCCCAGCAGGTTGAACGCTTGCTGCGCGCCGGAAACGATTACCACTTGCCCGGCATTGCAGTCGATGCCACGCGCATCGAAGACGTATTCGGCAATCGCTGTGCGAAACGCCTGCAAGCCTTGCAACTCGCCATAACCCAGAATGGCCTTGGTTGGCTTGAGCAGATGCCGGTTCATCAGGCGCCGCCAAATCGCCTGCGGGAATGCGTCATAGCTGCTGTGGCTGGGCAGGAAGGAGGTCGGGGTCGCGGGGTCCCAGTCGGCATAGGACACCCCGCGGAAATGATCGCTGCGCAGCGACAGCATCGACTGGCTCAAGTCGGAGAGGCGCGGTGGCTGGCGCGGTTGCTCATCCTCGATACCCCGGCTTTCCCACTCAGTGCCGACATACGTACCGGCGCCAGTGCGCGAGGCCAGGAAACCTTCGGCAATCAGCTGATCGAAAGCATTGAGAATGGTGATCCGCGACAACCCCAACTCGTTGCTCAATGTCCGGGTCGACGGCAGGCGTACGCCCCCTTGGATTCTACCGTTGAGTATCTGTTTGCGAATCTGCAGATACAGTTGGCGGTACAGCGGAATGGCACTGGCACGGTCCAGCTCGATAGCCGACAGCAGCAAACCTGCGGGGGATTTCATGACATGCTCGTCTGGGTGAAATGGGATTTGACCGGGAAACCGTCAGGCGACGGGGAGGTAAGGGTATCGAGCGATACCCGATAAGTCATCCGTCTGGCGTTGATGTCCGGCGCAACTCGGCCGATAGCTGCCTGACATGAAGGGTCTCTAACGACCCATAGCAGACGTTGCAGCACGTCGAATACAGAAAGCTCAGCGTCTATATTTCAGCGCCTCGACCAATGCAGAAAAGGCGGGAGACGCCTGGCGTCTGTTGGGGTAATACAAATGGTAACCCTGAAACACAGGACACCAATCGGCCAGGACTTCTTTGAGTCGGCCGTCGGCCAGATACCGTGCGACCAATTCCTCTGGTACGTACGCCAGACCTATGCCATCAACGGCGGCATTGAGAACATGCATGATGCTGTTGAAAACGAGTTGCCCATCTGCCTTGACCGTAAACGCCTGGCCATCTCGCTCAAACTCCCAGGCGTAAATCGCCCCTGATGGCCTGTGTCGAATATTGACGCAGTCATGGGCAGTCAACTCATGGGGCGTCGCTGGTGCCGGTTTGCGTTCGAAATACGCCGGAGATCCCACCACCACCAACCGCCAATCCGGTCCTATGCGAACCGCAATCATGTCCTTGCTGATCGACTCACCCATGCGAATGCCGGCATCGAAGCGTTCCTCGACCACGTTGGTGAATCCATAGTCGACGTAGAACTCCAGTGTGATATCCGGGTAATTCTTCAAGAAACCTGCAAGCATCGGCCGAATGCACAACTCAATCTGATCGTCAGTGCAGGAAATACGAATCGTGCCACTCGGCTTGTCCCGTAATTCGCTCAAGGCTTCAAGCTCAACAGCGATCTGATCAAAAAGCGGGGCGATCGAGCGCATCAATCTTTCTCCCGCCTCTGTCGGCGACACATTGCGTGTCGTGCGGGCCAGCAGACGTATCCCAAGTCTTTGTTCAAGTGCCCGGATCGTATGACTCAGCGCAGAAGGAGTAATGCCCAGTTTGGCGGCGGCTTTGGTAAAGCTTTGATCACGCGCCACTGCCAGAAAAGCTTGGAGATCGTTGACTTTGGTATTGGCCATTGCTGAGTTTTTCTCAAAACTACATGAAGATTGCGCCTACTAATCAGGGTATCTCGAATCCGTCAAGCTCTGTCACCTATCTGGAACGGAGTACTGATGATGAGCAAGTCACCTAAAACCCTGCTTGCAGCTACAGAAGCC
Source organism: Pseudomonas arabinosi (assembly GCF_047758675.1). Lineage (NCBI taxonomy): Bacteria > Pseudomonadati > Pseudomonadota > Gammaproteobacteria > Pseudomonadales > Pseudomonadaceae > Pseudomonas > Pseudomonas arabinosi. Next base: position 4,785,840 of record NZ_CP180480.1, on the reverse strand, counting down.
TTGACCCCTCCAGGGCTTGATCGGCGCGAATTCGTAAAGGCCGCGGGCGTCAGTATTGCGGCTATGGGCGTGCTTTCGGTAGCGGGGGGCTCAGCCTTCGCGGCTGACTCGAAAAACGCTGCCCGCCCGCCGGAAGGTGCCGACAATTTTTATAAAAGCGACAAGGTCACCGTGCAAAAGGTGACTTTCAAGAACTCATACAATCTTCAGATTGTGGGCAATCTTGTAACGCCAAAAAGTCTGGCTCGAAACGCTAAAGCGCCTGCAATTATCGTCGGTCATCCCATGGGAGCAGTCAAAGAGCAAAGCTCCATGCTCTATGCACAAAAGCTGGCGGAACAAGGCTTTATCACATTGGCGATTGACTTGCCTTTCTGGGGAGAGAGTGAGGGTCTGCCTCGTAACCAGGTTGCCCCAGAAATGTATGCCGACGCATTCAGTGCCGCCGTTGACTACCTTGGCACGCGGGACTTTATCGATCGCAAGCGTATCGGCGTACTGGGTATCTGTGGCAGCGGTGGCTTTGCCATCAGTGCGGCCAAGATGGATCTGCGTTTGAAAGCCGTGGCCACCGTCAGCATGTACGACATGGGCGCCGTCACCCGTCATGGTCTGGGGCGCTCAGTGACTGTCGAGCAACGCCAGGCGATGCTCGCCAAAGCCGCCGAGCAACGCTATGACGAGTTCTCTACCGGAACATTGCAATTTCTGAACTATCTGCCTGCGCAGCCTGGCAAGGAAACCGACCCGGTAACTCGCGAGTTTTGGGACTTCTACCGCACGCCACGCGGCATCCATATCCCTCATGGCAGAACATTGGAACTGACGCAAAACCGCGCCTTGACCAGTGAAGTCAGGTTCGTGAATTTCTATCCATTCAACGATATCGAGACGATTTCCCCGCGTCCGCTGCTGTTCGTCGCTGGCGATCAGGCGCACTCCAGAGAGTTCAGCGAGGACGCCTACCAACGCGCCGCCGAACCTAAGGAACTGGCCTGGGTTCCCGGCGCGGGTCACGTGGATCTGTACGACCGCGTGAACTTGATTCCCTGGACCAAGCTCACCGCCTTTTTTACCCGGCACCTGACGGCGGTTGGCTAAAAGGCCAGTGCTTCAGCCAACTACTATTTGATGAGAGATTTTTGCATGACGGCTCAAGTATTCGACACCCCGGCAAGTGATGCCCTCGGCACGCCGGGGACAGAGGAGCAGCCGGCTTACTGGAGTGGCATCTTTGCGATGACGCTGTGCGTATTCGCGCTGATCGCCTCGGAGTTCATGCCGGTCAGTTTGCTCACACCGATTGCATCGGATCTGCAAATCAGTGAAGGACTGGCCGGGTATGGGATCGCCATCTCGGGCGCTTTCGCGGTGCTGACAAGCCTTACGATTTCCAGGCTTGCGGGCTCCATGGACCGCAAGACGCTGTTGCTGCTACTGACCGGGATTATGTGCGTGTCGGGGCTGGTGGTCGGTCTGGCGCCAAACTATACGGTGTACATGATTGGTCGTGCGCTGATCGGCATGGTGATCGGCGGGTTCTGGTCGATGTCGGCGGCCATGGCCATGCGCCTGGTACCGTCCCATAGCGTGCCCAAGGCTCTGGCAATCTTCAACGGCGGCAATGCCTTGGCAACTGTAGTGGCCGCACCACTGGGAAGCTATCTGGGGAGTGTCATCGGTTGGCGGGGTGCTTTCTTCTGCCTGATTCCGGTAGCGATCATCGCGTTGATCTGGCAGTGGATCAGCCTGCCAGCCATGACGGCGGCGCCGCGCAAAGCAGGCGCTGGCAATGCCTTTCGATTGTTCAAGAGCCCATTGGTCAGTTTCGGCATGTTGAGTGTGGGTGCTTTTTTCATGGGGCAGTTTGTACTGTTCACCTATCTGCGCCCGTTCCTGGAGACCGTCACTGGTGTAGATGTCTCCATGTTGTCGATGATCCTGCTGGTCATCGGCGTGGCGGGTTTTGTCGGGACCATTCTGATCGGCACTTTCCTGAACATCGGCATGTATCGCGTCCTGGTCTGCATTCCACTTTTGATGGCCGCCATTGCACTTTCCTTGATTGTCCTTGGCGGCGGAGTCGTGGCAGCTTTTGTATTGCTGGGGCTGTGGGGTCTGATCGCGACGGCAGCACCCGTGGGGTGGTGGTCGTGGTTGGCCAAGGCGCTACCCAAGGATGCTGAGGCCGGTGGCGGCCTGATGGTGGCAGTCATTCAGCTATCCATTGCACTGGGCTCTACCCTCGGCGGGCTGCTTTTCGACGGGAGCGGTTATCGCATGACATTTCTCGCAAGCTCTATTTTGTTGGTTCTCGCCGCAGTGATGGCCTTTTTCACATCGCGAAAACAGGCTTAACAGAATTTAGTTGTGTTGCATCGACCGGTTGAATCCACAGCTGTTTTCTGCCTCTCGCGATGGGCAGCGACCCAAAGCAGCCGCTTGCAGATTATCCCCGGGCCGTTCAGGCTCATACCTGGTCCATCGCCTCGATCACCCCCCGATCCTCCCCCAGGAACCCGCCACTCTGATGGTGCCACAGCCGCGCGTAGAGGCCGTTCCTGGCGAGCAATTCGGTGTGGGTGCCTTGTTCGATGATGCGTCCATCATCCATGACAATAAGTCGATCCATCGCCGCAATCGTGGACAGCCGATGGGCGATGGCGATGACGGTTTTGCCCTCCATCATTTCATCGAGGCTTTCCTGAATGGCCACTTCGACTTCTGAATCCAGCGCGCTGGTAGCCTCGTCAAGTAGCAGGATCGGGGCGTTCTTGAGCATCACTCGGGCAATCGCGACGCGCTGGCGCTGGCCACCCGAAAGCTTGATGCCGCGCTCGCCCACCAGGGTGTCGTAGCCGGAGTGACCTTGCCGGTCGCTCAGTTGGCTGATGAACTCATCGGCCTGGGCATTGGTCGCGGCACGGCGGATTTCTGCGTCGCTTGCATCGGGTCGGCCGTAGGCGATGTTGTCGCGAATGGAACGGTGCAGCAGGGAAGTATCCTGGGTGACCATGCCGATGGCGCTGCGCAGACTGTCTTGTGTCACGTGCGCAATGTCTTGCCCATCAATGCGAATCTGCCCGCTGTCGACATCATAGAAGCGCAGCAGCAAGTTGATGAGCGTGGATTTGCCCGCGCCGGAGCGGCCTACCAGGCCGATTTTTTCGCCCGGGCGAATGTTCAGGCTCAAGCCATCGAGCACTTGGCGTTCGCCATTGTAGTTGAAGCTCACATTGTCGAAGGTTACCGCCCCACCGGAGGTCACCAGCACGCCCGCGTCTGGCGCATCCTGCACCTTGGGGCCGCGGGTGAGGGTTGTCATGCCATCCTGCACGGTGCCGATACTCTCGAACAGCGAGGTCATTTGCCACATGATCCAGTGCGACATGCCGTTGATACGCAACGCCATGGCGGTAATCGCCGCCACGGCCCCTGTGCCGACTTCGCCCAGGTGCCACAGCCAAAGTGCATAACCGCCTGCTGCCATGATCAACGCCACCACCAACGCCTGGTTGACGATCTCGAATTGGCTGACCAGGCGCATCTGGCGAAAGCCGGTCTGCTTGAAATCCTCCATGGCCGCGCGCGCGAAGTGCGCTTCACGATTGGAATGGGAGAACAGCTTCACTGTCGTGATGTTGGTGTAGGCGTCTGAGATACGTCCGGTCATCGAGGAGCGCGCATGGGCCTGTTCCTGTCCGACTTTCCCCAAGCGGGGCACGAAATAGAGCATGGCCAGCCCGAACAACACGATCCAGGCAACGAAAGGCAGCATCAGTTTCGGTGCGAAGCCGCCGGCCAGTGCGATGATCGCGATGAAATACACCCCGATTCCGGGTGCGATCTCGATAAGGGTGAACAGCACGTCGCGCACGGCCAGCGCCGTCTGCATCACCTTGGTGGTGACCCGGCCGGAGAACTCATCGGAAAAGAACGAAAGGCTTTGCCGCAGCATCAGGCGGTGGAAGTCCCAACGCAGCCGCAATGGCAGATTGATCGCCAATATCTGGTGCTGCACCATCGTACGCAACGCCACCAGCCCGATGCTGGTCAGCATGACGATGCCCATGCCCCACAACACGCGACTTTCCTGCGCAGCCGCATCACCACCTGCCTTCCAGGTCGAGAGCAGATCCACGACCTGGCCGAGGAAAGAGAACAGCCAGGCTTCGTAGATCGACACACCGGCACTGAGCAGCGCAAACGCGAGAATATAGCCGCGGGCGCCCCGTGTGCACGCCCAAAGGAACCGAGCCAGGCCTTCGGGTGGCGGTGGTACCTCGTCGGGCGGGAAGGGGTCGAGTTTCTGTTCAAATACGCGAAGCATGGTGGTCTCCGAAACAATCAAGTTAAGGGGATTCTGCCATTTAAAGGTTGCTTTGAGGGTTATGTGGGTTGGCGGGTAGGGCGTTATCGGTATGTTGCCCTGGAAGTTGGGGTGCCGAGTGGGGGAACTCAGGCATTGTTTAAGTCCAGGTCGGCGGGGTTAATACGGGTGGTCTCGGAGCGCTGCTGTCGGCCCAAACCGGTCAGTCGTGACAGGCAGAAAACGCCCCAGGCTGTGAAAAAACGCGGGCACAGTCTTTAAGACTGCGTTGCTACGTAAAACCTGTCGGCGCTCGGTTGATCAGCAGGCGCAAAAAATCGCGTAGAAACGCGATTTTCGTCCCGATCCTGACAGTCAAACCTGCTCTTAGGCCCCATTGTGTGTCCGGGGCCGAGCGGCCAATTGCGAGCGGGGCGTCAAGATAGCCAAGGCAACCGCCACGATGAATAGCGCCGGCACGTCACCTGCCAAGTGCCCCATTTGCCCCGGCTGGGTGATCGTCTGGACGGCCATGATTCCTCCGTGTACGGCGCTAGACCACACGGTGAACCAGATTAGGCTCAGATTGGCTAATGGATCACGTGCGGCCATGATCAAGAACACGCCAAGTGTGGCGTAGATGCCAACGATCATCATCGGGTAGTCCGAGTGACCGACGTGCCAGGCCCAGCCGGACGGCCAGAACAACATAAGTGGGTAGAGAGCAAGGCACGCGAGGCCAGCTAAAACTAAAACGATGCGCAAATACCTGAGGCGATCGACTACGGTCATGGCGAACTCCTCTTTGGGCCTTACTCTAAATTGACCCCAAGTGGGGTGATAACGCCTGACTAGGCCGGGCATTGTGACAGTCGGGTGACCGCTGAAAGGGTTTGTACACCATGGACGGAAAGCCCAATCTGCTCAATCAGTTCCGGCAGTAGACCAAGCATAGCTACTCATTTGCTATCGCTCCGTCCACCGGCTGCTTCTGGCCGATAGTTGTCTATCAGGAAGGGCCGCAGTTCTCGTACCACGATTTTAGAAACTGCCTTCTTTGTAGATAGAGGACTGAAGAAACTCGTCGATCAGCGATGTAACCTGCTGTTGGATCACCCCACGCGAGCGAGCGCCATCGCCATCGCCATCTCGGCAAATGATGCCATCGCCTGGTACTTCTTCTTCGAGCAATACCTCCGCGCCAGGTTTGCACACCGACAAGAAGCTGAAGTGGCTTGCGTCGCTGATTTCGACGTAACGGCTTGACGCCGCAGGCAGGCGTTTGGCCAGGTTGGCAGACTCCAACTCGGCGGGAAGATCGTGCGACGGTACGCCGGCAGCGATCACCAGCGTTGGTACCGGCAGCGCGATCAGGCTTTCATCGGTCAGGCCCCGTGAAAGGCCCAGGTCCAATGTAACCACAGCAGTGACGCGTTTATCGCGCAAATCGGCGGCCAACGCGGCCTTTGATTCTGAGGTGCTTGCGGGGTTTATCTTTCCATAGACGGTGCAACTTGCTAACTGCGGGTGTGCTTTGCAGTCATGGGCGAAGCGGTCTGGATCGAAACGAGCACCGGCGATCTCCAAGGCGGTCATGCCGCCGAGTGAATGGCCCACTACTGCAATTCGGTCATTGGCGACCAAGCCGAATTTTTCAGGTTGAGTCGTGACGCTATCAATGGCTCGACGCACATCAACGGGCCGCTGCCATAACTGCGCCGCTGCTTGAGGGCTACGGTCATGAGTGGTGGTGCCAGGGTGATTGATTGCGGCGACGATGTAACCCCTATGAGCCAGAGCACTGGCAAGCCAGATCTGGTTGCTCCAGTTACCTCTGTATCCGTGGGAGAGCACCAATAATGGATGCTTGCCAGCAGCGGGCGGCGCGTCACGAACGGCAGAAGCCCCGACGAACACCACATCATCGCCGATCAATTGCGTGGTGGCGGTAGTTGCACTGGGGTACCAGACGACCATCTCCAGTGCGCGGTCATTGTGCGAGTCCGGCAGTGTGGAAGATTGGAAGCCGACAGGGTTCTCGTCAGCGAGTGCGATAGTAGTCAGCCAGGTCAACAACAGGGCGCCGAAAGCTATTTTTTTCAATGTCGTTTCTTCCTTGATTAGACGAGTGCATGGCAACCTGAACCCGCCGTTAGGGGCATCCATCTTCGTTCGGCTGCATATAAGCACGGACATTAAAGCCCACATTCGAACCGTCGCGCATAAATTCCATCGTTAGCTCTATTCGTGGTCTTTAGTGAGAAGGCTGAACGTCTGTTTTTGGCCGAAAGCTGCTGGTGGCAACGGGCAGAAATCGGCCAATAACGGACGGTCAAGAGTGGCGCCGAATGGCTGTGAAGACGCGACAGTTAGCTGAAATGTATCCATTACAATTTTTTTGAATGTATTGGTCGTTTGATTTTACGAAATCACCCATCCCCTAACTACGATGTCGCTGCATGACTCCCGGCGCATAGTGGTATTACTCAGAATGCGCGCCTTAAGGATGGTTGAAGTAGCCTCATGTTTTCCGGCTACTTCGTCGTCGGCGCTTTCAAAAACGGCGAAGATCAGGGTGAGGGTGCCCGTTGCGCGTACCCTAAAAGCACCCACCAATGTTCCGGTCGAGCGATCAGTTCCAGGGGATAAGCTGCGCTGAACCGGGCAAAAGCCACCTGTCTGGGTCGGGATGTTGATGCGCCGTTTCGATTTTCCCGGTGGCGCCGGTGATCGTCGGCATGCTGCTGGGCCGATGGCCGAGAAGCAATTGCGCAACGCCTTATCCATCAGCGAAGGCGACTGGACGATATTTTTGACGCAACCGATCGCGGTGTTTTTCATGGCCCTGACATTGTTGGTGCTGGTGGTGCCGTACCAGCTGCACAAGCGTGGCATCAAGTTGCACGAAGACGACTGAGCGCTGCAAATATCTGTCAGTCAAACCCAATCCCTGTGGGAGCGGGCTTGCCCGCGAAGGCGTCGGCACATTCAGCATAGGGGTAGTTGATGTGCCATTTCGCAAGCAGACACACTCCCACAGTGGCATTGCGCTCAAGCCAGCATCGACATCAACCCTCCCTGACGATCCAGCTTGGCCAGGTCATCGAAGCCGCCAATATGCCTGTCGCCGATGAAAATCTGCGGCACGCTGCGTCGGCCGCTGCGGTTGAGCATTTCCTCAAGCTTGTCGGGTTCGCGCTGAATGTTGATCTCCTGCATTGTCACGCCTTTGCTGGCCAGCAGTGATTTGGCGCTGCGGCAGTAAGGGCAGGTGTCGGTGGTGTAAAGGGTCACAGTGTTCATGCTCGTATTCTCCGCAGCGGGTGGGTATCAGGCGTCGATGGTCGGGAAGTCGATATCGGTCAGGGCGACGTTGTTCAAGTAGTTGGTCAGAGTCTGCGAGGCCACGTGGGCAATCACTTCGATGATCTTCGCGTCATCGATACCGGCGGCGCGGGCCGCGGCGATCTGCTCGCCGCTCAAGTGACCACGGCTTTCGGTGATCTGCCGGGCGAGCAGGGCATAGGCGTCGAGCTGGCCGACCCGGGCGCTGCGGATCTCTTGGCCGGAGAGCCCGGCCTTGCTGGCAAACAGCGTGTGTGCCGCCAGGCAGTAATCGCAGCCGTTGACCTGTGAGGTGGCGAGGAAGATCGCTTCCTTCTGCGTGGCGCTCAGGGATGTCTTGCCCAGGGCCGCCGAGTTTTGCAGGTACGAAGCCAGCACGGCGGGGGCGTGGGCCAGTACCCGGAAAACGTTGGGCAGGAAACCGATTTTCTTCTGCACGCCTTCCAGCAATGGGCGGGTGGCGTCGGTGGCGTGTTCGAGGCTGACAGGGATGATGCGGGTCATGGTGATGCTCCGTGGTTGAGCGCGACAGGCGCTGGGTACGGAGTTCATGCTATGGATTCGAGCTGGTTAATTGGATGCAAATCGTCGACGATATGCGACAGATCGTCCAGAACTGCTTCCGGGAGTTTCCCTATGGATCGCCTATCCACCTTGCTCACCCATTTCGGCGTCAACGCTGGCACCTTTCATAGCGGCACGTTTTGCGGCACTACGGCCTTCGACGGCAACCAGGCCTGCGGTCATGTGCACTTGCTGCAAGCCGGCGAAGTCGTGCTGAAACTGGCCGATCAGCCAGAGCAGCGCCTCAGCGAGCCGACGCTGATCTTTTTCCCCAGGCCGTACCGCCATCGCCTGAGCGCCTCGCAAGCCTCCGCCACTCAACTGGTATGCGCATCCCTGAGTTTCGATGGCGGCTCGAGCAACGCCCTGGCGGCATCGCTGCCGGAATTTCTGGTGCTCAAACTCGATGAAATCCCGACCTTGGCCAGCACCCTGCAATGGTTGTTCGACGAAGCATTCCAGGGCACTTGTGGTCGTGAAGCGGTGATGGACCGGCTGTTCGAACTGGTGGTGATTCTGTTGCTACGGCACATCCTCAGCACACGCAATCAGCAACCGGGCATGATGGCCGGCCTCGCCGATCCGCGCCTGGCACGGCCCTTGAGCCTGATGCACGAAGCCCCCGGCAAGCCCTGGAGCGTGGCCGAACTGTCGACACTGGCCAACATGTCGCGGGCCAGCTTCGCTGAACACTTCAAACGCGTGGTCGGCCAGGCGCCAGTGGATTATCTGGTGAGCTGGCGAATCAGCCTGGCGCAGAAACGCCTGCGCGAAGGCAAACCGATCGCCCTGATCGCCGAAGAAGTCGGCTACGAAAGCCCGTCGGCACTGGCCCGGGCGTTCCGCCGCAAGACCGGAGTCAGCCCGCGGGAGTGGAGGGGGTGAGATGTGATGATCCAGTGCAAAAGTTCAGGCGAACCTGCCACGCCTGAAGACGGGCGGCGGATTCTGGTGGATCGTCAGTGGCCGTCAGATTGTCCCAGGGATTCGTTGGCGTTGGATGCCTGATTGCCCCGACGTTGCGCCGTCAGCTGATCTGCACCAGGCGTTAGCGCAAAGCGCACTGGAGGCAACACCCATAGCTGCCGGTCAGCAAAGGCTGAAATTGGCCGCTTTCTGCCTGTCGCGGTGCCGCTGAGCGACTCTGCATGAACACCGTGTGCATCAGGACGACATCCGGTCACAGCCAGCAAACAGCGGGCCGGCGCTGGATCAGGGAGGAGCGTCATTTACACATAGGTGAACTTGCCAAGTTGTCGGGGTGCACTCCAAAAGCCATTCGTTTGTATGAGCAACCGGGTCTGCTGAGCCCTCAGCGCCATGGCAGTTACGGGTTGCCCCAAGGGACAGAGTCAAGCGCTGGCGTCATGTCAATCGAAGGTGACAGCACAGGACCAGGCACTTCAAATGTCATCGGTTTTGTGAAACCACACCACCCATGTATTGACTTAAATCGCGCAAATCCTTAACGCTCCATGAGTGCGGCGATAGCTTTACTCCATTCTCACGCAAGGTTCTTGGAATTAAGTCGCCATTTGGGCGAAGTATTATCGAAGATACAATCACGCCCGGATAATCAGTTAATCGTTTTTTGAAAGCGGACGTTGTTAGATCAGGTGTAGGCGGATTGCTTTTATTAGCCAGCGGTCCTGTTGCTTTGAGATCCATTCCGTGGCACATGCTGCATCGCTGTAGATAGAGATTTTTTCCATTAGCATTATCCGCGAAGGATAGTGATGTTTGAGTCAGCGATAAAATTCCTAGCGAAGCGATGAATAATATTTTCATTGTTTTTATCTTCCTTGATGGGATCGGCGTCGATTGGACGCGATTTGCAGCGCGGGAAAGATATCAGCCATCGCGTCGGCACACACCGTCATTCCTGATGCCCATTAAATCAACACGTTTTCCCGGCGCATCCCGGTGACCATTCTTGGCCGATTTCTTCCTGTCACGATGGGCAGAAATCGACCCTAAGCTGACGGTGAAGCAGAGCCAACTACTGGTACGTACTTGGACGCAAGCGTATTGTTCGATGCGCTTTCCCTCCCTTGGAAATCTTCAAAAAAGGACGACTTACATGGATGTTGAACTGGCACATCAGATTGAGGCCGCAGAAAGCGAGTATTTGCGTTCGCGTGTTCAGAACTTGGCAGGGATAAGTGGAAATCCTTATGGCGCACGTGTTTTTTCCAACGGAGACTTTCCGTGCTTTCAGGTGAACGCATCACCTAGCCCAATGTTCAACCGCATCTACGGCGACAGCGCCCGTGATCCCCAGGCACTGTTGAAGTTGCTCAACGATTCAGCGGAACATTCGGTCGTAACTCCCCTTATCGGGAAACCTTCCGCGTTGGGGCGGTACTCACTTGTGGGCGAAGCGCAGCTTGAGCGTTTGAGGGGCTGGACTCACTTGCAATTCGCGTGTGCCATCGAGAAGGTGGTCTTGAGTCGCCACTCATTCGAAATCGAGGAAGTCACGTCAAAAACTCTTGCTCAGTTCGCAGATGTGCATGCGGGTGGTTTTCATACCAAACCAGAGTACCAATTGCTGAATCAAGCATCCTTCGCAGAGCAGACGTCGAGCGGACGTCTGAAAATCTGCGTCCTGAAGGCTGATGGGAAAGTCGTGGCAGGAGCCTCAATGTATTTGGCCAGTAATGGCATTGCCTACCTTGGAACGGCTGCCACCCGAAAGGATGCCCGGGGCCTTGGCTACCATGGAGCACTGATATCTCATCGAATTGAGCAAGCGAAGAAGCATGGCTGCCACTTGATCGCCGCGTCCGCGCTGGCCAGCTCCCAAAGTTGCCGAAATCTGCAACGTGCCGGGTTGACGACATCTCATGCCCAAGCACTGTACCGCCTCGCAGATAACTAAGATAAACGGCTGAACACGACCGTCCGCTCTTGGCCGATTGCTGCCTGTCGCGAGAGGCAGAAAACGACCCATAGCTGCCGGTAATTGGTGTCTAAAAAATCGGGGCAATTCAATCCCCAAGTTTCTGACGGTGCTTTCAATGTTGGCGCTGATGCGGTTTTGATCCTGGCTGCCGGAAATCGTTGACCTACCTGAATACTCGGTAATCGAGGGTCTTATGTGTGTCTTCATAGAGACCGCCTAAGGGTCAGCTGAAGTCAGCAGCTTGGGTCAAAACCACATCAGCACCAACAGCCGGCTGCGATAGTGGCGGCTTTTTTTCTTCAGTCATCCGCTTCTCCCTTGATGGCCAAAACGCTGCAAGGCACCTGATACAGAACATGCTCCGTGGTACTGCCAACCAGCTTGTCCACCCCTTTGTGATGGGTATTTCCCATTACGAAGACATCCGCTCGAGTGTGAGTGGCAAAGTCGGTCATTGCTTTGGTTGGCGGTCCTGCAATGAAGTGTTGTCGCTCAGGTGGCACGCCGTGGCGTCCAGCCAAGGCAATGAAGCACTTTTCGAGTGACCGGCGCACGTCGTTGCTGAAGCCTGGCATCGTCACGGCGCCAGCACCTGCATCAGAGAAATGTGTGTGTGTCAGTTCATAGGCATACAGCATGTGCAATTCAGCATCACATTGCGTCGCCAATTCGTTCGCCGCCTGAATGACGCTGTCGTTGATTCCGCTGATCTGACCCTCTGGATGCGATGGGTCAACCGCTGCCACAATCACCCGAGGAAGCGGACACCTGACTTCGCTGACCAGATGTATGGGGGTCGGACATTCGCGCAACAACTGCCAATCCAAAGGCGTGACGAATACGCGTTTGAGTGCTGATTCATGATGTACGTCCTTGATAATCAGGTCCGGCTGCATTTCAGCCACATGCCCAAGGATCTCTTGCAGCGGGTCACGGGTCAATGCAACTTCGGTGGTCACATTGATGCCCTTCCTGCGTATGAGTTCGGCCTCATCCTTCAACCACTGCAGGTTCTCCTGCCGGCAACTCTCACGAAGTTGTTCACTGTTGCTCATTAACCGCATAAGGTCGAAGTCTTCGATGAACACCGCGATATGCAGCGCTGCGCCTGTAGCGTCGGCCAGTGCGATTGCCCGCTCCATCGCCGGCGAGTGACGCATGGTCGGACCTGCGATCAGAAAGAGTCGTTGATACCGCCTCATGTGACACCTCCAAACGTTCTGGGTTATTCGCTAGCGTCCCCAGCACTTTCACTTGTCCCACCATTGGCGATCTTTTATCGCCTCAACTACCTGGATCGACACTATCAATATACGCCTGCATCACCGGCTTACCAGTTGCCAAGGATGTAGCAGACCTTTTCATCACGATCGAGCAGGAGGCGGGGTGCTGGAACCGCGCGCCATGCCACCCGCCTTGACCACCTAGCAGAACCAATGCGATTGCCGGTAGTTGAGCGCTTGAATCAACACTTCGTAAAAAATGAACTATTCGCAATGAATAAACGATTTTTGTTGATGTAACAGGCTCGTTAGCATGACTCCTCCAGCCTATTGCTGCTTCATGCGGAGACAGTAAATGACCGCCATCAGCGTCGGCCAATCCTGGATGTGGACCGCCTTCATCGTGTTCGTCCTTGCCATGCTGGCGCTCGATCTGTTCGTCTTCGGCGGACGCAAGGCGCATCGTGTTTCGGTGCGCGAAGCGCTGGCCTGGGTCATCGCCTGGTCCAGTTTGGCGTTGGTCTTCGCCGTCCTGCTCTGGTGGTATCTGCGCAGCATGTTCGGCGCCGAAGTGGCCCAGCGTACAACGCTCGAATTCCTGACGGGCTACCTGATCGAGCAGTCGCTGTCGATCGACAACATGTTCGTTTTCGTGATGATCTTCGGCTACTTCGCCGTACCGCCAGAGTTGCAGCGCCGCGTCCTGCTCTATGGCGTGTTCGGAGCCATCATCATGCGCGCCGGTATGATTTTCGCCGGTGTGTGGCTGGTGCAGGAGTTTGCCTGGCTACTCTATGTCTTTGGCGCTTTCCTCGTAATCACCGGCATTAAGATGCTGATCTTCGCCAACCAGCAGCCAGACCTCGAAAAGAACCCTTTGCTGCGTTGGCTGCGTAGCCATCTTCGCATCACCGATGGCTTTCGTGGCGAGCGCTTCTTCGTGCGCCAGAACGGCCTGCGCTGGGCGACTCCGATGTTCCTGGTGCTGGTACTGATCGAGGCCAGCGACCTGGTCTTCGCGGTCGATAGCATCCCGGCTATCTTCGCCGTCACCACCGACCCCTTCATCGTGTTCACCTCCAACATCTTCGCCATCATGGGCCTGCGCGCACTGTATTTTCTGCTTGCCGACATGGCCTACCGCTTCCACTTGCTCAAATATGGCCTGGCCATCGTACTGGTGTTCATCGGTGGCAAGATGCTGGTCGCGCCGTGGTGGCACATGCCGATCCAATGGTCGCTGACCACAGTCGGCGGCATCATATTGATTTCGGTACTGTTGAGCCTGACTTTGACGAAGAGCAAAACACGGGTTACGGGAGAACAATGATGAATCAGAGATGTTGGCGCTGATGCAGTTTTGACCCAAGCTACCGGAAATCAATGACCTACCCGAATACTTGGTAATCGATGGTCTTATGTATGTCTTCACAGACCGCCTAAGGGTTAGCTGAAGTCAGTAGCTTGGGTCAAAACCGCACCAGCACCAACAGATTGATGGGCACGGTGCTATCCGGCTGGATTTATCAGGTGTATGGGCATGCTTATGGATATCAAGTGCATTCGTTCTGTTTGCAGTTTTGATTTCGATTGCATTGCCTCGTCAGGGATTTAGTGAATGACTGTTTTTGGCCGAAAGCAACCAGACGGCGTACCCGCCATCTGTTCCCGCACGCGGCACCGCCTATGTCGATAACTTCAATCGGAAAGTTGCTTCGTTCTCCAACGCATCAAATCGACTTTGCAGGAACTTAAAATATCTCCAGAGCCCGAGCCCCCCATCACGGAGTCACCTTCCCATTGACACTGTGCATCCTTGAACTTCTCGAAAGCCTTCTGAGAGGCGAGCAGCGAGGTAAGGGCTTTGGCCGTCGCACTCGAATTGATTTCCTTTGTCTGAGCTTCCAGTTTTTTGTAGGCGATATTCATTTGTGACGTCACTTCGCGAGTCTTGCCCTCAAGGCAAGGCTGCAACGCTGTCCGGGGCTGATCGCCAATGGTGTTGTAGCATTCGTTCAATGCTCCAGCATGAGCATCGCTGGTCACTGCAATTTTTGCTGTGGTGGTAGTCGGCGAAACTGCCGTATTGATCGCGCCATTTGTGATTGGATTCACATCAGGTTTCGCGGGTGCTTGAGCGAATGCAGTACCCATGGCAAATGAAGTCGCTACAGCGACCACAGAAATGAGTTTTCTCATTTATCTATCCTTTGGAAGGCGTTTTTCGAGGGGAAGAAACAACTTTGGATGCTAGGCCGATTGTGTACTACGCACGCAGGACCAAGCCTGGTGAGGTCTGATAGCGCTCACAGTCCAAGACCTGTTGGACTGCATCCTGGGCACGCTGTTCAATGCCACTAAGAATGTGGTTGGTGCTGATCTCTGCGTAGTCTCATGCCCTGTTAAAAGACGGTGTGATAAGCCTATGCCTTCGAAGCTGAGTGTCTGCTTCTGGCCAATAACAGCCCGTCGCGAAGGACGGCAATCGACCCTTTGTCGCCTCTCAACCGACCACCCCTTTTAGGGTCTCTACTTCTAGTTAGACCTTGTACATAAAGAGGGGAGCGCGCGATGAGCAACGAACAGACTACACCCGAGACGAAAGGGGTCACGGTGACGTTACTTGCAGCCATTGACCTGGGTCCTGAGATCGAGGGTATGGCAGGGCGCCAACTCAGAATGCGCAGGGTGACCATCGAGCCCGGAGGCGTCTTCGGGCCGATACACAACCATATCGATAGACCCGGCACCGTCTACATTCTGCAAGGAACGATCACTGACCATCGAAACGGAGTCTCCACGGATTATGGGCCGGGAGTGGGCTGGCCCGAGGACAGGAATACCACCCACTGGCTTGAGAACAAAGGCACGATTGCGGCGGTGGAGATCTCGGTCGATATTGTCAGGCAAGCGTAAGGTCAGGACCAAAAAGGGGGACAGATTATTTTATGGTCGTGTCCCGTATCTAGTCCTGGTGCGGACGCTCGCCATTTACTTCACTTGAACTCAGCAACCAGCCAATCCTTCAAACGCCCACACGCCGGATCCTCCGCCTTCTTCTCATTGATCATCAAATACTGAACCGATTCCCTGAGCGTAATCTCCTCCGTCACCGGCCGAACCAGGCGCCCCTGCTGCACCAGATGTCCCACCAAATGATCCCAGCCCAAGGCGATACCTTGATCATCCAGCGCCATTTGCACGAGAAGGCTGTAGTCGTTGCTGCTGAAATAGTGCGGGCTTTCCGAGGCCGGGATCTGCAGGTCATGGGACTGGAAAGCGAACCACACATTCCAGTCGACCTGTTCTGACAGCTGGGAACGGCCATAAGGATTCAGGTCCAGCAGTACGCTGTTGCGCATGCCCTCCAGGGTTTTCAGTTCTGGATGAGCCTCCAGATAACGAGGTGTGCACACGGGATAGACGACTTCATTAAACAAAGGTATTCGCAGATAGCCGGGGCGCAGATCACTGTTCTTGGTGATGAAGATATCCGGATTGATCCCGGGCTCCATCACCAGAAAATGCTGGGTGGTGATGACATTCAAATCGACGTCAGGATTGGCGCTGAAGAAGTCTTTCAGTCGGTGGGATAGCCAAAGCGCCGACAAGGCGGGTGAGCAGCATAGGGTCAGGGTGCGCTTATCGCTTTTTTCCCGGCGAATTCTTTCGGTCGCTTGAAAGATGTTGAGCAAGGACAGCTGTGCCGCATCGAAGAGTGCTGTGCCCGACGCTGTCAGCCTGACTTCCCTCCCTGTACGAGTGAACAACTCGGTCCCCAAGTAGAGCTCAAGCTCGCGAATCTGACGGCTGATCGCGGCCTGGGTGACGCACAACGCCTCGGCGGCCCGGGTAAAGTTTCGATACTTGGCGGCGGCCACGAACGATCTCATGGCTTTGAAGGACGGCATTGAGAGCAGGGCCTGATCCGGATGGGAGCTTTTAGCCATAACAAAAACTACCTGTTTTCGCGAAAAAAAAGTCGGTTCAGCCCATCGGGCTCCGGGTCCACACTCTACCGCACGATGGGTCGCAATCGAACCGGCACCGCGAACACAAAAACAAGGAGACGACATGCCGTACCGATCAGGAAGGGAAGCGTTCATGCAGGGTGTCCGGGCGCTCGTTCCATTGAGTCCCGGTGTCGTTCCTTTCGGCCTGCTGACGGGGGTCATGGCGATCAACATGGGCCTGTCGCCCGGCACGACCATGGGCATGACATTGCTGTTCTACTCCGGGTCTGCTCAGATGGTTGCACTGCAACTGCTCCATACGGGCGTTGTGCCGTTGGCGATCGTGGTGACGGCCCTGGTCATCAACTTGCGCTTCATCATGTACAGCGCGTCACTGGCCCCCCATCTGCACCACTTGCCCCGACGCTGGACATGGCCGGTTTCCTACATGCTTTCTGACCAATCCTACGCACTGTGCAGTCTCAAGCTGTCCTCTGGCGAGTTGGGTCAATTTGCGCACCACTACTATGCCGGCACCGCCGCAGCCATGTGGTTGTCGTGGCAATTATCGGTATTGGCGGGCATCTACCTGGGCGCAAGCATCCCCGATACCTGGTCATTGAGCTTTGCCATACCGCTTTCGTTTCTGGCGCTTCTGGTTCCCGGCATACGCAGCGCGGCGAGCTTGGCCGCCGCCTCGGTCGGCGGGCTGATCGCCGTGTTGGCGGTCAATATGCCCTATAACCTTGGGCTGATAACCGCTTCCATCGGCGGTGTCATGGCAGGGCTGTTGATCGAGAGTGTTCGCAAGCGCCCATTGATCGATGTGCAGACCCATGACGTCGAGAGGGAGACACCATGAGTGATCTAGCCATGTGGGGGATGTTCCTGGCGGTCGGTTTGGGAACGTTCGCGATGCGTCTTTCTTTTGTCGAACTGTATGGCCGGTTGCGCATCCCGTCAGTGCTGAGTCGGGCCTTGCTTTACGTACCGGCGAGTGTGCTGGCGGCCCTTGTGCTGCCCGCTGTGGTGTACCCGAATGGGCAGGGGGCATTCGTGTTGAATAACCCCCAGATACCCGCCGCCATTATTGCGGCCTGGGTCGCTTGGCAGACTCGCAATACGCTCCTGACGCTGGCGGTGGGTATGGGAGGGTTGTGGCTATTCAAGTTTTTAGGCGTGTAATGAATCGATGTGCAGCCGAGGGGCCTGAAGCGTCAGCGACAAACTGTCTGCCAGGCGCCTGGCCTGCTGAGTCGCGTCCTCACGCGCGCGCCGATCAACGTCTTCCCCCAGGATGGTTTTCTCCACAATCACCGAATGCACATCCGTGACGCCGATAAATTTCAGCCAGGCTTCCACGTAGGGCTTCTGGAAGTCGAAGCGCTCCGCGGGTGTGCTCGACTGCGCCGAAAAATCCAGGCCGCGGGCGTACATCACCACGGCGAGTTTGTTATGCAGCATGCCTTCCAGACCGCGTTCCGGGTCAACGCTGAACAGGATGTCTTTCTGCGATACCAGGTCGATGAAGTGCTTGAGTTTGTACGGGATGCTGAAATTCCACAGCGGTACGGACATCACGAGTACATCCGCGCGGTGCAGGTGACTGGCCAACGCTTTTAACGTGTTCCAGGCGTCTTGTTGTGCTGCGGTCAACGGCGTGCCATTGAGCCCTGCGTACTTGGCCTCCATGGCCAGATCATCGAATTCCGGCAGCGCCATGTTCCAGAGGTCGAGGGTGATGATTTCGGTGTCCGGGGTGTTTGCTTGATAACGCGCAATGAAGCTGCGGGCGACTTCAAGGGAAGCCGAACGCTGCTTGCGTGGAGAACACTGAATATGGAGAAGAGTCGTCATGGCACACCTTGAATGATGGGGAGCAGGGCAGGTGGGAGCATTGCAACATAGTTGTATTTGAAATATAAATCGTAAATTCCAACTCGATTGATCACGTACAAAACTATGTTCGATGCTCTGCTACTCAAGACATTTGTCACTGTCGTCGATGAAGACGGCTTCAGCCGTGCAGCCCAGAAGCTGCACCTGACTCAGTCGGCGGTCAGTGGCCATGTGCGGCGATTGGAAGAACAGATTGGTAAACCCCTGTTGACGCGCACCACCCGTTCCCAGCAACTGACGGCCGATGGCGAGCGCTTGGTCTCTTATGCGCGCACGATCCTCGCGCTGAACCGTGATGCCTGGACAGACCTGACACGCACGCCATTTCACGGGCGGCTGCGGATCGGAGTGTCCGAGGATTTTGTCGAGTCTCGATTGCTGCGCACTGTTCAGGATTTCGCAGCGCAGTACCCCGGGATGAAGATCGAGGTGCAGGTGAACATTCCGGGCACGTTACTGGCGCTGATGAAGCAAGGGCATCTGGACGTGGTCATCGGTTCGCTGTGCGAAACCAGCGAAGCGGGGCTGTTGCTATGGCAAGAACCGCTGGTGTGGGCCTGGTCGGCGCAACCCGTCACCCGGTTACCCACGCCATTGCCGCTGGCCCTGTTCCCCGAACCGTGCCCTTATCGCGAGGCCGCGCTGACGAGACTGGCGCAGGCGGGGATCGCCCAACGCACGGCGATGTTGTGCAGCAGCACTGCCGGATTGCGGGCGGCGGCCCTGGCAGGCTTCGCGGTAGCGCCCATGCCACTCAGTCAGTTGGGGCAAGGGTTGGCGGTTGTTGGGGCAGAACAAGGGTTGCCGGATTTGCCGGATGCCCAATGTCGGCTGTTCACCTCGCCTGACGCGGATCAGGCGATTGTGGCGGCGGTCACTCAGCTTATTGTGGAGTATTGCTCCATGCGGAGGGTTTGATTGTCATTTCAAGGGGCTGCTTGAACGTCTTGGGTACGCGGTCTTTGCCTTCGTGAGGGAAGGGCAGCCGTCTGATGGATGCGGGTGAACCACTTTGATCATGGACACAAAAAAACGGGCGCCTCGATGGCGCCCGTTCTCATTTAATCGACCGCACATAGCGGTTTTCACCGTATGAAAGTCTTCACATTTTATTTCACATACTGACTTGATGAAGAGGCGCTAATTTCCTGGCCTCCAGAGGTTTTGTGGGCTCTTAAAACAAAATCACCTTCACATTTTATTTCACATATTTTTAGGTGAAATGACTTCGGTCAATGGGCTCACGAAAGGCTCCGTCAGCCGCGTCTACGCACAGATCGCAATTACAGAAAAACGGGCGCCCATTGAGGCGCCCGTTTTTATTTACTCCTTCACCTGAGCTCGTAAGCGTCGACCGATCACGTCCATCAAGTCACAGCCGTCGCGTAACGGAATGACTAACAGCTGAGAAAAGTCTTTCAACACCACCGTGTCGCAACCGAGTTCGGCGCGGTAGGCGATGTTTTCCAGCACCTGCGTGACCGTACGAATGCGGTAATCGGCCATGGCTTGCAGGACGTCGAGTGGGGCTTGGGTGTCGATGAGCAGGGAGGCCGGGATCAGGTCGATTCCGGTGAGGGGCATGTATCTTTCCATAGGTGAAACTCCGATCAAGGCAAAGGTTGACTGTCCCTCAATCGTCGCCAAACGAATGGGTGACAGCTGTACGCAGGTTGGCGAACCGGGATCGGAATACCGGCAGACCCGAAGGTCTCCCGCGCACAGCTGCCATAAAGACAGCTTTGCGGGCATGCGAAAGCGACTGCAGGAAAGCACAGCGCTTTTGCATCCGATCGATCAGGTCGCCAAACCTGAATCGCCATTTTGGGCGACGGGGCGGACTATAAGCTTCATCGGAACGGTGGGCAAGGTTAGGGATTCCGAGGTTTGTGTAGGAAGTTTTAGGGTGGTCCTAGGACTTTTTGCTTGGTGGCTGCGAGTTATCAAAAAGCGTCGTGCCTCCACAAAGGGGGAACAGCGAGTAGTAGAGCTACGATGGTCAAGGCTCAGCATCAAAAAACGAGCTACATTCTTTCTGTGGTTATGGCTTCATTTGTTGGGAATCTCCATGTTGGAGTAGATTCAGGGCTGCAAAAGGTGATTGAAAGTAAAACTTGCTCGCAAATTTATAGAAAAGATAATTAAAAGGAAGTTTGAAATGCCATCGAAGTCTGCGGAAGCAATTGATAGCATATATGATGAATCAAAGGACTTTTTAATAATTGGGCTCACTGGTCGTACGGGCTCGGGTTGCACGACGGCAGCTATTAAGTTAGGAGCGGCCGCTTTAGAGTTTCCTCTGGATGGGTATGAGGGGCTTAGTGAAAATGAACTTAAAAAGCACAAAATTATACATAAGTACTTGAGGGGTGATCGATGGGTTCCGTTTTATAAACTTGAGGCAAGATCAATAATCACCTATCACTTGTTGTTGCTTGGTCGAGAGACCTTCGTTTCCTATTTGGTAGGCATTATTGGTGCAGAAATTAATCAGGAAAATGCAGAGCAGGCGTATGATAGCTTAAGCGAAGCATGTGAAGAGCTTCTTAGACTCCACTCTTTCGACGGAAAGGTAGAGCCTGATGAAGTTGAATCATGGATAGATTTATATTTTTCGACGCTGCCTAGTGTTACGGAAAAGATAAAAAACCATCTTGGTGGCGCAAATTTTACCAGGCTTTATCAAAGAACTGGCGATAACGTAAGGTCTTCGGGTATTGCAAATATTGATATTTTTGATGTTGGGATGTTGTTCAACTTTCCCAAGCATCTGAATTTTGTGATTAAGCTAGTTCGTAGGTCTGCAAGGGCAAAAGGCATTCCATGTAGAATTGTCATAGATGCAATTCGAAATCCTTATGAAGCGTTTTATCTGAAGCGAAGGTATGCAAATTTTTACCTAGTATCAATAAACACATCGGACTCTCAACGGGTGAGTAGTCTGCGTGAATATAGAAAACTTTCTATTAAAGAAATAGCTGAGCTTGATGATAAGGAATATCCCGGAAAAATTTCTGGGGAGAACAAGTTTATTGCTCAAAATATTCAAGCGTGTATAGAGATTTCCGATATTCATATTCATAACTCTAAGGTTAGTGAGTTCAATCAGAATGATTTAGTAAGTCAGTTAGCCTGGTACTTGGCCCTGATGATGCATCCGGGTCTAGTAATGCCTACATCTATTGAAAATTGTATGCAGGTTGCATACACGGTAAAGCAAAGTTCGGGTTGTATATCTAGGCAAGTTGGCGCCGTTGTAACCGATGAGAGCTATAGTGTTAAGTGTGTAGGTTGGAATAGTACTCCTCAAGGACAGACCCCGTGTTTGTTGAGGAGTGCAGAGGACTTGCTAGGGGGAGTGAATGGATCTGATTATAGTGACTATGAGCGAAATGATAATGTCTTTCGCGATGCGTTGAGTGATAAGTATTTTAACTTGATTAAGTCAGGGTCTACTAAAAATAGAAATGTTCCGTTTTGTTTTAAAAGCATTCAGAATGAAATTGAGGGCGAAAAGAATCAAGTGCACACAAGGTCGCTGCATGCAGAAGAAAATGCATTTTTGTAGATTGCGAAGTATGGGGGGCAGAAACTGTCTGGTGGAGTGCTGTTTACAACTGCTAGCCCATGCGAGCTTTGTGCGAAAAAAGCGTATCAGTTAGGCATTGTTAAAATTATTTATATTGATCCTTATCCTGGGATTGCTACTGATCATATCCTTTCCGTTGGTGCAAAGAAGCCTAGGCTTGAGTTGTTTCGAGGGGCGGTGGGGCGCGCGTTCTATCAACTTTATCAGCCATTAATGCCTTATAAAGACGAGTTGGATTTACTCTACTCCATTAAACCGTATCATAATCATGAAAGCCCTTCGAAGAATTTCCTAAAAGAGGAAAATAAAAAATTACAAGCTGATATTGAGGTTTTAAAAAATGAGTTGCGTATATTAAAAGGAAGCGCTTAAGTTTTCGTGCTTCAAGCGGGAATGCATAAAAATGTTTTGATTGATCAAGTTTGAGAAAAGGGGCGGATTTATTTTTGATTAAATGTAAAAAATAAATCTGTCCCCTTTTGAGCCATTATGATGCGTTGAAGCCTCCGCTGCAATACCAGTTGCTTTTGATTAACGCGTCATACAACGCCGTCATCCATGAGTTTTTGTGCTTGTGCTGTTCTATTTCTAGAGTTTCATCTAAGATTGCTTTTATTTGTGCGGCTGTTGCATGTTTGTGATAGGTGGACAGTCGTGGACTAAGGCTGGAAAGTTCATCAGCAGCCTCCACTATATATCTTTTGTTAAGGTCAAAATTTTCAAAGTGTTTTCTTACACGAGATTTTGCGGAGTCGCTCCATCCGAGTGGGCAGGAAACATAGAATTTTACGGCAGCGGGGGACGTTTCAAGAATTAAAGCAAAAAGCCATTGCTCGTTGAAAAAGTTTTGTTTGTCGAAGTATGGATGAAGTAATTGTTCGTCGGCAGAGGAAACCGATGCTGAGCTTTTACAGCCCTCATTGCAATCCCGGCAAGCAGGAACTAAGTTTGAAGTTAATACTGAGAATTCTGGATATTTCGATTTTGGCAAGTAGTGAACAAGGGTGTAGATGTGACCAAAACCGCAATAAGGGCATTTCTGGTCTGGAGTGCTTAGTAGTAATGAATCATAATAACTTCTTGCAGGTTTGGTTTTTCCTGCGAAGTACTGAGTGTAGAGCTTGTATAATTCTGATTTTGTAAGCGCGCCAAGTGCTACTTCATGAGTTGCGCAATCATTGGCTGGGATTGTGAATAGTTGGACGGCTAGCGCTTTTGCGGCGTAGTTGTCAGCAGATTGAAGAAGTAAATTCTCCGTGTTCATATATTTTGTGCGTAGAATTAAATCAGAGACGCCCAAGAAGCACTGTTGGAGAATTGAAACTGTATCATATGCTGGTATTGGAAGGCGTCTCATGATGTTTTTTCGTCTCCTTTTAGGCTTGGCGAAATGAGGGATCGAAGAATTGATCTTCCCTCGTAGCCTAATTGTCCTTTGTATTCTTCTATTATTTGTTCATATGTCTTTTTTTCACTGACAGATTGGCGTAGTAGAGCATGAAATCCTGAGTTTGATACTTCTAGACCGAAAACCTCTCGTGTAAGTGTTCCCACATTTTCTCCGAATGTTTCATCTTGTGGTCTATTAGCAGTAGATTCAAGTCTCACTCTATACAACTTCCAAACGCAAGATTTAGGGACCTCTTGTAAAACAACGGGCGAATGTGTTGCGATAATCGCAACACCATTTCTCTCAATTAAAAGATCGGAAAGCGTGCGAGTGAAGGCAGATAAAAGAGGTGGGTGTAAATGGCTTTCAGGTTCATCAATGAGTATAAGTGATTTTTCCTCAATATTAGCGATAATATTTGTAAGTGTTAATAAAACAATTGCATGACCAGAACTCATTCTTAAATAGGTCTGTTTGAGGCGTGATTCGAATTTCGGGTCGTTTATAAATGTAATTAATTCAAGAAGTCCTATTTCTTTAAAGTTTATGTCGAAATTTAATTTTTCGACCGAAGCAAGCCAAAGTTTTCTTTTGCGTGCTTGATTGAAACAGGCATTAAAACTATCGATGAAGTCTGTGCATAGGTCGGCGGTGGCTTTCAACTGAGTATTGGCTTTGTCTCTGTTTTTTAGCCCTATGTAGTAATAGCAAACACCTTTGGAACGATCTGGTTGATTTGCAGGTGGATCAAAGGTAAGCGCTCCATGAACCCCACATTCAAAGTCACCACCTGATCCCAGACGCGGCGCCCCATATTTCTCTACCTGTGGCACATAAATAGCTTACCTACCATTTTGCTGGCATAAGAATGCCAATGTTTGGCTATTTTAGTGGCATAAAAATGCCAAAGTTTGGTTATTTCAGTGGCACAAAAATGCCAAGGCCAGGTATTTCAGGTGGCACAAAAGATGGGCCCTATTTCTGTGGTATTTAAATGCCATTCAAATGTCACATAAATGCCACGAAAATGGAGAAGTACGCCCTATCTGCGCTCATGTGAGCCATTTTGGACCTGTACCGGGGGTAGGACTATTTTTGTACCGGGGGTAGGATTTTCCGTTTTTACAGGGCTTTGGAGGCCCAAAAAACGTACCGAGTCTATTACGTGTTGGGTGGATTTGGCAGTACAGCCAAGGATATCGAAAGGTCTCGATAGCGTACGATCCAACCACCCACGATAGGGTCAGGCTTAACTTCGTATCTCTGGCGAACAGTTCCACGGCAGCAGCGCTTCATAATCCGCCACCGACTGCGCATGTGGTAACTGCTCCAGTACGTGGCGTAGCCACGTATAAGGCTCTTGCCCGTTGACCTTGGCGGTCTCCATCAGGCTGTAGATCTGAGCACTGGCGGTAGCGCCTTTGGGCGTGTCGCTGAACAGCCACGCCTTACGACCGATAACGAACGGTTTTATCGCCCTTTCGGCCGCATTGTTGTCGATAGGTAAAAAACCGGCTTCTACATAACGCTCCAGCCGGCTCCAGTTGCTGGCCAGATAATTAATGGCCTTACCCAGCACACTTTGCGGCGTTACTTGGGGCTGCGTTTTCTCCAACCAGCTTTTCAACTGAGCCAGGATCGGTACGCTCCTTTGCTGACGGCCGATTAAACGCTGTCCATCATCGCCGTCCTTGAGGTCGCGCTCGATGCCATACAGCTTGTTGATCATTGTTAGGGCGATATCGGCACGTCCCGTCTTGCCCTTCGGCTGCACTTTCTGAGCCTCGACAAACTTGCGGCGCGCATGGGCCATGCAGGCCAGCCGTTCAACCCCCGGCTGCAACGCCAAGGCGTTATAGCCCGCGTAATCATCGGTCATAACATAGCCGCGATAACTTTCCAGTAGACGTAACGGAACCTCCTGCGCACGGCTGGACGTGTACTCGAACAACACGACTTTGCGATCTGGCGGGCCGCTGGCTTGTACCCACATCCAGGATTGGCTGGTCGGGTCTCGACCTGGCTCTTTCAATACTTGAACACGGGTTTCATCGCAGTGGATCACCGGGCTTTCCAGTAATCGGTCGCGCATTAAGTTCAGCAGTGGCTGAAAGTGTTCGCTGCACTGCATCACCCAGCGCGCCAGTGTTTGCCTTGGTATATCGATACCGTGTCGACTTAACACCGTCTCGAAACGATGCAGCGGCAAGCCATCGACGTACTTGGTGGTCAGCAACATGGCCAGAACGCTTGGGCTGGCCATGCTCTTTTCGATCAGTTGAGCCGGTTTGTCGGCGGTGACCGGTGCCGTTTCGCAGCCACGGCAACCGTAAACCTTGCGGATATGTTTGATGACACGGATCTGCATCGGCACGATATCCAGCTGTTCGCTGATTTCTTCGCTGATCACGTGCTTGCGGCAACCGCAGGCACAGGTCAGTTCGTGCTCGGGCAGTTCGTGGATGACCTCGACACGCGGCAGCTCAGCCGACAACGCCTTACGTTTTCCTCGGCGCGGCACCGGGGAAACGACTTCTTCAGCATCGCCGATCAATGGCATCGGCTCGCTTTCAGGCTCATTGAACAGTGCAAGTTGCGGCGTATTGGGCTGCGCTGTCTGCTCGGACTTACGCCCGAACAAGCGGTCGCGCAACAGCTTGATCTGTCCTTTCAGGTCGAGGATGTGAGCCTGATAAGCCTGGGCAACTTCTTCCTGGCGATTGAGTGCCTCAAGCAGCAGCTGCTTGAGCAAAACGGGGTCATCAGGAAGATCGTCGGGCAGAGAAATCATGGCCCGGATTATACCGGGTCAGGCTACGTAGCGTGGAGTCAAAACCTGGTGAGGACGGTTGCGCCACAGGTCAAAACCGTCGAGCAGCCAGTTCAGTTCCTGGACGGTCAGAACGATCACTTCATCGCTGAGATCAGGCGATGTTTTGAATCGCTCGGACTCCAAGCGCTTAAGCCAAAGGCAGAAGCCGTTGCGCTCCCAGTACAAAATCTTCACGCGGTTACGGGGCTTGTTGAGAAAAACGAAGAGCACGGGATCGAACACCGCCACTTTTATGTCCAGCTCGACCAGCGCAGCGAGGCCATCAATGGACTTTCTGAAGTCCACGGGCTTGGGGTAGAGATAAACTTTTTCAACTTTGGCGTCGGGTCGCATCATGACGAGCTGGCCTCCTGAGAGAATCGGGAGCACAGCATCCGGCATCAGCTAAGCGCTTTGAATGTGGGGTTCATGGAGCGCTTACGATCAAAGGGGTCAAACGCGCTGAATGAAACAGAAATTATACTACTGAAGTAGTCTTTGCTGATTGGTGCTTTGCCCCATGGTTTGCTTTCGTAGAATTTTCCTGGGGAGTTAATATTTTGATCTTTGTCAAGAATGGAGCTTACCATATTGTTTAGTAAGGTGGTTTTTCCTACCCCGTTACGACCAATAAGTACATGCATATTAGTCGGAGGTCTAGAGTCTGGGGTAATAAAGAAATCAAGGTTGATTTGAGATAGTTCCGCAGTTTGATTTTGCTCGAATGAAAAGTTGAACTCCGTAAGTATGTCGCCGCCTTTGAGTATTCGTCTATATTGATGGTTGATAGACGAAAGGCTAGTGTGTCGCATTAACGATGTTGAAAACACTGCTTCATTTTTAATTGTTTCTAGAATTTCAGTGTTGTGAACTATGTCACGTATAGACTCTAATATGAGTTGGGATGTCTCAGGTGGGAGTTTGGCTATGTTTGCGTAATAATCCACTTCTTGGCCGAGAGAAAAAAACTCCCTTTCGAGAAAAGGAAATTCAGGTGGAAGATTCTCTGTTGTCCAGCCAATTTTTTGACCTATATATCCAATTTTTAGGTTCCCAATGTCATGGCTCCTACCGGTTTCGTCGTAATAAGTCATAAAGAATTGGGTTTTGTAACTAAAATCATCCCAGTTATTAGGACTAAGTGTGATTTGATTTTTTCTAGGTAGGGAGGTTTTTGTTACTATGAAGTTTATGTTCATTATGCGCAGCGTCCTGTTGCTGTTTTGTTAAGGCTTTCAGATGTATCGTCAATGGGGATCTAATTATTTCTGTCTTCTATATTTAATGCTAGCAAAGCGCCACTTGCATGTCGACTGCATGTTCGTTATCAATGACAAATTCATTTCAGTTAGGTAGCCAGACATCTTTTTAATGAAATTACCGGTAGAATTCTTACCTTCTATCGCATGTGTCGAGCCATTATTGTCATGCAAAACCCCATCCCCCTCTGGAAAACCTACCTCCTTTTCCTAGCCCCCATGGTCCTCTCCAATTTCCTCCAATCCATGTCGGGCACCATCAACAGCATCTACATTGGCCAAATGCTCGGCACCCAAGCCCTGGCTGCCGTGTCTGGCATGTTCCCCATCGTGTTCTTCTTCATCGCCCTGGTCATCGGCCTCGGCGCGGGGGCGGGCGTGCTCATCGGCCAAGCCTGGGGCGCGCGTGAACCGCATCTGGTGAAAACCATCGCCGGCACCACCTTGCTGTTAGGCGCAATGATCGGCCTGACAGCGGCCGTACTCGGTAGCGTTTTCGCAAGACCAGCCCTGGAAGGCTTGGGCACACCGGCCGACGTTATTGACGACGCCGTGTCTTACGCCCACGTGATGATGTGGATCATGCCGTCGCTGCTGGTCTACGTGCTGTTCACCCAACTGCTGCGCGGGGTGAGCGATACGGTGTCGCCGCTGATCGCGTTGGTGGTGTCGACGTGTATCGGGTTGGCGCTGACGCCGGCGTTGATTCGGGGTTGGTTCGGGCTGCCGATGATGGGGATTCAGAGTGCGGCGTATGCGGGGTTGGCGGGTAATTTGTCGGCGATGGGGTGGCTGGCGTGGCGGTTGATTCGCAAGGGGCATCCGTTGGCGCCGGATCGGGAGATGTTTGCGGCGATGCGCCTGGATCTGGTGATTCTCGGCAAGGTGTTGCGCATCGGGTTGCCGACCGGGTTGCAGATGGTGGTGTTGTCGGTGTCGGAGTTGGTGATTCTGGCGCTGGTGAATCAGCACGGTTCGCAGGCGACGGCGGCGTATGGGGCGGTGACGCAGATCGTCAATTACGTGCAGTTCCCGGCGCTGTCGATTGCGATCACGGCGTCGATTCTCGGTGCTCAGGCGATTGGAGCAGGGCGGCTTGAGCGGATGGGGCCGATTCTGCGCACGGGGCTGTTGATCAACGTGTGCCTGACCGGTGGGTTGGTGGTGTTGGGTTATCTGTTGTCGCACTGGTTGCTGGGGTTGTTCCTTACGGATGATTCCACCCGGGCGAAGGCGGAGTATCTGTTGCACATCATGCTCTGGAGTCTGTTGGTGTTCGGCTTCCAGGCGATTGTCGGCGGCATCATGCGCGCCAGTGGCTCGGTGCTGGTGCCGATGGCGATTTCGATTTTTTGTGTGGTCGGGGTGCAGTTGCCGGTGGCGTATGTGCTGGACGGGCACTACGGGTTGCAAGGGGTGTGGATGGCGTTTCCGGTGGCGTATCTGGGGATGCTGGTGTTGCAGACGGCGTATTACAAAATGGTCTGGCAGCATCAGAAGATTGAGCGGTTGGTGTAGGCCGCCAAACAATGGGCTGCCGTTAACACGGCGGCCCATTTGCTTTCTGGATCGAATCGGTTTGCGATCAATCGGCGAGTTCTTCCGGCGACACCACCCAAACGCTGCAGGGCATTTTGTACAGCAGGTGCTCCACCGTGCTGCCAATCAGCCGCTCCAGGCCGTTATGACCGACGCGGCCCATGACAATCACGTCGACGTTGTAGGCATCGGCATAACTGGCCAGAACCTTGGCCGGGTTGCCCATGACCATGTGGCGTCGCTCCGGTGGGATGCCATTGCGCTCGGCCAACTCATTGAAGACCTCGCCCTGTGCATCGAACAGGGTCTTGGCGTTGCTCGAGGAAAAGAAGGCGGATGCGTTGTCGAAGCCGAATTCATCGGCGCCGATAGAAGACAGGTCATAGGCGTAGAGGACGTCGAGCTGGGCGTTGCACGCCGTCGCCAATTTCACCGCCTCA
This sequence comes from Pseudomonas arabinosi, assembly GCF_047758675.1. Classification (NCBI taxonomy): domain Bacteria; kingdom Pseudomonadati; phylum Pseudomonadota; class Gammaproteobacteria; order Pseudomonadales; family Pseudomonadaceae; genus Pseudomonas; species Pseudomonas arabinosi. The sequence goes on along the minus strand of NZ_CP180480.1, from coordinate 4,756,613 downwards.
TGCAGGATTCGGTCATTGAGGCCTTTGTATTGACCGTCGCGATGGAAGGGGTCGACTGCCGCGACGACCCTGCGCGGTAAGGCATGCTGCACATGGCTGACAAAATGCAGCGGTACCGGGCATTCGCGCAGCAAGTGGATGTCCAGCGGGGTAAACATCATCCGCGACAGCAGCGACTGGTGGTCCAGCGCTTTGATCAGCACGGCCATCGGCTGCTCTTTGAGGTGGATCAGGATTTCCTGCAAGGGTTTTTCAACCCAGACCACTTCCGTGGTGACGGTCACGCCGATTTTGCGCAACGGACGAGCCTGTTCTTCCAGCCACTGACGATGGCGCTCGACATACCCCAGGCGCATCTGCTCCAGGGCCTGTTCATTGACCATGCCGGCGGTCGCCAGGCCTTCCAGGTAATCGAAGGCCACGATGTGCAGCGCTGCATCTTCAGCCTTGGCCAGCGCAGCGGCGCGGTCGAAAGCAGGGCTGTTTTCCATCAGAGGTGAGGCGACCAGCATGAAACGTGATTGCTCGGACATGACACATCTCCCTTAAGTCATTGCGCAAACGCTGGCCCGGAGTGGCCGCGGGTTAGTTGGAGGGCGATTTTTTACAGGGATAGACGATGGATGACCTGACAGCTGTCATCGGGATCATTGTGTGTTTCGAAACCCAGGGCTTTGGCCAGGTCGCGCATCGGGGTGTTGCTGGCGGCGTCAACCGAATACATCTGGCGAAATCCGTTCTTGCGAGCAGCCTTGATCAAATGCTCCATCAGTAGCGGACCCAGGCCCAGATCGTTCCAGGCATCGGCGACGGTCACGGCGCATTCACATTCGTGCTCGCTCGTGGCGGCGTAGCGGCTGACGCCGATCTCGATCAGTTGGCCGTTTTCATGAACCAGCGCGATGTAGGCCAGACGCTGTTTGTTGTCAGTGTCCATCAACTGATTGAGCAGGGCGGTGCCGGGTTCGTTGATCTGCGCGAGAAAGCGCAAATGCCGGGACTCGGGGGACAGACCCTTGATAAAGGCGTATTCACGCTCGCGGTCTTTCTCCGCCAGCGGCCGGATCAACACATGACGGCCGTCCTTGAGCGCTTCAATCCAGTATCGTCCGGTAACTGCCGCGTAGGCAGCCACAGCCCGATCATTGTGGTCTTTGACAGTGAGCATGGGGTGATCCTCCATCCGGTTTGAAAGGCTGGCGCGGTGTCGAACCACGCGATTCATTCCTTTTTACGCCGCTGGCGGCACTTGAATCTGATCTGGATCAGGGAGTCGTGACAGCAGGCGTTTATTTGCTCATGTTTGATGTAAATCAACCTGGGGCAGGGCGCGTGCCTTGCAACGTTCTGGCGGTCTAGAGGGCGTCGAGGCTGAGCTTGATGTCAGCCACCGTCAGACCGACAATCCATGAGTGACCGTGTGATGCGAACCGACAGGCGTGATCGCCTGAGGAGGTTTTCAAATGAGTCCCTCATCGCCCACCCTCCTGCAGGACCGAGCCGCGGCCGGTCGACGACTGGTGGAGCCGTTACTCGAATACGCGCATCGCCCCGATGTCATCATCCTCGCCTTGCCCCGTGGCGGTGTGCCGGTGGCCTATGAAGTGGCCGCTGCACTGGACGTTCGTCTGGACCTGATGCTGGTGCGTAAGCTGGGCGTTCCGTCTCATCAAGAGTTCGCCATGGGCGCCATCGCCAGCGGCGGCATCAAAATCCTCAATGAACAGGCGCTGCGGGTTCACCCGATTGACCCGGCCGAGTTTGATGACGTGGTCGCACGGGAAACCCGGGAGCTGCTACGCCGCGAGCAGCTTTACCGGGGAACGCGCGCGCCGGTGCAACTCAAGGATCAGGTGGTGATCCTGATCGACGACGGTCTGGCGACAGGCGCCTCGATGATGGCGGCGATCCACGCGGTGCGTGCGCACGCGCCGTCTCGCATCGTCGTCGCCGTGCCGGTGGCGCCGATTGAGACGGCGGAGGCGCTGCGCAGTGAGGTGGATGAGCTGATATGCCCGATTCTTCCCGACTGGATGATGTCGATCAGCCGTTGGTACATGGACTTTACCCAGACCTCGGATGCCGAGGTCATCAAGTTGCTGCAGCGGGCGTGGCAGCGAGAGTCCAGTTCCGCGCAGCAGCGCTCCGGTCATCGCTGACAAACATCAGAGCCTTCACTGGATAACGCGTTGCCCGGCGTGCTTCACTCAGCGTTCTCGAGTAAAGGATTCTCAAAATGATGAGTGCTATCACCCCGGCAGTTCTTGAAGATCTCGCCCCGCAAGGTGTCCTTCGCGCCGCGATCAATTTCGGTAATCCGGTATTGGCTCAGCAGGGCCAGGATGGATCGCCACAAGGCGTCTCCGTCGCGTTGGCCAAGGCACTGGCGCAAGAGCTTGGCGTGCAACTGGAGATGGTGACGTTCGATGCCGCCGGTAAAGTGTTTGCCGCGCTGGAGGAGGGGGCCTGGAGCCTTGCGTTCCTTGCCATCGAGCCCGTGCGCGAGCAACAGATCGCGTTCAGTGCGCCCTACGTGATCATCGAAGGCACTTACCTGGTAGCGGCCGATTCGCCCTTTGTGGCCGTCGAAGATCTCGATCAGCCAGGGTTGCGGCTGGCGGTCGGCAAGGGCGCGGCCTATGACCTGTTCCTCGCGCGCACCTTGAAACACGCGCAACTGGCGCGGGCGGAAACCTCCGCCGCTGCGGTCGACCTGTTCTTCGATAAGGACCTGGATGCCGCGGCGGGCGTGCGCCAACCGCTGCAGAAAGTGGCCGATGCGGACCCGCGTTATCGCGTGCTTGAAGGGGCCTTCACCGCCATTCGCCAGGCGATGGCTGTGCCTCGAGATCGAGAGGCCGGTGCTGCGTATGTGAGGTCATTTGTGGAGCGCAAAAAGGCCGAAGGCTTTGTGCACGCGGCGCTGAAGGCCAGCGGTCAGGCGGATGTCACGGTGGCGCCGCAGGCTGCGATCTTTTGATCCGCTGATATTGACTCTGTCCCAAGGGACAGAGCCTAAGGTCGTCCTCGCCAAAACGGATGCGTGTTCAAGCGAGGGGGACAATGGTATGAGTCAGTTATGTCTGGTCACAGGCGCCAATGGGCATTTGGGCAATACCTTGGTCAGAGCCTTGCTCGATCAGGGTTACCGAGTCCGCGCCGGGGTTCGTGATGTGAACGATTCGGCAGCGTTCGAGGGGCTGGATTGTGAAAGGGTGTATGCCGAACTGCTCGACGAAGCGGCCATGCTCGAGGCGTTGAACGGGGTAGACCTGTTGTTTCAGGTCGCGGCGGTGTTCAAACATTGGGCGAAGCATCCGCACGCCGAGATTATCCAACCGAATGTGGAAGGAACACGTCGCGTTTTGCAGGCGGCGGCGAAGGCCGGGGTCAAGCGCGTGGTGTATGTCAGTTCCGTTGCGGCCATCGGTCAGAACGGGCAGGCGCTCGATGAAGATCGCTGGAATGACGAGGACGAGAATGCCTATTACGCGTCCAAGATTCTGTCGGAGCAAATGGCCTGGCACACGGCTCAGGCACTGAATCTTTGGATGGTCGCGGTGTTGCCCTCGGCGATGATCGGCCCCAACGCGGCCAAGCTGACTGACACCATGAAGTTTGTCGATTCGGTCAGGCGGCGGCAAATGCCGCTGGACCCGGGCTTTCATTTCAATTTTGTCGACGTGCGAGATGTCGCCCTGGGGATGATCCTCGCGGCAGAAAAAGGCCGGTCAGGGCAGCGCTACATTCTGGCGAATGAACGGTCCTCTTCACTGACCGAAATCATTGATGTCGCGAACGTGGTTTCACCGGGCTATCGGCTACCACCGCCGGCACCCAAGTGGCTGTTGGTCGCGGTGGCGTGGATGCAGGAGCGCTGGGCTGGGCTGACGGGGCGACCAGCCCAACTGTTGCTCAGTCAGGTCAGGATGTTCCACGGCGTTAAACAGGAATACGCCATCACCAAGGCCAGGACCGAATTGGGCTTCCGTCCACGAACGCCGCAAGTTGCCCTGCAATCGGCCTTCATCAATCTAAGCCAGTGCTCGACGCATCGCTATGAGGCGTTATCACTGCGCCCGGTTCAAAGAGTGAATTGATCTCGCATTTGAGTTCGCTGAGGTGATCTACCAAGGCCAGCAAGTCGGCTACTTTCTCGAAAATTTGCTGGCGCTTGAGGTCGATCGCCTCGTTGGCCAGTTCCACGGGAAAGGCGTTCAATGTGTTCTTGGCAGCGATGAGCGGCACCATCTCGGCGAGCTTGAAACCGGCGACCTGTGCCCGGCGGATCAGGCGCACGAGCGTGAGGTGATGCGAGGTGTAGACGCGATATCGACCCTGGCGATCCGGTTCCGGGATCAACCCCATCTGTTCGTAAAGTCGAATGGCTTTCGGGGTGCAGCCGGTGAGCCCGGCGAGTCTTCCAATGAACATCAGCAGTCCTTCTCGCCACGCGAGTCGCTATCGAAAATCCGGGCGTCATCCTATCGCAGCCCGATTTGCTTGCAAGCCGTTGCCTGTGAAGTGCTGATACCTGAACGGCGAGAGCGGGTTCAGTTTCGCTGGGCCCGCTGATCATCATCGCCATTAGCGACTCAGGAGGGATGCGCGATCTCTAGCCAATCTTCAAACCGGATCGCTCCGACAATGGGGCTATCGCCGGGCGTGAGGGACTTGTCATTGATTGGCGCGCCGAAGTAAGGAACCGTGTCGTCCGAAACAGCCTCGCGCGGGTCCTTGGTGTGTTTGAGGTACTCACTCACGAATTCGACAATGGGTCGGCGATCCGGCCCGGCCACTTCCACGGTCTGATTGATCGGCGCTTTTTGAGCGATATCCGTCAGTGCGGCCGCGACATCGACCGAGGCCACTGGTTGCAACGCGGCGGACGTTAAATGGATGGTGTTGCCGTCCTCGCGACCCGAGTAAGCAATGGCACCAATGAACTCGAAGAACTGCGTGGCCCGCAGGATGGTGTAGGGAACCCCCGAGGCCTTGATGAGTTTTTCCTGGGCCATTTTGGCCCGGAAATAACCACTGTCGAGCATTCGTTCGGTGCCGACGACTGACAGGGCAACATGGTGTTGGGTGCCGGCTACCTTCTCGGCAGCAAACAGGTTATGCCCGGCGGTCTCAAAGAAATGCAACGCCGCGTGATCCTCGAAAGAGGGGGAGTTGGCCACGTCGACCACCACGTCGGCGCCCTTGAGCGCGTCCGCCAGGCCCTCGCCGGTGATGACGTTGATGCCGGTACTCGGTGACGCTGATATGACTTCATGCCCCAGATCCTGGAGGTTCTTGCAGACATTGCTGCCAATCAGCCCGCTTCCTCCGATGACGACGAATTTCATGACCAGTCTCCCGATGCGGTGAGTTGGGACAGTCATTAAACACCTTGGCAGCGGCGGTATCGGGCGGCCACTCCCGTTGCCCGACAGGTGGTCGGAAGTCTGAGCGGCAGGTGGAATTAACGGCGTTTGTTTGCTTTAGTCCACCTATCGTTGGCTCACATGTGCGGCGCCTCAGCTCAAGACGGGAGCCCGACCGGAGAATCCCATGAAACATCGATTCCCGACCTGCGCCGTGCTGGTGGCCGCCCTTGCATTCGGCGCGTTGCCTTGCGCCCAAGCGGTCGAATACACGCAGGTCAATGAAACCGCCAGCACGATTTCCTTCACCTATAAACAGTTCTCCTCACGGGTATACGGCACGTTCAGCAAGTTCGAGGCCACGCTTGATTTCGACACGGCGAACCCGTCGGCAGGCCGGGCCGCGCTCACCATCCAGCTCGACAGCATCGATGCCGGAAGCAGCGACGCCAACAGCGAATTGCAAAAACCAGCCTGGTTCGACACGGCAACGAATCCAGTGGCGACGTTTGAATCGACCGGCGTGAAGGTCCTGGGCGACAACCGTTACTCAATCACCGGCAAACTCACGCTCAGGGGGATCACGCGTGAAGTGGAGGTACCGGTCCTCCTGAAGGCCGATAACGCCATCGGGATTTTCGATGGCCAGTTAACGCTCAAGCGCAGCGACTTCAAAATCGGTGAAGGTGAATGGGCCAGTGGTGTTGTCTCTGACAAGATCAATATCCGGTTTCGGATGGTTGCGCCGCAGCAGTAACGTGCTGCGGCGCACGCTGCCCCGGCACGTTATGATAGGCACGCCCGCGAACACACTCTTCACGTCCGCCCCAGAGTCAGAGCCACGAATGCCCCAGATCACCCATTTCAAAACCCCGTGCCCCGAGCACATCAATAGCCAGATCCTGCAAATGGTGGTCGATTACCTGACCGACATCAGCATGGTCGCGATCGCGCCGAGCAATCTGTTGTACAACGTGTACCAGTACGCGATCGGCTACGAGGTTCACCTCTATCTGGAAGCATTGAACGGGGCGAAAGGGATTGCGGTGGAGTTACTCGTCGCGACCGACGAAGACGACCCGGAGAAGGTCGTCGGCTTCTTGCTGTACCTGCCGGTCAAGGACGATCCCGATGCATGCGGTGTTGCGTATTTGGCGGTGAGTGCCAGCCATCGACGCCAAGGTATTGCCCGGCGGATGCTGGGGGAAATGGTCGGCCGCTACCCGCATGCCGAGCTGACGTGCGCGGTGGCCAAGGTTCCGTATTTTGAGGCAATGGGGTTTCAGGTGGTGGGCGTGCGCGCTACTCAAGTGCTGATGAACACCCGCGATCACGGCAGTGATGGCTTGATGGCCCTGCTGGACGTGGCGCCGATCTACAGCTCGCTCGAGGTGCGACAGATTCATACGTACCTGCTGCAAAAACACGGCAAGCGGGCCATGCTCGATGCGGAAAAACAGCGTGACCGGCATCTGGACCAGATGACGCGCAAGGCGAATGAGTTTGTTCGGGAGCGACTCGGTGAAGGTGCGGTGCCAGCCCCTTCACCTCGGCTGCGGCTGGTCTAGTCGCTTCGACTCAACGCAAAAAAAGCCCTTGGTGCGGACAACGCGCCAAGGGCTTTTTAGTGTCTGGAATTCGTGCAGATAAAAAAGAGCCTCAAAGCTCTTTGATGGGGAGGAAGTAGAGCCCTCGAGGCTCAAGATGCGCATGAAACAAGTGGTGAGCTTGTTGGGGTTCAGTTCACTCACCACCTACGCAGCGGTTTGAGCAAACAAGCGGCTGCGTAGAATCATCGTAGAAAGATGGGGGTTGGCGCTCAAGTACCGCTAGTCGAATCGGTCAGTTTTCGCGATTTTTCCAACGTCGCCACGGGCACTTCTTTCGACCATGGCGATGATGGTTTCGTACAGTTCGTCCTGTGCCTGTACGGCGCTGATTTCTCCATTCGCGGCGGCGTGTGACAAGGCTTCCGCCGCACCGAGCATCGCCCGCAATCCCGCTGCCTGGATCTCACCCGCGCCAGCGAAAGGGGCGAGGGCGGTTTGGCATTTGTTGAGAAAGATCGCTTCGTACTCACGCTTGATCTTCTCCAGTTCCGGGGAGCTGGCGAGTGCCGCGATGACGCCGGGGATCTCGTTGCCCTGAAGCAGCACGCAGTCGACGTACGACGAAGCGATCACCCTGGCGGTGCCGGGCAAAGTCGGTTCGCTGTCCTGGAGCGCAGCATCCATCAGCGCTGTCTGTCGGGCGTCAAAGTCCTGGTAGAGCGCCGCCAACAGCCCGGATCGCGTGGTGAAGTGATCGTACACCACCGGTTTGGTGATCCCGGCTTGCTCGGCAAGTCGCCCCAATGTTAGCGCGTCGGTGCCTTCTTCCCGAACGAGTTGCCAGGCGACGTCCAGCAACTGGCGTTGGCGGTCCTCCCGGGACATCCGTCGTCGCGGTTGTGGGCTGGAATCCTGCTCGATTGTTTCGGTGGTTGACATGGCTATGTACCAAAAGTAACTTACTGATCGTAACTTACCAAGAGTATATAAGGTCCGCCCTGTGCTCTCAAACAGGAGTTTCCAGCATGCACGCGCTTATCGTTGTGGCTCATCACGATCCTCGTTCGCTTACCCATAGCCTGGTGGCGCAAGTCGCTCAGGGCATCGCCCTGGACGATCCCGGTCATACCTTTGAAATCGCCGACCTCTCGGCCGAAGGGTTTGATCCGCGGTTCAGCGTCGCTGATCTGGCGGTGCATCACCGGGAAGCGCCGCCCCCTGCTGATGTGGTTGCCGAGCAAGCGCGGATAGACCGCGCCGATGCGGTGGTGCTGGTTTATCCCGTCTACTGGTGGTCGATGCCGGCGCTGCTCAAGGGCTGGATTGATCGGGTGTTCGCCAACGGCTGGGCGTTCGATTTCACGGCGGATGCCAAGCTGGAGAAGAAGCTTGGCCATCTGCGGGTTCACTTGATCGGTGTGGGCGGTGCCGACGCGGCCACCTACGCCCGGCACGGTTATGCCGAGGCCATGAAGACGCAGATTGACCATGGGATTTTTGATTATTGCGGTGCTCAGGTGGTGACGTCCGAGTTGCTGCTCGAATCGGAAATCCAGGACCCAGCGGTGCACCTGGATGCCGCAAAAAGCCTCGGTCGCGAGCTCTTTGCGGCCTCCAGACGCCTCAATCCTGTTAGACCTGCTCTCCCGGCCAACCCGCCCGACGCAAGGCGTTGAGCAGCGTCCCGGCGTCCAGTCCCGGCACCGCATGGCCATTGCCTTCGGCGGTGTCGGAGGCGAGCAAGGCGTTGATGATCGCTTCTTCTACGGCTTCGGTGGCGGCCAGGAACAACTCGCTGATGTGGTCGTTGTTGACCATGCTCAGGTTGTCGGTGGTCGGCGCCCGCTTACTCTCGTAAGCGGCAGGCGGCACGTGTTGATTACCGGTGGCGAAGGCGATGAAGATGTCACCGCTGTGGTCTTCATTGCCGCCGCCGGTGCGGGCAAGGCCGAGGCTGGCGCGTTGCGCGAGGCGAGTGCACTGGTGCGGCAGTAACGGCGCATCGGTGGCCAGGCAGACGACAATCGAGCCCATGCCCGGATGCGGCAACGACGCTTTGAGAAACGGCGAGTCGGCCTTTTCCATGTAGCGCCCGACCGGGTAACCATCGACGCGCAATTCGTTGCGGATGCCGTGGTTGGCCTGGACGATAGCGCCGACGGTCCAGCCGCCCTCAGCACTGTTCAGACGTCGCGAAGCGGTGCCGATTCCGCCTTTGAATTCGTGGCAGATCATGCCGCTGCCACCGCCGACGGCGCCTTCGATCACCGGACCGCCCACCGCCGTGCGCAGGGCTTCGGCCACATGCTCGACCTTCACATGGAAACCGTTGATGTCGTTGAGCAGACCGTCGAAGGTTTCCAGCACCACTGGCATGTTCCAGTAGAGTCGCCCGTCATCGGGTTGCTCCTGACGATCCAGCGTCACCAGCGCATCGCGCACCACACCCAGGCTGTGGGTGTTGGTGAAGGCGATCGGGCTGGTCAACAGGCCGGCCTCGCGAATCCACTCCAGACCCGTGGCATCACCGTTGCCGTTGAGCACATGGACGCCGGCAAAGCACGGTTGCAGGCTGGTGGAACCGGCACGCGGCTCGATCACGGTGACGCCGGTCAGGATGTCGCGGCCGTTGGCGGTGCGTCCTCGCACATTGCTGTGACCGACCCGGACGCCGGGCACATCGGTGATGGCGTTGAGCGGGCCGGGTTGCAGTTGGCCGAACTGGATGTTCAGGTCGCGGGCACGTGGTTTCATCGTTTCTCTCATCTTCAATTCGTGGCAGAAAAAAGGGGTACTAACCATATCCAATCAAGGCGCGAACCCTGTGGGAGCGAGCTTGCTCGCGATAGCGGTGGATCAGTCGCCATCAGTGTTGAATGTGATGGCCTCATCGTCGGATCGCCGCCCGGAGCTAGCTCGCTCCCACAGGTGTTTCACATCAGGTTTATTGACCGTTTTTGACTTTGCTCCAGATCCGCGTCCGCACGCGCTCGGTGGCGGGCGGCAGAGGCTGAAGGGTGAATAACGTGGCCATGGCTTCGGCTGACGGATACACGGCAGGATTGTTGCGGGTCGCTTCGGCCACCAGTGGCGTCGCGCTGCGGTTGCCGTTGGGGTAGGAGAGGTGATCACTGACCGGCGCGATGACTTCAGGGCGCATCAGGTAGTCGATGAAGGCCAAACCCTGTTCCGGATGCGGTGCGTCCTTGAGCAACACCAGGGTGTCGAACCACACCGGCGCGCCTTCTTTCGGCAGGCTGTAGGCGATCTTCACGCCATTGTTCGCCTGCTCGGCAGTGGTCTTGGCTTCCAGCATCGCGCCGGACCAGCCCACCGCCACGCAGATGTTGCCGTTGGCCAGGTCGCTGATGAACTTGGACGAGTTGAAGTAGGCAATGTGCGGACGCAGCTTGAGCAGCAGCGCTTCGGCCTTCTTGTAGTCCTCGGGATTGGTGCTGTTGGGTGGCAGGCCAAGGTAGTGAAGGGCGACTGGCAGCATCTCCGCCGGCGAGTCGAGCATGGCCACGCCGCACTGGCCGAGTTTGGCCAGGTTTTCTTCGTTGAACACCAGGTCCCACGAATCCACCGGCGCCTTGTCGCCCAGCGCCGCGCGGACCTTGTCGATGTTGTAGCCGATGCCGTTGGTGCCCCACAGATAGGGCACGGCGTACTGGTTGCCCGGGTCGTTGTTGGCCAGTTTTGCCAACAGGTCAGCGTCCATGTTTTTGAAGTCAGGCATCTGAGCGTGGGGCAGAGGTGCAAGGGCACCGGCCTTGATCAGCGTCGGCAAGCTGAAGTTGCTGGCCACCACCACGTCGTATCCGCTGCGGCTGGTGAGCAATTTGCCTTCCAGCACTTCGGCGCTGTCGAAGGTGTCGTAGACCGGTGCGATCCCGGTGTCACGCTTGAAATCCTGCAGGGTCGTGGGACCAATGTAGTCATACCAGTTGTAGACGTGAACCGTCGGGCCCTCAGCGGCAACCGCCGATAGCGAGACCGACAAACAGGCGCCCAGTCCAAGATTGATATACGAGCGGTGACGACTCATGATGCGGCACTCCTGGCCTGCTGCAGGCCGGTGATGATCAGGTACTTGCAGCGTATCGATCGGGAGTGGGCTCACCCATTCCCATCATGGGTTACTCGAAAGGGGTAGGGCGTGGACGCGTTGTTGAAAGAGTTACCCGTGCACCAAGGGCTGGCGCGGGTATTTGGTGCCTTGGGGCAGGACGGGTTCTGGCGTGCGCTGGTCGACACGCTGCGGCTGCTGGTACCGATGGACAATGCGTTGGTCGCGGTGATGCGGGCCGGGCGGGTGCCGCGTCTGCTGATCGATTTCGACTCGAAGGGCGGTGCTGCCGAGCATGAAGAACTGGCGGACTACAGCGCCGGCATGTACCTGCTCGATCCGTTTTATCAGGCCGCCTGTGCCGGCATTGCCGACGGTTTGCACAGCCTCGAATCGGTGGCCCCCGACCAGTTCCAGCAGAGCGAGTACTACCTGAGCTACTTCCGCACCGTGGTGGGCGGCGACGAGTTGCAGTTCATGATCAACGTCGAGGGCGCCGTGCTCGGTTTGTCGTTGGGACGCTCGACGCGATTCACGCTTGAGGAACAGGGGCGCCTGCTTTGCGTGCGCGATTGGGTGCTGGCGGCGATGCGCCGTCACCTGCAATTGATGCCACGGGAAGGACCGGCAACCGAGGCGGTGGCCGGGGATCTGGCGACCCTGCTGGATCGTTTCGACGCGCGCCTGTCGGCGCGGGAAATAGAAACGGCGCGCCTGATTCTTCAGGGCTTCTCAAGCAAGGCCATCGCCCAGCAGATGGGCATTTCCCCGGAGACGGTGAAGGTGCACCGGCGCAATCTCTATCACAAGCTCAATGTGAATGGGCATGGTGAGTTGTTTGCGCTGGTGCTCAATCCCCCAGCCTGAACACCAGCGCCTTCAACCCGCATTCAACATCGGCGTCTGGAAACTCCGGCGGATTGTCCAGCCGTTGCTCGAAACGCAGGCTCGGTGCTTCGCGGGTGACGCCGTCGATGAGGAAGTCCGCACCGAACGCCGGATCGTTCATGCACGCCAGCACCGTGCCCTGAGGGCTGAGCAATTCCGGCAGTCGGCGCAGCACGCGCTGGTAGTCCTTGGTCAGCAGAAAACTGCCTTTCTGAAAAGACGGCGGGTCGATGATCACCAGGTCGTAAGGGCCCTTGCCGATCACCTTGCCCCAGGACTTGAACAGGTCATGACCGAGGAACGTCACCTTGCTCAGGTCGTGGCCGTTGAGCCGGTGATTGTCGCGGCCACGGCTCAGGGCCGGGCTGGACATGTCCAGATTGACCACGTGCGTCGCACCCCCTTCGATGGCCGCTACCGAGAATCCGCAGGTGTAGGCGAACAGATTCAGCACGCGCTTGCCCTGGGCGTTAGCCCGCACCCAGTCGCGGCCATAACGCATGTCGAGGAACAGGCCCGTGTTCTGTTTGCGGCCCAGGTCCACCCGGTAATGCAGGCCGCCCTCAGTGATCGTCATCTCGTCGATCGCGTCCCCCAACAGCCACTCGGTGGTGCTTTGCAGCAGGTAGCGATGTTGCAGCAAGAGTGTATGCGCGCCGGATTGCGTCCACGCAGGCGATTGCGTGAGGTCCATCAGCTTCTGTTTCAACGCTTCCAGCTGCGACGCTTCGGGTTCCTTGAACAGCGACACCAGCACCACGCCTTGCAGCCAGTCCACGGTCAATTGCTCCAGCCCCGGCCAGCACCGGCCACGGCCGTGGAACAGCCGGCGGGTTTCGGCGGGGGCAGTTGCCAGTGCTGTCAGCAGATGGTCATGCAGCGTGGAGAGGGCTTCAGCGTTCATCGGATACGGTCGGCAATTGGAGGGGGCGGCATTTTAAACACAATTGAGCCGGGGGTGGACCACGTAAAAACCTGTGGGAGCGAGCCTGCTCGCGATGGCGGCATTACATTCAACATCAATATTGACTGATCTACCGCTATCGCGAGCAGGCTCGCTCCCACAGGTTATTGGGGGGGAGTTATCACGTTTAATTTAACTTTACGTGAGGATTTGGCGATCTATCGGTTCGCATAATCGGTTCCAACGATCAACCGCCGGGAGCCGAACATGTCGCAGTTAGCTGCTTCACCCACAGTCAGCACTCATCCTCGCTGGCTACGGCTGACCCATTGGCTGAACGCCCTGGCGGTGTTGGTCATGGTCACCAGCGGTTGGCGAATCTATAACGCTTCACCGCTTTACGACTTCAGTTTTCCCAAAGCGATCACGTTGGGTGGCTGGCTCGGCGGCGCATTGCAATGGCATTTCGCGGCGATGTGGTTTCTGGCCGCCAACGGTCTTGTCTACCTGATCATCAACCTCGTCAGTGGTCGTCTGAAACGGCGCTTTTTCCCGGTTTCGCCCAAAGGTGTCCTGCATGACCTGTGGGCGGCGTTGAGAGGGCGGTTGGGGCATGCCGACCTGAGTCATTACAACCAGGTGCAACGGGTGGCGTACCTGTTCGTGATGGTCGACATCACATTGCTGGTGATTTCCGGGCTGGTGTTGTGGAAGTCCGTCCAGTTTCCGCTGTTGCGTGAACTGCTTGGCGGTTACGAAGGTGCGCGGCACGTGCACTTCATCGCGATGTCGCTGTTGGTGGCCTTTGTCGCGGTTCATCTGGTGATGGTCGCGCTGGTTCCCAAAACGTTGTGGGCCATGATTGCCGGTCGCAAGGAGGTCATATGAAAAAGCGCATTCAAGGCTCAGGGCTGGACGAGTCGTCCATCCTGACAGATGCCAGAAAGATCCTCGCCCCACAGATCGAGGACCGCTCACGACGCTCGTTCCTGATGCGTAGCTTGACCCTCGGCGGCGTGGCCATGTTGTCCGGCTGTAACATCACCGACAACGAAAGTGTCGAGACCGCGCTGTCCTCGATGTCCCGCTTCAACGACAGGGTGCAGGGCTGGCTGTTCAATCCCAACGCCCTGGCACCGACCTATCCTGAGTCGATGATCACCCGGCCGTTTCCGTTCAATGCCTTCTACGGCATCGACGAGGCGCCGACGGTGGAGGAAGAGAGTTATCGACTGGAAGTGACCGGGATGGTCGCCGACAAGCGCAGCTGGCGCCTGGAAGAACTGCGCGCCATGGCCCAGACCGAACAGATTACCCGGCACATTTGCGTCGAAGGCTGGAGTGCAATCGGCCGCTGGGGCGGCGTGCGGTTCAGCGACTTCCTGAAGCGGGTCGGTGCCGACACGGATGCCAAATTTGTCGGCTTCAAATGCGCGGACGACTACTACACCAGCATCGACATGGCCACCGCACTGCATTCGCAAACCTTGTTGACGCTGACCTATGACGGCGCGGTGCTGCCTCGCGAATACGGTTTCCCGATGAAGCTGCGCATGCCCACCAAGCTGGGCTACAAGAATCCCAAACACATTCAGGCGCTTTTCGTCACCAACACCTACCCGGGTGGCTACTGGGAAGACCAGGGCTACAACTGGTTCGGTGGCAGCTGATGGCGCCTGGCCACTTCTCTGCGCAGCGTCCGCTGCGCTCATTCGCAACCTGTGCTTCAAGGAGTTTCATCATGAAAAAGTTAGCGACCACCGTACTGTCCATGTGCCTGGCGTTTGGCGCCGCGAGCGTGTTTGCCGCCGATGCAACCACCAATAACAGCATGAGCAAGGATTCAATGTCCAAAGACGCCATGCACAAAGACACGATGAAAAAGGACGCCATGTCCAAGGATTCCATGAGCAAGGACGCGATGAAGAAAGACACCATGTCCAAGGACGGAATGAAGAAGGACGCGATGTCCAAGGACATCATGAAAAAAGACGCGCCGTCGTACTGATCCGAACACCGTCAAATGGGGGTATGACTTGAAGTCATGCCCTCATGATTTTTAATGGTTACAGCCCCGCAAACCCCCGGTGTTAAAAAATCGCAAACACAGCTCATCAACAACAAAAAAGAGCGTTTGCACCCATGACTCATCCTCACTGCCACACCCCGCGCTCTTCGAACCCTGACATTTACCACGCGACCTCCACGGTTCGCGTGCACTTCTGATCAACCCAAATCCCTGAAGAGTAATAACTCATGAAAGAACTCGACCTGTACATCGGTGAAGGCTTCGAAGGCCCGGGCGTGAATGCCGCGCACATCAACATTCTGATCGGTCCGCGCAACGGCCCGGCAGGGCAGGCGTTTGCCAATAGCCTGGCATCGCCAAGCCAAGGGCATTGCCCGTTCATGGTGATCGCCCAGCCAAATATTCCGGTCAAGCCGATGACCCTTTATGTGAACAAAGCCGCGATCAGCAGTGACCTGCACGGCAACGCCACGTGGGGCGCGTCGCAGGCCGGGATCGCCAAGGCTGTGCTTGAAGCGCTGCTGGACGGCACCTTGCCGCCGGAAGCCGAAGACGAGTGGGCCATCGTGACCGCGAACTGGGTCAACCCGGCCTGCGACGACCTGGATGCGGTTTACCTGAACAACTACAACGCCTGCCGCACGGCGATTCGTGCGGCGCTGACCGGCAAGCCGGAAACGGCGCAACTGGCGGATGTGGTCAATCACATCAGCAATCCTTTCTACACGCCAAAAGCCTGAGGTCCGCGCCATGCAATACATTCGTTTGGGCAACTCCGGCCTGCAAGTCTCCCGCCTGTGCCTGGGCACCATGAACATGGGCACCCCGGACTGGAAGCCGTGGATCTTCGATGAGAAGAAAAGCGAGCCGATCGTTGCGCACGCATTGGACAACGGCGTGAATTTCATCGACCTCGCGGATTTCTATTCCGCCGGTGTCGGTGAGGAAGTGGTGGGGCGCATCGTCAAGCGCCTGGCCCGGCGCGAAGACCTGGTGATCACCACTAAAGTCGGCTACGGCACCCGCACCGGGATCAACGCCAGCGGTCATTCGCGCAAGCACATCATGGACAGCATCGACGCGTCGCTGAAGCGTCTGAACATGGATTACGTCGATGTGTTCATGCTGCATTACTTCGACGTGAACACGCCGGTCGAAGAAACCATGAGCGCCATGAACGACATCGTGCGTTCCGGCAAGGCGCGCTACATCGGTGTCTCGACCATGCTCACCGGGCAACTGGCGAAAATCCTCATGGCCTGCGAGCGCAATGGCTGGGTCAAACCGATCAACATGCAGCTGCAACTGAACTGCGCTTACCGCGAAGAAGAGCGCGAGATGATCCCGTTCTGCCGCGATCAAGGCCTTGGGGTGTCGGTGTTCAGTCCCCTGGCCCGTGGTTTGTTGACCGGCGATGTGCAATCGACCCGCAACCAGACCGACTTCTTCACTCAGCAGATGTACAGCGACGAGGCTTCGTTCGAGATCGCACATTCGGTACAGCGTGTCGCCCGCGCTCGCGGTGTTTCCAACGCGCAGATCGCTCAGGCCTGGGTCGCCAATCATCCTGGCGTGGATTGCATGCTGGTGGGCGCCGACACCACAGAACAGTTCGACAGTGCCTTGGCAGCGCTGGAGACCAAACTCGATGCAGATGAACTGTACGAGCTGGAACGCAATTACACCCCGTGCGACGTGATCAACGATTACACCGCCGGCAAACGTATCTTGCGTTCGGCCCGTCCGGGTCTGGAGCGCTTCAATCTGACTGAGGCTGTGGCATGAGCGCGCTGATCCGTAACGGCAACTTCATCGACGGCCAATGGTCCAGCGGTGGTTCGACGTACTCGGTGTTCAACCCGGCCAATGGCGAGTTGATTACCGAAGTGCAAAAGGCCGGCGCTGAAGAAACCAACCTCGCGATCGACGCCGCCAACCGCGCTTTGCCAGCTTGGCGCAAGTTGACCGCGAAGGAACGCAGCCAGAAGCTCAAGCGCTGGAGCGAGCTGATGTTGAGCAACCAGAAGGATCTTGCGACCTTGCTCAGCCGCGAACAAGGCAAGCCACTGGCCGAAGCCATGGGTGAAGTGGTCTATGCCGCGAGCTTTCTGGAGTGGTTCGCTGAAGAAGCCAAACGCGCTTACGGCGACGTGATTCCATGCCACAAGGCTGATGCGCGGATCATCGTGGTCAAGGAAGCCATCGGTGTGGTCGCTGCGATCACCCCGTGGAACTTCCCGCTGGCCATGGTCACCCGCAAGGTTGGCCCGGCGCTGGCGGCGGGTTGCACGATGATCCTCAAACCGTCGGAAGAAACCCCGTTGTCGGCCTTCGCCCTAGCGGTGCTGGCCGAGCAGGCGGGCATTCCCGCCGGCGTGTTCAACATCGTCTCGGGTGACGCGGTGGCGATTGGCGGGGCGCTGCAAGCCTCCGGCATCGTGCGCAAACTGTCGTTCACCGGCTCCACCCGCACGGGCAAACTGCTGATGCGCCAAGCGGCGGACACCCTGAAAAAAGTCTCGCTGGAACTGGGCGGCAACGCGCCATTCATTGTGTTCGACGATGCTGATCTGGATGCCGCCGTCAAAGGTGCGATGGCCTCTAAATTCCGCAACACCGGGCAGACCTGTGTCTGTGTGAACCGCTTCTTCATTCAGGACGGCGTCTACGAAGCCTTCACCGGAAAACTCGCTGAAGCCGTTGCGGCAATGCGGGTGGGTAGCGCGCTGGAGGGTGAAACCGAGCAAGGTCCGCTGATCAACGCGGCGGCATTGGCCAAGGTTGAACTGCATGTCGGTGACGCCTTGGAGAAGGGCGCCCAGCTGTTGTGCGGCGGTCGTCGCCACGCGCTCGGCGGCACTTTTTATGAACCGACCATCCTCACCGAAGCCAACAGCGACATGCTGATCGCCCAGGACGAAACCTTCGGCCCGGTGGCCGCGTGCTTCCGTTTCAAGGACGAGGCCGAGGTGCTGCAACGGGCCAACGACACGCCGTACGGTTTGTCGGCCTACTTCTATAGCCGTGACATCGGCCGGGTCTGGCGTATGGCCGAAGGCCTGGAAGCCGGCATGGTCGGAATCAACGAAGGGATCATTTCCACGGAAGTGGCGCCATTCGGTGGCATCAAGGAATCGGGCCTCGGTCGCGAAGGCTCGAAGTACGGTCTGGATGACTACTTGGAAATCAAATACCTGCTAATGGGCGGTCTCTAAGACCCAGCCATAAACCACTGTGGGAGCGAGCTTGCTCGCGATGAGGCCAGCACATCCAACATTGATGTTGTTTGACAGACCGCTATCGCGAGCAAGCTCGCTCCCACAATAAGAGCTAGAGCTATCGGTTTCATTTCTCCGTCAATAACAACAATTGGAGACTTACATGTCCGTACAACCGGTAAAAATCGACGACCTGCCCATCGGGCGATTCCACCTCAAGATCGCCGGCCTGACCTTCGGCGCGCACTTCACAGACGGCTACATCCTCGGTCTGATCGGTATCGCGTTTACGCTGCTGAGTCCACAGATGCAGCTGGATGCGTTCTGGCAGGGATTGATTGGGGCTTCGGCGCTGATCGGTTTGTTTCTCGGCAGTCTGTTTTTTGGCTGGATTTCCGACAAAGTCGGCCGGCAGAAAATCTTCCTGGTCAGCTTCGTGTTGATCACCATTGCCTCCGTGATGCAGTTCTACGCCGAAACGGCCATGGGCCTGTTTCTCTGTCGGGTGCTGATCGGTATCGGGCTGGGTGGTGATTTCAGCGTTGGCCACGCCATGCTGGCCGAGTTTGCGCCGAAGAAACACCGCGGTGTGCTGCTCGGTTCGTTCAGCGTGATCTGGACTTTCGGCTACGTGGCCGCGACCTTCGTCGGCACTGCCATGCTCAGCCTCGGGGACGATGCCTGGCGCTGGATGCTGGCCTCGTCGGCGATTCCGGCGGCATTGATTCTGATCGCCCGTATCGGCACGCCCGAGTCGCCGCGCTGGCTGGTGAATCAGGGGCGGATTGCCGAGGCGCGAGCGATCGTCAAGAAGCATCTGGGCGACAACGTCGAGCTCGACGAAACACAATCCACCGAAACCCGCTCCGGTTACGCGGTGCTGTTCAGTCGTGAATACCGCAAGCGCACAGCGTTCAATTGCCTGTTCTTCGTCTGCATCGTCATGCCGTACTTCGCCATCTACACCTTCCTGCCGTCGATTCTGCAGAAGATGGGCCTGGCCGAAGGCTTTGGTACTGAGTTAATGCTGAACATGCTGTTGATTCTGGGCGCGCTGATCGGGATCTGGTGCACGATCAAGTTCTCTCGTCGGGGCTTTTTGATCAACTCGTTCATCATTCTCGCGGTGGCGTTGTTCCTGCTGGCGGTGTTGCCGGGCAGTGCGGCGTTTTTGATGGTGTTGGTGTTCGGACTGTTCACGCTGGTGCTTTCGGCCGTGAGTAACCTTGTGGGCGTATTCCCGGCCGAGAGCTTTCCGACCGAGGTGCGGGCTAGCGGGATTGGCCTGGCCACGGCGGTAAGCCGGTTGGGTTCGGCGATCAGTACGTTCCTGTTGCCGGTGAGCGTGGCGGGGATTGGCTTGAGCCCGACGATGGGGATTCTGGCGGCGATTTTGGCCATCGGTGCCTGGCTGTCCTGGGCCTGGGCGCCGGAAACCAAATCGCTGACACTGAGCCAGGCGTGCAAGGCGCAGAGCCCGGTGGAGGGTGGCGCGGTGGCGGTGAAAGTCCCAGCCCCGATCTAACTGACTGTCAAAGTTCCAATGTGGGAGTGAGCCTGCCCGCGATGAGGGAGTATCAGTCGACATCAAGGTTGACTGATCCACCGCTATCGCGAGCAGGCTCACTCCTACATGGGGACGGGGTGTATCAGGGATTGCTGACTAATCCCAACCAATCCGTAAACAGCTGCACCTTCGACAACCCTTTTTTGTCATTCGCCACATCCAGCCAATAGCCATACGGCCCGATCACTTCCACCGGAGTGATCGGCAACAGGCTGCCATTCGCCAGTTCCTTCTCGATCATCTGCCGGTCAATCACTGCCAATCCGCCACCCGCCAACGCGGTATGGATCACCTGATCCAGCGTGCTGAATTCCAGTCCTTGCCCCGCATCAACATCGTCCCGGCCCATCGCGGCCAACCAGTTCTCCCAGACCTTCAAGCGTTTGCCGTCGTGCAGGATATGCAGCAACGGAAACTGCCGCAGGTCCGGCGGCTGGCCGTCGTTGAACAGCTCTGGACTGGCCACGGCGATGTGACGCTCCATCACCAGCAACTGACTGCTGCAATGACTGGCTGCTTCGAGGCCGAAGCGGATATGGCAGTCGACTTCGGCGAGGCTGTCGTGGTTGGCCTGGTTAGTCACGCTCAGGCTGATGTCCGGATAACGTTGACAAAACACACGCAGGTGCGCCGACAACCAACGAGTCGCCCAGGTTGGCGGTGCGAGAATTCGCAGGCGTTGACGCAGATTGGGCACGCGCACCGCTTGCAGGGCGCGCTCGATGTGGTCGAAGGCCTCCGCCAGATGCGGGGAGAGGGCGGTGCCGGTTTCGGTCAGGGACAAGCCTTGTGGTGTGCGGATGAAGAGCGCTACGCCGAGGTAGTCTTCCAGTTGTTTGATCTGACGACTGACCGCCCCTTGGGTGACGTTTAATCCCAAAGCCGCCTGGCTGAAGCTGCGATGCCGCGCAACCTCTTCGAAGACGCGCAACATGTTTAGCGAGGGCAGTTGACGCATGGAAGGATGACTCCACACCGGCCTCGGGTGTTGCATCGGGTCGGTTTTGTTTTTGGATGGTTTTGTGGTGCCTATCTGACTATTGGCAACGGGCTGATGCAAGTGTTGTTTGCGCTGACGCTATCGCGAGCAGGCTCGCTCCTACAGTAGACCGAGTCGCTCATGGGAACGCGGTCCATTGTGGGAGTGAGCCTGCTCGCGATAGCGCCCGTGAGGGCGCTAATTAATCCGGATCAGAAGTAGTAACCAACGTTCACATACAACTGATTCTCCCACTGATCCGTCCCGCCAGCCCCCAGGCTCTGGGTATAGCTGCTGCCCCCAATGTACGGATCGTTCTTGCCAAACAACCATTCAGTCGCGATCCACAACTTGCTCACCGAAAACGAGCTGCCAAGAATCACCCGTTCGGAGGTCTTGAACTCGCTGGCGGATTTATCGAAGGCGCTGTAGTTGGCATAGACCTTGACCCCGCTGACCTGATCGAACAGGTATTTACCGGCCACGTCATAACTCACATCCGCCACATACAGGTTGCCGCGACTGGCGACGTTGTACGTGCCGTCGTAACCGCCCAGCGTCACCAGTTCATCTGTGCCTGCGTTGCGCGGCGACATCTGTTGCCGCGCCGCCTGCAACTGCACGCCCCACGGACCGTTCTTGCCCAAATAGTGAACGGCCACGGCGTTACGCCGGCCATCGTTGTCGGTGTCTTTGTTTTCCAGGGTGGAACTGAGGCCGGAAAGGCCCACTTCGGACTTCCACGGGCCCAGGTCCAGGGCCTTGGCCACGCGCAGCACCACGGTGTTGCGTTCCTGGTTGTTGCTGCCGTCGGAGACGTAACTGTCGGCTTCGGACACCACGCTGGAGTAGGTGACCCCGTTGCTGGTGCCTTTGCCTTGCCATGCCGGGCGCAGGTAGTAACCGGCCTGGAGGTTCCAGTCGCCGCTTTGCTGGATGTACTTGGCGCCGACCTGTTGCACATCTTCCAGGCCGATGACGTTGCCCAGGGTTTCGTAGAACGTGCTGCCGAAGTACGGCTGCAAACCAAACGGCACCGTGTTCAGACCCACTTGCACCTGCTGGTCGGGATTGAACCTGTAGCCGGCCCACGCGAACTTGGCGAATTGGATATCGCCGTAGTTCTTGGTGTACTGGTAGGGGTAGGAGCGTCCGTAGAAACGGTACTGGGCCTCACCGATCCATGTGTCGGAGTTGTACTTGGCGCTGAGGAACACAGTGTCCAGGCCAAACTTCTGAATGTCGCGGTCCGGGTCGTAGTCCCAGCGGGCACGGACCGCGCCGCCGAGATCGAGATTGTCAGTGACCTGTACCGCCATGGCAGGCGCCGCAAAGGTGCAGAGTAGAGCGAGGCAAGACGGACTAAGGCGCAAAGAAGCAGGGAAGGGCATGGGGCAGCTCTCGGTTATTTTTATTAGAGATGCCGGCCAGTCTTGCGATCAGCGATGCCTTGAACAAACGATAAAAAATGCGAGTAAACCTTCGCCAGATGCATGTTACTGAGAAAATCCTGTAGGACAATGCACCGCGAGCGTGGGATGCTTTGCGTCTTGTCACTCATCCCGAGAGCCCTCCATGAAACGAAAAATGCCCGGCCTCAACGCGCTGAAAGCCTTTGAAGTCGCTGGTAGCACGGGCAGCTTCACCCGGGCCGCCGAGTTGCTGAACGTGACGCAAAGCGCCGTCAGCCGGCAGGTGCGTCAGCTGGAAGAACAGCTCGAAGAGACGCTGCTGGAGCGCCGTCACCATCACCTCGAACTGACCAGCGCCGGTCGGATTCTGTTGCGGGCCTTGCATCAGTCCTTCGACAAAATCGAACTGACGGTGCGCAGTATTCAGCAGAAAACCCACTCCAATCGCCTGCACATCAACGCGCCGCCAACCTTCACCAACCGCTGGTTGATGCCGCGTCTGGGGCGGCTGCGCGAGAAGCATCCGGAACTGGAACTGAGCATCACCACGCGCTTGCAGGACAGCCTGGCGGAAACCAGTACGCTGGATTGTGCGATCCGTTTTGGCGACGGTGAATGGGACGGCCTGGACAGCTCGCTGCTGATCCAGGAACGGCACATCGCGGTGTGTGCACCGTCCTTGTATGCGCGAGAGTGGAGCGAGCGGGGCATCGACCTCAATCGCTTGACGCTGTTGCATGTACTGGCCCGGGAAGACCAGCGCTACCTGACCTGGAAACACTGGCTGGACGCCGCGCGAATCACCGGAGTCGACACCCAGGGCGGTTATGAATTCGACCTGTTGGACCTGGCAATCCGTGCGGCCATCGACGGCTTGGGCATCACCATTGCCGACTGGCATATGGTCGCTTCGGAACTGGCCACCGGGCAACTGACCCAGGTGCTGAACGTGCATGTGGAAGGGCACCAATCCTACTGGCTGGTGACCCGGCCCGAGCAGACGCTGATGCCGCAATTGCAGGTGTTCAGTCAGTGGTTGCAGGAAGAGATCTGGTTGGCGCAAAGGCAGCTCGAACCTTCCACCGCTGCTCTCTAATCCACACATAACCCCTGTAGGAGTGAGCCTGCTCGCGATGACGGTGTATCAGTCGACAACGTCATCGCCTGACACTCGCCATCGCGAGCAGGCTCACTCCTACAGGGAATTCCATCACTTTCGTAAGTAACCTGCATTTTTCGAATGTTACATCGCTCAATAAATCGTTTGTTCAACACCGGTCCAATGACAAGACTGCATTCACTGGATAAAAACAACGATGGGCGATGCACATGCGAACCGAGCGAAATTTTGTTAACGGTCACTTCATTGAACCTGCCAGCGAAGCGCTGATCGCAGTCTACAACCCGGCGACCGAAGCGCTGGTGGGTCATGTTTCAGCGGCGACCGCCGATGAAGCCACTGCCGCCGTCGAAGCCGCCGCGGGCGCCCAGAAAGTCTGGGGCAAACTCACCAGCATCGAACGCGCCGAACACCTGCGTTCCTTCGCCGACGCCCTCGACGCCTGTGCTGAAAACATCGGCGCAGCCCTGGCAGCTGAATCCGGCAAGAGCGTTGCCGATGCCAGCAACGAAGCCCGTTATGCCGCGCAGATCACCCGTTACCACGCCGAGTGGGCGCGCCGTATCGAAGGCGAAATCATTCCCAGCGACACCCCGAACGAAAACCTCTTTCTGCACCGCGAGCCGATTGGCGTCGTTGCCTGCCTTATTCCGTTCAACTACCCGGTCTATACGTTGCTGCGCAAAATCGCCCCGGCGTTGATTGCCGGCAACACGGTGGTGGTGCGTCCGAGCAACAACACCCCGACCTCGGCGTTCGAGATCGCCAAGGCTGTGCAGCAATCCGGTTTGCCCGCCGGCGTGGTCAATATCCTGACCATGGATCACGCCACGGCCGCGACCGTTTGCACCCATAAGGCTGTTGGTTTGATCACCCTGACCGGCAGCGTCAACGCCGGGCGCATCGTGCTCGATTACTGCAAGGCCAACATCGCCAAGCCGTCACTTGAGTTGGGCGGTAAAACCCCGGCGATCATCGAGGCCGACGCCGATCTTGAAGCCGCCGCTACCGCGATCGTAGCCTCCAAGACCACCCACTGCGGCCAGTTGTGCACGGCGGTCGAGCGGGTCTACGTGCAGGAAAGCGTCTATGAACAGTTCCTCGCGCTGCTGAAAGCCAAAATCAGCGCCGTGAAGTTCGGTGACCGTGCCACCGACGCCAATCTGATGGGGCCGTTGGTCAACGCCAGTTCGCAACAGAGCATCCACGCCATGGTCGAGCGCGCCATTGCCGACGGCGCTGTACTGGAAACCGGCGGTGTGCTGCCAGAAGGCAAGGGTCATTTCTACCCGCCGACGCTGCTTAGCGGCTGCCGTCAGGACATGGAAATCATCCAGGAAGAAATCTTCGGCCCGGTGCTGCCGGTGCTCAAGTACCGCGACATCGACGAAGCGCTGGCCATGGCCAACGATCACCAGTTCGGCCTGTCTTCGGTGCTGTACACCGAGAACTACCGCACCACGATGAAAGTCGCCAACGCCATCGAGGCCGGCGAGTTGTACGTCAATCGCACCCCGGCAGATCCGTACCAGGGCTTCCACGCCGGCTGGAAACGCTCGGGCCTTGGCGGCGATGACGGCAAACACGGCATGCTCGAATTCACCCAGACCCGTCTGGTCGTCATGAAGTATTGATCCACCCGCAACACGCCTCACGCCACACCCATAAAAACAATATTTTGGGGCGCCCGGACCACCGGACTGCCCGAGGTCTCCTAGATGTCCAAGCATGCATCCACTGCTGCCGCTGTTCAGGGTTCGAACGCGGGTACAAAAAGCCACAGTGACAAGGGAAGTCGCTATTTCCAACTGATGCTATTGGTGCTGGCCGCCGGTGCGATCTATCCGATCCTGTACCTGCGCCAGGTCTACCAGACCACCATGCTCGAAGTGTTTCAGATCAACCACAGCGAACTGGGTTATCTGTACTCGATGCTCGGGACGATTTTCCTCCTCAGTTACTTGCCGAGCGGTTGGCTGGCGGATCGCATTGCCCCACGCTTTCTGATCTTCTTCTCGCTGGTCGCCACCGGAGCGTTAGGCCTGTGGTACTCCACCGCGCCGTCTATGACCGGTCTGATGATCATCTTCGGTTGCTGGGGCCTGACCACCGGCCTGACGTTCTGGGCCTCGGTGCTCAAACGCGTGAAGATGATTGCTCATCACACTGAACAAGGTCGGTTCTTCGGCATTCTCGATGGCGGTCGCGGACTGGTCGAAGCCTTGCTGGCGACTGTCGCTTTGGGGCTGTTTGCCTTCGCCACCGAAACCCGTGGCGAATCGGCTGCCGAAGGTTTCAAACAGGTGGTTTACCTCTATGCCTTCACCTGTATCGCCATCGGCTGTGTGCTGGTGTTGATCAAGGACCCGAAGTCCATGGAAGACACGGCGCCGGTGGAAAAGGGCAAGTACAACCTGCTCAGCGATCTGACGACCTTGGTGAAAATCCCTGAATTGTGGTTGGTGACGGCCATCGTGTTCTGCGGTTATCACATCTTCTGGGCCACCTACAGCTTCTCCGATTACCTGCAAGGCGGCGGCATGACCGCGGTCATGGCCGGCACCATCACCACCATTAAACTGTGGATGCGCCCGATCGGCGGTATCGGCGGCGGCTGGCTGGGTGACAAGTTCTCCAACATCTCGGTGCTGATCGTGGCGCTGTTCCTCGCGACGTTGGCGATGGTCGGCCTGATCGTGTTCCCGGCGCTCAACAGCATGGGCCTGCTGATCGGCACCGTGATCTTCATCGGCCTGATGACCTACGCCATTCGCGGCTTGTACTGGGCGATCCTCGACACCTGCAACATCCCGCTGCGCATCACCGGCCTGGCTATCGGCATCGTCTCGGTGGTCGGTTACCTGCCGGATGCCTTCATTCCCTTGATCAACGGCTACCTCACCGAGCATTTCCCGGGTGCCTTTGGTTACAAGCTGTATTTCGGCTACATCGCTTTCGTCGGCCTGCTCGGGACCCTCGCGGCCCTGACCTTGCGCGCACGTATCAATCGTCAATCTTTGAACAAAACATCTTTGAATAAAACAGGTGCCTGAGATGAAAATCGTCGCCCTTGAAACCCATATCGTTGCCGTACCGCCACCGCACATCGGTGGCATGTACTGGCTGTTCGTCAAGCTCAAGACCGATTGCGGTATTGAAGGCGTGGGCGAAATCTACGCCGCGACCTTCGGCCCCAAAGCCATGCTGCCGATCATCGAAGACGTGTTCGAACGCTACTTGCTCAACCACGACCCGCACCACATTGAGCGCTTCTTCCGTCAGGCCTATTCGAGCGGTTTCACCCAGCGGCCGGACCTGACCATGATGGGCGTGGTCAGCGGCCTGGAGATGGCCTGCTGGGACATCATCGGCAAAGCGGCGAACAAGCCGGTGTATGAACTGCTGGGCGGCAAGGTCAACGAACGCCTGCGTTCCTACACCTACCTGTACCCGGTCAACAGCAAGGGCGAGTACGACTACGACGACCCGGACCTGGCCGCCGAATGCGCCATCGAGAACATGAACAAAGGCTTCACCGCCGTGAAATTCGACCCGGCCGGGCCTTACACCGCGTACTCCGGGCACCAGATCTCGCTGGAAGTGCTGGAACGCTGCGAAACCTTCTGCCGCAAGATCCGCGAAGCGGTGGGCGACAAGTGCGATCTGCTGTTCGGCACCCACGGGCAAATGGTGCCGTCCTCGGCGATCCGCCTGGCCAAGCGCCTGGAGAAATACGATCCGCTGTGGTTCGAAGAACCGGTGCCGCCGGGCCAGGAAGAGGCCATGGCGCAAGTCGCGGCCAAAACCAGCATCCCGATTGCCACCGGCGAACGGCTGACCACCAAGTACGAATTCTTCAAACTGTTGCAGGCGGGTGGCGCGTCGATTTTGCAGATGAACGTGGCCCGCTGCGGCGGTCTGCTGGAAGCAAAAAAGATCGCGAGCATGGCCGAAGCTTATTACGCGCAGATCGCGCCACACCTCTACAACGGGCCGATTGGCGCCGCGGCGAGTTTCCAGTTGGCCACCTGCACGCCGAACTTCCTGATTCAGGAAAGCATCATGACCTGGGGCGGGTTCCATGCCGAAGTCCTGACCAAACCGCTGCAATGGGAGGACGGTTACATCATCCCGTCCACCGAGCCGGGCCTGGGCGTGGAGCTGAACATGGACGTGGTGCGCAAGCATTCGCCGTACACCGGCGAGCGTTTGCACCTGCAAATGGCGCCGACACCGGCTGATGTCAAAGACGCATCGCCAGCTCGAGGCTGACGGGATTTGCCGCCCATGACGGGCGGTTTTTTGTAAAACGACTTACGCGGTAACCGTGCATGACTTACGACTACATCATCGCTGGCGCTGGCGCCGCAGGCTGCATCCTTGCCAATCGGCTCTCGGCGTCCGGGAAACACTCGGTGTTGCTGCTGGAAGCGGGCGGAAAGGACAGTTCCCTGTGGTTCAGGATCCCGGTCGGCTTCGCCAAAATGTATTACAACCCGACCTTCAACTGGATGTACTACAGCCAGCCGCAAAAACAGCTGAACAACCGCGAAATCTATGCCCCGCGGGGCAAGGTACAGGGTGGTTCGGGCTCGATCAACGCGATGATCTACGTCCGTGGCCAGGCCCATGACTTCGACGACTGGGCGGCTAACGGCAATGAAGGCTGGGGCTTCAAGGAGGTGCTGCCGTACTTCCGCAAACTGGAAAACCATCCGCTGGGCGACAGCGAGTACCACGGCGGCAGCGGCCCGATCAGCATCACGCCGATGAAGGGCCAGACCCATCCGATTTGCGATGTGTTCCTAAAGGGCTGCGATGAACTGGGTTATCCCCATAGCGATGACTTCAACGGCCCGAAATTTGAAGGTTCGGGCATCTACGACGTCAACACCCGCAACGGTCAGCGTTGCTCCAGCAGTTTTGCGCATCTGCATCCGGCATTGAGCCGGCCGAACCTGACGGTCGAGCATTACGCGCTGGTGGATCGGGTGTTGTTTGATAACGGCCGGGCGACCGGGATTTCCATCACCCAGCACGGCGTGGTGCGGACATTTACCGCCAACAAGGAAGTCATTCTTTGCGCCGGTGCCGTGGACACGCCGAAGATCCTGCAATTGTCCGGTGTCGCGGATCAGGCGCTGCTGGCCAAACACAACATCCCGTTGGTCAAACACCTGCCGGCGGTGGGGCAGAACCTGCAAGATCACCTGTGCGCCAGTTACTACTACAAGGCCAACATCCCGACGCTCAACGATCAACTGAGCTCGCTGTTTGGTCAGTTCAAACTGGGCTTGAAGTACCTGTTCACCCGCAAGGGCGCACTGGCGATGAGCGTCAATCAGGCCGGCGGATTCTTCCGTGGCAACGAGCTACAGGCCAACCCGAACCTGCAGTTGTACTTCAACCCGTTGTCGTACCAGATTCCAAAAAACAATAAGGCTAGCCTCAAGCCGGAACCGTATTCAGGCTTCCTGTTGTGCTTCAACCCGTGCCGGCCGACCAGTCGCGGGCACATCGAGATTGCCTCGAAAAATCCGCGGGACGCGGCGCTGATCGACCCCAATTACCTGAGCACGCAAAAGGACATCGACGAGGTGATCCAGGGCAGCCGCTTGATGCGCAGAATCATGCAGGCGCCGGCACTCAAAGGCATTACCGTCGAAGAAGTGCTGCCGGGGCCGGCCATCGAAAGTGACGAACAGATGCTGCAGTATTTTCGCGAAAACAGCGGTTCGATCTATCACCTGTGCGGTTCCTGCGCGATGGGTGCGGACGAACAGACGTCGGTGGTCGACAAGCGGCTTAAAGTCCATGGTTTAGACGGTTTGCGCATTGTCGATGCATCGATTTTCCCTAACGTGACCTCTGGCAACACTCACGCCGCCGTGCTTATGGTGGCGGAGAAGGGCGCCGATCTGATTTTGCAGGACGCCTGATTTCGTCGTCTGGTTGCATCAAAAATGAATTTCCGCCGAGCCCGCTGCTCATACCTGATAGGCAGCGGATTTAAGCGCGCGAAATCATTTAGGCAATCAGGGAGTGGCACAGTCATGAGACCAGTATCGACGGCGGGCGATCATCTCCTTGGCGGGTTGATTCTTGTGGTGGAGGACGACCCGCTGATCCTGGAGTTCCTCTGCGAAATTCTTCAGGAAGAAGGCTTTGTGGTTGAACCGCAGACCAGCGCGGATGCGGCGTCGAAGTATCTGGAGCAACACTCCGAAGGCGTCCGTTTATTACTCACGGACATCACCATGCCGGGCAAACTCAATGGCGCGGACCTGGCCAATCTGTTTGGCGACCGCTGGCCCGACAAACCGATCATGATCATGTCCGGTTTTGAAACGCCGGAAAGCTCCGGGGTCAGGCATTCGGTGTCGTTCATCAAGAAACCATGGGCGCTTGGGCAGTTGCTGGACTGTGTGGAAGGTGCCTTGAAGTCGAAACGTACCCTTTAGAACCTTGCGGCACATCAGACCCCTAGCACTTTTGACGATGCGCCTTGTGGCGGGCCTATACTTCAAGAGTCGCCCCAGTAGGGAGGAGAAGATCATGGCGCGTAAATACATCGATTGCCGCGAGTTTCCAAGCGATGCCAAATGCTCGGTCGCACTGTCCGCAGACTCTGAAAACGAACTGCTCGAGGCCGCCGCACAGCATGCGGTCAGTGTTCACAAGCACACCGACTCACCGGAACTGCGTGCTCAACTGAAGACGATGTTTCACGACGGCACGCCGCCTGTTGACGCACCGCGTCCTGCTTAGTAACGAGATCCTCTCGCAAATGCTACATTGCCCGGCGAACCCGCCTGGCACTTGCGAGAGGAAGCTCCCCCTTGTCTGCTCAAGAATCTGTCTTCAACACCCCGTACCGCGCTTTTCTGTTTGATATGGACGGCACCGTCCTCAATTCCATCGCCGCTGCCGAGCGGATCTGGGCGGCCTGGGCCTTGCGCCACGGCGTCGATGTCGACACTTTCCTGCCCACCATCCATGGCGTTCGCGCTATCGACACCATCAATCGTCTGGCATTGCCCGGGGTGGATGCCGAGGCTGAAGCGGCGTTCATCACCGAGGCGGAAATCGGGGATGTCGAGGGGATCATCGAGGTGCCTGGCGCGGCGAATTTCCTGAAGTCGCTGCCCGCCAATCAATGGGCTATCGTCACCTCGGCGCCGAAGGCATTGGCGCTGCGGCGGATGGCTGCGGCGGGTATTCCGCAGCCTCTGGTGATGGTCACTGCCGAAGACGTCAGTGCCGGCAAACCCGATCCCGCGGGCTATCGACTGGCGGCCAGGCGCTTGGGCGTTGAACCAGCCGATTGCCTGATTTTCGAAGACGCCACCGTGGGCATACTTGCCGCCGAGGCAGCGGGCGCGAGCCTGATCGTGGTGACTGCGACCCACGACCATCCGCTCCAGACTCCGCATGCCACGCTCGCCAGCTATGAGTCGGTCGAGGCCCGCAAAGACGCCGACGGTCTCATCCGCCTAACGAAGATCTAATGTGGATTGACTAGTAAACCCCGGGAATCAAGCGCCAACTGCGGGCGCAATAAGCCTCGTATTCACTGCCGAACTGCGCCCTTAACAGCGCTTCTTCGGAGTGAATGCGGGCGATCAGCGGGATCAGCGTCACCGCGGCCAGCAACAGGCCAACGCCGGAGCGAAAGGCCAGTGCCCAGCCCACAGCAGTGATCATCAGCCCCAGATAACTGGGGTTGCGCAAGGAGCGATAAATCCCGTCGGTGACCAGCGTGTGCCCCGGCTGAATCGCCACCAGTCCACTGAAACGCTTGCCCAGCACAAACACCGGCCACAGCCGCAGCGTGCCGCCGATGATGAACAACAACGCCCCGAGCCAGCGCACACCTTCGCCGCCAAACGTCCAGAAATCGATCCGGTCGGTGTAGGCCGGCAGGTACCCGCTCAATAATCCGATCACCCCGAACGCCGGCAGCACCCAGCGATTGGCCCGGTCTTCACGTTCGCCGGAACTCAGGTTGACCTCAGTGAACAAAGACGCGATGGCCATCACCAAAGTGGCAAACACGATGACCACCAGCGGTGTATGAGAGAAAAACGCCGAGAACCCGCCGAGCCCCCACACCGCGAGCCCAAGGTAGGCGAGGGTGGAAACAACGGCGAAGAACGCCAGTTTGGCCGAGATTTTCATCTGCATCTCCACAAACGGACCTGACACCGTTCATTGTAGGAGCTGCCGCAGGCTGCGATCTTTTGATCTTGTTTTGAAAAGCGAAGATCAAAAGATCGCAGCCTTCGGCAGCTCCTACGTGGCGGTGTCTGCCCTGGCATTACGCCGAATCACCTGGGGCGGCTGCCCGAACGCCCGAAGGAAGGCTTCGCGCATGCGGCGGCAGTCGCTGAAGCCGGACTCTTCGGCGATCTGATCGAGGGTCAGGCGCCCGCGTTCCAGCATCTGGCGCGCCGTTTCCAGGCGCAGGTTCTCAATGGCTTTGGCCGGCGATTGACCGGTTTCCGCCCGAAAGGCCCGGCTGAACTGCCGAGGGCTGAGGCGCG
The DNA here is from genome assembly GCF_047758675.1 of Pseudomonas arabinosi. Classification (NCBI taxonomy): domain Bacteria; kingdom Pseudomonadati; phylum Pseudomonadota; class Gammaproteobacteria; order Pseudomonadales; family Pseudomonadaceae; genus Pseudomonas; species Pseudomonas arabinosi. The sequence continues at coordinate 4,724,965 of NZ_CP180480.1, read as the reverse complement.
CGACGTCCGCCAGATGCTCCACCGACAACGTCTCGGTGAGGTGCTCTCGCGCATAGCCGAGGACGGTTTGAATGCGGTCGGATTTCGCTTCCAGTTCCAGCAGCGCCGAGTGCTGCGACTGGCCGCCCGCGCGGCGGTGGTACATCACCAGTTTCTGCGCCACGGAACGGGCCAGTGCGGCGCCGTGATCCTTTTCGACCATGGCCAGCGCCAGGTCGATGCCGGCGGTCATCCCGGCGGAGGTCCAGATTGAACCGTCGACGACGTAGATGCGATCTTCTTCAACCTTGATCGACGGAAACCTCGCTTGCAGCTCCCGTGCATAAGCCCAATGGGTGGTGGCCCGCCGCCCATCTAGTAAACCCGCCTGGGCCAGGACGAACGCGCCGGAGCAGATCGACGCCGTGCGCCGTGCGGTTTTAACGTTTGCGCGCAGGTAGTTCAGCACGCCCTCGGGTGCCTGCGCGAGGATGGCATCGCCGCCCACCACAATCACCGTGTCGAACACCCGCTCACCAAAGGCCTCGGTGCCGACGTTCAGCCCACCGGAAGCGCGCAATGTGCGGCCGTCTTCGGACACCACGCTCACCTCATAAAGCGCCTCGCCAGCGCTGAAATTGGCGTACTCGAACACCGGCATGGCCGCCAGCGCCATGGACTGGAACCCTTCAAACACTACAAATGCCACGGAAGTCATCGAGATGTCCTCAAAAGGTCATGTCCGAAAAACGTACTTTAAACGTCATTTGAGACGGCCGTTAGACCCTTTATAACGGATCACACCCGGCGACGTTATCGCCTCACTGTGAAGGAAATAGACATGGCCCTCTCATCCAAAGGTACCGCGCTGATCACTGGCGCCTCTTCGGGCATCGGCGCGGTGTATGCCGACCGTCTCGCCCGGCAGGGTTACGACCTGATTCTGGTCGCCCGCAGCCAGGCAAAACTGAACACCCTGGCCAACCACCTGAGTAACGAAACCGGCCGCGCCGTGGAAGTGGTCGCCGCCGATTTGAAAGACAAGGCCGACGTGCGGCGGGTCGAAGAAATTCTACGCTCCGACGCCAGTATCACCCTGTTGGTCAACAACGCCGGGGTCGGCGCCGTCATGCCGCTGCTCGGCAGCCCGGTGGATGACATGGAAGACATGATCACCCTCAACGTGACCGCTTTGATGCGCCTGGCTTACGCGGTGGTGCCAGGCTTCGTCGCTCGCGGCACAGGAACTGTGATCAATATCTCCTCGATTGTTGCCATCGCCCCGGAAATTCTCAACGGCGTGTATGGCGGGACCAAGGCGTTTGTCCTCGGCCTGAGCCAATCGATGCACCGCGAACTGGCGGACAAAGGCATTCGGATCCAGGCCGTGCTGCCCGGCGCTACCGCCACCGACTTCTGGAGCGAGGCCGGCAACCCGGTGGAAAACCTGCCGCAAGAGATCGTGATGTCTGCCCAGGACATGGTCGATGCCGCGCTGACGGGGCTGGCGCAAGGCGAAGTGGTGACCATTCCGGGCCTGCACCAAGGCGACCAGTGGGACACCTACGAAGCCCAGCGCCAGACGCTTTCAGGTTTGTTCGGCCATTCCACGGCCGCACCGCGTTATCGCTGAAGCGGTAGCCGCGGGGCAGGGTGAACTAAGCTTGGAGTAGGACTGTTCACCCTTAAGGAGCTCCACCATGCTTCACATCAGGACGCCCTTGATTCTGCATCCAGACCTGTCGACCCCATCTCGACGAATCTGGCTCAAGCTGGAAAACCTGCAACCGAGCGGCTCATTCAAACTTCGCGGTATTGGGCTCTTGTGCAGCCAGGCGGCGGAGCAAGGGAAACGCAAAGTCATCTGTCCTTCCGGCGGCAATGCCGGGTTCGCCACCGCCGTGGCTGCCGCCAGCCTGGGGTTGAAAGCCTGCATTGTGGTGCCGAACACCACCCCGGAAACCACCCGCGCAAAAATCCGCAAAACCGGTGCCGAGGTGATCGTTCATGGCAAGGTCTGGGACGAAGCCAATCTACGGGCCAAGGAACTCGCGCAGGGCGCGGACACCGAATATGTGCCAGCCTTCGATCACCCGGTGCTGTGGGAAGGGCACAGCACGATGGTCGATGAAATCCTCGAAGATTGCCCTCAGGTCGATGCACTCGTGATGTCGGTAGGGGGTGGAGGTTTGCTGGCGGGCATTCTCACCGGATTGATCCGCCACCAGCGCATGGACTGTCGGATAATCGCGTGTGAAACCCAGGGTTCTGCGTCTTTTGCCGCCGCTGTCAGTGCCGGACATCCAGTCATATTTCCCCGGATTGATACGGTCGCCAGGTCGCTTGGCGCTACGTTGGTGGCTGCCTGGCCGGTGCAGCATATTTTCGATTTCCCGCACGAATGTGTCGCGCTCAGCGATGACGAGGCAATCATGGGCGTGGTGCGTTATGCCAACGACTTGCGTCAGTTGGTCGAACCGGCGTGCGGTGTTTCGTTGGCGATTGGATACCTGGACCATCCGGCGATTGCCGAAGCCCATGACGTAGTGATTGTGGTGTGTGGCGGCGTGAGCATCAGCGCGCAGCTGGTGGCGGGTTGGGCGCGATTATCCACCGGTGCTGAAGCAAGGTAGGGCTGCACACGCTATCTGGGCGCTGCAAGCCCCACCGCTACTTTTTCAGTCTTTATTTGCCTGCAGCTACGCCTTCCTGGACGAGGATTGCTCTGGCCAGGTCTTCGTCGCTGGCGTTGAGGCCGGGATTTTCCTGACGAATCTGCTTTAAGTACGACTCCAGATAAACACCACGAATCGCACCGCCACTGGCAACGAAGCTGGAGGCGTCATCCCGAGCCGGAATCACCCGTTTGTCATCCTTGAAGGTCGAGTACAACGATGCGGAAACCCCGGCTGACGTGGCGACATCGCCCGCATCCACTTTGGCCATAGCGGAGCCGAAGGGTAAACACAGCAAAAGGGAAGAGATGATAATCAGACGGCGCATGACGGTGTCCTCTGAAAGCGTGAAGCAAAAAAGGAAGTACCTCATAGTCTAGGATGCGTGGCGGACGTCAGGAGTTCCCTGGCGAAGCGATATCAGTTTAATGCGTGCGCCTGAAAACGCTCAGCCCCTCGCTGCATACACGACGATCTCAGCGCCGCTCAGAAGCGTTGCACTGAAAAACTGTCCAGCCATTGAGGTGCCTTGCCGGCGATGCAGGCGGCGACCAACTGACCGGTTGCCCCGGCCAGGGGCAGGCCCAAGTGCTGGTGACCGAAGGCGTAGATTAGCCGCGGTTCATTCGGTGACGGGCCGATGACCGATAACGGCGGCCACCAGAGGTCCAATGTGGGAGCGAGCCTGCTCGCGATAGCGGTGTGTCAGTCACATTGATGTTGAAGGTGCCGACGCCATCGCGAGCAGGCTCGCTCCCACAGGGAATTACGTTGATCACACATCCAGCGTTCAACCAGAGATCCAATGTGGGAGTGAGCCTGCTCGCGATAGTGGTATGTCAGTCACATTGATGTTGAGTGTGCCGACGCCTTCGCGAGCAAGCCCGCTCCCACAGGGAATTAAGGGGATCGTAAATTCTGCAGCCACCCGCGATCCAATGTGGGAGCGAGCCTGCTCGCGATAGCGGTATGTCCGTCACCTTGATGTTGGGAGTGCCGACGCCTTCGCGAGCAAGCCCGCTCCCACAGGGAATTGAGTCGATCACACATTCTGCGGCCACCAGAGATCCAATGTGGGAGCGGGCTTGCTCGCGAAGGCGGTGTGTCAGTCACCTTGATGTTGAAGGTGCCGACGCTATCGCGAGCAAGCTTTGCTCCTACAGCAACGGAATGCTGTAGCTCACGATCAAGCGGTTCTGATCCTGGTTGCGGGACGCCTCACTGTTGGACTTGCCATTACGCCATCCGAATCCGACCCCTTTAAGCGAACCGGACTGAATCACGTAGTCCAGAGCAATGTCCCGCTCCCATTCCTTCTGGGTATCGCCAGAGTTCGTCTTGATGTTGTCCCCGCTGAGGTACATGACGGACGCTTTCAGGCCTGGCACACCCAAGGCAGCAAAGTCATAGGCGTATTGACCGAAGGCTGTGCGTTCGCCCGCACGGGTGAAGGTTTGAATCAGGCGGTCGGTGTACAGATAAAGGCTGGAGCCGCCGGCACCCTTGTTGGCCAGGCCGCCCTGATTGAGCTGCGTGAAGTTGCTGCCGCTTGAAACGCTTTGGTAGCCCGCCGTGACTGCATGACCACCCAAGGTGTAAATCAGCGCGGCGCTCCAGGTTCGGTTATCGATCTCGCCATCATTGCCTTCGGTGTAGCCACTGATTTTGTAGCCTGAAGTGCCTGAGCTGTTTGCACCGGACGAGTCCGTCTTGAAGTAGCGCAAGTCGGTTTTCAGGGATTGGCCTTCCGCGATCGCCAGCGTGTGGATCAGGCCAAAAAATTGTTGGGTGTAATAGTCGTCCAGGTTGGCGTAGTAATACTGGGCCGTCAGGTCCTTGGTGACTTTCCAGTCGCCCCCGGCGAAGTCGAACGCGTTGCTTTCGCGGGTGCCGCCCGTGGCGGCCAACCCCGTCTGATCGCTTGAGCCCCGACCGGTGGCGTGTTCGATTCGGCCTCCAGTGAAGGTCAAATCCTTGAACTCGCCAGAGGTGATCTGGCCACCTTCGAAGGTCTGCGGCAGCAGACGGCCGTCGTTGGAAACCAGGATCGGCAGCTTCGGCATCAGCGTGCCCAGGCGAAGTTCGGTTTTCGAGACCTTGACCTTGCCGGTCAACCCCAACCGGCTCCATTCGTCGATGGCGCTGTTGTCGCTATCTGAAGGAATCATGCTGCTGCCGACGTGCCGTCCCTTGCCACTGTCCAGCGTAATACCCATCAAGCCCAGTGCATCGACGCCAAAACCAACCGTGCCATCGGTGTAGCCCGACTTGTAATCGAGCATGAAACCCTGCGCCCACTCTTCGGTTTTCGAAGGCGCGGCCGTGCCGTCACGGTTGTCGTTATTGAAGTAGAAATTTCTCATCCCCAGGGTGGCTTTGCTGTCACTCAGGAAGTCGGCATGCGCCTGGGTGCTGAGTGCAATGGCACCCAATGCAAACGTCACCGCCGTTTTCTTGTTACTCATCTGAATCGCCCCTTTTTTTGTAGTTTGTATTTGGGAGGGTGGCTCCCGCAGTAGCGGGTGCCGGCAACGTTCGATGCCTGCGGGAGCGTTATTCGCCTGGCTTAAATACCCAACACGTTGGCGCCGATGCACGGGTCAATCCCGCGCTCCAGACGACGCTGGTGGACGATCACGGTGATTTCCATCGAACCGGTGGTCACTTCGAAGTCGAGGATGTGGCCGCCATACGCTTGAAACGTGGCGTCACCGGCAACACCGTGTATATGGATCGAAGGCTGATCGTTCTTCCAGGCCACGGAGCCGGTGACGCTGGCCATCTCGACACTGTTCAAGGTCTTGGCGTCGAAGTCCTTTTTGTCCTTGTTCCAGAAACCGAACTTCACGTTGCCAAAGCCAATACCGCTGATGGACGCGCTGGGGATTTTCTCGGCGATGGCCAGTTTGGTCAGTTCCTTGAAGGCGTTGTCGCCCATGCGCAGCACCATGAGGTAACCGGTGGGGGTTTTGGTGTAGCGCGGTGTCGTTTCAGTTACACATTGCATAGGCGCTGCCGTCGCGGTGGGTGCGGTTTCTGCAACCGCGAGTGGGGAAAATGTTGAATTGAGCAGAACGGCAGCGGTGACCGCCAACATCATCTTGGAGAGACGCAGTGTCGGGTGAAGTTGAACGTGCATGAGACTTCCTCTGTTTTTGTTGTTGTGGGCTACAGCGTTTTTTGAGGCGAGCGTGTCCGGCGCCTATTTTTCGATAGGCGACGGAGTTGTTACTAACGGCGGGTGTTAGTTCGGTGACTTACAGCGCATCACGGCTGCTGACACCGTCAACCAGTCGGGCAATGCTCAACGGGTTGGCGTTCTTCAGCGCGTCCGGCAACAAGCTGTCGGGGCAGTTCTGATAACAAACGGGACGCAGGAATCGATCAATCGCCAACGTTCCGACCGATGTACCGCGAGCATCCGAAGTGGCCGGGTACGGTCCGCCGTGAACCATGGCATCGCAGACTTCCACGCCGGTTGGATAACCATTGAACAGCACGCGCCCGACTTTCTGTTCCAGCAGGGCCAGCACTTCGTTCAGGGCATTGAGGTCCGAATCTTCGACGATCAGCGTGGCGGTCAACTGACCACGCAAACCGTGCAGTGCCTGGAGCAACTCGGCCTGGTCAGCGACTTCCACCACGAGGGTGGTCGGGCCGAAGACTTCTTCCTGAAGCAACTCATCACCGTTGATCAACAGGCTGACGTCGGCCTTGAACACTTGCGGCTGCGCCTGGTTGCCCTGTTGTGCGGCGCCGGCCAGGTGCGTCATGCCGGGGTGTGCGTGAAGATTTTCCAGGCCGTGGCAATAGCTTTTCAGCGCGCCGACGTTGAGCATCGTTTGCGCGGATTGCTCGCCCATCAAACCGGTGAAGCGTTCGAGGAAGGCCGTGAACTCTGGCGAACGAATGCCCAAAACCAAGCCGGGGTTGGTGCAAAACTGACCCGCGCCCAGCACCACGGAAGCGCTCAGCTCGGCAGCGATTTTTTCACCGCGCGCCTTCAGTGCTTCGGGCATCAACAACACCGGGTTGATGCTGCTCATTTCGGCGAACACCGGGATCGGTTGAGGACGCGCCGCTGCCATGTCACACAAGGCTCGACCGCCACGCAATGACCCAGTGAAACCCACCGCCTGGATCGCCGGATGCTTGACCAATGCTTCACCGACGCTGCCGTAGAGCATGTTGAACACGCCATCAGGCATCCCGGTTTTTCTGGCCGCGCGAGTGATCGCATCGGCGACGTAATCGGCGGTTGCCATGTGACCGCTGTGGGCCTTGAACACAACCGGGCAGCCCGCAGCGAGGGCGGAGGCGGTGTCGCCGCCAGCGGTCGAGAAGGCCAGCGGGAAGTTGCTGGCACCGAACACAACGACCGGACCGAGCCCGGTACGGTACTGGCGCAGGTCTGGACGGGGCAGCGGTTGACGGTCGGGCAAAGCACGATCGATGCGGGCGCCGTAGAAATCGCCGCGACGCAGCAGGGTGGCGAACAGACGCATCTGGCCGCTGGTGCGTGCCCGCTCACCTTGAATACGACCGGCGGGCAGGGCGGTTTCCCGGCACACGAGGGCGATGAACGAGTCGTCCAGCGCCTCAAGCTCAGAGGCAATAGCCTCCAAAAATTGAGCGCGTCGGGCGGATGAAAGGTTACGAAAGATCGGGTAAGCCGTGGCCGCCGCTTCCGCGGCCGCATTCACTTCGTCCACGGTCGCCTGATGGAAGCGATACGGCAGTGCTTCGCCGGTACTGGCGTCGTGGCTTTGCAGAGTGCTCGAGCCTTTAGCCGAACGAGCGCCAGCGATGTAGTTGTGGCCTGAAACTTCAAACATGGGAACTCCTGAAAGGCTGTTCAATGAGGGTCAAATGAGCCGGTAAATGCGTCGGGCGTTGTCATGAAACAGGGCGAGTCGATCCGTCAGGGAGCGGTCGCTGACAATCGTTTTGAAGCCGTCGAAGATCTCGCTCATGCCGTTCACGACGCCGTCGACCGGGTAATTGCTGGCAAATGCACAGCGACTGACATCGACAATCGAAATCGCGTCGTTCACCACCACGCGGTTCGACTCGACGGGCCACGCCTGGCCGGGGATGCAGATGCCCGAGATCTTCAGGGCGACGTTCGGCTCCCGTGCCAGCAACGCGAGGTTTTCACGCCAGCCGGCCAGACCTTCTTGCGAACGATCAGCCGGCAGCGCCGTGTGATTGACCACGATGGTCACGTCAGGAAAGTCCCTGGCCAGCTCGGCCGCTTCCGCCAGATGCCACCATGGCGCCTGCAACTCGAAGTGCAGGCCGTTTTCAGCCAGTTGTGCGTAGCCTTCGCGCCAACGAGGGTCACGCATGGAGCCTGGCGCCACGAAATCTTCGCGCCATGCTTCAAGGCTGGTGACCGCAGGTTTGTGGCGCACGCCGCGCACCAATGGATGATCGCCGTATCGGCGCAAGAGGTCCGATGCGTCTTCACGGTCAAGCCAAACCTGCGCCACCATCGCCGCCAGGGTCGGCTCGTTTTGTGCCAGTGATTCGACAAACCGCACCTCATCGGCGGGCGTCGCAGGGTCCCATTCACCCTCGATGACGACGGTCTGCACGATGCGATGGTTGCCGGTCAGCCGGCGATAGTCCTCAGGCAGAAAGTTGCGGCAGATCGATGAGTAATCGCCATAACGAAACGGGCGCAGCGGGCGGTCGTTCAGCCACGGGTAGTAATGCTTTTCGATATCGAAATAGTGTTGGTGGGCGTCGACGATGGGTAAGTCCGCGTCCTCGCCACTGGCCTGAAAGCGCGCGCGCCAGTCGATCACGGATGGGTTATCCATGCTGTTCCTCCAGACGATAAAAGCGTTGTGCATTGCCGGCGAACACCGCTTCCTGCACGGCGCGCCCCAGTGGCGCGAGCATCGCGGCCACGCCATCGGCAATCGTGTCGTAGGACGCGCGCAGTCCGGCGACCGGGAAGTTGCTGGCGAACATGCAGCGCTCGGGACCGAAAATCTCCAATGCGGTCAGCACCACGATCCGGTTATCGTCGTAGTTCCAGGGCGAGTCTTTCAGCCCGAACTCCGACAGCTTGATGTGCACGTTGGGTTGCAGGGCCAGTGCTTCCAGGCCCTTGCGCCAGCGGATCATGCCTTGCGGGCTGCGATCCCAGGCGAAGCCGGTGTGATTGAGGGCGATCCGGATCTGCGGAAACATCGCCGCCACTTCGGCGGCCTCGACCAGGTGCCACGGCGGCACGCGCAGGTCCCACGACAGGTTGTGGTCAGCCAGTCGCGAAAAACCTTCCAGCCATTTCGGGTCCTGCATGGTGCCGCGGGCCCCGGCAATCGACACCTCCGGTGACGCCGAAGTCACCGGTTTGGAGCGTATGCCTTTGACCAGCGGCCTGGCGGCCTGAGCCGCGAGAATGTCCGCGCTGTCCTCACGGTCGAACCAGGCGTGGGCAACGATGGCATTCGGGAAGCCGTAACGGGCATTCACCTGTTCCAGCCAGTGTGTCTCGGCAACTTGCTCATCGCGAGCACGTTCGGCCTCGACATGCACCGTTCCTACCAACCGTTGTTTTTCGGTCAGGGCAAGAAAGTTTTCCGGCAAGAAATCACGGCACAGGCTGTGATAGTCGCCGAGAAAAAAATCTTCGTGATAGTCGTCCTGCAGCCAGGGATAACGACCGTTGCCCAGGTCCCACAAGTGGTGGTGAGCATCGACAATCGGTAGCGCATCCTCGGTCGCAAGGTTGGGCAAGCCATTGCGTTCGTGCAGCGTGATCATGACGGGGTCCCTTGCTCAGCGCGACGCGGCGAATTGGGAAGGGCTGAGCGCGCTGTCTTCGACGTCCCCTGCGGCGGCCGCCTCGGCCTTGGCCTGAACGCGGCTGCGCAGTTTGGCGACGTTCACCACCACCCGGGTATGCGCCGCCGTGGCCACCAGCTCGACGTCATCGCGCACTTCGACGTTGAAGGTGACGCTGCGCCCCTCGATCCGGGTGACCGTGGCGACGATGCTGACAGACATGCCGAGCAACGTGGCGCCGACGTGGCGGATGTCGACTGCCGCACCGACGGTGTTTTCGCCCTCATCCAGGAAGGTGAGCAGGTAATCAAGGCAGGTCTGTTCGATGTCATCGACCAACCGTGGCGTGGCGTAGATGCGCAAGTCTTCGCCGAGAAACGAGATGGTGCGCTCCTTGTCGACGATCAGTTGGCGTTCGGTGGCGGTGCCGGCTTCGAGTGTGGAAAAATTCATGAGAAACCTCGTATTTGAGTGCTGATAGTCAAAAAGGGATTCAGGCGTTGGGCAGGAAACCGATGGAAATCCATGGCACGGCGATCAGCACGCCCAGGGCGACAACGAGTGCGCCGAGATACGGCCAGACCCGGCGCATGGCGCCGCTGGGGTCGACCTTGGCGATGGCGCAAGCGGCATAGAAGCCCACGCCAAACGGTGGGGCGAACAAACCCAGGCCCATGGCGAAGATCGCGACCATGGCGTAATGCACGTCGTTGATGCCCATGGCCTTGGCAATCGGAAACAGCAGCGGCCCGAACAGCACGATGGCCGGGATGCCTTCCAGAAAACTGCCCAGAAGAATGAACGCCGCGGCGGAGATGATCAGGAAGCCCATCGCGCCACCCGGCACCGTCGACATCACCTGCGCCAACTGGTGGGAGAAGCCCGACTGGGTCAATGCCCAGGCCATGGCGGTCGCGCTGCCGATGATGATCAGGATCGCGCCGGACAGCGACGCGGTACTGACCAGGATCGGATACAGGCGGCGCCAGTCAAAGCAGCGGTAGCACAGCAACCCGACGACGAAGGTGTAGGCCACGCCGATGGCGGCGACTTCGGTGGCGGTCGCGACCCCTTCAACCACCGCGGTGCGGATCACGAAGGGCAGGGCCAGGGCCGGTAGCGCAACCAGCAGCGAGTGACCGATTTCCTTGCCTGAAGCGCGTTTACCGGTGGAGGCCTCGCCTTTGCGGTTTTTCCACCAGATCACCGCCGCCATGGCGATGGCACCCACCACCGCCGGCATGAAACCGCCGGTGAACAGGGCGGAAATCGACACACCGGTCACCGAGCCGATGGTGATCAGTACCAGGCTCGGCGGAATGGTTTCCGACATCGCCCCGGAGGCATTGAGCATCGCCACCAGTTCGTTTTCATCCTCACCACGTTTCTTCATTTCTGGGAATAACGCCGGGGCGATGGCCGCCATGTCGGCAGCCTTGGAGCCGGAAATGCCGGAGATCAGGTAGATGGCCCCGATCAGCACATAAGACAGGCCGCCACGGACATGACCGATCAACGAGCAGAGGAAGCGGATCATCGCTCGGGCCATGCCCATGGCCTCGATCAGCGCCCCCAAAAACACAAACAACGGAATGGCCAGCAAGATCAGGCTCGCCATGCCTTCGTCCATCCGGCCCACCACCAGGCTCAAGGGCGTTCCGGTCATGGTCGACAGATAAGCCACCGTGGCCAGGCCGAACGCCACCATGATCGGCACACCGATCATGATCATCGCCATCACACCGATCATGAAGAAAATGATCAGGTTCCAGTTACCCATCAGCAACATCCAGCCTTCAGCCACCCACAACAACGCGGCCAGGGACGCCAGCATCGCCACCGACACGGAGAAGTCGATCAACCGGGCGCTGGTCAGCAGACGCGCGACACACGTCATCAGCATCAGGGTCAGACCGACCGCGATGGCGGACACGCGAAAGGCGTTAGGGATTTCAAGGGCGGCGGTGGTGATGATCCACTCGTCGCTGACGTACTCCCAGGCCGGCGTGAACAGCAACCCGATGAACGCGATGACAATCACCGCGCCCAAGGTGTCGACAAAGGCGCGTTTTTCCAGCGGCAGCCGCCCGATGAACGAGGTAAGCCGCATGTGCTCGCCTCGACGCATCGCCACCACTGAGCCGAGCATCGCCAGCCAGAGAAACAGCAGCGAGGCCAGTTCGTCGCCCCAGACGATGGGTTGATTGAGCACGTAGCGCGAGAACACATTGCAAAACAGCAGCGTGACTTCGATAACCACCAGCAATGCCGCGCTGCCCTCGGTCAGCCAGCGCAGCCCTGTATCCAAAGCGCGACCGAGACGAAACGTGGTGGGGCGCGTGCTGAGTCCTTCAGCGGGAGAAACATCCGTCATTGGTATTTCGTTTTTCATGACCTTGTCTCCGGCTTAGGACAGTTGACCCGCGTACTGCTCCAGCAAGCTCCAGGCTTCATCGCCGTACTTTTCTTTCCATTGGGTGTAGAAGCCTTTGGACTGCAAATCAGTCCTGAACAATGAACGGTCGACTTTGTTGAAGGTGATGCCATGGGCGGTCAGTGACGGCTCCAGGCTGGCGTTGAGATCGATCACCTGTTGACGCTGAATCAGCGCGGCGGCGTTGATTTGCCGGGAAACGATTTCCTGCACGTCCGCCGGCAGTTTTGGAAAGGTCTTGCCCGAAGCGACGATCCAGAAACCGCCCCAGATGTGGTCGGTCATGGAGCAGTATTTCTGCACTTCATAGAAGCGTGCGGCTTCGACGACCACCAGCGGGTTTTCCTGGCCGTCGACCACTTTGGTCTGCAGCGCCGAGTAGGTTTCGTTGATGCTGATGCCGGTCGGGGAGGCGCCGAGGGCGCTGAACATGGAGGTCCACAGCGGGCTCACCAATACGCGCAATTTGAAACCAGCCAGGTCTTGCGGCGTGTAGATCGGCCGCGTCGAACTGGTGATCTGGCGAAAGCCGTTGTTCCAGACTTTTTCCATCGGGATCAGGCCGACCTTGGCGGTCTTGGCCCGTACGTATTCGCCCAGCTTGCCGTCCAGCGCGGCCCAGACACTGTCGTAGTCCTTGAATGCGAACGGCATGCTTTCGATAGACATGGCCGGCACCAGCGTGGAGAGAATCGCGCCTGGCAAGGGAATGAAATCGATTGCCCCGGCGCGCACCTGGGACAGCATGTCGGTGTCGCCGCCCATGGCGCCGTTGGCGTACACCTGCAGGTCCACGGCGCCATTGGTTTCGGCCTTGATGGCCAGCGAAGCCGCCTTCATTTGGATGTTCAGCGGATGGGTGTCGGGCAGGCTGCTGGTGTAGCGCAACACAATGGGTTTGGTCGCGGCGAAGACGCTGGAGGGCAACAGGTTGGCGGCGAATGCGCCGCCGACGGTGACGCCGGCAGACACTAGAAATGATCGGCGGCTGACGGCCTCGGTCAAGATACGGCTCATGATGTTCACCTTATTGTTTTTGTAGTTGTTCTAAAAAACAGCGAATCAGTTAAGTGAACGCTGCTCTTTGTGGGAGTGAGCCTGCTCGCGATGGCGGCGTATCAGTCGATACTTATGTCGCCTGGCACGGCCTCATCGCGAGCAGGCTCGCTCCCACAGGTTTTTGCGTTACGCGAGTGCGACCACGGCCTGGGTTCGAATCAGTTCGTCGATTTCATCCTCCGCGTAGCCGCTTTCTTTCAACACTTCGCGGGTGTGTTCACCGAGCAGCGGGGCATGCCGACTGGTCGGCGGCGCGGCGTTGTCCATGTCGGAGAAGTGAATCGGCAGGCCCATGCCGCGTACCCGGCCTTCGGTCGGGTGTTGGGTCTCGACGACCATGCCGCGTGCTTCGGTTTGCGGATGAGCCAGTGCCGCGGCGATGTCGAGGACCGGCCCGGCAGGCAGGCCGAGGCTGTCGAACAGCACCATCCATTCATCCGTGGTGCGCGCGACCAGGACTTCGTTGAGGATTTCCACCAGGGCCAGGCGGTGCTCCATGCGCAGCGCGTTGCTGGCGAAGCGTGGGTCGGCTTCGAGTTGTGGCACGGCGAGCGCCTCGACCAGCCGTTCGTAGTTGGCCTGGTTGGCGGCACCAATGTTGATCCAGCCGTCTGCGGTGCGGAACACCTGATACGGCGCGCTGGTGGAGTTGGCCGAACCCATCTTCGGCAGAATGGTGCCGTCGGCGAAATACGCCGCCGCCGGCCAGTACATCTGTTGCAGGCCGGCTTCGAACAGCGAGGTATCGACCATCTGCCCCAGGCCGGTTTTCTGTTTGGCGGCGTACGCTGCGCAGATGCCGAGGGCGGCGAGAATGCCGGAGTTGATGTCGGCCACTGGCGAACCGGCCTTGACCGGCTCACGTCCGGCTTCACCGGTCATGCTCATCATGCCGCTCATGCCTTGGGCGATCAGGTCGAAGCCGCCTTTTTCGCCAAACGGGCCACTGCGGCCGTAACCGGAGATTGCGCAGTAGATCAGCCCTGGATTGAGGGTTTTCAGCGTTTCATAGCCCAGGCCGAATTTCTCCATGGTGCCGGCACGGAAGTTTTCCGTCACCACATCGGCGTCCATCAACAGGCGGCGCAACACGTCGCGTCCGCCCTCGGTTTTGAGGTTCAGGCCAATGCCGCGCTTGTTGCGGTTCACCACCATGAACGAAGCCGATTCACCGCTGGCCATGATCGGCGAGAAGCGGCGCGAATCATCACCGCCCGGGACTTTCTCGACCTTCACCACGTCGGCACCCATGTCGGCCAGCATCATTCCGCACACCGGGCCGGACATGATGTGAGCCAGTTCTACCACGCGCATTCCTGTCAGCGGTCCCATGTTATTTCCCCTTGAATTGTGGTTTGGCTTTCTCGATGAAAGCGTTCAGACCGATCTGAAAATCTTCGGTGTCGTAGCAGAAATAACTCGCGTCAATCTGCTCGACGGTGGGGGCAACGCCGGCCTCAAGCTGGCGTGCGGCCTGGCGATGCCAGCGGGCGACGAGGGGCGCTCCATTGGCGATGCGCTTGGCGGTGGCGAGGGTTTCGGACTCGACCTCGGCATCGGGCACGACGCGGGTCACAAGGTTTTTTACGTAGGCGTCGTTGGCGTCGAGAATGCGGCCTTCGAGAAGAATCTCCAGGGTCGTCGAGCGTCCGGCCAGCGCCACCAGACCGGCCATTTCGTCATAGGACATGACCAGCCCCAGCTTGCCGACCGGCGCACCGAAACGACTGGAGCTGCCGCAGATACGCAGGTCGCACAGCGCGGCGATTTCCAGCCCGCCGCCGACGCACACGCCATGGATCATCGCGATCACCGGGTGCGGGCAGTCCACGACTGCACGCATGGCCGCCGAGGTGACTTCGGCATACTCCCGGGCTTGTGCCAGGTTGGCGCGCACGGTCGGAAACTCGCTGACGTCAGCGCCGGCGGCGAAGGCTTGTTCGCCGGCACCGCGCAACACGACGCAGCGCACGGTGGCGTCGGCGGACAACTCGGTCATGACATCACCCAGGTCCTGCCACATGGACAAGGTCAGGGCGTTCATTTTCCCTGGATGGCTGAGGGTGACGGTGGCAATGGATTCTTGCCGTTCGATAAGGACGGTGGGCTTCATGATTGTTCCGCTGGCGTCGAATCACGTTCGACGCTGCGGCTGCCTCCTGATTTATTGTTGTTGGATAGCGGCGGTTTACAAAGACTGCGCAAGCATCGACAGGTAGTCCGCGGACGATGCTTCGCGGGGGTTGGTCTTGTGGCTGTGATCGTGCAAGGCGCCTTCGACGATGCCGGCAAACAGGCTCTCATCGACGCCGATTTCGCTCAGGCGGGTCGGCAGGCCCAGGCGGCGGGTCATGTCCTCGATGGCCGTGCCGATGTTTGCGTCGGCCTCAAGGCCCATGGCATGTCGCAGGCGTTCGAGCTTGCGTTCGTCGCGAACGGTCGGGGCGTTGGCGTTGAAGTCCACGACCGCGGGCAGAAAGATGGCGTTCAAGGTGCCGTGGTGCAGCTTCGGATTGATGCCGCCCAAGGCGTGGGACAGGCTGTGCACGCAGCCCAATCCCTTCTGAAAGGCGAGTGCGCCCTGCATCGACGCGCTCATCATGTTCATTCGCGCTTCGCGATCACCGGGTTCGGCGGTGGCGCGCTCGATGTGTTCCCAGGCACGCCACAGGCCGTCGAGGGCGATGCCATCCGCCGCCGGGTTGAAGGCCGGCGCCATGAACGTTTCGATGCAATGAGCGATCGCGTCCATGCCGGTGGCGGCGGTCAGCATCGGTGGCAGGCCCAGGGTCAGTTCCGGGTCACAGATGGCCACGCGAGGCACCACATAAGGTGAGATTACGCCCACCTTGCGACCATCGTCGAGAATCAGGATGGCGCCTCGGCCGACCTCGCTGCCGGTGCCCGCCGTGGTGGGAATGGCGATCAGCGGCGCGGTGGCAGAAGTGATGCGATCCAGTCCGCCTTCGATCACCGCAAAGCTGTGCAGGGGACCGTCGTGCGTGGCGCAGACAGCCACGCCTTTGGCCAGATCGATGGAAGAACCACCGCCGACCGCGATGATGCCGTTGCACTCGTCGAGATGGTATTGCGCGACGGCTTCACGTACGGCGTGTTCGTTGGGGTTGGGCGGGGTGGCGTCGAAAATCGAAGGAGGAAGGCTGGCGCCGAGGGCCGCGATGACCTTGTCGACGATGCCGGCATTGCGCACACCGATGTCGGTGACAATCAGCGGCCGGGTGATGCCCGCGCGCTCGGCTTCGGCGGCCAGATGCTGCAGGCTGTCGTAGCCGAACTGGATCTTGGTGACGTAATTGATGAGGGACATGATTCACCACAAGTTATACAGGATTGTTATTGTTGCAATCGGTCTGCGGCAGGAAGGCTTTCGCTCTCTGGTCAAACCCATTGCATTGCCTGGTTGTGGGGTGGACTATAGGGCCGTCGTGGCGAGCCTCGATACTGACAACTTTCGATACCTCTATAACTTTTAGTTAACCCTGATGACGCCCTCACTCAATTCGATCATGTCCCGCCTGCACATCAAGCAGCTGCGCTTGTTGATAGCCCTTGATGAACACGGCTCCTTGCTGGGCGCGGCCAAACAGGTCGCGCTGACCCAGCCCGGCGCCAGTAAAGCCCTGCAAGAAATTGAAACGACGTTCGGTACCTCGTTGTTCACCCGCACTAACCGCGGGCTTGAACCGAACGATGCCGGACGCTCGGTCATTCGTTACGCACGCTTGATCCAGACCGACCTCGCCCATCTGCGCGAAGAGATCATCGGCATCATGAGCGGCGAGGGCGGACGCGTGTCCGTCGGCACCATCATGGGCGCCGTCCCGCTGCTGACCACCGCGATCAGCCGGGTGATTGCCGACCACCCGAAGCTGTCCATCGAGATCGTCGAGGACACCAGCGCCGCGCTGCTCAGCCAACTTGACGCCGGGCGCCTGGATCTCGCGATCTGCCGTACGACCATCAGCACCACGCCCTACTTGTATGAGAGCTCGACCTTCGTCGAAGAAACCTTGGCGGTGATCGCCAGCACTCAGCATCCGTTCGCCTATGCCCGGCAGCTGTCGTTGAAGGACCTCGTGGATTACCGCTGGGTGGTCTATCGCGCCAACATGCCGATGCGTTTGCTGCTGGAGCGCGAGTTTCACGAGGCCGACCTGCGTTTTCCGGTGCACCTGCTGGAAACCACGTCGGCGTTTGCCACCTTGTCGTTGCTTCAGGAAAACCCGACCCTCGTCGCGTTGGTGTCGACCGATGTGGCGAAGTTCTGCTCCGGCTACGGTTTCACCACCACGCTGCCGCTGCCCATCACTTCGCGCAGCGAACCGTATGAGCTGGTGTCGCGCAAAGGCGTGCCGGATTCGCCAGCGGCCAGGCTGTTACGAGAGGCGTTGTTGAACCCCGTTGGGGCTCATGGCGCATAGAAATGGGGTGGTTGGGATAGTGCCCGGCTTTGGCTGCGCGCATTCGTGCGTTTTACGCAAATTTGATTTGTTCCAGGCGCGGTGTTTGAAACGGGCCCGCGCCGGGATACTTCGGCGGGATTTTGCCTGCCCAATAATTGGCCCACGGATGGCCGTTGCGAGGTTAGAACAATGAATGTGTCCAACCGACTTGCGCTCTTGATGACCATTGCCGCACTGCTCGCCGCGTGTGGTGAGTCTTCCAAATTGCCGTCTCAGGCCAGCGTCGGTCCGTCCCCGCAATTGCCCGAACCCACCACCTCGTTGATCCCCACGTTAAAAGTGTCCAAAGCGATCGGCTGGGCCGGTAATGACACGCCCAAGGCGCCTGCCGGTTTCAAAGTGACCGCGCTGGCCGAGAACCTCGATCACCCGCGCTGGGTGTTTACGCTGCCCAATGGCGATGTCCTGGTTGCCGAGAGCAACCACCCGCCGATGCCGGAAGGCGCGACTGACGGTGGCACCGGGCCGATTGCCTGGGCAAAACGCACCGTCATGGGTGTTGTGATGGGCCGTATTGGCGCTGATGCCCCCAGCGCCAATCGCATTACCTTGTTGCGCGATGCCGACGGTGATGGCCATGCGGAAGTCCGGAAGGTCTTCATGACGGGCCTCGCTTCGCCGTTTGGCATGGCGTTGGTCGGCAATGAATTGTTTATTGCCAATGCCGATGCACTGGTCAAGGTGCCGTACAACGCGGGTCAGACCGAGGTGAGTGCGACGCCGGTGAAAGTGACCGACCTGCCCGCAGGCATTAATCACCATTGGACCAAGAATGTCATCGCCAACCCTGAAGGGACCAAGCTGTACGTCACGGTGGGTTCCAACAGTAACGTCGGCGAGAACGGCCTCGAGGCGGAAGAAGGGCGCGCGGCGATTTGGGAAGTTGACGTTAAAAGCGGCGACAAGCGTTTGTTCGCCAGCGGCCTGCGTAACCCCAACGGGCTGGCCTGGAAGCCCGGTTCGACGCAGTTGTGGACCGTGGTCAACGAGCGCGACGAAATCGGCAGCGACCTTGTGCCGGATTACCTGACGTCGGTGCAGGACGGAGCGTTCTACGGCTGGCCGTGGAGCTACTACGGCGATCATGTCGACACCCGTGTCGAGCCGCCGCGTCCAGACAGGGTGGCCAAAGCCATCGCGCCAGACTATGCGCTGGGCACCCACGTCGCACCGTTAGGCCTGACGTTTTCTGATGCCCGAGGCATGCCCGCCAATTTCGCCAATGGGGTTTTCGTTGGTGAGCATGGCTCGTGGAACCGTAACCCCCAGGCCGGTTACAAAGTGGTGTTCATTCCCTTCAGCGACGGCAAACCCTCGGGGCTGCCGGTGGACTTCCTGACTGATTTCCTCAACGCCGACGGCGAAGCGCAAGGGCGTCCGGTGGGCGTTACGCTTGATCAGGGCGGCGCGTTGCTGGTGGCCGATGATGTCGGGAACAAGGTTTGGCGTATCGCGATCGCCAAGCCCTAGAGATGGGGTAGGCCAGTTAGATGGATGCTGGATGAGCTACCGTCATCGTCGGAACGCCGCCCGGAGCAAGCTCACTCCCACATTGGTTTTATGTTGTTCGCGAGATTTGTGGCCGGCGCAGGTCCCCTGTGGGAGCGAGCCTGCTCGCGATGGCGGTGGCACAGTCAAAAAATACTGTCGCCTGACACACCGCTTTCGCGAGCAAGCTCGCTCCCACATTGGTTTTATGTTGTTCGCGAGATTTGTGGTCGACACCGGGCCCTGTGGGAGCGAGCTTGCTCGCGATGGCGTCAGCCGGCACACCGCATAAACCTGTTTACAAAGTCACACCCAACCCCCCGAATACCTGTCCGTTACCCTACGACGCCTTTCTTTGATCTTGACCCCAGGAAAATGAAAGAGGCGGCCGACCGCGCACTCAGCTTCTACCTCAACCCCGGGGCGTCGAAAACGCAGATACCGCCCCGCAAACCCAGCTCCATTTTCACCATCGACGCAGCGGTGGATGACGAAACGTTGCTCGTCGAGGCCTGTGAATCGTTGGCATCTGCCAGCGCCATGGTCAACGATCTCGCCGATGTAACGGACGGCCAGCGACGGCAAACGGTGCTGGTGCTGCAACGGGTGATCATGTTGGGTGAGTTAGCGGTCAATCGGGTTTTGGATAACCACAAGCCTGGCTAGCAGCCAGGCACTGTAGGAGCAAAGCTTGCCCGCGATGGCCTTGCTCCTACAGCACTCGCATCACTCGTGACAATCCAGAACAAATGTATTGCCCATTCCTGTCTGTTTCCCCACAGAAGGGCTGGGTACCTTGGGTCCACTGCAACCTCACAAGGACCCCCTCATGCTGAATCGATTGGTACTGCCGTTTGCCCTGTTGTTCACCCTCAATGCCGCCCACGCCGCGGATGCCGAAAAATGGTACCCCTCCAAATACGGCGCCAACGATGAAATCGGCGCGCTGAACCTGCTCAACGCCGAGTCGGTGATCAATGCCTCGAAACTGATCAAGACCGGCAAAACCTACCCCTTGGCCGTGCCCATCGACAAGACGTTGCCAGCGTTCCGTCATCGCAGCTTTCACCTGACCAACATCCAGCCAGGCGAAGCGGGCGGCACCACGATGGGGCCGAATAAATTCACCTTCAACGATGAATTGGTGGTGGGCTGGACCGGCGTCGGCACCCAGCTAAACGGCATCGGTCACATCGGCATCGACAACGTCTATTACAACGGCAATCGCGCCGCCGATTTCGTGACCGTCGAAGGGGTGAAAAAGCTTGGCATCGAAAAGGTCCCGCCGATCGTCACCCGAGGCGTAGTGCTGGACATGACAGCGGTGTACGGCAGCGCCATCGTGCCGGAGAAAACCGAGTTCAGCGTTGCCGACATTCAGAAGGCGCTGGACCTGCAAGGCATCAGCATTCAGAAGGGCGATGTGGTGCTGTTCAACACCGGCTGGCTGGAACTGCTGGGCAAGGACAACCAGAAATTTCTCGCCGTGGAACCGGGCATCGGCATGGAAGCGGCCAAATGGCTGGTGGACAAACAGATCGTCGCGTTCGGCGGTGACACCTGGGCCTCGGAAATCTACCCGGCGAAAGATGGCCAGGAGTTCCCGGTCAACCAATTCATGCTGGCCAAGAACGGCATCTACAACCTTGAGTTGATCGACAGCCGAGCGCTGGTGAAAGACAAGGCGTGGGAATTCATGTTCGTGCTGGGGCAGCCGCTGTACAAGGGTTCGACCCAAGTCAACATCAACCCGGTCGCCATTCGCTGACAGCCACCGTTCGAAGCCGTAACGCCCACTTTAAAGTGGGCGTTGCCGCAGTCATTGGTTTACCTCTTGAATCGAGAACAAACGGACATGGTTCCTTCCCTTTGCAGCATCGCTGCACGCTTGCGCCTCAAACAACTGCGTCTGCTGATCGCGCTGGATGATCGCGGCTCCTTGCACAAGGCTGCCGAGCAGATTTCGATTTCCCAGTCCGGCGCCACCAAGGCGTTGGGCGAAGTCGAATCGTTGCTCGGCATGCCGCTGTTCGAACGCCAGCCCAAAGGCTTGGTGGCCAACGAAATGGGCCGTTGCATGATTCGTTATGCGCGGCTGATCTACAGCGATGTCGAACACCTGCGCGAAGAAATGCTCAGCATCATGCAAGGCCAGGGCGGGCGGCTCTCTGTGGGGGTGATCATGGGGGCGGTGCCGTTGCTGACCCGGGCCCTGATCGAGTTGCGCCTCAAGCAGCCGGAGCTGTCGGTCGAACTGGTGGAAAACACCAGCGCCACGTTGCTCGGGTTGCTGGATCAGGGACGGCTGGACCTGGCGATTTGTCGCACCAGCGTCGGTCAGCGTTCGGACGCTTACGACTGCATCGAACTGAGCGAAGAGCCGTTGGCGGTGGTCGCCAGTAAGGACCATCCACTGGCCAGTGCCGAGTCTTTGCAGCTGTCGCAGCTGAGCGACTTCCGCTGGGTGGTCTATCCCAAAGACATGCCGATGCGTCAGACCCTGGAACGTGAGCTGAATGAGGCAGGGCTGGGGACTCCGCGTTATCCGCTGGAAACCTCGTCGATTTTCGCCACCATACTCTTGGTGCAGCAAGACCCGACGCTGTTGGCGGTGATCCCGGTGGAAGTCGCCGAGTTCTGCGAGCAACACGATTTGCTGGTAAAGCTGCCGGTATCGATGCGTGCATTGATCGAGCCTTACGGCGTGATCAGCCGGGCCGGCGCCGATCTTTCCCCGGCGGCAACCCTGCTGATCAACGAACTGCAGCAGGACCTGATTACTTGATCACGATCGGATTAACCGGTGCACCGGTGCCGCCAACGACCTTCAACGGCGCGGCGGTGTAGAGGAACTGCCACTGGCCGTCTTCGGCGCAATCTGTGGCCAGGTCGTCGAGCATCGCCACTTCGGTGAAGGTCACGCCGAGGTTGCGCATCAGGGCATTGTGCAGCGGGATCAGCACGCCCGAGGTGGGGTCGACCGCCACTTCGTTGGCCATGGTGTCGGTCACCAGGTTGGGAATTTCCATCTGGTGAAACCACTCCACCAGCTCGCGGCTGAAGGTCAGGCCCGGCTCGGCGAAGTCCTTGTAGAACTCTTCCGGTTCGCGCTCATAGAACGAGCCGATCCAACCCGTGCGGATGATCAGGATGTCGCGTTTCTCGATCTCGATGCCCTGGGATTTTGCTGCGGCCAGCAGGTCCAGATGATTGAAGGTTTCGCCCTTGTCCAGCACCGCTTTGCCGCGATGGCGGGCCATGTCGATCAACACGGCGCGCCCGACAATCCCGCGTTCGGCAATCGGCAGGATGCTGGCCTTGTCCATGCTGCCGATGGTGCTCATGGCGTCGTAGCCATTCCACAGTTTGTTGTCGTGCCAGACGTGGCCCAGCGCGTCGTATTGGGTCGAGCCTTGCAGGTGCATGAAGATCACGTCGTCGGCGTATTCCACATGGCCGTCGAAGTGGGCCTTGCCGGCCAGGAAATGGCCCTTGTCCAACACGTTGACGCGCATAGACGGACGTCGGCCGGGCCACAACGGTTCGCCTTTGGGGTGGCCGATCTGCACTTGCAGGGTAAAGGTCTTGCCTTGGCGGACCGAGGCGATACCCCGGAGAATTTCTGCGCTTTGCAGGTAATTCAGGGCGCCGACTTCATCATCCGGGCCCCATTTCCCCCAGTTGGTCGGCAGGCCTTCGAGCAAGGCCTTGATGTCGGGAGAACGGTCAGCGGCGGTGTTATTGGTATTGTGGTCGCACATGAGGTTGTCCTGGAAATGAGTGGATGTGGCAGGCCAGCACAAATCCCTTGTGGGAGCGGGCTTGCTCGCGAAGGCGGTGTGTCAGTCGCCATTGATGTGGCTGACACACCGCCTTCGCGAGCAAGCCCGCTCCCACATGGACTGCGCTGCTCATCGGAGCTGTGTCGGGATTATTTGATGGGGGAGAAATCCGCAGCGATCAGCAGTTTCGATTCCATCTTTTCCAGCATCGGGAACGCCTTCGGCACGAAGCCTTCGAGCCAGTCCGGATCCTGATACAGCGCCGCGCGTTTCTTGATCCGGTCATCAAGGCTCTCGTAGGCCCAAATGTGGATGACCTGATTCAGCTCGCCGATTTCGGTGTACCACCAGCCCACCAGCGTGGTGTAGCGGGAGATCACCGGCAGGCCGGTTTCTTCGAAGTGCTTGAGATAGGTCTGCATTTTTCCGATTTGAATCGTGTAGGTGCGCATTTCGTAAAACATGGGAGTCGTCTCTTCAGGAATGAGTGCCGTGCCAGGCGTTGCTGATGATGCGTTCGATGTCTGCGGCGGTGGTCAGGCGTGGGTTGACCAGCACGTTGCCGCTGCGCATCGAGTCGCTGACCATTTGCGGCATGTAGTCCAGGTCCACGCCCAGGTCCTTGATGTTGTCCGGAATGCCGATGGCCTTGTTCAACGCCACCACGTGCTCCACCACTTTGAGCCCGGCACGCGCAGGGCTCAGGCCATCGACGTTCTCGCCCATGGCCATGGCGATTTCACGAAACAGTTCCGGGCAGGCCGCCAGGTTGTATTCGATGACGTAGGGCAGCAGCGTCGCGTTGGCGATGCCATGGGGAATGTTGAACACGCCGCCGAAGGTGTGGGAGATCGCATGCACGTTGCCCAGTTTCGATTGAGCGAACGCGACGCCGGCGAGGAACGAACCGAGCAGCATCTGTTCCCGTGCGTGCAGGTCGGAGCCGCTGAAAAATGCTTTTGGCAGGTGCGTGCAGATCATCTTGATCGCTTGCAGCGCCAGAGCCTGGCTGACCGGGTTGGCCTGCTTCGACACGTAGGATTCGATGGCATGGGTCAACGCGTCCATGCCCGTGGCAGCGGTGATCGACGGCGGCAGTTTGAGCGTCAGTTCGGCGTCGAGAATCGCCAGCTTCGGAAACAGCGCCGGGCTGATGATCACGGTCTTGAACAGGGTTTTGGTGTTGGTGAACACGGTGGACGCGGTGCATTCGCTGCCGGTGCCGGAGGTGGTCGGAATGGCAAAGATCGGCAGAGGCGGGTGCAGCAGTTTGTCGTAGCCTTCGTAGTCGAGGATGTTGCCAGGGTTGGTGGCCATGGCCGCGACACCCTTGGCGGTGTCGATGCTGCTGCCGCCCCCGACGCCGATCACCGAATCGCAGTCGTGGTTTTTCAGGAATGCCACGGCGCGTTCCAGCACGTCGGTGGTGGGGTTGGGTTCGACGCCGGAAAACACTTCGTAGTGAATGTCACTGTCGACCAACGAGGCGAAAAAACCTTCCATCACGCCCGAGGCCATCAAGCCTTCATCGGTGACCACCAGCAGTTTTTTTCGAACATGCGGCTTGAGCAGCGCACCGGCCTGACGCACCAGGCCGTTACCGCTTTTCAGGGTCGTGGGGAAATAAAACTGGAACGGGTTCATGTGTGTCTCCGGTTCTTATTGGTCTGGAGACAGTAATTAGCGTGGGAGGCGGCTGATAATGAAAAGGTCTGATCCGGCGATCACCCTTTGTCATCCCCTGATGTGTCCTATTGCGGTGGTAACGTAAGGTTTTCGAACCGACAGGAGCATCGTCATGGAATTGGGAATATCGGGTCGCTGGGCCATCGTCTGCGCCGCCAGCAAGGGGCTGGGTCTGGCCTGTGCGCGCGCCTTGGCGAAGGAGGGCGTCAACCTGGTGATCAACGCCCGTGGCAACGAAACCTTGCAGGCCGCTGCCGAAGAATTGCGCAACCTGGCACCGGGCATCGAAGTGCGCACGGTGGCCGGGGATATCAGCACGCCTGCTGTGCGCGAGCAGGTGTTGGCGGCGTGTCCGCAGGTGGACATCCTGATCAATAACGCTGGCGGTCCGCCGCCGGGTGACTTCCGTGACTGGCAGCGCGAAGACTGGTTGAAAGCGCTGGATGCCAACATGCTCACGCCCATCGAGCTGATCAAGGCCTGCGTCGATGGCATGGCTGAGCGTGGGTTCGGGCGCATCGTCAACATCACCTCTGGCGCGGTGAAAGCGCCGATCGATGTGCTGGGCCTGTCCAACGGCGCCCGCAGCGGGCTGACCGGTTTCATCGCCGGGCTCGCGCGCCAGTCGCGGCTGGCCGGGCACAACGTGACGATCAACAATCTACTGCCAGGTCCGTTCGAGACTGAGCGCTTGCACAAAACCCTGAGTGCCGCCGCCGAAGCCAACAGCACCACGGTCGAGAGCATCAGCGAGCAGCGCCGCCAGCACGTTCCGGCCCAGCGTTTCGGCCAGCCCGACGAGTTCGGCGCCTACTGCGCGTTCATCTGCAGCGCCCACGCCGGGTTCCTCACCGGGCAAAACCTGTTGCTGGACGGCGGCAGTTATCCCGGTACGTTCTGATCTTTTGGGGGGATGACGATCGGTGATCCCCCAATCAGATCCCCTCATTATTCAGCTGTCGGGTGCGTGATTAGAGTGGGGCCGCAAGCCTTCACAACAATAAGAGCGCCCCTCATGAACAATCCGAGTGCCGAAACCCTGCGGCTGACCGCCGCGTCCGCAACCGAGCGCCCCACCAACGTGCGCTGGCGGATCTTCCTCATCATGTTGCTGTTGACCGCGATCAACTACATCGACCGCGCCTCGCTGTCGGTGGCCTTACCGCTGATTTCCAGTGAGTTCCAGATTCCGCCAGCGCTGGAAGGCTTGATGCTCAGCGCGTTTTTCTGGTCCTACGCATTGATGCAGATACCCGGCGGCATGTTATTGGACCGTTTTCAGACTCGCCGTGTGATCGTCATCGCGACCGTCGCCTGGGGTGCCTTTCAAGCCCTGGCCGCCGGCGCGCACAACTGGATCACGCTGCTGATCACCCGCATGGGCCTGGGCATTGCCGAGTCGCCGATCATGCCGGCCGGGGCCAAGCTCAACGGCGCCTGGCTGACGCCTAACGAACGCGGACGCGGCGCGGTGCTGGTCGATGGCGGTGCACCGCTGGGCAGTGCCTTCGGCGCGATCATCATTGCCGGCCTGATCGGCTGGTTCGACTCCTGGCGCATCGCCTTCGTGATCGCCGGCGTCGGCACCATGCTCGCCGGCGTGCTGGCCTGGAAATACATCCGCAACCATCCCAGCGAACACCCTGGGGTGAATGCTGCGGAACTGGCGCACATCACCGAAGGCAATATCAAAGTCAGCCAACCCGGCGCGGTCACCAGCATTCCGCTCAAGGAGCTGCTCAAGGATCGTTCGGTGCTGGCGATGTTCGCCGGTTACTGCTGCATTCTCAGCGTGTTCTACGGACTGCTGACCTGGATGCCGAGCTACCTGCACCAGACCCACGGCCTGAACATTTCGAGCATGGGCGGGGCGACGTTCCTGATCTTCATGTGCGGTTTTGTCGGCGAGCTGGTCGGCGGTTATCTCGGCGACAAATGGAAATCCAGCGGCGCCTCGCCCAATCTGGTGATGCGCAGCATGTTCAGCGGCTCGGCGCTGGTGGCGGCCCTGTGCATGCTGGCGGTGGCGTATGCGAGCGAGGCCAGCAAAGCGATCGGCTTGCTCTGTGTGGCGATGTTTTTCATTCGCTGGTGCGGCATGTACTGGTGCATTCCGTCGATCCTCGGCGGCACCTCGAAAACCGGCGTACTGGCCGGCACCATGAACTTCTGCGGGAACATGGCCGGGGTGATCGTGCCGATCCTGATCGGGCTGATCGTGCAGTTCACCGGGTCGTACTTCCTGGTGCTGATCTTCTTCGTGGTCATGGCCATGCTGCTGGCGATATTCTCCAGCCTGATCGATTATCGGGAACGAGGGCTGGCGTGAAAGGAGCGGAGGGCAGGTGAGCGTCGATATCGAATGCGTGGTGGTCGGGGCCGGTGTGGTCGGGCTGGCGGTCGCCAGAGCCCTGGCCCGCAGCGGGCGGGAAGTGATCCTGGTCGAGGCGGGCGAGGGCATTGGTGTGGGCATCAGCTCGCGCAATTCGGAAGTGATCCACGCCGGCATTTACTACCCGAGCGGCAGCCTCAAGGCGCAATTGTGCGTGGAGGGTAAGCAACGCCTTTATGCCTTTTGCGATGAGCGCGGCGTCGATTATCGGCGCCTGGGCAAGCTGATCGTGGCCACGGATGACGGTCAGTGCGCGGCCTTGCAGAAGTTGTTGGCGCAGGGTCGCAGCAACGGCGTCGATGACCTGCAATGGCTGGATGCCGAACAGGCGCGGGAACTTGAGCCGGCAGTGTCCTGCGTCGCTGCGCTCTGGTCGCCGTCTACCGGGATTGTCGATTCCCATGCCTTGATGCTGGCGCTTCAGGCGGATGCCGAGGCCAGCGGCACGTCGCTGGTTTTTCATACGCCACTGGCGTCGTCCCGTTGCACCGAGCAAGGTTTCGAACTGCAGATGGGCGGCGCCCAACCCATGACCTTGAGCTGTCGCGAGTTGATCAATTGCGCCGGACTGTCCGCGCCTGAGGTGGCGAGCCGGATTGAAGGTCTGCCGTCGCAGCATGTTCCCGAGGCACGATTGTGCAAGGGCAGCTATTTCAGTTTCAGCGGCCGGGCGCCGTTCCGGCATTTGGTGTATCCGGCACCGGAGAGCGCAGGGCTGGGCGTGCACATGACGCTGGATCTGGGCGGCCAGGCGCGCTTCGGGCCGGACGTCGAATGGGTCGATCACGTCGATTATCGTGTGGATCCACGCCGAGCGGATGGCTTCTACGAGGCGATCCGGCGCTACTGGCCGGCATTGCCCGATAACAGCCTGCAACCGGCCTACAGCGGCATCCGCCCGAAAATCACCGGGCCGACCGAACCGGCGGCCGACTTTGTCATTAGTGGCCCGGCTGAGCATGGTGTGCCGGGGCTGGTGAACCTGTTCGGAATCGAATCGCCGGGCTTGACCAGTTGCCTGGCGCTGGCCGATCGGGTGACGACGATACTAGCCACACCACGAAGTGACCGGTAATCAGCGTTTGCAATGCCGCTCGCCCTGAGGGCTATGCTTGGCAGTGCGCCCATCACAATGGGAGACCTCCAATGATCAACGTACGCACTGCCCGCATGCTTGCCGATTACAAACGCTGGGCCAATCAACGCCTCTTTGACAGCCTGGCCGCACTGCCGCCGGGTGAGGTCAATAAAGAGCGCGTGTCGGTGTTCAAGAACATGATCGGTACCCTGAACCACATCTATGTGGTGGACTGCATCTGGCGAGCCCACCTCGAAGGCCGAGGGCACGGCTTTAAAACTTCACACGATCTGCTGCACCCCGACCTCGCCGAGTTGCGCCTGGCACAAAAGGACATCGATCACTGGTACTGCGACTGGAGCGAACGACAGACCGATGCCTCGCTGGATAAACCCGTCGAGTTCAGCTTTGTCTCGGGGGAAAGCGGCATCATGAGCGCCGGCGCGATACTGATGCATGTGGTCAATCACGCCAGTTATCACCGCGGCTGGGTGATCCAGATGTATTTCGAGATCCCGGTCATGCCACCGGTCACTGACCTGCCGGTATACCTGCGCGAAACCGACCCCGCATCTTTCCAATCGGTTAGTGCTCCGGTAGCGGCGCCGACATGTGTTGGGCAATTCGCGAGCGCAACCAACGTTCTGCCGGATCGTTATCGTTGACGCCGTTCCAGACCATGGACAGTTCGGACAGGTTGATGTCAAACGGCGGGTCGTCGGCCCGCAGCTGGCTGCTGCCTTCGATCAGCGCGCACGCCGCGTAATCCGGCACCGTGGCGAGCATGTCGGTGCCGGCCAGCAGGGCGCGCAGGCCGGCGAACTGCGGCACCGCCAGCACCACCCGGCGTGAGCGGCCGATGCGCGCGAGGTCGCTATCGATGGCACCGGTCAAATCCCCGGAAAACGACACCAGCGCGTGAGGGCGTTCGCAGTATTCATCCAGGGTCAGGGTGCCGGGCCGGTCATCGCCGCGCAGGATCTTGACGCTCAGGTCGCGCAGCTTCTTGCGCTTGGCATTGGCCGGCAGCTCCGTGGTGTAGCTGATCCCGACGGAAATTTCCCCGCTGGAGAGCATCGATGACATCAGCAGGAAATTCACCCGCCGCACCACCACCACAATGTTCTGCGCCTCTTCGCGTATTTGCTTGAGCAACGGCGGAAACAGGCCGAACTCGGCGTCGTCGGACAGGCCGATGCGAAACACATCGCGGCTGGTGGACGGGTCGAAATCCTTGGCCCGGCTGACCGCGCCAGAGATGGTGTCCATCGCCGGCTGCAATTCCTTGAGGATCGCCAAGGCACGCTGGGTCGGCTCCAGCACGCGACCGTTACGCACCAGCAGCGGGTCGTCGAACAGGTCGCGCAACTTGGCCAGTGAGGCACTGACGGCGGGCTGGCCGAGAAACAGCTTCTCCCCGGCCCGGGTCAGGTTCTTTTCGAACATCAGGGTTTCGAAAATCACCAGCAGGTTCATATCGACGCGGCGCAGGTCGTTGCGGTTCATCCGGGCTTCTCGCAGGAATTCGGGGTCTTTTCAGTAAAGCACCAAACGTGTGGCGAGGAGGCAAGCGCCTTCGCCACACTAACCGATCGTTCCCACGCTCTGCGTGGGAATGCCTCAAGGGACGCTCCGCGTTCCAGCTCGCGAAAGGGACGCGGAGCGTCCCGGGCTGCATTCCCAACGATCATGTGGCGGGGCCGGGCTCGGTCAGCACCTTCCTGAACGTCTCCACCAGCGGTCGCAAATTGATCCGGTGCCACGCGGCCCACAGCGGCGTGGTGAAGGAAATCCACGGCACTTCCCGCAGCACCACGCCGGGCGGTGCGTTGCGGCTCAGGCCTTTCTGGATCATGGCGATGCCCAGCCCCGATGCCACCAATCCCAACGCGGTAAACGGTTCAGTGGCTTCCATACGAATGTCCGGGGTGAAACCGGCGCGGATGCAGGCGCTGACGAAGTCGTCGCGGCTGGCGGCGTCCTGGCGGGGTTGCACGCCGATCCATTCCTGATCGGCCAGGTCTGCCGGGGTCAGTGTTGGGTTGTTCGCCAAAGGATGGTGCTCGGGCAGGGCCAGCAGCATCGGATCGTCCAGCACTTGAAAACCCAGCAGGTCCGGGTCGTCGGCGACGGGCGGTTCGCTGACCAGTGCGATATCCAGACTACGCTGACGCAGGCCTTCGAGTTGTTCGGCGGAATTGAGGTTGTACAGCGCGACGTGCACGTTCGGCCGGTCGACCCGCAGCACCCGCAAGGCATTGGGTAAAACGCCGGCGTGCATGGCGTTTTCGATGTAGCCGATGCACAGGCCGCCTTCTTCGCCACGACCGAGGCGCTTGCCCAGGGATTCCAGGCGATTGGCGTGGGTCAGCAGGGCACGGGTTTCCGCCAGGAAAGTCTGGCCATCGCGGGTCAGGCGAATGCGTTGCTGGCTGCGTTCGAACAGGGTCAGGCCCAGGCGCTCTTCGAGTTGGGCGATCTGCCGGCTCAGGGGCGACTGGGAAATGTGCAGGCGTTCGGCGGCGCGACCGACGTGTTCTTCTTCGGCGACGGCGACGAAGTAGCGCAATTGGCGGATGTCGATCATGTCAGACCTCTAGGGACTCAAGTGCTGCGTATTATGTCTTGGACGGTCCGATCATCGCAATCTAGCATCTGCTCAACGGTCACCTCTGCTGACCTCTGAAACTGACGAGGATTGAATCATGAGCTTGAAAGACAAACTGCCCGGCGCGCTGGGTTTCGGCACCGCCCCATTGGGCAACATGTTCCGCGCCATTCCTGAAGAAGAGGCGATGGCCACCGTCCACGCGGCCTGGGATGCCGGCGTGCGTTACTTCGACACCGCGCCGTTTTACGGGTCGGGCCTGTCGGAAATTCGTCTGGGCGCCGCGCTGGCCCAGTACAACCGCGATGACTATGTGCTGAGCAGCAAAGTCGGCAGGGTCATTCTCGATGAAGTTGAAGATGCGGCGGCCCGTGACTTGGGCGAGAAGAGCGGTGTGTTCGAACACGGCCGCCCGAACAAGATCGTCAACGACTACAGCGCCGACGCCACGATGCGCTCCATCGAAGACAGCCTCAAGCGCCTGCAAACCGATCGTCTGGACATCGTCTGGGTGCATGACATCGCTCAGGACTTCTACGGCGATCAATGGCTGGAATACTTCAACCAGGCCCGCACCGGTGCCTTCAAAGTGCTGACCCGTTTGCGCGAAGAAGGCGTGATCAAGGGCTGGGGCCTGGGCGTGAACAAGGTTGAGCCGTGCGAACTGACCCTGGATCTGACCGAAGCCCAGCCGGACGGTTTTTTGCTGGCGGGTCGCTACACGCTGCTCGACCACGATCGTGCGTTGCAACGTCTGATGGACGCCGCGTTGGCGCAGAATGTCGAGATCGTGGTCGGTGGTCCTTACAGCTCGGGCATTCTGGCCGGTGGTGCACACTTCGAGTACCAGAAAGCCAGCCCGGCGATCATCAACAAAGTTGAGCACATCAAGCGCATCGCTGCCGCGCATGGTGTCGACATCAAGGCAGCTGCGTTGCAATTCTCCCTGGCGAACCCGGCCGTGGCGGCGGTGATTCCAGGTTCCAGCCGTCCGGACCGGATTGCTGAAGACGTTGCCGCGATGTCGGCCGTCATTCCCGCTGCGTTCTGGCAGGCGATGCGCGACGCGAAACTGGTGTCCGAACGTGCGCCATTGCCGATTATTGGAGGTTGAGCATGAAAATCGATCTGACTGGAAAACTCGCCATTGTCAGCGGTAGCACCGCCGGTATTGGCCTGGGCATCAGCAAGGCGCTGGCCGAATCCGGCGCCACGGTGGTGGTGATCGGCCGCGAGACGCCCAAGGTCGACCACGCGCTGGCGAGCATTCGCCAGAGCGTGCCGGACGCGCAGTTGCGTGGCCTGACCGCAGACCTCGGCACGGCCGAAGGCGCCGAGTTGTTGTTCGCCGCCGAGCCACGGGCGGACATCCTGGTGAACAACCTCGGGATCTTCAACGACGTGGATTTCTTCGACGCACCGGACAGCGAGTGGACGCGTTTTTATGAGGTCAACGTGATCTCCGGCGTTCGCCTGTCACGCCATTACGTGCCGGACATGGTCAAGCAGGGCTGGGGCCGGGTGATTTTCCTGTCCTCGGAATCCGGAGTCGCAACACCGGCCGACATGATCAACTACGGCGTGACCAAAAGTGCCAATCTGGCGGTGTCCCATGGTCTGGCCAAGCGGCTGGCGGGCACTGGGGTGACGGTCAACGCAATCCTGCCTGGCCCGACGTTGACCGATGGCCTGGAGCAGATGCTCAAAGACGCCACCGCCGAATCCGGCCGCAGTGTTCGGGAAGAAGCTGACGCCTTCGTGCGCAAGGCCCGGCCGAGTTCGATCATCCAGCGTGTGGCGGATGTTGAGGAAGTCGCGAATCTGGTGGCTTATATCGCCTCGCCGCTGTCGTCGGCGACTACTGGCGCGGCTTTGCGGGTTGACGGCGGCGTCGTCGACAGCATGGCAATCTGAACCTTATTGATTGAGAGAGAATATTTCATGGCTACAGCATCAGCATTCATCGACATCCCGGCGACCGCCGACCAGGTTTGGCAATTGATTGGCGGCTTTGACTCGCTGCCGGACTGGCTGCCGTTTATTCCCAAAAGCGAGCTGAGTGAAGGCGGCCGGGTGCGTAGCTTGCAGACGGCGGACGGGGCGGTGGTGGTTGAGCGGTTGGAGGCGTTTGATAACGCTGGGAAGACTTACAGTTATTCGATCTTGCAGGCGCCGTTTCCGGCTACTGACTATCTGGCGACTATCAGTGTTGAAGCGCAGGGGCAGGGCGCGCGAGTGACCTGGTCCGGGCGGTTTTCACCTGTCGGGGTGAGTGACGGGGAAGTGGTGGCGCTGTTTACCGGTATCTATCAGGGTGGCCTTGAGGCCCTGCGGGCCAACTACCCGGCCTGACCCTGAGCTGATCGTTCCCGCGCAGAGCACGGGAACGATCAGCTACTGAGCCGGCAATCTAAGCTCCGCGCACAACCCACCTCCCTCGCGATTACTCAACGTCAACGATCCCCCGATCGCCAACGCCAACTGCTGCGCAATCGCCAACCCCAACCCGGTTCCGCCGGTACTGCGGTTGCGCGAATTCTCCACGCGATAAAACGGTTCCATCACCTGAGCCAATTCTTCCTCGGCAATCCCTGGCCCGCGGTCCATCACCTTCACCGACAAACTGCCGTCAGCCTTCGCTTCCACCCGCAATTCGGCGGCGCCAGCGAACTTCAATGCGTTGTCCGTCAGGTTCACCAGCACCCGCCGCAAGGCGTGCGGCCGGGTGTTGATCACCGCGTCACTTTTACCGCCCAGCTGAACGTCTTTGCCCATGTCCTGATAGTCGAACACCAGGCTGTCGAGGAACGAATCCAGATTGGTGCGGCGACTTTCCTCGGTGGCGCCATGCACGCTGCGGGCATAGGCCACGCCTTCGCGCACCAGGTGTTCTATCTCGCCAAGATCATTCCAGAGTTTGTCTTTCTCGGCGGAGTCGTCCATGAATTCGGCGCGCAGTTTCATGCGGGTGATCGGGGTTTGCAGGTCGTGGGAAATCGCCGCCAGCAGTTGCATGCGCTCCTTCAGGTAAGCGGCGATGCGCGCCTGCATCGAATTGAAGGCCATGGCGGCATGCGCGACTTCGGTCGGGCCTCTCTCATCCAGATGCACCGCGTGGGTGTTGGGGTCCAGGGTCTCTACCGCTTGGGCCAGGCGGGTGAGGGGGCGGATGGCGATTCTCACGGCCAGCCAGGTGCAGATGAGCATCAGTGCCAGTTGCCCGAGCAACACGATGGGTAACCACGGCGACAACGGCACCATCGAGGGACGCACGTCGATGGTCACCGGGCTGCCGTCCGCCAGTTTTAGGTGGACCTGAAAATGTTTATCCGGCCCGGGGATGTCGGTCATCGTCATCGGGTAATCCTTGCCGATAGCCTCTTTGATCGACGTCATCGCGATTGGCGAATCGCTCATGGGCATGCCCGGCGAGCCTTCGTTCAACAAATAGCGGTAGTTACGTCGATCCAGTTGTTGCAGCCAACTCATGCGTTCTTCAGCCGGCAAGCGGTCGAGGATGGCGATGGAGGTCGAGACGTCGGTTTCCAGATTGCCCAGCATGGTGTTCTTCGTGCTTTCGTAGCGCTCGTAGTATTGCGCGCCGAAAGACAGCGCCTGCGCGAGAATCAAGCCGATCAGGAAGATCAGCGACAGCCGCGAGGCGAGGGTGCGAGGCCAGCGCATCGAGAGGTTCATGAGGGCGCCCCGAGCACTTCCACCGGCAGGGAAAACACATAACCTTCGCTGCGCACGGTTTTGATGTAGGCCGGTTCGCGGGCATCGTCCAGCAAGCGCTGGCGCAAGCGGCTGACCAGCAAGTCGATGGAACGGTCGAACAGGTCGGCATCGCGGCCTTGGGTCAGGTTCAGCAATTGATCGCGATTGAGCACCCGCTGAGGGTGATCGAGGAATACCCGCAGCAACCGATATTCCGCACCACTGAGCGCGACCATCGTGCCGTCTTCATCGAGCAAGTGCCGGGCCGAGGTGTCCAGGCGCCAGCGCCCAAAGGCCAGCAAGCGACCGCTTTCGGTGACCACGAGGTTGGGCGGCAGCATCCGCGTGCGGCGCAATACGGCGTTGATTCGGGCGAGCAGTTCACGGGCGGCGAATGGCTTGACCAGGTAATCGTCGGCGCCCATTTCCAGGCCGATGATGCGGTCGGTTTCATCGTTGCGCGCGGTGAGCATCAGCACCGGCGTGGCCTTGTGTTTGCCGGCACGCAACTCACGGCACAGCATCAGGCCATCGTCGCCCGGCATCATGATGTCGAGCACGATCAGGTCCACCGGGGTGGATTCCAGGAAGGTGCGCATTTGCCGTCCATCCGCCACGACGGTGGTGCGCAGGCCGTTTTTCTTCAGGTAGTTGCCTACCAGCTCCCGGATCTCGCGGTCATCGTCCACGATGAGAATGTGATCGACGTGTTCCATTTGGCCAGGCCTCTGTAGGTGGGGGATGTCGCGCAGTCTATCGAGCCTTGGCCCGCTCGCCCGCAGTCCTTTGTATTGCAGTGTATCTGGCCTGTCGGCGGATACACGTGGACGCAAAAACACCCATTTTCAGGGCTTTTGTATCGCTGTGTATCCCGGCCCGGTTTTGATACGTACCGATTTACACGCGCCTGTTTCCGACACAGTCGGGATACCTCGCGGGCTTCTAATAGGTTCCATCGAGGCAAATCAAATCGCCTCGGCCCACTAAACGATTGACCTATTGAAGCCTTGAGGAAACCACCATGAACACCAAAGCCGTCTACGCCGCTTGCCTGTTTGCCGCCCTGAACATCTGCACCTTGTCGGCCCGCGCCGAAGCCGATGTCACCGCTAAAACCTACACCTACGGCTCGCACCTGGACATTAAGAAAGTGGTGTCGCTGAAGCAGGATGCCTCGACTTCCTGTGGGGTTGTGGATGCCCAGCTGACTTACCTGGATTCGCATAACAAAACCCAGGTTCTGGACTATCGCAAATTTGCTGATGGCTGCAACTCAGACAACTGAGTGCTGCGCTGACGCATTGCCCATCCCAATTGAAACAGGAAGAACATCATGAACAACGTCACCCGCTTTTTGACTGCCATTGCCTTCTCCGCGGCTGGCGCCGCTGCCCATGCCAACGCGGCTGTTGAACAGAAAAGCTGCGGCAGCGCGACTTGCTTCCAGCTGACGCCGGTGGGGGAGAAGGGTGGGAGCGCTTTTCTGGCAGAGGATGGTTCGGGCCGCACGCAGCAGGGGCAGTTGCTGGATACCCAGACTGCTTGAGGGTGTCAGTGAGAGCCACCCCTCACCCCAGCCCTCTCCCCAGTGGGAAGAGGGGGAAAGGGGGCGGATCTCCATGCTTTTCAAATCTTGAGTTCGACTCGGTATTACACGTCGCAGCAGCTCGGACAAACCACTTGGTCAGTCCCCTCGCCCCTCTGGGGAGAGGGTTAGGGTGAGGGGTGGATCTCGAGCCGAACCGCCATATTCAAAGGTGATCCCATGTTTCTCATCGCTTTCCTGGGCGGCATATTGACCGTCCTCAGCCCCTGCATCCTCCCGGTCGTGCCATTCCTGTTCGCCGGTGTTAAACGCACACGTTCCTCGATCCTGCTCACCCTCGGCGGCATGGTCCTGACCTTCGCCCTGATCTCCAGCCTGGCCGTGGTCAGCAGCGAGTGGGTGGTACAAGCCAACAATACCGGTCGCCACGTAGCGCTGATCGTGATGACGGTGTTCGCCCTGTCGCTGATTTCCGCCCGTGTCGGTGACTGGTTGGCCCGTCCCTTTGTGGCGTTGGGTAACCGCCTCGATCCGGACACCCGCAAAATGTCCGGTCCGCTGGGCTCGGTCATGATCGGTGTCGCCACCGGTCTGCTCTGGGCACCGTGCGCCGGGCCGATCCTCGGGGTCATCCTCACGGGCGCCATGCTGCAAGGTGCAAACGCTCAAACCAGCCTGTTGCTGGTGGCGTACGGCCTGGGCAGCGCATTGTCCCTGGGCACCTTGATCTTCGCCGGTCGCGGCTTGGTCAATCGCTTGAAAGCGTCGATCCCGGTCACCGGTTGGCTGCGTCGTGGTACGGGTGTTGCGGTGCTGGCGGCGGCGGCGATGATTTCCACTGGTGCCGACAAAACACTGCTGGCCGGTACTTCGTCCGAAGGCGTCAGCAGCATCGAGAAAAGTGTGTTGGAAACCGTACCGAAAGTCGTCGATTACTTCGTCAGCAAGGTCAATGCAGACTCGTCCATGGACAACGCCAAAGGCGCCATGCCGTCAATTTCCGGCGCAGTGCAATGGCTTAACTCGCCGGCCCTGACCAATGAGTCCCTGAAAGGCAAAGTGGTGCTGGTGGACTTCTGGACCTACGACTGCATCAACTGCCAGCACACCTTGCCCTACGTGAAAGACTGGGCGAAAAAATACGAGAAGGATGGCCTCGTGGTGATCGGCGTCCACACCCCTGAATACGGTTTTGAACGCATCATCGACAACGTCAAGGATCAGGTGAAAAAGCTCGGCATCACCTACCCGGTGGCCATCGACAACAACTACGCGATCTGGCGCAATTTCGACAACCAGTACTGGCCGGCTCACTACCTGATCGATGCCAAGGGTCAGGTGCGTTTCACCCACTTTGGTGAAGGCAGCTACGGGACTCAGGAGAAAGTGATTCAGCAGTTGCTGGAAGAGGCTAAAGCACCCGCTGCGTAACACTTCAAATCAATGGCTCACAGGCTGCGCGCCGTGGGCCATTGGTTTTTTCTCCTGACTGCGCCGCCACGCTGCCGGTGGCGCTCCATACTCTCGACGAAACGCCCGACTGAACGCCGTGTCGGTCTGGTAGCCCACCTCTTCGGCAATCCGCATCAACGAACTGTTACTGCTGCGTAACAGGTTGGCCGCCAGCAACATCCGCCATTGCGTCAGGTACTGCATCGGCGAACTCCCCACCAGTTGCTGAAAGCGCTCCGCCAACACCGATCTTGAAGTGCCGGCAGTGCGCGCCAGCTCATCCAGCGTCCAGGCGTGACACGGTTTTTTGTGCAGCGCGTTGAGGGCGGCGCCGACAATCCGGTCGCCCACCCCCGCCAGCCAACCGGTGCGACCTTCGCCCTGTTCGTGCATGTACAGGCGCAGCACTTCGATGAACAACACCTCGGCCAGTTTCGCCAGCACACCTTCGCCGCCGGGGCGGGGCGAGCGCGCTTCGGCCAGCGCATAACGGACCGACGATTCCAGCCAGATACCGGCATTCGAGCCGCGCACATTGACCCGGACCACCGCCGGCAACCCGGTAAGCAACATCCCCGCCAACCGCGTATCGCACGCCAGATAACCGCACACCAACCGTGTTACCGCGCCGCCACCGCCATAGCTCAATTGCCGTGGACGGCGCGCCAGTACCACGTCCAGCCGCGCACCCTTAGCGGGCGCGAGCCCCGGTTTAGAGCTCATGCGATGGGCGTCTCCCTGCGGGAAAACCACCACATCACCGGCCGTCAGCAGGAGCGGGGGATCATCACCCAGTTCGACATAACACTCGCCTTCGGTGATCAAGTGGAAGATCACCACGCGTTCGGCGCCGGGCTCCAGAAACGGCGCCGCCGTGTCGGCGCTCGGCGACTGGTAGCACCAGGGGGCAGTGAACCTGGCATTGATAAAAATCGCGCCGACCAGGCGGACGACGCGCAGCGTCTGGGACAGGGCGTCCATGATGGTTTTCCCGTGTGGGCGGCTGCTTTGGGTGGTGAGCTTGATTGTGAGCCTGTCGCCGCAAACTGTGAAATCTCCGGACGATCGGGCAGGGTTGGCCGACGATCGGGCAGGACGCCAGCGTTGCCCGGCGCGATAGTTGGCACACAGGGTCTGCCGACCCTGTCATCAATAACAAGAATGAGAGGTTGCCATGCCTAAGTTCGTTATAGAACGCGAGATTCCGGGTGCTGGAACACTGTCAGAAAGGGATTTGAAAGCCGTCTCGCAAAAGTCGTGCAGGGTCTTGCGCGATCTGCCAGAGGTGCAGTGGCTGCAGAGTTACGTCACCGGTGACAAGCTCTACTGCGTGTACATCGCGCCGAACGCGGAGCTCATCCGGGAACACGCCAGGCTGGGTGGTTTCCCTGCCAACAGCGTTTCCCAGGTCATGAACATTATCGATCCCACTACGGCGGAGTAAGCGTCCGCCAGTTCCTGCTCAGTGATCCAACTCCGCCAGAGAAAGAATCCATGAGTACACCCATTGATCTTACTGCCTTGAAAAACCGTCAGATGGCCTCTTGGGCCAGTGGCGACTATGCCGTGATTGGCACCACCTTGCAGATCGTCGGCGAGCAACTGGCCGAAGCCTGCGACCTGCTTTGCGATGAACGCGTGCTCGACGTGGCCGCCGGCAACGGTAACGCGACGCTCGCTGCCGCGCGCCGTGGTTGCCATGTCACGTCGACCGACTACGTGGCCACGCTGCTGGAACGCGGCGAAGACCGGGCCAGGGCGGAACGCCTGGAAGTCACGTTTCAAGTGGCTGACGCTGAAGCCTTGCCGTTCGAGGATGCCAGCTTCGATGCCGTGCTTTCGACCTTCGGGGTGATGTTTACGCCGGACCAACCCAAGGCCGCCGCGGAGCTGGCGCGAGTCTGTCGTCCCGGAGGCCGGATCGGCCTGGCCAACTGGACGCCCGAAGGGTTTGTCGGCCAGATGTTCAAAACCCTCGGCCGCCACCTGCCGCCACCGCCAGGCGCTCAACCGCCTTCGCAGTGGGGCACCGAAGCCTGGCTGCATACGCAGTTCGACGAACGTGACTTTCTGCTCCAGGTGACGCGCAAGACTTTCAACTTCCGCTACCGCTCGGCCGCGCATTTCATCGATACGTTCCGCACCTGGTACGGCCCGGTTCACAAGGCGTTCGCAGCGCTGCCTCCTGAAGGCGCCCAAGCGCTGGAAAACGACCTGACCGAACTGATCAACCGCATGAACAGAGCGGGAGAGAAATCGCTGGTGGTGCCGAGTGAATACCTTGAGGTGGTGATCACCCGGCGTTGACCTCATTCACCTATCTGAAGAGGGCATTGTAGGAGCTGCCGCAGGCTGCGATCTTTTGATCTTCATTCGACGCGACAGGGTCAAGATCAACAGATCGCAGCCTGCGGCAGCTCCTACAGGGACCGCGTGTATCGCAGCTATTCATCCAGCCGCTCGGAGTACACCACCCAAACGCTGCACGGCATTTTGTACAGCAGATGCTCCACCGTACTGCCGATCAGCCGGCCCATGCCGCGATGGCCGATCCGGCCCATGACAATCACGTCAACGTCATAGGCATCGACATAGCGGGTGAGGACCTTGGACGGGTTACCCATGATCATGTGCCGCTGCTCTGGCGCGATGCCGTTGCGCTCGGCCAGGTCGTTGAAGGCATCCTCCTGGTAATCGAATACGGTCCTGGCCTTGCCCGACGAGAAGAACGCCGACCCGTTGTCGAAGCCGAACTCGTCGGCGCTGATGGATGAAAGGTCATAGGCGTAGACCACATCGAGCTCGGCATTACAGGCGCTCGCCAGTTTCGCCGCCTCGTGAAGGATCCGGTCGTTGAAGGTTTTGTAATGGTCATCGCGATGAAAAGGGTCGACCGCCGCGACGATCTTTCGCGGCAAGGCGTGCACGGCGTGGCTGACGAAATGCAGCGGCACCGGGCATTCGCGCAGCAAATGCACATCGAGCGGGGTAAACATCAGCCGTGACAGCAGCGATTCGTGCTCCAGTGCCTTGATCAGCACGTCCATCGGCTGCTCTTTGAGGTGAATCAGGATTTCCTCCAATGGGCGTTCGACCCAGGCCACTTCGGTGGTGACGTGCACACCGATTTTGCGCAAGGGGCGGGCCTGTTCCTCAAGCCATTGGCGGTGGCGCTCGACGTAGCCCACGCGCATCTGCTCCAGGGCCTTTTCGTTGACCAGACTGGCGGTCGCCAGGCCTTCAAGGTAATCGAAGGCGACGATGTGCAGCGCGGCGTCTTCGGCCTTGGCCAGCGCAGCGGCCCTGTCGAAAGCGGGGCTGTGTTCCATCAGCGGTGATGCAACCAGCATGAAGCGGGATTGACCGGACATGACGAACCTCCCGTGGATTAGCCGCCCGACGTGCGGCTCGTGCGACGTACATCCAGTCTCTAAGTATTGACCATGATCAACCTCCCGTCCGTAAACCGGGTGCAGGCTGAGGTTCGTACGGG
Source organism: Pseudomonas arabinosi (assembly GCF_047758675.1). Lineage (NCBI taxonomy): Bacteria > Pseudomonadati > Pseudomonadota > Gammaproteobacteria > Pseudomonadales > Pseudomonadaceae > Pseudomonas > Pseudomonas arabinosi. The sequence goes on along the minus strand of NZ_CP180480.1, from coordinate 4,684,294 downwards.
GTGTGGATGAAGGTTCGGCAGCCGAATTGGCCGCGCGCGAAGAGACACAGAACTATTACTTGGGGGCTGTGGGGTAGGGCACTGTTGAATACTAACTGCACCTGACACTAACGGCCTTCGCGGCGCGTTGCAGTTCTTGTTTGACGTCGACCGGTATCCGCTGTTTCACGAGTCGTTGTTCGAGGAATATCTGATCGCCTCGGGTATCAACCTCTGCGTCAATAGCCGCATCCACCGCTTCGATGGTGGCAGCGTGAGCCTCTATGACCGAGTCGACCTCAGCGTCGCTTTTGGCGGCGTCGAGCGCACCAATGAGTGTTGCCACTTCGTCTTCTTCAGCCTTGCCATAGTCTTCTACAGACAGCCCGGCAGCCAACGCCCGCGCCCGGATTTCCACGTCTTTCAGCGTCTGCTTGGCCTCTCCGCACAGAATGTCGTGCTTGTGACTTTCGACGATTTTCCATTGGAAAAATCCATACGTCATCGTGCCGATAATTGCTGCGGTAATACCACCGATCAGGATCCGTTTCATGGCTACAGTCGTGAGTATGGGGGGTGATAGTTCGGTGGGCATCGCTTCGTTCTCTATCAGGAAATGAAAGCGTAGCACCGGAACCGGCTTGGCCCCGTCCAGCGTCAATGCTAATTACAGTAGTGAAGGAGCGGCGTGTCTTCAAGATTATAGCCTCACGACCTTCGGCGATCAGCTTGGACAATGAATCGTACCGGCGGTCAGACTGCCTGAATTTTCCCTGTTGGCGGTACTCCACCGTCCGAGGAGCAGTCGCTCCTTAATAGCGGTGTAATCCGCCGGGGGAACACGTAATGCCATCGGTCGAAGATTTCAGGATCCAATCTCACGCTTTCCTTATCGAGCTGGACGCCGCAACGATGGGCATGATGACGCTGGTCTCTTCCAAATGTGTTTCAGGACCAGAATGGGAAGAGGCAACCAAACGGCATCACGATGCTTACGAGGTATGGAATGACTTTCTTAATGTCTCTCCTTCAAGCACTGACGCAGTCACTCCGTTAAATACTCAGGGCGCTGACTAAGGACGATTTTGGAGGTGACACTCCACGTCAATTAGCAGGGCGCTTGCATTCCCGTGTGTTTGCCGCACGCTTACGCTTCTACGGGGCTGGAAGAAAAATTGGCGTCATGAAATAGACGACTGATGCCACCCCATGCCGCTTGCAAAGTCGCTACCTTGATCTTTACTAGTCACTGAACGTGAGAGCGTTCCTCATCAAATATGTCTTTTATATCAAGGTTTAAGCACGCCTCTTGAAGTTCCGCCTTGATCTTTTTCGGATTTACCCAAAAGAAAGTTCAAAGGATGACGAAGAAATGAAAGAGAACTTGGCGGCAGTTATCCGCAAACTCATATCTCCGTCAATGCGGTATGAGATAAGAAACGCTTCAAACTGGTTGCGAGATATTCTTGGACGTGCGTGTTTCTGGCGCTGGGAGATTGCCAGGTTCAGAGTGCAGAACGAAAGTCCTTACGAAATCCTCTATATCGGAAGGAAAAAGAAGCGGGAGATGGCCAAGCTTCTCATAAGGGGAAAGACCCAAGGTGAGTCCCCCATGGTCGACAGCGAACCGGAACCTGGCGCGTCGAGTCATGTGGTAGTGGTCAGTGAAATGCCGACCTCGGGGGCCTTGTATGTGCCCTTGTATCTGAGCGCCGTCGTACCGCTGGGGCGATCCATCGAGGAGATCACCACAAAATACGATAGTGAATTGCGTCGAAATATACGCAAGAACCGACTGCGCTACCGAATGGTCCAGACGCTGTTGGATGAAGACATTGAAAAGGCAGACAAGGAAATGCTTCGACCTTATGCCACGGCAAGGCAAGGCATCCACGCTGCGCAATTTGCCACGCAGGAGGTTTTCAGGATCGCCAAGACTGTCGGCCGGCTCGACCTGATCATGCTGGAGGACGAGGTTGTTGCATGCCACCTTGGCTGCGTAATAACCCGGGGCGGAAAACGCTACTGGAGCACGCTACGTTTCGGATATACCGAGGCGATTTTTTCAGATGCCAAAAGACTGCGTGAAGTGAACTCGATTACCACCTTCATGGCACTTGAATGGGCGATAGACAATGGCTTCGATTACTACGACATCGGTCTTTGCCTGGCACGACCAGATGACGGACTTCTGAAATGGAAAAGAAGGCGTGGCGGTGATATTGATTCCTTGGGAAACCACGCTTACATGTTTGTCCGGCTGCCCAAGACAGGGGCTGCCAAATTCCTTTGGGACACGCCGCTATTCGCTGTCGAAGGTAAGGAACTGACCCTTCACCTTGGCTTGCCGGATGGACCCAGCGATGAGGAAGTCGCCAGCCGTTATCATGAAATGGTATTTGGCGGGCTGCACAAAATTTATCTTTATTGCGCCAAGAGCTCAGGCGAACAGTTTCTCGAAACCTTGCGTAGTCGCTACGCCAATTTGCAGACACCACCCATCATGAAAAGGATTGCATCCAACTGAACAATTTCCACGACTGACATAAACAGAGCGCTTCACGTCTGGCTATTGACCCTGTTCCGCAGGGAGGACTTTTCATGGAAAGCGATGTCTCGCAAATAAGCACTTCGACCGCTGGCAGCCGAAAAAAATGGACCCTTGCCGCCTACCGGTATATGGCAAGAAAAAGACTCGCACGAAAGGCGGAGGTCAGCTTAAAAAAACTGGCGGTTAAAACCTGGGATATTGCTCCGGGTGGGATATCGCATTCTCCACCGGCTTTCTTCCTGCCCAATCAAATGGACCGTGTGACAGGATGGGAGGCGAAGCGCTTTTATCCTTTCGAGCATCCCGCTCGCACAATGGAAGGGCTGGGCGATGTAGTACAAGGCCCGACACGTGGCTACCTGATCAAGGATGTCTGGCTGATCGATGGCGCGCTCTACAAGGACAATGCAAGTCATTGGTTGTCTCTCAAGCCTGGTATGTTTCCGCGAATTATCGTGGAAAAGGAGATCGAACGCGGTGCCGCGTACTGCACGCAAAATGGAAACACATGGTTTGGTACTTGGTTGATGGAAGACTGCCCGACCTATTCATTGGCATGCGATGAAGGCGTCCCGGTAACCACCGCGCCATCCGCCAGGTTTCCTCTATTTACCCAGGCACCCGCCTATGAGGACTGGTTTGATATGAAGCCGCTTCGCTTGCACAGTGCGTTTTTTCGTGAACTCGTGCTGTTCGACGATGTGAGCAACAATCAAAGCAGGCATTTACGTTTCCGTGCCATGGGTGAAAAGCTCCTGTCGCACGTGAGCTATGAGTCTCACCCTGGCGTGTTCATTCTCCGGGGTGGCGACGGTGACTTGCGTTTATTGCGCAATGAAATCGAGCTCGCTGAGCATCTGCGCAAGACCAGGGGTTTTCGCATAATCAATCCTTTGAAAACCGATGTCCCGACCATAGTGGCGACGTGCGCCGGGGCGCGGACCGTGGTGGGGGTCGAAGGGAGCCAGCTTGTACATGGTGTCAATGTACTGCCGCAGGGTGGTTCGTTGCTGGTGCTGCAGCCACCGAACCGTTTCGTCAGCTACTTCAAGTACCTGACGGATCGCGACAACCAGAATTTTGGCTTTGTGGTCGGAACGCCAGAGGGCGATGGCTTCACAATCGACATTCAAGAGGTTGAGCGCACACTGGATATGTTCCCGTCATGATGGGTGATAGTGCTTCCCTGCGATTCACCGTATCAGTGCTCTTTGACCTTCTTGATGCGGAAAATAATCAGCGCAAGGATGGCGATCGCGAGGGGCGTCATCGCCAGCATCGCCTCCCGCGGGGCCACCTCGACGCCGAGCAGGTGCAACCCTGAGTAGCCAAGCTTGAGCAGGTTCAGCAGGTAGTAAGTAATGGCGATAATCGACAGACCTTCCACGGCGCGCTGGATCTTGATCTGTGCATCGGCGCGGGCGTTCAGGCTTTTGAGAATTTCCGAGTTCTGTTCTTCCATTTCTACCTGAACCCGGGCCTGCAACAGGTCGCCCAGGTTGGCCACGCTTTTGGCCAGGTGCTCCAGGCGTTGTTCAGTGGCGGTGCAGTACCTGACGGTGGGTTTGAAGCGGCGCTCGATGAACACGCCAAGACGCTGGCAATCGCCGACGTGACTTTCTCGCAATTCGCCCAGGCGCTCGTACACGAGTTGCGCATAGGCCTGGGTGGCACTGAAGCGATGGCGGGTTTTCGCGGTACTGCTGACTACTTGGGCTGACAGGTTGGAGATGTCAGCCAGCAGGGCTTTCGCGTTGCCGCTGTCAGCGTCGGCGTTACGCTCGGAGAGGGTGACCAAGGTCTTGTCAAAGACATCCAGTTGCGCGCTCAAGGTCTTGGCCGTGGTCAACGACAGCGAGGCCATCATGCGGTAGGTCTCGATCTCCAGCAGGCGACGGATCATCCGCCCTTGGCGGTAAGCGTTGAGGCGCCGGTTGATGAACAGGATGTGGTTGTTGCCATCCTCGCTGAGACGAAAATCGCTCCAGACCACCGCATCGCCACCGCCCACGCAGGAACCGCACGGGTCCTTGAAGCCGTAGCCGGCGAGGTCCAGGCCGGCTTCGCCACGCACGACGATCTGCACCGAGTTGATCAGCTGCGGCAAATGCCCTTCGACCTTCTGCGCCAGCACCTCGGGCAGCGATGTCCAGGACAGGTCATCGCCGGATGAAGTGACTACCAGGGTCAGGGTGAAGAACTCGGCGTGACGCTCCCATTTCAGGGCGTGGCCATCGAGTTGGGTGATGCCTTGGGCAGCATGAGGATCGATCGGGGTAGGGCAGCATCGCTCCAGCAGCGCATTGCACTCCGGTTCCCCACCAAGGAAGGCCAGATGAAACACATGGGCCGGCTCGTCGAAATACAGTGACGGACGCGCGTGCAGCTCGTTGTGCAGGGTTTGTCTTTGCGGATGCATGCTGTTCAGGCCATTGATCGACTGCTGTTGTAGGTGGGACAGGTCGATGAACTGATGAGTCACAAGCTCAAAAAAAGGCGCTTTGTAAATCGTGAGTCAGGCGCCCAAAACTGAATAAACGGGTTACGTGTTGCTTGATTGCTCTCTGATCTGAGTCAGGCTGAGTCGAGGCGTCAATGCTTCAGGATCGACTCTGACCTCAATCAAGGATGGCCGGGACATTTCAAGGCAGCGTTCAAACGCTGGCGCAAAGTCGGACGTGGCGGTTACCACCTCGCCATGCAGGCCATAGGCTTGGGCCAGTGCGGCGAAATCCGGGTTGAGCAATTCAGTGCCTGACACGCGTCCAGGGTAATTGCGTTCCTGGTGCATTCTGATGGTTCCGTACATCCCGTTGTTGATCACAACGAAAATCACATGGGCACCATATTGCGCTGCAGTCGCTATCTCCTGGCCGTTCATCAAGAAGCAGCCATCTCCTGAAAACGAAACCACCACTCGGTCCGGGTAAGTCAGTTTGGCGGCCACAGCAGCTGGAACGCCGTAGCCCATTGAGCCATTGGTAGGGCCTAGTTGGGTGCGGTATTGGCGGAACTGATAGAAGCGTTGCAGCCAGACGGCATAGTTTCCGGCGCCATTGGTCAGGATCGCGTCGTCCGGAAGTCTGTGATTCAACCACTCAATGATTTCGGCCATCTGGACGTCGCCAGGGGAGGGCGAGTGTTGCAGATTTTCGCGGTAGCTTTTGTTGAGGGTGCGCGTCCATTCACTCTTTATCTGGCTGGGCACCGCCGGAAGTTTTGCGGCTGATTTGGCAAAGGTCGACATGCTGCTGTTTATTGCTAACGCAGGTTGGTAAACCCGCCCCAGTTCCTCGATGCCTTGGTGAATATGGATCAAGGTTTGTTTCGGTACCGGGATGTCCAAGGCCGCATATCCGCCCGTTGAAACCTCACCCATTCTGGAGCCTACGACCAGCAGCAGGTCGGCGTTTTTTACCGCTGAGGACAACTGCGCTGACGCGGCGAAACCAAGATCGCCGACATAGTTCGGGTGTCGGTTGTCGAACAGGTCCTGGCAGCGAAAGGAGGCGGCAACCGGGATATTTTGCTGTTCAGCAAAAAGCCGGATGTCGTGTACTGACTCGGTATCCCAACCGCTGCCACCCAGCACCATCAATGGCCGCTCCGATCGCTCAAGCAGTTGCTGCAGGGCGGCCATTTGCTCGGCTGCCGGGGTCATCAATACGCGTTTGAACGGCCCGGCATCACTGACTTCCGCCAATTCGGTCAGCATGTCTTCCGGGAGTGCGACCACGACAGGCCCAGGCCTGCCGTTGACCGCTCGGTGGAACGCCTGGCTGATCAGTTCGGGAATTCTGCGGGTGTCGTCTATTTGCACGACCCATTTCGCCAAGGGGCCAAACATCTGGCGAAAATCAACTTCCTGAAAGGCTTCGCGATACTGCTGATCGCGAGCGACCTGGCCAATGAACAGAATCATCGGCGATGAGTCCTGGAACGCCGTGTGAACGCCAACCGAGGCGTTCGTTGCACCCGGGCCACGGGTCACGAAGCAGATGCCTGGCTTACCAGTGAGCTTGCCGTAGGCTTCTGCCATATAGGCCGCCCCACCTTCCTGGCGGCACACCACCAGATCGATTTCTTCTTGCACGTCATGCAATGCATCGAGCACCGCGAGGTAGCTTTCTCCCGGAACACAAAAAGCTCTTTTGACGCCATGGATGCGCAAGGCATCCACCAATATCTGACCTCCGCTACGACGAGAAATGGTTTTATGCATTGTTATCTCCTGAGTCGAATGGTGCGGTGTGAAAGGGTGAATGACGCTCTTTCTGACAGGTACTGACTCGATCAATTGGACGAACAACGGCTAACGTCTGCGCCACGAATTCTGGGCATCATCGAGTAGGGGTACAAACGATGATTGCTCAGCACTTCATTCCCTCAGCTATTGAAGTCGGACTTCAAGTCACCCAGTGACTTTTTTATGTTCTCGCGCGCTTCAGGCGTGGCTACAAATCGTGAAATTGCAATTTCACGCGACTACCGACTAATATACGATCCATATACATTTCATATTGGATTGAACAGTGGGTATCGTAAAAATTTCAGAAGCCATGCACGAGAATCTGCGCGTCGCCAGCGATGCGCTGAGCCGCTCGATCAACGCCCAGGCCGAACACTGGATGCGCATCGGGATGCTTGCCGAGTTACATCCCAACCTGGACCACAGCGACATCTGCCGCGTGCTGATTCGTGCCGAACTGGCTGGCGGCCTCGATGTAAAACAGCTGTGCGCACTCGCCGATTTTTCGCAAAGCGCCCAGGTTGATGCAGCATCAGGAGCCCAGCAATGAAGGCCAATGTAAAGCTCAATACCCCGGCAGAAATAGCCATGTCTCGTGCTGCGGGCACGCTGGCCGCCGAGGTCCTGGCCATGATTGCTCCGCATGTCAAAGCGGGGGTCACCACCGACGAACTCGATCGGCTCTGTCACGACTACATCGTCAATGTTCAGAAAGCCATTCCGGGCAATGTCGGCTATCACGGCTTCCCGAAAACCGTGTGTGCATCGGTCAACCAAGTGGTCTGCCATGGTATTCCTTCGGCCACGCCACTGAAGGATGGCGACATCGTCAATATCGACATTGCCGTTATCAAGGAGGGTTGGTACGGCGACACCAGCCGCATGTACTTCGTGGGTGAGCCCGGCCCGGATGCCCGACGCCTGGCAGTGACGACCTATGAAGCGATGTGCGCCGGTATTCGCGTCGTCCGACCCGGCGCTACGCTGGGTGACATCGGCCATGCCATTCAGACGGTGGCCGAAAGAGACGGATTCAGCGTCGTGCGCGAATACTGCGGTCACGGTATCGGCAAGATTTATCACGATGAGCCGCAGGTCCTTCACTACGGCTTCCCAGGCCAGGGCCTGAAACTGAAAACCGGCATGATCTTCACCATTGAACCCATGTTGAACGCGGGCAAACGCCATGTGAAAACCCTGGCTGATGGCTGGACCGTGGTCACCAAGGATCACTCGCTCTCGGCTCAGTGGGAGCATATGGTTGCGGTCACTGACGACGGCTTCGAGGTTCTGACCCGTTGGCCCGACAGTGTCGATGGCTATGCCGCCATCGTTTAGGCGCAGCGTGCGAGTGACATAAAGCTACCTCCAGCTGGCCTGATCAATCGCAAAATGGCGCTAGTGGTTTTGAAACTTCTACAGTTAGCATTGAGGTTTATCAACGCACCCAACGACAGGTTGGGCTACGTAACCGAGTAGGCCGTACATTGATCGAACGTCGCCAATTTAGCGGAGGCATGAAGGGGAAAAATCTCCGCTATCTGAATGAGAACCCCAACGAGAAAACTCAAATGGTTCGGGCAGGATTTCTGTTGCTTGAGCATTTCTCGCTGCCCGCATTCACGCAAGCACTGGATACGATTGTCACCGCCAATCTTCTGCGACCCGGGTTGTTCTCTTCCCGAACGTTCGGCTTGACCGATGAGGAGGTCGTCAGTGACCTGGGCCTGGTTATTCGGCCGGATACCCGTTTTGATTGTTCAGTGATCCAGGACCTGGATCTTCTGGTCATTTGTGGCGGTTACAGGACAGAACTCAAAGCGACGGATGAACTCATCTCCCTGTTGAGGGCTGCCTCAGACCAGGGTGTCAGTCTGGCCGGGTTGTGGAATGGCGCATGGTTCCTGGGAAGGGCAGGCTTGCTTGACGGATATCGTTGCGCGATTCACCCCGAACATCGCCCCGCGCTCGCGGAGATCTCCAAGGCGACGCATGTCACCAGTGAACCCTACGTCATTGACCGAGACCGGCTCACGGCTTCCAGTCCCTCGGGGGCATTCCACATGGCGCTGGACTGGATCAAAGGCTTGCACGACAAAGCTCTCGTCGAGGGGATTGAGGACATCCTGGCTTTCGAGGAGTCGCGTTATCGGCGGATAAAACCAACTGAAAATGTCTGCGTGAGTGCACCATTACGCGAGGTGGTGAAGCTGATGGATGCCAACCTCGAAGAGCCTCTGGAGCTGGAGCAGTTGGCCGTATACGCAGGTCGTTCGCGTCGACAACTTGAGCGCTTGTTCAAGGAGCAACTGGGCACAACGCCGCAACGGTATTACATGGAGCTGCGAATTACCGAAGCGCGTCGGCTGCTCCAGCACACCGAACTGTCCCAGGTGGATGTGCTGGTTGCGTGTGGCTTTGTATCGCCCAGCCATTTCAGCAAGTGCTATAGCTCGTACTTCGGCTACAGGCCTTCCAAGGAAACGCGACTCGTCAAATAGCACTGCTTCTTGAGTTTTGGTTACGGGCGGCGGCTTGCCCAGTAGGTATATCGCAAGCCAATCAATAGAAACAGGGTGATCAGGCCGAGGCCCAGCCCACGAGTAATCGCCGATTTAACCAATGACACAGGGTTGTCCTGTTGGCAGGCTGCGCTATCGACTTCCGCGACGGTGATTTGCCCGTTGTCTGTCAGGTGCAGCTTTTCGTCATTCATGATCACTGCCTGTTGTTCCAGATCCAAAGCCTGATACTTCCAGAGCGTTGGCGATCCTTCTCGACAATAGGTGAACGTTTTCGGGTTTGAAGCGGCAACGATACAAGCGTCGTTGATTCCTCGTTTTTTCAGCGTTTCAGCAGCCGACCTTGTGAAGTCCAGGTCGAGGACGGGAATCATCCCTGTAGCAGAAGCCGCGACCGAAACCAAAAGGCTGCCCGCGACGCAGATTGTTGAAATTTTCAAGGTAGGGTTCCCCTTGTTGTTCATTTATTTTTTTATTTGCGCGCGGAGCGTAGCCAGGCTGCCTTTAATGAAATTTGGCAATAAATAAGCCTGCCCGTTTGGGCGGGCGAAAGTCCCCAACCTTGGGGGTGTTCCTGAAAGTGGAGCGGTTGTCGTCTAGAGGCTTGCCACAATCAACACCCGGTTCAGGTCCTGCATAAACTCCATGATCGTTGCCAGGCTTGCGGCCTGCATCAGCACCAACGGTCGCCTACCAAGCCTTGTCAGGCATAAACACTCGAAATTCCGCAAAGTTGGCCAGGTACCGCAAAGATGCCAAAGCAAGGCCTGGGCCAATAGCCAAGTAACTCGACGAGACGATGACTCGGTGGCGGCACCCGGGAAGTGATCCGCGAACATGAGATGGCCGCCCGCGGAGCTTTCGCGCGTCGCCTCGTCCTGGGTGACCTCGTTCGACCATCAAGCCGTCTTCGACGCAATAACTCGTCTGCGTTCTTGCAGACGAGGAAATCCCTGCTTAACTCTGAACATATGGTCAGTCAGTGACTCATTGGTCACGACGCCCATCGGGGCACCCTCGCGCTGTTGTTGCTTGTCCGTGTTGCCAGATCAAGCCCGAGGAGGCCTATGCGTTGACGTTTGAAAATCACACCGAGTTATTAATGTATTGGCCTGGCACTTCGCTGTCAGGTCCACGTGTTCTGCTGTCTGCGATAGGGCCCTATGGGCATCCAAAACGCTGTGCGCTTAGTCCAATGGGTTCAAGGAAGTAAATGTCATGATGCCGAAAACTGCCATCGTCGAGATCTGCGGGAAGTACAAGGTTTATACCGAGCACTATCTCAACACTGCCGCTGACAAGACCATCATTCTGGTCAATGGCTCACTGGCAACGACCGCATCTTTTGCCCAAACGGTGCGTTACTTGCAGCCGCGATTCAATGTGGTTCTCTACGACCAGCCCTACGCCGGTCAGTCGAAGGAACACAACCTTCACGGCCAACCGATCCGCAAGGAAGACGAGGCAGCGATACTGCTGGATTTAATCGAACACTTTGGTGCGCACCACGTGCTGTCTTTTTCCTGGGGCGGTGCGGCTACCTTGCTGGCGCTGGCCCAGCGGCCGCGACGAATCGAGAAGGCGGTGATCAATTCATTCGCAGCGCGGATCAACACGCCGATGCGCGATTACCTGGAGAGCGGCCTGAGCCATCTCCAGGCTTGCGACCGCCTCAATGTCGGTCGCTTGATCAACAGCACGATCGGCAAGCACCTGCCATCGCTGTTCAAACGCTTTAATGACCGCCATGTCAGAAGCCTGGACGAGCACGAGTACCGGCAGATGCATTTCCACGTCAATGAGGTGCTGACCCAAGACACCCATTGCTATGTCGCCTGTGCCGCTTCCATCGAAATCCCGCTGCTGTTTATCAACGGCGAATGGGATGAGTACACCTCGGTAGAAGACGCCAGGATTTTTGCCGATCATGCCCCTCAATCTCGTTTCCATACCATCAAGAACACCGGGCATTTCCTCGATATGGAACACTCGGCGGCCTTGCATGATACCCGCCAGGCCTTGCTCGGTTTTCTGGATCCAGCTTGCAGGAAGCAGGGCCGTGTTGCCTCAGATATCCAGGTCAATTACGTGTGAGCCATTGAATTCCGGATTTTCATTTATGCCATTTTTTGCATAACCCCGGGCATTGCATATGACCCGGGTTTTGCCCACCTGGTAGTCAAAGCTCCCATGGGTATGGCCATGCAGCCAAAGCGCCGGCTGCCAGACGTTGATCCGGTCTTCGAGATCTGAAACAAAACTCGCGTTAATCGGCGAATTTTCAAACAGCGGGCCTATGCTCAACCGTGTCGGTGCAAAATGCGAAACCACCACCGTGGGAGTGGTTCTGTCTCGGGTGAAGCAGTCTTCCAGCCAGGCGACGGTTTGTAAAAAAATCAGTTGGGAAACCGCCGGGCTGAACAGGTCTGGAAAATCGGGCGAGATTTTTATGTGGGTGAAGTCCCGCATGAGCTTCGTGGCCAGATCAACACCCTGTGCCCGATGCTCGGCAGAATCGAAAAGACGATAGTCAGACCACAGCGTGCAACCCAAAAACCGCACGCCGTTGTGGAGATACTCCGAGCGTTCCAGTACGTGGATCTGTGTGCCTTGCGACAACCTGTTCAAATGTTCGTAGGTAGAGATCAAGTCGCTGCCATAAAACTCGTGATTCCCTGCCACGTACACGATCGGAACAGGGCACGATTTGGCCCACTCGATGGCCGTAGCCGGACGGGAGATGTCTCCGGCGAGGACGAGAATGTCGGCATCCACATCAGGAAAAGGTAACGCGTTGACGGACAAGTGGATGTCTGACAGCAAGGCGATGCGCATCGATCGACTCCTACCTGTTTTGAATGGCAGCCCATTCTACTGACAAGTTGATAAGCGTCCTGCCATACCTCATAGCCGCAGGATTAACCGCTGAACCAGGGGAGGAGGCCGGCCACTGACTATTTTGCCCACGCTCGTCTCGGGCCTTCTTGCTATGCGTAGCCATTCTCGGACTTCCCCGCATGTTTAATCCAACTGGTCAGCTCGGTGACCAGTTGATTGACTTCACTGCCATCGGGCTCGGCAGGGCGAATAATCGCGTTCCAGGCGATATCCAGGCCGTCATTCAGGGCTGCCCATGCAAGCTCTCCGCGCTCAAGACTGGGCGTCACCAAGTCGCGTTGCAATATGCTGATTCCGTATCCCGAGCGCACCAGTTCGACGATGGCTTCAATCAACTCCACGGTAATCATTCTGCGCGGCAAAATACTCGCGGGGGCGAAGAATCGGTCATATTCCCAGCCGCTTGCGCGGTCCGTTGAATACGTCACCAGGTTGTAAGTTTTGAAGTCTTCGGCATAAATGTTTTTCCTCTGCGCCAGTGGGTGATCGGTTGCCATGATCGCAATCAGGTCGTCACGGAAAAGCGGCAACTTGGCAACACCACTCGGTACCATACCGTCATCAATAATCGACACATCGAGCCTGCCTTGCATCAGGCTGGCATAAACGTCGTTACGGGGCACGGTCACCAGTGTTATTTCGATGTCTGGACGAAGACTGGAGTAATGCTTGATAAATTTTGGAATCCAGCGAAACGGCCCGTATGAGGTGACACCCATACGCACGAAGGCTGTGACCCCACCTGCCATGGATCTGGCCTCCGCCTCCGCTTCGTTAAGAATCGCGATGATGTCTCTTGCTGCTCGCTCCAGGCGCACACCTGCAGGGCTGAGTCGCAACTTTCCCCCTGAGCGCTCTGTCAGGGTCACGCCAAGCCTGCGTTCCGCCTCCCGCATGCGATGACTGACGGCTGAAGGCGTCAGCCATAGACGCTCTGCCACAGCGGTCACCGAATCCACTTCCGACAGGGTTTGAAGCATTACGAGGTGATCCAGAGTGAGTCTCATAGGGCGCGACCTGAAAATTATTCACAAAATAGCGTAAAAATATGAGCGTGACTTGTTTTTGCCTTCGATGCAATCTGACTCCAGCAAGAGCCACCGGAGACCAATAATCATGCCTATGCTGCCTCTCACACCCGCCGTAACCCTGGGCGATGTCATCGACCTTGAGCGTTATCCCATTACCGATCGAACCGACCCCGCTTATCGGGCGCTGGTCACTCATAGCCAATCATTGCTCGGGCAGGAAGGCGTCGCGATCTTCCCGGGATTTGTCCGTGATGAATCGGTTGCGACGATGGCGGATCAAACGCTTGAACTACACCCGCGTATGTTTCATTTCCGGGAAAACCACACGGTTTATTTCAAACCTCAAGAGGGAAACGTTGATTCAGGGCATCCCCTGCGGCGCTTGATGAAAACCGAAAAAGATACCGTCGCCTACGCGGATATTCCTGGCGACAATTTGATCAGGCAGATCTATGAATCGGAAGAAGTGCTTTCTTTCATCAAAGATGTGTTGGGGCTGGAAGCGCTCTATCGCCATGCAGATCCGTTAGCCGCGCTTAATTTGCAGGGCTTTACGGCAGGACAGCAATTGGGTTGGCACTTTGATCGCTCCGACTTCAGCGTCACGCTGTCACTCCAGGCCGCAAGCGCCGGCGGGGATTTTGAATATGTACGCATGCTTCGCAATGAGGACGACGACTGTTATGACGCGGTCAGGCAATTCCTTGATAACCCCGACACCCAGCAGATAGAGGTTCTGCCTCAAGTACCTGGAACACTGACATTGTTTCGCGGCCGCTATTCACTGCATCGTGTTACGCCGGTGGTGGGGGACAGGTTAAGACTCAACGCTGTATTTGCTTACGTGGATCAGCCAAATGTCGAGTTCAGCGCTTATGCCCGTCAATTGTTTTACGGGCGTACCACGGTAGAGCCTTTGAATTAAGTACCCAATCAATAATAAAACTATTCACTCACTCCATCGCTTCACGCGTATGCACAGGCACCTGTCCACGTCAGATCTGATGGTCTCGTTTGCCTCGTGTGTGCACGCAACAGTTCGCTGCCCCCAATAATAATTTCGGAGCGTCTGATCATGAAATACAAGAAGAACTTGCTGGCCTCGTTACTCACCCTTGGCTTACTCGTCGGTAGCGCCTCAAGTCAGGCTTCAGGGTGGTGTGAGTCAGGCAAATCGGTGAGATTTGCCGGTCTGAATTGGGAGAGCGGGATGCTCCTCACCGACATCATGATGATCGTTCTCAAGGATGGCTACGGCTGCGAAACCGACCAGTTGGTGGGTAACACCATCATTCTTGAGACCGCCCTGGCCAGCAACGACATTCAAGTATTTGGCGAAGAGTGGATGGAACGTAGCGAAGTCTGGAAAAAAGCCGCGGCCGCCGGAAAGGTCATTGCAGTTGGCTCACCGATCATCGGTGCAGTCCAAGGCTGGTACGTGCCGCGTTATGTGGTCGAGGGGGACGCTAAACGCAATAAACCCGCTCGCGCTCCAGACCTCAAGACGGTTGCCGACCTGAACAAATACCCGCAGGTTTTTCGAGACTCGGAGGAACCTTCCAAAGGACGTTTCTACAATTGTCCCGCGGGTTGGATTTGTGAACAGGACAATACCGAGATGTTGAAAGAATACGGTCTTGAAAGCACCTACACCAACTTCCGCCCGGGGACCGGCGCTGCATTGGATGCGGCTGTGCTGTCCAGCTATAAGCGCGGTGAACCTGTGCTGTTTTACTACTGGTCACCGACGCCGCTGATGGGGCAGATCGATGCGATAAGACTGGAAGAGAAGCCGGGGGTCGACAAAAACGTCATCACTAAAGTCGGACTCTCCAAAGCTTTTCATGAGCAGGCGCCAGAACTGGTTGCGGTTCTGGAGAAGGTCAACATCCCCATCGATCTGTTGAATCAGAACCTGGCGAGGATGACCAAGGAACGCATCGAATCCCCCAAACTGGCCAGGATTTTCCTCAAGGAACACCCGGAAGTGTGGCACGCCTGGGTCAGTGAAGCCGTCGCGAAAAAAATCGACGCATCGCTCTAATCGGCAGAGGGGCAAGGACGCCTGTCCGTTGTAACGTCTCCCTGAACACACGCAGACTACTGAATTTTCTTTGCTTCTACAAAGAGGCGGCGCCTCTTTGCGCCCGGGAATTATGAATATGATCAAATCACGAGCTGCCGTCGCCTTCGCGGCGAACCAGCCGCTGCAAATTGTCGAAGTCGATGTGGCTGCACCGCAAGCCGGGGAAGTGCGGGTGCGCATCATTGCCACCGGCGTCTGCCATACCGATGCTTTCACCCTTTCCGGTGCTGATCCTGAAGGCCTCTTTCCGGTCATTCTGGGTCACGAAGGCGGCGGCATCGTCGAGGCGGTTGGCGAGGGTGTCACCTCAGTGGCGGTGGGCGATCATGTGATCCCGCTGTACACCCCGGAATGTGGCGAGTGCAAATTCTGCACGTCCGGCAAGACCAACCTCTGCCAGAAAATTCGCGCCACTCAGGGGCAAGGCTTGATGCCGGACGGTACCAGCCGCTTTTCCTACAAGGGCCAACCCATCTTCCACTACATGGGTACCTCGACCTTCTCCGAGTACACCGTGCTGCCGGAAATCTCTCTGGCCAGGATTCCCAAGGAGGCCCCGCTAGAGAAGGTCTGCTTGCTCGGTTGCGGTGTGACGACCGGAATTGGCGCAGTGCTTAACACGGCCAAAGTGGAGGAGGGCGCCAGCGTGGCGATCTTCGGTCTTGGCGGCATCGGCCTGGCAGCGATCATCGGCGCCACCATGGCCAAGGCTGGTCGAATAATCGCGATCGATATCAATCCGGCCAAGTTCGAGATCGCCAGGCAATTGGGCGCCACCGACTTCATCAATCCGAAGGATTACGACAAGCCGATCCAGGACGTGATAGTCGAGATGACCGAGGGGGGTGTGGATTACTCCTTCGAATGCATTGGCAACGTCAATCTCATGCGCGCGGCCCTGGAGTGCTGTCACAAGGGGTGGGGCGAGTCGGTGATTATTGGCGTCGCCGGAGCCGGTCAGGAAATCAGTACTCGTCCTTTCCAACTGGTGACCGGGCGCGTCTGGCGCGGCTCGGCATTTGGTGGTGTGAAAGGACGCAGCGAACTACCCAGCTATGTCGAGAGCGCGCAAAAAGGTGAAATTCCACTGGATATGTTCATCACCCACACCATGGGGTTGGAGGCGATCAACAAGGCCTTCGACCTGATGCATAACGGTGAAAGCATCCGCACCGTCATCCATTTTGATCGCTGACACAACAGGTTTGACGAAGGCCGCCAGGGCCAGTCTCACCTGGGAAAAACTGCAATATCAACCACCGCATTTCTACCAAAGAGAGCACTAAGATGACCATTTTCACTCATGTGACCGTCGGTACTAACAACCTGCAACAAGCGCGCAGCTTCTACGACAGCGTCCTGGGTACACTGGGCCAAAAACGCATCGCCGATCTGGACGACAATGGCTCGATTTGGGGTGAGAGCGCTCCCTCGTTCTTCGTACTGAAACCTGCCAACGGTGCGCCTGCCACCGTCGGCAACGGCGTAACCGTCAGTTTCGAGGCTCCAAGTCGGGCTGCTGTTCAGGCTTTCCATGAAACGGCGCTGGCCAACGGCGGCACTTGTGAAGGACAACCTGGGCCCCGCAACTGGGCTCCAGACGCCTATGCGGCATACGCAAGGGACCTCGATGGTAACAAGCTGGCTGCGTACTGTTTCAAGCCAGCCTAAGCTTCAGGCACGACATCAACCGGGCCGCGTCATTCATCCTCATTACCAGGTGAATCTCCGTTGGTGTCGTCGTCACTTTCGACAGCCTGTTAGTGAACATGTCTATTGTTCGCGCAACAGGCTGTTTAGGGGGATTCGTAAGGTCAGTAACGGACATTCGCTGGCGTTAGTTTGAGTAGTCGACAACGGGCGTCAAACGCCGCTCCATAATGATCGTGCGCTCGGCCCCGTGAAACTCGTCGCGGATCTTTCGATATCCCAGCTTGAAGTAAAAGGCTTCTGCGGTAATGGAGGAGGGAACGCGCAGTACCTTGATTTTTGCAGCTTGGGCGACAGATTGAATCGTTGCCATCAATTGCCTGCCGAGTCCGCGCCCCTGATGGCCAGGGTCAACGAATACGCTACGCACAACGTCTTGATCAAGGCTGGCCGTGGCGACGACACGCTTATCGATGGTGGCGACAAAGACCTGGCGTTGGCTCAGCAAGGCGCGGATGGCCTCGGTAGAAAAGCTTTTCTCTACCTGGGTGATGACGTCGGGCGGGTAGTCCAGGGCATTGGACTGGCGCAGCGATTGAATGATGACCTGGCTGATGGCTGTCGCATCGTCAGGGGTGGCGAGTCGAATCTGGTTACTCATTTGAAGACCCCAATCCTTGTGTCCTTACCGAAATCCTTTAGCTCGATCTTGAGCGACTATTTGAGCTGCGCACCTCGCGCCTCTAACAACGCCCGCAATACCGACCGATGGCAATGCGCTTCATCTTCGCAATAACAGCCAATGGCCAGTGACGTTTGATGGGACAACGCCGCCAACAAATCGAGTAACTGGCTAGGCGCCGGGT
This sequence comes from Pseudomonas arabinosi, assembly GCF_047758675.1. Taxonomy (NCBI): domain Bacteria; kingdom Pseudomonadati; phylum Pseudomonadota; class Gammaproteobacteria; order Pseudomonadales; family Pseudomonadaceae; genus Pseudomonas; species Pseudomonas arabinosi. Next base: position 4,666,462 of record NZ_CP180480.1, on the reverse strand, counting down.
GGTTCATTTCGGTCTTGAACTTGCGCTTGAAGGCTTCCCACGCCTTGGCGTCTTCCGCCGCTTTGGCTTCTGCGACCAGTTCTGCACTGGGAGACAGCAGCGGCTGCCACACGTCATAAAAGTCCCGGCTGGCAAACTCGGCCTTGGGCACGCCACGCGGCGGGCGCCGCACCGTGCCCAGGCGCAGGCCTTCATTGGCAGCGCGCGGTGAACCGAGGCGCACGATGTGGATGGGCATGGTCGAAGTGTTCCCTTATCCCCGCGAGTTTTCGAACCACTCCAGCGCTGTGCGCCAGATACAGATCCCCAGGAAGTAAGCCGACATCAGCAGCCAAAGCCCCATCACCAGCGGGTTGATCACCGGATGGTTGACCACCAGCGACAAGCTGCACAGCAGCCAGATAGCCGTCACCGCGATGTTGATCGGCATGAACTTGCGCACGCGGAACGGGTGGAGGAACTTCATCCGCGTCACGGTCAACAGCGCCAGGCCGATGATGGTGAGAAAAGTGATCCACGGCGACGGGGCGATGATGTACAGGCACAGGGCTACCACGTTCCAGGCGGCGGGGAAGCCCTGGAAGTAGTTGTCCTTGCTCTTCATGTTGACGTTGCAGAAGCAAAACAGCGACGAGACCAGAATCAGCGACACGGACAGCAGCAGCGTGTAGTCCGGCAAGGGGATGTAACGATAAATGAACAGCGCGGGGATAAACACATACGTCAGGTAGTCGATGACCAGATCGAGGATCGAGCCATCGAAACTTGGCAGTACCGACTGGACATTGACCTTGCGTGCCAACGCACCATCCAGCCCATCGACGATCAGGGCGACGCCCAGCCACAGCAGGCAGTTTGTGGCCTGGTTTTCCAGCAGGGCGAGGGTCGCGAGGAAGGCAGTGACCACGCCGGTGGCGGTAAAACCATGGGCGCCCCAAGCTTTGAGCCTGGCGATGTGTAAGGTCGATATCACGGTGGCGTTCTCCAAAAAGTGAAGCAAGCCTGTTATCACCCCTTCAATTGGGGGTGTCGGCAAACCAAGTCAGGTTGCATGTATCGACCGGGTATCCGGGGATAAGGTTCACCATCTGTAAATCTTAGCTGTGCCGCAAAAAAATACCCCGGATAAATCCTGGGTATTAAATGAAACATCGGCGCAGGGCGATACGTTTTACTCAAGCGCAGTGATCGGCAGCAGACAGGCTCATTCACAGCGCCTTGCTCATGAACACCCGACTCGTGCCTGGCGGGTCGCAAGGCACTTCCCCGAAGCGCTGCCAGCCGTGCTTTTCATAGAACTGCGGGGCCTGGAAACTGAGGGTATAGAGCACCGCCGAGCGGCAACCGCGACGACGGCCTTCTTCCTCGTACGCGTTGAGCAGTCGAGACCCGAGCCCGGGAGCCGCGCAGAGACTCGGGCAAGTAGAACAAATCGAGAAACAGCAGACCGAGCGACGTACGCCCGGTAATACCACCCATCACCTGATGGGTATCCGGATCGCGGACCGTTACTGCCAGCGACTGGCGGTCGTTGATGCCGGTCATCTGATCATTGAAGGCACTCAGCCCGGCGCTGAGTACGTGCTCGACTTCAGGTTCGATGACGTCGCTGACGACAATCAGGTGGCGGTCCATGTGTTCGTTGATCCTGGGGGCATCGGGTTTGCAAGGGTAGAACACTCGCAGCCGATGGTCATCGGGGTCAAGGGCTATAAGGGATTCACGTCAGCCAAACGGTGGTGGCGCATTTGCCGGCGAGGACTATCGTTGCCTGACTGGATCACTCCAACCGATGAGGACATCGTCATGAACACCAGCGATTTGCTCGAACAGTTACTAAGGGCCGGCCAAGGTTCAATGTCGCAACAGGGTGGCGGTGGTGCGTCGGCCCAAGGTGGTCTCGGCGGTCTCGGTGGTTTGCTCGGTGGCCTGTTGGGCGGTGGTGCCGGTTCAAGCACCGGGGGCGGTGGCCTGGGTGGTTTGCTCGGGGGGCTGCTGGGCGGTGGCTCCGCCATGGGCGGTTCGACCCAGACCCGCTCGGGTGGCGGCACCAACTATGCGGCGCTGGCTTCGCTCGGAATGATGGCATTCCAGGCCTATCAAGCCTGGCAACGCAGCCAGGCCTCGGCGCCGCAACAGGCACCGCGCACTGTCGACCTGTTGTCCGGCCCGGAAGTCGAGGACCACAGCCATGCGATTCTCCGGGCATTGATTGCGGCGGCGAAGGCCGATGGCCGGATTGATGACGCCGAGAAGCAGATGATCAGCACCGAAATCGGTCGCCACACCGACGACCCGGAGCTCCAGCAATGGCTGGATGACGAAGTTGCGCGGCCGCTGGACGCCGCCGATGTGGCGCAGTCGGCCACGGATTCCGGTATGGCGGCGGAGATGTACCTGGCCAGTGTGATGCTGGTGGACGATCAGCAGGACGCCGAACGCAGCTATCTGGATGAACTGGCTGCGGCGCTGAGTATCGATCCGGAGCTGCAAGTGCATCTGGAACAACAGGCCAAAGGTGGCGTGGCCTGAACGATCCCGATCAGTTAAGGAGCGACACAATCCGTAGCAGCTGGCGAAGCCTGCTGCTACATTCCCCTTAGAAGACCGTTTTTTTCGTTAGTCTGGGCTCTACCGGGTTTCAGGTGCTTTCGGCACCAGAAACGTAACGCCGAAGCTCTCGGCAATTTCCAGTATCCGCGGCAAATCCTGCGGCACTTTGAGCTGATCCACCGCGGCAAAGAACTGACCACCGAGCGGATCAGACACCACACCGATCATCTTCGCCGTCGCACTGATGTTCTTGTAAGCATGAACAGTCCCGGCGGGAATATGCACGTAACCGCCGGGGAAAATGGTGGTGGCCTTGCCCTCAACCGTCACTTCCACTTGCCCGTCGATGACGTAGAACGCTTCGTCCCACGGGTGAAAGTGCGGGGGCGGCCCGCCGCCTTGCACGCCTTCCTGGATATGCATTTCAAAAGGCTTGCTCAGATCCCCGCCCGCGAGAATGGTGATGGCCTCACCCACGACATTGACCGGGTCGGGGGTTTTTTCGGGCTCGATGACATGAACCGTTCGCATGATTGCTCTCCGAAGGATGAGTCCACACTCGCTGAGTATATTCACTTGATCTGGCGCCGGGTGCCGCGCCACTTGCCCGTCTGTCCGGGCGATTTCAACGTCGATTGAATTTTTTTCCGGGCGAATTGCTCTGCTGATGTAGAGACGTGCTGATTCAGCGTCCTGCCACTGGCCTCAGACTGAGAGACACGCCCATGACTGCCCTGACACGACTTGAATCCCAGCCGGCTCACCAACGCGCGATCCTGACCGCCGGCAGCCTAAAAGCTGTCTACGAACAGTTATTGCTGAGCGACGATATCGAACACCAGCGTGCACTCGGCCAATCCTTTCTCGAGGCTCAACTTGCGCAAGCAACGGACCTGCCTGAGGACATGCCGCGAGACCTGTCGGCATTGAAAACCTTTATCGAACAGCACTGCACCGAGGTGGCTCGCCAATACGCCGATTACCTGCAACAGCGCAAGGACGGCGGGCCGCGGCAGTTCTTCACCAACAAGGCGCACGCGTTGTATTTCCTGCAAGCCGTTGCCCCGACCAAACTGGTGGACGGCGCGTGGCTGTATGGCCTGCTGCGGCACTGGCATGACCCGCGTTTCGAAGGCCTGATTTGCACCTACCTGGAAGAGCTGGGCGACGGCAACCCGGCGCAAAATCATGTGGTGATCTACCGCAAGCTGCTCGCTGAGCATGGCTTGCTGGACAACCCGTGCATCCCGGACCAGCGTTACCTGCAAGGCGCGGTGCAATTGGCGCTGGGTTATTGCAGCGACGATTTTTTGCCGGAAGTGATCGGCTACAACCTCGGCTATGAACAATTGCCGCTGCATTTGCTGATCAGCGCCTATGAACTCAGCGAACTGGGCATCGATCCGTATTACTTCACCCTGCACGTGACCATCGACAATGCCAGCACCGGCCACGCGCAAAAGGCCGTGCAGTCGGTGCTGCAATTGTTGCCGGTGGAAGGCGACCGTGAAGACTTTCTGCGCAGGGTTGCGCGGGGTTATCGGCTCAACGATCTGGGGCAGGGCAGTCGCGCGATTATCGAGTCGTTCGACTTGTATGGCGAGTTGCTGAGCATGCTCGAGCGCAAGCGCCCGTTTGGTCAGCACATGCATTCCGACTACTGCCGGTTTGAAGGCAAGACCGTCAATCAATGGCTGTCGTCGCCGGAGCAGTTGCCAGGCTTCCTCAGCGCCATGGAAAACAAGGGCTGGATCAACCGTCACCAGGACCCGCAAGCCAGCCGTTTCTGGCAATTGGTCGAGGGCGACGGCGCGGCCATGTTCGGGGTGTTCAGCCCTTACGAAAAACAGCTGCTGCACGACTGGATTGCTGGAGACTGGCGACCTGAGCGATCGCCGGCCGCGGTTCGACGCGGCACCCGTGCCGCGACCGAACGGCCAGTGCGTGCCAGTGACCCGGATGTCCAAAGCCTGCACGCTACACTTAAAGGGCTTACCGCCGACGAGCAAATGCAGGTGTTGATTCCGTGGTTGTCCGCCCATCGGCACGCCCACCCCGCTGGCCTGATGGCCACGCGACGGTTCATCGAACTCAAATCCGGTTTTCGATAGGGAGCCCGTCATGAATCAGGAAGAACACCTTGGCGCCGCCGATCTGGCCTTGTTGCAACTGGGGCGCCGCCTGCAGGCCGACGGTTACCGTTTCATCACGCCAACGCCGCTCACCCATCAGCGGGTCAATGATCGCGTCTTCGGGCAAAGCGCCCGGACCCTGCGCGAAGTATTTGGCTGGTCGCGGTGGTTTGAGCCCGGTCTGTTGTCGGTGGATGAGCAGCGGCAGCTGCAACAGGCAGGCGTCCTCGAGGAATGCAATGGTCGACTGAAAAGTCATGTGCGCTGGTCAAGCCTCGATGACCTGTTGTTCGTGCATTCGGGTTACCCCACTGATGCCGCTGACGCGGTGTTCTTCGGCCCCGACACTTATCGTTTTGCACAACTGATTCATACCCATCTGCAACAGAGCTTCGCGCCGATCAGACGCGTCGTGGACATCGGCTGCGGCGCGGGTGTCGGAGCGATTGTGATTGCCCGCGCGCGCCGTGAAGCCGAAGTGCTGGCCGTCGACATCAACCCGTTGGCGTTGCGCATGACGGCAGTCAATACCGCGCTCGCCGAGGTGGCTAACGTCAGTATCGAGGCCAGTGATGTGCTGCAAGACGTCGACGGCCAATTCGACTTGATCGTCGCCAATCCGCCCTACATGGCCGACCCGACCGAGCGCGCTTACCGGCACGGCGGCGGCGAGCTTGGTGCGCAGTTGTCGATGCGCATTGTCGAGCAAGCCCTGTATCGCTTGGCCCCCGGTGGCTCCCTGGTGCTGTACACCGGCGTGGCGATGATCGATGGCCTCGACCCGTTTCTGGATGCGGTGACGCCGCGTCTGGAGTCGCCAATGTTCGGCTGGACCTACCACGAACTCGACCCCGATGTGTTCGGTGAAGAACTGTTGACCCCTGGCTATCAGCGGGTGGAACGAATTGCTGTCGTTGCCCTGATTGTCACGCGTATCGGCCCAGGCATCGGAGGCACCGTGACCTCGTCAGCAGGTGCGCCATGACCAGGAGCCTGGACGATTACAATCGCATGCGCGATTTTTCGGCGACCTCTGAACCGGCCGCGGGTAAACGTTCGGGCAAAAAAACCGCGAAAGACCATGCCTTGCAGTTCTGCATCCAGAAGCACGACGCCTCGCGCCTGCATTACGACTTTCGCCTGGAGCTCGATGGCGCACTGAAAAGCTGGGCAGTGCCCAAAGGCCCGTCACTGGACCCCAAGGTCAAGCGCCTGGCGGTGCACGTCGAGGACCATCCGATTGATTACGCCACCTTCGAGGGCAGCATCCCCGAAGGGCATTACGGCGCCGGCGAGGTGATTGTCTGGGACCGGGGGGTATGGATTCCTCAGGACGATCCGGCCGAGGCTTACGCCAAGGGCAAGCTCAAATTCGAGCTAAAGGGCGAGAAGCTCGGCGGCCTGTGGAACCTGGTGCGCACGCACATGCCGGGGAAGCAGGAGCAATGGTTTCTGATCAAGCATCAGGACGGCGCGGCCAAACCCGAAAGCGATTACGACGTGGTCGCCGCCGAGCCCGACAGCGTGCTCAGTGACCGGACCATCGTTGCCAAAAAGGCGAAGACTGCTGCCAAACCCGTCAAAAAACCCGCCGCCCCGGTGCACAAGGAAAAGCCGGCGCCATTGACGGGCGCGCGCAAAGCCAGATTGCCGGAGCTGCTCAAACCGGAACTGGCGACGCTGGTAGAAAAGGCCCCGGGCGGCGAGTGGAGCTATGAGATCAAGTTCGATGGCTATCGGATCATGGCACGCATCGACCACGACGAAGTCAAGCTCTTCACCCGCAACGGCCACGACTGGACCCACAAACTGCCCAGGCAAGCGGAGGCGTTGGCGGCGCTAGGCCTCGAATCCGCCTGGCTCGACGGGGAAATGGTGGTCGCCGACGAGCAGGGCGTGCCGGACTTCCAGGCCTTGCAAAACGCCTTCGACTCGGGCCGCAGCGGCAACATCGTCTACTACCTGTTCGACATGCCTTACCTCAACGGCGTGGACTTGCGCGAGGTGCCTGTCGAGGAGCGAAGGGTTGCGCTGTCAACCGTGCTCAACCCCAACAAAGATCCGCTGCTGCGCTTCTCCGATGCCTTTAGCGAAGAACCGGAAGCGCTGCTCAACAGCGCCTGCCAAATGCAGATGGAAGGGCTGATCGGCAAGCGTCTGGGCACGCCTTACGTGTCGCGACGCAGCAGCGACTGGATCAAGCTCAAGTGCAAGCATCGGCAGGAATTTGTGGTTGTCGGCTTCACCGACCCGAAAGGCTCGCGCAATGCCTTTGGTGCGCTGCTGCTGGGATTGCATGAGCGCGACAGCGGTGAGTTGCGTTACGCGGGCAAGGTCGGCACCGGGTTCAACGAGACGACGCTGAAGCGAATCTACGAGCAACTGAAACCGTTGCAGACCAAAAAAATTTCAGTGATCAACCCGCCGAGCGGGTTTGACGCCAAGGGAGTGCACTGGCTCAAGCCCACGTTGCTGGCTGAGGTCGCTTTTGCCGAAATGACCAAGGAAGGTTCCGTCCGCCACGCGGTGTTCCATGGCCTGCGTGACGACAAACCTGCCGAAGACATTACCGAGGAGCGTCCGAAAGCCGTGAAGACTTCAGCCGCGAAAAAAACCACTGCCGAAAAACCTTCCACCGCTGCGAAAAAGAAAGCCGCGCCCGCGCCCTCGCAAATCGGCCTCGGCGAGGGCAAGGTCCGGATCACTCACCCGGACCGGGTGATCGACGCCAGCAGCGGCACCACCAAAGTGCAATTGGCGGAGTATTACGCCAGCGTCGCCGAATGGATTTTGCCCGAGCTCAAGGACCGGCCCGTGGCGCTGGTGCGTGCTCCGGACGGCATCGCCGGCGAACTGTTTTTCCAGAAGAACGCCGAGCGCCTGGCCATTCCGGGGATCACCACCCTGGACAAGGCACTCACCGGCCAACCGGTGATGATCATCAACAACGCCGAGGCCCTGATCGGCGCCGTGCAGATGAGCACCGTCGAGTTGCACACGTGGAACGCCACCTCGGACAACCTCGACAAACCCGACCGCTTCGTCCTCGACCTCGACCCGGACCCGGCGCTGCCCTGGAAAAGCATGGTCGAGGCGACTCAACTGACCCTCTCGGTACTCGATGAACTGGGGCTCAAGGCGTTCCTCAAGACCAGCGGCGGCAAAGGTATTCACCTGGTGGTGCCACTGACCCGCAAGCTGGGCTGGGATGAGGTGAAGGACTTCAGCCACGCGATTGTCAGCCACATGGCCAAGTTGCTGCCGGAGCGTTTTTCTGCGGTGTCGGGACCGAAGAACCGGGTAGGGCGGATCTTCATCGATTACCTGCGCAACGGCCTTGGCGCCACGACCATCTGTGCCTACGCCGTGCGCACCCGCGAAGGGTTGCCGGTGTCGGTGCCGATCTTTCGCGAAGAGGTGGGCGAGCTCAAAGGTGGCAATCAGTGGAACGTGCACACTGTGCATGAACGCCTGGCCGAGGTCGGTGACGAGCCTTGGGCGGACCTGAAGAAAACCCGTCAGTCGATTACCGCCGAGATGCGGCGGCGGGTCGGGATGAAAAAATAGCGGTTGGGGTGAACGCGGTCGGTGTAGGAGCTGGCGAAGCCTGCGATCTTGGCGATGGGTGTTACACCGACAAAATCAAGATCAAAAGATCGCAGCCTGCGGCAGCTCCTACAAGGGGGGTTACTTGATAAATGCCTGTAGGTCACTGGTCAGCTTGTCGATCGCCACTTTGAAATCCTTGGTGGTGATCTTCTGGCTGGCGTTTTCCAGTGTGCTGCCAAAGACTTTGCGCACGACTTTGGCCACGGTCTGGTTATTACTGGCGTCGATGAATTCGGCCTCGATGAACAGTGTGGTGTCCTGATCGCGGTGACCACTGGCAGCGGAAACACCCCCCACGACCGCAGCAACCGGCACTACTTCATACCACTTCATGCCTTCGTTTTCGGCACTCACCCCGGTGATCGCCGCGCGCATGATCAAGGTTTTTGAACCGGCCGGCGCTGATTTCGCGCTCGTTACCACCCGATACTTCTGGCCCAGCACGCCTTTGGCCTTGCTGGTCATGTAGCTCTGCAACTCGTCCAGGGTTTGCTGGTTCACCCGCTCAGTGGGCTTGGGCGCCGGGTAAAGCTCCAGCTTGTTGAAGGCCACGGTGTTATAGGCATCTGGATTCCAGGACGGGCTCACCCAGCGCATGGCTGTTTCGCCGCTGGTGGTGGTGACCTGCTGCAAGTTGTTGTAGTTGGACAGGAAACCGGAATACTGCTCACGCTCGGTGACTTTCGAGGTGCAACCGCCGAGCAGCAGGCTGGCCAGCGCAGCGCCAATAAACAGTTTTCGGGACACGTTCATAGTGGTGTTTGCTCCATGGGTTAAATCGTTTTTTTTCGATAGCAGGGCATCAGAAGCGCCAGGTCATGTTGCCGGTCAAGGCCTGAATCCAGGCATTGTCGAACTCTCCGGAAGTTCGAGTACCCGACGTGGATTTGGTCTGGTCCACTGGCATATCCCCCAACCAGACCATGGCCCAGCTGACATTAATGTCGGTGACCTTGTTCAGAGCATAGGTGGCTCCGGCCGCAATGCGCCAGGATTCGCCCATGGGAACGGTAAAAGTTCGATTTCCGTCCGAAACGGCACTGCTGTCGTACGCCACGCCGATGTTCCACAGCAGTTGTGGTGTGGCCTGATACTGCGCGCCGAGCGCCAGTTGCCAGGTGTCTTTGAAATGGGCGTCGACCGTCGTCGATTGAGCGCCAAACGCGGCGGTGTCGACTTGCACCGCGATATCGCCAAACTCTGACCAGTCCTGCCAGTTGATCGAGGCCAGCAGGGCCCATTGCGGGTCGAGTTGCTGGAACAGACTCAGCGTTGCAGTTTGCGGCACGGTCATGTCGAGTTGGGTGTTCAGCCCGTCCAGGCGCTCCAGCGCGGGCCCGTCGCCTTTGACGTCCAGCCCGTCCTCGAACTCGAGATCGACCTTGCTGGTGTAGGCAAGGCCGATGCGGGTGCCGGGTTGCGGGGCATAGATCACCCCCACGTTCGCGCCGAAACCCCAATCGTTGTCCTTGTATTTGAATTGGCCGTCGCTGCGGTCGGTGAAGCCGAAAGGCGAGCGGTCGATCGCGGTTTGGGCTTGCAGCATGCCGTACATGGCTTTCACGCCGACGCCCACCGACCATTGCTCGTTAAAGCGATAAGCCACGCTGGGCACGAAAGACAAACCGGCGAGGCTGGCGTTTTGCGCGAAGTAACGCCCGGACCAGTCGTTGTCGTAATTGGCCGCCAGGCCAAAGTCAGCGTACTGGCCGAAGCCAATGCTCCAGTGGTCATCGAATTGATGGCTGACGAAGAAGCTGCCACCGGGAATCGGGTCGAGGGCGTTGCCACTACCAGTGCCGGTGCCGTTGGTGTTTGAGTCACGATCGAAGCTCAGGTCGCCGTAGAGAACCTGCAAACCACCGGTGATCTGTGTGCCAGGCAGATAACTCATGCCGGCCGGGTTACTTGCGATGGTCGAGGGGCCTTGAGCCCGGGCGGCGGCACCGGCGTTGGCCAGGCCGGCGTTATCGGTGCCGATTTCATAGAGCATGATGCCGCCAGCGTAAGCGTGCTGACTGCACAGGGCGCACAGGGTAATGGCGGGCAGGGCGGATGTTTTTATCTGCATGGGATCACCTCAGCAAATGTCCGTCATGAGCGCGGGTGGCGAGCGCTGGCCACCCGCGAATTCAACTGCTTACTTGCCCATGGCCGCCCGGGCCGCTTCGATCTTGGCTTTGACTGCTTCGAGGTTGAAGCTCGCGCCTTTTTGCATGGGCGGGAACTCAACCGCTGTTTCAGCCAGTTTGACCACCTGCTGCTGAACAAACACGAAGCGCCAGAACTGGAATTTGAACCACTCGAAATACTCCAGCGAGCCATTGGCCGCCATGTTTTCCGGCCACCCGGCGCGTTCGAACGGGTCGAGGCGCAGGTTGGTCAGGATCGGCATGTCCAGCGTGGTTTTTGCCCCCAGCCAGCCACCGGGCTGGTCAATGAAGCGGTACTTGAAGTCATCGATACGGATTGCGCCCAGCGTGCTTTCGCCGAAGTAGAAGATCTCATGGCGATTCGACGGACCTTTGCCAGTGATCATGGGTGTCTGGTCATAGCCGTCCAGGTGCACTTTGTAAGTGGTATCACCCAGTTGTTTGCCCTTGAGCAGTTCTGCAGTGATGTTCGGGTTGCCCGCCGCCGCGACCAGGGTCGGGAACCAGTCCATGCCTGACATGATGCCGTTGGCCACCTGGTTGGCAGGTACCTTGCCCGGCCAGCGAATGATTGCCGGAGCCCGGAAACCACCTTCCATCACCGTACCTTTACCCATGGCAAACGGCGTGGTGCCGCCATCCGGCCAGGTAAAGTTTTCAGCGCCGTTGTCCGTGGTGAAAATCACGATGGTGTTGTCATCCATGCCGTCTTTTTTCAGCTTGGCCATCACGTCGCCGACGATGTCGTCGATCTGCGCCATGCCGGCTTCCTGTTCCGACCAGCCATTTTGCGCGTTGCGCATTGCTTCGTACTTGTCGGAGAGGTGAGTGACGATGTGCATGCGGGTCGGGTTGAGCCACAGGAAGAACGGTTTGTTGTCCTGCTTGGCTTTGTCGATGAAGGTGAAGGCTTTGTCGCGAATCTCGTCGTCGACGGTTTTCATCCGCTCCGGATAGAGGGTGCCGGCGTCTTCGATTTTCTGTTTGCCGACCTTGCCCCAGCGCGGCATCACGGTCGTGTCGTCAGTCGTCGTGGCCCAGCTGTGAACCATGTTCCGTGGGCCGACGGTGGCTAGAAGATCTTGCGGATAATTGGGGTGCGCCGGATCTTCCATGGCGTCCAGGTGATAGAGATAGCCGAAGAACTCGTCGAAACCATGCACGGTCGGCAGGAATTCGTTCAAGTCGCCCAGGTGGTTCTTGCCGAACTGGCCGGTGGCGTAACCCATGGACTTGAGTGTGGTGGCGATGGTGACCGCTTCGGCGGGAATACCAATGGGAGAACCGGCCTGCCCGACAGTGGTCATCCCGGTACGGATCGGCAGTTCGCCGGTAATGAAGTTGGCGCGTCCGGCGGTACAACTGGCCTCGGCGTAGTAGTCGGTGAAACGCATGCCTTCAGCCGCGAGCTGGTCGAGGTTGGGGGTTCGACCGGCCATCATGCCCTGGTTGTAGACACCGATATTGGACCAGCCAATATCGTCTCCCATGATGACAACAATGTTGGGGACTGTTTTGTCGGCTGCTTGAGTGAGGCCGGGAACAACCATTGCAGCCAACAGTACTGATACAGCGAACGCCGAGGATAACGTTGTCCGGTTCATGTCGAGCTCCTGCGCACTAGCGTTAGTACTCTGAGACGAGCCCCCAACCGCCCACGAAAAATTGGATCCCCCGCGATGAGCGTAGGTACGAATTGTGAAATATCCAGTCATTTGTTTTTCGGCCGCAGGCCTTTGTTTCATGGGCTTTACAGTTGGGTCGTGGATTCGGATGATTGCTGACACTTCAACCAGACGAATTTCTCAATCCGTGCCTGGACCGGCCATAGGGAATGTGTTGTTAGACGTGCGGGAGGGCATGAGGCGGCGAGCCCGGCTCGCCACCCCAACGACTATTGCTTGCGGACAGCGGCCGCCAGCAGCGGCGCTATCTGTTCATCGGTCAGTGCCGCCTGGACCTCCATGGTCATGAGGTCGCTCCATTCCAGCACCCACTTCTGAATGGCCACCGGATCACTGGCCTCTGCCACGCCAAAACCGGTGGCGCCACCGACGGCGTGCCAGCGTCCCAGCATTTTGACGTCAGCGGGTGGCGCCCCCCCGGTCTTGAGGAAACGCTCGATCGCGCTGTTACGATTTGCCGAACTGATAGACCAACTGACTATGAATAACATTGGCCACCTCCTGCTACGGATTGGCACCTGTTGCTCTTCGCGTACCTGGCGGGTGCCGGGACCACGGTCACGCTTGAGTGTCCAGCTTCATCCCTGACTGGCTTGAAACCAATGCTCCCATGAGAAGGCATAGCAGCGGCCAAGGCTCTGCGTATGACCGCTGATCCTGTTTCGTTGCATGGCAATGAATTTTGCTGGTGCTTCGAGGACGATGTTCATGGGGCTGATTTCACGCATCGCGCAACAGGTCGTTGGCGTTGAGCAGCTCGTAGGCAATCTCCGGGCGTTTCTCCAGTGCGCGACGAATCGCGGCCGGGATCGATTGACGGGTCTTGCGGCATAGCCCCGGTTGTTCGCCGAGGTTGATACCGATGCCGCGCATGGTGCGTACTTCGTTGAAGCTGGGGAGGATGTCCACGCGGATGCCCAACTGTTCATACATCCGCCGTTGCAGACGCTCGAGGTCACTCAGGCTCTGGAGGTTTTCCAGGCGTTCGATCAGGCGCTTTTCTTCCGAACGGGTCAGAAACAGGATGCGCACGTCCGCACCCGGTGTTTCCAACAACGGGTCACGCCCGCAGTCGCAGGCGCCGGGCGGGCAGGGTTGGCGGATCGGAGGCGTGGTGGTCATGGGGTTCAATCATAGAGTGCTGCAATCGGGTTTGCCCATAGGGTTTTGAGCCCCTCTGGCGAACGGGTCACGCCGGGTCTAGGCTTAAGAGTCGTGCCAAGGCCAAGGAGCGGGATCAATGAAAGCCAACGCGAGTGTTTTCTGCCTGTTGTTCACCCTTGCGCTGGCCCCGGGCGCGCGTGCCGACGATCCGCCAACACCGGACGCCACTCCGACGATCAACCCGCAAGTGGTCGATAAACTCATCGATATGGGCAACCACCTGCGCGGCTTGCCGACGTTTCAGGTCGACGCCGAAGTGTCCCGGGATATCGTTCTGGAGTCTGGTCAGAAGATCAAGACCGAGGCTTCTACTGTCCTGAAAGTGGTGGGTCGCGATCGGATGTATGCCAAGACGGAAGGCGATGTTCGAACGCGAGAGTTCTTCTACAACGGCAAGAAGCTGACCCAGTATTCACCGTTCCTCAAGTACTACACCACCGTGGATGCGCCACCTGACGTCTCCGATACGCTGCACTTGATAGAAAACCATTACGGGATTCAGGTGCCCATGGAGGACCTGTTTCTGTTTGGCAGCGATCAGGCACAGATCGATGCGCTGAAAGAGGCGCTGTACGTCGGCCCGTCGACGATCAAGGGACAACTGTGTGATCACCTGGCCTTTCGGCAGGAGGGCGTTGACTGGCAGTTGTGGATCACCCGATCCGACAAGCCGCTGCCGTGCAAACTGGTGATCACTACCACCGATGAACCGGGTTTTCCGGAATACAGCGCGGTGTATCGCTGGAACCTGAAGCCGGGCATCAAGGACTCGATCTTCACCTTCGCACCGCGTAAGGGCGATGTGGCGATTCCTATGAAGAAAGCCAGTGATCAGGGAGGGGAATGACATGAGCAGGACGATGTCGTGGAGCCTGTTGTTATCGCTCGTAACCACCTCGGTACTGACGCTGAGCCTGGTCACTTATGTGGATGCCCGACCTCAGCGCGCCCAAGGGCACGCCAGGGCATCGGTCAATCGTGCGCCGCCGCCCAGTGCCCAAAGGGCTCAGCGCGTCAACACCGGCAATACCGCGCAACGCGCTGCCAACGTCAATGCGGGCAACAGAGTCAATACCGCAGATCGGGCCAATACCGGCAACAGAGTCAATTCTGGAAATCGGGTCAATGCTGGCAACACAGTCAACTCTGGCAATCGGGCCAATACCGCAAACACGGTCGGCAACCGAACCAACGTCAACAACAGCAACCGTAACGTCAACATCGACAACAGTCGCGACGTGGACATCGACGTAGACGGGAATGGCCGCTATGGCTACGACGATCACTACCATCCGATCGCCACGGCGGCGGCTGTCACCGCAACGGTCGCAGTGACAGCGGCGGTGGTCGGATCGATCTTCACGCCAGCGCAATTGCCCCCCAGTTGCGTGCAAGTCATCCAGTACAACACGGCTTACATGCAGTGCGGTTCCACCTGGTATCAACCGCAGTATCAGGGCAGCGATGTGACGTATGTCGTGGTGAATGCGCCTTGAGTCGGGGGATCACGTTCCGACCGCTTGATTTTAGAGGAGACGCAGCATGGAGCGATTCACGGGTGGTTGCCTGTGCGGCAACGTCCGAATTGAGGCGTCGGGACTGCCATACCGGGTCGGCCTTTGTCATTGTCTCGACTGCCGCAAGCATCATGGGGCGCTTTTTCACGCTTCTGCGATATTCCCTCAGAGTGCGGTGACGATCGAAGGCGAAACACGCGACTACGCCGGGCGGTTTTTCTGTCCCCGCTGCGGCTCGTCCGTTTTTGCGCACACCGACGACGAAATCGAAGTGAACCTGGGGTCCCTGGATGCCCCTGACCAACTGATGCCAACCTACGAAAGCTGGACCGTGCGTCGAGAGTCCTGGTTGCCGCCGTTTCCGCTCACCAGACGATACGAGCGCGACCGTGACGCCACGGGTCGCTTTGAGAAGTAGGTGCCGATGCTTGAACCGGGTCTGGAGCGCTGCATGAAAGTCGGCGTGATTTCCGATACCCATGGCTTGCTCCGCGCTGAAGCCCTTGCTGCACTGCAGGGTTGTGAACGGATTATTCACGCGGGCGACATCGGCAAACCCGAAATTCTCGAACAACTGGCATCAATAGCCCCGCTGCATGTGGTCCGCGGGAACAATGATCTGGACGCCCTGTGGGCGGAAAATCTCGCCGACAGCCTATGTTTCGACCTGAACGGATGGCCGACCTTGCTGGTACATGACAGTGCCGATGTCCCTGCTGTGCTTGATGCGGGCATAAGGCTGGTGATCACCGGCCATTCGCACAAGCCCCGCATAGAATGGCGCGGCGAACAGCTCTACCTCAATCCCGGCAGCGCGGGACGCCGGCGCTTCAAGCTGCCGGTGACGCTGGCTCTGCTTGAGGTGTTTGAGACCTCAATTGAGCCGCGTCTGATCTCGCTAGTGGAATGAGCTACCGACCTGGGCGTTCCACACTGAGTTTTCCAGTCGCTATATACTCGACAGCCTCTTTACCCCCTCAAGCAAGAGATCCCCATGGCAAACCACGACCTCACCTTCCTCCCCGATGCTGATCCGGATTCCATCTCCTCGGATGTTGCCGGTTTCGGCGGCCTGCTGGTCTCCACTCAAATCCCCACCCGCGCCGACGGCAGCCTGGAACTGGGCGACATCACCCTGCAGAGCGAATGCACGTTGCAGGCGCTCAAGGTTGCGCTGGAGCACGCCGGCAGTTCCATGGACCGGGTTCTGCATCTGACCATCTACCTCACCGACATGACCGATCGCGCCGCCTTCAACGAGGTCTACCAGCGCTTCTTCGCCAAACCCTGGCCAGTTCGGGCCGCCGTTGGCGTGGCCTCTCTGGCGGTTGAAGGCATGCGTGTGGAAGTCACCGCGATGGCGGCCAAGGGCTGAGTCTGCGGACCTGTCCGGCGGTCCCACTCAACGAGCGGGCACCACCGGGCGGGTTGGCAAAATGAGTTGACAGTCGTTTACACCCACAGAAGAGCGCAACGCACGGCGTGAAGCTTTCAATGGGGGGCGAATCCAGCAGTAAGTAGGCAATCCACAGTGTTCGTTGCTCCCTGAACTTGTTGGTCAGCATGGTAGGACGAGCGCACCAGCGGACCGGACGCAACGTTCTTGAAGCCCATCCGCGTGCCTTCCTCGGCGAACCAGGCGAACACGTCCGGGTGCACGAAACGCTGGACCGGCAAGTGACTGCGAGACGGTTGCAGGTACTGGCCGAGGGTGAGCATGTCGACATCGTGCTCACGCATGCGCTGCATGACTTCGATGACTTCCTCGTCGGTCTCGCCAAGGCCCAGCATCAGGCCGGATTTGGTGGGTACACGCGGGACCATTAGCTTGAACTTCTGCAGCAGATCCAGTGACCACTCGAAATCCGAACCTGGCCGTGCGGCTTTGTACAGGCGCGGGACGGTCTCCAGATTATGGTTGAACACATCGGGTGGCTCAGTGGCGGTAATCGCCAGGGCGACGTCCATCCGGCCACGGTAATCCGGCACCAGGGTTTCCAGTTGCACGCCCGGCGACAGCTTGCGGATTTCGCGCAGGCAATCGACGAAATGCTGGGCGCCGCCGTCGCGCAAGTCGTCGCGGTCCACCGAGGTGATCACCACGTACTTCAGGCGCAGGTCGGCGATGGCCACGGCGAGGTTCATCGGTTCTTCGGCGTCCAGCGGTTTTGGCCGGCCGTGGCCGACGTCGCAGAACGGGCAACGGCGGGTACAGATGTCACCCATGATCATGAAGGTCGCCGTGCCACCGGAAAAACATTCGCCCAGGTTCGGGCAGGAGGCTTCTTCACAGACGCTGTGCAGCTTGTGTTTGCGCAGCAGCTGTTTGATCCGGTCGACCTCGGGGGAGATCGGAATGCGTACGCGAATCCAGTCGGGTTTGCGTGGGAACTCATCGGTCGGGATGATCTTCACCGGAATTCGCGCGACCTTTTCTGCACCGCGCAGTTTGACCCCGACTTCCATTTTTACCGGTGCTTTGCCGGTCGATTCCACCACTTCGCTCATGTCATTTTTCCTTTGGCGCGAGCGGGAGGGGTTGACCCTCCCGCTGCGGATCAATCGCGGTAGACAGGGAAGTCAGAGCACATCGCGGCAGCCTGTCTGGCGACGTTGGCCTCGACATCGGCATCACCGAGGTGATCGAGGATGTCGCAGATCCAGCCCGCCAGCTCGATGCTCTGGGCTTCCTTGAACCCACGGCTGGTGATCGCCGGCGTACCGATGCGCAGGCCGGAGGTCACGAACGGCGATTGCGGATCGTTCGGTACGGCGTTCTTGTTCACCGTGATACCGGCACGGCCAAGGGCGGCGTCGGCGTCTTTGCCGGTCAGGCCCTGACGAATCAGGCTGACCAGGAACAGGTGGTTGTCGGTACCGCCCGACACGACGTCGTAGCCTCGATCAATAAAGACCTTGGCCATCGCCTGGGCGTTGCGGATCACTTGCGTCTGATAGGTCTTGAACGCTGGTTCCAGCGCTTCTTTGAAGCACACCGCCTTGGCGGCGATCACGTGCATCAACGGGCCACCCTGACCGCCGGGGAACACCGCTGAGTTGAGTTTTTTCTCCAGTTCCGGATTGGCCTTGGCCAGGATCAGGCCGCCGCGCGGACCGCGCAGGGTTTTGTGGGTTGTGGTGGTGACGACATCGGCAAAGGGAATCGGGTTCGGGTACAGACCGGTCGCCACCAGCCCGGCAACGTGGGCCATATCAACAAATAGGTAAGCGCCGACCTTGTCGGCAATCGCCCGGAAGCGCGGGAAGTCCAGGGTCTTTGAATAGGCGGAGAAGCCGGCGATGATCATTTTCGGCTGGTGCTCGACGGCCAGACGTTCGACTTCGTCGTAGTCGATCAGCCCGGTCGCGGTGTCGATACCGTACTGAACGGCGTTATACAACTTGCCAGAAAAGCTGACTTTGGCGCCGTGGGTCAGGTGACCGCCGTGGGCCAGGCTCATGCCCAACACGGTGTCGCCGGCTTGCAGCAACGCCAGATAGACCGCTGCGTTCGCCTGGCTGCCGGAGTGCGGCTGGACGTTGGCGTAATCGGCGCCGAACAGCTGTTTGGCGCGGTCGATGGCCAATTGTTCGACCACATCGACGTGTTCGCAGCCGCCGTAATAGCGCTTGCCCGGATAGCCTTCGGCGTACTTGTTGGTCAGGCCGCTGCCTTGCGCCTCCATCACCCGTTGGCTGGTGTAGTTTTCCGAAGCGATCAGCTCGATGTGGTGCTCTTGCCGTGCGTCTTCGGCGTTCATCGCCGCCAGCAGTTCGTCGTCGTAGCCTTTGATCTGGTCGTGCTTGCTGAACATGGTGGAGTCCTCTTTTTGTTCGCTGGATGAGCTGACGTGCACCTGTAGGAGCTGTCGAGTGAAACGAGGCTGCGATCTTTTGATTTTGTTTTTAAACATCAACGTCAAAAGATCGCAGCCTCGTTTCACTCGACAGCTCCTACAGGGTTATGCGTTGTTCTCAGGCGTAGTCGGCGATCGACGGGCAGGCGCAGATCAGGTTGCGATCACCAAACACGTTGTCGACGCGACCGACCGGTGGCCAGTATTTGGCGTCGATCAAGGTTTCGAGTGGGTAAACGGCTTGCTCACGGCTGTACGGATGGGTCCACTCGCCGACGATTTCCGCCGCGGTGTGCGGGGCGTTTTTCAGCGGGTTGTCGTCCTTGTCCAGGGTGCCGTTTTCCACTGCGCGGATTTCTTCGCGGATGCGGATCATGGCGTCGCAGAAGCGGTCCAGTTCTTCCTTGGATTCGCTTTCGGTCGGCTCGATCATCAGCGTGCCGGCGACCGGGAACGACATGGTCGGGGCGTGGAAGCCGAAGTCGATCAGGCGCTTGGCGACGTCATCGACGCTGATGCCGCTGCTGTCTTTCAACGGGCGCAGATCGAGGATGCATTCATGCGCCACCAGGCCGTTGCTGCCGGTGTACAGCACCGGGTAGTGCTCTTCGAGGCGACGGGAAATGTAGTTGGCGTTGAGGATCGCCAGTTGCGAAGCACGTTTCAGACCCGCGCCACCCATCATCCGAATGTACATCCAGGTGATCGGCAGAATGCTCGCGCTGCCGAACGGTGCCGCGCAGACCGCGCCTTCCTTGCGTTCCATCTGCGCGTGGCCCGGCAGGAACGGCGTCAGGTGCGACTTCACGCCAATCGGGCCGACGCCCGGGCCGCCACCGCCGTGCGGGATGCAGAAGGTTTTGTGCAGGTTCAGGTGGCTCACGTCGCCGCCGAACTTGCCCGGCGCGCAGAGGCCGACCATGGCGTTCATGTTGGCGCCGTCGATGTACACCTGGCCGCCGTGGTCATGAATGATGCCGCAGATTTCGCGGATGCCTTCCTCGAACACGCCGTGGGTCGAGGGGTAGGTGATCATCAGCGCGGCGAGGTGTTCGCGGTGCTCGATGGCCTTGGCGCGCAGGTCTTCAATGTCGACGTTGCCACGGGCATCGCACGCGGTGACGACCACGCGCATGCCGGCCATGTTGGCGGTGGCCGGGTTGGTGCCGTGGGCGGACGAGGGGATCAGGCAGATGTCGCGACGGTCTTCGCCACGGCTCTGGTGATAGGCACGAATCGCCAGCAGACCGGCGTATTCCCCTTGCGAACCGGCGTTCGGTTGCAGCGAGATCGCGTCGTAACCGGTGGCGGCGCAGAGCATCGCTTCCAGTTCGTCGGTCAGTTGCTGGTAACCGGCGCTTTGCGCGGCCGGGGCGAACGGGTGCAGGGCACCGAACTCGGCCCAGGTCACCGGGATCATTTCGCTGGCGGCGTTGAGTTTCATGGTGCAGGAACCCAGCGGGATCATGGTGCGATCCAGCGCCAGGTCCTTGTCGGCGAGCTTGCGCAGGTAGCGCATCAGCTCGGTTTCCGAGTGATAACGGTTGAACACCGGGTGGCTGAGGATCGGCGACTGGCGCATCAGCGCGGCCGGGATCGTGCTGACCACCGAAGCGGCGAGGGCGGCGAAGTCCGGCAGGGTTTGGCCGTCGGCCAACAGGGCCCATAGGGTTTCCACGTCGGCTTGCGAGGTGGTTTCGTCGAGAGACAGGCCCAGACGTTCGGCATCGACCACGCGCAGGTTGATCTGCTGGGCGCGCGCCTGATCGTGCAGCTTGGCGGTGTTGGCGCCGGTGTTCAGGGTCAGGGTGTCGAAGAAGTTTTCTTGCTCGACGTTCAGACCGATTTTTTTCAAGCCTGTAGCCAGAATCGCGGTCAGGTGATGCACGCGATTGGCGATCTGGGTCAGGCCTTTCGGGCCGTGGTACACGGCGTACATGCTGGCGATGTTGGCCAGCAGCACTTGCGCGGTACAGATGTTCGACGTGGCCTTCTCGCGACGGATGTGTTGTTCGCGGGTCTGCATCGCCAGGCGCAGCGCCGGCTTGCCGAAACGGTCGACGGACACGCCGACCAGACGGCCCGGCATGTCGCGCTTGAATGCGTCCTTGGTGGAGAAGTACGCCGCGTGCGGGCCACCGAAGCCCAGCGGCACGCCGAAACGTTGTGCGCTGCCGATGGCCACGTCGGCACCGAATTCGCCCGGCGGGGTGAGCACGGTCAGGGCCAGCAGGTCGGCGGCGACCGCCACCAGCGCATTGGCGGCGTGGAAGCGTTCGGTCAGCTCGCGGTAATCGAAGACGTCACCGTTGCTCGCCGGGTATTGCAGCAGGGCGCCGAAGAACGGCGTCACGTCAGTCAGTTCAAGTTCGTCGCCAACCACCACATCGATGCCCAACGGCTCGGCCCGGGTGCGCAGCACGTCGAGGGTTTGCGGGTGGCAATGCACGGAGGCGAAAAAGGCGTGGCTGCCCTTGTTCTTGCTCAGGCGTTTGCAGAAGGTCATGGCTTCGGCGGCGGCGGTGGCTTCATCCAGCAGCGAGGCGTTGGCAATCGGCAGGCCGGTGAGGTCGCTGATCAGGGTTTGGAAGTTGAGCAGCGCTTCGAGACGGCCCTGGGAAATTTCTGGTTGGTACGGGGTGTAGGCGGTGTACCAGGCCGGGTTTTCCAGCAGGTTGCGCAGGATCGGCGACGGCGTGTGGGTGCCGTAGTAGCCCTGGCCGATGTAGGTCTTGAACAGCTGGTTTTTGCCGGCGATGGACTTGATCAAGGCCAGGGCATCGGCTTCGCTCAGGCCGTCTTCGAGGCCGAGGACGCTGGTGCCCTTGATGCTGTCGGGGATGACGCTGGCGCTCAGGGCTTCCAGCGAGTCGAAGCCGAGGCTGTTGAGCATGGCTTGCTCATCAAAGGCGCGCGGGCCGATGTGGCGGGCGATGAATTCGTTGCGGGTGTCGAGGAGGGTGGTCATACGCAAATCCTCAAGCGTCGTCATTGGTCAGGCGCTCGTAAGCGGCCTGGTCGAGCAGGGCGTCCATCGCGGTGGCGTCGCTCGGGCGCATACGGAAGAACCAGCCTTCACCCAGGGCGTCTTCGTTGATCAATTCGGGAGAGCTTTCCAGCGTCGAATTCACTTCGACCACTTCGCCGTCCAGCGGCATGTACACGCTGCTGGCAGCTTTCACCGACTCCAGCACCGCCACCTCATCGCCAGCGCCGAAGGTGCGCAATTCAGGCACTTGAACGAAGACCACGTCACCCAACGCTTGCTGGGCATACGCGGTGATACCCACGGTGATCAGGCCATCGCTCTCAAGACGCAACCATTCGTGATCGACGGTAAAACGCAATTCGCTCATATCAACTCCTCATTGTTCAGACTCATCCACTGCTGGTGGCGGATGACGATGGGCAGGCTCGTGCCGGGCAACGAGCGTGGCTTGAGGGTTGATAGCAAGGGTGGTGCCAATGTTGTTTAGTCGTTGTAAATCAACTGGTTGAGATGTTTTTAGACGAGTGAGTGAAGCGTGTCTGTATTGAAATCAATACGGCAACTCAGTGAGGAAGGGGTGAAGCCCGGGCCAGACAGGTCGAGAGGGTTTTGTCTTGAATTCGATACGGTGTATCGATTTGCAGACATTTGTGCTTGATGCATTTCCCCTGTGGGAGCGAGCTTGCTCGCGATGGCGGTGTATCAGTCGAAATCAATGGTGACTGACATACCGCCATCGCGAGCAAGCTCGCTCCCACAGGGGTTAAGTGTTGGTGATGGGATTGTGTTTCGGCATTGGCTTCATTGCTTGTTCGGAATTCCGTATTTACGCAACCGAACGGCAATCGCGCTGTGGGAAGTTTGCAGGCGGGCGGCGAGTAAACGGCTGGACGGATAACTGCTGTAGAGCTGTTCCAGCAGGTTCTTTTCAAACGATTCGACGGCATCTTCCAGGCTGCCAACCTCACCGTCGTTTCGCCGCTCCACGGCCGTTCTGGCGATGTCGAGGTCGTCGATGTCCACCAGCGGATTTTCGCAAATGGCGGCGGCGCGAAAAATCACGTTTTGCAGTTGTCGCACGTTGCCCGGCCAGCGGTTGCCGAGCAGCGCCGGATAGGTCCCGGGCGCCAGTCGGCAGACCGGACGCTGGATCTGCGCGCAAGCCTGCTGCATGAAGTGGTTGGCCATCAACAGGATGTCGTGGCCGCGCTCGCGCAACGGCGGTACTTGCAGATTGAGCACATTCAGGCGGTAGAAAAGATCTTCGCGAAAGCTGCCTTCGCTGACCATTTTTTCCAGGTCACGGTGAGTCGCGCTGAGGACCCGCACGTTGACCCTGACCTCACGATCGCCACCCACTCGACGGAAGCAGCCATCGCTTAAAAAGCGCAGCAACTTGGCTTGCAGGTAGGGCGACATTTCACCGACCTCGTCGAGGAACACCGTGCCTTGGTCGGCCAGTTCCAGCAGGCCGAGTTTGCCACCCCGTTGTGCGCCGGTGAAGGCGCCCGCGGCATAGCCGAACAGCTCGCTTTCGGCGAGGCTCTCCGGCAGTGCCGCGCAATTCAGGGCCAGGAAGGGCGAGTCATGCCGGGCGCTGATCGCGTGGCAGGCACGCGCCACCAACTCTTTGCCGGTGCCGGTTTCGCCCTGAATCAGCAACGGTGCATCGAGCGTTGCAACACGCTGGGCGCGGGCCTTGAGGGTCCGAATCGCCGGCGATTCGCCCAGCAACGCATCAAAACCTTCGGCATGGTCATGATGCAGCGCCGAGAGGCGTTCACCGATGCGGTTCGGGTGATACAGGGTCAGCAGGGCGCCGGCATCGGTGATCGGCATGGCGTCCAGCAGCAGTGTCTGGCCTGCGAGGCTGACCTCGTGCATGGGCAGGCGATAACCGTGTTCGATCAACGTCTGTTGTAAGGAGGGATCATCGAAGAGTGCCGTCAGCGGTTCACCGGCGGGCTCCCGGCCGCACAGCGAAATCAGCGCCGGGTTGGCGAGCAGCACATGTCCGCGCTCATCCACCGCCAACACCGGGTCGGTGCTGGCCGCCAGCAAGGCATCGAGTTGCAAGCGTCGGCGCTGCCCCGGGAGGATGTCGACCATCGTCACCGCTTGCACGCCCTGGACGCCGAGAAAGGCCTCACGCAACTCCTCCAGCACATCGGCGCCGAGGGTCGGGGCATCGATGTAAACGTTGGGCGGCACCATCTCGACGGCATCCAGATTAAAACGGCGTCCACCGAGCAGGGCCAGCACTTCCTGGGTGATGCCGACGCGGTCGATGAAGGTGACGTGGATGCGCATAGGTGGCCTGCATGGGTTGCGAAACAGAATGAGTATGACCGGCACGCGCCGTGTCTGTCAGGTGGTGCCGGTGGTGCGCGAACAGGCGGCCAGATCCTCAAGGAACGCCTGAAGGATCGGCGGCGGGGCAGTGCCGCGTCGGGTGATCACGTCGAACGGCGACATCAGTTGCAGGCTCGTCGGTGCCAGTTGGTGCATCTCGCCGGTCTTGATCCACTGGGCTGCGAAGTGCATTGGCAGGAAGCCCAGATAAGCGCCGGAGATCAGCAGAATCGCCAGTGCTTCGATGTTGTCCACGGTCGCGGCAGCTTTGCTCACGCCCAGGTGCTCCAGGTCGTATTGCTGCATGTAGCCCCTGACCACAATCCGGCTCGCGGCAATCTCTTCGAGCAGTTCGTCGCCCTCGGTCTTGCTGCCATACAGCGGATGCCGCCGCCCGCAATACAACCCCAATGCTTCCTGATACAGCGGCGAGTGCAACAGCCCCGGAACGTGAATCGGGAAATGCCCGATGGCCAGGTGCAGTCGACCGTCGAGTACGCGTTCTTCCAGTTCGGCGGGGGTGCCCACGTACACGTTCAGGTGCACGTCATGGCCTCTGGATACGAAGCGCTGGGTGGTGCGCGGCAGCGGTGAATCGGGGTCGGTAATGGTGGTGTCGATGATCCCCAGATTGAGCTTGCCGCTGATGTGCTGCTTGAGCACGTCGGCGTCCATGCAGAAATTCTCGACCGCCGAGAGCAGGCGCTGAGTGGCTTCGTGGATCGCCACGCCTTGCTCGGTCAGACGAAAGCCGCTGCGCCCGCGCTGACAGAGCTTGACCCCCAGCCGGGTTTCCAGATGAGTCATCTGTTCGCTGATGGTTGACTGGCCGGCATTCAACGCCGCCTGCGCGGCAGAGAAACCGCCGCACCTGACAATCGTGGCAAACACCCTGAGCAATTTCAGATCGACATCGTGCAGCTGGATCACCTTGAACCTCCTGCGTGTGGATGCATCGGTAATGCCGATATGAGTATCTGATGTTTAGCATTTTTTCCACGAAAACCTGCGCCCATAGTCATTCCAACGGCGGTCGCCTTCCAAGTCCGCTAGCTGATAACAAGAATTGGAGATGCCTGAAATGTCGAACAACGGTTATGAATCCGGTCGCCTGAACCTGCCATTCGTGGGTCACTGCACCTTTGGAAAATCCCCGGTGTGCACCGATTGGGATGCACTGGATGCGGACGTGGCGGTCCTCGGCGTGCCCAACGACATGGGCACCCAGTGGCGTTCCGGCGCACGCTTCGGACCACGCGGCATTCGTGAGGCATCGACCCTGTTTTCCTTCGGCCATGCCGGCGCCTATGACCACGAAGATGACGTCATGTACCTGACCGCCGCCGACGTGCGCATGGTCGACGTAGGTGATGCCGACATCGTGCACACCGACATGGTCACCAGTAACGAGAACACCGAGTACGCCGTCCGCAAGATTCTGGATGCCGGTGTCATGCCGGTTGTACTCGGTGGCGATCATTCGGTTCACGCCCCGGTGATCAAGGCGTTCGAGGGCCGCGGCCCGATCCACATCATCCACTTCGATGCGCACCTGGACTTCGTCGACGAGCGCCACGGTGTTCGCTACGGCCATGGCAACCCGCTGCGCCGCGCGTCCGAAATGAACCACATCGTTGGCATGACCCAGATGGGCATCCGCAACGTGTCGTCGTCCAATCGCGATGACTATGAAGCCGCCCACGCGGCCGGCTCGAAGATCCTTTCGGTCCGTGATGTGCGCCGCCTCGGCGTCGAAGGTGTGCTGGCGTTGATCCCGCAGAACATCAACTACTACATCACCATCGACATCGACGGTTTCGACCCGTCCATCGCCCCTGGCACCGGCACCCCAAGTCACGGCGGCTTCCTTTATTACGAAGTGCTGGAAATCATCCAGGCCCTGGCCAAACGCAGCCAAGGCAACATCGTTGGCATGGACCTGGTCGAGGTTGCACCGGTCTATGACCCTTCCGGCATGACCTCGATTCTGGCGGCGCAACTGCTGCTCAACAGCATCGGTTTCATCTTCCACGAGCGGGCTCAAGCACGGAACGCCATGAGTGAAACCACCACGGCCACGGCGTGATCTGAGCGCCGCACAGAGGGAATGAAAATGGACATGATCGTTAAGCAGTATCTCCAGAAATTTGGTGTATCCGAAGCCACCCAGACCTTCCTCAGCAAGGTTCAGAAGATGTTTATCGGTGGCGCCTTTGTCGAGGCCAGCGACGGGCAGACGTCCGATGTTATCGAGCCCTCGACCGAGGGTCTGATCACGCGTATTCCGATGGGCACCACACAGGATCTGGATCGCGCCGTGCAAGCCGCTCGCGCACAGTTTGACGGTGGCGCCTGGCGCCAGGCCAAACCGGCGGAACGCGAGCGGATGATGCAACGCCTGGCGGACCTGATTGAAAGCAACGCCTTTGAGCTGGCGGAAATCGAATCGATCGACATGGGCAAGTCAGTCGCCTTCGCGCGGGACGTCGATATCCAAGGCACCGTCGATACGCTGCGTTACTTCGCCGGTTGGGCGACCAAGCTGCATGGCCGCACCGTTGAGCCGTCGCTGCCGGGCAATTACCTGGCCTATACGCGCAAGGAAGCGGTGGGTGTGGTCGGCGCCATCGTGCCCTGGAACTTCCCGCTGCAAACCATGGCCTGGAAGCTCGGCGCGGCGCTGGCAACCGGTTGCACCGTGGTGGTCAAACCCGCCGAACTGACCTCGCTGTCGGCCTTGCGATTTGCCGAACTGGTGCAGGAAGCCGGTATCCCGGACGGGGTGATCAACATCGTGACCGGACGCGGCAGCGTGGTCGGTGCGGCCATGGCCACGCACCCCGGTATCGACAAGCTCACCTTCACCGGCTCGACCCCGGTCGGCCGTACCGTCGGCCGCGCCGCGCTGGACGAAATGAAGCGACTAACCCTCGAACTCGGAGGAAAATCACCGGTAATCGTATTGGCTGATGCCGACGTGCCAGCCGCCGCCCAGGCCATTGCCAACGGCGTGTTTTTCAACTCAGGTCAGGTGTGTGATGCCGGTACTCGCGCCTATGTTCATCGCAGCGTCTACGACGAATTCCTGCGCGAACTGATCGCCTACACCCGCACGCTGAAAATCGCACCGGGTCTGGATCCAGACTGCTTCATCAGCCCGTTGGTCTCGGCGTTGCAGAAGGAGCGAGTGACCGACTACATCGAAACCGGCAAGCAAGAAGGCGCCGAACTGGTCTACGGCGGCCAGCCTGTCGAGGGGCCCGGTTTCTTTGTCGAGCCGACCATTTTTGCCCATTGCCGCAACGACATGCGCATTGTCCAGGAAGAGATCTTTGGTCCGGTGCTGGTCACCGCACCGTTCGACGATGAAGAAGAGGCCTTGGCCCTGGCCAATGACTCGCCTTACGGCCTGGCGGCCGCACTGTATTCCAATGACCTTGGAAAGGTGCACAGCCTGATCCCACGATTGAAAGCGGGTTCGGTCTACGTCAACGCCCACGGCACCCTCGACCCGTCGATGCCGTTCGGTGGCTACAAACAGTCCGGATTCGGCAAGGACCTGGGCGCGGAGCAGCTCGATTATCTGCTCGAGACCAAGGCGGTCTGGATCACACTTCCCTGAGTCAAGGCTGACTCAATCCCTGTGGGAGCTCGCTCCTACAGGGGCGTTCACCCAAAACAACGCAGTTATCTCGTCATGATCTTCCAACAATAAGAGACCATCATGAACACTAACGCCAAGTCAGCCCTGAGCGTGTCGGTCCTGGACGACAAACCCGTCGTCGAAAGCCATTCGATTGACTTCATCCCGGAGAACGAGCGCACCGACAAACTGTCGAGCCAGGGCCCGTTCTGGTTCCTCGGCAATTTCACCTTCTTTACCATGACCATCGGCTTCGTTGGCCCGAGCGTCGGCCTGACCGCGCTCTGGACCACACTGGCCGGCACGCTGGGCATCATGTTCGGCACGCTGTTCATGGCGTTTCACGGCTCGCAAGGCCCGCACCTTGGCCTGCCGCAAATGATCCAGTCCCGTGCGCAGTTCGGCTATCGCGGTGTGATCCTGGTGCTGCTGGCGACGCTGTTTGTGTTCGCCGGTTTCAACATCGTGAACCTGGTGTTGATGATGCAGGGGCTGCACACGCTATTCGGCTTCAACCCCGCAGTGATCGCGGTGGCGGTGACGATACCGGCGGCCGTATTGGCAATCCTCGGGCATGACTGGATGCACCGCAGCTTCAAATGGGCGTTGTACCTGTCGCTTCCGCTTTACGGCCTGGTGACATTGGCGGTGCTGATGGGCTGGGTTCCCGATGCCGCGGTGCCGGTACTCGCGGCCGGTGAAGTGGCCCCGGCGCCGCTGGGCTTCAACTGGACCGGTTTCATTGCCCAGTTCGCAGCAGCGGCGAGTTACAACATCGCTTACGCCCCGTATGTGTCCGACTATTCGCGTTACCTGCCGAAGAACACCTCCAGCGGCAAACTGATCGCCGTGGTGTTCCTGGGTGCCTCGTTGTCCGGCGCATGGATGATTTCCGTGGGTGGCTGGCTGGCCGATCACCTGCATTCCACGGACGTGCTGGTGGCCCTTGGGCAAGTGGGTAACACGGTGTCGCCGCTGATGGGGACCGTGGTAGTGGTGGTCACGATCCTGGCGTTCCTGCCGGTCATCGCCATGAACATCTACAGTGCGAAGTTGACCACGCTGACCTGCGTCGACTCGATCAAGCACATCGAACCGACCCGCAAGGCACGCATTCTGGCGATTGGTTTCGTGATCCTGCTGCAACTGGGCGTGGCCCTGAGCATTCAGAGTTCGGGCAAAGGCCTGTCAGTGTTGGGCATTTACCTGGTGGTGATGCTGTACTTCCTGGTGCCATGGACCTCGGTCAACCTGACCGACTACTTCTTCGTCCGCAAAGGCCGCTACGCCATCCCGCATTTCTTCATGCCGCACGGCAACATCTATGGCAGCTGGGGCCTGCGCGGCATCGCGGCGTATGCCATCGGCTTCATCTCGATGATCCCGTTCTTCTACATCTACGACGGCGTCGAGCAGCGTGAAGTGTATGTCGGCCCGCTCGCCAAAGCGCTCGGCAGCATCGATATCGCCTGGCTGGTCGGGCTGATCGTGTCGGGGCTGGTCTACTACTGGTTCAGCCGTTCAATCGACCTCAAGCGCGAAGAAGCCGTCATCCAGCACATCGAAAAAACATCCCCGCAATACACCACCGGCGACAAGTTGCCCCTGCCTTCGTTGCACGTTTTCAACGAATCAACGGCCCGGAGATAATCATGGCTACGCAAAAATACGACTACATCATCATCGGTGCCGGCTCGGCAGGTTGTGTGTTGGCCAACCGCCTCAGCGAAGACCCGGCCACCTCCGTGCTGGTACTGGAATTCGGCGGCAGCGACCGCAGTGTGGTGATCCAGATGCCGAGTGCATTTTCGATCCCGATGAACACCAAGAAGTACAACTGGCGCTACGAAACCGAGCCGGAGCCGTTCCTCAACGGACGTCGCATTCACTGCCCAAGGGGCAAGGTGCTCGGTGGCTCGTCGTCGATCAATGGCCTGGTGTACATCCGTGGTCACGCCTATGACTTTGACGAATGGGAGTCCCTCGGTGCAGAGGGGTGGGGCTATCGCAATTGCCTGCCTTACTTCAAACGGGCCGAGCATTACGAGGAGGGCGGTGACGGTTATCGCGGCGGCACCGGCCCCTTGCACACCACCAACGGCAATCACATGAAAAACCCGTTGTATGGGGCCTGGGTCGAGGCGGGCGCAGAAGCGGGCTACATCAAGACCGAGGACTGCAACGGTTACATGCAGGAAGGTTTTGGCGCGATGCACATGACGGTGAAAAACGGCGTGCGCTGCTCCACGGCCAACGCTTACCTGCGCCCGGCCATGGGACGTCCGAACCTGACCGTGATCACCCATGCAATGACCCGTCAGATCATCCTTGAAGGCAAGCGAGCCGTCGGCGTCATGTATGACCACGATGGCCAGACCCATCAGGTTTACTGCAACCGTGAGGTGCTGATTTCCTCGGGGCCCATCGGTTCGCCGCACCTGTTGCAACGCTCCGGTATCGGCCCGGCCGCGGTCTTGCGCAAAGCCGGGATCGGCGTGCGTCATGACCTGCCGGGAGTAGGGGAGAACCTGCAGGATCACGCTGAGGTGTACATCCAGTTCGGCTGCAAGGAACCCGTGACGCTCAATAGCAAAATGGACCCGCTGAGCAAACTGTTGATCGGCCTGCGCTGGCTGTTGTTCAAGGACGGACTCGGCGCCACCAACCATTTTGAGGCCGGTGGTTTCATCCGCTCGGACAAGGGCCTGCGCTGGCCGGACATTCAGTTCCATTTTCTGCCGGCGGCCATGCGTTATGACGGTAACAAACCGATCAAGGGCCACGGCTTCATGGTGCTCACCGGGCCGAACAAACCGAAAAGTCGCGGTTATGTTCGGGTGCGTTCCGCTGACCCTTACGAACATCCAGAGATTCAATTCAACTACCTGCAACGCGAAGAAGACCGCGAAGGTTTCCGCCGCTGCATTCGTCTGACTCGCGAGATCATCGGCCAGCCGGCGATGGACCGCTTCCGCGACGGCGAGATTGCCCCCGGGCCACAGGTGAACACCGACGAAGAAATCGACGCCTTCGTGCGTGAAAACCTGGAAAGCACTTACCATCCTTGCGGCTCATGCCGCATGGGCGAGGACGAGATGGCAGTGGTTGACTCCGAGTTGCGTGTGCGGGGCATCGCGGGTTTGCGGGTGATCGACTCGTCGGTGTTTCCAACCGAGCCAAACGGCAACCTCAACGCACCGACCATCATGCTGGCCGAACGGGCCTCCGATCTGGTTCGTGGGCGCACCATGCTGCCGGCGTCCGATGCGCCCGTCGGTCTGGTCCCGGATTGGGAAACCAGCCAGCGATCGTCGTTGCCGGGGCGCAATGTGAGGGTTTAAACCCCACTCTGTGGGAGCGAGCTTGCTCGCGATAGCGGCAGGTCAGTCAGCATTGATGTTGAATGTTGCGCCGCCATCGCGAGCAAGCTCGCTCCCACAGGTTTTACGCCTTAACTGACAAGTATGAGCCCTCAAGGCGCCCGTTTTTTGACTTTGCTGCACGTACAGGCGCTAGCTCATTTCAACACCAGCAAGCTATAAACCCCGCCCTCGCTTTCGATCCCATGGGTGTCATGGGTGAAACCCGGGAAGGATTTGTCGAAGGCTTCCAGCGCCTTGAGATACGCCAGCAACGGCCCGTCCGCAGGCCCGGCGTTTTCACCCGGCATCAGCAATGGAATGCCCGGTGGATACGGCACGATACCGGTCGCGGCGATACGTCCGGCGGCTTCTTCGAGTGTCACCCGTTCGATGTCGTTTCTGACCAGTTTTTCGTAAGCCTCCACCGGGCTGAATTCGGCTTTCGGCAGTGTGCCGAACGCCTGGGCCATGTTGGCGGTGGTTTTGTGTTTCTTCATGGCGGCGAAGATTTCGTCGGCCAGGTCCTTGAGGCCCATGCCGGCGTAACGAGTCTGGTTGGCGGCCAGCAGATCCGGCAGGCACAGTTCCAGTTCGACGTTGTCGTCATAGTCGCGTTTGAAGTCGAGCAGGGCATTGAGCAAGGTGCCCCATTTGCCTTTGGTGATGCCGATGGAGAACAGGAACAAAATGGTGAAGTCGGTGGTTTTCTCGACCACGATGCCCTGACGTCCCAGGTACGCCGTGAGCACACAAGCCGGGATGCCCGAGTCGAGCAGGTTGCCGTCGTCGCCCATGCCGGGGCTGAGCACCGAGACCTTGATCGGGTCGAGCATGCAGTAGCCTTCTTCGATGTCACCGAAGCCGTGCCATACCGCGTTGGGGTGCAGTACCCAGCAGTTCGGCTCGGTTTTCAACAGCACCGGGTCGACTTCATGGAACGGCACGGTGGCCGCGCCAACCTGCACGGTCGGCGGCTGCCAGCAGGTAAAGAACCAGTCATCCTTGCTCAGCATCTCGTTGTGCATGCGCGAGACGACCTGGCGGAAACTGATGGCTTCTTCGATCGATTCGGTGGTGAGGATTTGCCCGCTGGGCGCTTCCATCATCGCCGAGCTGACGTCGCACGAAGCCATGATTGCGTAGTTCGGCGACGTCGAGGCGTGCATCATGTACGACTCGTTGAAGCGCCCGTGTTCGATCGGGTTGCGGCCGTTACGCACGTGAATCATCGAGGCCTGGGAGAGGGCGGCCAGCAACTTGTGGGTCGACTGGGTGGCGAACACGGTCGGCTTCGAGTCGTCGTGGTCGTCCGGGCTGCCGTGCATGGCGTGGCGCTCGCGGTACAGCGGGTTGAAACGCGCATAACCGTACCAGGCTTCATCGAAATGCAGACGATCGACGCTTTGCCCCAGCAACTCTTCGAGGCGGGTGACGTTGTAAGTCAGGCCGTCGTAGGTGGAGTTGGTGATGATGGCGTGGACGGGTGTCGGGTCGATGCCTTGCTTGACCAGCGGGTTGCTGGCGATAGCGGCTTTCACGCCGTCGCTGCTCAGGGTTTGCGGCAGGATCGGGCCGATGATGCCGTAGCGGTTACGGGTCGGCACCAGATAGGTCGGAATGGCCCCGGACAGGGTCATCGCATGCTCGGCGGACTTGTGGCAGTTGCGGTCGCACAGGGCGATCTGATTGCGCGTGACGCTGGCCATGAGGATGACGCGGTTGGACATCGACGAGCCGTTGGTGACGTAGTAGGTGCGGTGGGCGCCGAACACCTTGGCGGCGTAGCGCTCGCCCTGGCCGATGGGGCCGCTGTGATCGAGCAGCGAACCGAGTTCACCGACTGAAATCGACAGGTCCGAACGCAGCAGGTTTTCGCCAAAAAACTCATAGAAGGCGCGGCCCGCGGTGCTCTTCAAAAACGCTGTGCCGCCGGCATGTCCTGGGGTGTGCCACGAGTACTCATAAGTCCGGGCAAACTTCACCAGCGCACCGAACATGGGAGGGAGTGCGGCTTGGCGATAACGTTCGATGGCCGCCAGGATGCGTCCGCTGAGGAAGCGGCTGGTGTCCTCGGGCAACCAGATGAAGTCGTCGGCGTGCTGCATGACCACGAGTGGAATGTTCGACGCGGTGCTGCGGTCGCTAATCAGGAAAACCGGCACCCGGGTGTTGCGCTCACGCAGGCTGACCAGCAGTTGGATGCATTCCTCATGGTCTTCGCTTTTGTCCATTTCCCAACTGAGCAGCACACATTGAATGGCCGGGTCCGAGCGCAGGATCGACGTGGCGTCGCTCAGGGTTTCCGACGCCAGCACGTGAACGGCGCGTTCTTCTACATCATGGACCAACTGAGTCAGGGCACGACCGAAGACGGTGCGCTTGTCTAGCGGGCTGCTGACCAACAGCGTCAGCATCCCCAGCGTGTGTCTATATTCCGTCATGATTAAGCCTCCACTTTTACTGCTTGCAAGTTATTGACCGGCACCGCCTCGCCCGTGATGTGCTGAGCGCTGACGGTTTGTGTTGGTACGCTGTTATTGAGCGCTTCGAGACGGATCAGGCGATTGTTGACGAAGCCGAACAGCGTGTATCCGAAGATGGTCGCCACGCCACCGAGCATCAATGCCTGCGCGCCTGAACTGTACAGCGCCAGATAGCTGTAAGCCGCTGCGACCCACGCAATGATGTTGGTTATCAGCGCCTTGCCCGCCGGAACGTTGGAGACCTTTTGAATAGTCATCAACGCGGCCATGGAGAGGATGTAGGGCACCAGGTTGGTGACCACCGCGAGGTTGACGAGTGTGTCGAACTGCTTGCTCAGGTCAGGGCTGATGGTGAGAAAAGCCAGCGCCGTCTGCACGGCCAGCAGCACCAGCATGCCAACAATCGGCGTACCGGCCTTGTTGGACTTGGCAAAGATCGACAGGAAATAACCGGTGTCCGCAGAGCTTTTGTAGACCTGAGCAATGGTGAATTGCCAGCCCAGCAGCGACCCGATGCACGCCAGTACCATCGCGGCCATCACAATGTCGCCGACCAGAGGGGTGAACATCTTGGCAAAGACCAGCCCGAACGGTGCAGTGGAGGAGGCCAGTTCCGGGTTATCGACGATACCGGCGATGACGTTGGTGGAGACGATGTAGATCACCGCAGCGCCGAGGGTGCCGCCGAGTACCGCAATGGGTACGTTCCGCTCCGGATTTTCCACGGCATCGGTGTTGGCGCACGCCGACTCCAGACCGAGGAATGCCCACAAGGTGATCGCCACCGATGCCCCTGCGGCTTCGAACCAGCCCATGTTGTGGGGGTTCCAGCCGGCGGCGTAGACACTGCTGTCGAACCAGTACCAGCCAACGGTGGATACGAGCACCACCGGCGCAATCACACCCCAGACCGTGATCGCACCGATCCGGCCGGTAATCCGCGCGCCGCCGAAGTTGGCGAACGTGGTGATCCACAACAGAGCGATGGTCGCCAGACCCACTTGCAGTGAATCAAGCTTGATGTGGAACAGTTCCTGGATATAGCCGACCGCCGTAATACTGATCGCAACGTTGGCAATCAACAGCGAGAGGCCATAGGTGTAGTTCGTGATGTAGTTGCCCGCCTTGCCGAAGGTGTACTCGGCATAGCCGCCCATGCCCCCGGTCTTTCGGCTGAGCATCCCGCAGCGCGCAAAGGCATAGGCCAGCGCCAGGGAACCGGTGGCCGTGATCAGCCAGGAAAGGATGGAAATACCGCCGACTTCGGCAAGTTTTGTGGGGAGCAGCACAATGCCGGAGCCCAACATGTTGACGGCTGTCAACATCGTCAGTTGCCCCACTGTCATTTTCTTTGCGGCTGACATTCCGTTGCCTCATTCGTTGGCGGGAGAGAGTGTTAGCTATAGCAAAGGATTGAAATGTCGCAAGAAGTGTCCGTAAGACACGGAGAAAGCAAGCTATAGCGCATTTAAGGCATTTTGCTGGCCCCGAAGTCTGAAAGTTTTGACCAAAATCAATTTATTTTCAGATAGTTAGGATCGAATGCAAATGCGGAATGTGATGGTTGCACTGATTTCGTTAGGCCTGGCGAGCGTTGCCGCCTCTGTCCAGGCCAAAGAGCTGGCATCGAATGATCGTTACATTTGCAGCTGGGGCGCAGGAACTGCGGCGAGAGCCCAGGAACTCAAGCTGTCCGGGGTTTCACTGTATGCAGCGCGGCAGAAGTTACATACCTACAAGTTCAGTAAGTCGTGGATGCACATGATGGCGATGGGCATTACCGAGCAGACCTATGACAGTCATTCGCGGATGAAGCCCGCAGCCCTGCGCGAGAGCTTTTATGAAGAGTGCGTCCGGTACAAGTTGGCGCGCAAATGAGGAGGGCGGTCCGCCACAATCACCCGGACACGGTTCCTGCGCCGTGCCGGGCTGGTTACGTCAGGCATTGGATGCTTCAGACCTTCCCTGAAGAGAGAAAACTATCGAGTTCTTCTCAGGTTTTTTGCCTTTAGCCTCCTGAGCATACCCATTACCGGCCGCAGGAGAGGCACCCTGTCAAAGATGGAAAGCTCATGCAGGTCCGTCCGCGAGGGCCTTTGATAGCCACAATTCCAGGTGAAATAGTAAGCCAGAATTTCTTTATTCTTATGAATAAGCGTATTGAGCGCAGCGTCATAATGCATCGGGCCACCGTCTGGATGTCCCGGCGGCCGCTCCAGAATCTGCAATAAAAAATCCCTCAACTTCCCAAAGCATTTCCCGTTTACAGCATAGAAATGGGCCAAATGTATTGGCCGGTCGACTGCTTTCCAAGCGGGCAAGTTTGAGTTTTCTTCAAACGGATGCCCAAAATAGACGATGTCCCACTCCATGCCTTCCAGAGACTCGATGGCCTCTCTACCATATTGAGAAATATGTCTGGAAAACTGTATGTCGTCCTCCATGATCAAGATATTTTCCAAATTCAGGCGCATTGCTTCTTCCAGCACCCCCAGATGGCTTAAAAAGCAGCCTCTGACCCCGACGCTCGGGAAACCATTTCCCTCACTGGGCGTAACAGCCTCAAAAAAGCCTATTTTTTCATCATCAATGTGAAAGCCGTTGCGAGTGAATTCTTCTACTGTTTCTAAACGGCGATCCTTTCTTGACGAGATATTGATGATTCTTACTCGATCAAAATACTCGATCACATTCATCTGTCAGGTCCTTAGCGCAGACAATCAGGGCAGTTGGATTGGCCGGATTGCAGTATAGGCAGCATTTGCGGATGAAGTTTCAGTCTCGTGAATCGGCGTGCGGCACCAGTCCGATAAGACCCGCCGGATAGGTGCACAGTGAATGGGCACTAGGCAGAAAGCTCCGATAGCTCCGGGCATTTACCGCTCGCGCCAGCTCTTCGGCGGAGTGCAGAGCGAAGTCTTCAAGGTCTCCTATACTGGATCGTTCCGAGAGTTTCCCTACCCTTCACAGCGAGGAGAACGCACATGACCATTCGTATTGGCGACGAAGCACCGGATTTCACCGCCGAAACCACCGAAGGCACGCTCAATTTCCACGAATGGATTGGCGACAAGTGGGCCATCCTGTTCTCACATCCGAAGGACTTCACCCCGGTTTGCACCACTGAACTCGGATATATGGCCGGCCTCAAGCCGGAGTTCGACAAACGCAACACCAAGATTGTCGGTCTCAGCGTCGACCCGGTCGGTAACCATCAGACCTGGGCCAAAGACATCGAGGAAACCCAGGGCCATGCGGTCAACTACCCCATGATTGGCGACGAGAATCTGGTGGTGGCCAAGCTCTACGACATGATTCACCCGAACGCCAGTGGCGGCGCTCGTACTGCCGTGGACAACGCCACGGTGCGTTCAGTGTTCATTGTCGGCCCGGATAAAAAGATCAAGGCAATGCTGGTCTACCCGATGAGTGCCGGGCGCAACTTCGATGAAGTGCTACGGCTGCTCGACGCTATTCAGTTAAACGCCAAGCACACGGTTGCCACGCCGGTGAACTGGCGTCCGGGTGAGGACGTGATCATTCCAACGTCTATATCCGACGACGACG
The DNA here is from genome assembly GCF_047758675.1 of Pseudomonas arabinosi. Taxonomy (NCBI): domain Bacteria; kingdom Pseudomonadati; phylum Pseudomonadota; class Gammaproteobacteria; order Pseudomonadales; family Pseudomonadaceae; genus Pseudomonas; species Pseudomonas arabinosi. The sequence goes on along the minus strand of NZ_CP180480.1, from coordinate 4,629,396 downwards.
CAAGGAAGAAATACCCGGATGGCTTCAAGACGGTGAAACCTTATTTGCGTACGGTGGCGCAACCGAAGTAATGGTCAGTCATTCATCCTGTCTTCAACCGCGCCGAGACTTCTACAGTGTTCCAGGGCTGGGAATGCACGGGGGAGCCTTTACCTGCCATGCCGTCTTCATGCGTCAAAAACTCTCCGCCGCCGGGTACTTTCAGAAAGTGGCCTATAAACCCCGCCTTTACAGGCATGGTCGGCGGTCGAGCCCATGCCATTGCCCAGGAGCCTCGGTGCCCAGTGCAAGGCGCTGCGCCGGGTCGTGGACAAGCATACTGATGCAGGGTGACGCCCATGCGTGAAGCTATTTCACATGGATAGAATCCACTGGATTGGCGTGCTGGTTGTGTCGTTATTTTGACGTCATCCGCCCTAAAAATAAATTTCGATTTATTATTGTGACGAGCCATTGACGTAATGGCGATGTGCTTATAGGCTCAATTCATCCGATAAAGATTCCTTCAACCGACAAAAGAATAACCCCCTACGCAAGGAGGCGGTGTTATGCGCTCAACACTTGTCATTAAATTTGTGTTGTTGTCTGTTTTCCTGAATGGTGCAGCCGTTGCTACTGCTCAAGCGGCCAGTTTGGGCCTAAGCAGCGCATGCGAGGAGTTAGGGCCTCAACTTTGTACGGCTCTCAAAGAGCACACGGGTGGCGCACTGCTTACTTTTGGAAAGGGCCTTGGCTTGCCTTCATTGATCACTGATATATACGTCGATGATGCCCATTCTGCGAAAGTTAACAGTGCCATTCATCATGCTGACTCTGGCGTGGATGTATCCGTCAATTCTTCTTCGCGTGACGGATTAATGGCGGCGGTTGACAATAAGAAATTCAAGATTGATTCATCTCTCCAGGATAAAAGTCTGGTGGGGGTATCTGATATCAACCAGCCCAATGCAGTACCGCTTTCTGCGGCAGCATGGTTATTTTCTTCCGCGTTGTTTGGTTTTATTGTGGTCGCCAACCGACGGAAGATATAGGGGGTGGTCGTTATCGTTGTCGACAATAAGGGCTGTTTAGAGGGTCGCTTAGTGGGCTGTCTGGACACACGAATTTATGTATTTTTTTACGGATAATACCGGTCTTGCAATGATGTTTGGTTTGTAATTGTTGATATCAGTTAGTTGCGCTGGCAAACGTAGTTATTGTCAGGCTGACAGTGTTGCAGTTAAGCCGGTTCAAGCGGGCATGGTGTGGTTAATATTGACGCGAAATATGTTGTGGGTGGCTTGCTTGCTACAAGCTGTTGTTAAATAACACTATTCTGCTGTTTTGCACTAACGTTCCGGTTTCGGTGTGTTGCATTGGCGGAATTGACCACCCAGACGCTCAAGGGGAATGTTGTTTAGGCATTTCTTTGGCGTGAAATAGGCTAGAGTGATTTGAGTAGGTTTTTTTGTTCTAGACTCCTTGCATGGCTACTTAGACGGAGGGATGCCGATGTTCCGTTCATTGATACCTGTGCTCTGCGCGCTGGCCGTTTGGCCCAGCATTTCCAATGCCATCGAAAATGAGCCCCCTTACTCGCTGAGTCCGGGAGATAACCTTACTATTTCCGTTTGGGGCGAAGACAAGCTCAAACAGGATGTACGCGTACTCCCCAATGGCAGCATTACCTTCCCGCTGGTAGGGCGAGTCGCTGTTGAGGGGCTTGATACTACCGCTGTCGAGCAAAAAATCGCTGCCAAACTTGAGAAATTCATACCTGATCCGCAGGTGAGCGTTGTCGTCACCGGCACCGAAGGTAATCTCGTCTACGTCCAGGGCAAAGTGCTGAAACCCGGCCCCGTGCATATGGCAGGTCGAACGTCAGTGCTGCAGGTAATAAGCATGGCGGGCGGGCTCGACAAATTCGCCGATAAAGACGACATTAAGGTCGTGCGGCTCAATGGGGCTAAACAAGAGATCCTGCGCGTCGACTACAGCAAGTTGATGTCAGGGAAAGACATGGCCACCAATTTTCTACTTAAAGCCGGCGATACGCTGGTCGTGCCTTAGCCTTGCGCAAGGCACTAGGGATTACTTTGCTTGGATTTCGAACTACCGGGGTTGCGACGGCAATCCTGGCAATGTCGTGTTCGGACATGACCTATGCTGCTACTTGGCAATCAGCAATAGCAGTGCCTTCGACGGTCGAGTACGACAGCAACCCACTGCTGCTCACGAGTGATGAGAAGGGGGTGACCCGTACCATCATCGCCCCCGATTACAGCCTCGTGGGTACTTCCGGACGGGATGAGTTCCAGTTCGGTCTCGGGGTAAATATCGTGCGTTCGTCGGATACGTCGATCGTTTCGGACCGTGAAGATCCCCGATTAAGGTTAGGGTGGCAGCGCGAGACCGAAACGGGTGCTTTTGGACTCACGGCGAGGTATGAAGAAAACTCTACGCTTTCCACGGTTGTTCAGGAAACCGGCGTAGTGGCCTCCGATGGCACGCAAAAGATGTATTTGGTGGGCGGCAACTGGAGCACTGCTCTTAGCGAGCGAAGTACCCTGGTTAACGAGACTGACTACACTCATGTCACTTACGACGTTGATACGCTGACCGACTATGACGAGCTGGCGACCCGCTTCAGCTGGAACTATGCATGGAGTGAGCAGGTCGAGCTGTTCACCCGTCTTGGCGTGAGGCGCTATGAGCCGGAGAAGGGGTCTGCGGTGGCTTCCTCAAACAGCTACACCCCCACGGTCGGCTTGAATGTCCAATTCTCCGAGCGACTTAAGGGGACGGCCTACGCGGGTCTCAACCAAGTTTCCGGCACCGGTAGCGGCCCCAAAGGCCAGGGCGGTTTACTGTTGCAATATGCCGGTGAGCGTATTGATACCAGCATCGACGCCAGTCGTAGCACTCTCGCCAGCGGGGACGGTGGTTTCGTTGAGGTTGATGCCCTGAGGGGAACATGGAGCTATGCCCTCGACGAGACCCGGCGCACCGGTTTCGATGTCTCCTGGCAAGACGCCAAAGGCCGAACGCCTAATACCCTGCAAAATTACAGTGCCTGGTTTAGCCAAGAACTCTCGCCTTTTTGGATTGCACGCCTATCCTACACATACAAACAACGCCAGCAAGATGGCTTGCCGGATGCCACTGCAAACGTCGTCGGGCTGACGTTGACTTATAGTTATCCCGGTCTCTGACATTCAGCTGTGTGAGAAATATGGCCTCTGAATACGAAATGTCGTTCAACGACTACCTAGCTATCATCAAGCACCACGCCCTGCTGTTGATCTTGAGTTTCGTGGTCATACTCGGCGTGTGCATAGCGGTAGCGATTTCTCTCCCGCCTACCTATGAGTCATCCGGCACGATTCTGGTGGAGTCTCAACAGATTTCGCCAGACCTGGTGGCGGCCAACAACAATACCTTTGCCGATGAGCGCATCGAAGTCATTCGCCAGCGCGTGATGACCCGTGAGCATCTGGAAGGAATTATCGACAAATACAATCTTTATGCTTCGCAAACCCGGCAACTGAGCGTTAGCGAGAAGATCGAAGAAATGCGCACTGCGATTGTGGTCTCCCTGGTCAGTGCTGCCGTAAAGGGGCGGGGAGAGGTGACGATTGCTTTCCGTCTTTCCTTTGAGCACAGGCAGCCAGAGATTGCGAACAAAGTTGCCAAGGAGCTGGTGACGCTGTTTCTGGATGAAAACATCAAGCAACGCACCGAGCGCGCCAGTGAAACGACAGAGTTCCTGACGCAGGAGGCGGACAAACTCAGGGTGGAACTGGAAGCCCTTGAGAACCGGTTGGCGGACTTCAAGCAGGCACACAGCAACGCACTGCCTGAGCATCAAGAGCTGCGCATGAATATGTTGACGCGCGCCGAAACCGAGCTTAAAGAGGTCGACCGGGACTACAAAACTGCCCGTGAGGAGTTGCGCTTCAATGAGTTGGAGCTTTCCGCCGCGAATGCCGGGCTAGCGACCAAGCCTGGAGCGCCCGGTGCGGCAGTTGATAAACCACAGGATTTGGCTAGCCTCAAAGCGGAGTACACCCGCTTGCAGTCGCTGTATACGCAAGCCCACCCCGACGTGCGTGCCGTCAAACGCAAAATTGCTGCACTTGAGGCTGGCAAAGGTGCTGGTGCAGGGGCTTCGGTCAATCTGGACATTGCCAAGGCCCAGGCGCGGATCTCCGCAGCAGAAGCACGTATCAAGTCGTTGGCCGATCAAAAGCAGCAAATACTCGGAAAAATAGCCGAATACGAGGCACAAATTATTGAGACGCCGCAAGTCGAGCGCGGCTTGGTCACGGTGATGCGTGACCATGATAATGCTCGTAAAAAATATGAGGAGATTCGCACGAAGGAAATGAGTGCGAAAATTTCCGAAAGCCTGGAGCAGGAAAACAAAGCCGAGCGTTTTGTTCTTCTGGAGTCGCCGCTGATGCCCGAAAAGCCGGTACGGCCGAACCGTAAAAAAGTGGTCGCCATGGGTTTCTTGCTTGCCCCGGTGGGTTCTGGCGCGCTGGTGATGCTCCTCGAGATGATGAGTCAGCGTGTGCGTGGTGCCCAGGCCTTGGCCAGCGTGCTGGGTAGACGCGTATTGGTTTCCATTCCCTACATTCACACCAAGGCTGAACTGGTACGCCGCAGGAAGTGGCGAACGCTATTGATCGTCTGTGGAGCCGTGACAATCGCGATCTCTCTGGTGCTCCTGCACTTCCTCTACATGCCTCTGGATCTTCTGATGTTTAAAGCTCTGGGCCGGTTTGCATAAGGAATATAGCCATGGAAATATTCAATCCCGATACCGAAAAAGCCGAGCAGCAGACCTCGTCAAAAGCCATGACGCCGACCGCGCAGTCCACAGGCCTGAATGCACTCAGTTATGTGCAAACCAAGGTTGTACCTTTGCGACCCGATCACCTTGAGCGCAACCGCATTGTGGCTTACAACAAAAATTCGAATATGAGCGGGGCGTTCGATCTACTGCGTACACAGGTTCTAAAAATCATGGAGGAAAATGGCTGGCGCACGCTCGCTATCACCTCGCCGACTCCGGAGGCAGGCAAGACGGTGTTGGCTATAAACCTGGCGATGAGTATCGCGCATCACACGACCAAGACGGCGTTGCTGGTGGACTTCGACTTGCGTCGTCCGAAGGTGGGTGAGTATCTGGGTCTGCCGATGGATAAATCGCTGAATGAATTGTTGGCAGATGAAGCTGAACTGCAAGAAGTGCTGGTCAATCCGACCTTGCCGCGCTTTGTGGTCCTGCCGACGCGTGAGCCGATTCCTCTTTCCACCGAGGTGCTGTCATCGCCTGCAGTGAGCCATTTGATTGCTGATCTGCGCGAGCGCTACAACTCACGCATCGTGATTTTCGACTTGCCGCCATTGTTGAGTTCGGATGATGTGATCAACGTCCTGCCCAGGTTCGACTGCGTCCTGCTCGTTGTCGCTAATGGATTGAACAGCAAGAAAGAGATCGAGGAAAGCCTGCATCATCTTGGGACCGCCAATCTGATTGGCACGGTGTTGAACAAAGCCGAGCCAGAAAACCGCTCTTACTACTAGAGCATCACCCGCGGGAGATCGGCGCTATTGGCCAGCGCCGACGCTCAGTGCCAAGGGTACTTCTGTTCCCAGCTCCAGGCGTGCGCCACTATCTGTTCAAGTGAGCCAAATTGCGGTTGCCAGCCAAGTAATGTGTTAGCCAGGCGGGGATCGGCGACAAGGCGTGGTGGATCGCCCGCGCGACGTGGCGCTTCGCTGACAGAGATATCCTGGCCGGTCACGTAGCGCGCGGTATCTATCACTTGCTGTACTGAGAAACCTTGACCGTTACCGAGGTTGAACGCCGTGCTTGCACCCCCTGCCAGCAGATAATCCACGGCAAGCGCGTGAGCAGCAACCAGGTCGACAACGTGGACGTAGTCGCGAATGCAAGTGCCGTCAGGTGTGTCGTAATCACGGCCATAGACGGTGATGGTGGCGCGCCGTCCGGAGGCTGCTTGCAGGATCAGCGGCAGCAGGTGGGTTTCCGGTTCATGGCGTTCACCTAACTGTCCTTCAGGGTCTGCTCCGGCGGCGTTGAAGTAGCGCAGGCAGACCGATTTCAGCCCGTATGCGCGGTCGAAATCTTCAAGCATCTGCTCCACCATCCACTTGCTGCGTCCATAAGGGTTGATCGCGGCCTTGGGATGCTCCTCGTCGATCGGTACATACACCGGGTCACCGTAGACGGCGGCGGTCGAGGAAAAAATGAAGTTTTTAACCCCGGCGCGAACCATTGCCTGGAGCAGCGTCAGGGTGGCGGCGAAATTGTTTTGATAGTACTTGGCAGGTTCAGCGACGGATTCGCCCACCTGTATAAAGGAGGCGAAGTGGAACACGGCATCAAAGTGGTGTCCCGCAAACAGGGCGTCCAGCGCCTGTTCGTCGGCTATGTCCAGCTCGGCCAATGTCCCGCCCCTCAACGCGCTGCGATAACCCGTTGAGAAATTGTCTGCCACCACAAGATCGTGACCTGCACTCAGTAGCTGCTTCACCATGTGCGAGCCGATATAACCCGCGCCACCCACCACCAAAAATTTCATCCTGATCTCCGACTATTGCTGTGCAAGCACAGGTTGCAACGTCAGTGCGATCCGCCTGACCATTACATTAAAGGACAAGTTGGACTTTTCGCTACAAGCTCGCTGGCAATAGCCGAGACTCGCTACGTTTGGAGCGCCAAAGGAGAGAATTTTTCGAACAAGACACAGCGAGCGCGCCAATTGGAGCTACCCTCTGAGGAGGCATTTGGGCATCCTGCGAGAATAATCATCAAATGAAAAATCCTGCCAGAATTATCGATTACTCATTAAAAATATTTAAAGCAGAATGGCCAAATCTAGTGTTGTGGTCATTTCTGCTGTCACCGTTGATTGTTAGAACGCTAACAAACTATCAATACTCTAAAATTGATTTATTGGTCGTTTACACCCTTGGCATGTCGGTGTTGTGGCTGTTGGCAATTAGATTTGTTTCATCCAATCAATTCAAGGTTCACATTTTTTTGTTGCCGTTCTATTTGGTAGCAGCTATTGATCTTTTTTTGGTTTTGAATTTCAACTCGAGATTAACAGCTGCCTATATATTCATTGGCTTGACAAACCATCAGGAGGCAAGCGAATTTTTGCCGACCTATTGGCAACCCATCAGTATCGTTTTGGTGATTTTCATATTTTGCTATGGGGTTGGATTAATAGGCCTGCATCAACGCGAATTATATAAAAACAAGGGAATTTTTGTTCTGGTTGTTAGCGCCTTGCTAGTAGGGTATGGGGCGTATTTTTATAAAACCGTCAAACTTAATTCTTTCGGGAAATCTGCAGTCATGGATCTCCTTGCAAAAGATCAAAGCACGCCAGCCGGTTATTTGTCGCAAGTTGCCTTGACTGCAAATTTGTATTTGGGGACGGAGGAGCTTATCAAGCGCCGTCGGGAATCTGAGGTAAAAATAACCAGCCTGTCGGATCAATCAAATATAGAAACCATTGTTTTTGTAATTGGCGAGTCATCACGGCCGCAGAACTGGTCCCTCTACGGCTATAACAAGGATACAACCCCGAATCTCGGTAAGCAGGCGGGGCTTTTCAAGTTTAATCAGATCTGCACGACAGCCCCCTATACCTCGTTTGCGGTTCCTTCAATGCTGAGCCTCGAGCCTATATCGGATTGGGACGCCATTGCGTCAACGAAGTCATTGGTGAGTATATATCGCGCAGCCGGGTACATGACCTATTGGTTGTCTGTACAAGAGGTTGATAGTTTTGGCGGAATAATTCCACAAATAGCCGCAGAGGCACAATACCGTCAATATTTTGAGAGAAGCTTTGATGGGGCATTGATTTCAGAATATGAAAAGATACTCAATAAAAGCGATACAGGAAAGAAAGCCATATTCATTCATGTCAAGGGTAGTCATTTCGAGTATTCACGCCGATACCCGGAAAATTTCGATAAATTCAAGCCGTCAACAGACAGTTTCAAAGACAAAGTTACCGCGGAATATGACAATAGTATTTTATATACGGACTGGCTGCTGAGTACAATTATTGATCAGTTGAAATCAAGCAAAAAACCATCTGTCTTGGTTTATTCGTCGGATCATGGCGAGAATATGATGGATGACAGTCGAGGGCTCTTGGGTCATGGAATTGGCAATAAATATGATCTCCCGGTTTCGGCATTTATCTGGGCATCCGATAATGTTTCAAGCTCGCAATCGCTCAAGCTTTTAAAGTTGAAGGAAAGAGAGAGTCAGAAAATCAGCGTCTCCTCCTTGCCCCATACGCTTTTAAATATCACCGGGGTTTTCACGAACAAGTATAAAAGTGCGGATGATTTATTGAGCGATGATTTTGTATCGTCGAAATGTCCACATCTGCTCGGCGCAGGCTATGTTCCATCGTTTGATTTTGACGCCCTTTGAATAGCCCTCGCGGAACAACACCGCAAGGTGTTGTTCCATCAGGTTGAGGTCGGCTGCGTATCGCCTAAGGTTGTGTTTGCGTGACGTCTTTTTTCAAGAACAACCAGTTCGACGCCTGCAAGCCGTCGAACTTGATTGTATAGCGGCCATCAAGGTAGGTCGCGGGCAGCTTCTTCATTTGCCTCAGAATGCCGTGGGTGAACAGTGTCAAACCTTGCGGCGCCTGGATGGTTAGCGTGCCCTCGAGGGGCTCAACGTAAAAGGGTATGTTGTCGTTGTCCTGAGGGATCGCACGGGTGCCTAACGAAATCAGTAAATCCTGCGATCGGCTCAAAGGCGCGTCGTCCAGGCTTTGCACTACCACACTGGCGTTGGCGGTCTTCACTTGAACCTTAATGTTGCCAAGGCTGATCGACTCGCCGCCGATCCAGCCGGTAGCGGCCTGGGTGCGCGGCGTATTGATGGTGTAGACACCTTGTTTCCAATTGCGCTTCAGCTCTCCCGTGTCGGTCGTGGACTCGCTGGCATTGGCGTCCAGCAGCGATTGGTCAGGGTCATGAAATTCCTGTGCATTGCTTGGGATAACGCTCTGTTGCAACCAAGGCAATTCCGGCGTCTGCGGCATCGCGATTTCCAGCTTGCCTTTCTCCATGGCTGTGCGCAGGAGAGCAGAGCTGGCGGGTGTGATCATTTGGTTGAACAGGGTTTTTGACGTCGGCGCGAAGACGTAGGTCGTCGTTGCTTCGCGAACGTCTGCACGACGATAAAGCAAGGCGGCGGCGGGCAGGGTGGCCAGCATTGCAGGGTCGTTGTAGGCGTGCCAGTTGTTGGCACTCATCCCTACACCCCCCATGGGTTCCTGGCTGTAGGCATATTGCATCAGTGCATCCCAGCCTTGGTGGCTGGCGGTACCGGCGATATAGAGTGGCAGCGAGTGACGGTCTGGTGTCGGGAAGGGCTCATTGTTCCACTCGGTGACGGTCAAGGGTTTGCCGATCACCTGGCCGGCGGCAATCCAATTCACTATGCCGTCGCTGTAGAGCGGGTTTTTCTCGACCTGTCCCGAGCCACCGTAGCTATGGACATCGATTACGTCGCCGGCAGTAAGGGCCGGCAGGGAGTTCAGGCCATTGCGGCCCCAGCTACTGGTCGTGGCGATAGGGACCTTCACGCCTATTCCACGCAGGTGTTGAATCATGTCGACGTTGAAACGTCGCTCCAGATCGTTAAGGAACATTTTGGAGGGGCCTGGCTCCCAGGAGCGCCAGGTCTGGTCCGCAGACAGATTGTGCTGTTTGGCAAAAGCCTCGGCCTCCGCCATGTAGACGCGGTTGTGCTTCGGCAAATTCTTGTCTGGCAGCAGGGCGTTGCCAAAGTGGTTGGTGACGTCGTTTTCGTTGGTAATCAGTACGGCGGCAATCGCCGGGTCGTCTTTGTAGGCGAGGCCGGTATAGCTGTTTACATGGGTCAGGTAGGCTTCGGCAAAACGCTTCATGGCTTTCTGAATGGTGAGATTCACATAGGAATAGCCCTTCAGATAGGTAAAGTTCTGCTCTTCTTTTGGCAACTCATCGAAGCCATAGATGTTGTCGTTTTCAGTAAAGACTCGCTGGACGTGCAGATCGAGCCACACATAAATGCCTTCGTCTTTCAGGCATTTGATCCACCAGTCGATTTTTTTCAGCGATTCCGGACTCAGTTGCTGGGTGCTGCGCGTCACCCTGCCGTCGCCAAAGATGTTCGGGAAGACCCATGGCGAGTCATGGTGGTGCAGTCGTACAAGATTGAAGCCCAGTGCCGACAGGCGTTTGGCCTGCAGCTTGATTGCATCGTCTGAGGTTTGGAACAGCGCGTAGGCCGAAAGGTTGGTGCCCCAGAAACGCGCCGGAGTGTTGTCGGCGAATTGCAATTGTTCGCCGGAGGCTTTGATGAAGCCGCGCTTGCCTGCAGGTTTTTCCTGTGCGTTGAGAAAGGACAGGTCGACCGGCGAGGTTTTCCAGTCGAGCTTGTCAGTCGGCCAGCTCTTTGGGTTCGACAACCCGAAGCGCTCGGTAGTGGTTGGGCCGACTGCTACATCGCCAGAAACGCTCAAGGTGGCTGTGAAATCCAGGCGGCCAGGTTTGATTGTGTTCTTGTAGAAAAAAGCACGCACCTCGGATTTACTGCCCGGTTCCAAGTACACACTCGCCAGTGCGGGCTCGAAGCGCATTTCGATGCGTCGCCCTTGCGCATTGCCCCAGGTCCAGCCGCGGTTGTCGGGCAGCAACGTGGGCTCGCCCATTTCTCCAGCGAAAAGAGCGGGGTCGAATGTGAAGACCATGCCACCCCCTGAAATGCCTGACTTCCCGCTGTGTGCATCCACGGCAAAATTCCAGGTCAGCTTTTGCTCGTCTTGCTTCTGAATCTGCGCAGCCAAGTCGAAATCCAGCGCTTTGTTTTTGCCTGCAAGGGAGTATCGATAAGGGGTGTTTACCTTGAATTCGGTCTGCAAATACGTCCAGTCCCAGTTGCGCCCAAAGAACGAGAATGTCGTAACAAAAGCCGGGCTGCCGCCACGCTCCAGCATTGGCAGGCCGTTGCGCTCATCCACACTGACGACCCAGTCTGACGCCCAGGTACGAAACGGCCAAATTGCAAAAACCAGCAGGAGCAGTATCTGGGGGCGGCGAGACAACTGGATCATGGGTTCTACCTGAGTTGGAGATGGGCACTCGCCGAGACGGCCGTCGAAGTGTGCTTGAGCCTGCGTGCCATCTGAGCGTAGGCCACGCACAGTCCAGCCACCGACCAATACACCACGGGGATGACCGTGATACTGCTAACGGTAACGATGGTGATCAGGATCCCGATCAGTGTCGCCAGAAGTGCACGTCCGAGTCGGCGTGCCTCATCGTCTTTATTGGGGAACGAACGCATCCCTTTGCGGATGCCCTGCAGGACACTGGTGAAAAAAACCACGAAAAGCGTCAAGCCAATCAAACCGAACGACAGCGCTATGCCGATATAGGTGTTCACGATATCGATGATCCCCTGGCCCTGAATCATGGACTGCATTTCCGGTGTGCTGCGGAAATTGAAAGTACCCAGCCAAGGGTTGCGCTGAATAACGATCAAGGCGTTATCAATCAAGCGCTGCCGGTAGGTGATATTTTCGACTTCCACCGTGCCGATAAACGGTAGCAGATCAAGCACTTTTTGCCCGCCCGGCACGATGGCCAGCAAGGGCAGGGCGAGCGCCCCGGCGGCGGCCAGCAGCATCAGGCGTTTGATTGCTTTACGGCCGGTGCCGATGAACACGACGATCATGACGGCTGCACCGATCCAGGGACCACGCGACAGCGGTGCGTACAGACCACCGGCGAGCAAAAGTGCGCCGAGGCTGCGCTGCAATTTGCTACGGACCTCCTCCTGCAAGTACAGGTAAAAGCCGATGGCCACGCTGATGACGAAGCCCAGCGCAATGGCCTGGCCGGTAGTGGCGCTGGCGCGTAATGAGCCACCACGGCTCAAGTAGCCGGGATCCCATTGCATGCCCATGGCGAAGACAACCCCGCTGTACAGCTGCCAGTGCTTGGCATATTCGAAGAGACCTATAAGCGACAGCACCATGGCGGCGAGTACAAAACCGAACAGAGCGTCCTTGAAGTCGCTGAGGTTCCTCAGCGCCCGGCTGGCAACGTAGTAAGGCAAAAAAACTTCGATGAACATGTAAAGCATTTGGCGCAAGGTGTCGGTGACGGTGGTTTCGCGCAGGAAAAGCAGACTTGTCAGCAGGAGATAGGCAGCTAACAGTTTGTCAGGCCAGGTGCGCCCGAAAGGGACCGTGTCGGCGCGCTTGCGCAGAACCAAAAAAGCCGGAAGCAACACACACAGTGCCAGCACACGAATATGGTTAAGGGCAAAAAAATAGTTGATCAGGCCGAAGCCCGGAATCTCTGCCGTGGCCGGCGGGATGAGAAACAGCAGAAGGAAAAATAGCGCCACGGGATTGCGTTCGCGATTTCCTGCGAAGGTCAAAACGATCGCGGCAATGCCCGCGTACACCCAGAAGCTGTACGACACAAATGCCAGAAGCGTCAATACGAACCACAGATTGCGCCGACGAGTGAAATTACGGTCGGGAATCAGGTCTGCTGCTGGTCGCCGTGCCATGGCAAATACGATGCCAGTAAGGACCAGAATGACGATTAACGCTCGGAAGTGCTCAGGCATGGATGATTGGACTTATTGATTGATGAGCGACGGCTAGTGGAATGGCCAAACGCGACTATAGTTCCTTTTGAGCCATTGAGTCCGGGGATGATGCTATGTCGTTAGTTGATTTGTCGCCAACGTTGGGCCTTCGTAAGCGAGCGATCTCTGCCGGGGCATGGAATTTCGGGGCGCTGGTTACGTCGCAAGCCTTTCGCTTGGGCGGCAACCTGATAATGGCCCGTCTGCTGATGCCGGAGATGTTCGGCATCATGATGATAGCCATCACCGTTTCTCTGGTTCTGCACATGCTTTCCGATGCCGGCTTGCGCCAGAACATCATCCAGAGCCCGCGTGGCGACGATCCGGTGTTTCTCAATACCATCTGGACCGTGCAGATCGTGCGCGGCTTTATCCTTTTTGCTTCGACACTGCTCCTTGCGGCCCTCGCCTGGTATGCACAGACCATTAATCTGTGGTCGCCCAATTCCACCTACGCCGCACCCGAGTTGCCAGTGGTGTTGGCCGTGACCGGTTTCTCGGCAATCATCGTTGGTTTTCAGTCGACCAAAATCGACCTGGCAGTGCGCTCTTTCCAGCAAAAGAAAGTGGTACTCACCGAGTTTGGATCCCAGGTCGTCGGGCTGGTGGTCATGCTGGTCATCGGTTACTTCACCCGGTCCATCTGGTCGCTGGTCATTGCAGGTCTGGTCCAATCGATGGTCAGCACGCTGCTGGGGCATTTCTGGTTTGAGGGCCCTTCCAACCGTCTACAGTGGGAGCGTTCTGCGCTCGATGAATTAGTCGGCTTCGGCCGTTGGATACTGTTGTCGTCGGCAGTGGGCGTATTGGCCATGTACGGTGATCGTGTCTGGTTCGGCGGCAGCATGACGGCCGGCGAACTGGGCGTTTACTCCATTGCCGTGTTGATTTTGGGCGCTGTTCAGCTTGCGTTGCAAAAGATAGTCGGGGCGGTGGCCTTGCCGGCCTTCAGTGAGGCCTCAAGAACCAATGACACCGTGCGGCTCCACGCTTTGTATTACCGCTTGAAATTGATGCTCGATCTTGCCTGCCTGTTTCTCTGTGGGCTGTTCCTGACCGGCAGTCCCCTGCTCATCAGCATTTTGTACGATGAGCGTTACGCTCAGGCCGGCAACATGATGGCCATTCTTTCACTCTCTTTTTTCACAATGCGCTACATGCTGGCGAATCAGGTCTGGATTGCCTTGGGACACACCAAGTACCAGGCCATCGATAACATTATTCGCGTGGTCTCGTTGTGGGTGCTGCTGCCTCTGCTGTTGGCGATTGGCGGGGTCAAATATGCGATTTGGGGCGCTGCCCTGTACACGTTCCCTACGCTTATCCTGGTTTTTTATGTCAATTGTCGTCTGGGGATGTTCAGTCTCAAGCGTGAATTGGTGGTGCTGCCTATGCTGGCAGTGGGGGCATTGTGTGGGGAGTTATTGACGGATTTTGTTAAATGGCTTTGATCTGTTTCTCGTGATGTTTCCAAAGCTGTGGCACAGCGTCGCCATTGAGTATTGATGGCCGTCGCCAAAAAAGTGTGGCCTTGATGTGTGGTTGAAATTTCCAACGTAATCTCGGTGTCGTGGAGCTTTGAATCATGAGAGAAACTGATTTGAATACCTCTGTGATGGGGCGCAGAAGCTTCCTCCAGGCTTCTGCTCTATTGAGTCTTGGGGGACTCGTGTTCGGATTTTCCAAAGCGGTTGCCCGGCCTTCTGCTGCTAAATCCGAGTTTGTTGTCATCAACGGATGGGTGCTGCCTGCCCAGCATTTTCGGCAAACACACGCATGATCAAAGACTACCAATCGCAGAAAGAACTCCGCGACCACTATGACGTCTGCATCATAGGTGGGGGGCCAGCCGGCATTACCCTGGCCTTGCGTTTAGCCGGTAATGGTCGGCGTGTGGTGCTTGTCGAGGGTGGCGGGCACGAGTATTCGCCGGCCTCGCAGAACCTCTACACCGTCTCATCGTCAGGCCTTGAGATGTACGCTCATGAAACACGCCTGCGTTATCTTGGCGGGACCTCCAATCACTGGGCCGGGCGATGCCGTCCATTCGAACAGTCGGACTTTACCGTGGGCCCTCCGGTGCCCGTGCCGGGTTGGCCCATCGCGTTTTCCGAGATCGAGCGCAATCTGTCGGCGGCCATGGATATTGTCGATCTTCCGCCGCACTCCGGGTTCAAGGCTATCAATGCGACTTTGGACGGCACCGACTTTGACGCCGATCGCTTCCTGTTAAGCCCACCGACACGATTTGCACAAAAATATGCCAGGGAACTGAATGAGACCGAGGGGCTGGATGTCTTCATCCATTGCAATTGCGTCGATCTTGAGTTCGACAGCAAGACCGGCCGCATAGCAACGATAGTCGTCTCGGACTACGAGTTGCATCGAGAGCGAGTCACGGCAAAGCAGTTCATTCTGGCGACAGGCGCGATCGAGAATGCCAGGCACCTGCTCAACAGCGAGTCCCTGGCAGCTGGCGGTATCGTAAGCAAGGATGGTTTCGTCGGTAGATGCTTCATGGAGCACCTGAACGTCGAAATGGGAACCTTCATCCTGAACGACGGGCAGGGTACAGACGCTCGGAAGGAGTACTTCACGACCGATGCATTCGTGATGGAGCACAAGTCAGGTAAAGGGAATGTGACGGCCTCGCTTGTAGCTGAAGTGAAATCCTATGGGCGAATGGCTGCCATCAAGAGCTTTTTCGAGAACCTCGTTTGCGAGGTGGGTGCGGAGCGCAAGGTTGAATTTATTGCCAAGTTCGATTGCCCTGGAGATGGGGTGCTCGGCACGCTGATCGAGCAGTTTCCTAACCCTGATAGCCGAATCTCATTGCTCGACGAGCGAGATGCATTGGGGATGAGGAAAGCAAATATTCATTGGGAACTGACCCCGGCAGACAGAAATACCGTCAAGTCCATAGGGCTCGAGGTGGCAAAGTGTTTTGCCGAGACAGGGTTGGGCTTTGTCAAGCTGGAAGAGTACGTTTATGACGTCGATTTGCCACTGAAGCTCAATCCCCATGCTCATCATATGGGGACCACACGCATGGCGACTTCGCCTGAGTTTGGCGTGGTCGACGAGAACTGCAAAGTGTTCGGTGTCGAGAATCTTTACGTTGCGGGCAGCAGTGTTTTCGCTACAGGTGGTGCCTGTAACCCCACGATGCCTCTTTTGCAAATTGTTTTAAGGCTGGCGGAACATCTTAACCATCAGATGGGGCCCGGGGTGGGCAGATACTCATGAAGGGGGGAGCATGTGTGGATTATTTGAGTGTTGGATTTTAGGGAAGCGTCTACTCTTAGGGTAGTGGTAATGAAGAATCAGGGTGTATCTAACCTTGGCACAAGTGTCTATCGCTAAATTATTGAGGCTGACAGGATGATTGGTCTACTAAAACGTACGATTGCTTATATTGCAAAAACAACGGGGTATGGGACCCCGCTCTATAAAAAATTCTGTAAACCGGACGGCTATGAATGGGCTAAACATATGGTTCGGTGGGGGGGACTGCACTCCATCGGTAAAGGCGTATGGATCAATCCTGCTGCCAACATACCTGACCCTTCACTAGTACGACTCGGAAATAATGTAGGTTTATCGTGTTGCACGCTGTTCGGCCACGATGGAGTAGTCGGCATGCTCGAGGTGGTCTTTGATAGAAAACTTGATTCTGTCGGTCCTGTCGACATTCTTGATAATTGTTTTATCGGCTATGGCGCCATGATCTTGCCGCGTGTGACTGTTGGCCCTAATTCGATTGTCGCAGCCGGTTCTGTAGTCGTAAAAGATGTCCCGCCTGGGGTGGTGGTTGCGGGTAATCCAGCCAAGGTTATTTGTACGCTGGAAGAGGTGTTGGCTAAAGTCGAAGAGCGTGCCGCCGATTATCCGTGGATGGACCTTATCAGGCAGCGCAATGGTGTATACGACCCGGCATTTGAGCCGATGCTTATAAAAATGAGAGCGGAATACTTTTTTGGCGCGCAACCCAATGGTTAGTGCTCCCCTTGACGTGTTGGTAGTTAATTACAATACAGCGGAGTTGTTGCAACCGATGTTTAATGCGTTACGCCAGTCAAATAGCGTGGATCGCACGCGCTATTTGGTGGTGGATAATGCCTCTGTCGATAATTCGTTGGAGTGCCTGGCAACTATTTGTCCAGAGGCATTGCAACTCGCCAATGAAAATAATGTTGGCTTTGGGCGTGCCAATAATCAATTGGTTGAACACTTGCAGGGCAAATATGCGTTGCTCCTCAATACCGATGCCTTTGTGGCTGCGGATACGCTGAGCAAGACGCTCGACTACATGGAGACTCATCCGGATTGCGGTGTCCTCGGCGTTCGGTTGGTTGGACGAGAGGGTGATTTACAGCCCTCCTGTCGCTATTTTCCAACGCCGTTGAATGTCTTCCTTTCGCATACAGGGCTTGAACGCTTTTTCCCTGTGGTGAAAAGAGTCGACGACATGGCCTGGGATCATGCTTCGGTGCGTGAGTGCGACTGGGTGCCCGGGTGCTATTACCTGATCCGCCGTGAAGTCATCGACCAGGTTGGCTTGTTCGATCCGCGCTACTTCCTTTACTTCGAGGAGATAGATCACTGCAAACGCGTTAAACAGGCAGGCTGGAAGGTCGTTTACTACCCGCATACCACGGTGGTGCATATCGGCGGTGAAAGTGCCAAGTCTGTTGACAAACTCACTGCGGGTAATCGTCAGTTACCCACGTTACAAATTGAAAGTGAGCTTTTGTACTTCCGCAAGCACCACGGTCTACCTGGTTTGGCCTCACATATGCTACTGGTGAGTCTGGGTGATCTGATTGTCGCGCTCAAGGCGCTAGTGAAAGGCCGCGGTCGGGCCGCTTTAGGGGCGTGTTGGCAGCATACTCGTGTGACCTGGGCGTTGCTGCGTGATACCAAATTCGCTAGCCAACCAACACGGTAGAGCCAGTTATGTTCGAAAACATACGTGCGGATTTACGTGCATACGCCGGAGATTGGGGGGCTCAGGGATTTTGGGTGATGGTGGTTTATCGCTTTGGGCGCTGGCGTTACGGTGTGCGACCGGCACTGTTACGCAAGTTGTTCTCCTTTATATACAAAGTGCTCTTCAAACTGGTGCAGATCGTCACCGGTATCGAGTTGCCGTGTGAGGTGGTGGTCGGGCGCAACTTCGTCATCGATCATTTCGGCGGAATCATCATCAGCGGCTATGCGCAGTTCGGCGATGATTGCCGTATTCGCAATGGCGTCGTCGTGGGCCTCAAGAATGTGAGTGAGCCGATTGCTCCGGTGATGGGTAACAATGTTGATATCGGGGCAGGGGCCAAGGTGCTGGGCAATATCCGCATTGGTAACAATGTCGTGATTGGTGCCAATGCTGTGGTGCTGACCGATGTACCGGATGATTCGGTGGCAGTGGGCGTGCCTGCGACTATCAAGAAAAGGAAGTACGCAGAGTCGAGGGAATTCTCATGAACCACCCGATGGATTACTTCAATTGCGTCGCTGAGTGAGCGCCATGGCTATGGGGATGGGTGTCGTTGTTATCGGTCGCAACGAAGGCCTACGGCTTGAGCGTTGTCTGACTTCCCTCGTCGGTTCGGCGCAGAAGGTCGTTTATGTCGACTCTGGATCAACGGACGGGTCAGTGCAGATGGCACTGAGGCTTGGGGTCGAGGTGGTCGAGTTGGACATGACCATTCCCTTTACGGCTGCGCGTGCGCGCAATGAAGGATTTGCCTGCATACAACGCTTATTGCCGGCGATGCGTTATGTGCAGTTCGTCGACGGTGATTGTGAGGTTGTCGGCGGTTGGCTGCCCCGGGCGCAAGCCTTTCTTGATACACATCCTGACGTCGCGGTGGTCTGTGGACGGCGCCGTGAACGTTTTCCGCAGCACTCGGTTTACAACTTGCTGTGTGATTTCGAATGGGATACGCCGGTAGGTGAGGCCAAGGCATGTGGTGGCGATGCGCTGATGCGGGCTGACGCCTTCGCCGAAGCGTCCGGGTTTCGACCTGGCCTTATTGCCGGGGAAGAGCCTGAATTGTGCGTACGTCTGCGTGGGAATGGTTGGAAGATCTGGCGTCTGGGCGAGGAAATGACCTTGCACGATGCAACCATGATCCGGTTCGGGCAATGGTGGCAACGTACCCTGCGCGGTGGTTATGCCTTTGCCGAGGGTGCATTTTTACATGGGGCCGCACCGGAGCAACATTGGTTGCGTGAGTCGCGCCGTGCCTGGTTCTGGGGATTGGGTGTCCCGCTGGCGACTGTTATTGCGAGTTGGGTGTTGGGATGGTTTGGGCTGCTTGTGCTGCTGGTCTATCCATTGCAAGTCGTGCGCCTTGCCCGAAGGGGCGATAGATCCACGCGCGAAAACTGGCTGCGGGCTTTCTTTCTCGTGCTGGGGAAATTTCCCGAGATGCTCGGGCAAGTCAAGTTTCTACTGAACAGATTCGGCGCCGGCAAGACGGCGTTGATCGAATACAAGTGAGACTGATATGAATAATTGGGTGATATTAAAGAGCGTGTTTTTTTTACACGCCGGGTATTCCTTAAGGGCATTGAATAATAAATTTAAAATGTTGGTGCTGGTTGCAAAAAACTGGACCGAGCTAAAGTTGTTTTGCGGGCGTATGTCGAACGCCCTGGGCAAGTCCGGTGTTGAGAAATTAGGTGGGGATTGTGTAGGCGTTGTTCATTGGCCATACATCAGTAAAAGCTGGAGCCCAAAGAACAAACTTAGTGTGTTGGCTTCGCATTACGAAGTGGTTACCAAAAGCTGTCCGCAGCTATTGCTGTTGGGGCGAAGTGACAGCTTGCTGCTGAGTGATTTGTCGGAGTTTGCGGCTGGCTGTTCCCTGGTGCTGGATCGTCCCTTCTGGTTTATGCGTGAAGGGGAGTTGGTACTGAACTTGTTTCAGGGGGATCTGCGCATCGCATCAATAGCCTTCACCTTGTGTCGCACGGACACTGAGTTATGTATTTTTATCGGCGCCGTTCAAGGGATACACAAAGGCGTCGAGAGTGAACTGTCGTTGAGTATCTACAGGGACCTGACAAAAGACTTTGAAGGCCTTCGGCCAAGAAGCTTTCTGATCGAAGTTATTAAATACATTGCCATTAATATAGGTGTTGAAAAGATTTATGCGGTAGGGGATGGGTATCGCCACCATCGTCATCCGTATTTTGGCGCCCACAAAGCTCTGGAACTGGCGGCAAATTATGATGTGATCTGGTTAGAGCATGGAGCGACTCCATCAGAGCGCGAAGATTTTTTTGAGATTCCGATGATGCTGTCCAGGAAACCGCTCGACAGTATTGCTTCGAAAAAACGTGCCATGTACCGCAGGCGCTATGAGTTGCTGGATGACACGTTTAAAAAGATAGACAGCGTGTTGATAGGCAGTTATAGCAGCAGCCGTGTGGCTAGTTGACGTTCCTGAGACCTGTACTACTGTGGGATTACTTGCAGTAATAATCCACCGCAACGACAACTAAGTCTGGTTCCTATGCGTATCGCTTATTTCATCAATCAATACCCCAAAGTCAGCCATAGCTTCATTCGTCGCGAGATTTTGGCGTTGGAACGACAGGGTTTTGTGGTGCAGCGCATTGCCCTGCGTGGCTGGGATGCCGAATTGGTGGATGCCGAGGACGTGTCCGAACGCGATAAAACCCAGTATGTGCTGCAGGGCGGAGTCAAAGAGCTGTTAGTGCCTGTGCTTCAAGTGTTGCGCGCCCAGCCGCGACGTTTTTTTTCGGCACTGTGGCTGGCGCTACGAATGGGCCGGCGTGCCGATCGCCCCTGGCCCTATCATTTGGTTTATTTGTCCGAGGCGTGTCGCGTGCTGTTGTGGTTGCAGGTGTTCGGTGCCGAGCATGTGCATGCGCATTTTGGCACCAACTCAACCGAGGTGGTGATGCTGGCGAATGCCCTCGGTGGGCCGGCGTACAGTTTTACCGTGCACGGGCCGGAAGAGTTCGACAAACCGCAGTTTATTCATTTGGGTGAGAAAGTTCGGCGCGCTGCCTTTGTCGCTGCTATCAGTTCTTATGGGCGCAGCCAGCTGTTTCGCTGGGTGGCTCATGCGCACTGGCCAAGGGTAAAGGTGGTGCACTGTGGGCTGGAGCGGGCGTTTCACAATGTGCCGGCCGTTGCCGTGCCATCCACGCCGCGGTTGGTGTGTGTAGGTCGTTTGTGTGAGCAGAAGGGTCAGCTGTTGTTGCTTGAAGCCGCCCGCATCCTGGCTGCTCAAGGTGTGGAGTTCGAAATAGTACTGGCCGGCGATGGAGAAATGCGCGCGGAAATCGAAACCCTGATTGCACGACATGGCTTGCAGGCGCGGGTGCGAATTACCGGCTGGATCAGCAGCGAACAGGTGCGGGCGGAAATTCTGGCGGCGCGGGCCTTGGTGTTGCCGAGCTTCGCCGAGGGATTGCCGGTGGTCATCATGGAAGCCATGGCGTTACGCCGACCCGTACTGACGAGCTATGTGGCGGGCATTCCCGAGTTAGTGCGACAGGGTGAGAACGGTTGGTTGTTTCCCGCTGGAGCGGTGGATGAGTTGGTGGCGGCGTTGGCGGACTGCCTCGCGCAACCTGTCGAGGTGTTGCAGCGGATGGGCGAGGCGGCTTATCAGCGAGTGCTGGAGCGACACGACATCGATACCGAAGCGGCCAAGTTGGCTAATTTGTTTAGGGCGCAAGCATGATCACATTACTTGGTTGGCTGTTCAGCTCCCTGCTGATACTCATCCTTCTGCCGGTGTTGGTGCTGTTTGTGCAAGTACTGATGGCCTGTCTGCCTGCACGGTCGCGCTTGTCGGTGCAAGGATCGCGACCGCGGGTGGCGGTGTTGATACCGGCACACAATGAATCCTCGATCATCTTCGCGACATTAAATAGCATTCGGCCGCAGTTGCTTTTGGGTGATCGCCTATTGGTGGTGGCGGACAACTGTTCTGACGACACGGCCGCGCTGGCCCGCACGGCGGGCGCCGAGGTGGTGGAGCGCAGCAATGATCAGCAGCGTGGCAAGGGTTATGCGCTGGACTGCGGGGTGCGTCATTTGGCGAGCGATGCGCCGGACGTCATGATTGTTATCGATGCGGATTGCCAGGTGGCCGAGGGTTCTATTGAGCGTTTGGCAATCTGCTGCATCGACTCAGGGCGGCCAGCGCAAGCCCTTAATTTAATGCTTGCTCCAGCAGGTTCCGGGCTGAAAGTGCGGCTTGCCGAGTTTGCCTGGTGTGTGAAGAATCGGGTACGGCCGCAGGGTTGGACCCGGCTTGGTTTACCCTGTCAGTTAATGGGCACGGGAATGGCTTTCGTCTGGCGGGATCTGACGTTGATCAATTTGGCCAGTGGCCACATCGTTGAAGATTTGAAGATGGGCCTGGATTTATGCCGAAGCGGCAAGCCGCCTGTGTTCTGCCCCAATGCTCTGGTAACCAGTTACTTTCCGCGCAGCGATGAAGGCTTAACGACCCAGCGTACGCGCTGGGAGCATGGTCATTTAGGGGTGATTCTCGGGGATACGCCAAAGTTGCTGGTGGAGTCGATTGGCCAGCGTAACGGGAGTCTGCTGGCGATGACGCTGGATTTGATGGTCCCTCCATTGGCCTTGTTGACGTTGGCCTTGGCGGCGGCATTTGGTCTGTCATGGTTGGTATTTATGCTGTCCGGAGCCTTGGCGCCAGCATTGATCGCTACTTCCGGGGTGGCAATATTGGGTGTGGCTATCTTGCTGGCATGGAGCCAATTTGGTCGCGGAATTATTTCTTTTTCAGGCTTGTTGTATGCGCCGTTCTACGCGCTGAAGAAAATCCCTCTGTATCTCGGATTTTTGCTTAAGCGCCAGGTTGAATGGGTGCGTTCGAAGCGAGATGACAGCTAATGCGGGCTTTATCCTGGCAGCACAGCTGGCAAACGATTACCCGGAAACTCAGGGTGGTCAGCGATGTTGATGACGAGCAAGCCTTGATTGATGCGTTATCCAGACCTGACGTGACGACAGTGCTCGGGTTCGCCAATGCCCATGCCATGAATCTGGTGGCGGCCAATACCGACTACTTTAACGCGCTGCTGGCTGCTGACGTGTTATTACGGGACGGCTCCGGCATGGCCATCCTGTTTCGTCGACTCGGCCTGGAGCCGGGGCTAAACATGAATGGCACCGATTTCATTCCCAAGTTGCTGGACGCGTTCAAGGGTCGGCGCGTGGCTTTCTGGGGTACTGAAGAGCCCTTTTTAGCCAACGCGGTGCAGCGTAGCGAAGCGCTATTTGCGGCCAATGTAGTCTCTGCTCACCATGGTTTCGCGCCGGTGGATACTTACATAAACCTTGCCCGGCAGTTTCAGCCGGAACTGGTTGTGTTGGGTATGGGCATGCCCAAGCAAGAAGCCGTTGCTGCCAGGTTAGCGGACAGCGGCGTGCCCTGTCTGGTCGTGTGCGGAGGGGCGATTCTGGATTTTCTCGGCGGCAAGGTGACTCGTGCTCCTCAATGGGTGCGTCGACTCGGTTGTGAGTGGGTGTTCAGGCTGATAGGTGAGCCAAAGCGATTATTCAGACGTTATGTGGTGGGTAATCCGATGTTCCTGTTGCGCACATTGATCTACAGGGATAAAGGCAAGGTGACGTGTTCAAAGTAGATGGTTTGTAAACCCAAATACCCCTTCCTTGAATTGTGCTAATAACCAAATGAAAAAATACATAGCAGAGTCGATACGCAAGTTCATATCGCCTTCGATGCGATTTGAGCTAAGGAAAACGGCTGCCTGGCTGCGGGATATTCTTGGACGAGCCTGTTTTTGGCGTTGGGAAATTGTCAGGTTCAGACTGCGGGAAGACAGCCTTCACGACATTCTCTATGTGGGCAGGAAAACACAGCGGGATTTTGTGAAGGTTCTACTGGGCGCTGAATCTCAAGCGGTTGATAGTCAGTTGAAGTTGGCCACGTCAGACCGGACGGTGTGGGTCAGTGAAATGCCGACCTTGGGTGCATTGTATGTGCCTCAATATTTGAGTGCTGTCGTTCCGCTGAGCAGGTCAATTGAGGATATTACGGCCCGATACAATACCGAGTTACGTCGAAATCTGCGCAAAAACCGGCTGCGCTATCGTATGAAACAGGCCTTGAACGATGACGAAATTGAAATCGCAGATCGGGAAATGCTTAAGCCCTATGCCAGAGCAAGGCATGGAGCATCCGCCTCTCAAATTGAATCGCATGAGGTTCAAAGGGTGGCAAAAAATGCCGGGCGACTCGATCTGGTATTACTGGAGGATGAAATTGTTGCATGCCATCTTGGGTGCGTCATTACCCGGGCAGGAAAACGCTACTGGAGCACGATCCGTTTCGGCTATCCCGATGTTGTATTTTCAGATGCCAAGAAGTTACGTGAAATCAACTCGATTACCACGTTCATGGCGCTTGAATGGGCGATAGAAAATGGTTTTGACTATTACGATATCGGCACTTGCCTGGCACGCCCGGACGATGGACTTCTTGAGTGGAAGAGAAGGCGTGGTGGTGATGTTGATACGCTGGGCAATCACGGCTATTTGTTTGTTCGACTGCCCAAGGTGGGCGCAGCGCAATTTCTTTGGGAGACGCCTCTGTTTGCTGTCGAAGGCAAGCAGTTGACACTTCATCTTGGGTTGCCGGAAGGTCCGAGTGACGAGGAAGTCGCTAATCGATATCGCGAAATGGGTTTTGGCGGCCTTTTCAAAATATACCTCCATTGTTCCAGGGAGCCGGGAGAAGCGCTTCTCGACACCTTGCGCAGTCGCTACGCTCATCTGAAGTCACCGCCGGTCCTGGAAAGTGTCGTAGCGCTAAACAGGCCTTGAGATCGTCCAGACACTCAGGACTGGCTAGTAGGCATGCTTGCCGGAGAAGGCAAACACCGTTCGAACAAGAATGACGAAATCGAGCCATAGCGACCAGTTGTTGATGTACTCGATGTCCGAGTCAACACGCCGAATCATCTGATCTATATCCTTCGTTTCACCACGATAGCCGCGTACCTGAGCCAGTCCTGTGATGCCCGGTTTAATGTTGTGACGCGCAAAGTAGCCCGAGACATCGGGCGAGTACTGCACATCGTGTTGAATAGCGTGCGGGCGAGGCCCCACCAGAGACATTTCCCCCATCAACACGTTGAACAACTGCGGTAACTCATCGAGGCTGGTCCGCCGAATAAAGGCGCCAACCCTGGTCATGCGCGGGTCATTCTTTTGCGCCTGCTTGACGATGCCGTCTTCCGGCTGATGGACGACCATGCTTCTGAATTTCCAGATCCGAAAAGCTTCTCCACTCCACCCCATACGCTGCTGACGAAAGAATATGGGGCCAGGGCTATCGAGCTTGATGGCAATGGCGACGGCTACCAGGACTGGCGCTGCAAGAACCAAAATCAGAAAGGCCAGGACTTTGTCCTCAAGGTTCTTCAGAAACAGACGCATCCCCATCAGCGGAGTTTCAGACAAGGTCAGCACGGGAATGCCGGCGATTTCACGAACACTGTGGTTGATCAGGCGCAACGAGAAAATGTCAGGCACCCAGTTAACAGAGATGTGTTTATCGAACAGCCTTAAATAAACATCCTGGATGACCTCTGAGCCACCCAGAGGGGTCACGAAATAGACGGTACGAATGGCGTGTTTAACAACTAGCTCATCAAGGTCGGAGATATCGCCCAGTATCGACAGACGTTGCGCGCCTTCCAGACTTTCCTTTCCCCGATCATCGTCCGCGCCAATCAACACACAGCCGACTATGCGCTCACCCAGCCAGGGATTATTGCTGATTTTCTTGTGAAGATAGCTGGCCAGTTCGCCCGAGCCAATGATGAGCGAGTTTTCCAATTGAGTCGGGTGGGCCAAAAACTTCTTTTGCATCTCGCGTGTCGCGAGGTGCAAAAGCAACTGAGCAAAATATCCAACGACAAATAACTGCCCGACCAATAAACGCGAGTATTGTTCGCTTTGCTTGGTAAGAAAGGCCATGGCAACGAGAAAGCCAAACGTGGCAGTCCACGCTTTCAAAAGCTTGAAGGCTTTGACGGTAAAAACAACATTGCTGCGGTAAATCGCATAGTGGTCGTACACGACGGCCAAAGCCCCCAGCAGCAACAGGAGCAGGATGACATAGGACTGCGTTATGAAGCCGATATGATAATTGATCAAAAACCATGCAACACCGGTCACCGCAACACAATCGAGACCAGCCTGAATAACGATACTGGTACTGCTTCTTCGCTGGAGCACGGAACGGGTACTGTTGGGCTCAAATATCATATTTAGACCTCATGTCTGCTGCCCCTCGCGCTCGATGATGACGCGATTCAGTTCATGCTGCCCTCGCTTGAGAGCGTTGGCGTCACCGTGATTAGCCACCCACCTTCGAAAATGCAGGCTTTGGGAGCATGTGGCGACGCGTGCTATCACTTTAGCAGCACTGTGAAATCATTCACTGAATCTGCGTAGTTGTGAGTAGTTTAGTAGAACCTCCGGGCTTGAAATAATGAAGTCCATCGGGATACCGACCGGCCGACAGCGGGGCCGTCCGCGGTGTCTGCAGCAAGGTCGTGCCGGGTCGGCAATCGGGTAGGGGGCGCGAGTTTGGTCGCGCAGTGATCGAGGCTTACACCGAGCTGAAGTCGGAGTGCATTGCGCACAGATTCCATCGCGGTAAAACGAGACGGCGCCCGTAATGGGCGCCGTCTTCGTTTGGGCCGATCAGACGCGTTCGAACAACACGGCGATGCCTTGGCCGCCGCCGATGCACATGGTTGCCAGGGCATAACGGCCCTGAACACGGTGCAGTTCGTGAATGGCTTTGGTGGCGATAATCGCACCGGTCGCACCCACCGGGTGGCCCAGAGAAATCCCCGAACCGTTCGGGTTGACCTTTTCCGGGTCGAAGCCCAGTTCCTGCGCCACGGCACACGCCTGGGCCGCGAATGCTTCGTTGGACTCGATGACATCCAGGTCGGCGACGGTCAGGCCGGCGCGTTTGAGGACCAAGCGGGTGGCGGGAATCGGTCCCAACCCCATCAGCTCTGGTTCCACACCGGCGTGGGCATAACCGACCAGTCGGGCGATGGGCTTGAGGCCTTGGTCGAGAACCATCTGACCCGTGGCCATGATCAGTGCACCGGCACCGTCATTGAGGCCCGACGCGTTGCCGGCGGTGACGCTGCCGTCTTTTTTGAAGGCCGGTTTCATCTTGGCCAATTGCTCGGCATTGACTTCGGCGCGGACATGCTCGTCCGTCGCAAACGTCACGGTACCTTTGCGGGACGCCACTTCGATCGGCACGATCTGGTCGGTGAATCGCCCTTCAGCAATCGCCCGGACTGCGCGTTGCTGACTGAGCAGCGCCAACTCATCCTGAGCCTGACGAGTGATGCCATAGCGCTCGGCGATGTTTTCCGCAGTAATGCCCATGTGGAAACCGCCAAACGGGTCTTGCAGAGCGCCGAGCACGTAGTCGATCGCTTGCATATCACCCATGCGTGCGCCCCAGCGCGCCTGCGGCAAGATATAGGCCCCGCGGCTCATGGACTCGACGCCACCCGCCAGCGCAGCGCCGGCATCCCCCAACATCAAACTTTGTGCTGCGCTGACAATGGCCTGCAAACCAGAACCGCAGAGGCGGTTGACGTTGAAAGCGGGCGTCTCTTTCGGCAGGCCGGCATTCATTGCCACGGCACGAGAGATGTAGGCGTCACGGGCTTCCGTCGGGATCACATGACCCATCACCACGTGACCGATGTGTTCAGGCGCCAGCCCCGAACGCTCAATGGCGGCGCGGCAAACGTCAGTGGCCAGTTGGATAGGTGGCACATCTTTGAGCGAGCCGCCAAAGGTGCCGATGGCGGAGCGGACGGCGCTGATAACAAAAATGTCGGATGGGTTCATGCGGGTTCCCCTGGATTCGATTGCGTTTCAGTATTTTTATTGGGGGCGAGTCTAGAGTCGGCAACGTTATTTGGCCTATGCCGAAATTGCTCAAGGGCGCTGGTGTTTTTTGCCATTTCAATTGAAGTAGATATTAGATCCACTTGAGCAGATCGAAAGCGCGAAAGAGGTAAAAACCCGAAGTGCGCCCCCTCGCCACAATTGTGGCTGTACCTGAATCGCGCTCAGTGGGTGCCGGGACCTTATTCGTCCTGTTGCCGCGCCGGAAAAAACAACTCGAAGCAGGTAATGCCGTCGCTACTGCTGACACTGTAAGCCCCATTGTGCAGCTGCATGATCGTCGCCACGATCGACAGGCCCAGGCCGTTGGAGTGCGCCGAGCGTTCGCGGGATTCGTCGACGCGGTAGAAGCGCTCGAACAGTCTGGGCAAGTGTTCGGCGGGGATGGTCTGGCCGTGGTTGCGCACTTGCAGTCGGGTGCCGTCGGCCGCAGGTGTGGCGCGGATGAACAGCTCGGAGTCAGGCGCGCCGTATTTGATCGCGTTGGCGCAAAGGTTGGCCAGGGCGCGGCGTAGCAACATCGGTTCGGCCCAGATCACTCCGCTGCCCTGGGCATCAATGCTGATCCCGACATCCGCCGCCAGCCCTTCGAAATAGTCGGCCATGCGTTCCATTTCTTCTGCAGCATCCAGTTCCTGCCGTTGGCGCAAAGCACTGGCCGGGTCGGTGCGGGCCAGAAACAGCATGTTGTCGAGCATCCGCGCCAGTCGCTCCAGCTCTTCGACGTTGGAGGCGAGCAGTTGCTGATAGGCTTCGATGCTGCGGTTTTGCTGCAGGGCGACCTGGGTTTCGCCGAGCAGGTTGTTGATCGGCGTGCGCAGTTCGTGGGCCATGTCGGTCGACACCTGACCCAGTTGTACGAAGCCCTTGCCGAGGCGGTCGAGCATCGCGTTGAACGCTTCGATCATCGGCAGCAGTTCCCGCGGTGCGCCCTGACTGTCGAGGCGCTCGGTGAGGTTGCCGACGCCGATGCCTTGGGCGTGTCGGGCCAGGCGTCGCACGGGCAAGAGCCCGCGATGCACCAGCAGGTAGCCGGACAGCGCCAGTAGAATCGCCGCCACGCTGGCGAAGAGGTACACGTTGAGTCGGTAGCGGGCGAGGACCGCGGTGCGCTCGGTCATCAGGCGCCCGGTGACCACTTGCAGGCTGCCCAGGTCGCCGGAGTCGATGGTCGCCGCCAGCGCCGCGAAGGGCACGCCGTCCACACTCGGGTAATGCTGCACGTCGGCCAGCGCCAACGGATGGTCCATGGCCACCGGTGCCAGCGACGGCACGGCGAGGTTTCCCGGGTTGACCACCAGCAACGGTTTTTGTCCGGGGGCGCCGATGGTCAGCAGCGCCTCGCGATTGCCGAGCATGTTCTGGAACAGCGCCGGTTTGGTCTTGATCAGGTCCAGGGTGTTGCTGTCGTTGAGGAAGGTGCGCAGTTGATCGATGCGGTTGACCAGGGCGGCGTCGTCGCGACGGATCAGTTCGCGCTCAAGGTCTCGGTACAACGCCACACCCAGCAGGGTCAGCGAGACAAAGGCGAGCAAGGCAAACATCAGGGCCAGGCGCAGCGTTAATGAGTGGCGAAGGCGGGAAGTCATGGTTGCGTATCGAAGCGGTAGCCGATACCGCGCACGCTGTGAATCAACTTGAGTTGGAACGGGTCGTCGATTTTCAGCCGCAGGCGCCGCACCGCGACATCCACGACGTTGGTGTCACTGTCGAAATTCATGTCCCAGACTCGCGAAGCGATCATCGAGCGCGACAGAACCTGGCCTTGGTGCGTGGCGAACAGATGCAGCAGGGCGAACTCCTTGTTGGTCAGGGTGATCCGCACGCCGGCACGGGTGATGCGGCGTTTGAGCACGTCGATTTGCAGGTCGGCGACTTGCAGCTGTTCTTCTTCCCGGGTGGGTCCGCGCCGGGTCAGGGTGCGCAGGCGCGCCACCAGTTCGGCGAAGGAAAACGGTTTGATCAGGTAATCGTCGGCGCCCAGTTCCAGGCCCTTGATGCGGTCGGCGATGTCATCGCGGGCCGTGAGAAACAGCACCGGGGTGTCGGCTTCCTTGCGCAAGCGGCGCAGGACTTCCCAGCCATCCATTTTCGGCATCATGACGTCCAGCACAATGACGTCGTAATCGTGCTCCAGGGCCAGGTGCAAGCCATCGACGCCATCGCGGGCCAGGCTGACGGAGTAGCCGAGTTCCTGCAGGCCATTGAGCAGGTAGTTACCGGCCTTGGGTTCGTCTTCGACTACGAGGATGTTCATGGGATCTGCCTGGTTCGGTGTCAGCAACATATATGTCGCGGCGGCGGGCTACAGAGGTCTGCCAGTGGCGCCAGTGTAGCCCGATCCTCTGTGAGTACAGGCGTCTGATCAGTTACCACCAAGGCAATCCATGCCCTGTACCTGGTAATCCAGCACGTGCTTGCGACCCTGATGGTCGAGGTAAATCAGCTGCGCGGGAACGATGCCGCAATCTTGCGTGATGATGTTGCTGGACAGGTCTTTGGCGATATCCAGGTGGACGAAGAAACCGGTCTTGTCGTGGATGACAGGTTCGGCGGTCTGGGTATCGGCAAACGCCGAACCGGTGGCGAGGAGAGCAGCAAAACCGAGGACTGACATTTTCATGATGATTCCCTCTATTCAGAGGCGGATTGGCTGCCGACGGGTTGCCTGGCAGTGAATTCAGATTAACCAGGCGATCCGCACAGCCGACCCACAGTTGAATGACAATTCTGTAATGAAACGGCGCCGACGTTACGGTTAGCGACCGGCGGCTTCGAGGATCAGGTCAGCGATTTCTTTGGAATGCGAGACCAAAGACAGGTGGCTTGACGGCAGCTCGATGGTGGTCGCGTTCATGCGTTTGGCGAGGAAGCGTTCCAGGTCCGGGTTGATGGTTTGATCGAGGCTGGAGACCGCGTACCAGGACGGTTTGGTGTGCCAGGCGGCAGCGGTGGTGCGGTCGGTGAACAGGGTTTTGGCGATCGGTTGCTGGACGGCAAACAGTTCCATCGCCTTGTCGTGGGGCACGTCACTGGCGAAGTACTTGAGGAAGGCGTCTTGCTTCAGGCTGATGAAACCATCGTGTTCCTCGGTGCCGGCGCGCACGGGCATGGTCGGGTACTTGGCCGACAGCGCGACGAAGTCCTCGCCCGCGTCCGGTGCCCGGGCTGCAACGTAAACCAGCGAGCTGACCTTCGGATTGACCCCGGCTTCACTGATCACGGTGCCGGCGTAGGAGTGGCCGACCAGCACGGTCGGGCCGTCTTGTTGATCGAGCACCCGTTGGGTGGCGGCAACGTCGTCGGCGACCGAGGTCAACGGGTTTTGCACCGCCGTGACGTGCAAGCCGGCGGCCTGCAACCGGGTGATCACGTCCGACCAGCTCGAGCCATCGGCCCAGGAACCGTGCACCAGCACGACGTTGTTGGCCTTGACCGGCGCGATGTTGCTGGCCATGGCGGAACCGGTGCCCAGCATCAACAGGCTGGCGGCGATCAGGCAGAGTTTGCTCAGTGGTTTCATGGTGTCGACCCTTGTCATCATCAGTGGGAGGTGTGTCACCCGCGGTGGGTGACTGACGACGCCACTGTATGAAGCGAGGGTGCTGGCTACGCTGACAACTCAATGACAAGTTTGTAATGCACGGCGCGCCTGTCTTTATGCCTGCCTGCCGTATGTCGGGACCGAGGAACGCCACCCATGAAAAAACTTCAAAACGAAGACTGTCTTTGGGAGTTTGAGCATGAGTGATGATCAAAAGAGCGAAGCCCTGGCGGCCTGGTATCAGCTCCTGAAAGTGCCCGAAATCCGGATGGATGCCGAAGAGCAATATGACGCGTTGCTCAAGGCTGCCGATGAGATGGAGCGAACAGGACTCATCAACAGCGCTGAATGGCGCAGGCTGGTTCAAGAGGCGAGCGCCGCTTTTGCCAATGCGACAGAAGGGCTGGGGCGCGGAACATAGTGGTCAATCCCCGGTGGTCAAATGTCGCCTGCCGGCTGTTCGGCCTGTTGGGTGAACCACTGCATGATCAGCGAACAGGCTGGATGAGCAGCGGCGGAAGGTTGCAGGTTCAAGGCGTAAATGCCGCGGGTCTTCAAGGGGTGGCCGAACGGAACGACGAGCACGCCGCGTTCGAGTGATTCGCCTGCCAGGGTCAGGTCAGTCATGGCGACCCCCAGCCCTCGCGCCGCCGCATCGAGCGCCAACTCGTCGAGGTTGAAGGGGATGTGGCGGTAGTCCTCGAGTGACTGGCCGCCATTGGCTTGCAGCCACCGGAACCAGTCATGCTTGTCCGCCGAGCGATGCAACAGCGGGAAACGCACGAGATCGGCCACCGACTCCAAGGGCTGGGAGGTGCTGCCCAGGCCTGGGGCGCACACCGGCACCAGCGCCTCCTCGAACAACGTCAGGCAGTCAGGATCGCGGGACGGTTCGGGCAGATAGAGGATGTAGGCGTCGCTGTCGATGGCCGGTTCCACCACTTCCGTGGCCACGGTTTCGATCGACAGCGAAACCTGCGGATGACTTCGATAGAACTCACTCAACTTTGGCAGCAACCATCGAACCGCCAGCGACACATGCATGCGTATGCGGAAGGGTCGTTTTTGCGGTGTCAGCCGATCTTCAAGGGTTTTCAGTTGCGTCAGGATACTTCGGGCGGTCGCAAGCACCTGCTCGCCTTCCGGTGTCAGTCGAACACTGCGGCTATTCCTCACGAACATCGGCAAGTCGAAGTGGCTCTCCAACTGCTGGATTTTTCGGCTCACTGCGCTTTGGGTCAGACACAGCTTTTGCGCCGCTTGCGTGAAGCTGCCCGAGCCTGCGACCTCGACCAGCGCCTGCAAGGCCTGGAGAGAAGGAACGTGGTGAATTTTATCCATGCGTTTTTTGAATAGCTCGATGATTTTATAACGTTGGTTGTATCACTACAGGCCTTATAGATTCTAGCTCTAGCCAGCGCCAGCCGGACATACCCATGCGATGACGTCATGCTCGGTGCTGGCAGAACGACAGGCAGACGAGGTGATGCATGACCAATGAATGTGGCTGGATTGCGCTGGCGGGGAGCTCTCCCGCTCGCGATGTTCTCAAAGGCACGCAAAAAGCCGATTGGCTGATTGTCGGTGCCGGTATCACCGGGCTGTGCGCCGCTCACACACTCGCTGAAATGCACCCTCAGGCACGGATCGTGATTGTCGACAGACAACGTGCCGCACAGGGCGCGTCGGCGCGCAATTCGGGCTTCGTGGTGGGGCACGAACATCCGGCCAAGGATGAGCTGATCGGTAACCCGGGGTTCGCCGGTTTTGAAGTCGATACCTCGATTTCCCGTGCCGCCAGTGACGAAGTGCGCCAGCGCATTGCTCGTCTCGGCATCGAGTGTGAGTTCAGGGAGTCGGGCTACTATTTCGCCGTCAACGATCCTGGCAAGTTGACCGATGTCGCGGCCAAACTGGCAACGCTGCGCGCGGTCGGCGCCTTTGCGCATTTTCTGGAAGGTGAACCGCTGAGCAAAAAACTGGGCACCGCGCATTACCGGGCTGCGATCTGGTGCGGCAATGGCAACGCACTGCTGCAACCCGCGAAATATGTTAAGGGCCTGCTGGATACGCTACCGGCCAACGTGACCCTGTTTGAGGACACCGATATCACCGGCCTGGAGCGTTTGGGCAAAGGGTGTATTCGCGCCAATGGCACCGATGGAAGCATCGAGGCCAGGCAAGTCCTGGTGTGCCTGAACGCGTTCATTCCGCGCTCTGGAATAGACGACAGCGGAACGTTCCCGATGGAACTCAGCGCCAGCCTGACACGGCCGCTCAGCGACGCCGAGTTCAAGTCCATCGGCGCGGTTGAGCCTTGGGGCGTGCTGTCCACCCGGCCCTTGGGCGCCACGGTGCGATTGACTCCGGACCGTCGCGTGATGATCCGCAACACCGCGGAATACCGTTCTCGGGATTTATCCGACAGTGAGCTGCTGCATCGTCGCAAACACCATGTGCTCGGCTTGCAACGACGCTTCCCGTTCTTGAGCGAGCAGGACATTCAATACACCTGGACCGGGCACTTGAGCGCCTCACGCACCGGGCAACCGTATTTTTCCAAGGTCGATGAAGGCGTGTTTGCGGTGGCCGGCTGCAATGGTTCGGGCGTCGCACGCGGCACTCTTTGGGGACGCTTGCTCGCCGAACTGGCATCGGGTGCCAGCTCGCCCATCCTCGAATCTGTGATGCGCAGGGCTCAGCCGGGCTGGCTGCCACCGCGCCCCTTGCTCGATATCGGTGCCATGCTTCGAATGCGCGTGGAAGCGGTCAGGGCCAAAACAGAAATCTAGAACACCCGGCGATCAAACAATAAAAACTCATCAAACACTCGGTGATTGAACATGCGCGTCAATAACATTTCCCTGATGGTCGTGCTGGCGACGTTGTCGGCAGCCACTTACGCTGACGAAGTCGTCAATATTTCAAACTGGAACGGCTACATCGCTGACGACACCTTGACCTCATTCACCAAGGAAACAGGGATCAAGGCAACGTACGACATTCACGACAGCAACGAGGTGCTGGAATCCAAGTTGATGACGGGCAATACCGGCTATGACGTGGTGAGCCCTTCGAACCATTTTCTGTCCCGATTGATCAAAGCCGGTGCGGTGCAGAAACTCGACAAAAGCCAGCTGCCCAATTGGAAAAACCTTGACCCGGCGTTGATGAAAAAACTCGAGGTCAATGACCCAGGCAATCAATACGGTTATCCGTACATGTGGGGCACGGCGGGTATTGGCTACAACGTCGAGAAGATCAAGGCGATCTTCGGCAACACCGATGTCACCCATTCCTGGAAACTTTTTTTTGATGAAGACAACATCAAGAAGCTGAGCCAGTGCGGCGTGGCGATTATCGATAACCCTACGCAGATCCTGCCGATCACCCTGAATTACCTGGGGCTGCCACCGCATAGCCACGAGCCGGCGGATTACAAGAAAGCCGAGCAGGCGCTGCTCAAGATCAGACCTTACGTGCAGTATTTCCACGCCTCCAAATACATCAGCGACCTGGCGAACGGCAATGTCTGCGCGGTGATCGGTTTCAATGGCGACATCGTGCAGGCGGCCGCCAGCGCCAAGGAAGCCAACAACGGCATCGACATCGCCTATTCGATCCCTGACGAAGGTTCCACCCTGTGGTTCGACATGGTGGTCATGCCAAAGAGTGCGCCACACGCGAAGAATGGCTACGCCTACATGAACTACCTGCTGACACCTCAGGTCATTGCCAACATCAGCAACAGCATTCATTACGCCAACCCCAACCTGGCGGCGGATCAGTATGTTGTTCCGACCGTGAAGCAGGATCTCGCGATTTACCCGCCGACACGTGTGCTGGATAAGTTGTTTACCGTAGAGGAACTTCCCGCGGCCATCGCACGGTTGACTACTCGCCTGTGGACCAAGTTGAAAACCAACACCTGATGATCAGGTGTACGCCAACAGCCGACCGCAGAGAATGACACTGACCCATAACCCAATCGAAAGCAGCGCCTGGATTTTTGCGATTCCAGGCGCCGCAGTGCCCGTGTTCCACTGAGGGACCGAGCGGTATACCCCGACGTGGAAAAGAGCAGCGTTGAGCCCGGCAGTAGCGATCAGGCATAGCTTCAAGATGAAGATGTCATTCGAGGCGAAGTCATGGGGATGGGCTGAAAACATCATCAGCCCGGCGGGCACGATCAGCAGCAGGGCCAGGATGGACCAGGTCAGGAGGTGGCGAGCCAGGGCCGTCACCGCAATCTCTTTCGACAGCCCGAGCACCCGCAGATCGAACATCACGACAGAGCCGACCAGCACCACAAATCCAATGATGTGAACCACCTCGACCATCGGATACAGCCACAGGTCACCGCGCATGGCCGCCCCAATCGGCAAGTCACCCACCCAGTCCAGCCAGCTGTCCGGACTCGATTCTGCGCTGGTATCGATGGCCTGCATCACCGCAACTCTGTGGTTTTGCCGTCGACCGTGATGCGTTCGGCACGCATTTCATCGGGTTTGTTGCGATTCTGATAGCCGACCACGCTGGCCGTGTTCCCCACACTCAGCATGTCCCGGGAAAGGCCGCGGTTCTCCATGCGCGAGGGCGGTGCCAGGACGACGTTCCAGGTTTTGTCTTGGGTTTTGAGGCGCACGAAGCCGTGTGGATGGGAGTAACCGGATTCTTCTATCGTGCCGTTCAACTGCAGGGGGTTGCTGGAATCGTATTCACTCCAGCCGTGATGCGCGAACGCCGCCGTTGCAGCCAGTAACAGTGACAATCCAATGCTGCCGAGCATGCCTTTCATGACAAGTCTCCTGTTGCAGATCATTGATCAACGTGAGTCCTGACGCGTTTTCACCACAGAGGGTTTTTAGAATAGCCCGACATTTTTCAACGCTGCGCCGAGCAAATGTTTCTGAAGAAGTAGATGTTTGAATATCAATAGCTTGCTTGTCCGGTTCATAGGCGAGTGACGATAGCGAATTGGTTAAATGCTGTCTCCCTAACCATGGCCTACGCTTATTCGCAGGCCAATGTTCATTGAACAGGATTTTTCACCCTGATCGACGTTCACCCGGCACCTATAAAAACAATGCAATCGGGAGACAACTTATGTCCGCTTTGTTCCGTCGATTCAGCCGCTGCATCGCAACAGCCGTTACCGCAGCTGCACTCGCGACACCGGCCTTTGCACTGGACACCGTCAAGTTCATGGCCCCGGGTTCTGTGGGTGGCGGCTATGACCAGACCGCCAGGGTTCTGGGCAAGGCTTTAATCGAGGCCAACACGGCCAAATCCACCACCTTCGAGAACAAGGGCGGAGCAGGGGGGACGTTGGGGCTGGCGCAGTTCGCCAACAGCACCAAGGGCGATCCGAATGCGCTGCTGGTTGTCGGTGCGATCATGGTCACTGCCATTGAACAGAACAAACCGCAAATCACCTTGAAGGACGTAACGCCGATTGCCCGGCTGTTCACCGAATACAACGTGATTGCCGTCCGCAAGGAGTCCGAATTCAAAACCCTGGAGGACTTGCTGAAAGTCTTCAAAGACAAGCCGACCAGTATTTCCTGGGGCGGTGGTTCCAAGGGGTCGATCGATCACATCGGCATTGCCGAGTTGGCCGCGAAAATGGGTGTCCCGGTCAACAAGGTGAATTACGTCGCCTTCGCGGGTGGGGGTGAAGTCGTTGCTCAAGCATTGGGCGGGCAGATCAAGGTGATCACCGGTGGTTATGCCGAGCTTGGCCAATACATCAGGAACGGCCAGTTCCGAGTACTCGCCATCGGCGCGCCCGAACGCATTGAGGGCATCGATGCACCGACCCTGAAAGAGAAAGGCTACGACGTGACCATCGGCAATTGGCGGGGTGTTTACGGTGCCGCGAACCTCACGCCCGAGCAGCGCAAAGAAGTGATCGACGCCGTCGTTGCCGCCACCAATAGCAAAGTCTGGAAAGACAATATCGACACCAACAAATGGTCACCCAACGTCCTGACCGGCGATGAGTTCGGCAAATTCGTCGACGAAGAGCATGTGCGGCTGCGTGCAATGCTGGTCGAGGTCGGGCTGGTTTCGAAATGACTCAGCCTCGCGCAATCGTGCCGGTGCAACTGGCGATCGGCGCCGGAGTGATTGCCATCAGCGCCGTGTTGGCGGTGGGCGCGTTCCGGTTTCCTCCCGAGATGGGCTTCGTCATCCTGGGAGCCCACGTCTATCCGTATGCCGTCGCGGTGTTCCTGGGCGTTGTCGGTCTGTTGCTGTGTTACCAGGCCGTCACCGGCGGTTTTCGCGAGTTGGCAGACCACAGCGACGAAGCTGCCCGAGCGCTGCCCGGCGGCAAATCCGGCGCAGCCTGGGTGACGGCGGGACTGGTGGGGGTGGCCGTGCTGATTAACCTCATCGGCTTCGTATTGGCCGCCGGGCTGCTGTTTGCCTGTTCGGCACGGGGCTTTGGCAGTCGTCGTCCAGTGAAGGACCTCGCTATCGGCATTGCCTTGACCCTGCCGATTTACTGGCTGTTCAACGCCGGGCTAGGGGTTTCCCTGCCGCCCCTTGTCAATGCCTGGATCTGACCCGGGCCGAAGGAGGTAAACAAGGTGGAAACTCTCGCGAACCTGGCCATTGGTTTTTCCGCAGCGCTGACACCGATCAATTTGATGTGGGGTTTTATCGGCTGTTTGCTCGGTACCGCCATTGGCGTCTTGCCGGGTATTGGGCCGGCGCTGACGGTAGCGCTGTTGCTGCCGATTACCGCGAAGGTCGATCCCACGGGTGCCCTGATCATGTTCGCCGGTATCTATTACGGCGCGCAGTTCGGCGGCTCGACCACTTCCATCCTGCTCAATACGCCCGGTGAATCGTCCTCCATGGTCACGGCCCTGGAAGGCAATCTCATGGCGCGCAACGGCCGGGCAGGACCGGCCCTGGCAACGGCTGCGATAGGCTCATTTGTTGCCGGCACCATAGCGACGGTGTTCCTGACGTTGTTTGCCCCTATTGTCGCCACGCTGGCGCTCAAGTTTGGTCCTGCCGAGTATTTCGCGATTCTGGTGCTGTCCTTCACGACGGTGTCTGCGGTACTCGGCGCTTCGATGCTGCGCGGTTTTGTCTCGCTCGGGATTGGATTGACCATCGGCTTGATCGGCCTGGACTCGACCTCGGGCATTGCCCGTTACACCCTGGCGGTGCCGGAGTTGGTGGATGGCATTGAAGTCGTGCTCGTGGCGGTCGGGTTGTTTGCCGTAGGTGAAGCCTTGTACAGCTTGCTGTATCAAAAAGAAGAAGCGTCCGGTCGGCACCGCTTGACCTCGTTGTGGATGACGCGCTCTGACTGGAAACGCTCGGTCCCCGCCTGGCTACGGGGCACGTTGATCGGCTTTCCATTCGGGTCGATTCCGGCCGGTGGCGCTGAAATTCCGACGTTCCTGTCCTATTCGGCGGAACGCAAACTGAGCAAGTACCCGAAAGAGTTTGCGGGCAACAAGGGCGAGGGGGCGATCGAGGGGGTTGCCGGTCCCGAGGCGGCCAACAATGCGAGCGCGACGGGTTCTTTGGTGCCACTGCTGACGCTCGGCATACCGACGTCCGCCACTGCGGCGATTCTGTTGGCCGCGTTCCAGAACTACAACCTGCAGCCGGGGCCGATGCTCTTTCAGACTTCTGGGGAATTGGTCTGGACTCTGGTGGCCTCGCTGTATGTCGGCAACGTGATTCTGCTGGTGCTGAATCTTCCGTTGGTGGGGCTGTGGGTCAAGCTTTTGCAGATTCCCCGGCCGTACCTGAACGCGGGCATTCTGGTGTTTGCCACCATTGGCGTGTACGGCATGCGCCATTCTTCCTTCGATCTTTTGCTGATGTTGGCGATTGGTTGGGGCGGGGTGCTCATGCGTCGTTTCGATTTTCCCGTCGCGCCCGTGATCGTCGGCATGCTGCTGGGGCCTATGGCTGAAAAGCAGCTGCGCAATGCGTTGTCCATCAGCGAGGGGGACTGGCTGGTGTTTGTGACGCAACCGATATCGGCCGCGTTTCTTGCGCTGACGCTGCTGGTGCTGGTGGTTCCGCACCTGCTTCACGCTCGGGGGATCAAGTTGCATGAGGACGATTGAGCGAATTGGCCAGCGCAGCCTGCCGAGCTGTGTTTTGTTTTTTGTGTGTATATCCGTTTCTGCGGTCACGGCGGCTATCGGTTTCGCTTTTACAGCGAGTCACTTGGAAGAGCCCCAAGTAACCAAGGGCTCTTGCCCCTGACGTTCGGTGCCTCGCCTAGGCTCGGCATGCCCTCGCTCCGGTCCTGCTCCGTGGGCCCGCCGCCATCGGCCATCCATGGCCGGGGGCGGCTAACCCGGCATCCATGCCGGGTTGCCCACTGCGCAGAACCTCCACTCGGCCTCTCGAGGGGGCGGTGCATCAAGATCAAAAGCTGCAGGCGAGCTAACGCTCGGCCTGTTGAGTGGTGAGAAGCGTGCGTACACCCCCTCTCCCCGGTAGGAGCTGTCGAGTGAAACGAGGCTGCGATCTTTTGATCTTGCTGTGGCTGTGGCTGTGGCTTTTGATTTTGATTTTGATCTGTTGCCCCTTTCCCAGAGGCCGAACGCAGGCGTTGCGCAGGGGGCACCGCGGCAAGGATGCCGCGGTAGCCGCCCCCGGACATGGATGGCCGATGGCACCGAATGGCGGGGAAGAAGCCCTTGGTTACTTGGGGCTTTTCCAAGTGACTCGCTGTAAAAGCGAAACCGCCAGCCGCCATCACCGCAGAAACGGATATGTACCCCGATCTTAAGTGAACAGCGTCGCACGGAGTGCTTTGGGTTAAACCAGATTGATCGTAACGTCGATGTTGCCACGGGTCGCCTTCGAGTACGGGCATCTCTGGTGGGCGCCATCCACCACCGCCCGAGCGACAGCAGGTTCCAGACCCGGAAGGCTGACATTGAGGCGCGCCTGGAGGAAAAAGGCGTCCTCGGTCTTACCCAGGTCCACTTCGGCATCGACGGCGACGTCGCTCGGCAGGGTCACCTTCAACGCGGCAGCCGCCTTACCCATTGCACCGATGAAACAGGCCGACCAACCTGCAGCCAGCAGCTGTTCGGGATTGGTACCACTCCCTGACGAGCCAGGCGCGGAAAGCTTGACGTCCAAGCGTCCATCGTCGCTTCGCGACTCGCCGTTACGGCCTCCGGTCGTGTGGGTCTTGCCGGTATAAAGCACGGTATCGATTTCATTGATCATGAGGTGGCTCCTGCTGGGGGGGTGGGCTCTTTAGCCTGGGTTCATCGGAGAACACCAGGTGTTCGACGCCACCCACTTTTTCACCTTCATGTACTGCGTATGTGTCCTGATCCGGCGATTGTGTATCGCTGTGTAAGATCGCCGGCAAAAATACACAGCGTTACAAATCTTCCGACCGGGCTGGAAATGACGGTCAAACGGTGGTCCTCCACAACAGGCTGGACCGGCCGAGACATCACGCTCGTTTAGGCAGTTTCCAGTCTGGCCGAATGAAATGGCACGTATAGCCGTTGGGATAGTGTTCGAGGTAGTCCTGATGTTCCGGCTCGGCTTCCCAGAACGGGCCAGCGGGCACGATTTCAGTCACGACCTTGTCGGGCCACAGGCCAGATGCATCAGAGTCGGCCACCGTGTCCTCGGCCACTTGCTTCTGTTCATCGTTGAGATAGAAGAGTGCAGAACGGTAGCTCAAACCCACATCGTTGCCCTGACGATTCTTCGTCGTCGGGTCGTGGATCTGGAAGAAAAACTCGAGGATCTGGCGATAGCTGATCTGGTCCGGATCGAACACGATCTCGATCGCTTCCGCGTGCGTGCCATGGTTGCGGTAGGTCGCATTGGGCACATCGCCGCCCGAGTACCCCACCCGCGTGGAGACTACGCCGGGGTAGCGTCTCAGCAAATCCTGCATGCCCCAGAAGCAGCCACCGGCCAGGATCGCAGTTTCAGTTCGCGTCGCCATAGTACGGTCCCTCCCATCAGTGAATTTGGGATCAGGTATCAATGTACCTCATGTGCTTTCGCTTTTTGGCCGAAAGCGCTCACTCGGTCCTCGGCCACCGATCCTCGATTGCGTACCACGGCGCTTTCGATGCAACGCACGCGTGTTTCTGTTTTTCACTCAGAAACGGCGTATCCAGCGTGCCTATCGCCACTGACATCCAATCTGAATACTCACCTTTGGCATCAGACCAGAACAGCGAAGAGCCGCAGTCGCCACAGAACTGTCGGGCGACGCCTTCAGACGAGTGAAAGGTTTTCAGCGTCTCGCCTCCCGCAATGATCGTAATCGCCGACCTGGGTGCACTTGCATACGTCGCGAACGCTGCCCCGTGGCCCTTGCGGCATTGGCTGCAATGGCAATGGGTAACCGCTTTCAGCTCGGCAGTCACTCGATATTTCACTGCGCCGCACAGGCAACTTCCTTGGTGACGTGCATCCATGTTCATCGTTTCTCAGGGGGCGGTCGCGCCACTGTAGCGGTCTGCCGAGTGGAGTGAAACCCAAGTGTCCGCTCAACCGTCATCGTCTTGCAGTAAAAGGAGAGGGCAGGGGACACCGTAGCCTGGCTAACCGATGTCCCCCTTCGTCACGCAAAAATCAGAACTTGAACGCTTGTCGACCTACCAGGAACCAGTGGCCTTTCTGTTTTTGCCAAATCTGGAAGTTCTCGATTTCAGTCGGAACCACTTCGGTGCCTTTGAGGGCTTGTGCCGAGAAGTGATGGCGGACCAGCGCTACGTCGCCCGATACGGTGATGGTCTGGTTCTGCATTTCCAGGGTTTTGAACGCACTTTTACCGGTTTCGATATCGTCGATGAATGCTTTCTTGTCCTGGATCTTCCCGCTGGAATGCCCGTAGGTCAGGTTCTCGGCGGTCAGCGCTTTCAGCTCGGCAATGTTCTTGTGCAACATGGCCTGCGTCAGATGATCGACGGCTTGCGCAACATCCTTGTCCGCGGAAGCAGGGGCGGCGGCTACGTAGCCACTGAAGAGGCACAAGAATCCAATCAGCAGTTTCACTTTTTTCATGGGTGTTTCCTTGTTGTTATGGGTCGTCGGAGCGAGTGTGAAAATATCACTTATCGGTCATCGTACAACCTAGCATGCAGCCGAGAAAAAAACGAACTGGTGTTGAGGGTTTGTCTCGAGGTTTAAGGTCGGAACGGTGTCCCGAAAAATAAAGGTGAAAACTTTTGGCTGGAAAGCAGGGGTCGTTAACAAAGACTGCAATTGCTGGGTGTAGTCGGCGCAACTCGCCATTACAATGCAACACGTAGTAACTCATCATTTATAGGGATATTGGCTAGTGGATGACAACAGAAGGCCCATCAAGACGCGCTCTGCGGGCTGGGCAAAACGCATCACCGACATTCTGGTGAAAAGAGACATTTCCCCCAATCAGATATCCGTCGCCAGCATCGCCTTCGCGCTTGTCGGCGTCGTGGCGCTCAATATTGATAGCGGTGTCATTGGATCGATCTGCTGCGCGATCGGCATTCAGTTGCGCCTGCTGTGCAACCTCTTCGATGGGATGGTGGCGATAGAGGGCGGCAAGAAGTCCGATATCGGCAGTCTCTACAACGAATTCCCGGACCGGATTGCCGACAGCCTGCTGATCGTCGGGTTGGGGTATGCCATTGGCCAATCCGACCTCGGATGGTTTGCTGCCCTGGCGGCGGCACTGACTGCATATGTCAGGGTGTTCGGCGGCTCGATCGGTCTCAAGCAGACCTTCATCGGCCCTATGGCCAAGCAGCATCGAATGGCCGTGATGACCGCAGGACTGCTACTGAATGCCATCGAAGCTAACGTTTACGGCACTCACTACGTACTGTTGATCGCGCTGGCTGTCATCGCCATTGGCTCAGTCGCAACCTGCGTCACACGAACGCTGGCGATCGCCAAGCAGCTGAAAGGGGCCGACCATGTGGATCAGTAATGCGCTGATTTCTGTTCTTCGACTGCTGATTGGCGTCACGGCCAGGTGGGAGAGCCCGCCGGATCTCACGCGTCAGCGAATCTATTTCGCCAATCACACCAGTCACATGGACACCTTGGCCATCATTGCGGCCCTGCCGCCCGAGGCCAGGTTAAATGTGAAGCCGATCGCCGCTGCCGATTACTGGGGAAAGAACCGGTTTCTGTCGTACATCTCCCAGAAAGGCCTGAACGCGGTGCTGATTGACCGTAAACCGGCGCCCGGTAAAAACGCGCTGGAGCCCATTTTCGATGTGGTGCAGGCGGGTCATTCGATCATCTTCTTTCCGGAAGGCACTCGATCATCCGAGGCGCTGCCGGGGGAATTCAAATCAGGTCTTTTCCGGCTGGCCGAGACCTTTCCCGATGTCGACCTGGTGCCGATCTACCTGGAAAACCTTCATCGCTCCATGCCCAAAGGCAAACACGTCCCTCTGCCGATCATCTGCACGATCCGTATCGGCAATCCGATGGAAAGGATTGCTGGCGAGGACAAACAGGTGTTTCTGGAACGCGCGCGTAACGCCATTGTGGGGCTGTCGAAATGAGTCTTGAAGCAAAGTTTTTGTGGTTCTTTTTTGGATTGGCATGCTTGCTGGCGATTGCTTCGCTGGCCGGTCGATTGCTGGCCCGGCGGGCCAAAACGGAAGGCGCGGTCTCGACCATCGAAAACCTCAATCAGCGCGTGAATGCCTGGTGGGGGATGGTCATCATCTTCTTCGTTTCCTACCTGCTGGGCGGTAATGCAACGGTCGTCCTGTTCGGTTTCATTTCACTGTTCGCGCTCAGGGAGTTCATCACCCTGACACCGACCCGACGAGGTGACCATAACGCCCTGTTTTCGGCGTTTTTCATCCTGATCCCGCTGCAATACATTCTGATCGGTACGCACTGGTATTCGATGTTTACGCTGCTGATTCCGGTGTATTCATTCCTGCTGCTACCGGCGATTGCGGTGCTGAGCCAGGACACTGACGGCTTTCTGGAAAGGACGGCGAAGATCCAGTGGGGCGTGATGATCTGCATTTATTGCATCAGCCATGCGCCCGCACTTTTGCTTTTGGATCTGGAAGGATTCACCGGCCAAAACGCGTTGCTGCTGTTCTATCTGGTGTTCGTCGTTCAGTTGAGTGACGTGTTGCAGTACGTGTTCGGCAAGCTCTTCGGCAAGCACAAAGTTGCGCCGCTGGTGAGTCCGTCAAAAACCGTCGAAGGTCTGGTCGGTGGAGGCCTGTCTGCAACGCTGATTGGCGGCTGCATGTTCTGGATGACCCCCTTCAGCTTCTGGCAGTCACTGATGATGTCGTTCGTCATCGTGGTGATGGGTTTCCTCGGTGGTCTGGTCATGTCGGCGATCAAACGCAGTTTGAGCGCCAAGGACTGGGGAACCATGATCAAAGGACACGGCGGCATGCTCGACCGGATGGACTCGATT
This sequence comes from Pseudomonas arabinosi, assembly GCF_047758675.1. NCBI lineage: Bacteria > Pseudomonadati > Pseudomonadota > Gammaproteobacteria > Pseudomonadales > Pseudomonadaceae > Pseudomonas > Pseudomonas arabinosi. The sequence goes on along the minus strand of NZ_CP180480.1, from coordinate 4,584,728 downwards.
TGCTTCGCAGCACCAATCTTCTTTCACCTGACGCGATACTTCTTCTCCGCTGCCTGATTCGGGCGCCTTCAAAACCGAAAAAACATACCGCATGTCGTAAAAGACATGCGCGTATGGATATTCGCTTCATTAACCACTCGTGCCAGTCGATAACCTTTTCAGCAAACCAATCCGCAGTTGGCTTTACGCCACTGACAAACGTGCTGAGAGAGGATCCACAGAGTGTCCATAAAATTACGTTTGATTCTGCTGATTGGCACCGGGCTGATTACCGCGTTGATCATGAGTCTGGTCAGCTATCTGGGAAACACCCAGATGGCCGACGCGGTGAATGACAACCAGGTCAGCATGGCCGTGCTGCGCAATCACCTCGAAGCCGACATGATGCACGACGCGTTACGCGCCGACGTGCTGTCTGCGATGCTGGTCGGGTTGGGTAAAAGCACCAGCAGTAAAGCCGAGGTGCGCAGTTCCACCGAGGAACATGCGGCGCATTTTCGTGAAATGCTCGGTGAAAACCTCAAGCTGCCGGTCAACGACACCCTTAAAGCGGGCCTGAACAAGATCAAGCCCAGCCTCGATACCTACATCAGCGCAGCCGAACGCATTGTCGCGCTGGCGCTGGAAAATCCAGAGGCTGCGCAACAACAACTGGGCAGTTTCAGTAGCGTATTCAGCCAGCTGGAAGATCAGATGGCCGCCCTCAGCGAACTGATCGAAACCAACACCCAACAGACCAGTGTCGACACTCAGAAAGTCATCAGCAATGCCAACTTCACCCTCGGCGGCGTCCTCATCGCCAGCCTGTTATTGCTGCTGGCCTTGGGGCGCGGAGTGATGCTGAGCATCATGGGGCCGTTGCAGAACGCCAGCCGCATCGCCGACAGCATCGCCCATGGCAACCTGAGCGAACCGATTGTCGAGCCCACTCACAACGACGAAGCGAGCGCCCTGATTCGCAGCCTCGCGACCATGCAGCGCGACCTGCGCGGCATGATCGAGGTCGTGCGCAGCAACGCCCACGGCGTGAGTGGCATGAGCGAGCAATTGAGCAGTGGCTGCCACGAAGTGGCCGGCAGCAGCCAGCAGCAAAGTGTAGCGGCCAGCACCATGGCGGCCGCCGCCAGCGAAATGACCGCGAGCATCGAGGAAATCACCCGGCATGCCGAGCGCGCACTGAACATGGCCAATCAGGCCGAGACACTGGCCAAGGAGGGCGGTCGGGTGATCCATCAGGTGGTTAATGACATGGACGGTATTGCGCGTTCGTCGCAGCAGTCGGCCCAGGTGATCCGCACGCTGGACAAGGAGTCCGAAGGGATTTTCAGCATCATCCAGGTGATCAAGGGCATCGCCGACCAAACCAACCTGCTGGCGCTCAACGCCGCGATTGAAGCCGCTCGTGCCGGCGAGCAAGGGCGCGGGTTTGCCGTGGTGGCCGACGAAGTGCGCAGCCTGGCGGGACGCACCAGCGCCTCCACCCAGGAAATTGCCACGATGGTCTCACGCATCCAGCAAAGCACCCGCGAGGCGGTGACCAGCATGGAGGCGGGCGTGGCGCAGGTCGACAAAGGCATGGCCGTGACCGCCGACGTCGAGCGCGCCATCCGCGAAATCCTCGACGCCACGTTGAACACCACGCAACTGGTCAACGACATCACCCGCACCATCGGTGAGCAGAGCCTGGCCAGTAACGAAATCGCCCATCAGGTCGAAATGATTGCCGGCATGTCCGAAGGCAACAGCAAGGTCATTGGCCGGACGGCCTCGACCACCGATGAGTTGTCCACCCTGGCAGGCAAGCTCTCGCAATCGGTGGATCGGTTCAGACTCTAAGCCATGACGCGATCCCTGTAGCCGCTGTCGAGCTCGCGTATGAAGCGCCTAGAGATACTTATCCGTCACCGCGCCTTCCGAGGCGCTGGACACGGTCTTCGCGTACTTGGCCAACACCCCGCGTTTGTACTTGGATTCCGGGCGCACCCAACGGGTCTTGCGCTCGGCCAGTTCGGCGTCGGAGACATCGACCGAAATCTGTCGTGTTTCGGCGTCGATGGTGATCTTGTCGCCGTCTTCAATCAAAGCGATCGGCCCGCCATCAAAGGCTTCGGGCGTGATATGTCCCACCACAAACCCGTGTGAACCGCCGGAGAAGCGCCCGTCGGTGATGAGCGCAACGTCCTTGCCCAGCCCTTTGCCCATGACTGCCGAAGTGGGCGAGAGCATTTCGCGCATGCCCGGCCCTCCCTTGGGGCCTTCGTAGCGAATCACGATCACATCGCCGGCTTTGACTTCACCATTGAGGATGCCGGCCAGCGCACCTTCCTCGCCGTGATAAACCCGCGCCGTGCCTTCAAAGCGCAAGCCTTCCTTACCGGTGATCTTGGCCACGGCGCCGGTGGGCGAGAGGTTGCCGCGCAGCACCACCAGGTGTGAATCCTTTTTGATCGGTTGGTCGAAGGGCAGGATCACGTCCTGACCCTCGGGATAGTCGGGCACGTTTTCCAGGTTTTCGGCCAGAGTTTTGCCCGTGACTGTCAGTGCATCACCGTGCAGCATCCCGGCGGCGAGCATGCGCTTCATCAGCGGCTGAATGCCTCCGATCGCGACCAGTTCACTCATCATGTATTGACCGCTGGGCCGCAGGTCGGCCACCACCGGGGACACCTTGCCCAGCTCGACGAAATCATCCAGCGTCAGCTCGACATCCACGGCATGCGCCATGGCCAGAAGATGCAGCACGGCATTGGTCGAGCCGGCGAGGGCGATCACCACGCGAATGGCGTTTTCGAAGGCCTTGCGGGTCATGATGTCGCGCGGTTTGATGTCTTGCTTGAGCAGCTCCATGACCTGCTGGCCGGCGCGGAAACTGTCCGACGCCTTGTCGTTGCCGACGGCGTCCTGAGAGCTGGAACCGGGCAGGCTCATGCCCAGCGCCTCAATCGCGGAAGCCATGGTATTGGCCGTGTACATGCCGCCGCAGGAACCGGGGCCCGGGATCGCCACTTCCTCTATTTGCTTGACCTGAATCTCGCTGATATCCCCTCGCGCGTGCTGACCCACGGCCTCGAACACGGAGATGATATCGGTATGGCCAGCGCCCGGCCGGATGGTGCCGCCATAGACGAAGATGGAAGGGCGATTCAGCCGCGCCATGCCGATCAGACAGCCCGGCATGTTCTTGTCACAACCGCCCACGGTCACCAGGCCGTCAAAGCCTTCGCAGCCGGCCACGACTTCAATGGAATCGGCGATCACTTCCCGGGACACCAGCGAATACTTCATGCCTTCGGTGCCGTTGGCGATGCCGTCGGAAATGGTGATCGTGTTGAAAATGACGCCCTTGGCACCGGCGGCATTCGCGCCTTTTTCGGCTTCTATCGCCAGCTTGTCGATATGCATGTTGCAGGGCGTGACCATCGCCCACGTGGAGGCGATGCCGATCTGCGGTTTCTTGAAGTCCTCGTCGGTGAAACCCACGGCACGCAGCATGGAACGACCGGGCGCGCGTTCCACGCCATCGACCACTTGGGAGGAATATTTGCGCAAATCGTCTTTATCGCTCATGACTGCTCCTCACTGGCTCGTCGAGAAAAACACGATGAGTATAGTGGGCTCAGCGCTCGTGCCCGGACTATCAAGTCGGGAACAGACGCGCGGGTTTGCCGTGTCGTGATATTCTTCGCCCTAACTTGCTTTGACCTATTCAGTTTGCGCGTCCTTGAGACGCGCCAACAGAATCACTGTCGCTCAAGTAGCTGAAGCCAATAACGATAAAAAGTCAGTTCAGTAGGGACATATAAACTGAGGTCGATGGAGACACGTCGGCCTTGTGTGCCCACCCTCCAATCCTTATGCGTGCGCAACCCACAGCATGCTGCCTGCATGCCGTGAACCAGGGGCCTCAAGCGTGGGGATGGAAGGGCGGATGGCGTTTTATCAAAGGTGCTACACATGTTTAAAAAAATGAACACGGCCCTGCTGGGGCTGGCTTTGTCGATGGGGATCGCGTCCGCGCAAGCGGAAGAGGCAAAGAAAGTCGATGTGCTGCTGATTGGCGGCGGCATCATGAGCGCGACCCTCGGTGTTTGGCTCAACGAGCTGGAACCGGGTATGTCGATGGAAATGGTCGAGCGCCTCGACGGCGTCGCCCTGGAAAGCTCCAACGGCTGGAACAACGCCGGTACCGGTCACTCCGCCCTGGCCGAGTTGAACTACACCCCGGAAGACGATAAAGGCAACGTTCAGATCCCGAAAGCCGTTGAAATCAACGAAGCCTTTCAGATCTCCCGTCAATTCTGGGCCTGGCAGGTTCAGCAAGGCGTGCTGAAGAATCCGCGTTCGTTCATCAACTCCACGCCACACATGAGCTTTGTGTGGGGCGATGACAACATCAAGTTCCTGAAAAAGCGCTACGAAGCCCTGCAAGCGAGCCCGCTGTTCGCCGGCATGCAGTACTCCGAAGACCCTGCTGTGATCAAGAAGTGGGTTCCGCTGATGATGGAAGGGCGTGACCCGAACCAGAAAGTCGCGGCCACCTGGTCTCCGATCGGTACCGACGTGAACTTCGGCGAGATCACCCGCCAGTTCGTTGCGCACCTGCAAACCACGCCAAAGTTCGACTTGAAACTGTCTAGCGAAGTGCAAGACATCACCAAGAACGAAGACGGCAGCTGGCGCGTCAGCTACAAAAACCTGAAAGACGGCACCAAAACCGAAACCGACGCCAAGTTCGTGTTCATCGGTGCGGGCGGCGGTGCACTGCACCTGCTGCAGAAGTCCGGCATTCCTGAAGCCAAGGAATACGCAGGCTTCCCGGTAGGCGGCTCGTTCCTCGTGACCGAAAACCCGACCATCGCCGAGCAACACCTGGCCAAGGCCTACGGCAAAGCCTCCGTTGGCGCACCGCCAATGTCGGTTCCGCACCTGGACACCCGTGTCCTGGACGGCAAGCGCGTCATCCTGTTTGGCCCGTTCGCGACCTTCAGCACCAAGTTCCTGAAAGAAGGCTCGTACCTGGACCTGCTGACCACCACCACCACGCACAACGTGTGGCCAATGACCAAGGTCGGCATCAAGGAATACCCGCTGGTCGAGTACCTCGCCGGCCAACTGATGCTGTCTGACGAAGACCGCCTCAACGCCCTGAAAGAATACTTCCCGAACGCCAAAGCCGAAGACTGGCGCCTGTGGCAAGCCGGCCAACGCGTGCAGATCATCAAGCGTGATGAAGCTGCCGGTGGCGTGCTGAAGTTGGGTACTGAGATTGTTGCTTCGCAAGACGGCAGCATTGCCGGTTTGCTGGGTGCATCGCCGGGCGCTTCGACCGCTGCACCGATCATGCTGACCGTGCTGCAGAAAGTGTTCAAAGACAAGGTTGCTTCCCCAGCCTGGCAGGAAAAGCTGCACCAGATCGTGCCTAGCTATGGCACTCAGTTGAATGGCAGCCCTGAGAAAGTGGCTGAGGAGTGGGCTTACACCGCCAAGGTGCTGCAGCTGACTCCGCCGCCGGCGATTGGTCAGGTAGTGGCTCCGGCTGCTGCTCCGGCTGCTCCGGCTAAGGCACCGAAGGCTAATGCTGCGACTGATATGGCTCTGTAACTAGAGGCCGAATCAAAAGCCCACTGAACCGGAGACGGTCAGTGGGCTTTTTTGTGGGCGCCATTCAGTTCTTGCAGGTTACGCAACACTAAGGCCGAAGCGGGCGGACCGCTAACTCACTCCTGCGTTGGTTTTTTCTCAACGTCCTTCGAACCGCTAGAGGTGGCCGCATCTTTGTCCGTCTCCTCCGAGCTGGCACCGGAGTTTGAACCCGCCGCCTCCTCACCTTTTTTGTCGGCCTTGTCCTCCTTGGATTCAGTGCCCTGAGCCTGGTTGATTCCGGGAAACGCGGCAGGTGCGTCTTCAGTCACCTTTTCGGCAGCAAACGCGAAAAGTGAGCAGGCGGACACCAGGCCCGCGATCGTGAGAGCAGCAATTGTCCTGTTCATCATTTAGGCCAGCCATGTGAGGGGGTGTACAGCGTTGGAATAACCGGGAAGGGGAAGGTGCTGAGGAGCTGACAAGCGGTGGTGGCTCCTGAGTTCGCAGCACCAGAGACGGCTAAGCAGTGCCTCCATCCGTCGCGACAAAATGGCTTAAGCTAATCGATGACTGGAATGGAACCTCTCGACTAAAGGACGCGACATTTATGGAAATCCCCTTTTCTCAAATCAGCGAGCGTTTGAACAATCGCCGATTTTCGGTAGCAGACAACGCCCACGGGCTGTCCGATGCACGCACCGTTTTTCACTACCGTGTCGAGGAAGAGGCTATTTGGGGCACTTATCAGGGCGGCCATATCCGCAGGGGTAATCAAGTCGGGCGCGTGACAGGCCCCGATACCATTGAGCTTCTTTATCAGTGCCTGACTACGGATGGTGAGATTCTTGCCGGCTGGTCTCGGGGCACAGTAGGCGTTGATCACGCAGGACGTACTACTCTGACCTTTGTATGGGGTTGGTTGTCGGGCGCGACGGGAGGTGGGGAGTCTAGCTACGTCGAGCTTGCCGCGTAGCGGTCAAGCAGAAAAAGTCGGACTCCGCCGCCGGTGATTGGTCAGGTGGCGGCTCCGGCTATTGTTCCAGAAAGGTGAACGATCATTCGTCGTACATCAAATCCAGGCTATTTATCCATTCATTCGGCGCCTCGTACCTTGCGTAATAAATCTCCCTTTCTGCTCCGCTTAAATCAGTAAAAAACGGCGAGAAGTAGCTGTCGTTATAGTAGCCCTGAGCGCCTTGCATATTTCCTCCCCACCACAAAGGGTTGTACCCCTCAAACGCTATCCAGGGTGGCGGAACGGCCAATTTCTCAAGCTGAATGATGTTCAGGAATTCGACGCTATTCGTAACCATCCGTATCGTTGTGGCGTTAAATTCTCCGTCGGAGCTGAAATAGATCAGGTGGTTGTTTTCTCGGATATCTGAATAACGTTTTACGGGAAGGTCGTTGAATAGTTTTTCAGTCTTGAACCTGAAATTCGATTCGACAAGTGCCGAAAACTTATGAGCGTCTTCATTGCCGATCAAGAAAGCAGAGTAATAGGCCGAGATACCGATATCGTCCAAAGATACCACTTGAGGATAGTCGGTCAGAGACCGAGGGAGGCGTGATAGAGGCTCAGCAAAAACCGACTTCAACTCTGGTATGGAGTAGCCGGCGACTTGCTCTTCCTGGCCACGTCTTACGAAAGCTTTTATTCGACTGAAAATACTCATGCCCTATCCTCGATCCTTGAGATTACCAATCAATCTTGTCCTTTTTTGAGCGCTGACAGATATGAAAACTCAGCGGCATAAATAGATCCTGGCGGAATTGACGTTTAAAGGCGTTCTAGCCCCAGTTCGGTGTTCTGATCCGTATTTTCCTGCGCTATCTGCATCTGTAATGCACACAACCGCCGGCTCACAATAACGGCATGCTCCGCAGTCGCGGCAACCGCTGCACCGCAAACTCATAATGTAGGAGGCCCAATGGGCAAGATGGCGATTTTCCTGGGTGGATTTCTGGTGTTGACCATTTTGATTGGTGCCCTCGCCACGATCTCTCCCACTTAGTCCTTCAAGCGTTCAACCATCCTCCCGCCAGCGCCGCGCCTGAACGACCAACGCTGGCGCAAAGTGCAGCACGACCATTCGCACCAGGTGATGGGTCAGGATGAACACCACGTTTAGTCCGCCGCTGAAGGCGACGAGGGCGATGGTTTCGATGGCGCCAGGCATGTACGCCAGCCACAACGACAAGGGATCGCTGCCCAGAACCCGCGCGGCCACTGCGGCAAACGCTGCTGCGATCAGCAGCATCAGGCCGACGGCCATCAGCCCGGCCCGTCCGTGGCGGACGAGTTCTGCGAGGCTGATGTCTTTGAATTTCGAGCCAATCAGCACGCCGAGGAGGACCACGGCGGTGTCGACACTCCATGACGGCAGGTGGAAGGCCTGGAGATAGCCCAGCTTGAGGTAGACGCCGGTGACGACGATCGCGGTGAGCATGAATGGTGCCGGAACGCCGACGCGCAACAGCAAGCGGCCGAGCAACAGGCACAAGGCGATCAGCGACAGCAAGGTCAGCGCGGTACTCATGAGCAGCGGGCTGCTCTCGGCAAGCGCCACGTCGGTCTGTCCGGGAATGCAGAAGCTGACCAGCACGGTGATCGACAGCAGTCGCACCAGGTGCACAACGATCACTTTGCTGGACGCGCGCTCGGACTCGAGCAAATCGAACACGGCGGCGAGTGCGCCCGGATACACGGCTAACAGGGAGTCCTTCGGGTTCCATCCCGAGACCTTGAGCAGCCACAAACCGGCCACGGCGCTCTGGACCATCAAGCCCAGCAGCATGAAGCCCAGGCTCGGCAACATGGCGGCCGCCGTTTGGCTGTTCCACGAGGTGAACATCAGGCCGGTCGCGATCCCCAACACGATTTGCACGTAGACAAGGCTGAAGGGCAGCGCTGGAGAAAAACGCAAGTTGCTGGCGATCAACGCGGTCGCGAGTATTGATCCGAGCAACAGGCCATGGGGGAGACCGGCATATTGCAGCGCGGTGCCGACGCCAGTGGCGATCAGCAAACACAATAGGGTTTTCATGGTGTGATGAGTCTTCCTTGATTCATGTTGAACCCATCGCTTGCATCCGGGCCACGCACGTTTTCCCATCTAACGGCGTGAAGCGTCAAGTGACAAAAAGCACAACGCCTCCACAGTGGGAGGCGTTGCAGTTTCAGCGATACCGCTCGTGTTACTTAACGTCGAAGCGATCCAGGTCCATCACTTTGGCCCAGGCTGCGACGAAGTCTTTGACGAACTTCTCCTGCGCATCAGCGGTTGCATAGACTTCCGCCAACGCACGCAGCTGCGCATTCGAGCCGAAGACCAGATCGACACGGGTACCTGTCCACTTCACTTCGCCGGTTTTGCGATCGCGCCCTTCAAACTCCTCATTAGCCTCTGAGACCGGTTTCCATTCCACGGCCATGTCGAGCAGGTTCTTGAAGAAGTCGTTGGTCAACGCTTCCGGCTGCTGGGTGAACACACCGTGTCTGGTTTGCCCGACGTTGGTGTTCAGCACACGCATGCCGCCAATGAGCGCGGTCATTTCTGGCGCGGTAAGTGTCAGCAGTTGCGCCTTGTCGATCAACAGCTGCTCGGCCGCTACGCTGTATCTGCCTTTGAGGTAGTTGCGGAAGCCATCGGCGATGGGTTCGAGGAAGCCGAAAGACTCCACGTCCGTCTGCTCTTGAGAGGCGTCCATCCGTCCTGGAGTGAAAGGCACCGTCACGGTTTGGCCGGCATTTTTCGCCGCCTGTTCGACGCCAGCGTTACCGGCCAGCACGATCAGGTCTGCCAGCGAGATTTTCTTGCCGCTGTTGTTGAACTCGCTCTGGATATCCTCGAGTTTCGCCAGCACGTTCGCCAGTTGGTCAGGCTGGTTGGCCTGCCAGAACTTCTGTGGGGCCAGACGCAAGCGCCCACCGTTGGCGCCGCCGCGTTTGTCGGAACCACGGAAGGTCGAAGCCGCCGCCCAAGCCGTTGATACAAGCTGCGAGACGCTCAAGCCGGAGGCCAGGAGTTTGCTCTTGAGTGCGGCGACGTCACTGTCGTTGACCAGGGCATGATCGACTGCTGGAATCGGGTCTTGCCACAGCAGCTCTTCGCTTGGCATTTCCGGGCCGAGGTAGCGGGAGAGGGGACCCATGTCGCGGTGGATCAACTTGAACCAGGCGCGGGCGAACGCGTCGGCCAACTGGTCTGGATTGGCCAGGAAACGCCGCGAAATCGGTTCATAGATCGGGTCGAACCGCAGCGACAGGTCGGTGGTCAGCATGGTTGGATTACGACGCTTGGACGGGTCGTGAGCATCCGGAATGATGCCGGCGCCGGCGTTGTTCTTCGGTATCCACTGGTTCGCACCGGCCGGACTTTTGCTCAACTCCCACTCGAAGCCGAACAGGTTTTCCAGGTAGTTGTTGCTCCATTTCGTGGGCGTGGTGGTCCAGGTCACTTCCAGGCCGCTGGTGATGGTGTCCGCGCCCTTGCCGGTGCCGAAGCTGTTCTTCCAGCCAAAGCCTTGGGCTTCGAGGCCAGCGGCTTCGGGTTCGGCGCCGACGTTGTCGGCAGGTCCTGCGCCGTGGGTCTTGCCGAAGGCGTGGCCGCCGGCGATCAATGCCACGGTTTCTTCGTCATTCATCGCCATGCGCGCGAAGGTTTCGCGGATGTCCTTCCCGGCAGCGACTGGGTCGGGGTTACCTTCCGGGCCTTCCGGGTTCACGTAGATCAGGCCCATTTGCACGGCCGCCAGCGGGTTCTCCAGGAAGCGCCCCTGGTCGGTGCGGCTCTCCTCATTTTCCCCCGGCTCAGCAACGAGTGGGCCTTCGCCGGGCTCTTGCATAACCTTCTGCTCTTTGCCGTAGCGGGTGTCACCGCCCAGCCACTTGTTTTCCGAGCCCCAGTAAACGTCCTCATCCGGCTCCCAAACGTCCGGACGACCGCCGGAAAAGCCGAAGGTCTTGAAGTCCATGGACTCCAGCGCGACGTTGCCGGTGAGGACGATCAGATCGGCCCAGGAAATTTTACGACCGTACTTTTGCTTGATCGGCCAGAGCAGCCGGCGCGCCTTGTCGAGGCTGACGTTGTCCGGCCAACTGTTGAGCGGCGCGAAGCGTTGCTGGCCGGAACCGGCGCCACCACGACCGTCACCGGTGCGGTACGTACCGGCGGCGTGCCAGGCCATGCGAATGAAGAGTGGCCCGTAGTGACCGAAGTCCGCCGGCCACCAGTCCTGGGAATCGGTCATCAACGCAGTCAGGTCTCTTTTGACCGCTTCAAAGTCCAGGCTTTTGAAGGCTTCGGCGTAGTTGAAGTCCTTGTCCATGGGGTCGGACAGGGACGAGTGCTGATGGAGGATCTTCAGATTCAGTTGGTTCGGCCACCAGTCGCGGTTTGTCGTGCCACCGCCAGCGGCGCTAATGAACGGGCATTTCGATTCGTTTGCCATGTGTGAGCTACCTTTTGGTCGTATTCATCCGGCTATCCGGCCCAGCGTGGGCGTTAAACAGCAACGGGCGAAACCAATGACACAGGCTGCAGGGCCAGCAGTTTGATCAACTGATTGTTTTGATCACACGGGAATTCTGAACAGCGGCAATCGAGTTGCCTGCACGGTGGCCTACGGCAGGTTTAGTCAGGCTTCTGACCCATTCCTATCTCCTTATCAGCTCTTGACCGGCCGGCTTATGGTGCCGGCGCTCGAGTAAGGTTAGACCCCAGTTGGGAAGTCAGCTAATAGGGGGAGTATTGGGTCGTGATAGGCAGAGTCTTTTACTGGCGTCACGGGAAGGTCCCGCGTCTATTTGAAGCATAGACGCGGGAACGCCGTTACTTGCGCACGTTCTGGTACAGCATCAACCTTGAGGTTTCGTGCATGGCGCGGGTCAGTTGCGACAGGCGTTTGAACTCTTCAGGGTTTTGCTCGGCGACGTTGTCCAGCGGCGTCGGCGAGGCCAGGTCATGGAGACTTGGCGAGCTGCCGTCGTGCTCCATCTGCACCATGTAGTGCTGAGTGACGCCGGCAATCAGCGGGAATGTGCCCTCGCGCAGTACCAGCGGTACTACGCGCTCACCCTCGGGCGCGGGCTGCTGAATATCACGGCCCATGCCGCTGTTGCGAAACTCAAGGCCGGCCATGCCCGCCACGGTGGGCAGCAAGTCCACCAGGCCGACCGCTTCCTTGACCTTACGCGTCCCGAGCAAGCCTGGTGCGTGGATGATCATCGGCACCGCGTTGCTTTCCAGGCCGAGTTGCTCGTAGGCCGGTGCCAGGAACGGGATCTGCGCGATACGGGTGTTGTGGTCGCCAAACAGCACGAAAATGGTGTTGTCGTACCAGCCGCCTGCTTTGGCGATTTCCATCAAGCGTCCGATGTTGAAGTCTAGCAAACGCACGGCGTTGTACTGCTCGACACTGCGCGACCCTGCGGCCTGTACTTCGGCCAGGGTAGGGTGCTTGACCTCGAATCCATCATTGGTCTTGGGAATCGTGAACGGACGATGGTTGCCGGCCGTCTGCACATAGGCGAAGAACGGTTTGTCCTTGGGCAGTGCTTGCAGAATCTGGTCGGTTTCCTTGAACAGGTCCAGATCGGAAATCCCCCAGACATCCACCACCGGGGACTTCCAGTCCCGCTCTTCGAACAAGCGAACGCCGTCGATGCTTTGTCGAATCAAGGCATTCATGTTGGCCCAGCCGGAGTTGCCGCCGATGGTGTAGATCTTCTCGTAACCGGTGAAGGAGTTGATCAGTGTGTTCTGCTTGGTGATCAACGGATTACGCGTCGCGGTTTCCTGGCGGGTGACGTCAGGCACACCGCTGATGCTGGCCCAGACGGTTTTTGCGGTCCCCGTCACCGGCACATAGAAGTGCTCGAAAAACCAGCTCTGGGTGGCCAGGCGATCGATGTTCGGCGTCGGATTGATCGGGTTGCCGTAGGCCCCGACGGCGCTGGTGCCCAGCGATTCGAGCATGACGAACATCACGTTCGGCTGCCGCGAGCCCGGTACTTTGTAGGGTTGTGGTGCCTGGTGACGGACGAAATCAAGGGTTTGCGGATCGGGCTTGTCCACGCCCAGGTAGTTGGCCATCACCGCGTAGTGCTCGCGCACCTGCGCTTCGTCATAGCGCGACTGGCCGACTTTGACCGTGTCGTAGAGGAACAACACCGGGTTCAGGCCCAACGCAGCAACCTGGTTATTGCCCGAGAAGAACGCATCGCTCCAGCGTAGCGGGACCGGGTTTTCGAGGTTCATGTTTTCGACACGACCTAAAATGCCCAGCAGCACCGCCACGACCATCAACGCGCCACCCAATGTCGCGGAGAGCCGGCGAATGGCTTTGCGAGGGCGGTCCAGCGTTACGCGTTCCAGACGCACCAGAGCCAGTGTCACCAGCGCGACCGTTGCCAGCCAACCCAGCGAAATCCAGATCACCGGGTAGGTCTGCCAGACCATGTCGCGGGATATTTGCGCATCCTCGATGAAGCGCAGCACGGTGGCGTTGATCCTCACGCCCAGATAGGCGTAATGACCAAAATCGATGATGTAAATCAGCAGCAGGACGCTCAGGGCCGCGACCAGATACACGCGGGCGATGCGGCGAAGCAGACGGCTGCCGATCAGGTTCCAGCGAGGAATCCAGGCCAGCAACGCCAACGGCAACATCGCCAGGATGGCCAGGCGCAGATCGAAACGAAAGCCGATCCCCAGGGTTTCCATGACGTCATTTTTGTCGATCAGGGCGTTGGCGTCGAAACCGGAATAGCCGAAAAAAAACATGACACGAAGCACAGCAAACAGCGCGAACGTAATCGCTGTCGCGCCCAGCCAGTAATGTAAACGTCTCGAGTGCAACCAACCCATCCATGTTCCCCTGTTAATAAAATCGTTGAATCTCAAACGGAACCGGACACATCGCCCACTGCACCGCGGCGCTTGGTTGCCCGGCGATGCGTCCAGCGCACGGCAAGCATCAGCAGTGCCACGCAGCAATACAGACCCAGCAGCGGATCAACCAGGTAATCCCAATAGTTTTGCGAAGGTTTGATCCCGGCGATGAAGGCCAGGGTCGCGCAGGCCAGCATCACGACGGCCAGGCCGTTGCGCAGGTAAAACAGGCCCAGGGTCAGCACGGCGACGAAAATCAGCATCGGGCGCGGGCTGTAACCAAACCGATAGGGGTCCAGATCACTCATGCCCAGGGTGGCCGGGTACAGCACCAGGGCCATCAAGGCGAAGAGGATCAATACGCCGGTTTTACCCCGCGCAGGTGGGAGGAGGTCCAGCCGACGCAAGCAACCCCACGCCATGAACACCATGGAGGTGATCGCCAGGTCATCAATGTAGCTGCGCAAATAGGCGGCCAACGATAACCCGTCCAGCGCTATGAAGCTGGCTGCCAGCAACGCGGCCAACAGTGCGATCCGCCACGTCCTGGGCAAGCCGAAAGAAGGCAGCACCAGGAAGATGATCATTGCGAAGCTGGCATGGGCTTGCCACAGACTAATCATTTGCGACGCTCGTTGAGCCAGGCATCGTTGAAGGAGACGTGCTTGATGAAGGTGTTGTTCCAGGAATAAACCAAGTGATACATCCCATCGGGGCTGCGGATGAAGTACGGGTATTCGTATTCAAACTCACACCCTTGGTTTTTACAGACACGGTTGTCGAGGTTATCCAGGAACTGCGCCTCCAGCGGTTGGCGAAGCGCGCCGCTGGAACCGCGGAACTCTTTACCGATGATTTCCTTGTAGGCCTCGGGTGAAAACGGAGCGCCTGCTGGATCAGGTGACTTGTCCAGGTCCCGCAACGAGCGCCAATCGTCCATTTTCGCGTCGGTCCCATAAAGGCTCAGCTTGAAGCGTCCTTCCTGCAGGTCGTTGAGCGCCACCAGCAACCCATGTTCGGGCGTCGCGACGGCGGCCAACGATGAGTTCGGATTCGAGGGATCGAGCGGATAAGGTTCGCTCCAGGTTTGACCGGCGTCTTCGGTGCGGGTCGCCAGCACACGGTGGTGGGTGTCGCCGGCATAGCGCAGCAAGGCAATGCCGCGCTGGCCGTCCAGCGGAACCACCGTGGGCTGCAATGAATTCTTGCCGTGGCTGATGCGGAATTTGTCGATCACATTGCCGTCTGCGCTCAAGTAGAGGTACTCGGCAAACTTGCCCAGAAACTCGTGGTAGACCGGCAAACCGATGGAGCCGTCGGCATGAAACACCGGTGCCGACCGGACCAGGGTGCTGATGTTCAGAAAGGGTGAAGTGATCAGTTGGCGCGGGGCGGACCAGCTTTCACCGAAGTCATCCGACACCATCACATTGACCGCGCTGCCAGCCCAGCCACCCATGGACACGGACACGTAGAACAACCACACGCGATTATCCGGCGCGAGGGCAACCACCGGGTTACCCAGCTTGCGAATGTATTTTCGCGTGCCCTGTTGGGTCGAATCCCGAGTCGCCAATACCTTTTCAGAACCCCACTCGCCGGTTTTCGGGTCGAAGCGGGCGGAGCGCACCTGCACATCGGCTGCGCCTTCGCGGGAGCCGGCAAACCAGACCGTCATCAGACTGCCGTCGGGCAACGCGGTTACCGCCGAGGAATGCACGAAATCCAGCAGCCCGGAGGAGGCGAAGCGGCTGGTATAAATGGGCTTGGCCACTTGGCTGGCCACTGGCATCACGGGACTGATCAGGGCAAAGGAAGAGTGCGTATTGGCAGGGTTGAAGAGCCATGCAGCCGCAAACAGGCAAGAGAGTGCAAGGTAGGCACCGAGGGCAGGAACGCTGGGAAGTTTGATGCGCATAATTAATACTTTGGCATCTCATGGCCCGATAAAGCGCTCAAACTAACACTCGGTAGTACATGATCGGGTGTAATGATTTTCTATTTTGTAAGCAATTATTTGTAGCGTGCTGCGTTGTCGACGATCCACGTCTGATTGAGAGGCTGAGACTACCGGATTAAAGGTTTTTACTTCCGCCCAACGAGACTTGCCGGGCATCTCCACCGTTGGTCGAAAAAGCCGGACCTAAGCCGTGGTGAACCTGAAAAGGAAACTTCTATCCATCCTCTGCAAAAAGTAATCTGTCACCCCGACACTTGGATGGATCCAAACCATGCACCTCACCCACCGCCCCGTCAGCGCTGAAGATGTCCTGACGATTTGCGACTTTCCTCAAAATCCCCAAGAGCTGTTTTTTATGTTCCCGAAGGCGCAGTACCCGCTGACGGAAGATCAACTGCAGGCATCGATTGCTCAACGTTCCGACTCAACGGTGGTTGAGGCGGACGGTTCTGTTATGGGCTTTGCCAACTTTTACAGGTTTGAGCGCGATGGCGTTTGCGCGATCGGCAATGTGATCGTGTCGCCCAAGGCCCGGGGGAAAGGGATCGCGAAGTTTTTGCTGCAGACGATGGTGGGGCTGGCGCTTGAACGTCATCGGGCGCGGGAGGTGCAGCTTTCGTGCTTCAACGAGAATACGGCGGGGCTGCTTCTGTATCCGCAGTTCGGGTTTGTGCCGTATGGGGTTGAGGAGCGGTTGGCGCCGGACGGGCGTCGTGTGGCGCTGATAAACATGCGGTTGCTCACCGAAGCCAAAAGCATGGACATCCCATGCGCATAGATAAAGCTTGTCCTGTCGTGCTGCGAAAAAAAGAGGGGCTGGAGATTTTAGCGTTCCGGCATCCGTTGGCAGGTCTGCAACTGGTCAAGGGCAGTGTCGAACCCGGAGAGCCGACTGACGCGGCGGCTATTCGGGAGTTATTCGAAGAGGCGGGCGTCAGGGGCGAGGTGATACGGGATCTGGGGAACTGGGATTCAGCGATAACGGGGCACACGTGGGCGTTTCACGAGTGCCGCGTTATGCAAAACCTTCCGGATACCTGGAGCCATTTTGCAGAAGACGATGGAGGACACGAGTTCCAGTTCTTTTGGCATCCACTGGCAAACGAGCCCAGTGAAGAATGGCATCAGGTCTTTCAGGACGTTTTGGCCTTTCTACGACCGCGCGTCTAGCGTTAGGCTTATCCCGAGCATCGATACGCCACGATTTCAACGGGTCAGAAGTAATACCCGATATTGACGTTGGTCCGGTAATACCACTGATTGCTGCCAACCGAACGGGTATTGGTAAAGCCCGTACCGTTCTCCGCACCGCCATAGGGGTTGGCGTTTTTTGCCCAGGTCAGGTCGACCCACGCCATGATCGGCATGGCCAGGAACTGCGCACCGACGGTGTACATCTGCGAGTCGTCCCAACCGCTCTTGTCTTTCATCATGCGACTGTAGTCGTTGTACAGCTTGATCTTCTTCAATTGCCCCAGTTTCGGCGTCGGGATGTCATAGCCGACGTTCAGCGAAGCAATGGTGGCCTTGGAGGCGATCAGATACGCCGGGGTCAGGCCGTTGCCGCCCATCAGCACCGAGTCGTTACTGACACCGGCAGGGTTTTTGGGGTCGTACTCATAGCGGATGCCTTGGGTGGAGACGGTCCACGCGCCAGCGTTGATGATGGCGTGGATACCGCCGGCCCAGTAATCGCCGTCGTCTTTGGTGGTGGCGTTGTACAACTGGGCGGTGGCCACGGACGCGCCGATTTCAGTTTTCCAGCCATCATTGATAAAGGTCCGCGCGACCCGGGCGTTGATCTGGTTGTGTTTCTCGTTGTCCTGGCGCGACTGGGTGAAGGGGATCGCATTGTCCTTGAGGTCGGCGTAACGCCCGACTTCCGGCGAGTAGCGAATGTCGGAAGGCAACATGCGCGGGAAGTACCCCAGTTGCAGATCCCAGTCCTGATCCTTGTAGCTGTACTTCAAGCCTGTGCCGGCGCTGACGCCATAGCCCATGAAGAAGGGCAGGTGATAGCTCCAGCCAAATTGCGGATAGGGTTCCAGGCCAAACGGTTTGAACGGCGCGCCCAGTTGCAGGTTTGAGTTGCTGTTGAGGCGGTAGCCGACGAAGCCGCGGTCGATGGAGCGCTTGCCGTCATCCTGAAACCAGTAGCCGACATCGCTATAGAGATTTTTGTAGGTCGCCTGTACGTCGATGCGGAAGGTGTCGAAGAGAAAACGCCCATTGTTTTCGGTGGTGTCCCAATGCTCGTCGCGGTAGTTGGTTCGCAGGGCACCACCGATGTCCAGGCTGCTTTCGCCATCGTCGCTGCGCCAGGCGATATGCGGAAACGGCTTTTTACCGGTAGTCGATGTCACGGGCGCAGCGGGACCGGGTTCACCGGCGAAGCTCACGCAACTGCTCATCATCAGTCCCATACATATAACGTAATGCTTCATGTTGACTCCGCTGCTCAATTGAACGCTACAAAGTGACCGGCAACACTGTTCCGTTCGCCTTAACAGTGGCGATGGGTGGATAACGTCGAGTGTTGCTTTGATTAAGTGCGTTTCTGTTTTTGTTGTTTTATGGGTAATACGGCGTATGGCCTATGAACTCAGGGTTACCTGAGCAGAAACTATGCCAACTCTTAAACGTCTTTAAGGTGCTTAAAAACCCAATAAAAACAATTGTTTATATGGGAAACATGTTTGTTTGTATTGCCCATGAAACAGGCGCCTCGAGGGGTAACGAAACTGCACGTTCACTGTGCGTTTTTTATGTCGCGCGCATAAAAAAGGCCGACATACCTGTCGGCCTGTTTAACCCTGGAAACTTGATACTCGTGTTATAGATCCAGTACCAATCGCCGACTCTTGCAGCCCGACACACACACCATCATCGATTTGTTGGCCGCACGTTCGGCTTTGGTCAGTACGCCGTCCCGGTGGTCGACATCACCTTCCAGAACCCGCGTCTCGCACGAACCGCACACCCCTTCACGACAGCTGTACTCAATATCGCAACCCGCCTCGAGCAGCACATCGAGCAAACTCAAACCAGGCTCGATCGACAGCGTCTTGCCGGATTTTTTCAGCTCGACGCTGTAGCTACTCTGGGCATCTTCGGACGGTGGCAATTCGGCCGCCGCGAAGCGCTCGATATGCGCATGAGGGTAACCGAGGCCTTCGCAGGTGCTTTCGAAAGCATCGAGCATCGGCGTCGGACCGCAGCAATAGAAGTGCGTATCGCTCGGCTGATCGGCCAGGTAGGCGCTCAGGTTTGGCGGCATGCCCTTTTCATCGTTGAAGTGATAGACAACTTTGGCACTCAAGCCGCTGAGTTCCTCAACCAGCGCGGCTTCCTGTCGCGAGCGGGCGCAGTAGATCAGCTCGGCGGATTTTCCCAGTGCCAGCAGTTGGCGGAACATGCAGTAAATCGGGGTGATGCCGATACCGCCGGCCACCAGCACGCTGTGTCTGGCACTCAGGTCGAGCTGGAAATTATTGCGTGGCGACGAGATCGGCAGTTGCATGCCGACCCGCAGTTGCGCGTGCACAAATTCCGAGCCGCCGCGGCTGTTGCGATCACGCAGGATGCCGATCACGTAACGGCCTTGATCGCTTGGCGAGTTGAGCAATGAGTAACTGCGCACCAGCCCGTTGGGTAAATGCAGATCGATGTGCGAGCCGGCTTCAAACGGGGCGAACACCGTGTCGCCAAACGGCCGCAATTCAACGCTGATGATGCCTTCGGCTTCATAGCGCAACGTGTGCACGCGAGCGGTGAGGGGGGAGGAATGGGACATCGGTCACCTCTTTTCGACAGTACGCAAATCGAGATCGAGACGCGCGCCGGCCTCGATCTCCACCCGCAGTTCGGGAAACACCAGCGCGCTCACTTCAACCAGCGTGGAGGTAGGAAAAACCGCCTGACCTTCGAAGAAGTCACGCCGTGCGCGACCCACTTCGTCCTTGTCGGCGATGTCGGTGACATACACCGTCAGCCGGTAAATGTTGCCGATATGCCCACCCGCCGCCTCGACCAGCGCCCGGACTTTGTTCAACACGACAAGTGTCTGGGCGTAGGCATCGAGCGGCGCGTCAGCCACAACGGCCAGGCGTGTAGCGGGATGGCCGGTCATGCCGGACATCACCACTTCATTGCCGATCAGCAAGGCATTCGACCAGGTGGCGCTGGCCGGCTCGATCAACGAGCCGGCCTGAACACGTTGCACGGCTGCGTTCATGGCAACTGCTTCGCGTCGATCAGCTCCAATTGGGCCTTGGCCGCGTTTTTCAGGTAGCGACGCAGACGCACCACACCGAGGTCATGCTGGTAGAGGTTTTCCCGCTGGTTGGCGTCCGGCTCCATGAATTCGAGCAGCACCCGGTCCTGTTCCAGCACCGCCCAGTGGCGTGCTTCCAGGCGATTTTTGTAGAGGAAACGCCAGGTGTCGCGCTGCCAGCCGGTCAGCGGACGGCAACGCCAGTGGAACACTGCCGACAAGGAACGGCTGCTCGGTGTGTAGCTGCCGATGATGGTGAAGTTGCCGCCGGGGCCGCCGGTTTTCGGATAGGGGATTTCCAGGCGCAGCCAGTGGCAGCCGTTGTCCATGAACTCGGTCCAGTCGAAATTCACCCCGCGCTGGCCTTCTTTCTCGAAGAAGAAACCGTTGTCGGTGTCGCGGGTGACGAACTTTGCGGTGGCTTCGCCTTCGCTCATGGAGTGCGACATCTTGTGCAGGTAGGTGCCGTGCATCGGGTCCATGACGTTGTCGATGACGTAGCGATAATCGCCTTTCCACTCGGTGTAGCAGAGGAAGCTGCTCCATTCCGGGGAGGTCAGTTGCTCTGGCAGGACCAGCTCCGGCGGCGTGTCCACGTGCGGATCTGCCGCGTTGTACAGAAAGATCGCGCCAGCGGCTTCACGGGTGTGGAACATGCGTGTCGGGCGGCTGCCTTCAAGCTTGCAACCGGGGCTGCCGGGGACTTTGGTGACGGTGCCGTCACAGCGCACTTCGACGCCGTGATAAGGGCATTGCAGACGGTCACCCAGCACCGGTCCCTGGGACAGCGGCGCGCCGCGATGAGGGCAGTGATCTTCCAGGGCGTGGACGCTGCCGTCATTGTCGCGCCACAGGGCGATCTTGTAGCCCAGACGGCGAATCGACACCGGTTTTTCGCCCAATTGATCGGAAGGCAGGACCGGGAACCAAAGGTTTTTCAACCCGTTGGCCAAGAGGTTTTCAGCGGGATCGACGGTTGTATTCATGTTCATTTCTTATTGTCCTCCGGCGGGTCATTCGCCCAGCCGAGCCATCAGGGTTTTATAGGCGTCTTGTGTCCACTCTCCGGTGGTCAGCGGGCAGGGTGGCCCGGCCAGATTCAGATGCGCGAGCAGGTCGGGCAACTCGGTCACCCCGTTGCCAAAGGCGCGTTCGATGGAGTCGCCGAGCAACTCTTCGAACTGGGTGTTGGGACGTTTACGGGCCTGATGGGGCTCCAGGTAGGGTTCGGTATTGCTCATCTCATTGACCTCCATTACGTACCCGTTCGCGGATCATTTCGCGCACGGGAATAAAGTCATACGTCGGGAAAACTTCGGTGCTGAACACGCCCCAGGCCGAGCGTTCGAGCTCGACGTTGAGGGTCGGCAGCAGGCTCGGCGGCAACCGCAGAGTGACGATCTGGCCCAGGCCCATGGCCACGGTCCAGGACACCACCTCGACGCCTTGCGGGGGAAACCGTTCCCACCAGTCCTGCTGCTTCATGTGCCGCTGAATCTCTTCCAGGTTCTTTGATTGGTCGTGCTTGAGCAGCACGGTCACCAGCAAGGTCTCGCTCATGCCTGCGGTCCTGCTCACGCCACGTTCGGCATCGGCACGGCCCAGGCGTCATAGCCATAAACCCAGTCGGCGTTGCCGCCGTCCTTGAGCCATTGGTTACCACGCGAGCCGATCTGGATCTGGCTGGTGCGTTGCAACCGCGCCTGCTGATAAGCCTGCAGGGCATCGGCGATCTGCGCGGTGCTGGTCAGGTCTTGCAAATGGCGAGCGAGCACCACTGCGTCTTCGATCGCTTGGCCGGCGCCTTGCGCCATGAACGGCATCATCGGATGGCAGGCATCGCCCAGCAGGGTCATCGCACCCTTGGACCAGAACGGCAGCGGATCGCGTTCATACAGCGCGGTCTTGAGCACCTCGTTGCACGCATCCAGCAGAGCGCGAGCGTCCGGGTGGAAGTCCTGATAGTGGCTGCGCAACTCGTCGGCATCGCCGGCGCTGGTCCAGGACTCTTCATGCCAGCTGTCCTGAG
Organism: Pseudomonas arabinosi; assembly: GCF_047758675.1. Classification (NCBI taxonomy): domain Bacteria; kingdom Pseudomonadati; phylum Pseudomonadota; class Gammaproteobacteria; order Pseudomonadales; family Pseudomonadaceae; genus Pseudomonas; species Pseudomonas arabinosi. The sequence continues at coordinate 4,562,988 of NZ_CP180480.1, read as the reverse complement.
CGGTGGTGGCGAAGATGAAAATGTCCCGGCCCTGGTTCAGCGGAAACGTCACGATCTGGCTTTGCGGGGTAGGGCCCCACCATTTGGTGAACGCCTGAATGTTCGGCACATGGGCCACGCTTTCGGCAGGTACGACGGCGCGGTAAGCGACCACTCCGGTAAAGCGCGGCTGCTCATCACCGAACAGCGCATTACGCACCACCGAATGGATGCCATCGGCGCCGATCAACAGATCGGTGACGTGGCGGCTGCCATCCTTGAAGCGCAACTCGATGCCGTCGGCGGTTTGCACGACGTGCTCGGCGCGTTTGCCAAACTTCACCTGTTCGGGTGGAAAGACGTCCGTCAGTGCGGCCAGTAGATCGGCGCGGTGAATGGTCAGTTGCGGTGCACCGTATTTCTGTTCGGCGGCATCGGACATTTCCAGGCGCGAAGTTTCCTCGCCGCTGTCCCACAGGCGGCTGATCCGGTGCGTTGGACGAGCGGCCGGAATGCGCACGGCAGCGCCAATCCCGAGACCATCCAGAGCACGTACGGCATTAGGTGTCAGGTTGATATCGGCGCCGACCCGCAAAAAGGCTTTCGACTGTTCGAATACGGTGACGTTATGGCCTGCGCGAAGCAGCGCAATGGCGGCGGTCAAGCCACCGATACCGGCCCCGGCAATCGCGATATTCAGTGCGGACATGAGTAACTCCTGCTCAGGGTTTCGGTTTGTCGGTGAGGAACTTGCCTTGCGGCGCTTCGACATGCTGCTGGCGTCGGGTATTGCCATCGATGCCGCCGGCAATCGCCCATTCAGCGAACATCGTCGGGCCCGGCTCGAAGTCCCGCGGCTGCCATTCGCCAGTCAGCTGGTCTTCGTCGGCGTAGTACTCGACCAGTGCGCCGGCCGGGTTTTTGAAGTACCAGAAGAACGCCGACGACACCGGGTGCCGACCCGGACCGATTTCCGTTGCCCAGCCGCTGCGGGAAATGTGCATGCCGCCGCCGAACACTTCGTGCACATCGCGCACGGTGAAGGCGACGTGGTTCAGGCCGGCACGAGGGGCGGGCAGTTGCAGCATGAACAGGTCGTGGTGGCCGCCTTCTTCGGCGGTGCGCAGGAACGCCCCGCGATCCGGATAGCGGTCAGAGGCCTGGAAGCCGAAACGCTCGTGATAGAACGCTTCGCAGGCATTGACGTCCTTGACGAAAAACACCACATGGCCGACTTCGATCGGTGTGGCGCGCTCGTAAATCGGCGCGGCCTTGTTGATCCGGCCTTTGGTCTGCCAGGTGTTATGGCCGCTGCACTCGATCTCCAGCTCACGCTTGCGGGTCACTTGCAGGCGGATCGCCAGGCCGTTGGGGTCGGTGCAACCGATGCGCCCATCCGCTTCGATGAAGCCCGGATCGTTGGCGATTCGTTCGCTATAAAGCTTCAAGTCAGCGTCGCTTTCAACGCCCCAGACTACTTCGCGCACTGTCGAACCAGCCTCGATGGCGGGCGGCAAACCGGCCTTGTTGATGTCGGCGAGCACCACGCGGCAACCGTTGAGGGTTTCGAAGACCACTTCGTCAGGTTGTTCGCTGACTTTCGTCAGGCCCCAGTCGCTGAAAAAACGCACGCTGGTGTCGAGGTCCTCGACGCCGTAGGTGACTTCATCAATGCCTAAAACGCTCATAACCCAACCTCTCGTTGCACACCGGCCCAGGCCAGTGGCTGTTCATTCATGCCCCAATAAAGGCTTTTCTGTTCCATGTACTGCAGGATGCCGAGGCGACCTTTTTCACGGCCCAGACCGCTGTCGCGCCAGCCGCCGAACGGTGTGGAAATCGAGAACTGTTTGTAGGTGTTGATCCACACCGTCCCGGCCTGAATTTTTCGGCCCAGTGCCCAGGCGCGTTTGTAATCGCGCGTCCAGATGCCAGCGGCGAGCGCGTACAGGCTGTCGTTGGCCTGCTCGAGCAATTGCGCTTCGTCATCGAAGGGCATCGCCACCAAAACGGGGCCGAAGATCTCTTCCTGACAAACCTGTTGGCTGTTGTTCAGGCCTTCGAGGATGGTCGGCGGGTAGTAATAACCCTGGTCGTACACGCCGCCACTCGGACGTTTGCCACCGAGCAGCAGGCGTCCACCTTCGGCCAGCCCTAGAGCAACATAACGCTCCACCGAGTCGCGGTGGCCGGCGCTGATCAACGGGCCCATTTGGGTACGTTCATCGGCCGGATCACCGACGCGCAGTTCGGCCGCAGCGGCCACCAGGCGCGCCATGAACGGCTCATACAAGGCGCGGGCGACGAACAACCGCGACCCGGCAATGCAGGCTTCGCCCGAAGAACTGAAGATGCCGTACAACACACCGGCCACCGCGTGGTCGAGATCGGCATCGTCGAGGACGATGGTCGGCGATTTGCCGCCCAGTTCCAGCGACACCGGCATCATCTTGTCAGCGGCGATGTGGGCAATGTGTTTGCCGGTTTTGGTGCCGCCGGTGAACGACACGCGCTTGACCAGCGGGTGACGGGTCAACGCATCACCGAGCAGCGAACCCTTGCCCGGTAGCACACTGAGCAATCCTTTTGGCAACCCGGCGTCTTCGCAGATGCGCGCCAGTTGCAAAGCCATCAACGGGGTGATTTCCGCCGGTTTGATCACCACCGCGTTGCCCGCCGCCAGCGCCGGAGCGACCTTCTGCGCTTCGCTGGCAATCGGCGAGTTCCACGGGGTGATCGCGGCGATCACGCCCATCGGTTCGTACACACTCATGCTGACGAAATCACCGCGCGATGGCGTGATGGTTTCTTCGAGGGTTTCGCAGGCCGAGGCGAAAAACTGGAACGTACCGGCGGCGCTGGCCACCAGGGCACGGGTTTCGTTGATCGGTTTGCCATTGTCCTGGCGCTGCAATTGCGCCAGTTCTTCGCTGCGCTCACGGATCAGCTCGGCGATGCGGTACAGCACGCTGGCCCGTTCGTGAGGTTTGCGCTGCGCCCAGCCGCTGTGCAAAAACGCCTGATGGGCGCCTTGCACGGCGTCTTCGACGTCCTCGACACTGGCGGCATTCAGCCAGGCGACCGCTTCGCCCGTGGCGGGATAGCACGTGGCATAACGCTCGCCGCGACCGAGGCGCCAGTCGCCGGCAATGCAGATCGGTAAAGTCTGTTCGAGAGTCATCGACGGTCCCCTAAATCGAAATCGCGTGGGCGTGGTTGCCCAAGGCGCGGACGACGCTGTAAACGGTCAGCGCCGAGGTCTTCGGGTTGGCCAGCAGCGGTTTGCCACGCAAGCTCAGTTCGAAACCGCCAAAAGCGCCGCGTGCTTCGAAGTGATGGACGTTCTCCTCGCTCAGCGGATCGGCGATCAGCGTCACGTGGGTACGGTCCAGGCCGAGCCCGGCCAGCGACAAGGTCGCCGCAACGTTGGCGTTTTTTGGATAGAGCCGTGCCGCTTCCCGGGCGCTGCCCTGAAAAATCACTGTGGCTTCGGTAATGCTGTCCAGGTCACAGGCCTGTTCAGCGGGGGTGTTTTTCCAGGCTTTAGCCGGTTTGCGGCCGGTGTAATTGACCGAATCCAGCCCGCCGACTTTGGCCGCCGACAAGGCGTCGATGCCGCCGATGGCGCCGGGCAGCAACTCGATGCGGGTCTGGCCGCGTTCGGCTGCCGCTTCCAGGCGTTCAACCAGGCCGACTTCGGACAGCGCGCCGACCGAGACGATCAGGCAGGCGATGCCACGCTCCAGCGCCGGCAACACATGTTCTTCGATGGCGCGGTGGCCGGCGCACTCGACCAACAGGTCCGGGCGGGCGTCGGCCGGCAAGGCGGTCAGCACCTGCGGCGGTTGCTTGAAACTGGCCAGCCGCTGGCGGACCAGTTCTTCAGACCCGGCCGAAGCGATGACGTAGTCAACGCACAGTTGCGGGTCCTTCTCCAACAGTTCGAGCACGCCGACGCCAATGGCGCCGCAGCCGATCATGGTGATATGCAACATGACGAAGTCCTCAGGCCGTGGCTTTTTGCGCTTTGGTTTCGCTGTTGGGCGGACCGGCGAACTGGGTGGCGAAGCTGCCGACGGCGAGCATGTCGACTTCCAGCAGGAACGGGCCGGGTTGAGCCAATGCGCCGTCGACCACGCGGCCGAAATCCTTCAGGTCGGTGACCAGGCCGTGGCGCAGGCTCAGGGATTCCGCCAGCTTGGAATAATCCGGCGTGTGCAGGTCGACGTAGCAGTGACGGCTGCCGTAGACCGCGTCCTGAATGTTGCGGATCACGCCGTAGCGCTGGTCGTTCATCAGCAGAATCACCACGTTGGCTTTTTCTTGCACCAGCGTCGCCAATTCGCCGAGGTTGAGGATAAAACCGCCGTCACCCGCCAGGGCGAAGACCTTGCGCTCAGGTGCCGTTTCAGCCGCAGCGACTGCCGCGCCGATGCCCATTGACAGGCCCTGGCCAATGCCGCCGCCAAGGGCATGCACGCCGGCACGCGGGTGGAACAGGGTCAGCAGGCGGTTGCCCCAGATGCTGTTGGACAGCGTGACGTCGCGCACCCAGGAGAAATTGCGCCCGGTGATGGCTTGCAGCTGTTCGACCATGGCCGAGTACGGGCCGAGGTCGGCGATCAATTGGGTGCGGGATTTTTCGCGGACGTCCTTGAGTTCGGCGAGGAATGTCGGGTCGATCTGCAGGCGACCTTCGAGACGATCCGCCAGGCCTTCAAGGGCCAGCGCCGAGTCGCCACAGATGAACAGCTCGCTGTTATAGCTGCGACCTTCGATGGCCGGGTTGGCGTCGATTCGCAAGGTGTTGCGTGGCAATTTCAACGCGTACTTGAAGGTTTCGTTGCTGCGCAGACGGGAGCCGGCGATCAGCAAGGCATCGCAGCTTTGCAGGAATTGCTCGACCAATTTGTTTTGCGAGAACGCGCCGAGGCAGCGTTCGTCATCTTCGTTGACCACACCGCGACCTTGAGTCGAGGTAATCACACCGACGCCCATGTCCAGCAGACGTTTGACTTGCGGCCCGCAATGCCGCGCCCCACCGCCGAGCCACAGCAGTGGGCGGGTGGCTGTGGCCAGACGCTCGGCCACCAGGTCCAGCGCTTCGGGTGCGGGGACGGCCACTGGAACTGGCAGCGGTGAAAGGTCGGTCGGCATCGTGATAAACGTCGACTGGATGTCGATCGGGATTTCCACGCTGACCGGCCCGGTAGGAGCGGTCAGGGCGGTTTGCACGGCCAGTTTCATCGTGCTGATGGCGGTTTCGACGCTGCGTACACGGAATGCAGCCTTCGATACAGCCTTGAGCATGGTCAGTTGGTCGCGGGCTTCGTGGATGTAGGCGAATTCCTGGTCCAGGTACGGCGTTTCAATCTGCCCGGTGATGTGCAGCAGCGGTGTGCCGGCGGTCAACGCTTCGACCATGGCGCCAGCGGCGTTGCCGGCTGCGGTGCCGGTGGACGTCAGGCAGACACCGAGGCCGCCGGTGGTGCGGGCATAAGCGTCAGCCATGTTGGTGGCGCCGGCTTCACCGCGAGCCATGACGAAACGGATATTTCCGCGAACGGCGAAGGCATCGAGGATCGGCATGTTGTGGATCGAGATCACGCCGAACGCGGCCTTGACGTCGCATTGCTCGAGAAACGCGGTGATGGCAGCGCCAACGGTGACAGTATTTTCATTACGCATGGCGGGACAGGCCTCCAGAAACATCGATATGGCTGCCTGTGGTGTAAGCCGACAGAGGCGAGGCCAGAAACAGGATCGCGCGGGCCGCTTCAATCGGCAGGCCCAGACGCCCTAAGGGAATGTGTTTTTGTTGCGCGAGCCGGGCGGTCCATTGGGTCCAGTCCAGATCCCGCTCTTCGCGGGCCTCGAAACGTCGGCGCCATTGCCCGGACTCAACCAGGCCAATGAGGATGCCGTTGACCCGAATGCCCTGGCCGGCAAATTCGGTGGCCATCGAGCGCACCAGGTTCATGACCCCGGCGCGAGCGGCCGAAGTGGCGACCATGTGCGGTTCCGGCTGGCTGGCCAGCAGCGAGTTGACGCAGACGATGGCCGCGTTCGGCTGGCGTTGCAGCTGTGTCATGAAGGCGTGGACCGGGTTGATCACCGAGAAGAACTTCAGGTTCAACTCTTCGGTCCAGGCGCTGTCGGTGGTGTCGGCGAAGGTCGACACCCGACCTTGCCCGGCGTTGTTGATCAGCACGCTGGCCGGGCCCAATGCGGCCAGGCTAGCCGCGGCAAACGCCTTGACCGAGTCCGCATCGAGCACGTTGCAAACATGGGCGAGCAGCCGTGCTTCGGGGAAGCGTTGACGCAACTCGGCTTCGGCGCTGCGCAGCCGGTTTTCGTCCCGACCGCAAAAGGCCACGGCCGCGCCGGCTTCGAGCAATAACTCGACGCAGGCCAGGCCAATGCCCGAAGAGCCACCGGTGACAATCGCGGTGCTGTCTTGCAGTTGATAAAGGTTCATCTCAATCCCTCATCAATGCAGTGACGCGGTGCTGACCGTCATGGGCAGCAGCGCTGTTGTAGTTGAGCAGTCGCGACAGTTCGTCGGCGCTACGGCGCACTTGCAGCAGCAACTCGTTGAAGTTGACGTGAGCGATCTGTGCGGTCGGGATCGTGACGCCCAGCGCCGCGACGATCCTGCTTGTCTCATCGCGCACCGGGGCGGCGACTGTCGAGATCGTTGACTCGAAGAAGCCTTCGCTGCTGACGAAACCGCGCTGGCGGTCGGCTTGTACCAGGTCGAACAGTTCCATCACGGTTTTCGGCGTGCACGGCGAGAACTGCTCCAGGTGTTCCTCCGGGTACAGCTCACGCAACTCGGCCAGCGACAGGTCTTCGAGCAGAATTCGCCCGAGGACAGTGGCGTGGGCGGGCAGGCGAGTGCCGACGTTGACCGCGCTGGAGAACACCGACGGCGGCGAGACCTTGGCCACGTAAACGATCGAACGACCATCGCGCACCACCAGGTTGCTCGGGTAGTTGAGGCGGTCGCACAAACGAGCCAGCAGCGGCTGACCCAGTTCGGTCAGCTCCAGCGAAGCCAGGTATTCAAAGCCCAGGCGCAGCACCGACATGCCCAGGCGGTATTCATTGCCGCTGCGGGTGACGAAGCCCATGGTTTCCAGGGTCGTCAGCAGACGGAATATGGTCGAGCGTGGCAGTGCCAGACGCCGGGCCAGTTCCGGCGCGGTCAGCGTGCGATTGCGCCGGCTGAATTCGCAGAGCAGCAGCAGGCCGCGCTCCAGGCCCGGCACGATGTATTTTTCCTGAGCGTCCTTCAGCAGATCTGAATCGTTCATAGAGATGCACCTGTCAGGGATTCTTTAATGGCAAAGGCCAGACGGCCCGCCACGACATAAGGTTGTTCAATAGGGCTGGCATGCCCGGCATCGGCAATCAGGTTGAACGTGGCGCCCAACGCCTTGGCCAGGGTCAGGCAGCTTTCGGGCGCGGTGATGCCGTCGGCTTCGCCGCAATGCACTTCGCAAGGCATCGACAGCGGTGGGTGCCGCAGCAGGTCATCGCTGCACAACAGCTCAATGGCCTGGCGATAGCCATCGGGATTGAGCCGCGCCATGTTCCATCGCACCCACGCCAGTGCTTTCGGGCTGGCGGCGGGCGACAGCATGTAGGGACTGCGTTGCTCGGCCATTTGCTTAATGCTCAGTTGTTCCAGGGCACGCAGGCGTTTGTTGCGCACTTCCTGACGCTGCAACGCGCGTGAGGGATGGCCATAGCCTTGGGCCGGGCTGATCAAGACCAGCCGGCTGATCCGTTGCTGCTGCACGCCGCTGGCAAACGCCGTGGCGGTAATCGCCCCGAGGGAGTGACCCACCAGCACACAGCGCTGGATACCCAGTGCGTCGAGCAGTTGCAGCAGTCGTTCGGCGTAGTCCGAAGCGTCGGGGGCCAGCGATCTCAGCGGCGTGGAATCACCGTAGCCGGGCGCGTCCCAGGCAATCACCCGGGCGCTCTGGCCAAGCTGCTGCGCCACCTCTAACCACGACGCCGAGCCCGAGCCGATCCCGTGCAACAACACAATGGCCGGCCCGGCCCCGCATTCGCGAAAGGCCTGGCGACCGCCGGCGATCTCCAGCGTGCGCACCGGAAAATTCAGGGCCAGTTGTGCCTGGAGGTCAGCCGTGAGCGGCGGGACGAGATTATCGATGGCGTACGACATGGGCTTATCCGCGCTTGATCGAGGCCAGAGGGTGTTCTGGCGGGTAGGTCGGGGTCAGCGGTTTTTTCGCGCCGAGCATCACGCACATCAGCGCGTCTTCATCGCCGATGTTGATCTCTTCGCGGTACACGCCGGGCGGCACCGAAATCACGTCGCGGTCGGTGAGGATGGTTTCGAAACGCTCGCCGTCCTTCTCGATCACCACTTTGAGTTTGCCGCGCAGCACAAAGAACACTTCTTCAACGTCGGTGTGCAGGTGCGGCGGGCCTTCGTGACCAGCCGGAATCACCATGGTGGAGAACGTGAAGTTCTCCGACGGGATGGTGTTCATGTCGGTGCTCACGCCGGTGCCGCCGGTGCCGATGTAGCGCATTTGCGCACGACGGAATTTCGGGTCGTAGTCGGCCTGGAACTTCAGCGCGTTCCAGTCGTACTTGCGCGTGTCGTAGCGGGCGATGCGGGTTTTCATCCAGCTTTCGAGATCGCTGCCGGCCGGCTGTTCCCAGCTTTTCGGGGTGGTTTGTTGAGCGGATAGATCGGTCATGGCTGTCTCCTGATCAAGGCATGACGAACCCGCCGTTGACCGGCAAGGTTTGTCCAGTGATGAAACGGGCGAGGTCGGACAGCGCGAACAGCACGGCGCCGCTGACGTCTTCGGGAAGTTGCGGGCGTTGGATGGCCCGGTGGTCGTTGTACAAACGGTGACGTGCTTCGGGCACGTAGGCGGTGGCTTCGACCAGCACCAGGCCCGGCGCGATGGCGTTGACCGTGATGTTGTCGGTGCCCAGTTCGCGGGCCAGGCTGCGGGTCATCGCGATGATTGCGCCCTTGCTGGCGACATAGGCCAGCAGGTTGGGCGCACCCCACAACGGCGTGTCCGACGCCAGGTTGACGATGGCGCCACGACCACTGGCGCGCAGGACCGGCAGACACGCCTTGGTCATCAGCCAGGTGCCGCGCACGTTGACTTGCATGACCTGATCCCAGGTCTCGAGGCTCAGCTCTTCGCAGGTCTTGCCGCCGGAATTGGTGATTGAAGCGTTGTTCACCAGACCGTCGAGGCCGCCGAGCAAGCGAGTGGCTTCAGCCACGCAGGCATCGATCGAATCGGGTTGCGCCAGATCGACCGTCACACCGTGCACGGTCAGGCCTTCGGCGACCAGTTCAGTGGCCGATTGCTGGACGCGTTCGGCAAGAATATCGGCGATCACCACGTGGGCACCGGCGTGGCCGATGGCCTGGGCGAAGGCATAACCCAATCCGCGGGCGCCTCCGGTGACCAGGATCCGGCGGCCTTCGAGCAAACGATTGAGGGCCGTCATCATTGCGTACTCAGCATGGCTTTGGGCATGTAATGCAGAACGCGTTTCTCGGCCCAGACCACCGCGCCGTAAGAGAGCACACCGATCAACGTGAGCATCACAATCGCGACGAATACGCCCGCGGTATTGCCCTGACCTTCAGCATCGACCAACAGGAAACCCAGGCCCTGGTTGCCGCCGACCAGCTCACCGACGGTGACGCCGATCACCGCCAGGGTCGAGGCAATGCGCAAGCCCGAGAACAGCGCGGCCATGGCCGATGGGAACTCCACCAGGCGGAAGATCTGCCAGCGACTGGCGTTCATGGTCCGGACGAGGTTGATCATGTCCGGGTCAACGGTGCGGATGGCGGACAGCACGTTGATCATCACCGGGAAGAACACAATCAGGATCGCGATCAGGATCTTCGGGTAGATGGTGTAGCCCAGCCACATCACGAACAGCGGGGCGAAGGCCACTTTCGGGGCGATTTGCAGGGCCAGAATGTATGGCGACAGCATGGCTTCGGCAGCGGGCGAGAGCCCGAGTGAAACACCGATCGCCACACCGAGCAGAGCGCCCAGGCCGAAGCCGACGATGATCTCGAATGCGGTGATCAAGGTGTGTTGCAGCAGGCCGCCGGTTTGCCACATCACCACACTTTCCTGGGCCACGCGGCTCAGGTGCGGCATGACGAATTCGGGCATGCCGAGCAGTCCCGGGCCCCATTGCCAGAGCACCAGGAACAGGATCAGCAGGGCAACGCTGCCGAGCATGGAGTTATTGAGGTTTTTCATCGTGTCGTTACCTTGTTGTCACTCGCCGTTATTGCGCAGCTGTTTGGGTGTCGATGAACTGGTTGGTGTACAGGTCGTCGAGCTTCGGTTCCTGGGTGACGATGCCTTCGCTGACATAGAACGTGCGCACCGCTTCCAGCCGCGCCGGATCGATGCGACCCAGTACGGTTTGGTTGGCGTAGACGTGTTCGACGTACAGCTTGAAGACCTTCTCCAGCGAATCTTCCTTGCCGGCGTAGGCAGGCACGGCTTTGGCGAAGGTGACCGCAGCGGCGCGCGGGTCCTGGATGATGTCGCGCATGCCTTGCAGGGTGGCCTGGACCACGCCGCGAACAATCTCCGGGTGCGTCTTGATGGCGTCGTCCGACGCGAGAATCGCCTGGGCCATGCTTTCGAAAATTTGCGATTGCGGGATCAGTTTGATCTTCACACCGGCTTCTTCGGCGTTGACCACCCAGTCCGGTACTCCCGCCATCGCCTGGGCTTTGTCAGCCGAGAACAACTGCCAGACGCCCGACGGGCCGGCAGCCTGGATGTTCACGTCGGTTTTGCTCAGGCCTGCTTTGCGAAGGGAGGCGAGCAAGGCGTAGTAGGTGGTGTCCGAGTAGGACATGACCGTCATGGTCTTGCCCTTGAGGTCGGTGATCGAATTGATATTTTCGGCGGCATTGGTGGCAATCATGGTCACACCGCCGGCGCCCAACACAGCGACGGAGCGCACCGGAATACCGTTGGCCCGCACCACAATCGGGGTATCACCCAAGGCACCGCCGAGCATGGCGTTACCGGCACCGATCTGCTTCGCCACGTCCACACCGCCCTTGGCCGCGATGAAGGTCATGTTCAGGTTCTGGGCGGCGTAGTAACTCTTTTGCTGGGCGATGATCCACGGGGCGAACGCCGGCGAGTTCGGCGGCGCCGGCAACAAGTAGGTTACGTCGGTGGGCTGCGCCTGCGCGGCGAAGGCCATGCCCAGGCCGAGCGCAATGCCGGTGGCCTGGCTGAAGCGTTGAAACAGAGACTTGAACATGCGTACTCCTGAATCGGTTGATGGCCGCAAGGGCGTTGATCAATGCAGTTCGGTGTCTTCGCCGACTTTCAGCAATTCCATCAGGCGACCGGCCAACGGACCGATTTCCGGCAGCTTGCGGCGCTCCAGCGGGTTGTCGCGAAACGGCAGGTCGACGGTGATTTCTTCGATGATGGTGCCGGGGCGGGCGCTCATGACCAGCAGCCGGTCGGACATGGCGATGGCTTCGATCAGGTCATGGGTAATGAACAGGGCGGTTTTCTTTTCGTCGAAGAGCATCCGCGCCATGTCCTGCTGCAGGATCATCTTGGTCTGCGCATCCAGGGCCGAGAACGGCTCGTCGAGGAACAGCACTTGCGGGTCGATGGCCAAGGTACGAGCCAGGGCTGCACGCTGACGCATGCCGCCCGACAGCTGGAACGGGTAGTGGTCGGCAAAGCCTTGCAGGTGGCAACGATCGAGCAGATCTTTGGCCACGGCCTGACGCTTGGCGGCCGGTACCCCTTGAATTTCCAGGCCCAGTTCGACATTGCGACGAATGCTGCGCCATGGCATCAGCAGGTCTTTTTGCAACATGAAAGCGACTTGGCGAACCGGACCTGTCACCGCTTCACCGCCGACGAACACTTCACCTTCGGAAGGTCGATAGAGGCCGGAGCCCATGTTCAGGATGGTGCTTTTGCCGCAACCGGAAGGGCCGATGATCGACACCACTTCACCGCGGCGAATCTTGAAATTGACTTCGCGAATGGCAAACGGCGCTTCGGATTTTCCTTTGGCCGGGAAACATTTACCGACATTGCGAAATTCAATTTCGATGGGCTCCAGATCTTCCTTGGGAGCGGGTTTATTCCATTGAGGGGCGATGGCATACATCTCGTTCACAGCCATTGGGAAGGGTCTCTGGTCTGTTTTATAGGTGATACGGTGGTTAGTGCATGAACAATGCCAGCCGAATGCCAGGTTGAATTTTTGTTAGAAAATCCTTGTTTATTAATGAGTTGCGAAGTTTTTGCGGTTTTTGGCGTGTTTCATATACGAAACACGGTTTCCGGTATGGCACGAAATTGCACATTGAATGTGCAGGCCATGGGAAACGGCGAGAAAGGAGGGCGTGTCGAGGTAACGCGAATAGAGGGTTTTGTTTTGCATATGAAACAAGGGGGGCGGCTTTTTGTGTTCCAGGTCGGGATTAGCGCTGTTCGTTTGGGCCTCATCGTCGGATCGCCGGGCGGCGATCCGACGATGAGGCCCTCACAAATACAGAAGCTTTCAGATCTGTGTTCTATCGCCCGCTAAACACTGCGGGCCTGCGCTCGGTGAACGCCGCCAGCCCTTCAGTGAAATCGGCACTTTCGCAGGCCTGTCGCCGCAGTTCCGCAATCTGCTCCATCGCCTGCACGGGCATCGGTTGCAGGTCCTCCAGAATGCGCAATTGCTCCTTCACCGCCGCAATGGCCAGTGGCGCTTTGGCGGCGATGCCTTGGGCCATGTCCAGCGCCGTCGCTTCCAGCGCTTCGCTGTCGACCAGCCTGTTCACCAAACCAAACCTTTCAGCGCGTTCGGCATCAAGCTTCTGCGCGGTGAAGAACATTTCCTTCAGCACGTGGATCGGCAAGTTGTTGAAGAACCGCAGCAACCCGCTGGTGGTGTAGGGCAAGCCGATGTTTGCCGGGGTCATCGCGAAACTGGCGCTGTGGTCGGCAACGACCAGGTCGCAGCTCATGGCCAGGTCGACCGCTCCGCCCCATACCGAACCGGAAATCAGGGCGATCACCACGCCGGGGTAGGCGCGGATGCGGCGCAATACCTGCTCGAGGGGTTTGCCGTAGGCAATCGGGTCGCGGTCGTGTTGCAGCTCGCGTATGTCGTGGCCGGCGCTCCACACCGGCTGGCCCACTTCGCTGCCGAGTATCACCACGGGGACGCGTTGGGAGGCGAGGGCGGCGAGGCTTTCGTCGAGGGATGCCAGCAACTGCGCGCTGAGGGCGTTGCGGTGGGTGGCGTTGCTGAACACCACCCGCGCGATGCGTTCATCGACGATGTTGACGGTCACGGTGGCAGAAGAGGTTGGGTTCATGGGGCGGTTCCTGTTGAGTGTGCGGGCGAATCGTCGGTGTCCTGAAACACGACCTTGGCAGCCAGCAGGGCGTTGATCGATGCAGCGTCGAAACCGGCTTCACGCAGGACTTCGATGGTGTGTTCGCCCAGGAGCGGCGGTGGACGGCTGGCGCCGCCGTCGGTGGCGCTGAACACCGGTGTCACTACCTGACGCAAGGCGCCCAGTGTCGGGTGCGTGAGTGTCTCGGTCAGTTGGCTGTGCAGCACCTGCGGATCGTCGAACACTTCGTCGAGCGTGTTGATCGGACCGGCGGGCAATCCTGCCTCGACGAACAGCGTGGTCCATTCGAGTTTGCTGCGGGTTTTCAAGCGGCTTTCCAGAATCTCCCGCAACTCGTCACGCCGTTCGACGCGTGCTTCGTTGGTGGCAAATCGCGGGTCATCCGGCAATTCGGGTAAATCGAGCAGCACGCACAAACGCCCCCACATGGCCGAGGTGATCGGCGCCAGATTCAACGGGCCGTCCAGCGTCTGGAACACGCCATAAGGCGCAATCACCGAATGCGCATTGCCGGTACGACGCGGCACATCACCCAGGCTGAGATAGCGTTGACCGTGCACACTCAACAGCCCGACCAGGCTGGCCAGCAACGACGTGCTGACGTGTTGGCCTTGCCCGGACGTCGAGCGCTCCAGCAGCGCCGCCAACACCGCCGTCACCAGCCACATGCCCGAGGTCAAATCGCCGATGGCGGTGCCGGTGCGCGTGGGGTCGCCATCGACGAAACCGGTCAGGCTCATCAACCCCGAGTAGCCCTGGGCAATCTGGTCGAAGCCCGGCCAACTACTCATCGGCCCGTCGGCGCCAAAGGCGTTGATGCTGCCCATGATCAGTCGCGGGTTGCGGGCGCTGAGCACGTCATAACCGAGCCCCATACTCTCCAGCGTGCCGGGTTTGAAGTTCTCGATGACGACGTCGGCGTCATCGATCAGCCGCTGGATCGTGGCCAATCCCTGGGGATTGCGAAAGTCGATGCACAGGCCGCGCTTGTTGCGGTTACACGACAGGTAATAAGTGCTCACGCCCCGGTCGAACGGGCCCCAGGTGCGGCTCATGTCGCCGGTCGGGCCGGGCTCGACCTTGATCACATCGGCCCCGAGGTCCGCCAGCACCATGGTGCAGAACGGCCCCGACAGCGCGCGACTCAGATCAACAATCTTCACGCCTTGCAAAGCTTGCATAGGGTTCTCCAGTGAATGTTCAGGTGCGTGTTATTGCGGCAAGGTCTGATCACGGGTTTCGACGGCAAACGGCAGGATCAGAATGCCGACCACGAAGGCTGCGGCCGTCCAGGCGATGGGCGCGCCGAGCGAGCCGTACCAGTGAATCGCCGCGGCCAGCAGGAAGTTGACGCCGGCGCCGATGAAGCGGCCGACCGAGGCATTGAAGGCGAAGGCCGTGGCGCGGATCCGGGTTGGATACTGCTCGGGCAGCCAGAGCGAGAAAATCGCGAAGTTGCCGCCGAAGAAACCGAGGAACACCAGCGACACCATGAACAGATGGAGGCCATCATCCATGTAGAACACCCAGCCGAATGCGACGATGATCGATGCCGCCATGCCGGCGAAATAGATCCCCAGCGCCACCCGTCGACCCAGTCGTTCCGCCAGCCAGGGCGCCACGAGGCAACCCAGAATCGTGCTGAGCGACAGCACTGCCGCGCCAATGGAAGCGAGGTGCACCGCCCCGACATGATCGATACCCGCCTGGGTGGCCAGCGTGACGACGGCCGTTGCTTCGTACACCGAGCCGGCCCACAAACCGACGATGGCGACCCCGACCAATAAAGAGCTGGTCAACGTGCGGCGCCGAAAGGCCGGGGCAAAGATTTCCCACCACGTCGCGCGGGTTGCAGGCTTCAATTCGGGGGTTTTGAGGTTGAGCGCAGCGTTGCGCACCTGGCCCGGCTCTTTCACTTTCAGCGCGGTATAGATCGCAATGAACGCCGGGAACAGGCCGCAGAGAAACATTACACGCCAGCCATAGGTGGCGCCGACGGTGTAGTTCAACAGCGCGGCAATGAAGAAGCCAAAGTAGTAGCCGGTTTGCAGATAACCCGCGCCCATCTTGCGCCGGTCTTCCGGCCAGCTCTCGGCGACATAGGTGCCGGCGAGTGCCCACTCGCCGCCGACGCCGATCCCGGCGATCAGCCGGAACGCCGCCAATTGCCAGATGTTCTCCGAGAACGCCGCCGCGCCGGTAAACAGTGAATAGACCAGGATGCTGGCGGCGAGCATCTTCACCCGGCCAAAGCGGTCGGCGAGCGGCCCCCAGATGAACGACATCCCCCAGCCGATCAGAAACAACCCGAACGTGATCGACCCGTACATGGCGATGTTGGTGGCGGTGGGCTCAATGCCCGAGGCGGGCAGCAGCTCGGTCAGGGCAGGGATCAGAACCAGGGCGAAGATCACTGAATCCACGCCATCCAGAACCCATCCCACGTAGACCGTCCAGAAGCCACGAATCTGCTCGCGGGTCAGGGGCGTTTTGATGGGCTTCACGCTCGTTGCTGATGCTGTTAACACTCTAGACATTGAGATCTCCCATTGACCTTGATAGGCCTATAGAAGCGCTGCTGGCCGGTGGCGGCCGTTGGCGCTTCGTTTGTTGTGAGACGAGTCTAGGCGTCGTATCTCATAAGCTTCAAATATGATATTCCTCTGCTTCCATCGGAAAGTTATATGGCTTTGGAGGGATGCATGGACCTGCGCCAGTTGCGGTATTTCATCAAAGTGGTCGAGTGCGGCAACATCACCCGCGCCAGCGAAGCGCTGCACATCGCGCAGCCCGCGATCAGCCAGCAGATGCGTAATCTGGAACTGGACATGGACATGCAACTGCTTGAGCGCAGCGTGCATGGCGTGGTGCCTACGGCGGCGGGACAGACGCTGTATCGGCATGCCATCGAACTGCTGCGCCAGGCCGACGGCACCCAGGAACTGCTGCGTCAGGACGCCGAATTCCCGCAGGGCAAAGTGTCGGTCGGCATGCCGTCGAGTACCGCGCGCATGCTGGCCATCCCGCTCGCACGCACGATTCGCAGTCGCTACCCGGGCATCAAGCTGGAGTTGATTGATGCCCCGAGCGCCGACCTGGGGCGGCTGATCACGGTGGGGCGAGTGGCGCTGGCAGTGAATGTCGATGCGGTCGAAACCCGTGGCATGGCCATGCAGCGGCTGTTCACCGAAACGTTGTACCTGGTGGCGTGGCCCGAGTTTTCATTACCGGATGGACCGGTATCGATCGAGGCGTTGGCGAAGATGCCGCTGGTGCTGCCCTGTGCGCCAAACACGATTCGCAGCCGGGTCGAGTCGGCGTTCCAGGAGGCGGGGCTGCATTGTGAGGTTGAGTTCGAGGCCAACTCCACGGACCTGTTGTTCTCGGCCGTCCTGGCCAAACTGGGCGTGACGATCCTGCCGTGGGCGGCCGCGCATGTTGAACTTGAACAACACAGGCTGAAACTGGCCAGGATCGATCATCGATTGTTCACCCGTGATCTTTCGCTGTGCTGGCATGACACGGTCGTCGAGAGCAACGCGGTGCAAAAGGTCAAAGCGACCATTTTTGAACTGTTCGAAGACTTCGGGCGGCAGCCGGGGTGGGCGGCGGGGCAGTGATGAGCCCGATTGCGCTGCGGATTGTTTGACGAGGGAGCAACCGTTTTAAATCACCCGATAAGAAAAGCCGATACCCGCTTAAGGATTTCCCAGAAGCGGGGCAGGCACCTGCGGCTTTAGAGTCACGCCCAACATTCGAATGTCGGGCGGCCTCCTTCGTGATCGGTCGTCGTGAGATAGACTCAACAGCGAACATCCGACGGTGGGAGTGACAACGGTGGCGGGATTGCGATGGACTCGCTGATCACGGCCGCAGCGCAGGCGCTGGCGGCGGGGGATCCGCTCGGCGCGTTGAACCGGGTCGCGTTGCGCGACGATGCGCCGGCGCTGGCGTTGCGCGGGATTGCGATGGCGCAACTCGGTGATCTGGTGCGAGCCAAGGCGCTGGTGCAGAGGGCGGCGCGAGCCTTCGGGCCAAAGGAGGCCTTGGCTCGGGCGCGGTGTGTGGTCGCCGAGGCCGAGATCGCGCTGGCCTCCCGGGAGTTGGGCTGGCCGGTAAAGGCACTCGAGTCGGCGCGGGTGACGCTTGAGGCACACGGCGATCGAGTGAACGCCGCTCATGCGCGGTATCTGCAGATTCGGCGTTTGCTGCTGATCGGGCATCTCGAAGAGGCCGAGGAGCTGCTCGCCGAGCTTGACCCTGCGCCCTTGCCGCCGGCATTGCGCACCGCCCACGAACTGGTCGTTGCGGGAATCGCGATGCGACGACTCGAGACGAACAAGGCGCGGTCTGCACTCACAAGGGCCGAGCACGCCGCGCGCGACGCCGATATTCCTGCGCTGACGGCCGAGGTGGAAAACGCTGCCCTTGTCCTGGACACGCCCGTCGCGCGGTTGATTGCCTTTGGTGAAGAACGGCCTCTGTTGCTGGATGAGGTTGAAGCGTTGCTCGCGTCCACGTCGCTGGTCGTGGACGCTTGTCGCTACGTGGTGCGTGGCGCCGGCATGTCGGTTCCCCTCGCTACGCGCCCGGTCTTGTTCGCCCTCGCACGGGCATTGGCCGAAGCGTGGCCGGCCGACGTGTCGAGGGAAACGCTGATTGCCCGGGCCTTTCGTTTGAAGCACGCCGATGAGTCACTTCGCGCGCGGTTGAGAGTCGAAATCGGGCGACTGCGCACCGCACTTAAACCCTTGGCCGGCGTCACTGCTACTAAACGCGGATTTGCGCTGGTGTCGCTGGTTGCCTCTGACGTTGTGGTGCTGGCGCAACACGTCGAAGAGAAGCACGCAGAGGTGTTTGCTTTCCTCGTCGACGGTGAGTCGTGGTCGAGTTCGGCCCTGGCACTGGCCCTTGGCGCCAGCCAGCGGACGGTGCAACGGGCACTTGAGGAACTGGCCCGCGAGGGCAAGGTGCAGTCGTTCGGTCGCGGCCGGACGCGTCGCTGGATGACCCCGCCGGTGCCGGGTTTCGCGACGACCTTGTTACTCCCGGTGCCACTGCCGGGTGACTAGGATGAACGTCACCCACCCGTAACGAGGAATGCCAACATGAAACAGTCAGCAGCCAAAATCCTTCGTGAATATGGACCCTTTGCCGGTGTCGACAAGGTGCATGGCGTCACTTGGGACGGCCAGCACGTGTGGTTTGCCACCGGTGACAAACTCAACGCCCTGGACCCTGAAAGTGGCAAGACACTGCGCTCAATCGATGTCGCCGCCCATGCCGGCACCGCCTTCGACGGCCAGCACCTGTTCCAGATCGCCGAAGACCGCATCCAGAAAATTGACCCGCAGACCGGCCGTGTCCTCGCGACTATCCCGGCGCCTGGCGGCAGTGACTCAGGGCTGACGTGGGCGGAAGGGACGCTGTGGGTCGGCGAGTATCGGGATCGCAAGATTCATCAGATCGACCCCGAGACCGGCGCGATTCTGCGCACCCTTGAATCCAACCGCTTTGTCACCGGGGTGACCTGGGTCGAGGGCCAGCTGTGGCATGGCACCTGGGAAGAAGACGAGGGTGAGTTACGCCATATCGACTCGACCACCGGCGAGGTGCTGGAGAGCGTGAAGCTGCCGGCTGGCGTCGGGGTGTCGGGGCTTGAATCGGATGGCGGCGATCAGTTTTTCTGCGGCGGTGGTGGCAGCGGAAAGGTGAGGGCGGTGCGGCGCCCCAAATAAGGCGCCGCTCAATCACTCAAGGCGCGCCAAACAACATCGTCCAGTACACGCCTTCATCGCTACGCGCGTCCGCCGCATAGGCTGCGCCCATCTGGGTAAACATCGGGTTCATCAGGTTGGCGCAATGCCCCGGACTGGCCAGCCAGCCCGACATGGCCTTGCTCGGTGAGCCCTGGCCGGCAGCGATGTTCTCGCCGATCTGCCGGCCACGGAAACCAGCGGCTCTGGCCCGGTCTGCGGGCATGTCACCGTCGGGGTCCTGGTGTGCGAAGTAGTTGCCGTAGGCCATTGCTTTGCTGTGCCCTTGCGCCGCAGCGCCCAGGGCTGCGTTCCAGGCCAATGGCCGTGCGGCGGCGAAGCGCTGACGACCGCAAAGGCGCGGCTTTGAGCGTGCCACATTGACCTGTGCCAGCAACGCTTTGCTGACTGCTCGGGTATCACCCACACGACTGTCCAGCACGGGCTGCGCCAGCACCACCTGCCACTCACTCCGGGCGCGACTGACGCCAATGTCGGCATATTGGGTATCGAGCAACGCACCGCAGTAATCGCTCTGGAGCATGTCGAAGGCCTCATCGGCATCCTGCGCACCGACCACGCGAATCGTGCGCACTGTCACCGCCTGATAGCCGGACGCTTTCAATCGATCGCGCAGACCGCCGCCATAGCCGATTGGCAAAGCCAGGTTCGACTTCAACGCCAGCGGCGATAGTGCTCGCCCCGCGCGCCCCAAGCAGCGATCGGGGTGAGCGCGGTAGTCGTTGATGGCTTCCACCAACTGCCTTTCGGCACCGGCGTGGGCGGGGTTGGCGAACAGGGAAAACAGAGGAATCAAACAGAGCGAGGCAACGCGAACGGACAGGAGGGTTTGGCGCATGGATGAATAGCTCTGAGCGGGCAAGTGGAATTCACGGCTCGGCTATGACTGGCGCTTCAACACAAGGTTCACGGGCCCAAGAGACATATTTGCGCGGGGCGCAGTGCGTCCGCCAAAGTGGACAGGGAGGTGTCGTATGATGGCTTCTTTTTACCCGTCACAAGGATCCACTCATGCCGTTAAGCAAACGCGATCAGGCGAACATTGAAAGACGCCTGGTGGCCACCCTGACCGAGGCGTGTGAGACGGCCAAAGCGGAAGTCGTGGGGTTCTGTTGGCTGACCCACGAGGTCGATTACGACCTGTTCCCCGCCAGTCTGAGGATTATCTGGGTCTTCGATACGCAGGCCAATAAGGATCAGTCGCTGGCCAGTGGGCAGGGCGAGCGCATGCTCGAGTTGACTGCCATGGCGTTACGCGAAGCGGACGTTCTCGTCAGCCCAGTATCGGCCCATGTGCAGTTCGATTCTGAAGAAGAATGCCAGCGCGCCGATGGCGGAAACTGGCAGCAACGTTTGTCGCGCCCACTCACTTCGAAAACTTTCGCGCCCCGGCCACGCAAAGGATCACCGCGACGGTAACCCCCAGCATGCCGATGCTGACGTGTTCGTGAAGCAGCGTGGCCGCCAGCGCCAAGCCAAAAAACGGCTGTAGCAGCTGAAGCTGGCCGACGGCGGCAATCCCGCCTTGGGCCAGCCCGCGGTACCAGAATACGAACCCGATCAGCATGCTGAAGATCGATACGTAAGCGAGGCTCAACCACGCGGATGAGGTGATTCCCGAGAACGAAGCCGGGGCCAGAAACCAGGTCAGCGGGACCATGACGGGCAGCGACAGCAGCAACGCCCAAGAGATCACCTGCCAGCCTCCCAGGGTTCTTGAAAGCTTCGCACCTTCCGCATAACCCAGCCCGCAGGCGAGGATGGCCAGCAGCATGAGAATGTCTCCGGTCGGCGAAGCGGTCAGGCCTTGAGAGACCGCAAATCCCACGACCAACGCGCTGCCCAGCACCGAGAAGAACCAGAACACCGGCCGGGGCCGCTCCCCGCCGCGCAACACGCCGAACACCGCAGTGGCAAGCGGCAACAAGCCAACGAAGACGATGGAATGTGCCGACGTCACGTACTGCAGCGCCAGCGCCGTCAGCAGCGGAAACCCGACTACAACGCCCATTGCCACGATCGCCAAGGGCATAAGCTGACGCTTGGCAGGCCGCTTTTCTTTAAACAGCACCAGCATGCACAGCGCCAGGAGCCCGGCAATCGCCGCTCGGGCAACGGTCAGGAACACCGGGTCGAATTCCAGCACGGCCAACCGTGTGGCCGGCAGCGAGCCGCTGAAAATCAGCACGCCGATAAACCCGTTGAGCCAGCCGTTCGCGGTCTTTTCCGTCGTTGGGTTTTGCAGGGTCCGTTCCATCTGAGGGTGCTCTCAATTTGCAGAGTTCCATCGTATGATCGGCGATCACTACAATCAAAAAATTGTCATGGATACATCTCGACATGCCTCGCTCACGGTACAAGTCATTGGTGGATGCTTTTGCGGCCGACATCCGGTCAGGCCGATTGTTGCCAGGCACGCGATTGCCGACGCATCGTCAACTCGCGGCGACAGAAGGGCTGGCGCTGGTGACCGCCAGTCGGGTCTATGCAGAGCTCGAAGCCATGGGCCTGGTCAGCGGCGAGACGGGGCGAGGCACGTTCGTGCGGGAGACGTCGTTGCCGCCGGGCTTGGGTATCGACCAGAAAAACGTTGCCGTGGGAATGACCGACCTCAACTTCAACTATCCCTCGCTGCCAGGGCAGGCAGAACTCTTGCGAAATGCGCTACGCCAACTCGCCTCGGGCGGTGATCTGGAGTCCCTGTTGCGCTACCAGCCACACGCCGGGCGCCTGCATGAGCGCGCCTCGGTGGCGCGCCATTTGCTCGCCCGAGGGCTGACGGTGGATGCCGAGCAAGTGCTGATGGTCAGCGGTGCCCAGCATGGGCTGGCCGTGACGATGATGGCGCTGCTGCAACCCGGTGATGTGATTGCAGCGGATGCGCTGACCTATTCAGGATTCATCGTGCTGGCCGAAGCCTTGCACCTTGAAATCGTGCCCATTCCCGTGACCGAACAGGGGCCTGATCTGGAGGCGCTGGACAGCCTGTGCCGGAGTCGCCGCGTGCGGGGGGTGTACTCGATGCCGACGCTGCACAATCCGCTGGGGTGGGTGATGAATGCCGATCAGCGCGAGTCGCTGGTGACGATTGCACGCAGGCATGACTTGCTCATCATCGAGGACGCCGCCTATGCCTTTCTTGCCGAGGACCCACCGGCACCAATAGCGCAACTCGCCCCTGAGCGGACCGTTTACGTTTCAGGGCTCTCCAAGAGTGTGGCTACCGGACTGCGCGTAGGTTTCGTCGCCGTGCCGGCCGAAAAAGTGCCTGCGTTGGAGCGCACGATCAGGGCGACCACCTGGAATACTCCCGGCGTGCTGACGGCGATCGCGAGCACGTGGCTCGACGACGGCACTGTCATGCAACTGGAAGCTGAAAAACGCGAGGATGCGCAGGCCAGGCAAACCATGGCCGCAGAAGTGCTGGCGGGCCTTCCGTGCATTCGTCATCCGTCGTCTTATTTTCTTTGGCTGCCCTTATCTGAAGATGCGAGGGCTGACCAGATCGCCGCGGCGCTGCTGCGTGAAAAAGTCGCGGTTTCAACCGCTGAGCCTTTTGCGACTTCCGCTCATGTACCGCATGCGATTCGCTTGGCGCTGGGGTCGGCAGAGATGGGTGCACTGCGTGAGGCGCTGGAAAAAGTTAAGTGGGTGATTGGTGCTTATACATAACCCGAAGTCGCCAACCGCCATCTATATTGAAAGGTCCAGTCCGCTGCCGATTACGCAAGCGCCCTGACGAGGGGCGAATCCATCGAGCAAGCAGGAACGGTCGATACGCTCACAGAGGGCAATCTTTTTCATCCAGCATTTTCAATCAGGAGATCATCATGACCCAGATCGAAAAAGTACTGTACACCGCCAAAGTCCACACCACCGGTGGGCGGGACGGAGCCTCACGCAGTGATGATGGACGACTCGAAGTCAAGCTTTCGTCCCCAGGTACCAAGGGCGACGGCACCAATCCTGAGCAGTTGTTCGCCACCGGTTGGTCAGCCTGCTTCATCGGTGCGATGCAGGTCGCTGCCGGTAAAATGAAGGTCACGCTCCCGCCTGACCTGGCCATTGACGCCGAAGTGGACCTGGGCACCAACGCAGGCGGCTACCTCCTGCAGGCTCGCCTCAACATCAGCCTGCCGGGCATGGATCGCGAAACCGCCCGGGCGCTGGTGGATGAAGGGCACAAGCTGTGTCCGTATTCCAAAGCCACGCGGGGCAACATCAACGTTCAGATCAATCTGATCTAAGCCAGACCTGTTACGCATCGCAAGGGTGTAGCTCAACGTTTCACCCTTGCGATAGGGCTCACGTGGTCATCGCCTCCTCTCACCGGTTGGCAAGGACGTCTTCCTGCAATTTTGCACGGTGACCGATAAGCGAAAATTCGTAACTCATCGTGACCCTCAGCTGAGGTAATGAAGATGAAGCACACATTCGCGGTCGCCATCGCTACCCTCGCGCTTTGCGTCTCGACCCTCGCCAGCGCCGCTTCCGCCGCCAATCCCCAGGCCATCCAACCCTTCCACGTCAATGTGGCGGACAAGGAACTCACCGATCTGCGCAACCGTATCGCGGCGACCCGCTGGCCGGACAAAGAGACGGTTTCTGATCGTTCACAGGGCGCACAGCTGGAACAACTGCAGGCGCTGGTTCGCTACTGGGGCACGGACTACGATTGGCGCAAGGCCGAGGCGCAGCTCAATAATCTGGCGCAGTACGTGACCACCCTCGACGGAGTCGAGATTCACTTTATCTGGGTGCGCTCCCCCCACCCGAACGCTTTGCCGATGATCATGACCCACGGTTGGCCAGGCTCGGTGTTCGAGTTCATCAAGGTCGTCGGTCCGCTCACCGATCCGACCGCGCACGGGGGCAATGCGGCAGATGCATTCGATGTGGTGATTCCGTCCATTCCTGGCTATGGCTTCTCCGGCAAGCCGAGTGGTATCGGTTGGGATCCGGACCACATCGCCCGGGTCTGGGCGCAGCTGATGCAGCGCCTCGAATACACCCACTACGTCGCCCAGGGTGGTGACTGGGGCGCCCCCATTACCAGCGCGATGGCGCGCCAGGCGCCAGCCGGATTGCGCGGCATTCACCTTAACCTGCCCGCTACGATACCGGCGGAAGCGAGCGCGGCGCTTGCTGTCGGCGGACCGGCGCCGGCGGGATTTACCGAGAAGGAACGGGCGACCTATGACGCCGTCGCCACGCTCGTCAAACAGGGGAACCTGGCGTACAGCACGATGATGGCAGCGCGGCCACAGATGATCGGTTACGGCGCGACGGATTCACCGGCTTTCCTCGCCGCGCTCATGCTCGTGCATCCAGGCTTTGCCCGGTGGACATACGGCGCCGACCCGCAACAGTCGCCGACGAAGGATCAAGTGCTGGACGACATCACGCTCTACTGGCTGACGAATAGCGGCGCTTCGGCAGCAAGGCTCTACTGGGAGAACATGGGGCGAAGCCCGCTTTCTTCGGCCGCACAGAAGACCACCGAGATTTCGCTGCCGGTAGCCGTCACCGTGTTTCCAGATGATGTCTACTGCCCGCCAGAAACATGGGCCCGGCGCGCTTATAGCAACCTGATCTACTTCCACCAGGCCGACAAGGGCGGCCACTTCGCGGCCTGGGAACAGCCGCAGTTGTTTACCGAGGAACTTCGTACGGCTTTCCGATCGCTGCGCTAGTCGAACACCGCCACTTACAACCCATCACCCAACACCTTGAGGTACTCGGGACTCTCGGATATCGAGTTGTGCCCCGTCCCCGGTATGACCTTCAGCGACGCCACCCCGTTGGCGAAATGCGTGAACAGCCGCTCGGTGCTGGAACGCGGTATCACTTCGTCGTGCTCAGCGGCGATCAACAGCGTCGGCACTGTGATGTGGGCGGCGTACTTCCAGGATTCAAAGGTGTCCTTGAGCAACCACTTCACCGGGAAGATGGGGAACTGCCGGGCGGCGAGTTCTTCAACACTGTTGTAAGGCGTGATCAGCACCAGACGCGCCGCCGGGCGTTGGCTGGCGAGGCGCACGGCGACGCCCGAGCCCAGGCTGCGACCGACCACCGTAATGTGTGGATGGGTGGCGTAGACCTGGTCAAACAAGGTCATGGCGTCGCGCGAAATCATCTCCTCGGAGGGCGATCCGGAACTGCCACCGTAGCCTCTGTAGTGCATCAAGTAGACGGCGTGATCGGCAAAGGCTGCGGAAAACGACGGCAGGCTGCGGGAGACGTCCTCGGCATTTCCACCGAAATAGATCAACGCGTTCGGCCCCTCGTGCGGCCTGACGGATACCAGCACCTGCGCGTCGTCGACGGACAGTGTGAGCGGTGTTGCCGAGGTGTCGACAGCGCGCGGTTGCGGGAAGTAGATGAGGGCGCGCTGGAACACGAACAGCGCAGCGCACAGCGCCAGATACACAACGGCGACGATGACGACGATTGACACCAGGATTCGTGGCATTCGGCTAACTTTAGTGGGCGGCATTGACGGCTCTGGCCGGAAGACGGTTATCGATTGATCGCTGTCAGAGTGTAGTAGACCGATAGCGCGACGCCCTGGGAGGGATGCCCATCGCTATCAAATGGCTCAACGTCCTGCCGTCGGAAAGAGCGGCGCTGAGGCTAATGCCGATCAGTTAAGGCACAGAACCTGTGGGAGCGGTGCTCAAATCCTTAACTGATCGGCATTAGGCGCTGAGGCTGGGTTTCGCCTTCCATTTCTGCGTGCTGGTGGGGGCGAATGGTCGCCGGTAGCTATGCTGATGTGGCCAGCCTCGTGCGTCCGACGCGAGAAGTGCGGTGGATCGTGGCTGACAGCAAAAATGTGGAAGGACAATTCCATGAGCCACACTGATGGGTACACGCGTCGAAAAATACTCACGCTGGCGGCCGGTGCTTCGGCGGTTTTCACCTTCGATCCGGCATTTGCAGCATCCACGCCGTCGACCGAAACAGGAGGCAAGAACATGCTGACCCGGGCCATTCCATCCAGCGCCGAACTCTTACCGATCGTTGGGCTGGGCACGTATCGCGGTTTTGATGTCGAGCCTTCAAGCCCCGCCTACAAGCAGCTGCCTGCGGTGCTGCGCGCGTTGTTCGAGAAGGGTGGGAAGGTGATCGACAGTTCGCCCATGTACGGTCGTGCCGAACAGACGACCGGTGAGCTGCTGTCGATTCATGAGCCGCGGTCGCCGGCCTTTCTGGCCACCAAGGTGTGGACCCGTGGCCGCGAAGAAGGCATCGCGCAGATGGAACAGTCCTTCAAACTGCTGCAGACCGACCGGATCGACCTGATGCAGATTCACAACCTGCTGGACTGGAAAACCCATTTGCCCACGCTGCGCAAATGGAAGGAAGAAGGGCGCATTCGTTACATCGGCATCACCCATTACACGGCGTCGGCGTATGACGAAGTGGAAGCGGTACTCAAGGCCGAGCCATTGGACTTTTTGCAGATCAACTATGCCCTGGATAATCGCGGCGTCGAGAAACGCATCCTGCCGCTGTGTCGCGAACGCGGCGTGGCGGTGATCTGCAATCGTCCCTTCGGCGGCGGTGATTTGCTCGCCCGCTTGAAGGACAAGCCGTTACCGCGCTGGGCTGCGGATGTGAGGGTCAATAGCTGGGCGCAACTGGCGCTCAAGTTCCTGCTGACGCATTCAGCGGTGACTTGCGTCATCCCCGGCACCGGCAACCCGCGTTACATGGCGGAAAATGCCGGTGCAGGTTTCGGTCCGATGCTGACGGGGGCTCAGCGCGAGCAGTTGATCGATATTGTCGGTTAGGCGCGCTAGCGAAACCGCTCCGGGAGGGCTTCGGCAAACGGATACATCGAGAAGTAGGGCCTGGCTTCGTCAATGACCCGCTGGACGGACGGTCTGTTCATCATCCTGTCGAAATAGGCTTTCAAGTGACCGTATTCGTCGGGGAACGGCTCGAGGGTGCTGGCATAGAACAGGGCCGGGGCGGCGGCACAATCGGCCAGGCTGAAGTCTGCACTGGCGAGCCAGATTCTGGAGGCCATCTGGCGGTCGAGCATTCCGTACGCCGTCTGCAGTGTGGAGCGTTCTCGGGTCAAATCGCCATGAGCGTCGCGCAGGCGATCAAATACAATCTGTTGCAGCGGCGTCTGGAGATAGTGGTCGCACACACGGTCCCACAGACGGACCTCCAGCGCGGTGTCCCAATCGTCGGGAACGAGCGGATGTTCACCCGGATAAAATCGGTCCAGGTATTCGATGATGATCGTGGTTTCCGCCACGTTGCGCTGGCGAGCGTGGTCGTGAATGACCGGGAACTTGCCGAGCGGCCACAGCGCTTGCAGCGCTGCTCTGTCGGCATCGTTGCCGAGATCGATGATCCGCTTTTCGAATTCGGTAGCGTTTTCGTAGAGTGCGATGAGCACTTTGTGGCAGAACGACGACAGCGGATGGTAGTAAAGAGTCAGCGACATCTCTCAGCTCCTCGAAAGGCAGGTGACCCCCATCATGATAGTCGCCGTCCGGGACGGTTAAGCGCCCGGTGCTAGACTTTCAGGGTGGAATGGACGATCGATCAACCTGATCCGGCGGTGCGATGGTGAGAACGCTGGAGGTATGACATGACGACTCAACTGCTGGCTAAAGAACACATCAACGTGGTGGTCCGCAATTATGTAGAAGGCATGGTGTTCGCCGATGAAGCCTTGCTGCGACACGCCTTTCATCCTGCTTGCCGCATCATTGGCCATTACGAAGAAAAGCTTGAATGGGCATCCCTGGAGGAATTTATCAGCGCGATCAAGGCCGAGGGGCCGGCAGCCAAAGAGGTCAAGCCGTTTTGGGAAGTGCTCAGCATCGATGTCACGGGTGATGCCGCCGCGGTAAAAGTCACTGATGATTATCTCGGCATGCGATTTACCGATTATCTGTCGCTACTGAACATCAATTACCGCTGGATGATTGTGAACAAGCTGTATTACCTGAACGAATAGCGCATGAGCCCGGGAGCCAAAAGCTCCCGGGCATCGTTATGCGATCAGTGCCGATCCAGCCACACCGTCTGGGCATTGCAGAATTCACGCACACCGAAATGCGAGAGTTCACGGCCAAACCCGCTTTTCTTCACGCCGCCGAAGGTGACGCGTGGGTCGGAGGCGCAATAGCCATTGATAAACACACCACCGGTTTCCAGTTCATCGGCCATCTGCTCGGCAAGCTCGAGGTTGCGTGTGTAAATGGTCGAGGCGAGGCCGAACTCACTGTCATTCGCCAGTGCCAGAGCATGCGCTGCGTCTCGTGCAGTGATGATCGAGGCCACCGGGCCAAACAGTTCCTGTTTGAACGAGGTCATCTGGTCGGTGACATCACCGAAGACCGTGGGCTCGTAAAAATTGCCGGCGCCTTCAGCCTTCTTGCCGCCCATCAGCAACGTCGCGCCTTCTTCCAGGGTGTCGCGCACCTGTTGATCCAGTTCATCACGCAGATCAAAGCGGGCCATGGGGCCGATGTAGGTGTTGGCGGCCAGTGGATCGCCGACCACCAGTTTTTGCGTGGCTTCGACGAACTTGCGCGTGAATTCCTCGACGATGCCTTGCTCGACGATCAAGCGTTTGGCGGCCGCGCAGACTTGCCCGGTGTTCTGGTAGCGGCCAATCACGGCAGCTTTGACCGCTTCGTCGAGGTCGGCATCGTTGAGCACGATGAACGGGTCGGAGCCGCCCAGTTCCAGTACACACTTCTTCAGCGCCGCGCCGGCTTGAGCGCCGATCGCCATGCCGGCTCGCACGCTGCCGGTGAGAGTGACCGCTGCAATACGTGGGTCAGCAATGGCTTTGGAAACGCCGTCGGGCGTGACGTTGATGACCTCGAACACGCCTTCAGGGAAGTCGGCTTGCTTGAAGGCTTCCAGCAACAGATAGGCGCTGCCCATCACGTTCGGAGCATGTTTGAGCACGTAGGTGTTGCCGGCGATCAACGCTGGAACGGCGCCGCGCAGGACCTGCCAGATCGGGAAGTTCCACGGCATCACCGCGAGAATCGGGCCGAGCGGGCGATATTCAATGCGCGCTTTCCCACCTTCAACCAGCGTCGGCTCGGCGCTCAGCATCGCCGGGCCGTGTTCGGCGTACCACTCGCAGAGTTGCGCGCACTTTTCGATTTCGCCGCGCGCCTGAGTGATTGGCTTGCCCATTTCCAGGGTGATCATGTTCGCCATCGCGGCGGTGTTGTTGCGTAATGCCTGCGCCAGGGCGATCAACAACTGCGAGCGTTGATCAACCGGTTTGCTGCGCCAGGCGCGAAACCCGGCAGCAGCGCGGGACAGGGCGGCGTCCAGTGCCGATGCGGATTCGAAAGGGTAGTGGCCGATCTGCTCGCCGTTGGCGGGGTTGATCGAAATGGCATGGGTGAGGCTGGAAACTTGAGTCATGGCACCGTCCTGCTAGGTGGGAATGCGCTCAGGTTACGGTGGCGTTTGTTTTCTGGAAACTGAATAATACTGAGCATATCGTTCACGTTTGGAGAATGCCTTGGATCTGGTTCAGCTGGAAATTTTCAAAGCCGTCGCCGAGCACGGCAGCATCAGCGCGGCGGCTCAGCACATCCACCGGGTGCCGTCGAACCTGACGACGCGGATCAAGCAGCTGGAGCTGGATCTGGGCGTGGACCTGTTTATCCGCGAGAAGAGCCGACTGCGCCTGTCGCCGGCCGGCTGGAGTTTTCTCGACTATGCCCGGCGCATTCTCGACCTCGTCCAGGAAGCTCGCGCGACGGTGGCGGGCGAAGAACCGCAGGGTTCGTTTCCGCTGGGGTCACTGGAGAGCACCGCTGCGGTGCGCATCCCTGAGCTGCTGGCCGCGTATAACCAGAAGCACGCCAAGGTTGAGCTGGACCTGTCCACCGGACCTTCGGGGACCATGATCGACGGCGTGTTGTCGGGGCGATTGGCGGCCGCGTTTGTCGATGGGCCGGTGCTGCACCCGGCATTGGAAGGCGTGCCGGCGTTTGAGGAGGAAATGGTGGTGATCGCACCGCTCAACCATTCCCCCATTCATCGTGCGCGGGATGTTAATGGCGAAAACATCTATGCCTTCCGCTCCAATTGCTCCTACCGACACCACTTCGAAAGCTGGTTCGCCAAGGACGCGGCGGTGCCCGGCAAGATTTTCGAAATGGAGTCCTATCACGGCATGCTGGCGTGCGTCAGCGCCGGTGCAGGCCTGGCGCTGATGCCCCGCAGCATGCTCAACAGCATGCCCGGATGCACCACCGTGAGCGTCTGGCCGTTATCGGAATCGTTCCGCTATTTACGCACCTGGCTGGTGTGGCGCCGCGGGACGGTGTCGCAAAGTCTGACCATGTTTGTGCGCTTGCTGGAGGAGCGCGGGGTGGTGCGGGATGAGGCGGTGCGCTAGTTCACGCTTGAGAATGTCCAGATCGGCGTGCCGGCTCATTCCCCGGCTTTCGTCGACTTGATCAGATTGCCGCGCAACTTCACGATCGCCTTCTGCAGGATCGTGAACTCGTCGAGCGTCAGGCCCGTTGCGTCGGCGAGGCCCATTTCCGGTTGGCTTTCGCGCAGCTGTCGACCGTTCTTCGTCAGGCTGATCCGCACTTGGCGCTCGTCTTCGGGATCGCGCTGCCTTTGCAAAAAACCCATCGCTTCCAGTTTCTTCAGGATCGGGGTCAGCGTGTTCGATTCCAGAAACAGCTTCTCGCCCAGGCTGCCGACGGTCTGATCGTCTTCCTCCCACAGCGCGACGATGGTGATGTATTGCGTATAGGTCAGCCCAAGCTGCTCGAGTATCGGCTTGTACGCCTTGCCGAAGGCCAGGTTGGTGGAATAGACCGCAAAACACAGGAATTCGGAGAGCTTCAGGTTGTCGGGGACGGCGTTGTCGGTGGGCTTCATGTACATCCTCGTTGGCCAAAGACGGTTGGCTCGCAAAAAGTGAAATATACCTCGTATGCGATTGTGTCGGAACGACTCTAACTGACGGTGGCAACCGGTTCGACGGCGAAAGTCGAACCGGTCGTACGGTGCATCACGCGGTCAGGGCGTTGATGACCACGTCGATATTGCCGCGCGTTGCCTTCGAGTACGGGCAGATTTGGTCTGCGGCGTGCGCCAGCTCCGTCGCGACGTCTTGCGTCAAGCCTGGCACGCGAAGCGTCAGCCGGGCCTGGAGGAAGTAGGCCGGACCGGTCTGGCCCAGATCGACCTCAATATCAATGGCCAGATTGGACGGCAGCGTCACCTTCATATTTTTTGCCGCCAGCTCGACGGCAGCGGTGTAGCAGGCCGACCATGCGCCGGCGAAAAACTGCTCTGCTGTTGGGTGCGGCACGATGGCTGCGAACTCGTGTGCCAGTCTAGGGTTTCCAGGCGACGAGAGCTGGATGGAGAGGCCACGGGAAGAGTTGTCACCGTCGCTGAATGCCGTGTGGGTTTTGCCTGTGGCCAGGACTTTTTCGATCTTGTTCATGGTTGAGTCCTCAACGTTGTGCTGGGTTGTGATGCGTATACGCTTAAAGCGCATACGATATATGGCGTATCGACCATGCCGATCGATAGCAACGCCGCGCGGTGCGTCATGCCGTGAGGACGTTCAGGGCCACGTCAATGTTACCCCGCGTCGCTTTCGAGTACGGGCAGATTTGATCGGCGGTGTGCGCCAGTGTCGTCGCGATGTCGTGGGACAAACCTGGCACGCGCAGGGTCAATCGAGCCTGAAGGAAGTAGGCCGGACCGGTCTGACCCAGATCCACTTCGATGTCGACGGACAAATCCGACGGCAGCACCACGTTCATCTCACCGGCCACCAGCCCGACGGCGGCGGTGTAGCAGGCCGACCAGGCGCCAGCGAACAGTTGCTCGGCCGTCGGGTGCGGCTGGGTGGCGGCGAATACGTGGGCTGGCTTGGCGTTGCCAGGCGTCGACAGGGTGATGTCGAGGCTGCCGTCATGGCCGCGCGAGGTAGTGCCAGCGTTGCTGACGGTGGTGTGGGTTTTGCCGGTGGCCAGGACTTTTTCGATCTTGCTCATGATGATTTCCTAAGTTTTCACTGTTCTCGTATGCGCTTATATCGTGTGCGACATATTTAATGGATTAAAAAGATCTTTACGCTGTCAGGACGTTCACTTCCACGTCGATGTTGCCCAGCGTCGCTTTCGAGTACGGGCAGAGTTCGTGTGCGGCGTGCGCCAGTGCGGTTGCGACGTCGTGTGCCACGCCCGGCAAGCGGACAAAGAATCGAGCCTGAAGGAAGTAGGCCTGACCGGTCTGGCCCAGATCGACCTCGATGTCGACGGACGCATCGGTCGGCAGCACCACTTTTTTCGCCTTGGCGATGTGTTCGATGGCGGAGATGTAGCAGGCGGACCATGCACCGGCGAACAGTTGCTCGGCGGTCGGGTGCGCTTGGGTGGCTGCGAACACGTGGGCCGGTTTCGCGTTACCTGGCGATGACAGCTCGATGTCGAGCTTGCCGTTGGCACGGGTCGCGTCGCTGAACGTGGTGTGGGTTTTGCCGGTAACCAGTACTTTTTCGATCTTGCTCATGGAATGAATCCTCAACGTTTCAATAGGTTTAATTTGCCTATCGTATACGTTTGTATCGTATGCGATGGAAATAATACTCGCCCAGAGCTCAATCGGTGTCAAGGGGTGATGGGAGGCCCAGCCGACGAACGGCCGTGTTGGCGGGGTATGCCGAATTCGTCGTCGACCGGGCCTAAAGCGATCAAGCCGTGGCGTCTGGAATGGGCCAGTCTGGGCGGTCTGTCCAAGGAGTTGATGATGAAACGACTGTCCCTGGCCGAAGCTCGCGAGCTGGCCGAATCGATCTTGTTGCACAACGGTTTCAACCTTGCCCACGCTCAGGCGGTGGCCGCCACGGTGATTGCCGGCGAGCGCGATGGCTGCGCCTCCCACGGTTTGTACCGGGTGTTGGGGTGCGTGAATTCGCTCAGGGCCGGCAAGGTGGCGGCGGATGCTGAACCACAGGTGATCGACCAAGCCCCTTCGATCGTGCGGGTCGATGCGGCAGGTGGTTTCTCCCAATTGGCGTTTCAGGCGGGTCTGCCATTGCTGGAGGAGAAAACCCGGGCAAACGGAATTGCGGCGCTGGCGATCAATCGCTGTGTGCATTTTTCCGCGCTGTGGGTCGAGATCGAGCAACTGACCGCTGCCGGCCTGGTGGCGCTGGCGTGTAATCCCAGCCATGCCTGGGTCGCGCCGGCGGGGGGCAGTCAACCGGTGTTTGGCACCAATCCCATTGCGTTCGGTTGGCCGCGTTCGGGCAAGGATCCGTTTGTGTTCGACTTCGCCACCAGTGCGATTGCCCGTGGCGAGATCGAGTTGCATCGACGCGCCGGAAAAGCGATTCCCGAAGGCTGGGGCGTCGATGCAGACGGGCAGCCGAGTACCGATGCGAACGTGGTACTCGATGCTGGCGCGATGCTGACGTTCGGTGGGCACAAGGGCTCGGCGCTGGCCGCCATGGTGGAGTTGATCGCCGGGCCGTTGATTGGTGACTTGACCAGTGCTGAATCGCTGGCGTACGACGCGGGCAGCAAGTCATCGCCTTACCACGGCGAGCTGATCATCGCCCTCGATCCGCGGCGCTTCCTCGGCGAGGCCACCGAGCAGCACCTGGCCCGTGCCGAAGTCATGTTCCAGAGCATACAAGGGCAGGGCGCACGCTTGCCGTCGCAACGGCGTTACGAGGCGCGAGCGCGCAGTTTGGTGGAGGGCGTGCAGATTCCCGAAGCCTTGTACAACGACTTGAAAGCGCTGCTGGGCTGAGTGAAAGCCGGACCTGTGGGAGCGAGCCTGCTCGCGATGAGGCCGTCAGATTCAACATCTTCGTTGACTGACATGCCGTTATCGCGAGCAGGCTCGCTCCCACAGTAGGTTGCTGAGTGATTTTTACAGCGGTTGGCGATCGCTGTTGCCATCGACCAGACGGGCGATGCCCAGCGGATTGGCGTTTTTCAGCGCCTCGGGCAGGAGCGCATCCGGGCAGTTCTGGTAGCACACCGGGCGCAGGAAACGCTCGATGGCCAGGCTGCCGACCGAGGTGCCACGCGCATCGGAGGTGGCCGGGTAGGGACCGCCATGCACCATCGCATCGCAGACTTCGACACCGGTCGGGTAGCCGTTGAACAGTACCCGGCCGACTTTCTGTTCGAGCAGCGGTAGCAGCTCGTCATGGGTTTGCAGGTCACCGGCTTCGGCGATCAACGTGGCCGTGAGTTGACCGTGCAAACTCTGCAATGCTCGTTGCAGTTCGGCTTTGTCGGTCACTTCTACCAGCACCGTGGTCGGGCCGAACACTTCTTCCTGTAACAGCGCGTCGCCGTTGAGCAACAGGCTGACGTCGGCCTTGAACAGCTGCGGCTGGGCCTGCTTGCCCTGTTGTTCGCGGCCGGCCAGGTGGCTGATGTGCGGATGCGCGAGCAGCGCCTGTACGCCCTTGGCGTAGCTGGTTAACGTGCCAGCGTTGAGCATGGTTTGCCCCGGCTGGTCCGCCATGATCGCGCTGAGCGATTCAACAAATGCGCTGAATTCAGGGGAGCGAATGCCAATCACCAATCCGGGGTTGGTGCAGAACTGGCCGCAGCCGAGCACCACCGACGCGGCGAGTTCGCTGGCGATTTTCTCGCCGCGCAGTTGCAGGGCTTCGGGCAGTACCAGCACCGGATTGATGCTGCTCATTTCGGCGAACACCGGAATTGGCTGCGGCCGTGCGGCGGCCATGTCGCAGAGGGCGCGACCACCCTTGAGCGAACCGGTGAAGCCGACCGCCTGGATCGCCGGATGCTTGACCAGCGCTTCGCCGACACCCGCGCCGTAGATCATGTTGAACACACCTTTGGGCATGCCGGTTTGCTCGGCGGCGCGGAGGATTGCATCGGCCACGAGCTCGGCAGTCGCCATATGGCCGCTGTGGGCCTTGAACACCACCGGGCAACCGGCGGCCAGGGCGGCCGCGGTGTCGCCACCGGCGGTGGAGAACGCCAGCGGGAAATTGCTCGCCCCGAACACCGCGACCGGGCCGACGCCGATCCGGTACTGACGCAGATCCACCCGAGGCAGCGGCTGGCGTTCGGGCAAGGCCCGGTCGATGCGCGCGCCATAGAAATCGCCACGACGCAGGACCTGAGCGAACAGGCGCATCTGTCCGCTGGTGCGGCCGCGCTCACCCTGAATACGCCCGGTTGGCAGCGCCGTTTCGCGGGTGACCAAGGCAACGAACTCATCGTCCAGCGCATCCAGTTGCGCGGCGATGGCCTCAAGAAACTCCGCGCGCCGAATCGCCGGCAAGTTGCGGAAGGCTGGGTAGGCGGCAGCCGCGGCCTTGGCGGCGGCGTCGACTTCCTGAATGGTGGCTTGTGTGAACGAGTAGGGCAGCGCTTCACCAGTGCTGGCGTCATGGCTTTGCACGGTGATGGTGCCGGCGGCGCTGCGCGCACCGCCGATGTAGTTGTGGCCGATGATGTGGGGCATGAAAAACTCCTGTCGGTAAAGGTTGGGGGCGTCTCAAGCCAACGAATCACCCCGACGTGCGCTGGCGGGTTCGGCAGTGTCCAGAGCAGCGATCCGTGCAGCGGATTCGCTATCCACCAGGTGCAGCGACTTGCCTCGGGTTTCCCGAGTCAAACCGACGGCGACGATGGAGATCAGCGCGGCGCCGACCAGGTACCAGGCGATCGGTGTCGAGCTGTGGTACTTGTTGAGCAGGGTGAGGGCAATCAGCGGCGCCAACGAGCCGGCGAAGATCGGTGCCACCTGATAGCACAGGGACAACGCGGTGTAGCGCACGTGGGTCGGGAACATTTCGGCCATCAGCGCCGAGTAGGGCGCGTAGGTCATCGACTCGATCGCCAGGCCCAGGGTGATTGCTCCGATGATCATCCAGTTATTGCCGGTGTCCATCATCGGGAAGCCGATGAAGCCCCAGAACGCGGTAAGGATCGCACCCGTCAGGTACACCGGTTTGCGCCCGACCAGGTCGGACAGATAACCCATCAGCGGGATCATGAAGAAATGCAGCAGGTGCGCGCCGAACATCAGAAACAGAATCTCTGAAGTGTCCTTGTGCACCACCAGCTTCAGGTAGGTAATCGAGAAGGTCACGACGGTGTAGTAAAGGATGTTCTCGGCAAACCGCGCGCCGATACCGACCAGCACCGCGCGCCAGTGATGACGCAGCACTTCGACCACACCCAATTGTTGTTGCTTGTTTTGCGCCTGACGGGCCTGGGCTTCCTTGAAGATCGGCGCGTCATCGACGCTGGTGCGAATCCAGTAGCCGATCAGCACCACCACCGCCGAGAACCAGAACGCTACGCGCCAGCCCCACGCGAGGAATTGCTCCTCCGACAGGTTCGATGACAACAGCAGCAACGCGACGGTCGCCACGAGGTTACCGGCCGGCACACCGGCTTGCGGCCAGCTGGCCCAGAAGCCTCGGCGATTGTCCGGGCAGTGTTCGGACACCAGCAGAATCGCACCGCCCCATTCACCACCGAAGGCGAAACCCTAGATCAGCCGCAGCAGCACCAGTAACACGGGCGCGGCGTAGCCGATCTGGTCGAAACCGGGCAGGCAACCCATCAGGAACGTGGTGATGCCGACCACCACCAGGCTCAGTTGCAGCAGGCGTTTGCGGCCGAACTTGTCACCGTAGTGACCGAACACCAAGCCACCCAGCGGGCGGGCAAGGAAGCCGACGGCATACAGGGCGAAGGCGGCGAGAATGCCATCGATCGGGCTGTCGGTCTGGCGAAAAAACAGCTGGCCGAAGACCAGTGCCGAGGCGGTGCCATAGAGAAAGAATTCATACCATTCGGCGACGGTGCCGGCCATGGCGGCGGCCACGACACGCTTGAGTCCCGAAGGTGAAGTTGCGCGGGCGGTGCTGTGAGGATTGGGCATGCTGACGTTTCCTGTAGAGGCGCAAAAAACAGGCAGCCGGGCCGGGTCCGCAAGAGACCCGCCCGGCAATCACTCAGAGACCGACGTCCGGCAGTTCCGGACGGTTGGCGAGGGCCTTGGCCATGATTTGCTCGACGAAAACCCGATCAGCTTCCGGCAGGGCCAGGCGTGGTGGACGGGTCAGGGCGCTGCCGCGACCGGCGATGGCTTCGCACAGCTTGATGCACTGCACCAGGTCGGCACGGGCATCGAGGTGCAGGATCGGCATCAGCCATTCGTAGATCGGCATGGCTTCGGCGAAGCGACCGGCCTTGGCCAGGCGGAAGATGGTTTCGCCTTCTTTCGGGAACACGTTGGACATGCCCGAGACCCAGCCTTCGGCCCCCACCGCGATGCTTTCCAGCACCACGTCATCGAGGCCGGCGAACAGCACAAAACGGTCGCCCACTTCATTGCGCACGTCGATGAAACGACGGGTGTCGCCGGAGGAATCCTTGAAGCACACCACGTTGTCGCAGTCGGCCAGGGAAATCAGGATGTCCGGGGTGACGTCGTTTTTGTAGATCGGCGGGTTGTTGTAAACCATCAGCGGTACGTCGGCGTTTTTCGCCACGTAGCGGTAGTGCTCGGCGGTCTCGAACGGCTTGGAGCCGTAGACCAACGCCGGCATCAGCATGACCCCGTCAACACCCACCCGGCGCACGGCATTGGCGACCTTGGCCGCTTGAATACTGGTGAATTCGGCCACGCCGCAGATCACCGGCACGCGACCACGGGAAGCGTCGACCGCGACTTCGGTCACGGCGATTTTTTCTTCGGCGGTCAGTGAGGTGTTTTCCCCGACCGAACCGCATACCACCAGGCCCG
Source organism: Pseudomonas arabinosi (assembly GCF_047758675.1). NCBI lineage: Bacteria > Pseudomonadati > Pseudomonadota > Gammaproteobacteria > Pseudomonadales > Pseudomonadaceae > Pseudomonas > Pseudomonas arabinosi. The sequence goes on along the minus strand of NZ_CP180480.1, from coordinate 4,524,987 downwards.
ACACGCCGTCACGGATCACGTTGGAAATCACCTGGTGGGTTTTTTCCAGGTTGATGGAGAAGTCGTCGTTGAATTGAGTGGTCACCGCGGGGAAGACGCCACTCCAGTTAATGCGCTTGCTCATTGTTGCCTCCGGTTCAGTAATTGTATTTCGTATACGATATTGCATGTGAAAAGACTCGGCCAGTGCTTTTTTCAGTTACGAGGGGGTTTTTACTAACCGTTTGTCAGAGTTTTTTGGTGAGGGTTTGTAAGGCTGTGTTCAGGCCCCAGGCCAGGTGTCAGACAGTCGATAGCCTTGTGGCCACGGATCGCTTGGATCGAGCAGCAATTGATGAGTGCCGGTGATCCAGGCCCGGCCGGAAATGCACGGATAGATTGCCGGGCGTCCGGCCACTTCCGTCAGCGAATCGATGCGGCAGTGGAACTCGGAACCGATGATCGAACGGCCGATAAAACGCTCGCCGACCTGCATCAATCCCTTGGCCTGCAACACCGCCATGCGCGCCGAGCAGCCGGTGCCGGTCGGTGAACGGTCGATCTTGCCGGGTTGAATCACCACCGCGTTGGCGCCGGTGGCAATGCCGTTTTCATAGACGAGGGGCGCCGCGATCTGGCAGAAGGAAATGTGCGACCACTCGGGGTTCAGCGGATGGACGAAGCCCAGTTGTTCATTGGCCGCGCGGGTGATTTTCAGCCCGACCTCGACCAGCTCCGCCGCTTCATCAGGACGAATGGAAAAGCCCAGGCGCTTGGCGTCGGCGATCACAAAACTGTCGCCGCCGTACGCGGTGTCGACCTGCAATGAGCCGACGCCTTCGACTTCGATCCAGGCGTCGAGGCGGTCAGCGAAGGAGGGCACGTTCTTGATTTCCACCCGTTCGACCTTGCCGTCCCGGCAGTCGGCCACCGCTTCGATCAGCCCGCCCGGTGCTTCGAGCACCAGTCGGGTTTGCGGTTCTGTCATTGGCAGGATGCCGCTGTCGAGCAACACGGTGGCCACGCACAGCGAGTTGGAGCCGGACATCGGTGGCGTGTCGGCCGGTTCCATGATGATCCAGGCCATTTGCGCCCGAGGATCCTTGGCCGGCACCAGCAGGTTGACGTGGCGGAACACGCCGCCGCGCGGCTCGTTGAGGACGAAGTTGCGCAGGGTCTGATCCTTGGCAATCCAGCGCGACTGTTCCCAAACGGTGGCCCCGGGCGGTGGTGCGACGCCGCCGACGATCACGTCGCCGACTTCGCCTTCGGCGTGACAGCTGACTACATGGATGACTTTTGATGAGCGCATGGTTTGCTCCTTGTTTTGTCTGTTCGGGCCCCATCGCGAGCAAGCTCGCTCCCACAGTGAACTGTGTTGGCCACCGATTTTGTGTACACCACCAAACCCTGTGGGAGCGAGCCTGCTCGCGATGAGGCCATTAGTTATTTCACTGATTTCAGAAAGGCCGCAGTTTCCGCATGCACCGGGTTGCCAATAACCTGATCAGGCGAGCCGATCTCATGCACCAAACCATTGCGAAAGAACGCCACACGGTCGGATACATCCCGGGCAAAGCGAATCTCATGAGTCACCAACACCATGGTCATACCGTCTTCAGCAAGCATGCGCATGGTGTCCAGCACCTCGCCTACCAATTGCGGATCGAGGGCCGAAGTGGCTTCGTCGAACAGCATGTAGTCCGGCGACATGGCCAGGGCGCGGGCGATGGCCATGCGCTGTTGCTGGCCGCCGGAGAGCTTGCCGGGAAAGGCTTTGAGCTTGTCACCCAGACCGACGTGGGTCAGTTGCTTGACCGCCAGTTCCTCGGCTTCTGCCTTGCTTTTGCCCAGCACTTTGCGCGGCGCCAGCATCACGTTTTCCAGCACGGTCAGGTGCGGGAACGCGTTCCATTGCTGGAAGACGATGCCGATCTTCTGCCGCAGACGGTTGAGGTCGGTGGCGCTGTGATGGACCTCGACACCGTCGACCCGAATGTTGCCTTTCTGGATCGGCTCCAGGCCGTTGATGCACATCAGCAGGGTCGATTTGCCCGAGCCGGAGCCACCGATGATCGACACCACCTCGCCCTTGTTCACCGTCAGGTTGACGCCCTTGACCACTTCGAGGTTGCCGAAGGATTTGTGTACGTTGTCGATCTCAATCATTTTCTTGCCACCTTCTTTCCAGACGAGCGCCGAGGCGAGCGACCACCAGGCTCATGACGTAGTAGATGAGGCCCGCGATGCACAGCACCAGCAGCGGTTCCTGAATGCGGGTCACGATGGTTTGCGAAGCGCGCAGCAGTTCGACGATGCCGATCCACATCACCAGCGCGGTGTCTTTCATCACGCTGAGCACCAGGTTCAGCCAGCCGGGAAAGGCCACCCGCGTGGCCATCGGCAGGACGATCCAGCGCAGGTCCTGCAGGAAACTCAGGCCCAGTGAACGACTGGCCCGGCGCACGGTGAACGGCACCGACAGCACGCCGCTGCGCACGATCTCGGTGAAGTACGCGGCGGCATAGACCCCGAGCACAATGCAACCAACGCTGAAGGCGCTGATGTTCAAGCCGACGATGCTTTTCAGCGAGTTGAACAACACAAACTGGATCAGCAACGGCACGCTGCGAAACACGTCCAGCACCCAGGCCAGCGGCAGGCTGGCGCGCGGAAACAGCGCCCGCAGCAAGCCGAACAACAGCCCGGCGAAAGAGCCGAGGATGATCGCCCAGAACGTGAGTTTCAGAGTGACCCAGGCGCCATCAAGCAAGAACAACAGGTCATTCCAGGAAAAACTGGTGGTCAACATGCTCACCTCCTCAGTAGCGGAACAGCCGCCAGGCCATCAGCCGGGCGACGGCGACGATCGCCTTGGCAATCAGGTAATACAACGCCGCGGCGATGGCGAAGTATTCGAAGGTGCGGAACGTCTTGACGTTGTAATCCTGGGTCACGCCGGTAAGGTCGTTGTTCAGCCCGACGATCACCCCCAGCGACGTCATCAGCACCGCCCAGACCATCTGATTACTCAACGGGTAGAAAACGATCCGCAGCAGCTGCGGGACGATGATCATCCGGTAAGCCTGGAAGGCACTCATGCCCAGCGAGCGCGCGGCGCGAACTTGTGTGCCCGGCACAGCCTTGAGGCCACCGCGAAAGTTTTCCGCCAGGTAGCCGGCGTTGTTGAAGGTGATCCCGGCCAGCAGCGCGAACCATGAGCTGACATGCAAATCCAGCGAGCCGAGGCCGAAGTAGAGGACGTAGATCTGGAACAGCGACGGGGTGTTGCGGGCGATCGACACCCAGCCGTTGCCGATGCCGCGCAACAACGGCTGTTTGGTTTCGCGCATCACCGTCAGGGCCAGGGCGATCAGCACGCCGAAGATCATCGACAGCGCGGCGGTCTCGAAGGTGACCCAGGCGCCGGCGAGCATGTCCGGCAGGGCGCGCAGGGTCGCGCGCCATTGGAAGGTGTAATCAAACATGCGCGGGGCTCTCCAGAGAGGCGGCCGATTGCAGCCAGGCCGGCAAACGACCACTGGCCGTGGCGCTGCAGGCGGCGTCGACACATTCGGCGAGATTGGCGAAGTGCACCTTGCGGCCCACCAGGCCGGGTGCGTAATGGGCGTACTTACCCGAATTGGTCATCAAGGTTTTGGCGGCCAGCGGGATCACCGGCTCGCCGAGCATGCACCAGCAAGTGTCGGTGACCAGGGTCGCGCCGAAGGCTTCGATCACGGCGATATGTCCGGCCTCGCGAGCCTGCTCCAGCACCGCACGACCGCAGGTGATGGCGAGCACGACCTCGGGGTGTTTGTGCCGACCCCGGCACAGCCGCGCCAGATGCGCGAATTCGCTGAGGGAGAAATGCGGGTTGCCCAGCGAGACCACATCCACTCGACTGTCGCGGGCACTGTTGAGCTCGCGCCAACTGAGCAGCAAATCCTTCAGGCGGATTTTTTCCACCGGCACGGGGACATTCGCCTCCAGCACCTGCGTCGGGTCGAGTGCTTCCGGGGTCACCCCCGCGATATGGAACAGCGGTGCGGCGGAGGTGGTGGCGAAAGCGGCGCCGAAGGCTTTCAAATCGTCCAGGCTCGGCTTGCTGTTTTCCAGCCCCAACACCAGCGGAATCCGGCTGCCGGCCAGGGCACCGATGTGGTAACCGAGCAAGGGGTAGAAGGCATCGTCCAACTCGCGCAAAACCGGTAATTCGATTTGCAGTTTCGCTTTACGCTGCGCGTCCAGATGGCAGCCGATCAGGGGCGCGCGGCCGGTCAGGGCGATGCAGATGTCCAGGTAGTCCGGGTATTTCAGGGTGCGTGCGCCGAGCACGCTGTTGGCATACACCACGGCGTTGGATTCGGCCCAGACGATTTGCTCGCCGGCCTTCGGCGCGCTGTCGAGCAAGTAGGGCGCGCAGGTGAAACTCAGCTGTGCACCCATCGCCATGTATGCATCGCCGAGGGCGCTGGCCGGTACGCCGAGTGCCGGGTCAATGCCCAACTCGCGCCAGCGGCGCTGGTCGACGGAAATCGAATTGAGGGTGGTCGGCACCCGTACTTTTGCTCCCCACTGCACCAGTTGTTCGGCGAAGCGCAGGCTCGCAGGCCCGGTATAAATGCAGCCGTCGATGTGTGCCTGGGTGACAACCACCAAGTGTCGCGCACCTTGCAGTTCAGCCATGCGCAGGACGATCTGCATCGCCACTTGGGCGGCTTTGCCATGCTCGCCGTCGAGCAGCGCCTGATCGTGTTCGGTGAGTTCGATAGCGGTGCTTTTTTCTGCTGTCTGCAACGGACTGTCGAGTGCCTGCCAGGCATCGCCCGGCAGGTGTTCGAACACGGTCACCGTTGAGGCTTCGACCCGAGCAAAGGCCTTGCCGCGCAAGGCGGCGAAGGCCTCCCGGCCGATGCACAGCACCGGCAGGGAGCGCTCGAAAATGGTCTGTGCCACAAGCACGCCCAGGGTCAGGATCTCATCGGGTTCGGCCAGCACCAGTGCGGCCGGCGCATGACCGTTGCTGATCAGTTCCATCAACACACTGCTGCCGGTGCACGAGCCGCGGCCGCTGGGAATCGCCAGCACCCGTCCGGCCAGGCATTCGCCGCTGAGCGGGTGATGACGGTCAATGACCTCGCCGCTGTACGGGTCGACTCCGCCCCAGAAACTCAGCCCGACATCGGCGAACAGCAGGGCGCCTTGTGCGGCGCCGGCGACCAGGCTGCGACCGGTCAGAGAGGTTGGCCTAGGCATGCCGGACACCTCAGTAATAGACCTTGGGCACGGTCAGGTCGGTGGGTGAAATCTCGGTGCCGACCCATTTGGTGAACAGCTCGTTGTAGCGGCCGCTGCGCACCTGCTGATTGACGAACAGGTTGAGGTAGTTGAGCAAGCCATACTCGTTGCGCTTGGCGCCCAGGGACACGTAGTCGATGGTGTAAGGCGCGTTACCGGCGATTTTCAGGTTCTTGTATTTGCCCGATTTGATCGTGGCGGCGGCCACGGTGTTGGTGACCACAGTGGCGTCGATGTGACCCTGGGCGACCGCCAGCAGCGTGTCGTTCTGCGACTGATAGGCGCGGAAGGTGCCGGTGCCCCAGTTCTTCACGTCTTTTTCCAGAGCGATGGCTTCATAGGTGCCGCTGGTGTTGCCCAGGGCTTTGCCTTTGATATCGGCGAAGCTGTTGATGCCGGTGTTGTCGCGGGTCAGCACCACCATCTGGAAGGCGAAGTACGGCACGGTGAGGCCGACGGTTTTGGCCCGCTCCAGGGTGTCGGACGTGGAGGCAACGATCACGTCTGCGCGCCCGGAGACCAGCGCCGGAATTCGATCGGGGAAGGGCGTTTCAACCACTTCGGCGTCGACCCCGAGGATCTTCGCCAGGTCGCGGCAGTAGTCCACGTCAAAACCGGCCGGGTTGTTACCTTCATCGCGGAAACCCATGGGTGGGAAGTCCAGGGTCACGGCGCAGCGCAGTTTGCCCGAACCAATAATGTCGTCGAGCTTGTCGGCCTGGGCGGTGGCGATAAAGGAAGTACTGAGAACAGCGCTGAGGGCTACGGCAAATGCGGGGTTTTTCATAGAGGCCTCGTTGTCGGAAAGTGCTGTTGGATATCGTATTGTGAATTTCGTATACGATATGTGATTAGCAATGAGCGTGCCTGTTTCCGAGCAGAGGCGAGAATTAATCGCCAAGCCTTGAGCTAAAGGTCCTACAAGATTGTGGGAGCAGGGCGTAGGAGAAGAACGCCTCGGCGGGCCGTATCAGGCGGTGTTACAGAAGGGAGCAGTGGGAACGCCGGGCGCCCCTTAAAGGAACACTTGCCCGGGTTCAGCGACGGCTTTCGCGATACTGACTCGGCGCCAGACTGGTCAAGGCACGGAACTGCCGGCTGAAGGCACTGTGATCGGTGTAACCGCAGCGCAGGGCGATCTCGGTGATGGGCAGGTCGGTGTGCAGCAACAGCCGGGAGCCTTCTTCCAGGCGCGCCTTGTGAATCATCTGCCGTGGGGTGAGCTGGAACACCCGTTTGCAATGGCGCTCCAGTTGCGCCACGGAAAACCCGGCGATCGCGGTCAGTTCGGCAAGGCTGATAGGGCGGGCGAAATGGCTGCGGATATGCGCGTCCACCGCCGCGAGTTTCTGGAACGCCGGGTGGCTGGACTGTGGCGCTTGCAGGTCGCGGGAGATGCCGGCCAGGCCGACGATCTGACCTTGCAGGTCGCGCAGTGCGAGTTTGTGGGTCAGGCACCAGACCGGTTGGTTACCGTAATACAGGTGCAGTTCGAGTTGGTCGGCCAGTTCGCGGCCGGTGGACAGCACGCGACGATCCTGCTCGGTGTACAGCGGGCCGAAGCGCTCGGGAAAGACCATGTCGGCGGTGCGCCCGAGCAGCTCGTCACTGTGTTTGAAGCCACAGCGTCGGGCCAGGGTCTGGTTGACGAAGGCGTAGCGGGCCTCGCTGTCCTTGATGAAAAACACCACGTCCGACAGGGTGTCGAGCAGCGCCGCGATCGGCTGCAGGCTGCTCAGCAGGGTGGGCAGGTCGCAGGGTTTGAAGGTAGTGAGCGAGGCATACATGGCGCTGGGCGTCTGGAGGCAATGCCCGGGATCATAAAGACTCGGCGACGGACCCGAAAGCCCCGGGCCGGCATTCAGGCCGGCGGGGTGTCGTCCAGGCCCAACAAGGTCTCGATCCGCGCCGGACTGAAGGGCGGCCGTGGCGCCGAAGGTTGCCAGCCAAACAGGTGCTGCAACGCGCCGCCACACACCCGGCCTTGGCAGGCGCCCATCCCGCAACGACTGGCCAGTTTGGCCTCGCGCCAGTCTGTGTGCTCGGCAAGCGCTGCGTAAGGTACGTCTTCGCAACGGCACACCAAAGTGTCGGGTTGTGCCAGCGACTTGAGTTGCGGATCGAGGGTGAAGGCCTTGTTGAGGGCGTTGGCGAAACCCTGCCAGCGCGCACGACGCGGCCACAATGCTCGGGCCGAATCAAGGTCACCGACGGCGGCGTGGCCAGCGATTGTGCCTTCGACCAACGCCAGTTCACTGCCACCGAAACCGGTGCATTCACCCGCCGCGTAGTGATCGACGCGGCGAGTGGCCTGCCAGGCATCGACGGCAATCGCCTGATCTTCAAGTTCGCAGCCCAGGGCTTGGCCGAGCTGGGTATTGGGGATCAGACCGAAACCGCAAGCCAGGCGATCACATTCCAGTTCGACGATTTTCCCTTGCTGTTGAAGGCGCACACCTTCCAGCCGCTCATTGCCCAGGGCCGCCAGTACATGGGTCCCGGTACGGTAATGGCGGTCGAACAACGCGACCGACTGCATCAGCTTGTTGGGCCAGCGTGGCAGTTGCGCGGCGAAACCGGCGACGGCGGCCGCGCAGGCCTGCTCGGCGATGCGCAGCACCCGGGCGCCGTTGTATTTTGCGGTGGCGGCGCTGGCCAGCAATAACGGTCCGCTGCCGGCAATCACAATGCGTTCGTCCTGCACCGGCAGGCCGCCCTTGATTAACGCTTGAAGGCCACCCACCCCGGTCACTCCAGGCAGCGTCCAGCCGGGGAAGGGCAGCAGCAACTCCCGGGCGCCGGTACACAGAATCAGTTTGTCGTAACCGATCAACCAGCCTCGATCGGCGTCTTCGACCAGCAGTTGTTTTGGCCCGGCGCAGGCGATCACCCGAGTGCCGGAGTGGCGGCGGATGTTGCTGCACGCCTCCAGTCGCTCGCGCATCTGACGCGCCGGGTTCGGCAGCTTGGCTTGAGGTCCGTCACGCCAGATTTGCCCGCCCGGCAGCGGGTTGTCATCGAGCAGGACGATGCGCGCACCGCTTGGTGCTGCGGCGAGCGCGGCGGCCATGCCGGCTGGTCCGGCGCCGATGATCAGCAGGTCGGCGTATTCGCTCATGCTTGAGTCTCCACGTGCATGCCGTCACGGCACAGCGTCTGGCACGCCAGGCGCCGGCGACCGTCGATGGTCACCCGGCATTCCTGGCAAATGCCCATGCCGCACAGCGGTGCGCGACGTTGGCCACTGACCGAGGTGCGCGTGCAGCCATCGCCGCTCAGCGCCAGTGCCGCGGCGACGCTGGTGCCCTCGGCAACCCGCAGGGCACGTCCGTCCAGCATCAATTCAGGCATAAACGGGCTCTCCGAGAAAACGTTGCGGCAGATACGGTTGCGCGGCCAGTGGCGGTGTTTCGTCGAACAGCTGCGCGACCAGCAGGTCGGCGGTGCCGGGGGCGGTCGTCACGCCGAGGCCCTCGTGACCGACCGCCAGCCATAAGCCTTTGCGTTGCGGGTGTTGACCTACCAGCGGCAAACCGTCGGGGCTGGCAGCGCGAAAACCGGTCCAGGCGCGGATGCCGTTGAGCTGCGCCAGACCCGGCATGTAGTCAGTGGCACGCCGGAGCATTTTCGCCAGCATCCAGCCTTCGACTTGCGGGTCGGTGGTGCCGAATTGTCGCGAGGCTCCGATGAACAATTGTCCGGTTGGCCGGGGCTGAATATTGCACGCCGTCGATGGGCCAGTAGCGTTGTGGGCGCTGGTGACGTAACCGAGTTCCACCAGGGTGTGGGTGACCTTGCCGGGGTAGCGGTCAGTGATCAGCAAGTGGCCTTTCTTCGGCTCGATCGGCAACTCCGGGCAGAGCTCGTTGGCCTGGACGCCGTTGGCCAGAATCACCGCTTCGGCGCTTAGCCATTGGCCGTTGTCGAGTCGCACACGGTTGCCATCGACTTCGCTGACCCGCGCCCGGCGTTGGCTGATGTTCGGTGTGTCCAGCATCCAATTAGCCGTCGCAGGCGCATAGAGAATGCCGTCGCCATTGATCAGCAGGCCGCCTTCCAGACCCTCGCGCAGTTCCGGTTCGCGCTGGTGCAAGGCACTGCTGGAGATCAATTCGCAGGCCACGCCTTGGGCCTGCAAGTTCAGGTATTTGCTGTGGGCGACGGCCATTTCTTCGGCATTGGCGGCCAGCCAGAGGGTGCCATTGCAACGGTAGGCGCAGCCGTCGGGCAGGGCCGGCGCCAGTTCGCGCCAGCGTTGCAGGGAATATTGACTGAGGGCCAGTTCGGCCGGATTGTCGTCGAGGACCAGCAAGTGGCCCATGCCCGCCGCCGTGGCGCCGGGCAGGCCGGCGTCCAGCACCAGCACGCGCAAGCCGCGCCCCGCCAGCGCCTGGGCACACGCGGCGCCGATGATGCCGGCGCCGATCACGATCACATCGGCCACCAGGCCCTCGTTCACGGACGAATGCCCCAGGCGAACGGGTCGTCCTGTTCGATGATCAGGCTGGCTTCGGCGCTGATAAAGGCGCGACCGCGAATGGTCGGCACGATGCGCTCGCCCTGAAGTTCGTAGGAACCTTCGAACTCACTGCCGATGACACTGGCCTGACGCCAGATCTGTCCCGGCTGCAATTTGTCGTCGGCCGCCAGGCACGCCAGTTTGGCGCTGGTGCCGGTGCCGCAGGGCGAGCGGTCGTAGGCTTTGCCAGGGCAGAGGACGAAGTTGCGGCTGTCGGCTTGCTCGTCATCGGCGAACAGCTCGACATGGTCGATCAAGCCGCCGTCTTCGCCGCGAATGCCTTGAACCTCAAGTGCTTGCTGCACGGCGTAGGTGTAGGCGGTCAGCGCATCGAGGTTATCGCCGGCAATGCGCAAGCCATGCTCGGCAATCAGGAAAAACCAGTTCCCACCCCAGGCAACATCGCCGGTCACTTGACCGAACCCCGGCACCTGCAGCGACAGCGCTTTGCGGTAACGGTAGGCCGGCACGTTGCGCACGCTGACCGAATGGTCTTCGTGCAGCGTTGCCTGCACCGTGCCTACCGGGGTTTCGATGCTGTGCACCCCAGGGCCGATCTTGCCCAGATGCGCCAGCGAGGCCACCAGACCGATGGTGCCGTGGCCGCACATGCCGAGGTAACCGCTGTTGTTGAAGAAAATCACGCCGGCACAGGCGCTCGGGTCCACCGGCTCGCAGAGCAGGGCACCGACCAGAACGTCACTGCCCCGTGGTTCGAGCACGCAGGCAGCGCGCCATTGATCATGCTGTTCGGCCAGCCGTTGTCGACGTTCGGCCATGCTGCCGTTGCCCAGGTCAGGAAATCCGGCGGTCACCAGGCGGGTCGGTTCGCCGCCGGTGTGGGAGTCGATCACGGTGATGCGTTTCATGGGATGGCCACGTCCGTTCAGATGAGTGAACGAAAGAGTGGCCTGTGCGAGGGCTTGCCGGCTTGATGGTTTTATCCAGTGCCGATGACGAAATCGGCACAGTGCGGCGAGCTGTCAATGGTGGTGAGGCAGGTGCTCGAACAGGGTTTTGCAGACGCCGGCAATGTGCTCGTCGAGCAATTTCACCGCGAGGTCCACGTCACCGGCGCGGCAGGCCGCAAGGATTTCCCGGTGTTCGTGATCGGCGCGTTCCTTGCCGGCCGACAGGCTCATCTGCATGCGCAGGTAGCGTTCCAGCTTGTCGTTGACCGAGCGGATAAGACTGACCAGAAACGGTCGTTGCGCCGGTTCGTAAAGGCAAGCGTGCAGTTCCCAGTTGAGCTCGGCCCAGCGCCCCACGTCATCTTCGCCGATGAACTCCTGGCAGATGCGTTCGGCGCGGGCGAAGGTTTCTTCGGTCATGTTGGGAATGGCCAGGCGCAGCACCTTGTCTTCGAGCAGCATGCGCACTTCGAACATCTGCGCCAGTTCTGCATCGGAAACCCGCGTGACCATCGCCCCGCGATTACGCTGGAACATCACCAGGCCTTCGGCCTCCAGGCGCTTGAGGGCTTCGCGCACCGGAATCTTGCTGACGTTGAACTGGCGGGCGATATCGTCCTGGCGAATCGGCTCGTCCTCGGCGAAATGCCCGGCGACGATGGCGTCACGCAGATGACGGGTGATGATTTCCGACGTCGAAGGCGAATTGCCAAGGTCGGGAGCGTTGAGTTTGGTCAGGGCCACGGTCGTGATCGTTAGGATGGAATTGCAGATATGGTATACGAATTTTCCCTGGGTGTTCCTGCGTCGATGACCAGGACTTCGAGACACCGTCTGCCAATGCTGACGCTATCAACGTTCGGGGAGGTTCCAGCTCTCGCGAAAGTGCTCGTATTCCGCTTCGGGCATTTGAACCAGCAGAGGGGACAGGCGAGGGTCCAGCCAATGGAACAAACGAGAGATATCCACTTGATCCATGGCGGTGCAACCCAGCGTCGGCGAGGTGGGGCCGCGCCAGATGTGGAAGAAAATGCACGAGCCCGAGGCGGGGGACGCCGGCGTATTGTGCTCGATGAAAATGCCTTTTCGATACGTGTCGTCATCGCGGCGCATACGTTCGGAGCTGTTCCAGTCTTTCGAAATAGCCGCTCCATCGACCAGCTCGTTATAGCGTGCGGAGTGGCTGTCATCCACGCATTCGATGGTCGAGGTCAGCGCCAGGTAAGGCAGCTTGGTGTTGGCCGTACGGTCGTAGCCAAACGCCGTCCCCAGTTTGAATACCCCGGCAGGTGCTTTTCCATCGCCTTCATGTTTGACCGGACCTTCGCGTTGCTCAACGCTGCTCAGGCCCTTGCCCCACGCCAGTCCGCTCTTGCCGACCACCACCGGAAACGACCCTTCGTATTTTCGAAAGGTGTTCCCCTGCCGTTCATAGCGCTGGGCTGCGCCCTGGATGTCAGTCCAGTTTTTTGTGGTGACCACAATCAGCTGATTGGCGGTGTCGAGAGCGTCGCGTGCACCCAGCGGCGTGATGGGGAAGTCCATGACGTTCTTCGGAGAACCTTCCCCACTGTAAGTGAAGTGCCACCATTCCTTCGAGTACCCGGTAAACCCTTCTTTCTCCATGGCCCTGCTGAGCTTCTGGCGATTGTCCCTGGCGGCAGCGCTGATCGTCGGGTTGTCGGTATGTGCTCGCTCATCGAAGCAATCGAAACCGGTGCCCATGTCGAGCGCGCCGTCGCGCCAACGCTGGCCATAGGGCGCCGTGCAATCGACTTGCCCGGCTGAAGGCGTCCAGTTATCGGCGGGCAGGGCATCCGGACCGGTCAGTGTCAGGTCCACGGTTGAGCCTTTGGAGTGGTTCGACACCCGGGCCACGTAACCCAGGCGCCAGAAGTCCTGCTTGTCCACGCGCGGATAGAACTCGGCCTTGCGTGGGTCGCCTGGTTCCGTCGCGAAACGCCCCATATCGGCAACGGCACGGCTCGGTCGATAACAGTCAAACACCTTCAAACCGTAGCCTTGCGCTTTCAATGCCGTTTGTACCCGGGCGAGAGCCTTGGCGGCGTCCAGCGATAACAGGCACTGTGCCGCGGCGTAACCGTCGAGTGGGTGCCCGGTGAAGTTGTGAGCGCTGGCATAGCGAATGTCTTGCTCGATGCCCGGATCAATCGTACGCAGATACACCATGTTCTCGGGGCGTGTCTCTGCAGCGGCCATGCCGGGCGCGATCATGCTCAGGCACAGGATCCATCGCAGACAGGTTCGCGTGAGCCTGTTTTGCAGACGGACTGGAAATGGCACCGAGAAGAACGGAGGTTTGATTGGGCACAAAGGGCGCATGCGATACCTCCAAAGACTCTGGTTTCTAAACCAGATCATGCAATGACACGAGTCGGTGACAGTATCAATGCTCGATCCACTTTCCACTGCTATATAAGGCTCAGTCTCGCTAAGAGGTGTGAGCAGGTCGTGGAAGCGACGCGATCATTTGATCAAAGGCCGCTACCGCATATCTGCCATCAAGGTTTTTCAAGGTCGGCATTTCTGAAGGAAAACTGAATCGAACTCTGCCGGGAAGCACTTCATCCATAGCTGAGTACCAGGTCAGCAGAGCTTGTTGGAGGCGCACGTGTAGTTCGAATCTACTCCGTCGGCGGGTGAGGTCTGCTTTGGCTCGTTCTCGCGCGAGCTGAGGATCTATGCGGCCAACAATGTAACAGTCAGCAAAGCCAATACGTCCTTGTGCGATTGTTTCTCTTGTGGCGTCCAACTCTATTCGCCAGTCGTGTTCGCTCGCCTCGCCGATCTGCCAAAGGCTCCAAATGTAGTGGAGCTTGAGAGGGTCACTGTCACACAAAGCCCACGAAGAAATATCTTCCATGGCCAGCGCCGTTTGCCAGCGATCCACGTTTCGCTCGGCCCAAAATGTAGCTGTTCCGACTGGATCTTTTATCCGATCCGGCTCGTTTTCAAAACGGCCGTTTTCAGGAATGACATGCTGCCCTCCATGCTTAGCGCTCCAAGTGGTTTTCCCGCTGGCGCTGATACCCTCAACAACCAAGATCATCGTTATGACTGCTCCGTTAATTGCGCCATCCTTGTAAGTCCCAAAGCATCGGGGGATTACGTGGTTTTCGCCATCACCCATTCATGCGCGCTAACGGGATCAGGCTCATGATCGTTGCTGCCCGTTTTTAGGCGTACAAGCCATACCCTGCCGCGATGATCAGCGGAGAAACCAGCAGCGTTGCCCAGAACCCCGATTTTGGAACAGCAATGACGCAAATGATCGAGATCATAAGCACATAGATGCCAACCATTTTGAGTAGTGCGAGATCGCCAACGGCTACGGCGTGAATCGCGGTCTGCCCTGCGAGCATAAAAAGCGGCCCCAGCATGGTAAACCAGAGGGCAGTACGCCGATCTTCGTGCGCTTTGAATTGGTCAACGAAGCCAGAGTCTACAGCGGCGGCGAATGCTGTTTTGAACTTGATGATACCGAATGGAATATGAAGAACGCCCAAGGCGAACAGGGTCCATGCGACGATGTTTGACATGTCTTATATGCTCCGTAACGGTACGTCGGAAGACCTGGCCCAAACAGACTTGTAAATTCTGGTGCTGTTCAAGATAAATAGATCAGCTCTCAGGGGAAATGATCGGGTCCAGACCGGGTTCAGCCGCTAGTTTCAATCGGTCAGCTTTACTAATGTATTTAGACTTACTGGGCGGTGCCAATTTGGCGCTGGCCTTTTTGGCGTGAGCCTTTAATAGCTGCTGTATTTTTTTACGACGATTCATATTTTCTACTCGGTTTGTAAATTCTTGAATGATGGCAGTGGTTTGCGCAGAAAGCCTGGGTAGTGAGATAGGGCTTCACTGCGTCTTCGAGCATGTCCACCCACTCAGGATCCATGTAGCGAAAGTCGTCGGGAATATCCAGAGCGTGAATCCGCTTGTGTTCGAGCAGCGCCCGGAATTAAAAGCCCGCCGGGGCGGGCTTTTTTAACACAGTGGATGGATTATCGGTTAAATCGCTCGACCAATGAATACTGAGTTTTAGCGGTCTGGGTTAATTCCTTGCTCAGCTCTGCCGAATGCCTGGCTTGTTCAGATGTTTGGTCCGCCAGATTAGCAATGGTCGTGATATTGCGGCTGATTTCCTCGGCCACGGCGGTTTGTTCTTCGGTCGCAGCGGCAATCTGGGTAGTCATGTCCGTGATGTTCGCGACGGCCTCACTGATACCGACTAATGCCTTGTCTGCCTCAAGCACCCACGCCACGCCTTCTTCGGCCTGTCGATGTCCGCTTTCCATGGTTTTAACCGCGTTGCTGGATGAGACCTGCAACTTTGAAATCAGGTTATGGATCTGGATTGTGGACTGAGTTGTGCGCTGTGCCAGCTGACGCACTTCATCCGCGACTACCGCGAAGCCTCGACCCATGTCGCCCGCCCGCGCGGCTTCGATGGCTGCGTTCAGCGCCAGCAGGTTAGTCTGATCGGCAATGCCCTTGATGACATCCACCACCGTCCCGATTTCATGGCTGTCCTTGGCTAACTGCGCCACCGTCAGCCCTGTCTCGCCCACCACGACGGAGAGGCGCTGAATGGCTTCTCGAGTGTCTCGGGCCACCTCGCGTCCACGTCCAGTCAGCACATTGGCTTCTTGAGTGGCGTCGGCAGTACGCTGGACGTGGCTGGCGACCTCCTGCGTGGTGGCCGCCATTTGATTGACTGCGGCCGACACCTGCTCGGTTTCGACCCGTTGGCGGTCCAGTCCACGAGAGCTATCGGCGGCGAGACCATCGGATCTCCCAGCCAGACTGGTCAGTTGCTCTGCCGTGTCTTGTAGCCGAGTGAGGCAGGTCTTGAGCCGAGACGCTTGGCTGACAAACGCCGTTTCAAGGCGTGCCTGAGGACCGCGTTCCTCGCTGTACATTGTGGCCAACAACGAGTCGGAGGTTGAGGCCTCAGCCATTTCCAGTAAACGCAGCGCCCCTCGGTTTTGCCTGCGGGACACAAGCAACCCGATGGGAATCGATACCCCCACAGCCAACATAAAAGCCTCAGGCGCGCCGAGGAACATGCCGCCCAGCGTCCCCACCAACCCGATCGTCACAACAGGCAACCAGGTGAGAAGGGCGGGTTGCCATTGATCGCTGACCGGGACGGCTGATTTTCCAAGACTGATGCGTTTATAGAGGGCTTCGGCGCGGCGGATCTGCTCGGCCGTCGGCTTGACCCTGACCGACTCATAGCCAACGACCTCACGACCTTCGAAAATCGGCGTGACGTAGGCGTTGACCCAGTAGTGGTCGCCGTTTTTGGAGCGGTTCTTGACGATGCCCATCCACGGCTTGCCAAGCTTGAGCGCGCCCCACATATGGGCAAAGATGGCGGAGGGTACGTCGGGGTGACGAACGATGTTTTGAGGCGCGCCGATCAGGTCGGACTTGTTGAAACCGCTGATATCAACGAAGGCGTCATTGCAGTACGTGATGACGCCTCGTGCATCCGTTGTTGAGATGAGTTTTTGTTGAGGTCCAAGGGCAACCTCGCGCTGCGTAACCGGTTGGTTGTTTCTCATCTGTATTGCTCCTATGCCCTAAGTCAGGGACATCGGCAGCAATGAGTGAAAGATGAATGAGTAATTCTAAAAGGACAGGTTGTGCGTCGGAAAGAAGGTGTGGAGCCTTAGTTTTTTCACAAGCGGAATATGCCTTGCTCGATGTACGAGTGTCCTCAAATGGATGACCGCTATTGACTGTGGATTCCACCGGTCGCCACATCACTTAGGCAAATGCAGCCTCGACAAATGCCTCCAGCGCTTTGTCTTCCAGGATCTCGATAGAGAAGTGCCCGAAGCGCTTGGGCAACCAGATGATGCGTGCCCCGGACGGGGATTGCAGATTCGCGCGGGCCAATGGTTTTCCGTTTTCGTCTTCTGGTTGAACACCGGCGTCCATCAATTCGTCATAGGCCTTTTCGATGTCCGGTGTCGAGTAGCAGTGGCGATAAATCATCCCCTCGCCCGAGGAGTCCAATAGCTCCTTCAGGTTCCCCGCCAACGGCTGTACCAGCATGAAACGCTCCTGGCCGATCAGCGCAATCGCGTAGCGCACGTGCAGACCACCTCGTTCCCAGACGAGCGTTTTGGAGATCCTGGCTTTGAGTATCTGCGCGTAGTACGCACAGGCTTCTTCGAGGTTCTTGACCAGTACATCGACGTGACTGAATTTCAGCTCCATTGCATGCCTCCTGCCGCACCGGCGTCCTATTGGCCTATGGATGAGAAATGGGGCCTGATCTCGAGACAGGTGTTGCCTTTTGGGGCCGCTTTGCAGCCCAGCGGGACCAAGCTCCCTCACCACAGGTTACTCATCTTTAGCGATCAACTTCCAGCCCGTTTGTTCAACGCCTCTTCCGCCGCCGCAATTTCAGCCTGACGCTTGACGATCATGTCGCCAATCGGCGGACCCTGGAAGCGTCGGGCTTCAAAACCGAACCAGACAATGGCCGTCAACACCAGAAAACCGATGGTGATGTACAACGCCCATTCGTTTGGTGGCTGGATGCCGATGACGAAAATGATCACCATCGAGAGGATCGAGAGGAGGGCGAACACTGTGTACCAGAAGCGTCCCATGTTCCACGGCCCCATGGTTGGCCACTTCGACGTCCCGTAGGTGAACAGGCCCAGGATGATGGGAATGACGAAGGAGAAGAACAGGAAGATCACCGTGCAAGACACCACGATGGTATAGACCGGCGTTTCACCGATGGAGATCACCGAAGATCCCCAGACAAACAACACCGCGAGGGTGGCACCGGTCCAGATCGCCGCCACCGGGCTGCGAAGGGTCGGCGAGACCGAGGACAGCGCTTTGGAGAAGGGCAGGCCGCCGTCGCGGGAAAACGCGAAGATCATGCGTGAGACCGAGGTCACGGTCGCCAACCCGCAAAGAAACTGCGAGATGAAAATCGCCACGTAAAGCGCCAACTTCACAGTCGGATTGACCTGGGTGTCCATGGCCCAGAAAAACACGGTCCAGCCATGCTTCGCCGCCTCGTCCATGTTCGGCAGCATCAGCACAAAGGAACTGAGCATGACCCAGCCGAACAGCAGCGACCAGACCACCGACATGACCATGCCGCGTGGCACTGACATGGCGGCATTCCGGGTCTCTTCAGAGGTATGCGCAGAGGCGTCATAACCGGTGATGGTATAGATCGGCAACAGCAGACCGAGCATGAAAATCCAGCCGTTCGACACCTGTGGCCAAACGCTGCCGCCAGCCTCGCCGGAGTAGTTGCTGAAGGTCCATAACCGGGCAAATTCATAACTGGGTGCAGAGATCAGGCAGACGATGGTCAGCGCGAGCGCCGTGGCGAAGATCAGATAGCCCGAGAAGTCGGTGAGCTTCGCCGTCAGGCCGATACCCAGGTGGTTACACAAGGCCTGGAGGCCAGTCAGGATCGCCAGGAAAATCACCCGGGTCGTGGTGGTGTCTTCCATTCCCAGGGCCGGCCCAAAGGCGCCGAAAAAGAAGTAATAGGTGCCGACGTTGATCGCACCGAGCACGGTGACCAGCCCGAGCAAGTTGAACCACGCGGTCAGCCATCCGGTGAAGCGGTTACCGAGAATCGAACCCCAGTGATAGAGGCCGCCAGCGGTGGGGTAGGCCGAGGAAATCTGCGCCATGGCCATGGCGAAAACCCCGGAGATCAGGCAACCGATTGGCCAGCCGATGCCGATTGACGCACCACCCGCACCTGAGGTGCCCTGAGCGAGTGAGTTGATACCACCCGAGAGGATGCAGATGATCGAAAAGGAAATGGCAAAGTTGGAGAAAACGCCCATCCGTCGTGAGAGCTGCTGGGCATAGCCCATGCTGTGCAGCACCTTGACGTCATCGTCTTGCGGCGCGGCTGTGCCGGGCTGGCTTGCTGGCTTCATGTTGTGTGCCCCTTCAGGTTTTGATACGCATCCATCCGGGTTTACGTTGCCGGATGGGCTGGCCTTCAACCCCTTGTCGTACTGCTCCTGTTTCTTGCGGATAAATCCCGCCCATGCTGCGCGTTCGCACCTTGGCCATGGACAGACAACTGCTCTACAGACGGCCGTGGTACGCCGCCTCGAAAATTTCTGCCGCGCCATTTCGGGTCAATGGCAGCGGGTTGCCACCGGCGCAAGGGTCGACAATCGCCATGTCCGCGATCAGGTCGGCCTGTCGGTCATCCACCCCCAGCTCAACCAGCGTGTGGGGCACGCCGATGTCCTTGCGCAACTTGAGGACGAAGGCCAGAAAACTGTCGAAGCCGGGCGAGGGCAGACGCAAATAAGCCGCGAGGCGGGTGATGCGTTCCTCGATGGCCGGGCGATTGAACTTCAGGACATAGGGCATGAACGTGGCGTTGGTCATGCCGTGATGGGTGTCGTACAGGGCGCCCACTGGGTGTGAGAGGGCGTGCATCCCGCCCAGACCTTTCTGGAAAGCGGTAGCGCCCATCGCGGCAGCCGCGAGCATTTCCGCGCGCGCCTCCAGGTCCGAGGGGGTGTGTACGGCTCGCACCAAGGCATTGGCGACCAGGCGCATCCCTTCCACCGCAATCCCTTCGGCCATGGGGTGAAAGCCGGGTGCGCAATACGATTCCAGACAATGCGCAAACGCATCCATGCCGGTGCCCGCGGTGACCTTGGCCGGCATGCCGACGGTAAGGGCGGGGTCGCTGATGACCACGCGCGGCATCATCTTCGGGTGGAAGATGATGCGTTTGGTGTGCGTGCGCTCATCGATGATCACCGCGGCACGGCCCACCTCGGAACCGGTGCCCGCCGTGGTCGGCACCGCAATGATCGGGGCGATGCTGCTTTCATCCGCGCGGGTCCAGTAGTCGCCGATGTCTTCGAAATCCCACACCGGTCGTGTCTGGCCGCTCATGAAGGCGATGAGCTTGCCCATGTCCAGGCCACTGCCGCCGCCGAAGGCGACCACGCCATCGTGTTTGCCGGCGCGCCAGGCGTCGAGCCCACCCGCCAGATTGGCTTCGACCGGATTGGGCTTAAGGTCGCAAAATAGCGCGACGCCAAGGCCGGCAGCGCGCAAGGCGTCCAGCGCTGCGGCGGTGATCGGGGCGCGCGCCAGGCCACTGTCGGTGACCAGCAACGGTCGCTGGATCCCTTGGCTGCGGCAGATCTCGGCGAGTTCGGCGATGCGGCCGACACCGAAGCGGATGCTTGTGGGGTAATTCCAGTTCGCGGTCAGGCTCATGGCTCAGATCTCGTGGCGCAAATGGAAGGATTTCGCTCGGGTCAGGTTGTCATAACCCAGTCGCGACAGCGTGACGCCGCGCCCGCTGTTCTTCACTCCGGTCCAGGCCAGGGCAGGGTCGAGGTAGTCGCAGCGGTTCATGAACACGGTGCCGGTGTCGATCTCGTCGCCCAGGCGTTCGGCGGCGGCAAGGTCTTGCGTCCAGATGGAAGCGCTGAGCCCGAACTCACTGTCGTTCATCAAGGCGATGGCTTCGTCGTCGCTGGCCACCGACATGATGCCGACCACCGGGCCAAAGCTTTCCTCGCGCATCACCGACATTTGATGGGTGACGTCGACTAATACTTGCGGCGCGAGGTAGGCGCTGCCCGGTGCGTCGGCAGGAAAATCCTTTGGATCGATCAGCGCCCGAGCGCCTTGGGTCAATGCATCGGCGATCTGCCCGCGAACGAAATCAGCGGCGTTCGGAGACACCAGCGGGCCGAGCGTGGTGGCTTCGTCCAGTGGGTTGCCCAGCACGTATTGGCGGGTCAAAGAAACGAAGCGCTCGACAAACGCCGGGTAGATTTTTTCATCGACATAAATGCGCTCCACGGCGCAACAGCTTTGCCCGGAGTTGAAGAAGCTACCGTCCACCAGGTTTTCCACTGCATGTTCGAGGTTGGCGTCTGCCCGGACGTAGGCCGGATCTTTGCCGCCGAGCTCCAGGCCCACACCGAGGAAACCTCCGATGGCCGCGTGTTCCATGGCCTTGCCGGCTTCGACCGAGCCGGTGAAGTTCACCTGCTGCACGCGTCCAGAGGCAATGATCGCTCCGGTGTAGAGATGACTCAGAAGCAGGTTCTGGAACAATCCTTCGGGCAGATGGGCACGGCGAAACGCCTCGGCGAACCGTTCGCCCACCAGCAGCGTTTGTGAAGCGTGTTTGAGGATGACGCTGTTGCCCGCCATCAGCGCCGGAATGATCGTATTCACTGCCGTTAGATAGGGGTAATTCCAGGGGGCAACAACCAGCACCGTACCCACCGGCTCGCGTTTGATACAGCGTCGAAAACCGGCGACGGGCGTGGGTTCAATCGCAGCCAGGGCTTCAGGTGCAATGGCGATCATATGCCGGGCACGCTCTTCGAAACCGCGAAGTTCGCCAGCGCCAAAGCGCACCGGGCGACCCATCTGCCAGGCCAGTTCCGGCACGATGTCTGCCTTCATGGCCAACATTGCGTCCACCGCGGCGCTGCAGAAGGCGGCGCGTTCGCTCAGTGGCCGGCGTTTCCATTGCGTCTGGGCAGTTTCGGCCGCCGCCAAAGCCTGGTCGATTTGCGCCGCATCGGCGCAGCGGCGTTCGGCATAGACCCGGCCATCGACCGGTGAGATCAGTTGAATGGTTGAAGTCATGATGGCGGTCTCAATAGCGCTCAAACCCGCGCTGCAGTTCCCAGTCAGTAATCCGCCGGTCGTACTCTTTCTGCTCCCATTCGGCGGTGTGCACGTAGTGGTCGATCACTTCATCGCCGAACGCTTCGCGCAACATGGTCGAGCCCTGGAGTGCGGCGCAAGCTTCACGCAGGGTCTTCGAAACTTCAGGCAAGTGTTCGTCGACGTAGGCATCGCCCTCGAAGGGCGGCGCGAGGCTGAGCTTCTCGTCGATACCGGCCAGTCCCGCCGCGATCAACGCGGCGAAGGCCAGATAAGGGTTGAGGTCGGCGCCGCCAATACGACATTCGATGCGGATGGATTTGCTGCCTTCTGCGCACAAACGAAAGCCCGCAGTGCGATTGTCCCGACTCCACACCGCCCGGGTCGGGGCAAAGGTGCCGGCCTGAAAGCGCTTGTACGAATTGATGTAGGGCGCGAGAAAACAGGTGATGTCGTTGGCATATTTAAGCTGCCCGGCCACCCATGAACGCATCAGTTTCGACATGCCAAACTCAGCCTTGGCGTCGAAGAACAGCGGCTTTTTACCGTTCTTGTCCCACAGCGAATTGTGAATGTGGCTGCTGGAACCGGCGGCGTCATAACGCCACTTGGCCATGAACGTGATCGCCTTGCCCTGCAGTTGCGCGATCTCTTTGCAGGCGTGCTTGATGATGACGTGGTGGTCGGCCATGGTCAGCGCATCGGCATAACGGATGTTGATCTCTTCCTGGCCCGGCCCCCATTCACCCTTGGAGTTTTCCACGGGAATGCCGCTGGCCTGCAGATGCTTGCGAATCGCCCGCAGCACCGGCTCTTCGCGGGTGGTCTGCAGGATGTTGTAGTCCTCGATGTAGTGACCGGCCGTCTTCGGCTTGTGGTAGTTGCGCTCGTGGATCGCCTCGTAACTCTCGTCGAACAGATAGAACTCCAGTTCCGAAGCGAACATGCCGGTGTAGCCACGTTCGCGCAGTCGCTCGACCTGCTTTTTCAGGATCGCCCGCGGGCTATGCGGCAGGTCGCGCCGATGGTGATGATCGAGCACATCGCAGAGCACCAGCGCCGTGCACTCAAGCCAGGGCACCCGTCGTAACGTGGCCATGTCGGGTTTGAGCACAAAGTCGCCATAGCCTTTGCTCCAGCTGGCCGCGGCGTAACCCGGCACCGGTTCCATGTCGATGTCGTCGGCCAGCAGGTAATTGCAGCAGTGGGTTTCTTCATGGCCGCTGTCGATGAAAAACTCGACCTGGAATCGTTTGCCGACCAGTCGGCCTTGCATGTCGACCATGCAGACCAGAACGGTATCGATCTCGCCGGAGGCGGCAGCACGCTTGAGTTGATCAAAACTGAGGAAGGGCTCGGTCATCACGTAGTCCTGCGTGAATTGTTTGGGCCTGTCTGAAATAGCTGTTGCAGACGCTCTCCAGAACAAACCAAAACCTGCAGACGCGAGCATCGTGTGCAATGAGCTGCTGTAAGCGTAGCCTACTGTTGCAGTGTGCAAGTTTCGCAAATCGCAGCCTGATGACTCGGGCGCAAAGGCGAGAACTGATCGCCCTCCAACGCGAGGAAACAACCATGGCAAAGAAGAAAGCGCACAACACCTACCAACGTCTCGAACAGCAGTACCCGGATTACCTGGCTGCCGTGGAGGCCTTGGGTACGGCGGTGCGTCATACCGGTCCACTGGAAGAGATCGTTGTCCAGCTGATCCAGCTCGGTGCCGCGGCGGCCATCCGTTCTGAGGGCGCGGTGCACAGTCATACCCGACGGGCACTGGAGGCGGGCGCTACGCCAGAGCAGATCCGTCACACGCTGATCTCACTGACCAGCACGATCGGTTTCCCGACCGTCGTTGCGGCCATCAGTTGGGCGGATGATGTGATTGAGACATGAAAGCGCTTGATCCAGCGCCGAGGCTATTTCCCTGAGCCTTTCTGCTTGATATCTCCGCAAAAAATATCGATGTTGCCACTGTCCGGTGCACTTCGAACGACGATGGAGTACTCACCGGAAAGCAGGACCGGCAGTGCGACAGGTGCGCTTCTAGAGAAAGCCCAGCCGCGTATGGCCTGGCGTTCGGTGGTGACACGATCATTCATGGCGTAAGCGACTGGCCCGGGGTGCTGGCAGCTGCCCTTGTTGATGAAGGTAAAGAGGCGCAAGGGCAGAGACGCTCCGCTTGGAGCACCACTGATGAAGAAACTGAACCCGGTTTCTTTACCCCAGTCGGCCAACGTTACATTGCCGATCTGACCGGTGTTCTGCCGGGTGGCAACCAAAGTAACGCTCACTCCAGGGGCGGATGAAGTGGCGCAGCCGAAAAGGCTTGCGGTGACCATTAGCGCTGCAAGTAAGTTTCTGCGCTTCATTGCCAACCTCCTGTGCTGAAGAACTGCAATGAGAGATTAGCGGGTATAGCTCATTAATCGTCTTCCTGGCGTTGTCTGTTCGAAATTCTCCATTCATGCGGAATCTGGCAACAGTGTTTGTCCAGTGGGTCGCTGTTTGAAGGAGGGGTAAACACCTAGCATCGCCTCTACCGAGTGAGCAAACAGAGTCGGGGTCAACCCGCTCACGAGGTTAACTTTTGACGATACGGTGAATACGATGAAAATCCCAAAACTTGCGATGTTTCTTGCACTTGGTGTTTTAGGTACACAGGCCTTTGCAGGCGAAAGCCATACAACTCCTGCGGACAGCAAGACGCCTGTTGAAACCTACACTTACGATACGAAACTGGATATCCAGAAAGTCATTGCGGTGACCGATATTCCTGACCAGTGCGGGCCAGTCCCGGCGCAAATGACGTATGAAGACTCTCACGGTCAACGGCATATCCTGCAGTATCAAGTCATGGGGACCGGCTGTTCAAATGGTTGAGTCTTGTGTGGAAGATGGAGGGTCGACACTCCATGCCTGCTGCACTGACGATTTCAAATGTCGTTATCGGTTCCCGGGTGTTCCTGTGATTTTTTCATCGGATGCCAACAAACCCGGAATATAACTTTTAAGAAACTCCACCCATGTCTTGATCTTTGCATCCACGAATTTTCGTGATGGGTAGATTGCAAATAAATTCAGCTCTTCAAGATGATAGTCGGGTAGTACCCGCACTAACGTGCCCGCCCTGAGTCCGTCGACTGCCGAAGCAATCGGCTGAATGCCGATGCCCATCCCGTTGGTAATCGCGATGGTCATGCCATCGGCGGTGTTGATGTGCAACGGAGACAGCGGAATGTTGACGGTTTCCATGCCTTCGGGCCCCTCAAATGCCCAGTTTTCAGCCGGCATGACGGTATTCACAATCCTCAGACAATCATGTGAGCCAAGCGCACTCGGGGATTCGGGGTGTCCGCGTTTCTTCAGGTACGCAGGCGAGGCGCAGAGGATGCTGTAGGTCATGCCGAGCCGCTGAGCGACAAACCCTGAATCGGGTAAATCCCGGGCTAAGACAATCGACATGTCATAGCCTTCTTCCAGCAAGTCGGGGAGCCGGTTGGTCAGGGTCAAATCAAACATCACCGAGGGATGAGTCTCTCTATAGCGGGCGATGGCATCGATCACGTAATGGTTGCCAATGGCTGACATCGCGTGAATTTTCAGCCGGCCAACGGGCAGGGTATGAGCGGTGCCTGCTTCTTCATCTGCTTCGCGCACCTCTTCCAGAATTTTCTCGCAGCGTTGCAAGTAGCGCAGACCGGCTTCGGTCAGCGCCAGGCGTCGGGTTGTCCGGTTAATCAGGCGAGTTTGAAGCCTGGCCTCCAGGCTGGAGACCGCTTTGGAAACGTTGGTTGTTGTGGTGTCCAACACCTCAGCCGCCGCGGTAAAGCTGCCGCTCTGAGCGACCGCCACAAAAAAACGCATGGTTTGGAAAACGTCCATCGTTTCCGCCTCAAGGGGTAGGGATGAAGAGGGCGGCCCTGCAAACAGATCGCCCCCTCGTGGTGTATCACTTTTTCTGCGGAATAAAGCCAGGTACACCCGTTTCCATGACTGAGTTGAATCGTATCCGGGTCGTAATCTCTTCCTTGATTTCACGCATGGCCCTGTGCGGCAGGGTAGAGATATCAATGTTTTCCTGAATATGACTCGGTGTAGCAGACGTGGTCAGGAAAGCGACTCCCCGCTGTACCGACCAGGCCAATGCCACTTGAGCCGGGGTCTTCTGCACGCGCTTGGCGATCCCTGTAATCACCGAGTCTTCCAGTACGTTCGGCTCCATGCCATGGCCGAGTGGCGCAAACGCAAGGACGATAATTCCATGCTGCTGACAATATTCAAGCAGCTCCCATTCAGGCAGATAAGGGTGGGATTCAACCTGCACGACGGCGGGTTTTATCCGGGCCACTGCCACAATCTCTTGTAACCGCTCCAGCGTGATATCAGACAAGCCGATGGACTTGCAGCGTCCTTCATCCACCAAGCGCTCAAGTGCCCGCCAGGTCTCTATTAACGTCACGCCTGAATCGTAGATGACTCGACCGTGCTCGTCTCTTGGGTCCTGATCATCACCGGGTTGAAAGGCAAACGGCGTATGGATCAGATAGCAATCGATGTAATCAACTTGTAGCCGTCGGCAACTGGCCTCAAAAGCAGGTTCAACTCGCTCGGGACGATGGTTGGTGTTCCACAGTTTCGTGGTAATGAACACGTCCTCGCGCCGGACCTTACCCGCTTCAATCACTTCCTGCAGGGCAACGCCGACCCTCTCTTCATTTCGATAACGTTCTGCGCAATCGAAATGGCGAAATCCTGCTTCCAGCGCGGCCTTGACCGCTTGTGTTGTGACGCTGAGATCCCTGAACAACGTGCCAAAGCCAACGGCTGGCATCTCACCGGATCCGTGTATCAGAGGGAATCGGGTATCTCGAAGTGCATCGTGAAATGATTCGTAAGGCATAGCTTTTACTCCAATGTCTGGGGCTACTGATAGGAAGGTTTCTGGTCTTCGCGACTGGCCACTCGTTGCTCAAACACACCAGCGGAATTACCGCCGAGTGCCACGTATAGCCGCACCGTGTCGAGGTACTGCGCGGTCTTCACTCTGATTTGGCCCAGTAACGCTTGCTCATAAGCACGTTCCGCCTCCAGCACCTGGAGAATGCTGTTCTCGCCTTGCGCGTAGGCTTGTTGGTTCAACCGAAAGCTCGTTTCCGCCGCTCGCAACGCGTCCTCCTGCGCCAGGTTTTCCTCGGCGTCATGATTGATGGCCTGCAGCGTGTCGGCGACCTGACCGAACGAATTAATGACGGTTTGCTGGTAGCCGGCGAGGGTTGCCTTGTAACCGTCGACAGCGGCCTGACGTTCAGCTTTGAGCGTTCCGCCATTGAAGATCGGAGCACTCAGCCCCGCAGCGAAGCCCCAGAGTGCAGCGCCGCCATTGCCTGAAGCCGCTTGTGCGAGCGACGCGGACAGCTCGACATGGGGATAGAGGTTGGCTGTCGCCACGCCAACCGCGGCACTGGCCATGTGCAGTTCTGCCTCTGCTTGCCGTACGTCCGGCCGGTCGTGGGCCATTTCGGAAGGCAGGCTGACGGGCACGTTTGCCGGCAAGGAAAACTCGGCGAGCGTGAAGTCAGGTGCGATCCAGTCAGCCGGGCCTTTGCCCGTCAAAATTGAGAGCGCATGACGTGCCGAATCGCGCTGCTGGGCGAGGGGCGGCAACAGCGTGCGGTCCTGAGCGAGCCGCGTCTCGGCCAGCGAAACATCGATCTGCGTGGTGCTGCCATTGGCGTGCGCCATGCGCACCAGTTCGAGATTCTTTGTGTCATTGGCGAGCAGCTTCTCGACGGCTGCCATCTGCGCGTTGGCCGAGGCCAGCAACAACGCCTGACTCGAGACATCGCCCGTCAGGGTCAGGTACGCCGCTTCGTAGCGATGCTTCTGAAGATCGGTAAACGCTTGCTGTTGTTCGACCTGGCGCTTGTTGCCACCGAAAACGTCAAGGTCGAAGCCAACCCGTGGCCCAATCGCATAGAAATTGGAGATGGAAGGCTCTTTTGCGGTGTGCACCCGTTGGCGGCCAGCCTGGGCGCCAAAGTCGACCTGCGGATACAACGCACCTTCCGCCGCAGCGACGAAGGAAGCCGCTTGCCGGATCGTCGCGTCTGCCGCTACGAGCTCAAGATTGCCGTCAATGGCGCGACGTACAAGCTTGTCGAGCTTCGGCGACCGAAACGCAGACCACCAGTCACCGTTGACCTTCTTGCCCAGGTCAATGTGCTGTTCACCGGGCTTGTTGCCGCCTTGGCCGAGACGCTGCTCGGCCTGTTGATCGTAGTGCTGCGACAGGCTCGGTGGCGGTATTTGATAGTCAGGGCCGACGGTGCAGGCGGTCAGGAATGCAAGAGCCGACACCGCAGCGAACGTGGTTTTGAACATCTGTCTGTTGATGAAGCGCGCATGGGATTTCATTGGGCAAACTCCACGAAAACTAGTTGGTCGCAACGGGCTTACGAAGAAAGACAACCAGTGGACTGACCACCAGCATCGCGAACATCAAAATCTTGAACTGGTCGACCACCGCGATAAAGGCTGCCTGGCCGGTGATCATTTCATTGAGCCCCGCCAGTGCTTGCAGGGACGTCGGCGCGGAATGCGCCGCGGCGCGATAGGGCGTCAGGTTACTGGCCAGCGCCATGTGCATCGCCTGCGTATTGTTGAAGAAGAACAGCTGCACAATCGCAACGCCGAGGGTGCTGCCGTACACCCGTGACAGGTTGAACAGGCCGGTGCCTTCCGGGCGTAACGTCGGGTCGAGCGTGCTGAACGCGACCTTGGTCAGCGACGGCATCAAGATACCGATGCCAATCCCCTGGATCGCACCGGCCACCGCCACGGGCGACCAGTCCATCAATGGCGAATAGCCGAGCATCAGCCAGTTGGCATAAATCACCACGGCGACGCCTGCAGCCACGAACAGTCGACGGTCGAAACGCTCGGGCACACGGCCCATCAACAGGAACGCACCGACCAGGCCGATCCCGCGCGGAATCGTCAGGGAACCCGTGGTGTCAGGTGGGTAGCCGAGAATCTCGTCGAGCATCGGCGAGGTCAGTGCCATGGTCGACAACAGCACGAAACCCACGGCAAAAAAGATGACTGTCGAGAGCACGAAGTTGCGGTCGTTGAACAAACGCTTGTTGAGGAAATGCACCTTCGCGGTCAGCACATGCACAGCGAACAGGTAGAGCCCCAGTGCACAGCCGATCGCTTCCAGCCAGATCTCGGTCGAGGAAAACCAGTCCAGGCGTTCACCACGGTCGAGCAACATTTGCAGGCTGATCAAACCCAGCGTGAAGCTGCCGAAACCGAAGAAGTCGAACGACGGACGTTTCTCGGCTTTTTTCTCGGCAAGCAACAGCGCCATTGCGAGGAAGATAAACGCCGATAACGGAAGGCTGATGTAGAAGATCGGGCGCCATCCGAAATGTTCGCCGAGCCAACCGCCGATGCTCGGGCCGCTGACGATGCCGAACAGCACGATGGCCGTCCACGTCGCGCCAAATTTCGCACGCTTCTCGAGTGGCAATGTCTCCAGCGCAATCGCCATCGACAGCGGTGCCAGCACGCCACTCGCCAAGCCTTGAACAATGCGCGCGCCAACGAATTCCAGCGGCGTCGTTGCCTGCGTAGCGAGCAGCAAGCCAAGGACGAAGACGGCCAGCGCGGCTTGATAAACCCGCTTCAAGCCATAGCGCCCGGCGAGCCATTGCGCAATCGGCATAGTGATGGCGCTGGCCGCGAGGTACGAGGTGAATATCCAGCCAGCCTGGTCGTCGGTCATCGACAGGCTGCCCTGAATCAACCTGAGTACCGCATTTGGCAAAGGCAGGTTCGCCGACTGCATGTAGGTGGCGAGCAACGCGGCGAACCTTAACGTCCGCGCACCTTGAGGTCCCGCAAGATTGGCGTTCATCAGAAGTTACCTGCGGTTAACAGGGATTTGAGCGGGTGCCACCAAGGCGTGCGATACCCGGTATCGACCTTGACCGTGGCGCTGGTGCCCGAGAAAAGGGGCAGGGCAGGGTCCATCTCATCGAGTTCGAGACGGACCGGTACCCGCTGCACAACCTTGACCCAGTTGCCGGTCGCATTTTCAGGCGGCAGCAGGGCGAAGTCCGATCCGGCACCGGGGCTCATGCTGGTCACGTGGGCTTTGAAAACGCGATCAGGGTACGTATCGATGCTGATGGTCGCTTCCTGGCCTGGACGCATGTGGGTCACGTCGGTTTCGCGGAAGTTGGCCTCAACCCAAATCTCGCGATCGGACAGCAGCGCAAACGCTGGCGCGCCGTTGTTCACATAGTTGCCAACCTGCAGGTCGTCGACTTTGGCCACGATGCCATCGTCCGGCGCATACACCGTCGCGTACGAGAGATACAACTGCGCCTCGTCGAGTTGAGCCTTGGCCTCGCGCACCGACGGGTGACTATCGGCTTCGATGTTCGGATTGCCATTCAAGGCAACGACCGTGCTGGCGATCTGTTGTTCGACCGACGCGATTCGTTGCCGGGAAACTTTAAGGTCGGTGTCGGCGCGCTCGTAAATGGCGCGCGAGACGAACTCGGTAGCGACCAGCGCTTTCTTGCGGGCAAACTCCCGCTGGTCGAAATCGGCCGATTCTTTGGCCGATTGCAGTTCGGCCTGCTGCTGGCGGTAACTGGCCTTGAGTCCATCGATGCGCAGCCGCGCGACGCTCAGCTGTGCTTGTGCACGGTCAACGGCGATCTGCAGCGGTTTCGGGTCGATCCGAAACAGAATCTGGCCCTTATGAACAGGCTGATTGTCCTCGACCGCGATCTCGACAACTTGCCCGGAAATGCGCCCGTTGATCGATGCCTTTGCCACCCGGGCGTAAGCGTTATCGGTCGATACAAAGGGCTCGCCCGCCAGATAGTGGGCGTACCCCACCGCAGCGAAGAGCAGAGGAAAACCCACCATCAGCACTGGCCGTAATTTCTCTTTTAACGGCTTCTTGATGGGCAAGTCAGACGGGTTCGGCGCTGGATGCTCGAAGGTCTGTGTAGCTGGGATGTCGAACTGTTTGGTCATGATTGAATGCACCTATTAACCGGGAAGTCGGGCTAACACCCACAAAAACAGCCATACCGTGTGCGGTCAGGAGGATCGCTCCGCCGCCTCTGTTTCGTCGCCGCAATACCCAGTTCGAGCTCCGCTACAACAAACCTGCAAACCAAGGAATTTCTGGTTCCTTAATTTTGTGCGATGGTGTAAGAATATCGCCTGACTAACCCGTCTTCAAGGATTTTGTACGATATGGCACAAAAAAAGATTACAGAGGCGAAAGGCCGCGGCCGCCCACGCGCGTATGACCCGCAGACAGCGCTGTTGCAGGCGCTTGATGTTTTTTGGAGTACCGGATATTCCGGCGCTTCTCTGGACAGCATCGCCACGGCCGCCGGCATGAATCGCCCAAGCCTCTATGCGGCATTCGGTGACAAGCACGCGCTCTATATCAAAGCGCTGGAGCAGTATTGGGAGTTCGCCGCTGCGGCCATGCAGGAGGCGCTGACGGACAACGAACTGACCTTGAGCCAGGCGTTGATGCGGTTTTATGAAGGGCAGTTGTCGATCTACTTCTCGGGTGACGGCCAGCCGCGTGGTTGCTTTGCGATTGGCACAGCGACGACTGAAGCCGTCGAGGACTCTGAAATACGCGACGTGCTGTCGGACCGGCTCAGCAGGCTCGATGCCGATCTCGAAACGCGTCTGCGAGCGGCAATCGACTCCGGCGAGTTGAAAGGCGATGTCGATCCGGCAGCGCTTGCCGTACTCGCGTCATCCCTGCTGCATAGCATTTCGATACGTGCGCGGGCGGGCAAATCCCGCGCTGAATTGACCGAGCTTGCGCGCAGTGCGGTCAACGTGATTTGCGGTGGGTGAGGTTTACGGTGAGTGAAGGACTCGACGATATTCTTGCCGAACGGCTAGTCGTGATTTTTTGTGGGATCAATCCAGGCGTGACTGCCGCTGCCCAAGGTCATCATTTTGCGGGCCGGGGCAATCGCTTCTGGCGCACGCTGCATCTCGCCGGCTTTACGCCTGAGGAGGTGCGCCCGGAAAACGATCGGACGATCTTGCAGTATCGGTGTGGATTAACGGCCGTGGTGGATCGGCCGACGGCGCGAGCGGATCAGCTGTCTGCCCATGAATTCATCGCTGCCGCTGCGGACTTTGAACAAAAAATCGCGCGTCATGCGCCACGCTTTGTGGCGTTTCTCGGTAAAGCGGCGTATTGCGCGCTATCCGGCCAGCGAGACATTGCATGGGGGCTTCAGCCAAAGACCTTTGGCAATGCCTCGGTATGGATCCTGCCCAATCCCAGTGGGCGAAATCGCGCGTTCACCCTTGATCAACTGGTGGGCGCGTACCGCCAACTCTATTTAGCGACAGGCGAGCAACCTCACCCTTAAGCCAGGTACCGCCGAAACCACCCCAGCGTCCGGTCCCAAGCCAGCTTCGCTGCGGCCTCGTCGTATCGTGGCGTGGAGTCGTTGTGGAAACCATGATTGGCCCCGGGGTAGATGTACGCTTCGTACGTCTTGCCCGAGGCTTTCAATGCCTTCTCATAGGCGGGCCAGCCTTCGTTGATGCGCGTATCCAGTTCACCGTAGTGAAGCATCACCGGCGCCTTGATGCGGGCGACATCCTTGGTCTCTGGCTGTCGGCCATAAAAAGACACGGCAGCCGCCAGTTCTGGATAAGCCACGGCCGCCGCATTGACGACGCCACCGCCGTAGCAGAACCCGGTGATCCCGACTTTTCCAGTGGTCGCGTCATGCTTCATCAGCCACTCGATAGCGGCGAAAAAGTCATTCATGAGCTTTTCCGGGTCGACGGTCGCCTGCAGCTCCCGGCCTTTGTCATCGTTGCCGGGATAGCCGCCCACCGACGTCAGGCCATCAGGGGCGAGGGCGATGAACCCTGCCTTGGCCACACGCCGCGCGACGTCTTCGATGTACGGGTTGAGCCCGCGATTTTCATGCACGACCACCACCGCTGGCACCTTGCCGGTGGCTTTCGCCGGGCGCACCAGATAGCCACGGACCTGCCCGTTGCCCTTGGGGGATGGATAGGTGATGTATTCGGCAACAATGTCCGGGTCGGTAAATTCCACCTGCTCGGCGAGCGCATAATTCGGACTCAGGGCGGCGAGGAGCGCGATGGCGGTCAAACCGCCCAAGGTGAACAACGCCGCCCGATCCAGAAACTCACGCCGGTTGATCTTGCCGTGGGCGTAGTAGTCGTACAGTTCGAGCAGTTCCGGGGCAAAGTCTTTCGCAGTGAGACGGGTCATCTGTGCGCTTCCTCCGCCCGAGATTGTTTGGGGCGCTTGCTTTTGGGGTGGGGCAGACGGAAAAGGGCTTTCAGCCCATCAGTGCCATCAAACAATATGAAACAAATAGCCGATTGAGTTTTGATGTGACGAAATTATAGAAGTGCTCTGCTTTCCCGCGAGAAAAGTTAATTTTTCTTACGTTGAAAGTTGCTTTCTTAAACCCTCGCCATGGAAGTGCGCAGGGTTCGTTTCACGGAAGCATTGAAAAATGTCCCGTGTTTTCTGAGGTAATAAGGAGCTTGGAGCTATGCCGTTAATAAGTGAGACAGCCCAACACAGAGCAAAATCAAAACGATGGTCAGCCCTAACCGTGCTGATGCTGCCAGTACTGCTGGTGACCGTAGACAATACGGTGCTTGGATTTGCGTTACCAAAGATTGCCGAGGCCCTGAGTCCGAGCGCTAGTCAGCAGTTATGGATGATCGATGCTTATTCGCTGGTATTGGCGGGATTACTGGTATCGATGGGTAGTCTGGGCGATCGAATCGGGCATCGAAAGTTGTTACTGGCCGGGTCTTTGGGTTTTGTCATTGTGTCGGTGCTGACCGCCTACTCCGATACCGCCATGCAACTGATTGCCGGGCGAGCTTGCATGGGGATTTTCGGTGCGATGTTGATGCCCTCGACGTTGGCATTGATACGTTCGGTGTTTCTGGATCGAGAGGAGCGCAGAGTCGCCGTCGCGATCTGGGCAACAACGCTGACGGTAGGATCAGCACTCGGCCCTTTGGTCGGTGGAGTTTTGCTGGAGTTTTTCAGCTGGGGGGCGATTTTCCTTTTGGCGATACCCGTATTGGTGCCGTTGTTGGTATTGGGACCAGTGTTGTTGCCCGAGTCCGAGAAAGACTGTTCAGGGCCATTGGATCCGCTAAGTATCCTGCAATCGATGGTTGCCCTCAGTGCCATCGTTTACGGCATTAAACACAGCGCCAGTAATGGTCTCGACTGGATGGCGCTGACAGCATTTGTAATCGGCATGGTTGCTGGGTGGATGTTTGTGCATCGGCAGTTACGTCTGCCTGTGCCGCTGATGGACCTGAGTCTGTTCCGAAGTGGCGCCTTTAGCGGCTCCGTACTAATCAATTTGATGAGCCTCGCGTTCCTCGTCGGCTTTGTGTTCTTCACCACTCAGTTCTTACAGATCGTCCTTCAGATGTCCCCGTTGAGTGCCAGCTTTGCGTTAGTACCTGGTCAGATCATGGCGATCGTAGTGGGAATGGCCGTCGTGCCTGTAGCGCGGCGAGTACCGGTGCATGTGCTGGTACCGATTCTGATGGCGTTTGCTGGGGCGGCGTTTTTGTTGGTCGCCAGCATCGGCAGCAGCCTGACCGTTCTGGTGGTGGCTTTTGCCTTGCTGAACATCGGCGTGGGCGCGATCGCGACGGTATCCAACGATGTGATTTTATCGGCAGCACCGCCGGAAAGGGCGGGTGCGGCGTCCGCCATTAGTGAAACGGCCTATGAAGTGGGTGTTGTTTTGGGGACGACGGTACTTGGTGGTCTCGTCACTGCCTACTATCGCGGTGCATTGCAGCTTCCGGGCTTTTTGAGCGAGGTTCAGACGATGCTGGCGAGTGAGACGCTATCGGGTGCTCATCATGTAGCGGTGCAGTTGTCAGGAGATCAGGCAAGAGAGCTGATGACGCAGGCGGGAAGTGCATTCGAGGGTGGAATTAATCTGGCTTCGTGGGTGACGTTCGGCTTGGCACTCATGGCGATATTGATTGCCTGGCGCGCTCTGCAGACACCGAAGATCAAGCTTGCTGAAGGGCAGTGATCGAAAACGAACGTCGGGCCGTTTGCCATACGGCCCGACTGTTTCAGTGCCCTCTATTTACGCCCTCGACTGCTTGTACGCGCGCCGAAATTTATGCAGCAGCGGTTCGGTGTAGCCATTGGGTTGTGCGCATCCCTCGA
Organism: Pseudomonas arabinosi; assembly: GCF_047758675.1. NCBI lineage: Bacteria > Pseudomonadati > Pseudomonadota > Gammaproteobacteria > Pseudomonadales > Pseudomonadaceae > Pseudomonas > Pseudomonas arabinosi. Next base: position 4,490,306 of record NZ_CP180480.1, on the reverse strand, counting down.
ACACCAGTGCGCAGGCCGCTTGAAATGCAACTGACTGCTCGAAGTCCGACGCCATGGGTGTGTAGATCGGATCACCGGCGTTCTGCTCATCCACGACCCGCGCCATGCGCTGCAATATCTCGACGACCTGGTCCTGGGTGATCACCCCGTGTCGCAGCCAGTTGGCCATGTGCTGACTGGAAATGCGCAAGGTCGCGCGATCTTCCATCAACCCCACGTTATGGATGTCGGGCACCTTCGAGCAGCCGATGCCTTGTTCGACCCAGCGCACCACATACCCCAGCAAACCTTGGGCATTGTTTTCGACTTCCTGACGAATCTCATCAGCCGACCAGGATGGGGTGGTGACGACCGGCACGCTGAGCAAGCCGTCCAGAAGTGCCGGGCTGGCGGCACCGAAGTCCGTTGTTTCAAGGGACTCCTGCACTGAGCGCACGTTGACCTGATGGTAATGCAGCGCATGCAAAGTGGCGGCGGTCGGCGAGGGCACCCATGCGGTATTCGCGCCCGCTTTCGGGTGGGCGACTTTCTGTTTGAGCATATCGGCCATCCGGTCCGGCATGGCCCACATGCCTTTGCCGATCTGCGCTCGCCCACGCAATCCACAGTCCAGACCGACGAGCACGTTGTTGCGCTCGTAGGCTTCGATCCACGCGGCATTTTTCATGTCACCCTTGCGCAGCATCGCGCCCGCTTCCATGGCGGTGTGCATCTCGTCGCCGGTGCGATCCAGAAAACCGGTGTTGATGAACGCGACCCGTGTGGAGGCTGCTGCGATGCAGGCCTTGAGGTTGACGCTGGTGCGCCGTTCCTCGTCCATGATGCCCATTTTCAGGGTATGACGTTCGAGCTGGAGCAGCTCTTCGATGCGGCTGAACAATTGCTCGGCGAAGGCCACTTCGGCAGGGCCGTGCATTTTCGGTTTGACGATGTAGACGCTACCGGTCCGGGAGTTGCCGCGACGTTGCAGGTCATGCAGGGCAATCAGGCTAGTGATGACGCCGTCGAGAATGCCTTCCGGGATTTCCAGTCCGCCCTTGTCGAGAATCGCCGGGCTGGTCATCAGGTGTCCGACGTTGCGGATGAACAGCAACGACCGCCCGTGCAACAACAGTGCGCTGCCATCGGCCGCGGTGTACTCGCGGTCCGGGTTCAGTCGTCGCGTGATAGTTTTACCGTTTTTCTCCAGGTCCTCTTTCAGGTCGCCCTTCATCAGACCCAGCCAGTTGCGGTACACCTGCACCTTGTCATCGGCGTCGACCGCCGCGACCGAGTCTTCACAATCAATGATGGTCGAGAGGGCTGCTTCAATCAGCAGGTCCTTCACGCCGGCAGCGTCAACCTGACCAATCACACTCTGGCGATCGATCTGGATCTCGACGTGCAGATCATTGTTTTTCAGCAAAATGGCCGTGGGATCAGCGAGTGAACCCTGATAGCCGATGTACTGCGCGGCGTTCGATAAACCAGTTTGGCTGCCGTCATTCAAAGTGGCTTCCAGTGTGCCGTTTTCGATTCGGTAACGCGCCACCTCTGCATGGGAACCGCTGCTCAAGGGGAATGCCTGATCCAGGAAGCCACGGGCAAACGCGATGACTTTCGCCCCACGCACGGGATTGTAAGACCGGCCCGGTTCGGCGCCGTCGTCATTGGAAATCACATCGGTGCCGTAGAGTGCGTCGTACAGCGAGCCCCAGCGCGCATTGGCGGCATTCAGCGCATAACGCGCGTTAACGGCCGGGACAACCAGTTGTGGTCCGGCCTGCACGCTGATTTCTGTATCGACGTTGTCGGTGCTGACCTTGACGTCTGCGGGTTGCGGTTGCAGGTAACCAATACCGCTCAGGAAGCTGCGATAAGCCGCCATGTCCGTCACCGGTCCCGGGTGGGCGCGGTGCCAGGAGTCCAGTTCGGTTTGCAGGCGATCACGTTCAGCCAGCAGCGCGCGGTTGATAGGTGCCAGTTCATGCACCAGTGCGGCGAAACCACTCCAGAACGCTTGAGGGTCCAGGCCGGTTCCCGGCAGCACGTCCAGATCAACGAAACGTTGCAAGACAGGCGCGACCGTGAGGCCTTGGCAAATCACGAAATCGGTCACTTTTTGCATCTCCATCACACAGTGTTATCGAGCGCTAAATCGCGCCCGGCTCAATTCAGTTCAGGCATTGCGCGCCGGCTTTGGCCACTTGTGCGTCCTGCTCGGCTTTGACACCGGACACCCCGACCGCGCCGATCACCTGGCCGTCGACGATGATCGGCACGCCGCCCTCAAGGGACGTCAGCAATGGCGCGGACAAAAAAGCGTGGCGCCCGCCATTGACCATCTCTTCATAACCTTTGGATTCGCGCCGACCCAGGGCCGAAGTGCGGGCCTTTTCGGTGGCGATGTAGGCGCCAATCGGAGCGCAACCGTCGAGGCGCTCGAGGGCCAGAGGATGGCCGCCGTCATCGACAATCACGATGGTCACGGCCCATTGGTTGTTCTGCGCTTCGGTGCGTGCCGCCGCGAGGATTTGGCTGACTTCGGTCTGGCTCAGTACGGCTTTGCTTTTCATGGGGACTCTCCAGTGCTCGATTAGGGTAAGGCGGCTTCGACCAGTTCGATCCAGTGCCTGACAGGGGTTCGGCCCGCACCGTCGAGGTGGGACTGACAGCCGATATTGGCCGTGACAATGACTTCGGGATGTCCGCTTTCCAGCGCGTTGAGCTTGTTGTCGCGCAGTTGTCGGGACAGTTCGGGTTGGGTCAGCGAATAGGTGCCCGCGGAGCCGCAGCACAGGTGACTGTCGGCAACAGGCGTGAGATTGAAGCCCAGACTGGTCAGAATCGCTTCAACCGCGCCACCCAGTTTCTGCGCGTGCTGCAAGGTGCAGGGGCAATGAAAGGCCAGGCGTTGGTCGCTGTGGACGCCGAGTTTTTCCAGCGGCTCGTCGCGCAGCACTTCGACCAGATCCTTGGCCAGGGCACTGACCTTTTTTGCCTTCTCGGCGTAGGCCGGGTCGGTGCTGAGCAGGTGGCCATAATCTTTGATGAAGGCACCGCAACCGCTGGCGGTTTGCACAATGGCCTCGGCACCGTTTTCAATGCTCGGCCACCACGCGTCAATGTTGCGGCGGGCGCGGTCCAGGCCGGCTGCCTGCGCGTCGAGGTGATAATCCACGGCGCCGCAGCAACCGGCCTCGCGGGTCGGCGTGACGCTGATCCCCAGTCGATCCAGTACTCGCGCAGCGGCCGCGTTGGTATTGGGCGACAGACTCGGTTGCACGCAACCTTCAAGCATCAGCACCTGCCGGGTGTGGCGAGTGACCGGGCGCGGCTTGGCCGGATAGACGCGGCGGGGCAACTTTATCTGCAAGGTGTTGGGCAACAACGCCCGGAACACCTGACCGCTGCTGACCAGGCCTTTGAACAGCGCAGGATTGGGCACGACGCTGCGCAGTCCCTCGCGCAACAAACGCTGACCGAGTGGGCGCGGCACCGCTGCATCGACCACCGCCCGGCCGATGTCCAGCAAGTTGTGGTAGTCAACGCCGGAAGGGCAGGTGGTTTCGCAGTTACGGCACGACAGGCAGCGATCCAGGTGTTGTTGGGTCTTTTGCGTGACTTCGTTGCCTTCCAGAACCTGCTTGATCAGGTAGATGCGGCCCCGTGGTCCGTCCAGTTCATCGCCCAGCAATTGATAGGTCGGGCAGGTGGCATTGCAGAAACCGCAGTGCACGCAGGTGCGCAAGATGCTTTCGGCTTCTTCGGCGCGGGGTAGCTGGCGGGCTTGTTCGCTCAAGGTGGTCTGCATGGGTCAAAGCTCCGCGTACAGGCGCCCGGGGTTGAAGATGCCCCGGGGATCGAGTTGTTGCTTCAAGTTCCGGTGGTAGCGCATCAATGCGGCAGGCAACGGTTGAAACGGGCTGTCGATCAGGCCATGGGTATAGCAGGTCACATGCCCGCCGACTTCTTCGACGATCGAGCGAATGAACGTTGCCTCTGCGTCGGATTTGAGCCAGCGCTGTGCACCGCCCCAATCGAGCAACTGACGGCCAGGCAGGGAAAGCCGAGGTGTGTTGTGAGGGACGGACAGGCGCCAAAGTGCCTGGTCCTCATCGAAGAAGCTCAATCGATGTTCGTTGAGATCATCCCAATAGGAAGCATCGAGCAACTCGCCGCCCAATCGGTCATGAGCCGCCGCCACCGAGCCTTCGCCCCCCTCAAGCCGCAGGTGCAGGCGCTGCCCATCGTGGCACGCAGCGCTGATCGGCAGCGGTTGTTGCCCCCATTCGGCGAGACGCAGCAAGGCGCGATCGCTGTCCATTTCCAGGCTGATGCTTAAGGTTTGACGCGGCTTGGGCAGGACCTTGAGCGAGACTTCGGTGACCACGCCGAGCGAGCCGTAGCTGCCGGCCATCAAGCGCGACAGGTCGTAACCGGCGACGTTTTTCATGACTTCGCCACCGAAGCGCAAATGCTTGCCGTGGCCGGTGATGACCCGTGTCCCGAGGACGAAGTCCCTGACGGAGCCCGACCAAGGACGCCGTGGCCCCGACAGCCCGCTGGCGATCATGCCGCCGACGGTGGCGCAGTCGCCGAAGGAGGGCGGTTCGCAGGGCAACATCTGCTGCGCCGCGTCCAGCACTTCAGCCAGTTCTGCCAACGGGGTACCGCAGCGGGCGGTGATCACCAACTCGGTCGGGTCGTAGCTGACGATGCCTCGGTGGCTGCGCGTGTCGAGCACTTCGCCCGCCACGATGCGCCCAAGAAAGGCCTTGCTGTTGGAGCCTTGAATGCGCAACGGCGTGGCGTTTTGCAGCGCCTGGTTGACCTGCTCCAGCAGCGAGGCGCTGTCGTCGATATCGTGTTCGCTGCGCATCAGAAACGCTCCAGTTCAGGGAAGGGCAACTGACCCATGTGAACGTGCATGGCGCCAAACTCGGCGCAACGGTGCAGCGTCGGAATGTTCTTGCCGGGGTTGAGTAAACCACTCGGATCGAAGGCGGCTTTGACGGCATGGAACACGGTCAACTCATCGCTATTGAACTGCGCGCACATCTGATTGATTTTCTCCCGGCCCACGCCGTGTTCACCGGTAATGCTGCCGCCGACTTTCACGCACAATTCGAGGATCTTGCCGCCCAGGGCTTCGGCGCGATCAAGTTCGCCGGGTTGGTTGGCATCGAACAGAATCAGCGGGTGCATGTTGCCGTCACCGGCGTGGAAAACGTTGGCCACCCGTAGGCTGTACTCAGCCGACAACGCAGCGATTGCGTGCAGCACACCGGGCAACTCGCGGCGCGGGATCGTCCCGTCCATGCAGTAATAATCCGGTGAGAGACGGCCCACTGCCGGAAAGGCATTCTTGCGCCCGGCCCAGAAACGCACGCGTTCGGCTTCATCTTTAGCCTGGCGCACTTCGGTGGCGCCGGCCTGTTCCAGCACCTGGCGTACGCGGTCGCAGTCATCATGGACGTCGGCTTCAACGCCATCGAGCTCGCACAACAGAATGGCTTCGGCGTCGACCGGATAGCCGGCGTGGATAAAGTCTTCGGCGGCGCGAATGGCCAGGTTGTCCATCATTTCCAGGCCGCCAGGGATGATGCCGGCGGCAATAATGTCACCCACCGCACGGCCAGCCTTCTCGACGGAATCGAACGCCGCCAGCAGCACTTTGGCGGTCTGGGGTTTGGGCAGCAGTTTGACCGTGACCTCGGTGATGACACCGAGCATGCCTTCGGAACCGGTGAACAACGCCAGCAGATCGAAGCCCGGAGAATCGAGCGCCTGGGAACCCAGGGTCAGGTGTTCGCCGTCGACGGTGAGGATGTCGACCTTGAGCAGGTTGTGCACGGTCAGCCCGTACTTCAGGCAATGCACGCCACCGGCGTTTTCCGCCACATTACCGCCGATTGAACAAGCGATCTGCGAGGAAGGGTCCGGTGCGTAGTACAAGCCAAACGGCGCGGCTGCCTGGGAAATCGCCAGGTTGCGCACCCCCGGCTGAACGCGAGCGGTGCGGGCGGCGGGGTCGATGTGCAGGATATTGTTAAAACGCGCCATCACCAGCAGCACGCCTTTTTCCAGCGGCAAGGCACCGCCGGACAAACCGGTGCCGGCACCGCGAGCGACCACCGCGACCTGCCGCTCATGGCAGAGCCGAAGCACGCCTTGCACCTCGTCAATGTGGCGCGGCAGCACCACCAGCATGGGCGTGGTGCGGTAAGCAGAAAGTCCGTCGCATTCGTACGGTTTGAGCTCTTCCTGTTGATGAAGGACTTCCAGATCCGGCCACTGCGTGTGCAGGGCTTGCAGCAAGGCAGCTCTGTCGACCTCAGGCAGGACGCCGTCGACGCGTTCATCGTAAAGAATGTTCATAGTCGGTTGACGACCCTCAGTTGTTTTTATAGGAGGTCTGTGTCCGTTTACCACTGACTTGCATGATTGGCCTGAGGCGTTCTACTGTCTATGTGTTGTTTGGCTGGTCGAACCAGTTTTTTGTTCGATGGTTTTTAATTAGTGCAAAAAAACAGTTTTAAAACATAAGCTTATGTTTGTGTTTGAACATCTGTGGTTTTGGTAGTGAGACTGGTCATACCAGTTGGAGAGTCGATGGAAAGGGCAGAAACGAGCCGTAATCCGCAAGTCGCCGACGTGGTCTGTGAACGCATCGAACGGCTGATCGTGGACGGGGTACTCAAGACCGGGCAACTGTTGCCGTCGGAGCGTCGTCTGACCGAAAAACTCGGCGTTTCCCGCACGGCACTTCGCGAGGGCCTAAAGCTGTTGCGCGCTCGCGGGATTATCAAGACAGAGCAGGGCAAAGGTTCCTTTGTCGCCGACCTTTCGGGTAACGGTGCCGCGTCACCGCTGATGCACTTGTTCAGCTCACAACCCCGCACGCTTTACGATCTGTTCGAGGTTCGCAGCCTGCTCGAAGGCGAGTCCGCACGCCTCGCGGCGTTGCGCGGAACCGACGCCGACTTCGTCCTCATCACCCGCAGCTACGAGGCGTTGATCGATGCCCACAGCCGTTCGCTGGAGGCGTCCGAACACGCTCGACTCGATCATGCGTTTCACCTGGCGATTTGCGAGGCCTCGCACAACCCGGTGCTGGTGCAAACCTTGCGCTCGCTGACGGATTTGCTGCTGAACACTGTGTTTGCCTCGGTCAACAACCTTTATCACCGCGAACCGCAAAAACGTCAGATCGACCGTCAACATGCGCGGCTCTACAACGCCGTTACCGGCCGTATGCCGGAACAAGCACGCAAGGCGGCCATCGCGCACATCCAGAGCATCTGCGAGAACCTCAAGGAAATTGAAAGCGAGGAACAACGTTTGGTCAGGGCCACGTTGCGACTTGAGGGGTGGGCGTAAGGCCCGGGTCTTTAGGCGAGCCGAGGGCTGATAGGGGGCTTTGATTGGGTGTATATCCGTTTCTGCGGTAAGGGCGGAACCCTAAGTCGCCATCACCGCAGAAACGGATATGCCCCCCATCCCACCCCGAACTACATCAATCAATGCCCCCCAACAACCATATGACTGAACGGCGCCACATACGCCTGCAACGTCACCAAACCACCGACCAGAATGGCCAGGATGATGGAGTGGAAGAACACATAACGCAGGATTTCCCCTTCATGCCCATACCAGCGGGTGGCGGTCGAGGCCACCACGATCGACTGGGCGTCGACCATCTTGCCCATGACCCCGCCGGAACTGTTGGCGGCAGCCATCAACACCGGGCTGATCCCCAGCTGCTCGGCGGTCACCCGTTGCAAGCCGCCGAACAGCACGTTTGACGCCGTGTCCGAGCCGGTCAAGGCCACACCGAGCCAACCGAGCAAGGTGCCGAACATGGGGTAGAAAATGCCCGTCGCGGCGAAGGCCAGGCCCATGGTGGCGTCCAGTCCTGAATAGCGGGTGAGGAAGCCCAGGGCGAGCATCGCGACGATGGTAATCAGCGAGTAACGCACGACCCAGATCGTTCGCAGGTACTGGTGGATCAGTTGCGGGATGGAATAGCCCATCAATAACCCGCCGAGGATCGCCGACAGCAGGATGCCGCTACCGGTGCTGGTGAACCAGGTGAACTTGTAGACCGCGTCCTCGGTTTTAGGCGCGGGCACCACCGGCGGAACCTTCTCGATCTGCTGGTGAATCGTGGTGAACGTCACGACCGGAGCGAAGATCGGGTTCGCTTCGCGCAGCGGTTTGCCTTGAGGGTCGAGCTTGGCCGAATGGGTTGCCGGATCAATCGCCGGGCGGGTATCAAACATGTTTTTGAAACCCTGTGTGCCCCAGGCGAACACGAACACGGTGAGGATGATCCACGGCATCCACGCCCGCATCACCGCAGGCTTGGCATCGCTGGCAAACGCCGCGCTAGCGACGGGTTTTTCGTCATGCTCTTCGGCTATTTTCGAATTGTCGACGCGCCCGGACAGCGCGGCGGAGGTGTGCACGGTGGCCGGTTTCCAGACCCTGAGGAAACCGGTCAGGCAGGCCATGGAAATCAGCGCGGCGATCACGTCCACCAGCATCGGCCCATGGTAGTTGGACACCAGGAACTGCGGTACGGCGAAACTGACCCCGGCCACCAGAATCGCCGGCCAGATTTCCAGCATTTTGCGCCAGCCGGCGAAGGCCCAGATCAACCAGAACGGCACGATCACCGAGAAGAATGGCAATTGCCGGCCGACCATCATCGACAGTTCCATTTCATCCAGCCCGGTCACCTTGGCCAGGGTGATGATCGGTGTGCCCAGCGCGCCGAACGCCACGGGCGCGGTGTTGGCGATCAACGCCAGGCCAGACGCGGCCAGCGGCGAGAAGCCCAACCCGATCAGAATCGCCCCGGTCACCGCCACCGGCGTACCGAAGCCTGCGGCCCCTTCGAAGAAAGCACCGAAGCAGAAGGCAATCAGCAGCAATTGCAGGCGTCGATCGTCGGTGATGCGCGCCAACGAATCCTGCAGCACTTTGAACGAGCCGTTCTCGGTGGTCAGCCGATGCAGGAAGATGATGTTGAGCACAATCCAGCCAATGGGCAGCAAGCCGTTGGCGGCGCCGTACAGTGCGGCCGAGCCGGCCATGTTCGCCGGCATGCCGAAGGCGAAGATCGCGATCACCAGTGCAGACGCCAGGGCCATCAATGCGGCCAGATGCGCCTTGACATGGAAGAACGCCAGGGCTGCCAGCATCACCACGACCGGCACTGCTGCCATGAGGGTGGAAAGTATCGGGTTGCCGAACGGATCGTAGATTTGCTGCCAGACCATGTTCCACCTCTGCTTTTTATTGTTGGGAGCGCAGACCCCGAGGGGGCGGTGGCTTCTAGTATAGGTGGCATTACGCCGCTGTCCTGGCAGGCCTTTGAGTGCGCCGCACTGAGCTAACATGGCCAATGGGTAAATGCGCCACTCGGACTTCAACGACGGGAGAAATGCAGCCATGACTGAACGCCATATGCACCACAAGGAAACGCTGTCCAACGGATGCAAGATCGAAGTCAAAGCCGAGATATTGAAGGACGGCTCACTGGGGATGTTCATCGGTGTTTACCGGCCGGACGGCACGGCCATTTTTGAGGACCACGATCCAAAACCGCATCTGCTGGACATGGAAGCTGCCTTTGACTGGGGGATCGAAAAGGCCAAGACCCTCGGCAACAGTCAAAAAACGCTGTAGGGCCCGGTTTTGGACACCCTCAAGAAGAAGGCGACAACCACCATGAAGAAAGAGCAGGTCGGTGCAAAAGAGGAAGAGGGCGCAGGTTCAGCCTCTCGGCTGATAGACGCGAGAATCGAGGCGCTGGGAGATTGGCGGGGTGAGAGGCTCGCTCAGGTCCGCACGCTCATCCAGCAGGCCGACCCCGACGTCGTCGAAGAATGGAAGTGGCGGGGGGTTCCAGTGTGGTCGCACGCCGGAATCATCTGCACCGGTGAGACCTACAAGCAGGTCGTGAAGCTGACGTTTGCCAAGGGCGCCTCGCTGGACGACCCTTCAGGCCTTTTCAACGCCAGCCTCGAAGGCAACACCCGACGTGCCATTGATTTGCATGAGGGCGACACGCTTGATGAGAAAGCCTTGAAGGCCCTCATTCTCGCCGCCGTGGCACTCAACACATCGACAGCAGCCGCTCGCAGCAAACCGGCTGCGAAATCCTGATTCGTCCTCGCCGACCTGCCCGTCGAAAAGCACGCTGACGAGATGACTGCTATCGATGTCTCTCGTCATGAGCTTTTGAAGTGTGTTGTCGTACAACAATGTTTAATCTTCAAAACCTTCATATCTCGCTGACAACACCCGATACATCCAAGCGCTAACTGGCCCACAGACTATGTCCTCTGGACTTGATCGAATTTCTATCGAGCAACCTTTGTCGAGACGAACGGCGATTTTTCAGATTGACAGCCCGGTAGTGAACTCGATATAAAAGACACGGTTGTACGACGACAGACGATCATCGACTGTTAAACCCTAAAAATAAAAACGAGTGTCGGCCCCATCATGAATTCAACCCGCCTGCGCGCCTCCCTGATTGCCGCTTCCTATGGTTCGACCTCGATTGCTTGCCCATCCCCACGGTCAGGCCAGTCACATGCAACTGTCCCGCCAAACGCCCGATAGCTCCTGCCAAATGTCCAACTCCAGCCGCTGAGCATGGAGTACCCATTTTCGAGCCCGCAATACCGTGGCGTGGACCCATCGCGTTTTGGCGATGCTCTGCGACACAATTGATCTCGCTTGAAACCGAGAGATCATCACCATAATCCAACAATAAAGTGATGCCATGAATCTGAACGAGCCCATCAATCCGCAACGAATCGGCCAGGCCGTCGGCAAGTACCGCTGGACGATTTGCGCGCTGTTGTTTTTTGCCACCACCGTCAATTACCTGGACCGCCAGGTCCTGAGTCTGTTGGCGCCGGATCTGTCGACGCAATTTGGCTGGAGTAACACCGATTACGCGAACATCGCCTCTGTCTTTCAGTTTGTGTACGCGATTTCCATGCTGTTCGCCGGCCGCTTCGTTGACAAGATCGGCACCAAGAAGGCCTATGTGGTAGCGATCTGCATCTGGTCGACCGGCGCGATCATGCATGCCTTTGCGGAGCCGATGGGCGAGGGTATTGCCGGCATCAGCAGCGCCTTGGGCCTTGCCGTCATCCCGGTTTCGATCGCCGGTTTCATGCTGGCGCGCGCCGTGCTGGCGATTGGCGAAGCGGGTAACTTCCCGATCGCGATCAAGGCCACCGCCGAGTACTTCCCGAAGAAGGAGCGTTCCTTCGCCACCGGTATCTTCAACTCCGGCGCCAATGTGGGCGCGATCCTGGCACCGATCAGCGTGCCGCTGATTGCCGGCCTTTGGGGTTGGGAAGCGGCGTTCATCGTGATCGGTGCGTTGGGCTTCGTTTGGGTGGCGGTATGGATTGCGCTGTACGAAAAACCGGAGCAGCAAAAACGTCTGTCGGTGCAAGAGCTGGCCTACATCCGCAGCGATCAGGGCGCACAAGCACTCACTGGCACAGACTCGGGTGCCGCCGCCAAAAAAGTATCGTGGTTCAAGTTGCTGACCTACCGCCAGACCTGGGCTTTTGCCTTCGGCAAATTCATGACCGACGGCGTGTGGTGGTTCTTCCTGTTCTGGCTCCCGACCTACCTGTCTGCGCAATACGGCATGAAGGGCCAGGCCATCGTGTTGCCGCTGGCCGTGCTGTACAGCATGACCATGGTGGGCAGTATCGGCGGCGGCTGGTTCCCGAGCTATTTCATGTCACGCGGCGATGCGCCGTATGACGGCCGTATGAAAGCCATGCTGGTGATCGCTTTCTTCCCGCTGCTGGTACTGCTGGCGCAGCCATTTGGCTACATCAGTTTCTGGGTGCCGGTGCTGCTGATCGGCGTGGGCGCATCGGCGCACCAGGCGTGGTCGTGCAACATCTTCACCACCGTGTCCGACATGTTCCCGCAAAAATCCATCGCATCGGTGGTCGGCATTGGTGGATTGGCCGGTGGCTTGGGCGGCGTTGTGATGACCAAGACTGGCGGTTGGGTAATCGACCATTACAAACTGATCGGCGATATCCATACCGGCTACATGATCATGTTTGCCATCTGTGCGCTGGCCTATCTGGTGGCGTGGAGCGTGATGAAGGCGCTGGTGCCGCGCCATAAGGAAATCACCGACCTGTAAACGGCGGCGCGCATGGCCTGCTGACTTCCCGTCCGCAGGCCATGCGTCCCTTTGACAACAGGCCAAAACGCCTGAGTGCCGCCGCCAAGGCGCAGGGCCTGGCTGCGCGGCAACCGCCCTCGAAACAGCGCGATGACGCATTTTTGCGTCCTTCGGTGTCATCTTAGCGTCATCGACCCCATGGCAAGATCCTCGCAAACCGCCTAGCGCGCTCAGCTTGCAAGGAATCCCGCCCATGAAAGGAGACGCCTCTCTATTTGCAGCCATTGACCTTGGTTCTAATGCGTTTCGCATGATGATCGGCCAGTCAGTCAGACGGCGTCAGGGGTTCGTGATCCAGGAAGTGAAAACCCTGCGTGAACCTGTCCGTTTGGCGGAGGGGTTTCAAGGTGGAGCGCTGGACGAGTTGGCTCTGGATCGGGGATGGCAAGCGCTCGCGCGATTTGGCAAAAAGTTACGCGGCTTCGAGGCCGGTCGTGTGCGGGCAGTGGCGACCAGTGCCGTGCGCGAAGCCGACAATGCGCAACTGTTTTTGGCCAGCGCGGAGCGGCACCTGGGGTTTCGGATTGATGTCATCTCTGGGCATGAAGAGGCCCGACTGGTGTACGCCGGTGTTGCCCATACGATACCCGGTACCGAAAACAGGCGATTGGTCGTGGATATCGGTGGAGGGTCCACTGAATTGATTCTGGGGCAGGGCGCTCAGCCCCTGATGACCGAGAGTATTGCCATAGGCAGCGGCACCTTCGGCGCGCGCTACTTTCAGGGCGGCTGTATCACTGCTCAGTCACTCCTGGAGGCTGAGCGTGTGGCCACTGTTCAGTTTGAAAAAGTAGCGCGTCGGTATCGCGCGCTGGGTTGGCAGCAGGTGATTGGCTCTTCAGGCACCGCACGGATGCTGGCCAAAGTCCTCAAGGCCAATGGGTTGAACGACCATGGCGAAAGCGGCATCACCTACAGTGGCCTGTTGCGTTTATCGTTGCGCCTGCTTGAAGTGGGGCATGTCAAACAGCTCGGCCTGGCAGGCTTGCAAACCCATCGCCAGAGCATCTTGCCTGGCGGTCTGGTGCTCATGCTGGCGGCATTCAAGGTGTTTGGTGTCTCGCACATGACGCCTTCCGAGCCGGGTCTGAGATTCGGCGTTATGCATGGCCTGATGAGTAAACACTGATCAACCCGTAGCAACCTTGCCTCGATGAAGGCCCGGTCGTCATTGACCTCAGCGAGGCGTGCCACGGGCGTTAGTATTTTTCCATCCTGGCGCTCTTCCCACAGGGCAAAATCGTTCTAAAAAGCCCCTGTTGCGCTTTGGACTTTGGACTACTCTTGAAGTTGTAGGTGAAGACGCAGACTGATGCGCAAGCGGATGGCGAGGAAACGTGGGGCGCGTTCCGAAGGGTACACGGTTAGAAAGATCTCCGCGCTGAGATCCAGCCCTTATGCCGTGTGAAGCAGGACAGCACAAAACTGTTCTGTGGGAGTCCTGATAAACCTTGTAAGCCGGAGACCAGCACCGGCCACCTACTCGAGTTACAAAGCCCGCCTTGTGCGTAATGCTGTTCACTTAAGCATTTGAATCCTCGCCGGGCTTCTTCGAAAATCCGATGCCAGACCTCTGGCATCGGATTTTTTATGTCTGTTCAACAGGACTTGCTCGACCTCGGCGACCTTTTTAACTTCTGTGACTTGAGCACTTTCACTCAAAATATTCCCATCGAGTGGGTCGCATCTGCGCTGGATTTGTCCAGCCAGGCCACTATCCGGCGGCGTCGCTTGCCTGCCGACCAAGTGCTCTGGCTGGTGCTCGGAATGGCATTGTTTCGCGACGAACCTGTTCATGAAGTCGCCCGGCGTTTGAACATCTGCGCCCAAGGTCTGGCTTCTGACCATCTGTTGGCCCGTAGCGGTGTGACCGAGGCCCGCAAGCGGCTTGGGGCCGACCCGGTTGAGTGGTTGTTTCGCAAAACTGGCACTCAATGGGGCGCGCAGCGCTATCCCGATGATGCCTGGCAGGACTTGCAAGTATTTGCGGTCGATGGTGCGCTTCTGCACACGCCGGATACACCTGAGTTGCGAGACCATTTCGGTTCTGGAAACACCTCGACCGACCGCCAGACTCCCTTTCCCATGCTGCGCCTGGTGGCGCTGATGAATGTGCGTTCGCACCTGATCCTGGATGCACAACTTAGCCCTTACCGACGCAGCGAAATGCGTCTGGCCGATGAGTTTTTGCAGAAGATTCCCGACCACTCCGTGACGCTGTTCGATAAGGGATTCTGGAGCGCCGATCTCATGCTCAGCCTGAGCGGCGACGGCAATCACCGCCACTGGCTGATTCCGGCAAAAAAGGGATTGGTTTGCGAGGAGGTAGCCCGTTACAACCACAACGATCGTTTGGTGCGTATGAAAGTGTCGCCGCAAGCCAGAAAGCGAAATCCGACTCTTCCTACACACTGGGAGGCGCGTGAAGTCAGTTATGAAATTCAAGGTAAAGTAAAAACAATCATGACATCGTTGCCGGCCAAGACCTACAGCACAAAGGCCGTTGCCGTGTTGTATCAAGAACGCTGGGAAATCGAATTGGGCTTCAGGGATATCAAAAGCTCAATGCAACAGAACGCAGTGACCTTGCGCAGCAAAAAAGTCGACCTGATCTACCAGGAAGTATGGGGGCTGTTGCTGGCTTACAACGTGATTCGCCGGGAGGCGAGTCAGGCAGCAGTGGCGTTTGGCCGAGCGCCGTCGGACATCCGATTCAAGCCGGCTTGCCAGTACATCGCCGTGCAGTTGATCGTGATGGCTGCGGCCAATCCCGTTTCGGCGACGGGTAGACGGTTAGCAGAACTAAGAAAAGGCGTTGCCGGGCTGTTTCTGGATCACCGCCCAAGGCCTTCAAGGCCAAGGACGGTGAAAATTTCAAAAACCCGATTTCCGGTGGACCGTAAGGCTGCTCCGCTTAAGTGAACAGCATTACGCCTTGTGCGGGCTTTTTCGTATCCGCGGGATCCGTTTGTATCGGAACGTATCCCGCGCACCTGCAGCTACCTTCGCATACAAAACCAGGGCATTGACGACACTTGCGCGATACACGGCGGCCTCCCAATAGAGCCACCGCATCCGCGGCAAGCTCCGCGCGACATTCCCGCGCACAGATTGGAGAAATGCCATGTCCCGTTTTAACCGCCGTATCTCTGCTGGCATGCTCGGCGTCGCCGTTACCGCGGCACTCACTGCCTTCGCGGGCCTCGCTCAAGCTCAAGAGGCACCTCCAGCTAAAAGCTGGCAGGCGGGTCTTCACCGCACCGATCTGCTGCGCCAGGACCTCGACGTTTCCGGGCGTGAGGTGATCCAGGTTCTCGTTGATTTCGAGCCGGGTGTGGTGTCCCCCAAGCATTCGCATCCCGGGGTGGAAGTGGCCCACGTCATTGCAGGCACGTTCGAATATCAACTCGAAGGGCGGCCACCGATTACGCTCAAAGCCGGCGATTCCTTGTACATCCCCGCAGGCACTGCGCACGTCGCGAAGAATATCGGCGCGAACAAAGCGTCTGAGCTGGCGACGTACATTGTGAAGAAAGACACGCCACTGGTCGTGCTGGAAAAGTAAACGACCTGTCGGCTTACCGGCGTTCACGACGCACAGCCATCACGCGGCTTCCCTGCGCGATGGCCAGTGCGACAGCGATCAGCACCAGCGCCACGGCGAAGGTGATCCGCAGACCGCTGGCAACTGCTTCGGGTCGCGCCGTTGCAATGTCAACCGAGGCCGATGCGAGCGCGAACACCGCACCCAAGACGGACGCCCCCGTGATGAGCCCCAGATTGCGCGACAGATTGAGCAGGCCGGAGGTGACGCCTCGCTGGTCCGGCTGAACATCCGCCATGACCGCCGTGTTGTTGGCTGTCTGGAACAGGGCATAGCCGAGGGTCATCACGACCATCGGCAAGAGGTAGCCGCCGATGCCGAACGTCTCCGGCAATACCGACAGCGTCAGGCACCCGATCGCCATGGCGATGAGCCCGGCGAGGGTCATGCGTTGGGCGCCAAAGCGGTCGGCAATACGACCTGCGGGCACACCCGTCAGTGCCGCGACAAACGGCCCGACCGACAAAACCAGTCCAACCAGAACGGCATCGAGCCCCAGCCCATGCGCGAGATAGAAAGGCCCAACCACGAGCGTCGCCATCATCACGGTCGCGACGAGCAGGCTCATGGCGAGGCTGCCACTGAGCACGGGATCACGGAACATCGCCAATCGAATCAACGGTGAGGTGACTCGCGCCTCGGTGAACACAAAGAGGCAGGCGCCGCCGCCCGCCGCCAACAGCAAGGCGAGGTTGAACGGCCCGAAGCTGCCTCGCCCAAGGGTCATCGCCAGCGCATAAGCGGCGAGTGTCAACGCCAGCAGCAATGTGCCCAGCGGGTCGAAGCCGGCGCGATCGGTCTTGGGCTTCTGGCGATCGGCGGGCAAGTAGCGATGCGCGAGCACCAGCGTCAGCAAGCCCAGCGGTACGGTGATGAGGAAGATCGCCTGCCAGCCAAACCCGCCAATCAACAGGCCACCGAGCGACGGCCCCATCGCCGTGCCAATCGCCGACATCGTCCCGAGCAAGCCCATGGCGCTGCCGGTTTTGGCCTTCGTCACCGTCTCGCCGACAAACGCCATGGTCAGCGCCATCATGATTGCCGCACCGATTCCCTGCAGCGCCCGGGCGCCAATCAGCATCCAGAGCGTGGGCGCCAAACCGCACAGGGCCGATGCCAGGGTGAACACGCCGATGCCGGCCGAGAGCAGCCGCCGACGGCCAGTGATGTCACCGAGCCGCCCGACACTGACGATCAGGGTGGTAATGGCCAGCAGGTAGGCGAGGACGATCCACTGCACGTGCTGGAAGGAGGCGTTGAACACCTGGGCCAAGGTCGGCAACCCCACATTGGCGATGCTGGTGCCGAGCGAGGACAGCAGCATCGACAGCGAAAGACTGGCCAGCGCCCACCGAACCGACGGTGTCTGTTGCGCACGCTCTGCGATTGCACTGAGTGATTTCATGCTGTTCCTCTTTTCTGGCCACTCCCGAAGCGGAGCTATCAGAAATCTACGCCCCGGCCTAACATGGCGGAAGGCGCACCGTTTGCACTTGATACGTGCGTTCAACGCCATATCATTCTGCCACGGGGCGCCGCATGTCCACTCCCGATTTCAATTTGCTGATCACCCTTGATGTGCTGCTCGCCGAAGGCAGCGTGGCGCGCGCCGCCAAACGCTTGCGCCTGAGCCCCTCGGCCATGAGCCGGGCACTGGCGCGATTGCGTGAAACCACCGGCGATCCGCTGTTGGTCAGGGCCGGGCGGGGTCTGGTTGCCACCCCGCGGGCGCTCGAACTGCGCGAGCGGGTCAGTCAACTGGTGCAGGACGCCGAGGCGGTCCTTCGACCTGCCGAGCAACCCGACCTCAAGCAGCTGAGCCGCACGTTCACGCTGCGAACCAGTGAAGGCTTTGTCGAGAATTTTGGCGCGGAACTGATTGCCCGCATCGCCGAGCAGGCCCCTGGCGTGCGGCTGCGCTTCATGCACAAACCCGACAAAGACAGCGCGTCACTGCGCGACGGGACGGTCGATCTGGAAACAGGTGTGGTGGGGAAGGCCGCTGGGCCGGAGTTGCGAACCCAAGGCTTGTTTCGGGATCGTTTTATTGGCGTCGTGCGAAGGGGGCATCCGCTGAGCGAAGGCGAGATGACCCCCGCACGTTATGCGGCGGGTAGCCACATCAGCGTCTCGAGGCGGGGGCTCGACAAGGGGCCCATTGATGAAGCCCTTGAGCTCCTGGAACTGGAGCGGCACATAGCAACCATCGTTGCAGGCTTCTCCACGGCGCTGGCGCTCGCCCGAACCACCGACCTGATCGCCAGCGTTCCCGAACGCCACACCGCCAGCCTGCGCGCGGACATGCACAGCTTTGCGCTGCCGTTGTCTCTGTCGGCGTTCACCGTCGCCATGCTCTGGCATCCGCGGCTGGATGCCGACCCTGTGCATCGCTGGTTGCGGGGTTGCCTTCGGGATGTTTGTGCTGAGCAAGAAAGTTGTCAGATTTGATCTAATGTTCATTATTGAAACAGTGATGTTTCACTCGTGTAATGCTTGGTTGTTCTGGTTCTATAAGGGAGTAATTTTGGTATAAAAACACGTTGAACTTATTAATATAGAGGTGGTACTGAAAGGATTTGTCGCAAATGGGAATTAACTGCTGATGCTGTTAAATGGCGCAACGCTATCAATGGTGGCCATTAACTAGTAGTGAGTGTAGTTGTAATGCTTTAGTTACTTAGTGTGTTTAACTTGATGAAATATAAATAATAATTTTTGCTGGTGATCAGGCGCTTTAACGAGTCGCAATGTGCTGAGCAAGGCGGGATCCAATTAAGATTAATGGCGAAATATTGGCGGTCGATATATCAAAAAATAACTTCATAATAATACTGACGTTTTTCTGATGCGGTGCTAGTGTTTCTAACTCTTCTTAACCGTACTTGTCTGTCTGCAGAGGCTGTGCGTCATGCCGACTCCAACTCCACGGATTGCGATACTGGGTAATAGAGTTCCAAGCTTGAATCTTCCGGAGCTTGAGCACTTCGCCGATATGGGCAGCTTGTTGGCTGCACCCGCATTTGATGTCCTGCTGCTGGACCTGCCAGCGGTTTATGCCGGGCGGGTGCTTCGAAAGTTGCGCGCCATTCCCCCTTATCGCTACAGCCTCATTTACTGCTGCCGTGATCAGAACGGCTGGTGTGAAGCCTTGGGTGATGGCGCGTGCCCAGTGGATTCCAGCGAAACAAGAGCCCTCTGGGGGGTGTGGCGAGAACGCTACAGGTTGTTCAAACAGGGTTCTGCCCCCGAGCGTTTTGAAAGTCGGGTGCTTTCATGGTTGTGGTTGCGCGACAACGCCCACATCTATGCCCTTCGAGACCCGGAGGTGCCTCAGCATTATCGCTATCCGTTGCTGGACGCGTTGACTGATAACGAGCAGGTCAACTCGTTTGTGTGGCTCAGTTTGATGGTGCAGCAGGACTGGCTGGAAGAGGGAGTTCTGGTCGATCGCGTTCGCCTGTGTTCGGAGTGTGGCTCGGGCCGGCTCAATTACATTGATGTGTGTGCCGAATGTCAGGCCCTGGACATTTCACGGCAGCCTTCATTGCACTGCTTTACCTGTGGGCATGTGGGCCCACAGGAATCCTTTCTCAAGGACGGGGTGTTGTTGTGCCCCAACTGCTTGAACCGGTTGCGCCATATTGGCACTGATTACGACCGCCCGATGGAGAACTATCGCTGTCGGTCATGTCAGGCGTTTTTTGTCGATGCCGAAGTGCAGGCACGCTGCCTGGATTGCGGCCTGTCACACACGCCTGACAAGTTACGAGTACGCGAGGTCAGAGATTTCCGCCTGGCCGAGGCCGGCCGTTTCCGCTGCCGCCAGGAGTTCAGCGATAAAGCGGTCCAT
This sequence comes from Pseudomonas arabinosi, assembly GCF_047758675.1. Classification (NCBI taxonomy): domain Bacteria; kingdom Pseudomonadati; phylum Pseudomonadota; class Gammaproteobacteria; order Pseudomonadales; family Pseudomonadaceae; genus Pseudomonas; species Pseudomonas arabinosi. The sequence continues at coordinate 4,470,626 of NZ_CP180480.1, read as the reverse complement.
CACTTCGGTCGACTCAATCTGTTAGGCGGCAAGGATTTCTATGACCTGCTGACCTGGCAGATGCAGGTCGTACGCCGCTACCAGTCGCCTGCCTTCTCACTGCTCGGTCTGCGCTTCGTCAACCTGGCCGGTACGTTGACTCGCCTGGGTGAACACCATGGCCATGCCTTCATCGATAGCGTGGCTGATCGATTGAAGGAAACCGTCAGGGATACAGACCGCTGCTCTCGAAGTACCGAAGAGTACTTCTGGATCATGCTTCCCCATACCGATGGCAACGGCCTGGAAACCGTCAAACAACGCTTGAGCCGGGTCGCCGAGTTGTTTTCAGCACCAGAGGTCAGCGACATTTCCTTGCGTGTGGTCAGCATCACGGCGCCCCAGGATCTGCTCGAACAAGAAGATGGCGAACTACTACTGGCCCGTCTGGCCAGTGAGTTGGCGTGACCGCCATGAGCCCTTTCCTGGAGCAACTTCTCAGCGCACTCAGCGGGATCATGGGGCCGGATGGTTTGAGCCGGGTGTTTTTCATGCTTTTCCCTTTGTTTCTGATCTTTGAATTGCCCCTGATGATCATGGTGATGCTGGGGGTATTGCGTTGGTTCACACGTCGGCGCACCCGTGTACCGAGGATCAGTCTCTATCGGCCCAAGGTCTCTTGCATCATTACCTGCTACAGCGAAGGGATGGACGTTCAGACCACGTTGTTGAGCCTGTGCGAGCAAACGTACCCCGGCCACATCGAGATGATTCCGGTGGTGGACGGGGCCACGGTGAACCAGCCGACGCTCAGCGCCGTTCGCAGTTTCAGCGTGGATCCGCAGTTGTACCCCAGGCGTCATTTGCGCCCGATTGCCAAATGGCAGAGGGGCGGGCGGGTGTCGTCGTTGAACGCCGGCCTGTCGCTTGCCAGCGGTGAAATCGTGATGGCGCTCGACGGTGATACGTCCTTCGACAACAACATGGTCAGCTCCATCGTGCGCCATTTCGAGGACCCGTCGGTGCCTGCGGTCGCCGGTAGCCTGCGAGTGCGCAACGTCTGGGCTTCGTGGGTGACCGCGATGCAGGCGCTGGAATACCTGTTGTCCATCCACATGTCGAAAATCGGTCTGGCCGAATGGAACCTGGTCAATAACGTCTCGGGGGCCTTCGGGGCCTTCCGCCGCAGCTTTCTGGTGAAAATCGGTGGTTGGAACACGCACACCGCGGAGGATCTGGACCTGACGTTGCGTATCAAGAGTTACTTCAAGCGACACGACTTGAGGATTCCCTTCGAGCCGGAAGCGATTGGACACACCGATGCACCGTCGACGCTCAGTCAGTTTCTGATGCAGCGCTTGCGCTGGGATGGCGACCTGTTTTTTCTGTACATCAGAAAGCACAACCACAACATCAACCCCAGGTTGTTGGGCTGGCCGACCTTTCTGATGATCCTGCTCAGCGGCTTCTTTTTTCAGCTGGTGCTGCCGTTCCTCATCTTCAGCTACACCTTGCTGGCGTTATTTGTTCTGCCGGGCAAGACGCTGTTGTTTCTGTTTGTACTGATCTACACGCTGTACCTGACGATCACCGCGATGTTGTTTGGCGCCATGTTGTTGATGGTGTCCGACCGGCCGGCAAAGGACGTGGTCCTGGGGTTGTTGGTGCCTTTCTTTCCGCTGTTCATGCTACTCCTGCGGTGCTGGAGCGCAGTGGCCATGCTCAATGAGATTTTTCGCAGGGGCCACGAAGAAAGCTCTATGGCGCCGTGGTGGGTGCTTAAACGAGCCACGAGGTTTTGATTATGAGATCGATACTTCTGCTGCTGACGCTGTCGTTGCCCCCGATGATACTGGCCGCACAACCACTGGCGGCTCAGGCGGCGGTGGCGCCGTCGAGCCAATGGTCCCAGGCCAGTTATGTCTGGGACAGCGAAGCGTTGCTCGATCCCGATCAACGCAAGGCGGAGCTCGAGCAACTGCGTAAAGCCGGGATGGACAAGATCTACCTTGGCCTCAAGTCCGCCCAGTTGAATGACCTTGCCACGACGCGCCAACGGCTGACGCAATTGCTGCAGGACGCGGCCGGCAAGGGGGTGCAAGTCAGCCTGTTGCTCGGCGATTCGGCCTGGATCGAACCGCAGGACCGCCATCAGCTCACCGATTTGCTGGCCAAGCTGAAGGGGCTTTCATTCACCAGCCTGCACCTGGACCTGGAACTCGAACAACTGGGCGTGCCGGTCCCGGATCAGCGCGTGAAGGACTTGCTCGATACCTTGCGCGCCGCCTCCGCAGCCAGCCCATGGCCGGTAGAAATCTCCAGCCATCATCGTTGGTTTGCAGAGGCAAAACCCGGAAAGACCTGTCTGCCGTGCGCGCTTCCTGAGGCGGGCGTGCATCAGGTCAGCCTGATGATCTACACCCGTAACCCGAAAAACAGCGCACGAATGGCAGAGCAGATCGCTCAACGCTGGCCCGATCTGCAGTTTCGCCTGGCGCAAAGCACGGAGCCGCAACTGGATGCCACTGAATCCTGGGCCGGCGCGTCGACTGAGCAGTTGCAGCACCAGACCAGTGTCTGGCGCGAACAGCTCCAACCACGGGGGATTGCCGGCATTGACTGGCAAGCCTGGCGAGACTTTCCAAAACGGTGAGCCGTCATGAAGATTCGATTCGACAGTCGCAAAGAACTGAACCCCACCCAGGAACAGGGTTTGACTGTGCTCTACGCGCCGGGCAAACGCATGGCGTTTCGCGTGCGTTGGTATTTGATCCTGTTCCTGGTCGCGAGCCCCTTGCTCTGGCTGGGAGGGAAGCTGGCTTACGGCATGTTGATGATCGACGCACCGGCGCAATTGCGCCTGCCAATTCTTGAGGTGCGCGCGCGGGATGCCGGTCGGGTCGATCAGCTGTTCGTCATGGCCGGGGAGCAGGTCCAGATCGATCAGCCGTTGGTCAGTCTCGACAATCCCGAATGGCGTGCACGGCTCTCGCAGCTCGCCGCGATGCCAAAGAAATCGGTGCCCGTCACCAACACCAAACTGGACACGAGGGAGCGTCAGTTACTCAGGACCCGAGTGAGCAGGACGGAGGAGCGCGTGCAGGTGCTTGAAGACCTTGTTGAATCAGGCGCCGTGTCTCGTGGAGAGGTGCTTGCCGCCCAGTCCGAACTTGATGCTTTTAAAGCCGACCTGTTGGCGTTCGAGCGCCGCGAGCAACTGGCCCGTCAGTCGCCGTTGAGCGTTGAGCGCGAGATTATTCAACAGACCGCCGAACAGCAGTGGTTGAAAACGCGCCTCGCCGCGTTGTCGGTCAAGGCTGCGCAGAGCGGTCGAATCGCGGAGGTGTTGGTCACGCCCGGCGAAAACGTCGGTGCGGGTACGTTGTTGATGCGCCTTGAGCGGCTGGAAGAGCCTCTGCTGTGGATTTATCTGGAACCGCTGAACATCAGCTACGCCGCGATTGGCCAGCCGCTGCGCGTGCGCATGCCCGATGGCGAGTGGTTGGCGGCCCATGTTGTCCAGGCCGTCGATAGCGCCGGTCGCACGCCGACGGTGTTGCGCGGGCCATTCGCTGCCAGCGAAATGGGCTTGCAGGTCGCCGCCCGGTTTGATCGCCCTCTGTCGCCGCGATGGAGAATCGATCAACTGCCGTTGAATGTTCGCTTTCCCACCGACTGGCAACAAATGCTCAGTGACAGCCGGGAACTCATCGAGCAATTAGGCGACTTCATTGCAATGGATAAAACACCCACCACTGCACCGGGGAGTAAATAATCATGACTGCTGAACGAATTCTTGTGACGGGCGGTGCCGGTTTCATCGGTTCGCACCTGGTCGAAGCACTGCTGGAAAGCGGTTATAGCGTTCGGGTTCTGGACGATCTTTCCAGTGGAAAACTGTCGAACTTGCCGATTGATCGCTGCCATTTGACCCTGGTGGTGGGGGATGTCGCCGACGCGCCGACGGTGGAGCGGGCGATGAAAGACTGCAACGCGGTGGTGCATCTGGCGGCGGTGGCCTCGGTGCAGGCGTCGGTCGATGACCCGGTCGCGACGCACCAAAGCAATTTCGTCGGTACGCTGAATATCTGCGAAGCCATGCGCGAGGCAGGCGTAAGACGGGTGGTTTACGCGTCCAGTGCGGCGATCTATGGCAACAATGGCGAGGGCATGGCGATTACCGAGGACACGCCCAAGAATCCGCTGACGCCGTATGCCGCCGACAAGCTGGCCAGCGAACATTTCCTCGATTTCTATCGCCGCCAGCATGGTCTTGAACCGGTCATTCTGCGGTTTTTCAACATTTACGGACCCCGTCAGGACCCTTCATCGCCTTACTCCGGTGTCATCAGTATTTTCAGCGAGAGGGCGCAAAAAAAACTCCCCATCACGGTTTACGGTGATGGGGAGCAAACAAGGGACTTTACGTCAATGACCTCGTCAAGGTCCTGGTACAGGCGGTCGGAGAGTCAGAGCCGATTATCGAACCGGTCAATGTCGGGTTTAACCGATCCACCAGCGTTAACGAACTCGTGGCGACATTAAGCGAACTCCTGGGACGCCCCGTGACGTTGAACCACGACGCGCCACGTTCCGGTGATATCAAACATTCGCGTGCCGACAACAGTCGCCTGCTTGAGCGCTTTTCCTTGAACTCACCGACCTGTTTTACCGAGGGCCTGGGGCAACTGCTCAGAAGTATTGATTCCGGCGGGCGGTAGCGGCGAGCTCGGTCGCCAGCAGGTGCTCCTCCAGCACATCGCTCAGGAATCGGAACTGATCATTGAGCCCGATCACTTCATTGTTGAAGTGATTGGCGGCCGACGGCATCAGCAACGCCTCGAAGTTTTTGTCGAACACCAGTTCAAACGTTTTGCGCGAAACGAAGGACTGGGAATAGTAGTTATTGCCGAACACCGCAAAGCTCACGGCCAGGGTCACGGAGTGAATCATGACGTGCGCTCCTCAGACAGGACGTACCAGGAAAAAACGCTCAGTGTGACGGCCGTCAGGGCCAGGCAGGTCAGGAGATGGATAATCATGATTCGCCCCTCCGATGCGGGGTTTTGCGTTGGGTTAAGGCTGATCCTACGCTGACGGTTTTTGAGCGAAAGGCATTCGCGGCGATGGTGAATATCGACATAAGTGATGGACTATTTTTGTGCGTTCTTGAGGGCCCCTTCGCGAGCAGGCTCGCTCCCACAAGTCTGCGTCTCCCCGGTCCAAAGTGGGAGCGAGCCTGCTCGCGAAGGCGATCTGAAGAACAGCCTCAACCCCAAGCGAACAAACACCGACACCTATACTCAAATTAATAGGCCTTTGAACACCGGACATCCCGTTCGGGCAAGCCTGTAGGAACCGCGATCTTGAACCTGCGTTCGCTGATCGTCGCCGTGTTGGTGGTGTTGGCGGGATGCGTCACGACTGCGCCTGCCCCGGTGGAAGTGGTGCCGGTGATTGTTTCCCAAAGCACCTGGCAGATGGTGGATCAGGAGATTGTCGCGGCGTCGCAATCGGCCACCGAGCAAACCAAAATCTACGCGCGCGGTGCCATGGATTACTGGCGGACGCGGGTCTATCAACTGACTGAAGAGAACTTCATTCCATGGTTCAGCAGTTACTGGACCCAGGAATGGCTGTCGATGAAGGTCAGCTGGTACACCCTCAGCGCCAAAGGCGAGCAGGATGCCTCGGCCAAGCGCCTGGCGACCTATCTGCTGGAGCAATACCAACAGCGCGTGCTGGCGCCGGTCGCGGTGGAAATCGATCCCGACGCGATTCTCGGCCTGGCAACGGCGTTCTACGTGGACATTCTTCAGGAAGAACTGCAGAAAATCTCCCAGCGCCACGGCGTGCCGATGGCTCAGCTCAATGGCCGAATCCAGAAAATCCCCGCCATCGCCCTCGGGCCACCGCCAGCGCGGGACGCCTCGCTTTATCAGGTCGTGCACACCCAGCCTCTGAATACGCTGCCGGCCTATGCGGCGCTGATCGACAAGATCCACAAGGCCGGCGGTGAAAAGGGGGTGGGTTCGACAGACACCGCCATGGCCCCGGTGGCCAAGCGCGCCAGCCAACGGATGGAAGCCGAAATGGTCCCGCGAGGTGCGGCCAGTGCAGTGGCCGCTGCAGCGGGCAAATTGGCCGGGGGCTTGATTTCCGTGGGTGTGGCGGGGATTCGCGCGATTATCCAGGCCAATGACCGGCCTGACAGCGAGGCACTGATTCGCAGCAGTTTGGGTAACACGTTCGACAAGGCCTGGCTGAAGCTGGTGCAAAACCCGACCACCGGCGTGATGGCCGGTACGTTCTACATGGCGGCGCAGATCGAGGGCAATCTGGCGGGGAGCGCCGAAGTACCGTCGGTCAGTTCGGGCAGGGGATCTGTCGATTGGGAGCCGACGGAATCGACTAACCAGCAGATCACCCCATAACCAAGGAGAACGACCATGTCCTACGTTGATGGCTTTATCGCTGCCGTACCTACCGCCAACCGCGAAAAATTCAAGAAACACGCCGATACCGCCGCTGGCATTTTCAAGGAATGCGGCGCCCTCAGCGTCGCCGAATGCTGGGGCGACGAGGTCCCTGACGGCAAAGTGACCTCATTTCCCATGGCGGTAAAACTCAAGGAAGACGAAACCGTGGTGTTTTCCTGGATCATCTGGCCCGACAAGGTCACCCGCGATGCCGGCATGGAAAAACTGATGAACGATCCGCGCATGCAACCGGACGTCAACCCGATGCCATTCGATGGCCAGCGGCTGATCTTTGGCGGGTTCGAAATGATCGTAAAAGCCTGAAACCAACGACAGGATCACTCCGGTGTCGGGGTGGTCCTGCAACTCTTGCGATTACGGATTTCGCTGTCCGTCGGCCGCTCTTTGATGAACTCGAAGCGCGGCTCACCTTCGTTGTAATGAACCAGCCAGCCCCATTCCAGCTCGGACTCATCCTGACCGGGTTTCGGTGGTACGGCCCACCATGGTTCCTTGCTGATGATCTCGCGCATGGCCCCCTCCAGTTGAATCGTTTGCATGAACTATAACTTGGATGTCAGGAGGTGCCAGATATGAGCGACGAATCCCATGAGCCGTTAAAACGGCTGTTTTTTGCCCTGAACTGCACGCCCGAGCAACGTCGGGCCATTGCCCAATGGCGCAGCGCACTTGAACTCAGGAGCGGACGCCCGGTACCGGTGGAAAACTTTCATCTGACGTTGATGTTTTTGGGCGCTGTCGAGGTGGCGAAAATCGCCGATATCTGCACGGCCGCTGCCAGTATTCGAACGCCGGGTGTGCCTTTGAAGGTTGCGCTTGATCGGCTGGATGCCTGGCGCAGGGCCGGGGTGTTGGTGCTCGCTCCGGAGCAGGCATCACCGGCATTGCTGCGTCTGGTGTATGCGCTTGAGCAGGCCATGCTGCCGTTCGGGTTTGAAGATTCGCCGAAGGAGTTTCGACCGCATCTGACGCTGATGCGTGATTACCGAGTGCCGGTGCCTGAGTCCGCGACGCCGCCCGAGTTCTATCTGCGGGCCGATCACTTCACCCTGTTCGAATCCCATAAGGGCCGCTACCGAGCGCTGGCCGAATGGCCGCTTGCTCCATCATAAAAAAAGGCGCCCGAGGAGGGCGCCCAAATTCACCTTAACCGAGGAAGCCAGGTGAGGCCGTTCTGCAGAGAGGAGTGCAGCGGTGGTAAGGCGCTGCGTGAACGGAAAAGGTTAGAACTGATATCTATGTTGAATGTCATGGCCTCTTCGCGAGCAGGCTCGCTCCCACAAGGGATCAGCGTCGTTAACAACTCTGTGTTCCACCACGGACCACTGTGGGAGCGAGCCTGCTCGCGAAGGCCATTTCAGGATCAGCAGTAAATTCGAGTGAATTACTTGCCGAGCTTCACCCGCGTCCAGCCCCGGGTCATCACCCGCTGAACGCCGATCGGCATGTCCGGAATGGCATACAACGTCGCCATCACAGCCTGCGACGGATACGAGCCCGGATCATCCCGAATCGCTTCATCCACCAACGGCGTGGCCGCCGCGTTGGCGTTGCTGTAGCCGATGTTGTTGGTGATCTCGGCGATGATGTCCGGGCGCATCAGGAAGTTCATGAACAGGTAGGCGTTTTCCACGTTCGCCGCATCCCGAGGGATCGCGACCATGTCGTAGAAACTGCCCGCGCCTTCCTTGGGAATGCTGTAATCGACCTTCACCTTATCGCCAGCTTCCTGGGCGCGCGCCTTGGCTTGCAGCACATCGCCGGAGTAACCGACCGCCACGCAGATGTTGCCGTTGGCCAGGTCCGAGATGTATTTCGACGAATGGAAATACGCCACCGACGGGCGAATCTTCATGAACAGCGCTTCAGCTTCAGCGATCTGGTCTTTGTTCTGCGAGTTCACCGGATAGCCCAGATAGTGCAGGGCGGCCGGGAGCATCTCGGTCGGCGAATCCAGGAAACTGATGCCACACGCTTTCAATTTCTCAGCGTTTTCCGGTTTGAACAGCAGGTCCCAGGAGTTGGTCGGCGCGTTGCTGCCGAGCACTTCCTTGACCTTCTCCGGGTTGAAGCCGATGCCGATCGAGCCCCACATGTACGGGAAGGCATGACCGTTATCCGGGTCGCTGGCGGCAGCATTTTTCAGCAGGACCGGGTTGAGGTTCTTCCAGTTCGACAGCTTCGACTTGTCCAGTTCCTGATAGACGCCAGCCTTGATCTGCTTGGCCAGGAAACTGTTGGACGGCACGACGATGTCGTAGCCGGATTTGCCGGCGAGCAGCCGTGCCTCAAGGGTTTCATTGCTGTCGAACACATCGTAGGTCACGCGGATGCCGGTCTCGTCTTCGAACTTCTTGACGGTGTCCGGGGCGATGTAATCCGACCAGTTGTAGACGCGCAGTACCTTGTCATTGGCCTGGGCGCCGGTGGCCATTGCGCCCAATAAGGACAGTGTCAGCAGAGTCCTGCCAAACATTTTCATCGGTACAACTCCAATTCTCTTTATTCAAGTACGCAAAGCAAAATTGCAATGAACATAAAACCTGTGGCGAGGGAGCGGGCCCGATCATCTTGTAGGAGCTGTCGAGTGAAACGAGGCTGCGATCTTTTGATTTTTAGAAGCAGGATCAAAAGATCGCAGCCTGCGGCAGCTCCTACATTAGGCCGTTGCCCCAACCATCTGCTTTTTAGGTTGCTGCCAGGATTCGCTGGCGGTCTGGTCCATCGCTTCCTGGATCGCACGTTTGCGGGTCGCTTCGGCGCGGCGGCTGAAGTACCAGACCATGAAGGTCACGATCGAAACCGCGAGCAGAATCAGGCTGGCCACCGCATTGATCTCAGGCTTCACACCCAGGCGCACCGCCGAGAACACTTCCATCGGCAGGGTCGTGGAACCCGGGCCGGACACGAAACTCGCCAGCACCAGGTCATCCAGCGACAGGGCAAACGACATCATGCCGCCGGCCGCCAGTGACGGCGCGATCATCGGAATGGTGATCAGGAAAAACACCTTGAATGGCTTCGCCCCGAGGTCCATGGCCGCTTCTTCGATGGACAGGTCCAGCTCACGCAAACGCGCCGAAACCACCACCGCCACATACGCCGCACAGAATGTGGTGTGTGCGATCCAGATGGTGACGATGCCGCGCTCCATCGGCCAACCGATCAACTGCGCCATCGCCACGAACAGCAGCAACAGCGACAGACCGGTGATCACTTCCGGCATCACCAACGGCGCCGTCACCAAACCACCGAACAACGTGCGGCCCTTGAAACGAGTCACGCGAGTCAGCACAAACGCCGCCAACGTCCCCAGCGCCACCGCAGCAATCGCGGTGTAGCAGGCGATTTCCAGCGAGCGCACCACCGAGCCCATCAGTTGCGAGTTATCGAGCAAGCCGGCGTACCACTTGAACGACCAGCCGCCCCATACCGTCACCAGTTTCGAGGCGTTGAATGAGTAGATCACCAGAATCAACATCGGCAGGTAGATAAACGACAAGCCGAAAATCAGCATGAACTTTGAAAATCCGAAGCGTTTCATCCCCGTGCCTCCATCTCTTTGGCCTGGCTGCGGTTGAACAGCAGAATCGGCACAATCAGGATCAACAGCATCACCACCGCCAAGGCAGACGCCACCGGCCAGTCGCGGTTATTGAAGAACTCTTGCCACAGCACGCGACCGATCATCAGGGTCTCCGGGCCGCCTAACAGCTCTGGAATCACGAACTCACCCACCACCGGAATGAACACCAGCATGCAGCCGGCGATAATTCCGTTCTTGGCCAGCGGCACGGTGATTTTCCAGAAGTTGTTGAAGTTGCTCGAACCCAGGTCCGAAGCGGCTTCCAGCAGGCTTTGATCGTGCTTGACCAGGTTGGCGTACAGCGGCAACACCATGAACGGCAGATACGCATACACCACGCCAATGTAGACGGCGGTGTTGGTGTTGAGGATCTCGATCGGGTGATCGGTCAGCCCGGTCCACATCAGGAAAGCGTTGAGCAAACCGTTGTTGCTGAGGATGCCCATCCACGCATAGACGCGGATCAGGATCGCCGTCCAGGTCGGCATCATGATCAGCAACAGCAGGACGTTTTGCGTTTCCTTGCTCGCCTTGGTGATCGCGTAGGCCATCGGAAAACCGATCACCAGGCACATCAGTGTGCTTAAAAACGCGACCTTCAACGAGCCGAAGTAGGCCGAGATGTACAACTCATCCTGAGTCAGCAGCGAGTAGTTGCCGAGGTTCAGCAGCAGCTGAAATTTCTGCTCGGCGAAGGTGTAGATCTCTGAGTAAGGAGGAATGGCCAGGGCCGCTTCCGAGAAGCTGATCTTCATCACCAGGAAGAACGGCAGCATGAAGAACAGGAACAGCCACAGGAAAGGAATCCCGATGACGAGCTTTCGACCACTCGGCATCAGCCGCATAAACCGCTGATTGAGTGTTTTCATGAGCGCAGTACCACGCCGCTGTCGTCTTCCCACCACACGTAGACCTTGTCGTCCCAGGTCGGGCGCGCGCCACGGCGTTCGGCGTTGGCCATGAACGACTGCACAACCTTGCCGCTAGGCAGCTCCACGTAAAACACCGAGTGACCGCCGAGGTAGGCAATGTCATGCACCTTGCCGCTGGACCAGTTGTAACGGGTATCCGGTTGGGTGGTGCTGACCAGCAGTTTTTCCGGGCGGATGGCGTAGGTGATCGACTTGTCCTGCACCGAAGTGCTGACGCCGTGACCGACGTAAATCTTCTGTTCCAGGTCCGGGCTGTGAATGATCGCGTGACCTTCAAGGTCCTCCACAACCGTGCCGTCGAAGGCGTTCACGTTACCGATGAATTCGCAGACCATACGGCTGACCGGCGCTTCATAGATGTCCACCGGGCTGCCGATCTGCGCGATCCAGCCGAGGTGCATGATCGCGATGCGCTGGGCCATGGTCATGGCCTCTTCCTGATCGTGGGTCACCATCACGCAGGTCACGCCGACCCGCTCGATGATTTCTACCAACTCCAGTTGCATCTGCGAACGCAGCTTTTTATCCAGTGCGCCCATCGGTTCGTCGAGCAGCAACAGCTTCGGACGCTTGGCCAGGGAACGCGCCAGGGCCACACGCTGACGCTGACCGCCGGACAACTGATGGGGTTTGCGTTTGGCGTACTGGGTCATGTGCACCAGACGCAGCATCTCTTCAACGCGGGCGTCGATTTCGCTGGCGGACAGGCGATCCTGCTTCAGGCCGAAGGCGATGTTCTGCGCCACCGTCATGTGCGGGAACAGCGCGTAGGACTGGAACATCATGTTGATCGGCCGTTCGTACGGCGGCATGTCGGTGATGTCGACACCGTCGAGCAGAATCCGTCCTTCGGTCGGGCGCTCGAAGCCTGCAAGCATGCGCAGCAGGGTCGATTTACCGGAGCCGGAACCGCCGAGCAGGGCGAAGATTTCCCCTTGATGAATCTCAAGCGAGACATCGTCCACCGCGGTGGTTTCGTCGAATTTCTTGGTGACGCGGTCGACTTTCACCAGCACCTTTTTCGGTGACTGGTGACCTTCAAGAGCCTTCCTGTAGATGCTGGAGGCATTTGCCATGTGAAACTCCCAACAGGTTTCAGTCGTCGGGCCAACGCGGCCTGACTTAATAGTTGATTGCAAGCCAGCACTGGGCGGGCTTATTCGGCGCCGCCGTCCTGGCTGCCTGGTGGTACTTGTTGTTATCGCGTTTGTTGTTGTCGTGAGGGACCGGCGCGCAAAGGCACGCCCGCCTGACTCTCGGGGGCAGTAAATTGATTTAGTCGTGTTTGAAGTCAGCGCCTGTTACGTAACGCCGCCCGTCGTCGGCATGCATCACCGAACGCCTGGAAAATACTCAAGTAGGGCGGATTCGACAGAACCTGCCATTCCGGATGCCACTGCACACCGACGGCGAAGGTTGGGCTGTGTTCAACCGAGATCGCCTCGATCAAACCATCCGGCGCAATCGCTTCGGCGCGCAGGCCGGGCGCCAGTCGGTCGATGCCTTGGCTGTGAATCGAATTGACCTGGAACACCTGCGGCAAATCCAGCGCCTCGAACACGCCACCCGGTTGCACGTTGACCGCATGAGCCGGTGCGTATTGCACCGCCAGGTCCGGATGATTCGCTTCCCGGTGATCCAGCATGCCCGGGAGTTCGTGGACCTTCTGATGCAGGCTGCCACCGAACGCCACATTCATTTCCTGGAAGCCTCGGCAGATGCCGAGCACCGGAACGCCCGCCGCAATGGCCGCACGCAATAAGGGAAGGGTGGTGGCGTCCCGTTGCGGATCGTGATCCGTGCCGGGGGCGCTGTCGGGGCCTTGATAGTGGAAGGGTTCCACATTCGAGGGCGAGCCGGTCAGCAGCAGACCGTCGAGCTGCGCGAGCAGGTCATCGATTTCGGTCAGATCGCCTAAAGAAGGAATGACGACCGGCAGCCCCAAAGCCGCGACGCTGACAGCACGCAAGTACTTGTCGCCGCTGACATGGTAGGGGTGCAGGCCAATCTGTTTGACGCACGCTGTAACGCCGATCAATGGCTTGAATGCCATTTTTATCACCTCGAAGTTTCACACTTGAACGAGCTTTTCCGGAGCTTAGCCTTGTTGATTTTAATTAACAACTCTCATGTAAAAAATTCTAAACGCCGTACGTCAGATCTTCAGGGTTTGCACGGTGCGCAGGACTGATTTGGCACTCTCGTGCCCAAGAAAGGCCCGAAAATAAAGGTTGAGAGGCCAGGTGTTCGCTATTGACTTCACTTTGCCGTTCGGGTTGACTGGGCTCGCAACAAGGTAGTGAACATAATAATTAACAGCTAATAGGTGCATCATGTCGGTCCCTCTGCGTACCGTTCAACTCAACGAAGCAAACGCATTCCTTAAGAAATATCCTGAGGTTTTGTACGTCGACCTTCTGATTGCGGATATGAACGGTGTGGTGCGCGGCAAGCGCATCGAGCGCACCAGTCTTCATAAGGTTTACGAAAAAGGCATTAACCTCCCGGCGTCGCTGTTTGCTCTGGACATCAATGGTTCTACGGTGGAAAGCACCGGCTTGGGTCTGGACATCGGTGACTCAGACCGAATCTGCTTCCCCATCCCTGACACGCTCAGCATCGAGCCTTGGCAGAAGCGCCCGACCGCGCAACTGTTAATGACCATGCACGAACTCGAAGGCCAGCCGTTCTTCGCCGACCCTCGCGAAGTGCTGCGCCAGGTCGTGAGCAAGTTCGATGACATGGGCCTGACCATCTGCGCCGCGTTCGAACTCGAGTTCTATCTGATCGACCAGGACAACGTGAACGGTCGTCCGCAATCGCCACGTTCGCCGGTCTCCGGCAAGCGTCCGATGTCGACTCAGGTGTACTTGATCGACGACCTGGACGAATACGTCGATTGCCTGCAAGACATCCTCGAAGGCGCGAAAGAGCAGGGCATTCCTGCGGACGCCATCGTCAAGGAAAGCGCCCCGGCGCAGTTCGAAGTGAACCTGCATCACGTCAACGACCCGATCAAGGCCTGCGACTACGCGGTGTTGCTCAAGCGTCTGGTGAAGAACATCGCCTACGACCACGAGATGGACACCACGTTTATGGCCAAGCCGTATCCGGGCCAGGCGGGCAACGGTTTGCACGTGCACATTTCGATTCTCGACAAAGAAGGCAACAACATCTTTGCCAGCGAGGATCCCGAGCAGAACGCCGCACTGCGTCACGCGATCGGCGGTGTGCTCGAGACCCTGCCGGCGCAGATGGCGTTCCTGTGCCCGAACGTCAACTCGTACCGTCGTTTCGGCGCGCAGTTCTATGTACCGAACTCGCCGAGCTGGGGCATCGACAACCGTACCGTCGCGGTACGTGTGCCGACCGGTTCGCCGGACTCCGTGCGCATCGAACACCGCGTAGCGGGCGCCGATGCCAACCCGTACTTGTTGATGGCGTCGGTACTGGCCGGTATTCACCACGGCCTGACCAACGAAATCGAGCCGGGCGCACCGGTTGAAGGCAACAGCTACGAGCAGAACGAGCAGAGCCTGCCGAACAACCTGCGTGATGCACTGCGCGAGCTGGACGACAGCGAAGTCATGGCGCGCTACATCGACCCGCTGTACATCGACGTGTTCGTGGCGTGCAAGGAAAGCGAGCTGGCCGAGTTCGAGAACTCCATCTCCGACCTTGAGTACAACTGGTACTTGCACACCGTTTGATGGGTAACACCGGATCCAGGCTGAAAACCCGATCAACTGTGGGAGCGAGCCTGCTCGCGATGGCGGCGCATCAGTCAGCATTGATGTCGCCTGATTCTCCGCCATCACGAGCAGGCTCGCTCCCACAGGGGATTGCAGTCCCACTACTTATTCCTCTGCGTCGAGTCACAACCATGACAAACACTCGCAGCGACTGGGAGCAACGCTTCCAGTCCCTAACCATCGAAGGCCGCGCATTCATCGACGGCCAATACTGCCCGGCACTCAACGGCGACACCTTTGAATGCATGAGCCCGGTCGACGGCCGCTTCCTGGCCAACGTCGCCAGCACCGACGAAGCCGACGCCAATGCGGCCGTCGCCGTCGCACGCCGCACCTTCGAATCCGGCATCTGGGCCAACCTCGCCCCGGCCGAGCGCAAGCGCATCCTGATCCGCTTCGCCGACCTCATCCTGGCCAACCAGGAAGAACTCGCCCTGCTCGAAACCCTCGACATGGGCAAACCGATCAACGACTCGATGAACATCGACATCCCGGCGACCGCCAACGCGATCCGCTGGAGCGCCGAAGCCATCGACAAGATCTACGACGAAGTCGCCGCCACACCCCACGATCAACTCGGCCTCATCACCCGCGAACCTGCCGGTGTTGTAGCCGCCATCGTGCCGTGGAACTTCCCGCTGATCATGGCCAGCTGGAAGTTCGCCCCAGCACTGGCTGCCGGCAACTCGTTCATCCTCAAGCCTTCGGAAAAGTCGCCACTGACCGCGATTCGCATTGCGCAATTGGCGCTGGATGCCGGCATTCCGAAAGGCGTGTTCAACGTCCTGCCGGGCTACGGTCACACCGTCGGCAAGGCGCTGGCGTTGCACATGGACGTCGACGTGCTGGCCTTCACCGGCTCGACCGCGATTGCCAAGCAACTGATGATCTATTCCGGCCAAAGCAACATGAAACGCGTCTGGCTCGAAGCCGGGGGAAAGAGCCCGAACGTGGTGTTTGCCGACGCGCCGGATCTGCGCGCGGCAGCCCAAGCGGCGGCCGGTGCGATTGCCTTCAACCAGGGCGAAGTCTGCACCGCCGGTTCGCGTTTGCTGGTGGAGCGCTCGATTCGCGAGCAGTTCATTCCGCTGCTGGTGGAAGCCCTGCAAGCCTGGAAACCGGGGCATGCCCTTGATCCGGCAACCACCGTCGGCGCGGTCGTCGATCAGCGTCAACTGGACAACGTGCTGCGCTACATCCAGATCGGCAAAGACCAAGGCGCGCAACTGATCGCTGGCGGCAGCCGCACCCTCGAAGCCACCGGTGGCCTGTACGTGGAGCCGGCGATCTTTGACGGTGTGACCAACGCCATGACCATCGCCCGCGAAGAAATCTTCGGCCCGGTGCTGTCGCTGATCACCTTCGACACCGAAGAAGAAGCGCTGGCCATCGCCAACGACAGCATCTTCGGCCTGGCCGCAGGCGTCTGGACCAGCAACCTCAGCAAGGCCCACACCTTCGCGCGCGGCTTGCGCGCCGGCAGCGTCTGGGTCAACCAGTACGACGGCGGCGACATGACCGCGCCGTTCGGCGGGTACAAGCAGTCGGGTAACGGTCGGGACAAATCGCTGCACGCGTTCGACAAATACACCGAACTCAAAGCGACCTGGATCAAGCTCTAACACCTCTACAACGGCGGCCGCCGGCACATGCCAGCGGCCATCGGAGAAACCTATGAAACAAGACTCTGTTAAACAAAAGCATGTAAACAGCTACTACGCCGCCACCCGCAATTTCACCGGCGACTTCCCGGTGCTCGAACAAGCGGTGGACTGCGACGTCTGCGTGATCGGCGCCGGCTACACCGGTTTGTCCTCGGCCCTGTTCCTCGCCGAAGCCGGCTACAGCGTGACCGTGCTCGAAGCCGCCAAAGTCGGTTTCGGCGCCAGCGGCCGCAACGGTGGCCAACTGGTCAACTCCTACAGCCGCGACGTCGATGTCATCGAAGAACGCTACGGCGACAAAACCGCCGAAGTCCTCGGCAGCATGATCTTTGAAGGCGCCGACATCATCCGTCAGCGCATACAACACTACGACATCCAGTGCGACTACAAGCCGGGCGGCATCTTCGCCGCGCTGAACAAAAAGCAGCTCAAAGGCCTGGCCGAGCAGAAAAGCAGCTGGGAACGCTACGGCAACAAAAACCTGAAAATGCTCGACGCGGCCGACATCAAGCGCGAAGTGGGTTGCGACAACTACGTCGGCGGCCTGCTCGACATGCAGGGCGGCCACATCCACCCGCTGAACCTGGCCCTCGGCGAAGCCTCGGCCATCATCGGCCTGGGCGGCAAAATCTACGAACAATCCGCTGCGGTGGAAATCACCTACGGCGAACCGATCACCGTGCGCACCGCCAAAGGCGTGGTCCGCGCCAAGTACCTGCTGATCGCCGGCAACGCCTACCTGCCGCAAGACCTCGACAACCGCGTCACGCGCAAAAGCATGCCGTGCGGCTCGCAAATCGTCGTCACCGAACCGTTGTCCGAAAAGGTTGCGCGCAGCCTGATCAAAAACAACTACTGCGTCGAAGACTGCAACTACCTGCTCGACTACTACCGCCTCACCGCCGACAACCGCCTGCTGTACGGCGGCGGCGTGGTCTACGGCGCCCGCGAACCGGACGACATCGAGCAACTGATCAAACCGAAAATCCTCAAGACCTTCCCGCAACTGAAGGACGTGAAAATCGACTACCGCTGGACCGGCAACTTCCTGCTGACCATGTCCCGCATGCCGCAATTCGGCCGCATCGAGAAAAACGCCTACTACATGCAAGGCTACAGCGGCCACGGCGTCACCTGCTCGCACCTGGCCGGCAAACTGATCTCGGAAATGATCCGCGGCGACGCCGAACGCTTCGACGCGTTCGCCTCGCTCCCGCACATGCCCATGATCGGCGGCCGCACCTTCCAGGCCCCACTCACCGCCATGGGCGCCGCGTACTACGCGCTGCGAGACCGTTTCGGCATCTAACCCCCGACACAGGCTCTGCTCCCACCACCGATCAAAATGTGGGAGCGGCGGTGCGGCGATCCGACTTGCTCGCGAAGAGGCCATATCAGCCAACATTGATGTCGCCTGACCCACCGCTATCGCGAGCAGGCTCACGCCCACAGGTGATCTACGGCATGCACAAAATGCATATACGCCCCGGCCAAAACTGTAGGAGTGAGCCTGCTCGCGATGACGCCAAATCAGCCACCATCAATACCACCTGACACCCCAAAAACTAACATCGCTAAACGGTCTGGCACGAGCGCCATCAGCTTTTTCACTAACCAGTTATCGAACCTGCTGAGCAACACCACCAAACGTGATTTAATACCCGCCTTTCAAATTTCCGGGACAGGGAAGCGGTGTTTTCGCGGCCAAAAGTCGCCCGCCATCCACCCCCATAACCCTTAAGTATTCCTCGCATAAGGCTGTCATGGACACGGGCTCACGACTCAAATTAGTACGCGAAAGCTACAAACTCTCCCAGCGCGAGCTGGCCCGGCGTAGCGGCGTCACCAATGCCACCATCTCCCTGATCGAACAAAATCGCGTCAGTCCCTCCGTCAGCTCCCTCAAAAAACTGCTCGAAGGCATTCCTATGTCTTTGGCGGACTTCTTTACCTTTGATCAACCACCGCGTGAGCATCAATACGTGTTTCGGGCTAATGAACAGCCGGATCTCGGGCGGCATGGGTTGCGGTTGCTGTTGATTGGGGCTTCGGTGCCGAGCCGGCAGATGCGCTTGTTGCGCGAGCAATACGCGCCTGGGGCGAGTTCGGGGGAAGAGCCGATTGTTCACTCGGAAGGGGAGGAGTGTGGGCTGGTTACTCGTGGGACGGTTGAGTTGACGGTTGATGGGCAGATTAGTGTGTTGAATGCTGGGGATGGGTATTACTTTCCGACGACGCTGCCGCATCGGTTTCGGAATATTGGGGCGGATGAGGCGGAGATTATTAGTGCGAATACTCCTGCAAACTTCTGATGGGGGCAGTGATGGGGCCGCTTTCGGCCCAGAGTGTGTAAAAACGCTTCGCCAAAATTGAAGTGTGCGCGTCTACGTTAAATCTGAAATTTATCGGCACGTCAGCAGATGTGGATTTCGCGTAGAAACGCGATTTCCAGTCCCGTTTTGAGTACCTGTCGCGCTCAAAAACGTTTTTACACACCCTCGGCCAGAAGCGGACGTCCAGTCCACCACTTTTCTTCAGGCAAAAGCTGCCGACAGGAAGGCAATCTTGAAAAGGATTTAAACTCGCCTGGCGATTTCCCAAACGTCAACATACGGAAATAGATTCGTGCAGATTCATATCATCTACACCCGAACAGTCATGTTGCTCTCCAGGCATCCTTACCAATCATGGAGAGAAACTCAAAATCAGTACCCTGACTACATGACTTCGCTCGGCCCTTGGGAAGAAGATACGGTCATCGAATACCTTGCAGATGAATACCCAGAACTTTCCCCGCATCCGCAAGAGCAAGTCAATGCGTTCATAGCAGATACTCAAGAGGCAAGAGTGCTTACTTTTGCCGCGTAAATCGTCTTATCGACCATTCTCAGAAGCTCGCCCTCGACGTCCGCTCTGGGTCGAAAGCCGTCTTTCAAATTTTTTGGATTAACCATCGTTAGGTCTACCGGCAGTAACTGGACACGTCCGATTCCACCGTCTAGCTCTGCTGCTGAGACGGGGGTGTTGCCGCTGACCGAAAACTGACCCAGTAAAGGCTGTTCTGCCGACTGAAAACTGACCCAGGTGTTCAATTGCTTCTGCTCACTTTTCGAGCAGGAGAACACAGGGTGATCAGCATGGAAATGTTGGGAAAAATCCGGCGGATGTACTTCCGCGACAAGCTCTCGCTGCATCAGATAGCCAAGCGTACCGGGCTGTCGAGAAACACCATTCGAAAATGGGTCAGAGCACCCGAAGCCACTCAGCCGGCGTACCAACGGTGCGCAACCTTCAACAAACTCAGTCCATTTCACGAGACGCTTGAGCAGGCGCTCAAGGCCGATTCGTTTCGGGCAAAGCACAACCGCAGAAGTGCCAAAGCACTCTTCGAACAGATCAAGGCCGAGGGGTACGACGGCGGCTACAGCCAGCTCACCGCCTTCATACGCACGTGGCGCGGCCAGCAAGGCAAGTCTTTACGGGCCTTTGTGCCGCTGACCTTTGCACTCGGCGAGGCCTTTCAATTCGACTGGAGCGAAGAAGGTCTGCTGATCGGCGGCCTGTTCCGACGCATCCAGGTCTCCCATATGAAGCTGTGCGCCAGTCGCGCATTTTGGTTGGTTGCGTATCCCAGCCAAGGCCACGAGATGTTGTTCGATGCCCATACCCGCTCTTTTGGCGCGTTAGGTGGGGTGCCGCGTCGTGGCATCTACGACAACATGAAAACGGCTGTCGACAAGGTCAACAAGGGTAAAGGCCGCACGGTCAATGCCCGGTTTGCGGTCATGTGTGCGCACTACCTATTCGATCCGGACTTCTGCAACGTGGCCTCCGGCTGGGAAAAAGGCATCGTTGAAAAGAACGTCCAAGACAGCCGACGGCGCATCTGGCTCGATGCTCAAAACTGCATGTTCCACACCTTCGAGGAATTGAATGCCTGGCTCGGCCAACGCTGCCGTGCGCTCTGGGACGAACTGGTGCACCCGCAGTACAACGGGCTGACAGTGGCGGACGTCCTGGCGCTGGAACGCGCCGAATTGATGCCGATGCCGACTGCCTTTGATGGCTACGTCGAGCGCACCGTACGGGTCTCCAGCACATGCCTGATCAGCGTGGCGCGAAATCGCTACTCGGTGCCGTGTGAGCGGGTCGGTCAGTGGGTCAGCAGCCGTTTGTATCCCACGCGGGTGGTGGTCATCGCCGATGAAACGATGATTGCCAGTCACGAGCGCCTGTTTGATCGAGATCAGGTCAGTTTTGACTGGCAGCATTACATCCCGCTCATCGAACGCAAGCCCGGTGCGCTGCGCAATGGCGCTCCGTTTACCGATCTGCCGAAGCCGTTGCAACTGCTAAAACGCGGTCTGAGGCGGCACACCAATGGTGATCGAGTCATGACGCAGGTACTGGCGGCTGTTCCCATCGCCGGGCTCGACGCCGTATTGGTGGCTGTGGAGTTGGTACTGGAATCAGGCAGCTTGAGTGCTGACCACATCCTGAATGTCCTGGCTCGACTGACATCGACAGCAGCCCCTCCGTCCGCCGAAACCAGCCTGCAACTCAAGATAGCGCCTGTCGCCAATACGGCACGCTACGACCGGCTCCGTACCACCGATGAGGAGACTCGCAATGCGTGATCTTAAGGCGGAACTCAAAGAACTGCGTCTGCATGGCATGGCCAGCGCCTGGGAAGAACTGGCCTCGCAAGGCGAAGCCTCAACGACCTCGTCGAAATGGCTGCTTGAGCATCTTCTCCAACAAGAACATGCGGATCGAGCGGTGCGCTCAGTGAACCACCAGATGAACATGGCCAAACTCCCCATGCATCGTGATTTGGCCGGTTTCGACTTCAGCGCTTCCAGCGCAGACGCCCGCCTGGTCAGGGATTTGTCCAGCCTGGAATTCACCGATACCGCGCAGAATGTCGTGTTCATCGGCGGGCCTGGTACAGGCAAAACACACCTCGCCACCGCCTTAGCCGTGTCCGGGATCACGACGCATCACAAACGCGTGCGCTTCTACTCCACGGTGGATCTGGTCAATCTGCTGGAGCGCGAAAAGTACGACGGCAAGACGGGCCGCATAGCTCAAGGGCTGTTACGAACAGACCTGGTGATACTCGATGAACTGGGGTATTTGCCCTTCAGTCAGAGCGGTGGTGCCCTGTTATTTCACTTGCTATCCAAGCTATACGAGCACACCAGCGTGGTGATCACCACCAACCTCAGCTTCTCGGAATGGTCGAGTGTATTTGGTGACGCCAAGATGACCACAGCGTTGCTGGATCGGCTGACACACCACTGCCACATCGTCGAAACGGGCAACGAGTCCTACCGCCTGCAACACAGCACTCTGGCCGCGCAGACAAAGATCAAATCACGTGAACGAAAGCGCAAGGACGAAGATGGTATCGAGGACGATGAGCTATTCTGATCAGCACCGAAAATACCCTGCCGCATGCCCACATGCGGTGGGGCTTAATGCCTCTTCCACCGGGACACGACTGCTAAGCTTATCCACAATTGCTGATGCAAAAATCAGCAATCCGCCCTGGGTCAATTTTCAATCGGCAGGGTGGGTCAGTTTTCAATCAGCGCCGACAGGGTTACGCGAGCTGGATCGGCTTCAGAATCCCTGCTGAAGAAAGCTATGAGGGCTTATCGTGCACCGCACACTTTGAGGACGGCTCATCGCTCCCCGGCGTATTCGATAAGGACAACGCTGTTAGATTTTCGAACCCGTCGGGCACGACGTGCGTGATGCTCAAGTTTGAAGAACAAGCATCCGCAGAGGCGCCCTCGCTTACCGAGAGCCTATTGAACCAAATTCTAGGATAAGGACCATCCTATGACAGAGCCGTACATTGTCACCGGCAGCTATGTCGTTCAGCGTGAGCACGCCTTGCAAGACTCGCCCCTCGATAGGGCGTTAGAGCTGATGGAGGGCACTGCCCTGAGGTTTTCTCTGGATGCCATCTCTGATGAAAAGGTCAGGGCAAGCTACACCAGGAACATCGATCGCATGTCTCAGCAAACTCGGGATGACGTGAAAGCTGGAAAGATTACTGCGCAAGAAGGTGTGAAGTTCAGTCATGAGATGCGAAACAAAATCATGATGGAACATCGCAAATTCACCTCTGCGCAGGGTTTGGCTATCGTCCAAAGGAAGAAAAAGGAAGGAAAGGGGCTCAAAACGCTCTTAGATATGTACGCTGAAGGCCTATTCCAAAAGGGTTACGACAGCCTGTCAGAAGTAGAAAAAAATAAGGTCCACTACACCATTCTGGAATCCTCGGGCCGTGATAATGTCAAATTCACGACCGGCACCAAAAAAATGCTGATCATGGGCAAGCTCGGCGTTCTGGTGACCGCCGCTCTGGCGACCTATCAAGTATTGGATGCTGAAAACAAACCCAAAGAAGCGGCGCGCCAAGGCATCATCGTTGGTGCGGGTGCGTTGGGCGGTATCCTCGCGGGGATGGGCGCTAGCACGCTTTGCGGCCCTGCCATGCCCATTTGCGCAATTGCGGTTGTCTTGGCTGGGACAGTCGCCGGTGGTGTCGCAGGCGAAGCAGTGGCGAGTTCACTGGATGAAGAGCTGGAGGAATTCACACATTGGGACATCTTCTGACTGAACCACAACTGACAAAGGTCAGAGCCGCACTCTCCGAGCCATTCAACGATTTCCCAGTCGAATATGACTTTGTAGCGAGCAAGGTCAGAGGCGTCGACCCCGACATATTGTACGAAATCCTCTATTCAGAAGTCGCACCGGTGTGTTTCACCAATCTGGTGGCCGCGGTGCCCCCAGTATGGACGGGCTTCGATCCCGACATACTTAGAGAATCGATAGAGGAAAGGCTGGCAGCAAGAGAACGTAATTGGTTTCGCCGGCAGTTCGATAAAGTGCTGGTTCGCTGGCTGAAATACAACTACGCCTACATCTGGAAGGAAATCGCCAGCAGGCTTTGAACCCGAACGCACACTGGACTAGCGACTCGCTGAACATATGATCAAGTAATAAAAAACCCGCATTAATGCGGGTTTTTTTTGGCTGAAATTCGATCACTGGCCTTTGGGGGTATCAAACCCACGCTGCTCAATCACCCGAAACACATCGCTCACATCCTGGATCATAATCCGGGCGATGTTGGTGACGGTGTTGATGTCGTTTTCGGCGTAGTCGGGGAGGCTGGTGCAGGCCATGAGGTTGAGGTACTTGAGGACGGCGCTGAGGCGTTCGCTGACGCAGTTGTGGAGTTCGCGGAGTGGGGCGTCGCTGTCGATTAGGAGGACGGGGTATTCGGTGGCGAATTGGGACATTGGGGTGAAGCGGCGAGGCGGATTGTTCATTGTCATTGGATAAGATTCTTTATGAAGGGAATGAACTGCCACCTTTTTGCTGCGATACAAAATGGGTGGCAACTGTGCGCGGGTTCGCAGACCAGGAAAGAATCAAACCCGGCAGACTCGAAAGTCTCCCACGCACAGCCGCCATAAACTGCGACGCAGGCGAGGCTCGCCTGGGTGTCTTATGACGGTGCCGGCTGATTCTATTCTGTAGGGCTGCGAAACCCAATCGCTAACTGCGGTCAGCGACGGGTTGAATATAGGCGCGCATTTTGGTGCTCACAACCGGGCTGTAGGACGGTTGGGGGTTTGTTGTGATAAGGCTGAATGCCACTGTTTTCGGGCTTGTCGCGGTGATTCGGGCCGTGTGGAGTGCCTTGGGAAATGGGGTGCAGGTTTTGGGGCCGCTTCGCGACCCAACGGGGATAAATCCCCTCGCCATAGAGGGTAAATTCCTACACGATTTTCGGACGTCAGATTTGTGAAATCGGGTGGTCAGAAAACAACAAAGCCCCGAATCTTCGGGGCTTTGTTGTTTGAGTTTGCGCAGTTCCCAAATGCTACCGCACAGCCTCCGCCGTCATTGTCTGGCCTGCGGTGAATGGGGGTGGGGATCGGTGTGTTTCGGTCCCGCCAGTGCCCACGCTATCAGCCCGAACAGCGGTACAAACACGATCACCACCATCCATACGAGTTTGTTACGAAGATCGATTCATATCCGAGAGTGTTGATGGCTGTAGCAGATATAGCGAATTGATATAGCTAACTGTCATATTTTACAGGTTCGCTTTCGAACTGATTTTATTAGCTTAAAGGACTTGTTAAGCAACGTAATAACTAAGCAGGGATAGATGCTGTGACGAATGTTAAAGAGATTGAAAGAAATGATGTTGCTCCGACTGAATCTTCATCGAGTGATAACTGGAAGGCAAAATTTGAAGTCGAATTGACTGATAGTGAGTTTTCTGAAGTCATCAGGAAAGTGAAAATTGATGGCTATTTTACCACTGCCGGGCAACGATATTTTTGGGGGTTTAACCCGGAAGAAGCCCCCAATCATTGGGTGTTTCGCTTGGATTTTAGTAACTTTGATTTTCAGCCAGGTATTGATTACAAGGTCGGTTCGGGAGGTTTTGGTGCGCTGTTGATCCAAGGCGGCGGTGAGATGATAAGTGGAGGCTGGGTCGTCGAAGGTACAATGCGAATCAAAGAAATGGATCCCGATAAAGGCATAGTAAAAGGGCAATTTATTAACGTGAGAACCGAGGGAGGGCGGCCGGACGGCACTGAGATGGACCCGGCGTATGCGAGAACTATTAATTTTGGAGTTCTGGACGAGAGAGTTCGGGAGCAAAAACGTTAAAGGGAGTGGGAGTGATGGCTGATCAGTCAGACGCTCCAGCCAGAAACGACAAAGTCCCCTAATCATAGGGTCTTTGTCGTTTGAAATTGCGCAGTTCTCAAATCGTTACCGCATGCCATCGGCGTTTCTGTCTGGCCTGCGGTGAATGCGGGTTGGGATCGGTGTGTTTCGGTCCCGCCAGTGCCCATGCTATCAGCCCGAACAGCGGTACAAACACGATTACCACCATCCATACGAGTTTGTTGCTGGATTTTCCTTCGGCTTTTCGCACTTTGTTGATTGCCCATAACTCGACCAGCACAAGTATTGCGGCGAGTACGATCCAGATGGTTTCGGTTTGCATTGGTCACCCTCCTGATAGTCATTCAGTTAGGTGAACGGGTGTGGGTGGGGTTCAATAAAATTCGGGGTTTTGTGGGGATGGCGGGTAAAGCGAAAACGGGGTTGCTCGCGAAAGGTGTGACAGTCGACATTGATGTTGACTGTCAGGGCCTCATCGCGAGCAGGCTCGCTCCCACAGGGGGGTTGGGTTCCAATTACAGACTGGTGGCCAGTTTCCCGCTCGACAACCGACGCTTGTAAGCACTGTCCCGATTCGCTAGCCAGAAATACAACGGCGAAGTCACCAACAACCCCACCAACCAGGACAAATCAGCCCCATTGATGTGCTCCGAAATCGGCCCGACATACAGCGGCGTATTCATAAACGGAATCTGCACCACAATCCCGATCGCATACGCCAACAACGCCTGCGGGTTGTACCGTCCGTAAATCCCGCCATCGACTTTGAAGATCGAGCCGATGTCGTACTGACCTTTGTGAATCGCATAGAAGTCGATCAGGTTGATCGCGGTCCACGGCACCAGTACGACGAGCAGCACCAGCACCATGTCGACGAAGTGGCCGATGAAGTTGGCGGAGGCGCCGACGGCGGCGAAGCAGCAGGCGGCGAGGACGATGACCGAGAGGACGGCGCGGCTTTTGGCGGTCGGGATCCAGCGGTAGGCGAAGGTTTGGACCAGGGTGATCAGCGACAGCACGGCGCCGTAGAGGTTGAGGGCGTTGTGGCTGATGACGCTGAGCAGGAACAGCACGAGCATCAGTGGGCCGATGGAGCCGGTGGCGAGTTTGACGGCGTCCATGGTGTCCATGCCGACGGGTGTGGCGAGGACGGCGACGGCGCCGAAGATGAACGAGAGGCTGGAGCCGAGCACGGTGCCCAGATATGTGGTCCAGAAGGTTGCGGCCACGGGCACGTTGGCGGGCAGGTAGCGCGAGTAGTCGGAGACGTAGGGCGCGAAGGCGATTTGCCAGAGTGCGGCGAGGGAGACGGTGGCGAGCCAGCCGGAGATGTTGAAGCTGCCGCGGGTGAGGAAGTCGGCGGTCTGCACGTGGGTGAAGATGTAGCCGAAGCCCAGCACGATGCCGGCGCCGAGCACCCAGGTGCCGATGCGGTTGAGCACGTGGATGAAGCGGTAGCCGATGATGCCGATGATGCCTGAGCCGAGTGCGCCGATGACGATGCCTACCGGCACCGGCACGCTGTCGACCACGCCGTGCAGGGACTTGCCGGCGAGGACGATGTTGGAGGCGAAGAAGCCGATGTACATGATGCCGGCGATCAGCACCACCAGCAGCGCGCCGAGGGAGCCGAATTGGGCGCGGCTCTGGATCATTTGCGGAATGCCCATTTGCGGGCCTTGCGCGGAGTGCAGCGCCATCAGCACGCCGCCGACCAGGTGGCCGACGAGGATGGCGACGATGCCCCACACCAGGTTCAGGTGAAACATCTGCACGCCGAGGGCGCCGGTGACGATGGGCAGCGGCGCGATGTTGCCGCCGAACCAGAGGGTGAACAGGTCGCGGGTTTTTCCGTGGCGATCTTCGGGCGGCACGTAGCCGATGGTGTGTTTTTCGATGAGCGGGGCGGAGGTTGTTGCTGCGGTAACCATGACGGACTCCAAGGCAAAAGTGAGTACGTGGACGTACTTCGGTGAGCGCTGCACGGGGGCGACGCTTTTCTTGTTGGAGTTGATGATGTGCGGTGGGGAGTGAGAGATAAATTAGTAAGTTTGTGGGTATAGACGCTAAAAAATGTATGTCGCCGAATACGAAAAACCTGTGGGAGCTAGCCTGCTAGCGATAGCGATTTGACAGTCAAAAATGATTTGGCTGACAGATCGCTATCGCTAGCAGGCTAGCTCCCACAGGGGATTTTGGGGTGTTCAAAATCTTTGTTATTCGCTGATTGATTGCAGCATTCGATGAAGCATGGCGTCGCAGGCGGTGAGTTGTTCGAGGCTGACGAATTCGTCGGGTTTGTGGCCTTGATCCATGCTGCCGGGGCCGCAGACGACGGTGGGAATGCCTGCGGCGTCGAATAGGCCGCCCTCGGTTCCGAAGGCGACGGTGCCAAAATCTCGAGAGCCTGAGAACGCAGCAATCAACTCAGCCGCGTCACTGTGCGCATCGGTCGCCAAACCGGGATACGCCGACAACTCGCTGAAGCGAATCTCACTCTGTTCACTCACGGCACGCATGCGCGGCAAAACCTGCTGCTCGGCGTAGGCCTTCAGCTCCTGCGCAACCTCACTCGGATCATGCGAGGGCAGGGCGCGGATTTCGAAGTCGAAGCGGCAATCGGCGGGGACGATGTTCAAGGCCTTGCCGCCGGAAATCACGCCGGTTTGCACCGTGCTGAACGGCGGATCGAAACGCGTGTCGTGGTGCTCGGGCGCTTTGAGCCGATTGCCAATCCGCCCCAGTTCACCGATCAGTTCGGCGGCGTATTCAATCGCATTGACCCCAAGCGGCGCGTACGCCGAATGGCACGCTTCACCGTGAATATCGCAGCGCATCGCCAGTTTGCCTTTATGGCCGAGCACCGGTTTGAGCTCGGTCGGCTCGCCAATGATGCAGAGCATCGGTTTGACCGGGCGCTTTTCCAGTTCCGACAGCAACGAACGCACACCCAGGCAGCCGACTTCCTCATCGTAGGAGAGCGCGATGTGTACCGGCAGCCGCAGCGTGGCGTTTACCAGTGACGGGACCAAGGCGAGTACGCAGGCAATGTAGCCTTTCATATCCGCCGTGCCGCGACCGTACAACTTGCCGTCGCGCTCGGTGAGTTCGAACGGTGCGACGGTCCACGGCTGGCCGTCGACGGGCACCACGTCGGTGTGCCCCGACAGCACGATGCCCGGCCGGTCCGTCGGGCCAATGGTTGCAAACAGATTGGCCTTGCTGCGCTGCTCGTTGTAGATCAACTCGCAAGGCACGTCGAAGCGTTCGAGGTAGTCGCGGACGAACTCGATGAGGTGCAGGTTTGATTCGCGGCTCGTGGTGTCGAACGCCACCAAGGTTTTCAGCAAATCGAGGCTGTTGCTCATCGGTCGTCTCCAGCGACGCCGTAGCCAGGGGATTTGTCGGGGGCCAGGGCGCGGTCGATGTAGTCCTGAACCTGTGGGCGATAGGCGTCCCAGAGTTTCTCCAATTGACCGATTGGATCGTGATCCGCCCAATCCACCCGCAGGTTGATGATCGGCCAGGTCAGCTCGCCGACTACCACCACCGCCGCCGAATGCACCGGCCCGGCTTCACCGCCCGCGGCGATTGCCGCCTTCATGGCCGCGAGCAGGCGATCGGTCAGTTGGCCCTCGCCATGTTCGAATGCCTCGACCATGGCCTCGATCACTGAACGGTCCGCCAGCATGTTGCCGGCAGCCACGCATTGATCGCCGGACACGGCGTTGTGGTTGCCGAGGGTTTGCGCGCCGCTGAAGTGTGCGGTTCGGCCGAGGTGGTCAATCGCGGTGATCTGGCGGTATTGGCTGTAGCCGTTGCGGGTCAGGACCTTGTCCAACGCCTCGGCCGGCGTGAGGCCTTGTTCCATGAGGGCAAGGGCTTCCGGGCCGAGCGACGGCAGGGTGATGTTTTGTGTGGAGACGGCGCCGACACCCGGCAGCAGCCAGGGGCAACGGGCGCCGACGGCGATGCTGGAGGAACTGATCGCAATGCCGAACTGACCGGTTTCGGGGCAACGTGCTGCGATGGAGAAGGTCATGGTTTTGCTCCTTGGTTTGCCTTGGCGAATGGGTGTCTGGGCGGGCCTCATCGCGAGCAGGCTCACTCCCACATTTGATCGAAGTCGCTCACACATTTTGTGTTCGCTGAAGATCCCCTGTGGGAGTGAGCTTGCTCCGGGCGGCGTTCCGACGATGGCCGCAACTCGGTCTACTCAGGAATCACCGCAATCACATCAATCTCCATCAACCACTGCGGCTGCCCCAACGCCGACACCACCAACCCGGTCGAGATCGGAAACACCCCTTTAAGCCACTTGCCCACCTCCTGGTACACCGGCTCGCGATACCGCGGATCGATCAGGTAGGTGGTGGTTTTAACGATGTGGCTAAGGTCGCTGCCGGCTTCTTCCAGCAACTGCTTGACGTTACGCATGGCTTGCTCGGTTTGCGCACGCGGGTCGCCGAGGCCTATCAGGTTGCCTTCGAAATCAGTCCCGACCTGGCCGCGAACATAAACGGTGTTGCCAGCGCGGACCGCTTGGCACAGGTCATTGTCCAGGCTCTGGTTCGGGTAGGTTTCCTTGGTGTTGAACATGCGAATACGGGTATGGGTTGGCGTGGACATTTGAAGCTCCTAAAGAAAAATGGCTCAAGCGCTGACAGTTGCTTTATGGGCGGCCGGGACGGTTTCAGCCTCGCGTTGCGCGGCATCGTGGTAGTCGAGGTATGAACGCTGGATGGCGATGTGGTCAGCCACGTACTTGGCGTCATGCCAAACGCCCCAGATGAACGAAGAGCCGCGACGGGACTGCCACGGCAGGCCGAGGAAATACACGCCAGCTTCGCTCGACACGCCGCGCTGATGCGCCGGTTTACCGTGGTCGTCGAAGGCATCAACCTTGAGCCAGCTGTAATCCGTGGCAAAACCGGTGGCCCAGATGATCGAGGTCACGCCGGCCTTGGCCAGGTCGAGCTCAAGGATCGGGTTAGTCACGCAGTCCGGATCGGAAAAGGTAATGCGCGCTTCAGGCTCTTCCGGCAGGTCCAGGCCGTTGCGCTCGATGTAGGCGTCAGCCGCATTGAGCAGCGCCAGATAGTTCTCATCGCCGCGCGCCAGGTTCTCGGCAAGGTTCGGTTGAAAAGTCGCTACGCCGCCAGTGAACGATTGGGTCAAACCCACCAGCGTCATGCCGCGATGGGCCAGTCCACGGAAGTCCACGGTGCGGCCGCCATGTGCGCCGCTCACCGCAATGGTCACGTGTTCCCGGCCCGGTTTCATGGCCGCCTGATCCCATTCGCCCAGCACACCCAACCACCAGCAGAAATCACGGTTGCGATAGGCGCGAGGAGGGCGGTCGTGTGCACCCACCGAGAGGTAAACCTTCTTGCCGGCACGCTGCAATTCATCGGCGATTTGCACGCCCGAGGAACCGGCACCGACCACCAGAACAGCGCCTTCGGGCAGCTGCGCCGGGTTGCGATAGTCGGCGGAGTGGATCTGCAGGAATGGCTGGTCTTTCGGCGCGATTGGCGGGATGACGGGGCGCTGGAATGGCCCGGTGGCGGCAACAACGCGGTTGGCCTCGATCACGCCTTCAGAGGTTTCAATGGTGAAGCCCGGACGACCGACATTGCGCTCGACCTTCAGCACGTCCACGCCGGTGCGGATCGGGGCGTTGAATTTCTTGGCGTAGGCTTCGAAGTAGTCGGCAACCCGCTCTTTCGGGGCAAAGTCGTCGGGGCTGAGGTCGTCAAAATCGAGACCGGGAAAACGGTCGTGCCAGGCCGGACCGTTGGCCACCAACGAATCCCAGCGGCCGGTGCGCCAGCGCTCGGCGATACGGTTGCGCTCCAGCACCAGGTGCGGCACGCCGAGTTTGCTCAAGTGTTCACTCATGGCCACGCCAGCCTGACCGGCGCCAACAATCAGCGTATCTGTTTTTATTTTTTCAGTGGTCATCTCAATACCCTTCGAAGTTGGATTTAGGTCGGTAACGGCCTGCCATTTCTTGGGGTCAAGACTAGGGATCACCCTGGTATCGGTAAAATATTATTAAGCTGGCATTTGAGTATAAATAACTGATGCAGAGCGTTTGGTTCGGTGGCTCTCCCTTTAAACGCTAGGCGCTGGCGTCGTCTTCATGCTCGTCGGCGAAGGCCATGAGCACCTCCAGATCGAGTACATCCAGCTTGATTCGGGAAATAAAAGCGGAGAACGCCAGGTTGGCGGCGAGCAGACGCAGGTCGGAGGCCCAGGCCGGGACGTGGACCGGCCCCTGCAGCCAGCCGGACTCGAACAGCGGGGCCAGGCGCACGGTATCCCCCAGGCTGAGGCGCCCGGCGAACAAATGACCCACCAGTTCCGGCCGGTTGTCGCGAATCGCGATGCGCAACAGGGTGTGCACACCGAGCAAACCGGTCAGGTAGGCGGCATCCTTGGTGAACGCCGAACCGCCGCGCAGGTCGGCGCCGCGGAACACCCGCTGGGTCGAGCGGAAGGATTCCTCTTGCGACTGACCGGCCGCGAGAAAACCTTCGAACACCTGAATGAAATCGGCGCCATCCAGCGCTTGTTGGACCGCGAGTACGCGCAAGGCGAGGCGGCGCAGGCGGTTGATGTCCATGCTGCCGGTGAACAGCTCGGCCAGGGTGGCGATGCCCTCCTGAGTCTGGGTCGTGCGTGGCGCCCCCAGGCCCAGGCTTTTGAGGTTGGGTTGCAGCGCACCGTTTTGTGCGGTGGCGACATGCACGAAGGCCTCATGTTGCAACAGCTGGTTCTTGTCCAGTTCCGAGAACAGGGCGCTGGCCCGCAGGCGGATGCGACTCGCCCCGGCGATGGCCTTGGCGGCCAGGGTCGGATCGAGCACGACGGTGATCCGGCCCGGTCCGAAGAAGCGGTCCAGTTCCGGCTGCATCCAGGCGGCAAAGACCTCGGCCGGGATTTCGGCCGGGCACGGTGGAATCCGCGCACCGCCCAGAAGGGCATCGGTGGTCTTGAGGAAGAATTGGGCCGCGTCCAGCATGCTCAGTTTCAGGCGCGAGTAGTAGAAGTCCGGGCGCCGGTACAGCGCTGACGAATACTGCGTAAAGGCGGGCGTGCCGATGGCACCGAGCATGAGCCCGGCCGTGGCATAGCTGCGCGCCGTCATGGCGAGGTGGCGCCCGGCCGGATGCCCCTCATCGCAGCGGCCGATAAAGGCTTCGAGGGCGGCGATGTCGGCGCTGTGGTCGCGCGGGCGCAGTTCGACCTTGGGCAGTTCTGCCTGCCCGGCGCGCCAACGTGTCAGGAATGCTTCTTCGACCCCATCCGGCCAGGCCAGGGCGTCCAGCACGCGGATCTTGCGGGCCAGCCCAGGCAGGGCGGCATCGAGTTCGGACAGGGGCGCGGTGCTCATGGAGATCTCCTTGGGAAACAAGGTTCAATCGCAAAAGTTTAGTCGTTGTCGATACGTCGCGTTGTGACAGGTCAAGTCTGAACTAAGCTGTTCGATGTGCTGGCGGATGCAGGGTCTTGGCCATCCAGACACGGCTGAAAACCAGGACCACGCTGACGCAGCCGTGGCGAGGATGAGCGCATGCAAAGCACTGGAGAGCAAAAGCGGGCCCGTGTTCTTGATCCGGTCGATCGTGTCACGGAGGTCATTTTCGGCCTGCTGATGGCAATGACCTTCACCGGAACCATCAGCGTGGCCACGTCTGGCCAGGAGGCCGAGCGCACGATGATGATCGCCGCGCTGGGTTGCAACCTCGCCTGGGGACTCGCGGACGCCGTGATGTATTTACTGCGAACCCTGATCGAGCGCACACGCAACCGTACGCTTCGTACCAACCTGCTTGTTGCGACGGATGCCGCTGCCGGGCAAGCGCTCATTGCCGAGGCGTTACCCCCGCGTCTCGCAGCAGCGGCCGGCCCTGAAGAGCTGGAATCGTTGCGTCGCCGCCTGGTCGAGTATTCATCCATGCCGGTACAGCCGCGCCTTGGTTGGGATGATTTCAGGGGCGCTGTCGGCGTTTTCCTGTTGGTGGTGTTCTCGACATTCCCGCTTGTCGTGCCGTTTCTGCTACTTGATCAAACAGCGCTCGCGGTACGCCTGTCTAACCTGGTCGGACTCGGGGTGCTGTTCATCGCCGGATGGATGCTCTCGAAATACGCCGGCGCAAAACCGTGGCAAGGCGGTCTTGCGACGGCAGTCACCGGCGCTGTACTGATCACAGCGATCATCGCGCTCGGCGGATGAGTTGAAAGCAACCTACGCTGAATACCTATTGGCGACTGGCATCTATGAGGTCTTGGTCATGGCAAAGGATAAGAAAAAAGCCCCTAAGCGTAATGCTGCTGAAAACCCGAAGCTGAAGAGCAAGGATTACCTTGAGCAACTGCGCACCCTGCACGTCGAATTGGTCAAGTTACAGGAGTGGGTAAAAGCCAAGGGCATCAAGATCTGTATCGTCTTCGAGGGGCGCGATGGCGCAGGCAAGGGCGGGACGATCAAGGCGATCACCGAGCGTGTCAGCCCGCGTGTATTTCGGGTGGTGGCGCTAACGGCGCCGAGTGAGCGAGAGAAAAGCCAGATGTATGTCCAGCGTTACCTGCCGTACCTGCCTGCGGCGGGCGAAGTGGTGATCTTCGATCGCAGTTGGTACAACCGGGCGGGCGTCGAGCGGGTGATGGGGTTTTGCACTAAACAGCAGGTTGCCAGTTTCCTGAAGACAACGCCTCTGGTGGAGCGTGCAATCGTCGACTCGGGCGTGATCCTGCTCAAGTATTGGCTGGAAGTCAGCGAAGACGAGCAGACTCGCCGGCTTCAGGAACGCATCAAGGATGGGCGCAAAATCTGGAAACTGACCCCCATGGACCTCAAGTCATACAGCCGCTGGTATGACTATTCACGTGCGCGTGACGACATGTTCAAGGCGACTGACACCGATCATGCCCCATGGCTGGTGGCCAACTCGAACGACAAGCGGCGGGCGCGCCTTAACATCATCAACGATTTGCTCAGCCGCATCCCGTACAAGGATGTACCGCGCGAGGAGGTGATATTGCCTAAACGGCAGAAGCCAGGCGGCTATCGTGACCCGGATTACCCGCACCGGCGAGTGCCCGAAAAATTCTGACGGGCACATTTAAGCGAATCTGCGCTGTACACCTATAGGCCACAGCTCTATGAGCGATTCGGATGCTTCGCCTCCCGTCCCGGAACCGGGCCGGATTGCACGCCGGGATGCCGGCGACGAAACCGGCTGGAGCCGCTGGCTTCCTGGGCTGCGCACGCTGCGCGGGTACCAGGTTGCCTGGTTGCGTCACGACATCATGGCCGGACTGGTGCTCACCACGATGTTGGTACCCGTCGGCATCGCCTATGCCGTGGCATCGGGCGTACCCGGCATCTATGGGCTCTACGCGACCATCGTTCCGCTACTCGCTTACGCATTGTTCGGGCCCAGCCGGATTCTGGTGCTGGGCCCGGATTCCTCATTGGCCGCCGTTATCCTGGCAGTCGTCTTGCCTCTGTCGGGCGGTGACCCGCATCGCGCCATCGCCCTTGCGGGCATGATGGCGATCGTTTCAGGCACCGTGTGCATCCTGGCGGGCATCATGCGTTTGGGCTTCATTACGGAGTTGCTGTCCAAGCCGATCCGCTACGGTTACATGAACGGCATCGCGCTGACGGTTTTGATCAGCCAACTGCCCAAGTTTTTCGGTTTTTCGATTGAGTCCGACGGCCCGCTGAGAAACATATGGGCTATCGCCACCGCGGTGATGGAAGGAAAGACCAACTGGACTGCGTTCATGATCGGCGCAGCCACCTTGGTCGTGATCATGCTGCTCAAGCGCTTCAAGCGCGTGCCGGGTATCTTGATCGCCGTGGCTGGCGCGACCGTTGCTGTCGGTGTGCTGGACCTTGCCGCGCGCGCGGGTGTATCGGTCCTCGGTGCTCTTCCGCAAGGTTTGCCTGCGTTCGCCATCCCTTGGATCACCCGCGCCGATATTGTCCCCGTACTCATCGGCGGTTTCGCCGTCGCCCTGGTGTCGTTCGCCGACACCAGCGTGCTCTCGCGTGTCTATGCGGCGCGGACCCGTACCTATGTCGATCCGAACCAGGAGATGGCAGGGCTCGGTTTTGCCAATCTGGCGGCTGGATTTTTCCAGGGCTTTCCGATCAGCAGCAGTTCGTCACGCACGCCCGTGGCCGAAGCCGCAGGCGCCAAAACCCAGTTGACCGGGGTTGTCGGCGCGTTGGCCGTTGCCTTATTGCTGATGGTGGCGCCGAACCTGTTGCAGAGTTTGCCCAGCAGCGCACTGGCCGCGGTCGTGATCGCGTCGGCCATCGGCCTGATTGAAGTGGCCGACCTGCGGCGCATTTATCGCATCCAGCGCTGGGAGTTCTGGTTGTCGATCGTCTGCACCGTCGGCGTGGCCGTGTTCGGCGCGATCGAGGGCATCGGGCTGGCCATCGTGATCGCCGTCATCGAATTTCTGTGGGATGGCTGGCGGCCGTATTCCGCGGTGCTGGGTCAAGCCAAGGGGGTCAAGGGCTACCACGACATCCAGCGCTATCCCGACGCGAGCCTTATCCCCGGTCTGGTGCTGTTTCGCTGGGATGCGCCGTTGTTTTTCGCCAACGCCGAACTGTTCAATGACCGAGTGCTTGCCGCAGTGGCGACATCGCCAACGCCCGTGCGCTGGTTGGTCGTTGCGGCGGAACCGGTCACCAGTGTGGACGTGACCTCTGCCGACGTGTTGGCTGAACTGGACGACACCTTGCACGCGGCAGGCATCAAGTTGTGCGTGGCCGAGATGAAGGACCCGGTCAAGGACAAGCTGAAGCGATTCGGGCTGTTCGCACGGCTTGGCGAATCGGCATTCTTTCCAACCATCGACGATGCCGTCGACAGCTACCTCGTGATCCATCCGGTGGACGAGGCGCGCTGAGTGGCATTGGCGTCACTCAGCGACGGTCTTTCTCAGCGTTATCCAGATCGACTGGATCGCCTGGCTGGACGCCGAGTTTGTCGCGAATATCCTCGAACATCGCGTCGTATTCCTTGTGTCCGCGCATGATGAGACTGGCATTGGCGGGCACTCCATGCTTGGCCGCAGCCTTTGCCACGCGGCTGGCAAAGTTGAAGGCCGTGTCGCGGTGCATATCGAATTCTTCAGTGAAGCTTTTACCGGATACCGCTCCGTCCATCTTGAAGTGCATCAGCATGCCTTCCTTGGGGTCGCGGCGGACTTCATAGAAGACATCAATGTTGTATTCCGGGACTCCGGGCGTGCCAGGGGTATTAGTACGGTTCAGGTGACCGGGCTTGAACATGGGAGGCTCCTTTTGGGGTTGATGGCGACCTTCTTGGAATCGGCTGTCCATGGAAATCGCATTAACGGAGCGTGTTCCATAGGGTGGAGCTATCAATTTGTAGCAGCGCAAAATCTCCCCTTAGAGCTTAGGTGATTGCTTGGGGTTTTCTACCTTCAAGGTGCACGAAAAGAGTACCCAGACTGAAGGGGCGGCACCGGACAACGACTGTCAGGAGCAACCAGAGCTGTCGCTTTTATACGCAGGATTGGGATGGAATGAGAAAGACTAAATCTGTATCAACTATGTCAATACCCGCCTGTGAAAGCAGCGTAGTCACCTGGCCACGGTG
Source organism: Pseudomonas arabinosi (assembly GCF_047758675.1). Classification (NCBI taxonomy): domain Bacteria; kingdom Pseudomonadati; phylum Pseudomonadota; class Gammaproteobacteria; order Pseudomonadales; family Pseudomonadaceae; genus Pseudomonas; species Pseudomonas arabinosi. The sequence goes on along the minus strand of NZ_CP180480.1, from coordinate 4,433,823 downwards.
ATGGGTTTGATGGTTGAAAAAATGCATGACAAGGCTGTAAAAATTCTTATCGGACACTACACCGTTCATGCTGGCGTAATGGAGAGTGTGGTCCAGATCGGACTCTGTAATAGAGTGAGCCCATTCGACGATTATCTGATCGAGTCTCGCTCGATGCACTGAGAGCTCTGGAACAGTAGAGAACAACAATTGGTCGAGGCTTTCCGGATCGGAAAGTTGCCTCACTGGCGCCAGTGCCGAGTGGTTCGCTGGATGCTTGGCGAATCGCTTTAGCCACACAGTGTCTCCGATTGCCACGTGGTTTAGCGTCCCGAGAATAGACTTGAAGAACGCTTTCCTATCGGCTGAGAGCTCATCATCGGACAAGCACCTGGTTGCCCCATAGATCTTTGCGTTCAACCATTGGTTATAGGTCGCCATCAGGCAGATGTGGTCGGTGCGGCTCATGTGTTCATCCTTTGAGTAGGTGTTCGCACACTCCATGCGAGGCCGGGATGTTATCGCCTCCAATGCGGAGCAGCTACTGAAGTTGGCAGACCAGGGGGACGCCAGTTGCCAAAGCCGCCCCGCTGAATGCGCTGCTAAAATGCACGGACCCGTTCCGATTCTGGAGAACCAAGATGATCAGCAAAAACACGATTTGCCTTTGGTACGACGGCACCGCGCTGGACGCTGCGACGTTCTACGCCGAAACGTTTCCCGACAGCGCTGTGGGAGCTGTCCTTCGCGCGCCCGGCGACTATCCGGCCTGCAAGCAGGGCGATGTCCTGACGGTCGAGTTCACGGTGATGGGCATCCCTTGCCTCGGACTGAACGGGGGCTCGGGGATCAAGCACAACCAGGCTTTTTCGTTCCAGGTCGCAACTGACGACCAAGCCGAAACGGATCGCTTGTGGAACGCGATTGTCGGAAATGGCGGCCAGGAAAACGTATGCGGCTGGTGCCAGGACAAGTGGGGGTTGTCATGGCAGATCACTCCACGCGTTCTGACCGCCGCGATAACCAACCCTGATCAAGCAGCGGCCAAGCGCGCGTTCGACGCCATGATGGAGATGGGAAAGATCGACATCGCTGGGATTGAAGCGGCTGTTAAGGGCTAACCAACGCTGCTTGGGGCACAAGATTGACATCCCGCTTCTTCAACAACACTATCTGCCCATGACTTACACATCCCGCATGTACATGATGTATTCCTCTATGACCGCTTCCGGCGGGCCATGAGGTCATGCGTGCTTGGAACCTGACGTATTAACCAAGGCCCCGCCAGAAATGGACGGGGCTTTTTAGTTTCCGTCCGCCGATGGCTAACGGAGATTGAAATGTTAGAGATCAAACGAGCCCATCACGGCGATTGCCGGGCGGCATTCGACATTCGGCGTCAAGCGATACGGCATCAATGCATCGGCGCCTATACCCTGCAGCAAATGGACGTCTGGACGGCAGGGGCCGCCGAGGACGGATATTGCGACCTGATGGAAAAACACTTTTATCTGGGGTGTATTCAGGGAGAACCCGTGGCGACAGGCATGCTTGATCTGGAGAGGCGTGAAATCGGCGCGATCTTTGTCTTGCCGGGCTTTATGCAGCGGGGCATTGGCAAGCGCATTCTGGATCATCTTGAGTGCCTGGCGCGGGATCTGGGGCTGGAGGACGTTAATCTGGACGCTACGTTGAACGCTGCTGACTTCTACCGGCGATGCGGTTTTGTCGGTGAACAGACGGCTATTTACCATTCGCCCTCTGGTCTGCAACTCGCTTGCATTCCGATGGTGAAGAAGCTTTTGTGTTCTTGAGCGGCTACTGCGCTTTCCAGTGACCCCCACCCGACTCGCAATCAATTTTCGCCTGACTCAAATGCTCAGCGCCGTAGTAATACGTAGTGACCTTCGCATTGTTCGGAATATTCAACGATGTGCTGCTCTTGTCCTTGCTGGTGGAGTGAGGATTGGCCAGCGATTCTTGCGTCAACGTGGCGCTGCAAGTGGCCTGAGAATGATCGGCGCACTGTTCGACTTTTTTCTTGGTGCTGGTCAGCATGTCTTTGCTCTCGTTGCTGCATGACCAATCAATGGAGCTCACCGGCATGCCTTCGTACTCATAACAGCTATGCGTTTCGACCACCGGCACGGAAGGGCTTTGGGAGCGGGTCAGCACGTCACAGCCTTCAGCCATGACCAGGGTGGGACTCAGGCTGGCAAGCAGAAACAGCAGTCTACTGTTCATCGGGGTTTCCTCTCCAATGGCGCCTTGTTTGATCAAAGATCAGCGCTGATAGGCTTTCGAAAACGCGATGAGGCGCGGGGTTCCATTGGTTTTTCAGATCCGCTGCTGGAGGGGGCGCAAAAAGCGCAGGCCCGATGGTATGCTCGCCGCGCCACGCGCTGGCAATCCAGGGAACACTCTTTAAGGAAGGGGATGGCGGATGATCGATTTCAACAACAAAGGCTTTTTCAAACTCAAGCAAAACAACGAATACGCGGAGCGAGTCACCGCGCTGCTGCTGGACGGCGAGCAGGTCATTGATGCCTATAAATCCATGCGCGACGGCGTGGTGTTTACCAACAAACGAATCATCGCGGTCAACGTCCAAGGCATCACCGGCAGCAAAAAAGACTTCACTTCGTTGCCTTACAAAAACATCGTCGCTTATTCCGTGGAAACCTCGGGCACCTTCGACCTGGATTCTGAGCTGGAAATCTACTTCTCGGCGCTGGGCAGAGTGAAGTTTGAATTCACTGGGAGAACGTCGATGGTCGAGATTTCCAAACTCATCTCACAGCATCTGTTGGGTTGAGCCCGGATTTTCACGGTCATGGCGGCGAGCTCCAATGCGAACGCCGATTACCCAGGGAGAACGACATGAGCCAGACACTGGAACGCGCCATTGCCATCGCCGCCACCGCGCATGAGGGGCAGGTCGACAAGGGCGGTAGCCCTTACATCCTGCATCCGTTGAAAGTCATGTTGCGGGTCACGACGCTGGAAGAACGCATCGTCGCAGTGCTGCATGACGTGGTCGAAGACTGCGGCATCAGCCTTGATGATCTGCGCAAGGAAGGCTTCAGCGAAGCCGTTCTGACGGCCATCGAGTCGGTCACCAAAGTGGCGGGTGAATCCTATGAAGCCTTCGTCGAACGCGCGGCGCAGAACCCGATTGGGCGGGTGGTGAAACTGGCGGACCTTGAAGAGAACAGCGATCTGTCGCGGATTGCGCAGCCGTCGTGGGAAGACCTGGAGCGCGTTGAAAAATATCGGCGGGCGATTGGCGTATTGCGCTCCTGAGGAGCTGAACAAATAGATCAATTGCACCCCGCACTGTGTAGCAGCTGGCGGAGCCTGCGTGATCAGCGTAGACCGTTTGATCGTTTCTGGATTGCCCTCTCCCTGGCAGGAGAGGGCGGGTGCCAGCCTTAGGTGTGATGAATTTCCCGATCCTTGGTTTCCGGCATGAAGAAAATGCCCAGAATGGCCGTCATCACAGCGATGACAATCGGGTACCACAGCCCGTAGTAGATATCACCCGTGGCCGCCACCATCGCGAACGCCACCGTCGGCAGGAAGCCCCCGAACCAGCCGTTGCCGATGTGGTAGGGCAGCGACATCGAGGTGTAGCGGATGCGCGCCGGGAACAGTTCCACCAGCCAGGCGGCGATCGGGCCGTAGACCATGGTCACGTAGATCACGAGGATGGTCAGGAGCAGCAGCACCATTGGGTAGTTGGTCTTCGCCGGGTCGGCCTTCTCGGGGTAGCCGGCTTCCTTGAGCGCGGTACCGAGGGTGGCGGCGAAGGCGTCGTTCTTGACCTTGAAGTCGGCGCCCGGCATGCCGGTGCCCTCGAAGCTCGGGATCAACTTGTCGCCGATGCGGACCTGCGCGACGGTGCCCGGTTCGGCTTTCTCGTTCTTGTAGGGGATGGCCCTCTTCGCCAGCACGGTCTTGGCGAGGTCGCAGGAGCTGGTGAATTTGGCCTTGCCCACCGGGTCGAACTGGAACGAGCACTGGTCGGGATCGGCGACCACCGTGACCGGGTTCTTCTCCTGCGCGACGAACACGTCGGGGTTACCGTATTGGGTCAACCCATGGAAAATCGGGAAGTAGGTCACTGCCGCCAGGACGCAGCCGGCCATGATGATGCCCTTGCGGCCGATGCGGTCGGACAGGCTGCCGAATATGACGAAAAACGGCGTACCGATCAGCAGGGAGCCGGCAATCAGCAGGTTGGCGGTCTGCGCTTCGATCTTCAGCGTCTGCAGCAGGAAGAACAGCGCGTAGAACTGCCCGGTGTACCAGACGACGGCCTGGCCGGCAGTGCCGCCGAGCAGGGCCATGATCACGATCTTGAGGTTATCCCAGCGAGCAAAGGATTCGGTCAGCGGCGCCTTGGAAGACTTGCCTTCGGCTTTCATCTTCAAGAACACCGGCGACTCGCTGAGTTGCAGGCGGATGTACACCGAGACGATCAACAGCAGGATCGACAGCAGGAACGGAATCCGCCAGCCCCAGGCCTCGAACGCTTCGGTGCCGAGGACCGTGCGGCAGGCGAGGATCACCAGCAGCGAGAGGAATAGGCCGAGGGTTGCAGTGGTTTGAATCCACGAAGTGAAGTAGCCGCGTTTGCCTTTCGGCGCATGTTCGGCCACGTAGGTCGCCGCGCCGCCGTACTCACCGCCCAGGGCCAGGCCCTGCAGCAGGCGCAGGGTGATCAGGATGATCGGCGCCGCCACGCCAATGGTCGCGTAGCCGGGCAAAAAGCCCACGATGGCGGTGGAGATACCCATGATCACAATGGTGATGAGGAAGGTGTGTTTGCGCCCGATCATGTCGCCCAGTCGGCCGAACACGATGGCGCCGAAGGGGCGTACCGCGAAGCCCGCGGCGAACGCGAGCAGTGCGAAGATGAAGGACGTTGTCTCATTGACGCCGGCGAAGAAGTGCTTGGCAATGATCGCGGCGAGAGACCCATAAAGGTAGAAGTCGTACCACTCGAACACGGTGCCCAGGGACGAGGCAAAGATGACCTTGCGCTCCTCCTTGGTAATCCCGTGGTGGGGCGCGCTGCCCGTGGAAGTGTTGTCGATTGCGGCCATGAGTCTTCTCCGTCGTTCTTGTTATAGGCCGGAGTACCTCGTTACCTTTTTGCCGCACCCAGGCCCTGGGGCTGATGTCGTCGGATTACGGATTGCGCGAAGCATGCACACAGGTTGACGGCCTCGCATCGCTGCAAGGTTTCCTGAAGCATAATCGGCTTCACGCAGATATCCACTCGCCATCACGCTCAACCCCGGGCCGACACACCACTGGAGGTGTGAAGACTCACGTCTTGATCACGTACCCATAGGCGCGAATGCGATCACCTTCCTGTTTCAAGTACACGCCCTGGAGTTCCGGCGTGAAGCCAGGCAGGGAGTTGATACCTTCCTCCAGCGCCAGGAAGTATTTAAGCACCGCCCCGCCCCATATTTCCCCAGGCACCACGCAGAGCACGCCGGGTGGATAGGGAAGGGCACCTTCGGCAGCGATGCGACCTTCGGCGTCCGTCAGCGCCACCAGTTCGACGTTGCCACGGATGAATTCGAACTGTGCTGCCTGAGGGTTCATCGCCTTTTTCGGGAAGTGTTCCTTGCGGAACATTGCCTTCTGCAATTGCTGGACGTTGTGGGTGCGGTAGAGGTCGTGCATCTCCTGGCAGAGTTGGCGAATGGTGTAGTTGCGATAGCGCTCCTCGTGCTGCGCGTAGATGGCTGGCAACACCCGGCTCATCGGCGCGTCATCACTGATGAAGCGTTCAAAGCGCGCGATCTGTGAGGCGAGATGCGTCATCTTCGCCCAGTCTTCGGCCGGGGTGAGCAGGAACAGAATTGAGTTCAGGTCGCACTTTTCCGGAACGATGCCATTCTCGCGCAGGAAATTGGCGAGGATGCCGGCATGGATGCCGAAGTCGGTGTAACTGCCATCGACCGGGTCGATGCCGGGCGTGGTGAACAGCAACTTGCAAGGGTCGATGAAGTATTGCTTGTCGGCGTAACCGCCAAAGGCATGCCAGCGATCCTTCGGATGGAACTCGAAAAACCGGATGTCGTTGGCGATGTCTTCGGTCGGATGGTCCTGCCAAGGGCGACCGTCAATGGTGTCCGGCACGAAGGGACGGACCATGGTGCACGCTTCCAGAATCAACTTGCGCGCGTCGATGCCGAACTTCACACAGTCTTCCCACAGGCGCAGGCCACTGCGCCCGGAATGGATGCGCGCGTTCACATCCAGTGAGGCGAACAGCGGGTAAAACGGGCTGGTAGACGCTTGGGCCATGAAGGCGTTGTTCAGCTGCGCATGGTTGCAATAACGGGCCTGGCCCTTGATATGGCGATCTTTCTTGTGGATCTGCGACGCCTGGGAAAACCCTGCCTGCTGTTTGTGCACCGATTGAGTGACAAAGATCCCGGGGTCGTTCTCGTGCAGGTCAAGCAGCAGCGGCGAGCAATCCTTCATCATCGGGATGAACTGTTCGTAGCCCACCCACGCCGAGTCAAACAGGATGTAGTCGCACAGCTTGCCGATGCGATCGACGACTTGTCTGGCGTTGTAGATGGTGCCGTCATAGGTGCCCAGCTGAATGACCGCCAGGCGAAACGGCCGTGGCAGTTGGGCCTTGTCCGGTGCGACTTCACTGATGAGTTCGCGCAGGTAGTCTTCTTCGAAACAATGGGCGTCAATCCCACCGATGAACCCATAGGGGTTGCGCGCGGTTTCCAGGTAAACCGGAGTCGCCCCTGCCTGGATCAACGCACCCTGGTGAATGGATTTGTGGTTGTTGCGATCGAACAGCACCAGGTCGCCAGGCGTGAGCAGTGCGTTGGTGACCACCTTGTTGGAGGCCGATGTGCCGTTGAGTACGAAGTAGGTCTTGTCGGCGTTGAACACCTTCGCCGCGTGCTTTTGCGCCAGAAGCGCCGGGCCTTCGTGGATCAGCAAATCGCCAAGCTTGACGTCGGCGTTGCACATATCGGCGCGAAACAGGGTCTCGCCGAAGAAGTCGAAGAACTGCCGCCCAGCCGGGTGTTTGCGAAAAAACTGGCCGCCCTGGTGGCCAGGGCAGGCGAACGTGGCGTTGGCCGATTCGGTGTAGTGCTTGAGCGCGTCGAAGAACGGCGGCAGGAGACTTTCTTCATAGGCTTTTGCCGCGGTCTCCAGTTGGTTGCCATGGTATTCGGCGTTGTTGCGCGAGGGGTCAAAAATGCCATTTACCTGAAGCAGAACATCTTGCAGGTGCTTGTAGACGTCCCGGGCGCGGTTGCCGGAACTGGGGGAGGCGACGAGAAAAATGGGGATATCGAAACCGGTACGTTGCAGGACGTCCAAGGCACCCGCCATCACATCCTCCACAGAGAACACCGCGACCGCGACGTCGGTGTAGTCGGTTTGATTGAGCGGAATTACTTCTCGGGAGGTCTGGAAACAATCGAACGCGGAATCACTGGCGGCAATTTTCAGGGCTTTCATGCGGGGAATCTCCTAGCGGACAGTCACTTGTCGGCTTTTTTTCAAGAGATCAATTTAGCGAGGGAGCCTTCAAGGCTCCCTGATCCAAATCATGTCGACACTGGTTATAGACGATGCGGGGAAGGGATACGGCTTTTCTAACGGTTTTTGCCAAGGATTGCCGACAGGCGTTCGACCACTTCTGCTTCGGCAGCCCCTTCGTCGGCGCCGTCATTAAAGACAGCACAACTCACCGCGTTTTCGCCATCAACGCAGCGATAGATCGCGACTACGCTGCCTGGACCGGCGCCGGTGTGTCCGCTCAACGTCAGTTCGCCCTTGACCAAACCCTGCATCAGGCCGAGCCCGTAACCCGGGGAAGTCCACGGGCGACCGGGAATCGGGCCGCCGAGGACGCGTGCCGTTTGCATCGCTTGCAGCAGTGGGTTTGGCAGAAGGTTGCCGGCCAGCAGACCGTCCAGACAAAGGGCGGCTTCTTCAAGTGGGCCAACCAGCAAGCCGTGATAGACCCAGCCGGGGTCGTAGGTTGGCGCGCTGCCCATGTTCACGCCCTGCAGATCGGCTCGCGTTTTGGCGAGGCGTATGCGGGATAAACTGAGGGGGGCGAACACGCGCTCCGTGAGCGCATCGTCAAGCGTGCGCCCCGTCACACGTTCAATCAGTCGCACGACGAACAGATAGCCGACGTTCGAATAGCGCCAACCGTCCCCCGGTGTGTAGCGCAACCGGCTGGCATCCAGGCGTTGCAGCATGTCATCGGCCGACCAGGGCGTCTCATGGCGGGCCACGGCGTTGTGGTAGTCGACGAGCTCGCCATAATCCGCCAGCCCGGCCTCGTGCCGCAGCAGCTGGCGCAGCGTGAAGGGGCCTTCAGCAACGGTATCGTCCAGGTCGAACAACCCGTCACGCACCAGTGACAGCGCGGCAGCAGCGAGCACGGTTTTGGTAAAGCTCCACCAGGGCACCGTTGTATCCGGCTGTTCAGGCGTGACGAGCGCGCCGTTCGATACGAGGGAACACAGCATGAGTCGACTCTGGATGGAGGAGAGAGCGGATGGCCCTTGGTTTCTGCTGATCAGGCGTGGCCCAACGCAATCGCGAACGAGACCACGATCATGCAGGCAAAGGCAAAGTTTAGATTCATGAAGTTTTCATCCAAAACATGTGTGATGGCGCCATCTTGAATAGGTCACAAAGAAATAAAAAATTGGGCTTCATGATTTGAATCATCGAAACAATTGATAGCCGGTTGGTTTGTGTTTATCCCGCGCTTTGGCTAGTCTCGCACAAACACGCAATTTCACGCAAAAGCGGGCAAAAACATGCACGATTCACACTCCGCCGCCGAACTCCCTCATCTGCGCCGGCAAAAAATTCTATTGATCCTCGAACGTGACGGCAAGGTCATGGCTAGCGAGTTGAGCCAGCACTTCGCGGTGTCCGAAGACACCATTCGCCGTGATCTGGCGGAACTGGCCAGCGCCGGGCTGGTGCAGCGGGTGCACGGCGGTGCACTGCCGCGGCCCAAGGACACTGGCAAGGATTTTTTCACCCGCGTCAATGAAACCGATGAGGTAAAAACACACTTGGCACAACTCGCCGCTCGCCAGGTGCAGGACGGCCAGATTGTGATTTTCGATTCGGGGAGTACGACGCTGCAGATCGCCCGTTCTTTACCGTCGGACATTTCCATTACGGCCGTCACCGCCTCACCCATGATCGCGATCACCCTGGCCGAATACAAAGGCATCACGGTGATTCTGGCCGGCGGGCAACTCAATCCCGCGACCCTGTCGGCCAGCGGACAGGAAACTCTGCGGCTGATCGAGGGTATCAAGGCTGATCTGCTGTTCACCGGGGTCTGCGCGATTCACCCGGAAGTCGGCATCAGCTCCCTGCATTTCGACGAGGTGCCGGTCAAACAGGCGATGCTCGCCAGCGCCTCCCGTGTCGTTGCCGTCACCACCGCCGACAAACTGGGGGCGGTGGAGCCGTTCGTTGTCGCGCCGTGTCAGCGCATTCATACCCTGATCACCGAGCGCCACGTGGCGTCGGGCAATGTCGAGGACTATCAGAAGCTCGGGATTGAAGTGGTGCAGGTGGAGGCGTGAAGCGCGTCTTGCTTCAGCAGCTTTTCACCGTCAAGGTTCAATTGCTCGCGATAACGGACTGTCAGTCGACATCAATGTTGGATGTGCCGGCCTCTTCGCGAGCAAGCTCGCTCCCACAGGTTCTGCGTCTACTGGCATGTACCAATGCCTGGTGAATCACCGAGCCCATCAGCTCAGCACATAGTCCACCGGTTCCAGCTGCGGTGGCAGTTGCGTCACGCCCAGCGCTGCCAGCACATCCCGTTCAATGCTGCGCACCAGCGCATCGATGGGCAGGTCGTTTTCATCGCGACCGAACGGGTCTTCCAGCTCATCGCCAATCGCATCCAGACCGAAAAAGGTGTAGCTGACAATGGCGGTGAAAATCGGTGTCAGCCAGCCCAGTGGCTCGGCCATTGCGAAGGGCAGCAAAATGCAGAACAGGTAGATGGTCCGGTGCAGCAACAAGGTGTAGGGGAAGGGCAGCGGTGTGTGTTTGATCCGTTCACAGACCGCTTGCACCTGGGTCAGGCGGGTCAAATGGTTGGCCATGAGCGTATAGCGCCATTCATTGATCGCGCCTGACTCGGCGAGTGCCGAACACTGCTGACCGACCTGCAGCAGAATCCCCCCGCTGATATCCGCCGCGTTGTCCTTGGGCATCGGGTTCAGCCATTCACCACTGGCCGCCAGTTCGTTTTCTTTGCGCAGTTTTGCATTGAGCGCATGGGCGAAGCCGCAGAGGTTGCTGAGGATATTGTGTCGCTCGTTCGCGTCCTTGATGACCTGGGTTTCGCGCACCATCGAGCGGATGTCCACCAGCATGTCGCCCCAGGCTTTGCGCGCTTCGTACCAGCGGTCGTAGCAGGCGTTGTTGCGAAAGCTCATGAAGATCGACAACGACAAACCCAGCAGGGTGAAGGGCGTTGCACTGACCTTGGAAAAATAGCTCGGGTGCAAGGTTTCGATGAGCACGATGGCCGAGGCGAGCAGGGTTACCAGAAGGCTGCGCCAGGCAATTCGTTTGGCGATCGAGCCCTTGAGTGACGTCAGGACGCCGATCAGATTGGGTTTGGGTCTAACGATCATGGTGTTCAGCCGCCCGTCATGTTCATGAAGCGAACCACCTGGACATCGTCGTTCACTTCGAAATTGTGCCGATAGGGTTTGAGTTTCATCGCCTCGATGATGGCTTTTTCCAGGCGCTCGGGATGGCCGGGATGGCTGCGCAAAACGGCCTTGAGGTCGACGGCGTGCTCATTGCCCAGGCACAGCAGCAGACGACCTTCCACCGTCAACCGAACCCGATTGCAGGTGCCACAAAAGTTGTGGCTGTGGGGGGAAATGAACCCCAGGCGAATCTGCGGTGCCTCGGCCAGGCGCCAGTAGCGCGACGGGCCTTGGGTCGACTCGGCGGACTCGATCAGAGTGTAGCGCTCGGCGATCCGTTCACGTACCTGACTGCTTGCGTAAAACGACTCCGCGCGGCTGTGTTCATGGATGGTGCCCAGGGGCATTTCTTCGATGAAAGAAATGTCGAGATTTCGGTCGATGGAAAAACTCACGAGGTCGTTGATCTCATGGTCATTACGGCCCTTCATCACCACGCAGTTGAGTTTGGTATTGCGAAATCCTGCAGCGTTGGCCGCGTCGATGCCGTTGATGACCTGCGCCAGATCACCGGTGCGCGTCAGTTCACGAAAGCGTTGCGGGTCCAGGCTGTCGAGGCTGATGTTGAGCCGTTTGACCCCGGCCTCGAACAGGGGAGCTGCAAGTTTGCCCAACTGCGAACCGTTGGTGGTCATGCACAGTTCACGCAGGCCGGGCAGGGCGGCGATCTTTTCGCACAGCTGCACCACCCCCGGACGAATCAGCGGTTCGCCGCCCGTGAAGCGGATCTTGCGGGTGCCCAACGCCACGAAGCTTTCTGCCAGTTGGTAGATTTCTTCCAGGGTCAGTACCCGTTGGCGGGGCAGAAACTGCATGTCTTCGGCCATGCAATACACGCAACGGAAATCGCAGCGGTCGGTGACAGACATCCGCAGATAGTCCACCCGTCTGGAGAACCCATCGATCAAGACTCGCTCTGACATGACATCCTCGCCGTGAGTTGAATATTGCGCTATCAACGAAATTGTTGAGCGCAGACTAAGAGCAACTTTAGAGGGCGTCCAATCACTATTAATGACCGGCTGATCGACAGGGTCGATGAAGGATCTAATTCAGCGATTAAGTTGTTTTGTGTATTTTCAACTAGCTGATTAATAACGAGAAAACCATGATAGATGTCCTCGGTAATGCAGTCGTAAATAGCGATTAGACAATATTTAAACCCCCTTCATATTCTTTCTCCGTCAATCGGACAAAGATCTGAATCAGGGCCGGCCAGGCGGCCGCGTGCTACCCGCAGAGCAATCCGCTGGTGCCGCTGGAAAGATCTGGCTGGGCAACGATTGCAGAAAAAAAACCGGAGCCCCATGACAGGGCTCCGGTTTTTTTCTATCCGGCGTCCCGAACTTACGGCGCCCCGAACATCGCGGTCCAGTAAATCCCCGGATCACTCTTCGGATCAACCGCATAGGCCGCGCCCAACTCCCGGTAATTTGGGTTCATCAGGTTCGCGCAGTGACCGGCGCTGGACACCCAGCCATCGACCACCTTGCGCACGGTGTCTTGGCCGGCAGCGATGGTCTCGCCAACCTGCCCGCCGCTGTAACCGGCCAATTCAGCCCGATCACCCGGCATGCGGCCATCGCGGTCCTTGTGATCAAAGTAATTGTTGTTGGCCATCGACCGGGCGTGCTCCTCGGCCGCCGTCGCCAACGCGGCGTTCCAGACCAGTGGGGTGGCGGCGGCAAAGGATTGCGTGCCGCACTGACGCGGCTGGCTGCGTGCGATGTTGAGCTCGGCCAGCAGCTTCTGGCCTTCCGCTTGCCAGTCGCCCAGGCGACCGCTCAACAGTGGACGCGCCAGCACGATGCGCCACTCACGGTCCTGGCGGCTGACGCCAACATCGACGAATTGCGGGTCCAGCACGATCTGGCAAAAACTCTCTTGAATAGCTTTCATCGCCGACGGCGCATCGCGCGGTCCGGACAGGCTGATTGCCTGCACATTCTTCATCGGATAACCCGCGCTGGCCATTGCCTGCTGCAGATTGCCAACGCTGTTGGCGTTCAGCGCCAGCCGTGGGTCGCCGGCCAGCGGCGGCAGTTCCTGCGATACCTGACCCGCGCAGCGCTGCACCTGGCTGCGGTAGAGGTTGATCGAATCAATCAGTTGTTTCTCGTCGACCGCCAACGCATTCATGGCGAACAACATCCCCAGTGACACCGTGGCAAGACGCATAGCAGATGATTTGAAGCGCATGGAAATCCCCTTGAGCTGACTGCGCCCATGATGCGCGATTTCTCCCCTGCCAGCACAATGACTTTTCACGCCCCAAGACTGTTTTTTTGTCCGTCTGCTGGAATGAATTCTGGCAACTACAATCAAGCAAAGTCGCCAGTGTGGCGTGCTTCCGGTTCCGTCAGAAAGGTCGATCATGCGAGTTATCTGGATAGCCACCTGCTTGGCAATAACCCTTCTCGCCGGCCAGGCCCTCGCGTCTGAACAGGAACAAAAAAAGGAAGTGGCTGAGGACAAGGCCGAGGTCCTTGAGCGTAAAGCTGCGGAGAAGAGCGCCGATGTACCGGTGCCCAAGTCCGAAGCCATCACCACCTCTGAAGTTCAGGCCGTCGATCCCGTCGGTGCGTCGCCGCTGGACGATGCAATCACCTGTATGGCCCGCTCCATCTATTGGGAAGCCAAAGGCAAATCGTCCGCCGACATGGAAGCCGTCGCCAGCGTCGTCATGAACCGCCTGGGCCACGAGGGCTTTCCGGACACGGTATGCGCCGTGGTCAAGCAAGGTTCTGAAACCAAGAATTGTCAGTTTTCGTGGTGGTGTGATGGACGCTCGGATCAGGTCCAGGAAGAAACCCAATACGCGATTGCCAAGGAAATCGCGCGCAAGGCGCTCAACAAACAACTGAACGACCGAACCCACGGCGCGATGTATTTCCACGACAGGAAAGTGAAACCCGCTTGGGCCAGGAAATACATCAAGACCACCGAGACTTCGATGTTTCTCTTTTATAAGCCGCGTGGTGGGACGGCGAAGTAGGGGCGTTCGCATGAGCGAGGTCTACGCCATCCTCAAAGCCTATGGCTTCAAACTCGGGAATCCAGGCGTGTATTGATAGTGTCGATCCAGATAGCTGAGGCGAAAGTAAATCGTCGGTGGTGTGACAAACGAGAGCGCCGTTACAGGGGCTGCGGATCAGTGAATGTATTGGCTATTGAAAGACTCGCAAAGCCACAACCCAAAGCTGTCGATCAAAAATGCCGAAGACATAAGTGCACTAATGCACTCATGTCGTTCAGACGCATCTCAGATCATTGTTTGATCAAGTCACCCGGTTTCCATGCCTTGTCGAAGAACGCCTTGGTCGGGCCGTACAACCGCAGAATCACGAAGTAACCTTCGCCCGGCAGGGTTTTGATCCGGTTTTTACCGGTACCCGGTGAGTCTGGGCCGAAGTGCACGTCGATTGAGCCGTCGGTGTTGGTGACGGGGTTGTCCATGGTGTTCAGTGACGGGAACGGCTGGCCATTATCCAGGCCTGATGCAGTGATCGAGTCATACGCCGTCACCGACCAGAACAATGCCGCCGGAATGCCTTTGGGCAGGTTCAGCGAGTAGCTGTTGCTGCCGGACAGGAATTGGCCTTTGGCATCGACGAAGGTGGCCGGGTACTTGGCGCCGACGTTTTCCATGTTCACCGCCATGCCCGGGCTGGCCGAGTAGGCATTGGTGAAGAAACCGGTGCGCGGGTCGATGTAATTGAAGGTGTCGGCAGTGAACGTCGCATTGCCGGGGAATACGTTCAACCACTTGCGATCCGGATACCAGGTGCCATTGGCGACAATGGTTTGCGGCGTGCAGGAAATGGCATGGCCGATCTTGCTCGCGGTTTTCGCAGCCTTGTCGAGCAGGTCACGGGTGGCTGCCTCTGGTTTGAACGGTTTGCCTTTGACGATACCCAGCGCGGCGAGCATGCCGCGCATTTCCATGTCTTGCGGGTCAACGTATTCGTGGTCGATGAACCGCGACAGCATGTCGAACGCGCTGCCATCGGTGGGGTAGAGCATGTTGACCGGAGTTTTCGAGGCATTGGGGAACTCCATCGCCTTGGCCGTGGCCTGTTTGCCCAGCGGATAGATGCGGGTTTGCTCCATGACCGCGACCGGTGCCTCCAGTTGTTTCGGATCCTTGAAGAACCCGCGCCAGAACACGAACACGCCGTAAGTGCGCGAGCGGTAAGTCAGATAGCCCGGCGGTACCTCACCCTTGTAGTCCGGTGGCAGCACCAGATACTGGCACCCTTGCCTTTGTCCGGCCCCGGCAGCCCGACATCACCACACCACTGGCGTCCTTCGATCTGGCCCTCGGAGCAGATTGGCCGTTGGAAGAAGTCATTGAGAATGCCCTGCAAACCTGGCGGTTGTAACCAGCACCGAAGGCTTTTTCCGAGCCTTCTTTCATGGCGTACATGTTCAACGCCGACAGCGCCCAGATGTATTGGCTTGCAGAGATTTGTTCTTGGTGCCGATCGAGTAACGCTTGAGATCATTGGGGGAAAAGAAGTGCTGTTCGTTGTACAGGGTCAGCGACCAGAAGCCTTTCACCGGTGGCAGCTGACCTTTGGCAAAGGTCACGTGCGGATCGGCCTTGGCGATGGCCGCGAGGGCGGCCATTTGCGCGTAACGGGCTTCTTCGCCCGGCAACGGTTTGGCGTCCTGGAGCAGTGCCGGCAACTCGTCGAAGAATTTTTCCGGCATCACCCATTTGGTTTCGCCGCTGCCCGCGCCGTACACCACGTCCTGAGTCGGGCACGCTACCAGACGTTCGGCCGGATCAATGTAATCACTCAGCATCGACAATTGATTGATCAGCGCGACCGGGACGATGCCGACGCTTTCACATAGATTGGAGGCTGGTTTTGATGGTCGTGACCACACGATTACGGCCTTCGTGTTTAGCGTGATACAGGCGTTGATCGGCTGTACGCAGAATGGCCTCGATGGTGTCGCCGTCGCGGCCGGATTGCGATACGCCGATGCTCACGGTGACCACGGTTAACCGCTGCAGGCCATGAAAAGAATTGTTTGCGACGGTACTTCGCAGACGCTCAGCGATCACGTGCGCGCCTTCGAGTGAAGTCTGAGGTAGCAGAATCATGAATTCTTCCCCGCCCACTCGGGCTACGCCGTCATACGGCCGGATCGAATCGAGGCATTTCTCCACGAAATCCTTCAGGATGTCATCGCCAACCTGATGCCCGAAGCGATCGTTGATGGACTTGAAATTATCCAGATCGAGTGCCAACACGGAGAACGGCTCACCGCCGCGCTTGGTCCGGCCCATTTCGACTTCGAGTCGCTCCATGAATCGACGCCGATTATCAGCACCCGTCAGTGGATCGGTCGCCGCAAGGTGCCCGAGTTCTTGATTGGTGCGCTGGAGTTCCTGCAGGGCGCTCTCGGTATACGCCATCGCTTCGGCAAGACGCACCATCAGCTCCTCTTGGCTGTAAATCTTCGAGAACGACCGCGTGGTGAGGAACGCTTGCACGACCCCATAGCTCAACATGAAGAATCCACCGGCGAAGATCGCATGAGCGAGCCACCACATGTGGTTCCACGGACGTGCAAGGATGAAGGCAAGCGATGACAGCGCGAACGCGGTGACCGAGACGACAAAAATCATCATCAGCGGCGAACGGATACGGCGCAGCAAGAGTATTGCCACAGTCAATGTGGATAGAGCGAGGGCACCACCTTCCATCGAAAGGCGCACCGCGAGGTTGCCGGCGATCGGTGAATTCGCGACGTACGCCACTGCCACGTCAACCAGCAGGAACAGTCCTATCCAGGTCAACCACGGGCGGGCCTTCATTCGTTGGTCCGCGGCATCGGGTGGGCGGTGGTACGACAGCATTCCGACTAACAGCAGAATCGACATGACCAGTCGAGAGGCCGGTCCATACAGCAGGAAGAGCCAGATATTGTGGTGTGCAAGCCCGGTGAACGCACCATGCAACGCGTAGATCAGTACAAAACCGAGAAAACCTAGCGTCATCCATCGCAGCAGCGGATCTCCCGATGACTGATAGCAGCGCCACGTGACGTAAGTCACAAACAGGCCCGCCAAGGTGGCTGCCGTGATCGCAATGATATGGAACAGGTGGTTTTCGAAAATAAGGGTGGGGTCTTGAAAGACGTATAAGTAGCCAATCAGATAGGCCGGAACAAACGCAAACCCTGCGAGCAGCAAGTAGGCGTAAACCTTGACCATGAGGCGGACGGCTTCAGGTGGCTCGCCGCTGGCGATGAGATTGCTCATGGTTCCCTCCAAGTTGAAATCTATTTAGCCATCACCGGTCCGGTGTTGGCGCCAAAGCCGCCGGCATGCCAATGATCCTTCGCATCATTACGCAAATATGGGATGGACCGATCTATGGCAATTCAATATTAGACTCCTTCCCGATTTCTGCTGCACAAGCAGGTAAAAATGTTCACGCGAACACAATGACGTGGGGCTTTCCCGGCATCGACCGGCGTCTGCTGAAAGTGCAATTCAGCTTTTTGCTGATGGTTCTGGGTGGACGGTGCAATCAACTGGCGGTGGCCTGGTGGGACTTGCAGAAAACAGGCTCTGCGCTCTACTTCGCCAGCATGATTGCCTGTTCCATTGCGGCGGAGGTGTTAGCCAAGCCTGTTTAACGGAAGGTGCTCAAAGTTTGTAGCCGATCTGCCGCAACAGGTTCTTGCGCCACAGGATGTCTTCCTCGCCTTCAATGCCACGGGCACAGTAGCCATCCACCACGCCCAGAATCGCTCGTCCTTGGTCCGTCTCGGCAAGAATCACTTCAGTCGGGTTGGCCGTTGCACAAAAAATACGGCACACCTCTGGAACCATTTTGACGGCGTTCAACACGTTTACGGGATAGAAGCCATCGTCGAGGAAAATGATGAAGCTATGGCCTGCGCCGATGGCTTGGGCATTGCTCCGTGCCAGTTCGATCATGGCGGTGTCGGTGCCGGACCAGCGCACCAGGCATTCGCCGGACGCTTCGCAAAAGGCCACGCCAAAGCGGATACCTGGCACGGCATTGACCAACGCTTCGTGGATGTCCTCGACGGACTTGATGAAGTGGGTCTGACCCAAAATGAAGTTCGTTGCTTCAGGCTTGTCGATTTTCAACGTGATGAGTTGCATCTCGAACGCCTCCTTTCACGATGTCGTTATTCTTCAGCCTAGCGTGAGAACGAGCCGGGCGTTGTGCATCGATGCGTTTGATACTTGAACATACAAAGCGCCCCGGAGCTGACACATTGCAGATACATCGGTGCGCTTTCATGGGCCAGACCCACAGTCATAGAGAGATTTGCCATGTACAGCAAACTGAAGCATGTCGCGAAGTTCCTCAGCCAGAGCGCGCGTTTAATGGTTGGCGTGCCCGATTACGATAACTACGTTGCGCAAATGGCGCTCAATCATCCCGGCGAGCCGGTCATGAGCTATTCGGCGTTTTTCCGTGAGCGTCAGGAGGCCCGTTTCGGCAGTGGAAAATGCAATACCCGTTGCTGCTAGAACTTCGCATAGTTCAGCGCATCGACAATGGCCGAGCCGCCAATGCCGGTTAGCGTCAGTACCCTAAGCGTGCAATGACGATCATCTTGCGATGCAACGTCAGTGGCTGTTAAATCAGGCATGCCACCTTTAAGGTCAGAAGAGCCAACCGCCATGCACTCCATCGGACTCATCGTTTACCCCGGGTTTCAGGTGTTTGGCCTGGCCATGTGCGCCACGTTCGAGTTGGCCAACATGGCCACAGACGAACCGGCGTACAGCATTGCCTTGCTGTCCGAGCGCGGCGGTACGGTGCAGACCTCCGCCGGGTTTGGCGTGGAAACCACGGCGTTCGACCAGCGCTCGTTCGACACGCTGCTGGTGATGGGCGACAACCTGATCCGTCCGGTATCGCCGGGCATGGTGGCGTTTTTGCGCAACGCCAGCCGGACCACCCGGCGTCTGGGCTCGATCTGCACCGGCGCCATTGCGCTGGCCGAGGCTGGTTTGCTGGACGGTCGACGCGCGACCACGCACTGGTGTCATGCACCGGCGCTGCAGAAGGCGTACCCGAAGGTGAAGGTCGAGGAAGACCGGATCTTCATCAACGACGGCAATATCTGGACGGCCGCGGGCATGAGCGCTTGCGTCGATCTGGCGCTGGCGCTGGTGGAAAAGGATCTGGGCGCGGAGGTGGCGCGGCGGGTTGCCCGGCAATTGGTGGTGTACCACCGGCGCGCGGGAGGGCAGTCGCAGTTTTCGGTGATGCTCGAACTGGAACCCAAGACCGATCGCATCCAGGCCGCGTTGGCCTATGCCAAGCAGAACCTGAAGTCCGCGCTGTCGGTCGAGGAGTTGGCCAGCGCCGCCAACCTCAGCCCTCGGCAGTTCAGCCGCGTGTTCCATGCCGAAACCGGGCAATCACCGGCCAAGGCCATCGAAAACCTGCGGGTGGAAGCGGCGCGCCTGATGATGGAAACCGGGCGGCACCCCATCGACGTGGTGGCGACCGATACCGGTTTTGGCGATAGGGAGCGGATGCGTCGGGCGTTTATCCGTGCATTTGGCCAGCCACCGCAAGTGATCCAGCGCGCGAATCGAGGCTGACGCTCAGGATGTCCTAAAAGGTGGTGTATTCGACATTCCGGTCTAAATATTATCGGCGTAATTTTGATCTCGTTGAAGTCCACTCCCTCAATGAGATCCCCGTCATGACCCTCGTAAAAGCCGCCGCCGTACAAATCAGCCCAGTGCTCTACAGCCGTGAAGGCACCGTCGACAAAGTGGTGCAGAAGATTCTCGAACTCGGTGAGCAGGGCGTGCAGTTCGCCGTGTTCCCGGAAACCATCGTGCCTTACTACCCGTACTTCTCGTTCGTTCAGTCGCCTTTCGAAATGGCGGCTGAACACCTCAAACTGCTGGATCAGGCCGTCACTGTCCCTTCGGCTGCCACCGAGGCCATCGGCGCCGCCGCCAGACAGGTTGGCATGGTGGTTTCCATCGGCGTCAATGAACGCGACGGCGGCACGCTGTACAACACGCAGTTGTTGTTCGATGCCGACGGCACCCTGATTCAGCATCGCCGCAAGATTTCCCCGACCTATCACGAACGGATGATCTGGGGCATGGGCGACGGCTCAGGCCTGCGCGCCACCGACAGCGCGGTAGGGCGCATCGGCCAACTGGCCTGCTGGGAACATTACAACCCGCTGGCCCGTTACGCCTTGATGGCCGATGGCGAACAGATCCATGCGGCGATGTATCCAGGATCGTTTGCGGGGCCGTTGTTTGCTTCACAAATGGAAGTCAGCATCCGACAGCATGCATTGGAGGCAGCGTGCTTCGTGGTCAACTCCACGGCCTGGCTGAACCCTGAACAACAGGCGCAAATCATGGCCGATACCGGCTGCCCCATTGGCCCGATTTCCGGCGGTTGCTTCACTGCGATCATCAGCCCGGACGGCGTGGTGCAGGGCTCGCTGACTGAAGGCGAAGGCGAGGTGATTGTCGACCTCGACATGAGCCTGATCGACAAGCGCAAACGCATGATGGATTCGCGCGGTCACTACAGCCGCCCGGAACTGCTGAGCCTGCTGATCGACCGCACACCGACGAGCCATGTGCATGAGCGCAGTGCACATCCGAAATTGGCGGTGACCGATACCGTGGAAGAGCTCAGTCGTTAAACGGCAGACACAAAAAAGGGGACTCTGGAAGTCCCCTTTTACTCGCCTGGTCTTACAGTTCCATACCCAAAAAGATCAGCGTGTTGCCATGTGCCTCAACCGCTGCGCGCTGGTTGTAGCTGTCGCGATGCGAGCAGTTGAAGCCATGTTCGGCCTCGGGGTACACGACAATTTCCACGTTATCGTTGGTATCGAAACGCTCGGCGATTTTCTCCACGGCTTCCAGTGGAATATGGCTGTCCTGTTCACCGAAGTGCATCAGCAGCGGCACTTCGATTTCATCGGCCCGGTCCAGATGATTCTGGATTCCGCCGCCGTAATAGGCGATGGCCACGTCCACCAGCCCATTGGCGGCGGTGTGGTACGAGAGCAAACCACCGAAGCAGTAACCAATCGAAGCGATCCCGCCGTCCAGACCCGGCTGGGCTTTCAAGGCGTCGATGGCCAGTTCGATATCTTTCTGCGCCTTGCCGACGTCGGTGGCGTTCATCAACTCGACGGCGCGTTTCCAGCCGGCCTCGTCGTAACCCAGTTCGATCCGCGCGCCGCTGCGCCAGAACAGGTCCGGTGCAATCACCAGGTAACCGTCGGCAGCGTATTGGTCGGCGACCGAGCGGATGTGTTCATTCACGCCGAAAATTTCCTGGATCAACACGATCCCCGGGCCTTTGCGGGTGTGCGGAATCGCCAGGTAAGCGCCGAATTTACCGTCGGCGCTGTCGATCTCGATCCATTGGGTGGTCACGCTCATGGTGGCTCCTGTCTTCACATGTGAGTGGGGTGAAGCTGGCTGGGGCTGTCAGTCGTCGATGCCGGGTTCTTGACGTTATCAAGCCCCTGGCGCCTCAGCGGTTATCGCGACGCCAGAAGACTCGAGCCAGCAACGCATCGAGGCTAAGCTTGCCGGCACCCGAGAGCAACAGCGGCATAAAGGCCGCGAGGTAGATCAGCGGCAGTTTGAAGTTGCCGTGACCCTTGTTGCTGATGGCGTAACCCTGGGCAAGCTCACTCAATGTAGACCAATCGGCCGGCCAGTGAACGGCAGCGGTCGCGACGACCGTGACCACGATCAACATGACTGCCGAGATCCGTGTTCCCAGGCCGACCAGTATGGCCAGGGCGCAGATCAGTTCGGCCCACATCGACAGTTCCCAGTTCAGCGTGGCCGGCACGTGGTTGAAGGGAAACGGGAAGCTGTCCTGAATATCGGCGAACCAGTTTTCGCCATTGAATTTTTCCAGGCCGGATTCGAAGAACTCCCAGGCGAGGAACACCCGCAGGGTCAGCGGCGCAATCCAGCTACCGGCACGGTCGAGGTTCAGGTGCAGGCCTTTCACAGCCGAAGAGAGTGAGGTGGTCATGGCTTGATCTCCGTTCAGTCAGGGACGTGGGGCATCGCGGTGCCCCATACAGTGGGTTACTCGCCAGCGCCGCACTTGCCTTCGCCGCATTTACCTTCCGCCGGTTTTTCTGCCGTGTCGGCCTGGACCTGGCTGTAGCCGTGGGCCAGTTGTTTCATGCTGAACGCCTCGGACTCGGAGGCAGAAGCCGCGTTGGACAGGGCCAGGCCGCCAGCGATGATCAGGCCGAGGGTCAAGGAAGAAGTCGAGAGCTTGAACATGGTGATACTCCGTAGCATTGAGTGAGTTGAGCGCTTTGATCGGCGTGGCCAATCGACAGGCACAGTTCATCAAGCAGGTGTATCTGCGATGTGTCTTTGGCGTGGGGTTTTAGGGGCGGGGTGTGTCGGAGGGGCGCTGTACACACTGTGATACAGGATACAACACCGGTTGGTGTAGGAGCTGCCGAAGGCTGCGATCTTTTGATCTTGTTCTTAAAATCAAAGTCAAAAGATCGCAGCCTTCGGCAGCTCCTACAGGGGGGATCAATTCGGATTTTGCTGGTACAAAACTGTGATCCGGCCCCGACCAGTGGCGTCTAGCGTCTGTGTCCCCGCAATCCCATGGGGCGTGACTTCGGAACCCGGCATGCAAGCGCTGTTGAACGAGATCCTTGACGCAGTACGTCCCCTGATCGGCCAGGGCAAGGTGGCTGATTACATTCCCGCCCTCGGTACGGTGCCGGCCGATCAGTTGGGCATCGCGGTGTATGGCAATGACGGCGAGCTGTATTGCGCCGGCGATGCCCATACGTTGTTCTCGGTGCAGAGTATTTCCAAGGTGTTCAGCCTGGTGCAGGCCATCGGACACTCCGGCGAAGACATTTGGAAGCGCCTGGGTCACGAGCCTTCCGGCCAACCGTTCAATTCGCTGGTGCAACTGGAGTTCGAGCGCGGGCGCCCGCGTAACCCCTTCATCAACGCCGGTGCGCTGGTGATCTGCGACATCAACCAGTCACGCTTTGCTGCGCCGGCACTGTCGATGCGCGACTTTGTCCGTCGGCTGTCCGGCAACCCGCAAGTCATGGTGGACGGCAAGGTCGCCGAGTCCGAATACCAGCATCGCGCGCGCAACGCGGCGATGGCTTATCTGATGCAGTCTTTCGGCAATTTCCACAACGACGTCGAAGCAGTACTGCGCAGTTACTTCAGCCATTGCGCGCTGCGCATGAGCTGCGTGGATCTGGCGCGGGCGTTCTGTTTTCTGGCCAATGACGGTTTCTGCAAGCACAGCGGCGAGCAGATCCTCAGCGCCCGCCAGACCCAGCAAGTCAACTCGATCATGGCCACCAGCGGCCTCTACGATGAAGCCGGCAACTTTGCCTATCGCGTCGGTTTGCCCGGCAAGAGCGGCGTGGGCGGAGGGATTGTCGCGGTGGTGCCGGGGCAATTCACGGTGTGCGTCTGGTCACCGGAGTTGAACACCGCCGGCAACTCCCTCGCGGGCATGGCCGCGCTGGAGTTGCTGAGTCAGCGGATTGGCTGGTCGGTGTTCTAGTCAGCGCGGCAACGCTTCGACCCGGCTGCGCAAACACGCCAGCGTTTCATCGTCCAGCACCGTGGTGATGTCCAGGTGCTCTTTTGCCTGAAAGAGGTTCATCGCATCCCGGGTCTTTTTGCAGGCGTGCGGTTAATGACGCTCCAGGGATTTTCCTATACATTTTCCGGCCGCCCACTGCATGGTGAAAACGCTTCATGTCTCTTGCGCTCGAACGTCTAGTCGCTGGCACGCCTATCCCTTTCGCCGGGAATCGTGTCTCTGTGGTCAGCCCCGAATTGGCCGCGCGCTTTCAGCCCGGGGACCATTTGCTGGTGGAGCAGGTCAGCGGCGAATTGTTGCTGATCCCGGTGGCCGACCAGCAAGCGGCGGCCATCGCAATCGAACGTGCCGAAGCGGCTTTCGGCGCAATGTCCGCGGTTTCCGATCAAGCCATCAGCGAGTTCTTTGATCGCTTCGCCCAACGCCTGGAAAACCCTGACTGCTGGGCCTTGATCGAAGCCGCCAACCTGGCTGACATCGAGCGGGCCAAGGCCCGCGGACGCTCCACCACGCGGCTTCTGGCGGATGAACGCATGCGCCGCGACATGATCGCCGGCCTCAGGGCCTGGCGTGATGCGTCGGCCACGCGTGGCAAAGTGGTCAGTTGCATCGAGCATGACGGCTGGAAAGTCGAGCAAGTGGTCTCGCCGCTGGGCATCGTCGCGTTCGTCTTCGAAGGCCGGCCGAACGTCTTCGCCGACGCCGCCGGTGTGTTGCGCACGGGTAACACGGCGGTGTTGCGCATTGGCAGCGATGCGTTGGGCACGGCGCAAGCCATCGTCACCCACGCACTGAATCCGGCGCTGAGCGACGCCGGGTTGCCGACCGGCGCGGTGTCGCTGGTGGAAAGCGTCAATCACGCGGCCGGTTGGGCGATGTTCGCCGACCGGCGCCTGTCGCTGGCAGTGGCCCGTGGTTCGGGTCGCGCCGTCAGCCAACTGGGCAGCATCGCCCAGCAGGCCGGCACCGCCGTCAGCCTGCACGGCACCGGTGGCGCCTGGCTGATCGCCGACAAGGACGCCGATGCCCAGCGCTTTGCCGCTGTGGTGCGTAATTCTTTGGATCGCAAGGTCTGTAACACCCTGAACGTCTGCCTGATCCAGCGCGACCGCGCCGCCGAACTGGTGCCGTTGTTCCTGGATGCGCTGCAACAGGCCGGCATCGCTCGCGGTCAGGGCTGCAAGTTGCACATCGTTGAGGGCAGCGAACAATACTTGCCTACCGAATGGCAGACGGCGAGCGTTGAGGTGTACCGCGCCGAAGGCTATCAAACCGAAGCCATGGCCGAACCGCTGCCCGAGGATCAGTTGGGCCGCGAGTGGGAATGGGAAGAAACCCCGGAAGTCAGCCTGAAGATTGTCGATGACCTGGACAGCGCCATCGCGTTGTTCAATCGCTATAGCCCGCAGTTCACCGTGTCGTTGATCAGTGAAGATGCCGCGGCTCAGGAACGCTTCTATAACGCGGTCAACGCACCTTTTGTCGGTAACGGGATTACCCGCTGGGTCGACGGACAGTACGCGCTGAACAAGCCGGAACTGGGTCTTTCGAACTGGGAGAGTGGCCGCCTGTTTGCTCGCAGCGCGATTCTCTCGGGAGATGGGGTGTTCACGATCCGCAGTCGCATGACCCAGACGGATCTGTCGGTCAAACGCTGATCCAGCGCCACGACCCCAGTCAACGGCCGCACTATACTTAATGTGCGTCCGTATGGGCGTGGCGAGCACTCCAAAACGAATCTGATGTCCATAACGCTCGCCTGAGAGTCAGAAGGCTGCACAGCCAATGGATGGGCAGTGCGTCTGATGACGTGAGGGAGGGTTACACCATGAAACTTCATTCCTTTCAGCAATACTCTCATGATCTGGAAAGGGGCGTTCACGACACGTGGATTACTGCCAGGGTGAAGTCAGCCTTGGCAATGGCTGAACCCAGCCTTGGCCTGCAAATCCATGTCAAAACCCACGGGGGCACGGTGGCATTGAGCGGCCGCGTCAACACCCATAAACAGTGTGAGCAGGCTGTTGCTCTGACCCGTTCGGTTCAGGGCGTCGTCGACGTCGATGCCAGAGACTTGCTGACTCACGTGTTCACGCCAGGCAGCATTCCAGAACCCCCCAACGCTGAAGAGACCCCTGAAACTCGGCCTCAATCGTCAACAAAGATGGACGATAAATAACCCGGTCGATCGTGTCAGTGCAGCGCTCCCGTGAGCCGGGAGCGCTGCGTCGATCGTCTATCTGCCAATGGATACATACTTCAGGCGGCTGCGTCTATGGATCGGGCTTGAAGGGCGCAGGTGTCCGGATACTCGGCGAGCGCTACAAAACGGTGGCTGTCGGCATCCAGCGCGTCGACCGAACCGGTCTCGATGTCGTAAACCCAACCATGCAAATTCAACAGGCCTTTCTCCTGAGCCAGGCGCACGCTCGGATGCGTCTGGATATTGGCCAGTTGCGCGATGACATTCTCCCGAACCATTGAACTCACCTTCGCCGCTTCATTGGCGTGAGGGCGGGATTCGTTGATGACTTTCGCTGACTCGGCGTGTTGCAACCAGCCGCTGACGGCGGGCAGGTGGTCCATGCATTTGCACTTGGCGACGGCGGTCATGGCGCCACAGTCCGAGTGCCCGCAGATCACAATGTCGGTGACGCCGAGCACTGCGACCGCATATTCGACCGTGGCCGACACACCGCCGGGGTGAGGGCTGTAGGAGGGCACGATGTTGCCGGCATTGCGGATCACAAACAGTTCACCGGGTTCTTGTTGGGTCAGCAGTTCCGGCACGACACGGCTGTCGGAACAGGTGATGAACAGCGTGCCCGGATGCTGGGTGGTGGCCAAGTGTTTGAACAGGTCGGTCCGTTGCGGAAAGGCGTCTTTCTGGAACTTCAAAAAACCTTCGATGAGCGCTTTCATGGCGATGTCCTAATACGTGAATCGAATGATTATTTTGTAGCAGCTGCCGAGCCCGCGAGGCTGCGTTCGGCTGCGCAGCAGTCGCCTCGATCTGCGAGGACTACGTCCTCGAACGCAGGCTCGGCAGCTGCTACGGATATAGCGTCGTGGTATGGGCCGGCAACCGCTTAGAAAGGACGCAGTGGCAGGAACTTGCCGTCGAGGGTGATCACTGCGCGGGAGCCGCCTTCCGGGTCTTCGACTTTCTTGATGTCGAGCTTGAAGTTGATCGCACTGATGATGCCGTCGCCGAATTGCTCATGAACCAGGGCTTTCAGGGTGGTGCCGTAAATCTGGATCATTTCGTAGAAGCGGTAGATGGTCGGGTCGGTCGGGACACCCGAGAGGCTGCCACGCAACGGGATGATCTGCAGGCGGGCCACGGAGTCGGCGTCCAGGTCCAGTTTCTCGCCAATCACTTTGGCGGCGCTTTCCGGCAGCGGGTGCTGACCGAGCAGGGCGGCAGTGACGTAGGCCAGACCGAGGCCGGTGCCGTCGGTGAGGTCCTGCCAGGACAGGTTTTTGCGCGCTTTTGCATCGAGGATCGACGTGGTCAGGGCCAGGCTTGGTTCGTTGTAAGCGTGGGACTGTTGCATGGTGTTTCTCCTGTCGGGAGTGAGGTTGCTTGGGTGTGGAGCAATCTTCTGCCGAATGATCCATAGCGTCCAAGACCGATATACAATGCAGTGCATAAGCACAGCCTATAGATGGTGATTCCCCATGCTGCTCCGACATTTGCGCTATTTGCTGGCGGTCGCCGACCACGGCGGTTTCACCCGCGCCGCCGAGGCGCTTCACGTTTCGCAGCCGACCCTGTCCCAACAGATCCGGCAACTGGAAGAAACCCTGGGCGTCAGCCTGTTCGACCGAACCTCGCGCACGGTGAAACCCACCGATGCGGGCGAGGCCTACATCGAATGTGCTCGTCGGGTGCTGGTGGAACTGGAGGCAGGCAAACGTGCGCTGCATGACGTAAAGGATTTGTCCCGCGGCACTTTGCGGCTGGCCATGACGCCAACGTTCATGGCGTACCTGGTGGGGCCACTGGTGCGCGATTACGTGGCGCGGTATCCGAACATCCATCTGCAGATTTTCGAGCTGTCGATGGATGACATCGAGGCCGGGCTGGTGGATGACTCACTGGACATCGCCATCGCGTTTACCCAGGTCAGAAATGCCGATATCGAGTCGATCCCGGCGTTTACCGAGACGTTGGGTGTCATGGTGGGGCGCGATCACCCGTTATACGAAAGCCAGGTCGGGTTGTCCGCGCAAGAGGTCGCGCAACTGGAATTTGCGCTGCTGGCCCCCGACTTCGTTACCCGCACACGCATTGATGAGTACTTTGCCCAGGAGCAGATCACGCCGAAGGTGGTGATCGAGGTCAACTCGGTGAGCACCTTGCTGGAAGTCATTCGGTACACCGCCATCGCCACCATCCTGCCGGAGCCCATTGCCACCGAGGGCCGGGCGTTGCGCAAAATCCCGTTGTTGGGGGAGTCACCCAAACGAGGCGCCGCGCTGCTTCGACGCAAAAACAACTATCACAGCGCAGCGTCGGTGGCTTTTATGGAGCTGGTGTTGGGTGCGGCCGCAGGTGAGTCGACGACGTCAGTCTTCTATTAATTGGCACACACCATTGGGCGCCTTGCCCGTGGAGGACACCGTGACCGAGTCGTCATCGGAGAGGAGGATCGAGATGACGACGCCCGAACCCTTGGCTTCGAATCGGCGATCGTCAATGGCTTTGGTCTCGGCTTCCTTGCTGTTGATCAACACCGGTCCGTCTTGGTCCGCATGGACGATGATTTTGCCGGGGCAGTCCGCATCGAACAACGGAACGCCGGTGATGCTATTGGCATGGGCAGCACTGGCCATTACGAGTAACAGCAAGCCTGTCAGTTGTATGTTCATCACAAACCTCCAATGATCCAGTGCACACGGTTAACCATAGCGTTGTTTGGTGCGCACGAGACAAACAAAAAGGCCCCGCTCGATATGACGAGCGGGGCCTTTTTATGGATGGGGTGTGCAGGTATCAGTAGAACCGATCAATCACCCGAACTTCGTTCTGGTTCTGCATCGAGGCCCACGCCTGTTTCAGCGTTTGCAGAACATTACCGATGAAGTCCTTGTCAGCCGCGGCTTTCTTGCCGACATAGCCTTGGCCGCGACGGTACATCTTCAGTCGGGCGAGCAGGTTCTGGTTGTTCTTGTCGAACTCCGCTTCATCAGCGTGCGTCGACAGGCAGTCGATATGCACCTGGCCCGACTTGCTGATCCACAGAATATGGCTGTCATGGCTGTCTTTTTGCGCAGCGAACAGATGAGCCAGTTCATCGATAGTGGGTTGATTGTTCAGATTCATAGTAAGCCCCTTGACCATTTGGTGATCTTTCAAAGTTGATTCGCTAATACAGGTAGCCCATCGGTTAGTTGATCCCTGGCACCGAAACCAGGACGTCAGCGGTCAGCCGTCAAATTGACGGGGTCCCGCGTCTGTTGCATGTAGTCGTGTTGAATAACTGCTACGCAATAGCGTCACAACGAGGAGAAGCGGCGAAAACCTTCTGGCCACTGCCGACGTTTTCAGGGTCGACCACAAGCTTCATGAGGATTGATCGCCAGCGCTTCTCGTCCTTGTACTGGACGTTCAGGCCAGGTCAGCTTCTTCAATCTGCCTTGTGGGCAGCGTGTATCCGGGAAAAACAGCTCGGCGGTCAGACGAGCTTGCTCAAACGTGTTGCCTGTTCTCCCGATCGGGGAGACGTCTGCATCATGCAAGGGCAAATCGGAGGCGTCAACGGTTTGTAGTGATTATTTTTGGTCACTACATATTGTCGGACAAAGTCGTTTGGAATTAAAAAGCGGAAGGGGAAAGCGTCAGTCAGGACGCTGGGAGCGATGCCTGGAATTGGTAAACGGTGCAGGGATAACCGTCTACCGGCAGCTGATGCAGGGTGAACTCGCCATGGGTGAGTTCGGGCAAGACCCGAGCCCAGAACCGCTGCGCAGGCTGATTCACGTCGAGGTGGAAAATTTGCCATTGACCGGGGAACCGGCTCAAGAGGGTGGAAACGACAAACTTCGCGACGCCTTGGCCACGAAAGCGTCGACTAACAAAAAAGTAGCCGATGTTGTACTCGGCGCCGTGCAGATGGGTTTCATCATCCACCGTCACGAAACCGGCCAATTCGCCGTCGACCTTGATCAGAAACGGCCTGGTTGCGGGGTTGCGCCAATAACCCGGTTTGGGCTGGGCGTTGAAGAAGCCATGCTCACCGAGCTTCAGCGGCAGCCACTCGCTGAAGTCATACATGTAGAACTGCATCAGGTTTTCAATCGTTTCCAGTTCGTCGCGCTGGGCGGCGTGCAGTTCGATCAAGGGCATGTTGATTACTCCTGAGGTGCAGGCCATCCCTGGCCTGGGCGTGTTCACTCAGTGGGGGGCGAAATCGTATTTCCCGCCTTTTTTCAGTGCGGCTTGATAGGCCGGGCGGGCCTGAAAGCGTTCAATCCAGGCCGCTATATGAGGATAGTTGTCGAGCTTGCCTTGGGCTCTGGCGATCTCACCGATAAAACTCATCTGGATGTCGGCGGCGCTGAACTCATCGCCCAGCAGGTAATCGGACTGGCTCAGAGCGGTGTCGAGGTAGCTCAGGTAGTTGGCCACCTCCGAATTGATCCGCGGATGCAACGGCGCGCCGGCCTCACCGAGACGCCCCACGTACAGGTTCAACATCAGCGGCAACATCGCCGAGCCTTCGGCGAAATGCAGCCACTGCACGTATTCGTCATAGGCGGGGGTGGACGGATCGGGTTGCAGGCGACCGTCGCCATGACGGCGAATCAGGTAGTCGATGATCGCCGAGGACTCGATCAGCTTCTGCGCGCCGTCTTCGATGACCGGTGATTTACCCAGGGCATTGATCGCTTTCAATTCCGGCGGTGCCAGGTTGGTCTTCGGATCGCGCTGATAGCATTTCAGCTCGTAAGGGATGGCGAGTTCTTCCAGCAACCAGAGAATCCGCTGGGAACGGGAGTTGTTCAGGTGATGCACGATAATCATGGTCGATGCCTTATCAGAAAATGGGGTTGTCGCTGGACTTGAAGAACACTAGACCCTTTTGGCGCAGCCGAAGTGCCCTCAAGCCTTGCTCGCCGGTTTTGCCGCGCGTTTGGTGCCCGTCGAGGGCTTGCGTTTGGCGGGCTTGCGCTTGTTTTTCCACGGTGTGGCACCGCGCCCGGCGGGGCTTGCCGGTCCACTGATGGTCAGGCTCAGGCCGGCGCAACGGGCGACTTGTTTGCTCATCCACGCGGCTTGTTTGGTGACGAATTCTTCCAGGCTCATCTCGCCGCTCTGCACCATGTCCAGCGCCTGCTCCCAGATCGCCGTCGTCCCGGGGTCGGCGATGGCGCGCGGCACCGCGTCGATCAGGCTGAACGCCGCCGGGGTGGCGGCCAGGGCCTTGCCGTTCTTGATCAGATAACCACGGTCGAGCAAACCCTGGATGATCGAGGCGCGGGTCGCTTCAGTGCCGATGCCGGTGGTGTCCTTGAGTTTCTGCTTGAGCAGGGGATCTTCCACCAGTTTGGCGACGTTCTTCATCGCCTTGATCAGATCGCCTTCGGTGAACGGTTTGGGCGGTTGGGTCCAGAGGTCCTTGAGCTTGACGTCGGCCACCGCGCAGTCACGTCCTTCGGCCAATGCCGGCAGCGTTTGCGGCGCCGGTGCTTCGCGGCCCTTGGCCGGGGCGAGGGCCTCGGGCAGGGCACGTTTCCAGCCGGGCTCGATGATCTGCTTGCCGACGGCCCGCAAGGCTTCACCGGCGCAGTCGAAGTCGGCCTGGGTCCGGTCGTATTCATGGTTGGGCAGAAACTGCGCCAGGTAACGCGCGCGGATCAGGGTGTAGACCGCCCGCTGCTTGCCCGCCAGCCGCTCGAGGTTTTTCGCCGCAGCGGTGGGGATGATGCCGTGGTGCGCGCTGACCTTGGCATCGTTCCAGGCCCGTGAGCGGCGCTGAGGCTGCAGGAAGTCGTTCAAGGCGTTCAGCGCCGGATCAGCCTGCTTCAGCGCAGTCAGAATGCCCGGTGCTTCGCTGTGCTGACTCACGGGCAGATAACCGCAGTCGCTGCGGGGATAGGTGATGACCTTGTGGGTTTCGTACAGGGCCTGGGCGATGTCGAGGGTTTCCTGGGCGCCGAGCCCGAGCTTTCTCGAGCAGACTTCCTGCAAGGTGCCCAGATCGAAGGGCAGGGGGGCGACTTCGCGCATCCGCTCGGTGCGCAGTTTGATCACCCGGGCACTCGCCGCACTGCCCATTGCTGCCGCTGCATTTTGCGCCAACGCCTGATTCAGGCAGCGATCCTGATCGTCGCAAACCTCGGAGGCCGCACGCCACTGGGCGGTGAATGCGGTGCCGTCGTGCAGCAGTTGCACATCGATGGCCCAATAGGCGACCGGCACGAAGTCGGCGATGCTGCGGTCGCGATCCACCACCAGGCGCAGGGTCGGCGTTTGCACCCGACCGACCGGCAATACGCCCTGATAACCCGACTGACGCCCCAATAGCGTAAACAGCCGGCTCATGTTCATCCCGATCAACCAGTCGGCCCGGGAGCGACCGAGTGCCGAATGGTAAAGGCTAAAGGTCTCGGCCCCCGGCTTCAGGGCTGCCAACGCCTTGCGGATCGACGCATCGTCCAGCGCCGACAGCCATAGCCGCTGGATCGGCCCGCGATAACGGCAATGCTCCACCAGTTCACGGGCGATCATCTCGCCCTCACGGTCGGCATCGGTGGCGATCACCAGTTCGCTGGCCTCGCCGAGCAGCCGCTTGACCGCTTTGTACTGGCTGGCCGTGCGCGGTTTGACGGTCATCTTCCACTTCTCTGGAATGATCGGCAGATCCGCTAGCACCCAACGCTTGTAACGCGCGTCATAGGCGTCCGGCGGCGCGGTTTCCAGCAGATGGCCGATGCACCAGGTCACCGTGACGTCCGTTCCCAGCCAGCAGCCGTCGCCCCGACGCCTGGCGCCGAGGACGGCCGCAATGTCTTTGGCCTGGGAAGGTTTTTCACAGAGGTACAGCCGCATAACCACCATCGCTCATCAACTGTCGAGAGGCGGACAGAATGGCGGCTGACGAGCGATGGAGCAATCTTTATCTGTATGGATGTACAGTCGGTGCGTTGCGATTCATTGCACAGGCTCCTCGGTAGTTGAGGTTATGAACGTAGACGATGTTTCACCGGCTTTAAGCGTTTGCCCGCTTATATCGGCATTTCGTTCTTGATCCAGTCAAGAATCGAGCTATGACGAGGTACCCAGCCCAGTTCCGCGCGGGCACGCTTGGCGATCACCCGGCTGTTGGTGCCGAAGGTGTAATGCACGTGCATCGGGTCCCAGTGCTGTTCGGCTTCTTGCACCGACCACGACTGGACCGGGCCCAGCGCCATGCGTTCGGCGAGGGCCGCGCCAATATCGGCGAACGACGCCTCGCCGTTCTCGATGAAGTAGAACGCTCCGGCCGGCGCTTTTTTCAGGGCCAGTACAAACAGTTCGGCCACATCATCGATGTGCACGTTGGACCAGCGGTTGAGACCTTTGCCGATAATTCGCAGGACGCCTGTTTCACGGGCCCGAGCGATCAGGAACGGCAGTTGAAAGCTGTGATCGGTCAGGCCGTGGCCCACGCCGTAGATGTTGCTCGGACAGATCACCACGGTGCGAATGCCTTCACTGGCGGCCTTCATCAGGCGCAAGTCAATATCGTAGCGCGGCTGTTTCAGCGACTCGATGATGAAGGGCGTGTCCTCGTCGAAGATGTTTTCGGACAGGTAATTACCCTTGGCGTCATCGCCGATGATGCTTGAACCGCTGGTGTGGATCAGCAGCTTGTTGGAGCCTTTCAACGCTTCGATGAACGACTCGACAGCACCGGCATGATCGCTGTTGGCCGCGTCGATCACGGCGTCGGCTCTTTTCGCTTCGGCGATCAATAGCGCGTGATCGTCGAGGCTGCCGATCACCGGCGTGATGCCCCGCGCTTTGAGCAATTCGGCTTTCTGTGGATCGCGAACCAACCCGCGAATGGAGTGCCCTTCAGCGATCAGTCGGTGAGCGACGCTGCCGCCGACAAAACCGTTGGCACCGGTCAGGAAGATATTCATGGAGGAGAACCTTGGAAGATGAACGAGACCCACCTTAGCCCCGAACAATTAGCGGAAAAATGGGCTTGAGTTCTGTTTAGAATGGACTCTGGAGTCATCAATGGAGCCGTCATGGAAAGCCTGAACGCCATCGGCGTATTCGTCGCCGCGGCCGAAGCCCGCAGCTTTGTCGGCGCGGGAAGAGCCCTGGGTATCTCGGCCTCTGCGGTGAGCAAAAGCATTGCGCGGCTTGAGGCGAAGTTCGGTGTGCGGCTGTTTCACCGCAGCACCCGCAGCATCACCTTGACCGCTGAAGGTACGCAGTTTGTCGAGCGATGCCGGCGGGTCCTGGCGGAGCTGGAAGTGGCCGGCGAGGAGCTCTCGCAAAATGTGTCGGTCCCACAGGGGCCACTGCGCATCAGCCTGCCGATGATTGCCAAACCCTTTCTGTCGATCTTTGGGGCGTTTCAGTCGCGCTATCCCGATATCCAGCTGGATCTTGAATTCACCGATCGCCTGACCGATGTCATCACCGAGGGTTTCGACGCGGTGATCCGCAGCGGCGCGCCAAAGGATTCCGGGTTGTCGGCACGGTCACTGGGTACTTACCGCATGCTCACCGTCGGATCTGCCGCGTACCTCACCCGCAAGGGTACGCCGCAATCACCTGAAGACTTGCATCAGCACACCTGCATTCATTTTCGCTTTCCAAAATCCGGCAAACTGCAGGCCTGGGCGTTCAAACGCGACGATCAGCCTGTTGAACTGGAATTGCCGCGCTCAATGATCTGCAATTCGGTGGAAGGGCGCATGGACCTTGCCGTGCAGGGCCTGGGCATTACCTATGCCGCAGATTTTGTGGTTCGCGAGGCGTTGGCCGATGGGCGTCTGGTGGAAGTGCTTGAGGATTTCACCTGCGAGACGGGCCAGTTCAATCTGCTCTGGCCCTCCGGGCGGCAGGTGCCGCCGAAGCTGCGGGTGTTTATTGAGTTTGTGGCGGCACACATGCCGCTGACGCGCTTACACCGGGCCGCGGCGGGCGAGGAGGCTCGTCGGAACGCCGCATCGTCCCGTTCGGCTGCGAAGCCGTCGTGAGTGCAAAATCTGGGTTATACCTGAAAGTCGTGGTCTCAGGTTTTGGGGCTGCTGCGCCGCCCACCGCGGGCAAGCCTCGCTCTCACAGGTTCATCACCGTCATGAGGAACGTATTTCATGAAAAGCACCGGTCCTAGTCCTGTCATCACCATTGCAGAGCAGCCAGGCTGCCTGCTTGTAAAGTTTCACGGTATTCAGGTGGCCGCATCCGCACGGGCGCTGGTGTTGCTCGAGGCCAACTATCCTCCGGTGTATTACGTGCCGCGGGAGGACATCGATGAAAAATACTTTGCCCGCACCGATCACACGAGTTATTGCCCCTACAAGGGCGATGCCAGCTATTTCAGTCTGCAAGTCCCGGGACATGAGGGCGCTAACGCGGTGTGGAGCTATGAAGACCCCAAAGTGTCGGTAGAGCAGATTCGCGGCTACTTGGCGTTTTATCCCGATCAAGTGACCTTTGAACTTCTTGAAGACGTCGAGTGATGGCCGCGTTCGTCAACGAAAACGCTGCGCATGGGCGCGGCGTTTTAAGGGTCGGTGTTCAGCTCATCGAACAGCATCCACCAGCGTGGATTCATCAATCTGACTAATCGAGGTCACCCCGGTCAAGGTCATGGCGACGCGCATCTCCTTGGCGAAGATATCCAGCATATTCTCCACCCCGCGTTGTCCGTCGGCGGCCAGTGCATAAGCCATGGAACGCCCCAGCAATACGCCTTTTGCGCCCAGCGCCAACATTCGTACGACATCAAGCCCCGAGCGGATTCCCGAGTCGACCAGTACCGTCAAATCATTACCGATGGCTTGCATGATCGGCGGCAAGGCCTTGGTGGTGGAGAGCACGCCGTCCAGCTGTCGCCCACCGTGGTTCGACACGACAATGCCGTCCGCGCCAAAGCTCACCGCGTCTCTGGCATCCTGAGGATCGAGAATGCCTTTGATGATCATCGGGCCTTTCCAGAACTCACGAATCCACTCGAGGTCACTCCAACTGATCGAAGGGTCGAAGTTATTGGCCAACCAGCCCATGTAGTCTTCCAGCGTGACGGCTTTGCCGAGGTACTTCGAGATATTGCCCAGGTCGTGTGGACGCCCCATGACGCCGACGTTGAATGCCCAGTCGGGTTTGGTCAGGGCCTGAAGCATTCGCCGCGATGATG
Source organism: Pseudomonas arabinosi (assembly GCF_047758675.1). Classification (NCBI taxonomy): domain Bacteria; kingdom Pseudomonadati; phylum Pseudomonadota; class Gammaproteobacteria; order Pseudomonadales; family Pseudomonadaceae; genus Pseudomonas; species Pseudomonas arabinosi. The sequence continues at coordinate 4,398,063 of NZ_CP180480.1, read as the reverse complement.
CAAAAGGGCCTGACATGCCCGAGTGTGCGTCCCTGTATCGAGCGCCGGGTGTGGGCATGTCCACGGTAAACACCAGGTTTTTCACACCGGCGGCCTTCGCCCGCTCCAGTGCGTTTTTCATGAAGCCTCTGTCTTTCAACACATACAGCTGAAACCAGATGGACTGTTGGCTTTGTGCCGAGACTTCCTCGATCGAACACACCGAAACCGTTGATAGACAAAGCGGGATGCCTTTGTTTTCCGCCGCTTTCACCGCCTGCACTTCACCACGGCGGGCGAACATGCCCGTCAGGCCGACCGGCGCCAATATGATTGGCATTGAAAGTGGTTGGTCGAAGAGGGTGGTTTCAAGGCTCAGGGTTTCGACGTTTTTCAGAATGCGCTGACGCAGGCTGATGCCGGTCAGGTCAGCGCTATTGGCCCTCAGCGTGTGCTCTGCATAAGCTCCGCCATCAATGTAATCAAACAAAAAACGCGGGAGTTTGCGACGTGCTGCCTCGCGATAGTCAGATGCGGATGAAATGATCATGGTGCCTCGGTCTGGTGAGTGGCGGGGCGATGGTTGCGTCGAGCGTAGAGTCAGATTAACGAAAACGCCCCGCATTGCGGGGCGTTTTTTTTCGCTCGTGCTGTCAGTTGGTATCCAGATCCACGTTCTTGGTTTCACGCAAACAGATCATGCCCACCACCAGACTCACCCCGGTAATCAGCACCGGGTACCACAGCCCGTAGAAGATGTCCCCGGTGTACACCACCAGGGCAAACGACACCGTTGGCAGGAAACCGCCGAACCAACCGTTACCGATGTGGTACGGCAGGGACATCGAGGTGTAGCGAATGCGGGTCGGGAACAGTTCGACCATCAACGCTGCCAGCGGGCCGTAGCACATGGCGGAGATGATGATCAGAGCGACCATCAGCGCCACGATCATGGACTTGTTGACCTGCTGCGTATCGGCTTGTGACGGATACCCCGCCAGGGCCACGGCGCCTCGCAGGGCCGCTTCATCGTAACCATCGAGTTTCACTTCACCGACGCTGATCTGCACGGCGCTGCCGGCAGGTAGAGCTTCGCTGCTGTAGGGAAGGCCCTGTTTCACCAGGAAGGTTTTGACCTTGTCACAAGGGCTATCAAATTTCGCCTTGCCTACCGGGTCGAACTGGAAGGTGCAGGTGGCCGGGTCCGCCAGCACGGTGATCGGTGCCTGACGGCTGGCCTGATCGATGGCCGGGTTGGCGTAGTGGGCGATGGACTTGAAGATCGGGAAGTACAGTGCAGTCGCCAGCAGCAGGCCGATCATCAGCACCGGTTTGCGTCCGACCTTGTCCGACAGCCAGCCGAAGAAAATGAAGAACGGTGCGCCGATGATCACGCTGACGATCAACAGGCTGTTGGCCAGCGCCGGGTCCATTTTCAGGAACTGGGTGAGGAAGAACAGCACGTAGAACTGCGCCGCGTAGAAGGTCACGGCTTGCCCGGCGTTGATGCTGAACAGGGCGATCAGGACGACTTTAAGGTTTTCCCATTTGCCGAAGGAATCGCGCAGCGGCGATTTGCAGAGCTTGCCTTCTTCTTTCATTTTCACGAACGCCGGCGACTCGTGCAGGCTCATGCGAATCCAGGTCGAGATGCCCAGCAGAATGATCGAAAACAGGAACGGAATCCGCCAGCCCCAGACTTCAAACTGGTCACCGGTGAAGTAGCGGCAACCGAGCACCACCAGCAGCGACAGCAGCAAGCCGAGGGTCGCGGTGGACTGAATCCAGCTGGTGTGGAAACCGCGTTTACCCATCGGTGCGTGTTCCGCGACATAGGTCGCAGCGCCGCCGTATTCACCGCCCAGGGCCAGGCCCTGAAGCATGCGCAGCACCACAAGGATGATCGGTGCGGCAATGCCGATACTCGAGTAGGTCGGTAGCAGCCCGACGCAGAAGGTCGCCAGACCCATGAGGATGATGGTCGCAAGGAAGGTGTATTTACGCCCGATCATGTCCCCCAACCGGCCGAACACCAAGGCGCCGAACGGCCGCACGATGAAGCCGGCAGCGAAGGCCATCAGCGCAAAGATGAACGCCGTGGTGTCGTTGACCCCGGCGAAGAACTGTTTGCTGATCACCGCCGCGAGGGCGCCATAGAGGAAAAAGTCGTACCACTCGAAGACCGTCCCGAGTGACGAGGCGAAGATGACTTTTTGGGTTTCCTTGCTGGTACCCGCGCTGCGCACGGCTTCCAGGGGCTGAACATGTTCTGACATATCGGTATCCCTCACAGTGATTGTTTTTTTTGTTCCACTGGTGTTGCGTGTTCCTTGCAGGGGTCATTCCAACATCCGCGAATCTAGTGCGATCCTTGTGGGAGTGAGCCTGCTCGCGATGGCGTCGTGTCAGTCAACTCGATGCTGAATGATCCACCGCCTTCGCGAGCAGGCTCGCTCCCACAGGGATAGTGTTTACAGGAGTGCTCAGGATCAGCTGTGCAGCCTTTTCGGCAATCATCAGCGTAGGCGAACAGGTGTTGCCCGAGGTGATGCGCGGCATGATCGAGGCGTCGGCGATGCGCAGGCCCGGGATGCCGTGGACTTTGAGTTGCGCATCAACCACGGCGTCCGCGTCGTTGCCCATGCGGCAGGTGCCGACCGGATGGAAGATGGTGGTGCCGATGCGGGCGGCGGCTTCGTGCAATTGTTCTTCGCTCTGCAAGCTGTCGCCGGGCAAGTACTCCACCGGTTTGAACGCTTGCAGGGCCGGTGCGGCGACGATGCGCCGGGTCAGGCGAATGGCATCCGCTGCCACCCGCAAGTCCTCCGGATGGCTCAAGTAATTGGGTTGAATCAGCGGTGCTTCCTGCGGGTCGGTGGAGCGGATCTCGACGCGACCACGGCTTTGCGGGCGCAGATCGCACACCGACGCCGTGAAGGCAGGGAAGGCATGCAGTGGCTCACCGAAGCGCTCCAGCGACAGCGGCTGAACGTGGTACTCGAGATTCGCCGACGTCTGCTCCGGCCCCGAACGGGCGAAGGCCCCAAGTTGGCTCGGCGCCATGGACAGCGGACCGCTGCGGTCATACAGGTAACGCAGGCCCATGCCCATTTTGCCCCACAGGCTGCCGGCAATTTGATTCAGCGTGCGGGCGTTTTCCAGTTTGTAGATCAGCCGCAGTTGCAGGTGATCCTGCAGATTGCCACCCACGCCGGGCAGTTCATGGGCAACGCCGATTCCCAATCGTTGCAGCAGCGGGCGAGGGCCGATCCCGGAACGTTGCAGGATGCTCGGTGAGCCGACGGAACCGGCGCATAGCACGATTTCCTTACGCGCCTTGAAGGTTTTCGCCTGACCCTGCCAACGCGCGCTGACCGCTGACGCACGGCCGTTTTCCAGCAGCACTCGATCCACTTCGACGTCAGTCAGCACGGTGAGATTGGGGCGGTTGCGGATCGGTTTGAGAAATGCCTTGGAGGCGTTCCAGCGAATCCCGGCCTTCTGGTTGACCTGGAAGTAGCCGCAGCCTTCGTTGTCGCCCTGGTTGAAGTCATCGATGCTGGCGATGCCGCTCTGCTCGGCGGCGCTGCGGAAGGCATCGAGAATCGGCCACGACAGCCGCTGACGTTCGATCCGCCATTCCCCGGCAGCACCGTGGAATTCCGAGTCGCCGGCAAAGTGGTTTTCGCTTTTTTTGAACAATGGCAGAACGTCTTGCCAGCTCCAGCCGGGATTGCCCTCGGTGGCCCAGCCGTCATAGTCGCCAGCCTGGCCGCGCATGTAGATCATGCCGTTGATCGAGGAACAGCCGCCGAGCACTTTGCCACGCGGATAACTCAGGGCGCGACCTTGCAGGCCGGGTTGCGCTTCGGTCTTGAAGCACCAGTCGGTGCGCGGGTTGCCGATGCAGAACAGGTAACCGACGGGGATGTGAATCCACGCATAGTTATCGCGGCCGCCGGCTTCGAGCAGCAGCACGCGATGTTGCGGGTTGGCCGACAACCGATTGGCCAGCAAACAACCGGCCGGGCCGGCCCCGACCACGATGTAGTCGTATTCATCCAGGGAAGTCTGCATCCGTGACCTCATGTTGTTGTTCTTGTTGTCGGTCATCCTAGTTGTTAGCTTTCGTCAAAAGAATGTTAGTTTTTGCGCAGCCGCTGTGCGTTTTTAAACAGCCCCACCTCAAGGATGGTTCATGTTCGATTGGAATGACCTGCGGTTTTTTCTCGAGTTGCAGCGTAGCGGGCGTTTGCTCACCGCTGCACGCCGTTTGAACACCACCCACGCCACCGTGGCCCGGCACATCGAGGCCATCGAAAAGAGCCTCGGCACGGCGTTGTTTGTTCAACACGCCCAGGGTTATGAGCTGACCCCGGCGGGCGAAGCGTTGCTCAAACATGCCGAAGCGATGGAAAACGTCGCGTTGCTGGCGCAGGAAGAAATCACTCATTCGAGTGCACCGTTAGGCAAGATCCGCGTCGGCGTGACCGAAGGGTTGGGCATCATGTTCCTCGCCAGCCGCATGAACGGCCTGTTCGAACGTTATCCGGGGCTGGAAGTGGAGTTAGTGGCGGTGCCGCGCTTTGTCAGCATTCTCAACCGCGAGGCCGAAATCAGCATCCACCTCGAACGCCCGGCAGCCGACATGCTGGTCACGCGCAAACTGACTGACTATCGGCTGGCGCTGTATGCCAGCCAGGAGTATCTCGACCGTTCGCCACCGCTGCACAGCCGCGAAGACCTCGGTCGTCATGCGTGGATTGGCTACGTCGATGACTTGCTGTTCAGCCAGGAACTGATGTTCCTCAACAGCTTCTGCCGCAATCCGCAGGTGGTCTTCCACAGCACCAGCGTCATCGCCCAGCAACAGGCCGCGCGCTCAGGCCTGGGGATCGCCGTGCTGCCGTGCTACATGGCCAGCGCCGATCCCGGCCTGGTGCCGTTGTTGCCGGATGAGAGTATTCAGCGCAGCTACTGGATCAGCACGCGGCGCGAGCTGCACAAATCCGTGCGGCTACGGGTGTTGTGGGATTACGTGGTGGGGTTGTGTGAGGCGGAGCAGGCGTTGTTGCTGGGATAAGGTTTGTCGTCCAGTCTATTGGATGACGACAAGGAGCGTTATCCGACACTCCGTCGCGAACAAGGGAGCTTGCAGCATGACCGAAGATACAAAAGTGAAAGGCCCGGCGTCGTACTTCCCGTCAATCGAGAAAAAGTACGGGCAGCCAATCAGCTACTGGCTGGATCTGCTGGGAACAGTGAGCGGCAAGAAGCATATGGAAATGGTGGCGTGGCTGAAGACTGAACACGGTATGGGGCATGGCCATGCGAATGCGTTGGTTGCGCATTATTTAGCGAGCGCTAAAACGTGAGCCACTTGTAAGCGGCTCGTAACGTGCCATGGACGGTGCGGCGGTCCGACAAGCTCCCTCGCCACAGATTGTTCAGCGGCTTGGGACTGCAAAAAACTCAACCCTTGGGCGGCAGTTCGCGGGTGGTTCGCTGCAGTGGATTGCGCCGCTGGCCGTCCGGTATCGACAGCGTCGCCCGCAACCCGCCCTCCGGCCGGTTGACCAGGGTGATTCGTCCACCCAGCCGCGTCGCAATGGTGTTGACGATTGTCAGTCCCAACCCCGCCCCCTGGACGTTACCGCGACTGTAAAAACGTTCGAACAACCGGCCGCGCTCCGCTTCGTCGATCCCCGGCCCCTGATCCTCGACACTCAGTGAATAGAACCCGTCAGCCTGATCCAGCTGCACGGTGATGACGCCGTGCTCGGGGGAAAAATTGGCCGCGTTGCTGATCAGGTTATTCAGGGCGATGTCGATAGCGGCAGCATCAGCGACTACTTTCAGGGGCCGGTCGGTGACGTCGAAGGCCAGCTCAAGGTTCTTGCTCAATAACCAGGGTGTTAGCTGAGCCAGGCTGTCGCGCACCGTTTGAGCCAGGTCGATGGTGTGCAGCACCGGCGTTACGGCTGTGGGTTCAAGGCGAGCCATGGTCAGCAATTGGTTGACCAACCGGCTGGTCCGGTCCACACCCGAAATCAGAAACGCCAGGGATTCCCGGCGCTCCTGTTCGGTGCCGGCCTCCAGCAGGTTTTGCGCATGCACCCGCAGCACCGCCAGGGGCGTGCGCATTTCATGGGCGGCATCGGCGATGAAGCGCCGCTCGCGGCCGAGCACTTCCTGAATCTGCGCGAGCATGCGATTGAGCGCCGCTTGCATCGGTTCGAGCTCGCTGGGCAGCGGGATCAGTTGCAGCGGTTCCAGAGAGCCGCTGTGCCGAGCCCGCAGCGTCGCCGCCATATCGGCCAGGGGCTTGAGGCCCCAGCCGATGGCCAGCCAGACCAACGCCACCAGAATCAGGCTGCCCAGCACATTGGGCCACAGGGTATGGCGCAGGATCCGGTCCACCAGGTCCGAACGCACATCGTCGCGTTCGCCCACCCAGATCCGTAAATCCGTTTGTTTGTCTTCCAGCATGAACGCGCGCCAGTGGCGGTTGTTCAGATCCACCACATCGCTGAAACCGGGTTTCGACGGGGGCGCGGTGAAGGAGGGCGCGCTGGCGGTGTGCACCAGCACTTCGCCCTGACGATTCCAGACCTGAAAGGCAATCTTGCTTTCATAAGGATGGCCATCGACCCTCGGCACCGCTTCGCCCAGGGCCTTGTTGAACGCTTGATACAGCTCGGCGTGTTCCTTGCTGGCCAGCGGCATGCGCATCACACCCTGCAGCAGCCGGGCGTTCTGCGCCAGTTGGGCGTCGTAGACTTCGGCAATTTCGTGGTTGCTGTCGTTCCAGTTGAACACACTGATCACCGCCAGACCGGCGAGCATCAGGCCGATGATCAGCGTCAGGGTGCGGTGCCGAATGGACGTCATCGACGCTCCTCCACCAGATAACCGACACCGCGAATGGTACGGATCAGGTCAGTGGTGAACTTCTTGCGCAGGTGATGGATGTGCACTTCCAGGGTGTTGCTTTCAGCTTCCTCGTTCCAGCCGTAAAGCAACTGCATCAAGTGATCGCGGGTCATGACCCGGCCCGGTGGCGAGAGTAATTCGTGAAGCAGCTGATATTCCTTGGGCGTCAGCGCGACCGGTTCGCCCAGATAGCTGACTTGCTGGGTGCCGGGGTTGAGGCTGATGCCGGCGTGTTCGATCAGCATTTGCGCGCGGCCGGCACTGCGCCGCAGCAAGGCCCGCAGACGCGCCTTGAGTTCGGCCAGATCAAAAGGCTTGATCAGGTAATCGTCGGCCCCGGCATCCAGCCCGGCGATACGGTCTTCGGTGGCGTCCCGCGCGGTGAGGATCAACACGGGCAGGTTGGAGCCGCTGTCACGCAGGCGGCGCAGCACTTCCAGCCCGTCCATGCGTGGCAGGCCGAGGTCGAGCACCGCCAGATCAAAGTTTTCGCTGAGCAACGAATGCAACGCACTGCTGCCGTCCTGCAACCAGTCGACGGTATACCCTTCGCGGCCCAGGGCCTGATGGATGCCTTCGCCCAGGGCCACGTCATCTTCAACCAGTAATAAGCGCACACAGACTCCTGTCAGTCGAGTTTCTTGTTCACGTCCACCATCAACGCTTCGATCTCTTTACGCCGCCCGGCGTCGGCGGTTTCCCGGCCTGGCCTAGGGGCTGCCTGCAGGGCTTTTTGCAGCGCGCCCCGGGCTTCGCTGTAGCGTTTTTGACGGTAGAGGTGATCACCCCAGAAGTACAGACTATCGATGCCGTTCGGGTTGAGTTGCAAGGCCTGTTTGAGCAACTGTTCGGCCTTGTCGGCGTCGCCGAAACCAATGGGCCAGCCTGGTACGCGGTCGTACAGTGCGCCGAGGCTGGTGTAGGCCGAGCCTTGCAGGGCTTTGGGATCAAGGGCCAAGGCTTTCTCCAGGTCGACTTTCGCATCCTTGACCTTGCTCAGTGCACCGAGCCCACCCTGTGCACCGGCCCAACTGCTGGTGACAATACCGGACCAGATCCAGGCTTCGGCCACCGATTGGCGTTCCTGAGTGAACGCCGAGGCCTGGAGGGCGAGTTTTTCAAACGCCACAGTCCGTTGATCGGCGGGTACTTCGTATTGAATGTGCGCCCAGCTCTGCTGGATGCCATTGAGACGTTGTTGATCGGCGGCGTCCAGCGCCCAGGCGCTTTGGCTCAAGGCGCCCAACAACAAGCAGGCAAAGAGTTTTTTCATGGTTTGAGGTTCTCGTTATCAGGCTTCTGACTCAGGCGACGGATCAGTGGCAACTGCTTGCGCAGGCCGCGATCCACCAGGTTTGGCAACAGACTGTTCAGGCGTACGAAAAAGCGTTCCGGCCAGCCCAGGTACAAGTCGCGGCGGTCTCCGGCAATGGCGTGCATCACCGCCGAGGCGACTTGTTGCGGGTCGTCGACATTGGATCTGAGTGCGTCATTCAAGGCCTGCGCGGCCGGGCTGTTCATGCTGGTGCGGGTGGCACGTGGCGCAACGTACAAAACGCCGACGCGGGTGTCGGCCAGTTCCCGGCGCAGGGCTTCGGAAAACCCCCGCAGGGCAAACTTGCTGGCGCAATAGCTGGCGTAGCCGGGATAACCGATGGAGCCGTAGGTCGAACCGACGTTCACCACCATCGCGCTTTCAGCTTGCTTGAGCAGCGGCAGCAATAGCTTGGTCAGGCAGATCGGCACGCTGATGTTCACCGCCAGCATGGCGTTGATGTCGCTGTCATCGAGCTGTTCAAGCATGGCGAAGTGATTGACCCCGGCGGCGTTGATCAGCAGGTTGGTACCGCCGATGACTTCGGCGGCGGCCAGTACTTTGCGGCGGTCGGCGAGGAACGTCAGGTCGGCGCCGACCCAGCACAATTGCTGCGGATAGCGTTCGAGCAACGGCTCCAACGGTTCCCGATGCCGAGCCACTGCCAATACCTTGGCACCACTGGCGCACAGGGCGGTAGTGATCGCCAGGCCAATGCCGCCGCTGGCGCCAGTCAATACCACGCGAGCCTCAGACAGGCGCATGCAGGTTCTCCCCGTTGTGCGGCAAGGCGCGGAACATGTCGGTGTAAAGTGCGTAAACCACTTTGGAGGCGTGAATCACGGCGGCTTGGTCAGCCGGATCATCGAGGGTGTTCATCAGTCGACGATAGGTCTGCATGTGCTCGATATCCAGCGAGCCATGCGAACTGAGGTAACTGAAAGCGCTTTCCGGCAGGTTCAGGCGTTCGCGAATGCTGTCGGCGGCATGGGTGGCCAGGGCGATGCTGGTGCCTTCAAGCACGTTGACCATGCCGAACAGGCCGACCGGGTTGTCCCGGGCTATCAAGTCGTAGAGGTAGCTGACCATCAATTCAATCGGCAAGGACGGACGACCGTCGCGCACCGCGTCCTTGTCGCCGCCGCAGGCTTCGATGTCGTCGAGGACCCATTGTTCGTGGCCGTATTCCTCCTCGATGTACTCGCACACCGCTTTACGCAGCCATTCCAGGCGCGACGGCAAACGGGCGCCGCACGCCATCATCAGCGGCACGGTGTGGCGCACGTGGTAATAGGCTTGCGCCAGGAACGCCCGGTAGCTTTCCAGGCTGACCTTGCCCTCGAGGGCGTCGCGAATGATCGGCAGATTGAACAGTTCGTGGCGTTGTTGGTGGGTGGCTTCTTGCAGTGTGTCGAAAAAACTCATGACGCAGATTCCTCTGAAAAGTCAGCTTCAGTCAGTTGCTCGCGGTAACGCTCGACGATGGCATCCCGGCGTGGTCGGCCATTGGCGGTCAGCAGACCGTTGGCGGGAGTGAACGGTTGATCCAGACGCGTCCAGTGATGGACCTGGGCGTAATCGGGCAAGGCTTCGTTGGCGTGGGCCACGGCGGCGGCCAGTTCTTCATCGGTGCAGTCCGGGCGATGAGGCCAGAGCAGCGCGTGGTTGCTCGGCATCGCTTCGCCGTAGACGAAGGCCTGGGCGATATGGCGGCGTTGGGTCAATTCGGCCTCGACCCATTCCGGGTTCACATTGCGGCCGTAACTGGTGACGAATTGATGTTTCTTGCGCCCTTTGAGGTAGAGAAAACCCTCGGGGTCGAACTCGCCAAGATCGCCGCTTGGCCACCATTCATCGGTGTGCGGCACCTCGCCCAGATAACCAAGCAAGGTCGATCCCTTGATCAGCACTTCGCCGTCCTCGGCCAGACGGATTTCCACGTGGGGCAGAGGTCGGCCGACACTGCCGGGGCGGCGCGCGCCTGGCCGATTGAGGCATACCACCGACGCGCACTCTGACAGTCCGTAGCCTTCGTAAACCGGTAGACCGATCCGTTGCGCACGGTGCAGCAATTCTTCGCTGACCCGTGCGCCACCCACGGCGGCAAAACGCAACGCGTGAGGGCTGAAGGCTTTTTGCTCGGCGGCGCTGACCAGCAGCAACAGCAACTGCGGCACCAGGATCAAACTCTCGGGGGCTCGGGTGGCCAGGCATCCGAGCAGTCGCGGCACATCCACACCGCTGGCACCCTGAATGCCCAGGGATTTCTGGCTGGGCAGGCTCAAGGTGGCACCGGCATACAGCGCCGCATAGCAACCCAGGTTTTCCAGCAGGATCGCCAGCGGCAGAAGCGCGAGGTGATGCTGTGGACCGGTGGGTTTGCTGGCCTGATCCAGTTCGCGGGCGACCCGCAGAATGCTCTCGGCGCTCAGGCACACGCCTTTGGGCGTGCCGGTGGTGCCCGAGGTGAAGGTCAGTTTGGCGGTGCCTTCGGGCATCCGACTTGGGCCGCTGAAGGTGCGCCGCCAGAACTCGCCGGTTTTTTCGTAGCCGGCCGTTTGCAGTTCGGCTTCCAGCGCTGGCTCGGCAATCACCAGGGCGGCCTGGCTCTGCTTCAGGCAATGTTTGCGCTGAGCCGGGCTGAAAAAAGGTGGCAACGTCAGGCAGGTCAGGCCTTCAAACAGCACGGCCAGGTCCCAGAGTATGGCTTCGACGCCATTGTCCAGGGCCAGAGCAACCACCTTGACGCTTTCATCGCGCAGACGCTGCTGGCGATACATCACTTCTGCGTACAGCGTGGCGTAGTCCAGTTTCAGGTGATCGCCCCACAGGGCGATGGCGTTGGTCTTGCGTTCGGCATGGCTGCGCAGGGCCTGTTTGAAACGCTCGGTTTCAGGCGACATGGCTGGATTCCTCGATGGACGATGGCAACCCCAGGCGATTGAACATCCCGATATTGCGCAAATGGATGAAGCCGGCGCGGATGTTGCCAACGTGCACCCAGGGTTTGCTCTCGTAGTAACTGCCCCAGCTGTGGCGGTCGTCGCCCAGCCGCTCGGGATCGGCGGCGCAGAGGGTCACGGGTTTCAAACCCAGACGGTGGAAGCTGTTCACCAGACCGATGTTGCCGGTGAACGCCACCCATTCCAGGCCGCCCATGGCCAGCAGGTAAGTGATGGCGATGATGCTCATTCGCGCACTGCCGGTGTCGCTGGCGGCCAGGTTGCCCACCTCGACGATGCCACTGCGGTCTACTGCACAATCGGCCGCTGCACTGATCAGCGGATCGATCGGTTCGTCCAGGTAACGCTCCAGAAACAGCGGTTCACGACTTGCCAGACGCACGCCCGCCACTGCACACAGCTCACCTGACACGTTGTTCATGCCGAACAGCTCCGGCATGAAATGACGGATGTCGGCCCCGTGTGCCTTACGGAAACGTTGCTGGATAAAGGCTTCGAAGACGGGGCGCAGGGGCTCGTCCGGCAGGGCTCTGGCCAAACTCATCTGCGGGGTTTCGGCTTGTCCGAAATGCAGGGGCAGAGGGATGTTCCAGTTGAAATCGGGCATTGGAAGACGCCTCCCCAAGTAAGTGTGGGAGGAGTATCGGAGGCATTTCTTAACGGAGTCTGAAGGTGGCCAAAAAGATCAGTCGGGCCTGTCTTCAGATTGCCTTAAGACTGGGTGGGCAGGGTGGCGGCCAATCGGTTCGGCAACACAGCGGAACCAGGCTGCACGAATGACTCGGCAGCCACAATAACGTTCACGAGGCCTGTTATGACCCGCGATGCACTCGCTCACCGGTATGGAAAACTCTCGATCACCCTGCACTGGCTGATGCTTGTGCTGTTTGTCGGCGTGTATGCCTGCATCGAAATCAAAGGGTTGTTGCCAAAGGGGCACGCCTTGAAGGGATTGTTTCTTGGGTTGCACGGCGTGTTCGGGCTGAGCATTTTTGTGTTGGTGTGGGTGCGTTTGCTCGGGCGGCTTACCCCGCGTCCGCCCATCACGCCGACGCTGCCCGTCTGGCAGACTGGCGTTTCGCACCTGATGCACCTGGCGCTGTATGGGCTGATGATCGCCACGCCGTTATTGGCCTGGCTGATGCTGTCGGCAGGTGGCAAGCCGATGCCTTACTTTGGTTTCTTCTTGCCATCGCCGATGGCGGTCGATCCGGACCTGGCCAAGCAGTTCAAGTATTGGCACGAATTGCTCGGCAGCGCCGGTTACTGGCTGATCGGCTTGCACGCGGCGGCAGGGTTGTTCCATCACTATTGGGTCCGCGACAACACCCTGACACGCATGCTGCCCGGTCGATCCGGCAACACGGTCAATCAGCGTCAGCGATAATCTCGAACCCGGTGCTGGCCAGGCGTTCGCCGTTCACCAGAATGTGCACGGCGTGCTCGCCCGCGTAATGCCGGCGGGTGGTGAGTTCCTTGATCTGCTGGCTACGGGCGATGGTCTCGATCGCCTTGCCGGGTAGCGTCAGCGCCTTGAGCTTGAACACCTTCGCCGACGTGCTGCCGTTGGCTTTGACGTAATCGATGGCGTAGTCGATCACCAGTCGCTGACTGTCCTGGACCGTGGATTTCACGGTGAAGGACAGGGTGATTTTTTCACCCAGGCGAATCACCGCAGGTTCCACCTTCACATCGATGATCTCGACCTCAGGTTTGCCGCCCGCGCCAATGATCGCCAACGCGCGTTGGTTGCCCTGTTTGATCAGGCTGCGCAGGGCGTGTTTGGCGATCCACGCGGAGTGTTTGTTGTCCAGCGACCAGCCTTCGATCAAGTCCAGCACCCATTCGGGATGATCCTTGGTGATGTCGTTGAGGTGGTTGGCCACGGACTTGCGCACGTAGAGGCTGTCGTCTGCCTTGAGGTTGTCGAGGATCGTGGCTGCCAATGTCGGGTCAGCCTGAATCTTTTCCAGTCGAAACGACCATGGCAGGCGCGGTCGGCTGCCTTCGCTGGCCAGGCGGCGGACGTGATCGTTTTCGTCCAGGGACCAATTGTGCATGACCGCCAGTGAGCGTTCGATGTCGCTGCGCAGGAAATAGCGGATCGCGAACTCAGAGGAGCCGAAGGAGGTGAAGTATTTCAGCGCCTCCATGGATTGCTCGAAGGCATGTGCGCCGTAGGTCGCGACGTAATGCGGCAGTGAGATGCTGACGAAGCCGCTGTTCAGCCGCGGAGCGAGGGCGCGCAGCACCTCAAGCGTATCCTCGTAACTCAACGGCAGGACCGCGTGCAGGCACTCGCTGACCCGGGCCATGCGCTGCATGATTGATAATTCGGCAAGCCCGTCGTTGGCCAGTTTCAGGAAGGCCTTGGCGTTGAACGCCGGGTAGACCGCGGTCATCTCGGTGGCGATGTGCTTGAGGCGGTCGGCGTTGAAGATTTCCTTGAGGGCAGGGGAGGTTTGGTCTGCATTGCTCATCGAGGTGTCCTTATGATCGTTCCCGATTCTTCTTCCAACTGATCCGACTCAAACAACCTCGCCAGCTCCGCCCGGGCTTCCTGCGCCGTCTGCAATACTTTCGCCGCATCGTCATAAATCGCATGCTGGGCTTCCAGCACCTGCTCGTCGTGATGCTTGAAACGCTTGATCCGCGCATCGGCCTGGGCCTGGGTCAACCCCAGGCCGACCAGCGTGCGCCGGCTCATTTCCAGACTCGAATAATAGGTTTCCCGAATGGCCTCGGCGCCAAGGTCCACCAAGCGATGCACATGCTGACGGTTACGGGCCCGGGCGATGATTTTGATGTGCGGATAGAGTTTGTGCACCAGTTCGGCGGTCTTGATGTTGGTGTCCGGGTCATCGGTGGCAATGACAAAGTATTCCGCCTGCTCGACCTTGGCCGCACTGAGGATCTCCGGGCGCATCGGGTCGCCGTAGAACACCGGGACGCCGCCGAAGCTGCGCGACAGTTCGATGGTTTCCACCGAGGTGTCGAGGGCGACGAACTTGATGTTCTGCGCGCGCAAAATCCGCGCAACGATTTGCCCCATACGGCCCATGCCGGCGATCACCACGCGCGGCGTGTCGGTATGGATCTCGCGGAATTTCTCCGGCACCACCACCGGTTGAACCTTGGGGCTGACCAGTCGTGCGCACACCAGCAACAGCAGCGGCGTCACCGCCATGGACAAGGTGATGGTCAGCACCAGCAAGTCGTACAGGTGTGGCTCGAACAGTCCCTGGTCGCGGCCGATCTTGAACACCACAAACGCGAACTCACCACCGGCCGCCAGCACGATGCCGAGGCGAATCGCACTGACCCTGCCCAAGCCGCCGGCCAGCCGACCGACAGCAAACAGCAGCGGCAGTTTGATTGCGATCAGCAATAAGGTCAGGCCCAGCACCGTGATCGGCGCGCTCAGAAGCAGGCTCAGATTGGCGCCCATGCCGACGCTGATGAAAAACAGCCCCAGCAGCAATCCCTTGAACGGTTCAATTTGCGCTTCCAGTTCGTGACGGTATTCGGAGTCCGCCAGCAGCAACCCGGCGAGGAACGCCCCCAGTGCCATGGACACGCCGACCAGGTCCATCAACCACGCCGTGCCGATCACCACCAGCAACGCGGTGGCGGTGGAGACTTCCGGCAAACCGGTCTTGGCCACCACCCGGAACACCGGTCGCAGCAGATACCGCCCACCGATCACCACCACCGCGATGCTGCCCAGCACGCGCATGCCGTGATTGAGGCCTTCGCCCGCGTTGCTGGTGGAATCGCCGCCCGCCAGCAACGGCACCATGGCGATCAACGGGATAGCGGCGATGTCCTGGAACAGCAGAATCGCGAATGCCAAGCGCCCGTGGGGGCTGGTCAGTTCCTTGCGCTCGGCCAGGCTTTGCAAACCGAACGCCGTGGACGACAGCGCCAGGCCCAAGCCCAGCACGATCGCGCTGTTCAACGGTTGGCCGAACACGAACAACGCCAGCACACCAATCACCGAGCCCGTCAGCAGCACTTGCGCCAGGCCGACGCCGAACACCGATTTGCGCATCACCCACAAACGTCGCGGCGACAGTTCAAGGCCAATGATGAACAGCAGCAACACCACCCCGAGTTCGGAAATGTGGCTGACGCTTTGCGGATTACCGATCAAGCCCAGTACCGACGGGCCGATGATCACGCCGGCAAACAGATAACCCAGCACCGCCCCCAGTTGCAGGCGCTTGGCCAAGGGAACGGTGAGCACCGCCGCGAACAGAAACACGACAGCGGCTTGCAACAGGTTGCCTTCATGGGGCATGACAAAAACTCCATTCACTCGGTACGGCGGGGGCGACAAGGATAAAGGCTGGCGCTTGATGCGTCAGCCATGAACATACAGTTCTGTTGACTGACACACCGCCATCGCGAGCAGGCTCGCTCCCACATTTGTTCGTGGCGTGCAGAGATATTGTGTCCACCGCAGATCCATTGTGGGAGTGAGCCTGCTCGCGATGGGGGCCTGAAGGGCGACGAAAATGTAGTTATATGTTGCATTAATTAGTTACATTTATGCGATAGGCTGATCAATCTATCCCGTTACCCGAGTGCGCACCATGGCCATCAACTTCGACCTTAACGACTTGCAAGCCTTCCGCGCCGTGGTGGAGCAGGGCAGCTTTCGCAAGGCGGCCGACGCGGTGCGGATCTCCCAGCCAGCGCTGAGCCGGCGCATCGAAAAGCTTGAAGACGCCCTCGGTGTGAGGTTGTTCGAGCGCACCACACGCAAGGTCAGCCTGACCCAGGCCGGACGCGGTTTTATGCCGAGCGTCGAGCGCCTGCTGGACGATCTGGACGTGGCGCTTTTGGGCATCAGCGAAGTCGCCTCGACCCGCCTCGGCCATGTCACCGTCGCCTGCGTGCCTTCAGCGGCTTATTACTTCATGCCGCGAGTGATCGCCCACTACCACCGGCAGTTTCCACGGATCAAGGTCAAGGTCCTCGATTCCAGCGCCCACGAAGTGCTGAGTGCGGTGGTCAACGGCGAGGCGGATTTCGGCCTGAGCTTCATGGGCACCCTGGAGGCGGAAGTCGAGTTCGAGCCGCTGGTGCAGGAAGGTTATGTGGTGGCGTGCCGGCGCGATCATCCGTTGGCCGGGCGCAGCAGCGTGACGTGGGATGAGTTTTATCAGCAGGACTACATCTCGCTGGACAAGACGTCCGGCAATCGCTTTCTGCTGGATCAGGCGCTCACGGGCATCGTGCCGCAGCGGCCGAGCATCTGCGAAACCCGGCATGTGACGACGATGATTGGTTTGGTCGAAGCGGGGTTGGGCGTGGCAGCGGTGCCGTTGATGGCGATGCCGGCGGCGGATCACCCGATTCTGACACGGGTACCGCTGACCGATCCGCAGGTGATGCGCAGTGTCGGATTGATCAAGCGCCGGGGTCGTACCTTGACCCCGGCGGCACTGGAACTGGAACGTCTGGTGGTGGAAATGAAAATCCAGGTCAGCGACTGACCGAGTCCAGCCCGGTAGCTTTCACATCTGGCTGAGCGGCGGTGGAGGCCAGGTAATCGAGCAATGCCTTGGCTTGCGTCGGGTGTTGCGCACCGACGGGAATGCCGGCAGCGAAACGCGTCACCGACTGCACCGACTCTGGAATCTTCGCCACAAAACTCACGCCCGGCACTGGCAACAACTCGCTGACCTGCTGGAAGCCCAGTTGATAGTCGCCGGTGGCAACCACCGAGCCTACCGGGATTTTCGGGACCATCGTCGACTTGGGTTTGAGCTGGTCTTCGATGCCCAGCCGTTTGAACAATTGCTCCTCGATGTACACGCCACTGGCGCTGTCGGAGTAGGCCACGGACTTCGCATCGAGCAAGGTCTTTTTCAGGCTGTCGACAGAGCTGATGTCCGGCTTCGGCGCGCCTTCGCGCACCACCAGACCGATCCGCGAGTCTGCCAGCTCGACCCGTGAGGCGGGATCGACTTTGCCTTGCTTGATCAGGTCATCGAGGGCGTAGCCAACCATGATCACCACGTCGGCCTTTTCACCGCGAGCCAGGCGATTGGGGATCGCTTCCGGCGCCTTGCCCATCGAAGGACCGAGGGCGGTGTCCAGTGTGTTGCCCGTGGAGGCGGCGAATTTCGGGCCGAGGATTTTGTAGGCGGCGGTGAAACCGCCGGAGGTCATCACGCGGATCTCTTCGGCCTGGGCGACGGAGCTCAGGCCCAGGCTGGCCAGCAACGTCAGGGCAGCAAAATTGAATAGCTTCTTCATGGTCATGTGCTCTCAAAGGGTTCAGGACATCGCCGGTTGCAGGCGACCGGCCGAACGGCGATAGAGATACAGCGTCGCGCACAAGGCACACAGCGCCGCGAAACTCATCCAGTAACCGGGCGCAGCCTTGTCGCCGGTGTACTGGATCAGGAAGGTCGACATCGCCGGGGTAAAACCGCCAAACACCGCCGTGGCCAGGCTATAAGCCAGGGAGAAACCGGCAACCCGAACTTCGACCGGCATGATTTCCGTCAGCGCGGCAATCATCGCGCCGTTGTACAACCCGTAAATAAACGACAACCACAGCAGCACCCACAGCATGTTGATGAAACTCGGCGCCTGCACCAGGTACGTCAGCGCCGGATACGCCGTGGCCAGCGTCAGCAGGGCCATGGCAATCAGCACCGGACGACGGCCGATGCGGTCCGACAGTGCACCGCCAATCGGCAGCCAGAAGAAGTTCGAAACGCCCACCAGCAAGGTCACCAGCAGCGCATCAGAGGTGCTCAGGTGCAGTACGGTTTTGCCGAAGGTCGGTGCGTACACGGTGATCAGGTAAAACGCAGTGGTGGTCAAGGCAACCATCATCATCCCGGCGAACACGATCACCCAGTTCTGCGCCAGCGTGCGGAACACATCGCCCATGCTCGGGCGGTGTTTACGGGCGGCGAACGCTTCGGTTTCCTCAAGGTTGCGGCGCAGGAAAAAAATGAACGGCACGATCATGCAGCCAACGAAAAATGGAATCCGCCAACCCCAGTCGGCAATCATCGCTGGCGCCATCCATTGGTTCAGGCCATAGCCCAACGCCGCCGCGACAATGATCGCCACTTGCTGGCTGGCCGACTGCCAACTGGTGAAGAAGCCTTTGTTGCCGGGTGTGGCGATTTCCGAGAGATACACCGAGACGCCACCCATTTCTGCGCCGGCCGAGAAGCCTTGCAGCAAACGGCCAATCAACACGATGGCCGGGGCGAACAGCCCGATGGTTTCATAGCCGGGCACCAGCACAATCAAAATCGTGCCGCTGGCCATGATCGACAGGGTGACGATCAACCCTTTGCGCCGGCCCACATCATCGATGTAGGCACCCAGCACCACGGCGCCCAACGGTCGCATCAGGAAGCCTGCGCCGAACACCGCGAAGGTCATCATCAGCGAGGCGAACTCGCTGCTGGCCGGGAAGAACACGGCTGCGATCTGCGTGGCGTAAAAGCCGAAAAGGAAAAAGTCGAATTGTTCGAGGAAGTTGCCCGAGGTGACCCGGAAAATCGCACTGGCCCGGGAGCGACCGGAAGTCGCGGGCCGTTGGGTTGATGCTGTCATTGACGTGTACTCCACCGCTTTTATGACGTGCACCGCCTGGACGCGGCGCACGGTTCTTATTGGGGCGGATAGTGGAGCAGGGTGATCGATATGTTAATTGCATTATTGGCATGCATTGATGTGTGAAACGGATCAATGTAGCCCGTAAGGAATGATTCGCTGCATCTGCAGTCGGAGTTCGGGTACCGCGACATCACAGGAGGATCACCCCATGAACAGCAAATCCCTCATCGCCGCCTTGGCCATTGCCGCCGGCGTTGCCGGTATCAGTCCCATTGTTCAAGCGGATGACCTACCGCAAAAAACCGTCCAGCCCGGGGTTAACAACTCCCGCCAACTGGTGATGGGTGATCGTGCCCCCGACGTTTACCAACGCAGCGAAAAAGCCCTGGCCAACTGGAAACAGAAAGGTCTGAAAGCGCCGAAGGCTCAGGCGCAGTGGGTGCAGATCAATGACAAGTACATGATGGTGATGATTACCAATGGGACGATTGTGGATATCACGCCGGTGGAGCGTTAAGCCGTCGAAGGGCTATTCGCTGTGAGCGCGCACGGGGCTTTCAGTGCCCAACCGATACTGATTATTCCCACTGCGCTTCGCCTCATACATCGCCAGATCCGCAATATGAATCAACCGGTCCATGCTCGGCGCATGGTCCGGGAACACCGCGACCCCAAGGCTGGTGCCGATGTGGCGTTGATCATTACCGATGGTCACCGGAGGCGACAGTTCGACGAAGATTTTCTGGCAGATGCTGCGGGCTTCGTCTTGCAGGCTGTTGCCCTGGGGCAGGCCTTGAAGGATGACCACAAATTCGTCGCCACCGATCCGGGCAACGGTATCGGTTGAACGCAGGATTTTCTTCAGGCGGGTGGCGGTGGTGATCAGTACCCGGTCGCCGGCGGCATGGCCGTAATGGTCGTTGATGGCCTTGAAACCGTTGAGGTCGACAAACACCAGCGCAACTCTCGTGGCGCTGATGCGCGCCTGTTCCAGCGCTTCGGACAGACGCTCTTCGAGCACCAGGCGATTGGGTAGACCGGTCAGCGGGTCGAAGTGGGCCAAGTGTTGCAGGTAGCTGGCGGAGGCTTTTTCCTCGGTGATATCGCGTACCACGCCCATCATCTTGATCGTTGCATCTTGGTCGTTCTTGACCACATTGCCGGTTTCCCGAAGCCAGCGGATCGTGCCGTCGGGCCACACCACCCGGTATTCCTCGTCATGGTTGTCGCCGGTTTCCAGGCAGCGCAACTCCCCGGCCCGGACCCTGGCCCGGTCGTCGGGGTGAACACATGAGCAAAACAGGGCGTAGGAGGGCGTTACTTCGTCGATCTTGAAGCCAAACATGCCGTAGATCGCATCCGACCAGTAGAGCTTGTCGGTGTCGACATCCCAGTCCCACGTGCCGATGCGGGCGAAATACTGGCTGCGCTTGAAGCGTTCGACGTCGCCGTCCTGGCGGATGTTTTGTCCGTCAGTCAGGCTGGTGATCAGCACGCGATACTCGGCCAGCTGCTTCTGCAGCGAACGCTCGCGACAGATCAACGCGATGATCAGGGCTAGCATCATTGAGCCGATGGCGGCGCTGGTCCAATCCACATTCATTCAGGTTTCGCCATCGTGGCGTATCAGCCGTATCGGTAGAGATGTGCCTATGTTAGTTCACACGGCCCTCGATCATCAGCCTCTATTATGAGGGGCGCCAAACTTATAGCAGTTCACCTTTGTCCCACAGATGCACCAATTCCCCTGGCGCCTGATCTTCAGGCACCTTCATCACCATCCGGTCGTCCTGTTCGCCGCTGCGATAGCGCACTTCGATTTGATAGAAGCGCTGATCGCCCCGGCCGGCGGATGAACTTGTCATAAGCAGGCAACCCTCGAGCAACGAGCAGATGCGGGTGCGTTGGTCGGCATTGCATTGGGCGAATTCGATCTCTCGGGGGCGGGTCAAGGTGTGGATCGCCGCTATGCCGCCTTGGCGGGAGACACAAACCACCGCGTTATCGTCCAGTGTTGGCAAGGTTTTCATTGTTCCTCCAGTGTCAGGTCGACGCCCACTTCAGACCAGCCGTGCCGCACCGCCTCGACTGCCTTCGCACCAAATCCTTGCCGGGCATGCTCGACGGTCAGTTGCGCGAAGGTAGTGAATGTCGCTTCGCTACTCAGGCGTTTGTCGCACAGCGCGTCGTACCAGATGCGGCCGGCTTTTTCCCAGGCAAAACCGCCCAGCGCCATCGCGGCCAGATAAAACGCCCGATTGGGGATGCCCGAATTGATGTGCACACCGCCATTGTCCTCCTGGGTGATCACGAATCGACGCATGTGATCCGGTTGCGGGTCCTTGCCAAGCAACGGGTCGTCATAGGCCGTGCCCGGATGGGCCATCGAGCGTAATCCGATACCTTTGATGCGCGGTGCCAGCAGGTCGGCGCCGATCAACCAGTCAGCCTGTTCGGCGGTCTGGCCCAGTACATGTTGTTTGATCAGTACCCCGAAAACGTCCGAAATCGATTCATTCAATGCCCCGGATTGGCTGGCATAGACCAGACCGGCTTCGCTTTCGATCACGCCGTGCGTCAACTCGTGGCCGATCACATCCAGAGAGCGGGTAAAGCGTTCGAAGATTTCACCATCGCCGTCACCGAACACCATTTGCGCGCCGTTCCAGAACGCGTTCTCGTAATCCTGGCCGTAATGCACGCTGCCGATCAGGGCAAAACCCTTGTTGTCGATGGAGTCCCGACCCAGCACCTTCCAGAAGAAATCATAGCTGGCACCCAATGCGTCGTAGGCCTCGTCGACCGCCGGATCGCCGGTTGCCGCCTGTCCTTCAAGTCGCACAGGCATACCCGGCAGCAGCATTTTGCCTTGCGCGTCATGAATGCTGCGCTGTGCCAGACCGGGGCGGCCGGGCAGCGGCAGGATCGCGTTGGCGGGTGGTCGCGATGGCGGGCCGGGATTGTGCCGCAAATGGCGGACATGGATCAGCGTGGTCTGGGCGCTGGAGCGCTGACGGTCGGAACCGTGGGCGATGATTCGGTTGAGGATGTAGGGCGGGATGAAACTGTACAGCGGTGATGAGTCGGTCATCAGAGCATCCTTTCCTGAATACGAAGTCGTTATTCATGTGAGCCGGATGACGGTCTTTCGGTTTCGTGGATTGCCTTGCGCGCCAGTTTCTGCGAAAACCTCCGTCCGCGCCCCAATCACTGGGCGACAGTGAACGAGTAGGAATCATGAACGACGAGTTGCAAATCATTGACCTTGAGCCGGGCGACGGCAAAGCCGCCGTCAAAGGCGCGCTGATTACCACCCAATACCGCGGCTGGCTGGAAGACGGGACTGAATTCGATTCTTCCTACAGCCGGGGTAAACCTTTCCAGTGCGTGATTGGCACAGGTCGGGTGATCAAGGGTTGGGATCAGGGGATTATGGGCATGCAGGTTGGCGGCAAGCGCAAGCTTCTGGTACCGGCGCATCTTGCCTACGGTGAACGGACCATGGGCAAGATCACGCCGAACTCGAACCTTATTTTCGAGATTGAATTGCTGGAAGTGCTGACGCGCGATGATTGATTGGCGTATGAGCTGAAATGACAAGAACCGCACTATCTGCACACAGAAAACGGTTTTTTTTGGAACATTGATCAGCCAACTCGCCTAATGCCGATCAGTTAAGCCAAAACGCGATCCGTAGCAGCTGGCGAAGCCTGCGTTCGGCTGCGCAGCAATCGTGAAATCAGACGATGCGGTGTTTCAGGACGACCGCTAACTCAGGTTTTACGACTGCTGCGCAGCCGAACGCAGGCTTCGCCAGCTGCTACTTTGTTCATGGCAACAGTCTCCGATGAGCCCCGGTGAAAGCTTAGTGGGCGATCAGGGGGCGGCGGGGGTAGCCATTTCATTAAGGTTTGCGTTGCGGTTGAAATGGCTTAACTGATCGATATTAGCCACCTCGCCGCTATTTTTTTTGCCCGCGCCTTCTATCTGATGATTCGGGTGAATGCGTCGATGTCGTCAAGGGTATCCGTCACAACTCCATCCAAGGAGGGGAACTTGTATTTCACGCTTTCGAGTGCCGGGAGCACCACCTTCGTATCCAGATCGCCATGCCTGCGGGCTAAATGGCCAAGAGCGGTGATGGCGGACGCTGCAATCGATTCGGTCTCACTTGCCAGGTACTTGAGAAAGGTGTTCTGAGCCCAGGTTCTGTCCTGTTCATTCAGGCCAATGGAAACCAATGCGGCAATAACGTTCGTTTCTACATCGCTAGCAAGGAGTCTCGTCGCTTCATCATGGCTCATTGATGGATCCTGGTAGAGAAGGCTCACTTTTTACTCCTGGAATGTTGCCCTTGTTATCGACTTTTAACTTAGGGTTGCATCCTTTGGCTGTAGGACAGGTCTGAAGCTCCGCTTGTTGTTACAAATGCAGGTGTTTCTCTCAATAGGAAAATCAGTCGAGAGAAGTGAATTGCTGGAAGTACTGCCCCGCGACGATTAACCGCTAGACCTGAAAGGTCTCCCGGTAGGCATAAAGGCCCGGCGTCCCCCCAGTCATCACGAACAGCACATTGTCCCCGGAACGGAAGCGTCCATGCCTGAGATCAGCCAACAGCCCGGCAAACGCTTTGCCGGAGTACACCGGGTCGATCAACAAGCCTTCGGCGCGAGCCATCAGGCGCACTGCTTCTTGCATGGCTGGCGTCGGCAGACCGTAACCGTCGCCCAACTGACTGCCGTCGATGGCAATTTCTCCGGCCTGCACAATGGCGCTACTGCCCAACAGCGCCAGTGCATCCTGGGTCAATTGCCGGGTTCTGGCCGCTGACGTGTCTCGATCGGACAAAACCGAGTACGACTTGACGATCGAGGTGCCTCGGCCCAGCAACTGGAAGCCCGCCGCGAGCCCGGCGTGGGTGCCGGCGCTGCCGTTGGGCACCACGACTTGATTGAAGGTGAGGCCGAGTTCCGTCTCCTGTTGCGCGATCTCCGCCGCGCAGCGCGCATAACCGAGACTGCCCAGCGGCGTTGAGCCACCCGTAGGAATCACCAGCACGTTGCGCCCCGAATCCCGAAGTTGCGTGGCCCGTGTTTCGGCCACGGCGAGTGAGTTGCTGCCCCCGGCAAGCACCTGTAGCTGTGCGCCGAACAGCTGGTCGAGCAGAACGTTGCCGTTGAGTTCGTAATCTATATCGGCTTTGGGTACCGCGCGGGTCAGGATCAGTTCGCAGGCAAGGCCCAGGCGCGCACAGACCGCAGCGGTCAGGCGCGCATGGTTGGACTGAATGCCGCCCACGGTGATCACCGTGTCGACTCCGGCCGCCAGCGCTGCGCCGATATGAAATTCGAGTTTGCGCAGTTTGTTACCGCCACCGCCAATCAGCATATGATCGTCACGCTTGAGAAACAGGCCGATTCCCTGCGACTTCAAGTCCAGTAGCTGTTCGAGGCGTTCGGCGCGCTGAATGGGCGTGGGGCCTTGCAGAAGGTCTGCCCGCGCAAAAGAACTCAGTGACGTGTCCAGTAGGGTTTGCATCATTGGAGCCTCGTTGTTCACTTTAATTAAGTGACTCTAGGGAGAAAGCCCTTCGTGATAAACGCATTGCCGGTTATTACTCCTTTAACCTGATGTACTTAATCAAGCGTTCCGTTTCCTCCCTTCACAAGGCATGGTCATGAGCAAACTCAGGCAAATGGAAGTTTTCGTCGCCGTGGTCGAGGCGGGCAGCTTCGCCGATGCGGCCAGTGACGTCGGGATGTCGGCGGTCATGGTTGGACGGCATATCCAGAGCCTGGAGAAAACCCTCAACACTCAGCTCATTCAACGCACCACTCGACGGCAATCCATCACCGGGGAAGGGCGCTTGTTTTATGAGGAAGCCAAGCGGGCACTGGAGCAGGTGAAGTACGCATTCAGCCGGGTGGAGGCGTCGAACCCGGAGCCCAGCGGCCTGTTGCGAATCACCGCGCCGATGACCCTCGGTGTGTCATTGGTCGGTCCTCTGGTGTCCGAGTTCATGCAGTGTTATCCGCAGATCCAGGTCGAGCTGATTCTGAGCAACGAAGTGGTGGACCTGTACGAGACGTCATTCGATCTGGCGTTCAGGATCTCCGAACTGATCGGCGTGAATCTGCTGGCCAAGCCATTGCCACCGTATCGAATGGTGATCTGCGCATCGCCCCGGTATCTGGAAAAATGGCAGGAACCCCAATCCCCCGAAGACCTGCACCGACACAGAATCCTCACCCATACGTCCTGGAACAATCGTTTTGCCTGGCCTTTGAAAAGCGGTGCCAGCGAAGTCCCCTGGCCTGAAGGGGCGGTGTTGAAAAGCAATGACGGCCAAGTGTTGCTGCAGGCGGCCGTGGCCGGAGAGGGGATTTTGATGCAGCCCGATTTTCTGGTGTCGGCTGCCTTGGCCAAAGGCGAGCTCGTGCGGATCTTGGACGCCTATGCGCCGCCGCCCAAGCCGGTACAGATGGTGTATCCACGCTCGCGAAAATCACTGCCGAAGTTGAAAGCCTTTATCGAATTTGTTGCGCAGCGACTGGCGTGAGCGTTGCGTGTTGACGTGGTTTTACGGCAAATCGCCAAAGAGCGGAATACGCCCGTTCAGGGAAGGTCGGTAGCGCCAGGTCAGGCGATCCAAAGCAGGTTTCATTGCCACAATCTCCCTCAACGTGGCGCTGGCAATACTCAACGCCAACAACTGCCCCGGACATTGATGCCGCCCCGCACCAAAGGTGAAGCTGCGCCGCTCTGGACGATCCAGAAGAAAGACATCGGGACGGTCATTGAGCTGTGGATCTCGATTGGCCGAGGCCAGCAGCACCAGAATCACATCGCCTGAATTGAGGCTTACCCCGTCGATTTCACACGACGCAGCGACAAATCGGCGGGTGTTCTGTACCGATGGATCGAAGCGCTGAACTTCAGCGATCAAGTCGTCCACGGGTGTCGATTCGCTGTGCAACGACGGGGTTCGAATCAACGCCAACAGCGCATTGCCGATCAGCCCGGCGGTGGCTTCATAGGTCTGGGAGAACAGGCCGATCAGATTGGCGATCAACGTTTCAGCGTCGCCAGAGGTTGCCGCGAAGCGCTGGCGGATCCCGGCGAGCAGGGCGCTCTGAGTGCTCGGATCATCCAGCAACTCAACGAAATAGCCGCTCAAGTGTTCCGCCGCAGCGTGCGCTGCTTCCCGTTGCGCCTGATCGCCAAGGGGCGACAGGCACGCGACGAAGTCCCCGGTCAGTTCGCTGATAGCCCGGCCCTGAGCCGGAGAGAACCCGAGCAATGCAGCCACCACGCATACCGGCCCGCGGAACATCGCCTTGTACAGCCCATCGGCGCCCGGAATGATCAGGCGAGCGCGGACCAGCGCATTGACTTCATCGGCATCAATCAACGCCAATCCCGGTTGAATCGCCGACCTCGGGCAACGCTGCCGTTCGCCCTCATTCATCCGCATCAACTGACCAAAGACCTTGCCGGCCATCCCGCCAACAATCGCCTTGGGCACCGGTTCGTGGGACGGTCGGACATGGCAGTCAGGATGCGCCAGCACGGCCGCCACGGCTCGGGCGCTACTCGCCACCCACACCTTCAGTCCTTGGTGAAAAACCAGACCGCCCTCCGCACGCAGTTGCGCGTAATAGGGATAAGGATCGGCATGGGTCGCAGCGATGATCGGGTCCATGGGTCGCAGCCTTGTTCGTGGTTGGAAAAGTGTTGCTACTATCTCCAGTCCGAAAAGGCCTTGATTCGTCCGGGAGCGAAATATGAACGTAGAACAGCACGACATCGGCGTCTCTCAGGTGGCTGCCGCGATTGCGGAACCGTCCCGGACGAAAATCCTCTGTTCGCTGATGGACGGCCACGCCCGCACCAGCACCGAGCTGGCAGCGATTGCCGAAGTCAGCGCCTCCACCGCCAGCGCGCACCTGGCCAAACTCAAGGAATTGGCGCTGGTGCGGCTGCACGTGCAGGGCCGACATCGCTATTACAGCCTGACGGACAAGCGCGTCGCCCAGGCACTGGAAGCGTTGATGGTGATCGGCCAGAACGCCGCGCCTACCTTCAATTCGCGCACCCCGGATCGACTGCAATTCGCCCGCACGTGCTACGACCACATGGCCGGAACGTTGGCGGTGCTGCTGCATGACCGGATGATCGAAGCGGGGTGGCTGCTGGAAACCGATGAACAGGTTTATCAGCTGAGCGACAGCGGTGAGGTGTTGTTTGAAGGGTTGGGTATCGAAGTCAAAGACCTGAGTACGCTGCGCCGCCGCTTCGCCTGCCCATGCCTGGACTGGAGCATGCGCCGGCCGCATCTGGGCGGTTCGTTGGGGGCGGCGTTGTTGCAAACGGCGATCAAGCGCAAATGGGTGACTCAGGACCTGGACAGCCGCGCGCTGGCGTTGACGGCGACGGGGCGAAAGGAACTCAGCAGCCGGTTCGCTGTTGAACTGCCGGTTCAGGTAACGACAGTACAACCCGCGCTCACCGAGACCAGGCGTCGCGCGATCGCCAGTTCTGCGCCTTAGCGACTGGCCGAGGCCATCAGCACGCCGAAACCGGCGAAGGTCACGCCCGAGACTTTCGCCGCCAGCCAGGAACCCTTCGGGCTCGACAACCAGCCTTTGGCGGCATTGGCGAGCAACGCATAGCTGCCATGCACGAGGATCACCAGTACGCCATAAGAGGCGACCAGTTTGAAAAACTGGGTGGAGAAGTGCGCCGAGGTGTCGATGAATTGCGGGAACACCGCCAGAAAGAAAAACACTGCCTTGGGGTTCAAAAACTGGATCGACGCCGCTTCAAGGAAACGGTAGCCCGGGCTTGAGGGGCGCGTTTCAAGCAGCGTGTTGAAACCAGCCGAGCGCCAGCTTTTGTAACCCAGGTACAACAAATAGGCGGCCCCTGCGTATTTCAACGCGGTAAAGGCGTTGGCGGAGGTGCTGAGGATCAGGCCTACACTGGTGGCGCTGATGGCGGCGACGATAAACGCTCCCGACGCGATCCCCAGAATGCCCGGCACTGCCCCGGTCCAGCCGTGACGTACCGCGTTGGACAGGGTCAGGACCACGCCAGGCCCTGGACTCAAAATGGTCAGGGTGGCAAACAGTAGAAAGAGTCCATAGCTGTTCATGTCTTGCTCCGTCAGGTGGCGCTGGCTGCGTGCGAGCAGATTGGCGCGACGACGTGGGCGTGACAAACGCTTTAATTGCGCTGCATATGTGACTAAATTAGACGCATGATGAATCCACTACCGCCGCTCAATGCTGTTCGCGCCTTCGCTGTTGCTGCTCGTCACCAGAGTTTCAGCCTGGCGGCCGAAGAGCTGCATGTCAGTCACAGTGCCGTCAGCCGGCACATCAAATTGCTTGAGGAACACCTGGGTGTGCTGCTGTTCGAGCGGCGTATCCGTCAATCGGTGCTGACGCCGGCCGGTCAGCGCTTTTATGAGCAGGTCAGTGCCGGGCTGGCGCAGATCGCCAACGCCGCTGCTGCGCTCAAGCAACATGCCTCGCTGCCGACTGTGAAGATCAATGTTCGTCCATCCTTTGCCATGCTTTGGCTAACGCCCAGGTTGGAGGATTTCATTGCGCAGCACCCGGACATCAAGCCGCAAGTGATTACCCAAACCCAGGCACCGGATCATGCACGGGACGGGTTCGACATCGTCATTCGCCGTGGTCGTGATGACTGGGCGCCGGCGATTGAGGCGCGAGCGCTTTTCGAAGACGAACTGTTGCTGGTCGCGGCACCCTCGCTGATCGAGCGCCTGGCCCTTGAAGACCTCGCGTCCCTGAGCCGGCACACGTTATTGACTGCCAAGGCGCGTCGCGAAGACTGGCACAACTGGGCCCTGCATTTTGGTCAAGGCCAGTCAGCCACTCAGGTCACCCGGCAGTTTGACCACATGCACCTGGTGCTTGAGGCCGCCGTGGATGGTCAGGGCATTGCCTTGTGCCCGACCTCTTTGCTGGGCACCCATCTCTCGAGCGGTCGCTTGATTTGCCCATTGTCCGAGTTACGGATGCCATTGCCGCGTTATTACTACGGTGTCGCGCCGGATGTGACGGCGCAGACACGGGTGTTTGTGGAGTGGTTGTTTGCCCGGATCGAAGAGGATGCCGGTCAGGTGGGGCAGTTGATTGCAGGGTGATTCGTCTGCAGGTGACCGGCGCTGAAAAAACGACCGGCCAACAAAAAGCCCACCCGACGCATTTACGAGGGGTGGGCTTTTTTAGTGCCTGAAGCGTCAAATCAAACCTTGACGATCCAGCCTGCTGGCGCTTCGATGTCGCCGGTCTGCACACCGGTCAGCTCTTTGTAGAGCTTCTGGGTGACCGGGCCGACGTCGGTTTCGCTGTGGAACACGTGCAGTTTGTCGTTGTAGCTGATGCCGCCGATCGGGGTGATCACCGCAGCAGTACCGCAAGCGCCGGCTTCCTTGAAGTCGGACAGCTTGTCGATGAACACGTCGCCTTCGACCACTTCCAGGCCCAGACGCGATTTTGCCAGCTCGATCAACGACAGACGGGTGATGCCCGGCAGGACCGACGGCGAGTTCGGGGTCACGAACTTGTTGTCGTGGGTGATCCCGAAGAAGTTGGCCGAACCGACTTCTTCGATTTTGGTGTGAGTCATCGGGTCCAGGTAGATGCAGTCGGCGAAGTGGGCTTTCTTGGCCTGGGAACCTGGCATCAGGCTGGCCGCGTAGTTACCACCGACCTTGGCTGCACCGGTGCCTTGTGGGGCGGCGCGGTCGTAGCTGGAGATCAGGAAGTTGTGCGGGGTCAGGCCGCCCTTGAAGTAGGCACCGACCGGAATGGCGAAGATCGAGAAGATGAACTCGGGGGCCGTACGCACACCGATGTTGTCACCCACGCCGATCACGAACGGACGCAGGTACAGCGCGCCGCCGGTGCCGTAAGGCGGGATGAAACGCTCGTTGGCGCGGACCACTTCCTTGCACGCTTCGACGAACTGCTCGGTGGACACATGAGGCATCAGCAGGCGCGCGCAGCTGCGTTGCATGCGTGCGGCGTTCTGGTCCGGGCGGAACAGGTTGATCGAGCCGTCCTTGCAACGATAGGCCTTCAGCCCTTCGAAGCATTGCTGGCCATAGTGAAGGGCAGTAGAGCCTTCGCTGATGTGCAGCACATTGTCTTCGGTCAGGGTGCCTTTGTCCCACTCGCCATTACGCCAGTGCGACAGATAGCGCTTGTCTGTCTTGATGTAGTCAAAACCCAACTTGTCCCAATTGATGCTTTCGTTACCCATGACACCCTCTATCACTTAACAACCGCCGAAACGGTTCAAGGCTTCTGACGTTTTTCTGGATTGGGACAACAATACTTCATTCCGGGCCCAATTCGCAGCCCAGATTGCGTTCCTTTGATCGTTCCCACGCTCTGCGTGGGAATGCCTCAATGGACGCTCTGCGTCCGCTTTGGGACGCGGAGCGTCCCGGGCTGCATTCCCACGCAGAGCGTGGGAACGATCAGTTAGAGGTGTAGCGCGTGACCAAGCGCACGCAACGCCGCTTCCTGCACAGCCTCGCCCAAGGTCGGATGCGCGTGGATGGTGCCGGCAATGTCTTCCAGCCGGGCGCCCATTTCCAGGCTCTGACCGAACGCTGTCGACAATTCCGACACACCCACACCGACCGCTTGCCAGCCAACAATCACATGATTGTCACGTCGCGCCACGACTCGCACGAAGCCGCTTTTCGATTCCAGCGTCATCGCCCGGCCATTGGCCGCAAACGGGAAGCTGGAAACGATGCAGTCCAGACCCGCCGCCTTGACGTCGTCCGGTGTCTTGCCGACGACCACCAGTTCCGGGTCGGTAAAGCACACGGCGGCGATGGCGGTAGGGTTGAACTCGCGGGATTTACCGCTGATCAGTTCGGCAACCATCTCGCCCTGAGCCATAGCCCGGTGGGCCAGCATCGGCTCGCCGCTCACGTCGCCGATGGCATACACGTTGCGCATGCTGGTCTGGCAGCGGTTGTCGATCTTGATCGCCGAGCCGTTCATGTCCAGGTTCAAACCTTCGAGGTTCCAGCCCTGGGTGTTCGGTTTGCGGCCGACGGCCACCAGCACCTGATCGGTTTCCAGGTTCAGGGTGTCGCCACTCGGGTC
Organism: Pseudomonas arabinosi; assembly: GCF_047758675.1. Classification (NCBI taxonomy): domain Bacteria; kingdom Pseudomonadati; phylum Pseudomonadota; class Gammaproteobacteria; order Pseudomonadales; family Pseudomonadaceae; genus Pseudomonas; species Pseudomonas arabinosi. The sequence continues at coordinate 4,367,119 of NZ_CP180480.1, read as the reverse complement.
AAGGACTTGCAGTGTATTGCTAACAGAATCAAAGCCTTGAACGCTGTGCTTCAAGTAAAGCTTGATGCCGAGCTTTTTCAGTTCGTCATGCACAGGCTGCGTCAGTTCGGCGTCGTAGGCAGGAAGGATGCGATCCTGAGCCTCGACCACGCTGACCTCGGCGCCGAGCTTGCGATAGGCAATCCCCAGCTCCAGACCGATGTAACCTCCACCGACCACAATCAGCCGTTTCGGCACGGACGTCGGCGCCAAGGCTTCGGTGGAGGAGATGATCGGACCGCCAATCGGCAGCATCGGCAGGTTCACGCTTTTCGATCCGGTGGCCAGCACCAGGTGCTCGCACTGAATGCGCGTGTCGCCGACTTCTACGGTTTTACCATCGATAACCTTCGCAAAACCTTGAATAACCTGAATTTTGTTCTTTTTCAGCAGCGCCGACACGCCGGTGGTCAGGCGATCAACGATGCCGTCCTTCCACTCGACACTTTTGCTGATGTCCAGGGACGGCGCCGAAACGCTGATGCCCAGGGCGGAATGCTGGCTGTGGTGCTGAGTCTGGTGAAACTGTTCGGCAACGTGGATCAACGCCTTGGACGGAATGCAGCCGATGTTCAGGCACGTGCCGCCCAGGGATTCGCCTTCCACCAGAATGGTCGAGATGCCCAGCTGACCGGCACGAATCGCCGTCACATAACCGCCAGGGCCACCGCCGATGATCAGCAGCGTGGTGTTTAAAGTTTGCATGCCTGCTCCACTAAAAATTAGTCCACAAACAAGGTTGCGGGTTGTTCGAGCAAGCCGCGAATGGCCTGGATGAATTGCGCCGCGTCCATGCCATCGACCACGCGGTGATCGAAGGAGCTGGAGAGGTTCATCATCTTGCGAATCACGATCTGGCCTTTGACGACCATCGGGCGTTCGACGATTTTGTTGACGCCGACAATCGCCACTTCCGGCAGGTTCAGCACCGGGGTGCTGACAATGCCGCCCAAGGCGCCGAGGCTGGTCAGGGTGATGGTCGAGCCGGACAGTTCATCGCGGCTGGCCTTGCCATTGCGGGCAGCGGTAGCGAGGCGAGAAATTTCCTGAGCGCTGTCCCACAAGCTGCGGGTTTCGGCGTGACGGACCACCGGCACCATCAAACCGATATCGGCTTGGGTGGCGACGCCGACATGCACCGCGCCGAGGCGGGTGATGACCTGAGCTTCGTCGTCGTAACGGGCGTTGATTTGCGGGAAGTCGCGCAGGGCGACGACCAATGCGCGGACCAGGAACGGCAACAAGGTCAGCTTGCCGCGGGTCGCGCCGTGTTTTTCGTTCAGATGAGCGCGCAGTTCTTCCACGGCGGTGACGTCAATTTCTTCGACGTAACTGAAGTGAGCGGCGCGCTGAGTGGCGTCCTGCATGCGCTGGGCGATCTTGCGGCGCATGCCGATGACCGGGATTTGTTCTTCGTCGTTACGCTGGGCGTAAGCGGCGGCAGCGGTGGATTGCGGCTGCTGACCTTGGGCCAGAAAGGCGTCGAGGTCTTCGTGCAGTACCCGACCGGCAGGGCCCGTGCCACGCACCAGACGCAACTGTATACCGAGGTCCAGCGCATGTTTGCGCACGGCCGGGGAGGCCAGCGGACGCTCATCAGCTTCGCGAGCGACCATCGGACCTTGGCATACGGCAGCTCGCGGCGCTGCAGCAGCGACCGGTTTGCTTTCAACAGCGGCGGCAACTTTTGGTGCCGCAACCGGCGCTTCTTTAACAGGTGCAGGCTGAGCCGACTCTTTAACGTTGCCCGCGCCTTCGACTTCAATGCTGATCAGGATGCTGCCAACCGCCATGACTTCGCCCGGCACACCGCCCAGCGCAATCACCTTGCCGTTCACCGGCGAAGGGATGTCGACCATCGCCTTGTCGGTCATGACATCGGCGAGTACCTGATCTTCGACGACCATGTCACCGACTTTGACGTGCCAAACCGACAATTCAACTTCTGCAATGCCTTCACCAATGTCCGGCATTTTAATAACGTGCGTGCCCATTCAGACCTCCATAACCCGATGCAAAGCCGCGCCCACTCGGGACGGACCAGGGAAATACGCCCACTCTTGTGCGTGCGGGTAGGGAGTGTCCCAACCGGTGACGCGCTCGATAGGCGCTTCCAGGTAGTGGAAGCAGTGCTCTTGCACCAGGGCGACCAGTTCGGCGCCGAAACCGCAGGTGCGGGTCGCTTCGTGAACGATCACGCAACGGCCGGTTTTCTTCACTGACTTGACGATGGTGTCCAGATCCAGCGGCCACAGGCTGCGCAGGTCGATGACTTCAGCGTCGATGCCGGTTTCTTCAGCCGCCACTTGCGACACGTAAACGGTGGTGCCGTAAGTCAGGATGGTCACGTCCTTGCCCGGACGGGTGATGGCGGCGACGTCCAGTGGCACGGTGTAGTAACCGTCCGGCACTTGCGCAGCCGGGTGTTTCGACCACGGGGTTACCGGGCGTTCGTGGTGACCGTCGAACGGGCCGTTGTACAGGCGTTTTGGCTCGAGGAAGATCACCGGGTCATCGTTTTCGATGGAGGCGATCAGCAAGCCTTTGGCGTCGTAAGGGTTGGACGGCATGACCGTGCGCAAGCCGCAGACCTGGGTGAACATCGCCTCAATACTTTGGCTGTGAGTCTGGCCGCCGTAGATGCCGCCGCCGCAAGGCATGCGCAGGGTCATCGGTGCGGTGAATTCGCCGGCCGAGCGATAACGCAGGCGGGCGGCTTCGGAAATGATCTGGTCCGATGCCGGGTAGACGTAGTCGGCGAACTGGATCTCGGCAACCGGCCGCAGACCGTAGGCGCCCATGCCGACGGCGACGCCGACGATGCCACTTTCGGAGATCGGTGCGTCGAATACCCGGGAGGTGCCGTACTTGTTCTGCAGGCCTTCGGTGCAACGGAACACGCCGCCGAAGTAGCCCACGTCCTGGCCGAACACCACGACGTTGTCGTCACGCTCAAGCATCACATCCATGGCCGAGCGCAGGGCCTGGATCATGGTCATGGTGGTCGTGGTCATGGCGGTTTCCAACTCGATTTTGTTGTTGTGATCGTTCATGTCAGATCCCCAACTCTTGACGCTGGCGCTTCAAGTGCTCCGGCATCTCTTTATAGACGTCTTCGAACATGGTCGCGGCGCTTGGAATCTGGCCGCCGGCGAGGGTGCCGTACTGTTCGGCTTCTTTTTGCGCGGCGATCACTTCGGCTTCGAGTTCGGCGCTGACGGCGACGTGTTCCTCTTCGGACCACTGACCGATTTTCACCAGGTGCTGCTTCAGCCGCGCAATCGGGTCGCCCAACGGGAAGTAGCTCCAGTCGTCGGCAGGACGGTATTTGGACGGATCGTCAGAAGTTGAGTGCGGACCGGCGCGGTAGGTGACCCATTCGATCATGGTCGGGCCGAGGTTGCGGCGCGCACGTTCGGCGGCCCAGGCAGAGGCGGCGTAGACCGCGACGAAATCGTTGCCATCGACCCGCAGGGAGGCAATGCCGCAACCGACGCCACGACCGGCGAACGTAGTGGCTTCACCACCGGCAATCGCCTGGAACGTGGAGATTGCCCACTGGTTGTTGACCACGTTGAGGATCACTGGCGCACGGTAAACGTGGGCGAAGGTGAGGGCGGTATGGAAGTCGGATTCAGCGGTAGCGCCGTCGCCGATCCAGGCCGAGGCGATTTTGGTGTCGCCCTTGATCGCCGAGGCCATGCCCCAGCCCACACCTTGTACGAATTGGGTGGCGAGGTTGCCGGAAATGGTGAAGAAACCGAAGTCTTTGACCGAATACATGATCGGCAGCTGACGTCCCTTGAGCGGATCACGCTCGTTGGACAGCAGTTGGCAGATCAGGTCCACCAGCGGCACGTCTCGCGCCATCAGGATGCTTTGCTGGCGGTACGTCGGGAAGCACATGTCATCGACGTTCAGTGCCAGGGCCTGGCCGCTGCCGATGGCTTCTTCGCCAAGGCTCTGCATGTAGAACGACATTTTTTTCTGACGCTGGGCGACCACCATGCGGTTGTCATAGATCCGCGTCTTGAGCATGGCGCGCATGCCTTTACGCAGGATCTCGGCCGGTACGCCTTCAGCCCATGGACCGAGGGCATTGCCCTCGTCATCGAGCACGCGAATCAGGCCCTTGGCCAGATCAGCGGTGTCGGCCGGTTCAACGTCGATTGGGGGTTTGCGCACCGTACCGGCGTCGGTCAGACGCAGGTAGGAGAAGTCGGTTTTGCAGCCAGGACGGCCCGATGGTTCGGGAACGTGCAGTTGCAGCGGTTCGTACGCTTGGTTCATGGCTTCTACGCTCGATCTTGTGAATTTCTTGTAGTGAGCTGACCGTCATTCTTCGATGAAAGAATTCTTGTCCTACAACAATCATAGGCCGGGCCCAGAAGAATATTTCTCTCTGTTTCGTTGCGTTGGCGGTCATTTGAGGATAAAAAATCTGCATAAACATAAAAAACAGGTGATTTTGTCTCATGCGCAAACTGGACCGTACCGATATCGGCATTTTGAACAGCCTTCAGGAGAACGCGCGCATCACCAACGCCGACCTCGCACGCTCGGTCAATCTGTCACCGACGCCGTGCTTCAACCGGGTCAAGGCGATGGAAGAATTGGGCCTGATTCGCGAGCAGGTGACCCTGCTGGATGCCGAGCTGCTGGGGCTGCATGTGAATGTGTTCATTCACGTCAGCCTGGAAAAACAGGTGGAGGAGGCGTTGCAGCATTTCGAGGAGGCGATCTCGGATCGCCCGGAAGTGATGGAGTGCTATTTGATGGCCGGCGACCCGGACTATTTGATTCGGGTACTGGTGCCGACTATTCAGTCGTTGGAGCGTTTTATGATGGACTTCCTCACCAAAGTCCCCGGCGTCGCCAACATCCGCTCGAGCTTTGCGCTCAAGCAGGTGCGCTATAAGACCGCGCTGCCGTTGCCGGCCAATGGGTTGACGCTCGCCTAGGGCAAGATCAAAAGATCGCAGCCTGCGGCAGCTCCTACATTAATCGTGTGGGGCACAGAACCCCTGTAGGAGCTGCCGCAGGCTGCGATCTTTTGATTTTAAAGTTTGTTGATCGGGATTTTGAGGTAGGTCACGCCATTGCCTTCGGCCGGCGGCAAATTCCCCGCCCGCACATTCACCTGAATCGCCGGCAGCAACAGTGTCGGCATTCCCAACCCCGCATCGCGCCCGGTGCGCATGGCGACGAATGCGGCTTCGTCGATACCGTCATGGATGTGAATGTTGCTTTTGCGCTGCTCGCCCACCGTGCTCATGCACTGCGGTTCGCGACCCTCGGGGGGGTAATCGTGGCAGACATACAGTCGAACGCTGGCAGGGAAAGCCAGCAGTTTGTGAATCGAAGCAAACATCTGGTTGGCGTTGCCGCCGGGAAAGTCGCAGCGCGCGGTGCCCACGTCCGGCATGAACAGCGTATCGCCCACCAGAATCACATTGCTGTCGATCAGATAGGCCATGTCCGCTGGCGTATGGCCGGGCACATGCAGCGCCGTGGCCTTGAGGTTGCCGATCCTGAACGATTCATCCGGCGCGAACAGATGATCGAACTGCGAACCATCGATACAGAATTCCGGCTCAAGATTGAACAGGCTCTTGAACACACCCTGAACCTTACTGATGGATTCGCCGATAGCAATCTTCCCACCCAGTTCCCGACGCAAATACGGTGCGGCGGACAGGTGATCAGCATGGGCATGGGTTTCCAGCAGCCATTGCACTTGCAATTGATGTTGGCGAACGAAGGCGATGATCCTGTCGGCCTGGGCGGTGGCGGTTCGGCCGGCGGCGGGATCGTAGTCGAGCACCGGGTCGACGATGGCGCATTGACCACCATCGCCTTCATAGATCACGTAGCTGTAGGTCGACGAGGCAGGGTCTAAAAAAGCTTCAATCAAGGCAGGCATGGTGGCCGTTTCTTTCTGGACAAGCCTTGAGGGTAGTTTCATTTTCCCTGCGCTGACCAGCCCGCATCAATTCAATTAATGAAAAAAGCTGCGCGGGCTCTATCCTGTCAGTCATCGATACCGGGCGTTCCCGGCTTTTTTTTCAGATCATGAGTGTTTTATGTTGCTGGCAAGTTTCTTTGGCGTGGTGATGGGGTTGGTACTGGGTTTGACCGGCGCCGGTGGCGGCATTCTTGCGGTGCCGGCCCTGGTGCTGGGGCTGGGGTTGACCATGACCCAGGCTGCGCCGGTCGCACTTTTTGCGGTGGGCAGTGCGGCGGCTGTCGGCGCCATTGACGGGTTGCGCCATGGCCTGGTGCGCTACCGCGCAGCGTTGCTGATCGCCCTGCTGGGGGCGGTTTTTTCGCCGGTCGGCATCTACTTCGCCCATCAGTTGCCAGAAAAAATCCTGATGATCCTGTTCAGCCTGCTGATGGTCATGGTGGCCTGGCGGATGCTGCGTCGTGAGCGCCAGGAAGAGGGACCTAGCGACCACGGCCACGCCAACTGGGGGCAGAAGAACTGCATGCTCGATCAGCAGACCGGACGCTTTTCCTGGACCGCCAAGTGCACCGCGACCCTCGCGGCATTGGGCGCGGTGACCGGGATGGTCTCCGGGCTGCTCGGGGTGGGCGGCGGCTTCCTGATCGTCCCGGCGTTCAAGCAACTGACCGATGTGCAGATGCGCGGAATCGTCGCCACTTCCTTGATGGTCATCAGCCTGATTTCCGCCATCGGCGTGATCGGCGCGTTTCAGGCCGGGGTGCGAATCGACGGTCTGGGCGTGGCGTTTATCGTCGCAAGCATCGTTGGCATGGTCATTGGCCGAAGACTTTGCGCGCGAATACCGGCCCGGGGATTGCAGATCGGCTTCGCCAGCATCTGTGTCGTGGTCGCCGCTTACATGCTGTTTAGAGCGGGCGTCTAGCAAGTACCGGTTCCTGTGGACGCCAGTCCGTTCCACAGGCGTACACCTTAAGTTCCGGGCCTCGTCGACGGACGGTCTTACACCGAACTTGTCGCGCATCACCTGCCACTCCAAAGCACTTCAAAACCGCCTCCAAGGCAGCGTATGACGCCGCCGGTCAGCTTTCGATAATCGCCTCCGACATCCAGTCCCCCGCTGCGGAGCGCGTCATGCACAACAATAAGAACATCAAGCATCGTTTCTTGCCTGCCTTCATCGCCAGCCTGTCGACCCTCGGATTGAGCTCGATGGCCCAAGCCGAGATCGTGCTGTACGACAAGGACCAGACCACGTTTTCCACCGACGGCTACATCAACGCTTTCTATGTGAACAGCGATGTGGACCGTGCCGGCGACCAGTTCGACCGGAAACAGGCGCGGGTCAAAATGGGTTTTCTGCCCAACTACCTGGGCTTCAACATGAGCAAGCAGGTCGATGACCTCAAGCTTGGCGCCCGGTCCTCCTTCTGGGTGACCATCAACGACAGTGAAACCAACGGCACCGACACTGCCATCGACGTGCGGCAGTTCTACGGCACGGTGGCCAACCCGGAGTGGGGCGAAGTGCTGATCGGCAAGGACTTCGGCCTGTTTGCCCGTTCCAACATCCTGCTGGATGAAATGCTCGCCGGTTACGGCCAGGTCAGCGATTCCCTGGGGCTGGTGGACGGTGGCGGGGTGTCGTTCGGCAACATCGGCACGGGTTATCCGTACCCGTTCCCGACATCGCAAATTACCTATCGCACGCCAGTGATGGAGGGCTTGCGCGTGGCCGTGGGGATCATGGACCCGGTGGACACCAACGACAGCAGTCCATTGGGCAAGGCCTATCAGGAGAATCCGCGCACCGAGAGCGAGATCACCTATCAGTTCGACGTTGCCGGGGCGAAGATCTACAGCTGGGTCAACGGCAGCTACCAGACGTCGGACAATACCGATTCCACCGTCGAGTCCGTCACCTCCAAAGGCGTCGGCTATGGCGTGCAGGCGAAAATGGGCGGCTTGTCGCTCACTGGCTCCGGCTTCCAGGCCAAAGGCATCAACCCGTTCTTCACCAACAACGCCGGCGAACCGACCCTGCGCAACGTCGACAGTGACGGTTACCTGCTGCAGGGCTCCTACAAACTGGGCAAGAACCGCTTGGCCTTGTCTTACGGCAAGACCAACGACGACGGCAATGGCGTGGTCGGCAGCGGCGCGGACTACGAAACGCGCGGCGTTGCGCTGTTCCATGACGTCAACGACAACCTCAAGCTGGTGGCCGAGTACAACCAGTTCGCAATCAACGGCCACGACACCAGCGACCAGAATGAAGACACCGACACTTTTGCGGTGGGGGCTGTGCTGACCTGGTAAGCCTTTGGTGGCGACCTTCGCTGCGCGCATCGCGGCGAGGGTCGACACCGTTCTCATCCCATCGAAGCGGCTACCCGCTACCCAAGTAGCATACGTCGCAGCTCACAGGCTTCGTACACTCGAGCCTCATACATGCGCACCTGCGGGAGGCGACGATGCAGCAGGTCCAGAGTGAAGGTGTGGTCAGTGCAATGTCCCAGGCCACCGATGCCCAACAGGTGGCCCAGGAACTGGCGCGACAACTGTTGCACCCGCACTTGGGCTTCGTGCTGTTCTTCTGTTCCGCCGAGTACGACTTGCAGGCGCTGGGCCAGGCCTTGCAACAAAGCTTCGGCGGCATTCGCCTGGTGGGTTGCACCAGCGCCGGGGAAATCACGCCCCTTGGCTACGGCCGCAATTGCGTGACCGCAGTGGGCTTCGACCATCGCCATTTTTCCATCGACGCCGAACTGATCTCCGAGATGGAGCGCTTCAGCCTGATCGACGCTCAGCAAATGGTCGAGCGACTGGTCGGTGGCTGTCGCAGCAACACCCTCGCGCCGATCAAGGGCAACAGCTTTGCGTTGACCTTGCTCGATGGCTTGTCCAGTCGTGAAGAAATGGTCCTCGCGGCCCTGAGCGCGGCGTTGGGCGACATCCCGCATTTCGGCGGTTCGGCCGGCGACGACAATTACCTGACCCACACCCACGTCTATTTTAATGGCGAGTTCCACAGCGGCGCGGCGGTGGTGGTGCTGGTCAATACCTGGCTGGATTTCGAGGTGTTCACCACTCACCACATCCTGCCGAGGGCGGAAAAACTGGTGGTCACCGGGGCCGACAGCGCCTCGCGCCGGGTCTTTGAACTCAATGCCGAACCCGCCGCCGAGGAGTACGCCCGGCACATCGGCGTGCCGGTGGCCGAGCTCGATCATCGGATCTTCGCCGCGCACCCGTTGGCCGTGCGGATCAACGATCAGTATTACGTACGAGCAATTCAGCAGGTTCATCCGGACCTGAGCCTGAGTTTCTACTGCGCGGTGGAAAACGGCATCGTCCTCACGGTCATGACGCCCGGCCCGATGCTGCCGAATCTGCAAACCCTGTTCGAAGGCTTGCAGGAGCGCCTCGGCGATCTGTTGCTGACCATCGGCTGCGACTGCTTTCTCAGGCGTCTGGAACTCGAAGACGGCGGCAGTCTGGAGCAGATCGGAACGTTTTTGCGTGACCAGCGGGTGATGGGTTTCAACACCTACGGAGAACAGTTCAATGGCATGCACATCAACCAAACCTTCACCGGGGTTGCCATTGCCCGAGGCCGGTCCCCTGGACACCGCTGAGCTTCAGGCACAGATCGCCAGCCTGCAGCGCGACAACCACAAACTGCAACGCATCAATGGCGCGCTGATCGAGCGGATCGAGTCTGGCATCACCCGCGGCAATGACCCGTACGCGGCGTTCCAGCATTCGGTGGTGTTGGCCGAGCAGGTGCGTGAACGCACCGACGCGTTGAATCAGGCCATGGCTGAACTCAAGTCGGGCAATCACTTGCTCAGCGAGGCACGCCTGCGCGCGGAAACCGCGCATCAGCATTTGATCGATGCGATCGAGAGCATTTCCGATGCGTTCGTGCTGTTCGATGCGGACCAGCGGATCGTGCTGTTCAACAGCCGTTTCAAGGCGTTCTGGGGCAACAGCCGGGTGCGGATCAACGCCGGCATGCGCCTGGCCGAGGTCAAGCGACTGATGTCCGCCACCGGGTTGTTCACTGAAGAGCCGCGGGGGCATGCCGACGAAAACCTGCTCTATCGCTTGCAGGACGGTCGCTGGTTGCAAGTCAGCGAACGACCCACTCAGGAAGGCGGACGGGTGATCCTGTTCACCGACATTACCGACGTCAAACTCAGCGAAACCGTGCGCCGCGAGCAAGCGGTGGCGCAGAAATCGCATTTGTTGCAACGGGCGGTCGACAACCTGTCCCAAGGCGTCGCCATGGTCAACGCCGAGGGAATTCTGGAGTTGTGGAACCGGCGTTTCCTCGAACTCAGCGGCCTGGCCCCGGTGGCGGCCCATCGTCCGTTTGCCGAAGTGATCGGCGACAGCGAGTTGAACCTGCTGACCCCGGCCAGTCGCGATGCAAACGGGCGGCCGGTGCAGGAACGCGAGCAGCGTCTGTACGATGGACGGGTGCTGGAAATCCGTACCCATCCGTTGCCCACCGGCGGTTTCGTCAATACCTTCACCGACATCACCGAACGCTACCAGCACGCCGAAGCGCTGAGCGAAAGCGAGCGCTGGATTCGCCTGATCACCGACCATGTGCCGGCGCTGATTGCCTACCTGAATGCCGATCTGGTCTACGAGTTCACCAACAAGGTATATGAAGAGTGGTACTGCTGGCCTCGGGGCGTGATGCTTGGGCAGAGCCTGCGCGAAGTCCACAGCGAGCAGCATTACCAGCGGCTGGAAGCCTACGTGGCCCGGGCCCTGGCCGGTGAGAGCGTGACGTTCGAGTTCGCCGAAACCAACATCAACAACCAGGAACGCTACATGCTGCGCTCCTACGTACCCAATCGCCTGGCCACCGGGGAAGTGGTGGGGATTTTCGTGTTGATCCGCGACATCACCGAACGCCGCCGCACCGCTGAAGCGCTGCACCAGGCCTATCAGAATCTTGAGTTGCGGGTGCGCGAACGCACGGCAGAACTGACCACGCTCAATGACCAGCTGCTGCGCGAGATCGATGAGCGTCGGCGGGCGGAATCTCGGCTGCGTGAAGCCAAACTCGAGGCCGAACAGGCCAACCTGTCGAAGACCAAGTTTCTCGCCGCCGTCAGTCACGACCTGCTGCAACCACTCAACGCCGCGCGGCTGTTTACCAGCGCGTTGCTCGAACGGCGGGAGCCGGTGGCCAATGCGATTTTGGTGCGTAATGTCAGCAACTCCCTGGAAGATGTGGAGAACCTGCTGGGTACGCTGGTGGACATTTCCAAACTGGATGCCGGGGTGATCAAGGCCGACATTGCGCCGTTTGCCCTGAGCGAATTGCTGGAGAACCTTGCGGCCGAGTACACCCAGGTGGCTCGCAGTGAAGGCCTGGAGCTGCATTTCATCCCTTGTTCGGCACTGGTGCGCAGCGACATTCAGTTGCTGGCGCGGATTCTTCGAAATCTGTTGAGCAACGCCATTCGCTACACCTACAGCGGTCGTGTGGTGCTCGGTTGCCGGCGTCATCACCAGCGACTGTCGATTGAGGTTTGGGACAGCGGCATGGGTATCGCTGAAAACCGCCTCGAGGAGATTTTTCAGGAATTCAAACGCGGTGATGTGCAGCGTCCGGATCAGGATCGCGGGTTAGGTCTGGGCTTGGCAATCGTCGAAAAAATCGCCGGGATTCTCGGTCACCGCATTCACGTGCGTTCGTGGCCGGGCAAGGGCTCGATGTTCTCGGTCGAAGTGCCGCTCAGCGCCACGGCACCCAAGGCGCTGCCGAGTCTGCTGATGAGTGAGCCGATGCTTGAACGTCTGCGTGGGGCGCGGGTGTGGGTGCTGGACAACGACGCGGCCATTTGCGCCGGCATGCGCACCTTGCTCGAAGGGTGGGGGTGTCTGGTGGTCACGGCGCTGTCGGAGCAGGACCTGGCGCGGCAAGTGGACAACTATCACGAAGAAGCCGATTTGCTGATCGCCGACTATCACCTGAATGACGATCAGAACGGCGTCGATGCCGTGGCCCGGATCAACGCCCGTCGCGGCTCGGCCATTCCGGCGATGATGATTACTGCTAATTACAGCAACGAGCTGAAGCAGCAGATCCGCGAACTGGGCCACACCCTGATGCACAAACCGGTGCGGCCGATGAAGCTCAAGACCGCGATGAGTCATTTGCTCGGCAGGCCTTGAGGCTTCTGGTGTCTGTGCCGGCCTCTTCGCGAGCAAGCCCGCTCCCACATTGGATCTGAGTGAACTCGGTCAAATGTGGGAGCGAGCTTGCTCGCGAAGGGGGCGACTTGGTCTCAACGCCGTAAGTAAGATCCGAAATCTATATCACCGGCACTCAAAATCGCCTGCACCCGGTTGTGCACATTGAGTTTGCGCAGGATCGCCGAGACATGCGCTTTAACCGTGGTTTCAGCGATTTCCAGGGTGTAGGCGATCTGTTTGTTCGACTCGCCCTTGGTCATGCGTTCGAGTACTAGCAACTGCTTGCGGGTCAAGGCCTGGAGCAGTTCAGGTGGAAAGCTCGGGGCATCGTTCATGCGCCGTGTACCGCATTTTTGCGTGCGGATGATGTCCGGCGGCAAGTAGACATTGCCGTTGAGGATCTGCTGGATGGCCTCGGTCATCTGCACCCGTGGCGAGGATTTGGTGATGAAACCCACCGCACCATAAGTGATGGCTTGCAGCACGACTTGTTTGTCCTGTTCGGCCGAGACGATCACCACCGGGATGGTCGGGGCCTCGTTGCGCAGGTTGATCAGGCCATTGAGGCCGTGCATGCCGGGCATGTTCAGGTCGAGCAGGATCAGGTCCAGGTCGTCGTGTTCCTGCGTCAGCACCAGGGCGCTGTCCAGGTCGGCGGTTTCCATCACTTCGCTGCCGGGGAAACCGTCGCTGATGACGTTATGAATGGCTTCGCGAAACAGCGGGTGATCGTCGGCAATCAGAATTTTGTACATAGCCTTTCACCTCATTATTTTGTTTAGGGTGTGGCAACAACTCGCACGCGTATAGGTCAGGGAAAGGGCTCGGGCTGGGCGGGCGTTACGGGCAGGTTGGCTGCCTGCCAGGCGTCCAGGCCGTCGCGATACCAATACAGAGTCTTATAACCCATGGCGGCGGCGCGCTTCACGGCGTTCCAGCTCAGCCAGCAATCGGAGCGGCAGTAGAAGACCAGCGGTTGCGCGAGATCACCTGCGGTCAATGTGTTCAGCTTACGCGCAAAATAGTCCTGCCAGTCGGGCGTCAGGTCACCGTCGCCGGTATTGGCCAGCCAATGGCTGCCGGGCACGTTTTCGTGGGGCTGATCCTCGATGAAACGTCCTTGCAACCACTGGCGGCGGTAGACGTCGATCAGCACCGGACGCGGCGTCTGGGTCAGCAGGGTTTGCAGGGCGGCGGTATCGATGATGCCGGCGCCCTGGACTTGATTCGGGGTCGGGCTGCGGTACAGACCGATGCGATAGCCGTCAGCGGAGAACAGCGGTGCTTCGGCCTGCGCGACGCCCAGCAACAGGCTCAGCGATAGCGCAATGAGAGAAGGGCGCAGCAGACGACGTCGGGCACGCGGCATGGGGGTTCAATCCTTATAGTTATGAACCTATTACATGCCAGTCTCGGTGCGATTGGAATGCGACGATAGACAGGAAAACCAGTACTAAAGTAGTAATTTTCACGCTGTTAAACACAAATCCCCTGTGGGAGCGAGCCTGCTCGCGATAGCGGTGTGTCAGCCGACATCAATGTGGATGTGATGCCCTCATCGCGAGCAGGCTCGCTCCCACAGGGGGGTGTTGTTAGTTGGTTTTGCGTAACGCCGCGTGTTGCGGGTTGAAGGTGAACACGGCGAGCAGCGCGAATATCAGCGTCAGCCCCACGCACACCGCCAGCGCCAACGGATTGAAGCGTTCATACAAGGCAAACCGCACCAGTTCCACCGCATGGGTGAACGGGTTCAATGCGCACAACCAGTACAGCCACTCGCTGGACTCGCGCATCTTCCACAGCGGATACAGCGCCGACGACAGGAAAAACAGCGGGAAGATCACGAAATTCATCACCCCGGCAAAGTTCTCCAGCTGCCGGATCGCGTTCGACAGCAACAGGCCCAACGCACTGAGCATCAACGCCACCAGCAGCAACGCCGGTAACGCGATCAACAGCCCCATGGCCGGTGGTTGCACGCCGTACACCCAGGCAATCGCCAGAAAGGCATAGACCTGCAACAGCGAGATCAGCGAGGTGGCCAACAGTTTGCTGCACAGCAGGAAAGTCCGGGGCAGGGGACTGGTCAGCAACACACGCATGCTGCCCATTTCCCGGTCGTAGACCATCGACAGCGAACCTTGCATGCCGTTGAACAGCAGAATCATGCAGGCCAGCCCGGGGATGATGTAGACCTCGTAGGGAATGTAGGTGTCATAGGGCTCGATGATCGCGATCCCGAGTGCGGCGCGAAAACCGGCGGCGAACACCAGCAGCCACAACAACGGCCGCACCAGCGCACTGAGAAACCGCGTGCGTTGCAACACAAAACGCAGCCATTCACGCAGCACGATGCCGCTGAAACATTGCCAGTAGGCATTCATTGGGCGGCTCCTGAAGTCGTCAGTCGAGTGAAGGCCGAACCCAGGTCACCACCGTGCTCCAGGCTCAGGGCGTCGGCTTGTCCGCTGGCAACCAACCGGCCCTGATGAAGGATCAACAAGTCGTCGCTCGGCTGTACTTCATCGAGTAAGTGAGTAGTCCAAAGCACGCTGATGTTCTGCTCGCGGCACAAACTGCGAATGTGTTGATTGAGCGCCAGCCGACTGGCCGGGTCGAGGCCGACGCTGGCCTCGTCGAGCAGCAGCAGGCGCGGCTCATGCAGCAAGGCGCGGGCGATTTCCACCCGACGACGGTGGCCACCATTGAGTTCGCGAACCCGTTCGCGACGGCGTTCGGTCAAGGCCTGACGTGCCAGTTCGGCGTCGACCCGCAGGTCGGTCTGACGCCGGGACATCCCATGCAGCGCGGCGTGATAACGCAGGTTTTGCTCGACGCTGAGGTCCAGGTCCAGCGTGCTTTGCTGAAACACCACACCCAATTGCTTGAGTGCCGGACGCGCCGCGTTGCGCAACGAACAGCCGCCGACCCGGATGTCACCGCGCTGCAAATCGTAGAGTCGAGTGAGCAAAGCAATCAGCGTCGATTTGCCCGCGCCGTTCAGCCCCAGCAACGCAGCGAAGCGGCCAGGTGCCAGGCTGAAACTCACCTGGCGCAACGCCTCTTTCGCGCCATAAGCGAAACTCAGCTCGCTGACTTCCAGAGCGTTCATGGGGTCACCACCACGCCCCAGGGATAACGTCCGACCTTCACCGATTTAGTCACCTTGAGGCTGTCGACATCGATCACTGACACATCGCCGCTGACGCCGTTGGTGGCCAGCAATTGTTTCTGATCCGGGGTGAACGACATTTGCCACACGCGGCGACCGACCAGCAGGTAATCAAGGATTTCGAAAGTCTTGGCGTCGATTACCGCCACATGATTGGCCGGGCCGAGGGCGACGAAACCGTACTTGCCGTCAGCGCTGAGCTTGATCCCCACCGGCTGGACTTTGTCCGGGTGCACGCCCTTGATCTGGAAGGTCAGGGTCTTGAGGGTCTTGCGGGTGGCGACGTCGAGAATGGTCACCGTGCCGCCGATTTCCGCCGAGGCCCAGAGCTTTGAGCCATCGGGCGTGAACTCGACGAAGCGCGGCCGCTGATCCACCAGCGTGCTGTCGGCCAGGGTCTGGGTGCTGGTGTCGATCCAGTGCAGCATGTTGGTGGTTTCGCTGGTGTTCACCGCCCACTTGCCGTCAGGGCTGACGGCCATGCCTTCGGGTTCGACGCCGACGTTGATCTGGCTCAGCACCTTGGAGGTTTCGGTGTCGATCACCGTCACCAGCGCATCGTCTTCGTTGGAAACGTACAGCCAGCGATTATTCGGGTGCAGGGCGAACTGCTCCGGGTCTTTGCCCGAAGGCAGTTCCTTGATGATCTTGCGGGTGGCGACGTCCATCACCTGGACCCGGTCCGAGTCGCTGGCGCAGATGTACAGCAGCTTATTGTCGTGGGACAGCAGCAGACCGCGCGGGCGCTGGCCGACGGGCAGGGTGTCGGTGACTTGCAGGGTCTGCAGGTCGATCAGGCTGAGGCTGTTGTCTTTTTCGTTGGAGACCCAGGCGGTGCTGGCAGCAGCGTGCCCGGCGGCGAGCAGCAGGGCGCAGGAAAGCAGGGTGCGGCGCATGGCAGATTCCTTGTTGTTTTAATTATCGGGTCAGGGAAAGTGGCAGCTGACCTCGGGCTTGTCGTAGCCGAGGCTGTCCATTTCGTTGAAGGGGTGCAGGAAGCCGTCTTGCGGCGACGTGCTGACCAGCGCCCGGGGCTGCACGATGGGAATGGGTTGGCGCAACTGGCCGTTCCACGGCCGATAACTGAGCTTGCGACCCTTGAAGCCGTCCAGCGGCAATTGATCGCTGATTTCAAGCGTACGGATCGCTATCGGATCGACCTGACGCAATTTACTCACCGCACTGGCGATGCTGCGCACAGCGATCCAGGCCGCGAAATCGCGGTCATTCATCCAGCGTCCGGTCAGGGCTTCGAAGCGTTTCTGCAACTGGGCGGCGCCGTAGGTTTCCACGGTTTTGTGCCAGCCCACCGGGGTCAGCCCCTGAGTGCCAGCGACCGGCCGTGGGTACCAGGTCTGGTAGGGCACGTATTCGCCGAAATCACCGCGTTCATCCGCCACCAACACCACGTCGTACTCGGCGGTCTGGGTGAACAGCGGCATGTCGGCCTGGGCGCTGCGGCGCTGATCGTTGTCGAAGCTCCAGGCTTTTTCCGCGACCAGTTTCAGGCCGAAGCGTTTGGCGGCGCGGCGCAGGGCGGCGGCATAGGCTTGATCATCCGGGGTCGGGCCGACGATCAGCAGCGCCCGTTGCCATTTGCGCACCACCAGAAATTGCGCCAGCGCATCGGCGAGCATCGCCCGGCTCGGCAGGCTGTGCAGCACGTTCGGCAGGCAGTCGGTGGTGCGCAGGCTGTCGTCGGGGCTGCCGGCGTTGAACAACAAGCTGTCGGGTAGCACGGCGGCGAGCCGGCGCAGGCTGGCGGCCGGTGCGTTGACGACAAACAGGCGCAGACCTTGCTCATGTTGAGCCTTGGCCGCTTCGACCAGGGCATCGGGATTGTCGACGTTGGCGCTGACCAGGGTGTAGCTCTGGTTGAGGAAACGCCCGGTGCTGTTGCTGTCGGTGATCGCCAGTTCGGCGCCACGCAACCCGGCATCGACCGGCTCGGGAATGACGTTCGACAGCAACGGGCCCGGGTCGGGGCGATAGCCCAGGAAACCGATCTGCACCTGTAACGGCGCGTCGGCAGCCTGGCTCTGGGTCGCCAGCCCGGCGGCGCAGGCAATCGCCAACAGGTAGATCAGGGCGTAAGGGGCAAGCTGGCGCATAAGGCACTCCATTACAGGTAGCGCCAGCATAGGAACGCTGTGAGGCAGAAGGAAATATGCAGAAAGTACCAGTGAGCCAGTACCAAGGTAGTAACTCGCCCGGGGCGGCGCGGTTTTAGCATGGGCAATAACGGCCATCACATTGGAGGCGATCGATCATGCGTATTCTCAAAGCACTGCTTCTGCCGTTGCTGCTGATCCTGACCCTGATCGGCGTCGACAAGCTCCACGGCCCGCGCCCCGCGCCGTTGCTGGTCTTGCCCATGACACCGGGGCGCTAGGCGTGTCGGCCCTGTGGCGGATCAACCTGTGGGTCTGCGGATTTTTCGCCCTGGTCACCTTGGCGTGCATGGGTTTGCTGGTGCACCAGGCGCTGGCGGACGTGGAGCGTGAGCTGCAATCCGCCGAAGCAGTGGTCGAGTACCTGAGCGAAACCGCCGAGCGTGATCCCGCCAGCCTGCAACCACGGCTGACGGGCAGTTTGCGGCATGTGCGGGTGCGCTGGCTGGAATCCGGCGAGGAGGCACGGTTGCCGGTTCAGGATGGGCTCGATGCCTGGCTCGGGCGTTTGTTGTTTGCGCAAGACCGACACAGCGCCCGGGTGCTGGATTTGCGGGATGGCCGGCGTGTCCAGATCGCGGTCGATCCGCGAGATGAAATCGACGAAGTCTGGGATTCCTTGCAACAGCTGCTGAGCCTCTGTGGGTTGGCGTTGCTGTTGAGTCTGCTGACCATCCGCTGGGCCGTGCGCCGGGGCATGGGCCTGCTCGATGAATTGTTGCGCGCGTTGCAACAGGTCTCCGGTGGGCAGCTGAATGTTCGATTGCGCGCAGAAGGCGTGCCGGAGGCGCGGCAACTGGCGGTGCACTTCAACCAGATGACCGCTGCGTTGGAGCAGGCTTACGCCGACAAGACCCAACTGACTCAGACGTTATTGGCGGTGCAGGAGCAGGAGCGCACTCATCTGGCGCAGACCCTGCACGATGACCTCGGCCAATACCTGGCGGGCATTCGCGCCCAGGCCTGTCTGTTGCGGCTGGTGGCCGATCAACCGGTGGTGGTTGAACGCACGGTGCGCGAGCTCGAACACAACTGCGAACGCCTGCAACAGGGCTTCCGGGCGCTGGTCCGCGATCTCTATCCGGTGGTGTTGCAACACCTGCCGCTGGCCGAAGCCTTTGGTTTGCTGGTGGAGCAATGGCAGGGACGGCAAGGCATCGATTGCCAGTTACGGGTCAGCGCGCAGTTGCCGGCGCTGTCGGTGCCGAACAAGACCCATCTTTATCGTTTGCTGCAGGAAGCGTTGACCAACGTCGCCCGGCACGCCGAGGCCAGTCAGGTGCGGGTTCGCCTGCAACATCACGGCGGGCGTTTGCGCTTGCTCATTCGCGATAACGGACGTGGCGCGCAACAGCCGCAAAGGCCGGGCGTCGGTTTGTATTCGATGGTTGAACGCGCGCGCAGCCTGGGCGGCGAATTGCGGATCATCAGTCATCCCGGCGCCGGTTGGGCGCTGACGTTGAGCATGCCTTTGGAGGTGTCATGAATATTCTGTTGGTCGATGACCATGCGGTGGTCCGTCAGGGCTATGCCAGTCTGTTGCGGGCGTTGTTGCCGGCAATGGAAGTCCGTGAAGCGGCGACGGGTGAGGAGGCGTTGACGCGGGTACAAGAAGCCGTACCGAATCTGGTGATCATGGATTTTGGTTTGCCGGGGATCAGTGGCCTGGAAACCACCCGCCGACTGCGTCAGCGCTTGCCGCAACTGCGGGTGCTGTTTTTCAGCATGCACGATGAACTGCCGTTGGTGCGCCAGGCGCTGGACGCCGGGGCTTCGGGCTACCTGACCAAAAGCTCGGCGCCCGAAGTGCTGATCGAGGCCGTGCAGCGCATCCTCGCTGGTCATGCCTATATCGAGCAGCCGTTGGCCACTCAATTGGCGTGTCATCCGCAACAGGATGCCAGTGATCCGCGTTTGCAGAGCATGACTCAGCGTGAGCTGGAGATTTTTGTGATGCTCGCCAAAGGTACCCCGGCGCGGATGATTGCCGAGCAGTTGAGCATTAGCAGCAAGACTGTTTCCAATCACCTGACTTTGCTCAAGAGTAAGTTGCAGGTGACGTCCCATACCGAGCTGGTGCATTTGGGGATTGATATGGGGGTTGTGCGGGTGGCGAGTTGACTCGATCCACCGCAGGATGTAGTGCTTTTTGATCGTGTACATATCCGTTTTTTCTGTAACGGCTGCTTTTGGTTCCGCTTTTACAGCGGGTCACTTGGAAAAGCCCCAAGTAACCAAGGGCTCTTGCCCCGCCATTCGGTGCCTCGCCTAGGCTCGGCATGCCCTCACTCCGGCATTGCTTCGGGGGCCCGCCGCCATCGGCCATCCATGGCCGGGGGCGGCTACCGCGGCATCCTTGCCGCGGTGCCCCCTGCGCAACGCCTGCGTTCGGCCTCTGGGAAAGGGGCGGCAGATCTGAAGCCAAAGCAACGGCAACGGCAAGATCAAAAGATCGCAGCCTCGCTTCGCTCGACAGCTCCTACAGGGTAACGCGTTCACTTGAAGTCAGGCCGGCCGGTAGGCCGCCTCGCTTTGGCTTTTGCGGTACACGCCCCCTCGAGAGGCCGAGTGGAGGTTCTGCGCAGTGGGCAACCCTGCATGGATGGCGGCGGGCCCACGGAGCAGGACCGGAGCGAGGGCATGCCGAGCCTAGGCGAGGCACCGAACGACAGGGGCATGAGCGCTTTGGTTACTTTCCGCCGGGCCGCGCAGGCTTTTCGAAAGTGACTCGCTGTAAAAGCGAAACCACCAGTCGGCATGACCGCAGAAACGGATATGTACATCATCAAAAAAAACGACGCCTGACACTCAGCCATCGCGAGCAAGCTCGCTCCCACAGGGTTATGTGCCAGCCGGTAGGATCGGTTACTTATCCCAAGTCGTCGGGCAACCGGTGCAACCCTCCATGTTCGCATCCTGAAAATTCGCATAGTGCAGCCGTGCACCGCTGAGGTTCGCCTGTTCGAGGTTGCTTTCGCCGAACTTGGCTTCTTGCAGATTGGCATCGCTGAGGTTGGCCCCCTTGAGGTCGGCCTTGCTCAGCCAGGTCATCTCCAGATCCGCAGCCCGCAGATTAGCGTTGTGCAATTTGGCTCCGGACAAGCGGGCGAATTGCAGATAAGCGCCACTGAGGTTGGCGTCCTGAAATTGCGCACCCTGGGCGAACATCCCCCAGCCCTGAATCGCCATCAGCGTTGCCCCGGTGAAGTTGGCCAAGCGCAGATTGCTTTGCTGCAGGCTGGCGCGAGTCAGGTTGGCGCCTTGCAATTGGGCCTTTTCCAGATTGGCAAGGTCGAGCCGGGCGTGGCGCAGGTCGGCATCACGCAGGTCGGCGCCGCTGAGGTTCATGCTGCGCAGGTCCTGATTGCTCAGGTTGGCGCCTTTGAGGTTGGCGCCGGGGCATTGGCTGTGTTCGGCAATGGTGCAGCCGTTGATGATCAGCGGGGTGTCTTCGCCGTCGTCGGCGTAAGCGGGGGGAAAGGTCAAGAGCAGCAAAAAAGACAGGTATTTCATCACGAGACCTCTAAATGGGCATGGATACGGCTTCACGTAGCAGCTGTCGAGTGAAACGAGGCTGCGTCGACGGTGTGCCTGACACACCGCTAACGCGGCCTCGCCGAGGCTCGACAGCTGCTACCTGAGTCGTATCGGCAAGGTAGGCGGCGTTACTTCTGAGCGGTTTTCGTATCCCAGCTCGGGATCTTGAACACCCAGAACGACCCGCCCTGAGCCACCGGTTTGGTCAACTCGGCCATGTCGCCGCCCCACAACGGCACCGCGCCGCCATAACCGACGGTCACGCCGACGTACTGCTCGCCATCCTGTTCCCAGGTGATCGGCGGCGAGACGATGCCGCTGCCGGTCTGGAACTTCCACAGCTCCGCGCCGGTTTTCGCATCGAAGGCCTTGAGGAAACCGTCGCCGGTACCGGTGAACACCAGGTTGCCCTTGGTCGCCAACACGCCGGCCCACAGTGGCAGTGCTTCTTTGTGCTCCCAGACCACTTTGCCGGTGGTGGGGTTCATCGCGCGCAGGCTGCCGACGTGATCGTCGTACATGCGCTTGATGCGGAAACCCATGCCCAGATAGGCCGAGCCTTTTTTGTAGTTGACCTCTTCGGTCCAGTACTCCTCCTTCCACTGATTACCCGGAATGTAGAACAGCCCGGTGTCCTGGCTGTAGGCCATCGGGTTCCAGTTCTTGCCACCGAGGAACGGCGGCGAGACTTCCACCGACTTGCCTTTGGTCTCGCCCGGCAGCGGTTTGGCCGGACGCTGACCCGGATTCTCCACCGGCTTGCCGGTCTTGAGGTCGATGTGGCTGGCCCAAGTGATGTTGTCGACGAAGGGGAAGGCGTTCTGCAATTTGCCGTTGTTGCGATCCACTACGTAGAAGAAACCATTGCGGTCCGCGTGGCCGGTGGCCTTGACCGTTTTGCCGTCCTTGTCCTTGTAGTCGAACAGCACCAGCTCGTTGTTGCCGGAGAAATCCCAGGCATCGTTCGGGGTGTGCTGGTAGAACCATTTCACCTCGCCAGTGCTCGGATCGACGCCGACCTGGCCCGAGGTGTAGAGGCTGTCGTAATCGTGAGGATTGCCGTCCTTGGACGTACGGGCCCAGGTATTCCACGGGCCGGGATTGCCGGCGCCGACAATGATGGTGTTGGTTTCCGGATCGAAACTGGCGCTCTGCCAAGGCGCGCCGCCGCCGTGGCTCCAGGCTTCGACCTTGCCGGTTTCGGTGGTCGGATCATCCGGCCAGGACGGCGCCTTGACGTCGCCGGTCGTGGTGCTGTCCTTGCCGTTCAAGCGGCCCATATGACCCTCGACGAAAGGACGCATCCAGACCTCTTCACCGGTGTCCGGATCGCGGGCGAAGAGCTGCCCGACCA
Source organism: Pseudomonas arabinosi (assembly GCF_047758675.1). Lineage (NCBI taxonomy): Bacteria > Pseudomonadati > Pseudomonadota > Gammaproteobacteria > Pseudomonadales > Pseudomonadaceae > Pseudomonas > Pseudomonas arabinosi. Next base: position 4,344,659 of record NZ_CP180480.1, on the reverse strand, counting down.
CGCCAAACTCATCACCGGAGCTGCCGTGAATCAGCAGCACCTTGCCGGTGGTTTTGTCTTTGATCAGCACCGGGGCGCCGGTCATGGTGTAGCCGGCGGCGTGGTCACCGAATTTCTTGTTCCACACCACTTTGCCGGTGTTTTTGTCCAGGGCGATCAGCCGCGCGTCGAGGGTGCCGAAGTAGATTTTGTCGCCAAAGATCGCCGCACCGCGATTCACGACGTCGCAGCACGGACGAATGTTGTCCGGCAGGCGATGGTTGTAGGTCCACAGGCGCTTGCCGGTCTTGGCGTCCAGGGCAAAGACCCGCGAATAGGAACCGGTGACGTAGACCACGCCGTCGCTGACGATGGCCTGGGATTCCTGGCCGCGCTGCTTCTCATCGCCGAACGAGTAGGACCAGGCCGGGGTCAGCTTGAATACGTTTTTGTCGTTGACCTGGGCCAACGGGCTCCAGCGTTGCGCGTTGGTGCCCATGCCGTATTGCAGCACGTCCTTGGTGGTCAGGTGATCGTTGGCAATGTCTTCCCAACTCACGTTTCGGGTGGGAGTGGCCGGTGCGGTCGCGCCGTAGCTGACAGCACTCAGGGACAGGCTGCCCACCAGCAGAAAAGCCTGCACGGCGATAGACAGCGGGGAAAGGGCGGGTAGCGATCTTATTGTCATGGTTGCAGTTCCCAGTGGAGGTTTTGGCCTGCACAGGGTGGTGGCCCAGCGTGTTGGCGGATACGGAAAAAGTCCCGCTGTTGCCGGGAATACTTCCCGTACGGCACCTGATTTAGGTGTGCGCCACAAGCCCTACTACCAAGGAACTAGACGGCGGCCACCAAAGCAGCATGGGGCTTGCGCGAAGCCCTTCCTAAGATGGGTGCCATAGCCTCTTCAAAGAGGTTTTGCGTGCAATCAAGAGGGCATAACAATGAAAACAAAACGCAACGCCTTACTCGTTGCCGGACTGCTGGCCGGTTTTATCAGCGCAGGTTCGGTCTGGGCTCACGGCAACGTGGTCCCTCAGGCTGTCGCCACCCCGGGCCTGACCCCGATCAAAGACGCCGGCGTATCGGTCGATGCCGATGGTTGGGCATCGGTGAACCCTTACCGCACCTCCCCGGAACACGATAAGGCCGTGGAAATCGGCTCCTCGGCGTACAACCAGAACTGTGCGGCCTGTCATGGCCTGGAAGCCAAATCCGGCGGCATCGCCCCTGATTTGCGCATGCTGGATGTTGCCGAGGCGGGTGATGAATGGTTCGTCGAACGCGTGCGCCACGGCGCCGTGCGTGATGGCCGGGTCTACATGCCGAAGATGGCCGACTACCTGAGTCAGGAAGCCTTGTGGGCGGTACGCACCTATCTGGACAGTGTTCACGTCGAGGAGTAATCCATGCGCCTGCTCGCTGTGTTGATCAGCGCTGCGTTGCTGTGCTGCCAGGCAGTGCAGGCGCAGGTCCGTACCTATGACGAAATGATCGCCGCCAGGGAGCTGAAAGTGGCGGTCTACAAGGACTTCGCCCCCTACAGTTTTGAAGACGCCGGCCAGGCCCGTGGCGTTGATGTCGAACTCGCCGAAGCATTGGCCAAGGCCCTCGGTGTGCGGCTGACGTTGATTTGGGCGCCGGCTGGCGAGAAGCTCGATGACGACCTGCGCGATTACATCTGGCGCGCCAGTCAGTTGCACGACCTGCAACTGGCCGACCTGATGATGCGCGTGCCGTACGATCGCGACTACGCACAGAAGCGTAATGAAGTGGGCGAACTGGAAAACGGCCATGTGGTGATGTTCGGGCCGTACCAGAACGAACAATGGCAGGTTGCCTATGACCGCCGCCGGCTGGACAAAGTCGGTAGCGTCGCCGTGTTCGAGCACCACCCGATCGGCGTCGAAGTCGACAGCGTGCCGTCGTTCTACCTGACCTCGGTGTTCAGCGGCATGCTCGCTGGCAAAACCCACCACTATCCCGGTGTGCCTCAAGCGTTCGCCGCCATGAAGGCCGGTGAAGTCGACGCCGTCATGGCCATGCGCGGTGAGATCGATTGGCAGGTTCATGAAGCCAACGACCCGCAAGTGGCCCTGGCGGAAAACGCCTACCCGAACATGGGCAAGCAGCTTTGGGAGATAGGCATGGCGGTGCATGAAAGCAACCGTCAACTGGCCTATGCCGTGGAAGAGGCGCTGGAAACCTTGATCCGCGAGGGCGCTGTCAAAACCATTTATGGCCATTACGGCCTGCGCTATGACGTGCCCGAGATGTATCAATAGTGAACTGGCGAGCGGGTTGTCTGTTGGCCTGTTGGTTACCCATCGCCGCGCACGCCGTGGACATCGACCCGGGCAAAGACCCGGTGCCGTCGGTGATGTGGGCCTTCTATCACAAGCAAATGCTCGGCGATGCGCCGTTCGTGTTCGACGACCGGGTCAAACTGCTGGCACCGCCGTTTGCCGAAGACGCCCGGCAAGTGCCGCTGGAAATCGACGCGCGAGCGTTCAAGGGCGAAGTGGTGAAAATCCTCGCCTGGGCCGAACTCAACCCTTTGCCGAAAATTGTCGATTTCCAGCCGCTGGACCGCGTGCTGCCGTGGCTGTCAATCCGCATCCGAATCGAGCAAGCCACGCCTTTGCGCGCGGCGGTGCTGACCCGTGATGGGATGTGGCATGTCGGCTCGACCCTGATCGATGCGGCGGGCGGCGGTTGCACGGCGCCGAGTGTGGTACGCACTCAGCCGGGCTGGGAGGAGCACATCGGCGAAGTGCTGGGCGGCCGTTATCCCCGTGGTGAATTCAGCCGAGTGCGCATGCAGGTGGCGCACCCGATGGACAACGGCATGGTCAGTGGTATCCCGGAATTCTTCATCAACCACGCCGAGCTGCGCGATCAGAACGATCAGGTTCTGGCCCGTCTTGAGCTGTTTCCTGCTGTCAGCGAAAACCCCAACCTGGCCTTCGATATCGAAGGGGCAGGGCAGACGCGCCTGATGCTGCGCGACAACAGCGGCAATCAATTCGATGCGGCCATACCCTGACCCAAAGGAGCGCGTGATGCGCTGGATGCTGCTGTTGTTGATCGGTTTGAGCCTGCCGGCCCTGGCCGAACTCGACTACTCACTCAAGCCCCGACAGATCGCCGAAGACACCTGGCTGCTGGAAGGCAGCACCGACAATTTCGCCAAGGCCAATGGCGGCAACATCGTCAACACTGCGTTCATCGTCACCGAGCGCGGCGTGGTGGTGATCGACACCGGGCCATCGAAACGCTACGGCGAAGCGATGCGCAAGGCGATTGCCTCGGTCACCGACAAACCGGTGATCGAGGTGCTGCTGACCCATCATCATCCTGATCATGTGCTCGGCAACCAGGCCTTCAGTGATGTGCCGATCAGCGCGTTGGCCGGCACCACCGAGCTGTTGCAGCAGCAGGGCGATGCCATGGCCGAGAATATGTATCGCCTGGTGGGCGACTGGATGCGCGGCACCGAAGTGGTGTTGCCGACCCGGACGCTGACGCCCGGCGTGCGAAGTTTTGGGAATCACGATTTTCGTCTGTTGGGCCTGGGTGGGCACACGGGCGCGGATCTGGCTATTCTCGACCAGAAAACCGGTGTGCTGTTTGCCGGGGATCTGGTGTTTTACCAACGGTTCCGGAGCCTTGTTAACTGTTACATTTGTTTTATCTTCCATAAATCAGTCACTTACCTAATCTAACTTTTTTCACAAATTTTTTTACGCGTGGAACGAGTGAGTGACTGCCAATCTGCCTCATTGCAATCTCATGGCCCCCCCTCATTTGAGAGTTCGTCAGAGGTGCAGGTTAGTCTATGACGGTCAGAGGGCGCGCGATTCCAGAATCGATTATGTAATCGAAGAAAATCCAGTTCGAGTGGTCGAGCTTTTTGTCCATTAACGAGACTGGGGGGCATTTGGGGTTGAAGGTGTTGATCCTGCTGCAACGGGTGTTCCGGGCTACCATCCGGCGATCTTGCTAAAGATCGATATCTACGGCGATCTCAATAGAATTCAGTCCAGCCGCCAGCTGAAACATGAGGCCGAGCAGAGCGTCAAGTTGATGTGGCTGCTTGTTACTGCGCCGCGATGAAGATCGCTAGGGACGATGGTGGAGCCCCTGAGAACGGATCAGCCTCTGGTTTTGGGACAACCTCGAAGGGGAGTTTCTGGGCGATTACTACCTGTCGTGAAGGGTAGTAATCGCCCCAAAGCTGATGGTAGCGTCAGGCTGAAATCGGCCAATAGCGGCCCTTGGTTGCGCGCGCGGTACGCGAATCGACCCGAAGGAGCTCTCAAGTGGCGATACAGTCGAATCGCACCTACCATGAGGGACTAAAATCAGTAGATTGGTTTCCGCTAGACAAGGAGGGTCGAAGTGCATCTTGTGCGTGTTCGCGTCCGGAACTTCAGAGGCATCGCCTACGGTGAGGTCCATCTCAATGGACACACTGCTTTTATTGGTGACAACAACGCCGGCAAGTCCACATTGCTGGAAGCGGTGGACCTGGTACTTGGCCCAGAGCGCCTGAGTCGCCGTCCTGTAATTGATGAGCACGATTTCTATGCAGGTACGTACGTAGATCCGGCCAAGAACGAGGTCGTCCCGATCCAGATCGAGGTTATTGTCGCTGGACTCTCCGATGAGCAGCTGCGGCATTTCCGCGACCATATCGAGTGGTGGGATTCACAGGCCAAGACATTGCTTGTGGGGGCACCCCCAGAGGGAACAGACGCCCCCCATGTTGGCGCAGCAATACGCGTCTTCTTCAACGGCTGGTATGACGTAGAAGAGGACGACTTCGCTGGGGATACCTTTTACGCCACTCCCGAAATGCCGGATGGCTCCTACCTGCGGTTCTCTGCGCCCGACAAACGAAAGTGCGGTTTTCTTTATCTTCGCACCCTACGAACCGGCGCCCGCGCACTCAGCCTAGAGCGAGGCTCTTTGTTGGACGTAATCCTTCGGCTGAAGGAGACACGACTGACAATGTGGGAAGACTTGCTCGACCAACTGAGGGCATTGCCAGTTGGAGAGACCGAGGATATCGGCGAGTTACTTGTCGCAGTCCAGGATGCAGTACGGCACTACGTACCATCCGACTGGGCAGAGCAACCCCACATGCGGGTTTCGGACCTCACCCGCGACATGCTCCGTCGAACCCTGACTGTCTTCATGGGCACTGGAGCGAAAAGGCCGGACGGTTCCGTCTATTCCGCCCCATATCAGCACCAAGGCACTGGCACGATTAACACGCTGGTATTGGCTCTGCTGTCTATCATCGCCGAACTCAAGCAAAGCGTGATCTTCGCGATGGAAGAGCCAGAGATCGCGCTTCCGCTGCACACCCAGAAACGAATTATCAATTCGCTACGTCAGAAGTCGGCACAGGCCATCTTCACCTCTCACTCACCCTACGTGCTGGAGGAGTTCGATCCTGCCCAGGTGGTGGTTCTCAAGCGCACGGCCGGTGTTATGACCGGAGTCCCTGCAACATACCCACCAGCAGTCAAGCCCAAGGCTTATCGCACAGAGTTTAAAGCTCGGTTCTGCGAAGCTCTACTTGCCCGCTACGTACTTGTGCTTGAGGGCCGTACGGAGTTCGACGCATTGCCTGCCGCCGCCCGCCGGCTCGCCGAGCTGGATCCCACGCGATTCAAATCTCTCGAAAACCTTGGAGTGGCTATCGTCGATGCTCGCGGCGAGACCAATGTCGCTCCTCTGGGTACATTCTTCCGGTCTCTCGGCAAGATCGTGTTCGCGGTGTTCGACAAGCAATCACAGGAGGCGCTCGCAACCATCACTGCCTCGGTCGATCATGCCTATGAGTCCGCGACTAAGGGCTTCGAAAACCTTGTGTTGTATGGCGTGTCTGAGGTCGCACTCCGCAGCTATGCTGCTGTTGTAGTTGCTGGCGGCGATTGGCCGCTGCATCTCGCAGCATGGACGCCAACGCCCGCAACGCCGCTGGCCGATCTGCAAGCGGCTCTGTCGAGCTATTTCAGCTGGGCCAAGGGTGGTGGCGACGCCGGCGACTTGCTCGCCTCCTGCCCAACCGCCAATGACATGCCTGAATACGTGAGAACCACGCTGGCAGCCATCAAGAACGTCATTGAGCCACCTCCGCTGCCTCCACTTCCTCCCCAGCTAGTCGGCGTGCCCCCTCTCCCAGAGGCGGCAGCCGCCTATGGGAAGTTCCAACCGTCCCCGCCCCAGCCTCTGGCATGACGGAAGTGTGGAGCGATCAGAAGCGCGACTTTCTGGAATGCGCTAGGCACGCCCTGGCGCTAGGTGGCCCTGGTGCCGGCAAAACACACGTCGCGCTGGTCAAAGCTCGCAATGAGATTCGCTCAGGAATACTCAAGCCAGGCCAGAAGGTCCTCTTCTTGAGCTTCGCCAGGCCGACCGTAGCGCGCATCATCGAAAAGGCTTCTGAGCTGATCTCTCGCGAGGATCTGAAGCAACTAGAGGTCAGCACGTACCACGGTTTCGCATGGAGCATTCTCCGAAGCCATGCCTATCTGTTGAATGGCAGACCGAACCTGCAGCTTCTGCCTCCGCCCGAAGCAGCAGCGCATTTGGCAGATATCGATAAGGCCCAGCACGAAAATGAGAAGCGACGCCTTTTCGAACAGGAGGGCCGCCTGCATTTCGACTTGTTCGCAAGTTTGGCCAGCGAACTGCTGAGCCGCAGTGATCGGTTAGGCGCCATCTTCTCCGACACCTATCCCATCATCATCCTCGACGAGTTTCAGGACACAAACAGTGATGAATGGGCGCTGATCCAGCAGCTTGGGAAGCGCAGTCGCCTCATTGCACTGGCCGACCCCGAACAGCGGATCTATGAGTTTCGAGGTGCTGATCCCAGGCGGGTGGGAGACTTTCAGGAGAACTTCGGCGCCGCCCATTTCGATTTCGCGGGTGAAAATCATCGCAGCAGCGGTACCGATATCACGGCCTATGGGAATGACCTGCTCACTGGAGCAAACAAGGGCAAGGCCTACCAGCAGGTCAAAATCGCGCGTTACGACTTCATGTATGGCAAGAGCCTGCACTTCACCGCCAAGGCCGCGGTGTTCTCGGCGTTGGATCGCCTCAAAAAAGTACCTGACAAATCGATCGCGATCCTGGTGCCATCCAGGCGGCTGATGCTCGAGTTTTCTGACTACCTTTCTTCTGCAACTGATGGTCTGCCAGCGCTACATCACGACGTCGCAATGGATGCTGAACCGCCGGCTCTAGCCGCTGGCGTTATCGCCACGTTACTGGCGGGAGGTACCGCTGGCGATGTGGCGAGCCGCATGCTCGGCGCACTTCACTCGCACATTCGCGGGCGGCGCGGGGGCAGGCCTACCCCACAGACCGAGCTTGACCTGGCGGGTGCTCTTAGCAGGTTCCTCTCCTCGGGAAAGATCCGCGGCTCCAAGCGCCTGTTGATTGTCAGCGAAGTTCAGCGCATCTCAGAATTGCGGCGGCAACTGCAATTAACGGGCGACCCTGCGGAAGACTGGTTACACCTGCGCGGCCTGTTGGCATCGTCCACTGCGGAAGCCTTGAAGCAAGTAGCAACAGATGCTCGCTACCTACGACTGCTGCACCGAGGCTCAGTATTGCGAACCAATTTGGGTGCGTTGTGGCGCGCCCAGGGAGAGTACATGGGGGCTGAAGAGGCAGTCCGAAGTGCCTTGATGCAGGAGCATTTCGCTGCAGCTCAAAAGGACTGGCGTGGCATCCATCTGATGACGATACATAAGTCTAAAGGGAAGGAGTTCGACGAGGTCATCATCTACGACGGCCTTTACCAGCGCATTGCCAAAGCCCCGCAGGATCCAAAAATCTGCGCCCAGGATCTTTTAGTACTGCGGGTGGGCGTGACTCGGGCGATACGTCGGACCACCATTGTGACTCCGAAGCGCGATCCCTGCCCTTTACTGTGAATCAAGACTTCCGCTGCTTACACCTCTCCCTGCTAATCCGGCCGTAGCTGAGCGGTCGTAGGCACGCCTATCTGAAGAGGTAAAGAGCTCCTCAGTCCCAAAATTGCTGGCACAGAATGGTTCACGTTAAGTCCGCTTTTGGCCGATTCTGATGAAAAAGTCCGGCTTGGTTTCCACGGCAGAAAAGCACGCGCCTGAGATTGAAATCCTTGCTTTCAGCAGAGGCTTCCGGACTCGGATTTCACGTAGCAGCGTGCAAAAGAGGTGTATTCACCCATCAGTATTCGAGCATTTTGGGCAAACCGACTTTTTCAACAGAATCGACCGATAGTTGCCCTTCGCGACAGGCAGAAAACGACCGAGGCTGTGTGAAAACGTTTTAGAGCAGGTTTTACGGTCAAAACCAGAACGAAAATCGCGTTCCTACGCAAATTTCTGGTCTGCTGATTAACCAAGCACTGCCAGATTTTACGTAGCAACGCAGACTTCAAAACGGTGCCTGCGTTTTTACACAGCCTGGACCCATTGCTGCCGGTCGAGACGAGCAGCAACCGGCCAAAAGCCACCAATGGTGGATGTCCAGCTACGGGATTGGAAAGGGGCGTAGGTCGGGCAGCTACGGTTATGTCGGACTACGTCCAATGATCATGGCGTGCAGAACCGCGCGGGTGTGATCGATAACCACACGCTTTATTAGTTCAAGCCGCTCCGCATCAACCTTATCCCAATTCAGTGAGGTGAGAGCAGTACGGCGCATCATCTGAAAGACTGCCAGTTGGCCGCTCAACGCCATTGATCTGATCCGCGTTTCATCATCGCTGGCCGCTCGCCCCAGCAAACGCCCAACAATTGCGGTTGTCACGGAAGAAATTGGCTCATTGAGGCGATTATTGATGATGTGAAAACCGGCCGCAGGCCCCTGGCCGCCTTGCCCGTGGGCAATGAATAGCTGCCATTCCAAGGAGTCTTGCGACTTGAACATGAAGTCCACGACACGCCCTTGTATCGCACAGAAGGCATCGATTAGGGCATCGTGACTCTCATTCTCCGCGAGCACCTGCTCGGCATCAGCGACCACCTGCGACATGTACTCCCACACGTGAGAAGCAATGTGCTCCGCGCACGCAAGGTACACACCTTCCTTGTTATCGAAGTAGTACCTCAACGCAGGGGCATTTACGCCAGCAGCGGCTGCAATATCGCGGGTTGATGCAGCCTCGAAACCCCGCTCGCCGAACAGCTTCAGCGCTGCAGCCACGATTCGAGCACGGGTATCTTCACCGCGTGCGTATCCCGCGCCATCTGGATGCCGATGCAGGGCACCTCTGAGTATCGAGCTCAATTGTTCTACTCGGAAGAAAAGAAATTTTATAACAGTTGACACCAATTTTGTCCATGTGGAATAGTTGTTCCACTTGGAATATATTCAGGATCGCAGCGACCACAACCAGGTTCGTCATCTGCACTCAAATATACGAATGACAACTATTCGTGGGCAGCCTTTTCATTCTTTACGCGTTGAGCAATGACACCTATGGAATGTGACAATGAAGCATTATTCTTGGACGCCACTGCCGCAAGTGATCAAACCTTCACAAACCTAAATTTTCAGGGAATGACCAAAAAGGACCTGACACTTACCAACTGTAAGCTACTAAATTGCAACTTTGGAAATGCTAACTTGCAAGACTGTTGGTTTTCAGATTGTACATTTTACGACAAAGAACAATCAATTGGTTGTCAATTCAAACTTGCCGACCTTCGAAGAGCTGAATTTTATGAGTGCGATATTTCTTTAAGCACGTTTAATCGCGCACAACTATTCCAGCTGGTACTTGATCATTGTCGCGCCGTGGAAACCGACTTTAATCTGGCCACTTTCAATATCGCCATTAGTCGAAAATTGGTAATCAGCGCGGCGCAGCTTACCAACACAGATTTCAGATACGCCGACTTTAGCTCGACCAATCTTTCCAAATGCAATCTCTCACACAGCAAATTCCTGTCAGTCATTATGACGATGACCAACTTAGATGAAGCCGATTTGACTAATACAGAATTTTCACCACTTCATTATACCGGACTTTCTGTATCCAATACTGACTTCCGCAACGCAGATATAAGTGGCATTGATTTTCGAAAAATAAACACTTCAGGCATTAAAATTCTTGAATGGCAGCAATCAGCTCTGCTGGAGAATTTCGGATTCGTCGTTTATCCCGACAACAGTTAGCCCCGCGCACAACGTAGAGAGGGCTAACAGTCCCAACGAGACAATCAAATCCCGGACGGTACAGACGGGTTACGAACAGCAAACACCGCAGGAGTTTTTCATGATTGAAAAAGCTGATTATCTTGTTATTGATTCTACAAAACTGGATCGATCAGAGGTTGAGGACTTAATTAATATCCGAAAAAAACCCTTATGGTTCTCTAATGTAGATTTGTCAAACGCTGATCTTAGTCGCCTAGATTTATGCGACTCATATTTTGAGCGCTGCAACCTGACAGAAACGGATTTCACTGCCACAAAGCTTGAGGCTACCACCTGGAAAGGGTGTAGAGGGGCGAAAGTAAAATTCAAATCCGCGATACTCAATGAAGGAACGTTCGAAAATTCAGACCTGAACAATAGTGATTGGCAGAATTGCCGCCTGGGCATAGTCTCATTCACAAGCTGCAAATTAACAGGCTCTAATTTCAGCGGGGCCGCGTCATTAGGAGTTACCTTCAAGGACACGCTGCTGGTGGGGACATTTCTCCTAGGGTTTTCCTTCCTTAAGTGTGAGCTGGACAATCTGGACTTCTCCGACGCGGACTTAAGGGATGTCGACTTTCGCAACACGGTGTTTAAAGGTGGAAGCTTAAGCAATGCTCGAGTTAATGGTGCTCGCTTTGATAATGCCGACCTTCGTGAAGCCAGTTTGCACGGTTTAAAGCTTATGGATGCCAAACAGTTTAAAGGGGCAATCATATCTAAAAATCAGGCGGCGATGCTGCTGTCAAGTCTAGGGCTTGCTGTAGCTTAATATAGAGCACAGCTTGTAAGTATGCTTGTTAGTTTCACCCTATTTAATGAAGAGTGTCTACATGAATGGCCCCAACCCTTTGAGCAAACACCCGATGGAAGGTGTTCCTCAGGTATGTTTCATAAAAAACACTGTATCCAGTAAAAATATTATCATTGGTGATTATACTTACTACGACGACCCTGAAAACTCAGAGAGCTTTGAACGTAACGTTCTATACCATTACCCATTTGTCGGCGATAAACTCGTCATTGGCAAATTTTGCGCCATAGCTCGTGGCGTGAAATTCATTATGAATGGTGCGAATCACAAGCTGTCAGGCTTTTCCACTTACCCGTTTCAGCACTTTGGTAACGGCTGGGAAAAGGTCATGCCCCAACCTGATGAACTTCCATATAAAGGCGACACCATTATCGGAAACGACGTCTGGATTGGTTACGACTCGCTTATCAAGCCTGGCGTAAAAATCGGTAATGGCGCAATCATTGCTTCACGATCTGTAATTGTCAGGGATGTTCCCGCCTACACCATTGTTGGAGGGAACCCCGCACAAGTAATCAAAGAACGCTTTTCTCCAGAAACAGTGTCGGCACTTGAATCAATTGCTTGGTGGCACTGGCCAATCGAGAAAATCGCTAAGCACTTGGCCATCATCGTAGCGGCAGACATTGACGCACTGAGTGCATGTACTTCAGACCTGCCCTAGCCAAGAACATGGTATCGCATCGTTCAGTGACGAGCTTAATGTCTGAATCGACCACGTTTATGTAGACAGCTTTGAACGCCTGCTTTTGGCCGAATTTTGCCTGTCGCGAAGGATGGCAACCGACCGAGGCTGTGTGAAAACGTCTTAGAGCAGGTTTTACGGTCAAAACCAGAACGAAAATCGCGTTCCTACGCAAATTTCTGGTCTGCTGATTAACCAAGCACTGCCAGATTTTACGTAGCAACGCAGACTTCAAAACGGTGCCTGCGTTTTTACACAGCCTGGACCCAAAGCAGACGGTGGCGATAGGCAGAAATCGGCCAAGAGCAAACATTCATTGCGGGGCATCGGGGCGGAGAATGTAAGCTACTTTCTCAGAGACTAGCCTTAAGTAATCTTGAACACCGCCAGAAAAGGGATCTGCAGGAGTGGCGTATTCTATCAACTTTTTCACCGCTCCCTCTACTTCCAAAGCAGTTCACGGCATCACATCCAGACTGAAGATGTCCAAAAAATATCGATATGAAACGCGGGAAAAAACATGTTTGCCTAGAACAAAAAAACTGAAGAATATCTCTTTTTGAGATATTCTTCACATATACTTACCTGATTGGGTTTTTTAGCCCAAGCCCCCAAGATGCAACACAGTTTGAGATGCGTGTTGGCGCTGATTTGATTTCAGACTATTGAAAATTACAAATGATGGCTCCGCACACCATGAATGAATCCATGTCATCCATGTCATCCATGGGGTGAGAGGGGTGAGTAGTAATTTGGCTACATCAGGTTATTCAAAACAGGCTTTTGAAAAGAAGAACCAGGCTGTCCCAAAGTCGCACGAAGAAATTCGCTTCTTTAATTTCCTCGAGCGCTGTAACCGGGATCTCTCGCAATAGTTGACCATTCAGGCTCACCTTCATGAGTCCCACCTGTTGACCCTCGGCAATTGGGGCGGATAGTGGTTGAGGGATATCAAACTTCGATTCGATATCTGCCACTGATTCTGCAGGTACAGCAATAGCAGACGGAGCAATGCCAAGTTTGATGAAGGCCTTTTCACCTTTCCATATTTTCATGGTTTCATAGGTGGTGCCCTTGATATCGAGCCTGACGGCAGTGTAGGTGCGAAAGCCCCAGTTTATTAGCTTCTGGGTCTCATCAGCTCTTTTCCTTTCACTCTCCGCGCCAAGTACCACGGCAACGATTCGCCGCTTGCCGTAATGACCAAAGCTCCTTGCGGCCGATGCCACGAGGCAATATCCAGCGGCGTCCGTGTGGCCGGTCTTCAAACCCTCAACGGAGGAATCACGGAACAGCAGTTGGTTCCGATTGGTGCCGTTGGAAGGTGGAGTGCCGGGGTAGTAATAGTGCTTGATAGAGAAGTAGTGAGAATATTCAGGAAAATCCTGAAGGATTCTGACGCCCATTATGGCCAGGTCGTGTGCCGTGGTCAGGTGTCCAGGTGTCGGCAACCCTTCCGGGTTTTTGAACGTCGTGCTGCTCATCCCCAGTAAGCGCGCTTGGGCGTTCATCGTGGACACAAATCCATCTGTAGTGCCACCTAACGTTTCCGCTAGAAGATTGGTAGCGTCGTTGCCGGATTGCACAAGCATGCCCTTGATGAGGTCGTCCACCGGCACATGCATTCGGGTGTCGATGTACATACTCGAGCCTGGCTTCCTCCAAGACGTATCGCTAACCTTGATCCGCTGGTCCAGGGCAATCCTGTTCTCTTTGAGAGCCTGGAACACCAGATAGGCGGTCATCAACTTTGTGGTTGAAGCGGGTTCGACGCGGACATTCGGATCGCGGGCGGCGAGAATTTGTCCGGAGTCGACGTCTACCAGAATATAACTTCGTGCTTCTATAGAGGGGGAGGGAGGTGCGCTGAGGGTGGCTGAAGCCCAGGGAGATGCAACGAAAGTAATGCAACAGAAAAGCGTAAGTATCGACTTCACAATATCCCTTGATTCATGAGCTTGGATTGCGGTTTTAATCCAGCTCGATAGCTCCATGATGGCTTCAATGGCCAGCTGGTTCTCCCTAGTGAGATAGCCAGCAGCCTATGTCGATGACTTCAATCGGAAAGTTGCTTCGTTCTCCAGCGGATCAAATCGACTTTGCAGGAACTTAAAATATCTCCAGAGCCAGAGCCCCCCATCACGGAGTCACCTTCCCACTGACACTGCGCGTCCTTGAACTTCTCGAAAGCTTTCTGAGAGGCGAGTAGCGAGGTAAGGGCTTTGGCCGTCGTACTCGAATCGATTTCCTTTGTCTGAGCTTCCAGTTTTTTGTAGGCGATATTCATTTGTGACGTGACTTCGCGAGTCTTACCTTCAAGGCAAGACTGCAACGCTGTCCGGGGCTGATCGCCAATGGTGTTGTAGCATTCGTTCAATGCTCCAGCATCAGCATCGCTGGTCACTGCAGTTTTTGCTGCGGTGGTAGTCGGCGTAACTGCCGTATTGAGCGCACCACTTGTGATGGGACTCACATCAGGTTTCGCGGGTGCTTGAGCGAATGCCGTACCCATGGCAAATGAAGTAGCTACAGCGACCACGGAAATCAGTTTTTTCATTTTTATCTATCCTTTGAAGTGCATTTTCGAGAGGAAGAAACAACTTTTAATGGGAATGCCGGCTCAGCCCTGTATTGCTGGCAGAGTTTGACTTTGATCACTAGGTACATTTCTGATGCGAAGGACGTCTTCGAGTACTTCCTTGAAAATCGGTGCTGCAATCGCTCCCCCGAAGTAACCTTTGGCTGTGGGTTCATCCACCAGGACTGCCATGATGAACTCAGGGGCATTGGCGGGTGCGATACCCACGAACATGGCCCTGTATGTATTGCTGCGATACCCACCACTGGAGGCCTTGCGTGAGGTCCCGCTTTTGCCCGCTATTACATAACCTTTGATTGCTGCGCGCTTTCCGCCTGCTCCAGGTCCATCTACTGCGTGCACCAGCATGTCAAGAATGCTGTTGGCGACGTCCGAGCTAATGACTTTGCGCGAAGGATGAGTCTTGCCTTTAATTATCGACAATGGAATCAGGTTTCCATCATTAGCAAACACTGTATAGGCCTGAACCAACTGAGCCAAATTAACAGACAAACTGTATCCGTATGAAAGGCTCGCGGTGGCGATATCTGACCATACTCTCCTGGTTGGAACCGACCCAACACTTTCCCCAGGAAAGTAGACCGAGGTGTTACTTCCGAATCCCAGATCCAGGAGCAGTCGCGAAATAACTGCACCACCTGTCGGTATTGCGACCTTGCTCATACCAACATTTGAAGAGCGACGAATGATACCTGCTAGATTTAATTGATTATCCCTTCCCACATCACGAATGGTATAACCATTAATCTTAACGAAACCCGGCGCTATCTGAATAATGGCGTTTTTGTCAACGATACCTGCCGTCAAAACGGCGGCCATGCTGAATGGTTTTGTGACTGAACCCGGCTCATACACATCAGTAAATACACGATTTCGAATGACGTTCGTGTTAAAGCTTTTACGTGCGTTGGGATTGAATGAGGGGACCGTTGATAATGCTAGTATCTCTCCTGTTTTGGCCGCTATAAGAATGGCACTTACCGATCGGGCTGCATTGTCTTCAAGTGCTTTCCATAGTGCTTTTTCAACGTAGTATTGAAGGGTAGAGTCAATGGTTAAATGCAGATCAATTCCAGGAATGACAGGTTTGCGCACAAGGATTTCGCTGGTGACACGCTTACGTAAGTTTAAGGTGCGTTCTTCAAGGCCAGAGGTTCCGGAAAGTTGATGGTCATTCATTAACTCGATGCCTTCAATGCCTGTCTGGTCAATGTTGGTGAAGCCTAGTGTCTGAGCCATCATCGAAGATTGCGGATAGAATCGCTTATACTCCTGGCGCTCATACACACCGGGAATAGATAGTTTTACTATCTTGTTTGCGATCTCTGGATCAACCCTTCTGACTAAATAAGCGAACGATTTACCTTGGGTGTGCAATGCCAGATGGCTAATCAGTGAAGCATCAATATCAAGATTCTCGCTCAATATTGCTACCTGCTGTTGAGTTGGGGCGAACTGCTTAGGGTTCACCCACAAGGTGCTCACGGGTGTGGATACCGCCAAGGGCTCATTGAATCGGTCAAATATAGTGCCGCGGACGGGAACTGTTTCAATCAGTCGCGTTGAGCGTTTACGGCCTTCGTTATTCAAGAACTCATGAGAAAAAATCGTAAGATAAGTAATTCTCGCAGCAAGTACCATGACGAGGGAACAAAAAATAGCTAGAACTATCGTAAATCTGGGGTTTCGTGTTAGGTGATTCATGCAATTTTTCTGACCCTGTACGTGCGGCGGTATATAAGCCTAACGGACTTATTACTATATTGCTTTGTAATATTCAGAAATATCGTCGTGCATTAAGATTCATCTAAAGGTCATTTATACAGCGTTCATTTTTTCGATTCAGATCCAGCTAATGTCTAATTCCGATCTCAGACAACGTATCGGCTGCCTAGGTTAAGAAGGCCGCTTTATGGTGGGTAACAGAAGGATTTGTTGCAACAGTAACTTGTAGCCAATAGTGTTGCATTTTGAGCAACAGAGCCACTACCGAGCACCGCGTGATGTGTAAACCCACGTTCGGAAGCAGTGGCTGCCTATCTTATTGCTCTTTGAAAAAAATCGATTGAGTAAGTGGTCAGGCTTGTTTATCGAACGGTTTGCCCATGGGGCTGGTACGAAGGCCTATGGGAAGGTTTTTCCAAGGTAAATCCGCTGGGTCGGCAATCATCGGTCCAGGTGCTTTCGCAACGAGCACGGCGTGCGCCATCGCTTGAAAGTCGGCGCGGAAATGGACAGAACTTTTGTTGACCAGAATTTTCATTTTTTCCGGTTCTATGCCCACCATTCGGTACAGGTTTCTATCAAGCATCTGGGTTTTTCCGGAGCTCACACCTACCAGGACACCCTCAATTTTCAGGCACACCGCAGGACCTACATCCACCCGCATGCCGTTCATCATTGGGCCGTCGAACTGGCAACACCCGGCGGACATGGATACGACCTCAAAGCGGCCGGCCAATGGTGCGTCGCCTGGAGTCATCGATTGCCCTCCCAGTTCCATCTCTACAAAGGCGCCTACACCTGCACGATGAGCCTTGGCCACAGCCGCCGGATCGAATATCAGCCCTATCGCTGCTTGCGTGGCACCATGCTTCAACAGCGCCCGCAGCATGCCCATGGTGTTGGAGTCTCCCCCGGCGCCGGGATTGTCCTGGGTGTCGGCAATCACCACGGGGCAATCGGCAGACGCCGATAAACGCATCGCCTCGATCACCGCATCATCAGGCGAAAGAAACTCAACTTTCCAATACGACTCTTCATTGACCATTTTTTGATATAGCTGCTGAACGGCGTGCTCAACCGCTGCTTCGTCAGTCCCATATCCCCACACCACAGGACCACACTCCGGGAAGTCGGCCGCAGGAAATCCTGGCGCAAACGACAAGGAGAGGACCTGACTGCTTTCCAGTGATTCCAACTGCTCATACAAACCAATGGCAGGTTCAAGCAGGGTGCACATCGAATTGATCGGGATTAGGAAGGGTAACCGTTTCGAAACTCGCTCCAACTCACGCTTGTTTTCGAGCAGCCAGGAGAGGAGAACGGCCGCTTTGGCGCCGGTGGCAGCCATATCGACATGGGGGTAGGTTCGGAAGGCGACCAATGCATTGCTGTTGGCAAACATGAGCTCAGTAACGTTCGCATGCAGGTCAAGGGAAGCGACGATTGGGACGTCGTGGCCGACTATGTCTCTCAGCCGTTTCAACAGCGTACCCTCACCGTCGTCGACATGTTCTGCAACCATGGCACCGTGCAGATCCAGATATACCGCATCGACCTGCTCGCGACGTGCCGCTATCAGGATTTCTTCACTGATGCGCTCGAATGCATCCTCGGTGACATGTGCTGACGGACTTGCGCCTGCCCAAATAATGGGTACGAGTTCGTAATCGAGTTTTTCTGCTTCGAGGATAAAACCGCCAATGGGGAGGTTAATGTCCCGCATCGCAAGAACATCCACCCCTCGTGCCATTTGTGGGAACCCTTCGCCGCGCTCGAAGTTACTGTAGTGAGCTTTGGAGGGCGCGAACGTGTTGGTTTCGTGCTGGAAACCTGCGATCAAGACTCGAATTTTCATAAGACCTTCTCCTTTCTTGTTGTTTTAATTCCGTGCGCCGGGATGGGGTTTAGCTTGCGGACAGGCAGGCGGTTGGCGACCAGTAATATCGAGCCAAGCAACAGCAGCGCAGCCATGACGAGTAGTCCTGCTTGTGTGCTGCCGGTTAAGGTTTTGGCGTATCCCATGATCGTTGGGCTGAAGAAGCCACCCATCAATCCAATGGTGTTGATCAGTGCAATGCCACCTGCTGCCGAGTCGCCCTTGAGGTGCTGGGATGGGAGGGTCCAGAAAATCGTGTAAGCAACCCAAACCGCTGCTGTTGCGATGGTCAGACAAACCATGGAAATGACCAGCTGTGTGCTGAAAATCGTAGATGCGGCCAAAAACAGCGCGGCGAGCAATGCGGGAACAGCGGTGTGCCAGCGACGTTCGTTGAGTCGGTCAGACCGACGACTGAAGACCTGCATGGCGATGGCGGCGAGAATGTAGGGTATTGCTGAATAAAGGCCTATCTGCAGTATGTCGGTGACACCGGCTTCGCGAATGATTGTGGGGAGCCAGAACCCCAGGGTGTAGATGCCGCAAATGAGGCAGAAATAAGCCGCCGCCATTAAGTAAACGCGTGGGTCTTTCGCGATTTGCCTGAACGAATGGTGCTGAGCACCTGCAGGAGCAATATCTTCAGTAACCAGCTGTTGTTCTTCGAGTGTCAGCCATTTTGCATCTGATGGACGATCAGGAAGGAACCATAGCGCCATGATCCCCAGCAGCACGCAAGGCACGCCTTCGACCAGGAACATCCATTGCCAACCGGCCATGGACGCTGTGGCGTGAAATGAACTCATGATCCATGCGGAAAGAGGTCCGCCGAAAATGCCGGCAAGTGGTGCAGCGAGCATGACAGTAGCCATGACACGCGCCATGCGATCCTGTCCGTACCAATACGTGAGATAAAAGATCATCCCCGGCGCGAAGCCGGCCTCAAACACGCCCAGCAAGAAGCGCAAGATATAAAACGACGTTTCGCTTTTGACGAGAAACATGCAAGCGGAGGTTAAGCCCCACAGAATTAGAATGCGGCTAAACGTCTTTCTCGCCCCAATCTTAGGGAGCAGTAAGTTGCTGGGTATTTCAAACAACGCATAACCGATGAAAAAGATACCTGCGCCCAATCCATAGACTGCGTCAGAGAAGCCTAAATCACTTTGCATCTGTAATTTGGCGAAGCCGATATTGACGCGATCAAGGTAGGCAAAGATGTAGCAGATCAATAGAAAGGGCAGGAGGCGCCAGCTTATTTTTTTATATAACGCTGCTTTTAACTCGATCTTATTTTTATTCATATTCAATCGGATTAATTCCGACCTCCGAGAAGGTATTGGCTGCTTGAATTAGGACGACCGCTTCATCGTGAATACCAAAAGCATTTGTTGCAATAGCAACTTTTAACCAATAGTGTTGCTTTTTGAGCAACGGAATCACTACGGAGGAGGCTCGACCATGAGGGAGATAAATCAGAGGAGATTGCGCTATTTCTTCGCGGTGTTGTCACACGGATCAATCAGAGGAGCAGCAGATAGTCTTAACACGGCGCCGTCTGTTATCACGCGACAAATCAAGCTTCTCGAAGACGAGGTCGGAGTGCAGTTGTTCAATCGACAATCCCGTGGCGTAGAGCCCACTGAGTCGGCGAAATACCTGCTGGAGTTCTGGAGAGGTTGCCAATCCCAGCAAGAACAACTGGAGGACCGGCTGCGAGCGCTGCAGGGGCTGCAAAGAGGGGAGGTGAGGATCGTCTGCAGCGAGGGGTTCATCGACCGTGTGATGGACGATGTCCTGGCCGATTTTTGTGGCGATTACCCTGGGCTGAATGTGTTCATGGACGTTTTACCTAACAATGATGTGCTGACAGAGGTTGCCGAGAGCAGGGCGCATATCGGGCTCGCATATAATCCCTCGGCACACGCTGATATTGAGTACAGAGCCTCTTCGCATCAACCCGTAAAGCTGCTCGTCAGTGCCCAGCATCCTCTGGCGCATTTCAAACATCCGGTCAGTGTCAGGGAAATGCTTAGCTACCCGCTGGCTGTAATGCCCCCCGAATTTGGATTGGGTCATATTTTTGAGCTGTTGGTACATTCTGAGAATATTGAAGTAAAACCCACGTTGGTAACGAACTCATTGGCCGCACTTCGGCGGTTTGTCCTTCGCGGAAAGGGGGCCACCCTGACCGCTATCTTTTCGGCGCTTAAAGAAGTCGAATCCGGTGAGTTGGTGGCATTGGAGATTGATCACCCACTGTGTCAGAACGTCAACGCCCGGCTCTTGGTAAAACAAGGGCGTCCATTGTCGAGTGCAGCGGATGAAGTTTTACGGCGAATCAAAACCCAAATGCAGATATTTTCCGACGAATCAAGTCACTTTCTTTCTGGCAGTCCCGTTGCAGGACGCTCCCCCAATTGACCTGTTTCTGGTCACATCACTGTTCACTCTGCTTTTGGCCGAAACTGAAGAAACTCTGCTATCAGCGATGTAATCTGCTGTTGAATCACCCCACGCGAGCGAGCGCTGTCGCCATCCCGGCAAATGATGCCATCGCCTGGTACGTCTTCTTCGAGCATTGCCTCAGCGCCAGGTTTGCACGCCGACAGGAAAGTGAAATGGCTTGCGTCGCTGATTTCGACGTAACGGCTTGACGCCGCAGGCAGGCGTTTGGCCAGGTTGGCAGACTCCAACTCGGCGGGAAGCTCACTCGACGGTACGCCGGCAGCGATCACCAGCGTTGGTACCGGCAGCGCGGCCAGGCTTTCATCGGTCATGCCCCGTGAAAGCCCCAGGTCCAATGTAACCACGGCAGTGACGCGTTTATCTCGCCAATCGGCGGCCAACGCGGCTTGTGATTCTGAGGTGCTTGCGGGATTTATCTTTCCATAGACGGTGCAACTTGTTAACTGCGGGTGTGTTTTGCAGTCATGGGCGAAGCGGTCTGGATCGAAACGAGCACCGGCGATCTCCAGGGCGGTCAAGCCACCAAGTGAATGGCCCGCCACTGCAATTCTCGCATAACTTTCATCGTTAGCTCTGTTCGCGCTCGCTAGTGAGAAGGCTGAACGTCCGCTTTTGGCCGATTTCTGCCTGTCGTGACGGGCCGCAATCGACCCAAAGCGGTCGATCAAACTGTTTTGCAAAAAACTTATTCCGCCAACGTAAATGACAGCAAGTAATGCTGCGTCCGATTGGGGCTCGATAGCTAGCTATAGGGTGTACCATCAAACTCTGTCCATCAGATATCAGTCAGCCATGTCCACGCTAAGCGAAGAGAGCCGCCAGATCGTAGCTTCTCTGGCGCACCGTGTTGGCCCCAACGCTGACATTGCAAGGATCGCCCAGGCGATCATTTCCATCCTGCGGGATATGGACGTAGCCCTCACGCCCATCATCGGCCAGCAAGGGGTTGCCGCGCTTTTTCGCCGTAGCCTCCACCTGTGCGCCTCCACTCATCCGCGTCTGGCCCGCACCTATGAGAGGGTGCAGTCCGGCATGGATCTGACTGCCCTCAAGTCCGTAATCGTTGAGCAAAGCGAAGTCGATGCCCTGTTTTTCGGTGAAGTGTTGCTGACTACCTTTTACGAGCTGCTGACCACGCTGATCGGGCCCTCGCTCACCGCACGTTTGCTTCGTGGCATGTGGGAACCTTCTTTGAGCGACACCCCTTCGCAGGAAAATTCGCCATGAGCACCAAAGTGACTATCAACCGCCTGGCCACCGGCGTGCCAGGACTGGACGAGGTGCTGGGCGGAGGATTGCCGGAGTTTTCGTTCAACCTGATCGCCGGCCCGCCTGGCTGTGGCAAAACCACCCTGGCACATCAGATGATGTTTGCCCTGGCGACACCCGAGCGCCCGGCGCTGTTTTTTACCGTACTGGGTGAGCCGCCGCTGAAGATGCTGCGTTATCAGCAGCAATTCGATTTTTTCGACAGCGAAGCGATCAACCAGTCGATCCGCTACATCAACCTGGCTGACGACACCCTGGCCGGGAATCTGGACGAAGTACTGCGGCGTATCGTCAGCGAGGTGGAGGCTCACTCCCCGTCACTGGTGTTCGTCGACTCGTTCCGTTCGGTGGTCCTGGCGAGCCAGACCCAGGACAACCCGAACAACAACCTGCCGCAGTTCGTTCAGCAACTGGGCATGTTGATGACCACCTGGCAGGCGACGACCTTCCTGATTGGCGAATACTTCACCGAAACCGACACCAACCCGATTTTCACCGTGGCCGATGGCTTGATCTGGCTGCGCCAAAGCGTTGAGCGCAATTCGATGGTGCGCAAGATGGAAATCATGAAGATGCGCGGCCAACCGACATTGCCGGGGCTGCACACCTTCCGCATCGCCACATCCGGGATCAAGGTCTTTGCACCCGCCACCCTCAACCCGGTTGAAGCACCGCTGGAATTCCCCATCAAGCGCCTGAAAATGGGCGTGCCACAGCTCGACGAGATGCTGGGCGGCGGCCTGCCCCGTGGTTATTCCTTGCTGGTGGCCGGGCCGTCGGGCTCGGGCAAAAGTATTCTGGCCGCGACCTTCCTGGCCGAAGGCGCGCGCAATGGCGAAACCGGCGTGATCGCGGTGTTCGAACAACGGCCCAACCACTCGCAGAACGCCACCCTTTCGGGCCTGATCCAGAGCGGACAGGTCGGCCTGGTGGACAGCCGCGCCCCGGACCTGTCCATCGATGAAATCGTGCATTTGCTGCTCAGCGAGATCAGCCGGCTGAAAGCCACCCGCGTGGTGATCGATTCGTTGTCGGGCTTCGAACTGGCGCTGGCACCGACCTTCCGCGAAGACTTTCGCGAGTCGCTGTCGCGCATGGTCACTGCCTTGACGAGCGCCGGGGTCAGCGTATTGATGACCTCAGAGCTGGAAGACCGCTACACCGACTTGCGCTTCAGCCCTTACGGCACAGCATTTCTTACCGACGCCATCATCGTTCAGCGCTACATTGAAGTGCAGAGCCGTTTGCTGCGCATCATGGCCGTGGTCAAGGTGCGGGCCAGCGCCCATTCCGATGAATTGCGCCAGTACCACATCGACAATAACGGTTTGCAGATCGGCGAAATGCTGCCAGATCAGGAGGGGCTGCTCGGTGGTCGACCGACAAAACAGAATTTTGGAGCGGTACGCACAGGAGATAAAAATGTTTGAGCTCGACTCATGAGTAACGCCGGTGGCAAGAATGAGCGTGAGATGGCCAATGCGGCTCACGAACTCTTCCTGCTTGGCCAAAAAACTGTTGAAGCACGCGCCGTATTAGCAGCACTGCAAAAACAATTGAACGACGCCAGTAGCCGGCTGGTGGATACCCAGCAGGTCGAGCAAGTGATCGAGGCCAATCAGCAGTTGGTGCTGGCGATTCTGCTAGCACAATCAGATGCTGCAGCCCCCCCTCGTTTGGAGGAGCAGCGCTTGTACCAGGAGCTGCGCGAGGCTAACGCGCAGCTGGTCATAGCTGCGCTCAGCGCTCAAGACCTTCAGGCTGCAGCCGAGCGTGCATTGAGTCAGCAGAAAAGCGTACTTGCGATGGTGGCCCATGAACTACGAAACCCGTTAACACCCATCAGCATGATTGCAGAGCGTATGGTCCGGCTGCCTAGTGATCAGCTACCGCGGATGCGTGAGTTGATCGAGAGCCAAGTACAGCATATTTCACAGCTGGTCGACGATCTGCTCGACGTCTCCCGTGCCAGCACGGGTAAGTTGCGAATTGATCGCCGCGATGTCGACATATTGCAAATTCTGAATGACGCTGTTGATGCATGTGGCCCTGTGATGGCCGCGCAAAAGCAGCATTTCGACGCCCATCTTCCTGATGGCATCTTGATGGTCAGTGGAGACCCAGGACGCCTGGCTCAGATTCTCCATAATCTACTGGCGAATGCGGCTAAGTACACTCCGGCCGACGGCAGAATCAAGCTGTCTGTCACGGTAGAGGCCGACGTTTTGAAGATAAGTATTTCCGACAATGGAATTGGAGTTTCGGCCAAAGCACTGCCTTTTATTTTTGACCCTTACGTTCAGGACGAACACGCCATAGGTTTCAACGGGGCCGGCTTGGGCATTGGGTTGACCGTCGTTCGGGAGCTGGTGGAAGCACACGGCGGCAAGGTCACTGGTACGAGCGAGGGTAATGGGAAGGGAAGTGAGTTCGTGGTGACGTTACCGTTGCTCAACCATTAACTTCTCATTAGCGCCAACTGGCGGAAACCGAAAAACTGGAGCTTTAGCTTCGGAGACTAAATTTCCAGAAGCGTTTGCCAGTGTCCGCCTGTGGTTGCGGAGCAAGGGCTGCCTCGGAAAGCTTAATGGGCAAAGCTCATCGCGAAGGTGAGGGCCCTTTGTTTGAGACCCTGATTGATCGTCCACTCGAGCATTACAATCTACCCATGAAAGACAACCCCTTTGTCGCTCTACACTTATGTCTTTGTATTATATGGATCGCGACAGTCATCTCGATGATCTATTGGTTCAGTCCCGTAACACGTTGATCGAAACCACCTAGCTCCCTCAGTTGAATTTCCCCCTGCTACGAATGACTGCTAATGGCCGATTGCCGCCTCCCGAGAACTGCACCTACCCAGAGCGGACGCTAGGGAGGCAGGTGCGGTTATGAAGAGACCCCTAACAGAGGCTTTTCTGTCGGCGCTGATTGAAAACTGACCCACCCTGCCGATTGAAAATTGACCCAGGGCGGATTGCTGATTTTTGCATCAGCAATTGTGGATAAGCTTAGCAGTCGTGTCCCGGTGGAAGAGGCATTAAGCCCCACCGCATGTGGGCATGCGGCAGGGTATTTTCGGTGCTGATCAGAATAGCTCATCGTCCTCGATACCATCTTCGTCCTTGCGCTTTCGTTCACGTGATTTGATCTTTGTCTGCGCGGCCAGAGTGCTGTGTTGCAGGCGGTAGGACTCGTTGCCCGTTTCGACGATGTGGCAGTGGTGTGTCAGCCGATCCAGCAACGCTGTGGTCATCTTGGCGTCACCAAATACACTCGACCATTCCGAGAAGCTGAGGTTGGTGGTGATCACCACGCTGGTGTGCTCGTATAGCTTGGATAGCAAGTGAAATAACAGGGCACCACCGCTCTGACTGAAGGGCAAATACCCCAGTTCATCGAGTATCACCAGGTCTGTTCGTAACAGCCCTTGAGCTATGCGGCCCGTCTTGCCGTCGTACTTTTCGCGCTCCAGCAGATTGACCAGATCCACCGTGGAGTAGAAGCGCACGCGTTTGTGATGCGTCGTGATCCCGGACACGGCTAAGGCGGTGGCGAGGTGTGTTTTGCCTGTACCAGGCCCGCCGATGAACACGACATTCTGCGCGGTATCGGTGAATTCCAGGCTGGACAAATCCCTGACCAGGCGGGCGTCTGCGCTGGAAGCGCTGAAGTCGAAACCGGCCAAATCACGATGCATGGGGAGTTTGGCCATGTTCATCTGGTGGTTCACTGAGCGCACCGCTCGATCCGCATGTTCTTGTTGGAGAAGATGCTCAAGCAGCCATTTCGACGAGGTCGTTGAGGCTTCGCCTTGCGAGGCCAGTTCTTCCCAGGCGCTGGCCATGCCATGCAGACGCAGTTCTTTGAGTTCCGCCTTAAGATCACGCATTGCGAGTCTCCTCATCGGTGGTACGGAGCCGGTCGTAGCGTGCCGTATTGGCGACAGGCGCTATCTTGAGTTGCAGGCTGGTTTCGGCGGACGGAGGGGCTGCTGTCGATGTCAGTCGAGCCAGGACATTCAGGATGTGGTCAGCACTCAAGCTGCCTGATTCCAGTACCAACTCCACAGCCACCAATACGGCGTCGAGCCCGGCGATGGGAACAGCCGCCAGTACCTGCGTCATGACTCGATCACCATTGGTGTGCCGCCTCAGACCGCGTTTTAGCAGTTGCAACGGCTTCGGCAGATCGGCAAACGGAGCGCCATTGCGCAGCGCACCGGGCTTGCGTTCGATGAGCGGGATGTAATGCTGCCAGTCAAAACTGACCTGATCTCGATCAAACAGGCGCTCGTGACTGGCAATCATCGTTTCATCGGCGATGACCACCACCCGCGTGGGATACAAACGGCTGCTGACCCACTGACCGACCCGCTCACACGGCACCGAGTAGCGATTTCGCGCCACGCTGATCAGGCATGTGCTGGAGACCCGTACGGTGCGCTCGACGTAGCCATCAAAGGCAGTCGGCATCGGCATCAATTCGGCGCGTTCCAGCGCCAGGACGTCCGCCACTGTCAGCCCGTTGTACTGCGGGTGCACCAGTTCGTCCCAGAGCGCACGGCAGCGTTGGCCGAGCCAGGCATTCAATTCCTCGAAGGTGTGGAACATGCAGTTTTGAGCATCGAGCCAGATGCGCCGTCGGCTGTCTTGGACGTTCTTTTCAACGATGCCTTTTTCCCAGCCGGAGGCCACGTTGCAGAAGTCCGGATCGAATAGGTAGTGCGCACACATGACCGCAAACCGGGCATTGACCGTGCGGCCTTTACCCTTGTTGACCTTGTCGACAGCCGTTTTCATGTTGTCGTAGATGCCACGACGCGGCACCCCACCTAACGCGCCAAAAGAGCGGGTATGGGCATCGAACAACATCTCGTGGCCTTGGCTGGGATACGCAACCAACCAAAATGCGCGACTGGCGCACAGCTTCATATGGGAGACCTGGATGCGTCGGAACAGGCCGCCGATCAGCAGACCTTCTTCGCTCCAGTCGAATTGAAAGGCCTCGCCGAGTGCAAAGGTCAGCGGCACAAAGGCCCGTAAAGACTTGCCTTGCTGGCCGCGCCACGTGCGTATGAAGGCGGTGAGCTGGCTGTAGCCGCCGTCGTACCCCTCGGCCTTGATCTGTTCGAAGAGTGCTTTGGCACTTCTGCGGTTGTGCTTTGCCCGAAACGAATCGGCCTTGAGCGCCTGCTCAAGCGTCTCGTGAAATGGACTGAGTTTGTTGAAGGTTGCGCACCGTTGGTACGCCGGCTGAGTGGCTTCGGGTGCTCTGACCCATTTTCGAATGGTGTTTCTCGACAGCCCGGTACGCTTGGCTATCTGATGCAGCGAGAGCTTGTCGCGGAAGTACATCCGCCGGATTTTTCCCAACATTTCCATGCTGATCACCCTGTGTTCTCCTGCTCGAAAAGTGAGCAGAAGCAATTGAACACCTGGGTCAGTTTTCAGTCGGCAGAACAGCCTTTACTGGGTCAGTTACCGCTTAGAACCAATGACCCCGCGAAGCAGGTAATGACGCAAGAACTGATTGGCCGGGATGCAGCTCTCCATTGAATCCCAAAGCAGAATGGGAAACCCCGGATAGGGTTGCCCAGCGATCACCAATTCCTCAGTAGCCCACACGAGTTCCATCTGCCTTCCTCTGCATTGATCAGAAAACCAATCCCGTTGTCTGCTTCGACATCAGTAAAGTCATCAAACGTCTTTTGAACGATGCCTGCTTTCTAAGGTTTTTTACTAATATGGCAGATATCTAACGCTTTCCAAGTACCGGATCAACGGGCGCTGACCACACCCAACAGTCCGGGGTTGTCGGTGTGGCTGGCGGACATCGCCACCCTTCAGGGCTTGCCGTGGACGCTGATCGTTCCCGGCCATGGACCGGTGGCCAGCGATCAGCAGCCGTTCGAGCAAATGCGTGACTACCTCGGCTGGCTCGACCAGTTGATGCGCGATGGCGCCGCCAACGGCAGTGATATGGCCGAGATGATCCGCAGCCCCATTCCCGAGCGTTTCACCGGGATCACTCTGAGCCGCTACGAACTGATCCGCAGCGTCAGCCATTTGTACCCGCGTTAAGAGCGCGGGCAGATGACCCGAGTCGATTCCGCCGCGGATAAGTGAACAACACAAATCCCCTGTGGGAGCGAGCCTGCTCGCGATGGCGGTGTATCAGCCGACATCAATGCTGAATGTGAGGGCCTCATCGCGAGCAGGCTCGCTCCCACAGGGGACTAGTGTCGATCTATAGGTGTTGATCTCCTTCGACCCGGTACTAAGGAACTAGCAATCTCAGCACTGCGGGCAATTGTTCCAAGGGCGGCGGCGCCCAAGAATCTGCACCAGACCGGGAAAATTTCCCGGGTATAACAAAAAACTGCAGAGGTAGCCGTCATGACCCAACCCGCACGTCGCCAACCCTTCGTCTTGAGCGTGCTGCTCAGTGCCATGCTGTTGTCTGGCTCGGCATTGGCCGGCGTCACTGATAAAGACATCCTCCAGGACCCCAAGAACCCGGAGCAGATCGTCACCAACGGTCTGGGCGTCCAGGGTCAACGCTACAGTCCGCTGGATACGCTCAACGTCAACAACGTGAAGGACTTGCGGCCGGTCTGGGCGTTCTCCTTCGGCGGTGAAAAACAACGCGGTCAGCAAGCACAGCCGATGATCAAGGACGGCGTGATGTACATGACCGGTTCCTACTCGCGGGTGTTTGCGGTGGATGCACGCACCGGCAAGAAACTCTGGCAATACGATGCGCGCCTGCCCGATGACATCCGCCCTTGCTGCGACGTGATCAACCGTGGTGTCGCGCTGTACGGCGACTTGGTGTTCTTCGGCACCCTCGATGCCAAGCTTGTGGCCTTGAACAAGGACACCGGCAAGGTCGTCTGGAGCAAGAAAGTCGCCGACCACAAGGAAGGCTATTCGATCAGCGCCGCGCCGTTGGTAATCAACGGCAAACTGATCACCGGTGTCGCCGGTGGCGAGTTCGGGGTGGTTGGCAAAATCGAAGCCTACGACCCGAAAAACGGCGACCTGCTGTGGACCCGTCCCACCGTCGAAGGCCACATGGGTTACACCTACAAGGACGGTAAAGCGATAGAGAATGGCATCTCCGGCGGTGAAGCCGGCAAGACCTGGCCCGGCGACCTCTGGAAAACCGGCGGCGCCGCCCCTTGGCTCGGCGGTTACTACGACCCGGAAACCAATCTGTTGCTGTTCGGCACCGGCAACCCGGCGCCGTGGAACTCGCACCTGCGCCCTGGCGACAACCTCTACTCGTCGTCGCGTCTGGCGCTCAACCCGGACGACGGCACCATCAAGTGGCACTTCCAGAGCACGCCTCACGACGGCTGGGACTATGACGGCGTAAACGAGCTGGTCTCGTTCAACTACACCGAAGGCGGCAAAGAGATCAAAGCCGCCGCGACCGCTGACCGTAACGGTTTCTTCTACGTGCTGGACCGCACCAACGGCAAGTTCATTCGCGGCTTCCCGTTCGTGGACAAGATCACCTGGGCCACCGGCCTGGATAAAGAGGGCCGGCCGATCTACAACGAAGCCAGCCGTCCAGGCGCACCAGGCACCGAAGCCAAAGGCAGTTCGGTGTTCGTAGCACCGGCATTCCTCGGCGCGAAAAACTGGATGCCGATGGCCTACAACAAGGACACCGGACTGTTCTACGTGCCGTCCAACGAATGGGGCATGGACATCTGGAACGAAGGCATCGCCTACAAGAAAGGCGCGGCGTTCCTCGGTGCCGGTTTCACCATCAAGCCATTGAATGAAGACTACATCGGCGTGCTGCGCGCCATCGACCCGAAAACCGGCAAGGAAGTCTGGCGCCACAAGAACTTCGCGCCGTTGTGGGGCGGGGTACTGACCACCAAGGGCAACCTGGTGTTCACCGGCACGCCGGAAGGTTTCCTGCAGGCGTTCAATGCCAAGACCGGCGAGAAAGTCTGGGAATTCCAGACCGGCTCCGGCGTACTCGGCTCACCTGTGACTTGGGAAATGGACGGCGAACAGTACGTCTCGGTCCTTTCGGGTTGGGGCGGTGCTGTTCCGCTGTGGGGCGGCGAAGTGGCCAAGCGCATCAAGGACTTCAACCAGGGCGGCATGCTCTGGACGTTCAAGCTGCCTAAAGACCTGGTTGCCAAGCACTAACGCTGAGTCCACCGCATAACCCCTGTGGGAGCGGGCTTGCTCGCGAAAGCGGCTTTACATTCAACACATTGGTTGACTGACGCACCGCCTTCGCGAGCAAGCCGCTCCCACATTGGATTCGCGCAAATCTACTACCAAATAACGAGAGTCCTCCTGCCAACGGCGCATTCGTCTCACGCGCAGGGCTCTCTACTATCGGTTCATCGCCTGTTTGCCCGACAGGCATCGACCCAGACAGAGGCCCACCATGATCTACGCACAACCCGGCACACCTGGCGCCGTCGTTACGTTTAAACCGCGCTACGGCAATTTCATCGGCGGCGAGTTCGTCGCCCCGGTCAATGGTGAGTACTTCACCAACTCTTCGCCGGTTAACGGTGAAGTGATCGCCGAATTCCCTCGTTCCAGCGCCGCCGACATCGAAAAAGCCCTCGATGCAGCGCATGCCGCGGCTGACGCCTGGGGCAAAACCTCAGCGCAGGACCGCTCCCTGGTGCTGCTGAAAATCGCCGATCGCATCGAACAGAATCTGGAAATCCTCGCCGTCACCGAAACCTGGGACAACGGCAAAGCCGTACGCGAAACCCTCAACGCTGACGTGCCGCTGGCTGCCGACCATTTCCGTTACTTCGCTGGTTGCATCCGCGCTCAAGAGGGCGGTGCCGCCGAGATCAACGAGCTGACCACGGCCTATCACTTCCACGAGCCATTGGGCGTGGTCGGACAGATCATTCCGTGGAACTTCCCGCTGCTGATGGCTGCCTGGAAACTCGCCCCGGCCCTGGCCGCCGGTAACTGCGTGGTCCTCAAACCCGCTGAGCAGACGCCGCTGTCGATCATGGTCTTCGCTGAGCTGATCGCCGACTTGCTGCCACCCGGCGTGCTGAACATCGTTCAGGGCTTCGGTCGCGAAGCCGGTGAGGCGCTGGCCACCAGCAAGCGCATCGCCAAGATCGCCTTCACCGGTTCCACCCCGATTGGCGCGCACATCATGAAGTGCGCGGCCGAGAACATCATTCCATCGACCGTTGAGCTGGGCGGCAAGTCGCCGAACATTTTCTTCGAAGACATCATGCAAGCCGAGCCGCAGTTCATCGAGAAGGCCGCCGAAGGCCTGGTGCTGGCGTTCTTCAACCAGGGCGAAGTCTGCACCTGTCCATCGCGAGCGCTGGTGCAGGAGTCGATCTACGACGACTTCATGAAAGTGGTGATGCAGAAGATCGTCAAGATCAAGCGCGGCAACCCGCTGGACACCGAAACCATGGTCGGCGCCCAGGCGTCCGAGCAGCAATACGACAAGATTCTCTCGTACCTGAAAATTGCTCAGGAAGAGGGCGCCGAGCTGCTCACCGGCGGCGCGGCCGAGCGTCTTGAAGGCGACTTGTCGACGGGTTATTACATCCAGCCGACCCTGCTCAAGGGCCACAACAAAATGCGCGTGTTCCAGGAAGAAATCTTCGGCCCGGTGGTGGGTATCACCACCTTCAAGGACGAAGCCGAAGCCCTGGCGATTGCCAACGACAGTGAGTTCGGCCTCGGCGCCGGTCTGTGGACCCGCGACATCAACCGCGCCTACCGCATGGGCCGGGCGATCAAGGCCGGGCGTGTCTGGACCAACTGCTACCACCTGTACCCGGCCCACGCCGCGTTTGGTGGCTACAAGAAGTCCGGCGTCGGCCGTGAAAACCACAAGATGATGCTCGACCATTATCAGCAGACCAAAAACCTGCTGGTGAGCTACGACATCAATCCGATGGGGTTCTTCTAACTTTCGCAAGAACACCGCAAAACCTTGTGGGAGCGGGCTTGCTCGCGAAAGCGGTCTATCAGTCAACCAATGTGTTGGATGTGACGCCGCCTTCGCGAGCAAGCCCGCTCCCACATGGGTTTCTGGGTGTGCTTGAAAACCGCGCAACACCCCCTACCAATGCACGCCGCCACCTCGTTCGAAAGTAGCATTCGGGTGCCTGGCGCCCCGTGCATTAATGGCTTTACCGGAATCGTCCGGCATAAGAAGAGGATTGACCCATGTGGACTAAACCCGCGTTTACCGATCTGCGCATTGGCTTCGAAGTGACGATGTATTTCGCCAACCGCTGATTGTTCACCCGGCCAGCTGTTGCGTTGGCCGGGCCTGCCTTCTGGAGCATTGCCCATGCACATTCGCGTTCTCGGATCCGCCGCTGGCGGTGGTTTTCCGCAATGGAATTGCAACTGCCGCCAGTGCGCCGCGATGCGCAATGGCAGCCTGCGGGCCCAACGGCGCACCCAGTCCTCGATTGCCCTGAGCGACAACGGTGTGGATTGGGTGCTGTGCAATGCTTCACCGGACATTCGCGCGCAACTCGAGAGTTTCGCGCCGCTGCAACCGGCGCGCCGGGTGCGTGACACGGCGATTGCCGGCGTCGTCCTGCTGGATAGCCAGATCGACCACTGCACCGGCCTGTTGAGCCTTCGCGAAGGTTGCCCGCATCAGGTCTGGTGCACCGAGCGGGTCCATGAAGACCTGAGCAGTGGCTTCCCGTTGTTCACCATGCTCAAGCACTGGAACGGCGGGTTGCAGTGGCAACAGGTCGGGCTCGACCGCGAGCCCTTCAGCATTCCGGCTTGCGCGCACCTGAGATTTCGCGCGATCCCCTTGGTCAGCAACGCGCCGCCGTACTCGCCCAACCGCGGCAATCCGCAGCCGGGCGACACCATTGGTTTGTTTATCGAAGACCGACGCAGCGGTGCTTCGTTGTTCTACGCCCCGGGTCTGGGACAGGTCGACGATGAGGTTCTGAGCTGGATGCAACGCGCCGATTGCCTGTTGCTGGACGGCACCTTGTGGCGCGACGACGAGATGCGAGTCTGCGAAGTCGGCCAGAACCTGGGCAGTGAAATGGGTCACCTGTCGCAAAGCGGCCCTGGCGGCATGCTCGACATCCTTGAAGGCTTCACCCGCCAGCGCAAGGTGCTGATCCACATTAACAACACCAACCCGATCCTCGATGAAGACTCGGCCGAGCGGGCGCTGCTGGAGCGGCGCGGGATCGAAGTGGCGTTTGACGGCATGAGTATTGAGCTGTAGCGGATAGCCCCTTCGCGAGCAAGCCCGCTCCCACAGGGTTTTGTGTACACCGAAGATCCCTTGTAGGAGCCGAGCTTGCTCGCGATGGGGCCAGACCAGACACCGCAGATTCCCCGGAGAACCGCAATGACTGACACCCCGATGTCCCCCACCGAATTCGAGGCGGCCCTGCGCGCCAAAGGCGCCTACTACCACATCCACCATCCATTCCACCAAACCATGTACGCCGGCCGATCAACCCGCGAGCAGATTCAAGGCTGGGTCGCCAATCGCTTCTACTACCAGGTGAACATCCCCCTGAAGGACGCAGCGATTCTCGCCAACTGCCCGGACCGCGACGTGCGCCGGGAATGGCTGCAACGGATACTCGATCACGACGGTGCACCCGGCAGCGAAGGCGGCATCGAAGCCTGGCTGCGGCTGGGCGAAGCAGTGGGCCTGGATCGCGAGCAAATCCTTTCACAGGAATTGGTGCTGCCCGGTGTCCGTTTCGCCGTGGACGCCTACGTCAATTTCGCCCGTCGCGCCTGTTGGCAGGAAGCCGCCAGCAGTTCGCTGACCGAACTGTTTGCGCCACAGATCCACCAATCCCGGCTCGATGCCTGGCCAACCCATTACCCATGGATCGACGTCGGCGGTTACGACTATTTCCGTAATCGCCTGAGTCAGGCGCGACGGGATGTCGAGCATGGTTTGCGCATCACCCTCGCGCACTACGTCACGGTCGAAGGCCAGCAGCGCATGCTGGAAATCCTGCAATTCAAGCTCGACGTGCTGTGGAGCATGCTCGACGCCATGAGCATGGCCTACGAGCTGGAACGCCCGCCGTATCACAGCGTCACCACGGAGCAGGTCTGGCACCGGGGGATTGCCCTGTGAGCCTGATCAACCGCGAGCAATCACCGTCACTGCGCCAGGGTTTTCGCCTGCAATGGGAACCTCGTCAGGACTGTCACGTGCTGCTGTACCCCGAAGGCATGATCAAACTTAACGACAGCGCCGGGCAGATCCTCGATCTGGTGGACGGTCGGCGCAGCGTGGCGGCGATCATTGATCGACTGTCTGAGAGTTTCCCCGGCGTACCGGGGATCGACGAAGACGTGCTGGCATTTCTGGAGGTGGCCCATGCTCAATTCTGGATCGAGTGACTCGCGTCCGGGTCCGCCGCTGTGGCTGTTGGCGGAGCTGACCTACCGTTGTCCGCTGCAATGCCCGTATTGCTCCAACCCGCTGGACTTTGCCCAATCAGGCGAAGAGTTAAGCACCGAAGAGTGGATCCGGGTGTTCCGCGAAGCGCGGGAAATGGGCGCCGCGCAGTTGGGCTTTTCCGGTGGTGAACCGTTGGTTCGCCAGGACCTGGCCGAACTGATCAAAGCCGCCCGGGACATGGGTTACTACACTAACCTGATCACCTCGGGCATCGGCCTGACCGAGCAGAAAGTGCGCGATTTCAAGGTCGCGGGGCTGGACCATATCCAGATCAGCTTCCAGGCCGCCGACGAAGCAGTGAACAACATGCTCGCCGGTTCGCGCAAAGCCTTCGCGCAGAAACTGGCGATGGCCCGGGCGGTAAAGGCCCAGGGCTACCCGATGGTGCTGAACTTCGTCACCCATCGGCACAACATCGACCAGATCGCGCAGATCATCGACTTGTGCCTGGAGCTGGAGGCGGATTTCGTTGAATTGGCGACGTGCCAGTTCTACGGCTGGGCCGAGCTCAACCGCGTTGGCCTGTTGCCCACGCGAGAACAATTGCAGCGCGCCGAGCGCATCACCAACGAATACCGCGAGCGTCTTGAAGCGCAGGGCCACCCGTGCAAGCTGATCTTCGTCACCCCGGATTACTACGAAGAACGCCCCAAGACCTGCATGAACGGCTGGGCCAATCTGTTTCTCGACATCACCCCCGACGGCACGGCGTTGCCTTGCCACAGCGCCCGACAGTTGCCGGTGCAGTTTCCCAATGTGCGCGAGCACAGCATCGAGCACATCTGGACTGATTCTTTCGGTTTCAATCGCTTTCGTGGCGATGACTGGATGAAGGAACCGTGCCGCTCCTGCGATGAAAAGCACAAGGACCTGGGCGGCTGCCGCTGCCAGGCATTCATGCTGACCGGTGACGCCGCCAACGCGGACCCGGTGTGCAGCAAGTCACCGCATCACGGTGTGATTCTCAAGGCCCGCGAGGAAGCCGAGGCACCGGGGCTGGGCATGGAACACCTGACGTTGCGTAACGAGAAGGCTTCGCGACTGATCTATCGCGGATGAATTAAGCGACACAAATCCCCTGTGGGAGCGAGCCTGCTCGCGATGACGGAGTGTCAGGCAACATCAATGGTGACTGGAAGATAGCCATCGCGAGCAGGCTCGCTCCCACAGGGGGTCTCCGGTGAATTCAGAGTCTGAGTACACCAGCCTGCTACCCATTGGTCTGATTGCATTCACAGCCGGATGCTTTAGTGTGGACGTCACCTTCCAAAACAATAAAAACAGGCTTTCCAATGAGCCAGAATCTCAGCCAGCTGCGTAAATTCGTTTCGCCTGAAATCATCTTTGGTGCCGGCTGCCGGCACAACGTCGGCAATTGCGCCAAAACCTTTGGCGCCCGCAAGGTGCTGCTGGTCAGCGATCCCGGTGTGATTGCGGCCGGTTGGGTCGCCGATGTCGAGGCCAGCCTGCAAGCCCAGGGTATCGAGTACGTCCTGTACAGCGCGGTCTCGCCCAACCCTCGGGTTGAGGAAGTGATGCTCGGCGCCGATCTGTACCGGGAAAACCATTGCGATGTGATCGTGGCCGTCGGTGGCGGCAGCCCGATGGATTGCGGTAAAGGCATCGGCATTGTCGTCGCCCATGGGCGCAGCATCCTCGAGTTCGAAGGCGTGGACACCATCCGCGTCCCCAGCCCACCGCTGATCCTGATTCCGACCACCGCCGGGACCTCGGCCGATGTCTCGCAATTCGTGATCATCTCCAACCAGCAAGAACGCATGAAGTTCTCCATCGTCAGTAAGGCGGTGGTCCCGGACGTGTCGTTGATCGACCCGGAAACCACCCTGAGCATGGACCCGTTCCTGTCGGCCTGTACCGGCATCGATGCGTTGGTGCATGCCATCGAAGCGTTTGTTTCCACCGGTCACGGGCCGTTGACCGATCCGCACGCACTCGAAGCGATGCGCCTGATCAACGGCAACCTGGTGCAGATGATCGCCAACCCGAACGACATTGCCCTGCGCGAGAAAATCATGCTCGGCAGCATGCAGGCCGGGCTGGCGTTCTCCAACGCGATCCTCGGCGCGGTGCACGCCATGTCCCACAGCCTCGGTGGCTTTCTCGACTTGCCTCATGGGCTGTGCAACGCGGTGCTGGTGGAACACGTGGTGGCGTTCAACTACAGCTCCGCACCCGAGCGCTTCAAGGTGATCGCCGAGACCTTTGGCATCGATTGCCGTGGCTTGAATCACCGGCAGATTTGCGGGCGTCTGGTCGAACATCTGATCGCCTTGAAACACGCCATCGGCTTCCACGAAACCCTCGGACTGCACGGGGTCAGCACTGCGGACATTCCGTTCCTGTCGCAACACGCCATGCACGACCCGTGCATCCTGACCAACCCGCGCGAGTCCAGTCAGCGTGATGTCGAGGTCGTCTATGGCGAAGCCCTCTGACGAGCAACAACGGGCGCTGGCGGGGTTACTGGGATTAGGCAGCCACTCGGCGCGCAAGAGTCATTACCCGGAACTCGCCGCGCGCCTCGACGAGCTGGAAACCGAGCGCAATCGCTACAAATGGCTGTTCGAGAACGCGGTCCACGGGATCTTTCAGGCCAGCCTCCTGGAAGGCATGCGCGCCGCCAATCCGGGACTGGCGCGGATGCTCGGCTACGACAATCCCCAGGAAGTGCTGTTTTCCCTGGCGGATCTGGCGAGCAACCTGTTTGTCGGTGGTGCACAGGAACTGGAAAATATCGGCGAAATCCTCAGGCACCAGGGCAGCCTGCATGGCTATGAAACCCAACTGCGGCGCAAGGATGGCAGCAGCCTCGACGTGCTGATGAACCTGTTGCTCAAGCCCGATCAGGAAGGGCTGGTGGAAGGGTTTGTCGCCGACATCACCGAGCGCAAACTCGCCCAGCAGCGCCTGCAGCAACTCAACGACGAACTGGAGCAGCGTGTTACCGCGCGCACCGATGAGTTGCTGGAAGCCAACCGCAACCTGCAACAGCAGATCACCCAGCGTAAACAGATTGCCGAAGCCTTGCGCGATGCCCGGGACGCCGCCGAGGCTGCCAATCGCAGCAAGGACAAATACCTCGCCGCCGCCAGTCATGACCTGTTGCAACCGCTCAACGCCGCGCGTTTGCTGATCTCAACCCTGCGCGAACGCAAGCTGCCCGACGTCGAACAAGTGCTGGTGGAGCGTACGCACCAGGCGCTGGAAGGGGCGGAAGATTTGCTCACCGATTTGCTGGATATTTCCCGGCTCGATCAGGCGGCAGTCAAACCGGACATTGCGCTGTACCGTCTCGATGAATTGCTCGCGCCGTTGGTGTCGGAGTTCCAGTCAGTGGCCCAGGCTGAAGGGTTGAACCTGCGGGTACACATGGGCGATTACGCCATCAGCACGGACTTGCGCCTGATGACGCGGATCCTGCGCAACTTCCTCAGCAACGCCTGCCGCTACACCGACGAGGGCAGCATTCTTCTGGGTGCCAGGCGCCGCGGTGAAATGCTGCGCCTGGAAGTCTGGGACACCGGGCGCGGGATCGCGGCGGACCGACTGGATTCGATTTTCCTCGAGTTCAACCAACTGGACGTCGGCCGTGCCGCCGACCGCAAGGGTGTGGGCCTGGGGCTGGCCATCGTTGAACGGATCGCCAAGATCCTCGGCTATAAAGTCGGGGTTCATTCGTTGCCGGGGCGCGGTTCGATGTTCAGCATCGACGTGCCAATTTCCCATGAAATTCCGCTGCCGATCAGCCTGGCGGCACCACTACCCGGCACCGGCAATCCATTGCCGGGCCGGCGTTTGCTGGTGTTGGACAACGAAGTGAGCATCCTCGAAAGCATGAGCGCGCTGCTCGGGCAATGGGGTTGCGAGGTGGTCACGGCCACTGATGAATTTTCCGCACTGGCCGCCTTGGAGGGGCGACCGCCGGAACTGATTCTGGCGGACTACCACCTCGATCACGGGGTGGTGGGCTGTGATGTGGTCAGGCATTTGCGCGAGCATTACCACCAGGTGATTCCGGCGGTCATCATCACCGCAGACCGCACGGATCAGTGTCGGCGCTCATTGCAGCGACTCGACGCACCGTTGCTGAACAAACCGGTGAAACCCGGCAAGTTGCGGGCGGTGCTGAGTCAGTTGCTGGGGTAGCGATAGTGCAGGCTGAAACCGAGTTCGGCTGACTCGCCTTGCGCCAGCAATCGCAACCCCGGTCGACCGGGCAGGTGATGCGCGTTGACCGGGTGGCTCACCGGTTCGATACAGAAAAAATCCAGACCCACCGGGCAGTAGAGGAGGTAGTAATCGCTGCCGGTGGCCCGGCATTCCAGCTCATAGCCCAACGCAGGCTGGCGAATCAGGCAGTGGCCGTCCCATTCGCAGAAACCGTTGTCGACCAATGTCTCGGGCAACCTCTTGAGTGACTGAAAATCCCATTCGGCCGGCAACGCACTGAGGTGCGTCGGCAGTTTTGTCCCGTCACACAACCAGACTTGCCGGCTTTGCGCCTGCAACTGGGTGCCCGTGGTACGCGGAAAATAGGGATGCAAACCGAGCCCATGCCAGGCCGGGCTTTCGGCCAGATGGGTGACCTTAAGCTCAAGGCTCAGCTTGCCGTCGCTCAGGTGGAATCGTTGCCGGGCGCGGTAAGCGAAGGGCGTGGAGCTGTCGAGTTGCAGGACGACTTCATCGCGCGTCTGCGAAACCACCTGCCACGGCTGTTGCCAGGCGCTGCCGTGAATCGGCAGGGGATCGGTGAGGCTGTTGGGTGTCAGGGCCAGCCAGCCCTCGGGGCATTCAAAGCCGCCTTCTGAAATTCGGTTCGACCACGGTGCCAAGGGAAAGCAGCCGAGCTTGCCGGGCAGACCGGTGTTCAGCGCATGGGCATCGCTGTGGCGCAACAGCGGCAGACCCGTGCCGCGCACGCTCCAGTTGACGATGCTGCCACCGAGTTCCGGGGCGAGAGTGAGATGGGTGAATTCGTCTTCGAGTTCGAGCAGTGTCGGCGTCATATTGCCTTCGGCTCCGGCAAACCTTTTACCCCGGTATTGAGGGCGAACACACCGCCGGCCAGTGACTGTTCGTCATGGTCGTCACCGGGACGGATTGAGGTCACGAACAATGTGTCCAGGCGACTGCCGCCGAAGGCGCACATGCTCGGTTTTTTTACCGGTACGGCGAGGGAACGGTCCAGCCGGCCGTCGGGCGTGAAGCGGTGAATCAGCCCGGCGTCATTGGCGCAAATCCAGTAGCAACCTTCGGCATCGACCGCCGCCCCGTCGGGACGACCAGGGAATTGATGCATGTCGACAAACAGCCTCCGGTTGGACGGCGTGCCGCTGTCGATGTCGTAATCAAAGGCCCAGATTTGCTGGACCAGGGGATGAGAGTCAGACAGGTACATCGTTCGCCCGTCGGGGCTGAAACCCAGGCCGTTGGGTACGATAAACCCGCTGAGTTGCGCCTCGAGTGGCCCGCGTTGCCCGGCGCTGTAGCGGTAAAGCGTGCCGTCGGCAGCGTTGGCGCCCATGTTCAGCACCATGCTGCCGGCCCAGAAGCGCCCCTGACGATCGCAGCGACCATCGTTCAGGCGCATATCTGTGCGGGCGTGTTCGACCGGAGCCAGGAGATTGCTGTCGAGGCTGCCATCGTTATGCGGGTGCAGATGAAAGAACCCGCTTTCCATCCCGGCAACCCAGCCGCCATCGCTGTGACGTGCAATGCAGGCGAGCATCTGCGGCGCTTTCCAGGCATGGACATGGCCGGTTTCGGCGCACCAGCGCTGAAGTCCGCCGGCCGGAATATCTACCCAATACAGGGCGTTTTCCTCGGGGACCCAGACCGGGCATTCACCGACCGCGTTGCGGGCATCGACAATCAATTCGGCTTGCATGACAACTCATTCCCTCGGGTTTTTGTTGTTGGGATCAAGTGATGTGCGCGGGTTCAGTCGCCGAACGGGCCGGACGCGACAAACGCACCACCCTGGTAGACCCGAGCCGGGTCATCAGCGGCCGGCATCGGTTGGGCTTCGACTTTTTCGCGGAACACTTCGGAGTTGTCCTGAGGTTCATAACCCAGGCCGGCGGCGAAACGGTTGTCCCACCAGACGTTCTTGTTGTCGGACATGCCGTAGACCACGGTGTGGCCGACATTGGGGGCGTACAGCGCGCACTCGAGCAATTGAGTCAGGTCGCCGAAGCTCAACCAGGTGCTCATCATTCGGCGGTTCAGTGGTTCCGCGAACGAGGAGCCGATGCGCACGCTGACGGTCTCGATGCCGTAGCGATCGAAGTAGAAACTGGCCATGTCTTCGCCGTAGGACTTGGACAAGCCGTAGTAGCTGTCTGGGCGGCGAGGGGAGTGGGCGTCGATGACTTCATCCTGCTTATAGAAGCCGATCACGTGGTTGGAACTGGCGAAAATCACCCGCTTCACGCCATGACGGCGCGCCGCTTCGTAGATGTGGAACACGCCGCAGATGTTGGCGCCGAGGATCTCTTCGAACGCGTGCTCCGTCGATACCCCACCAAAGTGCAGGATCGCGTCCACGCCTTCAACCAACTGATGGACTGCTTGCTTGTCTGCCAGGTCGCAAGGCACGACCTCTTCACGGTCATCGATGGCCGGGGCAATGTCGGCGATGTCCGACAGGCGAATCACATTGGCGTAGGGCCGCAGGCGTTCGCGCAGGACTTTGCCGAGGCCACCGGCGGCACCGGTCAGGAGGAGACGATTGAAAGGAGCGCGGGCGTTAGGTGTGATGGTCATGGAAGTCCCTGAACAAGCAGTCAGTTGTTATTGAATTTGTTGTAGGTTGTCGTACGACTAGATCGAAGTATCGTTAGGGTCTCAGGTCGTTGTCAACGCGTCATCGGTTGAAATTGACGGAGGGTCATTCCCGCATCCGCTGACAACACGAAGCACTTTGTGGGAGCGAGCAAGCTCGCTCCCACAGGCTCGTGTTGATCCCCCGCCCCTCGGCTCACAACAACGAGAGCGGGTAGTTGATGATAATGCGGTTTTCGTCGAATTCGTTGGTGCTGAAGTCCTTGCGGATCGACGCGTTACGCCATTTGACGTTGAGGTTCTTCAGCGCGCCGCTCTGCACGGTGTAAGCCAGTTCTGACTCGCGGCCCCATTCCTTGCCGTCGGTGATGGTGCCTGTGTGCACGTTATCGCCGCTGATGTAGCGGTTCATCATTGTCAGGCCGGGAATGCCGAGCGCCACAAAATTGTAGTCGTGGCGCAGCTGCCAGGATCTTTCCTTGGCGTTGTCGTAGCTGGAGTTGTAGCTATCGTTGGCCAGGGTGCCGCCGCTGGTGCCGTTGACTCGCATCCAGACATCGTCGCCGGTGAGTTTTTGCAGGCCGACAAAGAAGGTGCTGCCGCCGTATTTGGCCGAGAGCATGGCGAACGCGGTTTTGTTGTCGAGGTCGCCGGCCAGGGCGCTGCCGTCTTCCTTGCCGATGAAGTAGCCAAGGTTGGCGCCGAGGGTCCAGTCGCCGATGGGCTGGCTGTGGCTCAGGTTGAAATACTGCTGCTGATAGATGTCGCTGAGTTGCGCGTACCAGACGCCGACCTGGGTGCGCTTCTCGTTGAACGCATATTCACCGCCGCCAAAGTTGAAACGGTCGGAGGTGAAGGCCGCCGATTTGCCGTTCATGAACATGTCTTCCATGCTCGCATCGTTGCGCGGGCTGTTGGCGCGGAACTGGCCGCCGTAGAGCGTCAGGCCACTGATCTCGGTGGACGTCACCTGACCACCGCGGAAGGTTTGCGGCAGCGAGCGGCCATCGTCGGAGCGCAGGATCGGCAACACCGGCATCCATTCGCCGACCTTCAATTCGGTTTTCGAGACTTTACCTTTCAGCGCTACACCCAGGCGCCCGAAATTGTCAGCCGGGCGGCCGTCGTCATGAATCGGCAGCAACGAGGTGCCGCCCGTGCCTTTGCCTCCGTCGAGTTTTTCCGAGTACAGCCCCAGCACATCCATGCCGAAACCGACGGGGCCTTGGGTGAATCCGGATTTGGCATCGAGGATGAAACTTTGCGTCCACTCTTCAGCCTTGCCCTGCGGGTAGGCCGGGTTCGTGAAGTTGCGGTTGATGTAGAAGTTGCGCAGGTTCAGCGTGGCTTTGGCGTCATCGACGAAACCTTCGGCATGACTGGTCATGGGCAAGGCGAGGGCCAGGCTGCCGCAACCGATCAGGCCCAGGGTGTGGCGGCGTGCGAAGGTTGGGCGAGGGGTGCAGGCGGAGGAATTGCGGACGAGCTTGCTCACAGTGACGCTCCCGTGTTTCTTGTTGTTTTTATTTTTTGTTATACGTCGTCGTACAACATCGGAGCGGATTATTTGCAAGTGTTACGGGGAATGTCAATCAGAAGTTGTACGATGACCTGGCTCGGTTTTATGGCCTGTCGTAGATCCCCCTGTGGGAGTGAGCCTGCTCGCGATGACGGTAGAACAGACACCACTGCAGTGAATGTCAGACCGCTATCGCGAGCAGGCTCACTCCCACAGGGTTTTGGGTTTAGCTCACGATCATCGGGGGCATGGTGCCCAGAAGTGAAACGGCAGCCACCGCTCCCATCCCCAGCAACCATTCGAAGATGACGCTGCTTTTCAGAGCAGTCGGACGCTGCTCGCAGTCGTTGATCCGCAGTCGATTGAACAACGCCAGCCCCAGCATCGCGGCGACCAACACAACCTTGATCAACAGAATCAGCGCAAACCCTGACAGCAACGGCGTCGGCCAGAACTGCCCAGTGAGGACCCGAACATTGATCAGCCCGGTCATCACCAACCCCGCCACCAATACGTAACCAATGCCGCTGAAGCGTTGCAAGGTCGCTTTGATTGCATGCTCTGCCGGCTGCCGCAGAATCATCATCAACAGCATCAAGCCGCCGAGCCAGGCGCCGACGCAGGTCAGGTGAATGATTTGATTGAGG
Organism: Pseudomonas arabinosi; assembly: GCF_047758675.1. Classification (NCBI taxonomy): domain Bacteria; kingdom Pseudomonadati; phylum Pseudomonadota; class Gammaproteobacteria; order Pseudomonadales; family Pseudomonadaceae; genus Pseudomonas; species Pseudomonas arabinosi. Next base: position 4,301,605 of record NZ_CP180480.1, on the reverse strand, counting down.
ATCAGCAATTGGCCGTTGAGGCCGTCGAGCATGGCCCCGTGGCCGACCGGGGCGAGGGTGGCCAGCAGCAGGCTGGCGAGGCCGATTCGCAGGGGCAGGTTTGAACGCAGGGGCGTCATCAGCAGCGCGATCAACAATGCATTGAGCAGCAAGTGCCAGCGCCAGACCTGTCCGAAAAACGTCTTGCCCAGCACCAGTCCAAGGGTCGACGGATCGAATGCCGCATCCCACGAACCGGCCATGCTGGCGGTGATCAGCAGCAACCAGCTAACGCCAGTGACCAACGCCACCGCCGCCAGCCAGTGGCTTGTTCTGGCCAATCGCCGATCTAGGTGTTCAGCGTCGCCATTGAGCAGCAGCGGCCTGAACACCCACGCCCCGAACAGCATCAGCACGACAGTGAAATGCAGAAAGCGGCACAGCACCATCGCGCTCGTCATGAATTACTGGCCAACCTTGAAGCTATAGGCGCCTTCGCTTTTGTGGGTATCGACCGACACTGCGTGCCATTCGACTTTGTAAGCCCCCGCTGCCAATGGTGCGGCCGGGGTGACGATCAGGGTTTTCTTGTCGCTGCCTTCGGTGGCGAGGCTCTTCACCGGCACATCGCTGCCGTCCTTGCTGATCGTGACTTTGGAAAAGGTCGCTTCAACGCCTTCGGAAAATACCAGGCGCAGTTCCGACGGCGCGCTCACCGTGCTGTCGGCGGCCGGGGTCTGGTCTTTCAGATGGGCGTGGGCAAACACCGATGAAGCGGCGAACAGCGAGCCGAGCAGGGCGACGGTGGTCAGGGTTTTCTTGAGCAGCACGTGGAATACCTCTGAGGCAGGTTCGAAAAGGCGGCCAGTTTACCTTCGAGAAGCTGCGCGTACGAAGTTTCGTTTTCCCTTGTCGCCGCGAGGTAGAGCGGATGCTAGTCTTGAGCAACGCTGTTGTCAGGGAGCCCTCATGGGCAATCACAAGATCGAGATTCGTCGCAGTAACGTCGAGAAAATTCTGTTGGGGGCCGAAAAGGTGTTCGCCGAAAAAGGTTTCGGCGGCACCGCCATGGCCGACATCGCCGCCGAAGTGCAACTGCCGCGCTCCAACCTGCATTACTACTTCAGCACCAAGGGCGAGTTGTACAGCGCGGTGCTGTTGGGTCTGCTGGAAGTGTGGAAACAGGACGCGCTGTGCTTCGAGATGTTCGACGACCCGCGCGTGGTACTCAGCAGCTACATCCGCGCCAAGATGAACCACTCCCGCAGCCGGCCCTACGGCTCCAAAGTCTGGGCCTACGAAATCATCCACGGCGCACCGACCCTGGGTGAGAAGCTGGACGTGAGTCTGTACGACTGGGCCAAGATGAAAGAAGCGAAAATTCGCCAGTGGGTGGACGACAAACGCATCCTGCCCGTGGAACCTTCGAGCCTGCTGTACATGATCTGGGCATCGACCCAGCACTACGCCGACTTTGATCATCAGGTGAATATTCTGAATGACCATCAGCCGTTGTCGGACATGCAGTTCGAGCGGGCGGTGCAGACCGTGACGAGTGTGATCTTGCGGGGGATTGGGTTGGAGCCTTGAGCTTTGCGGTGAGCTGCTGGCCTCATCGCGAGCAAGCTCGCTCCCACAGGGTTCTCTGGCGTACACAGAATTTGTGTAAGACATAAATCACTGTGGGAGCGAGCCTGCTCGCGATGGCGGCAGTTCAGGCGCTGCAGGGTTCAGGGAGCGACGTGGTAGGGGTTCCTCGGATCATGATTCCAATCCAGAAACGGCTTGCCCGTATCCATCGGCACCATCTCAATGCAATCCTGCACCGGACACGTGATCTGACACAGGTTGCACCCCACGCACTCATCATCAATCACTTCATATTTATGCGTCCCGTCCGCCTGCTTCAGGCTGGCAATCGCCTGGTGCGAGGTGTCTTCGCAAGCAATGTGGCAACGACCGCAACCAATGCAGGCTTCCTGGTCAATCTTGGCAATCACCTGATAGTTGATGTCCAGGTACTTCCAGTCCGTGGTGTTGCCCACCGCACGCCCGGAAAACTCGGACACGCTGGCGTAGCCCTGACTGTCCATCCAGCGTGACAACCCGTCCTTCATTTCCTCGACAATCCGGAAGCCATGCAGCATCGCCGCCGTGCACACCTGCACCGAGCCGCTGCCCAACGCAATGAATTCCGCCGCGTCGCGCCAACTGCTAATGCCGCCAATGCCGGAGATCGGCAGGCCTTGCGTCTGTGGATCGCGGGCGATTTCGGCGACCATGTTCAGCGCAATCGGCTTCACCGCCGAACCGCAATAACCCCCGTGGGTGCTTTGGCTGCCCACGGCGGGATTGGCGACCATGCGCTCCAGATTGACGCTGGTGATCGAGTTGATCGTGTTGATCAGCGACACCGCATCGGCACCGCCGCGATGGGCGGCGCGGGCGGCGACGCGAATGTCGGTGATGTTCGGCGTGAGTTTGACGATCACCGGCAGCGAGCAGTACGTCTTGCACCAACGGGTGACCTGCTCGACGTACTCCGGCACCTGGCCGACCGCCGCGCCCATGCCGCGCTCCGGCATCCCGTGCGGGCAACCGAAGTTCAGCTCGATACCATCGGCGCCGGTGGCTTCCACCAGCGGCAGGATGAATTTCCAGGATTCTTCGACGCAAGGCACCATCAGCGACACGATCAACGCGCGGTCCGGCCAGTCCTTTTTGACCTGAGTGATTTCCCGCAGGTTGATCTCCAGCGAGCGGTCGGTGATCAGTTCGATGTTGTTGAAACCCACCACTTCGCGGTTGGCCCCGAAGTGCGCCGAGTAGCGCGACGACACGTTGACCGCCGCCGGGTCTTCACCCAGGGTTTTCCAGACCACGCCACCCCAGCCGGCCTCGAAGGCGCGGACCACGTTGTAGGCCTTGTCGGTTGGTGGCGCGGAGGCCAGCCAGAACGGATTGGGGGCTTTGATGCCGGCGAAGACAATCGAGAGATCGGCCATTTACGCAGCCTCCACGTTGAGCATGAGTTGGGCGTTGATGGCCTCGGCGGCCCGTTTGCCGTGCTGCACGGCCTGCACGGTGAGGTCCTGATCGAGACTGGTGCAGTCGCCGCCGGCGTACACGCCGGGGATGCTGGTGCGCAGGTTTTCGTCCACTTGAATCCGCTCGCCCTGACGCTTGAGTTCACGGGCCAGCGGATCGACGAGGGCGCTGGCGTCGAAGGCCTGGCCGATGGCTTTGAAGATCGCATCGGCGGCCAGTTCGAACGTTTCGCCAGTGGTTTGCAGGCGACCTTCGACTAACCAGGTCCGAGCGAAGCGCATGCCGCGCACATTGCCGTGATCATCGAGTAGCACTTCTTCAGGTTGAGCCCAAGTCAACAGCCGCACCTGATTGGCTTTGGCGATGTCCTGTTCGTGGCCGGTGGCGCCCATTTCCTCGACACCGCGGCGGTACACCAGGTTGACGTCGCGTGCCCCGAGGCGAGCCATTTGCACGGCCATGTCGATGGCGGTGTTGCCGGCGCCCAAAACGATACAACGGTCAGCGAGGGGCAGTTGGGTCAGGTCATCGGCCTGACGCAGTTCGCGGATGTAATCGGTGGCGGCCAGCAGGCCGGGTGCATCTTCATGAGCAAGCCCCAGCTGTTTGCTGGCGGCCAGACCGAGCCCAAGGAACACCGCATCGAATTGCTGATGCAGATCGCTGAGGGTTACGTTCTCACCAAGTTTCTGCCCGTGGCGGATTTCGATCCCGCCGATTTCCAATAGGAATTCAAGCTCCTTCTGCGCGTAGTCGTCCACCAGTTTGTACTTGGCGATCCCGTATTCGTTGAGGCCGCCAGCCTTTTCCCTTGCCTCGAAAATCACCACATCATGACCGTGCATGGCACTGCGGTGAGCGCACGCTAGACCGGCCGGACCGGCGCCGACCACGGCGATGCGCTTGCCGGTTGATGCCGCCCGGGTGAAGGGGTGTTCGCTGAAGTGTGCGTTGTCGACGGCGTAACGCTGCAACAGGCCGATCAGCACCGGTGCGCATTCATGGTCGTTGTTGCGCACGCAGGCTTGCTGGCAAAGCACTTCCGTCGGACACACCCGGGCGCAACTGCCGCCGAGGATGTTCGCCGAGAGGATTTTCTGCGCGGCGCCCTGAACGTTTTCCTGATGGATATTGCGAATGAACGACGGAATATCGATCTCGCTCGGACAGGCATTCACGCAGGGTGCGTCGTAGCAGTACAGGCAACGCGAGGCTTCCAGATGGGCCTGACGGTCGTTGAGTGGCGGCGCCAGATCGGTGAAATGGCCGGCGAGGGCGGCCGCATTCTCGTGCGGATGCGGGAGGTGGTTCAGAGTCTTGATCACGGTGTTGGCCTCACGGTTAATTGAGGTGCTGCCTCTGATGGGCATTGGTTCTGTGTTGTCGCTGCCGGCCTCTTCGCGAGCAGGCTCGCTCCCACAGGGGAACGCATTTCAAATGTGGGAGCGAGCCTGCTCGCGATGGCCGAAGGCCTCGATCTCAGCGTTTCACAGCGGTCGGCTTGTTCAACTCAGCCCGCTTGCTCAGCAAATCAAACACCGCCGGATACGCCGGCCGTTCGACATACCGCCCGGCACCACGCTCGGCGCGCAAATCACCATCGGCCCACACCACCCGGCCCTGGCTGACGGTGTGGCTCGGCACACCGCGCACGGTCTTGCCTTCGAAGATGTTGAAGTCCACTTGCTGATGGTGAGTCTTCGCTGAAATCGTCCGCGTACCTTCCGGATCCCACAGCACCAGATCCGCGTCCGCACCGACGCGAATCGCGCCTTTGCGCGGGTAGAGGTTGAAGATTTTCGCGGTGTTGGTGGAGGTGAGCGCCACGAAGTGCTGCATCGACAAACGCCCGGTGTTCACTCCTTCATCCCAGAGCACCGCCATGCGATCTTCGATACCGGCTGTGCCATTGGGGATCTTGCTGAAATCGTCACGGCCAGCCGCTTTTTGCTCGGCGCAGAAGCAGCAATGGTCGGTGGCGGTGGTGTGCAGGTTGCCCGATTGCAGGCCGTGCCAAAGTGCCTCTTGATGGCCTCGCGGACGGAAGGGTGGGCTCATCACGTAACCGGCGGCGGTCTGCCAGTCCGGGTGTTGATAGACGCTGTCGTCCAGCAGCAGATGCCCGGCCAGGACCTCGCCGTAGACTTGTTGGCCCTTGCTGCGTGCGTAGGTGATTTCGTCGAGGGCTTCCTTGGTCGAGACATGCACCAGGTACAACGGCGTGCCCAGGGTTTCGGCGATGCGGATCGCCCGACTGGCTGCTTCACCTTCAACCTGCGAAGGGCGCGACAACGGATGCGCTTCCGGGCCGGTCATGCCCTGGGCCATCAACTTGCGTTGCAGGTGATAGACCAGCTCACCGTTTTCCGCATGCACGGTCGGCACTGCGCCCAATTCCAGGCAGCGCTCGAAACTCGCCACCAGCGTGTCGTCGGCGGCCATGATCGCGTTCTTGTAGGCCATGAAATGCTTGAAGCTGTTGACCCCGTGCTGGCTGACCAGCTCGGCCATTTCCTCGCGGACCTGTTCGCTCCACCAGGTGATCGCGACGTGGAAACCGTAATCCGACGCCGACTTCTCGGCCCAGCCGCGCCACTGATGAAAGGCTTCCATCAAGGATTGCTGCGGATTGGGAATCACAAAGTCGATGATTGACGTGGTGCCACCGGCAAGTCCCGCCGCGGTGCCGCTGAAGAAGTCTTCACTGGCCACCGTGCCCATGAAGGGCAGTTGCATGTGCGTGTGCGGGTCGATGCCGCCGGGCATCAGGTATTGGCCGCTGCCGTCGAGCACTTCGGCACCCGCCGGAACATCAAGATTTTCGCCGATGGCCTTGATCACGCCGTCGGCGCAATAGACGTCGGCGCGATAACTTTCATCATGGGTAATAACGGTGGCGCCACGGATCAACAGAGACATTCCGAGTTCCTCGCAGGCAATGACCGACTTGTGCCGGTTCTAAATGTTTTATATGAAGCCGATGCAAACAGGTGTATTCCTGTCAGCACTGTCAGGAATAAACGCTAGCCTGAGTTGAAGGATTGAGCAAGAATATTTTTTATAAGCTTATAACTTGATTAAGTTATTGAAAAATAACGTTTAAAACTGAAGATCACCAAAATGGTGAGGCCTCTCACCATTTTGACGCACTTGACAGGTTCCAAAAATAGACGAGATTTCTTATGTGAAATCAGCCGCTTGAGGATGGTCTATGGTTGATGCGCAACGTTGAAAAAAAGTGGTATGCACCAGATTGAGTCCTGACGGTTCGGACAACTTGCCTGGCATTTGGCCTGAGTGAACAAGCAAGTAACCGGTGACTCATCGGCGATATAAATAAAACTGATAAATATCAGTTGGTTGCAAAGTTTTTGTGGAACTGCCCGATGCGCAAACGGGGTAACCGGCACGTTAATTGATGCCGCCAGCCCCCGATGAGCAAAAAATAATTCAAAGAACAGTGGAGCGGCCATGCAACAGATCAGATCGCAAGTGACCGAGCGCGACGGCTTGTTTGAGCTCGAAGCCGGCAGTGATGTCCTCGACAGCCCCCGTTACAACCACGACATGGCACCGACCAAGGTGCGCGAACGCACCTGGAACAAATGGCACATCACCGCATTGTGGGTCGGCATGGCGATCTGCGTGCCGACCTACACCCTCGGCGGCGTGCTCACCGCGCATTTCGGCCTGAGCGTCGGCGAAGCGCTGCTGGCGATTCTGTTCGCCAACATCATCGTACTGATCCCGTTGACCCTGAACGCCTTCCCGGGCACCAAGTACGGCATTCCGTTTCCGGTGTTGTTGCGTTCGTCCTTCGGCATCCTCGGCTCCAACATTCCGTGCCTGATCCGGGCGCTGGTGGCGTGTGGCTGGTTCGGTATTCAGACGATGTTCGGCGGGCTGGCCATTCACCTGTTTCTCGGCTCGGTGTTCGACGGGTGGAAATCCCTCGGCGGTACCGGTGAAGTGATCGGGTTCATGGTGTTCTGGGCCTTGAACCTGTGGGTGGTGATTCGTGGCGCGGACTCGATCAAATGGCTGGAAACCCTCTCGGCACCGTTGTTGGTGCTGGTGGGCGCGGGGCTGTTGGTGTGGGCGATGCCGAACGTATCGATGAGCGAATTGATGGCGATCCCGGCCAAGCGTCCGGAAGGGGCCAGCGTGGTCAGTTACTTTGCTGCCGGGCTGACCGCCATGGTCGGGTTCTGGGCCACCTTGTCCCTGAACATTCCGGATTTCAGCCGCTTTGCGAAAAGCCAGAAGGATCAGATCGTCGGGCAGATTATCGGCTTGCCCCTGACCATGTTCCTGTTCGCATCGCTGGGGGTGGTGATGACTGCCGCCTCGGTAAAACTGGTGGGCGTCACCGTCTCCGATCCGGTCACGCTGATCGGTCATATCCAGAGCCCGGTCTGGGTCGCGTTGGCCATGGCGCTGATCATCATCGCCACGCTGTCGACCAACACGGCGGCCAACATCGTTTCGCCGACCAATGATTTCCAGAACGTCGCGCCCAAGTTCATCAACCGTACCAAAGCGGTGATGCTCACCGGTCTGGTCGGCTTGGCGCTGATGGCCCATGAGCTGTTGAAGAAGCTCGGTTTGATCGTCTCGGATTTAAGCCTGGAGACGGTGTATTCCAACTGGTTGCTGGGCTATTCGAGCCTGTTGGGCCCGATCGCCGGGATCATGGTGGTGGACTATTTCCTGATCAAGAAACAGCAACTGGACCTGGCCGGCCTCTATCGCGATGACGTTTACCCGGCGTGGAACTGGTTCGGGTTTATCGCGTTCGGCGTGCCGGTGGCGCTGACGTTGCTGTCGCTCGGCAGCGATGCATTCAGCTGGTTCTACGACTATGGCTGGTTCACCGGATCGGCACTGGGCGGACTGATTTATTATGGGTTGTGTTCGATGCGCCCCAGTCAGTCTGTTGCGAAATCAGCGGTTTGATCGTTCCCACGCTCTGCGTGGGAATGCAGCCCGGGACGCTCTGCGTCCCAAGCCTGGACGCAGAGCGTCCATGGATGAATTCCCACGCAAAGCGTGGGAACTAGAAGAACTGAGGAGATCATCATGAACGCTGCCGTAGACGTTCTGCAGTCCACCCATCAGCACATCAACCGCGACCGCTTGTGGCAGTCGCTCATGGACCTGGCCAAGCTCGGCGCCACGGTCAAGGGCGGCGTCTGTCGCCTTGCCCTGACCGATCTCGACCGCCAGGCCCGGGACATTTTTGTCAACTGGTGCGAGGAGGCCGGTTGCACCGTCAGCATCGACGCTGTCGGCAACATCTTCGCCCGTCGTCCGGGCCGCAATCCGAACCTGCCACCGGTGATGACCGGCAGCCACATCGACACCCAACCCACCGGCGGCAAGTTCGACGGCTGCTTCGGCGTACTGGCCGGCGTCGAAGTGCTGCGTACCCTCAATGACCTGGGCGTGGAAACCGAAGCGCCGCTGGAAGTCGTGGTCTGGACCAACGAAGAAGGTTCACGCTTCGCTCCGTGCATGATGGGCTCCGGTGTGTTCGCGGAAAAATTTACCCTCGAAGAAACCCTGGCCAAGGTCGATGCCGAGGGCGTCACCGTCGGTGAAGCCTTGAACGCCATTGGCTATGCCGGCGAGCGCAAGGTCAGTGGTCATGCCGTCGGCGCCTATTTCGAGGCGCATATCGAACAAGGCCCGATCCTTGAAGACGAACACAAAACCATCGGCGTGGTGATGGGCGCCCTCGGCCAGAAATGGTTCGACCTGAAACTGCGCGGCGTCGAAGCCCATGCCGGCCCGACACCGATGCACCTGCGCAAGGACGCGTTGGTCGGCGCCTCGGTGATCGTCGGCGCGGTCAACCGCGCGGCCCTCGGTCATCAGCCTCACGCCTGCGGCACCGTCGGCTGCCTGCAAGCCTATCCCGGCTCACGCAATGTGATCCCCGGCGAAGTGCGCATGACCCTGGACTTCCGTCATCTGGAACCGGCACGTCTGGACTCGATGATCGCCGAAGTCCGCGAAGTCATCGAAACCACCTGCGAGGAACACGGCCTGACCTTCGAACTGACACCCACTGCGGATTTCCCGCCGCTGTACTTCGACAAAGGCTGCGTCGAAGCGGTACGCGGCGCCGCCCAAGGCTTGGGCCTGTCGCACATGGACATCGTCAGCGGAGCAGGGCACGACGCAATCTTCCTCGCCGAACTCGGCCCGGCCGGGATGATCTTCGTACCGTGCGAAGGCGGCATCAGCCACAACGAAATCGAAAACGCCGCGCCGGATGACCTGGCGGCCGGGTGTGCGGTGTTGTTGCGGGCAATGCTGGCGGCGTCGGCGGCGATTGCCAACGGTAAATTGGCGGCCTGAAGATCAAAAGATCGCAGGCTGCGCCAGCTCCTACATGGGAATGCGTGCTCCTGTAGGAGCTGGCGCAGCCTGCGATCTTTTGATGTTGCTCTTCATGTGTCACAAACCATGGTGCTGGATCGTCATCCTGTTGAATCCCTCAAACAGTGGAGCAACACGATGTCGTCCAACACCCAACCGGTCAACCTACTGCAATCGATTCCTCAAGTGTTCGAAAGCCTGACCCAGGTCCACGTCACCCTCGACAGCCACGACCTCGAACCGACCCTCAAACACCTGCTGCACCTTCGTGCCTCGCAGATCAACCAATGCGGTTTCTGCGTGAAGATGCACACCCGCGAGGCCCGTGAAGCCAATGAAACCAACGAGCGGCTGGATCGCCTGATCGTCTGGCGCCACGTCAGCGATTTCACTGCCGCCGAACGCGCCGCCCTGGCCTGGACCGAAGCCCTCACCGTACTCGATGAAAAGACCGATTACGCCAGCCTGCGCGGTGACTTGCGCGAGCACTTCAACGACGCGCAAATCGGTGCCTTGACGGCCGAGATCGGCATGATCAACCTGTGGAACCGTTTGCAGGTGTCGAGGCACTGATTGATGAATTCCGCTGAAAATGCCGCCGCTGTGTTCGAGCAGCGCCGGCCCTTTTTGCTTGGTCTGGCGTATCGCATCCTCGGCTCCCGCGCCGAAGCCGAGGATGTCGTGCAAGAGCTGTTCATCAAATGGCTGGAGGCCGACCGCGCCGCCATTGCCACGCCGGCCGCCTGGCTGACCACAGCGTGCACTCGGCACTGCATCGATCTGCTGCGCTCGGCTCACACGTCGCGGGTTGATTACATCGGCACCTGGCTGCCGGAACCGATTCACACCACCCACCAGGATTCACCCGAACACAGGCATGAACTGGCCTCGTCGCTGTCCACCGCGTTCCTGTTGTTGCTGGAACGGCTAACCCCCAAGGAGCGTGCGGCGTACTTGCTCTACGAAATATTCGACATGGATTACGCGCAAGTCGCGGAGGCGGTCGGGGTTCAGGAGGCTGCTTGCCGCAAACTGGTGTCCCGGGCCAAGGCCAGCCTGGGCAGCGGCCAAACGCGCTTTCAGCCGGAACCGGCGCGTCAGGAGCAATTGCTTAGCGCTTTCCACAGCGCCATCGCCAGCGGCTCGACCGCTTCCTTGACCGCAATGCTCACCGAAGACGTCGAACTCTGCGCCGACAGCGGCGGCAAGGCCTCGGCGATCCGCGAAACCTTGTCTGGCATTTCCAGCGTGCTGGATTTCATTGGCCAGTCGTTGCACGTCTATTGGCAGACTTGTGAGTGGCTGCCCAGCGAAATCAATGGCGCCCAAGGCGTGATCATCAAGGCGGACGGGGTCATCACTGCGTCGATGACGTTTGGGTTTGATGAAGCGGGGCGGGTGAGGCGGATTTTTATCATGCGTAACCCGGATAAGTTGGCGGGGTTGCAGGGGGCGCTGGATGTGCAGTGATTCAGTGCAGCGTCGTTGTTTGCCAAAGCGAAGGGACTAGCAACGAGGAACATTCGATATAAGGACACCCGGTGAGTCAATAAAACGCGGGGCAAGTTACTGGGTATCCACGTAATTACTTAGTAAGGTCGAGTACTAAGTAGTCGCTAAATATTGAAGGTATACGGTGAGCTCCAATTAATGCCATTGATGCTTTATTTCCTGCCACTGATCGTCTGACAACCACTTGTCTGCCGCTGGAAAGAAAATATTTTCCTCCGCGTCCATATGATCGTAATATTTTTTGATGAAGTCATCGATAGTGTCAGCAATGACTCTCGTTTCCTGAGTTGTGTCCTCCAGCATCTTCAGCTGTCCAGCAATGCGTCCAAATGCTTGATGATCTCGCTCGATATCCTTGACCCGTTGGTGGATCGGCGCCTCAGTCGCTAGCAAGGCGAGCCGAATAAGTTCTTCATTTTCATGGTGGTGTCGCTCTGCATCACCATGCAAGGCTTCCAGCGTCTTGAACAACAGCTTGCAGTCATCAGCACCATCGGATTCATGCCTGATTTTCTTCAGTAACTCTTTGATCTGAGTAATTTTCATAGCTACTTCATGATGATAGGCCTGAAGTTCTTTCAACAAAACGTTCATATCAAATCCTCGTCACGACACCAAATCATCACGGAGAAATCTTTTTTAACCAGCAACCTCCAAGGATATCCATATCTTTAAATTTTCATATTTATCAATAACCTTTCAATCGCGCTCACCAGAACTATTTAACCTTTTAAGTATAGGCGAGCACAAAGATCTCACCTCGGGAAATTTACCGCCCTCACCTCCGGCCGTGGGCACTTGGGCGCTCGAACTGGCTCTGTCCGGCAGGGTGAGCCCTCTGCACTATCCCAACCCCCCGCGGTCGTAATCTTCACAGGGCGGCGAATGTATGCGCCGCCGCACGCGTGGAGATCCAATGAGCCAGGACGTCCTGACCACCGAAACCAATCGCCGTCAGTTGCAGCAGATTATCGCGGGCCTGTCCGATGGGGTGATTCTGCTGGAACTCGACCAGACCCTCCTCTGGGCCAACGACGCCGCCTTGGCCATGCACGGCGTCGGGCAGCTCAGCGAACTGGGGGCGAATGCCAAGGAGTACGCCAAGCGCTTCGCCTTGCGTTATCGCAATAATCACCCGGTTCAGGCCGACAATTATCCGATCAGCCGCGTCGCCCGAGGCGAGACCTTCAGCGATGTATTGGTTGAGGTGACGCCTGCCGACGACGAAGAGCGCACCTGGGTTCACAGCGTGCGCAGCATGGTGTTGGCCGACAGCGCTGGCAAGCCGGAGTCGCTGGTGCTGATCATGAACGACGTCACGGAGTGGGCCAGCGCCGAACAGCGTTTCGAAAAAACCTTCAATGCCAACCCGGCCCCGGCGGTGATCTGTCGCCTCAGCGATTTGCGCTACATCAAAGTCAACCCGGGCTTCCTGGAGATGACCGGCCATGCCCGTGATCAGGTGATCGGCCGTTCGACTTATGAACTGGACGTGCTGGAGGGCGCCGAAAACAAAGACCTGGCCAAGCAGCGGTTGCGCGAAGGGGCGACCATTCCGCAAATGCAGGCGCAGTTGCAGCTACCCGCGGGTGGCAGCAAGCAGGTGATTGTCGCCGGCCAGCCTCTTGAGCTGAACGACGAAGCCTGCATGCTGTTTTCCTTCGTCGACATCGAGCCTCGGCATAAGGCTGAAGTCGCCCTGCGCCAGAGCGAGGAGCGTTTTGCCAAGGCTTTTCGACTGACCCCGGTGCCGACCCTGGTATGCAACGCCGGCGATCAGGTGGTGATGGACGTCAATGAAGCGTTCCTCGATACGCTCGCGTATGCCAGTGAAGAAGTGCTTGGCAAATCGGTGACGCAGATCGATTTTATCGATGACACAGGCGCGCGCTCGCGACTGTTTGCGGCGCTGGAAAAAACCGGAAGCGTCGATCGTGTCGATGTTCGAGTACGCAAGAAAGACGCGGGTCTGATCGATTGCGCGGTCTCGGCCGACACCGTGAACATTCAGGACAGTCCCTGCTACCTGCTGGTGTTTATGGACATCACCGAACGTAAACGCACGGAGCTGGAGTTGGTGTCGGCGATAGAAGAGGTGATGAAAGACGCTTCCTGGTTCAGTCGCACGCTCATCGAGAAGCTCGCTAACGTGAAAAACGTCAATTCGCCGCAGTTGCCTAGCGTGTCGTTCACCGACCTGACCGCCCGCGAGCGCGATGTGCTCGGCCTGATTTGCGAAGGCCTGGCCGACAAGGAAATCGCCGCGCGGCTCAAACTCGCGCCGAACACGGTGCGCAACCATGTGTCGACGGTGTATTCCAAGCTCGACGTTCACAGTCGTAGCGAGGCGATTGTCTGGGCTCGCGAGCGCGGTTTGTTCTCCGGCGAGTGGCGGCCAAAAGCCCAGCGTTAGGTGCAAATGCACTACCCGAGGGGGTGCAAATTCATGTTCTGGCCAAGGGCGGCAGTTCTTAGGCTGTAAGGGTGCGATACCGGTCTTCGGGTATCGCGTCCCTTTCGAAACAGCAACAGGAACTGCCGGATGATTTATGTGGCGCAATTGCGTATGCAACTGGAGCGGAGCTTTTCGCCGTTGGCCTGTGACTGCACTGTTACGGGTGATCATTCACTGACGGTGAAGCTCTACCATCCGGTGTCGGGGCAGGTGGATCTGGTGGTCACTGGGTTGAGCGTGGCCAGCCTCAGAACGCCGGAGTCGGTGGCAGCTTTGATCGAAGAGTTGCGTTATGAACTTGAGAGCAACACGTTGCATCGTCGCGAAACGTCCTAGGAACTGTCGGGTTTTACCAGCGGTCGTATAAAGAATACGAGAGTATTTTTTCTGTGACCGGTCCGCGGGTACGCGGTGAGAGAGTTGGGTCGCGGAAATATGTCGATCACTTACCGCGGGTCAACCTATGAAAAGTCTTGGGAAACGCATTTTTGCAACACTGTCGTTCACACTCTGGATAGCGATTCTGGGTGGTTGTGCCAGTCCTCCACCGCCACCTCCTGCAGCACCGCCTCCACCCCCTGTGCGCACCTGCCAAACCACTGAAAACACCGATGTGCAAGGCGATATGAGGGCTGAGGGGCAGGTGACCCGGGAAACCACGCTCACTCGTTGCGTCACTCAGTAAGCGTCCATCTGCTCACGTTGAACCGCCAGTGGCGCTGTGCTGCTGGCGGGGCTTCGTTCAGACTTCCTCGATCCTGACCCAGCGCGACTCCCGCGCTGCCAACCGAATCGCCGTCGCCAGCCGTTCGACTTCCCACGCCTGTTCGAAATCCGTTCCGCCCTGAGATAAGCCGGCCAGCGCCATCACCAGATCATGGACTTCCAGTGTCTTGAGTTCGTTGTAGCCGAGCTGATGCCCTGCCGCCGGACTGAACGCCGCATAGCCCGGCAAATTCGGCCCTGCCAGCAAGCGCTGGAAACCGTCCTGACCGGCACGAAACAGACGCAGTTCATTCAGGCGTTCCTGATCGAATACCAACGTCCCTCGGGTGCCGCTGATTTCGAAACTCAGGTGATTCTTGTAGCCGTGCTTGAGCCAACTGCTGCTGAACGTGCCACGAGCGCCGTTAGCAAACCGCAACAAGGCGTGGACCTGATCGTCGACGGCGATACTGCGTTGTTCCGGGCTGCCAGCTGTGGCGGGACGTTGCCGGTGCACGGTCTGGGTGTCGGCGCTCACCGCCTCGACATCGCCCACCAGATAACGGGCCATGGCCAACAGGTGACTGCCCAGATCGGCCAGTGCGCCACCGGCATGATCGGCATCGCAACGCCACGACCAGGGTGACGCGGGATCGGCCATGAAGTCTTCGCTGAATTCACCCTGGAAACTGATGATCTGACCCAAGTCGCCGTTTTCAATCAGCTCCCGGGCCAGCCCGATCATCGGGTTGTGCTGATAGTTGTAACCTACCCGCGTCACCACGCCGGCCGCTTTGGCCGCCAGACGCATGGCGTCGGCCTGTTGCAGATTCACCGCCAACGGCTTTTCGCAATACACCGGTTTGCCGGCGGCGAGGGCGGCCATGGCCATGGGGTAATGCAGGTGATTGGGCGTGGTGATAGCGATCAGATTGACCTTGGGGTCATCGATCAGTTGTTGCCAGTCGCTATGGGCGGCGTCGAAACCCCAGGCATCGGCGCAGTGGCGGGCACGCTGAGGATCGGCGTCGGCCAGGGCGGCGAGTTTGAGCTTGAGGGGCAGTTCGAAAACTGCACTGACGTTGCGAAACGCCAAGGCATGGGCGCGGCCCATGAAACCTGTGCCGATGAGTCCGATACCGAGTTCGCGCATAGCCAGGGTCCTTTTGGGATTTTGTTTTCAGGAAGGCTATTAATGGAATAAATATTCATTATTTGCAAATGATGGAATTAAAATTCTTTAGTGTGGGCAAAAAAGAAGGCAGCCCGAAGGCTGCCTTTTGCTCATCCGGTCAATCGGATCAGGACAAGAACCCACCATCCACATTCAACGAAACCCCAGTGGTGTAACTCGACGCATCACTCGCCAGATACAACACCGCTCCCGCCATCTCACTCGGATCCGCCACACGCTTGAGCGGAATCTGCTGCAATGCCGTGTTCAAAATAGCCTCGTTCTTCACCAGCGCCGAAGCGAATTTGGTGTCGGTCAGACCTGGCAGCAGGGCGTTGCAGCGGATGCCGAACTGCGCGCATTCCTTGGCGAACACTTTGGTCATGTTGATGACCGCCGCTTTGGTCACCGAGTAGATGCCTTGGAAGATCCCCGGCGAGATGCCGTTGATCGAGGCGACGTTGATGATGCTGCCGCCGCCGTTTTCGCGCATCAACTTGCCGGCTTCCACCGACATGAAGAAGTAGCCGCGGATGTTCACGTCGACGGTTTTCTGGAAAGCGCTGAGGTCGGTGTCCAGTACGTTGCAGAACTGCGGGTTGGTCGCCGCATTGTTGACCAGGATGTCCAGTCGCCCGAACTGTTCGCGGATGCCGGCGAAGACCTGGCTGATCTGTTCCATTTCACCGATGTGGCAAGCAACAGCAGTGGCTTTACCGCCAGCGGCGATGATCGCGTCAGCCACGTGCTGGCAGCCGTCGAGTTTGCGGCTCGAGACGATCACGTGGGCGCCTTGCTGGGCCAACAGTTTGGCGATGGCTTCACCGATACCACGGCTGGCGCCAGACACGAATGCGATTTTGCCATCGAGGTCGAACAACTGAGTCTTGGACATGGTTTTTCCTTGTTATTGGGGCCAGTGGCTTGATCAGAGGCTGGATTTCGAAATGACTTGCAGGCTCATCTGCTCCAGCAGTTTGTTCATGTGAATGAACTGCGCGAAGCGTTTGTCCTGGGTCTGACCATGGAAGAAGCGGTAGTAGATCTGCTGCACGATGCCGGCCAGGCGGAACAGGCCGTAGGTGTAGTAGAAGTCGAAGTTGTCGATCTGGATGCCTGAACGCTCGGCGTAGTAATCGACGAACTCACGGCGGGTCAGCATGCCCGGTGCGTGGCTCGGTTGACGGCGCATCAATTGCACCGGTGCCGGGTCGTCGGCTTCGATCCAGTAGGCGAGGGTGTTGCCCAGGTCCATCAGCGGGTCGCCGAGGGTGGTCAGTTCCCAGTCGAGCACGCCGATGATGTCCATTGGGTTGTTTGGGTCGAGGATCACGTTGTCGAAGCGGTAGTCGTTGTGGACGATGCTGGAGGTCGGGTGATCGGCCGGCATCTTGTCGTTGAGCCAGGCTTTGACCGCCTCCCACTTCGGTGCGTCCGGGGTCAGGGCTTTCTCGTAGCGATCGCTCCAGCCTTTTATTTGCCGCGCGACATAACCTTCGGGTTTGCCGAGGTCGCCCAAGCCATAGGCGTTGTAGTCGACCCGGTGCAGTTCAACGAACTTGTCGATGAGGCTCTTGCACAGCGTTTCGGTTTTCGCCGAATCCAGACCCAGTTCCGGCGGCAGTTCGGAGCGCAGGATGATCCCCTTGACCCGTTCCATCACATAGAACTCGGCGCCGATCACCGATTCGTCAGTGCAGTGCACGTAGGCTTTCGGACAGTACGGAAAACCATCACGGAGCTGATTGAGGATGCGAAATTCGCGGCCCATGTCGTGGGCGGACTTGGCCTTGTGGCCAAACGGCGGGCGACGCAGGACGAACTCCTGTTCGGGGTATTCCAGCAAGTAGGTGAGGTTCGACGCACCGCC
Source organism: Pseudomonas arabinosi (assembly GCF_047758675.1). Taxonomy (NCBI): domain Bacteria; kingdom Pseudomonadati; phylum Pseudomonadota; class Gammaproteobacteria; order Pseudomonadales; family Pseudomonadaceae; genus Pseudomonas; species Pseudomonas arabinosi. The sequence continues at coordinate 4,284,478 of NZ_CP180480.1, read as the reverse complement.
CGGAAACTGGCTGATCTGCGGCAAACCACTCAGGCCCGGAATGTGGGCCTTGAGGTACGGATCGATCAGGCTGGCATCGAGTTCTTCGCCGGTGCGGATACGTGTGGACTGGTCAGTAAGCGCCATGCTTATCCCTTCTGCTTATTCTGGAGGCCTGAGACTATTGGCTAATCTAATGCGCGCACCCGACACCCACAACCACGAAACGCCCTTATAGGTGAGCGTGTTGCCGGGCAATCATTGTTTTTGATACACCTGTTTGAATGGTGGTCAGATCATGCTCGTCGTCGAGGGCAGGGCAATCGGCGTCAATACCGGATTGCCGGTGAAGAACGCCACCAGATTGCGACCTACCAGCTCCACGGTGCCTTGAGTGGCTTCCGGGGACAGACCGGCGACATGCGGGGTGAGGATCACATTGGCCAACGCCTTGAAGGCATTGGGTACTTGGGGTTCTGTGTCGAAGACATCCAGCGCAGCGCCGGCAATCCTGCGCTGCTCAAGCGCGCTGATCAGGTCTGCGGTGACGATCACACTGGCTCGGGCGATGTTGACGATGAACCCCTGAGGGCCCAATGCGTCGAGTACTTGTCGGTTGATCAGGTGTTTGGTGCCCAGTCCGCCGGGGGTGGCGACGACCAAAAAGTCTGATTCCCGTGCCAATTCGGTGGGCGTCGAGCGGAAGCTGTACGGCACATCGCTGCGATGCTGGCGGTTGTGGTAACTCACCGTCATGTCGAAGCCGTGGGCGGCGCGTTTGGCGATGGCCATTCCGACCGCACCGAGCCCCAGGATGCCCAAGTGCTTGCCCGCCAGGGAAGGGCGCATGATTTTCGGCCATTCACCCCGGCGAACGGCGGCGTCGCAACGGGGAATGTCACGCACCAGCGACAGCAGCATTGCCATGGCATGGTCGGCGACCGAAGAAGCATTGACTCCGGCGCCATTGGTGACCGTAATGCCCCGGTTGGCGGCGGCTTGCAGGTCGACGTGTTCGTAGCCGGCGCCGATCACGCAGATGATCTTGAGATTGGGCAGGGCGGCGATTTCGTCGGCATACAGGCCCAATGGGCCGCGGGTCAGCACCGCATCGATCTGGGCGCCATGCCGTGTGATGGCATCGGCGCGCTCGGCTGGTGTCGGAGCCAGAATCAGGTGAAACCCCTGATGTTCGAGAATCGGCAGGTAATCATTGATGGTTTCAACCAGTACCAGAACGGTTGCGGGCATGCTGGGCTCCTGTTGGCATCGGAAAGTCGGGGGCTCGAAAGTTGCTTCAAGACGTTGCTTCAAAGTGCTGATTGCGCAACGGTTTGGTATTTACCAAAGATAGCAGGCTTATGGCTTTCGACCTCAGTGTAGGAGCGTTCCGTAGCGCTTACATTTGCGGGTGTTTCTCCTTGGGTTTCGTACGAAAGACGCCGAACGGGCGGGAGAAACAACAAGGCCCCGTCCATTGCTGGCGGGGCCTTGGGTTCACTGCGCTGTATTTATCTCAGCCAGCCACCGCACGACCCGCCGTGTCCGAGGTGAGAAATGTCCGGGCTGCATCGAGAATTTCATCGGACAAGGCGTCACCCCGGGTTGCGCGAGCCAGGGTCAGGGCGCCGACCATCAGCGAATAGTCCACCAACGCTTTTTGCCGATTGGTGTCGGGCTGATCCGCGCCCATCAGCGGTGCCAGCATCTGCAACAATGCCTCCAGCCCTTGGGTGTAGGTCTGGTGCAATCCACTTTCAGCGGTTTCATGACACATGTCGCCGGCAAACGCGGTCACCGGGCAGCTTTCGCCCGGATTATCGCGATTGGCCGCGGACAGGTAGGGCGCGATGATGCTCTCGCGAGCCGAGAGACTGTCGTCGTTAGCCTCTATTTTCTGCTTCCAGCGTTCCATCGACTGGGTGAACGCCCGGCTGCAAGCCTCTTTTGCCAGCGCCTCCTTGGATTCGAAGTGACCATAGAACCCGCCATGGGTGAGGCCGGCCGCGCCCATCACATCGACGACACTGATCCCGTGCAGGCCGCGTTCGCGAAACAGACGCGTGGCGGCCTCGACGATGATCTCGCGGTTGAGTTCGGCTTGTTTGCGGGAGACTCGGGGCATTGGTGGCTCACAGGTTCTGCAACGTATTGATGGCCGGCATCATAGGGATCTGCCGGTGCCGTGTCTTCCAGACGGTTGTGGTCAGTGGCTCTGTTTGATCGCGACCGTCGGCCCGGGCGTAGGATTTTTCTTCCCGGATTGCAGGACATAGACCCCACCCAGAATCAGCAGCATCGCCAACAGGTCCAGGCTCTTGATCGGCTCACCCACCAACAGCGTACCGATCAGCAGCGCAATGACTGGCGGGATGTAAGTGACGCCCGAAGCGGCGAGGGCACCCAGTCGTTGCACGATGAAGTAATAAAGGATGTAGGCGATGCCGGTCCCGGCCAGACCCAGGCCCAGGATCACGCCCCCCAGCGCCACCGGGTCTGCAGCGATCCGCGCCAGACCGTGCATGTCGGTGATCAGCGTGATCAGCAGCAGCGCCAAACCGATCTGATAGGTCGACAGCGCCAGCGGCGACAAACCTAAAGGCGTGATGAAGCGTCGAGCATAGACAAAGGAACAGCCCACGCTCAGCGAACCGGCGATCATGTACAGCACGCCGCTGACATCGACACCTGCCGCCAGGCTGTTCCACGGTCGGGCGATCAGAATCACCCCGACAAAACCCAGGAAAATGCCGAAGGCCGTTCGGGAATTCAGCGGTTCTGCACGCAGGAAAAGCCAAGCGGTGACAAAGGAAAACAACGGGATCGCGCCGCTGAGCATCCCGGCCACGCTGGATAAGAGCAACGAGGTGCCTTTGGCGAAGGCGTAGTAGTAAATCACCGTCGCCAACAGCGCCATGACCAGAAAGTGGTGGCTGTGACGCAGGTGCGACCAACTGAGGCTGCGGCGCAGGAGGGCGAAAATCAGGATCGGCAGGAACCCGAACAGCACCCGCAGAAAGACGATCTGTGTGGGCGTAATCCATGCGGCGGCCCACTTCATGAAGATGAAGTTGGTGCCCCAGATCAGGCCGAGCAAAGCGAACGCGATATACGCGGCCTGTTTCATGGATGTTCTCCTGGGGCTGGTGCAAAGACCAAAGGTGTATCGAGCGTTCGATCGCTCAAACGGCGTATTGCGCGATTCCATTGCCAAACGACCAGTTCTCTTTCTTTACCTCCACCAGATTGATGAATACATCTTCCAGGCGCACCGCCAGTTCCGCGTTAAGGCTCTCGGCGATGGTTTTGTAGAGGAGTTTCTTCTGTTCGAGGGTGCGGCCTTCGCTCAGGGTGATCTGAATCACCACCAGATTGTCGGTGCGATTGATGCCCAGGTAGCCGGGATCAAAAATGAAATGCTGTTCGTCGTGCTCGGCAAGAATCTGGAAGTTATCGTTCTCCGGCACGCCAATGGCGCTGTGCATGGCGGCGTAGATCAATTGCCCGACACGTTTGGCGTGAGTCGGGTCTTGATGCTTTTTGATGTCGACGCGAACGAGTGGCATGAGAGGCTCCGTTGGTAAGGGCTGCCGGTCAGCAGTGAGCATCGAAATTACATGACGGTAATCCTTTATTAAATAGATTTTTTAAAACATCTATTTAATAAAGGGTGCCAATGGATCTGATCCGCACAACCACTCCTCAGCTAAGTCTTTGCTTCTGCTCATTAATCCCGGACAATCGCGCCCCTGTTTCGGCCAGGGCGCTGCCTGTCGGATTTTTCCGACTCGTCCTGACCGGGTAGCAACTGACCGGAATGCGGAGATCCCACCGGATGAATGATCAGGCCAATAGCGTCGACGAACGCTATGTATCGACGGCACCAGCGACGCTTGAGAGCTGGAATCGCCATGACACCACCTGGATGCTGGGCCTGTTTGGCACGGCCATCGGGGCTGGCACGTTGTTTTTGCCGATCAACGCGGGTCTGGGCGGCTTCTGGCCGTTGCTGGTCCTGGCGGTGTTGGCGTTCCCCATGACGTTTTACGCACACCGTGGCCTGACACGCTTTGTGTTGTCCGGACGCGAAGGCGCGGACATCACTGAAGTGGTGGAAGAGCACTTCGGGATCAAGGCTGGCGCGCTGATCACCTTGCTGTACTTCTTCGCGATCTTCCCGATCCTGCTGATTTATAGCGTGGCCCTGACCAACACCGTGGGCAGTTTCCTCGAACATCAACTGCACATCATGCCGCCACCGCGCGCCGTGCTGTCGCTCGTGCTGATCCTCGGCCTGTTGGCGGTGGTACGTTGCGGCGAGCAGGCGATCGTCAAGGCCATGAGCCTGATGGTTTATCCGTTCATTGTTGCGCTGCTGTTCCTCGCGGTGTTCCTGATTCCTCATTGGAACGGCGGCATTCTCGCCACCGCGTCGACGCTGCCAGAACCGTCGGCACTGCTGCACACGCTGTGGCTGGCGATTCCGGTGATGGTGTTCTCGTTCAACCATTCGCCGATCATCTCGGCGTTCGCCGTGGACCAGAAGCGTCGTTACGGTGATCACGCCGAAGAGCGCAGCTCGCAGATCCTGTCCCGCGCCCACGCCTTGATGGTGGTGATGGTGCTGTTCTTCGTGTTCAGTTGCGTGCTAACCCTGTCGCCGGCGCAATTGGCTGAAGCCAAGGCGCAGAACCTGTCGATCCTGTCGTACCTGGCCAACCACTTCAGCAACCCGACCATCGCCTTCGCGGCGCCGTTGATTGCGTTCGTGGCCATTTCCAAGTCGTTCCTGGGTCACTACATCGGCGCCAGCGAAGGTCTTAAAGGTCTGATCGTGAAGAGTGGCAAGCGCCCGGCACCGAAGACCCTGGATCGCATGACTGCCGCCTTCATGCTGGTGGTCTGCTGGATCGTTGCCACGTTGAACCCGAGCATTCTGGGGATGATCGAAACCCTCGGTGGCCCGATCATCGCCGCGATCCTGTTCCTGATGCCGATGTACGCAATCCGCAAGGTCCCGGCCATGGCGCGTTATCGCGGTCAGGCTTCCAACGTCTTCGTGACGGCGGTGGGCCTGGTGGCGATCTCGGCGTTGATCTATTCGCTGACTGCCTGATTGGGCGAAACAACGGCCGCACTGTGCATACCGCACAGTGCGGCCTTTTTTTGCCTGGCGTAAAGCTCGGCACCTGACCCAGAACACACATCCCGTGGGGATTAGCGACTAAGCTTGAAGCTGCATTTCGCGCGTCATAGAGCGTTTGCCGAGGACTTTTCCCGGCCAGTCTATCTTTCTCTGGAGACGCTTCATGGCTCGTGCCCACGGCGCATCGGCGCAACCCCGTGCCGACAGGCCAAACCGCTGGCTGGACGTATTGGCCGGACTGTCGATTGCCGGCTTGTTGTTACCCGAGGCGGTCGCCTATTCAAGCATTGCCGCGTTGCCACCACAGGCGGGTGTCATTGCGTTATTTGCCGGTCTGCTGTGCTACGGGCTGTTCGGCACCAGTCGCTTTGCCATCGTTTCTGCGACCTCGTCTTCGGCGGCGGTACTGGCCGCCGCCACAGCCACGTTGGCCAATGGTGACTCGGGCCTGCGCATGACCCTGGCGATCGGTCTAGTGCTGGTGACGGGTGGGTTTTTCCTGCTGGCCGGACTGTTCAAGCTCGGCAGCGTGACCTCGTTTATTGCCAAACCAGTGCTGCGAGGCTTTGCCTTCGGCCTGGCAGTGACGATCATCCTCAAGCAAGTAGCGAGCATCGTCGATGTGCACTTGAGCAATGGCAACCTGATCCGTTTCGTGCCGCAACTGCTTGAGCAATTGCCCCAGTGGAACCGGGTCGGCGCCCTCGTGGCGGCGGTGTCCTTATTGGTGCTTTGGTTGTGCGCGCGGGTCAGGCGTTTGCCGGGAGGTTTGCTGGTGGTGGCGCTCGGTATCGCGGCCGGCCAATGGCTGAACTTGCCAGCGTATGGGGTGAAACTGATCGGCGTGATCGATCTGAGCCTTGAAGTGCCTCGTCTTCCCGTGTTGCCGTTTGCCGACTGGCTGCGCCTGGGTGAACTGGCGTTCGCCATGGTGATGATTCTGTATGCCGAATCTTACGGATCGATCACCTCATTTGCGCTCAAACACGGCGACCGCGTGTCCTCGAACCGCGACCTGCTGGCACTCGGTGCGGCCAATTTACTGTCAGGCCTGTTCCATGGCATGCCGGCAGGCGCCGGTTACTCTGCGACGTCGGCCAATGAGGCGGCGGGTGCCGGCTCGCGTCTGGCGGGTGCGGTAGCGGCGGGGGTGGTGTTGCTCATCGTCTTGACGGTGTTGCCCTGGATTGCCCTGACCCCCGAGCCGGTGCTGGCGGCCATTGTCATCCACGCATTGGCGCGAGGCTTGAGCCTGCAGCCCTTGGGCCGGTATTTCGTTTGGCGTCGCGATCGCCTGCTGGTGATTTGCGCGGTGGCGGCGGTGCTGGTGCTGGGGGTACTGGACGGTCTATTGGTGGCGGTGGTGATCAGCGTGGTCCTGATGTTGAAACAGATGTCGTCGGCGGATATTCAGGTGCTGGGGCAAATGGGCGGTGGTCATGAATTTGTCGATGTGCAACGCCATCCCCAGGCCTGCGAGATCCCCGGAGTGCTGATCGTCAGGCCGAGCGAGGCGCTGTTTTTTGCCAACGTGGAGCGCATCCTGGGCGGTGCATTGCGCCTGGCCCGGCATGCATCGCCACCGATTCATACGATCATTCTCAGTCTGGAGGAGTCTCCCAACCTGGATGGCACCAGCATCGAGGCGCTGGAAACGTTCTTTATGCAAGTGCGAGCCGAGGACAAGCTGCTGATTCTGGCGCGGCTCAAACATGAGGCTAAAGCAGTGCTGTCGAAGTTGCCGACGCAGGAGCTGGAGCAGGTGAGTCTTAGCAGTTTGAGCGTTGACGGCGCTGTGCAGCAAGCACTCAAGTCATCCGCATGACCTGTGGGAGCGAGCTTGCTCGCGATGGCGGTGTGTCATTCAGCATTGATGTTGAATGTAATGCAGCTATCTTGAGCAAGCTCGCTCCCACAGGGTTTAGTGCAAACCTGCAGGCATAAAAAAACGCCGCTCATCTCACGATGGGCGGCGTTTTTTATTGCGTTGCAGCGTTAGGCTTGAACGACCGGGATGTTGGCGTTCGCAGCAGCTTCACGGAACTCGGCGATCTGGTCGAAGGACAGGTAGCGGTAAACATCAGCCGCCATGCTGTCGATCTTGCCAGCGTATTCCATGTACTCCTCGACGGTCGGCAGGCGACCCAGGATGGAAGCGACAGACGCCAGCTCGGCCGAAGCCAGGTAGACGTTCGCGCCGTCACCCAGACGGTTCGGGAAGTTACGGGTCGACGTCGACACAACAGTCGAGTTCGGCTCTACACGTGCCTGGTTACCCATGCACAGCGAGCAGCCTGGCATTTCCATGCGAGCGCCGGCCTTGCCGTAGATGCCGTAGTAGCCTTCTTCGGTCAGCTGGTGAGCGTCCATTTTGGTCGGCGGCGACAGCCACAGACGGGTTGGAAGCTGACCTTTGACCTGTTCCAGCAACTTGCCGGCAGCGCGGAAGTGACCGATGTTGGTCATGCACGAACCGATGAACACTTCGTCGATCTTCTCGCCAGCAACGCTGGACAGCAGACGGGCGTCGTCCGGATCGTTTGGCGCACAGAGCACAGGCTCTTTGATGTCGGCCAGGTCGATTTCGATGATTTCAGCGTATTCGGCGTCAGCATCGGCAACCATCAACTCAGGGTTGGCGATCCAGGCTTCCATCGCTTGAGCACGACGTTCCAGGGTACGTGCATCGCCGTAGCCTTCGCCGATCATCCAGCGCAGCAGGGTGACGTTGGAGCTCAGGTACTCGGTGATCGACTCTTTCGACAGCTTGATGGTGCAACCGGCAGCCGAACGTTCGGCCGAGGCGTCGGACAGCTCGAAAGCTTGCTCGATGCTCAGGTTGTCCAGGCCTTCGATTTCCAGGATGCGGCCGGAGAAGGCGTTCTTCTTGCCTTTCTTCTCGACGGTCAGCAGGCCAGCCTGAATCGCGAAGTAAGGAATGGCGTGAACCAGGTCACGCAGGGTAACGCCCGGTTGCATTTTGCCTTTGAAGCGCACCAGGATCGATTCCGGCATGTCCAGCGGCATAACGCCAGTGGCTGCGGCAAACGCTACCAGACCGGAACCGGCCGGGAACGAAATGCCCATCGGGAAACGGGTGTGCGAGTCACCACCGGTACCGACGGTGTCCGGCAGCAGCATACGGTTCAGCCAGCTGTGGATGATGCCGTCGCCCGGACGCAGGGAAACGCCGCCGCGGGTCATGATGAAGTCTGGCAGGGTGTGGTGGGTGGTCACGTCGATCGGCTTTGGATAGGCCGCGGTGTGGCAGAAGGACTGCATTACCAGATCGGTCGAGAAGCCCAGGCACGCCAGGTCTTTCAGTTCGTCACGGGTCATAGGACCGGTGGTGTCCTGAGAGCCGACGGTGGTCATTTTCGGTTCGCAGTAAGTACCTGGACGAACGCCTTTGCCTTCTGGCAGACCGCAAGCCTTGCCGACCATTTTCTGTGCCAGGGTGAAGCCCTTGCCGGTGTCGACAGGTGCTTCTGGCAGTTTGAACAGGTCGGTAGCGCCCAGGCCCAATTCGGCACGGGCCTTGTCGGTCAGGCCGCGGCCGATGATCAGCGGAATACGGCCGCCAGCACGGACTTCGTCCAACAGCACCGGGGTCTTCATTTCGAAGGTGGTCAGGACTTCGTCAGTGCCGTGTTTGCAGACTTTGCCAGCATGCGGGTACAGGTCGATCACGTCGCCCATGTGCATGTTGGTGACGTCGAATTCGATTGGCAGTGCGCCAGCATCTTCCATGGTGTTGTAGAAGATCGGAGCGATTTTGCTGCCGAAGCAGAAACCACCGGCACGCTTGTTCGGCACGAAAGGAACGTCGTCGCCGAAGAACCACAGTACCGAGTTGGTCGCCGATTTACGCGAAGAACCGGTACCAACCACGTCGCCAACGTAGGCGATCGGGAAGCCGGCGTTGCGCATTTCTTCGATCTGCTTCATCGGACCGGTGACGCCTTGGGCGTCAGGCACGATGCCTTCACGGGCCATTTTCAGCATGGCGAGGGCGTGCAGCGGGATGTCCGGACGGGACCAGGCATCAGGAGCAGGGGACAGGTCGTCGGTGTTGGTTTCGCCGGTGACCTTGAATACGCGCAGGCTGATCTTGTCGGCCAGGACAGGGCGGTTTTTGAACCACTCGCCGTCAGCCCAGGATTGCAGCACGCCTTTAGCGTGAACGTTGCCGTTCTTGGCTTTTTCAGCGACATCGTGGAAAGCGTCGAACATCAGCAGGGTGTGCTTGAGTTCTTCGGCAGCGACTGGCGCCAGTTCGGCGTCTTCAAGCAGATTAACCAGAGTCACGATGTTGTAGCCGCCCTGCATGGTGCCGAGCAGTTCAACAGCGCGTTTCTTGTCGATCAGAGGGGATTTTGCTTCGCCTTTAGCGAGGGCAGACAGGAAACCGGCCTTTACATAGGCTGCTTCGTCCACACCTGGCGGAATGCGATTGGTGATCAGGTCAACGAGGAAAGCTTCTTCGCCAGCCGGGGGATTCTTCAGCAGCTCGACCAGGCCTGCAGTTTGTTCGGCGTTTAGCGGCTGGGGAACGATACCCAGTGCTGCACGCTCTTCGATATGTTTGCGGTAGGCTTCAAGCACAGTTATTACCCTCATCAGTGGTCCCAAATGGGTGTCCGGGACGCTCATCCCGAAATTGCCGTACTCATGCGCTGCATGGCGTTTTGGGCCACTTAGCCAGAATTACCGACAATTCCTTACAGAAGCTGCTTTCAAAGTTTTACGCCTGCAGAACGGGGAGCTGATGAGGGTTGGCGTTGGGCTTTTCCCCGCTGGAAAAACCCTTCGCCAACACCGCTCTGAAGGAACGACTGTGCTCGTGACGCTTTGAAAACAGCTTCTAACGGACATTGGCGCCTTAAAAGGCTGGCTGATTCTACGGCAAAAAAAAATTAAAGGTAAGTCAGGGTCTATTGGACTTTGGTGGCGAGTCGCGTTGTGGGCCAACGTGTGCGAGGCAAGGCGCGGGATGCCGCTAATGGTTGTTCCCTTGGCAAATCCCGCAACGCAGCCTCGCGCACGTTGGCGCGCAACGCGGCCGTCACCAAAGTCCAATAGACCCTCAGCCCTCAAGATTGAGGGGTGATCAATGTTAGACAAAGGGCTAACATGCCGATCTGTTCTGCTTTCCCGTGCTCTCCCAACCTATGCCCAATCAGACCATCAAGACCCCCTGCGTCGGCCTCTGCTCCACTGTTTACGGTGATTTGGTGTGCCGTGGCTGCAAGCGTTTCCACCATGAAGTGATCAACTGGAATGGTTACAACGAGGAGGAAAAGCGCGCGGTGTGGCTGCGTCTTGAGCTGCTGCTGTCTCAAGTGATGGCCAGCAAGCTTGAGGTTTTCGATCCCCAGCGCCTTCGACTGCAACTGGAGCAACGCAAGATTCGTTTTGTGCCGCATCAGTCGGAATATTGCTGGGCGTATCAGTTGATCGCCCGGGGTGCACGGGTCATCAACAACCTGGAGGCCTACGGAATGGTGCTGATGCCGGAGTTTCGCGACTGGAGCCTGCCGGAGCTGCGGGATGCCATTGATCGGGAGTTCTTTTTACTCTCCGAGGCGCATTACCAGCGCTACATTGCCCCCGGTTTCCTCAGGGATGCCTTCGGCGGTTAACCATTAAAAGCATCGTCGGAACGCCGCCCGGAGCAAGCTCGCTCCCACAGGGGATTTGTGAACGCCACAGATCCAATGTGGGAGCGAGCTTGCTCGCGATGGCAATCTATCCGGCGCCGCAAATCTCAATGCTGGGTCACGATCTCCTCCAGATGATCCATGATCGTATCCGGCTTCAGCACCAGCACATCGCTCTCCACCGCATCCAGCACCACTTCCGCCGTGTTCCCAATCAACGCCCCGGACAACCCGGACCGCGCCACGGTACCGATGACCGTCACCGCCGCCTGCAGCTTGTGGACCATGAACGGAATCAACACATCCGCCGGCCCTTCCTCGATGTGCAGGTGGTCGTCATCAATGTCGAACTCGGCTTGAAACGCCTTGCACTGTTCGCGATAGCGCGCCTCGATGGTTTCACTGAGCTGCAACGTCGGGTCCGCCGCCGACAGCATCGGCGACGGATGAGCACTGACCACGTGCAAATGGGCCTTGGCCAGGCTGGCGATGTCGTAACCGTGATCGACAATACAAGAGTGCAAGGTGCGGTGTTCACCATCGGTATTACCGACATCGATCGCCGCCAGAATGACCCCGCCGGTCCAGGGTTTCGAAGTTTTGACCAGCAGCACCGGCGTCGGGCAGTAACGCAGCAGTTTCCAGTCCGCCGGGGTCAACAGGGCTTTTTTCAGCGGACTGTCGGGGTAATGCTGTTTGACCACCAGGCCGCAGCCTTCAGCCTGCTGCACATCGACGATGGTTTCGTGCAGGCTTTCGTTCCACGCCTGCTCAGTGGTGACGCTGTAGCCGTCCTCGATCAGCGCGGCCTTGAGCACGCCCAACATGCCGCTGTGGTCATGCTTGCGGTCGCAGACGAGCAGATGCAGATGAGCCTGGGTCACGCCGGCAATCAGCTTGGCGCGTTTGAGCGCCAGGCTTTCCGAGTGTTCAGGTTCGAGGACCACCAGAATGCTGCGAATGGCTTGCATGATCGGGATCTCCATGAAGTAAAAAATACTGCGTTGGACAACTATAGTTGCTGGTCGCGCTTTCGGGACTTGATGTATATCAACGGTCGCGACTGGTGGTCTGCCGGCAGGCCGGTATAATCGGCGCCCTTCGATTTTGAACCTCTTATCCGTGAGCCCCATGATCCTTCCCGAAATTCACGAGTTCCTCGGCTGCCGCACCCCCGATGGCTGGGTTCAGGCCGCGCTGGCTGATCAGGAAACCTTGCTGATCGATCACAAAAACTGTGAATTCAAGGCCGCCAGTACCGCGTTGAGCCTGATCGCCAAGTATCACTCCCACGTCGATCTGATCAACCTGATGTCGCGTCTGGCCCGGGAAGAGCTGGTGCACCACGAACAAGTCATGCGTCTGATGAAAAAGCGCAAGATCGAACTGCGTCAGCTGTCTGCCGGGCGCTACGCTTCGGGCCTGCGCAAAGTGGTGCGCAGCCACGAGCCGGTCAAATTGGTGGATACCCTGGTGGTCGGCGCCTTTATCGAAGCCCGTAGCTGCGAGCGTTTCGAAGCGCTGGTGCCGCATCTGGACGAAGAACTGGGCAAGTTCTACTTCGGTCTGCTGAAAAGCGAGGCGCGACATTTCCAGGGTTACCTGAAACTGGCCTACCAGTACGGTGACGCCAAGGACATCGCCCAAGTGATCGACAAGGTCCGCGCCGCCGAGCAGGAACTGATCGAGTCGCCAGACGTGGAATTCCGTTTCCACAGCGGTGTGCCAGCCGCGGCCTGACGCTTTCGCCCGAAAATGTAAAAAACTCTTAAAAGAATGAAACATCTCCGAAAACCGGCCCCCGAGGCCGGTTTTTGCTGCCTGCGATAACTGTTCGGTCACCGATTCACGCCATAATGCCGGCCACTTTACGCAAGGGCTGGCAGACGGTCGTTATGGATAACCTGGGTTTTGGCAAAGTACTGCTGGTGGAAGACGACGAAAAGCTCTCCGGGCTGATCGCGCATTTCCTGTCCCAACACGGTTTTGAGGTGCGGCAGGTGCATCGCGGTGACCTTGCATTGGCCGCGTTCCTCGAATTCAAACCGAAAGTTGTCGTGCTCGACCTGATGCTGCCGGGCCAGAGCGGTCTGCACGTGTGCCGCGAGATCCGCAGCGTGTCCGACACGCCGATCGTCATTCTTACCGCCAAGGAAGACGACCTTGATCACATCCTCGGGCTGGAGTCCGGCGCCGATGACTACGTGATCAAACCGATCAAACCGCCCGTTCTGCTGGCCCGGTTACGCGCCTTGCAACGTCGCCAGACGCCGGACAGCGGCGTGTGCACCGCTCTGGAGTTCGGCCATCTGAGCATCGACCGCAGCTGCCGGGAAGTGCGGCTGGCGGGTGAGGGCATCGAACTCACCACCATGGAGTTTGAACTGCTGTGGTTGCTGGCCAGCGCCGCCGGAAAGATTCTGTCCCGTGACGACATCCTCAATCGCATGCGGGGCATCGCTTTCGACGGTCTCAACCGCAGCGTTGACGTCTACATCAGCAAACTACGGGGCAAGCTCAAGGACAACCCGCGCGAACCGGTGTGCATCAAGACCGTCTGGGGCAAGGGTTACCTGTTCAATCCGTTTGCGTGGGAACTGTAAATGCTGCGGTTATTTTTAGGGTTGTACCTGGTGCTGGCGGTGGGGCTGGTGCTTGCATTGCAGACGGTTGAGCACACCTTCAACGCGCTACTCGATGGGCAAATGCAAGCCTATAACCGTGAAGCGGTGCGAGGGCAGGCCTGGTCGCTGGTAGAGCAATTGCGCGGGCTCGAAGGCCCCGCGCGTACGCAACAACTGGAAACGCTGCGCCCGCATTACGGCTTGGGGCTGAGCCTGCCAGAAGCTGATCAACTGGCCCTCGATGATCGTGAAAAAACCCTGTTGGCCGAAGGGAAACTGGTCATTCGGGATAAGTACACCCAGTTCATTTCGTCGATCGACGGCGGTTCTCAACTGTTGAGCATCAAGCTTCCGGCTGAGCCGAGCCTGATGCCGTTCTACATAGCCGCCGCGTACCTGATGCTGGCCGGGCTGATCGGCATCGTGCTGTTTTTCTGGGTACGGCCGCACTGGCGCGATCTGGAAAAGTTGCGCCTGGCGGCCGAGCGTTTTGGTGATAACGACCTGTCGTCGCGGATCCAGCTGTCCAAACGCTCGAACATCCGTGACCTGGCCGAACACTTCAACCTGATGGCAGCGCGCATCGAAGGCCTGATTGCCAATCAGCGCGAGCTGACCAACGCCGTGTCCCATGAGCTGCGCACGCCGATTGCCCGTCTGTCGTTCGAGCTCGACCAGCTCAAGCAGCAACCCGATCCAGCCCAGAACCGTGAACTGATCGCCGACATGTACGCCGACCTCGGCGAACTGGAAGAGATGGTGTCCGAACTGCTCACCTATGCCAGCCTCGAGCGCGGCGCCACGGTGATCACTCGGGAAAACATTCAGGCCAGCAGTTGGCTCGACAGCGTGGTCGGCAGCGTCGCGCTGGAAGCCGAAGCCGCCGGCGTGCAATTGCTGATTGTCGAGTGTCAGGTCGATGAGGTCCGTATCGAGCCGCGTTTCATGGCCCGGGCGGTGATCAACCTGCTGCGCAATGCCATTCGTTATGCCGATGAGCGGGTGGAAGTGTCGTTGGTGCGCACCGGTGATCACTACGAAGTGCGGGTCAACGACGACGGGCCTGGCGTGCCGATGGACGGGCGGGAGAAAATCTTCGAACCGTTCTCGCGCCTGGACGCCAGCCGCGACCGCCGCACCGGTGGCTTCGGCCTGGGCCTGGCGCTGGTGCGGCGGGTGTCGCAATCCCATGGCGGGCAAGTGGAAGTGGCGGACTCGCCGTGGGGCGGGGCGTCGTTTCGCATGACCTGGGCGCACCTGGATTAAGTTTGTATTGTTCTTACTGGCCCCTTCGTCGGAACGCCGCCCGGCTCGCTCCCACAGGGGGAATGCATTCCAAAATGTGGGAGCGAGCCGGCTCCGGGCGGCGTTCCGACGAAGGGGCCATCAGCATCACCACCCGATCAAAAGGTGTAAACCACCTGCGAAGCCAACGATGTCTGCATCCGCCGCTCAACAATCGGACTGTCCGCCGCATCGTTGGCCAGATATTGCACGGCCAGTACCGTCGAAACACTCCACTGATCATTGACGGGCAATGACCAGGTCAAATCCGCCCCGCGACTCACCAGCCCGCCATGTGTGTCATAGGCCCTGAACTGACTGCGCGACGCCTGGGCATCGCTGACGCCGTACCAGGTGCGCACGTAATTGCTGTCACCAAACTGGCTATTGAGGCTGCCCACGACCTTGCCATAGTCCCCCTCATAAAACGGCGCGCGGATGCTCAGTTTCAAGCGGTTCCAGGCCGAGCCGGTGTCGTGATCGTCATCGTCTTTTTCCAGCGCATGTTCAAAGCTCGCGCCGAGAATGATCGGCCCCATGTGGTAAGTCCCGTCAAGCCCCAGCACCGGGCGCGACTTGATCGAGCCCATACCGTTCAGCTCATCCGAACCTTTGAACCCGGTCTTTCGATCCTTGCGCACATCACTGGCGCCGATGTACACGCTGAGGCCGAAGTCGTCCTCGTCAAACGCCCAGCCCAGACCCTTTTCAGTGTCCAGAAATAATCCGTAAGGGCTGACGATTTCACCGCCCAGCAGCGGCGCCACCACACGTTCGTCACTGCCGCTGTAACGGGGCACGCTGGCTGCACCGGCCCGCAAGGTGTAGCGCCAGTCTTCAGCACGCAAAGAGTCAGTGGGAATGAGCAGGCAAAGCGAAGTCAACGATAGACATAGCGAGCGAAACATGGGAGCACCCGAGGGAGTTTGGATGCGCCCATGCTAGGCGGCTGTCGGCCGGCAATCTTTGACAGCTTTGTCGGGAAACTGTCAAAGACTGTGAACCGTTTTAGCGGTTCAAACCCAGGCGCTCATGCCACTCGGCGATGGACTCTTCGGGATAGATGTCGAAACGCTGATCCCCAGGATGCGCCTCGACTTCCACCCACGGTGCCTTGGAACCGAGCATCAAATGCGTGTGTTCCGGCGGCACCGGCAGCGGGGTGTCGATGGCCGACGCAAACGGGTGAATCAGCTCCGGCCATTCGGGGCTGAACAGCCATAAGCCCGAGCCACAGACAGAGCAGAAATGCCGCTCGGCGGTGCTGCTGTGGGCGCGTTTATCGCCTTCCTCCTTGAGTCGTGCGTGATAAATCGCGATGTGCTTGCGACCGCGCACCTTCAGGCTGCCGGCATCGCCACCGAGGTTGATCGCAAAACCGCCACCGCCCTGAGTCTTGCGACAGATCGAGCAGTAGCAACGCTGATACGGGTAGGGGTGGGCGCTGGTCAAACTGAACGACACCGCGCCGCAATGGCAGGAACCTTCGAGCTGCATGGGAACCTCCGACAGGTCTGGAACGTACCCAAGACAGCCTAGACCTTCAGCGGCCCTCGATCGGTACGAGAATCGCGTCGCCGGTCGCCACCAGTTTCAGTTGGTCGCCGGTTTGTGCGAACAGCTCGGCGCGGGCGAACACTTGTTTCTTGCCAGCCTTCACCACCCGACCCCGAGCGATGAACACTTCGCCGATGGCAGGTGCCAGGCAGTTAACTGAAAAATGCGATGCCAGCACGTTGCCGGCGACTGTTCCGGCTGCGAATCCGCAGGCTGTGTCGAGCAGCGCGCCGATCAGTCCGGCGTGCAGGAAGCCAGCGTATTGCGCCATATCGCTTTCGCGAAAAGCCATGGTGAGCTCGGCTTCGCCGCTTTCTGCGCGAGTGACTTCAATGCCGGCCCAGCGGTTGAAGGCTGAGGTTGAGTTGATCTGTTTGAGTGTATTGAGCATCGCGAATCCCTCCGGTTGAGGGGTCAACATGCGCCGGGTTTGGGGGGAAGTCATGGTGGATAAGGGAGGGTGATGGGCCGTTGGATTTGTGGTGAATGTTCTGGCCTCTTCGCGAGCAAGCCCGCTCCCACATTCGTCCGCATTCATCCGGGAGAACTCGGTTAAATGTGGGAGCGGCGGTGCGACGATTCGACTTGCTCGCGAAGAACGATAACGCGGTCCCGCTGGACGCCCACCCATGGCCGGGGCAGCATGGGCGCCTTCCTATTGGAGCCTTTGCCATGCGACGACTGCCTTCTCTGGCCGCACTCAGAACCTTCGAATGCGCCGCCCGTCACGCCCATTTCGGCCGGGCGGCGGCGGAGTTGTGCGTCACCGACAGCGCGGTCAGCCACCAGATTCGCCAGCTCGAAGAGCAATTGGGCGTGACGTTGTTCATCCGTGAAGGCCGGCAGATTCGCCCGACGATGGCCGCCGGGCGCCTGATGCAAAGCTTGCAGCAGGCCTTCGAACTGATCGGCGATGCCTGCGATGAGCTGCGTGACCCTTCATCGCTGGCGGTGTTGCGCCTGGCAGTCACCGCCGAGTTGGCGCAAAAGTGGTTGATGAGTCGCCTGACGGATTTTTACGCGCGTTATCCGCACATCACCCTGCACCTCTATGAACAACCGATCGATGCCACGGCACCGGGCGAAGACATCGACCTGGCGATCACCTACGGCACCGGCCCGGTGGACAGCAGCGCCTACTTCGTCCGGCCCTTGCCGGCCTTGCAATTCTTCCCGGTGTGCAGCCCCGGTCTGTTCAACCAGGGCACCTTGAAAACGCCGAAGGATCTGGCACGTCATTGCCTGTTGCACGACGATCAGGACGGCAAGACCTGGACCGCCTGGCTCACCAGCCATGCTGGCGATCAGCGCCCCGAACGGCAGCTGTATTTCGCCCACGCCGGTTTGGCGCTGGAAGCGGCGGCTCAAGGGCAGGGCGTGGCCATGGGCGATAACTTGACCGCGCAGGAGGATTTGCTGAGCGGTCGTCTGGTCCGGCCGTTCACCTCCAGCATGACTGCGCTCGGCCAATATGCGCTGGTGTGCGAACGGGTGAGATTGGAGCGCCCGGCAGTGGCGCAGATGCTGGAATGGTTCAACGATCAACTGATCGATTGATGAGTTGAATTCAAGTATTCCGAAATAATCATCGTTGGCGAGGAGGGCGCCGGCGACCGTAGCCTGTGGTCATTCCAATCCCCGCTGATGAGGTTTGACCATGGCACGTTTGCTCGACACCACCCCCAAACTCGATGGTTTCCGTTTGCCCGGCGAGTTCGAAACCAAGTCCGGTTGCTGGCTTGGCTGGCCGGAGCGCACCGATGTCTGGCGCAATGGCGCCAAGCCTGCGCAGAAAGTCTGGGTGCAGATCGTCACCGCCATCTCCCGCAGCGAACCGGTCACCGTGTGCGCCTCCGCCGCGCAATTCGCCACCGCTCGCCGCCAATTGCCGCCTCAAGTGCGGGTGGTGGAAATGACCTGCAACGACACCTGGTTCCGTGACAGTGGCCCATGCTTTGTGGTCAATGACGACAGCGGTGAGGTGCGCGGCGTGGACTTTGAGTTCAACGCATACGGCGGCCTCGACGGCGGCTTGTACTACCCGTGGGACAAGGACGACCAGATCGCCAGAAAAATCCTCGAAATCGAACGGTTCGACCGTTACCGCGCGCCGCTGATTGCCGAACTGGGCGGGATCCAGAGCGACGGCCAGGGCAGCATTCTGACCACCGAGCAATGCCTGCTCAACCGCAATCGCAACCAGCATTTGGGCAAGGACGAAGTCACCCGGCGACTGACCGATTACCTAGGCGCCGAGCAAATCATCTGGCTGCCACGGGGCTGCAAGTTCGACGAAACCGACGGCCATGTCGATGACCTCGCCTGTTTCGTACGCCCCGGTGAAGTGGTGCTGCAATGGACCGATAATCGCGATGACCCGCAATGGGAAATCTACCAGGAGGCCTACGACATTCTGCGCAGCACCCGCGACAGCCGTGGCCGTGAGCTGAAAGTGCACAAGCTGCCGCAACCGGATGTGCTGGAATGGACCGCTGAAGAAGCCGAAGGCCTGGATCAGCAAGACAGCACGCACACCCGTCAGGCCGGAACGAAAATTTGCGCGTCGTACATCAACTACTACGCCGGCAACACCTCGATCGTCGTGCCGCTGTTTGGCGATCGCAACGATCAGGCCGCGCAGGCGACCCTCGCCGAACTGTTCCCGCAACACAAAATCGTCGGTATCGAAAACTCCCGGGAAATTCTCCTCGGCGGCGGTAACGTCGCGTGCATCACCATGCCGCAGTACGCAGGCAGTGCCTGCAACAAAAAGGGAGTTTGAACATGGGCCTGCACAAACTGACTCAAGCGTTATTGCTGGTGCTTGCACCCCTGTGTGTGCAGGCCGCCGACACCGCCAAGCCGGTGGTCAATCTGTACATCTGGGGCGAATACCTGGCCCCGGACACCCTGACCAATTTCGAGAAGAAAACCGGCATCCACGTGGTGGCCGACCACTTCGACTCCCTGGAAACCGTAGAGACCAAACTACTCACCGGCCGCAGCGGCTATGACCTGGTGCTGACCGCCGGCCAGCATTTGTCCCGGGCGATTCAGAGCGGGGCGATTCAAACCCTGAACCCGCAACAACTGCCGCATTTTGCTGGCGTGGGTGACGAGTTTCGCCAGCACATGGCGGTGTTCGATCCGGGCAATCGGTACGCCGGGATCTACGCCTGGGGCACCACCGGCGTCGGCTATCAGGAAGAGGCAATCAAGAAGCGCCTGCCCGACGCACCACGGGACAGTTGGGCGATGCTGTTCGACCCGGCGGTGGTGTCGAAATTTGCCGATTGCGGGGTGAGTTTGCTCAACGATCCCAACGAGGTTTTCGCTGCGGTCATGAAGTACATGGGCCTGGACATCAACCGTCAGAACCTCGATGACCTGAAACAGGCCGAACAGCAACTGGCCAAGATTCGGCCTTACATCCGCTATTTCGACAATGACCTGAACATCAGCGACCTCGCCAATGGCAACACCTGCGTCGCGATGTCATGGAACGGCAACGTGGCCATCGCCGCCGGACAGGCCGAGGCTGCGAACAAGCCGTTCAAGCTGAGTTATCGGATACCGAAGGAGGGCACGTTGATCTGGTTCGACGCGATGGTCATTCCCAAGGATGCGCCCCATCCGCAGGCGGGGCTGGCGTTGATGGATTATCTGATGACGCCGGAGGTGATTGCGCCGATCACTGACACCATCCATTACGCCAACGCGATAACAGCGGCGGACAGCTTGATTGATCCGGCGATTCGCAATGACCCGGGGACGTATCCGTCGGCCGAGGTGAGGTCTTCGTTGTATAGCAAGAATGACAATGGCAAGGCGTTTAATCGGGCTTTGATACGGGCGTTTAGTCGGTTGAAGTCGGGGTTGTGACTTGAGTGCGGTGTTTGGCATGACATCGACCCCTCACCCCAACCCTCTCCCCAGGGGGTAGAGGGGGCAGACCGAGGTGTTCTACGAGATCCATCGACCTGTGAAACCGAGTCGATTATGGATTCAATACAGTACTTTCAGGTTGCAGTAATTCGTCAGATCTTTACGGTCAGTTCCCTCTACCCCTTGGGGAGAGGGTTGGGGTGAGGGGTGGTTTCGGCACCCGCCACAAATACCACGCCGCCACCGTCCGAAACGGACTCCACCCCAGCCCGATTTCAATCATCTGCTTGCGATTGGGCTGCACCTCCAACCCCTTCATCCGCCGATACCCCTCACGCACCCCGAAATCATCGGCGGGCAAGATATCCGGCCGTTCCAGGCTGTAGATCAGCAACATTTCAACCGTCCAGCGCCCAACACCGCGCAGGGTGATCAACCGCTCGATCAGCGCCTCATCCTCCATGGCCAGTGCCGTGGCGTAATCCGGCACGACACCGTCCAGCGCCGCTTGGGCAATGCCCTGAATGGTTGCGATCTTGGTTGCGGAAAACCCGCAACCGCGCATTTGATCAAAGCCTGTCGCCAGAATCTGTTCAGGCCTCGGGAACGCCCCCGTCCCGAACAACGCGATCAACCGACCGACAATCGCATCCCCGGCCTTCGCGTGCAGTTGCTGGTAGGCAATCGCCCGCACCAGCGACTCATAAGGGTCGCGAGCCGCATGGGGCTGATGCAGGCAAGGGCCGACGGCGGCGATGTGGCGGCGCCAGTCCTCATCGATGGACGATAGAAACTCGGTGGCGGGCAGATAGGCGTCGGGCATGGGGTCAAGCTTTCCCGGACGGCGCCAACAGCGCGTTCACTTCGCCATAGGTGAAGGCCTTCAGATCACGGCTGTCGAGTGTTCCTGTTTCCAGAAAGCTCTTGGCCAGTGCGCTCATGGCGCCATACAGAAACTCGGCGATGCGTGAACCCGCGCTCAAACGGCGTACGCCGAGGGCTTTCAGCTCTTCAGGCGATGGCAAGCCGGGGAGCCCGAGCACGTTCACCGGCAGCGTGGTGCCCTGGCACAGCGCAGCGATTTCGTACTCGGCCGTGACGCCAGCCGCGAACAAACCATCGGCACCGGCCGCCTCATACAACGCGGCGCGCCTGAGCGTCTCGGCCACGCGGTCTTCGGCGGGCACCAGACTCTTGAGGTATACATCGGTCCGGGCGTTGATGAACAGCTTCACATTTCGGCGACTGGCAACCTGCCGAGCGATTTCGATCTTGCGCACCAGCAGTTCGGGCGGGGACGCACCGTCCTCGATATTGATCCCGACGGCCCCGGCGGCAATCACCGCATCGATGAGGTCGGCGACCCGCGTCAGGTCATCGGAATAACCGGCCTCGATGTCCACGGTCAGCGGCACCGAGATCACTCGGGCGATGGACTCGACCGTTGAAATCAGGCGCTCAAGGGGCAGGGCATTGCCATCCGGATAACCGTGAGCCCAGGCGACTGCCGCGCTGCTGGTGGCGACGGCTTTACAGCCCAGCTGTTCCACGATGCGCGCCCCGGCGGCATCGGCGACGTTGGTGAGGATCAGCAAGCCGTCGTGGTGCAACTGGTGAAATAGGTTGTCCATCGAAGGTCCTTCCTTATGACTTTTTGAGAAACCCGGAAAGTAATCAGAATGCGAGTTGTTGCGTGATCTGCACCGCGGCTTTTTCCAGCCTGAGCAAGAACGCCTTGCGCGGTTGTCCTCCACCATAGCCGGTCAGCGAGCCGTCGGTGCCGATCACCCGGTGACAGGGCACGACAATCGAGAGACGGTTATGCCCGTTGGCCAGGCCCACGGCGCGACTGGCACCGGGTTTGCCCAATAGCGCCGCAATGGTGCCGTAGGTGCTGGTCTTTCCATACGGGATCTTCCCCAGTTCGGCCCAGACCTGTCGGGCGAAATCGCTGCCAGGCAAGTGTAGTGGAACGTTGAAGTCAGTGAGTTTGCCGGCGAAGTACTGCGTCAGTTCGGCTTCAATCTGCTGCAAGTGCGCGTTATGCCCTGGCGCGACCGCATAGCCATACCGATTCTGCAATTCTTCGACTTCCTTGGTCAGCGCTGGCCGATCAAGAAACTCCAGCAGCACCAGCCCGCGTCCTTCGGCCATGGCGATCATCGGCCCCAGCGGTGTGGTCAGGCGAGTGAACAGCAGCGGCTCGCTGTTGGCGGCGCGGCCCGGCGTGATGTTGAAGGACTTTTGAAACGCATCGCGAAATCCGCTCAGGGACTCGTAGCCCGAGTCGAACGCCGCGTTGTCGATGGAATCGCCCTGTTTGATCCCGCCCAACGCCATGCCGAGGCGTCGGGTGCGTAGCCAGGCGTGAAAGGTCATGCCGAAATGCTGCTTGAACCAGCGGCGCAGTTTCAGCGGTTCGATGCCCTCGGCCAGCAGCTGGGCATCGGTCCAACGCTGGTCGGGATCGGCGTCTACCGATTTGAGCAGCCGCTGCACCCAGTCCGGGGCAATGGCCGCCGCGTCCAGCGGCTTGCAACGCAAACAGGCGCGGTAGCCCGCGGACATGCACTCATCGGCATGGGCGAAGAACTCGACGTTCTCCGGTTTTGGTTTGCGCGCCGTGCAACTGGGGCGACAGAAGATGCCGGTGGTTTTGACCGCGGTAAAGAACACCCCCTCGTAGGCGGTGTCTCGTTCGAGCATGGCGCGAACCATCTCGGCGTGGGGCGGAAGCAAAGTGTTTTGTAGGTTCATGAAGTGAGCATAAGACGCGTCGCCCAACGCCTCCACCGGAAAATCGACAGAGAATTCCAGTCATTCGTCATGAGGACGGCCTAATGCCTGTGTCGGTGATGGATGTCCGGAAAATGTGGATGGCTGTGACGCAGTGGCGTGTGTTCATGTTCGTGGCTGTGGGGTTCGGTCCCGTCCCACTGGAACGAATGCTCATGTTGATGATGCTCGTCATGCACGTGGCGATGAGCATGCTTGAGCGCCTCATGTTGATGCTCATGGGCATGACGTTCCTTGAGGTGAATCCACACCCCAAGGCCCATCAACAGCGAAGCGGCCCAAAAGGTCAGCGTGACGGGTTCATTCAGCAGCAAGATGGCAATCGCCGCGCCGAGGAAAGGTGCCGTGGAAAAGTAGGCGCCGGTACGCGCAGTGCCCAGGCCTCGAAGCGCCAGAACGAACAACACCAGGCTGATGCCATACCCCAGGAAACCGACGATCAACGTAGGCCCCAGCACCGTCATGTGCGGCAGTTTTGCGCCGAGCAACAGCGCCAGAGAACAGTTCACCGCCCCGGCGACCAACCCCTTGATGCCGGCAATAAACAGTGCATCCGAGGCCGACACCTTGCGCGTCAGGTTGTTATCGATCGCCCAGCAGACGCAGGCCAGCGCTACCGCCAACGGTCCGATCCAGCCCTGTGACTGCGCCGGGTTCTGCGGCCAGGCCAGCAATAAGCCACCGGCGACGATTGACAGCATTCCGGCGACGATGCGCCGGTCAGCGTTTTCCTTGAAGACCACCCAGGCCAGCACGGCGGTCAATACCGATTCGAGGTTGAGCATCAGCGAGGCCGTGGCGCCGGCGGTCAGGGTCAAACCAAACATCAGCGCCACCGGCCCGAGCACGCCGCCAAAAACGATGGCACCGATCAGCCATGGCCACTCTGACGATTTCAGCCCGCTGGGCTGCCAGCTTCGGTCGCGCAACAGTCTGACGAGCGTCAGGCCCAGCCCGCTGCCCAGGTACAACAACCCGGCTAAAAGGATCGGCGAAAGGTTCAGGCCCAGCAACTTGGCCAATGGCGTACTCGCGCCAAAAAGAGCGGCAGCACCAAGGGCGTATACAACGTTCAGGTTCATTCAAGGCTCGTTGGAGATTGAGACGGGATGAAACGCAGTTTGAACCTGCATTGCGTCCAGTCAATCCATAACCTCAGGCCCGCCGCGCCATCAGCAACACCGAAGCCGCCGCCGACAGCAATCCTGCGCAGCAACGATTGAATAGCCGCTTGCCCCGAGGTTCGGCGAACCAGCGGCGCATGTGCAGGCCCATGTAGGCGTAGGCACCGATGGCGATCCATTCCAGCACCAGGAACAACGCGCCCAACACGGCGAATTGCGGCGATACGGCTTGGGTCGAGTCGACGAACTGGGGCAGGAACGCGGTGAAGATCAGGATTGCTTTCGGATTGCCGGCCGCCACCAGGAACTCTTGCCGTGCCAACGCCAGCGTCCCCACCGGCGCGCCCGCCACCATGTTTTCCGCCCCGGGATCCGCGCGCCACAATTGCCAGGCGAGGTAGAGCAGATACGCCGCCCCCAGAATCTTGATCGCGTAGAACAACAACTCCGACGTTTGCAGCACCACCGCCAGCCCCGCTGACGCAAGGGCGATCATGCCGGCGAACGCGAGCAGCCGACCGATCCCGGCGACACAGGCGATGCGATAGCCGTAGCGGGTCGAGTTGCTGACCGACAACAGGTTGTTCGGCCCGGGCGCCATGTTCAGGGCGAAGCAGGCCGGCAGAAACAGGGTGAGGGTGGCGAGGTCCATGACGGGTCTCCAAACGCAGGAACGGTATTTTTATCACAGGCCTGGGGTGGCTTGCCCCATACAGTGGCGGACGTCGGTCGCGGTACAGCTGAGGGGTGTTTTGTTCAATACAGCCATCAGCTCGCTCTTTACCTTGAGGCCTCGTTCAACTGAATTGAAGAAGGTCTGTGATGAGTCTGATTATCTCGATGGCGGCGTTTGCACTGGTGGCCTCGATAACCCCGGGGCCAGTGAACATCGTGGCGTTGAGTTCCGGTGCGCAGTTTGGTTTTCGCGCCAGTCAACGGCATGTAGCCGGGGCGACGTTGGGTTTCGTTGTGTTGTTGGTGTTGATGGGATTAGGCCTGCATGAGGTGTTGCAGCGATGGCCAGCGCTGACGCAGGTGGTGCAATGGGCGGGTGTGGCGTTCCTGTTGTACATGGCCTTCAAGTTGGCCGCCGACAATGGGCACCTGGATGCGAAGGAGTCAGGCCGGGCACCGTCGATGCTGTATGGCGCCGTCATGCAGTGGCTCAACCCGAAAGCCTGGCTGGCCTGCGTGGCCGGCATGGGAGCTTTTGTGGCGGATGGCGAGGCGCGGCTGGTCTGGCAGTTTGCCGCGGTGTATCTGGTGATTTGCTACCTGTCCGTCGGCTGCTGGGCCTATGCCGGGACGTTTTTACGCGGCTATCTGAGTCACCCGGCGGGCATGCGCCTGTTCAATCGCAGCATGGCGTTGCTGCTGCTGGCGGCGAGCGCGGTGTACCTGTTGTTTTAGCCGCGATACTGCCCCGGTGTCGCCGCCAGATGCTGTTTGAACGCTCGCTGAAAATGCGCCTGATCGGCAAACCCGGCTTCGAGCGCCACATCGGCGATCAGCTTGCCGCTGCGCAGCTGATCGCGGGCGAACTGGATGCGCCGGTTGACCAGAAAGGCGTGGGGCGTCATGCCGTAATGCTGCTTGAACGCGCGGATCAGGTAGGACGGCGATAGCTGAGCTGCCTCGCCAATGTCTTCGAGCTTGAGCAAGTGCGTGCAGTTGTCGCGGATGTAATCGGCCGCCCGTTCAAGTTTGAAATTGGGCTCGCGCAGCGGTTGATCGATTGGATTGAGCCGCTGCTGTACGTCGGTGAAAAACTCAACGGCCGCGCTTTGCTTGCGCAGCACGTCTTGCTGCGCATCGACCAGCACGTCATACAAACCCTTCAGGCCGGCAAACAGGTCGCTGTCGTCAGTGTGGGTGATGGAAAACCGGCGAAACGCCAAGTCCTGGCTGAAGCCGAGCTGATGCTGCAAATCGGTCAGCCATGGCGTCTCGACGTACAGCATCAGGTACGACCACGGTTGGTCATCGATGGGGTTGCAGGCGTGGACATCACCGGGATTCATCAGCACCACGGTGCCGGCACTGACCTGGAATTGTGATTGCTCGTGAAGGTAGGTACTGCGCCCGGCCGTGATCGCACCGATGGAAAAGTGCTCGTGGGAATGCCGGGTGTAGCAGACCTCGCGGCCGTCGGCGATGGAGCGGGCTTCGATGAAGGGCAGGGCGTCGTCGCGCCAGAAGCGCGGGGCTTTGTCAGCGTCTTTGGCAACGGCGGGCTTCATGGTCAGCGTCCTCGGCAGGTCAGCGTCGAAGTGTATTAGCTCTCGCCGTCAAAGGCTCGTTGCAGTGCAGCGATGTCGAGTTTTTTCATTTGCAACATCGCCGTCATGGCGCGTTGGGATTTTGCCGTGTCAGGGTCTTTCATCATGTCCATCAGGGCCACCGGTACGATCTGCCAGGACACACCGAATTTGTCCTTGAGCCAGCCGCATTGCTGGGCTTCAACCGGACCGCCCGCGGACAGGCGCCCCCAGAAGTGGTCGACTTCTTCCTGAGTATGGCAATTGACCTGAAATGAAACCGCTTCATTGAACGTGAAGACGGGGCCGCCGTTGAGGCCGGTAAAACTCTGCCCGTCCAGTTCGAAACTGACCGTCATCACCGAGCCATCGGGCCTGCCGTGGATCTCCTGACCAGCCTTGCCGTAGTGGGTGGTGGCGCTGATTTTCGAATGATCGAAGATCGCACAGTAGAACTTCGCGGCCTCCTCGGCCTGATTGTCGAACCACAGGCAGGGCGTGAGTTTTTGTACGCGGTGCATGGTGTAGCTCCTCTACGGATTTCTCAGGCTGGACTTTCAGCGTAGTCAGCCTCGGGTCGTCTGGCCGTACCGTAGATCGACAAGTTGAAAGTGTTTCCTGGGTCGACGGAATCAACAATGTCGGCCCGACCCGATAGCCGCTAGACTTGCCGACCTGGTTTGCCGCAAGGACGCTCTGCATCATGGTTATTCCTCGTTTATTGGCTGTTTCCTGCCTGCTGGCTGCCGCTGCCGTAAGCGCCGAGCCGCTGACGTATCACCTCACGGACCCTGCGCAGAAATACGTCATCGACGTGCTATTTGCGCAGCCGCCCACCCAGACTTTCGACGGCGCTCCCGCGCTGATTACGTTGCGCGAAAGGGCCGGCGGGCAGGTGCTGCAGCGCATCGAGTCAGCCGAAGCGTTCGCGCTGTTCAAGCCAGGCCGCAAAGCTTCGGAGTTCGACCGCAACCTGGCGTATGCCGATCAGAGTCTGCTGTTGTTCGGCGATTTCAATTTCGACGAGCAGCAAGATCTTGCCGTACGCAATGGCAATGACGCGGGCTATGGCGGTCCCTCCTACGACGTCTATCTGTTCGATCCCGAGAGCCCGACGCTCGTGTTGAGCACGTCCTTTTCCGCACTGACCCGTGACGCAAACCTGGGCATGTTCGACATCGACCCGGTCACCAAGCGCCTGCATACCCAGTCCAAAAGCGGTTGCTGCTGGCGCCAGGGCGCGACCTGGCAAATACAGGACAACCGCCCTGTGAAGGTGGCCGAGAAAACAGAGGTGGTGCAGAAACCGTCGGAAGCCAACCCGTTCATGCCTTCTGGCTATGTGGACGTTACCGATCGTGAACTGAAATCCGGCCAATGGACGGAGCGTCGTCGTCTCGAGGGTCCCATCGGTGAAGCGCCCGTGATGTTGCGCGGCACCCTCGATGACAAGATCCCCGTTGAGCTGTGGTGGCAACGTCAGGGTGATGTCTATGTTGGCGAAGTTCGCTACAGCAAGACCGGCAGCGGTAAACCGATCCGGCTGGTGGGCAATACCTACGAAGATGGTGGAATCGTTCTGCGTGAACTGGACGACGACGGTCAGATGATCGGCAACTGGTTCGTCGAAGGCACGCCGAACGAACAGGGCAGCCAGACCGGCACGTGGATCAACGGCTCTCGTCAATTAAGCATCAATGTGCGGCCGACCGCGTTCAAAGTTGCCGCGCAAAAGCTTGAGCGGGTAGCAGACAGCCAGCGAGAAGGGCGCTACCTCGTTAGCAATTTCCAGGATCGGCGTGTCGGCGAGTTGACCCTCAAAGTATTGCCGGGGATCGACAACGGCCCCGAGATGGCGGACATCAACCTGAGCATTTTTCAGCTCAAGGATCCGCCAGTTGAAGTCCATCATCAGTACCCATTGCTCGCCGGCAACCTTGTCATTGCACTGGACCCCGAGGGCGATCCGCTGTTTCGCCTGCAGTTGCTCAATGGCGCCGCTGAAGTGACCGGTTTTGGTGAGTATCAGAAGTACAGCGCGGCTTATGTGAAACAACCTTGATGTAGTCGTAATGACTTTTTGTAGGGTCGATATGACTACTTTTGAAGTAGTCATATCGACTTGTATGAATTCAAAGCATTGATCTTTATAGGTTTTTAATCTGGCACGAGACTTGATACATCCTACGTACAACTGATTCTGATTCAGGAGTACGGAAAAATGTTTGAGTTCTTCAGCAATCCTCAGAACGTTCTGCACCTGTCGAGCCGGGTCCTCGGTGCCGGTCTCGCGCTGCTGGTGGCGGGTATCTACGGCGCTTATCTCTACGACGGTCATTTGCCGATCGTGGTGCTGGTGTCGATGCATGCGATGACCATCATCGGGCCGACCTTGCTCAAAATTGGCTACGTGATGCGTCTTCTGGCGCAGCATCGGCTGGGCAAAGGTCTGGTCGGTGCCGTGGCCTGAAGCCGACGGTTCAGCTGCGTCCCAGGCCTCCTTTTTCAGCGATCCACCGGGTGGCCAAATCAATAAAGGCCCGCAGTTTCGGCTGTGTCTGGGTACGGCTGGGAAAGTACAGGTATAACGCCGAGCTGAGTGGCACAAAGGGTTGCAACACCCGCTCCAGGCGTCCATCCGCCAACTCGTCGGCAATCTCCAGATCGCAGGCATAGGCCAGGCCCGAACCGCTGCGAGCGGCCGCGACCAACAACCGGCGGTCATTGACGATCACGCCGCCCTCGACGCCCACGGTAAAGTCCCGAGTCTCGCGGCGAAACTCCCAGCGATGCGCGTTGCCTGAAGTCGAGAAGCGAAAGCCGATGCATTGATGTCGGGTCAGGTCTTCCGGGATGGCCGGTTTGCCAGCCTTGGCGAAGTACGCCGGAGAGCCCACCACCGACCATTGCAGGTCAGGTGTCAGGCGCACCGCGATCATGTCTTTTTCAATCGACTCTCCCAGACGAATCCCGGCATCGAAGCCGCCGGCCATCAGGTCGACCGTGGCATCGTCCAGGGAAATATCGAGAGTGATTTGCGGGTAGGCCTCGCGGAACAGCGGAATCAGCGGCTCCATCAATAAAGACCCGGACAATCGTGGGGCCGTGAGTCTCAGTGTGCCCATGGGCTGGTCGCGGAAACCGCTGAGCACCGCCAGCGCTTCATCGATTTCACTGGCCGCCGGACGCAAGCGGGCAAACAGGCTGGCGCCGGCTTCGGTCAGTGCCACTCGACGCGTGGTGCGCTGAAACAGCAGCACGCCGGTGCGGCGTTCCAGCAGTTTGATCGCATGGCTGACGGCGGTGGGCGTAACGGCTAGCCGAGTCGCGGCCAGGGTGAAACTTTTGTGCTCGGCAACGGCGAGAAACTCGGTCAAACCATCAAACGGGTCGTGATTCATAGCGGCGCCATTATGAAAGAGCGTTTCATAGTGCTTGTAACACGAGGGCATTTTTCCGACCAATGTTCCTGCGTACCTTGTGCTTACCCCAACGGCCTACAAGGATTCGCGATCATGACCACCTCCCAAAACTTCAAACGTGTCTGGCTGATCACCGGTGCTTCTCGCGGTATTGGCGCCAAGATCGCTGCCGCCGCGCTGGCCAATGGCGACGCCGTGGTTGCCACCGCCCGTGACGCCAGCAGCATCACCCAGCGTTTTGGCGAGCAGCCAGGTTTGCTGGCCGCCACCCTTGATGTGACCAACGAAGCCCAGGGCGTCGCGGTTGCCAAGTCTGCCATCGACCACTTCGGACGCATCGACGTGCTGGTCAACAACGCCGGTTTCGGCGTGCTCGGCGCGGTGGAAGAAGCCAGCGCCGATGAAGTGCGCCGCGTGTACGAAACCAACGTCTTCGGCTTGCTGAATGTCACTCGCGCTGTCTTGCCGCACATGCGCGCCGCTCGTCGTGGACATGTGATCAATCTCTCATCGGTGGGCGGTTACAGGTCGGGGCCGGGTTTCGGCGTCTATTGCTCGACCAAATTTGCCGTCGAAGGCTTGAGCGAGGCGCTGCACGCCGAGCTGGCACCGCTGGGCATCAACGTGACCATTGTCGAGCCCGGTTATTTCCGTACCGAGTTCCTCGAAGGCAATTCGCTGGTTGAATCCCCGGCTTCGATTGCCGACTACGACAGCACAGCGGGTGAGGTGCGCAAAATTGCCAAGGCCGTGACCCTGAATCAGCCTGGCGATCCGGACAAGCTCGCCCAGGCCATGATTACCCTGGTGGAAGCGCAAAAAGCCCCGCTGCGCTTACCGCTGGGCAGTGACTGTGTCGCGGCGATCGAAGCCAAGAACGCCTTCGTTGCTGATGAGTTGCAGACGTGGCGTCAGCTGTCGATGTCCACCGACTTCTAAGCCCCCAACCGCTCTATGTAGCAGCCTCACGGGCTCGGCAGCTGCTACACAGAGCGAGTTACTTCAGTCATTTTTGTGTGACCGGTGGTCGATGAACCCGTCTCGCCCGGTAATTTGCGCTTAGCTGAAGGGATACCCGAGGTTCCCGAGAGCCCGCCGACCCTGTAGGAGCCGAGCTTGCTCGCGATGGCGTCAGGTCTGACACACCGCGTTATCGTTCATCGCGACCAAGCTCGGCTCCTACAAGGGCCTAACGAGAGCCCCTTCAGAACACCGTGAGTCTGAGGACATTCGCAATGCTGACCCTCAACATCAATGGCAAGGACCAGGCGCTGGATGTCCCCGCGGACATGCCGCTCCTGTGGGTCCTGCGCGATGTCGCGCACCTGACCGGCACCAAATTCGGTTGCGGCATGGCCCAGTGTGGCGCCTGCACCGTGCACGTCGACGGCGCGCCGCTGCGCTCTTGCATCACGCCCGCCACCGCGGTGGCCCACGGGCAAAAAATCCTCACCATCGAAGGCCTGTCCACCGACGGTTCGCACCCCGTGCAGCAAGCCTGGGCCGAACTCGACGTGGTGCAGTGCGGTTACTGCCAGTCCGGGCAGATCATGTCGGCCGCTGCGTTGCTGGCGAAAATTCCCAAGCCCACCGACAGCGACATCGATCAGGCGCTGTCCGGCAACATCTGCCGCTGCGGCACCTACCCAAGGATCCGCGCAGCGGTCAAACGCGCCGCCGAGATCGGTTGATGCCACGTTGACGGGAGTCTGAACAATGAACAGCCTCAAACCTCTGTCACGTCGCGGTTTCCTCAAGGGCAGCGCGGTGCTGGGCGGTGGTCTGGTGGTGGCGTTTGTCATCCCCGGTGGTCATCGCTTTGCCATGGGCGCCGAGAATCAAGGCAATGTTTTCGCGCCCAATGCGTTTTTACGGATCGGCAATGACAACAGCGTCACGATGCTGCTCGGCCATTCGGAAATGGGCCAGGGAATCTGGACCGGCCTCACCATGTTGATCGCCGAAGAACTGGACGCCGACTGGTCGAAGATCCGTGTCGAACATGCACCGGCTTCGGCCGCCGAGTATGGCCTGGCAGGATTTGGCGGGATGCAAATTACCGGTGGTTCGACGTCGACCTGGATGGAGTTCGACCGTTACCGGCAGGCCGGTGCAGCGGCGCGCTTGATGTTGATCGACGCGGCGGCCAAACGCTTCAACGTCGCGCCCTCCGGGATTCGCACCGAATCGGGTGTAGTGATTGCCGGCGACCAACGCGCCACCTACGGCGAGCTGGCCGATGACGCCGGCAAGCTGCCAGTGCCGGATCCGGCGTCGATCAAGCTCAAGGAGTCCAAGGACTGGAAAATCATTGGCAAACCGACCAAGCGCCTGGACACACCGGAGAAAATCACCGGCCGTGCCAAGTTCGGCATGGACGTGCAGTTCGACGGGTTGATGACCGCCATGGTCGCGCGCTCGCCGGTGTTCGGTGGCAGCGTCAAATCCTTCGAAGGCGCCGAAGCGCTGGCGATCCCGGGCGTGCACAAAGTGGTGCAGGTGCCCACCGGGGTGGCGGTGATTGCCGATCATTACTGGGCGGCGAAGCTGGGGCGCGATGCGTTGAAGGTCGAATGGGACCTGGGGCCGAACACTGGGCTCGACAGTCAGCAACTGCTGGAAAGCTTCCGCAAACTCGCCGCCACCCCTGGCGCTTCGGCCAGTCAGGCCGGTGATGTCGCGGCGGGTCTGGGTAAAGCGGTGAAGACCATCGATGTCGAATACAGCGTGCCGTACCTGGCCCACGCGCCGATGGAACCGCTCAATTGCACGGTGAAGATCACCCAGGACAAATGCGAAATCTGGACCGGCACCCAGTTCCAGACCCTGGATCAAATGGTCGCCGGGAAAATCACCGGGCTCAAACCCGAGCAGGTGGAGATTCATACCGAGTTTCTCGGCGGTGGTTTCGGTCGCCGGGCCAATCCGACCTCGGACTTTGTCGCAGAAGCCGTGGAAGTCGCCAAGGCAGCGGGTGCACCGGTGAAAACCGTCTGGTCCCGGGAGGACGACATTCGCGGCGGCTACTACCGCTCCGCGTTCCTCCATCAGGCCCGCATCGGCCTCGATGCCGGCGGCCTGCCGATCGCCTGGAAGCATGTCATGGTCGGGCAGTCGATCATGGCAGGCACGTCATTCGAGGCGACCATGGTCAAGAATGGCATCGACAAGACCTCTGTCGAAGGGGTTGCCGACAGTCCGTACCTTGAGGGGTTGGCGAATCACCAGGTTGATCTGCATTCGCCGCAAACCGGCATCCTCGTGCTCTGGCTGCGTTCGGTGGGGCACACCCACACCGCGTTCGTGATGGAGTCGCTGATCGACGAACTGGCAGAGGCGGCCGGCAAGGATCCGGTCGAGTACCGACGAACCTTGCTCAAGGATCATCCACGGCATCTCGGCGTGCTGAACCTGGCCGTCGAGAAAGCCAACTGGAAGGCGCCACTGCCGGACGGCCATGCGTTGGGTGTCGCGGTGCATGAGTCTTTCGGCAGTTATGTTGCCCAGGTGGCCGAGGTGTCCCAGGACAACCTGGCGATCCGCGTGCATCGGGTGGTGTGTGCGGTGGATTGCGGCATTGCGGTCAACCCGATGAGCATCGCGGCGCAAATGGAATCGGCCATCACCTTCGGCCTCGGATTTACCTTGCACAGCAAACTGACCTTCAAGAACGGGCAGGTGGTGCAGTCCAATTACCATGATTATCAAGTGCTGCGGCTCAACGAAATGCCGGTGGTGGAAGTGCATATCGTGCCCAGCAGCGACAAACCCGGCGGCATCGGCGAGGCCGGTGTGCCGCCCACGGCGCCGGCGGTGGCCAACGCGGTGTTCGCCCTGACCGGGCAGCGCTTGCGGGAACTGCCGCTGCAACTGTCGGGGGTGTGAGATGAGACGACATCTGATTCTTGGCGCGGTGGTATTGATCGGCCTGGTCGGTTACGCCGAGGACCTGTTTGCTGACGATAAGGAAGCGATCAAGGCGTTCGATACCGTACAAAAGGTCTTTCAGAGCCCGCGCTGCCAGAACTGCCATATTCCCGGCGATTCGCCGTTGCAATTCGACGCCGGGATTCCTCACGCCATGAACGTCGTGCGGGGCATGGACGGCAAGGGCGCGGCGGGTTTGCCCTGCGCTACCTGCCACGCCGAGCGTAATCCGCCGGCCAGTTACGGGGCTCACGCACCGCCGGGGGCGCCGCACTGGAGCCTACCGCCCGCCGCGCACAAAATGGCCTGGATCGGTCTGCCGGCCGACCAGTTGTGCGCAATGATCAAGGACCGTTCCAGCAACGGTGACCGCGATTTCGCCGCGCTGATCAAGCATGTCAGCGATGACAAATTGGTGCTTTGGGGCTGGAATCCGGGGCAGGGAAGGGCGCCGGTCCCGGTGCCGCACGACATTTTCGTCACCCAGTTCAAACGCTGGGCTGACGCGGGAGGGCCATGTCCGGTCGTGGGTAGTTGACCGGCGGTCCGTTAACAGGGAGTCAAACCGGGTATGGACGACTCTAAGAAATATACCCGCCAATGGAGTGAGTAATGCTGATCCCAGGCAAACCGGTAAAACCAGGCGCATGCGCCGACCCGTTGCGCACGCCACTGCAGGAGCGAGAGCTGCTGCGTGACCTGGCCCGCAAGGCCGAGGAGGAGCTGATGGGCGTGCAGATGGCGAGCATGGACGAGTTGACGCTGCTCTCCAACCGACACGGTTTTACAGCGCTGGCCCAACAAGGGCTGGATGTCTGCCAACAGCTGAAAAAGCCAGCGACGCTGCTGCTCTTCAACATTGATGACTTCAAGCACATCAACTATCTCTATGGTCGTGCCGAGGGCGACAACGCCCTGAAAACCTTCGCTGATGTGCTGCGAATTGCCTTTCGCGAGAGCGACGTGATCGGCCGGTTGGGCAGCGACAAATTCGTCGCGTTGCTGACCGGCTCAAGCGTTGTGGAAATACCCGCGATCAGGGCGCGACTCGAAGAAATACTCGAAGAGCGCAATGCCACGGTGCATCGTGGGTATGACATCCGCTTCAGCATCGGACAACTCGAGTGCAACCCTCAGCTTCCCGGCTCGATCGAGGAGCTGCTGGCACAAGCCGACGTATTCACTTGGCAAACAATTGACCTACTTCCTTGAATGCCTTGAACTCAAGCGCGTTGCCGCACGGATCGAAGAGAAACATCGTCGATTGCTCACCTACCAACCCCAGAAAGCGAATGCCCGGTTCGATCACGAATCGGGTATCGAGGGCTTTTAGGCGTTCGGCCAGAGCCTCCCATTCGTTCATCCCCAACACCACACCAAAATGCGGCACTGGCACGTCATGACCGTCGACAGCATTGGTGTGCGCGGCTTCTTGAGAGGCGTTTTTCGGCGCCTGGTGAATGACCAACTGATGGCCGAAAAAATTGAAATCGACCCAATGATCGCTTGAACGACCTTCTTCCAGGCCGAACACTTCGCCATAAAAATTGCGCGCGGCCGTCAGGTCGTAGACCGGGATGGCCAAGTGAAAAGGGGAGAGTTGCATCGGAGGTGCCTCGGCTGTGTGGATTCAGATTGAGTTTAGCCCTGTGCTTTTTGATTAAAAGACGATAATTTTTGCATCGAGCTCAAATTATTTCGATTAATCGAGAACGCCATGCTACGGGAACTGAAAACCTTCATCGCCGTGACGCGCTACGGCACATTTGCCGCGGCCGGGATGCACATCGGCCTGACCCAGTCGGCCGTCAGCGCACAGATTCGCAATCTGGAACAGGCGCTGGGGATTCGTTTGTTCGACCGCACCGGACGTCAGGCCCTGCTCAATGCGGCAGGTCAGCGGGCGTTGCCGATGGCCAGGGAAATGCTGGAGACCTTCAGCCGCATGGCGGTCAGCGATGATGTGAGCGAGTATCGCGGTGAGTTGAAAATAGGCGCGGTGGCCACGGCCCAGACCGGACTGCTGCCCCAGGCGTTGCTACGACTGAGGCAACAGGCGCCGTTGCTGGAACCGAAACTGGTGCCCGGCGTGTCGCTGAACCTGTTGAGCCAGGTGGACACCGGTGAGGTGGATCTGGCGATCCTGATCAAGCCGCCGTTCGAATTGCCCAAGGAACTGTCAGCGCAGGTCATCCGCAAGGAGCCTTTTGTATTGATCGTGCCAGCGGACCTTGAAGGCGATGAGCCGTTGCAGATACTCGCGAGCCATCCGCATGTGCGTTACGACCGCAATTCGTTTGGCGGAAGATTGGTGACGCGGTTTTTGCGTGAGCAGCAGATTGATGTGCAGGTGGCTTTGGAGCTGGATGAGCTGGAAGCCATCGTGAAGATGGTTGAATGCGGGTTAGGCGTGTCGCTACTACCCGAGGCGGGGCTCTGGCTCGAGTACGGGGCGAAGGTCCGGATCATTCCGTTGGGGGAGTTGACGTTCTATCGGGAGATCGTCCTGTTGCAGCGCTATAGCCAGCGCACACAGCCGATCCAGCAGCTGTTTTCCAGCTGCCTGACACACATTTCCGGCTAAACACCAAACACCTGTGGGAGCGAGCTTGCTCGCGATAGCGGACTGACATTCAAAATGGATGTCGACTGACACTCCGCCATCGCGAGCAAGCTCGCTCCCACAGGGGTTTTACATCAGACCTCAAATCGCAGGCATAAAAAATCCCGCCTCAAGAGGCGGGTTTTTTAGTGTTTTGGCTGCCTGCTTCCCTGACGGTCGGCGGGGATACTGAATTGGCTTCCAAAGATACTGGAACTGTCATTTTTCACAGGTGCTGCGACAGTCTGCTTAGAGCGATAGTGACTCGCGCGCGTGCGCTTTTCACTTCCAGCTTTAAAGGAAGCTTTCAAACTTTGAACGGACTAAAAGTATGAACATTGAAAGCAAATCTGTTCCTCAAGATAAGCCGGGTGAACTGGATCCTGCTTTTGGAGTTGGCGGTGTGGTTAACGCTCCAAGCGGTTCAGGATCAATCAGATGCATCGTGGAGGATGTTCAGGGGGCGATTGTGTATGCCGTCTGGGTATCTAACGAATGTTGGTTGTACCGCGTTTTTTCCGATGGCGCGCCGGATCATCAGTTTGGGCTGGGCGGTGTAACCAAGTGGGCTTTCGCCCCCGGGATGGTATCAGCGCCTGTCCAACTGATACGTCAGCCGGACGGCAAGTTTTTGCTGATCGGAGCCGTCAGGGCAGTAGACGATGTTGAAAAGCCACGTGTCGCCATTGCTCGGTTTAATACTAATGGCAGTCCAGATTTGATCTTTGGAAACAGAATTCTTCCTTTTCCGACAACGGGCAAGTTTTATACCCTGTTTCCCACGGATGGATGTTTGCAGGCCGACGGCAAAATCCTGATAGCCGCCCCTTACACAATGCTGGACAGCAACGACAACATAGTCTACGAGGCAACGGTACTCCATCGTCTTCAGGACAATGGCGAAGCGGACCTTGAGTTCGGTGGAGGGCGCGGATTTATCGACGTACGATTGAATGGCCAGGATACAAAAGGTGAAAGCGTGGCGATCATGAGTGGTGAAAGAATTCTTCTGGGAGGAACAGTTCAGCGAATAGATAGCGACGGAATACATCGAAAACAATCTATTGCTCGATTTTTGCCAAACGGTGCTCTTGATCCGGCATTTGGTACATCTGGGTATTGGGAAGCGGAAGGCGATAACGTAATGGGCAAATTGATTGTCCATGAGGATCTGATCATTTGTGTTGGATATGAGGGGCCAAAGTCGTTTTTGGCTTGTTTATCCAGACTGACGCCCAACGGCTCATTTGATCCGACGTTCAACAACGGCAGTAGATTGCTGGTCGATATTAAGGCTGATGTGCCTGGCTTGCATGTCACTTGCACTTCGGTCGCACTACAGTCAGATGGAAAAATTGTCGCAGCCGGACACGCAGGTCGTAATGCGCAGTCTTATTGGTTACGCGTTGGGAGTCGTGGTGAGCTTGACCCTGTCTTCGGGGATCATGGGGTTTTTATCTATGAACCGTCTAAACACATGGGTGGTTTGATCGTGCAAGGAGATAGTCAGCGGATAGTCACCGGCATCGATTCGGCTACCGCACCCAAACCAAAAATGCTCGGGATATTGAGCTAAAGGCTGTTTACACAGTGGCATCTACCAATAAAAAACCCGCCTCAGGAGGCGGGTTTTTTAGTTGGCTGACCGAAGATTACTCTTCGAGGCTGCCCATGGCCGTGGTGTTGAAGCCACCGTCCACGTACATGATTTCGCCGCTGATACCGGACGCCAAGTCCGAGCACAGGAAGGCGCCGGCGTTGCCGACTTCGTCGATGGTGACGTTACGACGCAGCGGGGTTTGCGCTTCGTTGGCGGCCAGCATCTTGCGGAAGTTCTTGATGCCGGAAGCAGCGAGGGTGCGGATCGGGCCAGCCGATACGCAGTTGACGCGGGTGCCGTCCGGGCCCAGGGAGCCGGCCAGGTAACGAACGCCAGCTTCCAGGGAAGCCTTGGCCATGCCCATCACGTTGTAGTTCGGCATGGTGCGCTCGGCGCCCAGGTACGACAGGGTCAGCAGGCTGCCGTTGCGGCCTTTCATCATTTCGCGGCCGGCTTTGGCCAGGGCCACGAAGCTGTAGGCGCTGATGTCGTGAGCGATGCGGAAACCTTCACGGGTGGTGGCTTCGGTGAAGTCGCCATCCAGTTGGTCGCCCGGGGCGAAGCCGACGGAGTGCACGATGCAATCCAGGCCGTCCCACTTCTTGCCCAGCTCAACGAAGACCTTGGCGATTTCTTCATCGCTGGCCACGTCGCACGGGAAGCACAGGTCAGGGTTGGAACCCCAGCTTTGTGCGAACTCTTCGACACGACCCTTGAGTTTGTCGTTCTGATAAGTGAAGGCAAGCTCAGCGCCCTCGCGATGCATGGCGGCAGCGATGCCGGATGCGATGGACAGCTTGCTGGCGACACCGACGATCAGTACGCGCTTACCGGCGAGAAAACCCATGTGTTGCTCCTCTCTTTCAGGTTATTGCGCAGTGGCTGGGGCCAGGAAAGCGGCTTCCAGCAACT
Organism: Pseudomonas arabinosi; assembly: GCF_047758675.1. Lineage (NCBI taxonomy): Bacteria > Pseudomonadati > Pseudomonadota > Gammaproteobacteria > Pseudomonadales > Pseudomonadaceae > Pseudomonas > Pseudomonas arabinosi. Next base: position 4,245,702 of record NZ_CP180480.1, on the reverse strand, counting down.
GCTGTGTATACGGATGTTTGGGGGCCGCAAAAATACTTTGCGCGTCTCCCTGTTCGACCACTTGGCCTTGCTTGACCACCATCAGCTGGTGGCTCAGCGCTTTGACGACAGCCAGGTCATGGCTGATAAACAGATACGTCAGGTTGTACTTGGTTTGCAGTGAACGCAAAAGCTCCACCACTTGGCGTTGCACTGTCCGGTCGAGGGCCGATGTCGGCTCGTCCAGCAGAATCAACGCCGGTTTTAGCACTAATGCCCGGGCAATGGCGATTCTCTGCCGTTGCCCGCCGGAAAATTCGTGGGGGTAGCGGTGCCGGGTTTCCGGGTCCAGACCTACCTCCTTGAGTGCCGCAATAATCGCCAGTTCCTGTTCCGCCTCGGTGCCCATCTTGTGGATCCGCAGGCCTTCGCCGACGATCTGACTCACGCACATCCGTGGGCTCAGGCTGCCGAACGGGTCCTGAAACACCACCTGCATCTGCCGACGCAGCGGTCGAACCTGTTGCTGCGTCAGGCAGTCTAGCTGCTTGCCTTCAAAACGGATGGCACCTTTGCTGCCGATCAGCCGCAAAATCGCCAGACCCAGTGTCGACTTGCCCGAACCGCTTTCTCCCACAATCCCCAGGGTCTGGCCCTGAGGCAGGCTGAAATTGATTCCGTCCACCGCTTTGATGTGGTCGACGGTCTTTTTCAGAAAGCCTTTCTTGATCGGGAACCAGACTTTCAGGTCCTCGACTTGCAGCAGCGGCGGGCCAATTACATTGGTCGCCGGCTTGCCGCTGGGCTCCGCTGCCAGCAGTTCCCGAGTGTACGGATGCTGCGGTGCGCGGAACAACTCTTCGCACGATGCCTGTTCGACGATGCATCCGCGCTGCATGACACATACGCGATGCGCAATTCTTCGCACAAGGTTCAAATCGTGGCTGATCAGTAGCAACGCCATGCCCAATCGGGCCTGTAATTCCTTGAGCAATTCGAGGATTTTCAGCTGAACGGTTACGTCCAGCGCGGTGGTTGGTTCGTCGGCGATCAGCAGTTCCGGCTCGTTGGCCAGGGCCATGGCAATCATCACCCGCTGCCGTTGGCCACCGGACAATTCGTGGGGCAGGGCCTTGAGGCGCTTCTCGGGCTCCGGGATGCCGACCATTTCCAGCAGCTCCAGCGTGCGCTTGGTCGCGACTTTGCCGATCAGGCCTTTGTGGGTGCTCAACACCTCGTTTATCTGCTTCTCGATCGAGTGCAGCGGATTGAGCGAGGTCATCGGCTCCTGGAAGATCATCGCGATCCGATTGCCGCGGATGTGGCGGATGGTTTTCTCTTTCAGGCTCAGCAGGTTCTGCCCGGAGTACTCGATGGTCCCGGACGGATGCCGGGCGAGCGGGTAGGGCAGCAGCCGCAGGATCGAGTGGGCGGTCACCGATTTGCCGGAACCACTTTCACCCACCAGCGCCAGGGTTTCCCCGCGCTTGATATCGAAGCTCACGCCTTCGACCACCCGCTGAACGCGCTCGCCGACGACAAATTCGACGGCCAGGTCGCGCACTTCGATCAGATTGTCCTGATTCATTTCACTTCCTCGGGTCGAAGGCATCGCGAGCGGACTCGCCGATGAACACCAGCAAACTCAACATCAACGCCAGCACAGCAAACGCGCTCATGCCGAGCCAAGGCGCTTGCAGGTTGGATTTGCCCTGGGCCACCAGCTCACCCAGCGACGGCGCGCCAGGCGGCAAACCGAAGCCGAGGAAATCCAGGGCGGTCAGGGTGCCGATGGCGCCAGTCAGGATGAACGGCATGAAGGTCATGGTCGAGACCATGGCGTTGGGCAAAATGTGGCGGAACATGATCGCACCATTCTGCATTCCCAACGCCCGCGCGGCGCGCACGTATTCCAGATTACGCCCTCGCAGGAATTCTGCGCGAACCACGTCCACCAGGCTCATCCACGAGAACAGCAGCATGATCCCCAGCAACCACCAGAAGTTCGGCTGGACGAAACTGGCGAGAATGATCAGCAGGTACAGCACCGGCAGCCCGGACCAGATCTCCAGAAAACGCTGCCCGGCCAAATCTACCCAGCCGCCGTAGAAACCCTGCAAGGCCCCGGCAATCACGCCGATGATCGAGCTGAGAATGGTCAGCGTCAGGGCGAACAATACCGAAATCCGGAAGCCATAAATCACCCGCGCCAGCACATCGCGACCCTGATCGTCAGTGCCCAGCAGGTTGTCGGTGGAGGGTGGCGCCGGGGCCGGGACTTTCAGGTCGTAGTTGATGCTCTGGTAGCTGTAGGGAATCGGCGCCCACAGGACCCAGGCGTCTTTTTCCTTGAGCAGTTCACGGATGTACGGGCTCTTGTAGTTGGCTTCCAGCGGGAATTCGCCGCCGAAGGTGGTTTCCGGGTAACGCTTGAGCGCCGGGAAGTACCAGCCGTTGTCGTAGTGCACCACCAGCGGTTTGTCGTTGGCGATCAGCTCGGCGCCGAGGCTTGCGCCGAACAAAATCAGAAACAGCCACAGCGACCACCAGCCACGTTTATTGGCCTTGAACAGTTCGAAACGTCGGCGATTGAGAGGGGACAGGTTCATCTCAATGCTCCCGGCTTTCGAAGTCGATGCGCGGATCGACAAAGGTGTATGTAAGATCGCCGATGAGTTTTACCACCAGGCCGAGCAAGGTAAAGATGAACAGCGTGCCAAAAACCACTGGGTAATCGCGGTTGATCGCCGCCTCAAAACTCATCAGCCCGAGGCCGTCGAGGGAGAAGATCACTTCCACCAGCAACGAGCCGGTGAAGAAAATGCCGATAAACGCCGACGGGAACCCGGCGATCACCAGCAGCATGGCGTTGCGGAACACATGGCCGTAGAGCACGCGGTGATGGGTCAGGCCCTTGGCCTTGGCGGTGACCACGTACTGTTTGTTGATTTCGTCGAGGAAGCTGTTCTTGGTCAGCAGCGTCATGGTCGCGAAGTTGCCGATCACCAGCGCCGTCACCGGCAGTGCCAGGTGCCAGAAGTAATCGAGTACCTTGCCGCCCATGCTCAACTCGTCGAAGTTGTTGGAGGTCAGCCCTCTGAGCGGGAACCAGTCGAAATAGCTGCCGCCGGCGAACACCACGATCAGCAGGATGGCGAACAGGAACGCCGGGATCGCATAGCCGACGATGATCGCCGAACTGGTCCAGACGTCGAAGTGGCTGCCGTGTCGCGTCGCCTTGGCGATCCCCAGCGGGATAGACACCAGGTACATGATCAGCGTGCTCCACAGCCCGAGGGAGATCGACACCGGCATCTTTTCCTTGATCAGGTCGATGACCTTGGCGTCGCGGAAGAAGCTGTCGCCGAAATCCAGGGTGGCGTAGTTCTTGATCATGATCCACAAGCGTTCCGGCGCCGATTTATCGAAGCCGTACATGTGCTCGATTTCCTTGACCAGTGCCGGGTCCAGGCCCTGGGCGCCGCGATAGGCGGAGCCCGCCACCGAGACTTCGGCACCGCCGCCGGCAATGCGGCTGGTGGCGCCTTCGAAACCTTCGAGCTTGGCGATCATCTGCTCCACCGGCCCGCCGGGGGCGGCCTGGATGATCACGAAGTTGATCAGCAAAATGCCGAGCAATGTCGGGATGATCAGCAGCAGTCGCCGAAAAATATACGCCAGCATCTGATTACTCCGTGCCCGCAGGGTCGGCTTGCAGTTTGGTTTCGACTTCTACCGCTGGTTTGGCGTCGGGCTTGACCCACCAGGTGTTAATGCCGATGTCGTACTTGGGTGAGATTTTCGGGTGGCCGATGTGGTTCCAGTACGCCACGCGCCAAGTCTTGATGTGCCAGTTGGGGATCACGTAATAACCCCATTGCAGCACGCGGTCCAGTGCGCGGGCATGGGCCACCAGGCTTTTGCGCGAATCGGCGTTGATCAGTTGCTCGACCAACTGGTCCACTACCGGGTCTTTCAGGCCCATGGAATTACGGCTGCCGGGTTTGTCGGCGGCGTCAGACATCCAGAACTCGCGTTGTTCGTTGCCCGGTGAATTGGACTGGGGGAAGCTGCCGACGATCATGTCGAAGTCCCGTGAACGTACGCGGTTGATGTACTGCGAGACGTCGACCCGGCGGATCACCAGGTCGATGCCCAAGTCGCTCAGGTTGCGCTTGAACGGCAGCAGCACCCGCTCGAATTCGGTCTGGGCCAACAGGAACTCGATGGTCACCGGTTTGCCTTTGGCGTCGACCATCTTGTCATCGACGATCCGCCAGCCCGCCTCTTGCAGCAGTTGATAGGCTTTGCGCTGCTGGGCGCGGATCATCCCGCTGGCGTCGGTCACCGGGTTCTGGAACGCCTCGCTGAACACCTGCTCGGGAATCTTGCCGCGAAACGGGTCGAGGATCGCCAGTTGATCGGCGTCCGGCAGGCCGCTGGCCGCCATTTCCGAATTTTCGAAATAACTGCGGGTGCGCGCGTAAGCGCCGTTGAACAGTTGCTTGTTGGTCCATTCAAAGTCCAGCAACAGGGTCAGGGCCTGGCGCACGCGCACGTCCTGGAACACCGGGCGGCGCAGGTTGAAGACAAAGCCTTGCATGCCGGTGGGGTTGCCGTTGGGGATCTGTTCCTTGATCAACCGGCCCTCGGTGACGGCCGGAATGTTGTAGGCGTTGGCCCAGTTCTTGGCTGCCATTTCGAGCCAGTAATCGAACTGCCCGGCCTTGAGCGCTTCCAGGGCCACGGTGTTGTCGCGGTAGTAGTCGGTGGTCATCACGTCGAAGTTGTAGAACCCGCGGTTCGCCGGGAGGTCCTTGGCCCAGTAATCCTTGACCCGCTCATAACGCACTGAGCGCCCGGCCTTCACTTCGCTGACTTTGTACGGGCCGCTACCCAACGGTATTTCCAGGTTGCCCTTGGTGAAATCGCGCGTCGCCCACCAATGCTTGGGCAATACCGGCAACTGGCCGAGGATCAGCGGCAACTCACGGTTGTTGTTGTGTTTGAACTTGAACAACACCGTCAGCGGATCTTCAGCGACCACTTCCTCGACATCGCTGTAGTAACCGCGGAACAGCGGCGCGCCGTCCTTGATCAAGGTCTGGAAACTGAACACCACGTCCTCGGCGCGCATCGGATGCCCGTCGTGGAAGCGCGCTTCGGGGCGCAGGTAGAAACGCACCCAGCTATTGTCCGGGGCCTTTTCGATCTTGCCCGCGACCAGGCCGTACTCGGTGAACGGTTCATCCAGGCCCTGTTTGGCCAGGGTGTCGTAGATCATGCTGATGTCGTCGGCCGCGACACCCTTGTTGATGAAGGGGTTGAGGCTGTCAAAGCCGCCGAAACCGGCCTGACGGAAGATCCCGCCCTTGGGCGCGGCCGGGTTCACGTAATCGAAATGTTTGAAATCGGCCGGGTATTTCGGCGGCTCGTTGTACAGGGTCAGGGCATGTTGCGGGGCGGCACAGGCCAGCCCGGCGAACAACAGACCGCTGGCCTGCAAGAGCAGGGTGCGTACGGGTTTCATCGATCTTTCTCCGAAGATTTCAGCCACCACGCGCTCAGGCCCAACGTGTAGGGCGGCGTGGTGACGAAGGCGAACCGGTTGCGGTAGGCCAGGCGGTGATAATTGAGGTACCAGTTGGGAATGATGTAGTGCTGCCACAGCAACACCCGATCCAGGGCCTTGCCGGCGGCGACCTGTTCATCGCGGGTCTGGGCGGCGAGCAATTGTTCGAGTAAATGGTCGACCACCGGATTGGCAATACCGGCGTAGTTTTTGCTGCCCTTGACCCCGACCTGGCTGGAATGGAAGTACTGCCATTGTTCCAGGCCCGGACTGAGCGTCTGGTTGAGGGTCATCAGGATCATGTCGAAATCGAACTGATCGAGGCGTTGTTTGTACTGGGCGCGATCGACCGTGCGCAGCCGAGCGTCGATGCCGATGCTGGCGAGGTTCTCGACGTAAGGCTGAAGGATGCGCTCCAGGTTCGGGTTGACCAGCAGGATCTCCAAACGCAACGGTTGGCCGATGGTGTTCTGTAGCCGTTGACCGTTGAGCTTCCAGCCGGCCTCGGCGAGTAGTTCCAGGGCCTTGCGCATGGTTTCCCGCGGAATGCCGCGGCCTTCGGTCTGCGGCAGGCTGAACGGCTCGGTGAGCAGCTTGGCGGGCAACTGATCGCGATAGGGCTTGAGCAACAGCCATTCGTGACCGACCGGAAGCCCGGTGGCGGAGAACTCGCTGTTGGGGTAGTAACTCATGGCGCGCTTGTAGGCGCCGCTGAACAGCGTGCGGTTGGTCCACTCGAAGTCGAACATCAGCCCCAGCGCTTCGCGGACCTTGGCCTCGGTGAAGGATGCCCGCCGGGTGTTCATGAACAGGCCCTGGCTCTGAGTCGGGATCTGGTGCGCGATTTGCGCCTTGATCACATCTCCACGGCGCACGGCCGGGAAGTTGTATCCGTTGGCCCAGTTCTTTGCCTGGTGCTCTATGTAGATGTCGAACTCACCGGCCTTGAACGCTTCGAAGGCCACGTCGCTGTCGCGGTAGAACTCGACTTCCATGCGATCGAAGTTGTATTTGCCGCGATTGACCGGCAAGTCCTTGCCCCAGTAATCCTTGACCCGTTCGAAAATGATTCTTCGTCCTGGCTCTACCGACGTAATGCGATACGGCCCGCTGCCCAGTGGCGGTTCGAAGGTGGTGGCCTTGAAGTCACGACCCTTCCAGTAATGCTGAGGCAGCACCGGCAATTCGCCCAGGCGCAGGATCAGCAACGGATTGCCGGCGCGCTTGAAGACGAAACGAATGCGCTGCGGGCTGAGGATGTCGACCCGCGACACTTCCTGAAGGTTGGTGCGGTATTGCGGATGGCCTTCCTTGAGCAACAAGCGGTAGGAGAACGCCACGTCATAGGCGGTAATCGGCGTGCCATCGTGGAAACGCGCTTCGGGGCGCAGATTGAACACCACCCAGCTGCGGTCCTCGCTGTACTCCACCGATTGGGCGATCAGGCCATAACTGGAGGTCGGTTCATCGCCGGACGGCGCGTACTGGCCGGTGCCGACCATCAACGGTTCGTTGAGCTCGTTGATGCCGTACTGCAGGAAATTCGGCGTGGAAACCGGGCTTGAACCCTTGAACGTGTAGGGATTGAGCGTATCGAAGGTGCCAAACGCCATCACCCGCAACGTACCGCCCTTGGGCGCTTGCGGGTTAACCCAGTCGAAGTGGGTAAATCTGGCCGGGTACTTGAGCGTGCCGAACTGCGCATAACCATGGCTTTCGCTGATCGTCGCGCTTGCGGGGGAGCTCAAGGCCAGGCTGATCAGGAGCAGGAGGAGGGGACGCTTCAAGTCAGGGATCCGATCCAGGCGGCTTGGGCTTTGTGGCCCGTACAGTAACAGCTTGTATCGACAGGAAAAAGACAGGACTTAATGCGGGGTTAATTGCTGGCGCGATGGGCCGATAGGGCGCAGAAACTGTGGTAGCGAGCTTGCTCGCGATAGCGGACTGACAGGCAACTGCGTGTTGAATGTAAAACTGCTATCGTCGGAACGCCGCCCGGAGCAAGCTCGCACCCACAAGGATTTCGGTGTATTGGGGTAAGTGTCCTCGCCACAAAAACCTCAAACACGCAGGCAAAAAAAGCCCCTGAAATCAGGGGCTCATTTTAGCGTGGCGAAGCCACCGTCAGCATCTGACCTGGCTTCAGCGCCTGGCCAACACGTGGGTTCCAGCGCTTGAGGTGCTGCATTTCAACGTTGAAACGCTTGGCTACCATGTACAGCGAATCGCCTTGCTTGACCTTGTATTGGGTCTGCGACTTCTGTTTGTCAGCTTTACTGTTGGCTTTGCTGTTCGCGGCTACGACAGTGTTGACGCGTCCGGAAGAGCGCTTCGTGGTGTCCTGCATGACCAGTGTCTGGCCGACCTTGAGGTTTTTGCCGGTCAGCTTGTTCCAGCGCTGCAGGTCCTTGATGTCGACCTTGTTGGCCTTGGCGATGGTGCCGAGGTTGTCGCCGCGTTTAACGCGGTAAGCGCGCTTGAGACTGGCGAGTTCGGAGTCGTCCGAGCCTTCGAATACCGGCTTGAGCGGCTTCTTGCTGATCAACTCTTCAGGACGCATGGTCGACAGGCTGGCGGTCAGCAGCTGCGCCTTGGACGTTGGCACCAGCAAATGCTGGGGGCCATCGATGGTGGTGCGCTGCTTGAAGGCCGGGTTGAGCTGAAACAGTTCGTCTTCGTCGATGTTCGCCACCGCGGCAACCTTGGACAGGTCCATGCGCTGGTTGATTTCGACGACCTGGAAGTACGGTTCGTTGGCGATCGGGTTCAAGTTCGCGCCGTAGGCTTCAGGTGCCAGCACCACTTGCGACAGGGCCAGCAGCTTTGGCACGTAGGCCTGGGTCTCGGCCGGCAGCGGCAGGTTCCAGTAATCGGTCGGCAAGCCGAGCTTTTCGTTACGCTCGATGGCCCGGCTGACCGTGCCTTCGCCGGCGTTATAGGCCGCCAGGGCCAGCAGCCAGTCGCCGTTGAACATGTCATGCAGGCGGGTCAGGTAATCCATGGCCGCGGTGGTCGAGGCGGTGATATCGCGACGGCCATCATAGAAACGGGTTTGACGCAGGTTGAAGTAACGCCCGGTGGAAGGGATGAATTGCCACAAACCAACCGCGTTGGCCCGGGAATAGGCCATCGGGTTGTAGGCGCTTTCAATAACTGGCAGCAGCGCCAGTTCCAGCGGCATGTTGCGTTCTTCAAGGCGTTCGACGATGTAGTGAATGTAGAGGCTGCCGCGTTCGCCGGCGTTTTCGAGGAAGGACGGGTTGCTGGCGAACCACAGGCGCTGTTGCTCGATGCGCGGGTTGACACCCACGTTGTCCTGCAATTGGAAGCCCTGGCGCATGCGCTCCCAGACGTCTTGCGGAATTTGCGGAGTCGGTTTTTCGCTGAGCCAGATAGGTTTCTGCTTGGCCCGGGCGGCGATATTCGGAGTGTGTGTCGCGTCGGTCTGCGGCACATGGCTTGAACAGCCCGCCAGAGAGGCGGACACAGCCACCGCAATGGCTTGAGCCAAGCGGGTCAATGCGTCTGAATTGATGGCTTTACGTATAGATGACGACATTGGCTGGAAGTAAGTTCCGGGCAAAAATGTCGGGCGATTCTAGAAAGCGTACCCCCTGCGGTCAACCATTCAGAATTTTTGTACCAACGTGATGGCTACTTAGAACTTATCTTTCCAAGCACGCAGAGCAGCAAAAACCGCACTCGGAGCCCGGTTTTGGGTTCCATTCCGTTCGTCCACTTTTTCTTTAACGGATGTTTCGTCGACACGCAAAAACGGGTTGGTCAGCTTTTCAAGCGCCAGAGTAGAGGGCAGCGTCATGATTCCGGCTTCACGTTGTGCGGTGACTTTTTCCAGACGTGCGGCGGTGTCCGGATTGCCCGGTTCGACCGCTGCGGCAAACTTCAGGTTGCTCAGGGTGTATTCGTGAGTGCAGTAGACCAGCGTATCTTCAGGCAGCGCGGCGAGGCGCGTCAGTGAGGTATGCATTTGCTCCGGTGTGCCTTCGAACAAGCGTCCGCAGCCGGCAGCGAACAGGGTGTCACCGCAGAACAGCAAACCGTGATGGTAATAAGCGATATGCCCCAAGGTGTGGCCGGGGACGGCAAAGACATCGAAGTCCCAGCCCAGCACGCTGACGCGGTCGTTGTCCTTGAGGGCCACGTCCCGCAGCGGGATGGTTTCGCTGGCTGGACCGTAGACTGTCGCGTCCGTCGCTTTTTTCAGCTGCTCGACGCCGCCGACGTGGTCATGATGATGGTGAGTGATCAAAATATCACTCAACACCCAACCCGGATGCGCTGCGAGCCAGGCCTGCACTGGCGCGGCATCGCCCGGATCGACCACGGCGCAGCGCTGGGTGTTGTGGTCTTGTAACAACCAGATGTAGTTGTCGGTGAAGGCGGGCAGGGCACTGATCTGTATCATCGTCGGATTCGCCAAGCGGAAAACAATGGCGCATCTTAGAACTTCCTGGCGCGTTGGAGAATGCAATGACCGATAAAGCGTTCGCTCAGGCTGATCCTGAATGGCTGACATTGATCAGCGCGGCCCGTGAATGGCTGTCCGGCCCCATCGGGCAATTTCTGCTGGACGAAGAACGTCGCATGCTCGAAGACGAGTTGGGACGGTTCTTCGGTGGCTACCTGGTGCATTACGGTCCGTCGGCCCAGACGCCGCCGTCGGCACCGCAAGTCCAGCGCAATGTGCGGCTCGGCGCGCCGTTGCCGGGTGTCGAGATCGTCTGCGAAGAGCAGGCGTGGCCTTTGAGCGAGCATGCCGCGGATGTGGTGGTGTTGCAGCATGGGCTGGATTTCTGCCTGTCGCCCCACGGTTTACTGCGCGAAGCGGCGAGCAGCGTGCGGCCCGGCGGGCATCTGCTGATCGTCGGGATCAACCCCTGGAGCACCTGGGGTTTGCGTCACGTTTTTGCTCACGACGCCTTGCGCAAGGCTCGCTGCATCTCCCCCTCGCGAGTCGGTGACTGGCTGAACCTGCTGGGTTTCGCGCTGGAGAAACGCCGCTTCGGATGCTATCGTCCGCCGCTTGCGTCACCCGCCTGGCAGGCTCGTCTGGCCGGTTGGGAGCGCAAGGCCGGTGACTGGCAACTGTCGGGTGGCGGCTTCTATTTGTTGGTTGCGCGCAAGATCGTGGTGGGCCTGCGGCCCGTCCGTCAGGAGCGACGCGAACCGATGGGCAAGCTGATTCCATTGCCGATGGCCAAGGTCAATCGTCGCCGCATCGATCCGTAAGACATTTTTTATTTTCCCGGCCGGGTTTGCCCCGGCCTCGGGCATCGTCGATCACCGATCGGCGAGCCACCGCATTTTCTGGATAGATTGGCATGAGCGATAGCGATAGCGTAGAACTCTTCACCGACGGCGCCTGCAAAGGCAATCCTGGTCCTGGCGGCTGGGGCGCTTTGCTGGTGTGCAAGGGCATTGAAAAAGAACTGTGGGGCGGCGAAGCCAACACCACCAACAACCGTATGGAGCTGATGGGCGCGATCCGTGGCCTTGAAGAACTCAAGCGTTCCTGTGACGTGCTGCTGGTCACCGACTCGCAGTACGTGATGAAAGGCATCAACGAGTGGATGGACAACTGGAAGAAGCGCGGCTGGAAAACCGCCGCGAAAGAACCGGTGAAAAACGCTGATCTGTGGAAGTTGCTGGATGAGCAGGTCAATCGCCACAACGTCACCTGGAAATGGGTGCGTGGCCACATCGGTCACCATGGCAACGAACGCGCCGACCAATTGGCCAACCGTGGCGTGGATGAAGTGCGCGGGTACAAACAGGCCTGATTCAGTTTCTGCCAATACACCGCGTCGCGGCCATCGCGAGCAAGCTCGCTCCAACATTTGATCTTCGTTGAGCACAAATTCTGTGAGCCCCCGAATTCAAAGTGGGAGCGAGCCTGCTCGCGATGGGTGCAACACGGTGTATCTGAAAGACCCCAGCGGGCGTGTTAACATCGCCGCTTTTGCACGAATGACCCGTTGAGAGCTGAGCACTGATGGCCACCAGATCCGTTGTACTCGATACCGAAACCACCGGCATGCCGGTGACCGACGGCCACCGGATTATCGAAATCGGTTGTGTCGAGTTGATCGGTCGGCGCCTGACGGGCCGGCATTTCCACGTTTACCTGCAGCCGGACCGCGAGAGTGATGAAGGCGCCATTGGCGTCCACGGCATCACCAACGAATTTTTGGTCGGCAAGCCGCGCTTCACTGAAGTGGCCGATGAATTCTTTGAATTCATCAAGGGTGCGCAGCTGATCATCCATAACGCGGCGTTCGACGTTGGCTTCATCAACAACGAATTCGCCCTGATGGGCCAGCACGATCGTGCGGACATCACGCAGCACTGCTCGATCCTCGACACCCTGATGATGGCCCGGGAACGTCACCCGGGGCAGCGCAACAGCCTCGATGCCTTGTGCAAACGCTATGGCGTCGACAACTCCGGTCGTGAACTGCACGGCGCCTTGCTCGACTCCGAGATCCTCGCCGACGTTTACCTGACCATGACCGGCGGCCAGACCAGCCTGTCGCTGGCCGGTAATGCTTCCGACGGCAACGGTTCCGGGGAAGGTGCGGACAATTCCGCCACCGAGATCCGTCGTCTGCCGGCCGACCGTCAGCCGACGCGGATTATCCGTGCCAGCGAAGATGACCTGGCCCAACACGTGGCACGCCTGGAAACCATCGCCAAATCCGCCGGCGCCCCATCGCTCTGGCAGCAACTGGCCGAGGCCAAGGCTCAAGCCTGATTTTCTCGCGACACAATGGTGCGCCCGACGACCTCCTTCGGGGCGCCGCACTCGCCACATGCGCTCGAACCCTCTACCCTGAGGTGATTGGCGGACCACGGTCTGCCGCCTCAGGACACTGAGCCCCATGTATAAAGATTTGAAATTCCCGGTCCTGATCGTCCATCGCGATATCAAGGCCGACACCGTCGCCGGTGATCGCGTGCGTGGCATCGCCCGGGAGCTGGAGCAGGAAGGCTTCAGCATTGTCTCGGCGGTGGATTACACCGAAGGGCGTCTGGTCGCTTCGACCCATCACGGTCTTTCCTGCATGTTGATTGCGGCCGAAGACGCCAGCACACACTCTCATTTGTTACACAACATGGCCGAGCTGATTGGCCTGGCGCGAGTGCGTGCACCCGACTTGCCGATCTTCGCACTGGGTGAGCAGGTGACCCTGGAGAACGCTCCCGCTGACGCCATGGCTGAACTCAACCAGCTGCGCGGGATTCTTTATCTATTCGAAGACACCGTGCCTTTTCTGGCCAGGCAGGTCGCCCGAGCGGCACGCAAATATCTGGATGGCCTGCTGCCGCCGTTTTTCAAAGCGCTGGTGCAGCACACGGCCGACTCCAATTATTCTTGGCATACACCCGGCCATGGCGGCGGCGTGGCGTACCACAAGAGCCCGGTGGGACAGGCGTTTCACCAGTTCTTCGGGGAAAATACGCTGCGCTCGGATTTGTCAGTCTCGGTCCCCGAATTGGGCTCCTTACTCGATCACACCGGCCCGCTAGCCGAGGCGGAAGCAAGAGCAGCCCGCAATTTCGGCGCCGATCACACCTTCTTTGTGATCAATGGCACCTCGACCGCGAACAAAATCGTCTGGCATTCGATGGTCGCTCGCGATGACTTTGTGTTGGTGGATCGCAACTGCCACAAGTCGATATTGCACTCGATCATCATGACCGGCGCCATCCCGCTGTACCTGTGCCCGGAGCGCAATGAACTGGGGATTATCGGCCCGATTCCATTGAGCGAATTCAGCCGCGAATCGATTCAGGCCAAGATCGACGCCAGCCCGCTGACCAAGGGCCGCGCGCCCAAGGTCAAGTTGGCGGTGGTGACCAATTCGACGTACGACGGCCTCTGCTATAACGCTGAGCTGATCAAGCAGCAACTGGGCAACAGTGTCGAGGTCTTGCACTTCGATGAAGCCTGGTACGCCTACGCGGCGTTTCACGAGTTCTTCGCCGGGCGTTACGGTATGGGCACGTCCCGCAGCGATGACGGCCCGCTGGTGTTCACCACCCATTCCACCCACAAACTGCTGGCGGCGTTCAGCCAGGCGTCGATGATTCACGTCCAGGACGGCGGCGCGCGGCAGCTGGATCGGGATCGCTTCAATGAAGCGTTCATGATGCACATCTCTACCTCGCCGCAGTACAGCATCATCGCTTCGCTGGATGTGGCGTCGGCCATGATGGAAGGGCCGGCCGGGCGTTCGCTGTTGCAGGAAATGTTTGACGAAGCGCTGAGTTTCCGCCGGGCGCTGGCCAATTTGCGTCAGCACATCGCCGCTGACGATTGGTGGTTTTCCATCTGGCAGCCGCCGTCAGTGGAAGGCATCGACCGCGTGGTCACCGACGACTGGCTGCTGCAACCCGACGCCGACTGGCACGGCTTTGGCGGCGTCACCGACGACTACGTGCTGCTTGATCCGATCAAGGTCACGCTGGTGATGCCGGGGCTGACGGCAGGCGGCGCCCTCAGCGAGCGCGGGATTCCGGCCGCGGTGGTCAGCAAATTCCTTTGGGAACGTGGGCTGGTCGTTGAAAAGACCGGGCTGTATTCATTCCTGGTGTTGTTCTCCATGGGCATTACCAAGGGCAAATGGAGCACGCTGCTGACCGAATTGCTGGAGTTCAAGCGCAGTTACGATGCCAATGTCAGCCTCGCGACGTGCCTGCCGTGCGTGGCACAAGAGAATGTCACGCGCTATCAGGGCATGGGTTTGCGCGATCTGTGCGATCAACTGCACGCCTGCTATCGCAGTAATGCCACGGCCAAACACCTCAAGCGCATGTACACGGTGCTGCCGGAAATCGCCATGAAGCCGTCTGACGCCTATGATCAATTAGTGCGTGGCGAGGTTGAAGCAGTGTCGATCGATGCTCTGGATGGGCGGATCGCCGCGGTGATGCTGGTGCCGTACCCGCCGGGGATTCCGTTGATCATGCCCGGCGAGCGCTTTACCGAGTCGACGCGCTCGATCATCGATTACCTGGCGTTTGCCCGTACGTTCGACAGCAGCTTCCCGGGGTTTGTCGCTGATGTGCACGGATTGCAACACGAAGACGAGGGCAATGGACGGCATTACACCGTTGATTGCATCAAGGAATGAGGACCTTTCCCAGTATGCAACCGATCATGAATCCGAAATACCCAGGGCTGTCGGTGCGCGTTGCCGACGATGGTTTTGCAGCCTACATCTGGGGCAGTGATTTCAGTTTTGAAGTCGCGACCTACGGTGCCGCCGAAATCGGTAAACCGGTGGAGCAGTGGCCGGTGACGCCGATCACGCCCTATCGCAAGTGCTATGGCATTGATCCCGAGGAGTTCAGCAGTTTCCGCGATGCCGCTGACAGCGCGATTTTCATGGCTTATCTCGATGATGAGCCCGTGGGTCACCTGGTGGTCAGTACCAACTGGAACGGTTTTGCCCATATCGACGAGTTGGCGGTGCATGCGCCGGCGCGCCGTCATGGCGTGGCCAAGGCCCTGCTGGATGTGGCGCAATTCTGGAGCCGCAAAAAGAAACTGCCGGGCATCATGCTGGAAACCCAGAACAACAACCTGGGAGCTTGCCGGCTCTATGAGCGCAGCGGTTACGTCATTGGCGGAATCGATCATCTGCGCTATCGCGGGATCGATCCGAACACCGCCGAAGTGGCGCTGTTCTGGTATCGATTGTTCGATAACCCGCTGGAAACCCCGCTTAGCTCGCCAACATCGCCACGGCTTGTTCCGTGATGATGTCCAGCAATGCCTGAACCGCTGGCGATGGCTCGCCGTTCTTGAGGGTCAAGGCATATAGGCTGATCGGCACGGCAGGCGCCAACGGGCAGGCATCCAGCCCGGCCGATTTCGCCCCGAGGGCGGTAAAAGGGTCGACGATGGCCAAGCCTTCACCGGCCTCGACCATGCTGCGCATCATCTGGTGAGTCTGTACCCGGGTCTGAATGACCGGGGCAGGGCGCAGGGCATGCAGTTTGTTTTCCAGCGCCGGGCTCAACGGATCATGACCTTCCAGGCCCACCATCGATTGGCCGGCCAGGTCCTGCAGCGAAATGTACTTTTGTTTGGGTTGCAACCACCCGTGGGGCGCGAGCAACTGAAGTTTGCCCTGGGCGATCACTTGGCAATGAATGTCGGCGTGATCGGGGTCATGCAGGCTCAGGCCCAGATCGCTTTCACGCAGCAGCAGGTTTCTGACGATTTCGCGAGTCGGTTGGCTCAGAAGGGTGCAAGGCGCGTCAGGAAGGCGTCGGCGCAGGGCGGCAATGCTCTGTGGCAATAGCTGCTGAGCCAGGGGCGGTGTGCAGACGATCCGCAAGGGCGGAGCCTGATATTGCTTGAGGCTGTTGGCCAGCCGCTGGACCGGCTCGAGCGCTTCATAGACGTGGGCGATCTGGACCTGTAACTCCCGCGCCTCGCGCGTGGCCTGCAAGCGTCCACGCACGCTGGAAAACAGCATGAAACCCAACTGATCCTCGGCGTCGCGCAGAATCCCTTCGACTTCAGCCACAGGCAACTGCAGCCATTCGGCGGCGGTGCCCAGGTGACCGGTCTGCAGGAGCGCCTGGATCACTTCGATATGACGTAAACGCATGCGTGAAGTCCATGTTCAGCAGGTGAGGGAGTCAGTGGCTGAATCCTAACTCAAGTGCGCGCATATGACTTCTGCTCATAACACGGGGTTATGAAGCGACGTTGGTTTCCGGCCGGCTGCCGACATAGGTGTCGGGCTCGCGCACGATAGTGACGTCTGATTGCACCAGCAAAAACTGGTTGTCATCGAGCTTTTTTACGCGATCGCCAATGGCCAATTTGTAGGTGGTGACAGGCACCGAGCCAGTGAGACCGTCTGCCGACGGGGTGGATTCCTGGAACTCATGCACGGAATAAACGCGGCCTTCCGCGTCTCTTGCATGGAACTGACCGACGAGTACTGCTGCCATCTGCTTAGAACCTCTGGGGATAAATCACTCAATTTGCGGCTCTGTAGACCGTGGTTGGGCGAGGTAAGTTTTCCTACAGGAAAAAAATAGTCAGGGGCGGCGTTTTTCAGTCGCCCACTGGTTGAATCGTCATCTATAACTACAAGCTCTTTCCATCGGACAGTCGAGAATCTTCCATGAGCAACGTCTATACGATCGCTGTACTGGTCGGCAGCTTGAGAAAGGAATCGATCAATCGCAAGTTGGCGCTGGCCCTGGCCGACCTGGCGCCTGCCAATCTCAAACTGGTTATCGTCGAAATCGGCGATCTGCCGCTCTACAACGAGGACATCGATGGTGCTTCACCGCCGGCAGCCTACAGCACTTTCCGGCAACAAGTGAGCTCATCCGACGCGGTGCTGTTCGTCACCCCCGAATACAACCGTTCGGTGCCTGCGCCGATGAAGAACGCGATTGATGTGGGTTCGCGTCCGTATGGCAAGAGTGCCTGGAGTGGCAAGCCTGGAGCGGTGATCAGTGCTTCACCGGGCGCTATCGGCGGTTTTGGCGCCAATCACCACCTGCGCCAGTCCATGGTGTTTCTGGATGTGCCGTGCATGCAGCAACCGGAAGCCTACTTGAGCGGCGCCGGTTCAGCGTTCGACGAGGCGGGTAACCTGTCCGAGTCGCTCAAACCGTTTTTGCAAAAATTCATCAATGCCTATGGTCTTTGGGTCGAACAACACAAGAAAGTGTGACAAGTCCACTGGGTTACGGGGTGCTGGCCAATCGGCTACAGATCATCGCTTTCATTTCCGACAACCACGCGGCGGTTTGCTCCGCCGCCGGTTGTACAGTGATGCAATAACGACGACCACCCCAGGCCATGATCACCCAGGCATCAATGGTTGATGCTGATGGTTGAGTGGGCAAGTCCTCGCAGGAGGCGAAGGCTTCACGCCATTTTTGCGACAACTCCTGGAATACCCGCCGGTGATGCTTGGGCTCGGCGATCCGGTGTTCGATCGCCAACACATCATCGTTGAACAATGGTTGAAACGTATCGTTCGGGTCGCAGGTCAGGCGTATCAAGCGTTTGACCCGGACGGGCCAGTTCAGCTCTTTCGCGTGCACGACGTGCTCATCAAGGCGCAGTAACAAGGCGTCCAGGCAGTGCCGAATGTAGCCTGACAACAAGGCTTCCTTGCTCGGGAAGTAATCGTACAACGTGCCAATGGCAACGCCTGCTTCCAGGGCCACCGCGCGCGTGGTCAACCCCGACCAGCCGTCGCGTCGCCAAATCCGAACAAATGCTTCGTAAATCGCCTCTACGGTGAAAATCGCCCGGGCCTGGCTCGGCCGTTTCAGCGGCTTTGCGCGGGGATTGAGGGTGGGCGCGATGCCCTTGTTGTTTCCGAACCCGCTCTTCATCGGCTGCCACTACTCTGGTGCTACCCGCCATTCACTCGCAGCAGGAGTCTGAAAGATGCAAAGTCCGAGCACGGTAACACGGCTGATCACCCGCAAAAACGCCCTTGACCAAAGCCGAATCGAGCAGGAGCAACGTAGCCTGATTCCGGCTGCCGGCGAGGTGATTTTCAAGATCGACCGGTGCGCGTTGACCAC
This sequence comes from Pseudomonas arabinosi, assembly GCF_047758675.1. Classification (NCBI taxonomy): domain Bacteria; kingdom Pseudomonadati; phylum Pseudomonadota; class Gammaproteobacteria; order Pseudomonadales; family Pseudomonadaceae; genus Pseudomonas; species Pseudomonas arabinosi. The sequence goes on along the minus strand of NZ_CP180480.1, from coordinate 4,227,554 downwards.
CAATAACATTACCTACGCTGCCTATGGCAATTCGATGAACTACTGGGAGTTCTTTCCTACAGGGTTGGCGGAATGGGGACACGTCCCGGCGTGGGGTTTTGCCGATGTCGTGGCGTCTGATGTGGTCGGCATCAAAGTCGGGGAGCGCTTCTACGGGTATTTTCCGATTGCCAGCCATCTGTGGATGCGCCCGGAACGGGTGACTGAGCGTGGTTTCTATGACGGCGCCGAGCATCGGCAGGCACTGACGTCGGCTTACAACCAATACACCCGTTGCAGCTGGGACTCGTACTACAGCCCTGAAACCGAAAACCTGCAGATTTTGCTCAAACCGCTGTTCCTGACCTCGTCGATGCTGGCGGACTTCCTTCAGGACAAGCAGTTCTTTGGCGCGACCCGGCTGGTGTTCTCCAGCGCTTCGAGTAAAACCGCTTACGGCACGGCGGTCTGCCTGGAAAATCACCCTGACCTGGAGCGGGTGGCCCTGACCTCCGCCGGCAACAAGGCGTTTGTCGAGAAACTCGGTTGTTACGAGCGAACGGTGGCCTACGCAGAACTGGCGAGCCTGGCCAATGACCGCCTTACGTTGTATGTGGATTTTTCCGGCGACCTGGATTTACGTGATCAGGTCCACCAGCATTTTGCCGGGCAGTTGGTTTACAGCTGCTTCGCCGGTTCTGCGCAAAGCACCGATGAGGCTAGATTGACGGCCATCGAGGGGCCGCAGCCGGTGTTCTTTTTTGCGCCGATCCAGATCCGCAAGCGCAACACCGAGTGGGGGCCGGAAGGGGTCAGTCAGCACATTGGTGAGGGTTTGCAGCGTTTTTACCGGCAGTTGACGGCGACTGATAAACCGTTGCTGAAAGTGGTCGAGGACCAAGGCTATGAAGCCGCGCAGAGCGTGATTGCCCGACTGTTCCATGGCCAGATCGCACCGATCGAGGGGCATGTGATTCGGCTATAGCACGTCGATCTGTGGGAGCAGCTGCGTTGATTGCGGTGTGTTTAGGGGAGGCAGCACGTTTGGGCTTTACTCCGCTCGTGTGTTGCGGCTGAATCGCGGTTTGTTTTTCCGACAAGGCTGCACTGCATGCTGACCGCATCGTTGATTTTCCTGCTGACCATCACCTTGGTAATCTGGCAGCCCAAAGGCTTTGGCGTCGGCTGGAGTGCGGTATTCGGTGCGGTGCTTGCGCTGATTTTCGGGGTCGTACACCTCAGCGACATCCCGCTGGTGTGGCAGATTATCTGGAACGCCACCGGGACCTTTGTCGCGCTGATTGTCATCAGCCTGCTACTGGACGAGGCGGGGTTCTTTGCCTGGGCGGCGTTGCATGTGGCTCGTTGGGGACGGGGCAGCGGACGCAAGCTGTTTGCTTATATGGTGCTGCTCGGTGCGTTGGTGTCGGCGTTGTTCGCCAACGACGGGGCAGCGCTGATTCTCACACCCATCGTGATTTCCATGCTGCTGGCGTTGCGCTTTTCCCCGGCGGCGACCCTGGCGTTCGTCATGGGGGCCGGTTTCATCGCTGACACGGCGAGTCTGCCGTTGGTGGTGTCGAACCTGGTGAACATCGTATCCGCGGACTTTTTCCACATCAGTTTCAACCGTTACGCGGCGGTGATGATCCCGGTCAACCTGGTGAGTGTCGCGGCCACGTTGGCGATGCTGATGTGGTTTTTCCGTCGTGACATCCCCAAGGAGTACGACCCCGAGCAACTGGCGCATCCGGCTTCAGCGATCCACGACCACGCCACGTTTTATGCCGGTTGGGCCGTGTTGCTGATTCTGCTGCTCGGCTGCTTCGCGCTGGAGCCACTAGGGATTCCGATCAGTGCCATCTCTGCGGTGTGCGCGGCCTTGCTGCTGGCCATTGCCGCCCGTGGTCACAAGATTTCCACGCGCAAAGTCATCAAAGAAGCGCCGTGGCATATCGTTATTTTCTCGCTGGGCATGTACCTGGTGGTGTATGGCCTGCGCAACGCGGGGCTCACGGGGTATCTGGCCGGATGGCTGGATGGTTTTGCCGGTTACGGCGTGTGGGGCGCCGCCATGGGCACTGGCGTGCTGACGGCGCTGCTGTCGTCGATGATGAACAATCTGCCGACGGTGCTGATTGGTTTGCTGTCAATCGATGCCAGCCAGGCGACCGGGGTGGTGAAGGAGGCGATGATCTACGCCAACGTCATCGGCAGCGACCTGGGGCCGAAGATTACGCCGATCGGCAGCCTGGCGACGCTGCTGTGGTTGCATGTGCTGGAGCGCAAGAGCATTCGGATCGGCTGGGGGTATTACTTCAAGGTCGGGATTGTGCTGACGGTGCCGGTATTGTTGGTGACGTTGGCGGCGCTGGCATTGCGGTTATCGGTATAGACCGCGTCGGCCTCTTCGCGAGCAAGCCCGCTCCCACAGTTGAAATGCGGTCCCCTGTGGGAGCGGGCTTGCTCGCGAAGGGGCCGGTCCAGACGCTAGAAACTCAGCCACTACCAGGCACATTCGGCCAAAGATCCGCCACCAGAAACAGCCGCTCGGCTTCTTCCCAATCCCCTTGCGAGTTTTCTGTGAGTCGCACCAGCAACTGCGCCGGGGCCAGTGGCTCCAGATCGCTGAGCCAGGCATTCAGCTGTTCAATGCTCCAGGTCTGCTCCACCGGATAGTGCGCTGGCGCCAGCCAGGCATGGCGGGGCAGGGGTTGCCAGCGACCGAATGGGCGTTGCACGACAAAGTCTGCCCAGTCCTTCTGGTGCAGCCAGCTGCCGCGTAAATGCTGGGGATGTGCGCCATTCGGTGGCTCGGCCGGTCCCGGCCACGGATACAGCAAATAGCCCCCCAGCCACAAATGTGCGCTGAACTGCTGGATATCCAGCGCCGCCAATACTTCGCGGCTCTCCGGGCGCGCCGAAATCGGTAATTGATGCTGAGTCAGGTGTGCCAGTTTGCGGTCCAGTCGATCATGGCAGCCGGGACCGAGCCACTGCGCCGTGTCGTGTCCGTCGCCATTTTGCGGGCCAAGGTAAAGTTTGATCGCCAGTTCCAGATGATGCACGCCGTCACGATCGCGCAGCAGCATGTCCAGCTCGCCCAGCGTGTGGCCCTCGCGGCGGATCGGCATGTTGGCGGCAATCAGGTCGATACCTGGCGCGTGCCGCACGGCGTATTGCCAGAGGCGTTCGTAGTACAAGCCCAATCGCCGGGTTCGGGCCTGCGCCAGCCAGTGCAGCAAGTCATAACTGTCGTGGTCGAGTTGCCGCAGCCACCGTTCCAGCCGCTCCGGTGCTTGTACCCAGTCACTGCCGGTCAGCGGGTGACGCTGCGGCCACGTCGTGACGCCAAGCATCGGCGGCGCGAGGATGACCCAGGCCAGGTCGCGCACTTCGGGATGGCGCAACTGGTGGGGTAACTGCAGCAAATCGGGAAATAGGATCATCTTGCGAGCATAGCCTCAATCGTGAGTACACCGTTGTGGCTGAAAGGATTTTGTCTATCCTGCGCTTTCGCCCATAATCGTGTTTTTCGCCGTCGCGCAGGAACCTCATGGAGCAATTTCGTAATATCGGCATCATCGGTCGCCTGGGCAGTTCTCAGGTGCTGGATACCGTTCGCCGACTGAAACGGTTTCTGCTCGATCGTCACCTGCACGTGATCCTCGAAGACACCATCGCCGAAGTGTTGCCGGGTCATGGCTTGCAAACCTCGTCGCGCAAGATGCTCGGCGAAGTATGTGACATGGTGATTGTGGTCGGTGGTGACGGCAGCCTGTTGGGCGCCGCTCGCGCGCTGGCCCGGCACAATATTCCGGTGCTCGGCATCAACCGAGGCAGCCTGGGCTTCCTGACCGATATTCGCCCCGATGAGCTCGAAGTCAAAGTCGCCGAAGTGCTCGACGGCCACTATCTGGTGGAAAACCGCTTCCTGCTGCAAGCCGAAGTTCGTCGTCACGCCGAGGCCATTGGTCAGGGCGATGCGCTGAACGACGTGGTGCTGCACCCCGGCAAATCAACGCGGATGATCGAGTTCGAGTTGTACATCGACGGCCAGTTCGTCTGCAGCCAGAAGGCCGATGGCCTGATCGTCGCCACGCCGACCGGTTCGACCGCTTACGCGCTGTCGGCGGGCGGGCCGATCATGCATCCCAAGCTTGACGCTATTGTGATTGTGCCGATGTACCCCCATACCTTGTCGGGCAGGCCGATTGTGGTCGATGGCAACAGTGAGCTGAAAATCGTCGTGTCCAAAGATATGCAGATTTACCCGCAAGTCTCCTGTGACGGACAGAACCATTTCACCTGTGCGCCGGGTGACACCATCACCATCAGCAAAAAGGCCCAGAAGCTGCGGCTGATTCACCCGCTCGACCACAACTACTATGAAGTCTGCCGGACTAAACTCGGCTGGGGCAGCAAGTTGGGTGGTGGAGGCGACTGATGCTCGATCCCGCGCGAAGCTACGACCTGATCGGTGACGTGCACGGTTGCGCTCTGACCCTTGAGCACTTGCTCGACCGGCTCGGTTACCAAAAACACGGTGGTGTCTGGCGGCATCCGTCGCGCATGGCGGTGTTCGTCGGCGACATCATCGACCGCGGCCCGCGGATTCGCGAAGCGCTGCACATCGTTCACGACATGGTCGAAGCGGGTCAGGCGCTGTGCATCATGGGCAACCATGAATTCAACGCCCTGGGCTGGAGCACACCGGCGCCTCCGGGCAGCGGCAAGCAGTTCGTGCGTGAACATACCCCGCGCCATGCCCGTTTGCTGCACGAAACCCTGACCCAATTCGAAGACCATCCGGCTGACTGGCATGACTTCCTGCAATGGTTCTATGAGATGCCATTGTTCGTCGATGCCGGGCGTTTCCGGGTGGTGCATGCCTGCTGGGACGCGGGGCTGATCGAACCACTGCGAGCCCTGTTCCCCAACGGTTGCGTCGATGAGCACTTCCTCCAGGCCTCCGCGGTGCCCGGCAGTTTCGCCTGCACCGTGTTTGACCGCCTGTTGCGCGGCACTGATATGCGCTTGCCTCATGGTCTGACAATGACCAGCGGCGATGGCCTGACGCGTTCGTTCTTCCGCACCAAATTCTGGGAAGACGACCCGCAAACCTACGGAGACATTGTGTTCCAGCCCGACGCCTTGCCCGAACCCGTGGCCCGGACGCCGCTGTCGTCCACCGAAAAAAACACCTTGCTGCGCTATGGCGTCGATGAGCCACTGTTGTTCGTGGGCCATTACTGGCGCAGCGGCAAACCGGTGCCGATCCGGCCGAACCTGGCCTGTCTGGATTACAGCGCCGTGCTCTACGGAAAACTGGTCGCCTACCGTCTGGACCAGGAAACCCGCCTCGATCCGCATAAATTTGTCTGGGTCGATGTCGAGCGGCCGGAGGTGCTGCGATGAGTACCGTTGCCGTTTTACGGCTGCCGCTGGCGGTGGACTTGAGCGGGTTCGTCAAACTGCTGCAACGCATGCAGGTGCCGCATCGGGTCAGCGAAGAGGCGGGTGAGCAGGTGCTGTGGGTGCCGGCCAACATCAGCGAAGACGTGCGCACGTTGTACGAACGCTTCCCGGCCGGTGATCCCGATCAACAGCTGGACATTCCGGTGGCGCAAACCATAAAGCGCCCGGGTTTCGTCGAGCAACTGCGCCACGCCAAGGCGACAGCGTTCGTGTTGCTGCTGAGCCTGCTTGTCGGCGCGGTGACGCTGCTGGGCGAAAACCTCGACACGATGCGCTGGCTGACCTTCCTCGATTTCCGCGTTGTCGGCGAGTACATCCACTTCGTGCCATTGGCCGACAGCCTGGCGGCGGGGCAGTGGTGGCGTCTGGTGACACCGATGCTGATCCACTTCGGCTTCCTGCACCTGGCCATGAACGGCATGTGGTACTGGGAACTGGGGCGGCGCATCGAGTCACGCCAGGGCAGCATCAACCTGATCGGCCTGACGTTGCTGTTCGGCCTGGTCTCGAACTACGCCCAGTTTGTTTTCAGTGGTCCGACGCTGTTTGGCGGCTTGTCCGGCGTGCTGTACGGCCTGCTCGGGCATTGCTGGATCTTTCAGTTGTTGTCGCCAAACCCGGCTTATCGCCTGCCGCGCGGCGTGCTGGTGATGATGCTGGTGTGGCTGCTGCTGTGTCTGTCCGGGCTGGTCTCGATGATCGGCTTCGGTGAAATTGCCAATGCGGCCCACGTCGGCGGGTTGCTCGTCGGATGCTTGACCGGCTTGTTGGGTGGTTTGTACAACCGCCGTAAACTGGCCGTCTAACTAGTTATGTCAATAAAGAGCGCGGAGCCCTTGATGTCCTCTTTTAACGAAATGATCCAAAACATCACCCCCGAGATCTACCAGAGCCTGAAACTGGCGGTGGAAATCGGGAAATGGTCCGACGGTGGCAAACTCACCGCCGAACAACGCGAACTGTCGCTGCAAGCGATGATCGCCTGGGAAATCCAGAACCTGCCCGAAGACCAGCGCACCGGTTACATGGGCGTGCAGGAGTGCGGCTCCAAGTCGATCGAAGTGCCGAATATCCTGTTCAAATCGGATGCCGTCCATTGATTGAGATTGGCCGCGGTGCAATCAGCAAAATGTCGGCGCGCCTTGACGGGCCGAACGTGCAGTACGCGTTTCGTCTGGACGACGTCGAGGTGCCGGTCAATCCCTTGATCGGGACCACGGTGCGCCTGGAATACCTGGGCGCGATTCACTGCACCCATTGCGGACGCAAGACCAAAACCAGTTTCAGTCAGGGTTACTGCTACCCGTGCATGACCAAACTGGCCCAGTGTGACATCTGCATCATGAGCCCGGAGCGTTGCCACTACGACGCTGGCACCTGCCGAGAGCCGGAGTGGGGCGAGAAGTTCTGCATGACGGATCACATTGTGTATCTGTCCAACTCCTCGGGGGTGAAGGTCGGGATTACCCGCGCCACCCAGTTGCCGACCCGTTGGATCGATCAGGGCGCCCGTCAGGCCCTGCCAATCATGCGTGTCTCGACCCGTCAGCAGTCGGGCTTCGTCGAAGACCTGTTCCGCAGTCAGGTGGCGGACAAAACCAACTGGCGTGCTTTACTCAAGGGCGATGCGGTGTCGGTCGACCTGGCGCAGGTTCGTGATCAGCTGTTCGACAGTTGCGCCGAAGGATTGCAAAGTTTGCAGGAACGATTCGGCCTACAGGCGATCCAGACCATTGCCGATGTAGAACCGCTCGAAATCCGCTATCCGGTCGAGCAGTACCCGGCCAAGATCGTCAGCTTCAACCTGGACAAGAATCCGATTGCCGAAGGCACGCTGTTGGGAATCAAGGGCCAGTACCTGATTTTCGACACCGGCGTAATCAATATTCGTAAATACACGGCCTACCAGCTCGCCGTGCATCAGTAAGGACTCCAGCATGCGCACCGAACAACCGAAGATGATCTACCTGAAGGACTATCAGGCGCCCGAGTACCTGATCGACGAGACGCACCTGACCTTCGAGTTGTACGAGGACCACAGCCTGGTCCATGCGCAACTGGTGATGCGCCGCAATCCTGAACGTGGCCCGGGCTTGCCGCCGCTGGTGCTGGATGGCCAGCAGCTTGAATTGCTGTCGGTCACCCTGGCTGACCGCGAGTTGACCGCCACCGACTATCAGTTGACGGAAAACCACCTGACCCTGCACCCGACCAGCACCACCTTCACGGTCGACACCAGCGTCAAGATCCATCCGGAAACCAACACCGCGCTGGAAGGCCTGTACAAATCCGGCACGATGTTCTGCACCCAGTGCGAGGCCGAAGGCTTCCGCAAGATCACCTATTACCTCGACCGTCCGGACGTGATGAGCACGTTCACCACCACGGTGATTGCCGAGCAGCACAGCTATCCGGTGTTGCTGTCCAACGGCAACCCGATTGCCAGCGGTCCGGGCGAAGACGGCCGGCACTGGGCAACCTGGGAAGATCCGTTCAAGAAACCTGCCTACCTGTTCGCGCTGGTGGCCGGTGATTTGTGGTGCGTCGAAGACACCTTCACCACCATGACCGAGCGCTCCGTGGCGCTGCGTATTTATGTCGAGCCGGAAAACATCGACAAGTGCCAGCACGCCATGAACAGCCTGAAGAAGTCGATGCGCTGGGACGAAGAGGTCTACGGTCGCGAGTATGACCTGGACATCTTCATGATCGTCGCGGTCAACGACTTCAACATGGGCGCCATGGAGAACAAGGGCCTCAACATCTTCAACTCGAGCGCCGTGCTGGCCCGCGCCGAAACCGCGACCGACGCCGCGCACCAGCGGGTCGAGGCGATTGTTGCCCACGAGTACTTCCACAACTGGTCGGGCAACCGCGTGACCTGCCGCGACTGGTTCCAGTTGTCGCTCAAGGAAGGCTTCACCGTGTTCCGCGATTCGGGCTTCTCCGCCGACATGAACTCGGCCACGGTCAAGCGCATCCAGGACGTGGCCTACCTGCGCACCCACCAGTTCGCCGAAGATGCTGGTCCCATGGCTCACGCCGTGCGCCCGGACAGCTTCATCGAGATTTCCAACTTCTACACCCTGACCGTGTACGAAAAGGGTTCGGAAGTGGTCGGCATGATCCATACCTTGCTCGGGGCCGAAGGCTTCCGCAAAGGCAGCGACCTGTACTTCGAACGCCATGACGGCCAGGCCGTGACTTGCGACGACTTCATCAAGGCCATGGAAGACGCCAACGGTGTCGACCTGACCCAGTTCAAACGCTGGTACAGCCAGGCCGGCACACCGCGTTTGGCCGTCAGCGAGTCCTACGACGCGGTGGCGAAAACCTACAGCCTGACCTTCCGTCAAAGCTGCCCGGCAACCCCGGACAAGGTTGAAAAACTGCCGTTCGTGATTCCTGTGGAATTGGGCCTCCTGGACTCCAAAGGCACGGCGATTGCCTTGCGCTTGTCCAGCGAAGCCAGCGCTCAGGGCACGTCGCGGGTGATCTCGGTGACCGAAGCCGAGCAGACGTTTACCTTCGTCGATATCGCTGAACAGCCATTGCCTTCGTTGCTGCGTGGCTTCTCGGCGCCGGTGAAACTGAGCTTCCCGTACAACCGCGATCAGTTGATGTTCCTGATGCAGCACGACAGCGACGGCTTCAACCGCTGGGATGCGGGTCAGCAATTGTCGGTTCAGGTGCTGCAAGAGCTCATTGCCCAGCAGCAAAAGGGCGAGAAACTGGTGCTGGATCAGCGCCTGATTTCTGCCTTGCGCACCGTGTTGTCGGACGAGACGCTGGATCAGGCGATGGTCGCGGAAATGCTCTCGCTGCCGGGCGAGGCGTATCTGACCGAAATCAGCGAAGTGGCTGACGTTGACGCCATTCACATCGCTCGCGAGTTTGCTCGTAAACAATTGGCAGAAGGTTTGTTCGAAGCGATGTGGCTGCGTTATCAGGCCAATCGCGATCTCTCGAAGAAAACCCCGTATGTAGCCGAGGCCGAGCACTTTGCTCGTCGCGCATTGCAGAACATTGCGCTGTCGTACCTGATGCTCAGCGGTAAACCGGAAGTGTTGGCGGCGACGCTTGAGCAGTTCGAGACCAGCGACAACATGACCGAGCGCCTGACGGCGTTGGCGGTGCTGGTGAATTCGTCGTTCGAAGAAGAGAAGGCCACGGCATTGGCGAGTTTTGCCGAGCACTTCAAGGACAACCCGCTGGTCATGGATCAGTGGTTCAGCGTCCAGGCGGGCAGCGTGTTGCCCGGTGGTCTGGAGCGGGTCAAGGCGTTGATGCAGCATCCGGCATTCAACATCAAGAACCCGAACAAGGTGCGGGCGCTGGTGGGGGCGTTTGCCGGGCAGAACCTGATCAACTTCCATGCGGCCGACGGGTCCGGGTATCGGTTCCTCGCGGATCTGGTGATTGAGTTGAACGGGTTTAATCCGCAGATCGCTTCTCGGCAGTTGGCGCCGCTGACTCGCTGGCGCAAATACGACGACGCGCGTCAGGCGTTGATGAAAGGTGAGCTGGAGCGGATTCGCGCTTCGGGTCAGCTGTCCAGCGATGTGTTTGAAGTGGTCAGCAAAAGCCTGGCCTGAGTTGGGGGGGTGTTTCCGCGGGGGTGTATATCCATTCCTGCGGTAACGGCCGCTTAGGGTTTCGCCCTTACGGCGACTCACTTTTTTACAAACGCCTAAAAAAAGTAAGCAAAAAAACGCTCGCCCCGAGCGTCCGGCCCCTCGCTTAGGCTCGGCGTTCCTTCGTTCCGGCATTCATCTGGGGGCATCGCCTCCGGTTGGCTTCGCTTCAACCTCCTCTCGATGTGTTCGACTTCGTCGAACGGCGCTACGCGCCTGCCCCCCAGATGAACGCCTCCACTCAGCCTCCCGAAGGGGCGGGCGGGCAAAGCAAGATCAAGAGCTGCAGGCGAGCTAACGCTCGGCCTGTTGAGTGGTGAAGGGCGGGTGTACACCCATCCCCTGTAGGAGCTGTCGAGTGAAACGAGGCTGCGATCTTTTGATCTGGCTGTGGCTGTGGCTTTAGATGTTGATGCTGCTTTTGATCTTTCGCCCCTTCGGCAGACCGTAGGCGATGCCCCCTGATGGACACCGTAGCGAGGGAACACTGAGCGTTAGCGAAGTGCCGTACGCCGGGGCGAAGCCTTTTGCTTACTTTTCGGCGTCTGGAAAAGTGAGTCGCTGTCAGAGCGAAACCATAAGCCGCCGTTACCGCAGCAACGGATATACACATCAACCAATCACCGCACCTGATACCCAAACATTCAGCCAACCCGCATATCGCCCAGGTTAACAAAACATAACGTGGCGTCGATTGTCAGACCTTTCCAAACCCCGATAGGATAAGCCAGCTTCCGAAGGGGCTCTAGATTGCGTATTTCAGGACTATGCTCCAGAAAAGGCAATCGCAAAGAGCACCCTTATGGCGCCCAGAAAGGTTGAACGGCCTAACAATAATAATGGGGGAAGGTCTATGAGTGAGCCTGTCATGGGTGTGGGTATCTGCCGCCCGCCGGCATTACGCAAATTCGCGTTGCTGGCTACAGCGCTCTCGCTGTTGGGCTGTGCCGTGCTGTCGGCACCTGCGCTGGCCGCTGCTGCGCCAGCATCCGACATTGTCTATTCCGTTGACTCTGCCAAAGCCAGCAAGAGCCTGATGCTCGACGTCGTGCACGCCGGCAAGCGCCTGGTGGCGGTCGGGGATCGCGGGCACATTTTGTATTCCGATGACCAGGGCGCGACCTGGACCCAAGCCAAGGTGCCGACGCGGCAACTGCTGACGTCGGTATATTTCGTCGACGACAAACACGGTTGGGCCGTCGGCCATGATGCACAGATCCTCGCGAGCGAGGACGGCGGCGTCACCTGGACCAAACAATTCGAAGATCTGAAACGTGAATCGCCGCTGCTCGACGTCTGGTTCCAGGACGTTAACAGCGGCTTTGCCGTGGGCGCTTACGGCGCGTTGCTGGCCACCACCGATGGCGGCAAGAACTGGGAAGATGTCAGCGATCGCCTCGACAACGAAGACCAGTACCACCTCAACGCCATCGCCGCGGTCAAGGATTCCGGTCTGTTCATCGTCGGCGAGCAGGGCAGCATGTTCCGCTCCGCCGACGGGGGCCAGACCTGGGAGAAGCTTGAAGGCCCATACGAAGGCTCACTGTTCGGCGTGATCGGTACCGCTCAGGCCAACACGCTGCTGGCCTACGGGCTGCGCGGCAATCTGTTTCGCTCCACCGATTTCGGCACGACCTGGGAGCCGGTTGAACTCAAGGCCGCTCGCGGTGCGCTGGAGTTCGGTCTGTCCGGCGCGACGCTGCTCGACAACGGTTCCATCGTGATCGTCGGCAACGGTGGCTCGGTGATCCGCAGCGACGACAACGGTGAAACCTTCAGTGTGTTCAACCGTCCGGATCGCATTTCCGTTTCGGCAGTCACCGCAGCGGGCAACGGCAATCTGATTCTGGCAGGACAGGGCGGCGTTCGCGTCACCTCGCCAACCGGCGCCGGTGCAGAAAATGGAAAGAACGGGTCGTCCAAATGAGCCGGGCAAATAATAAGAAGGCGGGTCTATGACATCCTTGAGCAGTCATCATCAAGACAAGGCGACGTTTCTTGAACGCCTGATTTTCAACAACCGCCCGGCAGTGATCACCATCTGCCTGCTGGTGAGTATTTTCCTGTTCTGGCAGGCGACCCTGATCCGGCCGTCCACCAGTTTCGAAAAAATGATCCCGCTCGAGCATCCGTTCATTCAAAAGATGATGGAGCATCGCAACGATCTGGCGAACCTGGGTAACACGGTGCGGATTTCCGTCGAAGCCACCGACGGCGACATTTTCTCCAAGGAGTACATGGAGACGCTGCGTCAGATCAACGACGAGGTGTTCTACATCTCCGGTGTTGACCGTTCCGGCCTCAAGTCGCTGTGGAGCCCGAGCGTACGCTGGACCGAAGTGACAGAGGAGGGCTTCGCCGGTGGTGAAGTAATCCCGCAGAGCTACAACGGCTCCCAGCAAAGCCTCGACCTGTTGCGCAACAACGTACTCAAGTCAGGTCAGGTTGGGCGTCTGGTGGCCAACGACTTCAAGTCGAGCATTGTCGATATCCCGCTGCTGGAGTCCTACCCGGACCCGCAGGACCAGGGCAAGTTGCTGGCGCTGGACTATCGCAAGTTCTCTCACGAACTCGAAGACAAGATTCGCAACAAGTTCGAAGCCCAGAACCCCAACGTACAAATCCACATCGTCGGTTTCGCCAAGAAAGTCGGCGACCTGATCGATGGCCTGGTCATGGTGGTGATGTTCTTTGGCATCGCCTTCATCATCACATTGATCCTGCTCTACTGGTTCACCAACTGCATGCGCAGCACCGTGGCGGTGTTGAGTACAACACTGGTAGCGGTGGTCTGGCAGCTGGGCTTGATGCACTTCTTCGGCTTCGGGCTTGATCCGTATTCGATGCTGGTGCCGTTCCTGATTTTCGCCATTGGTATTTCCCACGGCGTGCAAAAGATCAACGGGATTGCCTTGCAGTCCAGCGAGGCGGACAACGCCTTGACTGCCGCGCGACGCACGTTCCGTCAGCTGTTCCTGCCGGGGATGATTGCGATCCTCGCGGATGCGGTGGGTTTCATCACGCTGCTGATCATCGACATCGGCGTGATTCGAGAGCTGGCCATCGGCGCGTCCATCGGCGTGGCGGTGATCGTGTTCACCAACCTGATCTTGCTGCCAGTGGCGATTTCCTACGTTGGCATTAGCAAGCGCGCCGTTGAGCGCAGCAAGAAAGACGCGCACCGCGAACACCCGTTCTGGCGTCTGCTGTCGAACTTTGCCAGCCCGAAAGTGGCGCCGGTGTCTATCGTGCTCGCCTTGCTGGCCTTCAGCGGTGGCCTCTGGTACAGCCAGAACCTGAAAATCGGTGACCTTGACCAAGGTGCTCCAGAGCTGCGTCCGGACTCGCGCTACAACAAGGACAACAACTTCATCATCAGCAATTACTCCACCAGTTCCGACGTGTTGGTGGTAATGGTCAAGACCAAGTCCGAAGGCTGCTCGCGCTACGAAGCCATGGCGCCGATCGACGAGCTGATGTGGAAGATGCAGAACACCGAGGGCGTGCAGTCGGCGATCTCGCTGGTGACCGTGTCCAAACAGATGATCAAGGGTATGAACGAGGGCAACCTGAAATGGGAAACCCTGTCGCGTAACCCGGACGTGCTGAACAACTCGATCGCCCGGGCTGATGGCCTGTACAACAACAGTTGCTCCCTGGCGCCGGTGCTGGTGTTCCTCAACGACCACAAGGCTGCCACGCTGGATCGCGCCGTGCATGCGGTGCAGGACTTCGCCAAGGAGAACAACAAGGAAGGCCTGGAATTCATCCTTGCCGCCGGTAATGCCGGGATCGAGGCGGCCACCAACGAGGTGATCAAGGAATCCGAGCTGACCATTCTGATCCTGGTGTACATCTGCGTGGCGACCATGTGCATGATCACCTTCCGTTCCTGGGCGGCGACGCTGTGCATCGTGCTGCCGCTGGTCCTGACCTCGGTACTCGGCAACGCCCTGATGGCCTTCATGGGCATCGGCGTGAAAGTCGCAACCCTACCGGTTGTGGCGCTCGGGGTGGGGATTGGCGTGGATTACGGGATCTACATCTACAGCCGTCTGGAAAGCTTCCTGCGTGCCGGTCTGCCGTTGCAAGAGGCGTACTACCAGACACTGAAATCCACCGGTAAAGCCGTGTTGTTCACCGGCTTGTGCCTGGCGATCGGCGTGTGCACCTGGATCTTCTCGGCCATCAAGTTCCAGGCCGACATGGGCCTGATGCTGACCTTCATGCTGCTCTGGAACATGTTTGGCGCACTGTGGCTGTTACCAGCGCTCGCGCGGTTCCTGATCAAACCGGAGAAACTGGCGGGGCAGAAGGGCAATTCGCTGTTTGCTCACTGATCCCAGGCTGAAATAGAAAAGCCGCAACCATGGTTGCGGCTTTTTTTATACGTGCGCCAGGCATGGCGCGTTGCGCGCAAGCGCAACCAGCTTGGCTGTGGTGGCCTCGCTGGTGACTTGGAGGTGAAAGTCCTCTACACACCCGGCAAGGGGAAGTGTTAGCCAGAGGCAAGGGTGTCGCGGGTGACCGCGAATCTGAAGGAAGCCCGAGGCAAAATGCTGGCCTGACGAACAGCAAGCGGATAGAGGCGGCGCAGCGGGGTAAAGGGGCGTGTTTCCCTAAAGCCCGATACTTGCACGGAACGCTGTGACGTAGATCCGACAGGCATAAGCAGGAAGGTCGCGCGAATTACCCTGGGAGATCTGCACGTTTGCCACTGTGCTACCGAGCGTCGAGAGGCGACGGGATGAACGTGCAGAAGTCAGCCGAGGCCGTAGTAAGTGACGAATGACCCCGTCACCAAGGGCTGAACAGGTTATGCCGCCAGTAGGCGTCAGAGTCTCGTCGAATGTTGAAACGCAGAATATTCTCCAAGAGAAAACTGTTACCCCCATTCCCGGACGGTATCCGAAGATGACGGCTGACAGGGCGCAAGCATCGGCGGCGTCTGTGACGTGGACGAACGCGGAGCCGGACACGCTGATGGAGCGGGTGCTTGCACCCGCCAACCTCAAGCGTGCATATCAACGCGTGGTCAGCAACAAGGGCGCACCGGGTGCCGATGGCATGACGGTCGAACAATTGGCAGGCTACGTGAAACAGTATTGGCCGATTCTCAAGAACCGGTTGCTGGCCGGCGAATATCACCCGCAAGGTGTGCGTGCTGTCGACATCCCTAAACCCAAGGGCGGTACAAGACAACTGGGCATTCCCAGCGTCGTGGATCGCCTGATCCAACAGGCGCTGCTGCAACAGCTCACGCCAATCTTCGATCCTCTGTTCTCGGACTACAGCTACGGCTTTCGTCCGGGTAGAAGCGCTCACCAAGCCATCGAAACCGCTCGCGGCCACGTGGCAGCGGGTCACCGCTGGTGCGTGGAACTTGATCTCGAGAAGTTCTTTGATCGGGTCAACCACGATGTCCTAATGGCCTACGTGGCGCGTCAAATCGAAGACAAGCGTGTGCTCACGCTGATCCGTCGTTACCTCGAAGCGGGAACGATGTCGGGCGGACTCGTCAGCCGACGGCAGGAAGGGACGCCGCAAGGCGGCCCGCTCTCGCCGTTGCTGTCGAACATCCTGCTCAACGAACTCGACCGCGAACTGGAACGGCGAGGCCATCGCTTCGTGCGTTATGCCGACGACGCGAACATTTATGTGCGCAGTCAGCGAGCTGGCACACGGGTGATGGTCGGTGTTGAGCGTTTCCTGAATCAGCGCCTGAAACTGACGCTGAACCGGGAAAAGAGCCACGTAGCACGGCCTTGGGTCTGCGACTATCTGGGTTATGGGATGAGCTGGCATCAGCAACCGAGGCTGAGAGTGGCGATGATGAGTCTGGGTCGATTGCGTGATCGATTAAGAGACCTGCTGCGCGGGGCGCGGGGCCACAAGATGGCGAATGTCATCGAACGGATAAACCCTGTGCTGCGCGGGTGGGCAGGCTACTTCAAGCTCAGTCAGAGCAAACGGCCACTTGAGGAAATTGACGGCTGGGTGCGGCGCAAACTCCGCTGCGCCGTCTGGCGTCAATGGAAGCGGCCCTCAACGAGGGCACGTAGCTTGATGCGCCTGGGGCTTAGCGAAGCTCGCGCCTGCAAATCAGCCTTCAATGGCCGAGGCCCATGGTGGAGCTCGGGAGCATCTCATATGAATCAGGCGCTGCCGAAGAAGCTATGGGATCAACTTGGGTTGGTCTCGCTACTGGATACGATAAACCGGCTTAGCCGCATAGCTTGAACCGCCGTATACGGATCCGTACGTACGGTGGTGTGAGAGGACGGCGGCTGCAAAGCCGCCTCCTACTCGATCTCAAATTCGACACAAGCCCCCTGTGGTTGTTTATGAGGGATCGGTACCCAGCACCGCATTCAACGCACTACGCGCATCATCCAGCTGCACCAATGTCGCATGCCGCGCACCCAGCGCATCCCGGTTCTCGATCGCCGTCAGAATTGCCTTGTGCCGTGGCAATGCCAGTTCATGCAGATTTGGTCGCTGGTTGGAATGCTTCAAGGCTTCGGCAATCGCCACCGACAGCATGTTGCACAGGTTGGCCAGCAGGTCGTTATGGGTCGCATCGGCAATCCGGCTATGGAAATCCAGGTCCGGTTGCAAGAGCGCTTCGGGGGTCGGTGCGGCTTCCATACGTTGGTAGGCTTCACCGATGGAGGCGATGTCAGCGTCCGTGGCGAACTGCGCGGCGAGGGCGGCGGCTGCGGGTTCAATGATGCTGCGTACGCTGGTCAGCAAATCGAAGAATTCATTTTGCGGGCTGCTTTGCATCAGCCAGTGCAACACATCCGGATCGAGCATGTGCCATTCCTTGCGCTGCTTGACCACCGTGCCCACCCGCGGACGGGAATACACCAGACCCTTGGCGACCAATACCCGGGTGGCTTCGCGCAGGACTGGACGACTGACCGCGTACTCCTCGCACAACAGGGCTTCGGCGGGCAGTTTGTCACACGGCTTGAAGCGTCCGGAAACGATCTGCATGCCCAGTTCCTGGACGATGCGCGAGTGCATGCTTTTGCGGTCGGAGGGTTTGCGGTAATCCATGGGGAACGGCGCGATCCTGTGCGATGGGGTGCCGCGCATGATAACAGGCACGGCGCAATCTTGAGGCGGGCATAGATCAAATGTGGGAGCGGGCTTGCTCGCGAAGAGGGCCGCACATTCAACATTAATGTTGGATGATCGACCGCCTTCGCGAGCAAGCTCGCTCCCACAGGGGATTGGTGGGGTTAGTGAGAGTGGCGCGGTACCTCAGAACCACGGCAACCGACCAGGAAGTCGAAATCGCAACCCTGATCCGCCTGCAGCACATGATCGATGTACAGCTGACGATAACCGCCCACGATCAGTTGCTGCGGTGGCTGCAGATCAGCCATGCGCGCTGCCAGTTCGGCGTCGGGAATGTCCAGGTGCAGACGACCGTTGGCGCAGTCGAGTTCGATCCAGTCACCTTCCTTCACGGTCGCCAAAGGTCCGCCAGCGGCCGCTTCCGGGGCTACATGCAGAACCACAGTGCCGTACGCTGTGCCGCTCATGCGCGCATCGGAAATACGCACCATGTCCGTCACGCCTTGGGCCAGCAACTTGGCCGGCAAACCCATGTTGCCAACTTCGGCCATGCCCGGATAACCCTTCGGACCGCAGTTCTTCATCACCAGAATCGAGTTGGCATCCACCTCCAGCTCCGGATCGTTGATCCGTGCCTTGTACATGTCGAAGTTTTCGAACACCACCGCACGCCCGCGATGTTGCATCAGTTCGGCGCTGGCGGCTGAGGGCTTGAGCACCGCGCCGAGTGGCGCCAAATTCCCGCGCAACACACAGATGCCGCCGTCGGCGCGAATCGGGTTATCGAGGGTGCGGATCACTTCGTCCTGGCCGTAGATCGGTGCGTCCTTGGTGTTCTCGCCGAGGGTCTTGCCATTGACGGTCAGGGCATTCGGATGCGGAATCAGGTTGGCTTCGCCGAGGCGGCGCAATACTGCTGGCAGGCCGCCGGCGTAGTAGAACTCTTCCATCAGGAAACGCCCGGACGGTTGCAGGTCGACGATGGTCGGCATGCCGCGACCGATGCGGGTCCAGTCATCCAGGTCCAGCTCCACACCGATGCGCCCGGCAATGGCTTTCAAATGGATCACGGCGTTGGTCGAACCACCGATAGCGGCGTTCACCCGAATGGCGTTTTCGAAGGCTTCCTTGGTGAGGATTTTCGACAGCTTCAAGTCTTCGCGAACCATCTCCACTGCGCGCATGCCGGACATGTGCGCCAGCACATAACGACGCGCATCGACGGCAGGAATGGCCGCGTTGTGGGGCAGGGAAGTGCCCAGTGCTTCAGCCATGCAGGCCATGGTCGACGCGGTGCCCATTGTGTTGCAGGTACCGGCCGAGCGGGACATGCCACCCTCGGCCGCAAGGAAATCGTCGATGGTGATGGTGCCCGCTTTCACTTGTTCGCTGAGTTGCCAGACCACGGTGCCCGAGCCGATGTCCTGGCCCTTGTGTTTGCCGTTGAGCATCGGCCCGCCGGTGACGACGATGGCCGGCACGTCGCAACTGGCCGCGCCCATCAACAACGCCGGGGTGGTTTTGTCGCAACCGGTCAGCAGCACAACACCGTCAATCGGGTTGCCGCGAATCGCTTCTTCGACGTCCATGCTCGCCAGGTTGCGGGTGAGCATGGCGGTCGGACGCAGGTTCGACTCGCCGTTGGAGAACACCGGGAATTCCACGGGAAAGCCCCCAGCCTCGATCACCCCACGTTTGACGTGCTCCGCAATCTGGCGGAAATGCGCGTTGCACGGGGTCAGTTCCGACCAGGTGTTGCAGATGCCGATGATCGGCTTGCCGTGGAACTGGTGGTCGGCGATGCCCTGATTCTTCATCCAGCTGCGGTACATGAAGCCGTTCTTGTCGGCAGTGCCAAACCATTGGGCGGAGCGCAGGGTGGGTTTCTTATCAGACATGATCTGTTCTCTTATTGTATGACTATATTGTTCGAGCTAAGGCGTAACATAAGCGCAAATCCGACTGTTTGGAAGTGTTGTTGCGTAAATAGTATTACTATATAGTCCGTTTCAACGGAGGGATTGCCCTGGCGGTTTTCTGCGAGAGGCGTCCCCCGAGGTTCTATAACAACAACAATCGGAGACCGATCTCATGAGCCAGGAACTGCGGCTTATTCGTCGCATCACGCTGAAACTGATTCCCTTCCTGATCCTGCTGTACCTGATCGCCTATGTGGATCGCTCCGCCGTAGGCTTCGCCAAGTTGCACATGGGCGCCGACCTCGGCATTGGTGACGCGGCTTACGGCTTGGGTGCCGGGCTGTTTTTCATTGGCTATTTCCTGCTGGAAATTCCTAGCAACCTGATGCTCGAACGCTTTGGCGCGCGGCGCTGGTTTGCGCGGATCATGGTCACCTGGGGCGCCATCACCATTGGCATGGCCTTCGTCCAGGGGCCGCACAGTTTCTATGTGATGCGCTTTCTGCTCGGCGCCGCGGAAGCCGGGTTCTTTCCGGGCGTTCTCTACTACATCACCCAGTGGTTCCCGGTGCGCCATCGCGGCAAGATCCTCGGGTTATTCATCCTTTCCCAACCCATCGCCATGTTGATCACCGGCCCGGTGTCCGGCGGTCTGCTCGGCATGGACGGCATTCTTGGCCTGCATGGCTGGCAGTGGCTGTTCATCGTCATCGGCGCTCCGGCGATCCTGTTGACCTGGCCAGTGCTGCGTTGGCTGCCGGATGGCCCGAAACAGGTGAAGTGGATGGACCAGGCCGAGAAGGACTGGCTGACCGGCGAACTGAAAAAGGACCTTGAGGAATACGGCCAGACCCGCCACGGCAATCCGTTGCACGCCCTTAAGGACAAACGTGTCTTGCTGCTGGCGTTGTTCTATCTGCCGGTGACCCTGAGCATCTACGGCCTGGGCTTGTGGCTGCCGACCCTGATCAAGCAGTTCGGGGGCACGGATCTGGTGACCGGTTTCGTGTCGTCGGTGCCGTACATCTTCGGGATCATCGGGTTGCTGATCATTCCGCGCAGTTCCGACCGCTTGAATGATCGCTACGGCCACTTGGCGGTGCTTTACGTATTGGGTGCCATCGGCCTGTTCCTCAGTGCCTGGCTGACGGTGCCTGTGCTGCAACTGGCGGCGTTGTGCCTGGTGGCCTTCGCGCTGTTTTCCTGCACGGCGGTGTTCTGGACCTTGCCGGGCCGCTTCTTTGCCGGCGCCAGTGCGGCGGCCGGGATCGCCTTGATTAACTCGGTGGGCAACCTCGGCGGCTACATCGGTCCGTTCGTGATCGGCGCGCTCAAGGAATACACCGGCAACCTGGCTTCGGGCCTGTATTTCCTTTCGGGTGTGATGGTGTTCGGGTTGGTGTTGACCGGTGTGGTTTATCGCCTGCTGGAACGAAAGCACGTACTGCCGGCCGACCAGTTCGCGGCCAGCGCCCGTGGCGCTACCCGCACCTGAGGATTCACACCAATCAACTGTGGGAGCGAGCTTGCTCGCGAAAGCGGAGTGTCAGTCACCATTACTGTTGGATGTGACGGCCTCATCGCGAGCAGGCTCGCTCCCACATTGGTTTTGTGGCGTTTTCGAGTTTGTTCAAAGGAGAAAATCATGCGTTTAGTTCAGTTCGAATTGAGTAACGACGAGCGCCGGGTGGGCGTGGTCGAAGACGGTCTGGTGCGCGAAGTGAAGGACGCACGCACGGTTCGCGACCTGGCGTTGGCGGCGATCGAGGCGGGCGTCAATCTTGAGCAACAGGTGAAAACCCTGGGCCTGAGCATCAGCCATGACTATGCAGAACTGTTGGCCATGCTGCGCATCCTGCCGCCACTGGATCACCCGGACCCCGCGCACATGCTGGTCAGCGGTACGGGCCTGACCCATCTGGGCAGTGCGTCGGCGCGGGACAAGATGCATCAGCAAGTCGGCGACGAAGCCGCGATGACCGACACCATGCGCATCTTCAAATGGGGCGTGGAGGGTGGCAAACCGACGGCGGGGCAGGCCGGCGTACAACCGGAATGGTTCTACAAGGGCGACGGCAGCATCGTCGTGCGTCCGGGCCATCCGTTCCCGCTGCCGCCGTTTGCCGAAGACGCGGGGGAGGAGCCGGAGCTCAGCGGTCTCTATGTCATCGGCCACGACGGCAAACCGTATCGCCTCGGTTTCGCGGTGGGTAACGAGTTCTCCGACCATGTGATGGAACGCAAAAACTACCTCTACCTGGCCCATTCCAAACTGCGCAGTTGCAGTTATGGCCCGGAACTTCGGGTCGGTGAATTACCGGAGCATCTGGCAGGCACCAGCCGCATCCTGCGTGACGGTGAAGTGCTGTGGCAGAACGAGTTCCTCAGTGGCGAGGCCAACATGTGCCACAGCCTGGAAAACCTCGAGTACCACCATTTCAAGTACAGCCAGTTCCTGCGTCCGGGCGATGTGCACATTCACTTCTTCGGCACTGCGACCCTGTCCTTTGCCGACGGCATTCGCACTCAGCCGGGTGACGTGTTCGAGATCAGTCAGGCCGAGTTCGGTGCACCGTTGATCAACGGGATTGCACCGGTTGACGCAGCATTCGAGCCCGGCACCGTCGGCACCCTTTAAGGAGATAGGCATGACCCAGATTCTTGGTCACAACTACATCGCCGGTCAGCGCAGCGCTGCCGGCGAAATCATCGTCAACAGCGTTGATGCCAACACGGGCGAAAACCTGCCTTACAGTTTCCACCAGGCCACCCTCGAAGAGGTCGATGCCGCCGCCAAGGCTGCCGCTGCCGCCTACCCGGCCTATCGCAGCTTGAGCGCCGAACGCCGGGCGCAATTTCTCGATGCGATTGCTGATGAACTGGACGCGCTGGGTGATGACTTTGTAGCGCTGGTCTGCCGCGAAACCGCGCTGCCAGCGGCACGGATTCAAGGCGAACGAGGTCGCACTAGCGGTCAGATGCGTCTGTTCGCCAAAGTACTGCGGCGCGGTGATTTCTACGGAGCGCGGATTGATCAGGCACTGCCGGAGCGCCAACCGTTGCCGCGTCCGGACCTGCGCCAATACCGCATCGGCCTCGGACCGGTGGCCGTGTTTGGTGCGAGCAACTTTCCGTTGGCATTCTCCACAGCCGGCGGCGACACTGCTTCGGCGTTGGCCGCCGGTTGCCCGGTGGTGTTCAAGGCTCACAGCGGTCACATGGCAACCGCCGAACTCGTTGCCAACTCGATCATCCGGGCCGCAGAAAAAACCGGCATGCCGGCCGGCGTGTTCAACATGATCTATGGCGGTGGGGTCGGCGAAGCGTTGGTCAAGCATCCGGCGATTCAGGCGGTAGGCTTTACCGGTTCGTTGAAAGGCGGTCGTGCGTTGTGCGACATGGCTGCCGCGCGTCCACAACCGATCCCGGTGTTCGCCGAGATGTCGAGCATCAACCCGGTGATCGTTTTGCCGCAGGCGCTGCAAGTTCGCGCCGAATCGGTCGCCCGTGACCTGACCGCTTCGGTGGTTCAGGGCTGCGGCCAGTTCTGTACCAATCCCGGGCTGGTGATCGGTATTCGCTCGCCGCAGTTCAGCGCCTTCATTCAGCAGGTCGCAGGGCTGATCGGCGATCAACCGGCGCAAACCATGCTCAATGCCGGGACCTTGAGCAGCTATGGCCAAGGCCTGCAAAAACTCCTCGCCCATCCGGGCATCGAGCATCTCGCCGGCAGTCCGCAACAAGGCAATCAGGCGCAACCGCAGCTGTTCAAGGCGGATGTCAGCCTGTTGATCAAGGGCGATGAAGTGCTGCAGGAAGAAGTGTTCGGCCCGACCACAGTGTTCCTCGAAGTGGCCGATCGGGCGCAACTCAGCGCCGCATTGAACGGCCTGCACGGGCAGCTGACGGCGACGATCATTGGCGAACCGGCGGACTTCGAGCAGTTCGCTGAGCTGACGCCGTTGCTGGAACAGAAGGTCGGACGGATCCTGCTGAACGGTTATCCGACCGGGGTGGAAGTCTGCGATTCGATGGTCCATGGCGGGCCGTATCCGGCAACGTCCGATGCGCGCGGCACGTCAGTGGGCACCTTGGCCATCGACCGTTTCCTGCGCCCGGTGTGCTTCCAGAACTACCCCGACAGCCTGCTGCCAGATGCCTTGAAGAAGGGTAATCCGCTGCGCATTCAACGCCTGGTGGACGGCCAACTTTCCCGCGACGCCCTCTAACGGCGAGCACAATCCCCTGTGGGAGCGAGCTTGCTCGCGATGGCGGTATGTCATTCAACATCGATGTGATTGGCACGGACTCATCGCGAGCAAGCTCGCTCCCACATTGGTCTCAGGCGCAATGAGCTATCATTGCGTCTTTCCCATTCAAAGATTGACTGCCATGACCGCCCCAACCGACACCTTGCTCGCCACCCTCGAACACTGCGATATGGTGGAAATCGACGGGCTGCACGCCTTCGAATTCTCCCTCGATGAAGACGATAACCTGCACATCGAATGCCTGGATGGTCGTGTGTCCAAACACTGGGAGTTCACCCCGGCCGAAGTCGAGGCCGCGACCTTCGATCCAGACCTGCAAAGCTGGCTGATCACCGGCAGTTCCGGTGAGCACCGGTTGGTATGCATGACCGCGTTCCGCGGTGATGACGACGAGGAAGAAGCGAATGAGGATGCGTAAGCTCTGGCCACTGTTGATGGCCGGCAGTGTCGGCGCGATGGGTTTTCAGGCTGCATTCGCCGACGACTATCAGTTGCTGGTCGGTTCCTACACGGCCGGTCAGAGCCAAGGGATCTATCGCCTGAACTTCGACAGCGCCACCGGGCAGATCGATGCCAAACCGCTGCAAGTGGTCAAGAGCGAAAACCCATCCTGGCTGACCCTGTCCAAGGACCAGCGCCAGCTGTTCGTGGTCAACGAAAACGGCCCGGGACAGACCGATCCGGTAGGGCGCGTGAGCAGTTATGCGATCGATCCGAAGACCCATGAACTGAGCCTGATCAATCAGGTGCAAAGCCTGGGCAACGAGCCGACTCATTCGAGCCTCGGCCTTGAAGCCAGTCACCTGTTTGTCAGCAACTATTCGGTGTCTGAAGATCCGGGCGGCACCCTGGCGGTGTTGCCGGTGGGCGCCGATGGCAAGCTCAAGCCCGTGGTGCAGATGAGCAGCCATCCATCGAGCCGGGTCAATCCCGAGCGGCAGATGTCGGCACACGTGCATTCCACGGTTCCCTCGCCGGACGGCCAGTATGTGTTCTCCAATGACCTGGGTGCCGACAAGATCTTTGCCTATCGCTTCGACCCCAAGGCCAACCCGGAACTGCCCTTGACCGCCGCTACACCGGCGTCCGTGCAGTTGCCACCCGGCAGCGGGCCGCGTCATCTGCTGTTCAGCGCCGATGGCAAGCACGCGTGGCTGGTCATGGAAATGAGCGCGCAGGTTGCGGTGTTCGACTACAAGGACGGCCAACTCAAGCAAACGCAAATGGTCGAGTTGGCGACGGGTCAGCCCGTTTCGGACAAGGCGGCCGGTGCACTTCACGCGTCGCGTGATGGCAAGTTCCTCTACGTCAGCAACCGTGGCACCGCCAATCAGCTGCTGGTGTTCGCCATCGATCCTGCGACCGGGCACCTCAAGGAACTGCAGCGCCGTTCTGTTGAAGGTGATCACCCGCGTGAGTTCAGCCTCGATCCGAGTGGCAAGTTCTTGTTGATCGCCAATCAGAAAAGCAACCAGATTGTCGTCGTCGAACGCGATTCAAAGACAGGCCTGCTGGGTAAAACCGTGCAAAAACTGCCGATGGATGCCCCGAGCGACCTCAAGTTTCTGGTGCGTCAATAGGCCGCAGGCCCCGGTTGATGGGGCCTGCATCCTTCTATTAATGACGCTGATATCTGCTAATGCTACAAAAGATTTCAAGGTGCCAACCTCGAAGGTTAAGTTTGCTTCACGGCCCCACCGGGCAAGCAAGCCAACTGAATCCGAGGAACACCGCCATGAACTTCAATCTCTTCTCCGTAATCGCCGCTTCCGCTATCTCGGCCACCGTTGCTCTGCCAGCCAGCGCCAACGTTGAAATCAGCGACAAAAAATCCCACGCACAAAGCTACACCCAGAAATACCTGCAACAGAGCGCCAACTTTTACGCGGCTCTGGATCACAAGACCCAAGCCTGAAATTTGAACCCTGCACCCTTTATGCAGGAG
The DNA here is from genome assembly GCF_047758675.1 of Pseudomonas arabinosi. Lineage (NCBI taxonomy): Bacteria > Pseudomonadati > Pseudomonadota > Gammaproteobacteria > Pseudomonadales > Pseudomonadaceae > Pseudomonas > Pseudomonas arabinosi. Next base: position 4,202,242 of record NZ_CP180480.1, on the reverse strand, counting down.
CGAAGTCACTTGCGCCGATCGAGCTGAAACGCTTCGAGAGACCTGAGTGATGTCGCTCCTGCATAACGCGTTTACGACAGCATCATATTGCCATCAATGTATTGCTTGATATCACATAGCCATAAGTTTAAATTTGACGCTGATTTTTTGACTCCTTCTCATGATAAGGTTCGACAGCATGGCAATGCGTCTGGCCGTGGTTCTTCTGTTTCTCTATTCCACCCCCATTCTTTCGGCTGCCCAGCCCGTTCCAGACGAGCCGGATGCGGCCCGCGAGCGCTTGATGAGTTTTATTGAAGACTGAAATAGTCTGGCTTAATGATCAACGAAGCTGATGGTCACTATGGATAACCCTGAGTGGTTATCACCGCTTTTTTGATCGATTCTGTGGGCATCGAAACATGCCTGCGGAGAACATCATGGCCAGCTCAATCATCACTTCTGCCAAATACGGCGCCTACCTGGCTATCGCTCTTTACGTAGCCATGGTGCTGGTTTTCAGCCTCTCGCCTCAATCGCTACAGACCCTCGATGCGCCGATTCAAGTCGCTCATCCCGGCATCCAGTTTGAACACCGTTCGCAAACCGCGATGGTCGATCAGGCTGAACTCGCAGGAGTCGCCGGGGAATGAAAGGGCACAGACTTTGGGTCATCGCCTTCCTGGCGTTCATGACCAATGGATCTTCCTTGCTGGGGATCGGACAGGGCTCGGCGGGGTCGGTGGCACGGACTATCGAAGCCAATCACAACCTTGCTCGTAACATTGAAACCGAGAAGGCCCAGGGGCTGTTGGCTGGCAATCCGCCAATGGAACGCCAGAACGATTTCTTCGGGCCGTTCCACGTGGATTGCTCGGCGTTGCAGATGTGTGCAGTGTTCGCCTGAGACCACCCGTAGGAGCTGCCGAAGGCTGCGATCTTTTGATCTTTGGCGGCAGCGACAATGCGAAGATCAAAAGATCGCAGCCTTCGGCAGCTCCTACAGGGATCGCGCTCTACTTCGCCATCACCGATGTGAATCTTTCCGACTCCAGAAACCGCTGCAACCAGGCCTGCAAACGGTGATAGGGCGTCTGCCCGAACCACTCGCGATCCACATGGGCGAACTGCCGTACGAATGGCATCAGCGCTACATCCGCCAGACTCGGATGCTCGGCCAGCAAGTAGTCGCGTCCCTCCAGCAACTCATCGAGCCTACGCAAAAACACCTCGCCCTCGGCGCGATAAAACGTCATCGGCTGCTCAGGATATCGTTCGGCGTACTTGTAGCGATTCAGGTGCACCTTGAACACCTGATCGTTTTCTTCGATCAGCTCGGCGATGAGTTGCTGCCCGACAGGATCATCCTTGAGCAACCAATCCTGCGGATCGCTCTGCGCCAGGGCCCAGTGCATGATCGCCAGGCTTTCATCGATCACCTGACCGTCGACGCTCAACACCGGTACCGTGCCTTTGCTCGACAGGGCCAGCATTTCGACTGGTTTGGCCTTCAGGCTGACCTCGACAATATTCACCGCCACACCGGAGTAGCGCAGGGCCATGCGCGCCCGCATCGCGTAGGGGCAGCGGCGGAAGGAATACAGCGTATTCATTTCACCTCCAGCGTACTCAGGCCGTTGCCCTGACGGCGGACCTGAATCTGCACCGGAATCCGTTCATGCATTTCCTGCACGTGTGAAATCACCGCGACTTTTCGTCCCTGCGCTTGCAAGCCGTCGAGAGCGTCCATGGCCAGTTGCAGGGATTCCGGATCAAGGCTGCCGAAACCTTCGTCGATGAACAATGATTCGATTTTCAGCGTGCTCGATGCCATGGACGCCAAGCCGAGCGCCAGAGCCAGCGACACCAGGAACGTCTCGCCGCCGGACAACGAATGTACCGAACGCAGTTCATCGCCCATCTCGGTGTCCATCACCAACAACCCGAGCATGCTGCCGCCACGTTTGAGGCGATAGCGCCGCACCAGTTGCCGCAACTGAACGTTGGCGTGATGCACCAGCAGGTCGAGGTTGTAGGCTTGGGCGATCTTGCGGAAGGTGTCGCCCGTGGCCGAACCGATCAGTGCATTCAAACGTGCCCAGCGCTGGTACTCGGTGTAGGCGTCGGCGATCTGCTGAGCGAGGGCCTGATTGGCGTTTTGCCGGCGCTGATCTTCGGCCTGTTCGGCGCGCAGTTCGGCGCAACGGTGTTCGCTGGCGGTGAACAGGTTTTGCAGCTCGGCAAGCGCTGTCGCCAGTTGTTCGGCGTCGAGATTGCCGTTGTGCTGTGCCTGGTGATTGAGCAGACGCTGATCGCGTTCCTGCAACAGAACCTTGGTCTGTTCGATGGCTTTTTCGCTTTGCTGCAATTGCCGGCGCAGTTCGCTGACCTGCTGGTCGTCGACACTCAGCAGAGCTTCCAGGCCACCGTCATCCAGTTCCGGATGCAGTGCGCGCCAGTCGGCAATCTTGCCGCTCAGCTCGCGATCTTCGGTGTCCAGTGCCTGCGAGCGTTCCTGCTGGGCCTTGAGTTCGGCGCCCAGCTGCGCCAGCCGCGTACGCACGGTTTGCAGTTCCTGATTGGCCGTCGCTTCGGCATTGCGCGCCTGTTCGACGGCTTGATCCAGTTGCTGCTGCCACTGCTCGGCGCTGGTGTGTTCGCCGAGCAATTGCGTCAGTTTTTGCTGGCAGGCCTGTTGCTGGTCGGCGAGGGCGGTGAACTGCTGTCGGGCCGTTTCCAACTGCTGGAGGCGAGTGAGTTGGCGGTCCTGTTCTTTCTCCAGCGTCTGCTGCCGTTGTTGCTGTTCGCTGAGTTCATCGCGTTGCTGATCGAGTTGTTCCAGGCGCTGGGTGATCTGCCGGTCCAGTTGCATGAAGGTCGCGGCCGGTTCGTTGCGCAAGGCTTGCAGCGTATCGGCCGGGAGCAGGGTGCTGAACGCCGTCAACTCCTCGTCCAGACGCTGGCGATCACTGCTCAACTCACGTTGCTGGTTGGTCAGGTGTTGGGCAGCTTGCTGGTTCGCTGCTTCAGCGCTACGCAGTTGCTGTTGAAGGCGCGCGGCGTCTTGCTGCAGGGTGAGCAGGGCGGTTTGCCGTTGTTCGTCCTGAGTGATGCTTTGGTTCAACTGGTTGTTTTGCTGTACCAGCCAGGCATCGCGTTTAGCCGCATCCTGCGTCAACAGCTGCGCCGATAACGGATGTGCTTCAAGGCTCGGCGCCAGGCTCTGCTGCTGGGTCGCGAGGTGTTCTTGCTGTTGCAGCAACTCCTTTTGCTGCGCAATCACGCCGCCCACTTCAGCGCGCAGTTCAGTGAGCTTTTCTTTCAACAGATCGACAGCTTTCTGGGCGTTGGCCTGTTCGCTTTCATCATGCCGGCCAAGGCTCTGCAGCAGGGCTTCGGGCTGATGATAGGGATGGTCGGGGCTGCCACAGACCGGGCACGGTTGATCGTCCTGCAACTGCTCGCGCAGTTCTTCGACGCTGGCGCTACGTGCCAGACGCTGGCGCTCCAGCAGTTCGCGGGTGACGGTCAGTGTCTGTTCGGCAACGACCAATTCATTCTTGGCTTTCACACCGTCCTGGGTCAGGCGTTCTCGTTCTTGCTGAGCGCTCAGCTGGCGCTGCTGGAGTTCGGACGCGCGCTTGTCCAGTTCCTGCTGACTGGCCCACAGTCGCGTCAGCTCTTCAAAGGCTCGCTGTTGCTTGCGGTTATCCTGCAACAGACTCCCGAGAATCCGGATCTGCTCGGCCACCGCCTCCGGTTCGGCGCCGGCTTCCTTGTACAGCACTTCAAGGCTCTGGCGCTGGGTGGACAGGTCCTCGGCAGCGCGAGCGGCGCTTTGTTCCAAGGCGGCCAGTTCAGCCTGGCCCTTGTTCAGGCGATTGCCGATCAGCATCAGCTGTTGCAGGCGATCACGGTAGGCGTTCCAGGCATCGCTCAAGGGGGCCAGAGGAGTGCTTTGCTCAAGCTCCCCGGCAATTCGCTGCAAACGTTCGGCGACCAGTTTCTGTTGGTCGAGCAGGCCTTGGATCGTGTTTTGGCCCTGAGTGCAGGCCAGTTCCGCCTGCTGCTTGAGGTCGGCACTGAGACTGGCGTCTTTGACCAGACGGGCGAGGGTGCTTTGCTCTTCGAAGGCCTGACGCAGCAGCGGAGCGCTGGAGGTGTGTTGGCTTTGGGCCTCGACCAGCGCGGTCTGTGCAGCACTCAGGCTGTGTTCGAGTTGCGCCTGGCGCTCGTTCAGTTCGGCTTGCTGTTGGGTGTGCTGCTGAATCTGCGCGGCCAGCGGTGTGAGCTGGGCAGTGAGTTCGGTCTTGCGGGCGAACTGGTGCCGTTGCGGGGCCAGTTGCTCCAGGCGAGTCAGCTTCAAACGTTCGCCGGCCAGAACTTCCCAGTGCTGCTGGGCCGATTGCAGCTGTTCGGTAGCGCTCTGCTGCTCGTCCTGCAATTGGCGCAGGTCCTTGAGCCAGGTGTGTTGCAGTTCCAATTGCTTGAGTTGCGCTTGCTGGGTCTTGAGTTGCTGCTGAGCCTCGTTGAAGCGTTCATCGAGTTCCGCGCGGGCTTCTGGCGACAACGGCGTCACGCCGGTGGCCTGGTCCTGCAATAACTTGTGGGTTTCGCGAGCCTCTTTGGTTTTGTCGAACGCCCGGCGACCGAGGCGCGTATAGAGCGCGGTATCGGTGAGTTTTTCCAGCAGCTCGCTACGTTCGTTGTCGTTAGCCTTGAGAAAAGCACTGAACTCACTCTGGGCCAGCAGCACCGCGCGGGTGAATTGCTCGAAGTTCAAGCCCAGTACGGATTCGAGCTGAGTTTTGAATTCAACTTTCTGACTGGCCAGCAGTTGATCCAGATCGATGTCGCGCAAACTCTGACGACTGGCTTGCAGCTTGCCGCCGGCCTTCTCCCGGGCGCGATTAGCCTCCCAGCGAGCGCGGTAACGACGGCCATCGATGCCAACGAAATCGACTTCGGCATAACCTTCACCCGTGCCGCGACGCAGCAGCGTGCGGGGGTCGCCCGTGCTGATTTCGCCGTCGGCGTCTGGCGCTTTGGCAGACACCTGAGCATTGCTCAGCCGAGGCACAGCACCGAACAGCGCCAGGCACAAGGCGTCGAGCAACGTGCTTTTACCGGCGCCGGTCGGCCCGGTGATCGCGAACAGACCGGCGCTGGCCAACGGTTCAGCGGTAAAGTCGATTTCAAAAGGCCCGGCCAGTGAGGCGAGGTTTTTCAGGCGGATCGCGAGGATCTTCATACTTGTTCGCTCTCCATCTGCACGTCTTGCAACAGCTCGGCGAAGTCCTTGAGTGTTTGCTCGTCGACCTCGCTGCCGTAGTTGTCCTGCCAGGCGCGGCTGAACAGTTCCTGAGGCGTGAGCTGGTCGAGTTCGATCAAGGTCGTGCCGTCATCCACGCCATCGCGGCTGCCGTTGCCGGCGTATTCAGCGGCGATCCGCACCAGACGCACGGCTTTGCCTTGCAGGGCGGTTTCCACTTGATAACGCAAGTCGGGTTGCGGCTCATCGAGGCGCACCCGAACTTCCAGCCACGGCTGGCGCTGGATATCGGCCAGCAGGTCGATGTTTGGCAGGTCGGCCAGTTGCAGCAGGATTTCCGCCAATGGTGCGGGACCGATGCGTTGCAGATTCACCGCCCGGGGGATCAGTTTGGGTTCGACGCTGACCAGGGTTTCGCCTTTCAGATTGATGTCGAGAATCTGGTGCTGATAGCCAATCTCGGAGAACGACAACGGAATCGGCGAGCCGCTGTAGCGGATACGCTCTTCACCATTGACCTTCTGCGGCTTGTGCAAGTGGCCGAGGGCGACGTAACTGATGCTCGGCCCGAACAGGCTGGCGGGCAGCGCTTCGGCGTTACCGATGATCAGGCTGCGCTCGGAGTCTTCCGAGACCGAACCGCCGGCCATGTGCGCGTGACTGATAGCGATCAGCGCCTGGCACGGTTTGCGCTTGGCATTGGCCGCTTCAATCAGCCATTCGTGAACCTGACCGATACCGCGCAGGTAGTTGTCACCCAAATGCGCACCGGTCACTTCGGCGGGGCGCAGGAACGGCAGCGCCAGGCACCAGGCGACGATTTTGCCTTTGGCATCCGGTAATGGCAGCAGCAGACGCTCGGCGTCGAGTTGACCGTCATCCAGCCACAGCACACGACCCAGCGCATGCGTGCGCAAACGCCGCATCAGCGGCGCGGGCAGTTCAATGCGCGAGCCGGAATCGTGGTTGCCGGCGATCATCACGATGGTCAGCTTCGGCTGCTGTTCATGGGCACTGACGATGAAATCGTAGAGACGTTCCTGGGCTTTGACCGGCGGATTGACCGTGTCGAAGATATCGCCGGCAATCAGAAGCACGTCTGGCTGGTCCAGCTTCAGCTGGCGCAGCAGCCATTCGAGAAAGCAGGCGTGTTCGAAATCGCGTTCCTGGCCGTGCAGGTTTTGTCCAAGGTGCCAGTCGGAGGTGTGAAACAGACGCAAGGTGAACTCCGTAGGAAATAAGGTGATGGCCGCGAGGGAAATGATGGCGACTAAAGGGGAGGGAGTTTACTGGCAAAAGACCGGGGATGCTGAAAGCCTTGAAAGATTGCCTGTCGATTGGGTGGTACAGCTTCAGTATGGTGGAGGGCAGTCGAACGCTGTTGCGCAGCATCAGGGAGTTTTATTGTTTAAGGAGGCGTCATGACCCAACGGTTACTTCAACTTGATCAAGTGTCGTTCAACCTGCCCGACGGGCGCGTTCTGTTCGATCACTTGAGCCACACCTTCAGTACCAGGGCCACCGGCATCGTGGGCGCCAATGGCTGTGGCAAGTCCTTGCTTGGCCGGCTCCTGACGGGGGAACAACTGCCCACCAGCGGCATCGTTCGCCGCGAAGGGCGGGTTTACGCCGTGGCGCAGTTACTGGAACCCGAGCGCTATCCCAGCGTTGCCGCACTGGCCGGGGTCGCCCCTATTCTGGCGGCACTGGATCGCATTGCCCAAGGCAGCGTCGACGATGACGACCATTCGCTGGCAGTCGATCAATGGGATTGCGCCGCACGCCTTGAGGCGGAGCTGCAGCAGATCGGCCTGGGTCATTTGAATGCCGACGCGTGCACCGACGCCCTCAGTGGTGGCGAACGACAACGGGTGGCGCTGATGGGGGCGTGGTTGTCCAGAGCCGACTGGCTCATTCTGGATGAGCCCAGCAATCACCTGGATATTGATCAGCAACACAAGCTTGCACAGCAGATCGCTCGCTGGCCCAACGGTCTGGTGTTGATCAGCCACGACCGCGGACTTTTGGAACACGTGAACGAAATCGTCGAGCTTTCGCCCTTGGGGCCGGCGGTTTATGGCGGTAACTACAGTCAATATGCGGCGGCACGCGAGCAAGAACAGCAGTCGTTCCAGTCGGCATTGCAAGGTGAGCGGGCGCAGGCCAAGCGTGAGCAACGTGAGATGGTCGTGCAGATGGAGCGTCAGCAACGGCGTAATGCGCGCGGCGACCGTCAGGCCCGTGACGGCAATCAGACCAAGCTGATTACCAACGCACAGAAAGAGCGCAGTGAAAACAGTCAGGGAAAATTGCGCCTCAATCAACAGGTGGCCCGGGAGCAGCAACAACAACGTATCGCCGAGGCCCGTGCGCGGTGCGCGCCGGACATTCAACGCATGATGTTGTCTCCGGAAAGCGTAGTGCCCAATGGCAAGATGATTGTGCAGCTCAACGACGTCATTCTCCCGTTCGGTTACGCGGCGTCGGTCAATCTGACGCTGACGGGGCCTATGCGCATGGCGATCCTGGGCGTCAACGGCAGCGGCAAGTCGACCCTGTTGCGAGTGATCGCCGGCCAACTGCCGGTGCGCGAAGGCGAACTTATCTGCAGTTGCCATGTTGGCTGGCTGGATCAACACGCCGGATTGCAGTACCCCGAACGCACCGCGGTGCAATGGCTCTACGAGAGTAATCCGGAGTTGCCCGAAGCCGAGGCGCGAACCCGGTTGGCGCAGATGGGCATCGATGCGGATCGTGCGATGCTCAAGACCTGCCAGTTGAGCGGCGGCGAACGTCTGAAAATAGCACTGGCTGCGCAGTTATATGCACAGCGGCCACCGCAATTGCTATTGCTGGACGAGCCGGACAACCATTTGGACTTGCCCAGTAAAATTGCGCTGGAGCAGATGCTCAATCAGTACCAAGGGGCATTGATCGTCGTCTCACACGACAGCGCTTTTTTACAGGCCATTCATCTGGACGCCGAGTTCCATCTCGACCGCTAGGGGCCGTTACTTCGGATAAAGCGGCGGCAGGCCACTGTCGCCAACCGGGTCCTGAACCCGCTCGGCAATCGGAATCGCCTTGATCGCCCGCCACAGATCGTCACCTTGCCAATGCTGGCCGGTTTCGCTGTAGAGCGCGCCGTTCAAGCCATCGAGGGCGTCGGACAGCGGCACAAAACGCGCCGCCATATCGGCCAGGGTTTCCGGTTGTTGCCGGGCCCAGGCGTCGAGGGCCTGACGGGTGGCGTGGGTGTCGTTGGCTTGACAGGCGCGCTTGAGATCGTCGAGCACGGTGCGCGGGCTCGGGCCGGTCTGCGCCGCGCGCAGGATCGCCGGTTGCCAGCGGGCGCGCCACCAGAGACCGAAGCCCAGCAGGGTGGTGCAGGCCAGGATCAGGGTGCTGAGTTTCCACCACCAGAGGGCTTCGTTGTCGGCAGCGGAAAAGACTTGTGGCATGCCGGCCGGGGTGTCGACCATCAGGCTCGGATTATTCGCCACTGGCAGGGTTTGGGCCGGCAGGCTGCTGTGATCCAGGTGGTCCTCGAAGGTGTTCCACCAGATCACTTCAACTGCGGGCAACTCGATTGCGCCGCTACGCGTCGGCACCAGGGCTTCGCGGTCTTCGCGACTGCCGATCAGGCCTCGTTCGCTGTTCTGGTTGCCCAATACCGGTTGATCCGGGTAGCGCCGCAAGCCGTTGACATCGGTGGCGGGCAGCGGTGGCAATTGCGAACTGTCCAGGCCTTCAGCCTTTACCGTCAGGCTGCGGGTCAACGAATCACCCACCTGCGCATGATCCGGTTCCGGGTTCCAGCTTTCGCTCAGGCTGAGGCTACGGGCCGGCAACCATGGCACGTCGGCCGGGTAGGTGACGGGTTTGGCCTTGACGGTCAGCAGAATCTCGGCGGAGCTGACCCGCATCAATTTGCCCGATTTCGGTGCCTGCGCGTCGGAGTCCTTGGCGGGCTGTGCGTCCACGAGTGCGGCATTGAATATCTGCGGCGGAATAATCAGCTCACCGCTGTGTTGCGGGTAGATCGCGTAGCGCATCTCGATCACGCCGTGGCGCAGGCCATTGATGTCTTTCTCGTAGGTGCGCGCCTCGCCGAGTTGCTCGATACGCACATCGGGAATTTGCAAAGGAGGCAGGCTGCTGTCGTCGTACAGCGACACCGAATGGTAGATGCGCAAGGTCAGGATCGCCTGGGCCTGCACGTAAACGCTGCTTTGATCGAGGTTGGCGTCGATGAACACCGGGGCCCGTTTGGTCGGACTGTCCTGGGTTTCGGTCTCGACCACTTGCAGGGTGATCGGCTGGCTCTGCACGTCACCCAGTTGCAGTGACGGAATCACCACGCTGCCGTTCTGCCGAGGCAGCAGGGTGATGATCCAGCGCGTGGTTGCACGGTTGTCGCCGTTCAGGGTGGTCAACTGGTTGACCTGACGCGTGCCGCGCACGTCGAACAACGGCTCCAGCGGTGTCAGGTCAGGCTTGCCGAACTGCGTCACATCGTTGGATTCCAGGGTCAGTTCAATCGTTTCGCCGCTGTTCAGGCGACTGCGATCCACACTGGCGACCAGCCCCGCAGCCTGAGCCTGAACAGTGCAAAGCAGCAATGCGAGCAAGAAAGTGGTGAAGCGGGTCATCGAGTTTTTTCCTGATCCTGATGTTGTTGCTGTTCGTACCAGAATTTGCGTCTGAGCAATTCACCCGGATCATCGGGGATCTTGCGCAGCCATTGCTCCAGCGCCTGGCGCTGTTCTCCATCGATGTTGTCGCTGGCCGGCCGCATCGGTGGTCGGGTGCTGTCTTCATTCCCCAGTTCGCTGCCCGGGACTTCATTGGTGCCGGGTTTCGAAGGCGTGTTGCTCTGTTGGTCGGAGTCCGTCGTGGTTTGTTGGCCGTCGGTTTTCGGTTCGCCATTATCCGCTGGTTGTGTGGCCGCGCCCGGCGGCGGTTCTTGCGTGGGAGGCTCGGTCTCGTTGCCGGCGTTTTTGTCCGGTGCAACGGGCGGTGGAGTGTTTTTCTGCTTGAGCAGACTTTCCACCAGCGCCTTGTTGGTCAGGGCCGGACGCAAATCCGGTTGACGCTCCAGCGCCTGTTCGTAGGCATCCAGCGCGGCTTCCAGCTCACCGCTTTTTGCCAGGGCGTTGCCACGATTGTAGTGGGCGTGGGCGTCGCTGCCTTCGGCGAACCGCTGGGCGGCGTCGCTGTAGTCGCCTGCTTCGTAGAGCGCCACGCCTTGCCATTGGCGATCTTCGAAATGCTGCGCAGCCTCGGCCGAGCGCTTCTGCTTCAGCAGGATCAGACCCTGTTGGTCGGGTCGCAGCCACAAATCGTTGAAGTCGAAGGCATAACTCGGTTGTGGCAACAGGAATAACAGTGGCACGCAGAACAGCCAGCCGCGACGACCGGCGCACGCCGCGAGCAGCAGCAACGGCAACAACAGCCAGTAACCCTGATCGGCCCACGTATCGAGGCGCAGGGTCTGACCGTCATTGCGCAGCGCGCGTGGACCGTCGAGCAAACCGAGGGCGCGCAGGTCGGCATCGTCCAGGCGCGCGTGGCGATAGCGTCCGTCCAGGTCGCTGGTAAAGGCTTTCAGGCTTGGCTCGTCCAGATGTGGCACCAGAATCGCGCCTTGGTCGTCCTTCAGAAAACTGCCGTCCTCCTGGGTGATCGGCGCGCCTTCGGCGGTGCCGATACCGAGCATCAGAAATTGTGTCGACTTGCCGTCCAGCGCCTGCTGAATCCCCTGGCGTTCCAGTTCGGTCAAGGTCGAACCGATCAGCAGGATCCGCCCGTCACCGAGTGCGCCCTGTTCCAGCAGGGCAAGGGCCTTGGTCACCGCCAGATCGGCGCGATGTCCTGCCTGGGGCATCAGCGAAGGCTTGAGGGCATCCAATAGATTGCGGCTGGTCGACAAATCATCCGACAGTGGCACCAGCGTGTGAGCGCTGCCGGCGTAGACGACGATCGCGGTCTGGGCATCGCTGCGGTTCTCCAGCAGGTCGAACAGCTTGCGCCGGGCCTGTTCCAGCCGGTTGGGGGGGACGTCGGTGGCGAGCATTTCCGGGGTCAGCTCAAGGACCACGACCAACGGGTCGGCGGGTTTCTGACTGGCTTGCTCGACACGTTCCCAGCTCGGGCCGAGCAGCGCCAGGACGGTCAGGACCCAGGCACATCCAAGGATGACCCACGGCAATTTGCTGTCGCGACCGTTGCCACCACTGAGCAACGCCGCATGGAAGGCCGGAGGCAGAATCATCTGCCAGCGCCCGGCGCGTTTCTGCCGATGCCAGAGCTGCCAGAGCAACCAGCCAAGCAATGGCAACAACAGTAACCACCAGGGGCGGAACACGTACGGCCAGAGTGCACTCATCGACGCCTCCGCAGACGCAGGCGCTTAAGCCGCTGGCGCCAGTCGGGCAGTTGATTTTGCAGAAGGTCCTTGGTGAACAGTCGCCGCAATGGGTTGTCAGGCCAGCGTTCGCGAACCACCAGCAGCATGCTCAATAGCAACCCCATCGCCAAAGGCCAGTGGTACAACGCCTGAGCCGGGCGGGCCTGAGTCGGTTGCTGGGTCACCGGTTCCAGTTTGTCGAGGGTGTCCTTGATCGCTTGCAGCTCCTTGTCATCATGGGCGCGAAAATACTGGCCGCCCGTGGCTTCGGCGATCGCCATCAAGGAGGGCTCATCGAGGTCGAGGCTCGGGTTGACCCCCAGGAAACCCAAAGTGCCGCTTTGCTCCGGATCGGCGCCGATACCGATCGGGTAGATTTTCACGCCTTCGCTGGCTGCCAGCCGCGCAGCCGTGAGCGGGTCGATTTGGCCACCGTTGTTGGCGCCGTCCGTGACCAGAATCAGTACGCGACTTTGTGCCGGGCGTTGGCGCAGGCGTTTGAGGGCCAGGCCGATGGCATCGCCGATGGCCGTGTTTTTGCCGGCGATGCCGATCCGCGCCTCGTCGAGCCACACGCGCACCGTGTGCCGGTCGAAGGTCAACGGTGCTTGCAGATACGCCTGGCTGCCGAACAGGATCAGGCCGACGCGATCGCCATCGCGACTTTCAAGGAAGTCACCGAGCAAGTGCTGAACCAATGTGAGTCGACTGACTTCTTCGTCCTGCCACTGCATGTCGGGAAAATCCATCGAGCCAGATACGTCGACCGCGACCAGCAGATCGCGACCGCTGGCGGCGATGGGCAGCGGTTCGCCAAGCCATTGCGGGCGCGCCGCGGCGATCAGCAACAACAGCCACAGCAGCATGAACGGGGCCTGTTGGCGCCAGGCCGGCAGGTTGGCCCGAGCGCGGCGGCGAGCCAGGCCTTCGAGGTCGCCGAGGAAGCTGACTTTGAGCGCCGGCTCGCCACTGTCGGCGACAGGCAGCACGATGCGCATCAGCCAGGGCAGCGGCAGCAGGGTAAAAATCCATGGCCAGGCGAACTCAAACATGTTTACGAATCCAGGTGTCGACAGCCTGAGTCAGGCCGGCGATGGCCTTGTCGTCGAGTTTGCATTCGGGTTTGTAGGCGCCTTCGACCAGCACCATCCAGCGGGTCAGGCCGGCGGCCGGGCAGCGATTGTCGAGGAATGCCAGCCATTTGCGCCCATTGAGGGTATGGCTCTGACTGTAGGGGTAGTGGTTGCGGCACAGGCGTTTGAGCAAACCGTTGAGTTGCTGCAGCCAGGCACCGGCCGGAGCGCCGTCGTAAGGTTTTGGCATGCGCGCCAATTCGGCCAGCGCGGCGAGGCGCACCGGGTCCAGCGGTTGCTCGGCGCGCACGATGGGGCCTTTGTCTGGAAGGAAGCGCCTTGCCTTCCACAGACCGAAACCGATGAGCGGCAGTAACAACAGCAACAGCCACCAGCCCGGTGCCGGTGGCCAGAATTCGATCGGTGGCGGGGAGATCAGTGGTTGCAGTTGATCGAGGCTGCTCATCGGCCTTTCCCCGGTTTCTGTGGGTTCAGGTATTCGCGCAATTGTTCAACCATCTCGCTCTGGGTGCTCAGGGGCATCAGCAATACCCGAAGCTTCTGCGCCAGCAATTCCCAGCGAGCGAGGCGCGCTTCGGCCTGGGCGCGATAGGTCTGGCGCAGCTCGAAATTCAGGGTATCGAGTTCCAGTTGCGCGCCGCGTTCGGCGAAGCGTAAAAGCCCGGCGGCGGGCAGGGCGTGATCCAGTGGATCGGATACCGGCAGTAGCAATAGATCGCAATGCCGCGACAACAGGCTCAGCTGTTGTTCGGCGCCCTCGGTCAGGGTGCGTTCGTCGCAGATTATGATCACCAGGCTGCCGGGGCGCAGGACTTCCCGGGCACGGCGCAGGGCAATGTTGAAGGCATCCCGGTCCGGCTCGTTTTCCGTGTGCAGCGACTGATTGACCCGCACCAGACGGTTGAGCAACTGCAGCAGGCTCTGTTTGCTGCGTCGTGGCTTGATTTCATAGTGTTCGTTGTTGCCAAACACCAGTCCGCCGACGCGATCGTTATGACCCAGTGCGGCCCAGCCGATCAGGCTCGCGGCCTGGGCGGCGAGCACCGATTTGAACATCAGCCCCGAGCCGAAAAACAGCCGGCGACTTTGCTCGACCATGATGAAAATCGGCCGCTCGCGCTCTTCATGGAACAGCTTGGTGTGGGGTTCCTGGGTGCGGGCGGTGACGCGCCAGTCGATGCTTCGCACGTCATCGCCGGCCTGATAGACCCGCACCTGATCGAAGTCCACCCCGCGCCCGCGCAGTTTGGAGTGGTGCAAGCCGATCAGCGGGCTGCGCTGGCTCGGCGTGGAAAACAGCTGCACTTCACGCACACGATGGCGCATCTCGATCAGCTCGGCGAGGCTGACACGGATGCCCGGCTCGGGCGGCAGGATGACGTTCATCGGGGTCAAGCGACGGCTACGACGTCGAGAATCCGCTGGACCACCCGGTCCTGGTCGATGCCCGCGGCTTCGGCTTCAAAGGAAAGAATGATGCGATGACGCAGCACATCGAACAGTACCGCTTGAATGTCTTCCGGGCTGACGAAGTCGCGACCGGCCAGCCAGGCGTGGGCCCGGGCGCAACGGTCGAGGGCGATCGAGCCGCGCGGGCTGGCGCCATAGGCGATCCACTCGGCCATCTCCGGGTCGAACTTGGCCGGGGTGCGTGTGGCCATGACCAGTTGCACCAGGTATTCCTCCACGGCGTCGGCCATGTACAAACCGAGGATTTCCTTGCGCGCGGCGAAGATCGCCTGCTGGCTGACCCGGCGCTCGGGCTTGGTTTCTCCATTCAACGCTTCGCCGCGGGCCTGTTGCAGGATCCGACGTTCGACGGCGGCGTCCGGGAAGCCGATTTTCACGTGCATCAGGAAGCGGTCGAGCTGCGCTTCGGGCAGTGGATAGGTGCCTTCCTGCTCGATCGGGTTTTGCGTGGCCATCACCAAAAACAGCGGCGACAGCTCGTATGTGCTGCGCCCGACGCTGACCTGGCGCTCGCCCATGGCTTCGAGCAGGGCCGACTGAACCTTGGCCGGGGCGCGGTTGATTTCGTCCGCCAGCACCAGGTTGTGGAAGATCGGGCCTTGCTGGAACACAAAACTGCCGGTTTCCGGGCGATAGATTTCCGTGCCGGTGATGTCGGCGGGCAACAGGTCGGGGGTGAACTGGATGCGATGGAACTGTGCTTCGATACCTTCGGCGAGTTCTTTGATGGCCTTGGTCTTGGCCAGGCCCGGAGCGCCCTCGACCAGCATGTGGCCGTCGGCAAGCAAGGCGATGAGCAAGCGCTCGATGAGTTTTTCCTGGCCGAGAATCTGCGTTGAAAGAAAGGTTCGCAGCGCTAGCAGCGCTTCACGATGTTCCATCGATGACTGTTCCTGGAAAGGGTGACCGAAGACGTTCGAATAACGCCAGGGCTGGGGGCGTTACTTTAATCTATCGCGGGGGGCGGCGACTAACGGCATTTTGTGCAAAGTGCAGGAATTGATTGGCGAGATTGTTTGAATTTTGTAGGACTCAAAGGGTGGTGGTGGTCTTTCGGGCCTTATCGCGAGCAAGCTCGCTCCCACACGTGACCGAGTTGTTTCATGAAAATGCGATCAAATGTGGGAGCGAGCTTGCTCGCGATGAGGCTGGTTCAGGCACCGGAGATTCCGTGTCTTAGAGCTCGCTTACATAGGTGCCAGTACCCTTGAGAATGTTCTGCAACGTCTCTTCCACTTCAGCCAAATCACTCGCATCAGTGCTGTGAATGATTTCCAGCGAATCATCACCATTCAGCGCATCGGCGTCAGCGGCGGCGATTTCGATCAGCAGGCGGGTAGGGCTGAGGGTGACTTTCACGCCGTCCAGGGTCGAAGGCTCGTCGCCGAGGCTGATGTCCAGCGCATCCTCGTCCGGGTAGCGGGTCATCAGGAACATATCGCCCTGATCGCTGTGGCAGCAGAGCATGGCCATGTTGTCTTCTTCGTCATCGCACGGGTTGACGATCAAGAGGGCGGTGGTCATTTGCATGGGGAATTCCTGGCTCGACGAGCATCGTGAAGACGAACAAAGGGCGATTCTGCCAGCAGACGGGAATTTCTGCTCGCCTGGTTGTCAGAGGATGTGTCGTGAGCATCCGGGGTGTTGCTGGTCATTTCTGGTACGGATGTGCCGCAAAACCGGGCTTAAACCCTCCGTTTTGCCGTGCGGCTGCTAGTGTTGTCCGATGCGCAAGGCGCAAGCTGCGTACCGATGACCGAATATGTCGCAGCGCTGCAAGCACGGGCCTTGCCGCACTGGTTAAGCTGCGCAACGGATGAGCACCTGTAAAGGCATTGCGCTGCACCTTGCCCAGTCGTTTTTGCAGATGCCCATTCATGGAAGGTGAATGTGACCTGAGTGTCTCGTCCAGCTTCACCCACCTGTCATCCTGTTTCCTCTGCCCGAGAATCAGGAACAGGGTGACGGATTGCCCCGAAAGGGGTTTGCACGCGACGCTTCCATCAATAACAAGCCCAAGCGGAGTACCACAGATGGCGTTCTTCACCGCAGCCAGCAAAGCCGACTTCCAGCACCAACTGCAAGCGGCACTGGCCCAGCACATCAGTGAACAGGCACTGCCACAAGTGGCGCTGTTCGCGGAACAATTTTTCGGCATCATTTCCCTGGACGAGCTGACCCAGCGTCGGTTGTCCGACCTCGCCGGCTGCACCCTTTCTGCGTGGCGCCTGCTTGAGCGCTTCGATCACGCGCAACCGCAAGTGCGCGTCTACAACCCCGATTACGAACGCCACGGCTGGCAGTCGACCCACACCGCGGTCGAAGTGCTGCACCACGACCTGCCATTTCTGGTGGACTCGGTACGCACCGAGCTGAACCGTCGCGGCTACAGCATCCACACCCTGCAAACCACTGTGCTGAGCGTGCGTCGCGGCAGCAAGGGCGAGCTGCTGGAAATCCTGCCGAAAGGCACCCAGGGCGACGACGTACTGCAAGAGTCGTTGATGTACCTGGAAATCGACCGTTGCGCCAATTCGGCCGAACTGAATGTCCTGAGCAAGGAACTGGAACAGGTTCTCGGTGAAGTCCGCGTCGCGGTCGCCGATTTCGAACCGATGAAAACCAAGGTCCAGGAGATCCTCACCGGCCTGGACAACAGCCAGTTCAAGGTTGATCCGGAAGAAAAAGCCGAAATCAAAAGCTTCCTGGAATGGCTGGTGGGCAACCACTTCACCTTCCTCGGCTATGAAGAATTCGTGGTTCGCGATGAAGCCGACGGCGGCCACATCGTCTACGACCAGGGCTCCTTCCTCGGCCTGACCAAATTGCTGCGCACCGGCCTGACCTACGATGACCTGCGTATCGAAGACTACGCCGTAAACTACCTGCGCGAACCGGCCCTGCTGTCGTTTGCCAAGGCTGCGCATCCAAGCCGTGTACACCGTCCGGCTTACCCGGATTACGTGTCGATCCGTGAAATCGACGCCGACGGCAACGTCATCAAGGAATGCCGTTTCATGGGCCTGTACACCTCCTCGGTGTATGGCGAGAGCGTGCGGGTCATCCCGTACATCCGTCGCAAGGTCGAAGAAATCGAACGCCGTTCCGGCTTCCAGGCCAAGGCTCACTTGGGCAAGGAACTGGCGCAGGTAGTTGAAGTGCTGCCGCGCGACGACCTGTTCCAGACCCCGGTCGACGAACTGTTTGCCACCGTGATGTCGATTGTGCAGATCCAGGAACGCAACAAGATTCGCGTATTCCTGCGCAAAGACCCGTACGGCCGCTTCTGCTACTGCCTGGCCTACGTGCCGCGCGACATCTACTCCACCGAAGTGCGCCAGAAGATCCAGCAAGTGCTGATGGATCGCCTGAAAGCCTCGGACTGCGAGTTCTGGACTTTCTTCTCCGAGTCCGTGCTGGCCCGCGTGCAGCTGATTCTGCGCGTCGATCCGAAGAACCGTCTGGACATCGACCCGGTTCTGCTGGAAAAAGAAGTGGTACAGGCCTGCCGCAGCTGGCAGGACGACTACGCGAGCCTGGTCGTCGAAAGCTTCGGCGAAGCCCACGGCACCAACGTGCTGGCTGACTTCCCGAAAGGCTTCCCGGCCGGTTACCGCGAGCGTTTTGCCGCCCACTCGGCTGTGGTCGACATGCAGCACTTGCTGAGCCTGAAAGAATCCAATCCGCTGGTGATGAGTTTCTATCAGCCACTGGGTCAGGTCTCCGGTCAGCGCGAACTGCACTGCAAGCTGTATCACGCCGATACCCCGCTGGCGTTGTCCGACGTGTTGCCGATCCTGGAAAACCTTGGCCTGCGCGTGCTGGGTGAATTCCCGTATCGCCTGCGTCACAACAGTGGCCGCGAGTTCTGGATTCACGATTTCGCGTTCACCGCCGCTGAAGGCCTGGAACTCGACATCCAGCAACTCAACGACACCTTGCAGGACGCTTTCGTCCACATCGTGCGTGGCGATGCCGAGAACGATGCGTTCAACCGTCTGGTGCTGACCGCCGGCCTGCCATGGCGCGATGTCGCGCTGCTGCGTGCCTACGCCCGTTACATGAAGCAGATTCGCCTGGGCTTCGACCTGGGTTACATCGCCAGCACCCTGAACAACCACACCGACATCGCTCGCGAGTTGACCCGGTTGTTCAAAACCCGTTTCTACCTGGCCCGCAAGCTCGGTACTGACGATCTGGAAGACAAGCAGCAACGTCTGGAACACGCGATTCTGAGCGCACTGGACGACGTCCAGGTGTTGAACGAAGACCGCATCCTGCGTCGCTACCTGGACCTGATCAAAGCCACGCTGCGCACCAACTTCTACCAGACCGACGCGCACGGTCAGAACAAGTCCTACTTCAGCTTCAAGTTCAACCCGCACCAGATTCCAGAACTGCCGAAGCCTGTTCCGAAGTTCGAAATCTTCGTTTACTCGCCACGTGTCGAAGGCGTGCACCTGCGCTTCGGCAACGTTGCTCGCGGTGGTCTGCGTTGGTCTGATCGTGAAGAAGACTACCGCACCGAAGTCCTGGGCCTGGTAAAAGCCCAGCAAGTGAAGAACTCGGTCATCGTGCCGGTGGGCGCCAAGGGCGGCTTCCTGCCGCGTCGCCTGCCATTGGGCGGCGGTCGGGACGAGATCGCGGCCGAGGGCATCGCCTGCTACCGCATCTTCATTTCGGGCCTGCTGGACATCACCGACAACCTGAAAGACGGCGCACTGGTACCGCCGGCCAACGTCGTGCGTCATGACGACGATGACCCGTACCTGGTGGTGGCAGCGGACAAGGGCACTGCAACCTTCTCCGACATCGCCAACGGCATCGCCATCGACTACGGCTTCTGGCTCGGCGATGCATTCGCATCGGGCGGCTCGGCCGGTTACGACCACAAGAAAATGGGCATCACCGCCAAGGGCGCGTGGGTTGGCGTTCAACGTCACTTCCGCGAACGCGGCATCAATGTTCAGGAAGACAACATTACTGTGGTCGGCGTCGGCGACATGGCCGGTGACGTGTTCGGTAACGGCTTGTTGATGTCCGACAAGCTGCAACTGGTCGCAGCGTTCAACCACCTGCACATCTTCATCGACCCGAACCCGGAGCCGGCCAACAGCTTCGCCGAGCGTCAGCGCCTGTTCGACCTGCCGCGTTCGGCCTGGTCGGATTACGACACCAGCATCATGTCCGAAGGCGGCGGGATCTTCTCCCGTAGCGCGAAAAGCATCGCGATTTCCCCGCAGATGAAAGAGCGCTTCGACATTCAGGCTGACAAGCTGACCCCGACCGAACTGCTGAACGCCTTGCTCAAGGCACCGGTGGATCTGTTGTGGAATGGCGGTATCGGTACGTACGTCAAAGCCAGCAGCGAAAGCCACGCCGATGTCGGCGACAAGGCCAACGATGCACTGCGCGTGAACGGCAACGAACTGCGCTGCAAAGTCGTGGGCGAGGGCGGTAACCTCGGTATGACCCAGCTGGGTCGTGTCGAATTCGGTCTCAATGGCGGCGGTTCCAACACCGACTTCATCGATAACGCCGGTGGTGTGGACTGCTCCGACCACGAAGTAAACATCAAGATCCTGCTGAACGAAGTGGTTCATGCCGGTGACATGACCGACAAGCAACGTAACCAGTTGCTGGCGAGCATGACCGACGAAGTCGGCAACCTGGTGCTGGGCAACAACTACAAGCAGACTCAGGCACTGTCCCTGGCAGCACGCCGTGCCTTCGTGCGGATTGCCGAATACAAGCGTCTGATGAACGATCTGGAAGGCCGCGGCAAGCTGGATCGCGCCATCGAGTTCCTGCCGGCTGAAGAAGCGATCAACGAACGCCTCGCGGAAGGCCACGGCCTGACCCGTGCCGAGCTGTCGGTGCTGATCTCCTACAGCAAGATCGACCTCAAGGAAGCGTTGCTCAACTCTCAGGTACCGGACGATGACTACCTGACGCGCGACATGGAAACCGCTTTCCCGCCGACCCTGGTGAGCAAGTTCTCCGACGCCATGCGCCGTCACCGTCTGAAGCGTGAGATCGTCAGCACCCAGATCGCCAACGATCTGGTCAACCACATGGGCATCACCTTCGTTCAACGACTCAAAGAGTCGACCGGCATGAGCCCGGCGAACGTGGCCGGCGCTTACGTGATCGTGCGTGACATTTTCCATCTCCCGCACTGGTTCCGTCAGATCGAAGCCCTGGACTACCAGGTTTCCGCCGACGTACAACTGGAGCTGATGGACGAGCTGATGCGTCTGGGCCGTCGCGCTACGCGCTGGTTCCTGCGCAGCCGTCGCAACGAGCAGAATGCTGCCCGTGACGTCGCGCACTTCGGTCCACATCTGGCAGCGCTGGGCCTCAAGCTCGACGAACTGCTGGAAGGCCCGACCCGCGAAGGCTGGCAGACCCGTTATCAGGCTTACGTTGCGGCTGGCGTTCCTGAGTTGCTGGCGCGCATGGTTGCAGGCACTACTCACCTGTACACCTTGCTGCCGATCATCGAAGCGGCGGACGTAACCGGTCAGAACGCAGCCGACGTGGCGAAGGCTTACTTCGCTGTGGGCAGCGCGCTGGACATCACCTGGTACCTGCAACAGATCAGCGCTCTGCCGGTTGAAAACAACTGGCAGGCCCTGGCCCGTGAAGCGTTCCGCGATGACGTCGATTGGCAACAACGTGCGATCACCATCTCCGTCCTGCAACAAGGCGACGGCACCCAGGACGTGGAAACCCGTCTGGAGCTGTGGATGGAAGAGCACGAAGGCATGATCGAACGCTGGCGCGCCATGCTGGTAGAAATCCGTGCCGCCAGCGGCACTGATTACGCCATGTATGCGGTGGCCAACCGTGAGCTGCTGGATCTGGCGTTGAGCGGTCAAGCGGTAGTGCCAGTCACTGCCACTAGCACTGCCAGCGCCGAGCTGGAACCGGCGGCCTGATCAGGCGCTGAATGAAGAAGCCCCGCAATGAGAATTGCGGGGCTTTTTTTTTGCCTGAAGGGTTTGTACCGTCTGGTCGGGCCTCATCGCGAGCAGGCTCACTCCCACATTGGTTGCGTCGTCCACAGAACTAATGTGGGAGCGAGCTTGCTCGCGATGAGGCCATTTGCCTCAATACAACTTCTGACCTGTTGTGTTATCGATCATCGACACTTTATCTGTCGGTCTGGTCAATAAATTACTGAGCGACTGGTCAAACTTCTGCAGTGCCCGAACTTGCACATTCTGCTGTTCGTTTATATCGGCAACTATCTCTTCACTACGTTTATAGTCCGCCCATACCGGACTCAGTTCTTTAGCGTCATGCCCTTGTGCAGTGCCGATGTAGTTAAAGTTCGAATCGTAGAACGCTGCGCTGACATTCGCGCTGATGTCCGAACTGCGCGATGTCATCAATTGACTGCGGGTATCGACAATGGCGACCACTTCCGGCTTAGCCGCTCTCAGGCTTTGCATGTCCGGATACACCGTCACCGAGCCAAACTGACGTTGCAAGGACGCCTTGACCCAGTCCACGGCCAGGTCGGGTTTTGAGGTGGCGACGTAGGCGTCGTGAATCGACTGCACCAGCAGGCTCTGGCCGAAACCGGTGCCGGCGTTGACCTGGTAATCCTGAAGGTAGGCGCGGTTGGTCTGAGTGTTGCGGCTGTAGACGATGCCCAGGGACACATTGCTGCCATTGGTGACACGCGTGGCGCTGCTGCGGCCGACCGGCTCGGTGAAAATGCCGTCGAGCGAAGAAACTGCCTTCGGTGCAGTGGGTATTGAACAGCCCGTTAAAAGAATTGTCATCGTCATGGTGCTGACAAGTGCAAGTTTCATGGTGTTTCTCCCGTGAAACAACTTGAGTCGGAAAGTTAATAGGCCGGACACAGTCGGCGGAGATTCCAGACTAACCCTGTCGTCACTGAATAAAATGGCCAATCAGCGCACTTGTCAGGTGGCTACTAGTTTTGTTTGGTTTAAAAGCCCCCGGCTAATTGCGCCGGGAAATAAACAGGCCTGAATTGTTAATTCGGGCCTGTTTATTTATGGCTGGCGCAACAGCTATCAGTTTTCCAAAGGGATCAATACTTTTTCGTCGGGCGCTAACACCATAAACACCAACAATTTTGCGGGTTTGGTAGTACTGGCATTTTTCGAGACCAGGTGCTCCGACCCCGCCGGTTCGTACCAGAATTCGCCGGCTTTGTAGGTGATCGCTTTTTGACCCTTCACTTGAGAAGTGATCGAGCCCGAAAGGACATAGGCCATGGCCGTGCCCTCGTGCTTGTGGGCGATGGACGATTGGCCGGGTTTGTAGTCGACTTCGATCATCAACGCTTTTTTGCCCGGCACGTTTTGCAGCATTTCGTCCTGCAGAATGGTGACTTTTTCCGAAGGGTCGTGAGCGAATGCGGCGGCGGAAAAGGTCAGGGCCAGGGCGGCGAGCGGCGCAGCACAGTAGCGGAAGGCGTTCATGGGTTATCACCTGCTGTGGTTAGTTGTCAGGGACCACAGTAAGTCTCGGCCAGGGCCAATCAAACAGCCAATTTTCGTGAAGGCGAGGGGACCAATCGTGCGCGTTCTAAAAACAAGATCGCCGCCTCCAGCCACTCCTGCGGGGGTACCCATAGCCCTGTAGGAGTGGCCGAAGGCGGCGACCTAATTTTTAAACGATAGGAAAACTGTTGAAGTCGACGCTGTTGGCCAGGCGGCTGTCGATCAGGCCGATAAAGCCTTGTACTTCAGGGCAATTGAAATGCATTTGCATGGCCGCTTCCGATTGCCAGCGGGCGCTGACAGTCCAGCGGTTGTCGTCCTCGGGGCAGCGGTCGACCATATAGGAATCACAGCCCGGTAGTTCGCGCAGGGTGTCGACAATTTTTTGCAGTTGCTTGCCCAGTTCGTCCGAGCGGCCGGCGGCGGCCTGCACCTTAACGGTATTGATCACTTCGTTGGACATTGCTCAGACTCCTGAATCAGGCCGGACGAATCCTGCTCATTGAGGGATAACGCTTATGCAGGATAGGCCTGCATCCACGGACCACCAATAGCCAATCACGGGATAAAAACGCAGACCAATCCGTCAGGCGACCTGCTGCAAAATGTCCCGCAGGCGGTCCAGGGCGATGTCGATGTCGAGGGTTTCGATGGCACCAAAACCGAGGAAAAGCCCGGCCTGGGGCGCTTGCTGATAGAAAAAGCTGTCGATGGGATACACCCCGACTTCGACCTTTTTCGCCAGTTCGATCAGCAATGGAATATCGATAGACACTTTGCACATAACCACCATGTGGAACCCGGCGGTGGTCGGGACAGCCTCGAGCCACGGTGAAAGATCGCCGGCCATGCGCTCGAGGATCCGCTCGCGACGCCCGGCGTAGATCGTATGGCAGCGCCGGATGTGCTTGAGCAGGCAGCCTTCGGCGATGAACTTGGCCAGTGCCCATTGGGGCAGGGTGGACGTGTGCAAGTCGGTGAGCTGCTTGGCGCGAATGACCGCGTCGAGAATCGCTGGCGGCAGGATCGCATAACCCAGGCGCAGCTCCGGCAGCAGGGTTTTTGAAAAGGTCCCGACGTAGGCGACGATGCCGCGCTCGTCCATGCTTTGCAGCGAGTCGGTGGGCCGGCCTTCGTAGCGGAATTCGCTGTCGTAATCGTCCTCGATGATGATCGCGCCCAACTCATGGGCACGCTCCAGCAGGGCCACCCGGCGCGCCTGGCTCATCGGCATGCCGAGCGGGAATTGATGGGACGGCGTGACGTAGATCAGGCGGGTGCCAAGGGGGATCTTGTCCACCTGAATGCCTTCCGCATCCACCGGGACGCCGATCACCGTGGCGCCGTGGGTACCGAACAGCAGGCGTGCGGGCGGATAGCCGGGGTCTTCCATGGCGACAAGGCTACCGGGGCGCGTGAGCACACGGGAGATCAGGTCCAGCGCCTGTTGCGCGCCGTTGCACACCACCACGTCTTCGTCCTGGCAATTGACCCCGCGAGAAAACGCGATGTGCCGGGCGATCGCATTACGCAGTGCCGGCAGGCCTTCGGGCAGGCTGTAGAAGCCCTTGGACGCAGAGATCTGGCGCAAGGCGTGAGCGGTGCAGCGTCGCCAGTCATCCTGGGGAAACTGGCCCTTGCTGGTGGCGCCGCCGATGAAGTCGTAACGCAACGAGCCTTCCAGCGTCGGATGGCGCAGGAACACCGGCAGGTTGCGCCAGGACTCGATGACCTCGGCGCTGGCCAATTCCGAATGGCTCTGTTTACGGGTGATTTTCGCCGGTCGGGCATTGACGTACGTGCCTTTGCCGATGACCCCGGTGAGGAAGTTTTCGTAGGTCAGTTGCGTGTAGGTGTCGGAAATGGTCTTGCGCGAAATGCCCAATTGTTCTGCCAGCAAACGACTGGGCGGCAACTGCGTCCCGGCTGCCAGACGACCGGATTCGATGGCGCTGCGCAGTTGGTTGTACAACTGGCCTGCCAGGTCCTTGCGGCCGTTGATGACAACGTGAAGTTCCATACCGGCGAGGCTCCTGGGGCAAATGAGGCGCGTGTGCGTCGGGCCAGATTACCCGCATGAGCGCCTGCGCAAAAGTTGCGTGGGCGAAAAACCTCCGATTGGTCTGGTGCCTGAGTGGTCCACGGGTATTTCGCAGAATTGGATCTGTAACGCCTGCGTATCAACGCCTACCTTGGGGGGCACACATTCGATCCACGAGGTCACTCCATGAACGTCCGCCTGGATTACTACAGCGCATCGCCCAAAGCGATGAAAGCGATGATTGCCATGGAGGCATTGACCAGCAATCTCAGCATCGAGCCGGCCTTGCTGCACTTGATCAAAATCCGTGCCTCGCAACTCAATGGCTGCGCTTTCTGCACCGACATGCACTCGGTGGATGCCCGGCGACTCGGCGAGACCGACCGTCGTTTGTATTCGATCGTGGTCTGGCGCGACAGCGGCTTCTTCAATGCGCGAGAACGCGCGGCGCTGGCCTGGACTGAAGCCGTCACCTTGCTCTCTGAAAGCCATGTGCCCGATGAGGTCTACGCGCAGGCCCGGGAGCAGTTCAACGAAGGCGAGATGGTCGACCTGACCATCGCCGTCACCACGATCAACAGCTGGAATCGACTGGCGGTGAGTTTTCGGCAAACCCCTGGCGGCTGAATCGATTTTCCGTCCCGAGTGTCACGTCAGGTTCATAAACGCTGCGCAGGATGAGGTTTTCAAGGACAGATCGACAGGGAGTCAGCGATGCCATTCATGGGAACCACAGGTCGTCAGCAAGTTGCCGAGTACCGCAAGCCCGTAGAAAAAATCTCATCCTGGCGCTCTCTGGCGGCAGGGATCGATCCGGTGCTGGCGCAGTCTTTTCGGGTCAGTGCCCGTTGCGGCTGTTTCATGCAAGCGGCCCGCAGTCTCAACATCAAGACCACCCAGCTGCGCAAACAATTGGCGCAGCTTGAAGCGCACCTGCAGTGTTCGCTATTCAGCCACTCAGAGAATGGCGTTGCCCTTAGTCGTGACGGGGTCCAACTGCAATCGCAGTTGATTGCTTTGGCCCACGAGCGCGACTTGCCGGTGATCGAACAGCCGTTGATTCGCCTGGCCGTCGCCGAATCGATCCTGCATGACATTCTCGGTCGCGATCTGGTTGCCTTGTTGCGGCGCAACGCCAGCGTGCGCCTGGACATCATCACCTTGGACAGCGAACTGTCCCTGCAAGCGGTCAGTGCCGATGTGGTGCTGTGGCTGGCCGGCACCGATTCACCGGCGCCAGGCCCGAGCTTTGCTGTCTGCGAGCCCCAACGTATGGCACGGCTCGACTACCTGCCCCACATCGCCAAACGGTATTCACGGGTCGCGTCGCGTCCAGACAGCCTCGACGACCTGACGGATTTCCTGCTGGTGCAATGGCAGCATGACCGTCAGGTCGACAGCTTTCGGCCGTGGAATACCCTCGTTGACCAGCGTCTGGCCGGAGTGGTGCAGTTGCATTCCTATGAGCTGATGTTGGAGATGATCCGTTGCAGTGCCTGCATTGGCCTGCTGCCCGGCTACATCAGCCGCTTCGACCGCGGCCTGATTGAATTGCCGGGGTTGTTCAGTCAACCGATGCAGCGGCAGGTGTGGATGGCGGTCAATGCCGAGTCCGAGGGGCAAGCGCAGGTGCAGATGATCGTCGAGCTGATCCAGAACACCTTCGAAGAGCGGCGGGAGTGGTTCGAACAACCTGCGGCGGTATAGAGTGGGCGGCCATGTCTGTCTCAAGGATGAATCACCCATGCCCGTCACTGACGCTGTCATCACCCTCGAACGTTTCAACGAATCCCACATCGACGGCATCACCGCGCTCTATAACGACCCGGCCATTACCCGTCAGGTGCTGCAAATGCCGTTTCAGTCCACCGAAGTCTGGCGCAAGCGCCTGGCGCCCGACAACGAGCGTTTGGTGCAGCTGGTGGCGCTGCATCAAGGGACGGTCATCGGCAATATTGGCCTGGAGCAGTTTTCACGGATCCGCCGCAGCCATGCCGGCAATCTTGGCATGGGTGTCGCGGTAGCTTGGCAGGGCAAGGGCGTTGGCTCGAAACTGCTGGCGGCAGCGCTGGACATCGCCGACAACTGGATGAACCTGCAGCGGGTCGAGCTTTCGGTCTACGCCGACAACGAAGCCGCCATCGGGCTCTACCGCAAGTTCGGTTTCGACACCGAAGGGCTGTTTCGCGACTACGCCGTGCGTGACGGCGTGCTGGTGGATGCCTTGAGCATGGCGCGCCTGCGTCGCACACCCAAGGCTGGTTGAGTCACTTGCCCAACGCGAACGCCACCGCCGCCTGCGCATGCAGTTCGGTGGTGTCGAGCAAGGGCAGGGCGCTGTGCTCGGGTTTGATCAGCAGGCCGATTTCCGTGCAGCCGAGGATGATCGCCTGGGCGCCGCGTCGGGTCAGTGATTCGATGACCTGCTGATAGACCTTGCGTGACGCCTCGCTGATTACCCCGACGCACAACTCGTCATAGATGATCCGGTGGACGGCCTGACGTTCATCGGCCTTCGGCACCAGCACGGTCAGCCCCATCGAAGTCAGGCGCTCCTTGAGGAAGTCCTGCTCCATGGTGAACGCTGTGCCGAGCAATCCGACCTTGAGCGCACCCGTATCGACGGCAGCCTGACCCGCTGGATCAGCGATGTGCAGGAATGGAATGTCAATCGCTGCCTGAATCTGCCCGGCCACCTTGTGCATGGTGTTGGTGCACAGCACCACGCAATCGGCGCCACCCGCCTGCAACCGTTGCGCCGCATCCACCAGAATCGCCGCCGCATCGTCCCAGCGCCCGGCATGCTGGGCCTGTTCGACAGGCCCGAAGTCGACGCTGTACATTAGCAATTTCGCCGAACGCAACGGCCCGAGCCGGTCGCGCACCTGCTGATTGATGAGACGGTAATACTCGGCGCTGGACTCCCAGCTCATGCCGCCGATTAGGCCGATGGTGCGCATGTCGTGCTCCTGTTGATGGCAACCCTTTGTTTTTGAGCATGCCTTTATTTGAGAGTACCCGTGGGTCTTCATCGCGATCTATCAGGAAATTTCACATGCCAGCGGTGCTGAGCCACGACCTGCTGGGCGGCAGACTTTGCCTGCAGCTTTTGCCCCGTGCGGCTTACAGCGCGCGTGATCCTGTGCAGTGGCAAACCCTGGGGGTGACGCTGGAACGGCAACACGGTGTGCACGCCATCGATTCGGATCATCGGGTGGATTTCGACACCTTGCCTGGCGTACTGGCTTACACCCCGGTCGGCGTGGAAGTGTTTTCCGAATCGGCCAGCGGTGGCGAATACCTGCTGATGCGTCTGGACGAGCCGTTGGCCCATCAGCATTTACCCTCGGTTGACCACCGTATTCAGTCTTCAGGCAATCGCCGTGCGCTGATGCTGGGCCGGGAACTGCGGCGTCTGTTGCTCGCTCCACAACCGGACAGGCTGGCGCTTGAGCAAAGGGCGGTGGAATTTGTTGGTTTGATGAGTCCAAAGGCCGATACCGCGCAACGTGCCACGCCCAGGGTTTTCAGCCGAGTGCTGGATCAGATCGCCGAGCAGTTCCACGAACCCCTGACCCTTGGACAATTGGCCGTCACCTACGGACAAAACGAGCTGCGCTTTCTGCGCGACTTCACCCGGGCGATCGGCCTGACACCTCACGCTTACCTCGTTGAAGTGCGGCTTCAGGCGGCACGCCGGATGATCGAACACACCGACCTGTCCCTGGCCGACATCGCCCTGGACGCCGGCTTCACCCATCAGTCCCACATGGGCAGTGCCTTTCGCAAATACCTGGCCATGACCCCCAGCCAATACCGTTCACGCTTTTAGTCGTACGCCGGCAGCGCGCATCTGCCATGCTCAAAGTCCGCAGCACCGCTTCAACAAAGGAACACCGCAATGGACGATGTACAGCAACTGGGTGAGATGCTTCGCCATTACGCAGAAAGCGAAGCACACAAGAAGCAACTGTTCGAGTCGCAATCGGCCGTGTGGGCGACGCGCATTGGTGAACTGTTCGATCAGATCCAGCAATGGCTGGAACCGGTCCAGGCGCCGAATCTGCTGGAGGTGAGCCGCGAGGCCTATGTCGCCTCGGGGCCGAGCGTGCCGGTCGAAACGTCGACCTTCAAGACCGAGAAGCTGTCCATTGTGATCGCCGGTAAACCGGTTGAATTTGTGCCGGATGTGATGGGTGCCGGTGGTCAGATTTCACTGGCTGTGATGGGCCTGACGGCCGCGCGCTACGGCAGCATTTCGCTGGTGTGCCTGCCACCGTCCAACAGCTGGCAATGGCGCAAGACCAATGGCTTGAAAGACCCGGATACCTTTGCGTTCGATGCGAACTTTTTGGCGCAGCAGTTGCAGAGCCTGATCCCCCGCGAACGCGGTTAATCGAACGCCTGGCGCCGCTTGATCTCAATCGCTCTCGACGTTTAGCGTGTAGGTTCTTTGCGCCGCTTGCCCGGTGCATTGCGTGCCGTATGTGTTGAGATAGATTGAGACTTCATACCGCCCGGGCTTTGTCGGTGTACCTACGATTCGGGCATGGTTCTGGCCTTCTTCGTAAACCAGTTTCAAACCTTCAGGCAGCGGCTGCGCCGGGTCGACATAGAACCCTGCGACGGCCACGTTGGTTCTTTTTACCTCGACACTAACGTTATAAGCCTTGCCGGTTGTCGCACTCGCGAGACTGTCGGGTTGAATCTCGAGAGGTGCGCGCCCGGCGCAGCCAGCAAGGGTGGTCAGCTCACATCCGCCTAGCAGCAGCGAGAGCGCGATAATTGAAAAAAGTGCGCGTTTCATTGTGGGTTCTTTTTTTGGGAATCAAGGAATCTTGCTGAATACGAGGCCGCCATAAAGGTGCTTGAGTACGCTTTGCAAGGTTGAATCGGGAGCCACCAGATGGGCGACCCGCCCCCAGGTAAACAATTTTGATTGAGTGATTTTCTCGCCCAAAGCCGTTGTTTGAGTGATGTTTCCCGCCGCTGTGGCAGGCGCTTGTTCCCAGGTAATCCAATGGTCCTTCATCAGC
The DNA here is from genome assembly GCF_047758675.1 of Pseudomonas arabinosi. Classification (NCBI taxonomy): domain Bacteria; kingdom Pseudomonadati; phylum Pseudomonadota; class Gammaproteobacteria; order Pseudomonadales; family Pseudomonadaceae; genus Pseudomonas; species Pseudomonas arabinosi. The sequence continues at coordinate 4,172,458 of NZ_CP180480.1, read as the reverse complement.
CCTTCGCCGCCGGCCAGCATGCCCGCGCCGATCAGTGTTGCGACGTGGTGTTGTGGGCCGATGTGCCCAAACAGTTCGATCAGTTGTTTCTGATCGAGATGAGAGGTGAATTGAACGTTGTCGAAGATGACGCTTGCGCCCGCCTGTTTGAACCAATCCGCGATCTTTCCTGGCAGCGTGATGCCCGCGGCCTGATCGTCCGGTGAATCGTAGTCCAGCAGCAGGTTCTCACTGTCCCGCAAGCTGGCCAGTGATATCCAGTCAATGGCCCAGATACGGTCGTTTTCGTTCTTTCGGCTGAGATTTGTCGGGTTACACGCACTATGGCTGGGTTTGATATGCAATTGCCCGATCGTGGTTTCCCCCGTTTCCCATAGGTCAATGATGGCTTTCGTGTACAGGTCGGGGCGATCCATCAACAACGCATAGAAAAAAGGTAGCGGGCCCGCACAGGCTGGTTTCCCTCTGGTCGGGGTAGCTGGGTGGTGTAGAGGTGCTCTGAACCTTATAACCATGAGCCTTGGCGACACGCGACTTGAGCTGCTCATAGATCTTGTTTTTTTCGAACGGGTCTTGCGGCGTCCCTATTGGATGGGCCGGATCATTGAACACGCGCTTGGTGTCGGGGCTGTTGCCAAAGGCGGCGAGCATTTCTACCGACGCCTTGATTGGATTGGCCGGCGCCGCGGAGCTGGACGCTGCCAGCGGTGCTGGCGAGGACTGGGCCAATGCGGCTGGCTGCACTGCAGCAGGCACTATTTGGGCTGCGGCGGCTGTTACTGCGGTCGCTGCCATTGCCTTGATGGCCCCTACGGGAGCGAACACTACGGCATCGCCAATAATGACCGTGCCGGAGCCACCCACAATGACACTGCCGTGATCACCCGTACTGCCGACGACTGCTGCATTCAGCCCGTTAATAAAAACGGTCTGTGAACAGCGCCGACGATGGCAGCACCGCAGGCAGACAGATCGCTTTGCCGTGCGGCGGCCAACCCGTCGAAAAAGACATCGGCTGAGCCGCTGACGATGGGGTTGGTGCCGTGTCCCGGAAGGGGACACGTGGTCGGATCCGAAACCCGGGCCGCTGGTTTTCCGCTCATTTTGATACTTCCCTGTGTTCAATGGGCGGATTCTAGGCCAATCCGCCGCTCAGGGACGAGCGTCTTCCAGAGCCTTTTCGGCGAGTGCGTCGGTCATCGCCAGAACCTGCGCGTTCAAATCTCCAGATTCCCCCAACCAGGTTTTGCTTCTTCCGGCGCTACCGCCTTCACCGTCTTGCCCGTCGCGAGTTCCACCCGCCGTGCCACCTCCGGGTCATCGGCAAACGGAATCAAACTGGCTTCATCCAGACTCTCGGTCGTCTGGTGCTTCAGGCAGTATTCAACCGCCAGCCAAAGCCCCACGACGCCCAACACATTCAGCACGACCTCAATCATCTCAAGCCCCTTGCCTCAGGCAATCTGCGCTTCGCGGTGGGCCATTTCGACGTCCGCAACCCGCACCGTGCGCCAGACGTTGTAAGCCATCAGCAACATGCCGCTGAGGAAGAACACCCCGCCGGCGAAGCGCACCACGAACCCTGGATGACTGGCCTGCAAGGCTTCGACGAAGGAGTAGGTCAACGTGCCGTCGTTGTTGATCGCCCGCCACATCAAGCCCTGGGTGATGCCGTTGACCCACATTGAGGCGATGTACAGCACCGTGCCGATGGTCGCCAGCCAGAAGTGAAGGTTGATCAGCGGTGTGCTATACATCTGCTCGCGGCCGAAGACTTTCGGGATCATGTGGTACAGCGAGCCGAAGGTGATCATTGCCACCCAACCCAGAGCGCCGGCGTGGACGTGGCCGATGGTCCAGTCGGTGTAGTGGGAGAGGGCGTTGACCGTTTTGATTGCCATCATCGGCCCTTCGAAGGTCGACATGCCGTAGAAGGCCAGGGACAACACCAAAAAGCGCAGGATCGGATCGGTGCGCAATTTATGCCAGGCACCTGACAGCGTCATCATGCCGTTGATCATGCCGCCCCAGCTCGGCGCCAGCAGGATCAGCGACATCGCCATGCCCAGCGACTGCGCCCAGTCCGGTAGCGCGGTGTAATGCAAGTGGTGCGGGCCGGCCCAGATGTACAAGGTAATCAGCGCCCAGAAGTGCACGATCGACAACCGATAGGAATACACCGGCCGCCCGACCTGTTTCGGCACGAAGTAATACATCATCCCCAGGAAACCGGTGGTCAGAAAGAACCCCACCGCGTTGTGCCCGTACCACCACTGCACCATGGCGTCGGTGGCCCCGGAATACACTGGATAGGACTTGAACCAGTCCACCGGAATCGCCAGGTGATTGACCACGTGCAGCATCGCGATCACCACGATGAACGCGCCAAAGAACCAGTTGCCGACGTAGATGTGTTTGGTCTTGCGCTGCACCACGGTGGTGAAAAACACGATGGCGTAAGCCACCCAGACCACCGTCATCCACACCGCGCCGGAGAATTCGATCTCGGCGTATTCCTTGGTGGTGGTGTAACCCAGCGGCAGGGTGATCAGCATCACCACGATCACCGACTGCCAGCCCCAAAAGGTGAATGCCGCGAGCTTGTCCGAAAACAGCCGCACCTGGCAGGTGCGCTGCACCGCGTAGTAACTGGCAGCGAATTGCGCGCTGCCGGCAAAGCCGAAAATCACCAGGCTGGTGTGCAAGGGACGCAAGCGGCCGAAGGTGGTCCACGGCAGGTCAAGGTTCATCTGCGGCCATACCAGTTGCGAGGCGATCCACACCCCCATCGCCATCCCCACGACACCCCAAACCACGGTTGCCACGACGAATTGGCGGACGACCTTGTAGTTATAGGCCTGTCCGATTGTTGCTGTGCTCATGGTCAATGCTTCCACGGTTGCAAAGTCTTGCCAGGCCACCCGGACTGGCATGTCGTGCACTGTAGAAACCTTGCCGGAAACAAAACAGACTCAGAAAAACCGAGTTTATGCGGATCAGATTTGAGGTAACCCTGCGGCTATCTACCACAACCTGATACGGTTTTTTAGCATTCAGGTGAATCTGTAACGTGCTGAGCCGCAGGTCCATAGTCGTTACCTCGTTACCTCGTGAACGAGCTGCAGAGCCCGATCAATCCTGATGAGGTAGCCACATGTATCAGTACGATGACTATGACCGGGCCCTGGTCTTTGAGCGTGTCGCGCAGTTTCGCGATCAGGTCGAACGCTTCATGGCGGATGAGTTGAGCGAAGAAGAATTCCTGCCGCTGCGTTTGCAAAACGGCCTGTACATGCAAAAGCACGCCTACATGCTGCGCGTGGCGATTCCATACGGCACGTTAAGCGCGCCGCAAATGCGCACGCTGGCGAGCATCGCCCGGGATTACGATCGAGGCTACGGCCACTTCACCACCCGGCAGAACATGCAGTTCAACTGGATCGAACTGGCCCAGGTGCCGGACATCCTTGAACGCCTGGCACACGTGGAAATGCACGCGATCCAGACCTCCGGCAACTGCGTGCGCAACATCACCACCGAAGCCTTTGCCGGGGTGGCAGCGGATGAAATGATCGACCCGCGGCCGCTGGCAGAAATCCTGCGGCAGTGGTCGACCATCAACCCGGAATTCCTGTTCCTGCCGCGCAAGTTCAAGATCGCGATCTGCTCGGCGGAACAAGACCGGGCGGCGATCATGATGCATGACATCGGCCTCTATCTTTACCCAGGCACCGACGGGCAAATGCTGCTGCGGGTCATCGTCGGCGGCGGGTTGGGGCGCACGCCGATCCTTGGTTTGCAAATTCGCGAAGGGTTACCGTGGCAGCACCTGCTGTCCTACGTCGAAGCGGTGTTGCGGGTCTACAACCGTCACGGTCGGCGGGACAATAAGTACAAGGCGCGGATCAAGATTCTGGTCAAGGCGCTGGGCATCGAAGCCTTTGCACGGGAAGTGGAGGAGGAGTGGCAGTACCTCAAGGACGGCCCGGCGCAGTTGACCGACGTCGAGTATGAGCGCGTGGCCAGTGCCTTTGTGCCGCCGGATTACCGCGCTCTGGCGGACACCGACCTCGACTTCGGCACGCGCCTGTCCGAAAATCCGGCCTTCGCCCGTTGGGTGTCGCGCAACGTTCAGCCGCACAAAGTGCCGGGTTACGCCAGCGTGGTGCTGTCGACCAAACCGGGCATCGCCTCGCCGCCGGGTGATGTCACGGCCGAGCAAATGGAGGCCGTGGCCGATTGGTCCGAGCAGTTCGGTTTTGGCGAAATTCGCATCGCCCATGAACAGAACATTGTGCTGCCCGACGTGCCGAAGGCTGATCTCTACACGCTCTGGAATCGCGCCTGCGAACAAGGCCTGGGCTGCGCCAACATCGGTTTACTGACCGACATCATCGCCTGCCCCGGCGGCGACTTCTGCGCGCTGGCCAATGCCAAGTCGATCCCCATCGCACAAGCCATTCAGGCACGCTTCGAAGACCTCGACTATCTGCATGATCTGGGCGACATCAGCCTGAACATCTCCGGCTGCATGAACGCCTGCGGCCACCACCACATCGGCAACATCGGCATTCTGGGGGTCGATAAGAACGGCAGCGAGTGGTACCAGATCACCCTCGGCGGTGCTCAGGGCAAGAACAGCGCATTGGGCAAAGTCATCGGTCCGTCCTTCAGCGCCGCCGAAGTGCCCGAGGTGATCGAGCAGATCATCGCCACGTTCGTCAATTACCGCGAGAGCGAGGAAGTGTTCGTCGACACCTTGCAGCGCATCGGTCTGGAACCGTTCAAAGAGCAGGTCTATCCGAAGCTGCTGGAGGTGTCGGCATGAACAATGTGCTGCGACTGGAGGAGGGTGTGGCGCGGATTGTCGCTGATGATCCATGGACCCTGGTCAGGGATGTCAACGATGAATGGCCGGCGGGTGCAGTGATTCTGCCGTTGGCCCGTTGGCTTGAAGGTCCACCGCAAAATGGCGTGTGGTTGGGGCCGGACGATGAGGTGGAAAGCCTCAAACCGTGGTTCTCACACCTGCCGCTGATTGCCCTGGATTTTCCGAGTTTTCGTGACGGTCGCGGTTACAGCCAGGCGTACTTGCTGCGCACTCGATTGGGCTGGACGGGCGAGTTGCGCGCGGTCGGCGACGTACTACGCGATCAACTCAGCCACATGCGTCAATGCGGGTTCGACAGCTTCGCGGTGCGCGAGGGCAAGTCGGTTGAAGATGCGCTCAAGGGGCTGGCCGGGATGAGTGTGTTGTATGGGCGCTCGGTGATTGAGCCGCGGCCGTTGTTCAGGCGACGTTGAGGGTTTTGCTTGGGTCGATGATGGCACTTTGGTAGAGTCCGCACCTCATAAGGAAGTCGTACCGAAAGGAGTCTGGTTTGAGTGTGGGCAAGAAGATTTTAGGGTTAACCGCGTTTCTGCTGATGTTGACCCTGTGGGGCGGTTATTTTTATGTGTTCCAGGAGAACCGCGGCGGGCAGTTGGGTGGTGCGTTCGACAGTTACGCCTGGTGCGGCACACCACCGGCCGCCGATGCGCTGTCGCTGGGCAAGGATCAGCTGACCCTGCGCATCACCAACAACCTGCGTGGCGAGTTCATGCTCAGCGGCGCTGTGATTGTTTCCGAGCGTACTTTCAACCGCTACGACCTGGGCCGAAACGAGCTACGCCTGCGCCTGGAACCGCTGCAATGGTCCTACGGCGCCACGCCGATTTTCCTAGAACAAGTCAGGATCAAACCCCTGAGCCGTAACCTCGCCTCAGACAACAAAAGCGCCTACGCCGAGCTCGAGCCACGACCGATCGGCGTACAGGGGCGCGCCACCGAGTTTCCCTTCGACACCTACCGCTACGGCTACAAACCGGTGCTGTATTACCTCAAGGGCAATGAGCGCATCGACGTGCGCTTTCGCCACATCACCACGGTGATGGAGATGTCGAATACCTTTACGCCCATTCAGAAGTACAACCGGGTCGAGTACATCAATGAGAAAAACGCGTTGGTGCGCGACGAGGATTACAAGCCTTACGCCGCCAACGAATGTGCGTTCAGCGTCGAGCGCAAAGGCTCGTTCAAGGTGATCGTCTTGCTGTTGCTGCTGGTGATTTGCCTGCCGCTGATGCACGTGTTTTATCGCGACGAGCCGGGCATCGATTTTCTCGCCACGCTGGTGAGTATCGGGGCGATCCGGGTGTTTCTGGTGGGGCCGTTGCAGGACTTTCAGCTGTACAACATTGACTTCCTGTTTGGCGCGGCGATTTTGCTGGTGGGGACGGTGTCGTTGATCAAGGCGATGCGGGCGAACAGTCGACGGGAGTTGGCGCTCAAAAGCGGTTCGTCCTGGTGATACCACCGTCTATGTAGCTGCTGCGTTGTGGCGAGGGGATTTATCCCCTCGCCACAACGCAGCAGGTACAGACCTGGGGCGAGGGTCACTTCAGCGCCGGATCCCCCATGTTCATTTTCTTCCAGCCCTGCAACAGCACCTGCGCCTTTGGTTCCTGCCCGTTATCCAGGTAGTACTGGATCAACGACAACCGGGCATTGCGATTGGCCGGCTGCACTTTCAACAGCCGCTCCAGCTCTTCGCAAGCCTCATCGACCTTGCCGCTGTCGTGCAATGCCACCGCCAACACGTAACCGTACTGGCCGTTCTGAGGCTCCAGTTGCGCGGCCTTGCGCAGGGCTGGCATGGCCTGAGCTGATTTGCCCGCGCGCACCAGCGACAGGCCTTGAGTGTGTTGCAGAAGGGCGGTATCCGGATGTTCTTTCAGGCTCTGCTCCAGCAGCGCCTGAGCTTCCTGACTGCGTCCGTTCGCCTCCAGCCATTGCACCAACGTCACCAGCGCCGGATAGAAACCTGGATCGCGCTTGAGGGCGGTGCGCAGCAACGCTTCGACTTCGCCGCTACGACCGCTGGCCTGATAAAGCATTGCCAGGTTTAGGTTGGCTTCGGCGCGTTCGGCCAGGCTTTTCTGGACTTCCTCGTATTCGGCGATGGCCGCATTCCAGGGGGCCTGGGCGCTACCCAATCCATTACGGGCCACGCTCAGCAGATCCCGAGCCGCGACAATCCGCACAGCCTTCACCGGATCACTCAGCAACGGCGTCAGCAGCGACGCGCGCTCCGGTGGCGGCAGGAACGCGCTGATCGCCCGAACGGCGCTTTCACGCACTTGCGGGGCCGGGTTGTTCAAATCCTGGGTGGCCAGTTTCAATGCCTGTTCGCTGGGGTACAGCGGCAACTCGGCGAGTAGGGTCGCGCGCTGAATCGCTGGCAAATTGCTTCGTTGAAGCTGCTCGTACAAGGCGTGTGCCGCGCCGGGCTGACCGTTGCGAATCAGCCACAGGCTTTCGTCGTAACGCGGTGCCTGCGCGGTGGCGGTGTTCCAGAGCTTGAATTGCTCGGTGACCTTGTCGCCAGCCTTGCCCTGGTGACAGGTCAGGCAAGCGTCGGGTGTGCCGAGTTTTTTCGCCCGCTCAGGGTTGGGGATGCTGAAACTGTGGTCATGCCTGAAGTCATTGCCCATGTAGAACTTGCCGGGCATGTGGCAATCCACGCACTGCGAACCCGGCTGGCCCATGGTGTGGCGCGTGTGTTCGATGGAATCGTAGTTCTTCGCTTGCAGCCCTTTGCCGTCGACGCTGTCCACCGAAGTCTTGCCGGCGGTGTTGTGGCATTGCAGGCAGACACCGTTGCCCGGCGCCTTGAGCTCGGTGCTGTGCGGGTTGTGGCAGTTGCTGCAGCGCACGCCCTTGTCGAACATTTTGCTTTGGGCGAAGGAGCCGTGTTCGAACACTTCGTCCTTGATCTTGCCGTCCAGTGCGTAGAGCTCGCGGGTCAGGGGGCTCGGCAGGTAGTCATCCATCAGGCGTTTGCCAGCGGTGAAGCCATCGCCCAATGGCGCGCGGCGCGAGTGGCAGCGGGCACAGGTTTCGATTTCGACAGTGGCGTTCTTGTCCTTCAGGTCGACGGCAAAACCCGCATGGACCAGGTCGCCTTTTTTTGCGGTCCATTCCAGATGATTGGAGGCCGGGCCGTGGCAAGCCTGACAGCCGACACCGAGGCTGTTCCAGTGACTGTCGAAGGTGTTTTTCGCGGTATCGAAATTGCGTTTGTAATCGGTGGTGTGGCACTCGACGCACATGAAGTTAGCGTTCTGGCTCGGCTTGCTCCAGTGCAACGGGTCCTTGAAGTTCACGCCCTGGCCCGGATAGAGGTGAAACCAGCGGTGCTTCTCGGTATCCCAGGCCACGCCGAGGGCCTGCAACCGACCTTCGCCGACCTCGATCAGGTATTGCTGCAGCGGCGCGATGCCAAAGGTGTAGGCGACCTTGAAGTCGGCATTCCTGCCGTCAATGCCGGGAGTGTTAACCCAGAATTCGTTGCCCTTGCGCGAGAAACGGGTGGTTTCGTTTTCCGCTTTGAAGGTGACGTTTTTGAAATCGCCCAGCATCGTTTCGGCATTGGCTTCCTGCATCGCCAATTGGTGATGGGAACCTTGCCAGTCCTTGACCTGCTCGCTGTGGCAGCCTTGGCATTGTTGCTCATCGACCATCGTTGCCGGTGCCACGGCGACCGGTTGCGGTTTGGCCGGCTGAGCGACCGGCGTACTGACAGGCGCATAAGTCACGGGGGCCGGTTGGCTGCTGAACAGAAACCAGCCGATGCCCGCTATGGCCAACAGCAAGACGCCGAGGGTGACGGGAAACAGGTAACGGTTAATCAAGGTCGGTGGCGAATCAGGGTTTGGCTGTACCGCTTTATTTTTATGTTTCGGCATTGCGACTTCCCTAGTCCAGGTGCGTTTGCCGTCAGGTGCGCGTTCAAGCTCGACGCAGCTTTGCCGGATGGCCGGCGTCTGTCAAATGATGCATTGAGGCTGAGGGCCTCTTCGCGAGCAAGCCCGCTCCCACATTGGATCTCCAGTGAACACAGAGCACGTACACGACGGAGGTCGATTGTGGGAGCGGGCTTGTCTCCGGGCGGCGCTCCGACGAAGGCGGTCTGTCAGGCGTTGCATTACTCCCCGACAAACCACCGGAAATACGGATTCCCCCCATCCCCGCGCATCACCTCGCGAATATCCCTGGCCCATGCGTCGCGGTCACCGTCATACGCATGCAGGCTCGCCCGATAAAACTGCATCAGGCGTTGCTGGTGCGCGTTCATCCGCTCGTTGAAACCCGCATCGGCATTCACCAGTGGTGGCGCTATACGCAGGTCCAACAAGGCCGGCAGTACGCGGCTGATCTCCTTGGCCCGCACCCACGGCGCATATTCGATACGCGGTTGATCGTCGGTCACCGGTTGGGCGTCGGCGGCGAAACGCTCCAGGCCTGCACGATCGGTGACCCAGGTCGAGAGCAACGCCGCAGCGGAGCCAATGCCCACGTCCTGTAAGGTGCTGCGCACGGTGTCCTGTTGGAAGCGTTGGCTGATTGTCGCCGCGTCCAGTTCGATCGGTTCCATCGAGCCCACCAGCAGCATTTCGTGGAACTCGCTGGTCCACAGGGTGGCGTAGGGGAAGACGTCGAGAAAGCTGCGCACCAGTGAGCGCGAATCGTCGATGTTCTGGGTGGGCAGTGGCAGCCATTGAGCGACCAGGCCTTGTTTCTCCAGGCGACTGGCGGCCAACTGATAGAAGTCCCGGGAATACAGATTCACCACGCCCGCCGCGGAGGGCGGTGGTGGTTCGAGGGTGATCAAGTCGTAGCGTTGTGGGTTGCGCAGCAGTTCCTGCCGGCCATCGTGCAGGCGTACGTCAATGCCGGGGTCAGCGGACGCATTGAAGTTGCCTTTGAACAGCGGCGCGGCTTTGACCACCGAAGGCAGCAACTCGGCCACGACACGGTGCTCCAGCCCCGGATAGCGCGTCAGGGCACCGGCGGTGATGCCGGTGCCAAAGCCGATCACCAGCGCTGAGCGAGGTTCGCCATTGTGGATCAGCAGCGGCAGCAGCGCCTGAATACGCATGTAGCGCAGGGACGGCATGGCGTCGCCGGTGTTGGACACGCCCTGGATGTACAAGCGCTGGAACGCTTTTTGTCCTTTGCCCTGAGTAACGACGGCCACGGTGCCGCCACGTCCTTCTTCGTAAAAAACCAGAGTGCCGTTGCGTGCACCGGGAAGCAGGCTGGCGAGTTTGTTCACCGGTGTAAAAACCGCCACCGCAATCGACAACAGGCCAATAGCGACCACCGCCTGCCGCCGGCCTTTCTTGACTCTATGACCTTTGCGCACCGCGAAGTAGCCAATCCCGGCGGCGACAATTGCCAGCAGGCCCAGGGTTCGGACCAGCCCCAGCAACGGGATCAGCACAAACCCGCAGAGCATCACCCCGACAATCCCGCCCAGCGTATTGAACGCCACCACCGCGCCGACAGCCTGACCGATCCGCTCGCGGCCGACGCTCAAACGCAGGGCCAGCGGAAATGCGGCGCCGAGCAGCAGAGTGGGTACAAACACGATGCTCACTGCTGCCACTGCAAACCGCGCGATCATGCCCAACAGGTCACTCGCACCCAACGACAACACCCAGGTTTCGGCCAGGCTTTGGGCGACCACCAGCCAGCGTCCGAGCAGGGCGATTTCCAGCAATGCGACGAGCCCGGCACCGGCGATCAGCAAACCGAACACACCCCAGGGATCGCGAATGCGCTCAACCCGACGGGCCAGCAGGATGCTGCCGAGAAACAGCCCGGTGAGGTACGTCGCCAGCACCACCGCAAAGGCGTAAGTGCGAGTGCTCATGAACTGCACGATGGACTGCGACCAGACCACTTCGTAACCGAGGGCCACACCACCGGCAATTGAGTAAAGCCACAAGGCAACGCGATCGGGTGCTTTGTCGGCGTGGTGCTTGACCGGTGCCTCGTTCGACAGTGAACGGTGGCGTTGAAGCCACAAGGCACCGACGGCGGCCAGCAGGTTCAGCATGGCCGCGGCCAAGGCACTGCCGCGTACACCGAGGGTCGCAATCAACACAAACGCGGCGAGCAGGGTGCCGGCGATGGCCCCGGCGGTGTTCGCCGCATAAAGCTGACCGCCGGCCTTGCCCAGCTGTTGCGGGTTGGCTGCCAACGAGCGAACCAGCACCGGCAGGGTACCGCCCATCAGCAGCGCCGGAATGCCCACCAACGCAAACGGCAACACCCAGGCCAGCAGGCCGACGTGCTGTTCCAGCCAGGCAAACGGGCTGGCCGCGAGGCTCATGGCGAAGGTCGCACCGACACCGAGCACGGCCACCAGCACTTCCAGCCCTGCATACAGCATCACCGGCCGTTGCAAGCGATCGGCCCATCGGCCGAACCACAAACCGCCTAACGCCAATCCGGCAAAAAAGGCGCTGATCCCGGTGGTGATGGCGTACACCTCGACGCCGACCACCAACGACAACTGCTTGATCCACAGCACCTGATACACCAGCGCCGCGGCACCTGAGACGAACAGCAACAGGGCGGGAATCAGCAACGCCGGGGCTTTGCTCTGAGTGGCAGGGATGGCCGACGACTTGCTGGCGACTCGTGAGGACATTGCGATTGCCTTGTTCCAATTCAAAAAAGTCTGCGACCCTGCCGGCCCCATCGCGAGCAAGCTCGCTCCCACTATGGATATGCGGTCCCCTGTGGGAGCGAGCTTGCTCGCGATGGGGCCGACGCGGTCTCAAGCCAAAAATAGGGCCGCTCGCCGGTGAAGGCGAACGGCGGTCAAGCGGTCTTACTGTGCAGCTTTCATTTTTTCTTCGATTTTTTTGTCTACGGCAGCACGGATCTGATCAACGCTGAAGCTGGCCGGTTTCTGGCTCGGCGGATACTCGATGAAGGTCTGCAGGAACTGCGCAGACTTGGTCACCGCTTGCGCAACCAGGTAGACGTTTTTGGTTGTCCAGTCGTAATACTGATCGGAAACGATATCCGCGCGTTCATACGGGTCCATTCGCAGGTTGAAGATTTTCGGTACCCGCAGGCACACGAACGGTTCGCTCCAGACCTTGAAACCGCCCGGTGCGCGTTGCTCGCAGAACACGGCTTTCCAGTTGTCGAAACGCATCGACACCAGCACACCGTCATCGTTGAAGTAGAAGAACTCCTTGCGCTCACCTTTGGGCTGTTGGCCGGTCAGGTACGGCAGTTGGTTGTAACCATCCAGATGCACTTTGAAGTTGGTGCCGCCCGAGGTCGGTGCCCAGCCTTTAAGGAGTTTGTCCTTCACTCCGGTGTCGCCGGCAGCCGCCAGCAGCGTCGGGAACCAGTCAAGACCGGAGAACATCTCGTTGGAGACTTCACCCGGTTTGACCTTGCCCGGCCAGCGAATCATCGCCGGTACGCGATAGGCGCCTTCCCAGTTGGAGTTCTTCTCGTTGCGGAACGGCGTGGTTGCCGCGTCCGGCCAGGAAAACTGGTTCGGCCCGTTGTCCGTGGTGTAGACGACAATGGTGTTGTCGGTGATTTTCAGGTCGTCGAGGGTTTTCAGCAGTTTGCCGACGTCGCCATCGTGTTCCAGCATGCCATCGGCGTACTCGTTGCCGGGCATGCCGCTCTGGCCCTTCATCGACTCGCGCACGTGGGTGAACAGGTGCATGCGCGTAGTGTTCATCCAGACGAAGAACGGTTTGTCTGCCTTGGCCTGTTTCTCGATAAACGCCTGCGCGGCGGCGGTGGTTTCGTCGTCGATGGTTTCCATGCGCTTGGTGGTCAGCGCGCCGGTGTCTTCGATTTTGCCGTCAGCGAAGCTGTGGATCACGCCGCGCGGGGAGTTGGCCTTGACGAATTCAGGGTCATCCTTGGGCCAGTACGGACGCTCGGGTTCTTCTTCGGCGTTGAGGTGGTACAGGTTGCCGAAGAACTCGTCGAAACCGTGGTTGGTCGGCAGGTATTCATCCTTGTCGCCCAAGTGGTTCTTGCCGAACTGGCCGGTGGCGTAGCCCTGGGACTTGAGTGCCTGGGCGATGGTGATGTCGCGTTTTTGCAGGCCTACCGAGGCACCGGGCGCACCCACTTTCGACAGGCCGGTACGCAGCGGTGTTTGTCCGGTGATGAAGGATGAGCGTCCAGCCGTGCAGCTGTTCTCCGCGTAATAGTCGGTGAACATCATGCCTTCTTTGGCAATGCGGTCGATGTTCGGCGTCTTGTACCCGACCACGCCCATGGAGTAGGCGCTGATGTTGGTCTGGCCGATGTCATCGCCGAAGATCACCAGAATGTTGGGTTTTTCAGCGGCTCCGGCTGTTGCCGAAATCGCCATCACCGAGGCTGCCACCAGGGCGAGTTTCGGTAGCCACTTGTGTATGCGAGTCATCTGACTTGCTCCTTTGCTCACTTGCGTCGCTCAAGCGCGACAAACGTTTTTTGCAGCCCTGCGTTACGCTTTTTTATTGCACGTGCTCGGGAGCGGCGGCCTCGAAGGGATAGATCCGACGCCATTCGGCGGCCATATCCACGATAGTCCAGCCGCGGGTTTTTGCTTCGTCCAGGGCCTTGTCCAGCCGGCCGATCTGCGACTGACGGTCATAGGCCCATTCGCGTTTGGCGTCGGTGTGATGCACCAGCCCCATGATACGTTTGCCCGGCCCGGCGGCGGTCCACTGCAACATTTGCAGGTCGCCGTCGGAGTTGCCAAAGGCGAGGATCGGGCGACGGCCGATGACCGCGTCGATGCTTTCCGGTTTGCCCGGGCCGTCATCGTTGTGGGCCAACTTGGCGGTGCGCAGGATCGACGGCTGGCCGTCCTTGAGCTGGTAGGCGGTGACAAACGTGGTGCCGATGACTTGTTCCGGCGGGATGCCGTAGACCTTCTCGGCGAAGGCACGCATGAACGCGGTGTCACCGCCCGAGACGATGTAGGTCTTGAAACTCTGGCTGCGCAAGTAGTCGAGCATTTCCAGCATCGGCTGGAAGATCATCTCGGTGTAGGGCTTGCCGGTTTTCGGATGGCGCGCCTGGGTCAGCCAGGTTTTGGCGTAGTCATCGAAGGCTTCGGTGGTCATGCCGGTGTGGGTGGCACCGAAGATTTTCAGAATGCCGTCCATGCCCGACTCGCCCAAGGCCTTGTGATCGTTTTCCAGCACGGCCTTGAAGGGTTGGGTGGTTTTCCATTCCGGGTGCTGCGGTGCGGTGCGCTTGACCTCTTCCAGGGCAAACAGCAATTCGAAGTACATCGGCTGCTCGCTCCACAGCGTGCCGTCGTTGTCGAACACGGCGATTCGATCGGCGGGTTTGACGAAGTCCTTGCTGCTTTGATCGGTCACTGCCTGGACGAACTCGATGATGTTCTTTTTCGCCGGGCCGTCGTTCCACGAGGGCAGGGGCTCGCTGGTTTGGGCCAGCGCCGGCAGGCTCAGTGCAAGGGTTAACAGCAGCGTCAGCCCGTAGCGGTGGCGCAGCGATATAGGGTTCGTCATGGAAAATCCTTCTCGTAAACGGGATTGAGTGGACGCAGTGCAGGTGCCGCTGATGCTGTGTCTCGTTTGGCCTGACTATGCAGCGTAGCCAAGGATTGCTTGAGGTGGCGTAGCGCCTGATCTTTGGCGGGCTGACGGCTGTAACAGCCGCGCAACAGGTCTTGCAGGCGCGGGCCAAGGTTCGTCAGTTTCAGGCCCATGCGGCTGCGTCTGGCCCACAGGTACAGGGCGCTCAGCTGTGCGGGTTTGCCGTCGATTTGCACCGGAATCTGCCGCCAGGCGTAGTCGGCGGATTTCAGCCACGCGGCGTGTCGGGCGCGGCGCCTGGCCTGCCATTGAAGGTACGCACGATGGACGAGCGGACGGGCGAACCAACCGAGCAGTGCCACGATCAACAGCAACGCCAACATCCCCAACCAATGTCCGGAGAGATGCAGACGACTTTTCTGGCCGAGTTTTTTCAGGTCTTCGGTGATTGAAAACACCGGCCGATAAGCGCTGTTGGCGGCGGCATCGAAGGTCACGGCCAACAGCGCAGTGCGAGTCTGGTGAGTGCTGGCGTCCCACCATTTCAGCTCGATCGCCGGCAGGTTGTGGTGGCCTTCGGTGTCGATCCGATAGGTCACGGTGTCGATGCGCTGGCCGCCGTTGAAATGGCCGCGACCGTCGTCGAGGTTGCTGATCTGCGGGGTTTTCGGATAACGGCTGAGGCCGGCGACATCCTCCAGTGACGGCGCGGGCAGCGACATGGCCAGGGCGTCGTCAGCTTGCAGCGTCAGTTGCCGGGTGATGCTGTCACCGACCTTCAGGGGTGTCGCCGCGTTGGCGACTGTTTGCGTGAAGCGCAGCCCTTGGGCGACGAGCACCGGTTCGCCGGGTTGGAACCCTGGCGGTTGTGTGGCAATGAAGTGCAGTGGCTGGCTTTGGGCGGTTAACGGCGCGCTGGCCTGACCGGGCGTGGCGCGCACCGTCAACGCCGGGATGTCGAAACCCTGGGCCAGACTCGGTGTGATTCGGTAGCTGTAGCGCATGCCGTTGAACGACTTGCCGTCGAGTGTCTGGTTCAGGTGCTCGGCATGGCCGTCGGGCGGCAACACCAGTGCGCCGGGCAGCTTCAGGTCGGGCAGGGTGGGCGCGTCGGTGAACCAGCTGTCGGTGAGGACATCGAGTTGCAGTTGCAGAATGCCGCCGACCATGACCGAGTCGGCGGGTTGCAGGCGGGTCTGGATTCGCAGCTCCGGTTCAGCGGCCAGAGCGCTGGTGCTGATCAGGCAGATGAGCAAGGTGCCAATGATTGTGGGGAATGACAGGTCGCCATCGCGAGCAGGCTCGCTCCCACAGGGAATTTGCAGCGCACACAGATCAAATGTGGGAGCGGGCTTGCTCGCGAAGGCCGCGATTCGGTCTATCAGACGGATCATGGTTTGCCTCCCGCCTGATCCTGCAAGCTGAATTTCTGCTTCAGGAATTTCGCCGGCGACGTACTGAGGTTCTGCAGCCACAGCTCATCCGACGCCGCTTGCTCGGTCTGAACCGGTTTGCTCTGGCCCTTGCCCGGCGCCTTGTCCATTTTGATCTCGTCGGGTTTGACCTCGGGCGCGTTCTGTTCGGCGCTGTCGGTGTCTTTCTGCAAGGCGATGGCCAAGGCCAGGTTGGCGGTGGCTTCAGGGAATTGCGCTTGCACCTTCAACGCCTGGGTATATGCGGCGATGGCCTGATCAAACTTGAAGCGGCGCACGTAAATATTGCCCAGGTAGAAATACGCCTGCGGGGTGTCGAGCCGCGCAAAACTGGCCAGTGCCAGGTCGTAATCGGCGGCGTTGTAGGCGGCAATGCCTTTCCAGTAAGGATCGACGAAATGCGCCGCGGCCTGCGGGAAATGCTCGTGCTCGAAGGCCCAGCGGCCTTGCTGGTCTGGCGTAAAAAAGGCATCGGCCAATGCGTTGGCTTCGGCCGGTGCCGGTTGCAAGCCAATGCCCAGAGCCAACAACCACCCGGCCATCCAGTTCAGGCTCCAGCCCTTGCGCACACTGAAGAAGGCGATCAGCAGCAACGGCCAGCACAGCCAGTAACCGGCGTCCTTCCAGTGCAGTTCGCGCTGTTCATCGCTGGCAGCCTGGAAATGCTGTTGGGCGTGCAGTTCGATCCAGTCCAGGTCGTCGTCATTGAGCGTCAGGCTGCCCAACGGCGCATCCAACGTTGATCCAAGCTGTTTGAGTGCGGCCTGATCAAAGCTGCCGAGTGCCGGACGACCATTGCTGTCGGTACGTGGCTGGCCGTTGGCGTCGTGGATGATCCCGCCGTCCTCGCTGCCGACGGCCAGAATCAGCACTTGCAGCGCGCTGTCGTCCAGTTGCTTGTCCAGACCGCTGAGTTGTGAGGTGTCGGCGCCGTCGGTGATCAGCAGCAGGGTTCCCGGCGTCTTCTCGGCGATCAGCAGGCGTTTGGCTTGCTCGATCACCGCGCCGACATTTTTCCCCGGTTTGCTGATCAGGTCGGTGCTCAGGGCTTGAATGAAGGTGTCGAGCAGGGCCGGATCGTCGGTCGGTGGCAGTACCAGATGCGCGCTGCCGGCATAGGCGATCAACCCGCTGCGGGCCCCGGCGCGACGCTGGATCAGGTCGTGCAGCTTGTGTTTGGCCGCTTCCAGGCGACTTGGCGGTACGTCGGTGGCGTCCATGGACGGCGACAGGTCGATGGCGATGATCAGTGGCGCGCGGTTTTCCAGAAAGGCCGGACGGTCCTGTTCCCATGTGGGCCCGGCAGCCGCGACGGCGCCCAGTATCAACAACGCGCACGTCAGATGCACGGGCCGAAAACGCTGTTGATCCTGCGGCGTAATCAACAAATGCGGCAACAAGTGCTCGGCAATGTTGCTGCGCAAACGCCGTTGCACATCACGGCTGCGGCGCCAGAGCCAGGGCAGCAGGGCGCCGAACGGCACCAGCAACAGCCACAGTGGACGCAGGAAATGGAAGTCACTGAGATTGATCTCCATCTCAAGCCTCCTGCCGCTGACGCGCGAGTGTCAGGTGCGGACGGAGCAGGGCGCCCAAGTGATAGAGCGCGAGCAAACCGATCGCGGCCCCCATCGGCCACCAGAACAGGTCCTTTTTCGGCTGATGACTGAGGGTTTTCACTTGATGCGGCGTGAGTTTGTCGAGGGTGCCGTACACCTGATCCAGCGCATTGCGATCTTCGGCACGGAAAAACTTGCCGCCCGTGGCCTCGGCGATCTGCTGCAAGCCCTGAAGGTTGACCTTGGCTTCGCCCGAGGCGCCAGGGTCACCAATGCCGATGGTGTGGATGACCACGCCTTTGGCGGCCGCCATGGCCGCCGCGTGATCCGGGGTAATGGCGCTGCTGGTGTCATTGCCGTCGGTGAGCAGGATCAGGACTTTTTCCTGTTCGTGGGCCTGGTCGAGCAGTTTCAGGCTCAGGCCGATGGCGTCACCGATGGCCGTGTTGGGGCCGGCCATGCCGATGCCGGTGTCGTCCAGTAACAGCGACAGACTGGCGTGATCGAGGGTCAACGGCGCCTGCGGGTAAGCACCACTGCCGAACACGATCAGGCCCAGCCGATCATCTTTGCGCTTGTCGATAAAGCCATGAACCACGTCCTTGACCGCCGCCAGCCGGTTGATCTTCTGGCCGTTGGCGTCGGTGAAATCGGTGGTTTCCATGGACTGGGAAATGTCGATGGCCAGCATCAAGTCACGCACCGGTTGCTGACGCTCAATCGGTTTTTCGACGAACACCGGGCGAGCGGCCGCCAGTAGCAACAGTGCCCAGACCAGCAGGTTCAGCAGCAACTGCCAGCGATTGCTGCGGGTGCCGGCCTGGCTGGGTGCCTGGCCGATGGCTCGGCTCATGGCCGCGAAAAACGGTACGCGCACGGCGCTGCGGGCTTCGCGGTAATCGGGCAGGTAGCGGTAGCCGAACCACGGCAGCGGCAAAAGGATTAGCAGCCAAGGGTAATCAAGCTGCCACATGGTGATGCTCCACCCAGTGTTTGCAGGTGGCGAACAGTTGTTGGCGCTGTTCAGCCTTAAGCGCCAACAATGCGGCATCAGGCGCATAGGCCAATTGCGCCAGTTGCTGGCTCAAATCCGCCGGTAGAGGCTGCGCACTGTGTCGCACCAAAAATGCCTGCCAGTCATCCCCCCCAAGCGCACCAACAGTCCCTTGTGGGAGCGAGCTCGCTCCCACAGGGGTTGTATTCCAAGGGGAGGGCATCGACAGGGCCACGCGTTTAAGCAGTTCCGCGAGTTCGCGCAGGGCTTGCAGCTGATCGTCGCTGTTTTGCAGTTCGGCCAGCCGCACCAACGCTTCGCGCCGATAGCGATCCCGCCGCCATTGCCAATACCTCCGTGCGCTGACCAGCAAAACCGCAATCACCAACAGGCAGAGCAACACCCACCAACCCCATGTCTACGGCGCATAACTCACCGGCGCGGGCAGGGCGATCTCCTTGAGTT
Organism: Pseudomonas arabinosi; assembly: GCF_047758675.1. Classification (NCBI taxonomy): domain Bacteria; kingdom Pseudomonadati; phylum Pseudomonadota; class Gammaproteobacteria; order Pseudomonadales; family Pseudomonadaceae; genus Pseudomonas; species Pseudomonas arabinosi. Next base: position 4,153,574 of record NZ_CP180480.1, on the reverse strand, counting down.
GCTCGATGCTCGGGATGTTCGGGTTCATCGCCGACCTCCGCCAAGCTTGCCCAGTTCGGCGCGCAATTGTTCCTGCGCCTCGTTGGCGGTACTGAACATCATCAGCGGCACCTGACTGCGGCGCAGCAACGTGGCGACGTCCTTGAGCCGACCGCTGAGAAAGTCCCCCAGCGGTTGATGAACACTGCGTTGCTCGACGGCCAGTTCCACCTGCAACTGGCCTTGAGTGATCAGCAAACGGCCGTTCTTCGGCAGGTTCAGCGCCAACGGGTCGTAGACCTGCATCGCAATCACATCGTTGTGAGCCGCCAATTGGCGCATCAACTGCAAGGTGCGCTCACCGGCGCCGGCAAAGTCGCTGACGATGCAAATCAGGTGATCGTGACCGGCCACCGCCAGGCAATGCTGTAACACCTTGTCGAGTTGGTCCTCACCTTCGGCGTCCGGATTGGCCGCGTTCAGTTGCTGATTCTGCTCAGCGATGCGACTGCACAGTGCTTCGACACGCTTACGGCTGCGTAGCGGGGCAATGGCGTCGATGCGCAAATCGTTGAACACCAGGCCGCCGACCCGATCTCCCGCGTTGAACACCATCCACGCGGCCAACGCGCCAAGTTCGGCGGCAATGGCGGATTTGAAACTGCGCTGGGAGCCGAAGAACATCGACATGCGCTGATCGACCAGAATCAACGCCGGGCGGTCGCGTTCTTCGGTGAAGGTGCGAACCACCGGTTTGCCGGTGCGCAGCGACGCCCGCCAATCCAGATGACGCAAGTCGTCCCCCGGCTGATAGCGGCGCAGCTCATCGAAGTTCAACCCACGGCCCCGCAGGCGCGAGGCATGGTTGCCGGCAAGAATGCTGCCTCGCGGCTGACGCGAAAGGAAACTCAGGTCACGCGCCTTGAGCTCCAGGGCCATCAACTGCGCCAGAGAGACATAGACCAGACCGTCCGCACTGTTCATTTTCTACCTCAGGCCGGAATCGCGACTTTGTCGAGCACGCGGTCCAGCACCTGATCGGCCGTCACCCCGTCGGCCACGGCGTCGTAACTCAGTTGCAGGCGATGACGCAGCACCGGATGCACCACGGCGCGAACGTTATCGGGCGAGACAAAATCCTGCCCCTGCAACCAGGCATCGGCCCGGGCGCAGCGATCCAGGCCAATACCGCCGCGAGGGCTGGCACCGATGGCGATCCAGCGACCGAGATCGGCATCGTAATCGGCCGGGTGGCGGGTGGCATTGATCAGGTCGATCAGGTAGCGGTCGATGGCCGGGGACACGTGAACGGCGCTGACTTCCCGACGCGCCGCGAAGATCACCTCCTGGGACAGCGCGAAGCCCTGCACTGCAGCCGTTTTGGCGCCCAACGCAAACTCTTCTTCACGCAACAGGCGCAGCACCTGGCTTTCGTTTTCTGCGCTCGGGTAATCCAGCAGAACCTTCATCACGAACCGGTCCATCTGCGCTTCCGGCAGCGGATAGGTGCCTTCCTGTTCAATCGGGTTCTGGGTCGCCACCACGATGAACAGTTCCGGCAGCACATGACTGTTGCCCGCCACGGTGATTTGCCGTTCTTCCATGGCTTCCAGCAACGCGGCCTGAACCTTGGCCGGTGCGCGGTTGATTTCATCCGCCAGAATCAGGTTGCCGAACAGCGGGCCGGGCTGGAACTGGATCTCGTTCTTGCCATCGATCTGGTGCAGCACCTCGGCGCCGGTGATGTCCGACGGCAGCAGGTCGGGGGTGAACTGGATGCGGCTCATCTTCGCGTCCAGGTGTTTGGCCAGCGCTTTGACCGTACGGGTCTTGGCCAGGCCGGGCAGGCTTTCGAGCAACAAGTGCCCGTTGGCCAACAGGCCAAGGATAATCTGGCGGATCACCTGATCCTGGCCGAGCACGGCTTCGGCGATGCTGGCTTGCAGGGCGTTGAGGTCGTTGAGTGCAGTCATGGGATGTTCCACTCCTAGAAAAACGCTAGCGTCAGGTTCACGCTGAAACCGTTGCCTTCAGGGCGGTTCTTGGTGTCGAACTCCGGCACCCAGCGCGCGCTGACGCTGGCCTGGGCATCGGCAAATTTCCCGGCCCAGCCCACCACCGGACCGGCACCCACCGAGCGGCCGCGAAAGCCGTTGAGTGAATCGGCGGTCTGGCCCTTGTCATCGGTGATCTGCTGCACGTAACCGCCGACAACGCCGGCGCTCCAGCCATTGCCGAAACCGTGGGTCCACAGCGCATCGAGGGTGAAAATGTTGCCGTTGCGATAATCCGTGGCGTCGTTCTCGGTGTAGAACTCGAGGCCGCTCGAGAGGGTGAACTCACCGCCCTTGCCGTCCAGGTGGGTGAAGGCCACGGTGGGCATGAAGGTGTAAGTGTTCTGGCCGGGGTTGGCCAGGCGATCGTCGTTATAGGCGCCGGTCGGCACGTAGATCGGCAGGGATAACGAGAGGTGGTTAACCTCGTCGAAGTGGTAGCCGGCGGCGATCGGCGTGATCAGCATGTCGGCGAACTGCGTGCCGGTGTCTTCGGTGCCCAGTGTCCGGCCGCGCGGGCCGGTAATGCTGATGCTGACGTCGGTGTACTGCACCGGCACGCCGATGGCCGAGGCGTAGTTCCAGCGACCCTTGCCGGTGTCCCAGATGTGGGTGAAGTTGGCCATGGTGTAGGAGACTTTCATGTCCAGGTCTGCGCCGATCTCACCGGAAATCGGCACACCCTTGCTGCCCTTGAGGTCACCGTCGTACCAGATGCTGGTCAGCGACATGACCCAGCCGGGTTCCGGCGGCACGATCCCGGCATTGGAAAATACCTGTTGCCCGGTGATCGGCCGGCCGACGCCGCCCTCGGCCGCGAGGGCCAAAGGGCTTGCACCGAGCACGCACAGGGCCAGTAAAGGACGCACAACATAAGGCCTGACCATGACGGACTCCGTTTATTGTTTTGGTTGATTGATGAGGGTCAGCAACGGCATTTTCCATTGGCCACTGGTGACTTCCGGTTTCGGCAGGTACAAGCGCAAGATCCCGTAGAACGGGCCTTCTGGCGCTGGAAGCCAGTTACTTTGCAGGTCCTTGGCCGGTGCCTCGTGCTGCACGTAAAGAGTCAGCCCACCGTCGGCGTCGAGCTTGAGGTCCGGCAGCATGCGCGAGTTGATCAGGTAACGGTTCAACGGGTTAGCCACCAGCAACTTGTTCTTGCCGTCGTACATCGTCAGCGACCAGAACGCATCGGCCGGGGGCAGGGCGCCCTTGTCGAAATGCAGGGTGTAATCGTGTTTCGAGGCGTCGACCGGCTGGCCGTCCTTGTCGACGAAGTAGCCGATGTAATTCGCCTCTTCGGCGGAGTTGCCAAAGATCCCCATGTTGGCGCCGGCGTAGCGGTACAGGTAGTTGCCGTTCAGGTGATCGCGGGTACCGAAGAAGTCACCGCTGGTGACCTGATGGCTATCGACCTTGTCTTTTTTGAACTGGGCGAACTCAGCTTTGGCATCGCTGATACCGTCCTCCAGCGCCTTGCGCTGCTCAGGCGTGAGCGCGTCCGGTTTGAAAGGCTTGCCGGCTTCAATACCGATTTTCGCAAAGCGTGCGAGCAGGTCTTTTTCCACGTCCTGGGGCGGGGCGAACGACAACATGAAGTTCAGGTAGCGGAACAGGTCGGGCGTATCGCTCATGGTCGGCGTGGGTTTCGGCCAGTCGATCTTCGGCGCGGCGGGCGGGGCTTTTTGTTTGACGTAGTGGCTGAGCGTCTCGACCTTGTAACCCTTCTGGATCTCCTTGACCTTGCCCAAGTCCTTTTCATCGAACAACTGCGTGCGATACAGCGCGTAGGCGATGTTGCTTTCGCTACGCAGCAGCCGATCGATTTCTACCGGTTGCTGGCCTTGCCAGTTCGGCCCGGCAATCATGAAATGCCCGCCATTGTTGCCCGTGCTACGTGTGCCCAGGTAGGCAAAGTTCTGCGTGTAGGCGTCGATCAACTGCACTGAGTAGTAACGATGTTCGTCGATGGCCGGCAAGGTCAGCACCATCGGTTCAGCGCGTAGGTCCATCCAGATGAAGGAGTAGGGCGTGTCGGCGTTCGGGGTGACGAAGGCGGTGTCTTTGGCAGTGAACGCCTTGGCGGTGTTGCCGATCTGGTTGAACGGTGCCTTGAAGTTCGGGCTCTTCTTGTCCACGGCCTGGGTGTAGAGGGTCTTGTACATTTCTACCACCGGGAAGCCGTATAAATAGGCTTCCTTGGCGATGCCCCGGGCTTCTTCCGGGGTGGCGGTGAAGTCGGCCCAGGCGCTGGTGCTCAGGGTGAGCGAGAGCGCGGCGAGCAGCATGCGGTTATTCATAAAACTTCCTTATAAAACGCTTGGGCGTCATTCCACGGCCGTGATGTCGTCGAGTTTCCAGCTTTTATCGAAATAGGCTTCGGTGGGCGCGTACAGCCGGAAATAGCTGAACCAGTGTTTGCCGGGCACGGTTTGCACCCAGTTGTTCTCGAAATCCTTGGGCGCGGTCGGGCCGAAATACAGGTCCACCGAGCCGTCGGCGTTCTTTTTCAGATCCTGACGGGACGACAGATCGGCCTTGCGTTGCGGGTTGTCGATCAGGCAACGGCTGTCGATGTCGTAGACGGTCATCGACCAGAACTGCTTGGCCGGCGGGTTGGCGCCGACGTGCAGGCGATAACTTTTGCCGCCGTCGAGCCAGTGGCCCTTGGCGTCGGTGTAGGCGCCGAGGTAGGTCTGGCCCAGGCCCGGAGTCTTGGAAACCATGCCCTTGGTGTTGGTCACCGCTTCGTAGAACCAGGCACTGCGTTCCCACAACTGGTCGTAATAAGCCACGCGCTGCGACGGCTCGGCGATGTTCAGCACGGTGTCCCATTGCCGGTCTTTCCAATACTGGGCGTCTGGAAAACGCTTGGCGAAGGTGTTGGCCTTGGCGATCAACTCGCCGACTTGCGCACCTTGTTCCATCGCCTTGCGTTGGTTGTCGTTGGGGTTGAAGGGTTTGTCTTTTTCGATGCCCAGGCTGGCCAGCATGGCCATGTAGAAACGGTCACGTTCGTTGACGGGCTCTTTCTGGATGATCTGGTGCAAGCGCTGCCAATACGCCAGACCACGTGGCTGAGTGCCGGACCAGGCCTTGCCTCCGGGGGAGAGCAACTGGGTCTTGCCCGGTTCGGCGCGTTTGGCGTACGGGTACATCTTGAATTGTTCGACCAGCGCCTTGCCCTTGGCCGGGTCCGGATCGAGGACGCGAAAACCCACCAGCACGTTCATCGTTTCCGACTTGGCGAGGTAATACTTGCCGGCGTCGGCGGGTGGCTCGGCACCCGGTGGCAGCACCAGATACTTGCCACCCTTGCCTTTGTCCGGGCCGGTCTGGCCCATGTCGATGATTGCGCGTTGCCAGAAATCACCCACACCGCCCGCGGTCGGGCCGGGCGGCAGTTCGATCACCAGCGGGCCGGTTTCATTCAGGTCAACGAAGCCGAGGATGTACGGCGTGGTGGCGTTGGCGGTGATTACGCCCAGTTTGTCTTCGTAACTGTTGAGCACCATCAGGTCGCCGCTGTGGGCGCCGAGTTTGTCGCGAAACTCTTCCTGCCATTGCGCGTAGGACACCAGCGGCAAGGCCCACAGGTAACTCTGGGTCGCCTGTTGGAAATCCAGCTCGGCGTAGAGTTTGGCAATCGATTCATGGGCCGGCAGTTCGCCTTCCATCGCGATCTTGCCGATCCGCGTATCCAGCTCCTGGGCGCCGACCCCGCAACTGACGAACATCGTCATCAGGCTGAAACCGGCTGCGCGAATTGCACCGTGCATTTGAAAGTCCTTATTTGCCAAACGTGACGTTGATCCCGGTGTACAGCGTGAACTGCGGCAGGCCATCGCCTTTGCGTTCCACTGTCCACTGAGGTTCGACGAATACGTTGAGAATATTTGTCCCGGATTTCCAGACCTTGCCGCCACCGAACCCGATGGGGATGTAATGGGTGTCGTTTTTCAGGTCGAACGTCCAGGTGCCGGTCGAGCGCAGGTACCAACCTTTGGCCAGGTTATGAATGATGAAGGGCTGCATCGTTGCGGTTTCGACGTGAGCGCGATCGTGGTCGCCGGCGAAAGAGCTCTGGTATTGCACCAATGCGCCGAGCAGGCCGCGCGGCGATGAATCAATCGCAAGTAATCCTGAAGGTTGGCGCCAGGTGCCAGGTTCAGCGGGTTGTTACTTTTGTTGGCCGTATCGGCGTTATCCGCGTGGGCATAAACGGCAGACGCCATTGAGGCCACCAATAGAAAGGCGTGTGCTCCCGCATTCTTCGACATGAATCCCCCGTTCCTTCGTGGCTCATTGGACGACTCGGCACTTCTCGGCCGTTACTGCGAAATCTCTTTCCTATCAAGCCTGTAGGACACGTCTGTTGACGCTAGCAGCTAACTCGGGGTTCGCCAGTCGAAGGGGGGATCTTTGGTTTTTTTTGTACATGTTTGTGGGGATTTGTATGTACTAAAAAGTTAATTCGAAACAGGGGGTTAAGATCGGGAGGCAAAAAAGCAATCGCGGGTAAGCCTCGCTCCTTTGGGAAACCGACATTTTGATCATTCCCACGCAGGCGCGTGGGAATGATCCGCTATTCAGTGTTTGTTCATCTGCTCCCGTAGCCGTTCTTCCTGCTCCCGCAGTTCCGGTGTGAACTCGTCCCCGAAATCCTCTGCCTCGAACACCTGGCGAATCTCGATCTCGGCGTCGGTGCCTGGCATCGGGTTGGGGCAGCGCTTGACCCATTCGATCGCTTCCTGTTTCGACTTCACCTGCCATATCCAGTAGCCGGCGATCAGCTCCTTGGTTTCGGCGAACGGGCCGTCGATCACCGTGCGCTGGTCACCCGAGAAACGCACGCGGGCACCTTTGCTGCTGGGTTGCAGGCCATCGCAGTCGATGAGGATGCCGGCTTTGACAAGCTCCTCGTTGTAGTTGCCCATCGCGGTCATCAGTTCCTCGCTGGGCATCACACCGGCCTCGGAATCCTGGCTGGCTTTCACAATGATCATGAATCGCATGGTCTTATCTCCGCTGGATGTGAGTGATTCACAGGCTAGTCGAATGGCCGTCGCCTGAATCGACAATGCTGGCTGCCTTTCGTCATGAACACCGGGTTGCGGCCGGCGAGGGCGGTACGCTGTACACCGACCCCTGTGGGAGCAAGCTCGCTCCCACAGGTTTTGTGTTGATTGTCAGAGTTGTATCCAATTTAGGGGGCGACACTTCACAATTTGTATCTGGGCATAGGTCGTCGGGCCATTTCGTGGTTAACTTCGGCCTCTTCAAAATTCTCTACAACAACGTTCAGAAGGACTCCGTTCATGGCTCAAGTCACTCTTAAAGGCTCCCCGGTTCAAGTCAACGGCCAACTGCCACAAGCCGGTTCCAAGGCGCCAGCCTTTTCTCTGGTTGCCGGCAATCTGTCCGACGTGACCCTGGCGAGCTTCGCCGGCAAGCGCAAAGTGCTGAACATCTTCCCAAGCGTCGATACCCCGACCTGCGCGACTTCGGTTCGCAAGTTCAACGCCCAGGCCAGTGATGTCGCCAACACTGTCGTGCTGTGCATCTCCGCTGACCTGCCGTTCGCTCAAGCGCGCTTCTGCGGCGCTGAAGGCCTGGAAAACGTACAGAACCTGTCGACCCTGCGCGGTGCCGAGTTCATCGAGAACTACGGCGTGGCCATCGCTGACGGCCCACTCAAAGGCCTGACCGCCCGTGCCGTCGTGGTTCTGGACGAAAACGACAACGTTTTGCACAGCGAACTGGTCAAGGAAATCGCTGAAGAACCAAACTACGAAGCGGCACTTGCTGTTCTGAAATAAGCGCGCTTTTACAATTGTTAACGGCCTAGGGGGCGTTCTCACTGAATTTCCCCGCCGCGTTGTCGCCTTAAAGCGGGCCAGGCAAGGCGCAGGCCGCTGGTAATGGTTGTTCCCTTCCCAAGGCCTGCAACGCAGGCTGGCCCGCTTTAAGGCACAACCCGAAGGGCCGGGCCTGCTGTTGTGCAGGGCTGCGTTGCTCGAAGCTTATTTGGAATGACCAAATCACGCTTCTCGCGCCTTGCCCTGCACAACAGCAGACCCGGCGCGGCGGGGTAATTCAGTGAGAACGCCCCCTCTGTCCAGGCCGTTTTCATTTGTGCTTCAGTGTCTTAGATACATCTCCTGTTACGTAAGCCGAAGGTAAATTGCCGGTAAAGCCGCTTTGCTTAATGCCCGCCAGTGCTTATCGTTCAGCCTCCTGTAGAAGAAGCCCACGCGCCCAATGGTTGATCATTCCATGCAATCCTCCGTTTCCCGTAGTCCCCGTCGCTGGCTGTTTGGCCTGCTTGTCCTATTGGTCATCGCTGGCCTGTGCTGGAAATTCTGGCCCGCCGGCACTGCCCAAAAAGAGGGCGCAGGGCAGAAAGCCGTTGCCGGGCACACCGGCAAGTCGGGGGGAATGCGTCCCGGTTTCGGCGGGGCGACCGGGCCGATTCCGGTGCGTGTCGCGCCAGCGGTCAAGGGCGACTTCCCGCTGTACTACAAGGCGCTGGGCACCGTGACGGCGCTGAACACCATCAATGTGCGCAGCCGCGTCGGTGGTGAGCTGATGAAGATCTCCTTCGAGGAAGGGCAGATGGTCAAGGCAGGCGATCTGCTGGCTGAAATCGACCCGCGTCCTTACCAGAACGCCTTGCTTCAGGCCGAAGGCACGTTGCTGCAGAACCAGGCACAACTGAAAAACGCCCAGGTCGATGTGGAACGCTATCGCGGCCTGTACCGCGAAGACAGTATTGCCAAGCAGACCCTGGACACCGCCGAAGCACTGGTGGGGCAGTACCAGGGCACGGTCAAAACCAATCAGGCGGCGGTCAACGACGCCAAGCTCAATCTGGAATTCACCAAAATCCGCGCCCCGATTGCCGGGCGTGTGGGCTTGCGTCAGCTGGATGTCGGCAACCTGGTGGCAGCCAACGACACCACCGCGCTGGTGATCATCACCCAGACCCAACCGATCAGTGTCGCCTTCACCTTGCCGGAAAACAGCCTGGAAACCGTGCTGGCCCGTTATCGCACCGGCGCCAAACTGCCCGCCGAAGCCTGGGACCGTGGTGACACCAAGTTGCAGGCCACCGGCGTCTTGCAGAGCCTGGACAACCAGATCGACGTCACCACCGGGACCCTGAAATTCAAGGCGCGTTATGAGAACCGCGATCAGGCGCTGTTCCCGAATCAGTTCGTCAACGTCCACCTGCTGGCCGACACCCTAAAAGACGTGGTGCTCGCACCTTCGGCAGCGATTCAGTTCGGCACCAACGGTACGTTTGTCTACGCCCTGGACGGCGACAAGAAAGTCGCGATTCGTCAGTTGAAAGTCGGCGCCAGTGACGGTGAAAACACCGTGATTACCGAAGGCCTGGCCCCTGGGGATCGCGTGGTCCTTGAAGGCACCGACCGCTTGAAGGAAGGCAGCGAAGTGGAAGTGGTCAACGACACCAAGGATGTACCGACCACCCCGACCGGGCACCTGCAAGGCAAATCGGCCGCCACGGCACCTGACGCGACGACCACCGACAAGGTGAAAAAGGACGGCGCATGAACATCTCGCGGCTGTTCATCCTTCGCCCGGTAGCCACGACCCTGAGTATGCTGGCCATAGTCCTGGCCGGCGTGATCGCCTATCGGCTGTTGCCGGTGTCGGCATTGCCTCAGGTCGATTACCCGACCATCCGCGTCATGACGCTGTATCCCGGTGCCAGCCCGGATGTCATGACCAGCGCCGTGACTGCGCCGTTGGAGCGTCAATTCGGGCAGATGCCCGGCCTGACCCAGATGGCATCGACCAGCTCCGGCGGCGCTTCGGTGCTGACCCTGCGTTTCAGCCTCGACGTCAACATGGACGTCGCCGAGCAGCAGGTGCAGGCGGCGATTAACGCCGCGACCAATTTGCTGCCCAAGGACCTGCCGGCGCCGCCGGTGTACAACAAGGTCAACCCGGCGGACACCCCGGTACTGACGCTGGCCATCACCTCCAAGACCATGCTGCTGCCCAAGCTCAACGATTTGGTCGACACGCGCATGGCGCAGAAAATTGCCCAGATCAGCGGCGTCGGCATGGTCAGCATTGCCGGTGGCCAGCGTCAGGCCGTGCGGATCAAGGTCAACCCCGAGGCACTGGCGGCCAATGGCTTGAACCTGTCTGACGTACGCACCTTGATCGGAGCGTCCAACGTCAACCAGCCCAAGGGCAACTTTGACGGCCCGACGCGGGTGTCGATGCTCGATGCAAACGATCAACTGACCTCGCCCAAAGACTACGCCAACCTGATTCTCGCCTATGCCAACGGCGCGCCGTTGCGGTTGAAGGACGTGGCAGAGATCGTCGATGGTGCGGAAAACGAACGTCTGGCGGCGTGGGCCAACGAAAATCAGGCGGTGCTGCTGAACATCCAGCGGCAGCCTGGCGCCAACGTCATCGAAGTAGTCGACCGGATCAAAGCCCTGCTGCCGAGCATCACCGACAACCTGCCTGCCGGTCTCGAAGTCACCGTGCTGACCGACCGCACCCAGACTATCCGCGCCTCGGTCACCGACGTGCAGCACGAATTGTTGATCGCCATTGCACTGGTCGTGATGGTGACCTTCCTGTTCCTGCGTCGGGCCAGCGCGACGATCATTCCGTCGGTGGCCGTGCCACTGTCGCTGATCGGCACCTTCGGCGTGATGTACCTCGCGGGTTTCTCGGTCAATAACCTGACCCTGATGGCACTGACCATCGCCACCGGTTTCGTGGTGGACGATGCGATCGTCATGCTGGAGAACATTTCCCGATTTATCGAAGAGGGCGACAGCCCCCTGAATGCGGCGCTCAAGGGCGCCAAGCAGATTGGCTTCACGCTGATCTCCCTGACCCTGTCGCTGATCGCCGTCTTGATTCCGTTGCTGTTCATGGCCGACGTGGTAGGGCGATTGTTCCGCGAGTTTGCCATCACCCTGGCGGTGGCGATCCTGATTTCCCTTGTCGTCTCTCTGACCCTGACGCCAATGATGTGCGCGCGGCTGCTCAAACGTGAGCCGAAGGAAGAAGAACAGGGCCGTTTCTACCGGGCCAGCGGCGCAGCAATTGATTGGATGATCGCGGTTTACGGGCGCAAGTTAAAGTGGGTTCTCAAGCATCAACCGCTGACCCTGATGGTGGCCATCGGCACGCTGGCGTTGACCGTGTTCCTCTACATGGTGGTGCCAAAGGGCTTTTTTCCGGTGCAGGACACCGGGGTGATCCAGGGCATTTCCGAGGCGCCGCAGTCGATTTCCTTCGCCGCCATGAGCGAGCGTCAGCAGGAACTGGCCAAAGTGATCTTGGCGGATCCGGCGGTGGAGAGCCTGTCGTCCTACATCGGCGTCGACGGTGACAACTCGACGCTCAATAGCGGTCGTCTGCTGATCAACCTCAAATCCCACAGTGACCGTGACCTCAGCGCCACCGAGGTGATTGCACGTCTGCAACCGGAACTGGACAAACTCACCGGCATTCGCCTGTTCATGCAACCGGTGCAGGACCTGACCATCGAAGACCGTGTCAGCCGGACTCAATACCAGTTCAGCATGTCGTCGCCGGATTCCGAGCTGCTCAGTCTGTGGAGCGGTCGTCTGGTGGACGCACTGGCCCAACAGCCGGAGTTGACTGACGTTGCCAGCGATTTGCAGGACAAGGGTTTGCAGGTCTATCTGGTGATTGACCGCGATGCGGCGTCGCGGGTCGGCGTGTCGGTGTCAAACATCACCGATGCGCTGTACGACGCCTTCGGTCAGCGACAGATTTCCACCATCTACACCCAGGCCAGCCAGTACCGTGTGGTGCTGCAATCGCAGTCGGGCGAAAGGATCGGCCCGGAGGCGCTGAATCAGATTCACGTGAAAACCACCGATGGCGGGCAAGTGCGCCTGTCCAGTCTGGCGCACATGGAGGAGCGTCAGGCCCAACTGGCGATCACTCATATCGGTCAGTTCCCGGCAGTGATGATGTCCTTCAACCTGGCACCTGGCGTGGCGCTGGGGCATGCAGTGGAAATCATCGACCAGGTGCAGAAAGACATCGGCATGCCGATCGGCGTGCAGACCCAGTTCCAGGGCGCGGCCGAGGCATTCCAGGCGTCGCTGTCGAGCACCTTGCTGCTGATTCTGGCGGCGGTGGTCACCATGTACATCGTGCTCGGTGTGCTTTACGAGAGCTACATCCACCCGATCACCATTCTCTCGACCTTGCCCTCAGCGGCGGTCGGTGCCTTGCTGGCGTTGCTGGTGAGCGGGAATGATCTGGGCATGATCGCGATCATCGGCATCATTTTGTTGATCGGTATCGTGAAAAAGAACGCGATCATGATGATCGACTTTGCCCTCGACGCTGAACGCAATCAGGGCATGGACCCGGAAACGGCGATCTATCAGGCGGCGCTGCTGCGTTTCCGGCCGATTCTGATGACCACACTGGCCGCGCTGTTCGGCGCGGTGCCGCTGATGCTAGCGACCGGCTCCGGCGCGGAACTGCGTCAACCGTTGGGTCTGGTGATGGTGGGTGGCTTGTTGGTGAGTCAGGTGCTGACGCTGTTTACCACTCCGGTCATCTATCTGTATTTCGACCGCCTCGGTCGGCGCTGGGGTCGCAAGCCTGAAGCCGTGGAAGCGGTAGAACAGCCATGAACCTGTCCGGACCTTTCATCAAGCGCCCGGTCGCGACGATGTTGCTGAGCCTGGCGATCATGCTGCTGGGCGGCGTGAGCTTCGGCCTGTTGCCGGTGGCGCCGCTGCCGCAGATGGACTTCCCGGTGATCGTGGTCCAGGCGAGTCTGCCCGGTGCAAGCCCGGAGGTCATGGCCTCGACCGTGGCTACGCCGCTGGAGCGCTCCTTCGGCGCCATCGCCGGGGTCAACACCATGAGCAGCCGCTCCAGCCAGGGCTCGACCCGGGTGATTTTGCAGTTCGACCTCGACCGCGACATCAACGGCGCGGCGCGGGAAGTGCAGGCGGCAATCAACGCCTCGCGCAATTTGCTGCCGAGCGGGATGCGCAGCATGCCGACCTACAAGAAGGTCAACCCGTCCCAGGCGCCGGTCATGGTGCTGTCGCTGACCTCCGATGTACTGGAAAAAGGCCAGCTCTACGATTTGGCCTCGACGATTCTGTCCCAGAGCGTGTCTCAGGTGCAGGGTGTCGGCGAAGTGCAGATCGGCGGCAGTTCCTTGCCGGCGGTGCGCATCGAACTCGAACCGCAGGCGCTCAACCAGTACGGCGTGGCACTGGACGATGTGCGTAACACCATCGCCAGCGCCAACGTGCGACGGCCCAAGGGCTCGGTCGAAGACGGACAGCGGCAGTGGCAGGTTCAGGCCAACGATCAACTGGAAAAAGCCAAGGATTACGAGTCGCTGATCATTCACTACGCGGACGGCGCGGCCCTGCGCCTGAAGGACGTGGCCAAAGTCAGCGACGGCGTCGAAGACCGCTACAACAGCGGTTTCTTCAACAACGACGCGGCGGTACTGCTGGTGATCAACCGCCAGGCCGGCGCCAACATCATCGAGACGGTCAACGAAATCAAGGCTCAACTGCCGGCGTTGCAGGCCGTGTTGCCGGCCAGCGTGAAGCTGAACGTGGCGATGGACCGGTCGCCGGTGATCAAGGCGACCTTGCACGAAGCGGAAATGACCTTGCTGATTGCCGTGGCGTTAGTGATCCTGGTGGTGTTCCTGTTCCTCGGTAACTTCCGCGCCTCGTTGATTCCAACGTTGGCGGTGCCGGTGTCGCTGGTCGGCACCTTTGCGGTGATGTACCTCTACGGATTCTCCCTGAATAACCTGTCACTGATGGCGCTGATTCTGGCCACCGGACTGGTGGTGGACGACGCCATTGTGGTGCTGGAGAACATTTCCCGGCACATCGACAAAGGCGTACCGCCGATGAAGGCCGCGTACCTGGGGGCGCAGGAAGTCGGCTTCACCTTGCTGTCGATGAACGTCTCGCTGGTGGCGGTGTTCCTGTCGATCCTGTTCATGGGCGGGATCGTCGAAAGCCTGTTTCGCGAGTTTTCCATCACGTTGGCGGCGTCCATTGTGGTGTCGCTGGTGGTCTCGCTGACGCTGACACCGATGCTCTGCGCCCGCTGGCTCAAGCCGCATACGCCGGGAGAGGAAAACCGTTTGCAGCGCTGGAGTCAGCGCGCCAACGAGTGGATGGTCGGCAAATACGCCACAAGCCTCGACTGGGTGCTGCGTCATCGCCGGTTGACCTTGCTTAGCTTGGTCGTGACAGTCGGCGTTAACATTGCGTTGTATATCGTTGTTCCTAAAACATTTATGCCTCAGCAGGACACTGGTCAGCTGATCGGTTTCGTGCGCGGCGACGATGGGTTGTCGTTCAGCGTGATGCAGCCAAAAATGGAAACCTTCCGCCGCGCCGTGCTCAAGGATGACGCGGTGCAAAGCGTCGCCGGCTTCATCGGCGGCACCAACGGCACCAACAACGCCTTCATGCTGGTGCGGCTGAAACCGATCAAGGAACGCAACATTTCTGCGCAAAAGGTCATTGAACGCCTGCGCAAGGAAATGCCCAAGGTCGCCGGTGCGCAGCTGATGCTGATGGCCGATCAGGACTTGCAGTTTGGTGGCGGCCGTGAACAGACCACGTCCCAGTATTCCTACATCCTGCAAAGCGCCGACCTTGGTGAGTTGCGCGAGTGGTACCCGAAAGTCGTTACCGCACTCAAGGCTTTGCCGGAGCTGACCGCGATTGACGCCCGTGAAGGGCGCGGCGCCCAACAGGTGACGCTGATCGTCGACCGTGATCAGGCCAAACGCCTGGGCGTCGACATGGACATGGTCACCGCGGTGCTGAACAACGCTTACAGCCAGCGGCAGATTTCGACGATTTACGACAGCCTTAATCAGTATCAAGTGGTGATGGAGGTCAATCCGAAATACGCCCAGGACCCGATCACCCTCAAACAGGTTCAGGTGATCACGGCTGACGGCGCGCGGATTCCGCTCTCGACCATCGCTCATTATGAAAACAGTCTGGAAGACGACCGCGTCAGCCACGAAGGCCAGTTCGCCTCCGAGAGCATTTCCTTCGACATGGCTGAAGGCGTGACAGTTGAGCAGGGCTCGGCGGCCATCGAGCGGGCTATCGCCAAACTGGGCATGCCGGAAGACGTGATCGTGAAAATGGCCGGCACCGCCGACGCCTTCGCCGCGACCCAGAAGAGCCAACCGTGGATGATTCTCGGCGCGCTGGTTGCGGTGTATCTGGTGCTCGGTGTGCTGTATGAAAGCTACATCCATCCGCTGACCATTCTTTCGACCTTGCCGTCGGCCGGGGTCGGCGCGTTGCTGTCGATCTATGCGTTGGGCGGTGAGTTCAGCCTGATCTCGTTGCTCGGGTTGTTCCTGCTGATCGGCGTGGTGAAGAAAAACGCCATTCTGATGATCGACCTGGCCTTGCAGCTGGAACGGCATCAGGGCATGGCGCCGCTGGAATCGATTCGCAGCGCTTGCCTGCAACGTCTGCGGCCGATTCTGATGACCACCCTGGCGGCGATCCTCGGTGCGTTGCCGTTGCTGCTGAGCCGCGCCGAAGGTGCGGAAATGCGTCAGCCGCTGGGCCTGACCATCATTGGCGGGCTGATCTTCAGCCAGGTACTGACCCTTTACACCACCCCGGTGGTTTATCTCTATCTCGACAAACTGCGCCATCGCTTCAATCACTGGCGTGGGGTGCGTACTGATGCTGCTCTGGAAACTCCGCTATGACTGACCGTTCGCTTATCACTCTGACTGCACCGCTGGTTACGGCCCGAGGCTCGCGTTTGTTGAGCCTGGCGCTGTGCGTGGCGATGCTCAGCGCCTGCGCCATCGGCCCGGATTACCAGCGCCCGCAAGCGGCTGCGCCGGCGCAATACAAGGAAGCGGCAGGCTGGCGTCAGGCCAATCCCAGCGATTCCCTGGCCCGTGGCGCCTGGTGGGAGTTGTATGGCGATCGGCAGCTCAATGGCCTGATCGAAAAACTCAACAGTTCCAACCAGACCGTCGCACAGTCCGAAGCCCAGTACCGTCAGGCCCAGGCCTTGGTGCGCAGTGCCCGTGGCGCGTTTTTCCCGACCGTGGACCTGACCGTCGGGAAAAACCGCTCCAGCCAGGGCACCGGCAGCAGCAGTTCGAGCCTGACCAGTTCTTCCAGCGGGATTCGTGACACTTACACCGCGCAGGCCGGAGTCAGTTGGGAGGCCGACGTTTGGGGCAAGCTGCGCCGAGGACTGGAAGCCGACACGGCCAACGCCGAGGCGAGTTATGCCGATCTGGCGGCGATGCGCTTGAGCCAGCAGTCGGAACTGGTGCAGAACTATCTGCAATTGCGGGTGATCGACGAGCAGAAACGCCTGCTGGAGGCGACGGTCGAGGCCTATCAGCGCTCGCTGACAATGACCGAAAATCAGTACCGCGCCGGTGTCTCCGGCAAGGATGCGGTGGCGCAGGCTCAGACTCAGCTCAAAAGCACCCAGGCTGACATGGTTGATCTGATCTGGCAGCGCGCCCAGTTCGAGAACGCCATTGCCGTACTGATCGGGCTACCGCCGGCCGAGTTCAGCCTGGCTGAAACCAAAGACATTCCTGCGTTGCCCGAGATACCGCTGAGCCTGCCTTCGCAATTGCTCGAGCGCCGCCCGGACATCGCCTCCGCCGAGCGCTCGGTGATGGCCGCCAATGCCAACATCGGTGTGGCCAAGGCGGCCTATTACCCGGATCTGACACTGAGTCTGAACGGTGGTTACAGCAGCAGCACCACTTCGAACTGGATCAGCGTGCCGAACCGCTTCTGGTCGGTCGGACCGCAATTGGCCATGACCTTGTTCGACGGCGGTCAGCGCTCCGCGGAAGTTGACCGTAGCGAAGCGGCCTACGACGAGACCGTGGCGAAGTACCGTCAGACCGTGCTCGATGGCTTCCGTGAGGTGGAAAACTATCTGGTGCAGCTCAAGGTCCTGGAAGACGAAGCGGGCGTGCGCCAGGAAGCTCTGGACGCGGCGCGAGAGTCCTTGCGCCTGACCCAGAACCAGTACAAGGCCGGTGTGATTGCTTATCTGGGCGTGGTGGTCGTTCAGGCCACAGCGTTGAACAACGAACGCAGCGTGCTGAGCCTGTTGCAGAGCCGGTTGATTGCCAGCGTGCAGTTGATCGCGGCATTGGGTGGTGGCTGGGATGGGGCGTTACAAGTGAGCGAAAAAGAGTAGGCGCCGATTCTCTGATGGCAACTCGCCACAACGCAGCTGCTACCGGTGGGCGCGGCCGTCGCGAGGTGTCAAACAAGCGTTTCATCGACTTGATGGCCCTTTGCTTATTTTGTCAGTGCGTTCTTTTGCGCAATCAGTACAATCGCCCGATTTGCCCCCCGAGAACGGAGGGCTGTCGCGAGTAGTCTCATGCTTATCGGTAGCTATTCCCCCACGCTGGTCATCATCTCGCTTTGTGTGGCGATTCTCGCCTCCTATACCGCGCTCGACCTGACCGAACGCATCTCCACGGCCAAGGGCCGGGCCGTACATCTATGGACGGCTGGCGGCGCCTTTGCCATGGGGGTTGGCGTGTGGTCGATGCATTTCATCGGCATGCTCGCGTTCAAACTGCCCATCGACCTCGGATACGACGTCGGCATCACGTTGCTGTCACTGTTGATTGGCATCTTGTCCTGCGGCTTTGCCCTGTGGCTGGTCAGCCAGCCACAATTGCCAGCCTGGCAATTGGCGTTCGGCGCGCTGATCATGGGTTCCGGGATCAGCGCGATGCACTACACCGGCATGGCAGCCATGCGTATGCAGCCGGGTATCGATTACGATCCGACACTGTTCGGCGCCTCGCTGCTGATCGCCGTGGTCGCCTCGGGCGCCGCGTTATGGATCGCTTTTCGCCTGCGCCAGCACACACCTTATGTCGGCCTGATCCGTGGCGGTGCGGCGGTGATCATGGGGGTCGCGATCGTCGGCATGCACTACACCGGCATGGCGGCGGCGCGTTTCCCGGATGGCAGCTTCTGTGGCGCGGCCGTCAGCGGCCTGAACGGCAAGGGCCTGGACAATCTGGTGCTGATCACCACCCTGGCAGTGTTGAGCCTTGCCTTGCTGACCTCGGTCCTCGATGCGCGCCTGGAGGCCCGCACCGCAGGCCTTGCCCACTCATTGACCGAAGCCAACCGCGAGCTGACCCAACTGGCCCTGCATGACACCCTGACCGGCCTGCCGAATCGCGTGTTGCTGGCTGACCGCATCGATCAGGCGATGTCGATGGTGCGCGAGCAAGGCGGTTGTTTCGCGTTGATGTTCATCGATCTGGACGGTTTCAAACCGGTCAACGATGCCTTTGGGCACCATATGGGCGATCTGTTGTTGCGTGAGGTCGGCTTGCGCTTGCGTGAGGATTTGCGCAGCCATGACACCCTGGCGCGGATCGGCGGTGATGAATTCGTTTTACTGGTACAGCTCGGCGAGCAGAATGACGCATTGAACCTGGCGGCCCGGCAGGTCGGGCTGATCGGGCGTTCGTTCCGGGTCGCCGAACATGACTTGCAGATTTCCGCCAGCGTCGGCATCGCGATTTATCCGGGCAATGGTGAAACCGCCGAGGAATTGCTGATGAACGCTGACGCGGCGATGTACCACGCCAAGGGCACCGGGAAAAACGGCTACAGCTTCTTCGATGCCTCGATGAACAGCAACGCGCGCAAACAGCTGCAGTTATTGCAGGACTTGCGTATCGCCATTGATCAGCAGCAATTCAGTCTTTATTACCAACCCAAGTTCGACGCCAACAATGGCCGGCCGGTCGGTGCCGAGGCGTTGTTGCGCTGGGTGCATCCGACCCAGGGCATGCTGTTGCCGGACAAGTTCATCGAACTGGCGGAGAAAACCGGGCTGATCATTCCGATTGGCGAGTGGGTGCTCAACGAAGCCTGCCGTCAGATGCGCGAGTGGTACGTGCTCGGGTACACCGACTGGCGCATCGCGGTGAACCTTTCAGCCTTGCAGTTCTGCCACACGGGCCTGGTCCAGAGCGTCGCCAAAGCCTTGGCCACTCACCATTTGCCGGCCAACAGCCTGACCCTCGAGATCACGGAAACCACCGCCATGAGCGATGCCGATGCGAGCATGACGGTGCTTCAGGAGCTGTCGACAATGGGTGTCGACCTGTCGATCGATGACTTTGGCACCGGCTATTCGAGCTTGATGTACCTCAAGCGCTTGCCGGCCAACGAACTGAAGATCGACCGGGGTTTTGTCCGGGATCTGGAGCGTGACAGCGATGACGCCGCCATCGTTTCCGCCATCGTTGCCCTCGGCCAGGCGCTGGGGTTGCGGATCGTCGCCGAAGGGGTGGAGACCGACTCGCAGCAAGACTTCCTGACGCAACTCGGTTGTGATTCGCTGCAGGGCTATCTGCTCGGGCACCCGCTGCCGGCCGAACGCTTCATGATAGATATTCTGCGTGCAGAGCAATTGGCGCTGAGTTGATAACAATGTGATTGATGTGAGCCCATGCAAAAGCCTGCGATGACGGTTATTCTTGGCCCCGACTGCTAACGCTTGGAATGGGGGAAATTTCGCATGGACAAAGTCATCGTCATCACTGGCGGCAGCCGCGGCATCGGCGCCGCCACAGCCCTGTTGGCCGCCGAGCAAGGCTATCGGATCTGCATCAACTACCTGGCCGACGAATCCGCTGCGCAACGTGTACTGGAGCAAGTCCGCGCCCTCGGCGCCCAAGCCATTGCGGTGCGTGCTGACGTCAGCATCGAAGATGAAGTGATCGCGCTGTTCCATCGCGTGGACACTGAGTTGGGCCGGGTCACGGCCCTGGTGAACAACGCCGGCACCGTCGGGCATAAGTCGCGGATCGATGAAATGTCCGAATTCCGTATTCTCAAAATCCTCAGAACCAACGTCCTGGCGCCAATCCTCTGCGCCAAACACGCGATCCTGCGCATGTCGCCCAAACATGGCGGGCAGGGCGGCAGCATCGTTAACGTGTCCTCGGTGGCCTCCCGCCTGGGCGCGCCAAGTGAATACGTCGACTACGCAGCGTCGAAAGGTGCGCTGGATACGTTCACCATCGGCCTGTCCAAAGAAGTGGCCGGCGAAGGCATCCGCGTCAACGCCGTGCGCCCTGGTTACATCTACACCGATTTCCACGCATTGAGCGGCGACCCGGATCGGGTCAGCAAGTTGGAGTCGGGGATTCCGATGGCTCGGGGCGGGCGACCGGATGAAGTGGCTGAGGCGATTGTGTGGTTGCTGTCGGATAAGGCTTCCTATGCGACCGGGACGTTTGTTGATCTAGGCGGCGGGCGATAACCGGAGGGGCACACCACATAACAGATCGTGCCTTCTGCTGGTACCTGTTATTTCTGACAGTAGACCTATCGAGGAGTGGCCCGTAGATTGGATTTGAGTGAAAGCGGTGATTGGTTATTCCTGAATCACTGTATTCAAACTGACTTTCAGTGACGGAGCATTCCCATGAACAATGTCGTCGATGGTTATTTCGAAACGGTAGCTTCCCTGACCGTCCCGCGGGCAAACCACTCGGCCACGGTGCTACCTGACGGTTCTGTACTGGTGGTGGGGGGCATTAACGGGTCAGAGCGCAATACACCGGATGCGGCTGACCATCCCAACCTTTCACCACCTGTGCGCGCCGATCAGATTTCTTGGGAGCAGTTGCGCGTTGCGGCAATTGCACCGGTTGCCGACGTCGAACGCTACGATTCACTCGAAGATACTTGGCATCCCACATCTCCATTGGCCGAGGCCCGCTCCCGTCATTGTGCGGTGAGATTGATCAATGGTCAGGTCATGATCATTGCAGGGGCCGGGCAGCAGCGCACGCTCAACAGTGTCGAGTTGTACAACTCAACCGATGATTGCTGGACAGCGGCGACACCGCTGGGGACACCGCGTTTTGCACATACCGCAACGCTCTTGAACAATGGTCATGTCCTGGTTTGCGCGGGCAATAATCAGTATCAAGGGACGGGTCAGGTACTCGACAGTGTGGAAATCTACGACCCGGCAAACGATAGCTGGACCGTTGCCCCCTGGATCCCGATTGCACGGATGGATCACAGCGCCACGCTGTTGGCGTCCGGAGAAGTATTGGTGTTGGGGGGGTACTCGGCAACGCTGAATGCTGCGATCGACGATGCCTCGTTGTTTGATCCGGTCAATCGAACCTGGCGCAACGTCAACCCATTACCCGAAAAACGAATGCAGCACACGGCAACACTGTTGACTGATGGCCGGGTGTTGGTGGCCGGCGGTACCGATGAGCCTTTTGCTCACGGGCGAACGGGTTCGTATCTGTACGATCCTGAAACGGACAGCTGGGGCCCAGCCATGCACCTGGATTTTGGCCGCAAAGGTCATAGTGCCGCAACACTGCGCTTGGGGCGTGTGCTGGTGGTGGGTGATACTTCAGATGTATCAGGTGCCTTTGTCGCGGAGGTGTTCGACCCTGTCTCCAATCATTGGACAACGTCTGCTGAATTGGAAACCGGTCGGTTTGCACACAGCACTAGACTGCTGCCCTCGGGGCAGCTAATAGTAGCAGCAGGGCAATTGCCCATGAGTCACCCGGCTTACACCGTCAGTACTGAGTTGTTTACCGAGCGATAGATCTGGGGTCAGAACGACCGCACAATCCGCCCCAACGTCTCCATCGCTCTCTCGGCCGTCTCATCCCAGGGGCTGCCGTAATTGAGCCGAATGCAATTCCTGAAGCGCTGAGCCGGTGAAAAAATCGGCCCGGGTGCAATGCTGATCCCTTGCGCCAACGCCATCTGAAACAACTTCAGTGAATCCATCTGCGGTGGCAATTCCAGCCACAGGAAGTAACCGCCGGCCGGTTGGCTGACGCGCGTTTGCGCCGGGAAGTAGCGCGCGATCGCGGCGAGCATGGCGCTTTGCTGTTCTTCCAGGGCGTAGCGCAGTTTTCGCAAGTGCCGGTCATAGCCGCCGTGTTGCAGGTAATCGGCAATGGCCGCCTGGGCCGGCATCGAGGCGCACAGCGACGTCATGAGTTTCAGCCGTTCGATCTTCTGCGCGTAACGCCCGGCGGCGACCCAACCGATGCGGTAGCCGGGGGCCAGACTTTTGGCGAACGAACCGCAGTGCATCACCAGCCCTTCGGTATCAAAAGACTTGGCCGGTTTCGGCGCCTGTTGGCCGTAATAGAGTTCGGCGTAGACGTCGTCTTCGATCAGCGGCACCTGATGGCTGCGCAATAGCTCAACCAGTTCCTGTTTCTTCGCCTCGGGCATCGTCGCGCCCATCGGGTTCTGGAAACTGGTCATGCACCAGACAGCCTTGATCGGGTGCCGTGACAGGGTTTGCGCGAGTACGCCAAGGTCGATGCCATCGCGCGGATGCACAGGAATTTCGACGGCTTTGAGCTTCAACCGCTCCAGGATTTGCAGGCAGGCGTAGAACGCCGGGGCTTCGATGGCCACCAGATCGCCGGGCTCGGTGACCGCTTGCAGGCACAGGTTCAGCGCTTCCAGCGCGCCGTTGGTGATCAGCAGTTCTTCCATGGGCAGCATCAGCCCGCCGACCATGTAGCGCAGGGCGATTTGTCGACGCAGTTGCGGGTTGCCCGGCGACATGTCGGTGACGACCATGCGCGGGTCCATCTCGCGGGCGGCGCTGGCCAGGGAGCGGGACAGGCGCTGCAGCGGGAACAGGGTCGGACTGGGGAAGGCCGAGCCGAAGGGTACGGTGTTCGGGTCCTTGATCGAGTCGAGTACCGAGAACACCAGTTCGCTGACGTCGACTTCGGTGGACTCATTGGCCTGGCTGCTGATCACCGGCTCCGAGAACGGGCTCGGCGCGTGCGCGTTGACGAAGTAGCCGGAACGCGGGCGAGCGCGGATCAGGCCGCGGCGTTCGAGCAGGTAGTAGGCCTGGAACACCGTGGACGGGCTGACCCCGTAGGTCTGGCTGGCGTAGCGCACGGATGGCACGCGCTGTCCGGGGCCGAGAACACCGGAGCGGATCAGTTCAGCGATGTCGTCGGCGAATTTTTCGTAGCGTTTCATCGGGTGGCCTTGTTGCCTGGGGTTTTTGTTGGGTGTCAGGGATATCCACCCCTCACCCTAACCCTCTCCCCAGAGGGGCGAGGGGACTGACCGAGGTGTTTGTTCAAAATACTGCGACCTGAAATATCTAGTCGAACTCAGGTTTTGAAAGGCTTGAAGATCTGCTCCCTTTCCCCCTCTCCCCTGTGGGGCGGTCCGACGTTTCGGGAGGGCTGGGGTGAGGGGTGGATTCTAAAGCCTCAACGGTTCATCGGCGCAACAAACCGGCTCTTCGCCACGCTATAAATCTCTGGCTCATCGCTGTCGACAATCTTGAAACTGATCGTCTGTGAACTGCTGCTCGGCCGTTCCGTGGTCATCGCCACCGACACCGGCACATCCACAATCTCGCCCGGTGCCAGGCTCAGTTCGGTCTTGCCTTGCAGCAGGAAGCCGTCGCCATCGACCAGGGTCAGGCGGTAATCCTGACGTTGCTGGGTTTTGTTGATGACTTTCAGGCTGTAGATGTTTTCGATCTGCCCCTGACTGTTCTCGCGGAACAGGCCACGGTCCTTGCTCACGTCCAGCGAGACCATCGGCCGCTCCACCAGCGCCAGGGCAAGCGCACCGATCATCACCAGCAGGACCGCGGTGTAGCCGATCAATCGCGGTCGCAGTAAATGAGTCTTGCCGCCCTGCAATTGATGCTCCGAGGTGTAGCTGATCAGCCCGCGGGCGTAGCCCATTTTGTCCATGATCGAATCACAGGCGTCGATGCACGCGGCGCAGCCGATGCATTCCATCTGCAAACCGTCACGGATGTCGATGCCGGTCGGGCAGACCTGCACGCACACCTGGCAGTCGATGCAATCACCGAGGCCGACTTCAGCCGGTGCCACGTCACGTTTGCGTGGGCCACGGTTTTCGCCGCGGGCCACGTCGTAGGAGATGGTCAGGGTGTCTTTGTCGAACATCACGCTCTGGAACCGCGCATACGGGCACATGTGCATGCACACCGCTTCCCGCAGCCAACCGGCGTTGATGTAAGTCGCGCCGGTAAAGAACAGCACCCAGAACAGGCTGACGCCGCCCATCTGCCAAGTGAGCAGTTCTTCGGCCAGCGGCCGGATCGGGGTGAAATAGCCGACAAAGGTCAGGCCGGTCAACAGGCTGATGGCCAGCCACAAGGTGTGCTTGGCCGAGCGGCGGACCAGTTTGTTCAGGCCCCAGGGTGCGGCTTGCAGCTTGATCCGCTGGTTGCGCTCGCCTTCGGTGAGCTTCTCGCACCACATGAAGATCCAGGTCCAGGTGCTCTGTGGGCAGGTGTAACCGCACCAGACTCGTCCGGCGAACACGGTGATCGCAAACAGGCCGAAGGCGGCAATGATCAGCAGCGCCGACAGCAGGATGAAATCCTGCGGCCAGAAGGTTGCGCCGAAGATGTGGAATTTACTTTCGGAAAGGTCCCAGAGCACGGCTTGGCGACCGCCCCAGTTCAACCACACCGTGCCGAAGAACAGCAGGAACAGAAACCCCGCGCCGCTCAGGCGCAGGGTGCGGAATAAACCGGTGAAGCTGCGGGTGTGGATCAGGTTGTCGCTGGACTTGGCCTTCATCTTTGGACGCGAAGGCTCATAGCTCTTCACTGAAGGGTTGTGTATTAAAGGGGCGGTTTCTACGGTTCGGACGGGGATTCTATCGCTCATGGTCTTTCGCTCATCAGCCTCCATCAGGCCTGAGCACTATGAGCGGCGATCTGTTTGCATAACAGACTCACCTAATGCAATAAAAAGCGGATCAGATGGGCATTGATCCGCTGCCTGCGACAAGTTGATGCACCCGCAGCAGCGGGACGCAGACGCCTATATCAAGCGTCTGCGGGTGTTGTTGATCCGGGTCAGTCAAATCACCGAATCACTGTCGGTGGCCTTCAAATGCTTACGCCCGTCGACTGCGCCTGCTACGGTCAATGCGTCGGCTTCTGCTTCGGTAATGTAGAAGCGCTGGCCATTGAGCTCCACCGCCGACATGGCTTTTTCCGAGTCGGTAATGATGGTGACGTCGGGACACAAACGAATTTCTTCGCCGTTCTCGGTAATGAAGAAGCAGGTCTGGCTTTCGATGCGCACAGTCATGGAAGTGTCCTTTTTTTCTGCGGGTTCTAGAGTGTTAGGGCACCGCCGAAGATCATCGTTCTGTGCAACCGATTAATGGTCGGCGCGGTCCATCCTCAATAGAGCAACTTTCTGGTCAGTCAGCACAAGGACAACACCATGAACGCCTGGTGGCATGAGGTTTGGGTGACCCTGCAAGCGGAGTTCGCCGACGTTGGCGACGCTTCACAATTGACGCGCATTACCGTGCGTTTACTGATGGCCGCAGTGTTGGGCGGGATTCTCGGCTTCGAACGCGAGCACAAGGGCAAGGCCGCCGGGGTTCGCACCCACATGCTGGTGGCGCTCGGCGCCGCGCTGTTCGTGCTGGTGCCGCAAATGTCCGGCTCGCAGGCCGATGCCATGAGCCGGGTGGTGCAGGGTGTGATCGCAGGGATCGGCTTTCTGGGCGCGGGGACTATTCTGAAAAATACCGCGGACGACGAGGGCCACGTCAAAGGGCTGACCACCGCCGCCGGGTTGTGGATGACCGCCGCCATCGGTGTCTCGGCCGGGTTGGGGCGAGAGGCGACGGCGGTGCTCAGCACGTTGCTGGCGTTGGCGATCCTCAGTGTGATGCCCGTCGTTGTGCGAATGATCGACAAGGACAAGGATCAAAAGCCGTGAACTGACGATCGTTACTCGGGTGTAACGATCACCGGCGGCATCGTCTCTGGTGGCTCTTCCCGCGGTGGCGGTGTAGTGCCAGGCGGCTCTTGCTCAGGCACAGGTTCAGGCTCGGTCGACGGAATGGTCGGGCTGTCGATATTTGGATCAGGCGTTTCAGCAGGGATTGGAATGCTCATGAATTCAGCCTCCAGTGGCACATGGCGTAAGTCGTGCTTAAGTGTGTTGACCACCGTGCAAAGGAATTGATTCCGCCGAAGGCCCAGGCAATTTCTCGTGAACTTTTACCGGCGCCTGTCGCTCGGAACCTAAGTGAGTTCATTCCGGGGCGGACGATCCTGCGGGATGGCTATCCTGTTACAAGCCACAGACACAAGAGCGTCCATGGGGCGTAAAGGAGAGATGCTCGATGACTGCTGAAAAACCGACAGAGCTGAACTACAACCCTCATATGCCGCTGTCGCAGGCCTTACTGCTACCGCGCATCGCAATCGAAAACACCATGCCGACCCTCGATGGCGGGCAGTTCGCCGTCAAAGCCGTGGTGGGTCAGGACGTGGTGGTGACCAGCAAAGTATTTGCCGACGGCCACGACAAGTTGGCCGTGCGCATACGCTCGCGTGCCGAGGGTGATGAAACCTGGCAAAGCGAAGTCATGGCCGACCTGGGCAATAACGGTTGGCAGGGCCAGTTCCGGGTCGCGCGTCAGGGCCGTTATGTGTTTTGCATCGAAGCCTGGATCGATCAGTTCGCCAGCTTCTGTTATGACCTGGAGAAAAAACACGCAGCCAGAGTGCCGATCAGCCTGGAACTGCAGGAAGGGCGGACTCAAGTCCAGCAAGCCGCCGAACGCACGGAAGGACAACTGAGCGAGCAACTGGCGGCGCTGCACCATGAATTGTCGGGTCTGCTCGAAATCGAGCAGGTCGAGCTGTTTCTGCACCAGCGTAGCGCCGAGTTGATGACGCAGGCCGATCATCGTGCCTATTTGAGCATCAGCCCCGAGTACCCGCTCGACGTCGAACGGGACCTGGCGCAGTTCGCCAGTTGGTATGAATTGTTTCCGCGTTCGATCACCGACGATCCAGCCCGTCATGGCACGTTCAACGATGTGCATTCGCGGCTGCCGATGATCCAGGACATGGGCTTCGATGTGCTGTACTTCCCGCCGATCCACCCGATTGGCCGCAGTTACCGCAAGGGCCCGAACAACTCCCTGACCGCCGGGCCGGACGATCCGGGCAGTCCGTATGCCATCGGCAGCGAAGAGGGTGGGCATGAAGCCATTCATTCGGAGCTGGGCACGCGCGAAGACTTCCGGCGTCTTGTCGCGGCAGCCGCTGACCATGGACTGGAAATCGCCCTCGATTTCGCGATTCAGTGTTCCCAGGACCACCCGTGGCTGCAGCAGCATCCGGGCTGGTTCAACTGGCGGCCCGACGGCACGATCAAATACGCCGAGAACCCGCCGAAGAAATACCAGGACATCGTCAACGTCGATTTCTATGCCACCGATGCGATTCCGAGCCTGTGGGTCGAGTTGCGCGACATCGTGGTGGGTTGGGTCGAGGAGGGCGTGAAGCTGTTTCGCGTCGACAACCCGCACACCAAACCGCTGCCGTTCTGGCAATGGCTGATCGCTGATGTGCGGGCGCTGTACCCCGAGGTGATCTTCCTGGCTGAAGCCTTCACCACACCGGCGATGATGGCGCGGTTGGGCAAGGTCGGTTACTCCCAGAGCTACACCTACTTCACCTGGCGCAACAACAAATCCGAGCTGGCCACTTACTTCACCGAACTCAACGAATCGCCGTGGCGCGAATGCTTCCGGCCGAATTTCTTCGTCAATACACCGGACATCAACCCGGCGTTTTTGCATGAGTCGGGGCGTGCCGGATTTCTGATCCGCGCTGCACTGGCAACCATGGGCTCCGGTCTGTGGGGCATGTATTCAGGCTTTGAACTGTGCGAAGCGGCACCGGTGCCGGGCAAGGAGGAGTACCTCAATTCCGAGAAGTACGAAATCCGCCCACGGGACTTCAACGCGCCGGGCAACATCATTGCCGAGATCGCCCAGCTCAACCGCATCCGCCGGCAGAACCCGGCGCTGCAGACGCACTTGGGCTTGAAGGTCTACAACGCCTGGAACGACAACATTCTGTATTTCGGCAAACGCAGCGCCGATGGCCGCAATTTCGTCCTGGTGGCGGTGAGCCTTGATCCACACAACGTCCAGGAAGCGAATTTCGAATTGCCGCTGTGGGAAATGGGCTTGCCCGACGACGCCAGCACCCAGGGCGAAGACTTGATGAGCGGTCATCGGTGGACCTGGCACGGCAAGTACCAGTTCATGCGAATCGACCCGGCGCATCAACCGTTCGGGATCTGGCGGATCACTGTGTAAACGCAGGACCTGTGGGAGCGAGCTTGCTCGCGATGGCGTCACAACAGTCAGCATTTATGTCGACTGATACTCCGCCATCGCGAGCAAGCTCGCTCCCACAGGTAATCATCGCGTTTGAGACAGGCGCTCGGCTCAGCGAATTTCGAATTCAACAGGAGTTTCAAATGGCGAAGAAACCTAAGGCAGCCACCTTTATCAAGGACCCGCTCTGGTACAAGGATGCGGTGATCTACCAGGTTCACGTTAAGTCTTTTTTCGACTCCAACAATGACGGGATCGGCGACTTTCCCGGTCTTATTGCCAAACTCGATTACATTGCCGATCTGGGCGTCAACACCATTTGGTTGTTGCCGTTCTATCCCTCGCCTCGGCGCGATGACGGCTATGACATTGCAGAATACCGTGGCGTGCATTCCGATTACGGCACTATGGCCGACGCCAAGCGGTTCATCTCGGAAGCCCACAAACGTGGCCTGCGGGTCATTACCGAACTGGTCATCAACCACACCTCTGACCAGCACGCCTGGTTCCAGCGCGCGCGCAAAGCCAAGAAAGGTTCGGCGGCACGGGATTTCTACGTCTGGTCCGATGACGATCAAAAATACGACGGCACCCGCATCATCTTTCTCGACACCGAAAAATCCAACTGGACCTGGGACCCGGTGGCCGGCCAGTACTTCTGGCATCGCTTCTATTCCCACCAGCCAGACCTGAATTTCGATAACCCGCAAGTCATGAAAGCCGTGCTGTCAGTGATGCGTTACTGGCTGGACATGGGCATCGACGGTCTGCGTCTGGACGCGATTCCATACCTGATCGAACGCGACGGCACCAACAACGAAAACCTGCCCGAGACTCACGACGTCCTCAAGCAGATCCGTGCCGAAATCGACGCCTATTACCCGGACCGCATGCTGCTGGCCGAGGCCAACCAATGGCCGGAAGACACCCAACTGTACTTCGGCGACACCGACGCCAAAGGGCTGAACGGCGACGAATGCCACATGGCGTTCCACTTCCCGCTGATGCCGCGCATGTACATGGCGCTGGCTCAGGAGGACCGCTTCCCGATCACCGACATTCTGCGTCAGACCCCGGAGATCCCGGCCAACTGTCAGTGGGCGATTTTCCTGCGCAACCACGATGAGCTGACCCTTGAAATGGTCACCGACAAGGAGCGCGATTACCTGTGGAATTACTACGCGGCCGACCGTCGGGCGCGGATCAACCTGGGCATTCGCCGCCGTCTCGCACCGTTGATGGAGCGCGATCGTCGTCGCGTAGAGCTGCTCAACAGTTTGCTGCTGTCGATGCCCGGCACGCCGACCCTGTATTACGGCGATGAAATCGGCATGGGTGACAACATCTACCTCGGCGACCGAGACGGCGTGCGCACGCCGATGCAGTGGTCGATTGACCGTAACGGCGGTTTCTCCCGCGCCGACCCGGCCAGCCTGGTGCTGCCGCCGATCATGGACCCGCAATACGGTTACCTGTCGGTCAACGTTGAAACCCAGGCCGGCGATCCGCATTCGCTGCTGAACTGGACCCGGCGCATGCTCGCCGTGCGCAAGCAGTCCAAGGCCTTCGGTCGCGGCACGCTGAAAATGCTCTCGCCGACCAACCGACGGATTCTGGCCTACACCCGGGAATTCACCGGACCGGACGGCAAGCACGAAATCATCTTGTGCGTGGCCAACGTGTCCCGCAGCGCGCAAGCGGCGGAACTGGACCTGTCGGCCTACGTCGGCATGGTGCCGGTGGAGATGCTCGGCGGTAACGCCTTCCCGCCGATCGGCCAGTTGAATTTCCTGCTGACCCTGGCGCCCTACGGCTTCTATTGGTTCGTATTGGCGGCGGAAAACCAGATGCCGAGCTGGCACGTGGAACCGGCGCAAAGCCTGCCGGACTTCACCACGCTGGTGCTGAAAAAACAAATGGAAGAACTGCTCGAAGCGCCGTCCCGCGGCACGCTGGAGCAGGGTATTTTGCCGAGCTGGCTACAGAATCGTCGCTGGTTTGCCGGCAAGGACGCGGCCATCGAACAGGTCAACATCGCTTATGGCGTGCGCTTCGGCGATCCACAACATCCGGTGCTGTTGAGTGAAATCGATGTCACCAGTGGCGGCCAGACCAACCGTTATCAGTTGCCGTTCGGTTTTATCTCCGAAGATCAGGTGGGTGCCGCGTTGCCTCAGCAACTGGCCTTGTCTCGGGTCCGGCGCGTGCGTCAGGTCGGCTTGATCACCGATGCATTCAGCCTCGACACCTTTGTGCATGCGGTATTGCAAGGCATGCAAAGTAATACCGTATTGCCATCCAGCGCGGGCGATATCTGTTTTGAACCGACATGGGAGCTGGCGAAACTCGGTCTGACCGGGGAATCGGAAGTGCGCTACCTGTCCGCCGAACAGTCCAACAGTTCGGTGGTGATCGGCAACAGCCTGGTGCTGAAGCTGATCCGCAAGGTCGCGTCTGGCGTGCACCCGGAACTGGAAATGAGCGCGTTCCTGACACTCGCCGGTTTCCGCAATATCTCGCCGCTGCTGGGGTCGGTGGTTCGCCGCGACCCGGCGGGCGAGGAAAGCCTGCTGATGATTGCCCAAGGCTACTTGAGCAATCAGGGCGATGCCTGGGAATGGACCCAGAACAACCTCGAACGGGCGCTGCGTGATGAACTCGCCGACGCCATGTCCGAGCAGGAGCAACACTACAATGCCTTGGGTGAACTGAGAGACTTCGCCGGAATGCTCGGCCAGCGTCTGGGCGAAATGCATCAGCTTCTGGCGGCGCCCAGCGACAACCCGGACTTCGCCCCACAGGTCACCACCCAAAAAGATGCCTTGGCCTGCGCCAAGGATGTGGCGGCGCAACTGGAGCATGCGCTGAAGTTGCTCAAGCAGCATCAAAGCGAATTGAACCCGGCAGACAAAGCCTTGGTCACTCGTTTACTGGATAACAAAAAAGCCATCCTCAGCCATGTTCAGGAACTGGGTAAAAAAGCCGTTGGTGGTCTGCGTATTCGTGTCCACGGCGACTTGCACCTGGGCCAGGTGCTGGTGATCAAAGGCGACGCCTACCTGATCGACTTCGAAGGCGAGCCGGCGCGACCGCTGCATGAACGACGGGGCAAACACAGCCCATACAAAGACGTCAGTGGCGTATTGCGTTCTTTTGACTACGCTGCGGCGATGGCGATCAACGTGCACAACGTCGACAACACGGCCGATGCCCGAGCCGCTCGTCAACGTGTCGCTGATCGCTATTTAAATGAAGCAAGACAAGCATTTGTCGACGCTTATCGGCTGGCGGCAGCTAGTCTTGCTCATGCATGGCAAGATCCGGAAGGCGAGGACGCCGCGTTGGCGTTGTTCGGCCTGGAGAAGGCAGCGTATGAAGTAGCCTATGAGGCAGAAAATCGCCCCACATGGTTGCCCGTGCCGTTGCACGGTTTGTATGGGTTATTGAGTGGGCTTAAACCCTTTTCCGATCTTGGTGGAGAGTAGTCATGAGTTTCTCGAACAAGGAACAGGGTCACGCTAAAGAAGCGTTGCTGCCCAGATCGCGGGACATCGACGCATTGGTACGCGCCGAACATCACGACCCCTTTGCAATTCTCGGCCCCCATGGCGATGGTCATGGTGGGCAATTCATTCGGGCCTATTTGCCGGACGCCTTGAGCGTACAGGTACTGGCCAAGGATTCCGGGGAGGAACTCGGCAACCTTGAGCCCACCCAGACGCCGGGCCTGTTCGTCGGGCACTTCGATCGGGCGCAGGCGTATCTGCTGCGAACCCGGTGGGCCGGTGGCGAACAGGTTACCGAAGACCCTTACAGCTTTGGCCCGTTGCTCGGCGAGATGGACTTGTACCTGTTCGCCGAAGGCAATCACCGCGATCTCAGCGCGTGCCTGGGCGCGCAGCTGATGACGGTCGACGGTGTCGATGGCGTGCGTTTCGCCGTGTGGGCGCCGAACGCCAAAAGGGTGTCGGTGGTGGGTGACTTCAACAACTGGGACGGTCGCCGGCACTCGATGCGCCTGCGTCATCCGACCGGTGTATGGGAAATCTTCGTCCCGCGCATGCAAGCGGGGGAAACGTATAAATACGAGATCCTCGGCACCCACGGCATTCTGCCGCTCAAGGCCGACCCGATGGCGCTGGCCACTTCGCTGCCGCCGGACACCGCGTCAAAAGTCGCTTCGCCGCTGAACATCGAGTGGCAGGATCAGGAGTGGATGCAATCCCGTGGCGACCGTCATCGGGTGAGTGCGCCGCTGTCGATCTACGAATTGCATGCCGGGTCCTGGCAATGTGAGTTGGACGATTTGGGCGAAGTTGCGCGCCTGTACACCTGGCATGAGTTGGCCGAGCGGCTGATTCCTTACGTGAAGGATCTGGGGTTTACCCACATCGAACTGATGCCGATCATGGAACACCCGTTCGGTGGGTCCTGGGGTTATCAGCTGCTGTCGCAATTCGCCCCGAGCGCTCGCTACGGGTCGCCGGATGACTTCGCCGCGTTCATCAATGCCTGCCATCAGGCTGACATTGGCGTGATCCTCGACTGGGTGCCAGCGCATTTTCCGACCGATACCCACGGCCTGGCGCAATTCGACGGAACTGCCCTGTACGAATACGGTAACCCGCAGGAAGGCTTCCATCAGGACTGGGACACGCTGATCTACAACCTGGGTCGCACCGAAGTGCACGGCTACATGCTGGCCTCGGCGCTGCACTGGCTGAAGCATTTCCACGTTGACGGTCTGCGGGTCGATGCCGTGGCTTCGATGCTGTATCGCGATTACTCGCGTAAGGCCGGCGAATGGGTGCCAAACCGCCACGGCGGTCGGGAAAATCTGGAAGCCATCGACTTCCTGCGCCATCTCAATGACGTGGTCGACCTCGAAGCCCCCGGCGCGCTGGTGATTGCCGAAGAGTCCACCGCTTGGCCGGGTGTCAGCCAGGGCACGCAACAGGGCGGGCTGGGCTTCGACTACAAGTGGAACATGGGCTGGATGCACGATTCGCTGCACTACATCCAGCAAGACCCTGTGTATCGCGCCCATCATCACAACGAACTGAGTTTCGGCCTGGTGTATGCCTGGTCCGAGCGCTTTATCCTGCCGATCTCCCACGACGAAGTGGTACACGGCAAGCACTCGCTGATCGACAAGATGCCCGGCGACCGCTGGCAGAAATTCGCCAACCTGCGCGCCTACCTCAGTTTCATGTGGGCACATCCGGGCAAGAAGCTGCTGTTCATGGGCTGCGAGTTTGGTCAGTGGCGTGAGTGGAACCACGATCAGCAACTGGACTGGTACTTGCTGCAATACTCGGAACACAAAGGTGTGCAGAAACTCGTCGGCGACCTTAATCGGCTGTATCGCGAAGAGCCGGCGTTGCATGATCAGGACGACGCGCCGCAAGGCTTCCAGTGGTTGATCGGTGATGATGCAATCAACAGCGTCTACGCCTTCATGCGCTGGAGCAGGGATGGGCGGCCGGTGTTGGTGGTGGCTAACTTCACGCCGGTGCCGCGTGAGGGTTATCGCATCGGCGTACCGTTTGCCGGGCGTTGGACCGAGGTGATCAACAGTGATGCGGCCACCTACGCCGGTTCGAACTATGGCAACAGCGGCGGGGCGTTTACCGAGGACGAGCCGAGCCATGGCCAGGCACTCTCGTTGGTGTTGAACCTGCCGCCGCTGGCGGTGTTGATGCTGCGTCCGGAGGGTTGATCTAACACCGAGTTGCTCCCATCGCGAGCCTGCTCGCGATGGGGGCAGCCCGAACAATCAATTTCTTGAGCTGAAACACTTACCACCGCATCCGCACACCCAAACTCCCAATCAACCCGTTCAAATCATTTTCATCCACGCTACTGCTGTAGTCGGCGCTGACGTAGAGACTCACGGCAGGTGTCACTCTGGCCACCAAGCCCAAACCCACTTCGACGGTCGATGAATAGCGGCTGCTGCTGATCTTCTCGACCTGATCGAGGTTCACGGTATCGCTGGTGTACACCGTGTGCCACACGTTGGTTCGCACATAGGGTTCGACCCCCATGCCGTTGATGTCGTAACTACCTTTCAACCGTGCACCGACCCGGCCGCTCCAGGACGTAAGATCGCTGGACGAGGCATTGCCTGAGCCTGCATACGGGGTGTCCAGGGTAATGCGTTGATTGATTAATTGCGCCTGGGGTTCGACTACCCAGTTATCGCTCAGACCAATGGGGAAACCACCTTCCACCGACAGCGTCACCGCGCTGCCCTCGGTCGCCAGTCGGGCGCCCTGGTCATTGCGGCTAAAGCCGTTGACCCGGCCGCCGCTGGCCGTCAAGTCCACGTGCCAGCCTTGGGGCCCGGTCAAACTCCAGTAGGCGCCGAGGCTCTCACCTTCGAGGTTGAGGGTGTCGTGGCTGGGGTCAGCGAGGGCGCGACCGGTCAGCAGCCCGTTGCTGTTGCCTTGTAACTGAGTGATGCCGCCAACCAGTCCGACTCGCTGGGTATGACCGCTACCGCTTTGCAGAGTCAGGATCGCCGGACCTTTGAATTCGCTACTGCCAGGGATCGCAAATCCCTGAGCCAGAACATCGGTTTGCGCCTGCCGCGAAGCCTGTCCATACACCTGATCCCAGGCCGAAGACGCAGCGTCCTCGATGGTCAGGCGTGAAGTTCGTGTGTCGGAGGCGGCGCTGAAGCGGCCGGGGTAGGGGGCGGTGATACTGACGGCGGGTAAGGTCATGACCGGAACATCCTGACGGTACCAAGGCGCGGTTTCATCCTCTGCCGGCCCTGCCTGTACTTCCATGGACGAGCACAGAAGGAGTGAGCTCGAGACAGTGCAAAAAGTAACTTTGATCTCTTGTTGGGTGAATGAAGTTTTCATGGAGGTCTACCTTGCAATCGCATGCGGTATCTCGCTCTGGCGTCTCTCTCCTACCCGAATGAGGGGCGACCGAATGTAGTGGGGCAAGCCTCTGGCCGCCCGATTTTGCGGGAGTCTGGGGGGTTGCCCCGGGTGATATTTCCGGGGGTAGTAACGTGTAGCTAAGAAGACCGATGGCGCTGCGTCAAGAAAATGAACGATGAGCGGTATGGCTAATTTGGCCTTTGCAACCAATTGTTTTTTGGCGTTTATCTAAGTTCTTGTTTGTACGAAAAATCATCGCGAAACCCGCGAATCAGAGGCGTTCGTCAGCCGACAGTCGGTCTTCCAGCTGCCTCTATCCGGCCAGTTGCTGACTGATTTTCGCTGTTTGGTACTGTCAATAATGAGGCTGAAACCGAACATTCGTTGCGGCTCGCGATTGAACCGCTACAGGTGCACTTCCACTGCCAACGGCAAGTGATCCGACAAGTGCGTCCACGGCTTGCTCCCCAGTATTCGCGGCTCATGACTGCTGGCATTGCGCAGATAAATCCGGTCCAGACGCAGCAGCGGAAAGCGCGCCGGATAGGTTTTCGCCGGGCGACCGTGGTGGCGTTCGAAGGCTTCATGCAGGTAGTCGCGTCGGGCGAGGGCGGTGTTGCCTTGCAACTGCCAATCGTTGAAGTCGCCGGCGATGATCACCGGCGCATCGTCGGGTAACGATTCGAGCAGTTGGCAGAGTAGCTGGAGCTGTAGTTGGCGATGGCTTTCCAACAGACTCAAGTGCACGCAGATCGCATGGACCTCGGCGTGGCCCGGTACGTCCAGCACGCAATGCAGCAGGCCGCGGCGTTCGGGGCCGGTGATCGAGACGTCGAGGTTGCGGTGTTCGCGGATCGGGTATTTCGATAACAGGGCATTGCCGTGGTGACCGTTAGGGTAGACCGCGTTACGACCGTAGGCGAAGTCGCTCCACATGCTGTCGGCCAGGAACTCGTACTGTGAGGTTTGCGGCCAGTCGTTGTAGCGAGTGGAATGACGGTCGTGTTCACCGACGACTTCCTGCAGGAACACCAGGTCCGCCGATGTACTGCGTACCGCTTCACGCAGTTCCGGGAGAATGAAACGTCGGTTGAGTGCGGTAAAACCCTTGTGGGTGTTGACCGTCAGCACTCTCAGTCGATGAATCGCCAGGGGCGTGTTCAATGGAGATGATTCGACGGCCCGCCACTTGGAATCACTGGTCACGTTCACTCCTCTGAATCAGGGCTGGTTATGTATGCGACTGATGCAGCGGCGGGCAGTTCAGTGGGATTTGCGGTATGTCTTTGTGAAGCAAAAAGATCGCAGCCTTCGGCAGCTCCTACAGGGTGCGTGTACCTCTGTAGGAGCTGCCGGAGGCTGCGATCTTTTGATCTTCAGACGAAGACAATTTCATAAGGCAACCGTATCCGTTCCAGAAGCACCGGGGGCAGCAGCGGGGCGAGGCCGATGGCCGGTTCGCCGTCGAGCTGGCTGGCATAGGCGTGGGTGGCGTGGCTTTTGCGCGCGACGGTCCAGGTGTCCAGGCGCACCTTGCGCGCGCGATGCCAGGGGATGAGCCCTCGATCACGCGTTGGCCAGTGCCAGGCCCAGACCGGTACTTCGTTGAACGTCGCGCCGACCATTGCTGCAGCCTTGGCGCTGGCCCGGCCGACCGCGTCATGATCGACAATGCCATCCTCGCGCCAGGTGCTGAACACCACATCCCCTGGGCGTAAATAGCGGGCAATGAATTGAGTCATCTGAAACTCGCGTTCGGCCAGGGCGTTGTCGGTGAAGCCGCCACGAATCCACTTCAGGCTGTGCATTGGCAACCCGAGCCGGCGCAAGGCTTCGAGGCTTTCCTGGGGGCGGAACACGCTCAAGCGTTTCTCCGACCATTGTTGCGAGCCCGGATGGCTGGCGCTGCCGTCGGTCATCGAGATCAATTGCAGGGGATGCCCCAGTGCGCTGAGCAACTGCAGCAGGCCGCCACAGGTCACGACTTCATCGCCGGGATGTGGGGCAATCAACACAGCGCGTGCGCCGGCAGGAACCAGGGTCTGAGTGCTGATGACAGGAATGTTGTCCAGTTGCGGGGCGCTGTTCCAGATTTGTACGGGCAGG
Organism: Pseudomonas arabinosi; assembly: GCF_047758675.1. Classification (NCBI taxonomy): domain Bacteria; kingdom Pseudomonadati; phylum Pseudomonadota; class Gammaproteobacteria; order Pseudomonadales; family Pseudomonadaceae; genus Pseudomonas; species Pseudomonas arabinosi. Next base: position 4,116,242 of record NZ_CP180480.1, on the reverse strand, counting down.
CTGCTTTCGCTGATGGAGACCGTTTTCATGGCTACGTCCTTGTTCTTCGTTGATAGCAATGTGCGGCGCTCCAAACCCTGGATTGCCGCGAACAGAGTATTGCTCATGTCACGCTATTCGTCGCCTCGTTGCTCCATTCAGTTCACTCTTCTTCCTCATGCTGCAATTCGAACAGCAGCAGCGAACGGCCAGTGACCGAATATTCGTGACCGAACTCGAAGCGTTCCTGCCCGCGAATCGACGGTTGATTGGTGTCGATCATGCAGGTCCAGAAACCGCCGTCAGGCACTTCCGGAAGCAGGAAATTGACAATGTCGTGATGCGCGTTGACCACCAGCAGCAGCGTAGCGTCGGCGCCCTTGCGGCGGATACCGGTTTCCTGGGCACGGCCATCCATCAGCATGCCGAGGCAGCGGCCATGGCCTTCCTCCCATTGTTCGATGGACATTTCGCTGCCATCCGGCGCGAGCCAGGTGACGTCCTTGACGCCGATGTCCTCGTTGTAATTGCCCACCAGAAACCGACCGCGACGCAGGATCGGGTACGCCAGGCGTAACTTGATCAGGCGTTTGACGAACTTGAGCAGGGCCTTGCCGTCTTCGCTCAGGTCCCAGTTGACCCAACCGATCTCGCTGTCCTGGCAATAGGCGTTGTTGTTGCCTTCCTGGGTGCGGGCGAATTCGTCGCCGGCCACCAGCATCGGCGTGCCTTGGGACAGCAGCAGCGTGGCAAAGAAATTGCGCATCTGCCGCTGACGCAGCTCATTGATCTCGGGATCGTCGGTCGGGCCTTCGACGCCATGGTTCCAGGACAGGTTGTTGTTGCTGCCGTCCTGATTGTTCTCGTCGTTGGCTTCGTTGTGTTTGTCGTTGTACGACACCAGGTCGTTGAGGGTGAAACCGTCGTGGGCGGTGACGAAGTTCACCGAGGCATACGGCCGGCGGCCACGCTGATTGAACATCTCGCCGGAGGCGGTCATGCGACTGGCGAAGTCCGCCAGTTGGCCGTCGTCGCCTTTCCAGAACGCACGCACGGTGTCGCGGAATTTGTCATTCCACTCGACCCAGCCGGGCGGAAAGTTACCGACCTGATAGCCGCCGGGGCCGCAATCCCAGGCTTCTGCAATCATCTTCACCTGGCGCAGCACCGGGTCCTGACGGCAGGCCACAAGGAAACTGTGACGTTCGTCGAAGCCATCGTGGTAACGCCCGAGAATGGTCGCCAGGTCAAAGCGGAAACCGTCCACGTGCATTTCCGTGGCCCAGTAGCGCAGGGAGTCGGTGACCATTTGCAGTACGCACGGGTGACTCAGGTCCAGAGTATTGCCGGTGCCGGAATCGTTGATGTAGAAGCGCTTGTCGTCGGGCATCAAGCGGTAGTAGGAAGCGTTGTCGATGCCGCGCATGGACAGGGTCGGGCCTTGTTCATTGCCCTCGGCAGTGTGGTTGTAGACCACGTCGAGGATCACTTCGAGATTGGCTTCGTGCAGGTGCGCGACCATCTCCTTGAACTCGTCGATCTTGCCGCTGGCCAGGTAGCGTGGGTCGGGGGCGAAGAACGCGATGCTGTTGTAGCCCCAGTAATTGGTCATGCCTTTGTGTAATAGATGCTGGTCGTTGACAAAGGCATGAATCGGCAGCAATTCCACCGTCGACACGCCGAGTTTGCGGATGTGTTCCAGCACATCATCGACCATCAATCCGGCGAAGGTGCCACGCAGGTTCTCGGGGACGGAAGGGTGACGCATGCTGATGCCGCGCACGTGAGTTTCATAAATGATGGTCTTGTCCCATGGAACGCTGACCCGATGGTCGCGGCCCCAGGTGTGAGCCGGGTCGATCACCTTGCACTTGGGCACGAACGGGGCACTGTCCCGTTCATCGAAACTCAGGTCGGCGTCGGGGTGGCCGATGGTGTAGCCGAACAGCGCTTCGGACCATTTCAACTGGCCGACCAGTTGTTTGGCGTAGGGGTCGATCAGCAACTTGTTGTGGTTGAAGCGATGACCGTTCGCCGGGTCGTACGGGCCGTAGACACGGTAGCCGTAGATCATCCCCGGATGCGCGTCGGGCAGGTAGCCGTGGTAGATCTCGTCGGTGTATTCCGGCAGTTCGATGCGTTCCAGTTCGACCTCGCCGGCATCATCGAAGATGCACAGCTCGACCTTGGTGGCATTGGCGGAAAACAAGGCGAAGTTGACCCCCAGGCCATCCCAGGTCGCGCCCAGCGGGAAGGGCAAGCCTTCACGGATTCGCGAGGCCTCGACTTGAGGTTCTGGCGCGGCTTTCTTCGGACTGGTCATAGGTGCTCCTGCAAAGGGGGGGACAGTTCTTGGCTCTGGTTTTTTTTGAGGGCGAGCGAGCCCTCGGTGGCGAGAAGACTCGCCACGGGGTCAATCAGGACAAAGGTGAGCGGCGTCAGACCGCGGGCGGTTTACGCGCTGCTCGAGGCTTCTTCTCGCTGGCTTTTTCGCCCGGCGGGATGACCTTGGAGGCAGCGGCGGGCTTGGCTTTGGTTTTTGGCTCCGCCGCCTTGCCATTGGCTTTGCTGGCAGGGGCCTTGATGGCGGCTTTGTTGCCAGCGGCTTTGGGCGATTTGCTCGGTGCCAGGGCTTCGGCTTCAGCCAGTTTGCGGGCCATCTCCCAGTGGCGAGCGTCCTGGCCCTCGGGTTTTCCTTCCGATTCCCAGATCTGATAGGCGAATTCGCGGATGCGTTTGTCGTTAGTGCTCATCGCAATGCTCCTGAACTGAACTCAAGTGTGGGTAGTTTGGATAAAAAGATTGACCGGGAAATCCCCCAGCGCAGCGCTGATGTTCAACTCCCTTTGGTGTGTGACTGTTGTGCTTGAAAAAAGTCCCTTCAAATTTTCATCAGGGGCGGTGAACGGTAATTTGACCCGTGTATCGCCCCACAGCGGCGCGTCAATTCGGGGCTCGGCACTGTTTTCCAGCAGTTCGGCGCAGCGTATCGGTACGATCACGATGGCGCGTTTTCCGTCCAGCGAGCGAGCAAATGCGAGCACCCGGTGAGCCTGGCTGCCGACGACTTCAAGGGCTTGATACGTCCCTCGCCGAAACAGCTCGGCGTGCTCGAGCCGCAGGTTCAATACTTGTGCGATCAGCGCTTGTTTAATGCGCCCGTCGCGCCAGTCAGCCAACAGCTCGGGCAGTTCCAATGGCGCCTGCATCGCCTGCTGGCGGCTGGCGTAATCCACCGGCCGGCGGTTGTCAGGATCGACCAGCGAGAAGTCCCAGTACTCGTTGCCCTGATACAGGTCCGGTACCCCCGGCACGGTCATGCGCAGCAAGGTTTGCGCCAACCCATTGAGTGCGCCGGGGACGGCGATGCTCTTGGCTGCTTTGCCGAGGGCCGCGCGTAACAGCTCACCTTCGGGGCTCAGAAGCAGACGTTGCAGGAATTGCTGAACCGCTTGTTCGTAAGCCTCGTTCGGCGCGCTCCAGCTGCTTTGCAACTTGGCTTCGCGCAGGGCTTTCTGTTGCCACTGCCACAGGCGTTGAGTGTAGTTCTCCAAGCCCGCTTGATCGTCACTGCGCAAATCGAGCGGCCAGCTGCCGAGGATCGCTTGATAGAGGATCAACTCATCGCCCGCCGTCGGCATCTGGTCGTCGTCGCGCAGGGGGCGGGCGAGGGCCTGCCAAAGCGGGACTTGCTCGGCGTACCAGGCACTGCGCTCGCTCAGCACCGCCAGGCGCGCTCGGGTGTCTTCGCCGCGTTTGTGGTCGTGGGTCGCGGTGGCCAGTAAATTGTCGGGAAACGCTTCGAGACGGCTGATGCAAACCGCGTGGAAATCAGCCACCGGTGCGCTGAATTGCTCGGTGCTGAAGCCCACGTCATTGCGCGACAGCAACGTCGCGGAGCGATAGAACGCGGTGTCTTCCACAGCCTTCGCCGCCGCCGGCGACGTCAGTTGCTGAAAACGCACACAGGCATGCTTGAGCATCTTGCGCGGCCGTCCCAAGGGGCGTTTGCGCCATGATTCACCCCCCAGCCAGCGGGCCAGGCAATCGAGCACCGGCCAGTCGGCCTCGCCGAGGGTAAGCCTGGCGCCGTCCATGGCTTGCTGGAAAAACACATCGTCTTCAGCGAAACGCCCACGGGGGCTGATATAGGTGCGGTACACCGGGAAATGCACGATCAGCTCCTGCAATGCCCGACGAATCGCACCGAGGGTCAGGTCGCGGGTCATCAGGTCATCCCGGGCCACTTGCAACAGGGCCTGGGCGACGCTTTCAAAGTCTCCGGCGAGGGAACCGTTGAGGATCTGCTGGCGGGCCAGTTGCGCTTCCTGACGGAAATCAGCGGGCCGTTCGCTGTAGCGATTCCACAATTCGCCCAAGGTGTCGGCGCCTTCGGGCGCGTGCTGCAGCAGCGACAGTTGATTCATGAACTCGTAACCCGTGGTGCCATCCACCGACCAGTCACGGTGCAGGGTTTCACCTTCGCCGAGGATCTTCTCGACGTAGATCGGCAGGTGCCGATCCGGCGACAGGCTGTCGACCCGCCGCCGCAGTTTGCGGCAGTAGCCCCGAGGGTCGGCGAGACCGTCGATGTGGTCGATGCGCAGACCGTCGACCAGGCCTTCGGCCACCAGCTCAAAGATTTTCGCGTGGGTGGCTTCGAACACGGCCGGACGTTCGACCCGCAGGCCGCCCAGCTCGTTGATATCGAAAAAACGCCGCCAGTTGATGTCATCTGCCGCCGTGCGCCAACTGGCCAGGCGATAGCTTTGGCGTTCAAGCAACAGGTGCAGGCGCTGGAAACCTTCGGGCGTGAGCGAATCGTACGCGCTGAGGTTTTGCTGGATGGCTTGCAGAATCGCCGGATCGCTGGCCAGTTCACGCAGCTCTGTTTTCAGCGGCATCGCCAGGCTGTGGGCGTCGGTCTGGTAGCTCAAGGTGCTGAAACCGTCTGCCAGCGACTTGAGCGATTCGGCGCTCTGTGGGTCATCGGTCCTGAGCAATTCGCCGTAATTCGTCGGGCAGATCGGGAAGTGATGCTCATAGTGCTCGACATAAAACGCACCCTTTTGCGCATCGAAGCGCAGGGGCAGGGTGCCGTCCTGCAAGGCGATGCCGTAGTCGCTGCCGAGGAAGGGCAGCAGCAACTGGCCTTCCATCAACGGGTCGGGCGAATGCCACTGGATATCGAAGAACTCGCCATAAGGACTCAGGCGTCCCCATTCCAGCAAATCCTGCCACCAGGGATTATCGCCACCGCCGACGGCCATGTGGTTGGAGACGATGTCGAGGATCAGCCCCATGTTCTGCTCGCGCAATGCGCTGACCAAACGCCGCAGCGCCGCTTCGCCACCCAGCTCCGGGTTGACCGTGGTCGGGTCCACGACGTCGTAGCCATGCATGGAACCGGCGCGGGCGCTCAGCAGGGGTGACGCATAGACGTGGCTGATGCCGAGGCTGGCGAAGTACGGCACCAGCGGCACCGCATCGTCCAGCGTGAAGTCTTTATGGAACTGCAGCCGCAGGGTGGCCCGCAGCGGTTGGATAAGCGTTTGCTTCATTGGTCACGCTCGGCCGCCTGAAGCCGCGCACAGGCGAGCAGTTCCAGGCGCCGGGCGGCGTCCGCGTCATCGAGTAACGCTTCACTGTCGCCGGGCAGGCGTCGGGACCAGTTGGGGTGCGTATCGGTGGTGCCGGGCAAGTTGGCCTGCTGTTCGATGCCCAAGGCATCTTCCAGCGGCAGCAGCACCAACGGCGCACGGGTATGACCGAGGAAACGTATCGCGGCGTCGAGCACCTGATCGGTTTCATGGGACTCTTCGCGAAAGTTCTGCGGGTCCTCGCTCAACACCCGGCGCAGGCCATCACGCTCGCGTTCGCGGTGGTGGCGCCATTCGATTTCACTGGGGGCGTCGACCAGGCCCAGTCGGGCGTTCCAGTCGATATCACGGCCATGCCACCAGCCATTGAGCGTTGGCAGGTCATGGGTGCTGGTGGTCGCGAGGGCGTTGTCCGGCCAGTCGAGAATCGGTTTGAAGTGTGCGTTGTCCTGTTCGAACAGCAGCACGCGCATGCCGAGGATCGAGCGGGCGATGAGCTTTTCTCGCAGACCATCCGCCACAGTGCCGAGGTCTTCACCGAGGACGATGGCCTGATGGCGATGGGACTCGAGGGTCAGCAAACGCAGCAGGTCGTCCACCGGGTAATAGAGGTAGGCGCCGTCGGCGGGTGACGCGCCATTGGGGATCACCCACAGCCGTTGCAGGCCCATGACGTGATCGATGCGCAGGCCACCGGCGTGGGCAAAATTGGCGCGGAGCATTTCGATGAAGGCACGAAAGCCATTGCGTACCAGACCTTCGGGCGAGAACGCGGAAATCCCCCAGCCCTGACCGGTACGGTTGAGAATGTCCGGTGGTGCACCCACGGTCAGCGAGGCGAGCAATTCGTCCTGACGACTCCAGGCCTGACTGCCACCGCCATCGGCACCCACCGCCAGATCGGCGATCAGCCCAATGCTCATGCCGGCGCTGCGGGCGGCGGTTTGTGCGCGTTCCAGGCAGCGTGTGATCAGCCATTGGCAGAAGGCAAAGAAGCCGATGCGCCCGGCGTTCTCTTCGGCGAATTCGGCCAAGGCCGCGCTACGCGGGTTTTGCCATTGCTCGGGCCACTGCCGCCAGTCGAGGCTTTCACCCTTGGCGGCGCGAGCTTCTTGAATGGCTTCAAAGCGGCAGTGGTTTTCCAGGGCTTCGCCAGCGGCGTGGCGGAAGCTGCTGAAGTCGGCATGCAACGGGTGTTCGCCCTGGACAAAACCTTCGTACAACGCCTGCAACAGGCGATGTTTGGCTTCGGCCGCCACGGGCCAATCAATCAACGGCAAGGCTTCGAGGTGCTTGAGTTCTGCCGCCAGGCCGGTTGCATCAATCGCCATACGCAACGCTCGATCACCCAGGATGGCGCCCGGTGCGGCGTACAGGCTGTTGAGAAACAAGCGGCTGGACGGCGAGTACGGACTGTAACGTTGGGTGTCGCTGCCGAACATCGCATGCAGCGGACTGATCGCCAAGGCTTCGGCGCCGCGTTCGCCGGCCACCCGGGCCAGGTCTTCCAGCGCCTGGGTATCGCCGAAACCGCCATCGCCCGGACGACGCAGCGAGTACAGCTGCACGCTCAGGCCCCAGGCACGGGGGATCGGACTGTCGACGGCATCGCCGACGCTGTAGCAGCGCGTCGGTGCCACGGCTAACGTGAATGACTGCCCGTCGATGCTGACATGCTGATAACCGACCGGGATCAGGCCGGGCAGTATCGCCTCGGCATCCAGTTTCAAATTAAGTCGCGAGCCATCTTCAAGGTGGATTTCGCACGGTGTTTCGGGCTCAAAGTAATGCGCCAGGCTCAGGCCGACACCGAAGTCGGCAGTCAGCAGCGGCGGCAGGTGCCGGGTTTGTTGCACCTGCTGCAGTTCCAGCAGGCTGGCGTCGATTTCCTGAGCGCTGCCGGACGGGTGGCCGAGTCCGGTGAGGACGTTGCGTAGCACTGATGGAGCGACTTTCTGTGGGCGGCCGTTGGCGTCGATCCAGTCGACTGCCAGGCCAGCTCGGCTGGCCAGTATTTCCAATTGCGCATCGCTCATTGGCGCTCTCCATCCGGGGGTAGCAAAGGGGCAGCGGCCGTGAGGCTGACTAGCGCGCAATACGGGGCAAGTGTGCCCTGATCCAACAGACCGGCTGACTGTGGCGGGTATTCGAACAACAACAACGAAGCGTCGGCCTGTGGGGAGTGGACCACAGGCGTGTCGCTGAGGTTCAGGTCAATTCGCAGCTGACTGCCATCGCCCAGTCGCCAGCGCGCCGTTACCGCGCCTGTGGCCAGCACCTCGGCGCCCAATGCTTGAGCACCGGGCAGGCGGGGAATGATCTGCTGATGGCGGATCTGCAACAGGTGGCGATACAGGTCGTGCATGGCGGATTGCCGGGTTGAGGTCAGCTCGGGGCGTGAAGCCTCAAAGGTCTGGCGCGCGTTGGGATCGGGAATCTGCTCGCGTTTGTGCGGATCAGCAAACGCGCTGAAGGCGGCAAACTCGTTACGTCGTCCCTCGCGGACCAGCTCCGCGAGTTCACCGTGATGGCTGGTGAAGAACAGGAACGGTTGCTCGGCGGCGAACTCGTCGCCCATGAACATCAGCGGGATCATCGGTGACAACAGCAGTAATGCGGTGGCTGCCTTGAGCGCATCGGGGTTGGCCAGTTGATGCAGCCGTTCGCCCAAGGCGCGGTTGCCGATCTGATCGTGGTTTTGCAGAAACAGCACGAAAGCACTGGGCGGCAAATGACCGCTGGGCTCACCACGGGTTGTACCGTGACGGGTTACGTGGCCTTGAAACACGAAGCCCTGGCTCAGGCAGCGAGCCAGTTGCTCGGTGGGGTTTTGCGCGTAGTCGGCGTAGTAGGCGTCGGTTTCGCCGGTCAGCAGCACGTGCAAGGCATTGTGGCCGTCGTCGTTCCACTGCGCGTCGTAGCCATCTTCGAGCAGGCTGGCCTGGTTGTGTTCGTTTTCAACGGTCAGCCACACATGCCTGGCCGGATCGGTTTGCTGGCGAACCTTTTGCGCCAGTTCCCGAAGAAAGTCCGGGTCTTCAATGGCGTGCACCGCGTCCAGGCGCAAGCCATCGAAGCGGTACTCCAGCAACCACATCAACGCATTGTCGATGAAGAAGTCCCGCACCTCGCGCCGCCGGAAGTCGATCGCCGCACCCCACGGGGTGTGCTTGTCTTCGCGGAAGAAGCCCTTGGCGTAGCGATGCAGGTAATTGCCGTCCGGGCCGAAGTGGTTGTAGACCACGTCGAGAATCACCGCCAGGCCATGGCCGTGGGCGGTGTCGATCAGGTGTTTGAGTTGTTCGGGAGTGCCATAGGACGCTTGGGGCGCGTAGGGCAGCACCCCGTCGTAACCCCAATTGCGATCACCGGGGAACTGCGCCAGCGGCATCAATTCGATCGCGCTGATGCCCAGCTCGACGAGGCGCGCCAGGTGCTGCTCGACTTCGCTGAAGCCGCCGAGCGCACCGACGTGCAATTCGTAGATCACGGCCTCATTCCACGGCCGCCCGAGCCAGGCGCTGTGTTGCCATTGATACGCAAGTGGATCGACCACCACGCTGTGGCGGTCGATATCACCGGCCTGCGCGCGGGAGGCCGGGTCGGGCACCTCCAGTTCGCCGTCGATGTTGTAGCGGTAACGCGTGCCGGCAGGGCAACGGCTATTGATCACGAACCAGCCATCTGCCTGGGGCAGGAGTGGCAAGGACTGTCCATCTTCCAGTTCGACACTGACGTAAAACGCATCTGGCGCCCACAAGGCAAAACGCGTGTGCTCTGCGTCCAGCATGATTGCGCCGTGGGGCCAGGTCTCAAGGGTCCGTAACGGCATCTTTGAAAACCTCTTAATGTTTGCCCGATTTACCCAGCGCTTTGGTCACCAGTTTTTCGTAGAGTTCGGCGTACGGTTCGACCGCCTTGCACCAGTTGAAAGGCGCGGCCATGGCCCTGCAGCGCATGGCATTGAGCAGGTCGGGGAAGGCAAAAACCTTGAACGCCCGGCTCAGGGCTTCCTCGTAACTTTCGGCCGTGGATTCGTCGAACAGGAAACCGGTCACGCCGTTTTCAATGGTGTCGGCCAAACCCCCGGTGTTGCGTGCCACCGGCAACGAACCGAAGCGCTGGGCGTACATCTGGCTCAGCCCGCAAGGCTCATAACGCGAAGGCATCAGCAGGAAATCACTGCCGGCGAACATGCGACGGGCGTCGGTCTCGTTGAAACCGATGCGCACGCCGATCTGGCCTGGAAAACGCAGGGCCAGCTCGCGCATGGCTTGTTCTTCTTCCGGCTCGCCACGACCGATGATCGCGATCTGCCCGCCAGATTTAACGATGTACTCGGAGACGGCTTCGGTCAGGTCCAGGCCTTTCTGATAGACCAGTCGCGAAACCACGGCGAACAGCGGACCTTCGGAGTCTTCCAGACCGAACAGGTCACGCACGTGGGCCGCGTTGACCGCTTTGCCTTCCCAGTCGCCAATTTTGAAGGGGCAGAACAGGTGCGGGTCGGTGGCCGCGTCCCAGCTTTCATCGATGCCATTGGGAATACCACTGAGCAGACCTTGCTGGGTCTTGGCGGCAAGAAAACCGTCGAGACCGCAGCCGAAGGCCGGGGTGGTGATTTCCTGGGCATAGGTGGCGCTGACGGTGGTGATGTGGCTCGAATAAGCCATGCCGGCCTTGAGGAACGACATCTTGCCGTAGAACTCCATGCCTTCCTGTTGCAAGGCATGCATGGGAATACCCAGTTCCGGGCAGGAGCCAAGACTGGTCACGCCCTGATAGGCGAGGTTATGAATGGTGAACAGCGTCGGGGTGCGCTGTCCACGCCAGTGCATGTAAGCAGGCGCCAGACCGGCAGGCCAGTCATGGGCGTGCACCAGGTCCGGGCACCAGTGGATTTGTGCAAGATTGGCGGCGATATCGGCGGCTGCCAGGCCCAGACGGGCGAAACGGATGTGGTTGTCCGGCCAGTCGCGGCCGTTGTTGGCACCGTAAGGCGAACCCTCGCGCTCGTAGAGCTCGGGGCAGATCAACACGTAAATGACCAGGCCATCGGGCATGTCCATGCGCCCGATCTTGCAGGGGGGCAACGCGGCGTGACCACCGAGCTCACCAATGATATGAATCGGGTTCTCGCTGTGCAGCACTTGCGGGTAACCCGGGATCAACACGCGCACATCGTGCAAGTGAGCCATGGCTCGCGGCAGCGCTGCGGAAACGTCGCCCAGACCACCGGTTTTCACCAGATCGGCAATCTCCGAGGTGACGAACAGCACTTTCTTCTTGTTGGGATTCTGACTGGCCACCGGTGCCAGCGTCTTGGTGCCGGGGACGCTGATCGATTGGTGACTGGGGGCGCTCACGGCGCTCGTTTCGCCGACCTGCTGATGAGCACGTTCTCCCTGAATATCTAAAGCCGCACTGATCATATGAATCTCCCGTGTTGTTGATCTAATTCTTAGGTCTGGCACAAACGGTGTTTCGTGGCCAATTCCTGTGGCCGGGCGCAAACGCGCTACGCATCGGTGAGCAAGCGCTGCCAATACGATGAAGCAGAATGGCTGTAGAGATCGTTGCAAGGATTGCACCAGTCGCAACGCACCTCCTTTTAAGCTGACCCGTCACGACCGGCAAAAGTTTCGACTTTCTTTCCGCTTTGTGACCGACCGGTTTCGCCCCGCGGATCTGAGTCTAGGCCAGAACTTAGAGCGGGCGAGGCCAGATGGCAAAATTGTTCGACAATCGGTTCAAAGAGGTACGGACGTACCGCTTGGAGGGAGAAACGCACCGACGAAGGGCATGTTTTTTTACCTTTTCGCCTCAAAAAAAAAGTCGAGATGTCACATGAATGTGCGAAGCGCGGCACTTCTCGCGCACTGTTATGGTGCGCGGTGGTCAGTCCCGTCTTTGGCCGAACCGCTGCCTTACGGTCCACCTTGATGCCTTGTTATAGTCCGGGCCTCATTTTCTGCCCGGTAAAAGGATCACTGCCATGTCTCAGTACACTGCGTTCACCGTCGAACTGGCCGATAAAATTGCCCATGTGCAGATCAACCGGCCGGAAAAGATCAATGCGATGAACGCCGCGTTCTGGAGCGAGATCATCGAGATTTTCCAATGGGTCGACGACACCGACGAAGTCCGGGTGGTGGTGCTGAGCGGTGCGGGCAAGCATTTTTCTTCTGGCATCGACTTGATGATGCTGGCCGGCGTGGCCAATGAACTGGGCAAGGACGTTGGGCGCAACGCGCGCTTGCTGCGCCGCAAGATCCTCGCCCTGCAAGCGTCTTTCAATGCGGTCGACAATTGCCGCAAGCCGGTGCTGGCGGCAATTCAGGGTTATTGCCTGGGTGGCGCCATCGACCTGATTGCGGCCTGCGACATGCGTTACGCCGCCGAAGATGCGCAGTTCTCGATCAAGGAAATCGACATCGGCATGGCGGCTGATGTCGGCACCTTGCAACGCTTGCCGCGGATCATCGGTGACGGCATGCTGCGTGAACTGGCTTACACTGGTCGCGCGTTCGGTGCCGAAGAAGCGCGGGGCATGGGCCTGGTCAATCGCGTTTACAGCGACACCGCCAGCCTGCTCGACGGTGTCATGGGCATTGCCCGTGAGATCGCGAGCAAGTCGCCGATTGCGATCACCGGCACCAAAGAGATGATCAGCTACATGCGCGACCATCGCATCGACGACGGCCTCGAATACGTCGCCACCTGGAACGCCGCCATGCTGCAATCCACCGATCTGCGCGTGGCCATGGCTGCCCATATGAGCAAACAGAAACCCGAATTTCTGGACTGATTAAACATGACTTCACGCTGGACCACTGCAGTACTGGACACCGACCAACCCGGCGGCTGGGCGGTTGCGCGCAGCCCCGAAGGCTTTCTGTTCGATGACAATGGCGCGCTGTTCCCCCGCGAATGGCTCAAGCGCCAGGACCTGTCGATCCTTGCCGAACATGGCATCGGTCACCTGGACGGCGAACCGGTCTATTTATTGGAGCTGCGCAGTCACAGCGAAGTGCCGGGCTGCAACTGGAAAGGCCTGCGGGCGTTCATGCTTGAAGGCGACCATACGGTTTACAAGGTGCTCGGCTATGCCGCGCAAATCGGCACCTGGGCCCGCGAACACCGCTTTTGCGGTAACTGCGGGCAGGCGATGACCCAGGTAACCCGGGAACGGGCGATGTATTGCGAGCCATGTGATTTACGCAGCTACCCGCGCATTTCGCCGAGCATGATCGTGCTGGTGACCCGGGGCGATGAGGTCCTGCTGGCGCGTTCGCCACGCTTTGTCACCGGGGTCTACAGCACGCTGGCGGGGTTTGCCGAACCGGGCGAGTCGGCCGAAGACTGCCTGATTCGCGAAGTCCGCGAAGAAGTGCAGATCGAGGTCAAGAACATCCAGTACATGGGCAGCCAGTGCTGGCCGTTCCCGCATTCGATGATGCTGGGTTTCCATGCCGAATACGCCGGCGGCGAGATCGTGTGTCAGGAAGACGAGATCGAAGACGCCCAGTGGTTCAACGTTCATGAGTTGCCGCCGTTGCCGGCGTCACGCTCGATTGCCCGTTACCTGATCGACGTCTATGTGGCGCGGCGCTTAGGCCACGCTGAACCAGTGTTGCCAGGCTAACCGCACGGTCAAGCCCAGTACCACGGTGATGAACACCGGGCGAATGAACTTCGCACCGCCGCTGATGGCGGTGCGAGCCCCAAAGAATGCCCCGACCATCACCGACAGGCCCATGCTCAGGCCGATGATCCAGTCCACCTGCCCGGAAAACACGAACACCGACAGTGCCGCAATGTTGCTGACGAAGTTCATGCTGCGCGCCACGCCGCTGGCCTTCACCAGGTCGATGGGGTACATCAGCATCGTGCTGACGGTCCAGAACGCGCCCGTGCCGGGACCGGCCACGCCGTCGTAGAAACCGAGGCCGAAGCCTTGGGTCGATTGCCACTTTTTCTTGATCGGTGCGTCGCTGTCCAGTGGCGCCTTTGGTGTGCCGCCAAACAACAGATAGACGCCGCAGCCGAAAACGATCACCGGGAGCATCTTGTTCAGCCATTCCGCCGGCAGGTAGTGAGCGACCACGGCACCGGTCAACGCGCCCACCAGCGTGCCGACAATGGCGTGCATCCACTGCCTTGGATGGAACAGCTTGCGTCGGTAGAAAGTGAAACTGGCGGTAGCCGAGCCGAACGTCGAACTGAGTTTGTTGGTGCCCAGCACCAGATGCGGCGGCAGGCCGGCGGTCAGCAGCGCCGGGGTGGTCAACAGACCACCACCGCCGGCAATGGCGTCGATGAAACCGGCAATGAAAGCGACGAGGGCCAGAATGGCCAGGGTGGTGAGGTCAACACTGAGTTCGAAAGGCATGGAATCGGCTTATTCGGCGGGGCGCAGGACAGGGCTGCGGGGAAGGGCCGATATCTTACCTATATCCAACTTCTGCGGCGACCGCTCTGGCGCAATGCATTGTAGGAGCTGCCGAAGGCTGCGATCTTTTGATTTTGGCTTTTAAGATCAAAAGATCGCAGCCTTCGGCAGCTCCTACAGGGATTGCGTGCAACCTTATATTTTGTGCTGTGGCCCATTCCCGATCTGCCACACAAACGGCGGCTCGGTCCCGTTGATCGCCCAATCCCCGACAATCCGTGCCTTGTAGATCACCGGATTGTGTGACGACACCGTCCGCGCATTGCGCCAGTGCCGGTCCAGCGATTTACCCACGCGAGTATCCGAAGCCCCCAGTGCATTGAACAGCTCTGTGGTCGCCCGCTGGATAAGCTCCGACACCACCACCTGAGCCTTGGCCGATTCGATTTCCGCTGCGACATTCGCCTCTTGTTCCAAGGCGTCATCACCCGAGAATCGCGCCAGATAAGCCCGCTGCGCCGGTTGTGCAGCCCTCAAGGCGCTGGCTTCGGCCGCATACACCAGTGCCGCGATTTCGCCGACCACTTGCTGCACTTGCGAATCCTGGCTGACGTGCTGCGCATTGCCATGGCTGTAGATGCGTTTGCGTTCACGCACCTGATGCGCCACATCGCGCAACGCCGCACGACCGATCCCGGCCAGGGTCGCCAGCAGCACCAGCTGATAAAACGCGGTCTGGTATTTGAAACGGGTGGCGAAGTCGATGATGTTCTCGGCCTCCACGTCGGCATCGATGAACCGTGAGGTGCCACTGCCGGTGGTGCGCTGACCGAAGCCGTCCCAGTCGTCGCTCTGCACGATGCCCGGCTGGCGAGTGCGGACCGCGGCAATCACGTCGCCGCCGGTGTCGCTGCGTTGCGCGTACACGTCGATCCAGTCGGAAAACAGGCTGCCGGTGCTGTAGAACTTCTCGCCGTTGAGCCTCCACTGATCGCCGTGAGGCGAGACTTTGGTGATGACATCGCCAATCGCCACGCTGCCGATTTCGGTCCAGGCATTGCCGGCGATGTCACCGTCGACGAAGCGTTTGAACCACAGATCCCGCGCTGGCCCGGGCGCCGAGTTCAAGCGATCCTCGGCAAAGGCGAAGTGCCCGCGCAAGGCCTGAGGCACATTGGAATCGGCTTCGGCCAATTCGATCAGCAGCTCAAACAGTTGTGGCAGGGAGGCGCCGCCACCGCCATATTCAACCGGAATCCGTACGGCGCCGAAACCGGCGTCCTTGAGCCATTGAATCGGCTCGTAAGGCAGGCTGCGGGTTTGTTCCCGCTCAACGGCACCGGCAGCGATGCGTTGGAAAATCGGCCGGAACCTTGCGGCCAGCGCTTCATAGTCGGTGCCAGTGGACAGCGGATTGATTACCTGGTGTTCGGTCATGGGACGGCTCCTTGGATCGGCAGTGGATGCCACTGGGGATTGCACGGTCCATGCCGAATTCAAAGGCCTGTCATTACGGGCTTGCGCGGGTTTGCCCCGACTGTAACTGTTGCAGCGCCAACAGTGCATCAGCAAATTGCCCCAGACGCACACGGGTCCCTGTGGGAGCGGGCTTGCTCGCGAAAGCGGTATGTCAGCTAACGAAGATGTTGAATGGCACACCGCTTTCGCGAGCAAGCCCGCTCCCACAAGGATCTCGCTCGGCTCATGACAGTCGCGCCACAAGCCATGTTTCAGCGCTGGCACGGTTGCTGCTCTTGCCTTAGGACTTCCCTAAAGTCCCGAGGACATGCCAATGAGTCAGCAAGCCGTCAAATTTGCCTACTGGGTACCGAACGTCAGCGGCGGGCTGGTGGTCAGCAAGATCGAGCAACGCACCCACTGGGGCATCGACTACAACCGCAAACTGGCGCAACTGGCCGAAGCGGCGGGGTTTGAATACGCCCTGACGCAGATCCGCTTCACCGCCGGTTACGGCGCCGAGTACCAGCACGAATCGGTCGCCTTCAGCCACGCGCTGCTAGCCGCCACCACCCACCTGAAAGTGATCGCCGCGATCCTGCCCGGTCCTTGGCAACCGGCGCTGGCGGCCAAGCAATTGGCAACCATCGACCAGCTGACTAATGGCCGGGTGGCGGTGAACATTGTCAGTGGCTGGTTCAAGGGTGAGTTCCAGGCGATTGGCGAACACTGGCTGGAACACGACGAGCGTTATCGCCGCTCCGAAGAATTCATTCGCTCGCTGAAGGGCATCTGGAGCCAGGACAACTTCACCTTTCGCGGTGATTTCTACCGCTTCGACAACTACAGCCTCAAACCCAAACCGTTGGGTCAGCCGGAAATCTTCCAGGGTGGCAGTTCCCGCGCGGCTCGGGACATGGCAGCACGGGTGTCGGACTGGTACTTCACCAACGGCAACACCCCGGAAGGCGTCAAGGCCCAGGTCGATGACATTCGCACCAAGGCGGCGGCGAACAATCATTCGGTGAAAGTCGGCGTGAACGCGTTTGTCATTGCCCGCGACACCGAAGAGGAAGCGCGAGCCGTGCTGGCGCAAATCATCGATCAGGCGGACCCCGAGGCGGTGAATGCGTTTGGCGATGCGGCGAAGCAGGCGGGCAGGGCGTCACCTGAGGGCGAGGGCAACTGGGCCAAGTCGACGTTCGAGGATCTGGTGCAGTACAACGACGGGTTCAAGACCAACCTGATCGGCACGCCGCAGCAGATTGCCGAGCGGATCGTCGCGCTGAAAGCGGTGGGTGTGGATTTGGTGTTGGCGGGGTTTCTGCACTTTCAGGAAGAAGTGGAGTATTTCGGCAAGCGGGTATTGCCGTTGGTGCGTGAGCTAGAAGCCAAGGCAGCGGCCAAGCAGCAAGCCGCGGTAGCCTGAACACCACAACTCCTGTGGGAGCGGGCTTGCTCGCGAAGACGGACTGACATTCACTATTGATGTCGACTGACACACCGCCTTCGCGAGCAAGCCCGCTCCCACATTGGATCTTGGTGAAGTTACAGGCCCAGGTCGGACAGACTTGGATGGTCGTCAGGACGACGGCCCAACGGCCAGTGGAACTTGCGGTCGCTTTCCTTGATCGGCATGTCGTTGATGCAGGCAAACCGATTGGCCATCAAACCGTTCTCGTCGAACTCCCAGTTTTCGTTGCCATAGGAGCGGAACCAGTTGCCCGAGTCGTCGTGCCATTCGTAGGCATAACGCACGGCGATGCGGTTACCGGTAAAGGCCCAAAGTTCTTTGATCAGGCGGTAATCCAGTTCCTTGGCCCATTTGCGCGTCAGGAAACCTTTGGCTTCTTCGCGGTTGTAGGCAAACTCGGCGCGGTTACGCCATTTGGTGTCCAGGGTGTAGGCCAGCGACACGCGTTCCGCGTCGCGGGAGTTCCAGCCGTCTTCGGCCAGGCGTACTTTTTCGATGGCCGATTCACGGGTGAATGGCGGCAATGGCGGACGAACTTCGGCATTAGACATTAATAGTCTCCCTATCAAAGTAAAGTTCTAGCAAGTTGTCGGGCTTGGTTTAAGTGTTACAGGTCCAATAACTTTCGCGCCATGCATTGCGCATTATCGGCGGCACTGTGATCACCCATGACAAGCGCCACGGTAATGGCACCGTCGATCAGGATCAGCAGCTGTTTGGCCAGCGTCTCCGGGTCTGTGGCGCCATGTTCGGTGCAGAGCTCGCGCACGTAGTCGAGCAGCTTCTGTTTATGGTCTTTGGCAACCAGGCGAACCGGGTCTTGCGGGTCGCCGGTTTCACCGCTGGTGTTGATGAATGCGCAGCCACGGAAGCCTTCGGAGGCGAACCAGGCCTTGAGCACGGTAAACAGGTTGAGCAGCCGGTCGGCCGGTGTTTCAGCCTGGTCGACTTCGCTTCTGTACCAATGCATCCAGCGCACATCACGGCGTTGCAGGGCCGCGACGGTGAGCTCCTCCTTGTTGGCGAAGTAGCGGTAAATACTTTTTCTGGAGACGCCGGCGGTTTTCACCAGAAGATCCATCCCGGTGGCAGCGATGCCACTTTTGTAGATCAACTTTTCGGTGACATCCAGAATGATGTCGCGTGTGTCGTTGCTGGTTATTTCGTTCATGTGGCGAACAGTAGAACGATCGTTCTCCTTGGTCAAGCGAATATTTTTGTCGTCTGAAAAATCGCCTTCGCGAGCAAGCCCGCTCCCACATTTGAAATGCATTCCCATGTGGGAGCGGGCTTGCTCGCGAAGGGGCCTTTACAGACACTAACAAGACCCAAGGCAATCCATGGTGTAAGCTCTCGGGTTCTTCGGATTCGACCTTTTTGCGAGCCCTATGCCGTCGCTTTTCAAACGCTCTCTGCTGCCCAAACTGCGCAGTTTTCCGCTGACCGCCGATGCCGTCACCATCCTCTCTGGCGCTGCCGAGTTTCGCCGTTGCCTGCTGGAAAAGATCGCCAGCGCCACCCAGCGCATTTATATCGTCGCGCTCTATCTGCAACAGGATGAAGCCGGCCAGGAAATTCTCGATGCCTTGCACGCGGCCAAACTGGCGCGTCCGGAACTGGACGTGGTGGTGGTCGTTGACTGGTTGCGCGCCCAGCGTGGTTTGATCGGCGCCGGCAAGCAGCCGGGCAACTCGGCCTGGTATCAGGAAACGACTCGGACTCATGCCAGTGAAGTGCCGGTGTATGGCGTTCCCGTGCAGACCCGAGAGCTGTTCGGCGTGCTGCATTTGAAAGGCTTCGTGATCGATGACTGTGTGATCTACAGCGGCGCGAGTCTGAACAACGTCTATCTGCACAAGTTCGATAAATACCGCTACGACCGTTATCACGTGCTGCAGAACAGCGCCCTGGCCGATTCAATGCAGCACCTGGTCCAGCACGGACTGATCGCCTCCAAAGCCGTGCATCGTCTCGATTTGCCGAACCTGCCGACCACCCGCAGCCTGCGCAACGACATCGGCGACCTGCGCAGCCGCCTCAAGCACGCGGCGTACGACACCACGACAGGCACCACGGAAAAGGGTGGTTTGTCGGTCAGCCCATTGCTCGGTGTCGGCAAGAACAACCCGTTGAGTCGAGTGATTTGCGAGTTGATCGCCAGCGCTCAGCATCAACTGACCATCTGCACGCCATACTTCAACCTGCCGCTGCCCGTGACCCGTGAAATCAACCGGGCACTGGCGCGTGGCGTGAAGATCGACATCATTGTCGGCGACAAGACGGCCAACGACTTCTACATCCCGCCGAGCGAACCGTTCAAGGTGATTTCGGCGCTGCCTTATCTTTACGAGATCAGCCTGCGGCGTTTCGCCAAGCGCCATCATCGCAGCGTCGACAGCGGCCAGCTGAACCTGCATCTGTGGCGTGACGGCGACAACACCTACCACCTCAAGGGCATGTGGATCGATCAGCGCTACACCTTGCTGACCGGCAACAACCTCAACCCGCGGGCATTCCGACTCGACCTGGAAAACGCCTTGCTGATTGATGATCCGAAAGGCGAACTGTTGGAGCCGCGTCGTAACGAATTGGCGGAGATTTTCGAGAACACCCGCCGGATCGAGCGTTATCAGGAACTGGAAACACTGCTGGAATACCCGGCGGGGGTGGCCAAGTTTCTCAAGCGCGTGAGTCGTGTGCGGATCGAGCGGTTGCTCTATCGGATTCTGTAAGGGTTAACACGGGCAAATGTGTTGCCTATTAAAACGCCATCGCGAGCAAGCTCGCTCCCACAGGGTTTCAAGCCGCCCCCCAAGGGATCTGCGTCGGGCCGACAGCTGCGCTAAGATGCCAGCACTCAAACAAGAACAGGGCTCGCCTCGGCCAATGTCGGAAAAAGACACCATCTCCATTCAACTGGTGCGTGAAGCGCTGTTGCAAAGTTGCGCCCCGGGCGTCGCCACCGAAGAGGTGTTGAACAAGGTCGGCATCGATCCGGCACTGCTCGAAAGCTGCGATGCACGTGTCCCGGCCACCGCTTATGCGCGTCTGTGGCGTTTGCTGGCCCGACGTGGAGACGATGAGTTTTTTGGCATGGACCCGCGCAAACTCAAATCCGGCAGTCTTGAGTTTCTCTGCCGCTGCTCCATGGTCCAGCCGAGCCTGGCCGCCGGCCTGACCTCGGGCTTGAGCTTTTTGTCGTTGATGCTCGAACACCTGCCTGCACAGCTGGTTCGTCAGCAAAGCCTGGCGGAAATCGTCTTGCTCGAAGATGACCAGGACCCACGCCGCGCCTTTACCTATTTCACTTACTGGATGATCGTTCACGGCGTCGCCTGCTGGCTGGCGGGGCGGCGGATTCCGATCCTGGCCATCGAGTTGCGCTGCCCGGCACCGGACTTCTGCAATGACTATCAGGTGATGTTCTCCGAGAACCTGCGTTTTGACCGGCCGCGCACGCGGATGATTTTCTCCGCCGAGAGCCTGGATTTGCCGATCAAGCGCAGCCCGGAGGAACTCAAGCGTTTCCTGGCTCATGCGCCGGCCAATATTTTGGTCAAATACCGCGACCCTGAGAGCCTGGCCAGCCGGATCAAGCATGATTTGCGGCAACTGCCCGCCGAACACTGGCCGGAAACCGAACCCCTGGCACAACAGCTGTGCATGTCGGCTTCCACCCTGCGTCGGCGTCTGGCTGAAGAGGGTCAGACTTACCAGGGGCTCAAGGACAGCGTGCGCAAGGAGTTGGCGATTGTCTGGCTGGCAGAACCCTCTATTAGCTTCGCCGAGATCGCCACGCGTTTGGGGTTTGCCGACGCCAGTTCGTTCTACAAGGCGTTTCGCAAGTGGTCGGGGTCAAATCCGGGGCACTACCGCAGCCTGATCCTTAACGAAGCTGACTGATCTGAAGCCTGTGGTGTCTGGGCTGACGCTATCGCGAGCAGGCTCGCTCCCACATTTGGAATGCGTTCCCCTGTGGGAGCGAGCCTGCTCGCGATGAGGCCCTTACAGGCGACACATCTCTCCAATCTTGGCCAAACCAGTCACGCAACTTGATAGCTTTGACCATTGTCCCGCGCCCCGCGCAGAGCGAGTATTTCCCTGTTAATCGAGGTTCCCCCAGCCTAATAAAAATACAAAGGGATTCTGGCAATGCGCGATTACTTGTCTGCTACATCACAGTTCAATTATCAGCACACCGTCGACGCCGCACTCGCGGGCGATTTGACTGCCCTCAATGCCTGTGTCGAGTGTTGCGACCGGCATGCCTTGCCGGGGCGCATCGCGCTGTTCTGGGAAGGCCGCGATGGCGCCAGCGCGACCTACACCTTCAGCGACTTGCAGGACAAAGCCGCGCGGTTCGCCAATTTCCTGCTGGCCCAAGGCGTGAAAAAAGGCGACAAGGTTGCCGGTCTCCTGCCACGTAACATTGAATTGCTGATCACCGTCTTCGCCACCTGGCGCATCGGCGCGGTCTACCAGCCGCTGTTCACGGCATTCGGCCCGAAAGCCATCGAACACCGCCTCAGCTCCTCTGGTGCCAAAGTAGTAGTCACCGACGCGGGCAATCGCTCCAAACTCTCTGAAGTCGCCGACTGCCCGACCATCGTCACCGTCGCCGGTCCCAAAGGCCAAGGCATCGTCCGCGGCGATTACAGCTTCTGGGCCGAGCTGGCCAATTATTCTCCTGAGTGCGAACCGGTCCTGCTGACGGGCGAAGACCCGTTCCTGCTGATGTTCACGTCGGGCACCACCGGTCCGTCGAAAGCGCTCTCCGTTCCGCTCAAGGCCATCGTCGCCTTCCAGAGCTACACCCGTGACGCCGTGGACTTGCGCCCCGAAGACGCCTTCTGGAACGTCGCCGATCCGGGCTGGGCCTATGGCATCTATTTCGGTGTCACAGGTCCCATGGCCATGGGGCATCCGATCACCTTTTACGATGGCCCGTTCACCCTCGAAAGCACCTGCCGGGTGATCAACAAATACGGGATCACCAACCTTACCGGTTCGCCGACGGCCTATCGCCTGTTGATCGCGGGTGGCGACGAGTTCGCCCGCTCGATCAAGGGCAAGCTGCGCATCGTCAGCAGTGCCGGCGAGCCGCTGAACCCGGAAGTGATTCGCTGGTTCGCCGACAACCTCGGCGTGGTCATTCACGACCATTATGGCCAGACCGAACTCGGCATGGTGCTGTGCAATCACCATGGCCTCGAGCATCCGATCCACATGGGCGCCGCCGGTTTCGCCTCGCCGGGCCACCGCATCGTGGTGCTGGATGACGAGTACAAAGAACTCGGCGTCGGTCAGCCGGGCATTCTGGCCATCGATCGTACCCAGTCGCCGATGTGCTGGTTCGCCGGTTACGAAGGCGCACCGACCAAGGCCTTCGTCGGCAACTATTACCTGAGCGGCGACACCGTCGAGTGGAACCCGGACGGCAGCATCAGCTTCGTCGGTCGCAGCGACGACGTGATCACCACTTCCGGCTACCGGGTCGGTCCGTTCGACGTGGAAAGCGCATTGATCGAACACCCTGCCGTGGTCGAAGCAGCCGTGGTCGGCAAGCCCGATCCGGAGCGCACTGAACTGGTCAAAGCCTTTGTCGTGCTCAGCGCGCAATACCGCGCTGCGCCGGAACTGGCCGAAGAACTGCGCCAACACGTGCGCAAACGACTGGCCGCGCACTCGTACCCCCGTGAAATCGAATTTGTCAGCGAGTTGCCGAAAACCCCTAGCGGCAAATTGCAGCGCTTTATCTTGCGCAACCAGGAAATCGCCAAGGCTCAAGAGGCCGCCGCGAAGAACGTTTCAGCTTGAATCCAAGGAAACAATGATGCAGATCGAAAACAAGGTTTTTCTCGTCACCGGCGGTGCATCCGGCCTCGGTGCGGCCACGGCTGAAATGCTGGTCGCGGCGGGCGCCAAAGTGATGCTGGTGGACATGAACGCCGAGGCCGTTGCGGCCCAGGCTGAACGTCTCGGCGCGCAAAGCGTGGTGGCGGATATCAGCAACGAAGCGGCGGCGGAAGCCGCTGTGCAGGCGACGGTCAAAGCCTTCGGCGGCCTGAATGGTCTGGTCAACTGCGCCGGCATCGTGCGCGGTGAGAAGATCCTCGGCAAGAACGGCCCGCACGTGTTGGCCAATTTCAGCCAGGTGATCAACGTTAACCTGATCGGCAGTTTCAACATGCTGCGCCTGGCCGCTGCGGCGATTGCCGAAACCGAAGCGAATGCCGATGGCGAGCGCGGTGTGATTATCAACACCGCCTCGGCTGCAGCCTATGATGGCCAGATCGGCCAGGCCGCGTATGCCGCCTCCAAAGGCGCGATCGTCAGCCTGACCTTGCCCGCCGCCCGTGAACTGGCGCGCTTCGGCATCCGCGTGATGACCATCGCCCCGGGCATTTTCGAAACCCCGATGATGGCCGGCATGACCCCGGAAGTCCGCGCCTCCCTGGCGGCTGGTGTGCCGTTTCCGCCGCGTCTTGGCAAACCAGGCGAGTATGCCGGGCTGGTCAGGCATATCATTGAAAACAGCATGCTCAATGGCGAGGTGATCCGTCTCGACGGCGCCTTGCGCATGGCCGCCAAATAAGGAGGATTTGTCATGACTATTTCCAACGATCCCATTGTTATCGTCAGCGCCGTCCGCACCCCGATGGGTGGTTTTCAGGGCGAATTGAAAAGCCTGAGCGCGCCGCAACTCGGTGCTGCGGCAATTCGCGCCGCGGTCGAACGCGCCGGTGTGGCTCCAGACTCGGTTGAAGAAGTGCTGTTCGGTTGCGTCCTGTCCGCCGGCCTCGGCCAGGCGCCAGCGCGCCAAGCCGCATTGGGCGCCGGGCTGGATAAATCGACCCGCTGCACCACCCTGAACAAAATGTGCGGTTCGGGCATGGAAGCGGCCATTCTGGCCCACGACATGCTGGTGGCCGGCAGCGCCGACGTGGTTGTCGCCGGCGGCATGGAAAGCATGTCCAACGCGCCGTACCTGCTGGATCGCGCCCGTAGCGGTTACCGCATGGGCCATGGTCGCGTACTCGATCACATGTTCCTCGACGGCCTGGAAGACGCCTACGACAAGGGCCGCTTGATGGGCACCTACGCCGAGGATTGCGCCGAAACCAACGGTTTCACCCGTGAAGCCCAGGATGCGTTTGCCATTGCCTCGACCACCCGCGCACAGCAGGCGATCAAGGACGGCAGCTTCAAAGACGAGATCGTGCCGCTCACCGTGACTGTCGGCAAAGAGCAGGTGCTGATCAGCAACGACGAACAGCCACCGAAAGCCAAACTGGACAAGATCGCTTCCTTGAAACCGGCGTTCCGCGACGGCGGCACGGTGACGGCGGCGAACTCCAGCTCCATTTCCGATGGTGCTGCGGCACTGGTGTTGATGCGCCGTTCCGAAGCTGAAAAGCGCGGCCTGAAACCGCTGGCCGTGATTCACGGCCACGCCGCGTTTGCCGACACCCCGGGCCTGTTCCCGGTGGCACCGGTGGGCGCGATCGAGAAACTGATGAAGAAAACCGGCTGGTCGCTGGACGAAGTCGATCTGGTCGAAGTCAACGAAGCCTTCGCCGTGGTCAGTCTGGTCACCATGACCAAACTGGAAATCCCCCACGAGAAGATCAACGTTCACGGCGGCGCTTGCGCCCTCGGCCACCCGATCGGTGCGTCTGGCGCGCGGATCCTCGTGACCTTGCTCTCGGCCTTGCGCCAGAAAGGCCTGAAACGCGGCGTTGCAGCGATCTGCATCGGCGGCGGCGAAGCCACGGCCATGGCCGTTGAATGCCTTTACTAGGTCAACCTCACCCCTGTGGGAGCCAGCCTGCTGGCGATGACGGTGTGTCATAAAAGTAGACATTGACTGACACGACGCCATCGCCAGCAGGCTGGCTCCCACAGAGTTCTGTGCCGTACCCCGGATTTAAAGGATTCACCATGATTCCCAATGACGAACAACTTCAGATCAGCGAAGCGGCCCGGCAGTTTGCCCAGGAACGGCTGAAACCGTTCGCCGCCGAGTGGGATCGTGAGCATCGCTTCCCCAAGGAAGCCATCGGCGAGATGGCGGAGCTGGGCTTCTTCGGCATGTTGGTGCCGGAAGAGTGGGGCGGTTGCGACACCGGTTACCTGGCCTACGCCATGGCCCTGGAAGAAATCGCGGCCGGCGACGGCGCCTGCTCGACCATCATGAGCGTGCACAACTCGGTGGGTTGCGTGCCGATCCTCAAGTACGGCAACGATGACCAGAAAGAGCGCTTCCTCAAACCGTTGGCCAGCGGCTCGATGCTCGGGGCTTTTGCCCTCACCGAACCGCAGGCCGGCTCCGACGCCAGCGGCCTGAAAACCCGTGCCCGTCTGGAAGGCGATCACTACGTGTTGAACGGCTGCAAGCAGTTCATCACCTCCGGGCAGAACGCCGGGGTGGTGATCGTGTTCGCCGTGACTGATCCGAGTGCCGGCAAGCGTGGCATCACGGCGCTGATCGTGCCCACCGATTCGCCGGGCTACAAAGTCGCGCGGGTCGAAGACAAGCTCGGCCAGCACGCGTCCGACACCTGCCAGATCCTGTTCGAAGACGTGAAGGTGCCAGTCGCCAACCGCTTGGGCGAGGAGGGCGAAGGTTATCGAATCGCCCTGGCTAACCTCGAAGGCGGCCGTGTCGGCATCGCTTCGCAATCGGTGGGTATGGCCCGCGCAGCGTTCGAAGCGGCCCGCGACTACGCCCGTGAGCGTGAAAGCTTCGGCAAACCGATCATCGAACATCAAGCGGTCGCGTTCCGCCTGGCGGACATGGCAACCCAGATCGCCGTCGCTCGGCAGATGGTGCATTACGCGGCGGCGCTGCGAGACAGCGGCAAACCGGCCTTGGTCGAAGCGTCCATGGCCAAGCTGTTTGCCTCGGAAATGGCCGAGAAAGTCTGTTCCTCGGCGTTGCAAACCCTCGGCGGTTACGGTTACTTGAACGATTTCCCGCTGGAGCGGATCTACCGCGACGTGCGGGTTTGCCAGATCTACGAAGGCACCAGCGATATTCAGCGCATGGTTATTTCGCGCAATCTTTAAAAGGAAGCTACTTGTGAACTACGAAACGATTTTGTTGGAAACCCATGGTCGCGTTGGCCTGATTACCCTGAACCGTCCGCAAGCGCTGAATGCGTTAAACGCGCAGATCGTCAGCGAGCTGAACCACGCCCTCGATGGCCTGGAAGCCGATTCGAACATCGGCTGCATCGTGCTCACCGGCTCGAAAAAGGCCTTTGCGGCCGGCGCCGACATCAAGGAAATGGCCGAGCTGACCTACCCGCAGATCTACCTCGACGACCTGTTCAGCGACAGCGATCGCGTGGCTAACCGCCGCAAGCCGATCATCGCCGCCGTCAACGGTTTCGCCTTGGGCGGTGGTTGTGAACTGGCGCTGATGTGCGACTTCATCCTGGCCGGCGACAATGCAAAGTTCGGTCAGCCGGAAATCAACCTCGGCGTACTGCCAGGCATGGGCGGCACCCAGCGCCTGACCCGCGCCGTGGGCAAGGCCAAGGCCATGGAAATGTGCCTCAGCGGTCGCTTGATCGATGCGGTGGAAGCGGAGCGTTGCGGGATTGTGGCGCGGATTGTTCCGGCTGATGAGTTGCTGGAAGAAGCGTTGAAAGTCGCGGCGCTGATTGCCAAGAAGTCGCTGCCGATTGCAATGATGATCAAGGAAAGCGTCAACCGCGCGTTTGAAGTGAGCCTGTCGGAAGGTGTGCGCTTTGAGCGTCGGGTGTTCCATGCGGCGTTTGCGACGCAGGATCAGAAGGAAGGGATGGCGGCGTTTATTGCCAAGCGTGAAGCCGAGTTCAAGGGTAAGTGATGGCAGTGGGGTAGATTCAAAATCCACCCCTCACCCCAGCCCTCTCCCCATGGGGGAGAGGGGGAAAGGGAGCCGATCTTCAAGCTATTCAAACTTGAGTTCGGCTCGGAATTGCAGGTCGAAGAATTTCTACAAAACAACTCGGTCAGTCCCCTCGCCCCTCTGGGGAGAGGGTTAGGGTGAGGGGTGGATCTACAGACCACCCCCAATTCCAGCCATCACACTAAGTAATGCTTCAACTCCCGAGCAATCACCATCCGCTGTATCTCGCTCGACCCTTCATAAATCTGCGTAATCCGCGCATCCCGGTAGTAACGCTCCACCGGGTAATCCTCCAGATACCCATACCCGCCGTGAATCTGCATCGCCGACGAACACACTTTCTCGGCCATCTCCGACGCAAACAATTTGGCCTGTGAAGCCTCCGACAGACACGGCTTGCCGGCACTGCGCAACCGCGCGGCATGCAAGATCAACAGTCGTGCCGCGTTCAACCGGGTGTGCATGTCGGCCAGCATGTTGGCGATGCTCTGGTGCTCGATGATCGGCTTGTCGAACTGCACCCGATCCCGCGAGTAGGCCAGTGCCGCTTCGAATGCCGCGCGGGCAATGCCCAGCGCCTGCGCGGCGATGCCGATGCGGCCGCCTTCAAGGTTCGACAGGGCAATCGCCAGTCCTTTGCCGCGCTCACCCAGCAGGTTGGCTTCAGGGATGGTGCAGTTGCTCAGGGTCACCGCGCAGGTATCGGACGCGCGAATACCCATTTTGTGTTCGGTGCGATCAACGATGAAACCCGCGGTATCGGTCGGCACCAGGAACGCCGAGATGCCGCGCTTGCCCAAGTCCGGATCGGTCACCGCGAACACAATGGCCAGTTTCGCCCGTTTGCCGTTGCTGACGAATTGCTTGGCGCCGTTGATCACCCACTGGCCGTCGCGCAGTTCGGCGCGGGTGCGCAGGTTGTGGGCTTCGGAACCGGCCTGGGGTTCGGTCAGGCAGAAGCAGCCGATGGCCTGACCGCTGGCGAGATCCGGCAGCCAGGTCTGTTTCTGTTCTTCAGTGCCGTAGTTGAGGACCGGACCGCATCCCACGGAGTTGTGAATGCTCATGAGTGCGCCAGTGGCGCCGTCGCCGGCCGAAATTTCTTCCACGGCCAAGGCGTAGGCGACGTAGTCGACATAGGTGCCGCCCCATTCCTCAGGCACCACCATGCCCAGCAGACCCAGTTCGCCCATCTTCGCCACCAGACCGTCATCGATCCAGCCGGCCTTTTCCCAGGCCTGGGCGTGGGGTGCGATTTCGCCGCGGGCAAAGTCCCGGGCCATGTCGCGGATCATGACTTGCTCTTCGCTCAATTCGATATCGTGCATGGCTCAGCTCCCGCTTTGGTCAAAACCCGTGAAGAAACTCGCGACGTGCTCGGCGTCCAGCGCCTGCAAGGTCGACGGGTTCCAGCGCGGTTTCTTGTCTTTGTCGATCAGCAAGGCGCGCACGCCTTCGATCAGGTCGCCGCGCTCGAACCACTGACGGTCCAGGTGCAGCTCAAGGGCGAAGCAGTCTTCCAGACTCAAGTGCCGACCACGACGGAGCATTTCCAGGGTCACGCCCATGGCCAGCGGTGAACGGCTTTCCAGCAGGTCGGCGGTGGTCGTGGCCCATTCGTGGCTGTCGGCGACCGTTACTTCACGCAGTTGCTCAACAATACTCGGCACATCGGGAAGGGCGAAGAAGTGATCGATGGCCGGGCGCAACGCCGCCAAAGGGGGGGCCGGCAGTTGTTGCACGGCGAGTTTCGCCAGCAGACCTTGAAGGTCCTTCAACGGCGTTTCGTGCCATTCGAGCTGATCGAGGTGCTCGTCCAGAGTGCCCAGCCTGTCGCTTTCCAGGTACCAGTCGGCCAGGCCGCAATAGAGCGCATCGGCCGCACGGATCTGCACGCCGCTGACGCCGAGATAAATACCCAGCTCACCGGGAACGCGCGGCAGGAAATGGCTGCCACCGACATCCGGGAAATAACCGATCGCCACTTCCGGCATCGCCAGACGGCTTTTCTCGGTGACCAACCGCAGGTCGGCACCTTGCACCAGGCCCATGCCGCCACC
Source organism: Pseudomonas arabinosi (assembly GCF_047758675.1). Lineage (NCBI taxonomy): Bacteria > Pseudomonadati > Pseudomonadota > Gammaproteobacteria > Pseudomonadales > Pseudomonadaceae > Pseudomonas > Pseudomonas arabinosi. The sequence goes on along the minus strand of NZ_CP180480.1, from coordinate 4,087,381 downwards.
CAGGACAAAACCGTCCATCAAGGCGAGAACCGGTTTGCGGTAATGGTGAATCGCGAGGTCGAGGGCGTATTCCTCGACGAAGAAATCTTCGTGCAGCGTGTCGCCGTTTTTGAAGCTGTCGTACAGCGAGCGAATGTCTCCGCCGGCACAGAACGCCTTCTCGCCAGCACCGCGCAGTACCACCGCGTGTACGTGCGGATCCAGCGCCCAGGCGTCGAGCTGACGCTGCAGGTTGCGCACCATGTCCAAAGTAATGGCGTTAAGGCCGGCGGGGCGATTGAGGGTCAGGTGACCGATGTGGTTGCGAACCTCGGCCAGGACTTCGTTTTGCGTGGCACTCATGGACGAAGTCCCCTTCGATGAAACCTGAGCAGTCATCACTAACTCCCTGCTTTTATTGTTCTTTATAGAGAAGCTCGCGTGCGAGCGATGCAGGATCGTACCAGTGCAAATTTGTGATGTACAACCGGCATATGTGCAGGGTTAGTTTGCGTTTTTGCCTTAAAGCAAAGATCAAAAGATCGCAGCCTTCGGCAGCTCCTTGCAATCGATGTTCATCCGCAATATCGCGGTGAAACACGGCTCTGTAGGAGCTGCCGAAGGCTGCGATCTTTTGATCTTGGGTGACCAACGACAGAATCGGCTGTGAAAGCCCCTCGTTCAGCGCAGTTGAGCTGTCTGGACGGGGGCTTTCGACACCTGCACCGGCCTGGCAATTGGCATTCTGACGGTCCATTTCAAGCGCTTGCGACGATGCGCCTGAAGCGGACTGCACTCCGACGACTGGCTCGGGCCGGTCGAAAACAACAACAAATACGGCTGCGGTGAATACCGCATCGACTCTCTGCCCCTGTCAAAAAGTGTGGTTAGGCGCAGGCGCCAGACCGCGATAAATCCAAATAATCCGGGACTCAAGAAGATGATCAACATCAAATGGCTGACCTTGCCGGCAATCGCATTGCTGTGCTGCACCACCGGCGCCAGTGCCAAGGAATGGAAAGAGCTGCGATTCGGCGTCAACCCGAGCTACCCGCCTTTTGAGTCCACCACCGCCGATGGCGGCGTGCAGGGCTTTGGCGTGGATTTGGGCAACGCGATCTGCGCCGAATTGAAGTTGAAATGCGTGTGGGTCAGCAATGACTTCGACGGTCTGATTCCGGCACTCAAGGCAGGTAAGTTCGATGCCATCGAATCGTCGATGACGGTGACCGATGCGCGTAAAAAGCAGATCGACTTCACCGATCGCCTGTATGCCGGGCCGACCGCGATCGTCACCCGCAAGGATTCCGGGCTGTTGCCCACCGCCGAGTCGCTGCAGGGCAAGACCATCGGTTACATGCAGGGCACGATTCAGGAAACCTACGCCAAGGCCAAACTGGCACCCGGCGGCGTGAAACTGCGGGCTTATCAGAATCAGGATCAGGTCTACGCCGACCTGGTATTTGGTCGTCTCGACGCCTCCATCCAGGACAAGATGCAGGCGCAAATGAGCTTTTTGACTTCCCCCCAAGGCGCTGACTTCAAGAACAGTGAAGGCATCAGCGACCCGTTAGTGCCATCCGACATCGCCATCGGCGTGCGCAAGGACAACGAAGAACTCAAAGGCATGCTCAATGCCGCCATCAAGGCCCTGCATGACAAGGGTATCTACGCGCAGATCCAGCAGAAACACTTCGGCGATCTGGACCTCTACAACTACTGATCCTCGCGCCCCGAAGGCTGCGTCCTGGTAACAGGCGCAGCGCTTGCGCGCGGGCGCCTCAAGACAGGTGACTGACGTGAACTCCTTCCTGAATCTGATCGGGGTCGATCTCTCGGCCCTGCAAGGCTATGGCCCTTTGTTGCTGCACGGCACCTGGATCACGCTGAAATTGTCAGCGCTCTCGCTGCTGGTGAGCATGGCGCTGGGCCTGCTCGGCGCGGCGGCGAAACTGTCGCCGCTGAAGCTGTTGAACCTGCCGGCGACCTTCTACACGACACTGATCCGTGGTGTGCCGGACCTGGTGCTGATGCTGCTGATTTTCTACAGCCTGCAAGGCTGGCTGAGCAGCCTGACCGAGGCCATGGACTGGCCCTACATGGAAATCGACCCGTTCGTGGCGGGCGTCATCACCCTCGGTTTTATCTACGGCGCGTATTTCACCGAGACCTTTCGCGGGGCGATTCTGAGTGTGCCGCGTGGGCAGCAGGAAGCCGCCGCGTGCTTTGGTCTGAATCGCTGGCAGCGATTTCGCTTTGTGGTGTTCCCGCAAATGATGCGTTTCGCCTTGCCGAGCCTCGGCAACAACTGGCTGGTGCTGCTCAAGGCCACGGCGCTGGTGTCGATCATCGGTCTGTCGGACTTGGTCAAAGTCGCGCAGGAAGCCGGCAAAAGCACCTTCAATATGCTCGATTTCCTGCTGCTGGCAGCGGCGCTGTATTTGCTGATCACCAGCGCTTCCAACTACGTTTTGCGCGTGCTGGAACGGCGCTATAACCAGGGTGTGCGGGGGATGGCACGATGATCGAGTTGATTGCCGAATACTGGAAACCCTTTCTGTTCAGCGACGGCTACAGCCTCACCGGGTTGGCCATGACCTTGTGGCTGCTGGTGGCGAGCATTGTGATGGGGTTCTTCCTGTCGTTGCCATTGGCGATCATGCGCACCTCGCGCTGGGGCCTGCTGCGCTGGTCGGTTCAGCTGTTCACTTATGTGTTTCGTGGTACGCCGCTGTATATCCAGTTGCTGATTTGCTACAGCGGGATCTACGGCATCGCCGTAGTGCGCTCGCAACCGCTGCTCGAAGCATTTTTCCGCGATGCGATGAATTGCACCTTGCTCGCGTTCACGCTCAACACTTGCGCCTACACCGTGGAAATTTTCGCCGGGGCGATTCGCAGCATTCCCTACGGTGAAATCGAGGCCGCCCATGCTTATGGCTTGAGTGGCTGGCGCCTGTACCTGCGGCTGATTCTGCCTTCGGCGTTGCGCCGGGCACTGCCGTATTACAGCAACGAAGTGATCCTGATGTTGCACGCGACTTCAGTGGCGTTCACCGCCACCATTCCGGACATCCTCAAAATCGCCCGCGACGCCAATGCCGCGACCTTCATGACCTTCCAGGCCTTCGGCATTGCCGGCCTGCTGTACCTCGCGCTGTCGTTCGGTCTGGTCGGAGCTTTCCGGCTGGCAGAGAAGCGCTGGCTGAGTTTTCTCGGCCCGACTCACTGAATCCCATTTTCTATCCAGGGCGGTGCCGCCAGGCGCGCCGCTCCAGGAGTGCTGACATGTACAAACTCACGGTTGAAAATCTGTATAAACGTTTTGGTGACAACGAAGTGCTCAAGGGCGTCTCGTTGAATGCACGGGCAGGCGATGTGGTGAGCATGATCGGCGCCAGCGGTTCGGGTAAAAGCACGATGCTGCGCTGCATCAATTTTCTGGAGCGCGCGGACGAAGGCGCCATTGAACTGGACGGCGAGCGCGTCATCACGCGCCCGGGTGCCGGTGGCATGCGTGTCGCTCATCCGGCGCAATTGCAGCGTTTGCGCACGCGCCTGGCGATGGTGTTCCAGCATTTCAATCTGTGGAGCCATCTGACGGTGCTGGAGAACATTGTGCTGGCGCCGTGTCGGGTGCTGGGAATCAGCCGCAAGGCCGCCGAAGAAAGTGCGCGGGTCTATCTGGACAAGGTCGGTTTGCCGCAACGAGTGGCCGATCAATACCCGGCGTTTCTGTCCGGTGGGCAGCAACAGCGGGTGGCAATCGCGCGTGCCCTGGCAGTTGAACCGGAGATTCTGTTGTTCGACGAGCCGACTTCGGCACTCGATCCGGAATTGGTGGGTGAGGTGCTGAAGGTCATTCAGGCACTGGCCGAAGAAGGCCGTACCATGTTGATGGTGACCCACGAAATGGGGTTTGCCCGGCAGGTTTCCAGCCAGGTGTTGTTCTTGCATCAGGGCAAGGTCGAGGAGCAGGGTGACGCTACGATCCTCGACCAGCCAAAAAGTGAACGTTTGCAGCAATTTCTATCGGGTCGTTTGAAGTGAGGCAAGACGTACATGGCGGATATCCGCGATCTGTCGATCGTGCTTGATCGTATCGATCAGGCAATCATCGAAGTGCTGCGCCACGATGGGCGCATCACTTATCAAAAGCTTTCCGAGCGCGTGCACCTGACGCCCAGGCCGTGCCTGGAACGGGTGCGCAAGCTCGAACAGCTCGGGGTCATTCGTGGGTATGGCGCGATTCTCGATGAAAAGAAACTGACACCAGGCTTGTCGTTGCTGGTGCTGGTTGCGTTGTCCAACCAGAGTGGGCGGGCGGCGCAAAAGGCGTTCGAAGCCAAGGTCCGCGCCTGTCCGCAGGTGCTGGAATGTCGATTGATCAGCGGGGCGTTCGATTACAGCTTGCGCATGCGTTGCCGGGACATGGAGCATTATCGGGTGCTGACCGAGGTGTGGTTCGATGACCCGGATTTGCACATCGACAAGTTGGTCAGCCATCCGGAATTGGCGATGGTCAAGACCACGATGGAATAGAAGCAAGATCAAGATCAAAAGATCGCAGCCTTCGGCAGCTCCTACATTGACCGTGTGAAAACCCGATCCTGTAGGAGCTGCCGAAGGCTGCGATCTTTTGCTTTTCGGTGCTCGCCGAATCGGCTGGGCCACACACGTTTTTCAGCCGTTTCCATCACGCCGCAGCCTCTTATCAACCGGGTTTTTTAGCCTGCGACACAGACAATGAGTACCTCTTAACCCTCATTGAATCTGTGCCCATGCAAACCACCAATACTGTTTTGATGATTCGCCCGACACGCTTCTCCTTCAATCAGGACACAGCGGCGAACAACCGTTTCCAGCAGCCGGCCGCCGTCAGCGAAGACGTGCAACTCAAGGCGTTGCAAGAGTTCGATGGCTACGTTGCCGCGCTACGCAGCCATGGCGTCGAAGTCATGGTGCACAACGACCGCGAAGCACCGCACACCCCGGATTCGATCTTCCCTAACAATTGGTGGAGCAGCCATCCCGACGGCACCTTGGTGCTGTACCCGATGCAGGGCCACAACCGGCGTCTGGAGCGGGACAAAGGCGTGCTCGACTGGCTGCGGGACGAGTACCGGGTGGAACAGTTGCTGGACCTTTCCAGCCTCGAACAGCAGGAAGTGTTCCTCGAAGGCACCGGCAGTATGGTGCTGGATCGTCAGCAGCGGATTTGCTACGCCGGTTATTCAACCCGCACCCATGCCCGTGCCCTGGATCAGGTGGTCAGCCATTTGGGTTACGAGCTGTGCGCATTCAATGCAGTGGACCGCCAGGGCGTCGCGATTTACCACACCAACGTGATGATGAGTGTCGGCACGCGCCTGGCCGTGGCGTGCCTGGCGTCGGTCACTCAGCCGGCCGAACGCCAGGCCCTGCGTAAACGCCTGGAAGACAGCGGCAAAGAGGTCATCGCCCTGAGCTGGGAGCAACTGGAATCCTTCGCCGGCAACATGCTGGAGGTCCACAACGCTGCGGGCGAACCTTTGCTGGTGATGTCGCGCACGGCCTGGCAATCGCTGGATGCGGCGCAGCGTCGATTGATCGAAACCCACACCACGCCACTCCCCGTCGATATCGACACCATCGAGCGCATCGGCGGCGGCAGCGCGCGCTGCATGCTGGCCGAGGTCTTTCTGTCCAAACATCGGGTTACCCAGGAGCAAATGCGATGATCGTTCGTCCAGCCACACCGGTAGACCTGCCGGCACTGTTAGCCCTGGCCCATAGTGCCGGAACCGGTTTGACCACCTTGCCGGCCGACGCGGGACGTCTGCGTCAGCGTCTGGAATGGGCGGCGAAAACCTTCGCTGGCGAGGCCGAACGCGCCGATGCCGATTACCTGTTTGTGCTCGAGAATGACCAGCATGAAGCCATCGGCATTTGCGCACTCGCCGGTGCCGTCGGCCTGCGTGAGCCCTGGTACAACTATCGACTGGGCCTGTTTGTCGCGGCTTCGAAAAACCTCGGGATCAATCAGCAGCTGCCGACCTTGTTCCTCGGTAACGACATGACCGGTCATTCAGAGCTGTGTTCGCTGTTTCTGCATGCCGATCACCGCAGCGGCATGAACGGACGTTTGCTGTCCAAGGCGCGGTTCCTGTTTCTGGCGGAATTTCGTCAGCACTTCGGTGAAAAGGTCATCGCCGAGATGCGCGGCTACTCGGACGAAGAGGGCGTTTCACCGTTCTGGGAAGGTTTGGGGCGGCACTTCTTTAAAATGGATTTTGCCGATGCCGACTACCTGACCGGCCTGGGCAACAAGACGTTCATCGCCGAACTGATGCCCAAGTTTCCGCTGCCGACCTGCCTGTTGCCGGAAGCGGCGCGAACCGTCATCGGTCGCGTCCACCCCAACACCGAACCGGCGCTGGGCATGCTCAAGGCTGAAGGATTCGAACACCGTGATTACATCGACATCTTCGACGGCGGCCCACTGATCGAATGCGCCACCGGGGATATCCGTGCGGTGCGCGACAGCCAGGTACTGCAACTGAGCATCGGCACACCGGGTGAGCAGGCGGCGACTTACCTGATTCATAACCGCCAGTTTGCCGAGTGCCGGATTACCGCGGCACCGGCGCGGGTGGCTGCCGGTACGTTGATTGTCGAAGCGCAAACTGCGAGGAGCTTGGGGTTGAATGCCGGTTCATCAGTGCGTGCGGTGAGTCTGGCAGTACCTGCACGGCAATTATCTGCGGCATAGATAAATCCTAAAATCAAAAGATCGCAGCCTGCGGCAGCTCCTACAGGGGATCGCATTTCAATGTAGGAGCTGCCGCAGGCTGCGATCTTTTGATCTTCAACCCTTACTGGAAAACACATCACCAATGCTGCGTCGTTTGGCATGCAACTCACTGGCATGGATCAACTGTTCGAGGTCTTCGGGGGTGACGTCGAAGAAGGCTTCCATGTCCGCCAGGGCCAGTTTCAGGTCCTGGGCGGTGATCGCCTGGCTGTCGGTGGGCGGGCGATCGGCCGGCACCCTGGACACCGGTTCGCTGGCGCGTTTTGGGTAACGAATGCGCGTCAGGTTGTTGTAGGCCAGGGCGCTGAGCAGCATGGTCGATCCGCTGAGCATCACCGGGCCGAGGGCTTTCCAGTCCAGGGCAATGGTCGCCGGGTCTGCCAACACCAACAGCAGCGCCAACGCCCCGGCCGGTGGATGCAGGCAACGCAGCCAGCACATCAGAATCAATGCCATGCCGGCCGCCAGGCAAGCGCTGCCGAGGGTTCGTCCAAGTACGTGAGCGACCAGCAGCGAAACCACCCCGGCGCTGAGGTAGCCGCCAAGAATCGACCAGGGCTGGGCGAGGGCGCCGGAGGACACGGCGAACAGCAACACGGCCGATGCCCCCAGCGGACCGATCAGGTGCTGCGCCACTTGCATGCCAAATACCTGACTGCAGAGCCAGACGCTGAACATCGTGCCCAGCGCCATGCCGATGGCAGCGCGGCTCCATTCTGAAGGACGGGTATTGATAGCGGCAGGTAACCAGCGAGCAAACATGAGGCAAACAATCCGTAAAAAACCGAGGCAAAAAAAAGGCTTAGCTGGGATACCCAGAAAGCCCTTGAAGTTGTTCCAACTATTGGGGGAGGAACGGGCACAGTGTGCCGTTCATTCCTGATGCTGACAAATTCATATTAATGCAGTTTTAGTGCATTAATTTTGCTGTAACGCCACCCGGCGACCACTCATGAAACACAGGAAACCGCCCATGGCGGTCAGCGCGCTTAGCGCATAAAACATCGTTGGCGCCGGGGTGTGCATCAGCAGGTAACCACAAATCACCGGGCTCAGGGCACCGCCAAGGGCCGCGAGGTTTTGCGCGCCGTAATAGCTGCCGCGCAGCTCTTCCGGGGCCAGGGTGTCGACGAAGAGGAATTCGGCGGGGTAAATGATCATTTCCCCGAGGGTGAAGATGAACATTGCCACGCACCACGACACCAGGCTGTCGGCCAGGCTGAAACCGATCAACCCGACGATGAACAGACTGGTACCGCCCGCGATCCAGTAACGCAATTGCTCGCGTTTGAGGAATCGGCCGATCTGGTATTGCAGCAGGATCACGCTGATCGCGTTGCAGGCGAGCAGGGCGGCCATGGTTTCCAGCGCTCGCTTGGAATCGTGGGTCACTAGCAAGTATTGCGACAAGTACAGGGTGAAACGGCCGTGGACCACGGTGCTGAGCAGGCAGCCGCAGGTGAACATGATCAGCGTGCGGTCGTTTTTCAGGGTGACCAGCGTCTTGAGAAAACTCTGGGGTTGGCCGATCGCGGGGGCCTGGGCCGAGTCCTTCGGTATCCCGATCATCAGGAAAATACTGAAGAACGCGATGCCACCGGCAATCAGGAACGGTGCAATCGGGTACACGCCGGCAATCACCACACCCAGCATCGGGCCGGTGGCGTAGCCAATGTTGGTCAAGGTGTAGCGCAGGGAAAACGCCTTGGCGCGTTGGCCCATGGGCAGGTTTTCGCTGAGGATCGCCTTCGAGCCGATCAGGAACAGCGCCGAGGCGGTTTCGGTGATCACCAGGGTGGCGGTGGTCAGGTAGAGGTTGTCGGCGAAGGTCAGCAGCACGAAGCCGATGGCGCTGGAGAGCATCGCGAGGATCAGCAGCCTGCGCTTCTCGAGGCGGTCGATGATGTAACCGCCGTAGAGCGCGAGCAGGGTGGCGATGAACACCGCGATGCCCAGCAGCAAGCCGACGTCCTGTTGGTTGAGGCCGAGTTTGTTGCTCAGGAACAACGTCAGCAGCGGGCTGGTGATGGCGCGGCTGACGACGATGGTCAGCGAAACGATCATCAACCGGCGGATAACAAGTGAGTAAGTGGCCACGGTGGTGCAAATATCCTTATTTTGGTGTTTGGCTTTGATCGTTCCCACGCTCTGCGTGGGAATGCCTCAATGGACGCTCTGCGTCCGCTTCGGCAGGGACGCGGAGCGTCCCGGGCTGCATTCCCACGCGGAGCGTGGGAATGATCAGTGCCTCGATAGATTCCAACTCTTCAAGTCGCCACAACAATTCACACAACGCCTGCGCTTGCTCTCGCGACATCACCCGCACCGCCAGACTGAAAAATTTCTGCTCCAGCGCCGCATCACTCAACGGATTGCCCGGCGCACCCAACGGCACGTCAACGCACAAGCTCGCCTGCCGACCGTCCACGGTCCGCACGCTGACGACGGGCTCGCCATCCTCTGACAGTTGCGGGTCCACTTCAAGACGGATACGCGACATCCAGTGAGCAATCCGTGGGTCGCGCCGCTGTTCATCGTCATAAGCTTCCAACCGGCAATGACCCTGCACCAGCCGGGCCGCGAGGGCGTACGGCAAGCTCATCTGCGCCGCCGCCAGCGTACCAACATCGCGTCCGCCGCACATGTCCTGTAGAAACCCGCACAACGACACCCGGACATCCTCGACCTGATCCGCGCTGACCTGCAGTTGATCCAGCAACAGGCCCAGCGCATCAATCGCCGAATGGGTTCCGCGGCACGCGGCATAAGGTTTTATCGAACAGCGAGCGAGTTTCCAGACGACGCCCAGATCGGCATCCAGCGCGTCAGGTTGTGCAGTCTCACCGGCCAGGGTCTTGAGAAACCCGCCCCAGACATCATCGAACAACTTCGTCGGCCCGGTGATGCCGCGTTGGGCAAATCGCGCCGCCAGCAATCCACCCTCGGCGGCACGACCACTGTGAAGTTTCTTGCTTTGCGAGCCGTCGTGGATGAAGGCCCACAACCCCCCGCTGAAACTGCCGGCAATGCCCAGCGCCGAAACGGTTTGCGCGTTATCCAGTCCGAGAATTCGCGCACTGGCCGCCGCCGCGCCGAACACGCCGCAGGTGGCGGTGGAGTGCCAGCCGGCGCCGTTGTGGGCCGAATAACTGCCGCAGGCTTCGAGCACCCGGCGGCCGATTTCGTAGCCGATCACCACGGCCGTGATCAACTCCCGGCCATTCACCGGTACTCCAGACATCGACACCGCCGCCATGACCGCCGGCAGCACCACGGCGCCGGAATGGTCGCAGCCACCGGTGTCGTCCAGTTCCAGGGCATGGGCGGCGACGCCATTGAGCATCGCGGCCTGAGCCGCGCCGGTGCGCTGATCGGTGCCCCAGATCAGCGTGCTCCCGGTTTCACCGTCGAACACCTGCCGTGCCTGTTTCGCAACCTCGCTACCAGCCCCGGCCAGGGTCGCGCCGAAGGTGTCGAGTATGTGCCGCTTGGCTTGGGCCACCAGCGCGGGCGGCAAGTCTTCGAATCGGGTGTCGACGCAAAACTGCGCCAGTCGCTGCATCCGCTCACTCATGAAAGGTAATCCCGATAATGACGCTCATACACGGCCGCCGGATGGTCCTCGGTCACCGGCAGCGCCGATTCAGCCCACCATTGTGCGACGTCGGCGCCCGTGGCGATCCACACGTCATCGTGCTGTTGAATCCCCTCCAGCAACTCGCGCAATACGCCAATCCGCCCGGGCGTAGCAATGATCTCCGGATGGAGCCGCAGCACGTAACACAAGCCAAATCGGTGAAACCCGGCGAAGTCCATTTGCAGGTTGCCCAGGGTGTGGCTGTAAGAAGCGATCCGCGATTGCGCCGGCGGCACGGCCGGGCTGAGGTTGAAAGCAAAGAAGGGTTCATCTTCCAGTTCGTAGTGCAACGGCAACTCGATGACGTTGGGCGCCGTCGGGTGAGCAAACGGCAAGTCGTCACCGCGCCAGGATGAGGACCAGCGAATGCCGTGATCCTTCAACACCTCGATGAAACCCGGCGCACCGTTGCCGGCCGGGATGCGAAACCCCGTTGGGCGCTGGCCCGTCAGCGCGGTCAACGCCTCGCAGCCTTTGGCAATCTCGGCGCTTTGCTCGGCGAGACTCAGGGTGTCGTAGTTCTGGTGGCGATAACCGGCGCAGGCAATTTCATGCCCGCCAGCCTGGATTGCCCGGATGTGCCCGGGATTTTCCTCGGCGACGATACCGGGCACAAACCAACTGCTGGAAACCCCCAGTTCTTCGAACAAACCGAGCAAACGGTCGACGCCGCGTTGGGTGCCATAGCGCCAGACCGACAGCGTCTTGTCGCGCCCGGCGACTTCCGGGGCCTGGGTGAGGATGCCGTGGATGTCGTTGTAATCGACGGTCAACACCACGGCGCAGCGATAGCCTTTGGGCCAGACAGTGGACTCAGCCATGGTGATGCTCCTTCAGCCACCACTGGGCGACATCGCGGCAGGTGGCGAACCACACGTCATCGCGCTGGCGCATGTGTTCGAAGAGTTTTTCCAGCAACAGGATGCGTCCCGGTTTGCCGGTGATCTTGGGGTGGAACAGGGTGGTCAGGCACAACCCTTCGTTCATGGCGCCGTCGTACTCGCGGCACCAGTTATCGAGGGTCAGCGCGTAGCTGGCGGTGCGGTCCAGCCCGGAAGGAAAGTCCGGCGCGCGGGTGTAGGCGAGGGAGGCGTAGTCGTCCATTTCCCAGCGACCGGGGATTTCCACCAGCGGTGTTTCGTGGCCCGGCACTTTCACCAGGTACGGTCGGTCATCGCCGCGCATGCTGCTGGAATAGGTCACGCCGGCTTCCACCAGCATTGCCGGGGTTTCGGCGCGCCAGTCACCGGACGGGGTGCGAAACCCTTCGGCGCGGATGTTCAAGTGTTTCCAGAACACCTCGCGGGATTTGTTCATCACGTCCTTTTGCTGTTCCAGCGTCAGGGCGTAAAAGGATTCGTGTTTGTAGCCGTGGTAGGCCACTTCATGCCCGCGCTCGACAATCGCCTGGCACTGTTTCGGCCAGTTCTCCACGACCCAGGCCGGGACGAAGAACGTCGTCGGGATTTGGTACTCGTCGAGCACATCGAGGATTCGTGGCAAGGCCCGGTAAGGGCCGTAGCCGCCGAAACCGAAGTACTCGGGTTTGCGCCAGATCGAGCCGTTGAGCATGGCATCTCCGGTCGGGCCGTCGAGGTCGAAGGCCAGGGCGAGGCAGGCTTTGTGCTGGTCGGGCCAGGTGGGTTGTGGCGAGGAGGACATCGTGGTGCTCCAACTATCTATAAGTGCACTCTGAACCCTGTGGGAGCGAGCTTGCTCGCGATGAGGCCAGTGCATTCAACATCTCTGTTGACTGATACACCGCTATCGCGAGCAAGCTCGCTCCCACAAAGGGCATGCATCAGATGCTTACTTGCCGGCGTTAATGGTCACAGTCTTGATCGCACCCAACTCCAGATCCCACTTCTTCAGGATCGCCTGGTAGCTGCCGTCATCGACCATGCTCTGCAACGCGACCTTCACCGCCTCACTCAGCTCAGGCTTTTTCTTGCTCACGCCCAGCCCGGTGAACTGCTTGGAGATCGGCAGGCCCACGGTTTTATACATGTCCTTTTCCTGAGTCTTCAGGTAGGACAAGGTCTCGCTGCCCTGCATGGCCGCGTCGATACGGCTCTGACGCAGTTGCGCGCGGGCATCGGCCGAGCCTTCGGTGCCGATCACGTTGATCGCTGGCTTGCCGGCGGCTTCGCAGTTGGCCTTGCTCCACTCGGCGATTTCCGCCGGGAAGGTGGTGCGGCGGCTGGTGCCGACTTTCTTGCCGCACAGGTCGATGATCTCGTTTAAGTCCTTATTCTTCTGCAAGGTGTAGAACTGCGGACCGCTGGTGAAGTAGTCAACGAAGGTCACGCTGGCCTGACGTTCAGCGGTGTCAGTCATGCCAGACATCACCATGTCCACGCGGTCGGTGGTCAGCGCATTGATCATTTGCTCGAAACCGGTTTCCTGCCATTTGATCTTCACGCCCAGACGTTCGGCGAGGGCATTGCCCAGGTCATAGTCGAGACCGGTGAGGGTGTTGGTGGCCGGGTCCTTGAAGTCCATCGGCGGGTAATTCGGCATGATCGCTACCACGACCTCGCCCTTGGCCTTGATGCTGGCCGGCAATTCAGCGGCGAAGGTGAAGCTGGAAGCCATCAGGCCGGCGAGTACTGCTGGAATAACGAAGTTCTTCATGGTCGTTCTCTTATGAGTGTTTTGACGCCAACCGGCGCTTAGGTTCGAACGGCAGAAATGAAGCTTTGGGTGCGCGGGTTTTGTGGACTTATTAGTATTTCTTCGGGGCTTCCAGCCTCCACGATCTGCCCGCCGTCCATGAACACCATGCGGTTGGAGACTTCGCGAGCGAAGCCCAGTTCATGGGTGACGACGATCATGGTCATGCCGGTTTGCGCGAGGTCGCGCATCACCGACAGCACCTCACCGACCAGTTCCGGGTCGAGTGCCGAAGTGGGTTCATCGAACAGCATCAGCTTGGGCCGCATGGCCAGTGCACGGGCAATGGCGACGCGTTGTTGCTGACCACCCGAGAGTTCGATCGGGTAGCTGTTGCGCTTGTCGGCCAGGCCGACGCGAGCGAGCAATTCCAAAGCTTCTTCGTGCGCCTCTTTAGGCGAACGCTTGAGCACCTGGCACGGCCCTTCGATGATGTTTTGCAGCACGGTCATATGCGGGAACAGATTGAAGCGCTGGAACACCATGCCGGTGGACAGGCGCTGACGGGCGATCTGCGACTCGTTGAGTTCGTGCAGTTTGTTGCCGACGATCCGGTAACCCACCAGTTCGCCGTCGACCCACAGGCCGCCCTTGTCGATCTTTTCCAGCTGGTTGATGCAACGCAGCAAGGTGCTTTTGCCGGAGCCGGACGGGCCGATGATGCACAGCACTTCGCCTTGCTCGACTTCGATGTTGACGTCCTTGAGCGCGTGGAAATGGTCGTAGTACTTGTTCAGGCTCACAGCCTTGACGATGCTTCTCATGTAGAACTCCTCAAGAACGTTTGCCGGCGCCGCGAGCGAAACGACGCTCCAGACGGCTTTGACCGAAAGACAGGACGGTGACGGTGGCCAGGTACCAGATACCGGCGACGATCAGCAGCTCCATGACCCGGGCATTGGCGTAGTAGATGTTCTGGGCGTTGTAGAGCAGTTCCGAGTACTGGATGACGCTCGCCAGGGAAGTCATTTTCACCATGCCGATGAACTCGTTACCGACCGGCGGAATGATGACCCGCATGGCTTGCGGCAGGATGATCCGGCGCAGCGCTTGCAGGCGCGGCATGCCGATCGACTTGGCGGCTTCGTACTGGCCGGTGTCCACCGACAGCAGGCCGGCACGCACCACTTCGGCGGTGTAGGCGCCCTGGTTGATGCTCAAGCCGAGCAGGGCGGCCACGAACGGCGTCATCAGGCTCACGGTGTCCACTTCGAACAGGCCGGGGATGCCGATGGTGGGGAAGATCAGCGCCAGGTTGAACCACAACAGCAGTTGCAGGATCAGTGGCGTACCGCGAAACAGCCAGGTGTACGTCACCGCCACGTAGCGCAGGATCGGGTTGGCCGACATGCGCATGATCGCGGTGATCACCCCGAAGACAATGCCCAGCGCCATGGCCAGCACCGCCATGACGATGGTGTTGAGCAAACCCCACATGATCGCCTGGGAAGTGAGGAACTGGCCGATGTAAGACCACTCGATCTTGCCTTCGGCGAAGGCTCGCACCAGCCCGAGAATCGCAATGACGATGACGGTGGCGAAGAAAATCCGCCCGTAGTAACGCCGTGGCACATGGTGGTACTGGGTGATATCGAACTGGTTTTCCGCCAGTTTGCGCTCCGACTGGAGTCGTTCTGCCTGAGTCTGGCTCATGTTGTTTCTCCGTACACTTGGTAGTTCAGACCAATCACAATCCCTGTGGGAGCGAGCTTGCTCGCGATGGCGGCGTTACATTCAATATCAATGTTGACTGACCCACCGCTATCGCGAGCAAGTCGAATCGTCGCACCGCCGCTCCCACAGGTTTTGTGTTCTGCTTCAGAGGCGGAAGCCCTGGTAGTTCTCGGTCCATTCGTGCTGCGCGGCGAGGGCGGTTTTCAAGCGACCGATCTGCTCGCGCACCTGTTGCGGCGCGGTGCCGCCCCAGCCACTGCGGGCGGCGATGGCGGCTTCGAGGGTCAGGCTCTCGCGCACTTCAGCAGTCAGGCGCGGATCGATCTCGGCCAACAATGCCGGGGACGCTTCCCACAATTCGATGTCGTGTTTCTCGCAGGCCTGGACCAGCGCGCCGGTGATTTCGTGAGCTTCCTTGAACGGCACACCGCGCATGGCCAACCAGTCGGCGACTTCGGTGGCGAGGGTGAAACCCAGTGGCGCCTGACGACGCAACTCTTCGACGTTGACCTTCATGGTCGCGACCATCCCGGCCATGGCGGGCAGCACCAGCAACAGGGTGTCGACACTGTCGAGCACGCCGTTTTTGTCTTCGCTCAAGTCGCGGTTGTACGACAGCGGCAGGGATTTGAGGGTGGAGAGCAGGCCGGTCAGGTTGCCAATCAGGCGACCCGCCTTGCCGCGTGCCAGTTCAGCAATGTCCGGGTTTTTCTTCTGCGGCATGATCGAGCTGCCGGTGGCGTAGGCATCGTCCAGGGCGACCCAGCGAAATTGCCGCGACGACCACAGGCAGAACTCTTCAGCGAGGCGGGAAATGTTGATCCCGAGCATGCTGGCAATGAACAGGAACTCGGCAACGTGATCGCGGCTGGCCACGGCATCGATGGAGTTTTCACACACGCCGCTGTAACCCATTTCCTTGGCTGACTGCTGCGGCAGGCGAGCGATGGCAGAACCGGCCATGGCCGCTGCACCGAGTGGCGACAGCGAAGTTCGATTGTCCCAGTCCACCAGGCGTTGTACGTCACGCAACATCGATTGCGCATGGGCCAATAAGTGGTGAGCGAAGACGATTGGCTGGGCCTGCTGCAGGTGAGTGAAACCCGGGCAGATGCTTTCGATGTGTTGTTCGGCCTGATCCACCAGCGCCTGTTGCAAGGCAAGCACTTCAACGGCCAGGGTGCGGACGTGATCACGCAGGAACAGGCGCAGGTCGTTGGCGGTCTGGTCGTTGCGCGAACGACCAGCACGAAGCTTGCCGCCCAGCGCGCCGAGGCGTTCGGTCAGCAGGCGCTCGATGAAGGTGTGGACGTCTTCGTCGTCCAGGGTCGGTGCGATGCTGCCGGCGCGGAAGTCATCACCGATGCGCTCGAGAGCGTCGAGCATGGTTTGGGTTTCTTGTTCGCTCAACAGCCCGGCGCGCTGCAATTCACGGGCATGCGCCTTGGAACCGGCGAGGTCATAAGGGGTGAGGCGAAAGTAGCGCTCGGGGCAGCGGGACAAGGCCGCCAGGGCTTCGGACGGGCCGCTTTTGAAGCGAGCACCCCAGAGACGGTCGGTGGTTTGAGACATTGTTGTTTTCCTCGTCGGTAAAGCGAACTGAAATCGGCGTGCCGGGCCTGAAACACTCGCCACAAATCAATTGGGCGTGGTTTGGCCTAAACATTATTCAAGGGCAGGGGAAAAGCGCAGTTGCATCGTTGCGAGAGCTGATCGAAGTGTCAGCTTTTAATAGTTCGAAATCAGTGAGTTGGCACTGATGGGCGGTATTTATTAGCGGTTGCCAAGCCTGGTTTTCTGTGGTCATTATTATTTACCAGCACTGTTTTTGTTGTTGGACACAGGTTGTTGAATAGGGCGCCAGAGGTAAATAGGCATTATGGAAACCCCACTTTCCAATTCCGGAAACCCACCGCTGAAAACGAGCCATCGGGCACCGCTGACCCTCAGCGGTCTGGATTTCAAACTGCTCAAAGTGTTCAAGGCCGTGGTCGAGGCCGGCGGCTTCAGTGCCGCCCAGAACGAGCTGAATGTAGGGCTGGCAGCCATCAGCAAACAGATCTCCGATCTGGAAATTCGCATCGGCATGCGCCTGTGCACCCGAGGTCGCGAGGGTTTTCACCTGACCGAAGAGGGCCGCCTGGTGTATCAGGCGTCCATTGATTTATTTGCCTCGGTCGATAACTTTCGTGATCGGCTTAGTTCAGCGCAAAACGAACTGATCGGTGACCTTGGTGTGGGGGTTATTGATAATACGATTTCCGATGTTAATTCGCCGTTAGTTGCTGCGCTTAGAAGGATCAATGAAGAGTCGCCCAAAGTAAGGTTTCAACTTCAGGCGTCGCAACTGGATGAAGTGGAAAGAGGCGTCGTAGAGGGGCGATTAGTGGCAGGGATTGTCCCGGTTTATCAGAAGCGCGAAGAGTTTGATTACTACGCACTCTATGAAGAACGCTCGGAGGTTTACTGCGCGGTTGGTCATCCGCTGTTCTCGGTACCGGAGGCGGAAATTGGCAGCAATGTGCTCAAGGATTACGAGTGCATCAACCACCGCTACGCGATCCATCGCGACAAACTGAATTTTGCCCACTACGACAGCTTTTCCGCCTCGGCCACCCAGGTCGAAGCGGTGGCATTGTTGATCAAGACCGGGCGTTTCGTGGGTTTTCTTCCCCAGCATTACGCCAGGCCACTGGTGGCGCAGGGACAATTTCGCGCGGTGCGCCCGGACCTGATCAACATCGTCACGCCGTTCAATCTCATCCTTCGCCACAACACCGTGCGCAGTCCGCTGGTCAAGGCGTTTGCCCAGGCGTTGGGGGTTGATTTGAAGGCGCCGCTCTAAGGTGCAAACGCATCGCACAACGCCGTACACCGGGTAAGCCGTGGGCGACTTCGTCGTTTAATACAGTGGCTAATCGCGGACCCAATTGTGCAGGGCTCAATGTTTCAAAGCCCAGGCGCTGATAAAACGGTTCATTCCACGGCAAGTCGCGGAACGTGGTCAGCGTCAGACCATAGAGTGCTCGATCCCGGGCATGCTCAACCGCGGTTAACAGTAACTTGCGACCCGCGCCCCGGCCCTGGAAGTGTTGTTTGACGGACAGTTCCTGAATATGCAATTCGTTGTCGACTTCAACAGCGCTGAGAAATCCCATAAGTACGCCATCGGCCGATTGCGCAACCCAAACCTGCTCCGTCTCGATTGCCCGTTGATGTTGTTCGGCATCGGTCACCTGCGCATCGGCAAGCCAGGCCAGCGAAGGGTCGCAGCGAAACAGTTCAGCCGCCGAACGCTCGATGGCGGGGAGGGTAACAGCGTCGGCAAGTTGGGCACGGCGAATAGTGAAATTCATGCGGGCGACTGTAGCAGCTGTCGAGCTTGCGAGGCTGCTGCTACAAGGGATTGAGGTGCAGCAGGACGAAATCGTTTTTGTCGAAGCGCCCGCTCAATACGGGCGACAACGCACCCAACGGCGTGCCCTGCAGGGCGCGGTAGTCGCTTTCATCCATCATCAGCCAATTCGGCCCCTGAAGGCTTTCCAATTCTTGGGTCGATTCGGTGAATACCGGCTGAAAGTCCTGATCGATATTGACCATGAATTTGATCGCCTTGGCGTCTTTACCCATGGCGTGCAGCACCAGAGGCGCCGGGTCTTTCTGGACAAGTGCGAATGCCGCGCGGCTGAAGGTCCGGGTATCGTAGAGTCGGCGCTCGACCGGTTCGAATACCAGAATGTACACCGACCACAACGCCAACACCGCGCAACAGGCCAACGTCAGCGCCCGCCATCGGGGTCTGAAAAGCACCGCTAGCGCAATGACTTGCAGCACGCCAAGAATGATCAAAATTGCAGTCAGCGCCGGCATTTGCTCGGAAAAACGTCGGTGAGCGACCATCAATCCAACAACCAATAGAGCCGGGATCAACAACCACACCCCTTGCATCAAACCCCGCAACCACTCGAATACCCGACCTTGCGCCACCTGAAACGGATACGCCGCAATGATCGCCGCCATGGGCAACATCGGTAGCAGGTAACGGGCCTTTTTTGCCTGTGGGATCGAGAGTCCGACCATCACGATCAAGGCGGCCGCCGTGCAGTACTGCAACAGGCGCAACGCGGGACCGGCCTGCCGCGGAGTTGTCAGCCAGACGGCGGCCAGTACCAGCAACGCCAACGGATACGCGAGCGCATAGTTGCCCAGCGAACGGGTGAAGTAGTACAGCGAACCGCTGACGCCTTCGCTGCCGTCCAGGCGCCCCAGGACCTGCATGCGCACCACGTCGTGCATGAACTCCGGGCCGCCGATGGTTTGCGCCAGCCACAGCAGCACGCCAACGCACACGGCCAGCAGTACCGACGCCATCAGGCCAAAACCAAAAAAATGCTGCCATTGTCGATTGAGCAAGAAATAGCTGCATAGCATGCCCGTGGGAATCACCAACCCGATCGGCCCGCGAATCCCGAAACCCAGTAGCAACAAGGCAAAGATCAGCCACCACCGGCGCTTTGCTGCGAAATAGTCGGCGGCATAGCCCAGGTAGAACACCGCAAATGCCACCGCCGCGAGCATCAAATCCTGGGACACGGCACGGGTTTCGGTGACAAAGGTATTGGTCAGCAGCATCAGGGCGATGCTCAGCAAGGCCCAGCGCTGGGAGTAGGGCGCCAGCAATCGGTACATCAATGTGACGATCACCGCTGCGGCAATGGCGGTCGGCAACCAGGCAGTCAAACTGTTGACCTGCCCGAACGGCAGCGACAGCAGCCAGATGAACAGCGTCGTCAGCGCAGAATAATCCGCATACGGCTGGCCATAGGTGGTCGGAAAAAATGTTGGCCCATGGCGCAGCATTTCCTGAGCGAACAGCACAAAGCGCGAATCGAAGCCGATCACCGCCTGCTGATACACACCGGCGCTGAACAACAACAGCGCCGCCAGTCCTGGCCCCAAGGACTGGCGGCGGATTACGGGTGACATCGCACTCAAGCGACGACCGACGCAGCGGGCCACTGCTGATGCGGAATCGGCAAGTTGCGCGATTCACCACGACCCATCGGGAAGTACATGAAGCCAGCGCGGGCCAGACGATCGGCGTCGTACAGGTTACGTCCGTCGAAGATCACCGGTGCGTTGAGCCGCTGCTGGATCAGGCTGAAATCCGGGGCCTTGAACTGCTGCCATTCGGTGCAGATGATCAAGGCGTCAGCACCGGACAATACCGACTCCGGTGTGCCCATCAGCATCAACCTCGATTCATCGGGATACAGCTGCTGGGTTTCCTGCATGGCTTCCGGGTCGAACGCGCGGACATTGGCACCGGCGGCCCACAGCGATTCCAGCAGCACCCGGCTCGGAGCATCGCGCATGTCGTCGGTGTTCGGTTTGAACGCCAGGCCCCACACGGCGAAAGTCCTGCCGCGCAAATCGCCTTTGTAGAACGCGTTGATGCGCTCGAACAGCTTGTGCTTCTGACGCTGGTTGATCGCTTCCACCGCTTGCAGCAAATCGCTGGAGCAATGCGCCTCTTCGGCGCTGTGGATCAGCGCGCGCATGTCCTTGGGAAAGCACGAGCCGCCATAACCGCAGCCGGGGTAGATGAAGTGGTAACCAATGCGCGAATCGGCGCCGATGCCCAGGCGCACCGATTCGATGTCGGCGCCAAGGTGTTCGGCCAGTTCGGCGATCTGGTTGATGAAGCTGATCTTGGTCGCCAGCATGCAGTTGGCGGCGTATTTGGTCAGCTCGGCGCTGCGCAGGTCCATGAACATGATCCGGTCATGGTTGCGGTTGAAGGGCGCGTAGAGGTCGCGCATCACGTCACGCACCTCATCGCGTTCGCAGCCGATGACGATCCGGTCCGGGCGCCGGCAATCGGCCACGGCAGAGCCTTCTTTCAAAAACTCCGGGTTGGAGACGATATCGAATTTCAGCAAGCGGCCGACCTTGATCAGGCACTTGTCGATATGCGCGCGCAAGGTGTCACCCGTGCCCACCGGCACCGTGGATTTCTCCACCAGAATCACCGGTTGTTCACGGTGACGCGCCACGGCTTCGCCCACCGACAACACATAACGCAGATCCGCCGAACCATCATCCCGCGATGGCGTACCGACGGCGATAAACAACACCTGGCCATGCTGCACCGCAAACTTCTCGTCAGTGGTGAATTGTAGCCGGTTGGCTTCCAGGCTTTCGCGCACCAGGCTGGCCAGCCCAGGTTCGAAAATACTCACGTGGCCTTGTTGCAGCAGTTCAACTTTCTTCTCGTCAATGTCCATGCAGACCACGTCGTGACCGACTTCAGCCAGGACGGCCGCTTGCACCAGGCCAACGTAACCGCTACCAAATACACTGATTTTCATGGGGCACTCCTGAGTTCGGACGCGAGAGCAGGGCGAGAGTTGATGGTGATGACGCCGAGGATGACCAGGGCCACCCCGAGACTTTTTGAAAGGCTGAACGCTTCGTTGAACAGCGGCAGGCTGGCGGCCAGCAGGTACACCAGCGCGTAGCTGATACTCAGCAGCGAATAGGCCCGGCCCAGCGGCAAATCCCGCAAGGCGGCGAGCCAGCAAAGCATCGACAGGGCGTAGGCCAGGATCGCCGCCAGTACCACGGCGACGGCAGTTAGATCGACGCTGGCGGTAAACCAGTGTTCAGGTGGCGGCAGGCGGCTCATGCTCCAGCGCATGCCCAGTTGTGCGGCACTGACCAGCAGCACGCTGCCCAGCGCGAAGATGATTCCGCGACGCAGGTTCATGTGTGTTGCCCCAACAGCACCACGCCACCGATCACCAGCACCACACCCAACCAGTGGCGACGGTCGATGGTTTCGTGGAAAACGAAGCGGGCGACCAGGGTGATCAGCACGAAATTGAGGCTCAGCATCGGGTAGGCGATGCCGACTTCGAGGCGCTGCAACACCAGCAGCCACACCAGCAAGCCCGATCCCAACGCGGCGAGCGCCAGCCATAACCACGGCGAGCGCAGTTTCTCGGTCCAGCCCGACGCCTTGTCACGCCAGCTTTCCACGGCGTACTTCTGGGCGATCTGGCCCAGGCAGGTCAGCAGGCAGGCGGCCAAGAGCAGTAACAGGCTCATGACGCCTCCTGAGGAAAAATCAGAATCACAATGTTGCCTTGTTCATAGCGCTTGCCATCCTTGGGCAGCCGTTCGATTTCGCGCAATTCGTCGTCACCCTTCACGCGCATGACCACGCCGACCGAACCGCTCTGGCGGGCGTTGCGCATCCACGCTTGAACCTGGTTCGGGTGGACTTGCTGCTGTGCGCCGTCAGGATAGGCGAGGCCATATTTCAATTCGCCTATCGTGTTGTACAACGCCACGTCCGGGCGTTTCAGACGCCAGGCCAACGCGCCGGCGGCGCCGAGGTCGTTGCTCAGCAACTGGTCGGTCTGGCCGAGTTCCTGGGCATGCTCGAGGATGAATTGGTCGGGCATCTTGTTGGCGACCACCGACTCGGGCAGCCCGGCCGGCAACAGGCCGATCAACAGCAGACTGCCGAAGGCCGGCGCCGCCCAGCATTGCAAAGGTCTGAAGGCTTGCAGCAGGTTGGCCATGATCCAGCCGATCAGACCGATGAACACCAGCACCAGGTTGTGCAGTTCATGGTTGTAGAGCGGTTTTTTCAGTTGCAGATAGACCAGGGCCAGGAGGGTTGTCAGGCCCAGCACCAGGTTCAGCAGGCCATTGATGCCCAGCGCCCGGCCGTGCTCCAGCTTTAAACGGTCCACCAGCGCATGGCCCAGCAGCAAAGCCAACGGCAGCAGGCACGGCAGGATGTAGCTCGGCAATTTGCCGTTGCTGAGGCTGAAAAACAGCAGCGGCATCAACAGCCACAGCAGCAGGAAAGCGATATTCGCCTGGCGACGTGTTTGCCACGCCTGGCGCAACGCCGCTGGCAACAACGCCACCCACGGCAGACTGAACGCCACCAGCAGCGGCAGATAAAACCACCACGGCGCGTCGTGTTGCGCATCGTCCCCGGCAAAACGACGGATGTGTTCGTGCCAGAAGAAGAATCGCCAGTAATCCGGCTCCTGCGCATGCACCGCCAAGACCCAGGGCAGGCTGACGGCGATGGCCACGACAATCGCCAGCGGTCCGTAGATCTGCAGTTCACGCCAGCGTTTTTGCCAGATCATCCAGGGCAGGGCGATCAGGACTGGCAGCAGCCAGGCGAGGAAACCCTTGGTCATGAACCCCATGCCGCAGGCCAGTCCGAGCACCGCCCAGCCGATGACCCGTTGGCTACGGCCGACGCTGTCCAGCGCAAACCACAAAGCGACCAGACTCAGGTTCACCCAGAAGGTGAATTGCGGATCGAGATTGGCGTAGCCCGCGGCGCCAGCGATGACGATGAGACTCATGTACAGCAGCGCGCAGGCATAACTCTTGCGTGGATCGTTCCACATCCGGCGAGCGATGAGGTAACACAACAACACACTCAGCCCGGTACTCAGGGCGGAGGCAAACCGCACGCCGAACAGGTTCTGGCCAAACAGTGCCTGGCTGGCGGCAATCATCCAGTAGCCGGCCGCAGGTTTTTCGAAATAACGCAAACTCATGAAATGCGGCGACACCCAGTTGCCGCTCAGGAGCATGTCCTGGCTGATCTGGGCGTAGCGGGTTTCGTCGGGAATCCATAAGCCATGGCTGCCCAGCGGCAACAGATACGCCAGAGCGAAGATGGCCAGCAACAACGGTAATACCCAGCGCTTGCTCATACGCCTTGCACTCCCAACCAGCCTTCGCGTCCTTCGAGGGTGCCGCGCAGCACCCGGCCAGCCGGCAAGGTGTCGGGCGCCTCGGGCAGCAGATCGCCCAAGGGTTGAAAACGGATGTTTCGCTGGCGCGCATCGGCCAGCAGTTGACGAAAATCGTTGGCCATCAGAATCCCTTCTACTTCGGCATGGATCGTGTAGACGTTGAGTTTTTCGGGGCTGAAGCGATCAAGAATGAAGGCGTTGAAGTCCTCGGCCGCCACGTTGGGGCCGACCACCTCATCGAACGTCGGCAGGTCCACCGGAATCTGCGGCGCACCCAAATCACCATCGGCCAATCGCGGTCGGAACAGGCTCTGGCCCCGGCAATCGCTGTTGTAGCGAAAGCTGAATGCTTGCTTGGCCTCGATTACGCGTTCGTCCGCCCGCCAACCGGCGGAGGCCGAACACCAGATGTGTTGCCCAAGGATGTCGCTGAGCTCATCCACGCCTTGACGAATCTGCTCCACCAACTGCGCGTCGCTCCAACGCCCGGCATTGGCCTGCCAGCCGTGATGATCCCAGGCGTGCAGGCCGACTTCATGCCCGGCTGCCACGGTTTGACGCATCAAATGCCCAAGATCACGGCCGATCGGTTTGCCGGGCCACGCGGTGCCGGCCAGCAAGATGTCCCAGCCGTACAGGCCTGCCGCGTTGGAACGGAGCATTTTCCAGAGAAATTGCGGGCGGATCAGGCGCCACAGATGACGCCCCATGTTGTCCGGCCCGACACTGAAGAAAAACGTCGCCTTGACCTGCGCTTCATCGAGGATTTCCAGCAACCGCGGCACCCCCTCACGGGTGCCTCGATACGTATCGACATCAATCCGCAGACCTGCCTGCATCAGCATGATTCTTCTGTAGAGTGCTCCGCGATTTCGAGCATGGCCTCGCGCAAGAAGAAATCCAGCGTATTGCCGATGGTTTCACTCATCTGCACGGTCGGCGTCCAGTCCAGCAGGCGCTTGGCATTGGCGATGCTCGGTTTGCGATGGGACACGTCCTGATAACCGGTGCCGTAGAACGCTTTGCTTTCGACATCGCGGAACCCGGCGAACGGCGGAAAGTTGTCGCGTAACGGGTGCGCTTCGAACTGACGCAACAGCTCTTCACCCAACTGACGGATGCTGGCTTCGTTGTCCGGGTTGCCGATGTTGATGATTTGGCCGTTGCAGGCATCGTTGTCGTTGTCGATGATCCGCGCCAGGGCTTCCACGCCGTCGGCAATGTCGGTGAAACAGCGTTTTTGCTCACCGCCATCGAACAGGCGAATCGGTGTACCTTCCACCAGGTTGAGGATCAACTGGGTGATCGCTCGGGAACTGCCGATTCGCGCCGAGTCCAGGCGGTCGAGGCGAGGGCCCATCCAGTTGAAGGGACGGAACAGCGTGAAGTTCAGGCCTTTCTGGCCGTAAGCCCAGATCACCCGGTCGAGCAGTTGCTTGGAGATCGAGTAGATCCAGCGTTGCTTGTTGATCGGCCCGACGATGAGGTTGGAGGTGTCTTCGTCGAAGTTCTGGTCCTGGCACATGCCATACACTTCGGAAGTCGACGGGAAGATCACCCGTTTGTTGTATTTGACGCAGTAGCGAACCAGTTTCAGGTTCTCTTCAAAGTCCAGCTCGAACACCCGCAGCGGATTGCGGGTGTACTCGATCGGCGTGGCGATCGCCACCAGTGGCAGGATCACGTCGCACTTCTTGATGTGGTATTCGATCCACTCGGAGTGGATGCTGATGTCGCCTTCGACGAAGTGGAAGTTCGGGTGGCTGCGCAGGCGCTCGATGGCGTCCGAGCCGATGTCCAGGCCATACACTTCGTACTTGTCGTCGCGCAGCAGGCGCTCGGACAGGTGATTGCCGATGAAGCCATTGACGCCGAGGATCAGCACGCGCGTGCGACGCGGGGCGCGACCGGACTCGGCGCCACGCAGCACGGAACCGTCCACCAGACCCAGTTCGCTGGCCAGTTGCGGACCACTGAGGTACAGGCCGTTGTCGTTGCGCTGGCCGGCAGCGATCACCAGGGAATCTTCGCCGCAGGCAATTCGCAGTGGGTCGACGCTGATGACTCGACCAGGCGCTTGACCGTCGTTGCCTTTGGCGACTTCTGCGCTCCAGACAATCAGCTTGTGCTCGCCCACGGCGCAGAACGCGCCCGGGTAAGGCTGGGTGACGGCGCGAACCAGATTGAACAGTTCTTCCGCCGATTTGTTCCAGAGCAGTTTGCCGTCGGCCGGGGTTCGACGGCCAAACACTGTGGCTTGGGATTCGTCCTGCGGGGTTTCGCTGACTTTGCCCTGAAGCAACGCCGGTAGCGTGTCGCGCAGCAGGTCGGTGGCGGCCACGCGCAATTTACCGTGCAGGCTCAGCGCCGTGTCGCTGCGCTCAATCGCAACCGTTTTCTGGGCGAGGATTGCGCCGGCATCGGCCCGTTTGACCATGCGGTGCAGGGTCACGCCGGTTTCGCTTTCGCCGTTGACCAGCACCCAGTTGGCCGGCGCGCGCCCTCGGTAGCGTGGCAGCAACGAACCGTGCAGGTTGAAGGCGCCTTTGCTGGCTGTGGCCAACAGCGGCTCGCTCAACAGGTTGCGGTAGTAGAACGAGAACAGGTAATCCGGGTTGAGCTTGCTGATGCGCTCGATCCACAACGGGTGGTTGGCATCTTCCGGGGCGTGCACCGGGATGCCCTTGCGTGCGCACAGTTGCGCAACGGAGCCGTAGAACGCGTTTTCCTTGGGATCATCAGGATGAGTAAACACCGCGGCAATATCAAAGCCCGAGTTGAGCAGGGATTCGATGCCGGCACAGCCAATATCGTGATAGGCGAAGACAACAGCTTTTGCACTCATGAGTGAACCTGATCTGAAGAAATGGAGGTGAGACCGTCAACGGTGACAACGGGAGCCGGGGCAGCAGGTTGGCTACGCAGGACCTTTTCGATAAAGAACCGGGGGCGGGCGCGAACGTCGCCGTACATGCGTCCCAGGTACTCGCCCAACAGGCCCATGCCGATGAATTGGCCACCGGTGAAGATGAACAACACGGCGAACAGCACGAATGTCCCGTCGCCGGCCCAATGGGCACCGAAGGCCAGGCGCAGCACGATCAGCGTAATGGCAAACAGCACGCCGAGGGCCGCCATGCCGAAGCCGACGATGCTCAGCAAACGCAGGGGTGTGGTGGTCATGCAGGTGATCAGGTCGAACATCAGGTTGACCAGGCGCATGGGGCTGTACTTCGATTCCCCGTGTTCGCGCTCGGCGTGGGGCACGAGAATTTCTGTGGTGTGTCGGGCGAAACTGTTGGCGAGGATCGGGATGAAGGTGCTGCGTTCGCGGCAGGCGAGCATGGCGTCGACGATGGTTCGCCGGTAAGCGCGGAGCATGCAGCCGTAGTCGCTCATGGCGACGCCGGTGGAGCGTTGCACCGCCAGATTGATCAGCTTCGAGGGCCAGCGGCGCAGCGCCGAGTCCTGACGATTGCTGCGCACGGTGGCGACCACGTCATAACCCAGCTCGGCCTGAGCCACTAACCGCGGAATCTCCTCGGGAGGGTTTTGCAGGTCGGCGTCGAGGGTGATGACCACATCGCCTTTACACTGCTCGAAACCGGCCATGATTGCCGCGTGCTGGCCGTAGTTGCGGTTGAGAATGACCGCCACCACCGGGCTGCACTCGCGATGGGCGGCGGCTTCGAGGATCTGCGCCGAGTCATCGCGGCTGCCGTCATCCACCAACACAATCTCGTAGTCATGGTGCAATTGCTGACACGCCGCTTCGGTGCGCCGGAGCAACTCGGGCAGGCTGTCTTGCTCGTTGTAGACCGGGATGACGATCGACACGCAACGGATCGGGTAAGGTTTCACAGGCTTGAGTCCATAACGTTTTCGATGGCACCGACCACACGATCGACGTCATCGAGGGTCATGTCGGGGAACAACGGAATCGAGCACAGCCGTGCCGAGTTCCATTCGGTGTTGGGCAGGTAAATGTTGGGAAACCGCTGGCGGTAGTAGGTGTGCAGGTGAGTGGCAATGAAGTGAATGCCGGTGCCGATGTTCTGCGCTTGCAGGGCCTTCATGAACGCTTCACGGTCCAGCCCGCAGCGCTCGGTGTCGATCCGCAGGATGAACAGGTGCCAGGCGTGCTGCTGCGGGTACGCCGGAATCGCCAACGGCTGCACCTTTGATCCTTCGAGGCGCTGGAGGTAGACGCGGGCCAGTTCGGTACGCTTGGCATTGATCTGATCCAGGCGCTCCAGCTGCACCAGGGCGATGGCGGCATTGATGTCCGCCAGGTTGTATTTGAAGCCCGGCTCCATCACTTGCGCCTGAGGTTTACGGCCGTGAGTCATGCGGTCGTAAGCGTCGACGCCCAAGCCATGAAACTTGAGCATGCGCACACGACTGGCCAGGGCTTCATCGTCACTGACGAACATGGCGCCCTCGGCGCAGGTCATGTTCTTGATCGCGTGGAACGAGAAAATCGCCGTGCCTTTCGCGCCGACATGACGACCTTTGTAGAAGGTGCCTGCGGCGTGAGCGGCATCTTCGATGACCGGGATGCCGTGTTTGTCGGCCAATGCATAAAGCGGATCGAGATCGAAGGCGGCACCGGCGTAATGCACCGGAATAATGGCTCGGGTGCGCGGCGTGATCGCGGCTTCGATGCTGGCCAGGTCACTCATCAGCGTGTCGCGATCAACGTCGACGAACACCGGTGTCGCGCCCAACAGGCAGATCATGTTGGCTGTGGACACCCAGGTCTGCGACGGCGTGATGACTTCGTCGCCCGGACCGATTCCCAATGCCAGTAACGTGATGTGCATTCCGCCAGTGGCCGAGGACAGTGCCACGGCATGACGACATCCAACGTAGTTGGCGAATTGCTCTTCCAGTTCCTGATTTTTTGGCCCGGTAGTGATCCAGCCCGAGCGCAATACTTGCTCTACGGCGGCAATTTCTTCATCGCCGATACTGGGACGGGAGAAGGGGAGAAAAGCCTGAGTCATGGATAACCTCGGGGCGTAAGCCGTCGTTCAGCGTAAATGCCGAAAGAAACGTGTTTTCAATGATTTAGTTAACTGCCAGGCACACGCTGTATTTGACTTTTACAGCCGTGGCCGGCAGGTTGGGAGCCCATCGAGGCTCACCGGATTGATGAAAGGTTATGCCTGATTTTGTCAAAGGAACATGAAAACCCGGTCGGCGAATCGTTTATCTGAAAGTCATACAGCCACTGTTCAGACTTCTGCCGTTCATCGAGTTTTTTAGTAGAAAGTCCTGCAGAAGTGTCCCGCTTTATATGAAGAATGTTTCAATCCTTAGTTGTTTAATGAACTGTTTCCACATTAAGGCCGTTTCGTTTGATTGACTTACCCGCTACCGACTCAATCCCTTCAAAGACCAACCCGCTGACCCTGTACCTGGCACGTCTGGCGCCCTCCAGCCAGCTGACCATGCGTTATGTGTTGCAGGACGCCGCTGACCGGCTGGGCTTCGAAGACATGAACGTCGAGGAGATTCCCTGGCATAACCTGCAACCTGAAGATGTCATCGCGCTGGTGGCCACCTTGCGCACCGACGGCTACGCGCCGAACACCTCTTCGCTGTACGTCAACGCGGTGCGCGGGGTGATGAACGAAGCGTGGCGCATGAGCCTGATCAGTCAGGAACACTTGCTGAAAATGCGCTCGGTCAAGGGGATTGCCGGCACGCGTTTGTCCCAGGGGCGCAACCTCAGGCGCACGCTGATCCAGGAGTTGATGGCGGTCTGCGCCGCCGATCCACGGCCACAAGGGTTGAGGGATGCGGCGATCATCGGGATTTTGTATGGCTCGGGCATGCGCAAATCGGAATCGGTGAACCTGGACCTGAACCAGGTCGATTTCGCCGAGCGCAGCCTTCGTGTGACCGCCAAGGGCAACAAGCAATTGATCAAGTACGCACCGGCCTGGGCGTTCGCCAAGCTCAATGACTGGCTGGAGCTGCGGCGCTCGCTACTGAAGGAGGGTGAAGTGGACGATTCGTTCCTGTTCAACCGCATCCGCCGCGGCAGTCACATCACCCGCGAGCGCATCACCAAGCATGCGATCTATTACATCGCCCGACAGCGGGGCGCGCAGGTCGGGGTGAAAATCATGCCGCATGACTTTCGACGTTCGTTCATTACCCGAGTGATTGAGGAATATGACTTGTCGATCGCCCAGAAACTCGCCCATCACAGCAACATCCAGACCACGGCCAACTACGACGTGCGCGATGACAACGAACGGCGTCGGGCCGTGGACCGGTTCGATCTTTGAGGGACGGGGGTTCAGGATTCGCTCAGTACGTGGGCATGGCCGATCGTTGAGACGTGAACCGCACTGCCGGCGGGTGGCGCATACAGGCCCGAACTGCGCACCATTAATGATCGACCCGGCTGTTGCCCTGAAACCAACGACTCCAGTTCCACCGTCAACGTGCAGGTATTGCCGCTGAAATCCCGCTCGGTCACGACGGCGCGACACCCGGCAGCCTGGGTCGGGCTGGGCTGGATGCTGACGAGTTGCAGTTGTTCGGGACGCAGCATGATCTGCGCCGATTTGTTGTTCCGGTGGTTGTTCACCGGTATCCGACCGAGTTCGCAATGGGCCCAGCCGGCTTCGATTCTGGCGGGCAAGACCACGGCATCCCCCAGAAACAGCGCGGTTTGTTCATCCTCGGGGTAGCGGTAAAGGTCCAGCGGATGGCCTGATTGCACCAGCCGGCCATCACGCATCACCGCCAGCTGATCGGCAAACGACAACGCTTCACTCTGGTCATGGGTGACCAGAATGGTGGTCACGCCAGCGTCGGTCAGTAGCCGTGCGACCATTTTGCGCATGGCGCCCCGAAGTCCGGTGTCGAGGGCCGAAAACGGCTCGTCCAGCAACATCAAGCGCGGCTGTTGCGCCAATGCCCGCGCCAGCGCCACGCGCTGTTGCTGGCCGCCGGACAGTTCATGGGGCCAACGGTTGGCCATGTTCGCATCCAGCGCCACGCTGTCCATCAACTCTGCGACGCGCTCCTGTTTTGCACCGCCCTTGATCGAAAGCCCGAAACCGATGTTAGCGGCCACGGTCATGTGTGGGAACAGGGCGCCGTCCTGGGGAACATAACCAATCAAACGCTGATGCGCCGGGACTTCGTGGGTGTTGTCGACGAGCGTTTGACCATTGAGTGATAGACGTCCCGTGTCCGGGAATTCGAAGCCCGCAATCATCCGCAACAGCGTGGTTTTTCCTGAGCCGGACGGGCCGACGATGACCGTTCGGCTGCCTGTTGGCACCGACAGGTTGATGCTCTCCAGCGCTTGATGGGCGCCGTAGGACTTGGAAATGGAATGAAGTTCAAGAGCGTTCATCGGCCAGCCGTTCGTTTGGATTGGTGATAAAGAAGCCCGGTCAGGGGAAGCGACAGCAAAATCATCAGCAAGGCATAGGGCGCAGCCGCGGCGTAATCGATTTCGCTGGTCATGGCCCAGAATCCGGTGGCCAGGGTGCGCGTGCCGTTGGGGGCGAGCAGCAGGGTGGCGGTCAACTCGTTGGTGATCGCCAGAAACACCAGCGCGGCGCCAGCGGCAGCGCCGGGCGCGGCCAGACGCAGGGTGATCAGCCACAATGCCCGGGCAGGGGAGCGGCCGAGGCTGCGGGCCATGTTTTCCAGCTCGACCGGGGCTTGGGCGATACCGGCGCGCAAGCTCACCAGGGCGCGGGGCAAAAACATCAGCAGATACGCCAGCAACACCGTGATAGTCGTCTGGTAAATCGGCCGGGCGAAATGGATGGTGATGGTCACCAATGCCAGGGCCACGACGATCCCGGGCAACGAACTGGTGATGTAGTTGCAGCTTTCCAGTACACGTTGCAACCGGCCCGGAGAGCGAATCGACAGCCAGGCAATCGGGATGGCGGCGCAGGTGGTGAGGGCGGCACCCGCAACACCGAACAGCAGCGTCTGTTCCAGCGCCGGCAGAAGCTCGTCCATCTGCCAGACCTGCGTACCGCCGGCGATCAGCCAGTTACCCAAAGTCACCAGTGGCACGCCCAGCGCCAGCGCGCAGGTCGCGATCTGCACGGTCAGCGCGAGGAATGTGGTTGCGGGTTTCAGGCGCACCACCCGCTGTTCACGAGCGCTTCCCGACCCGACCCGGGCATAACGCGCCGTGCCGCGAGCGGCCGATTCTGCGGTCAGCATCACCAGGCAACACAGGGCGAGCACGCTGGCCAGCATGTGGGCGGCGGGGCCGTTGAAGGTGGATTTGAACTGATCGAAGATGGCCGTGGTGAAGGTGTCGAAGCGGATCATCGCGTACAAGCCATATTCAGCCAGCAGGTGCAGGCCCACCAGCAACGCGCCGCCGCAGATGGCCAGGCGCAGTTGCGGCAACACCACGCGGAAAAATATCGCCCAGGGTTTTAGCCCCAGCGATTCGGCAACGTCTTCGATGGCCGGATCAAGCCTGCGCAGGGTCGCAGCAATCGGCAGGTACAGGAACGGGAAGTAGGCGATGACCGAGACCAGAACCCCGGCAAACAGCCCGTGAATCGGCGGGACCAGACTGACCCACGCATAGCTGTGCACGAACGCCGGCACCGCCAGCGGAGCGGTCGCCAACAACGACCACCAGCGCCGCCCCGGCAGGTTGGTGCGTTCTGTCAGCCAGGCCAGAGACAGGCCTAACGTGACGCACAACGGAATCGTGATCACCACCAGTAAAACGGTGTTGATCAATAATTCAGCGACCCGTGGCCGGAACACCAGTGGCACAAGGGTCGCCCAGCCTGTCTGAAACGATACGCCGATGACGAAGGCAATCGGCAGCAGTGACAACAGCGAAACCAGCACCGACAAACTGATCACCCACGCGCCACCACGCCCCGCGAAGAGGCCGCGGGATCGTCGTCGCAAATTCGCGGGTATCGTCTCGGCGACACCCGCTGGCAAGGTTTCGGGCATCACTTAGAGCAGTCCCGCCTGAGTCATCAACTCCACGGCTTTTTTACTGTCGAGTTTTGACGCATCGACTGTCGGCGCGTCGAGTTGCTGCAAAGGCACCAGTTTTGGATTGGATTCAGCGTTCTTGCCCACCGCGTATTCAAACGATTTACCGGTTTTGAGGATGGCCTGGCCATCGTTGCCGGTAATCCATTTGAGGAACGCCTGGGCTTGTTCCTTGTGTTTGCTGGACGCCAGAACGCCGCCACCGGAGACGCTGACAAACGCACCCGGATCCTTGTGCTTGAAGTAGTGCAGGGCGGTGTTCTTGCTGTTTTCGCCGGTCTTGGCCTGATCGCCGAAGCTGTAATAGTGGTAGATCACGCCGCTGTCGATCTGCCCGGCGTTGACCGCTTTGAGCACGGCGCTGTTGCCCCGGTACGCGGTAAAGTTGGTTTTCATCCCTTTCAGCCACTCCAGGGTGGCGGCTTCGCCTTTGAGTTCCAGCACGGCGGCGACGATGGCCTGGAAGTCGGCACCGGCCGGTGAAGCACCCCAGCGACCTTTCCAGTTCGGGCCAGCGAGGTCCATCAGCGACTTGGGCAGCTCGGCTTCGGGCAGTTTGCTCGGGTTATAGACAAACACCGTGGAGCGCGCGGCGATCCCCACCCATTTGCCATGGGCCGGGCGGTAAGCATTGCCGACCTGTTCCAGGGTGGCCGGCGCAACCGGTGCAAACAGCCCTGCGTTGTCGACCAGCACCATGGCCGGGGAGTTTTCGGTCAGGAACACGTCGGCCGGGGAGGCAGCGCCTTCCTGCACGATCTGATTGCCCATCTCGGTGTCGTCGCCATTGCGCACGGTGACCTTGATGCCGGTTTCCTTGGTAAAGCCCTCTATCCAGGATTTGGTCAGGCTTTCGTGCTGGGCGTTGTAGACCACGATGCCATCGGCATCCGCTGCATACACGTGACCGGCACTCAGCAACGCGGTGGCCAGCAGTGCTGTTTTCAGGAAAGAAGGGAACGGGGAATTCATGCGTTGGCAGCTCCTGTTTTTTCTAAAATCGTGCGCGCAGACTCGGCAGAATCGACGGGAAGGGTCGTCGATCAGTGTAGATCAATACGAATCATTTGCATGTTTAAGGCGCGGCAAATGTAAAGTGCCAAATGAGAAAAAAGCGTCAAAATTTCAGTAGCTGCGCATCACTTGCAGCAGCTGGCGAAGCCTGCGTTCGGCTGCGTAGCAGTCGTCAAACCTGAGCTCGCGATTTAACTGAATGACCGTAGTGTCTGATTTCACGACTGCTGCGCAGCCGAACGCAGGCTTCGCCAGCTGTTACGGATCGCGTTACGGCTTGATTAAGCCGATGGACACCCTTTTTGTATTCCGCCCGCGGCCTGGCTGATAAGCGCGGCCAGGCGTTTGACGTTGTTTTGTTGAGCCGCCACCAGTTCATCGATGGACGGCCCTGAAGGCGTCTGCAAAGTGCTGCGGCAGGTGAGCAGCGCCGCATCACCTTCGCTCAGATTGCGCAGGCGCCACTTGACGTCGATCAACGCATATTGACCGGGAATCGAATCAAACCGCTGCACGTCTAACCGCACCGATACGTTGCGTCGAGGATTGCTGTTGACCATTTGATCCACTAACGCGCTGCGTAATTCATCCGACAGGCTCGCGCCCCACCACTCGGTTTCGAGGATCGCCATGCCACTGTTGCCCTGGCGAATGACTATCTGCGGACGATCGACCTGGGGCGGCACGCTGAGGCCCTCAATCTGGATTTCCGCACCGTTGTTTCGCGCAGCAAGCCCCGGTTGAGCCGGAATCAGGGTGTGGAATTGAATCGGATCGCCGCGGCAAGCGGCGAGTAGCAACAATGCAGTGACCAAGCTGATTTTCAGCGGATAAACCATGAGTGATGCTCCTGTAGTCATTTGCGTGGCGGCCCCTGCAGGTCCATCGGCGCAGCATTGTCGGGACGACCGCGAATCAGCGATTCCGGATGCCGTCCGAGGTAATCCGAGAGTTCACGCAAGGAGCGTGACATGCGCCCGAGCTCGTCGAGGGTCTGACCTAATTGTTCGCGTTGCGGCGAGTCTTCGGCCAAGGTCGAACTGGCCGATTGCAGCGTCTTGCTGACATCCGCCAGGGTGGTCTGCACACCGGGCAGGGTCTTGGCGTTGAACTGTGCGAGGCCTTTGCGCAGTTCGACGAGGTTGCTGTCCAGGTTGCCGGCGATGCGTTCGATCGGCAATTGGTTGATCTTGTTGACCATGCCCTCCAGTTTTTCCTGCAACTGCTCGAGGCTGCCTGGAACGGTCGGGATGGAGACTGGACGGGCGGTCGGGTCGAACACGACTTTCTCCGCTTTGGGGTAGAAGTCGAGCGCAATGTAGAGCTGACCGGTCAACAGGTTGCCGCTCCGGGCCTGGGCCCGCAGACCGTTTTCGATGAAGGTGCCCATCAGCCGCACGCCCGCGGCTTCGTCGTTGGGGTCATGCTTCAACACCTCGAGCATTTTGGTGTGGGCCTGGCCGAGTCGTTGCGGGTAGATCACGATGCCGACATTGACCGGAAAACTGCGCTTTTTCGCATCGAAATCCAGATTGACCGCCACGACTCTGCCGAATTCGATGCCAAGGAATTCCACCGGCGCGCCAACCTTGAGCCCGCGCAAAGCCTGATCGAAACGTAAACTCAAGTATTGCCCCTTGCCGCTGGGCGGGGCGAGGGCGGTTAGCTGGTCTTCGAACAGGTCGTAGACTTTGTCCTCGGCGGCCGGTTTATCGTTGGGGCTGTATTCAGGAGCGCGGAAGGCGATGCCGCCCACCAGGATCGAAGAGAGCGACTCGGTTTTCACCGAGAAGCCGTTGGCGCCGACATTCACGTCGATCCCGCTGGCGTTCCAGAACCGGGTGTTTTCAGTGACGTAGGCATCGTTGGGCGCGTGGACGAACACTTCGATGTTCACCCCTTTGCCGTCGGCGTCGAGGGCATAGGCCACTACTTGACCCACCGGAATCTTGCGATAGTAAACCGGAGAGCCAATATCCAGCGAACCGAGATCCTGGGTGCGCAGGGTGAAACGCTTGCCCGGCTCGCCATAGGTAATCGGCGGCGGGTTTTCCAGGCCGGTAAAGTTCTTGGAGCGAGCATTGGCCTGGCCGATGTCGGCGCCAATGTAATCCCCGGACAGCAGGGTATCGATCCCCGACACCCCGCCAGCGCCAATACGCGGACGCACGACCCAGAATTGCGAGTCTTCGCGGGTGAAACTTTCCGCCTGCTTGGACAGTTTGATGGTGGCGTTGACACTCTTCTGATCGTTGCTCAGCTCCACGTCCGAGACATGGCCGATCACCACGTTGCGGTATTTGACCTCGGTCTTGTTGGCCGTCAGGCCGCTGCCGGTTTTGAACGTGACAGTAATGGTCGGACCTTCCTGCAGCATGGTGTGCACAACCAGGGAAATCCCCACCAGCACCGCGACGATCGGTACGATCCATACCAGCGAAACGCTGAAGCGGCGGGTTTTAACAGGGGCCTGGCCGGGGGCTTGCGGCCCATCAGTGGCTTGCGACTTCATCCATGACCTCCTCGTTTTGCGGATTTTTCCGCTCTTTATCCCAGATCATGCGTGGGTCGAAACTCATCGCTGACAGCATGGTGAACACGACCACCAGGCCAAAGAACAGAATGCCCGGGCGCGGTTCGATATCGGCCAGGGCTTGAAACTTGACCAGTGAAGCCACCAGGGCGACCACGATCACATCGAGCATCGACCAGTAACCGATGAGCTCGACGAAACGGTACAGCGTTGACCGCTGCTTACTCGCCCATTGGCTGTCGCGCTGAACGGTCACCAGTAACAGCGTCAGGGCGACGAACTTAATGCCCGGCACCGCGATGCTGGCGATGAAAATGATCAGGGCGATGTCCCAGGCGCCGTGCTGCCAGAACTCCACTACACCGCTCATGATCGTGCTATCGGCGCCGTTGCCGACCATCTTGGTGTTCATCACTGGCAGCAGATTAGCCGGGACGTAAAACGCCAGGGCAGTGAACATGTAGGCCCAGGTCCGGGCCAATGAGTTGGTTTTGCGCCGATGCAGCGGCGCGCCGCACCGTGAGCATTCGTGAGGTTCATCGGTCATGTCACAGGCCAGGCCGCAGCTATGACACAGGCACAGGTTGAGTTCACTCGCCACCGGGGGCCTGTTCATAAGATGTCCCATAGATCACGGATGTCGCGCCCTGCGATGCGGATCATCATCAGACTGAGAATGGCCAGGGCAAACAGGCCGATGCCGGGCAGCACATCCAGCAATCCGGCGAGTTTGATGACCGCGACCATCGCCCCCAGCAGACAGACCTCCAGCATGCTCCAGGGCCTGAGGGTTTCCAGCCAGCGCATGCAGAACCTGAAGCCGGGCGAGCGCTGGTGGGCAAGGGCGAAGCTCAGGACCCAGATAAGCAGCAACAACTGGAAAATCGGCGCGATGATCATCGCGATCGCCGCCACCATGGCGATGAAAGTGATCGGCCCCAGACTCAGGGCCAGCACCGAATCCCAGAGTGTTGCGCTGTTTTTAAGGCCTTTGAGGCTGATGCTCATGACGGGATAGAAGTTGGCGAAAATCCACAGCATCAACGCGGTGAAGGTCAACGCCAAACGTTGTTCCACCGTCAGGCCGTTATAGCGCTGAAGCACGCCGCCGCAGCGTGTACACAGGGTTTTCTGATGTTTGGCGAGCGTGACTTTTTGATACACGCAGTCGCAGTGCTCGCAGATGATCAGTGGGTCAGTCGTAGCCATAGGCTGCACTCGCCAGGACGCAGGGAAGTCAGAGCACTCCCTCAATATAGAAGCGCCTAGCGATTGAGCAAATTAAAAGGCGGGTACTGATCGTTCCCACGCTCCGCGTGGGAATGCCTCCATGGACGCTCTGCGTCCGCTGTTGGGACGCGGAGCGTCCCGGGCTGCATTCCCACGCGGAGCGTGGGAACGATCATAAGAGGGGGGAGAGTTATCGTCAGCCGAGCAATTCGCGCAGGCGATACCAGAACATGCCGAGAGCCAATAAAGGAGAACGCAGCACAGGCCCGCCGGGAAAGGTCATGTGCGGCACGGCGCTGAACACGTCAAAGCCCTGACTGTGTCCGATGTGGATCGCTTCGCCCAACAGCTTGGCGCACCAGTGGGTCACGTTCAGGCCGTGACCGGAGTAACCCTGGGCGTAAAACACGTTCGGATGCTGGTTCAAGCGCCCGACCTGAGGGAAGCGATTGGCGCTGATGCCGATCTTGCCGCCCCATTGATAGTCGATGCGCACGTTGGCCAGTTGCGGGAAGACCTTGAGCATGTGCGGGCGCATGTAAGCTTCAATGTCCGCAGGATCTCGCCCGGAATAATGGCAAGCGCCGCCGAACAGCAACCGTCGATCTGCCGAAAGCCGGTAGTAATCCAGGCCGACTTTCTGGTCGCAGAGCGCCAGGTTATGCGGGATCAACTGCGCGGCAACGTCGGGCGCCAATGGCTCGGTGGCGATGATGTAGCTGCCCGCCGGAAGGACTTTGCCGCTCAGTTTCGGTTCGAGCTCTTCCAGGTGAGCGTTGCACGCCAGCACCAGACTGCCGGCGCGCACCGTGCCGCCGGCACAGCGAACCTGCACGGTGCTGCCATGGATCAACTCCAGCACCGGGCTCTGCTCGAAAATTTTCACCCCTAAGGATTGCGCCAATAGCGCTTCGCCAAGGACAAGATTGAGCGGGTGCAAGTGACCGGAGCCCATATCGACGAGACCACCGGCATACACGCCTGAGTTCACCACCTGCTGACGGATCTGCTCCGGCCCGACGAGTCGGGTTTCGTGGGCGTAACCCGATTCGACAAGGCCTTGCTGCTCAGACTTGAACGCCGCGAACTGCGCTTTAGTATTGGCCAGTTCACAGAACCCCCAGCGCAGGTCGCAATCAATCCCGTGTTCACGAATGCGGTTGCCCACGAGCGCTACCGATTCGACCCCCGCACGCTCAAGGTAGCGCACGCCTTCTTCACCGACATGACGGGCAAAACCGCTGACGTCATGGCCGATGCCGCGGATCAACTGACCACCGTTGCGCCCGCTGGCACCCCAGCCGATCCGTCGGCCCTCCAGCAGAATCACCGAGAGCCCGCGCTGCGCCAGTTCGATCGCCGTGTTAACGCCGGTAAAGCCACCGCCAATCACACAGACATCGGCTTCAAGGTCCTCGACCAGTGTGGGGTAGGGCGCCATTCCATTGGCTGACGCCGCGTAATAGGAGTGAGCATGTTCGTTGCTGTACTGGTTCATTGGTTGGACTTCACTTTGCTCCAGGAGCGGGTCATCAAACGCATGATCGGCTGGGGCGGGGTGGTGGAAATGTAGAGCTTGTCGAGGACGGCCTGAGGCGGATAAACCTCAGGGTTGTTGACCAGCTCAGGGTCCATGTCCTGCTTGGACGCCGGGTTCGGGTTGGCGTAACCGACTGACGCACTGACCTTGGCAATCACTTGCGGATCGAGCAGGTAATTGATGAAAGCATGCGCCTCTTTCTGGTTGCTGGCGTCTGCGGGAATCGCCAACAGGTCGAACCACAAGTTACTGCCTTCCTTGGGAATCGCGTAGGCGATGTTCACGCCGTTCTTGGCTTCCTTGGCCCGGTTCGCGGCCTGGAACACGTCACCCGAGTAACCGAAAGCTACGCAGATGTCGCCGTTGGCCAGGTCCGAAACGTACTTGGAGGAGTGGAAGTAGGTGATGTAAGGGCGGATGGTCAACAGCTTGGCTTCAGCTTTTTTGAAGTCTTCAGGGTTTTCGCTGCGCGGGTCCATGCCCATGTAATTGAGAACGGCCGGGAACACTTCATCGGCCGAATCCATCATCGACACGCCGCACTGGCTGAGCTTCTTCAGGTTCTCCGGTTCGAAAAACACAGCCCAGGAATCGATGTGGTCAATGCCCAGCACTTGTTTGACCTTGTCGACGTTGTAGCCAATGCCGTTGGTGCCCCACAGGTACGGGACCGAGTGCTCGTTACCCGGATCGTTTTTCTCCAGCAGCGCCAACAGTTTCGGGTCGAGGTTCTTGAAGTTGGGCAACTGCGAACGATCGAGCTTGAGGAACGCGCCGGCCTTCACCTGGCGAGCGAGGAAGTGGTTGGACGGCACCACCACGTCATACCCGGTGCGGCCAGCGAGCAGTTTGCCCTCCAGGGTTTCGTTGGAATCGAACACGTCGTAGATCACCTTGATCCCGCTTTTCGCCTGGAAGTCGACGAGGGTGGTCTCGCCGATGTAATCGGTCCAGTTGTAGACGCTGACCGTTGGCTGAGCCTGCGCAACGGCGCTGAACAATAACGCCAGTGCGACCGGAGCCACGGATTTCAATAGACGCATACGACACCTCTTCTAATTTTTGGATTTGTCAGGCGTTAGCATTCCCCTGTGGGAGCGGCGGTGCGGCGATCCGACTTGCTCGCGAATAGGCCAGCACATCCAACATCACCGCTGACTGACAGACCGCTTTCGCGAGCAAGTCGGATCGCCGCACCGCCGCTCCCACAGGGGGAATGCGGTCTCATGTGAGAGCTTGTTTGCTAGACGCTAAGCAGCAGGAACTCTCGCTCCCACGAGCTGATCACGCGTTTGAAGTTCTCATGTTCGGCGCGCTTGACCGCCACATAACCGCGGACGAATTTGCTCCCCAGATAACGCCCGATGGTTTCGCACTCTTCCATCTGCGTCAGAGCGTCTTCGATGGTGATCGGCAGGCGCAGGTTGCGGCGTTCATAGGCACGACCTTGCACCGCAGCGCTCGGTTCGACGCGCTCGACCATGCCCAGATATCCGCACAACAGACTGGCTGCAATCGCCAGATAAGGGTTGGCGTCGGCGCCCGGCAAACGGTTTTCCACGCGCATTGCGTCCGGCGTTGAAGTCGGCACACGCAGGCCAACGGTACGGTTTTCTTCGCCCCATTCGACGTTCACCGGCGCCGAAGTGTCCGGCAGGAAGCGGCGGAACGAATTGACGTTCGGTGCGAACATCGGCAGCACTTTGGGGATGTACTTTTGCAGGCCGCCGATGTGGTGCAGGAACAGCTCGCTCATCTTCCCGTCGGCATCGGCAAAGATCGGCTGGCCGGTGGCGATGTCCACCACGCTCTGGTGGATATGCATGGCGCTGCCGGGCTCATCGCCAATCGGTTTGGCCATGAAGGTCGCGGTGACGTTGTGCTTGAGCGCCGCTTCGCGCAGGGTGCGCTTGAACACGGTGATCTGGTCGGCCAGATCCAGTGCGTCGCCATGACGGAAGTTGATTTCCATCTGCGCCGGGCCGTCTTCGTGGATCAAGGTATCGAGGTCCAGGCCTTGAAGTTCACACCAGTCGTACACGTCTTCAAACAGCGGATCGAATTCGTTGGCAGCGTCAATGGAAAACGACTGACGACCACTTTCAGCACGGCCCGAACGCCCCAGCGGTGCCTTGAGCGGCAAGTCCGGATCTTCGCAGCGCTGGGTCAGGTAGAACTCCATTTCCGGCGCGACAATCGGCCGCCAGCCTTTGTCGGTGTACAGCTGCAGGACTTTTTTCAGCACGTTGCGCGGTGACAGCTCGATCGGGTTGCCGAACTTGTCGAAGGTGTCGTGAATCACGATAGCGGTGGGCTCGATGGCCCATGGAATCACGTACACCGCGTCGGAGACGGGCTTGCACACCATGTCGATGTCGGCCGGGTCGAGCAGGTCGTAGTAGATGTCGTCGTCGACAAAGTCCCCGGTTACCGTTTGCAAAAGCACACTTTCCGGCAGGCGCATGCCTCGCTCATGCAGGAACTTGTTGGTGGGTGCAATTTTGCCGCGTGCGATGCCGGTCAAGTCGCTGACCACACACTCGACTTCGGTAATCTTGTGATCTTTCAGCCACGTGAGCAGCTGATCGAAAGGGACATTCATAAAGACCTCGTTATTGGTTTTATTAACGCCGGGGAGGCTGGTTTCATCCACCACACACTTCCCCTGTGGCGCGTTGACGACTATCTTGGGCGAGCCTTGACGTTCCATCTATCCACTTTCAGCAGCACCAAAACGCACCAAACGAGTGCGTAAGGTCACCCATGACAACGTGCAACCCCCTGCAAGTCCAAGCGTTCAACACCGCCGATGTAGCCGAGCAAATCCGCGCCACACCGGGCTGGGTGCAGCATTACCAGCAAATGTCACCGGGGCATTTCGCCGGGCGCGTGCGCTACCTGGACCTGCAAGGCGTAGAGATTTACGAGGAACAGATGAACACGCGGGTCGAGCAGAATTTCAGCGCGCCCGAAGGTTCGCTGGCGTTCTGTTTCGATCGAAGCGACAACGCGCTGTACGTGTTGAATGGCGAAAGCCGCAACATCTGGATCACCCCGGAGAACTACCAGGAAATCGCCGTGGTGTTCGGTCCGGAGTTCGTGCAGCGTCACGGTTTGAACGTGGCGAGGCTCGAAGGCCTGTTCATGGCGCCACTGAATTCTGGGCAGAACGCGTTGTTCAGTCGCTGGCTCAGCGGGACATTGACCCGACTGGCGCAGACGCTCGATCCGCCGAGCAAGGAGGCGTTGACCCAGCAGTTGCTGGAAGACTGCCTGTACATCCTCGACAACGCGTGCGTTTGCCTTGATCGCGGAGGTTTACAGCGCCGCGCCGAAGAGCGATCGGTGATGAAGCGCATCGGTGAGTGGGCGGCTGATGCCCCGGAGGAGACCTTGAATCTGCTGGAGCTTTCGCAGGTCGCCGGGGTTTCACTGCGGCAGTTGCAGCATGCGTTTAAAGCCTATACCGGGATGACCCCGACCCATTGGCTGCGCTTGCGCCGACTCAACAGCGCACGCCGCGAATTGCTCAGTCGCACAGCGATGGACACCACCGTTGCCGAAGTGGCGATGCACTGGTCGTTCTGGCATTTAGGCCGATTTTCAAGCAGTTATCGCGCGTTGTTCAACGAACTTCCCAGTCAGACGCTTGCCCGAAAACCCGGTGGTGCACCCGGTCGCGGGTAAGACAGGGACACGTCAGCGTGGCTTAGTGGCTTTCGCCGATTTGCTGTTGCCCGGCATGTGCAGGTAAGCCATCACGCTTTCGGTCAGCTCGGTCGCCAGCTTGACGGCTTCCTTGTTGCGCGCCATCACTCCCGCCACCAAGCCTTCGATCAAGGCGAGCACCGCGATGTTGGAACTGGTCAAAACCGGATGGTCAGCGGGAGCAAACAGCACGTGTTCGGCAATGCTGGTGAGCGGCGAGGCGGGTGAGTCGGTGATTGCCAGCACCGTGGCGCCACGCTCATTGGCGAAACGAGCGAGTTGCAGGGTGTCGAGGGAATAGCGCGGCAGGGAGATCGCCAGCAACACATCCTGATCGGTAATCGCGGCCAGACGATAAGCGGCGTTTTCGTTGCCGCCCTCCATGCTGATGGCGGTGGCGTCCGCGCAGAAAGGCATCAGGGTCGAGGCAGCGAGGCCAGCGAAGTAGACGCTGTTGCCAAAACCCAGGATGTAGATTTTGCGAGCAGTGGTCAGGCGCGTGACGAAGGCTTCAAAGGTGTCTGCATGGTTGTTGGTCGCCGCCGTGGCGAGGTTGCTGCTGGCGCTCTGGATTTGCTCATGCAGGCCAAACGCGCCGCCAGGACGATGCGCCAGTTCGTTGCGCAATTTGTCGACCGGCGACACCATTTGCTGCAACGTCGCGACCAGCTCGGCCTTCATGCCGGTATAGCCACCCAGGTTCAGGGCTTTGGCCAAGCGGTTGACCGCGGCTGGCGAGGTGGACGTTTCTTGAGCCATCTCCTCGATGGTCAGGGTTGCGGCCCTCAGCGGGTGACGCAGAATAAAGTCCGCCACCTTGCGCAGTGACGGCTGCAAATCGCCAACGATCTCCGCCAGTTTGCGCATAACCGGTGCGGCATAGACCGTGGTGTTTTTCGATGGGGTCGGCATATCCGGCTCAACATTTCCTGAGGGTTGGAGAAGGGGTGGCACAAGGTTGGCTGGAGTGTATCCGAAGCCAACCGTTGGTGTGCAACGCTGAACAAAGGACTGCCGAAAACGTGTGCCGGATTACTTCAAGCTGCCGGCAAGGAACTGCTGGAGGCGTTCGGACTGCGGGTTGACCAGCACTTCGCGCGGGTCGCCACGTTCTTCGACCTGTCCCTTGTGCAGGAACACCAGTTGATTGGAAACCTCGCGGGCAAAGCCCATTTCGTGGGTCACGACCACCATGGTGCGGCCTTCGAGGGCGAGGTCCTGCATGACTTTCAGCACTTCGCCGACCAGTTCGGGATCGAGTGCCGAGGTCGGCTCATCAAACAACATCACTTCCGGCTCCATGGCCAGCGCCCGGGCAATCGCCACACGCTGCTGCTCGCCGCCCGACATATGGGCCGGCCAGGCGTGCATCCGGTGCGCCACGCCGACTTTGTTCAGATAGTGCTCGGCCTTTTCCCGGGCTTCTTTCTTGCTCATGCCAAGCACATGCACCGGGGCTTCCATGACGTTTTCAAGGGCACTCATGTGCGACCACAGATTGAAGTGCTGAAACACCATCGACAGCCGCGAACGCATGCGTTGTAACTGTTTGGGTTCGGCGGCCTTGAGCCCGCCCAGTTTGTTGGTCACCAGTTTCAATTGTTCACCGTTGAGCACGATGTTGCCGGCGTTGGGCTGCTCCAGCAGGTTGATGCAACGCAGGAAAGTGCTTTTGCCCGAGCCGCTGGAGCCGATGAGGCTGATCACGTCACCGGCCTTCGCCTCCAGGGACACGCCCTTGAGCACGTGGTGGCTGCCGTAGCTTTTGTGCAGATTCTGAACTTCAAGTTTGTACATGGTTTTTATTCTCTGGAATCAGTCGCTGAGCAAGCGACCTTGGCGAATAAGGCGGGTGCCGGCGACTTTGGCCAGCCACAAACCGGGCTGGGCAAAGCGCAGGCGTTCTCGGGCATAGAGGATGCCGTCGGTGCTGGCGCGCACGATGCTGTGGCGATCGGTCAGCGGATCCAGCACTTCGAACAGCGGATCGCCCACCCTGACCCGGGCACCCAGCGGTTGCAGAAAACTCACCACCCCGGGGTGCGGCGCATAGGCGTACTGCGCGCCGGCGAATGGCGTCGCTTCACAACAGGTTGTTGGCGCTGCTGGCCAGTCACCGCTGATCAGGCCTTGTTCGGCGAGGTAGCCAAGAATGGCCTCGGCGCTATCGACACATGGCTCGCGTTCGGTGTCGGCCATGCCGCGCAACTCGATGGTGGTGGCCACACAGGCCAGCGGAATATCGGCTTCAGGAAAGAGCTCGGCCAACCGCAACCAAGGGATCGCACAGGCTTCATCGAATGCACTGCCGCC
Source organism: Pseudomonas arabinosi (assembly GCF_047758675.1). NCBI lineage: Bacteria > Pseudomonadati > Pseudomonadota > Gammaproteobacteria > Pseudomonadales > Pseudomonadaceae > Pseudomonas > Pseudomonas arabinosi. Next base: position 4,042,468 of record NZ_CP180480.1, on the reverse strand, counting down.
CGCACCCTCGGCCAGCAGCGCGGCACCGGCACCGAGTCGAGCGGCCAACGAACGCAAGCGCGGCCAGTTTTGCGGCATGGCGTAAAGCAGCATGATCGACTCGAAATCGCAGTGCAGGTCCAGCACCACGTCGGCGTCACAGGCATGCTGCAGCAACAGGCGGCGTAAGCCATCGAGTTCCGACATCGCTGGCGGCATGTCGGCGAGGACATCGGCCATGGCTTGGCGGGTCAGTGTGGTGTTGATGTCGGCATCGTCTCCCAGTTTTCCTTCCAGCAGCGGCGCCACGGCTTCGGCCAGCTCCGGGAAATCCCGATTGAAATTCTTCCCGCTGGAGAACTCGAAGCGCCCCTGATGGGTGGCCTGGAACATCTGGGCGATACCAATCGGATTGGCCATCGGCACCAGCTCGATCACTCCGTTCAGGCGACCTTGTTCTTCCAGCACCCGCAGACGTCGTTTGAGTTCAACCGCCACGCGCATCCCCGGCAGCTCATCAGCGTGCAAGGACGCCTGGAGGTAAGCCTTGCGCGGTCCGCTGCCAAAGCGAAACAGCGACAGGCGCCGTTCAGTGCCCGAAGCACTCCACGGCAACAGGTATTCAATGTGCTTCATAAAATTCCTTAGTGCTTGCGCGGTGCCAGGTACGCCAGCCAGCGACGCTCGGCCAGCTTGAACAGACGAACCAGGATGAAGGTCAGGGCCAGGTAGATGAGGCCGGCAGTGATGAACGCCTCGAACGGCAGATAAAACCGCGCACTGACCGTACGCGCGGCACCGGTGATGTCCACCAGGGTGACAATCGATGCCAGGCTGGTGGTTTGCAGCATCATCAGCACTTCGTTGCTGTATTGCGGCAGCGCCCGGCGCAAGGCCGATGGCAGCAGAATGCGGCGGTACAGGGTAAATCGCGACATGCCCATGGCCTTGGCGGCTTCGATCTCGCCGTGGGCCGTGGACTTCAAACTGCCGGCCAGCAGTTCCGCGCTATAGGCACTGGTATTGATCGCGAAGGCCAGGCAGGCACAAAAGGTTGCGCTGGACAGGTACGGCCAGAGCGCGCTTTCACGGACCACTGCGAACTGCGCCAGGCCGTAATAGATCAGGAACAATTGCACCAGCATCGGCGTGCCGCGAATCACGTAGGTGTAGAGCCACGCAGGGAAGTTGATCAGGGGCGATCGGGACACCCGCATCAGTGCCAACGGAATCGCCAGCACCAGGCCGAAGACCAGGGAAATCAGCAGGACTTTGAGGGTCAACAAGGCGCCATTGAAATACAGCGGCAGGTTTTCCCAGATCAGGTGGTAGTCGAGAATCATGGGGTTGCTCCCAATCACAATTCGGCGGCTTTGATGCCGACCGAGTAGTGTTTTTCCAGATAGCGCAGCACCAGCAATGACACGCTGGTGAGCATCAGATACAGCGCCGCCACCGCGAGGAAAAACGTAAACGGCTCATGTGTGGCGTCCGCTGCGTTCTTGGCTTTGAACATCATGTCCTGCAAGCCGATCACCGAGATCAGCGCGGTGGATTTGGTCAGCACCAACCAGTTGTTGGTGAACCCCGGGATGGCGAAACGAATCATCTGCGGCACCAGAATCCGCCAGAACACCTGGCCGCCACTCATGCCATAGGCCACACCGGCCTCGGCCTGACCTTTAGGGATCGCCATAAAGGCGCCGCGAAAGGTTTCTGACAGATAGGCACCAAAAATGAAGCCCATGGTGCAGACGCCGGCGATAAAGGGATTGATGTCGATGTAGCGGGTGTAACCGAGCGCCAGGGCGATGCGGTTCACCAGATCCTGGCCGCCGTAGAAGATCAGCAGGATCAACACCAGGTCAGGAATACCGCGAATCAGGGTTGTGTACCCTTCGCCCAGCATTGCCAGCCATTTGAGCGGCGACAACCGAAAGGCCGCGCCGATCAGACCCAAAGCAATCGCCATGCTCATGGAGGTCAGGGCCAGGTTAATGGTCAGCCAGGCGCCATCGAGAATGCTCGATCCGTAGCCGTGAAGCATGATGAAGTTCCTCAAACGAGCGCCAAAAGGCGCGCGAGACGAGCCCAGAGCGCCCGCAAGAGGCCGGCGCCACAGGGTTTCAGGTAAGGTTTATTCGCCGTAGATATCGAACGCGAAGTACTTGGCCATCACTTGCTGGTACTTGCCATTGGCGCGGATGGCGTCGATCGCTGTACTCAGACGTGCAACGTTCACGCTGTCGCCTTTACGCACCGCGATCCCGGCGCCTCGGCCGAAATATTTCGGGTCGCTGATGTCAGGTCCCACCAGCGCGAAGCCTTTGCCTGCTGGCGTTTTGATGAAGCTCTCATCGGTGTTGACGATGTCGGCGAGCGTCGCGTCCAGTCGACCCGACGCCAGATCGAGGAAGGCTTCATTTTGTGAGCCGTAGCGCACCACTTCGACCCCGGCTTTTTCAAGCTGCTCGGTGGCGAAACGGTCGTAGGTCGATGAGCGTTGCACCCCGACCTTCTTGCCCTTGAGATCAACCAGCGGGTCGTTGATCACATTGCCGGCCTTCATCGCGAACTTGCCGGGCGTGTGGTAGTACTTTTTGCTGAAGTCGACCGACTTCATACGGTCTTCAGTGATCGACATCGATGACAGCACGGCATCGATCTTGCGCACTTTGAGCGACGGGATCATGCCGTCGAATTCCTGGATGACCCACTCGCATTTGACCTTCATTTCTTCGCACAGGGCGTTGCCGATGTCGTAGTCGAAACCACTGACGTTGCCCTCTGGCGTCTTGAAAGAGAAGGGCGGGTAGGCGGCTTCGATACCGATACGCAGGCTGTCTTCGTCGGCGTGTGCCAGCAAGCTTGCGGCGCACAGTGCCAGAGCACCTAGAAGTTCTGTCTTGTTCATATTGTTGACTCCTTGGAGGGGCGTTGGGGTGGTACAGGCCATCCGATCTGGCACGGTGGGTCAGTCCTGATGATTTTGCGTGGCTATAAATGACATGTTTTATTTCATAATGCAATGCTATGAAAATAATCGTGTCATTCGATGGCGCAAAAAATCACGGCGATCCCGTGTGATCACGAACATGTTCAGGCGCCAGGCAGGCTATTGATGTAATGCTGTTCACTTAAGCTTGGGGTGCATATCCGTTTCTGCGGTAACGGATGCTTAGGGTTCCGCCCTTACGGCGGGTCACTTTGGAAAAGCCCCAAAGTAACCAAAGGGCTCCTGCCCCTGACGTTCGGTGCCTCGCCTAGGCTCGGCATACCCTCGCTCCGGTCCTGCTCCGTGGGCCCGCCGCCATCGGCCATCCATGGCCGGGGGCGGCTAACCCGGCATCCATGCCGGGTTGCCCACTGCGCAGAACCTCCACTCGGCCTCTCGATGGGGCGGTGTATCAAGATCAAAAGCTGCAGGCGAGCTAACGCTCGGCCTGTTGAGTGGTGAGGAGCGTGCGTGCACCCTTCCCCCTGTAGGAGCTGTCGAGCGAAGCGAGGCTGCGATCTTTTGATCTTTTGATCTTGCCGTTGCTTTGGCTTCAGATCTGCCGCCCCTTTCCCGGAGTGAGGGCATGCCGAGCCTAGGCGAGGCACCGAATGGAGGGGCAAAGCCTTTTGCTTACTTTTCGGCGTTTGGAAAAGTGAGTCGCTGTAAAAGCGAAACCGCCAGCCGCCATCACCGCAGAAACGGATATGCCCCTCAACCTTAAGTGAACAGCATTAGGCTATTGATGGGCATTACGCGGGAGGGACCGGCTTGGCCAATTCGATGCCGGCCGCACTCAATCGCTTCAGGATCTCAAAAAGCAGATCGCTCTTGGTCGTGCTGACAATCCTTGGGCTGCTGACATAGCCGGTGATGGTTAGGGTGATGCCTTCAGGGCTCAGGTTGCTGAATCGAACAACGGGGGAGGGTTTGTCGAGGATGGTTTCATGTTCGCAATAGGTGGTGTACAGCAGGGTTTTGACTTGTTCGGGGTCGATATCCAGAGGGAACACCAGCTCGAGGGTGGCCACCCCTTGGGCGCTGCCGCCCATGGTCACATTGCGCAGGTTCTGGGAAATAAGCTGCGAGTTGGGCACGATCACGATCGAGCGGTCACTGAGCTGTATCTCGGTGGCCCTGACATTGATCCGCCGGATATCGCCTTCGACCCCGCTGATGCTGATCAGGTCGCCGACCTTGACCGGTCGCTCGGTGAGCAGGATTAACCCGGATACGAAGTTCTTGACGATTTCCTGCAAGCCGAAGCCGATCCCCACCGACAACGCACTGACGATCCAGGCCAGATTCGTCCATTGGACGCCCAAGGAAGACAACGCCAGCAGAATGACCAGTACGTAGCCGATATTACTGAACAGAGTGCTCAGCGACGCACCCATGCCGGGGTCCATATCGGTTTTCGGCAGGAATTCGTTATCCAGCCATCTGCGCAGCGATCGAATCAGGTAAATACCGATCAACAGCGCGAGAACCGCATTCAACAGATTGCCCGGAATGATGTTCAACTTGCGCAGGCCATCGCCGCCGAGGATCGCTGAAACCCTGTCAGTCAGTTGGCCAAAGGTCGCTCCAATCCCCCCCACAATCGTTGTAATCACGGCAATCAGGAGTAAGGCCGCTCGGCCAATACCCGCCACAACAACCTCGATCTGTTCCAGCCGTACGTCGCCGATACCCAGCAGCTGTTTGATCGTTTTGCCGCTGGGGTGCTTTGGCGAAAACAGGTAATCACACAAGTCCCTGAACAACTGCGTCAGTAAATAGAAGCTGGCAATAACGATATAGAGCCAGACAATTTCGTAAGTGATGAACCGGGCCAGGGAGATGTAACCGATCAGCAGGCCAAAAATCGAGATCAACATGGCGATACTGACGCCGGTATAAATCAGCCCCGCCAGCGTAGTCCCTGACTCCGGGTGTTCCCCGGCAATGACCATCGCTCGGCGGGTTTTACTGACGCGTAGCAATAGCGCACCGATAATCATGATGACGACTAATGACACGACGCCACGGCTGAACAGAACCACTTGCGTACTCATACCCGTCGCATTGGTGACTTGTACCAGCGAGAGGAGTATCAGCATTGATCCGGCCAGCAGCGCCGGAAAAGGGCTTATTGCAAGTGCCACTTCATCGGCGATGCCGGGCAACCGCCATGAGGGATTGCGTTTAGACAGCAGGGCCCGACTCAGTCCGATAATCATGGCGCAGGCGTAAGCGACTTTCTCGACATCGTCGAAGTAACCTTGCAGTGGCTGCGGCAATGGTTCTAGCCGGGTAGCTGCAGCGGAGATGAGCTGTATTGCGCAACCTGCGCTCAACATCGTGGCAACTACCGTCGCTATCGCCAATGAACTTCGGCGCAGGCGACCTTCCGGTACTCGATGGATGCAGACCCATGTCAAACCACGTTCAGCCAGTCTTCGCCCCGGCGTCCAGAAGGCCAGGGCCAGCAATAACAACGTGACGGTCGCGGCACGCCGGCCGGGTTGCCAGACGGACTGGATGACACTGTTGGACTGGTCGATCAAGAACCTCAGACGGTTTTTATCCTCCTGCAGTGGAGAAAACATAGGTAACCAGAACCGGGGGTTGAGGAAGCTGGCGGTGCGCTGGGCCAGTTCGGTTTCCAGTTGGGTACGCCGAATGCTGGCAATCTGGGCGATGAGGTTAGTCGCGCCTTCTTTGATCGCCAGCAGTATGTTGAGATCGTTATCCACCTTGTCTTTTTGTGCGGTGAGATAGGACCTCTGTTTCACGATATCGGACTTTTCCGCGGCAAGGCTGTTGGCGGACGCCGTCCCGAGCACACTGAGTTGTGCTTGCAATTGTGCCTGCTCGGGAAGTAACAGCGCCGCCAACTTGTCCACATCACTGAAGAGCAACTGAACGTTGTCCTGAAAGCCCACTAACTGGGTGTAGTTACTGGTCAGTGAGACCTTCTGTTTAAGGGTGTCCAGCCTTAGTTGCAGTGCTTCCAGATCGCTTTTTGACACCGTAGCGGTAGCGCTGGCCTCACCGTTGCTAGATGTGTTGGGTAGTTCATCCGCCGACAGCTCGCCGATGTTCGCCCCCAACAGCGCGAACACAACGAACATGAGTAATTTCAATGCAGGACGCATAGGCATGCCTCCAGCGGCTTTAGCCATTCAGGTTAGGTCATGACGTGTGCAGGCGCGAAAAATAGTTCTGTACGCGGACCATGAATAGGGAAGGAGGGCGTGTGTGAAGGGGTGATCTACAATCTTTTATGCTGAACCGCGCTCAGGATCACGAGGTGTGACGTATTGAGCGGTCTGTCTACCGACCCAGTGTGCTTGCAGAGTGCCGGGCCCTGTCGGAGGTCATCATGAAAAGGTTGTCATCCATTAGCCTGTGCATCGCACTGTCGGTTTCCTGGACCCAGGGGTGGGCGGAAACGGTCGTGCCGATGAAAGGGCAGAGTTCGCAACAAACCCAAACGGACATGACCGAATGCCACAACATTGCGGCCGGTCAGAGCGCCTCGGCTGCACCGCCTCCGAGCGGTGGACGGCTGAAGGGCGCCGCGGCGGGCGCTGCCGCAGGGGCTGCGGGCGCGCAGGTGCGGGGACGTCAGCATGACGAGTTTTATGATCAGGTCGATGATGACCGCAAGCAGGACTATCGCCAGGATCGCGCCAAGGAAACCGCCGTGGCAGGCGCGGTCGTCGGAGGCTCGCGTCAACGCCAGGAGCGCCGGGCGCAAGAGAAAACCAGTGCTGCGACCAGTTCTACCGCCTATACCAGTTGCCTGCAGGGTAAGGGGTATCAGGTTAATCCTTGAGCACTTTCCTGCCGTTGATCGAGCAGATGAACCATCAGGCAGGCATACAGCGTCACGAGGATGAACAAGCCCATGCGGATGGCGAACGCTGTGTAAACGTCCTTGCCTGCTGCGCTGTCCTGTACCGACTGACCCAACAGGATGATCAGCGTGATCAGGGTATTGAGCCAAAATCCCGGGGTAAACCGCGTCGGGCTCAAGCCATACAGCTTGCGCGCCATCACCAGGCCGAACAGCAGCATCCACAGAAAGAACATCCACAGATGCACAAACAGGCTGAGGGCGCTCCAGAACAGGATCGCCAACAGGCCTGCGAGTAACGTCGAGCCGAGCAGTTCGCGACCGGCGATGCGGGCGTTTGTCGTGGAGCTTTGCTGACCCAGGCCGACGGCCTTCAGGATGATGGGCAGATAACCGGCCGGGTCGATCAGCGCCAGCAGGAATGCCGGCAGTACGATCAGGGTGGCACGCAGCGCAACCCGACTGACTTCTTCTGGCAGCAAGGGTGGGGCAGGCGGCGGGGAAGGGGCATTGGGTGGGTCCGGGAATAACCCATGACTGAACGCCACGACGACAACGGCGAGCAGCAAACCTGTCACCAGTGCGCCGATGACCATCGCCGCCAGATCGAATTCGGCGATACCGGCCGAGGAAATCATGGTCAGGCCAATCACCAGGAAGGTCATGATCAAGGCGTTTCCGCCACGCAGGCCAAAGCGGAAGGCCAGGAACAGACCGACGCTGATCAATAGCACGCCGCTGACGGGGTAATAACGCAGGACCGGGATCAATAGCAGGCCGATGCCGGTGGTGAACATGGCGGCCAGTGCGAGAACCAGTCCGGCCTTGAACGGCAGCGGGCGATTGACCGAGGCCAGCAACAGCAGGCAAAGCACCGGCGCCATAAAGGGAATCGGCAAGCCGAGGCCGAAACTGGCGGTGAGGCTCAACGCCGTGCCGGTGGCCAGGCGCAGTGCGCGTTGATCCCGTGGCGTGCGCCGAGTCGACATACCTTTAGTAGGCATAGCTCAACCAGCTCATGAACCCCACAAACACGTGGCCGAGTGGGTTCAGCGGATTGCCCTCGGTGGGGAAGGCCATGACTTCGGCCTGCCCACCGGCACGGATCCCCCGACTGTCAAGCAACGTGCTCAATGAGTCTGGTGAAAACTCGATAATGACCGGAAAACGCTGGGCCGGACGCAACCAGTCGCGACTGTTCTGCACGCTGGGCAAGGTGCCAGGCGCGGGTGTCTGCCCCACGCTGACGCCGTAACCGACGCTGCGCACACGGCCTTCGAAAACCTCGCCCGGCAGCGCATCCAGAACAATCGAAACGGGCGTGTCGAGCTTCACCAGACCCAGGTTGTTCTCGGTCATGTCCGCGCTGATCCACACATCATGAATGGCGATCAGGGTCATGACCGGGCTACCCGCCGCAGCGAATTGCCCAGCGTCAGTACGCAGATCCGTAATCAGCCCGGCCGAGCGAGCGCGAATCTGCGTGTTGGACAGATCCAGTTCGGCTTTGGACAAGGCCGTGGCGGCACTGCGCAGCAAGGCGTTGTCTTCCTCGCTGCCACCTTCCTGCTCGCGCGCGCGCTGCACTTCGGCGCGGGCAGCGGCGACCTGACTCACAGCCTGTTCGCGGTTGGCGCGAGACACTTCGAGCAGGCGCACGGAAATGGTGCCGGGGTCTTCGCGATACAAACCCTCAAGCCGCTGGTTGTCCTGGCGCGCCTTGAGTTCATTGGCCTGGGCGGCCCGCAAATTGGCTTGCGCCGAGGCAATGCCGGCGGTGCTGGCACCGATCTGTCGGCGGGTCGATTCAAGGTCGGCGCGCGCACGGTCGACGGCAATCTGGTACGGCTGAGGGTCCACCTCGAACAGAATTTCGCCGGCCTTGACGTCCTGGTTGTTGCGCACGTTCACCCGGATCACGCGGCCTGCCACTTCCGAGGCGACCGGAATCACAAAGGCACCCACCCGGGCCTGTTGGGTATAGGGTGTGAAACGATCCGCCAACAGGTACCAGGTCAGGCTCAGGAGTATCACTAACAGCACCCACTTGATGCCTTTTTTCGCCGGGTCGGCGGTCGGCGCTGATGCCTGGGCGACTGGGGGCTCGGACGAGGAAGGGGCTGTTTCACTCATTGGTCTTTTACCTTGTAAGACATTGGAATGGCAGGCTGTGCAGTGGCTGGCTCTTCCAGCAGATCGCCCCAGTCGGTGCGTTTTTCCATTTGCTGGCGGGTGGCTGGATCAACTTTCGGTTGGGCGCTGTACCAGCCACCGCCCACGGCTTTGTACAAGGCAATGACATTACTCACGGCATTGCTGCGGGCGACCAGATAATTATCCTGTTGTTCGAGCAGGGCTCGCTGCGCATCCAGCACACGCTGGAAGTCCGAATAACCTTCGCGATACTGCGCGCTGGCCAACACCAGCGAACGCTTGGCGGCTACTTCGGCCTCACGCAGAATGCCTTCGCGCTCCAGGGATTTGATCAAGCCATAGGCCGCATCGTCCGCCTCGCGTGCCGCCTGGCGAACTTTGTCGCGGTAGGCCTCGATCAGCTGCTGCAACCGCGCATCCTGCACGCGCACGTTGTTGCTGATCTGGCCGTGATCGAACAGATTCCAGCGCAGACTGGGGCCGCCGATCAAATCCAGATTCCGGGGCGTGCCACTGAGCGTGTCGGTTGACCAGACGATGCTGCCGAGCAAGGTCAGCGACGGATAGAAATCGCTCTCGGCCACACCGATCAGCGCTGACTGGGCGGCGACATTAAGCTCGGCGGCGCGCACGTCGGGTCGACGCAGCAGCAGGTTGGCCGGTACATCTTGCAATACGGCACGGTCGACCAGCGGGATCAATCCCACGTTCTCAACCAGTTGCGGCAGCGCGCCGGGTGGCTGTCCAATCAACACCGCCAACGCATTGCGGGTCCGTTGCAACTGGTCTTCGAAATTGGGGATGGTGCTCAACGTGCCTAGGTACTGGGTTCTGGCTTGTTGCAGGTCGAGCTCTGCAGTTTGGCCACTGTTGAAGAGCTTCTCGGTAATCTCGAAGTTGCGCTTTTGCTGTTTGGCGTTTTCCTGGGCGACGCGTAAACGGGCTTCGGTGGTGCGCAGTGAGAAATAGGTATCGGCCACTTGTGCGCGCAGCAGTACGAGCACGTCTTCATAGTTGGCCTGGGCGGCGAAGTAGCTGGCGTCGGACGACTCGATGGCGCGACTGAAGCGGCCCCAGAAGTCCAACTCCCAACCCACGTCGAACCCCGCGCTGTGTTGCCAAAAATGGCTGTCCTGCGGGTTGGTCCCGCCGGATTGCCTGCGGTTAAAGTAAAGACTGTCGACACTGGCTTGCTGCAGTTGCGGGTAAAGACCGCTTTGAGCAATGCCGAGTTGGGCACGGGCTTCCATGACGCGCAGGCCGGCGATTTTGAGGCTGGAGTTGCGTGCATCCGACTCGGCTATCAAACGATTGAGGACCGGATCGGCGAAGACTTGCCACCACTGACGAATGTCCGGGTTCAGGCTGCGCTGGCTGGATTGCTCGAGGGCAGGGGTGGTCCAGTGTTTGACCCATTCTTCGCCGGGCGGCTGGAAGTCCGGCCCAAGACGTACGCAGCCATTGAGGCCTAGTACGCCAAGCAGCACGAGCCGGCCTGGCCAATTCAGCAGGGTTGTACCTGGATGCATTACGCATTTCCCGACCAACAAAGATCACTGGAGCATAGCCGTCCAAATGGACACATGGCTGCTACGCTTTTTAAGCGCCATCAAATCTACTGTGATCGGTTAAAAAGGTACGACGATTATGAATAACACCCAGGGTGTCGTTGAAGCCCATTCAACTGGCTGGCGCTTTAAGTTGGGCATAGTCATTATCTGCTTGATGCTGGGCTCCTGGCTGTTAGTGCCTCTCGCCGCGGCAGCCGATGTGGCGGGTTCAAAGATCGCTGCACTGACGGGTGTGCTGTTCATCAGCAACAAAATCCTGCTGATTCTCGCCATTGCCATCATGGGCAAATCCGGATTCCAACAGTTAAAGCGCAGCCTGTTCGGTTATGTGTCCTCACTTGCACCCAGCACGGAAGTCGAAGTGGGCCCATGGCGTCACAAAATTGGCATCGTTATGTTCTTTGTGCCACTGATTTCCTCCTTTCTTGAACCCTACGTCGACAGCATTTGGCCGGGGCTCAGACCCAACCTCTGGCAAGCTCAAGCGCTGGGTGACCTCATGCTGATCGGTAGCTTTTTCGTATTGGGGGGGAATTTCTGGGAGAAAGTGCGCGCCTTGTTTATTCGCACCGCTCGTGTCGCAAACACAAGTGCGGCGTGAATAACAATAGTGGGCGAGGGTACTGAGTACTCGTGCGTTCAAGCTCTAATGGCTAGCTCTACTAAAGAGCTATTTAGCATAGTTATTATTAATTACATGCATTGCCGTAATAGCTCTAGTGCATTGATTGCGCGCTATTTCAAAGGCTGGAGAGCTCAATCAACATGACTACCAACACCTTTGATAAACACATTCCCAGCGCCGAGGCTGTGATCGCAACACTGAACCTCGAGCCCCACATGGAAGGCGGTTTCTACCGCAGAACCTTTCAAAACGATCACCACGCGATGGTCGAGACCGTTGGGGGCCGGCGCTACCTGATGACATCCATTTACTACTTGCTGACCAAGGATTCGCCAATAGGCCATTTTCATCTGAACCAATCGGACATCGTGCATTACTACCATCTGGGAGATGCGATTCAGTACAGCCTGATATTTCCGGACGGCACATTAAAAACGGTTGTGATGGGCAGCGATATAATCGCCGGACAATGTTTGCAGCTGCATGTACCGGGCGGCATCTGGAAAGCTTCGCAGCTTACAAATGGACTGGCGGGATACGGCCTGATCAGCGAAGCGGTTACACCAGGGTTTGATTTTGCAGATATGCAGTTGGGCATTCAGCAGCAGCTTACCGAGCAATTTCCCGAACACGCGCAGCTGTTTGAGAAGCTGACGGGAGAATGAGTGGCTGAGGTGATTTGATCGCTGCAAAATCTGCGCGCAACCGGGCTAATCTCGAAACATCTTGTCGCTGAAAGAGAGCGAGCTTGGAGGCTGTTGCGTTACCCAAGTCCCTGGAATAGTGAGGGTACCTTGGTAGCAGGTAGAAACGGTGTTGCTAACTCAGTAGAGGGCCTCTTGTTGCAGGAGTTGTGTTTATTAAGCGCAACAAAAATAACCTGATAGTGCGAAGTGACCGTTTGCTAGCGAATGCTCATTGTTGCGTAACGAGTGCCTGCGATTCATTAGTTCTGGAGATTGACGATGCTTGCGGTGGTCAATTGTTTCCGAAAATCTGAATAGGGAGGCATGCTAGCTGCCGCGAGTATTGTATCGCCGTTTGAGGTGCCTACTTCAGTGATCGACCTCGACAGATACTCGTGTGCTCTTTCCTCTCTGGAAGGAAGGGCGCTTGTTCACCTCTCCATCTGTGCCGTAAGCTCCGGAGCAATAAAGAACCTGGAAGCGCTTGTATGGATCTTATCGACTTGTTAATGCGATCATCGCTGTATGATGAACGGATCAATGAGTTTTTTTCCTTTGAGCCTTTAGGTTCTGCGCGACGTTTTGAGACAGCGAGAAGGCTCTGTAGTCTTAGCTTTGAGCACTCTCGCGGCGTCAAGAGCCTCGTAGCAGCTGGACTGTGTTCGTCCGCAGCGGCGTTGATGAGGGTTCAGTATGAGTCGCTGGTGCGAGCGATGTGGTCGCTGTACGGGGCCTCGAATGAGCAAGTAGATGAGTTGTTAGCGGAACTCACACCGAGTAGCGGAAGACGGGCCAGCAGGGCCAGTGTGTCCATAAACTCCATGCTTAATGCAGTCCAGGAAAAAGCACCGCACGCACCTGTCAAGTCGCTCAGGGAATTCAAAGACTCTTCCTGGTACCCTCTCAACTCTTTTGTTCACGGTGGGATACACGCTGTGATCCGCCACGGGGAAGGATTCCCGGTAGACTTAGCTATTATGATGGTGCGTCTGTCTAATGCCTTACTAGGCATTTCTGGTGATCTTATTCGCATCATGGCAGGCATTCGGCCCGAGGAAGGGCGAATGGCAGGATTACAGCGTGAGTTTTCAGATTGCCTACCCGAGTCTGTTGCGGGTTGAGCTTTGTTATCAATGGCAACTCGTGCCACTCGGGGAGTGGCACGGCTTCATGACGCTGCGCCACTATCTACAACGCATCAAGGATTTTTGTCCGCGTGCATCAATTTACCTAGCCAAGTCTTCGTAGCGAGAAGTCCCCTCGATGGGTTTTTGGCGCGGTATTTTCCGGTGAGGAAGTACAAGGCGAGGCTGTAGTACGTGACTACGCCCAAGGCGAGCACTTCGCAAACAGGTTTGAGCTCAGTCTCAAAGCTTCCACGGTCGTAAAGGTTATACTCGGGTTGGAAGATTCGCGGCGGCTGAGCTCGTCTCACGGAGCTGCCGTGCTGAAAAATTAGATGCGCCCAGGATGCGAAACTTCCCACTGTCGATCAGCTCTTGATGCACGGCCAGAGTATCTTTGTGACCTCTAGTGTTTTTTGGCTGCGTGACGTTTTTTTCAGAGAGGGGGTAACGCGGTGATGAACATCGAAGAGCTGTTCCAGCGCTGGAAGGCAACATTAAATCGGCGCTACGAAGAGGGATTTCCAGCTGAGTTCGTAGAGAAAGCTCACGAAAACCTACTTGCTACCTACACGAGTTTTGATACCAGTGAGTGCGCGGACCCTCAGTTCCTTGCAGAGCTGTGCTCCGGCAACAGCAATAAATCTGCCCAGCGGCTAGGCGAAATGCTGCTATTTGAGCGATTGAAGCATGCAGGCTATGACCCTAAGCCGTCGCCTGGTGGATGGGGGCCGGACTTTCGGGTTCAGCAGGGCGGAAAGCAAATCTGTCTTGAGCTGATCACTCCGTCGACTGGCGACGATGCGAAAATCAATGAGCTATTCGCGTCTCATGATCCTCTGAATCCCTGTCCTGAAGCCGCTACAGAGCTCCGGCAGCGGACGCTACTTCGGATAACGGGTGCAATCGCGGAGAAATTAAACAAGTACGAAGGGTACTTGAGGGATGGAGTGGTTGGTCTCCAGGATGTGCTCGTCATTGTATTGAACGATGCGCTCCTTTGCCCTGACTCATTCTTCTACGGAGTAAGTCACAACGCTGACGGCGGGGTAGGTGGCCAGTCTCTTGCTGAGCATGCCGTTCATGGGTTCGGTCATTCTATTTGGGAGTCTGACAGTAAGGGAGAGAGCCACGTACGGAAAAGCACGTATAGGGAGCTCGTGGACAATAGGCCGGAGACTGGAAGGGGTGGTGGCCGTCGTGGGCCTGTGCCTGTCAGTCTGTTCGGAAACCCTGCCGAACCACGGGCTGCGGACATCGCAGAGCGCGCGTCAATAATTTCTGCGGTGCTGCAGGTGACCCTGAGAGAGGATTACGGCGTATTGATGATTCTGCGAGATAAAGCAGAAACCGAAGAGCGACTGGCTGAAGGTCTGGTGCGTCCGGGTATTCTTGTTACCAATCCACGAGCCAAAAACCCGGTTGATTTTCCCAGTCAACGTGGGCTGATGAGAGTCGTCGATGCTCCACCCCTTACCGTAAAGGAGCTATGGGATCTGAATAATCGTCACCTAAAGATGCTGCTTGGTGAAGACTATAAGGAGCAGCAGTTCCCCGGAGCGAGCTGATATAAGCCAAGCCTGGACCCTCAGAAACCCAAGTCCAATCTCATTGGTGCGCACGCGCGTAATATCTTTGTAAGCAGTTGGGGAGCACACTTTGCGCAGGTCAGCCCGGCGTAACCGTCCGGGCAACACACCTTCCTGACACCGTCGCTTGAGGCGATGGTGTCCACCTAAATTTAAGTGGACACCATTTTTAGCCTTTTTAAGCGGACGCCTATGCCACAAGAACGCCGTTCCTATTCCAAGTCCTTCAAGGCCCAGGTCATGCCGAATGCGCGCAGCCTGACACTTCGATCGCCAATGTCGCGTTGACCCACAATCTCAACGCCAACCTCGTCCATAAATGGATACGGGTGCATGCGCAGAAACACCTGACACTTCAAACCGCCTTCATCCCGGTCAAGACATCGCCGCCGGTGCCGATGCATCAGGCCCTTCCTGCCACGATCCGAATCGAAGTGCCGCATTCAAAAGGCGTAGTCGTGGTGAGTTGGCCGGCAGAAAATGCAGCGGCGTGTTCTGCTTTCCTGCGAGACCTGCTGCGATGATCCGCATCGACTCCATCTGGCTCGCCACCGAGCCAATGGACATGCGCGCCGGCACTGAAACTGCGCTGGCGCGGGTCGTGGCGGTGTTCGGTGCGGCGAAGCCGCACTGTGCTTATCTGTTTGCCAACCGTCGTGCCAATCGCATGAAAGTGCTGGTGCATGATGGCTTGGGGATTTGGCTTGCTGCCCGGCGCTTGAATCAAGGACGTTTCTTTTGGCCGGGCGTGCGGCACGGCTCTGAAGTCGAGTTGGATGTAGAGCAACTTCAAGCCTTGGTGCTCGGCTTACCTTGGCAACGCGTCGGTTCCGGAGGAGCCATCACGGTGCTCTAACTCGCCTGCCATGGCCTGCTTGCCAGCGCAATTGGCCCATCAGTCTATCGCCGCCACTAGCCCTCTCTGGCAAAATCGGCGGTATGACTTCGCATCCGAATCTCGATCAATTAAACCCTGAAGAACTGCGTTCCTTGGCGGCGCAGTTGATCCAGCGCGTCGAGACGATGGACAAGCAAATCATTCATCACAAGTCGGTCAACGAGAAACTGGCCCACGAGATCGCGCTGCTCAAACGCTTCAAGTTTGCCAAGCGCAGCGAGCAGTTGAGCCCGGATCAAGCCAGCCTGCTCGACGACTTGATCGATACGGATATCGCCGCTATCGAAGCCGAATTTGAGGCGCTGCAACCGGCACCTGTCGAAGCCAAAGTGCGCCAGCAACCCAAGCGCGCACCGCTGCCACCGCAGTTTCCTCGCGCACTGATCCATCACGAACCGGACAACAGCCACTGCCAGTGCGGCTGCGCCCTCAAGCGCATCGGCGAAGACGCCAGCGAAAAGCTCGACTACACGCCCGGCGTATTCACCGTCGAGCGTCACATCCGTGGGAAATGGGCCTGCGAGCAGTGCGAAACGCTAATCCAGGCGCCGGTACCGGCGCACGTCATCGACAAAGGCGTCCCGACCGCAGGCCTGCTGGCCCACATCATGGTGGCCAAGTTCGCCGACCATCTGCCGCTGTATCGCCAAGAGAAAATCTTCGGCCGCGCCGGGCTGCCCATCGCCCGTTCGACCTTGGCGCAGTGGGTGGGCAACTGCGGCGTGCAATTACAGCCGCTGGTTGATGCGCTGCGCGAAGCCGTGCTGACGCACGGCGTCGTTCACGCCGACGAGACGCCGGTACAAATGCTGACGCCTGGCGCGAAAAAAAACTCATCGCGCTTACGTCTGGGCCTATGCCACCAGTCAGTTCTCCGACCTGGCGGCGGTCGTTTACGACTTCAGCCCGAGCCGCGCTGGCGAACATGCCCGAGCCTTCTTGGGCAGTTGGAACGGCAAGCTGGTCTGCGATGACTTTGCCGGCTACAAGGCAGGCTTTGAACTGGGCGTTACGGAGATCGGCTGCATGGCCCATGCCCGCCGGAAGTTCTTCGACTTGCACGCGACCAATAAGAGCCAGGTCGCCGAAAAAGCGCTGCATTACATCGCGGCCTTGTACGAAGTTGAACGAGAAGTCCGAGAGCTGGAACCGGGTGATCGGCAGCGAATACGGCAGGAAAAAGCAGCGCCAATCGCCGACGCACTTCATACCTGGATGATCGCCCAAAGACAGCTTGTGCCTGAGGGTTCGGCCATCGCCAAGGCCCTGGATTACAGCCTCAAACGCTGGATAGCGCTGACGCGCTATCTCGATGACGGTGCTGTGCCCATCGATAATAACTGGTGCGAGAATCAAATCCGGCCGTGGGCTATTGGGCGCTCCAACTGGCTGTTCGCGGGCTCGTTACGCAGCGGTAAACGTGCGGCGGCGATCATGAGTTTGATCCAGTCGGCGCGCATGAATGGGCATGATCCGTATGCCTATCTCAAAGATGTGCTGACGCGGCTGCCAACGCAGCGAGCGAGTGAAATTACCGAATTGCTCCCGCACCGATGGTGCGACCGTTTCATCACGCAGAGTGTCGGGTAGACGCTTACCATAAATTGAAGCGCTTAACATTCCGTTAAATGCCAATCACGCTGATCACCTGGGCAGTTCATTTCCTTGACGATCATTTCGCCAATCATCAACGCCCAAAAATCTGCGCTGAGGATTAGCAGTGAAAGTAAACCCCAATACGCAGACTCTAAGCGACGCGATTTCATCACAGGTGCCCGAGCTGCCAATATCCTAAGGGCATCGCGAAGGTCTATCTGGCTCGTTATCATCGCGCGTAACTGCTCGTTGTCCAGCCGCCGAGTTTGCATCGCTGTTACTCACCGTCGAAGTCAACCTTCATAGTGCCATCAGCCAGAGCCCATGGCGTTGAGTTTTTGATCCTCACCAAGCCATACGTCGGTAACATTCCGATCACTCGCGTGCGGAGATAAGTAGCCATGGCGTGTTCGTAACACGTAGACGTTGGAGTCAGAAAGGCGTGTTACCCGGTACCCCGTATGCTGACTTGGCACAGAGACAGGTTCTGGCCGTAAGGTATTTTGGGCGGAGCTTACGCAGAACTTGTCACCGGAGCGAAATGGCGCGAGCCGCACATAGACGCGGGCTCTGTCTTACTCAAGCGGGTAAGGAACTCGATGGAGGACGTAAAGGTTATTAGTAAAAAAAGCCCGCCAAGGGGAGACGGGCTGTAAAAGTCATGAGGATCAGACTCAAGTTTATACCACCAGTTACGTCTTGCTAGGGGCATCCGAAAGAAATGGCGCTGAGAAGGATTCAGTGCATGGATTTTCAGTACGTCTTAGCCCGCACAATCCTCCCCGCCTTCACCTCTGCCGCATAAGCCCTTAGCTTGTCCGCGTCGCTGTACAGCATGGACATCAGATTAAGGACGGCGGTGATATCCACTCCATCAATGCGCTCAGCCAGCTTGCTCAGTTCGCCAGATACAAGTTCCAAATTGTCAGCTATCTCCTTCAGGTCACGCTTCAGTCCCACCGCAGGCTTTCTTGGCCCCATGACTACCTCGTAAAATTCCTACCGCGCCACTTATTCGGGTGTGGCGCGCACAATCGTTCCAGTCTTCACTTCTGTCGCATAGCCGCGCAGCTTGTCTTGCTCAGCTTTCAACATCTTGCAAATTTTCAAAAGAAAGGCAGATTGGCCATCCTTGGGTCTACTAGCCATATCTGTTAGCTCAATCACCGACCAACTGATGATCGCAGCAGCGTCCTCAAGGCCATAAAAAAGCTCCTGCTGGGCGCTTCTTGGCCCGTCGAGCCCATTTATTAGATCACTCATCTACGCCACCATCCGGATCTTCGCGCCACTTTTGACCTCGTCCGCCTGATGCATAGCGTAAAGGGACAATTTCTTGAGCACTTGCTCCAGAAAGCCTAACTCTCATGTTTTACTCTTGACCATCAGGTAACGGGGATTTTGAGATTTTTTTATTACTTGATATCAGCGCAATCGCTACCGCAGTCTTCGAGCGGGCATGTACACCTGGCCATAATGTCTAAGCAGTCTGACGGCCCTAAGTCCCTTATCAGAACTTGCGCCCGTTCCTCCCTTGCGCAGTTCACACCTACGGTAACGAATCGATCTGAACCATCCCTGTCCGGCGCAAGAGTGTCGGCGGCCAACTATTTTTCTATAGGCACTTTTACGAGAAATGTGGTTCC
Organism: Pseudomonas arabinosi; assembly: GCF_047758675.1. Lineage (NCBI taxonomy): Bacteria > Pseudomonadati > Pseudomonadota > Gammaproteobacteria > Pseudomonadales > Pseudomonadaceae > Pseudomonas > Pseudomonas arabinosi. The sequence continues at coordinate 4,023,761 of NZ_CP180480.1, read as the reverse complement.
TCGCTCTCTGTCGGAGGTCACGTCTATCGTCCCCCAGTGTGCTGCCACGATCTCGGAAGCGATGTACAGACCTAAGCCGAGGCCGGTACTAGGGCCTAGATCAAGAGATGCATGCTGAGAGAAACGCCCCATGGGGTTGAAGATGAAGGGCAAAATGTCCTCATGGATAGGTTCTCCGAAATTCTGGACGATGAAAATAACGCTGCTGTCTTTTACTTCCAGTGAAACCCTGATCGGAGACTGTAAATCCCCATGCTGCACGGCATTACTGAGCAGATTGGAAAACACTTGCTCCATGCGGGCGCCATCGAAATCACCGCGAGCCGATTCCCCCACTTTGAAAGCGATATCCGCGTTTGGGTGAGCAGTGCGAATCTCTTCAACTATGCGTGTGCAGAGTGGACTGAGGTCGATATCCTCCTTTTTGACGGGAATCCCAGGGCCCATTTGGCAGCGGGTTAGATCCAGCAAGTCGCCAACAATCTGACTGGCTCGTTTGACGCTGGTGTATATCCCCAATGCAATTTTACTCTTACGTGCTCCCAGATCAACCGAGCGCCGCAACACATCGGCACCCAGCAAAATAGCCCCCAGTGGCGTGCGCAAGTCATGGCCAAGGATGCCTAAAAAAACGTTGCGTGAGGCCTCTACCGCACGCGAGTAGCTAGCGATAGATTCGGCGAGCGCCTGGTCGATGGCTTCGTTGAAGCGGATCATATCGTCCACTTCCAGAACTGTTCCGGCCTTCATCTGACCCAGCCATTGACTAAGTACGCTCGTTCTCAACGCCCGATACTCAGAGACCATTTGATCCAGGGTGAAACCCGCCATTAGACGTGTGACCGCATGAGTTTCGGCGGCGGTTTCCAACTCATCGATAGGCGCATTGCCTTGGGCCTTGGCGATTTGCTCTTGCGCAGACTGGTATGTGCACAGGTCTACAGCAATTGCACGCAGCATCTGTTCGGCATGATCACGCAAAGCCTTGGAGTCGAGTGCTTCGCCGGGTACCTCAATGGTTCTTGCGAAGTCTTCCCAAGCTTGCAGAATCGGCTCAAGGTTCTTGATGATGAAGTCAGACAGGCGCATGCCGGTGATCCTGGTAGGGAGACGTGATAGAGGTCGAAAACGGGAGCGAAACAGCGTGTGCTGATTAGAGCACTGATTCAGTCACTTGGCCTTTATGGCTGACATCGAGCCTGTTCCCTACCAAAGCAGATTGCGGTAGTTGCCGCACTCATCGAAACCTCCAAAGCCGGTGATCCTCGTCGTTTTCAGGCAGGGCGTATCAGCTTCGTTGCGAAGATTTGGAGTTGACTGGTTGGATATCATCAAGCTCGTCCCAGGGACGTGACTGCGCATCTGCTCTTGGGCAGATAGAATTGTGGGGGAAGTCGCTGCCCCTATCCTGCTCGGTCTGTGTAGCTGTGCATGACCTGCAAGTGACGACACCCTTTGAAAGGCTCCAGTTTTTGTGCCAAGCGATAAGTCGTTCTGAAGGAGACATGTTATTTCCGAGCCTGACTGGGCTTGTACAATTTTAGTTTTTAGTACAGTTTTTGCGAGCGATTTTCCGCTGCTTTTCCAGCGCCAGTACGAAGCTAGTAGTAAAAATCTTGATAGTTTCGGAATTAACGAGGGGGGGCCGTGCTGGCGGCGGTCTGCTCGATGCAATGCATAACGAAAGGGCGTTCGATTACCTTTGACTTTGTGGCCATTGGGGTCACAGAAACTGCCGGGAGTCATCACCGGTATGGCAGGGGGCTTGGCTCAATGACTGATCCGGTGATACGCCTAAGTAAAGAATCACCTGCTTTCACATTAATTGTCTCCTCAGTCACCTGAGATTTCGAGCATTTCGCGAGCGGTTGAGCCACGAGTTTATGCGTTCCAATGGTCACGCCGAAGTAGGCAATCTCACCGTTGGAAAAATCGGCGGCAGGCTTTCCATCAATGGACAGACGAATTATGCAGCCTCCGTCCGGTACGGAGTCGAGCATGACGACCAGTTGGGCATCAGATTTTTTTGAGTAGCCATACATTCGTGAAGCCGGAACCAGATCGGCGTCTTCCGCTGACTTCGGCACCAAGGTGCACGCGGTGAATGAGCTAAGCATCATAAGGAAAATGATTTTTTTCATCCTGTTCCCTTACTTATTACCGTCATCATCCTCAGGGCAAGCCGACGGATAAAATTTTTAATCGGTTTTCAGTCGTTTTGTCAAAATGCTCGGAGAGGGCCTCTCCTTGCTCTGCCGAGATACCGCCCGCACAGACCAATCCCTGCACGAACCCATAAGCTTGCGCGCCACTCTTGATGGCTAAAATCATTGATCCAGCCCTGTGAATTTCAGCTAGAAGATTCTCTGCTTGCTGGCGGATGGCTTCGGGCAAACCGTCGATAACTGCGTTCATAATCCGCTCCAGATGCTTATTTTCTGCATCTCATTGGCAGTTAAGGCATCAATGTGACGTGAAATACATGACCTGAGCCAAGGAGCAGAGGTTCAATTAGAGCCGTTGCGTGGATCAATCGAGCCCCACCGAAACGTCTTCATCGCAAGGAGAGAAGGCAGAGGAATTCGAACAAATTCAGAGCTGACAGTAACGCTAAGGCAAAGCGACATTGGCAATCGAGTCAGCCTGCGCGCACTCCGCGATGACCTGGGCTTTAAAGGAGTTGGAATAGGAACGGCGTTCTAGTGACATGGCATCCTCTTTAAAAGGCTAAAAATAGTGTCCACTTAAATCAGGTGGACACCATCGTCTCAAGCGACGGTCTCAGGAAGGTGTGTTGCCCGGACGGTTACAGCCCGGCATCCACCGATGCGGTAACAACTGGTCGATCTCACTGGCCTTTTGCGTCGGCACCGGGCGCTTATACATCTTTGGCCGGGTGCTTCACAATTCATCTGACTGAAAAAAACCGCCACCAGCCGGGCTAAGAGGGAGCGGTTCAAGGGAGAGGGGCAGCTTTAACTCCAGAGGCTAGGCAGTTTGCAGCAAGATTAGCTCTAACTGACATGCTTAAGCCCTGGTCTGTCCGCTAGAGCGGAGATACACCAAGGGCTCGTATGCCTAGCATTCGTAAATATCGTAATGGCTACACCTCGGTTGAGTGCTTTATCGAGGCTTGGCAGAAGGAGTTTGAGCCCGCACCGTTTGATCCATCCAGAGCAGATCACTTAGCTTTGCGCCTCCTCGATCAATTCGGTGATGACGGTAAGGTGGCTTCTCTCTAGCCGGTTTGAAATAAGATCCACTTGGTCACTCTGATTGGTTCGAGAGCGCAACCCGCCCATGACAGGCGGAGTACGATCGCTAGGTCGGGGTTACCTGATTCGCCATCTGCTATATGTAACTCAGTTAGCACTTGGCTTCAACTTTGAAGGAGCGAATACACAAGCCTGCTTTTGGCTAAGCAAAAATGGAGGTTTTGTGAATTCCCGGCCGCAGTACGTAGCTTTCAAATAGATGTTCTGCCGTACCAGCGTTGGTGCCGCAAGTGTCATTTCTGCGGAGGAGGTGGCGAAACAGTATTTTGAGATTGAGGGCACATCTTCTCGTAACGTGTTCACATATTTTGCCGGGCATAGCAGCAGAGCATCGCCAAATTTGAAGAGCTTGAACGCTTTGATTGTGATGGTCTTGTTTTCGTCTTGGATTTCCTTTATTTGCCACGTAGTAGCGTCAAAAGTGACCGTCGGGTACTTTTTACTGACGATGAATTCAGATACCTGCGAATCTCGAAGCTTAATTGCGGAGGCGGCGGAGTATGCTACCAAGCTGAATATTGCCGGCGACATGAAGCAGAATAATATAAGTACAAAGAAGATTGTTGTCAGGGTTCTGGATATCCTGGTAATAAGTGCTCCGCGACTGAGGCAAAATGCTAGCACTGGAATGCAAGATAATACCATTGCGCCGAAAGATATTAGCCCGAGCCAATAGGAATCAGATTGAGATTTAAGTTCCGGATGAGACCAGGTTGTGAATATTGCCGGGAAAATACCAGTAAGAATTACCAATAACAGGACCATCGCCACAGCGCCAATGAACATCACGGATTTGAAAATGTACCAACCGTTTTTTTCGCCAATTTTTGTTAGGTATTTATCTCGCTGCGTTTTTGACCTCGCCACTACGTATCCCACGCTAGCGAAACCGATTACATACAGTATGCCAATGGACCAGTTTATGTAGTGGGATGGCACGAACAGCACTGAAAGACTAAGAAGTGCAAATCCGCCTACAGTAATACCTGCGAGTGTTGGGGCGAACTCACGTAAATGTTCATCAGATAATCCGAATATCGAGATTAGCGCCGCAAAAATTATCGAAGGCGTGGCTATACAAAGTACAAAGGCTAAAAACACCATTACAACAAAAAACAACCAGATGAACAAAGCCGGTCCAATCGAGATGGAAGGGAGGAATAGGTCAACGCGATCAATCGCTGATAGGTATGTATACAGCGCCAGAATTGCAATCAGCGATCCGATAATTGTGAAGAGAGCACTGAGTCCTTTCGCGTGCGTCCAGACATACCGGAGTACGCGCAGGACCTCCGCCTTCGCTTCAGCGGCTTCGTTCGCTTGTGAAGTTGATTCAGGAGAAAGTGGTGCAGGGAGATTCAATTCTTGATCCTTAGGTGGCATAGCCTGATGAGTCCTAGCAATCGAGACGCAGCAGTGCAAGGACTGAACGCTGGAGAGCAGGGAATGATGTTCAGAGCTTGAGTTCCGGAGCCCAACCTGTTACAAAAGTTGATATTCGTCATATTCTTTAACGGGTTTTGCGCTCGAAAGAAACTCAATAATCGTGTTATCGGCCGGAAAATTAAGGTCTTGAAAGGGCTTGGCCAGGTGCCATGGATAGGCCGTTTGCGCACTAGGGTGGGGTAGGGCAAAGCGATAATTCGATATTGAGCTCTGGGCTATCGCGACGACTAAGTGAGACTCGACTGATATTGAATCGATCGATTAATCAGTCGCGCCCAAAATGGAAGAAGTATTGGCTTGCCAGCGTGTTCCAGGGACGTCGCACTCAAGACAGTAGCTTGAGTTCTCCGTCGGCGCCTCGCCACTTGCTAATGGCACCTCCTAATTGGTCTCCGTTTACGGCATGGAGTTTCTACGATACTAGGGGCGATTCATTGTTTACTTTGCAGGGAGTTCGATAACTACCTCAGGGGTCAAAGAAAACATTTTGAAAATGTGTAGATTAGCTTTGACGGATTTGATTTTCTACGAGCTAAAAAGATTGTCATAGCTCGATCGGTAGGCCCAGCTTGCTTAGCTGCCCTGGGACGTCGATATCCATTCGAAGACAACATCCGATTCGCTTAGGAATTACCTTAGCCCCTTGTTACGTCAGCTACTTGCCGATGCTCCGCTCGCAAGGCGCACTGCCACCGTCTCTCGAAAAACGTACCCTTTGGTGGCTCCAGCCAACTCGCGCTTGAGTCGGGGCAGTTCATCACCCCGCCAAATGGCGTATTGACATCAATGCGCCGACTTTGGCCTACTCGCGGACATCTATTGATGCCCATAACCTGATGTGAGAGCGGCGGCTTTCCGCTGGTCACCCCCGTGGTTTGATCTCAAATGCTAGAAAAGGAGTTCTTTACATGTTCCTGAGTGACCAGGAAACAGCCACTGACCTGCTGTATTACGCCCCCATTGCCAAAACGGTAAAGCGCCTACTTGATGAATCTCGGGGAACCCCGGTCACTATTGGTGTGCACGGCGACTGGGGGGCGGGTAAATCCAGCGTCCTGAAGATGACTCAGCAACTGCTCAACGCTGATGAGCGCGTCTGCTGTATCTGGTTCAACGGCTGGACATTCGAAGGCTTTGAGGACGCAAAAACTGTCGTTATCCAGACCATTGTCGATGAATTGCAACGTGCACGGCCAGGCTCCAAGAAGGTCGCCGACGCCGCGAAGAAGGTCTTGCGACGTATTGATTGGTTCAAACTGGCGAAGCATGCCGGAGGGCTCGGGCTTACCGCATTGTCCGGCATCCCCAGCATTGACCAGCTCAAAGGAGCAGTGGAGTCCATTTCCGCCTTCGTGCAGAACCCGGGCGACCATCTCAGCATAGAAAGCCTCACCGGCCTTGCTGAGAAGGCCGGTGGCTTCATCAAGGATGCTGAGAAAGAGTCTGAGCAGCTCCCCGAGCACATGCACAAGTTCCGGGCCGAGTTCGAAGAGCTTCTGACGGCCGCAGACATTGACCAACTGGTAGTCATCGTTGATGACCTTGATCGATGCCTGCCCAAGACAGCCATCGCCACGCTTGAGGCCATCCGTCTCTTCCTCTTCGTAAACCGGACAGCATTCGTGGTCGGTGCTGACGAGGCCATGATCGAGTACGCGGTGCGCGAGCACTTCCCAGACCTGCCACAGGGGGCGGGGCCGGTGACCTATGCGCGTAACTACCTCGAAAAGCTCATTCAGGTACCGTTCCGCATCCCGGCGCTGGGGCTGGCGGAGACCCGTAGTTACATCACGCTCCTACAGCTGGAAAGCGCCGTCAAAACCGATGAAGATCAACTCGAGAAGATCTTGACGGCCGCTCAGAAGGATATGCTCCGGCCCTGGAAAAGCAGCGGCCTCGACCGCAAAGCGCTAACTGGTGCTTTCGGCGATCCACTTCCTGACTTTGTCCAGGAAGCACTGGATACCAGTGCCTTGCTGGCGCGGATCTTGAGTGAAGGTACTCGCGGCAACCCCCGCCAGATCAAACGCTTTCTGAACTCGATGATGCTGCGCCACGCCATCGCGGAGGCTCGAGGATTTGCTGAGGATATTCGGCGTCCAATACTTGCGAAAATCATGCTGGCTGAGCGTTTCCACCCTGACTTTTATGAGCAACTGGCACGGATCGCGAGCCTGGATGCGGACGGTACGGTACCTGCAATCGCCGAGCTGGAAAAGCGGACCAAGAAGTCAAAGGGAACCGCCTCAGAGTCGGAGAAGGAGAAAGGCTCTGGGAAGCTCAAGGCTGTGGCCAACTCTGGCGATGTGCACGATTGGGAGAAGAGCGACTGGATCAGCAACTGGGCGGCGATCGAACCCACGCTGACCGGTGTTGATCTGCGCCCCTACATCTTCGTGACTCGCGACAAACGCAGCTCCTTGATGGGGCAGGTCGCAGTGAGTCATCTCGAGGCGCTCGTTGACAAGCTAATGGGCCCTGCATTGCAGATCCGGCAAGCGGCCACGAAGAAGGACATCGTGGCGTTAGCTGAAGTTGATGCCGAGAATGTTTTTGATACACTCCGCGATCGGATAATCCAAGCAGACGAGTATTCGAATCAACCCAAAGGCGTTACGGGATTGATCGAACTTGTCAAACAACGCCCCGCGCTACAGAAACGTCTAGTCGAATTCGTCCGATCTCTGCCCACGCCCAAGCTTGGCATGTGGGCTCCCGCCCCATGGCATGAGAGCCTAAAGGACACCAATGCCATCCAGGGGCTTGAGGGGATTCTGAGGGGCTGGAGCCAGCAGGTCGAGAACGAGACGCTTCAGAAGGCAGCCAAGCGCGTACTTGAATTCAGCGGGAAATCTTAAGGATTGATATGGGTACCTCCAAAGGATATGGAGGCCCGAGCTCCGGCTTGGTGCCCTCCTGGATTGATGATGTAGCACAACCAGCCGGCCCGGCCGCTCAACCGAATGGGCCTGGGCAATCAAATCCATCTCAGCCTGGCTCTAACCCGTCTCAGCCAGGCTTATCTCCATCAGGGCCGGTGAACAATGACGGCACTGGCTCACTTCGGGGTGCCCGCAGCAGCTTCACCCGTTTCGCCCGCACTGGAAGCCCCAGCGATTTGGGGAATGCCCTGTCTTCCTATGTGCGTAAAGGCGTAGGGGGATCATCGAGAGGTGCGCGGCGCATGGGAACATCCCGCGCTACCGCGGCAAAGCTGCTGAGTATCTTCGGGGATGTTCAGCGCAACGGGGCAGCAGAAACACTACGGCGATTGCAACTCACCGTGGCTCCAGGGCAACCGGCCTCCCAGGTACTACTCGCGCTGCTTGAGTTCATTTGCCCGCCTGGTGGGGCGATTGACGAAGGCGTTGCGCGCCAGGCTGCACTGAACACGATCGCCGAACTTGACGAGGCAGGCAGCGGTAGCTTCGAGGATATGACTCAATCTGATCGGCAGAACTTCTTCCTCGATTTCGTAGCGAATTCGATTGAGAGCATGATCATGGCGGACTTGGGCGGTAGGGGCATCACCATGCCGGATGATGTGGAAGCGGTTGAACGCATCCAGTCTCAGCTGAGTTCGTTCATCACAGGTTGTACGCGAGGTCAGCTCGCCAACCGGCTGGAGCAATGGCCGGCGCCCACAGACCAAGAGGTCAATCAGGTCACGTCTGCGATTTATGAGGCGGCGTTCGATCTTATCGCGACTGCAGCGGAGGGGCTGGAATGAGGCACCACAGCATTATCTGCCGGCTCGGCGAAACGGATGACGAGGATCTAGCGCTGCTGGAGTCAGGTAGTGTCATCACCAATATCCAGTTCCTCGACGGGCACGGGAGATTGCAGTTCGGGATTGGCCAAGCCATTGAGCAATTGGCTGATCTGGGGCTGAGCCCAGGAGAGACTGCCGTCGATCTGGCACTGCTGGCGGCGACCCTTACCGCGGCGGACACCAGAATCTCACGAGACACCGAATCGGAGAATTCCTGGACGAGGGAGATCGACCTCTACGTCCCCGTCGCAGAACCCGCAGTATGGACAGCAACGTCCGACTTGCTGGCCTCGACCTTGAAATTCCTCACTGGTGATCGCTGGCGCCTGGTCTTCCGCGAGCGGCCCACAGATATCGATGAGCTATCTCCCGCTCCGGAGAGCTTGAGAACAGATGAGTCGGACAACGTCTGCCTGTTCTCAGGGGGGATGGACAGTTTCATTGGGGCGATCGATCTATTCAGTGGCGGCGGCAAACCATTGCTTGTGAGCCATTACTGGGACACCAACAGCACCAGTACCTATCAGAACGACTGCCGGGCAGCGCTGCAGGAGAGGTTTTCCGAGACGTCGATCAACCACGTCCAGGCCCGTGTCGGGTTCCCGCACGATCTCGTGGAGGGTGGAGGTAGTGAAGATACGCTTCGAGCGCGCTCATTCCTGTTCTTCGCGCTGGCGGCCATGGCTGCGGAAGCGATCGGCGACTCGATCACCATCCATGTGCCTGAAAATGGCCTGATCTCTCTGAACGTTCCCCTGGATCCGCGCCGCCTGGGTGCATGTAGCACGCGCACGACTCATCCATACTACATGGCGCGGGTGAATGAGCTCTTCGGGCGTTTGGGCCTAAGCACGAGGCTATTCAACATGTTCGGCCATCTCACCAAGGGCCAAATGGCAGAGCAGTGCTCTGACCCTGAGTTCCTAGCGGATCATGTGCATCTCACGATGTCGTGCTCCTCGCCAGGAAAGGCAAGGTACAATCCTGATCCCTCGAATCGATCACCCAAGCACTGCGGGTTCTGCGTCCCCTGCATTATCAGGCGGGCAGCAATTCATCGTGGGTGCGGGCCGGATCAAACCCGATATGTCATCCCGGATCTACATGCGCAAGCGCTGGACACGAACAAATCTGATGGCGAACATGTGCGCTCTTTCCAGCTGGCCATCGCGCGCCTCAAACGTGCTCCACACCGCGCCAAGTTCGCAATTCATGAGCCCGGACCTTTGATCGACCATCCTGACAGCTTGGATGACTTCGAACAGGTTTATCGAGATGGACTGCTGGAAGTCGACGATTACCTCGAGGGTGTGACAGCCATACCACTATGAAACCGCAGAAGAGCTCGACTCCAAAGTGGGTGGATTTCCACTGCCACCTTGACCTCTATCCCGATCACGAGCGTCTCATCGTGGAGTGCGATCAGGCGGGGGTCGCTACCTTGGCCGTGACCACTACACCGAAAGCATGGCGGCGCAATCGTGAGCTTGCTGCATCGTCTCGGCATGTCCGGGTGGCATTGGGGCTACATCCCCAACTGGTGGCCGAGCGTGAATCGGAGCTGCCGCTATTGGAGCGCCTGCTTGAGGAGACTCGATACGTTGGGGAGATAGGGCTTGATGCCGGGCCCCAATTCTATCGGAGCTTTGAGGCGCAGGAACGGGTCTTCAAGAGGGTGCTCGAGGCTTGCTCGGAGCAGGGCGGGAAGATTCTCACCGTCCACAGCGTACGGAGTGTTGGAAAGGTGCTATCCCATATCGAGCGCCTGCTTCCGACTGACCGGGGGACGGTGGTGCTCCACTGGTTTACCGGCTCCCCCAGTGAAGCTAGGAGGGCTGTGGAGCTTGGATGCTATTTTTCGATCAACTCGCAGATGCTGACCTCTGCCAAGCACCGCAACCTCGTCGCCTTGCTACCGTCTGACCGGCTTCTCACCGAGACCGATGGCCCGTTCGTGCAAAGCGAGGGAAGACCAACCAGGCCTGCTACCGATATCCCAAAAACGGTACAGGCGCTGGCGCTGCTTCGAGAGCAATCGCCAGAGCAAGCTGCAGCCCAAATCATTAGTAATCTGCGAGATCTAGTACGCACCTAGTATCAGGTTTGAATGCCTTGCCAGGCAGCGTCCAGGTCTACGAGCTCGTTTTACTACGACCCGGTCTTCACTCCGAGGAGTTGCGCGTCGACGCGCGAAACTCGCCGCCTGAAAATTGAGAATCTAATCAGCAGTGTTCTCCTGTCCAGACCCTCCAGAGGATTTGTCGCTGTACTGAAGCAGGATGCTGAGTTTTTCTCCACGCACCCGGTCAGGTGAGTTGAAGTGCTTCTCCTGGTAGTCGGATGGACCGAATACTCGAAAATGCTCATCAGGCAGGAACACGGGCGCGTAGACGAAATCCTTACGATGGCCACACTCGTCAGGCAGGGGAATCACAAACTGGTACTGGAAATTCCCGTACTGAAATATGAACTGATACCTATATGTCGATTCTTGAAACGCCTCTCTCACCTTGGCAACGATGCAGGTGATTTTGTTCGGATTGACGCCTCCGCTTATCCCCCACTCGATAACCGGCACGGAGCCAATCAAGCCAGGCTTATGGTTTTTACTCAGAAGCCAGGGTTTCAGGTAATCGAATTGGCGGTGATCATCGTCTGGCATCATGGCCAATGCCATTTTGATGAGCATCTTGTGAATGGCGGTCGGGTAGTAGGGTTGGCGCACAACCTGGAAACGGAGTTGATTCTTGCCCTTGACCTCCAATGTATCGACTCCACCTTTATCACCGACACAGATGACTAGGTTAGATTGGTCGACAGCCGAGACCTCTAAGTCTGGGGCTTTGTACTTGGGGATGCCATTGCGCCCCCGGATTCGCTGAAATGGACGGTGAGGGTGGGTGTAGGCTGCGAAGCTGTTTTCAAGATGATCCCCGAAGTGGTGATTGCACTGATCACACTCCAGCTCATCGATAATCGTCTTGTTCCCCAGAAAAATGGGTATGGCATGCGACTCTTCGCGGAAGGTCGTGGATCTCTCGTCTTTCCCACAATACCGACACACCTTCGGTTGCTTGTGCCCCAGCCTGCGTTTCAGCTGAGTGGGAGAGAACACGTTGAACACATGGAGAACGTAGCGCTCAGTCAGCGCTTTGCCTCGCTTTTCGTTGAACTCAATGAATTTTTCGATCACGCCGCGTGGCTCCACTAAAAATTGAGCAGCACCCTGGTGAGGGTCGTTCTTTGGAGGTTCGGCCGCACCTGAGCCGCACTATTTGAGGATGTTAAATGATACCGGTCTGCCGGCATCACGCGTAGAGCGGCGCTAAAGTGCCCCAGAGATTCTGTGGATTGGCAGGCTTACGTGCGCTTTTGTCCGTTTCAACCGGAAGCTAAAGCCCCATCTACAGGTAGGCCCTGATAGTCAACCGGTGTAACGTATTGCCACTATTCAGCTAGGCGTCGTTCATCGAGACCTAGCGCCATCTAGGCGCCGCCTCTGCTCGCCACCGGATGACTCCAGATAGAAGGGATTCTCATGTATCTACGCGCGTTGGATGTTAGAGGTTTCAAGTGCTTTGGCGAACCCTTCACTATCGAATTTCACGATGGGCTGAACGTGTTGGTGGGCGAAAACGGCGCGGGCAAGACCGGTGTAATCAGCGCGGTGCGTCAGCTCTTCAATGACTCGGAGTCGGGCAAACGAATCATCGGTGAGCACGATTTCTACAAGGGTTTTGAGGCAGGTGCTTTCGCCTCGGAGGAGCTCCAGATCCAGGCCACGTTTTCCGACTTGGATGATAAGGATGCCACTGCCTTTGATGAGTGGTGCGGGAACTATGATGAAGCGAAGCTCACCTTCATTGCCAAAAACCAAGAGTCACGTGGACGCTTCAAGTATCACACTTATGGTGGTCACGAATTCACCCAGCCCTTAGATCCTGAAACACTTGACTTGATTCACTGTGTTTATCTGCCGCCACTCCGCGACGCAGAGAGCAAGCTCCGAGAGGGGCGCCAATCACGTTTGGCCAGACTGTTGAAGGCCCTATGTCGGAAAGAGCTGGACGCTGCCAGAAAGGCCGGCACTCAAACTGCGCTGGAGCAGCGCGTTGGCGACTTCAACCGCGAGCTTTCTCAGAGCGACGACTTTGCCATCAAACTGGCCAACCAACGCATCGGTGAAAGCCTGAAGGCCGCGCTCGGAATGCATCTATCCCAAAGCACGTTGATCCAATTCTCCGAGGTGAGCTTCTCCCGTATCGTTGAAGGATTGAGACTGCTTTATTTCCCCGACCTCACAAATGCCGACCCCACCCAGTTCCGATCTCTGGGGGAGAACAGCCTGGGGTACAACAACCTATTGTACATCGCATCCATCCTAGCGGAGCTCGTCCTTGAGGTAGAGGAGGGTCGTGGTGAAGAGACCTACCTGCGGCTGCTGCTCATCGAGGAACCGGAGGCGCACCTACACCCGCAGCTCCAACTACGGTTGCTACGACACCTCAAAACGGAGGCAGAAGCTCGAGGTATCCAGGTCATCATCACAACCCACTCAACTGTGATTTCGGCTGCGGTGTCTGTGGAGCACCTGATTCACCTCTCCAATGAAGGCATGCCAACAGCCGTTCCTCTGAGAAAAACAGGGCTTCCTGAGCAGAGCCGGCGTTTTGTAGATCGCTGGCTCGACGTCACCAAGTCAAATCTTCTTTTCTCAAAAGGCGCGATCCTCGTCGAAGGAATTGCCGAGGCAATCGTTGTCCCCGAGCTGGCTAGGATCGTCTTGCATGCTCAAGGGAAGGGCAGGGACTCTTTGGACGATTACGGCGTGTCCGTCATCAACCTTGGCGGTATCTATTTCAAGCATTTCATGCAGCTGTTCTGCGATGTCACGGGCGCCCAGCCTGGTGGTAATGTGCCTATCAGGTGCGCCGGACTCACGGATAATGACCCTCCCAAATCTTTCTCGACCATTGACGATGGCGAAGGCAGGGAAAAACCAGTTCCATTCCTCCCGCATGCCGAAGATCACCGGCTGGGAAACAATCCGGCATTGGAGCTTCAGGGGCCGATCAATCAGTCTCAATTCGCTCGGTTGTTCGCCGGCAAGTACAAGACCTTCGAGTACGACATTGCGCTGGAGGGCGGCAACCTCACGACCATGCTGAATGTGGCAGCAGATCTCTGGCCCGTTCAGGATGGCAAGGTGGCCGGGAATTTGAGGGAAGATGCAAAACGGGATTTCGCATCCATGTCCTCTGCTGACAAAGCCCCTTTTGCTGGCGCTTTGCTCGCCAGGCTCGACTCCGAAGAGATTGGCAAGGGGTTGTACGCCCAAGCGCTCGCGGACGCGCTCTTGGCGCGCCCAGCTGATTTCGTCGTGCCGGAGTACATCCGACTGGCCATCCTTTGGGCCTGTGGACTGGAAGAGGGACAGGCATGATCGCTCGAGTTGCTGAAGTAATCCCACGCAGGGTGATCCCCCAATGAACTTCACCCAGGAGCAGTTGGATTATCTCGCCTCACCGCTCGACAGGCACGTTTACCTCAAGGCCTGCCCGGGCAGCGGAAAGACGGAAGTGGTTGCCGCGATGGTGGCCAGAATCGTCCAAGAATGGTCTCGTTCACCATCAGGCATCGCAGTGCTGACGTTCTCCAACAGTGCCACGGACGAACTCAGGAACAGGGTTCATAGGTACCTGGGGGAGCCGATCGGCAAACCTCATCTAATCGCTACGTTCGACAGCTTTGTGCTGAACCGGCTGGTGGCGAGCATTGCCAGTGAGATGACGGGATATACCGGCAGGGAAGGTGACTTTCGCATTCGGATTCTGGACAAAGCAGCGAACATCTATCGCACGCGAAATAGCATTTGCGATCGTTGGATCTCTGCGTGCAAATACGACTACGACCTTGGAACGACCAAGTTCGTATTTTCCACTGGCGAACGCGGCCTCGATAAGCAACTGAACGCCGAAACCCTTAATCAGGATACCTTCAAAGATCTCATTGCCACTAAGAAGCGGCTGTGGCGAGGAGGTTTTGCCACCTTTGGTGACATCGACATGCTTGCCCTGAAGGCATTCAAGGATAGGAAATTCGACCCCTATTTTTCGCGGATCGCGCGCCGGTTTCCTCTGGTCATCGTGGACGAATGCCAGGATCTCTCTGCAGAGCAACTACGAATCGTGGAGCATCTCGCACGGTTCGGTATGGCGTTCCATTTCGTGGGTGATCTTAACCAGTCAATCTATGGCTTTCGCAAGTCGAACCCCGAGAATGTCACCGACCTCATGGTCAAGCTAAAATTCGACCCGTATGAGCTCAAGGCGAACTGGCGGAGTGGACAGGTCATAGTCGATCTGTGTACCAACATCCTTGGCGGCGAACGGATCAGGGGCAATGCAGATATTGCTTCCCTGCAACCACGGATACTCGAATATGACGTGTGCCCCTCTGAGCTGCTGCCTACAATTCGCACCATGACACAGGGGTACACCAAAGTGGTACTGGTGGCCCGGGGTCATACGACCCTGCAGCGTTTGCGTAATGGTGAGACCTTCGAAGGCATCGAACTATTGGCAGTCGCGTGCATCAGCGCCAGCACAGGTAACCTCAAGGACATCAAGCAAAGCCTGAGGACGTTTGCAAAGTGGCTGGCCGACAAACTCGAGCTGCAGGTCACCAAGGTCGGCCCCTATTGCCCCATTGTCATGGAGTCCAAGCTTGTTTGGCGGAAGTTCCTCCATGAAAGCCTGAAATTTATGGTCGCCAATGGTGCAGGCAAGTCCGATCAGACCTGGTCTGCTTGGGTGCGCACTGCAAAGCTGGCGATCCGACGGCTCCCGAATCAACCTTTCGTACCTGTGGAGTTACTGGAGGAGCTGGATGTCCTGAAAGACTTGAACCTTGTGGCTCGCAAAGGGCAGGGTGATAAGCCAGTCTCCGTGCGAGTGTTGAGCCAAGAGGTACTGGAGGGGCCACCAGACACGTTGCGCTACGAAACTATTCACCAGGTGAAGGGCGAAACTCACGATGTCACTGTGGTGGTTTCGTCCCAACAGCCCGGGCCGCACCAGTCTCATTGGCAAGACTGGTTGCGAGATCGCGGATCGGAAGCCGCAAGGTTCGCTTATGTGGCGAGTTCCAGGCCCCAGCATATGCTGATTTGGGCGGTAAAAAAGCTCAAAGAAGAGGATCGACCTGTACTGGCGCAATTGGGGTTTGAAGTACCGCCCCCCCCCCCCGATAACCGTCCCTAAACGAGCACGTATGAAGAAGACGTAAAGAATAGATGGATTTTCTATCCCCCACTGGCCACTCAACAACGCAACGCAGAGAAGGAAGCCGAAGATCGCTTGCAGGAATCTCGTCGCAGATATGAAGAACAACAGCGGGCGATACGTCAGTCTGATGATTAACACTGGGTGAAGTTAGCTATTTCCCAGAGCCCTGCTTTCTCTTTGGCGGGCGCAATTTGTCAAAGTTTCGTAAGCGTCCGGCCAAGTCATCTAGGTATACGGATTATGCCCGTTGAGCCGCGTCGACTGGATCAAACTCATGATCGCTGCAGCCCGTTTTCCGCTGCGTAGCGATCCGGTGAAGAGCCAGTTCTTGCCGCTAACAGCCCTCTGAACCGGGGGCTGAGGGATGATCGGGGGGGAATCTAGGTGATCCAGGTGACAGCAGGATTGACATAGCGATTATGGATTGACTAATGTTCATCTGCGCCTAGGCGTGAACCACGGGGTGGTTACAGGGATCTTCGGATCGCACCCCGCTTCTGATGAAAATCAGATGGCCCAGTGCCAGGTAACAGCGTCCTGCCCCGTCGTACGCATGCAATCGACGGCTGAGAATCCCGCCTAGAGCGGGATTCGTCGTTTCTGGTCCTTCAACTATCCGGAAGTAAATATCGAAATTTCTGGCATGTAAATGTCCAAAACTGTGTAACCCCTTCCGGTTTTGGATATTTACTTCCAACACGTCGCTGTGTGAAATCTGCATAAGCGTCCGGCAGACACACCGTAAGCGTCTGCCGAAGTCACCTTGCGTAAGCTAGGCAGGCATCCACTGATGCGGCAGCAGATGCCCGATCTCACTGGCGCGCTGCATCGGCAGCCGCGTCAGCACATCTTTGAGATAGGCATACGGATCATGCCCGTTCATGCGCGCCGATTGGATCAAGCTCATGATCGCCGCCGCCTGTTTGCCGGTACGTAGCGAGCCGGCAAATAACCAGTTCGAGCCCAAGTGCCCACGGTCGGATCTGGTTTTCGACTGGGTTATTGTCGATCCATTGAGGACGCTCTCAAGAGTGGTGCCAAATGGCTGCGAAGCCGCTACAGATAAGCGAAATGTATCCATTACAATTTTTTGAATGTATTGGTTGTTCGATTTTAATATGGGCTTCACGCTTTTTCTGGCACTAGGCGCACCATGCATATCGCCATCCTTACCTTCGAAGGGTTCAACGAACTCGATTCGCTCATTTCTTTCGGCATCCTCAACCGGGTTCAAAAGCCTGGCTGGCGAGTATCTATCGCCAGCCCCACAGATAAGGTGCTATCGATGAACGGCCTGAAGATCGAGGCGCAGGCGTCCTTAGAGGATGCCTGCGGCGCGGATGCGGTGCTGGTGGGTAGTGGGAGATTGACTCGGGACGTCGTCGCGGACGACGCACTGATGTCTCGACTGAAACTAGACCCAGGTCGCCAACTCTTGGGGGCCCAGTGCTCGGGCACGCTCATACTTGCAAAGCTCGGCTTGCTAGATGACGTTCCGGCTTGCACGGATCTTATCACCAAGCCATGGGTTGAAGAGGCCGGCGTGGCGGTGCTCAATCAGCCGTTTGTGGCTAAGGGCAATGTCGCAACCGCTGGCGGCTGCCTATCGTCGCAGTATCTGGCTGCTTGGTTCATCTCTCGTTTAGCAGGTGTAGAGGCTGCACGCAGTGCTCTTCACTATGTAGCCCCAGTGGGGGAGAAGGACGTTTACATAACGCGGGCAATGGCGAACATTTCGCGGTTTCTTTAAGGCGAGCAGCGGCTGCTAATGGTTGTTGGAAACGGTGATGGTCAATGCTCAGCCTCGTCGAGCAATCAGGTCGCGTATGCAGACTGGCCTTATCAACGACCGCTGACGAGATGTTTACCTAGCCACAGGGTTTCCAGCATCCAGGACAAAAGTATGAGAGGCAGCCTCTATCCGCTCTTCGAGTTGGGCAATGTAGGTTTTAGCGTCCTCTAGGCTGGGGAACGAAACTGCCGTTTCGCCTAGCCAAACTTTGCAACCGCTTCCTTGCTCATTTGTTTCAATCGCGATTTTCATCTGCAACCCCTTTGCTGTTGAGGTGGCGGAGGGTAGCGCATTTTTTAGATGATTCAAAATGTATAAGGGGCTCTATATCAAGCATTTCAAGGCGATTTGATATCAGTTTTTAGACTTCGCCAGGTCATTCTCCAGGTGATCAAGCAGTGACGCTAATTTCAGCTCGGCATCAGCCAACGCCTGTTCTGACGCGACTTTCCAGTACGGTGCGATTTCGAGCAAATCAGGTTCCGCCTCGGCCCGCAGGCACCATTGATGATGATCGTGCCATGAGCCGAGCGACGCTTGTACCGACTTCAATTGATCCCTGGATTTTGCCTTGAGCGGTGACAGCGTTGGAAACGCCTCGGAGAGGTATCTCGCGTTTTTCACGATGATCCTCAGCTCGTGCCGATCAAAATGCTTGTCCCGAAGTCCGGCGATCAGTTGAGTGATTCTTTTCTTCAGGGCTTTCTCTATCTGTCTTTTGATATCAACCAGTTCGCCGGCTCGCTCGGCTGCCCTGAATATCTCTGGCCATCGATCCAGTTCGGCAAATAGTTTGTCGAGCACTGAGCTGGCAGCGATCTTCCGATACTGCTCTGTCAGGGTTGCGCTTCGGCTGATTGCTTGGCGCGGGTACCCCATCTTCCGAAGCTCATCAACGATGACCTCCAGATCCCTCGTGGGAGTCGTCGCTCTGCCAACCTCAGCGGCGGCCTGATTCAATTCGATAATCTCCGGCATCTTGCGCAGCGGTCGCAAAAGGCTTCGTATTTTCCGTACTGCAATCCTCAGATCATGCAGCGCTTCGCTGTCACTGTTGGCTTGCAGCCGAGCGCGCGAGTGATAGAGGGAGACCTCCAGGGAAATGATCTGAGCCACAAAATCGTCGACAAAAGACATCATCGTCCTCGCTTGTGAGTGGGTTCGCAGAGCGTAGCAGAGCTAATGTTCGTTGCAGCCATTGCGCACGGGCACTGCAATATAAAATTCATCAAGTTGCCGCTGTGGATTCTCAGGAAATCGATAGACTGAAATCCTTTGCCGCGGGAATGGTGTTGATGCGTCGTGTTGTTTTCAATCAAAAAGGTGGGGTAGGCAAGTCGAGTATTGTGTGTGTAACCTGGCTGCTGCAAGCGCAATGGAAGGCTACCGGACACTCGTTGTCGACTTGGATGCCCAGGCCAACTCTACGTATTACCTCACCGGCCTGACCGGGGATGACATTCCGGTGGGCATTGCGGATTTTTTCAAGCAAACGCTGTCTTCTGGGCCGGCAGCCAAAAAAAGCCGCGCTCATATCGTTGAGACACCCTACGACAATCTTCACCTCATCACTGCCAGCGGCGAACTTGCGGATTTGCAGCCCAAGCTGGAAGCCAAGTTCAAGATAAACAAGCTGCGCCGGCTGCTGGACGATATTTCCCAGGATTACGACCGGGTTTACATCGATACGCCTCCAGCGATGAACTTCTATACGTTCAGTGCACTCATCGCAGCGGATGCGGTTTTGATTCCATTTGATTGCGATACCTTCGCTCGTCAGGCGTTGTACCAGGTGCTGGCACAGGTGGCAGAACTTCAGGGGGACCATAATGAGTCATTGGTCGTTGAAGGGATTGTCATCAATCACTACGTCAGCACCACTGGCTTTCACCGCAATCTGGTCGAAGAGCTCATCGCGGAAGGGCTGCCGATTCTTCCGGTGTATCCCGGCAGTTCGGTGAAGATGCGTGAATCGCATGAGCGCTGCCAACCTTTGATTCACCTCGACCGGCATCACAAGCTGACAGGCCAGTTTGTTGATCTCTTGCACCTGCTGGAGGAGGCAGACTGAATCGGCACGGGCACTGAAAAATTTGGAAATAGTGCATTCCATCGACTTGAGGTCGGGCGATCAAAAACGCTGCTTAACTAAGCATTGGCATTTTTCAGATCAACTGTCCAAGCGGGGTGAAAGGAATGGCTGACAAATTCCGGGTGCTGTTTGTCTGCGCTAAAAACGATGTCCGTTCCTTGCTGGCCGAAGCGCTGCTTCGCCACACTGATTCTTCACACTTTGAAGCTTTCAGTGCTGGCCTCGAACCCGGCGAGGTTGATCCTCGCACCCTGGAGTCTCTCGAACACATAGGCATAGAGAGCAATGGCTTGCGTAGCAAATCGATCGGTGAATTTGAAGGACAGCAGTTCCACTACGTCATCACACTGTGTGATAAGTCTTCCGAAGAAGCCTCACGAATACCGTCTTCCGATGAAGCGATCATGTGGAGTTTTGAAGACCCGACGACCAGTGAGAAACATGAACCTTTGCCGCGTTGCCTGCACCCAATGACCGCGAACGTACTCAGTGGTACTTCCAGCGCTACGTCTCACACCTGCCGGCAGCGGGTGAGATCGTGCTCTTCGACCGTAGTTGGTACAATCGCGCAGGCGTCGAACAGGTGATCGGTTTTTGCAACGCCGATCAGTACGAAGAGTTCTTCCGCACTGTGCCAGAGTTCGAAAGAATGCTTGCACGCTCCGGCATTCAGCTAATCAAATATTGGTTCTCCATTTCCGACCAGGAACAGCACCTGCGCTTTCTCAGTCGCATTCACGACCCGCTCAAGCAGTGGAAACTCAGCCCAATGGATCTGGAGTCCCGTCGGCGCTGGGAAGCCTATACCAAGGCCAAGGAAGTAATGCTGGAACGCACCCACATCGCCGAAGCGCCATGGTGGGTGGTGCAAGCCGATGATAAGAAGAAAGCAAGACTTAACTGCATCCACCACCTGCTCGGGCAGATGCCCTATGAAGAAGTAGAGTTACCGGTGATCGAACTACCGCAACGCGTAAGACAGGAGGATTACTCCCGCAGTCCGACGCCACCGGAACTCATCGTTCCTCAAGTCTATTAAAGAGAGGCTGGAGCGAGGCGCCCTTCGATTGGAGAGCAGCATTCGAAGCCGGATAGCCTGAACGACCGCCTCGCAAGCCTTCTAATTGCGGTGAAATCGGGGCACAGTGCCCCGGCATTTATAAGTCAGAAGCGAACGTGGCGTCCCCCTGTAACTGATGAGCGTCAGCGGTCGTCTGGCGACCCACCTTGAACCATGCGGCGTACAATGCAGGGACGAAGAAAATCGTTAGCAGCGTCGCCACCGTAAGACCGCCCATGATCGCAATTGCCATCGGCCCCCAAAACACACTGCGCGTCAGCGGGATCATTGCAAGTACGGTCGCCAGCGCCGTCAGCATCACCGGACGGGCCCGGTGTATGGCGGCATCCAGCACAGCATTCCACGGGTCGCGCCCTTCAGTGATTTCGATCTGCACTTGATCGATCAGGATCACTGCGTTGCGCATGATCATGCCACCCAGTGCGATGATGCCCAGGATTGCAACGAAGCCCAGCGGCGACTGGAACACCAGCAGCGCCGGCACCACACCGATCAGGCCCAGCGGTGCAGTCAGCACGACCATCCACATGCGGGAGAAGTTCTGCAGTTGCAGCATGAGCAACAGCAGGATGGTGATCATCATCAGCGGGGCCACCGCGATCAGCGCCTTGTTGGCCTTATCACTTTCCTCGACGGCTCCGCCCGTGTCGATGCGGTAGCCCGAGGGCATCTTCGCTTCGATGTCCTTGAGCAACGGCTGGATCTCCTGAGTCACCGATACACCTTGTTCGCCATCCTTCACGTCGGCACGCACCGTGATTGCCATATCGCGGTTGCGGCGCCAAAGCACTGGCTCTTCCAGTTCAGAGCGCACCTGTGCGACTTGCGACAGTGGCACAACAGTTCCCTGGCGTGTGTAGAGGTTGATGTCTTTCAGTGTGTCGAGGCTCAACCGCTCAGCGGGCACGGCACGGGCGACGATGTCGATCAGTTCCTCGTGCTCACGCAGTTGCGACACGGTTGCGCCGTTCATCACAGTCTGGGTTGCCAGCGACACGTCGGACGGCGTGAGGCCGAGCGCGCTTGCCTTGTCTTGATCAAGCTCGACCTTCAGCGTGCGCACCGGGTCGTTCCAGTCGAGCTGGAGGTCGCGCACCTTCGGGTTGGACGCAATCACGTTCTCCACCTCTCGAGCGATCTGCCGCACCTTCTGGGTATCAGGCCCGACGACGCGGAACTGCACCGGGTAGCCGACAGGTGGCCCCAACTCGAGCCGGGTCACGCGCACCCACGCCTGGGGGAATTGTTGGTCCGCCGAGGCCACCAGCCGCGCACGTACCCGCTCGCGTGCATCCAGGTCCTTGGTCATCACAACGAACTGGGCAAATCCCGGGTTCGGCAGCTCGGGGTTGAGCGAGAGATAGAAGCGTGGCGCACCGGCGCCGGTGTAGGCGGTATAGAAACGCACGTCCTCGTCCTTCGCCAGGATCTCCTCCATGTGCTTGACCTGCTCGGTCGTCGCTGCGAACGAGGAGCCTTCCTTGACGCGCAGGTCTATGACCAGTTCCGGACGCGAGCTGTTGGGGAAGAATTGCTGCGGCACCAGCTTGATACAGGCCAGAGCAAGTACCAGAGCAGCAACCGTCGCACCGATGACCACCCAGCGACGCTCGATGGCGGAGTCGATCAGGCGGCGCAGGCTGCGGTAGAACTTCGTATCGTGCGGATCACCGTGCTGGTGGGTGCCCAAGTCGTTGGGCAGCATCTTGACCGCCAGGTACGGCGTGAAAATACCGGAACAGATCCACGAGAACAGCACCGCGGCGCCAACGATCCAGAAAATGCCACCCGCGTATTCGCCGGTGGTGGACTTCGAGAGGCCGATCGGCAGGAAGCCTACGACCGTGATGAGTGCGCCGGTCAGGCGCGGCATCGCGGTGGACTGATAGGAGAAGGCGGCCGCCTTCACGCGGTCCATACCGGTTTCCATCTTCGCCACCATCATCTCGATGGCGATGATGGCGTCATCCACCAACAGTCCCAACGCGATAATCAGTGAGCCGAGCGAAATACGCTCGAGGTTCCAGCCCATCGCCAGCATCACCAGTGCCACGCCGCCCAGCACCAGCGGCACCGTGGCCGCGACCACGAGGCCGGCGCGCCAGCCCAGGCTGGCCAGGCTCACCGCGATCACGATGATCAACGCCTCGGCCAGCGCGCGGCCGAAGTCCAGGATTGCATCCCTCACTGTGGTGGGTTGGTCGGCCACGAGTTCCAGTTCCACGCCGTGCGGCAGCTCGGACTGGATCTTGGCGACCGCCGCGTCCATCGCCTTGCCAAGGTCCACGATGTTGCCGTCGCTGGTCATCGTGATGCCGAGCATCAGCACGGGCTGGCCGTTGTGGCGGACCGTGTAGGTGGGCGGATCTTCGAATCCACGTGTAACGGTCGCAATGTCGCCGAGCTTGATCTGCCGGCCGCTCGCAGAGATGGGCACATTGCGGATCGCGTCTTCACTGGCGAACTGGCCGCTCACGCGCACCATGACGCGGTCGCCGCGGGTGTCGATCTGGCCCGCCGGCACCATGGCGTTCTGGCTCTTGAGGCTTTCGGCAATGGTCAGCGGTGTAATGCCCAGCGCGGCCAAGCGCTCGTGCGAGAACTCGACGTAGACACGCTCGGCCTGCTTGCCGATGAGATCGATCTTCTTGACCATCGGCACTTTCAGCATCTGGCGCTTGATGTCCTCGGCCGCGTGCGACAGGTCGGCCTGACCGACGCCGTCGCCCTTGATGGCGTACATCAGGCCATACACGTCGCCGTACTCGTCGTTCAGGATCGGGCCGATCACGCCGTCAGGCATCTCGAGGCTCAGGTCGTTGAGTTTCTTGCGCGCCTGGTACCAGGCTTCGCGCTGGTCAGCCTTGGAAGTGCCGCCGCGTACGGTGAGCGTCATGCCTGCGTAGCCTTGCCGCGCGTAGGTGACCACCTTCTCGAAGTTGTCGATCTGCTCGAATTTCTTCTCCATGCGGTTTAGGACCTGGTCCTGCAACTGCTGGGCAGTGGCGCCCGGCCAGATGACCATGGCGGTCATGGACGGCACGGAAAAGTTCGGATCCTCGAGCTGGCCGAGCCGGGTGAAGCTGAAGGCGCCAGCCACCGCGACAATGAGGAGCATGAACAGAACGATGGCGCGATGGCGCAGCGCCCAGTCGGTGAGGTTGAAGTTGTTCATCGGGCGGCCTGCTGCGTGGTATTGGCGTCAACGATCGCCGCACCGGAGAGCGCGACCTTCAATCCGGACGTCATCTTCTGGACGCCGGCGGTGACGACCAATGCGCCAGCCTGCGGCCCGGAGACGAGCACTTCGTCGTTGCGATAGCCCCAAACGGTCACATGCTCCAGATCGACGATGCCTACCGGATCCTTGCCAGAGGGCGTGACCACCCACAGCGCCGGTTGACCGCCGCTCTGCGTCAACGCAGTGGCTGGCACTGCCGCCACAGAGACACTTGTCATGACTCGCTCGGCCATCACCGTGGCGGTGGCGCCCAGCGGCAACGCCTGGACCGGCTTGAGCCGCGCGCGATAGGTGCGCGTCTGCGCTGCAGCCTGCGGCGACAGCTCGCGCAGCGTGACATCGAAGACCTCGCTCGGCGCACTGGCCAGCGACGCCTTGAAACGCGCGTCCTTGAATACGGCCAGTTGATTCTCGGGCACATCGATGACGATCTCGGACTCATCCGGATTCGCGATCGAGACAACCGCTTGACCCTCCGGCACAACCTGCCCGGCCTCAAAGCGCACAGCCGTGACGACGCCGCTGCGCGAGGCGCGCAACGCGGTGTACTTGAGTCGGTTGCGCGCGAGTTCGAGCTTGCGTGCCTCGGCCTCGGCAGTTGCATGCGCGGTTTGCGCATTGGTCTGCGCGCGCTCGGCGTCGGCCGCACTGACCGAACCGTCAGCCTTCAGTGCGGTCAGACGCTGGCGGTCCGAGTCGGCCTGGCGTGTCTGCTCGACGGCAACTGTCCACTGTTGTCGCGACGCTTCTTCGGCGAGGCGGTAGTCGCTGTCATCCAGTACCGCCAGTATGTCGCCTTCGCGCACAAACTGGCCGACATCGACCTTGCGCTGGGCGATCTTGCCGCCCACGCGGAAGGCTTGGTCTACTTCGTGCCGCGACTGCACGGTACCCACGTAGCGATTGATGTCGCGAGCGTTGTCGTAGCTGATTTCAGCTGTGCGCACCGGTCGGGGGGCCTGCACCGCTGGCTGGTCCGGGCTGCACGCGCAAAGCATGACGGCTACGGCCAGAGCGCCGGCCGCAGTAAGGGAGGTTTTCAAGGCGGTTCCTCTAGTAAAACGGCAGATTTTTAAGAAAGGGGTGGCAGGTCGGCTTTGGTGGCCGCGGTGGGGGGAGCGGGTTGTTCGAACACCTGCCAGCCCCCGCCCAGTGCCTTATAGAGCTGCACGCTATCGATCAGCAGGCGGGTGTTGCTTTCGTTGGAATTCAAGCGTGCCGCCAGGCGCGCGCGCTGCGAATCCAGCAGTGGCAACAGGTCGATCTGCCCGCGGTTATAGAGCGACTGGGCGCGGTTCTGTGCAGCCTCGGCGGACGCGGCGGCCAATTGCAGCGACCCGGCGCGGCGCCGCTCTTGCGCCAGCGTGACGAGGGCGTTCTCTACATCTTCGAGCGCCCGCACGATGCCGTCTTCGGCGCGCAGCAGCGCCTCTTTTTGAGCACTTTCGGCCGCATCGTTGATTGCTTGCGTGCGCCCGGCGTTAAAGAGCGGCATCGCCAGCAAACCCGCCACGTTAGTGAAGCGTGCAACGCCGAGATCGGCGCCGTTCAGGCTCAAGCCCTGACGGCCGAAGGAGGCGTCGAGGAACAGCCGCGGAAACCACTCGGCCGCGGCCTGCTTGCGGCGCGCATTGGCTGCATCGAGCTGCGCCATCAACGCCAGCACGTCAGGTCGACGTTGCAGCAGCTCTGCGGGCTGGCCTGGCTTGGCCTCGGGCACCACTCCCACATCGCTGATCGAAGACTGGATGTTCGCGGTATTGAAGGACTGGTCGGCAATCAGCACCGCAATACGATGGCGCGACACAGCCACCTGTGTTTCCAGCGGCGGAATCTGCGCCCGCGCCGACAAGGCGTCGGTCTGCGCGCGTTCGACGTCGAAGGCCGAGGCCAGCCCCGCCTGCTGGCGAGCGACAACCAGACGCAGCGTCTCGTCCTGCATCGCTGAGATGGCGCGCAGTGTCGCGACCTGGCGTTGCGCGCCGAGCAGTGTGAAGTAATTGCTGACGACGTCGCTCATCACCAGCAGGCGTACGCCGCGCATGCTGTGCTCCGCGGCCAGCGCATCGGCGTCGGCCGCCGCTGCGCCGGCGCGCAGGCGGCCGCTCAGGTCGAGCTCCCACGAGACGTCCAGCCCCGCACTGGTGGTCTTGGTATCCGGATAACCCTGTTTCGTGGCGGAGCTGTAGCCGCTGCTGCGATCGCTGCCGGAGGCGGATGCGCCGACACTCGGGAACAGCCATGAACGGCTGACCGTTTCGCCAGCACGCGCGGCGTGCAGGCGCTCGGCGGCAATCTTGACGTCGCGATTCTCGCGCGCGGCTCGGCGCACCAGATCCGTCAACACCGGGTCGTGGTAAACCTCCCACCATGCCGCCTCGGGTTCCATTTCGGAGGCCGTGCTCGCGGCGAAGTTGCTCGGTAGGTCTACCGACGGCGTCAGCACCTCCGTGGAGCAACCGGTCAGGATGAGGGCGATGGACGCGGCGAGCGCCGCACCCTTTACGACACCGATTACGCGTTCGGCATGTTGCAGGGGCGTCTGCCCGGTGTTGCGGGTCAACAGGTGGAAGTTTGGAAGTCGCGGCATCGGATTGGGCTCGTGCAAATTCGAGGTGGCATCAGCGTAGGGCCCGGTGTGCGTGAAGTCGTCAGCGAAGGGTCGCCGTTCGGTCGCCATATCGAGCACTCGTTTGTGGTGAAGGCGTCACTCGCCGTCGGCATCGGCCGTGTGCTCGCCGGCTGTCAACGCGAGGTCCAAGGCAATCGACTCCAAAAGCTCTTCGGCGGAGGAAAACTCGCGCTGTCGCCCGGTGACCAGGTTTTCGAGGCGGCCCACCAGGGCCCCCGGCGCGGTGTCGCTGCGCAGCTTCACTACGTAAGAGCGGCGGCTCGGATATTTGGATTCAGGGTTCAGGATCATCGCAGACCAGGGGGCAAGAAAGTTCGACGACAGCGTAGGTCGTCCCCCTGAGCGAGTCGTAAGCAAAAGGTCAGATTTCAGTCGGGACAGCACCGTAGGTTAAGGTCGTGAACACCGCTACCCCTGTGGGAGCGAGCTTGCTCGATGACGGCGGCACATCCAGCATCGATATTGGCTGACCCACCGCTGTCGCGAGCAAGCTCGCTCCCCCAGGTTTTCGCCCTTAACTCTTCAAGTTGACTGTGCAGCGTGAGTCAACGAGCGCGCACGTTTCGCCAGCTCGGTTCCGTCAGTTTCCGGCAACTGGTCAATCAGCGTGGCCAATGCCAGATGGTCGTCGACCGTAGCGTCAGGGTACTCGCACAGTTCGACCAGCGCTTGCAGCTCCAGCCACGATGCTTCCTGGGCGCGAGCTTCTTCAACCGCGCGCCGCACCGCAGCGATGCTGGCGTCGGGCTGCCCTTGTGCTCGCGAAATCGCTGCCTCCAGCAGCAACAGCTGCGGCAGGTAGACGCGCTCGCCCAGTTCCTCGCCCACCCGATATACTTCCTGCAACTCGATTTGCGCTGCGTTGCAATCACCTGCGAGCAGCAGCGCCTCGGTGGCGTAGCCGAGCACCTCGCTGGCACCGGAACGCATTCCAAGCCCGGTGTGTTCTTCATAGGCCTCGCGGATGCGACGGTAGCCATCAAGCGGTGCACCGTTGCGCGCGTCGGCCCAGCCGCGCCACCAGCGGCAAGCCGTACGCCCGAGTGCGAGCGAATATTTATCGACCAGCGCCTGCATGTCATCGGCCAGCGCGGCTACACGTACGTGATTTCCCATCCGCACCTCGATCAGCACCTCCTGCCAGGCGGCGACCAGCCAGGTCATGGGTTGACGCAACGCCTGCGCGCGTGCCCGCGCCTGCTGCATGTGGGCTCGGGCTTGCTCAACCAGACCTGACCGCAGGAGTTCTATAGCCAGCATGCCGTGAAGCATGACCTGAGGATCAGCCGCAAAAACCTCGTTCGTCCCGATGTCCAGTGGCTCGGCGATTGCGAGGGCGCGTTCCAGCCAGCGGCGAGTCGTTTTCGTGCGTCCCTGGAGGTGATGCACCTCGCCCTGGACGATGCACGCCGCCAGCATGAGCTCTTGATCATTTGCCTCGCAGGAGAGGGCCTCGGCACGCTCCGCCACTTCGAGCGCCAACGCATAGTCGCCGCGCAGACCAAGCAGATAGCCGAATCCATGCAGCAGGCGACCGCGCATGGGGTGCTCGGGGATATCCGCCAGCAGCCTGTAGGCACGTTCGAAGCTGCTCTTGGCTTCACTGCCGACACCGAACATGTGGAAAGCCGAAACCCCCTGCAGCGTTGCCAGGGTAATTTCGAGCGCATTGCGCTCCGTCCCTTCGGGAGCCTGCATCAACAGGACCAAGGCGCGCTCAGTGAGGCCAATGCACAAGTCCGGGCTGAAGTGCAGCAGCGCGGCTTCCGCGGCCTCGGCGTAGTAACGCAGCGCAATCATCGGCTGCCGGGCGCGGTCGAAGTGCATTGCCAGCTCCGAGGCAGCAACCGGCACGCCGGTCGTGCGTTCGCGTTCGAGGGCAGCGCCGACCTGGCGATGGAGTTGGGTGCGCAATGAGCGCGGCGTGCGGTCGTACAGCACCTGGCGGAAGAGCGCGTGTCGGAAAGAGTGGGGTGGCTCTAGCGTCTCTTCAACTTCAGTGGACCGTGATTGTATGAGCCATACCTGTTCGCTTATCAGCTCTTCACAGGCGTGTGCCACCGAAGCGAGCTCGCGCTCGAGGGCCAGCGAAACCGTCTCGATGCGGAATTCAACCCCGCACACCGCTGCAGCCGAAAGGAGGGTGCGTTGCTCCGGACCTAGCCTGGCGATGTAGTGATCGATGATGGCTGCGAGGTTTTCGGGCACCGCCAGATCCGCAAGCCGAGCCTCGATGGTGGTTCTGTCGTCCTTTGGATCCATCACTTCACTGGTGATCGACGAAACGAACAATGGCACACCGTCGGTCCGTGAGTGCAGGGCGCGCACGAAGGCTTCATCGCGTGCCAGCGAAGTCGAGCGCAGCGCCACATACTCAGCGACCTCGGTTTCCGAAAACGGGTCGAGCACCACTTCTTCGCATAGACGTTGCAGGCGCAGTTCGTGGCGCAACGAGCTGAGGGGATGATCGAGCGCAACCACTTCGGCGAGGCGGAAGCTCGACAGCCACATCAACCGCGTGCGGCCGCGTCGCCGTGCTACATAGTTGATGAGCTGGACCGTCGCCCGATCGCTCCAATGCAGGTCTTCGGTCACCAGCATCAGCGGGCGCTGCTCTGTGTAACGGTCCAGCAATTCGCCCATTTCCCTCAGCATGCGATCCGGGCCGACGCCGGCAAGCTCGCTCCGCAACGCATCTTTCTCCTGCGGGGTACTCAGCCAAGGGAGTTGCAGCAGCCAGGTCGGTGCCACGGCGCGCATCAGCGCCGGCAAGGTTGGGTCGCTGCGGCACAGATCGGCCAACGCTTCGAGCACCGGCAGGTATGGCTCGCCGGCGCCGTAGTGCTCCACGCAATGGCCGCGTGCGCAGGCGATATCGCCAAGGCCTGCAAGGAAATGTTCGATCAACATCGTCTTGCCAATTCCCGGCTCGCCGGCGAGCCAGACCACTGAGCGCTGGCCGCCATTCGCCTGCTCCCAGGCCCGTTGCAGCCTGGCGACCTCGTCGGTGCGACCGATGAATGACGATGACAGAGGTGTGTCGGCCGCTGTAGCCGTCGCGGGTGCAGGCGCTATCGAACGTGTGGAGGAGGGCGGGGCGATGAAGCGATAGCCGCGCCGTGACACCGTCTCGATGAAACGAGGATGCCTGGGATCGTCGCCCAGTACCTTGCGCAGATCGCTAATGGCCGTCTTCAGGACCGAATCGCTGACGAACCGATGCCCCCACACGGCATCAAGCAAGGCGTCCTTGGTCACCAGCGATCCTGGCTGGCGTGCCAGCGCGCATAACAACGTGAAGGGCGTCGGCGCCAATGCCACCGCTTGCCCATTGCGCGACAAACAGGCGTTGGACTCATCGAGCTCGAACTCGACGAAGCAGAGCAAGACTGGGTTGGGATGGGGCTGCGGACGTGCCACGGTTGATTCCTAAAGACTAGACAGAGTGTGCGCCGCGATCTTCACGAGGCCGTCTTCAGCTATGCCTCCAATGACAACGCTGATCAGCGCTGAAGCCAAGCGTCGCCGGTCGGAAACTGGCACACGCGCAAACTCCGTTCACGTCGCGCAATTCGGCTCGCCCCTTGACCCGGCGCGGCTTGAGCATGATCTCAAAGATTAATGACAAAAACATCAATATTGAAATATCTCTCAATATTGAATACCTTGATCTTGCCTGACGATGAGACCTCGCGTCTCACGACTTCAATCACAACAAGGGCCCGAGATGAACAACAACAAGAAAGTTTGCGAATTGCCTCCCGCCGCCGTCGACGTGCTGGTTATCGGTTATGGTCCGGTAGGTGCGACCATCGCTGCGCTGCTCGGCCGCTATGGGGTCACGACCCTGGTACTGGACAAGGTCCATGACGTCGTACTGATGCCGCGCGCCATTGCTCTGGACAACGAGGCGCTGCGCATCCTGCAACAGGCCGGTTTGTCGGAAGACGCTTTCGAGAAGATCGTTATCCCTGAAGTGAGGATGCACTCCCCGGTACTCGGGCAGTTTGGTCGAGCCAATACCGAGGGGTGCGTCGACGGCCATCCGAAACTCGTGACGTTCTATCAACCCGACCTCGAGCACGCGATGCGCGGCCAGGTTTCCCGGCTTAAAACCGTCACCAGCCTGGGTGGCTTCGAGCTTGAGAGCCTGGTCGAAGTGTCGGATTGCGTCTTCGCCTCCGTACGGGATGAAAATGGGCAGTCGCATTCCATTCGTGCCCAGTACCTGATCGGAGCGGATGGCGCCAGCTCCAGGGTCAGAGGGCTGATTGGCCAGGAATTCGAAGGACAGACCTATGCGGAGGATTGGCTGATTGTCGATGTCAAGAACCGGCATAAGTCAGCGATCGATCACATCGAGTTCCTCTGTGATCCGCGGCGCCCGACGCCGCACATGCCGGCACCCGGCGGCAGGGAGCGTTGGGAGTTCATGCTGCAACCCGGTGAGTCCCGGGAAGAGCTGGAAAGCCCGGAAAGCATAGCCCGGCTGATCGCGCCATGGATCAACCCGCAGGAGCTGGAAATCGAACGCAAGGCGGTGTATCGATTCCACGCGCGGTGCTGCAACAGATTCAGCAAGGGGCGCGTCTTTCTCGCCGGTGACGCAGCGCACATCACGCCTCCTTTTGTCGGGCAGGGGCTCGTTGCGGGGCTTCGAGATGGCGCCAACCTTGCCTGGAAACTGGCTTGGGTCCTTCGCGGCCATGCCGCGCCTGCAATACTCGAAACCTATGACGTAGAGCGTCGCCCCCATGCCCGGGCGATGATCAATCTGGCGAAACTCATGGGCCGCCTGGTGATGCCCAAGAACAAGATCGGTGCTTTCTTTGTCCACGGCCTGATGCGCACGCTGGCGTTGACGCCTACTACCAGGAGGTACTTCGAACAGTTGGACATCAAGCCGAAGAACACCTTCAAAAACGGCCTGTTCGTGCAGCATTGCCGTGGCGACAAACTGGTATGCGGCAGCCTGTTTCCCCAGGCCTGGACTCGCAACCTGCAAAAGCAGATCAAACTGAGCGACGATGCGCTTGGAGATAGTCTGACCCTGGTTGGATTCGGTGTTGACCCGTTGTCACTGCTGACCCCTGATCAGATCGTTTCCTGGGAAAAAATGGGCGGCCACTTTTTAGAGATCAGAGCACGCGGTCAACGCTCCCGCGGCAGTTGTGACTTCATCGAAGACATGAACCATGAGATCCTGCCGCTGGCTGCCAAGGGAACGCTCGTCGCGGTTCGCCCCGACCGTATCATCATGCACCACGCCCCTGGCTCAGAGGCCGACAGCCTTCTTCGAGACTGCAGGAACCTGCTAGCTAGCGAAGGTGCTACTGCGGACAGCGTTTCCATTACCATCAACGAGCCCATTCGATTGCGAGCTTGATCATGCATTCCCCCACACTTCCTTTAGAAGCTGATGCGCCAGAACCTCTTACGAGAGGTCACAAGAAGCGTGAGCGCACCCGCCGCGGCCTGGTGGACGCGGCATTGCGCCTTATCGCACGCAAGGAAGTGGGGGAGATCGCACTGCTCGAGGTCGCTGCGGAAGCCGCGGTATCCAACGGCACCATCTACAACTATTTTCGAACTCGCGACGAAGTACTGGAGGCGGTGGGCATCGCCATGGCCGCAGAGTTCTCCGATGCCATTTACGCCATGAGCAGGGATGTGCACTGCGGCGCACAGCGTCTTTCGATCGGTGTGCGCATGTTTGTGTGCCGGGCCGCAGCCGACCACCAATGGGCGAATGCGCTGCTGCGCATCATCCATTTCGACCAGGCCATGCGCTCGCGTCTGGCTGACCATGTACTGGGCGATCTGCGTGAGGGGCTGCGTGCGGGCACGTTTGCTTACGCGGACGAAGGGGTCGCCCTGGATATAGTCCTGTCATGCACAACCGGAGCAATGCGCTCGGTTGTCGAGGGGCGTGCAGTGGCGGAGCACGATCTGCGGGTTGCCGAAATGATCCTCCAGGCTCTGGGCGTCACACCTGCCAGAGCCAGGAAAATCGCCGGCAAGCCGCTACCGGCCTGATCCTCTACCTGGCTTGATCAATCCATTGCCGATAGCTCTTCGCCTGGCGACGAGCCTTCAGTTGATTACCGATCAATGCCATGAGTGGCGAGGTCCCGGGTTTTGTCCGTTTACCTTGACTCAGCAAGCCGAGCTGCTTCTTGATCACCGAGGCCACTGCCAGCGATGCCAGCGTCTTGTTCTTCCAGCTGACGACGATGGGCTCCACTCTGACGTCCCGACCTGCCATCCACTGCCTCGGCAGGGCGGGTTCGATTGCCAGCGCAGTGGCAAGTCCGACCATCGACACCGAGCCGCTCACCACTCTCTCCGCAACCTCCTTTCTGCGCACGCCGCCGGTGACCATCAGCGGCATGCGCGCTATTTCTCCTATTTTCTCCGCGAATTCGAGAAAGTAGGCCTCTCGAGCCAGGCTGCTGCCATCGCGGGTCTGCCCCTGCATGGCCGGGCTTTCGTAGCTGCCACCTGACAACTCGACCAGGTCGACCGCTTTGGCGTTAAGCATTTCCACTACGCGAGCCGCATCCGCTGCATCGAAACCGCCGCGCTGAAAGTCCGCGGAGTTGAGCTTCACAGCGACGCAAAAGATCGGTGCCACTCGCTGGCGAATTGCGTCGATGGTTTTCAGTAGAATCTGCGCACGGTTTTCGAGGCTACCGCCCCAGCGGTCATCACGCCGATTGGTCAGGGGCGAAAGGAATTGGCTGAACAGGTAGCCATGCGCGGCATGAATCTCCACGCCGGTGAATCCGGCACGCTCGGCCAGCACCGCCGCTTGGGTATAGCGCCCGATGAGCTCTTCGATCTCCTGCTCCTCCAAAGCCCTGGGCGGCACAAACGCTTTTGAAAGGCCGGGGATATCGACCGCCACTGCGGAGGGGCCTCTTGCCGATTGCCCCAGCGAAGCCAATAGCTGCCGTCCGGGATGATTGATTTGCATCCAGGCCTGGGCCCCATGGCTGCGGCAAGCATCGGCCCACAGCTTGAATTTGCCCAGGTTCCGATCATCCTCAAGCACGACGCC
Source organism: Pseudomonas arabinosi (assembly GCF_047758675.1). Lineage (NCBI taxonomy): Bacteria > Pseudomonadati > Pseudomonadota > Gammaproteobacteria > Pseudomonadales > Pseudomonadaceae > Pseudomonas > Pseudomonas arabinosi. The sequence goes on along the minus strand of NZ_CP180480.1, from coordinate 3,990,084 downwards.
AGCGGGTCCGGTCAAGGCGTGACGGTCAACCATGACGTTGCCAGTGATGATCAGACCGGCACCACCCTCCGCCCAACTCCGATAGAGAATGACCAGCGTTTCCCCTGGAGCGTGATCCTCATTGGCAAGGTTCTCCTCCATGGCAGCCTTGGCGATCCGGTTTGGAATCACCGTGCCGTTGGGCAATCGAAGCGGTTTGAAGAGATTTGAGCCGGTCATGTTCTGTCCTTCAGCTTATAAAAAGTCGCCAACACAATTGAACATGCGTGTTCAACTATGTCAATACGAGGGGCTTTTGTTGATCCGGCTGCCTCGATTCTAGTACTGGGATTATTTGGTTTTGCGTCGGTTTTCAGACAGAAAAACCGACATGCTAAAAAATATGGTTGACGTGAAATGAACACGAGTGTTCAATCGGTCCATAAGGTAATCCTGGAGAGAGAACCGTGGAATCCCTGAATCCAACACAGCGCCGCATCCATCAAGCTGCCTTTCGCCTGTTCGCCGAGAGAGGCACCTCGCAAGTGAACATCCTCGACCTCGCGCAAGAGGCGGGCGTGGCGCGCGGAACGGTCTATAGCAACATCGACAGCATGGAAAGCCTGTTCGAGGCGGTCGCCAGTCATCTCGCGAGGGAGATGCATGAGCGTGTCAACAAGAGCTTCAATTCCCTCACGGATCCGGCAAATCGCCTTGCCAATGGCATTCGATTCTTCATTCGTCGAGCTCATGAAGACTCCCAGTGGGGCGCGTTCATCCATAAGTTCGCCATGAGCAATTCTGCGTTGCGCGAAATGTTCAGCAGCCAGGCGACGAAGGATCTTCTGAGCGGGCTTGCCACTGGGCGCTACACGTTTGCGCAGGAGCAATTGCTCTCGGTACTGACGTTGATATCGAGTAGCACCCTGGGCTCGATTTTCCTGGTACTGGAAGGTCACAAAACGTGGCGCGAGTCGGGCTCTGATACCGCCGAACTGGTATTGCGCGCATTGGGTGTGCCGCCAGAGGAGGCTCGTGCGTTGGCGACCCAAGAGTTGCCGGCATTGCCATCTCTCGACTGAGTTCGTAACTGATTTGACTGGATAAACCCCTGATTTTTTCGAGGGGTTCGGGACAGCTTCGCCCTAAAAACCCGGAAAACAAAAACAATGAACAACAAAAACGAATTGCACCGGTTGGCGACACCACACCCCGCGCGGCATCCGCAGCCGACGGTGAAGGCTCAGGATCTGACTCACCTGATCTTCCAGCGGCCGGACTTGAATGAGGCAGCGCGCTTCCTGACTGACTTCGGCCTGACGGTCAGTCGGCAGGAGGCCGACACGCTCTATCTGCGGGCCACCGACGCCACTGCCTATTGTTACCGTGTCCAACGGGCCGAACATGCACGTTTCATCGGGTTCGGACTTGCGGTGCAGTCCCTGGACGAACTGGAAAAACTCACTCGAATCCCGGGTGCGTCATCGGTCGAGAAATCGGAACATCCCGGTAAAGGGTATTGCGTCAGACTGACGGATCCTTCCGGTTTCATTGTGGAGGCCGTTTGCGACCAGACCCCGGGCAAGCCTCTGGCGCATAGAGCTCCGTTGCACTGGAATCTGGCGCACGAGCAACCACGAATCAACGCCACGCAGCGCCCGCCGACCACTCCCCCTGAAGTGCTCAAACTGGGTCACATCGTCATTGAAGTGGCCGACTATCAAGCGACCTGTGCCTGGTATACGCAGCATTTCGGGTTTATTCCCAGCGATGTGCAGGTACTCCCCGACGGCACGCCTATCGTCACTTTCATGCGCCTTGATCTCGGTGACACTCCCGCGGATCACCATACGCTCGCGATTGCGCAAGGGTTCATGGCCACCTACAGCCATAGCGCCTATGAAGTTGTCGATGCAGACGCCGTGGGCATGGGGCAGCGCGTCCTGCGGGAGCGGGGTTGGGAACACTCATGGGGCATCGGCCGGCACATTCTGGGCAGTCAGATCTTCGATTACTGGCAAGACCCTTGGGGCGACAAGCACGAGCATTACTGCGACGGCGATATTTTCACGGCCACCCGGCCTACGGGCATTCATCCGGTGAGCCCCGAGGCAATGGCGCAGTGGGGGCAGCGCATGCCCAAGAGTTTTACCAAACCCAAGTTGTCCCTGACCAATGTTCTGCTGCTGATCCGCAACCTGCGACGCAGCCCGGACCTGACCATCCGAAAGTTGGTAACACTCATGCGGATGTTCGGGTAGAGCTGCCGCCATGTCGGACAACTCAACCCGGTTTGGCCGGCGGGACGTGCTTAAAGCCGGCGCTTTGATTGCTGGCGGTGCGTGGGTCTACACCGTTGCCAGCCCGCCCTCAGAACAACACCACAGTTCTCGCGCCACCGAACGCGGGACAAACGCCGCTCCAGGAGTACCTTCAATGTCTGCTGTACACGTAGTCCGCTTTGAATTTCAGAACGGTATCCACTGGGGCGTGCTTCGCCAGGGCCGTATCACCGTTGTCCCCGGTGTTTTTGAAACCACTGGTGACTTCATTCGTCAGAACAGTCTCGACGACCTCGCTCAACTGAAAGGTCCGGAGTTGGAGGCGGGCGAAGTAAAACTGCTGTCGCCGGTGACCCGTAACCAGCAGTTTGTCTGCCAGGGTGCCAATTACCGTCAGCACATGATCGAGTCAGGCATGGACCCTGATGCGAAGAAATTCAACATGATCTTCACCAAGGCGACGAGTTGCCTGGTGGCAGCCGATAGCGACCTGATCAAACCGCGCACCGTGCGTTTTCTCGACTACGAAATTGAACTGGGGCTGGTGATGAAACGCGCGATCACAGGCGCTGTTTCTGTCACCGACGCCAATCTGCATGAGTTCATCGCCGGCGTTGTCATTGTCAACGACTACTCGGCGCGTGACATTCAAATTCCCCAGATGCAGTTCTACAAGGGCAAAAGCTTCCGCACGTTTGGCCCGGTCGGCCCATACCTCTGTCTGCTGGATGCCACGAACATTCATTACTTGAAAGAATTGCAGCTGCGCCTGACGGTCAACGATCAGGTGCGACAGGACGACAGTACGGCCAACCTGGTTTACGGTCCGGCTGAAACCCTGACCGAGCTCTCCGCGGTACAGGATCTCGCGGTTGGAGACCTGATCGCTACGGGTACGCCTGCCGGCTGCGCTCTAACGATCCCTTCGCCTGCCAAGCAGCGCATTGCGGCCTTGATGCCAGAAGCCACAAAGTGGAAACTTTTTCTCAAGGCGCAGGAGGGGCGGACGCAGTATCTCAAGGCCGGTGACGTGGTCGAGGCGCGTATTCGCAGCGCCGATGGTGTGATCGATCTCGGCGTACAACGCAACCGAGTCGTGGGGGAAGCCTGATGGTTCTGCAGACCCTGAACGACATCGAAAATCTCGAACGAGTCCCCTTGTCGGAGCGTGGCCTGGCTTGCAGCACTTATGAAGCGCTGCGTCAGACGGCCGAGCGCACCCCCCAGGCACCGGCGCTGAGCTTCTTCACCGATGCCGCCGATTTCAAACACACCCACGAGTGGAATTACTCCCAGCTCTTCGTGGATATCACCCGTGCGGCAAATGCCTTCCATGATCTGGGCATAAAGCCGGGCGAGGTGCTTGCCTTCATCCTGCCCAATCTGCCGGAAACCCATTTCACGATATGGGGCGGGGAGGCGGCTGGGATCGTCATGGCGATCAATCCTGTGCTTGAGGCCAAGCAGATGGCCGGCTTGCTGAATGCCGCGAAGGCATCGGTGGTGGTGACGCTCGCGCCGACGGCGGGCAGCGATCTGTGGTCAAAACTGGTTTCGCAGCTGGATCAGTTACCCACGGTCAGGTCTGTCGTCTGGGTCAGCATGGAACCCTATGTCTCCGAATCTGTCCGTGGGGCTCTGAAGGCCGCGGCACTGAAGGAGCGAGACTTACACAGCGGTATCGCGATCCACGATTGGCGATCGCTGATGAGTACTCAGCCGCATACACACCTGAAGAGTGGTCGGCAAATTCGTCAGGATGAATGCTCCTCTTATATTTGTACTGGCGGCACCACCGGACTCCCCAAGATCGCCGCGCGTACCCATGGCTCTGAAGTATTCAATGCATGGGCCGTGGCCGCTCACTTGCAGCCACGCAGTGGTGGCCAGGTTATCTTTTGTGGCCTGCCGCTGTTTCACGTCAATGGCCAGCTGGTGACTGGACTGATGCCTTGGACTCAAGGCGACCATGTGATCCTCGGGACGCCCCAGGGGTATCGTGGCGAGGGGGTGATCCCACGATTCTGGGAGATGGTCGAGCACTTCGGTATCAACCTCTTTTCCGGCGTGCCTACTGTCTATTCCGCACTTCTGCAAAATGAATGGCAGGGTCGCGACCTGTCCAGTCTTCGCTTTGCCATGTGTGGCGCCGCCCCCATGCCGGCTGAGCTTTTCCGGGAGTTCGAGAGCCGTACCGGGGTGAAAATCCTTGAAGGTTACGGCCTCACTGAGGGGGCCTGCGTCTCATCAATCAATCCACCCCATGGCGAGCGCCATATCGGCTCCATCGGAATACGGATCGCCTACCAGAATATGCGCGCGATCTTGCTCAACGATTCCGGAGAGTACCTGCGCGACGCCAACGTGGATGAAATCGGCCTCATCACGATCAGCGGTCCAAACCTCTTTGAGGGTTATCTGGAGGAGCGTCATAACCAGGGCCTCTGGATCGATATCGACGGTCAGCGCTGGCTGAATACGGGCGACTTGGGTCGCCAGGATGCGCAGGGCTATTTCTGGCTGACCGGACGCAAGAAGGAGTTGATCATCCGCGGCGGTCACAACATCGATCCGAAGCAAATCGAGGAGGCGCTTCAGGCGCATCCCGCTGTCGCCCTGGCCGCTGCAATCGGCAGCCCCGATGCCTACTCGGGTGAGGTGCCGGTCGCCTACGTCCAACTGCGCCCTGGCCAAAGCTGCAACGCCGAAGAACTTGAGGCGTTCGCTCATCTCAACATCAGCGAGCGGGCAGCCGTTCCCAAGCGCATTGAAATCCTCGATGCATTGCCACTGACTGCCGTGGGCAAGATATTCAAGCCCGCTTTGCAGCAGCGGGAAATTGCCAAAGTAGTCCAGCAGGAAGTGGAACGTCTGGGGCTTTCGGATATTGCTGTTGAAGTCGTGCAGGACAATCGTCGTGGGCAGGTTGCCTGCGTCAGGGCCGGCACTGGCCAGGAAGTTCTGGCTCCGCTCTTGGGCCGTTATAGCTTTCAAGTCGAGTGGATTTAATTGAGTTCCTGATTCGCAATCTGTAAGTCCGGCAGTCATGCCCTGGCGCTGTTCAGCCAGGGTGTTTTACACAACATCGATCCACTCCAACCGGCACTGAAAAGTGCACGGAAAGGCGAAGCCTTGCCTGGTGCAATCAACAAAAACAATAAACATGAGGTGGAAAATGAAACTGAATAGCCGCGTGATCCCGTGTGTTTCCACTCAGCGCAAGTGTGCTGTCTGGATTGAATTCAGCAGTGCCATCGCACTACTCAGCGCCTCTACCATTGCAAGCGCCAATGGCATCGCACTCAACGAACAAAGTGCAAGCAGTGCAGGAACGGCCTATGCGGGAAGGTCGTCTTCCGCGCTGGACGCCAGCACCATCTTTGGAAATCCCGCAGGTTTGACCAAGTTGAAACGCAGTGAGATTTCCGGCGGGGTCGCAGTCGTCTCGGTGAGCGACGATATCAGTGATGCGCAAAGCAGAGTCCCGGGCACCAATAAGGGGGATTCGGTACCTTTGGGCGTCGTGCCCTTCGCTTATATGTCGACGCCACTTGATGATCGCTTTTCGATTGGTCTTGGCCTCTATGCGCCGAGTGGTCTGATCAATGATTACGAGAGCACTTTTCAGGGCCGCTACCATGGTTCCTATAGCACGACCAAGGAAGTAACCCTGCAGCCGACCATTGCTTATCGGATCAATGATTACGTGTCCATTGGTGGCGGACCGACCATAAACCGTTTCAATGCAAAGCTTCAGAATTACCTGGCCACCGGCGCCTTGAACAACGGCGAGGACACACTGGTCACCATCAAAGGTGATGACACGGCACTTGGCTACAACGTAGGCATCCTGGTTGACTTTACTGAGGCAACCAGTTGGGGGATTAACTATCACTCGAAGGTGGACTATGAACTCGAAGGGCATACTGAAGTTTCTGGCTCCCCGAGTGTTATCCCGCTGGACGGAAAGTATGACAACAAGATAGACCTCACGATGCCCGAATCGGTGGACACGTCGATCACCCATCATTTCAATAGTCGCTGGACGGGCTACGTGGGGACCACCTGGAAACGATGGAGCCGGATCCAGAAAGTCGAGGCAGTCAACAGCGGTCTTTCCCCCATGGGCCAGGCCGCTGGCATGGGACATGTGATCGAAGAAATGAACTGGCGCGACACCTGGAGCACCGCCGTGGGCGCCTCCTATCAATTGAACCAGCAATGGCTGCTGCGCGCAGGCTACGCCTATGATCCTTCGCCAATCAGAAATGCCGATCGCAGCGTGCGTATTCCAGTCGGGAATCGCCAGGCCGTAACCCTGGGTGGTGCTTACTCGCCGAATTCCGATCTGACCATAGACTTTGCTTATGGTTATCTCTGGGATTCCAAAGTCTCGGTAAAACAGGCGAACAATTCCGGTGTTCAACCGGAATACAGCGCTAATTACGACAATAGTGCGAATGGAGTCTCAGTGCAGGCGACTTATCGATACTAAACGACACGACTTAATCTTATATAAAGTCGTTTTCTCGAGAATTGTTAATCACCTATCTCGACGGAAGTTTGCGATTCTATTTATCAATCCGCACACACTACCGCGACCGTTTCGCGGTAGTGGTCGTTTTTATTTCATCACCATCTGTACATTGAGTTTGCCACGTGAACCTACTGAGTCAGTCCCAATTCTCGACTGAGCTTTTTTGACCTCTTCAATCTCCGCCCTGATCGCCCTCGCCGTGGGTGGGTTGACTGTGTAATGCGACGTGCAAATCGATTGGACCTCGTTAAAATGCATCTCTTGCCGCGGCCAGAACAGAGCCCTGCGTCACAGGCTTTGAGAGAGGTCATTCCCGCTATAGATATCTGGATTCAGGTTGCTTCATTACCCCTGAGTGTTAACCTGAAAAACATCCCATTTGCTGCCTGCTGGAGCTGCTTTATGACTCGTAAGGTGATCCTGGAACTTGATCTGAACGAAAATGATTTTGATGCTCTGACACGACTGATCGAGAATCCTGAAGCCGTTGCTCGAACCATTGCTCCAGATGACGCCAGGGTGCGGAGTCGCGTGATCGATCTGCTAGTACAAATTGGCGATGCCGTTGAGAGGACCCCAGCAGCCGTTGCCCAGTAACCGTTCTGGGCCGGTACCCCCTCAGATGCATATCTGCTCAATCCCGCGCGGGGAGGAGGCGGCAATGTGGCGACTGGAATGAGTATTCATTGAGCGCCAGTAGCTGCGTTTAATGCACTTGCGAGTAGTGCGGATATCTGAACCTGATGGGGCTCTAGGTGCGGTTGCTGACCAAATTCTGGGGGCTCGCCCATCCTGTATAAGATTGTGCACTCCTGGATATTTAAAGGGAAAACCAGCGCGTCGTCGGTATACATGAATCCGGAGGCGACCTGGAAAATATATTTCGTTCGCACGCGCCCACCCGGTGCCTGGAACCGCCCGTAGGCTATGGCTATGAGAGGTTGGACGACCCAACGGTCTGTAGCATTGAGCCAAGGCGGTAACGCCATCTGAACATCCACAATGCAAGACGGAGAGCCATCGCGGTTGCAATCGTCTAAGAATTTCACCAATTCAGTGCTGCAATCAAAACCCTTTATCTGGACACGGGCGTCGCGATCCAACTCATCCAGCACTGCCACGTAGACACGAGCCGTCTCGGGCAAAGCGCTTTTCGTATTTGCTGGCTTAACCATAATCAATCCTCAATGAGCCCTATAGATTGTAGTGCTATAGGATTCAAAAAGGCTTCATCGTTCCTTTTGCATGGTGAGCAAAATGGAATTGAAGGAAGCATTCGCAGAGGCCCTACGGAATATGAGATTGCGCAAGGGGCTCACACAAGAGGATTTTGGCCTGGTCAGTAGCCGAACCTACATCAGTAGCCTGGAGCGGGGCATGAAGGGAGTTACTCTGGAAAAAGTGACTCAGCTTGCAGATAGAATGGAAGTGCATCCACTCAGCCTGCTTGTAGAATGCTTTAGGGTGCAGTCAGGCGATACGCTGGACGAGCTTTTTGAAACGATTCGAGCGCAATTGACCGAAGCACGATGATATACCTCTGATGATCAATGGTTCATGACCTGAGGAACACTCTTCCGAGGCTGTCTAATCGTAGCCGTGATCGCGGCGCAGTTGACCGGAGGAGGGGGGTTAGTCAGGCTTTTGCGCTTTAAGCTCAGGTAGGACCATCAGCGTATGTTCATCGTAACGAGGAAAAAACCGCTGCCATGCACGAAGGCCACCCAATTCACCTACGGCCAAGATGATTGCTTTGTGAGAGGCTGTCAGCAAAGCGACTTGCCGCTCTAAGTCCGCTATACGCTCGTCTTTCATCGCAAGAGTGGTTAACAAGTGTTTTTGAGAGTTTTTTTTTGCTCGTTCGACCCACTGGTTTCGGACCACTTGCAATTGCTGGTACTGCGCAATCAAGTCGCTGCGATAGGTGTCCCGGGTGAGGCTGGAAACGGCACCTAGATTCTCGATTTTACGCACAATGGCATGGGCGGTTATTTTCTCACCGCTGTCCAGCATGGCTTCGAGAACGCGAACGAGATCATCATCAAGCTGACTAGCACTGACGGTGCGGCGGACAGGTTTGACCAGCGCTGACATAATTTCTCCGCTAGCTAGGTAACAGGGCAGCAGCGTGAAGGTAACTAGCCTTCGAACAAGTCTACTTGATGGACCTGTACCGACAAATCTGGACCATCTGGAAAAGGTTTTTCACCCGGTCGGCACGCCAATGCTCGATCAATATTCTCTAAGGTTTTCTTGGCATGATTCAATTGGTTTGTTCTACCAATACTGTCGCTCACGCGAGCCTCAATTTTGTTAACGGCTAATGCAATTTTTTCACGAAGCCCCACCAAATTTTGCTGATGTGTTTGCAAGTCGGTAACACAAAGATGACGGCACCCGCCGTAACACTCTAAGTGTTTTGGACACGGATTGGTTACGAAACTGTTGATGCAAAACCCATAAGGCGTAACGTGAAATCCATCAGCTTCTCCCGCCAGATAGAGAAATGCTGCCTCATCGCCCATTGTTTTCTGAATCTCTCGAAACTCATCAACAACTGGACCGGACACCTTTCCACTCAGAACCATCGCTAGCACCTGCGAACTGCCTGCCGACAATACGTCTTGCGCCGCCTGGGGTAAATCCATCGAGGCAAGTTCCTCGAGCAAACTGCGATGATCGTACTGGTACGACTGCTCAACGCTACGACGGCCATAACGTTTAGTTATGATCGTGTCAGCCACCCCCATCCTAAACAGCTCACTGTTTTGAACGTGTCGCAGAGAATGACTATTGATGGTAAGGCCTTGGTTCTCTTCGTCACGCCCATACCGTTGAAAAAATGTGGTGTTTGCACTCTGACTTTTATAATAGTGGTTTCGCAAATCGACCGTATCGAGAATGCCAATAAAACAGTATTTACGAATATCGCACAGCCCGTCATTTCGCCCCTCTGATAGCGCGCGTATGGGCGCAAGAAATAACAGGTCATACGGCGGTATCGAACCTGCAGTGGTGCGCATCGGTTTTAGGGGGGAGAGCTTGGACGGCATTTTTAATCTCACCAGTTGCTCCATCTCCGAAATCTTAAAGTACCCCGTCCTAAAGTTTACCTTACAAGGCGCGCCGGATACTGTGCGAAAAGGGGTTAGCGATTCATAGCCTTTACGCAGCACAGCGAAATACTGACGAACAACATTCTTCAGCTTTCCACCCTGTTCTTTTAATAACAATTGCCGACTTTCAATTTCATCCAGGACACCAATATCGTAGTTTTTCCTGTACTGGGCAATAAGTTGAGCTTCCTGGTCATCTTCAAAAACAAACGGGTTGCCGGTCAAACACGGATAGAGGTCCGCAGCAGCCACCAGTTCGTCCGGTTGAAAATCAGCAAAAATCCGATTGGATTCATACTGTTTCTTAAGAGTGCTGCGGAGCGGTTGGGTAAGTAAAAGCACCCGCCCCAGAAACTGAGTAATAATCTCTCTGAACATCTCGGGAATGTGCTGAATATCTGGATACAAGAGCTTGCCGTCTTTATCCGAAATACTTCTTTTTTCCACAAAATATTTAAGAGCGATCGATGAGGAAATACCACCATACTCACCTGCGGAAATGCCCTTTTTACTCAGATAAGAAAACTCCTGACACCAATCGGCTGGCATGAGTGGTGTTTCGCCCATCCGCAGACCACAGAGCACCAGAATCTTGGCTTGCGCAAACCTCAACTCGTCATAAAATGTCTGTGGCTCTTCGGTAAAAACAATCCGGATCAATTCCCAGAACGCATTGTAATCGGGAAGACGCTCAGAGCGTTTGCGCTCCGAAAGGCTTTGTCGAAAGTTAGACGTGTCGTCGCGATTGTTACGGTGTTTAACGCTCACTGCAGACAGCAAAGGAGTGCGGTCAGTCAGACAATTAAAGTCCAAAACATTTTGTACTGAATTGCTAATTCCTCTGGCCAGCTGCCCTGAAGGCTGTAACAGTGATGCGAATTTAAGTGCAGACGCAATGTGATCAACGCTCAGCTCCCACGGCTCAGCGTTACCGCAACAAGATGCAATGACACGAATGGTTCGCACGATGTACTGGCTGGCATGCGCTGCGGATGCACCTTTCACATAAATATAATGAATAGCGCATGCTTTGATTAAGTCTTGCCACGCGTTCGACAGCATCGTCCTTGTGATGGGGGGCATCCCTTGTGTGCTGCGCTCCGCGTTGATCAACGCCAGGGTTTTTATATCGGTCCCTAAGTCCGCAAGCCAATAAGGGATTCGGGGATTGCCCGCCATACGGAACAGCGGCCATCCTTCACCTTTTTTTACGGTTCCATCAGGTGCAGTGGGGATGTCCCAGTTGACGCCCTTGGAGATGGCGAGCATTTTATTTTTTTCAATAAAATCTCTAAAGTTATTATTCATTATCAAAGGCGCCATTTAGCTCATCAATGACATGTTCCACCCGCTCCAGGACATCTTGCAATTGCGAATAAGCGGGGGAGTAGTTCTCGCCTCTTGATGCATTGTAAAATTGCAGCACAACAGGGCGCAAACCGTCACGAACCTCTTCATGAATCTTAGAATTCTGGACCGCCAGGAAACGATCACAGCCATAACATGACAATACCGGATTCTTTGCACATAACCCTTGGCCAAGGGTACACATGCCAATTCCCGCTATGGGTATTCCGTGTGGCATACCGCCTATTTGGTGCGCGGGTAGTGCGTTCGATAAGTCCTCCGTACTGATCGTTCGGGTTCTGGCAATACGCTCAATTTTGCTATATATCGGGGAAATGGCCAGAGCGCGATTCACCCGCTCGGCCTGCGTCGGTGATGATTCAAAATAAACCAGCCCGGTCATTGACCAGCTGTGCCCCATGTATTCAGCGAGTTCTTCCTGGGTGGCACCTGCGTCCACCATACGCTGTGCAGCGCTGTGCCTGAAATCTGTGCTACTACGACCATCCAACCCCAGTTCTGCGGTGAGTCTTGCCAGCGATGTGACGACACCTGCTGGCGTCAGGCCAAACAAGGAATCAGCTAGAGCACCGGGTGATTGAGGGAACGCTTGGCCCGTGGTTCGCCGGCGATGCAACTCTACAAAGAGATTGGTCCACTCGCGTTTTATCTTTCTTAGCATCGGTATAGGGGCCGTGCTCTTGCGTTGTTTCCCTCGAAAAAATCGCAACTGCACACTGGCGGTCTTTTCAAAATTAAATATCTTCAGATGTCCCACTTTAAGTTTGGCGATCTGCTTGGGGCGCATCGCAAACTGATAGCAAATACACAAGATACAAGCACTAATTAAAAGAGTTGTTTTGGCGTGAGTCAGATCATGCCTTGAGGCGTCATTGAGCGAGTCCAGAAAATCAATGATTTTCCGATCCTCATATAAATCAAGAAATACATCACCGTTCCGAACACTGGCATATTTATCCACGGCGTGTTGAGGGAGCGCTGCAATTCGGGGTCTGGAATCATTATTTAGAAGCCCCACTGATTGACCGCAACAAAATAACAGCAACGACTTTAGCGCGCGCAAAGGATGATTATTACACGCCATCATTATTTCGCACCGCCACTTATCGTCGATACTCAGGGGCGGTGTAAGTGAGAGGTCTAACGTCGTATATATAAGGCTTTTTTCGAGCCTTTGAAGTGCCTGGAAATACATTTTAAAGGTTGCGCATGCCAATTCAGAAACGGAACGAGCTAGCCACAGTTTCATTAGGTGTATCAATTCTACGTCAAAGGAATTGAAATCAAACTCTAGGAACTCACCATTAACTTCAAAGGACCAGGCGTTTTCCTCGGGATTTCTGATAGTTTTCCAGCAGTCTGCAAAATCATCCCAATAACGGATTACGGAGGGCAGGGGAGGCAGGGAGGCCAACGCCTCTAACAGTCTCGCGTGTCCAGGAAAGCCCGACTGACTCCGCTGCATGCGCTGCTCCTTCATCTGCCCTTTTTAGGAGCGCAGATGGCTGACATGGACGTCAAATGCATGATTCCAAACGGTGGCTAAGCGATCCTCAAAAAAAGCTCGTGCGTACCGTCGTGGCATATCCGAGGTGCGGGCCCAGCCAAAAAAAGCTCGCAGTCTCTGGATTGCCATCTCGAGGTCATCGCCATTTTCTACAAATTGATGAAGCCTAATGGTCGCACACGTATGCCGCATGTCGTGCGGTGTAATACAACCGGCCCCGCGATACTGCTGAAGTGCTTGGCGTGCCTCGGCGGTGAGCTCACGTGTGATCGTGGCAAAAATACCATTGACCTGGCGTAATGATAGTGGATTGCCTTCCAGCGAGGAAAATAAGTAACTGTGTCGGGTTGAGGGTCGGTAGCTTTCGACAAAGATCCTGATCAGGCTGGCCAACGCTGGCGGTACGGGTAGCTGCCGGGCGGCATTGTTGTTTTTTAGGCTAGGTTGTTCCGGGCGTGGATCTCGCTGATACGGATTGTCGCCGACATTCAACCAGTTCACGGTTCCCACAGTTGGGGTGAAGCGCTTTTCGCTTTTTAATGCATCCATCGGCAGCACCAGGGTTTCACCGCGACGTAATCCAAGATGCAACATTAGTAGGCACAATACGTAATTACGCCATCGTAACGTGCTGTTTCTAAAAGGATTACGCGCCGAGTACGGATCAATGATCTGGTAAAACTCATCCAGTACCGGGCTTGGCAAGGCTCGGACAATTTCAGCCGGCGGTGCGGGCGCCATCCCCAGCGAGTCAAACAGCTTCTCCAGGCGCTCCAGACGCATGTTCAGCCGCCAAAGCATGTCGGGATCGGCATGACTCTTCACCAGGCGTTGAACACAACTTTTGACGAAAACGTAGGCCACACGCCAGTTGGGATGGTAGTTGGCCGCAGTCTGGGCGCCATGATTCCTTGCCGTGATGAAAAACGTCTCAAGACAGGCTTCAAGCTCATCGAATTTGAGCTCCGCAATCAAGCGATCAAGGCAGTCAGCCTGGTACAGCCGTTTGGCAGACTGGTACAGCTGTTCGATGACGGACAGCTGGGTTCGTAGTGTGGACGGCGCCAAGCTGGCACCGTCCAGTGAAGACCAGACTGTCGACCAATAGCGCGGTCGTCCACGGTCATCGGTCAGCACCCAACCAATGAGTCCGGATGGCACGGAATTGTCTTTCAAACGAACAATGGGCATAAGCGCAACAGCTGAAGCTGCTCCTTATGGTAGGAAGCGTTGCAGTTGAGCCTAGGTAATTTCCTGTGTAACGCAACACTCACGAACATGCTCGTCATACGTGTAATGTATATTATGTTAAATCAAGTATTACTCTATAGATGCGTTTAGTGTCAGCCTTTTGTGAGGATCGAGAGAAAAATGGAATGACGAGAAAATGTGGGGAAATTGCGCCAATCGCGGTTTAAGTGGAAAGCCCCTTGCTATTCCCCTCAAACCCTTGATTCCCGAGGGCTTGAGCGCATTCAGCATGCCAATGCGACAGGTTTTTTTAACGAAATCAGTGGAAAAATCTGTTAGGTAAAAATTCGTAAACTACTGATTAACAACAATATTTATTAATTAAGCTCAAATGTAATAGCTCCCTAGCCCAAGGAGAAATTAATGGACTGAGATCCGAAGGTGCGGATCCATGGCTGCCCTGAAACCCACGAAAGACAGGGGTTTCAGCGATTTTTGAGGTAATGAGTGGACATTCACACCCTCCGTTTCCTGAGACGAAACAAGTGGACATTCCATGCCAACAGAGCGCTGCCAAGGTCTTTCCGTAGACCTGCTGAAACTCAGCGTCCGCTTGCACACCAACCCCTAAACCGAAGCCTCTCAAAGCCGCTGCGACTTCCTCAAAGCCCCGTAATACCGGGCCAGCGCCATATCCACCATCGTTCGTGTTGCAATCACGCACTGATGCATGCCTGCTCGCCGCCGCTCCTGAACGACATGATCAACAACACGTAGCTGGATCGTGGCCTCCCTCGATGGCGCCGTTGTTTATTAAAACAATAAGTGGAAATGCCATGTGCTAATCGTACTTAAAACCCGTGAAACCCACGAAAACAGGGCTCTCTCAGGTATTCAACGAAATAAGTGGATGTTCCAGAGGGCGTTTCCATTTAAAGATTTAAATGGAAAAACCATTCGTGCTTTTTCACTCATTTATTGAGATCTGCCTGGACTACGTTGCAGCGCATATCATTCGGTCAATGCAGAGCCTGAAGCATGAATTACACAACAATTGCCACTGACCGTGTGCCGAGAAAAGCCGCTCCAACAAGCCTAACTCCGCTTTAAGCCCACAAACCCCAAAGAAGCAAAAACAGAATTCGCACACTCTGACAATATTAGGTTAAATGATTTTTGGAGTAATTCAGAAAGATCTCAATCCATAATGGTACGGAGAATTAAGCTGGATCTGACAATACATAGTTAAATAAAAAAATCCCGAGCACGACATAAAGAGAAAAAATCCACACAAAGAAATTAGCGGAAAAACCAACAGAACAATCGCTCTTAGTGCACGCTTCAGGCTTTTGTCAAGTTGAAACTAAAAACTATATCCGCTGAGCAAGGGGAGTTGCAGCGGCGTCTTCCAGGGGCTACCATCGATCAATGTTAATCAGTTCAGATTAGGGAAGATGAAAAATGCAGCCGCCCTGCCCTAACTTCCAGTTACTTCCAGTTACTTCCAGTTACTTCCAGTTACTTCCATTACTGGAAGTTTCTAATCACAGCCAAACCATACGGTAGTACACCAAGATGACTACGCAACCAATGCCTATTTTTGAGACCTACGAAATCTTCATTGATATGGACTTTAGTTTGCGTGAACCTAGTATGGCTTGCGTTCGCCAGTATATTGAAAGGTTTCCCGCATTAGTGGAGGCCAACAAGGGTTATCTGACGACTCGGGGATTTCTTCGCGCTTTTACGGACAACAGCCTGACTTTCACTTCTTATAGAACTCATGTCGAGCGGTTGCTGTTATGGACACTTATCATAAGGCAAAAACCTTTCTCTCAGCTCAAACGACAAGATGCTGAAGATTATCTGGAGTTTTGCCGTAATCCTCCCGCTGAGTGGATAGGCCCAATTGTGCGCGGTCGGTTCGTGACTTATGACCATACCGAATCAGCTTGGGGTGAGCCAGTCATTCCAAATCCAAAATGGAGACCATTCAGCCTGAAATGTTCTAAGGATTCATCGGACGGACTGACACCGGCTCCAGATGGTGCCTCCCATGATATAGAGCTTGGCGCGGCTCACGGTATCGTCACGCGATACAAGGTTTCCCAAAGCACCATTAACCAGATTTACACAATTTGTAGCCGTTTCTTTGAGTACATGGTTGAAGACGGAACGGTTACGGCCAACCCTTTCCGGATGATCAAGAAGAAAAGCCTCATCCGTGGAACCCCTCAGGAGGAAGGGACAAACCGTGCTCTGACCCCTTTGCAGTGGGACTATGTGCTGGAAACCGCTGAGCATATGGCCGTGGAGGAACCAGACCGGCATGAGCTCACATTGTTCATCGTCGCGACGTTGTTTGCTATGTATCTGCGGGTGTCCGATATCGTAGGCAGACCAAACTGGCATCCGGTCATGGGTGATTTCCGACTCGATCCTGAGGGCAACTGGTGGTACCACGTGATCGGGAAAGGTAACAAGGCCGGGAAGGTCGCGGTCAGGGAGGAGTACATTTCCAAGTATCTGACGCGCTACCGGCATTTTGTTGGGCTGTCTCCGCTGCCTGAGTGGAATGAACAGACGCCTCTGCTCATGACTCTGCGAGGTCGTTCAGGGCTGTCTGGTCGGCAGGTGCGCGCCCTCCTCCAATCGGTTTTCGATAATGCGTTGGCGCGGATGCGCGAGGAGGAGCGCGACGAGCACGAGATGAATAGTCCGCGGGTGGCTTCTGCGCACTGGCTCAGACATACCTCTGCGACGCTCGATGCGCCGCTGCGAAGTCCCAAGGATTTGCAGATGGACTTGCGTCATAGCAGTCTCAGCACAACTCAGAATGTCTACTACCACTCGCATGACCAGGAGCGCAGTCGTTCGGTGCGAGGCATAGGGATGCGCGACAGAGGCTAAAGAAGGCCCGGATACTCGATCTGATCGATCCTTTGCCGAGCATCCTAACGAAGCGATATCCCAAACGGTTCCTCATCCGCCTCTCAAAGATTCGTGGCTGCAACTAGGCTGGAGGCCTACATCAACTGGATAATAGTTGCCGGGATCGCGAAAGGCCCGGTGTTCCAGCGGATTGATCGCTGGGGCAATCTGTCAGGCAAAGCCATGCAGCCGCATAGCCTGATCCCCGTGCTGCGCCGCATTTTCAAAGAGGCAGGATTGCCAGCGGAGCTGTATAGCAGCCACTCGATGCGGCGAGGCTTTGCGACCTGGGCCTCTGCGAACGGTTGGGACATCAAGGGCTTGATGGGTTATGTGGGCTGGAAGGACATGAAATCCGCATTGCGCTATGTGGATGCTAGCGTGTCGTTCGGCGGAATTGCTTTGCGCGCGGCCCAGCAAGCGCCCGCCATTGAGAGTAAAAGGATTTCCGGTGATCAATCACGCACTGACTGACGCCTAAGCTACAGAATTTTAAGGCAGGATTGGCAGGAAGGAATAACGCTATGGCATGGTTTGCTGATGATCGTTCGGAGCGGGAGAAAGACAGAGATAAAGCCTTTATCAAGGCGGTCAACAACCTCAAGACCCTCGCCGTGACTTCGGGTGGTGGCATGTCCATTGACCCTATGGAAATTAAGGACAAGGTCATAGCGGCACGGTTAGAGCTTCGGCATTTCGTCACACATGAAAGGGAAAAATAATTTCTATGCAAGGTGAAGTAGGATTTTGCGATTGGCACCCATGGTCGAATCGCAGTGACCTTCCAAAAAAAGACTTCCCCGGCGTTTACTTCATCGCTCGAAGCAAGCGTAAGCCAGACAACTATCGTGTAAATAATGACTTCATCATCTACATCGGTGAGACGACCGGCCAGACTCTTGCTGAGCGGCTTCGGCAGTTCAATACTTCGGCCTTCAGTGAGCGACCTGGCCACTCCGGTGGTAACACTTTCCGGATGACGTTGCTGGAAACGACACCGCTTGAGCAGCTTTGGGTTTCCGCGTGCCCAGTAGACATGGGTACCCCGTACACTGCGGCTTACATTAAGCATCTCGAGCGCAAATTGCTTTGGGAGTATGTGTGTACCTGGGGTCGCTATCCTGAATGCAATCGCTCTTGATCAACGAGCTTCGCTCGCGAAACCTTGCACCTGCTGTGCACTTGTCCACTATGCGTCGTTGGCGTCGGCTCCAAGTGACCATGCACATTTTCAAGGTCTGGGGCATCACGCCTAGCAGAGTTTAAGATCCATAGCCCTGAGAGGAACGCATGTCGGATAAAGAAATGCTAACAGCTCGAGAGGTCTGCCAAATCCTACGCGATGCCTCCCTGGCTTCACGTGCAATGCGCCGAGTTACCTCAACCAGCTGGAACGAAATTTACTGCGGACTGATGACGGTCGACGTGGATGGATGGGTTATTACGCTGTTCAATGATTGCGGCGCGCTCGACTACTGTGATAGCTGCTACAGCCCTGACGGTCGAACGTACGAATTCAGCTCTACCGGCACGCATGCAGCGGATCCGGTGGAGCTTCTTCGCCCAGACGAACATCTTCGACTGGAAGAAATTCTTCAAAGTATCTAGCTCATACTCCATAGGTTGATCTTTGGCGCAAGCGCATCCAATTGAACCCCCGAAGCCATGAGGCAAGCCCAGCCCGACTAGGCTGCCTACAACCTAGACCACCTTGCGATAACCTACCGGTTTCCCACGCGCGCTTGCCGGCCTCGCGCTGAGGTTAAGGCCTGAGGCTGAGTTTAACTGCCCCCTATCCAGCGGTGCTGCCCCAAGCAATTTGCGGTGATCGACAAATGAAACCATAGCCATAGCGCCTGCTCTTTAGTGAAATACATCCTGAACGACCCAAAATCCATTTCTAGGCTGTCCCCGGTTTCACTTGCCACGATCATGTCGTAGACGGCATTTTCTCCATCGCACAGTTCAATCATTGGGTCGGGATCGGAAAACTCACCAACTGCCATGTACAAATAATTTGGCTGCGCTATGGAGGTCAGTAACATCTGCTTGTCTTTTTCAGACCTTATGGCCGCAGACCTATCCGGAGAAAATTGGTCTAAAGCATCTTCGTATGCATTTTTCCTGACTCCATCCGCTACACACAGCGAAAGATCCGGTCTTGCGTGCTTAATCGTCGCAAGTGCTTCAAAGAGGCACCGAGCGACCTCAGCTGCTTGAGAAGCGGTATAAAACTGTACAAAATCATCAAGCGAAAGCCTGATAATTTCGCCGCCCTTTGTTCCAATGGATGCGTCATAGAACTCATCGACGTAGTCCAGCCAATGGAATTCTTCGCTGATCTCATACGTAAATCCATTGCCAGCCACCGATGCGCTCATCGTGTTCCTCATTAGTCGATCCTATGTTCAAAATAAGAACGGTTCGAAATGAGAAAACCTTTAGCCCAATTTCATTTATTTTTTGAATAATTTTGTGGGTGCCTGGATCGCATGCCAGTGGCATAAGAGGCGATGGTCACAGCCGTCGTTATTGAAGATGAACACCCTCCTCGTCCGACTGCCCTTGTTCAGACACGCACTCCTCGTCCTATAGGCTTCAAAAATGCTTTGCTATTGGAGCATGCCCCTTTGGGGACGGCTGTCGTAAACCAAGCCCTGTCTTCGACTGGTCTCGGCCCTGCGGGCTTCCATCCTCATGCTCTGCGCGCTCCGCTTGCTTCCTGGCGCGGGCTGTAACGTAACTTTTCTGGCTGTAACACGAGCAGCTGTTGGCGCTGATTGAAAACTGACCCACCCTGCCGATTGAAAATTGACCCAGGGCGGATTGCTGATTTTTGTCCCAGCAATTGTGGATAAGCTTAGCAGTAGTGTCTTGATTGAAGACGCATCGGGCCCCACCGCATGCAGGCATGCGGAAGGGTGTTTACGGTGCAGATCAAAACGGCTCATCGTCCTCGATACCATCTTCGTCCTTGCGCTTTCGTTCACGCGATTTGATCTTTGTCTGGGCGGCCAAGGTGCTGTGTTGCAGGCGGTAGGACTCGTTGCCCGTTTCGACGATGTGGCAGTGGTGTGTCAGCCGATCTAGTAACGCAGTGGTCATCTTGGCGTCGCCAAACACACTCGACCATTCCGAGAAGCTGAGGTTGGTGGTGATGACCACGCTGGTGTGTTCGTACAGTTTTGAAAGCAGGTGAAATAACAGCGCGCCACCACTCTGGCTGAAGGGCAAATACCCAAGCTCATCGAGTATCACCAGGTCTGTTCGAAGCAGTCCTTGGGCAATTCGGCCTGCCTTGCCATCGTACTTTTCACGCTCCAGAAGATTGACGAGATCCACCGTGGAGAAGAACCGTACTCGTTTGTTATGAGTAGTGATTCCGGACACGGCCAAGGCACTGGCGAGGTGTGTTTTTCCGGTTCCAGGCCCACCGATGAAAACTACATTTTGCGCAGTCTCCGTAAATTCCAGGCTGGATAACTCCTTGACCAAACGGGCATCAGCGCTGGAAGCGCTGAAGTCAAAGCCAGATAAATCACGGTGCATGGGGAGCTTTGCCATGTTCATCTGATGATTCACAGAGCGCACGGCGCGATCTGCCTGCTCCTGTTGGAGCAGATGCTCAAGCAGCCATTTCGAGGATGCCGTCGAAGCTTCTCCCTGGGCCGCCAGCTCTTCCCAAGCGTGCGCCATGCCATGCAGACGCAGTTCTTTAAGTTCTGCCATCAAGTCACGCATTGCGGCTCTCCTCATCTGTTGTACGGAGTTGGTCATATCGGGCCGTGTTGGCAACAGGCGCCACCTTGAGTTGCAGGCTGGTTTCTACGGAAGGCGGCAGTGCAGTAGCGGTGAGTCGAGCGAGAACATTTAAGATGTGATCGGCGCTCAGACTTCCCGACTCAAGCACCAGTTCTACCGCTACCAGCACCGAGTCCAGACCGGCGATGGGCACGGCAGCCAGCACCTGCGTCATGATTCGATCACCGTTGTTGTGACGCCTCAGGCCCCGTTTGAGAAGCCGCAACGGATTGGGCAGATCGGCAAACGGTGCGCCATTGCGCAGTGCACCCGGCTTGCGTTCGATGAGTGGGATGTAATGCTGCCAGTCAAAACTGACCTGATCTCGATCAAAGAGGCGCTCGTGGCTGGCAATCATCGTGTCATCGGCGATGACCACGATCCGGGATGGGTAAAGACGGCTGCTGACCCACTGGCCGACTCGCTCACAAGGCACCGAATAGCGATTTCGCGCCACGCTGATCAGGCAGGTGCTGGAGACCCGTACAGTGCGCTCGACGTAGCCATCAAAGGCCGTCGGCATCGGCATCATTTCGACCCGTTCCAGCTCCAAAACTTCCGCCACCGTTAGTCCGTTGTACTGCGGATGCAGCAGCTCGCTCCAGAGCGCACGACAGCGTTGGCCGAGCCAGGCATTCAGTTCCTCGAAGGTGTGGAACATGCAGTTTTGAGCGTCAAGCCAAATACGCCGTCGACTGTCTTGTACGTTCTTCTCGACAATGCCCTTTTCCCAGCCAGAGGCTACGTTGCAGAAATCCGGATCGAACAGGTAGTGCGCACACATCACGGAAAACCGGGCATTGACCGTGCGGCCTTTGCCTTTGTTGACCTTGTCGACAGCCGTTTTCATGTTGTCGTAGATGCCGCGACGCGGCACGCCACCTAACGCTCCGAACGAGCGTGTATGGGCATCGAACAGCATCTCGTGACCTTGGCTAGGGTACGCAACCAACCAGAATGCGCGACTGGCGCAAAGCTTCATGTGGGAGACCTGGATGCGTCGAAACAGGCCACCGATGAGCAGCCCTTCTTCGCTCCAGTCAAATTGAAAGGCTTCACCGAGCGCAAACGTCAGCGGTACAAAAGCGCGTAAAGACTTGCCTTGCTCACCTCGCCACGAGCGTACAAACGCCGTGAGCTGGCTGTAGCCGCCGTCATAGCCCTCGGCCTTGATCTGCTCGAAAAGTGCTTTGGCGCTTCTGCGGTTGTGCTTTGCCCGGAACGAATCGGCTTTCAGCGCCTGCTCCAGCGTCTCGTGGAATGGGCTGAGTTTGTTGAAGGTAGCGCCCCGCTGGTACGCCGGCTGAGTGGCTTCGGGTGCTCTGACCCATTTTCGGATGGTGTTTCTCGACAGCCCGGTACGCTTGGCGATCTGGTGCAGCGACAGCTTGTCGCGAAAGTACATCCTCCGAATTTTCCCCAACATTTCCATGCTGATCACCCTGTGTTCTCCTGCTCGGAAAGTGAGCAGACGTAGTTGAACACCTGGGTCAGTTTTCAGTCGGCAGAACAGCCTTTACTGGGTCAGTTTTCGGTCAGCGGCAACACGTACTGCCATTCGGGACGTAGAACATGACAATTCGCTTGTGTAGCTCAAAATACTCTAGGTGCCCACCCCAGAAACTCAACACAACACATTGTTATTAAAGGTTTTTTTTACAATGCTTACTAACCTTTTTCTAGTAACTGCCGATGGCATTTTAATAGGACACAAGGAGCAGTAGGAATGAGAAACAATCAACCAGTAACGCAGCGCGAAATTGCGCTAGCACCTCAACAGAAACTCATCTCAACAACCGATGCTCGAGGAGTGATTACTTATTGCAATGACGCCTTCGTCGAGATCAGCGGTTTCGACCGAAACGATCTGATTGGCGCGCCTCAAAACATCGTCCGCCATCCTGACGTCCCATCTGCAGTCTTTGCCCATATGTGGAGCGCTCTCAAGCAAGGCAACCCGTGGATGGGGATTGTCAAAAACCGTTCTAGGAATGGCGATCACTACTGGGTGAACGCTTACGTAACACCAATTTTTGAAGGCAGCCAAGTGGTTGGCTTTGAATCGGTCAGAGTCAAACCGACCGCTCAGCAGATCCGACGCGCAGAATCCCTCTACCGGCGCATCAGCCAGGGAAAACCTGCCATTCCCACTCGAGACAAGTGGCTGCCTGCCCTGCTGGACTACCTGCCGTACCTTGTCATGGGTCTAGTGGGCACTTTGAGCGGCCTACTTCTCAACGCATTCGTAGCTATTGTCGCCACAATAGGCATTTCCGTTCCGCTCGGACTGATAACCTCTCGTTGGCAAAAGCAAGGAACAATGCGCCTGTTGCAGATGGCTGAGCCCTCTACTTCGGATCAACTTATTGCACAGATGTACAGTGATCAGCACGGGGCTCAAGCGCGTCTGGAAACAGCCTTTGTGAGCCAGGCTGCGCGTCTAAAGACCTGTCTTACACGCCTGCAAGACACTGCAGAGCAACTCAGTGGGTTAGCCGGGAGATCCGACATACTGGCCTCCGACAGCTCACGTGGACTTGACCGCCAGCGCGTCGAGACCGAGCAAGTGTCCGCTGCAGTCAATCAGATGGCGGCGACCACACAAGAAGTCGCGAGCCATGTCCAGCGCACCGCTGACGCCACCCAGGAGGCTAACCTGCTGACCGGACGCGGACGCGACATTGCCCGAGATACCCGCGAAGCGATCCAGCGCCTCTCTGCAGTGGTGGGTGAAACTGGGGAGACCGTCGCGCAGTTGGCCAAGGACAGCAACGAAATCGGAACAGTGGTCGACGTAATCAAAGGTATTGCCGATCAGACCAACTTACTGGCACTGAATGCCGCGATCGAGGCCGCGCGCGCTGGCGATATGGGTCGAGGCTTCGCTGTTGTGGCCGACGAGGTACGTCAGTTGGCACAGCGCACGTCTGAGTCCACTAAGCAGATCCATGACCTGATCACCAAGCTTCAGACTTCCTCTAACAATGCCGTACAGACAATGGAAAGCGGTCATCGTCAAGCCGAAGAAGGCGTGGAGTGGGTACTTGAAGCAGACAAGGCATTGGTGGGAATCAGTGAAGCCGTAGCCAACATCACTGATATGACAACGCAGATTGCGGCCGCCACTGAAGAGCAATCCGCCGTCGCCGAGGAAATCAGCCGTAACATCACCACCATTGCCCACCTGGCAGATCAGACATCTGAGCAAGCTCATCACTCAGCAGAACTAAGCAAGGAGTTGACCAAGACAGCTGCAACTCAATATTCGTTGGTCGAGCGCTTTAATCGATAGTCCCAACACGCTGAAACACCGGCGTTGTCATTGCCTGGGCCGCCAAAGTAAACGCGCTGCTTTCTCGTTCGTGCCCTATTCCTCGCCAACAATTAAGGGCCCTATCAGGCCCTTTTGTACTCAAACCAACTCACTTGGTCAGCCAGGACTCGACGAGATCGGAGTCACGTCCGGCTTCCCAGACCTTTTGCTACGCTAACCTCTTTCATGGAGGACTCGCGATGCAAAAGTAAGCGTATAGCCAACACACGTTCACATGACTGACGGTGTGTGGTTCAGTCCGTCGACTGCATCCAGTATTTGCCATACCCGATCTGTAACGGATATGTCCCCCTCAAGCTTTAAGACAGTACAGGTAAGCGCAGACAGCCATTCCTGATGCCTGGCCAAGCTACGTCCAGGGACGCCCCCCTCATCATACTGAGCTGCCCAAGCCAGAAACTCGGGCTTTGCTTGACCGAAGCGTTTTACCTCTCGACGTTTTAGTCTCTCTAATCTGAGTTCAACAGGAAGATAAAGGAACACCACAAGATCAAATTCGCTCTCAAGCGGTTGACCCCAGCCCATTACTGATCCGGCAACCACTGCACGGCCATGAGAGCGCACTTCTTGTAGCAAGCGCTCTCCTCGTTGCGTTTTGTCTGCCAGATGCTGATATGGCGGGTTACTGGGCAGCCACAAAAAATCATCTGCTTCTAGGTGAGTTGTGCTCAGTTCCTTTGCT
The DNA here is from genome assembly GCF_047758675.1 of Pseudomonas arabinosi. Taxonomy (NCBI): domain Bacteria; kingdom Pseudomonadati; phylum Pseudomonadota; class Gammaproteobacteria; order Pseudomonadales; family Pseudomonadaceae; genus Pseudomonas; species Pseudomonas arabinosi. The sequence continues at coordinate 3,965,356 of NZ_CP180480.1, read as the reverse complement.
AAAGCATCCGCTAAGGTCGTGGTGCCGGTACCTGCAGCGCCTGTGATCAAGATGTAACGTGCCGTCTCTTTTGTCATTTCGCTTTCAGCCACTCTAAAACGTTGCCATCTCCGATAAATTAACAGTGCCCCACTGATGTGGCAGCAGTCGAGCGATCTCACTCGCCCGCTGCATTGGCAGGCGAGTAAGAACGTCCTTCAGGTACGCATACGGATCATGCCCATTCATGCGTGCAGACTGGATCAAACTCATGATTGCTGCCGCCCGTTTCGGACACTGCTGCCACGCTTTCCTGGCTCGTCGTGCTGGCTCTGCGTCCTTGCGTCGAAGCGGCAACTCTATCCGCTGGAAACCATGTTGCGCATTCATCTGCTGCAGCCTGGCTCACCCTGGGCGACCCGACGATGGAAGAAGCGCTATATAAAATCGCGCCAATACGCCAATACGCCAATACGCCAATACGCCAATACGCCAGTTCGCACGCCAGAGCCTCAGCGCGTCGATCTCCGAAAACACCACGATCATGACCTTCCGGCACCTGCTGGAAATACATAAGTTGGCCCATGCGATCGTCACCATCATCAATGGTTATTTGCAGGAAAAAGGCTTCTCCCTACGTCAGGTGTGTTAACGTTCTGACCGGTTTCAAGCATTTTTTCTCCTGTTTGACCGGATCGAACGCTGCCTTCCAGCGTTTTCTCGAGAACCCGCGCTTCATTGGTGGCCTGCCCACCCCCGGCCTTCTGTTTCACCGACAGATGCTGCCTTCATCACATAGCACCATCGGTTAAGCCGATTTTGGTGCGCATCACTCAGAGCTTGATGGCCCGACCGTTACCGGCACGAGCGTCACTCTTTTCCGCGCTCAGTCGTCGCCAGGGACAAGATCCCGCGCGCGATGAACCGCCTGAAGAAAGGAGTCTTTATGACTTTTAGAGTTGCCATTCTTGGCGCCGGCCCTAGCGGCTTGGCACAATTACGTGCTTTTGAAGCCGCCCGTTGCGACGGCGCTGAATCCCCCGAGATCGTTTGCTACGAAAAGCAGAGTGACTGGGGCGGTCTGTGGAATTACACCTGGCGCACCGGGTTGGATCTGTATGGCGAGCCCGTCCATGGCAGCATGTACCGGTATCTCTGGTCAAACGGCCCCAAGGAATGCTTGGAGTTCGCCAATTACAGCTTCGAAGAACACTTCGGCCGACCGATTCCCTCCTACCCGCCACGCGCCGTGTTGCGTGACTACATCATCGGCCGCGTAGCCAAAAGCAACGTGCGCCAGCACATCCGCTTCAATACAGCGGTGCATTGGGTTGCCTATGACGAGAGCACCGGCAAGTTCGCGGTCACCGTGCGCGACCTCAAGCAAGACCAACTGATCACCGAAGAATTCGATCATGTAATCGTCGCCACCGGGCACTTTTCGACCCCCAACGCGCCTTACTTCGAAGGCTTGGAGCAGTTTCCCGGTCGCGTATTGCACGCCCATGATTTCCGCGATGCGTGCGAGTTTCAAGGCAAAAATTTGTTGCTGGTTGGCAGCAGTTACTCGGCAGAAGACATCGGCACGCAGTGCCACAAGTACGGCGCCAAGTCGGTTACTTTCAGCTATCGCACCAAGCCTATGGGCTTTGATTGGCCGGAATCTTTTGCCGAAGTACCGTTGCTCACCAATGTGGTCGGCAAGACCGCACATTTTAAGGATGGCACCAGCAAAGAGGTTGACGCGATCATCCTGTGCACCGGGTATCGGCATCACTTCCCGTTCCTGCCCAACGAGCTAACGCTGACCACGCGCAACCGGCTATACCCGGAAGGCTTGTACAAAGGCATCGTGTCTTTGGCCAATCCGAAGCTGATGTTCCTCGGCATGCAGGATCAGTACTACACCTTCAACATGTTCGATGCCCAGGCCTGGTATGCCCGGGACATTATGCTTGGCCGCATCAAGCTGCCAGCAGAACAAACCATGGCCAGTGACACCCGTGAATGGGTGGCCCGCGAAGAGCAAGTGGCCGATCCCTTTGAAGCCATCGACTATCAGGCCGCCTACATACTCGACCTGCTTGAGCCAACCGATTACCCGCCCTTCGATGTTCTCACCGTGGCTGATATTTTCAAGGAGTGGGAGCATGATAAAGAAGCGGACATCCTCGGCTATCGCAACAAAAGCTATCGCTCCACGCTGACCGGCACCATGGCGCCCGTGCATCACACGCCGTGGATGGATGCCATAGACGATTCACTGGAAGCCTTCCTGCACGGCAAGCAATCGACGCCAGCAAAGGAATCTTCATGAATCAACCAAGCCTAAGCCAGGCTCGGTCGCGCTTCACCACCAGCAGCATCCGTTGGGGTTTTACGTGGGCATTGTGGTGCGCCGTGCTCTGGGGGGCTTGGTATGTGCCAGGTTCCGCAGTTTGGTTCGAAGCGCCCTATGTAGACCTGAAGTACGACACCAATGCCGAGTTCCTGTTGGCGGCAGCCGTGTTGACCACCTTCAACGCCGTTGCCGTGTTGTTCTTCCTGTTCGTTTGGAACGGGGTACTGGGCAAGTGGGGAGAGTACGTTCGCACCATCAAACAGATGCGTTACATCTCTAAGTGGTTCTTCATCGGTGCCATCTTTGGCGGCCCGATGGCCATCTTTGGCTCGTATTTGGCGATCGGTTATATCGGCGGGGCTTTCGCGGCTATTTCCGCATTGATGTACCCCATCATCGGCGCAACGCTGGCCAGGCTCTGGTACCAGGAGAAAATCACCCGGCGCGCAGCCGTGGGTATTTTCATCATCTTGGCCGGCGGTGTGACGGTGTATGCACCCGGCATCATTGCTGAAGTCACCGGCACCGGTGACACCGGCTGGCTGGGCTATTTAGGCGGTGCAATGGCTGCTATTGGCTGGGGTGTAGAAGGTGCAATCGCCGGTCGCGGGCTCGATGTTGCCGACCCGGATGTAGGCATTACGGTGCGTTTTACCGCCGAAGTGCTGTATTGGGTCGCACTGATTCTGCCGGCCATCTTTTTATTTACCGATCAACCGGTAGTAGAACTTGTTGTCGCCACATTCAATTGGGCCGCCATCGGCTGGCTGACGTTAGCAGGAGTGACTTTCGCCTTCTGCTACGTCTCTTGGTACAAGTCGTTCCCACTGATTGGCGTTGGTCGCGGGCAAGCAATTGCAGCGCTGTATGGTTTGTTTGCGGTGATCTTCCTCGCTGCCTTCACGCTGAAGTTTCCCGAATGGAACTTCTTGGCTGGTTTGGTGCTGTTTGTGGCGGGCGGGTTTGTGATGTTCACCGAAAGTGATGAGGTGCTCGAAGTAGTACGCGCCGTATCAACCGACAGCAAAAAACCTAGCATCGCCGTTGATGTAGTTAACTCGTGATGATTGGAGCAGGCCATGAATAAGCTGCATATGAAGGGCCGCATTCTCCAGTTGATCAACGATCAGCAGGACGTCGGCATCTGGGACTGGCAAATCACCGATGCGCTGATGAGTGAATACGGTCTTAGCGGTGACTACTGGCGCGGCAACACTCGCGTCACCCTGACAGACCTGTTCTCCAGCGGCATCATCGAAAGTGTTGAGGAGAAGCTCGATGACCAGGCCTATTTTGGTGCCGGCCGAGTGCTGTTCAAGTTCAGGATTAACGACTTTGGTCGCCAACGCATGCGCGACACTGCGCTGGCCTGATGGTTGTTGCCACTTACTATTATTATTAAGGAAGCACTATGTCTGATTTCTGGGGTTTTCCGGGGGCCGACATGCTCGCAGTCGCCCTTATTATCGTGCTCAGCAGCTTTGCGCTGTATCAGGCGCGGACTTTTGTGACGAAGCTGTAGTTGTATGCACGTTAAATAATGGTAGGCGCGTCCGCCGAAGTCACCTTGCGTGACTCAGGCGGGCATCCACCGATGCGGCAGCAGTTGATCAATTTCACTGGCACGCTGCGTCGGCAGCCGCGTCAGTACATCTTTGAGATAGACATACGGATCATGCCCATTCATGCGTGCCGACTGGATCAAACTCATGATCGCGGCTGCCCGCTTATCGCGCGTAGTGACCCGGCGAACAACCAATTCGAGCGTCCACCATCGCCCTGAATGCTGGAGTTCGGAAGGTGTGTTGGCTGGACGCTTACAGACCTGCTCCCTTCCCTGCTATTCAAGATCAATCAGAATCAACTCGCCCTTGAGGCGGCTATCATGGAATTGACGCTTTGGGTTGAGCAGCGCGGATCAGGTGAGGTCGGAGGTAACGTGCGAGGCGCGCTGGAAACGATCAGCAAGAATGAAAAGTTCATCCAGATGACGCTCGCGGTGTTGATGGCACCCGAGTGATCTACCCCATGATCTGTATGCCTACTTGAAGAACGCCTACCGACGCAGCGCGCGAGTGAAATTACCGCGATAAACTCCGAGGAGTGACCATGTACGACTATGCAATCCGCTTTGAGGAAGACAGTGTTCCAGGACTTGCCATGTTCTGCCGCGACCTTCCAGAGCTGAACAGCTATGGCGATGATCGGGAGAGCGCAGTCAGCGAAGCCCTGGACGCGATCGAGACAACCCTATCCGTTTACGTCGATCAGCGACGAGTCATACCAGTAGCATCTGCGCCGAAGGCTGGTGAGCACGTAGTCCGCTTGCCAGCGGTAACCGTGGCGAAGATCGCGCTATGGAACGCCATGATGGAGCGAGATATGCGCAAGGCTGACTTGTGCCGGTTGCTCGGCGTGCATTAGGCCCAGGGTGATCGCCTAGTGGACTTTTTACACACATCAAAAATTGAACAATTAGAAGCGGCTTTGAAAGCTTTTGACTTGCGCCTCTCGGTAACCGTGCAGCCGTACTATGCCGAGCGCATGGGATTTCCGAGGCATCGATAAAGGCAGCCTCAACGCGGGTGCTTTCTATGAGGCACCGGATCAACACTGATCTGATCGACCTGTTAAGTACCTCGGAGCGTGAACAGCTCGAACCTTTGCTAGCTGCGCTCTGAGCCTGTACGCAAAAGCACGTTACCATTGCCGACTCAGACGCAATGGAGACCGCACGTGAGAAAGCCACCGATGAAAATCATCATTGAAGAATGGGATGGTGACGGCGCTATTCGAATTCCTGATGAAGCGTTACAGGAGTTGGAGCTGGATGTCGGCGACGCTGTGTACCTGATAGAAGAATTTGTCGGCAACACGCGCTGCCTAGTCCTATCAAAAAAGCCTCAAATCACAGATCGGATAGACGAACTCACTGAAGCCTGGAATAGCGAACAGCGCGGCAGCCTCGAAGACAAATGAGGAAGCCATAAAATGCTCCGCTGCACCAGTACATCAGGCTGAACTTCAGAGTCCTTCGCCAGGCCGGAAACGCATACCTGGACACATTACCTGAAGGCGCGAGATCGAGCCGGGCTTAAGCCCGAAGGAGCGACCTCCTCCATTGACGTCACTTCACACCACAGCTTAGCTATGGCTGCCATTCGGAATGAACGCGAATCGAATCACCATATCCTGTGGAGCTTTGTGATTGCAGCAAGTGTCCGAACGCCAGTTTCAGTTCACTCGGTTGCGCCCGCTGCGCTTGGCTAGATAGAGCGCATCATCGGCACGAGTCAGAAGGCTTTCCACATCGTCACCCGCTTTGGCGAGGGCGACACCAAGCGACGCAGTTACAGTGTCTAGCACTTCATCTGTACCACGAACCTTGATTCGCAGCGCCTGAATTTTTAGGCGCAGTTGCTCAGCAAAAGTATGAGCACTGGTGAGATCAAAACACTCTTGCAGGACTACACAGAACTCTTCACCACCATAGCGTGCCGCCAGGGCCTGAGGCGGGATTGAGTTCCGTAACACCTGACCAACATGCTCCAGTACGCGGTCGCCCAAAGGATGGCCATACCGGTCATTGAACTGCTTGAAATGATCGATATCCAACATGACCAATGCCACCCCATGAGGAGCGTTGATCAATGCATGATCCAGCAAGCGAGTGAAGGTAGCTCGGTTCAACACCTTAGTCAGCCCATCCAAAGATGCAGCCAGTTGGGCTCGCTCGAGCTTGTCTCTCAGGCTCTTAATTTCATTTTGCGCTGAGTGCAGTTGGGAGAGAAAAAGCTCCTGCTGATCCTGCATGACCTGGGTGCTCTGTTGCAGCTCGCTCAGAATGGCGGGCAACCTCTGGTCGACCGGCTCCGCGAGCATTTCCATGCAATGGCCAAGACTGGCTTGAAAGTTGGCGCTGCCATTCACGCAACGCGAGACATCACGCTCCATGTCGTCAACCAGATCGATCGCTTGTTGTTGCCCTGCGCGCGCCTCCTCCAACTCCTCACGAATGATGTAGTCGCGAAAAAGCTTTGTAGCGGATTCTGGAGGGAAACAGTCGAAGTCTTTGACGACCCTGTCCAGATGGCGATTAAGCTCTGGCTCCTGACCTTTGCTGTAGGTGTACCAGAGAGCATAGTGCACAGGATTTGGTGGAATGTTGTGACGCACCATCAGTGGTACGGCCTGCTTAAGCAGAGCCGCCGCCTCGCGGGAGTCCTCTGGATACAGCGCTAGGGCACTCGCACGCGTCTCTGATTGGCTCATAACGTCACTGTGGTTGGTTTTTATTGGCATATATGAAGTCGGGGGCAGCATATCCTTACGTACACCAAGAGGCCATACATAATGTATGCCTACTACCTGTTGGACTAGCTATAGACCGAACTCGACTACAGCAATTTCCTGATGAAATAGCCCCAGCTATCAGCTAACGCCATCGGTTGGTTTACCCACGTAGAGGCCAACACCCATGATCAGCGTGCTGGAAATCGAGAAGGGATCGTAGCCTTGTACTCTCTCACTGCCTGCGTTCCTGTCGATTACGGAATCATCCCAGGCATGTACCCAATTTGACACGATCGCCGCGTTGGAAGAAATTGATGATCCGCCTCTTCTCTTCGACCTGAAATCCTGTGGCTGCATCCGCATCCCAAACTTTCGAAACGATCGATTGGATGTTCCCCAACGGCCACTGGCCCAGTCGATTACTGGGTGCCTGGTTTCCTCATAGGAGTGACAAATTGCTGACTCGGCCCGACAAAGATGCGCTACGTGCAATGCTGGAATCGCAAGTTAAAGAAAAGCTACAGCACGACCCTGATGCGGTAACGACTTATGCAGCACAGCCTGAACCCGAACGAAAGCCATACACCAGTAAGCCCACGGTTCAGGACAAGGCGTTTCACAGGGAGCTCGATCAGATGCGTGCGGATGCTGAAGCCGGAGTGATACATAAATCAGTGCGCGAGCCAATGGACGATGGTGAGACTAGCCTTGCGCTCGATGATTACCCTGGCTTGAAAGAGGCAGGCTTTGCATCAAATCAGTGGTGATGTTTTGGCACCTGTACTGCCCTCCTCTTATGCAGCCTGTCGACGCATGGTCAGGATGGCTGCTCCGAAGCAGATGAACGTCGCCCCAACTACCCAGCTGACCCGCCGGGATAGCTCGGGACGGGCTAGGGTCTGGTTGATTCGCCATTTCTTACCAGTATCGAACTTTCTTCCAGGTTAACAAGCGGATCGCCATGCGCAAAAAACCTTCAAAACCCAAAATCGTAAAGCGTGAGGTCTGGAGCAGTTTCCTCAGAGAAAGTTGCTCGCCCTTGTCCCTAGAATCGACGGATGTGTTAGCCCGCAACAGCAGTGACTTGACGCAGATTATCTGTAAATCCCACGAAACCATCGCTGTCACATGTGACTGATAGAGTATTAATATACTCCCTCTTCATACTTTCTCGCATGGCATCTGGAATTCCATGCAAATCATACATGCTTTCAAACCAGCTCCACATTTCTAACGGTGAATAGCGTCGCGAGATAGAAATCTCATCTATTGCAACATTAGCGAAACCGCCTGCGAGCAATTGTTCAATTTGTACATCGCCTTCGAGGCGTTTGTCGCCGAGGCGTGGAATCGTTGAGTTTAAATTTTGTCGGGCAGTGCGCAGAATCTGGATGTATAGGTTCTGCGCATTGCTAGACTCTGGCTTTGCGCCGACAATAAAAGAAAACAGGCCGCCAGGTTTTAGTACTCTTCTAATTTCTGCTATTACCAACTCCAAGTCGTCCATGAGCATGAGAGCCATGTGACATAATACGATGTCCACTGAGCCCGTAGGCAGCGTCATCTCTTGCGCACGCCCTTTGATAAGGGTTGCGTCTTGCCCAAGTCGATGCTCGGCGGCAGTGAGTTCCCCCCGGCTTATATCAACACCGATCAACGTCGCAGTCTTCGATCTCGATAGGGTTACCAGCTCTAACAAATAGCCGTCGCCACAAGCGACATCCAGCACAGTCAGCGGCATACTCGCCTTAGGGACAACATCTACAAGAAATTCATAGGAGGACGCCGCCGCCTTCCCACCCTTGACAGCTGGGAGTGCCATAAACGCTTTCGACGTAATACCTGCTCTTTGGTCATGGAACTCTGAGAGAAAGCGCTCTGTTGAGGAAAGAATCAGTGACATTTGGGCCCCTAGCTAGAGATAGATACCGAAAGATACGTTAACGCCCGGATGGCTTTGGTGGACGAGATTCTCTTTCTATCCCGCTATCCGCGTCTGGTAAGGGGGGGTTAGCGTTCCAATCCGGGAGTCTGTCAAAGTTACCTTGAGTAAGCTAGGCCGATACCCAATGATGCGGCAGTAGTTTTTCGATCTCACTCGCCCGCTGCGTCGGCAGCCGAGTTAGCACATCCTTCAGATAAACATACGGATCATGCCCAGTCATGCGCGCCGACTGGATTATACTCATGATCGCCGCCGCCCGTTTGCCACTGCGCAGCGACCCGGCAAACAACCAGTGGACTTGCCCCTACCAAACCGGACACCAACTCCCCGTTAAATTGATGCTGCCGCTAAGCGCCTGAATTCCCTCGGTGAGCGATAGTTCAAGGCGCTGTGCGGATGCTGCTCGTTGTAATGCTCGAAGGCAATTGCCAGGTTGCGTAACGCCGTTTCTCGATCCGGCTTGGGCATATGCGCCACGTAATCACGCTTGATCGTCTTCACAAAGCTCTCGGCCATGCCGTTGCTTTGCGGGCTGCGCACTGGTGTGGTCACCGGCTGCAAACCGATCTGTCGAGCAAACAGGCGCGTCTGTTCGGCGGTGTACGCCGAGCCGTTGTCACTCAGCCATTGCACCGGCGTGGTGGGTAGTTGATCACCAAAACGCTTCTCCACGCTTTCCAGCATCAAGTCGCGGATATCATCACCGCTGTACCCAGTCGGGCTCGCGACCCAGCCGATAGCCTCGCGATCACAGCAGTCCAGGGCGAAGGTGACGCTCAGTTTGGCGCCGTCCTCGCAGCGGAACTCAAAGCCGTCCGAGCACCAACGCGTATCGCTGGTTTCCACGGCAATACGGCCTTCGTGCCGACGCGGCACGCCGGGTTGTTTGATCCGGCGCTCAAGCAGCAGGTTGTGATCACGCATCACCCGGTAAACCCGCTTCACATTGATCGCGGGCAGCAACTGGGTTTCACGGGCGCGGCGCAGTAATCCCCAGACACGACGGTAGCCATAGCTGGGCAACTCGCTGACCTGTTGCTGGATTTCAACTACCAGATCAGCATCGTTCAGGGCCTGCTTCGCCGCACTTTGGGCGATACCAACTGCTTGATTCGAACCGTTAATTGCGAGCGCGCCACACCGAGACATTCGTTGACCAGCTTCACTGATCGTCCCCCGGCAACAAGGGTGAGTGCGCAATCCATTTTCGCGACCGGGCGATCTCCACGGCCTCTTTGAGGATTTCTGCTTCCATCGTTTTCTTGCCCAGCATCCGTTGCAGTTCACGGATCTGCTTGAGCGCATCGCTCAACTCGGAGGCAGGCACCACGGCTTCGCCGGAACTGACCGCCGACAGGCTGCCGTCCTGATAAAGCTTGCGCCACAGAAACAGCTGATTGGCATTGATGCCGTTGCGCCGAGCGACGACCGACACACTTTGTCCTGGTTCAAGGCTCTCGCGAACCATGGCCAGCTTTTGCTCTGGGCTCCAGCGGCGCCGCCGCTCCTGGCCCAAAAGCTCCCCACTCTTATCGTTGCTGTTAGTCATAAACATAACCGTTTGCCTATCCCTTATCGTAAGGGGGAAACGGTGTCCTGTCTTTCATGGGGCTCGTTCAAAGCCTATAGGTGCAGTCTGACAGTAGAAGCGCGATCCGTTACGCATTGATCCCATTTCCGTTGGGATTGCAGGGACAACAACAAATCTCGAAATCATCTTCACGCCCTCTCCAAGCACCTCTTTACTATTAGCGGCTATGGGCCACCATCGCAAGCGACCGCAGTCAGTTTCCGATGAGAAGCACGAGCGGACATTAGTCGATTGGAAACATCGCAAAAAGGCATGAGTGAGGTCTGCTACCCCGCATCTCAATTTGCTGGAAAGGCCATCTCTTCCTAAAGAGTCTCCTGCTGCTACGCTGACCTCCTCCTCCACGGAGGAATCACGATGCCAAATTCTGACCTGCTCGCCCTCCTACTATTCAAGATCAATCAGAACCAACTCGCGCTGGAAGCGGCCATTATGGAATTGACGCTTTGGGTTGAGCAGCGCGGATCTGCTGAAGTCGCCGACAACGTTCGTGGAGCGTTGGGCACGATCAGCAAAAATGAAAAATTCATCAAAATGACGCTCGCAATGTTGATGGCTCCGGAGTGATCAACAGGCAGCTAAAATCCAAATGCAGACGGTCAATTGAACTGCTGTGACTTCGCTCTTGTCATCCGAACAGAGCACACTGATTCGCCAATCTCGCCTGAGAGCGTTGATCCAATGACACCGACAGAAAAACTTCTGAAATGGCACTCAAGCTGGGCGATCGATCAGGGAATTGTCAGGTGCAAGACTTGCCATGCTGAGCAGGCGGAACTGGATAGGGACAAAACATTTCCCCACGGGCCAGGCTGCGCGAAGGCTTCTTTGGGGATCACGATGTCCAAAGCTCATTCTCAAGCGGTCAAAAGCACGACTAGCCATCTTGGTTTCCGAAAATCTAAGGACGCAAGTTTGCAATAAAAGTCTCGTACAGACGGGGCTTTTACCGCCTGAAATGGCGGAGGGTAGTCGTTGGCTTTATGGTTGCGGTAGCCGGGCCTGCCGGCCCGAAGCAACGACTTAAGGAAAAATGGCTCAACACGTCACCTATTGCTAAGCCGTCCTTCCTGCGAAGGTAAGCGTCATGATTCGTTGAAAGCTTGTAAGAGTATGCCCAAGTCACCTTGCATGAATCACGCCCTCTGAGCGCATCCCTGTGAAATGCATCCCGGCGCAAATCGAGACCGCTGTCGCCTGGCTGCATAAGTCTCGAAGCTTGGTTCTTCAGTTGCCTTTTCAGGAGACTCCGTATCAAATCCCTGCCAGCATACGAAGGCTCTTGACGAGATTACGATCACAGGGAAGGTTAAAGGAATGCAATGCAAGGATCCAAGCGGGACATTTAGGTGGAAAACTTACTACGAGCACCACAGAGACCGTCCAGCATCATCGCTTCTTCACACAGCACTTGGACTTGCTAGCACTCAGACGAACTCTAGAAAAGCTGTGGATCTGGGCTGCGGCTCTGGCAACGAGACTCGCGCTTTACTTCAAGCTGGCTGGGATGTTCTAGCTATCGACCGAGAGCCGGCCGCAATCGAAATGGTGCACGCCATCGGTCTGGTTCACCCTGCTGCAAAGATAGAAACAACTATCCAACGGTTTGAAAGTCTCGAGACTTTGCCACCCTCGTCGTTGATCCATGCAGGTATGGCCTTACCATTTTGTCATCCAGATTACTTTGAAAAATTCTGGTCAGTTGTGATGTCTGCACTTCTGCCGGGAGGTTTTTTTGTGGGCCAACTCTTCGGTGACAAAGATGATTGGGCATCCGACGCGACTAGAACCTTTCACTCTGAGTTAGAGGCTCGCGCGCTATTTCGGGGTCTTAGCTTGAAGGCCTTTGAAGTCCATGAATATGATGGGCGCAGTATGCGTGGCACCAAGCATTGGCATCGCTTTGACGTCATTGCCCAAAAGCCAGTGTCGAGCGAGTGAACTTGGCTGCTTTACCTTTTTACCCATAAGCGTAACGCCAATTGTGCGGCAGCAAATTGGCAATTTTGCGGGGACAGATTAAGCGGTTACCCCTCCCACCTCCCGCGAAGTCTCTGTCCTCATGCAGAGAATCATTGCGCCCTGTCATAAATTGTCTCAGCTCAGTCCTGCATAATTGTTGAAATTATGGAGTCATACCGGTACTTCTAAAGCACCAGTTTCAGCAGGGAACGCACCATGCATTCAAGATTCAGGGTCATCGAAACAACCAGACTGGACGATGGCATCAAGCAATATCGGGTTGTAGATCTCGTCGAGGGAGGCTCTGCTAGCAAGCATGGGGTGTTCAAGATCAGGGCAGAGGCAGATGTTGTTTGTTCGCTCCTGAACGCGGAGCATCCACGTCAGAGTGGTGTAGGTCGTGCTTCCGCGAGCTCCTGATCCACTCGTTTCGGAAACCGGGCGCCTGATGCCTATGCGGGAGTGAATGCCTATAGCGCAGTCACGGATTCCCGTTCCGAAAGGACGCTTTGAAGCCGCTCCAGGTTGAGCCGCTGACACTCTCCCTCTGCTTCTTCTCGGGTCTGATAGGTTGTCTTCAGCCGCAGCTTTTCCTCATTGTCATAGAGGTTGAAGCCTATAGGTGCAGTCTGACAGTAGAAGCGCGATCCGTTACGCATTGATCCCGTTTCCGTTGGGATTGCAGGGACAACAACAAATCTCGAAATCATCTTCACGCCCTCTCCAAGCACCTCTTTACTATTAGCGGCTATGAGCCACCATCGCAAGCGACCGCAGTCAGTTTCCGATGAGAAGTAAGAGCGGACATTAGTCGATTGGAAACATCGCAAAAAGGCATGAGTGAGGTCTGCTACCCCGCATCTCAATTTGCTGGAAAGGCCATCTCTTCCTAAAGAGTCTCCTGCTGCTACGCTGACCTCTTCCACGGAGGAATCAAGATGCCAAATTCAGACCTGCTCCCACCCCTACTATTCAAGATCAATCAGAACCAACTCGCGCTGGAAGCGGCCATTATGGAATTGACGCTTTGGGTTGAGCAGCGCGGATCTGCTGATGTCGCCGACAACGTTCGTGGAGCGCTGGGCACGATCAGCAAAAATGAAAAATTCATCAAAATGACGCTCGCAATGTTGATGGCTCCGGAGTGATCAACAGGCAGCTAAAATCCAAATGCAGACGGTCAATTGAACTGCTGTGACTTCGCTCTTGTCATCCGAACAGAGCACACTGATTCGCCAATCTCGCCTGAGAGCGTTGATCCAATGACACCGACAGAAAAACTTCTGGAATGGCACTCAAGCTGGGCGATCAATCGGGGAATTGTCAGGTGCAAGACTTGCCATGCTGAGCAGGCCGAACTGGACAGGGACAAAACATTTCCCCACGGGCCCGACTGCGCAAAGGCTTCTTTGGGGATCCTCCCATGGCAGGCCTTGGACGATGTCCAAAGCTCATTCTCAAGCGGTCAAAAGCATAACTAGCCATCTGGGTTTCCGAAAATCTAAGGACGCAAGTTTGCGATAAAGGTCTCGCACGAGACGGGGCTTGTACCGTGAAATGGCGGAGGGTAGTCGTTGTCTTTATGGTTGCGGTAGCCGGGCCTGCCGGCCCGAAGCAACGACTTAAGGAAAAATGGCTCAACACGTCACCTACTGCTAAGCCGTCCTTCCTGCGAAGGTAAGCGTCATGATTCGTTGAAAGCTTCAATCGGCAGCAATCAGCGGGGGCTAGGTGGCCTTTTTTCCGACAGTGCCCATCTCGATTGGGGTTTTTATGTAGAAAACCGAAATATCCTCAATTTCCAATCGCTTGAATAACCTTTCGGATTCCTCCTCGGTGATAGCCATTCGAATCTCCGTCGGCTGATCTGCCAGCTCAAAAAAGTGCGAGGAATGCAGCCGGCCCGTGTGTCCAAAACCCTCGATACCTGTGGAGAGGGTCGCGCCACGCAGGCCCATTTCTTTGGCTAAATCAACGATCCAGTCGCCGAGCATCTTTCCTTGATAGCGACGGTTCTGTTGGGTAAAGAAAATCACCAGAAAACCTTTCATCTTCATCTCCTCAGCGCGTGCCAATCATTTGATAGGACAGAAGCCCGGCAGCCGTCATCGCCAACGAGCCCAAAACGTGCAATGAAACTGAGCCGAACGCCCACAGCAATCTGCCTTCCTGAATCAGGGCGACTGTTTCGGCTGAAAAAGTGGAAAAGGTGGTAAGTCCCCCACAGAAACCCGTGATGATCAGCAGGCGCCATTCAGGGCTTAGGGAGGGGGATGCGGCCAAAAACGCTATGGCGAGGCCAATGATATAGCCCCCGACCATATTGGCGACCACAGTACCTGGGGGAATCGTAGGGAACAGGGCGTTGAGCTTCATGCCCAATATCCAGCGCAACCAGGCACCAAGGGATGCGCCGATGGCGATAACTAGAAGTGATTTCAGCATGGATGCAATTCTCCTCTGGGCTGGTAGAGCCGAGGAGCTGCTGATAACCGCAGATTACGAGAGGGAACTGATATGAGAATAGAGGTCACGATCCTGTCCTAAATTGGAGGACAGGGAGACACACCTACGCACCCTGTCCAGGGTTCACGTAGGCATCATCAGCACAAAGGCGGTTAAAGGAGGAATGCCATCTCCTGTCTTCATCCTATAGCAGCACCGGTTGGATATTCAAGATGCTAAGAACTCGAATTCCACCGTAACCGAGTCTCCAGCATTAGGCTGACGAAGGCGCCTGAATTTGATTACTCCATTCTCCTTAAGACGACTGGCGAATATGTAAAATCTGCGTCTATGATGAATAAGAATAAAGCCCCCGTAACCATGAGCCAACGCCATGAGTGTTGTTCGAAGTCATCGCGCGCTGATCGCCTGGATGCTCTATGCATGCGTCCTGTTCAGTGCATTGGCTTGCAGCTTCAGTCATGGAGAACAAAGTGGTCTGGAGCTAAATGGAGTCGGCGGCCTCTTTTGTTCTGTTGACAACCATACCGGTGTCGGTCTGGGCGAAAAATCGGACGATTCGAAAAATCCGGGCTTGATGCCAACCATGGGCTGTCCGCTTTGTAGCGCATTCACTTTAAACATCACCATGCTGTTCTGCCTCAGCTGGCTGCTTCGCCCCCATCGCAAAACATTCAAGTATCGCCAACAACGCGAAAGCACTTGCCCTCGCTTCACCTGGCCCCCCGCCAACCCCCGCGCTTCCCCTTAACTCCATCGCTATCCCTCTCCCGCACTTCGCTGCGGGTATCTGATCGTGCCTGTCTGAGCGGTGCAGCTTTGTCTGCTCGACCGGGAACGATGCTGTCTGCCGATTCGAACACCTAAAATTAGATCCAAGGAGCAACCCATGAACCGTACGCCGTTCTTGAGCCTGGCTTTAAGCCTGGGCCTCATTCCCTGTGCGCAGGCCGATCACGTCGAACTAGGAGAAACCCAAATCAAGGGCGAGTACCGTAGTGACCCGACAGCCCCGAGCATTGCTGAAAAACGCGCTGACTTTTCACATATCCCCGGCGGTGCCTCAGTGGTCGATGCTGAGACCTACAAGACTGGTCGCAGCAGTACCTTGCAGGATGCGCTCGGGCTCGCCACCGGTGTCTTCATTCAGCCGCGTTTTGGCGCAGAAGAAGCCCGACTCTCAATCAGGGGTTCGGGATTGCAACGTACTTTCCACGGGCGCGGTCTGCTATTGATGCAGGATGGCGCCCCCGTCAATCTGGCCGATGGCAGTTTCGACTTCCAGACCATCGAACCACTGGCCGCTGACCATATAGAGGTGCTGCGCGGTGCCAATGCTTGGCGTTATGGGGCAACCAACCTTGGGGGAGCAATCAACTTCGTGACACCCACCGGAAAGACCGCACCGCCTGTAGACGTGCGCTACGAAGGAGGCAGCTTTGGCTATCAACGTCGATACGGTGCGTTCGCACAGGACTTCGGGAATTGGGATGGTTTTTTGAGCGTTTCCGACTCCAATCAGGACGGCTACCGCGACCATTCCAGGCAGGATAATCAGCGCTATTTCGCCAACCTCGGCGGTCGCATCAACGAACGCCTGTCGACCCGTTTCTACCTGACCCATGTGGAGACCGACTCGGATCTGCCCGGCAACCTGACCAAGGCTCAGATGCGTAATGACCCCAAACAGGCTTCAGCGGACAGCATCAGCGGTGATCAGCAGCGCGATTTCACCCTCAACCGGATCGGCAATATCAGTACCTTACAGCTGGACGATGGGCACAGTTTGGAACTGGCCACTTACTACAGCGAGAAGTCGTTGTTCCACCCGATCTTCCAAGTACTGGACATCAATAGTGAAGACTACGGTGCACGTCTCTCACACAAGTGGCAGAACGAGCAAGGTTGGCGCTCTACAGCCGGCGTGGAGGCGAGTCAAGGACGTAACTGGGACTCTCGATACGTCAACGTTGCCGGGCACAAAGGTCGCAAGGTCAACGAGCTTCACCAGACAGCGCGCAACCTCAATGCCTTTGGCGAACTAGAGATCCCCGTCGCGCAACGCTGGGCTGTGATCGCAGGTGTTGCCTGGTTGCACCAGCAACGCGAAGTCGACGACCGCTTCAAGTGCAACGCTTTTGTCTCGGCCTTCTGCTTGCCTCAGGATGAATCGTTCAACGAGACTTACCAAGGTCACATAGGCCGCATTGGCATACTCCACGACTTAGCTGAAGGTATACAGCTCTTTGCCAACTTGAGCCAAAGTATCGAGCCGCCAACGTTCTCCGAACTAACTGGAGGGCAAGTCGTGACGAAAAACGACGAGCAGAAGGCAAATACTTTGGAAGCCGGTATGCGCTGGTCTCGAAACAACCTCGACCTGGACTTTGCGGTTTACCGCAGCGAGATCCGCGACGAATTGCTCGCACTCAACGACAGCAGTGGCCAACCACTGGGAACGGTGAATGCCGACCATACGATTCACCAAGGTATTGAACTGGGGGGAGCATTGACCTTTGGCCAGTTCGTTTTACGTGGACAGTACCTGTTGAACGACTTCCGCTTCGACGATGACAAGGTCTACGGCGATAATCGACTGGCCGGGATCCCTCGGCAATTCATCAAGGGCGAGGCCCTGTGGCAGCTACAAGGCTGGTACGCCGGCCCGACATTCGAATGGGTACCCAACCACTACAATGTCGACGAGGCTGAAACCCTGTATGCGGACGGGTATGCCATTTGGGGGCTGAAAGGTGGATACCGACCAGCGCAGGGCTTGGGCTTTTTTGTTGAAGGCCGCAACCTCTCCGACAAGACCTACGCATCGACCACCGGGGTGATCGCCGACGCGAAGGGGCAAGACAGCGCTCAGTTCCTGCCTGGTGATGGCCGAAGCCTGTTTTTTGGGCTGGAGTGGCGGATGTAATAGCGCGCTCAAGTCTGACCCCAAGGCAGCGTCTTCCTGGACGCTGCTTTGATGAGCAGGGCCCACGAGCAGCTGGCTCATTATTGGACGCAGTTAGCCTGGTATGTGCCTTATGCCCGGCCGCAATGATAAACATTGAGTCGAGGTTGCTCAGCGCTGAGCTTTTACCTGCGGCAAAATAGCGCGTATCGCGACTTTTACATCCCCCCTGAATTCCGGCTAAATGGCCGCCCCTCTTTGCCGACCTTCTTCATGTCCTCGTTGAAACGCATAAGCCCTTGGATCGCCTGTTTAGCCGTGTTGCTAAACATGCTGTTCATGCCGCTGAGCCGCGCTATGCAGACGCCGGATATGCAAGTGATGCTCTGGGGTGGATTCTGCTCAGGAGGAGCCTCACAAACATTGCCTCCAGGGTTCGACAAGCTGATCGATACTCTCCAGCAGGCCCCGTCAAAAACGGTCATGCAACACGGCGATTGCTGCTGTGGCCATGCCGGAATGGCAGCGCTTCCCTCTAACTATTACAGACATTTCCTACCGCGATACGCGCCTGATACGTCTCTCGACAATCCAGAACTGCCAACGCTGCATCCCAGGATTCGTTGGCCCAGCCTGAGCCCGCGCGCTTCTCCCCTCGCCTGATCATCAACACCGCTGACATAAGTCCAGCGTTGTCTTCATTACCAATTTTTAGCGGCCCTGTCGTGGTCGCTAAACGCCCTTGAAGTTTCTTGGTCATCAGGAAGTGTGCGTTATGCCTGCTCCATTTACTTTGCCTCAGGCAAAGCCTTTGTCTGTGTCCCGATCACTATGGCCGTTGTTGTCGCTTGGCCTGTTTGCAATAAGCCCTTTGTCCTTGGCATTGGCCGAAGCCAGTAAAACCGAAGATTCAACTCTGACCCTAGGCACCGTGAACGTTCAGGGCATAGCCAGCGGCCCCTTGAGCACCAGCAGCGTGCTCAGCTCAGTCGATATTTTGGGAGCAGACATTCTCGAGAAGATGCCGGTCAACTACAGCTGGGAGCTGTTCAGTCGCGCGCCAGGCGTGATGCTCACGGAGTTCAATCAGGGCACGACATCCGGCAAGATCTCCTTTCGTGGCTTCAACGGCGAAGGTGAGGTGAATGCCGTCAAACTGCTGATCGACGGAATTCCCAGCAACAGCAATGACGGCAACATGCCGTTCATGGACATGATCTTCCCCCTCGAACTCGACAGCATCGAGGTGGTGCGCGGCACCAGTGACGCCCGTTACGGCCTGAACAACATCGCTGGCAACGTCAACATGCTGACCCGCACAGGTGGCGACTACAGCAAGGCGCGCATTCGCTACGGCAGCTTCAATACCCAGGAAGCCCAACTCGCCAAGGGCATCGAAAGCAGCAATTGGACGCAAAACTACTTCTTCGCTTATCAAAAGTCCGACGGCTATCGGGATCATGCAGAAGCCGACCGATACTCGATGTCTGGCAAGTGGTTCTATACGCCCGACGATGACAGCTACCGCATTGGTCTGATTGCCCGTCACTACGAAGCAGAGGCTCAGGAGCCAGGCTATTTGACCGAAGACGATGCCCGTCATCATCCGACCATGACCAACAGGTACAACGCCACGGACAAAGGCACGCGGCGCATGAATCAGGTCAGCCTGCATTTCGATACTGACTTGGCCGATACGCTCGCTTGGTCGGCGAAGACCTACGTCAACACCTTCGATGACCGACGCTGGACGCAGTATTGGCGCACTAGCTCCCAACAGGAACGTGATGCCTACGAAACCCAATATGGCGCCCTCACCTCTCTGACATGGCGACCGGAAGTCAGCTGGCTGTATGACTTCGCCTTGGAAGGTGGCGCAGACGTACAACAGCAGCAGAACAAGAGTGAGCGCTATCGCACCAAAGACCGTGCTCGCCTGGCAACCACCCGCGACCAGCGGTTCGGTTTCGACACCTACGGCGCGTACGTCCAGGCCGAGATCAAACCTTTCGAGTCGCTGAAGATCGTTCCGGCGTATCGGGTCGATAAAATCCAGGGTGATTTCACCAACGAAATGACCGGCCTGGATTACGACATCAACGATTATGGCCTGATCAAACAGCCTAAGCTCAGCGTGGTCTATTCGCCGTGGGACGTGGCAAGCCTCTATGCCAACTGGGGCCGTACTTTCCAAGTTGGTACAGGTGCGGCGGCCTACAAGATACCGCCCAGAGACACCGATCTGGCACCGTCGATCAACGAAGGCTGGGAAACAGGTATCAAGTTCACGCCGGCTGACTGGGTCGATGGCCGAGTCGCATATTGGCAGCAAGAGGCCTCCGGAGAGGTCAGCCGCAGGCTGAACGACCCGAGCGGTGAGTCAGATAACGTTGGTGAAACCCGACGTTGGGGTTACGACTTACAGATGAACCTGCACCCTAACGAACGCACTGAAATATGGATGGCCTACTCTTGGCAGTATTCGAAAATACTCCAGCCAAGCTCCACTTTGCCCAACAGCAAAGGCCAGGAAATCGACCATATCCCTCATCACCTTTACAACGCCGGCATCAGCTATGAAGCGACACCTGCCTTGCAGTTGACTGCCTGGATGAACGGCCAGACTAACTACTACCTGGAGCGTGAAAACACCAAGGGGACGTATGGCGGATATGTACTGATGAACCTCGGCGCCACCTACAAAGTGACCGACTCAGTGAGCGTCGATCTACAGTTGAAAAACCTCACCAACCGCTATTATGAATACGTTTGGTACGACCCGGATGGTGCCCAAACATCCCTGCACTCACCAGGTGATGGGCGTGCTTTGTACGCTGGGCTTACCCTGGACTTCTGATGTGGATAACAGCTGGGGCCCATCAGCCTCAGCGATAGAGATTACGAATTCGCAGCAAACCTTTACTCGTCGTTAACCAGAGGTAATAAAGATGCCAGCTCATTTTGCGAAAAAAATCCTGACCTCCGTAGCGTTGCTTGCATCCTTTGCAACTGCCACCTCGGTGTTTGCCCATGCCCACTTGAAGAGTGAAACACCAGCTGCTGATAGCACGGTAAGTGCACCTCAAGAATTGCGCCTGGTGTTCTCAGAGGGTGTCGAAGCCAAGTTCACCAAAGTGACCATCACTGGCGATGGCTCCGCAGTTGCGGTCAAAAGCATCGAAACCGCCCCTGGCGACCAAAAGGCTCTGATCGTCACACCTGAAAAACCGCTGACAGCCGGAAAGTACAAGGTTGAATGGCATGCCGTTTCGGTCGACACCCACAAAAGTGATGGCGATTACGGCTTCACCGTGGGCAAGTGATCTGGATCAGTAAGCTCGGCTGAAGTGTAAGGAGGCCCACGCTGTGGGCCTTTTCTTTGAGGCGTTTTCAAAGAAAAAGCTAGAGATGAGTGTGTTGGAGACTCAGTAAAAATGGTCGCCGATATCGGATGCAGGAGTGGGGTACTTAGAAATAAGAAAAGTGCCAAGACCCTTTCAGGCCTTGCACTCAATGACACGACGTTAACCCTGCCAAGAGAAATCACCGCGTCGGCATTAAATGTAGCATGCATCCACTTACAAACTGACCTGCGACAACCTGCCACAGGCGACGCTCGCCCCCCTCAAGCGGCCAACGGCTTATTAGCTAGGTCGCCTGGTGCGGCGGCCTGTCGCATTTGGGGTCTCGATACGCCCTCACTAAACTCAAAATGCCCTGCTGATGTGCTTTCTGCCAAACGGCGAATGCCGTCGGCAATGCTCATTTGCCACGGATGGACTCTGTCATTCCGAAGGCGCCGCCTGATTATAAAAATGCCCAATGAGGTTAACCGTGAAGAAAGTATTGGCAGCAGCCTGTTTACTCGCATTCTCTACCGCTTATGCCGCCCAAGAGCCTGAAGCGGTATTCAACCGCGCCTGCACCATGTGCCATAGCGGCCAGTTACCCATGGCACCCAAAAAAGGTGATCAAGCGGCATGGAACCCCCGTCTGGAGCAAGGCACCGAGGTATTGGTCAAACACGTGACCGAAGGCTTCAACGCCATGCCGGCACGGGGACTGTGCATGGACTGCAGCGCCGAAGACTACAAAGCTGTGATTGCCTGGATGTCTAAGTAAGGATCGCGTCAGCCGAGCGATCCTGCCAACTGGACGTAGCTAAATTATCCGGGGATGGGCAACCAGCGTCGAAATCCGGCGCCGCCTTTCCCTGTCAAAGGACACCAGGCAAAGTCCCAAGGCGTCGGTGGAAACTCCTCCAGCTCAGGGTCAACGCCAGTGACAGAACGAGGTGCAACTTTCCAGTCAAACACCCTCATCGATGAACCTTGCCACGCCAGTACCAGCCCTCGTGCCTGGCTATCGTCAGTATTTATCCAGCGGGCCGCTGCCGCTGTCATGAAGGAATCGATGTGCTCCTCGTGGATTTGCGCGTTGTAGGTCGAAGTGAGCAACCAGCGGCAGACGCTCAAGTAGTAAGTCCAATTCAGCGGTGGATGATTACGGTATGCCCACGTCATGAAACTGCGAAATATATTCAAGCCATCCGGTGGATCTAGCTTGAGCAACCCAGGACACACATCGAACAGCGTATGCCAGTAAGGCAGCAACCGAGCATCCAGATGAACAAAACAGCGTGCATTACTGGGGTAGTCAGGAAACGGCAACAGGAAGTCTCCACGACTGCTCACGCGCGACGTCTTACTGACCAGTCGCGAAGCCCCTGAAGGAATAGCTATAGATCGCATACCAGTCTCCATGCCATCGTCGCTTCCGATTTATGGGATGCAGGAAAACTGAAAGTTATCCCTTCGAGAAAACTGAATCTGCAACTTGGATGATCAATAACGCGAGACATACTGCCTTCCTTCCCGAGACGATAGAACGGCGTCCACCTGTTGTCACATCAGCGACAACTTGACGTAAATCAGACGACGAAAAAACAAGCAGTAGCGGGCAAAACAAGCCGGCCACGTGCAGGTGTCAAACTTCGGGGGAAGCGCGAGGGTTGGCCGAGGGCCAGGAATATCGAGGGGGTGCCTTGCAGCGCAGTTCGCGACTAGGGCGCGGCTTTTGTCCAATCCGCAGCAGCCAGGTCAGACAAAACAGAAAAGCGATGCTCAACGTCACCGCAGAACAGATAGGGCAGGAAAGACTACCGGCCCAGCCACCGGCTAACTGGTCAGTGAAGTCCGTGTTCTGGGTCGGGCTCTTGCTGCCCAGTGCGGAGCAGAACTGACCACCGACGCCATTGAGTTCGAGCCCGCTCATCTGCCCATGCCCCAAACCGCAGGCGAATACATTGAACAGGACGCAGAAATACAGCGTCCAGGCAACGAGTGAGCGGTCTGATAGGGTCAGTTTCATGGCGGCGACATTAACACCGAAGCACGCGGGGTTGAAGATCGAAAGATGTTGATCAACCCCACCGCCCAGAGTTAACTGGACGATGGGGATACGATTCAATTACGCGACTTTGAGGGAATTCACACAGGTGAAACGCTCGACAAAGGCGTTGTCGGCATAGCGTTTGAGTGTCCGCGCCACCAGGCAGGTGAACAGCGGCTCGCACAACACCAACGGCAGGTAAGACACGGCGAACAGCGCCCAGTTACTCAGAGGGGTTGGCTCTTCGCCCATGGACAACCAGAAGCCCACCATCGCTACCACACCGGTGTAATACAGCGCATCAAACTTGACCACTTCTGCCCAGCGAATGCTGCGTCCCGCGACGTCGAAGAAGCGGCGACCGAGTAAGCCATGGGCGGCAATTAGCGGCAACATCAAGGACAACGAGTTGACCCCCAGGTGCACCAGATCCTGTGGTTCGAACAGCAATCCTTGCAACAACAGGCCAATGGCAAAACCAAACAGCGTGGGGATAAAGCCGAAGATGATGTAGACGGCAGAAGCACCAACGAAATGCAATTCAGAAGCGCCGACCGGCAAATGGAAAATCTCCATGAAAACCGAAAAGAAGGCTGCGGCCAGCACTGTCTTAATCAGGTTATCGGGGCGCAACAGCTTCGGCGAAAACGCCGCCAGAGTAGCGATTGCAGCAGCGTTGGCGTACAGCACTTTTGCGGCATTGAGCACGCCGGGTTCGATATGCATCAGTTCTCCCTCCGAGGGATGCGGGTCTGGAAACTGCCGGGATAATCGGCAGCACTTGTGGCAGGTCTCCTGGCTCACAGCTCGACACCCTCCCGCGCCTTCCCAGCCGTTATAGGCCAGTGGCATAGACGAGAGAGCTAACCGCTCACAGTTGCGGGGGCAGCGCAGGAATTGCCAACGGGCGTACCTGCTTCCCTATTGATTCACCAATCGGTGAAACCACAAAGCGCCAGCAGATTAAGGGTTTTGCACGGCCTGCGCACGATACGAGAAGCCTTTTTCCCACAAGGTTTCACAAAGCCATCTGCGACAGTCTGCCGCAGGAGACTTGGTAAACATGTTCTAGCGGACTCAAGGCAATGCCTGCGCCAGAATGTCGCAGGTTATTAAAGGCGACGGGCATCGTTAGACTTTTCGCCCCTCCTCCGGTTGGTCAGAACAAATGTGCTCAATAGTCATACTTGGGTTACGTCTGACCTATCGTCCAGTCGGAAGGTATCGATTACATTCATTTTGATACCATGCGGTCATTTAAAGATGATGCGTCCATACAGCTGACTGGACTATGGGCGATCCAAAAAGGCGTTAATCCATGAGCGTTTTGTTGACTCGCCGCAAGGTGATTGCAGGCATAGGACTGCTAGGTATGGGCATCCTGACTGGCTGCGATTCCCGAGGAGAACTGTCGTACAAATACGGCAAAGATCTGAGCAATCAGATCCTGGGGCGCACATTCAAGTTAAAGGATACTGACGGCGATGTGAGAATGCTCTCGAGCTATCGAGGCATGATGCCGATGGTGTTCTTCGGATTTACCCAATGCCCAGCGATCTGCCCCACTGCTTTGGCTCGCGCAGTAAAAATCAAGAAACTAATGGGCAAGGATGGCGACCGCCTCCAGGTCATCTTCATCACGCTGGATCCCGAACGGGATACACCAGCTGTACTCGATGCCTACGTCAAAACCTTTGATCCATCCTTTGTCGCACTTTACGGAACACTGGAAGAAACGGCTGCTACGGCCAAAGAGTTCGGCGTGTTCTACGAAAAAGTCCCCAGCGGATCAACTTATACCTTGTCCCATACTGCGACGAGCTATGTTTATGACTCCAGGGGAACGCTACGCCTTGGATTGTCTCACTCGCTTTCTGCACAAGAGTGTGCGGAAGATTTGCTTACCGTCATGGAGGTCTGTTAATGAACTCAACTCACAATCAAACCAGCATCACCCAACGCGTCAGACAGATCGTATTTGGGTTTTCGCTGCTGGGGCTGGCTTGCCAGGTGTCAGCCCAGACGCAGGTAGACGACGCGTGGGTTCGCGCAACAGTCGCAGGGCAGCAGGCGACCGGTGCGTTCATGACTATCACGGCAAGTAGCGACAGCAAGCTGCTCAGTGCACAGTCACCAGTAGCTAAAACCGTGCAAGTTCACCAGTCGACCATGAAGAACGACGTGATGAGCATGCAACCGGTAGAGTTCGTCGCCTTGCCTGCTGGCAAAGCGGTCACCCTGGATCCCCACAACTTTCACATCATGCTGATCGACTTGGTTGGCCAGGTCAAAGAAGGCGACAAGGTGCCGCTGACGCTGACGGTAGAGAATGCCAAAGGCGAGAAGGAGTCGGTCAAGGTTGAGGCCACAGCGCGGGCTTTGAATATGCCTGATCACAGCAAGATGAATTGATGACCTGAAGAATAAAAATCAGTGATGTTTGATCAAGTAAACATCACTGATTAAACACCCCATCGCGTCATAGACCGAGCTGCGGCAATTAGTCTCCCTCAGCGACTGTTCCCCCTGAAAAATTCGGTGCTGGAGTCGCCGCCCATGAAAACTGTCCCCAATGACCGATCATCGATTGCATGGGTGCTGTATGCCAGCGTCCTGTTCAGTCTGTTCGCCTGCAGAATTCATCACGGGCAGATGAGCGCTCTAAGCCTGAGCGGGTTGAACGGCGGCTTTTGCTCTGTAAGTAGCGAGCATGGCCCCTATATAGATGCCAGCGATTCAGATGATCCTGCGCCACATCTGGCGACCCAGCTTTCTTGCCCCCTGTGTTCTTCCTTTGCCGTGGCGGTGGCCATCAATACCATGGTCTGGGCACTTGACTATGTGCCAGGCGGCACCGTCATCCCCATCATCGTGCGCAGCCTGGCGCAGCCGCCACCCCGCTATGTGTGGCCTGCTCTCAATCCTCGTGCATCCCCCGACGCTTCACTCGCAGTGACTCTCTCGGCCTGATATTGCCTGCCTGTGCATTCGCGCAGCCGCAGGAATTGTCAGGTGCGACCCTCACATTTTTGCGTGGAAGCTGTTCATGAAGACAAGAAACACTTCGTTGGTGCTGATGATCGGTGCCTGCAATCTGGCCTGGGCCGAAGAAAATGCGCTCAACCTGCCGGCGACTACGATCTCCGCTCGCCAGGAACAGCCCTCAGGCGTGATCCTCGACCAACCGATCAAAACCGGTTCACGCCTTGGTCTGACCGCCCGCGAAACGCCCGCATCGGTGAGTGTTGCCGATCGTGCGATCATTGAGGAACGCGGCGCCAAGGACACCCAGGATGTCATCAATTCCATGACCGGGATCAACGCTTCGGCCAACCCCGGCTATGGCGGCTTTGTGGCTTACCGTGGTTTCACTCAGAACCAGATCACCCAGCTCTACAATGGCATTGGCATGAGCTACAGCAGTGCCACACGCCCAGTGGATGCCTGGATTTATGATCGCGTGGAACTGATCGGAGGCCCGTCTACGTTCCTCTATGGTGCCGGGGCGGTGGGCGGTTCGATCAACTACATCACCAAGTTGGCCAGCCGGGAAGAACAGGCAGTCGAAGGCCGCGTGCGCTATGGCAGCTATGATTCCTCTGAGCTTTCGCTTGGGGTCAACCATGCCCTGAGTGACGGCCCGGATCCGCATCACTTCGCTCGTCTGGATGTCAGTCGTACGGGCAGTAATGGTTACATGGATCGCAATAAGCGCGAGTCTACAAGCACCGCGTTCTCCATCCTTAGTGACCTGACGCCACAGCTCAGCCATACCCTGGCGCTTGAATACCAAGAAGACAAAGAGGACAGCCCCTACTGGGGCTCGCCGATTCTGAACCAGGTCGGCGATACCATGAAGATCGACAAGAGCCGACGCTTTGAAAACTATAACGTGGGCGATGGGCGTTACGAGCAGCGCGTCCGCTGGGTGCGTTCGATCATCGATTATCAGATCAATGACAGCACCAGCTTGCAAAATACTCTCTACCACTACGACGCCCAGCGCGACTATCGAAACCTAGAGAACTATCGCTACAACACCGATAACAGTTTGGTGAGACGCGGCTCTGCCTATCTGCAACGGCATGAACAACAGGTCGACGGTAACCGCTTCGAATTGCGACACGACAACACCTTGTTCGGCATGACTAGCCAGTGGTCTGCCGGCTTCGACTACTCGGTAAACCAGCAGAAGCTGTATCCGAATGGCAAGTTTTCGAGTTCGCCATACGATACGGTTGATCCGGACAACTTCGATCCCGGGAGTTTTTACGACATCCCTGGCGTCAATACCGGCTTACAAAAAGTGCGTAAGCACGAGGTCACCACCTTGGCTGGCTTTCTGGAAAACCGCCTTGAACTGACTGATAAATTGGCCCTCTTGACCGGCCTGCGCTACGACCACTTGCATATGGAGGTGAACAACTACGG
Source organism: Pseudomonas arabinosi (assembly GCF_047758675.1). Classification (NCBI taxonomy): domain Bacteria; kingdom Pseudomonadati; phylum Pseudomonadota; class Gammaproteobacteria; order Pseudomonadales; family Pseudomonadaceae; genus Pseudomonas; species Pseudomonas arabinosi. The sequence continues at coordinate 3,938,052 of NZ_CP180480.1, read as the reverse complement.
CGCGGTCACTCCCACTAGCCCGGCGTTTTTTGAGCGCACCTGGGAACCCGTCACCGGGCGGGTCGGTTTGGTCTATGCCTTCACTCCAGCATTCAATGTCTACGTGCAATACAGCACAGCCGCTGATCCACCGGCAGGCAACCTGGCCTCGGCGACCTTTTCCCAAGCGCAAAACGCCGACCTGACCACCGGAGAACAGATTGAGGTCGGCAGCAAGTTCGACTTCCTCGATGGTCGTGGCGCGGCGACGCTCGCCGCCTACCAAATCGTTCGTAAAGACTTTTCAGTGACTGACCCTAACAACATCAACAATACAACTCAGGCGGGCCAACAGACTTCAAAGGGAATCGAACTGGCGGGCAAGCTGCAAGTCACCTCCAAGCTGATGGCTGAAGGTAACTTCGCATACGTCGATGCGCAGTACGACGAATTCACCGAGAACGTTGGGGGCCAGGCGGTATCGCGCAAAGGCAACACCCCAACCAACGTCCCCAATCATGTTGGCAACCTCTGGTTGACCTACGAAATTGTGCCGGCGTGGCAGGTAGGGATGGATGCGCGTTACGTGGCGTCGGTCTACGCCGACAACGCCAACACATTGAAAGCGCCCTCTTACACTCTTTACGGCGCATTCGCCCGTTTCAAAGTTGACGAACATACGGCGGTTACTGCCCGCGTGCGCAACCTGACCGATGAAATCTATGCCAAGCAGGCCTACGGCACGATGTATTACCAGGGCGCACCCCGAACCTTCGAAGTAGCAGTGGATACGCGTTTCTAAAGGAGGTACATCGATGAAACGTTATCTGTACCTCTGGCACCGCTGGTTAGGTATTACGCTGTGCCTGTTTATGGCGCTGTGGTTTGTGTCTGGTGTAGTGATGCTCTATGTCGGTTACCCCAAGCTGACACCTGCGGAACAGCTTGCCGGATTGCCGGTGTTGTCGACTGAGAACTGCTGCGTCAGCCTGGAAACGGCGCTTGCCGCCAGGGGTGAATCCGTGGCCCCACAGAGCGTTAAGCTCACTTCGGTGGCCAACGAACCGCGCTACCTGCTCGGTTTTCCGGGCAAGGCGCAAGTAGCCGTCGATGCCCGCACCGGGAAGATCATTGCGCCCGTCGACAGGAACGCTGCGCTGGCTGCTGCACAAGCATTTGCCGGGGGTGCACAGGTCAGCTATCTGGGCTTGGTGTACGAAGACATGTGGAGCCACTCCCGCGCCCTGAGCGCGGAGCGGCCATTTCATGTAGTGCAGGTGGAAGACCTGCAACAACGGCGACTGTATGTCTCGCAACACAATGGCCGCGTGTTACTCGATGTCACCGCCCAGGAACGCGCCTGGAATTGGCTCGGTGCCTGGCTGCATTGGCTTTATCCACTACGCGGTGGCGTGTTCGATAGTTGGGCGGCGGATATCGTCATCTACCTGTCACTGGCTGGCACTGTGTTGGCAATACTTGGCCTGGTGGTCGGCTTGTTGCGCTGGCGTTTCGCGAAACCCTATCGTAGCGGCTCACGGTCGCCCTACCCGAGCGGCTTCGCCCGCTGGCACCATATCGGCGGGTTGCTGTTCGGCGCATTGCTGATCACCTGGATCTTCAGTGGCCTAATGTCGATGCGCCCCTGGCACCTGCTGGACAGTCAGTCAGTGCTGCGACCAGACGCCTATTACGGAGCAGAGTTGCACGCTGATGGGTCGGAGTTGCCGGTTGCGGAGGCGACCAAACGCTTCGACCAAGCCGGAATCCAGGCCCGTGAAGTGGAATGGAGGTTCATCGGCGGTAGGAGTTATCTGGTGGCTTACGACGCTGTCGGGAACAGTCGGATTATGCTCTCTGCCGGCGCTATGGAGGCGCAGGTTCAACTGCCGTCAATTACCTTGGAGCGAGCAGCCCAAGCGATGTTGCCGGGTGCGCAAGTGGAACTCGAATGGCTTACTGCCTATGACTTTTATTACTTCGCTCGCGCCGAGCAGAGCATGTACGGCAACAAAAACAAGCGTTTGCCTATGCTCCGCGTACGCTTCAACGACTCTGCTGGCACCTGGGTTCACATCGACCCATACAGCGGCGCACTGATCGATCAGCTCGACCAGCGCGGTCGCGTCGGTCGCTGGTTATTCAACCTGCTTCATAGCTGGGATTGGCTCCCACTGTTAGAGCGTCCGCTATTGCGTGAGGTGCTGATAATCGCCTTTAGCCTCGGTGGTTTCGCCATCAGCGTTACTGGCATCGTCCTCGGTTGGCGTCGCTTGCTGCGTACGCGTAGCCGCCACAGACAATCGCCGGCCCTTACTTGCAAGCAATCCATACCCGACAAAGGAAAAGGATAGTGACGTTCAGAGTCGCGAGGGGGAGATGCACCAAAGCAAAACATTGGAGGCGATAGTCAAGAGATTGATCAGTGTCACAAGCATCTGAGCTTAAGCTTGTCTCCTGAAGAATCGAGCTAGGGGAGCCATGTCATACCGCCTGTTTTGGCAGGGGATACGGATGCAAGGTGTGCAATTTAGACGCCTACAACATAGGGCCCTCGCGGGGCCCTTTGTTTGTAATCAAACCGGAGCCACTCGTCAGCCTTGACTCGACGGTCTCAGAGCCATAATGGCTTAGCGCTGGGTCTTTTTTTTCACGATCAATTTTCTGATCAGCAAGGCCAGGGTATCCAGTTCAAAAGGTTTGGTGAGCACCTGTGTAAGCGGTTCGAGATAGGATTTATGCAACACGGAAGTCTCTGCATATCCGGTTCTTGTACATCGGCTCATGGCTTCGATTCACGCTTCCTCCCCACACTCGGTCACACTCATGCAGTTGCGCTTCACTTCGTTCGCTGTGGTCAGCTTACGGCGGGACTTTCACCCACAAGATTGCGCCCATGCTGGGCGCACACAAAAAAGGGCCCTGGAGGGGCCCTTTTGTACTCAAGCCGAGATCACTTGGTCAGCCAGGACTAGCTGGTATCGGAGCCGCGTCCGGCTTTCCAGACCTTTTGCTACGCTGAGCTCTTTCATGGAGGAATCGCGATGCCAAATTCAGACCTGCTCCCTTCCCTACTCTTCAAGATCAATCAAAACCAGCTTGCCCTTGAGGCCGCTATCATGGAACTGACGTTATGAGTCGAACAGCGCGGATCAGGCGAGGTTGGAGGCAACGTGCGTGGTGCGCTGGAAACGATTAGCAAGAATGAGGAGTTCAAGTGCGGCGCAACAGATCTTCAAAGGCAGTCTGTGTTGCCGCTGACCGAAAACTGCCCCAGTAAAGGCTGTTCTGCCGACTGAAAACTGACCCACGTGTTCAACTGCTTCTGCTCACTTTCCGAGCTAGCCTCACAGTACACCCTATACCTAAATATGGAGTCCGTTCGCTTTGCCTTCCCCAAGCACGAAGGCGGACAGCTGAATTATTGCTCCGCTCACAGGTAAATCCAAAAAGCGGCGAATTTTTTTACATCAAGTCGCGCACGCACGCTTGGTTGAACAGATAACATGGCCCACACTCAGTGATTGAAAATAGCTCCTCGATATATCCGCAAATATACTTGAGAGTGAGCCTTTCGATTTATCATGATAGGCAAGCGAAATATCTAAATTACCTATTAGTGGAAAGCCTTCAGACTCTCCCAACACACGAAGCTCGTCATGAACAGTGCTCAACAACACAGCAGATACATAACAGCCAGACGACAAGGCCGCGAGAATCCCTGCGTGGCTTGTACTATGATAACTTATTCGGTACGCCTTTTTGACTCGATTTAAAGCGTTTAATATTAAGTCTCTATCTCCGCAGCCCTTAGTAAAAAGCGCTAGAGGGACAGGATTTTTTTCAACAATTTTGCTCTCGTAAGTGCAAACCCATTTCAGGGGTTCTGAGTGAAGGAGTTCCGACTGCACGCTCGACGGGCATCCCTGCGTCAGCACAACATCAAGCTCGCCAGCTTCATAGCTCTGCCAAATTTGACTGCTGTATCCGCAATGCACCTCGATTTCAATATCAGGAAAGCGGTCTGCACAACACTTTATAATTTCCGAGAAGTAGTTAGATGCGTAAGTATCAGACGTCCCAACTCTAACCACACCCTTGTAAGATTTATCAGTTAATTTTGCTACTGCTTGATCATTAACTTCTAAAATTTTTATTGCATAAGCAAGCATACTATCGCCATGAGCAGTCAGCTCCAGCATTCGCTTACCTCTAACGAAAAGATCTGAACCTAGATGGCCTTCAAGTTTTTGTATCTGCTGACTGATAGCAGATTGGACGCGGCATAACTTCTGGGATGCCTTGGAAAAACTTTTAAGGTCGGCAACGGTGACAAATGCACGTAGCTGGTTCATGTCCAAATTCATTTTGATAATCCATCATCACATTCCGAGATAGGGCATATCATAATTATTAACGCGTAGATAGTCAATCTATGACTTACTATTGAAGCCTAAATTAACAGGGAGTCAAATGATGGCGTCAAAGATTATCGGAAAAATCAACATCAGTGCTTACGACTTAGCAAGTGACGTTAAATATCTTAACTCGGTCACTAAGCAGTCTGAAGAATATGATGAGTTTGGCCAAGGGTATTGGAAAAATCTTTCTGTTTATAACGCAAGCGGCGACGCATCGGACACTCAATACAGGAATACCGATAAATGCTTTCCTACTGAACATGCGAAGCAGTGTCCGGGCATCCAAGATCTAGTATCGCAGCATTTTAAACTCGACAACCTCAAAATGATCCGCGCTAGAAGCCTCGTCGACGGTTTGGTTATACCGCACCGCGACTTTGTTGAGCTTGATCAAGCGACAACCTACTTCCGGGTTTTCGTAGCCCTTGAGAATAACGACGAAGCATTCCACTCTGACGAGCGTGGCGTTTTCCAAATGATGGCAGGTGAAGTCTGGTTTTTGGATGCGGGGATCAGCCATGCAGCTGTGAATTTCGGACTGAAAAGCCGTATGTTTCTCTGCTTGGACTTCATGTATGAAGGCGAGTTTGAATATACCGATATTTTTGCTGCCCCTTCCTCGCTTGCCCCCTATCGAAACTCCTTCCATATAAAACGCGAACCCTTCTCGGACATCAATAAAAAAGAGGTAATTGCAGCGACCTCAAAAATTCTCAATCGCTTTACTTTCAAAGATATAATATTCACTCTTTCCAAATATCATTTCATTTATGATTTGCCAGTATCATCTTGCTATGACTGGATAATTAGCGCCGCAGAGCAAGCAAACAATGGCGAAATCATTAAAAAGGCCAAGTCTTTACGCCGATATCTTATTGAGAAAAGAGACATGGGTGAACGCTACACAATAAACGACTGGAACGTGTAATCTGGAGCTTCGCTATGAACACTTTAGAAAAATATTCACCATTACTATTTCTCTTAATGTGGAGTAGCGGAGCCATATTCGTCAAGCTAGGGCTTGAGGATGCGTCTGTTTCCGTATTCCTCACTATACGCTCCGTAGGTGCTAGTTTGGCGCTGATTATCGTATGCGCCTTAATTGCAGGCGAGCGCGGATTAAAAGAGACATTGCTACTGCCAAAACGCTTGCTGCTACGAGCAATACTGATTGGTATCTTGTTGCAAGTAGGATATCAGACGGCTTACTTTTTAGCCCTCAACTACAAATTAACCCCAGGGGTTCTTGCAATAATTTTAGGCCTTCAACCAATTTTAACCCCGATATTCGCGAATGAAAAAATTGGCAAAGTAGGATATTTTTATTTACTTCTTGGATTGACAGGTTTGACAATCGCTATTTTTGGGGCGCGCGACCTTGGTGCCGTAACCATGCTTGGACTGTTCTTCGGCCTGATATCTGTCATAGCTATAAGCGTCGGTTCAGTTATGCAGAAAAAGTCCGTAATTGATCCTGTTGTCGCAGCTTTCTACCAAGCTCTGACCGCATCTTGCATTTTTCTATTACTACTCCCTTTCACCGAGATAAAACTTAACTTAACCCCCACATTTATAGTCTCAGCCACATGGATGACGATTGTAGTATCAACATTGGCCGTATTACTTTTATTCCGTATGTTAGCGAAAAATTCAGCAAGCAAGGTCGGCGTACTTTTCTACATGGTTCCAGTAATCACAATGCTTTTGGACTACCTCACATTCGGAAATAAAGTCACTTGGATTACTATCATGGGAGCTTTATTAGTGATCGTAGCAGTAAAAGGCTTCGGAAAAGTCCAGCTTACCCCGGTCGTTCTCACATCTAAGGCTTAGAGCAACCACATAGTACAACTGATGCGAAAAACAGCTTGATGCGGGCGACCTCTCCTTTATTCATCTCGGCCCGCCCTTCGTTTTGCCGGAGAACTCAAAAGATCGACTCTCAATGATCTCCAAAAAAATGGCCCAAAAGGCCCTTTTGTACTCAAACTAAAATCACTTTGTCAGCCAGGACTCTACAGTGTCGGAACCGTATTTCGCTTTCCATTCCTTCAGCGTTTTGTGGTTGCCGCCTTTGGTTTGGACGACTTCATCGGTGTGCGGATTTTTGTAGATCTTCAATTGACGTGGCTTACGGCTGCCGGCTTTCGACTCGACGGCTGGAGCGCGACGACCAGCCTGGGGATCCAACAAGTTGATCACGTTCAGCAGGCTGTAACCATACTCAGCAAGCAAAGCGCGCAGTTTGGTCTCAAATTCGATTTCTTTTTTTAGGCCAGCATCGCCTTTCAGGGCTTCGAGAGCTTCGAGCTGTTGGGCCAGGTGTTTTTCGAGCTGGCGGAATTCTGCGAGCTTGGACATGGTTAACCTCGTAAATGACTGCATGCAAATGTGAGATAGGGTTAACCAAAGAAGTTGTCCGTTCACCGCTTTACAGTTGAGGTCAGGATATCTCACAAAGCATCGCGCGTGCACTTCTGTGTAAGTTAGTGCGATCCACTTCCACTTTTTAGCGCAGGGGACATCGGGCGTGATAAAAAAGCGTCCACCCGATGTGAGCCGATGGCAGTTTACTTCGCAGGTTTAATCCAGCTCGCTGATGCAGACTACTTTAGGCTGCGTCATGTCCTCATACGCAAATCGAACACCTTCGCGCCCCAGACTTCCGTACTTAAAACCACCGAAAGGCATGGCATCGAAACGATAATCGGAAGAATCATTGATCATCACGCCACCCGCTTCAATCTGACGCGCTAGTTTCAAAGCCTTGGAAATATCACGTGTGAAAAGACCTGCATGCAAGCTGTACTCTGTTGCGTTTGCCAGAGCAATAGCGTCATCCAGATGGTCAAAAGGCTCCAGGATGACCACCGGCGCGAATACTTCCTGCTGCCAAATCGTACTGCTATGTCTCACATGCTCAAGCACGGTCGGCGCATAACTTCCCACTTGGCGATGGTGCCCACACAGAAGAACAGCACCTTCAGCCAGTGCTTCATTAACCAATTGCTCGGTACGACGGGCCGCCTGCTCCGTAATCATCGGGCCCACATCCGTTGCTCGCTGATCAGGATCGCCCACCACCAATTCACGTGTTTGGCTGACAAAACGCTCACGGAAGTCCTCATAAATTGAACTATGAATAAGGATGCGCTGCGTGCCGATGCAATTTTGCCCTGCTGCCCAAAAAGAACCAGATACACAGGACTCCACGGTCGGTTCGATTTCACAATCTTCAAGCACGAGAACCGGGGCATTTCCTCCCAGATCCATTGCCAACTTTTTCAAACCAGCACTGCGAGCAATGGCCTCTCCCGTGGCAAAACCACCCGTAAAGGAAATCATCCTAACTTCGCGCACCTCCACTAACGCTTTACCCAAGTCGACGCCACCAGTAGCCGGGGTTATCACTGAGGGTGGAAGACCCGCTTTCACCAAGCACTCAACGAGCTTGAGAGCAGACAGCGGCGCGAGTTCCGAGGGTTTCAAAATCACCGCATTGCCACCGGCGATTGCCGGGCCGAGTTTATGGGCGACCAAATTCAGCGGATCGTTGTAGGGAGTGATCGCGACGATAAGCCCCAACGGTTCCCTCGTGAACCAACCTTGACGCGATTCCGATCCTTCATAAGCCCCAAATGGAATCACTTCCCCGGCGTTACGACGCGCCTCTTCCGCCGATAGCTTCAACGTGTTCACGCAACGTTTCACTTCCTTCTCTGCTTGTCGCAGCGTTTTTCCCGCCTCTGCAACGATCAGCTTGGCAAATGCATCAGACTCAAGCTCCACACACCTGGCGGCGTCCTCAAGAATGCGCGCACGAAGGTGACGTGGCATTGCCGCACTCTCGCGCACGCCGATTCGCGCGCGTTCCAGCAAGCCAGGAACTGCGGCTGCATCGAGGCAAGGAACGCTCCCTACCAAGCGACCATCAAATGGACTGAACACATCAATCTGCTTAGCTTCAACAAGGTGGATACTGGCCATGCTGGATATGCTCATGACTATCTCCTGTTATTTGCCGTGGGCGGTGTGGATGGCGACGATGTCCGACAACAATGCAAAGGCCGTCTCTATACGCCCTGCTCCAGGGCCGGACACCGTGACAGCTCCCAGCAGTTCGGTATTGAATGACACGGCATTTGTAGCACCGCAAATTCCGGCAAGAGGATGTGAGGTCGACAGTAACCGAGCTTTCACACTCGCTCGAACCGAGCCATCGGCTTCACGATCGGCTGAGCCAATCAGTTTCCAGCTCGCGCCATTGGCACTTGCCTGAGCAATATCTTCCGCGCTGATATTGCTGATGCCCGAACACGCTACATCACTGACATTCAGTCGTGCATTCAGAAGTTCGTTGGCTAGGATGACCACCTTGAGGCGTACGTCGAACCCCTCCACATCGGCGGTTGGATCTGCCTCGGCGTAGCCGAGCTGTTGCGCTTGTACGACGGCATCGTTGAACGTTAGGCCGTCTTTCATTTGGGTGAGCACGTAGTTGGAAGTGCCGTTCAGGATGCCTTCGAAGCCTTGTACGCTGGCGCCCGCCAAGGCCTGCTTGGCCAGACGAATCACTGGGGTGCCACTCATCACCGCCCCCTCGTATTCGAAAGCGACCTGATTGCGACAGGCCAACGCCTTGAGCTCGGCACCGTGCAGCGCAATAGGCCCCTTATTGGTGGTCACTACATGAATGCCACTTTCCAAGGCCCAGCGGCAAAAGGTAGTAGCAGGCTCGCCATCCACCGGATTGGTGAAAGTGGCCTCAGAGATGATGTCTGCACCGGAATGCTTGATCACGGTTTCGTTGAAGGCCTCAGCATTGCCGCCCGGCAGTTGAGCGAATGCACCTTTCTCAACCGGCAGCGCAACCAACTGCTTTGCATCCAGACCGTCTTTAGCAACGATTGAGCCGAGGAACAGATCGGTGACACCGACAATTTTAATAGTGAAGCCCAGGGACTCTTTCCACTCGGCATTACGATCGGCGACCAATTGGGCGAAACCACGGTTCACGCCACCAAACCCTACCAAGGCGATTTTGTACTCAGTCATAAAAGCTGTTCCTTATTGATGTTGTTCGATAGGAACATCCTAAGAGCCGAGCTTTGGCAGTTGAATATGGCAAAATGCTGTATTAGCTGGGCGTTTTGCCCAAGCGCTATGTTTTCAAAACACAGCAGAAAGAACGAACGAGGTCACGGTGTTTTCCACCCCGGGCATGGCCGCGATTTCCTTCCAGACGAGATGGACACGTTCAGGTGTGGCGGCATTCACGCGCAGCATCAAATCGAACTCACCACTGAGCACTTCACATTGCACGACTTCAGGAATGGAGCGCAGCGCAGCCAATACTTCTTCGCCACGCATGCGGTCGTAGCGGTAGACAAAGATCACCGCGCTGATAAGCGATGTAGGCCGCCGTGACTCACCGAGAAGTACCGTATAGCCCTGGATCGCACCGTCGCGCTCAAGACGCTCGATGCGCTGGCGCACAGCATTGCGCGACAAGTTGATCTTGGCACCCAGTTCGATATGGGCTATTCGCGCATTGGCGGTAAGTTCGGCCAGTATGCGTTCGTCCAGCGGATCTAGAATGCGCTTCATGCAAGCCTCTGCTGCGTCAGACGAAGCGCCTGGCACAGACCGTCCAGATCACCCTTGGCCAGGTACGGTGGTTGCGCGCGCACCTCGACAGTGCTCGGAACGCTTGCTTGCCAGACGCCAAGCTCGGCCAACAGCGCCGCCGACTTGGCCGGCGCAATTTGCCCGAAGGTGACCATCGGTGCCCCCAGGCTGCGTCGATGAAGCCGGCCGGCCAGTACACCGACAGCGGTGTGAGGATCGATGGCCGAACCTGTCTCTCGGAACAGTTCGACCACCTCATCGCGCACCTGGGATTCGTCTACCGCATAGGAATCGAAGAGTACTCGGGCACGCAGCCATTGCTGGTTGCCGATGCTCATTTCTCCGCAACCTTCAAAATGCTCCATCAGCGCTTTTGTTGAGCAGCCATCGTGCTCGTAAATCTCCCAGATAAACCGCTCCAGGTTGGAAAACAACGAGAAGTCCATCGCCGGCGACACTGTTCGATTAGTCATCCGGGTCGAGTAGCGATTGCAATGAAAAAACTGGTGTAGAGCATCATTGCTGTTGGTGGAAATGATCACCTGATTGATGGGTAATCCCATTTTCTGCGCAATGTAGCCGGCGTAGATCTCGGCCGAGCTGGCAGCTGGAACGCTAAATCCAACGGGACGCGAGCCACCGCCCAGTTGTAACGCGGCGTGGAAGTAAAAAACAATCTGGGCCAGGACGCCGATCCAATTGGTCGAGTTGAAACAGACCGGCATCACTCCGTCCAACGGCCACTCACGCAAGAGTCGGGAGACCAGCGTCTGGCAATCGTCAAAATTACCGTCAACCGGAAACAGCTGAACCCGCTGCGGGTCGGCTGCCTGCAAGGCACTGAGTTGCTCAGACGCAAGCCCGTCGCGCGGATACAGTATCGCCATGCGGGCGGCCGGGCAGTTAGCAAAGGCTTCAAGCGCCGCGACGCCGGTATCACCGTTAGTTGCACCGACCACCAACGCTTCTTTACCGACCTCCTCCAGAAAATGCTCGACCAGGCGCGACTGCAATTGCGCGGCGAAGTCCTTGGAAGAACCGGTCGGGCCATGAAACAGCTGGAGTATCCACTCGTTATGCCCGATCTGCTCAAGCGGCGTAATAGCGCGATGCTTGAATTGTTGATAGCTGTCACTGAGCAAGGCACGCAGGGTGCTTTCGTCTATGGAAGAGCCAACAAAAGGCGAAATCACTCGCCAAACCAACTCATCAAACGGCAGCCACGACCAGCTGGCAATCTGTTTCTCGGTGAATACAGGCAAACTGGCCGGGACATAGAGACCACCATTTTCGGCGAGCCCCGACAGAACCACACTGCGAAAATCAGCACGCATGTCGCCGCCGCGAGTGCTTACATAATGCATGACAACTCCAAATCAGTTTTACAAAAGGCGATGGGCTTGAGCCACAAGCCAGGTAGAAAAATTTGCGGCATCAGGCGATAGCACTTCGGTCTGTTCGTGCACCAGATAAAAGGATTCGCTTGCCTCGATTCGGTGATTGAATGGCGCAACCAATTGCCCACTCTGAAGCAAATCCTCGACCACCGAAGACCGTGCGAGCGCAACGCCCTGCCCCAGTTCGGCCATGCGGATCGTGGAAATCAGCGTGTCAAACTGAAGACCACGGGAGTAGTCGACGTCGTCTGCTCCAACTCGCTTCAACCAGTAACCCCAACCTTCTTCGTACCCCAACACATGAAGCAGTGAATGGTTCATCAAGTCGCGAGGCTCATGTATTGGTGAGCTGGCCATGAGCTTTGGGGAGCAAACAGGCTGAAGGATGTCCCAAGTCAATCGCTGAGCGTGCAAGCCCGACCACTCACCGCATCCCCAGCGAATCTCTAGATCATCCTCACCGTCTGGTTCTTTCACCCAAATATTGCTGATATATCGAATATCAATCTGGGGATACTCCCGACAAAAATCTGCGAGCCGGGGGGCCAACCAATAGTGAAGAAAGGAAAGGCTGCCACGCACCTTTAAATGTCTTCGATTGTGCTGGCCGAAAATCTCGTTTGTGCCGACTGCAAGGCGACTGATCGCGTCTTGTACGACAGGCAGGTAGGACTGCCCTTCCTCGGTCAAGCCAAGCCCTCGAGGTAAGCGCTTGAACAGCGCCACACCGAGGTGACTTTCTAACTGACGGATCTGCTGACTCACAGCCCCTTGAGTCAAATAGAGCTCTTCTGCCGCGTGGGTAAAGTTTAAAAAACGCGCCGATACTTCGAATGCCCTCAACCAATTCAAGGGTGGTAGTGACTTTTGACTCATCGGCGCAACCTCATCAGGGCTTTATCTATGCTCAATCATTGCCTGAGAAATTCACGCGGTGCTAGAGGAATGAACAGCTGCGGCTAAAGCCAACCGCTCTGCTCTCTTGTTTCGAGTGATCCAGTAAACGAAATAACACCACGCGATAAAGGGGAGGCCGAAGTAAAGCGCCACTCGCTGCTCAGGATCAAAAGCGATACCGACACAGGCCAGCAGACAACACAAAATCGCACCGATAGGCACCCACGGATAGCCACGTACACGGAAATGTAGGTCTTCAACTCGTCCACCATTAGCGACGTATTGACGACGGAACGCGATCTGGCTTGCAGCAATGCTCATCCACACGACTACGACCGCCAGACCGGAAATGGACACCAAGGCTAAGTAAACCGTATCAGGAGCAAACACACTGCTGAGCAGAGAAGCCACTGCACCCGCCATACTAAGAACGATGGCGTTCACTGGTGTACCCCGACTGGAAAGCCTAGCGTAGCGCTTAGGCATATGTCCTTGATCGCTCAATGTCCACAGCATGCGCGATGCTGCATACAGCCCCGAGTTAGCGGCGGAAATCAGTGCCGTGAGAATGACGAAGTTCATAATGTCGGCAGAGTATGGGATGCCAATCAGCTCAAACACCATGACGAATGGACTTTCTACGAGCCCTGCCTGCTCTCGTGGCAGTAACGTCGCAAGGACGAAAATTGTCCCCACGAAGAACAGCGCCAAACGCACCACTGTCGTGCGGATTGCCTTGGGCACGCTAGTTTGTGGATCTTGCGCTTCACCTGCCGCAATCCCGATCAGCTCAGTTCCGGAAAATGCGAATGAAACAGCTAGGAGGGTCATTGCAATGGGTAAGAACCCGGTGGGGAACAGCCCCTCACGCGTGAAGTTGGAAAGTCCCGCACCCTGCAAATTCTGTACTTGAAAAAGACCGAAAATTGCCGCTCCGCCGATCGCAATGAACGTGATAACGGTCAGAACCTTAATCAGCGAAAGCCAAAATTCAGTCTCCGCGAACAACCGGACGGAAACAACATTGCTTAAGAAGACTGCAATGGCAAACAGCGCACTCCAAATCCAGACCGGCGTGTCAGGAAACCACCGAACCATCAGTATGCCCGCAGCTGTAAATTCTGAACCGATAGCTACTGCCCATGTGAGCCAGTAAAGCCAGGCCACTGTATAGCCTGTGCCTGGGCCCAGGTATCGCGTTGCGTAGCTACTGAACGACCCGGTTTCTGGCATCTGTACAGCCAACTCACCGAGACAGACCATGACTAAATACACCATCACCGCACCGATGATGTAAGCGATCACCGCACCAAGCGGCCCTGCCTGATTAACCGTGTAACCGGAGGTAAGGAATAACCCCGTACCAATCACACCGCCCAACGCCAACATAACGATGTGACGAGTTTGCATTTCCTTTTTGAAATGCGAGTTTGGATCGGGCTGATTATCTTCTATCTGTGTGGTCATAGTTGTATTCTCATGAAATGTTCGGACAAACACCTTGTAACTGGCTTTTGGGCAGTACAATTTTGTTGTCGCTGGATTTTATTATTTTCATTCTTCATGAAGGGCTTAAGATGAATATCGAAAGTCCTGCCCGTACTCAGGCTTCTACCTCAATGAAACGTTGGGCACTGTCAGCGTGAAGGCTTGCATCACCTTGTTTGCTTCGCACTGAAGCGAAGGCTTGTTTTAGATCAGCCAATAAATCTGCTGAATCTTCAATACCTACGGACACTCGAACCAAACCTTCAGAAATTCCAAGTGCCTGACGTTCTTCCAAGGTATTTTCCACGTGACTGGTCGTCCGAGCCGGCCCATAGATGGTCTCGACAGCTCCCAAATTACCCGCCCGATGCGCATATCTGAGCAGCGGCAGCAAACGAGTCACTGTGTCCATGCCACCTCTCAGCACGAAACTTACGATGGCTCCGAATCCGTTCATTTGCGAGCGAGCGATGTCATGCCCCGGATGTTGAGGCAACCCCGGATAGTTCACAGACTCGACCAGCGGCTCGGTACAGAGGTACTCGGCCAAAAGTTGTGCGCTAGCCTGTTGCTGGCGAAGACGCAGAGCCAGAGTTTTGATGCCTCGGATGATTAGATACGCCGAAAAAGGATCCAGCGAGGCCCCATTGATTTCGCGGTAATGGCGAACTTGAGACATCAAGTTCTCGGCGCCGCACACCACACCGCCGAGTACATCACCATGACCAGACAGGAATTTGGTCGCGCTGTGCACAACCACATCAACGCCTAAAGCGAGCGGATTCTGATTCAGAGGCGTCGCGAATGTATTGTCCGCAACAACCAAAGCACCCACTCGCTTCGCCGCTGCCACCAGGCGCCGAATATCAACGATTTTCAGCGTTGGGTTCGTGGGTGTTTCCAGGTATAGGACACTGCAGCCTTTAGCGATTTCCTGCTCAAGTGCCACGGTGTCGAGCGTATCGCAAAGGGTTACTTCCACACCCATGCGTGGAAGAAACTCCTCAAAAATTTTGTTCGTACCACCGTAGCTGTCCCGTGTAGATATCACACGCTGCCCATAGGATAGGAAGGTGTGTAGTACGCCGCTGATTGCAGCCATTCCGGTACTGAAAGCTACAGCCGATTCCGCGCTTTCGAGCTCACAGAGTTTATCTTCTAAGACAGAGACAGTGGGATTGCTCATCCGGCTGTAAATGAAGCCGGGCTCCTTTCCCAATGCCACGTCATACCACTTATCGATATCGTCATAGCCATAGGCGGCACTGACCACGATGGGCGTCTGGGTCGCATTGTAGGGATGTTGAACTTGCTCTCCTCCCCATACGACTCGAGTCCCCATCCCAACCTCTGAAGCTTGGACGGGGCGTTTCTTATTTTCCATAAAATTGTCTCGCATCAAGGGAAACACAACCGTGTTCCAAGTGGGCTTGGGAGGACTATAAGGAAGGCTCATGCTTGTGAAAAATCATGATATCTGGGAGTAAGGGGTGCTTTTTTTAATGGCTGGATGCGAGTTACAGATTGTCAAACCGTTACTAGCTGAGAGCACCTCACCAACATTCAGCTGCGAGACATCACGTGCTGGGTATGCAGCACTAATGCACCATGGATTTGCAGAGATGAACCCAATGACTCCTGACGGTCGATACTTTGTAGTCAAAGGGCAGCTGTGGCGTTGCAGTAACCCATCACTGAGTGAGGATGTGCGGCAGCAATTGGTCAATGACTTGATGGCGGCGCGTCGTGAGGTAAAGGCAGCGAAAGCTTATGGCGATCCTGGGCAGCTGAAGTTGGCCAGGGCGCGCGTCCAAACGGCAAAGGTGGCGCTCGGGGAGCGCGGGCCGGTTTGGTGGGATGATGGCAGCCCTGACCTCAATAGATGTCAGGTCGCGAATTCGCCCTACGCTAAGTGGTACATCTCGTTGAACGCCGCAAACCCTCCTGTGAGTTGACCGCCAGACGCTTCAAAATTATGTCCCAGCGATAATTATTGCTGAGCCATAATTTAGAATAATTTAGCCAGTGCGATCGGCCGAAGCTAACGGCGATACGAGCTATCGACAATAGACAGTCCAAAGCTGATCAACACGAGTCGTGAAGCTCTGACTCATCAAATCCCGACGCATTCCCCAGTCTGGATCCGTTGGCACACTGGCAACACGCAATGTCCCCCTGCCCCACCTCCCATTTATTGCATCCAACACGCTCATTACTTTTTCGGTAGCTTCGGGTTGAGAAACAGAGAAAAGGTCATCGGTGTATTCACCCTTCTGACAGAGGCTGACAAGGAGAACCTCAGCCTTGCTGTATTTGAAACCTGGTCGAAAGATCCTATCCACCGCCTCTACGGCAGCCTTGGTCATCAATCGCACATCGTCGGTTGGGTAAGGCAGTTCAACCAGCACGCCATTGGCATATTTTGCTTCCTCAGGATTGAACATCCCGGTGCGAATGCTCACCCGGACTTTCTTACACAGCGATTTCTGTGCCCGGAGTTTCTCCGTAGCACGCTGCATGTAGGTGGCAACAGCTTCTTTGATTGGAGCAATTTCGGATAACCGCTTTCCGAACATCCGGCTGCAGCAGATTTCCTGCTTGGGCGGATCAGGCTCATCAAGCTCCAGGCACGGCGTACCCGCCAACTCACGGGCCGTCTTCTCGATTACCACGCTAAATTTCTTACGAAGCATCCAAGCATCAGCTTTGGAGAGATCCCAGGCGGACTTGATGCCCATGCCGTCCAGGTGAAGAGTCATCTTGCGTCCGACGCCCCACACGTCTGACACCGAGCATTTCTTCAGTACCCAATCCCGCTTGGTTTGGTCACGAAGATCGACGACACCACCGCTCTGCGCCTGCCATTTCTTCGCCGCGTGATTGGCGAGTTTGCTGAGCGTTTTCGTACCAGCAACACCTACTCCAACTGGGATGCCGGTACTCCGATACACCTGCGCACGTATTCGGCGTCCGAGAGCCTCCAGATCACCGGGCACTCCCGCCAAATCTGCGAAGGCCTCATCGATGCTGTAGACCTCAACTGCGGGCACGAGGGATTCGATCACGCTCATCACACGCTCGCTCATATCGCCGTAAAGTGCGTAATTGGATGAGAAGGCCACGATCCCGTGCTGCTTGAGTTTGTGTTTGATCTGGAAGTACGGATCGCCCATTTTTATGAATGGTTTGCTGTCCGCGCTGCGGGCGATCACACAACCGTCGTTGTTCGAGAGCACCACAATGGGTGTCTTCGCCAGGTCGGGACGGAAGACTCGTTCACAGCTTGCATAGAAGCTATTGCAATCGATGAGAGCGAAGACGGGCTCAGGCTTTTGGATCATGGGCACGTACGCTGAATGTCACCACACCCCAGATGATCAGTTCATCACCTTCGAGGATGTATCGCGGCGGGTAACCTGCATTCTCAGACATTAAGATGATGTCGGAACCTCGCTTGCACAGGCGCTTGCACACCGGCTCGCAGTTCACTGCCGCAATCACGATGTGGCCGTGTTCAGCGGTGATCGAGCGATCAACCACAGCCATATCGCCATCGAAGATCCCAGCGCCTTCCATGCTGCGGCCTTCGATGCGCACTAGGTAAATATGCGGTGCTCGGATATCCAGGATTTCGTCGATGGAGATGTGTTGTTCAAGGTGATCAGCCGCAGGGGATGGGAAACCGGCTGGTACTTTGAACGAGTAAAACGGAAGCTGGACTCCCCCTTTTGCTAGGGGGCCGAGAATGGTGACGCTCATGATGCATGCCTTGATCGAAACTGTATATACATACAGTTAACGTCGAAGCGCGCTTGCGGTCAATCTCGCGCAGGGGGAATTTCGACCGATGGATTTGCTGGTAGCCCATGCCGGAGGCTGGCAAAGAGGCTGGGCGGGCTGAGTCATCATCGGTTTCGGGGGGCCACCGGCAGCTACGAAATTGCGTTCAACCTGCCAGCGGCTTCCGTCCGGCTCATTGAATCTGTATCTGCAAGCAGTCGTTCAACGACTTCAATGTTGGGTGTGCACTCCCAGCGTTTAACACCACGACCTTAATGCATAAAATTAGTCAGATCACCGTATTAATGCTCTTTCACTTTCTTGATACGGAGGACGATCAACGCGAGAATACCGATCGCGAGCGGGGCCAATACCAGCATGGCCTCTCGGGGGGCGATCCCAACGCCTAGCAGGTGCAGACCTGAATAACCCAGTTTGAACACACTGAGCAGGTAGTAGGTAATGGCAATAATCGACAGCCCCTCCACCGCGCGCTGGATCTTGATTTGAGCATCGGCGCGAGCATTCAGGCTTTTCAGAATTTCCGAATTTTGCTCCTCCATTTCTACCTGAACTCGGGCTTGTAACAACTCGCCAAGGTTGGCCACACTTTTGGCCAAGTGCTCTAGACGCTGTTCGGTAGCGGTGCAGTACCTGACGGTAGGTTTGAAGCGTCGCTCGATAAATACGCCCAAACGTTGGCAATCACCTACGTGACTTTCTCGGAGCTCGCCCAAACGTTCGAACACCAATTGGGAATAGGCTTGCGTAGCACTGAAGCGGTGCCGGGTCTTCGCAGAGCTGCTCACCACTTGGGCAGAAAGGCTGGAAATATCTGCAAGCAGGGTCTTCGCATTACTGCCTTTTGGGTCGGCGTTCCGTTCGGAAAGAGTAACAAGAGTCTTGTCAAAAACATCGAGTTGCACGCTCAAGTCTTTGGCCATGGTCAACGACAATGAAGCCATCATCCTGTAGGTCTCGATTTCGAGCAGGCGGCGTATCATCCGTCCCTGGCGGTAGGCATTCAGGCGTCGGTTGATGAATAACATATGGTTGTTGCCATCCTCGCTAAGGCGAAAGTCACTCCAGACCATTGCGTCGCCACCACCCACGCAAGAACCGCTCGGATCCTTGAAACCATAACGGGACAGATCCAAGTGGGCTTCGCCACGCACTACGATCTGCACCGAGTTGATCAGCTGCGGCAAATGCGCTTCAACCTTCTGCGCCAGCACTTCAGGTAGTGATGTCCAGGACAAGTCATCACCTGATGAGGTGACCACCAGGGTCAAGGTGAAAAACTCGGCATGGCGTTCCCATTTCAGTGCATGGCCATCGAGTTGGGTAATGCCTTGGGCGGCATTCAGATCGAGGGGGCCAGGGCAGCAGTTTTCAAGGAATGCATAGCACTCCTGATCGCTGCCGAGGAAGGCCAGATGAAACACATGGGCCGGCTCATCGAAGTACAGAGACGGGCGCGCGTGTAGTTCGTTGTGCAGGCGTTGTCGTAACGGGTGCATGTAGTGTGGCCATTTTGAAGTTGGTTGACTTGACTACGAAACCAGGGACTTTTCGGTTTAACCTTCACCCACACCAGGCCCGCAATTGAAGCTCAACACGTAGTGAGCATCTCCTGAATTTGTTGCGTAGCCACACTCGTTCGCTTGGCTAGTTTTTTCACTTCGTCTGCCACAACGGAAAAGCCTCGTCCAACGACGCCAGCCCGAGCGGCTTCAATTGCAGCATTCAGTGCGAGCATATTCGTCTGATCGGCAATGGTTTTTATAACACTCACAACTTGAGAAATCTGACCGTAAGTTGCCTGTATACGGGCGATCTCTCTTTCATGGATGGCGGCAGCCAGCTTTTCGTCAGATATGTCTCGTACAGCACCGATCATTCGACAAGTTTTTCCATTGTGATCCCGCACGACCCTGCCTCTCTCACGGAACCAGATGTCTCCTTTAGTCCTGTGCTGCATTCGATACTCAACAACGTAGCAGTTGCTGCTATCTCCAGATTGGAGGTAGGTATCGACAACCCGCAGCACGGCATCAAGATCATCGGCATTGATCAGGCGCTCATAATTACCCCAAGAGGCTGCCAACTCTGACTCGGAATAATCGATCAACTTTCTGAACTGCTTCGACCAGCACAAGGTGTTTGCGTTGTTGTAGACGTCCCCGCCAACGACCATTAGCTCCCAATAGCCTTCGGTCAACGTGTCGTTGACTGCATTCCACACCAGCTTCTCAAGCTCATGTACTTCCTGCCGAGATTTGCTTTCTTCGATCAATAGCCCTGACTGATCCAGGCCCAGATGCAGGGCTGCAATCTCGCCTTCTTTTTCTTGCAGTTGTTTTTTTAAAGCCTCGACCTGTCCTATGACTGAACGGGTAACCTCATGGCAATGGGCTTTGTGCTGTAAATCAATCCATGCATGGCGAAAGTGCATCAGGCTCGCCAACAACTCCGGATAGCAATGGATTACATCGTCGCCGGGGATATCCGCCTGCTGCCCGGCGGCAAGTTTTGATAAAACGTCACTCAATTGCTTGGAAAGAGCATCGACCTTTCGATGAGAAAACATCATTCGTCCTCGATAAAAACAATCGAAGCCAAGCCGTCCCTGGCAGGTACTGCTGGCATGTGTCTCGTTACCAGCCTTGGCAATCAAACGTTGCCGTTGAGTTAAATCCGTGACATCTGCTCGGGGTAGTAGCGCCGAGCTTGTTCAGCCGAGATGTAGTCGTTTTTGATATCGTCCTGAATAGCCTCCAGGCTCCGCGCTTTTGTCGGCCCCCAACCACCGCCGTTTGCCGTGACCAGACGCAGCAAATCGCCTTTTTCAAGCTCTACACGATTGGCTCGACTGAAGCGTTCGGTTGGCCCCTGTGCGCGAATGACTTCGGCGTAGTTGCACGAGCCGTCATGACCCGCGTCAATGCCCCACGGTGGGGTGATGCCTCGCCCGAAGAATGTCGACACCCAAGCCTTGGGCGACAGGATCCGATAATCGAGCATTACCCCTCTTCCACCACAGTGACGCCCTGCGCCACCCTCTTCATGATGAAAACCATAGCGCTCGACCAACACCTCATAACAACGCTCGGTCAACTCGACCGGAATATTGCTGGTTTCACCATTGCCCACACAGAACTGACCGCTCTCTCCGTCCTTGTCATACCCGGCGCCCCAACCACCAACCAACGGCTGAACCATAAGGTACTCATCGTTGGTAATGGAGTTGCGCCCGTTCAACACCATTGAGCATACGGAACCGAGTTGCCCTGCGATCAAGCGATCCGGCAGCACTTGAGCCAATGCGCGACGTATCACATCGGCTGCCGCTACCATTGACTCGAAGTAAGCAGACACCGGCGCCGGACGCTGAGCCGTGCAGATGGTGCCAGGTGGACAGATCACTTCAATTGGGCGGAAACACCCGGCATTGGCCGCAATACCAGGTCGCACAACGCCCATGAACACTTCGCGTACCGCTGACTGCAGACCGCACAAGGTATTGTTGATCGGCCCTTGCGCTTGCAGGCTTGAGCCAGTGAAATCAGCCACGAAGCGACCTTCACTGATCTCGACTTTGACTTTCACCGTGAACGGCCCGTTGCCTAGGCCGTCTTCGTCGATGACGTCCTCGGCATAAAAAACGCCCTTGGGCAGGCCTGCAAACGCCGCCAGCGTCATCGCCTCGCCGTGCTCGAGCAACCGCTCGATGGCATCAAGGGTGGTTTCTTCGCCATACTTGGCCACGATCGACAACAGCCGCCGCTCCCCCACGCGCAAGGCAGCTGCGCAGGCATGCAGATCACCCAGCGTCATGTCTGGCAGGCGGACGTTGGCAGCAATGATGTCCACTACAGCCTGATTGATCCGACCACGGTCATAGATGCGTACGGTAGGAAACTGCAGACCTTCCTGGTAAATCTCTGAGGCATCGGAACTGAAGCTGCCAGGATCCTTGCCACCCACCTCCGTCCAGTGAGCCTTGTTGGCCGTCCAGGCGATCAGGCGCTCGTTATGGAAAACCGGCATGATCATCGAGACATCCGAAAGATGTGTGCCACCGCCGCCGTATGGGTCGTTGGTTATGAACATGTCGCCCGGCAAAATATCGGTCAGCGGGAATTTCTCCATCACGCTGCGTACGGCGCCATCGAGCGTGCCGATGAAGCCAGGAATGCCGTTGCCCTGGGATATCAACTGTCCTGTCGCATCAGTAAGGCCAATGCCGTAATCCAGTGCCTCATAGATGATCGGGCTCATGCTAGTGCGTTTGAGGGCAATGAACATCTCTTCGCCAATAGCAACCAAGGCGTTTTTGATAATTTCGCGGGTAAATGGATTGGCGTTGCTCATGCCGAAACCTCCTGCACGTTGATATGGATATGAAGGCCACCGTACTTGTCGACTTCAAGCCGATCGGCTGGGCGAACGACTGTCGTGGTGGTCGCCTCTTCGATGATCGCCGGGCCATCGATCCGCATACCGCTGAGCAGCGCAGAGCGTTGGTACAGGGGCGTCTTGATAGGTTGTTCAGGCTCGAACTCAACCCAGCGCCGACCACTCAATGCAACTTCGGCTGTAGTCGAAGTACTCACGCCTATGGGCGCCATGGGCGATTTGGGTACTTCGCCAAATGCCACCAAATGGAGGTTGACGACCTCGATCGGTAACTCCAGCCGGAAGGTGTAGGCCTGTTCATGCTGCGCGTGAAAGCGCTCGAGTATTGACAGCAACTGCAGCTCTTCAAGCGCTACTTTCACGGTGTGTTCCTGGCCGGTATAACGCGCATCGATGTGCCATTCGAAACGGAGCTTTTCGGGCGGCATACCGTCGTCGGCAAATTGTGCTTCGGCAGTGGCCTGAAGACTGGCAAAAGCCCTGGTCAAGCCATGCAGCCCTTCGTCATCGAGCAGTTGCAGGTGCGTCTGTATGTAATCGCGGCGGGAATCGAGCATCAACATGCCCCACGCCGAAAAGACACCGGCAAACGGCGGAATGATGACTTTCGGAATACCGAGTTCTGCAGCCAGGGCAGCGGCATGCAATGCCCCGCCACCGCCGAAGGCCATAAGCGCGAAGTCTCGAGGATCATGACCACGGTTGACCGAAATCAACTTGAGCGCATTGACCATGTTGGCATTGGCAATTTGCAATACGCCATGGGCCAGCAGTTTGGCGGATACGCCAATCTGCTCTCCGAGTTTTGTAAAAGCACTTTGCACCCCTTCGACATCCGGTTTGATTTCGCCACCGGCGAAGTCATCCGGATTGATCCGGCCCGTAAAGAGGTTGGCATCGGTGGTCGTCGGTGCCATACCGCCTCGACCATAAGCGACTGGCCCCGGTGTGGAGCCTGCACTTTGCGGGCCTACACGCAAGCTACCCGCCGCGTCGACCCACGCCAGACTGCCACCGCCATTGCCGATTTCAACGATGTCCACGACAGGTGTCATGATCGGATATCCTGCACTGATCGCGGTCTTCTCGATCACGTAATCGTTGCTGATTTCCACCTTGCCGTCATGGATCAAGGAGCACTTGGCCGTTGTGCCGCCGATATCCAGCGCCAGCAACTGGTTTTCCCCAATCAACTGGCCGTAGGCCTGCGCCCCGAGAATGCCACCGACCGGCCCGGACTCCACCAGGCTGATCGGATCTTGCTTGGCCGCATTGACCGGGGAAATGCCGCCGTTGGACTTCATGATGAAGGGTGCCGATCGCAGCCCTTTATCTGTCAGGTGTGTGGACAGATTATCCAGATAGTCTCGCGTAGCAGGCATCACATAAGCCGACAACACCGTGGTACTGGTGCGTTCATATTCACGCAGCGCACGGCTGACCTGATGCGAAGCGATGACCGCCACTTGCGGCCACAACTCGCTCACGGCAGCCATCAATTGCTGTTCATGCACGGGGTTGCAATAGGCATGTAGCAGGCAGATCGCGATCGCTTCCACGCCCTCCCCCCGCAAGGTGCCGAGGATGGCTGGTAGGGCTTCAAGGTTCAGGGGGGTGACGACTTCACCGCGATAATTCAATCGCTCACAGATTTCCAGACGCAGATGACGGGGCACGAAAGGCGGCGGCTTGCGGTAGTAGGTATTGAAAATATCCGGCGTATTGCCTCTGGCAATCTCCAGCACATCGCGAAATCCACGGGTGGTCAGCAAGGCGGTTTTGACACCCTTGCGTTCGGTCAGGGTGTTGATCACCACAGTCGAGCCATGGGCGAAAAATTCGATATCGGCGTAACTGACGCCACTTTTGGCGACCGCATTGAGCAGTCCCTGTTCAAAGTTCGGAGGTGTGGTGTCGGCCTTGACCGCGTTGATCACGCCGTTTTCCAGATAAACCAAGTCAGTAAAAGTGCCACCGATATCGGTAGCCACACGGATTGTCATAAGTCCTCCTGCAGTCACGCAAAAGCCGGCCAGGCGCAGGGCCGCCGGCTGTTATTTCAAAAAGTGTGGGAAACGGTGAAGATCAGGCGGCCGTCATTACGCAGGTACTCGCCACTGTTGTAGAAGCGACCCGACAAGTCGGTGTCGACCCAGCTCAGTTTTGTATTGACCGGGCCGAAGCTGCGTTTGAGTGCTACTTCCCAGTTAGAGTATTCATGGGCGCCCGTCATTTCTGTCTGGCGAAAGTACTCGCCAAAAGAGTGACCAGCCAAGAAAGTCAGATCGACTTCCAACGGCAGATTGAAGGTGTAGTCGGCCGCCACATACTGTGACGACTGAGACGTGCTGATCATGTCATTGGAATAGTAGAGATACGTGTTCAGGTTGCCGTAACCGAGACTGAATCCAATCTCCGGATAGTTGATGTTGTAGTTGGTCGAAGGGAACGTGTAGTAGTAACCGATCACGCCATAACGCAATCCGTTTTCCAGTTGGCCGTTATAGCCACC
Organism: Pseudomonas arabinosi; assembly: GCF_047758675.1. Classification (NCBI taxonomy): domain Bacteria; kingdom Pseudomonadati; phylum Pseudomonadota; class Gammaproteobacteria; order Pseudomonadales; family Pseudomonadaceae; genus Pseudomonas; species Pseudomonas arabinosi. The sequence goes on along the minus strand of NZ_CP180480.1, from coordinate 3,913,531 downwards.
GTAAAAGTCGATCTCGATGTTCGCGCCATCGTCATAGGGGTCGCCACTTTCGAAGCTGTCGGTATTTGTCGCCCAGGCGCCGACAAATAACCCGCTCTCGCCGGCCCAGTCCAGGCTCAAACTCAATGCCGGATGGTTACCGGAATAACCGATACCACGAACCTGGTACTCAGAGGTTAAAGCCAGTGTGCTGGAGACTTGGGCATGGGCTGCGCAACTGAATCCGAGCGCTGCCATCACGATGAGTCGGATGATGTTCATTAAAACTGCTCCTGAACTTCTAAAGCTTTTTATGGGCGTTGCGGTTGGCAGAAAAAAAGCGAGCCATCCCCGTCGAACACAGGCTTGCAGTGTTCGTTTTTCTAAAAACGGTCATGGCTTCGCCCTCCGGGTAAACTCCCGGGTCAACGCATTGGTTGGGGAATTATCGGTTTACGAGTGCGACGGCACTGCCGTAGAAACAGGGATCAATCGGTGTAGCACCAAGTACGCGACGAGGGCCACCAGTAGCGAGTCCAACGTGGGTTGCGATGTCAGCGTCCAGCCTTCAAAGGACGTCATCCAGGCGACTGCGCTGGCCAGCGCCCAACTGATTAGTGCCGGCCAGCCAAATGCGGAGGACTGTTTCAGCGCATCGATGTCATAACGTTGATGACGTACCACAAAGAAGTCCGTGACATAGATACTCGCCAATGGCGGGATCACGATGCTCAAGGCCATGACAAAATCCAGGAAATGCGTCATGAACCCACCGACAGCCAGGCCGGTTGCCAGTACGCTTCCCCCCACTGTCAGCTTCCAGCTCGCGGTACGGCTGACGGTCGCCAGCGTGAGCGTCGCGGAATACAAATTCGCGGTGTTGGTGATCCAGGTGGATAACACGAGTACGGCCAAGGCCGGCAGCAGTACGCCGAGGCTAGCCATGATCAACATGATTTCGCTCTGGCCGGTAATGATCGACAACAAGCCACCGACGATAAGCACAAACGGAAAACCTGCGGCCATTCCAAGAATGGCAATCAAGGCATCTTTTTCAGTACGTGCATAACGAGTGAAATCAGGCATCAATACCGGTGTCAAAATCACCATGCCAATGGTACTGGCTATCGCCAGTGCGAGGCTGTCGCCTGAGCCCAAGAACCCGCCCAGTTGACCGGGCGCTGCGCGCTGGACGCCAAGGTACAGTGCAAACAGCATGAACAGCGCCATAAGCGGCACCGAATAAATCGACAGACGATCCAGGCCACGTAATCCATAAATGGCCATCAATGTCATCAGAATGCTACCCCAGACGCAATGCACCCACGCCGGCGTGACAATGCCCCATGAACTTTGCAACGCGCTGGCCACTGTGCTGCCGAAGATATCCGCAGTGGCAGCATAGAACCCCAGCAAGGTTACAGCCATGGTCAGGTTGATCAACTTGGCGCCATGGCGGCCGAAGGAAAACTGCAGAATCATGTAGGTACTTAGCCGTGTCCGCACACCGACCATTGCGGTCAATGCACACAGCAAACCGAGTACCGCACATACCCCGACGAAAATCAGCGAAGCAGTCGAGAACCCAACTTTCTGAGTTACGTCTGCACCCAGCCAGAACACAGGCAAGGTCATCCCAATCCCAAAGGTAATAAGCGCCAACCCGATTCCAGAGACCGTTTCGGACTGGGGCACAGGTCTGCGATCGTACCCGTCGGGAATCACATTTTCTGAACTGTTCATGCTCGCCTCTATACTGGCAACGCCTGCTCTCCCACTATGAAGTGGGAGGCAAACCGACTATTAGAATTGTTTTGAGGCGCTCGCGAACGCTGGAAACATGATGTCAGCCCTCCTGAAATCTAACTGCGCTTTTGCAGGGGCCAAGAAAAACAATCAACGGTTATTCAGCAAGAAACTGCATGTTGTTCGGTAGCGTTTGCCGCAGCAACCATGCTGCGACGTCCGGCTCCAGAGAGGCCGCCAATGACACCCGAACAGTCCAATGATACTCATCGAGCCACTGAGCTTCGGCCTGGCTCAGCAGTCCACGGTCAATCAGTTCAATCGCAAACGGCGCCATGGTAAGGACTTGGAACTTGAGGAACCCGGGATGCGCCTCGGCCTCAACTACTTCATAGAGGTTCTCGATGCGGATCCCCAGCTCACCGGATAGGTAAACACCCGGCTCGATCGAGGTCACCATGCCCGCTTGCAGTGGTACCGCGCTGGCGTGGGGGGCAATTCTGTGGGGCCCCTCGTGCACATGCAGATAGCTGCCAACCCCGTGTCCGGTACCATGGGCGTAGTCCAAACCTTCACGCCACATCACCTGCCGCGCAACGCTGTCCAACTGCTGTCCACTGGTGCCTATAGGGAACATACAGCTAGCCAGTGCGATATGGGCGCGCAGCACGGTGGTGTAAAGGCAACGCTGACGTGCGGTCGGCGTGCCGCAAGCCACCACCCGGGTCACGTCGGTCGTCCCCTGGGGGTATTGGCCACCGGAATCGATCAGTAACAGCTCACCGTGCTTGAGCTTTGCCGCCCGCCCAGGCTTGGGCAAGTAATGGGGCTGAGCACCATTGGCACCGGTGGCGGCGATGGTCTCGAAACTCACGCCTTGGTAATCGGGATGCCGAGAACGCCAGCCCTCCAGAGATTCGACAATCGACAGTTCGCTCTGCCCCACAAATCGGTCGCAGCGGCAGTGGAACGCATACAGAAATCGGCACAAAGCGAGTCCATCGATACGGTGCGCTTCACGGCTGCCATGTAACTCAGCGGGCTGCTTGCAAGCCCGTTGCAGAAGTAGGGGATTTGGCGCCTCATAAAACACACAACCGGCGGACTCGAACTGACGATAAACAGCGGCGGTGCACATACGGCGATCAACCCATACCTTTTGGCCATGCAGTTCGGAGATGGTCTGGGCGAGCCACTGGGGTGGACGTACAGTCACCGTAAAGGGAAGCCAACCTTCGGGCAGTTGCAGGCGGTTGGCATCAATGAACCAATCCAGACGACCATCTGCGTATAGCAGAGCGTTGCTGAACGGCAATGGGGCGATACCGATATCCTGACCCCGCACATTTAAAGTCCACGCCAACATATCCGGTGCAGGCAGCCACAAAGCATCGCACTGCGAAGCGCTCAAGCTGGCAGTGAGGTGTTCGAGCTTGTCTTGCGCAGCCATACCTGCATGTTGCAGCCCCAAGGCAAGCACTGGGCTGTTCGGCGACGCCGGGCGATTGCGCCAGCATTCAAGCACCGGATTGTCTATGGACTCGTGCCAGTTGAAGCCCGATTGCGTCGCCATGACCTGCCAGCGCTCGCACTCATCGACGCTGTGCAGCCTTGAATCGCAGGCGATGGTTGCGCCGGGTTGCAACTGCCCGCGCAGCCAACTGAACAGATAACTGTCGTCCAGCATCAAGGTCTCGAACTGAACGCACTCCTGGCGGGCCTGCTCGGTATAGCGACCATCGACTAGCAGCGCCGCGCGTTCTTTTGTGAGAACCGCCAGCCCTACACTGCCACTGAAACCAGTCAGCCAGTACAAGGCTTCGTCAGCCGGCGCCAGGTCTTCGTTGAGGTAAGCATCGCTACGGGGAAGTAAAAATGCATCGTATCGACGCGCTGCCATTACCGCCCTTACATCCGCATGGCGCCCCATCACACACCTCGCGGCTGACGATAGGCTCGCACAATGGCAATCTCAGCCTCGGGCGGCAAATATTCCTGCGCTCCAGCATGGCCCCAGATAGCCTCTACCACATCCATACCCGCGCAGACCTGCCCGAACGCGGCAAAGCCCAGGCCATCCGGATGGCGAGCGCCGCCATGATCGAAGTGCGGCTGATCGCCGATGCAAATGAAAAAATCACCCTCGGCACTATTGGCCTCGTCACGCCCCAACGAAACACTGCCATGTCGATGGCTCAAGCCGGTCTGCAGAGTGCTTTCGAGCTCGATCATGGGTAAATTATTGGCTGCCAAGGGGCGCGTGCCGCCGTGCACGACACTGATGCGCACAGAGTCTTCCGGTTGCTGATTGGACGGATTGACGATGCGGAAAATGCTGGTGCCGTCGTAGCGACCACTCTCCACGTACGCCAGAAAATTCGCGGTGGTCAGCGGTGCCTGCTGGCCAAACAGTTCGAGTGTAAAGGCCCCCAGTGCCGTTTCCAGGGTGACGTACGCAGATGCAGACATGACTGTTCTCTCCCTCAGGATAAAACCATCATTGTCCGCAAAGACGGCGATGCAAAAGATTGAGATAGCCCGTGTTCATTGCACTTGCTGCGGGATGTGCGGTCATTTACCGCAGATTATGCAGGTCGCTCGCCGTCATTCCCGCCAAATCAGATTCTCTAGCGGATAACCGGCAAACCACTTGGTTTTGTCGAGAATGATGCTGCTGTTGATTTTCAGGATGTTGGGGTTTTCATCCAGCAACTGCTCACAGAGCGTGTTGAAATCGGTAACGGTCGAACAGGTGGCCAAGGCTATGTAGTCGAACTCTCCATCGACCTTCAGGCAATCGACCAGCTCGCGACGCTTGGCGATGAAGCGTTCGAACTGAACACGCAAATGCCCCGCGTGATCGCGCAGGCTGAACATGACATAGGCCATGACATTGATACAGATCGCATCGATGTCGATCGACGCCATGTAGGCGCGAATGTAACCGGCATCCTCCAGCGCCTTGGTTCTTTGCAGGCAGGCGCTGGGGGAAAGATTAATCTTCTCGGCCAGCTCCAAATTGCTGATCCGAGCATTGCTTTGCAGATTTTCGAGGATTGCTCGGTTGATACGATCCAACTTCACTTTTTTCATGTTGCCTCTACGCCAATCAACAATAGACCCTAGGATCTAGCGAAAAAATTTGTGCCACGAGACTGACATGAGGCCAGCGATCTGGATAGCCCGTACCTCTTTGCTTTAACGGGCAATCGCTTAGGTGTTTTTCAGGATGCCTTTGTCTAAGGTGAAGTCAGCACTGCTGATTGGTTGGATGAGCACACCAGTGCGGGGACTAGGAAAATGTCCAAGGATTACCCGCCCTGAACAGTGCTTCGCGAATTCTTAAACTGGTGCATTAGCGGTCTGCTGTTTCATCGGGTCGATGGCTTGCATCAGATCACTTCATTTGCTGTCGTCAGAGGGTGACCGATGGATGTGCTCGATGCATCGTACGCGCAGCCAACGCCCTTCTCTTAGAACCCCGGTCTGCCCACAAACTTCGCAGGTCGAGAGCGAGCGTTCTTCTGCAGTGGCAACCGCTCCACGGCACGCCGAATCACCGCCAGAAAAATAGAAGCGCAACCCACCAAACTTTTCTTTGACTTGGAGCACCTTTACTTGAGGAACATCAGGATGAGAATCCAGGTGAATTTGCAAAGTGCGGCACAGTTCATCAATCAGATTTAACCATCCCGGCAAGCATGCAATCTCCCGAAGATGGGTATCGGAGAAAAGCTCTGGATAGCGCCCTCGTAAAATGGGCAATAGTTCATCCGTCATATGATTCCAATGCTCCACTGTCTGTATTAGAGCTCGCCGCTAGTGCCGGGGCAGCAGACAAGTTTGCGCGCCTCGTTGACACACACTCATCAAGGACGACTTTCGATAACTGACCTGCAACCTGCAATCGCCTCTTCGCGCTAGCGCCTAGCCCTATGCTCTCAATGCTCAGTAGGCTCGGCAGCGCCCCAATCTGGTGGGTTTTCGACGATATCGATCGACATCTTCAATTCAAATTGCATATGCGCAAAAACTGTATCGAGGTTCGGATGAGCTCCCGAATCGCGCAAGGCATTCACCACGTGCAGTAGCTCTCGACCCTGCGCGACCGGCATTTGAACATCGCAGTACACCGTGTAGTCATCAAGAGCCATCGCCAATCCTCCGCATATTTTCTAATCTATGTTGGGGTACAAAGCTGAAGCCAAACCCTTGTAAAGCAATGCAAGGATCCGGGCGTCCAATAGGGCGTGATGTGGCAGGTCAGGGAGCTCCACATTTTGCAGAGCGTTGGTGCTCACCTTGCTGATCAGCGTGATGAGGTTCGTCGGCCGGTTAATGACATGTGCTGGCCAGCGGTGATCCACGTATGCCAGGTCACAAAAAAAATCCCAGTCCCAATTCGGGGCATCCGTACATATTTCGAGGGGCTCATCAAAGCACGCAAGGAAACCGCTTAAAGCTGCTTGAGCTCCCGACAAGGTTTGACCATGCAGCGATGGGTTGAGCTGTGGGAGTACGTGCTCGATGACAAAATCACTGCAGTCACTGAAGTCGTAAGTATCCGAAAGCTCGACATAGAACTCCTCTCCGGACTCCGCCACCAGAGCGAGTGAGATGAGCTTTGTGTCTTGGTTGAGCTGAGAAAACTCGCAATCCAAAAAGAGCTTCATCCTTTGCGTTCATCCATCAGAATCGACCTTCTGTCTCACATCAAACCCATTGAACTCGCCGAGGTGAATATTTCGACACGGCGTTAATTCTATGTACCGGCGTGCGATTAGGTAATCAGGAAAATCAGACAGCAGGGAATATTCGTCCGCAGCCTCACAGGTCTGACTTTTGTATACCTCAATCGTCTCAAGAAGGTCGAAATCTTTAAGCGCTGTGAATGGGCCGCAGCGATTGTATGACGCAAAAATGCCGTACGATAAGCTGAGTTGCTCTCCTTTTCGAATGAGTAATTCCACCTTCTACCCCCGTAAATTTCGCGGATCATCCGATAGACGCCCCTAGAGGCCGGCAGCCTTCTTGAACCTCGTCTGTAGTGAGAGCTCGTCTAGTGAAAACTACATTTAGTTCGCCGTAGAAAGCTTCTAAAACTAGCCCTGCCATTATCTCGCTTGAAAGAGGCAACGACGTATCGGGAATTCTGAGTGGTTAGCACCCAGTACCGCCCTTCCTTTTGCACGCGACGGATATCGCTGGTGCGCAAAAAGTGTTCGTCTGCATAGCGCCCATGAGGGCCTTGATTAACGTGACCATAGACGATACCGATCGCTGAGTTTGCGTTTATGAAAACGTCACTCAAGAAAGCGGTTACGGGCTCATTGTATGAATGCTTACGCGCTCGAATAATTCGCAAAATATGAAAGTCGGTCAAGCGTTTGGAGTGGAGTTCGAGCTCTGTGTCATTTGGCATTGTCTCAATCTCGATTCAGTAGATCTTTTTGACTTCGACCAAGGAGTCGGCACGAAACAGAGGATTGTGAACGTCCGCATACACAACACCACTATCTACTTCCAGCAGACACACCAGCACGCCGATTTTATCGAAACCAGTCGACAAGCTGACCAGCTTTTCCATGCGCCAACCGTCCGTTTTGTTCATCCATGCGGGAGTAACCACTTGGACTTGCGTGAGGACGACATCGGAACCACATTCCTTGAGAATCTGCTCAAATGCAGCTTCGTCACCTGCCATTTGAATGATGGAAGTCATCCGGTCTTCGTTTCTGATTTTTAAATCAATGTGGTACCAGTGTGTAGGAAGCAACCGACTGACCTTGAACCAATGTGAATGATCTTCTCCAAACATTCCTTCGTACCCCGCCCGATCAACAATATGTGTTACGAACGTTCCTTCGTCCCCTGCTTGATCTCCAATATCTGTTCCAAACATCTCAGCCTCAGCCCCAGCCAATTCGTGAACCGATTTCACTAGAAAAAAGAAAGAACCGTCTTGAGACTTGCCGCCTTTTCGTGGCCAGGCCCCATCAGCACATAAGTGGTGTTTTTTGTTTCGAACAGAAACCCTTCTTCGAACGAAACTGCGAACGTGGAGCGCACCCAATCACCGACGTCAAACCTTCTCTCGCTGTCGAAGACGACGTTACGGGCATAAACGATGAGGGGTAATTGGCCTTCGCCGTGAATTTTTTGGAGCTCGTCTTCAGTGACCTCAGCTCGAAAAATCGTCCAATCTTCAACCAAGCAATAGGGCTTACGTGGATAGAGAGCTTGCACGAGCCCTGTGAGAATCTCGTATGAGGCCATCGATCCATTGAGGGGTTCGCCAGGGCCGGTGAGTAGTTCGTCGGCCCCTTCGTTTTCATCTGTGCTCAATCTCAAAATCTCCGTCAATCCAGCTAATGTGTTCAGTGCGCGCTCCCTTCATAGGTCGCACAACCGGAAGCCGAACCCTTCTCGAACCAAGGTGATGGCTGATCTCGGTCTGCGCTCGCCCGACCTCGGTGCTCGAGGTATCTAGAGCAACTGTATCTGGGGTGCCCACAGGTACGTCGGTTTTAGAGCTCCTAGAGAAAGCCTTGCTCGCGCCCTACTACCTTCGAACCGAGGCATCTAGCCCGCAGGTGCACCCGGAAGAACGGATAATACACTATATTGACGTTTATTCGTAAAGCTCAGTTATGGCTATATCCTGACTTTTGAGAAAGTCATGGAACTGAGAACCGCATTTGCAGCCGTATTTCGGGCGCTCCGTCTTGTCCGGCGCGCTAGGTATGCTGACGTCTCGGATGCGACCCACAGACGTAAAGTCAGTGCCCTCGAGAACGCGCAGACCAGCATCACCGTCGAGCAATTTGACGAGCTGGCGCAATCCCTTGGTCTCGATCCCATAGCGATGCTTACCCTCTGCATTGCCCTACGCCAGGGTGAGCAACCGCTGACGGTAATTGGTCGTGCATTGACCGACGTGGCGGCCTTCGAAGCTGAAGGTGGCATGAAGGTGCTCGCCGAACAGTTCGATGCCGACGGTAACCTCATAAAGCGCGGACGCGGAAAGCCGCTAAACGCAGAAAATGAGAGAGCGGTATTGGCACTTAAGGCAGAAGGTGCGACGCAGCAGCAGGCAGCGGCGCAGTTGGGGCTGGCGTTGACGTCGGTGAGGGAGTATTGGAGGAAGAGCTGATAATCAGGTGTTCACCCCTAGCAAATGAGCTCACGCTCCTAACTCTGGCGTAGTGTCCTAGTGGTGATTTAATCAAACACCAGTCTCCCAGAGCGCGCCGCCCATTTTTCACGAGGTTGGTTCATGTAGCTATTACGATGCTACGAAACGGGCGCGTAATGATTTGAACCATCCAACATCCGAAGCAGTTTTTATGCGCCCTAAACCGCGACCTTGCTTTCATGATGTCAGCGCTCACGCAAATTTATAGTTGTTTTGGCTATATAGATTGAAGCGAAAACGTTCTGTAGTGTCGATAGGCAACAGGTCAATTAGCTCACGGCGGCGCAAATCCATTCGCGCATGCAATCGCTCTATCGATTCTTCGATGCAGCTGAGCGCTAGTAGTTCGTATAGGGTTATAGAGATAACCGATGTGCCATAAGCTTAAGTCGTAAAAAGCCTTCATAAGGCTATTGGTTAAGAGCGCTACCTTAGCTGCTGGAAGTTTCCGAACGACACGGAAAGGGCCGAAGGAGTCAAAATCCAGCCTGGTTACCGCCTGTGGCGGGATGACCAAAGCCGTCCGCTCCTTCAAGTCCCGTCGAAATGCTTGCCAGAGCCAGAAACGATTAGGGTACTTCAAGTCGATCAAGGTCGGTTTAGAAAATCCATCACATCCCTCCCTGAACCCTAACGTGTAAGTCAAGATCTTCCATGCAACCACATCTACATGTAAAGCGACGACAAAATGATAGCTTGATCGGCTACCGGTGCGATGTAACATACATCCCGGTATCCAATAAACTGTCGTAATCTTATACATCATAAATAATCCGAGTTAGTTTGGGTATATTCATATGAGTAAGATTAAGGCATGGCGTTTCATAAAGCTTAAGTTCCGAAAAAAGCAATCTCAATATCCCCGGACGATCATCCAGTATTGACCATATCATGTGAGTATTCCAAGGGGAAAAATAACCTTCGCGGAGAGTCTTAAATGCCTGTTCACTGGTAATCCAACCCAAAATAATCGCGCTGAAATAGAGAGCGTACAACCGCGCCAGGCAAGTACTTCGATAGATTTCATTGTAAAAATCGCCATGAATCCCGAGACCCGCATAGGGGTCGCTGCCACCCCAATGTGCGAATGCTATTTTGGGATAGCCGTGATGGAACGCGGGAATCATCATTGACCTCATTAGGGTCAGCACGAACATTTGCACACCAAAGCTATGGCCAGATTTGGATGCCCGCTTCGTCAGCTTATCCAATTGCTGTTGAGCCTTCAGCGCCAGGGAATTTCTCATCGCTCCAGCACCACGGATCAAATCGCAATCCTCCTTGAACTGATGATCATCCCAGTAGGATACAAATGCCTGAATTGTGTAATCGTCATGATCTATAAAGAAAATCGACGAGTCATGAAGTGGAGTACCATGAAACTCGCAGAGAGGCTTGGTCAGATAACACCACTGAACCTTGCTAACCGGAATGCCAATCTTCTGGAAAGACTCGATAAAGCATTGTGAGCAAAACGCCCTTCTGAATTGAGTCGGTATGGTGGGTTGACTGAATTCAGGAAATCGTTTATTCAACCAGGGTTGAGAGATGTTGAATTCTTTTTTGAAGGTTTCAATAAATCCGTTTTCAGTCAAGAGGTCGCGATCTGCGAACCGCTCTCCCCGAAGTCCTATTTTATCACGCTCTATGATCTCGCCTTCCAGCGAACTGAATCGCATATAAGACATGATAGGTATGTGGGCTGTTGAGTTTACTCTCCACATCCATGACGATAGGGTTTCGTCTGCTAGCGGTTCCGGAACTGCATACATTCTTGGGCTCACTATTGCTACTCTTTTCTTGGGAGTGGCTTAACTAGCCGCTTTATCATCCGCACTATCAATAGTTGCTAGGCTATCAAGTCCCACTAAGCCATTGAGGATTTCTTATAAGTATTGAGGGCTCCTGCGCGCATACTGAGGGTTACTTTGTACACATTGATCTTTAGGTAAAAGCATTATGTTCAATTTCGTGACGAAGATCTAAAAAATTATCAGGAAATTTATAAATCAAAGGCGTGCCGGTAAAAGTGATCGTCTTGCTGTTAAAATCCAGATGTGCTTTCAGGAGTTCCGAGCAGTACAGGGTTTCGCACACGTCGATGATACGGTCGATCGGCATATCTTGATCGAGCTTGCTAAATCGAGACATGCAGGGCGGTTGAGCTTTAGTCCCGTAGTGCTGATTGCACCAATCATAGAATCCTTGAACAACGGTCTTTACATTGACTGCTGGAATTATCCCAGAGACAGGGATCACCATGCTAGTTATTCCTATGACCTTTGAGTAACGCTGAAGCAACCTTTTGTTTCTCGTAGACATGATAATTTTATACCAACCAAGGCTTCGCGCAAGTTGATGGAGCTGGTCAAAAATCACCTCTTCCATACTATTTTGATTAGAAATAATATCCAGATCGTCGAAGATAATAATCTTTCTGGCAGCCTGGCGGCATTCAATCAAACTTTTAGGCACACGCTTGTAGGTGCGGAAGTCGCTAAAAGGAAAGATTGCGTGGAGTACCTGACCTATCATGTTAAGACTCGATGAGTAAATGCGCGGTTTCACAACAATTACCTCGTCGTGAAATTTTAAAGAAAACTCTTCGAGTATCGAGCTAATTCCTGCTCCTGCATCTCCCCGCAACATTACAAAAATGGCGTCGTCGGATTTGGCTATGCCATCCAAAGCCTGGTAAACCTCTGTGCGTTCAGGCCAGCGATGCTGGAACCCGTGGAGGCCTTGCAGCACCGTGCGAGCAATCTGACGCTTTTTACTTAATGACAGATTTCGCTTCATCTAATCTTTACTGCCCCTCTTCCTCTAATGGCATCTCTGCGCCACGCAGTGCGTAGTTGAAACTCGCCATAATGTCGTCGATGTTATCGAGGTGGCGGTGGTTGATGTGTTCGGTGCCGTCAATGATGCTGGCCATAGCTGATGCTTGCAGAATCTTCACAACGTTATCGGTGATACCCTGCCCCTTGTTCATAATTTTCAGGAACAGCATCTGATCCTGAAAGTTGGTTTTGTTCTTCAGCGGCAAATGGTGGATATAGCTAGATACGAAGTTTCGAAACTCTGGCCCATTTTCCCACCCGTTAAGGGCCACTACAGGATATCGGCGTTCAAGCTGAGGATCCTGACGGAGCACACGCGCAGCTGCCGGTACCCCGAAAGCAAACACCGAGAGGCCGTAGGTGGAGCCTGACAGATTCTTCAGCAGCGAAAGGTTGATGCGCTGCTGAAGCTCGGTCAATGTCAGCGCATCGTGAATCTCATCAATCACAATGGCGCAAATATTTTCCGTCCTAATGATATATTGAAGTTCTGGAGTAATGTTATGGCCTTGCCGCGCCCTTCGCCCTACCCCCAAACCTAGTTCGCTCAGGATAAGATCCTTGAGTGAGTAGCCATTAGGGCTTTGGTGCATGGTCACGAAGATCATTTTGTTTTCGTTCGTAGCATTCCTAGCCTTCATCTCGCCAATCAAAGCGGTTTTGCCTCCTCCTCCTGGAGAGGTAACGAGCATACTGGGTGCGTTGATCTTGTTCCGCATCTTCATTGCCATTTCCATCCTTAGTATGATTTTCTGGGCGCTAGGATGGTGCACCCAGAAGTCGTTGGAACAGGTGATAAGACGAACATCGTCTGGCTCATTGAAGTGGATGTGAGATGCAGGGTGTACGTGAGAGTAATCTGTCATGGTAGTCCACAAAAGTATGAGCGCATGATTCCCCCTAGACTGATGTCCAAATAATAGGCAAGAAAAACCAGACCCATGCGCTCAGGTTAAGTACAAGATAAGTGTTTAATCAGTTGCTATCGTAAAAAATCGGGGGTTGGTTGTAGTCAACATCTTCGGTTTTCTTGAAGAAACCGCCAATGTCAAAAACATTAGATTTCTTAGATGACTTGCCGGTGTCATTGGCCTTGCCGGTGGTGCTGGTTGTGTTCGGAGTCGTACGGCTCAGAGTGCTGTCGTCTTCTGAATTTTTGCCGTGTAAACCTGCTTGTTTTTTATAGTCAGCTTTTCCTTTTTCCGCCTTCCTCCTGCGTTTTTCCTGAGTGGTTAATTTCACCTCCTTATTTTTCTGCTTGGTAATTTCACCATAAGACTGCGCCCCTTCCTTCGTCATGGTGCCATCTCGATCTCCCTTCTGTTGGCGTTGCCAACGGTACATCTCATAGTCCGAACTCCTACTGAAACTATTGCGCACACAAGAAATCTTCTCGAAGATCTCGCCAAGTTTTACGTAAATGAAGCTCAAATCGTATGGATCATACTTAACTGTGACCTCGTCCCGAATCCTGTCCTTAAGTAAGCGTCCGTAATAAAACCTGCGGAAAATCTCAATACCTCCCGGCACTACTTTCTTATTGGAGACTTCTGGGTAAAACCGGTATTTGAAGTCTTCATACTGGGACGTTTCCAAAACCCGACTGTTCGGCTTTTTAGAAAAGTGCCCATCCCATGCTTGCGCAGGAGTCGTGTCTAGCTCCGAGTGTTTCGTCTGATGGTAGGCGTGTAAGGTATAGGCCAGTATACGGCGCAGCCCAGTTAACCCAATCGCGGCCTTCTTGTTGCTCTTCAGATGTTTGCCCTGCTGAGCATTGGAGCCTGTGGTGCCTGGCATCGGATGGATCGTGTTGATCATCAACTTTCCAATCAGACTTTCAATGTGGCCACCTTGGTGCTTTTCGGGAATATCTCGGTGCTCAACGTCAATGCCAAAGTCCTTGGCGTTGAGGACGAACACGTCAGAGATGAACTCCTTTGCATTATCGGTGTGGATGACTTCCGCCAGTCCGTAGTAGGGAAGCAGGTGTTCTGGGAGTCCTAGGCTTTGCAGAAATTCCACTTTGGGCAAGGCGCAGTTTTCCATCAGCATTGCAACAGATACAGCGCTTGGCGGAAGCAATGAGACGTAAAATCCCAGTATCACACGTGTATGCAGATCAACCGCCAAACTGATGTAAGGACGTCCCAAGACGACCGTTCTGTCGTCCTCGTCCACTACCATAAGATCGACAACCGTATGATCGATCTGCACCCACTCCAGCGGCCTCTTAGTAACTTTATAACCGGGCTTTGCCCCATACCTTTGCTTGGTTTGGTCTCCCGTGTGAGTCATCTTGTAAAGGAGCGACTCTGTTTTGGCTTTGATCCAAGTCGAAACGGTATGGTAACTCGGCCTAAGCGTCCGCCTATTGTCGGCTTGGGTTTGACAATGCTTCCATACCGCCGCGATGGTCTTGTGGCTAGGGTAGTGTTCCTCGAACATCTCCTCTATCAGCTTCAGTGTCTCAGGATCTGTCACTGTGAGGCCTGGCTTTCTTCCCGTTACATCCGGTACCAGTGCCCTGTAACTTTTAGCTCCTGCCATGTATTTCAGTAGTTTGTAAAAGCGAGACTTCTTGACGCACAGAATCTCCATAGCTACATCAGCACTGATTGTTCCTGTCAAATAGTCTTTGAGAATTTCGTACCGCCTAACCGCCTCTTCATGCCGTCTTATTTCGGCGAGAGTACTGGTTGAATCCAGCTTCACATTAGAAGCTTCCAAAATATGCCCAGGAACATTTTGCATTTACCATTCCTCTAATATGTGGTCAGATCTAAAGACTCACATTGTTGACGAAATAATCGCCAGACCCTAGATCGACCACTTTCGATTTTTTAAAGAGCGGGTTGTAACTTTCCAGCTATTGGATGCCGAGCAGTAAACCCAAATCTATTTTGAAGGTCAAGAGCGCCTCTTGGTACTGTCAATATATGTAAATTAAAAATTTTTCTGAATTTATCTTGGCGCACTAAATCGCTGGAAGCCCCAAGTAACGGGCACTCCAGAATTTTCGAATATTTTTTATTCCTAAAATCCACCCATGGTTTTATGGTTATATTGACAGCCGATTAGGACTTCCAGTTAGTCATTTGAACTCAATAATATTATTTAACGCCAAAATCTATCGAAAATTCAGATGCAAAAAATTTGAAATGCCAGGCCGATCCAACTGCTAAATAATTATGGATATATTGCCACTTTCTCCTTAGTTCTTTCGGAGAGCGGGGATGAATAATGTATGAGTATTGACAGGAATCTTGGCAGCCAGGTTGCTCTGACTGGCGCATGCGGAGACACAGGAGAGGTGGCGGCGCGGGTTAGCCAGATTTTTGCTGGACGCTGAAAATGGTTTGAATCAATGAGTGGGAATTCACGAATTGGACTTAAATAAATGAGCGGAAAATCACGATTTATTTTGTTTCTTGAATGGAAAAACCCTGAAGGACTCCACTAATTTCCGTAAGAGAAGGGTTTGGAATAGGAATTGCTGGGTTTTAGGGATTTCCACTCAAATCGCGATTGGCGCAGAAATACAAGTAAGTCAGATGGTTATGACTGTCCATCTAGTCAATATTTCGCGTTCAGTGGAATCTCAATCTATTTCGCAGTTTCTAGGCTTCTGAAATCCTTGAAATTTCTTTAGGTGACCTATCCACCGATTTTAAGGGAATAATGGACTGTCTTTCCAAAATGTAGTGGAAACCCGATGTTTTGCGGGCTATGACTGACACCTAGCCTCTACTACAAATTTGAACTCTGAATTTCTGTGAGCGCCAACTGAAGACGGGAACGTCCGCCCTCAATCATGCTTCGGGCCGTTTAGACATCGAGAAGCGGCTACAACCTGTGAAAAAATAGCACGATCTGTTCCAAGTATCTCACCATGCCAAGATCTTTGATGGGAGTGTCGAACACTGCTCACTTGCAATGTTATTGATCCCTTCCATTCGTTTTACCCACTACCGACTGGATTGCATCAGCCTGCAGTCCCTCGGAGTTTCAGGTATGCGATTTCTAGTGCCGATGCAGATCTTGCGGATCAATCAGAAGGACTCACACCTGGTTTTCAGCCTTCGAAGCGTTTGCGTAATCTAAATGCTGCAGTTCATCCTCCACCTGCGATAGAAATTTTCTGATGTCCCCTTCATTTTCTTTCCGCATATAGCATGCCGCCATCAAGCTGACCGGATGGATACCGAGAGCGCTAGTCTGCTGATCGGTGTCGCGGCAGCCAACGCCAGCCACGCCACGTTGCTGGTCACCGGTATGGCGGGGCTGATGGCCGGGGCAATGTTCATGGCCGCAGGCGAGTACATTTCCGTGCACTCCCAGGCCGATACCGAGCGGGCCGATCTGTCCCGCGAACGGGCAGAACTGGCGAGCGACCCGAAAGCCGAACACATCGAACTCGCCAACATCTACATGCATCGCGGCGTATCACCCGAACTGGCGCATCAAGTGGCCGATCAATTGATGGCCCATGACGCATTGGGCTCTCACGCCCGGGACGAGCTGGGCATCAGCGCCACCCTCACCGCCAAACCCTTGCAGGCCGCCCTGGCCTCGGCCGCCAGTTTCGTGGTGGGTGCTGCGTTGCCTTTGGCGGTGGTTTTCATCGCGCCAACGCAAAGCGTTGTGCCGTGGATTTCAGGTATGTCGCTGGTATTTCTCGGTAGCCTGGGGGCCATTGCCGCCAAGGCCGGGGGTGCCAAGGTCATGATCGGTGCCTGGCGCGTGACGCTTTGGGGCGTTCTGGCCATGGGCATCACCGCGTTGGTGGGGTCGTTGTTCGGGGCCGTAGTTTAGTTCGCGTTCATTCTCCAGAACAAAAAGGGCGCCCGTTCCTCCAAGGGGCGCCCTGTGTGCGTTAACGACTACACCACGCCGACGAAATCGCTCGCCGTCAGGGCGATATGCCCGACCAGATCGATCTGGAAATCAGCCGTATTGCCAGTGTTTACATTGCCCTCCACATACGTGTGATCGACTCCGCCGACATTGCCGAAGTGGTACTTCAGTTGCGCCTGGTTGTTGAACTCGTTGCCGGCGCCATTCCACTCGCCGAGGAAGGTGAAGTCCTGATTACCGGCCGAACCTGCGCCGGAGGTCCGGGCATCGATCAGCGACAGATCGATGCGGTCTTGCCCTTGGGTAAAGTCGGTAATTGCATCTCGCGTAAGGGTGGACGTACCCGAATCCCCAAGTGCCGAGAAGACAAACAGGTCATTGCCCGCTCCACCGGTCAGGGTGTCCCGGTTCGCGCCACCGACCAGCGTATCGTTGCCACCACCACCGCCGAGCGTGTCATTGCCTCCCAGGCCTGTCAGCACGTTAGCGCCACCGTCACCGGTCAGGGTGTTGGCGCCACTGCTACCGATCACATTCTCGATACCGGTCAAGGTGTCATTGCCGGTTTGCGAACTGCTGGCAAGGCCGGTGAGCAGGTTGACCGAAGCATTGGCCGAAGTCCCTGACAGGTCGTAGGTATCGGTGTCGCCACCGCCGTCGTAGCTGTCGTTGCCGTCATTGACTGATGCCCGAAAGGTGTCATTGCCAAGCCCACCGAACAGGCTGTCCAGACCTTGCCCTCCGATCAGGGTATCGTCGCCGCTGCCACCGGCCATCCAGTCATTGCCGCCCTGGCCTTGCAACAGGTTGCTGACGCCATCGCCCTGGATGTGGTCGTTGCCCGATCCGCCGGTGACGTTTTCGATGCCGGTCAGGCTGTCGCTGCCGGTCTGGGTACTGGTTGACGTACCGGCCTGCAAGTCCACCGTGGCTGCCGCCGACGTGGCCGACAAATCATAGGTGTCGACATCCGTACCACCGTCATAATGGTCATTGCCATCGTTCAAGGAAGCCACCAGCGTATCGTTGCCGGCGTCCCCGAACACCGTGTCGTTACCCGTCAAGCCAGTGAGCAGGTTGTTGCCGCTGTTGCCATTGATAACGTTGTCCAGTGCGTTACCGGTGCCGTTGATGTTGTTCGACCCCAGCAAGGTCAGGTTTTCGACGTTGGCGCCAAGGGTGTAGCTAACCGACGACATGACCGTATCGGTGCCCTCGTTCAGATTCTCCTGAACCACATCGCCATTGGCATCGACCATATAGACATCGTTGCCGGTGTTGCCGCGCATTGTGTCGTTGCCCGTGCCGCCGTCCAACACGTCGGAGCCCAAGCCACCGTTGAGGATGTCATTGCCCGAGTAGCCCATCAGGATGTCCTGATAGTTGGTGCCATTGAGCGTGTTGTTGAAGAAGTTGGTGCCCTCGATCAAGCGCCCGACTACCTCTGACGGGGCCGACGTCAGCTGTTCCACCGTGCCGCTGTCATCGGTGTACGTGGTGATCACCCGCAATTGCTGGCCGAACTGTGCCGAGGTGGGTGCAAAGGTTGACGCATTGGCCCCGGTGATGCTCAGCCAGGCGGCGCCCACCAGCGCTTGCCACTGATAGGAGAACCCGCTCGGCCCAGGCAAGCCGTCGGCGTCCTGGATGGCCGAGGTGTTGGCGGTCAACCGGTATTGAGCAGGCACCGGACGGCTGGGAGTCGTCGGCGCAGTGGCAAAGCCCGACAGCGCCACATTACCGGTCGGCAGATGATTGGTGATGCTCAGGTTGACCGTGCGGTCGGCGAAGCCCAGTTTTTCCACGCCAACCACAATGTCGCTGCCATCGCGGCCCGCCACGCTGTCGGTGATCTTGAAGGCGGTGATGAGGCCTTGATGTTGGGTCAGAAAGTTGATCCTCTGAATCGTGTATTCCGACCGGTTGCCCGTAAACATTGCCATGTCTGACACGCCCGCCGTGCCACCGTCACCGACCGTGACGCTATCGGCGAGATCGGCAGGATTGGTACTCGCGACCCCATTGCGCCACAAACGGGTGACCTGGCTACCGCCCAGTTCCAGGTTCTCGAAAGTGGCCGACTTCAGCATCTCGGTGAAGTGCTTGTCGTAGCCAGGCCCCACCGCGTCCAGCAGACCGTTGGTGCCGATAAATCCGGCAGCACGGTAGTTGGCGCCATCCTGGTAATTGTCGTAGCCACCGGCGTAGGTGCCGATCAGGCTGTCCAGGCGAATACCGTCACCGACGATCACGTCGTTGCCAATGCCGCCGACCAGCGTGTCATTGCCGCTGCCGCCGATCAGCCAGTTGGCGCTCGCATCACCCAGGACGGTGTCGTTGTTCTGACTGGCAATGACCCCTTCAATGCCGACCCACGCCGGAAAAGGTGTGGTCAAGTCGATCGCCACCGCCGGGTTCTGTTGGGTCGAGAAATCGATCACAAGGCCTTGGGGGGCCTTGGCATGGTCGCTGAAGTCGATCAAGTCGAATCCAATTCCCTTGCCATCGTTGCCCACGTCGGTCTTGCCGTCGCCACCCAGTACTTCGTCCGGCCCACCACCCATGGCTTGGGAGAAGGAGCCCGGGCGCAGGATATCGTCGCCATCGAGGCCGCCTGAAACATCCTGGTCGTCGCCGGCGATGATCAGGTCGTCGCCGCCGTCACCCCACAGCAGATCACCACCGGCACCGCCGTCAAGGATGTCGTTGCCATCGCCACCGTGGGTGAAGGGATCGGTATCGCCTTCGCCGAAAAGGAAGTCGTCACCCGACTCGCCCGACAGCTTGTCGATGCCCACACCGCTGTGCAGGATGTCATTGCCTTCGCCACCAATGATCTGGTCGATGCCCGCCGCTGCCGTGGCGGATTGTTCGCCGCTCACGTAGTCGTCACCGGCGCCGCCATCCAGCAAATCGCCGCCATCGCCGCCGTAGATGCGGTCGTTACCATCACCACCGTACAGACGGTCGATACCGTTGCCGCCGTAGATAATGTCGTTGCCGCCTTCGCCATAGACCGTATCGTCCCCCCCCCAGGCGTAAATCAGGTCGTTACTGTCGCTGGCCACTATCACCTCGTGGGACTCGGCACCGCTGTTCAGCGTGCCGTCGAGATTCTCCCCTCCATTGATCGCAGTGGTGCCAGAGGTCGCGGCGCTGTCTTCGACACGGAAGTCACGGATGTACTGCACGCCATTGACCGTCACGATGTCGCCGTTGCTGGTGGTGGCATTGCCCCGGGTGGAATAAATGCCCAGAGACTGATGACCAATCACCGTGATGCCATCGGCGGCGTAGAGGGGATGAGCATCCTCGTAAGCCTTGATCGCATCGGCGTACTTGTGCTCGGTCTTGGCATTGGCGACCTCGTTCTGCGCCAGGTCGTAGTACTTGTCGGCATAGGCAAAAACGCTGCCATTGAGGTGCTCGGCACCAGTGTTGCGCTCGACGATGTCCTTGAACTGTTCATTGACGATGCCCTCGCCCATCTGCAACTGGTCCAGGCGATAGAGGTAGTAAAAGCGGTCGCCGTTCATCAGTCGGCTGATCTGGTCGACAAACACCGTGTCGAAGGTTTCACCCAGAATGCCCCCGGTGACATGCACCTCCGCCAAACCGCCCAACCAGGTGTCAATGTGTTGAAAGCCGTCGACGCCATAGCTGCCCACGTCAGTCGGGCTGTTGAAGGTGTTGTTGAGGAAGTCCAACGCCTGGTTGTAGGTATACCCCTCGGCTTCGATACTGCCTTCGTCGATCGTGCCGTTCTCCAGACCGATCAGCGCGGCGGCGCGTGCGACGTTGCCGTCGAACGAATAAGCCGCAATGAAATTCACCAGGTTGTCCGGGTGGATCATGTTGGCGCCAAAGTCGGCCCAACTGGCGTACTCACTCAGGCCAATAGCCGCACGAAACTCATTGAGTGTCGGGATGCCGACGTCGCGGCCACGGGCGATGTTGATCGCGGCCAGGTCCAGTGGCTGGCCGAGCAGGCCCTGGTTCAGCGCTGGCGTGACGTATTCGTCAACCTCGTTGGCCTGTTGGTGGGTCATGCCCAGGGCGATAGCGGCCGCGCCCTTTTGCGCAAACAGCTCAGGCGTGAGGAAAGCTCGCTCGAGTGCAACGCGCATCACGCTGCTGGTGATGCCTCCCGACGGGTCGATCAGGTCGATCGATTCGCGCAAGGTGCTGTGGCCGAAGCGATAGGCCACTTGCGAGAAGTCCAGGCTCACATCGGCTTGTTCGCCGCTGTTGTAGCCCACGAACTCGGCAATGTTGGGTGTGATGGTCCGTGCAAACTGGTCCACCGCCGTATGCTGATACTCCATCTCGACCGTGATTTTGGCTGCATTGAACAGTTTGTAATCGTCCCAGGCGATGGCACCACCGGCGTAAACGTAATTGCCTTGCGCGTCTTCGTAGTGATTGCCGACCACGCTGACGCCGGCCGCCACGACATCTGTCGCCTGGGTGACCACCGATACCTGCCACTCATGCAGCAGGTCATGGTTGTAAGTACCCGCCTGATCGAGCCGCTCCTGACGCAAGTCCTCGACCGCAACGGCTTCCTGAATGTTGCGCACCTGGAAGTTGTGCTCTTCGTGCCACACATGGTGTACCGCGGTCAGGCCGATGTTCTCGTTCACTCGGCCGTCACCGGCAATGTAGTGATCGCCCACCGCCGCCATCAGTAACTCGCCGACGGCGGCGTGCACTTGTGGAGTGAGTGCGATCACGGTGGGGCCTGCCTGCATCGATGTCTTGATGCTGAAGTCGCTGAAGTTCACCCACAGCGCCAACGCGCTGGCTCCCGTCAGCGTCACCGCCGGTGATCCCGGGCCCATGGCGCCGGCCGGCAGCTTCAGTTCCAGGTAACCATCATTCGATCCTGCACCGTCGACATAGGCGAACTCGTAACCGGCGCCCAACGCCAGAGCGGCGGTCTTGAGGGTCGCAATATTGGCCTGGAAATCAGTCGCAGCCTCGGGGTTCAACGGGTTCTTGAAGTGCGCCTCGTCGAAGCGCGGGTTCATATCAAGAATCAGCGCCTGGCCAGAGTTACCGGCCTCTGCCCCGGTTTCCACGTTGCCAGCCTCATCGCGATTGCGCAGGTCGAGCACATCTTCCCACGTCAAGTCAGCACGTTGGGTGAGCATCAGGTGTGCACGCAGTTCGTTCAGCGTAGGCAGCGTGGCGTGAGTCGTTTCGCCAAACGCATTCTTCCAGGCAACTGACGTGTTGCCGTCCAGCATTTGGGCGCCGGCGTGGTAAGTGACACCGCCATCGGTGGACACCCACGCTCGCAACAGGTCGGTGACTTCCTGGTCGGAGCCGTAGGTCTGGCTCTGATCAATGTAGGGTGATGTGTGGTTGTTCCATTGTGGAGTACCGTCGGCGGTGAACCCGCTCACATCGGCGCGCGAAATCACGATCTTGGTGGCAGGCTGGCCGGTGGTGGGATTGATCACGCCATAGAGCGGATCGTCCGGGGACAGGTTGATCGTGATCTTGGTGCCGTCCGCGCCCTTGCCGATGAAATCGAGGCCGTGATCGAAAAACTGGCCGAACAGGACAAACCAGCCATTGACCGGTGACACACCAGGGTTCTGTGCGCCGATGAAGTACTCATCATTTTGCACAGACGAGTACGCTTGCACGTTGGCGCCGGTCAGCGGGTCAGTGACCGGATCGCCATTGCCATCCAGCTGCCAGACCGGATTGCCGTTGGCATCAAACTGCAAGTCATAGCCGCGTTGGGCGTCTTGCTGGCCGAGGGCTTCCAGCATGCCGTAGTCCGCAACCTGGGTGAAACCGTTGACGTCCTTGACGAGGTGAGTGCTACCGGGCTCCGTCTGGAAGGTAACGTCTGCCGTGGTGACCAACCGGCTAATCATGCGCGGCGTGTAATCCACAACGTCGTGAGCGGGAGACGCCTCGTTGATCGGCGTCGCGAGGTTGTCGCCTCGCTTGGTGTAGTCCGCCGCGGCCGGGTTGGGACTGGTTGTAAACGTATTGGCGTAGAACGCGTTGGGGTCGCTGCCAAGCCCCGCCATGGGCTTGACGTACTGATCGAACGCCACCGCCATGCGTTGCAGAAATGGCTGATCGGCTGACCCCCAGGTAGCATTGACCAGGTACAGGTTGTTGTTCAGCCCCGACGGATCGCGCAGGCCCTCAGAGGCCGTCACCGACGCGTATGAGTGGCCATACATCGCAAGGTTACTATCAATCTGGGCCTGGCTCAGAGTCGTGCTGCCCGGATCGTAGATTAACCGGCGTTGCGAATCGTATATCGCACTCGACCCGCTCCAATCGATGATCGCGTTGTCATCCGCATCGTAGAGCGGACGAAAGTCAATCTGATTCCGCATGAAGTCCAGATCGGAAAGATTGAATCGAAAAGGTTTCAAAATATAGCGTGTGGCCATGATATTTCACCTGTCAAATTGGGTTTCAAACTTCAGATCCGTCATGACTGACCTGGCCTTGATCCCAACCTTCCGGGCAGCCTGTCAGCTAGATTCCAAATCGTTAATTCGTCATCTAAAGCATCAGGGAGGCAAACGAACAGCGATAGATGCGAAGGTCCAATCAAAAATCGAGACCTTCGTCGCAGGTGCCAACCAGACCTTGGTCGACCCCTGAAGGGTGAATCGCCCCAGGTTTGGGCGACCCGTTCCAGGCCATACAACAAGCCGTCGCGTGCTGTACTGATTGTCCATCTATAGTGAGCCTCTTCGTACAGGCCACTTGAACATGACACTCTGCGGATATCCGTTGACGCGCAGGTTTTCCAACCAACGTCGAGCAATGATCAGGGAATTGAAGCGATGGCGAATGACTCAAAAGCCCACTCGGAAACCGAGACGTTTATCGCTGAATCGAGTGAGGTCCTGGACGGGCCGACACCTGAGCCCGATCGTCGCCGGAACCCGATCCTGCGCAGCCGACTGATGGTTCAGGCACGCAAGCTAAGCCGCTCCACGCAGTTCGTGATTGTCGCCGCGCTAATCCTGGGGCTGACGATGTTTTTCGTCGGCGAACTGGTCAGTAAGCGCATAGAGCGGGCCGCCGTACAAAGCGCCGCAGAGGCCGGCGCCCATTACATGGAAGCGTTTCTGGAGCCTTATGTGCAGGAAATGAGTCGCGACAACGTCCTCTCGGCTGAAAGCATCAAATCCCTGGACAGCTTGATGGAGACCCGCTCACTGAGGCGGCACATCGTCTCGATCAAGATCTGGCGACCAGACGGCACTGTGGTTTACGGCACAGATAAATCCATCACCAATCGCAAGTTCCCGATGGAAGAGATTGCCGATGCGCTCAAAGGCAACGTGGTGACCGACCTCGAGGACCTTAAACAGGAAGAGAACCAGTTCGAGCGCAATATGAATATGCCGCTCTATGAAATTTATGCACCGCTGCGCGAGTTCAACACCGGCAAAATCATTGCCGTGGGTGAGTTCTATGAAAAGGCCGACAGCCTGGAGCAGGAGATCAAGCGCGTCCGCCAGCAGGTGTGGATGGTCGTGGGCGCCGCGACACTGGCGATGCTGACGTTGCTGTTCTTCCTTGTTCGGCGCGGTGAAACGATCATCCAGCGCCAGCAAGTGGCCTTGAGACTGCGGCTACTGGAGCAAACACGGTTGCGCATCAGCAATGCCGCGCTCCAACGCAAGATGACCACGGCGACTGAGGAGTTCTCGCGGATCAACGAACTCACCCTGCGCCGCATCGGTGCAGACCTGCATGATGGCCCGGCACAGCTTTTGACCTTGATTCTGATCCGGCTCGACGACTTGGCCGAGAACTGCACGGAAGTCGATCAGGAATCCCTGGAAACCATTCGCGGCGCGGCGACCGATGCATTGCGTGAGGTGCGGGAGTTATCGCGGGGGCTGGCGCTTCCGGAGATCAACGACCTGAGCCTGCAGGAGGAGTTGCAACTGGTGGCTCAACGACACGAGCAGCGCACCGGCACCAAGGTCAAATTAACGTTGGGGGCGCTGCCCGAGGAGGCTTCGCTACCACTCAAACTGTGTCTTTACCGGTTTGTGCAGGAAACCCTCAACAACGCCTACCGTCATGCCCACGGCCACGGCCAGGCCATCAGCGCGGATTACATGAACGGGCTGCTACACATCAGCGTCAAGGACAATGGACCAGGCATGGCGGCTGACGCCATGGTGGTCGACACAGCGGGCAGAACCCGATTGGGGCTGGCCGGTTTGCGCTATCGTGTTGAATCCCTGGGAGGGCTGTTCAGCATCGACTCATCCGCTGCCGGCACTTCGGTAAATGCACAGTTCAAGCTTTAGTCAGGGGCCACCCTATACATCTAAGTGAGTATTCACTGTCCCGATGTGCAGGCGACCAACAGCCTCGCGCTCCCAATAGCGCCGCAGGGCGGTGACAGCCTCGACACGGTTGCGGGCATTCAGCTTTTGCATCACGCAAGTCATGTAGTACTTGACGGTTTTTTCGCTGATCAAGAGTTTTGAAGCCACCTCCTTATTGGTCAAGCCCATTGAGACTTCACGAATGATCTGCTCCTCCCGATGGGTGAGGTCGATCTTGCGGACTTCGGCTTCATGCTTTCTGAAGTTGCTCAGCAGCTTTTTGGCAAATTCAGGGGTGATGTACGTTTTGCCCCTGGAGATCGAGCGAATCGCCAGCACCAGATCCGGTCCGCTGATCCCTTTCAACACATAGCCACGTGCCCCCGCTTCGAGCGCTGAATAGGCGTCATCTTCGGATTCGGAAACTGTCAGCATCAGCACCTTCACGTCCGGCAGTTGCGTCGAAATGTACCGCACGGCAGCAAATACATCGCCCGGCATATTGACGTCCATCAGCATCACGTCCGGTCTCAATCGCAGAGCGATGTCCCGAGCTTCATCCGCGCTCCCCCCCTGCTCCACGACTTGAAAATCTGTCCTCTTCCTCAGCGTATTGGCAACGCCTTCACGCAACATAGGGTGGTCATCGACTATGCCGATCTGGATGAAAGGGTTCATGACACGCTCCTGAAATGGTCAAACATTCCTACACCCATTGATTAATAGCAGGTAACCCTGGCTGACGCTGTGTACTGATCGGATGGGCGAGAGCTTCGCGGCCGAAAATCAGACTTAGGTCGCACGAAATTGATCCGCCAAGAAGCAATCTTCATCACAAACCACCCAAATAAAACGCACTAACAATTTGTTTTTTAACACTACCAAAAGCGTCAAAAAAACATTGACGCGTAAAACCCGGGTCGGACCGTCATCCGACCAACCGTCACTCTCCTACGCTGAGGTACATAAAACCACGGCATTGGACCCTTCCGATGAACAAGAAAAACCAGCAACAATCCGAGCTTTCCGAGGTGTTTTTTCGGCTGCGTCATACGATCTATTCGCTGGCCGGGTTCAGTGGCGTGATCAACGTGCTGATGCTCGCGCCGGCCATTTATATGCTGCAGGTGTATGACCGGGCGCTGGTAAGCAGCAATGTCACCACGCTGCTGATGCTGACCCTTCTGATGATCGGTTTGTACACCCTGATGGCCATACTGGAAGTGGTGCGCACGCGGGTGCTGATCCGGGTCGGCAATCGACTGGACATGGCCCTGAACCGTCGCGTGTTTACCGCCGCTTTCGAGCGCAACCTGCAGCGCGCCGGCGGTAACCCGGCGCAAGCCCTGCAAGACCTCGCGCAAGTACGCCAGTTTCTCACCGGCAACGGCCTGTTTGCGTTCTTCGATGCGCCGTGGACGCCCATCTACCTGTTCGTCGCCTACCTGATCCATCCCTTGCTCGGGATCGTCACCCTGTGCGGTTCGCTGATTCTGGTATCCCTGACCTGGCTCACCGAAATCGCCACCAAAAAGCCGTTGAACGAGGCGAATCTGGCGTCACAAATCTCGGGCACTTTCGCCAACAACAATCTACGCAACGCCGAAGTCATCGAAGCGATGGGCATGCTGCCGGCAATCACTCAACGCTGGTTCGGCAGCTCCCTGCGGATTCTCGAAATGCAAACCCTGGCTTCCGATCGGGCGGCCTACATCAGCGGCCTCGCGCGTTTCGTGCGGATCACCCTGCAATCGCTGATCCTCGGCACCGGCGCATTACTGGCGATCGACGGCTCGATCACCCCGGGCATGATGATCGCCAGCTCAACCCTCAGCGGCCGCGCGCTGGCACCCGTGGAGCAACTGATCGGCGCCTGGAAGCAACTGCTGACCGGCCGTCGCGCCTGGTCGCGGCTCAAGCAACTGCTGCAAGACTTTCCGCCCCGGGCCGATGCGATGAAGCTGCAACGGCCATTGGGCATGCTCTCGGTGGAGCATCTGCACGCTGGGGCGCCGGGCATGAGCCAATCGATCATTCGCGGGCCGCACTTCAATCTGTCGCCGGGTGAATCCCTGGGCATCATCGGCCCGTCCGCGTCGGGCAAATCAACCCTGGCACGACTGCTGGTGGGTATCTGGCCGGCACAAAGTGGCAAGGTTCGGCTCGACGGTGTGGACGTCTACCTGTGGAACAAGGAAGAGCTCGGCCCCTGGGTTGGTTACCTGCCCCAGGATGTGGAATTGTTCGAAGGCACCATCGCCGACAACATCGCCCGCTTCGGTGAAGTCGACAGTAACGCGGTTCTCGTGGCAGCCAAACGAGCCGGCGTGCATGACATGATCCTGCGCTTTGCCCACGGTTATGACACGCCCCTGGATGTGGACGGCAACCCGCTGTCCGGTGGACAGCGTCAGCGCATTGGTCTGGCCCGTGCCTTGTACGGCGAGCCGTCGATCATCGTGCTGGATGAACCGAACGCCAACCTCGACGACGCCGGGGAAAAAGCGCTGATCGAGGTACTTGAAGATCTCAAATCCCGGGGGTGCACCACGGTGCTGATCAGCCACCGCCCGAACATCCTCGGCACCGTCGACAAAGTGCTGATGCTGCGTGAGGGCAGCACCCAATTGTTCGGCCCCCGGGACGAAGTATTTGCTGCACTGCGTCAAACCAGCGTGCTGCCGACCGTGGGCGCACCAACCCTGTCAGCTGTTCGCGGGAGAGAATAAATGAGCGCTTTGAGTCTCGATCCGCGTAGCCAGGAATTGGCGCGCGCGGCGGCCAATATCGATGTCGACGACCACCGCCTGGCACGCTGGGGCGTGCTGCTAATGATCCTCGGCTTTGGCGGATTTCTGCTCTGGTCATGGCTCGCACCGCTGGACGCCGGCATCGTCGCCACCGCCACGGTGAAGATCACCAGCAACCGAAAGACCATCCAGCACCTCACCGGCGGCAGTGTCGAAGAGATTCTGGTGCGCGAAGGCGACAGCGTCAGCAAGGATCAGGAACTGGTGCGGCTTGACGCCACCCAGGCACGCTCGGAACAAGGGGTGGTAAACGCTCAATTCATCGCCACCAAAACCATGGAGAACCGTTTGCAAGCCGAGCGTGACGGCGTACCCGAGGTCATCTTCGATCCCGCCATGTTGCAGCGCTACGCCGGTAACGAGCACCTGAACAATGCGATCCTCCTGCAACAGCATTTGTTCACCACACGCCGCGCCGCCCTTGAGGGCGAGATTGGCATCCTGCGCCAATCGCAAAACTCCGCCGAAGCACAGATCAAAGGGTTGCAACACGTCTACAGCGCCCGCTCGACACAGCTCGGGTTCCTCAATCAGGAACTGGTCGGGATCCGCCAGCTCGCCGCCGAAGGCTATGTACCCCGCAACCGTATGCTCGAACTCGAACGCACCGGGTCTGACCTCAACGCCTCGCAAGCCGACAACCTCAACAACATTGCCAGGGTGCGGGGCCAGGTCGCCGATATCAAACTGCACATCCTTCAGCGGGAGTTCGACTATCGCAAGGAAGTGCAGTCGATGTTGGCCGACGTGCAAAAAGAAAACAGCGCCCTCACCGACCGTTTGCAGGCCCTGGATTATCAAGTCCGGCACACGGTGATCCGCTCGCCCATCGACGGTATGGTCCAGGGCCTGAACGTGTCGACCATTGGCGGCGTAATCGCTCCTGGATTCAAGATCATGGAAATCGTGCCGGCCCACGAACCGTTGCAGATCGACGCGATGATTCCGGTGCAAGCCATCGACCGCATGACGCCTGGCCTGCCGGTGACCATCTCGTTCCCCGCGTTCAATCACGTGCAAACACCGAACATTCCGGGCCAGGTGCTGACAATTTCCGCCGACCGCCTGGTCAGCGACGACAACAAACAACCCTATTACCTGGCACAGATCGAAGTGACGCCAGCCGGCATGGCCATGCTGGGCAGCAACCATATACGTGCGGGAATGCCCGCCTCGGTCACCATCAAGACCGGTGAACGCAACATGCTCAGCTACCTGTTGAAGCCGCTGCTGGACCGCGTCGACAGCGCGTTCAAGGAACAGTGACGTGAGCAGCGGCCCGCCGTTTTGTTGGCTTCACCACTTTGCTGGCCGAATATCGCCAGTGCCAATACTTTCCTGAGGCCGAAGTTGTCGTTTTGAGATGCACTGAACGTTTTTCTTAGATAACTCGCAGACGCCGGGCATAAATGTTCGAACTGGGCTGTCTGCTTGATAGCGCCAGGCGCCTCATGCCTGTCGAACCGTTCGTAGCCATTGGCTGCGAAAAAACCGGCAGCCCCTTGCGTCAACAAGTGCAGTCGGAGTACGCCTTGGGAGGCCGCACACTGCTCCAGTGCAAGCAGCACTTGTTTGCCCAAACCTTTTCCACGACGCTCATCACACACCACCATGGAGCGGAGCAACATGTCGGGAGCCGAACCCTCCAGCCCTCCAAAAGCCACCCATTCCCCCGCCACTTCGAAACGGTAAAACTGCCGGCCTGGTTCGCTGACATCATCGCAGGGCAATGCTGCCTGACGCAGGGCATCACGGAGCTGATTCAGACCGTTATCGTCTACTTTAATCATCTGCATGTTCATCACCGTCACCCCCTGCCCGCCTACACCAACCGCTCGATCTTTTAATGCTGCCAGACCATTTTGTAATACGCCGTCTGCAACACCAGCATCCCCAGGTACGCCACCGGAAACGCCATCCACACGCCTTGCAAGCCGAAGTGCCCGCCCAGCACATACGCCACTGGCAACTGCACCCCGACCACACAAAAAATCGAAATCGCCATCGGCACCAGCACCGAGCCGCTGGCGCGCATGATGCCGCCGACAATCGCCTGGAAGCCGAACACCAACAGACTCCACAGCATGATGTGCAGCAGATGTTCCGCCATCGCCCGAGTGGAATCATCCGTGAGGAACAACCCCAGCAACCAGTGCGACAACAGATAACCCAACACCACCAAGCCACCGGTCAGGCACACATTGATCAACAGCCCCGTGCGCAGAATCGGCCCCATGCGCTCAAGCCGCCCTGCCCCAATCGCCTGAGCCCCGAGGATCGACGCCGTGATCGCAATCGACAGCGCCGGAAACTGCACGTAATTGACGATCTGCGTCACCGCCCCATACGCCGCCGTCGCCTGCGAACCGTGCTGATTCACCAGCGCCAGAATCACCAGCTCCGAGACCGACAACACCACCATCTGCAACCCGGTCGGCAACCCGATGCGCAACACCTTGCCGAGAATCACCAGATCCAGCCGCATCGCCACAAACATCTCCCGATCCGGCGCCAACGGATGCCCCTTGCGAATCAACCGCCACGCCAGCCACCCCATCGCCGACAAATTACCCGCCAACCCCGCATACGCCGCACTCTGAATCCCCATCATCGGCAACCCGAACCACCCCCGAATCAACGCCGGCGTCAGCGCCAACCCGATACACGTCGACACCACCAACGCGATCAACGGCGACACCGTATCGCTCACCCCGCGCAGCAGTTGGGTGAACAGCACGTAGACCAGCAGCGACGGCATGATCCACATCATCACGTGGGCGTAGGACACGGCGTCTTCGATAACGTCGGCCGGTGTGCCCAAGCCTTCCAGCGCTGGCCTTGCGAACACACTGCCGAGTACGGCTGCTGTCAGGCCGATCATTGCGCCTAACAGCAAGGTCGTGCCGGCGATGGTTTTCACCAGATGCGGCTCACGCGCGCCCCAGGCCTGGCCGATGAGCACACCCGCACCCGCGCCGAGGCCGATGACCAGGGCGATGAAGAAGAAGACGATGGGGAACATGCCGGACACGGCAGCCAGGGCTTGGGTGCCGAGCATTTGGCCGGTGTAGATGCTGTTGATGGTGCCCGACATGGATTGGAGGAAATTGGAGAGGACCATGGGGGCGAGGAAAAGGAGGTAGGTTTTCCAGAGGGGGGGGGGTGGCGGGGGTTTGCATTGAGGGTCCGTCTCGGGGTGTGGGCTCGTGTTTTGAAAATTCTACGCTAGGGGGCTGGGTACTACCCGATACGATTTCGCAGATTTGAGTAGCGAGAGTAATGTCTGGTTTCGGCCAAAAGCGGCCCTCCAAAACCTCTCGCTCTCCCCTCGAAATTGAAGTCTCTCTTTCCCGCAAGGGCCTGTAGATAATCCCGCCGCCCGCCGCTCCTTTGCATAGGTTAGGGGGGTATCTCATGGGTCATATCGCAGCAAGTTTGCAATGCAGTTTGAGATAACCCTCCTTAGCTGGAATGACTGGATTCAAATTTGCAGTGTTCCCCTTACCAAGGCTTCCAGCCTGGGCAAAATACTCGCTTCGTCATTGCCCAAAATGGCAATCGAAGAACCACGCAACCCTGCCGACGAAGCGGCAGCTGCGTCGCCGGCCAAGGCCACTGGGCATGTAACGCCCATTTGAAGGGCACGAAGTCGCTTGTGCACATCTGCCTGCAGTGGCGCCTGGACCAATAGCACCAGTGCGGCGGGCTGAATTGCTTCACACAGCAACGGCAGTTCTTCCACAGGCTGGCCCGCGCCCAACACCTCAATGCGCAACTGGTCACTACTCATCAACAAACCAGCACACAACAGCTCCAATTCGCGCGCATGGCCCGAGCCGTCTGCCAGCAGCACGCAAGCACCGCTGCTCTGGTTCATCTGCAGTCGCAATAACATCCGCGCACGCAAGAAGGCGTCCAGGAATAGCCACTGACTGCGACGGCCGAAAGCATTGCCGGTTGCCAGGCTGCGCCAGACCGGAAGCAGAATAGCCTCCAGTACAGTAGCCTTCGGATAGATCGTGAATAGTTGCCCGTGAAGGCGCTCCAACTCAGCACCATCAAAAGCCTGCGCGGCACGATGAACGGCCTCTTGCCACTGGACCAGGGGAGCTTCGGCCGGGCCTGATGCAGAGAGAGCGGGCGTGTCCTGCTTGCGGAGGAGCAATGCGCCTATCTTGCTGATCGGCAGCCCCCGGCTCGTCCAGAGCATGATGCTGCGGATATGTTCGATGTCCTGCTGCGAATACAGGCGATGCCCGCCCACCGTGCGCACCGGTCGAATCAGCCCATGGCGACGCTCCCAGGCCCGAAGGGTGATCGGGTTGACGCCGGTCAGACTGGCGACTTCCCGCATGGGGAGCAAGACGTCGTCGGAGGCGGATTCGATGGGCTCGGTCATTGAAGGTCGTTGCATCCTTAGGGTGTCGGCATTCTAAACCAAGCAAGACCGGTTTTAACCAGCATCATTCGATATCCGGCCTCCCCGCGCCGCCCCATCTAGGCATCACCGTCGCTGACGGCTACGCTGTGGGGCAAACCATGAACCACAGCGAACCCAGACCATGATCGACTCCAAACTCCTGCAGCTTATGGTCGAAGCCTCCAATGACGGCATCGTCGTGGCCGAGCAGGAAGGCAATGACAGCATCCTCATCTATGCCAACCCTGCCTTCGAGCGCCTGACCGGCTACAGTGCCGACGAAATTCTCTACCAGGATTGCCGGTTCCTGCAGGCAGACGATCATGCCCAGGCCGGCCTGGAGGCAATCCGCGACGCCATCCGCCTCGGTCAGCCCTGCCGTCAGGTGCTGCGCAACTATCGCAAGGATGGCAGCCCGTTCTGGAACGAGCTGTCTATCACTCCCGTGCACAATGATGCCGACCAGTTGACTTACTACATTGGCATACAGCACGACGTCAGCGACAAGGTTGCCGCTCTGGAAAGGATTCAGTCACTTGAGACCGAAGTGGCCGAGCTTCGCAGTAAACTGGCAAGCCTCGGTGGCTAACGACGAGTAGCGCTACGACCGACACAAAAAGTGTACAAGAATATTGACTTGTACAATTTTCCCCGTAGGCTTCAGATAAATCTGTACAGTTTTCTCGAATTGTACAACTTTACCTGGAGCCTGCCATGTCTGCATATCTCCACCAATTCGCTGATACGTTCGCAACGCTGAACGCCGATTGCCTGGACCGCCTGGGCGAGCTATACAGCAACGACGTTCAGTTTCGTGATCCCTTGCATCAGCTGGATGGCTTGCCGGCACTGCGCACGTACTTTGAAAAACTGTACACCAACGTTCAGGATATCCGCTACGACCTCCTTGACGCGGATGAAACCGCCCCCGGTCACGGTTATCTGCGCTGGAACCTGCATTTTCGTCATCCACGCCTGTCCCACGGCCAGCCGATCAGTCTGCAAGGCTGCAGCCACCTGCGCTGGGCGACACATGTCTACCTGCACCACGACTACTTCGATGCCGGCGCCCTGCTCTACGAGCACGTCCCGGTTCTTGGCGGGGTGATCGGCTGGATCAAGGGCAGGCTCGCATGAGCCGCTGCTGGCTGACAGGCGCTAGCAGCGGCCTCGGTGCTGCCCTGGCTGAACGGCTGCTGGAGCAAGGCCATGAGGTGGCCTTGGGGGGCCGCCGGGCGGAGGCACTGATGCCGCTAGTGCTGCGCTACCCTCGGGCCCTGCTCACTACCGGCGATGTGACTGACCCACGACAGGTCTCGGCTATCTGCGAGAACATCGAGCATGCCTGGGGCGCACTCGACCTGGTGATCCTGAACGCTGGCACCTGCGAATACCTTGTGCCGGGCAGGTTCTCGGCCGAGATCGTCGAGCGGATGATGCGCACCAACCTGCTGGGGGTCAGCTACTGCCTGCAGGCGGCCCTTCCACTGCTGCGCCGTGGGCAACGACCACACCTGGTAGTGATCGGCAGCTCGGTGACCTGGCTGGCGCTGCCCCGGGCTGGAGCCTATGGCGCGTCCAAGGCGGCCCTGCGTTATCTGGTCGAGTCCCTGCGCCTGGATCTACATGCCGAAGGCATCGATGTAACGCTGGTCAGCCCAGGCTTCATCGACACCCCCCTGACTCAGCGCAACACCTTTGCCATGCCACAACTCTGGACGGCCGACCGCGCCGCGCGGCATGTCGTCGCGCGCCTGACGCGACGACCGTTGGAGATCAACTTTCCACGCCTCTTCATACTCATCCTGCGCTTGCTTGGCGCCCTGCCAGCGCGTTGGCGCCTGGCCCTGGGCCGTCGACTGGCGCGAACCGAACAGGAATAGCGTCATATGCGTATCGCCATTATCGGCAGCGGGATCTCTGGGCTGACCTGTGCCTATCTGCTGTCACGTCGCAATGAGGTGACCGTGTTCGAAGCGGCTGACTGGATCGGCGGCCATACCCATACTGTCGACATCGAATGGCAGGGCCAGCGTTATGCAGTAGACACCGGTTTCATCGTATTCAACGACTGGACCTATCCCAACTTCATCCGCTTGATGGATCGCCTTGGAGTCGTCTCACGCCCCACCGAGATGAGCTTTTCCGTGAACGATCCGGAGAGCGGCCTGGAATACAACGGCAATAACCTGGACACCCTCTTCGCCCAGCGCAGCAATCTGCTGTCGCCGGGCTTCTGGGGCATGTTGCGCGATATTGTGCGCTTCAACCGCCAGGCGGTGGCCGACCTTGACGGCCACCGCATTGAGCCAGGTATGAGTCTTGGTGATTACCTGCATACGCGAAGCTACGGGCAGCGTTTCATCCATCACTACATCGTACCCATGGGCTCGGCCATCTGGTCGGTATCACGGGCTGATATGCTGCGCTTCCCGTTGCACTTCTTCGTCCGTTTTTTTCGTAACCATGGACTGCTCTCGATCAGCCAGCGGCCACAATGGCGAGTGATCGAGGGTGGCTCGCGCAGCTATGTGGAGCCGTTGTGCAAGACGTTCAGCGAACGCATTCGGCTCAACTGCCCGGTGATGAGCGTCCGCCGGGACGACAACGGCGTGGTGATCACTAGTGCGGCAGGCCATGAGCGTTTCGACAAGGTCGTGTTCGCCTGCCATAGCGACCAGGCTTTGGCGCTGCTGGAGAAACCGACGGCCACCGAGCACGAGGTGCTAGGCGCCCTCGACTATGCCGCCAACGAAGTATTGCTTCACACCGACACCCGCCTGCTGCCCAGCCGGCGCAAGGCTTGGGCCAGCTGGAACTATCGCCTCGGTGGACCCGCGCACGCCCCGGCGGCCGTGACCTACAACATGAACATACTGCAAGGCCTCGACGCCCCGGTGACCTTCTGCATAAGCCTCAATCAGGGCGATTGCGTGGACCCGTCGCAGGTGCTGGCTCGCTTCAAATATGCACATCCTCAATACAGCCTTGCAGCCATGGCGGCCCAAGCGCGCCAGGGCGAGCTACAGGGAAACCAGCACAGCTACTTCTGCGGCGCTTATTGGGCAAACGGCTTCCATGAGGATGGCGTGGTCAGCGCACTGGACGTCGCCCAAAGATTCGGGGAGCGCCTGTGAACAGCAGCCTTTGCTACGGTTGGGTCAGCCACCGGCGTCTGGTGCCGCGGTTCCATGGATTCCGTTATCGCATTGGCATGCTTTATCTGGATCTGGATGAACAGGATCTGCTGCTGGGCCTGTCCCCGTTACTCGGTGCTTTTCGCCTGGCGCCGTTGTGCTGGCGAGAAACCGATTACCTGCCAGCCTGGACTCGTCGCGGTATCCCCTTGAAGGAAGCTGTGCGCGAAGTGGTGGCCAAGGCCTTGGGCCAGGCGCCCTGCGGCACCATTCATTTGCTGACCCAGCCGCGCAGTTGGGGGGTTTCATTCAATCCGGTCAGTTTCTACTTTTGCCACGACAGTGACGGTCTCCTGGCGGCGATTGTGCTGGAGGTACGTAACACCCCTTGGCGTGAACGTTTTCACTACGTGTTGTCTGTGCTGCCCGGTCAGCCCCGGCAGTTCTCGGTCACGAAGGCATTCCATGTCTCGCCATTCCTGCCAATGGATATGCAGTACCACATGCGCTTTTCCATTGATGACGCGCACATGCGCATCCACATGGAAAACCGCCGCGAAGGACAAAAAGTATTCGAGGCCGACCTGTCCCTGCGCCGACAGCCGCTGGATGCCGCCGCACTACAACGGCACGTATTGGCCTTCCCCTGGATGAGCCTGCGCACCCTCGGTGCGATTTATTGGCAAGCCATGCGCCTGTTACTCAAACGCACCCCGCTCTATGCCCACAAGACCAGTCAGAGCAGCCAAAACCTTGGCCATCACGTCCACGAGGAGCCCAAGCATGTCCGATCCAACTCTGAGCGTTAGCAAATCGTTGGGCCTGGCGCCGTTATTCGGCGGCCTGGCCAGGAGCGCCGTGCTCACTCAGCTTCGCAACTTGCGCCAAGGCCGGCTGCGCCTGATCTACCAAGACCGGCAGTGGCTGTTCGGCGACGTCGCCAGCGCGCTACACGCTGAGGTCGAGATCTTCGACGAGGCAGCTTGGGGGATGGTGGCTGCCAACGGCTCTATCGGTGCCGGCGAAGCTTACATCCATGGCTACTGGCGCAGTCCGGACCTGGCCGCGGTCACTCGCCTCTTCGTCGCCAACCTGGAGGTACTCGACGCCCTTGAAGGCGGGTTGGCGCGCCTGGGCCGTCCGATCCTACGTCTGCTGCACTGGCTAAACCGCAACAGCCGGCGCGGCGCGCGACGCAACATTCTCGCCCATTACGATCTGGGCAATGCCTTGTTCGAGCGGCTGCTGGACCCGACCATGATGTACTCGGCAGCCATGTTCGACAGTCTGGAACAGAGTCTGGAGCAGGCCCAACTGAACAAGCTCGAGCGTATCTGCGCCAAACTTGCGCTGCGCCCCGATGACCATCTGCTCGAGATCGGTAGCGGATGGGGCAGCCTGGCGATCCATGCCGCCACCCACCACGGGTGCCGGGTGACCACCACCACGTTGTCCGAGGCGCAGTACGCCCATACTCTGCAGCGCGTCCAGGATCTTGGTCTGCAACACCGCATTACCGTCCTGCGCGAGGACTACCGCGACCTTGGCGGACGCTTCGACAAGCTGGTCTCTATCGAGATGATCGAGGCGGTCGGGCACCGCTATCTGCCTGTTTACTTTCAGCGCTGCGCGTCGCTGCTCAAGGATGACGGCTTGATGCTGCTGCAGGCCATCACCATCCGTGACCAGCGTTATGAACAGGCCCGGCGGTCGGTAGATTTCATTCAGCGCTATATCTTTCCCGGTGGAGCCCTGCCCTCCCTGAGCGTCATGCTGCAGACCGCCAGTTCCCATACCGCGTTGAACCTGGTGCACATGGAGGACTTCGGCCAGGACTATGCGCGGACTCTGCAGCACTGGCGCGACAACTTGCGTCAGTCGCGCACCGCCTTGACCGAGCTGGGCTATGACGACACCTTTCAGCGTCTCTGGGAGTTCTACCTGTGTTACTGCCAGGGTGGGTTCGAGGAGCGTACTATCGGCGTCGCGCAACTGCTCTGGGCAGCTCCGGCCGCACGCCGAGCAGCGCTGCCGGGCGCCTGATTTGAGCCGGGCGTGGTTGATCGGCAACGCGCTATGGATGCAGGCCGCCTGGTGGGCTTGCGTACTGAGCGAGCGGCATCCTTGGCTGCTACTCCCCGTGGTGGCAGGCCTGTTGGTGCATGTAGCTGCTTGCCCACGACCAGGTGACGAAGCAACCGCTCTGGCCTGTGTGGGGATGGCAGGCTGTTTACTGGATGCCAGCCTGGGTGCGCTGGGAGTCTTCGATTTTGCCCAGCAACCCCTTCCCCTGTGGCTTGCCATGCTGTGGCTGGTACTGGCCAGTGGGCTTCGCCACAGCCTGGCGTGGGCTCGACGTCCCATCTGGTACGGGGCGCTACTGGGTCTGTGCGGTGGACCTCTGGCTTACATCGCCGGCGCAACGCTGGCCAGTGTAGGCCTGCCTTGGGGTACCCTTGGCACGGCCCTGCTGCTTGCGGCGCTGTGGGCTGTATGGATGCCGATCATCCTGCGACTGGCTGCGTCCCGCTGATAAACAACAGCCTTTTGAATACGCGAATATCGCCTGTTTTGCCGGTTATTGTGGGTTTACGGAAGCGACTCCGGCTGACGGCGGAAGAATAGGATCACTTGTCCCAACTCGACGCCAAGCTTGCTCATACTTGAGCGATTCATCATCGTGTCTTCGTCCATCAGGTACATCCAGTCGTCCAGATCCACTTCCCAATGCCTGCCGTCAACTGGCAGGTCAAGGCGATAGCGCCAGCGCAGCGCGTTGCCAGCGACCTCGCCGCTAGCCTCTCCGACTACGTCGTCCGCACGACCACGCCAACGCCCGGCGCCGGCCGGTTCCAGCGTCCAGACGCGCCGCTGACGCGTGCCATCGCTGTAGAGAAATCGCTCGTCGAGGATCAACCGCTTGTCCTCGACGCGGCTTTCGATCTGGACATGGAAGCGCTTGACCACCTCGCCCGAGCGATTCTGGAACAGGCCCCAAGCCTGTACCGGCCGAGAGAAGAACGCCACGAGATCCAGCGTCGGTCGCTCCTTTGCGTAGTGCTCCACGCCAACGTTGTTACAGCTGACCAGCAACAGGCTAACGAGCAGTACCAGTATTTGACGCATCTCAACCTCTTCACTCCGCCAGCCCGGCCATCCCCAGCAGTCGTTGACGCAGTTGCTTGTCCCGAGTGCGCGGATCAAGCCAGATACCGAAGAAGGCGCGGGCGAATGCAGGGTCGTCGACCCGCCGGCGCAGTTGGCCGTCGACGAAGAAAGTGCAGCCTTTGCCGGGATGGTAGAGCCCGGTAATGCGCATTCCGGGCCGAACATCGACGAAGGCGTCACGCATTTCACTGGACCAGCGCTGGAGGGTGGACTCATCTGGATGAGCCTTTGCCATGCGACGCATTTCCTTGAGACTGACCTCCACCAGCGTTTCCCTGGAAAAGACACGGTGATAAGTCAGTTCGAGTGCAAAGGGCTGATCCCAGGTCGGCGGCAACCCAGCGCTCCACAACCGCGCGGTGTATAGACTCACACCGAACCAGGTAAAGTCGCCGCTGCCCACCAGACGCCCATCGGGCAGCGCGGGATGCCAATCCGCCCAGGCAGGTACGGCGAGTAACATCGCGAATAGCCCGCATATCGACAGACGATGTTCGAGAAAGCGTCTGAAATCAGCCACGTTCATCAACGGGTCGGCCTTTTTTAAAATTCTATACAAGACTAGCTCAACGTATAGTTTTTACGCCATTAGTACAGAACGTGTACAACTTTTTTACCCCCAAGGGAGGCGGTTGAGAACATAGGTTCCGTCGGCAACCCACTGGAGGTCTCCAACTTTATGCGCTAGAGCTTCTCTGTTGATCGTCTTTATTGGGTCGTTTTAAGCCGGTCACGACAGGCCGCAATCAGCCATTGCTGTCTGTCACCAGTATTTAGATTGACCATCCTTAGGATTGCTGGAGCCTAGCTTGATTCACCGCAGTCTTGTGGGCACACGACTCCTGGGAGGCCGCTTTCGGCGGCAGAAACCGGTTCCCGATCGAAAGCGTCGGCCCGCGCCCCGGGCGCGGCCACGCTTATACATTCGGCCTTGTGCTGGTTTTTTCGCTCTGTGGGCGCAAATGATTGAGTACTAAACTATTCGTCTTGCTGACTCGAATTCGAATAATCGAACCAGACGAACTGTTTTCCATCGCTTTCCAGGCATTCCTGAACGCAAATATTGCCCTGTGCTAGACACGCTTGAATCGATTTT
Organism: Pseudomonas arabinosi; assembly: GCF_047758675.1. Taxonomy (NCBI): domain Bacteria; kingdom Pseudomonadati; phylum Pseudomonadota; class Gammaproteobacteria; order Pseudomonadales; family Pseudomonadaceae; genus Pseudomonas; species Pseudomonas arabinosi. The sequence continues at coordinate 3,873,950 of NZ_CP180480.1, read as the reverse complement.
TCATCACCGGCGGGGACAACGACACGCACCGTTCGGAGGCCACTTTCAAGTCCATGGGATATCAGTCGGTCGGCAATACGTGAAAGAAGGTCGGGGTCTGTCTGGCTCTCGGATAAGTTGGCGCAGGCGTGTCCTACGTCAGCAACCTGGAGGGCGTCCATTTCGAGTACCAAGCTTGCGATTCCGACCCGGTCCGGGCCGTCCGTGAACACGTCGTAGACGTAAACAGGAGCCCCGGTTGGTTTGAAAATTTTAACCGATTGAGGATGAAGCTCGAAGCCTAACCCATTGAGTACTTGTGGCTCTGAGTAAACTGTAGTGGTCAACTAATCCCGGACACGACGTTAAGTTTTCTTCGGCCTGATCTGGCGCCAGCCCACCGTTGAATTGATGGGGTCGAACCCAGTTGTACTGATGCATCAAGAAGTGGCTGATATCGCGCAGGGCTTCTTGAGCCGTTCTGTAACCCGTGGTCGGTATCCACTCCGTTTTCAAGCTGCGGAACACGCGCTCCATTGGCGCGTTGTCCCAGCAATTCCCCCGGCGACTCATGCTCTGGCGCATGCGATAACGCCACAGCCGCTGGCGAAATAAACGACTCGCATACTGGGCGACCCTTGATCCGAGTGAAACAGCAGGCCCTGGGGTCTTCCTCGTTGCTCGTAAGCCATATCCAGCGCCTTGATAACCAGATCGGCGTCCGGCTTTTCCGACAACACCCAGCCCACCACCCGGCGCGTGCAAAGATCCAGCACGACCGCCAGGTAATGCCATTTCCCCTGGACCCAGATGTAGGTGATGTCGCCGCACCACACCTGGTTGGGTGCCGGAACATCGAACTCCCGATTCAAGATGTTCGGGATATCCAGCCGTTGAACCGTCGCTCGTTTATAGGCATGTGATCCGGGCTGTTTACTGACGAGGTCAAGCTAGCGCATCAGACTGCGCACTTTGAATCGACCGAGCTGCTCACCGTCGTCACGCATCAGCGACAGGATGCTGCGGCTGCCCCCGAATCGTTTAAAATGTCTTCGAGTATTTTCTCTGAACTCTCCATAACTCACTAAAACTATTGGTTTTTAGAACATAGGAATAATTTATAGTTCTTCTTCCGGGTACTTCAAGGCCGGCGCAGTGAGCTTAGCCTACGGGCACCGAAGGACTCTATAGATCTCGGAAATCACCTGCATCGTTGCGTCTTCGATCGTTCCTTCGTTACGGCATAAAACCCAGCCGTGATCTGCAATTGCTTGCTCGAACGCCTTTGTACAAGCGGCATGTTCTTCCAGCTTATGGATCACTGTACTGCCCAGCCCACGCCCTCGTGCCGCAGCCCTTGCCCACGAAATATCAGGGGCGGTGACAACCCCGACATGCAGGTCTGGCACTTGCACGTTTCGATCAATGTTCAATTGTAGAATCTCTGCAAACGGCACTATCCGGCGAAACGCGGCATCAGACGGGTACCAGCGATCGATCAAGATGATGCTGTCTGGTGGCTGTTTAGTCAGTACGTGCCGGGAAATCCAGGTACGGCTATCAGCAAAGCGCTCACAAACCCTCAACTCCAAATCCCGGGTGGGATTTCTGACGAGCTTGTTAACGAGGGTCATTGTTTCACCCCTATAGGGATCGCTTTTTTTCTCGCAAAGTCGGATCACCTTTTTGTTGTCTGCCCTTAGTACTTTCGTCACGGCTTCCAACAGTGTGGTTTTGCCGGCTCCCTTGGGCCCATCTAGAGAAATAAACAGCGGACGATTCATTCTTCACATAACGATTGAGATACGGTTTTTTTTGCCCGGTTCGTTCGCTGGAGCCGCTTGGCGCGACTACGCGAATCGAGTGGAGGGACCTTATGAACAGATATTGATAAACACTCTAACTTGGTTTTTGACTAACGGGTCTCAAAATCCAGGGTTGCTTACCCAGAAATACTCGGCATGGTCACTCCCCTCTCCAGCCGGCCGATAAGATCGAGTACAGCGCTCGTTTCTACCCTTGTCCTCACCATATTCAGTGGGGTCGATGCGATGCGCAGATTCGCAAAATGACTCTCCGTGTGAGGTACTGCACCGCACCGGTTCTACTAATCTATGACAGTGGCTCACCTACTTTGCGGCGCAGCGGAGGTTGATGATGAGAGGCCTGATTAGCGAACTTGATATTTTCCAGCAAGAAATTCTCGGTAGCGACCATATGCACGCCATCACTTGTATGACCGAGCTGCTGACGGAGTACCGCCAAAGTTTGCCCGACACGCTCTGGCAGGACGACATAGTAGATAAATGTCGTGAACATCCGATTTTTCAACTACTCCAGGAAGACCCCTACACCTCACGAGCTTTCGAAAAGCCCAGAGGCTACCCAGGGGATGCTGTAATGCTGGATTATGCCTACTTTCAGAATCCGCCTCCCGATTCCAGCGCGATCGGAAAATTAATATTCGAGGTTGTCACCTCAAGCCCAAATGCACTGAGCGTACGCTGGCGCCGTGAGCACATTGCCGGCTTGATTGAGCGTCTGGCATCCCATCGGGAAACGCTTTCTATCATGAGCGTCGCTTGCGGCCACTGCCGAGAACTGGAGCTTCTCAAACCCGAGACCCGACTGCGGATCCAGCGCTTCGTCGCATTTGATAATGACTTAGAGACGCTGAAGCTTGCCACTCTAACTTGCTCGGAAATCATCAAGTGGCAATGCAATGTCAAGAAGCTGCCTGAAAGTGATGATTACGATGGATTTGACTTTATCTACAGTATTGGCATCTATGACTACCTAAATCGCGCCCAGGCAATGGCGCTTACAGCTTGGCTGATGGGTAAACTGAATCCAGGAGGTAAACTCCTGATCGCAAACTTTACACCGGACAACTGGGGGCGGGGCTACATGGAAGCTTTCATGGACTGGAAGCTAGTGCTCAGGACGCGCGAACAGATGAGGGCGTTCATACCTGCGGACTCATCACCACATTCCTGTTTGTATTTCGACCCCTATCGCAATGTGATCTACCTACTACTCACCCGGAGCCGTTGATGTCGATGCCGGAGTCTAAATGCCAGGGAGATCCAAGGCGGGGATGAAATCATCCCCCCTCTTCCATTTGAATCAAAGACAAGCCTTTGTTCATTCTCAGAAAAAAAAGCCCCGCAACCGAAGGCGGTGCGGGGCAAAAAATTGGTTGGTTGCGGCCAACCAAAGGAGCGCTATGAAAAGCGTTTACGGGCCGGGGTCAGATGCAATCCTGCGCGGCGCGTTCAAAACTTGAAGGCAGGAAGTTCGAGGCCAGCAAGTGCCGCTCGTAGATGAACACCTTGCCGCCGTTCCCGGCCTTGTAGGCTTCCAGCACGTTGTCCGCCGAGACTTTGCTCGACACCACGATCCGGTAACTGCGCTGGGTCTGCGAGACGGTCGGGCTCAACGCGCTGCCTTGCAGTTTCGGTACAACGCAGTCGGCGTATTGGGCAGGAGTCTTGCTGGTCTGCAAGGTCAGGGTCGGGTCGTTCGGCGTGGAGGCACAACCGGCGAGCAATAAAGAGGCAAACGCCATGGCAGGCACGAATAAAGGGCGCATCGGTCTCATCCAAAAAATAAAAGGTACGGTGTTCGATGGAGGTGATTTTCCAACTATTGCCGACAAAGCAGAACTTGCGTTTCGTAATGGTCACTATTACTTCTAGCAATAGTTGCCCGCCGTGCAGGCACTGCACACTCAATCACAACCAGAATAGATTGATGAGGATCTCTCCTTGAGAACTTTTGACTTGATCCGCGACGCCGTTTTGCCCGACTTCCGTGACCGGGTGGCCGAGTACCTGATCCAATACGAAACCGTACTGTTGGGCGAAAACGCGCCCGACCCGGAGCTTGCACGGGCCACCGCCAATCAGCTGCGCGGTTATTTGCGCGGGTTGAATACCACGCGGGTGTTGGGCATGGCGGATTGGGAGGAGCTGGATCGGCGAGTGCTGAATACGTGGCTTTAGCTCGACTTTCCGAACTGAGCAGCAGCCTCTGGACGAAGCATTCTGCGTATCAGTGAATAAGGAGCCGTTTGCTACTCAGCTGTTTGTGTGCCGTTGAACTATGATTTTCTCAGGCCTACCCGGAAGCAACAGCTCGGCCCCGGGCACGTTCGTCTAACACCCTGAAACGGAGAAGCCAACGTGAGCACCTTGAAACTTCACCCTTCACTGGACAACGGTATCCAACCCGCCGCCGCGAATTTCACCGGTGGCACCCTGCAATGCCTGTGTGCGACCGACAAGGTCGAGGTCAAGATCGACGCACAAACCCTGCATAACCACGCGTGCGGCTGCAGCAAATGCTGGAAACCGCAAAACGCGACATTCGCCGTCATTGCCGTAGTACCTCGGGATAAGGTCAGCGTCATTGCCCACGGCGAAAAACTGGAAATTGTCGACGAAACCGCCACCATCCAGCGGCACGCCTGCAAGCAGTGCCACGCCCATCTCTTCGGGCGCATCGAGAACAAGGACCATGCGTTTTATGGCCTGGACTTCGTCCACACCGAACTCTCTCCCCAGAGCGGATGGGCTGCGCCGGGCTTCGCGGCGTTCGTGTCCTCCATCATCGAAACCGGCACACCGCCAGAGCAAATGAAGGCCATCCGTGAGCGCCTGCGCGAGATCGGCCTGGAGCCCTACGACTGCCTGTCCCCGGACTTGATGGACGCACTGGCGACTCATGTCGCCAAACAAAAAGGCTTGCTCCCCGCCGCCTGATTGATCGGCCGCCGCGGTTTCTTCGTCGGACCGCGGCCCCGGCATCCCGAAAATCTCAGCTGAGCGGATCGTACCCACAGGTTTTCGCCTTGGCGTTCGGCGCAAGCAACGGCTGTCCAGCTCAAAGCGCAAAACACGCTCGGCCTGATCAATAACGCCATTGTCTTCGCGATCCCGCTCCCGACGAGGCAACGCTTGCCGCCGGAGCCAGTGTCAAAATAACGTTATTTCCTTTGCCCCTCCTAACAACCGCTGATCAGCAAGATCAGTTATTTGACGTATCTCCGATATGCGGTCACAACTTTTGCGCTCCGCTGGGTCATAAAACGGTAGCTGTCGATGGAATATTGGCATTTGCCGAGGTTTAGCCTGATACGGAGATAAACTCATGATTTTCAACGTACAGAATTTTGGCGCCAAAGGAGATGGCATCGCAGACGACACGGCGGCGATACAAAGTGCGATTGATGCAGCGGCCGCGGCAGGCGGGGGGCAGGTGTATATGCCGACCGGAACTTATATCGTTTCGGGAGGCGAGGAACCCTCCGACGGTTGCCTGATGCTCAAGAGCAACGTCTACCTGTATGGCGACGGCATGGGGGCAACCACCGTCAAGGTGGCTGACGGCTCCGACACCAAGATCACGGGGGTCATCCGTTCCGCCTATGGCGAGGAAACCCACGATTTCGGTGTCAGCAACCTCACCATCGACGGCAACCGTGACAACACCACCGGCAAGATCGACGGTTGGTTCAACGGCTACATTCCCGGTGAAGCAGGCTACGACTCAAACGTCACCCTCGACAGCGTCGAGATCAAGGATTGCTCCGGGTACGGTTTCGACCCCCACGAGCAGACCGTCAACATGGTCATCAAGAACAGCGTGTCCCACGGCAATGGCCTGGACGGCTTCGTTGCTGACTTCCTCAGCGACAGCACCTTCGAAAACAACGTCGCCTACGACAATGACCGACACGGTTTCAACGTCGTCACCAGTACCCACGATTTCACCCTCACCAATAACGTTGCCTACAACAATGGCGGCAATGGCATCGTGGTGCAGCGCGGCAGCGAGGACATCCCCTCCCCCAGCAACATCACCATCACCGGTGGAGAGGTGTACGGCAACGGCGCCGAAGGGGTGCTGATCAAACTGTCCAGCGAGGTGACCGTCAGCGGCGTCGAGATTCACGACAACGCCAGCGCCGGGATCCGCATCTACGGCAGCAACCACGTCGAGATCATCGACAACACGCTCAACAACAATTCCCTGGGCAACCCCGTACCGGAAATCATCATCCAGTCCTACGACGACACCCTGGGCGTGTCCGGCAAGTACTTCAACGGCAGCGACAACACGATCCAGGGCAACCTCATCAGTGGCAGCAACCTGTCGACCTACGGCGTTGCCGAGCGCAATGAAGACGGCACTGATCGCAATGCCATTATTGGCAACACCATCAGTCACACCAGTAAGGGCGCCACGCTGGTCTATGGTGACGGCAGCTACGTCAGCGCCACGGTGCCGATGACCACCGTGCAAGGAACGTCTGGCAACGACACGCTGGTGGGCAGTGCCGCCAGCGAGATTTTCTACGGCGTTGCCGGCAACGACACCATCAATGGCGGGGCCGGTGGCGACATTCTGGTGGGTGGTGCAGGGATCGACAAACTCACTGGCGGTACCGGCGCCGATACGTTCCGTTTCGTCGCTCAGTCCGACAGTTACCGCAACGCAACCACAAGCTTCGATGACACCATCACCGACTTCGACGTCACCCAAGACAAGATCGACCTCGCCGGCCTCGCTTTTACCGGCCTGGGCAATGGCCGTGGCGGCACCTTGCAGGTCAGCTACAGCGCCAGCAACGACCGCACCTACATCAAGGACTACGATGCCGACGCCAGCGGCAATCGCTTCGAGTTGATTCTTTCGGGCAACCTGGCCAGCACCCTGACCGCGAGCAATTTCATTTTCAATCGGGTGGTCACCGGCACCAGCGGCAGCGACTCGCTGCTGGGTAGCGATTCGGCCGACACCCTGCTCGGCCTCGCGGGTAACGACAGCCTCAGTGGCGGCGCGGGCGACGACAGGCTCGACGGCGGAGCCGGTATGGACACCCTCACCGGTGGCGTCGGGGCGGACACCTTCGTGTTCTCCAACCGTCTGGACAGTTATCGCAACTACAACACCGGCGGCGCCAACCTTGGCGACCTGATCACCGACTTCGATATCACCGCCGACAAGATCGACCTCTCGGCCATGGGTTTCACCGGGCTGGGGGATGGCAAGAACAACACCGTGTACGTGGTGCTCAACAGTGCCGGCACCAAGACTTACATCAAGACCCTGACCGCCGACGCCAATGGCAACCGGTTCGAGGTGGCGCTGGACGGCAACTACCTCAACACGCTGACCAGCGCCAATTTCGTTTTCGCCTCGTCGTCACCGACCAACCAGGCGCCGGTGGTAGCAACGGCGTTGCTCGATCAGAACGCGACCGAGAACACCCTGTTCAGCTACGTGGTGCCGGCCACCAGCTTCACCGATCCGGATAATGACAGCCTCAGCTACACCGCGACCCTGGCTGATGGCAGCGCCCTGCCCGCGTGGCTGAGCTTCAATACCACCAACCTGACCTTCACCGGCACACCGACCAGCACCGCGTCCGGCAATTACAACGTGCTGGTCAAAGCCACGGACCCGGCCGGTGCATCGGTCAGCGATAGCTTCGCCCTGGTCGTGGCTGATGCGCCCGCCAACACCATCACCGGCACCAACAATGCCGAAACCCTCAACGGCACGGCGGGCGCAGACCTGATCCTCGGCCTCGGTGGCAACGACACCATCAAGGCTGGCACCGGCGCGGACATCGTCGATGGCGGCGCCGGACGCGATTCGCTGTACGGCGGCGACGGTGCCGACACCTTCCGCTACACCAACGTACTCGACAGCTACCGCGACTACGACACCGGTGGTGTCACGGCCACCGACACGATTTATGACTTCACCGCGGGCGTCGACAAGATCGATGTTTCGGGCGTTGGCTTTGTCGGCCTCGGCGATGGCAGCAATGGCACGCTGTACATCACCCTCAACGCGGCCGGCGACAAGACCTACATCAAGTCCGCCGAAGCGGATGCCGATGGCAATCGTTTCGAAGTCGCCCTCAACGGCAACTACCTCAACACCCTGACCGCCAGCGATTTCGTGTTCGGCGAGCGCGCCCAACAGGACATTCTCTACGTACCCACCCTTGGCCAATCCAATGCGCGACTGCTACGCATGACGGAGGACGACAATCAGTCCGGCACCTCGATGCTGGTCAACGACCTGGGCCGCTACACCCCCTATGACGTGCGCAGCCAGTTCAACGATGCCGATGGCAACGGCATCGACATCGCGGTGGGCGGCAGCACGGTCACCGGCCTGTCGACTCTCAGCGCCGAGGAACTCAAGTTGTGCTGGTGGCTGACCGACACCAACCAGCCCGGGGCTGCGCTATTGCGCGCCGTGACGCTGCTGCGGGACCAGCTCACCGAACTGCAATCCATCAATAACGTCACCATGGGCATCATTTGGGGCCAGGGCGAGGAAGCCGCCCAGGAGATCGCCCGCGCCACGGACAAACCAGCGGCAGCAGCGGCCTACAAGGATGCGACCCTGAAGGTGTTTGATTACCTGCATGCCCAGCTCGGCAACTTCAGCGTGTACATGATGGAAACCGGTCACTACGAGCAGGACGCAGCGCGTACCCGTGGTTATTCGGAAGACAAGATTGCCTCCATCGTCGAGGGGGTTGGCTATGTCCGCGCTGCCCAGGAAGCCATCGCCGCCGAGCGCGCCGACGTCAAGCTGGCGGTGGACTACACCGACCTCCCCTTGCGCCACGAAGTAGATCCGCAGGCATATCCCGACGACGTCTGGCACCTGCACGAGGAATCGGCGGAGATCGTCGGCCAGCGCCTGGCCGACTACATTGCCAATGACCTTGGCTTCCAGGGCAACCCTAACGACAACAACAGCGTGCAGGACATTTTCGACAACGCCCAGAACATGATTTCCGGTACCGACCAGGCGGATACCCTGGTGGGCAGCTCGGGCAACGACACGCTGGATGGTCACCTGGGTGCCGACACCATGACCGGTGGCAATGGCAACGACGTCTATGTGGTCGATAACGCGTTAGACCGCGTGGTGGAAACCAACACCTCGACCTCGCAGATCGATACGGTGCAGGCCTCGGTCAGCTGGACCCTGGGCGCCAATCTCGAGAACCTTGTGCTCACCGGCGTGTCGGCCATCAACGGCACCGGCAATGAGCGACACAACTTCATCACCGGCAATGCCGCCAATAACGTGCTCGATGGTGCCGCAGGGGACGACAGCATGAGCGGCGGCGATGGCAACGACACCTACTATGTCGACAACGCCGACGACATCGTAATCGAGACCAACAGCAATGCGGCACCTGGAGGGATCGACAGCGTGCACAGCAGACTGGCGGCCTACACCCTCGGCAACAACGTCGAGCGTCTGTATATCGATAGCACTGGCGCCGCCAATGGCACGGGCAACGCGCTGGACAACACGCTGTTCGCTGGAGCCGGCAACAACGTGCTGGACGGACGCGATGGCAATGACACGGTGTCTTTTGAACGCGCCCTGTCTGGCGTTACCGTAAACCTCTCGACGTCAGCGCAACAAAATACCGTGGGTTCCGGGCTCGACACCCTGAAATTCTTAGAAAACGTGACGGGAAGCGCCTACGCCGACAGTCTGTCGGGCAACAGCGGCGCGAACGTTCTGAACGGTGGTGCGGGCAACGACACGCTGGTGGGCGGTTCGGGCGATGACCGGCTGATCGGCGGTGCAGGCACCGACAAACTCACCGGTGGTACTGGCGCGGATACCTATGCGTTTGGTGCGTTGTCGGACATGGGCGTCGGGGCTTTGCGCGATGTGATCAGCGGTTTCAAGACCACCGAGGGCGATCATCTGGATTTCACTGGCCTGGATGCCAACCCGCTGACCGCCACTGTCGACGCCTTTACGTTCATCGGCAGCAACGCCTTCGACCCCACCAACGCCACCGGCCAACTGCGCTTTGCCAATGGCATTCTCTCCGGCAGTGTCAACGCCGACGCCACTCCTGAGTTCGAATTCGAACTGCTGGGCGTCCAGGAGCTGCACGCCAGCGACTTTACAGCCTGACCTCATGTGGGAGCGAGCCTGCTCGCGAAGACGGCGGTACATCCAGCATGGAGGCTGATTGATCCGACGCTATCGCGAGCAGGCTCGCTTGTATGGTAGGACTTGAAGGGAGGAGGAGGGACAAGGCTCGATTCTGACTGTTGACGCAGTACAGACCGTGGGAGATTTCGCCCCTCCTCCTTTCACCCAAGCGCCGATAAAGAATGCATCTGGCTAGACCGACGATAGGAACAAGCCTGCGCCTCTGGGTGAGCCCTTCAAGTGCTCAAACCTTATCTCGGAGGAAATCCTATGGCAATGCCGGTCTCTCTATCAAAACCGATCGTGGGCGTGGATGTCGCCAAGAATGAACTGGTGATTTATCAGGCGGATAACGATTTGCTTGAAGAGATTCCTAACACTAAAACATCCATCAAGCAGTGGCTGAAGACGTTGCCGGGGACGGTGGCTATTGCCATTGAGGCGACCAACATCTATCACCTGGACTTTGCTGATCTAGCCTATGAGGCCGGATGCGCGATTTACATGGTGGGAGGCTATGAACTCAAACATTATCGCGAAGGCGTAAAGATCCGCGCCAAAACCGACGCGCTGGACGCCAAGTTGCTGGCCCGTTACCTGAAGAACGAAGCCGAGGAGTTGCGCCCTTGGACCCCACCATCACCGCTGTACCGCCAGCTCCTGAGCCTCTTCCGTCGCCGGGCTGCCTTGGTCCAGGCTAGGGTTGGCCTGGTGCAGAGTTGGTCGAATGAGTCGCTGCTGAAGGCGGCTTTTGCAGAACAAGTGAAGTCCATGCAGCAGCTTGAAACGCTGATCGAAAAGACGATCAACGATCAGCTCAAAGAAGCCGGTTTACTCGGTCAACTGAAACGTTGCCTGAAAGTTGAAGGCATTGGATTTTTGACTGGGGCTCGCTTGATAACTGCGTTTCAGCGCGGGGATTTTAGAAACGCGGATGCGTTTATCGCCTTCCTGGGCATGGATTTACGGGTGTCTAAATCAGGACAGAAGGACGGTCGCCGCAGTTTGACCAAGCGCGGTGACCCCGAGGCTCGCCGGCTTCTGCACAATGCAGCGATGTCGGCTAGCCGTACGAAAGCCTGGAAAGGGTTTTACGAAGCCCAAAGAGCCCGGGGTTTCAGCACCACTGAGGCGCTGGTGATGCTGGCTCGCAAGCTTGCGCGGGTGGCATTCGCCTTGCTGAAAGGGCAAAGCGAATATCAGTCAAAGGTCAGTTGAGGGCTTCCCCTCAACCATAGAATCTCCCACATGTCATTCCTCTTTGAAGGCCGCAAGCAAGCGCTCACGCAAAGGTTTCATCAGGTAATTCATCAAGGTGCGTTCCCCCGTCACCACCGTGACATCGGCGAGCATGCCGGGGCGCACCAGCAGGCCGGCGGCCTGCAGCGAGGCGACGGTGTCGGCGGGAATTTCGACCTTGGCGGAAAAGTACGGCTGGTGCGTCTGTTCATTGATCAACTGGTCCGCCGACACCGTAGTCACCGTACCGGTGACCGTCGGCGTATCCACCCGTTGCAGCGCGGTGAAATGCACATGCACCGGCAGACCCGGACGCAACTTATTGGCCATCAGCGGCTCGAAACGCGCGGTGATCGCCATCGGCGCATCCAGTGGCACCACCTGCATCAGGGTTTGGCCGGCCTGCGCAACGCCCCCGACCGTATGAATGTTCACGTCCATGACCTGCCCGGACACCGGCGCACGGATCGCACCGTTGTCGACTTCAAACTGCAAGGCGCGAATCTGATCGGCATAACCCGCCGCCTCGGCAGAGACCTCGCTGAGCTGGGTTTCGGCATCGCGGCGAAATTCCTGCTGCGCCTGCAAGGCCTTGAGCCGGCTTTCATTGATCGCCTGGCGGGTCCTGCCGACATCGCCCACCCCGGAGGAAATTTGCCCGGCCAACTGGGCTGCATTGCGCTCGGCCTCGAAGAGTTTATTGCGCGGAATGTAACCTTCACGGGCCAATTCACGCAGGCCTTCCAGCTCTTGCTGCTGGAAGCGCATCTGCGTGTCGTAGTTGCGCTTGACGCCTTCGTAGCCGAGCAATTGCTGCTGCAATGCCGCGGCTTCGTGTTCGATGATCTGCAAGCGGCTGCCCAGTTCTGCGCGGCGGGTCAAAAACAACTGGCTCTGCAAGGCCATGGCGGCCTTGACCCGCGGCTCGTCGGCGCGTTCCAGCAGTTCAGCGGGCCATTGGATTTCGGCTGAGCCCAGGCGCTCGGCAATCAACCGCGCCTCGACGCTGCGATCGTTGAGCAACTTGCCCAGGGTCACGTCCCGTTGCGACTGCGCCTGCACCGTATTGAGCTGCACCAGCAACTGCCCCAGGGTGACGCGGTCGCCATCGCTGACCAGCAGCTTTTCCACCACCCCGCCGACCAACGACTGCACAGCCTTGCGTTCGCCCGCCACCACCACGGTGCCGCTGCCCACAACACCCTGGTCGAGCGGCGCCAGGCAGGCCCAGAGCAGGAAGCCGCCCAGCGTCAGGACCAGGAAACCAACACCATAGCGTGCCGCACCGCCAGCGTCGGTACTGGCGCTGGGCAGCGCTGCGGTGTTGCGCACGCTCAGACCTTGCTCGGTTTGTGCCTCAGGGGTCAGATCAAGCATCTTCGCCAGTCTCCCTGACCGCGGCCGGTCTTGGCCCCGGCATCAATGCCTTGAGTACCTGGTCCCGTGGACCGAATGCTTGTTGAGTGCCGTCCTTGAGCACCAGGATGTAATCGACCACCGCCAGCACATTAGGCCGGTGGGTAATCAGTACCACGGTGCTGCCAGCAGCCTTGAGCACACTGATGGCCTGCACCAGCGCCAGCTCTCCGGCTTCATCGAGGTTGGAGTTGGGCTCATCGAGCACAATCAGCGACGGGCGCCCATAGAGCGCGCGAGCCAGGCCGAGGCGTTGCTTTTGTCCACCGGACAAGCCAAGCCCGCCGGGGCCCAGCGGCGTGTCGTAACCCTTGGGGAACCTCAGAATCATTTCGTGAATGCCCGCGTGACGCCCGGCGGCGATGATCTTGTCGGCGTCCTGCTCGCCGAAGCGGGCAATGTTGTCGGCCACACTGCCGTCGAACAGCTCGATGTCCTGCGGCAGGTATCCAAGGTGCGGGCCCAGGGCATCATGGGACCATTGACTGATCTCGGCGTCGTCCAGGCGCACCGAACCGCCCATGGCCGGCCATACGCCGACCATCGCCCTGGCCAGCGTTGATTTACCACTGGCGCTGGGGCCGACGACGGCGAGCACATCCCCTTTGGCCAGGCTGAAATTGATGCCCCGCAGGATCGGTTGCGAAGCGCCGGGCGGGCCGACATACAACTGCTCCAGGCGCACTGCCCCAGTGGGCGGTGGCAAAGGCATGCGCAGGCGCTCGCGCGGATGCTGGGCAAGCAGTTGGCTCAGGCGCTGGTAGCTTTGGCGGCCGGAATTGAATTGCTTCCACGAGCCAATGGCGATTTCCACGGGCGCCAGGGCACGCCCCAGCAGCAGCGACATCGCAATCATCATGCCCGCCGACAATTGGCCTTCAAGCACCAGCAACGCCCCCAGGCCCAGGGCCAGGGATTGTCCGGAGATGCGCACGAAACGGGTCATCGACGTGATACGCGCGCCGCGGTCACTGGCATGCGCCTGGGCGGCAATGATGCGTTGCTGCAGAAGGCTCCAACGCTGGCGCAACGGCCCGAGCATGCCCAGGGCCTGGATGACTTCGGCATTGTGTAACGTGCTGTTTACATAGATCGACGACTGCACACCCAGGCGATTGGCTTCGCCCAAGCGTGTGCGAGTCGCCAACTCGCCCCACAGCGCCAGGCCGATCAGCACCAGGGCCAGAACCAGCGTCAGCACGCCGAACCAGGGATGAAAGATGAACGCCACCAGCAGGAAGATTGGCAACCACGGCGCATCGAGCAAGGCGATCAGGCCCTGGCCGGTGATCAACTGCCGCAACGTCGCCAGATCGGTGAGCACCTGCGCCGGGTTGGCGTTGTGCTCGCGCAGGCTGCGGGCGAAGGCAGCGTCGAAAATCCGCTCGCCCAAGGCATCGTCCAGCCCCGCGCTCATGCGAATCATCACCTCGCCGCGTGCCCACTCGATCAGAGCGCTGAACATGAACAGTCCCAGGGCGATCATAGTGAGCATGAACAAGGTAGTTTCATTGCGGCTGGTGAGGACCCGGTCGTACACCTGCATCATGTAGAGCGACGGCACCAGCACCAGCAGGTTGATCACGCCACTGAACAGCGCCAACGACCAGAACACTCGGCGATAGCTTAATAAAGCGGCATCAATGTCATGACGCGGATCGAGAAGCAAACCCATAGAGTGTCGCCCGCAAAAGAAATAGTCAGTCCAAGACGCAATCCATCGCGGGTTTTTTTGCCCCAAGGCATTGGAGAAAACACTAAACGTAGCCGGATGCGCCGCTATCAGAGACGATCCTCGTCGCTTCAGGCGCCAATTACTGACCACGCAACCATGGGTTAGTGCCGGTTCGGCGGGCTGGGTTTCCATGTGGGTGACGGGCGGGAATGTTGCATTCCCCATTGCGCACAAACCAAAACGCCGCTCAAAGAGCGGCGTTTTTGCGTATGGAGCAGGAAACGAGGCTCACCTGTAGGTGGCGAGCCTCAAGCGTTTCAGCTCCAGGGACGATCTCCATTTTCGTCCTTGATGCGGGTCGGCAGGCCCATCACATCCAGCGCCTTGAGGAACGGCTCAGCTGGAAGCTCCTCGACGTTGGCCATGCGCTGCACATCCCACTCGCCGCGGGCGACCAGCAGGGCTGCTGCCACGGGCGGCACGCCTGCGGTATAGGAAATGCCCTGGCTGTCAGTTTCCGCGTAAGCGTCTTCATGATCAGCCACGTTGTAGATGAACACCTCGCGCGGTTGGCCATCCTTGGTGCCCTTGACCAGATCGCCGATGCAGGTCTTGCCGGTGTAGCCAGGCGCGAGCGAGCTCGGATCAGGCAGCACGGCCTTGACCACTTTCAGCGGCACGACTTCCAGGCCTTCGGCGGTCTTGACCGGTTGCTCGGAGAGCAGGCCAAGGTTCCTGAGTACGGTGAACACATTGATGTAGTGCTCGCCGAAGCTCATCCAGAAACGCACGTTGGGCACGTCGAGGTTTTTCGACAACGAGTGCACTTCATCGTGGCCGGTCAGGTACAGGTTCTGCGCGCCGACGACCGGCAGATCGTCGGTGCGTTTGACTTCGAACATCGTGTTGCTGGTCCACTGACTGTTCTGCCAGCTCCACACTTGTCCGGTGAATTCGCGGAAGTTGATTTCCGGGTCAAAATTGGTGGCGAAATACTTGCCATGGGAACCGGCGTTGACGTCGAGAATGTCGATCGAATCAATGCGGTCGAAATACTGTTGTTGCGCCAGCGCCGCATAGGCGTTGACCACACCCGGGTCGAAGCCCACGCCGAGAATGGCAGTAATGTTCTTCTCTTTGCACTCTTCGAGGTGGTTCCACTCGTAGTTGCCATACCAGGGCGGCGTCTCGCAGATTTTGCCCGGTTCTTCGTGAATGGCGGTGTCCAGATAGGCCACGCCGGTATCGATGCAGGCACGCAGCACCGACATGTTGAGGAAGGCGGAACCGACGTTAATGACGATCTGCGATCCGGTTTCGCGGATCAGCGCCTTGGTCGCTTCGACATCCATAGCGTTCAGCGAGAACGCCTGGATTTCGGCGGGCACTTTGAGGCTGCCCTTGGCCTTGACGCTGTCGATGATGGCCTGGCACTTGGAGATGTTGCGCGACGCGATAGCAATACGACCGAGTTCATCGTTGTGCTGCGCGCACTTGTGGGCCACCACCTTGGCGACACCTCCTGCACCAATGATAAGCACGTTCTTCTTCAATTTTTCTCTCTCTCCTTCTCTGCCAGCTTACGAAAGGCTGGACATGTAGTCGTTGTAACCAAACTCACGAACCACCTCGACTGTACCGTCGAGTTGTTTCACTACGATGGACGGCATTTTCAGGCCGTTGAACCAGTTCTTCTTGACCATGGTGTAACCCGCTGCGTCGATGAACGACAGCCGATCCCCGATCGCCAACGGACGATCAAATTGATACTCACCGAAAATGTCTCCGGCCAGGCATGATTTGCCGCACACCATATACGTGTGCTCGCCATCGCTAGGCGCCAGCTTGGCATTCAGCCGATAGATCAGCAGATCGAGCATATGCGCTTCGATGGAGCTGTCCACAACCGCCAGGTGCTTACCGTTGTAGAGGGTGTCGAGCACGGTGACTTCCAGCGACGCGCTCTGCGTGATGGCCGCTTCGCCCGGCTCCAGGTAGACCTGAACGCCGTATTTTTGCGAGAAGGCCTTGAGGCGCGCGCAGAACTCGTCGATCGCATAGCCTTCACCCGTGAAATGGATGCCGCCACCGAGGCTGACCCACTCGACCTTGTGCAGCAAGTCGCCGAAGCGTTCTTCGATGGTGCACAGCATCTGGTCGAACAGGCCGAAATCACCGTTCTCGCAGTTGTTGTGGAACATGAAGCCAGAGATCTGCTCGATGACCTGTTCGATCTTCACCGGGTCCCACTCGCCCAGACGGCTGAACGGACGCGCAGGGTCGGCCAGCAGATAATCCGAGCTGCTCACCTGCGGATTGACCCGCAAGCCGCGCACCTTGCCTGCTGACGCCTCGGCGTAGCGCTGCAACTGGCCGATGGAGTTGAAGATGATCTTGTCGCAGTTTTCGAGCATCTCCTCGATCTCGTCGTCGGCCCAGGCCACGCTGTAGGCATGGGTCTCGCCCGCGAACTTCTGTCGACCGAGCTTGAGCTCGTAGAGCGACGACGACGTGGTGCCGTCCATGTATTGCTGCATCAGGTCGAACACCGACCAGGTGGCGAAGCACTTGAGTGCCAGCAGGGCCTTGGCCCCGGACTGTTCGCGCACATAGGCAATCTTCTGCATGTTCGCCAGCAGCTTTTGTTTATCGATGAGGTAGTACGGCGTTTTGATCATTTCGAGGCGCCTCCGGCAAGGCCAGCCAAAAAAGGATGCGCATTGTGCCTTCACTCGCTCCATATCGAAAGAGCAGGAAGCTCTCTGCACGCGAAAGGTGGCTCAATTTTAGTCCCAGGCGACCAGCAAGCCAGAGTGTCGGTCTTTGTTCCCAGGCCCCGTCACATCGCTGCGCTACTGATCCAGCCACAGATTCGCGACTATGTTTGACCGTCAGCTTTCCTTAATCTGGAGCCCGAATGCCTAATCAAAAGGACATCGCCGCCGAAAGCGGCGCACCGATGATTCCATGACGCAAGCAGGGAGTCGAACTGTTGCTGCCGTCTGACGACGGGTTCCTGGCCCGTCGCCGCCCTCCTCTATTACGCTTGGCGTGCCTTCCAGTTGCGCAACCACTGCAAGCCGGCCGACGTGTTGCCTCGTGGGCGGTATTCGCACCCTACCCAGCCGTCATAGCCCAACTGGTCGATCAACTCGAACAGATAGGGATAGTTGACCTCTCCCAAGTCCGGTTCATGCCGGTCCGGCACGCCGGCGATCTGGATATGGCCGATGCCATCGAAGTCCCGACGCAGTTTGGTGGCCAGGTCGCCTTCAACGATTTGGCAGTGATAACAGTCAAACTGAACCTTCAGGTTACTGGCGCCTACTTCCTTGCAAACGGCCTGGGCCTGGTCCTGCCGGTTGAGGAAAAAGCCCGGCATGTCCCGCGTATTGATCGGTTCCAGCAGCACCGTGATACCGACCTTGGCCGCCTGGGCGGTGGCATAGGACAGGTTTTCCAGATAAATGGCGTGATGCCGTGCCCGATCACTCTCGGACGGCAGCAGGCCGGCCATGACATGGATGCGCGAGTTACCCAGCACGCCGGCGTATTCCAGGGCACGATCAAAACCACCCCGAAATTCACTCTCACGGCCTGGCAACGACACCGTGCCCCGCTCGCCCGCCGCCCAATCACCGGGCGGCGCGTTGAACAGTGCCTGCACCAGGCCGTTGTCGCTCAAGCGTTGCTTGAGTTCTTCAGCGCTGTAGTCGTAGGGGAACAGATACTCCACCGCTTCGAAACCATCGGCGGCCGCGGCGGCGAAGCGATCCAGAAACGCATGTTCCGGGTAGAGCATGCTGAGGTTGGCAGCAAAACGAGGCATGGTAGCTCCTATGTATGGCTTTCTGTAGGCGCCGAGCTTGCTAGCGATAGCGATCTCAGGGACGCCATCGCCGGCAAGCCGTGCTCCTACAGGTCGACAGTTCGTTAGACAAACGGCCAGATCAGCAGGGTAATACAGAAACCGAAGGTGCCGAGCAAGCGGGCTCCACCAGACTGCCAGCCCTCCCCGGCGAGCAGTTGATTTGGGTTTACGACAGCTGCTACAGAGCCGAACGCAGACGTCGCCAGCGGCTACAAGGCATGCGTTTCTGCGCCCGGCGGTGTGGCAAGTTTTGAGCACTGACTTACACTGCGTACACCCAATGCGAACGAATGAATGTCCAACACATCGATAGGTTCCATGGCAATCCGGGGATCACGTAATGATCTGGGTGAAGCCAACATGAAAACGGTCACGACCCTTTTCACCTGTCTGCTCGCTGCCAGCGTTTGCGCGGCGACGAGCACCTGCGCAAATGCCGCGTCGTTCAAGACCAGCTTCGACTGCGCCTCGGCAAGGGCATCCGTCGAAAAGCTTATCTGTCGCGATCCGCAACTGGCGCAGATGGATATCGAATTGACGCGTCTTTATCGCCTCGCGCTCACGGATCAACGTTCAGTACCGCGACCAGACAAGATCTTGATCGACCAGCAGTTCTGGATCGACGCCCGCAATCAGTGTGCCTCGGACCGTGAGCCCAAGGCGTGCACGATCCGAAGCTATGCCGAGCGCGCGTACCAGCTACGCCAAGGCTCGGCCATTGTGAGAACCAAGGATCCAGACAGGCTCACCGAAGGCCCCCTGGCTTTTCGTTGCACAGGGTTTAACGCTCTGATTGCCGCCACTTTCTTTAACACGCAGCCAGGTGTCGTGTACCTGAAATGGGCGAACACCTCGATCACCTTGAGCCAGGTATCGAGTGATTCGGGAACCCAATACACCGGCAAGGATTCCCAGGGGAGCTACCGCTTCTGGCAAGACGGCGCCGGGGTGATTTTCCAGAAGCCGGGTTCAGGGGCGATGAGTTGTACGGCCGAGCCGGTCAGTTGATATCTCTGGGGCAGGCCCGGAAAGTCAAGCGCGTGACATTTTTGTAGCAGCAGATCGCGTTACGGCTTGACTGACTGGCTCTCACGTACTCGGCGATTTATGCCACGGATAGCCTTTCGCGCTGAGTTGAAAGGCGTAGTCGAACAAGCGCTTCATGTACTCGCCATCGAATTTATGAGTGCGAGAAGTATCAAAATCCGAGCCGATGTACGCCAGATTGAAGTCCGCCCCATCCTGCTGTGCAATTCGGTAAATGCGGTCCAGATCGCTGATCCCCTGAGTCTGGATCAATGCGCTGATGGCGCGACCGCCGATGCTCAAGGTGCGGCGCTTCGTCCCGGACCACTGCAACTCCAGTTTGCCGTTGCGAATGACATAGAAATGCCGTTCATCACGCAAGCGCGCCCCGGTCACGCGGTTCAGCGCCATCACAGTGCCGGGTGGGTAAAGGAACACCTGAGTCAGGACGCCTCCGTCCACGTGCATTTCCTGAAACTGTTGGCCGTCAACCTCCACATCGATCATGACGGGTGAGACGGCACCGGGAATACTCATCGACGCGACCATGATGTTGCGAAACAGATCGAGCGCGCCCGGTGCCTGGCTGGAGGCAATAGCGCCCATGTTCCAGGTGACCGGGCGTCCAGAATCAAGGTCGGTGGTGCCGATCATCAGCAGACGTCCTTTGGCGTATTCCGACGCGATCGCCGCAAGAACCTCAGCAGTGATGTGTTGTGCAATCAGCCGCGACAGTGGCTTGCTGTGCGCGATACCGTCGCTGGCAAGACGGGTCAGCACATTGCGCGCATGGAAAATGTCTTTTGGACCGACTGCATTGCAGATCCCCAGAATGACACCGTCGTACTGGGGCCCCAGGAAGGCAAACGGGGCGACCAGGGCGCCGGCGCTAATGCCGGTGACGACTTTGAACACCGGTCGAGACCCATGCAGGGTCCATCCCGCAATGATTCCCCCCGCGAATGTGCCGGCATCGCCGCCCCCCGAAACGGCCAACATGCTTGCTAGTGGCAGGGTGTCATTGGGCATCCCTGCGCTGGCGAGCGCCTCAGCCTCTCGAAGGTTGGCCTGACTCACATCCCGAATGAACGGCGTCAGATCCTGGTCCAGCCAGTAGCGAGCATCCGGAATGCCAGGGATGAACGCTTTTTCGGTTAACGTTGGCGGCACCGCATCACGGCGTTGCAGGCACGCTTGACGCAACATGTTCAGCGTTGAGGCGCTAGGTCTGAGCAGGAATGTTTTCACAACGCCGCCTCCGGCCCCTGCAATCGACAAAGAACGCGCTCAATGCAACGGCAAGACGCCTTGCCGATCACGCACGCTCCACACACCCATGACGACGTTCTCAATCAGGCGCCGGTCTTCTGAAGACCAGCAGTTTGCCGGTGGCTCGCTGCACGACCTTGTCATTCTGATTGAGTGTTTCCATGAACATAGTCACCACACCCCGGTCTGGCTTGGAGCTGGACGGTTCAATGGCCTGCACGGTGCATTGCAGACGCAACAGGTCGTCCGGGTAGGTCGGCGTCGGCCAGCTCAACTCGATGCCAAGGCCGATGATCCCGTCTGCCAATGGCACGCTTTCCACCAGCAGCTTCATGGTCAGGGCTGCGGTGTTCCAGCCACTGGCTGCCAGGCCACGGAACAGGCTCAGCTCGGCGGCTTC
The DNA here is from genome assembly GCF_047758675.1 of Pseudomonas arabinosi. Taxonomy (NCBI): domain Bacteria; kingdom Pseudomonadati; phylum Pseudomonadota; class Gammaproteobacteria; order Pseudomonadales; family Pseudomonadaceae; genus Pseudomonas; species Pseudomonas arabinosi. The sequence continues at coordinate 3,853,076 of NZ_CP180480.1, read as the reverse complement.
AGGATCGAGGTGAAACGGTTGCGGGTCGAACTCCTGAGCAAAGGCCAGCATCGACGCCCGATGGACACGCAAGCTGTCGCTTTCGAACTGCTGACCCAGGCTCAGGTCATCAAGGTAGAGTTTTACCCAGGAATGGATGGTCATGATTCAACCCTCTCTAGGCGTAGCTGATATCGCTGAGGTCGATAGCCACCAACAAGAGATCCTTGTCTGGCTGCCCGTCCGCGCCGCGCCGATAGGCTCGCCGTTTGCCGGGCATGCGCAGCCCGCCTGCTTCAACGTAGTCATGAACATACTGTGCGGCAGGCAGGCCGCCACTCACGTCCACGTTGTAGTCGTGTCGACGAAGCAGGAAGTCCTCGCCGAAGTAGAAATCCTGCACCGCGCAGTGGGTGGCGATGGTCTCGGGAAAGGTCACCCGTAATCGTTGCCAGCGCTGTGTTCCCTCTTGCCAGGGCTCGACTTCCTCGGTCAGGACACCCGGCAAGGTGAATAGGAAAGGCATGGTCAGGTAGGACCAGAGCGCGTAACCGTTGAAGTACGCTCGCTGAAGGGGGTCCCAAGGGGTTGTTTCCCCGTGACCGCGAAAGGATTCCCGGGGCGCTGATCGCTCGGCAATCACCTTGCCCGCGGTGGTTTCGATGGCGATGCGGTCTGGCGTGTAGGCCGTCCGTTGATCAAGCCCACCGAATGGCGTCACCGAAGCTCGCTGTTCGTGCAGCCAAACGGTCATCTGGCGGGGGGCGCTGTCCTGCGTCAGCCCTTTCATGCCCCATAGCAAGCCGCCGGTCACGAGCGTGGCGCGAACTTTACTGAAGTGGTTCCAGCGTTCCAGACCACCATGGGCGATCAGCACCTGGTCCAGCAGTTGATGACTCTGTGTCGTCATGGTGGCAGCCCTGCTCGTCAGGGCGAATGGCCTGAACACCTTTCATGCTAGCGCAAGCCCGGGCAGTCATAACGTTGGCGGGACGTCCGGTCTGTTCTGCGGCTGATCCTCCACCCATTGCCAGAACAACTGATAGCCGACCGCAAGCACCACCGGGCCGATGAACAGCCCGAGAATGCCACTGGTGACCATGCCACCCAAGGCACCGATCAACACCACTGGCATCGGCACATCGACACCGCGCCCCAGCAGCAATGGTTTGAGTACGTTATCGACCAGGCCGGCAACGAACACATAGATGGCGAAAATGATGGTCGCCGTGCTGGCCCCCTCGGTGGCGAACACAAAGGCAATCACGGGCAGCGTAATCAGCGTCGCCGGCAATTGCATGATGCCGAGCAGCAGCACCGCCAAGGCGAGCAGACCGGCACCGGGGACACCCATGAGCACAAATCCGATGCCGACCAGCAGCATCTGGATGAAGGCGATGCCGACCACCCCCAACGCGACCGCACGGATCGTTGCGGTACACAGTTCGGCGATTTTCGGCCCCTTGCCTGGATCGCTGACGCGGGTCGCGATCTGTACCGCACTGCGGCTGCCGCTCTCGCCATAGGCCATGAAAATGCCGGCGATGATCAGTGCAAAGATAAAGGTGAGGAACCCCATGCCGACGCCGGCGAGTTTGCCGAGGAAGCTCACGCTGAAATGTTTGATCTGCGGCAGGTACTTCGCTGTCAGGTCGGGAAGATCGGTTGAGGCCTGCATCCATACAGCAGAGAGACGCTTGCCCACTAACGGCCAGTCAGCGACTGAGTCAGGGGGTGGCGGAATATGGAAGTTGCCGTCCTTGACGGTGGTCATGGCATGCGCGACCGAATCGGCAATAGAGGTGACCAACAGATAGATCGGCACCATCAGCACAACGATAGCGATCAGCACAATCAGCGTCGCAATGTGGCCGTCTTTCTGACCCAGCGCCCCCTTGAGCCGCTCTTGCAATGGATAAAGGGTGATCGCCAGGATTAGCGACCACAGCATGAGGTCGCGGAACGGGCTGAAGATCTCAAAGCAGAACAGCACCAATACGGCAATCAGCCCGGCACGGATCAAAACATCGAGCAGACTGCGAGTGAACGCTTTCTCGGAACTGGATGTGGGCACCATTGCTGCCTCCTTGCAGATCGCTGCAAAGGTAAGAGATCGGTTAGCCCAGCATAGACGTTCATTAGAAAACGCGAGCAATCACCGCAGCTTCAGCGGATCAACCAGTTCAGCGGCGATGGCCATGCCCACCAGGTCCGGCAAGGTATTGGCCTGCATGCGTTTCATCACCCGCGAGCGATACAGGTCGACGGTTTTTGCGCTCACACCCAGTTGCTCAGCGATTTCACGGGTGGTGTAACCCTGGACCAGCGGCAGCAAGACATCGCGCTCCCGTGGGGTCAATGTCAGCAAGCGTGCCTGCAAGGCTTCATGGCCCTGATTGCCCGAGCGGTTTTCCGCGCAGTTGCTGAGCGCCTGTTGCACGCTGTCCAGCAACAATTGTTCGTTATAAGGCTTCTCGATGAAGTCATGGGCACCCGCCTTGAAGGCGCGAACCACGATCGGCACGTCCGCATGCCCGCTGACGAAAATGATCGGCAGGTTCAGCTCACGTGTGCGCATTTCTTCCTGCACGTTCAAACCGCCCATGCCGGGCATGCGAACATCGAGCAGCACACAGGCATCGAGCGTGGCATCACACGCATTGAGAAACTCCACGCCACTGGTAAACGGCAAGGCCTTGAGCCCTACCGATTCCAATAACCAGACCGTTGAGTCGAGCATGCCTTGATCGTCGTCGACCACATACACCACGTGCTCCGTCGCACCTGCCATTACGTTATTCCTGTTGTTGTTTTGTTGGGCCGGCCAGCGGCAAGCGGCAGCACATCAGCAGCCCGACCGGTTGGCGCAGGGCCTGCAATTCGCCACCGAAACCTTCGATGATGCTGCGGCTCATGGACAAGCCAAGTCCCAGGCCATCGGGCTTGCTGGTATAGAACGGGGTAAATATCTGCTCCAGTTCCGGCTCGCTGACGCCCGGTCCCTGGTCTTGCACACTGATTTCCACGGTTGCACCACCGCCCTGCCCCGCGGCCATCACAATCAGTGACGGCTGCCCCGGATGTTGTTCGCGGTTGGCATCAATGGCATTGCGCAACAGATTGAGCAGCACCTGCTCCAGCAGCACCCGGTCGGCATAAATCGGCGGCAGATTATCCGGCAGGCGATCCTCGATTGTCACTTGGCAATTGCTCGCTTCCCAGGCACACAAACGCACCGCCTCGCGGGCGACGTCGGTGAAATTCAGGGCCTGCATCCGGCGTTGCCCCTTGCGCAGAAACGCGCGCAAACGTCTGATGACTTCTGAAGCATGCGTGGCGTGATGGGTAATACGCTCCAGCCCTTGCGCCACTCGGGCGGCGGCCTGGGGATTGGATTCCAGCGTCTGTAAATAGCGCTGGCTAGCGTTGGCATAATTGACCACCGCCGCCAGCGGCTGATTGATTTCGTGGGCGATGCCCGAAGCCAATTCCCCCAGGGTGACCAACCGCGCGGTGTGCGCCAGTTCGTCCTGATGGCGGCGCTGTTGCACCTCACGCAGTTCACGCTCGGTCATGTCCCGCGCCACCAAGGAGTAATAGCGCTCGCCGCCGGCCGAACGGTGCGCCAACAGCACCAGCGATACCGGCACTGAAGTGCCGCCTCCCGGTGGCTGCAATCGCGCATCGGTGCTCCAGACACCGTCGCGTTCGGCGCTGCTCCAGCCATCACGTTGCAGACGTGCCAGGTCGCTGCTGGCGAACAATTGCGCCAAGGCTGGCATCGGTTGTTGCTCGTCGATCCCGAGAATGCGCCGCGCCGCTGGATTGAGGTAAGTGACTTGCCCCTCGGGGTCGATGAACAACACCGGATCGGTGTTGGCTTCGACCACCTCCGCCAGGCGCCGCTTGTTCTCCTCGGCTTGCACCCGGGCGGTAATGTCCCGGGACACGCTGACCACTTCAACCACCGTCCCGGTGTAGGTTTCACGAATCGCCCGGCTCGCGGTTTCGAACCACAGGTAATGCCCGTCTCGATGGCGAATGCGATAGGTCATCGTGTGGTAACCGTCCTGCTCAAGGGCATCCCGTGCGCGCTGCACCAGACTGGCCAGGTCCTGACCATGGAACAAACCCTGGGCCATTTGCCCGCGCAACTCTTCCGGCCAGTAGCCGAGCAATGTCCAGGACGCCGGCGAGGCATCCAGAAAGCGCCCGTCTGGAGTGTGTCGGGAAATCAGGTCGGTGGTGTTCTCGATAATCAGCCGGTACAGCCGCCGTGCCGTGGCCGCTTCACGCTCGGCCAGCACTTGTGCCGTGGCATCGCGGCAACGGGCGAGTACACGGTTGTCCTGCGGATCGGGGATAAACGTCCAGATCAGGATCTGTGCTTCGAACTGGGCTTCGACCCCATCGATGGCGCGTTGCTGGTCGAGGCAGGCACGGACCAGCACCCGGTGATTGACCGGCAGAAAACCCAGCACATCAGCCAGCGGTTTTTCGGCGAGCAGTGCCAACAGCGCGGCATTGAATTCCAGCGGTCGGCCCTGGGCATCGAGCAACAGACTCGGCTGTGGATCGTGACCCAACAGCGGCGAGCCGCGCAGCATGCCATTGACGCTGCTCAGCAAGGTCGTCAGCAAGTCCTGCACCCAACCCAGCCAATCAAGACTCACGCCCTCGCACACTTCCACCAGCAATAACCCCGGCAGCCCCGGTTGCAAGGCCAGATCAAACACCTGGCCATGGCTGATAGCGGCCCGACGCAATCGACCGGACAACCAGCAATCGAGTTGCCGCACTTGCGCCAGATCGAGGCGCCCCGCCTCGACCAGCCGATCAAACAGCAATTGATCGCTGGCCAGCGACGGGTCACCCAGGCCCGGGGGGAAATGCTGGGCAGCACCCTCGTGGCTGTAAATCCGCGCATTGGGTTGCCAACTCAAATAAACCGCCCGGCGCACCTCGGGACATTCCTGCAACGCACGGCACAACGCATCAGCCCGGGCGGCCAGAGACACACCCTCGCGCTGCAGGCGCAACCAGCTGTGCAATCGAACGGGAGTCAGGGTCATCACAGGTCCGCTTCGTTGGGGAAGCCAAGGATATACCGGCCTTGGCGGTAAGGCTGTATTGATTTAGACCGGCCTGAATCAAATATAGTACATGTCCTATATGACGTAGGTTGTACTTCCATATCAGTAGCTGAATGTTATATAAAGCAGACCGGACATAAAAGATGCCCTCAGCGGCGACGCTGCAAGGACATCTATAGAGCTAACAATCAGCCACCGAGTACCCGTACATGTCGATCTATGAACAAGGGCTAGGCCCTGCGGCTGTCAACCATATTGCCTTGTCTCCGCTCAGCTTCATCGAGCGCACCGCCAGCGTTTATCCAGACTACCCCGCCGTCATCCATGGTTCTATCCGCCGCACCTGGGCGCAGACATACACCCGCTGCCGCCGCTTGGCCTCGGCGCTGGCCGGTCGCGGCATCGGCAAGAACGACACGGTGGCCGTGATGCTGCCCAACATTCCCGAGATGCTTGAAGTGCACTTCGGCGTGCCGATGATTGGCGCGGTGCTCAACCCGCTCAACGTGCGTCTGGATGCCGAAGCCATCGCCTTCATGCTGCAGCATGGCGAAGCCAAGGTGCTGATTACCGACCGCGAATTCCATGATGTGATTCACGCGGCGATCGGCATGCTCGATCACCCGCCACTGGTCATCGACGTTAATGACCCGGAATACGGCGAAGGCCAGGCGGTCAGCGATCTGGACTATGAAGCACTGCTGGCCGAAGGCGACCCGGCCTTCGCCTGGCAGTGGCCGGCGAACGAATGGGAAGCCATCTCGCTGAACTACACCTCTGGCACCACCGGCAACCCCAAAGGCGTGGTTTACCACCATCGCGGTGCTTACCTGAACTCGTTGGGCAACCAGATGACCTGGGCCATGGGCAACCATCCGGTGTACCTCTGGACCCTGCCGATGTTCCATTGCAACGGTTGGTGCTACCCGTGGATCATCACCGCCATGGCCGGTGTGCATGTGTTCCTGCGCCGTGTCGATCCACAGAAAATCCTTACGCTGATCCGCGAGCATCAGGTCACCCATCTGTGCGCTGCGCCGATCGTGCTCAACGCCTTGGTCAACATGCCGGAGTCGGCTAAAGCCGCGATCGATCACCCGGTCAACGCCATGGTCGCCGGTGCCGCGCCACCGGCCAAAGTAATCGGTGCCGTGGAAGAAATGGGCATCAAGGTCACCCACGTGTATGGCCTGACCGAAACCTATGGCCCGGTGACGCTCTGCGCCTGGCATGCCGAATGGGATGAGTTGCCGCTGGACGAACGGGCGCAAATCAAATCCCGTCAGGGCGTGCGCTATCCGACGCTCGAAGGCGTGATGGTCGGCGACTCGAAGACACTGGAGCCGACTCCGCGAGACGGTCAGACCATCGGTGAGATCTTCATGCGCGGCAACACCGTGATGAAGGGCTACCTGAAGAACCCGACCGCCACGGCCGAAGCGTTCGAAGGCGGCTGGTTCCACACCGGCGACCTGGCGGTGTGTCATCCGAACGGTTATGTCGAGATCAAGGACCGACTCAAGGACATCATCATTTCCGGCGGCGAGAACATTTCCACCATCGAACTGGAAGGTGTGCTCTATCGCCATCCAGCCGTCATGGAAGCGGCCGTCGTCGCCCGTCCCGATGAGAAGTGGGGCGAAACGCCCTGCGCCTTTATCACGTTGAAGGCTGATCACCAGGACGTTCGCGAGGCCGACATCATCAGTTTCTGCCGCGAGCATCTGGCCGGTTTCAAAGTGCCGCGCACGGTGGTTTTCACTCTGCTGCCGAAGACTTCAACCGGCAAGATCCAGAAGTACGTGCTGCGCGACAGGGCCAAGGCGCTCTAACCGAATCGACGTTGTACCCGTCAAGCGGCCGGTGTGTTTACCGGCCGCTTCGGGCTCGTGCAGGCCGGATTCGGCTCTGCCCTGCCCTTAAATACCCAAAGCATCGATAACAACAACAAGATGGAGCCACCCATGATCGACATCCATTCAACTGATACCCAACGCTGTGAACGCATTCGGTCCAACCCGAAATTCATTCAATTGGTGAGCAGCCGTTCGCGTCTGGCCTGGTCACTCAGTGCTGCGGTGCTGGGCACTTACTACGCGTTCATGCTGGTGGTGGCGTTTGCCCCGCAGTGGCTGCATGCGCCGCTCGCCGAGCATCGGATGTTGACCCTGGGCATGCCGGTTGGCGCGGCGATCATCATTTTTTCCTGGCTACTGACCGGTTGGTACGTCTACAGCGCCAACACGCGTTTCGATGCACTGGGCGCCGCCATTCTCGAGGAGAGCAAGTAATGAACCTGCTCCGTAAACTTCTCCTCGCCGCTGTCGGGCTCTTGCCGGCCTCCGTTGTACTGGCTGCGCCCGCGCTGGGCGCGGTGGAAAAACAACCGCTCAACCTGCATGCGATCGGCATGTTCTTCGTCTTCGTGCTGGGCACGCTGGCCATCACCTGGTGGGCGGCGCGGCAAACCAAATCCACGTCTGATTTCTACACCGCCGGCGGTGGCATCACCGGGTTCCAGAACGGTCTGGCGATTGCCGGTGACTACATGTCCGCCGCCACGCTGCTGGGGCTGTCCAGCCTGGTGTTCGCCAAGGGCTACGACGGCTTCATCTATACCATCGGCTTCTTCGTCGGCTGGCCGATCATCACCTTCCTGATGGCCGAGCGCTTGCGCAACCTGGGGCGCTACACCTTTGCCGACATCGTGTCCTATCGACTGGACCAGAACAAAGTGCGGATCTTCGCCGCGTTTGGTTCGCTGACGGTGGTGTGCTGCTACCTGATTGTGCAGATGGTCGGTGCCGGTCAGTTGATCAAATTGCTGTTCGGCCTCGACTACCCGGTTGCGGTGGTGATTGTCGGCGCGCTGATGCTGGTGTATGTGATCTTCGGCGGCATGATCGCCACCACCTGGGTGCAGATCATCAAGGCTGTGTTGCTGCTTGCCGGCGGCACGACCCTGGCGTTCATGGCCATGTCGCAATTCGGCTTCAGCTACGAAACCCTGGCCACCAAAGCCGTCGAAGCCCATGCCAGCGGCTGGAACATCATGGGCCCTGGCTCAATGCTCGCCGACCCGATCAACACCGCTTCGATGTCGCTGGGCCTGGTGTTCGGGATTGCCGGTCTGCCGCACATTCTGATGCGCTTCTTCACCGTGCCTAACGCCAAGGAAGCGCGCAAATCAGTGTTCTACGCCACGGGCTTCATCGGTTTCTTCTTCCTTGTTGTCTGCACCCTGGGCTTTGCCGCGATGGTCATTATCGGCACCGACCCGCAGTACTACGTCAATGGTGAAGTCGGCGGCGCCTTGATTGGCGGCGGCAACATGGTCGCCATGCACCTGGCCAAAGCGGTCGGTGGCAACCTGTTCTTCGGTTTCCTCTCGGCCGTGGCCTTCGCCACCATTCTGGCGGTGGTCTCCGGGCTGGCCCTGGCCGGTGCCTCGGCGATATCCCACGACCTCTACGCCACAGTATTCAAGAAAGGCAAAGCTACCCAGAAGCAAGAAATGCGCGTGACCCGCATGGCCACTGTCGGCCTTGGCATCATCGCAATTCTGCTGGGCATTCTGTTCGAGAAGATGAACGTCGCGTTCCTGGTGGGCCTGACCTTCGGCATCGCCGCGTCGACCAACTTCCCGGTGCTGATCATGGCCATGTACTGGAAAGGCCTGACCACCAAAGGCGCGATCATCGGTGGTTTCGCCGGCCTGATCTGCGCACTGGTGCTGGTGATCCTCTCGCCAGCCGTCTGGGTCACCGTGCTCGGCCATGCTAAGGCGATCTTCCCGTACGACCACCCGGCACTGTTCTCCATGCCGCTGGCGTTCTTCGTGATCGTCGTGGTGTCGAAACTCGACCAAAGCGTGCGGGCCGACAAGGAGCGTGACGCTTACGCGGACCAGTTCGTTCGCGCCCAGACCGGCCTCGGCGCCGCCAGCGCTTCCGCCCATTGATAGAAAGGGCACGGCCTGCTCAAGCGGCGCCGTGCCCATCGCACAACCTTTTGAGGTTCACGTTATGCCCGAATTCAACGCCCCGTTGCGCGACATGCGCTTTGTTTTGCATGAAGTGTTCGATGCCCCGGCCCTGTGGGCACGCCTGCCAGCCCTGGCCGACAGTGTCGACGCCGCCACCGCTGACGCCATTCTTGAGGAGGCGGCCAAAGTCACCTCGCACCTGATAGCGCCATTGAATCGCAGCGGCGACGAGGAAGGCGCCCAGTGGGTTGATGGCCAGGTCAGCACGCCAATCGGTTTCAAACAGGCTTATGCGACCTACATCGAAGGCGGCTGGGTGGGTCTTTCCGGTAACGCCGATTTCGGCGGCATGGGCATGCCGAAGATGCTCGCCGTGCAGTTCGAAGAAATGCTCTACGGCGCCAACTCAAGCTTTGCACTCTATTCAGCGTTGAGTTCCGGTGCTTGCCTGGCACTGGATGCCCACGCCAGCGACACCTTGAAAAACCTGTACCTGCCGCCGATGTACGAAGGCCGCTGGGCCGGCTCCATGTGCCTGACCGAAGCCCACGCCGGCACCGATCTGGGGATTATCCGCACCCGCGCCGAACCTCAGGCCGACGGCAGCTTCAGCATCACCGGCAGCAAGATCTTCATCACCGGTGGCGATCAGGACCTGACCGAAAACATTGTCCATCTGGTGCTGGCCAAATTGCCGGATGCACCGGCAGGGCCGAAAGGCATCTCGCTGTTCGTCGTGCCCAAAGTGCTGGTCAATGCCGACGGTTCCCTCGGCAATGCCAACGCTGTGAGCTGCGGTTCGATCGAACACAAGATGGGCATCAAGGCCTCGGCCACCTGCGTGATGAACTTCGACGGCGCCAGCGGCTGGCTGGTCGGCGAAGCCAACAAAGGTTTGGCGGCGATGTTCACCATGATGAACTACGAGCGCTTGTCCATCGGCATTCAAGGCATTGGCTGCGCCGAAGCGTCCTATCAGAGCGCTGTCGCCTATGCACGCGAACGTGTGCAGAGCCGCGCGCCGACCGGTGCCATTGCTCCGGACAAACTGGCCGACCCGATCATCGTTCACCCTGATGTGCGCCGCATGCTGCTGAGCATGAAAGCCATGACCGAGGGCGGTCGCGCGTTTGCCAGTTATGTCGGGCAGCAACTGGACCTGGCGAAGTTTTCCGATGACGCCAATGAACGCGACAGCGCGCAAACCCTGGTTGCGCTGCTCACTCCGGTGGCCAAGGCGTTCTTCACCGACACCGGCCTCGAAAGCTGCATCAACGGCCAGCAAGTGTTCGGCGGCCATGGCTACATCCGCGAATGGGGCCAGGAACAATTGGTCCGTGACGTGCGCATCGCGCAGATCTACGAAGGCACCAACGGCATTCAGGCCCTGGACCTGCTCGGACGCAAAGTGCTCGCCGACAAGGGCTTTGCGCTGCGCCAGTTCACCGGCGAGATCCGTCATTTCGCCCATCAGCCTGACGCGCCCTACTGCGCTCAACTGTTCGATGCCGTGCAGCGTCTGGAAGACCTGAGCGATTGGCTACAGGATCAGGCCGCGACCAACCGCAACGAAGTCGGCGCCGCTTCAGTGGAGTATTTGCACCTGTTCGGTTACGTCGCCTATGCCTGGCTTTGGGCGCGCATGGCACAGGTTGCCAAGAAAAAGTTGCATGAAGACGAAGGGTTTTATGGCGCAAAAATCGCCACCGCCGACTTCTATATCCACCGCCTGCTGCCGCGCATTTTGAGCCTGGAGCAATCCATCCGCGCGGGCAGTGCCTCCTTGTTTGGCCTGAGCGCCGAGCAGTTCTAACGATTGAACCGCACGCGGCGTCACGCTCCTATCTTTTGGCGTTCGCGTTTTTTATTGATAAGCCCTCGCCCACCTGGCGAGGGCCGCGGGACCTGTCTTTCCATAATAAAAACAAAGGGGCTTCACCATGGACCGCAACACCCGCATCCTCGCTACCCGACTGTTGCTGGCCGGCGGCGTCATCAGCCTCTCGGCCCCCGCCGCTGCTGACTTTGTCAAAGACAGCAAGGCCAGCCTTGAGCTGCGCAACTTCTATTTCAACCGTGACTATCGCCAGGACAACGCTGCGCAATCCAAACAAGAGGAATGGGCACAGGGTTTCCTGCTGCGCTATGAATCGGGATTCACCGACGGTTTGATCGGTGTGGGTTTCGATGCCATCGGACTGCTGGGTGTCAAGCTCGATTCCAGCCCTGATCGCGCAGGCTCCGGCCTGCTCAAACGCCACCGCGACACGAGCAAAGGTGCGCAGGACGAGTACGGCGAACTGGGCCTGACCGCCAAAGTGCGCGCCTCAAAAAGCACGCTAAAACTCGGCACGTTGCTGCCTAAACTGCCGACGGTACTGGCCAACGATTCACGGCTGTTGCCACAAACCTTCAAGGGCGGTCAGTTGACCTCGCTGGAACTCGAAGGCTTGACCGTGGATGCCGGGCGACTGACGCAGGTCAATCAACGCGACTCCTCGGACTACGAGGACATGGGCATCACCCGCACCGGCGCAAAAGGCATCACCACACGTCATCTCGATAGCGACAGCTTCGATTTCGCCAGCCTGAACTACAAATGGACCAGCAACCTCGCCACCGGCTACAGCTACGGTCACCTCGACAACTTCTACAGCCAGCACCTGGTCAACCTGACCTACGTATTGCCGGTCACAACCGGCCAGTCGCTGAAGACGGATCTGCGCTTCGCCCGCTCCACGGACGATGGTGGCAGTAATGTCGATAACAATGCCATTGGCGCGATGTTCACCTACAACCTCGGCGGGCATGCGTTGGGCCTGGGCTATCAAGGTATGAGCGGCGACACCGGCTACGCCTACGTCAATGGCACCGATGCCTTCCTGGTGAACTTCGTGCAAATCGGCGACTTCGCCAGCAAGGACGAAAAGTCCTGGCAGGCGCGCTACGACTACAACTTTGCAGCCATCGGCGTTCCGGGCCTGACGTTCATGACCCGCTACCTCACCGGCGATAATATCGATCTGGGCGGCAACCGCCCGGAAGGCAAGGAATGGGAACGTGATACCGACATTGGTTATGTCGTGCAGAGCGGGCCGCTGAAGAATGTCGGCGTGAAATGGCGTAACGCGACGGTTCGCTCGACCAACTTCGGCAGCGACCTGGATGAAAACCGTTTGATCGTCAGCTACACCTTGCCGATCTGGTAAGTCTGTTCTGGCAGCACAAGGGGGGACTCGCTTGACGGCGCAGTCCTCTTTTTATTGTGGATTTTCGCTGTGATGGCGGGCCTCTTCGCGAGCAGGCTCGCTCCCACAGGATTTGTGAACGCTGAAGATCCAATAATGAAATGGCTACCCCCGCCGCCCCCTGCGATCGCCCACTAAGCTTTCACAGGGGGCTCACCGGAGACCGTTGCCATGAACAAAGTAGCCATTGCCGCCATCGACTTGGGCAAACACACCTTTCACCTGCATGCGCAGGATGATCGTGGTCATGAGCTTTACCGCAAAAAATTTACTCGCGCCGCGCTCATGCAGCACCTGGCGAATATCGAACCCTGCACCGTCGTGATGGAAGCCTGTGGTGGCGCCCACTACATGGCGCAGGAGGTCGCAAAGCTGGGGCATACGCCCAAGCTCATTGCGCCGCATCTCGTGCGTCCTTACGTGAAAAGCAACAAGAACGACTTCGCTGATGCTGAGGCGATCGGCGAGGCGGCAACTCGCCCAACGATGCGCTTTGTGCACCCAAAAACCCAGGATCAGCAGGCGCTGGCCATGCTCAACTCGACACGCGATTCGTTCATCAAAGACCGCACCGCTACCGTCAATCGGATTCACGCCGCCCTTCTGGAGGTTGGCGTCAGCCTGTCCCCAAGCTTCAAATCAATCAAAGATGTTCCGGCGCTGGTTGAGGCGAGCTCATTTTCTGAGCGCATCAAAGAGACCCTGATGATGCTGCATGAGCACTTCAACTACCTGGACGGGCAGGTCAAAAAGCTGGACAAGGACGTGGAAAACCAGGCCGCTGGAGATGATCTGGCATCTCGCCTGATGACCATCCCGTGTGTCGGCCCGATCACCTCCAGCGTCCTGGCTGCCGAATTGGGTGATGGCAAACAGTTCAAATGCGGTCGAGGCTATTCGGCCTCGATCGGGTTGGTACCCAAGCAGCATTCCACTGGCGGCAAGACCGTACTGTTGGGTATCAGCAAGCGCGGTGATCGAAACCAGAGGCGCCTGCTCGTCCAGTGTGCCCGTGTTTACTTGATGCGGCTGGAGCTCCAGAAAGGCTGGCTGGCGGACTGGGTCCGGCAGCTATTGACCCACCATCACTCCAACCATGTGGTCTGTGCGCTGGCCAACAAGCTGGCGAGGATCGCTTGGGCGATTGCGGCCCACCACACTGAATTCGATGCAGGGCCAGCCGCGATGAACGCCTGACCCTGCTGTCACCCGAGCACCACCCACCTGGTTTTGCGATGCTGGATAACTGATGACGTGAACGGCCAACCGGCCTGACGACAACCCTGAGCTCCCACACGGCTGAAAGGCCGTTCGAATAATTAGGATCGTCGGGCATCGATTCTCATCGAGGCGCGGGGCCATAACCCCACTCAGACGCCGGATAGATGAAAGCAAGCCAAACACGCATCAAAAACAGTATTGCAGAAAAGGGGGTAACCATAGATGTGGGAGCGAGCCTGCTCGCGAAAGCGGCCTCAAAGGCGCCAAGGATGAGAGTAGGTTAAGATGCCTGCAAACCAGGCCCGCCGCGAGACGCCCCGCATGACTGATACCACCCCCCGCCTGATCAAGAAGTACCCCAATCGCCGACTGTATGACACCCACACCAGCAGTCATTTGACGCTGGCGGACATACGCCAGTTGGTGGTCGACAAAATTGCCTTTCAGGTGGTCGATGCCAAGAGCGGCGAGGACCTGACGCGCAGCATCCTGCTGCAAGTGATTCTGGAAGCTGAAAGCGGCGGTGAGCCGATCTTCACCACCGAAATGCTGATGGGGATTATCCAGTTCTACGGCCCTTATCAGGGTGTACTTGGCAGTTACCTGGACAAGAGCATTCAGACCGTAATCGACGTTCAGTCCCAGACCGGCGCGCAGTCGTCCGAGGCCTGGAGCGACTTCATGCATCAACAGGCCCCAGTGATGCAGGACCTGATGCGCCAGTATGTCGACCAGTCCAAGGCGTTGTATCTCAATACCCAGAACCTGTTTGGCATGTTTGGCGCTAAACCCGGCACCGATAACGGGCCGAAAAAAAATGGCGATGGGGAATAAACCCATCGCCATTGGTGCCGCTTGCTTAACGTGACTTACTTGTTACCGCTGGTAGCTTTGGCGCTTGCTTCCGGGGCCGCTTTGGTGGCCGCGGCAGTTGCTGCGTCGAAACTGCTCTGAGCCACATCGGCAGCCTGTTTTACGGCTTTCTGTGCGCTTTCGAACACAGTACCGGCATTCGCCAGGCTCGACTTGAACGCAGCCACAACAGGCTCGGAGCCGGCTGGTGCATTCTTGCTGATGGTTTCAACGAACTCTTGCACCTGTTGGGTGCCCGCTTCGACCTGGCTCGAGGTCAATTTGGCGATGTCCGACTGAGTGCCCACGATCAGCGCTTGAACCTGACGGTTGAACTCGGCTAGACGTTCGGCCTGTGCGCTCGGCTGGGTGAAAGAAGCCTGCAGATCGGCGAAACCTTGTGGATCACGGACGGCCAGCAGCTTGCGAACGCCTTCGAAGTGCTCTTCGGTGGAGTCGCGCAGTGCCTTGAACTGCAACTGGCTGAGCTGTTCAACGCTGGCGAAGACTTTGCCGCTGATTTGCTGCAAAAGATCGAGGTTGGCTTTCTGAGCGGTTTGCAGTTTTTCCGAATTGAAAAAAGACATGCTTGAATCTCCTGGTACTGGAAGGCCCTGATAGGCCTGAGGACGCGATAGCGATCCGGCCAGTCATCGCGTTAGCCTTGATATTGCAGTGCACAAAACTATTTGGCAATGCCTATTTTTGTGCGGTGCAAAATAAACTTTGCTAAAGCCCTCCTTATTCGCTGTAAACTCCTGCTCATCGAACGGCCAGGCTAGTCCTCTTTAATTAAAGGGTTCAGATGGGCCGGTTCCCATGCACAGCGTCAGGAGATCACGATGGGTCAGGAATTAAATATTGCGCTGCAAGATGAAGAGTTCTCCGAACCCGCTGGCTTGTTCGAACACCTGAATCATCTGCAGCACCTCAATACCCGCAACGTCCTCGACGCCATGCAGAAGCGCCAGGCAAAAACCTTCGCGCCTTTAAGCCTTGGGCAACTCCGGCAGCCAACGCCTGCTGACTGGCAGGAATACTTCACGGACCTCGGCCAACGCAGCGTGTTGTTCTGGGACACCTTGCGTCAGCGCGGCGACAACACCCTGGCCCACGAACGCGCCGGGTATCCGCTGCTGCTCAAGTTCAATCATGAAACGCTGGTCGCCGGGGAAGACCTGCCCCGCCCGGTC
The DNA here is from genome assembly GCF_047758675.1 of Pseudomonas arabinosi. Classification (NCBI taxonomy): domain Bacteria; kingdom Pseudomonadati; phylum Pseudomonadota; class Gammaproteobacteria; order Pseudomonadales; family Pseudomonadaceae; genus Pseudomonas; species Pseudomonas arabinosi. The sequence goes on along the minus strand of NZ_CP180480.1, from coordinate 3,837,505 downwards.
AACTATTCGTTGTTGCAAATCCTCGGCGGCCCAGGGCAACAGATCGACAGTAAAAAACAGCCAGTGATCATCATCGACCCCCGCGGCGGTCACGGCTCGGGCATCGGCGGTTTCAAACAGGATTCGGTCATCGGCGAGAGCCTGAGAGCCGGCCACCCCACCTACTTCATCTCCTTCAGTCACTCGCCTCGCCCTGGGCAAACCCTTGCCGATATCACAGACGCCCAAGCGAAGTTCATCGAGGTCGTCAGCGCCCGGCATCCAGACAGCGCCAAACCCGTGCTGATCGGCAACTGCCAGGCAGGCTGGGCGTTAATGGGGCTCGCGGCCACCCGTCCGGAGTTGCCGGGGCTGATCATCGTCAATGGTGCGCCGTTATCGTATTGGGCCGGTGTCAATGGCCGCAATCCGATGCGCTACACCGGTGGTTTGCTGGGCGGTGGCTGGATGGCGCGCATCGGTAGCGACCTCGGTAATGACCGATTCGACGGCACCTGGCTGGTGAGCAATTTCGAAAACCTGGACCCGGCCAACACCTATTGGGGCAAGTACTACCACCTGTTCAGCGAAGTCGACAGCGAGGCCGCACGCTTTCTGGATTTCGAACGCTGGTGGGGCAGCCCGACCCTGCTCAATGGCGAAGAGATCGAGATGATTGTCGACGACCTGTTCATCGGTAATCGGCTGTCCGGTGGCCTGGGCCGCAAGAGCAGCGGGCTTGACCTCAAGCTGATCGAAGTGCCGGTGGTGGTGTTCTGCTCGTATGGCGACAACATCACCTCCCCGCAGCAGGCACTGGACTGGATCACCGACGTCTATCCCAGCGATCTCGCGTTGCAAAATGCCGGGCGCACCATCGTTTACCTGCGACACGCGAGCATCGGTCACCTGGGCATCTTCGTGTCCGGTGAAGTGGCACGGCGTGAACACCGTGAATTGCTTGGTGCGGTCGATGCGATCAATGCGCTGTCAGCCGGGCTGTATGAAATGCTGATAGAAGACCTGCCGGAGAGTTCGGCGACGCCGTATGCCGTGCGTTTCGAACGCCGGCGTATCGCCGACATCCATGGTCAGGTGCAGCCGCCCCGTGATGACGATCGCGAATTTGCGCTGGTCCAGCGCGCGTCCACAATCAACAATAGTGTGTACGACGAATTCATACGCCCGTGGTTGCGCCAGCTGATCAACGAACCGAGCGCCGAAATGCTGCGCCGGACCCACCCTTTCCATCAGCAGCAAGTGACCTGGAGCAGTTTGAACCCGGCGCTGTGGTGGCTGGAAGGCAGTGCCGCTCAAGTGAGCAAAGATCGTCATCCCGCCAGCCAGAACAACCCGTTGCTGGTCTGGCAGGAACTGTTTTCCAACCAGGTGCAGGACGCCTTGAACGGCTATCGGGATCTGCGTGATGCGGCTCAGGAAATGTGTTTCTACGGTGTGTATGGCGTACTCAACAGCCTCACCGGCAATGCACCCGGGCGAAATCTGCAGGAACATGCCGAACAGCACGACAAGCTCCTGATCGAGCGCCTGCAGGATGCCCTGCCCCTTGGCGGCCTGATGGAAGCCTTGATACGGATCCTGTTCCTGCTGGGTCGCGACAGCGACGAGCCGGGCAAGGAAAGTGTCGAAAAATTGATCCTGCAACTGCAAGTGTTGCTTCAGGACTACAGTGCCGAGCCGCTTGATCTGCGCGAAACCCTGCGCCTGCAAAAACTGCTGGTCGCCACCCATCCGCAAGAAAGCCTGCACAGCCTGCCCTTGATGCTTGTCGAGGTCGAAGAGCGCCAACAAGTGCTGGCAGCCGTTGCCAATTTGCTGCCGGAACTGCTGACCAGCGGCGCAGACAACCCATTTTGGTGTGAGCTGCACACGCTGCTCGACGTGCCGCTGCCGGGTTTCAGCCTGACCCAACCACCGGGTGAAGCCGATGCCATCGAAGAGAAAACCCCGGTGGTAACCCCGGAGCCGATCAAGCAGATCACCCCGGTGGAAATCCCCAAGCCGATCAAACAAAAATCCCCGGTGGTCATCCCTGAGCCCATCAAGCAGAAAGCCCCGGCCGTAATCCCGGAACCAATCAAGCAGATCACCCCGGTGGCAATTCCAGAGCCGATCAAACAGCAAGCCCCAGCGGTAATTCCTGAGCAAATCAAGCAGAAGACACCCGCAGTAACCCCAGCCCCCATCGCCAAGGTTGCGAGTCCGGTGCGCAAACCTGCCAAGGCCAAGAAAGGCGTGAAAAAAACTCCGGTGAAATAACGTTGAACGCCGAGGAGGACCGCGTCAGACCGACGCGGCTTCCTTGATTTCAAACGATTCATCGGCCCGATACTGGCCGGGCGTCATGCCAAACCAGCGGCTACAGGCTTTGTTGAAACTGCTGTGATCATGAAAACCAAGGAGATACGCGACATGCTTCATGTTGAAGTGAGAATGGCGCAGGTAGAAATCGGCCAATTGCCGGCGCACCGCGTTCTGCACGTCCTTGAATTGCGTTCCTTCCTTTTCCAGCGCGCGTTGCAGCGTCCGCTTGCTGATGTTCAATGCCGCCGCAATCGACTCCATGTCGCACTGCCCCTGGCCCTGACTCAAACGCTCGGTAATCAGCGCGCGAATCCGGCTGACAATGCAAAAACCAAACAGCAGGTCCAGTTGAGCCTCGGCAAAACTGTCATGCAGCACCGCCAACGCTTCATTGGCCATGCTCAACGGACGCATCAGTTCCTGACCGTCAAACAAAATGCTGTCGTAAGGCGCGTCGAAATGCAGGTCGCAGCCAAACAGCCGACGGTGCTCGGTGGTGTCTTCAGGTTCGGGATAGGTGAATCCCACGCTCAAGGGTTGCGGTGCGTTGCCGCCTGCCAGCTTACGGCAGAAACCCAGCAATGAAGCCAGCGCTGCATCGGTGTATTGACGAGGTTTGACCGAGCCTTTTTGTTGATGATCGAGGCCGGAAAGTCGGTAATTCTGCTGTTCCGATGTAAAGAAAAGGCTGAACCCGGTGCCAATCAACGGACTGAAACGGACCAGTCGTTCAAGGGCTTTTTTCAGATTCAGGCTGGACATCATGGTGTAGCCGACGATCTGAAAGCTGCCAGGGTGGAAACTTCCATAGGCCTTCAAGCCGATGTCTGGATCACCCGAGGCCTGAGCGGCCAGATCCCATAGTCGATAGATAGCCTTTCGCTCGCAAAACGCTCCTGGTTTGTTCGCGAGCTGCATGTCTAGTTCAGCCTCCTGGCACAGACTGGCAACATCCAGTCCTTGAGCCAAGAGCGTATTTACCAGCACGCTGGCATAGCCTGAACTCATTCTATACATGGCGTCCTCAATGACCTGTGGAACCGAACATCCTGTCCGGAGCCATGACTGATCTGCGATGAATCAAAGACTAATGGATCGTACCGTCACCAATATTGATCCCAGTATAGGTACTCCTCACTTTTAGCCACTATTTCAAGCCAGTCGTCGCTTTGTAGCAGCTGCCTCGCAGGCTCGGCAGCTGCTACAGATGAGCGGCGAGGCGACGATAGAAAGTTCCGTTTCGCTTCGTGCATGGCACCGTTGGACACCAGACCGTCACCTCTCAACACTTCCGCACACCCCGTCAATGCCGAACAATCTCCATCTTGCAGCGCAAAATATAAAAAGGAAGAGAGCATATGAAGTCGCTTGGTCGTATTGCGTTGGTCACAGGTGGTATGGGTGGGATTGGCACTGCGATTAGTCAGCGCCTGTACAAGGAGGGATTCAAGGTCATCGTGGGCTGCAGCTCTGACTCCGCCCGCAAGAATGAGTGGATAGCCGGTCAACTGGCGGCGGGTTATCAATTCGAATGCATCTATGGCGACATCACCGATTGGGAATCTACGCGCAAAGCGTTCGAGATGGCACGTGAGCAATTCGGCCCGATCGATGTCCTGGTCAACAACGCCGGCATCACGCGTGATGCGTCCTTTCGCAAACTGACGCCCGAAGACTGGAATGCGGTCATCGGCACCAACCTGAGCGGCTTGTTCAACACCACCAAACAGGTCATTGAAGGGATGTTGGCCAAGGGTTGGGGACGGGTCATCAACATCTCCTCGATCAACGGTCAGCGCGGCCAGTTCGGCCAGACCAACTACAGCGCGGCCAAGGCCGGCATCCATGGCTTCACCATGGCACTGGCCCGGGAAGTGTCCGGCAAGGGCGTGACCGTCAACACCGTTTCCCCAGGCTACATCCAGACCAGCATGACTGCGGCCATACGCCAGGACATTCTCGACACCATGATCGCGGCCACACCCGTCGGGCGTCTCGGTCAACCTGAAGAAATCGCTTCCATCGTGGCCTGGCTGGCTTCCGATGAATCGGGCTATAGCACCGGGGCCGACTTCTCGGTCAACGGCGGCATGAACATGCAGTAGACCTGTCAGGGCATGGATGCCCTGCTTCCGCTCGACAACATCTTAATGAGGTCACGCATGAACGAAGTCGTAATCGTTGCCGCTACTCGTACCGCCATTGGCAGTTTTCAAGGTGCCTTGTCCGCTATTCCAGCCACCGAGCTGGGCGCGGCAGTCATTCGCCGTTTGCTGGAAGAGACCGGTCTGGACGGCTCGCAGATCGATGAAGTGATCCTCGGCCAGGTACTCACCGCGGGCTCGGGGCAAAACCCGGCACGCCAGACGGCGATCAAGGCCGGCCTGCCCCATACCACCCCTGCCCTGACCCTGAACAAGGTCTGCGGCTCAGGCCTCAAGGCTGTACAACTGGCGGTCCAGGCCATCCGTTGTGGCGACGCCGAGCTCATCATTGCCGGCGGTCAGGAAAACATGAGCCTGGCGCCGTATGTGCTGCCCAAGGCCCGCACCGGTTTGCGTCTGGGTCATGCGCAACTGCAAGACAGCGTGATTCAGGACGGTTTGTGGGACGCCTTCAACGACTACCACATGGGCATCACCGCCGAGAACCTGGCGCAGAAGTACGAGCTCAGTCGCGAAGACCAGGACGCTTTCGCCGCGGCCTCGCAACAGAAAGCCGCAGCTGCCATCGAAGCCGGCTACTTCAAGCGTGAAATCACCCCGATCCTGATCCCTCAGCGCAAAGGTGAGCCGCTGGTCTTCGACACCGATGAACAGCCCCGCCCGGACAGCACGCTGCAGGCGCTGGGCAACCTCAAACCCGCATTCCAGAAAAACGGCAGCGTGACCGCCGGTAACTCCTCGACCCTCAACGACGGCGCCGCCGTGCTGTTGCTGGCCAGCGCCGCCAAGGCCCTGACCCTCGGCTTGCCGGTTCTGGCACGCATCAAGGCTTACGCCAGCTCGGGCGTGGACCCGGCGATCATGGGCATCGGCCCGGTGCCGGCCACCCGCTTGGCATTGACAAAAGCCGGCTGGAGCCTGGACGACCTCGACCTGATCGAAGCCAACGAAGCGTTCGCCGCGCAATCACTGGCGGTTGGCAAGGAACTGGGTTGGGACACCAGCAAAGTCAACGTCAACGGCGGAGCGATTGCCCTGGGTCATCCGATCGGTGCATCGGGTGCGCGGATTCTGGTGTCGCTGTTGCACGAGCTGATTCGTCGCGACGGCAAAAAAGGCTTGGCCACGTTGTGCATCGGTGGCGGCCAGGGCGTCAGCCTGGTCATCGAGCGCTAGAAGAAACAAAGGACTGCTTGCTTGACTGCTAACGCGGCGCCGAAGTCCGGCGCCGCGGTTTTTTTCAGCCCGGTTTACTGATGTGGGCAAGGAGTTCCATGGACAATAATTCGCATACTTTCAACACCTTCTGGTCAGGCCAGGTTCCGTTCATTGCCTCCTTTGCAGTGCAACAATTACGCCTCTGGGTCAGCACCAATCCGTGGTTTACCGGCCAGGAATACAACGAGTGGTTTGACCTGCCGCGCGGCACCCTGGACAGCCTTCAATCGGACTACCAACAGCAATGGGGCGAACTCGGCCAGCAACTGCTGACCGGTCAGCCATTCAGCTTCGACGATCGTCGTTTTGCCAGCGGCAACTGGAGCCAGCCACTGTTCGGCTCACTCGCCGCCTTTTATCTGCTCAACGCAGGGTTTCTGCTGAAGCTGCTGGACAAGTTGGCGATCCCGGACAAAAAGCCGCGTCAGCGCCTGCTCTATCTGGTGGAACAAGCCATCGCCGCCGGGGCGCCGAGTAACTTTCTGGCCAGTAATCCCGATGCGCTGCAACGTGTCGTCGATACACAGGGCAGCAGTCTCCTCACCGGCCTGCTGCACCTGGCCAGCGACCTGCAAGAAGGCAAGATGCGCCAGTGCGACGCCGGCGCCTTCAAAGTCGGTGTCGATCTGGCCAACACTCCAGGCGAAGTGGTGTTCGAGAACGAACTCTTCCAGCTCATCCAGTATTACCCGCAAAGCGAAACCCAGTACCGGCGCCCGGTGTTTGTCGTGCCACCGTCAATCAACAAGTACTACATTCTCGACCTGCGCCCGGACAACTCGATGGTTGCCCATCTGTTGAAACAAGGGCACCCGGTGTTCCTGATGTCGTGGCGCAACTTCGATCAGGAACACGCGGGCACCACCTGGGATGACCTGATCGAAACCGGCATCATCAAAGGCCTGCAAGTGACCCGTGAAATCAGCGGCGAGCAGCGGCCCAATTGCGTCGGCTTCTGCATCGGCGGCACCTTGTTGAGTTCGGCGCTGGCGGTCCTGGCGGCGCGTGGCGACAAAGACATTGGCAGCGTGAGCCTGTTGACCACCTTCCTCGACTACCTCGATACCGGCCCTATCGACATCTTCGTCGATGAACAATTGGTGGCCTACCGCGAGCGCACCATCGGCGGCCTGGATGGCCCAATCGGCCTGTTCAAGGGCGAGGACATGGGCAATACCTTCTCGCTGCTGCGCCCCAACGACTTGTGGTGGAACTACAACGTCGACAAATACCTCAAGGGCCAGAAACCGATTCCCCTCGACCTGCTGTTCTGGAACAACGACAGCACCAACCTCCCGGGTCCGATGTACTGCTGGTATTTGCGCCACACCTATCTGCAGAACGACCTGAAATCCGGTGAGCTGGACTGTTGCGGGGTCAAGCTGGACCTGCGCGCCATCGATGCTCCGGCGTACATCCTCGCCACCCATGACGATCACATCGTGCCGTGGAGAAGCGCTTACGCCAGCACCGAGTTGCTCTCCGGGACCAAGCGTTTTGTACTGGGCGCGTCAGGGCATATCGCCGGAGTGATCAACCCGCCGGCCAAGGAAAAACGCCATTACTGGACCAACAATCGGGTCACCAAAAATCCGGAAACCTGGTTCAAGAACGCCCAGCAACATTCCGGTAGCTGGTGGAATGACTGGTTCGTCTGGCTGGCTGAGCAGTCTGGCGAACGCCAGCCCTCGGTGCTGCATACCGGTAACGCCCAATACCCGGCGATCGAGTCGGCGCCGGGGCGTTATGTGATGCAGTGACACGCGGGTAAATGGCGGAAGGCAGCCGGAGTCGAACCTGCCCGGGAACGGATGCCGTCCCCAACCGGGTTTGAAGCCCGGCCGCGCCACCGGGCGCGATTGCCTTCCTTGAAGTCAGTGCTCGGTGCGTTGGGCCAAGGCATTGTCGAGGCGGATATGGCGCTTGTCGCCAAACCGTCGCGTCAGGCCGATCCGGTCGAAGTATTCAAGAATCTGGATGCTGCGCTTGCGACCCAGGCCCACCGCATCACGAAACGCCGTGACCTGAATCACCGGGTTTTGCGCGGCCAGTTGCACAAGCATAGCCGCCAATCGGCGGATCATCGTGTCGGTGTAGAACAGGTCACGGACGACTTGATGCACCAATCCCAGCCTCGCCATTTTACACAGCAGCAAGCGCACGGCCGCCTCGTCATGGTCAAGGTCGCGCACCCACGGCGGATCAAAACCAGCCTGTTCGAACAATGGTCGCAAGTGTTGCCACAGGGCTTCGTCGTCTTCGCTCAAGCGCACCTGATGATCGGGTAAATGCAGCCATGGCCCGCTGGCGGCAATGGCACCACTGGCGAGTAATTCGTCGAGCAGACTGATGAACGTCGGACGGTCCAGCGCTGTGCCGGTGAACCGCCGCAGGCGATCCCGGTCCGGGCCCATTTGATTCGGTTCCAGTTGGTGAAAGCGTGCGAGGTGGTCCAGCAATAGCGCTTTCAGCGCTTCCCAGCAGGCCGCACTGAACAGCAACGGACCTTGGCGGGTGTCGATCAGGCGCACGTCATCGGGCAAAACCCACGTGTTGCGGGGGCGGTTGAACTGACGCTCCAGACGCTGCGGATCGAGCCCGGTGTCGCTGTTGGCCAATAACGCCGGCAGGCTGTCTTCCAACTCTTTGCCTGTGGCGAGGGCGTGTAGCTGCGCCAGCCGTTCGGGGCTTCGGCGTTGTCGGGTCGGTGCAAACGGGTCGAGCACCCGCGCGCCGCCGAGGGTGCGTTGGGCGCTCTGGTCACGCAGAATCAACGGATCGCCCTTCACCGCCTGCACCGGCGAATTCAGCAGCAGTTGCGCGAACATCCGTTCACCCGGCGCCAGGCGGGTGCCTTCCAGCAACGCCACCCGTCCGGTCACATCCTGAGTCCCCACGTGAACGTGCACCGGTTGAAAGTGCTCGAAGGCCTTGGGTTCGCAGGCTAACAATTGCAGGTCGATATCCACTCGCTGCGTCGGTGCGTACAGCCACTCGGCCAGCAACCAGTGACCGCGATGAATCTGCTCCAGGGCCAATCGTTCGGCACTCAGGTTCAACGCCACTCGCTGTCCGGCCATTGCGACTTCGGCGGCCCGATTCTGCGCATGCAGGCCGCGCACGCGCACGGGTTTGCCCTGCGGGCCGAGCATCAGCGTATCGCCCACCGCCACCACGCCAGACAACGCAGTGCCGGTCACCACGATACCGACGCCGGCCACGCTGAAGGCACGATCGATCGCCAGGCGAAAACCGCCGGTGGTGCTGCGTTGAACGACTTCACGCTGCGCCTCGAGCAAGGCTTGCCGCAGGGTCTCGATGCCCTCCCCGGTCACACTCGACAGTGCAATCAGCGGCGCGTTGGCATAAGGCCCCGGCGCCAGCAATGTCTGGATCTGTTCGCGAACGGCTTGCACTCTGGACGGTTCGACGCGGTCGCATTTGCTGATCGCCACCAGCGCCCGAGGGATGCCCAGCAATTCAACGATGGCCAGATGTTCGCGGGTCTGCGGCATGACGCCGTCGTCGGCCGCGACCACCAGCAACACCAGATCAATGCCCTGGGCACCCGCCAGCATGTTGTGGGTGAAGCGCTCATGACCGGGCACATCGATAAAACCGGTCAGGGGCGCTTGCGGTTCCAGCGCCGCATAAAGGTAGCCGAGGTCGATGGTCATGCCGCGTTCACGCTCTTCCCGACGACGATCGCCGACCTGGCCGGTCAGGGCCTGGAGCAAGGCAGTCTTGCCGTGGTCGATATGCCCTGCGGTGCCGACGATCACTCTGCGGCTCCTGCAATTTGATCGAGTTGCGCCAGCCACGCCAGCTCATCGTCCAGTTGCCGCAGATCCAGCCACAACGCATCGTCATCAATGCGCCCAAGCACCGGAATCGGCAACGCACGCAGGGACGCTTCCAGATCATGCAACTGCCGTCCGCGAAGACGTTTGGACGCGTGCGGTCGCAGGCATAACGCGGCGCTCGGCAAGCGCGCAACCGGTTGGCTGCCGCTGCCGATCATGCCAAGCGCCGGTACTGCGCTGACGCTCCAGTTGTCGCCCAAGATTTTCGCCAGCGAGGGTTGCAGGCGCTCGGCCTGGGTCAGGATGTCCGCCTGGGGTCGGGTCAGCAGGCGCAAACTCGGCAGCCGCTCGGCCAGTCGATCAGGATCGCGGTACAGGCCCAACACCGCCTCGAGGGCGGCCAGGGTCAGTTTGTCGACCCGCAAGGCGCGTTTGAGTGGATTCTTCTTGATCTTCGCGATCAGGTCTTTGCGGCCGACGATCAACCCGGCTTGGGGGCCACCCAGTAGCTTGTCGCCGCTGAAGGTGACGATGTCGGCGCCATCGATCAGCGCCTGGCGCACGGTCGGCTCGGCGGGCAAACCCCAGCGAGTCAGGTCCAGCAGGCTGCCGCTGCCGAGGTCTTCAAGCAACGGCAAGCCGTGTTTATGCGCGAGTAGCGCCAACTCGGCGGTCGGCACCCGCGCGGTGAAGCCTTCGATGCTGTAGTTGCTCGCATGGACGCGCATCACCAAACCGCTACGTGGACCAATCGCGGCTTCGTAGTCCCTGGCATGCGTGCGATTGGTGGTGCCGACTTCGTGGAGCCTGACCCCGGCCCTGGCCATGATGTCGGGAATACGGAACGCGCCGCCGATTTCGATCAGTTCGCCCCGGGAAATGATGCCTTCCTTGCGCGCGCCCAGGCTGTTGAGCGTCAGCAACACCGCGGCGGCGTTGTTGTTGACCACCGTCACCGCCTCGGCGCCGGTCAGCTCGCGGATCAGGCCTTCGATCAGGTCATCACGGTCACCGCGCTTGCCGCTGTGCAGGTCGAATTCCAGATTGAGCGGATAACGGGCCGCTCTCTGCACGGCGTCGATGGCTTCTTCCGGTAACAACGCTCGTCCCAGATTGGTGTGCAGCACCGTGCCGGTGAGATTGAACACCCGGCGCACGTTGCTGCGATGCTGAGTGGCCAAGCGTTCACCCGCCCTGCCGGCTAACGCTTCGGGTGCGATTTCAATGGCGTCGAGTTGCCCTGAAAGCACCGGTTCACGCAAGTCATCGAGCAATTGCCGCAGGCTGGCCAACAGCGCCTCACGCCCGTAACGCTCGGCCAATGGCTGGCAAGCGGGATGGCGCAGCAAACTGTCGATGGAAGGCAGCCGCAGAGCTTGGCTGGCGGATCTGGAAGACATCAGGCGCTCCCGCAAACATTGACCGTCGCGCCTGAGTGTAGCCGCTGAGGTCAAACCGATACGCTCAGTCGCCTCCAGGTGCCAGCAGAAGATTAGGCGCCGGACGCTGGTAGCCTTCCTGCTCCAGGCGCATGTCCAGCAGCAGGCTGGTCAGGTCCGTTGAAAGTGCTTCGGCCTCGGCGTCGTTTTCCAGGTAAAGCAGTTTCAGGTAGCTGCGGCAGCCGGGGCAGACCTCCGCGCGTATGGGTGCCTGATTGGCGGCGTGACGGTCGTCATCGAGGCTGACGTATTCAAGGCCTTTGCTTTGTTCGCAATACACGCATTTGACCCGCACCACATGCCATTCGCAGGCACACAGTGAGCACACCAGATAGCGCAAGCCGTTGTACTTGCCGCGATGGCGAATGACCCCGGCCATGGCCGGCGAACCGCAGGCCGGGCATTGGCTGAGACTGTCGCCGGGTTTCAGTGCAAGGTCCGGCGTGCTCAGCAACCAATGACTCCAGGCCACCTGCAACGCCGCGCCGAGAAACGGCACCACGGCGGCGGGCAGCAGGGTGAACTGGCCGCTGACCAGCGCAATCGCCCAGGCCTTGCGTTGCCCGACGTTGGCGCGGCGCAAGGTCGCCACGGCTTTTTCCACGGCCGGTTGCGGCGGTGGCTGGTAACGCTGCAATAGCGCTTCGAGGAACGGCAGCCAATCGTCTTCGCGCACCAGACTGTCAGCGGCGAACGGCGGCAAGCCGTGTTGCTGGCACACGCGCAGGCGTTCGGCATCGGGAATGGCGGCCACGGGCGGATCGTCCATCACACACTGCTGCACGTGGCACAGGCCGGTCACCAGCCGCAGGTAATCGGCCAGTGGATGGCCGTCGACCAGACGCTCCAGGCGTAAGGCGCGCAAGGTGAACAGGTTTTTCGGAGGCAGGTGCAGAAACGGCGGTGAACTCGCCGCCGCTTCGATCTCGCCAGGCTCAAGAATCGTCGCCAAGGGGTTATCCTTTTTTGCTGATCGGCCGGTCGGGGTGCTCGTCGCGGGTCACTTCGCGGTACCAGAGTCCATGGTGTTTTTTCGCCCAGGCGCGGCTCACTCCGCCATGCACCATGGCGCTGACCGAACCCTTGATCCAGATGCCGGCGTAGATGTGAACGATGATGCTCAGCACCAGGATGAAACCCGCCAACGCATGCAGCAGCATGGCCCAACGAATGCTGGTGATGCCGAAGTACTCGCTGAAATATGCGCGCCAGATCACCAGGCCGCTGAACAACAGCACCAGCATGCAAATCAGCAAGGTCCAGAACAGCAGCTTCTGCCCAGGGTTGTACTTGCCGATGGGCGGCACGCCCTCCTCCTCATTCTTGATCACCCGCCCGACTCGCCTCAGCCACAACCGATCGTTGCTGATAAAGAAGTTCGCCCGAAAGAATTGAATCACCAATCCCAGGAACAGTACGAACATCACCACGCCCATGAACGGATGCAGGATGCGCGTCCACGGGCCGCCGCCAAACAGGTTGCTGAGCCAGAACAGTGCCGGATGAAACAACGCCAGCCCCGACAGCGCCGCCATGAAGAAAAAGATCGCCACCAGCCAGTGATTGGTGCGCTGATTGCTGGTGTAACGAAGGATCGGTTTGTCGTTCATGGTCTGTCCTCCCCCTTCGGATCATAGGTGTGCACCGACGGATCGATTTCATGCACGGCGGGATCGGGGATGGTTGGGTGTTCGTCCTCCTCGACCAGCTGCGGTCCGATGCGCACGTAGTGGAAGAACCCGGCCAGCACCGCCAAGCCCATAGCCAGCAACCCCAAGGGTTTGCTCACACCTTTCCACAGATCCACCAGCGGACTGATGGTCGGAGCGTTCGGCAGGCCGGCATACAACTTCGGCGTGTCGGCGTGGTGCAGCACGTACATCACGTGGGTGCCGCCGACACCTTCGGGGTCATACAGGCCAGCGTTGTCGAAGCCACGACTCTTGAGGTCAACGATGCGCTCCGCCGCATGCTCCTTCATATCTTCCTTGGTGCCAAACACAATGGCGCCCGTCGGGCAGGTTTTGACACAGGCCGGCTCCAGCCCCACGGCCACCCGGTCCGAGCACAACGTGCATTTGTAGGCCTTGTGATCCTTTTGCGAGATGCGCGGGATATTGAACGGGCATCCGGTGATGCAATAACCGCAGCCGATGCAATGATCCTGGTCGAAATCGACGATGCCATTGGCGTGCTTGATGATCGCTCCCGGACTCGGGCACGCCGCCAGGCAACCAGGCTCGGCGCAGTGCATGCAGCCGTCCTTGCGAATCAGCCACTCCAGATTCCCGGTGTCGGTTTCGTGCTCGGTGAAGCGCATCAAGGTCCAGGTTTCTGCGCTCAGGTCTTGTGGATTGTCATAGGTGCCGAGGTTGTGGCCGACCTCGTCGCGCAGCTCGTTCCATTCCGAACAGGCGACCTGACAAGCCTTGCAGCCAATGCACTTGGTGGTGTCGATCAGCTTGGCCACTTCCTCTTGATTGCGTACCGAGGACGGGACGGTCGTGGTGGCCGAACGGGCGATGATGTCTTGGCTGGCCATTTAGACTTTCTCCACGTTGACCAGGAATGACTTGGATTCCGGGGTCTGGGTGTTGCCATCGCCGAGGAACGGCACCAGGGTGTTGGTCAGGTAACCGTGGCGCGTGAGCCCGGTAAAACCCCAGTGCAGCGGGATACCGATCTGGTGCACCACCTGATTGTTGACCTGCAGCGGACGAATCCGCTTGGTCACCACCGCCACCGCTTCTATGTGCCCGCGCTTGCAACTGACACGGACCCGATCGCCCGCCACGATGCCTTTCTCCTTGGCCAGCACTTCACCGATCTCGACGAACTGCTCGGGTTGGGAAATCGCGTTGAGCTTGCAATGCTTGCTCCAGAAGTGGAAATGCTCGGTCAGCCGGTAGCTGGTCGCGGCATACGGGTAGTCCTTGGCCACGCCTAAGGAATCCCATACCGAATCGAAGATCCGCGCCGCCGGGTTGCTGGTGGCTTTCTTGTTTTCCGGGTGTAGCGGGTTGATGCCGATCGGCGTTTCGAACGGCTCGTAATGCTCAGGGAAAGGCCCTTCGTTCATCTTGTCGACGGCAAAGAACCGCGCCACGCCTTCGGGGTTCATGATGAACGGATTCATCCCGGCTTCCGGTGGCGAGTCGGCCTTGAAGTCCGGCACATCGGTGCCCGCCCAGACTTTACCGTTCCACCACACCAGGCGTTTTTTCTCGTCCCACGGTTTGCCTTGCGGGTCGCACGAAGCACGGTTGTAGAGAATCCGCCGGTTCGCCGGCCAGGCCCAGGCCCAGCCCTGGTGTTGCTTCATGCCATACGGGTCGCTGTTGTCGCGCCGGGCCATCTGGTTGCCCGCCTCCGTCCAGCTGCCGCAGAAAATCCAGCAACCGGAAGCCGTACTGCCGTCGTCCTTGAGCAGGCCGAAACCGGCCAGTTGCGCGTTGCCCTTGATCGCCGCGCCGGTAGCGTCGGTGAAGTCCGTGGTGGCATAGCCGTTGATTTCCTTGGCCAGTTCTTCCGGCGAAGGCTCCTCGGTAATTTTGTACGGCCAGGACAGTTTGAGGATTGGCTCGGCATAAGCGCCGCCGTTGGCCTGGTAACGCTGGCGCAGACGGATAAACAGCTCGCTCATGATCCGCACATCGGTGCGCGCTTCACCCGGACCGTCGGCGCCTTTCCAGTGCCATTGCAGCCAGCGGCTGCTGTTGACCAACGAGCCGTCTTCTTCGGCGAAACAGGTGGTGGGCAGGCGAATCACTTCGGTCTGGATGCCGGCCGTTTCGACGTCGTTGTACGGCCCGACATTGCGCCAGAACTCCGAGGTTTCGGTGGACAGCGGGTCCATCACCACCAGCCACTTCAACTTGGCCAGCGCCGCCATCACCCGGTTTTTATCAGGCAGCGCGGCGATGGGGTTGAACCCCTGGCACATGTAGCCGTTGACCTTGCCCTGGCCCATCAGGTCGAACACTTTGAGGATGTCGTAGTTCGGGATGTCGAGTTTCGGCAGATAGTCAAAAGCCCAACGGTTTTCAAGCGTGGCATTCGCGCCGTACCAGGCTTTCATCAGGCTGACGTGGAACTTGCCGTAGTTCTGCCAATAGGACAGCTGCCCCGGCCGCAACGGTTTTTGCGTGCGTTTGACGATGTAGGCGTTGTAATCCTGCTCCGCATCCTGCGGCAAGGTCAGATAGCCCGGCAGCGCATTGGACAGCAAACCGAGGTCGGTCAGCCCCTGGATGTTGGAGTGCCCGCGCAAGGCATTGACGCCCCCGCCCGGCATGCCGACGTTGCCCAGCAACAATTGCACCATGGCCGCGCTGCGAATGATCTGCGAGCCGATCGAGTGCTGCGTCCAGCCCAGCGCGTAGAGAATCGTCATGGTCTTGCCCGGTTGCGAGCAGGTGGCGATTTCTTCCCAGATCTTCTGCATGGCATCCACCGGCATGCCGCAAATCTGGCTCGCCAGTTCGATGTTGTAGCGGCTGTAATGCTGCTTCATCAATTGATAGACGCAGTGCGGGTCTTGCAGGGTCGGGTCGACCTTGACGAAGCCGTCATCACCGAGTTCATAACCCCAGCCGGACTTGTCCGTGTAGCTGCGTTTGGCCACGTCGTAGCCGCTGAAGATTCCGTCTTCGAAGCCATAACCGGCTTTGACGATGAACGACACGTCAGTGTAGTTGCGCACGTACTCGTGCTGGATTTTGTCTTCGGTGAGCAGGTAATTGATCAGCCCGCCCATGAAGGCGATGTCGGTGCCGGTGCGAATCGGCGCGTAATAGTCGGCCACCGAGGCGGTCCGGGTAAAACGCGGATCGACCACGATCAAGCGTGCCTTGTTGTGCGCCTTGGCTTCGGTCACCCATTTGAAGCCGCACGGGTGCGCTTCTGCTGCGTTGCCGCCCATTACCAGGATCAGATTCGCGTTACCGATATCGGTCCAGGTATTGGTCATGGCACCACGGCCGTACGTCGGGGCAAGACTTGCCACCGTCGGGCCGTGTCAGACACGCGCCTGGTTATCGAACCCCAGCATGCCGAGACTGCGAACCACCTTGTGGGTGATGTAGCCCGCTTCATTGGAGGCCGCCGAGGCCGCGAGGAAACCGGTGGTCAGCCAGCGGTTCACTGTTTGGCCTTGGGCATTCTTCTCGATGAAGTTGGCGTCGCGGTCGGCCTTCATCAGGTCGGCGACGCGATCGAGCGCTTCATCCCAGGAGATACGCGTCCATTCGGTGGTGCCGGGTTTGCGCACCTGCGGGTACTGCAGGCGACCGGGGCTGTGAATGAAGTCCAGCAGGCCGGCGCCTTTGGGGCACAGGGTGCCGCGATTGACCGGATGATCGGCATCGCCTTCGATGTGGATGATGTTTTGCGCGACATTCTTGGCGGCATCGCCCTGGCTGTACATGATCAAGCCGCAGCCTACCGAGCAGTACGGGCAGGTGTTGCGGGTTTCATGGGTGTGGGCAAGCTTGAAGTGGCGCACCTGCTCGGCGAAGGCAGTCGCGGGGGCCATGCCCAGCGCGCCGAGGCTCGAGCCCGCAAGGCCGATACCAGCGACCTTGAAGAACTGACGACGGTTGAGGTCCATCGTGCACTCCTGTCAGGTGGAGACCCGGTAGTTTTGCCGGGTTTTTCTGGACAATCACGGTTGCGGCAGACTGGCTGCCGACACTTGAAACTGTAGACAATGTTAGAACTGACTGTGTGAAAACCGACCATCGGGCAATACCGGGGGTGGCACACTCGCTCCCACCGGTCCTTGGCGTTTATCATTACCCCACGTTCAACCACGCTTTTTATGAGACTGAGCATGACTTTCGATTTTGATCAGGTGTTCGACCGCCACAACACCGGCAGTACCAAATGGAGCCGTTACCCGGCCGACGTGTTGCCTATGTGGGTGGCCGACATGGACTTCTCCGCGCCGCCGGTGATTCTCCAGGCCCTGCAAAAACGTCTGGAACACCCGATGCTCGGCTACAGCGTGGCTCAGGATGACTTGCGCGATGCCATCGTCGCCGATCTGTGGAACAAGTACGCCTGGCGCGTATTGCCTGAGGAACTGATTTTCCTGCCAGGCGTGGAGTCGGGTTTCAACATGGCCCTGCATGCGCTGGTCCAGCCGCAGCAAAACGTCGTGGTTCAGGTTCCCAACTACCCGCCACTGCGTCATGCGCCGGGTCACTGGGGTTTGAACAAGGTTGAACTCGAATTTGACGCGTTGGCGGACGGCACTTACGCCACGCCATTCGATGCCTTGAATCGGGCGCTGATCGGTGGCGGTGCGTTGCTGCTGAGCAACCCGCACAACCCGGTGGGCAAAGTCTTCCCGCGAGAAGAACTGCAAGCGGTCGCCGACATCTGCCTGGAGCAGGACGCCTGGATCATCTCTGACGAGATTCATGCCGAGCTGTGTTTCGACGGGCGCGTGCACATTCCGACGGCCTCCCTGAGCCCGGAAATCGCCAAGCGCACCATCACGCTGATGTCAGCGAGCAAGGCCTACAACATTGCCGGTCTGAAGACGTCTTTTATGATCATTCAGGATTCGGCGTTGCGTGCAAAGGTCAACCACGCCCGCTGCGGAATGGTCGACAGCGTCAACCCGTTGGGCATGGAAGCGACGCGCGTCGCCTACAGCGAAGGCGGCCCTTGGCTGGCCGGGTTGAAGGCGTATCTGCAAAGCAATCGGGATTATCTGGTGGAAGCGGTCAACACCCGACTGCCGGGTGTGACCATGAATATCCCGCAAGGCACGTACCTGGCGTGGCTCGATTGCTCGGCGCTGGGCCTGGATAACCCTCAGCAGTTTTTCCTTGAGCAAGCCAAGGTCGGGTTGAGCGCGGGCCTGGATTTCGGCGATGACAGCAAACAGTTCGTGCGCCTGAATTTCGGCTGCCCACGGGCATTGCTGGAAGAAGGCATTGCGCGGATGGAGCGTAGTTTGCTCAATCGCAACGCCTGAAGATGATCGTTCCCACGCTCTGCGTGGGAATGCCTCAACGGACGCTCTGCGTCCGCTCTAGGGACGCGGAGCGTCCCGGGCTGCATTCCCACGCAGAGCGTGGGAACGATCACGCAGCCCCCCTGAAATCCAACCGAACTCAAGGCAAAACACCAGGGTCAACCCTTTGACTCTTCTGCCTTGCGAACGGAGATTTCCCAATGACTGCCTATCCCAAACCACCCTTCCCGAAACAGGCCCAGCCTGTCCCCGGTTCCCAAAAGAAAATGGACCCGTATCCCGATTGTGGCGAACAAAGCTACAAGGGCTCAGGCCGACTGGACGGCAAAATCGCCCTGATCACCGGCGCCGACAGTGGCATCGGTCGCGCCGTAGCGATCGCCTTCGCCCGTGAAGGCGCGGATGTCGCCGTCGCCTACCTCAATGAACATGAAGACGCGCAGGAAACCGCACGCTGGGTCGAACAGGCTGGCCGGCAGTGCCTGTTGCTGCCCGGAGACCTGGCGCAGAAAACCCAATGCCAGGAGCTGGTGGACAAGACGGTCGAACGCTTCGGCCGGATCGATGTGATGGTCAACAACGCCGCGTTCCAGATGACCCACGAACACTTCGAGGACATCCCGGACGAAGAATGGGTGATGACCTTCGACGTCAACATCACCGCCATTTTCAGGCTCTGTCAGGCCGCGTTGAAGCACATGAAACCTGGCAGTTCGATCATCAACACCAGTTCAGTCAATTCCGACATGCCCAAACCCACCCTGCTGCCTTACGCCACTACCAAGGGTGCGATTGCCAACTTCACCGCTGGCCTGGCGCAGATGCTGGGGCCGAAGAACATTCGGGTGAACTGCGTGGCACCGGGGCCGATCTGGACACCGCTGATTGTCTCGACCATGCCCGATGAAGAAGTACAGAACTTTGGTGGGCAGACGCCGCTCGGCCGGCCGGGTCAACCGGTGGAAGTGGCGCCGATTTATGTGTTGCTGGCGTCGGATGAGGCCAGTTACATCACGGGGCAGCGGTATGGAATCACGGGCGGCAAGCCGATGCTTTAAATTGAACCCACCACCACTTTCAGAGCTCCACATTTTATAGGCTCTCCTTTTATAGGCTCTCCTTTTATAGGCCTCCTTTGGCGGGCCTTTCGATATCCGGAGCGGCACGCACCCGACGAGTACCGAGCATGAGTTTCATTTTGTGGGTGGCCGTGTTGGGTGCGGTACTGCTGACGCTGGCGCTGACGTCGTCGTACCTGCGCTGGATGCCGGTGACCACGTCGGCGGTGTGCCTGGTGCTGGGTGTAGCCATCGGGCCCGCGGGGTTCGGCCTGTTGAAACTGGACACCGATGATGCGTCCATCTGGATGGAGCATCTGACGGAAGTCGCGGTGCTGTTTTCGTTGTTTGTCTGTGGTTTGAAGTTGCGCTTGCCGCTCAGAGACAAAAACTGGCGCATTGCCTACGGTCTGGCCGGCCCGGTCATGGTGTTGACCATTGCCGGTGTCAGCCTGTTGCTGCATTACGGTTTCGAATTGTCCTGGGGCGCATCCGTGTTGGTTGGCTCGATTCTGGCCCCCACCGACCCGGTGCTCGCCGCCCTGGTTCAAGTCAACGACGCCCGGGATGACGACAGCGTGCGCTTCGGGCTATCGGGTGAGGCCGGGCTCAATGACGGGATCGCCTTCCCCTTTGTCATCCTCGGCCTGCTGCTGGTGCAACACGACGGCAACCCCGGCTGGTTGAGCGACTGGGTGCTGCACAGTCTGTTGTGGGCAGTGCCGGCCGGTTTACTCACCGGCTACTGGATGGGGCGCGGTATTGGCCGCCTGACGTTGTTAATGCGCATCAAGAATGACGACAGCACCCTTTCTCCGAATGATTACCTCGCCCTCGCCTTGATTGCCCTGGCGTATGTCGGGGCCGAGTCGATTCACGGTTACGGCTTTTTGTCGGTGTTCGCCGCCGGCCTGGGTTTACGTCACGTAGAAGTCAAATCCACAGGTGACGACGAGCTTCCGGCGGAGCATCTGGTACAGCCTGTCGTGGGACATCAGAATGTTGAGCCGCAACATGCGGTTCATGGTGATACCGCAAGCCTCGAAGACACGCAGGTCGCCGCGGGCATCATGATGGGCGACATGCTCGCCTTCGGCAGCCTGGTGGAGCGGGCCATGGAAGTCTTTCTGGTAACGCTGCTCGGCGTAGTGCTGATAGCTCACTGGGACTGGCGTGCGTTGCCGATCGCTGGCGTGTTGTTTTGCCTGATACGACCGCTGAGCGTCGTCGCCATGCCTTGGGGTGGTTTGCTCACCGGGCGCCAGCGAATGTTGATTGGCTGGTTCGGCATACGCGGCATCGGCAGTCTGTATTACCTTTTTTATGCCCTGAACCATGGGTTGGGCGAGTCGATCGCAACACTCTGCATGGATTTGACCCTGTCCGTGGTCGCACTCAGCATCCTTATCCATGGGGTCAGCACTCAACCGATCCTGGCGCGATATGAACAGCATAAAAAGCAGGAAATTTGATTTGAGGTTTGTGCGTTCAGGGTCGGAATTATCGAATTTTCACATTCATAAATTTGAAATTCTTTTGCGATCCGGTAAGTCACAACGCTAATCCCACCCGGCTTTTGCACGGAGGGACACCAGGTTCGGTTCCCCTGCGGCGTCGATACCTATCAACAGGAACCTCGAGAAAATCAGGTGCTGGCCATGATTCACTATTCCACCTCCGATGAAATCAAAGCCTGCCGGGCCTTCGCCCTGGAACGTAATCGTCAGATGTTTGAAGAGGCCCAGGCGCTGAACCGTAGCGCCTTTGCGTTACTCGAGGATAGCGACATGGATGTGAAACAGTTTGATCGCTATCAGGCGATGCGCAGGAAGGCCGACTTGAAGTTCGAAGAAGCAATCGCGCACTTGCGGCTGCTCAACGAAGATTTCCCGCCTGTCTCGATTTCCGCGCAAAACGCTCATCGTTCGCTCCAGCAACCCGACCCCCTATCCTGAACTTGAAAAGCCCGGCGCAATCGCCGGGCTTTTTATTGTTTGGAACATCAATGCTCCACTGCGAACTGCATGAGTCAATTTTCAGACTCATGCAGGCTGCATGACTTCAGTTTGCTATCAGTTGTTTCAACTCCTTGTTTTATAAGAAAGGCATCTCATCGAAAAACCGGCACGACAAATGCTCAAGGACAATAAGCGACTTTCGGCCTTGAGACCGTTCGCGCTCACCCCCTGACTCGTTGGAGAGACTCAACCATGAACGCCATTGATCTGTTGCAAGCCGACCATGAACGCGTAAAAGGCATCCTGACCCAATTAAGCGAATCCACCGAGCGTGGAGTTAAAAAGCGCAGCGAATTGCTGGCCAAGCTGGAAATGGAGGTCGCGATCCACACCCGTCTCGAAGAGGAAGTCTTGTACCCGGCGTACAAGAAAGCCGGGGGTAAGGAGCAGGACGTCATGTATTACGAAGCCAAGGAAGAACATCGCACCGTAGATTCGCTGGTGCTGCCGGACTTGAAGGTCACCGACCCGTCCACTCCGGAGTTTGCCGGTCGCGTGAAAGTGGTCAAGGAACTGCTGGAACACCACATCGAAGAAGAAGAAACGGAAATGTTTCCTCAGGCCAAGAAGCTGCTGGGTAAAGCCACCCTGGAAGAGCTGGGGGCGCAAATGGAAAGTTTGAAAGCTCAGTACAAGAAAGAAATGAGCACAGCCAATCTGGCGGCTTGATGCAAGTGGCGCGACACCAAAAAGGCCCGGCATATGCCGTAATGCTGTTCACTTAAGCATTTGAATCCTCGCCGGGCTTCTTCGAAAATCCGATGCCAGACCTCTGGCATCGGATTTTTTATGTCTGTTCAACAGGACTTGCTCGACCTCGGCGACCTTTTTAACTTCTGTGACTTGAGCACTTTCACTCAAAATATTCCCATCGAGTGGGTCGCATCTGCGCTGGATTTGTCCAGCCAGGCCACTATCCGGCGGCGTCGCTTGCCTGCCGACCAAGTGCTCTGGCTGGTGCTCGGAATGGCATTGTTTCGCGACGAACCTGTTCATGAAGTCGCCCGGCGTTTGAACATCTGCGCCCAAGGTCTGGCTTCTGACCATCTGTTGGCCCGTAGCGGTGTGACCGAGGCCCGCAAGCGGCTTGGGGCCGACCCGGTTGAGTGGTTGTTTCGCAAAACTGGCACTCAATGGGGCGCGCAGCGCTATCCCGATGATGCCTGGCAGGACTTGCAAGTATTTGCGGTCGATGGTGCGCTTCTGCGCACGCCGGATACACCTGAGTTGCGAGACCATTTCGGTTCTGGAAACACCTCGACCGACCGCCAGACTCCCTTTCCCATGCTGCGCCTGGTGGCGCTGATGAATGTGCGTTCGCACCTGATCCTGGATGCACAACTTAGCCCTTACCGACGCAGCGAAATGCGTCTGGCCGATGAGTTTTTGCAGAAGATTCCCGACCACTCCGTGACGCTGTTCGATAAGGGATTCTGGAGCGCCGATCTCATGCTCAGCCTGAGCGGCGACGGCAATCACCGCCACTGGCTGATTCCGGCAAAAAAGGGATTGGTTTGCGAGGAGGTAGCCCGTTACAACCACAACGATCGTTTGGTGCGTATGAAAGTGTCGCCGCAAGCCAGAAAGCGAAATCCGACTCTTCCTACACACTGGGAGGCGCGTGAAGTCAGTTATGAAATTCAAGGTAAAGTAAAAACAATCATGACATCGTTGCCGGCCAAGACCTACAGCACAAAGGCCGTTGCCGTGTTGTATCAAGAACGCTGGGAAATCGAATTGGGCTTCAGGGATATCAAAAGCTCAATGCAACAGAACGCAGTGACCTTGCGCAGCAAAAAAGTCGACCTGATCTACCAGGAAGTATGGGGGCTGTTGCTGGCTTACAACGTGATTCGCCGGGAGGCGAGTCAGGCAGCAGTGGCGTTTGGCCGAGCGCCGTCGGACATCCGATTCAAGCCGGCTTGCCAGTACATCGCCGTGCAGTTGATCGTGATGGCTGCGGCCAATCCCGTTTCGGCGACGGGTAGACGGTTAGCAGAACTAAGAAAAGGCGTTGCCGGGCTGTTTCTGGATCACCGCCCAAGGCCTTCAAGGCCAAGGACGGTGAAAATTTCAAAAACCCGATTTCCGGTGGACCGTAAGGCTGCTCCGCTTAAGTGAACAGCATTACGGCCAATGCCGGGCCTTTTTGGTTGTTCGGTTCACGCGACACGTTCTGCTGAAATGACAATACAAGGGAGGGTCTGCGATGGACTATCTCGATTGGGTGCAATGGCCAGCGATGCTGGTCACGGTGCTGGCGGCGTGGTTGATCGGTTCGCAAAGCCCCAGGCGCAGGGTCTCGGGCTTTGTCTGTTTTATCGTCAGCAATGTTTTATGGGTGACGTGGGGTTACCACACTCAGGCCTATGCACTGATCGTGTTGCAGTTTTGCCTGTGCGCCATGAACGTGCGTGGTTTCAAGAAGAACGCGGGACCAGCGGCTGAACAATGAGGTCGCTTTGTCATTTCATGGTCGAGGCGATGATTTCCACCAGATTGAGTTGGGTAAAGGGTTTGGACAGGCGCGGCAGTCTGGTCGCGAAACCTTCCAGACGCTCGGCGTAACCGGTGGCAAGGATGATCGGCAGGTTCGGCTTTTTAATCCGCATTGCTTGCGCCAGTTGTGCGCCATTCATCTGCGGCATGGCCATGTCGGTGATGACCAGGTCAATCGCTGATTCAGTGTCGAATGCTTCCAGCGCTTGCGCCCCGGACGTCGCACTGATCACCCGATGCCCCAGGTCTTCGAGTAACAGGCAGGTACTGGTCAACACCAGGCTGTCATCGTCCACCACCAACACGCATAGACGATGCACCGGCGGTGCGGCCTCCTCGGTAACGGGCCTGGCAACCAAGCCGGTCGTGGCGATGGGTATCCACAGTTCGGCGATGGTGCCTATGTTCTTCTGGCTCTTGAGGACGAATCGTCCGCCCAACTGCTCGATGTAACCATGCACCATCGAAAGTCCCAGCCCCGTGCCTTTGCCTACGCCTTTCGTGGTGAAAAACGGGTCCATTGCGGAACCAAGCGTGGCTTCATCCATACCCTCCCCCGTATCGCTGACACTCAGGCACACATACCGGCCTGACAGCAGGGATAACTGCGGTTGATCCCAGGTTTCTTCGGTCTTGGCACTGATGACGATTTTCCCGCCATGGGGCATTGCATCACGGGCGTTGGTCACCAGGTTCAACACCGCCAGCTCAAGCTGATTGATATCGGCCAGGACCGGCTCGATCCCTGGTGAAAATCGGGTTTCGAGCACCACGGAAGGCCCGAGCGAGCTGCGTAACAGCCCGATGATGCCTTGCACCAGCACCGGGATCTCGACGGGTTCGGCTTTGAGGTCCTGGCGTCTGGCAAACGCCAGCATGCGCTGGGTCAGAGAGACGCCCCGCAAGGCCCCTTGAGTGGCGTTGTCCACCAATCGGGTAATTTTCGGATCCTCTCCCACGCGTTTGCGGACGATTTCCAGATTGCCGAGGATGACAGTCAGCAAATTGTTGAAGTCGTGGGCAATGCCGCCGCTGAGTTGGCCGATGGCCTGCATCTTTTGCGCCTGAAACAGCGCTTCGCGGGTTTGCTCCAGCGTCTGCTGAGCTTGTGTGACTTCGGTGATATCACGGGTGATCTTGGCGAAACCGAGCAAGGTGCCGGTTTCGCCCCAAATCGGGTCGACCACGACATTGGCCAGGAACCGCGTACCGTCCTTGCGCACGCGCCAGCCTTTGTTTTCAAATCGCCCTTCACGCACCGCGATGTCCAGGGTCCGTTGCGGTTCGCCGGCCTCGCGGTCTTCCGGGGTGTAAAACATCGAAAAATGTTTGCCGATGACTTCTTCGGGCAAATAGCCCTTGATGCGCTGGGCCCCGGGATTCCAGTTGGTCACGCGGCCATCCGGGGTCAGCATGTAGATGGCGTAGTCAGTGACACTTTGAACCAATAGCCGGAATTGCTGCTCGCTTTGCTTGAGGACTTCTTCGTCCATTTTGCGGTCGGTCAGGTCCCGGGTGATCTTGGCAAACCCCAGCAACGTGCCCGACGGGTCGAGAATCGGATCAATGACGACGTGGCACCAGAAATGCGTGCCGTCCTTGCGAACCCGCCAGCCTTCCCCCTCGAAACGCCCCTCCCTGATCGCCGTGTCCAGCGCTCGCTGGGGCAAACCGTCACGGCGATCCTCTTCGGTATAGAACCGCGAAAAGTGCTGACCGAGAATCTCGGCCTCTTCATACCCCTTGAAACGCCTGGCGCCGGCGTTCCAGCTGGTGATGATGCCATCGGGATCAATCATGTAGATCGCGTAGTCAATCACCGCATCGATCAACAGGCGAAAACGACTGTCGTCGATGGCATTGGCTTTGGTCCGATCCTCGTTCATTGATCCCTCTTGGTATGACCGTTTTTTGGAGTATGCGACAAACCACGCATTTGGAAAGTCGGAAAAACGGCTCTCGTCGCCCAGCGCTATCGATTCACGTATCGGACAATGTAGGCGTACAGATCGTTGTAGACGAAATTCGGAACATACGAAGCATGAGTCGCCATCTTGAGCAGTGCCAGGTGGCACTCTTTGATGACTTCGCCTCGATCGCTAACCGCGAAGACGTGGTTGTCGATAATGCTGGAATAGACGCTGTATGAAAAATCCACCTTGGTTGTCGTTGTAGTGACGGAACCGTCGGCAGCTTTGGAGTAGGTACTCTGGGCAATCAAGGTGCGCTCGTTCAACACGCCGAACCCGCGTTCGTACACATTGACTTGCGAGCCGCTGACCGCTTTTGCAGCCGTCTCGAAGGCAAGGATGATCGCAGGCGCAAAACTCATGCTGGCATCCAGGGTCGATACCGTAAGAAACCTTTCCATTTCCTGGTCTTCAAGGCTTTTGAATGCTCGTTTAATGCTCGACACATGAGCAAACTCTTGAGTACAGCCCACGATGTGAGTTTCGAACTGATAACCGGCGGCGGTCGCCGACGGTGGGAAGGCCGCGAAATCAAGGCTATCGAACGCACACTCCATGATGATGTTGAATTTGCCGGTGAAGGCCTGCGCAAAGATCTTGGTACTGACCTCACGAACAAATGCCTCGGTATGCTCGTACGCATGCAAGACCCCGAGTTTGATCATCTCTGCATATTGGGGGTGTTTCTTGCGGTAGTCGGGTAGGTACAGGCGAACATAGTTGTCGTAGCGTTTTGAAGGCAGCAGGCTCTTTTCCAGCAGATAGGTTTTGCCTGACCCTTGCAGCCCGGCAACGACCAGAATTTTTGGGGTTGCCTCGGCCGTGATGCCGCTGAACAGCGTCGCTTTTATTTCATTGAATGCTGCGGTGACCTGCTCAGGGGTGTACGTGTATTTCGGTGCTACTGACATATCCTGATTTCCTTATCAAAGATTCAGCTTGAACGTGATGACTGGCTCTTTGAATCAAAGACGGCATTCGCTGATTGTTCAAATGGGCCTTTCTTTCAAGATATGTCGATGTTTTTAAAGTAAAAAATCCTACTCGATAGCGTGCAAAATCCTCGGAGCAATTGACCACCAGCGCGGCAGTAACTGCTTGACCTTGCTGTCGCCAAACCGGTCATCGATCAACATCACCACCCCTTGATCCTGCTGGGTGCGGATCACCCTCCCCGCCGCCTGCACCACTTTCTGTACACCGGGAAACAGGTAGGTGTAGTCATAACCGGCACCGAAAATGGCGGCCATGCGCTGTTTCAACTGCTCGTTGACCGGGTTGAGTTGCGCCAGTCCGAGGGTGGCGATAAACGCTCCGATCAGTCGCGCGCCCGGCAAGTCGATGCCTTCGCCAAAAGCCCCGCCCAACACCGCGAAACCGACGCCCTGACTTTCGGCGGTGAACTGATCGAGAAAATCCTGACGCTGCCCTTCCCCCATCCCCCGGGACTGCGACCACAGGTTGATGTGTGGATGTTTCTCGGCCAGCAACTGCGCCACTTGCTGCAAATAATCGAAGCTGCTGAAAAACGCCAGGTAGTTGCCGGGACGTTGGCGGAACTGCCGAGCGATCAGCTCAACGATCGGCGCAAGGGATGACTGGCGATGGACAAACCGTGTGGAGATCTGGCTGACGATGTGCACTTGCAGCTGATCGGCGTGAAATGGTGATTCAACGTCTATCCACACCGTGTTCTCCGGCGTCCCCAGCAGATCGGCATAGTAGTGGCGAGGGCTCAGGGTCGCGGAAAACAGCACGGTGCTGCGTGCAGCCGTCAAGCGTGGACGGATGAAGCCGGCGGGTACCACGTTGCGCAGGCACAGCTGCGACAGGTTACGTGGGCGGTCGAGGTCGCGCTTGCTGATGTCGAACAGGAACTGTTCATCAAAGAGCTCAGCCACCCGGCAAAACTGCAGCATGTCGAAATAGAAGTTCTGTAACGCTCCGTCCAGGCCCTGCGGATGATCGTTCAGGTAGTCGCCGATGCTCGCGCTGCACGACGACAACGCCTGGAGCAGTTTTTCCGGCGCCCTGTCATAGGCCTGATAGGCGCCGAGTTGCAGGTTATGCAGGGCATTCCACTCACGGTTGACCCGTTGCAAGGATTTTTTCAACGCCTCGGGCGCGGTTTTTCGTACGCCATTGAGGGTCGATTGGTCGAGGCTGGCGCTGTACATCTGCCGGCCGCGCTCCACCAGGTTATGCGCTTCATCCACCAGCACCGCGACTTTCCAGTTATTGGCCTGGGCCAGCCCGAACAGCAGTGCGCTGAAATCGAAATAGTAGTTGTAATCGGCGACTACCACGTCTGCCCAGCGAGCCATTTCCTGGCTCAGGTAGTAGGGACAGACGTCGTGTTGCAGGGCAACCGAGCGCAACGCGTTCTGGTTCAGCAGGGACAATTTGCTGGCCGCCTGGCGAGCGGCGGGCAAGCGATCATAAAACCCCTGGGCCAACGGGCAGGATTCGCCGTGACAGGCTTTATCCGGGTGCTCGCAGGCCTTGTCCCGGGCGATCATTTCGAGCACCCGCAAGGGTGGCGCGTCGGCGCTGTCGAGGATCACCTGCGCGGCGTCCAGCGCCAGTTTGCGCCCCGGGGTTTTCGCGGTAAGGAAGAACACCTTGTCCAGTTGCTGCGGCGCCAGGGCCTTGAGCATCGGGAACAGCGTACCGACCGTCTTGCCGATCCCCGTGGGCGCCTGGGCCATCAAGCAACGACCGGTGCTGACCGCCTTGAACACCGATTCCGCCAGATGGCGCTGCCCAGGTCGAAAGTCGGCATGGGGAAACGCCAGTTGTTGCGCCGCCCGATTTCGCCCTTCGCGATAAGTCATTTCCTGCTCGGCCCAGTGCAGGAACAAGGCGCAATGTTGTTCGAAGAACAGCCGCAGTTGCGCGGCGCTGAACGCCTCGACCAGGCAGGTTTCCTTTTCGCTGACGATGTCGAAGTACACCAGGGCCAGATTGATCTGCGCCAGCTCCAGTTTCTGGCACATCAACCAGCCGTAAATCTTCGCCTGCGCCCAATGCAGCTGACGGTGGTTGGCCGGTTGCTTGCTCAAGTCGCCGCGATAGGTTTTGACTTCTTCCAGACAATTTTGCGCGGGGTCGTAGCCGTCGGCCCGGCCCTTGACTTTCAACGTTTGGTACAGGCCTTCAAGCGCGACTTCACTCTGGTAGCCCTCGCTGCGCCGGGACGCCACCGTACGGTGGCCGACAATCCCTTCCAGCGCCGTCGGCGAAGGCGTAAAACGCAGGTCGAGGTCACCGACCTTGGCGGTGAATTCACACAGCGCCCGCACCGCGATGCTGTAACTCAAGCGCCCTGCTCCGCCCATTGCACGTAGCAGACGGCAATCGGCATCTGGTGCTCATGGCAGAACTCGAGCCAGCGCAATTGATTGTCTTGCAGGCGATCACCGGGGCCTTTGACTTCGATCATCCGGTAGGTTTTGTCCTGCGGCCAAAACTGGATCAGGTCCGGCATGCCGGCGCGATTGGCCTTGATGTCCAACAGCAGTCGATTGAACCAGTGCTTGAGGTGTTCGGCCGGCAGGCAATCGAGTGCCTGATCGAGCAGCTCTTCGCTCAGTACACCCCAGAACACGAAGGGCGACTGCACGCCCCACTTGCTGGCATAGCGCTCACGAATGGTCTCTCGGTAACGCCCGTCATCGAGTTCCGCCAGGCAGCTGTGGAACAGCTCCGCGCGGCGTGCGTGAAAGTCTTCATTGAGCAGATCCACCGGCCCACGCTGGAACGGGTGGAAAAACGCCCCCGGCAACGGCGCGAAAATCGCCGGCCAGCACAGCAGACCGAACAGCGAGTTGATCAGGCTGTTTTCGACGTAATGCACCGGTGCCGACTCTTCTGCCAAATGCGCCTGAACGTAAGACTCCACCGACAACGCCGGATCGGTTCTGGGCAGTTGCAGGTCCAGGCGCAGCATTTCCCGTGGGGACGAGCGCTTTATCACCGGACCGCCCAACTTGCGCCGCAGCCTGGGCAGCACACGCAGCAATTGTTGCTGTTCGGCGGCACTTTCCGGCGATTGCTCCACCGCGACGGCCAGGTCCATGGCCAGTTGGTATTCACCGCAGCGCTCCAACACGCGAATCAACCGCAGGCGTGCGCCGGGATAGGCACACTCGCGGTAGATCACCAGTGCGGTAGAGAAATCCGCCAGGCGCTCGCAGTGTTGACCGATCTGGAACAACAGTTTGCCGCGACGTCTTTGCAGCCAGGGATTGCTCAGCGCCAGCCCTTTGATCTGCTCGACAATGCCTTCCACGGCTTCGCCGGCCTCGAAATGCTGCTGACACTCATGAAGAAAGAGGCAGGCATCCACGTCGTCACGGCTGCGCAGGCCTCGGGAGTCGGCGCAAAACTCGACTTTTTCATAGGTAAAGATGCCCAGGTCAGCCAGTACGAATTCCGACCAGTCCTGGTAAAGATTGCCGAAAAACATCAAGCGCAGCCGGTCGCACAGGCCCATGATGGTCAGGCTGAACAATCGGTCATCCAGCGACGGGCACCACTGGCCAAAGCTGTGAGCCTGCGGAAACTGTTCGCTCAGTGCGGGCAGCCAATCGGTCTTTTTTCCCTTGGGCTGATCGATGGTGGCGCCAAAACTCTGGAGAATTTCTGCCTTGAGCAACACCTCGAACAGCGCGTCGATCGACAGCGGCGATTGCTCATCGATCCAGCCCAGCGCCAGCAGTGGGCCGGCGGCGATGACGATGTCGCCGATCTCGAGGTAATGCAGTTTGCTCGCCCGGAAGTGAATCCCCTTGCGCATCACCATCCTGACCAGCAGCGCCCTGGATTCACGGGGCAACCGCTTGAACTCGCGGATGAAGTGTTGCTCTTCGACACTCAACACATCGGCATAGCGATGCTCAAGCCAATCAAGCACTTGCATGAAGTTGTTCAAGTAGTAGAACGGATCGTCGAGAGGGTTTGCAGTCACAGGAAAAAAGGCCATGGCGAGCGAGTACTGGTTATGCGTACAGATACCAGCTACGCCCTGCCCGGGCAAACGGAAAAGGATAAGCGGCGGCGTTATTCGGTAATTTTTCGGGTGCCTCTGAACTTTCTGCCGATCCATCGCACCAACCGCGATAGAGGTACAGTGACGATTGATTTCGTTCGTGGCAGTCGCGCTGTTTTTTTTGAAGGATGAGAGGTGGTTATGAATATCAAGACTCTGGGTTTGCCCCTGGCGGTAGCGGCCTTTCTGGCCCTGGCCGGTTGCTCGACACCAACGGTTGTGACGCTGCAGAACGGCACCCAGTATTTGACCAAGGACATGCCGAAAACCAAGACCAAGGACGGCTTCTTCGAGTTCGAAGATATTTCCGGGGCGAAAGTGAAGGTCAAGGCTGATGAAGTGACCACGATTCGACAGGAAGACTGAGTACCGAGTCATCGTTCTTCGCGAGCAAGCCCGCTCCCACATTGGAACTCGGTCTAATGTGGGAGCGGGCTTGCTCGCGAAGAGGCCCTTACAAACGCTGCATCAACTAGGCAATAACAACTCCCGCTCCCGAAAAACTATCCAGCCCAACCCCGACCAACGTCACCGAATCCCCCCCAAACGTCAGCACCGTGTCGTGCCCCACCGCCGTGGCATGCGCCCGATAGTCGTCGTTCGGCGTCACCCCCTGAACCCCGAGAAACACCAGTTTGTCACTGGCCTGGTAGCCAACCACCCGGTCCTGACCAAACGCGCCGCTAAACAGGAACGTATCGATTCCGCCTCCCGACTCCAACACGTCATTGCCCGCCCCGCCGACAAACACGTCGTTGCCCTTGCCGCCGAGCAAATGATCGTTGCCGTCCAGTCCAAACAACCAATCGCCACTGGCGTGAGCCGTGAGCGTATCGGCCCCGGCGCCGCCCTTCACTGTTGACGCGTACTGAGTCAGGTTGCTGCCCGCCTTGAGGCCTTCGGCCGTGACGCTGTGGGTCACGTCATCCTTGAACAGCCCCCACAGGAACCCCGGCTCCTTGGTCACAATGCTGCCGATGTCGCGGGTCATGCTGATGCCGCCATTGGCGTCGCGGATGTACAGGTTTCCGGCGCCGTCATTGGCGAAGTCGAAGTTTTTCACCGACTGCTGCACGTCCAGCACGTTGTTACCCTTGCCACCCACCAGGATGTTGTAACCACCGCCGTCGCGGAAGGTGTCGTTGCCATCGCGGCCTTCCAGATAGTCGTTGCCCCGGCCACCCTGGATCAGATCGTTGCCGTCGCTGCCGATGATGAACGTGCTGCCCTTGTGGGTTTCAGCGTTGCGATTCAGATCCTGAACCCAAGTGTTGGCGCGCGCCGGGTCCGACAGGTTGGCAACGATGATCGTCGAATCTTTACTGGTGAGGTCGTAGAACTTCGACTCGATCACCCGGTTCATGCCGTCGCCATAGGCGGTCGGCAAGTGCGAGATCCAGGTCGGAATATTAAGGATGGAAAACGGCAGCACATTCCACGCGATCGAGGCGTAGTGGTCGTTGAAGCTGACGATGTTATCGGTCGCCGAGACCTTGGCGGCATCGTGCACGCCCACCGACGACAGGTTGAACGATGAGCCGTCGAGGGCGCGGTACACCGGGTCGTTTTCGTAACCGACGTTCAGCACTTTGTCGGTGCTGCTTTGGGTCGGCGAGGCGTAGGCGATGTAGTTGGAATCCTGGTAGAACCCGGCCCATTTGTCGTTGCTCAAGTCTGCCAGGCTATTGACCGCCAACCCACCCAGACTATGGCCGCTGACCAGCACGTCCTTACCCGACAGGCCATTGGCCCGGGCAAAGGCCGCCACGTCGCTGAGCAGATTACCGAAGGCTTCGCCGACGTAGTTCTTGGCGTAATCCTTGGGCCCCAATGCTGCCAGCAGATCGTTGATCACATCGCCGATGGAGTCGCTGATCTGGCTTTCTCGTGGGCCGCTGGTACCGCGAAAGGCGATACCGATTTCGCTGAGATGACCCTGAGCGTCGTACTTGCCGAGGATTTCCACCTGAGCGCTGGTGTACCCGGCTTTCTCGCCGAAGAACGTTCCCCGTGCATCGACCTTGCCGTCATAGCCCAGTTGCGTGGCGGTGATGGGTGTCCAGCCGGCTTTCTGCACCGCGTCCAGTGCGGCTTTTTCCGAATCGGGGTTCCATGGGATTCCGGGAATGACGCCCTGGGAGTCGGTGCCGCCGATCAGCGCGGTCACCAGTGTGGCCGGCAAGCCAAGGCCGAAGCCGTTGTGCTGATAGCCGGTGGCAAAGCCGTTATCGAGGTTGTGATAGGAATACAGCGTGATCGCCATCGCGTCGGTAAATAACGCTTTGGAATCGGCTGTACCGAAGTTTTTGTAGTCGTACACACCCATTGGTATTGCCTCTCTTTTTGTTGGAATTGTCAGAGATAGCTCACAACCAGGACGCCTCACTCACGAGACGCCCCGGAGCATTTAGTGCATGCAGCCTCAGGCAAACGTAATGCCTGAAGCCGACAGGTTATCCAGTCCCACCCCCACCAGGGTCACGGCAAAGTCGCCAATCTTCAGCACCGTGTCATGGCCCGACTGCGAAGCGTGTTGCGTGTAGTCATACCCCTGCCCCGCGCCCTGAACGCCCATGAACAGCAGTTTGTCGTTGCTCTGGTAGCCATTGACCACGTCGAAACCGAAGGCGCCGCTGAACAGGAACGTGTTGTTGCC
Organism: Pseudomonas arabinosi; assembly: GCF_047758675.1. Lineage (NCBI taxonomy): Bacteria > Pseudomonadati > Pseudomonadota > Gammaproteobacteria > Pseudomonadales > Pseudomonadaceae > Pseudomonas > Pseudomonas arabinosi. Next base: position 3,804,340 of record NZ_CP180480.1, on the reverse strand, counting down.
AGCCGAGGCCTGCATTACGTCATTGCCCGCGCCACCGACGAAGGTCACGTGGCTTTTGTCACTGCGCAGCAGGTCATCGCCGGCATTGCCGAACAACCAGTCGCCGTCGACAGTGGCCGCCAGTGTGTTGCCGTAGGCATCACCGTTAAGCGAGTGGTTGTAGTGGGTCAGTTCGCTGCCGTTGAGCAAACCGTTGACGGTCACGCTGTAAGTCACCTCCTTGCTCCCCCACCATGAGCCCGACTCCTGACTGACCAGCGCGCCGATGTCGTGGGTCATGCTGATGCCGCCATAGGCATCCCGCACGTACAGCGTGCCGTCACCATCGTTAGCGAAACTGAAGTTCTGCAACGGTTTCTGCAGCTCGAAAGTGTTGCTGCCCTTGCCGCCCAGCAGGATGTTGTAGCCACCGTCATCGCGGAACCGGTCATGGCCATCGCGACCTTCGATGAAGTCATTGCCGGCACCGCCCTTGAGCAGGTCATTGCTGTCGGTGCCGATGATGAATGTGCTGCCGGTGTGAGGTTCGCCGCTGCGACCGAGGTCCTCGACCCAGGTCTTGCCCCGGGACGCTTGCGTCAGGTTGGACACGATCAGCGTCGAGTCCTTGTCGGTGAGGTCGTAGAAGCGCGAGTCGATCACCCGGTTCAACCCGTCGGCATACCCCAGCGAGCCGTGGGCTGACCAGTTCAGCGGGTTGAGGATGCTGAACGGCACCAGGTTCTGCGCGGTGGACGCGTACTGGTCATTGAAGTTGACGATGTTGTTGGTCGCCGAATCCTGATGCCCGTCGTGCTTGCCCAGCGAGCCACTGCTGAAGGTGGTGCCGTCGAGCACTCGAAACACCGGATCATTCTCGTAACCGATGTTCAGCACGTTGTTGCCGGTTGCGCTCTGGGTCGGCGAGGCGAAGGCAACGTAGTTGGCCTCCTTGAAGAAACCGCCCCAGTTGACGCCGCTCAGTTCGGCGAGGCTGTTGACGCCCAGCCCGCCGAGACTATGACCGCTGACCAGCACGTCCCTGGCGTTCAGGCCATGGCCGATCGCAAACGCGGCGACGTCCTTGAGCAAACTGTCGAAGGCGTTTTTCGCGTAGTTCGTCGCGTAATCCACCGGGCCGACAGCAGCCAGCAGGTTGTTTTTCATGTCGCCGAAGGTGTCGCTGTAACCCAGGCCACCAGTGCCTCGGAAGGCAATGCCGATACCGATCAGCTTGCCCGCCGCGTCGTACTTGCCGAGCACTTCGGCTTCGGCGCTGGTGAAGCCGTCCTTCTCGCCATAGAAGGTGCCTTGTGCGCCGACCTTGCCTTGATAACCCAGCTGCGTAGCGCCAATCGGCGCCCAACCGGTCGCCGGCAGCGGTTGACCGGTTGGCGTGTACGCATACAGCGTCAGCGCGATGGCGTCGCTGTACAACGCCTTGCCGTCAGCATTTTTGTAATCAAACAGTCCCATAGGTTTGCTTCCTTTGCGTCAAATCAGAACTGCCAGTCGAGCGTCAGACCCACACCGTGGTCTTTCTCACGGGAGCCGAGCAGTCCGTTGTAATCCAGGCTCAAACGAACGTCCTGCGCCACTGCCAAACCGGCCCGCGCACCGATGACGGCAGCGTTACGATCCAGGGAAACGCTCTGCACGCTGAACGCGGTGTTGCCGTTGGCGAAGGCCAGGTGATCTTCGGAACGGGTGTTGCTCAGGTTGTGCTGCCAGCCCAGCGTGCCGGACAGTTCCAGTTGTTGTTGGTCCGACAGGGCAATCGCTTTGCTCGCCCGCAGGCCGAGGGTCGAGAGCACGGCGTCGCGGTTGTTTTCACCACCCTTGAGCGCTGCGGCATCACCCTTTTCGGTGAAGCTGTCGCTGTTCAGGTGCACGTAAGCCAGGTTGGCGAACGGTTCCAGTGCCAGCGGTTGCAGGTCCAGGCGATACGCCGCTTCGGTAAACAGTTGTGCGGTTGTCGCATCGCGTTTGGATTTCTGTTTGCCGCTGACGTCGCCGAATTGCAGGTCACGCTTCACGTCGATGCGATGCCAGCTGTAGGCGCCGCCGACGCTCAGACGCAGCGCATCGATTTCATGGCCCAGATAGGCGCCCAAGTGGTAGCTGTCGACCGAGGCTGACGAATGCGTGCCATCGCCCATGCTCAACGAACTGTCGCTGTAACCGGTCACGAAACCCAGCCGCGTGTCTTCAGTGATCAGCCCGTCAACACCGGCCAGCAAGCCGCCGATGGAGCTGTTGGAACTGGCGTTGTCATGCCCGCCATCGCTCTTGCCCCAGGCGCCAAGGACTTTGACCCAGGCGTTGCTGCGGTCATCGGTCGGTGCCGCAGCATTGAACAGATCACGTTCACGCAGGCGTTCGCCGACGGCATCGCGCAGGTAACGGCTGTCGTTGATCAGCAGCGTGCCGATCGCCGGGTGAATCTCACCGGAGAGCTGTTGGAAAGCTTGTTGCGCGACGGCCGCGGTCGGCGAAAGCAGCAAGGTTTCATAGAGCGGATTGCCGGCGCCCAGTTGCTCGGCGGCCGCGGCGACGGCGCGTTGATTGGGGGTTTGGCCGACGCTGGCGAAGGACGCTGCGTTGCGCTCTACCGCCAGTTGGATGCCATTGGCCGAGTAGCCGAGTGTGCCTCCGATGAACAGATAATCCGGGAGCACCGCGCCGAAACGCCCTTCGATCCCGCCGGCCGCTTGCAGAATGTTGTATTGGTTGCCGAGCAGGGATTTCACTTCGCTGGTGGTCAGCAAGGTCGGGCTGTTTTCCAGGGACAGGCTGACGGTAGCGCCGTCGATCACGGCTTTACCGCCCGCAACGATCTGATCGCTGCTGGTCGGCGACAACTCCACGGCGTAGGTCGAGCCAGGCTCGAAGGTCACGTCGCCCGCCACTTGCAAGGTGCCGATGGAATTGCCTGGCGCCACGGTGCCGCCGCTTTTCGCGGTTAATGCGCCGATGCGGCCATTACCGCCGAGGATCCCGCTGTCGTTGACGGTGACCGCCGAGAGTAGCGAGCCGTTGATGGCCAATCGGCCCTGATTGACCAGCGTCGGACCGGCGTAAGTGTTGGCGCCAGTCAGCACCAACGTGCCGATGCCCTGCTTGGTCAAACCGCCGTGCCCGGAAATGTCGTTGCGCCACGTGTCGAGACCGCAGTGCACGTCATTGCACACGCGTTGCGTCGGTTTGCCTGCGTCGATGATCGCGCCGATCCCTGGCAAGTCCGCCACAAACTGGCTGGAACCGTAGGCACCCTGGATACGGAACTCCTCGGGAATGTCTTGCTCGGTGACCAACATCGCCGGGCCATCGATGCCTTTGCGCAGGTTGATCATGCCCCAGCCATACAGCGAATCGACACCCGGCGCACCGAGGTCGGTGGCCGTGGTGCGCAACACGCTGGCGACCTGGGCGCCGGTCATGTACGGGAAGCGTTCCATCAGCACGGCCATGGAACCGGCGACGTGCGGCGCCGCCATTGAGGTGCCGTTGTAGTTTTTGTAGCCAGTGGTCAGGTTGTCGGCGTTGGTACCGCTGATGATCGAGCTGTAGATCTTGCTGCCCGGTGCGGACACGCAAAAGCTGGCGGTGTAGCCGCAGCGTGAAGAGAAGGTGCTGATGTTGTAGAGGTCCGGGCTGTTGAGGTCCGGGTTTTTCTGCAACGCCGCCACGGTCACCCAGTTCGGCGCGATGTCCGGGACGAAATAGCCCAGGCCTGCGATGGCGTCCGGGTTGTTGAGGTTGTAGTCGTTGCCGGCCGCGAAGATCGTCACGATACCGCTGCGGGCCGCCGCGATGGCGCCGTCATAGGCTCCGCCCGGTTTGGTCCCGAGCAACGGACGGATCTCGTTGAACTGCAATTGCGCGTCTTGCACGGTGAAATGCGGGTAGGCGGGGTTGCGACCGCCGAGATCGAAGCGATCGGTGATGCCGATGCCCCAACTGTTGTTGATGATCCGCGCGCCGCTGGCGATCAAGGCATCCCAACCGGCCTTGTAGACCGCGCCGTCGTTGCCGCGAATGATGCCGTCCTCCGGGCCCGGATCACCGTTGTCCGCACTGATGATCTGCGCGCCAAACGCCACGCCGTGCATCGGGCCGCCATCGCGACTGCCGGCAGCGATCCCGCCAACGTGGGTGCCGTGGGCACCCAGCTCGCCGTCGGAACCGACCGAGGGCGAACCGTCATAACGAAACGCATCGCCGGCTTTGACCGGGATGTACGGGTCGGTGTATTCGCGGATGCCGCTGGTGACCAGGGTGATCACTTTGTTCGGGCCGGAAAACTCCGGATGCGCGGCGTAGACCGGTTGGTCGAAGATCCCCAGCTTCACGCCTTTACCGGTGTAACCGGCGGCGTAGGCCTCTTGTGCGTTGACCGCTCCCAGCCCCCAATCGGCATTGAATTCAGCGCTGCGCCAACTGTTGGAATCGCCCGCTCTACCGTTTTCTACGTAAGGCGCCGCTTGCGCGGTACCGAGGGTGGCCAATGCGCAAAGCAAGGCAAGGTTGTTGTGCTTGTTATTCATCCAGGTACCGTCCTTAGTTGTGTTGCCAAAATCCCGTTACACCGTGCATTCAGGGTTTACGACTGCTGCGCAGCCGAACGCAGCCTTCGGCAGCTGCTACAAGGGTTCTGCGTTAAAACTGCCAATTGAGGCTGAGCCCTACGCCATGGCTCTTCTCGCGGCTGGCCAGTTGGCCGGTGTAATCGAGGTTCAAGCGGATGTCCCGGCTCAGGGCCAGGCTGGCATGGGCGCCCACCAGCGCTGCATCGCGCACCATTGGCGAACTTTCCACCGAGAACGGCGTGCTGCCGCTGGCGAACGCCAGGTGTTCTTCGGAATCGGTATGGCTCAGGTTGTGCTGCCAGCCAAGGCTGCCGCTCAGGTCCAGTTTCTGTTGGCCGGACAGGTTCACGGTTTTCAACGCACGCACGCCCAATGTGCTGAGCACCGCGTCACGCGTGTCACCCCTGCTTTTCAGTGCGGCAGCGTCACCTTTCTCAGTGAAACCTTCGGTGTCGAGGTGCACGTAAGCCAGGTTCGCGAAAGGTTCCAGCGCCAGCGCCAGCGGTTGCAGGTTCAGGCGATACGCCGCTTCACCGAACACTTGGGTGGTCCCCGCATCGACCTTGGCTTTCTGTTTGGCGCTGACGTCGCCGTATTGCAGGTCACGTTTGACGTCGGCGCGATGCCAGCTGTAGGCACCGCCGGCACTCAGACGCCAGGCACCTGACTCGCGGCCGGCATAAGCACCTAGGTGATAGCTGTCGACCTTGGCCGATGAGTGAGTGCCGGAGCCCATGCTCACCGAGCTGTCGCTATAACCGGTGACCAGGCCGATCCGGGTTTGCTCATCGAGCGCCCCATCGACACCGGCGAGCAAGCCGCCAATCGAAGTGGTGTAACCGGCGGTGTCATGGCGGTCATCGGTCTTGCCCCAGGCGCCCAGCGCCTTGATCCAGCCATTGCTTTGAGTGCCTTGGGCGTCAATCAGTCGCTCGCCGACAGCATCACGCAGGTAGCGGCTGTCGTTGATCAGTACCGAACCCAGCGCCGGATAGATTTCCCCCGACAACTGCTGAAACGCCTGCTGGGCGGATGTCGCGGTGGGCGACAGCAGCAAGCTTTCGTAAACCGGATTGCCCGCCCCAAGGCCTTCAACGGCGGAGGCTACGGCGCGCTGGTTCGGCGTTTGGCCGACGCTGGCGAAGGTTGTGTCGTTGCGCTCGACACTCAGTTGAATGCCGGTGGCGGCGTAATCGAGGTTGCCGCCGATGAACAGGTAGTTGGGCAGCACCGCGCCGAACTGACCTTGAATACCGCCGGCCGCTTGCAGGATGTTGTACTGATGACCGAGCAGGCTTTGCACTTGTTGAGTGCTGAGCAAGGTCGGGCTGTTTTCCAGGGACAGGCTGACGGTCGCGCCGCTGACCGTGGCCGTGCCGCCCGCGACAATCCGGTCACTCTCGGTCGGCGACAGCTCCACCGCGTAGGTCGAACCCGGCGCAAACGTGACGTCGCCGCTGACCTGCAAGGTGCCAATCGAATTGCCGGGCGCCACCGTAGCGCCGCGGTTGGCGGTCAGTGCGCCGACGCGTCCCGATCCACCCAGCGTGCCGCTGTCATTGACGGTCACCTTTGACGCCAGCGAACCGTTGACCGACAGCAGACCGCCATTCACCGTGGTCGGCCCGCGATAAGTGCTGTCGCCGGTCAACATCAGGCGTCCGGCACCGGACTTGATCAGGCTGCCTTCGTAGACCCGAGTGGAGGCTGCGAGATCCCGGGCCGTGCCCACCGCAAAGTCGGCCTGATCCTGCTGGCTGGCACCGACCGGTACACCGTGCTCCCAACCTTTGGTCTGCAGTGTCTGTTGCCAGGCACTGTGTTCCGCCGCGTCTTCGCTCTGACGCTGAATCAGCGCCTTGTCAGTGATGTTGTTGCTCCAGACATCGCTCTGCCCTGCCCCCAGATTGGCGTCGAAACGTCCGAGTAATTGCCCCGGCCCGCGCATCGCCCGTTCGAGGTTGGCGACGCCCCAGCCGACGCGGGTATTCGGCGCTTCGGTGATCGAACCGTCGAGTTGGGTGGCGGTGGTCAGCAGGGTTTCCAGCGCCTGCTGGTTGTTCATGTACGGATAGCGTTCCATCACCAGCGCCAAGGCACCGGTGGCATGCGGCGCGGACATGGAGGTGCCGGACTTGATCGCATAGCCTGCGCCGGGAATGGTGCTGTCGATCTTCGCGCCGGGCGTGGTGATGCACCAATACTTGGCGATCCCGCACTGGTTGTATTTCTGTTGGTTACTTTGATCCAGCCCCGACACCGCCAGCCAATGGCCTTGCAGCTCCGGCTCAAAATACGGCAAGGCAGAACGCACGCTGGCGTTGGGATAACCGCTGTTACCGGCGCTGAACACGTTGATCACACCGCGCCTGGAAACGTCCGCCGCCTCATCGAGCCAGGTGCCTTTGTTCCAGTGCTGGGCGTAGGCGGCATGCAGATCGTCGAGGGTCCGATAGCTGACATCCGGCGGCTGACTGCCCCAGCTGTTGTTGATCGCTCGCACACCGGCATCCGCCAACGCGTTGTAGACCGCTTTGAAGTAGCGTGGATCAGGATTGGGGCCGAACAGGAAGCTGTCGTTCTTGTTGGTGTTGCCGACGTAGACCTGCGCGTTGTACGCCACGCCGTGCATGCCGGTGCCATCGCGGGAAGCGCCGATGGTGCCGGCGACGTGCGTGCCGTGGGAGTCGTTGTTGGCGTTGAGCGTGCCGTCGACATTGAACTGGGAGCCGTCAACGTAACGGCCGCTGGCGGTCACCCCGTGGTAACGGTCGGTGGCGAATTCGGGATGGGCAGCATCGAAGCCTGAATCGAGCTCGCCGATTTTCACGCCTTTGCCCGTGATGCCGGCGGCGTAGGCTTGATCGGCTTGCATACGGGCCAGTCCCCAGTCGCGCTGGAACTCCGCCGAGCGCCAACTGGCGGCATCGCCGGGTGTGCCGGTTTCCAGGTAAGCGGCTTGCACCGAGCCGGGCATTGCTGACACCAGGAGTAATAGCGTGCCGACCGACATTGGCTTGATCTGTACGTCCATGTTCATGACTTCTCGCTTTTTTTGTTTTTTTGGGAGGCATCTATTGCGTTCTTGGGCCTTGGCCGAACGCCTCGTCAACCTTGGCCAAATCCTGCTCATTCAACGTCCCGGCGTAGTAATGCAACTTGGTCCAGGCCATCAAATAGTCGTAGCGCGCCTGAGCCAGGTCGCGGCGCGTGGTGTAGAGCTGTTGTTCGGCGTTCAGCGCATCGAGGTTGACGCGTTCACCGCCCAAGATGCTTTGCTTGGTCGAAACCACCAGCGCTTCGGCAGACGTCAGGGCCTTCTGATAAGCCCGCAACTTGTTCACGCCCGACAGGCAGGCGCTGAACTGCCGACGCAGCTGGATCAGGGTTTCCCGGGTCTTGCCGTCCAGTTCGTACTCGGCCTGCTCCATGGTGCGGCTGGCCTGACGAGTCGAGGCCGAGACCCCGCCGCCGGCGTACAGCGGCACGTTGACTTCGATGCCGATGGTGTTGGTGTCGTAACGCTGGTTGTAGGTGTTGCCGCTTTCCGACTCGTTCTGGCGCACTGAGGCGTAGGCACTGACTTTGGGCAGGTGTCCGGCGCGGTTGCGTTCGACTTCATAACGCGCGACTTCCACGGCATGGCGCTGCGAAGCCAGATTCGGGTTGTTGGACACGGCCATCTCATGCCAGGTGTCGTAGTTGGCCGGCTGCAGGGTAAACGTCTGGAAACTCTTATCCAGCGGCGCCAAATCCCCAATGTTGATCGCCGGCACACCAATCAGCGCGCCCAGCTCTCGTAACGATGCGTCCTGCTCATCACGGGCTTCGATTTCCTCGGCCGTGGCCAGTTCATAGCGGGACTCGGCCTCAAGGATGTCGGTGCGCGTGCCCTCGCCCTGTCGGAACATGTGTTCGTTCTGCTGGAACTGTTGCTCGAAAGCCTTTTTCTTGGCTTGCGCGATGTCGATCTGATCCTGCGCGAACAGCGCCTGGGTGTAATTCTCGAGCACCCGAACCAGCAATTCCTGGCTCTTGCCGCGAAAGGCTTCGTCGGCAAACAGCGATTGCGCCACGCCTTTGCGGTACGACGCGTAAGCCTCGTAGTCGAGCAGCGGTTGTTGCAGGGTCAGGGTCGAGCCGTAACTGCTGTAGTTGCGGTCATCGGTGCGGTTCTGCCCGCGTTCATTGAGGGCAGTAGCCTTGGAGGAGTTGCGCCCCTTGTTGTAGTTGTAACCGATCCTGGGCAACAGACCGGCGCGGCCGATGGCGCGGTTTTCAAGGCCGGCATCGCGTTCCTTGATGGCGCCGAGAAACACCGGATCATTGCGCAACGCTTGTTCGTAGACGTCGAACGGCCCCATGGCCAGCACACTGTTGCAGGTCAGCAACGCCAGGGTCGCGGCGAGCATGGAAAGCTTATTCATACAGCGGAACATCCTTATTCCTCAGTCAACGCGGAACCTGCCCGGTCGAGCAGCGGTTTGAACAAATAGTTGAGGAGTGAACGCTCACCGGTGCGCACGAACATTTCCGCCGGCATGCCAGGCTTGATCACCAGACCGTTGAGTTTTTCCATGGCCTGATCGCTGACGCTGCTGCGCAGTACGTAATAGGGCGCACCGGTTTTCTCGTCGATCATTTGGTCGGCGGAGATCAGGCTGACTTCGCCGGGCACGCGCGGCGTGCGGCTCTGGTTGAACGCCGTGAACAGGATGTCCACCGGCAAGTGCGCGCCGACCTTGTCGATCAGGTTGACCGGCAGGTGTCCTTCCACCTCCAGACTCGTCCCCTGAGGCACGATCTCCAGCAAGGTTTCGCCCTGTCGCACCACCGCGCCCACGGTGTGAACCCCGAGGTTGACCGCAATGCCATCGGCGGTGGCGATGATGTCGCTGTGTTGCAGATCGAACCCGGCGGAAGTCAGTTGCTCTTCCAGCGTCACGCTTTTCAATTGCGCATCGGCAAGCTGGGTACGGACTTCTTTCTGGTATTCCTCGATGCGCTGTTGCAGTTTCAGCCGCGATTCGAGGATGCCCTGCTCCACACGGCCGCTGTCGCCGATGTTTTCTGCCAATTGTTGCTGAACCTGCGACAGCTGACGCTGGTACTCCATCAACCGATTGCGCGGGATGTAGCCGTTATCTGCCAAGGGCTGAAGGTTGCTCAGCTGTTGTTGCAGAGAGCTGGCCTGAGCAGTCAAGTCCGTGCGGGCGCGGCGCATGCCGGCCAGTTGCGCGCTGGCGCCTTCGATGCTGGCGCGCAAGGCGGCCTGCTCGCGGGAAAACGCCTCACGGCGGCTGCTGAACAACTGCCGTTGACCTTCCAGCACCAAGGCCAGACGCGGGTCAGGATTGTTGCTCAGTTCAGCGGGGAAACTCACCTGCTTGAGGTTGTCCCGTTCACTCTGCCACCGAGCCAGACTGGCCCAGGCCATGCGGTATTGCGCTTGAAGCGATTGCACGTCCGCGGCGACTTGCGTCTGGTCGAGCTGGAACAATGGCTGGCCCTGCTTCACCACTTGGCCCTCGCGCACCAGAATCTGGCTGACCACTCCACTGCTCATCGATTGCACGGCTTTGCGCTTGCCCGACACCACAACCGTGCCTTGCACGGGAATGCCTTGGTCGAGGGGCGCGAGGCTGGCCCAGGTGAAGAAACTGCCGGCGCCGACGATCGCCAGAATCCAGCCCATGCGGACGAAGAAACGCGCGTCGCGCTCAGGGCGCTCTGCGATGTAGTCGTGTTCCATGGTGGCTTCGCTGATGTTGCTCATACACCCGAATTCCTTGTCGAGGGCTGATACTGACGGCTCATGCTGAGTCCACCCGGTGCTTGCACGGTTTTCTCCCGCTGCTGTTCCTGATTGGCTGCGAGTGCCTTGAGCACGTCCTGGCTGGCACCGAAGGCTTGCAAGCGCCCTTCGTTAAGCACCAGCAACTTGTCGGCCTGGGCCAGTGCCGAGGAGCGATGGGTCACCAGAATCACACTGGTGCCTTGGGCTTTCATTTGCACAATGGCGCTGGCCAGTGCCGCTTCGCCCACGGTGTCGAGGTTGGAATTGGGTTCATCCAGCACCACCAGGCGCGGGTTGCCATACAACGCACGCGCCAGGGCCACACGCTGCTTCTGGCCCCCGGACAAGCCGCTGCCGTCCTCGCCGAGCACGGTGTCGTAGCCTTGCGGCATGCGCAGAATCAGTTCATGAACGCCAGCCTGTTGCGCGGCTTCAACGACTTTTTGCGGGTCCGCCTCGCTGAACCGGGCGATGTTTTCGGCGATGCTGCCGCTGAACAATTCGATGTCCTGAGGCAGGTAACCGATGTAAGGACCGAGATCGTCGCGGTTCCAGCGATGAATGTCCGCGCCGTCGAGCCGCACCGTGCCGCCCAGCGTCGGCCAGACGCCAACGAGAACCCGGGCCAATGTCGATTTGCCGGAACCGGAGGCGCCGAGCACGCCCAGCACTTCCCCGGCACCGAGGCTGAAATTGACCAGATGCAGCGTGGCGGCCCGTTGCCCCGGCGGCGCGGCGCTGACCTGTTCGAAGCTGATCTGCCCCTTCGGCGCCGGCAGCGCCATGGCTTCGTCACTCGGTGGAAAGGCTTGCAACAACGAATCAAGACGACGGTAAGCGAGCTTGGCGCCGCTCCACTGCTTCCACACGGCGATCAACTGATCGATGGGGCTCAGGACGCGGCCCATCAGAATGGAACCGGCGATCATCATCCCGGCCGTCATATCGCCCTTGATCACCAGCAAGGCGCCCAGGCCCAGCACCAGCGATTGCAGGCACAGGCGCAGGGTTTTGCTCAGAGAGCTGATGACGGCACCGGTGTCGCTGGCCTGGTTCTGCAAGCCGAGGAAACGTGAATGGACCTGGAACCAGCGTTTACGCAACACCCCGAGCATGCCCATGGCCTGAATGGTTTCGGCGTTGTGCAGGTGACTGGTGGCCAGTTGGCTGGATTTCTGGGAAAACCCTGCGGCTTCGCCCAAGGGCTTTTTGGTCATTGCCTCGTTGAGGCAAGCAAGGCCGATCAACAGCACCGTGCCCACCGTCGCAAACACGCCGAGCCAGACATTGAACAGGTAGATCACAAACAGATAGACCGGAAACCACGGCGCATCGAAGAAGGCAAACAGCGCAGGACCGGTGACGAATTGGCGAATTTGCGTCAGGTCCCCCAAGGCTTGCCCGGCGTTGCCCTCGCCCTTGAACAGGTTGCGCTCGAATGCGGCCTGATAGACCCGAAGGTTGAAGCGACGCTCCAGTTGGCTGCCGATGCGGATGACGATGAAGCTGCGCACGATCTCAAGCAGACCGATGAAGGCAAAGAACCCGACCACCATCAACGACAGCATTGCCAGGGTGGTTTCATTTTGCGAAGACAGCACGCGGTCGTAGACCTGGAGCATGTAAATCGACGGGACCAGCATCAACACGTTAATTAACGCGGTAAAACAACCGACGCTGATCAGGATGCTCTTGTAGTCGCCCAGCGCTTTGAATAGTGGTGCGGTGGCCGGGCTCTTTGCCATCTTCATGGGTTATTCCTGAGGTGTTATTTCCTCGCCTTGGCCGGCGAAGTTTCCATTAACTGTCCGCGCAGGGGCGGATATAGGCTTTGCAATAGCGCTTACAAACTAACAACAACTTTTCGTGGGCGGCAGAGCGCCTCGACTAGTTGGGTTGTGCTTATGTCGGCAATGACGAGCGTTATAGTCGAATCTTGTTATTGCACCTGACGCACAAGTGTTATGACCAGATCGGATTTCAATGTGGCTTTATACGATCCGTCGCGTTGGCGGCTGAGAAATAGAATCTTCGAACCTTCTTTGCCGGTGATCGCCAGGCCATCCGGCTCAGGGAACCAGCCAATCGCAGATTCGCCGTCCAGCCAGGCGCTGAGACAATCGGCGCCCTCACCCAGCGTCTGTTTCGATTGAAAGTCGATGACGCAGACGTTGGACGGTTTGTCCTGCAACGCCTGGGACTCTGGCGAGTCATCTTTGGCGATCAGGGTCGCCTGCCATTTGCCGGCCAGTTCCGAGGGGTCTGCTAATTTCAGGCTGCTCGCCATGGCTACATCTCCAAAAATCATCATGAACGTCGCCAATAGCCACGCGGTTGTTCTGCAGGTGAAGCCGTTATGGATCATAAGGCGCTTTACTCATTTCAAGGGGCAGAGAGCAGCGCGTCTGCGCCGCCCTCCTTTTCACCTCACATTACGCAGCGATGTCGGAGTAAGCCGCCTGGCCCACGGTGCTGACCAGGAAATCGGCCACGCCATGCCCGGAGAAGTCCACCGACAACAGGCTGTTACCGCCCGAAGAGGTCAACACCGCATCGCCTGCCGCACCGGTGAACGAGTTCACAAAATGCAGGCCTGCGCCGTTGGTGATACCGGTCAGGTCGATCTTGTCCAGACCGCTGACAAAATCGAGGATCTGGTCGATTGCACCAGGTTTGGAATCGCTGCTGGCCGCAAACACGAAGGTGTCCGAACCGGCGCCACCCCACAGTTTGTCCGCGCCGCCCGCGCCGAAGAGGATGTCGTTGCCGGCACCGCCCTTCAGTTCGTTGGACACACTGTTGCCGATCAGCAGGTCGCTGCCCGAACCGCCAATAGCGTTCTCGACGGTGACGCCCTTGGCGATGGATACGTTACCCACCAGGCCGCCAACGTCGGAGAACGAGGCCTCATTGAGGTTGATCTTCTGGTTTTGGGTAAAACCGGAGAAGTCCAGGGTGTCCTTGCCGCCCGCATCCCATACCGAAAACACCACCTTATCCGACGACGAAGTCGCGCTCAGGAAGTCGCGCCCGGCGTTGGAGTTGAAGCCGTAAGTGGTGTCACCGGTCCGGGTGGTGGTGTTGGCACCGTAGAGCTTTTGGATAGCCGCGATATCGTCCATCAGCGGACCGGACGAATAGGCTTCGACGCCGCCCTTGCTGAAGTTCTGGCTGGTATTGCTTTCACTCCAGTAGCTCATGACGCTGTAACCGCGGGTGTCTTGCCCGTAGGAAGCGTCGTTGTAGGTCGGCGCGCCCTCGCCGGCGTTGTAGTCGCCAGGGTGGGCCAGGCCCAGGGAGTGACCGATTTCGTGGGTCAGGGTTTGCCGGCCGTAATTGTTCAGGTCCGGTGTCTTGTTGACGTTATAGCCACCGCCCGTCAGATACCACGAAGTACCGTCATAACCAGCGCCGGTGCCCGGCAGATAAGCGAATGCCGCTGCACCATCCTGGCCACCGCTGTAGTTGCCGAAGGTCATGTGAGCGTCGCCGCCCGTGGCCTTGTCGGTGAACGTGACATTGGCCACATCAGCCCAGGATTGCATGGCGAGCACAGCCTGGCCTTTCTGCTGAGCACTGAACTGGCTGAACCCGGTGATCCCGTGTTTGTTCATGGTGCTCGACGACGCCGAGGTCAGGAACGTGTAGGTGAGTTCGATTTTGCCGCTGCCGTCCTTGTCCTGGTAGGCAGCGCCATCGCGCAGCAACTGGGTCGCTGCCTGGTCGACGGAGAAGGAGGGTTTGCCATTGACCATGAGGTTACCGCCCCGATCATACTGATGGCTGAAGCTATTGATCTGGTTGAACGCAGAACTGGATGCAGCCAATGCTTGTAGTGGCTGGAACGCCTGTTCAGCGGTATCAATAGCGTTGTCTTTTACTTTCGACATAAACACACTTCCTTGTTTAGCTATGGAACAGTTTTTTGTCAGACAGCGACAATCTCTGGCGAGATCGTCCTATCACTCGCCCAATGAAGGCGAAAGAAAACTGACACAATTCGAAATCAAACGTCTACATTTTTTTTGACGTCAAATTGAAGTATTCCTGCAAGTACCCGAAAACAATGCCTGTGCTGTCGAAATATTGTTTGTTAGATGGCGGTTTGCGCAAATCGTCTGACGATTGGCTATTTAATTATTAAATAGAGATAAGTTTCTTTTTGTCGATGGAGTCTCACTTTCCGTGAGTTATTAGTATGAGTGCCAGCGCATTGATATCAGTTCGATCTTCATTGGATTAGAGATTTTGACGACTGCTGCGTTCGGCTGCGAAGCAGTCGTCAAAAACTCACAACCAACACGCATCCCAAAGTGGGTAGTCATGAACCCGCGTCACCAGTCCCGCTCGGATCGGATTAGCCACGACATGCCGGGCAAGAGCCTTCACGTCCTCCTCCCGCCGAACCGCACGATCGTGGCAACTTTGCTGCCACAACCGCCCTCGCCGCCCTAACGCCTGATTGACCGCCAAGCTGCTCCGGGATTTGATACGGCACATCAGCTCCGCCAGTGTCTTGTCGTGCAGCTGCACCAGGCAGTGCATGTGATCCGGCATCACAACCCATGCCAAAAAGTCCGCCCAACCCTCCTCCTGCGCCTGACGCAACGCCTGAACGACCAACCTCCCCAATCGCCAATCAACAAAAAACGGCTGCCGTTGGTCAACGACAGCCGTTATCAAATAAATACGCCCGGACTCAGAGAAACGACCAACGCGTAGCTGACCCGCATTTGTACAAACAGGCATTCCATTGCCTCCTGATCCATCGATAGGAGGCCAGGAATCTACAGCGTTACCTGCCAGCCCGACGGGCCGCAATGACTACAAGATATGAACCCTTAACTCCCGGTCCGAATCTTGTTCCACACCCGCGTGCGAACCCGGTCAATGTTCAGCGGCATCGCCTCCAGCGCAAACAATTTCCCCATCATGTCCGGGCTCGGGTAGACCTTGGTGTCGTTCTTGATCGCCGGGTCGATCAGGCTGTCGGCCTGTTCGTTGCCATTGGCGTAGTGCACATAATTGCTGATGCTGGCCATGACATCCGGGCGCAGCAGGTAGTTCATGAAGGCGTAGCCGGCCTTTTCATCCGGGGCGTCTACCGGCATGGCGACCATGTCGAACCAGATCGCGGCGCCTTCCTTGGGAATCGCATAGCCGATGTCGATGCCGTTCTTGGCTTCTTTCGCGCGGTTTTCGGCTTGCAGAATGTCACCGGAGAAGCCGACAGCCACGCAGATGTCGCCATTGGCCAGGTCGCTGGTGTACTTGGACGAATGGAAATAGCTGACATACGGGCGGACTTTCATCAGCAGCGCTTCAGCCTTTTTGTAGTCTTCCGGGTTCTTGCTGTGATGCGGCAGGCCCAGGTAGTTCAGTGCCGCCGGCAGAAGTTCGGGGCCGTTGTCGAGGATGGCCACACCGCACTTCTGCAGCTTTTGCATGTTCTCGGGCTTGAAAATCAGGTCCCAGGAGTCCACTGGCGCGTCATCACCCAACACGGCCTTGACCTTGGCGATGTTGTAACCGATGCCGGTGCTGCCCCAGAGGTACGGGAAGCCGTGTTCGTTGCCCGGATCGTTGGTTTGCAAGGCCTTGAGCAGCGCCGGGTTGAGGTTTTTCCAGTTCGGTAGTTGGCTCTTGTCGAGTTTCTTCAGCGCCACGCCTTGAATCTGCCGCGCCATGAAGTGGTTAGACGGAAACACCACGTCGTAACCGGATTTGCCGGTCATCAATTTGCCGTCGAGGGTTTCATTGCTGTCGAAGACGTCGTAACTGAACGCGATGCCGGTTTCTTTCTGGAAGTTTTTGGTCGTGTCCGGGGCGATGTATTCCGACCAGTTGTAGATCTTGACGGTCTCGGTCGCGTGGCCGAGGGATGCGACGAGCGCAACGGGAGCCAGAGTCAGTGTCTTTCGGATCATGAGTCGATTCCTGATGGGTTTATTGTTGTTGGCAGGCAATCAGAGGATCAAAAAATCAAAACGTAGGTCTTGCGCACGGTTTCCTGGATATCCCAGATGCCGAGGCTGTTGGCTGGCAACATCAGTGCATCGCCGGCTTCTATGTGCAGGGTTTCACCGTCATCCGGGGTAAACGTGCAGCGCCCCTGAATGAAGTGACAGAACTCCTGGGCGACGATCTGCCGCCGCCAGCGGCCGGGCGTGCATTCCCAGACGCCGGTTTCGACGCCATCGTCGCGCTCAACGCTGGTGGTCGAAGCCACCGCCACAGGCATGCCCAGTGGTACGGCGACCGGATTCGACTCTTCCAGCTTCAGGGTTGCGGTGTTCTTGAATTGCGTGATGCTCATGGGAGTACCTGTCGATTGAGCCTATAGATGAAGAGCGCGCCGTTTACTGCATGAAACCTTCCATGAAGCCGGCAATACCGGTGGCCAATTTGCGACGCCATGGTGCGGTGGCCGGATTGGCCAGGGTCTGGTCTTCGTGGGCGAAGCTACGGATGATCGCGTTGTAGCCGAGCCAACGGCAGGGCTCCGGCTCCCAGGCCCTGAGTGCGTCGAGCCCGCCATGGATGACCCACGGCTGGCGAACCAGCTCGGTGTCGCGCTGCAGAATCAGGTCGGCCAGGGTCCGGCCGCCCAGGTTGCTGGCGCCGACACCCTCCCCGCCATAGCCACCCGACAAGGCGATGCCGCTGGCCTGATCGCACAGCATGTGCGGTTTGAAACGCCGGGACATCCCCAGGTTGCCGCCCCAGGCATGGGTAATCCGCACGTTCTTGAGCTGCGGGAAGAGTTCGCTAAACAGATAACGCCGCAGCTCCACCTCGCTGGTGGTCAGGTCGAAGTCATGGCGTAACTTGGCCGCGAACTGATAACCGCCCCGCGCGCCGAACACCAACCGGTTGTCAGCCGTGCGCTGACCGTAAGTGACCTGGCGACTGTTTTCGCTGAAGGCCTGACCGCGACTCAGGCCGATTTCATCCCACGTGGCAGCGGATAACGGCTCGGTGGCCACGATCAAGCTTTGAACGGGCAGTTGATAACGTCCCAGCGGTGGCAAGGTGACCGAGTATCCTTCGACCGCCGGCACGATCCAACGGCTGCGAACCGAGGCTTGCGCCGTGCGCAGGCCACCCGATTGCCACTGGGTGACCGGGCTGTTCTCGTAGATCCTGACGCCCATTTTCTCCACCGTCCGAGCCAGACCTCGCACCAACTTTGCCGGGTGAATGGTCGCGACGTGCGGTGCATAGATACCGCCATAAGGTTTGGCGACTCTGATCTGTTGCGCCAACTGCTCGGGGCTGAGCCAGCGGTAATCGCTTTCGGTCAAACCCTGGCTGTAGAGCGTGTCGAGGTAGTGCCGAAGGGTGGCTTCCTGTTCCGGATAACGGGCAGCGCAATACAGCGCCCCGCCTTTGCGGTAATCGCAGTCGATACCTTCACGTTCAAGGACAATCCCGACCTCATCCGGAATGCCGTGCAGCAAATCGAAAGAAGCCCGGCGCTGTTCGGGCGGCAAGTCGGCCAGCAAGCGGTCTTCGCCCAGCACATTGCCCATCAGCCAACCACCGTTACGCCCCGAGGCGCCAAAACCGGCGGTTTGCGCTTCAACGATGGCGATGCTCAGATCGGGCGCCAGGCGCTTGAGGTAGTACGCGGTCCAGAGCCCGGTATACCCCGCGCCAATGATGGCGACGTCAACGTCCAGATCCTGTTCCAGCGCCGGTCGCGCCAATAATGGCTCGTCGAGTTGATCCATCCACAAACTGATAGTGCGCCACGCCGACATGCAAGACTCCGCCACTCAAACTTCGATGGCGTCGATCCTAGTGCGTGGACTTAGAGGCTGTCTTGCGCGCGTGCACGCAAAGAAATTTGTTTTACGTAGGCCTTGGGCGACTGGCCGGTGTGCTGACGGAAGCAGCTATAAAACGCCGACAGCGAATTGAACCCGGCGGCAAACGCCAGTTCGTCGATGCGTAGTGGCGGCGTGGCGTTATCCAGTGCCGCGAGCAAATGCTGCAGGCGCGCCTGGTTGACGTATCGATAGAAGCTCTGGCCAAGCACCTGATTCAGCAGATAGGAAATCTGATTGCGGCTGTACCCGCACTCCTTCGCCACCCGTTGCAGGTCGAGTTCAGGATCGAGGTAAGGTTGCTGGCGCTGAAAATATTGCTGCAAGTCTTCAGCCATGAAACTCAGCTGGCGTGCAGACAGCCCGAGTCGGCTGACCGCCGGACGTTGGCTGCTGGCGGCTTTGCTGACGGGCTGTTCATGCACCAGCGAGGCATATTCGTTGACCCGCCAGATCAGTCCGTCACGTACGGTAATCGCTTCGCTGGCCCGGAACGACACCAGTCCTTCACCGCCGCGAAGGGTGATGCGGTACTGAATGAACGCCGTGTTGCCGTCCAGACGAATACGGTCCGAGTGTTCGAGGGCTTCATCGGGATCACGGGGCATGCTGCTGCGCACGTATTCACGTAATTCGGACAGCCCCATCACCCGGTTCTGGAAAAAATCGCTGTACTGAATCTCTGGGTGATAGAGCGCCATCACCCCGTCCAGGTCTCGGTGTTTCCAGCGCAAGTGATAACGCATCACCGTGTCGCCCGTGGCCTGGGTTTGCAACGGACCATCATCATCGGCGTGCATAAAGGACTCGGCGAGAAAAAAGCCGAGCTTGCCGAAATTCCGTCTCAGCTTCAATGACCAACCAGTGGCGGCCAACTGCCGGACACCGGCCGTTCCCGTGACCTGCATCAAAAAAACTGAACCAATCGCTAAACGGCCTGAAAAATCCACATTATTTTCACATCCGGATGCTACTTTTAAAGGCAGTCACCGGTTGAGCCATTGAAGGTTCTTCCCTCCTAACATGAGCTAAAGGAAGCGCTCGATGAATAAGGCGGGCTACATATGAATAAAGGGTTCAGTAAAGTCACCTTTCCAAACGCCTGCCAGCTGATGCGCTGGCATTTTCATCCCATGGGTTTCGAGGCGAGCATGGATGCGCCGGGTAGCATGGTTGCCCGTCTATTTGACCGTGCCAGTGGCGAGACCATGATCGCCATCGCCGGCATTCCTTGCGCGACGGTAATGAATGCTGCGGATGTAGAACGAATAATCGAAGCGGTGGAAGACGAGCTTGAGGCTTTCATTCCGCCGACCGCCCTCAGGAGCTATGCCTGAAGGCTGAACACTCAACAACAAGCCCACGTTAAGTGGGCTTTTTTGTGTGCGAAGATTTTTTACGGTTCACGCCGATGCCTTGCCCTGTCGGTGATCGGCAAAGAACGCCTTGCCCTTGCCGATCCGATCGGAAGCTTTCGGCAGGTTGGCCGCCTGGGTATCTTGCCCATCGACATACCAGTAGCAATGACTCACTGCTCGAGTGATGCCGACGTAAGCCAGTCGCAGGATCTCGTCTTTCTGCGCGTTGTCGTACGCTTCGTTGTCGCCAGCCTTGCCCAGACCGGCCATGCGGTAGACCTGGTTCTTGTACGGTGAGCTGGTCAGGTGCTGACAATCACCCAGCAGGAACACGGCGTCAGCCTGAAGTCCCTTGGCGCTGTGATAAGTCAGCTGTTTGAGCCGTCGCGCTTCGTACGGCAAGCTAGAATCCACATTAACTACAGACTGAATATGCTCTTCTATCAATGACTTATCGCTACTTTTTCGATAAAGCATCAAGATTGAATCGCCTTTTCTGTAGTGCTCCATCAGGCGCTTGGCCATGCCTTGATCGTCGCGATCGAGAACGTTAACCGGCAGCAATGCCTTCGGCTCTCCACTGGCCTTGGCCTTCTTGCCTGCGATCGCCGGCGCCGCACGAACGATGTGTTCGGCCGCATCGATGATGTGCTGATGGCTGCGATAGTTGTCGCTCAGCATCACCTTGGTCGTGCTCGGCGAAGGGAATTCCTTGTTGAATTCCATGAAATACGTCGGCGAACTGCCCCGCCAGCCATAAATCGATTGCCAGTCATCGCCGACACAGAGCAAAGACGAACGTTGTGCGCCGCGCCCCACATGCATGGCCGGGCCGCGACTGCGGATTTCCGTGAGGCTCGCGCGAATCCAGGAAACGATCTGTGGCGATACGTCCTGAAATTCGTCGATCATCAGGTGCGACATCGGTCTGAGTAACTCATCACTCAGCAGCTTCAGGTTTTCCGGCGAGTGTTCGCTGAACAAGGCGAACATCCGGTTGTAAGTCATCACAGGGGGTTTCTGATCGAGCAGATGATCTTCCAGCGCTCGCCAGTACAGGCTCAAGGCCTCGAAGAAAAACCGCTCCGGGTCGTCCTTGGCGAAACTCATCTGGCCCACGGCAGTGGGTACATCCAGGCCGAGGTTCTCGATAAACCCCGCCGCAGCGACAAAACAGTCCAGTAACGGCGCAGAGCTGAGCTCGCCCTTGACCTTGTAATCGAAGCCCGGCCCGGCACTGGCATCGCCTCCAAGGGACGCCAATACACGCTTTGATGACTCGTAACTATCAAGCCATATCAATGGCTTACGACAGAAAGCTTGAAACAGGGTGCGCTTTACCGCCCATTCAGCGCGCACACTCAATTTGGCATTGGGACGGCTGACCTGCGGGTTTTCCCGGGGATCGAACCCCAGCACCACCCAAGCGTCCAGGCTCGGAATATAGCCATGACAATGAAACGTTGAGCCGTTGATATCGAACGTCTGGCGCTTCGGCTCGATGCCTTTGATCGGCCAGGCACCCGCGCGAAACCACAAATCCTCGATAGCGTCGCAGAGCTCTTCGTCGCGCTTGGAGGCCAGTTCGGTCACGGCCATGCGCTTCTGCACGTCCGGGTGATCGCGCTCCAGTTCCTTGAGCTGCAGCGCGTGACGGGACAATGGCTTGATCAATTCGCGAAAGCGTTCATTGCGCGTGTGCAGGCTGTGATAGCAAGCGTTGAGTTGTTGGCGCTGAGCGTCGTTGATGCGCAGGTCGAAAGGATTGCTGTCGACCTCCTCATCGCCGCTTTGCGCACGGTGACTGAGGTTTTCGAAGGCTTGCAGCCGCTCGAAGCCCGGCAGGCTGCGAACCATTGGCAGGATTCGCGAATGGAAGGTGCGTACCAGATCACGCGCCTCCTTGAAACTGAGCGCCCGGCCCCAGAGTGCAAACAGCTCGATCAGTTTGTTGATGAAGTCTTTGCGCGATTCACGGGTAAAGGTCACCACCGTCATCGAACTCAGCTCGAACCCCAGATAATGGGTGAGCAGCAAAATTCGCAACACCAACGTGGTCGACTTGCCCGCACCCGCGCCGGCAATCACCGAGGTCGAGGGCGTGTCGCTGAAGATCATTTTCCACTGCGCGGCGCTGGGCTGGGCGTGCGGTGGCAGCAGTCTAGCGACATCCGTCTTCATGCGTTTCTTCAACTCAGCGCTCAACGGCAGACGCCAATCGTCGAACAGATTGTCGTCAACGTTGGGCGGCCGGTGTTCGGTCGAGCGCGAGTCGCGGATCAACAATACCTGCCGGCCTTCCTCCAACCCCTCAAGTTTGCCTTCCTTATAGCCGTAATCCACCCCGGCACTGTGCCCACTTCGAAAGCCGTCAGCCTGGCCGTGCAGCCAGGATGCACGGTGTTGTGCGCGCAGACGCGTCAGGCCGTGACCAAAGAACCGGGCGGCCAGACGCTTGAGCAGCGGCATCTCGGCCAAGGGACGAAGTTCAGGAGGAAGATCGGGGGTGTGTTGCGGCACGCGGGCTGACTCCAGGGTGTGAGGCTGTTGGGGGCTATGGTGTCTGCATTTGCCGTTCAGTTCTAGTGAAATGCTTACAGGTCATTGGCTTATGCGATGAAGTGAAGGTTGGATGAGAATCTTTCGAGGTTTTTTGATATCAAATTATTCGATTGTATTGAGGCATTTTTTACGCTTTTTATCGATTGATGCCTGATAGATGATGCTCGCCATCAACCACCGGTTCGCGTTTCGTGGCTCAGGCACTCTGCCCCATGACGAACCTTTTCAGGAGACGATCATGCTTGAACTCAGACCCTTCAACTCCCTGGGCGGCGCCAACCATGGCTGGTTGGATGCTCATCACCACTTTTCGTTCGCCGAGTACCATGACCCAAAACGCATGAACTGGGGCAACCTGCGGGTGTGGAACGACGACGTGATTGCCTCTGGCACCGGTTTCCCGAAACACCCACACCGGGACATGGAAATCATCACTTATGTCCGTGAAGGCGCAATCACTCACGAAGACAACCTGGGCAACAAGGGTCGTACCGAAGCGGGTGACGTTCAGGTCATGAGCGCCGGAACCGGGATCGCCCACAGTGAATACAACCTGGAAGCGACCGAGACCAGGATCTTCCAGATCTGGATCATCCCGAACGAATCCGGTTTGGCACCGTCCTGGGGCGCCAAGCCCTTCCCCAAAGGGCAGCGCGAAGGTTTCGTGACACTGGCAAGCGGCAAGGCTGGCGACGATCAAAGCCTGCGGATTCGAGCCGATGCGCGATTAGTGGCCGCGAACCTCAAGGCCGGTGAATCCGCCGAGTATCGTCTGGACAATGGCCGTCGCGCCTATCTGGTACCGGCTACCGGTGCCATTGAAGTCAATGGCTTGCGTGCACAAGCTCGAGACGGTATTGCAGTTGCCGATGAGCACGTGTTGCGGGTGACCGCCATCGAAGACAGTGAAATCGTTCTGGTGGACCTGGCTTGATCGGGTAAAACGCGAAAAAAAAAGGGGCGACCGTCATGGCCGCCCCTTCTTACATTCTGGATTACTTCGCAGAGATCGCGCCGTCCACCAGTGTTTGCGCTTCTGCCACCAATTGCTTGAGGTGTTCGTCACTGACGAAGCTTTCAGCGTAGATCTTGTAGATGTCTTCGGTGCCCGACGGACGCGCCGCGAACCAGCCGTTCTCGGTCATGACTTTCAGACCACCGATCGCCTGGTCGTTACCCGGCGCATGACTGAGGATGCTCTGGATCGCTTCGCCCGCCAGTTGGGTCGAGGTGACCTGGTCCGGCGACAATTTGCTCAGCAGTGCCTTCTGCTCAGGGTTGGCCTTGGCATCGACGCGCACCGAGAACGGTTCACCCAGTTCATCGGTCAAGGCGCGATAGGCCTGACTTGGGTCGCGACCGGTGCGGGCGGTCATTTCTGCCGCCAGCAGTGCCGGGATCAAGCCATCCTTGTCGGTGCACCAGACGCTGCCATCCTTGCGCAGGAACGAAGCACCGGCACTTTCTTCGCCGCCGAAGCCCAGAGAGCCGTCGAACAGACCGTCAGCGAACCACTTGAAGCCGACCGGCACTTCGTACAGGCGACGACCCAGACGTTTTGCAACGCGATCGATCAAGCCGCTGCTGACCACGGTTTTACCCACGGCCGCATCAGCGCGCCATTGCGGACGGTTCTGGAACAGATAGTCGATCGTTACGGCGAGGTAGTTGTTCGGCGCGAGCAAACCGCCGGACGGGGTCACGATGCCATGGCGATCGTGGTCCGGGTCACACGCGAATGCTACGTCGAAACGCTCTTTCAGACCGATAAGGCCCTGCATGGCGTAAGTGGACGATGGGTCCATGCGGATCTGACCGTCCCAGTCGACGGTCATGAAGCGGAAGGTCGGATCGACCTGTTTGTTGACCACTTCCAGATCCAGACGGTAATGCTCGGCAATCGCCGACCAGTAGCGCACCCCGGCTCCGCCCAGCGGATCGACCCCCAGACGCAGCTTGGCATCACGGATGGCGTCGAAGTCGATCACATTGATCAGGTCGGCGACGTAGGTATTGAGGTAATCGTGACGATGGGTCGTGCTGGCCTTCAGCGCCTGCTCGTAGCTGATGCGTTTGACGCCTGCGAGCTTGTTGCTCAGCAGTTCGTTGGCCTTGGCTTCGATCCACTTGGTGATATGGGTATCGGCCGGACCACCATTGGTAGGGTTGTATTTGTAGCCACCGCTTTGCGGCGGATTGTGCGACGGCGTGATGACGACGCCGTCTGCCAGGCCCGACGTACGCCCGCGGTTGTAGCAAAGAATGGCGTGGGAAATAGCCGGTGTCGGGGTGTATTCGTCGCCTTCGGCGATCATTACCGTCACGCCGTTGGCGGCCAGCACTTCAAGGGCACTGGCGCCGGCCGGTGTGGACAGCGCGTGAGTGTCGATGCCGACGAACAGTGGGCCATCAATGCCTTGGGCTTCGCGGTACAGGCAGATTGCCTGGCTGATCGCCAGAACGTGCCATTCGTTGAAACTCAAGTCGAACGAGCTGCCTCGGTGCCCGGACGTGCCGAAAGCTACGCGCTGGGTCGAAATGGCGGCATCGGGCTGGCCGGTGTAATAGGCCGTCACCAGTCGCGGGATGTCGACCAACAGTTCTACCGGTGCCGGTTTGCCCGCAAAAGGACTGAGTGTCATGCAAAACCTCTGAAGTCGAGTGGTTCAGGAATAGGAACGCAGTTTACTGGCAGTTTGACCGCAGCGCGATGGGATCGATCCATGAGTGTCACGCAGGGTGTGTGGCCCCGTTCAATCGATCGACTCCAGACGCAAGGCGTCTCCTAACAAGCCCATTGCCGCGGCCAAGTCGTGATCACCGCCGAAGGTGTGACTCAGGCGCAAGTGTTGCGCGTGCAAGCCCTGGAGACTGAACAGCTCTCCCGGTGCGATCACCACCTGGTGCTTGAGCAGGCGCTGGAACACTCGACGAACATCGACCTGACGCAGCGAACGAACCCAGATCGTTGCTCCTCCCTGAGGCTCGACGAAGTGCAAGGCATCGCCCAGACGCTCCTGCAACAGCTGCGTCATCTGCACCTTGCGGTCCTTGAGCATCCGCCGTAATACCTGAAGATGCTGATCGACACGTCCATTGCCATACAAGCGAGCGATGGCTTTCTGCCGAATCGGTGACAAGCGGAACGACCGCAGCAGAAAGTACCGTTGCAGTTCAGCACTGAAATGCCGAGACAGCAGATAGCCGTATGGCGCCTCCGGCCCGATGATTTTCTCGAAGGTGGAAAACACGATCAGCCGATCGGGGTCCAGCAAATCGCGAAACCGCTGGCCGTCCGGCTCGAATCCGAGTTCGCCGTAGCAGTCGTTTTCCAACACCCAACTGCCATGTCGCTCCAGCAACTGCGCGACGGCTTGCCGGTTGTCATCGGGTGCCAGGCTGCCTCGCGGCATGTTCAGCCCGGATGAAACCATCACCAGCCGCACCGGTTCGGTCTCCAGCAGTTCCTTGAGCCATTCAACGTCCAGGCCGCCACAGGATTGCACCGCCAGCTCGATCACTCGCACCTGCGCAGCCTGGAGCAACCGCAGAATCGCCCAGTCGCACGGCGACTCGACCAACACCGTCGCGTCCTTGAGATTCAACACAGCGATCAGTATTTCCAGCACGCCACGCAGGTCGGCGCCAATATAGACATCGTCGGCGTGCCAGCAGCGCAGCGGCGAGGTGGTGTAGCGCGCCGCCAGGGCGATGCGCAATTCCAGCTCGCCGCAAGGTTGCGATGCCGGTTGTGGCTGACGCGGATACTGGCGCAGCAGTTCTCGTTCCAGCAGTAACAACGGACTGTCGAGGGGTTGCAACAACGCCGGTTCATCGGCGCTCAAGACCAGCATTCCGGGACGTCTGGCGTTCACATAAACGGTTTCGAGCAGGTCGTTGCCACTGCTGAGCATGCTGATGGAGGACACCGGTAACGCGTAATAGCCGGACTTGGCCACCGAATAAACGCGCCCTTCCTTCTCCAGCAGCGAATAAGCGTACTGAATGGTCGAGATCGACACGCTCAGACGCTCCGCCAACTGTCGCAACGAAGGCAGACGGACTCGCGTGTCACTGACCGGTTCGTTGATCAGGTTAGTCAGATATCGGTACACCGCCTGATACGCGAAGTCAGTTTCTCGTGACCCTTTCATGGGCGAGGGCCGAATGCCGTGTGAACGTCATCATGCATCGTCAGAGAATCTGTCAAGCCACGCACTTTCAGCGCCCCGCTGACCATTCATCCGCCACCGCCGTGTCGTCGTCATAGTTGGCTGCTTCGGCTTGCAAACCCGCGCCGCCGAGTTCCGTGGCGCTTACCCTACCCTCATCCGCAGACACCGGTCCCATGCGGTAAAGCTTGCCGATCAAGCTGACAGGCAACCCGCTGACGTCGGTCATCCATTGCAGAACCTGCTCCGGCACCGGATTGCCCTGCATTGCCCGGTGCAAATCAGGCATCGCCACGAGCATACCGGGGTGGCACTGGCGCAGAAAACGCTCAAGCGCCGCGCCATTCTCGACGAAAGGTGAAAAGAGCAGGCACACCAGTTGAGCCTCGCTCAGGCCAAGGTTTTTTTGCTCCTCGGCCGCTGCCAGCACGCGTTGCTCGGCCAACGTCGCCGGATTGCCGAACGCCTCTACCGCTTGTTCGCACAACCGTTCCGCCAGTTGTTTGCGCCGCATCATCACCAAGGCCCGTTGCAGGTATTCGGCAACACCCGTCTCGTAGCCGCGGTCGTGAACGAAGCACGACTGCAAACCCCGCATGTGTGCAGAGATAGAAAGGCTGACGTACTCGTTGTCGCTGAGTTGAGCCGCCAGCTCGTCAGGTTGAAAACCGAGAAACTCTGTGAGCAGCGGCCAACGCTCTTCCAGGTTGCTGACCAGCAAGTCGTGAATGTCGATGTACGTGGCGCGACGACAGGCCTCAAATCGTTCAGCCGGACGCCACGCAACCTGGCCGTGCTCAGCATAAAAAGCGCGGTAGCAGTCGCTGCCCAGTTCATCGAGCAGCGCGAAAAGCGCCTCGTAGCCGGTTTCGTGGTGACTTGAGGTCTTGAGCCCGGCCTTCGCGGCAGCACGTTTCAACCCGTCGAGAAACTGCTTCTGCTGACGAGGTGAGTCGCTGCTGATCAATGCATCGACACCGCTGTCCCAACGAGCTATTTGCCCATAGAACTCGCCGGAGGCCAGATACCCGTCGTCCCACAGATCAAGCGGCCCGTTCCAGGCGCGACGATGGCCCACCATCAAGAGATTGAGCCGATTCAACTCACGGCCGCCTTCGGAAATCGGCGTCAGGTGGTTGAACGGCAGGACTTCCCGGTTATCAACCATCAACACTTCGACCCGAGGATCGTCGTAGAGGAACAAGGCGCTGTAGCTGCGATGGATGTTTTCCAGCGCCGCAGGGCTCGCGTCGTTCAAGCGCAAGGATGCCACTCGCAACTGGAATGTCGCTGGCGCCCGGCCGGCGATACTCAGTTGTGCAGCGCGCAGCAGCGCCAGGGTGTAACAACTGTCGCGGGAGCCGGACTGAATCGCCAGGACCTTGTAATCGCCAATACGCTCCATGCCCCCGGCGGCCACCACCAGTCGCTGAATCATCAGCTGCAATGCCGTGCGTTCGGCGCGCGAGAAGAAACTCAGCAATCGCTGCAACACTTGTTGGTAGACATAGTTCATCGCTTGGTCATGGGTATTGGTCATCTTTATTTACCTGATGCTTGTTAGTTCGTTATCGCGCCAACAACGACACGCATTGCGCAATGGGTTGCTTGCCACGATTGAAGTATTGGACGCTATTGCCAAATGCTAGCACTTAAGCTTTTAGTAATTATTTGAAATAACTAGAAGTCTCCCCTGCTCCCGCCAACGACAGGTGGCCGCGACCCCCTGCAGGGCCGGCCTCTTGCCGCTGCGAGCGACATCCTAGGAAATGTCCGACAGCGTCCCACAGACAATTAGCACAAGAAATAGAGAAAGAAGTCACCCATGTTTTTTTAGCAACTGCGTAACGACGAACTATTGGTCGGATATGTATTAACAGTGTGTGTTGAAAAGTATCAGCCTGATAACCAGCCATGACTCATTCCTTGAGATGAAAGTAATCATTCAATTATCAAGGCTTATATGATGATTAGAAGATACAGATTGAGAGCAAAAACCAGTTCAGTTGCTGAACTGACCCAGTGATGGGGCAATGGGACGTCTCATTTTGGCAGGTGCTGAAAACAGAAGAATCCGTGGGGGCACGGACTCTTGCAGAAGGGGCTTATTTGAAGGGCTTACGCAGGTTCAACCTGGAGGGCGACCCGTTCGCGGCATGGGCATTCGTCCATGTAGCGGTGTGCTTCGACAAACTCGGAAAACGGGAAGACCCGAGTCTTGAGCGGCAGCAGCACGCGGTCGGCGGTCATCTGGTTGATGTCGCGCAAGGCACGTTGCAGTGCGACCTGGTCCTGGATGATGCCCAGCTCCGGCTTGCCGGTGAAGTTGCCGATGCAGTGCACAAAGAACTGGATGTTCTTCTGGAACGCTGCGCAGGCCGGGAACGGTGTCTGGTTGCCACCTTGCAGGCCGTACAGCACCAGGCTGCCGCGAGGAGCAAGCACATCGCCAAGCAATGACATCTGTGGACCGCCGAGACCGTCGAACACAACGTCCACGCCACGGTTGTCGGTGATCTTGTTGATCTGCATCAGCAGATCCTGTTCTTCGGTGACGATGACTTTCTCGGCACCCAGGGACAGCAGATTCTCACGCTCTTCCGCCGTCTTGGTCGCGGCAATGACCCGGATACCCAGCGCCTTGCCCAGTTGTACAAAGGACGGACCGGCACAGTGGCTGGCGTCGGTCACCAGGGCGAATTGCCCGGGTTTGACCCGTGCCAGATCGACATAAGCGAAGTAAGCGATCAGCAGCGGCGTGTAATGCACGCTGGCTTCGATCGGGCTGAGCACGTCCGGGTAACGGGTAAGTGCCGAGCGCGGCAGAACGATCTGCTCGCCGTAGACCGGATAGTCATTCGGGCTTTCGGCCGGGAAGCTAGCGACCTTGTCGCCGACTGCCAGATCATCGACGCCCTCGCCGACCGCCGTCACGACGCCGGACATTTCATGGCCAAGGCCTGAAGGCAGACGAGCGTGGGAAGAGGCCAGGTTCTGGCGCCAGAGAATGTCGTACCAGCTGATGCCAATCGCCTCGACGCGCACCTGCACTTCGCCCGGCGCAGGGAGAGCGGCCGCATGCTCTTCGCATTTGAGCACCTCGGCTGGACCAAACTTGTGAAAACGGATCGTGCGGGACATCGCAAACCTCGTCAAAGAAACCTCTAATGCCCTGAACTCTATCTGGGCTTTCTACCCAAGACTATCAGTGGCTATTAATAGTCGACATGCCTGTCATTGATTCCGCAGCGCCGGTGACATCCGTGAAAACCGAAGCAGCCTTTTCAGGAAAACTGAATTACTCGGTGCAGAGTAGCAGCCTTTCCCCTTAATATTCATGCCGGCCATTGTTCTCATATGGCCGCTCTCGTCAAGCTTGATGACTCTGCCAGGACTCCAGATGAATCGTAATGACCTGCGTCGTGTCGACCTGAACCTGTTGATCGTTTTCGAAACATTGATGCACGAACGCAGCGTGACCCGCGCTGCGGAGAAATTGTTCCTCGGCCAGCCGGCCATCAGTGCGGCACTCTCGCGCCTGCGCGGGCTGTTCGATGATCCGTTGTTCGTGCGTACCGGTCGCAGCATGGAGCCGTCCGCCCGGGCGGTGGAAATCTTCGCCCTGCTCTCGCCTGCACTGGATTCGATTTCCACCGCGGTCAGTCGTGCGGCGGAATTCGACCCGGCGACCAGCACCGCGGTATTTCGCATCGGTCTGTCGGATGATGTCGAATTCGCCCTGCTGCCGATGCTGCTCAAGCGTCTGCGCGCCGAATCGCCGGGGATCGTGCTGGTGGTGCGTCGGGCCAACTACATCCTGATGCCGAGCCTGTTGGCTTCGGGTGAAATTTCCATCGGCGTCAGCTACACCGCCGACCTGCCGGCCAACGCCAAGCGCAAAGTACTGCGTCGCAGCATGCCGAAGCTGTTGCGGGCCGACACGGTGCCGGGGCCATTGAGCCTGGATGATTTCTGCGCACGGCCCCATGCGCTGGTGTCGTTCGCGGGCGACCTGAGCGGCTTTATAGATGAAGAACTGGAAAAGCTCGGACGCAAACGACATGTGGTGCTCGCAGTGCCGCAGTTCAACGGACTCAGCACCCTCATCAGCGGGACTGATATTGTCGCGACCGTGCCGGATTACACGGCTGAAGCGTTGACGGCGGCCGGTGGTGTGCGGGCTGAAGACCCGCCGTTGCCGGTGCGCAGTTTTGAATTGCACATGGCCTGGCGTGGGTCGCAGGATAATGATCCTGGCGAACGTTGGTTAAGGTCGCGTATTCAGATGTTCTTTGGTGATCCGGATAGTTTGGCCTGATCCTGATTTTACATGAAGGCTTCTGGCCCCATCGCGAGCAAGCTCGCTCCCACATTTGGAATGCATTCCCCTGTGGGAGCGAGCTTGCTCGCGATAGGTCGCAACGCGGTCTCAAGCTGAACCTTTGCATTCCCCGCAACACAGAATTGTCATCAATCCAATTGATAGCCGCCTAACGAAAGGTGCACGCTAGAGAGCTTGGCTGGGACTTATATCATTCCGAATGATAGTTACCTTTGCCTCATTCGATTCGTGCGATACAACCTCCCCGAGCATCATCCGTCCATTCTCAATACATTGGCGGATGCATCCATGGAACAATCACTCAAACATTTACGCTTCCCGTTGGCCCTGTTGGCCGTACTGGTGATGAGCGCCTGTGGCAAGACTCCGGACACGGCCGCCACTATGCCCGCAGCCAAAGTCAGCGTGGCCAAGGTGCTGGAACAACCGGTCAATGAATGGGATGAATTCACCGGCCGCCTCGAAGCGCCGGAAACCGTAGAAATTCGTCCAAGGGTCTCTGGCCAGATCGATGAAGTGGCCTTCACTGAAGG
This sequence comes from Pseudomonas arabinosi, assembly GCF_047758675.1. Taxonomy (NCBI): domain Bacteria; kingdom Pseudomonadati; phylum Pseudomonadota; class Gammaproteobacteria; order Pseudomonadales; family Pseudomonadaceae; genus Pseudomonas; species Pseudomonas arabinosi. The sequence continues at coordinate 3,773,179 of NZ_CP180480.1, read as the reverse complement.
CGCTTTGGTCAAGAAAGGCGACCTGTTGTTCCAGATCGACCCGCGTCCATTCCAGGCTGAGGTTCGCCGCCTCGAAGCCTTGGTTGCCCAGTCCCGCGCCAACGCCACCCGCAGCGAAAACGAGTCCCAGCGCGGCGAACGTCTGCGCACCAGCAACGCGATCTCCGCCGAGCTGGCCGATTCACGCACCAGCGCCGCTCAAGAAGCCCGCGCCGCCGTCGGAGCCCTCCAGGCACAACTGGATCTGGCCAAACTGAACCTGAGCTTCACCCGTGTCACCGCACCGATCAGCGGTCGCGTCAGCCGTGCGGAAATCACCGCCGGCAACCTGGTGACCGCCGATACCACCGCGCTGACCAGTGTGGTGTCCACTGACAAGGTCTACGCCTACTTCGACGCCGACGAGCGTGTGTTCCTCAAATACACCCAGCTCGCTCGCCAGGGCAAACGCGGTGCTACCACGCCGGTTTACCTCGGTCTCTCCAACGAAGACGGCAACCCGCACCAGGGCGTGATGAACTTCGTCGACAACCAGGTCAACCCGAAAACCGGCACCATCCGCGGTCGTGCCGTGTTCGACAACACTGACGGTCAATACACCCCCGGCTTGTATGCCCGCCTGAAACTGGTCGGCAGCGGCACCTATTCCGCCGTGCTGATCAACGACGAAGCGGTCGGTACCGATCTGGGTAAAAAGTTCGTGCTGGTGATGGATGCCGACAACAAGACGGTTTACCGCTCGGTCGAACTGGGTCCGAAGATCGAAGGTTTGCGCATCGTGCGCAACGGCCTGAGCAAGGACGACACCGTCATCGTCAAGGGTCTGCAACGGGTTCGCCCTGGTTCGCCGGTCACGCCAGAAGTGATCCCGATGGCCAGTGAACAAACCCTCGCGGCACTCGCACAACAACGACAAGCGCTGGAAGCCAGCAACCTGCCCCAAGTCGCACCTGCCAAGGTCGCGGCGGGTACGGTTGTGAAACTGGCTGCTGCGACACCACGCGGTTAAGGGATCTCTACGATGAATTTTTCCCAATTCTTCATTTCACGGCCGATCTTTGCAGCGGTACTTTCGCTGCTGATCCTGATCGCCGGCGCCATCTCGCTGTTCCAGTTGCCAATCAGCGAATACCCGGAAGTGGTTCCGCCGACCGTTGTGGTCCGCGCCAACTTCCCGGGTGCCAACCCTAAAGTTATCGGTGAAACCGTGGCTGCTCCACTGGAGCAAGCCATCACCGGCGTCGAGAACATGCTGTACATGTCCTCGCAGTCCACCGCTGACGGCAAGATCACGCTGACCATCACCTTTGCGCTGGGCACTGACCTGGACAACGCACAGGTACAGGTGCAGAACCGTGTGACCCGGACCGAGCCGAAGCTTCCTGAAGAAGTGACACGCATCGGTATCACCGTGGACAAGGCTTCGCCCGACCTGACTATGGTTGTGCACTTGACCTCGCCGGACAAACGCTACGACATGCTCTACCTGTCCAACTACGCCTTGCTCAACATCAAGGATGAGCTGGCGCGTCTGGGCGGTGTCGGTGACGTGCAGCTGTTCGGCATGGGCGATTACTCGCTGCGTGTGTGGCTCGATCCGAACAAGACCGCTTCGCGTAACCTGACCGCCACCGATGTCGTGACCGCGATTCGTGAACAGAACCGTCAAGTGGCTGCCGGTGCATTGGGTGCGCCACCCGCGCCGAATGCCACCGCGTTCCAGCTCTCGGTCAACACCCAAGGCCGTCTGGTTTCTGAAGAGGAGTTCGAGAACATCATCATTCGCTCCGGCGATAACGGTGAAATTACTCGCCTCAAAGACATTGCCCGCGTTGAGCTGGGTTCCAGCCAATACGCCCTGCGTTCGTTGCTGAATAACCAACCGGCGGTGGCGATCCCGATCTTCCAGCGCCCTGGTTCCAACGCGATCGAAATCTCCAACGAAGTGCGCGACAAGATGGCCGAGCTGAAGAAGAACTTCCCGGAAGGTATGGACTTCAGCATCGTCTATGACCCGACGATCTTCGTGCGCGGCTCCATCGAAGCCGTTGTTCACACCCTCTTCGAAGCACTGATTCTCGTTGTGTTGGTGGTGATTCTGTTCCTGCAAACCTGGCGCGCCTCGATCATTCCGTTGGTAGCCGTGCCGGTGTCGCTGATCGGCACGTTCGCGGTGATGCACTTGTTCGGCTTCTCGTTGAATGCCCTGTCGCTGTTCGGGTTGGTACTGGCGATCGGTATCGTGGTGGACGACGCCATTGTGGTAGTGGAGAACGTGGAGAGGCACATCGAGCTGGGAGAAACGCCCGTAGAAGCCACCAAGAAAGCGATGCGAGAGGTGACTGGGCCGATCATCGCGACGGCGCTGGTGCTGTGTGCGGTATTTATCCCGGCGGCGTTCATTTCCGGACTCACCGGCCAGTTCTACAAACAGTTTGCCCTGACCATTGCCATCTCGACCGTGATCTCGGCGTTCAACTCGCTGACACTGTCCCCTGCCCTGGCCGCCGTGCTGCTCAAGAGCCACAGTGCGCCGAAAGATCGCTTTACCAAAGTGCTTGATAAACTATTGGGCGGTTGGCTGTTCCGTCCGTTCAACCGGTTCTTCGAACGCGCCAGCAATGGCTATGTCGGCACCGTAGCCCGGGTTATCCGCAGCAGCGGTATTGCACTGCTGTTGTACGCAGGCCTGATGGTGCTGACCTTCTTCGGTTTCGCCCACACCCCGACCGGCTTCGTACCCGGCCAGGACAAACAATATCTGGTGGCCTTCGCGCAACTGCCGGACGCTTCGAGCCTGGACCGCACCGAGGACGTGATCAAACGCATGTCCGACCTGGCCCTGAAACAGCCTGGTGTGGAAAGTGCCGTGGCCTTCCCGGGCCTGTCGATCAACGGTTTCACCAACAGTCCTAACGCCGGCATCGTGTTCGTGACCCTGAAACCGTTCGACGAGCGTAAAGACCCGAGCATGTCCGCCGGTGCCATTGCCGGTGCTTTGAACGGTCAGTTCGCCGGGATTCAGGAAGCCTACATGGCGATCTTCCCGCCGCCGCCCGTACAAGGCCTGGGCACCATCGGTGGTTTCCGCCTGCAGATCGAAGACAAGGGCAACCTCGGCTACGACGAGCTGTACAAAGAAACCATGAACATCATCAACAAAAGCCACAACGTGCCGGAACTGGCCGCCCTGTTCACCAGCTACACCGTGAACGTGCCACAGGTCGATGCGGCTATCGACCGGGAAAAAGCCAAGACCCACGGCGTGGCTGTCAGCGACATCTTCGACACCCTGCAGATCTACCTGGGTTCGTTGTATGCCAACGACTTCAACCGCTTTGGTCGTACCTATCAGGTCAACGTTCAGGCTGAACAACAGTTCCGTCTCGAACCGGACCAGATCGGTCAGCTGAAAGTGCGTAACAACAAAGGCGAGATGATCCCGCTGGCGACCTTCATCAAGGTCAGCGACACCTCGGGCCCGGACCGCGTGATGCACTACAACGGCTTCATCACCGCTGAAATCAATGGAGCGGCAGCCCCCGGCTACAGCTCCGGCCAGGCCGAAAAAGCCATCGAGAAACTGCTCAAGGAAGAACTTCCGAACGGCATGACCTACGAATGGACCGACCTGACCTACCAGCAGATTCTGTCCGGCAACACTGCGCTGTTCGTGTTCCCGCTCTGCGTATTGCTGGCGTTCCTGGTACTCGCGGCTCAGTACGAAAGCTGGAGCCTGCCACTGGCGGTGATCCTGATCGTACCGATGACCCTGCTGTCGGCCATTACCGGTGTGATTGCTTCCGGAGGCGACAACAACATCTTCACCCAGATCGGCTTGATCGTACTGGTGGGGCTTGCCTGTAAGAACGCGATTCTGATCGTCGAGTTCGCCAAGGATAAACAGGAAGACGAAGGCCTCAGCCCGCTCGCCGCGGTTCTGGAAGCTTGCCGTCTGCGTCTGCGCCCGATCCTGATGACTTCCTTCGCGTTCATCATGGGTGTTGTGCCTCTGGTGTTCTCCAGCGGTGCCGGTGCCGAAATGCGTCATGCCATGGGTGTGGCGGTGTTCTCCGGGATGCTCGGGGTGACCTTCTTCGGTCTGTTGCTGACGCCAGTGTTCTACGTCTTGATTCGTAACTTTGTGGAGCGCGGTGAAAAGCGCAAAGCGGCCAAGGCCCTGAAACTGGAGGCGCAACAATGAGCCTGAAAGCCTTCCTGCCGAGCCTTCTGGTACTGGCCCTGAGTGCCTGTGCCGTCGGCCCGGACTACAAGACCCCAGCCACTGAGCCGGCCAACATCACCACCGCCACCGATGGCAGCGCCGGTCAGAAGAACTTCGACCGCTCGCGCTTCGAAGGCATCTGGTGGCAGCAGTTCGAAGACCCGACCCTCAACCAGTTGGTGACTCAATCGCTGCAAGGCAACCGTGATTTGCGCGTGGCCTTTGCCCGCTGGAAAGCGGCCCGGGCAATTCGCGATGACGTCAGCAATGACGCCATGCCGACCATCACCAGCCGCGCCAGCAGTGACCTGGCCAAGGGGCAGATCCCGGGCCAGACCACCAAGCGGGTCAATAGCGAGCGCTACGACCTGGGCCTGGACATGGCGTGGGAGATCGACCTGTTTGGCCGTATCCAGCGCAACCTGGAATCCGCCGACGCCGAACAGCAAGCGCTCGAAGCCGACCTATACCAACTGCAAGTCTCGATGATTGCCGAGCTGGTGGACGCCTATGGCCAACTGCGCGGTGCGCAGCTGCGGGAAAAGATCGCCTTGGCCAACCTGAACAACCAGCAGGAATCGAGCAAGATCACCGTCAGCCTGCGTGATGCCGGCGTCGGCGATCAGCTCGATGTGGTCCGCGCCGATGCTCGCCTGGCGTCCGTCGAAGCCAGCGTGCCGCAATTGCAGGCTGAACAGGTTCGGCAGAAAAACCGCATCGCCACTCTGTTGGGCGAGCGTCCGGACAAGCTGACCGTCGACCTGAGTCCCAAGGACTTGCCGGCGATCGCCAAGGCATTGCCGATCGGTGATCCGGGTGAACTGTTGCAGCGTCGCCCGGACATTCTCAGCGCCGAACGCAAACTGGCTTCCGCCACCGCCCGTATCGGCGTAGCCAAGGCTGATTTGTTCCCTCGGGTCAGCCTCAGCGGTTTCCTTGGTTTCACCGCCGGGCGCGGTTCGCAAATCGGTTCCTCGGCGGCTAACGCCTGGGCATTGGGCCCAAGCATTACCTGGGCTGCATTCGACCTTGGCAGCGTGCGCGCCCGTTTACGTGGCGCCGATGCGGATGCCGAAGGTGCCCTGGCAACCTACGAGCAGCAAGTACTGCTGGCGTTGGAAGAATCGGAAAACGCCTTTAGCGACTACGGCAAACGCCAGCAACGCCTGATCTCGCTGATTCGTCAGAGTGAATCCAGCCGCGCCGCGGCCGACCTCGCCCAAATTCGCTACAGCGAAGGCACGGCGGACTTCCTCGTCCTGCTTGACGCCCAGCGTGAGCGTCTGGCGGCTGAGGACACGCAGGCCCAGGCCGAAGTCGATCTGTACCGCGGCATTGTCGCGATTTACAAAGCCCTGGGCGGTGGCTGGCAACCAGAGACGGTCGCCAGCAAGTAAAGTTTTAACGAGCTCCTTTGGTTGGCCGCAACCAACCAATTCCTTTGCCCTGCGCCTCATTCGGTCGCGGGGCTTTTTTTTGCCTGCGCACCGTGCTGGAAGCAATCACAGAACCTGTGGGAGCGGGCTTGCTCGCGAAGAGGCCGGTACATCCAATGGATATTCTGCGGCTGACACACCGCATTCGCGAGCAAGCTCGCTCCCACAGGGGGTTAGCGGTGCTCTTGAGTATCGCGGGTTTCCATGATGGTTACGGTGGCGGTGGTCCCGGCGCGCAGTCGGTTTTTGGCAGCGTAATCGGGATCGATCTGTATCCGCACCGGTACCCGTTGCGCCAGTTTGACCCAGGTGTAACTGGGGTTTATGTTGGCCAGCAATCGACCGCCGGGCAGGTTCTCCCGGTCGGAAATGGCGAAGGCAATGCTTTGCACCGTGCCGCCGAAAGTTTCGCCGCTCATCAATTCGATCCTGACCCGGTCGCCCTCCTCGATTCGCGGCAGCTTGGTTTCTTCAAAGTAGCCACTGACATAAAACGAGTCGCTGTCCACCAGCGCCAACAACGCGCCTCCGGCTGCGGCATAGTCCCCCTGACGGGTCAGCAGGTTGGTGACGTAACCTGTCACGGGCGCTTCGACCCGCGTGCGCTGCAAGTCCAGTTCGGCCTGGGTCAATGCGGCGATGGCCAATTGCACGTTGGCCCGAGCCAGACCGAGGTTGGCCTGGTTGCGCAACAACTCGGCCTGCGCCACCGCCACTTCCGTGCTGGATTTCTCCCATTCTTCACCAGAAATCGCAAGCCGCTGCTTGAGCGTGCGCCGTCGGCGTTCTTCACTCTGACGCTGGCGGAGCAGCGCTTCACTGGCGACAATCGTTGCCTCGGACTGACCAAGGGTGGCTTTCGCCACTTCCACCGAGCGCTTGGCATGCTCAACCGCCAGCACATAGCGCGCCGGGTCGATCTCCAGCAGCAACTGGCCTTTCTCCACATGCTGGTTGTCCTGCACGCCCAAGCCAACGATGCGCCCCGAGACATCGGCGGACAAGGTCACCACATCGGCACGCACCCGTGCATCGCGGGTCCAGGGGGCACGGGTGTAATGTTCCCAGGCAAACCAGCCGAGAACAAAAGCCAGCAACACCACCGCCACCGTTACGAGTCGGGCAAGGATCTTCTTCAAAGCATCAAGCTCCCATCACCAGAATCAGCGTTGCGCAAACGCAGGCGTACAACGCGCCTTCGAACAAGGCTTCATGCCAGACGAACCGCAACACGCCAATGCGGCGCAAGATCCAGTCCAGCACCAGGTAAATCGGTAGTGCCAGCAGTAACGCCTGAGCAATCGGCGGCAAGTAGACGCCACCCAACTCAAAATCAATGGGCAAGGGCCGGCACTCCTTCCGTTTCTGTGGGTTGAAAGTGTTTGCGATGTCGCTCCAGAAACGACACCACGATCAACAACGCCACGCGCATCCTGAATACCGACCACAGGTGTTCATGAACGTCTAAATGCAAGTTGTCCATTTCATCGCCCAAGACACGCAGGTTTCCGAGCAGTTGCTCAAGGTCAATCCCGGGCCGCCCGGCGATCAATCGACCTGTCTCACGGACAGCCGCGAGCAAGCGGTTTTGTTGCTCAGTACTGAGCAAGGTGTTGCTCTGTCCCTGTTGCCTGAGCTGGTTCAACGCCACACCCAGCGCCATGCACCCGAGGCTGACTTCGAACAGCTCGCTGGATTGCTTGTCGTCGGTGGCCGGCAGCAGCCCCAACATCATGGTCAGGCGATCGACCATGCGGCTTTCAAACGCAAATTGCTGCTCATCGGTGGCCGGCGTCTTCAGCAAAGCGTAGACCTGCTCACAGTTCTCATTGAACAGCCGGCGCATCCGTAAAACGGGCCTGAACGGAAAGATCAAGGCATAGACACTGAGCGCCAGCGCGGCTGCGCAGATATAGGAACCGGCAAACTCGAACCACTGAATGGCACTGTTCTGGCCGATTTCCGTGTTTTGCGGGCCCAGCAACAGAATGGTCGTCAGCCCAAGACCAATGCCTGTGCCCGTGGTTGGCGGACTGGACAGCCCCACCGCAACGGCATACAGCAAGGGGGCTAGCAACAAGGCGAGTAACTCGAAGTCACTGATCATCGGTATTAGCAGGAACAGGTACAGCGCCGACACCACCAAAGCCAGACCCAGCCCCCTGGCAAAGCTCTGACTGGCCAGCAACGGTCGTGGAAACGTCGCCATCAGCGAACAGAGAATCCCCACCACGATCATCCCGCCACGAGCCCCGTCCCAAGCGGTCTCAATCCAGATCAGACCGGCCACCACCAATGCGGTAAATGCTCGGATCGCATTCATTGCCGCCAACGTGAAGTCCAGATGCAGCGGATTGTCCTGGCCGCGAAACATGCTACTGGCCGCACGCCCGTCCTGGATTGCGTCGCTCAGTTCGAGAATCTGGCCGAGCTGCTCCAGCATCCGCGCCTGTTCCCAGCGCAGTGCCCAGGCCAGTGAACGCAGGGTGGCTGGCATCGTCTCGGTGAGTTGTTCGGCCTTGTACGCCTGATCATCAAAACGCTGTTGCAGTGCCGAGAAACGCTGCCGGGCTTTGGTCGACAATGAGCGCCCTTGCAGGGCCAATTCATCGAGAAAGACCAGTTCTTCGGCGCGTAATCGCTGTATCTCCTCCGGCAAGGCACCTTTCCAGCGCTCGGAAAGCAGCTCCCGCTGGTGACGCAAAGCCGTCAGCCGCGACGTCAACAACACCAGCTGATTACCCAGCAACTGCACCAACTCATTGGCGCTGCGCAACCGTGGCGCATCGAAATACAAATGCCGACGTACCCCCTCCAGGGCGCTGATCGCGCCGAGCAGTTGCATCTGCCTCCGATGGAAATCGGCCTCGCTTTCTTCGGTCCGGATGACGGCAGCAGCGTGAGTCGCGAGCAGCTTGATGACCTGATCGATCTTGGCGAAGTAATCCCGGGCCACAGCTTCCGGCCGCGCCGTGAGCAGGCTGACCACGCACACGCAAGCCACCGCCAATAGCGTCTCGGTCACGCGGGTGACGGCGAGAAGGAACGTACCTCCCTGATCGGGCACCGCCAGCAGTGCCACGACCACCGCCGTGTACCCGCTCAATACAAACGCCTGGGAACTGGTGTAGCGCAACAAGGTGCCGCCGGCGGTACACAGTGCCAGCCACAAGGCCAGGGTGAGGATGAAAGGCAGGGGCGCCTGGGGAAAGATCGCCATGATCAACACCGCCACGACCGCCCCGAGTGTGGTGCCGATGACCTGGCCGAAACTCCGGGCCAGGGCCATGCCGCCCAATGGCTGGCTGACGATGACCACCGCCATGATCGACCACTTGGGCTGCTCAAGGTCGAACAGGAACGCCAGATACAACGTCAGCAGCCCGGCCGCGATCGTCCGCAGGGCGAACAACGCCACGCCGGGCCCGGGGTTGAGTATTGCTTTGAAGTACTGAAGCAGCGGTTGCATGGGAGCGCTCATCGAGTCATCTCCAGCAAGCGTAGTCACTGCCAACGCGCCTCGACGGGTTTCAATGTCGACGCAACCTGTAGGCAAAATCATTGAAAAGCCAGACTGCCTTGAATCGACTGACTCACGTAATGAACCAAGTCTGGGTTTGACTCACAGCCTTGCCTGACCGAAGCTGGCAACTTTGCAACAGCTTGCCAGCTCCCGGATTCCTGCATGCCCCAGTCCCGCCGCTACCTGCTCATCAGTCTCTGCGTCCTGTTTGCCATCGGCCTTGCCTGGTTTTTCCTGCGCAGCACAACCCCCGCTGTGCCGGAGGCGATCAAGCGTGGCTACAGCGAGGCGCTGAACCAGGCGCGCGCGGGCCAACCGGGCGCAGCGCGGGTTCTCTACCAGCAATTGGGCCGCCCTGATATATCGGTCAAACGCCGCGTCTGGCTGCATGCCGAACTGCCCAACTACCCCAGCTCCGTGGCCCTGAAACTGGCGGATGCGGACTTGCAGCATGAATCGCCGGACGTGCGCATCGCGGCGATCAAAAGTATCAGCGGTCTGGTGCCCAGCGGTCAGCGCAGCCTGCTGCTGGGCCCGTTACTCGATGACAGCGAACAGCGCGTCCGCTATGCCGCCGTGAACGCCTTGCTGGGGCTATCGCCGGACGATCTCGGTTTGTACTTCGGGCCGCTGGAGCAAGCCATCGACGCCTGGGAACAGGACCTGAAGAGTCAACCGGAAAGCGCCGACAACCAATATCAACTGGCTCGACTGCATCTGCACAATGCCGAATTGAAAGAGGCGCAGCAGGCACTGCAGAACACCTTGCGTCTTGCGCCCGGCAACCTGCCCGCGCTGGTGATGCAAATCGACGTGCTGGATCGCCTGGGCCAAAACGATGCCGCCCGGCAACTGTTGGCCAAGCAGCTGAAGGCTCAGCCCGATTCAGCCTACCTGCAACATGCCCTGGGACTCTGGCTGTTGCATCACGGGCAAAGTGAATTCGCCCTGCTCGGCCTTTCCAAAGCCGTGGAGCTGGAGCCGGACAACAAGGATTACCGCTACGACCTGGCCACCACGCTTCACGATGAACAGGAGCTGGAAGCGGCGCAGAAACAGTTGCAGGAGATCGTCCAGCGCCATCCGGCGGACCGAAAAGCCCGGGTATTGTTGATCAATTACTGGAAAGAAAGCGGCCAGCTGCAGAACGTGCAGATTCTGTTGGCGCAACTTGAACAACTCAATCCCGACGACCCGGCCTTGCAGCAAGGGCTTTAACAACAGCAAAAATTTCGTTGAACTCGTCGTCTCGGCCAAGGGTCAAGAGAACAGGCAGTCCATTCAGGCACTTATAGCCTGCTGCCTCGCTTCCCCTAGTCATGAGAGGGCATTTTTTGTCTACATCAAACGAGTTGATCAGTGCAAAAGCCGCCACCGGCATCGAAGGCCTGGATGACATCCTGGCCGGTGGTTTGTCCCGCGGCCATGTGTTTTTACTGGAGGGTGAGCCCGGAACCGGCAAAACCACCGTTGCTTTGCATTTCCTGTTGGCCGGCGCTCGTGCCGGCGAACGCTCGTTGTACATCACGTTGTCGGAAACCGAGCGGGAGCTGCGACAAGGAGCGTTGTCCCACGGCTGGGAACTGGATGAGAACATCCACATCTTCGAGCTGACGCCCCCGGAAAGCCTGCTCAATGCCGAGCATCAGCAGAGCTTGTTGTATTCCTCGGACCTTGAACTGGGCGAAGCCACCAAGCAGATTTTCGAAGTGGTCGAACGGGTCAAGCCGACCCGCGTAGTGCTCGACAGTCTTTCCGAGATCCGCCTGCTGGCCCAAAGCTCACTGCGCTACCGTCGCCAGATCCTCGCGATCAAACACTACTTCGTGCGCTATGACGCCACGGTGGTGTTGCTGGACGACCTGACCACCGAATCCCTCGACAAAACCGTGCACAGTGTGGCCCACGGCGTGATTCGCCTTGAGGAACTGACCCCCAATTATGGCGCCGAGCGTCGGCGGATCCGTGTGGTGAAGTACCGTGGCCAGAAGTACCGTGGCGGGTTTCACGACTTCACCATCATGGGCGATGGCGTTCATGTATTTCCGCGCCTGGTGGCCGCCGAGCATCGTGGTCGCTATATCCGTCAGCAATTGTCCAGCAGCATCAAGGCCATGGACGCCCTGCTCGGCGGCGGGATCGAGACCGGGTCCAGTACTCTGATCCTCGGCCCGGCCGGTACCGGCAAATCGCTGATCTCGATGATCTTCGCTGCCGCCGCCGTGGCTCGGGGTGAAAAAGCCGCCCTGTTTATATTCGATGAGGAGCTCGGTTTGCTGTTCGAGCGCATGAAGAGTATCGGCATCGACCTCAAGGCGCTGCAAGACACCGGCAACCTGCTGATCGAGCAAGTGGACGCGGCCGAGTTGTCCCCCGGAGAGTTTTCCTATCGGGTTCGTCGCTGCGTCGATGAACGCAATATCAAGACCGTGGTGATCGATAGCATCAACGGCTATCAAGCGGCGATGCCCGAAGAGAATGCCCTGGTTCTGCACATGCATGAATTGCTGCTGTACCTCAATCGCCAGGGTGCCGCGACCTTCATGACCGTTGCCCAGCATGGACTGGTCGGTGACATGCAGGCCCCCGTGGACATCACCTACCTGGCCGACACGGTCATCCTGCTGCGCTACTTCGAGGCGGTGGGCAAGGTTCGCCGGGCGATTTCGATCATCAAGAAACGCACCGGGAGCCATGAATCGACCATTCGTGAATACCGCATCAGCGCTCAGGGCATGACCATTGGTGAACCACTGGATGCGTTTCAGGGTGTGTTGCGTGGTGTTCCCACTTACCTGGGCGCCAGCCAACCCTTGCTAGAGGAAGGAAACCCGTGAGTGCCCAGGAAGCGATGTCCGAGCGCGCGATCATTCTCGCGCCGCTGGGTCGCGACAGCCAGATTGCGCTGATGATGCTTAATGAAGCGGGTTACGACGGGGTGATTACGCGGGACCTTGTGGCGTTGTGCAGTGAACTGGAGCAAGGGGCAGGCTTGCTGCTGATTTCTTCCGAGGCCTTGTTGAGCGGCGATCTTGAACCGCTGCTCGGTCTGATCGAGCAACAGCCGGCCTGGTCGGACCTTCCGATTGTATTGATGACCTACCATGGTGGCCCGGAACAAAACCCGGCGTCGCGCTACGGCCCACAGTTGGGGAACGTGACGTTTCTTGAGCGCCCTTTTCACCCGGTTACGTTGATTAGCCTAGTGACCACCGCGTTGCGCGGCCGTCGACGACAGTACGAAGCCAGGGACCGGCTGATCGATCTGAGTCAAAGCGAACTGCGGTTGCAAAACACCCTCGAAACCCTCGAACAGCAGGTCGAGGAACGTACCGCCCAGCTGCGACACAATGAAGAAGCCCTGCGCCAATCGCAGAAGATGGAAGCGGTCGGCCAGCTCACCGGCGGCATTGCCCACGACTTCAACAACATGCTGACCGGCATCATCGGCAGCCTGGAGCTGCTGCGCCGACGTCTGGCCCGTGGGCGCACCGACGATCTGGACAGCCTTATCGACCTGGGCGTGACCTCAGCCAACCGCGCGGCAGGCCTGACCCACCGTCTGCTGGCGTTCTCCCGGCGTCAGTCGCTGGACTCCAAACCCGTGGAGATGAACACCCTGGTGGTGTCCATGGGCGAACTGCTTCAGCGCAGCATCAACGAAACCATTCAGCTGGACATGCAGTTGAACAAGCAACTCTGGGTGGCCGAAGCCGATCCCAACCAATTGGAAAGCGCCCTGCTCAATCTGGTGATCAATGCTCGGGATGCGATGCCCGATGGCGGCAAACTGGTGGTGAAAACCAGCAATCAGCATCTGGACCTTGGCTTCACCGAAGCCCAGAGCAACCTTCAACCGGGTGATTACGTGGTGCTAAGCGTCACGGACACCGGGTGTGGCATGCCGCAAAGCACCATCAACCGGGCCTTTGATCCGTTCTTTACCACCAAACCCATCGGTCAGGGCACAGGCCTCGGGCTGTCGATGATTTATGGTTTCACCAAACAATCGCGCGGCCACGTCGCCATTCACAGTGAAGTGGGCGAAGGCACCACGGTGAGTCTGTTCCTTCCGAGATTCGGCGGTGACGTGCCTCAGGACAGCCCCGTGGACGTCCAGCACGCTCCGTTCGCACAGAATGGCGAAACGGTACTGATCGTCGAAGACGATCCGGCGGTGCGGGCGTTGGTCAGCACGGTGTTGAGTGACCTGGGCTATGCCTTCGTCGAGGCTGGCGATGCCGACAGTGCGGTGCCGATTCTTGATTCCGGGCAGCGTATCGATTTGTTGATCAGCGACGTTGGATTGCCCGGCATGAATGGCCGGCAACTGGCGGAAATCGGCCGGCAGTACCGGCCTGATCTGAAGGTGTTGTTCATCACCGGGTATGCCGAGCATGCGGCAGTGCGCGGTGGTTTCCTTGATCCCGGCATGCAGATGATCACCAAGCCGTTCACCTTCGACCTATTGACGGCGAAGGTGCGGGAGATGATCCGGCAGTAATCAGCACAAACCCTGTTTCATTCAGCGTCACCACGCAACAGCTAAGCCTAGGCTTCGTTTAGAAGCCTGTCACCTGTCAACTCTGACAGCTATTCGCGGTATGTTTTTCTGGGTTCAATCCCCCCTGAAGTACGCAGCGCGCCTATTCGAAGGCGGCTCTGCGCTCGCTTGCCACGGGCAGCTCAATACTAACGGGATGAACCCTCATGAAGAAGATAATCGCACTTGTACTCATGGTTGCCCTCACGGGCTGTCAGGTCCACGAACAACAAGAACCAGCACCGCCGGTCAAACTAACTTCCATGGAAAACATGGAATCGGGTTCCAGTGTAGAAACGTATTCATCCGCAACAACGGCCAGTGGCGCAGCGGTCGCAGCCACCCTGACCAGTCGTTACAACGACACTCGCCAAAATTGTGGCAAGGCTTCGATGCCCGCGTTTCTGTGCGCAGGCATAATGCTGCGCGCAACAGTGCCGTCGCCCCAGTATTCGAGCTGGAACCCTAGCCCACGCTCACAAACCAGCGGAGGCGTATCTTTTTCATATTTGAGGAAGGACGCCAAGTTCTCCAGCATGGTGTGGCTGTACAAAAATGGCTTCGTATTGGCCCCGGTACTGGCAAGACCTACCGGTACGCGGCAGATCGAAGTGTTAGCAACGGACCAACGAGAGGATCCAGGCTGCGGTCTTTACAAACCTAGGCCCGCTCGCAGCAATCGCTGCCAATCACAAGGCATAACTACCGGCGATCAATGGCTGGCCAACTTCAGAACACACAATGCGCTGTGCAGTTTTGATGTGCGCGATTCGATGAACAATCTGGGTGCCGACTCGTTCTATCAAACCATTCGAGCCCATAACCTGGGTAATTTCATGGCAGGCCGGCATCAGTACATCGAATTGATCCTTGCCACCTGGCCGCAAAACATCCCACGCGAACTTCCCATCGAAGCGTTTTTCTACATCCCAGGCGGGCTGCCTGGCGCACAACATGATCAGACAGACTACTTCGCCAAAACCGGTGGAACGGTGGTTCCGATCATAAAACTTACGATGCCCACCGCAACGACTGATGCTGTATTCACCTACATTGCAGCGGATCAGGTAAAACGTTGAGCCACTGAAAGGGCACCGGTCAACGAACGGTGTCCTGCATCAGGAAAGCATTTCCTGCATAAGCTCTTGCAGCACATCCAGATCGAACGGTTTGGCCAGGATCGGCGCCTTGCGGGTGATCGGGCTGTCCGTCTCGCGGATCTCCTGCGGATAACCGCTGATAAAGATCACCTTGAGCTCCGGTCGCAACTTCACGGCGGGTTCAGCGATCTGGACGCCAGAGATTCCGCCCGGCAGGCGGAAGTCGGTGATCATCATGTCCAGGTGCGGTTTGCTCGATAGAATTTCGAAGGCTTGCTCGCCGTTTTCGGCCTGCAACACCCGGTAGCCCTCACCCGACAGATAGGCCGACAGCACCATCAAAATGGAGGGGTCATCTTCGACGATCAATACGACGTCTTGTGCATCTTCACTCATGGGAAGCCTTTGTTCGGTCAATAGCTGCTGATACGACCGTGAGGTCGATCAGAGGTTGCGTTTATCTGGCTGTTTTCCTACAGCGGCAGACAAACGCGAAACAAGGCGCCTTCGCCAATCCGGCTTTCGACGGTAATGAAACCGCCATGGGCGGCCACAATCTGCTCTGAAATAAACAACCCCAGGCCCAACCCCGCGACAGCGTGTTTGGCTGCGACGCGTTCGAACTGCTGGAAAATACGCTTCTGGTTCTCTTCGCCGATGCCGATCCCGAGATCGCGCACTTCCACCCAAGCCTGACCGCTCTCACTGTACACCTTAACGGTGATCGGACTTTTGGCGCCGTAGCGCAAAGCATTGGTCAGCAGGTTGGAAATCACCTGCTCAATGCGAAATTCGTCCCAACTGCCCACCACCGGTTGCTCGGCCTCCAAACTGACGGAGGACTCGGCAGCATCAATCTGCGGTGCAAAGTTCTGCAACAACCCGCGAACCAGCGCCGACAGATCGAAGCGCGTCGGTCGGATCGACAACTTACCGGTGCGAATGCGCGACACATCGAGCATGTCTTCGATCAGTCGGATCAGGCTTTTGATCTGCCGCTCGTCGCGGTCGACCATCGCGTGCATCTTGTCCAGAGTGAACGCCGCAGCGTTATCCCGGGCCAGGTGCATCTTGCGCAACTGGGTTTCGAGGATCAGGCCGTTGAGCGGCGTGCGGACTTCGTGGGCGACAATGGACATAAAGTCATCGCGCATGCGCACCGCTTGCTCCAGTTCCAGCTGGGTACTCTGTAACTGCTTGAGCAGCACTTCCTGCTCATGGCGACTCTGCTCCAGCTCTTCGACCTGCTGTTTCATCGCCTTGCTTTGGCGATACAGTTCGACGAACACGTTGACCTTGCTCTTGACCGCATGAATATCCAGCGGCTTGTAGAGGAAATCCACGGCGCCGCTCTCATAGCCCTTGAACGCATAGTTCAGCTCGCGACCGCCCGCACTGACGAACACGATCGGGATGTTCTTGGTCTTTTCCGTACCGCGCATCAGCTCGGCCAGTTCGAAGCCGTTCATGCCGGGCATCTGCACGTCGAGAATGGCCATGGCGAATTCGTGTTGCAGCAACAGCGACAAGGCTTCGTCGGCGGACAAGGCTTTGTAGACGATACGGTCCTCGCGCTTGATCAGCGCTTCGAGCGCCAACAAGTTCTCCGGCAGATCGTCGACGATCAGCAATTTGGCCTGGATAGTACTTAGCATGCGATTCGTTCCAGCTCGACAAGCAGACGGCCGATGCCGCGCATAGGGAGAATGTGGTCCGGCCGGTGTATATCAAGTGCAGCCTGGGGCATGGTCGCGACCTGGGCTTCATCCGGGTCCTGGACGATGGTCATGCCGCCACAGCGCTTGACCTGGGCCAGGCCGCGAGCGCCATCGCGGTTGGCGCCGGTCAACAACACAGCGGCCAGGGATGAACCATAGGCATCGGCGGCCGACTCGAACAGAAAATCGATGGCCGGTCGCGAATAGTGCACGCGGGCTTCCAGGCTCAAGGAAAAACTGCGGTCCTGCTCCACCGACAAGTGATAACCCGGTGTCGCGAAATACAACGTTCCGGCTTCGACCAGTGTCTTGTCGCGAGCTTCCAGTACAGGCATGGATACACGCCGTGCGAACACCTCGGCCAAGTGGCTGCGACGTTCGTCCGGCAGATGCAAAACCACGATAATCGGCAGCTTGAAGCCTTCTCGCAAAGGGCTGAGGATACTCAGCAACGCCTCCACACCGCCGGCCGAGGCGCCGATCACGATAGCCTCTACAGGAGGCAAATCCGCTGCACTGTTCATGATTTGCGGTAAATCCGTTCTTGTTTGACCAACGGTTCGAACTGGTTGCCGTAGGCCGAAAAATCCAGGGTTTCCTTGCTGCCCAGCACCAAAAATCCTCGATGGCAAAGGGATTCATGGAACAATCCGAACGCACGATCCTGAAGCTTTTTATTGAAGTAAATCAATACATTACGACACGAAATTAATTGAGTTTCTGAAAAGACACTGTCAGTCGCCAGGCTGTGATCGGCGAAGGTCACGTTCTCACACAGCGTCTTGTCGAAAATGGCATAACCGTAAGCCGCCGTGTAATAGTCGGCGAACGAACGCTGGCCACCTGCCTGCTGGTAGTTATGAGTGTAGGCGCGGACATTCTCCATGGAGAAAATCCCTTGCTTGGCCTTGTCCAGCGAGCGCGGATTGATGTCGGTGGCGTAGATGATGGTGCGATCGAGCAAGCCTTCTTCGCGCAGCAGAATCGCCATCGAATAGACCTCTTCCCCCGTGCTGCAACCGGCGATCCAGATCTTGATCGAGGGGTAAGTTTTGAGCAGCGGCACCACTTCCTGACGGATCGCGAGGAAGTGCGAAGGGTCGCGGAACATCTCGCTGACCGGGATCGTCAGCAGTTGCAGCAACTGCATGAACGCCGTCGGGTCGTGCAGGACTTTTTCCTGCAACGCTGAAATGGTCGTGCACTCGAACTGGCTCAATGCGTGATTGACCCGGCGCTTGATCGAAGCGCCGGAGTAGTCGCGAAAGTCATAGCTGTATTTGAGGTAGATCGCCTCGATCAACAAGCGAATTTCGATTTCGCTATTTCGCTCTACTGAAAAATTGCGTTCCACTAAAAGCGTTCCATTTTTGGTAACCACACGCGAATCAGCGAGAACAGGCGATCCAGGTCAATGGGCTTGGCAAGGTAATCATTGGAGCCCGCTTGCAAGCAGCGCTCCTGATCGTCCTTCATGGCCTTGGCCGTCACCGCAATGATCGGCAGCTTGCGCCAGCGCGGGTCCTTGCGGATCTCGATGGTGGCTTCATAGCCATCCATCTCCGGCATCATCACGTCCATCAACACCAGATCGATGTCCTCGACTTCATTCAGTCTTTCAATCGCTTCACGGCCGTTCCGGCCGATGACCACGACTGCACCCTTTTGCTCCAGGGCACTGGTGAGGGCGAAGATGTTGCGTACATCGTCGTCCACCAGCAGCACCTTGCGACCCTCGAAAACCTTGTCGCGACTGCGCGCGGTCTTGAGCATCTTCTGGCGTTCATGGGACAACCGGGATTCGACTTTGTGCAGAAAAAGTGTGACCTCATCCAGCAAACGCTCGGGCGAGCGGGCGCCCTTGATGATGATCGAGCGCGAATACTTGCGCAGTTCGGCCTCTTCGTCCCGGGTCAGGTTGCGCCCGGTGTAGACGATCACCGGAGGGAACGAGCAGATATCTTCCGTGGACATGCGCTTGAGCAAGTCGTTGCCGAGCATGTCCGGCAGCTTCAGGTCGATGATCATGCAGTCGAAAATCGTCGTGCGCAGCAGGTCCAGCGCATCCTGCGCCAAGCCAACGGCAGTGATCTCGATGTCATCGTCGCCGATCAGCCGGGCAATGCTGTCGCGCTGCAGATCATCGTCTTCGACCAGCAGGACGCGTTTGACCTTTTGGGTCAGCTTGGCCTCAAGGCGGGCAAACACGTCCTTGAGTTCTTCGCGGGTCGTCGGTTTGACCGCATAACCGATGGCGCCCATGTGCATCGCGGCTTCGACCCGGTCTTCCACCGAAATCACATGCACCGGAATGTGCCGGGTTTCAGCGTGCTCCTTCAGGCGTTGCAAGACGGTCAACCCGGAGTGATCCGGCAAGCGCATGTCCAGCAGAATGGCGTCCGGGATGAATTCCCTCGCCAAGTCGTAACCCTCGTCCGCGCCGTGCGCCACCAGGCACTGATAACCCAGTTCATGCGCCAGGTCGTAAAGGATATTGGCGAAGTTCGGCTCGTCTTCCACCACCAGAATGCAACGAGTGGCGAATGGCGCCTTGGTGCGATCATCGTCGAAACGCGGGATATCGACTTCGGCGATCAGCGGTACCGGCGCGGCGGGCGTCACTCTCGGTGTAATGGCAACCGGCGTGGCTCTCATCGGCTCGACAGGATTCTCGCCTGGTTCGACGTATTGCTGCGGCAAAACCAGCGTAAACACACTGCCCTGCCCCGGCTCACTCGTGACACTGATTGAACCGCCGAGCAAGGCGGCCAGATCGCGGGAAATCGACAAGCCCAGGCCGGTGCCGCCATAGCGGCGATTGGTGGTGCCATCGGCCTGGCGGAAGGCTTCGAAAATGCTTTCCTGTTGATCCGCGGCAATGCCAATCCCCGAATCGCGAATGATAAAGGCGATACCGTCGCTGGGCTGGCTGGCGACCGTCAGGCTGACCGTGCCTTTTTCGGTGAATTTCACCGCGTTGGACAGCAGGTTCTTGATGACCTGCTCCAGACGCTGGCGGTCGGTGAAGATCATCATCGGCGCACCGGCCTGCACCTCGACCTGGAAATCCAGTTTCTTGTCGGTCGCCAGGGGTTGGAACATCCCGCGCAAGCCGTCCACCAGACGCGCGACACTGGTGTTCTCCGGTCGCATCTCAAGCTTGCCGGCCTCGACCTTGGAGATGTCGAGAATGTCGTTGATCAAGTTGAGCAAATCATTGCCGGCGGAGTAAATCGATTCGGCGAACTTGACCTGCTCGGCGCTGAGGTTTTCCTGGGGGTTTTCCGCCAGCAACTTGGCCAGGATCAACGAGCTGTTCAGCGGCGTGCGCAACTCGTGGGACATGTTGGCGAGGAATTCAGACTTGTACTTGCTCGAGCGCTGCAACTCTTCGGCGCGTTCTTCGAGCTGGGTCTGGGCCTGATTGAGCTCGCTGTTCTTCAGGTCCATGGCGTCGCGCTGGTCGGCCAGGATCTGCGCCTGCTCGGCGAGTTGCTCATTGGTTTGTTCGAGCTCGACCTGCTGGGTCTCCAGATGCGCCTGGGACTCCTTGAGAATCCGCGACTGCTCTTCCAGCTCTTCGTTGGCGGTCTTGAGTTCTTCTTGCTGGACTTGCAGCTCTTCATTGAGCTGCTGGGTTTCGGCCAGCACTTCCTGCAGACGCTGGCGATAGCGAGCGGCCTCGATGGACGTGCCAATGTTGCCGGCAATGAGCTCAAGCAATTCGACATCGCGATCAGTCAGCGGGCGCAAGAAGCCCAGTTCGATCACACCGTTGACCCGATCGTCGTCACTGGTCGGCACCACCAGCACGCTATGCGGCAGACCTTCGCCCAGGCCGGAGCAGACCTTGAAGTAATCGCTCGGCACGTCATCGAGACGGATCAAGCGAGCCTGGTTCGCTACCTGGCCGACAATGCCTTCCTCGCTGTAAATCTGCTGTTCGCGCGCTTCCTGCTCGCGGGAGAAACCGTAAGAGGCAATGCGCTTGAGACCGCCGTGTTCTTCACGGACATAAATGGCTGCTACGGCGCTGCCCAGGTACTGCGCGCAGAACTGCAGAATGTTGCGGCCCAGCAAATTAAGTGACAGCTGCCCCAGCACTTGCTCGGCCAGTTCGGTCTGGCCATTACGCAACCAGGCCTGCTGTTCCAGACGCTGGGCACTGGCCTGTTGCCCGGCGAGGTTGGCGCTGTAACTTTGCGAAAGGTTGAGCAAGTCACGACGGCCGATGTAGGCCAGCAATGCGCTGATCCCGGCGATGAACAATAGATAAAGGCTGATACTCCAGATCGTCGTGCGGCGCACTTCCTCGTTGCGCGTGGTGCGCAACTGTTGCTCCATGTCGATCACGTCTTCGAATTGCTTGCGGATCTCATCGGTCAGCCGCTTGCCGCGCCCGGCCTTGACCGCGCTGCGGTAATCGCCGCTGGATCGCTGCAATTCAATTATTGTCTGCGCATAAGTGGCCCACTCATTCTGCAAGGCCTGAAGCCGGTGCAGGCGGTCGGTCTGCACCGGGTTGTCCGCGGTCAGTTCGAGCAAGGTATTAAGGGCAACAGCGATTCGTGGCTTGGCCGTTTCGTAGGGTTCAAGGAAGTGCTCGTCGCCAGTGAGCAGGAAGCCGCGCATACCGGTTTCCAGATCGACGGTCAGCTTGATCGATTCATTGGCGTTATTGATCACCCGATCGGTGTGCTCGACCCACTGGATCACCGACAGCAGGTAAGTAATCAGCGACACAAAGAACACTGCACTGAGCACGCCGACACCCAACGGCAGGCTGACGTTGCGACTCAGGAGTTTACGGAATCGTTGCTCATCAACCGAAGACGCGGATGTCATGGGGGAAACCTTGTCGAACTGTTGAAAACCAAGGAGTTTGCCCCAAAAGTGGCACATTGATCCAATTATCTGACACCTTTTCGCGCAAAATCCTACATTCCACTGCTCCAGCGCAAAGGAGCGGTTATCCTTGCCAGCACTTGTGCGGCTATTCTTTTTTCTACCGCGTGGGAACTTGTCGGGTTCCGTCACTTACTCAAGCAAGAGCCCGGCGATTTCGATCGACCGCCAACCGCGAATTCAACCTCTGAGAACCCCCACTATGTCCGCCACCGCGTCCATCATCCTTGTAGTCGAAGACGATGCCATCGTGCGCATGCTGATTGTCGACGTGCTGGAGGAACTCGAGTTCAAGGTGCTCGAGGCCGATGGCAGCGAACAGGCGCTGGAGTTTCTCAACGATGAAGATCAGTACATTGATTTGATGATGACTGATGTCGGCTTGCCAGTGATGGACGGCCGTGAACTGGCCACCCAGGCGCGGATGCTGCGCCCAGAGTTGCCGATCCTGTTTGCCAGCGGCTATGCCGAAAGCATTGATGTGCCGGCAGGCATGCACGTGATTGGTAAACCGTTTTCCATTGATCAGTTGCGGGACAAAGTAAAGAGCATTATTGAATAGATAAATCGACAATCAAACCCCTTCAAACAGCAATGAAGGGGCGTCGTCCTTGGACAAGTTCTCAATGACATAACTCAGAACCCCTAACACTTGCAAAATACACTTACACAGCAATTCTTGATAAACACAAGATAACAAAAGAGGCTCTCTCAAACATAAAATCCAGAAATAGATATTTATCATGACCCACAATCCAGCAAACTCTCCAACTCAAAGATACTTGTCCAGACCTGCCCCCTACACCGCCATTCAAGATCGTCACATCCAAAGTGACAACAATGAGCGAATGGAGGCTGTATATAAACTAAATCAGCAAGTAGAAGAAATTAGCCCTTCGCAAGCAATCATGCTGGAAGGTGCCATCATCTCTCTGGAGTCCGGGTCGACGCTTGAAGATGCTCTGCAACCCGGCAGAAAACTGCTGCAAAACATGTCCGAGCAAAACTCCTTCAAAAAATTAATGGCCACCCTCGCACTTCCCGAGCACTCACTGTTCGAAGTAACTTCCGAAGGAGAAATAAATGCAAAATTCTCAGGCAAAACACTTGACGTTGCGAACGCATTTAAACTTGCACCGGATCTGAAAGATGATCTTCATGCATTGGTTGAAATGGCGAAATTGACCGGTGGCGTCATTTCTCTCGCTGATCACGTCAAGCTGGCGCAATGGTTGAAATTCCATGGTTACATCATTCCCCGAACCGCCGCCGAAGGTTCCAGGCTGACAGAATTCATGCAACTTAAACCTCCAGTGAGTCCACCGCTTGGTAACTATTGGGAAATGATCAATACCGGCGGAGACAATTCTGTCACTCTTTCTGCAGTTCAGCGTAGCGAATTCCGCAAACTCATCGCCAGTTACATCAACGATCAATCGTTACTTGAACATCTGGTAAATAGCATTTGGGGAGGACGGTCTACCCCCTTCAAACGCCCGGAGGCTGAGGACGCTCTTGAAAAACTTGTTTCCACTCCTATCGCTTTCTACTGGGCAAACGCTTACGTGCGGGATCTGGGTTGGTATGGAGCGCAAGAAAACCAATCCCAATCAGATGAGTCGCTCAAGCAAATAATGCTGACTTCACTCTTGCTCAATCTTCATCCGGGGGGCGGCGAACAAGAGCCTCGCAATCACGTGGCAGGTTTCAACTTATATGCTGTCGAGCACATGGAAAAATCCTTCTCCGATATTCAAACGGAATTCGAACGGCACCTGATCGAGAACCACCGGACTACCGAAAGAAATGCGGCACTGGCCGCTCACCTATTGCTGGCAGAGGCCGCGCCGGAATTTCTGGTAAGCGATCTGCCTCCCACCCTGCTATTGGGCACGCCGCAATGGGTCGAATTTTGCCGGATCGTCGCGGTGCAGGAAATCATTGCGCCGGGATCGACGCGCTCGATGACTTATGCGCAGCTACACCAACTGTCGAAGTTTGACTCGGTCTCCGAGTCGCGAAAGACGCTTGACGCTCTGGCTGCCGTGGATCCGGTGATTGATTGGGGGTTACTCAACAAAATCGTCACGCTGGATGACGTATAGAAGTCGGTCACGGACTCGCTTGAAGTGGCATTAGGCGCGTATGCCCTACATGCCAAGACGCTTGCCGAAACAGCCGAAACATTGTCTCGCCCTCTGCCGACTCGCAAAGGCGTCGCACTGGACATTCTCAAGCAGGTCGCCAAAGGATGTACCTATCTTGAAAACGACGTCCTTCACCAAAAGAAAAATCGACCTCTGGAGGATACTTACGCCGACCCGTTTCTCGTATCGCCTGTAGAACTGCACATGTCCAATGATCTGGGGACCGGTGACTGGGATCTGAAGAATGGCGAAAGCATTTACAAAGTGTTTCCCCAAATGCTCCCCAACCTGATTTCTCCTGACGGTGAGTTCTACCGTCAGTTCAATCGCGACTATGTGGCTCATGTACAAGCAATGAACATGCATTTGAAGCAGGCTTTTTCATCAATGCCACTGCCTGATCGGACACGCCTGTTAAAAGGTAAGGTGATGATGTTCACCGTAAGACCGTCAGTCGCGAAACTCCACTCGATCACCAGCCTTCCCACGAACCCCATAGCGTCGACCATTGACACGATCCTGAAAGTGACCGAGCGGAAACCGACGGAAAGTCATAAGGACATAGATGAGGCAAAGGGTCGCTACGGTGTAGTCATCTGTTCACACTTCGAAGGCCGAGTGAGTTGTTACGAATTATTCACCTTGCACGGAACCTGTCGCGAGAACACCCGGCTGGCAGCGCTTATCCAAGAGGAAAACCTTTTAAGCACAACCGCTGACAACAATGAGAAAAACTACTCTCCTCCTGCGAAGGTGCTTCAACTGCCCACGAACATCGAGTGTTATACCCATGGGGTCACACCCGGCCTCGTCAACATCAGTCCTGGTGTGATCGAAAAAATCGGTGAATTGTCAGCGTCTCCACTGACGCCGGAAATCAACGGTTATTACCATAGTTTCTATTCGACAGAGTTCGACCCGTTGGTGAACTTCGTACTCAAGCACAGACCCGTCGCGACCTACGATGAATTGGTGAAAGAGTGCTGGGGACAGACCAGGCTGGAGGCATTGCGCGTAAAACGGGAGAAGGATCTGGATACGTTTCTCAACTTTGTCGTGCCCTTCAAATCATGCATCGAAGATCTGAGCTCAGACGATCTGGATCGACAATTCCAAGGGGTGGCGTCCTGTACTTTAGAAGCCACGATGACCCTTCTGTTAGTAGTCGGAGCCGTCGCTCAGATTGCCAGTCTTGCGGCCAAAAGCATGAGCATTACTACCAAGGCCGGCAAGATCGCTTCGACGGGACTCGGGTTGGTGAGCAACCTGTTCAATCCGCTGGACGGAGCATCCGACTTGCTTCTACATGGTGCAAAACTGTTGCGCAACCGCGTGGCCGCACTGGATAACGTGATTTTCGACGTACGCAAATGGTCGGACATAACGCCACACCGCCAACTGGCCGCCACTGTCGACCCTGACACTATTCGCCTAGGAACCTGGCGTCCCGCGCAAACTTCCCAGGATGCCTTCCAGGTATGGGGGATACGCCGCAATGACGAATGGTACGCTCTGAACCGATTGGGCGAACCTTGGGGAGCCAAACTGAAGGGTTTAGATTTCAAACTTAAACTGCCCACCCCGCACTGGCATAAAGTCATGCCTAAAAGTTACGCTCGTACAGTGATCAAGGAAGGTTTACCACTCGCGAGCAGAAAAGTAGACGATGCAATCAACGTATTGAATGACCCCGCGCTGATTAAGGAATCGAATGCGGTTCTTGACCTTCTGCTTGCGAATGACTCTTCCGCAGCCCGAAGTACTTACCGCGACTACCTGATTGCAGTCAAAGAGGATCTTTCAAATATCAAACCCGGTAACTTCATCCTCGACAGCGGTAAAGAAAGCGACGCAATAGCCGAGCTGCATTGGGGGCTCTACAACGATTGGAAGACCGGCAACAAGGCACAAAATGCCAATAACGAATTCATCCGGGTCTACAGCAACAACTTCAACGATGCTTATCGCAGGGATCATTTCAATCCGGGCATCACAGCCGATACTTTCGTTCATGAAATTTTCCACGGTGCGCCGAAAACCAAAGATTTCGCCTACGCCGAACACAGCGGAATATTTCAGCATGGTTCTCAGCAATTGGACGTAAGTCCACTCCTGAATCTCGCCAACGGCAAGGTATCCATGGGCCTGCCGAGTTTTCCAAATACCAACTACAACCGCGGCACGGCGTTTAAAAATGCCGACTCGTTTGCATTGACGACATCGTTGCTAAGCCAATTAAAGACCAACAAGCAGGCGTATCAGCAGAATATAGAGATCATGAAAGCGGCACTCAAAAATGCCAACAATGGATACATCAGTGAGCAGACACTGGTAAAAATCAACATTCTCTGAGTTTCAGACGTACCGAGTTACTGAAACAGGGCGCATGCGACCACTACAGTACTGTGGTTTAATTGCGCCCTTTTTGCCCCCTCGCTTGCTGCAAAGGATCACTGTTCATGACTCAGCCGCCCGCCACCAAAGTCCTGGTCATTGGTTACGTCTGGCCCGAGCCCCGTTCTTCTGCGGCCGGTGGGCATATGATGCAAATTCTCGAGACCTTCTTGCAGCAAGGCTGGGACATAACGTTCAGTAGCCCGGCTGGCACCGGTGAGCACCGGGCAGACCTGACGGTCTTGGGCATTCGCGAAGTCCCGATTGAATTGAACAACAGCAGTTTCGACACGTTCATCTACGAACTGGCCCCGGATATCGTTCTGTTCGATCGATTCATGATGGAAGAACAGTTCGGCTGGCGAGTTGAGAAGCATTGCCCCGATGCCTTGCGCGTGCTTGAGACCTCCGACCTGCAAAGCCTGCGGGATGCTCGCCATCAACGCCTCAAGGAGCGTTTGAAGGCCAGTGACGACGCCAATGATTTCAACGATTTGTTCGCCCCGGCGTTGCGTGAAGAGTTCAAACTCATGGCCGAGACCGATCTGGCTAAACGGGAAATCGCAGCGATTTATCGTTGCGACTTGAATCTGATGATCTCCGAAGTAGAGATCGAGTTGCTGGTCGAGCAATTCAAGCTGCCGCGCCACTTGCTGCACTGGTGCCCGCTGATGGTCGATCTACCGAGCGCGCCACCGGTTTCTTTTGAAGACCGCGCGCACTTTCTCAGTATCGGCAACTTCCGTCATGCACCCAACTGGGATGCGGTGCTCTGGATGAAAACCACTATCTGGCCGCTGATCCGCCAACAACTGCCTACGGTTCAATTGCACATTTACGGTGCTTACACACCGCCCAAAGCGACTGCGCTGCACAACCCCGGCCAGGGTTTTCACGTAATGAACTGGGCGGAAGATGCGTTAAAAGTCATGTCTGGCGCACGGATTTGTCTGGCCCCCCTACGCTTCGGTGCCGGAATCAAAGGAAAAATTGTCGACGCCATGTTGTGTGGCACCCCCACGATCACAACGCCAATCGGCGCAGAAGCGATGCATGGCGAACATCTCTGGCCGGGCGCTGTGACCCGAACAGCACAGGCGTTCGCCGATTGCGCGGTTCAGCTGTACAAGGACGAGGCTCTGTGGACTGACGCCCAATCCCAAGGGAAGACATTGCTGGCCGATCGTTATCGACAATCGGAACATGGTCCGGCGCTGATCGAAAAGTTGTTGTATTGCCAACAACGCTTGGCACAACTTAGAAGCGACAACTTTACGGGAAGTATGCTGCGTCATCACCACCACAAAAGCACGCGATACATGGCGCAATGGATTGAAGCAAAGAATCGAAATCCGTTATAACACTTATTCCAGCAGCAAACATTTTGCATTATCACCATTATTTACCAGGCTTAACACTGCCCCTATAAACACCCAGCCGGACTTTAACTTGATGAGTTAGGTTCGGCACAACCAACCCTTAACAAACCAATGCAAGGATGCATTAAATGGACAACTTTGTTCAGAGTAATCACACACTTAACAACTGGATGACCGCCACTCCGGAAATTGATACATTGTCGCTCTGCGAATTGACGCTACCAGGCACCCATAACGCGGGCTCCGACTGGAAAGCATCCTGGCCGCTGATTCCAGGCGCCCACTGGCTCGCCTGTCAGCACAAATCTTTTTATGCCCAGCTGAGCCACGGCTCTCGAGCACTCGATATCCGTTTAATGTACGACGCTAACGCGCAGGGACTCGGGAAATTCTGCATTCATCACAACGGTTACCGCAATGGTCGAACCTTGGGGAACCTTGTAACCGATGTGGAAAAATTTCTTCGGGAGAACCCCGACGAATTCATCATCCTGGACTTTCATGAACTGAAGGGGGATCAGTTTGATTTCGCTTACTTCAATAGCATGATGATGAACTTTCTCGGCCATCGCATAATCCCCACCAAAAACCGGTCTCTGAGTTTCCGTCAACTCAAACAAATCAGTTCTGTACAAAGAATTTTGGTCGCGGCCCCTTGGAACAGGGCACTCGATCAAAACGTATTTGTCGAGCAGATCGGGCACAAATGGTCTGGCAGCGGTATTACCAGTACCGCTGAGTTGGAAAAACATATTATTAATGTACTAAAAAACCCGCCAGGCACATGGGCACCGTGGTCGCTTTCCGCCACCAGTTACAGCGCTCTCGGTGGCCCCGTGGATATTCATGAAGAGCTTAATTTCTGGTTCGATCCGAAGAAAAGCGACTGGGCGTCAAAGTGCAACATTATCAATGTCGATTTTATTGAAGAGTCCAACATTGTCTCTTATTGCCGGATTGTAAACCTGACCAAAGCGAGCAAGCGGAATTAACAATTTCCGCGCCATCAAATAGCTATTCTTGTGTAAGTGTTTCCGACGCTGGCAATACTGTCACGCACTTCTATGCTGGGTCATGAAAGCCTTTTGTCTCAGGCCAGTGATACGGATGTGGCACTCAGCTACATCCGACACATGAACTTCTTCTCCCTACGGATGGGGCGAATCAACGACAAGGAACTGTCATGACCCGCAATACAGCACCCACACTCGACAAACAGAAATGGATGAGCAACGTACTGGATATCGGCCAGTTGAAGCTGACTGATATTGTCTGGCCTGGAACGCACAACGCCGGAATGGACAAAAAAGCGCCCAACTATGAGGTGGTGGTAGGCAACTGGACGACGTGCCAGAACGACTCATTTGCCTGGCAACTGGCCAACGGCGCACGGGCGTTCGATATCCGGCTTGGCTGTACCGCCGGCCCGGTAGTACCGGTGTTCTACTTCCATCACAACGGCTATCAATCCCACCGCATTCTCGATGAACTGATCGACGCGCTGACGTCATTCCTCGACCGAAACCCGGACGAATTCATTGTCCTCGACTTCCACCAGTTAGGGGATGCAGCGAAGCCTTTCGGCTACCAACAATTCAATGATTTTCTGATGCACCACCTGGGCTCGCGCTTGATCCGTCCTTCGGACGCGCGCAGTACCGTGGAACAGCTCAAGCGCGCCAGTTCGCAGCGCCGCATAGTCATGGCCGCACAGGCGAAACCTGGACTCGACAGTGAGTATTTCTGGCCGCAAGTACCTCACAAATGGAACGGCAAGGTATTCACCGACACCATCGATCTGCATTCGCATATCCAGACCACCCTCGTGGGGGCGCCTTACGATACATTTCTTTGGTCGTTGCCGGCGACGTGCTATTCGCTGTTGGGTGGCCCGCAGCACATCAAAAACCAAATCAACGACTGGTTCCACACCACCCGCGACTGGGTCACCCGTTGCAGCATCATCAGCACAGATTTTTTTGAAGAGGCGGATATTGTCCGCTACTGCTGGAGCGCCACCAGCATGAAAGCGGTTTACGGAGACAGGTTGCACGAGCGGGCCTGAGCGAAAGTCGTGGCAGGCTGGCACAGCAGGCGCCAAAAGAGGCATGATCCGACAGCGATAACAAGAAAAGCGTCCTGACATGACCCGAACAGCCCGCGTGACAGACCCCTCCTACGAACTGATGGACGACCACAACGGGTTGTCCATCATCTATCGCCAGCATGGTTTTCCTTGCCCGTTGGTGCGCTGGCATTTTCACAAGGAATACGAGCTGCACCTGATCGTCGCCAGCTCCGGCAAAGTGTTCATCGGTGACTACATCGGTAACTTCTATCCAGAATCACTATTCCTCACCGGCCCCAACCTGCCCCACAACTGGATCAGCCAGGTGGCCGAAGACGAAGTGGTGCCCAAGCGCGACATGCTGGTCAACTTCACGGATGAGTTATTCGACAGCGGCCACTTGGTGTTTGCCGAGCTCAAAACGCTGGCGCCGCTGTTGGAGCGCGCCCAGTACGGCATCGAGTTTCGCTGCAAGCGCACCATTCGCCAGGCCATGACGTTGATGCAGCGCATCGCCGACACCAAAGGAGTGACGCGCCTTGGGCACTTTTTCATTCTGTTGGAGTTGCTGGCGACCTCTGACGACTATCAACTGCTGTCCGGGGCCACGACACCGCAATTGGCCGACGAGCACAATATTGATCGCACCAACCGGGCGGTGGATTACATCTTCGCGCATTACGCTCGTGAACTGCCGCTGGAGGAAGTCGCCGAGCACTTGGGCATGAAGCCGACTTATTTCAGTCGAGTGTTCAAGCAAGCCACCGGCCGCTGCTTCATCGAATTCGTCAATCGACTGCGCATCAGCAAATCCTGTGAGCTGCTGGCCGACGGTGACAAACCGGTAACCGATGTGTGTTTCGAATCGGGCTTCAACAATATTTCCAACTTCAATCGGCGTTTTCAGCAACTCAAGGGCATGACGCCGTCCCATTACCGGCGATTGGCCGTGCAGCGGTTGACTGAGCAGAACCTGGGTTAAACGCCTGAAAACCTGTACGGAATCCATAGGGTCTAACCGCTAAAAAGCCGTTCCCTGCACCTCTCCCTCCAAACACCAGTGCAAAATAGTATCGATTCAAGTGCGATGGATGATTTGTCACGTCATCAATTGAAGGCTGTAATCAGTGCACATTCTTCCTGCCGTCGGAAGACACAAAAACAATAACTGTCCTTCTGTAACCCGCCGGGTGCAGAAAAGGAGTGCACGATGCAACCTTCTGTAAAAGCTCTGCTTGCCCTCACCTGCATGACCCTCAGCAGCGTCAGCCTCGGCGCCCAGCCCCTGACCATCGCCACCGTCAACAACAGCGACATGATCCGCATGCAAAAACTCTCGAAGACCTTCGAGGCCGCGCATCCGGACATCAAGCTCAATTGGGTGGTGCTGGAAGAAAATGTCCTGCGCCAACGCCTGACCACCGACATCGCCACTCAAGGCGGACAGTTCGATGTGTTGACCATAGGCATGTACGAAGCCGCACTCTGGGGCGCCAAAGGTTGGCTGGAGCCGATGAAGGACTTGCCGGCCAGTTACGCCCTCGACGACGTCTTCCCATCGGTGCGTGAAGGCCTGTCGGTCAAGGGTTCGCTGTATGCCTTGCCCTTCTACGCCGAAAGCTCCATCACCTATTACCGCACCGATCTGTTCAAGGAGGCCGGGTTGACCATGCCCGAGCACCCGACCTGGACCCAGATCAGCGAATTCGCCAGCAAACTCACCAATAAGGATAAAGAACAGTACGGCATCTGCCTGCGCGGCAAGGCCGGCTGGGGCGAGAACATGGCGCTGATCACCACCGTCGCCAATGCCTATGGTGCGCGCTGGTTCGATGAGCAGTGGAAACCGGAATTCACCGGCCCCGAGTGGAAAAACGCGCTGAACTTCTACGTCGACACCATGAAGAAATCCGGCCCGCCGGGCGCGTCGAGCAACGGTTTCAACGAAAACCTCGCGCTGTTCAACAGTGGTAAATGCGCAATCTGGGTCGATGCCAGCGTCGCAGGCTCCTTTGTTACCGACAAGACCCAAAGCAAGGTCAGCGAACACGTCGGCTTCACCTACGCTCCGCACGAGACCACCGACAAAGGCTCGGCCTGGTTGTATTCCTGGGCGCTGGCGATTCCAACCAGTTCCAAGGCCAAGGACGCCGCGAAAACCTTCAGCGCCTGGGCCACGTCCAAGGAATACGGCGCCTTGGTTGCCGAGAAAGACGGCATTGCCAACGTACCGCCAGGTACCCGCGCTTCGACGTACAGCGATGAGTACATGAAGGCTGCGCCGTTCGCCAAGGTGACCCTCGAGTCGCTGAAAGCCGCGGACCCGAGCAAGCCTACCCTCAAGCCCGTGCCGTATATCGGCATCCAGTTGGTGACCATTCCTGAATTCCAGGCCGTGGGCACCCAGGTCGGCAAACTGTTCTCGGCGGCACTGATCGGCCAGACCACGGTCGACCAGGCCTTGACCGCTGCCCAGTCAACCACCGAACGTGAAATGAAGCGCGCCGGTTACCCCAAGTAACCCCGCAACCTGCTCCCGCCTTCTGTGGGAGCGAGCTTGCTCGCGATGACCGTCTCCCATTCAACATTGTGAGTGACTGACACATCGCCATCGCGAGCAAGCTCGCTCCCACAGTGGATCTTCATTGGTCTGCATGAATCGGTTCTATCGCCATGAATATTTCAACTGCCAAAGCTCACATGGACATTCCCCAGCCGGTGCGTAAAAGCCGGTTGTCCAACCCCGGCTGGTTTCTGGTCAGCCCCTCGGTGGCGTTGTTGCTGCTGTGGATGATCGTGCCGTTGGGCATGACCGTTTACTTCTCGCTGATCCGCTACAACCTGCTCTACCCCGGCGAAAACCAGTTCGTGGGGCTGGAGAACTTCAGCTACTTCCTCAGCG
Organism: Pseudomonas arabinosi; assembly: GCF_047758675.1. Lineage (NCBI taxonomy): Bacteria > Pseudomonadati > Pseudomonadota > Gammaproteobacteria > Pseudomonadales > Pseudomonadaceae > Pseudomonas > Pseudomonas arabinosi. Next base: position 3,740,839 of record NZ_CP180480.1, on the reverse strand, counting down.
ACTCGGGTTTCCTGCCCGGCGCCACCAACACCTTGTTGCTGGTCGGCAGCGTGCTGCTGATCAGCGTGGTGTTTGGCGTGTTGATCAGTGCGCTGCTGGAGGCCAGTGAGTTTCTCGGTCGCGGCATCGTACGGGTGATGCTGATCTCGCCGTTTTTCATCATGCCCACCGTCGGTGCGCTGATCTGGAAGAACCTGATTTTCCATCCGGTGTCGGGAATTCTCGCCTACGTCTGGAAGCTGTTCGGGGCGCAGCCGGTGGACTGGCTGGCGCACTACCCGCTGCTGTCGATCATCATCATTGTGTCCTGGCAATGGCTGCCCTTCGCGATCCTGATCCTGATGACCGCCATGCAGTCCCTCGACCAGGAACAGAAGGAAGCCGCGCGCCTCGACGGTGCCGGGCCGATCGCGATCTTCTGGCACCTGACCCTGCCGCACCTGGCGCGGCCGATTGCCGTCGTGGTGATGATCGAAACCATCTTCCTGCTGTCGGTGTTCGCCGAAATCTTCACCACCACCAACGGTGGCCCCGGTTACGCCTCGACCAACCTTGCCTACCTGATCTACAACCAGGCGCTGGTGCAGTTCGACGTCGGCATGGCGTCCGCCGGTGGCTTGATCGCGGTGGTGATCGCCAACATCGCGGCCATCGTGCTGGTGCGCATGATCGGCAAAAACCTGACAGACAAAGCCTGAGGCCTGCGCCATGACCCTTCAACAATCCCGCCGTCTGCAAAGCCTGCTGCTCGGCACCCTGGCCTGGGCCATCGCGATCCTGATCTTCTTCCCGATCTTCTGGATGGTGATGACCAGTTTCAAAACCGAAATCGATGCGTTCGCCACGCCGCCGCAGTTCATCTTCACGCCGACACTGGAGAACTACCTACACATCAACGAGCGCAGCGACTATTTCAGCTTCGCCTGGAACTCGGTGGTGATTTCGTTCAGCGCCACGGCTCTGTGCCTGCTGATCGCGGTGCCGGCGGCGTACTCGATGGCGTTCTACGAAACCCAGCGCACCAAAGGCACGCTGCTGTGGATGCTCTCCACCAAGATGCTGCCACCGGTGGGCGTGCTGATGCCGATCTACCTGCTGGCCAAGAGTTTCGGCCTGCTCGATACCCGTATCGCACTGATCGTGATCTACACGCTGATCAACCTGCCGATCGTGGTCTGGATGATTTACACCTACTTCAAAGACATCCCCAAGGACATCCTCGAAGCCGCGCGCCTCGACGGCGCCACGCTGTGGCAGGAAATGGTCCGGGTGCTGCTGCCGATTGCCAAGGGCGGGCTGGCGTCCACGGTATTGCTGTCGCTGATCCTGTGCTGGAACGAGGCGTTCTGGTCCTTGAACCTGACTTCGTCGAAAGCCGCACCGTTGACCGCATTGATCGCCTCCTACTCCAGTCCCGAAGGTCTGTTCTGGGCCAAGTTGTCGGCGGTGTCGACCCTGGCCTGCGCGCCGATCCTGATCTTCGGCTGGATCAGCCAGAAACAATTGGTCCGCGGCCTGTCGTTCGGCGCCGTGAAATGAAGCTCGCCGACTCAACGCGATCCACTGTGGGAGCGAGCCTGCTCGCGATGGCGGAGTGTCATTCAACAGTGATGTTGACTGACACGGCCTCATCGCGAGCAGGCTCACTCCCACAAAAAAAGCCCGCACGGCTCAACTGAATAACAACAAGTGGAGGCCCATCATCATGGCCAACCTGAAAATCAAGAATCTGCAAAAAGGCTTCGAAGGCTTTTCCATCATCAAAGGCATCGACCTGGAAGTGAACGACCGCGAGTTCGTGGTGTTCGTCGGGCCATCAGGCTGCGGCAAATCCACGTTGCTGCGCCTGATTGCCGGCCTGGAAGAAGTCAGCGGCGGCACCATCGAGCTCGATGGCCGCGACATCACCGAAGTCAGCCCGGCCAAACGCGACCTGGCGATGGTATTCCAGACCTACGCCCTGTACCCGCACATGAGTGTGCGCAAAAACATGTCGTTTGCCCTCGACCTGGCCGGCGTACCGAAAGCCGAAGTCGAGAAGAAAGTCGGCGAAGCAGCACGCATCCTCGAACTCGGGCCGATGCTCGAACGCAAGCCGAAACAGTTGTCCGGCGGTCAGCGTCAGCGCGTGGCCATCGGCCGGGCCATCGTGCGCAATCCGAAGATTTTCTTGTTCGACGAGCCACTGTCCAACCTCGACGCCGCCCTGCGGGTGCAGATGCGCCTGGAACTGTTGCGACTGCACAAAGAACTCAAAGCCACGATGATCTACGTGACCCACGACCAGGTCGAAGCCATGACCATGGCCGACAAAGTCGTGGTCCTCAATGGAGGCAAAGTCGAACAAGTCGGCTCGCCACTGGACCTGTATCACCAGCCGGCCAACCTGTTTGTCGCCGGGTTCCTGGGCACGCCGAAAATGGGTTTCCTCAAGGGTAAAGTCACCCGCGTCGAAAGCCAGAGCTGCGAAGTACTGCTGGACGCCGGCACCCGCATCACGTTGCCGCTGAGCGGCGCCAACCTGAGCGTCGGTGGTGCGGTGACGTTGGGCATTCGCCCGGAACACCTCAACCTCGCGCAAATCGGCGACTGCACTTTGCAGGTCACGGCCGACGTCAGCGAACGCCTGGGCAGCGACACTTTCTGCCACGTGGTGACCTCGTCCGGCGAAGCCTTGACCATGCGCGTTCGCGGCGACCTGGCCAGCCGTTATGGCGAGTCGCTGAGCCTGCATCTGGACGCCGAGCACTGCCATTTATTCGATGCCGACGGTGTGGCGCTGACCCGCCCGTTGCGCGCTGCGGCCTGATTTAGAGAGCATGTGATGAAACTGAATAAACAGAACCTCAACCGCCTCGCCCCCGAGGTGGTCCTGCCCGCCTACGCCCTGAGCGACACCCGCCAAGGCATCGCGCACATTGGCGTCGGCGGTTTCCACCGGGCGCATCAGGCGTATTACACCGATGCGTTGATGAACACCGGCGAAGACCTGGACTGGGCGATTTGCGGCGTCGGCCTGCGCGCCGAAGACCGTCGCGCCCGGGACGATCTTAAAGAGCAGGATTACCTCTTCACCCTGTTCGAGCTTGGGGATACCGACGACACCGAAGTCCGGGTCATCGGCGCGATTCGCGACATGCTGCTGGCTGAAGACGGCGCGCAAGCGTTGATCGACAAACTCGCCAGCCCCCAGATCCGTATCGTTTCGCTGACCATTACCGAAGGCGGCTACTGCATCGACGACAGCAACGGCGAGTTCATGGCCCAGCTGCCGCAGATCCAGCACGACCTGGCACACCCGAGCGCACCGAAAACCGTGTTCGGTTTTCTCTGCGCCGCACTGGCCAAACGCCGTGCAGCCGGCACGCCTGCGTTCACTTTGATGTCCTGCGATAACCTGCCGCACAACGGCGCGGTCACTCGCAAAGCGTTACTGGCGTTCGCCGCCCTGCGCGATGCCGAGCTGGGGGAATGGATCGCCACCCACGTGAGTTTTCCCAACGCGATGGTCGACCGCATCACGCCGATGACCAGCACCGAACACAAGCTGCAACTGCACGATAAACACGCTATCGACGATGCCTGGCCGGTGGTCTGCGAACCGTTTGTGCAGTGGGTGCTGGAAGACAAGTTCGTCAACGGCCGTCCAGCCTGGGAAAAGGTCGGCGTGCAGTTCACCGACGACGTCACGCCCTACGAAGAGATGAAGATCAAACTGCTCAACGGCAGTCACCTCGCACTCACTTATCTGGGTTTTTTGAAGGGTTACCGCTTCGTTCACGAAACCATGAACGACCCGCTGTTCGTGCGCTACATGCGTGCCTACATGGACTTGGACGTGACCCCGCAACTGTCGCCCGTGCCGGGGATTGACCTGACCGAGTACAAAAACACTCTGGAGGCGCGCTTCTCCAACCAGGCGATTGCCGATCAGCTGGAGCGCGTGTGTTCGGACGGTTCGTCGAAGTTTCCTAAGTTCACCGTGCCGACGATCAATCGGTTGATTGCTGATGGACAGGAGACCAAACGGGCGGCGTTAGTGGTGGCTGCTTGGGCGTTGTATTTGAAGGGCGTGGACGAGAATGGCGATACCTACAGCATTCCTGATCCGCGGGCGGAGTTCTGTCAGGCGCTGGTGGCGGATGATGCGTTGATCACGCAGCGGTTGCTGGAGGTTGAGGAGATATTTGGTACGGCGATTCCGCATTCGCCCGAGTTTGTGGCGGCGTTTGAGTGGTGCTGTAACAGCTTGCGCGATGTCGGCGTGACGCGGACTCTGGAGCGGGTATTGGCGTAAGCACGACGGTGAACCTGCTGCACAGTCTTCGCGAGCAAGTCGGATCGCCGCACCGCCGCTCCCACAATAGATAGCTGGCGTACACAACATTCGTGGCCACCTCAGATCGAGTGTGGGAGCGAGCCTGCTCGCGAATGGCTTCACCGAGATCGACCTGACACACCAAGGATCTTCCATGGCAAACCAACAACTATTCCTCGGCATCGACTGCGGCACCCAAGGCACCAAAGCCATCATCCTCGACGCCGTCAGCGGTCAGGTGCTCGGCCAGGGTGCCGCCGCGCACAGCCTGATCAGTGGCGCCAATGGCCGCCGCGAGCAAGACACCTCGCAATGGCTCGAGGCCTTCGCGCTTGCCACCCGCCGTGCATTGCTCGCGGCGAAGGTCGACGGCCAGGACATCCTTGGCATCGGCGTTTCCGGTCAGCAACATGGGCTGGTGCTGCTAGACGATCAGGGCCAGGTGCTGCGTCCGGCCAAACTCTGGTGTGACACCGAATCCACCCCGGAAAACGACCGTCTGCTTGCCCATCTGGGTGGCGAAAAAGGCTCCCTGGAACGCCTCGGCGTTGTGATCGCGCCGGGCTACACCGTTTCCAAACTGCTCTGGACCAAAGAACAACATCCGCAGATTTTCGCTCGCATCGCCCGCATCCTGCTGCCCCATGACTACCTCAACTATTGGCTTACCGGCCGCAGTTGCAGTGAGTACGGCGACGCCTCGGGCACCGGCTATTTCAACGTGCGCACCCGCCAATGGGACTTGCAGCTGCTGCGTGACATCGACCCCACCGGGCGACTGCAAGCCGCGCTGCCGGAGCTGATTGACGCTCATCAAGCGGTCGGCACGATCCTGCCGAGCATCGCCGAACACCTGGGCATCAACCCGCAGGCGCTGGTCTCCAGCGGCGGTGGCGACAACATGATGGGCGCCATCGGCACCGGCAACATCAAACCCGGCGCTATCACCATGAGCCTCGGTTCTTCGGGGACGGTGTACGCCTATGCGGATCAACCGAAAGTCAGTCCGGACGCGTCAGTGGCAACGTTCTGCTCCTCCAGCGGTGGCTGGCTGCCGCTGATCTGCACCATGAACCTGACCAATGCCACCGGTGTGATTCGCGAGTTGTTCGAACTGGATATCGAGCAGTTCAATGCCCTCGTTGAGCACGCACCCATCGGTGCCGAAGGCGTGTGCATGCTGCCGTTCCTCAACGGCGAGCGCGTCCCCGCCCTGCCCCATGCATCCGGCAGCCTGCTGGGATTGACGATGACCAACCTGACTCAGGCCAACCTGTGCCGCGCGGTGGTCGAAGGCACGACCTTCGGTTTGCGTTATGGACTGGACCTGCTGCGCCAGAATGGCTTACAAAGCCGCAGCATTTGCCTGATCGGCGGCGGCTCGAAAAGCCCGGTGTGGCGTCAGATCGTCGCTGACATCATGAACACCTCAGTGATCTGCACCGAACAAAGCGAAGCCGCGGCCCTTGGCGCCGCGATTCAGGCCGCGTGGTGCAAGTCCTGGGCAAATGGGCATGAAGACAGCCTGGCGGATCTATGCGAGCGTTGCGTGAAGGTCGATCCAGCCAGCGAAACCTTGCCGATCGCAGACAATGTGGCGGCCTGTCAGCAGGCCTACGAACGCTATCAACAGCATGTCGCAACCCTTTGAAGAGTGAATAACTATGTACTTGGTGTGTGGCGAAGCGCTGTTCGATTTCTTCAGTGAAGACGACGCCAGCGGCCTGGCTTCAAAAGTGAATTTCAAGGCGATTGCCGGCGGCTCGCCGTTCAACGTCGCGGTGGGTTTGCGCCGTTTGGGCGTGGACGCGGCGCTGTTTGCCGGCCTGTCCACCGACTATCTCGGTCGACGCTTGCAACAGGTCCTGCAGGATGAAGGCGTGCGCCCGGATTACCTGGTGGATTTCGCTGCGCCTTCGACCCTGGCGATGGTGGCCGTCGGTGCCAATGGTTCACCGCATTACAGCTTCCGGGGTGAAGGTTGCGCGGATCGTCAGCTGAAAACCGAGCATCTGCCGGAACTGGGCCCTGAGGTACGCGGCCTGCACATCGGTTCGTTTTCGCTGGTGGTACAACCGATTGCCGACACGCTGTTGGCACTGGTACGCAGGGAAAGCGGTAAACGCTTGATCAGCCTTGACCCCAACGTGCGGCTCAATCCTGAGCCGAATATCGACCTGTGGCGTTCGCGGATTGCGACCTTGGTTGAGCTGGCCGACCTGATCAAAGTCAGCGATGAGGATTTGAGCCTGTTGTACCCCGAGCAGGATCCGCAACGGGTGATTGAAGGCTGGCTGCAGCATCGTTGTCAGTTGGTGTTTCTGACCCGTGGTGGCGAGGGGGCGACGGTGTTCAGTCGTGCCCATGGTTCATGGTCGGTGCCGGCGAGCTCAGTGAAAATCGCTGACACCGTGGGGGCTGGCGATACGTTCCAGGCGGCGTTGATTACCTGGCTGACGGAGCAGCAGATGGATTCGGTTGAGGGCGTGCAGCAACTGAGTCGTGAGCAAATTGATGCGATGCTCAAATTTGCAGTGCAAGCAGCAGCGCTGACGTGCAGCAAGACCGGGCCGGACTTGCCATATCGCCATCAGTTGGATCTTCGCTGAGGCTTATGGCCTCTTCGCGAGCAAGCCCGCTCCCACATTGGATCGCGGTCGAATAATGAAATGGCTACCCCCGCCGCCCCCTGCGATCGCCCACTAAGCTTTCACAGGGGGCTCACCGGAGACCGTTGCCATGAACAAAGTAGCCATTGCCGCCATCGACTTGGGCAAACACACCTTTCACCTGCATGCGCAGGATGATCGTGGTCATGAGCTTTACCGCAAAAAATTTACTCGCGCCGCGCTCATGCAGCACCTGGCGAATATCGAACCCTGCACCGTCGTGATGGAAGCCTGTGGTGGCGCCCACTACATGGCGCAGGAGGTCGCAAAGCTGGGGCATACGCCCAAGCTCATTGCGCCGCATCTCGTGCGTCCTTACGTGAAAAGCAACAAGAACGACTTCGCTGATGCTGAGGCGATCGGCGAGGCGGCAACTCGCCCAACGATGCGCTTTGTGCACCCAAAAACCCAGGATCAGCAGGCGCTGGCCATGCTCAACTCGACACGCGATTCGTTCATCAAAGACCGCACCGCTACCGTCAATCGGATTCACGCCGCCCTTCTGGAGGTTGGCGTCAGCCTGTCCCCAAGCTTCAAATCAATCAAAGATGTTCCGGCGCTGGTTGAGGCGAGCTCATTTTCTGAGCGCATCAAAGAGACCCTGATGATGCTGCATGAGCACTTCAACTACCTGGACGGGCAGGTCAAAAAGCTGGACAAGGACGTGGAAAACCAGGCCGCTGGAGATGATCTGGCATCTCGCCTGATGACCATCCCGTGTGTCGGCCCGATCACCTCCAGCGTCCTGGCTGCCGAATTGGGTGATGGCAAACAGTTCAAATGCGGTCGAGGCTATTCGGCCTCGATCGGGTTGGTACCCAAGCAGCATTCCACTGGCGGCAAGACCGTACTGTTGGGTATCAGCAAGCGCGGTGATCGAAACCAGAGGCGCCTGCTCGTCCAGTGTGCCCGTGTTTACTTGATGCGGCTGGAGCTCCAGAAAGGCTGGCTGGCGGACTGGGTCCGGCAGCTATTGACCCACCATCACTCCAACCATGTGGTCTGTGCGCTGGCCAACAAGCTGGCGAGGATCGCTTGGGCGATTGCGGCCCACCACACTGAATTCGATGCAGGGCCAGCCGCGATGAACGCCTGACCCTGCTGTCACCCGAGCACCACCCACCTGGTTTTGCGATGCTGGATAACTGATGACGTGAACGGCCAACCGGCCTGACGACAACCCTGAGCTCCCACACGGCTGAAAGGCCGTTCGAATAATTAGGATCGTCGGGCATCGATTCTCATCGAGGCGCGGGGCCATAACCCCACTCAGACGCCGGATAGATGAAAGCAAGCCAAACACGCATCAAAAACAGTATTGCAGAAAAGGGGGTAACCATAGATGTGGGAGCGGCGGTGCGGCGATCCGACTTGCTCGCGAAGGCGGTGTCACTTACACCGCCAGTCTCACTGTCACAACACCGAAAAGTTGTAACTCACAATCAACCGGGTCTCATCGACATCCCGGGCAAACTTCTCGTAGTTGGTCCGGTACGTCGCATTACGCAATCGCAGGCTGACATCTTTGAACGTCCCGCTCTGCACCACGTACTTGAGCTCGCTGTCGCGCTCCCACTCCTTCCCTTCCTGATCACTGCCCAGCACCTTGATGTGATCACCGTTCACATAACGGGTCAGGAAACTCAGTCCGTTAATGCCAATCGCCTTGAAGTCATAGTCATAACGCAATTGCCACGAGCGCTCCTGCGCAGCCGCGAAGTCGTTGACCTGCACATAGTTGACCAGGTACGGATTGGTCCCATCCAGATACGGCATCGAATTGTCGCCGTTCATGCGCTGCCAACCGGCGCTGAAGGTGTGGCCGCTGATGGCGTAAGCGAGCATGCCGCTCAGGGCGCGGTTGTCGATGGAGCCTGCACGAGCGGCGCCGCTGTCGGCACTCTTGAGCAGCCGAAGGTCAGCCTTGAGCACGCCCTCGCCCAACGGCTGGTTGGCCAGCAAACCGACGAAGTGCTGACGGTAGATGTCCTCCAGCTCGGCGTAGTGATACTGACCGGTCAGGCGCTCGTTGATCTTGTAATCGAAGCCGTACATGTCGAAATGATCGGCGGTGACGTTACAGGCATAACGCTTGTTCTTGCAGTGCACGCGGATGTCCTGGGAGTCGGTGGAATCCCGGGCGGTGTACTTGTCCAGCCGCGCCGCCATAAAGGTCAGGTCCTTGACCTCTTTGGACGTGAGCATTGCGCCGTTGAACATTGTCGGCAGCAAACGACCGTCGTTGTACTTCAGCAGCGGCACGTCAGGCAGCAGTGCGCCGTACTTCAATACACTTTGCGAGAATCGCACTTTGGCGGTCAGGCCCAGTTTCGCGTATTCATCTTTCGACCCGCGCGGATCCTGTCCCGTGGACGGCAGCAAACCGCTGTTGCTGCTGTCGGCGCTGGAGTCGAGCTTGAGCCCCAGCATGCCCAAGGCATCGATACCGAAACCGACGGTGCCTTCGGTGTAACCCGATTGCAGATTGAGAATAAAACCTTGAGCCGACTCTTCACGCTTCGAAGCGCCCTGCTCGGTGGACGTGTGCCCATCCCGAAAGTCGCGATTGAAATACACCGTGCGCGATTCGATTTTCGCCGTGGTGTCGTCGATAAAACCGCTCGCAAAAGCCGACTCGGTAAAACCGGCGCACAGGACTAAAGCGCCGAAGCCGAGTGACTGGCGCGCGGTGATGAGAATAAAGGGGGGACGCATGAAAAAAAGCTCCAACAGTGCAGCGTTTGCGCAAGGCGCAATAAGCCAAAAAATAGCCTTCGCCCCGGACAAGTAACTTGCCAGGATGAAGTGGACACACAGAGGTGAGCGGCGATGATGGCAGAAGGCTGTTACGGGCTACAGACGACTTTAGTCGGTAAATGACTGTTGGTTTCCTTGAACGAGGCGCTTTAATCCTGCACCATCCGCCCCAGCTTATTCAAAGGACGGAATTAAAGGCATGCTGGACGCGAACGCAACCCATATTTCCCTGACGCTGGAAGGCGTTTCCGTTGACCTTCAGGTACTCAGCTTCGTCGGTCGCGAGACCCTCAACCAGCCGTTCTGCTTCGACATCGAACTGGTCAGCGCGCGCCCCGACCTGAAACTCGAAGAGTTGCTGCACAAGCCCGGCTGCCTGACCTTCGGCGCCACCGGCAAAGGCATCATCCACGGTCTGGTGTACCGCATCGAGCAAGGCGACTCCGGCAAAAGCCTGACCCGTTACAGCATCAGCCTGGTGCCGCAACTCGCCTACCTGCGCCACAACCATGACCAGCAGATTTTCCAGCATTTAAGTGTGCCGAAGATCATCGCTCAGGTCCTCGAAGCGCACGGCATCCTGGCCGATGCCTACAGCTTCCAGCTCGGCGCGATCTACCCGGAACGCGATTACTGCGTGCAGTACGACGAATCCGACCTGTATTTCATCCAGCGCCTGTGCGAAGAAGAAGGCATTCACTTCCACTTCCAGCACAGTGCCAGCGGCCACAAACTGGTGTTCGGCGATGACCAGACGGTGTTCCGCAAACTCGCGCCCGTGGCCTATCAGCAAGACTCCGGCATGGCCGCCGAGAAACCGGTGATCAAGCGCTTCAACCTACGCCTGGAAACCCGCACCACCCGCGTCAGCCGCCGCGACTACGACTTCGAGAAACCACGCATCCTTCCCGAAGGTGCCGCCAAAAGCGCGTTCGCCCCGGACCTGGAAGACTACGACTACCCCGGCCGCTTCACCGACCGCGAACGCGGCAAGCAACTGGCAACCCGCGCCCTGGAACGCCATCGCAGCGACTACAAACTTGCCGAAGGCAAAGGCGACGAGCCAACCCTGGTCAGCGGCCACTTCATGGCCCTGAGCGAACACCCGCGCGCCGAGTGGAACGACCTCTGGCTGCTGCTGGAAGTGCAGCACGAAGGCAAACAGCCGCAAGTGCTCGGTGCAAACGTCACCAGCGACGTCACCCAGAACAAAGACGATTTCCACCAGGGCTACCGCAACCGCTTCCTCGCCACCCCGTGGGACGCGCACTTCCGCCCTGCCCTCGAACACCCCAAACCCAAAGTCCTGGGCAGCCAGACCGCCATCGTCACCGGCCCTGCGGGTGAAGAAATCCATTGCGACGAGTACGGCCGCGTCAAAGTCCAGTTTCACTGGGATCGCGAAGGCCAGGCCGACGACAAGACCAGCTGCTGGCTGCGCGTCGCCACCGGCTGGGCCGGAAGCGCCTACGGCGGCATCGCCATCCCGCGCATCGGCATGGAAGTGCTGGTGTCGTTTATGGAAGGCGACCCCGACCAGCCGCTGATCACCGGCTGCTTGTACCACAAGGAAAACGTCGTCCCGTACGACCTACCGGCGAACAAAACCCGCAGCACGTTCAAGACCCTGAGCTCACCGGGCGGCAACGGTTACAACGAGTTTCGGATTGAAGACAAGAAAGGCGCAGAACAGATCTACCTGCACGCTCAGCGCGATTGGGATGAAAACATTGAGCATGACCAGAAGATTCGCATCGGCAATGAGCGGCATGACACCGTTGAGGCGAATGTTTTAAGCGAGTTCAAGGTTGAAGAACATCGGATTACTCATCTGGATCGCAAGACTGAAACCCGGGCTAATGATCACCTGACGGTTGCCGTGACTCAGCATGTGAAGGTGGGGACGGCGCAGTTTGTTGAGGCGGGTCAGGAGATTCACTACAACGCTGGGGAAAAGGTTGTGGTTGAGGGTGGCATGGAGCTGACGGCCAAGGCTGGCGGGAGCTTTGTGAAGGTGGATGCGGGGGGTGTGACCATTAGTGGTGCGCAGGTGAAGGTTAACTCGGGCGGTGGGCCGGGCTCGGGGACGCCTGCGGCGCCGTTGTTACCAGGGCCGATGAAGGTGGCGGATGCGGATGTCGCGGGCAAGGCCCCTCTCCCCAGTCGTCTCAACGAGTCAGGCATCACTCCGTTATGCGGCAAGCAAAGCAACGGCGCCTGCAGCCGTAAGGATTGCACATGCATGTAACCGCCATGAACACCCTGCTGGCCGCACCTCGTTACGGATTCGAGTCACTGCCCAGGGAACAGTCCAGTCAGGTCCTGTGTTTCATCATCGATCGCGCACGCCAACCCGAGGCGATGTCGCGTCTGTATCGCATCGGCGAACCGATGAATGCTCAAGCCTTGTTCAGCAGCACTGACTTTGCGGAAATCGCCAACGAAGGTCCGCTCTGGCTCACAGCACCTTGGGGCAGCCGGTTGGCAGTCGAAGCCACGCGATTGTGCGAAGAAAACCACTCGGGCATTGCCCTGGTCGCAGAAGACGCCACCCAGGCCCTCGCCCACGCGCGCTGGTTGCTACGAGCCAACGACGGTTCCGGCGGCCAAAGCCTGCTGAGCTATCACATACCGAGCCTCTGGGCTGCGTTGGCCTACACCGCAGGTGACGCGTCCATTCAATTGTTCGGTCCTTGGCAAGCGGTGTATAGCCCTGCCCCGACCCACTTCGGCAAAGAGCGTGGCGCGTGGCTGTCATGGACGACGAAATCGGAACTGAAGTGGCGTGGCGATGGCCCGGCGTTCAACCTTCCCGACAACGCAGCAAAGATTCAAGCGCGACTGGGGTGGTTGTACTGGGTCGATGAGCAATATGCCGCGTTCGGTGAGCCCGGTGATGATCGGATCAATGAAATTACCGAGAACCTGGACCTTTTGCTCAAAAACAACATCTACGAAGGTGACCATTTGCTCAAGCTCGCCTCTGTCGTCGACGGGCCGCTGCTTGAAACACGGCCAGAAGCAATGGCCATCCTGCAATCCAGGGAAGAGTCGTTCATCAAGGTTGAACAGCTGATGCAAACAGCATCCGCCAATCCCCAATGAACCCGACGCAACAACAGAACGGAAGCACCATGGAAATTACCAATCATTTAGTCAGTCTTGGTGAAACCCTCAGCGAGATTGCTGTTCGCTACAAAACCACTGTTGCGCAGTTGCGCCAGTTGAATCCCTTTATTGCCTACCCGGATGTGATTATGCCGGGTTGGAATCTTAGTGTTCCCAAGAGTGCTCAGGCTGAAGCGGTTGCGCAACCTGCATCGCCCCTTGTGGCGTCTGCCGAACCGGCTACAAAGACCGAAGCCCCGAGTGAGCCCGCCCCTAAACCAATTGGCTTGGGGTCCAAAAAAGACTTTGCAGAAACGTGTGCTCCCAGCTTCAAGGAGCAGCCAAAGCCTTGTTCCAGCACGTATGGCACCGCCATTTATGCAACCGACGAACAAGAATTTTGGTTACTGCCCGAGCGAGCTGCTTCCTCGATGAAGGAGGCAATGCACGCGCTGGAGAATCAGATTTCTCCAAGCAAATCCCGCGATGAGCGCCTCAAGGGATTAGACGATAGTGGATTGCTGAGTTACTTCCTTGAGCCAAAACTGAGTAACTTCCTTGAAGGCGAACAGCGCCAGCGAATGGAGGAAATTCACGCTCAGGAACCGGATATCGAAATGGACCCAGGAATGGTCCTTCGCAGTCGGCAAGAAGCAAAACGCGCAAAAGAAAAGGATGCACCAAAAGCCGAAGCGCCAAAAACCGATACTCAACGTTCGCGGATAGATCAACTTCAGTCGGATATCGATACTCAGAACCGCATTCGCAATGATTACAGCGAACTACATAAGTTACGCAGCGAATGGTTGGCGCTTAAAAAAATAGCCATTGCCGCTGCTGTAAAGAAGGGACATACCTACGAAAACGGCACATTGTTCGCTCCTGCGGCAATCGAAGCCCGCGCCCGCGTCCAGAATTATCTGGAAAAACGCAAAGCCTTGATCAGCGAAGACGGCATCCAGCCACAGGCGCAGGAAGATATCGCCAAGCTTCTTGAAACAGACAAGAAAAAACGTGACGAGCTGCAGAAGTGCCTATACGCCTGCGAAGGTGATACGTACGCCTATATGGCCTGGAAGCACGGCGAAGCCAAGTCGTTTGCCTATCACGAATACACCGACGCGATTATTAAGGTAGCTGAGTACGGGATTGCCTTGCCTGAATATGCGCTGATCAGTGGCAATGACATCACTTCAGGTATCGAGCAGTTCAAGCTATTCCTCGATACAGAAAAACAGCAGTCGGAAATCAATGACCGTCTGCGTGAAAAGTACAAAAACTGGATCGAGGCAACTGGTCAAAATGCCCAGGCACCGGCCGGGCTGGTCGAGGCCGAACGTACTGAATGGGACCGGTTGCAAGTTGTAAAACAAGGTTTGCACGAAAAGGCTAAGCAAAAAGTCGCCGCTGACCCTATTCGACGTCACTTGCTATGGGAACCAGAGCAGTTTGAGCCGCAGCCTATTGACCGCCTCATCAAGGAAGGCTTTCCGCTAAGGGAGGTCAGCACGCTCGGTGCAAGCGGGACGCCATTGAAATGGTTCAGTTTGCTGACCCTCAAGGGTGCGCCAAAACTGCTTGAGGAAGACTTGAAAAAAGCCGGTAAGAGCATCAGCAAAGTGGTTGAAGGTATTCCCGCAAATGGTGACGGTGGTGCGAGTAAAAACAGTGCGCAGAAGGTATTCGGACAGTGGCTTGAAAGCCAGGGCGCACTAAGAATTGGAGACCAGGCCGGCGATTGGTTTGACACCAATGGCTGGTTCAATATTGACAAGTTTTACAGCTTCCTCCAAAGCAGTGGCTATAAAGTGACTCAGCTCGAGGATGCCGGCGCGCGCAAAGAATGGGGCGAGCATCTCAAGCAGGTAGTCTTCAAAAAGAGTGTTCGTGGTGAGGTAAGGCTGTTCGATAAAAGCCCACAAGCGCAATTCGTCCGCTGCTTGGCGCCGCCGCAAAAAAAACTGCACGGCGAAGTGAAAATGGAAGGCCCCTCCTTCTCTGCCGCTGAAGGTTTTCAGATGTCGGCAAGCGCGTCGCTGAGCTTTGACTTGGCACGAGGTGAAGTGGAACTGCTAAAAGTCGATATGCCGACACGGGAGAAGGCCAAGGATGTGACTGTCGATTACTACCTTGAAGGTAATCCTCAGCTTCAAACTTTGAACCTCGGCCGTATGTCCTTCCACTTCGGTGCTCGTGCCTGGGGATACGCCGGTGCGTCTCTCATGCTCGCCGGTAGCATTGAACTGTCCCCTATAAACGGCAACGCCAAATATGGCGCCACACTCAGCCCTGTCAAACCGGCGCAGCGCGAAGATGCCGAAGCAAAAGCGGAACGTAAGACCCACGATGAAATGATCAAAACCAAAGCCGACAACGGTGACACCAGCCCTACCCCAGATCTTGTGTACCAATCCAAGGCTCTGACTGCTGTCGACACCAAGTCAAGTGGCCAAGTCCTGTCCGGCAGGGCCGCCAAAGTACAAATTGAAGATGGCATGAAGGCCAATTTCAATCTATTCGCCGGCGTGCAAGCAGGTATCCAACTGACAGGGGCTTTAAATTGGGCTCCACCTAAAGCATTGGCTGCGTTGCGTGCGGGCCCCTCCACCGGAATCAATAACGGTAAGGAGGCTACCAGCGCTAGCCAATGGCTAACGCTTGCCAACCTCAGCGGATCTTTAGGCGCTGCCTATGGCGCGGGCTTGCAAGGCAATGCTGGAATTTCTCTAGATCAGGGAAAATTCATCCTCAATCTTAAAGCAACGGTTGTTCTTGGGCCGGGTGCGACTGGTAGTTTCAAGTTTGAGGTGGGTTACGAGGCTGTTGTAGAACTCATCAATATTTATCGACGTGAGCTGTATAAAGCTAAAGGCGCTTCTATTAGTTGGATGACGCCGGAGGCTGCTGAACAAGCTTCTGCACTGAACATGCTCGGCGCGGTTGGGTTGGATGTTGCAATGGTCTACATGATGGGCATCAACGTCATTATGAATCTATATGACGCGATGACCAGTAGTGGAAAGGGAGGGCCCATTGCTCATACAATTGTTGAATATCACAACCAAGAGGAAATGGAGAAATGGTTCGTTCAGGCGACGCCAGCAGCTTTAGGTCCTATATTTATGACACTGACATCTGTACCACAAGCCTTTGCCGTAACCTCGACGAAGGGAGGTGAAGGTGATCCAAATGATGAGAAGCACGAGTACCTCAGAGATGAGGCATATCTGTTACAACAACAAGCAATAAGTAAGATAGTAAACTGGATAGGTAAAAACTCCAGTGCTTCTGGGACATTGACCGAGGCTCAACAGCAGTTTGAAGACGCATGCAAAAGCATGAATAAATTTGGCGAAATCGCCGAAACCTCAGGGCAGGAATACTGTGAAAACAAATACAAACTAGACAACTTCATGCAAAATCCCGTATTGAGATTTTCTCGACAAGATAGCGACCAAATTCGAGCAGCTTATGTGAGAGAGAGCAAAAAACTGGGTCAACGTCTAGATGGCTCATGCAAACTAGACTTTCATGAAAACAGCTATATCCCAAGAACCACCATGAAATACACAGGCTAATAAACCTCGAGAAATTAACATGATTAATTCAAAGTCATTCTTATGCACTATAATATTTTCTTTCATTATTAGCTTTGATTCGTTAGCTGCCCCTTCACAACAGCAACTTGAAGAAAAAGAAAAAGGCATTATTCTTTACAATCAGTTTAAGACTTTGTCTGCGATCTCTCATCTAGAAATCGCCGCAGAAGCAGGAGATCACGAAGCCCAGTATTATCTGGGCGAAGCGCTGCGCAAAGTCAAACGGCATATTACACCTGAGGCACAGAGCGCTTATGAAGCATCTGCACTTCAAGGCGATATATATTCAATGATTAGACTCTCTGGAAACAAGAACGATCTGTGTATTGTTATGAAGAACTGTCCAAAAGGTCGAAAAGAACCAGCTGAATGGCGAAAAATGGCATTAAATGCTGCTAAAAAAGAAGCGGCCAAAGGAGATGCAGAAGCCATGTATCTGTTGTTTCGCCTAACTGGAGACGACAAGTGGCTTGAGCAATCAGCGGAGAGTGGGTATGCCTTCGCACAGTATTACCTGGCAACCGGGTACCGTGATGGAAAAGGGTTTTTCCTGCTTCCATCAAAGAGAGCAGAAGTAGTTGAACGCTTAATGAAAGCATCTGCTGAAGGTGGCTACCCTTTAGGTATGATGGGGTATGTAGAAGTTCTTGCGTACAAAAAAGATTTTGAAACGCTCAGATTCTGGAATGAAAAGGCTGCGAAAGCTGGATATGCAAGTGCTGTATTCGGATATGGTTCTTTTTTATCTAAGAACCCATCAGAACTCGGATTCCCTTATGACCCAGTAAAATCATACGCTTTAATTTACACGCTACTTGAGCTTGACGGTGGTGGCGGCTTGCAAGATTACGCTAACGACATGCTCCCTGAAATCGCAGCAAAACTAACGCCTGAACAAATCGAACAAGCAAAGCAGATGTCGAAAGAATGGAAAGCAACACACCCGCCGCTATCATATTTCCCAGATAAATTATGAATCAGCGATCAGCACGAGCATTGTGCTTTATAGCCTTTTTCTTGGCTGGAATATCCTCACCAGTTTGCGCAAAGCTTACGAGCGAGCAGCAGTCTGCCAAGAGTCGAGGTATTGAGCTTTACACCCAGTTCAAGGCTATCTCTGCACTCCCCTACCTACAAATCGCTGCCGCTGCCGGTGACAGCGAAGCTCAATACTATCTAGGCGAAGCAATACAAAAAAACAAACGATATATCGACACAGCGGCCAAAGATGCTTACGAGGATTCTGCTAAGCAAGGCAATATTTATTCAATGATTCGACTTGGCCAGATGGAGGGTGATCTCTGTGCAACCATGAATAACGTAAGCGCTCCATGAACCCCACATTCAAAGTCACCACCTGATCCCAGACGCGGCGCCCCATATTTCTCTACCTGTGGCACATAAATAGCTTACCTACCATTTTGCTGGCATAAGAATGCCAATGTTTGGCTATTTTAGTGGCATAAGAATGCCAATGTTTGGCTATTTTAGTGGCATAAAAATGCCAAAGTTTGGTTATTTCAGTGGCACAAAAATGCCAAGGCCAGGTATTTCAGGTGGCACAAAAGATGGGCCCTATTTCTGTGGTATTTAAATGCCATTCAAATGTCACATAAATGCCACGAAAATGGAGAAGTACGCCCTATCTGCGCTCATGTGAGCCATTTTGGACCTGTACCGGGGGTAGGACTATTTTTGTACCGGGGGTAGGATTTTCCGTTTTTACAGGGCTTTGGAGGCCCAAAAAACGTACCGAGTCTATTACGTGTTGGGTGGATTTGGCAGTACAGCCAAGGATATCGAAAGGTCTCGATAGCGTACGATCCAACCACCCACGATAGGGTCAGGCTTAACTTCGTATCTCTGGCGAACAGTTCCACGGCAGCAGCGCTTCATAATCCGCCACCGACTGCGCATGTGGTAACTGCTCCAGTACGTGGCGTAGCCACGTATAAGGCTCTTGCCCGTTGACCGTAAGCGCTCCATGAACCCCACATTCAAAGCGCTTAGCTGATGCCGGATGCTGTGCTCCCGATTCTCTCAGGAGCCAGCTCGTCATGATGCGACCCGACGCCAAAGTTGAAAAAGTTTATCTCTACCCCACGCCCGTGGACTTCAGAAAGTCCATTGATGGCCTCGCTGCGCTGGTCGAGCTGGACATAAAAGTGGCGGTGTTCGATCCCGTGCTCTTCGTTTTTCTCAACAAGCCCCGTAACCGCGTGAAGATTTTGTACTGGGAGCGCAACGGCTTCTGCCTTTGGCTTAAGCGCTTGGAGTCCGAGCGATTCAAAACATCGCCTGATCTCAGCGATGAAGTGATCGTTCTGACCGTCCAGGAACTGAACTGGCTGCTCGACGGTTTTGACCTGTGGCGCAACCGTCCTCACCAGGTTTTGACTCCACGCTACGTAGCCTGACCCGGTATAATCCGGGCCATGATTTCTCTGCCCGACGATCTTCCTGATGACCCCGTTTTGCTCAAGCAGATGCTGCTTGAGGCACTCAATCGCCAGGAAGAAGTTGCCCAGGCTTATCAGGCTCACATCGTCGACCTGAAAGGACAGATCAAGCTGTTGCGCGACCGCTTGTTCGGGCGTAAGTCCGAGCAGACAGCGCAGCCCAATACGCCGCAACTTGCACTGTTCAATGAGCCTGAAAGCGAGCCGATGCCATTGATCGGCGATGCCGAAGAGGAAGTCGTTTCCCCGGGGCCGCGCCGAGGAAAACGTAAGGCATTGTCGGCTGAGCTGCCGCGTGTCGAGGTCATCCACGAACTGCCCGAGCACGAACTGACCTGTGCCTGCGGTTGCCGCAAGCACGTGATCAGCGAAGAAATCAGCGAACAGCTGGATATCGTGCCGATGCAGATCCGTGTCATCAAACATATCCGCAAGGTTTACGGTTGCCGTGGCTGCGAAACGGCACCGGTCACCGCCGACAAACCGGCTCAACTGATCGAAAAGAGCATGGCCAGCCCAAGCGTTCTGGCCATGTTGCTGACCACCAAGTACGTCGATGGCTTGCCGCTGCATCGTTTCGAGACGGTGTTAAGTCGACACGGTATCGATATACCAAGGCAAACACTGGCGCGCTGGGTGATGCAGTGCAGCGCACACTTTCAGCCACTGCTGAACTTAATGCGCGACCGATTACTGGAAAGCCCGGTGATCCACTGCGATGAAACCCGTGTTCAAGTATTGAAAGAGCCAGGTCGAGACCCTACCAGCCAATCCTGGATGTGGGTACAAGCCAGCGGCCCGCCAGATCGCAAAGTCGTGTTGTTCGAGTACACGTCCAGCCGTGCGCAGGAGGTTCCGTTGCGTCTGCTGGAAAGTTATTGCGGCTATGTTATGACCGATGATTACGCGGGCTATAACGCCTTGGCGTTGCAACCGGGGGTTGAACGGCTGGCCTGCATGGCCCATGCGCGCCGCAAGTTTGTCGAGGCTCAGAAAGTGCAGCCGAAGGGCAAGACGGGACGTGCCGATATCGCCCTAAAAATGATCAACGAGCTGTATGGCATCGAGCGCGAGCTCAAGGACGGCGATGATGAACAGCGTTTAATCGGCCGTCAGCAAAAGAGCGTACCGATCCTGGCTCAGTTGAAAAGCTGGATTGAGAAAACGCAGCCCCAAGTCACGCCACAAAGTGTGCTGGGTAAGGCCATTAATTATCTGGCCAGCAACTGGAGCCGGCTGGAGCGTTATGTAGAAGCCGGTTTTTTACCTATCGACAACAATGCGGCCGAAAGGGCGATAAAACCGTTCGTTATCGGTCGTAAGGCGTGGCTGTTCAGCGACACGCCCAAAGGCGCTACCGCCAGTGCTCAGATCTACAGTCTGGTGGAGACCGCCAAGGTCAACGGCCAAGAGCCTTATACGTGGCTACGCCACGTACTGGAGCAGTTACCACATGCGCAGTCGGTGGCGGACTATGAAGCACTGCTGCCGTGGAACTGTTCGCCAGAGATACGACGTTAAGCCTGACCCTATCGTGGGTGGTTGGATCGTACGCTATCGAGACCTTTCGATATCCTTTGCTGTACCGACAAATCCACCCAACACGTAATAGACTCGGTACGTTTTTTGGGCCTCCAAAGCCCTGTAAAAACGGAAAATCCTACCCCCGGTACAAAAATAGTCCTACCCCCGGTACAGGTCCAAAATGGCTCACATGAGCACAGATAGGGCGTACTTCTCCATTTTCGTGGCATTTATGTGGCATTTGAATGGCATTTAAATACCACAAAAATAGGGCCCATCTTTTGTACCACCTGAAATACCTGGCCTTGGCATATTTGTGCCACTGAAATAACCAAACTTTGGCATTTTTGTGCCACTAAAATAGCCAAACATTGGCATTCTTATGCCAGCAAAATAGTAAGTGAGCTATTTATGTGCCACAGGTAGAGAAATATGGGGCACCGCGTCTGGGACAGGTGGTGACTTTGAATGTGGGGTTCATGGAGCGCTTACCGTTGACCTTGGCGGTCTCCATCAGGCTGTAGATCTGAGCACTGGCGGTAGCGCCTTTGGGCGTGTCGCTGAACAGCCACGCCTTACGACCGATAACGAACGGTTTTATCGCCCTTTCGGCCGCATTGTTGTCGATAGGTAAAAAACCGGCTTCTACATAACGCTCCAGCCGGCTCCAGTTGCTGGCCAGATAATTAATGGCCTTACCCAGCACACTTTGCGGCGTTACTTGGGGCTGCGTTTTCTCCAACCAGCTTTTCAACTGAGCCAGGATCGGTACGCTCCTTTGCTGACGGCCGATTAAACGCTGTCCATCATCGCCGTCCTTGAGGTCGCGCTCGATGCCATACAGCTTGTTGATCATTGTTAGGGCGATATCGGCACGTCCCGTCTTGCCCTTCGGCTGCACTTTCTGAGCCTCGACAAACTTGCGGCGCGCATGGGCCATGCAGGCCAGCCGTTCAACCCCCGGCTGCAACGCCAAGGCGTTATAGCCCGCGTAATCATCGGTCATAACATAGCCGCGATAACTTTCCAGTAGACGTAACGGAACCTCCTGCGCACGGCTGGACGTGTACTCGAACAACACGACTTTGCGATCTGGCGGGCCGCTGGCTTGTACCCACATCCAGGATTGGCTGGTCGGGTCTCGACCTGGCTCTTTCAATACTTGAACACGGGTTTCATCGCAGTGGATCACCGGGCTTTCCAGTAATCGGTCGCGCATTAAGTTCAGCAGTGGCTGAAAGTGTTCGCTGCACTGCATCACCCAGCGCGCCAGTGTTTGCCTTGGTATATCGATACCGTGTCGACTTAACACCGTCTCGAAACGATGCAGCGGCAAGCCATCGACGTACTTGGTGGTCAGCAACATGGCCAGAACGCTTGGGCTGGCCATGCTCTTTTCGATCAGTTGAGCCGGTTTGTCGGCGGTGACCGGTGCCGTTTCGCAGCCACGGCAACCGTAAACCTTGCGGATATGTTTGATGACACGGATCTGCATCGGCACGATATCCAGCTGTTCGCTGATTTCTTCGCTGATCACGTGCTTGCGGCAACCGCAGGCACAGGTCAGTTCGTGCTCGGGCAGTTCGTGGATGACCTCGACACGCGGCAGCTCAGCCGACAACGCCTTACGTTTTCCTCGGCGCGGCACCGGGGAAACGACTTCTTCAGCATCGCCGATCAATGGCATCGGCTCGCTTTCAGGCTCATTGAACAGTGCAAGTTGCGGCGTATTGGGCTGCGCTGTCTGCTCGGACTTACGCCCGAACAAGCGGTCGCGCAACAGCTTGATCTGTCCTTTCAGGTCGAGGATGTGAGCCTGATAAGCCTGGGCAACTTCTTCCTGGCGATTGAGTGCCTCAAGCAGCAGCTGCTTGAGCAAAACGGGGTCATCAGGAAGATCGTCGGGCAGAGAAATCATGGCCCGGATTATACCGGGTCAGGCTACGTAGCGTGGAGTCAAAACCTGGTGAGGACGGTTGCGCCACAGGTCAAAACCGTCGAGCAGCCAGTTCAGTTCCTGGACGGTCAGAACGATCACTTCATCGCTGAGATCAGGCGATGTTTTGAATCGCTCGGACTCCAAGCGCTTAAGCCAAAGGCAGAAGCCGTTGCGCTCCCAGTACAAAATCTTCACGCGGTTACGGGGCTTGTTGAGAAAAACGAAGAGCACGGGATCGAACACCGCCACTTTTATGTCCAGCTCGACCAGCGCAGCGAGGCCATCAATGGACTTTCTGAAGTCCACGGGCTTGGGGTAGAGATAAACTTTTTCAACTTTGGCGTCGGGTCGCATCATGACGAGCTGGCCTCCTGAGAGAATCGGGAGCACAGCATCCGGCATCAGCTAAGCGCTTTGAATGTGGGGTTCATGGAGCGCTTACAATGGATTTAGCGTTGGCATAGTAATTACTCGATGATTAGTAAATAACCGCCAGTACCGTGACCAAACGATGGGAGGCGGACTGTGTGCAGGCTTGGTCAACCGACACCATCAAATCGGTTCGCCCGAAGGCGTCCAGCACACAGCCGCCATTGCAACGCACTACGAGGACATAGATGTCCGCAGCGCGAATGATGGCACACATATGTGTGATGGCATCAGGTGACCAAACCTGCTCGCTGATTTTGCAGCGAGGTCAAACAGTAAACGCTGGTAACCTGCCTGCGAAAGACGACAAAGAGTCCGGCCGTGTAGGAACGGGCCGAACCTCCCTCAGTTTTTTTACCTACATGAAACCTCTGTCAGAAACCTCCTCACGACAGGCGGCACTCAGTCGGGTTAACCATCGCTTAACCGCGCGGTCCAAAACTTTACTGGACCGCACGCCCTCAGAGTTCTCTGACGCCCAGTGCGGCAGGTTCGACGCCAATACGTCGAGCTGACTTCCCCCCGCATCGGAGATCGTTCATGAACATGCGCACGTTGCTGATCACCACCGCCCTCGCCTGCACCGCGTTTGCCGGTCTCGCCCAGGCCAATGACACTTCGAGCTCTCAGGCGGTGCCGTACCACTACGGTATGCCGCTGCACGTGGGCAAGGTCATTACCTTGACCGAACCGTCGACGCTGGACTGCAAAGTGGTCACAGCCGACATGAAGTACATCGATAGCACCTCGGGCAAGCCTGCGGAAATCTCCTACCGTAAACTTTCCGACGCCTGCAGTTATCAGAACTGACGGAAAGGTCTGATTCAACACTTTGCGGTATTCCGGTGAGGGGTTCTGGCGCTATGCTCTAGCGCCTCCCCCCACTGCCGCAAGGATTCGCCATGCAGTTATCGTTTCGTGCCTTGTCGACCTTCTCTTCCCTTCTGTGCTTTTTGCTGGCCCTTGTCTGGGGTTTGATGCCCGACTGGTTGCTGTCAATCTGGGGTCTCGACTACTCGTTGGCAGTGGGCGTTGTCGCGCGGCGCAGCGCAATGCTGTTCGCGGCATTGGGTGTGATGTTTTATCTGGTTCGAAACGAGGCGCCTTCGATCACCCGCCATGCGCTGAGCAATGGTTTCATGGTCGGCTGCTGGGGGCTGGCAGCACTGGGCTTCGGCGAATGGCTCAATGGCCATGCCGGTCCGGGCATATTGCTTGCGGTGGTGGTCGAACTGGCGCTGGGCCTGGCGTTTCTCCAGACCAAGCGCGTGTCGATGGAACTCGAAACCGTGGGTTAAAGCGCTTTTCTGTCTGGATGCAGCGTCTGGGCAATGGTCTGGTGCTGCATGTCAGAGCGCAGTCCAGCGATCAGGTCGTTGATTTCACGGCAACCATTTAAGTGCTTGGCATTGATTCCGGTCACCATGAGGTCGAGGTGATCGGTTTCCCGATCGGAATACACCTTGACGGTCATCGACAGGTCCGGCGACAGCGTGCATTGACAACGTTTCGGCAAAAAACTGCTTTCAATGATGTTGCGAAGTTCCAAGGCAGAAAGAAACATGGCGACCCTCTCCTTAATGTGAGACTGCCAATCAACGATCGATACTGACGCAATGAAATCCCCGGTCAGCTTAAGACCAGCTACAGCATAAAACATGCCCGGAATTTCGCCCTGCAGCTCATCGGTAAATCAACGATTTAGCGAAACCGCGCGTAAATAGCCCATGCAATATGCAAGAAAGGCGTTGTGGTGCCCCTGCAATTTGCATACATCCAGCGACAAGTTTGCATTGGCCGACCACGCCAGTAAGAATGCGACCATTCAAATCAGTATCCGCTGACCCCACTCGCAAGCAAGGAGGCATCATGGGTTCTTTGACCTGTATCACTACCGTCGGGCTGATTGTTGCCGGGCTGTCGACCATCGCTCACGCCGCAAAACTCGAAGAAGTCGCGCCGTTCCCCAAAGCGGAGAACGGTTTCACCCGCCAGGTCATTCACCTTGCCCCACAGACTCAGGAAGACGGTTTCCAGGTCGAAGTCCTCGCCGGAAAAACCCTGACCGTCGACTGCAATCGCCAACGCCTGGGCGGCATTCTCGAGGAGAAAAACCTCGAAGGCTGGGGCTATCCGTTCTATCGACTGGAAAAAGTCATCGGCCCGATGAGTACGATGATGGCCTGCCCGGACGGCAAGAGTAAAAAGGACTTCGTGCCGGTGGTCGGTGACGGTTTCATGCTGCGCTACAACAGCAAACTGCCGATCGTGCTCTACGTGCCCAAAGACGTCGAAGTTCGCTACCGGATCTGGTCGGCGTCGAGCAAGGTCGAGAAAGCCGTCCAGGAATAACCGTTCTGTCCCTCTACAGGAGCGCCATTTTGATTACCTGCCACGTCAAGTATGTGATCGATCCGTATCAACTCAGCGAATTCGAAGCCTACGCCAAGGCCTGGCTCGGCATCGTCGAGCGTTTGGGCGGTACGCACCACGGGTACTTCCTGCCTTCCGAGGGCGCGAGCAATATCGCCTACTGCCTGTTCAGCTTTCCTTCGCTGGCGGACTATGAAAGCTACCGGCATATCGCGATGACAGATGCCGAAAGCACCGCGCTGGTGGCTTCGCTGGTCGAGAAGAAGTTTATCGTCAGTTATGAGCGGACCTTCCTGCGCCCGCTGCTGGCCTGATACTGCTCACGCCGGGGCGCCGCTCAACGCGGCGCGCTCGGCCACATGGCGCAAACTGTCGAAATTGATATTCGCGCCCGAGTCGATCGCTACCAGTGTCTGATCACGGGCACCGGTTTGCGCCACGTATTTCTTGATTCCGGCCACGGCCAAGGCGCCGGAAGGTTCGGTGATCGAGCGGGTATCGTCGTAGATATTCTTGATGGCGGCGCAGAGTTCGTCGTTGCTGACCGTCAACACCTCATCGACGCAAAACCGGCAGACTTCGAAACCATAAGCACCGATCTGTGCGACGGCCACACCGTCGGCGAAAGTGCCTACGTTCGGCAGGACAACTCGCTCGCCGGCCTGCAATGCCGCATATAAACAGGCGGAATGCTCCGACTCGACGCCGATGACACGGACTTCAGGTCGCAGGTATTTGACGTACGCCGCGATGCCGGCAATCAGGCCGCCACCGCCCACCGGGACGAAGATCGCGTCCAGCGGACCTTGATGCTGACGCAGGATTTCCATGGCGACGGTGCCCTGCCCCGCGATCACGTCCGGGTCGTCGAACGGCGAGACAAAGGTGCGACCGGTTTGCCGTGCCAGGTTCAGCGCATAGTCCAGCGCAAACGGAAAACTCTCACCGTGCAGCACGGCGTCGGCGCCCCGACTGCGTACGCCCAGCACCTTCAATTCCGGCGTCGTGCACGGCATCACAATGGTCGCGGCAATCCCCAATTCACGTGCCGCCAGCGCCACACCCTGGGCATGATTGCCCGCCGAAGCGGTGATCACGCCACGTGCCTTTTGCTCATCGCTCAACTGCACCAGTTTGTTGTAGGCACCGCGGATCTTGAAGGAGAAGGTCGGTTGCAGGTCTTCGCGCTTGAGCAGGATCTGATTGCCGAGCGCCTCGGACAACGCTGGCGCCGGTTGCAGCGGCGTACGCACCGCGAGCTCATACACCGGCGCGGCGAGGATCTTTTTTACGTAGTGCTCAAGCAAGGTCTGCTGGGCGGTGGTCGTGTTCATGGTCGTCTCCTGACGTTGATCGGAACCCAGGAGGCAGAAAGTAAAAACCCGCCTCTAGGGCGGGTTGGGTGCTGCAGTCATGAGCTAGCCCGCCAAATAAGGAATGGCGGTAATAATGCTTGGCTGGCAGCGCAATACAGTGGAAGTCATGTCCGGAAATTAGCCGGACGCTGATGGCAAGTCAATGGCCAATTTTACTCGGCCTCTGTAGGTTGACGACTCTGCTCATCGTCCCAAGGAAGGAAACCATGAAGTCTGTCGCCCTGCCCCTCATTGCTCTGATCGCGTTCACCGGCTACACCGTTTCGGTGATGCTTCAGGCCGAACAGTCATTGATCGACTTCGGCATCAGCCTGATGTCGCGCCCCGACACGGCGCAGGTAGTGATTGATTTGTACCTGCTGGCGACGCTCGCGGGCATCTGGATGTACACGGATGCGCGCAAGCGTGGGCAGCCGGCATGGTCGGTGGTTCCTTATCTGCTGATTACGGCGATTTTTGTATCCATCGGGCCATTGTTGTATTTGGTCGCGCGGGGATTTCAAAGCCGCAAGAAATCTGATGCTGCGACTCAACAGGTTTGATCCAGGAGTTGTTGTGCCGTTGAGATCGCCTTCGCGAGCAAGCCCGCTCCCACTTGAGATCTTCCGTGAACACATAATTTGTGAATGGCAGAGATAATAAGGTGGGAGCGGGCTTGCTCGCGAAGGCGGTCTGACAGCCGCCAAAGTTACTTCGCCAACCGCCTGAGCCCGAGCACCATCACTCCAGCCGCCACTATCATCGCGCTCAGAAACAGCGGATACGAAACCCACCACGGCACGCCCGCCGTCATCATGCTGAACTCGGACATGCCGCCGATACTTGCAATCAGGTTCAGCGGCAGAAACACCACATTGATCAACGTCAGTTTGCGCAGCAGGTTGTTCATGCTGTTGTTCATCAGGTTGCCCCGGGCGTCGATCAGCCCGGAGAACACCGTGGAGTAGATTTCCGCCTGTTTGTAGCACTGGTTGTTTTCGATGATCAGGTCGTCGATCAGGCCAATGGCTTCGGCGCTGAAATGTTCCTTTGCCGCGTGATTGCGCAACCGGGTCAGGACTGCGCCGTTGCTGTGGATGGCGTTGATGTAATAGATCAGGCTCTCGCTGAGGTTGAACATCTGGATCAGGTGCTGGTTTTCCATCGACGCATTGAATTTTTGCTGCAACTCCCGGGCAACCAGTTTGATCACCTTCAAGTGGCCCAAGTAGTGATGGATGTTGTTGAACAACAAATCCAGCAACACATCCAGTGGCGTGTTCAGCCGCTGCCGGGTGCCGAGCCCGTGCAGCGGCGAGTCGTCGGTGGCGATCACCAGCAAACGGCCCGGCGAGAACAGCAAGCCGCAGGATGACACCTCGAAGGCCAGGCTGCCGGCGCCGGAATAGTTTTCCGGGCGTTTCCAGATCAGGAACAGGTTGTCGGGGTGAAACTCGATGCGTGACACCTCGTCGGGGTCCAGGGCCGAGGCCAGGGCGTGTTCATCGAGCTTGAAATGGCTGTGCAGCAGGTCCCGCTCGGCGGCGTCGGGGTTGCTGAAGAGCATCACTTCGGCGTCCAGCCGTTCGACTTTGTGCAGGGCGCCGTGGATCAGTTGAAAGCTCTTGATCATCGGCCGTTCACCAGGCCTGGCCGCGGCGCTTGAGTTCCAGGCGACGGACGAACTCTTCCAGCACCAGTGAATACAGATCGTCCTGCAAGTAAGCGTCTTCGATGCCAGCGTCCATGTTGGGGTTGTCGTTGACCTCGATCACCACCACTTTGTCGCCGGACTGCTTGAGATCGACACCGTAGAGGCCATCGCCGATCAGGTTCGCAGTCTTCACCGCCAGCTCCACCACCGCCCGCGGCGCCTCGTGAACCGCCAGGGTACGGCATTCGCCATTGATGTCCTGACCCTTGGCCTTGTGGTTGTAGATCTGCCAATGGCCCTTGGACATGAAGTACTGGCAGGCAAAGATGGGTTTGCGGTTGAGCACGCCGATGCGCCAGTCGTAGTCGGTGTAGAAGAATTCCTGAGCCAGCAACAGCACCGAATGCTCGAACAGTTCGGCCGTGGCGTCGAGCAAGGCTTGCTGGCTTTCGACCTTGATCACGCCCCGAGAGAAACAGCCGTCGGGGATCTTCAACACCAACGGAAAACCGAGACGCTCACCAACCCGCTCAAAGTCTTCCGGTCGCTCTTTGTAGAGAATCTCGGTGGCGGGCATGCCCAGTTGATGGCTCTTGAGCAGATCGGTCAGGTACACCTTGTTGGTGCAACGCAGGATCGACGCCGGGTCGTCCATCACCACCAGCCCTTCGCTCTCGGCTTTCTTGGCAAAGCGGTAGGTGTGGTTGTCGACACTGGTCGTCTCGCGGATCAGCAGTCCGTCGTATTCGGCGATACGTGCGTAGTCCTTGCGCTCGATCAGCTCGACGTCGATGCCCAACGTCTTGCCAACCCGGACGAAGTTGTCCAGCGCCTTGGCATTCGACGGCGGCAACGCTTCCTGGGGATCGTGCAGGATGGCCAGGTCATAACGGGCCAAACGCCGGGAACGCGGCACGCGCCAGATCTTGCGACTGAAACTGTCGAGTGAGTGGGCGAACTGGTCTTCCTGGTCTTCGCGTAACTTATGTAAGGCGCCGGACTTTATTCCTTCAATGTGCCAGCCGTTAGTTCGACGAAATTCAACTAACAATATCGGACACGGAAAGACTTCAAACAACTGTCGCGCCAGATCCTGCAACGGCTCGATATGAGTCTTGCCAAAGTACAGCGTCAGGGTAAAGCCTTCGGTATCGCTGTACAGATGATGACTGAGGGCTTTTTCCAGGGTTTTATCCAAATCATCCAGGGCCAGGCCGTACAAGGATTTTCGAGTCAGTTCGCTGATGGTCCGCACCGACGGAATCACCTTGTGTCCGCGGGCTTCGGCCAGCAAAGAGCAGTAGTAACCGTGCCCCAGGTATTTGTAGCTGCGGCACAGGTTGATCACCTGAACCCGCTTGCCCCGCTCGTCGTCACGGGTTTTTTCGAGGTATTCCTGGGCCGTCACGATGTCTTCACTGGGGAAGTAGGAGGCCCAGTCTTCCTTGCGTTCGACGATGATAATCAACTGACTGGAAGTTCTAACACCGTCATTTAAATAAGTTGCTGCCGGCAAAGTTTGCTCGGATACTTCGCGCCAATGACCCTGTACCGCTGACATAGTGATTGATCCGTTGGAGAACAAGACCTTTCCTATTAAGCACGAACTTTTTAGAAAGTCCCGTTTCGTTACGCAACTTTTACGGTGGTCATATGAATCTGGTTTTTCGCCTGGCGGTGGTTGAAGATTTACCGGCACTGCTGGAACTCGAACAACACTGTTTCACCACGGATCGGCTTAACCGTCGCAGCTTTCAATGGATGATCACGCGGGCCCACGGGCAACTGCTGGTGGCCCAGCGTGGTGAGCACCTGGTCGGTTACGCCGTGGTGCTGTTTCACCGGGGTACTTCGCTGGCGCGCCTTTACTCGATTGCGATCGCCAACGAAGCGCGCGGCAGCGGCCTGGGCAAGCAATTGCTTCAGCGCATCGAGGCCTGCGCCCTTGAGCACGACTGCGCCTACCTGCGACTGGAAGTACGCATCGACAACCCGACGGCGATTGCCCTGTATGAGCGCAATGGATATCGACGCTTTGCGCTGATTCACGACTATTACCAGGACCATGCCGACGCGCTGCGGCTGGAGAAGCGCATCCTCCAGCACCGCGACTCGAGCAACATCAAGGTGCCCTGGTATCGGCAGACCACCGATTTCACCTGCGGCCCGGCCTGTCTGCTGATGGCCATGGGCGCGCTGCAAGCGGATCGCATGCTGGAGCGCCGTGAAGAACTGCAAATCTGGCGCGAAGCGACCACCGTGTTCATGACCTCCGGCCATGGTGGCTGCAGTCCTCAAGGTCTGGCGCTGGCGGCATGGCGACGAGGTTTTGGAGTGCGTCTGCAACTGAGTATGGCCGGGCCACTGTTTCTCGATGGAGTACGCGATGTGCATAAAAAAGATGTAATGCGGTTAGTGCACGAAGAGTTCACCACGCAGCTACAAGAGACTGATGTGGAGCGAGTGATCGGCGGACCACTGAACCTTCCACGGTTACTGGATGATGGCGGACAACCGCTGGTGCTCATCAGCAGCTATCGACTGACCCGTTCCAAATCGCCGCATTGGGTGATCGTCACCGATTGCGATGAGGAATTCGTTTACCTGCATGACCCGGATGTCGATCACAGCCAGCATCGCCAACCCATGGACTGCCAGCATCTGCCAGTCAGCCATGGAGAGTTCGACAAGATGAGCAGCTTCGGGCGGGGCAAGTTGCGGGCGGCGGTGATCCTGTACGCCCGCTCATGAGTTTCACAATCCCTTGTAGCAGCTGGCGAAGCTGCTACAAGGATGAGTTACTTCAGTCCGATCTTGTACAGGGCTCCATCGTCCTCATCGGTCAGCACATACAAATACCCATCTGGCCCTTGCCGCACATCGCGAATGCGCTTGTTGAGTTCGCCCAGCAATCGCTCTTCGTGAACGATCTTGTCGTCATCGAACTGCAAGCGGATCAACTCCTGACTCACTAACGCGCCGATAAACACGTTGTGTTGCCAGGCCTTGAAGCGGTCAGCGTCGTAGAACGCCATGCCGCTGAGGCCGGGGGACTTTTCCCAGACATGGTGCGGGGCGACGGTGCCTTCCGCGGTCTTGCCCTTGGCTTCCGGAATCGGCTGGCCGGAATAGTTGATGCCATGGGTTGCCATCGGCCAGCCGTAGTTCTTGCCACGCTCGATGATGTTGATTTCATCGCCGCCCTGGGGACCGTGTTCATTTTCCCAAAGGGTGCCGGTCCAGGGGTTGAGCGCCGCGCCTTGCGGATTGCGCTGGCCGTAGGACCAGATTTCCGGGCGTACGCCGGCCTGACCGACAAAGGGGTTGTCATCCGGCACCTTGCCGTCCGGGTAGATCCGCACGACCTTGCCTTGCAGCTTGTCGAGGTCCTGAGCAGTCGGCCGGTCGTTGTTCTCGCCAAGGGTGATGAACAGATAGCCGTCGCGGTCGAACACCAGGCGCGAACCAAAGTGGTTACCGACCGAAAGCTTGGGCTCCTGGCGAAAAATCACTTTGAAATCCTTGAGGGCTGTCAGGTCGTCAGACAGACGTCCGCGACCTACCGCCGTCCCGGCCTTGTCGCCCTCACCACCGCCTTCGGCATACGACAGATAGACCGTGCGGTCTTGCTTGAAGTCGGGCGACAACACCACATCCAGCAAGCCGCCCTGCCCCTTGGCCCATACTTTTGGCACGCCACTCAGCGGAGCGGAAAGTTTACCGTCGGCGCTGATCACCCGCAGGTTGCCGGGCCGTTCGGTCACCAGCATCCCTTGGCGATCGGGAAGAAATGCCAAGGCCCAGGGATGTTCGAGCCCCTTGGTCACTGTCGTCACCTCAAGGGTGCCCTGTTCGCTTTTCAGATTTTGGGTTGGCGCCGCGAAAACGGGCGCCGTGACGGTCATCAGTGCGCTGGCACACAGTGTGGCCAGAAGGGTTTTACGCAACATGCACGATTCCTTTTGTCGTTCGAATGGCTGGCAAGAACGCTGTCGTGCCGTTCAACGGTTGCTGGTGCCTGGGTCTCGATGAGGTGGATTAGGAATGAATTTCGGTGGGGTGGCGGGAGGCGACCGATCCTGGGGATAGCGGTTACCGATGCCACCATTATCAAGCGTCGGCGGTCTCGGCACGGGCACCGTGTTTGGGGCGCGGATGGCCGGCGCGCGGGGTTGCGTGCCTTGCATGCTGTTGGGATTGGCCCGGCGAATCGGGCTGTTGTAAGGGTTGCTGGCGTTGCCTGTCGGGCTCTGGGCCAACAGCACCGAAGAAGGTGGCGGCGCAGTGTCGGCCTGGGCCAGATTGCTCAGCAAGCCACTCAACGCCAACGCGGCGCAGCCGAGCACAAATCTGTTCATGGGGAGCCTCTCGACATCAGCGCGGATAGGAACTTCGATATCACGCTACGCCCGGGGTTCGGATTTGTTAACTAAAACCTCCCCGGCAAGATGTAACACGAAGTTGAGCCCGCCGCTGATCCCCCTCAGGACCGGGCTGCAAGCCACTGAAACTTTTGCGTCAGGCCGCGGGTCACCTGAACATCACTCGCGAGAAGACGACCATGGCACGGGCAATCTGGAAAGGCGCGATCAGTTTCGGTCTGGTGCATATCCCTGTGGCGCTGGTTTCGGCGACGTCCTCGCACGGGGTGGATTTCGACTGGCTCGACAGCCGCAGCATGGACCCGGTGGGCTACAAGCGCGTCAACAAGGTCACCGGCAAGGAAGTGACCAAGGAACACATCGTTAAAGGTGTGCAGTATGAAAAGGGTCGGTATGTGGTCCTCAGCGAAGAGGAAATCAAATCGGCGCACCCGCTGTCCACTCAGACCATCGACATCTTTTCCTTTGTGGACAGCGAGCAGATTCCCCTGCAAAACATTGATACGCCCTACTACCTCGCGCCGGATAAACGCGGAGGCAAGGTCTATGCGCTGTTGCGCGAAACGTTAAGCAAGACGAATAAAGTCGCCCTGGCTCATGTTGTGCTGCACACGCGCCAACACCTCGCCGCGCTGATGCCGCTGGAATCGGCGATGGTATTGGTGATGCTGCGCTGGCCCGCCGAAGTGCGAAGTCTGGATACGCTGGAGTTGGGCAGTGAAGTCACCAAGCCCGAATTGGCCAAGGGTGAACTCGATATGGCTAAACGTCTGGTTCAGGACATGAGCGCAGACTGGAAACCCGAGGATTATCGCGACAGTTTTGAAGACAAGATCATGGCGTTGGTGGAGAAAAAGGCTAATGAAGGCAAGATCGAGGATGTTGAGACAGCGACTGGCGAAGAGGAACGCAAAACTGCAGATGTTATCGATCTTACCGAGCTGCTTAAACGCAGCCTTGGGGGCAAGAGCACGAGCAAAACGAAGCCGGCCGCAAACAAAAAAGCCACCAAGTCTTCTCGCGGCTAATTGAGGGTTGTGCGGTGAATGTTATGGCCCCATCGCGAGCAAGCTCCGACGATGGCGGATTCCGACGTAACGCAAACTCAGATCAAAACAAAAATCGCCAACAAACCACCAAAAATCGCCCACTTTTCGAGGTAATAGAGCTTGCGGTTGCGCTTCTTGAGCGCTTTGCCGCGCAGGCGAATCTTGTAGATCTTGGCGAACAAGCGGTTGATGCCGCCGGTCTTATCACCCACATCATTCGGCGCACCCGCCGCCGACATCACGTTACGGCTGAACCAGCCATTGAACGCCGCCGCCCAGCGATACCTCATCGGCCGCTCTACGTCGCAGAACAGAATGATGCGGTTCTGCTCGGTAGTGTTTTCGGCGTAATGAATGAAGGTCTCGTCGAACATGACCGCTTCACCGTCGCGCCAGTGGTAGTTCTCGCCATCGACGTTGATGTAGCAACCGGCATCGTTCGGAGTTTCCAGGCCCAGGTGATAGCGGTAGGAACCGGCATACGGATCGCGGTGACGGACCAGTTTCGAACCCGGTGGCAGCTCGGCGAACATCGCGGCCTTGATCGAGCCGATGCTTTGCACCAGTTCGGTGGTGCGCGGACAGAGTTTCATGGCCGAAGGGTGGCTGTCGCCGTACCACTTCAGGTAGAAACGCTTCCAGCCCGTCTTGAAGAAGGAATTGAAGCCGACGTCGTCATATTGATTCGAGCGCTTGATCTCCCCGGCCCTGAGCAGGTTCTGGCCTTCAGCACGAATTTCCTCCCAATGGTCCTGTAACGGACTCAGATCAGGAAAGTCGGCCGGGTTGAGGTAAGGCTTGTTGGGGATTTTCGAGAACAGATAAAGGAAGCAGTTGATCGGCGCCAGAAACGTCGAGTGGTCGCTCAGTTGGCGGCCCAGCTTGTGGCGCACGCGTCCGCGCAAGTGGACGTACGCAATGGATACAACGTAAATAGCGGCAATGATCAATTTCACAAAAATCGTCACACGTCAGAAGTGAACAAACTGCGTCCCTTGCCGTTGGATCGGCTCGAGGGTCTTGTGCAGCGTCTGAATTAAGAACAGCGGTTCCGAATGGCGCGTTCTTGAGCCTATGCCGCCTGTCGGCATCAGGTGATAGATGGCATTTTAGCCACAGTTTGTAACCAATAGTTAACCTTCAGATGTGAAAATCTGTCCACTGATGCTGCCAAAGTGGCCGTGCGGCCTTAACGCCCTATCGTTTAAAGAGCCAGACCAGTACAATCGCCGCCAAACATTACGCGCCCCCCTTGGTTGATGACGGGAATGAACCCCGTCTCAGCGCACTTCGACTCGGGCCAAGCGCTCCATATGCTGCTGTCCACTTATTGCCAGATGGACCTTCCGCTTCTGACCGGGATGCATTTCCTGTGGTTCGAAAACCGGAAACGGGTACTGAATCGGTACTGCCGCAACCCTAGCTACTCTGAATGCTTCGCAGGAAAAACCTTTGATCTCTACAGCTAACATCACGATGCAGTTCGGCGCCAAGCCGCTATTCGAAAACGTTTCGGTCAAATTCGCCGCGGGCAACCGCTACGGCCTGATCGGCGCCAACGGTTGCGGCAAGTCGACTTTCATGAAAATCCTCGGCGACGACCTCGAGCCGTCCGGCGGCCAGGTCATGCTCGAGCCGAACGTGCGTCTGGGTAAATTGCGCCAGGACCAGTTCGCCTACGAAGAATTCACCGTGATCGATACTGTGATCATGGGTCACGAAGAGCTGTGGAAGGTCAAGGCCGAGCGCGACCGTATCTACTCGCTGCCGGAAATGACCGAAGAAGACGGCATGGCCGTTGCTGAACTGGAAACCGAGTTCGCCGAAATGGACGGCTACACCGCCGAATCCCGTGCCGGCGAACTGTTGCTGGGCCTGGGTATCGGCATCGAGCAGCACTTCGGCCCGATGAGCGAAGTTTCCCCAGGCTGGAAACTGCGCGTATTGCTGGCTCAGGCGCTGTTCTCCGATCCTGAAGTGTTGTTGCTCGACGAACCGACCAACCACTTGGACATCAACACCATCCGCTGGCTGGAAAACATCCTGACCCAGCGCTCCAGCCTGATGATCATCATCTCTCACGACCGTCACTTCCTGAACAGCGTGTGCACCCACATGGCTGACCTGGATTACGGCGAGTTGCGCCTGTTCCCGGGCAACTACGATGAGTACATGACCGTGGCGACCCAGTCCCGCGAGCAGCTGCTGTCGGACAACGCCAAGAAGAAGGCGCAGATCTCGGAACTGCAATCGTTCGTCAGCCGCTTCTCGGCCAACGCCTCGAAAGCCAAGCAGGCCACGTCCCGCGCCAAGGCGATCGACAAGATTCAGCTGGCCGAGGTCAAGCCTTCGAGCCGTGTGAGCCCGTTCATCCGTTTCGAACAAACCAAGAAGCTGCACCGTCAGGCGGTCATCGTCGAGCGCATGGCCAAAGGCTTCGACGGCAAGACACTGTTCAAGGACTTCAGCTTCCAGGTTGAAGCCGGCGAGCGTGTGGCGATCATCGGCCCGAACGGTATCGGTAAAACCACCCTGCTGCGCACCCTGGTCAACGAACTGACCCCGGATGCCGGTACTGTGAAGTGGACCGACGCCGCGGAACTGGGCTACTACGCCCAGGACCACGCTCACGACTTCGAAGACGACTGCAACCTGTTCGACTGGATGGGCCAGTGGACTCAGGGCGGCGAGCAAATCGTTCGCGGTACCCTCGGCCGGATGCTGTTCTCCAACGACGAAATCCTCAAGTCGGTCAAGGTCATCTCCGGTGGTGAGCAAGGTCGCATGCTGTTCGGCAAGCTGATCCTGCAAAAGCCGAACGTGCTGATCATGGACGAACCGACCAACCACTTGGACATGGAATCCATCGAGGCGCTGAACCTGGCGCTGGAGAACTACCCGGGCACGCTGATCTTCGTCAGCCACGACCGTGAGTTCGTATCGTCCCTGGCCACCCGCATTATCGAACTCAGCCCTAGCGGCGTGATCGACTTTAGCGGCACCTATGACGACTACCTGCGTAGCCAGGGCGTTGTGTTCTAAGCGTTCGCTATAAATGAAAAGCCCTGTCCTTGTGACGGGGCTTTTTGCATTTCAAGGCCAAGTGGAGCTTTGGTGCTGAAAACCCATCGCGAGCAAGCTCGCTCCCACAGGGGACCGCGATCCACTGTGGGAGCGAGCTTGCTCGCGATGAAGCCCTCAAGGCCGATGAATATAGTTAGCCTGCTTTCTTTTATTTTGCGCCCGCGCCATGATGCAGTTCTCCTACCGCCGCCCGCGAACGAGCCCTCATGTCTGTGCAGCAACTGCCCCCTCAAAGCTCCATGGCGATCACTCTGCAGATCGTCTCCATCGTCTTTTATACCTTTATTGCCTTCCTCTGCATCGGCCTGCCGATTGCCGTATTGCCGGGTTACGTCCACGAACAGCTGGGTTTCAGCGCGATCATCGCGGGGCTGACCATCGGCTCGCAGTACCTGGCCACCCTGCTCAGCCGCCCGATGGCCGGGCGCCTGTCGGACAGCATCGGCACCAAGCGGGCGATTGTTTACGGGTTATCGGGGATTGTGTTGAGCGGTGCGCTGACGTTGATTTCAACGCTGCTGCAAAGTTTTCCATTGCTGAGCCTGTTGATCCTGATCGCCGGCCGCTTGTTGCTGGGGATCGCCCAAGGCTTGATCGGGGTCGGCACCATCAGTTGGTGCATGGGTAAAGTGGGCGCTGAACATACCGCGCGATCGATCTCCTGGAACGGCATCGCCTCCTATGGCGCAATTGCCATTGGTGCGCCGCTGGGGGTGGTGATGGTCGGCGAACTGGGGTTCGCCAGCCTCGGGATCGCGCTGTCGGTGCTGGCGCTGGCGGCGTTGCTGCTGATTCGTAACAAACCCTCGGTGCCGGTGATTCGCGGCGAGCGCCTGCCGTTCTGGGCGGTGTTCGGGCGCATTGCGCCGTTCG
The DNA here is from genome assembly GCF_047758675.1 of Pseudomonas arabinosi. NCBI lineage: Bacteria > Pseudomonadati > Pseudomonadota > Gammaproteobacteria > Pseudomonadales > Pseudomonadaceae > Pseudomonas > Pseudomonas arabinosi. Next base: position 3,703,267 of record NZ_CP180480.1, on the reverse strand, counting down.
GCGCGAGCCTGAGCCTCGCCTCTATCGGTTACGGCACGCTGACCACCTTTATTACTCTGTATTACGTCAACCGTGGCTGGGCCGGCGCGGCTTATTGCCTGACAGTGTTTGGCGTGTGTTTCATTCTGGCGCGACTGTTGTTCATCTCCAGCATCAGCCGTTTCGGTGGGTTCACCTCGGCCATTGCCTGTATGAGCATTGAAACGGTGGGCCTGGTGTTGCTGTGGCTGGCGCCTTCGACCGGCTATGCGCTGATCGGTGCAGGCCTGACCGGGTTTGGTTTGTCGCTGGTGTATCCGGCGCTGGGGGTCGAAGCGATCAAGCAAGTGCCCAACTCCAGTCGCGGGGCGGGATTGAGTGCTTACGCGGTGTTTTTCGATCTGGCACTGGCGATTGCCGGGCCATTGATGGGCGCGGTGGCGTTGAACCTGGGGTACACGTGGATTTTCTTCAGCGCGGCGTTGTTGTCGGTGGCAGGACTCGGTTTGACCCTATTACTGAAACGCCGCGCCATGGCCTGACACTGCAATCCACTGTGGGAGCGGGCTTGCTCGCGAAGGCGGTGTATCAGTCAGTATTAATGTCAACTGACCCACCGCCTTCGCGAGCAAGCCCGCTCCCACATTACTGATCCGCCGTCTGCATTCCGGCCCGGGTCGATTTGCCAAGCGCGTGAGAGAAGAAACGCCCGGCTTCGGACACCATGGTGCGATGGATGTCTTTGCGATCGACACCATCGGCATCGGTACACAGCGCCGGCATGGTGATGATCTGCTCCTCATTGCAAGGCGCCAGGAACACAAAGTGCCCTGCCCCGGCCAGCAACTTGAAGTCCGGTGCGATCGGCAGTTTGCGCGCCAGGGCGGCGGCATTCTTGTCGAACGCCACCAGTTTGTCGCCGTCGCCACTGTAGAGCAGCACCGGCACATGCACGTCGGCCAGGGTATGACGGCCAAACTTCAGGCTCAGCGGCGCCATGAGCAACAAGGCGCGAACCCGCGGGTCGGCCACCGGTTGCAAGTCATCGCGGTCAGCAATCAATTCGCCTTGGGTGTTGCAGGCATCGCGGTCGTCCGGGCGCTCCTGACAATAACGGCGCAGACGGTCCAGGTCTGGCGTCGCGCCGGACAGAATCAGCGCCGTCTCCCCGCCCGCCGAGTAACCGATCACACCCACCTGATCGGCATTGACGAAGGGCGCGAGCATTCGATCACCCAGCGTCGCGGTAATGGCTTCGGAAATCTGGATGGGCCGACCGTAAAGGTTACTCAACGTACCGAGGCGACTGTGGTCTTTGGAGTTGTCGCCGGGATGGATCACCGCCACCACCACAAACCCTTTGCGTGCCAGCGACGTGGCGAGGTCGTGCAAGGCCAGCGGGGTTCCGGTGTTGCCGTGGGACAGCATCAGCATCGGGAATCGGCCGATGGCGACGCGGGTGTCTTCGCCCGCTTCGACCGTGTAGCCCTCGAGGAGGCTGGAGTGTTCCTTGTCGCTGGAGGGATAGAAGGCGATGGCGCGCATCGGCTGCAAGTCCAGAGGGTCAAGAAAACTCATCTCATGGTAGCCGACGCTCCAGTGAGGATGCGGCGCAGGCGCGGCGTGCACTGAGTTCAGGCTGCTGAGCAGGCAAATCAGCAAGGTTGCACAAAGACGCACCATGGGAGGCTCCACCTGGCTACTGACCGGGGACGTTAACCCTCGACTGCATAACTCGGGCCACTATTTAATGAAATTCCGAAATAGCCAGAAACAAAAAACTCCGCATCTGGCACTTGCGTGATCAGAATACAGAGTTTTTTGGATGTTGCTCGAGCTGTTTGATTTTCTTTACAGAAGCCTTACGCAGCGGCGAACAACTGCTCGCTGATTTGCGTGTGAGCGTCGCTCATGGCTTTGGTGCGAACTTCGTCACCGTAGGCCAGGCCATGGGCACGGACGAACTCGATGTCAGTGATACCGATGAAGCCGAACAGCACCTTCAAGTACTCTTCGTGAGCAACACCAGTCGCCTGACCCGCATGCAGACCGCCGGAAGTCGAGACGATCACGACTTTCTTGCCACCGCACAGGCCTTCAGGACCGGCTTCGGTGTAACGGAAGGTCTGACCGGCAACCGCGATGCGGTCGATCCAGGCCTTGAGTTGGGTCGGGATGGTGAAGTTGTACATCGGAGCTGCAATCACCACGGCATCGGCGGCGAGGAATTCGGCCAGGGTGGTGGCACTCAGCTCGGCTTCGTGTTGCTGCGCGGCGTTACGCAGTTCAGCGGTGGTGCCGGCGGCAACCAGGGTGGTGGCGGAAAAATGGCTGATGGCATCGGCGGCCAGGTCGCGGTAGGTCACCACGGCAGTCGGCTCGGCGGTTTGCCAGGCTTTAACGACTTCGCTGCTCAGCTGACGGGAAGCCGAGTTGTCACCAAGAATGCTCGAATCGATATGCAGCAGTTTCATGTGGGATCTCCAGGTGAGGATCGCTACGAGGCGATCTAATGGTGAGAATCCTACAGGCGAAACCAATAGCTGATTAGACTGCAACAATGCGATAGTTCGTCCTACTGATAGAACAATCGAGCTCACACCATGCAAGACCTCAATGATCTCTACTACTTCGCCAAGGTGGTTGAAGCCGGTGGCTTCGCGGCGGCCGGGCGTTTGCTCGGCATTCCCAAGTCGCGATTGTCGCGGCGCATCGCCGAGCTGGAAGAGCGCCTTGGCGCGCGCCTGCTGCAACGCACCACCCGACAACTGAAGCTGACCGCCGTGGGCGAACGTTATCTGCGGCACTGTCAGGCGATGCTGCTGGAAGCCGAGATGGCCGACGAAGCCGTTGCCAGCATGTCCAGTGAACCTCGCGGGCGTTTGCGGGTGTCCTGCCCCGTCGGGTTGGCCCATGAGATGTTGCCAACGGTGATCAGCAAATTTCTTGAAAAGTATCCTCAGGTTCAACTGGAGGTCATGCTGCTCAACCGCCGCGTCGACCTGGTGACCGAGGGCGTCGATGTGGCGCTGCGGGTGCGTGAGTTGGGCGATGAGGATCCGCTGCTGGTCACCCGACGTTTGCGCCAGGCGCAGATGGCGATGGTCGCCAGCCCCGGTTTTTTGCACGGTCGTGAAATCAACCACCCTGAAGACTTGAAAAACCTTCCCGTGCTCGGCGCCCTGGAAGCCGACCGCCTGGTGCATATCCGCATGCTCGACCAACAGGGCAAAAGCTGCGATCTCACCCTCGAAGCGCGATTGGGCATTGATGACTTTATCGTGCGCAAGGCCTGCACCCTCGCCGGCCAGGGTTTTACCATGCTGCCGATGATGTATTGCGAGCAGGAACTGGAAAACGGCTCGCTGGTACAGTTGCTGCCCGACTGGTCGTTACCTGGCGGCTGGCTGCAAGCGGTCTACCCTCATCGGCGCGGGGTGATGCCGGCCGTACGAGCCTGGCTCGACCATTTGATCGAATCATTCAATGCCTGTGGGGACCGACTGATATGAAGACTGGACGTATGAGCGAAGAGGATGTCGCGCAATTCTGTCTCGCGCTGCCGGGTGCGCGGGAAGACTACAAGTGGGGTGGCGTACGGGTGTTTTCGATTGCAGGGAACAAGATGTTTGCCTTGCAGAATCTGCGGGGCGAATCCCTGGCCTTCAAGGTCGACAAGGACTTGTTTCTCGGTCATTGCGACCGCCCGGGAATCCGCCCCGCGCCGTATCTGGCGCGGGCTCAGTGGATCATCATGGAAACGCCCTACCCGTTGGGCCCTGAAGAGCTGCAAGGCTTGTTGCAGCGCTCCCATCAATTGGTGGTGAGCAAGTTGCCCAAGCGCACCCAGGTCGGACTGCTGCTTTAAATCAATGCCAGCAGATTTGCACCCAGAAACAGTTGGTCGATCCAGAACACCTGGTGCAGCAGCACGATCATCCAGAACAACACCTGAAACGACACTTTGCGCGTCTTGTGCCGAAACAGCTGCTGCGCCAGCAAGGCACCCGGCCAGCCCCCGGCGAGTTCCACCGCATGCAACACGTTCTCCGGTGTGCGCCAATGGTCTGCACGAGCCTTGCGCTTGTCGCTCCAGTACAGCAAGAACGCCAGCAGGCTGACGACCCCGTACGCCGCCAGGGGAATCACCGAAACCCCGCGCAGCCACAACGACATCGAACCGTACAGCGGCAGCGCGCACAGGATCGCAAACACCAACAATTTCAGCTGAAGATTGCGAATCTCTCCTGCGGGTTTGCGTCCGGGGTTGTTGCGCGCGCTGGCGTCATTCATGGCTTGACCGCGGTCCAGTCGACCCAGCCGAACTGCCAGGTGGCCAGGATGACCAGGCCGAACGCGATGCGATACCAGGCAAACGCCGCATAGCTGTGACTGCCGATGAACACCAGCAAGGCTCTGACGGCAATCATCGCGAAGATGAACGCCGTGACGAAACCGATCGCGAACACCGGAAAATCCGAGGGGACGAACAGATTGCGGTATTTGTAGCCCGAGTAAACCGCCGCAGCGACCATGGTCGGCATCGCCAGAAAGAACGAGAACTCGGTAGCGGTTTTGCGCGACAGCCCGAACAACAAGCCACCAATGATCGTCGAGCCGGAGCGTGACGTCCCGGGAATCATCGCCAGGCACTGGGCGAAGCCGACTTTCAGGGCGTCTTTCCAGGTGATGTCATCAACGGTTTCGGCATGCACTTCATGCTGACGCTTTTCGGCCCACAACATGACGATCCCGCCCACAACCAACGCCGTCGCGACAGTGATCGGGTTGAACAGGTACTCGTGGATCAAATCGGAAAAAATCACCCCCAGTACCACGGCCGGCATGAACGCAATCAACAGGTTCGCGGTAAAGCGTCGAGCGCTCGGTTGGGTCGGCAAACCGATGACCACGTCGAAGATCTTGCGGCGGAACTCCCACACCACCGCCAGAATCGCCCCCAGCTGAATAATAATGTTGAAAGCGATGGCCCGCTCGCCACCGAAGTTGAGTAAGTCCGCCACAATGATTTGGTGACCGGTACTGGAAATCGGCAAAAACTCCGTCAGCCCTTCTACAACCCCAAGAATCAACGCCGAAAAGGCAGTCCAAAGATCCATCAATCCCCCAAGAAGCAATGCGCCACGGCATGCCCCGTTAATAATTTTTTCAGAACGATTACTGCGATCAGCCTAGCTGAAGTCCCGCGCGCACAGGATCCAGACGAAACCATAAAAATTCCGTGAAAAATCAACTTGGATTCAGGTTTTTCCGTGCGGGGCCGAAATCCTATCAGACAAGTCCGATTAACGCTGCCGCGTTATTGGACTTGGGTCGGATATGACCGATTGGCAAAGTGTGGTTGGATGCTGGCGATCATTTATTAGAAGAAAAAGAAATCGGAGTGACAGCGTTATGAACAGCTTGCGCAGTATGTCGATCAGCCGACGTTTGTGGCTCATCTTGATCGTGGCCGTCCTGATGCTAATGACGTTGGGCGTCTTGATGCTCAAGCAGATACACAATGACCTGTACAACGCCAAGGCCCAGAAAACCCAGCATGTGGTGCAAACCGCCAGCGGTATTCTGACCTATTACCACGACCTCGAAACCGCCGGCACGCTCACCCGCGATGCTGCGCAGAAGCAGGCTCTGAGCGCCGTTCGCGGTCTGCGTTATGACCAGAATGACTACTTCTGGATCAATGACCTGACGCCGGTGATGATCATGCACCCGGCCAACCCGAAACTCGATGGCCAGAACCTCTCGGCGATTCGCGACCCGGACGGTTTTGCCCTGTTTAACGAAATGGTCGCCGTCGCCAAGTCCAAGGGTGCCGGCACCGTCGACTATCGCTGGCCGAAACCGGGCGCCAGTGCACCGATAGAAAAAACTTCCTACATCAAACTCTTCGAGCCCTGGGGTTGGGTAATCGGTTCGGGCGTGTATATCGATGACATGCAGGCCGAGTTCTATGCCCAGGTCTGGAAGGCCTCGTTCGTGGGGCTGGTGATTGCCCTGATCATGGCGCTGCTGGTCATCCTGATTGCCCGCAGCATCGTGCGTCCACTGCAGGAAACCGTGAACGCCATGGCCAACATCGCCAGCGGCGAGAGCGACCTGACCCACAGCCTCGACACCCATGGCCAGGATGAAGTCACACAACTGGCACGCCACTTCAACGCCTTCACCGCCAAGCTGCGACTGGTGATCAGGGAACTGCAAGTGTCCGCCAGTGCCCTGGGTCAGTCTTCCAGCGAACTGGGCAACGACGCCGCCCAGGCCCAGCAACGCAGTCAGCAACAGTCCCAGCAAATGGAACTGGTGGCCACGGCAATCAATGAAGTGACGTATGGCGTACACGACGTCGCGAAGAACGCCGAGCACGCCGCCAGCGAAATGCGCGATGCCGAGTCTCAGGCGCAGCAAGGCCAGGTTAACATCGATGGCAGCCTGCAACAGATCGACAAGCTGTCGTCGACCATCGATCAGGCGGTGGAAGTGATTCGCACCCTGGCCGCCGAAAGCACGCAGATCGGCAGCGTCCTCGAAGTGATCCGCTCCATCGCCGAGCAAACCAACCTGCTGGCCCTCAACGCGGCCATCGAAGCCGCCCGGGCCGGCGAGCAAGGTCGCGGTTTTGCAGTGGTGGCCGATGAAGTGCGACTGCTGGCCCAGCGTACCCAGAAGTCTACGGCCGAGATCCAGTCGATGATCGAACGCCTGCAAAGTCACTCCGAAGCGGCGGTCAAAGTGATCGGCGACAGCAGCCGTGCATCGCAGTTGACCATCGAGCAGGCCGGCCTGGCCGGTGCAAGCCTGAATGCCATTGCCCAGGCGCTGCGCAACCTCAACGGGTTGAACGCCTCCATCGCCAGCGCGACCTTGCAACAGGCGCATGTGGTCGAGGACATCAACCAGAACGTCACCCAGGCGGCCGGTTTGTCCCACAGCACGGCGCTGGCGGCCGAACAGTCGAGCGTGGCCAGCGTTCATCTGAAGGAATTGAGTGAGCAATTGAATGGGCTGCTCAAGCAGTTCCGCGTGTAACGACAGGCCGGTTCTACTTGGCGGCGCCTGCCGTTACAATCCGCCCCCTCTTCGACTTCCCCCAAGGAACCTCCATGTCCGGGCTTGAACTGTTTGCCGCCGCCCTCGGTGTCATTGCCGTCTGGTTGACGGTCAAACAGAACCCTTGGTGCTGGCCGATCGGTCTGGTCATGGTGCTGCTTTACAGCTGGATCTTTTTTGAGGTGAAGCTCTACTCGGACATGCTCCTGCAGGTGATCTACGCCGCATTGCAGCTCTATGGCTGGTGGCAGTGGACGCATGCGGGGGGCGCACACCATGGTCGGCAGGTCAGCGTACTCGACAGTAAATCGGTCGCTTTCAGTCTGCTCATTGGCGCGATGGGCAGTCTGTTGCTGGGCGCTGCAATGGCGAACTGGACCGATGCCGCACAACCCTGGCTCGATGCGGCACTGACTGGCTTCAGTTTGGTGGCACAGGTATGGATGGCGCAAAAACGCATTCAATGCTGGCCGCTGTGGTTCACCCTGGATGTGATCTTCGTCGGGCTGTTTATTTACAAAGACCTGTACCTGACCGCTGGGCTCTACGCGCTGTTCGCCCTGATTGCCGTGCAAGGCTGGCGGGAATGGCGGGCCGATCCGGCGTTGCGCACATGAAAGTTCTGGTACTTACGGGCCCCGAATCCAGTGGCAAGAGTTGGCTGGCAGCCGAGTTACAGCAGCATTTCGGCGGGGTCCTGGTAGACGAATATGTACGCTGGTTCATCGAACAAAACCCACGTGACACCTGCCTGGCCGACATTCCGGAAATCGCCCGAGGGCAGCTGAAATGGGAGGACGAGGCACGCGCCCGGCAGCCGCATTTGCTGATTCTCGACACTCACTTGCTGAGCAACATCCTCTGGAGCCAGACTTTGTTTGGCGATTACCCGACCTGGATCGAGCAAGCATTGCTGGCACGGCACTACGACCTGCATTTGCTGCTGAGCCCTGAAACCGTTGCCTGGCATGACGACGGGCAGCGTTGCCAACCGCAACTGGCAGAACGCCAGGCGTTTTTCCAGGCCAATCGCCAATGGCTTGACCTGCACCACCAGCCTTGCAAGGTGCTGCAAGGTGGCTGGCAACAGCGCAAGGACGCAGCATTTGAGGCTGTGACCCGCTTGCTCAAGGCCTGACAGTACCGAAAATGTCCATTCCTGAAACACCCGCCCCTGCGCAAACCCGCGAGCTAAAGCCGCTCAAGCACTCCAGCAAGAAAATGTTAAGCCACTGATACAACCTGCCTTCAGCGCCCTTAGCGAGCACTGCCGCCAGCATCGGCGGCGTTTTTGCGTGGCTCTGTCTCAGTGGCGTTACAAAATTTTTTGACTACTTCGACAATTGTAGCCAACCAACTGTTTTCAAACGAAAAACAAAAACCGGCACACCTTCTGCTCTCTTCCTCGCAACGCTGATAAGGGCCAGCGTTTCACTCACAGAAGGAATTGCCGCCGTGGGGAAATTTGATAACAGCATTTATAGCCTCCTGCTGATCGGATGCGCACTGGGCTCAAGTGTTTGCCTACCCGTACAAGCCGACAACGGCATCATCATTATCAAACGCGATGTCCAGCCTCGCATGGCAACGCGTGCTCCGATGATTCCCGACCCTAGCCCCACCACCGTCAATGCCAACCCGTCCAAACAAATCCTCGCGCAAACGAACGAATTGAGCGACGGCGACTTTGCCGGTGTCGCCAGTGGTGCAGGCATCTCCCGCCTGGTCACTCAAAACACCAACAACCTGGGCGGCAATATCACCAACCAGAGCCAGCTTTCCAACCTCCCCGCCGGACGTTCTGGAAATGCCGGAAACGGTATTGCCAACATGGTCAATTCAAGCGTCCAACAAGGCCTGGGTGCTCTGAAAGTCATAACGGGAGACCGTTAAGATGAATCGTACGCTGCTGATTATCGCTATGTTTTGCAGTGCATCGACCTTTGCCCAATCTCCCGTCATCAATAACGCCGACATCGACGGCTCAGGCACCCAGTACCAGGGCAACCTCGCGGTCAACCAGGCTGCCGGCGATCTCCAGCAACAGGCTAACGCCCGGGCCATCGCCGTCGGCCATGGCGCTGCTGCGACCACAGAGATTCGCCAACGGATGCGTTCGGTGATCGACCCGAGGATCGATGCTCGATCCAGCATTCAAGGCGACTCCTTCAGCCACGGCAACGGTGCTCTGGGCGTCAACCAGAGCGCGGGCGCCAGCAACCAGCAAGCCAATGCCATGCGGATAAGCATCGGCACACAGCCGCAAAGTATCGACGACAGCGTCCTCAGGCAACAGAACGTGGCGCTGATCATCAACTCCGATCCAACTGACTCTGCACCAGGCTATCGCCAGGTCGCTACCAGCGATCAGGCCTTCACCGGTAGTCGTGGGGTGATCCAGTTGAATCAGAGCGCCGGGGTGGGAAACCGAACGGCCAACACCCTGAGCGTACGGGTCATGGATTGACCCAAACAGGTAGGTACAACACTTAACCTAAAATAAGTACGGAGAATCACCATGAAACCTTCGATGGCAATAAAACCTCTGGTTTTTGCAATCGCTGCGGTCTTGGCTGTTGCTGCACAAGCTGGGCAAAACGATCGGCGTGGCAACCATCACAACGGTGGCAATCACAACCCTCCTGCAAAAATGGTCCCTATCAGCGCGACTGCCAATGCTAACGACAGACAGAACAGTACCGGCAACCGCATCTGGAATGAAGGGGTAGAAAACTCAGCCGAGATGAGTAGTTCGGCCGCAGGCGCGAGCGGCAACGTCGGTGTCAACGTGGCGGCAGGTAACGGCAACCAGCAAGACAACGCCGCCGCCATCGCCAACGCAGCCTCCGACAACGCCGCGATCGATAACAGCTTCGTGTTCGGCACTGCCAGTGCCACCGCTGACGTCAGGCAAACCAGCAACCGTAACCGCGTCGACAACTTCGGCGTAACCAACTCTGCCGTGATGAGTGGATCTGCCGACGGCAGCAGCGGCAACGTGGGTGTCAACATTGCTGGCGGCGATCTGAACCAACAGAAAAACACCATGGCCATTGCCAATACCAATGCTCCACTCGGTAGCGCAAGAGCCACCGCCTCCGCCAATCAAGACGGTCCTGGCCTGACAGTGAACAACACCGCCGACCGGACCTATCGCGTCGATACCATTACGGTTACCAAAACCGCTAGCGGTAGTGCCTCTCGCGACAAGTCCTTCGAGGCCAGCGGCAGTCAAAGCGCTTCTTCAAGCTGGGCTAAGGCCGGTTCCAGCAGTTCTGAAGCCAGCGGTTCCCTCAGCATTGATGTAAGCGGTTCTTCCGCCAGTGCTGCAAGTGGTTCCAACAGCAGCGCTGCAAGCGGTTCCAATAGCAGTTCTGCGAGCGGAACCAACAGCAGCAGTGCAAGCGGTACCAACAGCAGCAATGCAAACGGTTCTTCGAGTGCTTCTCTGACTGCTTCCCTGGACGCTTCGTTGGACGCTGCGGCGGCGTCCTCCAGCTCCACTACCGTCAACAATGGCTTTGGCGATCGCACCCGCAGCAGGGAGTCCGATGCATCGCTTAACGCAACGCTTGGCGCATCGCTTGACGTAGCGGTAGAAACTTCGTACGACCGTTCGCGCGATTCCTCGTTCGACCGTACACGCGACTCCTCGTACGACCGTACCCGTGACTCCTCGTACGACAGATCGCACGAATCCTCGTACGACAAATCGAAAGAATCGTCGTTCGAGAAAGCGTTCGATGCTTCGTTCGAGAAAGCGAACGCGTCCTCGTACGATAAATCGGGCAGCAAGTCGTCCGAATCTGAGTACGCAAAAGCGAAAAGCTGGAGTGAAAGCAGCTCGTATGATTTGAGTAACACCTACTCTTATCAAGTGCTGACTCCAACTGGCTGGGCCAACCCTGTGACCAACACTGCAACCCTGAGCGGTTCGGTGAATGGTGGCAGTGGCAACCTGGGCGTCAACGTAGCTGCCGGTGTGGGCAACCAGCAAAGCAACTCGCTGGCCATCTCCAACCAATCGTTCTAACTGCTGTCTCTGGAGGCCCCCTTACGGGGGCCTTTTTCAACCCAACCAGAAGGCATTCCACCATGCGCATTATCGCCTTGGCATTATTGCTTTGCGTGGCCAGTGTGATCGAGGCTGCACAAATGCCGCTTGCCGTCCTGCCGGGTGGCGCTCTTGTGTATAAGCCGATCCAGAGCGTACGCGAGCGGAAATTTGCCGACCTCGTGCAACAGAAAACCGACTTCAGTTGCGGCGCAGCAGCGCTGGCAACCATCTTGCGCCAGGCCTATTGGCTTGACGTGAACGAAGAACAAATCATCGAAGGCATGCTGTCACACTCCGATCAGGATCTTGTCCGCGTCCAGGGCTTTTCCATGCTCGACATGAAGCGCTACGTGGAAAGTCTCGGCATGCGGGCCCGTGGTTACCGGGTAGCGACGGAAACGTTGAGCGAAATCAAAATTCCGGTTGTGGTGCTCATGGATATCCGTGGCTACAAACATTTTGTGGTCATGCAAAGAGTCCATAAGGGCTGGGTATATATCGGAGATCCGGTACTCGGTCATAAACGTTACAAAGTCGAAGACTTTGTAAAAGGCTGGAACGGCATCATCTTTGCCGTCATCGGCCAGGGCTACGACAAAACCAATGCGTTGCTCGACCCACCCCTGCCACTGACCGCCAAGAACCGCATCAACACCTTCAGCCCGGTGCAAGACGCAGAGTTGATGGATTTCGGATTCATCCAAAGCGACTTCTTCTAATAACAAGGGAGCACGACGCTCCGGGAGCATTCCAATGAAGACTCCAATCTGGCTGGCCGTGATTTGCCTGGCCGCCAGCCTGCCGACCCAGGCACAGACGCTCAAACCCATTGAACTTAACGATCAGGAATTGGCAACCCTGCGAGGCCGCTATGTCATGCCGGGACGGATCGTCAGTTTCGGCATCGTCATGACCAGCACTTGGCAAAACGCCAACGGTGAAGTGATCGGGGCAACTTCCTCGATGCAAATTCAACAATCGACCATCAAGCCACAGTTCTATGTGTCGATGATCGACGAAAAAGGTAATGGTTCGGCGAGTTCGCAAGGCACCGGTACCGTCACGGGCGGCAGCGGCCTCAACACCACCGAAGGCGTCACCCAAGTCGTGCGTGCGGCCGGCGACCATAACACTGCCTACAACAACGTTGATATCAACGTCACGAAGGCTAACCAGGCGCCAGCAACGCAACAGCAGGGCCAGGCACTGGCCGCAGGCGAGACGTTGGTCGGCGCCAACGGCGCAGGCTCGCTGAGCGTTTCCTCGACCGGTACGGGTGTGCAACTCAACATCGTGGCCAACAACAACCAGGGCAGCACCGTACAACGCCTGGCCCAGGGCGGGATGATGCAGAACACGACTTTGCTCGGCAGTAGCAACCAGGTCCGCAACCTCACTTCCTTCAATGTCGTGCTGCGTGACAACGTGGCGACAGCCGGGTCGCTGAACGGCAACCTGGACCAGCTCAAAGGTCTTCGCACTCAGGGATTCTGATCTACGCTCAGTCTCATCATGAAGTCAGAAGGGACGGCTAACCCATGCACCGATCGTTTACGTTCAGAGCTATTGTTTGTTTGAGTAGCCTGGCCCCGGCGACACTGCTGTACGCAGCACCGGACCCCCAGGTCGAGATACTAAAACAAGAACTCATGGAGTTGAAACAGCGTTACGAAGCACAACAGAACGCGCTGATGGTACTCGAGCAACGCGTTCGCCAGGTCGAAGAAACACCTGCAACACCCGCTCCCAAACGCCTGACCAAATCCCCCGCCGAAACGGTAAAGGGTGGTCAGACGGTGGCTGCCGGTGCGCCGGGAACCACCGGTAGTTCATATGGCCAATCGCTCAAGGATGATTCGGAGCCTGCGCAAAGCGTTTCCAACCTGTATGACGAAGCCAGCGGCTTCTTCGGTGGCGGCAAGTTCAGCGTCGAAACCGGCCTGACCTACACCCACTACGACACCCGTGCGCTGACGCTCAATGGCTTCCTGGCACTGGACTCGATCTTTCTCGGCAACATCAACCTCGACCGTATCAAGTCGGATAACTGGACCCTGGACCTGACCGCCCGCTACAACACGGGACAACGTTGGCAGTTCGACATTAACGTCCCCGTGGTCTATCGCGAATCCACGTATTCCTCCGGCGGCGCTGGTGGCGCCGCAAACGGGGTTTCAGACGCGACGGTTACCCGCGACCCGACCATCGGCGATGTGAACGTTGGCGTTGCTTACAAATTCCTGGATGAGTCGGTCAATCTGCCCGACGCGGTGGTGACACTGCGCGTCAAAGCGCCGACCGGGGATGACCCTTACGGCATCAAGCTGATTGAGGTCCCGGGCAACGATAACCTCGCAGTACCCGAAGACTTGCCTACCGGCAATGGTGTCTGGGCGATCACCCCGGGTATCTCGCTGGTCAAGACCTTCGACCCGGCTGTGCTGTTCGGCAGCCTGGCCTACACCTACAACATTGAAGACTCTTTCAGCGACATCAGCCCTCAGGTCAACTCCAAGGTGCCCGGGGACGTGAAACTGGGTAACTCCTGGCAGGTTGGCGCCGGTATTGCTTTCGCCTTGAACGAGAAGATGAGTATGTCGTTCTCGTTCACCGATCAGTTCGCCCGCAAGAGCAAGATCAAGCCGGACGGTGGCGATTGGCAATCGATTACCAACAGCGACTACAACTCGGCCAACTTCAACATCGGCATGACCCTGGCAGCAACCGATAACCTGACGATCGTTCCCAACCTGTCCATCGGTCTGACCGACGACTCGCCAGACTTTTCCTTCAGCCTGAAATTCCCGTACTACTTCTAATCCACCACCTACAAAAAACCCGCTTTTTCGGCGGGTTTTTTGTTGTTGATCGCTCCAGGCTTCAGTGCTTTTACTTGCAGCTCAACGTATCTGATGCTTGTGCAACAAACGGTAGAAGGTAGGCCTGGATATCCCCAACACCTTGGCGGCGATGCTCAAATTGTCGCTGTGACGGTTAAGTACATCGCACAAGGCCTGGCGCTCTGCCCGGTGCTTGTAGTTTTCCAGCGTGCCCATCGGCGCGGCAACGGCCTGCTGGCTGATCAGCCCCAGGTCTCGCGCCTCAATCTGCCGGCCCTCAGCCAATACCAACCCGCGACGTACCCGGTTGGCCAGCTCGCGCACATTGCCGGGCCAGTCATGCTTGCCCATGGCAATCAAGGCGTCTTCACTGAAGCTTCGCGGACGGCGGCCGGTTTCATGGCTGTAGAAATGGGAAAAGTGGTTCGCCAGCATCGACAGATCGCCATTGCGCTCACGCAGGGGGGCGGTCGCGACCTGCAACACGTTCAGGCGGTAATACAGGTCTTCGCGAAAGCGTTTCTTCTCGATCGCGGCCTCAAGATCGACATGGGTCGCGGCCAACACCCGCACATCCACGGGAATCGGTTGACTGCCGCCCACCCGCTCGATGTGCTTTTCCTGGAGGAAACGCAACAGGTTCGCCTGCAGTTCCAGGGGCAGATCACCGATCTCGTCGAGAAACAGCGTGCCGCCGTTAGCCGCTTCGATCCGCCCGACCTTGCGTTGATGGGCGCCAGTAAAAGCGCCCTTCTCGTGGCCAAACAGTTCGGACTGGATCAAGTGTTCGGGAATTGCGCCGCAATTGATCGCGACAAAGGGTTTGCTGTGACGTTGGGATTGTCGATGGAGCGTGCGGGCGACCAGTTCTTTACCGGTACCGCTTTCACCACGGATCAATACTGGAGACTCGGTGGGCGCCAGCTTGCTCAGCAACTTGCGCAGTTCGCGAATGGGTTTGCTGTCGCCAAGCAGCTCGTGTTCAGGCTGATCAATGTGAACCGTGCCCTGCCCACGCAGGCGTGCCATCCCGAATGCCCGGCCCAGCGTCACCTGAACCCGGGACACATCGAATGGCAAGGTATGGAAATCGAAGAACCATTCGCAGACAAAGTCCCCGACATTCTGCAATCGCAGGACTTCCTGGTTGAGTACGGCGATCCACTCGGTACCGCTACGACTGATCAGCTCTTTGACGGCTTCCGGACGTTCGAGGTGAAAAGGCTGCAAACGCAACAGGCCGACATCGCAGGTTTTGTCGGCTACATTTTCCAGGGTACAGCTGTCAACGTCCCAACCCACAGTGCGCAAACCCGGCAGCAGACGATAACAGTCGTCACAAGGGTCCACTACTAACAGACGTCGTAAGGCAGGCACTTCGATCATGACTGTTCCTTGGCGCCAAATTTATGAAATATTATTAAAAACAGTCGTTTGGCGGACCTGGCTGTAACGTTAGCAATAATTTGACGTGACCTTGTACCGTTTGACTATAGAGCGGTTGCGTAATTAGTTATAAGAAGCGACTTAGTTAGTTACCTAACGAGTCCTTCCTTTCATTCAGCTTTCAAATCCGGTCCACACCTTGAGCCAATGAAAGAAAGTTGATATTTCTTTTAATTGTATGTGACCCGCCCCCCGGTTGCGGGCATCAGTACAAGTAACCAGCCGAACGGTAAGCCCAACCGACGGCACATTACTTGATTGGGCATACAGAGAGAAAACCCATGAACGCCCCGCTCCGCATCAACGAAGCTCTTTTGATTGCCGACCGCGCATTCCAACCGTTCCAATGCGTGGCCTGGGCCCCACAAGACGGCAATGGCGAACTCAGCCTGACCGTTATCGATCGCACCAACACCCGCAGCATCGGCCGCAAGCAGATCCCAAGCAGTGCCTATACCGATCCTGCGCAACTTGAATGCCTGCTTGAAGCGGCACGTGCGGAATTGAGCGAGGAGGGTTACAAACTCCAATCGTGGTCGATGCCACACTAAGCGTTTTGCGGGTTACCAAACGGTGACCCGCGCCCTCCCCCGATTAATGTTCGAAACTGCACTCGCCTAACTACTTGGCAGGCTTGTCAGTGGGTCGAAAAGACACTGTTCTGGCACACAGCGACCCTCCGCCTGTTAGTTATGACAGTTGTGCATTCAGCCGTTCAGGGGTTGAATGTTTCCTTATACAGTCGCCGCCCAAACTCCCGGTTCAGGACGACTCGCAAGGAGCTGCGTGCATGTCAATCCAGACCGCGTTTGCAATACCGGCAACCCTGAACAACGCCGGCAAACTTGATACAACCTTTGCCTCGTCTGGCAAAACCCAGGTGTATTTCGCTGGCAGCCTCTCAAGTATGGCCAACGGCGTCGCGATTGATTCACGTGGCAGGCTGCTCGTGGCGGCCAAGGTCGGAACGCCAGGCGGCAGTCGCTTCGGTTTGGCTCGCTTGCTCGAGGACGGCTCGGCGGATCTTGCATTCGGCAATCAAGGCAGCGTCATCGGGCAATTTCAACACGGCTACGAGGCCATGGCCGGCAAAGTCCACGTACTGCCCGATGGGCACATTCTGGTGGCCGGCCTGCACTACGAAAATGCTCACCGGACACTGCCCGCCCTCGCCCTGTTTGACCCGCATGGTCGACCGGCTCAATGTTTTGGCGACAATGGCCGCTGCGTCGTGCGACTACCGGGAGACCTTTCCCAAGGTGTGCGTGACTCCTGGCTACCCCCCGGCGTACCGGGCGCAGAAGCCTGTGATATCTGCGTGCAGGAGGACGGCAGAATCCTGCTGCAAGCCAATCATCACTTCGAACTGGCCGATCATGTCGGCATGCTGATACGCCTCAACACCGACGGCTCGTTGGACGACACCTTCAACGGTCGTGGCTTTGTGATTGTCAGGCACTTGCTGATGAACACCTGGCTCAGCAGCCTGATCGTGCAACGAGACGGCCGGATCCTGGTGGGCGGGTCGATCAATTTTCCCGAAGAAGGTTTGCTGGCCCGCTATCACACCGACGGCAGGCTCGATGATTGTTTCGCCGTGGATGGTTTCATGACCTTCAAGGCACGTGGGTATAGCGCTCAGGTCAGCCAGATCGTCCAACAGGAAAATGGCGATGTGCAGTGTTTTGGCAGCAGCCGCGACCCGATGCATTGCCTGGCACTGAAAGTACACAGCAACGGTCGCCCGGACATTCATTGCAATGGGGGACAGGCCCAATTGCTGGGGATCGGTCACAGCGGCTGTCAGTGGACCGACGCACAGGCACTGCCGGACGGCTGCGTGGTGACGGTCGGGGCCACGATCGGCGGCGTCGAGGCGGATTTCATTCTGGCGCGGCATCTGCCCGACGGGCAGCTCGATCGCAGCTTCGGCAATGGCACCGGCTGGGTTCGCACCCGCCTTGGCCGCAGCCTGGATACCGCGACTTCTGTGGTCATGCAGGCCGACGGAAACATTGTCGTCGGAGGCTATTCACTGGACGGCAACTATCGAGCGATCGTCGCACGCTATCTGGGTTAGGCCTGCACAGTTTTCCTACACTTGATCTTCGCTTCCGCTTACGGCAAGTTGCGCGCTTCTTAATACAAGGAGTAGCCGATGCCCGGTTCAATGGCTCAGGCGTTCGCGCACAATTTTCTCGGGCATTCACCCCGCTGGTACAAGGCAAGCATTGTCGGTTTCCTGATTCTCAACGCACTGGTGTTGTGGACCGTCGGCCCGGTAGCGGCTGGTTGGCTGCTGGTGCTGGAGTTCATCTTCACCCTGGCCATGGCGCTCAAGTGTTATCCGTTAATGCCCGGTGGCCTGCTGTTGATCGAAGCACTGTTGCTGAAGATGACCACGCCCCAGGCACTCTACGACGAGCTGGTGCACAACTTCCCGGTGATCCTGCTACTGATGTTCATGGTGGCCGGTATCTACTTCATGAAAGACCTGCTGCTGTTTCTGTTCTCACGACTACTGCTCGGGGTTCGCTCCAAGGCACTGCTGGCGTTGATGTTCTGCTTCCTGTCGGCGTTTCTGTCAGCGTTTCTTGATGCCTTGACCGTGACCGCCGTGATCATCAGTGCAGCCGTCGGGTTTTACTCGGTGTATCACCGCGTCGCCTCCGGCAACGATCCGCGTCAGGATAGCGAGTTTGGCGATGATCAGCACCTGCCCGTACTCCATCACGCCGACCTCGAACAATTTCGCGCCTTTCTGCGCAGTCTGCTGATGCACGGCGCCGTGGGTACCGCGCTGGGCGGTGTTTGCACATTGGTCGGTGAGCCGCAGAACCTGTTGATCGGCCACGAGATGGGCTGGCACTTCTTTGAGTTCTTTCTGAAAGTCGCCCCGGTTTCATTGCCGGTCTTGGTGGCAGGCCTGGTGACCTGCGTCCTGCTGGAAAAACTTCGCTGGTTCGGTTACGGCACGCTGTTGCCGGACAACGTGCGTGCGGTCCTGGCCAATTACGCCGCCGAAGACAATGCCGAACGCACCTCGCGCCAACGTGCAGCGCTCATCGTGCAGGGATTGGCGGCGCTGATTCTGATTGCGGGGCTGGCTTTCCATATTGCTGAGGTCGGCCTGATCGGCTTGATGGTGATCGTGCTGATCACCGCATTCACTGGCATCACCGACGAGCACCGTATCGGCAACGCGTTCAAGGACGCCATGCCGTTTACAGCGCTGCTGGTGGTGTTTTTCGCGGTGGTGGCGGTGATTCACGATCAGGAGCTGTTCACGCCTTTGATCCAGTGGGTGCTGGCGCTGCCAGCGGATCAACAGCCGGGCATGCTGTTTATTGCCAACGGCTTGCTGTCGGCCATCAGCGATAACGTGTTCGTCGCGACCATTTACATCACTGAAGTCAAACAAGCCTTCATCTCCGGCCACATGAGCCGTGAGCATTTCGAGACGCTGGCGATTGCGATCAACACCGGCACCAACCTGCCGAGCGTGGCGACGCCCAATGGTCAGGCTGCGTTTCTGTTCTTGCTGACCTCGGCGATTGCACCGCTGATTCGACTGTCGTACGGGCGGATGGTGTGGATGGCGTTGCCGTACACCGTGGTGATGGGTGTGCTTGGCTGGTATGCAGTGAGTTTCTGGCTGTAAACCCGGAACAAAATGTGGGAGCGAGCTTGCTCGCGATGAGGTCGTGTCAGCCAACATCATTGCTGAATGACAGACCGCTATCGCGAGCAAGCTCGCTCCCACAGGGGTTGTGTGTTGTTAGTGAGGGAGGATGTAGCGCTCGATAGCTTGCGCCGCGCCGTCCTCGGTATTGGCGCCCGTCACCACGTCCGCCTGGCGCTTCACCGCCTCTTCCGACTGCCCCATGGCAATTGACAACCCGGCTCGGTGAAACATCGCCGGGTCGTTGCCGCCATCGCCCAGCGCCGCGGTCTGCTCCAGCGGCACACCGAGAAATTCGGCCAGTGTCGCCAGCGCTGCACCCTTGTTGGCTTGCATCGCGGTCACGTCCAGATAAATCGGCTGTGAACGGGAGACCTGTGCCTGGCCTTCCACTTTGGGCAGCAGGAGCGCTTCCAGCTCAATCAACAACTGCGTGTTGTTGCTGGTGGCGACGATCTTGTCGATGTGTTCCAGGTACGGCTCAAAACTCTCCACCACCACTGGCGGATAACCCAGGCCGTGCTGTTCACGAGGCACCATTGGGCCGTTCGGATCTTTCAGCAACCAGTCGCCGCCACTGAACACCCAGATTTCGATGTCCGGCCGGTCGGCAAACAGCGCCAATGCCGTCAGCGCAGCCGTCGCCGGCAAGTAATGCGCGACCAGCAAACTGCCGTCCGGATTGACGATGGTGCCGCCATTGAAGGCTGCCGTTGGCAAGTCGACGCCCAGGGCTTCAATCTGCTGCAACATGGCTTTGGGTGGACGGCCGGTGGCCAGGCTGAAAAACACGCCCGCCTCGCGCAGGGAACGGACCGCTTCAATCGTGCGCTGGCTGAGACTGTGATCGGGCAGCAACAAGGTGCCGTCCATATCACTGAGCAGAAAACGGATGGTTTGCGGCGTTGTATCACTCATCCGAGGCCGTGCCAGACGCGACCGTCGCGGGTCAGGAGATCTTCTGCAGCCTGCGGGCCGTCTTCGCCAGCGGCATAGCTCTGCACGCTCGCGTCCTGCTGCCAGGCGTCGAGGAATGGCTGCACGGCGCGCCAGCCATTCTCGATGTTATCGGCGCGCTGGAACAGCGTCTGATCGCCGGTCAGGCAATCGTAGATCAGGGTTTCGTAGCCGGTGGACGGCTGCATTTCAAAGAAATCCTTGTAGGCAAAGCCCAGTTCGATATTGGCCATTTTCAAGGCCGGGCCGGGCCGTTTGGCCAGCAGGTCGAACCACATGCCTTCGTTGGGTTGAATCTGGATTCGCAAATAGGTCGGTTGCAACTCATCGACCTCGGTATCGCGGAACTGCGCATACGGCGCCGGCTTGAAGCAGATGACAATCTCGGTATCGCGCACGCTCATGCGCTTGCCGGTGCGCAGGTAAAACGGCACGCCGACCCAGCGCCAGTTGTCGATCATGACCTTCAGCGCGACGTAGGTTTCGGTATTACTGTCGGGCGACACGTTGTTTTCCTGGCGATACCCCGGCAACTCCTTGCCGTCGAGTTCACCAACTGTGTATTGGCCGCGCACCGAGTTGGCCAGCGCTTCCTCGACCGACCAGGGGCGAATCGCACCGACCACCTTGGCTTTCTCGCCACGTACCGCATCGGCGCCAAAGGCGGCCGGCGGCTCCATCGCAACCATCGCCAGCAATTGGAACAGGTGATTGGGCACCATGTCCCGCAAGGCGCCGGTGTGTTCATAAAAACTGCCACGGGTTTCTACGCCAACGGTTTCGGCGGCGGTGATTTGTACGTGGTCGATGTAGTGGTTGTTCCAGAACGCTTCAAACAGACTGTTGGAAAACCGGCTGATCAAAATGTTCTGCACGGTTTCCTTGCCCAGATAGTGATCGATCCGGTAGATCTGGTTTTCCGACATCACCTTGAGCAAGCAAGCGTTCAAGGCTTCGGCAGTATGCAGATCGGAACCGAAGGGTTTTTCGATCACTACCCTTCTGAATGCTTCTGGCGACTCTTGGAGCAAGCCGGCGGCGCCGAGACGACGCACCACCTCGCTGAAGAAACGTGGCGCGGTGGCCAGGTAGAAGACGGCATTGCCGGTGCCGCTGGCGGCGATTTTCGCCGCCAGGGCTTGATAGGTGCTGTCGTCCAGGAAGTCGCCCTGGACGTAGCTGATGCCTTTGGCCAACTTGGCCCACAAGTCCGGGTCAAGGGCTTGATCGCCCTTGCCGACCTTGGCGGCCACCTCGGCCCGAATAAAGTCTTCGAGTTTTTTCGCAAAGGCTTCATCGGTGATGGCGTTGTGGTCAACGCCGATGATCCGCAGTCCATCCCCAAGCAGACCGTCACGACTCAGGTTGTACAGCGCCGGCATCAGCAGACGCTTGACCAGGTCACCATGGGCACCGAACAGAAACAGCGTGGTCGGTGGTGCGGGTTCTGCCTTGGATTTATTGCGGATCAGACGGGTCATTTTTTCGAAGTCTCCACATGGCCGCCGAAGCCGAAGCGTTGGGCCGAGAGAATCTTGTCGCCAAAGGTGCCTTGCCCGCGCGAACGGTAGCGGGAGAACAGTGAGTTCGACAGCACCGGCACGGGCACCGATTGCTCCATGGCGGCTTCGATGGTCCAGCGACCTTCACCGCTATCAGCGACCGACCCGGAGTAACCGTCGAGTTTCGGATCGCTGGCCAGCGCGTCGGCGGTCAGGTCGAGCAACCAGGACGACACGACGCTGCCACGACGCCAGACTTCGGCGATGTCGCCTACGTTCAGGTCGAAACGCTGGTCTTCCGGCAAGTTGGTGCTGGCTTTGGTCTTGAGGATGTCGAAGCCTTCGGCGAAGGCCTGCATCATTCCGTATTCGATGCCGTTGTGGATCATTTTCACGAAATGGCCCGAACCGGCCGGGCCTGCGTGGATGTAACCGCGCTCGGCACGATCGTCTTCGGACTTGCGGTCCTTGGTGCGAGGAATGTCACCCAGGCCCGGTGCAAGGCTGTCGAACAGCGGATCAAGGCGTTTAACCACCTCGGCTTCGCCGCCGATCATCATGCAGTAACCACGCTCCAGGCCCCAGACGCCGCCGGAGGTGCCGACGTCGACGTAGTGCAGGCCTTTCTCCGACAGGGTTTTCGCCCGGCGGATATCGTCCTTATAGAAGGTGTTGCCGCCGTCGATGATGGTATCGCCCGCTTCGAGCAGGGTGCTCAGGGTGTCGATGGTGTCTTCGGTCGGCGCGCCAGCCGGCAGCATGACCCACACCGCACGTGGCTTGGCCAGGCCAGCGACCAGCGCCGGCAGGTCGATGACGCCAGAGGCGCCTTCTGCGGCCAGGGTGTCGACAAAGGCGGTATTGCGGTCGTAAACAACGGTGGTATGCCCGTTGAGCATCAGGCGCCGCGCAATATTGCCGCCCATGCGGCCCAGTCCAATAATCCCGAGTTGCATGTGCTGATGCTCCCTACTACAAATAATGTGTGTCAAAGGTTATAGCCCAAACGCGACTTATTCGACTTAGTCCAGCGTCGGGGCACATAGTTTCCGGGCATTGTGCCCGATCCAGATTGATAACGTCGGTAATCGCGCCGAAGACACAACGACCATGGAAAATAAAAAAGTTCCCTTCTGGGGCAAAAGAAATCAAAATCAGCGCCGATAGTAAGTCAGCACCCGATGTCGGGGCAGGTTTACAGTTGAGGCAGCCATTTGCGAGGTGAGCAATGGGCACAGTATATGCAGCACGGCCAGCACAAACCCTTTACGTCACGATTCGTCGCGATGAATTGCGCCAGTTGAAAGACGAGCGCGACCAGTTGAAGCAGGAGCTCGCGCAATTGCGCTTGTTGACACAAAGCAATCAGGCCCAGCCTTTGCCCGTCACTCACCGTGTGCCTCACGCCTGATCCCCTCGCTTGATTCGGAAGCAGCCCTCTGCTGTTTCCGACCTGCCATCCCCCCTTTTGACCAACCCGGCAACTCACAAAGTTTTCACACCCGCTTGTTGATACTCCGGCTCATTATGGCCGCTCGGTATCCGCGCGGTGCCTGTTCGTCGGTGATATTGATGTCCCGATGATGAAAGTGATTACTGGCTGGAGCGCTGAATGGCTTTGTTTAAACGCAGCAATACGTCTGCGAAAGGTTTCGACTGGACAGGATTTCTCTGGCTGTTTCTGTTCTTCTGGTATTTTTCCGGCATTACCCAACTTCTGATCCAACTGACAGGCACCTCCGGTTTTGCCGGGTTCCGCCAGGCCTTTGTGATGAGCGCCATCTGGCTTGCGCCGATGCTGCTGTTCCCCAAACAAACACGTGTCATGGCTGCACTGATCGGTGTGGTGCTATGGGCCTGTTCAATGGCCAGCCTGGGTTACTTCTTCATCTATCAGCAGGAGTTTTCCCAAAGCGTCATCTTCATTATGTTCGAGTCGAACGTCTCTGAAGCCGGCGAGTACATGACTCAGTACTTTGCCTGGTGGATGGTGGCTGCGTTCCTCGCTCACACCGCTTTCGCTTACTTCCTCTGGACTCGCTTGCGCCCGGTGTACATGCCTCGCGGTCGGGCACTGGTGGCTGCAACGGCGATTGTGGTCGCCGTCGTCGGTTATCCGCTGATCAAGCAAACCGCGCGTACTGGCAGCCTTGCCGGTGGTTTCGAAAAGTTCGAAAGCCGCATCGAGCCCGCTGTGCCTTGGCAGATGGCCGTGGCCTATCACCGCTATCTCGATACCCTGGCCGGCATGCAAGACATGCTCCAAAGCGCCAGCAAGATTCCACCGCTGCACAATCTCAAGGATTCGGCGGCCAATCAGCCGGCGACCCTGGTGCTGGTGATCGGCGAGTCCACCAACCGTCAGCGCATGAGCCTGTACGGCTACCCTCGGGAAACCACCCCGGAGCTCGACAAGCTCAAGGATCAACTGGCGGTCTTCGATAACGTCATCACCCCGCGCCCTTACACCATCGAGGCGTTGCAGCAGGTTCTGACCTTCGCCGACGAAGAAAACCCGGACCTGTACCTGTCGACCCCGTCGCTGGTCAGCATGATGAAACAGGCAGGCTACAAGACCTTCTGGATCACCAACCAGCAGACCATGACCAAGCGCAACACCATGCTGACGACCTTCTCCGAGCAGGCCGACGAGCAGGTGTACCTGAACAACAACCGCAACCAGAATGCCGCCCAGTACGATGGCGACGTGATCGAGCCGTTCAACAAGGCATTGACCGACGCTGCGCCGCGCAAGCTGATCGTCGTGCATTTGCTCGGCACGCACATGAGCTATCAATACCGTTATCCGTCGTCCTTCGATAAGTTCAAGGACCGCAAAGGCGTTCCGGACGGCGTGCGCGACGATCAGGTGCCAACGTACAACAGCTATGACAACGCGGTGCTGTACAACGACTTCGTGGTCTCGAGCCTGATCAAGGACTACGCCAAAACCGATCCCAACGGGTTCCTGCTGTACCTCTCCGACCACGGTGA
Source organism: Pseudomonas arabinosi (assembly GCF_047758675.1). NCBI lineage: Bacteria > Pseudomonadati > Pseudomonadota > Gammaproteobacteria > Pseudomonadales > Pseudomonadaceae > Pseudomonas > Pseudomonas arabinosi. The sequence continues at coordinate 3,678,739 of NZ_CP180480.1, read as the reverse complement.
AGATGTTTTCGACTCTCCTGGCCACAGCACCCTTGGCCGCAACGAAAGCAAACCGACGGCGCCGATGTACACCATTCCGTTCATGGCCTGGGCCTCGCCGAAATGGCGCGAAAACCATGACTGGAGCTTTGCCGGCGATCTGGGGCGGCCTTACAGCAGCTCGCACCTGATCCACACCTGGGCTGATCTGGCGGGTCTGAGCTTCGATGAACTGGATCGCAGCAAGAGCCTGGTCAGCGACAGTTTCAAGCCACGGCCATTGATGATCGGCAATCCTTATGAGCGCGAGCAAAAGGCGTTGATCGACTTCAGCCTGATGAAACCCAAAGCGGTGGCAGCCATTCAGCAGTAATCCTTTCAGGGGCCGGTTCCAGCCCCTTTTTCACTGTGCCAATGGCGCAATTGCGTTGTCGGAAACATTTACAAATAACAATAATTCTCGTTAATCGCTAAATCCTTCCTTCCCTCTTCGTCTTTGAACAAACGGAATTTTTCCCTCGAAGATAAGGAGTCGGCTGCGATGTTCGCGCCTATCACCCGTTCCATGACCTTTACCCTGGGCCTGTGCAGTGCCGCCCTGTGCCCCGACTTGCTGGCTGAAACCGGTCCTGACAAAGAGCCCGGCCGTACCCTCGAACTGGGCGCCACCAATGTCACCGCCCAAGGCTTGGGCAGCACCACCGAAAACACCGAGTCGTACACCACCGGCGCCATGAGCACTGCGACGCGTTTGAACCTGTCGATCAAGGAAACGCCGCAATCGGTGTCCGTGGTCACGCGCCAGCAAATGGACGATTTCAAACTTGGTACGCTGTCCGAAGCCATGAGCCAGACCACCGGCGTAGTCGTTCAGCACAACGATTCGGACCGGGTCAGCTATTCGTCCCGGGGTTACTCGATCACCAATTTCCAGATCGACGGCATGCTGAACACCTTCAGCTACATGAAGTCCGATTCCGACACCATCATCTACGACCGCATCGAAGTGGTTCGCGGTGCCACCGGCCTGACCACGGGCGCGGGCGACCCGTCGGCCACCATCAACATGGTGCGTAAACGACCGACGGCGCAGTGGCAAGTCCGGACCGGGGTCAGCGGCGGCAGTTATGACGACTACTACAGTTATCTGGATGTCGGCGGCCCGCTGGCTTTCGACGGACGCTTGCGTGGACGTAGCGTGCTGGCCTATCGCGACAGCGATTCGTTCCGCGACAAGTACCAGCAACAACGGGAAGTCGGCTACGGCATTCTCGAAGCCGACCTGACCGATGACACCGTGTTGGCCGTGGGTTACGACTATCAGAACAAACACGTCCAGGGCACGTCCTGGGGCACGGTGCCGTACTGGAACGCTGACGGTGGCAAGGCCAACCTCGGACGCTCCACCAACATGGCCACGTCGTGGAGTTCCTGGCCGCTCGAGGACAAAACCGCGTTCGCCACGCTGGAACACCAATTGGGTGCCGGCTGGCATGCCAAAGCCGCCTACACCCATCGCGAGAGCGACACCGACGGCAAGATCTATTACGGCGGTGGGGGTTTCCCCGAGGCAGATCGCAGTGGCATGAGCGCCAACGTCAGCCACATGCTCAGTACGCAAAAAATGAAGGCTTATGACTTCAACGTGGCCGGCCCTTACTCGCTGTTCGGACGGGAACACGAAATGATGATCGGCTATGGCGAGGCCGAGCGCCGGGAAGATTCCCCCTACATGGTGGACGGTCCGAGGGCGGCGGATTACGAAAGAATCCGCGACTGGAAATACATGGGTGACATCGCCAAGTTTCCGGACACCGTCACCAATCTTTCAGGTTCAAAAGACAGTACCCGCCAGAAGGCCGGTTACCTGGCCACTCGCCTGAGCCTGACGGATGACCTGCACGCCGTACTCGGCAGTCGTTATGGCAGCTGGAAAGTGTCGAGCAGGACCAACAAGTACGACAACAACTTGCACCTGAGCAGCGTCGATGCGACAAGCCAGGAGCACAACGACATGTGGACGCCCTACGCCGGGCTCCTCTACGACCTCACCCCCGAATACACGGCGTACGTCAGTTACACCGACATCTTCAACCCGCAAGACAATCGCGACAGCAGTCGCAAATACCTCGAACCGGTGGTGGGCAGCAACTATGAGCTGGGGCTCAAGGGCAGTCTGCTGGAAGAACGCCTCAACGTGGCTACCGCGCTGTTCTGGAGCAAACAGGACAACGTAGCCGAACTCGACGATTCGGTGCCACCGGACCCGGTCACCGGCGAGGAGTTCTTCAAGTCAGGCGGCAAAGGCAACAAGGTTCAGGGTTTCGAAGCCGAGGTCTCGGGCGAGGTCATGGCCGGCTGGAACATGACGGCCGGCTACACCTACACCCACTCGGCCAATGGCGAAAAGAAACGCGCCAATACCAACCAGCCGCTGAACATGTTCCGGCTCTCCTCGGCCTATCGTCTGCCCGGCGACTGGCAGGCACTGACCGTGGGTGGCGCGGTGAACTGGCAGAGCGATGTGTTCCGCGCCGCCAACCGTCCGGTGGGACGTAGTGCCGACGGTGCGGTGATCACCGAAAGGACCAAGATCCGGCAGGAGGCCTACACCGTGGTCAAACTGATGTCGCGGTATGAGTTCGACAAGCACCTGTCGGCCTCGCTGAACGTCGATAACCTGTTCGACAAGAAGTATTACGACAACGTCGGGTTCTATAACGGTGTGTTTTGGGGTGACCCACGCACAGTGACCCTGAGCCTGGACTGGAAGCTCTAGGCGCAGGTAATTCCCATTTGACGGAATCGGCGGATAATGTCCTTTCGACATTGCTTCATGGACGAAAGGACCCGACAACTCGTAGTGGGGCACACCATGAAACGTACAACCATGATCCTCGCCGGCCTGATGATGTTCAGTTCAACCGCTGCATTCGCCGAAGGTGGCGCTGAACGCATGCGGTACTACTTTGAGAGCCTGCGGCTCAGCCAAGAGGCGAATCAAAGTAATGCCAGCAACGCTGCTGAAATCAGGGTTCCAAATGATCAAACCGCGCAAGTGACAGAGCACTACAAACCGTAACGACAAAGGGCGTCCTGATGGACGCCCTTTTTTTATGCCCGGAACGCCTTAAAGCGCCTTGGTCCAGAACAGCATCCGACCGTGCGCCGGGTCGAACATGCCTGCGGCAAAACCGAACTTGCCATAGGAAGCCTGGGCGACTGCATTACCTTCCAGCACCTCCAGCGTGATTTTGCAGCAACCGCGCTGGCGGGCGATGTCCTCGACCTTTTGCAGCATCTTCTGGCTTAACCCCAAGCCACGAAATTTCGACACCACACACACATCGTGCACGTTGACCAACGGCCGACAGGCTAAGGTCGAGAAACCTTCAAAGCAATTGACCAGCCCGGCCGGCTCGCCATCGACAAACGCCAGAACGCTGAACGCGTGGGGACGTTTGGCCAGTTCCGCCGGCAGTTGCTTCAACAAGTCGGCGGGCAACGAGTGGCCGCCACCCATCGGGTCTTCGGCGTAAGCATTTAGCACCAGCCCAATAGCCTCGGCATGCACCGGATTGGTGTAACTGGCCTGAAGCACAAGAATTTCTGCGGATTCCATTTCCACCCTCGTTCGCACATTAAGTTGCCCCAGCGCATCTCGCACTGAAAGGCCGACCGACAATATCGCGGGCACAGCCGTGTCGACAACCGGATCCTGCTGTAATTTTTCGCTCAAGCGCCCCAGATCAGCGCCTCGGTCCACCCCAGTTCGGCAAAATCCTCAGCCCTCAGGCCTGACTCACCGGCACAGAAAAACTCGTCCAGTTGCGGTGGTTTGACCGAGGTGCCGCTGAGCATGGCGTGAACCTGCCCACGATGATGGATCTGGTGCTCGAACAGATGGGACAGCAGGCGCAAGCGGCTGTCATGTTGCGGCGTGTCTCGGGCGATGGTCACGATCTTACCGAGGTCTGCATCGCGCATTTGCTCGCAATAGGCGATCAGTCGAAGGTCCACCAGCGCTTGTTCGCGCTTGAGGTCTATTGCGTGCGTAAACGGCTCGTCCTGGTTGAAAAACACATAGCATTCGGGATGTGGGTCATCGCCGCGCAACTCCCGCTCCAGCGCATCCACGTAAAACCAGTCGCAGGTCAGGATGTGATTGAGGGTAGCGCGCAGACTGGGAAAGAAGCTGACCCGCGGCGCCGCCAGCTCGGCCGGGCTCAACTGGCTCCAGGCCTTGGCGAGGCGATGATTGGCCCAGGCGTTCTGATAGGCCATGGTCAGCAAATGGTGCGACAGAGGCTGGTTCATGTTCGCGGCTCCTTGTTCAAGCTTCGGCGAAACGTTGCAGCTGCATTTCCTGTAGACGGCTGAGGGTGCGGCGGAACGGAAACTCCAGATAACCTTCGGTGTACAACGATTCCATGGGCACCTGCGCTTCGAGGCACAGCGGCACCTTGCGGTCGTAGCACTCGTCCACCAGGGCGATGAAACGCCGTACACCGTCGTCATGCACCGACAATTGCGGCAACTCGCGATCGCCCGCCACCACCCGCTCGATGCCGTCTTCAGTGCCTCGGGCGATGCGCCCTTCGCGCTTTTGCGCGCTGAGGTTGGGCACGTCACTCAACAGAATAGCGCTGAAGGTGTCGCACAGGGCGATGAAATCCATGGCGGCAAACGGCTGTTCACAGAGGTCGGCGTAACGAGTCCAGAGTACGGTTGGACTGGCCTGCACGACATTGAGTGAACGGTAGCCCACCTTGATTGGGTCACTGGATACCGACTGGCCGACGGTCAATGCCTTGAACACTTCACCCAGAGCGCTGGGCTGCCCGGGCGCGGCCACCCAATAGCGTTGCAAACCTTTGCCAGGGTGCAGACGATGATCTTCGCCGCCATCCACCGCAATCACCTGCATATGTTTCTTGATGGCCTCGATGGCGGGCACGAACCGGTCGCGATTGAAGCCGTCGGCGTACAGCTGATCCGGTGGCTGATTGGAGGTGCAGACCACCACCACGCCCTGCTCGAACATCACCTGAAACAAACGCCCGAGAATGATGGCGTCGCCAATGTCGTTGACGAACAGTTCGTCGAAGCACAGGACCCGCACTTCCTCGCTCAGTTCGCGAGCCAGCGCCTTCAACGGGTCGGCGGTGCCGGTCAGCTGAAACGAACGCTGATGCACCCAGCCCATAAAGTGGTGGAAATGTTGGCGGCGGGCCGGGACCTTCAGGCTTTGGTAAAACTGGTCCATCAACCAGGTCTTGCCGCGCCCGACCGGCCCCCAGAGGTACACGCCAGTGATCGGCGTGCGCCCTTCATGCAGCGCTTCGTAGCATTTCTGCAGCGCCCACACGGCATGTTCCTGGGCTTCGTCCTGGACGAAGCCCTTCTGTTCGATGGCGTGTTGCCAGGCGCTTAAGGGGGAGTCGACATTCATGCGCGGCAGTATGCCATGCGCCCTGGTTAGAGCGAGATGTCTAGCCGGGCAATCTTGCCCTGTTCATTCAGGCGAAACATGTAACGCAATTCCAGCGGGCTGCCGGGAAACGTTCCGGAGATCAGGTTATGCACCAGCACTTTGCCGGTGCGCAGTTGCACGTCGAGCACTTCAACCCGTGGCTGGTAGCGCTGGGCGGTGTCTTGCATCCATTGCGCGATGGCCTGAGTGCCGACCTGGTGCTGGCCTTCATCGAACACATTGGCATCCTCAGCGAAAAAACTGGCGACCCGCGTGGTATCGCGGGCATTGGCGGCAGCAATGTAGGCGGCGATGGCGGGGGCCAGTGGAGAGGCGGGATTGGACATGGTTACGGCTCCTTGTTTGTTGATTCTGGAGCCATGCTAAAACAAGCCTGTGTCAGTTCTTGTCAGGAGTGAAGCGCCCTGCTTCGTCCAGCTGCATCTGCTTGCGCCAGGTGCGCAACAGGTCGCTGCGTCGCCCCGGATAACGCTCGCCCTGCTCGTTCGCCGCCGAGATCCGGTCGGTGCGAAAGGTTCGGTAGGCACTGCGCAACTCACACCAGGCGACGATGATTCGCACCTCGTTGAGAAACCCCAGGGCCAGCGGCCAGATCAGTCGCTGGCTGGGCACCTGGTTGGCGTCCGCGTAGTCGATGTGCAGCTTGACCTGATCGCGGATGGCCTGGCGAAACACATTCAGTGGCACGGCGTTGGGCGCGAAGCCATAACCGGGCGGCCCCGGCAACACCGTCGGGTTGCGTAACGCGTCCAGCGCTTCAGGCGCCAATACCGCAGCAATCTTGGCCAGCGCATCCGCCGCAGCCTTGCTCAACACCTCATCGCCGCGCTGATCCACATAGCGCAACCCCAGCACGATGGCTTCGGTTTCATCGGCGTTGAGCATCAACGGCGGCAGAAACAAACCGCTGCGCAACACATAGCCGATCCCCGCTTCGCCGTAGATTGGCGCGCCGAGGGCGGTGAGTTCGGCGATGTCGCGGTACAGCGTGCGTTCGGAAATCTCCAGTTCGCCGGCAAGCGTCGCCGCGGTCACCGGACGACTTTTGCCGCGCAGCACTTGCAACAAGGTCAGTAAACGAGTGGTCCGCGACACGATCGGCAGGCTCTGTCCGTAAAAGTTGTCGGAGCTTAGCAGAGCACCCTGTCAGAAAGTGGCAGTAGCGATGGGGCCGCTGGTCGGCCCTTCTCTCGCGAATGAAAAAGCGCCTTGACGCCAAATATTACTCGCATCATATTAAATACATGTCGCTAGACATCTATATTCGAGCCCAACGTCTTTTCCTTCAGGAGTCATCCCATGCATTACAAAGTCTTCGGCCGCAAAACCGGCTTACGGGTCTCGGAACTGGCGTTGGGCGCCGGTAATTTCGGCACCGGTTGGGGCCATGGCGCCGAGCGCGACGAAGCCAAACGCATTTTTGATGGCTACCTGGAGGCCGGCGGCAATTTCATCGACACCGCCAACGGCTATCAGGCCGGCCAGTCGGAAGCCATGCTCGGCGAGTTCATCGCAGCGGAACGGGATCGCTTGGTCATCGCCACCAAATACACCTTGGGGACCACGCCGGCTGCGGGCATTTCCCACACTGGCAACAACCGCAAGAACATGGTTCGCGCCGTGGAAGAAAGCCTGAAACGACTCAACACCGACCACATCGATCTGTTCTGGGCCCACATGAGCGATGGCGTGACGCCGATGGAAGAAATCCTGCGCGGTTTCGACGATCTGGTGCGCGCTGGCAAAATTCACTACGCCGGGCTGTCAAACTTCCCGGCGTGGCGCATCGCTCGGGCCGATTTGCTGGCCGAGGTTCGTGGTTTCTCGCCGATTGCTGCGATTCAGGTGGAATACAGCCTCGCCGAACGCACGGCCGAACGTGAACAACTGCCGATGGCCGAAGCCTTGGGCCTGGCCGCTACGTTATGGTCACCGTTGGGTGGCGGATTCCTCACTGGCAAGTACCGCACCAACGATGGCGACAACCGCGCCGCCAAACTCGGGATGCTGATTCACGCCGAGAAAAGTGCCCGTGAAACCGCCCTGCTCGACACGTTGCTAGCCGTCGCCGCAGAACTGGGCGCCAGCCCGACGCACGTCGCCATTGCCTGGCTGCGGGAAAAAGCCAAGCGTTCGACCACGGCACTGATTCCGATTCTCGGCTCACGCACCCGTGAACAACTGGATGCGACCTTGGGTGCGTTGAGTGTGCAATTGAGTGCTGAACAGCTGTCGCGGCTTGATGGGGTCAGTGGTGTGGAGATGGGCGTGCCCCATGAATCCATTGCCGGGTCGGCGGCACGATTTACCGGGGCTGAAACCCTGGATCTGCCAATCATTCCAGTGGCCTGACACAGATTAAATGTGGGAGCGAGCTTGCTCGCGAAAGCGGACTGACATTCAGCTTAAATGTTGAATGTTATGTCCCCTTCGCGAGCAAGCCCGCTCCCACATTTTGTTTTGTGTGTTACCAATCGACCTTATGTTTAGCCGCATACAAACACAGCATTTCCATCGCCAACGTCGCCGCCGCCAGTGAGGTAATGTCCGCACTGTCGTAGGCCGGTGCCACTTCCACGACGTCCATTCCCACCAGATTAATCCCGCGCAAGCCACCGAGGATTTCCAGCGCCTGCACCGTGCTCAAGCCACCGCACACCGGCGTTCCGGTGCCTGGAGCGAATGCCGGATCGAGGCAGTCGATGTCGAACGTCAGGTACACCGGGTGATCACCGACCCGAGCCCGAATGGCCTCGACAATTTCATCAACACCACGTCGATGCACTTGTCGCGCATCCAGCACCTGGAAACCCTGATGATCATCATTGGTGGTACGCAAGCCGATCTGCACCGAACGCGACGGATCCACCAAACCTTCCTTGGCCGCGTGCCAGAACATCGTGCCGTGATCGACACGCTTGCCGTCTTCGTCCGGCCAGGTGTCGCTGTGGGCGTCGAAGTGGATCAACGACAACGGACCATGTTTGCGCGCATGGGCCTTGAGCAGCGGATACGTGATGAAGTGATCACCGCCGAACGTCAGCATCGCGCTACCGGCGTTGAGGATGTGTTCGGCGTGGGCTTCGATGCTTTCCGGCACCGACTGCGGTGTGCCGTAGTCGAAGTCGCAATCGCCGTAATCGATCACCGCCAGATGATCGAACGGGTCGAAGGTCCACGGCCAGTGGCGTTCCCAGGCGATCCCGGTGGACGCGGCACGAATGCCCCGTGGTCCGAAACGCGCTCCGGGGCGGTTGCTGGTGGCGGTGTCGAACGGGACACCGCTGACCGCTACGTCGACGCCGCGCAAGTCGCGACTGTAGCGTCGACGCATGAAACTGGTGATACCGGCGTAGGTACTTTCGGCGGCAGTGCCGTAGAGGCTGTCGCGGGTCATGGCCTGATCGTTTTGCATCGGGACGTCCATCTCAGGTTCCTTATTATTGGCGGCTACGGAAAGTGGTCCACAAGCGAGTGCGTTGACGCAGGTCCTTGAGGCTCATGCTGCGGTCGGCGTACAGCCGGTCACGCACCTCAGGCAGCGGGTAAATATCCGGGTCGGTGCGCACGGCCTCATCCACCAGCGGAGTTGCGGCCTGGTTGGCTGTCGCGAAGAACAGTTCGTTGGTCAGCGCCGCAACGGATTCCGGGCGTAACATGAACTCGACAAAGGCGCGGGCAGCTTCGGGGTGTGGGGCGTCCTTGGGGATCGCCAGGTTGTCTTGCCAGACCAGCGTGCCCTCTTTCGGAATCCGGTACGCCACTTCAAACGGCTTGTTGGCCTTGCGCGCCTGATCGGCGGCCATGCTGGCGTCACCGTTGTAAGTCAGCGCCAGGCATACGCTGCCGTTGGCCAGATCGCTGATCTGCCGACCGGTCGCGACGTACAGCACATTGGGTTGCAGCTGATGCAACAACGCCTCGGCAGCTGACAGATCAGCCTTGTCAGTGCTGTAGGGATTTTTACCGAGGTAATGCAGCGCCAGGCCGATCACTTCCTGAGGCGAGTCGAGAATGGCAATACCGCAATCTTTCAGTTTGCTGGCGTACTCAGGCTTGAACAGCAGGTCCAGGCTGTTGAGCGGCACGTCCGGCAAACGCTGCTTCACGGCTTCGACATTCATCCCCAATCCCAAGGTGCCCCAGGTGTAGGGCACGCCATAGCGGTTGCCGGGGTCGACGGCAGCGAGTTTTTCCAGCAAATCCGGATCGAGGTTGGCGTAACCCTTGAGGCCTTCGTGGGGAATCTCTTTCAACGCACCGGCTGCCAATCCGCGGGCCAGCACACTGGAAGACGGCACGACCACGTCATAACCGCTGCCACCGGTAAGCAACTTGGTCTCGAGCACCTCCGAGGAATCGAACGTGTCGTAGCGCACGTGGATACCGGTTTCCTGTTCGAAACGCTGCAAGGTTTCAGGTGCTACGTAATCGGACCAACTGTAGAGATTGAGGACTTTTTCCTCGGCCTGGGCCGATACAGCCATGGCGAGGAACAGCGCGGGCAAACACAGCTTGAACATGGGAGCCATGACGAAACACCTGACCAGATGAAGTGGATGCAGAATGCGTCGTCGGATACATTGGAAAAATACCAAGTTAGTTATCCTGACTTTATCCCGGAGTAATGTTTGATGCTCGGCCAACTCCACGATCTCGATCTGCAACTGCTGCGCCTGTTCGTCAACGTGGTGGAGTGCGGCGGTTTCAGCGCGGCTCAGGGTGAGTTGGGCTTGAGCCAGTCGAGCATCAGCCAGCAAATGGCCAAACTGGAAACCCGACTCGGGTATCGCCTGTGCAGTCGTGGCAAGGGTGGTTTCAAGATCACGCCCAAGGGCGAGCAACTGCTGAGTGCGACTCGCAGCCTCTTCGAGTCCATCGAAGCCTTCCGCCATCAATCCAACGGCGTGGCCGGGCGCTTGATCGGCGAGGTTCGGCTGGGGCTGTCCGAAGCACTCGATCAATCCGTGCTGCAACGGGTGGCCGATGCGATCCGGCGCTTTCGTGAACGGGACGAATCGGTACGCATCGAATTGATCAGCGCGATGCCCGGCGAAATGGAACGGTTGCTGCTGCAACAACGACTGGACCTGGCGATCGGCTATTTCTCCCAAGTGCAAAGCGCTTTTGACTACCGCGAACTGTTTACCGAAACCCAGCACCTGTATTGCGCCCCCGGCCATCCGTTGTTCACCGACGATGCGCCTGATGATCTAGCGCTACAGGCCTGTGATCGGGTCGATCACCCTTACCGCTTCCTGCGCAGCGACGAGCCCTTCCAGGGGAAGATGTGTTCGGCGCGCTCGGAACAAGTCGAAGGCACCCTCGCCTTCATTCTCTCGGGCAAACATGTCGGTTATTTACCCGAACACTTTGCCCGCAGCTGGGAAGACAAGGAATTGCTGCGGGCGGTGCGCCGTGCCGATATGAGTTTCGACGTGGCGTTCCACCTGGCCCGCCATCGCGCCCAGGTGCCGGGGGATGCACAGAAAGCCTTTGAAGAGGATTTACTCGCGGCGTTCGGTTGATGATCGTTCCCACGCGTGGGAATGCAGCCAGGGACGCTCCGCGTCCAAGAGCGGACGCAGAGCGTCCGGTGAGCGTCCGGTGAGGCATTCCCACGCGGGAGCGTGGGAACGATCAGTGCGTTGTGCGTTGCCCTCGATGCCCGCTGCTGGCATCCTGCGCCTCCATTTTTGACCCGGCCCGCCTTCTGGCACGCACATCACCATGACCGCCTCTGAAAAACCCCCTGCCCCGCGCAATAACGACCTGATTTACGGCCTCGACGATCGCCCGCATCTGACCGCCACCGTCTTCGCCGCCCTGCAACACGTACTCGCGAGTTTCGTCGGCATCATCACCCCGACGCTGATCATGGGGGGCGCCCTCGGTCTGCAAAGCGAAGTGCCGTACCTGATCAGCATGGCGCTGTTCGTCTCGGGGTTGGGCACGTTTGTTCAGGCACGACGTTTCGGCCCGATCGGTTCCGGCCTGCTGTGTCTGCAAGGCACCAGCTTCTCATTCATCAGCGTGATTCTCAGTGCCGGCTTCATGGTCAAGGCCCGGGGTGGCGGCACCGATGAGATCCTGTCGACGATCTTCGGTGTGTGCTTTTTCGCCGCCTTCATCGAAGTGGTGTTGAGCCAGTTCATCGGCAAATTGCGGATGCTGATCACCCCGGTGGTGACCGGCACGATCATCACGCTGATGGGCCTGTCGCTGATCAAAGTCGCCATGACCGACATCGCGGGTGGTTTCGGTGCGGTGGACCTCGGCGCCGCCAGTCATCTGGCCCTGGCGGCCCTGGTGCTCGGAACGATTGTGGTGTTGAACCGGGTCGATGTGCCGTTCCTGCGCCTCGGGGCGATCGTCATCGGCCTGACCCTCGGCTATTTCGTGGCCTGGCTGATGGGTGACGTCAACTTCGCCAGCCTGCCCGACGTACCGCTGATGAGCGTACCGGTGCCGTTCAAGTACGGCTTTAACTTCGATTGGGTGGCGTTTGTGCCAGTGGCGGTGATTTTCCTCGTGTCGCCGCTGGAAGCCGCCGGTGACTTGACGGCCAACTCGATGATTTCCCGGCAGCCGGTCAAAGGCCCGATCTACATCCGCCGGATCAAGTCCGGCCTACTCGCCGACGGCCTGAACTCAGCCATGGCCGCCGTGTTCAACAGCATGCCGATGGTGACCTTCGCTCAGAACAACGGCGTGATTCAGCTCACGGGTGTGGCGAGCCGCTACGTGGCGTTCTTTATCGCCGGTCTGTTGGTGCTGCTGGGGTTGTTCCCGATGATCGGCGCAGTACTGCAACTGATGCCCAAACCGGTACTGGGTGGCGCTGAACTGGTGATGTTCGGCACCGTCGCCGTCGCCGGGATCAAGATCCTCGCCGAAGCCGGCCTGCACCGGCGCAACATGCTGATCGTGTCGATTTCCCTCGGCATGGGCCTGGGTGTCGCGGCGGTTCCGGAAGTGCTGCGCGAGTTGCCGAAGGCGCTGCACAACATCTTCGAATCGCCGATCACCGTCGGCGCATTGTGCGCCATCGTGCTGAATATCTTCCTGCCTGAAGAATTCATTGAGCTGGAAGAAGATGACTTCGATCCGGAAGCCTCGATCCTGCAAGTCATGGAAAATCCGCCGGCCACTGAAACCGCCGCCAGCCTGAACCGCTGATGGGACCGTGCTACATTCGTTGCGACTCCGCTTGGTAGAAGGTTGACCACACGTTGAACAAGAAAACCGGCATCCGGGCCGCTCAGGCCCATCAAACCCGAACCCGGATTCTCGAAGCGGCCGTGAAGGTGTTCACCCGCGACGGCTACTCCGGGGGGCGGGTGGAAAGCATTTCCCGCGAAGCCGATTCCAACGACCGCATGCTCTATTACTACTTCGGCAGCAAAGAGCAGCTGTTCATCTGCGTGCTGGAACACACTTACGAGCAATTCAACAAAGCCGAAAGCCAACTCAAGCTGGACCTGCGCACACCGCTGGTGGCTCTGCAGGATCTGGTGACGTTCGTCTGGAACTACTACGTCGAACACCCGGAATTCGTCGCCATCCTCAGCAACGAAAACCTGCACAACGGCAAGCACGCCCAACAGTCCAGCGAGTTGCGCCGGTTGTCGGGAGAAGCGGTCGGCGTGTTGCGCCCGATCATTGAGGCGGGTCAGGTTCAGGGATTGTTTCGTCAGGATCTGGACATCAAGCATGTGTATTTGATGATCGCCTCGCTTTGCTACTTCTATAACTCCAACCAGCACACCCTCAGTTCCTTCCTGGGGGAGGATCTGGCGGACAAGGGGCAGCGGGAGGATTGGTTGGGGTTTATCAAGGATCTGGTGGTGCGGGGGGTTATGCGGTTGCCCGAGCAGAATTTGGGGTGAATGTGCCGGCCCCAATCGCGGGCAAGCCTTGCTCCTACGGTATCTGCATTTTCTCCTGTAGGAGCAAAGCTTGCTCGCGATGCTTTTAATGGCTCCCTGGATTAGCCCGCAAGTGTGCAACCTTTTGTTCCAACCCTTGCCACTGCGGCGCAGCGGTCGCAAACCGATTACGCAAATACGCCGCCAGTTCCGCCACCTGCGTATTGGACAAACTGTCCTTGAAACCGGGCATGTAGCCCAGGTCCTTGGTGGCCGGTGCATCGATGCCTTGCAGTATGACCTTGATCAGGTTGTCCGGTTGATCGCTGTGCACATTGGTATTGCTCGCCAGAGACGGACTCACACCGAACAGTTTCGGCCCCAGGCCATCCGCGTGACAGGCCTTGCACGAACCTTCAAACACCCGCTGACCGTTGCTCAATGACAGGCTCGCGACTGGCGACGGCCGGGTGGCTTTCTCCACCACTTGCGCTTCAGCCTGCGCGCCGTTGAGTGACGCCAGGTACACCGCCATCGCGCGGATATCTGTCTTGGGCAATTTCGCCAGTTCACTGACCACCGGCCCCATAGGCCCGGTCGCCACGCCATGGGCGTCGGAATAGCCGGTGCCGAGATAGTCGAACAGCTGATTCTCCGTCCACGGCGTTGGCGCTTTCGACAAGCCGTTCAACGCCGGCGCTTCCCAGCCATCGACGCTGCCACCGGCCAGGAAAGATGCACCGCCCTTCTCCGCGCCCATCAGGTTGCGTGGCGAATGGCAGGCGGCGCAGTGCCCCAAACCGTTGACCAGGTAAGCGCCTCGATTCCATTGCTCGCTACGTTCTGGCTGAACGCTGATCTCGCCCCGGCGCAGAAACAGCGAATTCCACCCGGCCATCAACGGCCGCAGATTGAACGGGAAACGCATGTCGTTGGCAGTCGCCGGTTGGCTGACCGGCGCTTGCGACATCAGGTACGCATACAGCGCCTGCATGTCGGCATCGTTGATATTGCGAAACGCGGTGTAGGGAAACGCCGGATACAGATTGCGTCCGTCGCGGCCGATGCCGTCGCGCATCGCACGTTCGAACGCCGGGTACGACCAGCTGCCAATGCCGGTCTTCACGTCGGGTGTGATGTTGCTGCTATAGAGCGTGCCGAAGGGTGTCTGCATCGCCAGGCCTCCGGCATTGGTCGCGCCGCCGGGCGCGGTATGGCACACCGCGCAATCGCCGACGGCCGCCAGCAAACGCCCGCGCTCAAGGGTTGCCGCCGACCAGGTGCCAGCACTTGGCGGGGCAATCGGCGCGATTTCACCGTGAAATGGCCACGCTGTCGCGGCCATACCGAGCACCGCGCCGAACGCCGCAAACAGAGAGCCGAACAACCATTTCGAGCGTTTGGCCGGCGACTTCGGTGGCTCGTCACAGGTGCCGGCGTTCAACGCCGCCAGCACCCGCTCCGGGGTAATCGGCAGTTCGCGAAAACGAATCCCGGTGGCGTCATAAATAGCGTTGGCAATCGCCGCCGCGCTCGGCACCGAGGCGGACTCACCGGCGCCCATGGGCGGCTGGTCCTGACGCGGCATCATCATGACGTCGATCTGCGGCACTTCAGGGAAGGTCAGGATTGGATAACCGCCCCACTCCTTGCTGGCGACGGTGGACTCTTCGAAGGTCACACGCTCCTTGAGCACCCGGCTGGTGGACTGAATGACGTTGCCGTGGATCTGATGCTGTACGCCCGCCGGGTTGATCATCATCCCCGAGTCATGACCGATCACCACCCGCGTGACGGACACATCACCGGTCTGGCGATCCACCGCCACGTCCGCCACCCATGCGGCCCACGCCGCACCGAACCCGGGGAATTTGCTGTGGATGTAGCGCGCATAGGCAAAGCCGCGACCGCGCAGGAACTGATCATCGTTCGGGGTTTGCATCGGCGCGGTGCGCGGGGTCCAGGCGGCGCGCTCGGCGGTGGATTTCACCAGGTCAATGGCGCGCTCATCGCGCAGATAGCGCAGTCGGTACTCCACCGGATCGACGCCCGCCGCGAACGCCAGTTCATCGATGTACGACTCGTGGGCGAAGGTGTTGGGCAGCGCCGACACCCCGCGCATCCACGAAGCCCGGACGATCGGCGCCATGTCATTGATGGTCACGCGCATGTGTTCGAAGTCATAAGGCGGGATCGACGTGCGATCGCCCATCTCGAACATCGCCGCCACCGGCTCGACCCGTCCGGTCAACAGCAAGGCCAGGGTCGGCGCGCCGTTGGACGGGTAGCTGGTCTGGAAATCGTAAGCCGCCACACCACCATCGGCGTTCAAGCCGCCGTCAACGTCCATCAGTTGCGCGGTGCCCTTGGGTTCCCACAGGTGCTCCTGCTCCCGGGTCAATTGCACCCGGACCGGTTTGCCCACGGCACGGGACAACAGCAAGGCATCGGCGCAGACATCGTCGGCACAGTTACGCCCATAACAGCCCGACGCTTCCATGCGAATAATCTCGATTGATTCTTCTGCGCACTCCAGCAACCAGGCGAGATCCGCCCGCAGCAAATGCGGATTCTGGCTACCGGACCACACGCGAATGCCCGACAGCTGATAGTCCGCCAACCCGCAAGACGGGCCGATGGAGCCATGCATCTGATACGGCCACAGATACGTGCGCGGCATGCGCTGATGGGCCCCGGCCAAGGCGTCGTCGACGCTGCCCTGATCGAGAACGACGCGCTGTACTCGCGGGTTATCGCGGATGGCCTGCTCGACATTGCTCATGTCCGGCAATTTATGGTTCCAGGCTTTCCATGTGATTTTTAACGTCTGGGCGGCCTTGATCGCCTGCTCTTCGCGTAGCGCCACCACCCCGACGAAATCACGGATCACCACCACCGCGACGATCCCCGGGATATGCGCGATGGATGCCTCGTCGACCTCCAAAAGGCTATTGCCGACGAAGTCACCACAATCGAGCCCTGCATAGGGCGGGCGAATCACCCGACCGTGGAGCATGTCCGGCACCCGCATGTCGTGGACGTAAGTCAGTTCGCCAGTGGCCTTGGCCGGAATATCCACCCGCGCGGAGCCCTTGCCGACCAGCCGATAGTCTTCGGCAGACTTGAGTGGCGCGGTGCCGGAGAGGCGCAGTTCAACATGGTCACCGCGCACCAGATCGGCGTAGGACATGGTGCGTCCGTCCGCTGCGACAATCACCCCGGCCTCGACCGTCAAACTGCCCGCCTCCACCGACCAGCGTTCTGCCGCCCGCTCCAGCAGAAACCGTCGGGCCTCGGCAGCCGCATTGCGCAGCGGGATCGCGGAAATCTGCAGCGTGGCGCTGGCGATGGTCGCGCCTTGATTGGGCACACGCTCGGTGTCGCCCAGCACCATGCACACCTGCTCCAGTTGCAAGTCCAGTTCTTCGGCGACGATCTGCGCCAGCGAAGTGCGGATGCCGGTGCCGAGATCGACATGCCCGTTGAAGGCATACACCCGTGCGTCATCGCTGATGGCGATGAACAACCCAAGCTCTTTGGGTTTGATCAGCGGCGTACCGCCTTTGGCCACCGGGCCTGATGGCGGCAGGATGTCGTCGACGATCAGCAGAACGCCGGTCTTGGCCAGCCATTGGTCGCGGGTGGGGATTGCGTCAGTCATGGTCATCGATCCACGTTCAAGGCGTTTGACGGGCGGCACGCAGCACCGCGCGGAGGATTTCGATATGGGTGCCGCAACGGCAGAGGTTGGCCGAGAGCTCGTTGCGGATCTGGGTTTCGCTGGGGTGCGGGATGCGGTCGAGCAAGGCCTTGGCGGTCATGATCATGCCGTTGAGGCAATAGCCGCATTGCGCCGCCTGCTCATCGATAAAGGCTTGTTGCACCGGGTGCGGATCGGCGCGGTTGCCGAGCCCTTCGAGGGTGACGATTTGCCGGTCCACGGCGCCGGCCAGCGGAAAAACGCAGGAACGCGCCGCCACGCCGTCGATGATCACCGTGCACGCACCGCACTCGCCCAGGCCGCAACCGTACTTGGGGCCGTTGAGTTGCAGGTCATTGCGCAGGATCAGCAATAACGGCGTATCCGCCATCGCGGTGACGGTGCTGGTGTGGCCGTTGACTTCAAGCGCTACCGTGATTTCCTGGCTTGTCATTCGCTTCGCCCGCTTCAGTTGATGAAGTATCCACTACACCAAAAAGTCGAAGAAAAGGTCGCGGGCCAGAATCAGTTTGTGGCGTCGCGACACACTCGAGTGGTGAAGTGGTTACTACATGAAAAGAGAGCAAAAACGATGCCAAAGACCGAGCGGGCTGATCAGTCCTGTGGGTCGTCGATCATCTTGCGCAGCAAAAACAGCACGGCAACCTGCTCTGCAGGGTTGAGGTTGCTCATGGTCAGCTCAGTGATTTTTCCGGCACAAGGCACGGTTTGCTGCACCAGTCGATCGCCGGCTTCGGACAGGCCGACAATGACTTTGCGCCGGTCCTGCGGGTCGGGTTCAAGGGTGATCAGTTCCCGGGCCTTGAGCCGCTCGACGATGCCGCGAATGGTTGCCTGGTCCACGGCGGTGGCTTTGACCAGTTCAGTCAACGAACTGGGGCCGTGATCACGCACGGCGCACAGGGTGACGAACTGCACCGCGGTGAGCTGGGAGTCGCCGACGTTTGCCTGAAAAATCGCCATGTGCCGTTGATAGGCCTTGCGGAGCAAATGCCCGACTTGTTCGGAGAAAACGTAGGAAGAATCAGGAGTTTCAGGCACGGCAGACTCGAAAAGCGAAAAGTGGTGGGAAGGCATGATGGACAGGTTGGCGGGTGGACTCAAGAGCGGGTTGGGCAAACACCTGACCCGCTTTCCGTAGGAGCAAGGCTTGCCCGCGATAGCGCACTTGAGATCGCCATCGCGGGCAAGCCTTGCTCCTACAGGTTTCAGCATTTCAGCAAACACATTCAGCGAACCCGGGAAGCCTCGGGCGCCACCACATCCCCACCAATCACCACCGCCTGGTCATCCAGGTACACATCGCAATGGCGCAATGGAATATCCAGGTGACACGGGGTTTTGCGGGTGCCGCCGACTTCGGTATTCGGTCCGGTGGAGAACAGGAAGTTGCCGTAGAACGCCCGGGCATCCATGCACATGCCATCGTTTTTATCGTGCAGCCCCATGGCCGTCCACTGCGCCCGTGGCTGCAAGCCCCAGCCAATGTGGGAAATACCGTAGACCTCTGGATCGTTGAAGTACTTCATGTAGTCACGCAGGTATTCGGCCTCAAAACCGCCATGGATCTCGGTGATGAAGCCCTTCTCGATTTCCAGGGTGATTTTCTCCCGGGTGTAGTTCTTGAACGGCAGCACAATGTCGCCGACATCCAGCACCAGCACGCCCTCGGCAGTTTCTTCATTGGGCCAGGAGAACAGAAAGCCGCTGGGCCAGTGGTCCCAACGCCCCGGCTCATCGGCGAAACCGTATTCGGTAACCGAAGGATATTGCCCCAGCGCCGCACGGAAATCGCTGCCGGCGCGGGAGGTGACGTGGATTGATCTGGCCTGTTTGAGCAGTTGCTCCGCCGCCATCACCCGCACCTTGTCAGCCTCGGTCGGCAGCATGCGCGCCAGGACTTCCGGGGGTTCGACAGCTAACAGAATTCGCGTGCCGGTCTTGAGGATCTGCTCCTGCTCCGGCGAGTGCAGCAGCATCATCGTGTCGACGATCAAGTCTGCCGCTTCCAGCGCCCGCTGCGCCGCGATATTGCCGGTCAGCGCGGTATCGCCGCAGTAGGCCGTCATGTCATTACCCATGGCCGTCGGATGGTTGAACGAAGGCAACTCCACCGCGTAGACCTTGGCCCCCAGCCGCTGGGCCGCATCCATCGCCGCACGCACAGTGCGCGGGTTCGAATAATGGCTCTTGAGCACGGCGACGCTCTGGGTCGGGTCGACCTTCGACAGCTTCAACACGTGTTCGAACATCTGGGTCAATTCGCAATCGCTTACCGGCATTTTCCTGTCTCCTCGATCGTTTGTTGCGCACCAAGTCGAGGCGCCCCGCCTCACTCTAGTGCATTTTTATAGCGTATACGCCATTTATTAACGATAAGACCCTAAAAGAAGACTGACTGCAAGCGCCAGGCAATAACGTTACAAACTCACACAAATCCAATATTTACTGGTTACATTTGGTGACCACGGACAAATACGGCTGAAAATAATTTTTCCAAAACAACTCTTTCTTTTTAAATTTTATAGCGTATACACTTTAAAAACCTTGCGGCGACACCGCCAGCGACCATTCGAAGAAGAGGAACAAGCCCCATGGCAAGAATACAAAAAATCGCCATCGTCGGTGCGGGTCTGGGCGGTGCAGCCGCTGCGACGCTGCTGCAACAAGCCGGGTTTGAGGTGGACATCTACGAACAGGCCCCCGAGTTCTCCCGCCTCGGTGCCGGGATTCACATGGGCCCCAACATCATGAAAATCTTCCGGCGCATGGGCATCGAGCAACAGCTAGACCTGATGGGCTCACATCCGGATCACTGGTTCAGCCGTGACGGCTTGAGTGGCGATTACCTGTCACGCATCCCATTGGGAGATTTCGCTCGCAAGGAATACGGCGCGTCCTACATCACCGTGCACCGCGGCGACCTGCACGCCCTGCAGATGTCGACGATCAAACCCGGCACCGTGCACTTCAATAAGCGCCTGGAAACCCTGGAAGAAACCGACAGCCAGGTGCGCCTGACCTTCAGCGATGGCGAAGTGACCTACGCCGACATCGTCATCGGCGCCGATGGCATCAATTCGAAGATTCGTGAAGAGTTGCTCGGCGCGGAAAAACCGCTGTATAGCGGCTGGGTGGCGCATCGCGCGCTGATCCGTGGTGATCAACTGGCCAAATACGATTTGAAGTTCGAAGACTGCATCAAGTGGTGGACCGAGGATCGGCACATGATGGTCTACTACACCACCGGCAAGCGCGATGAGTACTACTACGTCACCGGCGTGCCGCATCCGGAGTGGGATTTCCAGGGCGCGTTCGTCGACAGCAGCCGCGAAGAAATGTTTGAGGCGTTCCTGGGGTATCACCCGACGGTCCAGGCGCTGATCGAATCCACCGAAAGCGTCACCAAATGGCCGTTGCGCAACCGCAACCCGTTGCCGCTGTGGAGCCGTGGGCGACTGGTGCTTCTGGGCGACGCTTGCCACCCGATGAAGCCGCACATGGCCCAAGGCGCAGGCATGGCTATCGAAGACGCCGCGATGCTCACCCGCTGCCTGCAGGAAACCGGGCTCGGCGATTACCGCACCGCGTTCGAACTCTATGAAGCCAACCGCAAGGAACGCGCCTCCCGCGTGCAGTCCGTGTCCAACGCCAACACCTGGCTTCGCACCCAGGAAGATCCGGCCTGGGTTTACGGCTATGACCTGTACGCCCAACCGCTGAAATCGGGGGTAGCCGCGTGAGTACGTTCATCCATGGCGGTAACGTCCAGGCCAACGGCATTCGCCAGCACTACCTGCGCTATGGCGGTAAAGGCCCGGCGCTGATTCTGATTCCCGGCATCACCAGCCCGGCGATCACCTGGGGGTTTGTCGCGGAACGACTCGGCGAGCATTTCGACACTTACGTGCTGGACGTTCGCGGTCGTGGCCTCTCCTCCACTGGCCCAGAGCTGGACTACAGCGCTGACGCCTGCGCCGACGACATCGGCGCTTTCGCACAGGCCATGAATCTGGATAGCTACCACTTGGTCGGCCATTCCATGGGCGCCCGTTTTGCCGTGCGCAGCGCGGTGCGTCATCCGGCCGGGGTGAACCGTCTGGTGCTGATCGATCCACCGGTGTCCGGCCCTGGCCGGCGCGAATACCCGAGCAAACTGCCGTGGTACGTCGATTCGATCCGCCAGTCCTTGATCGGGATGGACGCCGAGGCGATGCGCGCCTTCTGTGCCACCTGGACCGACGAGCAACTGCAGCTGCGCGCCGAATGGCTGCACACCTGCTACGAGCCGGCAATCGTGCGGGCCTTCAACGATTTCCACGACGTGGATTTCCACCAGGACCTGCCGAAACTCCAGCCCCCGGCGTTACTGATGATCGCCGGCCGTGGTGGTGTTATTCAGCCCGAGGACGAAGCGGAAATACTCGACCTGCAACCGAACATTCGCAGTGTCCACGTCGAAAACGCCGGGCACATGATTCCCTGGGATGACCTGGAAGGCTTCTTCGCCGCCTTCGGTGACTTCCTCGGCCCACGTCTGAATCCGGCCCTTAATTAAAAGCCATCGGGAGACTTTTATGCTCACGCCTTACCGCATCGGCCAGATCGTGCCGAGCTCCAACACCACCATGGAAACCGAGATCCCGGCGATGCTCACCGCGCGTCAGTTGATCCGCCCGGAACGCTTCACCTTTCACTCCAGCCGCATGCGCATGAAGCAAGTGCGCAAGGAAGAGCTGGCGGCGATGGACGGCGAATCCGACCGCTGCGCCGTGGAATTGTCCGACGCCAAGGTCGACGTCTTGGGTTACGCGTGCCTGGTGGCGATCATGGCCATGGGTCTGGGTTATCACCGCAAATCCGAGCAACGGCTGCGCAAGGCCACCGCCGATAACGACGGCAACGCACCGGTCATTACCAGCGCCGGCGCCTTGATCGAAGGCCTGAAAGTGCTGGGAGCCAAACGCATCGCTATCGTCGCGCCGTACATGAAACCCCTCACCGAACTGGTGGTGGATTACATCCGCGCAGAAGGTTTCGAAGTCGTGGACTGGCGCGCACTGGAAATTCCCGACAACCTCGCCGTGGCCCGTCACGATCCGGCGAATCTGCCGGGCATCGTGGCCGGTATGAACCTGGAGGGCGTCGACGTGATCGTGCTCTCGGCCTGCGTGCAGATGCAGTCACTGCCCGTGGTGGCGCAAGTCGAAGCGCAAACCGGTAAACCGGTACTCACCGCCGCCATTGCCACCACCTACGCCATGCTCAAGGCCTTGGACCTGGAACCGATTGTTCCCGGCGCAGGCGCCCTGCTCTCCGGCGCCTATTAAGAGGTGAGCGACATGAGCGAACAAACCGCCAACGACAACTATCAGGGCGTGTGGGGCCAGCGCATCGGTTTCGGCCAGAAAGCCGCGTTGCTGATGATCGATTTCATGCGTGGCTACACCACCGAAGGGGCGCCGCTGTTCGCATCCGGCGTGGTCAGTGCCGTGACCGAAAGCGTTGAACTGTTGGCCAGCGCCCGTCGTCAGGGCATCCCGGTGGTGCACACCAATATTCGCTACCATCCCGGCCATTTCGCCGACGGTGGTATCTGGGTTAAAAAGGCTCCGGTGATGAAAGATATGGTCGAGGGCAACCCCTTGGCGGCGTTTTGCGAAGAGGTACGGCCCCAGGAAGATGAAGTAGTGATCAGCAAGCAATACGCGAGTGCCTTTTTCGGCAGCAGCCTGGCCTCGATGCTGCACGCCCAAGGCATCGACACCGTGGTGCTGGCCGGTTGCTCCACCAGCGGCTGCATTCGGGCGACAGCGGTGGACGCCGTGCAACACGGTTTTCGCACCATCGTCGTGCGCGAGTGCGTCGGCGACCGGCATCCGGCGCCCCATGAAGCCAACCTGTTCGATATCGACAGCAAGTACGGCGATGTCGTCAGCAAGCAGGAGGCCATCGCGCACTTCAAAAAAATGTAAGGCGTACCACAAGAACCGCGCCATAGAGCGCAGGTCTTGGTAAAAACTGAGGAGCAAACCTTGTAGGAGCAAGGCTTGCCCGCGATGGCGATTTCAAGGATGCCATCGCGAGCAAGCTTTGCTCCTACAGATGGGCCCTCAGTCTTCTGACACTGCCTTTGGACGTCGCTTGCTACAGCGCGCCAGAGCGCTGGAAAAAAGCGGCTGTATAAAAACCATAAGTCACCGCCAGGAGACACCCAATGCCCATTGCGAATGCAGCACCTGCGACCACGGTCGCCGACCCGATTCAAGCGCTTTACCACAAGATCACCTGGAAGCTGATCCCTTTCCTGTGCTTCTGCTACCTGGCCGCGTACCTCGACCGGATCAATATCGGCTTCGCCAAACTGCAGATGCTCGATCAACTGCACTTCAGCGAAACCGCCTTCGGCCTCGGTGCCGGACTGTTTTTTGTCGGCTACATCCTGTTCGAGGTGCCGAGCAACCTGGTGCTGGAGAAAGTCGGCGCCAAGATCTGGATCGCCCGCATCATGATCACCTGGGGCCTGCTGTCGGCCTGCACCATGCTCGTGACGTCCACCACTCAGTTCTACATCCTGCGCTTCTTGCTCGGCGCCGCCGAAGCAGGCTTTCTGCCAGGCGTTCTGTATTACCTGACGACCTGGTTTCCGACCTATCGACGGGGCCGCATCATCGCCTTGTTCATGATCGGCCTGCCGTTGTCCAGCGTGATTGGCGGCCCGCTGTCCGGCTGGGTCATGGGTTATTTCGATAACTTTGGCGGCCTGCATGGCTGGCAATGGCTGTTCCTCATCGAAGCGGTACCGAGTGTCATGCTGGGCGTGCTGACCTTCTGGGCCCTGCCCAACAACTATCGTCAGGCCAAATGGCTCAACGACGATGAAAAAAACCTGCTGGAGCAAGAGCTGCGCGCCGATGAGGCCAGTGGCGGGGACAGCAAACACAGTTTTCGCGACGGCTTCTTCAACTTGAAGGTCTGGATGCTCGGCGGGATCGACTTCTCGATCCTGCTCAGTGCCTATGCCATGGGTTTCTGGATGCCGACCTTCATCCGCAATGCAGGCATCAGCGACACGTTCCACATCGGCGTACTCACGGCGCTACCGAGCATCGCCGCGTTGTTGGGCATGCTGTTGATCGGCGCCAGCTCCGACAAACACCGCGAACGTCGCTGGCACATCATCGTACCGTTTCTGGTGGGCGCAGCCGCCATGGCCAGTGCGCCGTTCTTCGTCCACAACGTGGTGGCGACCGTGGCACTGTTCGCCATCGCGTCGGCGGCGATCATCGGCGCGGTGCCGGTGTTCTTCAGTCTGCCGGCGACCTTTCTCAAAGGCACTGCGGCGGCCACCGGCTTCGCCCTCGCCTGCTCGTTGGCGAACATCGCCGGGCTGGTCAGCAACTCGCTGATGGGGGTCGCCATCGACGTCACTGGCAGCAGCGCCGGTGCGCTGTGGTTCTTTGCCGGCTGCCTGATTCTCAGCAGCTTTCTGGTGATCGCCTTGCCGGCCAAACTGGTCAACCGCTGATCCCCACCGCTTTTGTAGGAGTACGGCTTGTCGGCGATGGCGATCTCAAGGACGCCTTCGCCGGCAAGCCGTGCTCCTACGGGTGTTCATTCAAATTATCAGGTGAGTCCCCATGCAAGGTTTCATCAAACGCTGTGCCCTGCTTGTCGCTGCCGGCTTCTGCGCCGGCTCCCTGCAAGCGGCGGAAAAAGTCATCTTCGACACCGACTTCAACGTACTCAACGATGATGGCCAGGCCTTCATCATGCTCGTCCAGCTCCACGCCCAGAAACGCATCGAGCTGCTCGGCATGACCCTGGTCAGCGGCAACGCCTGGGTCGACCAGGAACAGGTGGATGCCCTCAAGGCGGTAGAGCGCATGGGTGTGGAAAAGGACGTCGGCGTCTATTCCGGCGCGGCCTACCCGTTGCTTCATGACTTCGCCACCTATCCGCAGGAAAAAGCCCTGTTCGGGGCTGGTTGGCCGGGTGCTTTCAAGGCGCCGCGCCCGACTTCCGCTGCGCAACTGATCGCCCCGCCGGATGGCCTGGCGACCCACACCTCATTGCGCAAGGAAACCGCCGCCCAGTTCATCGTCGACAGCGTGCGCGCCAATCCCCATAAGGTGACGTTGCTGGCGGTCGGCCCGCTGACCAACATCGCCCTGGCCATTCGCTCCGCCCCCGACATCGTGCCGTTGATCAAACGCATCGTGTACATGGGCGGGGCCATCGAGATTCCGGGCAACACCACACCGGCCGCCGAATTCAACTGGTGGTTCGACCCCGAGGCGGCGAAGATCGTCCTGCGCTCACCCATCGAACACGTCATTTTTCCCAACGATGTGTGCGAAAAAGTCACCTTTGATGCCTCGATCTACCAGCGCGTCATCGCCCGGACAGGACCAATTGCCGATCTGTACAAACACGAATTCGCGCCGTTGTTCAACAAAGACCCCGGCTATCACAGTTTTACCTGGGACAGCCTGCCGGCCCTGTTTCTGGTCGAGCCGGGCATCGTCACCGAATCCCGCGAGCTGTGGGTCGATGTCAATGCCCAGTTCGGTGCCGACTACGGTCGTGCCCTGGGTTACAAGAAAAATCCACCCATGGGCACGCAAAAAGCCAAGGTGGTGTTTGCCATCGACCAGAAGCAGTTCTGGGATGATTATGTGAATCTTGTGACCTTGCCGACACCGGTCAAAGGCAGCTGATGCCGCGCCGCTCATGAAGAAGTGACAGCTTGCGGCGAACCCCTCACAGTGAGCGTGGTCGCACAGGTGAACCGCCGAACGTTGCTCAAGGGCCGAGCCGTCAGCGGTTCGGTCCCTTTTCTGTCGAGAACCCTTCATGCGCAGACTCCTCGCTTTATCCCTCTCGTTGCTGTTGCTCTCCCTGAGCGCCTGCGCCCTGCTTCCCAATCGTGACCCGCTGAACATCAACGTGGTCGGCTTCGAGCCGTTGCAAAGCCAGGACATGGAAGTACGCTTTGCCGTGAAAATACGCGTACAAAACCCCAACGAAACCGCCATCAATTACAACGGTGTGGCCCTGGACCTGGAAGTCAACGGCCAGCCACTCGCCTCCGGCGTCAGCGATCAATCGGGCTCGATTGCACGCTTTTCCGAAACCGTGCTGACCGTGCCGGTGAGTGTTTCGGCGTTCTCCGTGCTGCGCCAGACCCTGGGCCTGAGCAAAACCCAAACCCTCGACAACCTGCCCTACGTCCTGCGCGGCAAACTCGCGGGCGGCTTGTTCGGCACGATGCGTTTCGTAGACAGTGGCAAACTCAGCCTGCCAACGTCGACGACCGGCACCTGGTAATTCACGACTCAAGGAGCGACAAAGAACATGGAAGTCACACCCACGCTGTACACCGAACGCCTGATCCTGCGCCCGCTGGAATTATCCGATGCCGAAGCCATCCAGCAACAGTTCCCGCACTGGGAAGTGGTGCGTTATCTCAACGCCTTGGTACCTTGGCCGTACCCTGCCGACGGCGCGCTGACCTATCTGCGTGACATCGCTTTGTCGGCGATTGCCGCAGGCAACGAGTGGCACTGGTCGATTCGCCTGAAGTCGGCGCCGGAGCAACTGATCGGCAATATCAGCCTGATGGATGAACAGGACAACAACCGCGGCTTCTGGCTCGGACCAAAATGGCAAGGTCAAGGCTTGATGACCGAAGCCAGTGCGGCGGCCACCGAGTACTGGTTCGAAACACTCGGCCGATCCGTGATGCGGGTACCGAAAGCAGCGCCCAACCTCGGCTCGCGCAAACTCTCGGAACGCACCGGCATGCGCTTGATCCGCAGCGATGAGGGCGACTTCGTCAGCGGGCGATTCCCCAGAGACCTCTGGGAAATCACCCGTGAAGAGTGGCTACAGCAGCACTGAAGATCCAATGTGGGAGCGGTGCCAGTCACACAACTCGTGCTCGACACCAATCCAATGTGGGAGCGGGCTTGCTCGCGAAAGTGGTGGGTCAGGCAACTCTACTGTCGACTGACACTCCGCCTTCGCGAGCAAGCCCGCTTCCACAGGGTCATGCGGTGAAACGCACGCCAGGCTTGGCCCGCTCATCCACCGTCAACTCAAACACGTCCGGGCGCGCGTAGTGCCCCACTACGTCGTAGTCGTAACGGGCGCGGATCAGATCGTCAGTGTCGATTTCTGCGGTGAGCAAACCGGCGCTGTCACGTAGCGGCCCCGCCAGAATGTCGCCCATCGGCCCGACGATCACGCTGCCACCGGCAATCAATGGCCGGCCCGCCGGCCAGTTGGCGATCTCCACGCCCAAGGCTTGCGGTGAATCCTGAACCTGACAGGCGCTGACCACAAAGCAGCGTCCTTCATGGGCGATATGGCGCATGCTGACCTGCCACATTTCCCGCTCATCCACCGTTGGCGCGCACCAGACTTCCACGCCTTTGGCGTACATCGCGGTGCGCAGCAGCGGCATCATGTTTTCCCAACACACCACCGCGCCGATCCGCCCGACCTGACTATCGATCACCGGCAACGTCGAGCCATCACCTTTACCCCAAATCAACCGCTCGGTGCCGGTGGGCATCAGTTTGCGGTGCTTGGCGACCAGCCCGGCCTGCGGATCGAAATACAACGCGGTGCAGTACAACGTGCTGCCTGCGCGTTCGATGACACCGATCACCAGGTTGGCGCCGGTACGCGCTGACAGCCCGACCAACGCTTCGGTTTCCGCGCCGGGCACGTCGATCGCATTGGCGAAATACCGGGCAAAGGCTTCACGCCCTTCCGGCAGGCGATAACCCAGCTGAGTACCAAAGCCCTCGCCTTTGGGGTAACCGCCGAGCAACGCTTCGGGCATCACCACCAGCGCAGCGCCGGATTCGATAATCGCGTTTTCCCAGGCAAGGATCTGCTCCAGGGTCTGTGCCTTGCCACCGGGCAAGGCACCGATTTGCAGTGCAGCAACGATTGACTTGGGCATCGCAGTAACTCCGAAAGCAATGAGGTGTTGCTCATTCTCCGGCGCCACGGGATCATCAATAAAGCCCCGTTTGCTGCTGAATGATATGAACCATATGAATATCTCCACCGTCGATCTCAACCTGCTGAAAGTCTTCGAAGCGCTCCACGAGGAGTCCAGCGCCAGCCGGGCCGCGTTGCGTCTGGGCGTGACGCAATCGGCGGTCAGCGCGGCACTGCGAAGGCTTCGCGAGGTGTATGGCGATCAGTTGTTCGTGCGCACCGGCCGCGGCCTCGCGCCCACGCTCAAGGCCAACCAGTTGAAACCGGTGGTCAGCGATGCCCTGAACAAATGCCGGCAGAGCCTGGCGATGGTCGATCCGGCCGCCCACCATTACGACGGGCGCTCGGTGACCGTGGGGATGTCCGATGATTTCGAAATTGCTTATGGGCGCCGGCTGATCGAGGAGATCGCCCGCGTCGCGCCGAAGCTGCGGCTGATCTTTCGTCAGACCCACAGCCAGATCGTCGCCCAGGCATTGATGGAACGCAGCATTGATCTGGCGATCACCGCAGGTGGGTTTGCCGAGCGCTTGCTCAGCCGTCAGGTGCTGGGAGAAGGCGGTTATCTGTGCCTGGTGGACCCGCTCAGCCTGGCCGAGGGACAGCAGACCCTCAGCCTTGATGAGTTCGTCGCCCGCGAGCACATTCTGGTGTCGTCGGGCGGCTTTATCGGGATCACCGATGAGGGGCTGGCGGCGCTGGGGTTGAGTCGGCGGGTATGCGCTTCGACCACACATTTTGCCGCGTTGCCGCACTTGCTCAAGGGCAGTCAGGCCGTGGCGACCATTCCAGCCCATGCGGCGCAAAGCATTGCCTCACTCAGCGGATTGGCGCTGCTGCCCTGCCCTTTGGCATTGCCGCGATACCCGATCGAATTGGGCTGGCGCACCAGTACACAGCTTGATCCGGTGGTGCTGAAAGTGCGGGAAGCGATTGTCGCGAGCTTCGCGAGCGCTACTTGGCAGCCATCAGGCGATTGACTTCACTGCGCACCATGTTCGCGAATTCCGGGGGCGACATGCCGTCGAGTTCGGCACGGACCCACTCGGCCCATTTGCCTTTGCGCTTGGCGCGTTCACCGAACAACCGCGCGGCCTCGCCCTTGGACTTGCCCAGGTTGCTTTGCCATAGATCGAACAGACGGGATTTCTCATCTTCAAGCGCAGCGCGCTCGGCAAGGGGTTTGTCGGCCAGATTGAAGCTCATGGGAGTTACCTGCTGCGTAAAATAGGCGACATCTTACACTGTAGGAAGAAATGTCCGACTCAGGATTTTTCCTCAGGGTTGAGTCAACGCGAAAATCCACTGCAACTTTTTCGCTGACGACAGACTCCACTGTTCACTGTCCATTTATCTGCAAGGAGTACCTCAATGGCCCGGAAAACCGCCGCACAAGTCGCCGAAGACCAGATCAAGGATCAAGCCTTCAGCGAACTTCAGGCTCTGATCGAAGAGTCGGAAAAGCTGCTCAAAAGCAGTGCCTCGCTCGTCGGAGAGGAAGCGGACACACTTCGTGGGCAGATCGCCCAGAAACTTCAACAGGCGCGGGACTCCGTCACCAGCGTTCGTGACCGGACCAAACCTGCGGTCGAAGCCACTGAAACCTACATCGGTGGTCATCCGTGGCAGACCGTGGCGATCTCTGCCGGTTTCGGCCTGGTAGTCGGGTTGTTGCTGGGTCGGCGTTAAGCGACCCCGTTTTAATCAGTACCCGGCAAAAAGGCGAGCACGCAGCTCGCCTTCTTCATGCCCGGCTTCTATGCAGACTGTGCAGGACTCAGAGCCCGGCCAATTCCCGCAAACTCGCCAACGTCTGAGCATCAAGCCGGATGCCTTCGGTGCTGGACTTGGCCCGCTGTTGGTGACGTCGATCACCCGGCAAACGCTTGAGCCCTACCCCGTGCATCTGCCGGACCAGTTCCTGGCTGCGCTCGGCAAAATTCTGCCCGGCCGCCTTGCTCGGGTCGATCACGATCAACAGTTGGCCCGTCCACGGCGTCTTGGCCCCCGGATGGTTCGACCAATCGAACTCGAAGGAAAAATTGCCGCCGGTCAACGCCGCCGCCAACAGCTCGACCATCATCGACAGCGCCGAACCTTTATGCCCGCCAAACGGCAGCAACGCACCGCCCTCAAGAATCGCTTTCGGGTCCTGGGTCGGCTGGCCAAGACCGTCTACACCCATGCCTGGCGGCAAACGCTCGCCCTTGCGTGCGGCGATCTGCACATCGCCATGGGCAATGGCGCTGGTCGCCAGGTCGAAGACAATCGGATCACCGTCAGCCCGAGGCGCCGCGAAAGCAATCGGGTTGGTCCCGAACAGCGGACGGTCGGCGCCGTGCGGCACCACGCAGGTCATGCTGTTGACCACGCTCAGCGCCACCAGGCCTTCATAGGCGAAGGGCTCGACATCCGGCCACAAGGCGGCGAAATGGTGGGAGTTACGAATCGCCAGCACCGCAATGCCGGCATTGCGGGCCTTTTCCACCAGCAAGGCGCGCGCTGCTGCGAGGGCCGGCTGGGCGAAACCATTACCAGCGTCGACCCGGACAAAACCCAAGGCGACATCCTCGACCACCGGCACGGCCTGGCCATTGACCCAGCCGCTCTGGAGCGTCGACACGTAACCGGGAATGCGGAACACGCCATGGCTATGGGCGCCATCGCGTTCGGCACCGGCGCAGTTGAGGGCCAGTGTTCTGGCGACATCGGCGCTGGTGCCATGGCGCTGAAAAATCTGCTCAAGCAAAAGAACGAGCGCGTCGAAATCGAGCGTTTGAGTGTTCGAACTGACGGCCACTTCGGGCGTTGCGGTCATCTGAAGCTCCAGTTTTATTATTGAGTACGGGCAACAGGGTGAAGCGAGGTTGCAGGGCAACCCAAAACAGTTGTCGATTAAGCGCTGTTCTACCGGCTTCCTGTCAAGTCTCGACAGCCTGTTTGGATCAAGCAATATGTACCGCACCCGAGCCTTCCACTGACCGTACTGTTTTTCCTCAATCCAACAGCCTGCGATTACCCGCCGATCGCAGCACATCGAGGAAAACCATGATTGCTCCCCCACTGCCGTATTTTTTCGACGAAGCAGTACTTGCATCCAAAGCCAAACAGCCCGGTGAACGCGAAAAGGCACTGTCCTTCACGCTTGATGACCTGAAGTGGTTGCAGGTTGTTTATCTGGCGACGCATGAAATCCGTATCGCCAATAGCACGCCCATGCACGTCGCCCAGCTGCTTTTAAGCGTGCCTGATGCACCCGATATCCCCCTGGCCGGCGCTTTTGCCATGAGCCGGCCCAACGATGGAGAAGTCACGCTCTACACACCGTGGAAAGGCCTGATCAAATTCGCGGACATGGACGACCTCAAAAGCAAGTTCAAGGAGTGGTTGCCGCAAGCCACCGGCAAGCGTGAGCTACTGCGTTTTCTCTCCATCGAACAACGCACCGCTTTACCCGCCACCACTGCGCCAGATATTGCCACGCACATAATTGAAGGTGCGGTGTTCCAGGACCAGAAACTCACCCTGGAGCGCAATCAGGCTCAGAACATCAAGACGATGATGGGCGATCTGGTCAAGCTGCCAACGCTGCAATCGATGCTGGACGAGACCCTCAAGAACGCGTTGTACAAACCGTTCCCCAAACTGGACCAGCGCCTTACTCGACTGAAGAACGTCGTCAATACGATTTCAGCCTTCGACAACAGCGACTACCAACACACGTTTTCCTCGCAGGCATGTCCATGACTTGGCGTATCAGATCAAACCCCGTCTCGCTCAGGCGCTCTTGCAGTTTTAGACTCGCGGCGGTCTGCTCGACTGGGTACTCATGAACCTCTCGCAGCCTGATCGGATACTGCTTGAGTACAGGATGGTGACCTCCAGTAACCGCCTCCCCGAAGTGACGCTGGCGTCCAATCCGATCAAGGGGAATCTGTTCAAACACTTGTTCAACGACAACGTCGAGTTATTAGTCCGATTGCTCGGTTGTCAGTCCGATGACAAAAAGCAGGGCGAATGGGCAACCATCAAGCATGTGCTGGGTGAAGATCTGCATGAGGCATTTACGTTCCTGACGGGCAAGCTTGCCTACCCGCTTACGGTGTGCCGCAGTTATCGCGACATCAAGCAATCCGCCGAAGACCTCCAAACGCACAAATGGCGCCCCGCGATAAAAGCGTTCATCAGCGGCATTGCACAACTCGCCACGTTGCGACAATCGCTGGAAACGCGAGCGAAGCCATCTTCTACGCCAAGTGCACCTGCGCCAGAAACGCCCGATACCCGGTTCAAATGGCAGAACGTTGCTATTACAGCCCCCGAACGTACGCAGTTGAAGCGTCATGAAAGCATCGACGTCGACCTGAATTCGCTCACATTAAACTCAAGTCTTGGGCTCTATACCCATCCGACGACAAAAAAAACCTACGCACCGGTTGAAGGAAAGGTATATCCGGTCGCTAAGCTCGGCAAACACTGGCGTATCGCCGACACACACATTCGCGGTCCTCGGCTGAGTCAGAACGTGTCGAAACAATGGGTTCTGGACAGGCAAACGCCAGCGCCCCGTTTCAGCATCGGAAATCGGTTGCGCACCGCATTGTCGGTTTGGAAGGGCATGAACGTCGATGCCAATGGAATGCCCGAAATCCGTCGACTGTTTCCGCAAAAGTTTCGTCAGATTGACGAAGCGCTGGACCTGGCAACCACCTATGCCTGGAACTGCTTTCAAAACCTGCAATTGCTGAAGTCTTCCGACAACACGGTGACCCCCGTGCATCAACTCATCATGGATTTTATTGATGTGCCGCAAGTGCAGTCCACGCATGTGGAGCAGCTTGAAAAAGTCATCAGTGACATTTTTGCGGCCTTGTTGGACCCCGCACTCAGAAAGCCAAAGACCAGTCGTTTTGTAATTGGCAGGCTGATCAGTGGCGCGCAAGCATCATTCGGTTTCACCGTTCCAACGGATGCAACGCGGAAAATTTATCTGGCAGAAAAATTCTTCGACACAGGTTTCGACATTTACCGCCCACATCTCACCGACCCTGCCTTCCCTATCAACATGCATGCCCGAGCAGTAACCCTTATTCATGAGCTTTCCCACCTCGTCTGCAACACCGAAGACATTGCTTACCTCGATTCCGGCAGACCATTCTCCCATCTGATCGCAACGACCAGCGCAACCGCCAGTGACCTCAAGAACGCGTTGACCACGCTTCAGGACACTGCACTCTCGATCAAGACCCCCCTGACTCAGTTGTTCATGACCGAAGATCCTGATACCGGTGTGTGGGAGGATCCGGGCAGCACTTCTTATGAAAACACTGATCGGGTCAAAGCACATATATTGACCTTGACCGGCGGAGAAAACCTGAGCGGTGCCCGTAGTATTTTCAAGAGAGATCCACTGGTCAGACTCAAGGTGCAACTCGGCAACGCCGACAGCGTTGCATGGCTCATCAGTCATATGGGGCGCCAATTGCACACCAGCACCCCGTGAATCGAAAAATAAGTGCCCGTTTGATGGGCAATTGCCATGACGGTTGTTCTCGCAGACTTCCTCACAAGGTTAGAATGCAGGAAATCAGGATGAGTCAATGACCGACAACCCTCTCTCGCAAGCCGAATATGACGCTGTCACCGATGCCGCTGCGCATTGGTGCATGCGTCTGCACGCCAACGATTGCACGGCTGAAGAGCGGCTGGCGTTCGAGCAATGGCATGACGCTCATCCGCTTCACGCGTTCGAGTACCAGGCCATGCTGGAGATCTGGGATGTCGCGGGTGACCTGCCGCGTCCAGAAACCGTGGTCCCGATGGTCCGCGCCAAACCTGCTACACCTTGGCGCACCTTCGGTATCGCCGCCGCGGTTTGCGCCATGGCGTTGCCATTGGCGGCCTATAGCGGCTGGAACCTGGGCTGGCTGCCCAATTCCTACCAACATTTCGAGGCGAACGACAATGTCCGCCAGGTCACTCTGAGCGATGGCAGTCAGGTGGAACTGAACCTGGGCAGTGAGCTGACGTTCAGCAACTACAAGGATCAACGTCGGATCACGCTGAAAAAAGGCGAAGCCTTCTTCAGCGTCAGTCACGACACTCGACACCCCTTCATTGTCAAAGCAGCCGAAGGCAGGATTCGAGTCACCGGAACCAAATTCAACGTCTGGATGTATGAAGATCAAGTGCGCGTGAACCTGATCGAAGGCTCGGTGCTGGTGAGCAGTAACGACGCCGTTGCGGGTGACGGTTTGCGCCTCGAGCCAGCAATGCAGGCGAGCTTTAGACGCGGCGACTTCACTCCCCGGATCAGTCAGACCTACGACAATGACAACTCACTGGCGTGGCGCAGCGGAAAACTGGTGCTCGATGACCTGGCGCTGACCGACGCACTGCCATTGATCAATCGCTACTTGAACAAACCGGTGATGGTGGCCGACAACAGCACCGGCTCGATTCGCATCGGCGGCATCTACAACATCAAAGAGCTCAACAACCTGGTGGCGTCCCTGCCCAAGGTGTTGCCGGTCTACCTGACCCGCAACAAGGATGGCAATCCGGTCCTCAATTCCATTCCGCGACAAACCCCAAAAAGCTGAAGGCCGCGACCCTTTGCGGGGTGCGGCCTTCATTTTCTGGTTCAAGCATCTTCAGCGTTACTGTGCGGCCACCTTCCCGGCTTTTTCGTCATGCTCGCGGATCGTCTGAACCTGGTACTGCGGATCGGACGTGATCTGCTGCTCGGTAAACGGCAACACACTCAACTGTTTCCTGGAAAACGCCAGGGTCTGGTCTCTGGAGTACTGGGAGGCGGGATCACTGGATAGCGAGAATGCCAGCAGGCCCTGGGCCTGCGGTCCCTTGTCATCGAAAGTCACCACCTGCAAATAGCTGGTCCCGCTGACGACTTCGAGTTTACCGTCGGTTCTCGGCACGCTCTGAATGGCGTTATAAACCCCCAGAGTGCCAGGTCCACCGTGAATCGGCGTCTGCTGGCCGCCACTGCTGACCATCTGGATATCACCCCAGCGGCTATCAGCGTTGAGCCTCATCTTGTTCACCTGCGCGACCGACGCCAGCATCGCCTCGCGTACAGCATTCGCCACTTCCGGACGATCGACCGCCAGGCCACGCGGGGTGTGTTGCGGGTCTTTCGGATCGAACGCCACACGCCAGAGATCAGGCGTTTGCTGTAGCGACTCCATGACATTCTGGAAATGCACAAGCCCGAGACCACTGTCCAGATTCGCACTGCGATCCCAAGCCTTGAGGTTGGCACAC
Source organism: Pseudomonas arabinosi (assembly GCF_047758675.1). Classification (NCBI taxonomy): domain Bacteria; kingdom Pseudomonadati; phylum Pseudomonadota; class Gammaproteobacteria; order Pseudomonadales; family Pseudomonadaceae; genus Pseudomonas; species Pseudomonas arabinosi. Next base: position 3,643,377 of record NZ_CP180480.1, on the reverse strand, counting down.
AGCGGCGTGAGCGCTGGCGCATCGGTACCCAGTGCCACCTCACAGAACCGCAGCAGGTCCGGCATCACTTGAGCCGCCTGATACACCTGATCGTCCATCACCATGTGTTGCAGATCTGTCGCTGCTATCGGGCCGGCCTTGTTCAACGTGTTCAGGCGATCCAGTGCAAAGCGTGAGCGCAGCCCCAATGGCTGGCCGTCCTGGCTGATCAGTGGCGAAAATCCGGTGAGCGGTTGCGCCGGGTTAGCCATCCAGGCCGAATCGTTGGAGTGCTGCACAAAATCCTTGCGCAACAGCTGCGGCAATTTGTCGGCGGCATAAATACCTTTTTGTGCAGCCGCCGGGTCGATGTCCCAGGCACACGCACTGTTGGAACCGTCGAGGACGATCATTTGCAACCCGGCCCGCGGATCACTGCACCTGGCCAGTTTGTCGGCACTGACGTTCGGCACGACCGAGAGGTTCATGTACAGCGTCTGTCCCTGATCATCCGTCGCCAAAGTGTTGACCCATGGGATCCCCTGGATTTTGTGCACCGAGGCCTGCAAGTCCTTGAGGCTGACCGCGCGGTTCATTGCATACCACTGCTGCAAGACCCGGTCGTTATCCAGATTGGCATCGCGCAGGCTGTAGGCAAACTGGTTGTCCCAGTCGAGTTTTCCGGGCCATTGCACGATCGGGCCGAACTGCGAACTGTAGACCACATGAGAAACCGGTCGGGTCTGGCCATCCGGTTGTTTCACGTCCACGGTCAGGGTCTGTTTCTTCATGGGCAATGACTTGCCGTCAAGCAGATAACGGGTTGAATCCTTGGGATCGAGTTGCAGGCGATACAAGGTGAAATGTTTGGACGAGTCCACGGTGTGGGTCCACGCCAGGTGCTGGTTGAAACCGATGTTGATCATCGGCAGCCCCGGCAGCGCCGCGCCCATGACGTCCAGTTTGCCGGGAATGGTCAGGTGCATTTGATAGAAACGCATCCCGCCGACCCAAGGGAAATGCGGATTGGCCAGCAACATGCCGCGGCCGTTGAAAGAACGGTCACTGCCAATCGCCACCGCATTGCTGCCGCGATCCAGGGCAAACCGCTGCATGCGCGAGGCGGCCATCTGGAACGACGCGGGTTCGCCTGCTACATGAGCCACGGCTTTAGGGGGCGTTGCGCCGGCCAATGCTTCGGCAAACTGCCCTACTCCGCCTTCAACCAGCAGACGCCGGGTCAACTTGACCAGATCCTGGGCGGTAATCTCGCGTACCCAGTCGCCCTGACACTGCGGCGGTAAACCCTGCGCCCGACGCTCTGTCAGCGAACGGTTGTAGCCCGCCACATAACCGTCAATGAGATCGCGCACTGCCGGGGTTTGCGCCTGCCAGAAACCCTCGACGGCCTGTGGCGTGTTCAGCCAATTGAAAAACAGATCGCTGACCAGGTTTCCGCGTTCTTCGACCGTGAACTGATCCGGGCCGAAATAGCGTGAACGTTCGCCGTTCACGGTGGTGATTTCATTGGCCAACAGGCACAGATTGTCCTGAGCGTAAGCGTAACCAATGCCATAACCGAGCCCGCGCTCGTTGTCGGCACGGATATGCGGCACACCGAAACTGGTCCGGCGAATGTCGGCGCTCGCCTGCTCCGGCTGACTGAGTGCGTTTGCCGCAAGACTCAAGCCTGCCAACACGCCTGCAAGGCTCAACCGGGTTAACTGCCTGGAAATAATCACGCTCGCTCCTGATCGAAAAGACAAACACCCTGCGTCATACACGCACTGCGCCTTCCCCTGGAAACGAAACAAATGACAAAAAATTTAGGCCGTGAAAGGCGCTTTTCACGGGCATCTCACAGGCCACTGACGTGATGGCGACAAAATTTCTACATTGGAGGCTTCATTATTTGCCCTGCTCATACGTCTTATTGAATGAGAGCACCCATCACATTTCCTGGCCGGCTCGGAAAAGGAGTTTTTGCATGTACAACTCGCAACTGCCAACGGACGGTAGCAATGCGCCAATGGGCTCTGCCATGGGCTCCAGTGTTTTTAGTCAACGCAGTGAACGCAACGGCAACGAGCGGATCAGGCTGCTGCTCAAGAGCTTTGGTCTGCGAACCAGTCTGATCCGCCTCAAAGTCATCGACGCCTTGCTGACCGCCGCCGAAAGCGACCGCAGCCTTGGCGTGCGCGGCGTGCACACGCACTTGCTGGACCTGGATATCCCCCTGTCATTTCTCAGCGTGCGGGAAGTATTGAAACGCTTGTGCAGCGAAGGCGTGATCACGCTCAATCCGGACAAAAGCTACAGCCTGCATCCGCACGCTGCAGCCATGCTCCATCGCGAGTGATCCGCTCAAGGTGCGTCGTTCAGGGTTTGACCTTGCGACGCATCACGCCATTGACCACCACCACGATCACCGCCACGCCGATGGCGATGTACTGAAACAGCTTCTCGCTGATGACGCCTGCGTTTTGCAGATACGAAAGGCCGAACATGATCCCCAACACCACGAGGGAGATCAGAATCGAGTATTTCAAACGTTGCGACTGAGTCATTGCGAGTTCCTGAACCTGAAAAATGTATCCGATTTGTATCAGAACGCATGCCAAGCCCTTACCTTTCTCCGGGGATGGGGCGCTACAAACGGGGTCTCATGTTACAGCCGATGAAGAGATTTGGCTTCATAGTGGCGATAACCATGAGGATTTAGAAATGTTCCGTCGAATCACACTGCTGATTCCCCTGCTCGCTCTCCTGACACTGAGCGGTTGCATCGTTTTCCCCCACGGCGGCTGGCACGGCGGTCACCATTACGACCGTGGCGGGCCGGGTTATTACCAGCATCGATGATGGTTGGTTGTGTCATAAAGCGTGAGTAATTGAACATTCATTCGTAAGATAAATACCCCACCCAATAACTACCGAACAAATGCCCGCCCTGTTGCGGGTATTTTTCGTACATGCATATTCACTTCTTGTTTCCTTCTCTGTGCACGTCGAAACATAGCGATAACCATTGAAGCTTTCGGTCTCAATCGTCCATTTGAGCTATTCATATTCGATGATTACTCTCGGTGCATCGCAATAAGCCCGTTATTAATTTTTCAGCAAAGACAGGGATGCCATGCACAAGCCTTTAATCAATATAAGCCCTCACCATTTATTTGGCTTTTGCCTTGCAATAACGTTTTTCGAACTTCTGACTTATATGGCCAGCGACATGATTATGCCGGCCATGTTGACCGTCACCCGTCAACTGGATGCCAGTCCTGATCACGTCCCCTACGCCTTCAATCTTTATCTGGCCGGCGGCATTCTTCTGCAATGGCTTATTGGCCCGCTGTCCGATCATTTCGGTCGCCGCCGGATGTTGCTCATCGGTTGCGCGGTATTCACCCTGGCCTGTGCCGCCGCGTTCAACGTGCAGAGCATTTACGCGTTCAATGGCTTGCGACTGATTCAGGGCATGGGGTTGGGGTTTGTCATCGCGGTCAGCTACCCAGCCCTGCAAGAAGTTTTCTGCGAAGCCGACGCGGTCAAAATCATGGCGTTGCTGGGGAACGTTGCACTGCTCTCCCCGCTTCTGGGGCCGTTGCTCGGCAGTCTGCTGCTGGAATGGTTGTCCTGGCGGGAATTGTTTTTAATGCTGGGTCTCGGCGGCGTGATGGTCTGGCTCGCGCTTTACCTGTTCATGCCGGAAACCGTGGGCACCCTGCGCCACGACGGTCAGCGACTGGAAGCCGTACGCTTTGAATGGCACGGCACCCTGCGCCGCTATGCAGCGTTGCTGACTAACCCGCGATTCCTGTGCGCCGCTGTCGCGCTGGGCGTGATGAGCCTGCCGTTGATTGCCTGGATCGGGTTGGCGCCGCTCTTGCTGATCCACAACCAGGGGCTTTCAACGCGGCACTATGGTCTGTGGCAAATCCCGGTGTTCGCGGCAGTCATTCTCGGCAATCTGATCCTCAACCGACTGATTGCCAACGCTGAATTGTCACAACTGATTCGATACGCGCTGTGGCCGTTTTGTGGCGGGCTCATCTCGTTAGTCGCCGTCAGCGTCTACGGCGCTTCGACAGCCGTGCTGATCAGTTGCCTGGCGCTCTACGCCGTGGGGCTTGGCATGAGCAATGCTGCGCTGTACCGGCTTGCACTGTTCGCCAGCGACGACAGCAAAGGTCTGGTCTCGGCCATGATCGGCATGATCTCGATCGCCGTCATGGGCGGCGGCGGCTCGCTTATTGCCGCCGCCGGTGCCGGTGACAGCCACGAATCCTTCGCTTTGATGGCGGGTATCGCGGGGCTGCTGAGCCTGGCACCCCTAAGCCTGTTTCTGCGGCGCTCTCACATCGCGCTTGCCGTCTGACACCACACAGTAGGTCTTTTAATGATCCATTTACCCCACACCGATGCGCTCTGCGCGTTAACGCAACCCTATTGCCTGGATTCCGTGCCCGACGGCCTGTTCGACCATGCGATGGGGGAAATCAGCCTGTTTCATTGTCACCACACGCCCGGTTACGAACGCTGGCTAAACGCCAACGGACTTGATGCCCAGGACCTCGAAACACTGGATGACTGGTCAAGACTGCCGCCGATCTTCGCCAACTATTTCAAACGTCACCTGTTGTTCGGCCCCACCGGCGAAGGCGCGCTGGAGCTGACATCATCGGGTACCAGCGGCCAGAAGAGTCGCATGCGCTATGACACTCGCAGCATGGCCGCCGCCCAGGGCATGGTGAGCCACATTTTCCGCCACTACAGCTGGGATACCCCGCACAGCCCCTGCAATTACTTGCTTCTGAGCTACGAACCCGAGGCTGCCAACACCTTGGGCACCGCTTATACCGACCAGTTTCTCTGCAGCTATGCACCCGTCAACCGGGTTGTATTCGGATTGCGCCTGACCCGTAAAGGTCATGAGTTCGACCTGTTTGGTGTTATTCGCGCCTTGCAGGAGTTTGCCGACGAAGGCTTACCCGTTCGAATTCTCGGATTTCCAGCGTTCCTTTCGCATGCTCTACAGCAAATGGAACACACCAATGCGCCGAATCTCAAGTTACCTGCACAGTCACTGGTGCTTCTGGGCTGCGGCTGGAAAACCCAGGCCGCGCAGGAAATCCCGTTGCTTGAGTTGTATGCCCGAATTCACCGCCAATTGGGTGTCGACCTGTCCCGCTGTCGAGACGGCTACGGCGCGGTGGAGCATGCCGTGCCTTATCTCCAGTGCGCCCACCATCATTTCCATGTCCCGGTTTATTCGAAGGTTTTTGTGCGCAACCCATCCGATTTCACTGTCCAGCCATACGGCCAGCGCGGCTTGCTGGAGTTCGTCTCCCCGTACATCTCGTCAAGCCCGGCGCATGCAGTGGTGATGGGCGATCTGGCGACATTGCACCCAGGCGCCAGTTGCGGATGCGGCCTGGCGACCGATTGGTTCGAGCTGCACGGACGTGCCGGCACCACCGCAAGTCGCAGCTGTGCCATGGCCGCCTCAGAACTGCTCGAAGGAGTTTGATATGTACTTGATCAATGGCCAATTGCGTGACGACATCTCCCTGGAAAGCGCCCTCGACCTCCTTCAGAAACATTTGCCTCGGCTGCTTTCTACGCCGATCGACAGCGATACCGTCATCGAGTCGGCGGCCCGTTTCGCCACGCAATTACAAAGTCGCAGTCTTGATCTGTCCCTCGAAGACGATCAACGCCAGGGGCTTATCGATTTCTGCCAGCCCGGTAACCTGAGCACAAAGCTGGAGCGCGAATTGGGCGTACACGCTCGTTCGCTGAGGCGTATCGACTACCAACAGCCGAGCTTCGAAAGTTGGCACCCTTTGGGGCTGGTGGTGCATGTCACACCGGGCAATGCGCCAATGCTCGCATTCTGCGCAGTCATCGAAGGCCTGCTGGCCGGCAACATCAACTGGCTACGCCCGAGCTCAAATGATGAGGGTTTTACCGCACAGTTGCTGGCCGCCCTTGTGCGCTGCGACATCAGCGGCAGGCTCGCTGAGTTCGTCGCGGTTTTACCGGTGAGCACCTCTCAAATACCCCGACTCTGCGCTCAAGCCGATGGCGTGTCAGCCTGGGGTGGGGAAAAGGCGCTTAAATCGATTCGACAGCAAATCCCGGCAGGATGCCGCTGGATCGACTGGGGGCACAGGATCAGCTTTGCCTATCTATCGCCCGACGCGGCGAGTCTTTCGACGATGGATGCGTTGGTTGATGAAGTCTGTCTTTTCGATCAGCAGGCGTGTTCCAGCCCGCAATGGGTGTTGGTGGACAGCAACGATCCGGCAGTCCTGAAGGATTTGGGGGAGCGTCTGGCCGAAGCCTTCAAGCGTCGCGCGGCCCATTGGCCAGCGCTGGTTCCCACAGACCCGGAAGCTTGCGAGATCACCACCCGCACGACCATGGCGCGGCTGGAACACTGTTTCACGAACCAGACCGGCCAGGTCTGGAACGGCCTCGGGTGGCGTGTGATCTGGGAGCACCATCAAACGCTCGCGCCGTCGCCGCTGTTTCGTACGATTGTGCTGAAGCCAGTACCCCGGCACCTGATCGCAGAGACACTGCTGCCCTGGCGCACGGTGTTGCAAAGCTGCGCGCTGATGTGCACCCCGGTCGAAACGCCCGAGCTCGTTCGAACACTGGTCAACGCCGGTGTTACCCGCATTGCGCCTTGCGCGTCGATACATGACGGCTACGCCGGTGAACCCCACGATGGTGTCTATGCACTGTCGCGCCTGAGTCGCCGTCTCTCGGTGAGTCTGGCCCCTGATGTTTCGACGGGCCGAGCAACGCTCGACCCGGTTCCACCACCCGCCGACACCGCCAATGATCCGATCATGGACAAAGACACCTTCACGGCCCAGCCGATTGACCCCGCGGCACAGTTGTATTTCCGCTCCGGAGGCAGCAGCGGGACCCCGGCCCTGACCGGTTTAAGCTATCGCGTTTATCAACGAGAGATGCGCGCCGCGGCTGATGGCATGTTCGCTGCCGGGCTGGATCCGTCACAAGACCGAGTCATGAATCTGTTCTACAGCGGCAACCTGTACGGCGGGTTCTTCAGTTTTTCCACAATCCTTGAACAGATGGGCGTTACGCATTTCCCCATGGGGGCGCCCCAGGAGGATGACTTCAGCGAAATCGCCCAATTGATCGTAGACCGGGGCATCACCGTGTTGATCGGCATGCCGAGTACCTTGCACCGACTGTTTTTCACCGAGCAGGCCCGACTTCGCACGTACGCGCGCATTGGCAAAGTGTTCCTCGGCGGAGAGCATCCGGGAGAGGCCAGTCGGCGCCTGATGGAAAGCTGTGGAGTCTCGACCATTCGCTCTGCACTCTATGGCTCCGTTGACGCCGGTCCCCTGGGGCATGCCTGCGCGGCAACAGCGGATGGCGTGTTTCACTTGATGAGCGACATCCAGCACCTGGAAATCGTACAGATCGAACAGGACGTACCGGTGCAGAACAATGAAATAGGTCGTCTGGTCTTTACTTCCCTCGCCCGGCAAGATCAAACCGTGCGTCGATATGAAATAGGCGATACCGGTCGCTGGATGCCCGGCACCTGCCCCTGCGGACTGGATTCACCGCGATTCGAGCTGCTGCAGCGGCACGGCAAGCTGGTGCGAATCGGCACGGAATTCATTTCGCCTTCCGCTCTGCAACAAAGTGTGGGTTTACCCATTCAAGTTCTTCTGGACCACACCGCCAACGGCGTCGAACGCATGCGAGTCCGAGCGGATGCTGATGCCGACCAAGTTTATAACCAACTAATGACACATATAGCCGTGGCGAATGCCGTGAGCGCCGCGTTGTTAATAGTGGAAATTGAAGTGTGTGTCGAACATGAGTTCACCCGAAACAAACACAGTGGCAAGACACCGCTGATCATCGATCAAAGACAATAAAAATCGACTGCTTATTCCGCGACCTTGTTTTTTTAACCAGATACCTGATAACAAACGAGAACCCAGTGAAATCACCGTACTCGCTTGAACAACTTGTGCCTTATATAAGGCAGTACTCCAAGTTCTACCGCACACACCTGAAACACTTACCACTGAACAGTATTGAATTAAAAGATTTACCACTGATCAACGTGACCGACTATTGGGCCGGCAGCAATGATCTGCAAAACTGGCCGGTCCTGACAGGCTTTGTCGATGATGCTCTGGTGTTTAAAACGGTGGGATCCACCAGCCAGGGCAAGCTCTCGGTTTATTCCCGCGACGAATGGCACGCCATGGTCAGTACGTTTGGTCAAAGTCTCGCGACTCAACTGAACCACGGTGACCGGGTCGCGAATCTATTTTTTTCCGGAGATCTTTACGCCAGTTTTCTGTTCACACATCACTCATTGGCGCATGTCGGGAAATCCATCTGCGAATTTCCGTTTACCGGCCAAGTCGAACTGGATGGACTGGCAGAGGCCATTGCCCGGCATCGAATCAATGTTCTGGCGGGGGTGCCGGCACAATTACTACGATTCGCCGCGTACCTGTCGCAGCAGCGGCAAGTGCTGAGCGGGGTCGAAACGCTGCTTTATGCAGGAGAAAGCCTGTTTGCCGGGCAACTGGCAATCTTCACCGACGTGTTTCCCAACGCTCGCATCGCTTCGATTGGCTATGCCAGCGTGGACGCCGGTCTCATCGGGGCTTCCGACCGCGGCTGTGCATTGGGCGAACATCGAGTGTTCGAACGCCATACCCTGTTGGAAATCATCGATGAACTCACCGGCGAAGTCATCGAGGAATGCGATCGCACCGGTAGGTTAGTGGTGACCAATCTGACTCGTCGGCTCATGCCACTGCTGCGTTATCCGGTGGGTGACAGTGCCTGCTGGCGTGAACCTTTCGCGACCCCGAGGCGTAAATTTGCTCTAAAGGGGCGAAGTGCCGACAGCCAGCGGATACGAGTCGGTGTGCTGTCACTGTTTCCCAGTGAAATAAGCGAGATCGTCCAGCGGATTGCCGACAGCGACCAATGGCAGCTACTTATCGAACATACCGGTTACAAGGACATTCTGAGTATGAAATGGGTACCCGAGCCCAACCAACAGAATATCGAACCCATGCTCCGGGCATTACAAGAAGCGCTGGTCATCCAATACCCCGGCATCGACGACCTGAGTCGCGATGGACTGCTCGAATTGCGGGTCCTGTCCTGCGCAGTCACAGACCTGAGCCTGCATCCCCGTTCCGGCAAACAACCGCGGATCCTGGACTTACGTGTGTATGACGCCCCCTCGCCGGAGCCTGAGTAATGAGCCAGTTGATTTTTCGGCGCTACCAGCCATCCGACGCACAGGCCGTGAGTCAGTTATTTCGCGAGATCTACGGCGATCATTACGGCAGGCCAGATATTTACTTACCGGCCATGATCAGTCAGCACAATACCGAGGGCCGCTGGCAATCCATCGTTGCGGTGGACGACAAGCGGGTGCTGGGGCACGCCGCGTTGTGCCTCGATGCGATTTCATTAACCGCTGAAATGGCGCTCATGGCGGTACATCCCGCCGCTCAGGGACAAAGTGTCGCAACGCTACTTGGCTCGCAACTCATCGAGCTTTCAGAATCCTTGAAACTCGAGAGCCTCTCGATCAAGCAAGTGTCTCACCATCCGTATACCCAACGCATGGCAGCAAAAATCGGTTTCCACAGCACGGGTTTGCTTCCCGACTACATCGCGTCGCCGCTCGCTGACCCGTTACGGGAAACCATGGTGCTGGGTTATCACATCAATGAAGGACACGCGCGCCCGCTCCCCAATATCCCGTGGCCCGACAGTTGCCGAGCGTTCATGCTGCACCTTTGTTCAGTGTTTGGCACTCACCAGGGCATGGCGCCTTGCCTCAATCTGCCCATGCAAATCGAACAACACCATGAACGGTTCGAAATGCTCATACAGCGCTTGAACAAACATCTCCTTGATCAAATTCGGCACCTGCCCCGGCACTGGCTGATCTCGGTCAAACTCGAACTGTCCTGGCACTTTGCCGAAGAGTTACGCAGTTTGTCGGCGCTTGGTTTCACCTTCACCGGGCTGATGGCCACGCAATACAGTAAAGGGTGGTTCGCGCTGTTTCATCGAGGGGCGCAGACTCGGCACCTCGATCTGCACTGCCCGCACATGCAAAAGTTGCATGACGACTTACAGCAAAACGGCAACACACACAGCAGTAACACTGCACAGGACAGAGCTTGTTCAGCCGCATGAGTCTTTTCGATAAAAGTCATTGCCCGGCTGCGCGCAAAGCTCCACCAGCCAGTCGACAAACACCCTCACCCGCCGGGACAACTGGCGGTGTGGCGGGTAGAGCGCCGTCAGCGGCATCCCCGGTGTCGGCACCGTCCTGAGGACCTCACACAAACGGCCTTCGCTCAACTGGCGGGCTACGTGGTAATACGGGGTCTGGACCAGACCATACCCCGCCTCACAAGCGGCCAGATAACCATCGGCGCTGTTGACCGAGACTTGCTTGGGCAAATCAATCAGCTGAACCTGATCATTGACCATGAATTCCAGCCCATAACGCTTGCCATTGCTGCTGGAGAAGTACTCCACCATCTGATGGCCTTCAAGGTCAGCCAGACACTGAGGCGTTCCGAATCGCTTCAAGTATTCGGGGCTGGCACACGTGACCTGGTCCAGCATGGCCAACGGCCGCGCCACCAGTGAATCGTCCAGTGACGCGCCGCCCCGCAGCACGCAATCGACGCCTTCGCGAATCAAGTCGACAGGCCGGTCATTCAAGCCGATTTCCAGCTCGATCAAGGGATATCGAGCTGTAAATTGCGGTAATGCCGGGATCACCATCAAGCGTCCCACGCCCGCCGGCATGTCCACGCGCAATAGCCCTTTGGGATTGTTGCGTGCAGCGCTGAACACCGCTTCGGTTTCCTCCAGGTCCGCCAGCAACCGTACGCAACGAGGGTAATAGGCCGCGCCGTCGAGCGTCAGGCTGATCTGCCGCGTCGTGCGTTGCAACAGCTGCACACCGAGATGCGCCTCCAGCTGCTTGATCAGAACGGTCACTGAGGCCCTGGGCAATTGCAGGCTATCCGCCGCCTTGGCAAAGCCGCCCAGTTCGACGATTCGAGTGAATACGCGCATGGCGTTAAAACGGTCCATTGCTTTGGATTACCGGCTGATTATTTAGAAATTACGAACAGTGATAGCAGTTTTAGCCGGTTTATCTTGTTTCTGTCGAGGCCAACAATGGACTCCACATTCATAGGGAGCTGATTTCATGCAAACACGTCAACTGGGCAAAAACGGTCCACAAGTGAGCGCGATTGGTCTGGGCTGCATGGGCATGACCGATTTCTACACGACTGGCGTCGACATCCACGAAGCCACGGCCACTCTGCACCGCGCACTGGAGTTGGGGATCAACCTGCTCGACACCGCCGACATGTACGGACCGCACACGAACGAAGAACTGATCGGCAAAGCCATCGTCGGCAAACGCGACCAGGTGTTTCTGGCCAGCAAATTCGGCATTGTTCGCGACCCGGCCAACCCGGTTGCGCGGGGCGTCAACGGCCGACCGGAGTACATTCACGCCGCTATCGACGGCACCCTCAAGCGCCTCGGTGTCGAGACCCTGGATTTGTACTACCAGCACCGCATCGATCCGCAGGTGGCCATCGAGGAAACAATCGGCGCCATGGCCGACCTGGTGAAAGCCGGCAAGGTTCGGTACCTGGGTTTGAGCGAGGCCTCGGTCGCAACGCTTGAGCGGGCACACAAGGTTCATCCGATCAGTGCACTGCAAAGTGAGTATTCGTTGTGGAGCCGTGATCAGGAGGAAAACGGTTGTCTGGCCGCGTGTCAGCGTCTGGGTGTCGCCTTCGTCCCCTACAGCCCTTTGGGCCGTGGCTTTCTCACCGGATCGCTGAAAAGCCCTGATAATTTCGCGGCAGATGACTACCGTCGCTTCAGCCCGCGTTTTCAAGGCGAGAACTTCGCCAAGAATCTGTTGTTGGTGCGGCAAGTGCAGGACCTGGCCGCAGAAAAAGGCGTGACCGCCGGCCAACTGGCGCTGGCATGGGTACTGGCTCAGGGTGATGACGTGATCCCGATTCCGGGAACCAAACAGCGTAAATACCTGGAAGAAAATGTGGCCGCGCTGAATGTGACGCTCAGCGGCGAAGACTTGCAAGCGCTGGAAGCGATATTCCCGGCCAATGCCACGGCCGGTTTACGTTACCCGGAAGAAGTCATGGAGTTACTTGACCGGTAACCGACACCTGGCCCATTCGACAAGTTGAGCGGGCCAGGGCAATCGGGCGTCACGCCTTGAACCTGACGCCTTGTCGGTCGGCACTGTCGTACTAAGTACACGGTGATTAGTTAGTTTGCATCTACTACGACACCTTTCATTGCGCACCGTCCATCACCTCGCGACGTTCTTGTACGATCGTACCTAAAGCTCGGCATCTCCAAGCCGATAGCCCTTGGAAGCGCCGATTTCATACCGATAATCACAACAAGAACGCTGCTCTAAGGACCGGTCCCATGCCCGCATTCCGTACCATTCAGGCTCGTTACACGCTGTTTCTGGTCCTGTTCATCCTGCTGTTGTTTGTGCTGACAGTGGCCGGCATCAGCCAATTGGTCGCACCGAAGCTGCGTCACACCGAAGAACAAGTGGCCCTCAACCGCATCGCCGAAGTCGCCGAGCAAATCCAGGGCGAACTGAACAAGGTTCAGTCCCAACAGCGCAGCATCACCCAGACCATTCCCCTGCTCGACAGCGCCGCCATCGACATCGTCCTGCCGGGCCTGGTCGACCAGTACGGCGAGCTGAAAGTCTTCGGCGGCGGGATCTGGCCGCTGCCAGGCCAACGTGAAGCCGGGCGCAACAAATTCAGCACATTCTGGCACCGGGATGCCTCGGGCAAACTGGCGGTTAACACCTTCTGGAACAGCGACGCCGCACCCAACTATTACGACCAGACCTGGTACAAGGGCGGCATGCAAACCCCGCGCGGCCAATGCGCGTGGGCGGCCGCCTATAAAGATGACGCCAGCGCCGAGCCACGCACCAACTGCGCTATGGCCATCCAGAAAAATGGCGCGGCCTACGGCGTGTCGACCATCGACGTGACCCTGGGCTTTTTCAATGAACTGGTGGCACGCAAGGAGAAAGACCTCGGCGCCGAAATGCTGATCGTCGAAGCCGACGGCAAGATCATCAGCAACAGCTCGCGCATCAGCGGGCCGATCGTGCTGAAGAACATCAGTGAGCTGGCCAGCAACTCGCCGTTCGCCACCCAGGTGAAGGCCGGCCTGCAAAACCGTGACCAGTCGCAGCGGGTCGAGTTCGACAACAACGGCGAAGCCAGCACCTTCTTCATGCGCCCGATCGAAGGCACGCCTTGGTTCCTCGCCACCGCCCTGCCGACCAAGCTGATCACCGCCCAGCGTGACGACGTGCTCAGCACGCTGAGCCTGCTGCAAATCCCGATGGTGATCCTGCTGGTGTTGCTACAGATCTATGCGATTCGCCAACTAGTCCAGCGCATGAAAACCCTGAAGGCCAATATCGATGCGCTGTCGGCCGGTGATGCCGACTTGACCAAACGCATTACCATTCGCGCCGAAGACGAACTGGGCGCCATTGGCCACTCGGTCAACGCCTTCATCGCCTACTTGCAGAGCATGATCGGCGAAGTCACCCAGGCCACCGGCGCCATGGCTTCCAGCCTGGAGAACCTGCAACGCACCTCCGCCCACACCAGCCAGATTCTGGTGCGTCACGCCTCGGAAACCGATCAGACCGTCACCGCCATCACCGAGATGAGTTCGACCGCCGAAAGCGTCGCGCAGAATGCCGCCGAAACCGCGGCCTTCACCCAACGCGCCAACGAAAACGCCGACCGTTCGCGGGTCGTGGTGGGCGAAGCGTCCAGCAGCGTGATTGCGCTGATCGACGAAGTGGCCAGCGCCACCCATAAAGTCGAAAGCATGCAACAGGATGCTCAACGCATCACCGAGATCCTGGGGGTGATCGGTGCCATTGCCGGGCAAACCAATCTGTTGGCCCTCAATGCGGCCATCGAAGCCGCCCGCGCCGGCGAGCAGGGCCGCGGTTTTGCGGTAGTCGCCGATGAAGTCCGCGCCCTCGCCGCCCGCACTCAGGCCAGTACGTCGCAAATCAATGAAATGCTGACGCGCCTGACTCAAGGTGTGAGTTCATCGGTAACCGCCATGGAAAACACCCAGACCAGCTGCCAGTCGGCCGCTGATGCCACGGCACGGGTCAACACCGGTCTGGATGAAATGGCCGGCAACGTCAGCCACATCAACAGCCTCAGCACCCAGATCGCCACGGCCGCCGAGCAGCAAAGCGCGGTGACCGAAGAGATCAACCGCAGCATGGTGCAAATCCGCCACATGGTCGACGAACTGGTGAAAAGCGGTCAGGCCAGCGAGCTCAATACCCGCCAACTGCTGGAAGCCAACAGTCGCGTGAGCGCGATCATGGGGCGGTTCAAGGTTCGTTAATTCTGCTCTACCCTGAGTGCCGTCCCCGGCACTCAGCGGCCAACCTGACAATCTTGTAATGTGCGCCTCATCTGACTGACAGCTTTGATCTACGATGATCAAGGCTGCCCAGCTTTGTATTACTTCGAAACACTCCTTGGATGCCTGGCCAAAAAAAATGGTCAGAATGCATTTTTTTGGCCGCAATTCGACACGAGATTCCCCATGCGAACCCACCTGCGTCTGGTCGCCCTGAGCGCCCTGTTCATTTCCTCCCTGGCCCAGGCCGCCGACCTGATCCCGATTGAAGTCCATCGCGATGCCAATTGCGGTTGCTGCAAAAAATGGATCAGCCATCTGGAAGCCAACGGCTTCAAAGTCGACGATCGCGTCGAAGCCAGCATGAGCGAATTCAAGCAACAGCACGGCGTGCCTCCGCGTCTGGCGTCGTGTCATACCGGCTTGATCAACGGCAAGTTCGTTGAAGGTCATGTCCCTGCCGATCAGGTGCTGGCCTTGAGCAAGCGCGACGATCTGTTGGGTGTTGCCGCCCCCGGCATGCCCATGGGTTCGCCGGGCATGGAAATGGACGGCATGAGCGATGCCTATCAAGTGATCGGTCTGAAAAAAGACGGCACTGACGTGGTGGTGGCGGACTACCCCGCCCATTGATGTTCGGTGCGTACATCGGGCTGTTCTTCGCCGCATTCGGCGCAGCCACCTTGCTGCCCTTGCAGTCCAAAGCGGTGTTGGTGGGGCTGTTGCTCAGCGGCAAGTATGGGCTCTGGTCGCTGCTCGCCGTGGCGACATTGGGCAATGTTCTGGGGTCACTGCTGAACTGGTGGCTGGGGCACGGTATCGAGCGGTTTCGTGATCGGCGCTGGTTTCCGGTCAGCCCGCGCCATCTGGAAAAAGCCCGAGTCCATTATCAGCGTTACGGTCATTGGTCATTGCTGCTGAGCTGGGTGCCTGTGATCGGTGATCCGCTGACCTTGGTGGCCGGCGTGATGCGCGAGCCGCTGGGGCGATTCCTGCTGATCGTGACACTCGCCAAAGGCGCCCGTTATGGTGTGCTGGCCGTGGCCACATTGGGCTGGATGGGTTGAACGATCATCCACGGCGATTGCCTGTGTTTAATGTCGCCCTAATCATGCCGATCCAGCATCGGCCGATTTCCAATGGAGTTCGCCCATGTCCCTCACCCGCTCCCGCTGGCTGCCCGGCCTGCTGCTGACCGCTGCATTACCTGTCATCGCCCACGCCGAAGGCCCGGAATATGGCCCGGAGCTGCAAGGCTTCGAGTACCCCTACACGGTCAAGCATTTCGCCTTCGAGTCCCAGGGCAAATCCCTGCAAATGGGTTACATGGATGTCGCCGCCCACGGCAAGGCCAATGGACGCAGCGTGGTGCTGATGCACGGCAAGAACTTCTGCGGTGCCACCTGGGACAGTTCGATCAAGGCCCTGAGTGAGGCCGGTTACCGGGTCATCGCCCCGGATCAGATCGGTTTCTGCACCTCCAGTAAACCCGACAACTATCAGTACAGTTTCCAGCAACTGGCGACCAACACCCAGCAACTGCTCAAAGCCCTCGGCATTCAGAAGGCCAGTCTCCTCGGGCATTCCACCGGCGGCATGCTCGCCACTCGCTATGCGCTGCAATACCCCGATCAAGTCGAACAACTGGCACTGGTCAATCCCATCGGCCTGGAAGACTGGAAAGCCCTCGGCGTACCGTATCGCACAGTTGATCAATGGTACGAACGCGAGCTGAAACTCACGGCCGACGGCATCCGCACCTATGAACGCAACACCTATTACGGCGGCCGCTGGAAGCCGGAATTCGATCGCTGGGTAGACATGCTCGCCGGGCTGAACAAAGGACCGGGGCACACGCAGGTGGCGTGGAATTCGGCGCTGATCTACGACATGATCTTCACCCAACCGGTGTACTACGAGTTCAAGGACCTGAAGATGCCGACCCTGCTGCTGATCGGTACATCCGACACTACCGCCATCGGCAGCGACATCGCACCGCCCGAGGTCAAGGCGAAACTCGGTCACTACGACGTGCTCGGCAAGCAGGTGGCGAAACTGATTCCCCAATCGACGCTGGTCGAATTCCTCGGCATGGGCCACGCGCCGCAGATGGAAGAACCGGCGCAATTCCACCTGGCCCTGCTCGCCTGGTTGAACAAAACCAACCCCGTTCATTGATGAGGTAAGGCTGATGGCAGTGCAGATTGCGGTGATTGATGACTGGCAGGACGTGGCCCGTGGCGTGGTGGACTGGTCGGTGCTGGACGACATCGGCGAAGTGAGCTTCCTCCATGACTACCCTGCCGACAACGAAACCCTGGCGGCACGGTTGGGCGAATTCGAGGTGATCTGCGTGATGCGCGAACGCACCCGGTTCGATGAGGACCTGCTGCGGCGCTTGCCGAAACTCAAGCTGCTGGCCACCGGTAGCATGCGCAACGCCGCCCTGGACCTGAAAGCCGCCACCGCGCTGGGTATCCAGGTCTGTGGCACCGACAGTTACAAGCACGCCGCGCCGGAACTGACCTGGGCGCTGATCATGGCGGCGACCCGCAACCTGGTGGTCGAAGCCAATGCCCTGCGCGCCGGTTTATGGCAGCAAAGCCTGGGTGGCGACCTGCACGGCAAGACCCTGGCGATCCTCGGTCTGGGCAGCATCGGCACTCGCGTTGCCCAGTTCGGTCAAGTATTCGGCATGCGGGTGATTGCCTGGAGCGAGAACCTGACCGCCGAACGCGCAGCCGAAGTCGGCGTGACCTACGTCAGCAAGCAGGAACTGTTCGAACAGGCCGATGTGCTGTCGGTCCATCTGGTGCTCAGCGATCGTAGCCGTGGCTTGGTCGACGCCCAGGCGCTGGACTGGATGAAGCCCTCGGCGCTGCTGGTCAACACGGCCCGTGGTCCGATTGTCGATGAGGCCGCGTTGATCAAGGCGTTGCAGAAACGGCGACTGGCCGGTGCTGCGCTGGATGTCTTCGAGCAGGAACCCTTGCCGCCTCATCATCCGTTCAGAACCCTGGACAATGTGCTGGCCACGCCCCACGTCGGGTATGTCAGCCAGCAGAACTACCACCAGTTTTTTTCGCAGATGATTGAGGACATTCAAGCCTGGTCTGCGGGAGAACCGATTCGGTTGTTGGGCTAACCGCCCTTCACCGCCACAAACGCCGCCGTCTCATAGGGCACCGTCACCACGTCTCTGCCACGCAGGTCAGGCTCCGCCGCAATCAGCGCCCTGATCTGCTCATCCACCTTCGCCCGCTCCTCCGCTGGTAATGCCGCCACAAAACTGGTGGAGCGCACGCGGTTGAAAATCACATCCTCGGGCGAACCTGTATGGCCATGGCTGAAGCGCTGTTCCTGCAGCGGTCCGAACGCCGGATGCGGAAACGCCTGCCGCCAGGTCCCGGTGTAATAGCGCGGCGTATCGCCCTCCAGCGCATTGACGATCGCATCCAGTTTCGGCACCCAGCTCACCCGGGAATCACGCTGATTCCACACCAGCCCCAGCTTGCCACCGGGTTTGAGTACACGGGCAATTTCGATCAGCGCTTCGGTGCTGGCAAACCAGTGAAAAGCCTGGGCGCAGATCACCACGTCCACCGACGCATCCGGCAGCGGCAGGTCCATGGCGGTGCCGCTGACGGCCAACACTTCGGGGAAGGCTTCGGACAATTTCTCGAGCATCTGCGCCACCGGCTCCACTGCAATCACTTGCGCGCCGGTCGCCACCAGCCGACCGGTGAACTTGCCAGTGCCGGCGCCCAGATCAACCACGGCTTTGTCCGCGTTCAATCCAAGAGTGCCCGTTAGCCAATCGGCCACTTGCGCCGGATAGTCCGGACGACCGCGAACGTAGGTATCAGCGCCGGTTTTATAGCCGGCAGCGGCCGAGTGATGGACCTGATCTTTCATGGCAGTGCTCCAGATCGACAACGAATGCTGTCGAGCATAGCGCCTCGATTTGAGCTTTCCTTGCACAGACCGCCAGAAAGAAATGAATAATTGTTCACCCTGTGGTGTTCACCTTTCATCGCCCCTGAGAATTGCCCATGAACACCCCAAACCTGAACGCGGCGACACGTTACGACCGCCTGACCATGAGCCTGCACTGGCTGAATGAACCTGTGGAGCATCGCCCATGAACACCCGTCTCGCTGTGTTAACCGTCCAGTTGCTGCTGGCGGTCGCCTTGTCCAGTTCGCTGGCGTTCGCCAATGGTGGTGGCGATGACGCCCCGGCAAGACCCAATTGCCCCAAAGGACAGGTCTTCGACTCCAGGTCGCAAAAATGCCTCAAGCAAACCAGCAGCCTGGTACCGGACGCCGACCGCACCGATTACGCTTATCGCCTGGCCAAGGACGGTCGCTACGAAGAGGCCTTGGCCCTGCTTGACACCCTCAAAGTGCCAAACACCGCCAAGGCTTTGAACTATCGCGGCTACGCTACGCGTAAACTGGGGCGCACCGACGAAGGCATCGGTTATTACCTGCAATCGGTCAAACTTGACCCGCACTACGCGCAAGTTCGCGAATACCTCGGCGAAGCGTATGTGATCAAAGGTCGGCTGGACCTCGCTCAGGAACAGTTGCAGCAGATCAAATCCATCTGCGGCAGCACCACCTGCGAGGAATACCAGGACCTGGCCGAAGCCATCAACGATTCATCGAAAACCTGAGACACCGAGCAGACGGAGGTCGCCATCGCCAGCGATCAGGCAATACGGGCAGAGCTGGGCCAGCACCTGGCGCGTTTATGGCGCTACGGCTTGCTGTTGTCCCGGCAACGGCATGTCGCCGAAGACCTGGTGCAGGCGACCTGCGTGCGGGCGCTCGAGCGAGCCGGGCAGTTTGTCCCGGGCACCCGCATGGACCGTTGGTTGCTGAGTATTCTGCATTCGATCTGGCTCAACGAAGTGCGCTCCCGAAGGGTGCGTCATGGACAGGGGCTGGTGGATGCCGACAACGCCTTGTCGTTCGACGGTGAATACGCGGCGCAAACCCATGTCCTCGCGGCTCAGGTGATCAGGCGCGTTGATGCTCTGCCCGAAGCCCAGCGCGAAACGGTGTTTCTCGCTTACGTCGAGGGCTTGTCCTACCGCGAAGTGGCCGACGTGCTGGAAGTTCCCATCGGCACTGTCATGAGTCGCCTGGCCGCTGCACGCGCGAAACTGGCCGAGTACCCGCCATTGCACACCGTGCCGAACCCTTCCACTGGAGAACGTCGATGAACGATCACGCACGCCCGACGGTACCCACGGATGAGCAACTGGTGGCCTACCTCGACGACCAGCTCGACAGCGAACAGCGCACCCGCATCGAAGCGGCCATTGCCGAGGACCCAACGCTCAACCTGCGCCTGCAATGGCTGGCCCGCAGCAGCCTGCCGTTCAAGGAGGCCTACGACGAGTTGGGTCGACAGGCACCTATGGACCGCTTGCAATCGATGCTCGACACCTTGCCTTCACCTGAACGCCCGGCCATGAATCGGCGCTGGTTTCTCGCGGCGGCCGCCGGATTGGTGGTGAGTGGCGTGCTGGCGGATCGGCTGTTCCTCGGCTGGCAGCTGAGCCAGCAAAAGGAAAACTGGCGCGGGCTGGTAGCCGAGTACATGTCGCTCTACGTGCCGCAAACCCTGGACCACTTGTCCACTGACGAAGCCAATCAGCGGGCGCAACTGCGGACCATTGATGCGCGTCTGGGCCTGAATCTCGTGCCGGCGCAACTGGCCCTGCCACGCTCCGAGCTCAAGCGCGCGCAAATCCTGGAGTACGACGGCGTCGCCATTGCCCAAATCACCTACCTGGACCCGGCGCACGGCCCCATGGCGCTGTGCGTCACCCGCTCCAACAGCGGCAGCCGGCATTTCGCCCAGGAGCGCCGGTACGGGATGAACATTGTCTATTGGGCTGACATGCAACATGCCTGGATGCTGATCGGGCATAACCCGGTGGCGGACCTGGAGGACATGGCGAAGTTGTTGAGAGGTCGGCTGAGCGCCTGATCCGTTTTGTCACTATGCTGGGTGTCTCATTTCCAAGGAGGAAAACCCACCCATGCCTATTTCTTCACGCACAGCCTTGCTGGTCATCGACGTCCAGAACGACTTCATCCCCGGCGGCCATCTACCGGTGCCTGAGGGCGACCGGATCGTCCCGCTGATCAACCGCCTCGGCGCCCGGTTTACCCAAGTCATCATCGCCCAGGACTGGCACCCGGCCGGACATGCGTCCTTCGCCTCCAGCCATCCGGGCCACGCACCTTATGACGTGATTCAACTGCCTTATGGCGAGCAGACGCTCTGGCCAGACCATTGCGTGCGAGCCACACCCGGTGCCGAGTTGCACAACGATCTGGACCTGCCCCACGCCCAACTGATCATCCGCAAGGGCTGCAACCCGGACATCGACAGTTACTCGGCGTTTCTGGAGGCGGACCGAACGACCACCACAGGCTTGGCCGGGTATTTGAAGGAACGCGGTGTCGACACGGTTTATCTGGTTGGGCTGGCACTCGATTTCTGTGTGATGTTCTCGGCGCTGGATGCGCGGGCGGCAGGGTTTAACGCGTTTGTGGTGCTGGATGCGTGTCGGGCGATTGATCTGGACGGCTCACTGGCCGCAGCGATCGAGCGGATGCAGGTGGCTGGGGTTGGGTTGATTGAATCCACCGAATTAATCGCCTGACACTGCACCCTGTGGTGAGGGGGCTTGCCCCCGTTGGGTCGCGAAGCGGCCCCCAGCATTCTGTCAGTCACACTGCACTGGCAGAATTTACGGCTGCTTCGCAGCCGAACAGGAGGCAAGCCCCCCGCCACAGAGACAGTGTCAGGTCGATTTGTTAATAATCCGTCTCATCAACTAATACTGCATGGTGAAGTTATCGAGAAACGAATCCCCTCCTCCATCCGTGATATCCATGATCTTTATTTTTTGATTAGCTGTACCAGCATAGTCAGCCCAAACTTGATACGCACCACCGTATGCAGGCGTGCTACGCGAGACAATTAATTGATTATTTTCATCGTAACACTGAACCGACGACGGAATTCCGGAGGAGTCCGCTATACCAAACCTCACACTTCTCGCGGCCGTTTTCAACGGTAAACCTAAGAGTTGCGCCAGGCGCTATATATAAATACTTCAAAGTGATAGGCGGGCCGTAAGCACTACCATCCGCGCCCAATTGCACATTCCCTCTCACTACCGTAACAGTCATGGCTGGAAAATCCATCACTGTACCGACGGGTTTAGCCCCCACAACGCCTGTTTCAAATCCCTCATGCAGCACTGGAGGAACAACTAATACATTCAGGCTCAACACAGGGAATAAAACCGGAGCAACCGGGCTGGCGGCTTGACCGAACAACACCCTCAAAGTCACCGTTAACGTGCTGTCATTCTTCAATCCCTGCAGTTTCCCCCGCGGCACCGGTACACTAAGCCCCGAGTTCATCTCCGCCTCCGTTACTTTATGTGCTTCCAGCAGCAGAATCACATACTCAGCGCCCGCGCTATCGATCCCGACACACTTCAGTTCAACTTCTTGCCCTTCCCGAATCCCCAACCACGGCAACACCTTCACCTCGGCATCACCTTCAAACTTACCCAAATCCAACACCTTGTCATCCGGCGCCTGAGGCACCTTCGGCGTTGGCAGTCTCGAATCCCCATCGGCAATTTTCTGCACCGTCAGCAATGTCGGTTTCGAGCGGGTCTTGATGCCGTTTCGCATCAGCTCCCACGGCAAGCGGATCACCGTGCCGTGTCGGGCAACCAGGTCTTCAATCGCCAGCGTGTTATTGACCCGGTTATTGGCATTGAATGCCTTGGCGGTAAATGTCGGCAGGCCGTTCGCCGTCACGGGGCGGGCAAAGAGTTGGCATTGGTCGCCCGTCTGCGCCTGGGCAAATTCGACGCGCGCAATTTGGCCAGCCAAACTGGCGAGCGGATCAACCACCAGTCCCGGTACACCCACAACCGTCACCAGTGGCAGATCGATCAGCGCCTCACCAATCACATCGACCCGAGTCGTGAAGGACCGGCCGACCTCTTTGCCCGCGCGCAGCAGCTTATATTTGAAGGTGGCTGAACCACCCACCGCTGCCACGAAGTGAGCGTGAGGTACCGACAGTTTGTAAATGAACGGCGCGCTGACCACGGTCTCTTTCAGAATTAACGCTTCGGATGCACCTGATGCCGTTTTGAATGTGCAGGTCAGTTCGATAACGTCATCGCGTTGCCAGGACCGCTGCGCATGCACTTGGGCAATCGCCGGCCTTCCTGCAAGCTTGCCCAAATCGATATTGTCCGGATCGTCCGAGGCATCGTTCGGGTCTTCGCTCACCAGCGGTGGTTCCAGCCAGATGCCGTTCAGGCTAACGAACAGTTCGAGGGCCGCCGACCAAAGTGCGTCCAGATCAACGCTGTTACCAATCCAGTCCCACACGGTATAGGTCAGAACGCATTTCGCAGTGTCACCGACCTCTTTGAACACCGCTTCCTCGATTCGTACCTGAACGGGGTCGCCGGATCTCGCCTCATCCTCGGTGACTACGTGGTCAATCGTTTCGCCCCCGCACCTCACGCGAATCTTGTCGAACGCTCTCGTTAAAGGATAAAACGCGGTACAAATCACCCCTTGCCGGGCCTGTTCAGGGTCTACCCCGTCGTCCAGCACGTTGGGCGGCAACACATTGATCGCCAGTTCCGAGTGCCACTCATGGTTACCTTCAAGGTCCTTGAGCCCTGGACGCAGCTTATGGAACCACGCCCTCAATGTCGTCGAAGAGTCGATATTCTCCGAGCCGCGCCGGACGGTGTAGTGGAGGGTATTGAGTCCGTCGAGCAGCGCTTTTACGGGCAGGTATAGGGTAAACAGCTTGTCCGTCGTGGACTCGACGATAGCCACATCCACCACAACGCCATTGAGGTAAAGATCGATGCTGTCTTCGGCCAATTGTTCCAGATAAGCGTCGACCAGTACTTTTACCCCTTGACCGGGATAGAGATAGGTCAGCGCCAGTGGGATCCCGCCGTGAGCGTTGATTGCGCCAGGCACAACAGCTTGCCAGCC
The DNA here is from genome assembly GCF_047758675.1 of Pseudomonas arabinosi. Taxonomy (NCBI): domain Bacteria; kingdom Pseudomonadati; phylum Pseudomonadota; class Gammaproteobacteria; order Pseudomonadales; family Pseudomonadaceae; genus Pseudomonas; species Pseudomonas arabinosi. The sequence goes on along the minus strand of NZ_CP180480.1, from coordinate 3,619,768 downwards.
TGGAATTCGTGGCGCGAATAGCGTCAGTACGGACATGTCGGTCATGGAAGCGCTCCCTGTCATTGGCAGCGTTCCGGGGATGGAAAAGGTGGAAAGCTGTGGAGGCTATGGAACATCCATGGCGCCTGTCTGGCTACTGTCAAATGTGACAGATCAGGCCGAAAACAGCCCGATAATCACTACCGTCCGTCGATTCGGGTGCTCTCGGTTCAAGCCGTAGCTGGCAACCACAAACGGAATCGCGCCCCACCCAGCGGCGACGCTTCGACGGTGAGCGTGCCGCCCTGAGCTTCCAACGCCCGACGACTGATTGCCAACCCCAGACCGAAGCCTCCCGTGGCCCGATCCCGACTGCGGTCCAGCCGATAAAACGGTTCGAAAATCCGCTCACGCTCCTCATCCGGAATACCGATCCCATCGTCGTCCACCCAGATTTCAGCCCCCTTGGCACACACCTGCACACCAATCTGAATGCGTTTTTCGCAGTAACGCATCGCATTGCGCAGCAGGTTCTGAATAGCGCGGGCAGTCAGCCTTGGGTCGAGGGTGAAGCGTTCGAGTTGTCCGTGCAGGAGCACATCGATAACGATGTCCGGGGATTCCAGTTCTTCGTCGACGCTACCGAGGATGCTGTCGATAAACTCATCCAGCGACACCTCGACCCGCTCCGGCAGCCGCGCCGGGTTTTGCAGGCGGCTGTAGGACAGCAGTTCCAGCACCAACTCATCGAGTTCGCGGATGTGTGCGACCAGACCTTGCAGACGCTCGCGGCTGGCGGCTGGCAAATCGTCGGACAGTGCCAGCGCAAGGCCGAAATCCAGTCGTGTCAGGGGCGTGCGCAATTCGTGAGAGACGGCATTGAGCAGGTCGCGCTGCTGGTTGAGCAGGTTCTCGATGTCGCCGGCCATGGTGTCGAAGACATTGGCCAGGCTGCCGATGTTGGAGCTTTGGGAAATCTGTGTGCGCTCGCTCAAGTGGCCCTTGCCGAAACGTTCAGCCGTACCTTTGAGGCGTTCCAGGTCGCGCCAGTGCGGGCGCAGCCACAGCAACAGGCAGGCGAGCATGGTCGCGCCGATCAGCACGTTGATGCTCCAGTACAACAGGCTGACGTCCATCGGGTCCGGCGGCACGACCATCTCCACCACCGTCCGCTCGTTCAGCGGCGACACCGCCAGGGTTCGCCAACCCCAGTCGCCGATGCGCACGACGTTCTCGCCGCGCTGCAGACGTTTGCGCTCATCAGGGGTGAAGTCAGCATCGTCGTTACCGGTCAGGACGATATGCAGCGGCTGGAATTCCTTGTCCATCTCCGCGGCCAATGCCGGCCATTGTTCCGGGGGCACGGCGTGAAACTGCTTGACGATGAGCGTTTGCAACCCGCGCGAATAATCGAGGTTGTAGGTGACAAAGCGCTCCTGGAAGACCTTGATCACCAGATCCGGCACCAGGTAGATCGCCGCGCTATACGAAACGATGGTCACCAGATACAGGCGAAACAGGATTCTGAACATCGACTCAGCATTCCCACTCGGAACGGCTGAACAGGTAACCCTTGCCCCACACGGTCTTGATCTTGCGCGCCTCGCCAGCGTGGTCGTCGAACTTGCGTCGCAGTTTGGAGATCGCAACGTCCACCGAGCGGTCGGTGCCATTGAATTCGATACCGCGCAGACGTTGCAGAATCTGGTCGCGGCTGAGCACTTCGCCGGCATGCCGAGCCAGCACCACCAGCAGGTTGTATTCGCCGCTGGACAGCTCGACCAATTGCTCGCGCCAGGTCACGGTGCGCTCGGACAGGTCGATGCACAGATTGCCCATCAGAATGCGGTCGTTGGCCGTCTGCGGTTCAGTCAGGCTGCTGCGACGCAACAACGTCCGCACCCGGGCCAGCAACACGCGCGGTTCGCAGGGTTTGGTGACGTAGTCGTCGGCACCCATTTCCAGGCCCAGCACCTGATCGTGACTGTCGTCGCGGGCGGTGAGCATCAGGATCGGCAACGTGGCCGAATCGGCGCGCAGCAAGCGGCAGACTTGCAGGCCATCGAGCCCCGGCAGCATCAGGTCGAGGATCACCAGGTCCGGCGGATTAACCCGCGCACGTTCGCGCACATGGTCACCACGGCTGATCACGCTGACGCTATAGCCGTTGCGTTCCAGGTAACTGGCAATCAATTCGGAGAGCGCGGTGTCGTCTTCGACCAGGAGGATGTTGGGCATGGGGTGTTTCCAGAAAGTGCTGTGGTGCCTGATCCGGCCTCTTCGCGAGCAAGCCCGCTCCCACAGGGGAATGCATTTCAAATGTGGGAGCGGGCTTGCTCGCGAAGGCGGCCTGGCAGGCGCAAACGTAATCAAGTTGCGAAGGATATACGCCCTCGCCCGTGCCTGAGTAAAACCCTTACACAATTTCACACAGCGCCTACAAAGCTTCACCGCTACCCTCGTCGCCTCCCCGTAGGATGCTGGGGGTCATTATTGGGGTATTACATGTCAAAGAATCTGCTTGCCAGGCTCAGCCTGATTGCACTGGCGGTGACGCTGAGCGCTTGTGACAAGGCCTCGACGGCCGAAGAACAGGCGCCTCTGGCCACGGTTCGGATCGAAACCATCCAGGCCAGCCCCCTGTCGATCACCAGTGAACTGAGCGGGCGGATTGCTGCGCCACGGATTGCCGAAGTCCGCGCCCGGGTTGCCGGGGTGGTGTTGCAACGGGCGTTCCGTGAAGGCAGTGATGTGAAAAAAGGCGAAGTGTTGTTCCGTATCGACCCGGCGCCGTTCAAGGCTGACCTGGACAGCGCCGAAGCGGCGCTGCGCAAGGCCGAGGCCAATGCGTTCCAGGCGCGCCTGCAAGAGCAGCGTTACGCGCAGTTGATCGAAGGCAATGCCATCAGCGGCCAGGATTATGACAACGCCCGGGCCAGTGCCCGGCAAACCGCTGCCGACGTCGCCGCGAACAAAGCCGCCGTGGAACGAGCGAAACTCAACCTGGGTTACGCCACCGTCACGGCGCCGATTTCCGGGCGCATCGGCCGCGCATTGGTGACCGAAGGCGCACTGGTCGGGCAGAACGAAACCACACCGCTGGCATTGATTCAGCAACTGAACCCGATTCACGCCGACCTCACCCAATCGACCCGCGAACTCAACGACCTGCGCCGGGCGTTCCGTTCCGGCCAGTTGCAGCAGGTCGGTCAGGACCAGGCCAAAGCCACGCTGATCCAGGACGACGGCAGTCTCTATCCGTTGCCGGGCAAGTTGCTGTTCGCCGACATCACCGTCGACCCGGGCACCGGCCAGATCATTCTGCGCAGCGAATTCCCCAACCCGGACCTCGATTTGCTGCCGGGCAGCTTCGTGCGTGTGCGTCTGGAGCAAGCGGTCATTCAGCAAGGCATCAGCGTGCCGCAACGGGCCATCCAGCGTGACAGCGCCGGCATCGCCCAAGTGCTGTTGCTCGACGCCGAACAACGGGTCGGCCAGCAACCGGTCGAACTGGGCGCCGTGCAGAACGATCGCTGGATCGTCACCGGCGGCCTCAAGCCCGGTGATCGCATCGTCACCGAAGGCCTGCAGCACGCCCGCCCCGGCGAAAAAGTGCAGATCGACGACACCCCTCTTCCACTTGCCCAGGCTCCTGGTCAGTAAGCAGGACGCTTCTTTATGCCGCAGTTCTTTATCGATCGCCCGGTGTTCGCCTGGGTGGTCGCCCTGTTCATCCTGTTGGCCGGCGCCCTGGCCATTCCACAGTTGCCGGTGGCGCAATACCCCAACGTCGCGCCGCCGAAAGTCGAAATCTACGCCGTGTACCCGGGCGCTTCCGCGCAAACCGTGGACGAAAGCGTGGTCAGTCTGATCGAGGAAGAACTCAACGGCGCTGACCATCTGCTGTATTTCGAATCCCAAAGCAGCCTCGGCAGCGCCACCATCACCGCGACGTTCCAGCCGGGCACTGACCCGGAAATGGCTCAGGTCGATGTGCAAAACCGCCTGAAAGTGGTCGAGTCGCGTCTGCCTCAAGCGGTGACACAGCAGGGTTTGCAGGTGGAGAAAGTCTCCGCCGGTTTCCTGCTGCTGATCACCCTCACCTCCAGTGACGGCAAGCTCGACGACGTGGCGCTCAGCGATTACCTGGCGCGCAACGTGATGAACGAGATCAAACGTCTGGACGGCGTCGGCAAGGCACAGTTGTATGGCGCCGAACGGGCGATGCGGATCTGGATCGACCCGCAAAAGCTGATCGGTTTCAACTTGACCCCGGCTGACGTCAACGCCGCCATCGTCGCGCAGAACGCTCAAGTCTCGGCCGGCAGCATCGGCGATTTGCCGACCCGCACCACCCAGGAAATCACCGCGACCATTCTGGTCAAAGGCCAGTTGTCGACGCCGGAAGAATTCGCCGACATCGTCCTGAAAGCCAATCCTGACGGCTCAACTGTGCGCATCAAAGACGTGGCGCGCGTCGAGATCGGCAGTCAGGAATATCAGTTCTCCACGCGCCTCAACGGCAAACCGTCGACCGCCGTCAGCGTGCAATTGGCGCCGGGCGCTAATGCTCTGAGCACTGCCACGTTGGTGCGGGCAAAGATGGACGAACTGGCGCGCTACTTCCCGGCTGGCGTGGAATACAAGATCCCGTACGACACCTCGCCTTTCGTCAAAGTCTCGATCACCAAGGTGGTTTACACCCTTGGCGAGGCGATGTTGCTGGTGTTCGCGGTGATGTTCCTGTTCCTGCAAAACATCCGCTACACGCTGATTCCAACCCTCGTCGTGCCGGTGGCGCTGATGGGCACCTTTGCGACCATGTTGGCGCTGGGGTTCTCAATCAACGTACTGACCATGTTCGGCATGGTGCTGGCGATCGGCATCCTGGTGGATGACGCGATTGTGGTGGTGGAGAACGTCGAGCGGATCATGGCCACGGAAGGCCTGTCGCCCAAAGAGGCAACGCGCAAGGCGATGAAGCAGATCACCGGGGCAATCATCGGCATCACGCTGGTGTTGGTCGCGGTGTTCATTCCGATGGCGTTCATGCAGGGGTCGGTCGGGGTGATTTACCGGCAGTTCTCCTTGTCGATGGCGACTTCGATTCTGTTCTCGGCGTTCCTCGCCCTGACCTTGACTCCCGCGTTGTGCGCGACGCTGCTCAAGCCGATTGCCAAGGGCGAGCATCACGAGAAGCGCGGGTTCTTCGGCTGGTTCAACCGGCGTTTCGAGCAACTGACCGAGCGCTATCAAGGCTGGGTCGCCTATGCGCTTAAACGCACGGGCCGTTACTTGCTGATCTACGGCGTGCTGCTGATCGGATTGGGCGTGTGCTTCAGTCGACTGCCCTCCTCGTTCCTGCCGGTCGAGGATCAGGGTTACACCATCACCGACATTCAACTGCCACCGGGCGCGAGCAAGAACCGCACGGTGCAGGTGGTCGAGCAGATCGAAGCCCACAACGCCACTGAACCCGGCGTCGGCGACAGCACGGTGATTCTCGGCTTCAGCTTCTCCGGTAGTGGGCAGAACGCCGCGTTGGCGTTTACCACGCTCAAGGACTGGTCTGATCGAGGCAGCGACGACTCGGCCAGTTCGATTGCCGATCGCGCCAACATCGCGTTGAGCCAGATCAAGGATGCCGTGGCGTTTGCGGTACTGCCGCCGCCGGTGGATGGCCTTGGTACCTCCAGCGGTTTCGAGTTCCGCCTGCAGGACCGTGGCGGTCTTGGCCATGCCACGCTGATGCAGGCGCGCAGTGAATTGCTCGCTGCCGCCGAGAAAAGTCCGATCCTGATGAACGTGCGCGAAAGCGCCCTGGCCGAAGCGCCGCAGGTGCAACTGGAAGTCGACCGCAAACAGGCCAACGCACTGGGTGTTTCCTTTGCCGACATTGGCAACGTGCTGTCCACCGCCGTCGGTTCGGCCTACATCAACGACTTCCCCAATCAGGGGCGGATGCAGCGTGTGGTGGTTCAGGCGGAAGGCGATCAGCGCAGTCAGGTCGCCGATCTGCTGAAGATTCACGTGCGTAACAGCGCCGGGAAAATGGTGCCGTTGTCGGCCTTCGTCCAGGCCAAGTGGACTCAGGGCCCGGCGCAGTTGACGCGTTACAACGGCTACCCGGCGATCAGCATTTCCGGTGAACCGTCGCCCGGTCACAGCACTGGCGACGCCATGGCTGAAGTCGAGCGGTTGGTTGCACTTGGCCCGGCGGGATTGGGGCAGGAATGGACCGGGTTATCGTTGCAAGAACGCTTATCCGGCAGTCAGGCACCGATCCTGCTCGGTTTGTCCTTGCTGATCGTGTTCCTGTGTCTGGCCGCGTTGTATGAGAGCTGGTCGATTCCGACCTCGGTGCTGTTAGTGGTGCCGCTCGGCGTGCTCGGCGCGGTACTGGCCGTGACTTTTCGCGGGATGCCCAACGACGTGTTTTTCAAGGTCGGATTGATCACCATCATCGGGCTGTCGGCGAAGAACGCGATCCTGATCATCGAATTCGCCAAGAGCTTGTACGACGAAGGCCACGACTTGATCGACGCCACGCTGCAAGCCGCGCGTCTGCGACTGCGGCCGATTGTGATGACGTCGCTGGCGTTCATTCTGGGTGTGGTGCCGTTGGCGATTGCCACCGGGGCCAGTTCGGCGAGCCAGCAGGCCATTGGCACCGGGGTGATTGGCGGGATGATCACGGCGACGCTGGCGGTGGTGTTTGTGCCGGTGTTTTTTGTGGTGGTGATGAAACTGGTCCGCAAGCGGCATAAAGACCTCTAACCAACAACACCGGCCTAATGTGGGAGCGAGCCTGCTCGCGATAGCGGTGTAACCGTCAACATGGATGTTGAATGTTACGACCTCATCGCGAGCAGGCTCGCTCCCACAGGATCAGCGTTTGCCTGATCGTTTGTGGTCACACCCGACCGCGCTGGGCTAAGGTGATTGCAAAGCCCTGACGCATCGAGTTCACATGCCTTTCCTCGCCCGCACCCACCCTCGCCTGTCCGCCGCTGCCACCCTCGGCGTCGCGGTGGGCATTCTGGCGCCGGCCGACTCGATCATCAGCAAGATCCTCTTCGGCTGGAATGCCGGAGTCTGGACTTACCTGATCCTGATGTTCTGGCTCACCGCCCGCGCCAAAGCGCCGGATGTGAAACGCATTGCCGAGGTCGAAGACGAAAACGCCGGGCTGGTGCTGTTTGTTGTATGCATCGCTGCGATAGCGAGCCTGGCGACCATCGCCTTTGAACTGGCTGGCGGCAGAGACCTGGAAACGACCCGCAAGCTGTTACACTACGGCTTTACCGCGTTGACCGTGATCGGTTCATGGCTGTTGATCGGGGTGATTTTCAGCGTGCACTACGCCCGCCTGTTCTACACCTGGGGCGGCAAAGACCCGGCACTTCGTTTTGCTGAAGGCCTGACAACGCCCAATTACTGGGACTTCCTGTATTTCTCTTTCACCATCAGTGCGGCGGTGCAGACGTCCGATGTTGGCGTGGCGACTCGGGATTTGCGCAAGATTGTCCTGGCGCAGTCGCTGATCGGCTTTCTGTTCAACACGGCCATTCTCGGGTTTTCGATCAACATCGCGGCGGGACTGTTCAACTGATGGTTGCACAACCTTCTAGCTATGGTTTGACACCGCGATGTATCGCAAGCGCTGCTCAAAATTTTCCAGCCGTGTAATCTGCGCTTGATGAAAATCCTATTGCTTTCGACATGGCCAGGATTGTGGTTTTGATTCATATAAGTACATTCAATAGGCCGAATAAGGCACTCACATTATGCCCCTCCTGTAAACTGTCAAGTTTTACAGTTTACAAGCTGGTTGACTTCGCATTTTATAGGCTAATCCCGCCTGTTGTATCCAAAGGCGAGATATCACTTGTCATGACAGCGGAGACTGATCAATGAACGCATTTGCGAAAGCGGTAATTCAACCCAAGTTGCTGGGAAACTGCAAAGGTACGATCAATGCATCAGAAACATTTGATGCCGGCCTGGTAGAGCTTTTCGACGCTATCTACCCCCCTCCTCACAGCGAAGCGTATGTCATGCTCGCTACCCAACGAGCACCCGGGCCGGATTACACGACAAAAGAACTAAAAATTTCATTCTCCAAGGGTTTTCCCGATAGTAATTATGGACTGTATCCGGATTTCCATACAGTTCGGGTGCTTTTCATTGACAGCTCGGTTCCGACTAAACCGGTTGTTTATACACAGGCACAGGGTATCGCAAGGGTTAAATACGACACATCCACTTCGACTTTTTCTGGAGAAATCAGCGTCTTACTCGAGAATCTAGACGAAGACACCCGCAGGACACTGGATGTGAAAGTTGACTTCGAAGCGCATCAACACGCACCGGCAAGAAGAAACCCACGGCGCCCTTCATCAAGAGCAGAACGATGCTGATCGGTTAAAGAAGAACAATTAAAAAGGAAGCCGAGGGCTTCCTTTTTAATTAACTCATTAGCTTCATATTAAAACGCGTAGCGAAAACCTAATGTCAATCCGCCCGACTGCCTAAAGTTTTTACCATCGCTATACTCGTAATCCGCATGCATCTGAAGATTATTTGTCATTGATACTGCAATCCCTGCCCCCAGCAATGTTCGCGCGCCGGAAAGATCGTTTTTGAATACGTTGTCATTAACGCGCACTTCGTTATTTTTTTCGAACTCATTAGCGCCGGAGACACGCAGATAAGGTTGCAACTGGATATCGCTGCTCATTTTAAAGTTTCGGCCCGCCGTCATCCCGACCTCGCCCAGCAGCGACCGCGCACGACCACCATCAGCCTGTAAATCATTATCAAGAGAAAAGTGTTTGCCCTGAATGACGACGGTGGACCACTTCGTGAATGGCTCAATGAAATAACCATCGTCAAGTTTGATATGACGGCCGAACTCGACAGATCCGCCCACACCAGTGTTGTCATAGTCACCTTTGGCTCGGGCTCCATCGCTCAGGCTGACTTTGGCATCGTTTCGAAACCGGTTCACCTTGAGAACACCATCCAGATAGTAACCGCTGGCGGCGTCGAGCCAGGTGGCATACGTACCGAGGTAATAACTGTCGACCGTACCCGATGTACCAGCGTCCAAGTCGAGGTCAGATGTACTGTTGCCACCTAGAATTCCTACCAGCCATTCGCCATCACCTATTTGCAGCCGCGTATCCGCCCCCAATGTGAACCCTCGTTGAGTTTGCTGGTAACCCGTGCCGGAACCATCGGCAATCTCATACTTATTACCATAGGTTCGTCCCCAGGCTCCGCCCTGCCCACCATTGAAACGCAACTCTCCCATTCGAGTGCGCAACGAGGTCAGCTCTCCGTACCAGGTGGGCAACGGTGTGTTGAACAGCGCAAGTACCGAACGTGCTCCAGGGCTTACGATGCGGGTGCTCGGATCCAGAATCCAATCGTTGCCGCTTTTCGCCAGGGCGTAAGAATAGGCGCCCTGATCCACGTTGTTGGGCAGAGTGAATTGCGCGTCTCCACCGACGGTTTTTACGACGGTGATCGGCTGTCCGGCGGGTGGTTCAGTACCGCTGCTGGCAATCAACAACTCATGTGATCCGCTAGCTGTTCCCGTGACATTCAACAGGTCAGTCTGCCCCGTGGCGAGATCTGTACCCATGATAAATCGACCGTTCCCTGACAGATCGGTCACGTTCAATTGATAGAAAGCAGTATTGTCTCCGAACTTCACCGACCCGCCATTTAGCACGAGTTTGTCAACCTGACTGTTGTCAACCAGTGCCCACTGCGAGGTGTCGCTAATGGTCGCGCTGGCGACATTCACCAGACGCCCGGTGAGAGAAGAGTTATTTTGCAGCGTGAGGTCAGTTGTACTGCCGGTTTCGGTAACGATGTTGCCGCTCAAAGTGCTGGCATTGACGGTCATTAACGTTGTGGCGCCGCCCTTGACCTCAAGCAGAGTGTCGTTGCCCGCCAGCAGTCTGGAGTTATTCAGGGTCAAAGTGGCCGTGGAAGCTACGACGTTGTCGAAATCCACCACAATAGCGGATCCGGTTTTGCCTTGAACCGTGGTGTTATCCAGATTCAGAGTCGCCGGTGCCACGCCGGTCACATCAAGCTCAATGAACACTCCGTTCTGCCCACCAGTGATCGTGCTGTTTTTGGCAACCGCATCGGCACTTTGCAACCACAGTCCGTAACCGGTAGAGGCTGTGCCTTCCAGAACGGAGTCGGTGATATTGACAAGGCTGTGGGAAGTTGCAAATGCGCCGGCATCCACACCGGTGACGGTGCTGTTACCCGTAACATTGACAATGGAACCGTCCTGAGTACCGAAGGTCCGCACGGCGGACAAACCGAAAAAATCGCCACTGATTGTACTGCTGCTGACGTTGGCCCGACTGGAAACCAACTGCAGTCCCGACTGCCCGTTCGTCCCCGTTACTGTGGCGCTGATGAGATTCACAGTCGAATTGTTACTGGCGATAATGGCCTGAGTACTGCTGCCGGCGTTGACATTTACCGTCGAACTGTCGGCATCAATAGCAAGGGAGACTGCATTATTGACGTTCAATGTTGCGCTTTGGCTCAAGAACCAACTTTCAACTGCGTCACCATTGTTAACAGTGACGGTGCCCCCTACGACCGGCGCAGCATTGGCGAGGGTAGCAAACATTAAGAACGGGACACACAACGTAGCCTTCGTGAAGGGCGGAGAAAGGAGTGACCTGGAGGGGTAATGCATAAATGGACACCTGCATCGAAAATACTTAATCGAAATTTGAGGGTGGCCGTAAACATGCACGACCCTACCGTTGAAGGTCCGCTAGGCTATCGAGTAACTACGCATTGTTATGTAGGACTTTTCTTTATGTTCAGGGGGATAAATCCTGCAAAACCCGCTACTACAAAATGTTAAATACTCAAACGCAGTGAGCGCGAAATCAATTCACGCCCACCGCACTTCTTTGAGGCTTGATCAAGGAGCTGGTATCGGATTGGCTATTTCGCAGAACTTGTCGTCGTTATCCAGCATAAATGCATAGTGAATAGCAGGCTCAGACTCCGGCACGACTCCTGTTATGGTGTAGGTCAATTTCCCATAGCCGTCCGATACTGGTTTGAAATGAGTGAAATAGTCACCAATAGACTCGTCAATGCCTTCCGGAGGTACCACACCGGAAATAAGTATGTCTTTAGTAACGGCGGTTCCGGCGATGGGATTGGTCGCGTTTACATCTGAAAACCCCTCCCATTTCAATGTCACCGTTCTCCCATCAATAAGTGACGCGCTGTATGGAATCGTGACTTTCAAGTTACGACGCGCTGTTCCATCACCCGGATTTTCTGGATCGTCTATTGGCATGAAATTCAATGTCGGACAGGAAATAGAATCAAATACAAGGCCTTGAACCTGCACTTTCGGCAAATCAATCTTGGTCACATCAACAACCACGTCTTCCTCTTCTGAGAGGACCGGGTTAACAACCCCGACGGCCGACAGTCTCCATTTTATTTTTATCGTCGCATTGAGCTTTTTCTCGATAATGGACCAAGGCACCGTTACCGCCTTGATTTCTTTACCCTCGTCTCCCGGTTGCAACAAGTACGGAGGATCAAGTTCCACGTCATCATAGAACACCGTAATAATCTGCGTGCTCTCAGTCGGCGGAGCGGCATACAGTTGGATAAAAATGTCTGCGTCCTCACCGAAGTCATTATCGTCGAGGGTATTGTTCCTATTTTGTGACGAAACCAGGCGAGGCAACTCCAAATCCGGATTGACCGGATCCAGCTCACTAGGGTTTGTCGGACCAGGATAGGAAATATCAACATCAATAATAGTATTTTCCGTTGCGATCGGAGTTCCCGACCCCCGAAACATGTCATAGCTGACTGTCGTTGGAACAGCACCGTCTGTTGCGCCATAAGCGACCTTGATGACGGTCTTGTAATCCACATCGAACACCAGGGTTGTGTTTGTACCTACGCGCTGTGCAGGAAGTTCAATACCCTGCCATTTGGCGATAATCGTGTCAGCGGGGGTGCTTGGCTGCGGAACCTCAACCTCGATGGTCACACCCTGTTTGCAGTCTGCTACGTCGATCAGGGTGTCTCCGTCTGTGCCATCCGCTAGAGGCACCTTTGGTTTTTTCGGTACCGGGGGAGCCAGACGCCGGACTGTGCGTTGATCCGGTCTGGAGCGGCGACTGATGTTACCCGCCAGATCCTTGACCTCATAAACCAGCGTGTTCACACCTTCCTTGGAATCCTGGAAAATGTTGATAGGAATCGTAATTTTGCCACTCGGAGGCACGGGTTCGCCTGCCAATACTGGCGTGGAAAAGGCAGGCTCCGCCGGGTCGCCCCAGTAAATATCACAGACATCTGTTGTCTCGGCGTTGTTGGTGGCGAGTGTCAGCGTAATCTCGATACCGGTAGGATTGGCACCCATATAGGCATCATCGATCTCTTTGCTCGGCGGCAAATCGATAGGGAATGCAGCCGCCGGCGGGGAAAAATCCGTTGCGGGAGTTTTGGTTTGGTAGGGCTTCGTCCTGTCAATACGGTATGGGGTTATGGCCTCAGGACCCGGATTTGCACCATTAGCGATAAGCACATACACCAGTTCATATTCGGTAGGTGTTTCGGGAGCCGGCAGCTCCTTGAGTTGCTCAACCGGAATTGTGAATGGCATCGGCCATTGGCGGTCAACAACCGGACCCAACGGGTGCCCTGTCATGAGAGGTATTTTTGTTGGATTGCCAGTTACCCGTAAAAAGACGGTCAGCCTATCGCGCGCATACTCCGTCACCGGTCGAGGGATCGTGTACTCCAGAGCGGCCCCAAGTGCTGCAACCGGAATACGCAAGTCCCCCCCAGGAAGAGTTTGTGCAGTAATGGTGGCTGCATCAGCCAGCACGACACCTCCACTCCGAAGCGAAACTTGTTTGCTCACATCGTAACTTTCAACTTTAGCGTTCATTTGATCAATCTCCTTTTATAAACGACTGCACCTCGTCCGCAACGCAACGTAATACGGTGCACATTGACAACGCGTTATCGCAACATATTCAGGGGCCACACGGAACTGTATCTCCGGAAATAACTCGATCAATTTTCACCAATCCCTTCTCCGAAACGCCAATCAATTTGGCACCGCGGCAAACCGAGTACTCCGCAATCGCCGACGCATTGTTCTGCATGGGCTTTAAATGAGGCATGAACGGTTCTATCGTGACCGAGAAGCCATTTTTGATTTCGAGATCACTCAACAGCTTCTTATTAACTACTTTATAGGTACTTGCTATGGAATGGCCGCTGCCATTCAGACTTAGGTAACCTATCCATTCAACCCTACAGACATCACCTACTTTGCAAAAAGATGGAAGCGGAGGAACCTTAACCTCCACCCCCGACCAAATGGGCGGGCTGGATGAACAATTTAAATAACCCCAAAGGTTTGCGGCTGGAAAATTGACTTCAGGCAGATCCTTGGGTATCGGCGCATGGTCAATGGTTAGTTTTCGTGGATCTGAAGGACTAGGATTACCTACAAAATTGCGTGTCTCATAAGAAACCTCGACAACACCGTCAGCAACTAAATATTCAGGGCCGATTGGAACGATGAACTCCAACTCACTGATCGGGGTGTCGTAAGATTTACTTGACTCGAATTCCACAACGCCGCTGCGTTTCATCCAAACAGTAAGCGTATCTTGCCGCCCGTCAGGAGATTGTAAGGGCCATATTGGCACTACGACCTCTATACCCTTCTGCAACAGATCGAGTGGTATGTAACCTTCCGGATCGTCGTCGGCAACTCCGATCACTTTGGGTGGGTCGTACGTCAAGATTTCACTAGGCGGCATAATTACTTCCCCGGTTGTCTCTTCGAACTCGCATTTGAATCAAATTAAGCGCCAATTTTCGTCGCCGGCCTACTGTCATATCTGACAGGTAAAGCTACCGCTCGTCGGCTTTTTCCTACACATTGAGGTGCCTCTGTCTTGACGTGTCTTGGTTAATGGTGTCTTCTGAAACCGGTTTCAGATCCAGCCTGCATAAACTCCAATAACAAGGTTAAAAACCGTGAACGACTTTTCCGCCGCCCAGCGCAGCCGCGTCACCATGCTCGACGTCGCCGAACACGCCGGCGTTTCCAAAGCCAGCGTCTCGCGCTTCATCGGCGATGACCGCGCCCTGCTCTCCGATGCCATCGCCCTGCGCATCGAGCAGGCAATCGCCAAACTCGGCTATCGCCCGAACCAGATGGCCCGCGGTCTGAAGCGTGGGCGAACCCGCCTGATCGGCATGCTGGTGGCCGATATCCGTAACCCTTATTCGATTGCCGTGATGCACGGGGTGGAAACCGCCTGCCGTCAGCACGGCTACAGCCTGGTGGTGTGCAACACCGATCGCGATGACGAGCAGGAACGCCAGCACCTGGCCCTGCTGCGCTCCTACAACATCGAAGGGCTGATCGTGAACACCCTCGGTCATCACCGCGACGAATTACGTGAACTGCATCGGGAAATGCCGCTGGTGCTGGTGGACCGCAAGGTTGATCAGCTTGAGAGCGATCTGGTCGGGCTGGACAATCCTGCCGCCGTTGAAATGGCCCTCACCCATTTGCAAGAACGCGGCTATCGCGACGTGCTGCTGGTCACTGAACCCTATGACGGCACCAGTTCGCGGATTGAGCGGGTCAGCAGCTTCAAGGCGCAGATCGAACAACGCCCTGCCCTGCGCGGCACCCTCGTCGAAACCGGCAGCGAACTGACCGCGCAGCTGAAAACCTTCCTCGACACGCCCGGCGCCGGCCCGAAAGCGCTGTTCTGCGCCAACGGAATCGCCGCGCTGTCCAGCACCCATTCGTTGCGAGAACTGAAGTGCAACCTGTTCGAGGACGTCGGCCTGATCGCCCTCGATGACCTGGATTGGTATCCGCTGGTGGGCAGCGGCATCACCGCCCTCGCCCAGCCGACGGCCGAAATTGGCGCCAGCGCGTTCGAGTGTTTGCTCAAGCGTTTGCGCGGTGATGACGGGCCGGTGCGGACCCTCGATTTTTCGGCGCGGTTGATTGTGCGTGGTTCGACCCTTGGAGATTGTCGGTGACTGGACTGGCCTCTTCGCGAGCAAGCCCGCTCCTACAAGTGCACCGCGTTCCAAGGTGGGAGCGGGCTTGCTCGCGAAGAGGCCCTCAAGAACGCCGCACCACCCAGACAGACATTTTTTTTGAACAAAAATGAAACCGGTTTCAGAGGTATACAACAATGAATAAACCACCCGTTTCCATCAGCCTGTCGAGCTACGGCGCCGACCTTGTTCGCGAACGCGGCCAGGGATCGTTTATCGACGTGTTGGCCGCCGCGGGCGCCACGCGCATCGAATGGCGCGAAGAACTGCTGACCGTCGAAGATCCCGCGCAACTGGCCGATGCCACCCAGGCCCAAGGCCTCGAAAGCGTGTATTCCTCGCCGATGGAATTGTGGCTGGTCGGCCAGTCCAAACCCAATCCCGAACTGATCTCTGCATTACAGCGCGCCCAGGCATTCGGTGCCAAATGGCTGAAAGTGTCCCTGGGTTATTTCACCGACAACAGCGACCTCCAGACCTTGTCCCGCGTGTTGGGCAAAAGTGCTGTGCAGTTGCTGGTGGAAAATGATCAAACCCTGCACGGCGGCCGGATCGAACCGTTCCAACGGTTTTTCACTGAAATCGAGCAACACAACCTGCCGGTCAAAATGACCTTCGATATCGGCAATTGGCACTGGCAAGACCAGTCCGCCGCCAGCGCCGCGCGGTTGCTCGGTCGTCACGTCGGCTATGTGCACTGCAAAGCCGTGACGCGCCGGGCTGACGGCAAACTGGTCGCCATACCGCCGGCCGCCAGTGACCTGAATCTATGGGAACAACTGCTGCGGCACATGGCCCAAGGCGTTATGCGAGCGGCGGAATACCCGTTGCAAGGCGACGACCTTGTGCAGTTGACCACCGAGCATGTCGCCACCCTCGCCCGCCTCGGTCAAACCCGGTTGGAGAGCGCCCATGTCTGAGATCGATATTCTGTCGTTCGGCGAAACCATGGCGATGTTCGTCGCCGAGCAGAACGGTGATTTGGCCGACGTAAGCCGATTCCACAAGCGCATTGCCGGGGCCGACAGCAATGTCGCCATTGGCTTGTCGCGATTGGGTTTTAACGTGGCCTGGCTGAGCCGGGTCGGCGCTGATTCGCTGGGCCGGTTCGTCATCGATACCCTGGAGAAAGAAGGCCTGGATTGCAGCAACGTCGCCATCGACACCGCGCACCCAACTGGTTTTCAACTCAAGTCGCGCACCGACGATGGCAGCGATCCGGTGGTCGAGTATTTCCGCCGTGGGTCGGCGGCGAGTCATCTGTCGCGGCAGTCGATTGCACCTGAATTACTCAACGCTCGGCACTTGCACGCCACCGGTATTCCGCCGGCGCTGTCCGAAACGGCGCGGGAAATGTCTTTCGAATTGATGACCCGCATGCGCGATGCCGGGCGCAGCGTGTCCTTCGACCCAAACCTGCGCCCGAGCCTGTGGGCCAGCGAACAACAGATGATTACCGAGATCAACCGCCTCGCCGCCCTCGCCCATTGGGTGCTGCCGGGGTTGAGTGAAGGCCGCTTGCTGACCGGTTTCGAAGACCCGGCCGACATCGCGGCGTTCTACCTCGATCAAGGCGCCGAAGCCGTGGCAATCAAACTGGGCCCGCACGGTGCGTATTACCGCACCCACCTGGACCAGGGTTTCGTGGCGGGTGTGCCGGTGAAAACGGTGGTCGACACCGTCGGTGCCGGCGATGGATTTGCCGTCGGCATGATCAGCGCGCTGCTGGAAAACCACAGCTTTGCCGATGCCGTGAAGCGCGCCAACTGGATTGGCAGCCGCGCGGTGCAGAGCCGGGGGGATATGGAGGGGTTGCCCGATCGATCTGAAATGATCGCCGAATTTGAGGCCGCCTTCGCGAGCAAGCCCGCTCCCACATTGGATCGCATTCCAACGTAATTCCCCTGTGGGAGCGGGCTTGCTCGCGATGAGGCCCGCACAGTCACTGAAGATTTAACCCGTTACCTGCTGCGACAAAAACAACAAGCTCAGGAGCACCACTATGAAAACCGCAACACTCGCCGCCCGCCGCTGGTGGTACATCATGCCCATCGTGTTCATCACCTACAGCCTGGCGTACCTGGACCGCGCCAACTACGGGTTCGCCGCCGCCTCCGGGATGGCTGCCGACCTGATGATCACGCCGGGCCTGTCGTCGATGCTCGGCGCGCTGTTCTTCCTCGGCTACTTTTTCTTCCAGGTGCCGGGCGCGATCTACGCCCAGAAGCACAGCGTCAAGAAGCTGATTTTCGTCAGCCTGATTCTCTGGGGTGGTCTGGCCACGCTGACCGGGATCGTCTCCAACGCCTACTGGCTGATCGTCATTCGCTTCATGCTCGGCGTGGTCGAAGCCGCGGTGATGCCGGCGATGCTGATCTATCTGTGCCACTGGTTCACCCGTGCCGAACGCTCGCGCGCCAACACCTTCCTGATCCTCGGCAATCCGGTGACCATGCTCTGGATGTCGGTGGTCTCGGGATATCTGGTGCAGCATTACAGCTGGCGCTGGATGTTCATCATCGAAGGTTTGCCGGCGGTGCTCTGGGCGTTTATCTGGTGGCGTCTGGCCGATGACCGTCCCGCCGAGGCCAAGTGGCTGAGCGACCAGGAAAAGCACGATCTGGAAAGCGCTCTGGCCGCCGAACAGGTGGGCATCAAAGCGGTGAAGAACTACGCCGAAGCCTTCCGTTCGCCCAAGGTAATCATCCTGGCCTTGCAGTTTTTCTGCTGGAGCATCGGCGTCTATGGTTTCGTGTTGTGGCTGCCGTCGATCCTCAAGGCTGGCGCACAGATGGACATGATCGAAGCCGGCTGGCTCTCGGCGCTGCCGTACCTGGCCGCGGTGATCGGCATGCTGCTGGTGTCCTGGGGCTCGGACAAAATGCAGAAGCGCAAACGCTTCGTCTGGCCGCCGCTGCTGATCGCCTCGATTGCTTTCTATGGCTCCTACGCCTTGGGCGCTGAACACTTCTGGTGGTCCTACACCCTGCTGGTGATCGCTGGCGCCTGCATGTACGCGCCTTACGGTCCGTTCTTCGCGATCATTCCGGAAATCCTTCCGGCCAACGTGGCCGGGGGCGCCATGGCGCTGATCAACAGCATGGGCGCGCTCGGTTCGTTTGGTGGTTCGTATCTGGTGGGCTACTTGAACAGCTCCACTGGCTCGCCGGGTGCTTCTTATCTGTTGATGAGCGGCGCGTTGATGCTCTCGGTGGTGCTGACGATTTTCCTCAAGCCCGGCGCCAGCGACCGGGTCGTGGCCAAGGCCGTTGTGCAACGGTCGACGGCTGCACATTCCTGAATTGAAGTTGAGATGATGACGATGAAAAAGCAGGTTGTGCTGTACAAGAAACTCTCACCGCTGCTGATGGCTCGCCTGCACGAGCAGACCGAGGTGACGCTGATCGACAACCTCAATGCCGACGGCCTGGCAACGCTGCGCGAGGCCCTGCCCCGCGCCCACGGATTGCTCGGTGCGAGTCTGAAACTGGATGCCGGATTATTGGATCTGGCGCCGAACCTGGAAGCCATCGCCAGCGTGTCCGTGGGGGTCGATAACTACGACATCGACTACCTGACCGAACGACGGATTCTGCTCAGCAACACCCCGGACGTGCTCACCGAAACCACCGCCGATACCGGTTTCGCGCTGATCCTGGCGACCGCCCGGCGCGTGGTGGAACTGGCGAACATGGTTCGCGCCGGTCAGTGGAAGCGCAATGTCGGTCCCGCGCAGTTCGGTACAGATGTGCACGGTAAAACCCTGGGCATCATTGGCATGGGGCGGATCGGTGAGGCCCTGGCCCAGCGTGGGCATTTCGGGTTTGGCATGCCGATTATCTACCACAGTCACTCGCCGAAACCGGCGGTGGAACAGCGCTTCAACGCGCAATACCGCAGCCTGCCGGAGCTGTTGCAGCAGGCGGATTTCGTTTGCCTGACCTTGCCGTTGACCGCTGAAACCGAAGGGCTGATCGGCGCAGAGCAGTTTGCCCTGATGCGCCCCGAAACCATCTTCATCAACATTTCACGGGGCAAGGTGGTGGACGAGGCGGCGCTGATCCAGGCCTTGCGTGACGGGCAGATTCGCGCTGCGGGGCTGGACGTGTTCGAACGTGAACCGCTGAACACCGACTCGCCGCTGTTGCAGTTGAACAACGTGGTGGCGACGCCGCACATTGGCTCGGCGACGCATGAAACGCGAGAGGCGATGGCGACGTGTGCGGTGGACAATCTGCTGGCGGCGCTGGCGGGTGAGCGGCCGAAGAATCTGGTGAATGCCGGTGCGTGGAAAGCTTAAGAAATTTGGCGCCTGTCAGTCAGCCATCGCGAGCAGGCTCGCTCCCACACTGGATCTGCGGTGCTCATAGATCCCCTGTGGGAGCGAGCTTGCTCGCGATGAGGCCGGCAATGGCAACGCAAACTTTCAGGCCCGGCGCGCCTCCAGAAGGTCCGCCGCACACAACGCAATCCGCCGACACGCATCCGCCAGCCTCAGCTGATCCACCACCAACCCCAGTCGAATATGCCCCGCCGCACTCGGCCCGAACGCTTCACCGGCCAGCACTGACACGCCATAACCTTCCAGCAGCCGCTCGGCAAAGCTCTGGGCGCACAATCCGGTCTGGCGCACATCGATCATCACGAACATCCCGCCATCGGGCCGGATCGGCCGGATGCCCGGGCAATCACTCAGGCTCGCGCACACCAGGTCGCGACGCTGGCGATATTCCTCGCGCATCAGCGCCACTTCTGGCAGATCCTCATCCAGCGCCAGTTGCGCGGCGTTCTGAATGAAATCCGGAATGCCAAACAGCATGCACAACGACAAATGTACCAAGTGTTCGGCCAAAGGTTTCGGCCCGATCACCCAGCCCACGCGCCAACCGCTCATGGCGTGGGACTTGGACAGGCTATTGATGGTCGCCGTACGCTCGGCCATGCCCGGCAGACTGGCCGGGCTGATGTGCTCGCCTTCATACAAAAGATCGCTGTAGACCTCATCGCTGATCAGCCACAGGTCGTGACGAACACACAGCGATGCCAGTTCCTGCCAGACCATCAGCGGCAAACTGGCGCCGGAAGGATTGTTCGGACTGTTGAGCAAAATGGCGCGGGTCTTGGGTGTGATCAGCGCCGCGACATCCGCCGGATCGACCCGAAAGCCGTTCTCCGGGCGCACCGCCACCGGCACCACTTTGGCGGCGCAGGCCCCGAACACGCCTTCATAGGTCACGTACATCGGTTCGGCGACGATCACTTCATCGCCCGGGTCGAGCAGGCACTGCGCGACCGAATACACCGCACATTGCGCACCCGGCAGCACGATCACATGATCGGCATCCACTGCTTGACCACTGCGACGTCGATGGCGGTTGGCAATGCTATCGCGCAACCCCCGACTGCCACGTACTGACGGGTAGTGGGTGTCACCGGCCAACAAGCTATCGATGCACGCCTGAACGATGGGCTGCGGCGTATCGAAGTCGGGATCGCCGATCGATAGCAGCAGCACATCAACGCCCTGCTCAATTAACTCCAGTGCTCGGTCATGAATCTGCCAGGCCGCAGCGCCGTCACCGGCGATTCGTTTGGTCAAGGCTGAATAGCGCATGTAATTCTCCAGTCGCGCGGGTTCCAAGCCTCAACCCTATCTCAAATCACGAAACGCGCCACCATGGCATTTAAATCCACGGCCAGGCGCGACAGTTCGTGCGTCGCGGCGCTGGTCTGGTTGGCACCGGCGGCGGACTGGGTGGCCAGGTCGCGGATGTTCACCAGGTTGCGATCGACCTCGCGGGACACCTGGGCCTGCTCTTCCGATGCGCTGGCGATCACCAGGTTGCGCTCGTTGATCAGTTGGATCGACTGAGTGATCTGCTCCAGCGCCACACCGGCAGCGCGGGCCATTTCCAGGGTGCTTTGGGTGCGTTGATTGCTTTGTTGCATTGAGGAGACCGCTTGGCCAGTGCCGTTCTGGATGCCGGCGACCATTTTTTCGATTTCCTGGGTCGATTGTGCGGTGCGATGGGCCAACGCCCGAACCTCGTCCGCCACCACCGCAAAACCGCGCCCAGCTTCACCGGCACGGGCGGCTTCGATCGCGGCGTTCAGCGCCAGCAGGTTGGTTTGTTCGGCGATGGCGCGGATCACGTCCAACACCTTGCCGATGTCGCGCCCCTGAGCGGCCAGGCCTTCGATCATCACCGAGGTGTTTTGTACATCGTGGGTCATGGTCTGGATCGCGCCGACGGTTTCCACCACACGGTCACGACCTTCGCGGGCGGCCTGGGTCGACTGGTTCGAGGCTTCGGACGTCGACACTGCATTGCGCGCCACTTCTTCCACGGCAGCGGTCATTTCGTTGACCGCGGTGGCAGCCTGTTCGATTTCGTTGGTCTGCTGTTGCAGACCGCGGGACGCTTCCTGGGTGACCGTGCTGAGTTCTTCAGCGGCGGCACCCAGTTGGGTCGCCGAACCGGCAATCTGTTCGATGGTTTTGCGCAGGCTGGCCTGCATCGTGGACAAGGCGCCGAGCAAACGGGCCGGTTCGTCAGTGCCGTCGACCTCGATGAGTGTGGTCAGGTTGCCGCCGGCAATGGTTTGCGCCGCCTGCAGCGCACGGTTCAGCGGTGTGACGATGCTGCGGGTCAGCAGCCAGGCCAGCAGCACGGTCATCAGCGCCGCGATGATCGCCACGGCGATGATGCCGGTAATCGCGCTGCGGTACTGCTCGCCCGCTGCGGCTGATGCGGTTTTCGCATCTGCGTTATTCATCGCCACCAGTTTGTTCAGCTGCTCGCCCATCTGGTCCGTACCTTCCTTGATCCGGGTGTTGATCAGCGTGCGCATCTCATCGAGCTTGTTCTGCCGCGACAGCTCCAGCATCTGGGTCTGGGCTTGCATGTAGCTGTCCAGCGTTGCCGTGAACGTCTTGTACAGCGCGGCTTCTTCCGGGGTGGCCGACAACGCGGCATAACTCGACTGTGCGCTGCGAACCTTGTCGACCAGCACGCCGATACGCGTCTGGGCTTCTTGCAACGCATTCGGATCACGGTTGACCAACACCCGGAAAGAGAGAATGCGCATGCGCAGGACGTTTTCCGTCAGGTTGCCGAGAAACCCGACGCTGGGCAGCTGCGTGGTTTCCATGTCGAGGGAGGCTTGGTGGATGCTCGTCATGCGGTTCACGGCAAACACACCCAGCACGATGACGAGCAAGGCAATGAAGGCAAAACCCAGGAAAGCTCGAGGCGCGATATTCAGATTACGCAGTGACATAGGATGATTCTCGGGTGATGGGGCTACGAGCATCCTTGCGTGATCGCTGAAGGGCGGGCGGCGGCGCGCGCGTTTTCAGGTTGGCGCCACTGTTGGAATAGGTTTGTGTGGGCCTATTCGCTGTATCGGCTGGGGATGAGGATTTTTGCGGGGCGTTGAGAAATATATTTCAAGTTTGGAACCGCCCCTCACCCTAACCCTCTCCCAGGGGGAGAGGGAACTGACCGGGGTAGATCTAAAATCCAACGCAACATTCAAGCCTTACGCAAAGCCACCCGCCAAACCCGCGCAACATCACTCGCCCGCTCCCGCAACAACCGCGGCGCCTCGGCACAGGCCTGCTCCAGCGTCATCGGCCCACTGGCCAAGGCAAACGCGGCATCGATGCCATGTTCGTACAGTGCTTGATAACCCTCACCCAGCGTCCCGGCGAGGACGATCACCGGCACGCCGTGCTGCCGAGCAATACGCGCCACGCCAAATGGCGTCTTGCCGCGCAGGGTTTGAGCGTCGAAACGACCTTCACCGGTGATCACCAGGTCGGCGCCCTTGACCGCATCGTTCAGGCCGACCAGTTCGGCGACCACTTCCACGCCAGCCTTGAATTGCGCCCCCAGAAACGCCTTGGCGGCAAACCCCAGGCCGCCCGCCGCACCGCTGCCCGGTTCGTCACGTACGTCTTTGTTCAGGACTTGCGCGCACCGCTCGGCAAAGTGCCCGAGTGCGCGATCCAGTTGCTGGACTTGCTCAGCGGATGCACCTTTTTGCGGGCCAAAAATCGCGGAAGCGCCGTGAGGGCCGCACAGTGGATTGTTGACGTCGGCGGCGATGTCGAATCGCACCTCGGCCAGACGCGGATCGAATTCACTCAGATCAATGCGGGCCAGCTGTCCAAGCGCCAGACCACCCGGTGCCAGTGTTCGGCCCTGTGCGTCCAGCAATTTGACGCCCAAGGCTTGCATCGCACCCGCCCCGCCGTCGTTGGTGGCGCTGCCGCCAATCGCCAGAATCACCCGTTGCGCCCCGGCATCGAGCGCCGCGCGGATCAATTCGCCGGTGCCGAACGTGCTGCTGAAGCACGCATCACGCTTGCCCGGCGGAACCAGTTGCAGGCCACTGGCCTCGGCCATTTCGATGATCGCGGTGTGGCTCTGGGGCAACCAGCCCCAAGCGGCCTCAACCGTCGCGCCGAGCGGCCCACGAACTGGGGTGCGACGCAGTTCGCCCTCGCACGCTGCCAGAATCGACTCGACGGTTCCCTCCCCGCCGTCAGCCATCGGGCATTTGATCAAGTGTGCATCGGGCCAAACCTGCGCCAACCCGAGAGCAATGGCATCAGCCACACCCTGGGCACTCAGGCTGTCCTTGAACGAATCGGGGGCGATGACGATTTTCATGCGAATTCTCCAGTTCCAATGCGTTCCATGCTGCCAGCAGGCAAGAACAATAACGCCGGTCCGCTGCACAAGCAGGTGTGGCGTTTATTGTTCATTTCCACAAAGTCCGTGTTTTCAAATCTAGCTCCGAGTTGGCTGATCGTCTGCTATCGCGAGCAAGCTCGGCTCCCACAGTGGTCCGTGGTGGAATTCATATTTGTGCACGACGCTGATCCCTGTGGGAGCCGAGCTTGCTCGCGATGACGTCCTCGGAGACTCCATCGCCGGCAAGCCGTGCGCCTACAGAGTTGTGGGCGCGTCAGTTTGGGGCAGGAGCTGGACGCCGAGGTAAAGCGCCAGCATTCCGTCCAGTCTTAGCGGATCAACACCACTGAGCTCGGCAATCCGCTCCATCCGGTAACGCAGACTATTGCGATGAATACCTAGCGCATCGGCACACGCCTGGCTCTGCCCGTCGTGATCGCACCAACAGCGCAACGTCGCCAGCAGTTGGCCGTTGCCATCCTTGGCGATGACTTTGCGCAGCGGTTTGAGCAACTCGTCCAGCGCGTCGTCGTTGCGGTGCCGCCAGAGCATCACCGGCAATCGATAACGATTGAGCGTCAGCAAGCGGGAGTGCGGCAACACCTCTCGCCCATAAGCCAGCAAGTCGCCGACGCGTCGATAGCAACGACGAAGCCCGGACAATCCATCGGCCTGCCCACCCACAGCAATGCGCAGAATGTTCCAGCCAAGCCCATCGAGTTTTTCCAGCAGCCGGTCATTCTCGATCGCTTGCGCGGCCGGCCGGCACCAGAGCAACGAAGACTTGGCCGAGCTCACGCACCAACTGTCCGGGTAGCGCGAGGTCAACCAGGCGCTGAGCGCCTCGACGGTTTGCCCCGGACCGTGTTCCATCCCCAACTCGAACAGATACGGCACCCGCGTCATCTGCGGCTTGAGCCCAAGCTGTTGCGCTTCGTCGATCAACCGCGGCGAATCCCCGGCCTCGCTGAGCAGCAATGCCAGCAGATCGTCGCAACGCTGGCGCCGCCATTGCTGTTCGGCCTGCTGATTGCGCTGGCCGACCAGCATCTCGGCGGTCATCCGCACCAGTTCGGCGTAGGTGCGCAACTGCTCGGGTTCACCGGTGATGCCCAGCACGCCAATCAACCGTTGATCGAGCAACAGCGGCAAGTTGATACCCGGCTGCACGCCTTTCAAATGAATCGCGGTCTGGGCGTCAATCTCCACCACCCGCCCGTTGGCCAGCACCAATTGCGCGCCTTCATGACGGGTGTTGACCCGCTCCGGTTCGCCGCTGCCGAGAATCAGGCCCTGGCTGTCCATGACGTTGACGTTGTACGGCAGGATGGCCATCGCCCGGTCGACGATGTCCTGGGCCAGGTCGTGATCGAGTTCGAACATAGCGGGGATCCTTGAAAGCGTGATGGAGCGGATTGTTCACCCGCACAGGCCTTGGTTGCAAACCCTGTGCTCAGGCACAAAGACAGCAACCCTGAGGGTGGCTGAGACTCTCAGGGCGATCAACGTTACCCTTTGCATCGCAAAAAATCATAATAAAGAGAGAGCCCGCCATGTCACAGAGCGCCGCCGCTACCCAGGCCATCGTTGACGAGAAAAACGCCGTCTACAAACGCATTACCCTGCGTTTGATTCCCTTCATCTTCATCTGCTACCTGTTCAACTACCTCGACCGGGTGAACGTTGGATTCGCCAAGCTGCAGATGCTCGACGCACTGAAATTCAGCGAAACCGTGTACGGCCTCGGGGCCGGGATCTTCTTTATCGGCTACGTGTTGTGCGGCGTCCCCAGCAACCTGGCCCTGACCAAATTCGGCCCGCGCCGCTGGATCGCGCTGATGATGATTGTCTGGGGCTCGCTCTCCACCTGTTTGCTGTTCGTCACCACACCGACCGAGTTCTACACCCTGCGCCTGTTCACCGGCGCGGCCGAGGCCGGGTTCTTCCCGGGCGTAGTGCTTTACCTTTCGCAGTGGTTCCCGACCTTCCGCCGCGGCCGCATCATGGCCCTGTTCATGTCGGCGATCCCGGTGTCCGGCCTGCTCGGCAGCCCGTTTTCCGGCTGGATTCTCAATCACTTCGCCGCAGGCCAGGGCGGTTTGGCCGGCTGGCAGTGGATGTTCCTGCTGCAAGGCATTCCGACCGTGATCCTCGGCGCCCTCGCCTACTTCCTCCTCAGCGACAGCTACGCCAACGCCAAATGGCTCACGCCGTTCGAGCGCTCGGTGCTGGAAGCCGACCACGCCGAAGACCTGGCCAACAAACCGAAAACCACCACAGACTCGCTGCTGGCGGTGTTCAAGAACCCGGCTATCTGGGCCTTCGGTCTGATCTACTTCTGCATCCAGAGCGGTGTCTACGCGATCAACTTCTGGCTCCCGTCGATCATCAAAAACCTGGGTTTCAGCGATAATCTGGTGATTGGCTGGCTCAGTGCGATTCCGTATCTGCTGGCGGCCGTGTTCATGTTGATGGTCGGCCGCTCGGCGGACCTGCGCAAAGAACGCCGCTGGCACTTGGTGGTGCCGATGCTCATGGGCGCGGTCGGTTTGCTGATCGCTGTGAACTTTGCGACTACACCGGCCATCGCCATCCTCGGCCTGACCATCGCCACCATGGGCGCCCTCACCGGCCTGCCGATGTTCTGGCCGGTGCCGACTGCGCTGCTGAGCGCGGGCGCTGCGGCGGGTGGTTTGGCGTTGATCAACTCCATGGGGCAGATGGCCGGGTTCCTGAGTCCGTATCTGGTGGGTTGGGTCAAGGACAGCACAGGGTCGACCGATGCCGCGCTTTACCTGCTGGCGGGCGTGATTGTTTGCGGGAGTTTGTTGGCGTTGCGCATGACTCGGACGTTGCGGGTGTAAGGTTTTGCGGATCGATCGTTCCCACGCTCTGCGTGGGAATGCAGCCCGGGACGCTCTGCGTCCCTTTCGAGGGCTGGAACGCGGAGCGTCCCTTGAGGCATTCCCACGCAGAGCGTGGGAACGATCCGCACGGGGTGTTCGATATTTCCGTTTGCCCCGCCGTACCGTTCTGGTATTTGATTGAGCCTTTCTCCCACCGGTAAAAGGATTTCGTCATGAGCTATCGCACGCTGGGTCATTCGGGTTTGCAGGTTTCTACCCTGACCCTGGGCACCATGATGTTCGGCGAACAGACCAGCACCGAAGATTCCCTGCGGATCATCGACAAGGCCTGGGACCAGGGCATCAATTTCATCGACACCGCGGACGTTTACACCAACGGCCGCTCCGAAGAGATCGTCGGCGAAGCGATTGCCGGTAACCGCCACGAATGGGTGCTGGCGACCAAGGTCGGTTTCGGCCCGGTGGACGGCGTGCCCAACCGCAGCGGTTTGAGCCGCAAGCACCTGTTCAATGGCATCGACGCCAGCCTGACGCGTTTGGGCACTGACTATCTCGACATCTATTACCTGCACCGCGAAGACCACAACACACCGCTGGAAGTCACGGTGTCGGCCATCGGCGATTTGATCCGCCAAGGCAAGATTCGCTATTGGGGTTTGTCGAACTACCGTGGCTGGCGCATCGCCGAGGTGATTCGCGTGGCCGATCAACTGGGCGTCGACCGGCCGGTGATCAGTCAGCCGCTGTACAACATCGTCAACCGTCAGGCAGAAACCGAGCAGATCACCGCCGCGCAAAACTACGGCCTGGGCGTGGTGCCTTACAGCCCGCTGGCGCGTGGTGTGCTCAGCGGTAAATACGCGCCAGACGTGAAGCCGGATGCCAACAGCCGCGCCGGCCGCGCAGATAAACGCATTCTGGAAACCGAATGGCGCGTCGAATCCCTGCGCATCGCTCAGCAGATCCAGCAGTACACCCAGGGTCGCGGCGTGGGCATCGTCGAATTCGCCATCGCCTGGGTGCTGAACAACAGCGCCGTCACCTCGGCCATCGTAGGGCCGCGCACTGAAGAACAATGGGATGCCTACACTAAGGCGCAGGCGGTGAAGATTACGGCTGAGGATGAGGCGTTTATTGATTCGCTGGTTGTGCCTGGGCATGCGTCGACGCCGGGGTTTAATGATGTGAGCCATTTTGTATCGGGGCGTAAACCGCGTTCGGCTTGAGATTTATCGCGAGCAGGCTCGCTCCCACAGGGTTCTGATGTCGATCACGGTCAAATGTGGGAGCGGGCTTGCTCGCGAATGCAGGTTCACATCCAGCATCATTGCTGACTGACACACCGCCTTCGCGAGCAAGTCGGATCGCCGCACCGCCGCTCCCACATTAGGTTTGTGTTGATCAATCGGACAATATTCAGTTCGAAAACCACGTATCCTCCGCACCCGTTTCACGTTCAACTTCGCGAGGACAGTTTGTCTAAAGGTATCGCTCTATCGGTTTCAGCCTCGGTGCTGTTTGCCGTCATGTATTACTACACGTCGTTGCTCACGCCTTTGAGCGGCGTGGAAATCTTCGGTTGGCGAATGCTGCTGACCCTGCCATGCATGACCGTTTTCATGGTGGTCTCCGGTGAATGGAAGCTCGTGGTCGCCCTTTTTCGGCGGCTGGTGGGCCAACCAAAATTGCTCGCAGGCCTGATCCTTTCCGCGACGCTGCTTGGCCTGCAACTCTGGTTATTCATGTGGGCGCCGCTCAACGGCTATAGCCTCGATGTGTCCCTGGGCTACTTCCTGTTGCCGCTGGCCATGGTGCTGACCGGGCGGTTCGCCTATGGCGAGCGACTGTCTTACCTGCAAAAGGTTGCCGTGTTTTTTGCGTCCCTCGGCGTGCTCAACGAGCTGTATCAGGTCGGCGGTTTTTCCTGGGCGACCTTGCTGGTCGTCATCGGTTATCCGCTCTACTTCATCCTGCGCAAACGACTGGCGACTGACAACCTCGGCGGTTTGTGGATGGACATGGCCTTGATGATTCCGTTGGCGTTCTGGTTCGTACAAAGCGGTGAGCAGGGTTTCGCCGTGTTCGATCAACACCCGTGGCTGTCGCTGCTGATCCCCTTACTCGGGGCGATCAGTGCTTCGGCGCTGGTGGTTTACATCATCGCCAGCCGACTGCTGCCGTTCAGCCTGTTCGGGTTGTTGAGTTACGTCGAGCCGGTGTTGTTGCTCGGCGTCGCGTTGCTGCTGGGGGAAACCATCAAGCCCGGTGAATGGTTAACCTACATCCCGATTTGGTTGGCTGTTGTGGTGTTGGTGTTCGAAGGGTTCAAACATCTGGTCCGGCATCGACGCAAATCGATGTAGGACCGGCACGAAAAAGCCCGGCCAGCATTGCTGCTGACCGGGCTTTTTTTACATCTGAAACGACTTAGTCGGTGGAGAGCACGCCACGACGAACCTGGTCGCGCTCGATGGATTCGAACAGCGCCTTGAAGTTGCCTTCGCCGAAACCATCGTCGCCTTTACGCTGGATGAATTCGAAGAACACCGGGCCCATCAGGGTTTCCGAGAAGATCTGCAGCAGCAGACGCTTGTCGCCTGACTCGGACGAACCGTCCAGCAAAATGCCGCGCGATTGCAGTTGATCAACCGGCTCACCGTGGTTCGGCAAGCGACCTTCAAGCATTTCGTAATAGGTTTCCGGCGGCGCGGTCATGAAGCGCATGCCGATGCTTTTCAGGTGATCCCAGGTCTTGATCAGGTCATCGGTCAGGAAGGCAACGTGCTGGATGCCTTCGCCGTTGAACTGCATCAGGAACTCTTCGATCTGCCCGGCGCCCTTGGACGATTCTTCGTTCAGCGGGATTTTGATCATGCCGTCCGGCGCAGTCATGGCCTTGGAGGTCAGGCCGGTGTATTCGCCCTTGATGTCGAAGTAACGGATCTCGCGGAAGTTGAACAACTTCTCGTAGAAGTTGGCCCAGTAGGCCATGCGACCGCGATACACGTTGTGGGTCAGGTGGTCGATGATCTTCAGGCCAGCCCCGACCGGGTTACGGTCAACGCCTTCGATGAACACGAAGTCGATGTCGTAGATCGAGCTGCCTTCGCCGAAACGGTCGATCAGGTACAGCGGCGCACCGCCGATGCCTTTGATCGCCGGCAGGTTCAGTTCCATCGGGCCGGTTTCGATGTGAATCGGCTGAGCGCCCAGTTCCTGAGCCCGGGCAAACGCCTGCTGGGCATTCTTGACGCGGAACGCCATGCCGCACACCGACGGACCGTGCTCGGCCGCGAAGTACGAAGCAACGCTGTGCGGTTCGTTATTGAGGATCAGGTTGATCTGGCCCTGACGATACAGGTGCACGTCTTTGGAACGGTGGGTCGCAACCTTGGTGAAGCCCATGATCTCGAAGATCGGCTCCAGGGTGTTCGGGGTTGGCGATGCGAATTCGATGAATTCAAAGCCCATCAGGCCCATTGGGTTTTCGTATAAATCTGCCATGGTTGGCGCCTCATCATTTTCTTGTCAATTAACGGATCGTTAGTTGCTAGCAATGCTGAGACCGGCGGGTGGAGCGCAGGAGATGCCCCGCACGCTGCGGGCGAGGAAGTCACCGTAGATCAATTGAAACCCAAAACTCTTCATTGTCGACCCAAGGCTATTGCGGGCGAGGCTTCTGCTGCCAGAAGACGATTATTCTTATATGCGTAACCCGATTCTACACAGCGTAAATCGGTTTGTCCGCCTTCTGTATCAAATCCCCTTTTTCCCTGCTCGTGCAAGGGGTTTGTTGCACAGGAAAATCCCCGCGAGGATCAGCCCTCCCCCCAGGCACATCGCCAGGGTCAACTGCTCGCCTAACAGCAGCGCACCGAGGATCACCGCGGTCAGCGGATTGAGGGCAATGAACACGCCTGAACGCGTCGCGCCGATTTTGCGAATGCCGTCGTAATAGCCGATATAGGCCAGCGCCGAGCCCAATACGCCCAAGTACATCAGGCTCAACCATTGCGTTGGTCCGAGGCTGGCGAGTGCAGCCACACTCAATTCACCGCGAACAGCACTGGTCACCCACAGCATTAGCGTGCCCAGCAGAATCGAGTACGTCACCGTTTGCACCGGGCCTAGCGTCTGGTTCAGGTCTTTGGAGAACAGCGAATAAACGCCCCAGCCAAGCACGCAGCCGAAGATCAACAGATCGCCGATCCACGCGTCGGCATTGCCGGCCAACAACTGCGGGTTGCGGCTGACGATCACCAGGCTCGCCCCGGCAATGCAGATCGCGATTCCGATGACTTTCGCTCGACTCAAGCGCTCCTTGAACAACAGCCAAGACGCCAACCCAATCACGGCCGGGTTCAACGCCACGATCAATGACGCCCGTGAGGCATTGATGTAATGCAGCCCATAAAAGAAGCACAGGTTGTAGAAAAAGATCCCGAAAAAACCCAGCAGCGCCAATTGCAGCCATTGCCTGGGGCTGGGCCTTGCGAGCGGCACGCGGGCCAGTAGCAGAAACACCAGCAACGCCACGCTGGCCAGCAAGAATCGCAGGCTGGCGGCAAACAAGGGGCTGAGACTGTCGGCCAGAAACCGCCCGGCGACAAAGGTCCCGCCCCAGATCATGGTGACTGCCGCCAGTTTCAGATAAACCGGGACATCCGAAGGGTTGGACAGGCTCTGCTCACAGGTCGTCATAGGTTTCCAGAACAAGAAATCGGGAGAGATGACGTATCATTAAACTAATACCTTCTCATCGTAAAATGAGTGAATACTCATGACCCTTACCCAACTCGAGATATTTTCTCTGGTCGCCGAGCTTCACGGCTTTACCGCGGCAGCCAATCGCTTGGAGATTTCCCAATCCGCGGTCTCTCATGCGCTCAAGTCGCTGGAACAGGAATTGGGCGTCGAGCTGCTCCGCCGGCATCAGTCCCGGGTCGAACTCAGCGACATCGGCCAACAGCTTTTGCTGCGCGCCCAGGCGATGTTGGGCCTGGCCAACACCTTGCGCCAGGAAGCGGCCGATGCTCGCGGAATGAAACGCGGCACGTTGCGCATCGGCTCGTTCGGTCCGACCTCATCGATCAAATTGCTGCCGTTGATCCTGCAGCACTACCGCGCGGTTCACCCGGGCATTGAGGTCCATATAGATGAAGGCCCGGACCGGCAGGTGATCCAGTGGCTGGAGGAGCGTCGGATCGATATCGGTTTCGTGGTGTTGCCCGAGGACCGCTTCGATACCTTTGCACTGATCGAAGACCAGATGGTCGCGCTGCTGCCCGTCGATCATCCGCTGGCCCGTCGCGACAGCCTGACTCTGAGCGATCTGTGCAACGACCCGTTTGTGTTGACTGAGGCCGGTTCTTCGGAACTGGTGTCGCGGCTGTTCAGTGCCGCCCGGCTGACACCGAACATCCGTTATCGCTGCTCGCAACTACTGAGCACGCTGGACACCGTTGGCCGAGGCGATGCGCTGACGGTCGTCGCCGAAGGCTCATTGCCCGATGATCGCGACGGTCGCTACGTGAAAAGAGCGCTATCGCCAGCGGTCACACGCCAGGTTGGTCTGGCGGTGCTCGACCAGCGCCAGTCATCCCCTGCGGCGCTGGCTTTTATCAAACTGGCCGAGCGCCTGAACTACCGCTAAGCGGCACACTAACCGAGGGCCAGTGGAGCAAAGTGATTACCTGACCACCCACGGCGTGAACTTCTTGCAAGGTTATCTGTTCGGCCGGCCGATGCCCGGCGCGGACTTCATTAACGCATTAAGTCACCATTAACTAGCGGCGCTCAGCGACGAGACAAGGAGATCGCGCCCCAATTTGAATCAAAAGACTACTGTTGTTACATGAAGAAAAAGACAGGATTTACTCTTGGCCAATTAACTACTACAATTTTTCATGCCTGCGCTAGATTGGCAGGTGAGCCATTATCACCGAGTCGCTTCAAGGCTCTTGGCTTATAGCTTTGTTTGCGGTTGGTATCAGCCAAACACACTATTGGAGTAAAGATATTGTCCAGACTCGCTGAATTTCGTGCAGCTGAAAAGGCCCTTCAAGAGCAGCTCAAGCAGCTGGAAACCCTGAAGAATGATGCCGGGCTCAAGAAAGAAATCGAATTCGAAGAAAAGCTCCAGGGGCTGATGAAAACCTACGGCAAGAGCCTGCGCGACATCATCGCCATTCTCGATCCGAACCCGGCAAAATCCGGTCTGCAACAGGCAGCGCCTAAAACCCGCCGCGCTCGCGTGGTCAAGGTTTATCAGAATCCGCACACCGGTGAACTGATTGAAACCAAGGGTGGCAACCACCGCGGCCTGAAAGCCTGGAAGGAACAATACGGTGCAGCTACCGTTGATTCCTGGCTGCGAGGCTAAACACTCGCGGTGACAAAAAAGCCCTGCCAATGCAGGGCTTTTTCATGGACGCCTTCTAAATGCAACGATTGGCGTCGATCAACTCGCTACTTGCTGAATAACTTTGTGCTTAATCCCTTTGGGTATCTAAAAATTTCAGAATGCGCTGAAATCGGCAGCCATTGAAATCTTTAACTAAAGTTTCAAGCTGTTACGGGCTGTCTCTATTTCGTCCTGACTTGCCTTATAAACCTCAGCCTGCCCGGCATAGGAAAGAACATAGGCCTTATCGGCATCCACGGCGGCAACCAATGTTTGAGAGAGCACATGCCTTCCGTTCTGCGTGATCGTGCAGGTAGTTTCCAGCGCTGATAAGCGGCTCAAGGTCGTCGGATGAATCTTGTTGCAGACACTTTGATAACCGCCTTGAAAGAAGTCCTTCTGCACCGACTTGCGCATCTCCAGCAATACGCCCTGCAGATTCACCTGATGACCACTTTCCACCTGAGTCATGGTCAACTCCATCACCATTACCGGCGTGCCGTCCTGATCATTCTTCACCGCGCGCTGACGGGAAACGTGGGTATTGGCGTCATCTTGCGGGACGGCTTCGACCTCCCAGCCGTTGGGCCAGGTCATGATTGGCTCGTCTGCGTGAGCGCTGTTAACGCCTGAAAGCACGCAGATCAGGACGAACATCGATTTACAGAAACGAATCATTGCAATGAACACTCACGGATTGAACCGTAAAGTCTGAGCCTCGCCCGCCTGTCAGGCAATAGCCGACTGTTTGGGTTTGGTGATGTCAGAGCCCTTGCGTATCATTGTCGCCATTCGTTAGCCCCACTTATTTTCCGGAGGGCCCATGAGCCTGCACGAATTGAACACCTTCCCAGGCGTGACTGCCCAACCTGACACCGCCACCCAGAAGTTCGTCTTCAACCACACCATGCTGCGGGTCAAGGACATCACCAAGTCCCTGGATTTCTACACGCGCATTTTGGGTTTCTCGCTGGTGGAAAAACGCGATTTCCCGGAAGCCGAGTTCAGCCTGTACTTCCTGGCACTGGTCGATAAAAACCAGATCCCGGCCGACGCTGCTGCCCGCACTGAATGGATGAAGTCGATCCCGGGCATTCTCGAACTGACCCACAACCACGGCACCGAGAACGACGCGGATTTCGCTTACCACAACGGCAACACCGACCCGCGTGGCTTTGGCCACATCTGCATCTCGGTGCCGGATATCGTCGCTGCGTGCGAGCGCTTCGAAGCGCTGGGCTGCGATTTTCAGAAGCGTCTGAATGACGGCCGTATGAAGAGCCTGGCCTTTATCAAAGACCCGGATGCCTACTGGGTTGAGATCATCCAGCCTGCACCGATGTAACATTCCCACCACAGCTCGCTCCCACACTTGGAATGTACAAGACACAAAAAACCCCATGATCACTCATGGGGTTTTTGTGTTTTCAGCGTCGGGTTTTATGCCGGGGCCGAGGTCCGGATCAGGTGATCGAATGCGCTCAGGGAGGCTTTGGCGCCCTCGCCCACCGCAATCACGATCTGCTTGTACGGCACGGTGGTCACGTCACCGGCAGCGAACACACCCGGCATCGACGTTTCACCGCGGGCATCGACGATGATCTCACCGCGAGGCGACAACTCGATGGTGCCTTTGAGCCAGTCGGTGTTGGGCAGCAAACCGATCTGCACGAAGATCCCTTCCAGCTCGACGCTACGCAACTCGTCCGACTGACGATCCTTGTAGCGCAGGCCGTTGACCTTCTGACCGTCGCCCAACACTTCAGTGGTTTGCGCACTGGTGATCACGGTGACGTTCGGCAGGCTGTGCAACTTGCGCTGCAAGACCGCATCGGCGCGCAGCTGCACGTCGAACTCCAGCAATGTTACGTGGGACACGATGCCCGCCAGGTCGATGGCCGCTTCGACGCCGGAGTTACCGCCGCCAATCACCGCCACGCGCTTGCCTTTGAACAGCGGACCGTCGCAGTGCGGGCAGTACGCCACGCCTTTGTTTCGGTATTGCTGCTCACCCGGGACGTTCATTTCACGCCACCGCGCACCGGTCGCCAGGATCACAGTCTTGGCTTTCAGGGTCGCGCCGCTGGCGAAGTGGACTTCGTGCAACTCGCCGTTCTTGCCCGGCACCAACTTGTCGGCGCGTTGCAGGTTCATGATATCGACGTCGTATTGCTTGACGTGCTCTTCCAGCGCCACGGCCAGGTTCGGCCCTTCGGTTTCCTGCACGGAGATGAAGTTCTCGATGGCCATGGTGTCGAGCACCTGCCCACCAAAACGTTCAGCGGCCACGCCAGTGCGAATGCCTTTGCGGGCAGCGTAGATTGCAGCCGCAGCACCGGCTGGGCCACCGCCGACGACCAGCACGTCAAAAGCTTCTTTTGCGCTGATTTTCTCGGCCTGACGCTCGATGCCGCTGGTGTCGATCTTGGCGAGAATTTCTTCCAGACCCATACGCCCCTGACCGAAGTTCACACCGTTCAGGTAAACGCTTGGCACGGCCATGATCTGACGGTCATCGACTTCAGCCTGGAACAGCGCGCCGTCGATGGCGACATGGCGGATGTTCGGGTTCAGCACGGCCATCAGGTTCAGTGCCTGGACCACGTCCGGGCAGTTCTGGCAGGACAGCGAGAAGTAAGTCTCAAAGCTGAACTCGCCTTTGAGCGAACGGATCTGTTCGATCACTTCAACACTGGCTTTCGAAGGGTGGCCGCCGACTTGCAGCAAGGCCAGCACCAAGGATGTGAATTCGTGGCCCATCGGGATGCCGGCGAAACGCAGGCTGATATCGGCACCCGGGCGGTTGATCGAGAACGATGGTTTACGCGCATCGTCACCGTTGTCGAGCAAGGTAATTTGGGTAGAAAGACTGGCAACGTCTTTCAGAAGTGCGAGCATTTCCTGGGATTTCGCACCGTCGTCGAGGGAGGCAACGATCTCGATCGGCTGGGTGACCCGTTCCAGGTACGATTTCAACTGGGCTTTAAGATTGGCGTCCAACATACGGGCGATTTCCTTTTTTTGCAGTTACATAAAGAGCCGACAAAAAAAACGCCCGAGCGAATCTCGCCCGGGCGTTTTTATTGGGCGGTTGCAGCTTACTTAGGTGCGGAAACCCGCCCTGATGATGCGATCCACAGACTTAGATCTTGCCGACCAGGTCCAGGGACGGAGCCAGTGTGGCCTCGCCTTCTTTCCACTTGGCAGGGCAAACCTGGCCTGGGTGAGCCGCGACGTACTGAGCAGCCTTGATTTTGCGCAGCAGCTCGGAAGCGTCACGGCCAACGCCGCCATCGTTCAGCTCAACGATTTTGATCTGGCCTTCAGGGTTGATGACGAAGGTGCCACGGTCAGCCAGACCTGCTTCTTCGATCAGCACGTCGAAGTTGCGGGAGATGGCGTGAGTCGGGTCGCCGATCATGGTGTACTGGATTTTGCTGATAGCAGGCGAAGTGTTGTGCCAGGCAGCGTGGGCAAAATGGGTATCGGTGGAAACGCTGTAGATCTCGACGCCCAGCTTCTGGAACGCGTCGTAGTTGTCAGCCAGGTCTTCCAGCTCGGTCGGGCAAACGAAGGTGAAGTCGGCTGGGTAGAAGAACACGACAGACCATTTGCCTTTCAGGTCGGCGTCCGACACTTTTACGAAGTCGCCATTTTTGAAGGCGTCAGCTTTGAACGGTTTAACTTGGCTGTTGATGATAGGCATCGATGACTCTCCGTCAGGGTTGAAAAGTTTGGTTGAGAAGTTGATGGAGTGAATCCTACCGACTCGATTGCCGGATGGCTCATTGGCAAACCTCATGCTGCTCATTGGTTTTCGCTATTAGCGGAACGTATTAATAGAAGAAAACTTACTTAGCAGCGCCAATGGCTTTTTCCGCGAGCGGTGTCATCCCGAGAAACGGGCTGGTTTCAACATAGCGCATGGCGGACTTCATATCCTTCCAGCCCACGTAACTCATCAACGACTTCAAGTCCCACCCGCTCTGATGCGCCCAAGTGGCAAAGCCACGCCGCAAAGAGTGACTGGTGTAGTGCTCGGCCGGGATGCCGGCACGCTCCAGCGCCTGGCGCAGTAATGGAATCACGCTGTTGGCGTGCAGCCCCTCCTCGCTCAGGTGGCCCCAACGGTCGATGCCTCGGAATACCGGTCCGCGAACCAACGCGGCTTCGGTGATCCAGTCGACGTAGGCCTGCACCGGGCACAGGCGCTGCATCGCGGGTGTCTGGTAAGTCTTGCCGAGATTCTCGCGGTCACTCTTGGTTCGCGGCAAATAGAGCGTGATGCCTGAGCCGACAGCCGCTTGCACGTGCTCGATCTGTAGCCGGCACAACTCATCGCTACGAAAGCCGCGCCAGAAGCCCAACAGGATCAGCGCCCTGTCGCGCCGGGCCCGCAGCAGAGCCGGTTGATCGTGTTCAGACTTCGCGGTTTGCGCTTCTTGCTCCAACCAGGCAACCACTTGCTCCAGATGCTGAAGTTGTAACGGCTCGGCCTGTTTTTCCTGAGCCGGGTGCAGCGCGCGAATGCCCTTGAACACCTTGCGCACCACCGGTGCCTTGGTGGGGTCTGGAAAACCCTGACTGTTGTGCCATTGCGCCAGCGCTGACAGGCGCAACTTCAAGGTATTGATCGACAGCACGCCTGCATGAGCGACCAGATAGCGCGCGACGCTGTCGCTGGTCGCCGGCAGGAAGCCGCCCCAACTGACTTCGAAATGCTCGATAGCCGCCCGATAGCTGCGACGGGTGTTGTCGCGGGTGGCGGCTTGCAGGTAACGATCCAGCTC
The DNA here is from genome assembly GCF_047758675.1 of Pseudomonas arabinosi. Lineage (NCBI taxonomy): Bacteria > Pseudomonadati > Pseudomonadota > Gammaproteobacteria > Pseudomonadales > Pseudomonadaceae > Pseudomonas > Pseudomonas arabinosi. The sequence continues at coordinate 3,581,898 of NZ_CP180480.1, read as the reverse complement.
AGTCATCAGCTCAACTCTCTAAAACGTACCGCTTTGGCGGGTGAAAACGCGCCACCGGGCTCATCACACGGGGTAATACCAGTATATCCCGCATGACTACCCATCGTATTTTAACTTTTTAGTTAGCGTGGTACATTGTGTACTTAAGTGGCATGTACCACAGTACGAAATCGTAGGAGAACTCATGGCTCGTGGCGGTGTAAACAAAGCAGTGGTCCAGGCAGCACGCTTGGCAATTTTGGCTCGCGGCGAAAACCCAAGCATTGATGCGGTACGGATCGAGATGGGCAACACGGGCTCGAAAACCACGATTCATCGCTATTTGAAGGAGCTGGATGACGGTGCAGAGCGCGCCGAAGTGCCGCCAGAACCGATTGATGACGAGCTGGCGGGACTGGTTGTGCGGCTGGCACAAAGACTCAAGGAGCAGGCTCAGGAACCCATCGATCAGGCTCGCGAGCAGTTCGACAAACAAAAGAAAGCGCTGGATACGCAGCTGCATGAAGCCCTGCAGGCCAACACGCAATTGCAGCAGCAGTACGAGATTCAAAGCCTGGCACTGACTCAAGAGTCCGAGGCCCTGCTAGAAACCCGCGCCATGCTGCAGACCGAACAAACCCGCAACGCCGGACTGAACCAGGCATTGGCCGATTTCGAATTACGCTTGCAAGACAAGGACGAGCAGATCCGCTCCCTTGAAGAGAAACACCTGCACGCTCGCGACGCCCTGGAACACTACCGCAACGCCGTCAAAGAACAGCGCGAGCAGGAACAACGTCGCCACGAAAGCCAGGTGCAGCAGATTCAGATGGAATTGCGCCAAGCCCAGCAAAGCGCATTGGTGCGCCAGGATGAGATCACACAACTGCACCGCGACAACGAGCGTTTGTTAACGGAGAACCGGGGCACCCTGAGAGAGTTGAGCCTGCTGCAGGATCAACTCAAGCAAACCAACGCTCGACAGGATCAGTTGCTGGAACAGGTGAACCGTATCGACAGCGAACGCACCCTCCTCCAGGAACGCTTGCGCGCTGCCCTGCTGGAAAGTCAGTCGTTGAAACAGAGCGTCGATGAGCAGTCGCAGATAAACAAAGCGCTGGAAATCGAGTTGCTCAAGACTCAGGCGAGCCTCGATGAGAGCGTGCGCCTGGCGGCCGTCATTGCGACAGCGCCAGACGCATCAGCCCCCCAAAAGGACGATTAACCCGCGACCGGCGTGCGCATGGTGACGAACTCTTCGGCGGCAGTCGGGTGCACGCCGATGGTTTCATCGAAATCGCGCTTGGTAGCACCCGCTTTCAAGGCGATCGCCAAGCCCTGAATAATCTCCCCAGCCTCCGGACCGACCATGTGACAGCCCAAAACCTTGTCGGTCTTGGCGTCCACCACCAGCTTCATCAGGGTGCGTTCCTGGCATTCGGTCAGGGTCAGTTTCATTGGACGGAAGCGGCTTTCGAAGATCACCACATCGTGACCGGCCTCCCGGGCCTCTTCCTCGGTGAAACCGACCGTGCCGATGTTCGGCAAGCTGAACACTGCGGTCGGGATCATCTTGTAATCCACCGGGCGATATTGCTCAGGTTTGAACAAACGTCGCGCCACGGCCATGCCTTCCGCCAACGCCACCGGCGTCAGTTGAACCCGACCGATCACATCGCCAAGCGCCAGGATCGACGGTTCAGCCGTCTGATACTGCTCGTCGACCTCGACGAAACCTTTCTTGTCGAGTTTGACCCCGGTGTTTTCCAGCCCAAGATTGTCGAGCATCGGACGTCGACCGGTGGCGTAGAACACACAATCAGCTTCCAGCTCACGGCCGTCCTTGAGGGTCACCTTCAGGCTGCCATCGGACTGCTTGTCGATACGTTCGATGTCGGCGTTGAATTGCAAGTTCATGCCGCGCTTGGTCAGCTCTTCCTGCAGGTGTTTGCGCACCGCACCGTCGAAACCGCGCAGGAACAGTTCACCGCGATAAAGCAACGTGGTGTCGGCGCCCAGACCGTGGAAGATCCCGGCGAATTCGACCGCGATGTATCCACCGCCTACCACCAGAACGCGCTTGGGCAGTTCTTTGAGGAAGAACGCCTGGTTGGAACTGATCGCGTGCTCGTGCCCCGGAATTTCCGGAATCTGTGGCCATCCTCCGGTAGCAATCAGGATGTTTTTGGCGGTGTAGCGCTCGCCATTGATCTCGACCTGGTGCGGATCAACGATTTTGGCGTGGCCTTCATGCAAGGTCACACCACTGTTAACCAGCAGATTGCGGTAGATACCGTTCAGGCGATTGATCTCGCGATCCTTGTTGGCGATCAGCGTCGCCCAATCGAACTTCGCCTCGCCCGGCGTCCAGCCAAAACCTTGCGACTGCTCGAAGTCTTCGGCGAAGTGTGCGCCGTAAACCAGCAGCTTCTTCGGCACACAGCCGACGTTGACACAAGTGCCACCCAGGTATCGACTCTCGGCCACCGCCACTTTCGCGCCAAAACCGGCAGCAAAACGCGCAGCCCGCACACCGCCGGAACCGGCGCCAATTACATAAAGGTCAAAATCGTAGGCCATTTTTTCAATCTCCTTGGCAGTCCACAAGCATACCCGCAGACATCCGTTGGGCAAGCGCTGTAAACGATATGGGGACGGAAAATGAAAAAGCCACCCGAACAGACTGTGTGAAAACCTAGCAATCTGTGCGGCACTCAAAGAAAATGCTCCGTATCGAAAGATACGGAGCATTTTTCGTTATGGCCTACATCCAAGGAGAGTCCCGCAGCCAGACCAGCCTGTTCCCGGCCTCGCTGGAGGAACTGATCCCCGAGGATCACCTCGTTCGTGTGATCGACCTCTACGTCGCCAAGCTGGATCTGGTGCAACTGGGCTTCGACAAAGCGTTGCCCAAAGGCACCGGGCGCCCCTCTTATGATCCTGCCGATCCGCTAAAACTCTATCTCTACGGCTATTTCCAACGGATTCGCTCCTCACGCCGACTTGAGGCCGAGTGTCAGCGCAACATCGAAGTGATGTGGTTGATCAACCGGCTCAAACCCGACTTCAAGACCATCGCCGACTTTCGCAAAAACAACAAACCGGCCTTTGTGGCGACGTGCCGGGCCTTCGTCCAGTTCTGCCGAACCGCCGGCCTGATAGCCGGTGAGCTGGTGGCCATCGATGGCAGCAAGTTTCAGGCGGTTGCTTCCTCGCGGCGTCATATGAGTTTGAAGCGGCTCAAGCACCAGGAGCAGACGCTGGATAAACGCATTGCCGGCGCCGATATGTCTCACGCCATGCTCACGAAGAGGCGTTCGAACGCATGGAGCGGCGAATGCAGGCACACCCCGAAATGATGGTCAGCCGAAGATCCATCGTGGAGCATCCCTTCGGCAACCTAAAACAGTGGTTGTTTGGCAACGCTCGCTTCTTGCTGCGACAGCTCGAGGGGGCGAGAGCCGAAATGGCCTTGGCAGTGAACGCCTATAACCTGAAAAGAGCGATTAACGTGCTCGGCGAACGTCAGTTGATGGCGTTGATGGGCTGAAACGCCCTTTTTCGTCTGCCGTCCGCACAAAAGCAAACGCCCCGAACAAGTCGGGGCGTTTGCTTGAAATCACCATCAGTGTGTTTTCACACAGTCTGCGAAGGTGGCTTTTCAATACAAGTGGGTCAAAGGCTATCAGTAAGCCTTGCCAGTCTTGTAGAAGTTCTCGAAGCAGAAGTTGGTGGCTTCGATGTAGCCTTCGGCGCCACCGCAGTCAAAACGCTGGCCTTTGAACTTGTAGGCAATCACGCAACCGTTTTTCGCCTGTTTCATCAGGGCGTCGGTGATTTGAATCTCGCCGCCTTTGCCTGGCTCGGTTTGCTTGATGAGCTCGAAAATATCCGGCGTCAGGATGTAACGACCGATGATCGCCAGGTTCGACGGTGCGTCTTCCGGGGCTGGTTTTTCGACCATGTTGCGAACGCGGTACAAATCATCAGCGATCAGCTCGCCGGCGATCACGCCGTACTTGTTGGTTTCCATCGGATCCACTTCCTGGATCGCAACGATGGTGCAGCGATACTGCTCGTATAGCTTGACCATCTGGGTCAGGACGCCGTCGCCTTCGAGGTTGACGCACAAGTCGTCCGCCAGCACTACCGCGAACGGTTCGTCGCCGATCAGCGGGCGGCCAGTCAGGATCGCGTGGCCCAGGCCTTTCATTTCGGTCTGGCGAGTGTAGGAGAACGAGCACTCGTCCAACAGCTTACGGATGCCGACCAGGTATTTTTCCTTGTCGGTACCTTTGATCTGGTTTTCCAGCTCGTAGCTGATATCGAAGTGGTCTTCCAGAGCGCGCTTGCCGCGACCGGTGACGATGGAGATTTCAGTCAACCCAGCGTCCAGTGCTTCTTCGACGCCGTACTGGATCAGTGGCTTGTTTACCACCGGCAGCATTTCTTTGGGCATGGCTTTAGTCGCTGGCAGGAAGCGAGTACCGTAACCGGCTGCTGGGAACAAGCATTTCTTGATCATATAAGTCCTTGATAGGGCTGTGTGTACGAGTTTCGGCGCAGTCTAATCAGGCGGCGTGCACCTTACAATGCCCCCGCACTGGCTAACCGATGCCATCATAGAGAAATATTCTCGCGGATAGTTCCCGAGATAGCTCCGCAGCCTTTATAGATAGCACAGACCATCAGATCTGCACGGCCGCGAATCGCACAACCCTACACCATCAGCACCGGTTGGGTGCATTTGGCGCTATCATTGCGCGATTGAACCAGTCAACGAGGCAGATAGATGTCGGAAGCAAAAAGTGTCAACGGGTTCCTGATCAATCAGGCGAAAGACGGCCAGTGGTGGATATTCAACTTCGGCGGCGGCGAGGAGATCGCCGGTCCTTTCGCCACTGAAGCGCTGGCAATTGAGGTGGCATCCGTATTGCAACTTGAACACCCGCCCGTCAAACACCGCGGCAAAGACAAGACTTGATCTGAACCGGTTTTTGACCAAGCCCTGCCCTGCGCAGGGCTTTTTTGTGATTGCCTGCAACAAAGTGGCCATTCGCTATAACCTTTTGATGCCTGCGCTGTCACAGGCTCAGCCCCTTCATCCTGACGACGACAACGACATGAATAAATTTTTGCCCCTGATCGCGGCACTGGCCCTGAGCGGCTGCGCCACTTCCGAAACGACCTACCTGAACAACGGCGAGCAAGGCCTGGCGATCGACTGCTCCGGGGAAGCCAATTCCTGGGCGACCTGTTACGAAAAAGCCGATGCCTCTTGCGCCGGCACCGGCTATCGGATCGTCGGTACCGACGGAACACCTTCGACCAAGGAAAGCGACAAAACGCTGGGTGTCGACGTCGGCAACTACAAGAACCGCAGCGTCGTGGTGGTCTGCAAGTAAGGCGCCCTGCCCTACATGTGAATTTCGGCGAACTTGATCCCGAGGCCGCGCACCGTCTCGATCAATTCATCGAGGCTACTGAAGGATTCGACTTCATCGTTTTCATCCACCAGAAAATAACTGCGCCCGGCGCTTTTCTTGAAAAACACGATCCATTCTCCCGGATTCGCCGGATTCTGAATCACGTGGGTGGCAGAGATGTGACCCTCTGCATGGCGCTCCCGTACCTGCTCTCGCTTCATGCTCGACTCCAGAAATGACAATGCCGCCAAAGCGCTGCTTTGGCGGCATCGGTGCTGACGGGCGACAGTCTATCAGCCGGAAATGCACTCAGTAGCGGCATTGCGTACATCCATGGGGCGCAACGGCACATTGGAAATGCGCTCATGCAACTTGATGCTGCTGCCAGTGGAGCGGTCTTCGATATCAAACACCGCAGCCGGACCCGAGGAGAACTTCTGCGGCACGATGACTCGCATTCCGTCCTTGTGCGGTTCGACTTGCAGGGCTCCCCGGCTGCTGGCCAGTTTCTCTGTGAGGCATTGCGCGTACTCATGAGGCTTCTTGCCTGAAATCACGCTCATGGTCGGTAACGTCTCATTGATCTCCGAGACACTCGCACAACCACTCATCGCTATCGCCATAGGCAGGAACAGCACACCCCACTTCATACAACACCTCCGATAAAGACACTCCGACAGTACAAATGCTGTTTTTCTCCGAGGCACGCTGCGTTTATCGCTCATAGAATTCCGTATAACTGTTTTTAATTGTCAAAGCAGACCTCGAGGACCGGATAATAACCCGTTCGGGCTGATAAACTGCGCCAATCGCACATGCTATCGTTTTGATTTTGTAGAAAAAGCCCTTCTGGAGGCGCCTCATGAAATTTATCCACCAGCGCGAGCACCTCAACGAAGACGACATCGTCGTCATTCAATGCTCCCAAACATGCAACATCCGCTTGATGAACGACGCCAATTTCCGCAGCTTCAAGAATGGCGGCCGCCACACTTACCATGGTGGTGCATTCGACACCTTCCCGGCCCGAATTACCGCGCCGAGCACCGGTTTCTGGAACATCACCATCGACACGGTCAACCGCCGGCCGATCAGCGTGACTCGCAAACCGACCCTGACTCACACCATCAAGATCATCCGCCGCTCCAGCACGAAACTGAGCTGAGTGACACCCAAACACGAAGACAAGCAGGTATGACCGTGGCCCAAACGACCAAGTACGTCATCAAATACAAACTCAATGGCGAGCGTCGCTTCGAATTTGCCCAGCTTGAAAACGGCACCGAAGAAGAAGCCAAGGCCGCGCTGGACGCTCTTCATGGTTCGAGCGAAGACGTCATCAGCGAAATAAGCGTCAGCAAAGCGTTGTAACGGAATCTGGAGCGACAACATGGACGTCTGCTCCTGCCTCTGAAATTCAACCGCAAGCGCCGGAGTGTTAACGAAGCCCCCTCTCCCTAGACTGGCCACCTCAACCTTGGGTTAAGGAGTCAGAACATGTCTACTTCCTCGATTCGCTTCATCAGTGGCCCTTCCCGCCTTGGCGTCTTGCTGCTCGCGTTCAGCGCCGAGGGTTTGTGTGCGTTGCTGCTCGGCGATGACCTGGCCATGCTGGAACGCGATCTTGCGCGACGTTTCCCCGCAAAACAAACACCGCAGCGCGATGAGGGCTTGATGCCTGCGCTGGAGCAAACCCTGCGCCACCTTGAAGACCCGCGCTCCGCCCTGGATTTGCCGCTGGATCTGACGGGCAGCGTGTTTCAACGGCGAGTCTGGAATGCCCTGCGGCAAATACCGGTGGGTGGAACCGCCAGCTATCTGGATATCGCGCGACAACTGGGACAACCCACGGCTTTTCGGGCAGTGGCCAACGCCTGCGGAGCGAACCCGTTGGCGGTGATCGTGCCGTGTCATCGGGTGCTGCGTCAGGATGGCAGCCTCGGCGGTTACCGTTGGGGGCTGGAACGCAAACGGCAACTGCTGGAGCGAGAGGCGCAGCAATGAGCGAGCGTTCTCTTGATGGACTGGACTGGGACGCGCTGGCACAGCAACTCGATCAAGATGGCTGCGCGATTATCAGGTCGCTTTTAAGCCACGAGACGTGCGATGAAATCAGCGCTCTGTATGCCCGCCCCCAACCGTTTCGCTCGCAAGTGATCATGGCTCGTCACGGCTTTGGCCGTGGCGAGTACAAATACTTCAAATACCCGTTGCCAGATGTCGTCGCCCGTTTGCGCAGTGCGCTCTATCCTCGATTGGTGCCCATTGCCAATCGCTGGCACGAGCACATGGACCTGCCGACCCGTTTCCCGGAAACCCACGAGGCGTTCCTCGAACGCTGCCATACCGCCGGTCAGGAACGCCCGACGCCGTTGTTGCTGCAATATGGACCGCAGGACTACAACTGCTTGCATCAGGACCTGTACGGCGAACACGTCTTCCCGCTGCAAGTGGCGATTCTGCTGTCAGAGCCGGACGACGATTTCACCGGTGGCGAGTTCGTGCTGACGGAACAGCGCCCACGGATGCAGTCGCGCCCTCAGGTCATTGGCCTGAAGAAAGGTGACGGGCTGATCTTTGCCGTCAACCAACGACCGGTCAAAGGCGTTCGCGGCTATTACCGGGTTACCCTGCGCCACGGGGTGAGTCGCCTGCACAGTGGAAAACGGCATACCCTTGGAATCATCTTTCACGATGCGTTATGACCCCATGAGCCCGACCACCTTCGACTTGTTTGCCGACGCGGAACCCGAGCAGCAACCCAGGCTCGACCGGATCGGTGAACAGTCTTGCGTCCTCAGAGGTTTTGCCCTGCCCTGGCTGGATCAGTTGCTGCCCGCACTGGACGCGGTTCTGGCGGCGGCACCGTTTCGGCAAATGATCACGCCCGGTGGCTTTACCATGTCGGTCGCCTTGAGCAGTTGCGGCACGCTGGGCTGGACCACCGACCGCAGCGGTTATCGTTATACCCGCCATGATCCGCTGACCGGAGCACCCTGGCCGAAAATGCCCGAGGTGTTTTTCGAACTGGCACAAGCGGCGGCGCGGGAATCAGGGTTTGCGGATTTCGTGCCTGATTCCTGCCTGATCAACCGCTATGTTCCCGGAGCCAAGATGTCGTTGCACCAGGACAAAGACGAAGCTTCCTACGCAGCGCCCATCGTTTCAGTGTCCCTGGGATTACCGGCGATGTTCCTGTTCGGCGGCTTCGAACGCAGCGATAAAAGCCAACGAGTGCCGCTGTTGCATGGCGACGTTGTGGTCTGGGGTGGCGTGGATCGCTTGCGTTATCACGGGGTCTTGCCGATCAAGGACGGCCAACACCCGCGACTGGGCGAGCAACGGATCAACTTCACCTTTCGTACCGCCGGATGACGCCTTCGAATTCGACCGCAAGACCCGGGGTGTGGCGACCCCGTCGGCTGGTTAATCTGCATGAAACGGATCAACGGACATGAAGCCATGACAAGCCACTCGACAAAGATCTCCACCGAGAACGACCCGCGCTGGGCCGCCGTCGTCGCGCGTGATCCCCGGGCAGATGGACAGTTTGTGTATGCGGTGAAAACCACCGGCATTTACTGCCGCCCCAGTAGCCTGGCGCGCTTGCCGAAACCGCAGAACGTCGAATTCTTCGACACGGCCGAGCAGGCCCAGGCAGCGGGTTATCGCCCCAGCAAACGCGCCGCGAAGGATCAAAGCGACATCGCCGCGCAACATGCAGCGACCGTGGCGGCCGCTTGTCGCCACATCGAAACCGCGGAAAATCTGCCTGTTCTGAGCGAGCTGGCTTCTGCTGCGGGCCTGAGTAGCTTTCACTTCCATCGGGTGTTCAAAGCGGTGACCGGTCTGACGCCCAAGGGTTACGCCGCGGCCCACCGTTCACGCAGAGTCCGTGAGCGCCTCGCGGACGGAGACTCGGTGACCGACGCGCTGTATGACGCCGGCTTCAACTCCAACAGCCGTTTCTATGAAGCCGCCGATCAGCTATTGGGCATGAAACCCGGTGATTACCGCGCCGCCGGTCAGAACAACGACATTCGTTTTGCCGTCGGCCAGTGTTCCCTGGGGGCGATTCTGGTGGCGCAGAGTGAGCGTGGTGTTTGCGCGATCCTGCTGGGCGATGACCCACACCAACTGGTCTGCGATCTGCAGGACAAGTTTCGACGCGCGAATTTGATTGGCGCCGACCAAGCGTTCGAGCAACTGATCGCCAAGGTGGTTGGTTTTATCGAAGCGCCGGCCCTGGGCCTGGACTTGCCGCTGGATGTTCGTGGCACCGCTTTTCAAGAACGGGTCTGGCAAGCCCTGCGGGAGATTCCCGCCGGTTGCACCGCCAGCTACGCCGATATCGCTCAACGAATCGGCGCGCCAAAAGCAATGCGCGCCGTGGCTCAAGCCTGCGGCGCGAACAACCTGGCGGTGGCGATTCCGTGCCACCGCGTGGTGCGCAGCGACGGCAACCTGTCGGGCTATCGCTGGGGTGTAGAGCGCAAGCGTCAGTTGCTTGAGCGCGAAAACCCGTCTGAGTCCTGAATGCCGATATAGACCGACACTGAATCCGGGCTGGTATAAACCTCGAAGTCTGTGGCGAACGCGCGGCAAATCTGCGGGTTGTCCTTGAAGTAGGCCCAGATCAGGCCCCACGCCTGAATGACGCTATCCGGCATCGCCCCTTTGGCGCTGAACACCAGGTAATCGCCTCCCTCCACCTGAACCTGCGCAAAGTCCTCGGAGGGTGCGGTGACCGCCACCCCCGCGGTCACATCGAATTGGCCCGAAGCGTCGGACTCGTAGTTGGAGTAGACGCCGTACATGAAAGAATCCGGCTGTTTGTGGGGGATCTTGTCGAAGATGTCCTCAACGAAGAATTGTTCCCACATCGGGCCGATGCGCGCAGTGTCTGGTTGCTGCTCTGCGGCATTGCAGGTGCGCACTTGCAGGCCCGAGACGCTAAAGGGCCGCACTTCACGCTGCTTTACATCCATGGTCGGTAGTCCTTGTCTCTGTTCGTTTGTCTGTTTGATTGGCGGTGAGACAGTCAACGATTGACGTCGACCACCACCCGTCCACGTAATTGACCGGCGAGCAATCTCGGTGCAGCTTCGATCACTTCGCTCAAGCCGATTTCGTGGCTGATCAGCGGCAACAAGGTGAAGTCCAGATCCTTGGCCAGACGATTCCAGGCCAGTATCCGCTTGGCTTTGGGCTGAGTCACGCTGTTGATCCCGGCCAGGGTCACACCGCGCAAAATGAACGGTGCGACTGAAGCCGGGAAGTCCATGCCTTGCGCCAGGCCACACGCGGCGACAGTGCCATTGGCCTTCGTGCTGGCACAAGCGTTGGCCAGGGTGTGGCTGCCGACCGAGTCGATGACCGCCGCCCAACGCTCCTTGGCCAAGGGTTTGCCCGGCTCGGACAGCGTGGCGCGGTCGATGATTTCGCTGGCGCCGAGTTGCTTGAGGTAATCGTGTTCCGAGGTTCGGCCGGTAGACGCGACCACCCGATAGCCAAGCTTGCTCAGCAGTGCGATGGCGAAACTGCCTACACCGCCATTGGCGCCCGTGACCAATACGTCGCCCTGATCGGGCGTCACGCCGTTATGTTCCAGCGCCAGGATGCTCAGCATCGCCGTGTAACCCGCCGTGCCGATGGCCATCGCTTGCGCCGCGGTGAACGCCTTGGGCAGCGGAATTAGCCAGTCGCCACTCAAGCGAGCCTTCTGCGCCAGTCCACCCCAATGTCCTTCGCCAACACCCCAGCCATTGAGTACGACCTGATCACCGACCTTGTAGTCCGGATGCCCACTGACTTCGACAGTGCCTGCCAGATCGATCCCCGGCACCATCGGGAATTTTCGCACCACCGGGCTGCTACCGGTGATCGCCAGGCCATCCTTGAAGTTCAGCGTGCTGTACGCCACACGCACTGTCACATCGCCCTCGGGCAGTTGATCGTCATTGATCTCTTGCAGTGTGGCCCGGTAACCGCTGTCGTCTTTGTCGATCAAAATGCCTTGGAACATTGCTGCCTCCCAATGGAATCACTCAGTTGTGGTGCAGTTGAAATAACACATGGCAACCTTTCGCCGTACTCGACTTTAAGCCAAGAATGGCACACGAACCGAAAACTCGACTGGCCATATGTCAGTCATAGCTGATACAAAAACGGTCCTACCGTCCCTGTCCTGTTATGACGTCGGAGAACCCTTCAAATGAGCAAATGGCCAGACACCCGCATTCTTGATCTGCTTGGCATTGAGCTGCCGATCATCCAGGCGCCCATGGCCGGCGCGACCGGTTCGGCCATGGTTATCGCAGCCAGTAATGCCGGCGGCCTGGGCTCGATGCCGGCCGCCATGTTGAGCATCGATCAGTTGCGCGAGGAGCTGAAAACGATTCGTCAGCACACTCAGCGCCCGATTAACGTCAACTACTTCTGCCATCAGACTCCCGCCGCCGATGAGCAACGCGCTCAAGACTGGAAGAATCTGCTGGAGCCCTACTACCGGGAACTTGGCGTGGACGTCGACGCGCCGACGCCGGTGTCCAATCGAGCGCCGTTCGATAACGCGGCCTGCGAAGTGGTCGAAGAGTTTCGCCCTGAAGTCGTGAGTTTTCACTTCGGCCTGCCGGAAAAATCCCTGCTGGATCGCGTTAAAGCCACTGGGGCGAAAGTGCTCTCGTCGGCCACCTCCGTCGAAGAGGCGATCTGGTTAGAGCAGCAGGGTTGTGACGCGATCATTGCCATGGGGTATGAAGCCGGTGGCCATCGGGGCATGTTTCTCAGTGATGACCTGAGCAGCCAAGTGGGCCTATTTGCGCTGGTGCCGCAGATCGTTGATGCGGTGAAAGTGCCAGTGATTGCTGCTGGCGGGATTGCCGATGCACGAGGCGTCGCGGCGGCTTTCCTGTTGGGGGCTTCGGCGGTGCAAGTGGGCACGGCGTACTTGTTCACACCAGAGGCCAAGGTCAGCGCTTCTCATCACAAGGCGTTGCGCACGGCCAAGGAAAGTGAAACGGCCGTCACTAACATTTTCACCGGCCGCCCGGCGCGCGGCATTCTCAATCGGGTGATGCGCGAACTTGGACCGATGAGCGCCAAAGCACCGGCCTTTCCGCTGGCGGGTGGCGCGCTGATGCCGTTGCGGGCCAAGGGAGAAGCGGATTTCAGCAATCTCTGGGCGGGTCAGGCATTCACGCTGGGCGTTGAAATGACCACGACTGAACTGACCCGGAAGCTGGCAGATGAAGGGTTGGCAAAATTGGTGGGTCGGTAACGCACGTCCGTGTAGCAGCTGCCGAAGGCTGGCTGCGCCAGCGGCTACAAGGTTCACCGTGGTCTCAATAACACGCATCCGACACATTCCGTTTGCAGGCATTTCGCTATATATTCCACTATATAGCGTTTCGCCCCCCTCGTTGCACTTGCCTATAACGGAGCCGTTTCATGACCATTCGTGCCTCACGTTTTGCCCCCACCTGCCTGGCAGCCCTGCTGGCAGTGTTCGCTTTCGGGGCCGCCCAGGCGGGCGAAGTCCAGGTTGCCGTCGCCGCCAACTTCTCGGCACCGATTCAGGCGATCGCCGCCGATTTCGAAAAAGACACCGGGCATAAACTGGTCACCTCCTTTGGTGCCACCGGCCAGTTCTACACCCAGATCAAGAACGGCGCACCGTTCGAAGTGTTCCTCTCGGCGGACGACACCACCCCGCAAAAACTCGAAACCGAAGGCGACACGGTCAAGGGCTCGCGCTTCACCTACGCCGTCGGCACCCTGGCGCTGTGGTCGGCCAAGGAAGGTTATGTCGATGCCAAGGGCGAAGTGCTGAAAAAGAACGAATACCAGCATCTGTCCATCGCCAACCCGAAAGCGGCGCCTTACGGTCTGGCTGCTACTCAGGTACTGGCCAAGCTGGGCCTGACCGATAAGGTCAAAGCCAAGATCGTTGAAGGCCAGAACATCACCCAGGCCTATCAATTCGTCTCCACCGGCAACGCCGAACTGGGTTTTGTGGCCTTGTCGCAGATCTACAAAGACGGCAAAGTCACCGGCGGCTCGGCCTGGATCGTTCCAGCGGACATGCACGACCCGATCAAACAAGACGCGGTAATCCTCAACAAGGGCAAGGACAACCCGGCCGCCAAGGCGCTGGTTGACTACCTCAAAGGTCCGAAAGCCGCCGCCGTCATCAAATCCTACGGTTACCAACTCTAAATGACGCTATCGAGTGCCGACTTTTCCGCCATCTGGCTGACCCTGAAACTGGCGTCGCTGACGACGGTTATCCTGCTGATCATCGGCACTCCGATTGCGTTATGGCTGTCGCACACCCGCTCGTGGTTGCGCGGCCCGGTCGGGGCGATCGTCGCCCTGCCCCTGGTGCTGCCGCCGACGGTGATTGGCTTCTATCTGTTGCTGGCGCTCGGCCCTAACGGGTTTGTCGGCCACTTCACCCAATCACTGGGGCTCGGCACCCTCACTTTCAGTTTTGCAGGGCTGGTGATCGGCTCAGTGCTTTACTCGATGCCGTTCGTGGTCCAGCCACTGCAAAATGCTTTTTCCGCCATCGGCACTCGCCCACTGGAGGTGGCCGCGACCTTGCGTGCCAATCCCTGGGACACGTTTTTCAGCGTGATCCTGCCGCTGGCCCGCCCCGGTTTCATTACCGCTGCCATTCTCGGTTTCGCCCACACCGTGGGTGAATTCGGCGTGGTATTGATGATCGGTGGCAACATTCCCGACAAGACCCGTGTGGTCTCGGTGCAGATCTACGATCACGTCGAAGCCATGGAGTACGCCCAGGCCCATTGGCTGGCCGGGGCGATGCTGGTGTTCTCCTTTATGGTGTTGCTGGCGCTCTACTCCAGCCGTAAAACCAAAGCAGGCTGGAGCTGATCGATGATTCATACGCGTCTGAAACTGAGGTATTCGGGGTTCGCCCTAGAGGTAGATCTGCAATTGCCCGGCCGCGGCGTCACTGCCCTTTACGGTCATTCCGGTTCGGGCAAGACCACCTGCCTGCGTTGCATCGCTGGCCTGGAGAAGGCCGAGCAGGGATTCATCCAGATCAACGATGAAGTCTGGCAGGACAGCGACAAGAAGATTTTCGTACCGCCACACAAACGCGCACTGGGTTACGTCTTCCAGGAAGCCAGCCTGTTTCCCCATCTGTCGGTGCTGGCCAATCTGGAGTTCGGTCTCAAGCGCATTCCTCGCCAACAGCGGCGGGTCGACATGGCACACGCGACCGAACTGCTCGGGATCGGCCATTTGCTGGATCGGCATCCGCAGCACCTTTCCGGCGGTGAACGGCAGCGGGTCGGCATCGCCCGCGCCCTGCTCACCAGCCCGAAACTGTTGCTGATGGACGAACCGCTGGCGGCACTGGATAGCCAACGCAAAAACGAAATCCTGCCTTACCTGCAACGACTGCACGATGAGCTGGACATCCCGGTGCTGTACGTCAGCCACTCACAGGATGAAGTCGCGCGGTTGGCCGACCACATCGTCTTGCTGAGTGAAGGCAAGGCGCTGGCCAGCGGCCCTATTGGCGAAACGCTGGCCCGTCTCGACCTGCCCTTGGCGCTGGGCGATGACGCCGGCGTGGTAATCGAGGGGCACGTCAGTGCCTATGACGCCGACTATCAGTTGCTGACCCTGCAACTGCCGAACACGACCCTGAACATTCGCGTGGCTCACTCACCGATGACTCCGGGTCAGGCGCTGCGCTGCAAGGTCCAGGCGCGGGATGTCAGCCTGAGCCTGCAAAGCGTCGAGCAAAGCAGCATCCTCAATCGCCTGCCCGTCACCGTGATCAGTGAAATGGGCGCGGACAACGCCGCACACGTGCTGATCCGTCTGGACGCGGGTGGCACACCGCTGCTGGCGCGAATCACTCGCTACTCCCGGGACCAATTGGGCGTGCACCCCGGCCAGCAACTCTGGGCACAGATCAAGGCGGTGGCGGTACTGGCGTAAATCCGCTGGCACGACTGCAACGGCGCGCGGTCAATGGCTGTAACGGCCCCTGATCCACTGCCAAGGACTACCGCCATGCCTGATATCGCGCTGCCCGATGTGCTGCCATCCGACCTGCACTACGTCGATGACACCCAGCCCGGTATCACCCGCAAAAAACTGCGCGGCAAGTTCTGCTATTACGACCCTGCGGGTCAGCGCATCACCGATCAAGACGAGATCAAACGCATCAATGCCCTCGCCGTGCCCCCGGCCTACGCCGATGTGTGGATCTGTGCCGACCCGCGCGGCCATCTGCAAGCTACCGGTCGTGATGCCCGAGGTCGCAAACAATACCGCTATCACCCGCGCTGGCGAGAAGTGCGCGATGCCGACAAATACTCGCGTTTGCGAGACTTCGGCCTGGCCCTGCCAAAACTGCGCAAACAGCTTGAAGCACTGCTGGCGGCTCCCGGCTTCAGTCGCGACAAAGTCATGGCCACGGTGATCACCTTGCTCGACGCGACGCTGATCCGGGTCGGCAACACCCAGTACGCTCGGGACAACCGTTCCTATGGCCTGACCACCCTGCGCAACCGTCACGTCGAGGTCAACGGCAACGCGATCCTGTTCCAGTTCCGTGGCAAGAGCGGCGTCGAGCACCAGATCACCGTGAAAGACCGACGCCTGGCGCGGATCATCAAACGTTGCCTGGAAATTCCCGGGCAAAACCTGTTTCAGTACCTGGATGAAAACGGTGAGCGGCACACCGTCAGTTCCTCCGACGTCAACGCCTACCTGCAAACCCTCACCGGTGCCGATTTCACTGCCAAGGATTACCGAACCTGGGCCGGCAGCGCATTGGCGTTGGCGGTTTTGCGTGAACTGCAGTGGGAGCCTGAGTCGGATGCCAAGCGGCATGTGGTGGAGATGGTCAAGAACGTTGCCAAACAGTTGGGTAACACCCCGGCAGTCTGCCGCAAGTGCTACATCCACCCGGCGGTGCTCGATGGTTTTCTTTTGGGGGCGTTGGCTGAGCTGCCCAGACCACGAGCGCGTAAAGGGCTCAGGGCAGAGGAAGTCGGGCTGGCAGTGTTTTTGGAGATGAGGGTAGCAATGGCTGAGGCGACGAACTGACCTGTCTATTTTTTGCACGATCGCAAATGGCTTCTATAGTTGTTGTGAACCTGAATTAGCTGTGGTGACGCCATGGAAGACATTTTCGTTGTGAAGCGTTGCAACAAGATCATCATCTATGGCCGCCGAACCGGAGATGCCAACCATCCACCACCCGATGCCACCGTCTGGTATCGCATCGCCGATACTCGAACCCGTGGCTTCATCGGTGACGGTTTCGATCATGAAGAAGACGCCCGGCGTGAATGCCGGCAGCTGAATGCCAGGTCGCAAGTGACGGTCCGAGAAGGCTGATGCCACCGGCCTTTCACGGGTCTATACTGAAAAAAGCTGAAGGATTAGCGACCCCATCGGCAGACAGCTCGCTCCCCCGCGGGCTTTTTGCTGCCAATTAAAGGTTTCTTGAACGGAGGTGTTTGCCATGTCCGAAAAAGAGTCCATCACCACTTTGCTCACCCTGCTCGACTCCCGTCAGGCTCGCCTGGCAGCGGCATGCAAGGAAATCGCCGACTGGGTCGATCATCAAGGCGGGCACCCGACGGCCCTCAGAATCCGTGATCGTCTGAACGACATCGAGAAGGACGCGCCACTGATTCGCAATACGCTGTCGTCGCTCAAACCTGTTGACCCGCCCCTGCCGCGGTTCAGATGATTCGATCTGGACATCCTCAAGGACACGGCCTGATTCAGGACGCATAAACGGCGACCTTATCGTCACCGGGTGCGTCCTTGCCTGAGCGCTTCCTGCTACATCCCCAACCCAGCCTGACGCTGGGCTTTTTTATTGCGGTGCAGTCTATTTCACACTGCGTTCACAACTCACGCCCTACAGTGACCGGACTCCTTTGAAGAATCCCCCTGGCCCGCCCGCATGCGGGCCTTTTTTTTGCCCATTACGCAGGTAACGAACGTCACCGTACGCTGGAGGTCAAACGATCACACGTCACGAAGGAGGCGTCTGATGGTTACTCACTTCAAAGTCGGCGGGCATCTGGCCTGCGGTCACAAAGGCAGCAAGCTCGTTTCAACCAGCGAACTTACCCGGGTGAAATGCAGAAGCTGCCGCAACACCGACGCGTTCAAGGATGCGCGCAAAGACCAGCGCAACGCTGCACGCCGCGCCGCACGCAAAGCCAAAGTTACGCACACCGCCAATGACTGGCGCGCGGCTTGGGTCGAACGGCTCACTGCCATGGATGGATTGCAACGATTGCCTCGTGGTTTTACCGGTCAACCTTTCGTTTAACTGACAGCTTCGGCGGCTGAATCGAGGTCACTCGATCCGGCCGCTGGCGCCATGATTTCCAGCAACGACATGCGCTTGAAGGCTTCGACCAGACCACGCCCCTCCTCGGGTGCACAGGTGATTGCCAGCCGCATGGTCGCCTCCCCCAGATGCCAGATCAGAAACGCGGATTCCCGAACGCGCAACGCATCGCTGTCGGGGAATACCCGAAGCATCGCATCAGCCAATAACCCGCCCGCGATACGACTTTCCTGCAGTTCCAACACCATGAGCTGTTTGTCCGCCTGCATCCCGGACCAGATATCACGCATCGCCGGTGTAGCAAAAACGATCTCGTAATACTGATCGAGCAGCTCCGAATAGGCTGCTTGCAATCCTTGCGCGTCCTCGACAGCACCCAACGCCTCTTCGATACAGCGACGGCTTTCGGCGTTATAGCGCTCGGCGAGCATCCGAATCACCGAACTCTTGTCGGGAAAGTATTGATAAAGCGATCCGATCGATATCTCTGAATGCTCGGCAATTTCACTCATTTTTAATTGATCGCTGCCCTTGGTCGCGATCAGTTGAGTCGCCACGGCCAGGATTCGCTCCTGCCGCTCTCGACTGCGTTGTTGCGTGGGGTTGCGCCGAGTCGGCTCTGAAACAAGGGGCTCAAGCACCTCAGGAATTTTCTTGGGCATGGGTGCACTTCCCGTTCAATAAACATGACATAGGCTCACCTTAGCACCGCTCAACAGGCAGCTGCCATACGTCGGTTTCCAGGGTTCTGTCAGTTGACGGCATAACGTGAGGGTTTATCATCTTTTAAACGTGAGCATCACTCACATTAGCCCAATGGAGATGAACGCGATGAAAACCACTCAAGAGAACATCCTGATTCTTGGCGCGACTGGCAAAACCGGTCGGCGAATTGCCCAACGACTGGAAACTGCGGGCCTGCCTGTCCGCCTGGGTTCCCGTGCGGCGACCCCACCCTTCGACTGGGAAGATCGAGCTACCTGGGAAGCGGCGCTTGATGGCATTCACGCGGTCTACCTCTCCTTTCAACCAGACCTCGCCGTCCCCGGCGCGCTGGAAACGGTTCAGTCATTCACCGATCAGGCGGTCAAAAGCGGTGTCAGCACGCTGGTGCTGCTATCGGGTCGCGGCGAGGTCGAAGCAGAACAGGCCGAACGCGTCATCCAGAACAGCGGAGTCGACTGGACAATTCTGCGGGCCAGCTGGTTCTTCCAGAATTTCAGCGAGGCGCACTTCCTGGGACCTATCCTTCAAGGGGAACTGGCCCTCCCCGTCGGTCCTATCGCAGAGCCCTTCATCGACGCAGAAGACATCGCCGAGATCGCGGTCGAGGCACTGACCAAACCAGAACACTCTGGCCAACTCTATGAACTGACGGGCCCACGAGCGCTGACATTTGCCGAAGCCGTCGATGAAATCGCCCGTGCGACAAAACGCGAAATCCGTTTCACCGCAGTGCCACCGCAGGCTTACCGTCAGGCGCTGGAACAGGAAGAACTTCCTGCACAATTGATCGACCTGGTGCTGTATCTCTTCACCACCGTGCTTGATGGCCGTAATGCACCGGTTGCCGATGGCGTGCAGCGTGCGCTGGGTCGGCCGGCGCGGGATTTTTCCGACTATGTTCGGCGCACGGCTGCTACGGGCGTCTGGGAAAATGAGGGATGAAATCGAGTATTGCATTCCATCACGAACCCAATAACGGCACCAGCGAGGTGCCCGCTGGCATCCTGCCATTTTTGGCGGCAAACAGATTTCTCGACTAGGGTTCTATCGAACCAAAATTGCGCCGATGATGTTGGCGGGCACTCATCAAGGAGGGGACAGATGACATCAATTCGTAAGACCGAGCAAACCTATCGCACCTGGTCCAGCCCAATCTTGCTTGAACTCAAGGAGAGAGAGGACCAGCTGGACCCCGACGCCCGCCAGGCCCTTCAAAATGTTTTGGTCGAGAGACGGCTTGTCGATACCGGCAACCCTGCTGGCGAAAATCGACGCGGCGCTGGTCCAGGGGCTAGCGGCCGGGATCAATAACTGCCGCAGGCTAAAAAACAGCAAGCCAGAAACAAACAAGGGTTTGCATCAGCTTTCGCCCGCAAACCCTTGATTTTAGATGGTGCCGAAGCCGGAATCGAACCTTTCTCTTTGTCGCTGAAAATAAAGGAAATTTTTAAAGTCGAAAATTTTTGTACCTCTATGTGTACCCTCACGGGGCTTCCAATGGTACGACTGGAACGCGGTGAGGCACCGAGTAGACGAAAATATCCCGATCGTTTTTTCGTTCCTCGTAGAATTCAGTCAAACCTCCATGGAGCAACATTTGGAGCGGGAAACGAGACTCGCATCTAGCGTCCGACCCATTGAAATATAAGGGTTTTCTTTCATTCCTGAAGCAGGAATGGACTCAATTCTGGACTTGTTTATAGAGTGCATCAAGAGCAAAGAATGAGTGATTCCAGGCAACGCTATTGGGTTCCGCTCATATCCAATTGGAGAATATCATTAACCTGACAGCATCAGACACGCAGGTTCAGCTCGAGAATCGCCCCCACCGACAGTCGCGCCCTCCCCCAATTCAGAACCACCTGTAGGCGACCCAAAGCTACCTGTGGTGATGGGCAGCAATCACGAGCGCTGCTCATTTCTTCTGATGGCCAACATCTAGTTTATAGAACGTCGCCTTAGCGCCTTCATCGTTATAGCCGGTGTTGTCTTGGGTATAGACGCCCGCCTTGAAGTACAGCTTTTTGTTCTTCCAGCTCGAACTCAGTTGTTTGCCCCAACTGTAGTTTTCGGCGCTGACTTGCAGATAACCTGCGGAACTCAAATTCACGTTGTAAGAGAACCGCTCGTTGAGGGCAATATCCTTGGCGATGATGATCGCAGTGTCGTCGCTGCCAGGCTTTAGCCGATATTTGGCGACAACTTCGCCCTTTTTCTTAGCTGCGTCATACAGGTACTCGACCTTCAGCAACGGACCTTTGCCCTGGTAAATATGGATTTGCCCAATGACGACCCTGCCGGAAGAAGGCATCTGGTTGATGGCCAATGTAGCTTTCAGCGCATTGTCGCCTTCCGGATACGTCCAGTTGCGTAAACGTCCATCATTAAACGTCTCACGTAGTTCGCTACGCGGAAACTCTGACTTGGAGGTGGTAGACCCCGTCACCGGCGACCAGAAAAAAAGCGTGTTGCCGGATCGAAAGTAACGATCCGAATAACCGCCTACCAAACGCGGGGTATCAATAACCTTGGAAGGTGTTCCGACAGGAATGGTCAAATTCCATGTTGCTAGGTCAATCATCGCAGGTACAGCCAGTAGATAATTTTCTGAATGGTTTTCCCATAGGGTGGATATATCAGTCTCGCAGAGTTGATTCCGCCTTTGCTGAATACACTTTTTGCATGGCTGAACGTAAGGAAACCTTCGTGCCCGTGGTAGTGCCCCATACCTGACTGCCCGACACCACCAAAAGGCAAGTCGTCCTGCGCCACATGCATAAGCGTGTCGTTCAGGCACACACCGCCTGAGTGTGTCTGGTAAAGCACTCGCTCCTGCTCCTTTCTGTCATGGCCAAAATAGTAGAGAGCCAGTGGCCGGGGTCTCTCTGTTACGTAGTGCAAAGCCTCTTCAATCCGTTCATAGGTCACAACGGGCAGGAGTGGGCCGAATATTTCCTCGCGCATTACGTCCATGTCGTCGCTGGGATTCAAAATGAGCGTGTGTGGTAACCGTCTCTCCTGGAGAGCCGGGAACAACGGAATAATCTGAGCGCCCTTCTGTTCCGCATCGAGGATGTAGGTGGCGAGTCGCTTTATCTGACGATCATTGATGATGCTCGTATAGTCTGGATTGTCCTCAAGCTTGGGGAATAAACGCTGTATTGCTTCCCGGTAAGCCATTGTGAAATCGTCGAGTCTCGATCGCGGTACGAGGACGTAGTCAGGGGCGACACAGGTCTGCCCCGCGTTCATGGCTTTACCAAATGCAATGCGTTCGGCAGCCTGCGCCATTGGCACCGTGAAGGAGATGATAGCGGGCGACTTTCCACCAAGCTCCAGAGTCACTGGCGTGAGATTCTCTGCGGCGGCGCGCATGACGTATCGTCCTACTGAGGTCGCGCCAGTGAATAGCAGATGGTCAAACGGCTGCTGGGAGAACGCTACGCCTACCTCGGCCGACCCCAGTGAGACCGAGATCATCTCCTCGGAAAACAACTGGCCCAACAGCGTTTTAAGCAACTGCGATGTAACAGGCGTCGCCTCGCTGAGCTTTAGCATCACTCGATTTCCGGCTGCGAGGGCGCTGACGAGAGGACCGATGGCCAGGAATAATGGGTAGTTCCAGGGAACAATCACACCCACTACACCCAAAGGTTGATAGACCACCCGTGCCGATGCCGGTTGGAAAAGCATCCCTACAGAGCGTCTTGAAGGCTTCATCCAGCGGCGTAAACGCTTCACTGTGTAGTCGATGTTATGCAGTGAAGGGAGGATCTCCGCCACTATGGTTTCGTCAGCTGAGCGATTACCGAAATCGACGCGGATGGCGTCAACCAACGCGGATTTTTCCTGGACTATCATTCTGCGCAGCGTTTTCAGTAACGTGATTCGGTGTTCCGCGGAGAGCATCGGATCGGACCTGAAAGCCGCTTGCTGACGAACGAAAACCTCACGCATCTGCTCAACTTGCTGGGGCGAGCAATCCAGATGTTCTTGTTGCGCAACCATATAGAAAACCCTTGTTTCTGAATAATGCAGATTGGGAGGCTACCGCCTCAGGCTGGTGCGCTGCTTGACACTGGGTGACAGAGATTTTGGCAGTCCACGCCAATCTGGCTGCAAGGTGTTTTTGTAGATGCGTAGGGCCAACGGGCAGCGATGCCGAGCGGATTCGGTGGGACTGGACTTTATTGAGAGCTGCTCCGATCAAGGGCCGGATCGGCTTTGCCATTACTGCTCAACCACACATTGACGCTCTCGACGCTGTCTTCGGACAGCTTGCCGGCCCAACGATTAAGAATTAACAGGTTGGTTATAAAGTCGTATTGAGTCTTGAGCAGGTCACGGCGAGCCTTGAATTCGTTTTGTACGCTGGTCAATACATCCACGGCATTCACCACGCCATAGGAGAACGCTTTTTGAGCCGCAACACTGGACTGTTCGGCTGACGCCAGGGCATTTCGGTTGGCGCTTATCTTTTCGACGCTTGAGTCTGCGGTCAAATAAGCATTTGTCGTTTCCTTGACCACCTGACGGCGAGTGGCTTCCCATTGCTGTTCAGCAGTGATTTGATCCTGATAAAGACCACGCACACGTGCCGAGGTGGAGCCGCCGCTGTAGATCGGAACCTGCACGCCAATGCCGGCAACGTAGCTGTCAGTCTTGGGCGCCAGGGCATTGTTGTAGCCTTCGTTGGAGTTTTGAGCGCTTAAATTCAAACTGACAGTCGGGTAGTGCCCGCCCTTGCCCGCGCGCAACGCGGCACCGGCGGCTTCTACAGCATGTTGACTGGCCTGCAACTGCGGGCTCTCCTCTACCGCCAACCGCACCCAACTGTCCAGGCTTTGAGCCGACACCCGCAACTGCACGTCATCACGCACGCGGCGGAGTTTTTCTTTCACCGGGCGCCCGATGATTTCCGACAACGCGGCACGGGTTACCCGCACTTGATTGCTTGCATCCACCTCTTGCGCCGCTAGCAAGTCGACCCGAGCCTGGAGGTCGAGCTTGTCGGTAATCATCGCCAGACGTTTCTCGTACAAGGCTTTGACCCGGTCGAGATTTTTCTGCGTGGCCCGGCGTTCGACCTGGACCAGTTCAAGTTCATCGTCAGCAGCCAGGGCCGCGAAATAGCGCTGCGCAAGATCGACAGTGGCTTCGGCCTGGGCGTCCCTAGATTCGTCACCGGACTGTCGGGCCAGGCTTTTGAATTTCTGGTAATTCTCCCAGGCCGCCTTGTTATAGAGGGCCTGGGTCAAGTTGAGGCTGTAATTCTCGCTGTTGTAAACCTGGTCGGTGAGTTCGTTGGTCTGCCTGATGCGGTTGGTACCGGCATTGGCCGAAATCTGCGGCAATAGACCGCCAAAGGCTTCTCGCTGTTGCTCTTTGCTGGACTGGGCGCGCGAATATGAGGCCAGGACCCTAGGGTCCTCCAGGCGCGACTCACGGTAGAGTTGCATCAGATCTGCCGAATAGTCCTTGGCACTGATGCTGTCCGGCGCCGGCCGGGGCGTCGAAGGCTCGGCCGTTTTCGGCTCGCCAGCGTGAACGGGTTGCACCAGCATCCCCAGGATCAGGCATGGCAACAGGCGCACCGTCATTCCTCAATCATCGATTGGGAAACAACATCGCGTGCAGGTTGCATCAGGTACTGCAGCATCGTGCGCTCACCGGTATTGATCAGCACATCAGCCGGCATACCGGCCAACAACTTGCGGTCAGCCAATGTGTGTACGCCCTCAGGGGTCACGCTTATCCGCGCCAGGTAATAAGGCTCGCCGGTTTTCTCGTTGATCAGGCGGTCACCGGAAATACCGGTGACCAGGCCTTCGACGACCGGAGTGGTGGCACTGTTGAACGCGCTGAAACGGATGTCGGCTAGTTTGCCAATGGCGATACGATTGATGTCTTGCGGCGCCACCTGAGCTTCGACTATCAGATCGGAGACCGAAGGCACGATGTCCAGCAACGGTCTGGCTTGAGCAACGACACCGCCGACCGTGTGCACGGTCATGCCAATGACCATGCCATCGTCCGGCGCGCGGATAATGATGCGACTCAATCGATCGGCAAGGGCTGACGTGCTCTCCTGCAGGTCGTAGTTTTTAGTCTGGACTTCGGACAACTGCTTGACCACTTCGGAGTTGAAATCCTTATCGACCTGCAGGACCTGCAGTTGTGTTTCGTTGATTTGCAGACGAGTCTTGATGTTGGTGGAATTGTGGTCTGCGACTTCCGACCGCAGCATGTCCAGCTTGCGCTCTTGCTCCAACAGACGCTGTTTATCGACGAAGCCTTGAGCCAGCAATTCGTTCAGGTCGCCGATTTCGCCGCTGTAGGATTTTTTCAGGTTGTTCTTTGTCGCGATCATTGCGTCAGTGCCTTTGATCTGCTGGTTCAGTTGGCCGATGCGCTCTTGCAGCACCGAGATCTGGCCCAGACGTGAAGCACGACGGGCGTTGAACACGTGTTTTTCACCCACGCGCGCTTCAACGCCACGCATGGAATCGGCATCTTCCATCGCGTCGAAGTTGATTGAGGTGGTGTCGTCACGTTCGGCAATCAGGCGGGTTTCCATCGCTTTTGCGGCGATCAGCTGATTGTGATTCATCTCGTATTCGGACCTAAGCTGTGCCTCATCCAGCACAATCAGCGGTTGGCCTTTAGTCACCCTGTCACCATCGTGTACCAGCACCTCTTTGACGATACCGCCCTCCAGGTGCTGCACCGTTTTGCGGTAGGTCTGCACGGTGACGACCCCTGGCGCATACGCCGCACCATCGAGGGGTGCGAATGCCGCCCAGGTTCCGAACACACCGAACGTCACGAAGACGATGGCAAATCCCAGGCGGCGCGTTGCGTGGTCGGATGTTGGCAAATCGGCGAAGCGATCGGCTGCAGTTGCTGCTGTACGTGTCATCGAAATCTTCCTTTCAGACACTGGCCGCAGACGTACCTGTCGCAACCTGAGTTGTTTTTTGTCGAGCCGCCAGTTGCTGCGCGTCGAGTTCTGCCATCACTTGATCGCGGGGCCCGTACATGCTTACCCCTCCTGCGCTCATCACCAAAATGCGATCAAGCTGCGCGAGAATGGTGGTGCGGTGAGTGATGACAAAAATGGTCGCCCCTGTCAGCTTGAGCGTCTGGATGGCTGATGTCAGCGCGCGCTCACCGACTTCGTCGAGATTGGAATTGGGTTCGTCCAGCAGGATCAGCCGCGGAGTGCCGTAGATCGCCCGGGCCAGACCCACCCGCTGACGCTGGCCACCGGACAGGTTGATGCCTTCGCTGCCAATGACGGTGTCGTAGCCCTGGGGCAACAGCAGGATCATTTCATGCACGCCAGCCATCCTGGCGGCATGCACGACTTTCTCGGAATCGACATCGGCAAAGCGCGCAATGTTCTCGCTGATGGTGCCTTCGAACAGTTCGATGTCCTGCGGCAGATAGCCCATATGCGGACCCAGTTCGTGCTTGTCCCAGTGGCTGATATCGGCACCGTCCAGCCGCACAACGCCGTGCTGTGGAACCCATACCCCCATTAATGCCCTGGCCAGGGTGGATTTACCCGAAGCGCTCGGGCCGATGATCCCCACCACGGAACCGGCCGGTGCACCAAAGCTGATACCGAGGATAATCGGCGTTTTCGAACCTGGCGCCGCCACGACCAGGTTCTCCACCTGCACATGACCTTGAGGCACCGGCAAGGACATCCGCTCCGGTTCGACGTGCAGCTTGTCCAGAATGGCGTTGAGCCTGGCGTATTGCGAACGAGCGGTGACAAAACCCTTCCAACTGCCAATGATCAAATCTATCGGTGCCAGGGCACGGCCCAACAGCACAGAGCCGGCGATCACCAGGCCTGGGCTGATTTCATGGTTGACCGCCAGAAAGGCGCCAAGTCCAAGGATCAGCGACTGGGCCAGCATGCGGAAGGTTTTCGAAATGGCACTGACTAACCCTCCCCTGTCACTGGCTCTCGATTGCAGAATCAGCACGCGTGCGTGGCGCAGGCTCCAGCGGTCCATGAGGCTGCCGAGCATACCCATGGATTCAATGACTTCGGCATTGCGCAGGTTCTTGGTGGTGTCCAACGTCGCCGCACTGTTTTCCTTGTTGGCCTGAGCCAGCGTCCTGCCAGTCGCCTGTTCGTTGATAAAGGCCAGCAACAGCAAAATCACGGCACAGCCCAGCGCGGTCCAGCCATACCAAGGGTGAAACAGAAACATCACACCCACATAAATCGGCAGCCATGGCGCGTCGAAAAAAGCGAGAAGACCGTTGCCAGTCAGAAACTGTCGCAAACCGGTCAAGTCGCTCAGCGACTGGGCAGATGCATCCATACCGCCGCTTTCCAGGGCCCGTTTGAAGCCGGCCTTATAGACATGGCGGTTGAGTAACACATCCAGCCGGGTGCTGACCCGTACCATGATGCGTGAGCGGACCCATTCCAGCGATCCCATGGTCAGCACCAGAACCGTCATGATGAGGGTCAACATGGACAGCGTCGACAGGCTGCCGCCGGTCACTACCCGCCCGTATACCTGGAGCATGTAAAAGGTCGGTACCAGCATCAGCGCGTTGATAAAAAAGCTGAAGAAGCCAACCGATAAGAAACTGCTCCGGCACACACTCAATGCAGTCTGCAAGCTGTTTTCATGTGTGCTGCGCATAGTCTCGAAACTGCCAGGAGGGTACGAAAAAGTGTGCGCATATTTCGCCCACGCCACAGGCGCAGAATTCAGGAAATAGAGCAACGCAATAGGTCTAAAATAACCGCAAAGAAACAACTACGCTGAACCACCATAACCCTCGTTTATTAACAAGGCCAGACGGGCAGCGCATTATCATGCAACAATTAATATTGACCTATGATTTTAAAGTCCAATCAATCGGCAAAAATAGTCTAATGGTTGACTACACTTGCGCACAAGGCAAAATAAATATAATTAGAGATGAACTTATGTCGTATTTGCCGGTCCAGTCGCACCCACATATAACAAATATGCAACTGCCTCTCAGAGCGAAATCCGATTATCGAACAGCCCAGGAATAAATTAACAAGAATTCACACGGCCAATATTGTTTTGAAAGGTATTATGAGCCGACAGTTGCAGCTTATCCGTCAGAAATTTGAAATAACTTTCTACACTCAACCGGTATCGAGTGCCGGATGTCGATATTGACGCATATTGGAGATAAAAACGTAATGACATCTACTTCCGCACAAGTTCAACAGCTGTATGTCGTATACCTTGGTCACGCCGCTGATAAAGCCGGTCTGGATTACTGGATGTCGGAGCTGAACGCCGAAACGCCTACCCTGACACTGGAGAGCCTCGGCACAAAGCTCATTAACGAACGGCCCGAGTATTCTGATGCTTACGGTGGCCTGTCTCGGTCCGATACGGTTATCAAGATGTACAACAACCTGTTCAATCGCTCGCCAGATACCACCGACCTTGACTACTGGACTTCGGGGGCGGGGGCAGCCATCCCTGCTGATCAGTTGCTCACCACATTCGCAAACGGCGCAACCGCTGCCGACGCACAAGTCATTGCCAACAAGGTTTTCGTAGCGCAGGCCTATACGGCTGCCGTCGGCACGAACTACACCCTGGCAGACTCGACGACAGTTCTGGACGGTGTTGACGGTACGACCGCGTCTGTTGATGACGCCCTGGATAAACTGGAAGACGGCAGCCTGGCAGGTATCGCCATCCCGGCGGGCGTTGCGGCTATCAAGGCCGAAGCCAACGCAGAAGCAGCGCTGTCTGCATTTGAAGCCAGCGCAGTCACCGAGCTGGTGGATTTAAATAAAGCGGTAGTCGCCTTCAATCAGAAACTGGAGGCCCCGGCAGAGCTGGAGGCCCTTGGCTGGCCGGACTATGAAGGCGTTGACCAGTCCATCACCAATGCCGAGCTACTGCGTGATGCAATCAGCGGCAGCACGACCGCAGAGCTGCAAATAAATGCTGGGGCGCAAGCATCGGAATTGGCTGAGGCTCGCCAGGCCTACACCCTCGAGGCCGGTACCGTTGGCCATGTGGCATTGGCAATTGATTACGAAAATGCGGTCAAAGCCAACAATGACTTGATTGCCGCCGCTCCGGAGACAGTAAATGTGGTAACCGGCAAGGTTCAGGCTGATTTCACTGTCGCAGAAGGGAGTACAGGGCTTGAACTGGTACACGCCAATGAAGCCGCCGGCACCTTCATTGATAGCGCAACAACCCTTTACAAGAGCCTGACCAATCCTGAGGCTACTAGCGCTCAAATTACTGCCATAACCGATGCATTCGGCACATTCCTGGGTGTTGACGGCGCAGCTGACTTCAGCAAGCTGAAAGCACTTGCCGCGACTGACTATGCCAAAGCGATTGCGCAAGGTGCCGAAGAGACTGCCGCCTCAGCCATCACCGGCGCTGCGGGTGACGCTTATAAAACAGCCTTTGCTGACAAAGCCGACGCTGACAACACTCTGACTAACACACAAGCTGCCGATGTGCTGGTTACCCAGGCACAATTACTTGAAAGCACTCACCTGGCGCTGGAAGCCGCGACGGATGTCGCGCTGCCCTCCTTTGTCAAAGACCTGGCTGACAAGAGCACCGACACCACAGACCTATATTACTCGGCTGCTGACGCCGGCCTCGAAAGGAGCACATATTACATCGCCAATTTCAATAAGGGTGACGCGATATACGTGGGAGAAGGCTACACACTGAACACCAACAACGCCATTGATGGTACAGGCCACTTCACTGGCAGCGACACCCACTCGCTGGAAGTATTCTTCACACAGGACAGCTACGACTCCAAGGTCATAACGGTCGTCATGGAAAAGAACGCAGTAGGTAATGCTGTGGGTGGTGCCACCAGCAACACTATAGAGATCGAACTATCAGGCATCGAGTCGTTGAGCGACGTGAGCTTCTCCAACGGTATTATCTTTAGCAACCACGTTATTGCTTGAAAACAAGACTGGCGGACTGACCTAAACTAAATCCTGCAAGTTCGCACTTGCAGGGTTTATATATTTGGCATCCCCCAAGTCATCATGTTTGTTGCCAATAGTTCAAAGAGTTTTATGGTTTCCATAGTTGGCGTCTACTTGCCACTTTGCCAGCCACGTTCACCGAGAAGACATCACTTGATTGCGTAAACGACCTTCATCATTCGCTCGAAAACCCAGGCGGGTATGGCGCGTTTAACCAATACCATCAAGCGCTGGTCGAATCGCCCTACGGAGTAGCGAACACTCACTTTGCGCTGAACCACAAGACGTGCGGCGAGTTCCGCGACCAATGCCGGGTCTGCCCCTTTGTTCTCATCGCGCTCATACATCCCCACCGTGGTGGTCAGCTGCGTAGCATTGGGCCCGGAAAGGGCCTGACGGGTGAACACTCGCGCGGCAGTGAACCCCGTCCTGAAATCCCCAGGATTGATATTGGTGGAATCGATGCCGGTTCCCGACAGCTCCATGCGCAGCGCTTCGTTCAAGGCCTCAAGCGCGAACTTGCTGGCACTGTAGTAGGCCTGGAATGGCAAGCTGACAAGGCCTGCCAGCGAACTGACGTTGATGATGCGGCCCGCACCTTGCGCACGCATATGCGGTATGACGGCGTGAATGGTCCGCACGGTCCCGAAGAAATTGGTTTCCATCTGCCGACGGACTTCGTCCAGCCCCGTGTCTTCGACAGCGCCACAGATGCCGACACCCGCATTGTTGATCAATACGTCGATTCGACCTGCAGCGGCGATCACTTGGTTGATCGCCCTGGTCACCGAGAAATCGTCGGTCACATCCAGCGCAATCATCCGAACCTTGCCCACATCGCCTTTAGGCAATCGAGTGGTGCCAAATACAGTATGTCCCTGTGCTGCCAAACGCTCGGCTATCGCCTGTCCCAAACCGGATGATGCCCCGGTCACCAGTACAATCTTGCTCATGGTCTGTCTCTCGCTAAATCTTGTTGCGACAACAGCCGTGGCACCGGAGGGTGCCAGACGCTGCCGGCTTCAAAGGAATGAGCGCGCAAGGTGAACCCTTTCACGCTCGACATCGGGGAGAAGAAACCTAGCGACCAGACCGGCGCAATGCCGATGGGCTGAACTCTCGCAGGTTGCCTTTCCAGCCAAACTGGCTGGGCGCCTTCTCTTCATTCTCGACGCCGTTGACGAGGTAGCGCCGGGCCTGCAAGTCGTAACCCACATCACTTGAGGGAAAGTTCACAGCGACGTCGTAGCGCTGCAAGGTATGGGCCTCCAGCACGCGCCACAATTCGCCGCGCCCGTCGTAAAGGTCCTCCTGCACGATGTTCCAGCTGTCTTCGTCGAGGTAGAAACGGCGCTTGGCATAGATGTGGCGCGCGCCCGGTTTCAAGGTCGCCTCGACCACCCAGACCCGATGTGGCTCATAGCGCACCAGATCCTGATTCATGTGTTCTTTGCCGACGATTTGCGAATACTTCAGGCTCCGGTCATTGAGCTTGTAGTTGTTGTACGAAACGAGCATTTCCTTCTTGCCGATCAACTTCCAGTCGTACTTGTCGGGGGCGCCGTTGTACATATCAACGCTGTCGTTGGTCCGCAGGCCATCGGCGCTGAGCTCCGGTGTGTCATAGGCGACTTCCGGGGCTCGAAGCACGCGGCGCTGGCCAGGGTTGTATTGCCAGGCCAGGCGCCCTTCCTTGACCTGGTCCAGCGGCTCGTGGACCAGTGTCTGCAAACCCGCAAGGCTCTCCGGGCCGGTGACCATGTCGAGGTAGTAAAACAAACGGTTCGGCTCAGGATTGCTCAAGCCGCTGGCCATGGCCTGGCGAGCCTCGGTATGCACCGCCGAAAAGCTGCCGCTGCTCTGTACGATCAATTGGCTGTAGTAACGCAGAGTGCCACCTGCACGGTAACGCACGATATGGTTCCACATCGCTTCCAGACCGTCCTTGGGAATCGGGAACGGAACACTGGTGCTGCCGTAATTGACCATCCCCGCACCACCCGGTACCAACTCGACATTGGGCGCCTCCTTTGCGATCCGGCTGTACTCCTCGGCGGGTAACGCCAGGGTCCGGTGGCTTGGGTAAACATTCATCTTGTAGCCGGGGTACTGTTTGATCAGGGCTTTGTAGCCGTCACTGAGCACGGCGGCATACTGCCCGACGTTGGCCGACGTGACGGTAAAAAGGGGCTTCTCGCTGGCGAAGGGGTCGGCGTACCCTGCTTCGGGCTTGTAGCCCGCCGGGATTGTCGTGAGGCCGCCCTCCCAGGCGGGGATGGTGCCACTGGCGTTGCCAGCCTTCTCTGCACCGGTCGGCGTAAGGTCCTTGCCCAGACGGGCCGTCTCCTCGGCATTCAACTTCGCATGGGCCAGGTTGCATCCGAGTGTCATGAGTCCGAAGAGCATCGCGCTTCTGACGAGGGTATTGTTCATCATTGTTTCCTCTATCTTTTAGAAGCCCATTCGCGCACTGAGGGCGACGAAGTCACGATCCGTGAGGGCATAGCGGGTATTGCCACTGCCCGACCACGACAGATCGACCGTGTATTTTTTGGCGTAATCGGCGCGCAGGCCGACTGTTCCGCGCAGGCGGTCTTCAACCAGCTCACCGTCATGGGACCAACCCTTGACGTCATGACCGAAGGAGACATACGGCGTCAGGTTGACCCCGGCCACGGCATTCAAGTAGGAGAGTTCGGCATTGATCCGGTAGCCCCAGGCGAACTTGCTGACGAAGCCTTCTCCGGAGCACGCGTACTTCTGGTACTGCTGCAGCACCGCCGTTTGACAGCCCTGTTCGGCGTTGAAATCGCTGCCGTAGTTGTCGACGTTGCCGTAACGACGGGCATCGGTATCCGGCAGGTTGTGGATGTACTTGAACGCGGCTTCACCGACCAGGTTCAAACTGTCCGCGCCCAAGACCTGCTGATAGCTCTTGATAAAGCCCAACGACAACTGTGAGGTTTTCAGTCGGTCGTAGCCTTTGAAATTGCTGCCGGGAGCAGCGGCCAGAACATCATTGGCCAGCGGCAAGTTGAAGCCACCGGAAACGGCAACCGGATCGAGGACCGCCGGCAGGAAGTCGCCGGCATAGAGCCCGACCGGTTGATTGGGTCGATAGCTGTACTCTCCGAAAACTGAGGTACCCAATATGTTGGTGTTAAAACTCAGGCCGAAAATACGGATGTCTTCCGGGTACGTTGCGAAATAGCGAGAAGCGTCAGGCCCGGAGAAGTCGCCACTGAAGTTGGAACCGAACAGCTGCGCCGACGCAAATGGAATGGTCGAATGCAGGTTCATCGCATAAGCGCCTATCTCAGTGCCAATCGACTCGATGTAATAGCGTGCTGCAACGCCGAACTGACCGCCGTCACGTGCTTCGTCATCCTTCGCGCGGTGAATGTAGACGTCATTACTGAAAGC
The DNA here is from genome assembly GCF_047758675.1 of Pseudomonas arabinosi. Classification (NCBI taxonomy): domain Bacteria; kingdom Pseudomonadati; phylum Pseudomonadota; class Gammaproteobacteria; order Pseudomonadales; family Pseudomonadaceae; genus Pseudomonas; species Pseudomonas arabinosi. The sequence goes on along the minus strand of NZ_CP180480.1, from coordinate 3,548,981 downwards.
GGAGCCGTCGTTGGACTCCCCTCCAAATGCTGCATTGACATCGTTCAGTACCGTCAGGCCATCGCAGCCATCCTGGATGAAATCATTCGCTGCGTAGAAGGTACCGCAACCCGGCAAGACGGTCTTGCGCCACTCCAGTTTGTAGAACGCTTCCAGGGTCAGATTGTCGGTGACCCCGAAGTTGCCATACAGCATGTTAGTCGGCAGGTAGGCTTCTTTGAGTTGCGACCCAGGGCGCACCAAAGCCGCCACATCGAACGGGTTGATCTCATTGATCCCGCTCTGGAAAAACAACCCCTCCCCCCAGCTGATCACCTGACGCCCAGCTCGCAGATGCAGCGGTTTTTCGCCCAAGGTAAAGTCGCCGTAGACATAGGCATCCAGCAGCGCCAGCCCTTGAAACTTGGCCAGTTCGTCGAAGTGGCTGTCGTCCAGCTTGCTGTTCTGGCGATAGCCATTGGAGGCATGGCCGAAGTCGACGTCCTTGTTCTCCAGGGTGTAGTCGTACCAGGCCTTCCCACGCAGGAATGCCCCATAGTTTTGATATTTAAGTTCCAGCTCGCCCAGCAAGGTGGTAGGCGAACTGACCAACTGGCGCTTCTTGCGAAAGTTCAGTCGGCTGTCGTCGATGGTCGCGGCATTGTTCGGGTTATAACCGCCACCCAGGCCGATGCTGGTCGCATTGCCCTGGTTGATAAAACTGGATTCGGGCTTCTCCGCGCTCCAGATGGCACCCGTCGCGATGCTGCCCCGCGCATTGCCTGTAATGTCCCCCAGCGTAAATTCTGCTGCATGAGCAGGGATGGCGATTGTCAGGGGGGCCAGCGTGGTAGCGGCTAATGTGGCTACGGCCAGACACCTCTTCTTGCAGAGTAGATACACGGGCGTTAACTCCACTATTTATTGTTATTGAGGCCCTGGTGCATTGACTCCAGGAACATCGAGTATCGGTAAGATGCCCACCGCATTACTCGACATCCCGTGCCAGGAAATCGGCTTGACACGCCAATGTGGAAAAGAGGTGCGCGGGGGCGTAAAGCACAGACGGGAAAAAGCAAAAAGGCGGTGTCGAACCAAAGTTCAACACCGCCTTTCAAAAGTGATCGCGGGCTCTCATGAGTCGCTATCAGCCGATAGGGTCAATAGACTCGTATGCTCAGCGAACGAAGCCGCCTCACTGATTGACGTCGTTCAAGATGTAATGCGAGATGGCCTTGATCGTTTCATCCCCCAGGTAGGCCTGAGGCGGCATCTCTGCAAAGTCGGTGCGTTTGCGCACCGGGTTGGCGATGAACTTCGCCAGGGCGTTCACATCCTTACCGTACATGGCCTGGATCGACTGAATCGATGGGCCGTGCAGCACGCTTGAGTAAGTGTGGCACCCGGTACACACGGCCAGGTAAGTCAGACGACCACGTTGCTCGGCAGAAAAAGGCTCACTGGGGGCCGGCTTGTCGAGCATCGCCGTTTTGTAGTCCGCCTTGCTCATGCTGCTATCGCACACGCCCCAGCGATTGGTCCCGAGCATGTCGACCCCCTCCTGCTTGACCGAGCAATGGCCTTTACCCTTGCCGGTCGATACCACTTCAAAGCCCACCCGCCCGGCTGGTGCAATGAAGTCGGCCAGGAGTCCTTCAGGCTTCTCTCCGTTGTTGACGAAGGTGTTTTTCATGATTCGAGCATTGTCCGGATACGGATCGACCTTCGGGTCATCCGCCATACCGAACGTGACGTTATCCACGACGAAGATGCCGATGCCCTGATTGTCCTTGATCAGGTTGTTTTCAATCGTCGCATCGTCATAACCGACCACCAGTATGCCAAGCCCCGAGGGGACGCCCGCCGCGATGGAACTGGCAGGGGCAAAGTTCTTGAGGTTGTTGTCGTAGACCTCGTTATCGCGAATCACCACGTACTGCGAGTCTTTCACCGGCAGGCCAGGAATCAGCGAAAGCATGATCCCGGCAGTGTTGTTGTACACCTTGTTGCCAGCCATCAGCGCGTTGCGGGTATTCTCGAACTCCAGCCCCATCACGTTGCCGTGGGCCACGTTGTCGAGGACGTTGATGTTGTCACTCATGCCCACATAAATGCCCGCGTCTTCACAGCCATACACTTCGTTTCCCTGCACAAGTCCGTTCTTGCCGAACTGAGGGAAGATGGCGTAGAACGCGCCGGATACTTCGTTGTTGATGATCTTAAAGTTGTTGGAGCCTTGGGTCATGATCGCATTGCCCTTGTAACCCTTGACCATGAACCCATCGATCACCACCCCGTGGCCGGAGGCGATGATGCCGTCATTGCGCTTGTTCTCCCCGTCCAGTACCGCCTCGCCCTTACGGGTACTTTTAAGCGTGATGTTCTGCTTATCAATGTAGATGGATTCGGTATAGACCCCCGGTTCAACGAGGATCGTGTCGCCATCCTTGGCCTTCTTCACCGAATCCTGAATGCTCTGCCCCGCCTTCACTGTCAATTCCGCTGCTGCCACAGTGGTACTCAGGCTGTAGGCTGCGAACAATGCGACCAGGCAAGTAAGTTTTTTCATCTGGAAATTCCTCATTGGATTTTCTCCGGGTCTTGGCCGGTAAACGGATCCACTCCGCCGTGTCCAACGGCGGCGCTTGATTTGCGCTTGTTGAGGTACGGATGAGCCGCCAGAAAGTCATCGCGACGGACGTCGATCTGCTTGGCGAGCTCCCTCTGCTCAAGACGCATGGCTTGTCCAACCAGGATGCGCAGCGAATCCACATAATCCTGTTCGTTCTGTCCTTCATCGCTGATCTTCATGGCCGCCTGCAGGACGGTGAGTGCCTTGCTGCTATTGCGCTCGCCCAGTTCGGCGTCAATCAGGGCCGTCTTCAGCTGGAGGTTCTGCGGCTCGAGTGTGTTGCCCTCCTCCAGCAACTTGATGGCGCGCTCGCTGTCCCCACCGGCGAACTCCGGCAGTCCGGAAATCACCGTGCCCAACGTCAGCAGTGCGGCCCCATCCAGCACATCGGGTTTGGCCTTGATCGCCGATTCCAGATCCGCAAGCGCCAGGCCGGGTGCCGCGAGTTTTTCCTTTTCCGGGGCTTCATGCTGCCGTGACAGCAACGTATTGATACCGCGCAACGCTCGAATCTCGGGGACTTGACCCGCCAGCGGTTCAAGTCGCTTGAGCAGGACTGCGCTGTGTTCGTTCGTCTCGGTCCAGCGCAGACGCAGCTCGACGTCCTTGACCGGACTGGCCGAGTAGAGCCGGCTGTAACTCTTGTCCAGGACGCTGAAGTACTCGACATGAGCGCCCAGTACCTGCAGTTGCAGTTCGATGTTTTCTGGCTGCGCCTGTGCCAGTTCGAAACCGTAACGCACGCCACAACCCATTTGCTTACGGTCCCACTTCATCACTGCCTGCCTGGCGAAAGCGGCGGCCTTTTGCTGCGGATCGCTTATTTGATCGCACACCAATAACAATTCTGCTTCTTTGCGAAAGGCCACCTGCTTCGCCGGATCCTGCATCTCGGATTCAAGCGTTGTCGTCGCCACTTTTGTGGCGGCCTGGGTGTACGTGTACGCACCCACCAGGCTGGCAAGTCCGACGAGTACAGCCACGGTCAGGGGGTTGGGGTTTCTTGTTTTCATGGAGTCTCCAGGTTGAGCGCAGGTGCAACCGGCAGCCCTGAGGGTGCGGTCTTTGGAACAGGGGGCGTCATGCTCTGATCGTCCAGGCTGCCAAGGAAAGCGACGATGTCTGCTTCGTCTTCTTTGCTCAGCTCAGGCCCTCTGGTCATATGGATATGCCAGTGGATTTTCAGGTTTTGATCCTTGGGTGCCGCGTGGCCGCGGTTGTCGTTGTAGAAGTGCACGACCTCTTTCAGCGTGTTGAACTGACCCGCATGGAAGTACGGGGCTGTAGCGCTGATATTGCGCAGTGTGGGAACGCGGAACGCCCCTTGCAGATTCGGATCAGGGGATATGCCACCGGCACCTGGATCGGGCGCCTTGCCTGGCAGCGCCGGGCTGCCAATGACCGCCAACTCGCTGTCGGTGAACAAAGGGGGAATGTGGCATTGCGAACATCGCGCGACGAAGCCGCGAAACACATTGTGGCCGCGAATCTCTTGATCGCTCAGCGCGCTGGCGTCGCCGTAGGCATAGCGGTCATACCGGCTATTGAAGCTCACTAGGCTGGTCTGAAATGCCGACAATGCGCGTGCCAGATTGTCCAGTGTGGGCGGCGCACCAAAAGCCTGCCTGAACAGATCAACGTAAGCCGGGGTGGTCTCCAGATCCTTCTGTAGCTGGTCAGCGTTGTTGGCCATTTCATCGGGATTGAACAAAGGCAACAACGCCTGTTCTTCCAGGGAGCTGGCCCGGCCGTCCCACATGAGGCGCTTGAGGAACGCCACGTTCCAGAGGGTGGGTGCTGAACGCGATAGATCCTTGCGTACGCCACCCGGTTGGCGTGCGCCAAGGCCCTGGCCACGACCGTCGGCGAAGCCTTTGTCCGGCTGGTGGCAAGAGGCGCACGACAGGTCTTTTTTACCTGACAGTAAAGGGTCGAAAAAAAGCTGACGACCCAGATCAATCTGCTGCGGTGTGTAGGTCGTCTCGAGCTCAGGCAGACGTACTTTCACGCCTCCGTGTTGGGCCGGTGAGTCGTAGAAGTCATACAGCGTACGCAACTTGCATTGACCTTCCGCCAGCAACTCAAAGCTTGGCGGACAGGTCTTACTGAGCTCGGTCGCTTCTGCGTGAACCAGCAATGTAAGAGACACCAGCCCTAAAACTGACACCAGTCCCAGAAGAAGGAATTCGCGCATGGTGCGACCTACTCCCCGACCAGACTGCCGATGTGGCTGACCAACGTGTCGATCGCAGCATCGTCGCGTATCGCCGACGCCATGGCCCGCATCTGTTGGCCGAATTTGTCATCGGCATGGGCGCCGCGTAATCCTGCGCGAAACTTCAACAATTGGGCTTTGAGGTACCAGCCATGTTGGCCGGCCAGGCGAGGCGCCCCCAACTCGTCAAAGCCCTCAGCCTGGGCTCCGTGACAGCTGGTGCAACCCGAGTACAAGCCGCGTCCGGTAAACCCCGCGGACCGTTCAGGTTTGGGGGCGGGTTGGCGTGGAAGGCTTGAGACATACTGGCTCAGTTGCTTGATTTCATCGTCGCCAAGGCTCGTGGCCATGGCGCGCATCATCTGCCCTTCGGCATCCCTCGCATCGTCGCCTCTGACATCCGCCCTGAAATGCTGGAGCTGCCGCTGAAGGTAGGCTTGAGACAAACCGGTGAGATTGGGTGCCTTGACTGCCTCGCTTCCTGCGCCATTGATCATGTGGCAACCCACGCAACGCTGTTCGAAAAGGTCTTGGCCCGGCTCGCTCCCCCAACTGGTGTTACAGAGGTGAGCAAGTACCAAACCCAATGCCGCTACCGACTTGTTCACGTCCAACCCCGCTTATTATTCTGCCCGTACCGCGACATGAACGTTCCGTATGAGAGGAAGGACTGCGCGATCACTACGGCGGACACCCGCCTGGCTATACAGCGACGATAAGGAGAGAGGGCTGCGGCAGCTTGCCAGTACGTGCCAACAAAATTGTCATTTGCCGCACGAAGCACGAAAGGAAGACGAGGGACGCTAAATGGAGGCCCTCGCGGGCATCAGGACATGAGGAAGGGATTGGAGCGACGAAAATCCCACAGGCTCTGCGTCTTGACTCACCGGCAGTCAGGCAAGGCCCGACGTCTTGCGATATTCACGGGGAGTGAGATTGGTCCAGCGGCGAAATGCCCGGGAAAAGGAACTGGCCTCGGTATAGCCGAGCATCAACGCCACATCGGTGAGACGGTAGCTGCTGTTACCGACGTATTCGATAGCCAGCGCTCGCCGGACATCTTCGACCACCGTACCGAATTCCAGATCGAGTTCACGCAGCCTGCGCTGTAGCGTTCGCACACTCAAATTCATGGCCTCCGCAACCTGCACCACCCCTACCCGACCGCGCCCCAACTCCGTGGCTATTGCCCCGGAGACGTCGATGAGCAAACTGGCGGACTGGCTACGCAACTTGCGCTGCTCTTCAAGATAGGGCTGAAGTGCCTGGAGCAAGCGTCGATTGGACGTGCAAATGGGTAAGTCGAGTACTGACTTGTTGAAATAGAGACGGTTGCAATCCTGAGCGAATCGTATCGGACAATGAAACATCTCGCGGTGACCGGACAAATCCTTTGGCGCCGCGTGCTCGAAATCAACCCGAACGGGCATTACCGTGCATCCCGTCAGATCACGTATGCACGCCAGCATTGCCGCCAGACTGAACTCTGCATCCTGGCGCTTCTGCGTGATGCTGGGGTCTGCTAGTTGATACGAGAGAACGACCAGCCGATCCAGCTCGATGACCTCGATTCTCTCCGCCTGGCTGCGCGTCACCATGTAGCGGCTCAGCCCGTTAAGGGTGTCGCCGAGTCGATCCATGCTGCGCAGTGCCTGCCCCAGCACGCCCATGTCAGATGAACGTATCTGCGCGCCAAAGCGAAGCCCGATGCCGTCGTCGAGGTTGCGACCGGCCAACTCCAGCAGCTTGACCAGGCTGGCAGCCGAACACTCCACCTCGGGGTCAGTGAAGAAAGACGCTTCCAGGCCTGCTGCTTCCAGAAACGGGGAAAGTTGATCGGCAAACTGACTGAATAGCAGCTCCGGGTGCATGGTGTTTTTCTGCGCAAGTGCCATAGGTCTATCTCTGAGGGTCGTTCCACCCAAGACCAGGTGACCGGATCGGCAATGGTGCGCTAGCGCTGAAACAACGCGTAACAAAACTCACCATTGACGGGATGACATAGAGCACACGAGCGATGCAATTCGTCAAGAAAATTGCTGCCTGCGACCCACTGCAATCGCCTCCATCGCAGTGGCATCAAATAGCAAATCCGTGGCACGAAACATCCAGTTAAGTCCCTCCCGCTCACTGATACTCGAATCACCTCCGACTGGCTCAGCCAGCGGCACGCCTGGCGTGGCCAACAATAAGAGGCGTAAGGCTTGCTCCGCCTGAAACCCTTCTTTTCAAGAGTATTTCGCATGAAGACCCTCACTTTCTGTGCGTTCACGCTGCTGCATCTTGCGGTCAGCGGCATGGAGCCCGTATCGGCTGCACCCCTACCGGATCGCCTGGGCCGACCCTCACTGATATCGCCTGATGCAATCCACGCTCCGCTGACCGATGTCCAGAGCGTCGGTCAGGCATTGGTGATGGTGGGCGGAAGCGGCCACGTGCTGCTGCGCAATGCCAACGGCGAAACCAGTCAGGCCAGCGTACCCGTTGACCTGCTGCTGACGGCAGTGCATTTCATCGATGCGAGTCAAGGCTGGGCCGTCGGACATGACGGGGTGATTCTGCACAGTACGGACGCAGGCAACACGTGGGTCAAGCAACTGGATGGCAATCAGATCAGCCCGCTGCTGCTCGAAAGAGCCCTGGCTGAAGTGACTCGCCTGCAAGACGCCAGCGCCGCCGCCCCAGAAGACCAGGACCTGGTTGCCGCTCTGGACAACGCGCTCTTCGCACTCGACGACGCAAAGGCCAGCGGCGCCTCGGGCCCGTCACGGCCACTGTTGGACGTATGGTTTCGCGATGCCGATGAAGGCTGGGCGGTCGGTGCGTACGGCATGATCGTGCACACAAAAGATGGCGGCCAAAACTGGGAGTACGTTGCTGCCTTGGCCAACCCGGACCGCCTGCACTTGAACGCAGTTCTGGGTCTACCCGACGGTACGCTGCTGGTCGTCGGCGAAGGCGGCCTTCTTCACCGTTCAGAGGACGGTGGAAAGCATTGGCAGCCCCCCCAACAACTGACGCAGGCTTCACTTTATAAACTGATGCAACTGGCCGATGGCCGACTGCTCGCCCTGGGCTTTGGCGGCACACTGCTCTCAAGCCCGGACCTGGGCCAGAACTGGAAAAGCATCAAGACGCCGGCCCCCGTAGGCCTTTACGGTGGAAGACAACTGGCTGACGGAGCCGTAGTGCTTTCCGGCCAGGGAGGCGTGCTGCTCTACAGCAGCGATGGAGAACACTTCAAACTCTGGCACGGCGCAGATATCAACTCGCTGCTGGGCGTCGCGCAGGTCGATGCCGAACAACTGGCACTGATCGGTAGCAGCGGAATGCAACTCGTTGCCCTGGCCACGATCAAGGAGCAGCTGCAATGAACGCACGCTCCGAGCCACCCTGCGCAGCAAAACCGACCGCCGTACAACGAGTGGTCGACGTTACCGAAAGGATGCTGTTCAACCATCGTCTGACCGTCATCCTGCTGTTTCTTCTCGCCTCGATAACACTGGGCATCGGCGCCCTGTCATTGCGACCGGATGCCAGCTTCACCCGGATGATCCCCACAGACCACCCGTTCGTAACCAACTACCTCAAGTTTGAAGACGTGCTGCGCCCGCAGAGCAACGTGCTGCGAATCGTGGTGGAAAATCCTCAAGGCGACATCCTGACGAAAGACTATCTGGAGACGTTGCGCGAGGTGAACGACAAGGTCTTCTACATACCCGGAGTTGACCGCGGCAATCTCAAATCGCTGTGGACACCCAACGCGATGTGGGCCGAAGTCACCACCGAGGGCCTGCGCGCAGGACGAGTGATTCCTGACACCTATGACGGCAGTCCTGAAGCGCTTGCGCAGGTCCGGCACAACATACAACGCGCCGACATGATCGGCAGTTTCGTGGCCAATGACTTTAAATCGACGGTCATCCGGGTTCCCCTGCTTGAAAGCGATCCGGAAACCGGCAAGCCGCTGGACTATGGCGCCTTCAGCCTCGCACTGGAGAAGGATGTTCGTGAGTACTTTGCCACCCTGGGTGTGAACATTCGGGTCATCGGGTTCGCACAGATCATTGGTGATCTACTCGCTGCAGCCAGTGACATCGCCGTGTTCTTCGCCGTCACGGTCGTCCTGATCAGCCTGTTGCTGTACGGGTATTGCCGCTGCTGGCGGAGCACGGCGGCGACGGTGCTGACGTGCCTGCTCACGGTGGTCTGCCAGCTCGGCCTGCTCAATCTGCTGGGTTTTGGCCTGGACCCCTACTCCATTCTGGTGCCCTTCCTAATCTTTGCCATCGGGATAAGCCACGCGGTGCAGAACATCAACTTGATGATGAGCGAGATGGGCGCCGGCGCCACCCCGGTGCAAGCCTCCCGGCGAACCTTCCGTGCGCTGTTCATTCCCGGCTCAACCGCATTGTTGGCCGACGCCGTCGGCTTTTTAACGCTGTTGGTGATCGACATCGGCGTGATCCAGCAATTGGCAATCACCTCGAGCATCGGTGTATTCGTCGCCATCTTCACCAAGATGTTCCTGTTGCCGGTGCTGATGTCCTATGTCGGCGTAAGCCCCAGCGGCATGCGCCAGCAACAGAAACGGGATCAATCCTCCTGGCCGGTATTCCGTCGGCTGTCGGCCGTGGTCGAACCGCGCGTGGCCATACCGCTGATTGTGACAAGCCTGCTGCTGCTCGGGGCCGGCTACTCTTTGCGCCAGGATCTCAAGATCGGTGACCTCGACAAGGGAGCGCCAGAGTTCCGCCCGGAATCTCGATACAACCAGGACAACGCCTTCCTGCTGAATCACTACTCGACGAGTACCGACGTCTACATCGTGATGTTCAAAACACCCCAGGAGCAATGTTCCCGGTTTGCCGCCGCAGACATCGCCAACCAGTTGCAGCAAACCCTCCTGCAAGTCGACGGCGTCGAGTCCGTGCAATCGCTGTATCAAGCCATGCGCTTCGACATCCTGGCGCGCAATGAAGGCAATCCCAAGTGGGCGGAGCTGTCGCGAGACCAGTACGTGATGAACAACGCCCGTTCCAGCGTATCCGCCGAGTTTGTCGACCCCCATTGCAGCGTCGCGCCGATCAGCCTGTACCTGGCCGATCACAAGGCCGAGACCCTCAGTCGCGTTGTCAACGCCGTAGATGCCTTCAAAAAACAGTACGACACGGGTGAGTTCGAGATCCTGCAGGCGGCGGGTAACGCCGGCATCGAAGCGGCCACCAACATCGTCATCCAGGACTCCGAAAAACGCATGCTGATCCTGGTGTTCGTGATCATCTCGCTGGTGGTGTTCTGGGAGTTCCGCTCGCTCAAAGTCACCTTCGCCCTGATGGCTCCGCTTTACCTCTCCACGGTGCTGTGCGAGGCGGTAATGGCTCAGATGGGGCTGGGTGTAAAAGTCGCCACCCTGCCGGTTGTCGCGCTTGGCGTCGGTATTGGAGTGGACTACGGCATCTACTTGTACAGCCGGATGGAGACATTTCTGCACCAGGGCCTGAAGTTGCGCGCCGCGTACTTCGAAGCGTTGAAAACGACCGGCACTTCGGTGGCATTCACCGGCCTGACGCTGGCTGTGGGTGTCGGCACATGGACCTTTTCGGCCCTGAAATTCCAGGCGGACATGGGCCTGCTGCTCATGCTGATTTTCATCTGGAACATGATCGGTGCCCTCCTGCTGCTGCCCGCCCTCGCCTCAATGCTGATGAGTCACAAGCAAAGGAATTGAAGCCAGTCCGTCGCCCGCGCAATGCGGGTGACGGGTGATTTAAAACACTCATCGCCGCTGCGCCTTAATAGGAATTCAACGATGTTCAACGTGCTCCGTCCTGGCAGCCGCCTGCTCGATCGCCTGCGCCTGAGTCGTAAATTCGGGTTGATCAGCCTGTTGGTCTTCATTCCTGCGTTGCTGACAAACTACCTGTTACTCGACGAGCGCCTTCGATACAGCGCCGCCATCCGCCATGAGATCAGCGGGCTGGAGCCGATCTCGCAGAGTCTTGAACTGCTCAGTTCATTGGAGGCTCTGCATGACCTTAACCAGACACAACGGGCGACGCAGGTCGGTGCAGGTGCAACAGGTCTGGAGCCGTTGCGCCAGAAAACTCTGGAACAACTGCAAGCGCTGCAGGCCGACTGGGGCGAGCCGGTCAGTGCGGCGCGTTTCGTCAAAGTGCGAGATGAATTGGCAAGCACCCTCGAGGGTGTCATGCAGGCATCGGTCAGTACCCGGCAGAGTCAGCTCAAGCAGACACTGGACCAGGCGCCAGCGCTGATTGAATGGGCCGCCAGTGGTTCCGGGCTGACCCAAAACGCATCCGTACAGATACGGCAGATGGTGGCTCTACTGGTCAGGGACGGTCCAAAGACTCGCTGGATTATTGGCCAGAGTCGCGCCCTCGGCGCCGAAGCACTTCTTCTCAAAAGTCTCCCCGCCACCTCCAGCGACCAGCTCGATGAACTGAGTGTCGAGCTGGAAAACCTGGGTAACGAATACCAGGGGTTGCGACAGCACGCAGAGCTGCATCCATCGCTGGACGACAGCCTCCAGGCCAGCATCGACAGCCTGGCAACGACCCGCGACATGCTGGAAAAACAGGTGCTATTGACCGATGACCTGAACCGGCCCTGGCAACCCTTTTTCGACAGCGTTTCCGAGCAGCTTGAGCGCACGCTGGCGATCGAACAAAACATGCTGTCGCTGCTACGAACACAGCTTGAACAGAAGCTGCAACAAAGCCAGCAGAGGATGTTGTTCCAGGCCGCCCTGACGCTACTCGGTCTGCTTTTGATGGTCTATTTATACAGCGCGTTTTACGTCTCCCTGCGCAGCAACCTGAACGGACTGGCAGCCACGCTGCGACAAGTCGCGCAGGGCGATCTCACCTGTGAGTACAGCACCAACAGCCGAGACGAGCTCAATGAACTGAGCCTGGTCTTGAATGGCAGTGTGCGACGCATACGCCTGCTGATCAGTGAGATCCATGTGGGAATCGGTCAGGTCGAAGCTCAAGCCAAACAGGTCGAAGACATCGCCAGCGAAACCAATGCTGCGATGATCAGCCAGCGCCAGATGATCGCGCTGGTCGCGACCTCAATGAATCAGATGACGATGACGTCACAGGAAGTGGCGTGCAGCGCGGCGGTAGCCTCACGCGGCGCAGAACAGGTCAGCCATGAAACCGCCCTCGGCAATTCCCTCGTCAGCAGTCAGACGGCAAGCACCCACCAGTTGGCCATGGGAATAATGCAAGCCGTTCAAGTCATCGAGCGTCTGGCGGATGACAGCAAAGCCATCGGCCAGGTCCTGGACGTGATCAAAGGCATTGCCGGGCAAACCAACCTGCTTGCCCTGAACGCCGCGATCGAGGCTGCGCGTGCAGGAGAGCAAGGCCGCGGTTTCGTCGTAGTGGCGGATGAAGTGCGCAACCTGGCAAGGCGTACGCAGGATTCGAGTGGGGAAATCGAACAGATGATCAACCATTTACAAACAGGTGCAAACGCTGCCGTGGAGGCAATGGATAAAAGTCGGACGCAGGCCACTGGCAATGTGGCCGACTCTATTCTGGTTCAACAGAGGCTGGAGGTCATCCTGAACACGGTTGACCAGATCGCTGAGCAAAGTCTGCAGATATCAGCCAGTGCAGAAGAACAAACAGCTGTGGCAACGGAGATCGATCAACACATTCTGCAGATCAATCTGGCCGCCGAACTCACGGCTCAAGGCGCAAGCCGGGCCGAGAATGCAAGTAAGGAACTGGGGCAGTTGGTGAGCAGACTTAACGGGTTGATCGGCACATTCAAAGTGTGACTCACGATTGCACCACCACGATGCGCCTGGCACCAAAAAGCAACTTTTTGGCGCGAGATATCCAATAGAAGGAAGACCGACCCGGGATACTCGAATAGCTGACTGAGCCTCCACTGGCACGTCTTACCAACTCGCCATTCGACGAACATCACAAGGACACTGCCAATGAACTTCAAGCCCTGGCTAGCCACCTATCAACAACATGGAATTGCTCCCGATATCGGCCCAAGCCACCATCACTCAGTGGTCGATCTGCTCGAAGAGGCCATGAGGAAGTTCAGCGACAAAACCGCCTTTCATTCGTATGGTCAAACGCTGCGCTACAAGGACGTGGATCGTCTCTCAAATGCGTTCGCCGCGTGGCTGCAACACAGACTGGGGGTCAAGAAGGGTGATCGCATCGCGGTGATGATGCCAAACCTGCTTGCCTTTCCCATTGCGTTTCTCGGGATTGCACGTGCCGGTGCGATACAGGTCAGCATCAACCCGCTCTACACCGCACCCGAGCTTGAGCATCAGCTGAACGATTCGGGATGCAAAGTAATCGTCGTCTTCAACGGTTCGAGTCCGACGTTGCCGGCCGTGATCGACAAGACTTCTATCCAGGCGGTCATTACGGTTGGCGTCAGTGTCGACGACGATGATCAATCACCGCCCCCGCCCTCGCCGATGGGCCCCCGTCTCAGCAATACGATCGCCTTCGACACCGCCCTGCGACAAGGTGCACTGCTGCAGCGCATCCCGGTGGCTATCGGCGGTGATGACCTGCTGCTCCTGCAATACACCGGCGGCACCACGGGGTTGTCCAAGGGCGCCGCACTCTCACATCGCAACTTGCTGGCCAATACCCAGCAATTCCAGATCATGATGCCGGGCCTGCTGCAGCACGGCGAGGAGGTGCTGGTCACCGCGTTGCCGCTTTACCATATCTTTGCCTTGATGGTGAATTTCATTACCTGCTTCTCGATTGGTACGGATAACTGGCTGGTCGCCAACCCCAGCGACATGGACGGGTTCATTGACATACTGATACAGGCCAGGCCCAGTCTGTTCATGGGCGTCAACACCCTGTACGCAAATCTGGTCGCGCACCCGCGTATTGGCGAAGTGGATTTTTCCAGATTGCATCTGGCAGGTGGAGGCGGCGCAGCGGTCCTGGACGTCACGTCGAGGAAATGGGAAAACCTGACCGACACCTTTATCCGCGAGGGCTACGGCCTCTCCGAAACGGGACCGATCCTCTCGTTCAATCCGTCGACGATCAATGAGTTCACCGCGACTACGGGCCTGCCGGTGCCCGGAACCCATATCAAATTGCTCGACGAAGATGGTAACGAAGTGGCCATCGGCGAAGTCGGCGAGATCTGCGCCAAGGGGCCTCAAGTGATGCGGGGTTACTGGAACAAGCCTGACGTGAACGCCTCGGCATTCACGGCCGACGGTTTCTTTCTTACCGGTGATATCGGCAGGTTCGACGAGCGCGGTTTCCTGACGATTGTCGATCGAAAGAAAGACATGATCATCGTGTCCGGCTTCAACGTTTTCCCCAACGAGATCGAGGCGTTTGTAGCCGGCTGCCCGGGTGTAGAAGAGAGTGCGTGCATCGGTGTGCCGAATGAGAGGACCGGTGAGGCCGTGAAGCTGTTCGTCGTCAGAACCCCTGGCAACCTCCTGACTGCAGATGAAGTGAAATCCCATTGCCGTGGTGGAATGACCGGCTATAAGGTGCCGAAGATCGTCGTCTTCATGGACCATTTACCGAAATCCACCGTCGGCAAGGTTTTGCGTCGGGAACTGCGTGATCTTGGCTGATAAGGAGGTTCGGCACTAAACCGCTCGGAACGCTCCAGACTTGGGCGCAAGCCCAAATCTGCGCGCACTGGCATTCTGTCATTTGAGAATTGAATGGTGACCATGCGGGTCAAGAGATACCGGCTTTTCTATACGATGAAAACACCTGCTAAACAGGTGACCATCCATTTTTGTAGGACGTTTTGAATTCCTGGATATCGCCCTCATCGTCCACCATTTTCAGGGTGTAGCCCTGAGTGTTCCCTGCGTCAGATTCACTGAATCTATTGTAACCATCAGCTGTGTAGTCAATGTGCTCCACAGGATCCCCTTCTTCAAAGGGTAGTACGCCATTTTCAAATTCATCTTTTCTGTAATCAAATACACTTTGATCAATCGGCGCGTCACGTTGCAGATATCCATGCAAATACGTCTGAAGCCAGACGTAATTCTCGGTTCCGTTTTCTGCAAGCAAACCATCATTCTTCATTTGCCATAAGTCATCATAATTTTGAACTGAGGCCTTATGCATTTTTTGGTCTTGGGCCACGCTCATCATCGCCGAAATGAAGGAAGTAACTGCTGCAATTCCAAAGCCTATAGGCCCACCCCAAGCCGCTGCACGCCCTCCTTTGCCAAAAATTTCTGCAACTGTTGCGCCGCCACCGGCCAAACCGCCCACGCCGCCGACAACTTCGACAGAGCCGGAAGCAATGGTCAACTCATCACCGTTTTTTACGCCCGTTTGAATGTTCATAGCGCCCAGTGTGATACCGAGAACACCGCCGCCAACATCCCCAGCGCCGCCGATCATTCTAGGGTAGGTGCCCATTATTTTCTTTACTCTAGAATCACTGACATTTCCGCGCTTCGCGATGGCGTCCCAACTGGCTTGATGGGCAGCCTTGATATCGTCAGAAGAAAGTTTATAGCTACCTTCCGCATCAGAAGAAAATAAGGTATCCAGGGATTTTTGTTGATTTTCATTAGCGATGCTTCGTAAATATTGATCGTCAAAGTTTTGTGCTTTGCTCCCGGGGGTCCAAACAGCCTGGTACGGACGGTCTGTACCCATTTCCTTCATCAGACCTGATTTGTTCCAGGCATCGTAACTACTGACACCCAATGTGAAAAAATGATTGGCGCCACTCAGAACGCCCATAAAGGCGGCTGCAACAGATAAACGTTCCTTGTGCGAGGCGCCCAGCCCACCACCTCCCCCATACAGTTGGTACGCGGCAGAGGCTATCGAGAACGTCCCTCCGATTGAGCCCAACACACCATTGTCTTTCATGAATTTTAGCGTGTTGAATAAATTTTCATTGGAGGGCATCCCCATGCCGGGAGTAATGTGTTTTTTAATGATGGCGTCCAGTTGCTGGTCTTCTATCTTTCCGTCCTTCGCCCATGTTTCTCCCACTTCTTTCAGTACAGCACCCCAGCTAGGTGCATTCTCATCGCTCATGTTATTAGCGAGTTCAGTCATCGTTTCTTTCCAGATACCGTAGCCGCGACGAGGTATTCCATCCCCCCACGCTTTACCCGCAGCCAGGGCAGACTTGGTAATATCCTGGGCGGCCAAGCCCATATTCTCGTCAGAAATTGCCCCTGGCTCACTCATCAACTTTTCCATCTCCAACACAAGACCATTAGCCTCGAGCTCTGCCTTGAATTCTTCAGCCTTGGCTGGATCGATGGCCGCAATCTGCGTGTAGGTGGCCTGGTAGTCCAACATTGCCTGATCTTTGTTTCCTGAACTCGCCAAATCGTCGAGGTACTTGACGTAGGCTTCCGACGAAGAGCTTTCGATCAATTTCTGCTCTGTTGCTTTGACTTTTGCCTCACCACCCTGGGCTTTTTCAACGGCCTTGTCGTGGTACAGAATAATGTCGTCCTGGATCTGCTTGTCGCTCAGCAATTCGTTGAGGCGGGAATCTATTTTTTTCTGATCAAAGATTTTTTCATTAACGTCCCTTCCCGTAACATGCGTTGGCTGCCCAATCCTTTTGTCCGCTGTATGCTCAGGGATAATCTCCATTCCGTTTTGAGACATCCCTTTGGCATCAAACGCGCGGATAAATTGCGCACGCAAGTCATCCTTGCCGATACTGCCATCGGCAATTCCTTTGCGATAATCATTGACCATACTTTCAAACGCTAAGTTACCCACTGTCACGGGGCTGCCATCTGCATTTTTTTCGGTGGTAGGCAAGGCATCGACCGATACCTCTTCTATCGAAGGTAACCCTGCAGATTCGCGACTCGCTACGGGGATGGCCGCGCGCGAATCTGTCAATCTGGACATGACCTGCTCAAACAACTGAGGATTACTTTCCTTGGTAACGTAGAATTTTTGCTCCGCCCCACCCGGCTTTTTGTACACAAATGAAATAACCTCGGCGTTCTGGTCATGCCCGGTGAAAGCAACAGCGTCTCTCACGTCCTTAGTGTCAGACAGATAAATATCTTCACCCGCCCGAACAAACCCCTTGGCTTCTTCGGTTGCCACAGTCGCTTTAATAAATGCATCTGTTTTTTGTTGATCGCCTATGCCTTTATAATAATCATAAGCCTCGGGCGTTAACTGCGAGTGGACGATTAGTTTTTTGCCATCTTCCAGTGTGAGGCAAAGAAAACCATCGTCCATTTGAACATTTGCTACGTTCTGGACAGGCCCTCCGTCCCCACGTAACAGCATAGTGCTGGAACGCGTGCTCTCTGCTTCCCTTAAGATGTCTTCGAGCGGCGTACCTTTGCTTTCGAGCACCAGGTCAAGATAGTCATATAGCTGACTGCCGCTATTTTCTCCCGGCGCTGACGGCTCATGCACATATTCTTTCTTGGCATCCAAGTCGCTGAAGTCCCGGGCTTTTCCTTGCTGTATTTTGAATTTCTCACCCGCATACTCGAAATAGATCATGCCCATTTCGGAGTTTTTGGCGATGACCCTTAGGTCGTCCGAATTTAAATCCTGGGGCATTTGGGTGACTGTCTTGTATTCCGATCCATTACTGCCACCGAAATAAGCAGGCTCGCCTTCATCGTTGCGAGCCTGCGGATCGGTCAAATACTCGGCCTGACCAGGCGGCCTTGTGTAGTCCAGGTAGGCTTGGGGTGTCAGTTGCTTTGATACGATCAGTATCCTGCCGTCGCTCAGCGTTACTTGAGCTAAGCCTTCAGCCGGCGTTTGCACTGAGGCAACGCCTTCTCGCATTTGCCCCTTGCTAGCCTCTGTTCGCGACAATAGCTCCTGATTGGAATTATTAAAACTGTCTTTAATTATTTGTTGAGCGGGAAAGTCTTTAGTTGCAAACATCAATTCAAGAAATTCTAAAAGGGGTGTCCCGCCGCTTGGCACGCTCATGCCCCCGGACAATGGCTGGGCTAATTGCTCCGTCAAGTTACCGTTCAGTTTCTCTGTCGAGTCAGATCCATTTTCTTTAGTGGCGGGTCCTCCGCTGACTCGCAAGTGCCCTGCGACATCATCCCTTTCGATGTTAACGTCGGAAATCTGATAGTTCTTGCCCGCATACTCAAAATAAACAACACCGCCCCCCGCCTCGATAACATTGAGTTTATCAATGTCGAGCCCACCCTTGAATTCGGTGATTTCTTTGTATTGCGAAATGTCTATGTGATTCTTCCCACCTTTCGCAGAATCTATCGTTTTTCGCGTCAAGTCAGCCACCAGATTTTCAAACTTGTTCTTATTTCGCTGATCTGCGACTGAAGTCTTGGACGAGTTGTTATGCGCACTATCAATCATTGACATATCCACTTGGCAGAGTGACCGGCTGACACACTGGTCGAAAACCAGAAGTAATGGGTTCAATTAGAGATGGGATATTAGGCCACGCGCTGCCCAACGCGGGCTATTGCCGCCAAGAATTCACAATATTTCACAAGCGTTGCCCGGCAGAAGTTGTTTTCGTGGTCTTACAACTGTTTCAGCCTACATGCCTAACCCATTGGAAAATCTAATGCCCGAAATCAGAAAAAAAGACCTGCAGGACCGTTATGACTTCATCGTGTGCGGTTCTGGGTCATCGGGCTCTGTCATTGCCCGTCGCCTTGCCGATAACCCGGAAGTCTCCGTGCTGCTTCTGGAAGCAGGCGGACATGGAAACGTTCCCGAGGTAGATGACGCCAGCGCCTGGCCTGCCAACCTGGGATCGGTTCGAGACTGGAACTTTCAGGCTCAACCTAACGCGCATCTGAATGGGCGGGCGCTGGCCATGAATATGGGGAAGGTGCTGGGCGGAGGCTCAAGCATTAACGTCATGCAATGGTCTCGCGGCCACAAAAGTGATTGGGATTTCTTCGCCGAGCAAGCCGGCCATTCTCGCTGGAGCTATCAGTCCGTTCTCGATATTTATTTAAAGATCGAAAATTGGCAAGGCCCCTCGGATGCCGTCCACCGGGGCAAGGACGGTTTACTGTTCGTCCAACCGGTTCCACAACCAAAACCTGTCGCCCTGGCGCTGCTTCAAAGCGCGACCAGCATGGGTATACCGGTCTACGACAGCCAGAACGGAGCCATTATGGAAGGCGGCGGCGGCATCTCCCTGGCCGATGTCCGTATTCAGAACGGTCAACGATTATCGGTATTCCGTAGCTATCTCGACTCCCCTGTCACACGGCACAACTTGACAGTGCTGACCGGCGCACTGGTCGTCAGCGTCGCGATCAAGGACAAGCGCGCTACCGGTGTTCATTGCTTCGTCGGTGAGCACCAATACACCTTCAATGCGAACAAAGAAGTCATCCTTTCGCTAGGTGCTATCCAAACGCCCAAAGTGCTAATGCAATCAGGTCTCGGCGACGCAGCTCAACTCAGGCCTTTAGGCATTCCTGTAGTCGAGCACTTACCGGGAGTCGGTCAGAATTTCCAGGATCACTGCATGGCGATGGGTTGCATCTGGGAGTACCCCGAAGCCCCGCCGTCCGCTGACCCAGGCGTGCAAGCCAACCTGTTTTTGCAAAGCGAATCCGGGATCGACACACCAGACATCCAGATAATGCAGGTAGGGGTTCCTTTCGCCAGTGCTCAAATCGCTGCTCGCGTCGACATACCCGAATGTGCGTGGTCGATGATGCCGACGCTCGCACGGCCGAAAAGCATTGGTAGCCTTCGGTTGACCGGTCCCAACCCAAACGACGGCTTGGAAATCCATGCCAACACCTTAGCCGACCCAGCCGATCTGAAGGTGTTGATGACAGCTGTGGAGATTGCTCGTGATCTTGCCAACTCTGCGGCGATGCGACCTTTCGTCAAACGCGAAGTGACACCCACTGGGCTGAACAAACCTGAACTGGAACAGTTCGTGCGCGACTCAGCCAGCTCTGTCTGGCATCAGAGTTGCACCGCAAAGATGGGGCGTGATGCCTTATCGGTCGTCAATGGCGAGTTAGCCGTTTACGGCGTGGAGAACCTGCGAGTCGCCGATGCTTCAATCCTGCCGCGGATAACCACTGGCAACACCATGGCGCCTTGCGTGATCATCGGAGAAATTGCTGCTGAACTGTTGAAGGCGAAATACCGGCTTTGATCCAGCTGCTCATGCAATGACCGCGCAACTAAAAAGCCCCGCAAGTTAAAGCTTGCAGGGCGAAAAAACAATAACTCACCACTATCTGGTGATCAGCGACAAGCTACCCGCCTTTGACTAATAACCCGCTATTACGCACACTGGCGTTCGATCCATCAAACACTTGAGTCTCATTGAAAGGTCATACCCGATGTCTGCCTGAGCTTGCATGCTCCCCATGCTGAGCATGCCAAAAACTGCAATAATGGCGAGTTTTTGTTTAAGCTTCATATTTATTCCCTATATAAGCACGCGTAGTGTGTGCTTACTGACATTAGCAGCCAATCCATCGTTTCCAAACCAGCCATGCGTCATATTCACAAAGTTTCACACGCTATAAAACATCGCACTTTCTGAAATAATAAAAACAGATGGAATTGCTATTTTAACAATTAGACGCGTGCGCTCTTCTCGTTAAAAACGTCAGATCAGACGGGCAGTCACCAATAGATCAGCTACGGCCTGGAAGGTCGTATCGGGAACTGGATCTCCGGCCACCGATCGCTTGCTGATTTCTGCCGCCAGAGCCGAATCATTCACCTTCAAAATGCCCAAAGCCGCCGCGTCAGACAGCATCTGCACTCCGTCTTTTCCTGAGGCGCGGCTGACCACAATCGGAACTTTCGTCTCACCGCGTACGTAGCGCACGCCGATTACCCATCCGCCGGCGGTACCGATGATCATCGATGCCCGAGCCAACCCCAGTTTTGTAGCCAGAGCGTGCATCTCTTGGCGTTGTCGTTGCAGCTCACCCTTGATCGCGGGATCGCCATTGGTGTCTTTGCGCTCACGTTTTTGCTCACTACGGGTCATTTTCATGTCGCGACCAAATAACCAGCGCTGCATCAGGACGTCCACTCCACCCACCAGCAGAAACGCACTCAGTACAGTAAATACCAGTGGCTTCAGGACCAGATAGAAGGTGGACTCGATACAGCCAGCGCCGCAGCGTGAAGACTCCATCAGTGCCTGCAAGGCATTCCGGCCCACCACATAAAACGCAATGCCCAGCAGGCCCACTTTGACCAGTCCCTTGAGAAACTCCACGAAACTGCGCATTGAAAAAATGCGTTTGAAGCCTTCGATCGGATTGATGTGTTTGATGTCGGATTTAATGGGGTCTACGGAAAAGACCACTCCGCGCATGGTCGCGATATTGGTCACAATCACCACTGCCACTGTCACAGCCACAACGGGCAAAGTAATGGTGATAAGCAATTGTTCGGCGGTATCCAGCACCCGAGGCCAGACGGTCGCGAAGGGTTCAATATAGACCTGAACAATCAGGTCGAGCAGCGCCGTTATCTGCGCCTGCGCCCGTGGCGCGATGACCACGATGCACAGCGTGCACGCCAGGATGACCATGCCCGACACCAGATCCTGACTCTTGGAAACCTGACCTTTTCCCCGCGCTTCCCTAAGCTTTTTATCCGTGGCCGGCTCTGATTTTTCCTCACTGGTTTCACCCATATCGTGCACTCCAGGCATTCGCGCTCATTGTTCGCCCACCAGGGTTTTGAAGAGTTCGACCGCTCCCTGAAATTCACTGAGCTGGTCGAGCATGATGGGAATCAGGAAGGCAATGTAGATAACCATCAAGATCGAAAAGAACAGGTTCTTCACGGGGAGTGACAAATCGAAGATGTGCAGATTGGGTGCCATCCGCGCGAGATAGGCCAGCATTAGGTCCGTCACCAGCAGCGTGATGATCAGCGGCGAAATCATGACGACGCCGAGCCGCAGTATCTGGTCGAGAATCGACAGGATTGCCAGCAGCGCCGAAGACGCGAACAAGGGCGTGAATGCCGTCACGGGCCACAGCTGATAACTGTGGTAATAGCCGTCGACGATCATGATGAAGCCGCCAGACATGAAGAACAGAGTGATGAGCATGACCGTCAATAACGTCGCCATGACACTGGACTCACCCACATTCGAAGGATCAACCAGTTGCGCCATCGTCGAGCCGCGCTGCAGATCAACCAGCTCCCCCGCCGCTTCCGCCGCCCAGAACGGGATACCGAACAGCAGGCCGATCAGTAGCCCGATCAGGAACTCCTTGATCATCAAACCCGCGAGAAACAAGCTGCCGTAATCAGCCCGTGAGGTCAGCGCGTCGAACACCGGCAGGAACATCGGAACGGAAATGGCGACAGCCACGCTGCTACGGATCATTCCGGTGAGGCCCAGGCGATTGAACGCCGGGGTGATCAACACCAGCCCGGTGGCGCGACAGGCCGCCAACGCCGCCGACGTGATAACCGGGTAAGCAAACTCTACGAGTTGGTTAGCAACTTGAACTTCCATGGTGGACTCAACGCGTCCATATCGGGAAGTTGTCCAGCACCAGGCTGCCCAGTTCCACCACTTGTCCGGCCAGCAGCGGACCAACGAAAACGATGACCAATAGCACAGCGACCAGCTTGACCACCTGCGGCAGCGTCTGATCCTGAATCTGCGTCAACGCCTGCAATAGCCCGACGCCCATGCCCACGACAATTGCGACCACCAGCGCGGGAGCCGACAAGAACAGTACCGTTAGCAACGCCTGTTTCATCAACGAAAGAAAAACGTCTTGCCCCATAACAGCATCACCCGTAGCTAAGGATCAAACCGTGCATCAAGCGCGACCAGCCGCTCAACGAAACGAACAGCAAAATTTTCAACGGGATGGAGATCAGAGGTGGCGAAACCATCGACATGCCCATGGCCATTAAAACATTAGAGACCAGCAGATCAACCACCAAAAACGGGATGTACAACAAGAAACCGATTTCGAAGGCGCGGGTTAGTTCGGAGCTGACAAAGGCGGGAATCAGCACCACCAGGTCGTCATCGCGCAAATCGGCCCTGGCCTCCGCAGACCAGATCGTCTCGGTGGCGGAGATAAAAAAGCCGCGCTCCGTCTCATTGGCAAAACGCGCCAGGTGCGCCTGCAACGGTGGCCTCAAGGCGTCACCCAGCTCCTTTAGCTGCTCGACGTTCTCCAGGTTGAGTTCCTTGCCCTGCACTTGCTGGTACATTTCGCCAATCAGCGGCGTCGTCACGTACACCGACAAAATCAGGGCTATACCGTAGAGAACCATGTTCGGCGGAGTTTGCTGAATACCCAACGCATTGCGGACCAGAAACAACACCACCGAAATTTTCAGAAAGCCAGTCATGGTCACAACGGCCAACGGGATCAAACCGATGGACGCAACGACCAAAATTATCTCGATCAGGTTGGGCTGGTACCCCGTCATGGTTTGGCGAAATCCAACACGCGTACACCCAGACCATCACCGATCTGCACCAGCTGTCCACGACCAACCCGACGACCGTTAATCATCAGATCGACACCGTCCTGCATCGGCGAACTCAATTGCAAGACGCTTCCGACCCCCAATTGTCGAAGCTGCTGCAGCGACAGTTCCACACTGCCCACCTGGCACAGCAACTTGAGAGGCAGATCATCCAGGGTCGCGTCCACACCGGGCGCTGCTTCGGGTTGTGTCATTACATTCTCCATCGTCAAGTTCACAGCATTGAGGGGTTCCAGCAATCGCAGCCCTGCGGTGCTGTCACGTTTGGCACGGGCCTGAAGTTGACCGGACAACACGACCCGCACAGCGGCGTCCGGCAACGTATCGAGCATCACCACGTCGCCCGGCTTCAGACTGCGCAAGTCCGAGAGGCTCAACCAGGCTTGACCGGTTTCTACCGCCAGGTGAAAGCGCAATTGGCCAGGATCGTTCAGCTCAGGCACGCAGTGGTGTTGCAGCAGATCCGCGACCACCCGCGCCGAGGCAGGTGACATGTCCAGTTGCAGGGACTGCACGGGTGTCCGCCCGAGACAGACCTCCAGGCCCAGACGCAACGCAACGAGAGGCGCGCCCGATTCTGTGCTGTCGCTCACCCGAATCGGCTGCCCGAGCAACTGCTCCAGCGGCTCGATCAACTCCAGCAATGTCAGTTCCCACAACAGGGCGGTCGCTAACGGGTCCAACGCCGGATGCGGGATCGCCAGAATGGATTGCCATTGCTCCAGCGCACTTGATGGCACCCACAACCGCACGGTGTCGACACCGAGTGAAAACAGAATTCCGATGGCGCCTTCAATCCGCGGCCCCGCGACGGTCCAGTGCACACGGATGGACTCTCCGGTGCAACGCCCGAGCGAGGGTTGACGACTTCGGTGCAGCAGATTGTTCAGCGTGAGCAGTGCACGATCGTACTGTTCGAACGTTGCATCACAGGCGTCGATCGAGGTCTTCTGCAAAGACGCGACCAAACCGTCCGGTTCACGTGGCATGCCAGTCATTGTCCTGTTCCTGAAACGCTGGCGGGCAATCGCATGAGCAAGCCCTCGTCTGCGTCCTCCAGATGCTCCGCTGCGCGCTGCTCGGTGTGTTCACGGCGCCCGAGCAACATGTCCCACGCTTCGCATTGACGCTGGCGGGTCATACGTTCGAGTCGAAATGTCTCTCGCTCGCGCTTTTGAGTCTCGAGGGTTTGTTCGACCTCATCGATACCTGTTTCCATTTGCTGCTGGCCGTTGGCGAGTGCGCTCAAACGCGCTTGCGCGTCTTGCCAACTGATGACTGACAGTCCTTCAGTCAGCGAGGCGTAGATCTGCTGCGCTTCTCGAGCAAGGTTTTCACGGTGCAAGTGCAGGCGCTCTTTCGCCAGATCGAGAGCGTGACTGGTCTGCTGACAGCGCTGGTGCTGGGCGACAAGTTGGTTGGCAGCACGTTGCTCACGCAGTTTGCGCAACGCCTGCAAACTTCGAAGCTCATGGGTTTTCATGGTGCTGTCTGCTTATTCATAGATTGCGGTCATCCGTTCAGAACCTTGCGCATCGCCCGCAGTGTTTCTTGCGTACTACTGGGCTCGCTCGCGCCCTGGCGCAAAAAAGCGTCGATGGCGTCATGGCGAGCGATGGCTTCATCCGCGAGCGGATCGCTGCCAGCGGTGTATTCGCCAACGCGAATCAACATTTCAATTTCAGCGTGTCGCGCCATCAGCTCGCGTATGTGCATGGCTAAGCGACGCTGCTCCTCGCCAGCTACCTGTTCCATTAACCGGCTACGGCTGCGCAATACGTCGACCGCGGGAAAATAGTTTCGCTGGGCCAGTTCCGCGCTGAGTACGATATGGCCGTCAAGAATCGAGCGCGCCTCCTCGGCGACCGGGTCCATGGACGCATCACCTTCAGTCAGTACCGTATAAAGCGCGCTGATACTGCCGGTGGCGCCGGGGCCGGCCCGCTCAAGTAAACGCGGTAAGGCAGAAAAAAATGACGGTGGGTAACCCCGACGTGTTGGCGGCTCCCCCACCGCCAGCCCGATCTCCCGCTGTGCCCGGGCAAAGCGTGTCAGGCTGTCCATCAACAGCAGAACATTGCGCCCCTGGTCGCGGTGATATTCGGCCTGGGCGGTAGCGACGAAGGCCGCGCGCACGCGTTCAGCGGCAGGCCGGTCCGAGGTTGCCACCACCGTAACCGTCCGCGCCCGGGCACGAGCGTCAAGTTGGACATCGAGCAACTCGCGCACTTCCCGGCCCCGCTCACCGATCAAACCGATCACAATCACATCCGCATCGCTGTTGCGAATGATGCTGGCCAGTAATGAGGATTTGCCGACCCCTGGCTCACCGAAGATGCCCATGCGCTGTCCCTGCGCCATGGTCAACAGACCGTCGATGGACCGTATGCCCAGGGACATGGGCCGCACGATTAATTGCCGGGTAAAAGGAGGCGGTGGTTCGGCGTGCAAGGGGTAACGCAGCAAGGTGCCCAGTGGGGCGATCCCGTCGCCATCGAGAAACGCCCCCATGGGACTGATTACACGGCCCAACTGGCTATCGCCGACGCTGACTCCCAAAGTTTCGCCAGTGGCAACGATCTGAGTGCGCGTAGACAAGCCTTCCATCGAACCAATTGGCGACAGGATGGCTTCGTCCTCATCAAAGCCGATCACCTCAGCGGACAGGGTGCGGCCATTTCCAGGATCGCTCAGCAGGCATAACTCACCGATGCGCACTCCAGCGATACTGGCCCGCAGCAGCACACCTCTTATGCTGCTGATGGTGCCTTTCATGGGCCGTGGTCGGGCCTGCTCCAGGCGTCCGGTCAAACGAGGGATCAGCTCTGCCAGCGCTGGGTTCAAGAGGATATCTCCTCGCTGAACGGCAGCAGGCTACGGCGAACATTACGCAATTGCGCCTCAAGCCCCAGTTCCACCGACCCGATCTTGCTGCTCAAACGTGCCTGCCCCGTTGCGAGTTGATCGTCACCCTCCACCCCGATCGACGGCGAACTCACTGACTGGGTTTGCAGGTGTTGACGAACTGTCTCCACCTCCGACAAAGGCACGAAGAGTGTCAGGCTCTGGTCCTGGCGGAATGCAAGCAGCGCTTTACGGGTACAGCGCACCAGAAGTTCGGCGTTGTCCATGTCGTCCAGTACCTCGCGCACCACACCCAGAACCAGCTCCACCAATCCCGATTCCAACCCGGCCAGATAGGCATCCACCTGAGCGGCGGTTTGCCCCAACAGTTCGGCCGCTTGCTCGGCGCCGAGGGCGCGCGCCGACTCGAAACCCTCTGCGCGCGCCTGCGCCATCCATTGGCTATTCTCGTCTCGCATCGTCTCAGACACCTCGCGGGCAGCCTGCAAAAAAGCATACCCGTCGACCCAAAGGGCCGCGTCGTCAGCACGCAGAATTCGGGGGCCTGGTTGTGTCGGTAGATCACTCATAGGGTGTCGGCCTCCGCCTGCGGGCTGCGCTCAGTGTCTTGAAGAGATTGCGTTGATGGAGCAAATGTCGCGGTCATGCGGCGAACAATGTCGATGTCTCGTGGCAGGCGCGTCTCATCAGTACCGGGGCCGGGCAGGCGCAAACACATCCAATGCTGCAACGGCACGGATTGCGATCGCCACCAGGCACCGACACAAAGGCGACCATCATGGTCGATGGATTCGATCAATTGAGCCGGTTCGCGCAGTAGATCCGCGGCGCCTGCCAGGTCCCGACTGGCCAATGCCAGGGCATACACATCGTTGCCCAGTGCACGGCGCAATTCGGTCACCGCCTCTTTTCGAATTTCACGGCTCAGGGTCGCCGCATGCCACACCGCGCCGCACATTCGGGGTAATTGCTCGAATGCGCTGGACGCCAATAGCAGCCCGGGCATATCCCTTTCATCCGGAACTGGCAGAGTGTTCAGTGCCGGCAGCTTGAAATGCAGCATGACCAGACGTAAAAGCCGTTCCTGGAATCGCGGTGAATGCTGTAGTGATTGCAGTTGCTCGGTCGTGAGTTCGCCGCCAAAACACTCGATCAAATGTTCCCGGGAAGTAAAGTCGAGAGGTCGCGCCAACAAGTCCTGCCATTGCTGCTGCACGTTTGATTGATTCATCACTGATCCTTGAGCGCGTAAAGAGACTGCGCGCGCCGCCGGCCCCACAGTTGCATGACCAGTGCGCCAGCCAATGCGATAACGGCCAACAATGCCCCACCCGACATCAGCCGCGCCCGAGGTACATTTTCCTCGAGCATCCACAGGCCCAGGAAACTGCCAAGCCGGGGTTGGGTGCCGGCTTTGGTGGCGGTCACTGCGGCCATGACGGCAGTGACCGAAACGCCGTCGTAACCCAAACCGGATATGCCATTGGCGACCAGTGTTTTGATCTGCGGAATCAATTGATTGACGTCGGTTGCCGGATCATAGCGAACCAGCACGGACGCCGAAGACGGCGAGATGACCCGTTTGAGCAGGTCGTTATCCGGCAGCACCACATGCACCCTGGCCGATACAATGCCGTCGATCTGCGAGACGGTGTGCGACAGTTCCTCGCTCAGGGCATAGATCATCTGCGCCCGCTCTTGCACAGGCGAAGAAACCAGGCCATTGCCCTTGAACACCTGCCCCATGTTGGAGAATGTCTGCTCTGGCAATCCGGCGGCCTCAAGCAGCGCCATCGCTTCAGGGAAGCGCTGCTCATCGACCACCACCCGAAGCAGTCCATCATCCTGCACCTTGCGTGTTGCCGGAATACCTTCCCTGAGCAATACCGCCACCATCGCGTTCGCCTGACGCTCGCCCAGATTGGTGTAGAGGTCCATATCACAGGCCTGTAGCAGCCCGATCACGACGAACAGGAGGGTCAGGTGCATCTTTCGCCAGCAACTGGACATAGGTTATTGACCCTTGAGAAGCGTGTTGGCAGCGCCGGATATTTGCGTCGCGCCACGCACCACCATCTGCGTTTCAATGGAGTAATCGAACATCTTCCCCATTGACTGAACGAGTTGATCGACCTGTTTTTCGCCAGCAACCTTTGGCGTATCGCCCGGTGCCGTCGTGGTCTTTTCAATACTTGGCGCAGACACGTTGCCGCTGGGCGCCGTGCCTTGCGTCAACGCCTCGGTACGTTGCGAGAAACTGCGCGTGCGATCGATGAAGTCGTTCAGACGCTCCATAAGGTTGTTGCCAATCTCATGCGGGCTGGCGCCATTGGCTGTTCCCTTGGCAGTGTTTGCCATGTGTTCAAACAGGCTTTGGGAGGCTTCAATTCCACCCTGCCCGCCCGAAGGCGGCAGGGCCGACGTTGCGGAAGTCGCTGCGAGGCTGACGGTCATGGTTGCACCTTACTCATCGTCTTCCTGGGCTTCTTTCAATAAGTTCTGAGCCAGCGGCATCACGATAAATTGCCCTCCCATTACCACGGCCTGACCGATTAGCTGATCCATGAAGTCATCACTCACCTCTCCCGACTCCTCGGCAGCCGCAGCGGCCCTGACACTTGCGTTGTCCAGGGCAGTATTGAACTCGGCTTCCTGGACATTGCTAACAGTGGTTCCGCTTTCGATAGGGTTTACAGACATGGTGTGTCTCCTGGGTTGTACAGCGAATGCTTAAGTGCCGGGACAGGTGCCATCCCATGTTGATGGACGATCATGGGCGGCCTGCTTCGGTGACCGCACTGCCGCGGAACACCCGCACGCCACGTTCGCGAACGAGCGCGACAGCGACGGGTACTTCCTCGTTTTCAATGTGTTGCTGGATCAGCGCCAGATAAGGAGGCGGACCTGACACGAACAACTCGTCGCCGCCGGGGCTGGTGCGCAGTGACAGTTGTTTGCCGAACACCTGCAGATCGCTCAGCCAGCCCATCAATCGGGCCACATCCAGTGACTTGGCGTTGAACAAACGGGTTGCGACCTCGTCGTCGGAATTGACGTAAAAAACGTTACCGTCGAAGTACCAACTCAGGTTGTTGGAGTCACTTAGCTGCGTGAGAAACTGGCCTGCTGTTTCAGCCCTTATGTTGCCTCGCGATTTGCCGCGTACCTTTTCCGATAGCACCAGTATCAAGCCGAGGTTACGACCAAACTCGCCGAGCGCGGCGCGGATGTCTTGATCCACCAACACGTAATGGTAAGGCTCGGAATACCAGCTCGGATGTTCCTCGGCGACAACCTCCGACGACAGAAGCACTCCCCACCCTGAAAGCAGGCAAAGCAGCGCGCGCGACAAATTACACATCGCTACGACCGGCACGACTGGAACGGCGAAACCGGAAAGTCAGCAATGCGTCCCTCGCCATAAATGGGTCGCTATTGAAGTTAAAGTCGGTAGAGTGGCCGCCACGCATCTGCCTTGTTTCAGGACTCGGCGTTTGCCTCCAGCCGAATGCCTCGTCACCGACGGAAGAGTTTCGTTTATGCCAAAAATCGTTCCCCGTACTCTGCTGTTGCTGGCAGGCAGCCTGTTGCTCGCTGGCTGTTCGAGCCATCCGGCAACCGACGCCAGCTACGACCGCTTCATGCGTCTGGCGAACGATCTCGACAAACGAGGCGACCCCGTCACCGCGGCGGCGTTTTACGAGCAGGCCGCCGCACAACCAGGTGCTGGCGTCGATGCCTGGCTCGCATTGGGTCAGGTACGACTCAAGAGTGGTGATACCCGAGGCGCCGAACGGGCCTTTCAGCAAGCGCTTGAACTCAAGCCGGAGAGTGCCGATGGCTTGCTGGGTCTGGGTACCGCACAACTGCGATTGGGCAAACTGGAACGCGCGGTGGCCGTCTTGACCCGGGCTGGCGCTTTGTTCGATTTGCCTGCGGCGTACAACCGATTGGGGATTGCGCAGATTCTGCTCGGTCAGGCGGGCGAGGCGCAGGCGTCTTTCAAAAAGAGTCTGAGCCTGACTCCCGACGACCTCGACACACAAAGCAACCTGGCTCTGGCTTGTGCCCTTGGAGGCCAGTCGCAACAGGCCTTGGATGACATTCACAGCGTTAGCCAGTCGCCACGCGCACAACCGCGCCATCAACGCAACGAACTGCTGGTCATGGTGTTGGCCAACCGCGAACAAGACGTCATGACGGCGCAGATGGATGATATTGCGCCTATCGAACGTCAGCAACTGCTCATCGAAGCCAGACGCATCAAGGCCATCACCGACCCGAGACGCCAGGCCCAGGAACTGGGATTGATCGACAGTCGCTGAGTCGGTGTTCATCGCGTGCCCTCTGCACTGACGGCGGACTCTTGCTCCGTCTGGCGACGACGCAACTCTTCCCGATCATAGCCATCGATATAAACCTGCGCGGCACGGCCGACCGGCGCGGCCATGGTCGGGCCAGTGACTCGCCCCGTCATAACGTCCTGTCGCTGCTCCACCATTTGCAACAAGTTGAGTGCGTTGGCACAACCTGGCGCCAGCGTCGGTCGGAAATCCTCAGCCATATCAAACTCATCGACTGCCGATGGCTTCAGGCACTCCACAGGGGTCAGTTCGACGCGGCCATTGGCATGGGTCGTGGCCTGGTAATCCGGCGCGTAAGACACCGGTTCCAGATGGGTCTTGCAGCCAGCCACCAGAACCACGGCTGCCAGGCAGAACAACAATGCAGAATGACTCATCAGTGTTCCCCGTTCAGTTGATGTAGAAGCCGAATTTTCCACCGCTGCGCGGACCGGCAGCAGCAGTGGCCGCGCCTGATGGCTGTGAATCCTGAGGAGTGGCCAGCGTTCGCGCGCGCACTGGCTCGACCAGGTAGGGCGTAATCAGGATCACCAACTCGGTTTCGTTGCGTTGAAATCGTTTGGAGCGAAACAAATTGCCGAGGATCGGTATGTCGCCCAACAGCGGCAATTTTTCTACATCCTGACTGCTCTCGCGCTGGAACAGACCCGCAATCGCAAACGTCTGGCCACTGCCCACTTCTACCCGTGTATCGGCGCGTCGCACGCGAAATGAGGGCACGCGAAAAGCGCCGAACTCTACGGAATTGCCCATCAAACTGCTGACTTCAGGACGCACCTGCAAGGCGATGCGCCCGTTGGGCAAAAGCGTTGGCGTGAACATCAGGGAAACGCCGAACGACTTGTACTCGATGCCCACAACATCCTCATTGACCGGCACCGGGATCGGCACTTCGCCACCGGCGAGAAAACTCGCCGTCTGACCGGTCATCGCGGTGATATTAGGTTCTGCGAGGATCTCCAGGATGCCATTGCTCTGCAGCGCTTCGAGAAGCGCATCAATGTTCACATTGCCGGAGTTCAACCCTGCACTGACCACGTTTGATGCCCCCGATGCTGCATCCGCCGCCAGTGCGCCACCGGTGATCAATCCGAAAGAAAACGTACCGTTGTTGAACAACGCATTCCAATTGACGCCATAACGCAGCAACTCGGAGCGAGAAACCTCAGCGAAGCGCACACGAATATTGACCTGTGCCGAACCGCTGTAAGTGGCACTGTTCAAGGTGCTCTGGAAGCCTTGACCCTCGGTGTTCAACAACGCATTGAGGTCGGTGGCCTCCGCTACGCTGGCAAGGCTGCCGCTGGCGATCACCTTGCTGCCGACTGCATCAATCTGCGCCGAACTCGACGGATGCAGTGCTTTCATCGGTCGGGCGACGGGTTGAGCGCTGTTACTGATATTGAGCCTCAGGGACGCGATCTCTTGCCCCTGCGGACCCAGCGCAATCAGATTGGTCTGTCCGACAGTTTTGCCAAAGACGTAGACCACCCCTGGTGACACCACCTGCAGGTCGGCGATGGTCGGTTCCGCCACCAGCACCGAGTCCAAGGGAGCCGCAAAACGCAGGACGCGGCCCTCCCCTTGCGCCAGGTCAATGTTGCCTCGTTCGCCCTCGCCAATAGCCTGTGCGCTGGCAATCGAAGCGAAGCAAAGTCCGGGCAAGAGCGTGAGCAACCTGGTAGACACACAAAAGAATGGACGACAGGTCATGAAGCACTCGCCAGCGAAGTGACCGTGGAACCGGCGGGTGCGCGGCGATTGGTGATGTCGGTAAGACCAATGGTGGCTAAAGCCTGCACGTTGTATTCGCTCGCCAGTTCCCGGAACGACAGGACCGAAAGCTCAACCTCCCCTCGTACTGTCAGGCGCCTCATGCTGCGACGTAGCTCGGGATGAACCAGCAAAACGGGAGCTGAGGAATGGGATAACGGCTCACAGGTCAGACGCAGCTGAGTCAGCAGTGCGTGGCTGATCTCTTCCGGGAACGTGTCACGCCCAAGGTCTTTATTACGCAGCGTCGTGCGCAATTGTTCTTCAAGCCGTGGCACCAGCACGAACGCACTGATAACACGGTTGTGGTCCGCGAAGGGGTGACAGATCTGCCGTGCCAATGCTGCGCGCATATGCTCGGCCAGCCGTGCGGCATCGGTCTCGCGAGCGCCCCACTCCACCATCGCTTCGAGCAGTGCCCGCTGATTGCGGATAGAAACCCCTTCGCCGATCAGAAATCGCAACGTCTCGGCAATTCGCTGCAACGGCACGATTCGCAGAACTTCCTTGACCAGTTCACCGTGAGTATTTTCCATTCGTTCGAGGATGGATCGGGTTTCCTGGATGCCCAGAAAATCGGCAGCATATCGTCGCAAGATGCAATCAAGCAGGCTGCGCAGAACTTCATCTGGGAAAAGAAAACCGATACCTGCAGCCCGTAAAGTCTCCTCGTACTGAAGTTCGATCCATTGCGAAGGTCGACGGTTTAATGGTGAATTCGCCTCAACGAACGGTATGTCCAACAACTGCAAATGCACCGAGTCATCCAGAAGCATCAAGCGACCGACAGGCATCGTCCCGCCACTGACCGGTACACCTTCAAGTTCGACACTGAAATACCCAGCCTCGGCCGTTTGATCGACATGGACGTCGGGGGCCGGCACTTCAATGCCAAGGTCGGTACGAATCTCGTGACACAGTGATTCCATGCGCTGACGCAACAATTGCAACGGGGATGCATCGGCCAAGGCAGGACCGACAATCAACAGTATTCTGCTGTCCATCGGCTTTCTGAAGGACGCAGCCTGCACCTCTTCCTCCTGGGTCACTGACTCGATGACATCTTCCGTCCGGGTCAGTAGCTCGGCGGATGATTGTTGGCGTCTGTACATGACAAACGCTGCGACACCAAACAACAGAGCCAGCACGATAAACACCACCACGGGAAACCCTGGCAACAAACTGATGCCTGCCAGAATCACTGCGGTGAGTCCCAGAGCACGATGGCTGGCGCCCAGTTGTCGAACGATCTCGCTGCCAAGATCTCCCTGCGCCCCATCGCTGTTGACGCGGGTGACAACGGTGCCGGCGGCGACCGAAATCATCAGCGCCGGTATCTGTGCGATCAGCCCATCCCCCACCGATAGCAGCGCATACGTGTGAGCCGCATCGGCGAACGACATGTCGCGCTCGAGCATGCCGATCAGCAGTCCGCCTAACAGGTTGACGGACAAAATCACCAAGCCGGCAATTGCATCACCCTTAACGAATTTCATGGCACCGTCCATGGCACCGAACATCTGGCTTTCACGCTCCAGACGCGAGCGGCGAAGGCGTGCCTGGGGCTGATCGATATCGCCGTTGCGCAAATCGTTATCGATGCTCATCTGCTTGCCGGGCATCGCATCCAGGGTAAAACGCGCTGCGACTTCTGCCACGCGCTCTGCGCCTTTGGTGATCACGATGAATTGAGCAATGGTGATGATCAAAAACACGACCAATCCAACCACCACTTGGCCGGCAATCACGAAGTCACCAAAGGCTTTCACGATGTGCCCGGCATCACCGTGAAGCAGGATCAACCGTGTAGTGGTAATCGATAGCGCCAAGCGGAACAGCGTACTCAGCAGAATCAGCGGTGGCAGCGCGGAGAACTCGACCGAGTGAGAAATGTAAAAGGCCACGATCAGTATCAACAGGCTCAGGGCAATGTTGACTCCGATCAAAGCATCCACCAAAAAAGTTGGGAGCGGGATGATCATCATGGCGATGGCCATCAGCATGAAGGCGACGATGATCACATCTGTGCGCCTGGAAGCCGCGTAAGCAACGTCGTTGAGCCTGCTCAATACGCTCATGGCAATAACCTGCGGGCAGTCAGATAGCGTTTGAAGCACTGCCGCGCTTCTTCCCTGCGAGCACCGCGCCACAATGCGCGACTGCGAAGCAACAACGAACCGGCAGACTCTCCTTCACACTCGGTCAACCGATCCAGGGCATTCAGCGCACGCTCGTGATCACCGTTATCGGTAAATGCCAGCACCAGATGGCGGAGCAATACCGGATCGGCAGGCGCCACCTGAAACGCAATCAGCATCAACGCCAGTGCCCGTTTCGATTGACCGCAACGCCGATAAAGTTCGCCCAGTCCCTTGAGCAGGTCGACACAATCTTGCTCGTCTCTGGACATCAGCCTTGAACCTCGGCCCGCTGTTGCTCCAATGAGCGTCGCATCTCTATCTCTTCAAGGATCAACGTTTCGGCCACCGCTCTGGTTTGATCATCGGTGTCCAGGGAGGGCAGGACTTTCTGCAGAATGTAGTCAAGAAGCTCCAATGAACGCGTGCTGCCGAACAACTCTGCGCTCACGCTCGCGCCGCCGTAGAGCTTCTCGACATCAGCCCGCAAGGAGCGGCGCGTACGGATTTCCCGCTTGCCAAGTACGGCTTCGAACGGCGTAGTCAGCTGGCCCTTAATGGATTTCGTCACATCCACCGGGGATGACCGGGTACTGGGTACGGGATTGAGGTGAGAATCAATTTTCATAGAGCGGTCTGCATGAGGTATGGCGATGCACCGCTCATAACGTGAGCCGGAAGAGTTCGTCGCCCCGGGCGAGAATAATTTCGTTATTTTCGATGTGCTTGAGGACCCAGTTGTCCGGCAGTAATGCACCAGGATAGAGCCGCTTGCCGCTATCGCTAATGACGTAAGGATCGGTTCCGAACCAGACCGCCTGAAAGCGAACCCGGGGTTGGGCAATGGCTGCTCTGGCGCTAACGCTTGAGCGCAGTACCACGTGGTGCCCATAGCGTTGGTCATATGCCTTTTGCAAGGCAGCCCACTGAGGTTTCATGGTGAGTTCGAAGGACCCCGTTGCCACGAGCTGAGCGTCGATTTCGGTCACCTCTACTGAACGGAATTTTCCGACTTTCAACTGCTGCTCTAACCAGAGTCGGGCTTCTGTAAGTGTCGGTAATGTGGGCTCGATCAGGGAATCGATCTGAGGAGCGAAACCTGTTGGCGCAAGGACGGGGGCTGGCTCTTCGCGTAAGGTCAACGCCCAGATGCCAAGCAGCGTCACCAACGTCGCAACGAACCACAGCGGTTTTCGGTGAGCGGGGAAAGAAGCGGTAGTGCGGGAATGGCCCGGGACGTCGGCCAACGTCAACATCAACCGGGCAGATCCGATACGGACTTCCATTGGCATCCGTGCGCAATGTCCGCTACCAAGAGGGATTTTGATGGGCCTTGAGCCGTTGCACAGCACCCAGACCTCACCACCCACCGCTTCGATAGCAATGCTCTGGTCGCTGATACGCAGACACAAATGCTCGTCGGCAATACCTGGATCACCGAGCACAAGATCGCAGCCAATCGAAGTACCAACGGTATAAACCAACCGGTCGAGCGACAACGAGACACCCTGGTGCAAGCCGTCCACAATCCTGAGCACCGGCGCAAAATTATTGGCCGGCGATGACAATGAGATCAAGGCAGTCATAATTCAGATACCACCGTTGAATACGCAGTGCTGGATGCCGTGGGAGCACACTAAATTATTGAGATGCAGGTTTAAAAAAGGGCGGGCTACGGTGCCGCATCCCGCCCGACGACCGGTTAGTTAGGCCGTTGTTTTGTTGCGTCGAGTTCAGCCTTTTTTGCTGTACTGATTTCGGTGATCTTTGCGGACTTCTCGATCGCCATATCGAAAACAGCACCCATTCTATCAATAGCGGCCTGAGAGTTACCGGAGCTTACCGGTGGAACGGAATCTGACATTTTCGATATCCTCGAGCTTATGAATAATATGATTATGGGGGCCTTTAATAGGCTGACCAGATTGCACAAGTCGCTGTAATGCTCAGAACTTGTACGGCTCGAATCTACTTAGGAAAAACTCGAATCGCTGTGAAAAGTTGTGAATTCGGCTGTATCTCGCTCACTCGCCTTTTCCTCGCGCAGTGCTGAATAGCCACTACCTTGAGTTTCTTTCAGACACTTTTAAAACGTCATCTCGTGACTACGCAGTCAAACTTTTTATTCACTGTTATTACTTCAGATACACCACCTGAAGGTGTTTACATGTATAACTGGGCTATAAATATCCATTTTTGGCCATCGGCTGGATCGCATCAATTTATGTTGGGCTGAAACCATTGGCATATGTGATTGAAAATGAAGGCGGCGCAACATTCAGTAACATCAGCTCTGTGATTGTATGCGGCAACCGTGCCGCACTAACTTCATGTTATCGCTCGGAAAACTCTTCTTAAGTTCACTCGGGGGGATGCACGCGGCCAAAAGGACAAATTACTATGAATTTTTCCTCCCATGAAGACACAACGGATGGCCTCACTGCGGGCCCGGAACTACCGGAACTTACGTTGTATTTTGGCGAATTCGAGCTATGTCCGCGTCGACTCCTACTGCTCAGGAATGGTCAGACCGTTCACCTCGGTAATCGCGCGTTGTATTTACTGGTGGCCTTGGCAACACGTCCCTTTGAGCTGATGGAAAAGGCAGAACTCATCGCCTTCGCCTGGCCCGGGGTTGTCGTAGAGGAATGCAATTTACGCGCGCAGATTGTTGCATTGCGGCGCGCGCTGGGAGATCAGCGTGACGGCGCGTATGTGATAACGGTACCGGGGCGCGGCTATCGATTCGTCGCGCCCGTCACCCATCTTCGGCAGGATGAGGCCGTAGGGATTCCATCCCCTGTCAGGGCGAGCTTGCCAAGGTTCAACCCAAACATCATTGGTCGCACCGAGCAGGTGCAAGTCCTTGGCCAGCAGCTGCTCAGCGGGCGCTTCGTAACCATTACGGGCCCCGGGGGCATAGGCAAAACAACTGTTGCACTGGGGGTGGTCACAGATCTCAATGGGCTGTTCGCCCAAGGCGTCTGCTTTCTCGATCTGTCCGCCGTAACATCGCCCCACCCTATACCTGGCATGCTGGCCTCGGCGTTGGGGCTCACCTCTGCGAGCGATAATCCCTTGCACAGTGTTGCCGGCAATCTGGCAAATACCCATTTGTTGCTCGTTCTGGACAACTGCGAACACGTACTGGAAATGATCGCTGACTGCGTCGAAATCATTCTGCGCGACACAGCGCTCATCTACGTTCTAGTAACCAGCCGTGAGCCTTTGCACGCCTCGGGCGAATTTGTACATAACCTTGCCCCTATGGCCGTACCAGCACCCGAAGTCAGATTGACAGCTGAACAAGCGCTGACGTTTCCAGGGATTCAATTATTTGTAGAGCGTGTGACGGCTTATGATCCTGCCTTTCTGCTCAATGATCATGATGTCGACATGGTTAGCGCCATTTGCCGCAAACTCGACAGCAATGCACTCGCTATTGAAATTGCGGCAGCCAGGGTACGCACCTTCGGCATTCACGCACTGGTTGGGCTGCTTGATGGCACCTTTCGCCTGCAGATGACCGGCCGCCGCACCTCCCTGGAGCGACACCGAACCCTGAGCAACGCATTGGACTGGACCTATTCAATGCTGAGCGGGGATGAGCAAACCATGTTGCGCCAGCTTTCGGTATTCACCGGAGCGTTCACCCTGGAAGCAGCCACTACCGTTATCGAAGAACAAACATTAAACACCCGGGGCGCGCTGCCTTTGCTTGAGAGTCTGATAGACAAATCGCTGCTCAGCGGCCTGGATGAGGAGCGAGGCCGCCGTTTCCGACTGCTTGAGACAACGCGGGTCTACGCGCAGGAGAAACTTACGCAACATCGCGAGACTGCCGCTGTTGCCTCGCGTCATGCGGGCTATACG
Source organism: Pseudomonas arabinosi (assembly GCF_047758675.1). Lineage (NCBI taxonomy): Bacteria > Pseudomonadati > Pseudomonadota > Gammaproteobacteria > Pseudomonadales > Pseudomonadaceae > Pseudomonas > Pseudomonas arabinosi. The sequence goes on along the minus strand of NZ_CP180480.1, from coordinate 3,510,645 downwards.
CTGGGCCGGCTTCGCGAAGCGGGCGAGCAGTTGAGTAGCATGCCATTGCAACAGTGGCTGGCGCTGTACGGTCTGGAAACTGACAATGTTCGCGCAGCGCTTAATTGGGCCTACTCGCCAAAAGGCGATCGCACACTGGGCGTTGAGTTGACACTGCTGAGCGTTCCCCTCTGGTTGCGAAAGTCACTCATCGGCGAATGTCGCGCCTGGGTGGATAAAGGGCTCAAAGACAGATCTCACTCAGTCGTGACCTTACGGCGACAACGAATGCTGCTGCTGACCGCATCTGCCAGTGTTTTGATGTTGACCTTCGGTGCGGGCCAAGGCATTCGCGATGCCTGGTTGCAAACACTTGAAGATGCCAGCGTGCTGAATGACGTCGAACACCAGTTGCGAGCACTCTGGGGGCTATGGAGCGATTGTTGTTGTGGCAATCAATATGAGCAGGCGCTGGAACTGGCCGATCGGTACAACGAAAGAGCCCTTGCCGGGAATTTGCACCACCATCGGCTGCTAGCCAAGCGCATGCGCGCTACCGCGTTGTTTTACATGGCCGATCTGGTAACCGCCCGACGTGACATCCGGGAGGCCTTGAGTTCACCGTCGTCACCCTATTCACATGTTATTGATGTTTATTTTGATCAGCGAATCGCCGCCCGTTGTCTATCGGCGCAGATTCAACTACTCGACGGCCATACCAACGATGCCTTGCTGGCCATCGAACAAAACGTGGCGCAAGCGACGACGCTTAATCATCCTGCGACGCTCTGGTACACCCTGTGCCTGAGCGCGATCCCGATGGCGTTGATGGGTGGCAACATGACCAAAGCGCGCCATTTTTTGGCCATGCTGCAAGGAAGCACGGCCAGGCATGATTTGCCGATTTGGCGTCAGTTCACACGCTGTTTCGAAAGCATTGTACTGATTCGTGAAGGTGAGCCTGAGGCGGGATTACCTCAGTTGGGTGAAGCGATGCACGAGATGCGCGCCCTTGGCGGCAGCCCGCTTTACAGTTTTTTGCGAAGTGAATATGCCTATGGGCTGGCCATGCTCGGTCTGACTTTGCAGGCCTTGGAGGTGATCGAAGAAACAATAAGGGTTGCGTCTTCGCGCAAAGAACAATGGTTCCTGCCGGAGTTGCTGAGGATAAAAGCGCACCTGATGCTGACAGATAAATCCCCTGCCCCTCTGGCAAATGTGCGCGCCGTATTGACGCTGGCATTGGCTCAGGCTGAAACCCAGGATGCTGAATTGTGGCGTTGCGCTATTAACTACGACTTGTTGCAACTGAATAGTGAAACCTGCCACCACAAGGCCATCAGGATTGGCGAGCTCACCTGATATAAAACCAATCAGTACAAGGGTTATTAATGCACACAAGTGGGCTCCACCACGCCGCAAGGCTGGCCGTCATCCCGGAGACTATCTGTTTCGGTAAGTTTGTACTGCACCCGCGCCAACAATTGCTACTTAAAGATGACACGCCCATTTCCCTGGGTAGTCGTGCAATGTGCTTACTGATTGCGATGGCTTCCCGCCCCGGAGAATTGCTGGAAAAATCCGAGCTGATCTCCATCGCCTGGCCTAAGGTGTTTGTTGAAGAGTGCAATTTGCGCACACAGATTCTTGCGTTGCGTCGTGCCTTGATTGATCGGGGTGATTTCGAATATATCGTTACAGTACCTGGCTTGGGCTATCGCTTTGTCGCCTCAGTCACCCACGACACGCCACCGAAAGAACCTGTAGCGATACGACCCCCACCCAATACGCCCAATCGAGTCATCGGAAGAGCCGATCTGATTCAGGCACTTGGCAAGCAGCTGCAAGCCCGACGCTTCGTGACACTTTTGGGTCCTGGTGGTGCTGGCAAGTCCACTGTCGCGCTTGCGCTGGCCAACGAATTGAGTGGGAAATTTCCTCGTAGGATCTGCTTTATCGACCTGGCGCCCGTGACGTCTGCACAACTCATACCCGGTATGATCGCTTCGGCAATGGGCATTAACTGTGCGACCGATACCCCCTTGCAAAGTGTTGCCGACACGATGGGTAACAGCAGGCTTTTGTTGATTCTCGACAACTGCGAACACTTGCTGGAAGTAGTCGCGACTATTGTCGAGACGCTCTTGAATAATGCCCCCCAATGCTGCGTTCTCGTTACCAGTCGCGAACCCCTGCACGCCGCAGGTGAATTCGTGTATCACCTGCCCTCGTTATCAGTACCCACCGCCCTAAAAAAAATGACCGCACAGCAGGCCATGAGCTATTCAGGGATTCAATTGTTCGTCGAACGCGTAACGGCTCGCGACCCTACATTTTCACTTCACGACAGTGACGTTAAAACAGTCTGCACCATCTGTCGCAAGCTCGACAGCAACGCACTCGCCATTGAAATCGCGGCGGCTCGGGTACAAGCCCTGGGCATTCAGGCGCTTGTCGAATTACTCGATGGCAGCTTTCGCCTGCAAATGGCTGGCAAAGACACCTCTCTGGATCGACACCGTACCCTGAGTGCAACGCTGGATTGGACCTATTCAATGCTTTCGGTCCACGAACAAACGATGTTGAGATACCTCTCGATTTTCCCAGGTTCTTTCACGGTTGACGCCATCATCGCCATTGTTGACGGCATGAGCATTGATGCATTGGCGACGTTGCCACTACTCGAAAGCCTGGTGGACAAATCGCTTCTGACGACACACGAACACGGCGCCGGTCGACGCTTCCGACTGCTCGAAACAACTCGGGCCTACGCGCGGGAAAAGCGTGCAAAACACGGCGAGACACCCAAACTTTCTCGGCTCAACGCCGGCTACGCATTGGGCCTTTTGCGCAATGCACGCGAAGATCTAAGCGGGACACCTCCACAAGCCTGGGTTATGCAATACGGTCCTGAAATAGACACCATACGGACCGCGCTCGATTGGGCCTACTCGCCAGCGGGTGATCGGGAATTGGGCATCGATTTGATACTGCTCTGCATGCCCCTCTGGCTACGACTGTCACTGATCGGTGAATGCCGTCATTGGGTCGACAAAGGCTTGTCGGACACCGAACAGTTATCACCCATACTCCCCCGCCAGAGGATGCTCTTGCTCACGGCAGCGGCCAGCGTTTTATTGTTGAGCTACGGTACGGGGCCGAAGATCGGTGATTACTGGCGCCAAGTGCGCAAAGACGCCATCGACCTCAACGACACCGAACATGAACTGCGTGCGCTCTGGGGGTTGTGGAGTGAATGCACGTGTAGCAATCAATATCCGGAAGCACTGAAATTATCCGAAGACTATATCCAGTTGAGCCGCGCGGAGGCGCTCACGCATCACCGACTATTGGCCAAACGCATGCATGCGTCCACGCTGTTTCACATGGCCGATTTGGCCGGCGCCCTTCAGAGCATTAACGAAGCGTTGATTTCACCCTCTTCACCATCCTCACACATTATTGACGTGCACTTTGACCAGCGAATCGCCGCGCACGGTATCAAGGCGCATATTGAGCTGCTGCAAGGTGACGTTAACCAGGCTCTATTGCATATCGACGAGAATGTAGCAAAGTCCATCATCCTCAATCACCCCGCAACCCTCTGGTACACTCTATGCTTTAGTGCCTTGCCAATGGCGCTGATCGCGGGCGACTTACCCAAGGTTCATAGTCATCTCGCCACAATGCAAAAAAGCATCGCACTGCATGACTTGCCGATCTGGCGCCAACTCACCCGATGCTTCGAAAGCATTCTTCTGATTCGTCAGGATGAACCAGAGGTGGGATTGCGGCGGCTGAGTGAAACAATGAGCGAAATGGACCAGCAAGGCGCCAGTCCGTTTTATAGCCTGCTGCGTTGCGAAGGTGCGCAAGGGATGGCGATGCTGGGCTTGAACCAGCAGGCCCTGGAGACGATCGATGAAACGATACGAGTTGCCTCGTCACGTGATGAACGATGGTTTCTACCGGAACTGCTGAGAGTCAAGGGACAACTGCTGCTCAAAGACGCTACACCGTCATCACGCAAATATGTGAATGAGTTGTTGAATCATGCATTGATTCAGGCCGAAAGCCAGGGTGCCGAGTTTTGGCGTGCCCGTATCGCTTTCGATCTGGCACAGTCAGTAGCGGTGACACGCCCGTAGTGTGGTGTTACCTGTCTGCCTCTAGATGCAGGTACCTGGCGCCTGGCTGCATTGGCTGTATCCACTATGGGGTGGCGTGTTCAATAGTTGGGCGGCGGATATCGTCATTTACCTGTCACTGGCTGGTACTGTGTTGGCAATACCTGGCCAGCACGTCTATCAGCCACAAAAAAACCGCCACTGGCGGTTTTTTTGTACATGAACATTATTCAATGGATCCATTGAATACAATCAAAAACAGACTCAACCTAATAAACCATGCCGTTATAGCCTAATTACTGGCATTAATGGCATCGAGCAAGGTTGACTTGCGGCATTCGATTGTCGCCTAATGGATCCATCAAAACAAAAAAAGCGCTTACCTGGAGAATTTTCATGTACCCAAAAAACACATGGTACGTCGCCTGCACCCCCGATGAAATTGCACAAGGACCCCTCGGACGGCAGATCTGCGGCGAAAAAATCGTTTTCTATCGCGGCCAGGAAAACCAGGTGGCAGCGGTCGAGGACTTTTGCCCGCACCGCGGCGCGCCGCTCTCATTGGGCTATGTCGAAAACGGCAACCTGGTGTGCGGCTATCACGGCCTGGTCATGGGTTGCGACGGAAAAACTGTCGAAATGCCAGGGCAACGGGTACGCGGCTTCCCTTGCAACAAGACATTCGCGGTGGTCGAGCGTTACGGTTTTATCTGGGTCTGGCCTGGAGAACAGGACAAAGCCGACCCGACGCTGATCCACCACCTGGAGTGGGCCGTGAGCGATCAATGGGCGTACGGCGGCGGTCTGTTCCACATCGGCTGCGACTATCGCCTGATGATCGACAACCTCATGGATCTGACGCACGAGACCTACGTACATGCGTCCAGCATCGGCCAGAAAGAAATCGATGAGGCCGCCCCGACCACGACGGTCGAGGGCGATGAAGTGGTTACCGCACGCCACATGGAAAACATCATGGCACCGCCGTTCTGGCGCATGGCCTTGCGCGGCAATAATCTGGCCGACGATGTGCCGGTGGACCGCTGGCAAATCTGCCGTTTCTCACCACCCAGTCACGTACTGATCGAAGTGGGTGTCGCCCATGCCGGCAAAGGCGGCTACCACGCTGACGCCGAGTTCAAAGCTTCAAGCATCGTGGTCGACTTCATCACCCCGGAAACCGACACCTCCATCTGGTACTTCTGGGGCATGGCGCGCAACTTCAATCCTCAGGATGAAGCACTCACCGCGACCATTCGCGAGGGTCAGGGGAAGATTTTCAGCGAAGACCTGGAGATGCTCGAACGCCAGCAGCAAAACCTGCTGGACCACCCCCAGCGCAACGTGCTCAAGCTCAATATCGATGCGGGCGGCGTGCAGTCGCGCCGCGTCCTGGATCGAATCATCGTCAGCGAGCGAACCCCCGAGCCGCAATTGATCGCCACCGCTCAATAGCCTGGCCAAGGCACACCATGCCGTGCCCGCCCCTTGCGCAGCACAATTTCAAAATAACCAGAAGTGACCACTGTGGTGGCAACGCTCCGAGGATGAAGCATGATCGATGTGGTGGTGGTATCGCGCAAAAACGAAGCTCAGGACATCTGCAGCTATGAATTGGCCCGCGTCGATGACAGCGCACTGCCCGGCTTCAGTGCCGGCGCGCACATTGATGTGCACCTGCCCGGCGGACTCATCCGCCAATACTCCTTGTGCAATCACCCCGAAGAGCGCCACCGTTACCTGATCGGCGTGTTCAAGGATCCGGCCTCGCGTGGCGGCTCACAATGCCTGCACGAACAGATCAACACCGGGGATCGCCTGCGCATCAGCGAGCCACGCAATCTGTTTCCGCTGGCACACCAGGCCAGGCGCAGCCTGTTGTTTGCCGGCGGCATCGGTATCACGCCGATCCTGTGCATGGCTGAACGTCTTGCCCACAGCGACGCGGACTTCGAAATGCATTACTGCGCACGCTCGAGCGAGCGTGCGGCCTTTGTCGAACGAATCAAGAACTCGTCTTTCGCCGACCGGGTATTTCTGCATTTCGATGAGCAACCCGAGACAGCGCTGAACGCGGCCAGGGTATTGGCCCAGCCGGAAGAAAACGTTCATCTGTATGTTTGCGGTCCGGGCGGTTTTATGCAGCACGTGCTGGACAGCGCCAGGGCTCAAGGCTGGCAGGAAGACTCGCTGCACCGCGAATACTTTGCCGCCACGCCAACTGACACCCGTAACGACGGGAGCTTTTCGGTCAAGGTTGGCAGCACTGGCCAGGTCTTCGAAATCCCGGCCGACAAGACCGTGGTTCAAGTACTGGAAAGCCATGGCATCGATATCGCCATGTCCTGCGAACAGGGTATTTGCGGCACGTGCCTGACCAGGGTACTGGAGGGCGTGCCGGATCACCGCGACCTGTTCCTCACCGAAAATGAGCAGGCACTTAATGATCAGTTCACACCGTGCTGCTCACGCTCGAAATCACCGTTGCTGGTGCTGGACCTCTGAAAAGGCCGAACCTCACTCAGAGCGGTGAATGACCTTCATCCGCTCATTGGCTGTCGCAGAACCAAATATCTCGGCATAGCGCAGGGTAGCGTTGGCGTGTTCGCGCATGATCGCTTCGGCGCGGGCACCCTGGCGATTGATCAAGGCATCGAAGACGGCATGATGTTGCATGTGGGCGTAGTTGAAACGCCGATACTCGCGGGCCATGTCATTGCGATCCACCGCCAGCGCGGTCACCGAAGCAAACGGCAAGTGGTCATTGCGCGCCAGCGCATCGGCGATGGCCGGGTTGTGGCTGCCTTCGACGATCACCTGATGGAAGCGCATGTTGAGGTCATGGTAGACCTCCAGATCGTCTTCTGTGACATAGCCCTTGTCGAACAACTCGTCACCTTGCAGCAGGCATAGCTCCAGGATCGCGCGCCCCTCTGCCGAGAGTCCGCGCTCGGCAGTCTGACGGGCCGCCAGGCCTTCGAGCACTCCACGCACTTCAACGGCACCGGCAATGTCATCAGCACTGACCGAGCGCACCTGAAACCCTCGACCGCCGAACCGCACCAACAACCCTTCCTGTTCGAGGGTTCGAAAAGCCATACGCACCGGCATCCGAGACACCCCGAACAGCTCCGCCGTGGGAATTTCCATCAGTCGTTCGCCAGCAGCCAGCTCGCCCGAGGCGATCATCTTGCGCAGCGCTACCAGCACCAACTGACCGGGCTTACTCATCCAGGCAACTTCCAGAAAACGTGGGCGGCCATAGTAACGCAAGCCTTGCACAAGCTGGAGATCAACTCGCACAGCAGCAAATACGCAAAAAAGAGGCTAGCGGTTTCCAGTTTGCCTGCGCGCAAGAGGCGATAGGGCTCAGTCGCGGTACTGCGGGTTCTCGATCAACACGGCCATGCCCTGCCCGCCACCGACACAGGCAGCGGCGATTCCGTAGCGCAGATTCTGCTCGCGCAACTGTCGGGCCAAGGTCATCACCAGCCGCAGGCCGGTGGCGGCCAATGGATGGCCGAGGGCGATGGAACCGCCTCGGCGGTTGAGCTTATTGGTGTCCATCTCCAGCGCCTGGGCCACTGCCAGCACCTGCGCGCCCTGCGCCTCATTGATTTCAAACAGGGCAATATCGTCCTGCACCATCCCGCTGCGTTGCAGCAGCAGCTGGATCGCCGGCACCGGGCCGATCCCCATGAACTCCGGGGCCACGCCAACCACCGCCGTCGCCAGCAGGTCTGCCAGTGCCGGTCGCGTACCCGTCGATGCGCGACCGACCAGCACCGCCGCCGCGCCATCCACCACGGCGCAGCTGTTGCCGGCGGTTTGCACGCCCCTCGCATGAATCGCCCGCAACTTCGCCAACGCGAGTAAATCAGTGGGCCGAATGTGGCTGTCGAGGGTGGCTGCGTCTACCCGACGCGGCAGCGTAATGCCCCTTGGCTGATAGCCGTCCAGCTCGAACGACTCGTTGCGCACTGCGACGATTTCATCGGCGAACCAGCCAGAGGTCTGCGCTTGCAACGCTTGCTCATGGCTGTTGAGGGCATAGGTATCCACCGCTTCGCGACTCAGGCCATGACGCTTGGCAAGGTTTTCCGCCGTGGCAATCATGTCCAGCCCCGGTGCCGGGTCGTACAGCGCCTCCCAGAGGAAATCCTTGAAATCCACCGACGCACCGAGACGAAATCCGCCTCGATGGGTGTAGGCAGCAATCGGGTTGCGCGACATGGATTCGGCGCCCACACACAGCGCCAGTTCTGCGCCGTCGCGAAGTTGCTCACCAGCCTGGCGCAGCAACTCGAAGCCGGTGGCGCAGATGCGCTGCACCGCCAGCGCCGGCACCTGTTGCGGCACACCGCTGTAAAGACCGATGTGGCGTGGCAGCAAGTAGGCATCGAAGCTGGCCTGGGCCATGGAGCCCGCCAGCACCGTGTCGACTGTCCGTGGATCGAGCCCGGCACGGGCCAGCACTTCACGACCGACCTTGATGCCCAGATCGATGGGCGATACCTGGGCCAGCGCACCGCCAATGTCAATCCAGGGCGTGCGCACGGCCTCAAGAATCGCCGCATCGGTGAAGGCCGAATACTGCCCTGCGTAATTCAAGACCGTGGACCGGCGCGCAGGATCGAGAGGTCTTCGCCGCGATACAGCGCCTCGACCTTGGCTGCACGCCATTGCAAGACCGCCCGCTGGTTGATCGAGCCTTTGTCGGTGATTTCACCGCGATCGATAGACGCGGCCTCGTCGAGCAGCGCGATCCACTCCAGTCGACTGGCATTACCGGTGGCGTCGCGGTTGAGCCGTTGCAGCCAATCACCGAACCACTGACGCACCGGCACGCTGGCCAGGACCTCGGCATCGCTGGCGTCCGGACTCAAACCGGCCAGACGTCGGCATTCGTACAGCCGAGGAAAGACCAGCGCACCCAGGCATTCGCGGTCGGGCGCGGCCACCACCATATCCTGAACATAAGGCGAACCTTCAAGCACCGCGCGATTGCGCAACGGACCGACGCTGACAAACACGCCGGAGCTGAGTTTGAAGTCCTCGGCAATGCGCCCGTCGAACATCAGCCCCAGTTGTGGATCACGGGCATCGGCCAGTTTCAGCGCGTCGCCGGAACAGTAGAAACCTTGTTCGTCGAACACCTCGGCGGTCTGCTGCGGCGCACGCCAATAACCGGGCATGATGTGCGGCCCGCGAAAACGCCCCTCCAGCTTGCCGTCCACCGGCACCAGCCGCACTTCACAACCGGGAGCCGGCAGGCCGATATAACCGGCCATGGACAGTGGCCCGGTGGTGAACGTGCAGGACGGTGCCGCCTCGGTCATGCCGAGCCCGGCCATCATGCGAATGCGTTCGCCACAATGCTGTTCGGCGACCCGGTCCAGGCGATCCCAAACCCTTTGGGATAAACCGGCAGCGGCGAAAAAGAACAGCTTCATGCGCGAGAAGAAACGTTCGCGCAACTCACTGTCCTGCTCCAGGGCGTTGACCAGCTCTTCCCAGCCCTTGGGCACGGTCAGGTAGGCGGTAGGCGATACCTCTTTGAGGTTGCGCAGTGTTTCGGCAAAACCCTGGGCGGTCGGCTTGCCATCGTCCAGGTAAAAAGTGCCGCCGTTGTACAGCACGATGCCGACGTTGTGGCTGCCGCCGAAGGTGTGATTCCACGGCAACCAATCCACCAGCACCGGTGGTTCTTCGCCGAATACCGGGAAGGTCTGCAACAGCATCTGTTGGTTGGCGCAGAGCATGCGCTGGGTGGTGACCACCGCCTTGGGCAGCTTGGTGGAGCCGGAGGTAAACAGAAACTTGGCGATGCTGTCCGGCCCGGTCGCCGTGAAGGCGCAATCGGCCTCGGCACCGCCAGGTTGCTCCAGCAGGCTGGCAAAGCTCACCTGACTCCGGCCCGGTATTTGGCCATGCACGGTGATCAGCGACGTTTGCGCCGGCAGCACCGCATCGATCGCCCGCTGATAGGTCGAGGCGTCGCTGACGAACACCAGGCCCGGTTGCAGCAGGTCGCAGACATGCCGCAACTTGGCGAAATCCTGAGACAACAACGAATAGGCCGGTGAGATCGGGCTATAGGGAATGCCGGCGTACATGGCGCCCAGAGCAATTTGCAGATGCTCGATGTCGTTGCCCGAGAGGATCGCCAGCGGTCGCTCGGCCGAAAGACCGTAACTCAGCAGGCGTTGGGCAATGGCGCGGACGCTGGTCAGCATCTCGGCGTAACTCACCCGGCGCCAGTCGCCGCCGTCCTGGCGAGCAGCGATAAAGGTCTGTTGCGGGCGCACCTGGGCCCAATGCACCAGGCGATCCAGCAAGCGTGCGGGCAACTCAGCCAAAGGCTCCAGGGAGCGCATGTGCAGGATGCCCTGCTCTTCGCTGACCTCGACCGCAGGACGGCCGATGGATACGTGGCGATAGCGCGGCGCACGGGCTTCGTTCTGGGGTGGCGATTTGAATTCGGAACTCACGTGCTTGTTCTCCATCAAGGCACACCACGGCTCGCAGAAATGCGTTCACCGGGGCATGGCAGCCTGCGACTGCAGCCTCGTTATTGTTATGTCTGGCCTGCACGCGGGCGACGATCGCTCTCAAGCGTTCGTCGCCCGACGGTGCGACGGCTGCTCAGATCGGGTAGTGCCGCGGTCCGTTCTGCAAGGTCACCCAACGTAATTGAGTGAAGTGCTCGATGGACGCCTTGCCGCCAAAACTGCCATAGCCGCTGGACTTGACTCCGCCGAAGGGCATCTGCGCCTCGTCGTGCACGGTCGGGCCGTTGATATGGCAGATACCCGATTCGACCCGCTGAGCCAAGGCCAGAGCACGGCTGGTGTCGCGACTGAAGATCGCCGCCGACAAGCCGAATTCGGAGTCGTTGGCCAAGCGCAACAGCTCTTCATCGCCCTCGCCTCGTAGCACCACCGCCACCGGGCCAAAGGATTCTTCGCGGTACAGACGCATGGCATCGTTGACGCCGTCGAGCAAGGTCGGCTGCAGAATGCTGCCCTCCAGCTGACCACCCGCAACCAGGGTTGCGCCCTTATCGAGGGCATCGTCGATCAACAGTTTGATGCGTTCACCGGCATTGCTGTCCACCAGAGAACCGAGGACCGAACCTTCGGCATTGGGATTGCCCGCGGGCAAGGTGGCGATCTTAGCCGCCAGCCTGACGACAAAGTCATCGGCCACTTTGGCATCGACGATCAGGCGCTCGGTGGACATGCAAATCTGCCCCTGATTAAAGAAGGCGCCAAACGCCGCCGCCTCCACCGCTGCATCCAGGTCGGCATCCTCCAGCACCAGGAACGGCGCCTTGCCTCCCAGCTCCAGCAACGCCGGTTTGAGATGACGCGCCGACAGTTCGCCGACGATGCGCCCGACATGGGTCGAACCGGTGAAGTTGACTCGACGCACCGCCGGGTTGGCGATCAGCCGCTCGACAATCGCCGCGGCATCCTGGGGCGCATTGCTGATGACGTTTAACACGCCATCACCGAGCCCGGCGTCTTGCAACACCTGACCGATCAGCCGGTGCACCGCCGGGCTCAGTTCCGACGCCTTGAGCACCACGGTGTTGCCGCAAGCCAACGGCATGGCGATGGCGCGAGTGGCGAGGATCACCGGCGCGTTCCAGGGCGCGATGCCCAGCACCACGCCGCAGGGTTGACGCAGGGCCATCGCGAAGCTGCCGGGCACATCCGAGGGAATGATTTCGCCGTTGATCTGGGTGGTCATGCACGCGGCTTCGCGCAGCATGTTGGACGCCAGGTGCACATTGAAACCGTACCAGTTGGCCATGGCGCCGGTCTCGCCGGCGGCGGCGATGAACTCCGCGCTACGGGCCTGCAACTGCTCAGCCGCGCGCAGCAACCGGGTACGTCGTTCGTTGGGGGCCAAGGCCGCCCAGGCGGGGAATGCCGCTTTGGCCGCGGCGACCGCAGCATCGGCATCTTCCAGGGTGGCGGCGGCAACGCGCGACACCACTTCACCGGTCACCGGATTACGCCGTTCGAAAGTTCGACCGTCTCGGGCGGGGCACGACTGGCCGCCAATCAGCAGGGGCACGTCCAGCATGGTGATTCCTCTTTATTGTCTTTATCGGGAATACGTTCGAGGGGTTCACAGTAGCGCCGAGGCGCCGGGGCGAACAGCTGGCGGACGCTCGATCGCCCGGCCAGCTCGCCTTGATTTCAACGCCGCAATTCAGCGCTTGTAGGTCTGCAAACCGGGCTTGATGCTCTTGTCGTCGAGGAACTGCTTCATGCCCTGCTCGCGGCCACCTTCGGTGTCCAGCAGGCGCGACTGATCGAGCTTGGCGTACAGGTAATCTTCGTTCTGCTCCCAGGTGAGTTCACGGCAACGCTTGAAGCCATGCTTGGCCGCGCGCAGCACCACCGGGTTCTTCTCCAACAGATTACGCGCCAGTTCGATTGTCACGTCACGCAGTTGCGCCAGGGGCACGCTCTCGTTGACCAGGCCCATCTCGGCGGCTTTTTGCCCATCAAAGGTCTTGCCGGTCATGATGTAGTACAGCGACTGGCGATGGCCCACGGTGTCGGCCATGGCTTTGCTCACTAGGTTGCCCGGCGGAATGCCCCAGTTGATTTCCGACAGGCCGAAGGTCGCTTCATCGGCGCAGATCGCCAGATCACAGGCCACCAGTGGGCTGAAACCGCCACCAAAGCACCAGCCGTTGACCATGGCGATGGTCGGCTTGGCGTACATGCGCAGCAGTTTCCATTGCCATTGAGAGGCTTCGCGGCGGATTTTTTCCTGAAGGATTTCCGGGCCGGCGTCCACTTCACGGAAGTATTCCTTGAGGTCCATGCCTGCGGTCCAGGCTTCGCCCGCACCGGTCAGCACCAGTACGCCCGCGTCCGGATCCTGCTCCAGGGTTTCCAGAACATCGATCATCTCGCGGTTCAGGGTCGGGCTCATGGCGTTGCGTTTTTCTGGGCGGTTGAGGATGACCCACGCGATGCCTTCCTCGATTTCCACTTTGACCGTTGTCCAGCGACCTTCGTAATTGCTCATGGTGATGCTCTCTTGTTCTTGGCTTGACGATGGGTAAAAACTAAACCGGCAAACTAGTTATGTCAATTAACTATTAATTGAATTAACAAAATATTTTTCGCCATCGATCTCCATGGAAAGGCGACGTGTTAGGCTCCTGACGTAGCTATTCCAGTTCAACCTCGTCAAACTAGATATCTTTATTAACCTGAAACCCGAGGGATATTCCCGCAATGGCCAAGTCGTCCAAAAATGTCGCTGCCCCAGAAGCCCTGGCCGACAACGCTGAAATTCAGGCGCCGATGGACTCCGCATTGGACGATCTGATCGGTTACGCCATGCGCCGGGCCCAGTTGAAACTGTTCCAGAATCTGATCAGCCGACTTGCGGCCCACGACTTGCGGCCCGCGCAGTTCTCGGCGCTGGCGATTATCGAGCAGCACCCCGGGCTGATGCAGTCCGACCTGGCTAAAGCCCTGGCTATCGAACCGCCCCAAGTGGTGCCGCTGCTTAACAAACTCGAAGAGCGCGCGCTCGCGGTACGGGTACGCTGCAAACCGGACAAACGCTCCTATGGGATATTCCTCAGCAAGACCGGCGAGACGCTACTCAAGGAGTTGAAGCTGATTGCCGCCGAGAGCGACATGGATGCCACGTCCGCTCTCGACAGCCAGGAACGCGAAGAACTGCTCAGGTTGCTGAAAAAGGTCTATCAAGCCTGAAACGCGAACGCCGGCGCGCTCATGGGGAACGGCCGGATTCATTACAAGTGAAACGGCTTACCAGATCGGCACGGTGTAGAGCACCAGAAAGCGCGTCTGGTTTTCATCGCGAAACGCCGCGCCGGCGGGGAAGTCGTTGCGATAGATCGACTTGCGCGCCATCAGCCCGACATTCTTCAGCGGACCACTCTGGATCACATACCCCAGCTCCATCTGGAACTCCCGCTCCTTGCGGTCGTCGGCATTCAATGCCGCCAGTTCGATATGGTCACCGCGCACATAACGCAAGCGGCTCTTCAGGCCGGGCACCCCGGCGGCAGCGAAGTCATAGTCGTACATCGCCTGCCAGGTTCGCTCCTTGGCATTGAGAAAATCCGAACTCATGGTCAGCTCGCTCATGCCCATCAACTCGGTGCCTGACACATAGGGCGTCGCCGTGTCGCCACTGGCGTGCATATAGCCAAGGCTCAAACGATGGCCGCCAAAGCGATAGCCAAACAGCGCCGAGAGGTTGCGGTTGTCCACTTTGCCGGCCTTCGCGCTGCCGTCTTCATCGCTGAAAAAACTGCGCAGGTCGCTGGTCAGCGTGCCCTCGCCCACCTGCAGTGTGTGCAGCAACGCCAGGGTGTTCTGCTGATACAGGTCCGCCACTTCGGCGTGATACACGCGCAAGCTGAGGTCCTTGTTCACCTGGTAATCGCCGCCGACATAGGCCATGTGCGATGAGGTGGCCGCGCCGTTGAAACGCCGGTTTGGCGAAGCGATGCTCATTGGCTGGTAGTCGGTGGAATCACGCTTGTTGATGCGGTCGATGTAGCCGGTGTTGACGGTCAGTCCGTCGATGTCCTTTGAGCTGAGCGTGGTGCCGCGAAAAGTCTGCGGCAGCAGCCGCGACGGGCTGGCGAAAGCGAATGGCAGGAAAATCGACACGTCGCCGGTCTTCACCGTGGTCTGGGCAACACGCATCTTGGCGGTCATGGCCAGGCGCGAATACTCGTCCGCCGCGCGCTTGTCGCTGCTGGACACCGGCAGTAACTCGGTGCCGCTGCGGTCCGGCGCCGAGTCCAGCTTGACCCCCATCAACCCACGGGCGTCCAGGCCGAAGCCGACGGTCCCCGGGGTAAAGCCCGACTCCACATTCATGATGAAACCCTGAGCCCATTCCCGGGCCGCGGTTTTCGCTCCGTCGTCCTTGTAATCCCGATCCAGGTAGTAATTACGCAAGGTCAAGGTGCCGTGACTGTCATCGATGAAGCCGTCAGCCAGCGCCGATGGCGCAATCAAACTCAGGCCCAGCAAGGCCAGGTGGCGTGCGCGAACAGGTAAGGTTGAATCCGCCGCAAGGACGTCCCAAGGAAGGTTTGGCATGTTCGATGTCCACTTATTGTTGTTGTTTTTTGAACGGGATCGTTGGGGTTATCCCGGAGATCTGCGGCCAGAGAATGGAAACAGCCTGGCATGGCGTCAACCGTAAGTGACCGATAAACGAACATTAATATTGTTATCTATTTTCAGAATTTATCTTTATAGAGATGTCATCTGATTGATTTAAATAGGTTTAATGCTGTTTTTCAGCAAACAATTCTGAGTATTCATTTTTTAGTTATCTTTGTTAATCTTATTTAAGACCTGTCATCGCCTCGTGAGAACAGGCTCGCGCTCATCCGTCAGCACACCAACAAAAACAATAATGAGGTTCGCCATGGACACCCCATCACGTCGTACGACGCTGACCATTGCCCTGTGTTTTATCGTTGCATTGATCGAAGGTTTCGACCTGCAAGCTGCCGGTACTGCCGCCGCGGGCCTGCGCCAGACCTTTGCCCTGGACCCGAAATCGATGGGCTGGGTGTTCAGTGCCGGAATTATCGGCTTGCTGCCCGGCGCCTTTTTCGGCGGCTGGATTGCCGATCGAATCGGCCGCAAGAAAATCCTCATCGCAGCAGTGCTGCTGTTCGGCATTTTCTCCCTCAGCACCGCCTACGTCGGCAGTTTCACTGGCCTGCTACTGGCTCGCTTCATGACTGGCCTGGGCCTGGGCGCCGCCCTGCCCAACCTGATCGCTCTGTGTGCCGAGGCCGTGGGTGAGCAACGTCGCGGCACCGCGATCAGCATCATGTATGCCGGTGTGCCGTTGGGCGGTGCATTGGCGGCGGTGGTCGCCATGCTCTTCACCGAGCATTGGCAGACGACCTTCATCATCGGTGGGCTCGCGCCCTTGCTGGTGGTGCCGCTGATGATCCTGCTGCTGCCCGAGTCCAGCGCCTTTCGCCAGCAACAAGGCACCGTCACCATGGCCCGCACTTCAACCGGCCAGGCGTTATTCGGCGAAGACCGGGCTCGCGTCACCCTGGCGTTGTGGCTCAGCTACTTCTTCACCCTGACCGTGATGTACATGTTGCTCAACTGGCTGCCATCACTGCTGCTGGAACAAGGTTTCAGCAAAGCCGAGGCTGGCCTGGTGCAGATGCTGTTCAACATCGGCGGCGCCCTCGGCTCGCTACTTGGCGGGGTACTGCTGGATCGCTGCAACGGCGTCAAGGTGGTGCTATTCGTATACGCCGCATTGCTGGCAGCGCTGGCCGGGGTCGGCTTGTCGGTGGGCATCGTCCCCATGGCCATCGCCGGGTTTTGCGCGGGTTTGTTTGTGATGGCCGCGCAACTGGTGCTTTACGCCCTGGCACCACCGTCGTACCCGACCTCGGTACGTGCCACCGGCGTCGGCGCCGCGGTAGCCATTGGTCGTCTGGGGTCGGTGGCCGGGCCTTTGGCCGCAGGGCAGATACTGGCGGCCGGTGCCGGCACCACTGGGGTGTTACTGGCAACTTCACCTGGGTTGGTGATTGCAGCACTGGCCATCATCAGCGTGATTGTCCGATCGGCCCCGCAGACTGTGCCCGAGTTTAGAACGGCAACCCCGGTCACGGACAAACGCTGACCGCGCCGCCTGCCGCAAAAACAAGAAAAGAGACCGAGGTCTCTTTTCTTGTTTTCAGCGGCCCGCTACCACACGGCGATATGGGAATCGGCTCGTGGCTCGGTGCCGCCGCACAGGACGCCAGTGTCCGGGTCACGGACAATGATCTGCCCTCGGCCGTAATTGATCAGGTCGCAATCAACCTGAATCTGGTGTCCACGCCGTGCCAGCGAAGCGGCCAAATCCCGAGACGCCCCGTGTTCGATGCCGACTTTCATATCCCCCAACCATTGCCACCGCGGAGCGTCCAGCGCGGCTTGGGGGTTGAGACCGAAATCCACCAGATTCATAACCATCTGCACATGGCCTTGGGGCTGCATGTAGCCACCCATGACGCCGAACGGTCCCACCGGTGCGTCGCCTTTACTGATAAAGCCAGGAATGATGGTGTGAAAGGTTTTTTTGCCCGGTGCCAGGCAGTTGGCGTGGTCAGGGTCGAGACTGAATTCCTGTCCGCGGTTCTGCAAGGCGATGCCGCTGTCTGGCAGTACCACACCGGAGCCAAAACCGTGGTAGTTGCTCTGGATGAAGGACACCATATTGCCCTCCGCATCCGCCGTGGCCAGGTACACCGTGCCGCTAGCGTGGGGATCGCCGGGATTGGGTTCGCGCGCCTGATCAGAGATTTGTTCGCGACGTTGGCTGCTATAGGCATCGCTGAGAAGGTCAGCCACAGCCACACGCATGTGCAGCGGATCGGTGATGTAATGCAGGCCGTCGCTGTAGGCCAGCTTCATGGCTTCCAACTGACGGTGCCAGGTCTGCTGGCTGTCTCGGTGATCGAAGTCAAAGCCCTGAAGGATTTTCAGGGTCATCAGGGCCACCAATCCTTGCCCGCTAGGGGGGATTTCCCACACATCGTAGCCGCGGTAGTTGATGCTGATCGGATCCACCCATTGAGCGCGATAGTCCCGCAGGTCGCTGGCTCGCAGATAGCCGCCGGTGGCGCGGGAATGGGCATCCAGACGCTGAGCCAAATCACCGCGATAGAGGCTTTCGCAAGCGCTGTCCGCCAGTTCTTCCAGCGTTCGGGCTTGCGCCGGGTTGCGGAATAATTCACCAGCCTTTGGCGCACGGCCATCAATCAGGAACGTGTCGAACCAGACGTCGAGCACTGGGTCTCGATGGGGGCCGAATTCATCCAGAGCGGTCTGCCATTGTCGGGCGACCACCGGTGACAGTGGAAAGCCATCCCGGGCCAGACTGATGGCGGGCTGCAGCAACTCGGCAAAGGGCAGCTTGCCGAAACGTTTGGACAGCTCCGCCCAGGCCGAAGGGCAACCCGGCACCGTGACCGGAGTCCAGCCATAAAGCGGCATCTGCTCGTGACCACTCGCTTTGACCGCGTCGATCGTCAGTGCCGCCGGCGCGTGACCGTTGCCGTTGAGTCCATGCAATTGGCCTTTGCTCCAGACCAAGGCAAAGGCGTCGCCACCCAAGCCGCAGCCGGTGGGTTCAACCACCGTCAGAGCCGCCGCCGTGGCGATCGCGGCATCAATGGCATTGCCGCCGTTGCGCATGATTTCGATGCCGGCTTCGGCGGCTAGCGGCTGGGAAGCCGCGACCATTCCACGGCGGGCAAACACACTCTGACGTTGCGACGGATAGGGATATTCGTGGGCAGAGAATTTCAACATGGCAAAAGCTCTTCCAAACAAAGATTCATTGGCCGGATTTGATCCGGTTCCATTCCCGAGCGATAAAAGGCTGGAGTCAAAGATCACAGCACGCGACTGAGAAAGGCCTGGGTACGCGGATGAGTCGGTCGACTGAAGATCTGCTCCGGCGGACCCTGTTCGATCAATTCGCCCTGATCGAGGACCACCACGCGGTCAGCGACTTCTCGGGCAAAACCCATTTCATGGGTGACCACCACCATGGTCATGCCGTCGTCGGCCAGCTGCTTCATCACCTGCAGCACTTCGCCGACGGTTTCCGGATCCAGGGCGCTGGTGGGCTCGTCGAACAGCATGGCTTGAGGTTTCATCGCCAGTGCCCGGGCGATGGCCACGCGCTGCTGCTGTCCACCGGACAACATCGACGGGTAATGCATGGCCTTGTCCGCCAGACCGACCCGGGCGAGCAAGGCCCGGGCTTGCTCCAAAGCCTCGGCACGTGGCACGCCCAGGACCTGAATCGGCGCCTCAATAATGTTTTCCAGCGCGGTCATGTGGGGGAACAGATTGAAACGCTGGAAGACCATGCCGATGTCCCGACGCTGGCGAGCGATGTTGCGCTCGGAGTCGCGCACCAGGCAGCCAAGGAAAGCACTATAAATGGGTCGTAAGCCATCGAAACCGGACAGCATCACTCGCTTAAGGAAGCGCAAACAGCGTAGTGGTGTTGTTTATTACTACTACGACACTGGATCAAAGCCGCGTCGGGAGATTCCACTGGGCTCTGATTACGGATTAGCCATCCTAGAGTACGCCAAGCTGGAGAATTCTCGAGTCTCGGTTGCGTTGGTGAGAACAGTACTCACCTTCGAATATGTGGCAAATCTCTATATGGCCGAAGTCGTACCGACGAAGGCACCCGCAACCCAGAAAGACAACGCACGCGAATTGAAGCAGTTGCTAGTTTTCTTCAACGATCCACCTGCCCCGCTTGAGGCAATTGAACCCCAACACGTCAGGCAGTACCTGCGGTACCGCTCAAAAACAGCTCCCGTTCGAGTAAATCGCGAAAAGGCACTACTGAGTTCAATCTGGAACTTCGCACGTCAGAGCGGATACACAGCCTTGGCCAACCCGTGTTCGGGGATCAAAGGTAATAAAGAAACTGGCCGGGACATCTATGTGGAAGACGACCTTCTGCTGAAGGTGTATCAGCACGCAGAGCAACCGCTAAAAGACGCGCTGGACCTGTTCTACCTCACGGCACAGCGGGTTGCCGACACATTGAAAATGGACGAGCGAGATATTCGCGACGGCCAGCTTTCGGTTCAACAAGGGAAAACCAGCGCGAAACGGCGCATCGAGATAGTTGGTGAATTGAAAGTTGTGATTGACCGGATTATGGCTCGCAAGGCCGGCTACAAGATTAGATCTACTCGCCTGGTCGTGATGGAGAACGGGCAACCGATTACGACAAGCATGCTCAGAAAAAGATTCGATGATGCGCGGGAAGCCGCTGGCATTCCGAAAGCTGACTTTCAAATGCGAGATTTGCGGGCGAAGGCGGCGACAGATAAGGAGGAATCAACAGGCAACATCAGAGCAGCGCGCGATCAACTGGGGCACACCACCGTCGGCATGACAGAGCAGTACATTCGAATGCGCAAAGGGATGAAAGTCACACCGACGAAATGACCGATGGTAGCGAGTTGCGGAGCAGAGATTGGATTTTGCGGAGCAAATAAATAAGGGCTTGCGTGAGGTATGTCACGCAAGCCCTTGATATTTATGGTGCCCGAAGCCGGAATCGAACCGGCACGCCCTTACGAGCGGGGGATTTTAAGTCCCTCAAGCTTATTACATTGCAGTATATTTTGTTATGAGAAAAACAAAGGAAATGACGCACTCACAACAAAATACACACCATACAGGCTAATCTCGACAACCTTAAAAACACTCAATAACATATTACCTTGTTTAGTCAATCCTACGGCGGCATTGACGTTACTAAAAAGTTATCAAATTTATATCTTGGCGCGAGGGACGGAATAGACTATGTTACTAAAATCATAATCGGAGGCGCCATGGGCAACGAGAATAGCGGAAGCAGCAGCACATTTGAGATGGTTTTTAAGAAAAAGGAAATCGACAAGCTCCCGTTGTCCGCTAAAGGCGTCACCCTTTTCTATCGAGATACAACCGAAGGCAGCGACCTTCGGCTGAAAATCGGCGTGACGAAAAAAAGCTTTTACGTGAATGCTCGCAGGAGTGTCGGCAAGAAAAACCTGATAAACAAGATCATTCCACATGATCCCAAAAGTTACGATTTGGACGACCTTAGGATTGAGGCCAAACGCCTGCTATCGACGTTGGAACCAGGGGAACTGCTCGATCAAAAAGGTGACGAGTTCACCATTAGGCAAGCCTTTCAAGAATGGAAAGGTGTGTACGGTGTTCTGAGCGTCAAAAATGAGAAAGGTAAAACCGCCGATTATTACAAAGAGATGCTCGGCGTGCTGAATCGATACGTGTCCGATTGGTTAGATCGCGATCTTAGAGAAATCTCAGAGGCTGAGTTCCTAGCGAAATACAATGAGCTATCTCCGAAGGGAATTTCACCCGCTCGCAAAGTGAAAGTGGTGCTTTCTGTCTTAACTGAATTCGCCATGGCGACCCGTAAAGACCAAGGATTTCACAACTTTACGAGCATCATCGCTGCCCTCAACAAAGACGTTCCTCAAAAAAGGAATGAGTACAAAATTACGGACGACGACCTTGGGAAATTCGTTCGTGCAGCCCTGAAATTACGTGACAACCCTCCGGACGGCATGAGGAGCACGAATCAGCTTAAGCGTTGTATCAACCTGCATCTGCTACAACTTTTTTCCGGAATGCGTCCAGGTGAGCTGAGAGCCACACCATTAGAAATGGTTTACACGCACAGAAAAAGTTTTGTGTATGACAGGGCCTATGCACTAGCAGTCAGGAAGAGTGGGCAGGAAATCGAGATTCCATTAAGCGATGTAGCATGGACGTTTGTCGAGCGAGAGTACGATCCCAGCCATTCTATGCTCTTTCAGTCTCCTACAGAGCCCACGAAACCAATAGCAGAGACCAGTGCTCGTGAGTATCTCAAGCTGATTTTTGATGAAGCAGGACTAGCGCGCTATCCCAAAAAGGCTCTGAGGAATATTTTCCAGCAGTTTTGCAGGAGCGCAGAAATACCGTTGCACGATTGGAAAGCTCTTGTAGATCACGTCCCAAAGCAGAAGGACGTGACAGTCGGCTACACCTGGGACGACCCTGAACACTTGCGCAAACAAACGCAGAAGATTACAGACCTCATCCTTGAAAAGACTGGCCTCACAAAGGATCTGTTTGGCCTGAAGTTGGAAGAGACAAACAAGTTCAATGAGCTGATGAAGCTGTTGGCAGAGTTTTCACCAGAAGAACTGAAAAAACTTGGACTTCCGAGCAAAAAAGACGAAACAGTCTAATTATTATATTGACAAGTAAATAAAGCAACGCCTATAATAGAAATTGTTGGAACGTTGTTATTTTGCGTGTCAATTTGGTTCGGCGACCAATAAAAGGGCTCTCGGTGAGAGCCCTTTTATTTTGCCTACGATTTAACTAAAGACGCCATGCTCCACCCGCCCAATGAGCCAAAGCACGGCGTTCGTCTCAACTTGGGTGCTTACCATGTCCAGGGGCTTGCGCCCTCCCAGGGCCAACGCAGGTGTTTGAAGCCAGGTTTTTGCTGACAAAACATTGCCTTCGAAAAGATCCAGGGCGGAGAGGATGACGGTGGCGAGTCGGTAGATTGAATCGCTTTCACTGGTTGTGAAGCGCCCTGCCCTAGCCCTTCTGCCAAGCGTTGAGGGGCTGAGGGAAATGGCTTGCCCGAGGGTTCTGGTGTCAATCAGGATAATCTCGGAAAGAAACTGAAGGGTGCTGATGGAGAAGCCCTGGTGCAGCTGAGTGAGCAGCTCAGAGCCGCCCGAAGGGATGCCGAGGCGATCCCAAGGGGTTGGAGCTAGCGCTACTGGTTCAGGCCGGTACTCCCTCAAATTTTAGTGCTCCGCATTTTTGAACCTGATGAATCATAGCTTCCTCGTCGTTTTCTTGCAGAGGATCTGAGGAAATTTCATAGGCGATCATGCTGTAATCGTCGTATCGATTGCCACGCTGAATATACGCGTCCGCCTGATCACGAAATGATGTGTCGAGAACATAAGCATTCTTTCTATCTGCGCCTCTTCCTGTTTTTTTGTTTTTGTCGGAGCGCAGCTTAAATCCCAGCAATCCAATCATCGAATTGACAGCCTTATAGTTATCCTTGGCGTCAACAATCAACATGAAATAGTTTTTAAGCAGCTTGATTTGCGAGATATTCTTTCCTTCATAGATTCCCTTTGTAACTTTCATATGTGATACAAAGCATGAGAATGACTCTTGTGTGAATTCTCCAATGGTCAAAAAATTTTGAATATCTCTCAAAACTTGAGCCTGCATTCTTTCTGCGGTTGTGCGTTCAAAGCCAGGCTTTCCGTTAGCAAGGCGAATTCTGTTGATCAATACCACGCCTTTTCGGCACACAAAATCATAGTCAATGTCTGAAAACGTGTCGTTGACTCCCATTATTAATGCATTTGATGCCTTCTCAATTAAATACTGAGTGTTTAAATCGACTAAACCAGCCTTGGTTTTATTCTCCAAAAACTTTACTTCTTTAGCAGAGATCATTTCTACCGATTGATAAAGCTTTCTTTTAAACTCAGCTTCAGCGGTTTTTCTTGCCGCCAATTTAGAGGATTGCATTGCAACATTATCTTCATCGGTCGAGATGAACTTCAAAGCAAATCCAAGCTGCTTCATAGCAGTTATTACAAAATTTTTGTACGAATTACGCGTCCAGTTTTCTATTGCCAAAAAATCGAAAGCGGCACATAGAATTGGGTCAGCCATCATTTTGTTGTGAAGTGTAGTATTGTGCGAAAGAATAGTATCTCCCTCACTAAGATTCACTTCATTTTCGCGCTCGATAAGGCTGTAGCAAACGTCTGAGCGGGTTTCGGGTAGCGCCGCCTTTCTATTATTTAGCGAAAATGAGATGTAAATCTCCTCCACATTTCTAAAACGCAAGCATGTTTGAATTAAAGACAGTGGCGATATCGTTCCGCAGCAATCGATATAGATCTTCTTAACTTCTGGCAGCACAGCACTGAAGCCGGGACCAACGGCGGGAGTGCAGAAAATCAAGTTGTAATCTTTTAGTACGTTTGACGGGTCTGATGCTGCTTGTGAAGCGATGCTTTCATCAACGTTCATTTCATGAGCATTCAGCAGAATCGATTTACCGCCCTTAGCTTGGGTAAAGTCGGCAAGCTCACAATACATTGATTTAGCGATTTCTTGCTTTCGATCAGAAAAAAACGTAATTGATTCATTGTTCCTGAAATCATTCTTTGCTTTGTGAATAAGGTCTTCGCTTTTCAAAGTACCGAAATTAAACTTAATATTATTATAACGACCTCCCTCATCTTTATATGCTGTAAATTTTTTACCGGTTATCCCTTCGAGTATATCAATATATTCCTGACCAAAGTGAGCGTCCGAAATTGTTACGTCTTCACATGATTTAATGCGATCAAAAATATATTTGAACCCAGATCGCTTGTCAGCGACGGTTCCATCAAAGAACGCATCGCCATTGATGTGCTCAAAACCTCTTACGGCCTCGTCGATAATCAGCAGATTTCCTTCGCTGTTAATCCGAGAATGACCACTGATTTTCGCGGAGTTCAGAGTCGAAATTGCACCTTTTTTGATAATTTCTCGCCCGTCTGTATCGACAGTATTTTTGTAGTGTTCATCACGTGAGGCGTGCGGGCCAGTTAGCGCGATGTTTGGCACGAGCATCATCGGAAAGCGCCCGTCATTCCGGGCAGAGTCAAACTCGTTGTTCATCAGCACCGACTTGCCTGATCCCATTTCAAAACTCAGGACGCTGGCACCAGTGGGCCGGAAAGTCTTCAGATCCACTATCTCAGGGGTGCTGGGCTTGATGATTCGATTTACTTTCGCTTCATAATCACTGACAAATTTCGCATACGACTTTTGAAATACAGCCAGAATTTTCGGGGAGTTAATGCCTTCTTGTAGAATACAACGTAATGTTTCATCTCCGAAAAAATCGAGGCCAGCATTCAACATCCTATTGACCCTCCAGCTCGCCTGTTCGGCGTCCCGAGTATTACAGGCAGACTCAATGACTGCCCGAATCTGCATCTCTGGTTTCGTATAGAAAGTGGAATTTACTTCACCTTCGCCCTGGCGCTGCGACGAAATGAAATACATCGCCTCGCCTTTCTTGTTGCAGACGGAGGCGCCGCATTGCAGGGCAAAAAGGACAGCTTTAGCGCAGCTGTTCATGACTGAAAATTTTACGTGGCGCGTTTTGAATTCGTGCGCTTCAACCTCCAGCTCTTGCAAGCTGTAAACAATGTGAGAGGTAAAAGACGCAGGCAGGTCATAGCCAGCAATGTCTGGCAAACCCAATGACAAATCGTGGGTAGAAAGGATAATTACGTTCATTTTTATACTCGTGGATCTGTTTCGGCTTATCTACAGTATAACGTCCTCAAGAGTTATTTGCAACTTTATTAATCGTAAAAATGCATTTTTATCACATTATTTAGTAATGTACTTCCCTTTTCACCGCTCCTTCGGAGCAAAGCTAGCCAGCGAGTTTGTGGAGGGCTAGCAGAAATCCTGTGACAATCCTTAGAAAAATCAGTATGATCCGTCGCTGCTGCAAAGCGGGGTTGGCGAAATTGGTATACGCTGCGGACTTAAAATCCGCCGCCGCAAGGCATGCGGGTTCAAGTCCCGCACCCCGCACCACCATCACATATCTTCATCTCAGCTCCCTCCTCCACGACAACCCACCGCTGGCCACATTCAGCGAAGCTGGTCTGTCGTCACTACCGATATTTCTTTTAAGAGGAAATATACGGCTTACGACAGCTGAAACCCGCGTAAATCAAGGGTTACAGCCATTTACACCTCTTGATTTTCGGTCACCGAAAAACCATTCCAATCCTCTCAAAATGTCAGCCAAGTAAACAGCCGCTGACTGCATAACAAGACGCTGTAATAGCTTACTACAATGAAAAGTCATGAAAATTTTAGGAATAAATCCAGGACTTAGCGGAGCCATAGCCTTTTTGGAAAACAGCCGATTGATTGAGATCGTCGATATTGAGTCCGCAGAAAGCCGTATAAATAGCGTTCATCTCGCCTCCCTCATACAGCGACACAACCCCGAGTTTGCCATCTGTGAGTGCGTTACAGCTCGCCCAGGACAGGGTGTTACGTCCATGTTCACGTTTGGCCACGCACTCGGATCGATTACCGGTGTATTAGCCGCCTCGGGCGTTCCGTACATGCTAATCAGGCCCCAAGCATGGCAAAGCCATTTCGGCATCCAGTCCAGCTCAAAAGACAAGCCGTCCACAAGCTGAAAATCGCAGATCTCGCCAAGCGCCTATATCTCGCCGCCCTTCTGTACGGCCCACGAGGCGGTTTAAGAGATGGACGCAGCGATGCCCTGCTTCCTTGCACACTATGGTCATCTGCATCTCTCCGGCAGCACGCCAGACAAGCTAATCGAGTCACACAAACCCAAGGCCAAGAAAACGACAGTCCGCAAGAAGAAATCCAGCAAAACCGAGGCTCTGGCCTCAATCACTGTCGTCCTATAAAAGTGGAATGCATCTATACCTTGGAGAGTGCCGCTCTCTAGGCCTTGAAGCGGCAGCACCGTGCTCGGGAATCTAGCACAGGTAGGCGGCAGGGAGGGCTACGCGCCCAGGCCTATAATCGCTCTATAATTCCCTATAAAAGCAGAGAGGCGTCAATCGTCCACACCAAGATCTTTTCTCACATCAGCAGTCGAATGGACTGATTCCTCATCGCTACGGACGCGTTCTAGGACTTCAGTCGCCAGGTAGTAATCCTCCATTTCGGTCAGGCCGTAGTCGATGATTTCCTGGAGGCAACTCTCCCTGGTGCGACCGGTGCTCTCAGCCAAGAACCCCAAGCGCCGTTCAGTTTCAGGGTCCAGTTGAATTGAGGTCATGTCTGAGTCTCGCTGTGATCGTGTACTCACAAAGTAAAGTCACCAGTTGCCCACGGCCAAAAGGCATACCTTCCTCCATACGTACTTGAACACGCCAACACTCGCTACTTTGAACCCGAGGATGGGGTTGCCGGAGGTTTGAGCGCAAAGAACATGATTTATCGAAGCTCAAACGTGTTCAATATCATGCAAGGCGTCCCGCACAATATCCAGCCCTGGTGTAGGGACTTGACCGCCCACCCGGAACTGCTGGAGGGAGCCTCTCAACTCCCACAACGCGGTAGGAATCGGCGGATCTGATCCACTTCCCTCCTCTCACGCTTTCTGTTCCTGTAACAAAACTCACAGCTACAGAATTTGGCAACAATGAAGATTATTAATGCTGCGCCAAAATCTTCCTCTCCCCCCATTCGCTTTACCCTAACCTTGGATAGCTTTATGCCCGAATCAGCTGACTGGAGCCCTCCGGCAGTCACCGGGTGTGGATCTCCTCCCTTTGATTGTGTTTGGTGACAAGAGATCGCTTGTTGCCAAAAAAGTAGTTTAAATATACAAGCCACCAATAACAAAACTCTAATCAGCCAAATTAAAATACTTGTCTTTATTAATCGCCAACATATTGAAAAGATATCAAGTAAGTTATACTATAATTATGTATAAAACAAACGGAGCAACGCAATGTCAATATCATTTAAGCCTGTAGGCGACTATCTTGAGATATCCTTTCCATTCGCCATCAAAGATCAATTCAGAGAGATATTCAAAACGGCTCAATGGAATCCAACGAAAAAAATTTGGTTCGTAAAAAACAACAAGATCAATCTAAATAAAATTGAGTACCTTAAAGAAAAAACCGTTTCCGCAATTGTGATGATAGAGAAGCTAGAAGAGTCGGAGCTAACGCAAAAGGAAATTCAGAAGTTCGAAGGGTCTATAGAGGCCCTTCAACTGTCACTCAAAAAAATTATTGATAAGCAGCCTGATTTGGACTCTGAGCTTTTAACATTAAGCAATCTGAAGGAAAAATATAAGGACCTTAGTGATAAAACACTGAAGGCCCAAGCAGATCGCAATGCAGCAAAAACCGCCATTCATGAGCATATTCGATCTCTGATGTCCCCTCATGAAACTGAGCATCAGATTGCTGAGTTAATCAGATTTAGAAAAATGCGCGTGACTTCCGAAAACCGGCAGAAATTTGAATCGGTTCAAACGTGCCTCAAGCAAATATTTAATGAAATCAAAAGAACTTCTGGCGTCGAAATACACACCCTTGACAATCTTGCCTATCTTAATTGGAACCGTCCTGACAGAGACAACCCCGCGGAGACAGCAAAATCTCTCTATACCGACATCTCTTACGAAGAATGCGTGACTGAGTAAGGCCCCGGTTAAACCGGGTTTTCTTTTTAATAACAGTTCGCAATTTTTATTTATACTTAATAGAGTCTTATTATTTTGTAAGGCCTCAGGCATTTTGGGCGCAAATACCTAACCAATAACAACGAAGACGTAAATTGTTTTTGTCAATTAAGTTCGATATAATGTAAATGGTCATCGATTTCCAATTGGCGAAAACATCAAATGCTTAGAAGCCTCAAAATTTATACGGA
Organism: Pseudomonas arabinosi; assembly: GCF_047758675.1. Taxonomy (NCBI): domain Bacteria; kingdom Pseudomonadati; phylum Pseudomonadota; class Gammaproteobacteria; order Pseudomonadales; family Pseudomonadaceae; genus Pseudomonas; species Pseudomonas arabinosi. The sequence continues at coordinate 3,482,435 of NZ_CP180480.1, read as the reverse complement.
CTTTAATGGCGCAGAGCTTGAGAAGAATCCCAACTTGTACGCCGTATGCACTTACGAGTTACTGCGCAATAACAAACGCTTGTCAGAGCGCGTTCGAATCGAATCATTTTACACAGATCAAATGTTGCGCCTGCCGAGCCGTGAGGTGAAACCATTTTACCGTTTCACGATGTCACACATCATTGAAGACAAAGATCGCAACAAGCAGTCGGAATTTCACTACGCCGGTTACGGCTATGACGTTATTTCGATTTTGCACATTCTGGGAGACACCCCTGCTAACCGAGAATTTCTTCACCAGATCGGTTTTCACGAATGAATGTGCGTGCAGAATCAATCAAACAGCTTCCGACATACCTGATTGAGCACTTCTGCACGCCTACAGATTTTGAGCGCAATCCAATCACCAACACATCCATGCAGACCTGTTCGATCCAGAGTGTTCTGGCGACGTTCGGGCTTATCGAGCTGCCTGGGGTCACCGCTGATCCTTAGACAGTTTCTAGGCTTCAGGCCCATCTCGCAGTGGCGGACAAGGTAGAGATTAAGGAAGACTCCTGCGTCGAATGGTGGGTGGGGAAACGCAAAGACAACGACTTTCGTGTTGAGTACGGCTGTCGTGTAGAAACCAAGGGTATTGGATCGCCGGCCAACAACCTCGCCTTGAGTCCGTGCGGGCACGGACTCTTGCCGGGGGTTATACCGGCTCGACCTGGAGGGCGACCCGCTCGCGGCACGGGCATTCGTCCATGTAGCGGTGCGCTTCGACAAACTCGACAAACGGGAAGACCCGAGTCTTGAGTGGCAGCAGCACGCGATCTGCAGTCAGTTGGTTGATGTCGCGTAAGGCCCGTTGCAGCGCGACCTGATCCTGGATGATGCCTAATTCCGGCTTGCCGATGAAATTACCGATGCAGTGCACAAAGAACTGAATATTTTTTTGGAAGGCTGCGCAGGCCGGGAACGGCGTCTGGTTACCACCTAGCAGGCCATACAGCACCAGGCTGCCGCGAGGCGCCAGGACATCGCCAAGCAACGACATCTGCGGACCGCCCAAACCATCGAACACCACGTCCACGCCGCGGTTGTCTGTGATTTTGTTAATCCGCATCAGCAGATCTTCTTCCTCGGTAACAATGACTTTCTCGGCACCCAACGACAGCAGGTATTCACGTTCTTCCGCCGTCTTGGTGGCGGCAATCACCCTTACCCCCAAAGCTTTGCCCAGTTGCACGAACGAGGGGCCGGCACAGTGGCTGGCATCGGTGACCAGAGCAAATTGCCCGGGTTTGACCCGTGCCAGATCGGCGTAGGCGAAATAGGCAGTCAACAGCGGCGTGTAATGCACCGCAGCTTCAATCGGGTTGAGCACATCCGGATATCGGGTCAATGCCGAGCGAGGCAAAACGATCTGCTCGCCATAGACCGGATAGTCGTTCGGGTTTTCGGCTGGAAAGCTAGCGACCTTGTCACCTACCGCCAAGTCATCGACACCCTCGCCGACAGCAGTGACGATACCAGCCATTTCCTGGCCAAGACCGGATGGAAGATGAGCGCGGGACGACGCTAGGTTCTGACGCCAGAGAGTGTCGTACCAGCTGATGCCAATGGCTTCGACGCGCACTTGCACTTCACCCGGTGCAGGCAGAGCTGCCGCATGCTCTTCGCACTTGAGCACCTCGGCCGGACCAAACTTGTGAAATCGGATCGTGCGGGACATGCAAACCTCGCCAAGAAACCTCTAATGCCCTGAACTCTATCTGGACTTTCTACCCAACACTATGAGTGGCTATTAATAGTCGACATGCATGTCATTGATTCCGCAGCAGTAGCAACATCGTCAAATTTCGTAAGAAAGCAAAACCGCCTACGGAGGAAAACCGAATTACTCGTCGTATCAAGATTTTCTGGGAATCCAGTCAGCCTTGCCGGAGAACGGAGATTTCTGATTTTTCGCCCGTTTTACCGTACCGCTGAAAGCCCATTCCTCCTGACCAACAGCTGCAGAAGGGTGCAAGATCGGCCATCGACCCTCCGGATATCTCAGAGATCAGTACATGATAAATTCAGCCAACCTACGCAATCGCCAGCCTTGGATGAAACACTCACTGTTGCCCAAATCGACCCGCCGCCCAACCACCGGCTGGCACAAAAAACGTCGCCGTCAATAGGTACAACGACACCATCAAATTCATCCGTAACGCGGGCTCACCGAAGTCCTCGGCCATTTGCGGTAACGCCGTCAGTACGGCAGTGGCGTCGAGCAACTGCATAAACAACGCACAACCGACAATGGCGGCACCCGATAATCGATAGGCCGACATGCATCATGCTCACAGAGGTATAGGTGGGAGAGCCAAACCATCATTTTTGTTCAAAGCGCTGCCCCTTGAGCACCGCACTGATGTGTTCACGTCCGTTTAATGTCTGGATGCTGCGCAGACGCTCCACGGGCTGCTCCGACCACTTGGGCGTTGTGAGTCCCTGCTCCCGATAAAAAGCCGAGATATGCTGGTCATAGTCTTCGACCAGTTGCTGTTCGACCGGATGCCCATAGGTCTCTTGGTGCAGCACTACCTGCTGGGGCAGACGTGGTTTGACGCTGGCCGGTTTGTCCGGATCGGCGTAGCCGACACACAGTCCGAAGACCGGAAAGACCAGTGGCGACAGCTGCAACTCATCGATTACCGCGGCGAGGTTATTGCGCAACGCACCGATATACACACCACCTAACCCGAGGGACTCCAAGGCCACGACGGCATTTTGCGCCGCCAGTGCGGCATCGATGCTGCTCACCAGCAAACTATCGAGGTAGGCCGGTGCATGCAGCTCGATATTCCGGTGGCTGGCGGCCTCACCTCATTCAACCTCGAAGCCGCCGAAACCAGCTCACCGACCCTCAACACCGTAGTCGTCACCGGCAACCGTGGCACCGAGCAACGCACCGTCACCACCAGCCCGACACCGATCGACGTGGTGACCGGCGAACAATTGCGCGCGGTGGGCAAACCGAGCCTGCTGGAGGCACTGAGTAAATTCATTCCGTCCTTCAACCTGCCCGACCGCGCCGGCTGGGATGCCAGTGGCGTGGTTCGGTCGGCCACCCTGCGCGGCCTGACCGCCTCCCATGTGCTGGTGTTGGTCAACGGCAAGCGCCGGCACACCAGCGCGACGCTGAACATCAATGGCATCAACAGCGGTGCGGCGCCCAGCGACCTGGACCTGATCCCGGTGGCCTCCATCGATCATATCGAGGTGTTGCGCGATGGCGCGGCCGCGCAATACGGGTCGGATGCGATTTCCGGGGTGATCAACATCATCCTCAAGCAGACCACCGGCGGCAGCTCCGACACGATCCTAGGACAGAACTACGACGGCAAGCGCGGCACCGGGCAGGAGGCGCTCAACTATGGTTTCGAAGTAGGTGAAGCCGGCGTGCTCAACCTTTCGCTCGACACCCGCTACCAGGAACGCGACAACAAGGCCGGCAGCAACGGCTACAGCTAGCATTACTACCCACTGGCGGACGGTTCGCCCGATCCGCGCGAGGCCACGGCCAGCCATCACACCTACAAAGGCTACGGCTTGCCGCGCAGCCAACTGGCGGATGTCGCCTATAACCTCGACCTGCCGTTGAACGATGCCGTCACCCTCTATTCGTTCTCGACCTTGGCTACACGGGAGAACAACGACGGCCAGAACTTTCGCCTGCCCAGCGGATGCAACACCATCACCTCCGGTCCCAATGGCTTCCCCGACGGTTACAGCCCGTACTGGGTGATCAACGAAACCGATTTCCAAACCGGCTTCGGCGCCAGGGGTGACGACATCGGTATCGGTGGTTGGGCCTGGGATTTGAGCAGCACCTACGGGCGCAACTACGCCAAGCAGCGCAATTACGACAACCAGAACCCGTCGCTGGGCGAGAACACGCCAAACAAATTCACTTCCGGCATCTATATCGCCGACCAGTGGACCATCAACCTGGACCTGAAGAACAACTATGACATCGGTTTAGCCAAGCCACTGGATGTCGCCTTCGGTTTCGAGCATCGACGCGATAGCTACGAGACGCGTGCCGGCTCCGAAGCCTCTTACATCGACGGGGGCTATGTGTTCCCGGCCGGCCATCCGCGTGCCGGACAACGTCCCGATCCGGGCGCTCAGATCACCAACGGCATCACCCCGGACGACGCGCAAAAAGTCAGTCGCAACAACGTTGCCAGCTATATCGACCTGGGTTTCTACCCCCTCGAGCAGTGGTACCTCGGTGTCGCCGCGCGCTACGAGCATTACAACGAAGGCGTCGGTAGCACGCGCAGCGGCAAGATCAGCAGCCGTTACGAGTTCAACCCGGTGTTTTCGATACGCGGCACAATCAGCAACGGCTTTCGCGCTCCGTCGCTGGCCAACGAATCTTCACCGCGCGTTCGACCGGGTTCGACCATCAATGGCGTCTACCAGTCCTACAACTACGTGATTTTACCGGTGGACACCGCGGGCGTCCAAGCGCTCGGGGCCGAGTCCTTGAAACCCGAACGGTCGACCAACTTCAGTCTCGGTTTCCTGGCGCTTGAGCCAAAGGCAGAAGCCGTTGCGTTCCCAGTACAAAATCTTCACCCGGTTGCGCGGCTTGTTGAGGAAAACGAAAAGTACGGGGTCGAACACGGCGACCTTGATATCCAGCTCGACCAGCGCAGCCAGACCATCAATGGATTTTCGGAAGTCGACAGGTTTGGGATAGAGATACACTTTTTCGACTTTGGCGTCGGGTCGCATCATGGCGAGCTGGCTCCTGAGAGAAATCGGGAGCACAGCTTCGGGGATGAGGTGTCAGCTTTGAATGTGGGGTTAATGGAGCGGTTACGGCGCAACTCACGGCCCTAAACAGCAGCTATCAGTTGCTCGGCCGCCAGGCGCGCGCACTAATCACCAAAACCTCCCCCAGCAGCTAGGCGATTTTTTCCGCTGACTGGGCGATCCATGACTTCGACGTCAATCTGCGCCTGACCCGCTATGGCACTTACACGGAGGTCAACAGCTCCAGCAATCCGAGCCTGGATCGCGAGTACTCAGCCAAATGGATGTATCCGATCCATGAAGCACACCTATCGCCAGGTGGGCCCCTCGTTTACCGTGGCATTTCCGGTGAGCAGTTCCACGGCAGCAAGGCTTCGTAGTCTTCCACCGACGAGGCATGCGGCAAGCGCTCAAGTACGTGGCGCAGCCACGTATAGGGCTCTTGGCCGTTGACTTTGGCGGTCTCGACCAAGCTATAGATCTGCGCACTGGCGGTGGCGCCTTTGGGTGTATCGCTGAACAGCCAGGCCTTGCGCCCAATCACAAACGGCTTTATTGCACGCTCCGCCGCGTTGTTGTCGATAGGTAAAAAACCAGCTTCAACGTAACGCTCCAGCCGAAGCCAGTTGCTCGCCAGATAATTAACCGCTTTACCCAGCACGCTTTGCGGTGTCACTTGGGACTGCGTTTTATCCAGCCAGCTTTTCAACTGGGCGAGGATCGGCAAGCTCTTTTCCTGCCGACCGATAAATCGCTGCTCGTCGCTGACGTCTTTCAGCTCACGCTCGATGCCATACAGCTTGTTGATCATCGTCAGCCCGATATCGGCACGCCCGGTCTTGCCCTTGGGCTGCACTTTCTGTGCTTCCACGAACTTGCGACGTACATGAGCCATGCACGCCAGACGTTCCACGCCCGGTTGCAACGCCAGCGCGTTATAGCCTGCGTAATCGTCGGTCATGACATAGCCGCGATAACTTTCCAGCAGACGCAATGGTACGTCCTGCGCTCGGCTGGAGGTGTAGTCGAACAGCACGACTTTGCGATCCGGCGGGCCGCTTGCTTGCACCCACATCCAGGATTGGCTGGTCGGGTCTCGATCCGGCTCTTTGAGTACCTGGACGCGGGTTTCATCGCAGTGGATGACCGGACTTTCCAGCAACCGCTCGCGCATCAGATTCAATAACGGTTGCAGATGTTCGCCGCACTGGATAACCCAGCGGGCCAGAGTTTGGCGGGGGATTTCTATGCCATGTCGGCTTAGCACCGTTTCAAAACGATGCAGCGGCAAGCCATCGACATACTTGGTGGTCAGCAGCATCGCCAACACGCTTGGACTGGCCATGCTCTTTTCGATTAATTGAGCGGGCTTGTCGGCGGTGACCGGCGCTGTTTCACAGCCACGGCAGCCGTAAACCTTGCGGATATGTTTGATCACGCGGATCTGCATCGGCACGATGTCCAGCTGTTCGCTGGTTTCTTCACTGATCACATGCTTGTGGCAACCACAGGCACAGGTCAGTTCGTGTTCGGGCAGTTCGTGGATGACTTCGATACGCGGCAGATCAGCCGACAAGGGTTTGCGCTTACCACGGCGTAGAGTCGGAGCAACGACTTCTTCGTCAGCGTCGCCGACTGAAGGCATCGGCTCGCTTTCGGGCTCGTTGAACAGTGCCAGTTGCGGCGTGTTGGGCTCGACCGTCTGCTCGGATTTGCGCCCGAAGATACGGTCACGCAACAGCTTGATCTGTTCTTTCAGATCAACAATGTGGGTGGCGTAAGCGTCTTTGACTTCCTGCTCGCGCGAGCGTGCTTCGTAACTCTCAAGCAGCATCTGTTTGAGCAGTACGGGATCGTCAGGAAGGTTTTCGGGCAATGGTCGCATGCCCTGGATTATACCCGTCAGGCAACAAACCTTGGAGTCAAAACCTTGTGCGGGCGGTTGCGCCAGAGGTCAAACCCATCCAGTAACCAGTTCAGTTCTTGCACCGTCAGCACGATGGCCTCATCCAGTTCATCGGGTGAAGTTTTGAACCGCTCGGATTCCAGACGCTTGAGCCAAAGGCAGAAGCCGTTGCGCTCCCAATACAACACCTTGACGCGGTTGCGGTGGCGATTCAGAAAAACGAAAAGCACGGGGTCAAACACCGCGACTTTGATATCCAGTTCGACCAGCGCAGCCAGGCCGTCGATGGACTTTCGAAAGTCCACCGGTTTGGGGTAGAGGTACACTTTTTCAACACTGGCATTGGGACGCATCATGGTGATGGGCTCCTGATGGAAATCGGGAGCACAGCATCCGTTGTCAGCTATTCGCTTGGAATGTGGGGTTCGTGGAGCGGATACCCCAATACAACACCTTGACGCGGTTGCGGTGGCGATTCAGAAAAACGAAAAGCACGGGGTCAAACACCGCGACTTTGATATCCAGTTCGACCAGCGCAGCCAGGCCGTCGATGGACTTTCGAAAGTCCACCGGTTTGGGGTAGAGGTACACTTTTTCAACACTGGCATTGGGACGCATCATGGTGATGGGCTCCTGATGGAAATCGGGAGCACAGCATCCGTTGTCAGCTATTCGCTTGGAATGTGGGGTTCGTGGAGCGGATACAAAGCAGAACACCCCCTGGCCACTTCATTGGCGCCAGCCGGGGGGCGCTCATAAACTCTAATTATCGTCAGGGATGACTACCCCGAAGGATTTAAACTTCAGAAACTTAGACCCGAATTTATCCGAAGGTATTTTCAACTTCAGCAGCTCATAGAAGTTCTCATCGTGAGTAGACAATATAATCTGACGATCCAGATTTATAGATATATTTCGTAAAAGGTCTATGACCGAGAGAATATTTATTGAATCCATCGATTGGATCGGGTCGTCTATTAAAATCGCTCGAACAGGCTGACCATCATGCTCCACATGTAAAGCTCTCGCGAGAAAAATACTTAAGCTTAGAATATTAATTTGTGCTGAGCTGAAGTATAAGCTGGGTGAAATTGGCGTTACCGAACTTTCCTCGTATACATAGACCTCTAGGCGAGGTTTGTCTTCTGCTGGAAAAACTGGCTCAAACCTAACGGTTTTGAAAAAAGGATGGGGGTCAATTTTTCTATATATAGATGAGATTAGATCCGTGTAGAAAAATCCGTCAATTTTATTTTTTAGTTGACGCTCTATAACACGAAGATCCCGACTCACCGTCAGCTGTAATGCCTGAACCTGATCTAGAGAAATCTCTAACTCGCCAAACTTTTCACGAGCGAGCCAGTAACTAATAAATGGTAGCGCGTCGCTGATTTGCAGCAACAAATTATTTAACTTTAGCTCGACCATTTGGATGTCGGATATTTGGCACTCGACGGATTTAAATTCATCTTCCAGATATATCTTAAGTTCTGCACTACTGACACCTTCAGGAGTATAGATTCTAACCCGACCTTCTATTTGTAGAGCTAACTGTTCAGAGGCAGCAACGGCCAAAGTAAGAAATTGCCAACGTTCGGATACCATTTCAGTTGAAAAAAACCCGTTAATCTGGGCAATTTTCTCCCTTATTTTATGGATATCTTTAGACAAAGCATTGATCTGGTCATCCGCTTTTATTAGATCCTGCGATGCAGCATGAATAGCACTATCTAACCCCGAAATTATATCCTCGTCAGAAAGCTGGTGCCGATTCTTTATATCTCCAAACCGAAGATAAAGGTTCGAAGAGTTTAGGGTTGCCAGCTCCACCTCAAGCATTTCTTTTTCATGCAAAGCCGTAGTAAGTTTGAGCTTTTCTGATTCCAAAGCATTAGCGAAATCTGAAACCAGCGAAATACTGGAAGTGAGCTTATCGCTTAGAAGAAGACTGTCACTTTGTAATTTATGCAGGTACTGCTCTTTCGTAGAGTTCTGGATACCCGCTTTCAACTGGTCTAGTGAGTTGGCTTTTTGCTTTATTTCTTCGTTAAGCTGGCGCCAACTGTTTTCAAGCAGGGTTAGATCACGGTCTGTAGTGGCTAGTTTTTCGCTAGAACTGTCTAACAGGCGTGACTTTAAGGAGTCTAAATATTTAACACCCCGATCTAAATAGTCATGTACGCCTATTAACTCTTGAGCCGCATCATCACGACGCTTTATGTACAGATCACCAGTTGGTCCGGAACTCTGGGCACGTTGGATTCGAGAGAGTAGAAGGCCATATTGTTCGTAATCCGCATCACACACTGGACAGCAGCTGGATAACGTTCTGGAAAGAAGAGACTTGGCTAGGCCGATAAGCTCAGAATGGTCCTGACTGAGCGTGTCAAGCTCCTTTACCTTGTCATCCAAGTCCCGAATTTCTGTAGTTAGCTGTTTCTCTCGCTCTAGTGATTGATGAAAAACTGGTATGAATTCTTCATCGGGCTTGAATAGCGCGACGGCACCGTCATCAATAAAGGTCTTTAAAAACTGGAATTGTTCAATCTGGGCAACTTCCGACTGAAGATTGCGCTTGAGATTCGCTAGAGATTCTCCCCTGCGCACAATGTCACTGATATCGGTTTTGAGCTTGGAAAGCTGTGTCTCTGCATGCGAGACCTCAATAAACTTCGCTTCTACTTGCCCGATATCTCTTTGTAACGCGGCAAAACTAGCATCCAGCTCCAATCTAACGTTTTGTTCAATGGATAGTTTCTGCCCTTGAGATTCAACTACAAGTTTCTGGCTTCCGACCTGCCTTTCTGATTCTTCAATTAATCGCTTTAGCTCGCTAAGCCGAGTGACAATGAGTAGCAAGTTTCCTACTTCTGAACGAATAGCTCTTAATTCTTCAAGAACATTAGCGAAGGAGACGCGCTCTATCTCGGCCTCATTTTTGGTATATTCAACCCGACTCAAGTCGTCAAGCAACACCTTATTCTCGTTAATTTCCGAAAATTGGCCTTGTAACTCGGAGCCTCGAACTAGCTCTTCAGTTAGACTTGGTATGCTTTGCAGAGCTGATTTGATACTTATCAACCGTTCATGCAGGATGCTTCTCTGACTAGCAACGCCGCTAACACTTTCTAATATTTTTGACTGCATGGCGAGCTGCTCAAGCTCGGAGAACCCCATATCAATTTTTGGTAGAGTGACACCAATCGATAAAAGTTCCTCAATCAGTTCATTCACCTTATCGATGCTAAACTCCAATTGCGGTTCTTTTGCCCTCTCATCCAATGCCGACATTTCGGCTGAAAGCTTCTCAGATTCTTTCAAGCATAGCTTCTGGAGAGAAAATAACTGCAATCTATACTTTTCATCTTCCCCTCCGAAATCCTCCATAAATTTTTCATAGCGTCGTTCCGGTCTGTCCTCCTTTAGGAAGCTGTCAATTGCATCTTGAGAGAGGAAAATGTTAGCTAAATGCTTGGTTTCTTGGTCTGTGGATTTTGGTTCATACGTGTAGTCGCGGTGACCCGGCGCGGCCTTCCTTACCTTCTTCTGAAATTTTAACTGCCCATCTGTAACAACGCTCACATATGAAAGAGCATCTTCGCCTATATATCTGTTTTTTAGGATCCGTTGACCAGTCTCGGTCGATCGCATAGATAAGGAAGTACTCTGATTAAGAGTCCTTTGGCTATCTCTTATATATCTACCTATATTATTAGTTATTGCCCACTCCATCGCATCGTAGAAAGAACTTTTCCCAAACCCGTTCGGTGCATAAATCGAAACAAAATTCGAAACGTTCCCGTCGCCCTTTAAAAAACTAAATGTACCATCCCCTTTTTGGGCATAGGCTCTGAAACCAACAATGTCGACAAATTTAAATTTCATTGCTTGCCGCCCACTCTGCAAGGTCTAGAATGTCAATATCCGTAGGCATCACACCCTCACTATCAACAAGAGTTAGGATCTTACCCCGCAGGTGACTTTCAACAATATTGCTATCAGGGACAGATTCGGCACTAGCAAGTTTCGAAGTTAGGTCTGCACCAAGAATTTCGTCGTTCAAAAAAATCTCAACATCATCACCATCAGCAGACACTGAAACTATTTTGCGCATTGAGAACTTATCATTTTCAATTTCATATTCCAAATTTTTACAAATTGGAGCCGTAACGATAAAAGCCAGATAGATATTCCACATTTCAAATTTGCTTTTGAGTTTTGCTTGGTACTCTGCGGCAATGACACTTACCACTCCAGACCAAATCTTCAAAAGTGTCGCCTCATCTGCTACCGCGCAAGTGAAGCAGGATATATAACTATCAGGCGTAGACTTATAGAATCCAAATTTCGCTTCCGGAAACTCGCTTGAAATACCGCTCAGATCCAGATCATTTTTACATATACGCACAGTATTCGCCCCTTAATTTCTCGAATAGCTGCTGCTCTTCGAAATCCTGGTGGCCAGCCCAATAATTGCCGTAGTCAAACTCTTTATCGGTAACACATATCCTGTGCATTCCTGTTAGATGATACAACCTGAACTGTAGGGCGGGATTGTTTATTACAGAATCAACCATAAGCTGCGATGTTCCAACTCTTCCAATGTCTACTACAATTTTATTGGTTGACTGCTCTTTAGGTTGTAGCGCGGCTGATGTGTCTGCTGTGCTGACGACCACTACGCCACCAACTTCCAGACCTCTGAAGTCTGAATGGTAGATTTCACGTAATCGATGCACCCAATTTCCATCGTGGGCAGAGAATAAGAACCTTCTTTTCGCGAAGAGGCTATCAACATAAGAAAACTCTATATTTCCGTGCAAGTCGATTAGGCAACTAATAACCAAAAACTCCAAATATGCAATCCAGAGATGATCCTCATATAAATCTTGTAACGGGCTTCCCTTAATAAGAAGAGCTTCTTTTCTAGCCTTATAAATATCTATAGGACGAACTGCACCATTTTTACTTATTTGTTTTGCGCGCTCGTGAAGGGTAGCTTTAAGATAGCGTACGTTCTCAGGATCTTCAGCCTTGTCATAACTTTTGAATGTGTGTGATACCAAGCTACAAAAATCGTTCATGGAACTGGGGTAGATGGGTGGCAAATTTTCCTTCTCAAGCAACTCATTGATTAGGGAAAAATCATGACAGAGCACTCGTCCATGACGCTCGCTCGCAGTATCGCCCTCAATCCGATATTCTAAACCGCATAGGAACGCCTCCTCCCCGCTCCCCCTGTATACGCCTCCTCCTGAGGCACCTGCTATCTGGTCCCAATCTGGCTCACCAGTAAGTTGTAAAATGAACTGGCGGTCCCCGGCAGACTGGACCTCACCTGGAAATTCTCGAAGAATATCTTCGGGGTTGCCGCCACGCCTCGTTTTAGGGTATCCAAAAAAATATAATTTTTCATCTCGTACTGGTGGTGACAACGAGGCTCTCATCTGCGCATCCAGACGATTGCTCGTAACCAATATTGCTAGATCATCCGTCGGACTCACGTACCGTGCAGATATAGCAATTGGCTCACCACTCCAATTGAATACCCTTATGTCAGTAGCCTTCAAAAAGCCTTCAGACGTAGCTTTATGTTCAATAACATGCTTAGCCGTAAGTACATACGAAAAATCACCTTCATGGGGATTGATTAAAACGCCAGTTCCCGTACCTACGATAAAACTGTGATTTTTAATTTTTTCGGAAAAGTCACTCAAAACTCATGTCTCCCTGCAAAGCATTCACCTTTTCTCCCATGCTGTGCAATTCTGCTTCGCTGTAAATTTTCTTAGGAAGGTTCACGTAATTGAAGTGTATTGTGGCCGCCGGATGCACAGTGTGGATCCGAGCCAATGTGGCTTTATCTGGGAGACCATGACTTAATCCATTTGCGCTAATCACAAAATGATCACTCAGGACCGATTCTAGCAGTTCTGTACTAGTGTTGCCTTTGCTGCCATGGTGAGAAACTTTCACAAGCCTGGCTCTTAGTGGATTTGATTTGGTATAACCCAGAGACTCAAGGCCTTTAATTACGGAGCCTGGATGCGCGTCCCCTAAGAATAGGTATGCCGCCCCTTCAACATTAAGGATAAAGGACAGCGAACTTCCATTGGGAATAGATGAGTCAGATTTGAAAGCGTCACCCGCCCTTAGCTGTTCATATGTACAGTGCCAGTCGGTTGCGGCACCCGCAGTCTCCTGCTGGCCTGCTTCCTTGGTCCACTTCCCCAGTAGTTTTCTCAGTTCGCTTTCATCTGGTGTAAGGAATATTAGTGAGCAGTTGCTAAGCAAATGCTTAGAGGAACGCATTACTATTTCCTGCTGCCATATTTCCTTATCAACCAGAAAATCTTCTAATGTTTGCCCTTGTGTGACTGAAGTATTCTGGCATCGAGAAAAATTTCCAGTTAGGTCTTTTGCTGGATCAACTGGTGCGTGGAAGTATTTATGGATAGACCTTCCGGAGTTGAAAATAACCCGTTTTGCCATCGTCTGGAGCAAATCTGGCGCTTCAAATGCAGTGATCAATCCTCCGATATGGTCGTCGTCAATGTGTGTAAGGATCACCAGGTCAATGCCATGCCCCTCACCGCGGAGACTGGTCAAGACTTTCTTAAGGTCACCGTCCCGCGTTTCAGTGTTCGACCTAGGCTTGAAGGTTCGCGCAGGGCCGCCATCGACGAGGATACGTTGGGTCACGTCGCCGAGCTGCACAGTGATCAAAATGCAGTCACCATGGTGCGCTTGTAGGAATCTGATACTGACGGCCATGTGCCCCTCGTCCCTGTTGAACATTCATCGATTGAAGTAAGAGTTGCCACACGCTCCACAGAGCGAATACCACATGCTTGGTAGCACATTGCCTTCGCAAAATCCATTAGGCACGACATTGACCGTGCGATCGGTCAGCCAACGACAGTCGATGCTCCAAGACGATGAGATCCATCAGCGTTTTCACGCACACTATGGGCCAAAGCGGTTTCAAGACTATTTAACCGGGACGAACAGCCCCCTCCCACGGAGTGACAAGTGGTTGCTTCCGGTTGTGGGTATCATATTGTCCGATGATTTAGTGCCCGTCAGTAAGCTAGCCCAATTAGTACCTCCACAAGCGCGAGACTCAAAAATGCCCCCTACCCCGCCAAGCAATAAACTTTTGCTTCCCTCACGAGATGAATGGAGCAAGGCCGATAATGAAACTAAGCGCGCGTACGTCAGCTACATGCTGACGGTCATAGGCACCATTATTACGGTAGTTGGGCTTTACTTTGGGCTATATCCTTTTTTCACCTCGCACCAACCGGCGCCGCAATCCTATGACCTATCCCAACATCGACGCGGTGAATTTCTTGATCTTCTTAGTGTGCCGCAAGGAGCGCATCTCGACACACTGCGGATAGGTTGTGTTAACTGGAGCGAGGTGTCCTGCGTTGCAGCAGGGAGGTTTATGATCTTGCTCAGTGAAGCTGGCTGGAAATTCGATGGTGCACAAGTCCACAGAATGGAGCCGACGATACCAGTGGAAGGAGTGAGCATTGTGTCCCGGAGCCGCGAACTTGCCAATCTTCCGGATCTACCTCCTCACATGGGACGCTGGGCAGCCATTGGGAAGAGCGCTGCGATCATAGACATGGCATTTCGATTCATGGACAACGGCGTGCACTACTCAAGGGATCCAAGTCTACCGGACAACATGCTTGGTATTTATTTCGGCCCCGATATCGTAACAACTCCGCTGTTCTCCACCGAGCAAAAGAGTACTCGTCGCCCACTCATAACACTTCTAAAGTCGGGATTATTGGTTGAAAGTTACTGTAGCCGCTGGAACATCTGGTTTTGTGCGTCCTTCCAGTACTTCTGGGAGTCGTCTGCCTCTGGTTACTTGCTATCAACCTTTTCGGGCGCAGCGCGTGATGAGTGGCTGACGGCGTCAAACTTCGGCGCGGGCTACACCTCTACAAAAATGGAGAAGCAACAAAACTTTCTGATTACTACCTCCCTCGGAGTCGCAGGCTTTCAGCAATCACGCGCAAATCCCTGAGAAGAGGCAATGCGGATGTAGGGAGATCTGGCAAGCCAAAACGGAGATTAAGGCGGGTTTGAAAATCCGCTTGATGGTTGAATGCCGCGAAGCGAAGACGACAGCATGATGGCAATCATGCTGTCGTCACATTGTCGTAGGAGCTTGACCTAGTCAGCGCGCAACTTGAAATACTTTACGAGCCTTGAAGTGATCCTTCATTACTAGATAAGCAATGCTCATTCCCGCCCCTATTAATATTATCAAGGAAAACAGGATCGAATTTGTCGCCCGGAGAATGCCGATAAACACGGGACTAAGTAGTAGCGAGAACGCTAGACCTACCATCATAACCATCACGATCGGAAGGCCTTTGTCCTTGTTTACGACTTCACCGTCCTCAAGCTGTGCAGAGTATAGGATGTGCGGACCTAGGAATCGCCGGACTAGTGCTAACTTTACTTTTTTGCCTACAACCAAGAAAGATCGCATGTAATCATCACAAACGATATCCCTTATACGTACACCGTTTATCTTAACGAATGATATGACCCGTTGCCCGTCGACATATGAACCAAAACCAATTTCCTGAATGACACCATCTAAAATTACGAGAGCCATATCTTTACCGCCTTCAAAGAAGACATTAATTAATCGAAATTAAATATTTTTGGTATAAATTACTTTTCCGGTTACTCCATCTTTGAGATCAATGCGTTGGGGAGCTATCAGGACAAACCGCTGAGGGCCAAACTCGCCAGCAAAACGTTCACGCGCCACTGATTTGACATAGCCATAGATATCAATCTTGATCGTCTCGCGTTGTGCTTCAATGACACGAGCCAATGATTCATCAGAGACATCTAATAGCAACCCAGAACCGCCTTGAAAGCCAATAAAGTAATTGGTAGGGCCTGGATTCAAATAACAGCGAATCTTGGGAGCACGAGCCAGAGTCGTCGAACTGCGCCTCTCTTCGTCGTTGTATTCTAGCTTGTCCGAAAATAGACAATTGTCTATTCGGAAACCCTTTGCGCTTTGATCGAATGTACTGAGAGCGATTGGAGTCCAATCATCTGAACTCAATTTCACCAAATTGCTTTGCCCTATGCTCTCGGCTTCCTTGCTCACCAACATATTAAGTTCGGTGGCCAGATCCTTTTTCTTAAATGAATCCTTTGCAGATTGCCGTTCGGTCGCAATTCGATACAAATCTGGATTTGCGCCACGAATTGCAAAAGGGTCGCCCATGGAGTCTGCAATGTCTTCAGGTGTCTCAGGCCAATCACGTTTAGCGTTGTACATGTTGAACACTATCATCGGCTGCTTGGCATCAAGATAAGACGCAAGATCGCCGACTCCAGGGTTCGTAAACGTAACCATGCGCGGTGTATTTTCTTGTGCCAATTGGCTCAGCACTGCTTCGTCAGTCGCTTTCTTATCAGTAGGATCAGATCTCTCCGAACTCTGTTTTGCCGATGCATCCTTACTGTTGGATTGCTCATTCCCTCCACCGCAACCAGCCAGTGAAAAGCTACTGACTGAGACCACCAGCGCTAGCGCCGTACGCCCCAACACGTTCTTGTGCCCCAAAACCATGAAAATTATCCCTATGAGATTTTTAGTGGAGGCAACTCAAGCGCTACCCTGCCGCTCATTCGCCTTTCCTGATCAAAACTACCAAATCGGTAGTATTTAGAAAAGCGCCAGATTGCACGATGACGTCCTTGGTTCATTAGAAGACGTCATGACGACTAGCACTTTGTGTTTCCGCCTCAAGCACGCGCGTTTGAGAGCTGGGCTTTCCCAAGAAGAACTGGGCATACGGATTGGCTTAGAGCCAGCCTCTGCTAGCACTCGGATGAATAGGTATGAGTTAGGAAAGAGAACTCCGGATCTCGAATTGATAGCGCGCGTTGCCACCGAGCTGAATTTGCCTGCGGCCTACTTTTACGCCACTGAGAACGATGAGGCAGAACTGCTGGAGCGCTATTACAGGATGAGCAATGCAGGTAAAGCTCAATTAATGGAGTGCCTCAACGACCTGAAGTAGAAAGTCGTTATTTCACCTCAATCTTTTTTCGCCTCAATCCAAAAATCTGTTCAGAGCTTCCGTTCTGAAGCAATTCCTTCGCCGCGCGCTCCCTCCACCTAAATCATTGCGTACACTCCAAAGAGCCCCCATATCTCCGCTGCGGCCTGTCGGCGAGCGTTGACCTTTGATCCAAGAACGTATCGCCGAGATAAGCCTGTGTTTCCTTGAGGCCTCGTAAGGTGTTGTCGAACAACCTTGGCGACGAGACGCAGCTTCGTATGCGTCCGGCCAAGTCAGCTACCCAGTCCTGCAAAGCCAAGACATGGTGTGCACTTAATTTAAGTGGACACCAGTTCTAGCCTTTTAAGCGGGTATTTCATGCAGCCAACACGCCGTTCCTATTCCAAGTTCTTCAAAGCCCAAGTCATTCAAGAGTGTGCCCAGCCCGGCGCTTCGATTGCCAGCATCGCCCTCAGCCATAACCTCAACGCAAACCTCGTCCACAAATGGATTCGGCTGCAATCGCAGAAACGCACAGCGCTGCAACCTGCGTTTATTCCGTTACCCGTGCCGCTGACCGGGGCAAGCTTGCACCCAGCCTCCTCGAATATCTTCGTTGAGATCCAGCACCCGCGCGGCACAGTAAAAGTGAACTGGCCCACTGAAAACGCTGCTGCCTGCGCGACCTTTCTTCGAGACCTTCTGCGATGATTCGCATCGACTCCATCTGGCTCGCCACCGAACCGATGGACATGCGCGCCGGTACCGAAACGGCGTTAGCCAAGGTGATTGCAGTGTTCGGTGCGGCGCAACCGCACTGTGCTTATCTGTTCGCCAACCGCCGCGCCAATCGCATGAAAGTGCTGGTGCATGACGGCTTCGGAATATGGCTAGCGGCGCGCCGATTGAACCAAGGCAAGTTCCACTGGCCTGGCATTCGCTACGGTTTTGAGATGGAACTGGAGGTCGAGCAACTTCAGGCATTGGTGCTGGGTCTGCCATGGCAACGCGCAGGTTCTGGAGGCTCGATCACACTGCTTTAATGGCTGCCATTAGCCTATCGGTCTATCGCCGCGAAGCGCCTGCTCTGGCAAAATCCGGCGCATGACTTCTTTGCCCAATCTCGACCAAATGTCCCCCGACCTGCTGCGTACTTTGGCAGCGCAGTTGCTGTCGCAAGTAGACACGATGGGCAAGAAAATCAACCGTGATCAAACAGTCATCGAGAAACTGACCTTCGAGATCGCCCAGCTCAAGCGTTTGAAGTTTGCCAAGCGCAGCGAGCAGATGAATCCCGAGCAAGCCAGTTTGCTCGATGACCTGATCGATACCGATATCGCAGCGATTGAAGCAGAGCTTCAAGCCTTGCAAACAGTGCCAGCGGCGACCGAGAAAAAGCAGAAACCCAAACGCACTGCATTACCGGCTGAGTTTCCACGCACACTGATCCATCACGAACCGGACAACACTCACTGCCCTTGCGGCTGTGCCCTCAAGCGCATCAGCGAGGACGTCAGCGAGAAGCTGGACTACACGCCCGGCGTATTTACCGTTGAACGCCATGTACGTGGCAAATGGGTCTGCGATGACTGCGAAACGCTGATTCAGGCACCGGTTCCGGCACAGATTATTGATAAGGGCATCCCAACCGCCGGCCTGCTGGCCCACGTCATGATTGCCAAGTTTGCCGACCACCTGCCGCTTTACCGTCAGGAATCGATCTTCGGTCGAGCGGGCCTGGCGATTCCACGCTCAACCTTGGCTCAATGGGTTGGCGTGACCGGGGTTCAGTTGCAGCCGCTGGTTGATGCGCTGCGCGACGTGGTACTCGGGCAGCAGGTTATTCATGTCGATGAAACACCGGTGCAGATGCTCATGCCGGGAGCAAAGAAAACCCACCGCTCCTATGTTTGGGCCTACGCCACCAGCCAGTTCTCGGACGTGGCAGCGGTAGTTTATGACTTCAGCCCCAGCCGCGCCGGAGAGCATGCTCGCAACTTCCTGCAAGACTGGAGGGGCAAGCTGGTGTGCGACGATTTTGGCGGTTATAAGGCCAGCTTTGAACTCGGCGTGACCGAGATCGGCTGCATGGCTCATGCGCGGCGCAAGTTCTTCGAATTGCACGCTACGAATAAAAGCACGCTCGCCGAGCAAGCCCTGCGCTATATCCAGTTGCTGTACGAAATCGAAAGTGAAGTCCGCGACCTGGAGCCGGATTTAAGGCGCCGAATACGGCAAGAAAAAGCTGTACCGGTGATGAACATGCTGCACGCCTGGATGATCGCCCAGCGTGACCTCGTGCCCGAAGGCGCGGCTATCAGCAAAGCACTCGATTACAGCCTGAAACGCTGGGTAGCGCTGTCGCGCTACCTCGATGACGGGGCTGTACCCATTGATAATAATTGGGCAGAGAACCAGATCCGACCATGGGCTCTTGGGCGCAAGAACTGGCTCTTTGCAGGGTCGCTCCGTAGCGGCAAACGAGCGGCGGCGATCATGAGTCTGATCCAGTCGGCGCGGCTGAATGGTCATGACCCGTACGCCTATTTGAAGGATGTTCTCACGCGCCTGCCGACGCAGCGGGCCAGTGAAATAGGACAGCTACTGCCGCATCAATGGGTGCAGGCCTGACTTGCACAGGGTAAATACGGCAGTCACTTACCCCCTACCATCAGTCTCGACGATTGACTCTTTTAAAGCACCCTACAGCCATGAAGACACAGCCTGGTATCCAAAAGCCAGGATTTCCTGTGCCCAAGCCTACTGCGACTAGCGCCACTCCTACTGCGAGCATGATGCGTTCTCCATAACCGAAATATCCATTAACGACTGAGCTGAATTTAACATAGCCCCTTCGCATTAGCGGCAAAGCGTCGTGATTTTTAGATGAGTCAAATGGCTCTATCGTAAGGTGGGATGCCCGGACGGTTACGCAGCTTCGGACATCAGCTAGGCCAATCAACGAATCGCCGCATTTAAGCTGCTCATGCATGTTTACAATCCAATTCTCACGATGGGTCATGCCGTACTTCACCGGTTATTTCCCATAGTGGTCTTCGCATCGCGGATGGTGGTAATGCATACGTCGATTGGGGGCACGGTTACCGCAGATGGCACAGATGTGAACGGACGCTGACTCTGCAAGATTGAAAACACCTTCAACAAAATCGTCGCCTCCACGGTAATAAATCTTCAATCCACCAAACTTTTCCTTCACCTCCTCGACCGTCACCTCCCCGCACTCAGGGCTAATATCTGTTCTTGCCGAAACGAGGGCGAATGCGTGGTTGAGTATGTCGAACCAACCATCACCGCACTCGAATCCCCAACAGAAGTGATCGTCGACAATCGTGGCATTTGGGAACAGCGACAAATTTGGCTTACAAAGCAAATGTTCAAGATGTGGACTCACTGGACCCCTCCCCTGTAGATATTGGCCAAATGCCCTTTCCCACGCTCTGCGCAGTATCCGCGAGCTGAGGTGGATAAATTCCGCCCCCCGCAACCTTGTAGGCAAACCTGCTGCTTTCTTCATCGGGCAAAGCGATCAACCTTATGAGTGGCTCCATGCGCCATTCCTCCGAGCCATTCAACCAGCCTGGGGATACGAGCTGCACCGCGCTGACAAATGCGACATCCGTGTTGGATTTCACGAGGCTCATCAGACCAATCACATCGGGGATCATGAACTGCTGACTGCACACATATTCGGGGTCACCGTCTTGAAAATACTGGTGCGTCACATAGAACCATTCACGGTTGGCGGACTGAGCGATGAAAGCCCAGCGAGTCGTGTCTCGCTCAAAAGACGGAAGCGCCGGCAGCCTCGCCGCCTCATACGTTTCAAACATATAATTTCTCCAAAAGCACGAATCAGCACTATAGTACGTGGCATTATAGTGCTGATTTCATGCTTCATCATCTCTTTTAAGAGATGACACAATGGAACTCAATACCGCCTTCGCCCGGGCACTGAAAAATTTACGAACACGACGAGCGCTAACCCAGGAAGATTTTGCGCTAGTGACGAGTCTCAGCTACATGAGTCAGCTTGAGCGGGGATTGAAAAACCCTACGCTCGAGAAGGTCGAGCACCTCGCTGCAGTCATGGACATCCACCCAGCAAGCCTCCTTATTAAGTGCTACCTGGAGAGATCTTCCTGCGAGGACATTGAATTACTGTTCGAGAAAATCCGCTTCGACCTTGCCATTTGAATAGGCGGGCGCTTCCGCTTTGTCCGATAATTTCGCCAGACGTTTCGCAGAAACGTTTGCCTTCCGACAAGCACTGAAAGCAGCGTCAGAGTAATCGGCTCCTGGTTCACTATTAGACAGCGCCTGTAAGGAAGATGGTGCCGTCGAGGCGTCGAAAGCTACCGCGAGATTACGGACGCAAATATTTCCGTAGACTCCCGCCTATCACTCCTCCCAACGGTTGACCCGATTCCGCGTTACGCTAGTTGAAAGCCTTGTCTGCATCGTTGCAGGAGGCTTTTCAATCGAGGCTATCATCATGATCAAAGATGGCGTTGGTAACATTGCGGTTGCGTCAGTGAACACCGCTTTAGACACGGTTCTAGTGTTGACAGCGGCTGGCCAATCCACCGCCTCCGCAGTCGAGTCGTCGCGGATACTGACAGCCCAATCGGTGCGAAATCATTTGGAGGAGCAACTTGGAAACAAGAGTGCGTCCGTGATCACACACAGACTAGCTACCTCAACTGTTGTTCCCGTTCCCGCACCAGTCAGTAACACCGCGAAAAGTCGCAAGCCCGTTCGGACGACTTAAACCAGTAAAGCGAACATCCGAGACCCTCGATAGTGAGGTGCTTTCTAGGGCTTCGGTTCAGACCGCTCTGCGGCGCATACGCTTTTAAAAAATGTGTACTAGCCGCAAGCGGTCCATGCAAGAGCGAGGTGAGATCCCGAAAACTTGGAAGGAAAGCGGCTAGCTATCACCGGAGTGTCGGCAAAATCCGCGACAATAACGCGTGTTGTTCCAAGCTACCCGGTGCAGCACCAGCTTCGATGCTTGTCCAAACTAGGATCCAGGAATACCGCTTCCCGTCGCGCACGATCATGTTTGCTTCCTGTCCATCCCCCTGCAATTTATAGTGAATATCGCCACCCGGGAGCAGCTCTTTGCTCAACTGCTGCTTGCCAGTGGACCGCTTGTCGAGTAGCTGTTGGATCACATCTTCGAGCTTGACTGGACTGTTTTTTTCAAGGCCTCCTAAAAAGGCAACATCCTTGGTCTGAAAGTCTTTACCGGCTCCCGACCAGCGGTAGAAGGTGTAGGTCACATAGTCCCCCTCAGCCACAATCATGTCATTAAGCATCCAATCGCCAGGTAATTGGGCAACCTCACCAGTTAGCCCATTGCGCCAGGAATATCGGTCAAGATTACCGTTACCGTCCTCGAACGGCCCCGCCTCATCAAGTAGCCGCGCTGCCAGACCTTCGACGGCTTCGGTTGCATAACCGGAAGTTTGCGCACTGGATGAAAAAACCTTGTACACAACTGAACCGGCTTTACCCTTCAGAAATGTATCAACCTTCCCGAAGACCACAGTATCGGCAATGACACCACCACCATGGACCTCACAGCGGGTTTGCGTTCGTTCGTCGTGGAAGTCACCGGTCTGGATGACAACGAAGCCCATTTCCTGCAGATCCAGTTCGCCGGGAATACAAAGTGATAGTGGTGGTGGTGGGCGCTTCCACGCCACCGACAACTTGACCACATTGGCGTCGCCTTCACCAAAGGCAAATTTGGCTTCG
Organism: Pseudomonas arabinosi; assembly: GCF_047758675.1. Taxonomy (NCBI): domain Bacteria; kingdom Pseudomonadati; phylum Pseudomonadota; class Gammaproteobacteria; order Pseudomonadales; family Pseudomonadaceae; genus Pseudomonas; species Pseudomonas arabinosi. The sequence continues at coordinate 3,459,890 of NZ_CP180480.1, read as the reverse complement.
CAGTGACCACGGGGCAAATTGATGCTCTCATGAACCAAACGCCACCGAGAGTCGAGTGTCACCAGACTACCGGACAGCTGATTCATCCACAGCCACTGCCCACTGATGCTCCGGCGCAAATCTTGGGACAACGTTGCAGAAGTAGAAGCTGTCCCTGTCAACATCAATAAAGGCCCCATGCTTGCCAGCAACAACATGCTAGCGCCCACTACCCAGGCAGTCAGCTGCCGGCCAGCAGTCGATGGCATTGAACGAATAGCTGTACCCTCTCCACCCCTCTCCCATGGCATCAGTCGAGCGGTCGACAAACGCCAGAACGCTCCTGTGGCACAACCTAACGCCAACGGCCCCAGCCAGAACCCCATGCCCCACGTCACTACCTTCATTGCCCGCAGAAGTGCGGCTCTGAATCCTGGTGGCTCGTCAGTCTCATCCTCACATACGCGCAGGCCGACCGCGGCCTTGCCTGGTGTCGTCCCCAGCCCCCACACCAGAAAGGTCTCACCAAGGATCTGAACACAACTCACAGCCACTGCCGTGGCGACAATCCCCCAACGCCAAGGCAAATCAGTCAACTGAACCGTGACATACCACACCACGATGCCAACCGGAACTTGCCAGACACAATCCACAAGGCGAGCGGTAACTCTGCGCCAAGTAAAAGCGCCAGCCGTGTCCGGTGATGCGGGAAATGAGCCCACACTCATCGCGACACCCTAGTGGATTGGATCAGACCGAATGCAAGACGATAGGCTTCTTCCTTCAGCTCTGGCCTCGCCTTTATGGAATGAGCAATAGCAAGCGCCCATGTATGCCTGCGCTCGGTAAACCAGACAATGGCAGTACCACTCAGGTCAGTGGCGTTTTCAAAAGCTAATCTAGCCGAATAAAGGAGATCGAACCGACGCTCCCCCTGGACATCCTCTCGCACGCCCAAGCTACCCGCGTCATAATCAACTATCAGGGAAGAACGCAGGATCCAGTCCAACTGGTCGAAATTGCTCACCTCTTCCGGCTGAGCGTATAGGATCGCGTCAGGTGCAATGACCAATCTCACCAGATATGAATTGTCATCCGTGTAAGCAAAATTCACCATCAACTCGCCATACTGTGGCAGCTGCGACGAATCCAGTACGTGCCAACCCTCTGGCAGGACCAGCACTTTGCCAGTAAGGGGGTTGACCCACCGCTCCTGGACATCGAACCCGACCTTTTTCATGATGCGAATGACTACCGCAGGCGCGTTATCCTGCACCCCCATGAAACCGAAAGCGATACCGCCCACTACCAGCGTCATTACAAATGCAACGGATACCAGAGCCGTGACCAGTAGTCGTTGTCGTGTCAGGCGAACGAACCAGACAGTGCATCCTTTATCGTAAGGTGCGGGTTCACGCCGCCAGAAAAGCGATAGCAAAGAAATGCAGCCGATCGTACCGTCAACGAATGCATCCGTGGTTCGATCCTGACGCTGGGATAACCCCAAGCGCTCCTCTTCCAGTGTCAATACACGTATGCCTGTTAGCATTTCGCCTGGGGTTCTGCCGAAAAGCAGCACAAACACAATATCGGCGCTGATGATGAAGCCAAGCACCCAAAGCACCGAAAAAAATGCAGGGACCAGCGCATCGAAGCGTAATGAACCGGGTAGGATGAAAAATGCAACCACAAAGGAAATGGAGACAAACAGAGTTATGTCGACCGCTTTGGCGAGGCACCGCCTGACCACACAACTCAATGGGCCGGGATGCTCGCCAGCCAGCCGTGCGCTCATGGGTGGTCCTCCGGCGACTTTGCCTTCGAAGCCGTAGTTCAACTACTCAGGTGACGTCTACGGGGGAGCTATCTTTCCAGTGATAGATACAGAGTAAAGCCCACTGAACAGGAAACTGCACAGCCTTGCTTGGCATCACCGACAACAGGTTATGCAGCGCTCTGCTGTATCTGCCTCCCCACTCAGTCGCCCCGCAAGACATAGCGAATTTTGCTATTGTTTCTGTGCCGCAATCCAATCTTCCCAAGGTGCATCATGCAGATTCTTCCTGTGGAATCGTCCTGCTTTTCCCATCTGATAGCTAAAAAGCAGTCAGACGGTGAACGAAAGTTTGAAATCTTGCGCAGATTGAGCGACGAGGAGCGAGAATCAATAAATGCGCGTTCACGCGCTGAGTGCCTGAGAATTGCCGCTGAATTTGGTAAAAGCAAGCCCTTTGCCTTCAGTGGCCGGGCTTGAATTGAGAGATATTGGGGGGAGTTAAGATCAGATATTGCTGTACGTGACCGGTAGACCCTCAGCCTTGGCGAATTTCTTCGTTAGTCATGCATTGCACCTCTTGCAAACCAGGATCAGACGGTGCGTCTTTGATCTATAAATCGATGACGCTCGATGCTGACTCTCCGACCAATCCTACGTCACTCCCATACATTCAGAACGAGAGTTCCGTTAGCATCGAGAGCACCTGACTCGGATCCGTGAAACAAACTCGGTCTTGTTCGTCTTTTTCAAGAAATAATTTGTTCTCTATCGTGCTGGCGATATCCGAAACGATGAACAACCTCACCCTCTTGTCTGCTAAGCACTCACGGGCCTTAATGCAAAGAAGGTCAATTCCGCGCCCCTCCCAATTAGCGTCATTAGGGGACTGAGACATCGCGACCTCTCCACGGAGATCGAGCGCCTGCCTCTCCACAATATCTTGTGCGAATCCGTAAAGCTTGAACTGCCCAGGCGAGAGGGAATCCATGTGTTCTGCCAAGCACCGTCGAAATTCATCGTTAAGAACCCCACCCATGCTCAGCGAGATATCGACGAACCAAACCTCCTTGCGTAACGACCTGGCAATATGTGTGGTTCTCAGGAATCTCCTGAATTCGGTCTCTCCCGACGAGTGCGGTCGTACGTTAGCTATGAGCGTGGTTTTGTCTTGTCCTGATCGCGGCCATGGTTGCACGTCATCGTAGTTCACAATGACTACCTCACCCCTCGCTGGACAGACCCCAGCCTCGTATTTGATCCGAACTTCTTCCAAGTGAGAGATGTCGAGACTGAGTCTCTGCTTGCATTCAATTACTAAATTTACGTTATTTGGGGTCGCGTCGGATCGGCTGGAAACGACGATGTCCGGCCGTACTTCATCGTTGTTTCTGTTCCAGTACGTTGGCTGGTAGATGAAAGTGCTAGGGCTCTTGTCATGCGCCGCCAGGGTAGCTTGGCGTCCTAGTTCGATTAATGAGTGGCCGTCATGGTTGGCGACCAGTTGGAATCCAAAATGGTCAAATTCCGACAAAGACACTGTGATGATCCAGATCTCGTAGATCTGCCAACGAAATTTCCAGAACGGAAGTTCGATGAATTTTGACGCAATCGATTCAATGGCCTCGGGATCGAACGCTTTGGCAACCGCTGATAGTTTCGCCTGGTAATCTCTGTGTCCTGTGACACGCAGCGCCAGATCCGCCGGTACGTTTATACCGCTTCCACCAAGATATAAATTATTTAGCCCACCAAAGATCGGCGCGTATTCCAAGCCAAGTCGATTTCGGGCATTTGTTAGGATCCTGAAAATCTCGACGCTTCTCCAATCAAAATCCCAACTCGGTAGGCCCTGGTGAGACGGCTTGAAGACCTCATGAGCCAACCAATCCATAAGGTCATTCTTTGTCGAAAACATTAATTCGAACGAAGGCGCTATGCTGGTCTTGATCTCATCGAAGAGCCTGAAGTCTTCGAAAGAGAAACCAATCCGCTCCTCCCCCAATGTTATTTCCCACTCAATATTGGCGCTTCTCTTGGATCGTAGGACGTTAGCGCGGGTGCAATATGCCAAGATCCCTCGGTACATTTCGGACAACGGTTCCGCTATTGCCATCAATGCACGGAGATATTGCTCAGCAGAAATATTTTTCTCGCTAAGCCCCTCCAGAAACTTTCCATCTGGCAATTCAAGCGTTCGCTTCAGTTCGGTGTAAAGCGCCTCATCGCGACCGTGATCTGGATTGAAATCGAAATTCTTATTTTTCGTCAGATATCGATGTAAATCTGCGGCGGTCCGGACTGTCGTGAAAGCTTGATTCATCGTGAATTTTCCCAAAACGTGCTGCTTGTAAGAGATAAGCTTGTTCCCGTCATGATTCTCATCGAATCATCGACGCTATGAATTTAAGAGGCATCCTTCCCGCCAAACTCGACTACAAAGCCGCCTTGGATGGAATGCCCCTGAACTGAGCACGCTTATTTAGAAATCTGGTCTTAGGACTTCTGTAGTGGGTGCATCCGGGTGATCCTCCCACTCATCAGGTCTTGTCTGCCAATCTCCAGTGTCCACCATCAACGAGTTCTCAACGTACTCAAGGGTGTCTGGATCAGGATTTGGCGTCTCGCAGGTCAGCTCACAAGTGAAGCCGAAGGACTCTCCCATTTCCAACCCGTCACCGTTCCGCACATCGGAGTTTGATCCCCACTGCAGTGTGACGCCGATAGTACCGCTTGCTCTGAAATGGACCGCTTCGGCAGTAATGCCGGTAACTTGATGCGAGTCGACGTAGACTTCCTCGACGAAGTAATGGGTAGCCAGTTCATCGATAGCATCCAGGCTCTCCCCAAGCACCTGCTGAATTGCCGCATCGGTTATTGCATCCGAGAGTCGCTCCGCAACGGCCGCCCGGCATTCCTGGATAGAGGCCATGAGCCCGGCAACCGCCTCGGTGGTTTCTGCCGCCAGTCGATCAATTCCCTCATTACCCATCCCAAAGACTTCTGGCTTGATATGGGTGTAGTCACTGAGTCGCTTGATTGCCTCCCGAAGCTCCAAGTGGCTCTCTGCAAAATCTAGCCCGAGTCTCTTTCTCACATAGAAGTTCGATAGGCCTCCCTGCGTGGCGTATACAGCTCGTTCAATCCTTGTGACTTGGTGAACTTCACCTTCGGCTTTTGCATTCCACCAGGCACACTTCTGCACCTCGGAGTCGGGGGCCAATCGAGCAAGGGTGTGCCCGGCCAGCTCACGCATTGCATAAGCGAAGTTATTGAAGCGCAGCTTGTTCCTTCGGTCATGAAGGTTGAGATACGCCGCCTCGTACAGGTCTCGCTCGAACTGCGAGTCACCAATGAGCTGCAAAATCCTCTCGTCCATTCTCAAATGCTGCATAGGTTCCCCTAGCAGTCCTCTCGGTGATAGTCGCCTTGATTTTAGTTCAACGCGGATATCGTCCCCGGGATGGCGGTTTCGATGTTGATCGGAATATTACGCGCCTCCCATCAAACAACGGCCTCTTGGGCGAGGCCGTCAGCCCCTCAATGCATCTTGCTGTGATCCATCATGCCGTGATCCATCGTATCCAGCGAACGCGCTTGGGCTTCGACCTTGATCGTCTCTTTCTCGCCCTTGGCATTTTCCACCGTCAGGGTCAGGGGCACGGTGTCGCCTTCTTTGATCTGTGCCGTCAGATCCATCAGCATGATGTGGTAGCCGTGGGGGTCAAAACTCACCGGCTTACCGGCGGGCAAGGCGACGGACTCGACCTGCTGCATGCTCATCACATCGTCCTTCATGCTGGACTGGTGAATCTGCACCAGCTTCGCCACGGGCGATTGTACGCTGATCAACTTACTGTCGGTGTCGGCCTGCAAGGTCATGAAGGCACCGCTTGAAGGTTGGCCGGCGACCGTGGCGCGGACCCAGGCATTGTTGACCTGGGATTGCGCCGACACCTGCCACGCCATGCCAAGCAGGGACAGGCCCAGGGCCAGTTGTTTGATACGTGGCGCACAGAACGAAGTCATCAGCAGATCTCCATGACGGTGAGCAGGTCTTCTGCGCACTCTTGAGCGGTAAGGGACGCGGACAGGCCCAGGCGCAAATTGCCTTTGGTGTCGAACACGAAGCTGGTCGCGGTGTGGGACAGGGTGTAGGTGTCGCCGCTTGGGACTTTCTCGAAGAACACGCCGAACTCCTTGGCGGTGGCGGCTGTTTCTTCCAGCGTGCCGTACAGCGCCTCGAAGCTCGGATCGAAGGCCTTCACGTACTTGTCGAGTAAATCCGGTGTATCGCGCTCGGGGTCCAGGGTGATGAAGATCACTTGCAGGCGCTCGCCGTCGCGACCCATCAGCTTTTTAGCCTGGGCGGCACGGGCCAGAGTGGTCGGGCATACGGCCGGGCACTGGGTGAATCCGAAGAAGATCATCGGCATCAGACCCCGGTAGCTGGTGAGCATCCGGCTTTCGCCCTCGGCATCCTTGAGCTTGAAGGTACGGCCCATGATCTTGTCGCTAAGATCCTTGCCGTACTTGAACGACAGCTTGCTGCTGGCGTCGCAGCCGGCGAGCAGGCCAAGGCTCAGCAGGCTCATGCCTTGCAGGACCGTACGACGGGAATACAACGTACTCATGAAAAAAAGCATCCTGTGTAGCAACTGGAAATCTACAGTGGCTGATTAATCAGACGAGAAAAAGCGCGTGGAGGTTAACAAACTGTTGCTCGTTAGTACTCAATCGATGGCCAGCCGGTCATGCGCCAAAAGGTCGCGGCATGCGGGATACATGAACATCAAAAAGGAAAATAGCACCAGTGCCACTATTTTGGCATTACATTATCTGGTGCAGTTCCCAGCATTCGCAGCCCCTACAGCTCAAGGGCGAACCGAGACGGTACGCGATATATTTCATAGACATTCCGAGTAAAGCTGATGATGTTATTTGAGTTTCTATCTCCCTATGTGAGGTTTTTCCACGGCGCAGCGTACAACCTGCATCAGACATTGGATGGGTTAGGCATTTCCTCTACCTGGTTCATCGAAAAGGCAGCGAATGGTGAGCTAGTAAGTGGCTTCGCTCCCGGCGAAGCAGTTATACCAGTATTAGTCGCCATAATGTTTTTAGCACTATGCTCTTTACCTTTTATGCTTTTAGCTGGGTACATTCTCGGTAAAACAAAAGGTGTAATGGTAGTTGGCTTTCTGCTGTTATCGCCAGGCTTTCTTAACGTACTTGGCTTTATTTCTCCATTCAGTCTAACCCCATCCCAGTATTTAGTGGGCGGCACAGGCAGCTTAGGAAGCGCCTTTGGATTTGCCTCTCTAATATTATATGGAGTCCTAATCGGATGGTCTGTAACCATAATAGTCTACGACGCATTCAAACTGAATGACCGCTTCCGCCACTATTATGACCATATTTGGTTTCTTACAGCTATTTTGACGGGAATATTCTTCGTTGCCGATAGTGGAGCCTCCGAGGACGCTCAGGCACTGACAGAAGCCAGTGCTGCAACAAGAAATGCGAGCTTATACTTGTTAGCACAAGTACGGGAGTACGATAATTACTGCCTGCGGAATGGATCCTTAGAAACTGCTTCCTGTCGTTGGGCCTCACGTGTTCAACAACAGCTTAACGAATATGCAAGCGACCACCATAAGATCTACAAAGAGTTCGGTCCCCATGTTAGCCGCACCGTCTACGCTCCAACCTGGTCTAAAATATCAGATGAAGAAATATTTCAGATCAGAGAAGAAATAAATGATTACAACAGCAAGAGATGCCCAGTTAAAAACTTAGGCGGCGATTCGTATCAACTCTCAGCATCATCAGGGGTTTGTCAGACGGTACCGGCGTCCTATTGCACCTCTTTCCCTGAGCCGCCTGAAAGCCTTGTCGACAAATATGTGGCAATTAGAACCGTAGCTTTAGCATCTGAATGTATCGTACCCACTTTGGTTAGACTCAGGGATAAACAAGAGAAGGCTATTGCCATTGTTTCCCAAAATCAGCGCTCCAAGCATTATCGCTGGCTATTCTTCATCGCTTTCTCAATCATTGTAGGTGGAAAGATAGCAAACTCCACCACTCGTGTAGTCGAAGTTGACCAAAGGACTCCCGAAGAGAAACAAAGAATTCGAAAACTGGTTTATAACGCATTAAAAGTAACTGGTACCGTATCGAGAGGGGGGATTAAATTTTTAACCTGGAGCTACCGGCGTCTCAAAAACCAGCACAAGCCATCGTGAGGTGGGTGTTACCAACCCTATCAAGCGCTGTGATGCTGCAAGGTGTAGCCGGATAGTTTGGCAGTAGCGTCTAACGCCCATAACATTTATACGATTTGTACCGACTCAATTAACGGGAGTATCAAAACGAATCAGGGCGCTGCTGATAGCACCCCTACCAAACGCTCCGCAGGAGCGAACACTCCGTTATCAGATCTTCTTCACCGAAATAGCGGAGATACCTTTATTGTTTCTCATGACGAAATCTCGAACTGTGCCTCTACTGACCTCGTTCATTGAGACACCTTCCATGAGAGGCTTAAAATCAAGACCTAAGAAAAACGTTTCAGATCGAAGAAAAATAGCGCGCGCCTCAGAAGAGGGACCTACCAATATCTGGGTCACCTCTTGGATTTCGTAACCCTCACCATCAACTACTCTAAGTTCACTCCCAAACAGTGCGCGCTCGCTAGGCCTCACATAGTTCTCAAATACATAAGAGGTAGAAAATGCTAACAGTCTTGGGTCGGGCGGATCCAAAACTGCATCATCCACCCCTACCACTGTTGTTTGAATTATTACGTGATCATACTCCGAGTCTTTCCACATATCTGACAACCTCTGAAAATTTAGCTTCCTGTTTTAATTCTAACATCAAAAAAACAACAAGTAACTATCAAATAGCCATCAATCATAAAAAATGAAAATCTTTCCAGCAACGATCCTTAGTTGTCAATATGAAAAACATTTTAGCTTATGCGCCGAAAAATGAAGCTTATTCTGAACCGCCAACGAAAATAGGAGCCCATTAAGGAAAATACTTACCTTCGACAATATCGCCCCATATACCCCACAACCAACCCGTCTTAGGTAGAGATGGGACGTATTCATTGTTGCGCCTAGCTATGCAAGGCGACGATAACGATGTTCGTTACAGCTCTCTTCGCTGGAATATTGAAGGTGACACAACTACCGAGGTTTGTTAACTACTCTAGAAGAATGATCAAAATATTATCAGATCAATCTTTCTCACGACCACCCTAACAACGACATTACCCCAACTGCGCCTTCAACTCGTCCGCGACCGACTTGAGAATTTCTCGGGAAAGCTTTTCGTCGTTCACTGCCCGCGCCAGCGACACAGCGCCAACCAGCGCGGACAAGGCGGTGATAGCCTTTACCCGACGCGATTTCTGACTGTCGCTCGCAATCAGCTTGGTCAACACTCCCAGATAGCCAACCGCGTTGATGCTGTCTTTCAGCGCCACCGGCACGCCATGGAGAATGCCCAGCTTCTTTCCATTGGCCATCGCACGGTCGGCCTCCTCGGCGGCACGCAGGACCAGGTTCCCGTCGAAAGAGGAATAGGCGTTGTAATGCAGCGTCTCTTGCGTGCGCTGTACCAGCGCGGCAACGATCTCGGACGATGTCATCTCGCGGGTGGCAACGATCCGGGCAATGTCGGTGCAAGTAAGGTCTATCGGATTCACGTCTTTGCTCTCCAGTGTGCGAGAACGCGCTACCGGCAGTGATCTGCACGGCGTTGATAGGCAGGAAACAGGGTCTCGCTCGCGAGGACGGCCGCGCCCACCGCAATCGCCCCGAGGACGTTGCTCCCGGTGACCGGGCTGTGCCTGAGGACTTTTGCGCGCCGGGGCTCACGCCTCTACGCTCCATTTCCGACTCTGGGGTAGTCTTCAGGACCACAGCGCCTTCGAACATCCACAATTTTGTGGATGTGAAGCGAGGTTGCGCCGACGTAAAAAGGCAGGACGCCGTCCCTCGGGTTTCCGGATCGGTCGAGTATTGGCCGCACGGGGACCAGTGACCCGAAAGCATCTGCGGTCGGCAACCGTCACGTTACGCATATGGAGGAGCCACCATGGACCATGACATTTTTACGGTGAACAATTTTGCATTGCAAAGCGGGATTGCGCTTCCAAAAGCCCACCTCGCTTACAAGACTTACGGCCATCTAAACGAGAGCCGCGACAATGTCGTCGTCTTTCCCACGTGGTTCTGCGGCCGGCATACCGGCAATGAATGGCTGATCGGCGAAGGCCGCGCCCTCGCCCCCCGGGAATACTTCATCGTCGTCCCGAACCTGTTTGGCAATGGGCTATCCAGCTCACCCAGCAACACCCCTGCCCCCTTTTCCGGGAAGGATTTCCCGCTGGTTACCACGCACGATAACGTCGTCCTCCAACACCGGCTTTTGAAAGAGAGATTTGGGGTGCAGGGCATCGCGCTGGCGGTAGGATGGTCCATGGGCGCCTTGCAGGCCTACGAATGGGCGTCGTCCCATCCTGGTTTCGTCAAGCGTCTGACGGCGCTCTGCGGCTCCGCCAAGACCTCGCGGCATAATTATGTGTTCCTCGAAGGGGTAAAAGCCGCACTGACGGCCGATGCCGCTTTCATCGGAGGAGAGTTCTCGGGTCCGGCATCGACGGGGTGCGCGCCATGAGCCGGGTTTACGCGGGCTGGGCCCTTTCCCAAACCTTTTTCCGTCAGGGCTTGGATCGTGAGGTGCTCGGTTTTTCGTCGCTCGACGATTTTTTCGTCGGCTTCTGGGAAACCCTTTTCAGTGACTTCGATCCGAACGACATCCTGGCCATGATCGCGACCTGGCAAGCGGCTGATATCAGCCGGAATGAGACCTACAACGGCGATTTCGCAGCTGCATTACGCGGCATAACGGCGAAATGCCTGATCATGCCTTGCAAGACGGATCTCTATTTTCCGCCCGAGGATAGCGAGATAGAGGTTAGTTTTCTGTCGGATGCCCGGCTCGACGTCATTCCGTCCATTTGGGGCCATGCGTCCGGTGCCGGGATCAACCCAGCGGATATCGACTATATCGACATGGCTCTCAAAGGAGTGCTTGCATCGTAATGCGAGCCTCTATTTTGCAATAGCGGCCAGATTGGTTCCGCAACGAGCGGATGGCGACAGGATCTATGAATTCTTTGGAGGTGTCTTCGTCGTGAGCCAAACCTCCGCCGCGGCGACCGCACCTTGGAGAACAGCCAGGATTGCCGTACGGTCAGAATCAGACAACCGATTCACGACCCCCTTGAGTAGCTCCTCCACAAGCTGGACCACACGACTCTGAGGAAGACGAAGCGTCGCAAGAACTTGCCTTGCTATTACATCCGGTCCCAGCATCTCGACCAACTTAGGGTCGGAGAGCGCGTGAAGGCTGGAAACCAGTCTTCGCATCGACTCGTCAGTGATTGTCTCGTCTTCTGCCTGGAAGACCAGCTGCGCCTTGTTCAGCCAATCCACAAAAGACTTGTTCCGAATCAATGCCGCAAGCATCGCTTCAACATCGTCGAAAGTTACCGTGCTCGGGTGCGCCGTATCGAGCGACTTGGTCAACCACGGGACTCTATGAATCAGGTTTTTCACCACGTTAAGACCTAATGCAAACGTCCCTTTTAGCGGCAGGGTGATGTTCATCGCCGAAGTAAGAACAGATCCCAGTACACCACTGTCCGAGATTGGAAACGAGAATGTGGGACCGTCTGAGCCCGCCTGTACCCTCCTTCTCCCTTCAGCCAAAGCGGAAGCTCGTACGCCAGGCTTCTCGCTCCAAAGGAACCACGTGGGACTCGGTTCCGTCTGAAAGGGAAACGTCATCAAGTTGGCTGCTAGTGCGTTTCCTTCATGTGTCGACAGCAACTGGTCCCAGCTTCGTCTTAGGAGCGGCGGCCCTTTAAGCGGCAGAATTTCTTTTTCAGCAACTTCGACCTTCATTGCGAAAATAAGAGCTACGAGATCTGCGTTCCCTTGCCCCAACACCGAGCGGACTAACTCGAGTTGGTCGAGCAATCTTGCGACATCGACGTGCATAAGTGGGCGCTCATCCGATGGAGGCGATGCGCCCTGGTCGGTCACGAGTGGATTCATACAGCGCCATCCAAGTTGCAGATCCAGCAAAGCCAACAGAATGTTTTCGGATGATCCAGGGTCGACAGCTGGATGGTCCCACCCGTACACGTGACGCCCCGCACCAATCGCCTTCCTGGCGGCCTCCAGACGAAGTAAAGATCCTTCATACGGCAAATCCTGCTCGTCCTCTCGCAGCATAGCGACTGCGGCATGATCAAGCTGAACCGGAACGGGCACCGTCCCATCGTTCAGCGCCAGACTGAATACAGCTGTAACTCGGTTTTTCAGCACAAGCACCGGCAAACAAACCTGCCGCTGGTCATGTTGCTGCTGAACTACAACGTACATTCCCGGTGAGAGGTCGGTGTCAAACACCAGCGCACTCTGCTCCTCGCCGATAGGCTGAGCATCGCCAAAGGGTATCGAAAGCTCACCGTCAAAGCTCTCTAGCCGAAACCGCCTCATTTCATTGCGCATATGCTCGACGTAGGTCGTAGTCAGCGACGAACCCGCTTCAATTGGCGTCCTCAAGATGAACCGGAAGTTGCCGGCCCCCAAGGAGAAAGGCCGCACCATCAAATTGGATACCAGAGATGTGCCAGCGAGCGGAATAGGTGAAGGGAAGTCCAAAGCTGGGAGTTCCACATCTAAGTCCCCTTGGGCATCCGGTATCTCCAGGTCATGAACAAGTTCGGAATATCCGATACGCTGACGCACTTTGTATCGACCGGGCTCCAGATGGGCATCGACAATGCCAACACCTTTTGCCACGAGGGCATACGCTCGATTGACAACGTAGAGTTCAGAGGCGCACGCCTTGGATTTTATGAACACCCTGACCAGCGAGGAATCAGATTGCTGCTCGGGAGCAGCAACAGCTTGCCATGGGCCAATCGTATCTGCGTCAGGCTCAGTGTCGACCTTCCTATGAAATTGGTAGTGGACAGGAGGTTCTAGACTCTCTTCTTCAGGGTCAGAGGAAAATGGCATTAGAAACCTCAGGGTCAAAAGTGTGAACGGTTGCGCCGATAGTCAACTCATGCTTTCCAGGCGGAAGCACCAACGTGAACTGCATGGCGGCACCAGGAGCCTGCTGGTTCAAAGGGATCTCCTGAACCCAACTGTAAGCTGTGTCGCGCCAGATGAGAGACGACGCTCCCACCGTTGCTATGGCAATCCAGAGTTCCGACCGTAGGCGCATTGTGCTACCGGGAACAAGTACTGTTGGGCTACTGAACTCCACCGATATCAATGGTTGGCGCGACTTGAAGTAGATGTCACCTTGATCTGGAGACACTCCGCGAGGAGCCGGCGGCATTGGGCGTACCGGGTACCAATTCGTCCAGTTGAATGCCATAACCTGAGTGAGCACACGTCCAGCGACCCGTCCTGCGACGTCACTTGGGGCTTCCTTCAACGCCCTCAGCAGGGCGTCGGTCATCAGCCCCACCACCTTCCCCTCCGAGTCCGGAAGTTCACGCTCCTGAGACTTTCCTCGCCGAGGCGCCGCATAGAGGGCATATAATTTTGCACTCTCTGCACCACTGTTCTCGACCCGATTGAAAGTGGGGAGGTTGTAAGTATAGTTGCCTAATACGTCCCGGCAGCAGTCCATGATGAGAACGACTTCTTTGAATAGCCGGGCGCGCTTGATCGCCGCAGCGTAGACAGTTCCTGCAAGGTTGGAATGAATGTCTCCATAGTTGTCTGCGCTGAACAGCGCCGCGCTGGGCGAGTCGTCGTCGTTAAGCGAGAAGCCGTGCCCCGAGAAATAAAGATATAGACGACCCTCGCGACGCACTGGCTTTCCCGCGTCATCATAAGCGATGCTATTGAACTTCTGAGAAAACGACACCGTGTTCGGCGACCAATTGGTCTGAGGCGGCCAACCCGTCAATGGCAGATTCAACAACTCTTCGGGGGTCGTCAACGTCAACACATTTTCATTGGGTACGCCTTCCCCAAGTTCAGTGTCAATCAACCATTTTCGGACACGCTCGGCATCGTTCAGGGGGCCATCGAGCGTCGGAAACTGCTCAGTGTCCCGGTACCTGGCGATGCCTACCAGGATTGCATAGTCGTCGGCTGCCATACACGCGCTCACCCGCTGATGATTTCCACCAGTGATTTTAGTGTTGGTTCGTCGTTGTCGAAGTCGCCATGGTGCTGTGAATCGCTGTTCAGACCGGCACCTCCCCCTTCAGCCTTTGACCATACCATCCGGTTTGGCTTGGCATTGAGGAAGGTCCAAACGCGCTTGACCTGGGAGTCATTGCTGAACGCCCCAACGGTGAAGAACCGCTCCATACCGACCAGAGGCATGTCCTCCACGCCTTCCCATTTCCCACCTGTCACGTCGCCTTCCAGCAGCCCGGAGACAAAGTAGAGCAAGCTGCGCGTGTAGAGCGGCTTAAGCATCTGGTCTGCGACTTCCCGGGCATCGCGCATGGCGAACATTCGGAAGTTCTGTAGGTACGTGTGCTCGTGTTCGTCGAGCGCCTCAACAAACCGCTGGCAGGTGACCGCTGGAGCCAGAAACACGACCTGAATCGGTGTCGTTAGCCCCAGCGCTTTGGCGGAGTCAAGGAAATTGCAGATATAAATGGCGCCTGTGCTGTGGCCCACCAAGGTGATTTTCTTGAAACGCTTACCCTCGTTCTCCAGATCTTTTAGCTTCTTGACCACCAGCAACCCGCATGAGTCCGCCCCTACGGAAAAACTGTCCAACGTGTCCTTCTTCATGGCATTCCAGACGGTTGCACCAATCAGATCTCCATAGGCACTCTGGAGAACTTCTTCGATGACCGTGCAATACACGCCGTGGTCGCGGTCCTTGCGGAAACGCTTCACAACCGCAATCACAATCTTGGCAACGAAATACGCCACGTTGGCCAAAGCAAAAAGGCCTCTCGTCTTGACCTTATCGTCGAGAGGGGCTTCTTCCTCGGCTGGAAACATTTCATCCAGCGCATCAGAGCTAAGGAGCAGTACATCGGCACGCTTCGAGGTTCCAGAACCTTTAGTCGAAACATCGTCAGCAGGGGGATTGGCCGCATTGAACGCCTCGGCCATCGCCTTCTTAAATTTGGGGTCGTCGTCCAATTGCCATTGGATGGCGTCGGCCAGGTCATCGATGTTGGGTTCACCCGCGGCTGCCCGAGTTTTAGCTCCGGCATCGCCTGCGATATCGCTGTCCTCAACCGGCGGCACATCTCGGACACCGTCGAACCAGCGGTCGTATTCGTCCCGGAACTTGTCCAGATCCTCGATGGGTTGGCCCCCGGCGCCCCTGAAGGAGAATTCACCGGTGGGTGAAACCTTCTTGATTACCCACTCCGAGACTTTCTTGACCAGCTCCCGGAATGCTGGGTCCTTGAGAAGGTCACTCTTGTTGTTCAAGACGGCTTCTTTGAATCCGGACTCCCAGACAAAGAAGAGCGGATAGGCATTGGCCTGCGCGTACCGCATGGTGAGCGGTGCAGTGATGTTGTTAAGGGCGTATTCCCGATTGACTAGACCACCGTGCATGTGGAGGATCAAGCCATTCTCCGGTGCCTGCTGTATCGCGAGTTCCAAGATGCGCGCAACTTCAGTTGTAGCACTTTGCGGTGGGTTCCCCAACCTTCCGTTGGCGGACACTAGATAGTTGTCCTTATTGGGTACCAAATGCTGTTCGGACATACGAATCCCTCCAAGAAGTTGGCTCTACTCGCGACCGGCTGTGAAAATACTTACATTCTTTATAGATCATCTATTTGTTTTTGCATCACATGCCTTTACATCATCCTTCGGATCGGTGCAGCGATAGCTAGCACGACTCCGCGTTGACAAGTAACTACGGGGAGGCTAGACCCACTCAATGGTCACCCATTGTGCTATTGGAGGATTTTCTGTCATGCCTCAGCCATGAACGGAGCACGTTATGAGCGGCAAGGTCACTAAAGAACAGAGCGAAGACAAAACTCCAACGGCTGACGTCTTCACCAACTTCAACCCCTTCAGCAAGTCGGTGCATCCATGAACGACCAGGCGCTCTCACCGCCATCCGGCGCATCTCGGTTGCTGGTACAAACCAGGATCTCCTCCCGAGACGATTGGGGGGACACTCACATCCTCCTGGAACCAGGCGCGCGGTATTTCTTCAGGGCACATGGCAAATGGTGGGACGCGCTGATCCATTGCGATGCGAATGGCTACGACCGTTGGTATACGAATTTTGCCAAGGATCGTCTCCGCTGCCGGAAGGACGGGGCCATCTGGTTCACCCTGATCGGGGCTATCGAAGAGTCGACGGACTCATTGTTTGTCATTGGCGATGGGGCGCGCTTACGCGATGGGTGGATTGCCCCAACGGGAGGGAGACTGACTGCCTTCGCCAATGACATGCACGGCATGTACTGGAACAACACCTCATCCATCACGTTGGAGGTTTGGCGATGATCGGGCCCTTGCCCGAGGTAGGTTTTACCAGCGAAAAAAGACACTTCCCGTGGATGAGCAAGTCTGTGCTCGCAGGGTTCGTCGCGTTGTTGCTTACGAGTTGCGCCCACAGCACGGATAGCGAGAATGTTAAAATTTCCCATGGCCGGGGCCTGCCCGAGCCAAAAATCCAGTATCTGGGGGTGGGTGGGTGGGTGGTTGCTGCATTGGCGGGGAGAAGGCCTGCTCCTGGCGCCATCCTTCAGCAACCCTGCAACGCTGAATCACAAGGGCTGGCCACCGCTGTGGGTCGAAGCCAACAAGCAGAAGATCGACCAGTCCATGCCGAAAGCAGACGACGTCACGATGCTTCTTGTCGGGCACGGTCACTATGACCACCTGTTGGACGTGCCTTGGGTGATGCGCAAGCACACCCCTCACGCCACGCTCTATGGTTCTGAAACCGTTGTACAGATCTTGCATTCGATGCGCTTTCGCAACAAAGTCGAGAATGAACATTGGACTTGGGTAGACCCCGATCGACTCCAAATTGTTAACCCGAAAATGGCGACTGTTCAAAATTGCGAAGGCAGGCAGGATCCGTCAACACCCGGTGAGTGGATCCCCTCCAGTGGTGGCCATATCAAGGCAATGCCCATCCAGAGCATGCATGCGAGCCACATCTTGGGTCATACCTTTGCTGACGGTGGCTATAAGACGGATCTGACCGAGGTTCCGACGTCCGTGTTCGGATGGAAGCAAGGCCAGTCGATGGCCTGGTTGATTGATTTGCTGGATGACAGCCATAAGCCCGTGTACCGGATCCACTTCCAGGATAGCGCTGCAGCGCCCCCCTGCGGAATCCTCCAACCCCTGCCAGATGGTAAGGCCATTGACGTGGAAATTCTCGGCGTTGGGTCATGGGAAAACGTGGACAACTATCCGGACGAGTTACTTAAGCGGACAAGACCCAGACTCGTGCTGCTTGGACACTGGGAAAATTTCTTCGGAAATGATCCCGGTGACCCAAAGCCAGAACCATTGTCTGGACAGAACGTCGTCGGCATGCAGAGAAGAGTGGATAAGGTCATTAAGGACGCTGCAATCCACGCAACCGTCAGCATGCCAGCCCCCCTCAATGAAATCGCCCTACCACCACCAGAGTGACTGCGTGCGCTCCTACGGAGTTCATCGGCATAGCTGCATTTTCAGTGACTCTTAGAATTAAGAAACTTTAGGGGCAGACCACCGGGCAGGCGCGTGGCCATGCGCCGAAAGTGCAGCTTCAATGCGGAGTGCTATACATCAGGCCCTCTGACGCTGTAGTCCAAGCCCGCGACGCCTGGCTTTTCGTGCTGATCGGATGGGAGCGCGACAGGCCATTTATTCCCCGCACCAGGAAAACCCGTCAACTACCGAGGCCGAAACGGCCCCGGCGTTGCTTCACTAGACCTTTTAAAAGACTGCAACCCGCCCGCGAAACAGCGCTACGGAGTCGCAACACTCATTTGCTACCACCTAGCTTGCGAGACTTTGCACCGGTACCTTGTGCATCTGCGGTTCACGCAGCAGGAAGTATGACAGCGCAGGCAGCAGGATCAGCGCACCGAGCATGTTCCAAACGAACATAAAGGCCAGCAGGATACCCATGTCTGCCTGGAACTTGATCGGCGAGAAGGCCCAGGTGGCCACCGCGATGCCGAGGGTGATTACCAGTGAGGATCACCACCTTGCCAGTGAACAGCAATGCCCGGTAATAGGCCTGGGATAACGATCGTCCTGCGCGCAGCTCCGCCAGGGTCACACTCATCACGTACAGCGCGTAGTCCACGCCGATACCCACGCCGAGTGCAATCACCGGCAAGGTGGCAACCTTGACGCCGATGTCCATCCAGACCATCAGCGCCTCGCACAGTACCGATGTGAGCATCAGCGGCAGCACCGCACAGACCACCGCACGCCAGGAGCGGAAAGTGATGAAGGCCAGAATACTGACCGCCAGGTAAACCAGTAGCAGCATCTGCACGTTTGCCTTGCGCACCACGATGTTGGTGGCGGCCTCGATGCCGGCATTACCCGCTGCTGACAAGAAACGCACCTCGTCCGCGCCCCGTTCGGCGTTGAAGGCCTCGAATGTATCGACCACCTGGGTCAGGGTATCGGCCTTGTGATCCTTGAGGAAGGCGTACAGGGTGAGCAAGTCGCAGTTCTGGTTGAACAGCTCGCGAGGCGCGCGAGTGATGATGGCGTTGAGCATGTCCTGGGAGCGCGGAATCTCGTACCACAGCAGATTGCCTTCGTTAAGCCCTACGCTGGCGTGTTTGGCCAGGCTGGCCAGGGACTGGGTCGTCTCCACACCGGGCAGAAGACGCAAGCGCATCTCCAATTCGTCCACGGCTTGCAGGGTTGAGAAGGCACCGCACTGATACTGCGGGGTACGCACCATGATCACATAGGTGTCGCTGCTGGCCCTGTAGTTCTCGACCATGAAGGCGTTGTCGCGGTTGTAACGCGAGTCGGCACGGAGTTCAGGGGCGCCGCTGCCGGTATCGCCAATCTTCAGTTGCAGACTGAAGGCGAAGCCGATGGCTGCCAGCAGCACGCCTGCGCCAATCGCCCAGAGGGCATGGCGGCGTGCTGTAAACAGGTCGAGAAAACGCCACAGTGGATGACGCACTTCGCTGGACTCGGCCTTCAGGCTGCGCTGCGCAGCTTTCGCATCGACCCCGGCATACGACAGCAGAATGGGCAACAGAACCAGGTTGGTGAAGATCAGCACCGCCACGCCAAGGCTGGCGGTAACAGCCAGATCCTGGATGATGCGGATATCGATGACCATCAGCACCGCGAAACCTACAGCATCGGCCAGCAGGGCTGTCATTCCAGCTAAAAACAGGCGCCGGAAGGTATAGCGCGCCGCCACCAAGCGGTGGGTACCACGCCCGATGTCCTGCATGATGCCATTCATTTTCTGTGCGCCGTGGCTCATGCCAATAGCGAATACCAGGAACGGCACCAGCACCGAAAACGGGTCCAACTCGTAGCCCAGACTCGGCAGCAGCCCCAGCAACCACACCACGGCCACCAGAGAACACAGCACCACTAGCGCTGTGCTCCGCCAGCAGCGGGTATACAGATAGATCACTAGGGTACTCGAACAGAATCGGCTGCTTGCTGGGCGGTTAAGCCCAAGAGCTTGCGAAGATCCCGAAGCTGAGTTGGAGTGATTGCTGCGTCCATCGAATGCTCCCAAATTTTTCTTAATATAGTTGGGCAGAGAGCGCTCGGGCAGCAGGTGCATTGCACCCCCGCGATTAAGACCCTCCCCCTCACGATGGTGAAGTCAGGCGACTTTCCAGGGCCACCCTTCCCAAAGCCAAAAGCACCAGCTTGAGAAACACGCGGGTGAAATTGATTTGGGAAACGCAACCTAGGTAGTTGATCAATATTGGTTGTGGATTGACGGCAGGCTTGGGGAATTCTTGTATCGAAATGACGGCGACAAACGTCGTGCTCGAATGGCCAAAGGAGCAAAAAGTGTCATCTGGTCATTTCCAATTTCCAATTTCCAGTTTTCATTACAGCTCAAAATTGGAGGGGCTAGCACAGAAAAGAACGCCCTTTAGATGCTCCCATCTGTCAGCATCTCCGTCATGTTGAGGAGGCTGGCTGTGGTGAGACCAGTAGCGCCCTGTGCGTGTAACTGCGGCTTGGCTTGCGGTCACTGGCTGCCTCAATGATGACTCGCGACTGGGCATTCAACCAAATTTAGAGGCCAGTTCACTGCCACACCGAATCGATGAGTCGGCAACCCCCTCCCCGCGCCGGCCTACGACCATTCGCGGACCAAAGTCCTCTGGTAGAAGGGAGCCGAAGGCACCGAAGCGGCAAGAATGATCGAACGCGGGTATGTTCAGCTCGCCGGTGTCACGATCTTTTGCCTCAGCCCCGAGAATGGGATTGGCTTGCCAGCCGAAGCCACCGTCGCCAGTAGGCCAATAGAAGTTGCCCGTTACGTCGATGCGGTCAGGTTTCTTCGAGGCGAAACGGAGATCGTTCCAGCATTCGGTAAAGGTCAGCACCTCAGAGGTAAGCGGCCAGCAAACACACCTTGCACAGATCAGGCAGGCATCCATTGGTGCGGCAGCAGTTGCTCGATCTCGCTGGCTCGCTGCGTCGGCAACCGCATCAGCACATCCTTGAGATAGGCATACGGATCATGCCCATTGATGCGCGCTGACTGGATCAGGCTCATGATCGCCGCCGCCCGCTTGCCGCTGCGCAGCGATCCAGCAAACAGCCAGTTCGACCGCCCAAGTGCCCACGGCCGGATCAAGTTCTCGATCTGGTTGTTGTCGATGGGCACAGCACCATCTTCCAGATAGCGCGTCAGCGCTATCCAGCGTTTAAGGCTGTAATCCAGGGCTTTGGCCGTAGCCGAGCCCTCGGGCACAAGTTCGCGTTGGGCCAGCATCCACTCATGCAGTTTTTCAGCGATGGGCGCCGCTGTTTCCTGGCGTAATCGCCAGCGGTCTTCGTCGCTCATTTCCTTGGCGTGTCGCTCGACTTCGTACAGTCCACCAATCGAGTGAAGCGCCTGCTCCGCCAACTGACTTTTATTCGCCACGTGCAGGTCGAAGAACTTGCGGCGCGCATGGGCCATGCAGCCGATTTCGGTGATGCCCAGCTCGAAGCTGGCCTTGTAACCGGCAAAGTCATCACAGACCAGCTTGCCGTTCCAGGTGCCCAGGAAGTTACGCGCATGTTCGCCTGCACGGCTGGGGCTGAAGTCGTAGACCACGGCCTTGAGTGCCGAGAATGGCGTGCTGCTGTAAGCCCAGACATAAGCGCGGTGGGTTTTCTTCTCACCTGGAGCCAGCATTTGCACCGGCGTTTCGTCAGCGTGAACCACGCGCTGGGCCAGCACCGCTTCGCGCAGCGCATCGACCAGCGGCTGAAGCTGCACGCCTGTTTGACCCACCCACTGCGCCAACGTAGAGCGCGGGATGGCCAGGCCGGCACGGCCGAAGATCTTTTCCTGTCGATAGAGTGGCAGGTGGTCGGCGAATTTGGCCACCATCACGTGGGCCAGCAGGCCGGCAGTGGGGATGCCCTTGTCGATCACCTGCGGCGGCACCGGGGCCTGGATCAGTGTTTCGCACTGCCGGCAGGCCCATTTCCCACGCACATGCTGTTCGACGGTGAACACGCCCGGTGTGTAGTCCAGCTTCTCGCTGACGTCTTCACCGATGCGCTGAAGCTGGCAGCCGCAAGCGCACTGAGTGTTGTCCGGCTCGTGATGGATCACAGTGCGGGGGAACTGCGGCGGCAACGGCGCACGCTTGGGTTGCTGGCGGGGTTCTGCCTGCGCGGGTGCGGGATGAAGTGCTTTTAACTCAGCCTCGATGGCTTGGAGGTCGGTATTGAGCAGGTCATCGAGCAAGCTGCCTTGCGCCGGGCTGATCTGCTCGCTGCGCTTGGCGAACTTGTGCCGTTTGAGAATGGCGATCTCGTGAGTGAGCTGCTCGATGATCGTTTCATCACGATGGATCTTTCTGCCCATGGTGTCGACCTTGGACATCAACTGCGCAGCCAGCGTGCGCAGTTGTTCGGGGGGCATTTGGTCGAGATTGGGCAAGGAAGTCATGCCGTGGATTTTACCAAAGCAGGCCGACTGCTACAGCTAAAAGGTAGCGTTTAAAGCAGCGTAATTGCGCCACCCACACCGACTCGTTGCCAGGGCAATCCGAGCACCAGCGCCTGAAGTTGTTCGGGGTCGAGTTCAAGCTCCACCCCACGATGGATGCCCGGCCAATGAAATTTGCCTTGGTTCAAACGCCGCGCCGCCAGCCAGATACCGACGCCGTCGTGCACCAGCACCTTTATGCGGTTGGCCCGGCGGTTGGCAAAGAGGTAGGCGCAGTGCGGCTTCGCCGCACCGAACACCGCGACCACCCGGGCCAATGCGGTTTCAGTGCCGGCACGCATGTCCATGGGCTCGGTGGCGAGCCAGATGGCATCGACGCGAATCATTGGGCCAGGCCACGAACGAAACACGCGCAGCCGTCCGGATCCGAAGCTGGCCATTTAACTGTGATGGATTTATCGCCCAGAGGCAGCGAGATGATCACCATCTCTTCTGTTACGCGCCTTGGGGTCGTTTTTACGGGAACAAAAGCCGGCAGCGTTGCGGGTGATTGATTCCGGTACATCGGTAGCCACTTACGGATGACGTTAGCGTTGATGCCGTGATGGATAGCTACGCTGGAAATCGTCGCTCCAGGTTGCAGGCATTCCTGGACGACCTGGGCTTTGAACATTTTGGGATAAGAGCTTCGTTGGCGCATGGAAATCCTTGCGATAAGGGCGATCGCGTCCGCTTAAAAATACGCGGACACCATCGTCCTTAATGCTGGAGTTCGGTAGGTGACTTCCCCGGTCGCTTACCCTCAGAGACGATGCCGGCCCAAACGACGCTTTGGCCTGAGAAGGGATTCACTGCCGAACCTGAAAATACAAGCACGGGGTCGTCGACCTTCGCCTTCTTGCGGGTGCGTTGCTTACAGACAGCCAGCGTAACGGTCGGCGCATCGTAGTTGAGCGCGGAGCCCGCGTTCGTGGCGATCACATACGTGTGAACTCGCATAACTGCGCACGTGTTTCAGTCCACGGTAGAGCAGTCACCAGCTTTAATCACATAATGCCCACTAGGTCGGATGTGCGGTGCGGTAGAACTCAGCAATGCAGACCTCCCCAATCACGCGGACGGGAGAGCCCTCAATACCGCGGACACTCAACTATTCGAGAAAACCATGGCTGACGACGAAAAAAGCGACGAACACAAATTTATGGAGGAGCTTGAGGAGCTGGTTTATAGCTACTTAACGAAGGAAGCTGCGGATAGCTTCAAGCAACTCAGAGACTTTACCGAGACTCTTAACGAAGAAAGTGACCGAGGTGCTGCCTTGGTTGCCGCAGAGATCCTCAGCGAAGAACTCGCGAAGCTCATAAAGTCAAAAATGGTAAATGATAAGAAGCTTATTAAGAGTGCTTTTTCTTTTAACGGCGCGCTTGGATCATTTTCAGGAAGAATAGACCATGCTTTTTTGTTAGGCCTATTACCTAACACCCTCAGGCAGGACCTCCACCAGCTACGCGCCATCAGAAATGAATTCGCTCATAGCACGGCCCCTAAGACGTTTGAAACACATAGCATCAAGTCTCGATGTCTGGAGCTAAATTACTATGGCATTGGTGAAAAAGGCTCTCCTCCGCGCAAGGTTTTCCTGCGTTCGATGGCCTTAATTTTCAGGATGATTGCTCTCAGAACCTCTAAAACCGAACACTCGCTGATACCAGATGATCCAAAAAATGAGGCCTCCGAAGCCTTCGTAAAAACTCTCTTGGAGGGAATTGAAAAAACTACATTAGATCCAAAGATCCTTTTTAAGGATGCTGACATCTGATCTGTCCAACGCAAGCTTCCGATAGTCTGGAATAGAACACCGACTTCGTCGAATGTTACCAGCCATGCCTTTCAGTCTCAGATGGACGCCATACCGAAGCTGAACGCGGCAGGTTGAGGAGCGATAGGACGTAGTCAAACTGGTCAGAGGATACTTTCATCTCACGGACCGACATCCCTGCATCAGCATGAGGAAACCAGACTTTGGCGGGTACTTCGATGCCTCGTCGTTCATGCTTCACTCCAGGTGCGAGGGCAATAGAGCCTGCCGGCACGGCAACAGTTTGTTTTCGTGTCCGAAAAAAAGCACCGTCACGCGCTGCTTGTCGGCTCGAAAAAGACCACTGCATATAGCCATCACGTGACAAGTCCAGGACCGCGTTTTCTTCCGTGTATTGAATCCACTTCAACACAACTGCGGTCAGCGAAACGCCATATCTATCTGCACAGTGCCCAAGCAATTCAAGATCGACCAGCGTCGTGACTTGCGCTCGAAAATCGTCCAAAGGCATAAGCAGGTAAAGAGGAAAAAAGATCAGCCTGTGCCTCAATCGTTTTTTCTTCCCAGTCAAGCATGTCGTCACTACTGCACTGGAATGCCTCACGCGTTTGTCGGTGCAGAATATAATGGCCTAATTCGTGGGCTTGGGAAAACGGATACGACCTGGCGATGACATCGCGCTATTGAACAAAAGCATCCATTTCTTACGCTCACCGCGATCTCATTCGCCGCAACGGGTCGCTTTGAGTTGAGCAATTATCCGGTCTCCCATGGTGGTCAGGTCGTAGATCTTGCCCGGAATGAAATTGATGCCTTGGTGGTGGCTGAACTCGTCCGCATCTTCGGTAGCCGTCCAGGGATCGTCGGTGAGCATGCCGATGGCATAGAGTCGGTCATCTTTACCTCTGGCCAGCAGCGGCCCCCCCATCTGGCTGGTTGTAGTTTGGCAATGGTGAGCGAAAGTGAAACTGATGACTCTCAAGCCCTCCGCCTTGCACTGGCTGTCGAAATACGGCTTGTCGGTGGCACCTAGCATGCCGGCGGCAGTCAGGGGCCGGTCCTTCAACTGTTCCATGCTCATCTGATACAACGGGATGACCGGGGCATCGGCTGGGAGTGCCTGGTCCAGACGGATCAAGGCCCAATTGTCGTTGGCGTCGTACATCTTGCCTGCATACCCGCCATAGGCCACGACCCTACCAGCAAGCGACCTCGCGGATGCGTGAGCTGGACGAAAAGTCACCTGTGCTTTGATACGGGCCAGGTGCGCCGACGGGAACACTGCACTCTTATTGGTCAGCACTAGACAGCGGCTTACCAAGTAACCGCTCGCCGCCCGCGGCATGGAAGGCGTAGTGACTGTCCCTATTGCGCCCAGTGCTAGGTTCGACGGATTGGTGAGATCCACTGCTTGGCGACGGTCACCCTCCAGCATTTCGTCGCTGGAGACGACCACCATCGGTTTAGGCATTGAAGCCGGATCGTCAGCAGAGGGTTCTCCGGCCAAGAACTCTGGATCGAAAAGCATTTGTTCAGGCCGGCTGTGCATGTAGACGTCACGAAGTTGGGCGGCTACCTCACGGGTTAGGGCCGCTGGCCGGAAGCCCACCGGATCGAGTATGGAGTCAGCGATCGTGAAGCCATGTCGGCGCTCCCATAGGAGTTCCAGGTAAAAGCCTTGGCGAGGCAAGCCGGCTTTGTAGAAATGCTCGATCAGCGATGCGAAGGCGTATTCTTCCTCGTTATCAGGCGTCTCGCCCGTCACCTTGCCGAGGAGCAACCGCTGCAGCGACCGAAGCCTGGTGCCCTCGTTGGCATCCCCCTCGATTTTCAGGACCAGTTCCAGACCTTCCTCAGTGCCTAGCGTCGGCGGCCACTCCACGCTGCTGGCATTTTCGCGGTACCGGTACATCCACGGCCAGTCGCGCATGCGTTCGCACTGTTCGGGGGTAAAACTCCAGTCGGTCAGCGCGTAGTAGTGCATGACGCTGGGACGTAAATCGTCCGGGTGGCCCATCTCCCCTAACAGATGGCCCAGTTCGTGCGGCCACACGATCAAACTTTCTGTTGCTGGAATCAGTTCGTTCTCCGTATCTATCTCGCCGATGTGCACTTTTGGCTGCTCTTGATTAGACAAATTATCTATAGAGGCGACACCATCGGCATCCCTAAGATCCTGCAGAGCGATTGGAAGGACCCAGGCCAATGCATTCGGCGAAGGGATATCCCCGGGGACATAGTCATTTGCCTGGTTGTCGACATTGACTCCGGTGATCTGGACGTGACGCATCCTGATGCCACATGAAGAAAGCAGGTCAGCTGTTGCCTGCAGTTTCTTTTGTAGCCCATCGTCGCTGTTGGCCAATTTTCCGAAATTGACGACTGAAAGGTCGAACTCGACCTGATAGCTCGCACCTGGGTTAGGTTGAGTTTCAAGACTGGAGCGGCCGGAAACCACGATATCGGGATCAGACTTACGCCATACGGATGGTGGTGGTTCTACCAACCACGGCGAACGCCAGTAACGGTTCTTTAGCCAATCCGTACCCTTTCTCAGGTTGTCATGCTCATCGGCGGGTTCCTTCTCCGATAACGGCTCGCCATCTTTTTTCGGAGACGTCAATTCAGGGACCTTCCCCCGAAAGCAGTGAGTCAAGTCGCGCTATCTTAGTACGGTTGCCCTTGCTGGCTGGGGCTTCCTTCAGCGCCAACATGAAGTAACGCATCGCTGGGTAGCATTCAGCCGTGCATGTTTTCGGGTCTAACCCCTTGCGTCCAATGTAGTGCTGTGCTGCCCGCTCAAACCAGCCGAGCGCCGCTTGCTTGTCGACAGGAACGCCAAGACCACGGTTGAGTAACATTGCAAAGTTGAGCTGAGCCGGGGCGTCCCCGGCAACGGCAGCGTTCTTGAACCATATTGCTGCCTTCTCCGGATCGCGTTCGATCATTTCTCCTCTGAGAAAGTGATCGGCAACCGACCTCATCATTTCGGGGTTGTGATGGTTGGCTGCTTTGAGAAACCATTGTTCGGCTTGATGCGGATCGGCCGCAACGCCAAGACCTTTACCATAGAGTTCACCTAAGGCGAACTGCGCCCCTTCACTGTCCTGCGCGCCCGCTTTGAGATACCAGGTGCGGGCTTGTACATGATCTATCGCCGTACCTTGCCCTTGTTGATAGGCAAAACCCACTGCCTCTTGGGCCGTGGCATGCCCCTGGCGGGCGGCCCTCATATACCAAGTAAAGGCCTTCTGCTGGTCGACCGGCACGCCATAGCCCCTCTCGTAGATATGTCCCAGGGCGAACTGGATCGAGGCGCTACGGGTGGACTTCTCGGCTCGCAGGCAAGGCGCCAAAGCCTGATCACGGTGACCGCCATTGTAGAGACGCTGACAATCCTCTAATTCGTCTGCAAACACTGGTGCTGCGCAACAAAGCATTGAAAGGGCGAGAACGAGGGGGCCGCAGAAGAAACTTGCCATAATGCACGTCCCGCATAGTGAATGCCGCTCACTTCTTATCAACACGCTAGTACAGTGCTGAGCCTCCTGCACATACCAGTGTCGGAAAATGGAACTCAGGGTAATCCCTATACCCGCTCAACTCCCTTGGCCGCCGAGTGGATGTGTGTCTGAGACTATATGAGTAAAGGTAGCCCTCGGAAAACAGGCGGCTTTCGGCCGAGGCTGTGTAAAAACGTTTTTCAGCGCGATTGGAGCCCAGTGTTGGACTGAAAATCGCGTTTCTACGCAAAATCCAGATCGGCTGAGCAGCCGATAATTTTCAGATTTCGCATAGTCGCGCAAACTTCAATTTTGACGAAGCGTTTTTACACACTCTGGGCCAAAAGCAGCCCCTCAAATGGGTCTACGATATTAGGGCCGATTCACTTCTTCAATTACGCGGCCCCTGCATTGCCGCCAAAGCCTTAGTTAGCCGCATCGCGAAGTATGTCGACTTGAATGAGCCAGTAGATATTTTGACGTCCGATTAAGAGCTTTGAATATTTGTAATTAAATTTGGAACAGCAAAAGGTGTAGCATCTTTTCGCTCCGAACAGCCTACTGGCGACACCCTTTGATGATCAGAAAACAATCCCACACAACCGTTGACCAAATCAGTGCTGCTCAATTACTGCCGAGTGCATTGCACGTACTATTTCATCATGAAGATCTCTGCTTCTAGTTGAAAACATGTCAACACTTGCACCTGATGCGTCGATAATTACATGATAGAGATCGTATGACCTCTTTGGCTTTACCTTGTCTGCAAAAAAAGCAGCCGCAATCATCGCAGCAACAAAACCACCTAACCAACCCCCTACTGCTTTACCTAAGTCGCCAAGAAATTCAGAAGACTGCGAGTGCTCTAAAATGTTGCCGCCAATGTATATACCTAACAACGCCCCTGCAATAGCTCCAACAATATATATAATTTTCCTTATTAACGCTTGTGACTTTATGTCCACCTCCAAGTGGGATGTTACCTTTGCATCAAAGGAGGAAATATTTCTCAATAAATAAACTTTTGTGCCTACAATTACCCGCGTGCTTGTTATGGAGATATCACCATTTTTAAGAAATACTTTGTCCATAGCTTTTCATCTCATTCCTAAGCGAGGAGGAAAGGCGACATGGCTTTTGGCCGTCTCTGGGAGTGTAGCAACGCCGACGTATCCATGGCTGCTTTTGGCCGTTATCTGCCTTTCGGCAGGGAATGCAATTGACCAAAACTTGGTACCATTGCTTTCATATCGCGAACCGAAATAAAGGTATTCCTTAGTAAGTGCGATTTAGTCTTGCAAAAAACAGAAAAATTTAAGTTGGAGTGAAAAATCACGACTAGCCTATGGCCACTATTTATAAAAAATGCAATAAACCCGCTTGGAACATGTAGGAGTATCAAGATGAATTTTCCGGCAAGGCTATTTTTACCAGTACTGCTGATTTCACTGATGCTGTTCGGATGTACTGTGACGTTGGTCCAACCATACGATGCGGAACTCTACAAAAACACCGAAGCATTCTATAAGAAGGCCGCCACAATGATACTCAAGGGAGAAAATTCTAGTCCTACGGCCCAGCAACTGGCGAACATTACGCCCAAGGCAGCAAGCGATAATCCGGGACACTTCAGCAAATTCCAAACCGACTACGACGAACTTCTCGTCGACAGTAACGCACTTATTTTACGTTCCTTGGCCAATTCTGGAAAGGTTGACGACATAGGCAAGCAGGCCCAAGCCAAGATTGAAGACCTCATCAGAGAAAATGTCTCCACTGTATGTGAAACTGCCCAACAGGACTTTCCGTCAGTGGACCTCACTACCAGGAACTACATTGACCTTAAATGCTTAGTCACAAAATGGAAGAATGAACACCAAGGAATTGGTGGCACCGGCGCCTCAGATGGCAAGCAGATTCTAAAGAAAGCCAATTGGGAAGGGCGAGAAAGAACACTCTTCCGCGCCATACTAGAAATTCAGTCTGCCGAGGCATTCAAAAACAAGACAAAAGGTGAGAGCAAATGAAAATTAATGGTGTTGATTTCGATATTGTAATAAAGGACGCCATTAAGGCGGCCAAAGCAGTCGCTGATACAACTTGGCCGACACTGCAAGACTATGTGGAAAACATCGGTCGCGGGATTGCCAACGACGCGTTGTTTCTAAAAAAGAAACACGACAGCGGCGAGTTTGACGAGGCCGATGCCAGAATGTTCATGGAAGATCAAAAGATAGTTGCGAGAATGCGGCTGCGCTCCCTCGCCATTGTCACAATGCAAATCGCAGAAGATATCATCAACGCGATAGCAGGAGTATTCAAGTCAGCCATCAACACCGCTATTGGCTGGGAGGTTTTCTAGGGATGTTCTCCACCAAGCTGTGACAGTCCAAGGAGGCTACAAGGCGAAGTGTATTAGCCCGATTTCAGATGTGAAACGAGGAGTGTTGCCGGGGATGTGAAAATCCCCAGCGGCGCTCTCTCTATCACGGAATCGGATCGAAAACTTGCGTCACCAGATGGTCACCCCCTTCTATGCCAGTTAGTTCGATCACCGGCAGCGCGCGATGATTGAAGTCAAAAAAGCAATTGTCAGTGGAATGCACTGCTGCAGCTTCTCAACTACAGTTGTGGTGAGCACCAGGGGACACTCGTTCGCATTCAAATGGTTGATGTGAATCCACTGCTATCGGTTGTGGATGCGTTGTTTACAAAGTCGCCGCTAAGCGGCCGTTGAGCCGAAATAGACTTCATGGACTCTTCAGAGGGCTGGTTATGTCGTTACAGACTATTTGGGCCGTGTTTCTCGTTGGTGCTGCCGGTGGCATCGCCCTTGAATTACTGCACTGGTATGCATTGCGACGTGACGAGCGACTTCCAGCCTATGCAGCATCTCCAGTCTACTGGATCATCACACTGGCTATGGTTGTATTCGGAGGCGGCATTGCAGTGCTGTATTTTGGATCTCGTGCCGATGGTGTCGTTGCATTCCATGTGGGGGCGTCCGCACCGCTCTTACTGCAGAAACTAGCCTCCACTCTTGCCGGTGAGCCGGGGGCAAAGAGCATCGGGACAACACCAATCAACTTCATGAGATGGTAGCAAGGTATGCGTTGCACCTCGCTTTCCATCGGTATTACAGAATATCGCGCGAACGCGTTGCGAAACAGCGATACCCGCTTGCATTTTGCTGTCACAGATGCTGAAGCCCTTTACCGGTATACCTCGCTCGCTTGGCCAACCGCGGAGGCCAACAACATCCATTTGTTGCTCTGCGACGAGGCTGCATCAGCAACGGGAATAGAGCAGGCATTCATTCAGATCGAACAGGCCGGAAGCTTCGATCTAGCAATACTCTACCTGAGCGGTCATGGACAGCGCGGGCCTGACAATTCGGGTTGGTTCTGTCTTTGGGATGCAACCCCCGACACTCCGAGCCTGGATCGGGTAGTGCTCGATAGGTTGTTGAGCAGGATCGATTGTTCAAGCGTGCTGTTAATTCTCGATTGCTGCCATGCGGAGTCAATCATCTCTGGTGTACCCTTCTTCGCCGATTTGCAGGGCCGCCAGGCGCGGTTGTTCTGCGCGTCCTCCCGTGCTGATGAACGTGCCTGGGAAGATTTAAAGCTGCAGCGGTCGGTGCTGTCCCATGTGCTGTTTCTTGGCTTATCGCAGACCTCGGCACTGGCAGACATCACTGGACACGTCAGCATCGGCGAACAACTTTTTCCATTCCTTCGTGACCAAGTGCCGCTGGTGGCAGCCAAGGTAAAAAGTGGCTCTATTCAGCAGCCGGTCGTTGGTGGTCTGGCAGCTATCGGCATGAGGTTACCCACAGTACAGGCAGGTAGTATTGGCCGCTCTCTCACGCTGCGCGAGATTTTGCGCAATCAGGTGAGACGATTGATTATCTGGTCGGTTGCAACGGTATTGGTTGCGCTGCTGCTGATTGAGGCGTTCTGGACTCACTTGGCTATATCCGGAGACCAGGCCATTGTCCTAAGGCCTGGCATAGCATCAACTTTTAGTCTGTTACCCGTGCACCTCGGCAAAGTTGTGGATACCGGTTTTAGGGGCAGCCAACTTGACCCCATGCAGGATGAAGCCTTGCAGAAGCTAGCAAACGGCGAATTTCGAACGGTCTCAACACAGCGCACGCTTGATGGCCTACGCCAGTGGATTGACCTGCTTACGCCAATGCTGAAGGACCGAATAGCACTCAATTTTATCCACCCCATAGCATCTGGTGAGGGCGACGACTCTGATTCGGCCATCACCTTCACCGCAATAAATTTTGCTGCGCGCACCATGGACACCGATCCAGCCGTTATCGCTTCAAAACAGCAATTACTGTTGCATGGTCCCTTGATGCCTGTGAGTTGCACAGTGCTTGGTAATGAGCAAGTCGTGCAGTTCGAGATTGCCCAGACTGGGTCACTGGAGGACTACATCAGAGCATTCATCCGATACGGTGCTGCTCAAGGTAAGGATCCATCTGCAGAGGTCTGGAAGTTAGCGCGTTTCATTGCGCAACGCTCACGAGACCGCAATTACGATCCGACGGCACAGCTTGAAGCACAGGTATTGTTGGAGGAAATTGCGCGCTCCAACGGTTTGACTCTCTCCCCTCAGACCCTTTCTGAATTGCGTGCTGTTTTGCCTCCGACACAACCAAACACGTGCTCGCCACTGGCTATCGGCATCCTGATCGCTCTTGGAAAAGGGGAAGACAAAGCCGGGGCAGAAGCGCTGTTGCGTGCCGATGATCCAACATCCAAACAAGCGATGGTAGATATTCTCAATGCTTTTCGCCGTATAGGTGCCAAGTACGACTACTTGATAGAACTACCCAGGAGCTATTTTTCGATCATCGGCAGCTATCGACCGTTGCTCGCCGAAACCGTTCAGGATATGGAAAGCTGGCTTGATGGACAGGTTAAGCCAGAGACTGAGCGACTACTTGAGCATGTGACGATGCGACCACAAGCCTATAACACATTGTATGAGCAGCTTCAGAGCACTGAAGATCCTATGCGCCAAGGTATAGCAGCGCGTTATTTGGCGCGCTCATTCGCCTGGCAATCTCAGGCCCAAAAAGAGGGAATTCAAAAATGGTTGGTGGCCAACGCTTCCATGTTATTCCCCGGCAGCGATATAACCCTTGGCGCTGCACTTCTTGGACGCCAGAGACAAGTGGACCCTCGTATCATCGACCGCTGGATTAAGCAGCTATCTGTGGGAGTAGTCGACCCACAATCCGAGTTCGAGGAGTACCACCTAATTGTCGTGGATGCTCGAGATGCAGTTGCAGCGTTGGCCATCGCAGCGGGCACTACTCCCATACCAGATAAGGCACTGGAGCAGGTCGAGTTATTGTTGGCCAACCGTAACTCTATTCCATTACGTAAGGAAGCCATCGAGGGGCTGGGCTCATTGTTGCGAAACCAGAGGGGGACGCTGGCAGATGGCATTAGGGACCGGCTGATGGATCAACGAGGCGACGCTCGGCGTCGCCTGTTGACGGTGGACATTGCGATAGCAGCGATCAACGGCTTACCGGATGGCGGGCGTATTACAACCTTGCGCAGCCTAGCCGCGTTCTGGCGAAACGAACCGGAGCCGGAGCTGCGTCGGGCGCTCGGGCTAATTTTGGCAAGGGTGGACTGAGCACCATATCGAATGCCCGTCGCCTCGGACCTGGCCCTTTCATGAATGGAATCCGCGATTACTGATAAGCCGTTCTTGACCTACCTGTTCTGAGTACGCTCTATCATCGGCAGTCGCTCAGGGTGCTGGACCTCCTCCAGCAGGGAGAAAAGAAAAAATTTCATCCTTGGATTCCAGATATCTACATGCCCATCCATCACACTCTCAGTGGTTCGGATGTTGTAAATGGGGAAACGATGAGGAATAAAATTCCCCGCGGGACCCCGAATTATATAATGGCCGTCCGTTACATCATCACAGTCTTTGTCTGTGTCACACCTAGTCAATAGCAACGATTGAACACCGTTTTTGAAACACATACTCAAAGGCCGACCGGCTCCCTCAAGGGTGAACTTCGGCTGCTCAGCCTCGCAGTTCGACAATTTTAATTGATGGGTAATGAATGGTTCATAATGCCCGATCGCCGTGACATCCTGATCTTGCGAATAATCATCGGGATACGACTGGAAAAGAGTCCCTAAACGTCGACCCAAAGGGAACACCGCCCGCGTTGGAATATCGGCCTTGGTCGTGACTATCATTAAGCGCGGCCGTTGAGCATCGGCATACTCCAAGTTCCTCGAAAAGCTGTAAAGGGACTGAAGTCGCATTGCTTCGAAGGCGGGGTTCACTAGCACGACAAGATCAGCAATGGGGGGATAAGCTGAACTGTTCTGTGCGTCGCGGCGTATTTGCTCAGCCACCCCCTGCGAGATACTCGAGTACACAATCGCGCCACCAAAGCTATGGCCTATCACCATCAAGCGAGCCTCCGCTCTCTGATTGCGGCTATCTGATAGTGAGCGAATCAGTTCGGATACTCCTCCTCCATTGCCAATGTTATGAGCTGTAGCCTTACGATCCCAAAAGGTGAGTCCGTAACTGAGGGGCTTAAATAGCGATACGTCTGAGTCTATCGAGTCACTTCTCCAGCCTACATAAATTCCTACGATTGGCTTTTCTTCCTTGGATTCAGCGCCGAAAACCAAATCTAGAAAATTGGCAACGTCCTTGTCTTTCGGTCTGGCTGTGTGGTGCCAGCCGTGGACGTATACCACCACCACTCCATCGTTTTTTGTAACCGTATCGGCTGCTGACAAAGCAGCCTCAAGCTGCCGACGACTTTCGGCGTTGCCAAATTCATCAAACTCTACGAAATTGACGCACCTGGCACCCTTGCATTCCTGAGTCCGCTCGGGATGGAAATCAGATTGGGTAGGAAGCTGGCCGTTGGAGGCTGGGGGAATGTCCCTTGATACTCGGTATGGATCGAGAGGCATGCATCCGCTGATAAGCATTAGCAGACCGAGTACGGTGAGGGAGCGCCGAATGTGCATTTTTCCTCCGTGAGTCATGCGGGTGGCCTTTAGCTACCTCAGACAATAGTCGCTCCATTGGCTGCACGCAAAGACGCACTTAATCTCACGCGACCTCTTGGCATGGGACGATTTCATCCTTCAAGTGACGACTTTACGTTCATGATTCGGCTTCATTGGAGTGCGTTGAAAAAAGTCGGGGTGTCGAGATGAGCGCAGTACGGGGATATGGGTCCTAATCCTTACACGTTCCTCACAGGGATTAGTGCAGCACTACAGAGCGACCAAGTACCAATATTGCCAAGAATGTTATCCACCGAGTTCTATCGAACCATTAGGTGTCTACTATTAGTGTTGCAAAAGCCGATCTGGAAATTCATCCATGACTGAAGCTATCGAGCATGCCACATCAGGGCTAACTCAAAGTGGCTCGACGCTCGAAGAACAGACTGAGCTGAAGAACATTAAACTCGAGCGTTCAACGTTGGCACTTGATGTGGGCATCAAATGAAAAGAGTTCAACGCTCGTCAAACGTACACGTGGCAACACACTCTCGCCAGCCCGCTAGCGCTTGCCATCGTTGGCAGCTCGCTCGCTCTGCTAACTTCGGTCGACTGCGGTTCTTTGCGACCGCCAGCAATCGGCCATAAGCGGAAGCCCCAATCGCACCACTCATACGGCCTGGAGAGGAATGTCACCTTCTCGATTATGGACGAGTCGCTCAACGAAGAACTCCATATGCCCTCTGGGGGTAGTCAGCAAAGGCCAAGTGTCGACCTTTAAAGCGATATCCTTAAATGCTTGGGCACACTTAGAGCGCGGAAAGTGTTCGTAGACTGCTCGCTGCTTCTGCACAGCCTTGCGCACACTTTCGTCGTAAGGCACCGCGCCGACGTATTGTAAGGCGACGTCAAGGAAGCGATCCGTGACCTTGGTCAACTTGGCGAACAGGTTGCGCCCTTCCTGCGGGCTCTGGGCCATGTTGGCTAGGACGCGGAAGCGGTCCAAGCCGTAATCGCGGTTCAGCAGTTTGATCAGTGCGTAGGCATCAGTGATCGAAGTCGGTTCGTCGCAGACCACCAGCAGGACTTCGTGGGCGGCCCGGACGAGACTGACCACCGACGCGCCGATGCCCGCAGCTGTGTCAATCACCAGCACATCGAGACTGTCACCGATTTCACTGAAGGCCTGGATCAGGCCGGCGTGCTGAGCCGGAGACAAATGAACCATGCTCTGGATGCCTGAAGCCGCGGGGACGATTCGTACCCCGCCCGGACCGCGCACAAGCACATCGGATAGCTCACAGCGACCTTCGATTAAGTCGGCAAGCGTGTATTGCGGGGAAAGCCCCAACAGGATATCGATATTCGCCAAGCCAAGATCGCCATCAAGCAATACGACTCGCCTTCCAAGTTTCGCCAGTGCCACTGAAAGGTTCACAGCCACAGTGGTCTTGCCGACGCCGCCCTTTCCGCCGGTCACGGCGATAATTTGTACAGAATGCACACCATCCATGTTGTTGATTCCCTTCCATGTGCCACGCGTGCGAGTAGTCGCTAACTATTCCTAGATGCGTAATGGTAACTGAAAGTGCAGACACAGAGCCCCTAACTGTATGACGAGATTACCAGAAACGCTGTAACCCACTAGATGGTAATCACGCGAACCAGAACTGCCACTGCAACGATGCCCTCATCCGTTAAGGAATCGCCCATGCCGAATTCAGATCTACTCCCTTCCCTGCTATACAAGATCAACGAAAATCAACTCGCCCTGGAGGCTGCCATCATAGAGCTGACGCTTTAGGTTGAGCAGCGCGACGCGACCGAGGTTGGTGGAAATGTGCGCGGCGCGCTGCAAATGATCGACAAAAATGAAGAATTCATCAAGATGATGCTCGCCATGCTTTTGGCCCCAGAGTGATCGCTTACGGGCAGCAATCGGCCCAGAGTGTGTAAAAACGCTTCGCCAAAGTTGCAGTGTGCCCGTCTACGTTAAATCTGAAATTTATCGGCACGTCAGCAGATGTGGATTTTACGTAGAAGCGCGATTTCCAGTCCGGTTTTGAGTAGCTGTTGTGCTGAAAAACGTTTTTACACAGCCTCGGCCATAAGCAGCCGCTGGACAGACTAGTGGCTAATAGGTAGCGTCGACCCTTTGCACTGAGTCTTTCCCGTAGTTAAGTCGTCAGGCGTATTGGTTGGAGGAGTTGCAATGACAACAATCGATGTGAAATCCCGATTCGAAGCAAAGCTTCTCCGTCCGGCAAAGCCTGGTAATGATACGTCGTGGGCGTTTCTGGTACTGCCAGGAGACGCGAGTGAACAGCTTCCGAGGCGAGGAAGGACGACAGTTGAAGGCACAATCAATGCGCACCACTTCCAGGCAACCCTTGAGCCGGATGGTCAGCTGAGCCATTGGCTGCGGGTCAGCAGAGAGTTACTCGAAGCCGCAGGCGCGGCTGTTGGGGACATCGTTACGCTGGAGCTAGCCTCTGTGAAGAAGGAACCCGAGCCTGACATCCCGGCAGATTTTCAGGAGGCACTGGCAGCCACTCCTGAGGCTCGTAAAGTCTGGAACAATACGACGACCATCGCACGAGTAGACTGGATTCACTGGATTACTTCAGCCAAGCAACTCAAGACCCGCGCAAAACGAATCAGTGATGCCTGCGATATGCTCGCATCCGGCAAGAAGCACGTTTGCTGTTTCGACCAGTCCGGTTACTACAGTAAGGCCTTCCGTGCGCCCGAGGCGGATAATTCTTAAATGGGGCATTAGATTCAAATCGTTCGGCTCGTTCACCGGGACCGACTAAGCTTGCCTTTTAGCTTGATTGTTATGAATGTCTGCAAAGGGTTGTGGATTTCGGTCAGTTACGACAGGCAGCAATCGGCTGTGGATTCAACCGGTCGGCGCAACGCACCTAAATCCCGCTGTCTGCCGAAGACGTTCACGGCGCCGACGCCCTATTGCATCGGTCTCGCTGATCCCGTCTCGCACCACCCCGAATGCATGTAAGGTCAGGGTGCGCGGGCTGGCGACGTTGATTCCGTACGTTGCACTATCCGGCTAACGACGTTCAGGCCTCCCCGAGGGCTGCCCGCGTTGAGCGGGCATCGGAAATCATCCGAACTAATTCAGGCACCTGATTCAGGGTCACTCGCAGGCATCCCGCGAGCCCCCTTATCGTTTTCGTCCTGGTCGTTCATCTGTGGGTCGTTGTCTGGGTTATCGACGTGGCTGTTCGTACCAGCTTTTGGATGCTCACTCGATACCGAATTAGTAGCATCCACATCAGCCATATCTGCATCGACAGGAGCTTCATCGTCGGTCGGTAATGGAACTTCGTACTGGTTCCAGCTCGGGTCGTGGCCAGTTTCGTTGTCCGTGGTGCGTGTTTCGCGTTGCTGCGATTTATTGCCTGGTGCGTTCTCGTTAATTTCCATGGTGGCTCTCCGACCTAATGCGCGTGATTTCCGTGCTTAAACATGAGAAGCGGTCGTGCGCTGAAAGTGCCTACCATTGGACAGACGGCGAACACAAAAAACCCGGCTTGCTGGCCGGGCTTTCTCTCCTATCGCATATCGTCTGATAGCGGTGTTATTTCATCTGCCTCTGGTGTAGTCCTCTCACCAGGTTCTTTCCAGTCTTCTGGGCGATCATCGCTGGGTTTTGTTAACGGATCGTATTTATTCGGATCGTCTGGATCTAGCGTCGGCTCATCTGAACCTGGCTCAGGCTTGGATGGAACAGAACCTTGTGTTTGGTCTTGAAAACTCGAATCGGAAGACATACCCACCTCACCAATGAGGTCCAGCTTTTCTGGGCCGTAATAGTTTGAAGTTGGCAGATGAAAAGTGTGCGACTGAGCAGATGAGCGGGCAGTAAAAAGCCGTTTGGGGTTGCACGGAATTGCCCCCAACTGCATCACCACTGACCAGTCATTTGCATCGGACTTGACCAGCGCACATGGGAATGACGACCGGCAGAGAACGGCCAAAAGAAGTCATTTAAATTGGCATTCCGTCTTCCACCGTCGAATGCCGTATTGTCAGTGACTGTCCCGCAAGACATCGATACTCGTCGCAAGCACTTACCCTCCACCTGAAAAGACATTGCTGACAACGCACTCATGGCGAATGCATATTTTTTATCCCTTCGCAGCTCCCACCCGACCACCGGCATTGCAGAGCAGCCGACCTTGAACCATACATAAAGCAATACGCCATCATCGTTACAACGTGTTCCTTCAGGGCAAAAGGCGAACTCAGCATGGTGACTCAAGTACGCAAACAGCGGCTGTACGACGAACTCGTCGACCTGTGCTATGAGTGTGCGCTGGGTACAACAACCTGGCAGCCCTTGCTGGAGCGGCTGGTAGAGGCCAGCGGTCATCAGAAGCTTTTTTTGTTCTACGCCAGTCACCACAAGAGCGACGCCCAAGCCGCTCCGACCATCAACCTGCGCACCCCTGTAGGATTGAACGGCTACAACAATCAGCATTGGCAGCTTACCCCGGGTCTTGATTTCAGTGGCTGCCACACCTTGGGCTCCTGGCACAAGAAGCTCATCGATTTCGGTACCGAACATGCCCTGCAAGATCCGAATGATCAGGCGCTCAACCGTCCTCATGGCCTACATAATGTAGCCAGCGTGAGGCTCGATGAGCAGACCGACTCGGGTATCTACCTGACCGCACTCCACCAGGTCGGTGCGCCCTCTCCCTCTGCCCGGCACTATGCGCTGCTGGAGCGAATCACCCCGCACTTGCTCAAGGCAGTCAAACTGTCAGCCAGGATCAACTGCCTGGAACTGGATCTGGCCAAGCGCGACCTGCTGCTGGACCATCACACGGCTCCGCTCTGGCTGCTCGATGGCGAGGGGCAGGTCCTGCACTGCAATCAGGCCGCGCGACACATGAGTCTGAGCGGGTCGCCCATTTTTGAAAAATTCGCCCAGCTGCACAGCACGACTCAGGACACTCGTCTGCGGACACTTATCCGCCGTGCCGCGGGTAAAGACGGCAAGCGCCAGGCCGGCTGGCTACGCCTCGACACCACAAAATCGCAAGAGTTGCTGGTCACTCCGGTTCCCGCCGACGCGGGCTACAACCGTCACTTCAACAAACCCTTGGTGCTGCTGGCATTGTTGGAAAATCGCTTGCCAAGCCCATTGCTGGCCGAGCTTTTCCAGCTCAGCCGGGCCGAACACCGACTGGCCGAACTGCTGGCTCAGGGGCTGACCCTGGAAGGCTGCGCGGCGCGCCTGAACGTCTCCATCAACACCGTGCGCACCCAACTGCGCGCACTGTTTCGCAAAACCGGCACCACCCGCCAGGCGCAGCTGATCAAGCTCTTCACCCGGCTGATTGGGGGTTGAGGACGGGTTTGTCCTGCAACCCCCGACACCTTAGACGAACATCTGCACATCACTCGCCGTCAGAGTCGCCACACCGGCCAGAGTCACCACCGCGACCGCGTTGCCGTTGGCCGCGCCGTCGGCATCGTAATAGAGCGTGTGGTCATTCTGATTGAACACCAGGTTTGCCCCTGCCGCCTCATTTTGCACCCCACTGACATTGGCCAGCGCCTCGGCGACGGTCTGGCCCTGCAAGTTGAACACCCCAGAGTTGAGCGCCAGCAAATCGTTGCCTTGGGTGAAGTCGGTGATCAGATCGGCACGCGCGCCAGGTAACTGGGCGAACTGGAAGGTATCGGCTCCAGCGCCGCCGTTGAACCAGTCGGTTTCGACGGTACTGCGGATCAGGTTGGCCGAGGCGTCGCCAGTCCATTCGAGGTGGTCGACGACCGGGTTGCCGTTGGCGTCGTAGCGTTGGCTGTAGATGCCCCCGCCGCTGCCATCTTGGTCGAGCGACTTCCAGCTCACCACATAACCGCCGTCGGCCAACGCGCCGATTGTCGGTTGGATTTGGTGGTTCGCAGTGGTGCTGTTGACCCGGACCTCGCCTCCCACCATCGTGCCGCTGGCAGCGAAGCGCTGGCCGTAAATACCCCAGCCGCTGCCGTCCTGATCGAGCGACATCCAGCTCACCACATAGCCGCCGTCGCTGAGCGCGCCGATCGCCGGTTGCTGCTGATCGGACGCGGTGGTGCTGTTGACCCGCACCTCGCCGCCCAGCGCCGCGCCGCTGGCATCGAAGCGCTGGGCATAGATTCCCCAGAAGCTACCGTCCTGGATGAACGACATCCAGCTCACCATATAACCGCCGTCGGCCAACGCGGTGATCGCCGGTTGCTCCTGATCGTACGCGGTGGTGCTGTTGACCCGCACCTCGCCGCCCAGCGCCGCGCCGCTGGCATCGAAACGCTGGGCATAGATGCCGTAGCCGCTGCCGTCCTGATTGAACGACATCCAGCTCACCACATAGCCGCCGTCGCCGAGCGCGTCGATCGCCGGTTGGTGCTGCTCAGACGCGGTGGTGCTGTTGACCCGCACCTCGCCGCCCAGCGCCGCGCTGCTGGCATCGAAACGCTGGGCATAGATGCCGTAGCCGCTGCCATCTTGGTCGACCGACATCCAGCTCACCACATAGCCGCCGTCGCTGAGCGCGCCGATCGCCGGTTGCTGCTGATCGGACGCGGTGGTGCTGTTGACCCGCACCTCGCCGCCCAGCGCTGCGCCGCTGGCAGCATAGCGCTGGGCGTAAATTCCCCAGCCGCTGCCGTCCTGATCGAGCGACATCCAGCTCACCACATAGCCGCCGTCGCTGAGCGCGCCGATCGCCGGTTGCTGCTGATCGGACGCGGTGGTGCTGTTGACCCGCACCTCGCCGCCCAGCGCTGCGCCGCTGGCAGCATAGCGCTGGGCGTAGATGCCCCAGCCGCTGCCGTCCTGATCGAGCGACATCCAGCTCACCACATAGCCGCCGTCGCTGAGCGCGCCGATCGCCGGTTGCTGCTGATCGGACGCGGTGGTGCTGTTGACCCGCACCTCGCCGCCTACCCGCAGATGGACGCCATCACCAAACTGCAGCGTTTCGAAGTTCTGCAGCACATCGATTCCTTCATCGACATCCGCTACGTTTTGATCGGTGATAACCAGAGCCTGCGCCCCCTGAAAAGCGAGGACGAAGTCACGCTGGTTGCCCTGGTAAAGGGCGGTATCCTGCCCCTCGCCGCCATCCAACACGTCATTGCCGCCGCCCCCGGCAATGCGCTCATCGCTGGCGCCGAGCTGGACTAGATTGTCGCCAGCATCCCCCTTCAAGGTCAGCGTGTTGACGACTGGCTGACCGCTGGCATCAAAGCGCTGCGCATAGATGCCCAAGCCGCTGCCGTCCTGATTAGCCGACATCCAGCTCACCACATACCCGCCGTCGCTGAGCGCGCCAATCGCCGGTTGCTGCTGCTCAGACGCGGTGGTGCTGTTGACCCGCACCTCGCCGCCCAGCGCCGCGCCGCTGGCATCGAAGCGCTGGGCATAGATGCCGTAGCCGCTGCCATCTTGGTCGACCGACATCCAGCTCACCACATAGCCGCCGTCGCCGAGGGCGGCGATCGCCGGTTGCTGCTGATCGGACGCGGTGGTGCTGTTGACCCGCACCTCGCCACCCAGCGCCGCGCCGTTGACATCGAAACGCTGGGCATAGATGCCGTAGCCGCTGCCATCTTGGTCGACCGACATCCAGCTCACCACATAACTGCCATCACTGAGCGCGCCAATCGCCGGTTGCTGCTGGTCAGACGCGGTGGTGCTGTTGACCCGCACCTCGCCGCCCAACGCCGCGCTGCTGGCATTGAAACGCTGGACATATATGCCATAGCCGCTGCCGTCCTGATTAGCCGACATCCAGCTCACCACATAACCGCCGTCGCTGAGCGCGGCGATCGCCGGTTGCTGCTGATCGGACGCGGTGGTGCTGTTGACCCGCACCTCGCCGCCCAGCGCCGCGCCGCTGGCAGCGTAGCGCTGGGCATAGATACCCCAGCCGCTGCCGTCCTGGTCGAGCGACATCCAGCTCACCACATAACCGCCGTCGGCCAACGCGCCGATTGTCGGTTGGATTTGGTGGTTCGCAGTGGTGCTGTTGACCCGGACCTCGCCTCCCACCATCGTGCCGCTGGCAGCGAAGCGCTGGGCGTAAATACCCCAGCCGCTGCCGTCCTGATCGAGCGACATCCAGCTCACCACATAGCCGCCGTCGCTGAGCGCGCCGATCGCCGGTTGCTGCTGATAGGATGCAGTGGTGCTGTTGACCCGCACCTCGCCGCCCAGCGCCGCGCCGCTGGCATCGAAGCGCTGGGCATAGATTCCCCAGAAGCTACCGTCCTGGATGAACGACATCCAGCTCACCATATAACCGCCGTCGGCCAACGCGGTGATCGCCGGTTGCTCCTGATCGTACGCGGTGGTGCTGTTGACCCGCACCTCACCGCCGGGCGCGCCTTCGACCATTATGCTGCCGTCGACGAACTGCAATTGCTCGACGTACTGCACCCGGTCCAGCCCCGCCTCGCCACTGGTGGCGTCGGCCTGTGCCGTCAGATAGCCGCGCGCGTCGAGTGTGACTGTGTAATGGCTCATCGCTGCGGCGAACAGCGCGGTATCGTTGCCCGCCCCGCCATCCAGCAGGTCGTTGCCAGCACCGCCATCGAGTTCGTCATCGCCTGCGAGACCAAACAGCATGTCGTTACCGTTGTGGCCAAGCAGGCGGTCGGCCAACGCCGTACCAGTCAGCGGATCGTCGCCGGCGCCGCCTTCGATCAGATTGATCACACCGCCTGCTGGCGACGTGGCTGGCGCGAAGTTGTCGAGGGTCAGCGCTGCCGCATTGGTGTTCTGCAGCGTGATAACGGTCTGCCAGCTGTTCGTGGCGACACCCGCACCGTCCCGATCCCACTGCAGCAGCGTGTCGGCGCCTTGCTGTACCAGGCGCAGGTAGCCCAACGCCGGGTCGAACGGGTTGCCGCCACTGTAGCCGTTGCTGTTGAGCAGCAAGAGGTTGATGCTGAGGATGTCACCCGTGGCGCCAGGAGCGAAGTCGCTGACGAGCAGTTGGCCAAAGGAGTCAGGCCGCAACTGGTAGGTGTCGCGCCCACTGCCACCGGTGACCGTGGTGACCGAATTGACGTTGTACTGGAAGACCGAGATTGTGTCGTCACCGGCCCCCCCATCGAGACTGTTGTTGGTGACCTGGCCGGAGCCGTCGAAATCACTCAGGGTGTCGTTGCCGTCACCGCCATGGAGCATATCGCTACCCGCCTCGCCGAACAGGAAATCATTACCGCTGCCGCCGTCAAGCGTGTCATTGCCATTGCCACCATACAGATAGTCCGTGCCACCGCTACCGGTCAGTATGTCGTTGCCGTCCTCACCAGAGAGCTGACTGCCGTCAGTGTCATTGCCCGCCAGCAACGTGTCGTTGCCTTGGCCACCGTACAGAAAGTCAAAACCACTGCCCCCATCGAGCAGGTCATCACCGCCAAAACCGTTCAGCGTATCGTTGCCGGCCAAGCCATAAATCGCATCGTCGACCACGCTGCCGTTGAGCACGTCGTCGTTGGGTGTGCCGTTCAGCGTCAGACCCAATGAGCTGCCATCCGGCGGCGCGGCAGGCGCGAAGTTGTCGAGGGTCAACGTCGCCGCATTGGTATTCTGCAGCGTGATGATGGTCTGCCAACTGCTAGTGGCGACGGCCGCACCGTCCCGATCCCACTGCAGCAGCGTGTCGGCGCCTTGCTGTACCAGGCGCAGGTAGCCCAACGCCGGGTCGAACGGGTTGCCGCCACTGTAGCCGTTGCTGTTGAGCAGCAAGAGGTTGATGCTGAGGATGTCACCCGTGGCGCCAGGAGCGAAGTCGCTGACGAGCAGTTGGCCAAAGGAGTCAGGCCGCAACTGGTAGGTGTCGCGCCCACTGCCACCGGTGACCGTGGTGACCGAATTGACGTTGTACTGGAAGACCGAGATTGTGTCGTCACCGGCCCCCCCATCGAGACTGTTGTTGGTGACCTGGCCGGAGCCGTCGAAATCACTCAGGGTGTCGTTGCCGTCACCGCCATGGAGCATATCGCTACCCGCCTCGCCGAACAGGAAATCATTACCGCTGCCGCCGTCAAGCGTGTCATTGCCATTGCCACCATACAGATAGTCCGTGCCACCGCTACCGGTCAGTATGTCGTTGCCGTCCTCACCAGAGAGCTGACTGCCGTCAGTGTCATTGCCCGCCAGCAACGTGTCGTTGCCTTGGCCACCGT
This sequence comes from Pseudomonas arabinosi, assembly GCF_047758675.1. Taxonomy (NCBI): domain Bacteria; kingdom Pseudomonadati; phylum Pseudomonadota; class Gammaproteobacteria; order Pseudomonadales; family Pseudomonadaceae; genus Pseudomonas; species Pseudomonas arabinosi. Next base: position 3,415,391 of record NZ_CP180480.1, on the reverse strand, counting down.
ACAGAAAGTCAAAACCACTGCCCCCATCGAGCAGGTCATCACCGCCAAAACCGTTCAGCGTATCGTTGCCGGCCAAGCCATAAATCGCATCGTCGACCACGCTGCCGTTGAGCACGTCGTCGTTGGGTGTGCCGTTCAGCGTCAGACCCAATGAGCTGCCATCCGGCGGCGCGGCAGGCGCGAAGTTGTCGAGGGTCAGCGTCGCCGCATTGGTATTCTGCAGCGTGATGATGGTCTGCCAACTGCTAGTGGCGACGGCCGCACCGTCCCGATCCCACTGCAGCAGCGTGTCGGCGCCTTGCTGTACCAGGCGCAGGTAGCCCAACGCCGGGTCGAACGGGTTGCCGCCACTGTAGCCGTTGCTGTTGAGCAGCAAGAGGTTGATGCTGAGGATGTCACCCGTGGCGCCAGGAGCGAAGTCGCTGACGAGCAGTTGGCCAAAGGAGTCAGGCCGCAACTGGTAGGTGTCGCGCCCACTGCCACCGGTGACCGTGGTGACCGAATTGACGTTGTACTGGAAGACCGAGATTGTGTCGTCACCGGCCCCCCCATCGAGACTGTTGTTGGTGACCTGGCCGGAGCCGTCGAAATCACTCAGGGTGTCGTTGCCGTCACCGCCATGGAGCATATCGCTACCCGCCTCGCCGAACAGGAAATCATTACCGCTGCCGCCGTCAAGCGTGTCATTGCCATTGCCACCATACAGATAGTCCGTGCCACCGCTACCGGTCAGTATGTCGTTGCCGTCCTCACCAGAGAGCTGACTGCCGTCAGTGTCATTGCCCGCCAGCAACGTGTCGTTGCCTTGGCCACCGTACAGAAAGTCAAAACCACTGCCCCCATCGAGCAGGTCATCACCGCCAAAACCGTTCAGCGTATCGTTGCCGGCCAAGCCATAAATCGCATCGTCGACCACGCTGCCGTTGAGCACGTCGTCGTTGGGTGTGCCGACCAAGGCGCTAAGCAGGTTCAGCGTGAAGTCATCACTCACCGAAAGCCCGCCCGAGTCGGTCGCCGTAACGGTGATGCCTATTCCCCCTGGCTGGGTGCCTGCCGGTGGCGTGCCGCTGAAGCTACGGTTGACCGGGTTGAAGCTCAGCCAGGTCGGCAAAGGGGCGCCATTGGCCAAGCGGGCACTCAGGATCAGGCTGTCGCCGGCATCAATGTCGGCAAAGGTATTTGCCGGCAAGGTGTAAGCAACGGCTTGCCCCAGCCCGTTGAGTTGGTCGGACAACGCCACCTGCAGTGTCGGCGCATCATTCACCGCCACCAGGCTGAAGCCCTGGGTAGCGGCAACCGAGCCGCCATGGCCATCGATGACCTGGTAGTTGAGCGCGACCGCGCCGTTGTAGTTGGCATCCGGTATAAAGCTCCAGCTGCCGTCGCCGTTATCGAGCAACGTCCCATGGTTGGCGCTGAGGTTGGCAACGGACAAGGTGTCGCCATCCGGATCGCTGGCGTTGGCCAGCAACTGCGCGGCGGTAATGCCATAGGCCGTGTCTTCCGTGCCGGAAGGCAACGCGCTCGGGGCGCTGACAATCGGCGCATCGTTGGTGTTGCCGATGGTCAGAGTGAAACTGCTGCTCGCCGTGGCATTACTGCCATCGGTCGCCGTCACCCGCACACTCAGACTGCCCACATCACCATTACCCGGCGTGCCGCTGAAGCTGCGGCTGACCGGATCGAAGCTCAGCCAGCTCGGCAATGTGTCGCCGTTGGCCAGGCTCGCGCTGTAGCCGAGGGTATCGCCGGCATCTACATCGGCGAAGGTCGCGAGCGGCACGGTGTAGTTGAAGGGTGAGTCTTCGCTGGCATTTTGCGCGACGAGTGCGGCGGCTACGGTCGGCGCATCATTCACCGCCACCAGATCGAAGCCCTGCGTAGCGGCGACCGAACCGCCATGGCCATCGATGACCTGGTAGTTCAGCGTGACCGCGCCGTTGTAATTGGCATCCGGTGTAAAGCTCCAGCTGCCGTCGCCGTTATCGACCAGCGTGCCGTGGTTGGCGCTGAGGTTAGCGACGGACAAGGTGTCACCGTCCGGATCGCTGGCTTTGGCCAGCAACTGCGCGGCGGTAATGCCATAGGCCGTGTCTTCCGTGCCGGAAGGCAAAGCGCTCGGCGCACTGACAACAGGCGCATCGTTAGTGTTGCCGATGCTAAGGGTGAAACTGCTGCTAACCGTCGCATTGCTGCCATCGGCAGCCGTCACTCTCACACTCAAACTGCCCACATCACCATTCCCCGGCGTACCACTAAAGCTGCGGCTGACCGGATCAAAACTCAGCCAGCTCGGCAACGGGTCACCATTGGCCAGGCTGGCGCTGTAGCCGAGGGTATCGCCGGCATCCACATCGGTGAATGTGGCGAGCGGCACGGTGTAGCTGAAGGGCGAGTCTTGGCTGGCATTTTGCGCGAGCAGTGCAGTGGCCACGATTGGCGCATCATTGACCCCGGTCAGGCGCACCTCATAGGTGCCGCTGGCCGAGCCACCCTGTCCGTCCTGCACGGTAAAGGCAATCACATCGACCGCCTGCGCTCCCGCAGCAAGGCTGTTGATGACCGCCGAATTACCACTGTAGAAGAAGGCCCCGGGAGACTCGACAAAGGCTGCAACGCTGCCGCCCAAGGTGCTTTGAGGATCGAAGGTGTAGGTCAGCGAATCACCGTCCGGGTCCTGTACGCTCGTACTCACATTCGCCGATATGAAACCGTTCTCGTTGCCTTCGGCCCACGGCACCCCATTCACCACCGGCGCATCATTCACCGCCGCCAGATTCAGCTGCGCCGTGGTGGCGACCTGAAGGCTGCCGTCACTCACGACCACAGCGAAATTCACCGGCCCATTGAGATTGCTCGCCGGAGTAAAGGTCCAGCTGCCGTTGCCATTGTTGGTCAAGGATCCGAGACTCGAGTCAACGCTGACGCTCTGCACACTCAGGCTGTCGCCGACATCGACGTCGCTGGCGTTGGCCAGCAACTGGGCAGCCGTGAAGGTGTAGGCGCTGTCTTCCACGCCGTTGGGCAGGCTGACCGGGCTGCTGATGGTTGGCGCATCATTGACCGGCGTCACATTAATGCTCAGGGTATTGGCGTTGACGGCAAAAGCCGTGCCGTCGCTGACTTTGAAGCCGATGCTGACGTAGTTGCTGCCATTGCCATTGAGGGCCGGCACGTATTGCAGTTTGCCGGTGTCGAGGTCGGCCTTGCTGATGACCTGATCCTGAACCACCGCGACCCAGGCACTGCCATTGTTGTACTGCAGACTGCCTAGCAACGGCAGGCTGGTAATTTTCACCGCGGCCAGCGGGGTGTTTTCCGGATCGCTGTAGGTGCCGAAGTCGGCGCTGCCCAAGATGACTGGCGTGTCCTCCAGGGTGGTCTGAGTGTCATTGGTCGAGCTTGGAGCAGCGTTGACTGGAAGAGTAGCCGCGGCCTTGAGGGCGGCGGTGTTCCAGACCACGTTGTTACCGAAACGAACCTGGTCGATCTCGTAATCGGCGCCCAGATAAAAGTTTTTCAAGGTCAGGGTCTGGGAGGTTGCCAGCACCACCATCTGCAGGTCGTTTCCGGTGTGCACGAAGCGCACGTTGTTACTGTTGAGCCCCACCAGCTGCACGGTATCGACGTCGGCGCTGACACCGCCACTGTTATCGATCACGTCATTGCCATAGTTAGTGCCGTAGCGGTAGGTGTCGCTGCCGCGGCGACCCGCCATAAAGTCATCACCGGTACCACCATCGAGGAGGTTATTGCCAGTGTTGCCGGTCAGGCTGTTGGCCAGGGCATTGCCGGTGCCATTGAGATTACTGGTGCCGGTGAGTTCGAGATTTTCCAGGTTGGCGCCCAGGCTGTAGTTCAACGAGGCGCGGACGGTATCGTTGCCACCACCTGCCAGTTCGGACAGGCTGTCGCCACTCTGATCGACGATGTAGATATCGTCGCCGCTGCCGCCCGCCATGCTGTCGTTGCCAGCACCACCGTCAAGCAGGTCGTTGCCGGCGTCGCCGTTCAGGCTGTCATTGCCCAAGCCGCCTTGCAGAGTGTCATTGCCATCGCCGCCCTGGAGCAGGTCGTTGCCGGCACCGCCGTCAAGCTGATTATTGCCAGCGTTGCCGATCAGAGTGTTGGCAAGGGCGTTGCCCGTGCCATTGATATTGGCACTGCCGGTCAGGGTCAGGCGCTCGACGTTGCTGCCCAAGGTGTAGCTGATGCTGGCCCGGACCAGATCATCGCCCGCGTTGCTGGCCTCCACGACCACATCTGCGGCGGTATCAACCACATACGTGTCATTCCCCACGCCACCTTCCATGCGGTCGTTGCCGCTGCCGCCGTCAAGCGTGTCATTGCCGCCGTTGCCATACAGCGTATCGTTGCCACCCAGGCCCAGGAGAGTGTCATCGGTGGGATTTCCGTTGATCACGTCCGCGCCATTGGTCGGCGCAACTGGCGGGTAATAGAGGTTAGCCAACGCCTCGCTGACACCCCAACTGCTGCCATCCGCGAACTGGATTCGGTCGATCGCATGGTCTGCATCGAGAAAGCACAGGCTCACGGTGATGGTTTCGCCAGTGGCCAGAACGGTGAGCACCAGGTCGTTGCCCATGCGGGTCAAGCGGATCTGGTTGGCGTTGAGGTTGGTCAACCGGAGGATGTCGACGTCGCTGTTGGCGCCACCGGAATTGTCGATCACATCGAAGCCATAGCCCTGGCCGAACCGGTAGGTATCGCTGCCGCGCCCACCCAGGAGCCGGTCATTGCCGGTGCCACCGTCCAGCGTATCGTTACCCGCGTTGCCGTAGAGGGTATCGTCACCGCCCAGACCATTGAGGGTGTCGGACGCGGCGCCCCCTGTCAGAATGTTGGCGCTATCATTACCGTTGATGGTGGCCATTACCTAACCCCTGATGAGTACGAAGTTTTTCGACTCTAGGAGCGTAGTCCGCAGCCTCTTGCTGGCCCTCATCCATTTGAATGACCAGGCAAACCTTTCGTCTGAACGTCGGATCCAATGCCCGGTTGCCCGTCGGCCTTGTCTAACAGGACATACGCGGGCTTTCTAATTGCATTTGTATCCGTTCGCTCTGGGTCGATTTCGGACAGTTGTGACAGGCAGAAATCGGCCAAAAGCAGCCGGTCACAACCGACGGAGAACAGCCAAAAGCGCATACTCATGACCGTCCGTCATTCTCTCTAAGCAGACGCGTAAGTGAACGGCTCCAGCAAAATTTGAGGTTCGACCCACAACCTTAAACCGTAGGGAATTACCGAATACCCGTCGTATCGCCCAGTGAAAGTATTCGAAGCTGCAAACTCCAAGAATTTACCGCGCTTGTCATCAACAACGCGGATACCGGGGCATCCAAGCATTGTGTATTTGATAATGGGGTTTGGTAGTGAAGCCTCACTCACCTGAATTTCCACATCAGAATCATATTGCCAAATTGTCAATTTCAGTCTGACAGTTCCTTGCTCGATAACGTAACAGTGTGATGTTTCGAACTCATCCAGGGAGGGGAAGACGCCGAGTACGGCGATTAGATCAAAAGGATCCCATGTTAAGAGGGGCATAAAGCATCCTTTGCTGACATCACGGTGAATTTGATCCCATTCTAATCATCAGCCATCTGTAACGCAGTTTTTCTCCAAGACTTCTTGGCCATAGGCAGGGCGATTTTTCGCAATCCATCACCAAACGAACATTTACGATCTGGAGGACTCTACGGTTTTTTCCCTCCGTCCGCTTTGGGTCCAGGCTGTGTGAAAACGCATGCGCCGTTTTGAAGTCTGCGTTGCTACGTAAAATCTGCCAGCGTTTGGTTAATCAGCAGACCGAAAATTTGCGTAGGAACGCGATTTTCGGCGTCGTCCTGACTGTCAAACGTGCTCGAAAACGTTTTCACACAGCCTCGGTCGTTTTCAGCCAGTCGCGACAGGCAGAAAACGGCCAATAGCTGACGGTTAGCGAGACCGATCTTTAGAATCGTTCCATCCATCATTGCGCAACGACTCAGGATGAGTTTTCGGATAGACCGAGCTAAGGTGGTCCCCGGAGCTATAGTCAATGTAAGCCATCGGAGTTGGCGAATTTCGACTAGCTAGGAGTGCGTGACTTGATGACTCGATTGCAAACACTCAAGTTAATTCAAATAGCCATTGCCCTTCCAGCCTATGCCGTACCTGCAAGCGTGACGGTCTTCTTTACTCTTTGGTTTGTCATCACTTTGCCGATCAGTTTAATCACCTCACAGTCCACGACGAACTGGGAAAAGATTCTGTTATGGCTTGTACTGTCGTTGTTCTCCCAGTGGACATGCTGGAGCATTTTTGCTGACGCGCTGGAAGACATTCCCTCTGTGCGGCACCTGCCGCTGCTTTTGCTTGGCGTATTGTTGACATTGCTACTGGGCGTGAGTGCCTGGACGCTGTTCCACATAGGCCTCATCTGGCTTATCTGCGGGTCGCAAGGAATTGCGGCCGGTGTGCTGTTGACGATCAATTGGGTGAGAAAAAAACGTCAAGCAGACTGCATGCGCTGTGACTGAGTTCGCCATGATTTACGCCCTTTTCGGGGAACTCTGGAACAGGCTTCCGCTATTGGCCGTTCTCTGCCTATTGCTATGGGCGGAAATCGACCCTTAGCCGTCATTCGGCTGCGGATTGACGAACATTACCCAGATGTCTTGGGATGTTTAGAGCTTCGAAGCCTGAATGGCTGCTTCGAGCAAAGGGCCCGTGATCCGGCGGCCATTGTAATCATCGACAAAGTAATTGATTCGGTTAGCCAGGTGCTGAATGGATAGCCAGCCCAAGCCTCGGTAGTCGCGCAATTCCTCGTCGTTGAGCTTAATCAGACATTCGTAACTCACAAAAGACGCCTCGCAGTTGACGAGGACATAGATTGAGCCATCTCCTGCGCGAAGAAGATGCCAGTAGTCGTCCGTTGTGTGATATGTCGCAGGCGCGAGCTGAACCAGATCCATGTTTGATTTTCGTACGTTACCTTTCAGTTTCTAACCATAACATGACTGCGAGCGCACGATTCTCGAATGCCCGCTATTGGCCGGTTTCTGCCTGTCGCGAAGGACAGCAACCGACCCAAAGCTGCCGGTCAGCAGAGGCAGAAACCGGCCAAAAGCGGCCGATCGGGGCGTCATTTTTTCCAAAGATAGGATTTATGGGGACTCCTTAAAAATATTCACCGGTTGTCAAAATCAGCGATTTAGAGAATTAAACTTATCATCAGATGGATTGCCGGTTCCTTCGACTTCATCATTTAGTTTGTAGAAGGCCACCGAGGTTCGGTCCGAGAAATACCACCAGCTATGCTTGTGGCTCTGAACTTTTGCTAAGCGAGGATAGGTACTGGTGTGGGAGCGATAGTGAAAACAGGCGTCCAGATTGGAGCGGGTATACTAGCTGTGTTCGCTTCTATAATGGCTAGCGGAGATGCCCCTTCTGTATGTGGAACCTTGGCCGGAAAAGAATATTCAGTATCTAGAACGTATCTGTTTTTTTGGCCCGAGAGAGAGGGCGACTCCTGGAGCGGCACTACACCGAAAATCACAAAGTGCTCGGATCCCGTCAAGTCGCTTGTGCTGGAGGCCTATTGGCCCGATATGGCCCCCGCAGGTCAACTCAATGTCTACAACGATAACGATACGAGGCATATTGCTGTGGGGGTTAGTACGTTGGAATTTGGGGCCAAGTCCGATGATCTGAATTTGGGCGCGCTGCTCAAATATCTTCTGAGAAAGGCCAACCCCCAGGACGTGGAGGCTTACCCTGATAGGTTCGGTCTATCCTTCTATACTGGGCCAGACCCGTCTTTTGCTCAATTACATACTGAGCTTTACTGGAAGAACGATAATAGCGGAAAAATTGAGCTTTTAATTCAGTGTGTTTACAGGACGAAAACAACAGGCGCACTCTGCAATTTAACAACCGGAGCGGAGCAGGAAGGTGCACTCATTACACTCAGATTTAACTATCTATATCTTCCCTCATGGAATGACGTGCTGAAAAAGTCGGTTGAACTCTTGGGGCAAATCTATCGCTAGTAGTTTATCGGTAGCAGCCTGGACATCGTGCTATATGGCTACTTATCACCAACAGTTTTGGGTCGTTTGCTGTCTGCCGCCAATGGCTATTTCCGGCCAATCATTGCCAGAAAATGTCGGGCAAAATCATCTAATGCTCGCACATTCACGGTAGGGTTTTATTTATCTAACCTCCAAGGTCCATTTAGGCTTGGCGGTAGTGAAAAAAAAGGAATCAACCCTTTTTTCATCAGGATAAAAAGCAACGTTCGCTGTGGCACCAGGATGCGCTGCGCAATAATTCAAGATATCTGAAATCAATAACTGAGCCAGCCCTGGATTAGATACTCGGTAAAAATTTATATTAAACCCATCACTCCCACCGCGATCCAACATTATCTGTGACGCACGGCACTCTTCCTCATTACGACAGATTCCACTATCCACATATCGTCCCACCAAGGCAGCCGACAACTCCGGTCTCGATTCGGAGGAACGCTTTGCTGCGTAAGCCGTCTCCCAGATGACGCACAACAAAAATAAGGAACACACCAAGCTTTTGATCAACCGCCAACTCTTTGAGAAATCATCGAAAAGAAACAGCTTTTTTTGCATGTTCGCCACCGTCCGTGCTGTTTGTCATACACCAAGCGTAGCTAATCAAATCCCAGGTACAGTGGGGGTAAAGCCTTCCTGGAAATCGATCGTTGACTGGCAGTTATGGGTTGATTTTAGCCGGTCACGGTAGGTAGAAATCGGCCATAAGCGGACACCACAATCGCACCACTCTTACGGCAGGGAGGGAAATGTCACCCTCTCGAATTATGGACGAGTCGGTCAACGAAGAACTCCATATGCCCTCTGGGGGTAGTCAGCAAAGGCCAAGCGTCGACCTTTAAAGCGATTTCCTGAAATGCTTCGGCGCACTTGGAGCGCGGAAAGTGTTCGTAGACTGCTCGCTGCTTCTGCACTGCCCTACGCGCACATACATCGTACGGAACCGCTCCCACATACCGTAGGGTTACGTCGAGGAAGAGATCGGTGACTTTGGCCAATTTAGCGAACAGCGCGCGACCTTCATTCGGGCTCTGCACCATATTGACCAGCACCCGGAAACGGTCCATTCCGTAATCACGATTAAGCAGTTTGATCAGTGCGTAGGCATCGGTGATCGAGGTCGGTTCGTCGCAGACCACCAGCAAGACTTCGTGGGCCGCCCGGACGAGACTGACCACCGACGAGCCGATGCCCGCAGCTGTGTCAATCACCAGCACATCGAGACTGTCACCGATTTCACTGAAGGCCTGGATCAGACCTGCGTGCTGAGTCGGAGACAAATGCACCATGCTCTGGATGCCTGAAGCCGCGGGGACGATTCGTATCCCGCCCGGCCCACGCAAAAGTACATCGGATAGCTCACAGCGACCTTCGATTAAATCGGTAAGCGTGTACTGCGTGGAAAGCCCTAACAGGACATCGATATTCGCCAAGCCAAGATCGCCATCAAGCAATACGACTCGCCTTCCAAACTTCGCCAGCGCCAATGAAAGATTCACAGCCACCGTCGTCTTGCCGACGCCGCCCTTTCCGCCGGTCACGGCGATAACTTGTACAGAACGCACACCATCCATGTTATTGATTACCTTCCATGTGCAACGCGTGCGAGTAGTCGCTAACTATTCCTAGATGCGCAATGGTAGCTGAAAAGTGCAGACACATGGCCACTAGCTGTATCACAGGATCACCAGAAACGCTGTAACCCACTACATGGCAATAACGCGAACCAGAACTGCCACTGCTACGCTGACCTCTTCACGGAGGAATCGCTATGCCAAATTCAGACCTACTCCCTTCCCTGCTATTCAAGATCAACGAAAACCAGCTCGCCCTTGAAGCAGCCATCTTGGAGCTTTCCAATTGGGTCGAGGCCCGCGGCTCGGCTGACGTCGCCGACAACGTGCGCGGCGCCTTGGACACCATCGACAAGAACGAGGAGTTCATCAAGCTTACGCTCGCAGTCCTAATGACGCCTGAGTGACAGTTAACGGCCAGAAGCGGTCCTTCAATTTCGCTATTCATCTATCTCCCGAGCGTGCGAAATTACTAGCCATCCAATTTCTCTCAAAGGCAGGCTCATGACCTCCACCCTGGCAGACTTCTGATTGCTCTGCGAGCTGGTGTCTGAGCCGGATGGCCCAGATATCTCTGACTCGGAGCGGGGTTATCATTGGATGATGGTTTTTCATATTGAGCTTTGGGGCACGGAGCAACAACACATGAAGCAAAACCTTATTTTGGTCATTGCGATGGCGCTGGGAACCACCTCCACGGCCTACGCCAACTCACTGATAGCAAACATAGATTCCTTGGAAAGCAGCTATGTAAAATGCATAGAGACGCGTTTTGAGAACAACTGCTGGGACAAGGCGTTTATCGGTCACTTCGACAAGTGGCAAAAAAACGAAACCACGATAATAACCAAAAGCCAAGAGGCCTACCTTGCTTGGCTGGATGGGCACTCCGTGTACAAAGTTCACATCAGCCCAAGTGTTAAACGAGCCGGAGTATTCGAGAATAGAAACTATCTAATTGAACGAGATGATGGCGAAGTCATAGGCCTGCATGTTGGCTATAGAAAAGTTTTAGGCAGTTGGTACATATATGCCCTCCAAGGCGGGTCTGATGACACATTTATTCGATCAATACTCAACATGCCCGCTCCAGAAACACCCCCCCACTAAATGATAGAAATCATCTCGTCCAATCTAGTCGCCTCCAGAGTTCACTGGTATAAGCCATCCAGCTCATCGCCTCAGATCGATTGACCGCAATGGGCCGATTTCTGCCTGTCACGAAGGGCTGAATTCGACCCATAGCTGCCTTTCGCGCAAGGTAGCTAACGGCCAATTTCTGCATGTGACGACTGATCTGAATCCAACGATTGCGGCTTCTGACTAGAGACATTTATGCGGATGTGGCTGCCGCGTTCTGCAAAATAGGCGAGTGGTGATAGACGGGAAATTGGTGTTGAATACGAGCCTTTTCAGGAAGGGTCGTATGAAGAAGGATTTGTTTGCTCTGGCCTTTGCCACCTCGCTGATTGCTGGATGTGCATACCAGGCGCCCTATGGAACTCCGGAGGCTACCTCTCAACTGGTGAGCGACCTTGCACTTGATGGAGTGCCGGAACTTGTTGTGCCGGCAAACTGGATGTCTGTGCCCTATGGGGTTACGAAACCAGCTGAACCGACAAAAGGGCTGCTTGTCTCGGAGCGTAGTGGTTTACGTTTGGTAATTTTCGACAATAAGCACTACCGGCAAGCTGGCGAACTTCGCGCGCCCAAGGTGCAATGCGGTTACATCTGGAGGGGGGAGCAGGACACGATGCCTGTGCACCTATTCGAGGCGGAGCATTTTTACGCGTTGAGCCTAGGCGAAACTGTAGGAGCAATGGACGTGAAAAAAAGGGCGCAAGTAGTTCGGTATTTACAGTCCCAACACATACCGTTGCTCACCGTACAAGACGGCTTGTTTGTTCGTGCAACCGGAAACTGGTCTTCCAATGTCCCCTTGCCGAACAACTATGCCCCATGGGACATCGGAGTACCTCTTCCCCGTGGGGAGTTGGAGGCATTCAACCCATGCAAGCATTAATCGGTACTCCGGATCACTCCAGATTATCCAAACACATCTGACTGGCTGCTCCTGGCCGATTTCTGCCTGTCACAACTGGCCGAAATCGACCCAGAGCGAACGGATACAAATGCAATTAGAAAGCCCGCGCATAGCGGGCTTTTGTCGAGCAGGTTGATTGACTAGCGGTTAAATCGCTCGACCAATGAGTACTGGGTCATGGCTGTTTGAGTTAATTCTTTACTCAGCTCTGCGGAATGTTTCGCCTGTTCAGATGTTTGATCTGCCAGATTCGCGATGGTCGTGATGTTGCGGCTGATTTCCTCTGCTACGGCGGTTTGCTCTTCTGTCGCCGCGGCAATCTGGGTGGTCATGTCCGTAATGTGCGCTACGGCTTCGCTGATACCGACCAATGCTTTGTCTGCCTCAAGCACCCAGGCGACGCCTTCTTCGGCTTGTCGATGTCCGCTTTCCATGGTCTTTACGGCATTGTTGGACGAGACCTGTAGCTTGGAAATCAGGCTATGGATTTGAGTCGTGGACTGAGTCGTGCGCTGTGCCAACTGGCGCACTTCATCGGCGACCACCGCGAAACCTCTACCCATGTCTCCCGCGCGCGCGGCTTCGATGGCAGCGTTCAGCGCCAGCAGGTTGGTCTGATCGGCAATGCCTTTGATGACATCGACTACCATCCCGATTTCATTACTGTCTTTAGCTAATTGCGCGACTGTCAGCCCTGTTTCACCCACCACCACGGAGAGGCGCTGAATGGCTTCGCGGGTGTCTCGGGCCACGTCGCGTCCACGCCCGGTCAGCACATTGGCTTCCTGGGTGGCATCAGCCGTGCGCTGAACATGGCTGGCGACCTCTTGGGTGGTCGCCGCCATCTGATTTACGGCGGCTGACACTTGCTCAGTCTCGACTCGTTGGCGTTCGAGTCCGCGCGAACTATCGGAGGCAAGGCCGTCAGATCTTCCGGCCAGACCTGTGAGTTGCTCTGCGGTGTCTTGTAACCGAGTCAGGCACGTCTTGAGCCGGGATGTCTGGCTCTCAAAGGCCGTTTCAAGACGCGCCTGAAGGCCGCGCTCGTCGCTGTACATTTTGGCCAGCAACGAGTCTGAGGTTGAGGCTTCAGCCATTTCCAGCAAACGCAGCGCTCCTCGATTTTGCTGGCGCGAGACAATCAGCCCGACCGGAACCGATACCCCGACAGCCAGCATGATGGCCTCAGCAGTGCTGAGAAAGACGCCGCCCAGCGTGCCCACTAAACCCATCGCCAAAACCGGCAGCCAGCCGAGTAGGGCGGGTTGCCATTGATCACGGCTTGGGACAGCAGCCTTTCCGAGGCTGATGCGCTTATAGAGCGCTTGGGCGCGGCGGATTTGGTTGGCCGTCGGCTTTACTCTGACCGATTCGTAACCAACGACCTGGCTACCTTCGAAAACGGGCGTGACGTAGGCATTGACCCAGTAGTGGTCGCCGTTTTTGGAGCGGTTCTTGACGATGCCCATCCAGGGCTTGCCTTGCTTAAGGGCGGCCCACATGTGGGCGAATACGGCGGAGGGTACATCGGGGTGACGAACGATATTTTGCGGCGCGCCGATCAGATCCACCTTGTTGAAACCGCTGATCTCGACGAAGGCGTCATTGCAGTATGTGATAACGCCTCTTGCATCTGTTGTGGAGATGAGCTTCTGCTGAGGGACGAGTGAAATTTCACGCTGCGTAACTGGCTGATTATTTCTCATTCTGACTGCTCCCTAGTTCCTATAAGGCCATCGACTGCCATTCAGAAAAGTTAATGTGATATTGCAAAAAATACTTTAATAACAATTGGTTGCATTCATTTTTTTCGTCGATTAAGCGGTGACTGTAGTGCGGTGGTTGGCATGGATTAAGCCCGTGCGACGGTGTTGAGCCTGCACTGGTTAGGGTGAACAACAAAAAGTCAGAGTACGGCGGACTTTCTATGGGAATAAATGATTTTCTTGGCTCAATCTGGGCGCCATGCTGTGAGCGGATCGTGGAAAGCATAGCGCCTGAATGAAAAAGTCTTTTGCTAGTTTAGCTACTGGGAGCCATGTGCCGAATCTGAGTAGCGTCCGGATTGAGCGCTGAGCGCTGAGCGTTCGAGAGTTCGCTTCTGGCCGTCAGCCGCCCCCACGCCGGGCGTCAAGACCTGATCCGACTGGCAGATTCCCCCTGCGTTGCTAACCTCATACCCAGCAATCACCCCTGTACAAGGATTGGGGCAGTGAAGGGACACGCAGTCTTGGCAGTCGTGAGCGCGATGCTCTGCGACACGGTTTACGGTGCACAGCTCCAAGTGGAGGTGCGCATTGACGTGCAGCGTGGTTGCCAATTGGTGGGTACCACTCGCAGTACCGGTATCGAACAACTCGGAGTGCTGGATTTTGGCAGCAGCCCGCGCCTGGATGACCCCGCTGGCCCGTTGAGTGCCGCGCTGATCAGCCAGCGCCAACCACGCCTGGAGTGCAACCCGGATACGCCCTATCAGGTACGAGTCGACGGTGGCCTGCACGGTGGCGTTGGCGAGGTGCGTTACCTGGCTGCCGCGTCTGCGTCAGGCAAACCCATTCCCTATCGGATTTATACCGACGCCGCCCGGCGAATCCCTCTGGCCGTGAATGTGCCGGTCAGCGGTCGTGTGCCGGATTCAGGGTCGGTGGATTTGCCGCTTTACGGGCGTATTGAGCCGCTCAAGGACATTCCCCAGGTCGGGCGCTATTCCGACCTGCTCAAGGTGACGGTGACATGGTAGCCCGCCGTTGTGCCTTCGCGGCGCTGGCCGGCCTCTTGCTGCTGGCCGATGACGCCGACGCTGCCGTCAGCGGGCAGATTCACGCGCGGCTGGTGATCACCGCCAGCTGCGAGGTGAGCAAAGGCACCGACAGCGCTCCGGTCAGCCCGGACGGCCGAGTGGAGGTGCTGGATTTCGGCAACCATGGCCCGACTTGGGACAACCGCCCGAGTGCCGAGATCAGTGACAGTGAAAGGGCGCCGTTGGCGGTCTCTTGCAACCCGTCGGTCAGCAGCTTCACGGTGACCATCGATGGTGGTGCCCATGGCGACGGCAGCACCCGGCGCCTGAGCAATGGTCGACAGACCATCCCCTATCGTCTTTCTGCCGATGCTTCCGGTCGCAACAGCTACAGCATCGGCCAACAACGCAATTTCGTCGTAACCAAGAGCACACAAATACCGATTTTGGTATTCGGCTCGGTGGAGGCGAATGCCAGGGCGTTACCGGCTGGAATCTACACAGACACCCTGACGGTGACACTGGATTGGTAAACCATGAGGAGAACATCATGCATGCACTTGTCTCGAAAGCAGGCCTTCCGTTGATGGCGCTGGTGTTGGCCTCCAGCGCTCAGGCGGCGACCACCGTGACCGGGCAGATCAGTTCCACCCTGATATTGACCAACAGTTGCCTGGTCAATGGCGTGGGCGGTACCTCGGGCTTGAACTTCGGTACAGTCAATTTTGGTACCACCAGCAGCCAGTTCACCACGGCCACCGGCCAAGTGCTGGGCGGCGGTGGGGGCGCCCTGTCCATTCAGTGTTCTTCGGGCACCTCGCCGGTGATCACCGTGGGCGCAGGGTCCTATGACGGCCAATCGACGGGCGGTACCCGGGCACTGTACGATGGCATTGCCAATTATGTGCCTTATGACTTCTACACCGACTCCGGGCATTCGACGCTTCTGGCTATCAACGGAACGATCAACGTGGGCGCGAGCACTGGCCTGGCGCAAACCGTGAATATCTACGGTCAAGCCGTGGGCAAGACGGGGCTGCCGGCCGGCACTTACACCGATACGGTATCCGTGCAACTGACGTTCTAGCGCCATGAAGGGCGTCTGGTACACGACGGCGGCGGTGGTTATCTGGGGGATGCCGCTGTCACTGCTGGCGGTCACCAGCCAGACATTCCAGGTCAGCGCGACGATCACGCCGGGTTGCCTGGTGGTCGGCGGCGGGTCGAACTATGGCAGCCTGGCCTTCGGCACCTATTCGGCGTTATCCACCAGCAGCGTCTCCGTGTCGCTGAGCGGCAGTGTGACCCTGCAATGCACGCCGGGAGTGACCCTGAACATGAGCGTCGATGGCGGTTTATACAACAATAGTGGCCGGCACCTGCGGCTCAATAGCGGCAGTGCACAGGTGGCGTACCAGTTGTTTCGGGATGCCGCGCTGAGCCAGAGCCTGGGGATCAGCCAGAGCGTCAGCGTGGCCTACAGCAACGCCAACGACATCACCCTGCCGATTTACGGACAGGTGCAGTTACCGGGTAATCAGCCTGGGGGGACGTACAGCGACGTGTTGCAGGTGCAGCTGTCGTGGTAAGGCTAATGGCATAAGGAGTGGGGCCTATGTATTCAGCTTCCCGGCGGTTATGGGTTGCGGGTTTTATCGGGCTGGTGGCGTTGGGTGTGGGAAAAATTCAGGCCGCCAGCTCCGTGCTGATCTGGCCCATTGATCCTGTTCTGGAAGCGGATCAACAGGCCAGCGCGTTGTGGCTGGAGAACCGTGGCACCGAGACGGCCAACCTGCAAATCCGGGTGTTCGCCTGGAGTCAGAGCGGGTTTGATGATCAATACCAGCACCAGCGCGACGTGATTGGCAGCCCGCCGGTGGCCAAGATCGAACCTGGGAAAAAGCAACTGGTGCGCCTGACCCGAACCCGGGAAGTGCCGCCGGGCCAGGAGCTGGCCTATCGGATCATCATCGATGAAATCCCTTCGGCGACGCCGGTAGCGCTACCGGCCGATGGCAAGACGGCTGCTGCGATCCGCTTTCAGATGCGTTATTCGGTGCCCTTGTTCGTCTATGGCCCCGGCCTGTGGAGCAAGGACGACAGCACCCGCCAGCGGGACCCGAAAGGCGCGGGCAAGCCGGATCTGAGCTGGAAGAAGGTCACCGTCGCCGGGCGTAACTATGTGGAAATGCGCAATCAAGGCGCGGTGCACGCCCGGCTGACTGATGCCGCGCTCAAGCAGGGCGGCCAGCCTCGGCCGCTGGTGGAGGGCTTGCTCGGCTACGTGCTGCCGGGCGCGACCATGCGCTGGCCGGTACCGGATACGATGCCGGCCGATCAGCCGTTGCAGGTGCGGATCAACGGGGCAACAAACGTGGAAAACATTGCGCCAGGACGGTAGTGCCGCGGTCTGGAGCGTGATGCAGGGGCAGCCCCTTCGATTAACAGGATGGAGATGTCCATTGAAGGACACAAAACCTTCATGAGCCATGATCGGCATCGTTATCTGTGGCGATCGGTGTTGGCAGTGAGTTACCTGTATGACCTGGTGTTCGCGCCTCTGGGCATGGCCGCTGCGTTGCCGCCGCCCCCCGGCAATATGGAGGCTGTTGCAGATGCACAGTTGTTTCTGGAACTTGTGGTCAACCAGATGGACACCGGCCGGGTGGTCGCCGTCAATCAGCGTGCCGAACGGTTGTTTCTGTCGGCGGCCACCTTGCGTGACGTGGGTATGAAACTGCCCGCTGGCGTGACCGAAGAAGTCGCCCTCGACAGCCTGGCCGGGTTGCACAGTGACTACGACAGTCAGGGCCAGCGTTTGTTGCTGAATGTGCCGCCAGCCTGGTTGCCGGATCAGCTCATCGGCAACCGCAGCAACTACCCGCGTACCCAAGCGATGAGCAGTTTTGGCGCCTTGCTCAACTATGACGCATACCTCAACGACACCGACGACAGCGGTACCTACCTGGCCGTCTGGAATGAAGTACGGCTGTTTGACACCTGGGGCACGCTGTCCAACACCGGCCAGTATCGCAGCACCATTGGCTCCCAAGTGGAAGGCAGCACCCTGAACAATGGCTACCGGCGCTATGACACCACCTGGCGCTTTTCCGACGATGAACGCCTGCTGACTTACGAGGCCGGCGACGTGATCAGCGGTGCGTTGCCCTGGAGCAGTTCGGTACGCCTGGGTGGTGTGCAACTGTCCCGGGACTTTGCCGTGCGCCCAGACTTGGTGACTTACCCCTTGCCACAATTCGCCGGTGAGGCCGCCGTGCCATCGTCGGTGGACCTGTTTATCAACGGTTATAAATCCAGCAGTGCCGACTTGCAGCCGGGGCCCTACACCCTGACCAATATTCCTTTTATCAACGGTGCGGGCGAAGCGGTGGTGGTCACCACTGATGCCCTGGGTCGACAGGTTTCGACTACGGTGCCGTTCTACGTCACCAGCACGCTGCTACAAAAAGGCCTTTCGGATTTTTCGGTGGCCGCCGGTACTCTGCGTCGGGAATACACCGTACGGGACTTTAGCTACGGGCCCGGGGTGGCCAGCGGCAGTTTTCGTTACGGGCTATCGGACACGTTCACCCTGGAGAGCCATGCCGAAGCTTCCAATTCCCTAACCCTGGGAGGGCTGGGCGGCAACCTGCGACTGGGCAACTTCGGTGTGCTCAACACGGCCCTCAGCCAAAGCCAGTTCGACGGCGAGAAAGGCCAGCAATTTAGCCTGGGCTATCAGTACAGCAGCCAGCGCTACAGCCTGTCCTACCAGAGGGTACGGCGCCGTGACCAGTACGCCGACCTGAGTCTGATCAATACGCCATATGCCAGCCTCAGCAAGCGCAGCGAACAGGTGACCCTGAGTCTGAATCTGGACAGCTACGGCAGCATTGGCGCCGGCTATTTTGATGTGCAGGCGGCTGATGATTCACGCACGCGGCTGTTGAACCTGACCTGGAGTAAACAGTTGTGGCACAACACCAGTTTCTACCTGTCCGCCAACCGCGAGATTGGTGACAGCAACTGGGCCATGCAGGCGCAACTGGTGATCCCCTTCGACATGTACGGCAGCCTGAGCCTGAACAATGAACGCAGCCAGGCCGGGGGAAATCGTCAGCGGGTCAACTACAGCCGTGCGGTCCCCACCGATGGCGGCGTTGGCTACAACCTCGGCTACGCCCATGGCGACGGTCCGGTCTATCGCCAGGCGGACCTGATCTGGCGCTTGCAGTCGGTGCAGTTGCAGGCTGGCGTGTATGGCAGCAGCGATGCGCAAACCCGTTGGGCGGACGCCAGCGGCTCGCTGGTATGGATGGACAAGCAAGTATTCGCCGCCAATCGGGTCAATGACGCCTTTGTGGTGGTCAGTACCGATGGCTTTGCCGGCGTGCCGGTGCTCTACGAGAACCAGAAGGTAGGGGAAACCGACCGCAACGGGCATTTGCTGGTGCCCTGGAGCAGCGCGTATTACCGCGCCAAGTATGAAATCGATCCGTTGAACCTGCCGTCCAACGTGCAAACCCCGCAGGTCGAACAACGCGTCGCGGTTCGCCGAGGCAGCGGCTATGTGCTGGAGTTTCCAGTGCGCCGGGTCATTGCGGCCAGCATCACCCTGGTGGATGCTCAGCACCAGGACCTGCCCCTGGGCAGCCTGGTGCAGCATGAGCAAAGCGGCGCGCAGGCGGTGGTGGGCTGGGATGGCCTGGTCTACCTGGAGGGCCTGGCCGAGCACAATACGTTGCGGGTGACTGTGGGCGAGGGCCACACGTGCCAGGCGACATTCGAACTGGACATCAAGCAGGAACAGGTGCCGCTGATTGGCCCGTTGGTTTGTCAATGACGTAAGGAGTGTGGACATGCGGCTCAAGCAAGGGGGGTACTCCCTGGCGCTGCTGGCAAGCCTGGGTTTTGCGGAACAGGCCCGGGCGGCTTGCTCAGTGGTGTCGACCGTGCCGGCCGGTTTCGGCTCGGTGAGTTCGATGACGGTGCGTACCGCCGCACAGACCAGCTCGACCACCAACGCCGGCTTGAGTTGTGGAGCGACGTTGATTTCGCTGCTGGCCGCCAGCGATCACTTCTATGCAACGATCACCTCGGCGACCAGCGGCATGGTCGGCCCGACGGGTGACGTCATTGGTTATACGATTTACGCCAATAACAGCACCAGTTACCCGATCACTCGTGGGACCCAGTTCGACTTTGCCAGCAACGGCATTGCCCAGAGCCTGGGCCTGATCTCTGGGCCCGGCAATAAAACCGTGCCGATCTACCTGAGCAGCATTACCGGCAGCAATGTGGCAGCTGGCCTTTACACCGAAACGCTGAGCATTGCCTGGAGCTGGAATTACTGCGCGGCCTTGGGGCTGGGTAGTCTGTGTATTTTGCGCGACATCAATAGCGGCGTCGCCAGCCTGACCGTCAGCCTGACCGTGACCAATGACTGTCAGATCACCGCGCCCAATATCAGTTTTGGCAGCGCACCGGTGGTCAGTGGTTTCGCCGCGGTGACCGGCCAGACCATCAACATCGCCTGCACCAAGGGCAGTGCCTACACCGTGGGCTTGAGTGACGGCCAGAACCCGGCAAGCGTGGGCGGGCGGCGGCAGATGATCTCCGGCAGCAATCTGCTGGCCTATGACATCTTCAAGAGCGCCACCACCACCCGTTGGGGCAGTGTGACGACCGCGCGCCGCGCCAGCTCCACGGCCGAGGTCAACCCGGGCAACGGCCTGGGTACTGGCAGTCAGATTTTCAACTACAACGCCAAGATCTACACGGACCAGAATACCCCGCCGGGGGGGACGTATATCGACAATGTGGTGCTGGACGTAGGCTTCTAGAGCCGCAGGGTTTGCTTGAGCATTTGTGTGGTCGGCTGGTCCGACGGGCTAACTATTGCATAGTTAAACCGCCGCAGGACCAGTACTCGGTTTGCAGCCCATCGGAATGGCTGCTGCCACGAGGGTGCCGCCGGTGGCATCAGACCGCAGTCGGCCAATAGCAGTCATTCAAAACTGTCAACATTAAATTCGGCAGGCGGTGTGCGATAGACGAGTTTGCGAACGCCAGAGAAGACAATTGCCCGCTGTTGATGCGCCGTGCTGGGGCGTCGTCCACGATGATCATTTGTTTCGAGGAGGGAAGTGATATTTCTTAATTTGCATCCACAATTCAGGTCATTACCCGGCCAGCATTGCCGCAGTAGGACGCCTGCATTATTAATGCCTACCATAGAGCCGACGGCTCTCACCTAAATGTCGCGTGACGCTAAGCCGCGATGTCTTTCCTGTAACCTGACGATGCAATCAATGTGGTTGAGGTGGCATGAACGCGAAACACGCACACCACCTCAATACCGCTAAATCAGTTTGCCATTCTCCGCGCCAGGCCAGCCGGCCTGATGCAAGGCTTTGAGCAATGTCTCTGAATCCAGCCCCGGTACGGCATGCCCATTACCTTCAGCCGTTTCGCCAGCCAGTAACGCATTGATGATCGCTTCCTCGACCGCTTCAGTGGCGGCCAGGAACAGTTCACTGATGTGATCGTTATTCACCATGCGCAGGTTGTCGCAGGTCGGCGCTTTCTTGCTTTCATAAGCGGCGGGCGGCATGTCGTTGCCGGTCGCGAAAGTAATGAAGATGTCGCCGCTGTGGTCTTCGTTGCCACCGCCAGTACGAGCCAGGCCGAGGCTGGCGCGCTGAGCCAGGCGTGTGCACTGGTGCGGCAGCAACGGCGCGTCGGTGGCCAGGCAAACCACAATCGAACCCATGCCCGGATGCGGCAGCGAGGCCTTGAGAAACGGTGAATCGGCCTTTTCCATGTAGCGTCCGACCGGGTAACCATCGACCCGCAACTCGTTGCGTATGCCGTGGTTGGCCTGGACGATAGCGCCGACGGTCCAACCGCCTTGGGCACTGCTCAGCCGCCTCGAAGCAGTACCGATGCCACCCTTGAATTCATGACAGATCATGCCGCTTCCGCCACCGACGTTGCCCTCGGCGACCGGCCCACCAACCGCTGTGAGCAGGGCTTCGGCGACATGTTCGGGCTTCACATGAAAGCCGTTGATGTCGTTAAGCAAACCGTCGAAGGTTTCCAGCACGACTGGCATGTTCCAGTAGAGCCGGCCCTCATCCGGTTGCTGTTCACGGTCCAGCACAATCACCGCATCGCGCACCACACCCAGACTGTGCGTGTTGGTGAACGCGATCGGACTTGTCAACAACCCCGCTTCGCGAATCCACTCCAGTCCCGTGGCATCGCCATTGCCATTGAGCACATGGACGCCCGCAAAGCACGGCTGGTGGCTGGTCGAACCGGCTCGCGGTTCAATAATGGTTACGCCGGTGAGGATGTCGCGGCCGTTGGCGGACTTTCCGCGCACATTGCAGTGGCCGACCCGTACGCCTGGCACATCGGTGATGGCGTTGAGTGGGCCGGGCTGCAATTGGCCGAATTGAATATCCAGATCGCGGGCACGTGGTTTCGTCATGTCTTTCATGATTTTCGCTTTTGATAGGCTTTATAAAATGGCTCTGACAGGCTTCGGGCACCGAGTGCGCCAATCAAGTGCCGGTCTTGATGGTGTTCCAGGCGCGGGTGCGAACGCGCTCCATCTTCAGCGGGAGAGGTTCTAGAGGAAATAATGTGTCCAACACTTTCTTAGACGGATACACCCCGGGGTTGTCGCGGATTTTCTGCTCGACAAGTGCGGTGGCATCCTTGTTGGCGTTTGGATAGCTCAGGTAGTTGGATGCCTGCGCGATGACTTCAGGGCGCAGCATGTAGTTGATGAAGGCCAACCCTTGTTCCGGGTTGGGGGCGTCGTTCAGTTGCACCAGACTCTCCACCCACACCGGTGCTCCTTCGCGGGGAATGCTGTAAACGAGGTTGCGATGGTTGCCAGCCAGTTCCGAAGCCTTTTGCGCATCGGCAACACCTCCGCCCCAGCCCAGCACGACGCAGACGTTGCCATTGGCCAAATCAGAGATGAACTTGGAAGAATCGAAGTAGACGATATGCGGGCGCAGCTTGAGCAGCAGCGCCTGGGCTTTTTTGTAATCCTCAGGGTTCTGGCTGTTGTAGGGGAGTCCGAGGTAGTGCAAGGCAATGGGAATGACCTCGCCAGGCGCGTCCAGCATGGCCACGCCGCACTGACTCAGTTTGGCCAGGTTTTCCTCCTTGAAAATCAGATCCCAAGAATTAACAGGCGCATCGGGGCCGAGTATCGATTTAACCTTGTCCGCGTCATAGCCGATGCCAGTGGTACCCCATAGGTAAGGGGCCGCATAGCTGTTTCCGGGATCGTTGCTCTGCAACTTGGCGAGGATGTCAGGGTCGAGGTGGGACCAATTGGGTAACTTTGAGCGATCCAGTTTTTTGAGTACACCTGCTTTGATCAGGTTCGGCAGCAGGTCGGCACTGGCAACGACTACGTCATAGCCGCTGCGGCCGGCCATCAGTTTGCTTTGCATGACGTCGCTGTTGTCGAACACATCGTACACAGCGCTGATGCCCGCTTCTTTCTGGAAGTCTTTCATCGTGTTCGGGGCAATGTAGTCATACCAGTTGTAGATGTGCACGCTCGATTTGGCAGGCTCGTCGGCCTTGGCGCAGACCAGTCCGAAACTGAAAAGCGTGACCAGGACGCATTGCATGTAGCGAGTGGATTTCATCGGGATGCTCCAGAGCACAAGCGCCGAGTCCAGGGACACGAGCACTGCTCCTGCTGGTTTGTGATTGTTGTTGTGGCAGGGTGGAAATGTGAAGCAAAACGCAACGACGCTTGGTGTGGTTACACCCCTCGCGCGTGGTCCGGTATCAGCAGTTCGCGTCGACCATCAGCGTGCTCAACCTGTTCGCCGGTCAGGTGCAGGCGCCGGTCATTGAGGTAGTCGTATTCATGGCGAGCGGTGCGAAGCAAATCGAGATCTAGCTCTACCACCTGACGACACTCTGCGCGCCCCGCCTCAAACAGCGTGCGCCCAAAGGGGTCTATCACCGCACTGCCACCGGCGAAAACGAGACCTTCATCGCCCTCCCCGACTCGATTCACCATCACGGCGAATGCCTGATTTTCTTGGGCTCGAGCCATGATCGCGGTGCGGTGGACAGGGCCGTAGGGATCCATGTTGCCGTTAGTCACCAAGATCAGCTCGGCGCCGAGTTGGCCGAGGGCACGAGCGCTTTCCGGCAACTCGATGTCGTAGCAGATCAGGATGCCGACGCGCACTCCTTTCCAGACCGCAGTAGCAAAGCGATCACCCGCCTGGAACAGACCACGTTCCGACGGCCAAAGATGAGTCTTGCGATAGGTCAGGGCGATCCCTTGTGGGGTGACCAACAAAGAGGTGTTGTAGAAGGTGCCCGCGTCGTTCTCCGCCATACCCACAACTACACAGACATCACGTTCGCGGCAAGCGTGCTGGACGGCTTGTACACTTGGTCCGTCTAATGGCTCGGCAACTTCGGCAAGCTGCTGCGCGTCAGCGAACCCCATCAGCTGCGTCTCGGGAAATATCAGCAGATCGGTGTCCACTGCGCAGGTGGCGATAGCCTGCAAGGTACGCTCCAGGTTATAAGCGGTGTCACCATCGCGACCGGTAAGTTGTACGAGTTCAATCTTCATCGGTGATCCTTTCACGTCTATGTGGGCTCACAATTGCCAAACCAAACAGCACCCGCCAGGGCTGGATAAAGTATGGAGAGCCGCCATGCGCAAAGTAATTACATCGATGGGGTAACCCCGAATGGGTAGAGTCGTGAGCATTACATTGCAGGACATCGCCTGGCACCAGGCGGTAGGCAGGCTGATCGAGGGTCTTGACCGCCCCAATTTCTGGCTCGCGCTGGTGCGTCTGCTGAACCGCTACATTGCGGTCGACAGTTGGGTCGTGCTGGTTTTCAGCAATGGCCGCCCGCAGGTGCTCGCAGAATGCCCGGGCAAGGATGGCGGGCCAGACCCGCTCTTTCAGGACTACCTCAAAGGCCTGTATCTGCTCGACCCCTTCTACCTGGCCAACCGAGAAGCACCGCAAAACGGTTTGTTTTGGCTAACCGACGTGGCGCCGGAGTGCTTCGAACAGACCGACTACTACCAGCGCTACTTCCGCCTCAATGTCGTTGCCGACGAAGTGCATATCAACGTGCAGCTTGACGCGCAACGCACCCTCAGTCTGTCGCTGGGAAGCGAGGGCCTGTTCAGTCCAGAGCAAATTGCTTTGCTCACGCTCATCCAGTCCTGGGTCGGCGCCCTGATGCGTCAGCGCATGGTATTCGAGCGGGAGGCGCTGGAGCAGACCGCTTTGCCAACACCAAGCTGGCAGAGCTGGCTGGATTCCACAGACCGGCGGTTGGACACGCCGCTCTCCGCCCGCGAACTGGAAGTCGGTCGGCTAATGCTCAGCGGCTGCTCGAACAAAGAGATCGCGCGCAAGCTGGCGATTTCCGCCGAGACTGTGAAGGTCCACCGCAAGCACATGTACAGCAAACTCGGCATTAAATCTCAGTCCGAGCTGTTCTCTCTGTTCCTGAGCGCGCAGAGTTGAAGTCGTAGGTTCATGATGGCGTCAGATCCCAAGACAATCGGCTTCGTCGCGGCTTCGCGCCCACGTCAGCGACGCCCCCCTCAAAGTCAGCGTTACTGCGCAAATACTGAATGACTGCTATGGGTCGATATCTGCCCTACATGGCTACAAACCGAGTTGGCCAAGTCCGATGTGAGTGGCCTTTTAGGTCGAATGCTAGCGGGAGGTCAAGTCCATGCAATTTCGCACGCACAGAGCATTCCCGAGGCGGCTGTTTCCAGTCACTTCCACCCGATGCTATGGTGGCTTTTGGTCCTCGAACCTCTCGTTATTTTCACTTTTGACCTCCTTGATTTGCCGAGGCTTGCCAACGGTTTAAAGTCTTGTCTCCCTCCTCCGCGCGAAGAAGGCTTCGATCATGACTAACATTACGGTTGATACAGACTTTCGCATCGCGATTCCTCTAGCCCTGCGCGCTGGTTTTCCTGCTGGCTGCGTGGTGACAATACAAGAGAGTGCCGACGGTGGCCTTCTCATCTCTCGTCCTAAGCACTCGCTTGCGGCGCTTCTATCTGCGACACCATCCGACTCAATCATCCCAGGGTGGGAGAACATGGCCCCCGTTGGAAACGAATCGAAGTAAGACGGTGACGAGAGACGCAAGCCGAACTGTGCCGTAAGCAGGTTACTCGTCCCGATGACCTTGGCGATTGCGTAAATCGCACTATACTGTATGAATGTCCAGTATTTGCGTGCGATCCCAATGAAAGCAGTTCAAATTCGCCTCCTTGTTCCTTCTCAAGAGCCCGAGCTAATGCAGCAGCTCGGCCAGCTCGCGTGTGGATTTCCATCACCAGGACTCGATCACGAAGAACCCTCGCTGTCTCTGGATGAGCTTGTGGGAATGCGCGCACCCTCAATGTTCGTGGGTCGTGCAACTGGTCGCTCGATGACAGGAAAAGGGATTTTCGACCGCGACTTTCTAATAATCAATCGAGCCCTGACGCCTGCTCAGGACGATGTGATCGTTGCAAGGATCGGATCTGAATTCACCGTCAAAACGTACTGCGTTTCCAATGGTGTTCCATTTCTCCAGGCTGAAAATCCATATAGCCCACCTATCCGCTTGGGTGACGACGAAGAGTGCGAAATCTGGGGCGTTGTGACGTTCAATTTGCATCCGCTGCGCGGGGCATTCGCATGATTACGTTCAAGCAGTTGCTGGAGATGAAGTGGTCTCGCGAACAGTTGAAGATCTACATTGAAAACACACTGTCAGTTGACCAAATCATTGAGCTGAATAACCAAGGCGTTGAGCATTTGAAGGCGCTGAAATCGGACATGGGCTGTCACCAGCAGCTCGGCCTGCTGGAACCAAAGGATGACCAATGAAGAGATTCGGACTCGTTGACTGTCACTGTTTTTACGTCTCTGCCGAGCGCCTATTTCGGCCTGAGCTGCTGGGCAAGCCCGTCGTCGCGCTCTCGACGACGGCTGCGCCGTGAGTCGTAGCGATGAAGCCAAGGCCCTTGGCGTGAAGATGGGGCAGCCACATTTCGAGCTTCGCGACCTCATCGAACGGAAGGGTCTGATTTGCGTTTCCAGTAACTACGCTTTGTATCAAGACCTCTCCAACAGGGTCATGCAAGTGCTTAGCCGAGAAGCACCGCAAATCGAGGTTTACTCAATCGACGAAGGCTGGCTCGACCTGACCGGCATCCCTGATCGCGACCTCGAAGCCTACGGCAGACACCTTCGGGATATCGTCTATAGAGAGGTCGGAATACCTGTCGGCGTCGGCATCTCGACCACAAAATCGCTTACAAAACTGGCGAACTGGGCTAGCAAAAAATGGAAGGTAAAAACAGGCGCCGTCGTTGATCTGGTTGATCCGGCAAAGCAGGAAAAGCTGCTCCGCTTCGCTGATGTGGGAGAGATCTGGGGCATTGGCAGGCAGCTCAATAAGCGCCTTGAGCTGATGAATATCAAAAAGGCCTGGGATCTTGCGACATTCGACAAGAAAACGTTGCGTAGGCATTTCAATATCAACGTCGAGAAGACCGCACGCGAATTGTCTGGAGAATACTGCTACGCCCTGGAAGAAGATGTTGTGCCGAAGCAAATGATTGCGTGTACGCGTAGCTTCAGCGAAAGAGTGACG
Organism: Pseudomonas arabinosi; assembly: GCF_047758675.1. Taxonomy (NCBI): domain Bacteria; kingdom Pseudomonadati; phylum Pseudomonadota; class Gammaproteobacteria; order Pseudomonadales; family Pseudomonadaceae; genus Pseudomonas; species Pseudomonas arabinosi. Next base: position 3,388,247 of record NZ_CP180480.1, on the reverse strand, counting down.
ACACTTGATGGACTTCGCTCAGCAGTATCGACGTTTGTTGCCAACGCTTCGCGGAAGCTACGGTCACAGAACCAGTACGCGGTCTGCGTCCAGGTCTTCGTTCGAACAAGCCCTTTCGACACCAGCGGAATCCCGTATGCAAGGTCTGTGAGCATTCCCCTGGCGTACCCGAGCTTCGACACACGCGATTTGATGGAAGCTGCGCTGGCCGGATTGCAGCAGATTTATATCAGCGGTCCACGATATGCCAAGGCCGGTGTCATCCTGTCCCAGTTTTTCGATCCAGGGATGTTTACCGACAACCTTTTTGCGCAACCGAAGAGAAAAAACAGTGAGCGGCTAATGACAGTGCTCGATAAGATAAACATGGTTCACGGGCGAGGATCTGTTCGTTTCGCAAGTGAGCCCGCTGTTGCCCCATGGCACATGAAGCAGCAGCTGCTAAGCCAAAATTACACAACCCGATGGAGTGATGTTATGGAGATCAACGCATGATTAATAGAGTAATGGCGAACGAGCCAGACCTGCTCAAGAAGCTTCTGAACGTGTTGCAGCACTATCCGAAATCACCTGAGGGGTTGATTGATATCGAACGAGTCAAAGACTACGTTTCAACGCCAAGGCTGGCAGATTTTCATGTTCGAGGCCCCCGTGGTCCCGTCATGGAAAGGGGGTATTTCGAAAAAACTGAGCTGGCTGACGCTGAGGTAAGGACGCATAAAGGCGCGGGGTTAACCGAAGTCGGCGACAGCTTTCTCAGCGAAAGAACGATGCTTACTGATGGCACGCAGAAAACCTATGCCATCTCTATTCACGATCTGGAAGAGTTCAAGCGAGACAAGGATGTTGTCTTGGAGGACGAAAACTTCGAGCACGATTTCGGAGATGCGAATGTTGCGCAAATTCAGATCTGGCCCTTCGATCCAGCAGAGCTTTCGGAAGAGCAGCTCATCTTGGCAGTCGCGATCAGCTACTCCCCGCGAGATTGGCTTGTGCAGGAAAGAGTTGCTGGCGCTGTCGATCAGCTCATCCGTCCACTGGGCTTCTTTGTCAACTGGGACAACATCAAGTTTTAACCCGGCTTCGCCGTAAGCCGGCCAGCGGGTTTGAGGGTGGTTGCCGATCGTTCTAATGAAAGCCAGGTAAACCGCTGCAAACCTATCCAATAGATCTACCCTGTCAAAAACGTCTCTGCGTGAAATCAACAGACCTATGGGGCATGCAAAAACCCAGATTTCTCGTAGCAGCGAACCATATCCAAAGCTTTTTTGTTGTCAAACAAGGGGTCTGAACGTGAGTGATGATGGAGAAAAACCGGTCGATCCGCTCGCGTCAATTCGGCACCTGCTGCCCGATATCAAATCTGAAGACAGCTGGCTCGGTGAGAATTATCGAGGCTGGCAAAGCTTTGCCAATGCTCTGAAAATAGCGAGCGAAGATTACGACTGCGAAATTGTGTCGAGGCCGGAACAGGGCTTCCTGCGAGTCGATTGCTTTTTTGCCCCGCCGCACATCAAAAATCTCGGGTACGCCGTTGAGATAGCCACGAACCAAATCTGTCAGCGCTGTGGCGAGTATCCCGCTGCCGAAGAGAAAATCGATAGCTGGATCTGGAAGCTCTGCAAGCGTTGCGTCAAGAAGAAAGCTAGCTGATTCTTACGCCCTGGAGGCGTAACGAGGTGTGTGGTTTCAGAGGGTGGAAAATGTCAAATGAGCCTGCTCTCAGTGGATTTTCAGGAGCAATTTGATAGCACTTGTCGGCAAGTGTACGCAGAATGTTCCTGGCGTAAAAAAGCGCGTTCTGGACGCGCCTTGGTGATTAACCTGTGATGCTCTTCCTCATTTTTTTGTACATCAATCTGCCCTCCTTCGCAGCGTTACGACCATCGCGGTCTCCTTCAACTTTGCCCTGACCAGTTACCTCATCTTCCATGCTGGCTCCAAGGGCAGACCACGCTGCTCGAATATCCAGCAGTTCGGTAACGGTATATAAGTCGTCACCCTTTAGCCCAGTGCGATGCTGATGCCTCAAAATTCTTGAAGATATTTCCAAAATGGAGCTAATGATGGACTGAGCATCTACTCCATCAACTGGCACTTTTGGAAACGCTGGTTCACTTTTCTGACCGGACATTGCGCTTTTGATAAGGCCTGTCTGCACTTCCACCAATGGGTCGATGACGCCACTGAATTCACCGACTTTAGCCTGAGGGTCACCGAATGCTGTCCGAGTCTTCAGAACAGGTGTGCCACCTAGTTTGCCAGCAGCGGCAGCGTCGATGAATGCTTTATGGATGCGGCTGATCTGAAGAGATCTCCAGATTTCGAATTCCTCAGCCTTCTCGGCAGGTATTTCGGCGTGGACAATGGGTTCGGAAAGGTCGAAAGAAGCAATTTGAATTGTCGTGCTTTTACGAACACCTTTGAGAGGCTCGCCGTCTGCATCGAAAGCTGCAACAGCTGAAGAAACTGATTTTACGACGAATACACGCTCACAGTTTTGAGTCATACGAATATACATAACTTGTTACTCATTATTATTGTTCTAATTTTTAATTATAACACGCCAAGAACGAGCTATAACGCACACTTATCAAAACGAGCAAATACTTATAATATTTTAAATGTTGCGTTATTTCGCGATGCTTAATTATCTCCAAAAAATCTTTGCTCTTGTTTTAAACCAGCATACTTTAACGATATATTTAGTGCAAGGTATTGTATATAGCGTTATCTGCAACTACAATAGAAGAATGAGACTGAAGTCCATCTTTTCAATTAACTCACGCATGATTCTGGCAGTTCGGAAAGACGAACAAATGGATTTCAGTTTCTATTGCAGCATGGAAGCTACATCTAAGGAGCACAACACTCGCAAAGTTTGTGTTCCTTTTTATTGAACAACTTTTACTCGAATATACTTAGGCGCTTATAAACTCCCGTTGTAACCCTTTGTGGGCTCCGGGGGTTTTGTTTATTTGGGGGCAAAAACCCGGGAAGAACCCGGCTTTGATCATGCTTCTAGCTTCTGATCTAGCTCGGTGACACCTCTGCAAAGCGATGCTAGATATGTCATATGCCTCTGAACTTCCTCTTCGATATCCAACTCCATCACATCTGCCATATCGTCATCCGGCAAATCGATCATGACTGGTATACTTAGCCGATAGGCTGTCTCTGGCAGCTCGTTTGATGGAGTAAATTCTTCAAACTCGACTTGAAGACCGTCAAAGAAATCGTCTATAGCACGTCTTATTAGTTGCATCATCAGTTTCATGATTAGTTCGATGCGCTCAGCCTCAATTTTTATTTCTACCTCACTTCTAGACATTTTACGGAGTCGTAAATTGAAGCTGGCATTGAATCCCAAATAGGTTGAGCCTGAGTCCGCATATATTCCAAAGGCCCGTCCTCTGTTTTTCACGTATGAGCGGATACGTGAATTATTCGAAGGAATCTTAATGTAGACACGGCTGAACGTAACCATGCTCCCAGCCTCCTGGTACGTAGGCATGGCGCTCTTTGCGTTCTGGACGAGCGTGTACGCGGTAGGAGGCAAGCCAAGCAAGGCGTTGTCCCGTGACGGATTGTAATTGATGCCCTCCTTCAAAATTAGCTGGTCAAACGTCAAACGGGTGGCTTTAAGTTTTGATCCTGAGATCCATCTGCCATCTGGGCGATTGAGCTTGAACATTATCCCCTTGATATGATCTGGGTTGTTTGACTCAGTTTTGACCTGGGTCGCTACACCTCTTTCATTCAGAGCCAGAACGAGTTCCGAGAATGTATTTGGCTTACCTTCTTTCCACAGATCGCCGAAAATCCCTCTGAGAATTTTTGCCTGATCGCTGCCCTTTCTAAATAAATCTCCGTTTTTGGCGAAACATTGGTCAGGATTCTCCACGGCCTTCAAATTATACTTTGCTTCAAGCTCTCTACATGCTTCCCAGCCTTTTTTGTATCCGTTGCTATCACTGACGATTGAGAACTGAGGGGCACGAGGCTTTCCGTTCGGCGCAACGTCACCATGAATTAACTGAGCGCGGCAGGCGACAATGTGAATGTGCTGATTGTCAGTGTCGTTATGAACGCTAGCAACCCATTTCGCCCCCTTTCCATACCCAAGGGACTTCATATAATGCTTTGCGCAGTTTAGTAATTCTTTTTTGTTTAGAGATTCGCCGGGAGCCAATGAAAGCATATAGTGTGCAAACAGCTGCTTAGATGTCCCTTTATATTTATTCGCGTGACCATTCATCTCAGCGGCAATCTGAGAAGTATCGACCTCGACATTTTCAGTTCCGTCACTATTTACAGAGCGGACAAATGGATCGCCAGCAATAAGATTGCCTCCCAAAAATTCAACGAACGGGCGTTTATCGCGATCTTTCTCGGGTTCCGCGAAAATATAGGAAACTCTGTCTTCCGATGTTTCTGAATAATCAAATTGTTCACCAATCATTTTTGTTGCTCCTTATTTATTGTTTTTATTGTGTTAGGAAGCTTTCGATTGTCTCGATTTTGGACGGCAGTCCTCGGATCGATTCCAGAACATTTTCAGGCAGTTTAAACTCTTGGGAGAACTGGACCAGGAGATGGCTTGAAAATGCCAGATCTCCTAAATAAGCAGATGCGGCCTGGATGCTGGGGTTGTTCGCTGTTGAAATCCTCCCCTTTCTGCAAAACTCAAGAATCTTCTCCCGAAAAAGCCCAGAAATCGTCGGATAGCCCAACTCTTCACTTATCACTTTAATGGCCTGAAACTCCTCAGGTGTTAGATAAACTTTAAAAGCTTTGCTTTGACGTATTTCTTTACGAGGGGCTCCGCCCTTGTTCTTAACCAATTCTTTCGACATGCAGCTCACCATTTATTATTTTTATTTTTTGGCTTTAATTTTTTTTATTCAAATCGCGCAGAATCCGAAGGATTTGAGCAGAAGCCCGTCGAACGCCCAGTGGATCGAGGAACGAGGTATCACGGGGTTGTGAGACATAGCTTGCAATTCTAGTCAATAAAAATATTATATCACTTAAGTATTGACTTTTTTGGGGCTTTATTAATTTTTTCTAATTATTTTCTTGCAATCTATCTCGTTTCTACTATGCTTTGGGAACGATGAGGGTTTTCAAAGCGTAAAGTCAGTGGTTATGACGTATGCGTAGGAGCCAGCTAACGCTGAAATGGACCAGCGGGTTGGTGTGTAGGTCCTAACTGCCCCATTAGTGATGAAATTTAGAAGTGAAGTGCATGCCCGTAAACGTATGAACTGGCATAGAAAAAAGCGGAGTACGAATATGGAAGAGCATGCATTCACAGTGAAACCGTTGCGTATTGAACAGCCAACGCGACACCCATTTTTCAAGATGTTGCGTGGTGCATTCGGCCAAAAGCCCACTGTTTCAGGGCTTAAAGAGGAAAAATACATGCGGCCAAGAAAGGCAGAAACGGACAAACTCGTTGATAAGTGCGGCGTGCTGTATTGGAAATGGCAAGAACTGCTCGACAAAAATGAAGACGATGTTGAGTCCGAACGCCAGGGGAACAAGCGCATGGGGCGCCCCCCTGTACCACTGAAAACACTGCGTCAACGAGCAGAATTGGCCTACAACGAAAAGTTGGCTGAACTGCGCGAATACGAAAAGCAGCTAGGCCGTGAAGAAATTCCAGAAGTAGAAATTATCGAGAAAGGCGAACGTCTCCGCGAGAAAGGCCCAGGTCGCCCTGGGATTAGCGAAATCGGCAGGAAATTTCGACATCTGCGGAGAAAATTGAAACACATGGAAGACGCGATGGCTGCTATCGATGACAGCGCATCGCCTGTTTATGACGGCTTGGGTCGCCCGGCGATGTCGTCTCGTGAACGCGTTGCTTACTATCAGCGCGATATCGAACAGATAAGAAAGGATATCGACGACGAGCTGTCGAAAATGTCATCTGCGGAACGCACAAAGATTTTGTTGGATAACGCACGTATCGACAAACGTGACTTGAATATGAAGCTTAAGAAAGAGCCTGAAAACTCTGAAACCATTCAGGCAATGATTGATAAGCTAGATGCTGAAATCAATGCACTTGAGCAGCAACTGAGCGAAGAAGACCAATCCTCCAAAGCGTTCGTGCAGGCACCGCTGGTTACGCAGGTTGTCCGCTCTCAACGCGAGTACACCCCAGGCATCCTAGAAATCGTGCGGCAGCTAGAATCGCAGCTGATCGTCCCAAAGCCGCCTTCTGAACTGACACTTGAGACGCTCGAAAAATTTAAAAGCGAAGTCGCTCTCGCGAACGAGTTCAACGCCGCAATTCTCGGGCAAATCGACGCACTAAAAGCAGTTTGATAGACCACAAGGCCAAGGATGGCTTGCTCCCCACACCAAAAAATTGAGATCAAAAATGTCAAAGATTGCAGAATTCAGAAGTCTTGAAGCCCAGCTTGCAGAGCAACTCAAACAGCTCGATGCGATGAAAAACGACGACGGCCTGAAGCGCGAAATAGAGTTCGAAAGCAAACTGCGCACATTGATGGGTGAATACAGCGTCAGCCTGCCAGCCATCATCGCCCTACTCGATCCAACAGCGCGTCGCAGCGCCACCAAGCCTGTTGAAGCCAAACTGGTTCGCAAAGCTCGCGCAGTCAAGCGCTACAAAAACCCACACACTGGCGAGCTGATTGAGACCAAGGGCGGAAATCACAAACTTTTGAAAGAATGGAAAACAGAGCACGGCGCCGCTGAAGTAGAGTCCTGGCTCCAGTAATTTCTATAGTCGCTCTATAATCGGCTATAAAATTCGCATAAGATCAAGCGCCCTTCCCCCTCGGATCGGCGCTTTTTTTGTGCCCAAGCTCAGTCAGACACGCCGAAATCACGTTCGATTTCAGAGCTGCCCATGCGATCAAAATCTTCCGGAATGGCGAACTGCCCCTCCAGGAATCCGAGCCTCTTCAACTGACCATGCCCAGGTGCAACGAATGCAATCACTTTGACCACGGGTTTGCCGGAACTGGAAATTAGGAATGACTCGCCTTTGGCAGCCGCATCGACAAGACGTGACAGGTGTTTTTTTGCTTGCTGGATGGAGATCGTTCGCATGCCGAAGATTCCAGAATGAGTTAGATGAGTCTAGCCAAAAATCAGCTGGCCACAGGATCGCCTACCGGCCCTACCAGCTGTTGCTTGCCGGATGAATAGCATCAAACACAACCTCTCTCGGAGGCCGCTCTGAGGTTTACAGAAGCGTTACAGACGTCAAACCTAGGCGCCTCCTGAAACACCTCGGTCGAAAATGGGATTCATGTCATCCGACTTAAAGTGCCAGTAGGTCGCGATTTGTCGAGACTCTGAAGTGTTGAGAATGTCAGACGCCGTGGAAAACGTTGAAGCGTAGAGATGGATAAAGTGGGACATGATGTGGACGCTTATCTGGAGCCCTGCACCGCTCATTCTCGCCTGTGTAGGGAGATCTTGCGCCTGACCGATCTGCATCGCACTAATGTAATTGCTATGCGAGTAACCACAGAGATAGCTGTACACGTTGTCGAAGTATTTACGATGAAACCCCGCTCGCACTGCCTCATCTGCCCATGACCAGCCAACACGCCAATTTCCCTTCAACACTTGGTCAGCCTGCTTTGTTGTGTACCCCTTAAAGTGCTCAGAGCCCTGAAGTTGGATGAGAAGCTCTGCTTGCTGCTCACGTGCAGATGCTTGCTTTACTCGCCCCTCATCAGTTGTCGCCGTGTGACCAACCCTGTCGGCCAATCCTGCATACTGCCAAACCCGATGGCGGAACCGCGAAAGCTCTAGGTCACCGCTGAAAAGCCAGTGCAACGTCAAAAAGGTTTCGATTGAAGCTCGTGCAAGTATCGAGACCGACCCCTGGTCAATAAACTCATACGCCGAGCCGGTTTTGCTCTGAAACACGCAACCAGTCGAAATGGTCTTGGTTGAGCACAGCTGCTTAAAAAGCTTCAGAGAAAGCGTCTGAATGTCGTTCAGAAACACCATTTCAGGCTCAACCGGCATATTCAGCCGCGAATTGATGACGAGGATCATCAGCTCAATCAGCGCATCGAAATCATGTTCGATATCCCTTGGAAAAGCAGTCATCTCAAATACCCTCGCCCCTTCACCAAAATCAGGGTTCTAACACACAGCTTCTTCCAAAGAGGTGTGTCATATGCGAAGCCGATTCTGGGCCGAGACTGAGTAACGGACCGCGCAAATGCACCAATGGGCGTGTCGCGTCGGACGTAGCCGATCTCGAAGTAGTCGCTGCGCTTTTCGAGGGCACTTTCGCCACGGGTGAAGACATGGCTGTCGTGGAAATCGTACAGCTCTTGCTCCAGTGGAATTGACGAAAACTGAAAGTCAGGGTCAATGAAGCCGTAATCCGCGAGTTGAATCGGATGATCGCTATGGCTCACGACATGCATCGCTGTTTCCCGGAGGATCTCTGGGCGGACAGTTCCTGGGCCGACAGTGAAACGGTCGCGCTTGCCACGCATCTGAAGCCAGAGGCTCCAAACCCCTGTACACGCCGCTATGACAGCACCAGCTAGCGTGATCAGCTTCGTCAAAGACTCAACGTCCATGTGCCCTCCCAGGGCCTAAGTGATGGCCAATTGTTACTAAAACGAAGCCCAAATGGCATTATTAAATTTTGCTAATGGCGCCGTGTTACCAATTTGTTACCAAGAGGTTTTGAAACGGAAAACAAAAAACCCGCGCAGCCCATGAGCCATGCGGGTTTCAGAGAAATACTTTAAGCTTTAATAATTAACCAGCGAGGGATTTTAAGTCCCATGCGTCTACCAGTTTCGCCATTCGGGCGGTAGCGCGGTGAAGCAGTCTGAAGACTGTCAAATAACGATCTGGCAGTTCTGACGCCTGTGCGGCAGAGGGGGAAATATATACATCCCGCTCCGGTGAAGCAAGTTCGCGACTGGCCTTTTCAAGACTAAATCTTGCAGGACAGTGCAAATAAAAAAGCTCCGTAAATCATAGATCTACGGAGCTCGTTTAAAGTGGAGGCCGAGGTCGGAATCGAACCGGCGTAGGTGGATTTGCAATCCACTGCATAACCATTTTGCTACTCGGCCTCAAGCATCAGATGTCATGTAGCACAACATCAAACGCGTACAAACTTGGAATCAGATACGTGATCTAACTCCTTGAAAACATTGAGCTTTTTCAGCGGTCAGTGCTTTCGATGGCGTGAATTATGTACTGATTTCCCGAGGCTGGCAACCCCTTGATTTCAAAAAAAATTCCGTCAGGTGGTTTCTATGTTTCCAGGGGTTGCTCAGCCCTTCCGGCCGGGATCGTCCGTCACGTCTTCTACCGCGATCAACGGTTCAATGCCCCAGTCGCCATGCAGATACCAATCGTCTCCGATCATTTCGGCTGGATGCATGGTCCTGTCGGAGCCATTGCCGCACGCCAGGGAATTGGCCGGACAGTATCTGTCGCAGCCCCAGCAAATGCGCTCGGGATGTTTGGGGCTGATGGGAAAATTCTTGGCCATGTCGATCCCCGGTTTGCCTCTAGGATGTGCCTCCAACCTACATCGCTCGCGCAAAGGTGGCCTTGATACGGATCAAGGTACGGCTAAGCTTGTTCTGCCGGGAACTCGGCTACGGCATAGCGCTTTCCGGTCCTTGGGCAGCCACATAAAAACACCTGGAGAAGCTTCTTATGCCTGGTAAAAAAACACCTGCCGAAGACCAACGCCCTGTCCAACTGTCGACCTGGGATGATGAAGGCGCGGAAAAATCACTCGCCGCGCAAGCATTGTCCTCTCCCCCCGAATTGACCAATGCAGAACTGGTCCACCTTCGTGTCCGAGTGATTGCCCTGGAAAATCTGGTCATTGCGTTACTGACACAAGGTTCGGATCAACAGTTAGCCGTCGCTCGCGAAATGGCCGCCTACATTTCACCCCGGCCCGGCTTCACCCAGCATCCTCTGACGATTCACGCGGCTGCGCGGCTGCGCAGATGAGCGACAGCGTCGACCGCGCCGAGCGATTTCGAAAGCGTTCCTTGTCCTAGCCTTAATCGCTGAAAACTTGATAACAATCATTATTATTCGCAGGAAAGCTTCCTACACTCGGGCTCCTACTCGTTAGTGCCCAGGAAGACATCATGCGTACGACCTTTTCGCTGTCATTCGCCCTGCTCTTGCTCACACCGTTGGCTCAGGCCAAGGAATACCCGATCGGGGAACCCCAGTTGTGTCCAGGGCTGGAAGTCGGGGCGGTGTATTTGCAGCCGATCGAGATGGCACCTGCCGGAATGATGCGCGCCACCGCGGATTCCGATGTGCATCTGGAAGCCGACATTCGCGCCACGGCGGACAATCGACAGGGCTTTCAGGAAGGCAGTTTCGTGCCTTACCTCAATGTCTCGTTCAACCTGAAAAAACAGGGCAACGAGAACGAACTCAAAGGCGATTTCCACGCCATGGTCGCCAATGACGGTCCGCACTATGGCGACAATGTAAAGCTGTTGGGCCCCGGTAAATATCAGCTGACCTTCACCGTCCTGCCGCCCGGCGGTCATGGCTCCCTTGGCCGCCATATCGATAAGGAAACCGGCGTAGCCCCCTGGTTTGAACGCTGCGAATTGCATTACGAATTCATCTACGCCGGCATTGGTAAAAAAGGCGGCTATTGAATGAAGCGCCTGCAAATTGCCTGGCTGATGCTTGCTGGAGCAGTTGCGCCGTTCACGGCCTATGCCGAATTACCGAGCTATGAACTCAGCCTGCGCGATGGCCACTTCTCCCCCGCCCTGTTGGAGGTTCCGGCCGGTCAGCGCTTCAAAATCATCTTGAAAAATATCGGCAAGGGGCCTGCCGAGTTCGAGAGCACGCCCTTGCGGGTTGAAAAAGTACTGTCGCCGGGCGTGACGACTTTCGTAGTCATTCATCCCCTCAGGCCCGGTCACTATCCCTTCTTCGACGAGTTCAATCCGCAACTGCCCGAGGGCGGCATCCTCGCGAAATAACCCGTTCAAACACGGAGTTTTCATGAATCAATCAATGTTCATTGTCTGGCGCGAAAGCGTCGAGGCGCTGCTGGTGATCGGCATTCTCCAGGCCTGGGTCAGCCAGCAGCATCAGGGTGATCGACTGGCGAAGTACTTGTGGGCAGGTGTGGTGCTGGGGTTGATGCTTTCGGGCCTGCTGGCGGTGTTGATTCTGTTTGCCGGTGAGGCCATGAGCGGCTCCGCCAGTGAATGGTTCCAGGCCGCACTCGCGCTGGTGGCCAGCCTGCTGATCGTGCAAATGGTTGGCTGGATGCACCGCCACGGGCGCTCGCTCAAACACGACTTACAACGACACGCCGACAGCCACCTGGCCCTGCAAGGTGGCACAGGTCTGTTACTGCTGGTCATGCTCGCCGTCAGCCGCGAAGGCAGTGAAACGGTGGTCTTTCTCTATGGCGCCGGTGCTCAGTTGCGAGGTCCGCAGCTCGGTTTGTTTGCCATCGGCGGCGCAATGGGACTGGTGCTGTCGGGGCTGACCATTGCCCTGCTGCACAGCAGTCGTCGGTTTATTTCATGGCAGCGATTCTTTGCCATCAGCGAAGCGGTTTTGCTGATGCTCGGCGCGGCATTGCTGGTCAGCGGCACCGAGCGAATCGGCGGTCAATTACTTGCCATGGATTTGCCGGAGGCAATGTACAGCCTCGTGGGTGATGCGCTTTGGGACAGCAGCGCCTTACTCAGCGACAGCCATGGACTGGGTGGTTTTCTCGCGGGCTTTGCCGGTTATCGCGCGACGCCCAGCGGCATGACGTTACTGGTGTTAGCCGGTTATTGGCTGACCGTCGGCGGCTGGTTGCGTCAACGTGCTGCGGAAAAAGTCCCATGCCTGAGCTGAGTCGCCACAATCGATGGCTGCAGCGACTGGGCGACGGCATGCGCCGTCATGCGCCCGTCATTCGTGCCGTGCAGTGGGTCGTTGTACTGTTCTACGCGTTGCTGTTGGTGATCCCGACCGTGTTGCCGCTGCCGGACAGCCAGGCACGGCTGCTCGATAACCTGACCCTGTTCGCGCAGTTTTTGTTCTGGGGCGTTTGGTGGCCGTTCGTGCTGCTGTCGATCGTTTTGTTCGGCCGGCTCTGGTGCGGCGTTCTCTGTCCGGAAGGTTCACTCAGCGAATGGGCCAGCCATTACGGCAAAGGTTTGGGTGTGCCGCGCTGGTTGCGTTGGGGCGGCTGGCCAACCCTGGCGTTCTGCCTGACGACCCTCTACGGCCAGTTGATCAGCGTCTATGACTACGCCCAGGCGGCGCTGTTGATCCTGGGCGGTTCGACTGTCGCCGCAGTCGTCGTCGGACTGCTGTTCGCCCGGGGCAAGCGCGTCTGGTGCCGTTACCTGTGCCCGGTCAGCGGCGTCTTCGCCCTGCTCGCTCGCCTGGCGCCCGTGCATTTCCAGGTCGACGAACAACGCTGGATGGACAATGCCGCGCCACGCCTGCCGCCGCCCAACTGCGCGCCCTTGCTCGATATCCGTCGCATGCAAGGCGCCAGTGACTGTCATGCCTGCGGACGTTGCAGCGGCCAACGCGGTGCCGTTCAGTTGATCGCCCGCTCCGGCAACCAAGAAATTCTTCACGCGACGGCGCAGACGCTTTCACCGTGGGACGCACGCTTATTGTTGTTCGGTGTAATAGGCCTGGCCATGGGCGCGTTTCAGTGGACGGTCAGCCCATGGTTCGTTGCCCTCAAACAGACCCTCGCCCAATGGCTGGTCGAGCACGACCAACTCTGGGCATTGCAGGACAACGCGCCCTGGTGGTTGCTCACCCATTACCCGCAGCTCAACGACAGCTTCAGCTGGCTCGACGGTTTCAGCATCATCGTTTATCTGGGTTTGAGTTCGATGGTGTTGGGCACGGCGTTGATGATCCTTCTGCGCCTGACGGCTCGACTGACGCAAGATCCTGCACTGTATTGGCCCCTGGCGCTGACACTCACGCCCTTGGGTGGTGCGGGGTTGTTTCTCGGGCTGTCGGCCACAACGGTGAAATTGCTGCGCTATGAAGGGCTGCTGCTGGAGTGGGTACAACCGGCCAGAGCTTGTTTGTTGTTGGCCGCGATGGGCTGGAGTCTGCTGCTGGGATGGAAACGACTTGACCGCGAAGGCCTTTCCCAGGTTCGTCGCTGCGCTGGCAGCACTTGCCTGTTACTCGCCATCGGCTTGGTAGGGTTCGGCTGGTGGTTGCAGTTCTGGGGCTGGTCTTGAGCGCCCTCATCCACAACCACCACCCCGAATTACCTAGACTTTAAAACGCGCCACCGTCTGGTGCAGCGCCCCGGCCATCTGCGCCAAATCGTGACCCGCGGTGTGAGTATGTTGGGCACCCAGCAAGACCTGCTCGGACAAATTGCGAATCCCCATCAGATTGCGATCCACCTCCCGCGCCACCAATGCCTGCTCTTCCGTGGCGCTGGCGATCATCATGTTGCGCTCGTTGATCTGCGAGATCGACCGGGTAATTTCATCCAGTGCATCGCCCGACCGTTGCGCCACTTCAAGGGTGGCCCGAACCAGGTTGCTGCTGCTTTGCATGGCCGTCACCGCGTGGCCGGTATCGAGACGAATGTTGCCAATCATCTGCTCGATCTCCTGGGTGGACTCTTGAGTGCGATGCGCCAAGGCGCGCACTTCATCGGCGACCACGGCGAAACCGCGTCCGGCATCACCGGCACGGGCCGCTTCAATGGCTGCGTTGAGGGCCAGCAGATTAGTCTGCTCGGCGATGCTGCGAATCACGTCCAGCACCTTGCTGATGTCCTGCACCCGGCCCGCCAGTTGCTCGATGCGCTGTGAGGTGTCGGTGACGCCATCGGCCAGTGCGCCGATCGAAACCACGGTTTCCTGAACCTGTTCACGCCCGCGCTGTGCGGTTTGCTCGGATTGCCGCGAGGCCTCGGAGGTGCTGACCGCATTGCGCGCCACTTCATCGACCGCCGCCGTCATCTGGTTCACTGCGGTGGCCGCCTGCTCGATCTCCAGCCCCTGCAATTGCAGGTTACTGCTGGTCTGGCTGCTGACCGCACTCAGTTCTTCGGAGGAACTGGCCACCTGGTCCACCGAGTTCGCGATGTGCTTGACCATGGCATTCAGACTTTGCTGCATCTGATGCATGTTCATCATCACGCTGCCGCCGGCACTTGAGCTCACGGGCACCTGAATCGTCAGGTCGCCTTGAGCGATCTGACTCAAAAACCGTGCGGCATCGTCCGGTTCGCCGCCCAATGGACGGGTCACACTGCGCGTGACGATCACCGCCGCGGCGATGACCAGCGCCACACAGAACAAAAACAACCCGAGCATATTGCGCCGCGCATCGCTGTACAGTTCCTGCGCCGCCTGTTCTCGATCGGCGAATATTTTGCCTTGCAGCACCATCAACTGATCCAGGCTGCTATAAACCTCGCGTTCGGCCGGCACGACCTTTTGTTTCAGCTGTGCCATGGCGTCATCGAAGGCGCCTTGCCGGATCAACACCTGCACTTGAGTGAACGCCGAAACATAGGCTTCGCGATTCTTCTTCAGCGCGGCATAAGCGGTTTTGCCCTCGGGCAAATAGAACAACGGCTCAAGCGTTTCGAGCGCCTGGGTGATCCGTTTCTTGGTGGTGTCGATTGACTGCTGCACTTGCTGATTGTCTTTATCGATCAGCAAATCCCGGGTGTTCCTGGCGTTATCACGCACGCCGGTGGCAATGACCATGATCGGATCGATCTTCGGCCAGTCCTGCTTGACGATGACGACCGCCTGCTCCTTGAGCGTTGCCAGATCGTGCAACGCGTAAAACGCCATGCCCATCAATGCCAGCGGCGCGATGGCAAAGCCGATGACGATACGTTGTGCTGTCGTTAATTTGGCCATATCAAATGCTCCCCGTTTGATACCTGCCGATTGGCAGCGCATTTGAAAACCTAATGATGAATATCCCTGCTAAACGTAAAACCTCAGCCCCGGTTACCCCCGTAACACGAAGGCTGGAAACAACTCGCGCATGGCCTCCCACAGCTCAGGTAGCAAGGCTTGTGCCGAAACGCTTGGCAACAGCGGATCGAACATCCGCTCGGTGCGAACCAACTGCACGGCGAAGCGTTTGACGCCGAGTTCGCTCAAGCGCTTGGCAAGGATCAGCAGACGCGACGGCTCGAACAGATGCCAATGCACGGTGGTGCGACATTCGTAGTCGACACCGCTGGCCAGTAGATGCTCAAGGCTGCGCCAGTTGGCCGTTCCGCTGCCCTCGACCCGAGTGATCGCCTGGCAATCCTCGGGCAACGCCTTGACATCGAAACCGACCCAATCGGCCCCGGTCAGTGCCTTGGCGAACGCCGCGGGTTTGATCCCGGCGCTGTGCAAACCGATGCGAAATCCCATCGCCCGCACCTCATCCATGGCACCGAGCAAACCGTCCTGCAAGGTCGGCTCTCCGCCACTGAACACCACTGCATCGAGCAGGTCCTGACGCCGTTGCAGAAACGCCAACACCCGCCGCCAATCCACTTCGTCTGTGCCACGAGGCGGGATCAACTGCGGGTTATGGCAGTAACGACAACGCCAGGCGCAACCCTGGCAAAACAGCACGCAGGCGAGCTGTCCCGGATAGTCGATAGTGGTCAGGGGCACCATGCCCCCGACCCGAAGCGTTCGACTCATTGGCGCCCGGCCAGCGCCGCGCTTTCGGTGAAGTGCACCCGCTCGCGGTGCTCCGACTGTTTGCCCGGATTGAACGCCGACACAGGGCGGTGATAGCCCATTACCCGGGTCCAGACTTCGCAGCGTTGACGTTGAGCCTGGGGCAATGTTTGCGATGCAGTCATGGTGAAGCTCCTTGCAGTTGAGTGGATCGAAATCAATGAACGGTGCCGAGTTTCTGTTCTTTCAGCAGCAGTGCTTCGTCGCACTTGGGGCAGAACTCATGCTCGCCATCGAGGTAGCCGTGCACCGGGCAGATGGAGAACGTCGGGGTCACGGTCAGGTACGGCAGGCGGAAACGGCCAAGGGCTTTGCGCACCAGTTGCTTGCAGGCCTCGGTCGACGAAATCCGCTCGGCCATGTACAGGTGCAAGACCGTGCCACCGGTGTATTTGCATTGCAGTTCGTCTTGAAGTTCCAGGGCCTCGAAGGGGTCTTCGGTGTAGCCCACGGGCAGTTGCGAGGAGTTGGTGTAATACGGCGCTTGCACACTGCCGGCCTGGAGAATGTCGGGGTAGCGCTTGAGATCTTCCTTGGCGAAGCGGTAGGTCGTACCCTCGGCCGGTGTCGCTTCAAGGTTGTACATGTGGCCGGTTTCTTCCTGGAAACGCAGCAACTTGGCACGCACATGATCGAGCATATTCAGGGCAAACCGGCGGCCGTGCTCGGTGTGCATGCCCTCCTCGTCGCCGGTGAAATTGCGCAGCATTTCGTGCATGCCGTTGAGGCCGATGGTCGAGAAGTGGTTACGCAGGGTTCCGAGGTAGCGCTTGGTGTACGGGTACAAACCGGCATCCATGTGGTGCTGAATCACCTTGCGCTTGACCTCCAGGCTTTCCATCGCCAGTTCCATCAGCGTGTCCAGACGCTGCAGCAAACCGCTGGTATCACCCTTGAACACATAGCCCAGCCGCGCGCAGTTGATGGTGACGACGCCGAGCGATCCGGTCTGCTCCGCCGAGCCGAACAAGCCGCCGCCCCGCTTGAGCAACTCGCGGACATCCAGCTGCAAACGGCAGCACATCGAGCGCACCTGATTGGGTTGCAAATCCGAATTGAGGAAGTTCTGGAAATACGGCAGGCCGTAACGCGCAGTCATTTCGAACAGGCGGTCGGCGTTTTCACTGTCCCACGGAAAGTCGTGGGTGATGTTGTAGGTCGGGATCGGAAAGGTGAACACCCGCCCTTTCGCATCACCGGCCTGCATCACCTCGATGTAGGCGCGGTTGAGCAGCTCCATTTCGACTTGCAGGTCGCCATAGGCAAACGACATTTCTTCACCGCCGATGACGGGTATCTGTTCCCGCAAATCCTGCGGGCAAACCCAATCGAACGTCAGGTTGGTAAACGGCGTCTGAGTACCCCATCGAGAAGGGACATTGAGGTTGTAGATGAACTCCTGGATCGCCTGGCGCACCTCCTGATAGCTCAGCTGGTCCTTGCGCACATAGGGCGCCAGGTAGGTGTCGAACGAGCTGAACGCCTGGGCACCGGCCCATTCGTTTTGCAGGGTGCCGAGGAAATTCACCATCTGCCCCAGGGCACTGCTCAAATGCTTCGGCGGACCGGCTTCGACACGCCCCGGCACACCGTTGAGCCCTTCGTGCAACAGGGTGCGCAGCGACCAGCCCGCGCAGTAACCGGCGAGCATGTCCAGGTCGTGCACATGCAAGTCCGCTTCGCGGTGGGCCTGGCCGATGGCCTCGCTGTACACCTCGTCCAGCCAGTAGTTGGCGGTGACCTTGCCCGACACGTTCAACACCAGACCGCCCAGGGAATAGCCCTGATTGGCGTTGGCCTGGACTCGCCAGTCTTCACGGTCCAGGTATTCGTTCATCGAGGTCGCCACTTCGACCATGGTCCGGCGGTCGCGGCGCAAGCGCCCGTGCTGTTCGCGGTAGACAATGTAGGCGCGCATGGCGAGGAAAAAACCGGCGTCCATCAACACCCGCTCAACACGGTCCTGGATTTGCTCGACATGCAGCCTCGGCAACCCTTCGAGCCTGGCCAATACCGCGTTAAGCAAGCCTTCAACCTCAACCTCGCCGTACTCCCCCGTCGCCTTGCCGGCGGCGATCAATGCCTGACGGATTTTGTCGGCATCGAAGGCGACCTGACTGCCATCGCGTTTGTGCAAGCGGTTACATCCTACTGCGATCAGCGTGCTCTGCATTTGGCCTCCAGACACTACATATAGACTTAAATAAACTTAAAACCACAACATGCAGTGAAGGCTACGGACAAAGTGCTGTTCTGCAATTGATCGATATCAAGATTTGCCGGTGAAAAAAAACCGCCCTGAGGCGGCAAAGGGAAAGTATTGAAAAGGCGGGTATAAACACTCGGATCTGAAATCCACCCCTCACCCTAACCCTCTCCCCAGAGGGGCGAGGGGACTGACCGAGGTATTCTTTCGAGCTACATCGACCTGAAAGCCCGAGTCGAACTCAGGCTCGAAAAGCATGAAGATCGGCCCCCTTTCCCCTCTCCCCTATGGGGAGAGGGCTGGGGTGAGGGGTGGATTTCGGATCAGAACACTGCCCCCCGAATCAACCCCCACTCATGTTCATGAACCGCACAATCTGCACCTCCCCGTCGGGACTGAAATCATGCCGCAGCGGCTTACCGCGCAAGGCCTTCTGCACCGCATTGATCACCGGCTGATCATCCAACGGATAACGCCTCAGCAATCCACGTAAATCCAGAGCATCGTCCTGCCCCAGACACAGCAACAGCTTCCCTTCAACCGTCATCCGCACCCGATTACAGCTGCCACAAAAGTTGTGGCTGTTGGGCGAAATAAAACCGATCCGGGTATCCGGATGGCGTTCCAGACGCACATAGCGCGCCGGTCCCCCGCTGTTTTCGGTGCTGTCGAGCAACCGATGCTGGCTGGCGATCAGCGTGCGCACTTCGTCGCTGGAACAGAACGATTCGCCCCGGGAACGACCGACGTCGCCCAAGGGCATTTCTTCGATGAAACTGATGTCGATGCGCTGGTCGATTGCGTACTGCACCAACGCCGGGACTTCATCGAAGTTGCGGCCTTTCATCACCACGCAGTTGAGCTTGATCCGCTCGAACCCTGCGTCCCGCGCCGCTTCAATGCCGTTGAGCACTTGATCAAGATCGCCGATGCGGGTGATCGCCCGAAACTTCTGCCCGTCCAGGCTATCGAGGCTGATGTTCATCCGCTTGACCCCGGCGTCGACCAATGGCCGGGCCAGACGGCCCAGTTGCGAGCCGTTGCTGGTCATCACCAGTTCGCGCAAACCGGGCAACGCGGCGATGTTGCGGCACAGTTCGACAATGCCCGGACGGATCAGCGGCTCGCCGCCAGTCAGACGGATTTTGCGTACACCCAGGCCAACGAACAGCGTCGCCAAACGCTGCAATTCCTCCAGCGTGAGCACCTGCTGACGCGGCAGGAACGTCATGTTTTTCGCCATGCAATACACACAGCGAAAATCACAGCGGTCCGTCACCGACATCCGCAGATAATCGATCTGCCGTCCAAAGCCATCCTGCATTACAGCGTTCATCACATCTCCCGGTTTGCCTCGATGCTCACTGCACCAGCGGTGAGTCGGCGCCCTGCAAGTGGATGCCCCGAATATCGGCTGCACCGATCAGGGTTTGCAGGTATTGCACCAGGGCTTTTTGCCAGACGCCTTGCTGCAACTGCGTACGGATCGCCGTCGACACCACTTCATAGGGTAACGGCATGCCTTCGATTCGCTGATCGACACTGATCACATGCCAGCCGTAGCGACTTTCCAGCGGTTTGCTGGCCAGGCCCGGTGCCAGGGTGAACAGCTGACGCTCCAGTTCAGGCACAGTCTGGCCCTTGCTGATCTGCCCCAAAGAACCGCCTTGAGCTTTCGACGGGCAGGCCGAATATTTCACCGCCAGCTCGGCGAAACTGCCGGGGAATTCATCCAGTTGCTGCAGCAGGACTTCGGCCTGACCCTGCGCCAGCTCCCGGGCCTCGACATCGTCCGGCGCGCATTCGAGCAGGATGTGCCGCACCGCCAGCAACGGTGCACTGTGGAAGCGTCCGCGATTGTTTTCGTAGTAACGCAGACTCGACTCCTCGTCGCACTGCGGCACTTTCACCTCACGTTCGAGCAACAAACGCGTGGCCGCTTCTTCTTCGTTCTCACCGGCGCCGATCTCCAGCGACACACCGAGTTCGGTGATGCGCTGCTGCAACAACTCGCGGATCACCAGCGCCCGGGCGGCCAGATAGACCGCCTCCTCGCGGCTTTCGGCCGGGTGATATTGCAGCTCCTGGGCCATCGCTTCCGGGGTGATCGACACCTCGTTGACGGTGATGATCGGCCACTCCTGTTCACTGCTGGCGATCAACTGCGCCGGGGCGTCATCGGCCGCCGCGGGCTCAACCGGCAGGGCTTCAAACTGCGCCTCTGCGACCGGCGCGATGTCGAGAACGGCCTCGGCTTTTTTTGAAGAACCGCAGCCACCGCTGCCCCCGTTACCACCACCACATCCACATCCACCTGACATGATTGTCTCCTCAGTACTTCTGACGAACGATTTGATAACGACGCCCCAGGTACCAGATCGGTGCGCTGATCATGTGTACGAGACGGGTGAAGGGGAACAGTACAAACAGGGTCAAGCCGAGAAACACATGCAACTTGTAGATCAGCCCGACCGGCGCGATGGCCGCCGCTGCTTCCACCGGACGCAACAGCACGGTGTTCTGCGCCCAATCGGCGAGCATCACCATCACCGAGCCGTCCATGTGTCCGGTGGACGCGACGATGGTCAGCAGACCGAGCAGCAACTGCGCGAGCAGCACCAGCAGAATCAGGATGTCTGAAGGGCTGGAAGTCGCGCGAACCCGAGGGTCGCTGAGCCGCCGGTTAACCAGCATCAGCAGGCCGATCAGGCACAACAGGCCGAAGAACCCGCCCGAAACCATTGCCAGCAACTGCTTGTTCTCAGTGCTGATCACGTGGTGATAAATCGACGCCGGGGTCAGCAGGCCGACAAAGTGTCCGGCCAGCACGAACAACACACCGATGTGGAAGAAGTTGCTCGCCACGCGCATGCCGCGCTGATTGAGCATCTGGCTGGAGCCCGCCTTCCAGGTGTACTGCGACAGATCGAAGCGCGCCCAGCTGCCAATCAGGCAAATCGCCAGGGCGACGTAGGGATAGACCCCGAATAACAACAGGTTCCATTTAGACATTGCCTACCTCCTTGGCTGGCACGGCGGCCAGCCCTTCATGCTGAAAATCCACCCAGTGCAACGGCACCGCGCTTTCCTCACGGGCCTTGCCCGGCGCGCTTGGCAGCGAACTGCAACGGTCCTGCTGTTCGGCCTGGAGAAAGTCCACGGCCTCCTCTTCCCAGATCTTGTCGAGGGCTTCGAGGGAGTCGTCGCGAGGTTCCGCCGCGACCTGCGCCCGCAGGTCGGCGACCGCTTGATGCGGCTCGGCCCCGGCAATTTGCAGCAACGCCCGGAAGCAGCTGGCATAAGCGCTTTCGCGCTCTTCCAGACGTGCCGCGAGCAAGGCCAGCAAGTGCGAAACATCCGCCAGGCCCTCGCGGGCCTCGATGTCTTCGCGGGTAGACAGGAACTCCAGGTACAGCGGGATGTAATCGGGCAGCTCTTTGACGCCGATGGCAAAACCGGCTTCTTCGTATTGCGCCATCATGTCGACCATCGCCTGGCCACGGTCGCGGGACTCACCGTGCACATGCTCAAACAACAGCAGCGACAGCGAGCGCCCCCGACCGAACAGCGCACCGTAGTGCTCCTGCCCGTCCATCAGGTCATTGCCGCAGATCAACTCCAACAATTCGAACAACGCACCGCGCTGAGTCGGGCTGATTTCCCGTGACTGGATGATCGCTTGCTCCAGTTCGTCGCGGCCGCTAATCAGCGTTTCGGTCGGGTAATCGAGCAGCAGCGAAATCACTTTGAGAATTTGCATGCTCATTCCTCCCACAACTGGACGGTTTTCAGGATGTCGCGGCGGTTGGCCTTCTTGGCGCCGAACATGTTGGTGTCGGAACTGCCGCTGCAGCCGCTGCCGAAACTGAAGCCGCAACCGGAGCGTTCGGCGAAGGCATCGCTCATGGCGTCTTCACGGTGGGCGCTCGGTACAACAAAGCGGTCTTCGTAGTTGGCGATCGCCAGGTAGCGATACATCTCCTCGACCTGGGCCACGCTCAGGCCGACATCCGCCAGGACTTGCAGGTCCTGAACCCCGTCGACTTGCTCGGAGCGTTTGTAGGCGCGCATTGCCAGCAAGCGTTTAAGCGCACGCTTGACCGGTTTTTCATCGCCCGCCGTCAGCAGGTTGGCCAGGTACTTCAGTGGAATACGCAGGCTGTCGACGTCCGGGATCACCCCGTTCATACCGACGGTGCCGGCAGTGGCGGCGTTCTGGATCGGCGACAGTGGCGGCACGTACCAAACCATCGGCAAGGTGCGGTATTCCGGATGCAGCGGCAGTGCGAGTTTCCAGTCCACGGCCATTTTGTAGACCGGCGAACGTTGGGCCGAGTCGATCACCGACTGCGGCACGCCATCGGCCAAGGCCTGACGAATCACCGCCGGGTCATTTGGATCGAGGAAGATCTCCAGTTGTTTCTCGTACAGGTCCTGCTCATTGGCGGTACTCGCCACTTCGCTGATGCGGTCGGCGTCATACAGCAGCACACCGAGGTAGCGGATGCGCCCGACGCAGGTTTCTGCGCAAACGGTCGGCATCCCGGCTTCGATACGCGGGTAGCAGAAGATGCATTTCTCGGACTTGCCGCTCTTCCAGTTGAAATAGATCTTCTTGTACGGGCAACCGCTGATGCACATCCGCCAGCCACGGCATTTCTCCTGGTCGATCAGGACAATGCCGTCTTCTTCACGCTTGTAGATCGCACCGCTCGGGCAAGCCGCTGCGCACGTCGGGTTGAGGCAGTGCTCGCACAGGCGCGGCAAATACATCATGAAGGTGTTTTCGTACTCGCCGTAAATGTCCGCCTGGATCTTGTCGAAGTTCTTGTCCTTGCGACGCTTGGCGAATTCGGTGCCGAGGATTTCTTCCCAGTTCGGGCCCCACTCGATTTTCTCCATGCGTTTGCCGGAGATCAGCGAACGCGGACGCGCAGTGGGCTGATGCTCACCCAGTGGTGCGGTGTGCAGGTGCTGGTAATCGAAGTCGAACGGTTCGTAGTAGTCGTCCAGGCTCGGCAGGTCCGGGTTGGCGAAAATGTTCGCCAACACGCGGAATTTACCGCCGATGCGCGGGTTGATCGTGCCGTTGGCATTGCGGATCCAGCCGCCCTTCCACTTGTCCTGGTTTTCCCATTCTTTCGGGTAGCCGATCCCGGGTTTCGATTCGACGTTGTTGAACCACGCGTATTCCATGCCTTCGCGGCTGGTCCAGACGTTTTTGCAGGTGATGGAACAGGTGTGGCAACCGATGCACTTGTCCAGGTTCAGAACCATGCCGATTTGTGAGCGAATCTTCATCTCAGTTCTCCTCGATATCGGTCGGCAGCGGACGTGGCAGGTCATCGCCACTTGAACCATCGAGCCAGTCGACTTTGGACATTTTGCGCACCACGACGAATTCATCGCGGTTGCAACCGACCGTGCCGTAATAGTTGAAACCGTAGGCCTGCTGGGCATAGCCGCCGATCATATGGGTCGGCTTGAGCACAACGCGGGTGACCGAGTTGTGGTGGCCGCCACGGGTCTTGGTGGTTTCCGATCCGGGCACGTTCACGATCCGTTCCTGGGCGTGGTACATCATCACCATGCCGTCCTTGACCCGTTGGCTGACCACCGCCCGGGCAGTCAGTGCACCGTTGACGTTGAAGCACTCGATCCAGTCGTTGTCCTCGATGTCGGCGCTTTTCGCGTCGTTCTCCGAGAGCCAGACAATTGGCCCGCCACGGCTGAGGGTCAGCATCAGCAGGTTGTCGCTGTAGGTGCTGTGGATGCCCCACTTCTGGTGCGGAGTGATCCAGTTCAGGACGATTTCCTTGTGGCCGTTGCTGCGCTTGCCTTTCACCCCTTCGATGGTGCGGGTGTTGACCGGCGGGCGATAACTCATCAACTGCTCGCCGAACGCCTGCATCCACGGGTGATCCTGATAGAACTGCTGGCGACCGGTGATGGTGCGCCATGGAATCCCTTCGTGAACGTTGGTGTAGCCGGCGTTGTAGCTGACGTGATCGTCTTCGAGGCCCGACCAGGTCGGGCTGGAAATGATCTTGCGCGGCTGTGCCTGAATATCGCGGAAACGAATCGCCTCGTGGGCCTTGGACAGCGCCAGGTGGCTGTGGTCGATACCGGTGAATTCCGACAGCGCGGCCCAGGCCTTGACGGCGACCTGGCCGTTGGTTTCCGGTGCCAGGGACAGAATCACTTCGGCGGCATCGATGGCCGTGTCGATTTTCGGCCGACCCTGGCTGATACCGGCATCGCCTTCTTTATGATTGAGCTCACCGAGGAATTTCACTTCGTCTTCGGTGTTCCAGTTGATGCCCTTGCCGCCGTTGCCGTGTTTCTCCAGCAATGGCCCGAGGGACGAGAACTGCTTGTAGATGTTCGGGTAGTCACGCTCCACCACATGCAGGTTCGGTGCGTTCTTGCCCGGCACGGGTGCCACGCCGTCGCTTTTCCAGTCGGTGCCGCCAAACGGTTGGGCCAGTTCGCCGACGCTGTCGTGCATCAACGGGATGGTCACCAAATCCTTTTCAACGCCCAGATGCCCTTCGGACATGCTGGAAAACGCCTTGGCGATGCCTTTGTAGATTTCCCAGTCGGAACGCGATTCCCATGCCGGGTCGATGGCGGCCGACAACGGGTGAATGAACGGGTGCATGTCCGAGGTGTTCATGTCGTCTTTTTCGTACCAGGTTGCGGTCGGCAACACGATGTCGGAATAGACGCAGGTCGAAGACATGCGGAAGTCCAGCGTAGTGACCAGATCGAGCTTGCCGATGGCGCCCTCGTCCACCCATTCGGCTTCTTCGGGTTTGCAGTCGCCGACCTGGCCGATGTCTTCGTTCATCACACCGTTTTTGGTGCCCAGCAGGTACTTGAGCATGTACTCGTGGCCCTTGCCCGAGGAGCCCAGCAGGTTGGAACGCCAGATGAACATGTTGCGCGGGAAGTTGACCGGGCTGTCCGGCTGTTCGCAGGAGAAGCGCAGCGAACCGTCCTGCAGCGACTTGACCACGTAGTCTTTCGGGTCCATGCCGGCCGCAGCCGCATCACGGCAAATGTGCAAAGGGTTGGTGTTGAGTTGCGGTGCACTGGGCAGCCAGCCGGCGCGTTCGGCGCGGATGTTGTAGTCCAGGGCATGCTCAGGGAATTGCGATTTGTCGGCCAATGGCGAGAGCACGTCGTGCATGCTCATCTTCTCGTGGCGCCACTGCGAACTGTGGGCGTAGAAGAAGCTGGTGCCGTTCATTTGGCGAGGCGGACGGTTCCAGTCCAGGCCGAACGCCAGGGGCAGCCAGCCGCATTGCGGACGGAGTTTTTCCTGGCCGACGTAATGCGCCCAACCGCCACCGGTCTGACCGACACAGCCGCAGAGCATGAGCATGTTGATCAGCCCGCGGTAGTTCATGTCCATGTGGTACCAGTGGTTCATCGCCGCGCCGACGATGATCATCGAGCGGCCCTTGGTCTTGTCGGCGTTGTCGGCGAACTCACGGGCAATCTGGATGGCTTTCTCGCGGCTGACGCCGGTGATCTGCTCCTGCCACGCCGGGGTGCCAGGCACCGAGGCGTCGTCGTAATCCTTGGCGACGTTTTCGCCACCGAGGCCGCGATCAATGGCCAGGTTGGCGGCCGACAGGTCGAACACAGTGGCGACTTTGGCCACGCTGCCGTCCGCCAGCACCACGTTATGCACCGGCACGCGGCGGTATTGCACGGCATCACCGGCCACGTGCTGGAAGTGCTCGTGGGACTCGCCGGCAAAATACGGGAACGCCACTTCGGCAACGTCATCGCCGATCAGGCTCAGTTTCAGATCGATCTCACGGCCTTCGCCGCCTTCACGGGGCAGGATGTTCCACTTGCCCTTCTCGCCCCAGCGATAACCGATGGAACCCTGAGGGGACACCAGTTCGCCGCTGACATCCAGGGCGATGGTTTTCCATTCCGGGTTGTTTTCCTGGCCGAGGTTGTCGGTCAGGTCACTGGCGCGCAGGAAGCGGTCCGGCTGGTAACCGGCGCCCGGTGCCTTGTCGACCATTTGCTTGAGCAGCACCAGCACCGGCAAATCGGTGAAGCGCTTGGCGTAGTCGGTGAAATAGGCGCTCGGTTTGTCCAGGTGAAATTCTTTGAAGATCACATGGTTGAACGCCTGGGCCAGCGCCGCATCGGTGCCTTGTTTAGGGTTCAGCCACAGGTCGGTGAGCTTGGCGACTTCCGAGTAGTCCGGAGTGATCGCGACAGTCTTGGTGCCTTTGTAACGGACTTCTGTAAAGAAGTGCGCGTCGGGAGTACGGGTCTGCGGGACGTTGGAGCCCCAGGCAATGATGTAGTTGGAGTTGTACCAGTCGGCCGATTCCGGCACGTCAGTCTGCTCGCCCCAGACCATCGGCGAGGCCGGTGGCAAGTCGCAGTACCAGTCATAGAAACTCAGGCAGGCGCCGCCAATCAGCGACAGGTAACGCGAACCTGCGGCGTAGCTGACCATCGACATGGCTGGAATCGGCGAGAAGCCGACGATCCGGTCAGGGCCGTATTGCTTGATGGTATAGACGTTGGCGGCCGCGATGATCTCGTTGACTTCTTCCCAGTTGGAACGAATGAAGCCACCCATGCCGCGCTTGCTTTTATAGGAGTCGGCCTTGGCCTTGTCCTCGACGATGCTGGCCCAGGCTTCCACCGGCGCCATGGTCTGCCGCGCATCGCGCCAGAGCTTGAGCAACGGCTTGCGGATTTTTGGGTATTTGAGCCGGTTGGCGCTGTAGATGTACCAGCTGTAACTGGCACCACGCGGGCAGCCACGGGGCTCATGGTTCGGCAGATCGTTACGGGTACGCGGGTAGTCGGTCTGCTGGGTTTCCCAGGTGATCAGGCCGTTCTTGACGTAGATCTTCCACGAACAGGATCCGGTGCAGTTCACCCCGTGGGTGGAACGCACGATCTTGTCGTACTGCCAGCGCGAACGGTAGACGTTCTCCCAGTCGCGAGACTCTTTGCGGGTCTCGCCATGACCGTCGGAAAACTCGTTTTGCTTGCGATTGAAAAACCGCAATTGATCCAGTAAATGACTCACGGTGTAGTCCTCTC
Source organism: Pseudomonas arabinosi (assembly GCF_047758675.1). NCBI lineage: Bacteria > Pseudomonadati > Pseudomonadota > Gammaproteobacteria > Pseudomonadales > Pseudomonadaceae > Pseudomonas > Pseudomonas arabinosi. The sequence continues at coordinate 3,361,220 of NZ_CP180480.1, read as the reverse complement.
AGGCTTTGTCGCGGAGTCTGTGCCCCGCCCACGCAATGGTTGGATTCGGGTCGTCTTAGCAGGGAGTCGCTGCGCCTTTGCGCGCGTACCACCACCACGTCACGACGATGCAGCTCAGGTAAAAGCCGACGAACATGTAGAAGGCCATCTCCGGGCCGCCGGTCAGGGCCATCGAAGAGCCGAAGGATTTGGGAATGAAGAACGCACCGAAGGCGCCCATGGCCGAACTGAAGCCCAGGACGGCGGCTGACTCTTTGCCGGCATTCTTCAGCGCTTGTTCGCGCACGGCGGGTGGTTTACCGGCCGAGGCTTTTTCGTGCTGGGTACGGAAGATCACCGGGATCATGCGGAAGGTGGAGCCGTTGCCGATGCCAGTGGTAATGAACAGCAGCATGAACATGCCCAGATAGCCGTAGAAGTTGCCGGGCTCACCGTTCTGCGGCAGGAAGTGCATGACGCCGAAGACCATCACGATCATCGCCACGAAGTTCCACAAGGTCACTTTCGCGCCGCCGAGCCTGTCCGCCAGCCAGCCGCCCAATGGACGCACCAGGGCGCCAACCAGCGGGCCGAGGAAGGCGAATTTCAAGGCGATGACATCAGGGAACGAGGTTTTGATCAGCAGAGGAAACGCGGCGGAGAAACCGATGAACGAACCGAAGGTCGCCAGGTACAACCAGCACATCAGCCAGTTGTGTTTGCGTTTGAAAATCACCGCCTGCTCGCTGAAGGAAGCGCGGGCACTGGACAAGTCATTCATGCCGAACCAGGCCAGCACCGTCACCAGGACAATGAACGGCACCCAGATGAAACCGGCGTTCTGCAACCACAACTGACCGCCGTCCGGCAACGCTTGCGGCGAGCCGCCCATGAAGCCGAACACACCGAAGGTAATCACCAGCGGCACACAGAACTGCATCACCGAGACGCCCAGGTTACCCAGCCCGGCGTTGAGGCCAAGGGCCGTGCCCTGCTGCGACTTGGGATAGAAGAAGCTGATGTTGGACATGCTCGAGGCGAAGTTGCCGCCACCAAAACCGCAGAGTAAGGCAATCAACACGAACACACTGTAGGAGGTGCTCGGGTCCTGCACGGCGAAGCCCATCCAGATCGAGGGCAGCAACAGCGACGCGGTGCTCAGGGCGGTCCAGCGACGGCCGCCGAAGATCGGCACCATAAAGGAATAGAAGACGCGCAAGGTCGCCCCGGACAGCCCCGGCAACGCCGCCAGCCAGAACAGCTGGTCAGTGGTGAAGGTGAAACCGATGGCGTTCAAACGCACGATCACCGTGCTCCAGACCATCCACACCGCAAAGGCCAACAGCAGCGCAGGAATGGAAATCCACAAGTTGCGCGTGGCGGTCTGTTTGCCGCTACTTCCCCAGAATGCTGGGTCCTCGGGGCGCCAGTCATGAATGACCGGGCCTTTGTCAGGCTTTTGCAGAACGGACATGTTCTTCTCCTAGGGCAATGCTGGAAATCGGGGACGGGGTCAGCAGCGGCGCTTTACCCAGCACCGGGCTTTTGCGTATCTCGCTGAAGTACATCCAGGTGAGGGAGACCCAGACCACGCCGTACATCAACATGAAGCAGGAAGAGCGCACGCCGGTGAGGTCCACCAGGGCGCCGAACAGGATCGGCAGCACGAAACCGCCCAGGCCACCGGCGAGGCCGACGATGCCGGACACCGCACCCATGTTTTTCGGGTAGTCGTTGGCGATGTATTTGAAGACCGAGGCTTTGCCGAACGCGAAGGCGATGCCCATGACGAACAGCAGCACGGTGAACAGCGCGGGATTGAGACCGATGTGGAAATCCACCGGGCCGTTGATCGTTTGCACTTGCAGCTGGGTCTGGGGATACGAGAGCAGGAACAGGCAGATCCAGCTGACCCACAACACCCACCAGGTCACGCTTTGCGCACCCCAGCGATCCGACATCCAGCCGCCGACCGCACGCAGCACGCCGCCGGGCAGGGAAAAACAGGCCGCCAGCAGCGCCGCGCTTTGCAGGCTGAAACCGTATTCCTGCACGTAGTACTTGGTCATCCACAGCGCGAGGGCGACATAACCACCGAAGACGATCGAGTAGTACTGGCAGTAGCGCCACACCGCCGGGTCCTTCAGCGAGCTCAATTGCTCACGCAAGGTGGCGCCGGTGGCACTGCGGTGGTCCTTGTTTTCAGCGCTGAGGAACCAGAACAACAGCGCAGTAATAAAGAGGATTGCGCTGAAGACTTTCGGCACCAGCTGCCAGCTTCCGGCAGCGATCAGTGCCGGGGCGAGAAACTTGGTGACCGCGGCCCCGGCGTTACCGGCACCGAAGATGCCCATCGCGAAACCCTGATTCTCTTTGTCGAACCATTTGGCGACGTAGGCAATCCCGACCGAGAACGAACCGCCGGCCAGGCCGACGAACAAGCCCAGCACCAGGAACTGCCAATAGGCGGTGGCGTGACTGATCAAATACAGCGGCGCGACGCACGCCAACATCAGCAGGAAGAACACGCTGCGCCCGCCAAAGCGGTCGGTCAGCAGGCCCAGCGGCAACCGCACCAGCGAGCCGGTGAGTACCGGGGTCGCGGCCAGCAGGCCGAACTGGGTTTCGTTGAGCTGGAGAAGGTCCTTGATCGGTACACCGAGCACGGCAAACATCATCCAGACCATGAAACAGACAGTGAAGGCCAGCGTGCTCATGCCCAGCACCAAGCCTTGTCGTACACGCGGTGGGTTCACAAATGCTCTCCAGTCAGTTAGCCATGGCGGCAGACTAGAGAGGCCAACCCCGCAAAAACTTGACCTGCGTCAACGAAGCCCTAGGGGGCATAGGCCTATGCTTGTGCGGTCTACCTCTAAGGAGGTAGTACAGAAAAACCCTAAAACCATTGATTTATCAGCTTCTTAGGGTTTTCTTCCAAGGTTTTTGCTGACAAGGATCAGTCGACAACTCTTTAGAGGTAGCGCGCCCGGGATCGGCGGCAAAACCCATCCTGGAGCTGCACATGCTCGGTTTTCCTGATTTCTTCCCGGACCTGCGCCGATGATGCGTTGGTTGCGCGGCTCCCTGCCCGCTCGCGCCGGGCTGGCGGTGATCCTGATCGCCTTACTCGCCCTTGCCAGTTCGTTGAGCGCCGGACTGATCGCCTGGTTCAGCCAGGGCGATGCGGCGGCCATCAACACCGCAGGCTCGGTGCGCATGGAGACTTACCACCTGAGCTGGAAGCTGGCGGCGGGTGCAACGCCCTGGGAAATCGCCGCCATCAGCGACAGCCTGCAAACCCGTCTCACCAGCCAGTCACTCAAAGCGGTGCTGGAAGATGGCCCGACCACCGCGCTGCAAATCAGCTACGGGCAAATCCAGCAAAACTGGAATGAGGATTTGCGCCCGGCACTGGAGCGCGGCGATGCCGCCTATTTTCAGGTCCAGGCCTTGCCCTTCATTGAACAACTGAACCAGTTCGTCAACCTGTTGCAGCGCCAAAGCGAACAGAAGCAAGGCTGGCAACAGGTGATCCAGGGCCTGGCCCTGTTCACCACCCTGTTCGTCCTGCTGATTGGGCTCTACGAATTGCAGTACGGGGTCGTCATGCCCTTGAAAGAGTTGGTGGACGCGACCCAGCGCTTTCGTCGCGGCGATTTCAAGGTGCGGGTCAACCATCAGTCCCAGGACGAACTGGGCCAGTTGGCCACGAGTTTCAACGCCATGGCCGAGACGATCGAAGACTCGCATCGCACCCTTGAGAGTCAGGTCCAGCAAAAAACCCTGAACCTGCAACAAGCCAATGCCGCCCTCGAGTTGCTGTACCAAAGCAGTCGAAGCCTGGCCACACGCCTGGCCAATGCCGAAGGGCTGGATGAGTTGATTCGACGCTTCCAGCAACGCCTGCCCGGCTTGCGCCTGTCGCTGTGCCTGCAAGGACAAATGCAGGCACCGGCCCAGCAGTTGCTCGCCCTGCATGGCGCGAACATCCGCGAAGTCTGCGCCAGCAGCGATTGCGCCACGTGCCAGAAGCACCATAAAGCCAGCCCACAAACGTTCAGCATCAGCAACCAGGGCAGTGAACTGGGTGAACTCAAGGCGCATTTTGTCGACGGACATCCGACCCAAGCCTGGGAAACCCAACTGATCCAGGCCCTGGCCAACCTGATCGGCACCTCGCTCTCGCTCAAGCGTCAACGGGAACAGGATCATCGCCTGCTGCTGCTCGACGAACGCACGATCATCGCCCGCGAACTGCACGACTCACTGGCCCAGGCCCTGTCCTACATGAAGCTGCAAGTCAGCCGCCTGCAGACCCTGATGCGCCGTGGCGAACCGGTCGAAACCCTGGAAAACGTCACCGCCGAACTGCGCGAGGGGCTGAACAATGCCTACCGCCAGTTACGCGAGTTGCTGACCACCTTTCGCTTGCAGATTCACGATGCGGGGCTGGTGCAGGAACTCAAGGACACCGCCGAAGAGTTCTCCCGTCGCGGCGAATTCCAGGTGCACCTGCACGTCGACGCGCTGGCCTTTCAGTTATCGGCCAGCGAGCAAATCCACATCTTGCAGATCACCCGCGAAGCGCTCTCCAATTGCCTGCGTCACGCCCACGCGCAAAACGCCTGGCTGCAACTGCGTCAGGACGGTGAAAACGTCAGGCTCATCGTTGAAGACGACGGGCGCGGGTTTAGCGGCAACGTCGACCAACGCGAACACCACGGCCTGAAAATCATGGATGAGCGGGCCCGCAGCTTGCGCGGCCAACTCGAAATAGTCTCCAGGGAGCCGCAAGGCACCCGCGTCCAACTGGAATTCCAACCGGAGTTTCTCGGGCAGCAAACAGAAGGTAGCGTCACATGAACCCCTCCCTGCAACACACCATCCTGTTGGTCGACGACCATCCGATGATGCGTCACGGCATCCGCCAGATGCTCGAACTCGAAGATGATTTCCTGATCGTCGGTGAAGCCAGCAACGGTGAAGAAGCGCTTGGTCTGATCGAGCCGCTGCAACCGGATCTGGTGTTGCTCGATAACAACATGCCGCTGATGAATGGCATTGAAACCCTGCGCCAGTTACGGGCGATGCACTACACCGGCAAGGTGCTGTTGTTCACGGTGTCGGACGCCGAAGACGATATTCGCGACGCGTTGCGTCTGGATGCCGACGGCTACCTGCTCAAAGACATGGAGCCCGAGCTGTTGATTCAGTACATCCGCAATGCCTTGAACGGCGAATTGGTGATCAGCCCGGGGCTGACCCAAGTCATGGCCCAGGCACTGCGCTCACCGCAGCGCCAGACCGTGGTGGAACTGACCGAGCGTGAACGCCAGGTGCTGAAAACCATCGCCAGCGGCTTCAGCAACAAGGTCATCGGGCACAAGCTGGGCATCACCGAAGGCACGGTCAAGGTTCACGTGAAAAACCTGCTGCACAAACTCGGCTTGCGCTCGCGGGTCGAGGCGGCGGTGTGGGCCATGGAACATCTGCGCAATGCGGGTTGAGGGGCATGCCTCTTTGGAGGTAGGCCGGCAGAGGCATAGGTCATCCGGCCGGCGCTCTCTACTATGAGCGTCAGCGGAGGTACGCCATGCTGACCCACCCTTCCATCGTTTTAACGTTGCGTCGTCACCATCTGTTCAGCCAGTTGCCGGAGAAAATCTTCGAGGAAGTCTGCGGCCTCGCGATGCTCAAGCGCTTGGCCTGTCACAGCACGCTCATGCACCAAGGGGATCCGGCCAAGCGCTTTTTCCTGCTGGTCAGCGGCCAGATCAAGTTGTACCGGCTCACCGGTGAAGGCCAGGAGAACCTGGTGGAGATCATTCAGCCCGGCCAGACGTTTGCCGAAGCCTTGCTGTTTAGCCAGGCCCGTCTCTATCCGGTCAGTGCCACGGCGCTGAAGGACAGCGTGTTGGTGAGTATCGAGGGCAGCCATTACCGCAACGCCCTCGAAGACCAGCCGAAAGTGTGCCTGGCGATCCTGGCGAGCATGAGTGTGCACCTGCACCTGCGTCTGCGGGACATCGACACCTTGACCATGGCCAGTGCGAGCCGGCGGGTGATCAATTTCCTGTTCCAGGAACGCAACCCGGTCAGCGGCTTGATTGTCTTGCAGGTGTCCAAACGCCTGGTCGCCTCGAAGCTGGGTATTCAGCCGGAAACCTTTTCGCGGATATTGCACCGCCTGGTGGACAGCGGCCTGATCGCGATGGAACGACGCAATATCAGCATCCTCGCTGAAGAGGATCTCGCGGCCTTCCAATAAACGGAATTGACCGCAGTCAATGCGCAATGCCACCGGCCTTGCACACTGAAGAAGTCCATCCATGGAGAACGCTCATGTCCCGTTCAACCCTGCCCCTGATTTACTCCTGCTCAGGCTGCTCCAACGTCGCCCAACTGGCCAATGCCTTGGCCGTGCGGCTGGATCGCAGTGGTCTGGCTGAAATGTCCTGCATCGTCGGGGTCGGTGGGCATGTGGCGGCGCTGGTCAACAAGGCCCGTTCGGGACGGCGGATTTTTGCGTTGGATGGTTGCCCGTTGCAATGCGTTGAAAACTGCTTGAAGCAGCATGGTTTGCATGCGGATGTGCACTTGATCCTTAGCCATTACGGGTTGCGTAAGCGCAATGGCGAGGATTGCACGCCGGTGCAGGGGGATGAGTTGTTCGAAGAGATCAGGCAGTTGATTGCCAGTGATGCTCGGCAGCATCACGCCTCTGAACTGATGGCTTGAGGGCAACGCAGATCAAATGTGGGAGCGAGCCTGCTCGCGAAGGCGTCTTTTGGCTCAGTACATATCCATTTCTGCGGTAACGGCTGCTATTGGTTTCGCTTTTACCGCGAGTTACTTTGAAAAGCCCCAAGTAACCAAGGGCTCTTGCCCCTTTCGTTCGGTGGCTCGCCTAGGCTCGCCATGCCCTCGCTCCGGTCCTGCTACGTGGGCCCGCCGCCATCGGCCATCCATGGCCGGGGGCGGCTAACCCGGCATCCATGCCGGGTTGCCCACTGCGCAGAACCTCCACTCGGCCTCTCGAGGGGGCGAGCACCGTAAAAAGCACCGCGAGGCGGCCTACCGGCCGGCCTGTCTCTTCAAGCGTACGCATTCCCCTGTGGGAGCGAGCCTGCTCGCGATGAGGTCCTGTCAGTCGACATCAATGTTGAATGTAAGTCCGCCTTCGCGAGCAGGCTCGCTCCCACAGTTGGATTTTTGGCAGGCATGGCATAGGTGTCCACCGCCGATGACCATGACTGACATCAGGCCGGCTATCAGGTCGCCTCGCTCTGGCTTTTGATCTGGCTTTTGATTTTGACCTGCCCCGTCGGAAGGCCGAGCGCAGGTTCTGCGCAGTGGGCACCGCGGCAAGGATGCCGCGGTAGCCGCCCCCGGCCATGGATGGCCGATGGCGGCGGGCCCACGGAGCAGGACCGGAGCGAGGGTACCCTGAGCCTAGGCGAAGGGCCGTACGTCAGGGGCCAAAGCGTTTTGGTTACTTTGGCGCTTTTCCAAAGTGACCCGCCGTAAGGGCGGAACCCTCAGCAGCCATCACCGCAGCAACGGATATGTACCCCAACCAAAAACACAGCTCGACTAACCCGCCGCCAACCCCTTCCCCGCCCGCTCCAGATTGCGCCACAACCAAACAGGCAACACATCAGGATCCAGACTGTCGATCAAATTCTTCAGCGCCAGCCCCAACTCCGTATCCCCCTCAATCACCAAACGCCGGCGAAAGAACAACGTATCCGGATCCTCCTGACGACTCGCCAAGAGTAAAAACTCACGCCAGTTGCCACTGATGGTCACATGCGCGTCGGCGCGTTCAGCAATTCGCAGCCCTTGACGGGTCAACGTCAAATACCAGGACAACCCCAGATCCGGAATCCGCAAGCACAACCAACGCCCGCGCAACACTTCAAATTCACCATCGCGCAACGGCTCGGCAAGGCAACGATTCAGCGCCTGCTGCAACGCCAGGCGCTGCACCGCAAAAGGCACCCGACGCACCAGCGGCAACAGCCGGTCAGCACCTTTCAACAACCACTTTTTACGATTCAACACAGGCCAACCTCCTCGACGCGCAACATGCCGGCCTGGCCATGCCAGTAACCGTTGCAACCGTCAACAAACAACGGCGGCGTCTCGCCCAGACGAACCCGTTGATAGGCAGCAATGACCTCGGCCATGCCCTGAGCGCGAGGGCTCAGACGCAACAGGTCGGCGCCACAGGCCACCAATCCGGCGTAATCCGCCAGCAGATTGGTCACCTCCGCCGACATCGTTTGAATACCATTGATGGTGAACAACGCCTGCCCTTCCTGACTGGTCAACGGCAGGCCGTCGGGGTAGTTGAGGCAGCAAAACCGGCAGTCATCCTTGGGCAGGTTTTCCGCCCGGGCCGTGAAGCAGCGCGCGGAATAGGCCAACGGCAAATGTCCGTAGGCAAAGATTTCCACCTCCGGCACGGCACGACCCAGTTCACGGACCTGCCCGATCACGTCGCTAATCAGCGCAGCCGAACATTCCACGGGCGGCACCCAACGAGTCATTCCACTGTCGATCAGTTGAGCCAGCGCATGACCGTTGTACAAATTCAGTGCCGGACCGCCCACGAACGGCAACTTGCGCTCGGCCATAAACTGCACCGCGCCCATGTCGTTGGCTTCCACCAACAGTTGGCCGTTGTCGCAGAGCCGACGCAGGCTGGAGAGTTCGGAGGCCGCTTCGATCAGCGTCAGGCTGGAGATCACCAATTGTGCCTGGCTGCATTCCTGCAATTCGCGCCCCAGGCCCAGCCATTGATCCAAAGAAAAGGCCCGGCGTTTCGAACACACGGTTTCCCCCAGATAAATCACATCCAGAGGCAAGGCCGACATCTCGGCGTAAAAGTTGCTGAGTTGCTCTTTGTCCCAATAAAACAGGACCGGTCCAAGGCTGAGCTTCATGTCGCCTCCCTCATTGCCATGATCGATGATAAGCACCCAGGGTGGTCTGGCTGCCTTCGGACAAACCGGCCAGTACCCGACGCCATTCCTCCTTGACCCGAAAACTGCCCGGTGAGCCCCGATGGGCATCCAGTGCCGCGCGCCAGACGCGGGTGACTTGTTCGACATAGGCCGGACTGCGTTGCCGGCCTTCGATTTTCACTGCTTCAACGCCGATGGCCGTCAATTCCGGCAGCAAATCCAGGGTGTCGAGGCTGGTGGGTTCCTCCAGCGCATGGAAGCGTTTGCCACCGACCAGGAAGCGGCCTTTGCACAGGGTCGGGTAACCGGCGGGTTCGTCAGGTGTGTAGCGGTCGATCAGCACTTCACTGAGCCGTGCGCTCAAACCTTCAGCGTCTTCGCTCCAGCGCACCGCTTTGGCTGGCGAACAGACGCCACAGAGATTCGGCGACTCGCCGGTGATGTAGGAAGACAGATGGCAACGCCCTTCGGCCATGATGCATAAGCTGCCGAAGCCAAACACTTCGATGGGCACCGGGCTGCTCGCGGCGACCTGGCGCACTTGCGCCAACGACAACACTCGCGGCAGCACCGCACGACGAATCCCGTAGCGTTGCGCATAAAACTCCAGCGCCGCAGCGTGGGTAGCCGAGCCCTGGACCGACAGGTGCAACGCCAGCTGCGGATGCCGCTGGCTGGCGTAGTTGAGCACGCCGGGATCAGCGGCGATCAGCGCATCCACGCCGAAATCGGCGGCACGATCGACTGCCCGCTGCCAGCGTTCCCAGCCCTTGGGTTGCGGGTAGGTGTTGACCGCGACGTAGAGTTTGCGTTGATGCTGGCGGATGTGGGCGACCGCGGCGTCGAACTGTTTGTCGTCCATGTTCAGCCCCGCGAAATGCCGGGCATTGGTGTCATCGCGAAAACCGACATAAACGGCATCGGCGCCTTCGCGCACCGCCGCTTTCAGCGCAGGCAGGTTGCCTGCCGGGCAGACCAGTTGCATGGGTAATCCTCATGGAAAAACGCGCTGCCAGTCTAGCGAGACCGACAGCCAGAGCCTTGACGGCAATCAATTGCGATCAATGCATCAGGTCGGCGAAGGACAGGAACATCACGTTGTCGTGCTTGAGCACTTGCTGCTCGCACTCGATCACCGCCAGCCCGTCGGCCCAACACGCGGCACTCAACATCGCCGAGCTTTGCTGAGGGTGCAGCTCCACGCTCAATTGGCCGTCAGCACCGGGCGTCAACCGTGCCCGCAGGTACTGCCGACGTTTGTTGCGCTGCAACCAGTCGAACCCGGCGGGCACGGCCATTGGCACCGGCAACACGTCTTTCACGCCCTGGGCCCTGAGCAGGAACGGACGCACTACCACCAACGCGGTAATCAGCGCCGCTGAAGGATTGCCCGGCATGCCGATCCACGGTTTTCCGGCCACTTCGCCAAAGGCCAGCGGTTTACCCGGCTGAATGGCCAGCCGCCAGAAATCCAGGCTACCGAGCTCCTCGATGGCCTGTTTGAGGTGATCTTCCTCACCGACCGAGACGCCACCGGAACTCAACAACAGGTCGCATTCCGAGGACGCCAGGCTCAAGGCATGCCGGCTGGCGGCCAACTCATCGGCCATGACGCCATAGTCGTGCACCTCGACGCCCCAACCGCTCAACAACGCCGCGAGGCAATAGCGATTGCTGTTGTAAATCTGCCCCGGCGCCAATGGATCGCCCGGCTCACGCAGTTCATTGCCGCTGCTGAGCAAGCACACCTGCAACGGGCGGTAGACCTCGACCCGCGCAATGCCCGCGCCGGCCAGCAACCCCACTTCTTGCGCACGCAGGCGTTTGCCGGCTTGGAGCAGAAGATCTCCCCGGCGAACCTCCTCACCTTCCTTGCGCACGTGATCGCCGGCGTTTACGGGCGGAAACCAGACACGCTCGCCGTCGATCCGGCAGCGCTCTTGCGGTACCACCGTGTCGGCACCCGGCGGTAATGGCGCACCGGTAAAGATCTGCACCGCTTGCTGCGCTAGCAACGGCGAGCACGCCTGATCCCCCGCCGCAATTCGTCCGCCAATCGTCAAACAGCCACCGTCCGGTGGCAGGTCAGCGGCCCTGAGTGCGTAACCGTCCATGGCACTGTTGTCCCAGGCCGGCAGGTTGACGGGTGAATGAATGTCCGCCGCCAGCACCCGCCCCAAGGCTTGATCCAGTCCGATCTTCTGCGCCAGGGGCGGCGGCGGTGCCTGATCCAGCAGACGGCTGATGGCCTCGTCCACCGGCATCAGGTTGCCGAGGTCGCACACCCGGCCAGTCATGAGCGTGACTCGCAGGCGTCGATGACCCGCTGTGCTTGCGGTTTCAAATGCGGGGCGAAATTGCACGGGCCGGTGCGGCTGTCCAATTGTTCGAGCAGGATCTGGTTCCAAGCGGTTCGACACGCGCCCGGCGAACCCGGGACGCAGCACACCAGCACGCCATTGCTCATCCCGGCCAGTGCCCGTGACTGCAGACTGGACATGCCAATCTCCGCCAGGGACACCTGACGGAACAGTTCACCGAAGCCTTCCACGTGTTTGTCCAGCAACGGCAAGACCGCTTGCGGTGTGTTGTCGCGCGCGGTGAAACCGGTGCCGCCGGTCATCAGTATCACTTGCACCTGAGGGTCGGCGATCCAGTGGGAGACCTTGGCGCGGATCTGATAAATGTCGTCCTTGACCAGATCACGATCGATCAATACATGCCCGGCCGTTTGCAGCAAATCCGTCAGGGTCTGCCCCGAGGTGTCGGTGTCAAAGGTGCGCGTATCGCTGATGGTCAGCACGGCAATGTTCAAGGGTTCAAACGTGCGTTGCGCCAGATGGGCCATATCCAAGCCTTCCCGTGTATGAGGGTATGAGACAAAGCCTGAACTGGAATTCGCAGTGAGCCTATTCCTCCAAGGAGGTACCTCGTCAGGGACATAAGAATATTGTGTTAGGCACACAAAACCTGTGGGAGCGAGCCTGCTCGCGATAGCGGTTTGTCAGGCAACATTGATGTTGACTGATCCACCGCTATCGCGAGCAGGCTCGCTCCCACATTGTTCTCTATCGCTGCGCGTTGTGCGGTCTCAAGGCGCCAGGCGGTTGCGTTGCCATGCGCCATCGCGCAACCGGTAATCAAGACGATCATGCAAACGGTCGGCACGGCCCTGCCAGAATTCCAGACGTTCAGGGTGCAGGCAGTAACCGCCCCAATGCTCGGGCCGCGGCACGGTCTTGCCGGCAAAACGTTGGGTGGTTTGTAGCAGCAGCGACTCAAGCTCGGCCCGATTGGCCAGCGCTCGGCTTTGCGGTGAAGCCCAGGCGCCCAGGCGACTGTCTTGTGAGCGGGAATCGAAGTACGCATCCGACAGCGTCGGGTCGAGCCTGGAGACCTGGCCTTCGATACGCACCTGACGCTCCAGCCCCGGCCAGAAAAAGGTCATGGCGGCATGCGGGTTAGCAGCCAGTTGCTGGCCTTTGTCGCTCTGGTAATTGCCGAAAAATGTGAAGCCTTCATCGCTCAAACCCTTGAGCAGCAGGACCCGGCAGTGCGGGCGCCCTTCACTGTCGACCGTCGCCAACACCATGCTGTTGGCTTCGACAGGCACGCGCTCGGTGTCGCGGGCCAGCTGCATCCATTGCCGGAACATCGCCATCGGGTCGTCCAGCGCCGACTCGTCTTGCAGGCCAAAAAGGGTGTAGTTGCGGCGCATCTGTGCCAGGGAAAGGGGCATGGCGATGATCTCCAAAAAGGTTCTGCCCAGTGTGCAATGCACTGCGCAACAGCACCTTGACCACCATCAACACTGAGCACGCCCAGCCTTATTTAAGGCGCAGGCGCCGAGCCAGTTTGTGCAGGTTGCTGGGATCGACTTCCAGAATCCGCGCGGCGCTGGCCCAGTTCTCCCCGGACAGGCTCAAGGCCTGGAGAATTTTCTTGCGCTGGTAATCGTCGACCGCTTCACCCAGGGGCTGGAACGGCTCATCAGCCGTCACGTCCAGGGGACTTTCGACGACCGCGCCCTGCCCGCCCATGGCACTGTCGAGGTCGAGAATCTCGGGTTCCAGGGTCATGATCAGCGTACGACTGGTGCCGCGACTGAGTTGCTTCAACGCGGCTCGGCTGATCACATGCTCCAGCTCGCGCACGTTGCCCGGCCAGCTGTACGTCAGCAGCGCTCGCTCGGCTGCCGGCGACAGGCGCAAGCCACGCAGACCGAGCCGCGCCCGATTGAGCTCAAGGAAATGCCCGGCCAGCATCAACACGTCGTTGCCCCGCTCGCGCAGCGGCGGAATCGGCACCGGATACACCGAGAGCCGGTGATACAGATCGGCCCGAAACAAGCCGTCGCGGATGCTGTCCGGCAGGTGCCGGTTGGTCGCGGCGATGATGCGCACGTCGACATGCAACGGCTTGTCGGCGCCGAGGCGCTGGATCTCGCCGTTCTGCAGGGTGCGCAGCAGCTTCGCTTGCACGGCCAAGGGCAATTCACCGACTTCATCGAGAAACAGCGTGCCACCGTTGGCGGCATCGAAACGTCCGGCACGGTCACTGGTGGCGCCGGAAAACGCGCCTTTGACATGGCCGAATAATTCACTCTCTGCCAGAGACTCCGGCAACGCGGCGCAGTTAACCTGCACCAGCGGCTTATGACTGCGGCGCGACAGACGATGCAAGCGCCGGGCGAACAGTTCCTTACCGACGCCGGTCTCGCCCAGCAGCAACACTGGCAGTTCGGAATCGGCCAGTACGTCCAGCTCATTGAGCAACTGATGCAGCACCTCACTCTGCCCGAGGATTTCGCCTTCATCAGCCGGCCGCCGCACGTCTTGAGTATCGCTGCGGGACAAGCGCAGGCTGCGGTTTTCCTGCTCAAGCCGGGTGACTCGCACGGCGGCTTCGATCTGCAAGGTGCAGCGCTTGAGCTCTTCCCGCGCACGGCTGTCGAAGGTCCCGGCGTGCAGCGCATCGAGGGTGATCGCGCCCCAGATCCGCCCCTCCACATACAGGCTCACGCCCATGCAGTCGTGCACTGGCATCGGTTCGCCGGCGTGATCGTCGAGCAAGCCGTCATAAGGATCCGGCAGGCGACTGTCGGGCTCGAACCAGGTGGGTTCGCGCGACGCCATGATCGCCGCCAGCCGCGGATGCTGGGCGATGACGAAGCGGCGCCCCAATGCTTCATGCACCAGCCCCACCGTCGCGACCGGCCTGAGGCTGTCGTCATCCAGACGCAGCAATCCCACGGCGCCACTGTTGAAGTACTCGCGCAGGGTCTGGACCAGTCGTTGCAACCGCACAGCATTGGGCAACTCGACAATCAGGTCGGCCGCCAGGCTTTCACGCAGCATGGTAGTTATTACCCTCTATGGTTGGATTCACCCTAAAGCGTCCGGGTGCCTATCACCACAACTAAAAATTAAGCCATATTTTTCAATACGTTAAATATGGCATGCCGGATGCAATGAGCCTGGGGAACCGTTGAAATCCAAACAAGGAAACCCTGATGAGCCTAACCCTACTGGAACAAAGCCTCGGCCAACTGGCTTGCGACATTCCCGGCGCCACGCGGATTTTCCACACCTTCAAACTGGACTTCTGTTGTGGCGGGCATAAAAGCCTGCGTGAAGCGGCCGCGGGCAAAGACCTCGATCCGGTGCTGATTGCCAATGCGCTGCACCGGTTGCAAGACACCGGCGAAACCCAACACGACTGGCGCAACGAACCGTCGGAACTGTTGATCGCCCACCTACTGGCGCGCTACCACGCCCGCCATCGCGAGCAACTGCCGGAACTGATCCGCCTGGCCCGTCGCGTCGAGCAGGTCCACGGTGCGCGCAGCAGCTGCCCCAATGGCCTGGCCGATCTGCTGACCGACATGCAACAAGAACTCGAAGGCCACATGCTCAAGGAAGAACAAGTGCTCTTCCCGATGCTGCAACAGGGCATCGGCCCTCAGGCCGCGCCGCCGATCCAGGTGCTGCGCTTTGAACATGATCAACATGGCGAAGCCCTCGAAAAGCTGCTCGCGCTGACCAACAACATCACCCCGCCGGCCGATGCCTGTAACACCTGGCGCGCCCTTTATCGTGGGCTGCTGGAGTTTCGTGATGACCTGATGCAACACATCCATCTGGAAAACAACGTGTTGTTTGTTAACGCCTTGAACCGTCGTCACTGATCAATTGCCACTCACACCCAACCCGCGTCAGCCCTCCGGTTGACGCGGGTTTTGTCTGTCAGGAAAGGCGTGTGATCAACCGTGCCAATAGAACATGGCCTTGGCCAGGATCACGATCAACACCATGTGCCCGAGGATGCTGCGGCGAATCCAGCTGGCGCGGGTCGTGGTCAGTCGTGCGCTTTTAAGCCAATACGCCAGCAGGAAGTAATGGCCGATGATGCTCAGGGCCAGGACGATCTTCAGGCTCAGCAACGTGCCAAAACTGCTGGCCAGCGGCTGACTCAATACGCCACGGTGCTGCCACGCCAGGCTGATACCGGCGCCATACAACAGCAACACCACGCCATGCAGCACCTTGCGCGAGCGCACTGCAATCGCTTGATCTGCGGTCGCTTGCGCGGGATCCGCCAACTGCTGGCGGGCGCGGTGCCAGATCACCACCTCGAAAAACAGGGTGCCGATGAAGGCAATCGCCGCCAGCAAATGGGTGACCAGTAAAAAGGGATATAACACCGGCAGCCTCCATCAGTTCACGTGGTTAGCCCGGATGACCGTCCACCCGGGCCCGCAGCAGCATCGGACCGTAGCGCCAGGCGTACAGCGCAAACGCCATCGCCCAACACACACCGGCCAGCCACAACGCAGGCAGGGGAAAGAACAGGATCAACACGACCCGGCTTAGACACGCCAGGTTAAGCAAAATGAACGCCAGGGTTATGCCCGATGGCGGCTCCAGCGCGCGGCCGGTATGACCCAGGCTGACCCGTGCGATCATCGCCAGCACCAGGCCGGCCATGGCGCCGATTGTCAGGCAATGCACCGCCAGACTCGGGTTAATCGGCACACCGAAATGCCACAGCGCCATGCCGAGACAGGCCACCGCCAACCAGGCATACGCCAGGTACAACGACCACAACAACGGCACACGCCAGAGGGCGCGATCATGCCAGCGAACCAGGCGCACCAGATGCCCGGCGGCCAACGCGGCGAACAACAGGCCGACCCAGAGAGTGGGCTCAAGTGCTGGTCCGGCGGCGTACAACAACGCCACGAGAGGAGAGCCAATCAGCAGCAACCAATCCAGCCAAGGCCAAGGGGTAACGCCCTCGACCTTGCCGAGACCGCGCTGGATGAAGAACGGTATGACGCGCCCGCCGATCAAGCCCATCATCGCCGCCACCAGCCAGAGGCCGGTCAGCACGCCTTGACGCTGCCAACCTTCATGACCTTCGACCAGGCCGTAAAGGGACAACCCGTCGGCCGCCGCTAACAACAGCAGCACCACCGCAATCGGGTAGTTACGTTTCTGCCTCACCTTCCACAAGGTGAACCCCATTAGCGCGGCCACCGCCAGCGGGAACGCCAATTCCAGCACCGCGAGCACCGGCCACGGTGCATTGACCAGCCAGGCCACGCGCGCCAACAACCACAGCAACGCCAGCGCAGCCAGGGGTCGCCCGCTGAGGCCGGGGCGACCGGTCCAGGTCTGCACGGCCGTCAGCAGAAAACCCGCGATGATCGCCAAGCCGAACCCGAACAGCAATTCGTGTCGATGCCAACCCAGCCAGCCTCCCGCCGGCTGCCAGCCGGAAAGCGCACCACTGAAGGCGGCCAGCCAGAGCGGAATCGCCAGCACTGCCAGAAGGCAGCCGGCGAGGAAAAATGGCCGGAAGGCCAAACGTAACAGCGGCGCGATAGCCATCGCTTTACGGCGGTCGAGCACTTGCATAAAGCCACTCCTTTACCTTGCTGCTGACCTGACGCCAACCCGCACGCGTCGAGGTAAGTCCGGGGGCAATGATCGGGTATTGGCGATCAATTGCCTTTGTCGCAGATCAAGTGTGCAAGGGGCGTGCCCCGTTGCTCATTCGAACCCCGTGGTGAGAGGACTTGCCCCCTGTGGGAGCGAGCTTGCTCGCTCCCACAGGGGGATCGGCTCAAGGTACAAATGACCCTTTAATGGTTATTTAAACCCTACACCTCGTGGTCATTTTTACCTTCGCATCTGACAACCTCAATAAACAAAGGCCTCCAGGCATGGCCCGCGTCTTGCTCAAGCATTCAGCAATCAAAGAAACCTTGATCCCTCTCGATCCCCAGGAGTCGTCATGAAAAAAGTCATCCAGCCTCTGGCCTGGTTTGTGGTGTTGACCTCGGTTCTGGCGTTGGCCAGCGGCGTCTCGCTGGGCCTCGTTTGACTTGATCGCCACCCCTCCTCAATCCTCAGGATGAATTCATATGGTGCTTCATCGTGTCCATCACCAGATTCTGCGCAGTCATCACTTGTTCGAGCCGTTGAACGAAGAACAGCTGGATGAATTGATGAGTACCAGCCACTTGTTGAGCATCGACAAGGGCGAACCGTTGTTCCGCCAGGGCGAGCCGGCAGACTCGTTCTATTTCGTGATTGCCGGCGCGGTGAAAATCTACCGCCTGACACCGGATGGGCAGGAGAAAGTGTTTGAGGTGATCGGCGATCGGCAAACCTTCGCCGAGGCGATGATGCTGATGGACACCCCGAACTATGTGGCCTCGGCCGAAGCGATCTGCCCGACTCAGCTCTATCGGTTATCCAACAACACCTACATGCGCCTGCTGCAGAGCAATAGCCGACTGACCTTTGCGCTGCTCGGCAAGCTCTGCGTTCGCCTGCATCAACGGGTCAACGAAATCGAAACCCTGTCCCTGAAAAACGCCACCCACCGGGTCGTGCGTTATCTGCTGACGCAATTGGTGCGCCAGCAAACCGTTGACAGCCAATTCGAACTGCCGATGGCCAAGCAACTGATTGCCGGGCATCTGTCGATCCAGCCGGAAACCTTTTCGCGGATCATTCGTCGCCTGATCGATGAAAAAATCATCACCCAGGACGGCCGCCAAATCGCCATTCTCGATCGTCTGCGCCTGGAACAGTTCGAGTGAGTGCCATGCCCGTCTGTTTGTATTGCCAACACGTAAACCCCGCAGAAGAAACCGAGTGCCGCCAATGCGGCATGCCCCTGCCGGCATTCGCCGCACAGGCGGGGGAACGCCGGCTGCGCCGATTCACGTGGTTCTGCATCGGCCTGACGATTTTCTGCGTGGCCATGTTTTTCTGGTTGCCACGCAGCATCTCCTGAATCCCCCACCTATCCCCTGTAGCAGCAGCCTCGCAGGCTCGGCAGCTGCTACAGACCGTGTTCATCACGGCTGGGTCAGCTGGCGATACAACTGCGGCAAGCGCAGGGGTAATTGCTCGGGCTGGCGGATCAAGGTGTAGCCATTGGCGCCGAACATGTAAGGCAGGTAATCCCCGGCCTCGCGGTCAATCGTGATACAGAACGGCGTCAACCCCTGACGCCGCGCCTCCAGTACCGCCTCGCGGGTGTCTTCAACACCGTAACGCCCCTCATACAAATCCAGATCATTCGGTTTGCCATCCGTCAGCAGCAGCAACAGCTTGCTGCGGCGTTTGCTCTTGCCCAGCAGTTGGGTGGCGTGGCGGATGGCGGCACCCATGCGGGTGTAATAACCCGGTTTGAGCCCTTGAATGCGGCCGCGGGTGTTGTCGTCATAACGCTGGGTGAAGGACTTGAGTTCCTGCATGCGCACTTGATGACGACGCAGCGAGGAAAATCCGTACAGGGCAAAATCATCACCCAGCACCGACAGGGTTTCGCCGAACAGCAGCAAACTGTCGCGGATCACATCAATCACCCGATGCTCATCGTTCAAGTGCGCGTCGGTGGACATCGACACATCGGCCAGCAACAGGCACGCGAGGTCGCGGCGCGTCTGCCGTTGTTCCATGAACAGACCGCGTTCCGCACATTGGCCATGCTCGCGTTCAACGTGAAAATCCAGCCAGGCCTGCATGTCCAGTTCAGACCCTTGGGGTTGCTGGCGTAACCATTGACGGTCATTGCGCAGGTGCTCGAACTGGCGGCGAAGACGGTGAGCCGAAGCCTTCAGCCGTGGCGGCAATGGCTGCGCCTCACAGTCGCGGGGCACCATCATTTGCAGATTGACGAAGGCGTCCTGCATTTGCAGTTTGCGATAGTCCCATTCCGGCAACTTGATGCCCTCGCCCAGGGGAATATCGTCGACATCGGCCGGCGGCAAATCCAGGTGCAGCTTGAGGCCGCCACCCTTGCGCAGACGGGTACGCGACAGGCTCAACTCGTCGAGGTCCTCGGCGACTCTGGCCGCGTCAGGGTTTTCGCTGTCGTCTGACCAGCGATCCAGGTCGACGTGTTCGGTCCAGCTGAACAGGTTCTCCAGGCGCACGATCAACAACCCGCCATCGCGGCTGCCTTCATCGATTCGCTTGGCGCGTTTGCTTCCGCCTTTCTGTTCACCGGGAGGGGTCGTCAGCGTCTCTTCCGATTCGTCGCCGAGGTCGGCAGCCTGCGGGCTGGCAAGGTTTTGCGGCGGGTACAACCACAGCGGCAGCGGCCATGCGGCCCGCTCACTGCGGGGAAAATGTTCGACGCTACCGGGCTCGCGTAGCGCCTGGCATAACGCCCGCTCCAGCGCCGCTTCGCCGGCATTCAATGTTGCCGGATCCGGGCGCAATTGCAGATGGGCATCGACCAAACGCTTGTACCGGGCACGCATCGCGGGATAGCGCCGCAACAGTTGTTGCGTCCAGCGTTGATTGTCCCGCCCCCAGTGCCGCATCTGACCGGCCTGCGCCGCCAGCAATGCGAGCCAACGATAGAGTTCCTCGTTCAATGCGACTTCAGGAAACACCGCGAGGCTCGATGGCAGACGAAGATTGGTCTCGTCGCACCACGCCAAGGGCACTTGCTTGCAGGTGCCGGCGATCTGCTGCAGCACGTTGCGCCGCAACAGCAGATCGCGGTCGCTGGCGGCTTCCACGCCGACGCCATTGGCGCCCCCCATGGCGCGAAACAACAACGCCAGCGGTCGTTGCTGGTGGATCAGTTCGACCCGGGCCTCGGGAAAGTCCGGGCTGGCGCGGCGGGTGATAAAGCGATGCCAGACACTGCCGACCCACTCTTCCAGTTCGACGGTAAAGGCCATGGTTTTTTTCCTCTGAAAACCAATGTGAAACGGCCCGCTGTACCAGCCGGGCCGTCCTCCTTCAGGTGGTTACTGACTCACGAACGAACAGCGGAGGCGGCAGTCGCAGTGATCCCCACTGGCACCCGCCGCTTGAAGCTGAACAGGTAGCAGATCAGCCCTGCGAAGAAACCGAGACCGGCGCCCAGACGAGCCCAGAACAGCACTTGCAGATGATCGACAGTGGCCATGAACGGTAACGCGACGCCATCCACCGGCCAGCGTTGCAGGTAGATCTGCACGACACCGGCAGCGGTGAGCAGCAGCGTGATCATGACCATCGACAGGGTCATCAACCAGAAGCCCCAGATCTCCAGTTGCTGCGAACGCTCGTCCGCTGCTTCGCCGAGCCCTCGCAGTTTCGGCATGGCATAGCTGATCAAGGTCATCACGATCATCGCGTAAGCACCGTAGAAGGCCAGGTGACCGTGGGCCGCCGTTAACTGCGAACCGTGGGTGTAGAAGTTGACCGGTGCCAGGGTATGCAGGAAACCCCAGACGCCAGCGCCGAAGAAGGCGGTGACCGTGGTGCCCTTGGCCCACAGCGTGGCGGCGCGGTTCGGGTGGTCCCGACGACGGTTCTTGACCATGCTGAAGGCGAATATCACCATCGCCAGGAACGGCAGCGGCTCGAGTGCCGAGAAGATTGAACCGACCCACAACCAGACCTCAGGTGCACCGATCCAGAAGAAGTGGTGACCGGTGCCGATGATCCCCGTTATCAGCGCCATGGCGATGATCACGTAGAGCCATTTCTCCACGACCTCCCGGTCTACACCGGTGATCTTGATCAGGACGAAGGCCAGCATCGAGCCCATGATCAGTTCCCACACGCCTTCTACCCAAAGATGCACCACCCACCACCAGTAGAACTTGTCGCGGGCCAGGTTGCCGGGGTTGTAGAAGGAGAACAGGAAGAACACCGCGAGCCCGATCAACCCGGTCATCATGACCATGCTGACGGTGGTCTTGCGACCTTTGAGCAGGGTCATGCCGATGTTGTAGAGAAAGCCCAGGCAGACCACCACAATGCCCATCTTGGAGATGGTCGGCTGCTCCAGGAACTCCCGACCCATGGTCGGCAGCAGCTCGTTGTGGGTCAGCTTGGCCAGGCCGGCATAAGGCACCAGCAGGTAACCGAGGATCGTCAGCACGCCAGCGGCGGCGAATACCCAGAACAGGATGATCGCCAGTTTCGGACTGTGCAGTTCGCGGTCGGCCTCTTCCGGAATCAGGTAGTAGGCAGCCCCCATGAAGCCGAACAATATCCAGACGATCAGCAGGTTGGTGTGCACCATCCGCGCCACGTTGAAGGGGATGATCGGGAACAGAAAGTCTCCGATCACGTATTGCAGCCCCATGATCAAACCGAACAGTATCTGACCGAGAAACAGGATCAGAGCAAACACGAAGTACGGTTTGGCCACGGATTGCGAGGCGAATTTCAGATGCGGATTAGCAATGCTCATCGCTTAGCCCTCCTTGTTTGGCGGCCAGCCATTGGTGTTGATTTTCGAGCTCCATTTGAGGAACTCGGCGATGTCATCCACCTCCTGGTCACTCAACTTGAACTGCGGCATCGCGCGACGACCCGGTACGCCCAGTGGCTGCATCTTCATCCAGGCATGCAGGAAGGGTTTGAAGCCCGCCTCCCCGCCGCGCCGCTGGAACACGTTGCCCAGCTCAGGCGCGAAGTAGGCGCCCTCGCCCAGCAGCGTGTGGCAGCCGATGCAATTGTTTTGCTCCCAGACCAACTTGCCGCGCTCGACTGATTCGGTTAACAGCGCCTCATTGCTGCGCTCTGGAAAGGTCTGTTCCGTGTGATAGGTCAAAGCCAGGAATATCAGGAAGAAGAAGATGCTTCCCCCGAAGTAAATATTCCTGGCCATGCCTTTGGTGAAGGTGTCTGACATGGTCGCTTCCTCTTTGCTAGGCCCGTCCATGATAGGAAGCGAAGGGTTGAAACCTGCTTGATGGCGATCAAGAAAGTCAGATGGTTTTGGTCGGGTATTGATCGTATGGCTGACGAATATCCAATGTGGGAGCGAGCTTGCTCGCGATAGCGGTCTTGCAGTCGGCGAAGATGTTGAATGTTATGGCCCCATCGCGAGCAAGCACGCTCCCACATTGGAACTGCGGTGTTTTAGGGGCTGTATTCCTTCAGCGGAACAACACCAATGTCAGGCCTACCACCGTTGCCAACACCAGCGCCCAGCTCAACATCAATCGCCGCCACAGTCGCGGTGCGTGGCGCATTTCCATGAAGCCGTCGGTGATCAGCCAGGCCTTGCCAACCGCCACCACCAAAATGGCAATCGACAGCAACCAAGTCGCACCGGCCTGGGCCAGCACCACCGTGCAGACACTTAACGTCGCGAGCGCGGCCCAACAGACGAGCAATACCCTGGAAACAGTCATGAGAACCTCGTCAACTCAGCACGTAGACCAGCGGAAAAAGCATGACCCAGATCAGATCGACCATGTGCCAATACAACACGCCGGATTCAAACCCGCTGCGCGTATTGGCGTCGTACAGGCCACGGCGACAGCGCTCGGCCAGCCATCCGAGAATGATCATGCCGAGCACTACGTGGAGAAAATGAAAACCGGTGAGAATCCAGTACAACGTGAAAAACGTGTTGTGCTCCATGCCCAGCCCCGAGGCCAGCAAGTGCCGGTATTCCGTGAGTTTCAGCACCACATAGACACTGGCGGCGAGCAACGCCATCAGCAGGAAGACGGCGCCGTGACGCGACCGTGAGCGCCTGACTTGCTCCTGCGCCAGCGCGGCGAACAGCCCCGCGGTGAGCAGGCTCAGGGTCATCGCCAACCCGGTTGAGGTGTTCAGCAACAGACGGCTTTCACTGAACATCTGCGGCTTGAGCGCCTGGGTCACGGCGAACGCCAGGATCAGGATGGCGAACACCGACAGCTCGGCGAGAATGAAAAACCACATCGCCAGATCACCCGGCAAGTGACGGCGCGTGACGCCCGTGGACTCAGCCGAAGTGGACATCAACCACGTCCATCAGCGCGGCGACGGTCAGCGGATCATCGCTCAGCGGTTCGGCCAGGCAAGCCATGCACGCCTCACGCGGGCTCATCCCGGAGCGGATCATCCGCGCGGTAAAAATCAGCAGTCGCGTCGAGGCGACCTCCTCCAGATCATGTTGATCAAGCCGGCGTAGCGCCTGGCCGAGCCGCACCACCTGCGCCGCCAGCGCGCTGTCCACCTGAGCTTCTCGGGCGACGATCCGCTCCTCATCGGCCACCGGTGGATAGCCGAAACGCATCGCCACGAAGCGTTGGCGGGTGCTGGGTTTCATGCCTTTGAGCAGGTTCTGGTAACCGGGGTTGTAAGACACCACGAGCATGAAGGACGGCGGTGCCTTCAGCACTTCGCCGGTGCGTTCCAGGAACAGCTCCCGACGATCATCGGCCAGTGGATGCAACACCACCACGGTGTCCTGGCGCGCCTCGACCACTTCGTCCAGATAACAGATGCCGCCTTCACGCACCGCGCGGGTCAGCGGTCCGTCTTGCCACCAGGTGCCCTGGGCACCGATCAGGTGACGACCGATCAGGTCGGCTGCGCTCAGATCGTCATGGCAAGCCACGGTGTACAGCGGCAGTTTCAGCCGATGGGCCATGTGCTGGACGAAACGGGTCTTACCGCACCCCGTCGGGCCTTTGATCAGCACCGGCATGCCGTGTCGCCAGGCTTGCTCGAACAGCGCCTCCTCATTATTCAGCGGTTGGTAGAAGGGTTCGATCGGGTGTTCGCAAGACTGGGTACGGTCCATGGGCTGCCTGTTCCAAAAGCGGATTCAAGGAACACGCTACGGGCCCCTGCGACAACCTGGCAAGTGAGATGGCCGGCAAACTTGATCGTCGTCAAGCGAACAATGGCCTGCTCAGGCATAGCCTTGCACGGCACTAAGAACCTGCGTTCTGCGCTGCCGTTTCAGCACATCGCAAAGGTCTTGCCTGAGGAGAAATGGAATGCTGATCAGCTATAGAAAAACGTTTGCCCTGACCCTCGCCACAGTGTGTTCGTCACTGGCCCTGGCGGTGAGCCATGCCGCCAGCGCTGAAGAGCCCGCCGCGGCGGCCAACCCGCCCATGGTCAAAACCGCCGGCGCTCCCGACATGAGCCAGGCCGAGTTCGACTCATCGAAGGAAATCTACTTCCAGCGCTGCGCAGGCTGCCACGGTGTTCTGCGCAAAGGGGCCACCGGCAAACCGCTGACACCGGACATTACCCAGAACCGCGGGCAACCGTTTCTGGAAGCCTTGATTACCTACGGTTCACCGGCGGGCATGCCGAACTGGGGGACGTCCAATGCGCTGACCAAAGATCAGATCACGGTCATGGCCAAGTTCATTCAGCACACGCCGCCGACGCCACCGGAATGGGGCATGGCCGAGACGCTGAAAACCTGGAAAGTGCTGGTCAAACCCGAGGACCGTCCGAAGAAGCAGCTGAGCAAACTCAACCTGCCGAACCTGTTTTCGGTGACGTTGCGCGATGACGGCAAGATCGCCCTGATTGATGGGGACAGCAAGAAGATCGTCAAACTGATCGAGACCGGTTACGCGGTGCACATCTCGCGCATCTCTGCCTCGGGTCGCTATCTGCTGGTGATTGGTCGAGACGCGCGGATCGACATGATCGACCTGTGGCCGGTCGAGCCGACCAAGGTTGCCGAAGTCAAAGTGGGCATCGAGGCGCGCTCGGTCGAGACCTCGAAGTTCAAGGGCTACGAAGACAAATACACCATCGCCGGTTCTTATTGGCCGCCGCAATTCACCATCATGGATGGCGAAACCCTGGAGCCGAAGCAGATCGTTTCGACCCGCGGCATGACCGTCGACAAGCAGGAATATCACCCGGAGCCTCGCGTCGCGGCGATCATCGCCTCTCACGAATGGCCGGAGTTCATCGTCAACGTCAAGGAAACCGGCAAGGTGATGCTGGTCAATTACCAGGACATCAAAAACCTCACCGTCACCTACATCGACGCCGCGCCCTTCCTGCATGACGGCGGTTGGGACAGCACGCACCGCTACTTCATGACCGCCGCCAACAACTCCAACAAAGTCGCCGTAATCGACTCCAAGGAGCGCAAGTTGACCGCGCTGGTGGACGTCGGCAAAACCCCTCACCCGGGTCGCGGCGCCAACTTCAACCACCCGACCTACGGCCCGGTCTGGGCCACCAGCCATCTGGGTGATGACGGCATCTCGCTGATTGGCACCGACCCGACCAAACACCCGCAATATGCCTGGAAGCAGGTCGCCTCGCTCAAAGGCCAGGGCGGCGGATCGCTGTTTATCAAAACCCATCCCAAATCCCGTCACCTGTACGTCGACACCACCCTCAACCCGGATACAAAACTCAGTCAGTCAGTGGCGGTGTTCAACCTCGACAAACTCGACGCCGGCTACACCGTGCTGCCCATCGCCGAATACGCGGGCATCAAGCAAGGCGCCATGCGCGTCGTGCAACCGGAATACAACAAGGCCGGCGATGAAGTCTGGTTCTCCGTGTGGAGCGGCCAGGCAGACGAGTCGGCGCTGGTGGTGATCGACGACAAAACACTGAAGCTCAAGTCAGTCATCAAGGACAAACGACTGATCACACCCACCGGGAAGTTCAACGTCTACAACACCCAACACGACATCTATTGAGCTCCATCAATGCAAGGAAACACCATGAAAAATACTCTGTTTTCACTGTTCGCCCTGACCGCTGCGCTGAGTGTGCAGCCGGCCATGGCCCAAGACGCGCTGGAGCTGTTCAAGAGCAAACCCTGCGCAGCCTGCCACTCCATCGACACCAAGATTGTCGGCCCGGCGCTCAAGGATGTGGCGGCCAAGAACGCTGGCGTACCTGGGGCCGTGGACACCCTGGCCAGCCACATCAAGAACGGTACACAAGGCAATTGGGGACCGATGCCCATGCCGGCCAACCCGGTAACGGATGAAGAAGCAAAAGTGCTCGCGACCTGGGTACTGACACTCAAATAACCGCCTG
This sequence comes from Pseudomonas arabinosi, assembly GCF_047758675.1. Lineage (NCBI taxonomy): Bacteria > Pseudomonadati > Pseudomonadota > Gammaproteobacteria > Pseudomonadales > Pseudomonadaceae > Pseudomonas > Pseudomonas arabinosi. Next base: position 3,334,981 of record NZ_CP180480.1, on the reverse strand, counting down.
GAGGGCGTCATGATGGTTTATCGACACGCTGTGATTCTGGCGGCCCTCCTCCTCATTTGCGCAACCGCGGTTGCAGCGCCGGACGCCCAGCGTCAGGCGCAACTCGAACACCTGCTGACCCAGGACTGCGGCGCCTGCCATGGGCTGCACCTGACCGGCGGGCTGGGCCCCGAACTGACGCGCGCAGCGCTGGCCGGCAAGTCACGGGACAGCCTGATTGCCACCGTCACCCAAGGCCGGCCCGGCACCGCGATGCCCGGTTGGGCCCCGTTGCTCAGCCCCGACGACATCCGTTGGCTGGTCGATCTTCTTCTCCAGGGATATCCCGCACCATGATCCGTTCAATCCTGCTGTCAGCGGCGACCGGGCTGTTGTTGTCCGCTTGCGTTCAACCACCGTTGCGCGGCACTGGCGACTTGGGCGTGGTCGTGGAGCGCGCCACCGGTAGCGTGCAAATCATCGAAAGCGACACCCGCACCGCGCTGGCCCGACTCGAGGGTTTCGGCGACCTGTCCCATGCCTCGGTGGTGTTCTCCCGTGACCAGCGTTTCGCCTATGTATTCGGGCGCGACGGTGGGTTGAGCAAAATCGATTTGCTGACCCGGCGTATTAACCATCGTGTGATCCAGGGCGGCAACAGCATTGGCGGCGCCATCAGTCAGGACGGCAAGTTGATCGCGGTGTCGAACTACGTGCCCGGCGGGGTCAAGGTGTTCGATGCCGACACCCTGCAACAGGTGGCCGATATTCCGGCCACGCCCCTGGCCGATGGCACTAAGCGCTCCCGGGTGGTCGGCCTGGTCGACGCGCCGGGGCAACGTTTTGTCTTCAGCCTGTTCGATACCGGCGAGATCTGGACCGCCGATTTCAGTCAGGGCAGCACACCGCAGATCAGCCGTTTCACCGGCATCGGAGAGCAACCCTACGACGCCCTGATTACTCCCGATGGGCGCTATTACATGGCCGGCCTGTTCGGTGAAGACGGCATGGCGCAACTCGATCTCTGGCATCCAGAGCGCGGGGTGCAGCGGGTACTCGGCGACTACGGACGCGGCCAGGCGAAACTCCCGGTCTACAAGATGCCGCACCTGGAAGGCTGGGCCGTTGCCGACAACCAGGCCTTCGTGCCCGCAGTGGGTCGGCATCAAGTATTGGTGATGGATTCACGCACCTGGCAGCAGACCGCGGTGATCCCGGTCGCTGGTCAACCGGTGTTCGTCACGTCGCGCCCGGACGGTCGGCAACTGTGGGTCAATTTCGCCTACCCGGACAACGATCGGGTTCAGGTCATCGACACCGAAACCCATGCCGTGATCGCCGACCTGAAGCCGGGGCCGGCGGTGCTGCACATGGAATTCACCGCGCGCGGTGACCAATTGTGGCTGTCGTTACGCGACGGCGATCAAGTTCAAGTCTGGGATCCGTACAGCCTGAAGCTGCTGAGCACCCTGCCAGCCTCCGCGCCGAGCGGCATCTTCTTCAGCAGTCGCGCGCAGAAAATGGGGTATTGAAATGAACCTTGAGCTGCTCAGCCGCCAACTCATCGACCGCTTCCAGCACGGCATGCCGCTGTGCCCGTCACCGTACAAGGAGATGGCGCGGATTCTCGGGTGCCGCGAATCGCAAGTGATGGCCTGCCTGGAAGAAATGGATCAGGCCGGCACCCTCTCACGGATCGGCCCGGTGTTCGAACACAGCCGCGCCGGGGCCAGCACCCTCGCCGCCCTCGCCGTGCCCGCCGAACGCCTGCAACAGGTGGCCGATCGCGTCAGTCAGTACCCGGAGGTCAATCACAACTACGCACGGGAGCATTTCTACAACCTGTGGTTTGTGCTGACCGGCCCTGATCGCCAACACATCGACCGTGTGCTCAAAGAGCTGGAGGACGACACCGGCCTCATGCCGCTGGACCTGCCGATGTTGACCGCCTACCGCATCGACCTGGGCTTTGCCCTGGGAGAAAACGCATGACATCTGGATTGAGCCCCCACCAAGCGCTGGCGCTGCGCCGGCACCTCGAAGGCGGATTGCCGCTGGTAGCGCGCCCCTATCAGGAACTCGCCGAACGGATAAACACCGACGAAAACCAGGTGCTCGAACAAATGCGTCAGTGGAGCGAGCAAGGGCTGTTTCGCCGTATCGGCCTGGTGCTGCACCATCGCGCGCTGGGCTTTACCGCCAACGCCATGCTGGTGCTGGATATTCCCGACGCGCTGATCGACGAAGTCGGCCAGCGCCTGGGGCGAGCGCCCGGCATTAACCTCTGCTATCAGCGGCCACGGCGCTTGCCGCAGTGGCGGTACAACCTGTTTTGCATGGTGCACGGGCGTCAACGGGAGCAGGTGGAGGCGCAGATCCAGGCGTTGCTCGAAGACCATCTGCTCAGCGACTTGCCCCATCAATTACTGTTCAGCACCCAGGTCTTCAAGCAGTGCGGCGGACGCTTTGCGCCCTCGCGCACAGGAGCACCGAGCCATGGATGACCTCGACCGTCGCCTGATCAACCGCTTGCAATTGGGCCTGCCGCTGGTGCGCCACCCTTGGCGGGTATTGGCGGCCGAACTGGAGACCAGCAGCACTGAACTACTCGGCCGATTGCACACCCTGCTCGATGACGGCGTGCTCACCCGCTTCGGCCCGATGTTCGACATTGAACGGCTGGGTGGCGCCTTCACCCTCGCCGCACTCGCGGTCCCGGAAGAACGTTTTGAAGACGTCGCCGAGCAACTGCATGACCTGCCTGAAGTGGCGCACAACTATCGACGCGAGCACGCCTGGAACACGTGGTTCGTGCTCGCCTGCGCAACTGAACATGACCTGACCGAAACCCTGCACCACATCGAAACCCTCACCGGATTGCCGCTGCTCAACCTGCCCAAAGAGGAGACCTACCATGTCGGTCTGTATTTCCCGGCCTGAAGACACCCTCGTCCAGCGTCTGATCGTGTTGACCCAGGCCGGTCTTCCGCTGCTGGACGACCCGTGGGCGTGGCTCGCCGAACAACTGGGGCTGAACATCGAAGCCACCCTGGATCTGCTCAAGCGCTTGCAAGCCGAAGGTGCGATTCGGCGGATCGCCGCCGTGCCCAATCACTACCGACTGGGTTATCGCCACAACGGCATGACGGTCTGGGATGTGCGCGACACCGACATGCCGCGCCTCGGCGCGCTGATCGGCGCGCAACCCTTCGTCAGCCACTGCTATCGCCGTCCACGCCGACCCGACTGGCGCTACAACTTGTTCGCCATGGTGCATGGCCGCAGCAGCGATGAAATCAACAACTACCGCGAACACCTGCGCTACTTGCTGGGCGACGCCTGTGGGGCCGACGAAATGCTGGTGAGCAGCCGCATCCTGAAAAAAACCGGCTTGCGCCTGCCGCCCGCTTCGCGCTGAACACGTTCCCGACTCAAGGAGAGTTGCATGTTGAGGATCAGCCAATACCTGCGTGCGCTGGCCGGCCAGGCACCTGCGCCCAGAACCCGTCCACCGGGCAGCAATCGGGCGCCGGTGGTGATCTGGAACCTGCTCAGGCGCTGCAACCTGACCTGCAAACATTGCTACGCCACCTCGGCCGACAGTGTCTTTCGCGACGAGCTGGACACGGCCGCCGCGCTGACCGTGATCGACGATCTGCACGATGCCGGCGTCAAGGTGTTGATTCTTTCCGGTGGCGAACCGTTGTTGCGCGAGGATCTGTTTGTGCTCAGCGCCTACGCCCGGACCAAGGGTATCTTTGTGGCCTTGTCCACCAACGGCACGCTGATCGATGAGCAGAACATCGCGAAGATCAGCGCGGCGAATTTCGACTACGTCGGGATCAGCATCGATGGCCTGGAAGCCACCCACGACGCCTTCCGCCAACTCAAGGGCAGTTTCGCCCGCTCGATGCAGGCGATCCGGCTCTGTCGCGAACAAGGCATTCGCGTCGGGCTGCGCACCACCCTGACCCAGCAGAACCATACGCAGCTGCCCCAGTTACTGGCGCTGATGCGCGAGTACGACGTGCAGAAGTTTTATCTGTCGCACCTCAACTACAGCGGTCGCGGTAAACGCAGTCGCAAACTCGATGCGCACCAGCAGATGAGCCGCGAGGCGATGACCTTGATTTTTGAGCGGGCCTGGGCAGACATCCAACAGGGTCGCGACAGCGACTTTGTCAGCGGCAACAACGATGCCGACGCCATTCTCCTGCTGCAATGGGCAGGCCTTCGTCTGCCCGAGCATTACCCACGCCTGGAACTCATGCTCCGAGCCTGGGGCGGCAACGCCTCGGGCAGCGGCATTGCCAACATCGACAACACCGGCGAAGTGCACCCGGACACCTATTGGTGGCAGCACTCGGTGGGTAATGTCAGGCGCACGCCGTTCCGCACGTTGTGGCTGGATCAGCCCGATGCCCTGCTGATGCGCCTGCGTGACCATCCCCGTGCCGTCGGTGGTCGTTGCGCACAATGCCGCTGGTTGCCCATCTGCAACGGCAACACCCGAACCCGCGCCTGGGCCGAGGGCGATTTGTGGGGCCAGGACCCCGGCTGCCACCTCAGCGATGACGAAATCGGAATTGCGCCGTCAGTAAACATCCCTTGCATCACTCACTGAATAGCCCGTCCGGCCAACCACCTGACAAAGGCTGGGGCCGGTCAACCTGATGAAGCACCAAGGACGTCCCATGCCTCCATCGATTGCTATACCGGCCACACTTGAGTCCCCGTTCCGGCCGGGCGAAGTTGCCCTGGTCGGCGCCGGCCCCGGCGATCCACGCCTGCTGACCCTGCGCGCCTGGAGCCTGTTGATGCAGGCCGACGCCGTGGTGTACGACCGGCTGATCAGCCCCGAACTGCTGAGCTTGATCCCTCTGACCTGCGCCCGTCATTACGTGGGCAAGGCCAGCGGCTGCCACAGCCTGCCCCAGGAACAAATCAATGAACTGCTCGCCGACCTCGCCGATCAAGGGCAGCGCGTGGTCCGGCTCAAGGGCGGCGACCCGTTCATTTTTGGTCGCGGCGCCGAAGAGCTGGAGTACCTGCTGCAACGCGGTGTTGACTGCCAGGTGGTCCCGGGCATCACCGCCGCGTCCGGCTGCAGCGCCTACGCGGGCATACCGTTAACCCACCGCGACCTGGTCAATTCCTGCCGGTTCATCACCGGCCATTTGCAACGCGACGGCGAGTTGTCGCTGCCCTGGAGCAGCCTTGCCGACAGTAGCCAGACCTTGGTGTTTTACATGGGCTTGTCGAACCTCGGGATCATCGCTCAACGCTTGATCGAAGCCGGGATGTCGGCCGATACACCGGCGGCGCTGATCAGTAACGGCACGCGCCCCGACCAGCATGTCGCCCGTGGCAAGCTGCACCAATTGCCAACCCTGGCGCTGGATTGTCCACCGGGCATTCCGACGCTGACGGTGATCGGCACCGTGGTCGATCTGTTTGCAGCAGAACAACTGGAATACCCGGCACGACTTTACCCGGCCCAAGCGCTGCAACGCCATGCCAAGGTGGCGATATGAGGCGTCTGATCCTTGCCCCCTTGTTATGGGTCGGTGCGGCCCATGCCGGCGCTACGAATCCGGCACTTGAACAAGCCGAGAAAAACTACCAGCAACACTGCCAGAGCTGCCATGGGGCCAACCGTCTCGGCGGTGCGGGGCCGGCGTTGTTGCCGGAGAGTCTCAGCCGGATCAAACCCGATGAAATCCGCAGCGTGATCCAGAACGGCCGCCCCGCGAGCCAAATGGCCGGCTATGCCAACGTGTTCAGCCCCGCACAGATCGACGCGTTGGTGGACTACCTTCAGCAACCGCCCGCCACCCCGCCCACCTGGAGCAATGACGACATTCTCCGCAGTCACACGATGCTCGCGGACCTCAGCAAGCTGCCCACCACGCCCCAGCATGGCGCCGACCCGCTGAACCTGTTCGTGGTGGTGGAAGCCGGCGACCATCACATCGACATCCTCGACGGTGACCGCTTTGAGGTGCTGGCGCGGTTTGCTTCGCACTTCGCCGTGCATGGCGGGCCGAAGTTCTCGCCGGATGGACGCTTCGTCTACTTCGCCTCCCGTGACGGCTGGATCAGCCTGTATGACTTGCACAATCTGAAGCTGATCGCCGAGGTCCGCGCCGGTCTCAACACCCGTAACCTGGCGGTGAGCAAGGATGGACGCTGGGTGCTGGTGGGCAACTATTTGCCCGGCAACGTGGTGGTGCTCGATGCCCGCGATCTGTCGCTGGTCAAAACCATTCCCACGATCGGTCAGGACGGTACCGCGTCACGGGTCAGCGCGGTCTACTCCGCCCCGCCGCGCGACAGTTTCATTGTGGCGCTCAAGGACGTGAAGGAAGTCTGGGAACTGTCCTGGGCTGGCACACCGGATTTCGAACCACGGCGGATCCCTGCCGGGGATGTTCTCGACGACTTCTCCTTTTCACCGGACTACAAACAGTTGCTGGCCACGTCGCGCAAAGCCCAGGGCGGTCAAGTGATCGACCTCGACAGCGGCAAGGTGGTCACCGACATCCCGCTGCCGGGCATGCCGCATTTGGGCTCGGGGACCTATTGGAAACGCAACGGCGAGTGGGTATTCGCCACGCCGAATATCAGCAAGGGGCTGATCTCGGTTATCGACTTCAAGACCTGGAAACTGATCAAGGAAATTCCGACCCTGGGGCCCGGGTTTTTCATGCGCAGTCACGTCAACTCGCGGTATGCCTGGACCGATGTGTTCTTCGGGCCGGACAACGATGCGATCCACCTGATCGACAAACAGACGCTGGAGATTGCCCACACCTTGCGCCCGATGCCCGGTAAAACTGCCGCTCATGTTGAATTCACCCGGGATGGTCGTTATCTGCTGCTGAGCATTTGGGCGACCGACGGTGCGCTGATTGTTTACGACAGCAACACCCTCAAGGAGATCAAACGTATTCCGATGAACAAGCCTTCGGGTAAGTACAACGTGGGGAACAAGATTGAGTTTGCTGAGGGGACTTCGCACTAGGCCTTGGGGATATATCCGTTTCTTTGGTAAAGGCGGCTTAGGGTTCCGCCCTTACGGCGGGTCACTTTGGAAAAGAACCCCAAAGTAACCAAAAGGTTCTTGCCCCTTTCGTTCGGCCCTTCGCCTAGGCTCAGGGTGCCCTCGCTCCGGTCCTGCTCCGTAGGCCCGCCGCCATCCATGCCGGGTTGCCCACTGCGCAGAACCTCCACTCGGCCTCTCCAGGGGGCGACTACCGCAAAAACACTGCGAGGCGGCCTACCGGCCGGCCTGTCTCTTCAAGCGTACGCATTCCCCTGTGGGAGCGAGCCTGCTCGCGATGAGGCCCTGTCAGTCGACATCAATGTTGAATGTAAGTCCGCCTTCGCGAGCAGGCTCGCTCCCACAGTTGGATTTTTGGCGGGCATGACATAGGTGTCCACCGCCGATGACCATGACAGACATCAGGTCGGCTATCAGGCCGCCTCGCTGTGGCTTTTGATCTGGCTTTGATTTTGATCTTGACCTGCCCCGTCGGAAGGCCGAGCGCAGGTTCTGCGCAGTGGGCACCGCGGCAAGGATGCCGCGGTAGCCGCCCCCGGCCATGGATGGCCGATGGCGGCGGGCCCACGGAGCAGGACCGGAGCGAGGGCATGCCGAGCCTAGGCGAGGCACCGTACGTCAGGGGCAAGAGCGTTTGGTTACTTGGCGCTTTTCCAAGTGACCCGCCGTAAGGGCGGAACCCAAAGAAGCCGTTACCGCAGCAACGGATATGTACCCCGAACGGACTTCAGCCCAAGGTGTAACCGTTATCAACCTTCCAATCCTGACCATAAACACCCCGAGCCCCCTGCGACAACTGAAAAACAATCACATTAGCCACCGCCGCCGCATCAAGAAAATGACCCGGCAACAGACGTTTCCCCAGCGTGTCGGCAACATCGCCAAGCTCCCCCTCGCTCAACCCCAGGTTGTCCCACATCGACGTCGCGGTCGGTCCCGGCGAGACCAGATTAATGCGCACATCAAAACTCGCAAACTCCACCGCCAACGTCCGCGCCTGAGCCGCCAGCGCCGCCTTGCTGGCAATGCACGCAGCCAACCCCGGAAAGCTCGAACCCGTCAGAAAACTCCCGACAAACACCACCGAAGCCGGACTCGCCAACTCACCCCGCAACGCCGCCAGCGTATTCAACGCCCCGGCACCATTAACCGCCCACTGACGCTCGAAAGCCGCCATATCCAGGCTGTCAGCCATTTCAGCAATCCCCGCATTGGGCACCAGATAGTCCACGGGACCCATCGCCGCAGCACGCTCGGCCAACTCGCGCAGGTCCTGCTGATTCGTGACATCCCCGGCAAACCACTGCAATCGCTCGCCGTAGATCTGCTGCAAGGCCGGCAATTCACCCAGGGTCCGTGACATCGCCAGCACCTTGACCCCGCGCGGCAACAGCGCGGCGCACAGTGCCAGGCCAATCCCGGAGCTGGCACCCGTGACCACCGCCAAACGATCCTGAAACTCGGTTTTCATCATCTACTCCTGGGCATCACGGATGCCAAGCACTGGGGACATAGCGAGCCCTATCTTTGAACAGGAGAAGAAAAAACGACTTGACGGCGATCAGATTTTTTCGACGTCGTTAGTGTTGCTGCAACAGCGCCGGAGTGATCTCGCTAAACCGCAGCAAGCGACCGCCCTGTTCAGCGGCAAGTTTTTCAGCAGCCTCGCGACTGGAGAAGGACGCCAGCACCACGCCCATGGCGCCTTTGAGTTGGGTGCCGACCACGTAGAACGCATCCTTGGCATCGATCAGGTGAGCGTCATCCGGCGCATTCCACGGGCTACGGCCCATGTCATGGACATACAGTTTTGCATCGCCATGATGATTTTCCGGCTGCAACCACCAACCGATCATTTCCGCCGTGGAACAGAACTTCATGACCCCGGCCCGCTCGACCACTTCGCCCTTTGGCCCGGGGAATCCGTTGATGATCATCCCGCAGACATGGCATTCATCACTGGGATGAAAGGCTGCGGCAGCGTTGCTGTAGGTGGCTTGGGCCGGATTGTCACAAGCCGTCAGCAACAGGCACATCATCAGGCCCGCCACCGCGCGCATCGTCGTCAGGTAAAAGGTGTTCATCCTCAACTACTCCAAAACTATCAAAGTGAAAATTCATGTCGCCCGGCGACGAAACAACAGCCAGGCCGAGCCCAATGGCACCGCCACCCACAGCGACAGGCACAGCCAGAGCATCGAGCCCGGCATCGGCAAATCGCTGCCCAGCGTCAGCACACCCGCGGCACTGGCGCCAGGCTCAAAACCGGAGAGGTTGATCAGACGGTAGATGTCAGCGGGGTTGAGCAGCAGCAACCAGGGCAGGACTTTGGGGTTGAACTGCCCTTCGCTGAGCACCAACAGCGCCAGCAGCGCAAGGTCGAACACCAGTACAAAGAAGAACCAGACACCCAACGCCAACCCGGCCGCCGTGGACTTCTCGGCCGACACGCTGCTCAGCACATAGGCCAGCCCCAGAAACCCCCAGCCCAGCAACGTCGACGACGCTATGAACCGGCCAAACGCCCAGAGCAGCAGGCTCAGTTCGACATCGTCCACCAGCACCGCGATGGCCAGCATGGCGCAGCCGAAACCGATCAGTGTCGCCAGCGCCAGGATCAACCCGTGGCCGACAAACTTGCCCAGCAGAATCTGCCCGCGACCCAACGGGTACGTCAGCAACAGCAGCAACGTGCCGCTCTCGTCCTCGCCGACGATGGCGTCATAGGCCAACAGCAACGCAATCAACGGCATCAAAAACGTCGCCAGACTGGCGAGGCTGGCGATGGTGGCCGGCACCGAGGTGAAACCCAATTGGCCGGAGGCTGCGGCGCCCAGCCAGGCGATGCCGATGGCCAGCACCGCGAACAACACACTGATCGCCAACAACCAGCGATTGCGCAAACCGTCACTGAATTCCTTGCGGGCCATGTTCCAGACAGCGTTCATACGGCCTCCCCAATCGGCGCCGCACCGGCCCGGCTCATGTAGTAGCGGTAAATATCTTCCAGCGACGGCTGATGGATTTCCACGTCGGCCGGCTCGTCTTCATTGAGCAGTTGGCGCAACAGCCCGAGCTTGCTGCCATTGAGTGCGGCCACTTCCAGCCCTTCGACGCCCCAGCGCTCGGTGACGTGCCCGGCGTTGTTCCAGCGTTGCTGCAAGGGCCCGGCGTGCTTGAGGCCGTTGGCGCGAATCAGCGTCGGCAACCCGGCCTCCTCGCGCAAACTGCGCAGACTGCCGAGGGCCAGCAGGCGGCCCTGGGTCAGAATCGCCGCGCGGTTGATATGCGCCTCGACGCCCGGCAATACGTGAGAACAGAGAATGATGCTGGTGCCCTGGCTGCGCAGACGATCCAACAACCGATAAAGATCCTGGGTCGCAATGGGATCGAGGCCGACCGTCGGTTCGTCGAGCAGCAACAAACGCGGTTCGCCGAGCAGCGCTTGCGCCAATCCCAGGCGTTGGCGCATGCCTTTGGAGTAGGTCTTGACCCGCCGATGCGCCGCACCGGCCAGGCCGACTTCCTCCAGCAGTACGTCGACCTGAGCGGACGTGGCGCCTTTGAGTCGCGCGAAATGACGCAAAGTCTCAACACCGCTCAATTGCGGATAAAACGTGACGTTTTCCGGCAGATAACCGAGCAGGCGCCGCACATGGGGATCACTGGGCAAACGGCCGAACACCCTGACCTGCCCTTCGCTGGGCTGGAGCAGGCCAAGCACCAGTTTCATGCTGGTCGTCTTGCCCGCGCCGTTGTGCCCGAACAAGCCCAGCACTTCACCTTCCGCCAGGCTGAGGTTGAGCTGATGCAACACGGTGGCATGCCCATAGCGCTGGCTCACGCCTTCTATGTCGATGACGTTCATGAGGTGGGCTCCTGGGTCAGGGTTGGAGTGGATGACTTCATCAGCGGGTGGCTGTCCAGCACCCCCGGCGATTTCATCACCGGAAAGGCCCGTTGCACCCAGCGCAGTAACTCGATGCCGGGGCTGTTCATCAACAGGCGCACCTGCGGGTACAGCCACAGCAGGCGGTCGACGTTGTCATTGGGTTCGTAGGCGATATCGCCGAGGCCATCGTTGTTGCGGTCCCAGCCCAAGTAATCGCTCCAGTAATTGCCGCGGCCATCCACCGACCATTCCTGCAAGCGGGTGGCGACGTACTTGACCTGCCGCTGGTTGCCGACAAAAGCGTTGTCGGCGATGCGGTTATCTTCCGAGCCGGCGGTGAGATGAATACCCACGGCGCTGTGCTCGAAGTGGTTGTGTTCGATGCTGTTGAACAGCGAGTTGTAGATGAACAGCGCCTTGCCCTCGGCACCGCTGATCATGCTGTCGCCGGTCGAGCCGTCGCGCACGTCAGTGACGAAGTTGTCACGCAAGGTTGAATAGGTGATGTAGTTCATCAGGATCCCGTAGTTCTGATCCTGTTCGGAGCGATTGCCGATCACCGTGAGCTTGCGGCTTTGCATCAAGGCGTAGCCGGTACGGGTGCGGCGGGTGGTGTTGCCGATCAGTTGGTTATCGTTGGCGAACATGTAATGCACGCCGTAGCGCAGGTCTTCCAGGGTATTGCCCTGCAGCAGGTTGCCGTTGGAGGTGTCGATGTAGATGCCGTCGCGGGTGTCACGCACCTGATTGCCAATGACCCTGGCGCCATGCACGGCATACAGATGAATGCCGTTTCCGCGATCTTGCGAGCGCATCGCCGGATCACCCTGGATGCGGTTGTCGATCAGGCTCACGTCCTGCGTACCGTCGACCCAGATACCGAAGCCCTTACCCTGCAGGCGATTGCCTTTAATCACCGCACCATGGGCCTTGGGCTGGATAAACACCGCCGCATTCATGGCGGTGAGGTCGTGCCCCCAGTCCAGAAAGGTGCAGCCCTCGATGCCGACATCCGGCGCACTGATGATCAAGCCGTTGCCCTGCCCCTCGCCCTGAAATACCGCGCCGGGCTCGCAGACAATCTGCATCGGTTGATCGACGCTGAACGAGCCACGGTACTCCCCTGCCGGCAGGTGCCAGCGTTGATCGGCGTCCACCGTCAACGGCAGCGTGGTGATGGGTTGCACCGCCAGCGCGCTGCCGGACATCAGCAGGAGCGCAAGCGCAATGACCTTCACCGGGTTTCCCTTGCTGTCAGTCATTGCTTCGCTCCTGTCGATGGGCAACGGTCAGGCCTTCTCGACCTTCATGCGGCCAACCATTTCCATGTGCAGCGCATGGCAGAACCAGCTGCAGTAGTACCAATGCAGGCCAGCCTTGTCGGCGATGAAGGTGATCGATGAGGTCTGCTGCGGGCTGATCTCCATGCTGACGCCATGGTTGGTCATCACGAAGCCGTGGGTCACGTCTTCAATCTGGTCGATGTTGGTGATGGTCACCGTGACCTCGTTGCCCTGCTTGACGGTGAACTCCGGCATGCCGTAGGCCGGGGCCATCGAGGTCATGTAGACGCGGACTTTGTTACCGTCGCGGATGACCTTGTTGTCGGTCTCCAGCTTGATCCCGTCCTTGGCGGCGATCGCCACGGTTTCGGCGAAAAACGGGTCGTTGCGGTCCCAGATTTTCTTGGTCTTGATCTGGTCGCGCCGGGCCATGATGCAATCGTGGGGTTCGGCGAAGGCCGGGCCGTCGTGCACCAGTTTCATTTCCTCGCCGGAGATGTCGATCAACTGATCGTTTTCCGGGTGCAACGGGCCGGTCGGCAGAAAGCGGTCTTTGGAGAATTTGCTCAGGACCATCAGCCATTTGCCGTCGGCTTCGCTGGTTTCAGTCAGCGACGCATGGTTGTGGCCCGGCTGGTACTGCACGTCGAGTTTCTGCTTGATGTAGTTGACCTTCTCGCCGGTGTAGGCGCGAACGGCCTCCTCCACATTCCACTTCACCACCTGGCTATCGATAAACAGCGTGGTGTAGGCATTGCCGCGGCCGTCGTAAGTAGTGTGCAGCGGGCCCAGACCCAGTTCAGGCTCGCCGACCACCGCGTCACGCGGGTCCTTGAGTTTGTCGTCGAACAGATCATCCAGCTTCGCGGTGGCGATGATCGTGCAGGTCGGCGAGAGTTTGCCGGCGGCAATGAAGTACTTGCCATCGGGCGTCATATTGATCCCGTGGGGGTTCTTCGGTACCGGGATGTAACGGGTGAATGCGCTGTCCTTGCCCTCGGTTTTTCGACCGTCGACTACCGGGACTTTCGAGCCGTCCAGAGTGATGAACTTGCCGGCCTTGATCGCCGCTTCAATGCGCTGGATGTTGAACACCACCACCCAATCGCGCTCGTTGCGCATCATGCCGCCCAGGTCGTAGGCCTTCTCCGAGTTGTAGCAGGTCGAAGCCGCATATTTGCCGGTGTAGTCGGCGTCGGTGTTATCCAGGTTGCCGTCGACGATGACCTGAAAGGCCATTTCCATTTTCTCGGCATCGATGGCGTTGAACATCGTGTAGCTGTTCTTGTCCTGCAGGTCGAAGGTGCTGCCGTCATTAGGGTGTGGAATGACGAATTCGGCGTTGGCGAATACGTACTTGGTGTGCGGCATTTTTTGCAGGCGCAGCCCGTGAACAGCCTGCACATTGGGCACGGTGAGCATCTTGTCGCACTTCATGATGTCCAGGCGAATACGTGCAACGCGGCTGTTGGCCTTGTCGTTGATAAACAGGTATTTGCCGTCGTACTTGCCGTCGGTCATCGACAAATGCGGGTGGTGGCAGTCGCCATTCTGGAAATGCGCGCTGTCGCCCATGATCCGTTTGCTTTCGTTGGTCAGGCCCCAGCCGGTGGCGGAGTCGACGTTGAACACCGGAACACGCAACAACTCGCGCATCGACGGAATGCCCATGATCCGTACTTCGCCCTGATGGCCGCCGCTCCAGAAACCGTAGTATTCGTCCAGCTCGCCCGGCCCGACGTGGGTTTTCGATTGCGCGTCCTTGGCCGCAGCCGCCCAGGTTTCACGGGTGAACACTGCGCCACCAAGGGCCGTGGCGCCAGCCAGTACCGCGCCGGTCACCGCGCTGGTACCCAGGAAGCCGCGACGACTGAGGCCGGTCGATTCCGGCACTTCAGCTACTTTTTTAGATTCTGTGTCGTTCATCAGGTGTTTTCCTTGAAGAGATAAAAACGGTCACTGCGGACAGGCGCTCGCGGGGTTCATCCCAGAGCGGTCACTTCCACGACAGGTATCAGTTGCACAGCGGCGGGTGCCGCTTTGCCGCGCTTCTTGCGCTTGTTGATCAGCGGCGGGCACTTGTTGTCGTTCTGGTAAGTCATCTGGCAATCGAGGCAGTAGTGGCACTCGTTGGCATTGATTCGGCCATCGGGATGAATCGCCTGGATCTCGCATTCCTTGGCGCACAGTTGGCAGGGCGTGCCGCAGTCCTTGCGGCGCTTGAGCCAGTCGAAAAGGCGAAATTTGCTCGGAATCGCCAACGCCGCGCCCAGGGGGCAGATGTAGCGGCAATAGACTTTGCGCGTGAAGAGGTTGATGACCAGCAGCGCCACCGCGTAGAGCACGAACCACCACTGGCGGTCGAACCTGAGGGTGATGGCGGTCTTGAACGGTTCCACCTCGGCGAACAGCTCGGCGGTGGACATCGACTCCAGGGAGATGCCAAACAGCAGCAGCAAAATGATGTATTTGATCGCCCACAGCCGCTCATGGACCGCGAACGGCAGTTCGTATTGAGGGATTTTCAGCTTGCGTGCGGCCTCGTTGATCAACTCTTGCAAGGCGCCAAACGGGCACAGCCAGCCGCAGAACACACCGCGACCCCACAGCAGAATGCTGGCGGCGGCGAAGACCCAGAGCATGAAGATCAGCGGAGCGGTGAGAAACAGCTCCCAGCGAAAATGATCGAACAGCGCATGGGCGAAGGTCAGGACATTGACCACTGACAACTGCCCCAGCGAGTACCAGCCGATAAACACCACGGTAAAGACCAGGTAACCGCGGCGCAGCCAGTGCAGAAAATGCGGCCGGCGGGTGAAGGTATCCTGCAGGAACAGGATCGCCGTCAGTAGCAACAACGCAGTCCCGAGTACGGCGATCTGGAAGGATTTCTGGTACCAGATGTTCAACCACATCGGCCGACTGGCTTCCTCGATGGCGGCCAGTTCTTCGGCGCTGGGCAGTGGGCGCTCAAGGTACGGCTCGGGCAATTGATAGGCCAGTTCGAAGCTGCTGAACGTGCCGCTGACCGGGCCAGTCTGGCGACGTACCAATAACTCCAAGGACCAGGGCGATCCCGGATCGAACATCGCTGGTTCGCGCACGATGAAAATCGACATTTCAGTGAATTCCGGCATGCCCTTGGCGAACACGTCGGAGAGCCGCTGGTGGTCCATGTCGCGAAAGCTGATGACATTCCCGAACTGGCGCAATTGCACCCGATCGAAAATCCCGCCGCGCACGTATCCCGAGCCCTTATAGGAAAACAGCCCGCGACCCAGCACTACAATGGCCTGCTCGCCGGGCTTGAGGTCTTGCATGAGGAAGCGATATTGATTGTCGCCCAGCAGCGCGCGGCCAATGGTCGGCGGATTCAGGTCGGCGGTGTAGAGCTCGATAAAGGTCTCATCAACCTGATCGGCGGCGGCGTTTTCCACACCTTCAGCGTCGGTGCCCTTGAAGGCGGCATCGACCTGGCCACGGGTCAGGTTCAAGCGGCGGATGGCGCCGTTGCCGGTCAGTTGTTCCCAGGTGGCG
Source organism: Pseudomonas arabinosi (assembly GCF_047758675.1). NCBI lineage: Bacteria > Pseudomonadati > Pseudomonadota > Gammaproteobacteria > Pseudomonadales > Pseudomonadaceae > Pseudomonas > Pseudomonas arabinosi. The sequence continues at coordinate 3,319,227 of NZ_CP180480.1, read as the reverse complement.
GGCTCGAAAAAGCCCTGCCGCACGGTGGCGGGCTTGCGTGCCATACCGGCCGTGTCCTCGATCAGCTTCAGCGATACGGCCACCTCGTGGGCAGCGCGCATGATGACCTCGTTGACCACCATGGCGGTGACGGTTGCGCCGGCGATGGCATCGACGGTGACCGCATTCGGATCACTGGAATGACCAACGACGACCCGCTGATTGACCTTGACGCCTTTGTACTTGGCGCTGAACCCGTGAAGTTTTGCCTCAGGGATGCCAATCAGCAGAATCGGTTCGTGGTGCTCCAGCACATAGGCATCCTGAATCATGCCGGTCGTGTCGAGAATCACTTGGGTGTTGATGGGTTTGCCTGAGTAGGCCGGAATATCCACCACGTCCAGGCTCTGGAACACATAGCCGATGACCTTGCCGGCGGCGGACAGTGTGCGGACCTTGAACGGGCCTTCGGGGGCGGAAACGGAATCGGTCTGAGGGAAGGTTTTCTCGATGCGCTGCTGCTCGATGTCGCCGTACTGCTTGGCCTGCACAGCCTCGAAGGTGGCGAGCATCAGCATTAGCATGACCACCAGCCCGACGCCCCAGGCGCGCAGGTTGCCGAGTATCGAAGGCTGTTGGATTGTCATGGGTTCGCTGATTTCGAAAGGGCTTTCGGTCATGTTAGGGAGCGCTGCGCCCCCTGCCCTTGATTGAAATCAACTTGCGTCTTTAGAGGACACGCGGCCTCAAACCGTGCGTGAAAACTGCCCTTTTTGCTCACCGCCCAGATAGGCGTCAAACGCCATCGCGGCACTGCGCATCATCAAATGCCCTTGTGGCAACAGCACCAATTCGTCGCGGTGAATCTGCAGCAGCCCATCGCGCACATGCTCGCCCAACTGTGCCAACGCCTCGGCAAAATACTCGGCAAAGCGAATGCCATGCCGCGCCTCATACTGGCTGAACGCGATACGGCCATGGCACATCAAGTCGCTGATTACCTCGCGGCGCAGCAGGTCGTCAGCGTTCAAGCGGTAACCGCGATGCACTGGCAGCAACCCTTGATCGATACGCGCGTAGTACTGCGAAAGCTCCTTGACGCTTTGGCTGTAGCTGTCGCCGACCTTGCCGATCGACGACACCCCAAGGCCGATCAAATCGCAGTCGGCATGGGTGGAATAGCCCTGAAAGTTACGCTGCAGGGTGCCATTGGCCCGGGCCAGCGCCAGTTCGTCATCCGGCAAGGCAAAATGGTCCATGCCGATATAGACGTAACCGGCCTCGGTCAGACGGCGGATGGTCAGTTCGAGCAATTCCAGCTTGCGCTCCGGTGGCGGCATGTCGGCGGGACGAATCAGCCGTTGCGCGCGGACCATCTCCGGCAGATGCGCGTAGCTGTAGGCGGCAATCCGGTCCGGACGCAGCGCGATGATCTTGCTGAGGGTGACGTCGAAACTCTGCACGGTTTGCAGGGGAAGACCGTAGATCAGGTCGACGCTGATCGACTTGAAGTGCGCCTCGCGCGCCGCCGCCACCAACGCATAAATCTGCTCTTCACTTTGCTGGCGATTGACCGCCGCCTGCACGTCGGGGTCGAAATCCTGCACGCCAAAACTCAGGCGATTAAAGCCCAACTGGCGCAACGACTGAATCTGCTCGGTGCTGATGGTGCGCGGGTCGACTTCGATGGAAAACTCATGGTCATCGCTGTCATCCATGTTGAACGCCTGGTGCAGGCAGTCCATCAGGTCCGCCAGCTGCTCGCTGGTCAAATAGGTCGGCGTGCCGCCCCCCAGGTGCAACTGAGTGAGTTTGCGGGTGGTGTCGAACAAGGCCGCCTGCATCGCGATTTCACGTTTGAGGTACGTCAGGTATTCGACGGCGCGATGGGTTTTCTGGGTAATGATTTTGTTGCAGGCGCAGTAGTAACAAAGGCTTTTGCAGAACGGAATGTGGATATACACCGACAACGGTTTTGGCGCGGCCACCTGATTGCTGTCACGGGCGGCACGCTGATAGTCGTCAACGGCAAACGCCTGATGAAACTGCGGCGCCGTGGGGTAAGAGGTATAACGCGGCCCCGGGCGGTCGTACTTTTCGACCAGGGCGCGATTGAAATCAAAGGTCGTGTTCATGATCGATCAACTCGCAGGAGGTTAATGCTTCGCACCGCCCAAATCCTTTTCAAACAGGTTGCAGATGGCGTCCACTTCCGGCCGACCGGCGGGAAGGATGCTGATGAAGCGGTCTGACAATTCAATCAACCCATCCCGGCTCAATTGCTCCAGCAACGGCCAGACGGCGGAGAAGTACTTGGAAAAAACCAGCCCATAACGCCTCTCGATGGCGCGGATATCCAGTTCCTGATCACACGCCAGACGCTCCATGACCATTTGCCGGATCTGATCCCCCGCCTCGAAGCGCCAGCCTCGACACGTCGGCAATTGCCGCATGTCCAGTTGTTGCTGATAGCGTTCAATCTCGTCGGTGTTTTGCGTGTACAAATCGTCGATCTGGCTGATGGCGCCCAAGCCAAATCCAACATGATCGCAATAGCCGTGACGGGAGAAACCCTCGCAGGTACGGCGCAACCGGCCTCGCTCCTGGGCGACCGCCAGATCATCATCGGGCCGGACAAACTGCCCCAGACCGATGTAGTGATAACCCGCGCAAAGCAGTTGATCAAAGCAGATCTGGCGCATCGCGCCTTTATCGTCCTGGCTGCACAGTGCTCTGACTTTGTCACCGAGCACCGGCCGATAGCGGCGTGGTGGCCGGGCATAATCGAACACCATCAGCCGGTCCGGCTCCAGCGCGATAATGCTCGCCAGCTTCAGCGCAAAACTGTCTGGTGTCTGCCAGGCATGGCCAAAACCCAGATCGACGTTGATGGATCGAAAGCCAAAGGTGCGCGCGGCATCCATGAGTGACTGGATCGGCGCCGGGTTCTGGTAGCAGGCCACCGACCTGTCACAGTCGGCGTCGATATCCGGCACGCCGATGCTGACGTGATTGAATCCCTGGTTACGCAGCAACCCCATCGTCGACCAGTCGGTGTGGTGAAGATCGACCTCGACGCTGTAGTCGCCGCCTTCATGTTCAAGAAATTTGAACCGGCCGCGCAGATGACTCATCAGCCGTTCCAGATCAGCAGGCGCAGGTATTCCGCCGCCCAGATGAAACTGCTCGACCCGTTGCTCCGCACCCAGGTGACAACCAACGAGGTCGATTTCCTGCTCCAGGTGCTGAAGGTACTGCTCGATGTTGCTGTGCTCGCCAGCGATATCGCGCGGGGAACAGGAAGACGGTTTGAGGCTGGAAGGCAGTTGCACGTTCAGGGACAGCGGACGGCACTTCTGGCGGCTGACGCGCAGTGCACGAAGCAGATCCAGCGAGCCAATACCGTCATGAAATTTTTGCGTGTCGGCATGACAGTTAGGGTCAAGCACGCCTTGATCGCACCGAGCGATCTCGCCAGGGTTGTGAAAGAAATCGAGCATGACGGTCTCCGAGACTGGCTGCGGACTTTCAGTCTCCGGGTTTAACCATCAATGCTCCTTGATTTGCATCAAGCGCAAGCTAAGTGTCTGCACAACGGACCACCGGTCAGCCCCGATTACCACGTCAGGTAAAACATGCCCTTGGCCAGCAGCACGATAACGACCATGTGGCAGAACAGGCTGCCATGGATGAAGTGCAGGTATCGAGGGCTCATCCGGCCGCTTTTGAACAAAAACATCGCGCCGAGGAAATGCAGCAGCACGCTCACGGCCACTGCGATTTTCAACGCCAGCAATGTGCCGAACGATGAGGACAGTGGTGAGGCCAGGGCTGGCAAGTAACGCAACCAGACCATGCCCAGCCCCGCACCGAACAACACCAGCAGCACCCACGGCATCAGCGAGCGGGCCCGGCGGCCGATGCCCTGCTCCACCAGCAGCATCACCCTGGCGGGTAGCTGTTTGCGGATGCTTTCCAGGAACAGGACTTCGAAGAACACCGTGCCGATGAAGATCAGCGCGGCAAACAGGTGCAAGGTCAGAATCAGCGGATAGATCATGGTGTTTTCGCCTTGGGTCAAGGCAACCCGCGCTACGGCGAACATTGGGGTGAGCGCACTGGCTGTCGGTCTCTGGAGACTACAGAGACTGCCTGGATATGCGGTTGATACTGATCAAGAAAGCCGCAAAACCGTGTGCATATCCGTTTCTGCGGTTACGGCGGCTATCGGTTTCGCTTTTACCGCGAGTTACTTTGAAAAGCCCCAAGTAACCAAGGGCTCTTGCCCCTTTCGATGGGGCGGGCACCGTAAAAAGCACCGCGAGGCGGCCTACCGGCCGGCCTGTCTCTTCAAGCGTACGCATTCCCCTGTGGGAGCGAGCCTGCTCGCGATGAGGTCCTGTCAGTCGACATCAATGTTGAATGTAAGTCCGCCTTCGCGAGCAGGCTCGCTCCCACAGTTGGATTTTTGGCAGGCATGGCATAGGTGTCCACCGCCGATGACCATGACTGACATCAGGCCGGCTATCAGGTCGCCTCGCTCTGGCTTTTGATCTGGCTTTTGATTTTGACCTGCCCCGTCGGAAGGCCGAGCGCAGGTTCTGCGCAGTGGGCACCGCGGCAAGGATGCCGCGGTAGCCGCCCCCGGCCATGGATGGCCGATGGCGGCGGGCCCACGGAGCAGGACCGGAGCGAGGGTACCCTGAGCCTAGGCGAAGGGCCGTACGTCAGGGGCCAAAGCGTTTTGGTTACTTTGGCGCTTTTCCAAAGTGACCCGCCGTAAGGGCGGAACCCTCAGCAGCCATCACCGCAGAAACGGATATGTCCCCCAACCTCAAGTGAACACCTAGGCCCAGACCCATTCAGTGCCCGCGAATGTAATGCTCCAACTGCCGAATCAAATCCGCCTGCTCAACGATAGCTTCCTTGACCAGATCCCCAATCGATAACAGCCCCATCAGTTCACCACCCTCCATCACCGGCAGATGACGCAGATGGCTGTCAGTCATGACCGCCATGCAACGCTCAATACTCTGCTGACTGTCAGCCGTCACCACAGGCGCACTCATGATATCGCGCACCGGCGTACCCACCGAAGAGCGCCCCTGCAGCACGACCTTGCGCGCATAGTCGCGCTCGCTGATCACGCCGACCACCTGCCCGGCCTCGATCACCGGAAGCGCACCCACGTTCTTTTCAGCCATGATCCTCAGCGCTTCAAGCACCATTTCATCCGGCGCGATGCTATGCACCTGACGGTTTTGCACGACCTTGAGTTTCAGCAACTGCGCAGCTGTTTTCATAAATGCCTCCGATGCGGATACGCGATGCGGTTAAACAGACTCAAGCCACCCCGACTTCCACCACGCCGCTGTTCAACCGCACGGGCCAGACACGCAGACGCTGTTGCGGGTACTCCAGGCAACTGCCGTCCTCAAGGCGGAAATGCTGTTTGTAGATCGGCGATGCAACCACCAGATCACCCTTGATGCTGCCGACCAACCCGCGACCGATCACATTCGCCCCGGATTGCGGGTCATGGTTGTCGATGGCGTAGAGGGTCCGACCCTCGGCACCCGGCAGGTAGAACAGCGCCACTTGCGCGCCATCGAGCCAGACGACAACCCCGGAGTTGCTGACCAGGTCCTGCTGCTCGCACACCGTTTGCCAGGCCTCGGTGTGTTCCAGGGAATCGATGCGTTGGGTATTGGACTGGCTCATCAGGCAATCTCCTCGGTAACAGGGATAAGGTTGAGTTCGGCCGCCATGATCGGGCGCCGCTGGCCGCGTTCCTGGACAAAATGGATGTCCGGGTCCGGGCGTTTATCGTTGACGAAGGTACGGAAACGCTTGAGTTTTTCCGGGTCTTTGAGGGCGTTGGCCCACTCGCATTCATAGCGGTTGACCACCAGTTGCATCTGCGATTCGAGTTCTTCACCCAGCCCGAGGCTGTCGTTGATGATCACGTCCTTGAGGTAATCGAGGCCGCCCTCCAGGCTTTCGCGCCACACCGAGGTACGCTGCAATTTGTCGGCGGTGCGAATGTAGAACATCAGGAAGCGGTCGATGTAGCGGATCAGGGTCGCATCGTCGAGGTCGGTGGCGAACAGTTCAGCATGGCGCGGACGCATGCCGCCGTTGCCGGCGATGTAAAGGTTCCAGCCTTTCTCGGTGGCGATCACGCCAACGTCTTTGCTCTGGGCCTCGGCGCACTCGCGGGTGCAACCGGATACCGCGAATTTGAGCTTGTGCGGCGAGCGCAGGCCTTTGTAGCGGTCCTCGATGGTCAGGGCCATTTGCACGCTGTCTTGCACACCATAACGGCACCAGGTGCTGCCGACACACGACTTCACCGTGCGGGTCGATTTGCCGTAGGCATGCCCGGTTTCGAATCCGGCCGCAATCAGCTCGGCCCAGATGTCCGGCAGTTCATGCAACTGCGCGCCAAACAGGTCGATACGCTGGCCGCCGGTGATTTTGGTGTAGAGGTCGTATTTCTTCGCCACCACACCGATCGCGATCAGTTTGTCGGCAGTGATCTCGCCACCGGGGATGCGCGGCACCACCGAATAGGTGCCGTTTTTCTGCATGTTGGCCATGAAGGTGTCGTTGGTGTCCTGCAGCGGCACCAGTGAGGCGTCCATGATCGGCTGGTTCCAGCACGACGCGAGGATCGAGCCCACCGCCGGTTTGCACACGTCGCAACCGGTGTGGCCACGGCCATGCTTGGCCAGCAGTTCTTCGAAAGTGATCACCCCTTCTACCCGCACCAGCGCATAAAGTTCTTGGCGGGTATAGGCGAAGTGTTCGCACAGGCTCTTGTCGACGCTGACGCCTCGGGCAATCAACTCATGTTCGAAAACCTGCTTGAGCAGCCCGGCACAACCACCGCAACCGGTGCAGGCTTTTGTCTGCGACTTGAGCAGGCCGAGGTCGGTGCAGCCACCGTCGATGGCCGAGCAAATGGAACCCTTGGTGACGTTGTGGCACGAGCAGACCGTGGCCGCTTCGGGCAACGCGCCCGGGCCCAGGGTCGGCGCACCTTCGGACGACGGCAGAATCAGGCTGGCGGGTTCCGCCGGCAGCGCAATCGCGTTCTGCATGTATTGCAGCAGTGTGTCGTAATAGCTGTTGTCACCGACCAGCACCGCACCGATGACGTGCTTACCCGTGGCATCCACCACCAGGCGTCGATAGCTGGCCGTGGTTTCGTCGATGAACTGATAACTGCGCGCGCCCGGCGTGCTGCCGTGGGCGTCGCCGATGGAGCCGACATCGACGCCCAGCAGCTTTAGCTTGGTCGACATGTCCGCGCCCATGAACGGCTCGGCGGTTTCGTTGCACAGCAATGCGGCGACACCGCGCGCCATTTGGTAGCCCGGGGCGACCAGGCCAAAAATACTGCCGTTCCACGCCGCACATTCGCCGATCGCATAGATGTTCGGATCGCTGCTCTGGTATTGGTCGTCAATCACCACACCGCCGCGCGGGCCGACTTCCAGCGAACATTGACGGGCCAGTGCGTCTTGAGCACGGATACCGGCGGAAAACACGATCAGGTCGGTTTCAAGGAATTCGTCATTGGCGAAGTTCATCCGGTAACGGTATTCCTCGCCTGCGCTGATCGATTGCGTGCCACGCGACAGGTGCACACCAACGCCGAGTCGTTCGATCTGCGCCTTGAGCGCCAGGCCACCGTACTCGTCCAGCTGCACCGGCATCAGGCGCGGGGCGAATTCCACCACGTGAGCTTCCAGCCCCAGGGTTTTCAGCGCGTTAGCCGCTTCCAGGCCGAGCAAGCCACCGCCGACCACCACACCGCGTCGGGCGTTGCTTGCCGCAGCACGAATGGCGTCGAGGTCTTCAAGGGTGCGATACACCAGCCGCGAATCGCCCTCGGCACCTTCGATTGGCGGCACAAACGGATAAGACCCGGTGGCCAGCACCAATTTGTCGTAGGAAACGCAGCCTTGCGCGGTGATCACCTGACGGCGGGCGCGGTCGATTTCCAGGACCGGCACCCCCAGATGCAGCGTAACGCCCGGGGTCTGGTACAGCGAAGCTTCACCGAGGGCCAGCGACTCGGCATCACGGCCGGAGAAATATTCGGAAAGGTGCACGCGGTCGTAGGCACGCATCGGCTCCTCGCTGAACACGTGCAGCCGATACTGATCAAGGGCACCGCGTTCGATCAACTGTTCGACACAATGATGTCCGACCATGCCATTGCCGATCACGATCAGCGTTTGCAGCTTGTTCAAAGTGGCAACATTGGAATTCATAAGAGACACCCGTCGATAGCTGTTCAAAAAGCAAAAAAAAACGCCTGAAACCTTGCGGTTCCAGGCGTCTTTGCCTGTTCATTTACGGTGCTAAGTCAGGCATCTATGCCGGAACCACCGATGTTGCCCACGACCTGTTTGGTCAATCGATCGTCGTTGACCGAGGGGGCTGCCCACTCGACTGCATTCACAGTGGGCCTGAACAGTGTCTAGCAGACTTTGTGCCAGCCGGCCATTGGCAGTCCTTGCGCCAGTAAACGTTGACCACGGGTGACCATGAACGCCCGATGTTTGCCTTCGCATAGTGCAGCGGCGTGTTGCGCGGCCTTATAAAAGTGCACAAAGGCGATCCCGTTTCGCTGCCTTCCTGAGTGCGCGGCAGTTTGGAAAGGGCACGCCCCACTGCTGCGGCGATGAACCCGAGCCCATTTTTCCTATCCTTTTACGCACACCACCTGACGCAAGGTGTGCAGCACTTCCACCAGCTCGCGCTGGGCGTGCATGACGTGGTCGATGTCCTTGTAGGCCATCGGAATTTCATCGATAACGGCAGCATCCTTGCGGCACTCCACGTGGGCGGTGGCACGGATCTGGTCTTCGACAGTAAACAGGCTTTTCGCTTTGGTACGACTCATGGTGCGACCGGCGCCGTGGCTGCAAGAGCAGAAAGAATCCTCGTTACCCAGCCCGCGGACGATGAAGTTTTTGGCGCCCATCGATCCCGGAATAATCCCCAACTCGCCCTTCTTCGCCGACACCGCGCCTTTGCGGGTGACCAGAATTTCCTGACCAAAATGTCGTTCTTTCTGCACGTAGTTGTGATGGCAGTTCACCGCTTCCAGCGCCACCTCAAAGGGCTTGCTGATCACTTTTCGGGTCGCCTGAATCACCGCTTGCATCATCAACGCACGGTTTTGCCTGGCGAAGTCCTGAGCCCAGCCGACCGCTTCGACATAGTCATCAAAGTGCCGGCTGCCCTCTTTAAAGTAAGCCAGGTCACGGTCCGGCAGATTGGCGAGGTGCTGACGCATATCCGCCTGGGCCATTTGAATGAACAGGTTGCCGATAGCGTTGCCAACACCACGGGAACCGCTGTGCAGCATGAACCAGACCCGGTTGGTTTCATCCAGGCACACCTCGATGAAGTGGTTCCCGCTGCCCAGCGTACCCAAGTGCCCACGGTTATTGGTGTTGGCGAGTTTCGGGTACTTACCGGTGATCGCCTTGAACCGCGAGTCCAGTGCCGCCCAGGCCCGGTCCGCCTGATGCGGAACGCTGTCCCAGGCGCCCTTGTCCCGAACGCCGCGGCCCCCGGTGCGGCCATGGGGCACCGCTTTCTCGATCGCACAACGCAAGCCATGCAGGTTGTCCGGCAAATCGCTGGCGGTCAGCGACGTGCACGCGGCGATCATGCCGCAGCCGATGTCCACTCCGACGGCGGCGGGGATGATTGCGCCGACGGTGGGGATCACGCTGCCGATGGTTGAGCCCTTGCCCAGGTGGACGTCGGGCATCACGGCCAGATGCTTGAAGATGAACGGCATCCTGGCGGTGTTCATCAATTGCTGTCTGGCTTCGTTTTCTACCGGGACGCCTTCGGTCCAGAGCTTGATCGGTTTGCCGTTGGCGACTTCCAGTAGTTGGTAGGTAGGTGCTTGCATGACTTCGATTCTTTTCGATTGGTCGACGGTTCGACGTTGTTCTGGAGCCAAAGGTGAAAAAGGCATCGCCAGTCGCCTGTCAAGAAGGTATTAACAGCCGACGCGTCAGCTTTGATTCTCCTACTTCGCGGAAAAAACGGTATGAATTTATTTACTGGGAGTCGCCCGGTACACAAGCTTCGATGAGCAGGCACGGCTCCCCCGAGTAGCACTCGGTACACCGTAGAAAGCAACCGCCGACACTTTTCTCCTGTCAGCGCCGATAACAGAAACGTCGCTCAGTGAGCGGCGTTTTTTTGTGGGTTCTGCTGGAGTAACAAACAGGCACTCTTTCAGAGCTTGGCGATCGAAACTTCTGTGGATTTGACGAAGGCAATCACCTCGCTCCCCACTTTCAATTCAAGATCTCGCACTGAACGGGTGGTGATCACCGAGGTGACGATACCGGAGGCGGTTTGCACATCGATTTCGGAGACCACTTCGCCTGTCACGATTTCCTTGATGACACCCTTGAACTGGTTGCGGACGTTGATCGCTTTGATGGTCATGATGAGGCTTCCTGTCTAATGTCGAATACATCCGCACGGATGTGCAGGCCTTCAAAATGAACCTCCCGGATCAATATTAAAAGGAATATATATTGATTTGCTTATTCCTTAATCGAATATAAAGTCCGCCCAGCATTTACCACAACGTCACGGTATAGCTGACGATCAGACGGTTCTCATCCAGGTCATTACCGAAGTTCGAACGCACTGATGCGTTGCGCCATTTGAGTCCGAGCCCTTTCAACGAACCGTCCTGCACCACATAAGCGATATCGGTGTTGCGCTCCCATTCCTTGCCTTCACCCGGCGCAGTGCGTTGCACATTGTCGCCAGAGATATAGCGGGTCATGAAGGTCAACCCCGGCACGCCGAGTGCGACAAAGTTGTAGTCATAGCGCGCTTGCCAGGAATGTTCGTCGATGTTGGCGAAGTCACCGATCTGCACGAAGTTGACCAAGTACGGATCGCTGCGCCCGATATAGGGAAACGGATCGTCGCCGCTCATGCGCTGATAGCCAAAGCCCAACGCATGGCCGCCCAGGCTATAGGTGAACATCGCACCGAAGGCCTGGTTATCAATATCTCGAAAGTTGCCGTCTTCGGTACTGCGCGCATAGCGCACGTCGCTCTTGAGCGACTGGCCGGCGCCCAGGTCCAGCGCGTGCACAAGCCCGAGGTAATTTTGCTGGTAGATGTTCTCAAGCTGGCCGTAGCGATACTGCGCGGTCAGGTTCGGCAGGAACTGATAGTCAGCCCCGGCAAACTGAAACTTGTCACTCCGCCCGCCAATGCGGTTGGCGGTCATGTCTTGATAGTCGGTGGAGTCGACAAAATTGATCTGCGTGAGTTGACCGCCCGTGAGCTTCAAACGATCGATTTCCTGCACATTCACCAGCCCACCCTTGAACGTGCTCGGCAACAGGCGGGTATCGTTGGAGCTCACCACCGGGTCCTTGATCTGCAACGCCCCGAATTTCAGGGTGCTGTTGGACACGCGCATTTTCGCTGTCAGGCCTAACTCGCCATAGCGATCCTGCGAGCCGCCGGACCTATCCGGCGGCAACAGATTAGTCCCCGCCGTACCGCCACCGGAGTCCAGCTTGAAACCGGCCATGCCCAAAACATCCAGGCCAAAACCCAACGTGCCCGCGGTGTAACCCGACTCCATTCGCAACAGAAAACCCTGTGCCCATTCCTCGGCCTTGTCGCGCGAACCGTCCTGGCGAAAATCACGGTTGAAGTAGAAGTTGCGCGCTTCCAGGCTGCCTTTACTGTCCGCGACGAAATCCGCCTGAGCGGTCGGTGCACAGAGCAGACTCAGGCCGAGCAATGTGCCAACTGGGGCGCACCCATTGAATGGGCGGGTGCGACCCGCTTTTGAAGGCACGTGGACAGTCATGATTTTTCCCATGGAAGAGGTTCCTGCAGCAGCAAGCGAAGATGACGGACACGCCTCATTGTTTTTTTGTGAAGGCATTGTCGTGGGGGGCGGACGCAGCGACCTGCGTCGTGGAGCGGATTCTTCGTGCCGGGGCAGAACGGCGTCAAACGGGAAAAAGACGAGGTTATGCATAAGAAAATTTGATGCCCGCGATGACGGACTCTGGAGTAACAATTGCAACTCGCCCCTTCATTACAAGAGCCATAAGCGCCAAGGGAACCGCCATGAACCTCAAATTCCTCGAAACCTTCGTCTGGGTCGCCCGCCTGCAAAGCTTCAGCCTGACCGCCGAAAAAATGTTCAGCACTCAGGCAGCGATCTCCAGCCGGATCGCCGCGCTGGAAGACGAGCTGGGCTTGCGCCTGTTCGTGCGCGATTCACGCGGGGTGTCGCTGACGCCCGAAGGTCTCAAGGTGCTCGATTACGCCGAGCAGATGCTCGAGGTTCAGCGTGCGCTGAAACACTCGCTGGACAACACCAGCCCGCAGCAGGGTCTGGTGCGCATCGGCGTGATGGATACGGTGATTCACACCTGGCTCAGCCCGTTTATGTCGACCCTGATGCAGACCTTCCCTGCCGTGGAAATCGAGATCACTGCCGACGCCGCACGCAATCTCTGCGAGCAACTGCAAAAGGGCTATCTGGACATCGTTTTCCAGACGGATCTGATCCGTCATGAAAGCGTGCGCAACCTCGAGCTGGCGCACTACCCCATGCACTGGATCGCGGCCAGCAACTCGATCTACGCCCGGCCTTATGCCTCGCTCACCGAGATGGCCGGCGAGCGCATCATCACCTTCGTCAAACACTCACGGCCGCATCAGGATGTGCTCAACCTGTTGCACGCCCATGGCATCGGCGCTCCGCGCGTCAGTTGCGTCAACTCGGTGTCGGCCATGACCCGATTGATTCGTGACGGCTTCGGTATCGGCGCCTTGCCGGCGGCACTGGTGGCCAAACCCCTGGCCAGCGGCGAGTTGATCCAGCTGGATCCCGGCAGTCGCTTGCCGCAACTGGATGTCGTGGCCTCGTGGCGCGCGGGGGTCGGACTGGAACTGATCGAGAACATCGTCGAGATGAGTCGCCAGGTGGTCTGCCAATACGCGGCGGATGTCGGTCCGTTACTCATGGTGGCGGCGCCGGGCCTCGACAGCCGACTGCCCCTGAATAACTTTTAGTTGTCTGGGGGCAACAACATTCCTTGTTGGACGGCATCACCGCGGGTTTCTAAAAAGGGTCAACGAACCTGCCGAGATGCCATGATGAATCAACCCGCCCTGTCCTTCGAACAACTGCAGCGCAGCACTCCTCTCGTCCTGCGCCAAAGCATCGCCGCCGGGCACTATCAGGGTCACACCAGCGGCCTGGGCCAAGGCCGGGTGCAAGCCAATATCGTGATTCTGCCCAGTGATTGGGCCAACGAGTTCCTCAGGTATTGCACCCTCAATCGTCAAGCCTGCCCGCTGCTCGACATTACCGAACCGGGCGATCCGTACTTCCGCAATCTCGGGACAGCCATTGATGTTCGCCACGATGTGCCCCGATACAGGGTTTATCGCCATGGCGAACTGAGCGATGAACCGCTGGATATCGAGCACCTTTGGCAGGATGACCTGGTGGCCTTCGCCATCGGCTGCTCGTTCTCCTTCGAACAACCGCTGCTGGATGCCGGCATCCCCCTCAAGCACATCGATCTGGGGCGCAATGTCGCCATGTACCAGACCAACATCGACACGCGCCCCACCGCTCGCCTCGGTGGCAAGCTGGTGGTGAGCATGCGGCCGATGAAAGCTGCTGCCGCCATCCAGGCCATTCAAATCACTGCGCGCATGCCCAACGTCCACGGCGCTCCCGTGCACATCGGCGATCCGTCGCTGATCGGTATCCACGCGCTCAATACCCCGGACTACGGCGATGCCGTTCCCATTGAAGCTGACGAAATACCGGTGTTCTGGGCGTGCGGTGTGACGCCTCAATCGGTGGTGCAGGCTTCACGTCCGCCACTGTGCATCACCCATGCTCCCGGTTGCATGCTGGTGACGGATTTGTACAACAGCGCTTTGTAAAGGCGTGGGTGTGCCGTAATGGAACGACACCATCCGTAGCAGCTGTCGAGCTTGCGAGGCTGCGTTCGGCTGCCTCGCAAGCTCGACAGCTGCTACAGATCGCGATTTGGCTGCCTATGCAAAGTCGAAGCCTTGTAAAACCACTCAATGTAGTCAACGATGCAATTGGCCCTCGTCCCTTGTTTTGTGCCATGGACCCTGCCCCATTTCCTGAATGTTCAGGACTAAAGTTCGCGCACATTACCCACAAAAGACCAGGTGACAGCAGAACCGACTATCCTTTCGGACAGTGAACGCTGCACTTTTGGCAAAAAGGGACGCCATGCCAGACTATGATCGCGCCATCGGCTCCAGGCCCGGGCCACTCCGGATGGCTTCAATTACGGTTTTCTGTCTTTTCACGGCAACTCCCGGATACGGCCAGAACCCGCCAACCACAGCGGCTGTCGAAAACGCCACGGTTACGGTGATTCAAGCGCAGGAAATCGTTTCCAGGGCCACCCTTGAAGCCGTTCGCTGGAGCGGCCCTGAATCCGGCCCGCAAGCCCTGCGGGGCAAGAGCATCGCCTTTGTCGCAGAAGATTTGCGTAACGGAGGCATTGTCGGTGTCGCGCAGGGCGCTCGCGAGGCCGCCAAGGCGATGGGCTGGACGCTGAAGATATTCGATGGCGCGGGATCATCGGCCGGGCGCGCGAAGGCCTTTTCCGATGCCCTGGCAGCGAAACCCGACGGCCTCATACTGTGCGGCTCCGATGCCCTTGAGAACAATGCGGCGCTGATCCTCTTCGCCAACCGGGATGTGCCGGTGGTTGGCTGGCACGCCGGGGCACGACCCGGACCGATTGACGGCACGCCGGTGGCCATGAACGTCACGACCGACCCGCTCGAAGTGGCTCGCCTCACGGCCATGGCGGCAGTGGCACAGTCAAACGGACAGGCCGGCGTGGTCATCCTGACCGACTCCAGGTACAGCATCGCCATGGCGAAAGCCAAGGCCATGGAAAACGTCATTCGGGCCTGTCGGGAATGTACGTTGCTGGAAGTGCGCGATGTTGCGATCTCCGAAAGTAGCGAGAAGATGCCGGCGATCACCAAGGAACTGCTTCAGCGCTATGGCAAGCGCTGGACCCACACGCTGGCCATCAACGATATCTATTTCGACTACTCGATTGCCTCATTGACCAACGCCGCAATACCCAGCGACGGCATCAGTCTGTTGTCTGCCGGTGATGGCAGCGCTTCGGCTTTCTTGCGCATACAGGCAAAAACCTACCAGACCGTCACCGTGGCCGAGCCGCTCAACCTGCATGGCTGGCAAGTGATGGATGAATTGAACCGGCTGTTTGCAGGTCAGCCGGTGAGCGGCTTCGTCGCGCCGATTCACCTGGTCAATGCCGACAATATCGCCTTCGACGGCGGGAAGAAATTCCAGTACGACCCTGACAATGGCTATCGAGACATCTATCGCCACCAATGGAACCCCTGATATTGGACGTTATTTCCCGGCTCGGACGCCCGCTATTGCCACAATCGCTACGCGCACAGTTCACACTGGCGTTTCTGACGCTGGCGCTGCTGATCCTGGCGAGTGGTGCAACGGCGGTCTACGCGTTGCGCACGTCAAACAATGCCACCCGCCAGCTGACGGAT
This sequence comes from Pseudomonas arabinosi, assembly GCF_047758675.1. Taxonomy (NCBI): domain Bacteria; kingdom Pseudomonadati; phylum Pseudomonadota; class Gammaproteobacteria; order Pseudomonadales; family Pseudomonadaceae; genus Pseudomonas; species Pseudomonas arabinosi. The sequence goes on along the minus strand of NZ_CP180480.1, from coordinate 3,303,600 downwards.
GAACGACTGGTCCGCATGCAAGATGGGCAAGACATGCTGCAGCGTACCTTGCTGATCGAACGCCAGACCGATCAGCTTCTGACAACCCGCTCCCCCGACACCCTGCGTTCAAGCTATGCGGCGACCGTCGAACAGCTTGAGGCCCTTGATCAACTGGTGCGGCAGCTGACCGCTGCGAACAGTGGCGTGGCGATACTCGACATGCATCAGTCGAGTCAGATGTTCCGCAATACCGCCAACATCGTTGCGCAGCTGCGAGAAAGCCTGCTGCAAACCGAGGTCACCTTCGAGCAAGCCATGGAGGATTACACCACCCGGTTAACCGCGACACAGGCCCGGGTCAGCCTGGAACTGGCGGTGTTGCTTTTCGATCTGCCGCAGACTGTTGACAGTGATGCCGTGCAACGGCTGCGGATCCGCTATGAGCGCCTGTCACGCAGCGCCGGCAAGTTACCCGACGCGGATGTGGAGACGCCCGATCTCTTCTCCCTGCGCCTGAGGCTCATCAATCAGCACAACGTCATACAGCGCTTCAATGAGGAACTGAAGAATGAGGCCGGGGTTCTGGTCGCGGTGGCCCGTGCGCAATCCAGTGCTTACACCGAAGACTATCGCGAAGCCCTGCAGCGCTTGGTCGAGGCCTCAAATCGCAACCAGCAATGGGTGCTGATCATGTTGGGCACCAGCCTGATATTCGCCTGGTTCGTGACCCGGGTCTTCATGGGCCGTCATGTGCTCGTGCGCCTGAATGAAATAAGCCGGCAGTTGCGTCAGGAACACACTGACAAAACGCATTTGATGATGGAGGAACATGGGAAGGACGAGATCGGCAACATGGCCCGTGCGGTGAATCAATTCCTCAAAGACCGACTTCAGCTGGAAAAAAGAACGGTCCAATTGAGTATCGCCACAGAGCGGCTCGCCCTGCAAAACAGCCGATTAGAGCAAGAAGCCGTCATCCGTGCCGGACAACGTCATGTCCTGGAGCTGATCGCCAGGAGCACCGAGCTTGCAGAAGTCCTCGACAGCCTGGCTCACCTGGTGGAGTCCCAGCTGGAGGGGATGATGGTGTCCATCCTGGTGCTGGATGAGGATGGCAAACACCTGCTGCACGGGGCTGCCCCCAGTTTGCCGAAAGCCTATAACCAGCTCATTGACGGGATTGCAATCGGTCCGAACGTCGGTTCATGCGGCACAGCGGTGTATCGACGAGAACCGGTCATCGTCACGGATATCGAGCTGGATCCGCTGTGGGAGGCGTACCGTTCAGCCGCTGCGCCCTATGGATTTCGCGCCTGCTGGTCGACGCCGATTCTCTCCCATGAGCGAAAGGTATTGGGTACGTTTGCCTTGTATTCCAACACCGTACGCAGCCCTAGCTCGACCGAGACGCGACTGATCGACATGGCGACACCGCTTGCCGGCATTGCGATAGAACGCCAACTGACCGAAAAGCGCATTCGCTATATGGGCGACCATGACGCCCTGACCGGGCTGCCGAATCGCACACTGCTTGAAGACCGTCTCAAGCAGGCAATACTTTATGCTCAGCGCTACGACCGCCTGGTGACGGTGGTGTTTCTCGATCTGGACAAATTCAAACTGGTGAATGACAGCCTTGGGCACAGTGCTGGAGACGAACTGCTGAAAACCGTCGCCCAGCGCATGCGGGAGTGTGTACGCCGCACCGACACCGTCGTGCGCCTGGGGGGCGATGAGTTTGTGATCATCCTGTTCGACCAGCCCTCAGACCTCGACGGCGTTACTCCAGCCCTGCACAAAATCCAGGAAGCCATCCTGCGCCCGATTCAGCTCAGCGGACATACACTCCACGTCACCTGCAGCATGGGGTTGGCCACCTACCCTGCCGACGGCGGCGATACCGACACGTTGCTCAGCAACGCGGACGCCGCCATGTACCGGGCCAAGGAGCTGGGTCGCAACAGTTACCAGTTCTATACGAGCGAGATGAAAAACAAGGTTCAGGGCAAGCTCGCCATGCAAGACGGGCTTCGAAACGCACTCAACCATGACGAGTTCCTGTTGCTGTACCAGCCACAGGTGGATTTGCAGTCAGGTCAGATTATTGGCGTAGAGGCACTGATCCGCTGGCAGCACCCCGAGCTCGGCATCGTGTCTCCCATCAAATTCATTCCGCAGGCCGAAGAGACCGGGCTGATCGTGCCCATCGGTGACTGGGTGATTCATGCCGCGTGCAGACAGAACAAGGAGTGGCAGGATGCGGGCTCGCCGCCGATCACCATGTCGGTGAATATTTCAGCACGCCAGTTCATCGAAAGGGACCTGATCGACCGGGTGAGGCATGCCTTGCAAGAAACCGGACTGGACCCGATGTACCTTGAGCTGGAGCTGACCGAAAGTCTGATCATGCAAGACCTTCAGCAAGCCATCAGCAAAATGAAGGAACTGCAATCAATGGGGATCAGTCTCTCGATCGACGACTTCGGCACCGGCTACTCCAGCCTCGCCGCATTGAAAAGCTTCCCGATCGCGAGACTCAAGATCGACCAGTCTTTCGTGCGTGATCTGCCCGACAACGAGAACGACAAAGCCATCGCCACCGCAGTGATTTCGTTGGGGCACAAACTGAACCTCAAGGTCATTGCCGAAGGCGTCGAAACCGAAGAGCAGCAAACCTTCCTGCGCGAAAACGGCTGCGATGAAATTCAGGGCCACTTTTTCAGCAGAGCGGTCAGCGCCGAGGAAATCAGTCTGTTACTGCGTACGCCACGGCTGCCTCAGCAGAGCCGCATTGCGAGCCCTGGCTCGGCAAGGCGAAAACGCGATGTAAAACGCCCAAGCAGTCCAATGCCCGGGCATTAATACTGCGCAGGGCCTTTCACACAGCCTGGGGCAGGTATTGACGATGTGTCAGCGAACGAAAAATTGTTATCGGCATGTATGCAAGAGCGGGATTGATAGATGCCAATACAAAACGCAAAGCTTATTTAAGGATTTCGGAAGCAGAGGCAGATTTGGCGCTCTGCACCAGATCGATCAGCCAGGTGCGGAATGCCACGACTTTTTTCGAGTTGGCAATTTCCAGCGGCGTCACCAGGTAGAAACCCAGATCGGACTTCAACTTGAGGTTGAACGGCGCTACCAGTTTCCCGGCCTTCAAATCGTCATCGACGTAGGTGGAGCGACCGATGCACACCCCCAATCCGTCGATGGCAGCCTGCACCGCCATCATTGCCAGATCGAAGGTTAGCCGCGTGCCTTCGGCGAGTTTCTTCGGTTGCCCTGCCGCGCTCAACCACATGTTCCAGTCGTTGCTGGTCATGCCGCTGACCTGCAATAGCGTGTGATTGGCCAGATCAACCGGGCTTTTCAAGGCTTTGGGGCCAGTCAGCAGCTTGGGGCTGCACACAGGAAAGATCTCGTCGGACATCAGCCAGTCCGCCCGCAAGCCCTTCCAGTCGCCGAAACCGTAGCGGATCGCGGCGTCGATGCCGCCCTTGCGGAAGTCGACCAGTTCGGTTGATGCGGTGACCCGCACATCAATATTGGGAAATGCTTCCTGAAAGGATGCCAGGCGCGGCAACAGCCATTTGGACGCTAGGGAAACCAGGGTGCTGATGGTCAATGCGCTGTTGTTGGTCGACTCGAGCAACATTTCCGTGGAATAGCGCAACTCATGAAACGCCGAGCGAATGCCAGGTAAATATGCATGACCTTCAGTGGTCAGCGCCAGACCATCCTTGAGCCGCAGAAACAGGCGAATGCCCAGTTCATCTTCAAGTCGGCGGATCTGATGGCTGATGGCCGTCTGCGTGACATTGAGTTCCTCGGCGGCCTTGGTAAAGCTCATATGGCGAGCAGCAGATTCAAACGCTTTCAATCCATTGAGAGAGGGAATTCTGGCAACCATAAGACTTCGTAATGCTCATGAGATTTTGTCATAAGGTAGCACTCAAGAAGTCCTTTGCAAAATGTTTCAGCGGTCGTGGATCCTAGCGCCGTTCTCAAGCCACAACGGCTTGAAAACGACCACTCAAAGGACGAGATCGCCGTGAATAAAACAGTTGAAATCAACAACAGCCCGGACGAAAAAGCGCCACAACTGAAGGCTCGCAATGCCTCGAGAATGGCTGAAATCAGCCGTCCGCATTTCGACGCCGCGTATGAAAAAGGTCTGATGGGGGTTTCTTGCCGTGTGCTCGACAACCGCCGCATCGAAATTGCCACCAGCGGCAAGGAAGTGATCGACTACACCCGCTGCGGTTACCTCAACCTGGACGCCCACCCTAAAGTGCTCGCCGCCGCCAAGGCCTCGATGGATGAAATCCCGTCGGCGCACTTTTCGGTAGCCCGCACACGCCTCTCCGCCGAGCCGCTAGTGCGCCTGGAACACACCCTGGCCAAGTTGTTTGATGTAAACGGTGTGGTGGTGTTCCCGACCGTGGCTGCCGCCAACATGGGCGCCCTGCCGCTGCTGGCTGCCGGCCTGTTCACCGGTGGTGAGAAACCGCTGATCGCTTTCGACCGTTTCGCCCACGTGACGCTGCAGTACCACATCCCGGTACTGCGCGAAGAAACTGACGTGATCGTGATCGAGCACAACGACCTCGAACACCTGGAGCGTCTGTGCCAGGGCGGTCGCAAGGTCGCCTACGTGGGCGACGGTGCCTACTCGATGGGCGGCGCGGCGCCGGTTCGCGAGCTGCGTGCCCTGCAGGACAAGTACGGTCTGTTCGTATATCTGGACGACGCTCACGGTATTTCGGTGGTCGGCCAGCACGGTGAAGGCTTCGTCCGCTCGCAACTGGACGGCCTGGATGAGAACACCATCGTGGCCGCGTCCCTGGGTAAAGGCTTTGGCGCAGCGGGCGGTCTGTTGATGCTTGGCACCAAGCACATCGAGAACTCGATCCGTCGTTATGCACCCACCTACGGCTTCTCCTGCGCACCAAACATGGCTGCCGTGGGCGCAGCACTGGCGTCGGCGGAAATCCATGCCACGCCGGAACTGCACAAACTGCAACGCTCGCTGCGCAACAACATGAAGCTGTTCGACAACCTGATCCCGACCGAAACCAGCGGCAGCGAATTGCCGATCCGGATCGTACGCATCGGTAACGAAGAGGAAGCCATCGCCAAGGGTGAGTACCTGCTGCAACAGGGTCACTACACCTCCGTCGTGTTCTTCCCGACCGTACCACGTGGTCAGGCAGCACTGCGCATGTCGGTCACCTCGGCACACAACCCGGCCGATATCCTCGATCTGAGCCTGATGCTCAAAAGCAGCGATTCGAATCGGGATAGCGCTCCTGTCGCGGCCCAACTCCAGCCTGCGCTGGCTGTTTGACTGACGTTGTGCAGGAGACTCACAACATGAAGCGAACGGATCTGGCGCAAACCTTCGTCACGTCGGTGACGGATTTCGATATCAACACGGCTTCCCTGGAGGAGATTCGTGCCATTCAGGAACTGGTATACGAACGCAAAGTGGTGGCACTGAAAAACCAGACGTTGACCCGTGAGGGTTATCAACAGTTCGCAGCGTGCTTCGGGGAACTCGAACAGTTCAAGCTCAAGAGTTACCACGACCCGGCGTATCCGAACATTCTGGTAATCAACAACCGCAACGGCGCTGGCGCGGTCGGCGCGCGCAAGCTCGGCAACATGTGGCACAGCGACTCCAGCTACTTGGCCGAGCCACTGCCACTGACCATGCTGCACGCGCAACAGATTCCCGAAGCGGGTGGCGATACGCTGTTCGTGGATATGCAGTCGGTGTATGACGATCTGCCGAAGGATCTGTACGAGCGGGTCAACAATCGTCAGGCGGTACATGACGTGCGCTGGACTTACAAAGTCAAGGAAGACGATGTCGGGGAGTCGATCCAGGAAATCTTCACTCGCCTGGAGCAGACCTTCCCGGCCAGCACCCACCCAACAGTTGCCGTGCATCCTCGCACACAGCACGAAAGCCTCTACGTTAACCCGGGCTACACCTCGCGCATCAACGGTTACTCGCAAGAGCAAAGTCGGGCGTTGCTTGATGAGCTGTTTGCGTTTGCCCTGACGCCGGAGCGGATTTTCAACTACCAGTGGGAGCCCAACGACCTGCTGATCTGGGATAACCGTTCGGTGCTGCACTGCGCTACCGAGCTGTCGCGGGATGCCCAGCGGGTGATGTTCCGCATCGGCGTCAATGACGGCGAGTTCTTTGCCCGGAACGCGGTACAGGAGCACGTCGCATGAACAAGAAGCGCGTACTGATCGCCCATATCCTGGGTGCCGAAGGCAAGCAAATGCTGCGCGAGCGTGACGACATTGAAGTGGTGGAGTTTCCTAACACCATTGAGCAAGGCCAGTTCCAGGCCTTGCTCGAGAGCTTCGATGCAGTGCACGGCGTGGTTCTCGGCCTGACCCGGTTCGGCACCTGCGAGTTGCAACGCGCACCAGGTTTGCAGGTGGTGTCGCGGATCGGCGTCGGCTTCGACACGGTCGATATCCCGGCGATGACCGAGGCCGCGATTCCAGTGATGGTCTGCGCCAATGCCAATCACCGGGCAGTGGCGGAACACACCCTGGGCTTCATGCTGTCCCTGGCGAAACGAACCGAGGCGCTTACCCATCTGGTGCGCAACGGCAATTGGCATCAGCGCTACGACTACTTGCCCAGTGAACTGGAAGGTCGCGAAGTGCTGCTCGTCGGTTGCGGGCGGATTGGCGCCCGTGTTGCCACGCTCCTCGTGGCCCTGGGGATGCGGGTCAAGGTGTACGACCCGTACCTCGCCCCACGACAGTTGCCCCACGGCGTAGAACCGGTTGCAGTGCTTGAACACGGATTGGCAAGTGCCGATTACGTCAGCCTGCACTGCCCGAAGACCGCCGAAACGGTCGGCTTACTGTCCGCCGAGCGTTTGGCCCTGATGAAACCCCAGGCGTATGTGATCAACACCGCACGTGGCGGCATCGTCGACGAGCAGGCGCTTTATCAGGCACTGGTCGAAAAACGCATCGCCGGCGCCGCGCTGGACGTGTTCCTGCCAGAACCGCCGTCCCACGGCAGCGGTCTGCCCAGCCTCGACAACGTTATCTGCTCGCCGCACCTGGCCGGGGTTTCCCGCGAGGCGGTGAGCCGCATGGCGAAACTGGCCGCCGGCAACGTACTCGACGTTTTCGACGCTCAACCAAACCACGAAAACGCGGTGAACCCACAGGTGTTCAACCGATCGTTTTTTCTGGCTGACACAGACTCCGCCGCTATCCCTTACCCAATCTGACTTGTGAGCAATGGAATGTACTTACGCTATCAGCTGTTCGATGACCAACGCGACGCACTGATCCTCGTGGCACGGATCATGATCCTGATCCTCTACGGCTACTTCGGCTTTACCTATGTCACCGACCACGGCAGCTTCGTGACCTACCTCAAATCGGTGAACGCGCCGATCCCCGAGTTCACCGCGATCGTCGCCACCGTCGTCGAATTCTTCGGCGGACTGGCCCTGCTGTTCGGCTTCTGGACCCGGCCCATCGCAGCGATTTTCGTGCTGTACACCATCGGCACCGGGATCATCGGTCATGCGTTCTGGAACACCACCAATCCGGCCGATCATCACACGCTGTTCGTGCACTTCTTCAAGAACGTGAGCATTGCCGGCGGTTTCCTTTTCCTCTGCCTGTTGGGGCCTGGAAAGTACTCGATCGACAAACGTTGATCTTTTGGCGGCGGGCGCAGAAATGCGCCCGTCGTTTTTCTATTCAGTCCTTGCGGATACCCAAGATGAACGAATTGATTGAACCAGTTGCCGACCTTCGAGACTGGCTGGCACGGGCCGAGAAGATCGGCGAACTGCAGACCGTCTCGCAAGCCGTCGACCCGATTGAAGAAATGAGCGCCATCACTTATCTGGTGGCCCGCCAAACCGCCTCGCCTGCAGTGCTCTTCGACCAAGCGGACTCGCCGCTGGGCTTGCGTCATTTGTGGAACATCTTCGGCCCGAGCGTGGCGCGCACCGCGATCACCCTTGAGGAGGCACCGGACACGCCGACCATGGAACTGATCCGGCGCACCAAAGACAAGCTCAAACACAGCATCGCCCCGCTTGAAATCTCGGCTGAAGCCGCGCCGATCTACCAGAACACACTCACCGGCAACGACATCGACCTCACCCGCCTGCCGATCCCCAAACACTGGCCAAGGGATGGCGGCGCCTACGCCGGAACGGCGGATGCGGTGTTCACCCGGGATCTGGAATCCGGCTACCTGAACGTCGGCACTTATCGAATGATGATCCAGGGCCCCCGCGAAGTCGGCCTGTCGCTGGCACCGGGCAAGGATGCCCTGCGTCATATCCACCAGGCATGGGCCAGAGGCGAGGCTTTGCCCGTCGCGGCAGCCTGGGGCGTCGATCCATTGATGATGGTGGTGGGATCGCAGTCGTTGCCGCCGGGCGTCAGCGAGTATGATTTTGCCGGTGGCATCAAGGGCAAACCCGTTGAAGTGGTGCGCGCGAAAAACTCCGACCTGCTGATTCCTGCCGCAGCGGAAATTGTCATTGAGGGCGTCATTCGCCCGGGATCGACTCGTGAAGAAGGGCCTTTCGGCGAGTTCACCGGCTACTACGGCTACAAGGACATCGATTGCCCGCTGATCGAAGTCACCGCCCTGCACTACCGCACCCGACCGATTCTGACCAATGCGCTGATGGCCGATTTCCCCTCGAACGAGCAAAGCGCGTTTTTCTCCACCATCCGCTCGGCCAAGATCTGGAGCGACCTCGACAAGCTCGGCATTCAGGGCATCAAAGGGGTGTATTGCCCGCCCGCCGCTGCCGGAGCCTTCGGCATGATCGTCATCAGTCTCGAACAGAAATACGCCGGGCATGCCGCACAAGCCCTGGCCCTCGCCAGCCAGGTGCCCGGCGGCGCCTACATCAGCAAATGGATCGTCGCGGTGGATGAGGACGTCGATCCCACCGACATGAATCAGGTGCTGTGGGCCATGGCCACGCGCGCCACGCCCAGCGATGACATCGACATTCTGCGCAACACCCGCGGCTCGCCGCTGGATCCGGCACAGAACCCGCCTGAGAAGCGTTTCTTCGGCTCCAAAGCCTTGATCAACGCCTGCAAGGATTACCGCAACATTCGCAACTTCCCCACCCGCACCCTGTTGCGTCCATCAGTCTATGAACGCGTGCGCGAGCGCTGGAACGATCTGGGTCTGCCGGGCGAAGCGCCGGTGATCAGCGCATTCGACAACGTGGTGGATTCCCATGAGCAGCCCTGAACGACGCATCGTGGTCGGCATCAGCGGTGCCAGCGGCGTGATTTACGGCGTGCGCACACTGAAGCTGCTGCGCGAGCTGGGCATTGGCACCCACCTGATCATGACCAAATCGGCTCAAGTCACGCTGGCCCATGAACTCGACATGAAAGTGGCAGATGTCAAAGCCCTTGCCAGCGTCGTGCACGATCCAGCGGACATCGGCGCATCGATTTCCAGTGGCTCGTTCAAGACCCTGGGCATGGTGGTGACCCCTTGCTCGATCAAGAGTCTTTCGGAAATTTCCAGCGGCATCACCGGCAGCCTGCTCAGTCGCGCCGCCGATGTGACGCTCAAGGAGCGCCGGCCATTGATTCTGATGGTGCGGGAAACGCCGTTGCATCTTGGACACCTGCGCAGCATGACCCAGGTCTGTGAGATGGGCGGCATCGTGATGCCGCCGGTACCGGCGTTTTATGCCCGACCGCAAACCATCGAAGACATGGTCGATCACACGGTTGGCCGAATGCTCGATCTGTTGGGACTGGACACCGGGACGGTACGTCGCTGGGGTTGAACGTTGCTGTTGGCTGCATCTTCGGCAAGCGTGCTTCGGCGCCTTGCCGAATCGCTCTTTCACAACCTGAACCGACACAACAACGTTGCGTTTGCCTGCCTGCTCGATACGGGGCAGGCAACGCAACGTCGATTCATTGAAACACTCACCGGCCAGCTTCGGCGCGCCGGTCAGCATTCACTCACGACATCGACTTCGTCGGTGTACAGCCGCAGTACAGTCAGCAAGGCGGCGGCAATGAACGACAGGGCAATGATCGATAAGGCCCCAGTGGCGCGCCCCGGCTCTTCGAGCGTGGCGCCGAGCAAGGCAATACCGGTCACCCCGCCACATTGGCGCGCGGCATTGAGTACCCCGGAACCGACGCCGACCTTGCCGCTCGGCACACTCGCCAGACAAGCGCCGACAATGACCGGCAAGGTCGCACCACCCAGACCGATCAACAGCCCCCCGAGCATCAGGTTGATGCGATCCATTCCGTACAGCGCCAGCAATACCGCCCCGAGCGCTCCACAAAGCATGCCGGCGGTACCGACTGAACGGGCCCCGAAGGCATTCGACAAACGCCCCGAGAGACTCGCCATCACGCCGGTCGCAATCGTCATCGGGATCATTGCCAGACCGACCTCCACCGGCGTCCGGCCCTGCCCCTGCAATGCGAACGGCAGCACGAACAGGCTGCCGTAATACGCCAGGGTTTGCAGAAACCCGGCGCCAATGGCGGCGGAAAAGGTTCTGGACTCGAACAGATTCAGCGGCAGCATCGGTTCACGCTGCGCCTGCTGCGAATAGATAAACGCCGCGCCCGAAACCAGCGCCACCAGCAATGTCGCGATGACCCAGGCGTTGCCCCAGCCCCACACTGGCCCTTCAATCAGGGCAAAGATCAACGACACCAGCGCCAGCGCCGAAAGCATCTGTCCCGCCCAATCAATCGAGCGCGGCTGGATGGCAAGGCGACTGCTGCGTACCGCGCAACAGCCCAGGGCAATCAGGCAGAACGGTACGTTCAGATAAAAAATCGAACGCCAGTCGACCAGTTCCACCAGCATGCCGCCCAACAACGGGCCGCTCACCAGCGCGAGTGCCGAGATCCCGCCCCACAAGGCCACGGCCTTGGCCCGCGCCTTGGGATCGGGAAACGCCTCGACCAGCAGTGCCATGGAACTGGGCAGCATCAGTGCCGCACCGATGCCTTGAATGGCCCGCGCGGCAATCAGTTCAACAACGCCTTGGGCCAATCCGCAGGCCACCGACGAACCGGTAAAAACCAACAGGGCAAACAGGAACACTTTCCTGGCCCCCAGACGATCACTCAACGCACCGGCGGACAACAGCAGGCTGGCAAACATCAGGGTGTAGGCGCCGGCGATCCATTGCAGCCGATCCATACCCGTTGCCAGGTCATGCCCGATGCTCGGCAGCGCCACGTTCAGCGCTGTGACATCCAGCGCGACCATGAACGAACTCAACGCCACGCTCACCAGAACAGGAGCCGCCGAGGCGGGTCTGGCCGCCAGATCCATTGACAAGGTTTTGCCCACTTTCCAACACCTCACTGTGTATTCAGGGCGATCCTGAGGCTGTGCAGGTGCTTCGTAAAATTAAATCTCGATTAGCCGAACATAAGAGGAACTACTGAGATGATGAACCTGATGCATTGGCGCCTGCTGGTCGCCGTGGCTGAAGCCGAAAATGTTTCCCGCGCCGCCGAGCGCTATGGCATTACCCAGTCGGGCGCAAGCCAGGCCCTGACGCAGATGGAGGAAGCGCTAGGCGTAAAAGTGTTCGTGCGCGACCGCCGCCAGACCACCGCGACGGCGATCGGGCAGCAGATCATCGACCGCGCACGACGCATGCTCAGCGAGTTCGAATCAATCCAGAATCTGGTAGATGCATCGCGCGGATGCCATCTGGGACGGATCAAACTCGCGAGTTTTCCATCCGTGTTCGCCAACCTGCTGCCGCCGCTGCTGCAAAGCTTCAGCCGGCTGCACCCCGGCATCGAAATCGTCTCGCTGGAAGGTACCGACGAAGAAGTCGAACAATGGCTGACCAACAGTAGCATCGACCTGGGCGTCGTGATGAACCCCTGCCCGTCCCGTGGTGCGCTGTTGCTGGGCCGCGACTCCTGGGTGGCGGCAGTCCCCGCGAACCATCACTTGGCCCGCAAATCCTCGGCCAACACGGTCGCGCTCAAGGATCTGGTGGAAGAGCCTTTCATCCTCGCGACCGGCGGCTGCTACCTCAATGGCCAGTCACTGGTCGAGCGTGAAGGACTCAAGCTCAAGGACATCAAGATCACCGTGCGCGACTGGACCACCGCGTTTGCGTTGATCAGTGAAGGCATGGGCATTTCGATCGTACCGGCCTCGACACTGCCGGTTGATCGCCGGGGAATGCGGGTCTTCGAATTGAGCAAGCCGATCTATCGTGAGTTCGGCCTGGTGTGCTCACCCGCCGGCGAACACACGCCTTCTGCCCAGGCGTTTCTCAATGAAATCCGCAAGTCGACCCTCGGCAGCGACATCCCGATGACGGTTCGCAGTACTGAAGCGAAAGTCGCCTGAATGGACATAAGGGCACCTAATGATGGGCGCATAAGATCGTAATTTTACCGTTCGATGACATGCCACCAATATGTCTGGAACGAGGTTCACAGCCGTTTCAGGCCTGGAACGGCACCACGTTAGGGTAAGCGTTGCCCGCTTATAAGGAGATACCCATGAAACTGTACTTTGCCCCTATGACCTGCTCCCTGTCGCCGCACATCGTGCTACGTGAACTGGGCCTGCCTTTCGAACTGATCCGAGTCAACAACAAGACCAAAGCCACAGCAGACGGCCGTGATTTCCGCGACATCAACCCAAAGGGATACGTCGCCGCACTGGTGCTGGATAACGGCCAGGTACTGACCGAAGGGCCGGCCATCGTCCAGTACCTGGCCGATCAGGTTCCGGGCAATTCCCTGGCACCGGCCAACGGCACCTGGGAGCGCACTCGTCTGCAGGAATTGCTGAACTTCATCACCTCGGAAATCCATGGTGGCAGCGCGCCCTTGTTCAATGCTGATATTCCTGAGTCCACCAAAGAAATTTTCCGGCAGAAACTGTTCAAGCGCCTGGACTACCTGAACAGGGGCCTGGTGAACAAAGACTACCTGCTGGGCGCCTTCGGCCTGGCCGATGCCTACCTGTTCACCGTGCTGAAGTGGCTGCCGTTCTTCAATATCGATGTCAAGAACTGGCCAGAACTGGCGTCGTTCATGAAGCGCATCGAAGCACGTCCAAGCGTGCAGGCCGCCATTGCCGCGGAAGAAGCAACGCTGCCGGTTTAATCAAGGACGGCAGAAGCCAGTCGATGCTGGCTTGTGCCTCACTTCAACCTGGAAGAAGACCCTATGCAAACAATTGAACGCGTTCCGAGCGGCCACGCAGGACGTAGCCGTTCCTGCGCCTGCGCCAACACCGTTTATACCGTGGCAACCTCTGCGGACACCTCACTGGACATCGTCGGCCAGACTCACCAGGCCCTCGCCGCGTTGAGTACCAGCCTCGAAGGCCTTGGCTCCCACGCTTCGCGCATGCTGTCGGCCCAGGTGCTACTGGCGGACATGGGCAGCAAACCCATGGTCGATGAAATCTGGGCCAGGTGGATCGGCGACAACCCGCAACACTGGCCCCAGCGCGCCTGTTACGGCGTCGACCTGGGTGGAAAACTGCTGATCGAAATCATCGTCACGGCAGCTCGAGGAGCGGCTGATGACGCATAACGATCAGATCGACCTGGTGATCCGCACCTGCGAAGCACAACGCAGTGCCGCCATGCTCGGCGGTCATCTGGATATCTTCAGCTACCTGTTCCACCCGGACCTGACCTACATCCACGCCAGCGGTGTGGTCGACGATCTCAAGAGCTACCTTGAGAAGTGCCGCGCCCGGGAGTTCATCTATCACACCCTCAACCATCAAATCGACAAAGTGACCCGGGTGGGTGAACTGGCGATCGCGTTTGGCGAGATGTTCACCACCGTCACCTCCGGGGGCGTGCGAAAACATCTGCACAACCGAACGCTCACGGCGTGGCAGAAAACCGATGAACAATGGCAACTGCTGGTCTATCAAGCGACGCCGCTCAAGCCAGCCGTGGTGATCGAGGCAACGTGAACGATTCGGCGTGCGCCAGCGTTCAATCGCGTAAAACAAAAAAGCCCTGCACGCATCTGGCGTGCAGGGCTGATTTCTTTTGAGGATCAGATTTGCGCTGTGCCGCCATCGACGGACAGTTCAATGCCAATGACCAAACCGCTGTCATCTGACGCCAGGAACAACGCAGCCCTGGCGATTTCACTCGGCTCGCCCAAACGCCCCTCGGCACCACGGACGCCAGTCGATCCCGCCCCAAGTGCCAGATGGCGGTAATTTTTTGCCGGTAGCTGCCTGTAACCGAGGGCAGTTATCGGCCAGGAGAGGACGGTGGACACAGTGATGGCAAATGGGTAGCGTACCGATGCCGCTTTTGAATCCAGAAGGCAGCAGGGCTTACCGCCGCCCTTGTTGTGTTTTTCTCAGGGCGATGTCGCGTTTGCCGCAACCACTTCTAAGCTAGACAAGTACTTGCAGGGCGAAAAGGAGCGTTATTCGACAAGCCATCGCAACAGGAAACGCGACATGGCATGTCGTCTAATTATTAGTAGTTAGACCTCAGGAGAGATCCCCGATGCCCAGAGAATTCGAGCTTATTACGTCCGTGCCAGTCCCCTCGAGGTCCGGCATCTCCCACTTTTACAAGTCAATGAACCTAGCGGACGCTTTTGCGATTCGGCTCCCTGCGGGCACATCCAGCAATCCAGATTTGCTGGCTCGATTCATCTTTTCCCACCAGCCATCCTGGATCGGATGGCTCTTGAAAGTCCGAGACACTATCGTTGCCTGTTTTGGTCTCAAGACAGCCAAACACTTGGCATCACTTGCTAATCGGCTTGGAATCTTCAAGGTCTACAGCACGAACCAGACTGAAATCGTGTTGGGAGAGGACGACAAGCACCTCGACTTCCGGATATCGGTTCTGTGTTCTGGAGAGGCAGAAGGCAATCACCAACTCGTTTTGTCAACCGTGGTCCAGTGCCACAACCGTCTAGGCCGGGCCTACATCTTCGTCATTGCCCCATTTCACCGCTTGGTTGTTAAGGCCAGTCTCCTGCGTGCAGCGCGCATCGGTTGGCCTCTGGCTACCTGCCCCTAAGGCTGAGTACGCTGTGTGCCCCTCAGAAGTCTAACCCTTCCATCGAGAGGCTTGTTCCGGCAGCCCGGCCAAGCCTCTCAAGTCAAACGTCAGGCCTCCAGGATTTATTCGCTCCATCTGCCGTTCATCACTAAAGGAATGGAAAATAGGTCCAGGTTTGCGTTCAGTGCCTACGCATGGGTCGCATGCCAAGCACGAAAACAAGCCATTTTTGGAAGCGTCGGTGTACACGCGCTTCGCCGTCTTCGTGGCCTTCACTACCTTCGCTGTCGTTGGCCTCGCCAGTCCAATGATCGTTCTCTTCGGAGTAGCGGATCTTTTGGGAGGCCTATGGACCTACTTCGCACTGAAAGCCGATGCTCAGTCGATCAAGCCTATCCTGGTGGGCCTGCACGTTATGAAGCAAAGCAGTATGACGCTCTGATACATTCGCCCTTTTTCAGGAGGGAAAAATTATGCGAAGGATTATCGCAACGGGGGCGCTCTTGCTGGCCTTGGGCGGTTGCGCAACATCACCTATGCGGGTTTCTGAAGCGCGGCCAGTGCCGGCCAATCAGATGTACGCGTTCAAAAGCCAGGGCTCGAACGATCCGGGACGCCTGACTATTCTTCGTGATGACGGGCTTGTCGGTGCGGGATGTGACGTCGTGTTCTACATTGATGGTCAGCGCGCAGCCAAGATAGGTCCCGGTCAGAAGGCATCTTTCATTTTGCCGCCCGGTGAAGTGAACCTCGGCACGGGGCTCGCCGAGTCTGGATTATGTGCTGGTGTCGCGATCAAAACTGTCGCGGCCAACATCAAGCCAGGGAAAGAAGTGATTTATCGAATCAACTGGGATACGCAAAGTTTCTACTTGGACCCCTACGTTGAATATGGATATTGAGCCCGGACAGTTCCGGCCTGTTTTGCACGCCACGCTCAATGAAGTGGCAAGGCAGATAAATAACCGCCCTCGAAAAACACTAAATGACGAAACGCCCGCTGAACGATCTAGCCAATCTGTTGCATCGACCGGTTGAATTCACAGCCAGAAGCGAACCATCAGCGCCCCGGTCTCGCTTGGGACTCTTCAAAATGATGCCGTAACAATAGCACCCCTCGCTAATAGCCAGCGTAGACACCTCCTCGCCCATAAAATCCCTCTTGAAACGCGCGATAAATAGCTAGCTATTTGTTGACGAAAGTCTGAAGTATTCATTTGAATTTTCAGATTCTTCCACCCCGTCGCCTATGCCTAACATCGGCTCCACAGCGAACTAGCCTCGGCAGCGCTTAGTAGGCCCAAGGGTTTTTGAGGATCACCGATGAAGCTGGAAATTTTCCGCACGCTGTGGGGTTACACCGCCAGCAAGGCCCAGGCGCTTGAAGAGCTGCTGCAGGCGGGCTTTGATGGAATGGAAGCACGCCTGCCACTGGACGCCCGTGAACGGGCTGAGTTCGCCGCTTTTCTCCAGGCCAATCGCCTGGGTTATATCAGCACAGTCTTCACGGCCTACGATGTGCTGCCAGAGCAATCGGCGACCCCTGCCGTTCACCTCAATGACCTCAATCAGAAACTCGCCTGGGCCGCCGAGCTCGGCCCACGTTTCGTCAACGTGCTGGCGGGCAATGACCGCTGGTCGTTGCCACAACAAGTGGAGTTCTTCGGTCAGGCACTGGAACTGGCGCGCAAGCACGGTCAGGTCTGCAGTTTCGAAACTCACCGCTCGCGATCGCTGTTCAACCCCTGGGTGACCCTGGAGTTGATCCGGCAACTGCCCGATCTGTTGTTCACCAGTGACATCAGCCATTGGGTCGTGACCTGCGAGCGCCTGTTGAATGACCCGACCGATGATCTGAGCGCTTTCATCGAGCGGGTTCACCATATCCAGGCCCGGGTCGGTTACGACCAGGGTCCGCAGGTTCCGCACCCGGCGGCTCCCGAGTATGCAAAAGAACTGGCTTTCCACCAGCAGCACTGGGAAAGCATCTGGCGCTCGCAGCAAGCCCGCGGTTACCAGGTCAGCACCCTGACCCCGGAATTCGGCGCCGACGGCTACCTGCACCATTTGCCCTTCACCAATGTCCCGGTCGCCGACCTGTGGTCATTGAACGTGTGGATGGGCCAGACCGAGCGCGAACACTTCGAGCGTTTCCACCACTCAAGCAATCCTTAGGGAGCCGATGCGTCATGCCTGACAATAAAAACAACAGCGCCAGCACTGACACACACAAAGCCAACTTCAATAGCATCCCGGTGGTCAACATCGCCGGTCTGTTCAGCGTCGAACTGGAACACCGCCTGGCCGTGGCCGAACATTTGGGGCGCGCCGCCAGCGAAGTCGGGTTCCTCTATATCACCAATCACGGTATCGACCCGCAGCTGATCGCCAACCTGCGCAAGGCTGCCAAGGACTTTTTCGACCAGCCCTTCGACACCAAGATGCGGCACTACATCGGCACCTCGCAAACCCACAAGGGCTTTGTACCCGAAGGCGAAGAGGTCTATTCCAAAGGCAAGCCGGACCACAAGGAAGCCTTCGACGTCGGCTTCGAAGTCCCGGCCGATGATCCGCTGGTGCTGGCCAACACCCCGCTACTGGGGCCCAACGACTGGCCGCAGCTGCCGGGTTTCAAGGCGTCGGTGCAGGCCTACTATGACGCGATTTTCGCCTTGGGCCGGCGGCTGTTTAGCGGCTTCGCCCTGACCCTGGGCCTGGAAGAAAACTATTTCGACAGCCTGGTCACCCGCCCGCCGTCCAAGCTGCGCCTGATCCACTACCCCTTCGACGGTGCCGCCCATGACGCACCGGGTCTTGGCGCCCATACTGATTATGAGTGCTTCACCATCCTCCTGGCCGACAAACCAGGCCTTGAGGTGATGAACAACCTTGGACAATGGATCGATGCACCACCGATTGCCGATGCCTTTGTGGTCAACATCGGCGACATGCTGGAAGTGATGACGGCAGGCGCATTCGTTGCCACTGCGCACCGGGTGCGGAGCGTGAAGGAGGAGCGTTATTCCTTTCCGCTGTTTTATGCCTGCGACTATCACACCCAGATCAAACCGCTGCCCGGGTTCGCCCAGGGAGGTAACGACTACGAAGAAATCACGATCGGCGAACACATGTACGGCCAGGCACTGCAGACCTATCAGTATCTGCGCCAGAGGGTGGCCAATGGGGACGTTCAACTGCCAGGCAAGGCACGCAAGCCCGCCAGTTTCGGACATTTGAAAAATCAGGCTCAACCGTCCTGATTGAAGTTTTCAGTTACCCCTACCTACGCCGGAGTCAGTAAAAATGAAAAACAATAAAAAAAACCTGTTGAGCTTGGCTGTATTGGCAGCCGGCATGCTCGGTGCCTCGGTGAGCATGGCCGCATCAGACACGTTCAAAGTCGGCATGGAAATCACCTACCCTCCTTTCGAGTCCTATGACAAGGACAAAAACGTGGTGGGTTCGGACCCCGAGATAGCAGCGGCACTGGCCAAGCACATGAACGCCAAGGTGGAGTTCATCGACACCAAGTTTCCGAGCCTGATCCTGGGCCTGAACTCCGCCAAATACGACGCGGTCATTTCCGGCATGTACATCACACCGGAGCGCCAGACTCAGGCCCAGACCATCGCCTATGCCAACACCGGTGCCGCGGTCATGGTGCCCAAGGGCAGCGAGATCAATGCGAAAAAACCTGAAGACCTGTGCGGCTTGAAACTGGGCCTGGAACAGGGCACCACCTGGGTCAAGGAATTCAGGAAGCTGTCCGATGAGTACTGCGTGCCGAACAACAAAGGCGCCATCACCGTCAGCGAGTACCCCTCGGCACCCGAAGTGACCCAGGCCCTGTTGTCCAAGAACATTCAGGCCCAGGTTGAAATCGCCGGCGCCGCAAAATTGATCGCGGAAAAAACCAATGGCCGGGTGGTGATCACCACCGACCACCCGATCTATCAGCAAACCCTGGGTATCTTCGTCAAGAAAGGTAACGACGAAACATTCCAGGCCGTACAAAAAGCCTTCGAGGAGACCAAAAAGAGCGGTGAATACGCCGCTATTCTCAAGAAATATGGCTTGGAAGAACCGACTGCCCACTAAGAACGTGTCCTTGTAGTCTGGTCATCTGCCGCCCCTGAACCGGGGCGGCAGATCGAGGTGCCCTATGCAATTCGATTGGTCGTATTTCATCTCCCTGTTCTCCCTGCCGGACTTCTGGAAGGCCTGCGTCACGGTGGTCCAGCTCAGTGCCCTGGCCTGGTTCCTCGGCATGCTGCTGGGCTTTGGCCTGGCCACGGCCAAGTTGTCCCAGTCGCCCTTAATGCGCATTCCCGCGGCGGTCTACATCTGGTTCTTCCGCAGCATCCCGTTGCTGGTGCTGGTGGTCTTCGTCTACAACTTGCCACAATTGTTTCCCGGTAGCGGACCGATTCTGTCCAACCCCTTCTACGCAGGCTTGCTGGCCCTGGTGGTCACGGAAGCGGCTTACATGGCGGAGATCCACCGTGGTGGCCTGATCTCCGTGGCCAAGGGCCAGAAGGAAGCAGGCCGCGCGCTGGGTGTCGGCCTGTTCGGCATGCAGCGCTTGATCGTGATCCCCCAGGCTTTCCGTATCTCGCTGCCTACGTTGATCAATGAATACATCACGGTGGTCAAGCTGACGTCGCTGGTCTCGGTCATCTCCCTGACCGAAATCCTCACGGTCGGCCAACGCCTCTATGCCACCAACTTCCTGGTCATGGAAACCCTGGCGGCGGTGGGCGTGTACTACGTGCTGATCGTCACCGTGTTCGGCTTTTTCCTGCAGCGCCTGGAGCGCTACCTGGACCTGAACTTCCGCAAGCCGCATACACTCGATGCCGCCGCCGAGGCCAAGCTCAAGGCCTGCGCCGAAGCCTTGCCCGACAATGCGCGTAAAGCCACGGGCAGCAACGCGACGCCCATCCTGCAACTGAAGAACATCCAGAAGAGCTATGGCACGCACCAAGTGCTGATGGGTATCGATCTGAATGTCGAATACGGCCAGGTGATCTCGATCATTGGCCCATCCGGTTCCGGCAAAACGTCGCTGATCCGCACGGTCAACGGTCTGGAAAGCATCGATACAGGCGACATTCTGTTGTTCGGTGAAAAGTTCATCGAAGCTTCGGACAAACCCAACAGCGCCCGTCTGCGCAAAGGCGTGCGGCACATTGGCATGGTGTTCCAGAACTTCAATCTGTTCCCGCACCGCACCATTCTCGACAACGTCACGCTGGCGCCGCGTTACCACGGCATCCCGGGCGAGCTGAGCGAACACCGTGCTTATGCGCTGCTGGACAAGGTCGGCCTGCTCGCCCACGCCCACAAGTACCCGCACCAGCTCTCCGGCGGACAGCAACAGCGCGTGGCGATCGCTCGTGCTTTGGCCATGGAGCCGGACATCATGCTGTTCGACGAGCCTACGTCAGCGCTCGATCCAGAGCTGGTGGGCGATGTGCTGAACGTCATACGCGACCTTGCCAGCGAAGGCATGACCATGATTATCGTCACCCACGAAATGGACTTTGCCATGTCGATATCCGACAGGGTCGTCTTCATGGAGAACGGTAATATCCAACTGGATGCTGCACCTGAAACCATACGCTGCGATGCCGAAGGAGAGCGAGTGCGGCGCTTTATGGGAATCAGTACTCGATCGCCAAACCTGCCTGTCACTGCGAATCATGCGTGAGCATGGGTACTGCAGTAGGCAACCACTTTCTTTGAGCTTCCTTCTTTCAGGAAAACACGCATGAATCTTGGAATAGCAGGACGCTGGGCGCTGGTGTGCGCGGCCAGCAAAGGCCTGGGTAAAGCCTGCGCACAGGCACTCGTCAGCGAAGGCGTTAACGTGGTGATCACCGCCCGAGGCGAACAGACGCTGAATGAAACAGCCCGTCAGCTCAGAGCGATAAATCCTGAAGTGACTGTCATCGCCGTAGCCGGAGACATTTCGACGCCCGAGGGTCGCGCGGCCGCCCTTATGGCCCATGAGCATTTCGATATTTTGATCAACAACGCTGGAGGCCCTCCTCCCGGGGATTTTCGCGAATGGAACCGCGACGCCTGGCTCAAGGCGCTGGATACCAACATGCTCACCCCTATCGAGTTGATCAAGGCAACGGTAGACGGTATGGCCACACGCGGATTTGGCCGAATCATCAACATCACCTCGAGTGCCGTGAAGTCCCCAATCGAAAGCCTGGGTCTGTCCAATGGCGCGCGCAGTGGTCTGACGGGGTTTATCGCAGGGCTTGCCCGGCAAGAAAACATTGCCAGTCGGAATGTGACGATCAACAACCTGCAACCGGGCTCATTCGACACCGATCGACTGCGTGACAACCTGGTCGCTGCGGCCGAAGAGTCGGGGCAAGACAGTGAGGCATTCCTCGGCGATTGCCGTAGCGAAATTCCTGCTAAACGCTTCGGCTCACCCGAGGAGTTCGGTGCTCTGTGCGCTTTCGTTTGCAGCAGTCATGCGGGCTACCTGACCGGGCAGAACGTGTTGATTGATGGAGGGGCCATTCGCTCCAGCCAGTAAAGACAACGGGCGTTGAACCTGGAACCTTGGAGCATTGCCTTTGGAACCTCCCCCATCGGCAATCGATTCATCCCGCGTGTAGAAACCGTCGAGGTCTAAGGCAAATGAAGCCTCGCATGCTCCCCATGGGTGATGTCGCGGACTCGCAACTTGGTTAAGTCACAAGCACGCAGCTTGCTATCGATGGCCAAGTTGAAGAGCGCCAAATCACGCGTCTTCTCAGCAAGCTGAAGTCTTACGCGGATAGCCCAGATATCTCTGACTCGAAGCGGAGCTTTCTGCCCGACAAGCTTTCCCTTGTTCCAAGGCTGATGTTGGTATCTAGCAATAGTGTTCATGGCTTGTCCTCCACGTGAGGGGAGGACAAGGGTGGATCAGTCACAATGGCTGGTGGTCGCTATCCGACCCATAGCTGCCGGTGGCGACAGCCAGAAATCGGCCAAAAGCAGCCGGTCAGCACCAGCTGCATCTAGACGGGCATTGGTGTACGGCCTGCCCTGCAAGTGGGCAGGCCATATGCAACGTTTTACTTAACGCAAGGTGCGGAATGCTGCCCGGAGTTCTTTTGCGAACAGCTCAGGTTCTTCCCACGCCGCGAAATGTCCCCCTTTGTCTACTTCGTTGAAATAAACCAGGTTGGGATAAGCGCGCTCAGTCCAGGTCTTCGGCGCCTTGTAAATTTCGCCGGGAAACACGGTGACCGCGACAGGGATCTTGATGTCGCGGGTCTTCTGTTCCACTGCGTTGAAGTTGTTGTTGTTATTTTCCCAGTAAAGGCGGGCGGACGAGACGGCGCTATTGGTCAACCAATAGAGCGAAATACCGTCGAGCATCTCGTCCTTGGTTAGGGATTTGCCGGCATCACCACCGCTGTAGGTCCACTGATTGAATTTGTCGAACATCCACGCCGCCAACCCCGCAGGTGAATCGGATAAGCCGTACCCTACGGTCTGTGGGCGGGTACCCATCATGGCGCCATAAGCGGCATTTTTGGAGAAGAAGGTTTTCAGCGATTCATAGGCCGCTGTCTCCGAGGTCGACAGACCGGCGGGTGGAGGGGTGCCGTCGCTTATTGCCTTGGCGACATCGGCGGGTACGGTAGCTGGCATGTTCACGTGTATGCCCAGCAAGCCTGATGGCGCCTGGCGCCCCATGGCATCTGCGATCACAGAACCCCAATCGCCGCCTTGGGACACGTAGCGCTTGTAGCCCAGACGCTTCATCAACACATCCCAAGCGAGTCCGATGCGGTCAGGGTTCCAACCGCCGCTGGTGGGACGCTGCGAAAAACCGTAGCCGGGCATCGAGGGAATGATTACGTCAAAAGCATCTTCGGCGCGACCTCCATGGGCAGTGGGATCGGTCAAGGGGGCGATGGCCTTGGTCAGCTCCAGGATCGACCCGGGCCAGCCATGGGTGAGTAGCAGCGGCATAGCGTTCGGGTGTTTTGATTTGACGTGGATGAACTGAATGTCGAGGCCGTCAATTTTGGTCACGAACATTGGTAAGGCATTGAGCTGTTTTTCAACCTTGCGCCAGTCGTATTGCGTGCCCCAGTAAGCCACCAGATCCTGGAGTTTCGCCAGTTGCACCCCTTGGGATTGGTCGCCTACCGTTTCACGGTCTGGCCAGCGTGTGGCTAACACACGCTTGCGCAGGTCGGCAACCGCCTCTTCAGGAATGTTAACTTTAAAAGGACGGATCGCGCTGTCCTGCTCAACGGTGGCAGCGACCTCCGGTGTGGTGCTGGCCCGGGCGTAACTGGGTGAGACGAGTGCGAGCAGTGCGCAGGCACCTGCAATTGCGGTAGTCGCAAGCAGGCTGCGCCGCAAGTGCGGGAATGATATAGAAGACATGGTCTTTCTCCTGAAGAATGGCGCGATGTATGCGGTCAGCCGCACCACCTGCGCCACAGGCAGATTTTCGGGGTGTCGCCTCCGATCAGCGAGGCGGTCGGAATGGCCCATGGCCGGGCCGTCAGGTGCTGTCCTTGGAACTTTTCAGTTATCCAATCGTGCTTGGTAAACCAACAAGTGCGCATAGACCAAAGCCAACAGGGGAGCTTCCATATCCTTTGCAGACGCTCGCACGAGGAGATCCCCAATGATCTGATCGGCTTCGATGGCTCGGCCGGCCACTAGATCCCGATACATCGACGATGTTTGTGGGGAGCCTTGCGATGTGAGAAGACGATAGGCTTGCGTCAGGAAGGGCTCGCTTAGTTCTTGACCTGCGGCACGGACAACCGCCGCCACTTCATCAATCATGCGTAGCGCAAATTCGTGACCTCCTGCGGCCGCTACGACTTCGCCAATACTGCCTCTCATCAGGCAATTGATACTCCCCATCGCCGCGAGCAACGTCCACTTCTCCCACATGTCCCTTAAAATCGTATTCGAAATGTTTGCATCGAATCCGGCGTCGCGCATGAACGCGTGCACGGCTGCGAGTCGATCCGAATCACTCCCATCCAGCTCTCCATAGGAGATATCGTTGAACGTGCCCTGCTGGATGATACGTCCACTCTCATCAAGGCTTGTTGCCACTTTGCAAGCGCATCCCAGCAAGCGCTCTGCACCGAATTTTTCCGAGATGACGTCCATGTGCCGCATGCCGTTGAGCAATGGCAAGATGACTGTTTCGGGGCCGACAGCGGCGGCCATGTCCTGTAGCGCAGAGTCAAGCGCGTAGGCCTTGACCGCTAGCAAAACGATGTCGAAGGTGCCATTGATTTGCGCTGATGTAATGAGCTGCGGTTGTATGTCGATGTCACCGGCCGGGCTTCTGACGCACAGGCCATGTTGCTCGATGAGGCGAAGTCGTTGCGGCCGTACGAGGAACGTAACATCGCGACCTGCCTTGGCCAGCTTTGCCCCGAAAAACCCGCCGGTCGAGCCGGCGCCCACGATCAAAATTCTCATTGTTAAAATCCTCGTTACAGCAGGTTGAGTCTGATCTGGGTCAGTCCAGGAAAGCATTGGCCTGATTTACAAAGTCGTCGGCATATTGGAACAGTGCTCCATGCCCCGAATTCGGATAAATCAGTAACTTGGCGTTCGGGATGTGCTGTTGCAACGTGAATGAGTTTTGGGTCGGTACCATCACATCCTTGCTGCCGTTGACCACTAAAGTCGGCTGAGAAATGTGGTTCAGCTGAGAAAAAGTTCCGTCACCGGGCGAGTTCCACTTGCCCAGCGCCGCGCCTTGAGCGTTGATGGCTTTCATCGAAGCGAGTGTGTCGAGGCCCTCGCTGCGTTGATGACGCCTTTCCCAGAAGTCCCGGGCCGCCTGCTGGCTGGACGGAGCCGGATCAAAGAACAGGTAGGCGGTTTCTTCCTGTGAGGCTATCGTCTCGCGCAGGGCGATCCCCGGTACCTTTGGATCATTTCCCGGTACTCCACCGCGCGGCGACGTTCCTGCAAGGATCAGTTTGCGGACCAGCTCTGGATGCCGCAGTGCAACTTCCTGAGCCACCATGCCGCCGATTGAAAAACCCAGCACATCCACTTGCGTCAACCCGCGTGCGCGTGCAAATGCGGCGACGTTATCGGCCATGGCTTCGAACGAATCGGGGGTTTCGCCACCGCTGAGGCCTACGCCAGCATTGTCGAACAGGTAAACCGGCCGCTGTTTTGCCAGACCATCGGTGAGTGCCGGATCCCAGTAATCCATGTTGCCACGAAAGTGCTGAAGCAGGATGACCGGAACCCCCGTCTGCGAACCAAGTTGACGGTAGGCATATCGCACGCCGTCCGCTTCAACGAACTGATTGGGTGCTGTGTTGTGAGTAGCAGTTGACGCCGCGAAGGCACTCCCAGCAGTCATGACAGAAAACGCTGCGCCGAGGGCGAGCCGTTGCATGAAATTCATCTCGTACTCCTACGCAGTCGCTTCAGGGTTCAGGTATGCCGCTTGCTCAGTCGACAGGCTGGCCTTGATGGTGCGTGTCCCTTGGTCTGCGAGCACTTCTTTCAAGCCTGCTTCCACGCCGTCCAGCGACTGGATCACGACGTCGGATGGCTGGACTTTCGGCACGTCAAAACCATGTGTCAGGTCGGTGTCGATGAAGCCCACATGCAGGCCTTGCACGCTGGTGCCCTGGTCATGGAGTTCGATCCTCAGCGAGTTGGTGAAGCTCCACGCTGCCGCTTTCGATGCCGCGTAAGCGGACAGGAAAGGCGCGGCAACCCAGGCAGCATCCGACAGTACGTTGACAATCGCGCCGCCGCCGTTGGCTTTAAGCACAGGGGCGAAGGCCAGGCTGACGTGCATGACGCCGTAATAGTTGGTTTCGAAGATTTCGCGAGCGGCTTCCTCTAGGCCAGGATCAAGCATCGATGGCAACAGGCGGGCAATGCCTGCGTTGTTGACCAGCAGCGTAACGTCGCCAGCTTGAGCCACCGCCGCAGCCACCGATGCCGGGTCGCTGACGTCCAGGCGAATGGCGATCACCCCCGGAATGTTGACGCCTTCGGGGTTGCGCACCCCGGCGTAGACCTTGCTCGCGCCGCGGGCTACGAGTTCTTTTGCGAACGCGAGGCCAAGACCACGGTTGGCGCCGGTAACAAATGCAACGGCATTCTCGATTTTCATTGTTGTGTGCTCTCAGGGAATGGGTAACTAACGGTGCCTTACGATTGCGATCGCAATCATTAAATTAATAGTGGTACTGACAATTATTAAAGTCAAGACTCAGGTGGAAATAACAATTATCACTTTTTGGTATAGGGTTTTGAATGATTGTGGACGCAACTATAATGTGCAAAGATCACCTTCAAAGGAGCCTTGTCATGAAAATCTCGAAAGAAAAAGCAGAGGCCAATCGCGCCGCATTGATTGAGACGGCGAGCCGTCTGTTTCGGCAGAAAGGGATCGATGGCGTGGGCGTTGCCGAAATCAGCAAGTCAGCAGGCTTGACGCACGGTGCCCTGTACGCGCATTTCCCATCCAAGGAAGCTCTGGCGGCCGAGGCACTGGCGTGGAGCTTGGAGCAGAGCAATGCCAAGCTCTATTCGGGTACGGTGGATGGCGAGCCGGATCTGGAACGCTTTCTCTCCGACTATCTGTCTGTCGACAAGCGCGACGATTATGCCGACCACTGTGCAATGGCCGCGTCAGCCAGCGAAATTGGCCGCCAGGATGCGGTGACCAGCTCAAAGTTTACCGAGGGTTACCTGGTGCTGGTTCGAGCGTTCGAGCGCAGGGTGGCGGCCAACAACCAAGCCGTCGACGCGCTTGCCACCGCCATGGGCATTGTTGCGGCAATGATTGGCGCCCTCTCGGTTGCGCGCGCTACGGCGAAGGCCAGGCCAGAGGTATCGGCCCAAGTACTGCAAGGTGTGCGTCCAATGATTGACGCCGCACTGGGCAAACCATACGGCGAACGCGAGAAGTCCAGATGAGGACGAAGGCCAGCCTCTTGGGTTGCCTGTTCAAGTCGCTCCTCTGGCACTAAGCACTACACAGTTAATCTTTGCCGCTTTGCGGCACTTACCCGCCATCAAAGTAAAACAATCTCCCGTGACTTTGAGTGAACGAACGTTAATAGCTGCGTGGAATTTTATTCGCCTGGAGTTTGGCAAGCATCCATCTAGCAAAAATCCTGGACGTTAACGGTGGAGGCCTTCGCGAAGGGCCGCTATGGGTGGAAAACCGTCTGAGTTGACCGTCTGCTTTTGGCCGAAAGCTGCTGGTGGCAACGGGCAGAAATCGGCCAAATGCGGTCGTTCACAGGTACCTACAGAATTAGAGGCGAGTCAGTGCCGGACAGTGGGGATTCTTCCCCAATCGCGCTCCTTAGTGTTGACAGTCATGCGACTTGTGCTGAATCCTCCAGCGTTGCTTCACGCTTGGCAATAGCCACTTCCAACTCCGGGGAGCGCTTGGCCCATTGCTCGGCCGGCAGTGTTTTGGACCATTCTTTTATTTCCGGGGCGGTCAAGTCGGGCGGCGGAACCAGCTTGCGTTCTTGCAAATAAAAACCCAAGGGAGCACCTAAAAAAACAGTGAAGAAAACATCATTAATGGCAGATTTAAAGTCTCCCTTGGCAGCAGACTTCAATGCGTCAAACAAAATGCTAACGGTCCAGCTGATCAAGCCCTTTTTGCTGTTCTCTCCCTCGAAGTTGCACTTCGGAACGGCTTCAGGCCCAACCTCCATGTAGCTGCGCATGCACTCCCAGAGACACATGGCCGTTTCGCCGCCGCCGCAACTGAATCCCAAGCTGAAGTCTCGTTCCTTCTCCGGTGCATCTGGGTCGGGATTGCGAAAGCCTACGACCAATAGGCCTTGAGTAGTTTTACCGTGCTGACCGACGGAGTGGATTGCTACCGCTTGAGCAGTAACCTGCTCCCAAGGGACTATCCAGTAACGGCCGTCATTGAATGGCACACAGACCTCGCGGCGCTGGCGGTTGAAGCGTACAGGTAGCGGCACGGGCTTAGTCAGCCCATGTAAAAGGATCAATATCGGAATACCAACTAGCACCAACGACAATAGGGCTGTTCCCACCAGCCTCTCGCCATTTCGCTCTATGTAGATCATGAGTAAACAGAGCATTACCACCGGCCACAGCACCATGACAGCAGAGCCAATGCTGTAGGAGCCAATATCAAGATATACCTCGTTCTTGCGCCAGATAGTATTGAGTACATCCTTGGGGGGTTGTCCGGTCGGAACGGCAAGTGGTGCTAGGTAGTCCTCCCGCGAGAGCGCACCCCTGCGGCTGTTGGGCGAAGGTGAAGTCATACCTTTTCCTTGGGTGTCAAATAGCTTGAGTTCTGCTGAGGGCCTAATCGATGAACGATGGCCCGATCCAATTCAGGAGTCGGTTCGCCGGAACGTAAAGTGATGATTTCGCCGTCAGGGCTCAGCAGGCCGCCATTTGGCGATAGTGTATAGGCTACGCCTTTGGCGCCACCGATGGTAACACCGACACCCGCGAGCAGCGCCACCGGACTGAGGTAACACAGGCGTAAGGATAGTCGTGTGAGAGGTTGTGGGAAGCTTCCGCTCAGGCGCAGCCCTTGACCCGCATCTACAGGAATCCAGTTGCATTGGGTGGCATTCAGCCAAGTGGCTCCGAGGTCTGTGGGGGTTCCCCGCGTGCCAGTACCCAAACCGGCGGAAACAGGGGTTAGGTTGCCACTCATGGCCAAGTCGATTTGTGCTGCGCCGGGGGCCGCACCGGGTAGATCAATTGTCAGTTGGCAGATTCCATCCTGTGTAATCGTGTCTCCCAGTGAACCACCGATACGCACTTCGCGCGTATCCATAGCTAGACGGGGTTGGTAGAGCAGAATCATCAACTCGTTGATTTCATCTTGTTGGGCCTGAGGTGCGATGCCTTTGTTAGTTTTGGCCCGGCGATGGGACCAGCAGCAGTTGGCGAGGTAGCTTTGCAATGGGCTGGCTTGGCGGAACCAAGCGAACAGGTAAAGCCCCCCGAGCGCCAGTAGCAACAGATTCAAGGGGCCCATGCCCAAGCGGAAGCGGCGTATCGCTACTGGAGTGCTGATTGTATTGGCTAGACGCAGGCTGGTAAGGCTAAGGCCTAGTAGTCCCTGCGCGAAGTACACTGCAACTTGGCCGGTCACGGCCACTTGCTTGAGTCTGAGCCAAGGGTCGACATTTTCTTGAGCACTTGCGATCTGACTGTTCAATGAGTTCCATTCGTTGTACGCGGCAAACCCTGACAAGCCTCCCACAATCGCCCCGAATAGAGTTAGCGTCGGTGCAGTAAAGGAGAGCTGGCCTTTAGCTAAGCTAACCTCATTCATCCCCTTACCCAAAATCACCCAATTCTGAATCACCGCCCCCAACGCTGCCCCTGCGTACAAATACGCTGACATGCTATCCGCCTGCCGTTGCGCATCGCTGCCTTCCAGCGCCGTTGCCTGTCCGGCATAGGTTCCGGCGTTGAGAATGTTGACCACCAGCGCCGCCAGCGGCAGTAGGCCACCCGAGGCTTTGATCGAGGGTGCGTTGACGATGCCGTTAACGCGACCGAGGCTGATGGCCTGAGCGGTGCTTCGGGTCCATTGGCTGAGGGCTTCAGCGTTCTGGCCGACCAAGCGCCAGACTTTGATACCGTTCTCTACGCCCTGCACAAGGCGGGTGTTATCGCCGAGGCGGATGACCAGGAATAATCCCATTGCCATCGCCGTGCCTTTGCTTGCATGAATCAAAGACGCGCCGAGGCGGGTCATGGTCGCCGTCCAGGCACCTTCCAGATTGCTCGCTAACCGCTCGATATTGCGCAGGGTGTCCGCGTCCAGAATCTTGAGTGCGGCTGCGCGGGAGTCGGCGAGGTTTTCCAGACTGAGCGCCGTGACCAGTTCGTTGAGGCGCGAGGTATTGTTTACCGCCGCTTCCAGGCTCGGACTCCACGCCTGGAACACCAGACGTAGCAAACCGGGGTCATCGCTACTCACGTAGTCGGCAAACTGTTTGGCGCCTTCGCTACGGCTGCACTGAGCGCTGAGGCAAGCGATCGTCAGGCTTTCCAGCCACTTGAGGTGCTCTTCGCTGCTCTGGTCGACAAACCACGTGCCGCTGTCATTGCGTGGCAGGTAGGTTATGCGATCGGCGTACAGCAATTGATGGCGTTCTTCGACCTGCTTGAAGTGCTGCGGCGCCTCCTGATCCAGCCAATGGTCCATGCTCGCCAAGTCGATGTATTCACCAACTTTGGTTCCGCCGCCACCTTCCAGATTGCTAGTTTTTTCCTGGCGATAATCTCGCACGACTTGTTGCGCTTCCTGATGCAGCTCGCTCGGGATGAAGCTGCGCACCTTGTTCAGTACGGCCTCTTCACGGGATCGAACCTGAGCCAACAGGCCATCCGCTTGGGCATGCTCATACTGTCGGCCGCGTTGTTGGTTGATGCGTGTTTCTTCCAGCATCAGGGTGTTCAGCTGCTTCTGACTGTCGATCAGGGTGTCGCCCTGTTCCGGTGTCAGTTGCAGGTTGTGTTCGCGATACCGGTAGTTGAGCAGGTTGGCAACTTCGCCACCGTCTTCGGTGACCATGTTGCGGATAAAGCTGCCGATGGTCTGGCGCAAGCTATTGTCGGCTACCCACTCTTCGTGTTCTGCCTCGACCTTGTTCTGTTCGTGGTCGATATCCCGCAACACCCCCAGATCATCATCCAGCGCAGCAAACACAGCATACAGCGGAGCTGACTCGCTCTTGGCTTTGTCCAGCCAGGCTTGCGTAGGTGCCAGTTCCCATGGGCTGGCGCTCCAATTCCCAGGCTCGACCACGGGCTCACCCGGTGGTTGCGTGCCGGCCGCCTGTTCGCGTTCGCGCAGAGATTCCGAGCTGGCGGAATAGGCTTTGATGTTGTCTTGAGTAGGCGCGGCTTGCGCTGTTTTGCGTTGTTCTTTCACGCCTTCGCGGTCAGTCGCGCCGTTCTTCTGATGTTCATGTGCGAGGGTTTTTTCGCGCACTTTCGGCATGAGTTCGGCCACCAGTGTCGGGGCTTTTTCGAGCGGCGGGCAGTGTTTGGCCGACAGGCGTTTGGCGACGTCGGTGAGGGCGATCTGACGCATACGCTTGCGACGTTCACCGTTCTTTTTCAGGCGCTCGCAGGCGTCTTTGCCCAATGGTACTTCGCTGTAGAGCATCCACGCGTCGGTGCTTTTGTTCACCGCGATTCCGGCGTTTTCACCGGTCGTCAGAGCAGAGTGGGGTTGCGTCAGCGGTTGTTCAACCAGCAAACCATCAGACGCGACGGCGTAGCGTTTGAGTGGTCCTTCGGCATGCCATAGATAGACGTAACCCGCGCGCAAGCGGCGCAAGGCCATCGGGTGGCTTTTGGTCGGGCTGGAAGGCGCGAAATCGGCATGTTCGGCGGACTGTTCGGCCATTGCGTAGCGGCTGGGAACCACGAAGATTTCGGGTTGGCGCGCAGGGCAGGTGGTAGCCGGGCTGGACAACTCTTCGTCGCCGAACTGGCATTGCGCTGCCTGATCGGCAGCGGCCAGGTTGCGGTTTTTATCGAGTGGTGCGGTGGTCATGCAATAGACTCCTTGTCAGTCAGCAGCCAATGGCGATGCAGTTCTACCAACAAGGCGTCCAGGCGTTGTGTGGCGTTAAGCGTTGGTTGTTGCAGGATCTCGCGGTAGGCCTGATGGTCGGGCGCTTGCGGAAACGCCGTGCCGTGCTCGGCAACCAGAGCAGACCAGCGCACCACTTCTTTTGGCGCAGAGTATCCGTGGCTGGCGGCGCCTTCACGGCAGAGCACCGCCCATTGCTGCTGGTCGGCAGTCGAGTGTTGGGCCAGACAGTCGGGAAAGTAGGTGTGGACGTGTTCCAAGAGCTGCTGATCGAAGGTTTCCAGCTTGCCTTGGTTGAGCTGTTGCAACTGCTGATCGTCCAGATACAACCATGGCCGTTCGGCATATTGCTCGGCGTTTTGCTGGCGTTGATCGCGCACGATCCACTGTTCTCCTTGACCATCGCGCCCGGGCAGACGCACTCGGCTGACCGGGCCCATCATGCGATCTTTTTCGCCCGGGATCAGAGTCGGCAGCCAATGGCGCATGACGCGCGGATCGTAGTAGCGAAACAGCAACGTCACCTCGCCAGTTACTCGAGCGTGAATCAGGCTGCGCAGGTGTTCAGCCAGTTGCGGCAAGGGCGCGTCGCTTTCAATCAGCAGGCCGGCATCGTGTTGCCAATGCTCCGTAAAGGCTTGTTCAAGGGCGCCATTGTTGCGGAGGAGAACCAGCGCTGGACCGACATCAAACACCTCTTTGTAGGGCGTGGCGTGATAGAGCCATTCGATAGTTGGATTGTCGTCCAGGCTGTACAAACGGGCCGGCAGGTTTTCGATCTTTGCTCCATCCAGAAGCAGATAACGCGTGGCAGCGGGGATCATTTCATCGCCTTCAGTTGTTGGCATATCTCGCAGACTGGCTGAGCCGTTGTGGCTGCTCGTTGTAGGGTTTGACGCAAGGCGGGCACCAGCAACTGCCCAGCCTTATCCGCATCCGCCTGCTTCAACGGCCCCGGCAACAATGGCGCCGCCCCCGTGCCGCTGCCCGGCCCACCGCCGGAGTTTATGTTGATCACCGGGCCGCTCAGGGTCACGCCGCCGCTGTCGATCTTGATGAAGCTACCCCCGCCAATCAGCGTCAGTTCGGCCCCCGCTTCAAGCACGACCTTCATGCCGCTGCTCAGGTGGATTTCCTGGCCGGCTTCGATGAATTGCCCAGTGCCGACCTTGATGTGCTGGTTGACGCCCACGGTGAGGTGGTCGTTGGCGCGGGTTTCGACTTTGCGGTCGGCGTAGACGGTGTGGTGTTCTTCGGCTTTGAATTCGCTGTAGCTGTTTTTCTCGACGGTGTCGTGGCGTTCGTTGCCGACGCGAATCTTCTGGTCGTGCTCGACGTTTTCGTCCCAGTCGCGTTGGGCGTGCAGGAAGATTTGTTCCTGGCCCTTTTTGTCTTCGATGCGCAGTTCGTTGTAACCGCCGCCACCGGGGGAGCTCAGGGTTTTGAAGGTGCTGCGGGTTTTGTTCGCCGGCAGGTCGTACGGGACGACGTTTTCCTTGTGGTACAGGCAGCCGCTGATCAAGGGCTGATCGGGGTCGCCTTCAAGGAAGGTGACGAGTACTTCCATGCCGATGCGCGGGATGGCGATGCCGCCGTATTGGGCGCCGGCCCAGGCGCTGGAGACGCGCAGCCAGCAGCTGGTCTTGTCGTCGGCCTGACCTTCGCGGTCCCAGTGGAATTGCACTTTGACGCGACCGTACTGGTCGCAGTGGATTTCTTCACCTTTGGGTCCGGTAACCACGGCGCTTTGGCTGCCGAGGATGCGTGGTTTGGGGTGATTGAGCGGCGGGCGGTTCGGCACGTCCCACGGCGTGGCCTGAAAGCGGTTGCGATAGCCTTGATGGAAATCGTCTTTCAGCGCGGTGGTGTCGCTGGTCACCGACTCTTCCAGCACTTGCGGCTGTTTGCCCTCGTGGAAAATTTCGGTGAGCAGCCAGAGGTCGTTCCATTTGGCTTTCGGGTGTTGGGTCAGCGCGAGGAAATGGCCGCTGACCAGTAACGGCTGATCGCTCTTGCCTTCGGCGAGCTGGAAGTCGCTGCGGTGACGTTCAAGGGCGCGGTTGGCCAGGTGTTTGCCGCGTTCGCGGTCGATGAAGCGACCGGGATAATCGTAGTCCTCGAGGTCGGGCAGTACGTCGCCACGGTTTTCGCTTTCGAGGGTGATGCGTGGTTTTTCGAAGTCGTAATCGCGGCGCGTGGTGCGGCTGGTGCGGGTTTCCAGGCGCAGGTCGAAACGCTTGATCACCGGGTCGCTGGCGACCATGCCCGAGTCTTGCTGATAGGCCACTGGTTTGAGTTTCGGGAACACCGTCTGGTCATCGCCGAACACCAGTTTGTGGGCCGTGGCGCTGTGCTGGAAGTGGTAGTGGATACCTTCTTCCTCGCACAGGCGCTGGATGAAGTGCAGGTCCGATTCATCGTATTGAACGCAGTAAATGCGCTCGGGATAAATCGCCCCGACTTTGAATTCGTAGGCGTTGCTTTGGATACCGTGCTCTTCGAGGACCATGCCGACGATTTTCGGTACGGTGAGGTTCTGGAAGATGCGCTGGTTGATGCGGTGCGCCAGGTAGGACAGTTGCGGGCGCAGGGTCACCGCGTAGCGGGTCAGGCGTTTGCCGGAATCACCCTGGGCGGCGCGATAGATCTGGCCATGGATGCCGCCGCCGTCGGGCGACAGTTGCAGGAAGGCCGGTTTGTGCAGGAGCGTTTCGAGGTCCAGGGACGGCTGTTCACTGACCAGCTCCACCTCAAACACAAAGGGCTGGCTGATGGCTTCCCGGCCTTGCAGGGCAAGGACCTGTAAGTCGTTGGAAAGGCCTTCGATAGTCAGGGCAAAGTGAGTCTGATTAGCCGGCGCGAACATCCCTTGTTCCTCGTGCAGTGCAGCGGCGTTCGCCAATAGCCCCAGGAATAAGGGATCAGCAGACGCAAAATTCCGGAAAGGCGTAAACAACATCGACCAGCAGAGCTGGCCGATGCGTGAAGCGGTCAGCCGCGATTAAGCGACTGGTTGACGCCAGTCATCGGAACCCGAAGTACCGGATACTTCGTGGGTCCAGGTGATTTTGCGGTAGGTGAACTGCACTTCTTCCAGGTGCGTGAAGTGCGAGTTCGACGGATCCTGGCAGTTGTGCATTTTGTTGTTGATGGCGACGATGATCGCGTCTTCCAGTTTAGTGGTGTAGTAGTGCTCTTGGGTACCCTGAGCAGAAGTACGGAACCACTGGATAACGATTTCGCTCATGCGCTCGCCGGAAGTCAGAGCAGCTTGCAGCAGTGGCGAAGCCTTGTCGTAGACCTTGGTGATCACGACTGGCTTGTGGACGCGCTGACCGGTCGGTTGGCCGGACTGCGGGTCACGCGGGATGATGACGTCGTGATTGAACGCCTGAACCATGACCTGGTCTTCGTGGCCTTCCTGGTAGGTGTTACCAACGGAGTCAGCGGTGAATGCGCCTGCAGTGATCAGGCCTTGTTTTTCGCCGGTAACCGACATGTACGCTGGTGTTGCCATGGGGTGCTCTCCTTGCGGATAAATTTAAGGTGCCCGGGAGGCGAAATCGCCCGGTGGGTGCCTGACTGTTATCAAGGAGCGTGCCAGGTTTTGCGAAGTCCCCGGAGGGCGGGGGTCAAAGTGCTTTAGCCTGCGATTGTGAAGGTTTTTCCCGGGGGAGCGAGGGCAAAAGTGCGCAAGAAGTTGCGCAGTACTGCACAACTTCTTGCGCACTTGGCTACAGGCCTCGTTGCGTATGGTCTGTAGCGCTTCAGAGGGGTGTTTTATTATGGGGTACTGTGCAACTTCTTGCGCAGTGTGGCTAAATGATGGCGCTTGAGATTTTAGGGGGAACTGATGACTTAAATCTTTGTTTTTTCGTTGATCCGGGTCGGCATATTCCCCCGTACGACCTATAGCTATATAGAACAGATATTATGAGTTTAAGGGCTGCTTTCGGTCAAAAACAGACGTTCAGCCTTCTCACTAAAGACCACGAATAGAGCTAACGATGGAATTTATGCGCGACGGTTCGAATGTGGGTTTTAATGTCCGTGCTTATATGCAGCCGAACGAAGATGGATGCCCCTAACGGCGGGTTCAGGTTGCCATGCACTCGTCTAATCAAGGAAGAAACGACATTGAAAAAAATAGCTTTCGGCGCCCTGTTGTTGACCTGGCTGACTACTATCGCACTCGCTGACGAGAACCCTGTCGGCTTCCAATCTTCCACACTGCCGGACTCGCACAATGACCGCGCACTGGAGATGGTCGTCTGGTACCCCAGTGCAACTACCGCCACCACGCAATTGATCGGCGATGATGTGGTGTTCGTCGGGGCTTCTGCCGTTCGTGACGCGCCGCCCGCTGCTGGCAAGCATCCATTATTGGTGCTCTCCCACGGGTACAGAGGTAACTGGAGCAACCAGATCTGGCTTGCCAGTGCTCTGGCTCATAGGGGTTACATCGTCGCCGCAATCAATCACCCTGGCACCACCACTCATGACCGTAGCCCTCAAGCAGCGGCGCAGTTATGGCAGCGGCCCGTTGATGTGCGTCGAGCCATTGATAGCGTCACGACTCAACCTGAAAAATTCGGCTTGGTCGCCAATGACCGAATTGCAGTAGTGGGCCATTCACTCGGCGGCATGACCGCCTTGGAGATCGCCGGTGCTCGTTTCGATCCAGACCGCTTCGCCCATGACTGCAAAGCACACCCGCAGTTAGCAAGTTGCACCGTCTATGGAAAGATAAACCCCGCAAGCACCTCAGAATCAAAGGCCGCGTTGGCCGCCGATTTGCGCGATAAACGCGTCACTGCTGTGGTTACATTGGACCTGGGCCTTTCACGGGGCCTGACCGATGAAAGCCTGATCGCGCTGCCGGTACCAACGCTGGTGATCGCTGCCGGCGTACCGTCGCACGATCTTCCCGCCGAGTTGGAGTCTGCCAACCTGGCCAAACGCCTGCCTGCGGCGTCAAGCCGTTACGTCGAAATCAGCGACGCAAGCCACTTCAGCTTCTTGTCGGTGTGCAAACCTGGCGCGGAGGTATTGCTCGAAGAAGAAGTACCAGGTGATGGCATCATTTGCCGAGATGGCGATGGCGCTCGCTCGCGTGGGGTGATCCAACAGCAGGTTACATCGCTGATCGACGAGTTTCTTCAGTCCTCTATCTACAAAGAAGGCAGTTTCTAAAATCGTGGTACGAGAACTGCGGCACTTCCTGATAGACAACTATCGGCCAAAAGAAGTCATTGGTTTTTGCTAGCAGACGGCACCAAACCAGCGGCAGTACCTCCAATAATGCACTGACCTAGGGAAGCGCCCGACGGCTCTTTAGCCAAATCTCTCATTTATCCGAGAAGAAAAAGACACACTTCGCGATGTCTTTCCCGCTCCCCTCCCCGACTGCGTACAGTTCTTCTCGATGAGTCAGGGCCTGGAGCCTGCGTCCATTTCGCAGGCCCGCGCCAGTGCTTGCGTATCGACGTACTCCCGAATGTTCGTCAGCTTTCCATTTCGTAGGGTAATGGCGAAGACCCAATCGTCCTCCCACGTCCTATTCGTGGCCTTAATTTTCCCCTTGGCGAAGCCGACGACCAGAACCCGGTCTCCCTGCGCCACGTATTCGTGGAACTCCATGACGGATGTTTCCATCTTTTCGGAAGCTTTCTGAAGCAGATCTGCCAATCCCGCATGCCCGCGGTGCGTGCCAGCCAGCGGCCAGTCCTCGCCCGGAATGATCCATTCAATATCTTCGGAAGTCAGCGCCAGTAGACCTTGCCTGTTGCTGCTGCCCATTGCTGTAAAGAAGTCCTTAACAACCTGAACATTCTTTTGTGTGTTCATAAAAATCTCCCCGTTTCTCTCGCATCTGATTCAGCCGATATCGACTTTCAACGCGATGTCCCAAGTGCCGGCACCGTTTTTGGCCAGGCCGATCATCATCAGGCCGAGCGCCTCAAGCGTCTGGGCCATTTGCAGGCCACCGACATCCAATGGACGTAGCCCGAGACTCTCGATGAACGTCGAGACGCGCGCCTTGGCCTCCAAATCGTCGGCGGCGATGAACGCATCGAGGGGGCCTCCCTTAGCAAGGACGTGGCCGAAAAGGGTGTTAAATGCCTTCGCGACATGCGCGCTGGCGGGGGCGATCCTGGCGATCTCCTGCGCACCAGAACTGCCAGCGGGAGTGACGAGGCCCTTGAGGTCCGGAGAGGCCGTGTTGGTGATGTCGATGATCACCTTGCCGTCCAGCGCGTCCCCGTAATCGGCCACCACCGATGCCGCTCCGGAGTACGGCACGGCGAGGATGACGATGTCGCCGGCGGGCGCGGCCCCATAGGTTCCTGTGGTCGCTCCGGCTCCCAGTTTGTCGACCAGCGCCTGCGCCTTGGCAGGGTCGCGGCTGACCACCTCGACGGTGTGTCCAGATTTGGAGGCACGACCGCCGATGGCCGCAGCCATGCCTCCTGAACCGATGATGCTGATGGTGCTCATGTGCAATCTCCAAATGAGTTGGGGTACTGCCCGCAGTCTCTGAGCGGGTTTCCCCAGGTTAATATCCCGTGTGTGCCGGGCTCGTTGCGACCCGGCGCACAGCCTCAGCTCACTCAGGCGACAGGGAAGTAGTGGCCATTGTCCATATCGGCAAACAGGCCGGGCTGCGTGGGTGTCCAGCCGAGCGTCTGGCGCGTGATAGCGCTCGACGCCGGGGTATCCAGCGTCACCAGGTTCGCGAGGAAGCCGAAGAAACCCGGCCCCATCATTACGTCCACAGGAATGGGCACGACGGGACGGTTCAGACGGCTGCCAATGGCCTGCGCGATCTCGCGGTACGGGATCGCCCCTTCGGCAACCGCATGCCAGGATCTGCCAGCGGGACTCTTCTCCAGAGCCAGGCGAAACAAGGTAGCGAGGTCGCGGGCATGCACTGCCGCCCACCGGTTGGAGCCGTCGCCGGGGTAGCCAACGACGCCTTTTTCCTTTGCTTGCCCGATCAGGACCTGAAGGAAACCGGCCTTGTCGGTTGAGCTGTGCATGATTTCAGAAATGCGCACGACCGAAGATCGTACGCCCCGGTCCGCGAGTCCAATTACGGTGGTTTCCACGACATTACGAACCCGCAGCGAGCCCTTGTAATGATCGCCAGCCGGAGAAAGAGCCGAATCCTCCTCGGTCGCCGGTCGGCTCTGGAGCGGCCCAGGAACCGGCCAACCCTCGTTGGTCGGCGAACCGATGCTGCCCGACACGACCAGCGGCTTTCCCGTTCCAGCCAGTGCATCACCGTATGCGAGCATGATCTGGACCTCCGCTGCGGCAACAGCGTCGATCCCGCCGACCGCAAGCAGGTCTTGTCTGTGCGCGACGTGGATCACGCCGTCGGCGGCTGCAGCCGCTTCCTTGAGCCCGTCGAGATCATCGAGATCACCGCGACGCACCTTTGCGCCGAGCGCCGTGAGCGCCTGCGCCGAACTGTCTGACCGGGCCAAAGCGGTGACCTCGTGGCCGGCGGCGATGAGGTCGGAGATGATGTACGGACCGGAATGGCCGGTCCCGCCAGTAACGAAAACGCGCATGTTGGTGTTCCTTGTAAGCGAGATGAAAAAATGGTGTTGCGGGTGCGCTCAGCCGAGAAAGCTGACGCCGATTGAGAAGTGGGTGTGCTTGGCGGAGTGAGCGATGAGG
The DNA here is from genome assembly GCF_047758675.1 of Pseudomonas arabinosi. Lineage (NCBI taxonomy): Bacteria > Pseudomonadati > Pseudomonadota > Gammaproteobacteria > Pseudomonadales > Pseudomonadaceae > Pseudomonas > Pseudomonas arabinosi. Next base: position 3,264,249 of record NZ_CP180480.1, on the reverse strand, counting down.
CCCAGCGAAAGCAGGCAGGCGTGCTCCAGCGTTCGCGCCATGAGCAGCGGCCCGATGTCCATCGGGCGTAATCCGAGGCTCTCGATGAATGCCGAGACGCGTGCCTTCGCCTGCGCGTCGTCTCCAGCGATGAACACGTCCAGCGAGTGGCCCTCGACAGGACCTGCAGCCAGGACGTGGGAGAAGTGGGTGTTGAACGCCTTGATGACTTCGGCGTCGGCAGGGGCCGCTTTGGCGATTTCCTGCGCGCCGAAACTGTCTTCAGGGGTCACAAAGCTTGTGAGGTCAGGCGCGACGGGGTTGGTGATGTCGACAAGAAGCTTGCCTGCCAATTCTTCGCCGTACTGTTTCACCACGTCGAGAACGGCTGAATAGGGAACCGCCAGGATCACAATATCCCCTGCCGGGGCGGCGCCGAACGTTCCTGTCGTCGCGCCAGCTCCGATCTGCTTGGCCAGCGCCCGCGCCTTGGCGACGTCACGACTCACCACCTCGACGGTGTGTCCGGCTTTGGCGGCAAGGCCGCCGATCGCTGAAGCCATGCCACCTGAGCCGATGATGCTGATAGTGCTCATGTGCAGTTTCCTTACAGATATGGGTTGATCATTCAAGGACTGCCGGCGTGATCCGGCGACTGCGTTCAACCTACGAGCCATGCTGGTCGTTTCACTTGCAAAACGCAAGTGAATATCAGGAAATTAGTTGCTCCACGCAAGTGATAACAAAAACACCCTCTCAGAGAAGACGTTCGGTCCCATTGCGCAGTGAAATATGGCGTGCAGATCTTCGGCGACCGGTGGTCACTCTTGATCATAGGAGGTGGATGCTCGACTAAGTCGAAGCCCCAGGTAGGTCAACGAAGAGGTGAAGGCGCTGGTCCGCAATGGCGGATGTATCTTTCCCGAGATTAAGGAATGAACCAGACGGCAAGCAAAAACGAGGTCAGAAACCTCGCGACCAGAATGGCCTCGTCCAAGCCACCTGGTCGATTGCTACTACCGACCTTCCTTGGTCTAACTTGACTGACGAACATGAAGACGGCGTCGTGACCTGTCAGGGCTTCACGAACCGATAGACGAAGCGATCGGTCTTGCCCTTGATGGCGGGATCGAACGCCTTTATCGAGTGCGGATCGTCGTTGTTCGCGAGCAGGGTGCTTTGCGCGTCCAGTACGAAGCCGGCCGCTTCCACCTCCTCGCGAACGGATGCGGGCTCAATCCGATGCAGCGACTGGGCCTCGCTCGTGCCCGCCCCGATGGCGGCGGCGTGGTCGATGATGATGTAGGACCCACCAGGCTTCAGCTGCTCATAGACGGCTCGGTTGAAGTCGGCGGCCGTGGCGCCCCTGGCCTGCATCAGCGTGGTGTGGAGATCGTGGTAGAACAGGTGCAGCCACAGGACATCCGCAGGTTGCGTGGCCTGCGGCATCGCGGTGAGGTCGGCGGAGACGGCTTCGACATTCTCCCGGCCCGGCTCTTTCGCGAGCGTCTGCATGCTGCCGAGCGGATCGTTCTTGAAGTGGGCGACTTCGGCCGGCACGAAGCTGAAGACCCGTCCTTTTGGTCCCACGGTGTCGGAGAACAGACGGGTCCAGTCGCCGTCGCCTGGGTAAACATCGATGACGGTGGAGCCTGCATCGACGCGTGCGAACCGGAGCAACTCGGATAACTTGGTTGTGTCGTACATGGGATCTCCTTTACGGCTGGGTAATCGCGCTCAATGTCCTAGCCATGCTGGCCGCCTAACTTGCAAAAAGCAAGTAAACATCAGGAATTTACTTGCGCAATGCAAGTGATGTTAAGATCCCGCCATGAAAACCACATCTAAAGAAGACATTCGGTCCCATTGCGCAGTGAACTATGGCGTGGAGATCTTCGGCGACCGGTGGTCGCTCTTGATCATTCGAGACATCGTTTTTGCCGGTAAGAAGACGTATGGCCAGTTCCTGAAATCGGAAGAAGGCATCGCGTCCAATGTCCTTGCGTCCCGCCTTGCCTTTCTTGAAGGGCAAGGCGTTCTCTCGAAGGCGCCCAACCCCGACGACAGGCGTAAGGATTTCTACACGCTGACAGAGAAAGGCCTGGACCTCATTCCTATCGTGCTCAACATCGTCCTTTGGAGCGCGAAGCACGACTCGAAGTCGTACGCACGGGACCTCAAGGAGTTCGTGACCCGTTTAACTCAAGACCCCACCCAGGTGAGCGAAGAGTTGAAGGCGCTGGTGCGCAATGGCGGATGCATGTTTCCTGAGAGCAAGGCATGAGCTAGACGCAAGTTTCACCGACCCGGCGTCTGCTCAGGGTCGAACGCTGCCGTTGCTCACCGGCAGCTATGGGTCGTTTTCTGCCGGTCACCACAGGCTGAAAACGGCCAAAAGCTGCCCTTCGAAGCATAGAAACGGTCACAATCAATACCATTTAAGTATGAGGTAGATCAGCTAGATGCAAACCTGCGTCGCTATATTGGCTGCCGCCCAGTATCGAGCTAAGGTTCGACCCATGGCTCAGTCACTCTGTAACAAAATAGACATAGTGACTATCGGTGGGGGCCAGTCACACGCGTAGCGCGCAGAGGTTCACTCCGTCCTGTCTGACGGTTTCATATCGCCTCGGCATGCCTGGGTAAGGCGATAGAAATTAGGGCGGCCAGCAACACGAAGGCCGAGGAAACCCACAAGCAGGCCTCCATTCCGTAACTCTGATATATCCAGCCGGACAGCACGGTGCCGAGCAGTCGTCCGAGGGCGTTGGACATGTAGTAGAAGCCCACGTCCAGCGACACCCCATCTTCTTTTGCGTACGAGACGATGAGATAGCTGTGCAGCGAAGAGTTCACCGCGAACAGCACGCCGAACACCATCAAACCACCCAGCAGCACGACGTGCGGCGACCAACCCGCCGAGAGGCCCAGGGCGATTGCCGCAGGCAGACCCGCCAGCAATGCCGCCCAAACGAAGGCAACCCGCCCATCTGGGACGTGGCCGCGATTCTTTCCGGTGATGTTCGGGGCCAACGACTGGACGATGCCGTAGCCGATGACCCAGGCTGCCAAGAACCCGCCAACCTTCCAGAAGTCCCAGCCAAACACAGTGCTCAGGTAGACCGGCAACGCCACCACGAACCACACATCGCGGGCACCAAAGAGGAACATTCGCGCCGCCGAGAGGATATTGATCGCCCGGCTCTTGGAGAGAATGTCGCGAAACTTCGGTTTGGCCTTGGCTTTACCCAGATCCTTCTTCAGCAGGAACAGGCTGGCTATCCATATCAGCGCCAGAGTCGCGGCCATCGCCAGCACGGCAACGGTAAAGCCCAGCAATGCCAGCAGTGCACCACCCAGGAAGAAACCCACGCCTTTGAGCGCGTTCTTCGAGCCGGTGAGAATTGCCACCCACTGGTAAAGGGTGCCTTGCTGGTTGTCGGGCACCAGCAGCTTGATGGAACTCTTCGCACTCATCTTGTTGAGGTCTTTGGCAATACCCGATAGCGCCTGGGCCCCCATCACCCAAGGGATGGTCAGCCAGGCGGCGGGCACAGTCAGCATCAACAAGGCTGCCACCTGTAAGCCCAAACCAATGTTCATGGTGCGATTCAGACCTAGACGGGCCCCCAGGTAACCGCCCACCAGATTGGTTATGACACCGAAGATTTCGTAGAACAGAAACAGGAACGCAATCTGCAACGGGCTGTAGCCCAACGCATGGAAGTGCAACACCACCAACATGCGCAGCGCACCATCGGTGAGGGTAAAGGCCCAGTAATTGCCGGTCACCAACAGGTACTGGCGCACTGGCGGGGAAAGGGCTGACAACGCGTTCATGATCGCTCCCTGTTAATCAGCCAAACCAACCAGCTTGGCCAGCTCAACAGCGCGGTTGGCGTAACCCCATTCGTTGTCGTACCAGGCATAGATCTTCACCTGAGTGCCATTGATCACCATCGTCGACAGTGCATCAATGATCGATGAGCGCGGGTCAGTGCGGTAGTCGATGGACACCAATGGGCGCACTTCATAGCCGAGGATATTTTTCAGCGGGCCTTCTGCCGCCGCCTTGAGCAACGCATTAACCTCGTCCACCGAGGTGGCGCGCTCCACTTCGAACACACAATCGGTGAGCGAGGCGTTGGCCAGCGGTACGCGCACCGCGTGACCATTGAGGCGGCCACGCAGTTCGGGGAAGATTTCCGCAATCGCGGTGGCCGAGCCGGTGCTGGTCGGGATGAGGCTCATGCCTGAAGCGCGGGCCCGGCGAAGATCCTTGTGCGGCTGATCGAGGATGCTCTGGGTGTTGGTCAGGTCGTGAATCGTGGTGATCGAGCCGTGGCGAATGCCCAGATTCTCGTGGATCACTTTGACCACTGGAGCCAGGCAATTGGTGGTGCAGGAGGCAGCGGTCACAATGCGGTGCTGCGCCGGGTCGAACAGGTGCTGGTTAACGCCCATCACCACGTTCAAGGCGCCCTGCTCCTTGACCGGCGCACAGACCACCACACGCTTAACGCCCTGATCCAGATAGGCCTGCAACACCGCCACCGTCTTCATCTTGCCGCTGGCCTCGATCACCAGATCGCAACCCGACCAGTCGGTGTCGGCAATCGCTTTGTTCGCGGTGACCTTGATGCGCTTGCCGCCAATCACTACATGATCGCCTTCAGCGCTGGCTTCGTTGTGCCAACGACCATGCACAGAGTCGAAGTTGATCAGGTGCGCATGGGTTACTGCATCACCTGCTGGGTCGTTAATTTGCACGAATTCGAACTCTGGCCAGCCCCAGGCTGCACGCAGGGCGAGACGACCGATGCGACCGAAACCGTTGATACCTACTTTGATGCTCATGCTGTTGTTCTCTTGGGGCTGCTGTCTGGGGGCAATTACGACTTGGCGATGTCGAATTGACTGATGTAGTTGATATGCGCAGAGTGCTGAATCGCACGCGGACGCAGCGCTTGTACTTCGCTTACCGCCCCGCGGAACGGCACTCCGCACTCGATCAGCAGTTGCGCTGCAATCAATCCGGTACGGCCCGAGCCGCCCTTGCAGTGAATGGTAATATTCTTGCCTTCGGTGAGCAGTTGCTTGATCCGCTCACGATTGGCTTCCCAGGCAGCCTGAAACGGCTCAGCAGGTGCTTGATCGTCTTCCACAGGCAGGTGAAACCATTCGATGCCGTGCTGTTGGCATTGCTTTGGCAGACTCTCGACTTCGTTCTGACTCAACTCTTCGGCGGGCATCAGCGTCAGCAAGGCCGAAGCACCTGCTGCCTTGAGAGTGTCCAGCGCCTCAGCGACCGACGCGTCTTTGGTGCCTGGGCAAGGCGTGAAGATCAGTTGGCCTTGCACAGCTGTCGTGGTAAGCACGGAGTACGGATGTTGGTGCACGATCAGGCGTCCTTCAGATAGAGCGTTGATTAACGCGTTTGGAGAGTTCTTCCGCCGACTCCTTACGTTCGGAATAGCGGTCGACCAGATAGTCCTGCCGCTCACGCAGCAGCAAAGTGAATTTCACCAGCTCTTCCATCACGTCCACGACACGGTCGTAAAATGCGGAGGGCTTCATCCGCCCGGCGTCATCGAATTCCAGGTAGGCCTTCGGCACCGAGGACTGGTTGGGAATGGTGAACATACGCATCCAACGACCCAGCACACGCAGCTGGTTGACCACGTTGAAGGATTGCGAACCACCACAGACCTGCATCACCGCCAGTGTCTTGCCCTGGGTTGGGCGCACCGCGCCCATGGTCAACGGAATCCAGTCGATCTGCGCTTTGAACACCGCGCTCATCGAGCCGTGGCGCTCCGGGGAGCACCAGACCTGACCTTCTGACCAGAGCACCAGTTCGCGTAGCTCTTGCACTTTGGGATGGCTGTCCGGCACATCGTCTGGCAACGGCAGCTCAGATGGATTGAAGATTCGTGTTTCTGCGCCGAAGTGCTGCAACAGGCGCGCAGCTTCTTCGGTCAGCAGGCGGCTAAACGAACGCTCGCGAGTCGAACCGTAGAGCAGCAGGATGCGCGGCTTGTGCGTGGCCGACAACGTACTGCCGAGCTTATCGAGGGTCGGCAGATCGACCAGTTCAGCATCGAGGTTAGGGATCATTTCTTCAGTCATAAATTTACTCCTGAGCGAGGGCACCCTTCGGATGATCGAACCAGCGGCGCTTGAGCCAGAGGGCCACACTGACCAGCATGATCAAAACCGGCACTTCAACCAGTGGGCCGATCACCGTAGCGAACGCCACTGGCGAGGCCAGGCCAAATGTGGCGATGGCCACAGCGATTGCCAGCTCGAAGTTGTTGCTGGCGGCGGTAAAGGCCAGTGCGGTGGTGCGTGGATAGTCCGCACGGAGCAGCTTGCCCATCCAAAAGCTGATGAAGAACATCACCACGAAGTAGATGGTCAGCGGGATAGCGATGCGCAACACATCCAATGGCAGTTGCAGCACCATGTCGCCCTTGAGGCTGAACATAGCGACGATGGTCAGCAGCAGCGCGATCAGGGTCAGCGGGCTGATCTTCGGGATGAAACGCTCGCTGTACCAGGTTTGGCCCTTGCGGTTGATGAGGATCTTGCGCGTCAGGAAGCCAGCCAGGAATGGGATGCCCAGGTAGATCAGCACGGACTCGGCGATACTGACAAAGTTGGTGTCAATCACGCTGCCCTGCAGACCGAACAGTGGCGGCAACAGACCAAGGAAGACCCATGCATACACACTGAAGAACAGGATCTGGAAAATGCTGTTGAAGGCCACCAACCCGGCGACGTATTGATTATTGCCGCCCGCGATCTGATTCCACACCAGCACCATGGCGATGCAGCGAGCCAAACCGATGAGGATCAGGCCGGTCATGTACTCCGGCTTGTCAGCGAGAAAGACGATGGCCAGTACGAACATCAGCACTGGGCCAATCACCCAGTTTTGGATCAACGATAGCGCCAAGATGCGCTTGTCCTTGAACACCTCCGGCAGCTCTTCGTACCTGACCTTGGCCAACGGTGGATACATCATCACAATCAGGCCGATGGCGATCGGGATATTGGTCGAACCCACCGACAGGCTGTTAAGCCAGACCGGCAGCCCCTCGAACAGGCTGCCCAAGCCGACACCAATCGCCATGGTGAGAAAGATCCAGACCGTCAGATAGCGATCCAAAAAAGAAAGACGGCTTTTACTCATCGTCATGTCTCCAGTGTCAGAGGGTGCCGATCAGGGCCAGCTCGGCCTTGAGTTGTTCGGCACTTAACTGCTTTAGCGGTAAAGCCAGGAAGGCTTCGATTCGGGTTCTGATCTGTTCCAGAGTGGCTTCGAAAGCCGCCTCGATCTCTTCTTGAGCCCCTTGGTATTCCGAAGGGTCAGCCAGCCCCCAGTGGCCCTTGATAGCGGGCCCGAAAAACACCGGGCAGGCTTCGCCGGCAGCCTTGTCACACACCGTGATGACGAAATCAGGTGCCAGGTGCTCATGGACTTCGCTGGACTTGCTATAGAGCCCTGCGGGCGAGATTTCAGCCTTATCCAACGCTTTCAGACTCAGCGGATGCACTTCACCCTTCGGATGGCTGCCTGCGCTGTAGGCGTGCATGTCCGTCGGAGCCAAATGATTGAACATGGCTTCACAAAGAATGCTGCGGCAGCTGTTTGCGGTGCACAGAAACAGAATCTTCATCAGGCTATCTCGTAAAGGCCGAGCGCTGCCGGGGCAGACGTTAACTCAGCAGCAAGCGGCTAGGCGCTGAGGGCGATCACCCATCACGTCGAGGCGTTTGGCGTCAGGACTGAGCCAATGCTGATTGGCGTCAAGAGTGGTTTTCAGTACGGTGATCACCCAGTCGGGCAGACTGGGATGCAGGCGGTAATACACCCATTGACCTTGCCGACGATCCTCCAGCAAACCGCAATTGCGCAGTTGCGCCAGGTGGCGGGAAACCTTCGGCTGGCTCTCATCGAGTGCGCAGGTCAGTTCGCAAACGCACAGCTCTTCCTCACGGGTGATGAGCAACATAAGGCGTATGCGGGTTTCGTCGGCCAGGCATTTGAATACAGTGGTTGGTGTCAGATGGTCAGCCATAGGGGTCTCAAGGTTTGGTTTTCACCAACACGAACATCTTGATGCGTTCATGGATCTCGTGAAGGGTGTGACGGAATGCATCGTGCTTGGTGCTGGTCACCGGGTCTTCAAAGTTCCAGGCCAGCACCTCTCCGGCGCCTGGAAGGGCATGACATTCCAGAGACGATTTATCACACAACGTGATGACGTAATCGAAACGCTCTCCCGCAAACTCATCGATAGACTTGCTGTACAACCCTTCGGTACTTACACCTAGGTGCTGAAGCGATCCCAAGGTGCGGGGATCGATCTCGCTGGCGAGGCTGCCTGCACTAAAGGCCTCGAAATGCTCTGAATCAGTGTGCCGCAGCAGCGCTTCAGCCAGCTGCGAGCGGGCAGCGTTAGCCACACAAACAAACAGCACGCGGGTCTTGTCGGTCATTGCCAAGTCTCGACGAGGATATGATTTTCCGAATATATGTTTTTACGCATATACAGTAAAGCAGTAACGCCGCTTCTGAGCAGGAAAAGCCGCCAGCAAAGCCATTACCTTCCTAAAACCATAAGCATAAGGACATCCGCCATTCATTTCTCATGAAGCCCCATCACGGAACATCTGGTTACTCGTATATCCGAATGTGTAATTAATCTGTCATCACAGTGGCTTTACGCGCCCCCACACTTCAGCCCCAGCAGGAACCTTGCGATGAACAAACGGCCCCTGCGAACCCCGCCCAGGCGCCCAATACACTTGCGGCCATTACCCCAGGCTTGACGAGGATCAGATCGTCTCTTCCACGTGGGGACTAGACTCAGGACGCGCTATCAATCCTGATCGCTGGGCATAACGACTACCAGGTAAGCGCATTAATCAGTGTGCTGGTAAGGCTCTGGTTAGTAAAAAGGGTCAATGGCACTCGTGCGTACGAGTTCAGACTGTCGAATCGCTAGGGAATTACTCATGCAGTTTCTTGAGAAAGCACCACGGTTTCTGTTTTTTACTGGCAAAGGCGGTGTTGGCAAAACATCGATTGCCTGCGCTACAGCGCTGCAGCTGACGGCGCAAGGCAAACGCGTCCTGCTGGTGAGCACCGACCCGGCGTCCAACGTTGGCCAAGTGTTTGGCATCAGCATTGGCAACAACATCACGCCAATACCTGCCGTTGCTAACTTGTCAGCGCTGGAAATTGACCCCCAGGCCGCGGCTCAGGCCTACAGAGACCGCATTGTCGGGCCTGCGCGAGGCGTGTTGGACGCCGATGTGGTCAAAGGCATGGAAGAACAGTTGTCCGGGGCTTGTACAACAGAAATTGCATCCTTTGATGAGTTCACCGAACTCCTGGTGGGCTCCAAGCACACTGATGGCTTTGACCACATCATCTTTGATACAGCCCCTACCGGTCACACCATTCGCCTGCTCCAACTACCTGGAGCCTGGAGTGGTTTCCTTGAGGCCGGCCAGGGTGATGCCTCGTGCTTGGGGCCATTGGCTGGTCTCAATAAACAGCGCGATCAATATCGTAAGGCCGTTGAAGCCCTGTCCGATCCCGCACGTACTCGGCTCGTACTCGTTGCTCGCGCCCAAACGACCACACTGCGTGAAGCCGCACGCACCCACGAAGAGCTCGCGGGTATTGGCCTGAGCAAGCAATACCTGGTGGTCAACGGAGTGTTGCCCAGTACTGAGGCAGAGAAAGACCCTTTAGCCGCAGCGGTGTATGCACGGGAACAGGCGGCCCTTGCTGGAATGCCGGTTGAGCTCAAGGCCCTGCCCTTTGATCAGCTTCCCCTCAAAGCCTTCAATCTAGTCGGCGTTGAAGCGCTGAAACAGTTACTGAGTGAAGATAGCCAAGTCGTTGATGAGATTGAATCTGCAACGGTCGAGATTCATGCACCAAGCCTGAGTGATTTAGTCGATGAAATTGCCGCTGATGGTCATGGACTTATTATGGTCATGGGTAAAGGTGGAGTCGGCAAAACAACACTCGCTGCGGCGGTGGCAGTCGAGTTGGCACACAGAGGGCTACCGGTTCACCTCACCACATCCGATCCAGCGGCTCATCTGGCAGAAACCCTGGATGGGGCAATGACGAACCTGACCCTCAGCCGCATAGATCCTCACGTTGAAACTCAGCGCTATCGTGATCAAGTGATGGCCTCTAAAGGCGCAAAGCTGGACGAGCAGGGAAAAGCACTTTTGGCAGAGGATCTTCGCTCGCCCTGCACCGAAGAAATCGCAGTATTTCAGGCCTTCTCGCGTGTTATTCGGGAGGCTGGCAAGCAGTTTGTGGTTATGGATACAGCGCCGACCGGGCATACCCTTTTATTGCTTGATGCCACGGGGGCCTATCACCGCGACATCGCTCGGCAGATGCAAGGCAGCAATACCCGCTTCAGTACGCCAATGATGCAGCTTCAAGACCCAAAGCAAACCAAGGTTTTACTGGTTACATTGGCCGAGACGACTCCGGTGCTTGAAGCTGCCAATCTGGAATCCGATCTGCGCCGCGCAGGCATTGAACCTTGGGCGTGGGTGGTCAACAACAGCATCGCGGCCTCCAGGACTCAATCACCATTACTTCGCAAGCGAGCGCGAAATGAGCTCAAAGAAATTGAACATGTGGCCAGTGAGCACGCCCAACGCTATGCCGTGATCCCCTTGATGGCTGAGGAGCCTGTTGGGGTAGAACGCTTGCTCCGACTAAGCGAGAGACACAGCTGACAAACCAGAGGAGAGCGATTCGATGGTTGCACTCCGAAAGACTGGGCAGACGTGATTTTCTTTGTGTGTGAGCATCCACGCGCCATGGAGCGTGGATGCTCGCGGTGATGTATGAATCGCCCCCGGGTTTTAAGACACATCTGGGGGATGTTGTTTTGACTAATTTTGGCAATCGTCACTGGCCGCTTTGGGTTGTGGATTCAACCGGTCGCGACAGGCAGAAATCGGCCAATAGGAGACGCAGGGCTATTCAGGTCGACGCAATTGTCCAGCAAAAAAGCAAAGAGGACGTGTTGGTTTAAGTGATCAGCAAGCAAGTCGGGATGCCAAGTATGGAGAGTGGCGGTGTGTACGAGCGGACTCATTTGGATTTTCGCCCTGATTATGACTGAGGTCATATCCCTATTTCAGCGTTCTGCTAGGGTCTGAAGCCCCTGATACTGCCAAGGAAGGTGAGATTTCAGTCATGTAACACCGAATTAATGATTGGAGCATTCGCGTTGAAAGCCTCGCACTGCATATGCGGAATCTTGCTGATTACGGCACTAACGCTGCTGATTGACATACCTGTCGATACTTGGCTGACGTCGGCAACCCTTAGCCTGACACTCGGGACTAGCGCACTGGTTTACATGGCAGCTTGCTGCCTGCTGGCCAGTCGCTGGGGTGTAGTTGAGAGTCTGTTTGGTGGCCTGGATCGCGTCTATGAGTCACACAAGTGGCTAGGCATATGGGCTCTCGTGTTTGCCTCGTATCATTTTGTATTCAAGGCGAATCTAGATGCTTGGAACAGCGTGTCTATCCTGGAACTACCCAAATACTGGACGCGACTGGTACGCCAGTTGAGCTATGTCGCACTGGGTCTGATAGTGCTATTGGCGCTGAACCGCAACATTCCTTACCGCCTATGGCGATGGTGGCACAAGCTCTCCGGCCCGTTGTTCCTGATCGTGATCGTGCATTGGCTCAGTTTCAAATCGCCGATCACCCTGCTCAGCCCTTCGGGTATCTGGTTGACGCTGTTCTGCGGACTGGGTGTGCTCGCCGCCCTCTACAAGCTGGTGTTCTATCCATTTGTTGCCCGTGCGGGCGAGTACCGGGTGACAGCCGTGAATAGGGAAAATGATGCACTGCATTTGACACTGGAGCCGATCCATAAAGGGTTTGACTTCAAAGCCGGGCAGTTCGCGTTTCTGGCAATGCAGCAAAAGGGCCTGCGGGAGCCACACCCCTTCACGATAGCTAGCGCCAACGGTCCGAATGGGCAGATTGCGTTCATGATCAGAGGGCTGGGGGATTACACCAAAAAGCTGTGCGCGTGCGCCAAAATCGGAATGCGCGCCACTATATACGCCCCTTACGGACGTTTTAAACGCGCCCCTCAGGCCGAGCGGGAAATCTGGATTGGCGCAGGTGTGGGCATTTCGCCCTTCATTTCCTGGTTGCAAGACCCAGATGCCAAAGACTTCGAAAAAGCGACTCTGGTCTATTGCTTCACGCCCTCGCGCGCCTTCCCACCGCCCGAGAAGTTGCAAGCCATGACCAAGATGCGCGGGGCACAATTCGTTCGTAATGTCGGTGGCATCGAACAGTTGGCCGAAACCTTGCGCCAAGCGGTGGCTCAAACCAAACCACACAAGATTCACGTAAGTTTTTGCGGCCCCAAAGGTTTACTGGCCAAGGTGCATGAACTGATGGATATCAACCGGATCCCGAAAGCTAATCTGCACTTCGAACTCTTCGAGTTCCGTTGACCCGGCGGGATGCAACCCACTAAATTGCCCCAGGTTTTGTCGCCTAATTTGACGGACTTACTTTAGCGGTCGGTCAAGAATGCAGCAACGACTGCCTCGGCAAAACGCGCATTGCCGCATCTGAGTTTCAGCCTGTACCACGAAGGTCTCCACCTTTCGGACTATGGACAAGCCCGAAAGACTTACGCGCAGTACCGGCCTAGCATGCGCTCGCTACTGTCCGCACAGAAATAACGGCGCGGTCCTGTCGTTTCACGCGCTGAGTCAACACCAGCATCGTCAGGAACCCCAGCGCAATCAGTAGCGGATACGCCATCAACAGTTCGGAAAGGGAGTATTTCCAGGCCAGCGGGCGCCCGACTCCCAGCATGGCCGCATACATCCAGGACACCGCCGACAGCGAGCCGCAGAACAGCGCCAGCATCCGTGCGCTGAACCCGAGATGGAGCAAGGAGCCGGCCTTTTGCAGCGCGGGCAATACCAGGCGATGCAACAAGAGGCCGTTGTAACTCAGCAACACGACAATAATCACTTTGGCGTGAAGCTTTGGATTCATGAAGTAATCCAGACCTTTTTCCAGGTAATCAATACCGATGACGGCGATACCGGTCACCCACAACGCTATCAATGCAACGATGACAGACTTCTGGAGACTTTCCATGTGAGCATTATCATGTTCAGTGAATGTTTTTCGCTTTAACAAATCTCTCACCATCGCAATATCACTGGTTAATACCAAACCAATAGCGACACAACACGACACTAAATGAACGTAAATAACGCCCAACCGAAAAAACTCCATAAACTCTTTATTTTCGAGCAGGCTCATAATTGTATTTATCGCCACGGTACTTTCTCCACCTTATTCGATAGTACAGATCGATACTTAACAGGGTATTCAACGCATCAACCCCCTGTGCGATCTTACTTTTATAAGATATGCCAACTCATAGACCTGGCACTGCTTAGCCCATTGATTCACTTGGCAAATCAATGACCGGCTTAGTTATTGCCTCCTGAATTTCAGGTAAAAAAATCCCCATTAGCATTCAATGCACATGAGGTTAATTTTCCACTTTTTTTCTGCGGCTGCAGGAGCAGGTCTTGGGTGACGTGCTGAAGAATCAGAGGCCCGAGCTTCCAGAATGTTCATTTTTTGAGCGCACTACCGACAAACGGTGGTTATTGTGAACGATATTCTCCTCACAGTAATTCGTGCACTTTCCCGAAACGCCCATGGCAACTAGCCTGGCGAATGACATCCACATAAAACAGTGTTTATTGGATCCATGAGTTGTGACTACGCGCACAACAAGGGCAATAGCGATCCACTCTCATTCAGGCCTGATACATCAACTAAATAGTCATACCTTTCATTTAAAAAACACACTGACTTTATCGAGCGACCGGACAGCACGTTAGCATCCCTGTCCGGCACCGCCCTCAGCCTTCGACAGTCGACGCCAGCGCAAACCAGACGCAGACTTCGAATCCTTCCGTTCGACCCGTCGCCGGCGATACCAACCGTATTTTCGCGTTGACGCCCTGCACAATGGTTTTGGCGATCGCCAATCCCAACCCTGAACCGCTGGCTTCACTGTTACCCCGCACAAACCGCTCGGTGAGTCGCTGCAACACCGCCTCGGGCACCGGCGGGCCGCCATTGACCACTCGCAGCATCCCCTGATCGGTGAGGCTGACTTCGACCGGTTGATCCGCGGCGCCATACTTGAGCGCATTCTCGATCAGGTTGCGCAACAGGATGGCGAAGGCGTCCGGGTCAATCGTCGAGTACACGCTCGCCTGGGTTGGCAGGTGCAACGCGATCCGGTGCCCACTGTTGTGGTTCCACTCATCGACCACATGGGCCAGCAACGGAATGAGGTCCTGGGGCGTTTCGGACAACAGCCCGCCTCCCTCGGCCTTGGCCAGTTGCATGAGTTTTTCCGAGAGCCGCGCCAGTTCGCGCAATGAGGTTTCGATTTTAGCCGCGCGCAACCGCAACGGGCCTTCGGGCGCTTCGTGACGCAAACGCTGGATCTGCGCCAGGGTCGCGGCCAGTGGCGTGCGCAATTCATGGGCGCTGTTGGCCGTAAAGCTGCGCTCGGCCTCCAAGGCCTTGCGCAAGCGCTCCAGCAGATGATTGACCGCCTCGGCCAGCGGGGCGATTTCCGCCGGCAATCGCGCCACGTTGATCGGCGACAGATCGCCCACGCCGCGAACCTCCACGGCACGACGATAGGCCAATACACTGCGCAGGCTGATGCGCACAAACATCCAGGTGCCATACAGGCTGATGGGAATCAACGCCAATAACGGCAACAACAAGGCAAGCAACGCTTCGCGGGCGGCTTCACGGCGATGTTCCAGAGGTTCGGCGATTTCGATAAACACTGTTTCACGCAGCGCACTGGCGGCGTAGAGACGGTATTTTTTAGTGGTTGAAAAACCTTCGGCCGGTTGTTGGTTGAAGATCTTCGGGTTGGCGTCGTGGGACTGCATCAGGATCTCGCCCTTCGCATCGCGCACCAGATACGTCAGGTATTCCTTGTGCATTTTCAGGGTGGCGACATGTTGTGCCTCACGAGGGTTTTCCCGGTTGCTGATTTCCAGCACGGCCAGGGGCAGAATGCGCTGCGCGGTCTCTTCCAGCGCGCTGTCGAACGCCTCGTTCAATTCATGTTGCACCACCAGCCAGGCGCCGACGGTCGCCGCCAGCCACAGTAAGGTCGTGCCCAACGTCAATCCCAGGCCGAGACGTTTTTGCAGGCTTGACGACGGCTTCATGCGGACATCAACCGATAGCCCATGCCCCGCACCGTTTCAATCAGGTCGCGCCCGAGTTTTTTACGCAGACGGCTGATATAGACCTCGATGGTATTGCTTTCGATTTCGGCGCCGAAGGCATACAGCCGTTCTTCTAGCTGCGACTTGGACAGCAGCGCGCTGGGGCGCTGCACAAACGCCTCGAACAGCGCCCATTCCCGCGCGGTCAGGTCCACCGTCGCACCGGCCCGCTGTACCGTACGGGCACTCATGTCGACCTGCAAATCACCGAGCTTGATCTGCGGATTGGGATTGCCGCTATAACGCCGGGCCACCGCCGCCACACGGGCCGAGAGTTCAAACAGGTCGAACGGTTTGACCAGGTAGTCGTCGGCACCCGCGTTAAGGCCCGCGATACGATCGGAAATCTGATCCTGGGCAGTCAGGATAATTACCGGGGTCACGTCCCCTGCCGAGCGTTGCTGACGCAAAAAATCCAGCCCGCGACCGTCCGGGAGCATCAGGTCCAGCAGGATCAGGTCGTAAGGCGTGGTGCGCACGCTGTTGCGCGCATGGTCCAGACGCTGCACCCAATCGACTGCGTGGCCGTCATCGGCGATCTGCTCGCGCACCGCCTCCCCCAACCCGGGTGCGTCCTCGACCAATAAAACCCGCATCTGGCACCTCCTGTGATGGTTGTCGTGCAGCACCTTAATGGCTTTACCTGACGTGAATCTGAAGATTCAGCTGGTTGTCAGGAATGCACCTTAGGGTATGCCACAGACGCCGACCTCGGCAGGAGACAGATCATGAAATCAGGTTTTATTGCCAATGCCACGCTATTGAGCCTGCTGCTCAGCGGTTACGCCCTGGCCGATGACGATTGCAGTGACCCGGTGAGCGACTGGCAACCGCGCGAAACCTTGCGTCAGCAGGTCGAGCGGCAGTACGGCTGGAGCGTGCAGCGCATCAAGGTCGACGACGGTTGTTACGAGCTCAAGGGGTTGGACCGCAAAGGCAATGCCATCGAAGCGAGCTATTCACCGGCATCGCTGCGCCTGCACACACTCGAGATCCATTTCCGGGACGACGGCGATGCCAGGGATTACCTCGGCAGCCCGCTCACCGAATGACGCCTCACCTGTCGATGAATTTTTCCTGCGCTTCAGGTTGCTGTCAGCAAGCAAGTCCAGGCTCTCGACCTAACGATCAAAAGGACACCGCCATGAAAAAGATCATCGCAGCAACCTGCCTCGTCGGCGCCATTGCCCTGCCGGGGTTGGCCCAGGCCCGCGAAGTGACCTTGACCACACAGCTCAAGAACTACAGCGGCAATGATGCCTACCTGGCGATCTACGTCACCGACGCCAATGGCCAATACCAGAAAACCCTCTGGGTGGCCGGCAAGAAGGCCAAATATTACAAGCACCTGGGCGACTGGGCCCGTGGCAGCGGAATGAATCCGAGCGAGTTTGACGGGGTCAGCGGCGCCAGTGTCGGCAGTGGGCGCACGCTCAAAGTCAGCGTCGAACTGGCAGACACCCTGATTGATGCCGGGTATCAGATCCGAATCGACAGCGCCGTCGAGGACAAACGTGATGCCCGCGCCGATGTCAGCGTGCCCCTGACGTCCAAGGGCGCAGGCAAGCCGGCGACCGGCAGTACCTACGTGGGCTCCTTTACTTACGATCTGTAGCACCCGCCATTTCTGGAGGCTGAACATGCTTCGTCAGTTCCATTCCCTTCCTGGCCTGATCGCCGCCCTGTTGGTCATGTTATTGGCCATCAGCGGCGCGATCCTGTCTGTCGACCCGGCGCTGGAACGCCTGCACAGCACGTCCACTCCTGCCGGACAACTCAACGTCGGCCAACTGGCCGGGCGCGTTGCCAGCCACTTTCCGGGCGTGGAGCAGATCCAGCGCACAGCGTCCGGCACGGTGATCGTCTACTACAACCAGAACGGTCAGGCCGGGGCTGAAAAGGTCGACCCATTGACCGGCAAAAGCCTCGCACCTTACGAGCCATCCGCGTTCTCACGGTGGGTGAAAGACCTGCACCGCTCGCTGTTTCTTGGCACGCCGGGCCATGGGGTGTCGGGTGTCGGCGCGCTGTTCATGCTGATGCTGTCGGTGTCCGGTGCGCTATTGCTGGCCCGGCGCCTGGGCGGCTGGCGCAACCTGCTGCGGCCACTGCGGGGCACCTTCAGCCAGCGCTGGCATGCTGAAGTCGGGCGACTGGCCTTGCTCGGGCTGCTGCTGTCGGCATTGAGCGGGCTCTACATGTCCGCCACCACTTTTGGCTTTATCGCCGACGGCAGTCAGAGTGAGCCCGCCTTCCCCGCCCACGTCAGCGCCGGCCCGGCCTTGCCGGTGGCGAAGCTGCAAGCCTTGCAGGCCACCGACCTGAACGACCTGCGCGAGCTGGTCTTCCCGAGCCCCGGCAACCCGCACGATGTGTTTTCCCTGCGCACGGCCCAGGGCGACGGCTACGTGGATCAGGCCAGCGGCGCCTTGTTGTCCTATCAAGCCCACGACTCGATGCAAAACCTCTACGAATGGATCTATCAGCTGCACACCGGCGAAGGCCTGTGGTGGCTGGGCCTGCCGCTGGGGCTCTGCGCCCTCTGCGTGCCGTTGATGAGCGTAACCGGCATCCTGTTGTGGTGGCGTCGCCGCAAGGCTGGCCCGAACATTCGCCACAACAGCCCTGCCCACTCCGCCGACAGCGTGATTCTGGTGGGCAGTGAAAACAACAGCACTTGGGGCTTTGCCAAAACCTTGCACGACGCCTTGCACCAGAGTGGCCATCAAGTGCATAGCGCGGCAATGAATGAATGGGTAGGCGATTACCGCAATGCCCAACGGGTGTTCATCCTCACCGCGACCCACGGTGACGGCGATGCGCCGGCCTCGGCTTCGCAGTTCCTGACGCGGCTGGCCAAAACCGGCTTCAAACCCGGCCTGCCCTTTGCTGTGCTGGGTCTGGGCGACCGCCAGTTTGCGCAGTTCTGTCAGTACGCCCATCAGGTGCAGGACGCGATGTTGCAGGCCGGTGGCTCGCCATTGCTGGAGCTGGAAACCGTCAACCGCCAGTCCTCTCAGGAATTTGCGCGCTGGGGCCACGCGTTGGGCGAAGTATTAGGACAGGACTTGGTGCTTGTTCACACCCCGCAGCAGCCGCGTACGCATCAATTGGAGCTGACAGAGCGGATTGCCTATGGCGAACAGGTGAATGCGCCGACCCACGTGCTGCGTTTCAAAACCTCCGGCGAGATGCCGGGCTTTCTGGCCGGCGACCTGGTCGGGATTCTGCCCCCGGGCAGCCCGATCCCGCGTTTCTACTCGCTGGCCAGCGGTTCGCAGGACGGCGTGCTGGAGATCTGTGTGCGCAAACACAACGGTGGCATGTGCTCGGAATTTCTTCATGGCCTGGACATCGGCGCGCAGATCGAAGCTTTTATCCAGCCCAACCCGCAATTTCGTCCGGCGTCGGGCACACACCCGGTGATCCTGATCGGCGCCGGTACCGGCATCGGCCCTCTGGCCGGTTTTATTCGCAACAACAAGGCCCGACACCCGATGCACTTGTATTGGGGCGGGCGCAACCCGGCCTCGGATTTCCTCTATGAACCGGAGCTCAACCAATACTTGTCGGACCGACGCCTCACGGCATTGCGCGCCGCCTTCTCTCAGGCTCAGGACCGCAGCTACGTGCAAGACCGGCTGATCGGCGATGCCCTGGCCTTGCGCCGACTGATTGAAAAAGGTGCCCAAGTGCTGGTGTGTGGCAGTCGCGAAATGGCCAAAGGCGTGATGCAGGCCCTCGATGAAGTGTTGGCGCCTCTCAACCTGAGTGTGCTGACCCTCAAGGCACAAGGACGCTACCGTGAAGATGTCTACTGAGTTGCAGCGTTATAGCCTGAATGGCGAAACCATGGGCACCCGCTACACCGCCCTATTTTATGCCGGCGCCGGGATCGATACCGACGACGTTGGCCATCGCCTGGCGCGCGCCGTGGCCCGGGTGGACCAGCAAATGTCCACCTGGAAACCCGACTCGGACCTCAACCGCCTCAACGCCGCCCCCGAGCAGGAATGGGTGTCCGTGCCCAAGGAACTGGCGACGGTGCTGTCTGCTGCATTGCGCGTCAGTCAGCAATCCGGCGGCGCCTTCGACATCGCTGTCGGTGATCTGGTTAACGCCTGGGGCTTCGGCCCCGGAGAGCAGACGATTACAGAGCAAGCGTTCGGCACGATTGCGCCGCGCGCCCGGCTGTCAGCCAGCGCCGCGTTGGTGGTTGACCCGCTACGCAATCAGGTGCGCAAGCGCGTGCCGTTGAACCTTGATTTGAGTGGCATCGCCAAAGGTTTTGGTGTGGATGAACTGGCCCGTTGCCTGGAGGGTTTGGGCGTCACCCGCTACCTGGTTGGCATCGATGGCGAGATGCGCGCCCGGGGCGTCAAACCTGACGGCCAGTGCTGGGCCGTGGCCCTGGAAAAGCCCAACCGGGGCGTGCGTGAAGTCATGGGCGTGATGGAACTTAGCGATGCCGCCATTGCGACCTCCGGGGACTATCGACACTGGGTCGATGTGGCCGGTCAGTCCTATGCTCATACCATGAACCCGGCCACCGGCGCACCGTTGTGCAACCCGCTCGCGGCCGTCACCGTGGTGGCGGCCTCGTGCATGCTCGCCGATGCCTGGGCCACGGCGCTGATGGTCCTGGGCGAAACCGAGGGCCCACGTCTGGCTCAGGAGCGCGGGATGGACGCGTTGTTCGTGCTGCGCGAGGGTGAACAGTTCAAAGAAATATCCATTGTCGGCGGTCAGTTGCAGACGCAGATTGAAACCCGTCCGATTTGAACCGGCTAATGACAGTGAGTCCCGTTAAACAATGAAGTTCATGCACAGGCACACCGAGGCACACCGAAGCGATCGTATCGGCTGGCTGCGCGCCGCCGTCCTGGGCGCCAACGACGGGATTGTCTCTACCGCCAGTCTGCTGATCGGTGTCGCGGCAGCCAACGCCAGCCACGCCACGTTGCTGGTCACCGGTATGGCGGGGCTGATGGCCGGGGCAATGTCCATGGCCGCAGGCGAGTACATTTCCGTGCACTCCCAGGCCGATACCGAGCGGGCCGATCTGTCCCGCGAACGGGCAGAACTGGCGAGCGACCCGAAAGCCGAACACATCGAACTCGCCAACATCTACATACATCGCGGCGTATCACCCGAACTGGCGCATCAAGTGGCCGATCAATTGATGGCCCATGACGCATTGGGCTCTCACGCCCGGGACGAGCTGGGCATCAGCGCCACCCTCACCGCCAAACCCTTGCAGGCCGCCCTGGCCTCGGCCGCCAGTTTCGTGGTGGGTGCTGCATTGCCTTTGGCGGTGGTTTTCATCGCGTCAGCGCAGAGCGTTGTGCCATGGCTTTGCGGTATGTCGCTGGTATTTCTCGGCGGCCTGGGGGCTATTGCGGCCAAGGCCGGTGGTGCCAAAGTCATGATCGGCGCCTGGCGCGTGACTATTTGGGGCGCACTGGCCATGGGTATCACGGCGCTGGTGGGATCGCTGTTCGGAGCGGTGGTTTAATACTGGCGAAGTTTTTCTGGTGGGCGTTCAAGCGTTCATTCATGTCGTCGGTACTCAATGCAGGAACTTGATCCAACCCGCAATTGCAGGTGCAGCAAAACAGGTCCAGCCTGAAAACAACCAACGCCAGACGAACATCTGCGGGACAAATCCCACGCCCCTCTTACAAAGGCCACGCTTATGGCCGCAAACAATGCCATGGCCAGAGCAAGGTCGGTTTTATCGTCGGGGGTTGCCATCAAGGGGATAGAGCCTGCAGACGAACATTATCGCGGCAGCAATACACCAATCTGACAGCACAGTCCGTCCTTGCAAGGTCGCTGGCCGTTATAGCACTGGTTTCCATTTCCGGCGTTGCTACAAACTTGGCAGCCGGGCGCTTGCGGTGGACAGTCGCCATTGCGTTTTCCATCGGAGCATTGGTGGTAATCCACACCCTGTAACTACAATTTTCGCTGGAGAAGGCTCATGGATGTCGATTGGCTTAACTTCACTCCCTGGTCATCCTTGGCCGGTGGCGCATTGATTGGTCTGGCTGCCAGTCTCTTCGTCGTCGCCAACGGGCGTATCGCAGGCATCAGCGGTCTGATCGGCAGTCTTTTACAGCATCGGAGCGAGGGGGCAATTGAGAAAGCGCTGTTCCTCCTGGGCCTGCTCATCGCTCCGCTTTTATGGGGACTGTTTGCCACCCTGCCCCACATTGAATTCCAGAGAGGCTGGCTCGGACTAACCGTCGCCGGCGTATTGGTGGGCATCGGCACCCGCTACGGTTCGGGCTGCACGAGTGGACATGGGGTATGCGGCCTATCACGCCTTTCGCGGCGCTCTATGGTCGCCACGGTGTGTTTCATGTTCAGTGGTTTCGCTACGGCGTTTGTCTTGCGTCATCTGCCGGGTGCTTGAACATGATCAAACTGAGTGCATTCATTGCCGGCCTGCTGTTCGGCTTGGGTCTACTTCTGGCGGGCATGGCCAACCCGGGAAAAGTACTGGCTTTCCTGGATTTAGCCGGTGCCTGGGACCCTTCCCTGGCGTTGGTCATGGTTGGGGCAATTGGCGTAGCCATCGGCCCGCTCACCTGGGCACGCCAGCAATCGAGCTCGCTACTCGGAAACCCCATGCAGTTACCGATCAAACGTGAGTTGGACCCGCGCCTGATTGGCGGCAGCCTGTTATTTGGCATTGGCTGGGGAATAGCAGGCATCTGTCCTGGTCCCGCAGTGGCCATCCTGTTAACTGGACACTGGCAAGCCTTCGTATTCATGTTAGCCATGCTGGCTGGCATGTTGTTGTTCACGGCGCTGGAGACCCGGTTCAGCCATTGATAGGGAGATCGCTCAGCCACGGCTTTTGCTCGAAGGTCGTCAGTGAGTGGCACGACATCCATCCCGACTTGAACCTGTGTGCAATGTTGAAGGAGTACATCCGGCGCACCCTTGCTGATCAGCAGTCGCTCATCGCTGTGCTCGTGATCGATGACCAGTGCTGACATCATTTTTCGATCGGAGGTAAACGGTATTTCCGCCACGCGTTCGAAGCGTTCGATGTTGCGTGCAGGTGCATCAAGTTTGCGCTCTGCCACCAGAAAGGCACCCTCGGTCGGATCTCCCCGAATCACCCAGTTGCCAT
The DNA here is from genome assembly GCF_047758675.1 of Pseudomonas arabinosi. Lineage (NCBI taxonomy): Bacteria > Pseudomonadati > Pseudomonadota > Gammaproteobacteria > Pseudomonadales > Pseudomonadaceae > Pseudomonas > Pseudomonas arabinosi. The sequence goes on along the minus strand of NZ_CP180480.1, from coordinate 3,241,740 downwards.
CTTCCTGCTGCGCAAGCGCGGCATTACCGGCCAGGCTTCCGCCACGCAACAACAGGACATTTTCGCTGTGCACCGGGCCGCCGGCCATGGGCTGATCCTGGTGATGAATCTGGCCCTTCGGGGCGTAACCGACACCGCTGACCACGGCTTTGCCGGATGCCGTCATGGTTTGCTGGATGGTCATTTCGGATCGAGTCAGCGTACCAGTCTTGTCGGTGCAGATGACTGATGCAGACCCCAGAGTCTCCACTGAAGACAGTCGCTTGATGATGGCTTTGCTGCGGGCCATCCGCAGCATGCCGAATGCGAGCACCAGTGATAGAACGGCAGGCAGTCCCTCTGGCACCGCAGCCACCGCCAGGGACACACCTAGCAGGAGAACCCGCAGCACATCGTCGACAGTGTGAATTTCAGAGAGCATCAGTACTGCCACAACGACAACCGTAGCGATCACCAGAACTGCAATACCGAGCATCCGCCCTATTTCGCGCACTTCCTTTTGCAGAGGCGTTACCTCTTCGGGCGTGACATCCAGCAGATGAGCTATCGCCCCTACTTCAGTCGCCATACCGACTGCCGTGACGACGCCTAGCCCCGACCCCCGGGCGATGGCGGTGCCTTTGAACACCATATTGGAGCGCTCTGCCAAAGGCATGTCTGTGCGTAAACGCGCTGCATTTTTCGAGACCGGTTCACTCTCTCCGGTCAGCGATGCTTCCAGTACCCGTAAGGCATTGGCCTGAATGAGTCGAGCATCGGCGCCCACAAAATCGCCCTCGGATAACACCAGCAGGACAGGTTGGGGGCGCAACTCATTGGCCCCGTCACGGCCCAGATGCATTTGCGCCTGTGCACTGGACAAGCCTGCGCGGGTGTCAGAATCCAGCTCACGGACGATCGTTTCGACGTCTACGAGGTATGGAGAGGCGATACAACGCTTGCCACGCTCATCGGTCTTACTCATTTGATCCCCTTTTGTCGGACTTAATTTTCTAGCGCCAATCCAGATAACGAAACAGTTCCTCCTCCTGATCAAAGTGCAGTCGCACGAGGGTATCCAGACGAATCAGCTGATGCTGAATCTCATCAGCAGGTGCCGTTGCGGGGTCGGAACTGAAGTCGCTACTCATGCGCGTCAGTAAATGGATAAGGCGAAAAATCTCCCGGTGAGCGTGGCTCATAGCCGACATCGGGTCCTCGCCCGGCATGCTTCGCGTCAGCAGCGGGTACAGTGTGTTTTCATCTTCCCGCTCATGCTGCGCCAGTGATGTTTGCAGCTTGTTGACCAGCTCCACCAAGTCGGTCTGTGCTTGCGCAAGTGGGCGCTGGGCAAAGTCATTGGCCAGTTGGTGCAGATCGCTCAGTACGGTGGAGAGTTGCTGGTGTTCATCTTGCAGGCGATCAATATGCGCTGCGGCAAGCTTTCGTTTCCTCAGCTCCCACGATGGCCCCAGTGCCCGCAAGGCGTTAAGGATGATCACCACGTCGATGCCCTCCTGCACCACGGCGCCAATCAGCGGCGGCAGGTAACCGAGGGCCGCCACCGCCATGGCCAACAACGACATCCCCATGCCGACCAGCACACCCTGGCGGGCGATGTAGCGGGTGCGTCGGGCAATGTCCAGCGCCTCGACCAGACGATCCAGACGATCCACCAGCAGCACAACACCAGCGGCTTGTGCAGAAGCAGTGGCACCGCTGGCCCCCATGGCCACGCCGACATTCGCCGCTGCCAGCGCGGGGGCGTCGTTGATGCCATCGCCAACCATCAATGTGCTAGTGCGCAGGCAACCTTGCTGTACCGCACGCACTTTATCCTCAGGGGTCAACCCGGCATGCAGCTCGTCAATCCCGGCAGACAGCGCAATCATCTCGGCGGTTTCCAGGCGATCCCCGGTGAGCATGACGATCTTTTCGATGCCCCTATTGCGCAGTCGACGCAGAGTCTGTGGAGTTTCGCGCCGAACCTTGTCCGAGAAAACCAGCAGGCCCGCGAGTTGCCCATCCACGTCGATGAAGCTTCCACTGCACGCCAGGTAATCCATGTGGCGCAGCATGGCGGCGACCCAGTCAGTTTCAGGGGCGTCTTTGTGAGCAAAAGACAACGTGCCGAAACGCACCTGCACGCCATCGACGTGCCCACAAAGTCCAGAGCCTGGGATTTCTTCTACTTCCTGTGGGACGCTGAGAGGCAATTGACGCTGATGCGCCGCTTCAACAATTGCCTGAGAGACAGGATGCGTCGAGGCCTGCGCCAGCGAAGCGGCCAGGCCAAGCAGGCGCTGCGGATCGGCCAGTCCGTTGACCTCTATCGACTGCAGACGGGCATGGCCGCTGGTCAGCGTGCCGGTCTTGTCGAGGAACACCTGCTTGATTCCGGCCAACGCTTCCAGGGTCACGCCGTCCTTGATCAGGATCCCGCGCCGTGCTGCCCTGGAAATCCCCGACATGATGGCAATCGGTACAGCCAGAATCAAAGGGCAAGGTGTGGCCACCACCAGAACCGCCAGCGCTCGCAAAGGATCACCACTCAAATGCCAGGCCAATCCGGCAATCAGCAACGTCAGTGGGATGAAGAACAATGCATAGCGGTCGGCCAGGCGCACGAAAGGTGCGCGCGAACGACGTGCTTCCTCAGCCAGCCGCACTATGCCGGCATAGGTACTCTGCGCAGCCGTTCGCGTGGCGAATAGCAGGATGGGCGCACCGACATTGGATACGCCACTGGGCAGTTGCTCGCCCTCTCGACGGGTTACGGGCAACGACTCACCACTGAGCGCCGATTCGTCGAGAATGGCCGCATGACTCAGCAGGCGACCATCGACCGGTATCACCTCTCCCAACCGCACCAGCAATGTTTGATTTAGCTGGACCTGCTCAACGGGGATCTGGCGCAAGCCACCCTCCTCCTGCAACCAGGCAAAACGTGGCGCCCGGTCGATGAGCGCACGAAGCTCGCGGTCGGCGCGTTGCTTGGTGAAAAACTCCAGGGTTCGTCCGGTCGCCAGCATCAAGGCAATCACCGCCGCCACGAGTGTCTGCTCAAAGACCAGGGCGGCAGTGATCGACAGCAGCGCGATCAGGTCGACACCGGCCTCGCGTCGGGCCAGGCGCCTGACGATCTCAATGAGCAGGACCGCGGACATCACCAGACTGCCTGCGGCCCAGCACATCGATGCCCAATCAGGTTCTTGCGCAACATACGCAACGCCGCCGGCCAGCAGCGCCAGAGCGGTGAGCAGCAATAGAACGGGGTCCAGCCATTTGCTGAGCATCGAAGTGAGTTCCTCAAAAGCGATTGGCATGCCTCGCTGTAAAAACATCTGTCGCTCATCGAGGTAGAGCTTAGGACTCGAATGTCTTTCGTGTCCGGCGAGGCGCCACAATTGAGGCGTTGGACACAACGCAGGTCATGGCTGTGCCCGGACAAACCAGGTGTTTGCCCTCTTTCTGATCTAAATCAACCAGGCCTTGGACGTTCACGTAGAAATTAGAGTCAGCAGTCGCACCATCACATTCAATGGATGCAGAAACTCTCGTTTCGTGGAGGCTCCCATGGCTACGCACCTGCAAGGCACCCAACCGGTCGTCCCACCGACTGCCACCCACCCCCTTGCAGGCAGTTTGCGAAAGGTGGAACCCAAGCGCCTGTCCTTGAGCCTGCTGATTGCCCTGGTGGTCGGTTCGATGATCGGCAGCGGCATTTTCAGCCTGCCGCAAAACATGGCAGTCAGTGCGGGTGCCGGGGCGATCCTGATGGGTTGGCTGATCACCGGCGTCGGCATGCTGTCGCTGGCGCTGGTCTATCAGACCTTGTCCAACCGCCAACCGGCGCTGGACAACGGCGTGTTCGCCTACGCCCGCGCCTTGGGTGGCGAATACCTCAGCTTCAACTCAGCCTGGGGCTACTGGATCAGCGCCTGGATCGGCAACGTCAGCTACCTGGTGATTTTGTTCGCTGCGCTGAGTTATTTCTTCCCCCTGTTCGGTGAAGGTAATAACAAAGCTGCGATTGCCGGGGCGTCCGTGGTGCTGTGGTCGTTGCACTGGATGATTCTCAGGGGCATGCACACGGCAGCGCGCGCCAACGCGTTGACGACGGTGGCCAAGATCGTGCCGTTGCTGCTGTTTATTGGTGTGGTGATAGCGGCTTTCCAGCGTGAAACCTTCAGTGTCGACTTCTGGGGGTCGCCCGCGCTGGGCAGCACCCTCGATCAAGTCAAAAGCACCATGTTGGTGACTGTCTGGGTGTTCATCGGGATTGAGGGCGCCAATGTGTTCTCTGCCCGCGCAGCGGAGCGGGCCAATGTCGGCCGCGCCACGGTCATCGGCTTTGTCATCACCCTGTTGCTGTTGATTGCAGTGTCGTTACTCTCGCTGGGCATTCTCAGACAACCTGAACTGGCCGCCCTGAAAAATCCTTCGATGGCCGGCGTGCTTCAGGCCGCAGCCGGGCCATGGGGCGCGGTGTTGATCAGCATTGGCTTGATCATTTCGGTGGGGGGCGCCCTACTCGCCTGGACGCTGCTGGCGGCGGAATCGGTGTTCACACCGGCCAAGGAAAAGGTCATGCCCGGCGCGCTCGCCGTGGAAAACACCCAGGGTGTGCCGGCCAATGCGCTGTGGATCACCAACAGCTGCATTCAACTGTTCCTGTTACTGACGCTGTACTCGAGCGCCAGTTACCTCGCGCTGATTTCCCTGGCCACCTCGATGATTCTGCTGCCGTACCTGTTCAGCGGGCTGTATGCGCTGAAACTGACCTGGCAGGGCCAGACCTATGCCGGCCACCGCGCCCTGCAACTACGCGACATGGCCATCGCCTCGATCGCCACACTGTATTGCCTGTGGCTGCTGTATGCCGCCGGGCCTAAATACATGTTGCTCAGCGCTTTGCTCTACGCCCCCGGTTCGTTGATTTACCTGGCCACCATGAAGGCTCGTCAGGGGCAACCGCTCAGCGGCCCCGAGACGGGACTGTTGATCATTATCTGGACGGCGGCAGCCTTCGCCGGCTGGATGCTGTGGTCCGGGACACTGGCGTTGTAGGGGCAGTGTCATGTGTTTGTTCTGTCGTGGTGGACCGGCAAACGGGGTGTTTGCGATCCATCTCTATCACCCAAGAGGAGAAATCAAAATGAGCAACAGCGAAAAAAAAGTGCCGGTTCATAGCGACAACAAAGCCAGTCAGCATCCGGTGGCAACAGACCTTTGGCGCCCCCTGGAAAAACTCCGCCAGCAGGTTGATCACTTGTTCGAAGACTTCAATCGCGGCTCTGGGCTGTCGCCATTCGGTCGCGGGCTGTTCGATGTCGAGTCGCTCTGGCGTCGGGAGTTGATTGGTCACTGCCTGCCTGCCGTGGACATCACCGAGAAAGACAAAAGCTTCGAAATCACTGCCGAACTGCCCGGTATGGATCAGAAAAACATTGAGATCAAACTGTCCAACGGCAGCCTGATCATCAAAGGCGAAAAGAAAGAGGACAAGGAAGAAAAAAGGAAGGGCTATCACCTCAGCGAGCGTCACTACGGTTCCTTCGAACGGGTGTTCAACCCAGTTCCGCCAGCTCATCTTTGATTTTCTCGAACCTGGGTCCGAAGCAGGCGACCCCCTACTTCCGTTGGCGAGAAACTACAGGGGGGCGGGTTAATAAGCGCAAGCCATGTTGCTGTTCAAGGCGGCCATGGTTTGGCTAAGGATATCCGCACAACCCGCCGCGCGCATGCCGTTTAAGTTTCCTGTCCCTGTAAGCCCCTCGCTGTGAAGAGGGAATGAGTTGTCATCTGGAGGATCACTGCAATGACCACGGAAAAAGTTAAGTACGGCGTACATTCCGAAGCCGGCAAACTGCGCAAAGTCATGGTTTGCTCTCCAGGCCTGGCCCATCAGCGGCTGACCCCGAACAACTGCGACGAGCTTCTTTTCGATGATGTGCTGTGGGTCGCCCAAGCCAAGCGCGACCATTTCGACTTCGTCACCAAAATGCGCGAGCGCAATGTCGACGTACTGGAAATGCACAACCTGCTGACCGACATCGTCGCCATCCCTGAAGCCCTGAACTGGATCCTGGAGCGCAAGATCACCGCCAATTCAGTGGGCTTGGGCCTGGTCAACGAAGTCAGCTCGTGGCTGCGCAGCCTGGAGTCGCGCAAGATTGCCGAGTTCCTGATTGGCGGCGTGTCGGCGGATGATCTGCCGGACAGCTTCGGCGGCAAGACCATTCAGATGTTCCGCGATTTCCTCGGCCACTCGAGCTTCATTCTGCCGCCGTTGCCCAACACCCAGTTCACCCGCGACACCACCTGCTGGATTTTCGGTGGCGTGACTCTGAATCCGATGCACTGGCCGGCGCGCCGTCAGGAAACGTTGCTGGCCAGCGCCATCTACAAATTCCACCTGGAGTTCACCAACGCTGACTTCCAGATCTGGTATGGCGATCCGGATCAGGAACACGGCAACGCCACACTCGAAGGCGGCGACGTGATGCCAATCGGCAACGGCGTGGTCTTGATCGGCATGGGCGAACGGTCGTCGCGCCAGGCCATCGGCCAACTGGCGGTGAACCTGTTCAAGCACAACGTCGTAGAGCGCGTGATCGTCGCAGGCCTGCCGAAATCCCGCGCAGCGATGCACCTGGACACCGTGTTCAGCTTCTGCGACCGCGACCTGGTGACGATTTTTCCGGAAGTGGTCAGCCAGATCGTCGCCTTCACCCTGCGCCCTGACGACAGCAAACCGGGCGGTATCGACATTCGTCGCGAAGAAACCAACTTCCTCGACACCGTGGCCAAAGCTCTCAACCTGAAAACGTTGCGCGTGGTGGAAACCGGCGGCAACAGCTTCGCCGCCGAGCGCGAGCAGTGGGACGACGGCAACAACGTGGTGGCCGTGGAACCGGGCGTGGTGATCGGCTACGACCGCAACACCTACACCAATACGCTGCTGCGCAAGGCCGGTGTGGAAGTCATCACCATCAGCGCCAGCGAACTCGGTCGCGGGCGTGGTGGTGGCCATTGCATGACCTGCCCGATCATCCGCGATCCTATCGACTATTAATTCCTGTGCCCTGCTTCGCGCTCATAAAGCGGGAGGCAGGTGGATACCCCAAACTCAAGGAGATCCCATCATGGCTTTCAACATGCGCAACCGCAGCCTGCTCTCGCTGATGCACCACACGACTCGCGAGCTGCACTACCTGCTGGACTTGTCCCGTGACCTCAAACGCGCCAAGTACACCGGTACCGAGCGTGCGCACCTGCAAGGCAAAAACATCGCACTGATCTTCGAAAAAACCTCGACCCGCACCCGTTGCGCCTTCGAAGTCGCGGCCCACGACCAAGGCGCTCACGTCACCTACATCGACCCGGTGTCGTCGCAGATCGGCCACAAGGAAAGCATGAAGGACACCGCCCGCGTGCTGGGGCGGATGTTCGACGCCATTGAGTACCGCGGCTTCGAACAGGACATCGTCGAAGAGCTGGCCAAGTTCGCCGGCGTGCCGGTGTTCAATGGCTTGACCGCTGAATTCCATCCGACGCAAATGATCGCCGACACCCTGACCATGCGTGAACACAGCGACAAGCCGCTGCACGACATCAGCTACGCCTACCTCGGCGACGCCCGCTACAACATGGGTAATTCGCTGCTGATGATCGGCGCCAAACTGGGCATGGACGTGCGCATCGCCGCACCGAAAGCCTTGTGGCCGCACGCTGATTTCATTGCTCAATGCAAAGCCTTCGCCGAAGACAGTGGCGCACGCATCACCATCACCGAAGACCCGAAAGAAGCGGTCAAAGGCGTGGACTTCATCCACACCGACATCTGGGTGTCGATGGGTGAGCCCGTGGAAGCGTGGGACGAGCGCATCGAGCAACTGCTGCCGTATCAGGTGAACGCCGCCATGATGAAAGCCTCCGGCAATCCGCGCGTGAAATTCATGCACTGCCTGCCGGCGTTCCACAACAGCGAAACCAAGGTCGGCAAAGACATCGCCGCGCGCTATCCGTACCTGGCCAACGGTATTGAGGTGACTGAAGAGGTCTTCGAATCGCCGGCCAACATCGCCTTCGAGCAAGCGGAAAACCGCATGCACACCATCAAGGCGATTCTGGTGTCGGCGTTGGCAGATATCTAACCGTATCGATCGTCTCCACGTATCGCGCGGAGCGATGTTACTAAAAGGAATGCATTATGCGTATCGTCGTTGCTTTGGGCGGTAACGCCCTGCTCCGCCGGGGTGAACCCATGACCGCGGACAACCAGCGCGCCAACATCCGGATCGCCGCTGAGCAGATCGCAAAGATCCACCCTGGCAACCAACTGATAATCGCCCACGGCAATGGTCCACAAGTCGGCCTGCTGTCGTTGCAAGCGGCGGCCTACACCTCGGTGTCCCCTTACCCGTTGGACGTGCTTGGCGCCGAAACCGACGGCATGATCGGCTACATCATCGAGCAGGAACTGGGCAACCTGCTGGACTTCGAAGTGCCGTTTGCCACGCTGCTGACTCAGGTCGAAGTCGACGCCAACGACCCGGCGTTCCAGCACCCGAGCAAACCCATCGGCCCGGTCTACACCAAGGCCGAAGCGGAAAAACTCGCCGCGGAAAAAGGCTGGGCCATTGCCCCGGACGGCGACAAATACCGCCGAGTGGTCGCCAGCCCAAGACCGAAACGCATCTTCGAAATCCGCCCGATAAAATGGTTGCTGGAAAAAGGCAGCATCGTGATTTGTGCCGGCGGTGGCGGCATTCCGACGGTGTACGGCGCCGATGGCAAACTCCAGGGTGTGGAAGCGGTGATCGACAAGGACCTGTGCTCGGCGCTGCTGGCCGAACAGCTGAACAGTGATCTGTTGGTGATCGCCACCGACGTCAACGCCGCCTTCATCGACTTCGGCAAACCCACCCAGAAAACTATCGCCCATGCTCATCCTGATGAACTGGAAAAACTTGCCTTCGCGGCCGGCTCCATGGGGCCAAAGGTGCAGGCAGCCTGCCAGTTCGCTCGCAACACCGGCAAAGTGGCAGCCATCGGGTCACTGGCCGACATTGAAGACATCGTCAACGGCGCAGCAGGCACTCAAATCAGTACAACCGAGGAAGGTATCCGCTTCCGTTGACATTGCTTGTGGGTACTGAAGGGCACCCGCTGATGAGGGTCCTCTCGTCAGCGTAATGAACTTCAAGGCTGATCAATTTGGATTAGTTCGACGCTGTCGCGATACTCCGGCACCGAAACCGACCACCCCAATTCCAGGCTGATACGTCGACGCAGTACATCCGAAGCATTGGGCTCGCCGTGCACCACGTAGGTGTGTTTCGGCGGCCGCTTGAATCCGCGCAGCCATTGCATGATTTCATCGGCGTCGGCGTGCGCGGACAGGGTTTCCATCGGCACCACCTCAGCCCTTATCGGTACATCCTTGCCGTGAATGCGCACCGAAGGAGCGCCCGCAATAATTTGCGCGCCACGGGTACCGCCGGCCTGGAAACCAGGTACGAGTAACGTATTGATTGGGTTGGGGGCCAGCGCCTTGAGGTGGTGGATCACACGCCCCCCCGTGGCCATGCCGCTGGCAGCGATAATCACCGCCGGGGTGCGCTGCTGATCCAGTTTGATCGAATCCGCGGTGGTGCGCACGAACTGTGCGACGTGACACATGCCTTCGCATTCTTCGGGGGACAAACGGTGCTCGCTGCGAAAACGCTGGTACAAACTCGTGACGTCGGTGGCCATCGGGCTGTTGAGATAGATCGGCACATCGGGAATCGCGTGTCGTTGTTTCAGCCGATATAGGTGGTACATCAACAGTTGGGCGCGCCCTACCGCGAACGACGGCACCAAGGTAATGCCATGACGCAGCGTGGTGCGGGTGATGACTTCGGCCAATTGCGCCTCCGGCGACTCGACCGGATGCTTGCGATCACCATAGGTCGATTCCACGAGCAGGTAATCAGCCTGCTCGATGATTTCTGGAGCGAACATCAATGGATCATCTGGCCGCCCCAGATCCCCTGAACAGACAAGCGTGATGCCATCGGTGATCACCTCCACCGTAGCCGCGCCCAATATATGCCCCGCGCAACGAAGCTGGATGGTCATGCCCGGGACAATTTCGACCCTGTGATGCAACTCCACTGGTCGTAACAGTTTCAGTGCCCGCTCGGCATCTTGCTCGGTATAAAGTGGCAACGCCGGTTTGTGCCGGGAGAAACCATGCCGATTGGCGAACTCGGCGGCTTCTTCCTGTAAGCGGCCGCTGTCCAATAGAAGGATCCTCACCAGCTCACAGGTGGCGGGTGTGGCATAAACCGGACCGCGATAACCGCTACGCACCAATACGGGTAGGTAGCCGCTGTGATCCAGATGGGCATGGGTAAGGACGATGGCGCCGAGGTTGCCAACCGGGAGCTGGAACGGGTCCCAGTTATGCAACCGCAGTTGTTTATAGCCCTGGAACAGGCCGCAATCGATCAGTACGTGTTGGTCGCGATGTTCCAGCAGGTATTTGCTGCCGGTGACTGTGCCTGCTGCACCGAGAAATGTCATTCGCATGACCGTCTCCTTGAACATTCATGGGAGCGCTATTGATCGCCCCTTTTGGCGCAAGAGCAGTTGATTTTTATCAACAGCGGGTGCGACCGGGTCGTCGTTTCAGTCAAACCAAGGCAATGGCTTGACGATCGTCAAGCTGCACGGGGCCCTGTTCAGTACGCTCTCGGCAGTACTGCCGATCAACCTGTCGATCCCGTGGTGATAGACCGTGCCCAGCACCACCATGTCGAATGCATTCTGTTGGGCGAAAAGTCCGATCACCTTGTGGGGAATGCCGGTCAGTAGATGTTGGCATTTTTTTTCGATGCCATAGCGTTCGACAAGTACCTCAAAGGCCTCCTCCTGGGCATCGTTGACTGCGTCTCTCAAATTGTCATCCAGACTCAGTGTCGGCACACTCCTCGTAGCGTCGCCCATCACCGACCAGTTATTGACATTCAACACGTGCAAGGCGGCGCCACAGGAGGCCGCCAACGTTGAGGCCAGGTCGAGAATCCGGTCATTGAGCCCTTGGGTCAGCTCCTCCAGATGGGACAGATCGATGGTCGCTAGAATTTTCAACGGTTCGGGATTCTTAGCTTCAGTAACCAGATGCAAGGGGGCCGGACAGTTGCGCAGCAACAGCCAGTCCAGGGGCCGATGGAACGCGCGATCGAGTGCCGGTACATGCTGGGTGTCCTTGATCACCAGATCCGCATGGAAGTCATTGACGTACTCAAGCATATGCGCCGGGGTGGATTTGGCCCAGACCACCTCGGTGGTTACCTGCAACCCGATGCATCGCTGAAACCGGGCTTGCTGCTCCAGCCAGTGTCGATGCACCTGCAAGTAGCCCTCCCGTGCCTGGGCCATCGCATCGTGATCAAACAGCCCGGCCACCGCCAGCGCTTGCACATAGTCGAATGCGACGATGTGCAACAAGGCTCCGGTGGCACAGGCCAGTGCATGCGCCCGGTCAAACGCCGGGGTGCGGGTCATTTCGCTGGGGGCAATCAATAGGATACGTTTAAGTTTCAGCATCATAGACCTCGTCCTTGGAACGCGTTACCTGCCTGACTGCAAACCCGACTTCCTGTCAGGGACTCGTGCAATCGCTCATTACTTGCCAGACGCTTTATTGGTCATCCGACTGGCGCGTACCTTCTCCTCATCAGCAGTGCGTAGCGCCTGACTGGCCGTTGCCTGCGCCTGTTCCGCCTTGATGTAGGCCTCATCGGCCCTGAGTCTCGCCGTTGCGGCGTTATTTTCGGCGGCCTCCAATCGGGCGTCGAACTCCTGAGTGTGCTTATGACTGCAACCGGCAGTCGATGCCAACAATACGCTCAGCAATACAAAGGAAAAGCGCTTATTCATGACTTTTTCCCCTCGGTTTAACGCAACTGGAAAATCTATAGATAGTTGACCCAAGTATCTGACGTTATCGCCTGCACACTCTGATTTTTGTCAACTAATGGCCCGCTGGCGATTAGTGAGGAACTCACTGAAGCCTTGTTGATTTAACTCAATGTCTTTGCGCTGCTCAGGCGTAAAAAAAAAGAACCGGGCGCTGCGTCCCGTCAATACCGCATCAAAAAGAGGACACCGTCATGAGCGACTTGAGCCTGCGTAAAACTATTTTGGAAGAGCTGGAATTCGTGCCGGAAATCGATGCTGCCAACATCGGCGTTGCGGTGGACAATGGCGTCGTCACGCTCTCCGGTCACGTCAGCAACTACACCCAGAAAATCAGTGCGGAACGCGCGGTGAAAGGCATCAAAGGCGTTCGTGCGCTAGCCGATGAAATTCAAGTCAGGCTGGCCAAAAACACGGGTACTTCGGACGACTCGATCGCCACCCGCGCCTTGAAAATCATCCATTGGAGTTCCGACGTTCCCGAAGGCGACGTCAAAGTCATCGTGCAGAGCGGACGGATCACCCTGGAAGGCCAAGTGGACTGGCAATACCAGAAAGAAACCGTGGAGCGGTCGGTGCGCAAGTTATCCGGCGTGGTTGGCGTGAGTAATCGCCTCACCTTGCGCCCTCGGCTGGATGTCTTCGATATCCAGCAACGTATCGAGGCAGCGCTAAAGCGTAGCGCCGAAGTGGATGCCCAGGAGATTCACGTCACTGTCGAGGGTGATGTGGTGAGACTCGAAGGCCGGGTTCACTTGTGGCGCGAACGCCAGATAGCGGAACGGGCTGCATGGTCGGTGCCGGGCGTAAGCAAAGTGGAAGACCATTTACTGCTTGCGTGAGCTAATACCCCTGGGGAGCCGGTGGTTTTCCAGGCGGATTACGGGCTGCCCGGCCCGTGTTTTTTGTCGAGTCATCGCCATGAAAAAGAACCACCAATGGAACCTGTCCTACTTCGCGATCGCGTTTGTCGTGCTCACCCTCGTTCAATTTCTGTTTATTGATCGTCGTGTCGTGCAGAGCATTCCATACAGTCAGTTTTTGCAACTGCTGAACGAGCAAAAGGTCAGCGATTTACGGGTCGAGAAGGATCAGATCAGCGGCAAACTGCAGGAGCCCATTGACGGGCACAACCTGTTCTCCACCGTGCGGGTCGATCCGGCGCTGGCGACGGAACTCGCGCAATCGGGTGTCGGCTTTACCGGGGTAAACGAAAACACCTTTTTGAATGGACTGCTGGGCTGGCTGCTGCCGTTTTTCCTGATCATGGTGATCTGGCATTTTCTGTTTCGCTCCATGGCGGAAAAACAAGGCATGGGCGGGTTGATGAACATCGGCAAGTCCCGGGCCAAGGTGTTCGTCCAGCGCGATACCGGGGTGACCTTCGCCGATGTCGCGGGTATCGATGAAGCCAAGGCCGAACTGGTAGAAATCGTCTCTTTTCTCAAGGACAAGGCCAAATACGCACGCTTGGGGGCGCACATTCCCAAGGGCACGTTGTTGGTCGGTCCGCCGGGAACCGGCAAAACCCTGGTGGCCAAAGCCATTGCGGGTGAAGCCGGTGTGCCGTTTTTCTCGATCTCGGGGTCAGAATTTGTCGAAATGTTCGTTGGAGTCGGTGCCGCCCGTGTGCACGACTTATTCGAGCAAGCGCGGCAGGCGGCGCCCTGCATCATCTTCATCGACGAACTGGATGCGCTGGGCAAAATGCGAGGCGTTGGCGCATTTGGCGGCAATGACGAAAAGGAGCAAACCCTCAACCAGCTACTGGCAGAACTGGACGGATTCGATCCTCGTGAGGGCGTTGTATTACTGGCTGCGACCAATCGGCCAGAGATCCTGGACCCGGCGCTGCTGCGAGCCGGCCGGATCGACCGCCAGGTGCTCATTGATCGCCCGGACCGTAAAGGCCGGCAAGCGATTCTCAAGGTCCATCTGCAAAAAATCACTGTGGAGCCGGGCCTGGATGGCGAGCGTATTGCCGACATCACCACGGGCTTCACGGGCGCTGATCTGGCTAATCTGGTCAACGAAGCGGCGATCGTGGCCACTCGTCGTGGCGCCGAAGCAGTCAGCCTGGATGACTTCACGGCGGCAGTGGAACGTATCGTCGCGGGGGTTGAACGCAAGAGCAGCGTGCTACACCCCGACGAGCGCCAGGTGGTGGCGTATCACGAAATGGGGCATGCCCTGGCTGCCAGTAGCCTGCCGGCCATGGACCCCGTTCACAAAGTCTCCATTGTGCCCCGAGCCATCGGCTCGCTGGGCTATACGCTGCAGAGGCCGACCGAGGATCACTTCCTCATCAGTTGTCAAATGCTCAAGGACCGGATTGTTGTTCTGATGGCCGGACGCGCCGCCGAATACCTTGCTTATGGCCAGATTTCTACCGGGGCTGCCGATGATCTGGCTCGCGCCACTGATATCGCCCGACAATTGATCACCCGGTTTGGCATGAGCACCGAACTCGGACAGTCGGTGCTGGAGCGGCAAAGCGCGACCTATCTGGGCGAGCGTATGCAGGGTGTTGGTGAGAAAGACTATTCGGAACAAACGGCCAGGGAAGTTGACCTGGGTATTCGTGCCCTGCTCGATGAAGCCTATGGGCGGGCAAAAGCCCTGCTTGACAGTCGTCGGGGTGACCTGGACGCCGGTGCACACTTGTTGCTGGAAAAAGAAACCCTGACGCCCGAAGAGTTTCCACCGCTCATGCCGATCAAACCCGCCCCGCCATCCTCCCAACTGACCGTGACGCCACCCTGAGGAACGTGTCTTGATGACACCCCTTAGTGCGGACCGCTACGCATTCTCTACCGCCGGAGGTTCGCCATGCTGGCAGTCACGTTGATCAATACACTGGTGGTGGTCATCGTCGTGGTGATCCACTACGAATGCCTGTTACGTCTGAATGATTGGCTGCCGCGGCTCAAGCTTTGGAGCCGTTTCAGGATTGTCGTCGGGGTGTTCGGCGCCCTGATAGCCCACGCGCTAGAAGTCTGGTGCTTCGCGCTGGTCTATTACCTGATGGTGCGCTCCGGCGAATGGGGCGGCCTGACGGGCAACTTCGATGGTTCGCTGCTGGACTGCGTCTATTTTTCCTTCACGACCTACACGACGATCGGTTTCGGCGATATTTCACCCGTGGGTAATCTCAAGTACCTGACCGGCCTGCAAGCATTGACCGGTCTGGTACTCATCACCTGGACGGCCTCGTTTCTATTTCTCGAAATGCAGAAATACTGGAAGAGCAAATAACAAGCACAGGCATACGCTCTGCCAGACCCGTCTGTCGGTCTGGCATAAGCGGCCTGTGTCTCTTCAGGCTCAGACCGCCAGGACGCTGCAAGGCACCTGATACAAAATATGCTCGGTCGTACTGCCCAACAGCTTGTCCACCCCATGGGATTGGACTCTACCCATCACGATCACATCCACTTGATGCTCGTTAGCGAACTCGCTCAGCGCCGTGACGGGGTGTCCTTGAATGAAGTGTCGACGATCAGAGGGCACACCATACCGACCGGCCAAGTTGAGGAAAGATTTTTCCAGGTCTCTGCGCAACGCTTTGGTGAGGTCAGCCAGCGTAAGACCGCCCATGTCCGCCAGAAAGGCGGCGGAAATATTGCAGGCGTACAGCAAATGCAACTCGGCATCACACTGCATGGCGAGGCCGCTGGCTTGCTGGATGATCCGGTCATTGAGTTCGTCGTCGGGAGACTCGGCATCCGACACCTCGACCGCCGCCACAACCTTGCGTGGCAAGACGAAGCCGCTCCCGCCCACCAGGTAAACCGGTATCGAACAGTGACGCAGCAAATGCCAGTCCAGAGGCGTGAAAAAGGCACGCTTGAGCGCTGATTCATGCTGAACTTCCTTGATCAACAGGTCGGGCTGCATTTCCGAGACGTGATCCAGGATGTCTTGCTTCATGTCATCGGCCCAGGCCACCTCGGTGGTCACATCGATCCCCCTGCCCCGCAGATTTTTTGCCTGGTCCTTTAGCCAGTCATGATGGTCTTGCAGGTAACGCTCCCGAGCCTTTTCCCGGTCGCCTTCTTCGAGCAGCGACAACATTTTCAACGAAGGAATCAAGGCGGCAATATGCAAACTCGCGCTGCTGGCCTTGGCCAGCGCTGCAGCATGATTGATTGCCTGGGAATGGCGCAGGGCCGGGTTGATGATCAGTAACAACCGTTGATACTGGCTCATGATCTGCCTCCAGTCAGGTGGGTATTCGATGCCGCGCGGCCCTGTCGGACCTCAGCGACCCGCCACTGGCGTCCATTGCCAGTTCAGTACTTCGGGCATGTCTTGCCCGTGTTCAATGAGGTAAAGCTTGTGTTTCTCCAGGGTCGACCAATAGCGCGACCGCGCGGTTTGTAACTGATCGTGCAGCCGGGGCACCCGCTCGATGACGTCCAGCGCCAATTGATAGCGATCCAGGTTGTTGATCACCGCCATGTCGAACGGTGTTGTGGTCGCGCCCTCCTCCTTGAAACCACGAACGTGGAAATTCTCGTGATTGTTGCGTTTGTACAACAGTCGGTGGATCAGCGCAGGGTAGCCATGGAAGGCGAAGATCACCGGTTTGTCGACGGTAAACAATTCATCGAACGCACTGTCCGACAAGCCGTGGGGATGCTGGAACGACGGCTGCAGCACCATCAAGTCCACGACATTGACCACCCTCACCCGCAGATCCGGTACGTACTCGCGCAACAGGGTCACGGCGGCCAGGGTTTCCAAAGTCGGGACGTCACCGGCACAGGCCATGACCACGTCCGGGTCTTGATCATCCCGGCATGCCCAGTCCCATCGACCGATGCCGGTCTGGCAATGACCGATGGCGGCATCGATATCCAGCCACTGCCATTCCGGTTGCTTGCCGGCGACGATGACATTGATGTAGTTGCGGCTTCTCAGACAGTGGTCAGCCACCGACAACAGGCAATTGGCATCGGGCGGCAGGTAGATCCGCACGACGTCCGACTTTTTATTGGCCACCAGATCGATGAACCCCGGGTCCTGGTGGGAAAAACCGTTATGGTCCTGGCGCCAGACATGGGACGTCAGCAAATAATTGAGCGAAGCAACGGGTTTGCGCCACGGCACCTCTGCGGCGGTTTTCAGCCATTTGGCATGCTGATTGACCATCGAGTCGACGATATGGATGAACGCCTCGTAACAGGACAACAAACCATGGCGGCCCGTCAGCAAATAGCCTTCGAGCCAACCCTCGCACACCTGTTCGCTGAGGATCTCCATGACCCGGCCATCGACCGACAGGTTCACATCGTCCGGCTCCAGCGGCTCCATCCATGCTTTGGCGCTGACCTCGTAGACCGCATCCAGTCGATTCGACGCAGTTTCATCCGGGCCGAACAGACGAAAGTTTTTCGATAGCAGATTGTTTTTCATCACATCGCGTAAAAAAGTGCCCAGTACCCGCGTGGCCTCTGCGCGCAGGCTGCCAGGCGCTTCGAATTTCACGGCATAGTCGCTAAAGCGCGGTAAATCCAGAGGTCGCAACAGCAATCCACCGTTGGCATGGGGATTGGCGCTCATGCGCCGGTGCCCGGTGGGTGCCAGTGCGGCGATCTCCGGCAGCAAGGCGCCATTGGCATCAAACAGTTCACCGGGACGATAGCTTTCGAGCCATTCCTCCAGTTGCCGCAGGTGAATCGGCTGCTGGAAATCGGCCAGCGGCACTTGATGCGCGCGCCAGGTGCCTTCGACGCGATGGCCATCGACGAATTTCGGTCCGGTCCAGCCTTTGGGCGTGCGCAATATCAGCATTGGCCAAAGCGGTCGCTCTGGTGGTCCGGATGGCCCAGACCGACGCGCCTCAAGCTGGATTTCACGAATTTTCAGCACCATCGTGTCCAGCGTTAGAGCCATCGCCTGATGCACCTGCACCGGGTCATCACCTTCGACGAAATACGGGTCGTAACCATAGCCATACATCAGCGCTGACAGTTCCTCCTCACTGATTCTGGACAGCACCGTGGGGTTGGCGATTTTGTAGCCGTTGAGGTGCAGGATCGGCAATACAGCCCCGTCACGAGCAGGGTTGAGGAACTTGTTGGAGTGCCAACTGGCCGCCAGCGTACCGGTTTCGGCCTCGCCATCACCGATCACGCAGGCGACGATCAGGTCAGGGTTATCAAATGCGGCCCCGTAGGCATGGGCCAGGCAATAGCCCAGTTCGCCGCCTTCATGGATCGAGCCCGGAATCTGCGCCGACACATGGCTGGAGATCCCGTATGGCCAGGAAAACTGCCGAAACAGGCGAACCAAACCGTTGGTGTTGCGTTCCACCGAGGGATAAAACTCGGTATACGTCCCTTCCAGATAAGTCTGCGCGACAACCGCTGGCCCACCATGACCGGGGCCGGCAACGAAGAGCATGTTCAGGTCGTACTGGTTGATCAACCGATTGAGGTGGGTGTAGATCAGGTTCAGCCCGGGCGTTGTGCCCCAATGGCCCAACAGACGCGGCTTGATGTGCGCCCGGGTCAGGGGCTGCTTGAGTAGCGGGTTGTCCTTGAGGTAAATCTGCCCGACAGCTAGATAATTGGATGCGCGCCAATAGGCATCCAGCCCCTCCAGTTGTTCAGCATTCAGGAAATCGCTCATGAAGTTCTCCGTCAACGGCTCGACCCACTGCTAGTCATTCGTGGATTCTGGGAGTCTGAAACGCCCAGGACTTGATTTACATCAAGTCTCACCGCCGGCAACCAAGTTGAATGGCGTGGGAGTGCTCTGAACATCGGCCCGCAAGACGTGGGTTTTCCCCGTTCGTCGATTACCCCGGCGAACGCCCGAATGAGCTGCGCGCCCTAAGACTCACCATCTATGCTTAGAAAACCCCGGATGGCGTCTCTCCCATGCCTGAAACTCGTCCCCTTCAAGTTCATTACCTCAAGGCCGCGTGTTCCAACTGCAGCGTGTTGGAGTTGTGCCTGCCAATTGGCCTGAGCGGCGCGGAAGTCGAGCGACTGGATACGCTGATCGTGCAGCGCTTCAAGGTTAAAAAGGGTGCCGCGTTGTACCGCACGGGTGATCCGTTGCGTTCGCTTTACGCGGTCCGTATCGGCTCATTCAAGACCAGCGTGTTGTCAGTCGATGGTCGTGAACAGGTCACGGGTTTTCACATACCCGGCGAGATGCTCGGTCTGGACGCCATCAGCGCCGATGAGCACGCCTGCAATGCGTTTGCCCTCGAGGACAGCGAAGTCTGTCCCATCCACTTCGCGCAACTGGAGAAACTCGCCCAAAACCTGCCGTCGCTGCAGCACAACCTTAACAGGCTCCTGAGCCGTGAAATCGTGCGTGATCACAGCATGTTGATGCTGATGGGCAATATGAACTCGGATGAGCGACTGGCGGCTTTTCTGCTGAACCTGTCGCAACGTTTTAGTATCCGCGGCTATTCATCCAGGGACTTCATGCTGAAAATGCGTCGCGAAGAAATCGGCTCCTACCTGGGGCTGCGGCTGGAAACCATCTGCCGGGGCATTGCGCACCTGCGGGATCAGGGACTGGTAGAAATAACGGGCCGAGACGTCAAAATCCAGAACATGGAAGGGCTCAAGCAGCTGGTCGCGGGGTGTCATCGCTCCCCACGCTGACACCCGCACGTCTGGAGGATTGTCATGCGTGCCATGGTTCTTCATATTCCCGGCCAGCCGCTGCAACGGGAAGAGCGCCCCATCCCGACACCCGGGCCACACCAACTGTTAATCAAAGTCCTGGCCTGCGGCGTGTGCCGCACCGATCTGCATCTGGTGGACGGTGAGTTACCACAAGCGGTATTGCCGCGGGTACCGGGACATGAAATCGTCGGTGAAGTCACAGCGGTAGGTGCCGACGTTGCGCCCAGCTGGATCGGCCAGCGGGTAGGCGTTCCCTGGCTTGGCTGGACCTGCGGTCAGTGCGAGTTCTGCCGCTCGGGCCGGGAGAATCTGTGTGATCAGGCGCAGTTCACCGGTTGTCATCTGGACGGTGGTTACGCCGAGTACACCGTGGCCGACAGGCGTTTCTGTTTCGCTATTCCCGCAGTGCTCTCGGACATTCAAGCAGCACCACTGCTGTGTGCCGGGCTGATCGGCTTTCGCGCGTTGCAAATGGCCAAAGACGCACGCCACCTGGGCTTGTATGGTTTCGGTGCAGCAGCGCATCTGGCGATTCAGGTGGCGCGGGCTCGGGGGCAGCAGGTGTATGCCTTCACCCGTCCGGATGACAGCGAAGGCCAGGCTTATGCCCGATCCTTGGGGGCCGAATGGGCCGGCCCTTCGGATCAGCCTCCGCCACACCTGCTCGATGCCAGCCTGATTTTCGCTCCCGTCGGTGCACTGGTGCCGCTAGCGCTGGCAGTCACCGTCAAGGGCGGCTGCGTGATTTGCGCCGGTATTCACATGAGCGACATTCCCGCGTTTCCCTATCGGCTGCTGTGGGGCGAGCGCAGCGTCCGTTCGGTGGCCAACCTTACTCGAGAAGACGGCACCGCATTTTTCGCAGAGCTGCAACACACAGCCATGCAGTGCGACGTCACCCGGTTTGCCCTCGACGAGGCCAATGAAGCCCTGGCGTATTTAAGGGCGGGCCAATTCAACGGTGCAATCGTCCTCACGCCCTGACGCCCCGTCCCACCGCCAGAATACTCCCCGGCACCGAGTACAAGGCCCGTTCGGTGTTGCTGCCGATTATCCGGTCAATGCCCACCCGGTGCACGGTGCCCATCACCACCACATCGGCCAAGTATTGCTCGACGAACTCACTGATCACCGGCACCGGCAGCCCCATGACGAAATGTCGACGTTCAGGCGGCACACCGTAGCGATCTGCCAGGGTGACGAAAGCCAGGTGCAACGACTCACGCAGCTCCTCGATGTAGTCCACGCCCCAGCCGCCGCCGGCCAGCGGCGCGTCACCATTGAAGGCCGGCGACAAATCAAAGGCATACAGCAAGTGCAGCGGCGCGTCGCACTGCAAGGCCAATGCGTTCGCGGTCTGGATGATAGTGTCGTTGAGGCCGCTGATCTGGGTTGATGGATCGAACGGATCCACCGCCGCCACAATGCGGTGCGGCAAGCTGTACCGTACTTGGTTGACCAAATGCACGGGGACCGGGCATTCGCGCAACAAGTGGCAATCGAGAGGTGTAGTGAACACCCGCTTGAGCAGTGGCTCAAAGGTGACGTCCTTGATCAGCAGGTCGGGTTTGAGATCTTCGACCGTCTTCAGGATGTCCAGCAGCGGATGGCTGGTGAATACCGCTTCGACGGTCACCTCTAGCCCGACTTCATTGAGCCGGTCCATCTCGTCGGCGGCCCAACGACGACAGCGGCGCAAATAGCCCTGATACCTCGCGTCGTCGACTTTCTCGTCCCACAAATGCACCACCGGTGCCGGTTCGACAAAGGCCCGCACATCCAGCGCAGCCCCACTTGCCTTGGCCAGCGCGACGGCACGCAACATCGCCGGGGATTGGTGCAAGGTTTGGTCGGCGATCAGCAACAAACGTTGATATTGGCCCATCACACACCTCGGTTCGACACCGGCTCGCACGGGCCGGCAGGTGTCCCAGACTGCACCCATTGCCCCCTGCCCCAAGTTGATTTACATCAACCAGGTACGAATGAATGCGCTTCGTCACGAGTCTCTGATCCAGATCAGATTCAAGCACCAGCAACGGCGTAGAAAGGAATGAATCGTACGGTTCGTCACCGTGCGTCAACCTTTCAAACCGGATGGAGGAATACCCCATGCTCACTGTCAAAGACCACAATGATCGTGCCGCTGCCGCCTACGCCGCGGTCACCGGACAATACTGGATTGAAGCACTCAAGGACGGCCGCCATGTGCTGATCCGGCCGCTGGCGGAAAAAGATCGCGAGCGTGAATACGCCTTTATCAAACGGCTGTCTCCCGAGTCCCGGCACATGCGTTTTCTTGCGCAGATCAACGAACCTGGCGCCGCCATGCTTAACCAGTTGATGGACACCGATAACAAACAGCGCACAGCCTACATCGCGCTGGTCCACGAAAACGGCCAATTGATTGAGATCGGCGTCAGCCGCTACGCCGCCACGGGCGAGCATGAATGTGAATGCGCCGTGACAGTCGCCGATGAATGGACACATCTGGGCCTGGGTACGTTACTGATGGAGCATTTGATCAAAACCGCTCGCAAAAACAACTTTCGCCAGATGTATTCGGTGGATGCCTCCAGTAATGCACCGATGCGTGACCTGGCCAAATCCCTGGGTTTCGAGACGCACAATGATCCCGATGACAGCCGTCAGGTCATTCATCGTCTTTCCCTGTAAAAAAATCGCCCCGCGATGTGCGGGGCGATGATTCAAGTTCTCAGGATTGCAAAATCTTGCCTGGTTTTATCGCCAGCACACTGCACGGCGCCCGATGCAGGAGTTGTTCGGCAGTGGTCCCCAATAGCTTGTTCAACCCCTTGTGCTGCACCGTTCCCATGACGATGACATCGGTGCGATGGTCGGCGGCAAATTCACAAATACTCGACACCGGTGCGCCCTCGCTGAAGTGCCGACATTCCGGTGGCACACCGTGACGCTCTGCCAGGGCCGCAAATGCCTCGGCCTGAGCCACGCCCAACGCTTCATAATTCCCGACGGCCAGCGGCAGCGCACCAAATCCCATGTCCTGCGCATACACGGCCGTCCAGTCAAAGACATGCAGCAGCTCAAGCCGGGCGTCACATTGTTCAGCCAGCTTGGTCGCAGCGTCGATAATCTGGTCGTTGAACACGTGGTCCTGATCTTCACTGCGCATCACATCGACGATGGCCAGCACGCTGCGGGGTCGTGGATTGAGGGCATTGGTCACCAGATGCACCGGCACCGGACAATCGCGCAGCAACTGCCAGTCCAGCGGCGTGAAAAACACCCGTTTCAATGCCGATTCTTCTTGGGCTTCCTTGATGATCAGCGCCAGCGGCATTTCGTTGACGAAGTGCAGAATCTCCTCATAAGGATGCTGTACCCACACCACCTCGCTGGTGACCTCGACCCCGTGTTTGCTCATCAGCCCGGCTTGCTCCGCGAGCCACTGCCGATGGGTTTGCAAATACCCGTCCCGGGCCAGGCTGATTTGTTCAGGGGCGAACAGGCCGGCTACCGCCAGGGCCTGCAAATAATCGAACGCCACGATGTGCAACGGCAATTGCATGACTAACGCCAACGCGGCGGCGCGATCGAACGCCGGTGTGCGGGTCATGGCTGGGGGGGCTATTAACAGTAAACGCTGTGTCTGCGACATGGGGCACCTCGGCACGCGGCCATCTGGCTGGAGTGAATAGAAATCCAGATTGAGCGTTCCTGCCTGAGGCGACTTGATCTTTATCAGAAACGACGTCCTGTATGACGTTGATTACGGCAGATAAGGTTGATCTTGATCAACGGATTCCCTCCTCCATCGCCCTGGCCTGAATCAAGGTTTAACGTGTCAATGGCAATGTCGGAGGGGCAATGATCGAATATGACCAGCAGTTGTTGGTAAGAGCATTGGATGCTGCGACAAATCCGGTATTGATCACAGAGCGGACGGGGTGCATCGTCTGGATCAATAAAGCGTTCTGCCTCTTGAGTGGCTATTCCAAACCGGAGCCGGTGGCAATACCTGCCGTTTCAGCCTCCTGGCGCTGCCCTCTGATTAAAAACTCAACAAACGACTTCAGTACAACAAAGTGCCCGCCCACATCGCCAGCGTCAGCAATACCTGGCCGGGAATCACATAAGCGGCAAACCGTCGTCCGCCGCTGACCCAGGCCACCAGGCATTTGCTCAGCGAGTTACTGCTGACAGCAATCAGCGCGGGATCGGCAATGGCATCGAAAGGCAACAGCCCGGCCTTGGCCAGGGAGGCAATGGACGCCGTCGAGGAATGCGCATCGGCAAAACCGGTAAAGGTCGCGGTCAACATCACCCCTGCCTCGCCAAAGTGGCTGAGCATCACTGACGACAGAAAAGTGATGCCGGTCATGGTCAGCGTGACGACCAGGGCCAGCTTTAGATTGAACGCACCACCCACCTTGATCGGCTGGTTGGCGCCGGTCGCAGGTCTGGGAAACATCAAGCCCAGGCCATACAACGCCGTGGCAGCAGCACCGCAAAACAGCGGACCCCACATGTGACGCAACAGGCCGGTATCGACCGCCCCCAGGATCAGGCCGACCTGGGTGACGGTAGCCAGATTGGACAGTATCGCTGCCGCGCTCAGAATTTTGATGTGCTCTGGCTCTTTGTTAACGAGATGCCCCATGGCGGCGATGGTCACGGTACTGGAAGCAAACCCGGAAGCGATGGCGCTGATCGCATAGCCGTAATGGCTGCCCAAGGTACGCACGGCGATATGCCCCATCGCACCCACCGCCATCAGCAATACGGTCAGGGTGCAAATGGTGCGCAGGTTGATGGCGGCATACGGGCCGATGAAACGGTCCGGTGCCAATGGCAGCACCACCAGTGCAGTAATCAGTAACACCAACCCGTCGCGCATTTCCGCTTCGGTCAGTTGGCTGCGGGCAAAGTGGTGCAACTTCTGCCGGTACATCAGCAGCCCGGCAATCACCACACCAATGACAATGGCCAGCTCAGGCGCGGTGCTACATAACGCACCCAATACCAACACCGTGAGCAACGCCACTTCGCTGGTCACACCCGGGTCGTTACTCAAGCTTCGCCAATACGCCACGCTGACCAGCATTGCCAGTCCGAAAGCCATGATCCCCACCAGCAGACCACCACCGACCAACATTGCCCCGTAACCCAACAACGCGGTAATCGCAAACGTACGCAAGCCAGCACAGGCACGGCTGTCCCCTCGCCCCTTGTGCCGTTCGCGTTCAAGACCGATGAGCATGCCGATCCCCAGCGCAGCGGCCACTCCCGCCAAGCCCAAGGTTTCGATCATGGATGCCCCGCTCTCATGGTCGCCATGGCGATCCCTCCAGTCCCATTCTTGCGCTTGAGTTCAGCACGTCCTGAAGACTGCGCCGCTATGACGGACGGGAGGTTGATAATGGTCAACCATTTCACGATGGAGCCGGCGCGACTAACCGCACGTCGGACAGAATTTTTCGTCCCTCGCCAGTTTGACAAAAATCAATCTCCCCTCCCCGGCAAGCGGCAGGATTAGCCTAAGGCTTCACTGCCCAGACGCACCGTTGCCATTGAGCACAGGCGTTTCTGGATTACCTACGGGAGATTTGTCATGTCTGAGCAATCACGTTTCATGCTGGTCGTCTCGCCCCTGATGGAAAACAGCCCCGCTTTCGACCGGGCCGCAGCGTTGGCCAAGGCTTCGGGTGCGGCATTGCATATTGTGGCGTTCGATTACCTGGAAGGGCTGGCGACCGCGGGCATGGTCAACGAACAAGCGCTGGAGCAGATGCGACTCGGGTATGTCGAGCGCCATCACCAATGGCTGGAAGAGCAGGCCCGCCCCTTACGCAAAATCGGAGTGCACGTCACCACTGAAGTGGTCTGGGTGGAAAGACCCTTGCAGGAAATCCTCATTCACCTCAAAGAACAGCCGATGGCCGCACTGATCAAGGCTCTTGAGTACGAATCGCTGCTGTCACGCCTGATGTTCACACCCCTTGATATTCATTTACTGCGCGAATGCCCCGTGCCTTTGCATTTTGTCAGTCACGTGGAGCACGCCCTGCCACGCAAGATTGTCGCCGCAGTTGATCCTTTCCATCGCGATGGCCAATACGAAGGTTTCAACGACAGGATTCTGCGCGAGGCCTCAAAACTGGCGAGCACCTGTAATGCGACGCTCGATGTGATCTATGCCCATGACCTGTCCTCCATCAGCGCCGACGAATTCGGCTTCGACAACGCCTCTGCATTCTTTTCCTCAGGTACTGCCAAGACGCTGTTCGATGCACAGGCCGATGCCTTCCGCGAGCTGGCCGAGCGCAACGGGATCCCGCCGGAGCGCCAGCACATGATCATGGGCAACCCGACCAAGGTTCTCTCCAGTTACGCGGATGCCTATGACATCGACGTCATCGTCATGGGCCGGATCGGCCATCGGGGCATTGACCGATTGGTCGGCAGTACGGTGGAACATCTGCTGTACAAAATGCAGTGCAGCGTGTGGGTGGTTTCACCAGAAGAACTGGCTGACTGAAAGAAGCACACGAATCAGAAAGTGGGAGAACGGGGTATGAACGCACCACTGAACAATGCCGCCAACCTGATGCTTGCCTGCGTCATCACGCTGATACCGGTAATAGCAAATGCCAGTACCCTTGAGCGCGTGCAGACCGGGCAATCGCTCACCCTGGGCTTTTTGCCTGACTTCGCTCCGTTCAGCACCCAGGAAGGTGACAAGGCCAGCGGCTATGGGATCGACCTGTGCCTGAAGGTAGTCGACAAGGTCAAGAACGAACTGGGTCTACCCTCTTTGCAAGTACGCTATCAGCCTCTCAAGATCAACGAAGAAGTCGACGCCATCAGCACCGGAAAAGTTGACATCGTTTGCACGCCGACACTGGCAACGCTGGAGCGGCGCAAAATAGTCAACTTCTCGATTCCCATCTACACCGCCGGTCTTTCCGTCGTGGTACGCAAGAATGCGCCTGCCGGGTTGCTCAAAATACTGAATGGCCAGGTGGACAAGACCGGCCCGGCCTGGCGCGCGTCTGTCAATCGCGGTCTGGCCAACATGACTTATGCGACAGTTGCTGGCAGCGTCATTGACCGGTGGGTCCGCGACCAACTGCGCGCGCTGGGCGTAACGGTGACGCGGGTCACAGTCGAAGACGCGAATGCAGGGCTCAAACTGGTTGCCAATGGCAAAGCTGATGCTTTCTTCGCTGAGCGCATGGTGCTGACGCACATCCTCGACAACACATATCCTGACAAGAGTCTCGTATTGCTGGACCGCATCTTTGACTACTCACCGACCGCAATGATGGTCGAGCGGGACGATGAGCGCTTCCGCTTGCTGGTGGATACCGCGCTGAGTGAAATGTACCGTTCGGGTGAGATCGAGCTGGCATACGACAGGCACTTGGGAGGCGTCAGCGACACAACCAGGAAGCTGTTCAAGCTCTATGCGCTGCCTTAAGCGATAGCGTCGGCGGTGTGCCGTTCATCCCCGATCAATGTGGGAGCAAACTTGCTCACGAAGTCGGCTCAACATTCGATATTGATGCTCGGTACCACCCCGCTGTCGCGAGCAAGCCCGCATTCACACTCGCACGGTTCAGCCAGAAGGGACGTGTTGCTCGCCCTTATCTAGAAGGACCACATTATGCGTATCGTCGTTGCTTTGGGCGGTAATGCTCTGCTCCGTCGGGGTGAACCTCGAACCGCAGAGAATCAGCGTGGCAATATCCGGATCGCCATCGAGCCGAGCCTGTAGATAACGACCCATCCATTCCAACACCTACAGACGCCCCCCCTCGCATGCCTGAGAACATTGTTGGATCTCGCAGTTCGCTGCGGGTCATTTGGTTCAGGGATGTGCCGACTCATGAAAAATTCCCGGGCAAGCGTGGCTTAATCATCAGGTTTCGGAATGCATCAACAAGGGAATCGATGTCGAGCAGATGATAGAGCTCGCTAAGACTGTGACGACCTGGGATGAATGGTCTGAAGTCAGCGTTGCTACGTGAAAATCTGGCGCCGACCGTTTGGTTGAGTAGACCAAAAGTTTGCGTAGGGACGCGATTTTTTGGCTGTTTTCGTCTGCCTCCGAAGATCGAAAACGTTTTTACACAGCGTCGGCCGATAGCTGCCGCCATGATAGGCGGCATATGGACAGACGCTGACGCTCGCCGGTATCTGTTGGCCCTTTACCACTTGAGGTCTCACCCCAGCGACGCTTTACAACAGAGTCCGGTCATCCTGATAGAATCGATCAGGCTATAGATAACACCCCTCTGAGAAATGGTATGAATACAGAATTGATGGAAGATGAGATGCGCCGGGCGCTATTCGGTGATTCTGAGCCCTCTGTGCCGGCAATTAACTCAGACGTGCAGGACACAGTCCCGGATGTTGTGATCGTGCAACCGGTGAAGGCACCGAAGAAAAAGACAGTCTCAAAAGGCTTCACACCTAGGTTGAGAGTTACGCTCCGTGTGGGAAACGAATTTGAAGGCGAGATGCACGAGATGGTGCATGAGGCCGATACGCTAAGCTCCCTAGTTGCAGAACAAGAAGCTACTAAGACGGCCAGAAAAAAATTCAGGTTTGTGGAAGTAGTCTCGGTCAAATCGATGTAAGTGGGTACTCGCACTTTTCGCCCGCAGGGCATTAAGCCGCATTCACTTACCGCGGGGTCACCCAACAGATTCGTGTCGATTGAAGCCTCAAATATTAGGGGCGTTAGTCGTATCCCGGACTGGATTTAACACCATCACTCCATCCAACATCTCAATGTTTAACTGGTCGCCAACCCCAAGCTACATATCTGAGGGTGGCGACAGGCAAAAATCGACCCAAAGCAGACGTCGAGCGCCAGAATTTATGCTGTTCAGAACACGATTTCGCACCGTGCTTCAGCGGCCTGTACTCGTAATCTCAGCCCAGACTCGAAGCACATGACAAGGTGATGATCTGGTGGGATGTTATCTGTGAGGTAAAAGGCTTGTGTCTCGGCGTCGGACTCCACGGCTCCAATCGAATGAATAACACTACTATCGCCATCAATTGGGTGTTCATCCCGCCCACTTGCTGAAAAGTAATCGACCTCATGGAAGCTGATAGTAATCTTGCGTGCTTCTTCGGTCGGCACCCAAGCTTCAGTCCGTCGAGTAAAGATAAGTACAGCCGACCTATCCACGATGTCGTAATTGATGGCGCTGGCTTGGTAGTAGTTATGCAGATCGTACGCACGGTCGTGGATCTCAACCTCGATATGCCCGAACACGAAACCATGGAATTGCATGGGTTAGCCCTGATGATCTACCGGTGGGCGTGTATCGTACTGCATCGTCGCAATGGCCGCTTCTGGCCCGATTTCTGCCTGTCGCGAAGGGCGGAAATCGACCCATAGCAGTCATATGAACCGCATTGATCGACAGAAATGTCCATCGCCAATCCTAAAATCGTGATGGTGGCTCTTTTCCGGCCTTGATATGCGAAAAGACCTGATCTGGATCTGCCTGGCACCAATATCTGAACAGAAGGCGATGTTCGGTATTTCCGAAATATTGATCCACGATGCTCTCGGGCGGCACGGTCAATTTAGGTTCTAGCCACTGCTGCGCTAAAACACCTATTGGTTTGTCAGACGAACAAATAATCCAAGTAGCCTTGCCTCCATTGATACCAGGTAAGTAGCCCGCATCTTGTATCGCTTCGATTAAGGCACGCAGCGTTGCTGATGGATCGAGTGTGATCGACGTCGCATGGCATCCCAGATCATCTCCCGCATGAACGCTATCTCGATCAATGGCAACTTCCAACATCACTACTCCTTTTTACCGCTGTGCTGTCACTAGATCGCCCAGCGTAGAGACATCAGCGGCTACCTGTCCGTATGCGTCCGGCAAAGTCATCTAGCATAAGTTTGTCAGCTAGGCGAAACCTCAGCAACTCAGTCCCAAAGAGGCTGCATGCTAGGTCTGGTATATCCCCAAACGCGTGGCACTCCATCCTCTAGAGAAAAGGGAAGGTTGTGCTTTCTTAGCGTGGAGAGTAGCCAATCCAGTGAAACCGCTCTGAGTTCGACCCACTCGATTTCTGCTACCGGATGGATGTGGTAATGCCATTCTCGATCCCAATCTGTGCAGTAATCGCTTGGAGCTAAGGTACTGTGCAATCTGAACTCTGGCTTCATTTGCGGGGCGTTAATCATTGCGTTGATCAGCTCAGCCCATTTGGTGTTGTTCATGACGGGAAAAATGATGCCCGCAGTCAGCAGCCTGCGAATTTTCGCTTTTGTAATCTCGTCGAGTTCAGGCAGCTGATACATAAGATTCGCGCAATTGTATGAAGTGAGAACAGTCTAACCCAACACACCTTGCGTGATTAAACGGGCGCCCACCTGTGTGGCAGCAACTCAGTAATCTCACTCATCCGCTGCGTCGGCAGGCGATTGAGGACATCTTTCAAGTACGCATACGGATCATGTCCATTGAGCCTTGCCGACTGGATCAAACTCATGATCGCAGCTGCACGTTTACCGCTGCGTAAAGAGCCCGCGAACAACCAGTTCGAACGCCCAAGTGCCCAAGGCCGGATTTGGTTTTCGCACCAATTATTGTCAATTGGGACGGCCCCATCATCGAGATAGCGCGTCAGCGCTATCCAGCGTTTGAGGCTGTAATCCAAAGCCTTGGCAATGGCCGATCCCTCAGGCACAAGCTGCCTCTGGGCGATCATCCAGGTATGAAGTACGTCGATGATTGGCGCTGCTTTCTCTCGCCGTATTCGCTGCCGATCGCCCGGTTCCAGCTCGCGGACTTCTCGCTCAACTTCGTATAAAGCTGCGATGTAGTGCAATGCCTTTTCGGCGATCTGGCTCTTGTTGGTCGCGTGCAAGTCGAAGAACTTTCGGCGTGCATGGGCCATGCAGCCGATTTCTGTAACGCCCAGTTCAAAGCCTGCCTTGTAGCCAGCGAAGTCATCGCAGACCAGCTTCCCGTTCCAGTGGCCGAGGAAATTTCTAGCATGTTCGCCAGCACGGCTCGGGCTGAAGTCGTAAACGACCGCCGCCAGATCGGAGAACTGACTGGTGGCATAGGCCCAGACGTAAGCACGATGAGTTTTCTTCGCGCCAGGCGTCAGCATTTGTACCGGCGTTTCGTCAGCGTGGACAACGCCGTGCGTCAGCACGGCTTCGCGCAGCGCATCAACCAGCGGTTGAAGTTGCACGCCGCAGTTGCCCACCCACTGCGCCAAGGTCGAGCGAGCGATGGGCAGCCCGGCGCGGCCAAAGATTTTCTCTTGGCGATACAGCGGCAGATGGTCGGCGAACTTGGCCACCATGATGTGAGCCAGCAGGCGCGCTGTCGGGATGCCTTTGTCGATGACGTGCGCCGGTACTGGCGCCTGGATCAACGTTTCGCACTGTTCGCAGGCCCACTTTCCACGGATGTGGCGCTCGACGGTGAACACGCCGGGAGTGTAGTCGAGCTTTTCGCTGGCATCTTCGCCGATGCGCTTGAGGGCGCAACCGCACTGGCAGTGGCTGTTGTCCGGTTCGTGATGGATCAGCGTGCGGGGAAACTGCGGTGGCAGAGGTGCGCGCTTGGGTTGCTGGCGTACTTTGGCTTCGACAGGTGCCGGTTGCAGCGCCTCAAGTTCGGCTTCGATAGCGGCGATATCCGTATCGATCAAGTCGTCGAGCAGGCTGGCTTGATCCGGGCTCAACTGCTCGCTGCGCTTGGCAAACTTGAAGCGTTTGAGCAATGCGATCTCGTGGGCCAGTTTCTCGTTGACCGACTTGTGATGAGAGATTTGCTTGTCCATCGTCTCGACGCGCTGGATCAACTGCGCCGCCAAGGCGCGCAGTTCTTCAGGGTTTAATTGATCGAGATTCGGATGGGAAGTCATGCCGCCGATTTTGCCAGAGAGGGCTAGTGGCGGCGATAGACGGATGGGCCAATTGCGCTGGCAAGCGCGCTATGGCAGAAGAGTTAGAGCATCGTGATGGCTCCTCCGGAACCGACACGTTGCCAAGGTAAACCGAGCACCAAGGCTTGAAGTTGCTCTGCATCCAACTCGACTTCAGAGCCGTGCCGCACGCTTGGCCAAAAGAAGCGCCCTTGATTCAAGCGCCGGGCTGCAAGCCAAATCCCCACGCCGTCATGCACCAACACTTTCATACGATTGGCGCGGCGGTTGGCGAACAGATAAGCACAGTGCGGCTTCGCCGCACCGAACACCGCGACAACTCGCGCCAGCGCGGTTTCAGTACCGGCGCGCATGTCCATGGGCTCGATGGCTAGCCAGATGGTGTCGATGCGGATCATCGCAGCAGGTCTCGCAGAAAAGCGGAACATGCCGCTGCATTTTCTGCCGGCCAACTCACCACGACTACGCCTTTTGAATGAGGTACTTCGATTCGAATCGTGGCCGCAATTTGAGGAGCCGCTGTCGAAGACAATGCCTTGACCGGTATAAAGGCAGTTTGCAGTGCCAGGTTCTCCTGCGCATGCACCCGAATCCATTTATGGACAAGGTTTGCGTTGAGGTTGTGGGTCAAGGCGACATTAGCAATCGAGGTGTCAGCCTGCGCACACTCGGCAATGACCTGGGCTTTAAAGGATTTTGAATAGGAACGGCGTTCTTTTGGCATGGGTGTCCGCTTAAAAAGGCTAGAAATGGTGTCCACTTAAATTTGAACTGACCCCCAAAGGTTGGACACAACCTTTGGGGGTGTCATGGGTAAGTACACAGAGCAAGCAAAACTCGCAGCCGTGCAGGACTATTGTTCCGGTAGCGCGGGTTTGAGGGATGTTGCACACCGTCACAATGTGGACTTTTCATCCCTTCGCCAGTGGGTCGCGGCCTATCAAGTGCATGGCGTTGCTGGGCTTAAAGAGAAAAAGCTGCAGCGCTATAGCAACGACTTCAAACTGTCTGTTTTGAACCGTATGCGTGAGGAACAGCTGTCCTATCGGCAGACGGCGGCCTTGTTCGACATCCGTAAGTTCGACATCATCGGCCTCTGGGAACGCCGCTTTGATGAGGGCGGTTTTGATGCCCTTACCAAGCAGCCTAATAGAGCCGGACGTCCGAAAAAAATGCCGACCACCATTCCTCCTGTTCAACCCAGCTCAACCGATGACGAATCGCGCTCACGCGATGATTTGCTTGCCGAGGTGAAGCAGTTGCGGATGGAAAACGACTACCTAAAAAAGCTCGATGCCTTGGTTCAGGAGAAGAAACGAATAGCGCAGCAGAAAAAGCGCAAATCGTAATAGGACTGAGGCCGCTGCATTCTCTCGAAAGCCTGCTGAAATTTGCCGGTTTGGCACGCAGCACCTTTTACTATCAGCAAAAGGCGCTGCAAGCGGCTGATAAGTACGCAGAGCTGAAAGACAAGATTCGCTCGACGTTCGACGAGCACAAGGGCCGGTATGGCTATCGCCGCATAACGGCTGCTGTACGGAGCGCTGGTCATCTCGTCAATCACAAGACTGTTCAGCGACTGATGGCGCAGCTTCAGCTCAAGAGCTTGGTGCGGGTGAAGAAATACCGGGCCTACAAGGGGGAGGTAGGCAAGGCAGCGCCTAATCTTTTGAAGCGTGAGTTCGAAGCTCCGTCACCCAATCAAAAGTGGGTAACCGACGTTACAGAGTTCAAAGTTGGAGGTCAGAAGCTTTATCTGTCTCCCGTTTTGGACCTGTACAACGGCGAAATCATTTCCTACGAGGTTGCCAGAAGACCGCTGTTCGATATGGTCGGGAAGATGCTCAAAGGTGCATTCAAGCGGCTTCAGCCGCATGAGAAACCGGTTTTGCACTCAGACCAGGGCTGGCAGTATCGAATGCCCATTTACCTGCGGGCTCTCAAAAAATGCTCCGTTACGCCGAGCATGTCGCGCAAGGGTAACTGCTATGACAACGCGGCCATGGAGAGTTTCTTCGGCACACTGAAGTCCGAATTTTTTTATCTGAATAAATTTAACGACCTGGATGAGCTTCACGCAGGCATCGACGAGTACATCCAGTATTACAATCACTCGCGTATCAGACTGAAGCTAAACGGCCTGAGTCCTGTTGAATACAGAATTCAGGCCGCTCAGGCATAGATAGAAAGTCGTCCAACTTTGTGGGGTCAGTTCAAATTTAGGTGGACACCATCGCCTTAAGCGATGGCGTCAGGAAGGTGTATTGCCCGGACGCTTACACCTGTCCACAGTCTGCTTTTGGCCGATTGCTGCTGGTGGCGACCGATCGGAATCGACATCAGCCTAAACTCAACATCAAAATCCGAGAGCCAATGCCTATGTGGACGGTAGTGCTTAGGTATGTGATCTTGGTGATATCGGTGTATAGCTTATTCCAGCGCTAGCCGAGAATCCTTTCTCATCAAATTTGGCCCAAGCGCTTCCCCATGAAAACCTTTCCAGGTCGGTCTGGAATGAGCGTGAAAGCTGTCGCCTGAATGAATTTTTTAGAAAGTTTATTTCTAGTTCAATTGATTCTCTCGTGGGCCAGCCGTTTTCGGTTCCTGTGCTTGGCACAGACGCGCCAATATGGACTTCAGTCAGTCGACCAGAGTGGAAGCAAAGCGCCAAACCACCCGATACGCCTTCAATACTGATTCCCTGATACGTACGCCATACGTACCCGTTTTTGTGATCCTGTTCGGATCGGTAGAACTGCGCGAGTGGAGCCGCTGTGGTATCTGAGGTAAATGTTCTTTCGATTACAAAGTTGCATCCAGCGATTGCTATATGGATAGAGCCATCTTTCGGGTTGATGGTGAGAGCGGGATTCAAGTCTGGCGACCTAGCAGTCTAGTAGTGTGTGAGAGTTTAGCAGGTACTCATGAGTGACTGCTTCTGGCCGATTTCTGCCTGTCACGACCCGCGGTAAATTTAAGTATGAATAATTCGTTCGGGGCTCTCCAGGACCGCAAGGAAGTCGTGTTCCCCCTCAGCTCCCCACCATGGGATAGATACAACGCCGCCGAGGTCTCTTAGCTGCCGCAGTAGCTCCAACAATGAGTAGATCTGATCTTGTCCCCACTGAGCCCCCATCCGATAGTCCAATGTGAGGCTATTAGTAAAAACGTAAACACCTAGGTCAGGTATTTGACCCCGGGTGCCGTAAAGCCCATCGAGAACGACGTGGAATGCCTCTGCTGCTCCTGAGCTTACAAGCAAAGCATCCTGAGGGCCGGAGAATGGCTTTCCACTTTGGGATGCTTTAATCCAAAGATAGCCGCCGTCAACAGTGACATTTTTCGCGCCATGATCGAACAGATATTGAAATGCCTGCGGTACAAGCAACGAATCTGAATACGTCACCACAACCTCAGGGAGCGATCCATCGTTAGTTGCAAAGTATTCGGAAAAATTCACGTGGCGTGCCTATCGTTTGTAAGGGGCGGGGCATTTCCGATAAGTCAATGCCCCCTGGATGATTGTGCGGTGTTGGCCAGGGTTGAGCCAATCTGTCGTTATTAACCCAACTGAAAACTGATCGCGAGCGGATGGTCGGAAGCGCCTCTTCACATAACCGAACTGGCGCTTGATCACCTGGAACGAGTGTTCGACCTTCGCCCTTATCTGCGTCTTGGCTTTTTCTATGTTGCACTTGGCTTTGTACAGGACACTGCGTTTGCCCAGTTTCTAGTAGGAACTGCGCCGGACGGCTAACCGCCAAACTGATCCGGCGCCTGAGTGTCTTACTGGTCATGCATTGGCAGTCAGGGCTTGCTCGTCAGATCGCGTTTTCCTGAAGCCTTGGTATAGTCACCGCTCGTTACTTGCAAGGAGACGTTGCTGGATGTTCAAGCTCAATTCGTTTCGCGAGACAGTAGAGGCTATTGCTGCATGCTCTGATGATCGGGCTTTATGGAAGCGATACGCTTGGGTCTACGTTCAGGGCGATACAGCGTTGGTGGACAGCCGCTTTTACCTGGTTTCGAACCTCGATGAAGACGATGAGCGTCGCGTGTCGGACTTTGGCGCCCTGTACGACCTGTCGTCGTGCCTGGAAGCGGCTACTTTTGCAGACGTGTTGTGTGTACAGAAGCGACAGCAGCTGCACTCTAGCTTGGAGGACTACGCCATCGCCCTTGAGCATTACGCTGAGCAAGATACCTTCCTTGAGGTGTCCGGCGGTGATGACCCAAAGGCAGCAGAACCCGGTTTGGCGCGGGAATTGTACGCCGAGTACGACCTGTTTCTGGCTGAATGCGCGCCTGACCAGTTGAGTGTCGCGGCGCGGGAGGTCAGCGCTGTCCTTGAAATCAACATTGCCAGTGCGTTACAGGGTTGTCGGGGGTTGCCGTTGTGTCTGGGAGAGCGCATGACCGGCGATCAGTGCATGCAGATCGAAGCGCGTTTTTCCGCGCTTTCGGTTCCGTTGCGACGAGTGACCCATCGCTCATTTCCCTGGCAGTAAACCGGCGTCAGGCGTCCTGGCAAATGAACGCGTAGTCGTCATCGATCATCTGTTGCAGGTAGTGATCGAAGCTCTTCGCAATCGCTTCATAGTTATTCGGCGTCGCCGTCAACACGCTGTAAACCACCTTTGATAACAAGCCATAAAAGTGGTTTACACGAAGCGAGTGGATCGAAGTACCCCACCGTCCAAATGTTTGACTGAGTAGCCAGATCCAATCGACATGGCAAGTGGACGCTTCGCCGTCGTGACTGTGGGCCTGCTTGCCCACGTTATGGTGGCGAACACATGACTACCGCTACTTGCAGTTGCCTGCTTTATGGTATCCCGCCGCTTGAGCCTGAGATTCAGAGTCAAAAGTTATTTGGTTTTTCGCAGACACCTGACCATACCCAGGGCACCCCATCGAGAGGTGGTAGACCTGACTCTTCCGGTTACCAATGATCGAACCGACTCCGGTGGCGTTCGCAAGGAATGGCTGGACTGGTGCCCGCGGAGGATTGACTGGAATGGCGCTAACCACCCCATCACCAACGACCTTGTATCCTTGCGACCATCGACGCTCGCCAGTTACGAATGGATTGGAGTGCCCCATGATTGCTGCAATGCGTCGATCTCGCTCTTTCTCCCAAGACGAAACCGGGTACTGCTTGTCCCAGGCCATCAGTATCTGTTGCTGCTGACGAGACATGCTCAGCTTGTATCTGTCGAACATGTAGAAGGTTGTCCTCGCGACAAGCCCCTTAACCTCGTCACGCGGCTCCGCGGCGCGTTGATCGAAATCAACCCGCGTCTTGCATTGCCCATACTGCGGCGCTACTCCGGAGGCCATGCCATAGTTGAAATTGCTACGGTCGCCGTTCACCTCTCCAACAGATGGGTAGAGGTTAAAAAGATCGGCCTCCATCGCTCGGAATACTGGGTCATCGTCCACACAATGCTCTCGACCACCGTTCTGCCAGCATTGGCGTTGGTTACCGAATGTCCAGGCTGGAACGATGTGTTCCCACTCAGTCCGCTCTGCCCGATTCTCTTGCTTTCTGGCCTTAAGGCCGCATGACTCAGCATCGATACGACCACCTGATTTGCCAACCCACGTCCATTTGCAGCCGCAATACAACTCGCCCATGGAGCTGTTCGCCTGGTCGAGGTAGATTTTCTGCTTGGCTATGACTTTGGCTTCGGAAAAGGTCGTGGGGGGGCTTGAGAAGGCAGGGGTAATTACCGAGAGGGTCAGCGCCACTACGGAAAGCAGTTTTTTCATTGGAAAACATTAGCAATTTAGGGGGGCGTATTATACGCACGAACTCCACACCTACCGCTGCTCAAGACGCCTGTCGACGCCAGGGCCAGTTGGAACCTTATCTCCGAGAACAGTGGACATGTCGTTAACTCAAAATGTAAACGGTGAAGGCACCAAATAGGTCACCGTTTACACTTGGGCGAGCTGGCGGATGAAAATCTCATTATTTCCGCTGGGAGATTGACTGATAAACCCCAACCCATAAAGGTCCGTGACCACCCACATTCTCATTTTTTTACCATCGACACTATTGACTAGTGGATAGAACAGGACCGCGAAGTTGTCAGAGCACAGGGCCAAGGGTTTCATGGTTGCAGGCACAGTGGCCATGTTGATCGGTTTCGCTGCTGGGAACAGCTCTGCGCAGCCATCAAACGATGCCTGTTTCTGCTTGTTTGTATAGAGTTCCAGGGCCGCGTTCTGGCTGACCGAGCCCGAGCGGGACACGTGTTCCTGATGCTGGGTGGGTGGCTTGAGGAGATCCAGCAGACTGCGGGCTTCTGCCCCAGTCGAGAGCAAAACAAGGGCCGACAGCCCAACTGCAATTTTGCGTAGGTGAATGCTTTTAATCTTCGAATTGAATTGAGGGGTAAACGTACGGCGAGTCCCGATTCACGGAACCAGATGGAGGCGGTTGCTGATTATCTTGCGGCGAGCATGCTTTCACTGTCCTTGATCAAAATGCCGATGTGGATCCGGTCGGCTCCGAGCAGTACGACCGCTGGCGGTCCTGCGGGATTTATTGACCATGACAAATCACATAAATGCTGAGCAGCGTTTACATTCTACTGACTCAAATGAATCAGCAGCCCGCTCGACCAAGCTCATGAGTATTGGACATGCCTGAGCGGGCTCGTTAACTGGCGCGAAACGTTGTGCGTACGCCTTTGGACTCACCCCCATGCGTCGCACGAAGGCCTCGACAGTGCTCCTGCATCACGTGCATCGCACGTGGTGGTTTGCCGAATTCCTCGACCAGCAGCGAGGCCTGAAATACGACCGCGAGGCCGTCTATCTCGCCGCACTGCTGCACGACCTGGGGCTGACGTACGAATTTGCGGCCGACCCACGTTTTGAGGTCGACGGCGTCGACACTGCCAGCCGCTTCCTGTTGGAAAACCTCTATTTATTCAGTTACCCAATTTAGCTCATGGCTTAGGCCCGCCACGGTGGAAGAGCCCCTTCGAAAAGTGAAAAGGCTCGATGCAGGAAGCGGTTGAAGCGAGCGGCATCACCCCGCAGCCCTGCCTGTTGACCACCAATCAGGCACAGATGGGCCACCTGACCAATCACTTCTGCTTGGCCTGGCATATGGACCAAGCGGCGGCACGTCCGTATCGCGAAGTCCAGTCGTCTTGTGTCAACACGCAGCTGAAACTCGCCTACCAACGGATCGTGCAGCGACCACGCTCGGATGGAAACTTCCCGCCCAGGTTGTTTCTCAGCGGCAATACTCAAGTAGCGTTTCAAGGTTTCGCCCGCGCTACGACCCTGCGCCGCATAAGCGAGCATGCGCTCCGTGTAGTCTTCTTCCCAAGCGGCCAGCAAGGTGCGGACAAAGTCTTCGCGATTGCGGAAATGGTGATAGAACGATCCGCGGGTCACATTCAATCGGCGCGATAGACTCTCGGCCGAAACGCCAATATGCCCTATTTGGTCGAGGGCCTCAAAACCAGCCGCGATCCAATGGTTACGAGTTAGTTTTCTCACCCGTTATTTCGCTCCATGTTTAGCGCCATACAGACTGTGTATGGTGCGCAACCGATTGATACGCTGCGAACACCAGCAAAGATGGCCGTTGCGTTTTGCACGCCAGCACTTTCCATGGAGCTCGCCTTGAAGAAAATCGTTCTGGTTGCTTTCGACCAATTCACTGATATCGACCTATTCCTGATGTGGGACATTTTAGGCCGCAACACTGAGGACTGGCACGTCCGAATATTGGGTTCCAGCTCTATCGTGCGATCGGCGCACGGCCTGCCTGTTTCGGTGCACGGTCCGCTTTCCGAGGCCAATAGTGCCGACGCGGTACTGTTCGTCAGCGGCAAGGAAGGGATACCCGCTGCACTCGCCGCCCCAGATTTCCTGCCGTCGTTTGAACTTGACTCCAGACGCCAGCGAATCGGCTCCATATGCGCCGGAGCTTTCATTCTCGAACGGCTTGGGCTGCTCAGCGGCCAGGCAACTACACACCCGGATGCACGATCGAGCTTGCAAGCTCTGGGACTTGAGCCCATGGACCAACCTCTTGTATGCCAGGGGAACGTTGCAACCGCGGGCGGATGCCTTTCGGCGCTCTATCTGGTGGGATGGTTGGTTGAATCCTGGTTCGATGTCGACAAGCGCCGTGCGACGTTGCTCCCTGTTCTGCCAGCTGGGCAGCAAGAGCTCTATGATGCCTTGATCGGGCTCAGTATCCGACAAGGAGAAGTTGGCGCCACAGGGCGACAAGGAGCGTTATACGACAAACCATCGCAACAAGAAACGCGACATGGCATGTCGTCGAATTGGTAGTTAGAACTCAGGAGAGATCCCCGATGCCCCGAGAATTTGAGCTCATTATGTCCGTGCCAGTCCCATCGAGGTCCGGCATTTCCCACTTTTACAAGTCTATGAACCTAGCGGACGCTTTTGCGATTCGGCTCCCTGCGGGCACATCCAGCAATCCAGATTTGCTGGCTCGATTCATCTTTTCCCACCAGCCATCCTGGATCGGATGGCTCT
Source organism: Pseudomonas arabinosi (assembly GCF_047758675.1). Taxonomy (NCBI): domain Bacteria; kingdom Pseudomonadati; phylum Pseudomonadota; class Gammaproteobacteria; order Pseudomonadales; family Pseudomonadaceae; genus Pseudomonas; species Pseudomonas arabinosi. The sequence continues at coordinate 3,201,676 of NZ_CP180480.1, read as the reverse complement.
TGAATGTCCGAGACACTATCGTTGCCTGTTTTGGTCTCAAGACAGCCAAACACTTGGCATCACTTGCTAATCGGATTGGAGTCTTCAAGGTCTACAGCACGAACCAGACTGAAATCGTGCTGGGAGAGGACGACAAGCACCTCGACTTCCGGATATCGATCCTATGTTCTGAAGAGGCAGAGCCAGAAGGCAGTCGCCAACTCGTTTTTTCAACCGTGGTCCAGTGCCACAACCGTCTAGGGCGGGCCTACATCTTCGTTATTGCCCCATTTCACCGCTTGGTTGTTAAGGCCAACCTCCTCCGTGCAGCGCGCGTCGGTTGGCCTCTGGCTACCTGCCCCTAAGGCTGAGCGCGCCCGTTCATGCGTGCCGACTGGATCAGACTCATACCAGTCCTGATCTTGAAAATAAGAAATCTTATAATTGTTGCCAGTGGCGACCAATGTGTTTAACGGAGGCACCATTACGGAACTCGTTGAATCGGCTTGATTAAAACTCCGGCTATATATTTAACCGCTTCCAGAACAACAGTACCTAACGACCTGATAGAGCGCTTAATAACACCTTTAACGCTTCTGCCAACAAACACTGCAAGCAGGTCGATAACTTCTCCGTCACGATACCGTTTTTCTGGGGGAAGTTTGGGTAACACGGGGATAGGTACGCTTCCATCTTCGCTCATGAATCATCCTTGGTCTTCCTTGAAAAATCTCGACTTGAGATTGGCGCAGAATGACCACTTCACTCATCCAACCCTTCTCGAACGATGTCGAAAAAGGTCGTCAGGATTCGCCGCGAGCTCTGCGCCCGTAGGCACACCAAGGTCTCGGTAAAGCACCGCTGACAGTCGCTGATCGGCAATCCGCGAAGTCGGGAATCAGAACCCAACTCGGCCGCCGAGACCACACCGACGCCCATACCAATCGCCACGGCTTCGCGTGCTGCCTCACGTCCCTCCACTTCGATCGCCTTGCGGATGCGCAGGCCTGCCGCTGCCATCTCCTCTTCGAGGGATAGCCGCGTGACCGAGCCTTGCTCGCGCAAGATCAGCGGTGTGTTATCCAGATCAGCCAGGCAAATGGAGGTTCGTTGAGCCCAGGGATGGTCATGGGCGACGAAGGCAAGCATGGGATCACTGCGCAGGTGCAGCGTCAGCAGACGGTCGTCTTCGATGTGCCGCCCCAGCAGGGCAATGTCTGCCTGGTGCCCGAACAACCGCTGCAGGACCTCATCGGTATTGGCCGTTTCAATCTTCACGTCGACACCGGGGTAACGGCTGCAGAAGCGAGCGACATAGGGCAGTACGTGCACCGGCGCATCCACGGCGAGGTTCAGGGTCCCGGTCGACAGGGTTCGATAGTCCATCAGCATATCGTGGGCATCGACGCTGATATCGAACAGCCGTTGGGTCAGGCCGAACAATCGCTCGCCCACTTCCGTCAGGCGCACCAGACGCTTGTCGCGATAGAACACCATCACGCCGTAGTAATCCTCGAGCTTGCGCACCTGGTCGGACACCGCTGGCTGGGACAGGCAGAGCTGCTCGGCTGCCCGGGTGAAGCTGCCATTCATGGCAACGGCGTGGAATGCCTTGAGTTGCGTATGGGAAATCGCCATTGGAGACCTATCTATAGTTTCAGCTTATTCATGCATTCGATAAATCGATTTTATTTATGAACGATGAACTGCAAGCATGGTTTTCGCAAGTCCTCTGACCGCTGTTTGAACAGCTGCGCCGCTGGTATTGACCTGGAGTGCTCTATGAAAATTGAACGTTTCGCCACGATAAAACGCCGTTCGGACATGGTCCGGTACGACAACGACCTCTACATCGGTGGCCAGGTTGCCACCGACCTCAGTGGCGATATCGAGGCGCAGACCCATGAGGTGCTCGCGGGTATCGAGCAGCTTTTGCTCAGTGCCGGCAGCGACCGTACTCGGGTGCTATCGGTGCGCATCTTGCTGGCCCATCGCGAAGACTATGAAGGGCTGAACAGGGTCTGGGATGATTTTTTCCCCGCAGGCCATGCCCCCACGCGTGCGTGCACCCTCGCGCAGTTGATCGATCCCGGTTGGCGCGTGGAAATGATTGTGGTCGCCGCGTGCGCCTGATGACGTCCTGACTCTTGCCTCGAACCGATCAACGGAGATGACCCCATGCGACCCTACTGGCTCGACAAAGCCCTGAAAAACCAACCCGACACGCCTTGCCCGCCGCTGCAGCAGGACACCCGCGCCGATGTCTGCATCGTGGGTGGCGGTTACACAGGCTTGTGGACCGCGATCATGATCAAGGAACAGAACCCCGAACTGGATGTGGTCATCGTCGAAGCCGACATTTGCGGTGCCGGCGCCAGCGGGCGCAACGGCGGCTGCGCACTGTCCTGGTCGGCCAAGTACTTCACTCTGGAGCGCTTGTTCGGCGTCGAAGAGGCGGTACGCCTGGTCAAGGAATCGGAGCAGAGCATTTACGCCATCGGTGACTTTTGCAAAAAGTACGCGGTGGATGCCGATTACCGTCTCGATGGCACGCTCTACACTGCTACCAACCGCGCCCAGGTGGGTTCGACCGACGGGGTGATAGCGGCATTGGAGCGCAATGGCATCAACTCTTTCTCCAAATACGCGCTAGCTGACGTGCAGCGTATGGCGGGTTCAACCCGGCACATTGAAGGCTGGTTTTCGCCAGCAGCTGCCAGTGTGCAGCCGGGCAAGCTGGTCCGCGGTCTGCGTCGGGTCGCGCTGGAACTGGGCGTGCGAATCTTTGAAGGCTCACCGATGACCGGCCTGGAACAAGGGCTGCCGGCCACCATCAAGACGCCCGACGGGCAAGTGGTCGCCAATCACGTGGTGCTGGCGATCAACGCCTGGATGGCGCGGTCATTTCCAGAGTTCGAGCGTTCAGTGGCCATCGTCTCCAGCGATATGATCATCACTGAGCCGCGACCTGATCTGCTCGAGCGAATCGGCCTGACCAGCGGGGTCACCGTACTCGACTCGCGGATCTTCGTGCACTACTACCACAACACCCCGGACGGCCGGATCATGCTCGGCAAAGGTGGCAACACCTTTGCCTACGGCGGACGCATTCTGCCGGTATTCGACCAACCTTCACCTTACGCAGGGTTGTTGCGCAACACCCTGGCGGAGTTCTTTCCGGAGTTTGCCGATGTCGGCATTGCCGCCACGTGGAACGGTCCGTCCGATCGCTCGGTTACCGGGCTGCCTTTCTTCGGCCGTATGGGCGCAAGGGGCAATATCTTCTATGGTTTCGGCTATTCCGGCAGCGGCGTCGGTCCCTGTCATATGGGAGGACAGATCCTGTCATCGCTGGTCTTGGGCCTGGACAACCCCTGGACACGCTCGCCGCTGCTGCAAGGCCCGCTCGGCCATTTCCCACCGGAGCCTATTCGCTACCTGGGTTCACTAATGGTGCGCAACGCCGTTCGCCGCAAGGAGCAAGCGGAGGACCATAACCAACGGCCAAGACGACTGGATGTACGACTGGCAAAATTCGCCGCGGCTGCCGGAAAGGCGGACAAGGGGTAACGCCTCGATCGAGCAGCGAAATGTTTACGCTTGCCAACAAAAAAACGCCTGGCTATTGGCCAGGCGTTTTTTTGTTTACAACACGGTCAAGTCACAGGGCGCGGTGTGCTTTGGTCAGGCTTCGTAATAGAGTTTTGGCACCCGGCGCAGGTTGCAGAAGATCTGGTAAGGAATCGTGCCCGCGGCGGCCGCCACGTCACTGGCGAGGATATTTTTGCCCCACAACTCGACGGTCGAACCGAGGCCGGCTTGCGGCACATCGGTCAGGTCGATGCAGAGCATGTCCATCGACACCCGGCCAATCAACTGGCTGCGCTGCCCGGCAACCATCACGGGCGTACCGGTCGGTGCCTGGCGCGGATAGCCGTCGGCGTAACCCATGGCCACCACGCCCACGCGCATTGGTTTCTGGGTGATGAAGGTGGCGCCGTAACCGATCGGCCCGCCGGCCGGCAGTTCATGCACGCAGATCACTTTCGACTCGAGGGTCATCACTGGTTGCAGGCGGGACGCCACGGCATTGGCTTCTTCAAACGGAGTCGCGCCGTAGAGCATGATGCCCGGGCGCACCCAATCACTTGGAATCTGCGGCCAACCGAGCACTGCCGGCGAGTTGCGCAGGCTGACCTCGACCGACAAGCCCTGACGCGCCGCTTCGAACACCGCGACCTGCTCGGCACTGGCCTGACTGTGCAGCTCATCGGCCCGGGCGAAGTGGCTCATCAGTACAATCTTCGCCACCTTGCCGCTGGCCAGCAGCCGTTGATAGGCCGCCTGATAATCCTTTGGATGCAAGCCCACCCGATGCATGCCCGAATCGAGCTTGAGCCAGACCGTGATCGGCTTGCTGAGTGCAGCGTTCTCGATGGCTTCGAGCTGCCACAGCGAATGCACCACGCACCAGAAGTCATGCTCGACGATCAGCGACAGCTCATCGGCCTCGAAAAAACCTTCCAGCAACAACACCGGCGCACGAATGCCCGCGGCTCGCAGCTCCAACGCCTCTTCGATGCAGGCCACGGCAAACCCGTCCGCCTCAGCTTCCAGCGCTTGGGCGCAACGCACCGCGCCATGACCGTAGGCATCGGCCTTGATCACCGCGAGGGCTTTGGCCCCCGTGACTTCACGGGCGATTTGGTAGTTGTGACGCAGGGCTTGAAGGTCGATCAGGGCACGGGCAGGACGCATGGCGGCAGCCTTTCTTAGCAGTATTGTGAGAAGTAAAAACAAACGCTGGCACACGGCGATTTGGCCGTGCGCAACGCATGCTAATGGATTGGCTAGACGTTCTCGCTCACGGGTGAACCGGCGCTGGATCGCCATGCTCTGCTGGCTCCGGCGTATCACTGCCGTAACGGGAAATATCAAGGCCTTCGGCGCTGATCTGCGGCGTTTTCTTCGCCATCAGATCGGCCAGCAAGCGACCGGAACCGCACGCCATGGTCCAGCCGAGCGTGCCATGACCGGTGTTCAGGAACAGGTTCTTGAAGGGGGTGGCGCCTACGATTGGCGTGCCGTCAGGAGTGGTCGGGCGCAGGCCGGTCCAGAAGCTGGCCTCGGCCAGATTGCCGCCCTGAGGATAAAGGTCGTTGACGATCATCTCCAGGGTTTCGCGCCGGCGCGGGTTCAGCGACAGGTCAAAACCGGCGATCTCCGCCATGCCGCCGACGCGGATACGGTTGTCGATACGGGTGATCGCGACCTTGTAGGTTTCGTCGAGAATGGTCGAAGTCGGGGCCATCGCCGGGTTGGTGATCGGCACGGTCAGGGAGTAACCCTTGAGCGGGTACACCGGCGCCTTGATCCCCAGCGGCTTGAGCAGTTGCGGCGAGTAGCTGCCGAGCGCCAGCACGTAGCGGTCGGCGGTTTCCAGCTTGCCATCGATCCACACGCCATTGATGCGATCACCGGCAAAGTCGAGGCGCTGGATATCCTGGCCGAAACGGAATTGCACACCGAGGCTCGCAGCCATTCCCGCAAGCTTGGTCGTGAATATCTGGCAGTCGCCGGTCTGGTCGCTCGGCAGGCGCAGGGCACCGGCGAGAATGTCGGTGACGCTGGCCAGGGCTGGCTCAACGCGGGCAATGCCTTCGCGGTCGAGCAGCTCGAACGGTACGCCGGACTCTTTCAACACGGCGATGTCTTTCGCAGCGCCATCCAGTTGAGCCTGGGTGCGGAACAGTTGAGTAGTACCGAGGCTGCGGCCTTCGTAGGCGATGCCGGTTTCGGCACGCAGCTCGTCGAGGCAGTCACGGCTGTACTCGGACAGACGCACCATGCGCTCCTTGTTCACCGCGTAACGGCTGGCGGTGCAGTTGCGCAGCATCTGCGCCATCCACAGGTATTGGTCGATGTCGCCAGTGGCCTTGATCGCCAGCGGCGCGTGGCGTTGAAGCAGCCACTTCATCGCCTTGAGCGGCACGCCCGGCGCGGCCCATGGTGAGGCATAACCCGGCGAAACCTGCCCGGCGTTGGCGAAGCTGGTCTCCATGGCGGCAGCTGGCTGCCGGTCCACAACCACCACTTCAAACCCGGCACGGGCCAGATAATAAGAACTGGTGGTACCGATCACACCACTACCAAGCACGAGAACTCGCATGTTCACTCCCATTTGTGGCTGTCCACTGAAATTTTTGTAGGGCTGGATGGGCGCAGTCTAGGAAAGATTGACCAGTGGCTTTCACTGTATAAGTGCAAAAAATTGGCGACAATTCTCGGCATAAGCGCTTTTCACGAAGGTATATCCCCTGCGCACACCTTCAGCGAGACCCAAAAAACAGGCAGGACAGCACCGGGCGCAACCGCCTGCGGACCTTACAAAACGCTTTGGGCGGATCGCCTTTCCCGAGCTGGAAGAAAAGGTCGAGCTGTCGACCACACCCTGTACCGAAGAGTCGGGAATCCAGGTGTGAAGGTTATTTTTCCGCGACGACATCGAATCGCAAACTGCTACTTGGGCAAGTACGTAAATCCAAGAGCTGCATCGTCATGAAAAGAGATTTGAACCAACAGAATCCAAATTGAACGCACAGACAGATCGGGGCTGATTTACGGCGGCGATGAAATCTCACTTATAAGCTCAGCTTGTATTTGTAATGTGATAAATCGATTTCAGTTATTTCTGCGCAGGTGTTTTTATCAATCCGTGCATCACTCCCCACAAAAACAACACCGCCGGAGAAGATCATGACCACCGCTGAATTCCCGCCTACCCAACCGCTGGCAACCCCTGCCTTGGGCGAGCCCTACCTGTTGACCCCAGGCCCGCTGACCACCTCCAAAGCCACCAAGGAAGCCATGTTGCGCGATTGGGGCTCATGGGACGGTGCCTTCAACCAAGTCACTGCTGAAGTTCGCCAGAAATTGCTCAGCATGGCCGGCGTACAGGATGACAGCTTCGCCTGCGTGCCATTGCAAGGTAGCGGTAGCTACTCGGTAGAGGCCGCATTGGCCACCGCCATCCCGCGTGACGGTAAAGCCCTGGTGCTAATGAACGGCGCCTACGGTCAGCGCGCCACCAAGACCTTGGAATACCTCGGTCGTGCCTTCATTACCTTGGACAAAGGCGATTACCTGCCTCCACAGCCGGAGGAAGTGGATGCCCTGCTCAAGGCTAACCCGGACATCACCAATGTCTTCGTCGTCCATTGCGAAACCAGTTCCGGCATCCTCAACCCGCTGCGTGAAATCGCCGATGTCGTGAAGGCCCACGGCAAGAGCCTGATTATCGATGCCATGAGCTCCTTCGGGGCCGTGCCGTTGACTGTGAATGAAATAGCCTTTGACGTGGTCGTGTCATCCGCCAACAAATGCATCGAGGGCATTCCAGGCTTTGGTTTCGTGATCATCCGCCGCTCTGTCATTGAAGCCGCCAAAGGCCGCGCCAACTCGCTGTCCCTCGATCTCTTCGAACAGTGGGCCTACATGGAGCGCACCGGTCAATGGCGCTTCACGCCGCCGACCCACAGTGTCGTGGCCTTCCACAAGGCGTTGGAACAGCACAGCGCCGAAGGCGCCGTGCATGGCCGGTTGGCCCGCTACACACGCAACCGCGACGTACTGGTCGCAGGTATGCGCGAGTTGGGCTTCAAGACACTGCTGGAAGACCGTTGGCTGTCGCCGATCATCACCACGTTCTTCAGCCCTGAACATCCCAATTTTGATTTCACGCGCTTCTACGAAGAACTCAAGGCCCGTCAGTTCATCATCTACCCGGGCAAGCTGACCGTTGCTGAGAGTTTCCGTATTGGCTGCATCGGCCAGATCGACGAATACATCGTCCACCAATTGCTCCGCGCTATCGCAGACAGTCTCGTCGCCATGGACGTGGACATGTTCAAGCCCGCAGCCTGATCGACCCCTTTAAGGTTTCTGCCGATTCGAGCACTGGTGCAATGGGTAGCGCCTTTGGGCAGAGATCTTTTTTAAACCATGGATTCGGTGACGTATCGCTCGGCAGCGCCGGGCAGGAGTCAGCGACCGCAGTTATTTATACCTTGAAGCCTGATGCCATTCTCACGGCCATCTGATCGATGTCGTGCGCCTGGACAGACTTGTGTACCGAAAACAAAAACAAAAACCGACCTCATTTGCGCTGTCTGGCACCTCACACGGGATCAGTACACCATGAACAAGAACACCACAAGTCCTCTCGCAACCGGCTGGAAATCTCTCCAGCGTTGGCGCGTGCAAGTTTTTCTCATCACCTGGGTGGCTTATGCCGCCTTCTACTTCACCCGCAAGGCGTTTTCTGTTGCCAAACTGGGTATTGGCGAAGACCCAAACTTCATGCTCGAAAAGGCCATGATGGCCAATCTCGACGCCCTCTACTTGGCCGCTTATGCCGTGGGCCAGTTCCTCTGGGGTAATTTCGCCGACCGCTTCGGACCAAGGGTCGTGGTACTTAGCGGCCTGGTCATCTCAGCGCTGGCGGCGCTGCTCATGGGGACCTACGCCACCTTACCGATTTTCGTCTCCTGCATGCTGGTACAGGGTCTCGCTCAATCCACCGGTTGGTCAGGCCTGTGCAAGAATATCGGGAGCTTCTTCAGCACTGGCGAACGTGGCCGCGTAATGGGTTACTGGTGCACCTGCTACGCGTTCGGCGGATTGGTGGCAACGCCATTTGCAGGTTGGTGGGCCTATCAGGTCTTCCACGACTGGCGCATGTCGTTCATCAGCAGTGCTGTGGTGGTACTGGTGGTAGCGGTGCTGTTCTTTTTCCTGCAACGCAACCGGCCGGAGGACGTAGGTCTGCCTCCTGTCGAGATCGAGATCGAACCCGTCAGCAACGTCGTGGTGCCACGCGAAAGTATGTGGGCTGGCTTGCGCGCCGTGATGAAAAATCGAACCGTGCTGATTCTCGGCCTTGCCTATTTCATGCTTAAGCCCGCGCGCTATGCAATTCTCCTGTGGGGCCCAGTAATCATCTACGAACGGATGCCTGAAATCGGCAAAGTCGCATCTGCCATCGTACCCACCGCCTTCGAATTGGCGGGCCTGGTGGGCCCGATCCTTATCGGTATCGCATCAGATAAGTACTTCGGCGCTCGTCGGATGCCGGCCTGTGTCCTTAGCTTGGTTGTCCTCACCATCTGCCTAGGGTTGTTTGTCCCCGCGATGCAGAGCGGCAGCCTTTATATGGTGGTCGGCCTGCTGTTCATGATGGGCCTGACCCTCTACGGGCCGGATTCGATGCTGAGCGGCTCGGCTGCCATTGATTTCGGTAGCAAGGACGGAGCGGCCTCCGCGGCTGGCTTCGTCAACGGCTGCGGTTCGGTAGGTGCCATTCTTGGTGGCTTGCTGCCCGGCTACTTCGACACCACCACCATATTCCTGGTGTTCACTGCCTCAGCGCTTCTAGCCAGTCTGATACTGGTGCCCTTCTGGAACAGCCGCCCGAAAACAATCGAAAGCAAGGCGCTTGCTTCGACTCCGGTGCAACCAGTCATTGTCGGCACCAATTCCTGAATTCGAACTAACCAATTATCCATCACTGGAGCAATCACCATGCATTACAAACAACCTTCTCAACTGCAAGCCGTGATTCTGGACTGGGCAGGCACCGTCGTTGACTTCGGTTCTTTCGCACCGACTCAGATCTTCGTGGAAGCCTTCGGCGAATTCGGCGTTGCCGTCTCTTTAGAAGAAGCGCGGGGCCCGATGGGCATGGGCAAGTGGGATCACATCCGCACGCTGTGCAACGAGCCACAGATTGCCGCACGCTACCAGGCCGCCTTCGGTCGCCTGCCGACCGATGATGATGTCACGGCACTTTATGAGCGCTTCATGCCGCTGCAGATCGAAAAGATCGCTCTGCATTCGGCGTTGATTCCCGGTGCCCTCGATACGATCGATGCCTTGCGCGACAAGGGTCTGAAAATCGGCTCCTGCTCCGGTTATCCGGCGGTGGTCATGGAGAAAGTCGTCGAGCTGGCGCGGAAAAACGGCTACGTCGCCGACCACGTGGTGGCCACCGATGAAGTCCCCAATGGGCGCCCGCACCCGGCTCAGGCGCTGGCCAACGTGATCGCTTTGGGGATCAGTGACGTCGCCGCTTGCGTGAAAGTCGACGACACCTGGCCCGGCATTCTCGAAGGACGCAGCGCTGGCATGTGGACGGTCGCATTGACCTGCTCCGGCAACGCACTGGGCCTGACCTATGAAGAGTTCAAAGACCTATCCCTGGAGGAATTGGCCGAGGAACGTGCGCGCATCGTCAAGATGTTCGAAGGCTCTCGCCCGCACTACCTGATCGACACCATCGTCGATCTACCGGCCGTCATTGAAGACATCAATGCGCGCCTTGCACGCGGTGAAACCCCTCAGGGTTCCTGATTCTGCACGGTTTGTGTCACTGACAGTGGCCGTCCCACGGACGGTCACAACCCAAAACAACAAGAGAGTCCGACCATGAACTACGCCCACCCAGGCACTCCCGGTGCCATCGTTTCCTTCAAGTCCCGTTATGGCAACTACATCGGCGGTGAGTTCGTCGCGCCGGTCAACGGTCAGTACTTCACCACCACCTCGCCCGTGAATGGCCAACCGATTGCCGAATTCCCCCGCTCCAGCGCCGAAGACATTGAAAAGGCGCTGGACGCTGCCCATGCGGCGGCCGATGCCTGGGGCAAGACCTCGGTGCAGGACCGCTCCTTGGCGCTGCTGAAAATCGCCGACCGCATCGAACAGAACCTCGAACTGTTGGCCGTCACCGAAACCTGGGACAACGGCAAAGCCGTGCGTGAAACCCTTAACGCCGACATCCCGCTGGCCGTCGACCACTTCCGCTACTACGCCGGTTGCATCCGTGCACAGGAAGGCAGCTCCGCTGAAATCAACGAACACACCGCCGCCTATCACTTCCATGAACCGCTGGGCGTGGTCGGGCAGATCATCCCGTGGAACTTCCCGATCCTGATGGCCGCCTGGAAACTCGCCCCGGCCCTCGCCGCCGGTAACTGCGTGGTGCTCAAGCCTGCCGAGCAAACCCCGCTGGGCATTACCGTGCTGATGGAACTGATCGGCGACCTGTTGCCGCCGGGCGTGCTGAACGTGGTGCAAGGCTTCGGCAAAGAAGCCGGCGAAGCCCTCGCCACCAGCAAACGCATTGCCAAGATCGCCTTCACCGGCTCGACCCCGGTCGGCTCGCACATCATGAAATGCGCCGCCGAAAACATCATTCCGTCCACCGTGGAGCTGGGTGGCAAGTCGCCGAACATCTTCTTCGAAGACATCATGAAGGCCGAACCGTCCTTCATCGAGAAGGCCGCCGAAGGCCTGGTGCTGGCGTTCTTCAACCAGGGCGAAGTCTGCACCTGCCCGTCCCGCGCCTTGGTGCAAGAATCGATCTACGACGACTTCATGAAAGTCGTGATGAAGAAAGTGCTGTCGATCAAACGTGGCGACCCGCTGGACACCGACACCATGGTCGGCGCCCAGGCGTCCGAGCAACAGTTCGACAAAATCCTTTCGTACCTGGAAATCGCCAAGGGCGAAGGCGCCGAGCTGTTGACCGGCGGCAAGGTGGAAAAACTCGAGGGCAACCTGGCGACCGGGTATTACATCCAGCCGACCCTGCTCAAGGGCACCAACAAAATGCGTGTGTTCCAGGAAGAAATCTTTGGCCCGGTGGTGAGCATCACCACCTTCAAGGACGAAGCCGAAGCGCTGGCCATTGCCAACGACACCGAGTTCGGCCTGGGTGCTGGCCTGTGGACCCGCGACATCAACCGCGCCTATCGCATGGGCCGCGCCATCAAGGCCGGTCGCGTATGGACCAACTGCTACCACCTGTACCCGGCGCACGCTGCGTTCGGCGGTTACAAGAAGTCCGGCGTCGGTCGTGAAACCCACAAGATGATGCTCGACCACTATCAGCAGACCAAAAACCTGCTGGTGAGCTACGACATTAATCCGTTGGGCTTCTTCTAAAAAGTGAGGGGCGATGCAGATGTTTCTGCGTCGCCCTTTCAATAGTCATCGCGAGCAAGCTCGCTCCCACAGTGATTTTGGCCAGTTCCAAAAGGTGGGGTTCACTCCACAACCTGTGGGAGCGAGCTTGCTCCGGGCGGCGTTCCGACGATGGCGTCCTCAATGACCTGACATTCAAGGACTGGATGCTCTGCTCCCCTTGATCGCCCCTTTGGAGTCCTCGATGAAAATCCGTTACAAGGTAAGCCTTGTGGCTGCTTGTGTGCTGTTCGTGACGACCAGTCTCCTGTCGCTGGTCCAGGTAGAGCAGATACGTACGATTTTGCGTCACCAGGTTGAGGCGAGCATTTCCCAATCGAGCAATGCGGTCGCACGCCAGATCGAAAACTGGCTAAACGGCAAACTTCGTCTTATGGATTTGGCATCCCAGGCGATCAACAGCCAATACAGTGCGCAAGCGACCCAACGAATCATCGATTCGCCCATTCTGAAAGACGAATTCAAGCTGGTATTCGGCGCCCTTGAATCTGATGGAAAACCCATTAAGAACACCGCGTCCTGGAATCCCAAACCCGACTATGACGGTCGTACCCGCCCTTGGTACGCAACCGGCAAGGCAGGTAACCAGGCCGTTTTAACCGAACCTTACAAGGACTCCACCACCGGTGAAATTCTGATCTCGGCTGTCGCCCGAATCAGCGATGCGGGTCAGTTGCTCGGGGTGTTTGGCGGTGACATCCGTTTGACTGCGGTTGCCGATGCCATCAATACGCTGGATTTCGGCGGGGCCGGTTATGCCTTTCTGCTGAGCAAGAGTGGCAACATCATTTCCCATCCGGACGCTGAACTGAACGGCAAGCCCTACAGCCAGCTTTTCGCAGGAAGCGCCCTACCGCTCAACAGTCATCTTCAAGAAGTCAGTAGCGATGGAAAGTCCCTCCTGGTGTCCTTCATCCCACTCACCGATCTCAAGGGCATGGATTGGTACATTGGGGTGGTGCTCGATCAGGACATCGTCATGGCCGCCGCCCATATCCTGAGCTGGCGAGCCGTCATCGGTACTGGCCTGGGCGTATTGCTTAGCCTATTGGTGTTGGGACTGCTGGTCAGACGGCTACTGCGCCCCCTGGATCAACTCAAGGAATCGTTGGCCGACATCAATCGCGGAGAAGGCGACCTGACCCGCCAACTACCTGTGGTCGGCAATGATGAAATTGCGCTGGTCTCCGGGGAATTCAACCAGTTCCTGAGGAACCTGAAAGCGCTCATTGGCGATGTAAAAAGTAGCTCACAACAGGTCCGCGAGAGCACCACAGCGACGTCATGTGAAGCGGATCAGGCCGCCAATCGCGTACAGGTTCAATTACAGGAACTGGATCAACTCGCCACCGCCATGACCGAGATGGCCTCGACAGCCGAGGACGTGGCACGCAACGCTCAAGCCGCTGCCGAGGCGGCGATCGTTGCCAGCGAGGAAACAGCAGACGGGGTGGCCCTGGTCTCCAAGTCAACGGAGGCGATCAAGCGTTTGGCTGGCGAGATGGACGACACCGGTCATGCGATAAATGAATTGTCCACGCTCAGTCAAAGCATCGAATCGATCGTGGCGGTCATCACCAGCATCGCCGACCAAACCAATCTGCTCGCACTCAATGCGGCCATCGAGGCGGCACGTGCCGGTGAATCGGGACGCGGTTTCGCCGTGGTGGCTGATGAGGTGCGCTCTCTTGCCTCGCGTACTCAGCAATCCACTCAGGAAATACGCCTGATGATTGAACAATTGCAGACGGGTGTGAAACACGCCCAAGGGCGGATGCAGCAAAGCCGCGACACGGCCAGCAAGACGGCGGGCGATGCCAATGCAGCCAATGACACCCTCGAGCGCATACGTGAGGCCATTTATCGCATCAATGATATGAACCTGCAGATTGCCACCGCCGCTGAAGAACAGAGCGCCACGACCGAGGAAATCAATCGCAACACGACGAACATCCGCGACATCAGTCTTGAAGTATCCGGCAGTGCGGACAAGCAGGTTCGTCAATGCTCAATCATGGTGGACCACGTCGGCCAGCAGGACAAACTGCTCAGTCGCTTCAGGATTTGAGTTTCGCCATTGCCCGAATGCTCAGGCTGCAAACAGTTTCAGATCACAAAAACAACTATTCCACCGAGGTAACAAAGATGAGTGCGGCTTCTCTGTATCCCGTTCGTCCCGAGGTTCTGGCTAACACGCTGACTGACGAGGCGACCTACAAGGCCATGTATCAGCAGTCCGTCGTTAACCCGGACGGCTTCTGGCGCGAGCAAGCCAAGCGCCTCGACTGGATCAAGCCTTTCACCACGGTGAAACAGACTTCCTTCGACGATCACCATGTCGACATCAAATGGTTCGCCGACGGCACCCTGAACGTTTCCTACAACTGCCTCGACCGTCATCTGGCCGAGCGCGGCGATCAAGTCGCGATTATTTGGGAAGGGGATGACCCTGCCGAAAGCCGCAACATCACCTATCGCGAGCTGCACGAACAAGTCTGCAAGTTCGCCAACGCCCTGCGTGGCCAGGATGTGCACCGCGGCGACGTGGTGACTATCTATATGCCGATGATCCCCGAAGCCGTGGTCGCCATGCTGGCGTGTACCCGGATCGGCGCGATTCACTCGGTGGTGTTCGGTGGTTTCTCGCCGGAAGCCCTGGCGGGCCGGATCATCGACTGCAAATCCAAAGTGGTGATCACGGCTGATGAAGGCGTTCGTGCCGGCAAGAAGATCCCGCTCAAGACCAACGTCGACGATGCGCTGACCAACCCGGAAACCAGCAGCATCCAGAAAGTCATCGTGTGCAAGCGCACCGGTGGCAACATCAAGTGGAACCAGCATCGCGACATCTGGTACGAAGACCTGATGAAAGTGGCGGGCAGTGTCTGCGCGCCGAAAGAGATGGGCGCTGAAGAAGCGCTGTTCATCCTTTATACCTCCGGTTCGACCGGTAAGCCGAAGGGTGTGCAGCACACCACCGCCGGTTATCTGTTGTACGCGGCGATGACTCACGAGCGCGTGTTCGACTACCGTCCGGGCGAAGTCTACTGGTGCACCGCCGACGTCGGCTGGGTCACCGGCCACAGTTACATCGTTTATGGCCCGCTGGCCAATGGCGCGACCACGCTGCTGTTCGAAGGCGTGCCGAACTATCCGGACATCACCCGGGTGGCGAAGATCGTCGACAAGCACAAGGTCAACATCCTCTACACCGCCCCGACCGCCATCCGCGCGATGATGGCGTCGGGCAAGGCCGCCGTTGAAGGCGCTGATGGCAGCAGCCTGCGTCTGTTGGGTTCGGTCGGTGAGCCGATCAACCCGGAAGCGTGGGATTGGTACTACAAGAACGTCGGCCAATCCCGCTGCCCGATCGTCGACACCTGGTGGCAGACCGAAACGGGCGGCAACATGATGAGCCCGCTGCCGGGTGCGCATGCGCTCAAGCCGGGTTCTGCGGCACGTCCGTTCTTCGGTGTGGTGCCGGCGTTGGTGGACAACCTGGGCAACATCATCGAGGGCGTTGCCGAGGGCAACCTGGTGATTCTCGATTCGTGGCCAGGCCAGGCACGCACGCTGTATGGCGACCATGACCGCTTCGTCGATACCTACTTCAAGACGTTCCGCGGCATGTACTTCACCGGTGACGGTGCGCGTCGTGACGAAGACGGTTACTACTGGATTACCGGTCGTGTGGATGACGTACTCAACGTGTCCGGCCACCGCATGGGCACTGCCGAGATTGAAAGCGCGATGGTCGCCCACCCGAAAGTCGCCGAAGCAGCCGTGGTCGGTGTGCCGCACGACATCAAGGGGCAAGGCATTTATGTCTATGTCACGCTGATCACCGGGGAAGAGCCGAACGAGCAATTGCGCCAGGAACTGAAAAACTGGGTGCGCAAGGAGATCGGCCCGATTGCTTCGCCGGATGTCATCCAGTGGGCGCCGGGCCTGCCGAAGACTCGTTCGGGGAAAATCATGCGCCGCATTCTGCGCAAGATTGCTACGGCGGAATACGATGGGTTGGGGGATATCTCCACTCTGGCAGATCCGGGCGTAGTGCTGAAGCTGATCAACACGCACCGAAGCATGAGTGAATCGGTGATTTCCTAGACGCATCTGTCTGGCTGCTTGTGGCCGAGGCTGTGTAAAAACCTTTTCGATCTGCGGAGGCAGACGTAAGCAGCCCAAAAATCGGCGCTGACTTCAAAGTGACGAATGCGTTTTTACACGTCCTGGGTCTGTTGCTGCCCGTCAGGAAGGGCAGCAATCAACTGCCCTCTTCGGGATTAAGCGTCCCCGCTACGGATTGATGCTTACTGGGCGCTACGGCTGAAAATCCTGATCACTTCACTCAGATGCTCGGCCATTGCCTGACGCGCTGCGTCGGGGTCGTGTTGCTCCAATGCTTGCAGCACACGCCGATGTTCATCTTCCGAACGATGGGGCATGTCACCCGAACTGTAATGGCTTTGCAGACGCTGGAACATGCTGCCGTATCGATGGCCCAACAGGTGTTGAATCATCAGTGCGTAGGCCGGGTTGTCCGAGGCCTGGGCGATGCGAATATGAAATAGACGGTCGCCGGGGTGAGTGTGTGAATTTTCACGGTTGTCCTGCACGTTGCGCTCGAACGCCTCGCGGATGCCTGCCAGTTCTTCATCGCTAGCATTCACGGCCGCCAGTGCGGCAGCTTCGGGCTCGATCAGCCGGCGGGCCTGAAGCAAGGCGAATGGCGGGATTTCAGCGCTGAAATCAACCTCGATCCCCAGTTCAGGGTCCAGCTCTTTCCACTGATTGCGCGTGACCTGAGCCATTACCGGCTCATTCGATACCGCTTGTACTGGAGGCTCGCAGACCAGCACCCCGTTACCGACGCGCACATCCACCAAGCCGATTACTTCTAGCGCAATCATCGCCTCACGCACAGAGGCGCGGCTCACGCCAAGCAACTTGGCCAGCTCGCGCTCGGCCGGCAAACGGCTGCCCGGCGGAAATTCTCCGCTGTCGATCAAGGCCCGCAACTGGTCGGCGATCTGCCGATAAAGTCTTTGGTTATCAATAACTTGAAATGGCATTGAGAAATAAGCTCTGGTTTGGACAGCATTCGACAAGCACTTTTTGTGGAAACAGACGCTTGTTGATGATTGAGGTGAATGCTATAAAAGGCTCAATGGCCTGACCATTGAACCCATAACGTGAAGTGATCATAGCAAACTTTATCCCGACACTTGAGCAGGTTTGCCATTTGATGCGCCCTCAATGGCCTGACCATTGGGCCAAAACTTCACAAAAAATAAAAAATAATTAGCGTCACGGAGCACTTATGGATCTTTCCGGTAAACGCGTGCTGATCACGGCGGGTGCTCAGGGTATTGGCCTGGCCAGTGTCCAGGCGTATCTCGCTGCTGGTGCTGAAGTCTTCGCCGCCGACATCAATGCTGGCGCCCTCGAAGCACTTGAAGGTGCACATACCCATATTCTAGACGTCACCGATGCCTGCGCCATTCAGAGCCTAGCCCAAGAGCTTGGTCCCCTGGATGTTCTGTTCAACTGCGCAGGCGTGGTTCACAGCGGCAACATCCTTGAGTGCAGCGAAAAAGACTGGTCCTTCGCCCTGGACCTAAACGTTACCGCCATGTACCGCATGATCCGCGCTTTTTTGCCGGGCATGCTGGCAAACGGTGGTGGCTCGATCATCAACATGGCCTCGGTGGCTTCCAGCGTTAAAGGCGTCCCCAACCGATTTGCCTACTGCGCCAGCAAAGGCGCGGTGATTGGCCTGACACGTTCAGTGGCGGCTGATTTCGTCAGTCAGAACATCCGCTGCAACGCCATTTGCCCCGGCACCGTTGACTCCCCCTCCCTGCGTCAACGCATCAGTGAACAAGCCCAAAGAGAAGGTCGCAGCACAGCCGAGGTCTACGCAGCTTTCGCTGCCCGCCAACCCATGGGCCGCATCGGCGCCGCCGAGGAAATAGCGCAACTGGCGCTGTATCTGGGCTCAAGTGCCAGCGGGTTCACAACAGGAACTGCGCAAATTATTGATGGCGGCTGGAGTAACTGATTCCGGCTCCCACATAAGATCTGCGCCCCCCTTAGTTCTAACTAACAAAGGAAATAATATGAAACTGCTGCGCTATGGCGAAAAAGGCCAGGAACGTCCCGCTCTGCTTGATAACAACGGTCAATTGCGCGACTTGTCCGCAGTGGCCACTGATATCGCAGGCGACACGCTGAGCCCGCAAAGCATTACCCGCTTGCAAGGTATCGACCCGTTCAACCTACCGCTGGTTGAAGGCTCGCCACGCCTCGGCGCTTGCGTCGGCCAAGTCGGCAAGTTCATCTGCATCGGCCTCAACTACGCCGACCACGCCGCTGAAACTGGCGCCGCCATCCCGGCCGAACCCGTGGTGTTCAGCAAGTGGACCAGTGCCATTGTCGGCCCGAATGACGACATTGAAATTCCGCGTAACTCACGCAAAACCGACTGGGAAGTCGAGCTGGGTGTGGTCATCGGCAAGGGCGGCCGCTACATCAGCGAAAGCGATGCCCTCGAACACGTGGCCGGTTATTGCGTAATCAATGACGTGTCCGAGCGTGAGTTTCAGTTGGAACTGGGCGGCACTTGGGACAAAGGCAAAGGTTGCGACACTTTCGGTCCGCTCGGCCCTTGGCTGGTGACCCGCGATGAGATCGCCGACCCGCATCAGCTCGACCTGTGGCTGGAAGTGGACGGCAAGCGTTACCAGAACGGCAACACGCGGACGATGATTTTCCAGATCCCGAAAATCATCAGCTACCTCAGCCAATTCATGAGCCTGCAACCCGGCGATGTGATCTCCACCGGCACTCCCCCTGGCGTGGGTCTGGGTATCAAGCCAGAGCCGGTGTACCTGCGCGCAGGTCAGCAAATCCGTCTGGGCATCGCCGGCCTCGGCGAACAAAACCAACGCACCGTGAATGCCCAGTGACAGGAAGCTGCACCATGACCATGATTACCGCTGTACGCGTTGAAGACATCCGCTTCCCTACTTCGCAATCTCTCGATGGTTCGGATGCGATGAACCCGAACCCGGATTACTCAGCGGCCTATGTGATTCTCGAAACCGATGCCCCGGGCCTGGAAGGCCACGGGCTGACCTTCACCATCGGCCGTGGCAACGAGATTTGCTGTGCCTCGATCAATGCACTCGCCAGTCTGCTGGTGGGGTTGAAGCTGGAATGGATTGCCGAAGACATGGGCCGTTTCTGGCGCCACGTCACCAGTGACAGCCAACTGCGCTGGATCGGTCCGGACAAAGGCGCCATTCACCTGGCCACCGGTGCGGTGGTCAACGCTGCCTGGGACTTGTGGGCCAAGGCCGAGGGCAAGCCGGTATGGCGTCTGGTTGCGGACATGAGCCCCGAGCAGTTGGTGCGCTGCATTGATTTTCGCTACATCACCGACTGCATCACCCCCGCAGAAGCCCTGACGTTGCTGCGCGAACGCGCCCGCGGCAAAGCCGAGCGCCTGGCCCTGCTCAAAGCGCAAGGTTACCCGTGCTACACCACTTCAGCGGGGTGGCTGGGGTATGCCGACGACAAACTGCGCCGTCTGTGTCAGGAAGCAGTCGACGCCGGGTTCTCCCACGTCAAACTCAAAGTCGGCCACGACCTCAAGGACGACATCCGCCGCGTGCGAATTGCCCGTGAAGTGCTGGGCCCTGATCGCCAGTTGATGATCGACGCCAACCAGGTGTGGGAAGTCGATACAGCCATCGACTGGGTGCGTGAGCTGTCTTTCGCCAACCCATGGTTTATTGAAGAGCCCACCAGCCCGGACGACGTCGAAGGTCATCGCAAAATTCGCCTGGGTGTCGCCCCGGTCAAAGTCGCCACCGGTGAGATGTGCCAGAACCGCATCGTGTTCAAACAACTGATCATGCGTGAAGCGATTGACGTGGTGCAGATCGACGCCTGCCGACTGGGCGGGGTCAATGAAGTGCTGGCGGTGATGCTGATGGCCGCCAAGTACAACTTGCCGGTATGTCCGCACGCCGGCGGTGTGGGCTTGTGCGAGTACGTACAGCACCTGTCGATGATCGATTACCTGTGCATCGCCGGCACTCATGAAGGTCGCGTAGTGGAGTTTGTCGACCATCTGCACGAACACTTCGTAGACCCGTGCGTGATTCGTAATGCGGCGTACATGCCACCGCAGGCACCCGGCTTCTCGATCCAGATGAAAACCGCCTCCCGCGAACAGTACCGGTATCGGGGCTAACCGAGATGCCATCCTCATGCCCACTTCGGCTGGATGCTCACCAGCACTTCTGGCGCTATGACGCCGCGGCCTACCCCTGGATCGGCCGCGACATGGCGTGTTTGCGCCGGGACTTTCAGCCCGATGATCTAAGGCCTTTGCTGGATGCCGCCGGAGTTGACGGCTGCATTGCCGTGCAAGCTCGCGCCTGCGAGGGCGAAACCGATCAACTGTTGATGTTGGCTTCGCGTTATCCGTGGATACGTGCCGTGGTGGGTTGGGTTGACCTGTGTGCCGGCGACCTTGAACAGTCGCTGGAACGCTGGGCTGAGGCCACCGTGTTGCGTGGTTTTCGTCATCAGCTACAGGACGAAAGCTCACCTTGCGAGTTTATGCAAAACCCGGCGTTTAACCGGGGGTTGTCCACCTTGCAGCGTAAAGGGCTGGTGTATGAGGTGCTGATCAAAGCCCCTGACCTGCGGGCCGCGACGCGCTTGTGCCAGCGACACGATCAACATCATCTGGTGCTCGACCACTTGGCCAAGCCCGACGTGCAGGCCAACAACCTGCACACCTGGGCGGCACAACTCGCACCGCTGGCGGCGTTGCCCCACGTCAGTTGCAAGTTGTCGGGGCTGATCACCGAAGCCCATTGGCAAGACTGGCAAAGCGCGCAACTGACGCCCTATCTGGAAACAGCACTGCAGCTGTTCGGCCCTGAGCGCCTGATGTTTGGCTCGGACTGGCCGGTGTGCCTGTTGGCCGGTCACTACGCAGACACATCCCGTGTAGTCGACAGCGTATTGCACAGTTTGAGTGCGCCGCAGCAAGCCGCGATTTGGGGCGGCAATGCCTGCGCCCTCTACGGGATTGAAGGAGTGATGCAATGAATCTGTACCTGCAAGACAAGGTTTTTATCGTCACGGGCGGCGGCTCGGGTATCGGTGCCGCCATCTCTTTAGGCTTGGCCAACGAAGGTGCCATCCCGGTCATTTTCGGCCATAGCCCGCTGTCGGATGAACTAAGGCGAGAACTGGATCAGCGCGGCGCGCAAAGCCTGTTTATTCAGGTCGAATTACGTGACGAAGACGCTTGTCGCGCTGCCGTCGCCAGCGTGCTGCAGCGCTTCGGGCGCATCGACGGACTGGTCAACAACGCCGGGGTCAACGATGGCGTAGGTCTTGAAGCCGGGCGTTCGGCATTCGTCGAATCGCTGGAAAAAAACCTGATCCATTACTACTTGATGACTCACTTGTGCGTGGACGCGCTCAAGGTCACGCGCGGCTCCATCGTCAACATCAGTTCCAAAACGGCTCTCACCGGGCAAGGCGGCACAAGCGGCTACACCGCAGCCAAAGGCGCGCAACTGTCGCTGACCCGCGAATGGGCTACTTCATTGCGTGGCGACGGCATCCGGGTCAACGCGGTGATCCCGGCAGAAGTCATGACACCGCTCTACGAGCGCTGGATCAACACGTTTGCCAACCCGAAAGCCAAGCTGGCGAGCATTGTCGAAAAAATCCCTTTCGGCCAACGCATGACCACGAGTGAAGAGATCGCCGACAGCGTGCTGTTTCTGTTGTCGTCGCGCGCCTCTCATACCACCGGGCAATGGCTGGTGGTGGATGGCGGCTACACCCATCTGGACCGGGCGCTGACATGAGCGTCCAGCGCCAATGCCTGGCACTGGACCTGATTGACGACCCGGTGTTGATTGCGGAATACGAGCATCTGCATCAACAAATCTGGCCTCATGTCAGCGAGCACCTGCGCCAGCACGGCGTACTGGACATGCAGATTTGGCGATTGGGCACACGGCTGTTCATGGTCATGGACACCGACCCTGAACTCAGCGCCCAAGCGCTTGCACAGGCGGCGGCCAGCGATGCCCGAGTGCAGGAATGGGAAGCGCTGATGTGGCGTTTTCAGCAACCCACGCCATGGACAAAACCGTCAGAGAAGTGGGCGCCGATGACCCGGATATTCAGCCTCACCGACCAAGCCTGAGGCAAACAAAGAACCGATGAAGGCGGGCTTGCTCGCGATTGCACACCCCGCCCCGACCCTAGTAGATCCATGCAGACAGATACACCGTTCTAACAACAATAAAAAGGAAATACGCCATGTCTCTCAAGCACTCGAACGTCGCAGCACCGCCCATTATCCGGGCGATTACGTCCTATCGCGGGGCCTTGATTCTGGTGACCTCTCTGTTCTTTCTATGGGGTTTGTCCTATGGCCTGCTGGATGTCCTGAACAAGCACTTTCAAGAAACCCTGCACGTCAGCAAGGCGCAATCCGGCTTGCTGCAAAGTGCGTACTTCGGGGCGTATTTTCTAATCGCCCTGCCTGCCGGGTTGTTGATGGACAAATATGGCTACAAGGCCGGCATCCTGCTGGGCCTGTGCCTCTACGCCATCGGCGCCTTGCTGTTTATGCCCGCTGCGGCGGCACAAAGCTTTCCGTTCTTTTTGTTCGCGCTGTTTACCATCGCCTGCGGCCTGGGCTGCCTTGAAACCGCAGCCAACCCCTATGCCACGGTACTGGGTTCTCCAGCCGGCGCAGAGCGGCGCTTGAACCTGGCGCAATCGTTCAACGGTCTGGGGCAGTTTTTTGGCCCGCTGATTGGCGGTGCGTTGTTCCTCAGCGGCGCCAATAGCGCCGACACCACCCAGTCGCTGCAAATGACCTATCTGGTGATTGCCGCGATGGTGTTGCTGGTGGCCGTACTGATCGCTCGCACCCCGCTGCCCGACTTGCGTGAGCAGGAAGCCCAGGTTCAGCAGCACAACAGCACATCCCTGTGGCAGCACCGCGAGTTCGTCACTGGGGTGATCACCCAGTTTTTCTATGTTGGCGCGCAAGTCGGCGTCGGTGCGTTTTTCATCAACTACGTCACTGAACACTGGGCGCTGATGAGCAGCCAGCAGGCCGCCTACCTCCTGTCAGTGGCCATGCTCAGCTTCATGTTTGGCCGCTTTTTCAGCACTTGGCTGATGGGCCGGATCAACGCTCAGCGCCTGCTGCTGATTTACGCACTGATCAACGTGGTGCTCAGCGCCTTGGTGGTGATGGGTATTGAAGGCGTATCGGTGGTGGCTCTAGTCGCGATGTTCTTCTTTATGTCGATCATGTTCCCGACCCTGTTCGCCATGGGCGTCAAAAACCTTGGCCAACATACCAAGCGCGGCAGTTCATTCATGATCATGGCCATTGTCGGCGGCGCATTGGTGCCGTACGTGATGGGCCTGGTGGCCGACCACTCCTCCACTGCCGTGTCGTATCTGTTGCCGATGGGTTGTTTTTTGGTGGTCGCGGCCTATGCCCGTTGCGCCTTGAAAAAGCTGTAAGACCTGTCTTGATGTTGATGCACTCCAAAAAATAATAATCGGAGCACTTCATGTCTAACCCCGCATTGAAACAGGCGCTCAGCAAAATTCGTTGGCGTATCTTGCCCTTTGTCGCATTGATGTTTGCGATGGCGATCATTGACCGTTCCAACATTGGTTTTGCCAAACACGCCTTGCAGGCCGACACCGGCCTGAGTAACGCCGCATTTGCGCTGGGTGCGGGCATTTTCTTTATCGGCTACGCCGTGTTTGAGGTGCCGAGCAACCTGATGCTACACAAGACTGGCGCGCGTATCTGGCTGAGCCGGATCATGGTCACCTGGGGCCTGGTTTCGGCCGCGATGATGTTTGCCCACGACGAAACCAGCTTCTACATCCTGCGCTTTTTGTTGGGCGTGGCCGAAGCCGGTCTGTCGCCGGGCGTGGTGCTGTACCTGACCTACTGGTTCCCGCAGAACCAGCGAGGTTCGGCCTACGGCATTTACTACTTCGGTGTACCGGTGTCGTTGATGGTAGGCGGGCCGGTGTCGGGCTGGCTGCTGGACACCGCCCAGTTCGGCCTGGCCGGCTGGCAATGGATGTTTGTCACCGAAGGCCTCGCCGCCTCGATCATCGGCGTATTAGCGTTCTTTTATCTGACCGACAAACCACGTGATGCCAAGTGGTTGAGCATCGAAGAAAAAGCCGCAATTGAGCACGAACTGGAAAAAGAACAGCTGTTGAAAGCCAATAAAGGCCCGTCTTCATGGCGTGCCGCGCTGATCAACTCCAAGGTACTGTACTTCACCATGATCTACTTCACGATTCAGGTCAGTGTCTACGGAGTACTGTTTTATCTGCCTACGCGAATCGCCGAACTGCTCGGCACCGGCATTGGCCTGAAAGTCGGCATGCTGACCGCCATCCCTTGGATTGCCACCGTTTGCGTACTATATGCGGTCACCCGCTACGCCGACCGTAAAGGCCAGCAGACTCGCTACGCTGCCTTAATGCTGGCACTGGCAGCAGTGGGGATGGTGGGTTCGACCTTGAGTGGCAGTCTGCCGTTGGTGATTCTGGCGTTCTGCGTTGCCGCCGCCGGGTTCATCACCGTGCAACCGTTGTTCTGGACCTTGCCTACCCGCTTCTTGGGCGGTGCCGCAGCGGCCAGCGGGATTGCGGTGATTGGCGCCTTGGGCAACCTTGGCGGCTTCCTCGCGCCGACGGTCAAAACCTGGGCCGAGCAGTACTTCAATAACGCCCACGCGGGGATGTACTTCCTGGCGGCTACCGCCCTGATCGGCGCGCTGATGCTGATTCGCTCGGCAAGTACGGGGCACGAGCCGGACAACCAAGAGGGTGCGGTTCAGGTGGCGCCATCGCCTAGCTGAAATGTGTACGTACTATCGACGACTACCATCATTGCGATTCCTCATCTTTCGCACTCACTGATTGCAGCCAATCAACAAAGGCTCGCAAATGGACCGGCTTGTCGGCGTCAAGCGGAACCAGCGCATGATAAGTCGGACCAAGCGAACGCAAAGCCGGAAAGGGTCTTTGCAACCGCCCGGCTGCACATTCGGCCTCCAGCGTTGGAAAGGGACCTATGCCGAAGCCAAGCCCATCGACGACGGCCTGCAAGGTCACGAAGAAATGATCGAAGCGCAAGGTCCGACTCGCTCGAAGCATGGGTTGATTCGCACTTTCCATCCAGGCTTCCCAGTCACCAGGGCGGGTTTCGGTGGTCAACCAGGTTTCGGCGGCCAGTTGCTCGACCGTCTCGACGCCCGCTCTGGCGAGCAGTGACGGACTCGCAATCACCGTATTCGATTCGCGAAACAAGGGTATTGCCTGAAATTGACCACCGTGCGGTACGCCCCGTCGGATTGCAATGTCGAAACTTCCGCTGAACGCCGGTTGAGTCGAAAGCACAGTTGAAACGCGCACATCCACACCGGGGTGAGTCTCGGCAAATAAAGGTAATCGGGGAATCAGCCAGCGCATGGCGATTGTAGCCGGGGCGCTGACACGGATGATCTTCAGCTGTTGTTTCTTGCCATAGCGTTCTGCGGCGTCTGCGATGTGATCGAACGCAGCGCTGATTTCCCGGGCGAGCGCCCGGGCATGTGGCGACGCCACCATGCTCTGCCCCTCACGCACAAACAGCGGTTGACCGAGCCAGTCCTCCAGCGCCGCGACTTGTCGGCTGACTGCGCCATGAGTCAGGTTCAGCTCCCGAGCCGCAGCCGAATAACTGCCTGCCCGGGCGGCCACTTCAAAGATGCGCAACGCGTGAAGCGGCGGAAGTTTTTGTCTCATGTGTGAGCCCTACGCACAGATATCGCGACTTTTATTCGATTGTGTGAGAACAGCGGTCAGCTTACGGTGAATTGCGAGTTTCAGAAACCGCAAATCAAAAAACGCAGCTAACGCGCAGCTCACATTCGAGTTCGCACCGCGCGCTCAATACCGAAGAGAAGGCCTGACCATGAATGAAGTAATCAACGTTAATTCCCGCAACTATCGACTGCCATCGACCCCGACGATTGTTATTTGCGTCGACGGATGCGAGCAGGAATACATCAATCAAGCCATTCAAGCCGGGCAGGCGCCGTTTCTCGCCGAACTTATCGGCTTCGGCACCGTATTAACCGGCGACTGCGTGGTGCCGTCGTTCACGAACCCGAACAATCTGTCGATCGTCACCGGTGCGCCGCCGTCCGTTCACGGTATTTGCGGCAACTTCTTTTTTGACCAGGAGGTGCAAGCGGAGGTTTTGATGAATGACGCGAAGTACCTTCGCGCGCCGACCATTCTTGCCGAGATGGCCAAAGCGGGTCAGCTCGTCGCCGTGGTGACCGCAAAGGACAAACTGCGCAACCTGCTTGGGCATCAGCTCAAAGGCATCTGCTTCTCGGCGGAAAAAGCCGATCAGGTCAACCTGGAGGAGCACGGCGTCGAGAACATCCTGGAAAGGGTCGGCATGCCCGTGCCCTCGGTATACAGCGCGGAGCTTTCCGAGTTTGTGTTTGCTGCCGGGCTCTCATTGCTGACCAATGAGCGCCCCGACTTCATGTACCTGTCGACAACCGATTATGTGCAGCACAAGCATGCGCCGGGCACGCCCGAAGCAAACGCGTTCTACGCGATGATGGACAGCTACTTCAAGCGCTTTCACGAGGCCGGCGCGGTCGTGGCGATTACCGCGGACCACGGCATGAATGCCAAGACCGATGCGATCGGCCGCCCCAATATCCTGTTTTTGCAAGACCTTCTGGACGCCCGTTACGGCGCGAAGCGCACACGAGTCCTCCTGCCTATTACCGATCCCTATGTGGTGCATCACGGCGCGCTTGGATCTTATGCGACAGTCTATCTGCCCCACGCAGAGCAGCAGCTAGACGTCATGGACTATCTCGCCGGCATCCCGGGCATCGAGGCGGTTCTGACCCGCACCCAAGCCAGCCAACGTTTCGAACTACCCGAAGACCGGATCGGCGATCTGGTGGTACTCGGAGAACGATTGACGGTGCTTGGAACGGCTGCCGACAAACACGACCTGTCGGGATTGACCGTGCCCTTGCGTTCGCACGGCGGTGTCTCCGAGCAAAAAGTGCCCCTCATCTTCAACCGCAAGTTGGCCGGCATGGATAAACCTGGTCGTCTGCGTAACTTCGACATTATCGATATCGCCCTTAACCAACTCGCTTAATCCAGAAACTCTTCAGCGCAGCGAAGACTGCGCCCCCCTCCTCGCTTAATCCAAAAACTGGTTAGCGCAGCGCAAGACTGCGCGCCACACGGAGACAGGCATGCCTACAAAAACCGCTGATACCCTGCAATACAAAGCGACATCGCGAACATCCACGTTTGATCAATACAAGTGGCGCGCATTGATCGGCGTGACGTTCTGCTATCTCTTCTATTACACCGGGCGCCAGACTTTGGGCTTCGCGATCCCCGGCATTCAGCATGACTACGGTTTGTCGAAATACGAAATTGGCTGGATCAGCGCCACGATGTTGTGGTGCTACGCAGCCGGTCAGTTCATCAACGGCAATCTGGGCGACAAGCTCGGTGGCAAGCGAATGATGATCGCCGGCGCGATTCTCTCGCTGGGAGCAAACTGGGTCTTTAGCTTCGGTCACTCATTCTGGTTTTTTCTGCTCGCCTGGGGGGCGAACGGCTACTTTCAGTCGATGGGTTTCGCGCCAGGCAGCCGCCTGCTGTCGAACTGGTGGGGTCATAAAAATCGCGGCTTTGTTTACGGCGTGTATGTCGGATTTTCCGGGTTTTCTTCTGT
Source organism: Pseudomonas arabinosi (assembly GCF_047758675.1). Lineage (NCBI taxonomy): Bacteria > Pseudomonadati > Pseudomonadota > Gammaproteobacteria > Pseudomonadales > Pseudomonadaceae > Pseudomonas > Pseudomonas arabinosi. The sequence goes on along the minus strand of NZ_CP180480.1, from coordinate 3,173,781 downwards.
ACTCGCGTTTGTTCTACCCCTTGTCATTCTGGGCGCGATGCATCTCGACTGGATCTGGATTTTCAGACTGGCCCCGTTGTCGATGCTCCTTGGAGTAGTGGTTTTGTGGCTCTTTGTATCCGAGCGTCCCGAAGACAAAAAGCTACGTTCCATTGAACACTCGGATGACAATTCACCGCTGGCCGTGAAAGATGATTTAACGAGCAAACAGCGATACATGATCGTGCTGCGAAACTGGCGACTTTACATCGCCGGATTCGCCATCGGTTTCCAGAACGCTGCGCGATACGCACTGGTGGTCTGGGTGCCGGTGCATTTTCTCGGTCTGGACTGGAAGACTTCGTCAACACTGATTGACCCGAAGTGGATCACCGTCGCACTGCCGGTAGGTATGGCGCTGGGGGCACTGTCGAACAGTTGGATTTCAGACGTTGTGTTTCAGGGAAGACGTTATCTGGCGATCGTCTCGTATATGGTTCTTGCGTCAGCAACCGCGATTATCATGATGTTCGTACCGCACGGGAGCATGGTCGCGATAGGCTTGCTGTTTCTTTGTGGATTTTTCGTCTTCGGGCCAGCATCGTCGTTCTGGGCACTCTGCCCGGACATCTTTGGACGGCGCGTTGCGGGTACTGCGACGGGCGTACTCAATACCATGTCCTATGTATGCGCAGGCATTGGTGAGCCGGTCATCGGCCACATGATCGATTCAACCGGTAGTACGTCGATCATTTTTCCGACTGTAGCTGGACTTTGTGCGGCGAGCGCGATGTTGTCGTTATTGATCAAGCGCTGACAACCTTTGTGCGCGGATCGTAGCGCCACAAGCGCAACGATTCTCGTGCCCTGAGCGATTGATGATTGAGATACTGGCTCTACTGGTCTGTCGTTGCAGCGCGTATCGATGGCAATCATCGCAGGGATAGCCCATGAAACGATGAACCTTGGAGTCAACCGGTGCTCCCGGTCCACTCCATGAGCCACTTGGTATCAACCCGCCGCGACCACAGTAATTTCCACCAGCAGGTCCGGCGCAGCCAGACGCGATTCAACGGTGGCACGTGCAGGCGCGTGGCCTTCGGGTGCCCAGGCGTCCCACACCTCGTTCATGCCGGCGAAATTGGCCTGGATGTCCGACAGCCAGACCTGCGCGGTGAGGATACGGGTTTTGTCCAAACCGGCCTGGGCCAGGAAATTGTCGATCTTGGCCAGCACCTGGGCGGTCTGGCCCTTGATGTCCTGGGTGCGGTCGGTGGCCGTCTGGCCGCCGAGAAAGGTGAAGCCGTTGCATTGAACGACGCGGCTCATGCGTTGGTTGGTTTCGATGCGTTTAATTTCCAACATGTGAACTCCTCAATGTTTCGTGATGGTTGAAGCGGATTGAAAAGATGAAGGCTGCGCACTGGTAGCCAATTTGAAACGGTCAATGCCCCAAATGCGGAAACAAGTCGGTGACCGTGCGTGCGCTGCTGCCCAGACGGGGGATGCGGACAAAAACTTGGACTGGTTATGCCGCGAAGCCCAGGCTTTCACGATACTCAATGGGACTGAGCGCGCCGAGGGAAATCTTGATTCGTTTTTCGTTGTACCAGCGAATGTATGAATCCAAGGCCTGAATGAACTGCTCGATGCTCGTTGACTGCCAGTTGCGAGGATAGAACAGCTCCGTTTTCAGTCGGCCGAAGAAACCTTCACAAGCCGCGTTGTCAGGTGAGCAGCCTTTGCGCGACATCGAACGAATCAGCTTCGCATCAGCGATGCGCGATAACCAGCCGGGCCAGCGGTAGTGAGCGCCACGATCGGAGTGAACAACAGGCCGTTTATCGTTGCTGGCCACCGTTTCGACAGCGGCATCCAGCATCGTGTTCACAAGCTCGGCGTCGGGACGCGTGCCGATCGACCAACTGATTACCTTCCCATCGAAGCAGTCGATCATGGGGGACAGGTACACCTTGCCGGCCGGGATCTGGAACTCCGAGATGTCGGTCAGCCATTTCTCATTCGGAGCTAGGGCCGTGAAGTCGCGGTTGAGGAGGTTTTCCGGCGCCGGACTGATCTCCCCGAGGTAGGAACCGTATCGACGCCGTTTCGGCTTGGCGACGACTAGGCACTCCTGCTTCATCAAGCGCTGCACCACCTTCTCTGAAAGGCGCACGCGCTGCCTGCTCAACGAAGCTCGCATCCGACGGTAGCCATAGCAACGATGATTGCGCTCGAATATGTCCGCCATGGCACGACGCGCTTCGGTGTACTTTTCCGCGACCTGCATTCGGGCTCGATGATAGAAATAGGAGCTTCGGGCCAAGCCCAACGCGTCAAGCAGCTCTAGCAAGGAGTACCTCTGCCTTAGGGCATCAGCCAGCAATGTCTTCTCCCGATTGGTCAGGACTTGCCGGTTGATGCCCGTCTCTTTTTTTATGAGTTCATTCGCCCTCATCAACAGGTCATGTTCAAGCTGCAAACGGCGAACATCGAGCTGGAGAGATTCGAGTTGCCGCTGCAACTCCTCTCGTTCCGGTGACGATGAGGGTTCAAGCCGACACTTCATGGATGGGGATACCTCTGGGCCGAGTAGCTGGTTTTTCCAGTTGTACAAGGTCGGCCTGCACACGCCCAGCTTTTGAGCCAGGGCTTTCGCACTTTCTTTTCGCGTGCACAGCGCGATGACCGCTGCCTGCTTCACCGCTGGCGGCCGGGCTAACCCGTCTGATCGACCGACAATACGCGTATGCAACTCGGGGTGCATTTCGTAAATCCAGGCACGCAACGAATCCCGCGCGGGGTAGCCCAACGCCTTGATGGTAGCGGCGATGTTGCGACCGTATTCGAGATAGTGCCCGACAGCCTTTTCCCTTTGGGCCAGTGAGTACTTCGACTTCGAGTTCTCGTAGCCACGCGGCAGGTCGAGGCATCGCTCATACTCTGCGTGCCAGCTCTTCAAAGAGTTCTTCGTCGGATAGCCCAACTGACGAATAGTTGCCCCGGTTTGCTTGCCCAGTTTGATGTAGAGCTTGACCGCTCGGATACGGTCTTCGTATGAGTACATGAACTACCTCCAGGTAGTCCAAGATTTCCGCCGCATCCCCCCCGCCATGGCGCGCTTGCCAGCGCAATTGGCCCATCAGTCTATCGCCGCCATTAGCCCTCTCTGGCAAAATCGGCGGCATGACTTTGCATCCGAATCTCGATCAATTAAACCCTGAAGAACTGCGTGCCTTGGCGGCGCAGTTGATCCAGCGTGTCGAGACGATGGACAAGCAAATTACCCATCACAAGTCGGTCAACGAGAAGCTGGCCCACGAGATCGCGTTGCTCAAACGCTTCAAATTTGCCAAGCGTAGCGAGCAGCTAAGTCCGGATCAAGCCAGCTTGCTCGACGACTTGATCGACACCGATATCGCGGCTATCGAAGCCGAACTTGAGGCGCTGCAACCAGCAGCAGTCGAAGCCAAAGTTCGCCAGCAGCCCAAGCGCGCTGCGCTGCCATCGCAGTTCCCTCGCACGTTGATCCATCACGAACCGGAAAACAGCCACTGCCAGTGCGGCTGCGCCTTAAAACGCATCGGCGAAGATGCCAGCGAAAAGCTCGACTACACGCCCGGCGTGTTCACGGTCGAGCGCCACATCCGTGGGAAATGGGCCTGCGAACAATGCGAAACGCTGATCCAGGCGCCGGTACCGGCGCATGTTATCGACAAAGGCATACCGACAGCGGGCCTGCTGGCCCACGTCATGGTGGCCAAGTTTGCCGACCATCTGCCGCTGTATCGGCAGGAGAAAATCTTCGGCCGCGCCGGACTACCTATTGCTCGCTCGACCTTGGCGCAATGGGTGGGCAACTGCGGCGTGCAATTGCAGCCGCTGGTGGACGCGCTGCGTGAAGCCGTGCTGACGCATGGTGTCGTCCACGCCGACGAAACCCCGGTACAAATGCTGACGCCAGGCGCGAAGAAAACTCATCGCGCTTATGTCTGGGCTTATGCCACCAGCCAGTTCTCCGATCTGGCGGCCGTCATTTATGACTTCAGTCAGAGCCGTGCTGGCGAACATGCCCGGAACTTCCTCGGCCACTGGAACGGGAAGCTGGTGTGCGATGACTTCGCTGGCTACAAAGCAGGATTTGAACTGGGTGTTACGGAGATCGGCTGCATGGCCCATGCACGGCGCAAGTTCTTCGACTTGCACGCGACCAACAAGAGCCAGATCGCCGAAAAGGCATTGCACTACATCGCAGCTTTATACGAAGTTGAGCGAGAAGTCCGCGAGCTGGAACCGGGCGATCGGCAGCGAATACGGCGAGAGAAAGCAGCGCCAATCATCGACGTACTTCATACCTGGATGATCGCCCAGAGGCAGCTTGTACCTGAGGGATCGGCCATTGCCAAGGCTTTGGATTACAGCCTCAAACGCTGGATAGCGCTGACGCGCTATCTCGATGATGGGGCCGTCCCAATTGACAATAATTGGTGCGAAAACCAAATCCGGCCTTGGGCACTTGGGCGTTCGAACTGGTTGTTCGCGGGCTCTTTACGCAGCGGTAAACGTGCAGCTGCGATCATGAGTTTGATCCAGTCGGCAAGGCTCAATGGACATGATCCGTATGCGTACTTGAAAGATGTCCTCAATCGCCTGCCGACGCAGCGGATGAGTGAGATTACTGAGTTGCTGCCACACAGGTGGGCGCCCGTTTAATCACGCAAGGTGTGTTGGGTTAGACTGTTCTCACTTCATACAATTGCGCGAATCTTATGTATCAGCTGCCTGAACTCGACGAGATTACAAAAGCGAAAATTCGCAGGCTGCTGACTGCGGGCATCATTTTTCCCGTCATGAACAACACCAAATGGGCTGAGCTGATCAACGCAATGATTAACGCCCCGCAAATGAAGCCAGAGTTCAGATTGCACAGTACCTTAGCTCCAAGCGATTACTGCACAGATTGGGATCGAGAATGGCATTACCACATCCATCCGGTAGCAGAAATTGAGTGGATCGAACTCAGAGCGGTTTCACTGGATTGGCTACTCTCCACGCTAAGAAAGCACAACCTTCCCTTTTCTCTAGAGGATGGAGTGCCACGCGTTTGGGGTTATACCAGACCTAGCATGCAGCCTCTTTGGGACTGAGTTCCTGAGGTTTCGCCTAGCTGGCAAACTTATGCTAGATGACTTTGCCGGACGCATACCGAAAAAAGACGCCGAAGCCTCTATTTTCAACGCAGAACGTAAATGTCGCGCACAAAAAAACGCCACTCATTGAGTGGCGTTTTTTTGAATCTTGGAGCAGGAAACGAAACTCGCATCTAGCGTCCGACCCATTGAAATCTAAGGGGTTTCTTTTTTTACCGAAGCAGGAAAATACTCAATTCCGGACTTGTTTTGGGAGTGTTTCAAGAGCAAAAAAAAGGAGAAACTCCAAGGCAGCCCATTGGGTTCTGCTCTTAACCTGCTGAAGATTGTTATCAAACTGAAGGCATCAGTTACGCAAGTTCATCCTCGAAAACGTCCGCACCAACAAATCCGCCTACCCTCACACTCATCGATTATCCTGCGGAGCTATGTGATTGCAGCTAGAGTCCGAACGCCAGTTTCAGTTCACTCGGTTGCGCCCGCTGCGCTTGGCTTGATAGAGGGCATCATCGGCACGAGTCAGAAGGCTTTCCACATCGTCACCCGCTTTGGCGAGGGCGACACCAAAAGACGCAGTTACAGTGTCTAGCACCTCATCCGTGCCACGAACCTTGATCCGCAGCGCCTGAATTTTTAGGCGCAACTGCTCAGCAAAAGTATGAGCACTGGTGAGATCAAAACACTCCTGCAGGACTACACAGAACTCTTCACCACCATAGCGTGCCGCCAGGGCCTGAGGCGGGATCGAGTTTCGTAACACCTGACCCACATGCTCAAGGACGCGGTCACCCAAAGGATGGCCATACCGGTCATTGAACTGCTTGAAATGATCAATATCCAACATGACCAATGCCACCCCATGAGGAGCGTTGTTCAATGCATGCTCCAGCAAGCGAGTGAAGGTAGCTCGGTTCAACACCTTAGTCAGACCATCCAAAGATGCAGCCAGTTGGGCACGCTCGAGCTTGTCTCTCAGACTCTTGATTTCATTTTGCGCCGAGTGCAGCTGGGAGAGGAAAAGCTCTTGCTGATCCTGCATGACCTGGGTGCTCTGTTGCAGCTCGCTCAGAATGGCGGGCAACCTCTGGTCGACCGGCTCCGCGAGCATTTCCATGCAGTGCCCAAGACTGGCTTGAAAGTTGGCACTGCCATTCACGCTACGCGAGACATTACGCTCCATGTCGTCAACCAGATTGATCGCTTGTTGTTGCCCTGCGCGCGCCTCCTCCAATTCGTCACGAATGATGTAGTCGCGAAAAAGCTTCGTAGCGGATTCTGGAGGGAAACAGTCGAAGTCTTTGACCACCCTGTCCAGATGGCGATTAAGCTCTGGCTCCTGACCTTTGCTGTAGGTGTACCAGAGAGCATAGTGCACAGGATTTGGTGGAATGTTGTGACGCACCATCAGTGGTACGGCCTGCTTAAGCAGAGCCGCCGCCTCGCGGGAGTCCTCTGGATACAGCGCTAGGGCTGTCGCTCGCGTCTCTGATTGGCTCATAACGTCACTGTGGTTGGTTTTTATTGGCATATATGAAGTCGGGGGCAGCATATCCTTACGTACACCAAGCAGCCATACATAAGTCCATGAGCAAGACGTCCAGCGTTCCTGTCGATTACGAAATCATCCCAGGCATGTTCCCAATTTGACACGATCGCCGTGTTGGAAGAAATTGATGAGTCGCCTCTTCTCTTCGACCTGAAATCCTGTGGCTGTATCTGCAGCCCAAACTTTCGACACGATCGATTGGATGTTCCCCAAGCGGCCACTGGCCCAGTCGATTACTGGGTACCTGGTTTCCTAATAGGATTGACAAATTGCTGACTCGCCCTGACAAAGATGCGCTACGTGCGATGCTGGAATCGCAAGTTCAAGAAAAGCTGCAGCACGACCCTGATGCGGTAACGACTTATGCAGCACAGCCTGAACCTGAAAGAAGGCCATACACCAGTAAGCCCACGGTTCAGGACAAGGCATTTCACAGGGAGCTCGATCAGATGCGTGCGGATGCTGAAGCCGGAGTGATACATAAATCAGTGCGAGAGCCAATGGACGATGGTGAGTCTAGCCTTGCGCTCAATGATTACCCTGGTTTGAAAGAGGCAGGCTCTGCATCAAATCAGTGGTGATGTTTTGGCGCCTGTTCTGCGCTAATCGGTACCTAGCCGCCCTCCTCTTATGCAGCCAGTCGACGCGTGGTCAGGATGACTGCCCCAAAGCAGATGAACGTCGACCCACTACCCGGCTGACCCACCGGGATAGCTCGGGACGGGCCAACACGCCCCCGGGCCCAAGAGACCAGTGCGGCATACAGACCAAGAGACGTCACCGAGACCGATCACGCGAGCTTTATGGCTCCGCCCTGGATATCGTCACGCGCCATTCGTAAGTCAATAGCGTCCTGGTTGAGTCGGTGAATCATGTTGAGCAACCGTTGGCGTAGCACTTCGTCTTGGAGCTGCTCTACGGCGCGCATCATATCGAGCGCCGCTACCTCATTGTTAGTGGCGACGGAGTCGAGCAGTTTGCGCATGCTTCTTGATGGTCGATTCATCTCCAACTCCCTGGATTTCAGTGACGCGAATCATATGGCCAGAATGTTTCATCAGTATTTCAGCTGCACGAACTGGCTTGAATTACCGGCTCCGGCTCATTTGATGCTAGCTGGAGGGGGCCCGTGAGGTGTCAATTACGTTTGTCGCGCCAATCCGTGATGTAACTAAAGCGATACCATTAAGCCGGGCCTTGCCCGAATGAGCGATTACAACAATCAGCAGGTGCTACCGCTGACTGAGGCACGTAACGAGGCTCTAGCGAGCCCTTCCCTCTCCGGTCAACCGATAAGGTCGAGAACACATGTCGTATCTACCCTCAGTCCAAGTCCACAGAGGCAGGAAACGCGACGATGTCGTTCTGCATTCAACCGGGTCGTGAAATACCGTGATGACGCAGTTTGCGATAGAGCGTATTGCGGCTGATCCCTAGGCGAGCGGCAACATGGGCAATATGCCAGTGTTCCGCCTCAATCAATGTGAGCAGTGTCTGCCGCTCGGATACGCCTAGTGGATTTTCAGCCAGCGCAACTGTCGCTGGCTCTGCCGGCAGCAACTCCGCCAAATCGTCCAGCGTGACACGCCCCTCCAACGCCAACGCTACCAGTGTGCGCAGGCACGTACGCAGCTGCCGGACATTGCCCGGCCAAGGCTGCGTCAGCAGGCGCTCTCTGACGCCCGCATCTAGCCGAATCCTGCCCCCTGCTGCCTCCTCCCGCAGCAATAGGTCGAGCAAGCGCCCCTTGTCTGATCGTTCACGCAGCGGTGGGAGCTGCACGGCGAACCCCGCAACGCGGTAGAACAGATCCTCGCGCAAGCGCCCTTCGGCCACGCAGGCGTGCAGATCCTGGTGGCTGGCACTGATGAGGCGAACATCGAGCGGACGTGCCGTCGCGCCGCCTAAGGGCACCACCTGACGCTCTTCCAACACGCGTAGCAGGCGAGTCTGTAAAGCCAGTGGCATATCGGCGATCTCATCAAGAAATAGTATGCCGCCATGGGCCTGTTCCAACTTACCGATCATCCCGTCTTTACGTGCACCGGTGAAGCTGCCGCCGCGATAGCCGAACAGCTCGCTTTCGATAAGCGCTTCTGGAATGGCTGCGCAATTGATCGCCACAAACGGCTGGGTCGCTCGGGAGCTGGCGCGGTGCAGCGCCGCAGCAAAAGCTTCTTTGCCAGTACCGGTTTCGCCCTGTAAAAGCACCGGAACGTCACGCTCCAAAACACGTAATGCGCGAGTAAAGCCGCGTTGCAGGCGTGGGTCTTCCAAGCACACGTGCACGTCGTTGATTTTGGGAGTAGCGGGAACGACTAAGGGCGCCTGGTGCGCGGGTTCTCGCAGCTGCCCGTAGAACTGGCGTCCGTCCACCAGTCGCACTGGCCAACAGACACTCGGCTGAGAGCTGGCCTGGCTCATCACCTGCTCAATAGGTGTTTCCAACAGCACTGTTAGAGACTGGCCGATCACTTGATCACGGCTGAGCCCCAACAGATCCAGCGCAGCATTATTGACTGAGCAAATACGGCTACTCTCGTCGAAACTGAGCAGACCTTCACCCAGCAGTCCAACGAAGCCTGCCTCAGGGTGGAAGCGCAGCAAATATCGCTGTGGATCATGCCCCAAGAAAAAACAGCTCTCTATTAACTTGGCTGATAGGTTGGTCAATGCCATGGCCTGGAAGTGTTGCTGAAGGCTGTGGTCATCCCTTACAGAAGAGAGGTTGAGCACGGCTAGCAACTCTCCACTCGCATCAAATATCGGGCTTGCCGAACAGGTCAGACCGACATGCTTGCCACGGAAATGCTCATCACGACGGATGGTTACGTGCTTGCGCTCAACCAGGCAGGTGCCGACACCGTTGGTGCCTTCGCAATCTTCACTCCATACCGAGCCGAGCCACAGTCCGGAACGCTGAAATTCGGCTCGTTCTGATTCGTTAAACACACTGTCGATAGCCACACCGTGAGCATCGGTGAGTAATACCACGTGTCCATCACGTCCGAGCTGTTGGTGCAGGTTGCTCATCTGCCAGTGCGCCACAGCGATGATGTGTTCCAGTGGCGCGCGGTGATCTTGCAAGCGTGGATGCTCAACCACGTTAGGTGCGCGGCAACTGGCAGGATCGAGCTGATACTGATCCAGGCACCGGCGCCAAGATCGTGTGATGGCACGGTCAGCAATAGGGCCGTGATTGGCGTGAGTGCCCTGCACTGCTTGCAGCACTTGTTGTGCATGGGCGTTGATCAAGGCCGGCTTCATTATTCTTGTTCTCCGTTACGGTTAGGACACGGGTCTGTTCGCAGCTTATATGAAAAGATCGCAACCAGCGTTTTTTGCACCGAGTGACACTCTGTCATCCACCATTTTCAGAATCGTGACAGATCCCCGAATCCAAGCCTGAGCAACACCGCAGCAGCCGCTTTGCAATGGGGCTTTCGCGAAAGTGGCCCGAGCCTTGCTCAGGGGCAAGTTGTACAAATACAACAAGATCGGAGAAGCCCCATGAACATCGCTGTTGAAACACCTCTGCACACGCCAACTGCTCAACTCGCGGCTTGGGTCGAAAACCTCGGCGAGCGTCTCGCCCAACGTGATGTGGACGGCGTGCTGGAACTGTTTGCCGAAGAGTGTCACTGGCGTGACTTACTACTTTTCAGCTGGAACTTAGTGACCTTGGAAGGCAAGCCTGCCATCCGAGACATGCTCGAAACACGCCTCGACCAGACTCGTCCTGAGCGATGGAAACTGGAAGGTGAGGCGACGCTCAATGACGGTGTGATCGAAGGTTGGATCAGTCTGGAAACCAATGCGGCGCGTGGTAAAGGCTATGTGCGTCTAAAGGACGGCCTGTGCTGGACGCTGTTGACGACCATGCGCGAGCTCAAAGGCTTTGAAGAACCCAGCGGCCGCCGTCGTCCAATGGGTGCCAGTCATGGTCACACCCACGCCGACAAACGCAACTGGCTAGAGCGCCGGCGCGATGAAGAAGCTTCGCTAGGGATCACCACCCAACCTTACTGCCTGATCGTGGGGGGCGGCCAAGGTGGGCTGGGGCTCGCTGCGCGGCTCAAGCGAATGGGCGTGCCAACTCTGATCGTCGACAAGGCTGAGCGTCCTGGTGATCAGTGGCGCGGTCGCTACAAGTCGCTGTGCCTGCACGACCCTGTCTGGTACGACCATATGCCTTACCTCCCCTTCCCCGATCACTGGCCAGTCTTCACTCCAAAAGACCAGATTGGCGACTGGCTGGAAATGTACACCAAAGTCATGGAGCTCAATTATTGGCCGCGTACAGAATGCGTGAGCGCCAGCTTTGACGAACAAAGTGGCACCTGGAAGGTTGAAGTGCAGCGCGAGGGCGAGCGTGTAACTTTACAGCCTACCCAGTTGATCCTCGCCACCGGCATGTCCGGCGTACCCAATGTTCCCAGTTATCCGGGTGCCGAGGTTTTCAATGGCCAGCAGCATCATTCTAGCCGCCATCCCGGCGGAGACGCCTGGAGCGGCAAGCGCGCGGTGGTCATCGGTGCGAACAATTCGGCTCACGATATCTGCGCCGACTTGGTGGAGAACGGTGCTGAGGTGACCATGGTGCAACGCTCCAGCACCCACATCGTGCGTTCCGACAGTTTAATGGATCTCGTCTTCGGCGGGCTCTACTCTGAAGACGCCCTGGAGACCGGTTTGACCACAGACAAAGCCGACATGCTGTTCGCCTCGATCCCCTACAAGGTTATGCCAAGCTTTCATCAACCCATATTTGACGCGATCAAGGAGCGTGACAAGGACTTCTACGAGCGCTTGGCCAAGGCCGGCTTCATGCTAGATTTCGGTGACGACGAGTCTGGCCTTTTCATGAAGTATGTACGCCGTGGTTCTGGTTACTACATCGACGTCGGCGCCTCGGAACTGATCGCTAACGGCACGATCAAGCTCAAAAGCGCGCCTGGCCTGGGTGTCGAACGCATCGAAGCAGATGCCGTCGTATTCAACGATGGAAGCCGACTACCGGCAGATCTGATCGTCTACGCCACGGGCTATGGCTCAATGAATGGTTGGGCGGCGAAGCTGATTTCCCAGGAAGTAGCTGACAAGGTCGGCCGCTGCTGGGGCTTGGGTTCTGGAACCACGAATGATCCTGGCCCGTACGAGGGCGAACTGCGGAACATGTGGAAGCCAACACAGCAGGAAAATCTCTGGTTCCACGGTGGTAACCTGCATCAGTCACGGCATTATTCGCTGTATCTGGCGCTGCAGTTAAAAGCGCGCTTCGAAGGCATCGACACATCCGTCTACGGCCTTGCCGAGAGTCACCACACTGGCTGAGTCAAATGGCGCCCAGCCGTGGTTGGGCGCCGCTCCACAATGCCCCGGACGCAGTCTATGGATACCTATCTGGCAGCGAAGGGGGTGGCGCACGCTCCCCGCGACTTGCTCGACCATGCGTGCATTGCCAGGCGTTTTCCCAGTGGCAAACTTTACGCTTGGGAGTATCAAGCGGACGGCCAACTGATACGTTTGTCCGTCACAGGCCCGCTCATTCTGGAAGACGATGCGCTGATGATCCAAGCGGCGAAAGATGGGGCTAGTATCGCCTATGTCTAGGAGGAACTGGCGCGCGACGATAGCCGGAGCGGGCATCTCAAAGAAATACTCCAGGAATGGAAGGCACCGCCAAGCCTATTCTTTCTTTATTACTCCAGCCGGCGTCATGTGCCACCTGCCTTAAAAGCGCTCATCGAATTCATCAGAGCGGGTGACTTGCGAATCAGATTCAGAACCATCCCGACCGGCAACTATGGATCGAGTGGCGTCCGAGGCATGACATTCCGTTTTTTATCTGGAGAGGTGAAACGTATCAAACGTTGCGCATTGGCTAGACGCCTCCGACAACGGTATTCAGGCGTACCCGGAGGTTTGGAAAAGCTAGTTTTTTGGTTTTCGGGTTGCTCTGAAATCAAAAGCAAGCCACGTCTGACGTCGCAAAAAAAACGATCTCCCTACCCTGCGGGCAAAGCCGTCTGCTGCTATTCCCTGCCATTTACTTCATTCTAATTTTCCAAAAGGTAAGGACAGAGACAACAGCAACGGCGAAGCAATCGAGTCGATCGCCCTAAAGCCTGTGGTAGCCACGAAAGCTCACAGCCATCGAGATCCCCGCTTTTTTTGGTATCAAATATAAGAACTCCATTTCCTTTTTTTTTAGATTCAAGGGCACGGAAAAATATTTTTTGGGAGGGCAGTGATTGTTGAAGCTAGAGAGTTTTCATAGCCCATCTCAAAGCAGATCTCCCCAACCGACATCTCTATTTGCAACAGCCGCCCGCAGGTACGCTGAAGGCGGGTTGGCCGGACGCGTTCAAGTATTAAAACCAGGTTTCCATTTGTATCCCGTATTGCCACACACCTCCGGCGTTGAAGTCCGTCTTGCCGAAGGAGTCTGAGGTACTGTATCTGTCCAGATCCGAAGACCAATTCATGAAGCTTGCGAACACTCGCAATTCGGGACGTGTGAGCAGGTCTCCAACGTCAGGCTTGAATGTCGGGGCGACAGTGAATTTCCAGAAGTTACCGTCGACCGCATTACGTTGTAGATAGCCCTTCGGGTCGAGGTTCATGGTTTGCCAGCTCATTTCGTAGGCCATCTCGAAATTGCTGTTGATTGCATTGGCCAAACGCATGTTCAGGGTCATCCAGCGGTAATTGTCACCCTTGACGTATCTATCCTTGCTTTGTTCGGCCAACAAGCTGGGGCCGATGCGCCAACCAGGCGCAATGGGAGTCTCGCCGTAAAGTGCCAGACGCAGAGCGCGGGCATCGTCAATCAGCTCACCATCCGAGCCGACGTTCTTGACCTCTGCCCCCAGACCTTGCCCATAGAGCAGCGCTGTCTTGAAGAAGCCTTCCCGGCCGAAGAAGTTTTTCTGGTGATTGGCCAACATGCTGTGCAAGCCGGAATCCGCAGGCGTCAGCCCTGCTTCATTGCTGCGAGTGCCAATATCGTTTTTCTTTGAGCCAATGGCGTTGAACATCCACTGCCACTGACCACTGTCGAAGAACTGGTTTGAGGTCAGGATGTAGCTTTCCACATCGGCGTTGATACCGCCCTCACTGAAATCCCCGTAGTTACGCCCGATCAAAGAATAATTCGAGCGCCAGTTCTTGTTCATCTGCACATCGTAGATACCACCCCCAGTGCCAGCCAGATAGACCACGTCGGAGTCCAGCCAATGGATATCGAAGTTATCTCTGTCGAATCGTTTGCCTGCCCACAAGGTGGAGTTCTCGAACACTGAGTTGCCCTTGAAGGCGGCGAGATGATCGAGTTCTGTAAAGACCTGACGCACGTTCAGGTTGCTTTCGTCGGCCGTCCAGTCATTGGAGCTTTCCACACCGTCGGCAATGGACACCGTGAATTTGGAATGGGTGCCGTTCTGCGCATAGGCCTCTTTCGACAGGTCGATGCGCATGTAGGTGTCGTCCTCATTGCCGAGTCGCCCGACGGCGCCACCGACTGAACCGGCCGGGGTTGTATAAGGGCCGCCACGACCACCACCTAGCCCATCGTTGATCAGCAATCCGGAACGGGCATAACCCTTAAAGCTGAAGCCGTCCGTGAGGTGGCCGCTGCTGCCCTGCTTTTCCATGCTTTGCTGACGGGCTTCCAGTTTTGCCAGCCGGGTGTCCAACCCAGGCGTCTCAATGGCTGTCGCAGTGGACGCAACAGGCTTCGCGGCGGGAGTGGCGAGTTTGATCTGCTGCAATTCCCTGGCGAGTGCCTGGGTTTGTTGTTCAGCTGCGGCTGCGCGCTTTTCCGCTGCGCTGGCACGGACTTCAAACGCGGCCATGCGTTCTTCCAGAGTCGCGGCCTGAGAGGTCGCCGCCGAGGTGCCGAGCACACCTGCGAGTAGCCAGCTTGATGCTTTCTGCATGTGGATTCCCTGTTTTGTTTTTATTGTGTAATTCCCGCGACCAGCCCTTTTTTCGTGAGTTGTAAATTGTGGCAATCGACGAAAAAATGGATGCCTCATCGCAAATACGCTGCTACATTTGGCGATGTTAACGTTAACTTTTCTAAAAACAAAAATAAAGGGTGCTCAATGAAACATCTGAAATCTCTCCTTCCAGCAGCACTAATCACCCTCTGCGCCGGACTTCCATCCGTCTCGAGCGCAGCCGATTTGACGATTTCGTGCGGTGCAGTGGGTGCGGAATTACAACTGTGCAAGGAGGCTGTCCAGGCGTGGTCGAAACAGACCGGCAACAACGTTGAGGTGGTTTCCACGCCTAACTCGGCGACCGAGAGGTTGTCGTTCTACCAACAGATCCTCAGTGCTCAGTCCACCGACATCGACATCATTCAAATCGATATGGTGTGGCCGGGGATGCTGGCCAAACATCTGATGGATCTGCGCGAGGTGCTGCCCGCCAACGCGACTCAAGGTTACTTCCAGGCACAGGTGGATAACGCCACGGTGAACGGACGGCTGGTGACGATGCCGTGGTTCACCGACTCGGGCCTGCTGTATTACCGCAAGGACTTGCTCGATAAGTACGCCAAGCAGGTTCCCCAGACATGGGAGGAAATGACTGCTACCGCCCGGGATGTTCAACAGGCAGAGCGCACTGCCGGTAACCCCAATGCATGGGGTTACATCTTTCAGGGACGCGCTTACGAGGGGCTGACGTGTAATGCGCTGGAGTGGATCAGCAGCCAACCGGAAGGCGGACTGGTCAATCCAGCAGGAGATATCGTGGTCAACAGTCAGGCCTCGAAAACTGCTTTGACCCTGGCGAAAAGCTGGGTAGGAGACATCTCCCCGCGGGGCGTACTCAACTACACCGAAGAAGAAGGACGAGGCGTATTCCAGTCGGGAAATGCGTTGTTCATGCGTAACTGGCCTTATGTCTGGGCCTTGGTACAAAGCCAGGACAGTGCCGTAAAAGACAAGGTCGGGGTCGCTCCCCTGCCCCGCGGCGGCGAGACCGGCAGCCATGCCTCCACCCTCGGTGGCTGGGGCCTGGCGGTATCGCGTTACAGCGCCCATCCCAAACTTGCCGCAGAACTGGTGAGCTACCTGACCAGTGCCCGAGAGCAAAAACATCGTGCCCTGATAGGCGCCTACAACCCGGTTATCGAGTCGCTGTATCAAGACCCCGAACTGCTCGCGGCAATGCCTTATTACGCTCAGCTGCACAGCATTCTCAACGATGGGGTGATGCGTCCCGCCTCCATCACTGCCGATCGCTATCCACGGGTCTCCAATGCGTTCTTCGATCGAGTGCATGGCGTGCTGGCGGGCGAGTTGCCTGTCGATCAGGCGCTGGCCGAACTGGAAAGCGAACTCACGCGCATCAAACGCCGGAACTGGTAAGCCACAAGGAAGGAAATCACCATGTCTGTCTCTACTACCCATGCCCCCTGTGACGAGCTCCTGCTCACCAGGGAAACGCCTGTACAGCGTCGCCGAGTACGCGCCGCCTGGCTGTTTCTGACACCGATGTTGATGTGTCTGGCCCTCGTGGCCGCCTGGCCGCTACTGCGTACATTCTGGTTCAGCCTGACTGACGCCACCCTGGCGGACACCCGTGGTGGATCCTTCGTAGGCTTGAGCAATTATCTGTTCCACAACGGTTCCAACTGGTCGGGCGTCCTGGTCGATCCACAATGGTGGAACGCTGTGCGCAACACGTTGCATTTCACCGTGGTGTCGGTGGGACTGGAAGTCGTCCTGGGGCTACTGGTGGCGTTGCTGTTGAACATCAAGTTCACCGGCCGTTCTTTGGTACGTGCGTTGATTCTGATTCCGTGGGCGATTCCTACCATAGTCTCGGCGAAGATCTGGTCATGGATGCTCAACGACCAGTTCGGCATCATCAATCACATGATGCTGAGTGTCGGCCTGATTGATGCCCCCCTGGCCTGGACAGCAGATGCGGATCTGTCGATGTGGGCGGTCATCATCGTCGACGTCTGGAAGACCGTACCTTTTGTCACGCTACTGATGCTGGCGGCCTTGCAGATGTTGCCGAGCGATTGTTACGAAGCCGCCAGGGTCGACGGTATTCATCCGCTGAAAGTGTTCTGGCGCGTCACGCTTCCACTGTTGATGCCTGCATTGTTGGTGGCGGCGATCTTCCGCATCCTCGATTCCCTGCGGGTATTCGACGTCATCTATGTGCTGACCTCGAATTCTTCGAGCACCATGAGCATGTCGGTCTATGCCCGCCAACACCTGGTGGAGTTCCAGGATGTTGGCTATGGCAGCGCGGCCTCGACTCTGCTGTTTCTGGTCGTTGCGGTAATCGCCATGCTTTATCTCTACCTCGGACGCCGTCAAATGGAGGTTCGATCATGAGCCCGCGCCTACTGAAAAAAGCGCTGTTGCGCCTCGGATTCTGGTGCCTGATCGGGGTTTTGCTGCTGTACGCAGTCTTCCCTTTCTACTACGCCATCGTGACTTCGCTAAAGCCGTCCAGTGCCCTGTTCCAGGTGAGCTACTGGATAGAAAACCCCGACTTCTCCAATTACGCGGCGGTACTCCACCAAGCCTCATTCCTGCGGGCTATCGGTAACTCCCTGGTGGTTGCGCTTAGCGTGGTGACGCTGGCGCTGTTCCTCAGCGTGACCGCCGCCTATGCCTTGGGACGGGTGAAATTCCGGGGGCGTGGCACCGTATTGATGATGGTTCTCGGCGTGTCGATGTTTCCCCAGGTCGCTGTACTGTCGGGGCTGTTCGAAGTGATCCGCGCCCTGGGTCTGTACAACACGTCTTGGGCATTGATCCTGAGCTACACGATTTTCACCCTGCCCTTCACCGTCTGGGTGCTGACCACGTTCATGGGCCAACTGCCCCATGAACTGGAAGAAGCGGCAATCATGGATGGTGCTTCGCCCTGGGTCACGCTTACCCGAGTGCTGTTGCCGCTGCTATGGCCCGCACTGGTCACCACTGGCCTGTTGGCCTTTATCGCAGCGTGGAACGAGTTCCTGTTTGCCTTGACCTTCACCCTCACAGACACGCAACGCACAGTACCGGTCGCCATCGCCTTGATTTCCGGCGGTAGCCCCCATGAGTTGCCCTGGGGGCTGCTGATGGCCGCCTCGGTGCTGGTCACCGTCCCACTGGTGATTCTGGTGCTGATATTCCAGCGCCGAATCGTTTCCGGTCTCACTACCGGCGCGTTAAAGGGTTGATGCCCAACACGTACAAGGAACAGCATCGTGATCAAATTGAAACTGGACAACGTAAACAAACAATTGGGCGGCGTGCGGATTCTTCGCGACGTTAGCCTGGAGATTGCTGCGGGTGAATTCGTGGTGTTCGTCGGCCCTTCGGGCTGCGGAAAGTCGACCCTGCTACGACTGATCGCCGGACTGGATTCGATCTGCGGCGGCGACCTCCTGATCGACGGGCGTCGGGTCAACGACCTCGAGCCGCGCGAGCGTGGTGTCGGCATGGTGTTTCAGTCGTATGCGCTGTACCCACACATGAGCGTCTACGACAACATCAGTTTTGGTCTCAAACTGGCCAAGACTGAAAAGACCAGCCTGCGCGAGCGCGTACTGAAAACTGCGCAGATCCTGCAATTAGACAAACTGCTGCAACGCAAGCCAAAGGAACTGTCTGGAGGGCAGCGTCAGCGTGTGGCCATGGGCAGAGCCATGGCGCGGGAGCCGGACATTTTGTTGTTCGATGAACCGCTCTCCAACCTGGATGCATCCTTGCGGGTGCAGATGCGCAACGAAATCGCCCGACTGCATGATCGACTGGGCTCGACCATGATCTACGTCACCCACGATCAGGTTGAAGCGATGACCCTGGCCGACAAAATTGTCGTGCTCAATGGCGGTCGCGTAGAACAGGTCGGCTCACCGCGCGAACTCTATGAGCGCCCGGCCAGCCGCTTTGTCGCCGGCTTTCTTGGTTCGCCCAAAATGAACTTTTTGGCGGCACGCCTGCATGCCTCAGGCAAAACCAGTCTGGTCGATTGCCCCGTATTGGGTATGACCTCCCTGCCCTTTGACAGCTCGAACCTGGCAGCGGACGCGCATCTGAGCCTCGGGATTCGCCCGGAACACGTGACGCTCAAGGCGGCAGACGGAACCGCCGCCGTCCTCGTGACTGCGGTCGAATACCTGGGCAGCGAGACCTATGTGCACCTCGAAACAGGTCAGGACGAGCCACTGATCTGTCGTTGCGAGGTCAGCGCCGGCTGGCAGGCAGGCGATCGGGTCGAGCTGCAACTGGACATCGACAACCTGCACCTGTTCGACGCCGCCGGCACGGCCTTGAAGCGCCACCCACACGCCATCGAAACCCTGCCGGATGGCGTCCCTCAGCGCTCGGCACGAGCAAGCGCCCTATGACTGTGTCTTTGAAATCCATAAGTGTTCCAATGTCCGCTGCCCTTGAGATCGCGCAGCATGCGCTGAGTGATGGTCTGTCTCGCGTCATCGATGATTATCGGCCCGGTTATCATCTTGCCCCCCCAGCAGGCTGGATGAACGACCCTAACGGGGTGGTGTACTTTCGGGGCGAATACCACGTGTTCTATCAACACCACCCCTTCGAAGCGAAATGGGGCCCGATGTATTGGGGGCATGCCAAGAGTGCCGACCTGGTTCATTGGCAGCATCTACCCATTGCCCTAGCGCCCGGCGATGACTTCGACCGTGACGGATGTTTTTCCGGTAGCGCGGTGGTGTGTGGAGACACACTGGCATTGATCTACACCGGGCACACCTGGCTGGGGGAAGTGGGTGACGAGCGCTCGATCCGTCAAGTCCAGTGCCTGGCCACCAGCATCGACGGTATCCGGTTCGTCAAGCATGGCGCAGTCATCGAGACCGCGCCGCAAGACGCAATCATGCACTTTCGTGACCCCAAGGTATGGCAGGAGGAGGACTATTGGTACCTGATTGCCGGCGCACGTCTGGGCGATGTGCCGTTGCTGCCGCTGTACCGTTCCGCCGATCTGCATACCTGGGAGTTCCTCGACTATGTGTCTAGCGGCAGCGAGGGCGATGGCTACATGTGGGAGTGCCCGGATCTGTTCCGACTGAACGGACGCGATGTGCTGCTCTACTCCCCCCAGGGCATGCAACCCGAGGGTTACGAACGGCTCAACAAGTACCAGACCGGTTATCGAGTGGGCCGACTCGACAACGAATGGCACTTCACCGGCGGGCCTTTTATCGAGCTGGATAACGGCCACGATTTCTATGCCGCACAAACGCTACTGGCCGCCGACGGTCGGCGCCTTGTGTGGGCGTGGCTCGACATGTGGGAAAGCCCGATGCCGAGCCAGGCCCATCACTGGTGCGGCATGCTCGGTTTGCCGCGCGAGCTTGAACTGCACGCCGATCGTCTTTGCGTATATCCAGCACGGGAGCTCACTGCTCTGCGCATGGCGCCATTGCCGAGCACGCCCTGGTGGGATGAATCGGGAACCCGGTGTGTGCCGGAAGTGAATGGCGATATGCTCGAAATCCATGTGCATCTGGATGTGCTCGGCTGTACCGACGGCTACTTGGGAATCGCCTTGCGGTGCAGCGACGATGGTCATGAAGAAACCCTGCTTTACTACGATGCGTCGCTGCAGCGACTGGTCCTGGACCGCAGCCGTTCGGGTGCGCAAGTCACCGGTCAGCGCAGTGTGCCGATAGACCCGACACAAGAGCGACTGCAATTGCACGTGTTTCTCGATCGCTCGTCCATCGAGGTGTTCGACGAAAACGGGCGCTTCAGCCTCAGCAGTCGCCTTTATCCGCGGCCCGACAGTCTGGGCGTGAAGCTGTTTGCCAGCGGGAGTGGCGGGCGTGTCTCGATTCCCAAGGCATGGCCTCTCGGCTCTGGATGGCTATGAGCAGCGTCATTCGAGTCGCGAGAAGCCCGGGCCCTGTGTCATGATCCTGCGTCAACCTGACCGGCCTCGCCTCGCATGACTTCAGTGAAAGACGTTGCACAACTGGCCGGCGTGTCCCTGATGACGGTTTCTCGAGCGCTCAACAACCCGGAAAAACTGAGCCCCGAAACCCTTCTGCGGGTGCGTCGCGCCATTGATGAACTGCAATTCGTACCGAGCCTGTCGGCGCGCAAGATGCGCGGCGACAACCTCCAATCGCGAACCATCGGTGTATTCGCGCTGGACACCGCGACCACACCGTTCGCGGTCGAGTTGCTGCTGTCCATCGAACAGACCGCGCAGCAAGCAGGCTGGAATGTGTTCATCCTTAACCTGTTGAGCAACCCGCCCACCGATCAGAACATCGACCTTATGTTATCGCACCGTCCCGACGGATTGATCTTCAGCGCCATGGGGTTGCGCCAGGTGAGCATTCCCGAGCGGTTGAAGAGCAAACCACTGGTACTCGCCAATTGCCTGGCCGATGACAGCCGCCTGGTCAGTTATGTGCCAGACGACGAAAAGGGGCAGTATCGAGCCGTACATCACGCGTTAAGCCAAGGCTATCGGCGCCCTCTGTGTATCAATCTGCCAAAACATAGCCTGGCCTGGGGTCTGCGACAAAAAGGCCTGCAGCGTGCCTGTCAGGCATTCGGCCTGGCGCCTGAGGCACTCCTGCAATACGACCTTTCCGATCACGACGCCTATGGTGAAACCGCAGCCATCCTCGACCGGCACATCATTGACGGTCATCCCCAATTCGACATTCTGATCTGTGGCAACGACCGCATTGCCTTCTGTGCCTATCAGCTGTTGTTGGGCCGGGGCCTGAAAATCCCCGACGATGTCGCTGTTCTCGGCTATGACAACATGATCGGCATCGCCGAACTGTTCATTCCGCCGCTGACCACAGTGCAACTGCCTTACTACGAGATCGGTCGCAATGCGGCCCGGCACCTGATCGAGGCCCTCGAGGTAACGGGAGCGCAGCCAGTCGATTGTCCATTGGTGGACAGGGCGTCGCTATGACAGATTGCGCCAGAAAACCCCGATGACCCAGGCAGGATATTTCCGGCTGCCTCGGCTCACTGTCCAAGTGAACGGTCTCCGACGCCTGATAACCGAAGCAGTGAACGCCCAGCACTTCCAGGGTTTCGCGGTGGAACAGAATCTTCAGCATGCCCTGGGCTCGCCGACGATCTGTGCACGCGCCATGCCCTTGAGGGTCGCCGACCTGCTCGATAGCCTGCGCTACGCGTCAGCCAATCTGATCGAGTTTCCGGATGCTTGCTGAAGGTGGAGCGCTTTTCCCAGAAGCTGAAGCTGTTTCTCGCCGGCGACCTTTTCTTTGGACGAAAAAAAATGGACCTCTTTTCAGAGATCCATTTTTTAATGCTTGGAGCGGGAAACGAGACTCGAACTCGCGACCCCGACCTTGGCAAGGTCGTGCTCTACCAACTGAGCTATTCCCGCGTCTTGGTGAGGCGCATTCTATAGAATCCTGATGCCCCGTCAACCCCTTGATTCAAAAAAGTTTATTTCTTTTCCACGTCGGTCTTCAGATGCGGCCAGGCAGCCCGCAAATATTGGACCATGGACCACAGAGTCAGGCCCGCGGATATCAGCAGCAAGGCATAACCCAGCAGTACCCAGAACGTGAAATCCGACGGATTGGCCAGCAGGATCACCAGCGCCAGCATTTGCGCGGCGGTCTTCCATTTGCCCAGGTTCGACACCGCGACGTGAGCGCGGGCGCCGAGTTCGGCCATCCATTCGCGAAGTGCCGAGACGACAATCTCGCGACCGATGATCACGGCGGCCGGCAGCGTGAGCCACAGGTTGCCATGTTCTTGCACCAGCAATACCAGCGCAACGGCAACCATCAGCTTGTCAGCCACAGGATCGAGGAAAGCCCCGAACGGTGTGCTTTGTTCCAGTCGGCGGGCCAGATACCCATCCAGCCAGTCGGTGGCGGCGGCAAATGCGAACACCGAGGCGGAGGCCATGTAGCTCCATTGATACGGCAGGTAGAACAGTAAAATGAAGATCGGAATGAGCAGGACGCGTAGTACGGTAATCAGATTAGGGATATTCATCGGCACAACTGGCTACGAGGTGAGGGGGCATTCTACTCGCTGTGCAGATTGGCATAAATCAACTCTGCGAGCTTTTTACTGATCCCGGGTGCTTTGGCGATCTCTTCGATGCTGGCACGAGACAGCTCCTGCAATCCACCAAAATGTTTCAACAAATCGCGGCGACGGGTCGGTCCGACACCGGCGACGCCCTCCAGTGTAGACGTGCGGCGAGTTTTCCCACGGCGTGCGCGGTGCCCGGTAATCGCGAAACGGTGAGCCTCGTCGCGTATCTGCTGGATCAAATGCAGCGCGGGGGAATCGCCGCGCAAGGTGAATTCGTGGGCAGCATCGTTCAGGTACAGGGTTTCGAAACCGGCCTTGCGCGTGGCGCCCTTGGCTACGCCCAGCAGAATCAGATCAGGCACGGCCAGTTCATTGAGCACGTCGCGGGCCATGGACAGCTGCCCCTTGCCACCGTCCACCAGCAAAATATCCGGTAGCTTGCCCTCCCCGTCCTTCAGTTTGCTGAAGCGTCGGGTCAGGGCCTGGTGCATCGCGGCGTAGTCATCACCCGGAGTGACGCCTTCAATGTTGTAGCGACGGTAGTCGGACTTGATCGGGCCTTCGGGGCCGAACACCACGCAGGATGCCACGGTCGCTTCGCCGCTGGAGTGACTGATGTCGTAACACTCCAGGCGCTGCGGTGGCTCATCCAGGTTCAGCACTTCCGCCAGGGCATCGAACCGTGCAGCAACGTGTTGACGGTTGGCCAGTCGCGCTCCCAGAGCCTGTTCGGCATTGGTGACCGCCAACTGTTGCCAGCGTGCTCGCGTACCACGAACCCGATGACTGATGGTCAATTCGCGACCACGCAGCTTATCAATGGCCGCGATCAGGGTCGGAAAGTCTTCGTGAACCACGTTGACGATCAGTTCGCTGGGCAAGTCGCGCTCGGGACTGCTGATGAAATACTGGCCGAGAAACGCCGCCATGACTTCGGAAACGTCCTCTTCAATACCCACCTGAGGAAAGAAGTTCTTGCTCCCCAGCACCCGCCCGCCACGCACACTGATCAAATGAACACAGGCACCACCCGGATTGACAAATGCTGCGATCACGTCGACATCGCCCGTTCCGCCTTCCATGCTTTGCTGGTCCTGGACCCGGCGCAGTAATGAAATCTGATCACGCAACTCGGCCGCACGCTCGAACTCGAGATTGATCGCCGCCTCTTCCATTCCGGCGGACAACTCATCCGTCAGCGCATTGCTGCGCCCCTCGAGGAACATCACCGAGTGCCGTACGTCTTGCGCGTATACCTCGGGCTCCACCAGCCCGACACAGGGCGCCTTGCAGCGTTTGATCTGGTATTGCAGACAAGGGCGTGTGCGGTTCTTGTAATAACTGTCTTCACACTGACGAACGAAAAACGTCTTTTGCAGCAGGCTCAGGCTTTCGCGAATCGCACCCGCGCTGGGATAAGGGCCGAAATATTTGCCCTTGGCCTTTTTTGCACCGCGATGGATGCTCAAGCGTGGAAACTGGCCATCAGAGAGAAAGACGTAGGGGTAGGATTTGTCGTCGCGCAGCAAGATGTTGTAGGGCGGACGCCACTCCTTGATCAGCGTCTGCTCAAGCAACAAGGCTTCGGTTTCATTGGCCGTAATCGTCGTTTCGACCTGAGCGATACGCGCAACAAGGGCCGCGGTCTTGGGCGCAAGACCGGATTTGCGGAAATAACTCGACAGGCGATTCTTGAGGTTCTTGGCCTTGCCGACGTAGAGCAGGCGTGCCTCGCTGTCGAACATGCGATACACACCGGGACGCCCACTGACCGTCGACAGAAAGGCGCTTGGATCGAAGACTTCAGTCATTTTCAGAGGCTGGCATCGACCATGCCGTGACGAACCGCCAACAGCGTCAACTCGACATCGCTGCTGATCGAAAGCTTTTCGAAAATGCGGTAACGGTAGGTATTCACTGTTTTTGGTGACAGGCAGAGCTTGTCGGAAATGATCTGGACCTTCTGACAGCCGACAATCATCAGCGCGATCTGGATTTCCCGCTCCGACAAGGCGTCGAAAGGCGAATCATTGGTCGGCTGGAAAGACTTGATCGCCAGTTGCTGTGCAATCTGCGGGCTGATGTAGCGCTGCCCGGCAAACACCAGGCGGATGGCCTGGACCATTTCCGGCAATCCGGCGCCCTTGGTCAGATAGCCCGCGGCACCGGCCTGCAACAACCGAGTCGGAAACGGATCTTCTTCGCACACGGTGACCGCGACGACTTTGATATCCGGATGACTGCGCAATAATTTGCGCGTGGCTTCAAGACCGCCGATACCAGGCATCTTGACGTCCATCAGCACCACATCGGGTTTCAACTCACGCGCCTTGAGCAGGGATTCTTCGCCTGACTCAGCCTGGCCGACTACTTGCAGGCCATCGATGTCAGCCAGCATTCGTGTAATGCCTGTACGAACGAGATCATGATCATCGACTACTAGCACCCTAATCAAGCAGACACCTCGCGAAATGGTCTTATTGGGTTGCCGACACCTTAGCAAAAAGCAACTGGCAGACCTAGCGGCAAGCGTCATATAAAAAGTTTCAATACATCTTGAAAGGCTTGTCGTATGCGTGTTTCAGCCAGGCGAGGCATCGATATCACGCTGCATTCTCAGGAAACACTCGTCTGTGCCGACCACCTTCAGGCCCTTTCTCACATACAACGCTTGCGCGGGATTATTCTCAAAAACCGTCAAACGCAATGCCGGACGCCGTTCCTTGCACGCCATGGCGAATACCTGATCAATCGCCCAGGAACCGGCGCCCTGCCCTCGAAACGCTTCGAGGACGTGCAGTTCGCGGATGTACAGGGCTTTGGCGTCACGACTCAGACTGAAAAAGCCCAACACGGTACTGCCACTTACAATCAACCAGTTCTCGCGCCCTGCCCAGCCAACATCGAAACCTTCGTCCTGCCACAGCAGATCGTGCTGAATGTAATAGCGCAGCATGTTGTTACGGGTCAGTTCACGAGCGAAGTCGAGGTCCCGGGATGTCGCCGGACGTAATTCAAATACCATCACCCCAATGCGACCTCCACTAATTGCCCTTTCCAGCCGTCAGCGTTGCGTCGAGCAACGACCATCAGATTACCGGTCCCCGGTGCGGCCGCAATCAGCGAGCCGTCCGGCGCCCAGATCGCGCTGCGTCCTGCCGATTCCCAGCCACCCGTTGCACCGCCATGGTTGGCCATCAGGACCGTCATCGAATGAGCGCTGGCGTAGCCTTGCAACAACGCGGTATCCGGAGCGTAGCCTTTTTCCGTGATCAGCACGCCCGCCGCATAGAGATCGGCGCCCTGCTGCGCCGCTGCGGCGGCATGACTGGCGTGAGAGAAATCCGCGCACACCGCCAACGCGACCGTATCGGCACCTAGGGTCAGGGTCGAACCGCCGGTTCCCGGTGCAAATGCCACCTCCTCGCCTGGATGCAGATGTTGCTTGCTGTAGATCCCGAGCGATCCATCAGCGCCCAACACCAGCGCCCCAATCAATACGGGCGAATCTTCCGACAGGCGAATCGGCATCCCGACGACCGTCGTCACACCGACTTCCCGCGCGAAATCCCGTAGCGGTTGCAGCACCTCGGAGGCTGGCAAAATGGCCAATTCAGCCGCAAGTCCACGCTCGTACCCGGTCAGCGATAACTCCGGAAACACCAGCAACTGCACGCCCTGCTCCGCGGCAACTTGCATGAAGCGCTGATGCCACACCATGTTTGCGGCAAGGTCGCCGGCGATGGAGATCGATTGAGCAGCGGCGATGATCAGTGACGTCATGATTCGTCCTTGTGACGATGTACATAAGCGAAGCACAAAGTGTGTCACAACCGACGACGCACTCAAGTGATAGAAAATGCCGCCAGTGATCGATAGCATTTTCTGATTGAATCCACGTACCGGCCTCGCGTAAGCTCGGCGCATTCATCGGAGAAAGACCATGTCCAGCACCCTCTCACAGCTTCGTACCGTCAGCGCCCTGCGCTCGGTGGCGGCTGCCCGGGTGAATGACGTTTGTGCTCCGGTCAGCTTTTATTTTGGGTATTGGTTTAGCCACTGGCGCGCCTGATACCCACACGGCGCCCACTTTAAACGGGTCGCCACCAGAGAGTTCTCAACCCCCGGTCGGCTTCCCGACCGGGGGTTTTGTTTTTTCAGCCCTACACATTTTTAGCGACACACCAGACAACCAGAGGATTCAACAATGAACTACGCCACTTATTACCGTCACGACAGTTTTACCGCCTGGCGATTTAGCAGCCTCCGCTCGGGACAGCCTGCCGCCTCCGATCGGTCACCCACAGGTGGCAAGCACACACACGCAGCCAATCCGGCCAATTGTCGAACACCCCAGTAGGGCCGAGTGCGCGGGAACGAACCCGCCGCCAGCCCAGGAAGCCCGAATATGAACTCGTCCGTCTCTGCTCTGCCGCTGTCCACCTTGAGCCCTGCCAATGAAGCGCTGACCCTGCGTCTGCCCAGCTCATTGCAACTCAAACAGCAATTGCCACTCAGCAATGCCCTGAGCCAGCAAGTCGCCGCCCACCGCCACGCGGTTCGCGCGATCCTCAACGGTGAGGACTCCCGTCTGCTGGTCATCGTCGGCCCCTGCTCGATCCACGATCCTCAGTCCGCCCTCGAATACGCCGGCAACCTCGCCCGCCTCGCTGCCGAGGTCAGTGATGAAATGCTGTTGGTGATGCGCGCTTACGTCGAAAAACCCCGCACCACGGTCGGCTGGAAAGGCCTGGCCTACGATCCCCGTCTGGATGGCAGCGATGACATGGCCGGCGGCTTGACGCTGTCCCGCGAGTTGATGCGCGAAATGCTCCGACTGGGACTGCCGATTGCCACCGAACTGCTGCAACCGATGGCTGCCGGCTACTTCGACGATCTGCTGAGCTGGGTCGCTATTGGCGCTCGCACCACCGAATCGCAGATCCATCGGGAAATGGCCAGCGGCCTGAGCATGCCGGTCGGCTTCAAGAACGGCACCGATGGTGGTGTCGGTGTGGCCAGCGACGCCATGCGCTCTGCCGCCCATCCGCATCGCCATTTCGGTGTCGACAGCCAGGGTCATCCGGCAATCATTCAAACGCCAGGCAATCCCGACACCCACCTGGTGCTGCGTGGTGGACACCGCGGGCCGAACTACGACCGCGACAGTGTCGCCCGGGTGAACAGCGATTTGACCCAACTGAAGATCCCGGCCCGGATCATGGTCGACTGCAGCCATGCCAACAGCGGCAAAGACCCGTTGCGTCAACCAGCGGTGTTTAACGATGTGCTTGAACAGCGCCTGCAAGGTGATCGTTCACTGATCGGCATGATGATCGAGAGTCATCTGTTCGAAGGCTGCCAACCGTTGGGCACCTCAATGCGTTACGGCGTGTCAGTCACGGACGGCTGCCTTGGCTGGAGCGGCACGGAATCATTGTTGCGCCAGGCAGCCGATCGGCTCAGAGCTCAGAGCGGGGATCAACAATCGGCGTGAGCCACACCCTCTTCCAGTCCTCCCATTGAGGACTGGACGTCGGAATCGAGACACTATCAACAGGCAAAGGATGTTCCCGAAGTAGGCCATCGCAGGAAAATGCTCTGTTACAGATAAAAAGATGTCCAAATATTCCGACCAAGACCTCATCTCCTTTCGAGCTTTCGTACACTTTCTATTCCGTATTCATCAAGTTACAGCGGCTTTTTCATACAACGTCGAACAGCGGGTGTGCTTTAGAGTGAGCCCATCAACACACCTCTGAACGACTGCGAAAAAGGAAAGAACATGCTACGGAATGCAACTACTCAGTATCCGATCCTGTTGGTCCACGGGCTCTTCGGCTTCGATCGCATCGGCAAGATCGAACTCTTTCATGACGTCAAGCAGGCCCTCAGGAGTGCAGGCGCAAGAGTGTTTATCCCGCACTTGTCGGCCACCCATAGCAATGAAGTCCGCGGCGACCAACTTCTGGTGCAGATCGAACGGGTACTGGAAGGAACCGGTGCGAACAAAGTCAACCTGATCGGCCACAGCCAAGGCGCACTCGCTGCACGTTATGCGGCAGCGACGGCGCCGGAGGCAATCGCTTCGGTGACGTCCGTCAGCGGACCGAATCACGGTTCGGAACTGGCCGACTACTTGCGCAAGGCGCTGACGCCCGGGCGCCTGCCGGAACGAGTCGCTGCAACCGTTGCAACGTTGTTTGCAGACTTTCTATCGTTGCTCAGCGGTCACCGTCACCTGCCGCAGAACGCCATCGCCGCGCTGAATGCCCTGACCACCGAAGGTGTAGGCGCGTTCAATGACAAGTACCCCCAGGGGTTGCCGAAAACCTGGGGTGGCAAGGGTCGCGAACTGGTCGACGGCGTACGTTATTACTCCTGGAGCGGCACCCTGCAGGGCGACACCCTCGACAAAGGGCTCGATGCACTGAGTCCGCTACACGGGTTCCTCCGCGCCTTTTCCCACTACTTCACCACCGAGCCCGAGCAGAACGATGGCCTTGTTGGCCGCTACAGCTCTCATTTGGGCAAAGTCATCCGGTCCGACTACCCGCTGGATCATCTGGACAGCCTCAGCCAGACCGCTGGCCCACTGCGCAAGGGCATCGACCCGATTGACCTGTATGTGCAGCATGCGGAGCGCCTGAAAAATGCCGGCCTATAAAGGAATACCGTACCGGTCTGCATAGGCTGTACGGAACTTTGAGAAGAAATAGACCACTGAATCCGGTAGGCTCCGCATTTTATTGAACATTGAAAGGAGTATTTCACCATGGCTAAAGCCACTGCCCGTCACATCCTCGTTGCCAGCGAAGCCAAGTGCAACGAATTGAAAGCCCAAATCGAAGGCGGCGCTGATTTCGCCGAAGTCGCCAAAGCCAACTCCACTTGCCCGTCCAGCCGCCAGGGCGGTGATCTGGGTTCGTTCGGTCCAGGCCAGATGGTCAAGGAATTCGACGCCGTGGTCTTCAGCGCACCGATCAACGTGGTGCAAGGCCCGGTCAAGACCCAGTTTGGTTACCACCTGCTGGAAGTGACCAGCCGTCAGGACTGATCAAGCTTTAGGTTTTCTGCTCAACGGCCCGCCTTTTGGTGGGCCGTTGTGTTTCGGATACGTGATACGAGTGGCGAGGGACGCGCCGCTAGCGTACAAATTGCGGTTATTGACCACCCGGCTCTAAGGCTGACAATGCGACTGGCGTTCCCTACTTTATTGTTCACGGCCGTGGCCCTGTTGTTGAGCGTCACCGGTGTGACTGCAGCACCGCAACATGCGTTGACCGTGTACGGTGAACCGGCGAAGTATCCTGCCGGCTTTAGTCATTTTGCCTACACAAACCCGCAAGCACTCAAGGGTGGCACCATGCGCCGCTCGGCTGTCGAAATCGGTCATTTCGATCATATGTTGCCCTACATCGATAAAGGCATTGGCGTCACACAGATCGACGGCCTGCTTTACTCGCCCCTCGCCCAGCGTTCGCTGGACGAGCCTTACACCGTGTACGGTCTGGTGGCACAGAAAATGGAGCGCTCGGACGACGGTTTGTTCCTGCGCTTCTACCTGAACCCCAAGGCCCGTTTCGCGGACGGCAAACCGATCACGGCCGAAGACGTGCGCTATACCTTCGACCTGTTGATGACCCAGGGCAGCCTGCGTTATCGCACCCAATTTGCCGACGTCAAAGGCGTCGAAGTGGAATCACCTCTAACGGTTCGGTTCGACTTGAAAAGCAGTGAAAACCGTACCCTTCCCCTCGATATCGCGACCTTGCCGGTGTTTCCCGAGCATTGGTGGAAGACTCGCGACTTCGCCAATGGTGGCGGTTACGAGCCACCGTTGGGCAGCGGCCCCTACAGGGTAGGCAAGGTCGACTCCGGTCGCAGCATCACCTTCGAACGCAACGCCGATTGGTGGGGCAAGGATTTACCGGTCAGCCGCGGCCTCTACAATTTCGATCATTTCAGCATCGAGTACTTCGGCGATACCGACGTCGCCCGTCAGGTCCTGCGCGGCGGGGCCTACGACTACAATCGAGAGTTTTCCGCCACCGGTTACTCCATCGGCTACGACGGCCCGGCCCTGAGTGACGGACGCCTGCAAAAGGCGCACCTGGCAACGCAAGCGCCCCAAACGGCTCAGGGCTTTGTGTTCAACCTGCAAAACCCGCTGTTCCAGGACCGTCGAGTGCGTCAGGCGCTGGCCATGCTCTGGGATTTCGAGTGGAGCAACCGGCAGATGATGCGCGACCTGTACATCCGCCAGCAGAGTTACTTTTCCAACACCGACCTCGCCGCCCGACACCTGCCGGACGCCGGCGAGTTGGCGATTCTCGAACCACTGCGCGGGCAGATCCCCGACGAGGTGTTCACCCAGGTTTTCCAAGCACCGAAAACCGATGGCAGCGGCGTGATACGCGACAAACAGTTGCAGGCACTCGATTTGCTCGAACAGGCCGGCTGGAAACCCGATGGCGATCAACTGGTCAATGCCGAAGGCCAGTCGCTGAGTTTCACTTTCCTGGTCAGCCAGAACGGCATGGATCGATTGCTGCTGCCTTATAAGCGCACCCTGAAACAGATCGGCATCGACATGAACATCCGCCGCATCGACTCGTCCCAATACGTGAATCGCCTGATGAGCCGCGACTACGACATGATCGTCACCGGCTATCCGGTCACGACGTCGCCCGGGGGTGAACTGCTCAATTACTTCGGCTCGGTCTCGGCCAACGACCCTGGTGCCAATAACTACATGGTCTTGAAAAGTCCAGCGGTCGACACCCTGATCGCCGGGCTGATTCGCGCCACCACCCAACCCGAAATGCTGCACTACGCCCACGCGCTGGACCGGGTGCTGCAATGGAACTACTACTGGATTCCCAACTATTACCCGCCGGGCAGCTCCACCGTGTGGTGGAATCGTTTCGGCAGGCCCAACGAGCAGGCGAGCAATGACGAAGCCATCGAGAGCTGGTGGGAAATCAGCACCACGCCGCTGACCAACCAACAGATGACCGCTGAGCAAATCAGCCGTGGCAAACCCGGAGGGCCGCACTGATGTGGGCTTACATACTGCGGCGTCTGTTGCTGATCATCCCGACGCTGGTGATCATTCTTCTGGTCAACTTCATCATCGTCCAGGCCGCGCCGGGCGGCCCGGTGGAACAGGCCATCGCGCACTTGCAAGGCATCGGCGGCGCGAGTGTCGGCGGCGGTTCCGGCGAACGCATGTCCGGCACTTCCCGATCCAGTCGCGGCCTCGACCCGCAACTGATCAAGGACATCGAAAAGCAATACGGCTTCGATAAGCCGGCGCACGAACGCCTGTGGCTGATGCTCACCAGTTATGCGCGCCTGGACTTCGGCAAGAGCTTTTTCCGCGGTGCGACCGTCACCGACCTGATCCTGGAAAAAATGCCGGTGACCATTTCCCTCGGGCTCTGGGCGACGCTGATCACCTACCTGGTGTCGATTCCCTTGGGCATCCGCAAGGCCGTGCACCACGGCAGCCATTTCGATATCTGGAGCAGCACCGCGATCGTCATCGGCTACGCCATGCCGGCGTTCCTGTTCGCGATGTTCCTGATCGTGGTCTTCGCCGGTGGCACCTCGCTGAACTGGTTTCCGGTGCGCGGCCTGGTCTCGGACAACTTCGAATCGCTGTCGACCGTGGGCAAAATCGCCGATTACTTCTGGCACCTGGTATTGCCGGTGACGGCGCTGGTGATCGGCGGGTTCGCCACGCTGACCATCCTGACCAAGAACTCCTTCCTCAATGAAATCACGCGCCAGTACGTGGTCACCGCCCGCGCCAAGGGTCTGAGCGAACGCCGAGTGCTCTACGGTCACGTGTTTCGCAACGCCATGCTGCTGGTGGTCTCGGGAATTCCCCAGGCGTTTATCAGCGTATTTTTCGCCGGTTCCCTGCTGATTGAAGTGATCTTCTCCCTCGACGGCCTGGGTCGCATGAGTTACGAGGCCGCGGTTTCACGGGACTATCCGGTGGTATTCGGTTCGCTGTTCATCTTCACGCTGTTCGGTCTCTTGATAAAACTGGTCGGCGACCTCTGCTACACCCTCGTCGACCCACGTATCGACTTCGCCGCGAGGAACGCCTGATGTTCAAGCTCTCGCCGTTAGGTCGTCGTCGTTTCGAGCGTTTCAAGAAAAACCGTCGCGGCTGGTGGTCGTTGTGGCTGTTTGTCGGCCTGTTCCTGCTGACCCTCGGTGGCGAGCTGATCGCCAACGACAAACCGCTGATCGTCAGCTATCAGGGCTCCCTCTACTTTCCGGCCCTGAAGCGTCATACCGAGCAGGAATTTGGCGGGCAACTGCCGTTCCAGGCGGACTACCGCAGCGATTATGTGCAGAAGCTGATTCACAAGGACGGTGGCTGGATGCTGTTCCCGCCAATCCCTTTCAGCGACGACACGCCGAACTATGACCTCAACCAACCGGCGCCCAGCCCTCCGACGAAGGTCAACTGGCTGGGCACCGACGATCAGGCGCGGGACGTGTTGGCCCGAGTGATTTTCGGTGCTCGGGTGTCGATCCTGTTTGCCTTGATGCTGACGTTTGTCAGCGCACTGATCGGCATCGCTGCCGGTGCCCTGCAAGGCTATTACGGCGGCTGGGTCGACCTGATCGGTCAACGGTTGCTGGAAGTTTGGTCGGGGCTGCCGGTGCTGTACCTGCTGATCATCCTGTCGGGTTTCGTCGAGCCTAATTTCTGGTGGCTGCTGGGGATCATGGCGCTGTTTTCCTGGCTGGCCCTGGTGGACGTGGTGCGCGCCGAGTTCCTGCGCGGGCGCAACCTGGAATACGTCAAAGCCGCGCGGGCGCTGGGCCTGACCGACCGTAAAGTCATCGTCCGGCACATCCTCCCTAACGCGATGAATGCGACCCTAAGCTACCTGCCGTTCATTCTGACCGGAGCGATCTCCACCCTCACTGCGCTGGACTTCCTCGGCTTCGGCATGCCCGCCGGCAGTGCATCGCTGGGCGAATTGATCGGTCAGGGCAAGCAGAACCTGCAAGCGCCGTGGCTGGGATTGACGGCATTTTTTACCTTGGCGCTGATTCTTTCTTTATTGGTGTTTATTGGTGAGGCGTTGCGTGATGCCTTTGATCCACGATCGTGATGCGGACTACTGATATGAGTAACAACCTGATCGAAATCCGTGACCTGCGCGTCACCTTCAGTGGCCAGACCGTGGTGCGCAATCTGTGCCTGGACATCCGCCCCGGTGAATGCCTGGCACTGGTGGGCGAGTCGGGCTGCGGCAAGTCGGTGACCGCTCACTCGATCCTGCAACTGCTGCCAGAGACCGGCACCGAAACCACGGGCAGTATTCGCTATCGTGGCCGGGAGCTGGTCGGCGCTTCGTCAAAGGTGCTGCGAGAACTGCGGGGTAACCGCATCGCGATGATCTTCCAGGAGCCCATGACCTCGCTCAATCCGCTGCACAGCATCGAAAAGCAGATCGGCGAAACCCTTCTGCTGCACAAGGGCCTGGCCGGTAAAGCGGCGCAAGCGCGGATACTCGAATTGCTGCATCTGGTCGGCATTCAGAAGCCCAAGGAGCGGCTCAAGGCCTATCCCCATCAATTGTCCGGCGGCCAGCGGCAACGGGTGATGATCGCCATGGCCCTGGCCTGCGAACCGGAGCTGCTGATCGCCGACGAACCGACCACCGCGCTGGACGTGACAGTGCAGCGCAAGATCCTGCTGCTGCTCAAATCCCTGCAACAGCGTCTCGGCATGTCGCTGCTGCTGATCAGCCACGACCTCAATCTGGTGCGCAGCATTGCCCAACGGGTCTGCGTGATGAAGGCCGGGGAAATCGTCGAGCAGGCACCTTGCGAAACCTTGTTTACCGAACCGAAACACCCTTACAGCTGCGTGCTGCTGAACGCGGAACCGGAAGGTGAGGCGCTGCCCCGGGACGAGCGCGAGAACGTGCTGGAAGTGGACAATCTGCGCGTGCAGTTCGCCCTCGGTGGCGGGCTGTTTCAGCGCAAGACCTACCTGAAGGCCGTGGACGGCATCAGCCTGAACATTCAGCGCGGCAAGACGCTGGGCATTGTGGGCGAATCCGGCTCCGGCAAGTCGACGCTGGGTCAGGCGATCCTGCGCTTGCTCGACTCCGAAGGCAGCATTCGTTTTCAGGGTGCAGCGCTGGACGGCCTGACGCAAAAACAGCTGCGGCCGTGGCGCAAGAAAATGCAGGTGGTGTTCCAGGACCCGTTCGGCAGCCTCAGCCCGCGAATGTCCGTGGCGCAGATCATCAGTGAAGGCCTTGAGGTTCATAGCCAGTTGACGGCTGACGAATGCAAAGCCGAAGTGATTCGGGCACTGGAAGAAGTCGGCCTCGACCCGAAAAGCCGTCATCGCTACCCGCACGAGTTTTCCGGCGGCCAACGCCAACGCATCGCCATCGCCCGGGCGCTGGTGCTGAAACCGGCGCTGATCCTGCTGGACGAACCGACCTCGGCGCTGGATCGCACGGTGCAAAAACAAGTGGTCGCCCTGCTCCGCCAGCTTCAGGAAAAACACGGCCTGACTTACCTGTTCATCAGCCACGACCTGGCGGTGGTGCGCGCACTGGCTCATGACATGATCGTGATCAAGGACGGCAAAGTGGTAGAAAGCGGTGCCAGTCATGACGTGTTTGAATCGCCGCAGCATCCGTATACCAAGGAGCTGTTGGCAGCGGCGCATCCGGGGTAGGCATAATCCCGCGCCTGTCGTTGGACCGAGTCGCCCCTATCGCGAGCAAGCTCGCTCCCACAGGGGATTTGTGAACGACACAGATCCAGTGTGGGAGCGAGCTTGCTCGCGATGAGGCCCGCACAGACACTACACATTCTGGACATGAAGCCCATGAACACCACCGAAAGCCTCAAGGACTATCAGCGCGTTCGCTTGCTGGCGATCCGTTCATTGTTCGAGATCATCGAGCAGTCGAGTGAAGGCACGGTGATTGTCGACCGCGACGCCAACATTGTCTGGATGAACGAGCGTTATGCCCGACGCTTCGGCCTGGAATCGGCGGAAGTGGCGATCGGCAAGGCCTGCGAAAGCGTGATCCCCGGCAGTCTGTTGCGCGAGGTGGTGCGCACCGGTCGGCCGATCCTGCTCGACATGCAAGACACCCCCAAAGAACCACTGGTGGTCATGCGCCTGCCGATTCACGACGACGCCGGCGTGGTGATCGGCGCCATCGGGTTTGCGCTGTTCGACGAATTACGCAGCCTCTCGCCGATGCTCAAGCGCTACATGAGCATGCAGGAAGAATTGGCGTCCACCCGCTCGCTGTTGCGGGCGCGGCAGACCAAGTACAACTTCGCGCACTTCATCGGCACCAGCGCCGCCAGCCTCGAAGTCAAACGCCGCGCCCGGCGCAGCGCGAGCGCCGAGTCTCCGGTATTGCTGCTCGGTGAAACCGGCACCGGCAAAGAGCTGCTGGCCCAGGCGATCCACGGCGCTTCGCCGCGCGCGCACAAAGCCTTCGTCAGCATCAACAGCGCGGCGATTCCCGAATCGTTGCTGGAAGCGGAATTCTTCGGCACCGCGCCCGGCGCGTTTACCGGTGCTGATCGCAAGGGCCGCGCTGGCAAGTTGCAGATTGCCCAGGGCGGCACCCTGTTTCTCGATGAAATCGGCGACATGCCGTTGCCACTGCAAAGCAAACTGCTGCGGGTATTGCAGGAAAAAGAATTCGAACCGGTGGGCTCCAACGAAGTGATCCAGAGCGATGTGCGGGTGATTGCCGCGACCTCCACGGATCTGGAAGCCGCGATCAAACGAGGAGAGTTTCGCGCCGACTTGTATTACCGCCTCAACGTGCTGCCGATCCAGGTCCCGCCGCTGCGTGATCGACTCGATGACCTGCCGGCTCTCAGTGAAGCGATTCTGGAAGAACTGCGCAGTCAACACGAATTGAACCGCGAAGCCCTGGACCTGCTGGGTCAACATGCCTGGCCGGGGAACATTCGTGAACTGCGCAACGTGCTCGAACGCGCCGCACTGCTCAGTGATGACTTGATGCTGAATGCCACCGATATCCGCGCGGCAATTGGTACATTCACACCGGTAGAGCGCGTGGCGCCTGTCACGATTGAGCCGGTTACGCATGAGACTTTCAGTGAGGCCCGGGAGCGGTTTGATCGGCAGTTGATTGAAAGCACCCTTGCGCAATGTGGCGGGAAGGTTGTTGAAGCAGCGGCGCGGTTGGGGCTGGGGCGGTCAACGTTGTACAAGAAGATGGTGGCGTTGGGGATTGCTGAGTCTCAATAAAGAGACATACATCTCCACTTGTAGACAGAACATCGCGAGCAAGCTCTCTCCCACAGGTTGACCGAGTTGTGCGTAAGAATGCGGTCAACTGTGGGAGCGAGCTTGCTCGCGATGAGGCCGGCATTACCGACACAAGTCTCAAACTAGAGACAACCAACTGAAACTCAACTCAAATATTCTACATATATCCTTATATTTCAATAACTTGCATGTCTGGCACGAAACTCGCTAAAGCCCTCTCCCACAACAGTTCCACCCTACAAAAATAACAATCCAGGAGACACACCATGAGTGTGATCATTGCCTTGGCAGCGCTCACGCTGCTAATGCTCGCGGCTTACCGTGGCTACAGCGTTATCCTCTTCGCCCCGATTGCCGCCCTCGGCGCCGTTCTGCTCACCGACCCTTCCGCCGTCGCCCCCGCTTTCACCGGGGTGTTCATGGAGAAAATGGTCGGCTTCATCAAACTGTATTTCCCGGTGTTCCTGCTCGGTGCAGTGTTCGGCAAGCTGATCGAGCTGTCGGGCTTTTCGCGCTCCATCGTCGCAGCGGCAATTCGCCTGCTCGGCACGAGTCAGGCGATGCTGGTGATCGTACTGGTCTGCGCCCTGCTGAC
This sequence comes from Pseudomonas arabinosi, assembly GCF_047758675.1. Taxonomy (NCBI): domain Bacteria; kingdom Pseudomonadati; phylum Pseudomonadota; class Gammaproteobacteria; order Pseudomonadales; family Pseudomonadaceae; genus Pseudomonas; species Pseudomonas arabinosi. The sequence goes on along the minus strand of NZ_CP180480.1, from coordinate 3,136,130 downwards.
TTACGGCGGCGTGTCGCTGTTCGTGGTGGTGTTCGCGGTCTACCCGTTTGCCGCTGAAATGTTCCGCCAGAGCAATATTCCCAAGCGACTCATCCCGGCGACCATCGCCCTCGGCGCATTCTCGTTCACCATGGACGCCCTGCCCGGCACCCCGCAAATCCAGAACATCATCCCCAGCACCTTCTTCAACACCACCGCCTGGGCCGCGCCCTGGCTGGGCTTGATCGGCTCGATCTTCGTGGTCTGCGCCGGCATGCTGTTTCTGCAGCGCCAGCGCAACAAGGCGCAGCGCGCCGGTGAGGGTTATGGCACCGAACTGCGCAACGAGCCGGAAACCGCGGCCGACATCAAACTGCCCAACCCGTGGATCGCCGTGTCGCCGCTGCTGGCCGTCGGCATCATGAACCTGCTGTTTACCCAGTGGATTCCGCAGTGGTACGGCAAGACCCACAGCCTCGCGCTGCCGGGCATGGCCGCGCCGGTGACCACCGACATCGCCAAACTCACGGCGATCTGGGCCGTTCAGGCAGCCTTGCTGGTCGGCATCATCATGGTGCTGGTGTTCGGCTTCCAGGCGATTCGTGGCAAGTTGGCCGAAGGCAGCAGAAGCGCGGTCGGCGGTTCGTTGCTGGCGGCGATGAACACCGCATCGGAGTATGGATTTGGCGCAGTGATCGCCTCCTTGCCGGGCTTCCTGGTATTGGCCGACTGGCTCAAGAGCATTCCCAATCCGCTGGTCAACGAAGCGATTACCGTCACCCTGCTGGCCGGCATCACCGGTTCTGCGTCGGGCGGTATGAGCATTGCGCTGGCGGCCATGGCCAATGACTTCATCGCTGCGGCCCATGCCGCCAATATCCCGCTGGAAGTGCTGCACCGGGTGGCCGCGATGGCCAGTGGCGGCATGGACACCCTGCCGCACAACGGCGCGGTGATTACCTTGCTGGCGGTCACCGGCCTGACCCACCGCGAAGCCTACAAAGACATTTTCTGTATTACGCTGATCAAGACCCTGGCGGTTTTTGTGGTGATCGGTACTTTCTACGCCACTGGCATTGTGTGAGGTATTCATGACAACTCTTTCCGGCAAGACTGCACTGGTCACCGGTTCCACCAGCGGTATCGGCCTGGGCATCGCCCTCAGCCTGGCCAAGGCTGGCGCCAATCTGATCCTCAACGGTTTCGGTGATGCGTCCAAGGTGATTGCCGAGGTCGAGCAATTCGGTGGCAAGGTTGGCCATCACCCGGCTGACGTGAGCAACCCTGAGCAGATCGCCGACATGATCGCCTACGCCGAGCGTGAGTTTGGCGGCGTGGACATCCTGGTCAACAACGCCGGCATTCAGCATGTGGCGCCGGTGGAAGACTTCCCGGTGGAGCGCTGGGATTCGATCATTGCGATCAACCTGTCATCGGTATTCCACAGCACCCGTTTGAGTTTGCCAGGCATGCGCGCCAAGGGCTGGGGACGGATCATCAACATCGCTTCGGTGCACGGCCAGGTCGGGTCCGTCGGCAAGGCGGCTTACGTAGCGGCCAAACATGGAGTGATCGGTTTGACCAAGGTGGTGGGTTTGGAAACGGCGACCACCAACGTCACCTGCAACGCCATCTGCCCGGGCTGGGTGCTGACGCCACTGGTGCAGAAGCAGATTGATGACCGCATCGCCAAAGGGATCGACCCGCAACAGGCGCAGCATGATTTGCTGGCCGAGAAACAGCCTTCGCTGGAGTTTGTGACGCCGCCACAATTGGGCGAACTGGTGCTGTTTTTGTGCAGCGAGGCCGGTAGCCAGGTGCGTGGCGCGGCGTGGAATATTGATGGTGGGTGGTTGGCGCAGTAACCCACCACCAATCCCGGCACTGATCGTTCCCATGCTCCGCGTGGGAATGCCTCAATGGACGCTCTGCGTCCGCTTTAGGGACGCGGAGCGTCCCGGGCTGCATTCCCACGCGGAGCGTGGGAACGATCTGACAACGAGAGAACAACAAGAAGAGGCAAGCCATGTCCGAGATCCTGTGGCAACCCGGCGCCAAGCGCATCGGCAAGACCCGCATGGAGGCCTTCCGGCGCTTCATCAATCAGCGACACCACCTCCACGTCGACGACTACCCTGCCCTGCATCAATGGTCCATCGACCAGCGTGAAGCGTTCTGGCAGGCCATCGTCGATTTCTTCGACATCCGTTTCCACGATCAACCGGACGCTGTACTGGTTGAGGGCGCGCAAATGCCCAGCGCCCAATGGTTTCCCGGCGCCACCCTGAACTTCGCCGAACACCTGATGCGCCGTCGCGACGATGCCGTAGCGGTCATTGCCATCGGCGAGAACGGCCAGCGTGAACACCTGACCTGGGCAGAACTGGCCGAGCATGTCGCCGGGTTTCAGAACAGCTTGAAAGCCGCCGGTGTCGGCCTCGGTGACCGCGTCGCGGCGTGCATGCCGAACACCTGGCAAACCCTCGTGGCGATGCTCGGCACCACCAGTTTGGGAGCGATATGGTCCTGCTCCTCACCGGACTTCGGCACCCAGGGCGTAATCGATCGCTTCGGCCAGATCGAGCCCAAAGTGCTGATCACCTGCGCCGGTTACCGCTATGCCGGCAAAGAGATCGACCAGACCGCCAAGGTCAATGAAATCCTCGAACGCTTGCCGTCCTTGCAGCAGTTGATTGTCGTGCCTTACGCCCGGCCGCAAGCGCACATCGAACACTTCCACACCCGGGCCAACGTGACGCTCTGGGATGATTTCTACGACGTGGGCAGCGAACCGGAATTCGTCCCCGTGCCCTTCGCGCATCCGCTGTACATCCTCTATTCCAGCGGCACCACCGGCGTGCCGAAATGCATCATTCACAGCACCGGCGGCGTGTTGCTGCAACACGTCAAGGAACACGGATTGCATTGCGACCTCGGCCCCGGCGACCGGTTGTTCTACTACACCACCTGCGGCTGGATGATGTGGAACTGGCTGGTCTCGGCGCTGGCCGTGGACAGCACGGTGGTGCTGTACGACGGCTCGCCGTTTCATCCCGCCCCCGAGCGCTTGATCGACCTGATCGACGACGAACGCATCAGTGTCTTCGGCACCAGCCCCAAGTACCTCGCGACCCTGGAAAGCAGCGGCATCAAACCTCGCGAAAGCCATGACCTGAGCAGCCTCAAAACCCTGCTGTGCACCGGTTCCGCGTTGTCGCCGCAGAGTTACGACTACGTCTACCGCGACCTCAAGCCTGACCTGTGCCTGGCCTCGATGTCCGGTGGCACCGACATCGTTTCGTGCTTTGTGAACAGCAATCCGCTGCAACCGGTACGCCGTGGCGAGATACAAGGCAAAAGCCTGGGCATGGCGGTGGAAGTCTGGAACGACAACGGCCAGCCGGTCATCGGCGAAAAAGGTGAGCTGGTGTGCACCCGGCACTTCCCGGCCATCCCCATCGGGTTCTGGAATGACCCTCAGCAGGAAAAGCTTCGCGCCTCGTATTTCAGTCAGTTCCCCGGGGTCTGGGCCCAAGGCGATTACGCGGAACAATTGCCCCATGGCGCGATGATGATCCACGGACGCTCCGACGCCGTGCTCAACCCCGGCGGCGTGCGCATCGGTACCGCGGAAATCTACCGTCAGGTGGAAAAAGTCCCACAGGTTCTGGACAGCGTGGCCATCGGTCAGCAATGGCAGGATGACGTGCGGGTGGTGCTGTTCGTGCGATTGCGCGAGGGCGTCGAACTGGACGAAGCGCTGCAACAAGAGATCCGCCAAGTCATCCGCGCCAACACCACACCGCGGCATGTGCCGGCGAAGATTGTCGCGGTGACGGACATTCCACGGACGATCAGTGGCAAGGTTGTCGAGTTGGCCGTACGAAATGTGGTGCACGGCCAGAAGGTGAAGAACACCGATGCCTTGGCTAATCCCGAGGCGCTTGAGCAGTTCCGAAACCGCCCGGAACTAAAGGACTGAAAAAATCCACTGTGGGAGCGAGCTTGCTCGCGATAGCGGTGTGTCATTCAACATTAGAGTGACTGATCCGGCGCCATCGCGAGCAAGCTCGCTCCCACAGTTGATCGGCGCAGTGTCAGTCCATGAGTCCCCATTCACCCGGCGGTGCATGGGGGCCTGGTGATGCTTCGGCGTGCAGCTTCAGCCGCAGGCGCAAATTGTTCACCGAATCCGCATGCTTCAACGCTTCTTCCTCATTGATCGCCCCCTCGACGACCAGCGCGTAAAGTGCACAGTCAAACGTCTGCATGCCCAGCTCCACAGACTTCTCCATGATCCCCTTCAGTTCTGAAAACTCATTGCGCCGGATCAGATCGCCAATGGTCGGCGTACCCAGCATCACCTCCACCGCCGCCCGTCGCTGACCGTTGCGGGTATGCACCAGGCGCTGAGACACGAACGCTTTCAGGTTGTTGCCCAGATCATGAAGCAACTGCGTGCGACGCTCCTCTGGAAAGAAGTTGATAATCCGGTCCAGCGCCTGATGGGCGTTGTGCGCATGCAGCGTGGAGATAACCAGATGACCGGTATCGGCAAACGCCAGTGCATGCTCCATCGTCTCGCGGTCACGAATTTCGCCGATCAGCACGACGTCCGGTGCCTGGCGCAGGGTATTTTTCAATGCGGCGTGAAAACTGCGGGTATCGACGCCGACCTCGCGCTGGTTGATGATCGACTTCTTGTGCCGGTGGATGTACTCGACCGGGTCTTCGATGGTGATGATGTGGCCACTGCTGTGGCGATTGCGGTAGTCGATCAATGCCGCCAGCGAGGTTGACTTGCCCGAGTCGGTAGCGCCGACGAACAGCATCAGTCCTTGTTTGAGCATCACCGTTTCGAGCAGCACCGGCGGCAGCTTGAGGTCTTCGAAACGCGGAATGTCGAGCTTGATGTTGCGCGCCACGATCGACACATCGTTGCGTTGTTTGAAGATATTGACCCGAAAGCGCCCGACACCAGGCAAAGAGATGGCCAGGTTCATCTCCAGCTCCCGGTCGAACTCCAGACGCTGTTCGGCGTCCATGATGGACGCGGCAATGGCCGCGACTTCTCCCGGTTTGAACGGCTGATCGGCCAAAGGCTTGAGCACACCCTCGAACCGTGCGCTGGGTGGCGCACCGGTAGACAGATAAAGATCGGAGCCATTCTGGCTGGCCAGGAGCCTTAACAGTGCATCGATTTCCATGGCAAAAAGCACCCGCGAAGCATTCAATGAATAAAAATGACCCAAATTGGGTCATCCAGCGTCTACTGCGGTACAAGGATAGTTGACACCGCTACACCGACTTAAGTGCAGGACATCTTGATGAACGCATCACCGACCGGCAGCGATGCCCAAGCCTTGATTGCCCGACTGGACTGGAGACGCAGCCCGCTGGGCGCTGCCAGTACCTGGCCGCAGAGCTTGCGAACCGCCGTGGATATCGTGATTCATTCGCCGATGCCCATGCTGTTGCTGTGGGGCCCGCAGCTCACGCAGATCTACAACGACGGCTTCGCCCTCCTGGCCGGCAGCAAGCATCCACACGCATTCGGACAGCCGACACACCTGATCTGGCCTGAGTTAAAAGACTTTACCGACCCCATTTACAGCGCCGTCCTACAAGGGCAGGTGCGGACCTACAGTGAGCAGCGCTTCACCTTGCAGCGTGATGGCCATGATTCCGACTTCTGGCTGGACCTGACCTACAGCCCCATCCGCGATGAAAGCGCCCAGGTCGCCGGGATTCTGGTCACTGCCATCGAAACCAACGAGCGCCGACGCATCGCCCTCGAACTCGAGCAGCGTTCGGCCGCCAGCCTCAAGGCCCAGCACGAAACCGAGGAGCGCCTGCAACTGGCCCTCGCGGCCACCGACGCCGTCGGCACCTGGGACTGGGACATCGGTGAAGACCGCTTCATTGCCGACACCCATTTCGCTCAGTTACACGGTGTCGACCCGCTGCTCGCCAATCAGTTGCCCATCAGCGCCTACCTTCATGGAGTGCACCCGGAAGACCGCGCCATGGTCGCCCGCAGCATCAAGCACTCCATCACCCACGGCACCGAGTACGCCGAGGAATATCGCCTGCTGCAAGCCGACGGTCAGTTGCGCTGGGTGTTTGCCCGGGGTCGTTGCTACAAGGACCACCATGGCCGGCCGATCCGCTTCCTCGGCGCCGCCCTGGACCTGACGGAACGTAAACACACCGAGCAGGCCTTGCGGCAAAGTCAGACCGAGCTGCAACTGATCATCAACGCCATGCCGATCCTGATCAGCTACGTGGACAGCGAGGAACGCTTTCGCCTGAACAATGCGGCCTACCTCGATTGGTACGGACTGACGCCTCAGGAGCTCTTTGGCAAGACCATCCGTGAAGTATTGGGTGAAGAAGCCTATGCCTTGCGCGCCGAATACATCGCCCAGGCGCTGTCCGGCAAGCCTTGTTGTTTCAGCATCCGCACCCCGCACCGTGACGGCAGCATCCGCCATGCCCTGATGAACTACTTGCCGCGCCACGGTGCGGATGGCGCGGTGAATGGTTTCTATATCTTTGTGATTGACGAAACCGAGCGCAAACAGACCGAAGAAGCCCTGCGCAATCTCAACGAAACGCTCGAGGAACGAGTTGCCGCCCGCACCCAACAACTGGCCGAAGCCAACCAGCGACTGCAGAACGAGATGTTCGAACGCGAGCGCGCCGAAGAGGCGTTGCGCCATGCACAGAAGATGGAAGCGCTCGGTCAGCTCACCGGCGGCATCGCCCATGACTTCAACAATATGCTCACCGGGATCATCGGCAGCCTCGACTTGATGCAGCGCTACATCGCCGACGGGCGCGCCGCCGAGGTGGGCCGTTTCACCGAAGCGGCAGTGTCTTCGGCCAACCGCGCTGCCGCCCTGACCCATCGCCTGCTGGCGTTTTCCCGGCGTCAGTCACTGGACCGCAAGCCGCTGAACGCCAACGATCTGATCCATTCCCTGGAAGATCTGCTCAGCCGGACCAAAGGCGACCACATCGAGCTCAAACTGCAACTGGCCGATGACGTCTGGCCGGTCAGCACCGACGTCAGCCAGCTGGAAAATGCCCTGCTCAATCTGGTGATCAACGCCCGGGACGCCATGCCCGATGGCGGCGAGTTGCGGATCGAAACCGCCAACGTTTACCTCGACAGCAGTGACATCAACACCCTGGAACCGGTCAAGGCCGGGGATTATCTGATGATTGCCGTCAGCGACAACGGTACCGGCATGACACCGTCGGTGCTGGCCAAGGCCTTCGACCCGTTCTTCACCACCAAACCCATCGGCCAGGGCACCGGTCTTGGGTTGTCGATGATCTATGGATTTGCCCAGCAGTCGGGTGGGCATGTCAGCCTGTTCAGCTTGCCTGGCCAGGGCACCAGCGTTCGCCTGTACCTGCCGCGGCTGCACGCCGCAGAGCCTGAAAACGTCCTGATGCCGGTCACCAGCGAAGCGCCGGCCGCGATTGCCGGTGAAACCGTGGTGTTGGTGGAGGATGATCCGGCGGTGCGCATGCTGGTGCTCGACCTGCTCAACGAGCTGGGCTACCACGCCCATGAAGCCGAAGACGCGAAGACCGCCCTGCCCCTGCTGGAATCCGGCCTGCGGGTCGATTTGCTGGTCACCGATGTCGGACTGCCGGGGATGAACGGTCGGCAACTGGCGGAGATTGCGCGCCAGCACCGCCCCGAGCTCAAAGTGCTGTTCATGACCGGTTACGCGGAAAAAGCCGCCGAGCGCCAGGGCTTCCTGGAGGAAGGCATGGACATGGTGACCAAGCCCTTTTCCATTGACCTGTTGGCCAACAAGATTCGCGCGATGATCGGCCAACCGGACTGAGTTAAGGCATAATCGCGCGCCCCCGCTGGCACCCACATAGCCACCACCGTTGCAAGGTACCTGCCCCAATGAAAGCTCAAGCCCGCCATATTCTGGTGAAAACCTCGGAAGAAGCCGAACAGCTCAAACAACGCATCGCCAAGGGCGAAGCCTTTGATGTGCTGGCCAAGAAGTATTCCACCTGCCCGTCCGGCAAGCGCGGCGGCGACCTGGGTGAAGTGCGGCCCGGGCAGATGGTCGGGGTCATCGATGCCGTGATTTTCAAAAAACCGTTGCGCGTGGTGCACGGACCGATCAAGAGCAAGTTCGGCTATCACCTGGTGCAGGTGTTTTACCGGGATTGATCGGTTGGCTTAAAGGCCCGAGGGGTGAAGGATTTATTTGTGGCGAGGGGATTTATCCCCGTTGGACTGCGCAGCAGTCCCATCTTTTGGGATCAGTGCTCCCGGCACCTGAATCACCCGACTCGCCAACCGATGCCCCGCTTCAGCAGCCTCAACCGGGCTACCTCCTTTCAGGCGACTGGCCAAATACGCCGCGCTAAATGAATCCCCCGCCGCCGTGGTGTCCACCACCCGCTCGACCACCTGCGCCGGCACCTCGAACGACTCGCCATCACAACGAATCAGACACGCCTCGGCGCCACGCTTGAGAACCACTTCGGGCGTGCCAATCTGCTCGTAAGCGGTAAACACCGCCGCGCAATCGGAAAAATCAAACAGCGCCTGCTCGTCATCGACGGTCAGCAACGCCAGGTCGACATAGGGCAGAACGCTGCGATAGGCCGCCCGTGCGTCCTCGACCGACGCCCATAAACGTGGCCGGTAGTTGTTGTCGAACACGATCCGCGCATCCCGCTGCCGGGCTTCGATCAGGGTTTCCAGTAACTTCTCCCGACCTTGCACACCCAGTACCGCCAGGGTGATGCCACTGAAATACAGCACATCGTAATCCGGCAGTGCCGTCAGGATCGGCGCGGCGGCCGGGGTGGTGAAACAATCGCGGGCTGCCGCCTCGTTGCGCCAGTAAAGAAAACGCCGTTCGCCGGCAGCGTCAGTCTGGATGCAATACAAGCCGGGCAAGCGACCGGGCAAGCGCTGGACCATGCCCAGCCCGATGTTTTCGTCAGCCCAGCTCTGGCACATGGCATCGCTGAAACTGTCGTCGCCCAGGGCGGTGACGTAATCCACCGTGCCGCCCTCGCCCAACTCCCGGGACAGGTAGACCGCCGTGTTCAAGGTATCGCCACCGAAACTCTGTTGCAGGCTGCCGTCGGCGCGTTGCTGCAACTCGATCATGCATTCGCCGATCAGGGCGATGCGCGGGGTGTTGGGGCCAAGGGTGTTGATGGTGTTCATCGTGGGGTCTCTGGTGTTTCTGTGTTGTCTGGCCGGCCGTCATCGCGAGCAAGCTCGCTCCCACAATGGAATGCGTTCCCTGTGGGAGCGAGCTTGCTCGCGATGGCCGCGCCTCGGTCTGGAGCCTTAGAAACAGGTTTCCATGGTCTCGATGACATTCAGTTGCTCATCCACCAGACACCCGATACGCCACTTGTCGAACGTGAGGCACGGGTGCGAAGTACCAAAGGAAATAATATCCCCCACCCGCAACTCAACCCCCGGCGCCACAGTCATGAACGCATGCTGGTCCATCACTGCCGTCACCTTGCAGGCGCTGACGTCGTCGCCCGTCGCCGGCACCACACCCGCCTTGTAACGCAACAACGGCACCGGCAACCCGGCGTCGTAAGCCACGTCGCGTTTACCCAGGGCGATCACCGCAAAACCCGGCTCCGGCAACGACTGCACGTGAGCCCAGACTTCCAGCGCCGGGCGCAGGCCTTCGTGCAGATCACTGCGGCGGTCGAGCACGCAGCATTGCGCTTCTTTGTAGATGCCATGGTCGTGAGCTACGTAGCTGCCAGGACGCAGCACGCTGAGGAAACGCCCGCCGGCGTTCTGCGCTTCGAAGGATTCAGCGATCAAGTCGTACCAGGCCGAACCCGATGCCGTGATGATCGGCTTGGGAATGGCGAACGCGCCGCTGTCCTGCAATTGCACGGCCAGGCGCACCAAAGAATCAGCGAACGCACGGATGCCGCTCACCGCGTGATCGCCGTGAATCACCCCTTCGTAACCTTCGATCCCGGTCAGCGCCAGGGCCGGCTGTGCAGCAATGGCGTTGGCCAGCGCGACCACTTCGTCTTCCGTGCGGCAACCGCAACGACCGCCGACGACGCCGTACTCGATCATCACGTTCAAGCGCACACCGCGGGAGGCGAAATACGCTCCGAGGTCAGCGACGTTGTCCGGGTGATCGACCATGCAATGGAAGTCGAAAGTCGGGTCTGCCAGCAGATCGGCGATCAGCGCCATGTTCGGCGTGCCCACCAATTGGTTCGCCATCAACACCCGACGCACACCATGGGCGTAAGCCGCTCGGGTCTGGGTGGCGCTGGCCAGGGTGATGCCCCAGGCACCGGCGTCCAGTTGCCGGCGAAACAGCGCCGGGGTCATGCTGGTTTTGCCGTGGGGCGCAAGTTCCGCGCCGCTGTTGCTGACAAAGTCCTGCATCCAGCGAATGTTGTGTTCCAGCGCTTCGCGGTGCAGCACCAACGCAGGCAGGCTGACGTCGCGGACCAGGTTGGCACCCGTGTGGGCAAAGCCCTTTTCCACGGTGGCAGTATTTTTGACAGAAAACATGGTCGAACTCCTCACATTCGCGGCCGCAGGCAGCCGCTGTTATTCACTGATGCGACGGGCCAGGCTGTTGGCGCTGTCAATCAGCACCCGGCGATAGTCGTTGTAATTGTTCTTGGCATCGGCCCGTGGGGCGACGATGCACAGGGTCGCGATGGCCACGCCGTTCGGGTCTTTGACCGGGGCGGCGAAGCAATGGGTAAAGGTGTCGGCAACGCTATCGAAAGAGAAGAAGCCATCGATACCAGCCTGACGAATCTCCTGGAGAAACTGCGCCAGCGGCAGGCGTTCACCGTTGGGCAGGATGAAGTCGTCGTGATCAATCAGATCGATGATTTCCTGGTCGCTCAAGTGCGCCAGCAGCAGGCGCCCGGAAGCGGTCCAGGGAATCGGCGCGTTCTCGCCGATGTCCGAGGAAATGCGGAAATGCCGCTCGCCCTCTTTCATCAGCGCGACGGTATATTTACGCCCGTTGAGCAGGCACATCTGCGCGGTTTCGCGGGTCTGGCTGACGATCTCCTGCAAGGCGTGATCGGCCTCTCGGGTCAGGTCGAAATGGCGTAAATGTGCTTGCCCGAGGAAGTACAGTTGGCGCCCGAGGTAGACGTGACCGTCCTTGCCCACGGGCTCGAGAATCCGTCGTTCCAGCAGGGAGGCCACCAGTTCGTAGACCGTGGATTTCGGGCTGCCAATGCCGCTGGCGATTTCGTTCGGACGCAGGGGCTTGCCGACTTCCTTGAGGAAATCGAGGATATCGAATGCCCGGTCCAGACCGCGAGCCCGGCGCTTGATGGTGTCTTCGGTCATTGCTTCAGGTTCCCATTCAAAGTGGCCGGGAGTTTAACCAGAGTGCTGCGTCGACCGTTAGGCCGCCATCGCGAGCAAGCTCGCGCCCACAGGGATTGTGTGAACACTGAAGATCCAATGTGGGAGCGAGCTTGCTCGCGATGAAGTCACCGAGGTTCAGGCCTTTTTCTTGTACGCGATGCAGTCAATCTCGACCTTGCAATCGACCATCATGTTCGCCTGCACACAGGCCCGGGCCGGTGCGTGTTCGCTTTTGAAGTATTCGGAAAACACCTTGTTGAAACTCCAGAAATCCCGCGGGTCTTCCAGCCACACACCGGTGCGCACGACATCTTCGAGGCCATAACCAGCCTCTTCGAGAATCGCGATCAAATTCTTCATGGTCTGGTGAGTCTGTTCGACGATGCCACCCACAATGATTTCGCCATCCAGCGCCGGTACTTGCCCGGACACGTGCAGCCAGCCACCGGCTTCAACGGCGCGGGCGAAAGGACGGGGCTGGCCGCCACCGGCGGTGCTGCCGGTGCCGTAACGAGTAATGCTCATGAGTGTTTCTCCTGATTAAAAAGTGAATATGCTTCTGAAAAAAATCAGAAGCGCGTGCTCTTGAGAAATTCCGCGAGTCGTGGTGATTGCGGGCGTTCGAACAGTTCCTTGGGTGGCCCCTGCTCTTCGATCCGCCCCTGATTCATGAAGACGATCTTGTCCGAGACCTCGAAAGCGAAGCGCATTTCGTGGGTCACCAGCAGCATGGTCATACCGTCCTCGGCCAGGCCTTTGATCACACTCAGCACTTCGCCCACCAGTTCCGGATCGAGGGCCGAGGTCACTTCGTCGAACAGCATCAGGCTCGGGTTCATCGCAATCGCCCGGGCAATCGCCACACGCTGCTGTTGACCACCGGACAACTGACCGGGGAAGTGATCGCGGCGTTCCAGCAAGCCGACCCGTTCCAGCCATTTTTCCGCCAGGGCCACCGCTTCATCCTTGTGCAGCTTTTTGACCTTGAGCAAACCGAGGGTGACGTTCTGCAACGCCGTGAGGTGCGGAAACAGGTTGAACTGCTGGAACGCCATGCCGGTCATGGCCCGATGCCGGGCGATGACTTTTTCCGGGTGACGCACGCGCTTGCCGTCGATCTCGTCATAACCGATGGACTCGCCATCGAGCATGATCTGCCCGCCCTGGAACTCTTCGAGCATGTTCACGCAACGCAGCAGCGTGGTCTTGCCTGAGCCGCTGGAACCGATCAGCGTGACGACGTTGCCGCGCTGCATGGTCAGGTCGACGCCCTTGAGCACTTCGAGCTGGCCGTACTTTTTGTGCAACCCGCGAATGTCCAGCAGGGGCTGATCGTTTTGAGCTGCTTTTACGTTAGAGAGCGAAGGTTGAGTCATGGCAAGGCCACCCGCTTTTCAATGTGCCGGCCGAGTAATTCGATGGCGTAGTTGATGACGAAAAACAGAAATCCGGCGAACAGGTAAAACTCGAGGGTCATGAAGGTCCGGGCGATGATCTGTTGCGTGCTGAGCAACAATTCAGCCACACCGATCACCGACAGCAGCGTGGAGGCTTTGACGATCTCGGTGGACGAGTTGACCCAGGTCGGCAAGATCTGCCGCAACGCCTGAGGCAACAACACGTAACCGAGCGCTTGATAAAACGTCAGGCCAATGGCCTTGCTCGCTTCCATCTGACCACTGGGCAGCGCTTGCAACGCACCGCGCACGATCTCGGCGACGTGGGAGCCGCAAAATAGCGTCAGCCCCAACGCACCGGCCTGAAAGGCGCTGATCTGCCAACCCAGCGCCGGCGCCATGTAGAAGCAGGCCAGCACCAATACAAACACCGGCGTGCCGCGAATGATGTCGACGTAAAACCGAAACGGTGCGCGCATCCAGAACCTGCCGTAGGTCAGCACCAGACCGGCAACAACGCCGAGCATCGTGCCCAACAGAATCGCCAGGGCCGACACCTGCACACTGGTCAGAAAACCTTGCCACAACACTTCACGGACAACCCATAACTCATGCAACCAACTGGGGGATTCGTACATGTGGGCCTCCTATCGGCGAATCGCCAGACGCTGCTCGAGGTAACGCAGCATCATGGCAATGAGGTAACAGGCCGCCACATAGAGCGCTGTGGTCACCAGCCAGGTTTCGATCACCCGGTAGCTCTCGACATTGATCTTGCGCGCGTAATAGGTCAGCTCCGGCACGGCAATCGCCGCGGCCAGCGAGGTGTCCTTGAACAGCGAAATGAAGTTGTTCGACAAGGCCGGCAGCACATTGCGCAGCATCACCGGCACGGTGACGTACGCCTTGACTTGCCACTCGGCCAGACCGATTGCCAACCCGGCTTCCCGCTGGCCTTTGGGAATGCTCAACAGCCCGCCGCGAAACACTTCGGTCAGATAGGCCCCGGCATACAGCGACAGCGTGATGATGAACGACGGGATCTTGTCCAGACGGATCCCCAGGCTCGGCAAGGCGAAGTAGATCAACAGAATCAACACCAGGATCGGCGTGTTACGGATCACCGTCACATACACCGACGCCATCACCCGCAATGCGCGGTGCTTTGACAGCAAAGCAAACGCCATCATCAAGCCGATCACGCAACCGATGGCGATCGACACCAGCGCCAGCTCAAGGCCCAGACCGAGCCCCGCCAGCAAGGTGTCGAAGTCGCGCCACACGGCGGCAAAATTCAACTGATAGTTCATGGTCAGCAGTACCTTGAACGGGGCGATCGGAACCGCCCCGCCCTCACGGGATCATTTGAATTCGACAGGGAAACCGATGGCTGGAGTCGGGAGATCGACACCGAACCACTGCTTGAACGACGCCGCGTAGGCCGGGAACTCCACGCCTGTCATGCCTTCATGCAAAACCGTGTTGACGAAGTTCAGCCAGTCCTGATCGCCGCGTTTGACCGCGCACGCGTAGGTTTGCGGGCTCCAGGCATAAGCCGGGCTGCGATAGCGACCCTGGTTCTGCACCATCAGGTATTTCACCGACGACTGATCGGTGGCCGCGGCGTCGGCGCGACCGGAGTTCACCGCCTGATACATCAAGTCCACGCTGTCGTACTGATCGACCTTGGCCTTGGGCAATGCCTGATGCACCAGTTCTTCGGCGTACACGTTCTGCAGCACTGCCACGGTCACGCCGTCACCGGCGGCTTTCAGGTCTTCGATTTCCTTGTACTTACTGTTGGCCGGCAACAGCAGGCCGACACCTTCGCGGTAGTACGGCAGCGTGAACGCCACTTGCTGGGCACGGCTGGCAGTCACGGTGATGAACTGGCAGCTCATGTCGACCTTGTCCGTCAGCAGGTTCGGAATCCGCGCATCAGACGACTGCACCACGAACTCGACCTTGCTCGGGTCGTTGAACAACCCCTTGGCCACCATCCGCGCAATATCGATATCAAAACCCTGCAACTTGCCATCCGCTCCCTGGAAGTGCCACGGCGCATTGGTACTGCCCGTGCCCACAATCAGTTTCCCGCGGGCCAGCACGCTATCGAGCTTGCTGTCCGCCGCCTGGACCACGCCCATGGCAGCAGCCGAAGCCGCGAGAACAAAAACACACGCTTTAAACAAGGAAGGTCGGCGATGCATGGCAAGCACTCCAGGGTGATGTTATTCCGCTATACCGGATGTAGGTGTGTAACAACGGAATAGACAGCAGAAAGTGTGCCACAGGATGTGAGGGGAATGTTGGGGAGATTGAAAAGTGTTTTGAATCAAATGGATGGAAAAAAATACAACACCGACGTTACGAAGTGCACAGGTGAACGACCGCTACCGTTGGCTACAAAGTGCGGGTACCTGGTTCACAGTTGGAGTTTTGATGGGCTAATTCGGTGCGGCGCTGCGCTAGACAAGACAGCCGGACAATAAACTTAACAAGGCCGATCAGCGATCGGCTGCATCCTTGTAAACATCGCTCCGCTCTCTTTTCCCCACTGCTATCACGGTCACTACCAGCACATCATCGAGCACGCGATAAACCATTCGATACCCGGCACTACGCAGCTTGATTTTGTAAGCATTTCCAAGCCCGCTGAGTCGGTCAGCGGGAACGTGCGGGTTTACAAGATGCTCCTGAAGTTTCCTTTTGAATTGTTCCTTCAGGTTTACTCCGAGCTTTTTCCATTCTTTCCAGGCTTTTTCTGAAAACTCCAGCTCATAGGTCATCAATCGAAACCTTTATGGTTGGATCGTTCTCCCGCTCTTTACAAAGGGCAAGTAACTCCAAGTCATCCAGGCGATTCATCATGGCTTCGTACTCTTTTGCGGGAACACAATAGAAAGCCGGCTCATTGCGGTTAAGGATCGCAACAGACAGGCCACCGCCGGCGGCGACCGTTCCCATAGGATTTTTTTTCAATTCAGAAATGCTCGCCACCACCTGCGAAAGCACGATATGTGTCATGAAGTTATTCCTTAGGGTGCTTTTAGAAGTGCTAAAAATAGCACTCCGAAGCGTATCTACCTCTATCCTTTTGTCATAAAGGAGGCCTTCAGTATTTGCCGCTTTGAGCCCTTCGATTCGCGGATTGATCTTGTGCTCCAGGTTTCTACTCATCTGTTCAGACACTCCTTTTCCACAGTCCATGACTGTCTCCATTGAAGAATGAACAAAAAGTATCACGCCAAACGCTTCCAGCTTTCCGTGTGTCCTGTCGGGTTGGTCCTGTAACACGGTCAGGAGTGTCCAGGTCTACGTAGGAAAACCTACCGACCTGTTATTTCTGACAGTAGACCCATCCCTGCGCCTTCCTTTACCGTCGACGGACCGTCAATGGCCTTGTTAAAAGGAGATTTCAATGAGCTCGACAACCACCCATGCAGCGCTAGCTCCGGTCTACCGCAAGGCCCTGAAAACCTGGCGCCCGGTGATCCTGTACTTCGGCAGTCAACACTGCCCCGCCTGCGAAACAGCCGGGCCGATTTTTCGTGAGATTGGCGAACGATTTCGCCATCACGCGAACATCTACATGCTCAATACCAGCGATTCCCCCCGCCACCCGGACGTCACTGGCACTCCGACCGTGCTGTTTTACAAGGATGGGAAGTTGCTGAAGAAGCTCAAGGGAATCGGCACAGAGCAAACCCTGCAGGAAGACTTCGCCAGGCACATTGGCAAGGTGAAACCCAAGCACACGGCTCGCAAACCGAGCCATGACCTGGTGTGGTTGCGTCAATCCCTGCGGACCCTGTGCACTGTGCCTCGAGCACGCCAGGTGGGCAGGGCTTGAGTTGTCTGTCGCCGGACTGAGCGCTTTCGCGAGCAAGCCCGCGAAGGCCCCTCAAATCCGGCGCAAAATTACCCGTCGATACGCGCCAGCAACACGCGCGTCACCCGCCGCTCTTCAACCGCCACCACGGTCATCCGCCAGCCTTCCCACTCATGGCTGTCACCGATCATCGGCAGGCGATCCAGCAAGCTCATCACCAGTCCGGCCAGGGTCTGATAGTCGTCGCCGGGCTCTGCCGCAAACCCGGTCCGCTGTCGCACGCGCGCCAGGTTCAACGCGCCGCTGACCATGAATCCACCCTTCTCCTCGACCACATCCGGGCCCTCGATTTCGCTGGCGTCGGGCAACTCGCCGGCGATCGATTCGAGAATGTCGGTCATGGTCAATACGCCGACGAAGTCACCGAATTCATTGACCACAAACGCAATGTGGGTCGAGGCTTTGCGCATCTGCTCCAGGGCATTGAGGATCGAGTAACTGTCCAGCAAGTTGATGGTCTTGCGCGCCAAATGCTCAAGACCGGGCGAGTTGCCGGCCAGGTATTCCTTGAGCAATTCCTTCTTGTGCACGAAGCCCAGCGGCTCATCCACTGCGCCATTGCGGATCAGCGGCAGGCGCGAATAGGACGAATGCATCAGGCGCGTGCGAATGGCGTCGGCATCGTCGGAGAGGTCGATGTAGTCGATGTCAGCACGCACGGTCATCAAGGTGCGGATCGGTCGCTCGGCGAGTTGCAGCACACCACTGATCATCACTCGCTCGCGACGATCGAACAGTTCTGCGCTCGGCGCTTCACCGTTGTCCAGCAAGTCGGCAATCTCCTCGCCGACCTCCTCCGCCGCCAGTTTGCGGCCACCGAGCAAACGCATCACGGCGTGGGCCGTGCGCTCACGCATCGGTCGCAGGCCCTGCATGGATTTTTTGCGGCGAGCCCGGGCGATCTGGTTGAAAATCTCGATCAGGATCGAGAAGCCGATGGCCGCGTACAGGTAGCCCTTAGGAATGTGGAAACCCAGGCCTTCAGCGGTCAGCGCAAAGCCGATCATCATCAGAAAGCCCAGACACAGCATGATCACTGTCGGGTGTTCGTTGACGAAACGGGTCAGCGGCTTGCTGGCGACGATCATCAGACCGATGGAAATAATCACGGCGATCATCATCACCGCCAGTTCATCGACCATGCCCACAGCGGTAATCACCGCATCCAGAGAGAACACTGCATCGAGTACCACGATCTGCGCCACGATCGGCCAGAACAGTGCATAACCGGCGTTTGACGCGCGCTGGCCGATATGGCCTTCGAGCCGCTCGTGCAATTCCATGGTGGCCTTGAACAACAGGAACACACCACCGAACAGCATGATCAGGTCGCGGCCGGAGAAGCTCTTGTCGAACACCTCGACCAGCGGCTGAGTCAGCGTCACCAGCCAAGAAATACTCGCCAGCAGGCCCAGGCGCATCAGCAACGCCAGGGACAAACCGATGATCCGCGCACGATCGCGCTGCTCGGGTGGCAGTTTGTCGGCGAGGATTGCGATAAACACCAGGTTGTCGATGCCCAGCACCAGCTCCAGCACAATCAACGTCAACAGGCCCAGCCACGCGGTGGGGTCAGCTATCCATTCCATAAAAACGTCTCGATCTCTTCAGTGAATTCAGAATGCCGGGCACGGCAAGGCGCGGCGCAGAGGCCGTGGAACTGCAATGTCAGAGGTATTCAGAAGTCGAAAGACTGGGTGTTTCGCGTGCATCAAGACCGCGCAGTAGCGCGAGGAGAAAGGATAACCGGGAGGCTCCGAGAGGGTGTTCATGTACGTCCTGAAAGGAAAAAGGCCTTGGAGCGTACAGGCGAAAGTGACATTTCCTACAGCTGGAAATCATTACAAAATCTGTACTCAGCGATTTTTGACCTGCTCGATATACCTCGCCACCGCCGGTGATTTTTCGAATCGCCGATGGATCAACGACAACCAGGAGCTCGCCTCACACCCATTGATCGGCCGGTACAACACGCCCGGCAAACTGACATGCCCGACCACCGATTCTGGCACCACCGCCACGCCCTGCCCCAACGACACCAATGCAATGACAGCCACCAGCCCGCCCGGTTGCGCCCCCAGTTTCGGCGCGAATCCACCCTCGGCGGCGACTTGCAACGTGCCGCTGATTTGCTCCGGCAGGATGAACGTCTCGTTCTGCAAATGTTCGGGGCTAATCTCTGGCAATCGGCACAGCCAGGACTCGGCCGACACCGCCAGCACAAAACCTTCTGCGTCCAGGCGAATCGCTTCCAGGCCTTCAGGCAGGGTCATGGGTGAGCGGACATAGCCAATATCGAAACGCCCCTCGACCACCATCATCGGCAATGACGCCATGGGACTTTCCCGTACGTTCAGGCTGACGTCAGGACACTCGCGGCTGAAGGCTTGCACCTGTTTCTGCAGCAAACCCGAATACACCGCCGAGGCCACATAACCCAGTTCGATATGGCCAATATCCCCGCGTCCGGCACGCTGGGCGTTGTACTGTGCGTATTCGAATTGCCGCACCGTCGCCTCGGCCTCGATCAGCAGCGCGGCGCCGGCCTCGGTCAGGCTGACTTCACGTGTCTGGCGCACGAACAAGCGCGTACCGAGTTCGTTCTCCATGTCTTGGATCTGTCGAGTCAAGGTCGGCGGTGCAATACCGAGTTGTTCGGCGGCGCGGGTGAAGTTGCCTTGGCGGGCAACGGCCAGAAAATAGCGGAAATGCCGTATGTCCATGGATGCATTAGCTCAAAGGTAATGAAGTGACAAGGCACGCCTAACAAGGGAAGCGTCAACAGACGATAAGCTGCACTGACTTTCACAGTAGAGAAATGTTGCTATGTCCGTCAAACCCAAGGTGAGCCCGCGCCTGACATTACTCACAGCCTCAGGCGTTTGCTCGCTGATCGTCCTCGACACCAACATAGTCGCCGTCACCCTGCCCACGATCGCTCGGGACCTGGGCGCAAACTTTGCCGACATCGAATGGGTGGTCAGCGCTTACATGCTGGCCTTCGCCGCGCTTTTGTTGCCGGCTGGCAGCATCGCCGACCGCTTCGGCCGGCAGAAAACCCTGATCTGCGGGTTGGCCATTTTCATCCTCGCGTCCATCGGTTGCGGTGCCGCGCCCAATGCGCTGTTCCTCGACATCGCCCGGGCGATCAAGGGTGTCGGCGCTGCCTTGCTGCTGACCTCGGCCCTCGCCTCCATCGGCCACACCTTTCACGATGAAGTGGAACGGGCCAAAGCCTGGGCGTTCTGGGGCGCGTGCATGGGGGTGGCGATGACCGCCGCGCCGACGGTCGGCGGGTTGATCACCGAATACATGGGCTGGCGCTGGATTTTCTACCTTAATCTGCCCGTCGGATTGTTCCTGATGGTGATGGTCTGGCGCGCCGTGCCGGAGTCCCGCGACACTCAGTCCGCACGCCTCGATCCCTGGGGCAGCCTGGCGTTCAGTGCGAGTTTGCTGTGCCTGATCTGGGGCCTGATCGAGGCGAACCGGATCGGCTGGAGCAATCCACTGACCTACGCCCGGCTCATCAGCGGCGCTCTGTTGCTGGGGCTGTTCGTAGTGATTGAACGGATGCAGCGGCGGCCGATGGTCGATCTTCAGCTGTTCAAGCATCCGCGTTTCATCGGCGCACTGTTAGGCATGTTTGCCTACGCCGGTTGCGCCCAGGTGATGATGACCCTGCTGCCTTTTTACCTGCAAAACGGCTTGGGTTTCTCGGCCATCGCTTCAGGGCTGGGGATGTTGCCGTTTGCCCTGACCATGCTGATTTGCCCGCGCATCGGCGTACGTCTGTCGCGTCGATTTGCCCCCGCCACGTTGATGGCCGCCGGTTTGACCCTGGTCGGCGGCGGCAATCTGCTCAGTGCCTGGGCGGTCAGCAGCGGCGGTTACCTGCCCTTCGCCCTGGCGATTGCCGTGACGGGCGCCGGTGCCGGGCTGCTCAACGGCGATACGCAAAAGAACATCATGGCCTGCGTGCCACGGGAGCGTACCGGCATGGCCTCAGGCATGAGCACCACCATGCGCTTCAGCGCCATCGTGCTGGCCATCGGCGTGTTCGGTGCGTTGCTGTCCAGTCATACCGAGCTGTTGTTGCGTACGAGCCTGACGGCACAGGGTGCGCAATGGCTCGGCCAAACCCAGGGCATCGCCTCGCGGGTGGTGGCCGGTGACATGACGACGGCGATGGGCCTGTTACCGGAAACCGCGCGCACCGTGGTCGAACCGTTGGCCCGCCAAGCCTTCGTCGGTGGTTTCAGTCTGCTGCTGTGGGTTGCGGGATTGTTGGCCCTGCTGGGTGCGCTTGTGGTCGGCACGCTGATGCGCAATCCGATCCCCGCTCCCTCGACCGCAGCTATCAGCGCTAAGGCTTGAACCTCGCCAATACCCGCTGGGCATTCGCTTCGCAGCCCATGCCCTCGGGCCGCGACTGAATGTTGTCGATCACCTCCAACAGCTGCGCCTTGCTCTGCGCCAAGTGCAGCTGCATCTCTTCGATCTGTTCGACTTTGCGCGCAAGCCCCGCCAGCAATTCGTCTTGCTTGAACTCACCGGTCGCGCTGTCCGGCAATAGCTGTTTCAACTATTCCAGGCTGAACCCGGCCTGCTGGGCGCAAATAATGATTTTCAGGGTTTGCAACGCTTGGTCGGGATAATGCCGGTAACCGTTGGCCCGGCGTTCCACCTGCCGAATCAAACCCTGAGCCTCGTAAAACCGAATGCGCGACGCGTTCAACCCGCTCAATTGCGCCAATTCACCAATCTTCATCTGCGCCTCATTTGCCTGCTTGACATTAAAGTTAACTTTAAGCTTAGCCTCTGCTCATCACTGATGAGGAGTCAAGCATGTCGCCCTTCCAAGCGTTGAATTTGCCCAACGGCCAGACCATCGGCAACCGCATCGCCAAAGCCGCGATGGAAGAGAACCTCGCTGACAGCGGGCAGGCACCTGCAGAGGCCCTGTTCCGCTTGTATCAGGCGTGGGCCGAAG
This sequence comes from Pseudomonas arabinosi, assembly GCF_047758675.1. Lineage (NCBI taxonomy): Bacteria > Pseudomonadati > Pseudomonadota > Gammaproteobacteria > Pseudomonadales > Pseudomonadaceae > Pseudomonas > Pseudomonas arabinosi. The sequence continues at coordinate 3,114,477 of NZ_CP180480.1, read as the reverse complement.
GCGAAACCGGCCTGTTGCTGACGGGCAACGTGATGATTGATCGCCGCGCCATGACCGGCCCCGGCGGCGTGGTGCTGGAAGATGAGCGGCACCTCGAACGCTTTCGCCAGTGGGCCAGCATCGGACGGGCCGGTGGCGCGCAGTTCTGGATGCAGCTCAATCATCCTGGCCGTCAGACCATGGCCAACCTCGGCCAGCAAGCGTTGGCGCCGTCCGCGGTGGCGCTGGACCTGGGTGCGTTCTCGAATATGTTTGCCGAGCCCAAACCCATGAGCGAGCGCGACATCGAAGACGTCATCCAACGTTTCGCCACCAGCGCTGCCCTGGCGGAAAAAGCCGGCTTCACCGGGGTGCAGATTCATGCCGCGCACGGTTATCTGATCAGCCAGTTCCTATCGCCCTTGACCAACCGCCGAACCGATCGCTGGGGTGGCTCCCTGGAAAATCGCGCGCGCTTGTTGTTAGCGGTGGTCAGCGCCGTGCGCAAGGCCGTGTCGCCGACATTTTGCGTGGCGGTGAAGCTCAACTCGGCGGATTTCCAGCGCGGCGGTTTCGATGCCGACGACGCCCGGCAAGTCATCCAGTGGCTCAACGATCAACCGATCGATCTGTTGGAGCTCTCCGGCGGCAGCTACGAAGCCCCGGCCATGCAAGGCGAGGCCCGGGATGGTCGGACCCTGGCGCGTGAAGCGTATTTTCTGGAAATGGCCGGGGAATTGGCCCGTGTGGCGAACATGCCGGTGATGGTGACAGGCGGGATTCGACGCCTGGCGATCGTCGAACAGGTGCTCGACAACGGCATCGCCATGGCCGGGATCGGCACGGCACTGGCGATTGAACCGCAACTGGTCAAACGCTGGCGCGAAGGCCAGAACAGTCACCCGCAACTGCCGCCGATTCGCTGGAAACGCAAACCTCTGGCGGCACTGGCGAGCATGGCCGTCGTGAAATTCCAGCTCAATCGCCTGAGCCGTGGACGCAAGACCCGTCCGGGCGTTTCGGCGCTATGGGCGTTGATTCTCGACCGCGTGTACATCGCCCGGCGGACTCGTCAGTACCGGCAGGCGATGGGACTGAAGTAATCCAATGTGGGAGCGAGCCCGCTCGCGAAAGCGCCCGACCAGTCAATATTGATGTCGCCTGACACACCGCTATCGCGAGCAGGCTCACTCCCACAAGGGGGGGCGTCTGCGCTGCAAGTGTGTTTATCGTCCGGAAAAACGCAATCTGGATAGCTGACGCAAATCCCCATCGAGGTAATAGTCGTCGGTCCAGCTGTCATCCGTCGCCAACGGATGGACCTGCTTGAGCGCGAGTTTCTTGGCGAAGTAGCGAAAGCGGTAATGCTCGTAGAACCGCAGCAGCTCCAGACCATAACGGTCTGCCAGATCGGTATCACCGCGAATGATCAGGTAGTTCTCGTCATTGCCATTGCTGGCTGCGGCACTGAGGTTGTGGCTACCGCTGATGATCGTCGGCGCATCGCTGGTGAAGTCCGTCACCACGGCTTTGGTGTGCACCAGCAGGTTGCCCTTCTGGCCTTTCATGTTCTCTCGAAGCCAGCCTTCCAGCCCGGTGTTGAGCAGCGCGGTGGCGGCGAATTCCGCGGTGCGGTCGGCGTGGAAACCGGTGATGCGGCTCGCGGTGTTTTGCAGGCCGTAACGCAAAATGTCGTCGTGGGGCAGGCCGAGCAAAGCGTTCAGGACGTCGTCGGGCAAAGCGAACGCGGTGACGAACAGCACGTCTTTTTTCGCGGCGTTGATGATCTCGACAAACGCTTGCAGATCCCCTTTTCCCGAGCGCGGAGAGAAACCGGCGAACATCGGCTGCAGCGGATCCATCGGGTTGTTTTGGGTGAGCCAGTTTCGGGTGGCGCCGACATCCGCAGGGTGAGCCCAGACCTGCTCGAAAGTGTGTATATAGCTGGCGCTGACGCGTGTGTCGTCCAGCACGTGCACCACGTTGGCCTGTCGGTAAACGCCGTTGGGCGTGAAATTGGTGCTGCCGCAAAGCACCGCTTCGGGTTGACGCTGCCCCGCCGCGTCGAGCCGGCTCAGCACCATGAATTTATTGTGGAAGATGTTATGGGTAACCCGCCCGCGCTTGTTCTCTGCCGGGATTTTTTCAAGGCTGGCCTCGTTGATGGTGGTGTCATCATCGTCCGGTTGAGCGTGATACAGGACTCGAACGTTTACCCCACGTTCGAACGCGGCATTGACCGCATCGACAACGGCCTGCAATTCATACTCGTAGATGGCAATGTCCAGCGCCCACCGGTCATCCACCGCACGCTCGATAAACCCCAGCAAACGCCCGAGCAAACCGTTTTCCAGCCACTGCCGCGGGGCATCCGGCCAGGCTTCGATGGGCAGGTTCTTGTTGGCGCTGATCAGCGCGTCGAGTTCGGGAAACTTGCGCTGGAACGCCTGGCTGGCGGCCACTGCGCGATTGAAAATCACACTTTGATTATTCGGCTGCCCATTGTCGGAGGTGACCGTCACCTCCAGGTACTCACCCAGCTGCGGCGCATCAACGGAGCCGTAGGCCAGGTGGATTCGGTAATGGATCGTCATCCCCGGATTGACCGCGTAATCGGCCCAGCGAAATTTCTGCAACGGCGCGATATTGCTGGGGGTGGCGTGAAGCTGGGGAAACGTATGCACCTTGCCGGGGAAGGTCAGGCTGTTGAACAGGAACAGCCAGGGCTTGGGGCCTTGTTGTCTTTCGATGGCGAAACCCAATAGGCCTTTGCGGCGGTGTTCGGCCAGGTCCATGGCCAACAGCACGCCATTGGTGCCGGCGTAGACCTTGACGCGGAAATCATCCTGAATGTTGGCGGCTAGAACGCGCATGACTCACTCCTGTGATCTTTCCGGTTCACTCCATATCATCGATATGTCGATATTCGGCCTGCAACTCGCTAGCCATTACCTTAGCTCGCCCAAGCCGAATCGGCCCGCGTTCGATGTCGATCAGCAGCCCCGGACAATCAAGCGCCGGCAACATCGACCAGTCCTTCAATCGGCCATCGGTCACCAGCAACAAGCGCTGATGTTCCGCCGGAAAACGCTTCTGCCTGACCGCCAGCCAGCGCCCCGCCTCACCCAGCGCCGCCAGCAACGGCGTGCCACCGCCCGCGCCCAGGCCATCAAGCCAGTTGCGCAAACCCGCGGAGGCTTTCAGCCCCTGCACTTGCCACTTCGGCACATGACCACTGGCCGTGAGCAACGCCAGGCGTGCACGCTGGCGATAGGCATCGTCGAACAGTTGCGCGAGCAAGCCCTTGGCATCACTCAACGCCTGATGGCGACGAGTCGAAGCCGAGGCGTCCACGATCACCAGCCACAGTTCATGGGGTGAACGGGTGCGCAGGTGAAACAGGACATCGGCGCGCTGACGCGGGCGGCCGTTCAGCAAGGTGCCGGGCCAATTGATCGAACCGCTGCGCGCCGCGTGACGCTTACCCTGTTTGCCGTTATCCAGCCGTCCGGCGCGGGGTCTGGCATTCGCCCCCGCGTCAGATCGAGGGCGAATGCCTAGGGCTTTTTTGGCCAGCTCGGCACTTCACGTCGCGCGCCGACCGGGAGCGCCTGAGCGGGCATTTCACCCCATTGGCCCTGGCCTTCGCTCGGGTTGGCATTTTGCGCAGAGGGCGGCTGACTGTGTTGCGGCGCCGGTGGCGATGGCTCACGACGGCGATGACGCAAGGCAAATTCGGCGACAGCGTCGATGTCTTCCTCGGCGATGGCGCTCGCCCCACGCCACGCTGCATGGGCACGTGCCGCGCGCAACCAGACCAGGTCGGCCCGCAAGCCATCGACACCGGCGGCAAAGCAACGCTCGGTAATCTGCGCCAGCGCATGATCGTCGAGCGGGATGCTTGCCAGCGTGCTGCGCGCTTTCTGGCAACGTTCGCGCAGCGACTGTTGTTGGCTTTCCCATTCGGCGCAAAAGCTGTGCGGATCGCTGTCGAAATCCAGCCGCCGACGAATGATCTGGCCGCGCTCGGTCGGTGCTGTGTGGCCACTGAGGGCGACGTTCAGGCCAAAACGGTCGAGCAGTTGCGGACGCAGCTCACCCTCTTCCGGGTTCATGGTGCCGATCAGCACGAACTTCGCCGAATGCCGATGGGAAATGCCGTCGCGTTCGATCAGGTTGGTGCCGCTGGCGGCCACATCCAGCAGCAGGTCCACCAGGTGATCGGGCAGCAAGTTGACTTCATCGACGTAGAGCACGCCGCCGTCGGCCTTGGCCAGTACACCGGGGGAAAACTGTGCGCGACCCTCGCTCAGGGCAGCGTCCAGGTCGAGGGTGCCCACCAGCCGTTCTTCGGTGGCGCCGAGCGGCAAGGTGACGAATTGGCCGCTGGCGAGCAAGTCCGCCAGGCCTCGGGCCAGCGTTGACTTGGCCATGCCGCGGGGGCCTTCGATGAGAACGCCGCCGATTTTCGGGTCGATGGCGGTCAGGTAGAGGGCGAGTTTCAGATCGTCGGCGCCGACCACGGCGGAGAGAGGGAAATGGGGGGTGTCGGTCATTGTTTTGTCTCGGTCGTGGTCTTTTTTTGATTGATCGTTCCCACGCTCTGCGTGGGAATGCAGCCCGGGACGCTCTGCGTCCCAAGAGCCGAACGCAGAGCGTCCGTTGAGGCATTCCCACGCAGAGCGTGGGAACGATCAGCTACCCGTCTTCTTCGATGTCCAGCAACAAATTCTCCAGCGCTTCACGGTAATCGCCCGGCTCCTTCCACATCCCCCGCTGTTGCGCTTCCAGCATCCGCTCGGTCATGTCGCGCAACGCATGCGGATTATGCTCACGAACAAAATCCCGGGTCGCCGGATCCAGCAAGTACGCATCCGCCAGCAATGCATACTGGTGATCGTCGATCAGCTGCGTTGTAGCGTCGAAGGCAAACAGGTTATCAACCGTCGCCGCCAGTTCAAACGCGCCTTTATAGCCATGACGCTTCACGCCGTCGATCCACTTCGGATTGGCCGCCCGTGAGCGAATCACCCGGTTCAGCTCTTCCTTCAACGTACGGATCTTCGGCAAGTCCGGCTGACTGTGATCGCCATGGTAACTGGCCGCCGCTTCGCCACTGAGGCTTTCCACGGCCGCGAGCATGCCGCCCTGGAACTGGTAATAGTCGTTGGAGTCGAGCAAGTCGTGCTCACGGTTGTCCTGGTTTTGCAGCACAGCCTGAACCTGGCTCAGGCGCTGAGCGAACTGCTCTCGCGCCGCAGTGCCTTCGTCAGAGCCGCCGTAAGCGTAGCCACCCCAGTTCAGATAAACCTCGGCCAGGTCGTCGCGGCTTTGCCACAGACGACCATCGATGGCGCCCTGCACGCCCGCGCCGTAAGCACCGGGTTTGGCGCCAAAGATGCGCCAACCGGCCTGCCGCTTGGCCGCGTCTTCATCCAGCCCCGATTGCATCAATGCTTCCCGCTCGGCACGCACCTTGGCAGCCAAGGGGTTGAGGTCGTCCGGCTCGTCGAGGGCGGCGACCGCTTGCACAGCGGCGTCGAACAGGCGGATCAGATTGGCAAAGGCATCGCGGAAGAATCCGGAGACGCGCAACGTCACGTCCACCCGCGGACGGTCCAGCAGACTCAGCGGCAGAATCTCGAAGTCGTCGACCCGCTGACTGCCCGTGGCCCAGACCGGGCGCACGCCCATCAGCGCCATGGCCTGGGCGATATCATCGCCACCGGTGCGCATGGTCGCGGTGCCCCACACCGACAGGCCTAGCTGGCGCAGGTGATCGCCGTGGTCTTGCAGGTGTCGTTCAAGAATCAGGGTGGCCGACTGGAAACCGATGCGCCACGCGGTGGTGGTCGGCAGGTTACGCACGTCCACCGAGTAGAAGTTGCGCCCGGTCGGCAGCACGTCGAGTCGACCGCGACTCGGTGCACCGCTGGGGCCAGCGGGCACGAAGCGGCCGCTGAGGGCGTCGAGCAGACCGCGCATTTCGGCCGGGCCGCAGGCATCCAGCCTTGGCGCGACGACTTCGCGCAGGCTGTCGATGATGGCTTTCATCTCTGACCAGCCTGGCTCGTTCAGCTGCTCAACCTCAGTGACCAAGGCTTGCTCGATCAATTGCGCGGCGAACAGTTCCAGACGTTCGCGGGTATCACCTGCCGTGCGCCAGGCTTCATCGGTGAGGGATTGCAGTTCAAACGGACGCGGCCCGGTCCAAGGTTCGGCGAGCGCGCAATCCAGCGGATCGAAGCCCAACGTGAACGCCTTGGCCAAGGCCCGCAGCAGACTCGATTGCGCACCACGTCCATCGCCACGCGGAATGCGCAACAACGCCAACAACGTATCGATACGCAAACGCCCGGTCGGTGATTCGCCGAAAATGTGCAGGCCGTCGCGGATCTGCGACTCTTTCAAGTCGCACAAATAGGTGTCCAGACGCGGCAACCAGATCGCCGCATCGGCATCGCTGTCGAGCTTTTCGTCCAGTTGCAGTTCGCGGTCGATGTGCGTATCGCGCACCAGTTGCAGGATGTCGCGCTGCAATTCCCGGGCACGGCGCGGATCGAGCAATTGCGCTTCGTAATATTCGTCGGCGAGTAATTCGAGGTTGCGCAACGGGCCGTAAGTTTCGGCGCGGGTCAGCGGCGGCATCAGGTGATCGATGATCACCGCCTGCGTACGGCGCTTGGCCTGGGCGCCCTCGCCCGGATCGTTGACGATAAACGGATAGATATTCGGCAACGGCCCGAGCAGCGCATCCGGCCAGCAGTTCTCTGACAGGCCGACACCCTTGCCCGGCAGCCATTCGAGGTTGCCGTGCTTGCCGACGTGGATCACGCCGTGGGCGCCATAGGTGTTACGCAACCAGAAATAGAACGCCAGATAACCGTGAGGCGGCACCAGGTCCGGGTCGTGATACACCGCGCTCGGGTCCACCTGATAACCCCGCGCCGGTTGAATGCCGACGAAGGTCAGGCCAAAGCGCAGCCCGGCGATCATCATTCGCCCGCCACGGAACATCGGATCGTTTTCGGGCGAGCCCCAACGTTCCAGCACGGCCTGCCGATTGGACTCGGGCAAGGCGCTGAACATCAGGTTGTAGTCATCCAGCGCGAGGCTTTGCATACACGGGCGCTGGTCGAGGGTGTCGAGGTCGTTGCTGACGCCACCGAGTAACTGCTGGATCAACGCGGTGCCGCTATCAGGCAACTCGGCCGGTAGCGGATAACCTTCTTTATGCAGCGCACGCAGGATATTCAGCGCGGCAGCCGGGGTGTCGAGGCCCACGCCATTGCCGATGCGACCGTCGCGGGTCGGGTAGTTGGCGAGGATCAGGGCGATGCGCTTTTCAGCGTTGGGCACCCGCGCCAGATCAATCCAGCGTCGCGCCAGTTCGGCGACAAAATCCATGCGCTCCGGTTGTGGTCGATAGCAGACCACGTCCGACTGGCTGCGCTCGCTACGCCAGGCCAGGTCTTTGAAGCTGATCGGTCGGCTGATGATCCGCCCGTCCAGTTCCGGCAGCGCAATGTGCATCGCCAGATCACGCGGACCGAGGCCTTGTTCGCTGGCGCGCCAACCCGGTTCGTTGTCCTGGGCACAAATCGCCTGGATCACCGGGATGTTGCGGCGAAACGGCCGCAAATGCGGCGCTTCGGGGCTGGATTGCGCGAAACCGGTGGTGTTGAGAATCACCCCCGCCTCGACTTCGTCCAACAGGTCCTCGACCACCGTCAGGCAGCCGGGTTCTTTCAAACTGGCCACGGCGATCGGCAAAGGGTTTAACCCCGCCGCCTGCAACCGCTGGCAGAAAATATCGATGAAACCAGTGTTGGCCGCCTGCAAATGCGAGCGGTAAAACAGCACCGCCGCCACCGGTTGATCGGCCTGCCAGTCGGCTTGCCAATCCTTCAGTTCAGCGGGGCTTTTTTGCGGGTGGTAAATCGCCGTGCGCGGCAGGGTTTGCGGCTCGGCCCAGGCGTAGTCGCGATCCAGCCAACGATTGGCGAGGCAGCGGAAAAAAACCAGGGCATTGCTCATGCCGCCCTGACGCAAAAACTGCCAGAGCCGATCGCGGTCTTCCGCGCCCACCGTGCTTAGCTCGCTGAGTTCCGGGTCCGGGCGGTCATCGCCAGGCACCAGAATCAGCTGCACGCCGCGCTCCGACAGTTGCACCAGTTGCTCGACGCCGTAACGCCAATAGGCGATACCGCCGTGCAGCGAAATCAGAATCACCTTGGCGTGGCGCAGCACTTCGTCGACATACAGATCGACTGACGCGTGATTCTGCACCTGCATCGGATTGGCCAGGCGCACGCTCGGGTAATCGTCGGGCAACTGCTGCGCCGCTTCGGCGAGCAGCGCCAGGCTTGAGTCGCCGCTGCACAGGATCACCAGCTCGGCGGGGGTTTGTCCAAGGTCGGCAATGTTGTCATCCGACACGAAACCGCCGGGCTGGGTCCTGAGCAGGTGCATGGCTTAAACGCTGAGCGCGGCGCGCAGTTGCGATTCGAGCAGCGCGGCGTCCAGTTCCTGGCCGATCAACACCAGACGCGTGGTGCGCGCTTCATCGGCGCCCCACTGACGGTCGAAGTGCTTGTCGAAACGCGTGCCCACGCCCTGGATCAGCAGGCGCATCGGTTTGTTCGGGATCGCCGCGAAACCTTTGACACGCAGGATGCCGTGCTGGACCACCAGTTGGGTCAGCGCGTCCAGCAGCAGGCTTTCGTCGGCTTGCGGCAGTTCGATGGAGATGGAGTCGAAGGCATCGTGATCGTGATCATCTTCGCCTTCATGGTGGTGATCGTGATGGCTGTGACGGCTGTCGATGTGTTCTTCAGAGCCGGCACCGAGGCCGATCAGCACGTCCAGTGGCAGACGACCGCTGCTGGCTTCGATGATTTTCACCGCTGGCGGCAGTTCTTCAGCGACTTCCAGGCGCACACGGGCCAGGTCTTCAGGGCTGATCAGGTCGGCCTTGTTGAGGATCACCAGGTCGGCGCTGGCCAGTTGGTCGGCGAACAGCTCGTGCAACGGCGATTCGTGGTCCAGGTTGGGGTCGAGTTTGCGCTGGGCATCGACCTGGTCCGGGAAAGCCGCGAAGGTGCCGGCGGCAACCGCTGGGCTGTCGACCACGGTGATCACCGCATCAACGGTGCAGGCGCTGCGGATTTCAGGCCACTGGAAGGCTTGCACCAGCGGTTTTGGCAGGGCCAGGCCCGAGGTTTCGATGAGGATGTGGTCGAGGTCGCCGCGACGGGCGACCAATTCGCGCATCACCGGGAAGAATTCTTCTTGAACGGTGCAGCACAGGCAGCCGTTGGCCAGTTCGTAGACGCGGCCGTTGGCTTCTTCTTCAGTGCAACCGATGGAGCACTGCTTGAGGATTTCGCCGTCGATGCCCAGCTCGCCGAACTCGTTGACGATCACCGCAATGCGACGGCCCTGAGCGTTGTCGAGCATGTGCCGCAGCAAGGTGGTTTTGCCCGAGCCGAGGAAGCCGGTAACGATGGTGACGGGGAGTTTGGCCAGTGTTTTCATCGGATGCCCTTTGGCAAGGTGGCGGGCATACGGGACGACGACCGCTGCTGCATAGGCGCGCGGAAGATTTCGCCACCGGATCACCCCGCCCGGTTGTAGTGAGAATCTGTGTCGAGGCAGGTCTCCTGGCTGACGGTGTGCCGGGCTTGTGGGCCTGGCATTCGCTGCGCCTTCCCGCGAACCCGTTGCACAGGGTTTGCAGTGGCGTGGCAGCGAACATCACCGTTCACAGTTGCGGGGGCAGCCGCGGCATCGACCGCGTTCCCTTCTTAGCTTCGGCAGACGCCGAAGAACCTCGAAAGCGCAAGGCTACGCATCGTGTGGGGGCGGGTCAATGTCTTGTAGTGTCCGCACCGGCCCCATCGCGAGCAAGCTCGCTCCCACATTGGAACGCGGTCAACTGTGGGAGCGGGCTTGCTCGCGAAGGGAGCGCCGCGGTTTCCAACTGAGAACCCTTGCCAATTGACTCCCCGCCCCCGCCCATGCTCTCCTACACGCCTTGTTACGGGTGCCCTTCACAGGGTGAAACGGGAAACCGGTGAATCATGTGCTTTACTCTAAAGTCATGTCAGTCCGGTGCTGCCCCCGCAACGGTAAGCGAGCGAAGCGTCAGATCCACTGTGCCAGCAGTTCGGCATGGGAAGGTGATGCTTGCAGGTCAAGGCGAAAGCCAAGACCCCTCGTGAGCCCGGAGACCGGCCCGCAACACAAAGTGACCATTACGATCACTGAATAACAAACCCGCGGTGGGCGGGCGCTGTTTGAACCTCTGCGTGCCCGACTCGCAGGGGTCTTCCATGCGCTCTAAATCACCCGCTGACAGACCAGAGGGAAGCGCCATGTCGATTATCAGCAGCACCGGCAGCAACACCGATAAGAGCACCGCCAGCACCACCAATACCCTGACTCAACGCCTGACCGCCGCCGCGTGTGCGTCGATCCTGGGTGCGTGCCTTGTGTATTTCGCCGGTTTCTCGCACATCGAAGCGGTGCACAACGCCGCTCACGATACCCGCCACAGCTCTGCATTCCCGTGCCATTGAGACCTGCCGACATGATCAAGCGTATTGCGCAAACCGCGGGGTTCACCGGGCTTCTGGCCGCCCTGCTGCTGACCCTGCTGCAAAGCTTCTGGGTGGCTCCGCTGATTTTGCAGGCCGAGACCTACGAAAAATCCGAGCCGGCTGCTGTTGAAGTCCACGAACACGCCGCAGGTGCTGTCGCCGCTCACACTCACGATGCTGAAGCCTGGGAACCGGAAGATGGCTGGCAGCGTGTGCTGTCCACCACAGGTGGCAACCTTGTGGTCGCTGTCGGTTTCGCCTTGATGCTCGCCGGCCTCTATACCTTGCGCGCACCGACCAAAACCTCCCAAGGCCTGCTTTGGGGCCTGGCCGGTTACGCAACGTTCGTGCTGGCACCGACCCTCGGTCTGCCGCCCGAGCTGCCGGGCACTGCCGCGGCTGATTTGGCGCAACGGCAGATCTGGTGGATCGGCACGGCCGCCTCCACCGCGGTCGGCATTGCATTGATCGTGTTCAGTCGTCACTGGCTGATGAAAGTGCTCGGTGTGGCAATCCTGGCCGTTCCTCACGTGATCGGCGCACCACAACCGGAAGTCCACTCGATGCTGGCTCCGCAAGCCCTGGAAGCTCAGTTCAAAATCGCTTCGCAGCTGACCAACGTGGCATTCTGGCTGGCCCTGGGCCTGATCAGTGCCTGGTTGTTCCGCCGCAAAAGCGATGGTCAATACCACGCATGACTGAGATCAGCACAGCGCCGACGTTAGTGGTCGGCCTGGGCTGCCAGCGCGGCTGCCCCGTCAGCACGCTGCGGGCGCTGCTCGATCAGGCGTTACAGGCTCATAAAATCGGACTTCACCAGATCAAGGCCCTGGCCAGCATCGACCTGAAGCGCGAAGAGCCGGGCTTGATCGAATTGGCCGAACAACTCGCGCTGCCCCTGATGTACTTCAGCAGCGAACAATTGGCCGGCTATCAACCGCAACTCAGCCACCGCTCGGACATCGCGTTCGAACGCACCGGCTGCTACGGCGTAGCGGAAAGTGCCGCCCTGGCGCTGGCCGAACAACTGACCCAGGCACCGGCAAAACTACTGATTTCACGACAAAAATATGCCCAGGCCACCTTGGCATTGGCCGGCGCCGCCTAAAATCCTCGATAATCCTCGCCTTCGATCATGAGCAATCTTCATCTGAAGCCTTGCCCAGCCCCTTTTTCTTCACAGGAACCGACGATGACCGTCTACTTCATTGGCGCAGGTCCCGGCGACCCGGAACTGATTACCGTCAAAGGCCAACGGCTGATTCGCAGCTGCCCGGTGATCATCTATGCCGGCTCCCTGGTGCCCGCCGCCGTGCTGGAAGGCCATCGCGCCTATCAGGTAGTCAACAGCGCCGAACTGCACCTGGAACAGATCATCGAGCTGATCAAATCCGCCCATGCCAAGGGTCAGGACGTGGCCCGGGTGCACTCCGGCGATCCGAGTCTTTACGGTGCGATTGGCGAGCAGATTCGCTACTTGCGTGAACTCGACATCCCGTTTGAAATCATTCCCGGTGTCACGGCCACGGCGGCCTGCGCGGCACTGTTGGGCGCCGAACTGACGTTACCTGACGTATCGCAGAGCGTGATCCTGACCCGCTATGCCGACAAAACCGCGATGCCCGCCGGCGAGGAGCTCGGCAGCCTGGCGCAGCACGGGGCAACCATGGCGATTCATCTGGGGGTCAATCATCTGGAGAAGATCCTGGCCGAATTGCTGCCGCATTACGGCGCGGATTGCCCGATTGCGGTGATTCACCGGGCGACCTGGCCGGATCAGGACTGGGTGGTGGGGACGCTTGAAGACATTGCCGCGAAGGTTGAAGCCAAGGGGTTTCGGCGCACGGCGTTGATTTTGGTGGGCCGGGTTTTGGGCAGTGATCACTTCAGTGAGTCATCGCTGTACCGCGCGGGGCATGCGCATTTGTATCGGCCCTGAGCGTGGGAACGATCAAAAAAAACGGCGCTCACGGGGCGCCGTTTTTTTATGTCTGCAGCGAACACCTTACTTAGTAGTAGGCGTTTTCTTTCTGCGTGTGGTCGGTGACGTCACGAACGCCCTTGAGCTCGGGAATGCGCTCGAGCAAGGTGCGCTCGATGCCTTCGCGCAAGGTGACGTCTGCCTGGCCGCAGCCCTGGCAGCCACCGCCGAACTTCAGCACGGCGATGCCGTCTTCGACCACATCGATCAGGCTGACCTGGCCGCCGTGGCTGGCCAGCCCCGGGTTGATCTCGGTTTGCAGGTAATAGTTGATACGCTCGTTGATCGGGCTGTCGGCATTGACCATCGGTACTTTGGCGTTTGGCGCCTTGATGGTCAGCTGGCCGCCCATGCGGTCGGTGGCGTAGTCGACCACCGCATCGTCCAGGAAGGCTTCGCTGAACGAGTCGATGTAAGCAGTGAAGCTTTTCAGCCCCAGCGCCGTGTCTTCAGGTTTTTCTTCGCCCGGCTTGCAATAAGCAATGCAGGTTTCGGCGTACTGGGTGCCAGGCTGGGTGATAAAGACGCGGATGCCGATGCCTGGGGTGTTCTGCTTGGAGAGCAGATCAGCCAGATAATCGTGGGCGGCGTCGGTAATGGTAATAGCGGTCATGGAAACTCCTCGCAGGCTTGGGCGCAGTTTACGCCAATCATCGCGCCGCACAAAGTCCTAGTATTTTTGTCGGGAAAGAAACGGAGATCCCCTGTAGGAGTGAGCCTGCTCGCGATGGCGTCAGTTCAGCAAAATCGATGCTGACTGTAAGGATGCTATCGCGAGCAGGCTCACGCCTACAGGAGGAAGCGGTCGGACTCAAAGATTCTCGTACCGGTTCATGTCCAGCACGCCCTCTTCCACCGGATCAGTCTCGTGGACGTACCGGCTCAGGTCATGGAAGTAGAACCAGAACTGCGGATGGCTGCGGCGAATGCCCCAGCGCTCGACGATTTTCTCGAAGCGATTGGCGTCTTTGGCGTTTTCCATCTCGTACACGAACTCAGGCACTTGCTCGGCCGGGATATTGAACATGAAGTTCGGATAGCTGCTGAGCACGCCCGGAAAAATGGTGATCGTGTCGAGCCCCGGTTGATAACGCCGGGATTCACCGAGCAGGAACGCGACGTTACTGTGCGCGCGGTTGCGCAGCAGGCTGTAAACCTCGCGCTTGCCGCTCGCGGTTTCGATGCGCAGCAGGGTCGCTTCCGGCAACTGATCGATAACCTTCAACCCGGCCGCCGGACGCGAAGTCAGGCGACTCAACGCCTGTTCGGCGCTCTGCAGGGCCAGATCGATGTTCGGCCGTGAGCAATAAGCGCCGTCACAACGGTTGATTGGATCCGGCTTGGCGTTGAGGTCGCCGTAACGGGCCAGCAACTGCATGGCGAAATCGCGTTTCGGGTCCTTTTCGTCCAGTACCAGCGCCGTCTCTTTGTCATTGTCGATGGCCTCGTAATCCAGCCACATCTTGAATTTGCCGCCGCTCTGGTACCAGTCGTCGAGGTAGTCGTCGCGCGAATCGGCCGGCATCAGGCGCAGGAAATTCTGCTCGGCGCCGTTGCGGATCAGGTCGAAATACAGCCGGGTTTGCGCCTGATGGGAGACATTGCCGAACACGTCGAAGTTGACCGCCAACTGGTAATACGTGCGCTCCAGCAGCGGGAAGTCGAACAGCCACATCGTTTGCGGCACGTCACCGATCAGGCCTTTGTTCACCGAGGCACTGTCGAAATGCCGGAAGATCGTCAGCAAGGCGTTATCGTTGCCGGCCCACAAGGTCGACCAGCTCGGCGCCGACGCATCGGCGTAACTGTCACGGCGCAGCGCCTCGTACTCGTTACGCTTGTCGCGGTAGTCATGCCACAGGCTCAGGATGCTGCCGACATCGTCGTTCTGCCCCGGCATCGCCAGCAACGGCGTGGCCTGGCCGCGATACTTTGGATCGATGATGTAGAGGTCGTGCTCAGGCGCCTGGAACAGTGCCCAGAAGTTATCGCGGATCACGTCGGTGGCGATCTGGCCACGGCACACCGGGCCGCGAATAAACGTACGAACGAAATATTCGGCGTTATCGAGCATGAACTGATAGCGCGCCTGGGCCGGGATGGCCTCGAACGTGGTGAACGGATTGGCCCGACGCTCCGGGCCGTAGCCCGGCAAGGCGTTGACCTGCCAGTTGCCGTTATAGAAGAGGCTTTTGATCCGAGCCATCTTCGCCGCGCTCAACGGGTAGGTGATGTGGGTCTTGTGCACTATCACGCCTTGCACCGGCCACAAGCGGTAATACACCTGAGTGCCCGGATCGTCATTCGGGCGGCGTGTATTGATCAAGTCGATAGGCTGGCCGGTCGGCGTGCGCGAACGTACCCACTGAAAGAAATGCCCCGGCTCGCCGTCCTTGAAATAGAGATGAGCGAGAAACCAATGCTCGAACAACCAGCGCCCCACCAGGCTTTGCCGTGCGCCCGGTGCGTTGAGCAGGTTTTCCCATTGCACCACCTGCAACGCTTCTTTGGCGCTCGGCGCAAGGCCTTGCTCGTCAATCGGCGCGCCGGACGCCAGCCAGCGTTGCAGCGTCTGGTACTGCTGGTCGGTCAGGCCGGTGACCGCCAGCGGCATGCCCTCTTGGGGATGTGATTTGGCGTAGCCGTCGAATTCGGCTGGCATCGCGCACGTGTTTTCCCGGTTCAGTCCAAGGACGATGTCCTCCGGCAACCTGGCGTTGGGTTGCAAAGGCGTTTTGTGGCCCAGCTCAAGCATCCGCGCCATCAACGCGGCCTGACTGCCCTGAGCGTCGAGCACCGAGTAGAAGTCCTTTTGCTGCCAGTCACGTTTGCCGAAGGCGTCATAAAACAGCCGGGTCGGCGCGGCAGCCTGGCGGCGTTCGCCGTCGTAGACCGCAATCTTGGTCGCGCCACGGGCAGCCCCTTCGCCACTGCCCAGATTGAGCTGACAGGCGGCGTCATAGCAGGCATGGCAGGCCACACACTTTTCGGTGAAGATCGGTTGGATGTCGCGACTGTAGGAAATGGCAGAAGAAATGGCCGGATCCTGCGCGGCGGCGCCCCAGCTTAAAAACAGCAAAACCATGCTGATGACGCGAAAAGACATATCCCTGGTCCCGATCATGAAAAAACGCCGCGATTCTACCGGTCTGCACCCCACTCCAACATGAGCGATATTCATGCAAAACCGGGACATGCTCTAAAACCACGCAGGTTTGCTATTATCCCGCCCCTTCGTCATGGTCTTTCCGAGTAGTCCAAATGTCCGATCGCAGTGTTCGCCTTCAAGCTCTCAAGCACGCCCTCAAAGAGCGCATCCTGATTCTCGATGGCGGCATGGGCACGATGATCCAGAGCTACAAGCTCGAGGAGCAGGATTACCGCGGCAAACGCTTCGCCGACTGGCCAAGTGACGTCAAGGGCAACAACGACCTATTGATCCTGACACGCCCGGACGTGATTGGCGCCATCGAGAAAGCCTACCTGGATGCCGGCGCCGACATTCTGGAAACCAACACCTTCAACGCCACCCAGGTGTCCCAGGCCGACTACGGCATGCAAGGCCTGGCGTACGAGCTAAACGTAGAAGGCGCACGTCTGGCGCGCAAGGTCGCAGACGCCAAGACCCTGGAAACCCCGGACAAGCCGCGCTTCGTTGCCGGCGTGCTCGGTCCTACAAGTCGCACCTGCTCGCTGTCGCCTGATGTGAACAACCCCGGCTACCGCAACGTAACCTTCGATGAACTGGTGGAAAACTACACCGAGGCCACCAAAGGCCTGATCGAAGGCGGCGCCGACCTGATTCTGATCGAGACCATTTTCGACACCCTGAACGCCAAAGCGGCGATCTTCGCGGTGCAAGGCGTGTACGAAGAACTCGGCGTCGAGTTGCCGATCATGATCTCCGGCACCATTACCGATGCCTCCGGCCGAACGCTCTCCGGCCAGACCACCGAAGCCTTCTGGAACTCCGTGGCCCACGCCAAGCCGATCTCGGTCGGCCTGAACTGCGCCCTCGGCGCCAGCGAGTTGCGTCCTTACCTGGAAGAGCTGTCGAACAAGGCCAGCACCTACGTTTCCGCGCACCCGAACGCTGGTCTGCCGAATGAATTCGGCGAGTACGACGAACTGCCGTCGGAAACTGCCAAGGTCATCGAAGAGTTCGCCCAAAGCGGCTTCCTGAACATCGTCGGCGGTTGCTGCGGCACCACGCCGGGCCATATCGAAGCCATCGCCAACGCTGTGGCCGGTTATGCGCCGCGTGAAATTCCGGACATTCCAAAGGCCTGCCGCCTGTCGGGCCTGGAACCGTTCACCATCGATCGCAACTCGTTGTTCATCAACGTCGGCGAGCGGACCAACATCACCGGTTCGGCCAAGTTCGCCCGCCTGATCCGTGAAGACAACTACACCGAAGCCCTGGAAGTCGCCCTGCAGCAGGTTGAAGCCGGCGCCCAGGTGATCGACATCAACATGGACGAAGGGATGCTCGATTCGAAGAAGGCCATGGTGACCTTCCTCAATCTGATTGCCGGTGAGCCGGACATCTCCCGCGTCCCGATCATGATCGACTCCTCCAAGTGGGAAGTGATCGAAGCCGGCCTCAAGTGCATCCAGGGCAAGGGCATCGTCAACTCGATCAGCATGAAAGAAGGCGTCGAGCAGTTCATTCATCACGCCAAACTGTGCAAGCGCTACGGCGCCGCCGTGGTGGTGATGGCCTTCGACGAATCCGGCCAGGCCGACACCGAAGCGCGCAAGAAAGAAATCTGCAAACGCTCCTACGACATTCTGGTCAACGAAGTCGGCTTCCCGCCGGAAGACATCATCTTCGACCCGAACATCTTTGCCATCGCCACCGGCATCGAAGAACACAACAACTACGCTGTGGACTTCATCAACGCCTGTGCCTACATCCGCGACGAACTGCCATACGCGCTGACCTCCGGCGGCGTGTCCAACGTGTCGTTCTCGTTCCGCGGCAACAACCCGGTGCGCGAGGCGATCCACTCGGTGTTCCTGCTGTATGCGATCCGCAACGGCCTGACCATGGGTATCGTCAACGCCGGTCAGCTGGAGATCTACGACCAGATCCCGGCCGAACTGCGTGACGCCGTGGAAGACGTAGTGCTCAACCGCACTCCGGAAGGCACCGACGCCCTCCTCGCCATTGCCGACAAGTACAAGGGCGACGGCAGCGTCAAGGAAGCCGAGACCGAAGAATGGCGCGGCTGGCCCGTCAACAAGCGACTGGAGCATGCACTGGTCAAGGGCATCACCACGCACATTGTTGAAGACACTGAAGAATCCCGTCAGTCGTTCACCCGCCCGATCGAAGTGATCGAAGGCCCGCTGATGTCCGGCATGAACATCGTCGGCGACCTGTTCGGCGCGGGCAAAATGTTCCTGCCGCAGGTGGTGAAATCCGCCCGCGTGATGAAGCAGGCCGTGGCGCACTTGATCCCGTTCATCGAACTGGAAAAAGGCGACAAGCCGGAAGCCAAGGGCAAGATCCTCATGGCCACGGTAAAAGGCGACGTGCACGACATCGGCAAGAACATCGTTGGCGTGGTGTTGGGTTGTAACGGCTACGACATCGTCGACCTCGGCGTGATGGTGCCGGCGGAGAAGATCCTGCAAGTGGCCAAGGAGCAGAAGTGCGACATCATCGGCCTGTCCGGCCTGATCACCCCTTCGCTGGATGAAATGGTCCACGTCGCCCGCGAGATGCAGCGTCAGGACTTCCATCTGCCGCTGATGATCGGTGGCGCGACCACCTCGAAAGCGCACACGGCGGTGAAAATCGAGCCGAAATACAGCAACGACGCAGTGATCTACGTCACCGACGCCTCCCGTGCCGTGGGCGTGGCGACACAGTTGCTGTCCAAGGAATTGAAGCCGGCGTTCATCGAGAAGACTCGCCTGGAATACATCGAAGTCCGCGAGCGCACCGCCAACCGCAGCGCCCGTACCGAACGCCTGAGCTACCCGGCGGCCATCGCCAAGAAGCCTCAGTTCGACTGGAGCACTTACGCGCCGGTCAAACCGACATTTACCGGTGCCAAGGTGCTGGACAACATCGACCTGAAAGTCCTGGCCGAATACATCGACTGGACGCCGTTCTTTATCTCCTGGGACCTGGCCGGCAAGTACCCGCGCATTCTGCAGGACGAAGTGGTCGGTGAAGCCGCCACCGCGCTGTTCGCCGACGCCCAGGAAATGCTCGCCAAGCTGATCGACGAGAAACTCATCAGCGCCCGTGCGGTGTTCGGCTTCTGGCCGGCCAACCAGGTGCGTGAGGATGACATTGAAGTCTATGGCGATGACGGCAAACCGATTGCCAAGCTGCATCACCTGCGTCAGCAAATCATCAAGACCGATGGCAAGCCGAACTTCTCCCTGGCTGACTTCGTTGCACCGAAGGACAGCGAAGTGACCGACTACGTGGGTGGTTTCATCACCACCGCCGGTATCGGTGCCGAAGAAGTGGCCAAGGCTTATCAAGAAGCCGGCGACGATTACAACTCGATCATGGTCAAGGCACTGGCCGATCGCCTGGCCGAGGCTTGCGCCGAGTGGCTGCACCAACAGGTTCGTAAAGACTACTGGGGTTACGCCAAGGACGAGACGCTCGACAACGAGGCGCTGATCAAAGAGCTATACACCGGTATCCGCCCTGCCCCGGGCTACCCGGCCTGCCCGGATCACACCGAGAAATCCACGCTGTTCAAGTTGCTGGACCCTGAGGCCTCGGAAATGAAAGCCGGCCGCAGCGGCGTGTTCCTCACCGAGCACTACGCCATGTTCCCGGCAGCAGCGGTCAGCGGTTGGTACTTCGCTCACCCGCAGGCGCAGTATTTCGCCGTGGGCAAGATCGACAAGGATCAGGTGCAGAGCTACACGTCGCGCAAGGGTCAGGAATTGAGCGTGACCGAACGCTGGCTCGCGCCGAACCTGGGTTACGACAACTGATACAGGCCTCATACCGGTTGTGAGAACACCTCGGCAGACCTTGCGTCTGCCGAGGTGTGCATCAGCCGTTTACAGACTGAACTGCTTTCTCTCGTCGCCAGACAGTTCCAGCAACAATTGGGTTTCCTGGGTTTTAAACGTGACCTCCAACGTCCCGAGCTCCGTCAGGTATGCCTCGTTTATGTCCGGATACCTGTCCTCCAGCTCACTTTGCAAGACCACCTGACTTTCCTTGAGTGCGATGAAGCGCTCAGGGTATTTGCGCTTCAAATGGTCGGCCCAGTATTTGCGCCCCACCAGCTCATCCATGAAGTCGGTAGCCTGTTCTGCCTGAATGACTTCGGCATACGCGGCGTCCAGCATCAGGGGTGATACGTTGCCGCTGTAAAGCATGTCTTTGGGCTGCCCCGGCAGTTCCAGTCGGTCGCTCAAGCCGATTCGATACGCCAGGCGCACTTCCGCAGGGTCCGGCCGACCACCTTGTTCCTGTCGCTTGAGAATGTCGCGGTTGGCAATTTTTTCAATTTTGCCGAGGCGAAACAGGTTTCGGCCGAGTTTGTACAGGACGCTGTCCTGCTGATTCAACGGTGTCGACTTGACGGTCTCGAACTCGAAGACCTTCACTTCAATGTCGCTAAACAACAGGATTCGCCCGTCGCCGCAGGTCAGGGGCGATTGCGCCATGCTAAAGATCGTTTCCCTGAGCGCGTCGTCACTGTCTGCCGCTTTCAGCACCCGATGGACTCGCCGGGTGAGGTCGGCACGCCCGAGGGTGAAGTCCTTCGTGCCTTCCATCCGGTCGAGCAGGTTGAAGAAAGCGCCGCTGCCCGGGATTTCTTCGAAACCGTCCCAGATCCTTTTCAGCTCCTCGGCACCCGCCGTTGACGGGTCGATCCATCGCTCCCGGGCCGCGGCGCCGGTCACCTGACTGACATCCACCTCCTCGTCACTCGACGTTGAAAGATCGTCGAAGTCGTCTGCGTCATACTCATCCAGCGCCTCTTCGATGTCCGTCACCGACCAGCCCATTATCGCAGCGCCGTCCTCCACATGGTTGCGCAGCATCAGAAGGACGGCGCCATCCAGATTGTCATTGCCGGCCAGATTAGTGCTCGCTCGCAAGGGCCTGTGCTCCTCTGTCATCAGTTCCGGCGGGATGGACTCGAGCATGTTGTCGCGCAAATCCAGTGTTCTGAGAGAGGGAAGATCCAGTACACCCAGCGGCCAACTGACCAGACGATTGTCATGCAAATCGAGAGTCTGCAGTTCAGTGAGCGAGGTGATATCCAGCATTTCCAGCCAATTATTTGCCAGGTCCAACGATTCCAGGCTTCTCAACGCTGCAAGCTGACGCTGGAACCGGGACGAGGCGGTAAATCGATTGTGAGCGGCCGACAGTCGTCTCAGGCTGCCTAATGACGTAACCCCTTCTGGCAAGGCACTCAGCGAATTGTGGTCAAGCTCCAGAGTGTGGAGGCCGCCAAACGGAACGAGGAAATCTTCCAGCCCCGCCTCGTTGATAAAAATCTTGTTCAGCTTCAACGTCCCGACGTGAGCGAAGTCGCCCGACAACGCCGGCAAACTGCCCAGGGGGGTATCGGACAAATCAAGAGTGTAACCACCGGAGCCTCCCTCGACCGCTGCCGCGCCGCGCAGGCTCTGGCGCCAGCATGTCATTATCCGCCCTGCCGCATTACTACGTTCCATGGCGGACACCCAGAGAGGCATGTCCAGTTCTCGCAGCTTGAACGGTGGTGCTGCAATCCAGTCATTCAGGGTTCGAGTCAATGCCTGATACTGCTCGTCCCATCGCGTCAACTGATCAAACAGCGCAATGGCTCCACCCGCCTGTAACGTCAGCTCGTCAACGGCCTGAACGGCCTCGGAGGCGCCCAGTTCCGGATCGAGTCTTTGCAGGCGGGCTTGCGGGGTCATTCGAGCCAACTCGTCGGCTGACACCGCAGACAACGACAACAACAATTCCGGATGCTGGCTGACCAGCGGCGGAAAGTAAGCCGGCCCGCCTATGGTGATGCCGTCGCGCAAGTCGGCTCGGGAAATGCCCATCGGCGAAAAGGAGTTACTGCTCGTCAATAAGTCGTGACGGGATTGCAGCGTCAATCGGCAACCGCTCATGTCGACCAAAAGATTGTCATGCCCTTTCAGCGCGGCTTTTGGAATAGCGGTCACCGCGCTGTTGTTCAACTCGAGCTTCCAGAAGCCGGGCAAGTCCAGCACGCCTTCGGGCCATTCTTCAATGGCAGTGTGTCCCAAGCGCAGCGCTCTCAGGCCATGCATTGACGTGACGTCCAGCGATTCGACGCGGTTGTAACGCAAGTCCAGATTTTGAAGGCGGGACAACCCGTTCAAGCGCCGCTGGATACTCGGGGTGATCGTCAGGTAGTTGTGTTGTAGGCTCAGGTCCTTCAGCTGTCCGAGACTGCCCAGTGTCGACGGTAAATCGAACAATTGATTGCGGCTCAAATCGAGGGTGCGAACCTCGGTAAAGTTGCGCAAAAACTGGCTGAAGTCGTCGACCGAGACCGTGACGTCCGGCATCTTCAGCGTTTGCACATGAGTGAAACCTGTCGTCGACAAGGCCGGCAACTCGGGCAAGTCACCCAACGGTGCGCCTGACAAATCGAGCGTCGCCGAATCAGCAGTCTCAATGGCTGGCGTGGGCCTTGCCGAGGGGCCGGGTTGGGGTTGCGGAACAGGAACATCCTGCGCACCGGAATAACGCGCGCGCAGGCCTTCTCGCCAACATTCGCGGATGAACCTGGCGGCAGTCTCTCGGCCGCGCCGATCGACCGGTCGGCCGCCAACCATTGGCGAACGCTCCTGCCACGCATAAAGCGGCTCGAACAACGCCTGCCGGTCCTGGCGCACGCCGTTGACATGATCGAGCAACGCCCGCCCTGAAAGCCCTTCGGCCTTCAACTGCCTCAGCGCCGCTGCCGAGAGTTCGCTGCCCGAGTCCATGACGTTTTGCAGCGTGTCCTGACAGTAGCGGTCCAGCATGTGCTCGGTATCGAGCAGATGCGCCGGGTTATCGTGCACATATTCATAAACCTTGACGAACTGTTCACGGTCCCGCCTTGCCCAATTGAGGTTCAAGCCTCGCCACAGATCCTCGTGCCCCGAGAACAGTCCAGAGGGCAATGTCTTGATGTATGTGTGACTGAGGTTCATCTCCTTGAGGTGCTGCAATTGCAGCGCGCCCTTGGGCCAGGTCGCCAGGATTCCGCTTATGGTCAATGAACGCAGATCAGCCAATCGGCTGACGTCCAGTTCGCTCTCCACGCCCCGTAGTTCCAGGCGTTCCAGTTGCGGCATGACGTCCATCAGCGCCTGGGCAGACTCACTGAACTCCTGACCAAGACTTCCCGTCAACCGTAGCTCGCGAAGAGTCGACAGCGTTTTGAGCCTCTCGATCAGTTGGGCTCTGTGGGTTGCGTCCCAGATCTCCAGTTCGAGCGACCGGGCGTTGGGGAACTGCCGCACAAAGGCTTCCGGCGCTTGACTCAGCATGCCTTCGACGCTCAATTTCACATTGCGCACATGAGGAAAACGGGCAGTCAGCTCCGGCAGGCTCTCTGCACCGCTCCAGTCGAGGTGAACAGTGGCTTCGGTGTCATAGATGCCCCTCAACCCCCAGGTATTCTTGATCATTTGCACAACATGTGGGCGAACGGAAATCGCCCCGTCACGGCTGACCCACTGATCCAGTTCCGCAGTGAGCGCCTCGTATTCCCGGGCGCGCTCGTTCAACAAATGGGAAACCTGCGACTCGGTCCTGCCATCCAGCAACAGTTGGTTGACCATCATTTCGGCCAACGCATCGGGTAAACCGGGATAGACATCCCGCACTCTGGAGACCAGTGACGGATTAAGCTTTTCCCCCGCTCCTCGTCCGCTCAACGGGTAGCCCAAGCGGCCATCAGCCAGCCGAACCGCAGACTTGAACCGTCGGGTGGCGGCGTTCGGTACGAGCGCTTGCAACATTGGCTCTCGGTGGCCCATTGCATAAGTTGTGAGCGCTTTCTGCAATTCGGCACTTTGCCCGACATTGGGCAGCCCCAACTGGATGCGCGCCTCGTCTGGCAATGCATGCATGATCGAGGCGTAAAAGTTGTCGCCGCTCCCCGGCACGCTGTTCAACGCATTGCCTTGTCCATCAAAGGCCTGGAACTGATGGGCTCGATGATGTTGATAGCCATCGGTAACCAGATACTTGACGTCTTCGGCCGATTCGCTGCCGATGCTGTCGAGTAGTTTGCCGCTGTAGTCACGCTGACGTATTTCCAGGCGCAGCCGCTCCGGCCAGCCCGGGAGTTTCTCCAGGGCACGTAGCGCCAGGCGTTGGCTATCGAGAGACGCCATGCTTTCCAGTTGCATCCCGGACAAGGCTTTGTTCAGCCGGGACAACCTGGCCCGAGCGCGCGCCTTGAGCAACAGACTGGCAGGAGGCCGCCCCTTTTGCTTGATGGACAACCGCTCCTTGATAGACGCCTTGCCCAACACCTCCTGAGCCGCTTCTATCGACAGGCTCGGGAAGGTTCGTCGCAACTCCTTGAGTTCAGGCGTTTGCGTCACTGACGTGTCGAAGCCCTTGCTGGCGCTGTCAAACACCGAGGTTTTGTTGCCCGACAAATGCTCGGCAAGTTGCTGGCAAAAAACCGCTTCGCGCTCAGCCTCGACCCGTGCGCCTTCCTCACCCAGAAGCCGGATGATTTCTTGCTCGTCCAGTGTCGCAAGAACCCGTTCCGACAGCCTTCCCGCCGAAACATCCCGGAGGGACACCCTGATCGCGGGTTTGCTCGGGATCGACGCCTGACCGTAACGGGACGGTGTACCGGTCAGGCTCGCGTCATAAACCTCAATCACCCGCCCCTTTAGCCAACGCGGCAAACTGACCACTTCCGGCAACGCATAGTCGTAGCGGTTGTCCGGCACGGGTTCGCCAAGACGAACCTGCTCAATCATCTCGTTGACCTGTCGATCGATCTGAAACTGGCGAAGCGTGTCGGACAGCAACGACGGTATGGGCTGGTTGTCGACATGCACTTTGCGCAACGCAGCATCATCAACGCCGCTGGTATCGGCGATTTTCTCCAGCGTCGCCGCATCAATCCCGTCGGTCATGTGCCCGAGGCGACGCAATAAAGTGGCCCGATCCCACTCCAACGGTCGTTCAAAACTGTGGCGCCAGGCACCTTGGCCATTGTGCTCAAGGATCGGGTGATAAGCGTTCGGATCAGTTGGATGTTTCAGGCGCCACTTGTTCAGCGACGGGTCGAAAGTCTTTTCATACACATCACCATCGAGCCGGATATAGGTCTTGCCGTTCACTTCATATTGCCCAAGCGTGTTGGGCTTGAGGCCGTCAGACAACACCACGTCACTTTTGTAGGGGGTCAGGCCAGGTCGCCACAACTGTTCGTCACCAAACGGCAGCTTGACCTTCACCAGACCGTCGACGACAGGCGTCGACAAGACTTTCGGCGCCTTGCTGGCAACCGCGCCCAACACGGCCATGAAGGCCACATTCGCAGCCACCGAACCGAGGTAATTCCAGGCCTGATCCATGTCGCCTATGCTCCAGGCTTCCACGCCATGGTAAACGTCGGCGGTCAGTTGCACGGCCATCACGGCCATCATCACCTCGCCCAGCCCCGGCACAAAAAAAGCAGCCACGTTCAGTATGTTCAGCCCCCACTCGGCGTAGTGCTTCAACCGTTCATACCAGGCATCGTGATCGACCTTGGCCGTGGGCACGGCCAACTGCTCGGCCGATTCCTTCAGGCGTGTCAGGTGCCTTGAATACAGTTCACCAAACAGTTCGCCATCGAAGAAGGTTTCGCTGATATCAAGGTCCGGATCGTCCCGGTAGACGCGCTCATAGATTCCGTCCCGGTGCCCCAGCAGGGTGCGATCACGGTGCGGAAAGTCGGGGTTCCACTTGAGCGTTTGCAGGGCCGACTGGACCTTGCCGAGGAACTTGCCGGCATCGCCGTGGGGAATCAACCGCAGGAAAGACTGCTGGTAACTCACCCCGCGCAGCCGCAGGGCCAGATCCTTTTCGAATGCTTTGAGCGAGTCATATTCCTTGACCGGGGCAACCGGATCGCCCGGAATGCAGACGATGATTCGCGAGTCGGTGTAGGTCAGCACGTCAATCAGGTTCACGCCCGGATTGGTCCAGCTTAAATCGACCTTTTTCTCCTTGCGCCGACTGGCGCCAATGACAAACATCTCGCTCGCCGGCGCACCCAGCACGTGCAACTGGCTGAAGGTGACGGTTTCACCGTCCAGTTTCGGCGCTTTTTCACCATTCAGAACGCCGAGCATCGCCAGGTAGCCTGAAGGTGTGATCAGCGATTTCAGGCGCGCGATATGTGCGTGTACCCGCAGGCTGTCTTTCCAGGCTTCGAGGGTTTGGGTGCGGACAGTGGAGGCTCGGTCCGCGGCTTCGAACCTGGCCTTCAGATGGTCCTGGTACTGCTTGCCGATATCCAGATCGCGGCAGAGTGCGGCGAATTCGACGGGTTTGATCGGCAGTTTTTTGATCTTGTAAAGCTCTACGCGGCCGCGGGGAGGATCAGTCCAGCCATAGAGCTGACCTTGCACCCGAACGTTGGAAACCGACGCGCCCCGTTCGCCAACGATGACTTCATCAGCGAACGATTGCCCGTCTTCAAAATTGCGTAGCGCCGCCTGTAGCAGGGTCTGCTCTTCTACCGAGTCGGTGGCGTTGTACATTTTGTAGAACAGGGTATTTGCGACATCCACAGTCAACCCGTACTTCTTTTGCAACGCAGCCTCGAGCAAGGGTTGCGCAAACTCCGTCAGGCCTTTGAGTCCCTTGAGGGTTTTCGCCAATGCATCATTCGACGCCCGACTGCGTTTCTGGCTGTTGCGGACAATCTGTTGCTGGACGCCGGTAAGCGCCGCGAACCAATCGGGCATGGCGTCTTCGGCCAAGCCACCCGGGGTTCTGGCACGGCCTATATCATTGATGTTCGCGGGAGTGAGATGGCGGATCCGGTGGTGCAGTTTCTTTTTGATGAAATGATTGTGCAGGCCCTTTTCCCGGGCACTTGAAGTTTCAGTCATGTGGCGATACCTGACGCTGTTGGATGAAGCATCAGTCAATCACCGGGCTCGCGCTTGATGGTGGTACATATGTATAGGGTGAGAAGCTCGGGACAAGCCGGGTTCCGGGAGCGGTTTAATTGTCTATGCTTACTGCTCAAACAGTCATGACGGGGGATTTATGGACGATCCAGGCAACAACAAGCCGCCCACTTTCTGGCAGATGCTGCACAGCGTCATGGCGGCGGCGTTCGGGGTGCAGAGCGGGAAGAACCGGGCGCGGGACTTCACGCACGGCAAGCCCAGTCATTTCGTGATTCTGGGGATTTTGTTCACGGCGGTGTTCGCGTTGATGCTGTACGGCATCGTGCAACTGGTGGTGCATCTGGCCGGGGTTTAGCGCATCAAGGTTTGCAGGCTGAACGGATAGCGATACGACGTCGGCCGGCCCTTGGCTGAAAGACGACGGAAGTTCACACCGTAATCCGGTGATTCACCCATGGCCAGCAATCGCCTGGCCTGGGCCTTGTCGATCAGTTGCAGCAACGGGATTTGCCGGTCTCGGCCGCCGTAATGGCTGAGATCCACGCCCTGTTCAAGATCATGCAACTCGACCAGCGCCCAGCCGCCCAACGTGAAGTGCCCGCCCAACAGCACGCTGATGCGTCCGTCGACCGTCGCCTGCAACGCCGCCGGCGAGGTGTTGACCGCACTGAACAACGCATCCTTGCCGGGTATCCCACCCGTCTCCGAATACGCCTGCATGGCGCCAAACGCCATTTCGTCATTGGCGGACCACACCAGCGAGACCTTCGGGTAACGCCGGAACAGCAGTTTGGCCTGTTCATAGGCCCGTTCCCGGGTCCAGCCGCTATAAACCAGTTGGCGCAAACGCACTTCAGGGTGCTCGGCCAAGGCCCGCATCATGCCTTCCTCGCGCAGTTGCGCCGAAGGCGTGATCTTCAAGCCGGAAAACGCCAGCAACTCGATGACCTCACCGGGTGCCGCGGGCGGATGCTGGCGAATCAGTTCCTTGAGCATCAGGTAGCCCCCCTCCTCATCGTTGGGCACCAGGCTGCCCAAGCGCTCAGGGCGCTCGCCCAGCAAACTCATTTGGTTGGCCGTCAGCGAAGCGTTAACCATGAACAGCTTCACCCCGCTGCCCTGGGCCAGGCGAAGGATCTGCGGGGCGACGTACTGTTCATTGGCGAACATCAGATAGTCCGGGCGATCAGGGCCTTGCAGCGCCTGACGGGCTTGCGCCAACGTGAGCTCCGGCATGCGCCGGGAATAGAGAATTCGCAGATCAATGCCCAGATCCGTGGCTGCCGCGTACATGAATTGCGAATAGCTGTTCCAGAAGGCTTCGTCAGTCTTTCCGGGGCTCAGGAACAATACCGATTCCGCGCGCGCTACGGGGCCGTAAACCGCGCCAAGCATCAGCAGGAATGAGTAGAAAAACTTCAACATTGATCGTCCGAGCCCCCGGCAATTCGCCGCGCATTATAGCCAGCGAAGTCCCGTAAAACGGCGTTTATTCCGGTTATTGTCCGACAATCGTCGGGATAGGGCCCGGACGGGGTCGGTTATTGATGGCTGACCCAAAATACCGCGGTGCCCACGACCAGCATGATCAGGAACAGAATTGCCCAAGCATCGACCGTGCTATCGGGTTTTGACGTTTTGGTAGGGTTGCTCATTGCATCGCCTCTTGTCGGTTTTATCGGTGATTGCATAAAGACTCGAGCACAGTTAAGACGATGATTGCCCGCACCACAAATGTGGGTTTTACCTCATTGGATCTCATTAGTCGTTTTGGTTCTTTACATATACTCAAACATCACTTTTGCGCATAACTGCAAACTGGTATCTTGCCCCGGCTCCGTTGGGAGTGCGCGGCCGTGCGCGCAGAATTGCCGAGGCAGTATCGGAGACTTCAGCAAGCGAAAAACGCAACTGGATCCGACCGGCCCAAGCCTGAGAACAGGACTTATATGTACGTATACGACGAGTACGATCAGCGGATCATCGAGGACCGCGTCAAGCAGTTCCGTGATCAGACCCGACGCTATCTGGCAGGCGAGCTGAGCGAAGAAGAATTCCGCCCCCTGCGCCTGCAAAATGGCCTTTATATCCAGCGCTTCGCGCCGATGTTGCGGGTGGCGGTGCCTTACGGCCAACTGACTTCGCGCCAGACGCGAATGATGGCCAGGATTGCCCGTGATTTCGACAAGGGCTATGCCCACATCAGCACCCGGCAGAACGTACAGTTCAACTGGCCGGCGCTGGAAGACATCCCGGACATCCTTGCCGAACTGGCGACCGTGCAGATGCACGCGATCCAGACCAGCGGCAACTGCTTGCGCAACGTCACCACCGACCAGTTCGCCGGTGTCGCTGCCGACGAGCTGATCGATCCGCGCCCGTGGTGCGAGATCGTCCGCCAATGGACCACCTTCCACCCTGAATTCGCTTACTTGCCGCGCAAGTTCAAGATCGCCATCAACGGTTCGACTTCCGACCGTGCGGCCATCGAAGTCCATGACATCGGCCTTGAGCCGGTGCACAACGCCGCTGGCGAGCTGGGCTTCCGTGTGCTGGTGGGTGGCGGTCTCGGCCGTACCCCGGTGGTCGGCGCATTCATTAATGAATTCCTGCCGTGGCAAGACCTGTTGAGCTACCTCGACGCCATCCTGCGGGTCTACAACCGCTATGGCCGTCGTGACAACAAGTACAAGGCGCGGATCAAGATTCTGGTCAAGGCCCTGACACCTGAAGTCTTCGCGCAAAAAGTCGACGCAGAGATGGAACACCTTCGCGGTGGCCAGACCACGCTGACCGACGCCGAAGTGCATCGCGTGGCCAAACACTTCGTTGACCCGGAGTACAAGGCTCTGGACAACCAGGCCTTGGCGTTGGCCGAACTCGATAAAGAACACCCAGGCTTCGCGCGCTGGCGCACCCGCAATACCCTGGCCCACAAAAAGCCGGGTTATGTGGCCGTGACCCTGTCCCTGAAGCCGACCGGTGTTGCACCGGGCGACATCACCGACAAGCAGCTCGACGCCGTGGCCGACCTGGCCGATCGTTACAGCTTCGGTCAACTGCGCACCTCTCACGAGCAGAACATCATTCTGGCCGACGTTGAACAGACTCAACTGTTCGCGATGTGGGGCGAGTTGCGCGAACAGGGCTTCGCCACGCCAAACATCGGCTTGCTGACCGACATCATCTGCTGCCCGGGCGGCGACTTCTGCTCCCTGGCCAATGCCAAGTCGATCCCGATCGCCGAGTCGATCCAGCGTCGCTTCGAAGACCTGGATTACCTGTTCGATATCGGCGAACTGGACCTGAACATCTCCGGCTGCATGAACGCCTGTGGTCACCACCACGTCGGCCACATCGGCATTCTCGGGGTGGACAAGAAAGGCGAGGAGTTCTACCAGGTGTCCCTGGGTGGCAGCGCCAGTCGCGACGCCAGCCTGGGCAAGATCCTCGGCCCGTCCTTCGCCCAGGAAGCCATGCCTGACGTGATCGAAAAGCTGATCGACGTGTACATCGAACAACGTACCGAAGACGAGCGTTTCATCGACACCTATCAGCGTATTGGCATTGACCTCTTCAAGGAGCGTGTCTATGCAGCGAATAATTAAGAACAATGAAGTCGTCGACGAAACCTGGCACTTGCTGCCCAAGGACTTCAACATCGACGAGATCAGCAACTGCGACGACCTGATCGTCCCGTTGCAGCTGTGGCGCGAACACAGCCGCATGCTCAAGGCCCGCGATGGCGGCCTGGGCGTGTGGCTGGATGCCGATGAAGAAGCCGAAGAAATCGGTGACGACGTGGAAAACTTCCAGGTCATCGCCTTGAACTTCCCGGCCTTCACCGACGGCCGCAACTACTCCAACGCCCGCCTGCTGCGTGACCGTTATGGTTTCAAAGGCGAATTGCGGGCGATTGGCGATGTGCTGCGTGACCAGCTGTTCTACCTGCACCGCTGCGGTTTCGACGCCTTTGCGATCCGCGCCGATAAAGACCCGTACGAAGCCCTGGAAGGTCTCAAGGACTTCTCCGTGACCTATCAGGCTGCTACCGACGAACCGCTTCCGCTGTTCCGTCGTCGTTGATCGTAACGCCTTGAGCTCGTTTCACCGGGCTCAAGGCTTTCCAGTTACCACCGGATCATTTCGCCTCAATGGGAAATGACCGCCCCAGCGCCACCCAATCCCGATAAAGCCGCGCACGATTTTCCAGCACCATGAAAATGGCCATTGGATTGTCTGCATCGTCCCCGGCCACTTCGATGTCATGACTCAAACTGTTCCAAAACTCCTGCGACGCATCCGCCTGATTCAAGAGTTGCCATACCCGTGCCTGAAGTTGCGGGTAACTGACCAGATAATCCGGGGTCAGGCTGAGGCCCTCCATGACACCCAAGAAACGTGCGCCCGATGGCTTGTTCGTCAGCCGTTCCCAAATAGCCAATCGAGCTTCCTGCTCCTGCTGCTCCATGTTCCGTAACCAGACAATAGCTTCGCCAGAGTCATCTCCCGCTTCCCGTAGCCACAGGTTGATGCCGGTTTGTTGCCGATGAGTGATCAGGCGCTGCAGGGTGTCTTCGTCCGTCAGCGGATTGCCCCACAGCTTGACTCGCCCAGTGGCAATGGCCTGATTGATGACCGCGGGCGGAACCCGGGTGATCCGGTTGTCACGCAGATCGAGCGACGTCAGGTAAGGCTCCTCCCGGATCCCGATCGGACAGGTGCTGATGCCTGTCTTCCGCAGGTTCACCTGACGCAGTTCGTTCATACCCAGTAGCACCGGCGAAACACCCAGGGGGTTTTCACTCAGGTCCAGGGATTGCAAGTTGATCAGGTCACACAGTTGCGCCGCATTGCTCTCTCCCAACCGCAATTGGGTGTTTTTCAAATTTAACGTGGTGAGTTGGCTCATTCGCGGAATTACGGGTGGCAGGACACTCTCAAGCGCCCCGGTATTGTCGGGCAACCGCAGATCAATGCTCTCCAGGCTCAGGATGCGCAATCTGGGGAACGACTCCAGGAAGCCGTTCAAGGTCTCGCGCTCCAACAAATGAAAACCGCGCATCGACAATTCGATCACGTCGTCGAACCGCACGTTCATGACGGGCAAGCGATGAAACTCCTCGAAATCCATATCCAGCTTGTACCCAACCAACGCCTCGCCGGAATAAACACGATTGGCCACTGGCGGGCGCTTTTGCCAGAGCAGGACCAGTTCATCAGCCAGTTCCTCCCGTGTCTTTCGTTCGTATTCTATCGCGTGCTGCAGCAGCTCGACGTTATGTTGCATGACTTGCGCAGGGCCCATGCCCGCTGCCTCTGCGTCACCGAGGGCGAGGAAATCGATATCCATGTCATCGGCATCCTGCAGGGTTCGATCGATATAGCTGGTCAGGTCCGTACACAGTTGCTCGAACTGAAATCTCAGGGTATCAAGGTGCGCCTGGGCGTAGTCCCCCGCACGCAGCAGCCACTCATCGATTTGCGCATGGCTGAAGTCAGGGTAGAGATCGCTCACTTGCAGCCGCATTGCCACTGCGCTTAGCGCTGCGCCCTGTGGCGTCGTTGGAAAACCTCCGCCATGCAAACCCTGCGCTTCGAACGGCAAGCCGCTGTCCATCCGGTTCAAGCCTGTCATCAGTTCGGAACGCGACAAGGCTCCCTCACTGATAGACCGTGTAAAGGCCTCCACCGAATCCTTCAACGGCAACTGCAATGCCGTGCGCTCCGAATCAGACAGAACGCTGAACAACGCCTCATGGAAATCCGTAGCCGTTGAAGCGTCAGGCGTGGCGTAACGGTGATCGGCCGTTTTGATCAGCCGTCGCACGTCCGTTGCTTGCAGCGAACCGCAACGATCCAGCACCCGACCATTGAGCGACCCGTCGAGCACCTCAATACGCAAGCCCCGGGGCCAGCCCGGCAGATGGGGTAACGAATGCAATGCCAGTGTCTCGGACTCGGGATTGTTCACAGAACGCAGATAAAGTCCTTCGAAGGCCCGATTCAGCCGCACATGCTGCTGATACTGACGGGCCTTGCCATCGAGGCGACTGAACAAGCGCTTTGCCTCGACAGCTTCGGGGGTTGACGCAAGGTCGACGCCATACCGGTCAAGCATTTGCTCCACGGCGCTTTTGGGCAGGCCGGGATACTGCTGTTGAAACAGGCGGACCCAGGCGTTATCCGACGCCTGCAAGGCCTGATAACGACTGTGGAACAAGGCTGAGCGTTCAGGGCCGGCGAGCGGTCCGAGATTGTGGTCTATGCGAAAACGGCTGATGGTATCGGCCAGCATCGGCGTCGGAGTCCGCCCCGTATTCATCAATCGCAGCATGTCCTCATCGACCGCGCTGACCTTGCCGATCTGCATCAGGGTTTCGTCGCTGAAACCTTCCACCGAAGCACCGATGCCCCGCAGCAGTTCCGCGCGACTCTCCGTCGCCACAGGCACGGGCTCCGGCGGTGCAACCGGATGCGGATCGGGTGCCGGACCTTGCTCCTTCGTAGTATCAACCGGTTCCAGGCCTTTCTCGATCAGTCCCGGTGCCTCGGCCCCTTCCCCAACCTGTGCCGCACCTGCCACTATCGGCAGCGCGTTGAGCAGGCCAAAAACCGTTCGCGTCAGCCCCTGCGAACGTTCGGTCGATGTTTCACCATTGACCACCTGGTTCAGTCCGTAACCGGCATCGATCAGCCCCGCCAGCGCCAACAGCCCCTCACCGCCCGGGACAAAGAGCGCCAACGGGCCAAAACGGTTGATCCATCCCACCAGCGGCTCAACAAAGGCATTCAAGTTACTCCGGTTGACCTGTGCGTCGTCACGGATGCTGTCAGCACTGTTCTGCGCGGCGTGCTTCATGCTCAGCACCAGTTGCGCAAAAGGATCGGTTGCCCTTGAAGCCCGCTCGAAACCGATGTACTCGGCGGGATCCCAGTAACCGTCATTATTGAAAAACCCGGCGGTTTTGGTGAGCCAGTGTATTTTCGGGTAACGCACCATGCCGTCCAGCGCCGTCAACACGCCGGCATGGAAGGTGCCATCTGTGCGATCGTCTTCGGCAAAGTGATTCGCCAGGGCGTGCTTTGTATCATCGACCTTGCCCTGCTCCACCACCCAACGCTGCAATTTCGCGGCGCCGAAAAACTCGTGCCAAGGTGATGAATTGCCGGGAATGTAGAGCAAAATTCTCGAACCCTTGCACTCGCGAAACGTCCAGATATCCATCGCGGTGTAGCGGTACAGCTCAAACCGTCCGGCCTTGATCGAGCCCGGCACTCGCGTCGGTGCCTGCAACTGCTGGAGCGTCAAGGTGCTCCAGGACTGTTTTGGCGGCAGACCGGCGACTCGCAGGACCAGCTCCAGACCTTTCTCGCTCAGACTGTTTTCATGACGCTGCAACCAGGCGCTCATGACAAATGCGGCCTTGACCGAAGTTCGAAGTGGATAGGCCGGGCGGGCGAGGATCGTCGCATCCGATGGCCACACGCGCTCAAGGTACGCTTGGTACAACTCTTTCAACTCCAGCGTCCAGACCCATTTTTTGAAATCGGCGGGGCGCAATGGAATCTGGGTCAGTGGCTCATAAGTTTGCGGGACGCTGCGGCGATAGACCCCTTCGTAAGTTCGATGGTTGCCGCTGCCATGGTCGGCAAACTCGTCGACATGCTCGACAATTCGTACGCAAGGCCCGATGTCAGGTGGGGTGTACAAGCCAAAAGCAGTTTCGGCAAAGCGCCCGTCTCCAACCGTCTGGTAATTGTCGAGCAGCGCCTGCAGCAAGGTTTGTGAGCTGGCCACCTGGCCTTGATGCACGCCATCCTGCGCCGAATGGCCTCTGTAATCGTAATCGAGGGTCACCAGCAGCGCCGTTCGCGGGTCGATGTCGTGCCCCCATTTCTTCTGAAACAGCTGAGCGCCGAACTGGGCCGGGGTTTGCGGTGATGCGCTGCTGACGGCCGCTTGCAGTTCGTCACGCATCGCTGGCGCCGAGGTGGCGTCAGTGTTGTTGGTCGGGTAAGACGGGGAATCATTCATGTGCAGTCCATTGCAGTCATATTGGAATGACTACAGTAAATCTGCTTGAGTCGGCGGGAAGTGGGAACAGTCCTGAAGCCGCTAGGAAAAGTCGTCAGAATGCAGCGAAAAGAGTCTCCCAAAATAATGAAACCGGGAATTTACCCGGTTTCATTGAGTCTGGGGGTTACCAGAAGCGTTGCTGAGTCAGGCGGCTCCACCAGGTCAGCAAGACGCGATCGACCGAACCGCTGGCCGCCATGCCGATACGTTCCTGCAAGCTTTTACGTTCGGCGTAGTGCAAGTGGTACAGCTCGGACTTCTTCGCACGTTCGGCGAGGTATTCATCGCTGGTCTTGAGTTCGTCCACCAGTTGCTTGTCCAGCGCCGCGACGCCGAGCCAGATTTCACCGGTGGCCACTTCGTCGATGGCCAGTTGCGGGCGATAGCGGGAAACGAAGTTCTTGAACAACTGGTGCGTGATGTCCAGGTCTTCCTGGAACTTCTCGCGGCCCTTCTCGGTGTTTTCGCCAAACACCGTCAGGGTGCGCTTGTATTCGCCGGCGGTCAGCACTTCGAAGTCGATGTCGTGTTTTTTCAGCAGGCGGTTGACGTTAGGCAACTGCGCCACGACGCCGATCGAGCCGAGGATCGCGAACGGCGCGCTGATGATCTTCTCGCCGATGCACGCCATCATGTAGCCGCCGCTGGCCGCGACCTTGTCGATGCACACGGTCAACGGCACACCGGCATCACGGATACGCGCCAGTTGCGAGGACGCCAGGCCGTAGCTGTGAACCATGCCGCCGCCGCTTTCCAGACGCAGCACCACTTCATCCTTGGGCGTGGCGAGGGTCAGCAGCGCGGTGATTTCATGGCGCAGGCTTTCAGTGGCCGACGCCTTGATGTCGCCGTCGAAATCCAGCACGAACACCCGTGGCTTGGCTCCCTCAGGTTTTTTCTTTTGCTTTTTCTCGGATTTAGCTTCGACCTTGCGCAAGGCCTTGAGCTGGTCCTTGTCGAGCAAGGTTTGCTCCAGGCGTTCGCGCAGCCCTTTGTAGAAATCATTGAGTTTGCTGACTTGCAACTGGCCGACCGACTTGCGTCGACCTTTGCTGCGCAACGCCGCGAAACTGGCCAGGACCACCAGAATGGCGATCACCAGTGTCACGGTCTTAGCCAGAAAAACTGCGTACTCGGCAAAAAACTCCACAGGGACTCCTTTAATACGATGCGCTGCATAAACGCGCGCGGGATACCTCCAGCATACCCATGCGCCGCGCCGGCGGCCAGCCGTGAAACCTCTGGCAACAGCCCTGTAACGGGCATTTCAAACAAGCGTATGTTTTTTCATTGACAGCTCACCTTCATCCTCATAACCTCGCCGAACCTTCAACGTACCGGGATGACGCGGACGTGGGCAGTATCTATTTGATTCGACATGGCCAGGCCTCCTTTGGTGCAGACGACTATGACGTCCTGTCGCCCACCGGTATTCGCCAGGCAGAAGTCCTCGGCCAGCACCTCGCCGAACTGGGCATCAGCTTCGATCGCTGCCTCTCGGGCGACCTGCGCCGCCAGCAACATACGGCCAACAGCGCACTGGAACAGTTCGCTGCGGCAGGCCTGCCGGTTCCCGTCGTGGAAATCGATTCCGCTTTCAATGAGTTCGACGCCGACGCGGTGATCCGCGCGCTGCTGCCGGCCATGTTACCGGACGAGCCCGAAGCGCTGCACATCCTGCGCAATGCCGCGCAAAACCGCGGCGAGTTCCAGCGCATCTTCGCCCTGATCATCGAGCGCTGGCTCGCCGGCACCTATGACACACCGGGCCTGGAAAGCTGGCTGGGGTTTGTCGAACGGGTGCAAGCCGGTCTGCAGCGAATCCTCGAAAGCGCCGACAACACCCAGAAAATCGCCGTGTTCACCTCCGGCGGCACCATCACGGCCCTGCTCCATCTCATTACGCAAATGCCGGCAAAGCAGGCGTTTGAACTGAACTGGCAAATCGTCAACACCTCGCTCAACCTGCTGAAGTTTCGCGGTCGTGAGGTGGCTCTGTCTTCTTTCAACAGTCATGCGCACCTGCAACTGTTGAAGACCCCGGAACTCATCACGTTTCGCTGAGTCCGGACAATTGTGACCCTGGCTGTAATCACCCAGCTCTAATTACCCAAGAAAGGATCGAACCATGACCTCCGTAGCTGATGCCGTACAAGCAATGAAAGCCAAGTTCAACCCAGCCGCTGCTGCCGGTCTGGACCTGGTATTCGGTTTCCGCATCGACGACACCAAGAACTTCTCGCTGATCGTCAAGGACAGCACCTGCGAGCTCCAGGAAGGCGAAAACCCGGACGCCCAGGTGACTCTGGTCATGGACGGCGAAACCCTGGAAGGCATCGTCAGCGGCGAAACCGACGGCATGCAAGCCTTCATGGGCGGCAAACTGCGCGCTGAAGGCGACATGATGCTGGCCATGAAACTGTCCGAGCTGTTCCCGGCCTAAGCGCGCCGCTCCCGACCTTCGGGAGCACGCCTGGCTGCAAACGAATCCCGCCCCTCGAGGCGGGATTCGTCGTTTTTCGCCATTGGAAAACGGCTACCTGTGGATTTGCCGTCTATATTCCTTCTGGCCGCATGCGTCAGACATCGGCTGTTTGCCCTCGCTTTTTTATCAAGAGCCTTTGCGTGGAGCACTGCCCATGAGCCCACCTGACGACCACGACGGATTTAACCGCCGCCGTGTACTGCAAGGCCTTTCGGCAGGCGCCGTCGGTGCCTGGATCAGCCCGCTAATCGCAGGGAGTAAAACCATGCCCGACGCCCCCGCCGACCTCATCCTGTACAACGGACGCCTGCACACCGTCGACCGCAAAAAACCCCAAGCCAGCGCCGTCGCGATCAAGGACGGACGCTTCGTGGTGGTCGGCAGCGATGCCCAGGCCATGGCCCTGCAAGGCCCCGGCACCCAGATAATCGACTTGCACGGTCGCACGGTGATTCCCGGCCTTAACGACTCGCACCTGCACCTGATCCGTGGTGGCCTCAACTACAACCTCGAACTGCGCTGGGAAGGCGTCCCTTCACTGGTCGACGCGCTGCGCATGCTCAAGGATCAGGCGGACCGCACACCCACGCCGCAATGGGTGCGGGTGGTCGGTGGCTGGAACGAATTCCAGTTCGCCGAAAAACGCCTGCCGACGATTGATGAACTGAACAAGGCCGCGCCGGATACCCCGGTGTTCGTCCTGCACCTCTACGACCGTGCCCTGCTCAACCGCGCGGCATTGAAAGTGGTCGGCTATACCCGTGACACGCCGAACCCGCCGGGTGGCGAAATCCAGCGCGATGCCAATGGCGACCCGACGGGCATGCTCATCGCCCGCCCCAACGCGATGATTCTCTACTCGACCCTGGCCAAGGGCCCAAAACTGCCGCTGGAGTACCAGGTCAACTCCACCCGCCAATTCATGCGCGAACTCAATCGCCTGGGTGTCACCAGCGCCATCGACGCCGGCGGCGGTTATCAGAATTATCCGGACGACTATCAAGTCATCCAGCAACTGGCCAAAGACCAACAGCTCACGGTGCGCATTGCCTACAACCTGTTCACGCAGAAACCCAAGGAAAAGCTGACCGACTTCAAGAACTGGACCAGCACCTCCCACTACGGTCAGGGCGATGACTTTCTACGGCACAACGGTGCCGGGGAAATGCTGGTGTTCTCGGCGGCCGATTTCGAGGACTTCCTCGAGCCCCGCCCAGACCTGCCGCAAACCATGGAGCAGGAACTGGAACCGGTGGTCCGCCATCTGGTGGAACAGCGTTGGCCGTTCCGTTTGCACGCCACGTACAACGAATCCATCAGCCGCATGCTCGACGTGTTCGAGAAGGTTAATCGCGACATTCCGTTCGACGGTTTGCCGTGGTTCTTCGACCACGCGGAAACCATCACCCCGCAGAACATCGAACGGGTAAAAGCCCTTGGCGGCGGCATCGCGATCCAGGACCGCATGGCATTCCAGGGCGAATACTTCGTCGACCGTTACGGTGCCAAGGCTGCCGAAGCCACCCCGCCCATCGCTCGTATGCTGGCCGAAGGCATTCCGGTCGGCGCCGGCACGGATGCCACGCGCGTGTCCAGCTACAACCCCTGGACTTCGCTGTACTGGCTGATCAGCGGCCGCACCGTCGGAGGTCTGGCGCTGTACCCGCAAGGCTTGAGCCGCGATACCGCGCTGGAACTCTTCACCCACGGCAGCGCCTGGTTTTCCTCCGAGCAAGGCAAAAAAGGCCAGATCAAGGTCGGGCAACTGGCGGACCTGATTGCGCTGTCGGCGGATTACTTCCATATCGAGGATGAAGCGGTCAAATGGATCGAATCGGTACTGACCATCGTCGACGGCAAGATCGTCTACGGCAGCGTCGAGTTTGAAAAACTCGGACCGCCTCCAGTCCCCGTAGTGCCGGAGTGGTCGCCAGTCGCCAAAGTACCGGGCCATTGGAAACCCCTGGCGCCGCTGACGGCACAGGTTCATCAATGCGTCGGGGCTTGCGCGGTGCATGCCCATCGCCATGAACGGGCGCGGCTGTCCTCGGCGCCGGTCAGTGATTTCGCCGGTTTCTGGGGGGCCTTTGGTTGTTCGTGTTTTGCGTTTTGAAATGAACCGCTAAAAGATCGCAACCTGCGGCAGCTCCTCGATCCCTGTAGCAGCTGCTACATGAACTGATCCGACGGTATCCGTTTACAATGGCGCACCTCCCGCACCGGCCACCCCATGGACATCGATCTCGCCCGCACCTTTCTGGAAATCGTCCGCCACGGCAGCCTTGCCGCGGCGGCTGAAAAACTCCACGTGACCCAGACCGCGATCACGGCGCGGGTACAGAAACTCGAAAGCCAGCTAGGCAGTACGTTGTTCGTGCGCAACCGCGCCGGTGCGCGCCTGACGCCGAACGGTGAAGCCTTTGTGGTCTACGCCAATCAACTGGTCGAAACCTGGGAAGCGGCGCGACGGGACTTGCCGCTGCCCGAGGGTTACCGCGACGTGTTGCACATCGGTGGCGAGGTCAGTCTGTGCAACCCGCTGATGCTCAGCTGGGCCGGCGCGCTGCGCGAGAAGATCCCCAGCCACGCCCTGCGCATGGAAATCCGTGACGGTGAAAACCTGCTGCGCCAACTGGAACTGGGGGTTCTGGATGCGGCGCTGGTTTACCAGCCCGAGTATTGGCCGCGCTTGCAAGTCGAACAGGTGCTGGAAGAAAAACTGGTCCTCATCCGCTTGGCCGCAAGGCCCGATCCCTATGTGTACATCGACTGGGGCCCGGACTTCCGCCGCCAGCACGACGCGGCCCTGCCGGAAAAAGCCAAAGCCGCATTGAGCTTCAACCTCGGCCCACTGGGCTTGCAATACATTCTGGAAAACGGCGGCAGCGGCTACTTCCGCACCCGGGTGGTCCAGAGCTATATGGAAAGTGGTGTGCTGGAGCAAGTGCCCAAAGCCCCGGAATTCAGCTACCCGACCTATCTGGTTTACTCCCGCGACCGCGACTCCGCGACGTTGCAACGAGCCTTCGACCTGCTGCGCGAGGTGATCAAATCCGACGATGACTGGTCGCAACGCTGGAACCCGCTGACCTGAGTCCGGTTTGCACCGGATCATGGCGGTTGCGTCCTCAAGGTTGGGCCAGCCAAAACGCCGGGATCGTCTAATCTGCTGGAGATAACAATAACTACAGGTGATTGCAGTGAGGCAGACCACCGAAGCATTCCGCGCCCGCTACCGTGCCGACATTCATCCGCTCTACAACCCATGGCTGCACGGCGCTTTTGTGCTGCTGTTCGGGGTGCTGGCCATCGGCGGATTCTGGAGCACCGTGCATCAGGTGCAACCACTGGAATGGCTGGCGATGCCGTTGACGTTGTTGTTCTTCAACTTCGGCGTGTACATGGTCCATCGGCACCTGGGGCATCACAAAAAAAACTTCGCGCGAATGTTCTACGCACGCCATGCCGGTGACCATCACAGCTTTTTCGCCCCTGGCCACATGACCTACGACAGTGCCCGGGACTGGCGGGTGATTCTGTTTCCAGCCTGGTTGATCGTGTTGCACACGGTCGTCATCACCCTGCCCGTCTGGTGGCTGCTTGCGCAGTTCGATGCCAATGTCGCCGGGTTGTTCGGCGGCTGTCTGGTCCTCGGCTACCTGACCTATGAAGTGTTCCATGCCTGTGAGCACCTGCCGCCGGAGAACCCCGTCACACGGTTGCCGTGGATCCGCCAGATGCGCCGCCTGCATGAACTGCATCACCGTCGTGAGCTGATGCAGGAACGCAATTTCAATATCGTTTTTCCGCTGATGGACTACCTGTTCGGCACCCTCTATTGGGAGCCGGAGCCGACGGACCTGCACCCGACGAGAACGACCATGACCCGCATGCAGCATCAGATCGACATTGCTGGAGACCCGATTGACGTGCTCGCCTATGCCAGCACCGTGACCCGTTGGCCGGAATGGCATCCCTCGTCCCTCAAGGTCGACGGCCAGAGCGGTCCGCTGCATGTCGGGGGACGATTTGAGGAAGACATCAAGGCGGGCGGGCGTGAAGGACACTTGCACTGGGAAGTTAACGAATACCTGCCAGGACGCCGCTGGAGTGCCTGGGCCCATGACGATCACGGGTTGTCTTTAGTGGTGACTTACGAGTGCGAGGCCAGGGGCGATGGCACACGCTTTGTACGCACCCTGGAGTATCAGTTCAGCGGCCTGGCGATGCGCATTGCCAATCGACTGCTGCTCAAGCGGCGCATCGATCGTGAGTCGGCAGCGTCGATGCTGGCATTGCGCGAGATGGCGCAAAAACATTTGGCCCCGGCAGGAGTGACCGCGTGAGTCGAACCATCAAGTTTCGCCATGTGGTGTTGCTGGTGATCGTCGCCATCAGTGCCTTTCTGCTGCTGATGCCGACCAAGGTTCAACCGGTGGCCTGGACTCCGCCACCGGCGCCCTCCCTCACCAGCGGCATCTACGCCGACAATCAGCGCCTCAAAGGCGTGGAGCGCGTTGGCGCCGCGGATATCGACGGGCCGGAAGCGTTGCTGCTGGAGGAAGACGTTCTCATCACGGGTTTGCATGACGGCCGATTGATCCGTACCAGCCTCGATGGCAAGGTCACCAAGGTGCTGGCCGATACGGGCGGCAGGCCCTTGGGCCTGGCCCGTCATCCCAACGGTCTGCTGGTAATTGCCGACGGGGTCAAGGGCTTGCTGTCACTGGATGCCCAGGGCCGGTTGATTGCACTGACCACGGCGGCCAGTGGCGTGCCCTTCGGCTTCACCGACGACGTGGTGATCGACAAATCCGGGCACTACGCCTATTTCAGTGATGCCTCCAGTCGCTTTGGCTACGGCAGTGACGGCGAAGCGATCATCGAGCACGGCGGCGATGGCCGCTTGCTGCGTTATGACTTCCAGACCGGGAAGACCGCGGTCCTGCTGGACAAGCTGGAATTCGCCAACGGCGTGACCCTGGGCCCGGACGATGCCTTTGTGTTGGTCAACGAAACGGGCGCCTATCGCATCAGTCGTTACTGGCTGAGCGGCCCCAAAGCCGGCACCCACGATCTATTCATCGACAACTTGCCAGGGTTGCCGGACAACCTCGCGTTCAATGGTCGCGACCGCTTCTGGGTGGCGCTCTATGCACCGCGCAACGCATTGCTCGATGCGACCGCGCCGCATCCCTTCGTGCGCAAGATGATCGTGCGGGCCATGACTGTCCTGCCTAAACCGGTGGAGAAACGCGCCTTCGCGCTGGGCCTGGATCTGGACGGTAAAGTGATCGCCAACTTGCAGGACGGTAGCCGCGACAACTACTCGCCGATCACGACCGTTCGCGAGTATGGGGATTGGTTGTATTTCGGGTCGTTGAAGGCCAAACACATGGCGCGATTGCCGTTGAGCACCGCGCTGGATTGATGGTGGTGCGTTCGGTCATGGGGCACCTCGCATGGAGCCGTAGATTCGGACTCTGAACATTCGAGGTGCCGGTATTTATCGCCGTTCCAGTTTTTCAGTCACCGCTCGTCGGTGACCAGACAGGGCGCGTCAGGACGGCGTCTGGAGTCGATCAACGATCTTTTGCTTAACCTCCACGCGCTTCGCCTTGAGTTTCTTCAATGCGTC
This sequence comes from Pseudomonas arabinosi, assembly GCF_047758675.1. Classification (NCBI taxonomy): domain Bacteria; kingdom Pseudomonadati; phylum Pseudomonadota; class Gammaproteobacteria; order Pseudomonadales; family Pseudomonadaceae; genus Pseudomonas; species Pseudomonas arabinosi. The sequence continues at coordinate 3,071,601 of NZ_CP180480.1, read as the reverse complement.
ATCACTGGGCGCATCCGATTTTGCGGATTCAGCCTTTACGACCTCGGCATCCGCCTGCGAATACTTGTTGATCAGTGAATCCAGTAACGGATCCTTGGTGCGTTTTTGCTGGATATCTTCCTTTGAAAGCTTGAGATCCTGATAAAGGTCGTGTGGCACCGGCATGGAACACCTCCGTTTGTTGATCGGAGGCAAACGCGATCAATTGCGTTCACCAACTATCAGAATGGCCTCGGTTAGCCCGTTCTGTCGACCGCCTATCAGACCAGCGGTGCCCGTTCGTCGCCCTGCCACAAACGCAATAAAACCTTTGTCCGCTCGTCGGCCTCCACACGTTAACGATCACTCGATCGCCCATGAAACCTGTGTGGAGACTAACCAATGGACGGATTTACCCTGCGCCACCTCACGTTGGCCGTTGCCTTGAGCACCAGCATGGGCACGGCGTTTGCTGCCACTTCCAATGACTTCGTCGACAGCGCGGCCGCGGGCGGTATCGCGGAAGTCGAAACGAGCCGACTGGCCCTGGAAAAAAGCTCATCGGCGGACATCAAGGCATTCGCCAACATGATGATCACCGACCATTCCAAGGCCAACGATGAACTGGCGGCGCTGGCAAAAAAGAATGACATCGAGGTACCGGACAGCACGACGCTGGTCAAACAGGCGAAAGAGAAAATCCTCGACTTGCGCGATGAGTCCTTCGATGCGGCCTACGCCAATAATCAGGTGAAGGCTCACGAAGGCACCCTCGAACTGTTCAAGAAAGAAGCCAACACGGTGACGGACGACAGAACCAAAGGCGCCACGGACTTGAAAGGTTTCGCGCAAAAAATGCTGCCGGCGCTGGAGAAGCATCTGGATATGGCAAAAAAACTCCAGGCTGCTCATCCGAGCAAATAACCCTCCCACAAAAAGGCCGCACCGTTTGATGCGGCCGTTTTCAATGCCTGACTAGCCGCCATCGGTGTCGATGTCGGCATCGGTGTCATCTCCGGGTTTGGGCCGGTCGGGATTGGGCTTGAAACCCGGGCTGAACTCATTGTCGTTATCGGTGTGGAGTTGCTTCTGGTCGACCGCTTTGTCTGCGCTTTCCGGTTCGGCGGTTTTCGCGTTCTCCTCAAGATCACTGTCATCTTTCATAAGTACCTCGTTCATCACTGCACGTGCGCGGCTGAAACAGTCGGGCCTTGAAGATTCGAAGCCACCTGGGGGACAGGGTTCCATCGCAAGGCTGCGATCTTTTGATTTACCCGAGGACTCTGGCCAAAAACGGTGCTGTCCGGCTCTTTTTACTCTTGGCGACCTTCTGCGGTGTGCCTGCAATAACAATCTTCCCGCCCTGATCCCCCGCCCCCGGGCCGATGTCGATCACCCAGTCACTCTGCGCCACCACACGCATTTCATGTTCGACGACGATCACCGTATGCCCCGCCGTCACCAGCGTATTCAACTGTTCGAGCAAGCGATCGACATCCCTTGGGTGCAAACCCGTGGTGGGCTCGTCGAGCACATACAACGTTGCCCCACGCTGGTTGCGTTGCAGCTCGGTGGCCAGTTTGATCCGCTGGGCTTCACCGCCCGACAACTCGGTCGCCGGCTGGCCGAGGCGCAGGTAACCCAGGCCGATATCGCGCAGCACCTCCAGCGAGCGGCGAATACCCGGTTGCTCGGTAAACACCGTGACCGCCTCGTCCACCGTCAGTTGCAACACTTGGGCGATGTTCAAGCCTTGCCAGATGATTGCCAGCGTCTCTGGGTTGTAGCGCGCGCCGTGGCAGGTCGAGCACGGTGCATAGACGCTGGGCATGAACAGCAACTCGACGCTGACAAAGCCTTCACCTTCGCAGGTCGAGCATCGCCCCTTGGCAACGTTGAAGGAAAACTGGCCCGCGTCGTAACCCTCGGCCTGCGCCTCGGGGGTGGCGGCATACAGTTTGCGCACGTTGTCGAACAGCCCGGTGTAAGTCGCCAGGTTCGAACGCGGCGTGCGGCCGATGGGTTTCTGATCGACTTGCACCAGGCGCTTGATCGATTCCAGCCCCGCCGTGACTTGACCGCCGCTCATTTGCGGTGCGTCGTCCTCAAGGCTCAACTCTTGCGTCTCGCTGTCACTTGCCGCGCGCCCGAGATGCGCGCCCACCAGTTCCAGCAGCGCCTGACTGACCAGGCTTGATTTACCGGAACCGGAGACGCCCGTCACCGCGGTAAAACAGCCCAGCGGAAACTCGACGCTGAGGTTGTTCAGGTTATTGCGAGTGATGCCGTCCAGCCGTAGCCAATCGTTCGCCTTTCGGCTGGCTTGGGGCTGAGTGACCTGCTCGGCGAACAGGTAAGCGCGCGTCTGCGAGTTCGTCACCTGCGCCAACCCTGGCGGCGGCCCGCTGTACAGGATTTGGCCGCCATGCTCGCCGGCCGCCGGGCCAACGTCGATCAGCCAGTCGGCGCGGCGCATGGTTTCCAGGTCATGTTCGACCACGAACAAGGTGTTGCCCGCGGCTTTCAAGCGTTGCAGGGCTTCGAACAACGCTTCACCATCCGCCGGGTGCAATCCGGCCGAGGGTTCATCCAGCACGTAGATCACGCCGAACAACTGCGAACCCAATTGCGTCGCCAGGCGCAGACGCTGCAACTCACCGGACGACAGCGTCGGCGTGCTGCGTTCCAGCGCCAGGTAACCGAGCCCCAGATCGGTCAACGTGCTGACCCGCTCCAGCAAGTCCTGAGCGATCCGCTGCGCGGCCAGGCGTTTCTCTACCGACAGGTTCGGTGTGTGGCGCACATCCGGCGCGTTGGCGTGGCCACTGGCGCCGTGGGCTACACGATGCTCGCGGGCCTCGCGGGTCTGATCGTGCGTCAATACCTCACCCGCCGCCTCGGTCTGTTCGAGGTAGCTGTGAGCGGCCACTGGTTTCAAGACTTCGGCCACTTGCAGCAACGGCATCTGCGACAACTCGCCAATGTCGTAACCGGCAAATGTCACCGACAACGCCTCGCGTTTGAGCCGTTTGCCATCGCACAACGGGCACGGGCTGCCGAGCATGAATTGCGAGACGCGCTTCTTCATCAACGCGCTTTGGGAATGGCTGAAGGTGTGCAGGATGTAACGCCGGGCGCCGGTGAACGTGCCCTGGTAACTCGGTTCCATGTTGCGTTTGAGCGCGACTCTGGTTTCTTCGGGGGTGAGCCCGGCATACACCGGCACCGTGGGGGTTTCTTCGGTGAAGAGAATCCAGTCGCGCAGTTTTTTCGGCAGATCGCGCCAGGGTTTATCGACGTCGTAACCCATCGTCACCAGGATGTCGCGCAGGTTCTGTCCCTGCCAGGCGGTGGGCCAGGAGGCGACCGCGCGCTGGCGAATGGTCAGGCTCGGGTCCGGGACCATCAATGCTTCGGTGACTTCGTACACCCGGCCCAACCCATGACAGTCGGGGCACGCGCCCTGAGGCGTGTTAGGCGAAAAATCTTCGGCATAGAGCATCGGCTGCCCCGGCGGATAACTGCCAGCCCGGGAGTACAGCATGCGGATCAGGCTCGACAACGTCGTCACGCTGCCCACCGAAGAGCGCGTGCTCGGCGTACCTCGTTGTTGTTGGAGCGCCACCGCCGGCGGCAAGCCTTCGATGGAGTCGACGTCCGGCACCCCGACCTGATCGATCAGGCGCCGCGCATAAGGCGCCACGGATTCGAAATAGCGGCGTTGCGCTTCGGCGTAGAGGGTCGAGAACGCCAGCGACGATTTCCCCGAACCGGACACGCCAGTGAACACCACCAGGGCATCCCGGGGGATGTCGACATCGACGTTCTTGAGGTTGTGTTCCCGGGCGCCGCGCACCCTGACCATGCCGGAGGGAGGATTGGAAGTCATGGACCAGCCTTGATTCGAGGGTTCTAAGGAATGATTGATAGCGTGGGTCCGTACTCGATCAAAATGTGGGAGCGGGCTTGCTCGCGAAAGCGGTCTCTCAGTTGACATCTCTGTCAACTGACACGGCCCCTTCGCGAGCAAGCCCGCTCCCACATTTTAATTGCGTTAGCCATTGAGGACGGTGCGGACCATTTGGGTCAGCGCCTCGGGACCATAAGGTTTGCTCAGCAAATAAGTATCCGGGCTGAGTTGGTGATTGCGCGAAATAATGTCACGGGTGTGGCCCGAGGTGAACAGCACGGCCACCGGCGGTGTCTGCACCTTGGCCCAAGCGGCCAGGTCCGAGCTTTTGATCAGGCCGGGCATGACCACGTCGGTGAAAATCAGGTCTACCACAGCGCCCTCCAGCAACATCTGCATCGCGACGTCACCGTTGGCCGCCGTCAGCACTTGATAACCCTCTTCGTTCAGTAATTCCACCGCGGAGCTGCGCACCGCCTCGTTGTCCTCGACCACCAGAATGGTTTCGTGTCCGCCTCGCTGTTGCGGGTCATGACGTGTCGTTTCGCTGAGCATCGGTCGCAGGCTGCGCGGGAAATACAGCTGCACCCGAGTGCCCTGCCCGACCACGCTGGAAATCTCGATATGCCCGCCACTCTGCTTGACGAAACCGAACACCATGCTCAATCCCAGCCCCGTGCCCTGACCATCGGCCTTGGTGGTGAAAAACGGTTCGAAAGCCTGTGCGAGGACTTGCGGCGACATGCCAACCCCTTTGTCAGCCACTGCCACGCAGACATAGTCGCCGGCGACGATGCCCTTGCCTGCACAAAACTTGCTATCAAGGGTGATGTTCTCGGCGCTCAGGTCAATGGTCCCCTCGCCGTTCATGGCGTCCCGGGCATTGATCGCCAGATTGAGGACAGCGTTTTCCAGTTGATTGTGGTCCACGTAGATGTGCCAGGGAGCTTCGGCCGCGGTGACATTGATCTGGATGGTTTCCCCCAACGCCCGCTGCAACAATTCCCCGAGCCCATCGAAGACCTGGCGCAGGTCGCAGACCGCTGGCGACAGGGGCTGACGACGGGCGAACGCGAGTAATTGCGAAGACAGTTTGGCGCCGCGTTCGACCGCGGCAATCGAAGCACTGACCCGGCGCTGCACGTTGGCGTTGTCCGGCTCATGCCGCGCCAGCAAGTGCAGGTTGCCGGCGATCACTTGCAACAGGTTGTTGAAGTCATGGGCCACGCCGCCGGTAAGGCCGCCGATGGCTTCGAGTTTCTGCGATTGACGCAGTTGTTCTTCGGCTGCCAGCCGCGCTTCGACTTCGTCGGCAACGCGTTGCTCCAGGTTGCGGGTGAACTTGAGCAGGGATTCTTCGGCGGTCTTGCGTTCGTGGATATCGATCAACACCCCGGGAAAACGGAACGGTTCGCCCTGCTCATTGAACTCGCAGCCACCACTCGCCTGCACCCACAGATAACTGCCATCCGGGCGCAGGACCCGATACTCGGCGTTAAAGGGTTCGCCGGTTTCCACTGATTGGTTGATCTGCTCCTGCACCCAGCTGCGGTCATCGGGATGGATCCGTGCTTCGGCGATGTCCATTGGCAGGTCGGCCAGGTTTTGATCCGGCGGGTAGGAAAAAGTGCGGGCGAAACGCTCGTCGCCGGAGAGCACATTGTCCTTGATGTCCCAGACGAACGAGCCGAGCAAAGCCCCGGCATTGAGCGCCAGGCGCACCCGTTCGTTGTCGGCGTGATAGGCGTCCTCGGCGGCCTGACGGCGGCGTTCGGAAATCACATGTTCGGTGGTCTCGACCACCATCGCCATGACCCCGGCCGGTTTCCCGTCATCATCCGCCACCGGGCTGTAATAGAGGTCCAGCCAGACGTCTTCGGGAACCCCGTCGCGCAGCAACTCCAGGACTTTGTTGCGATAGGACAAGGTGCCGCCGGCCAGGCAGGTGTCGACCACATGCCGATTGAATTCGGCGACTTCCGGCCAGCCCAGTTCCACCGGGGAACCCAACAGGTAAGGATGTCGGCCACCGGCAAACTTCGAGTACGCATCGTTATAGATCATGTAACCCGGTCGGCCCCACAGCATCACCATCGGCAGTGGCGACGCGAGCATCAACTGCACCGCGCTGCACAAGCTTCTGGGCCAGGTCTCCATGTTCCCAAGCTCAGTCAGGCTCCAGTCGAACGCGCGGATGCGCCCGGCCATTTCACCGTTCCAGCCTGCACACCCATGGCTATCGTCTAGAAACTGCATCGACTGACTCTGTATCCCTGTAGATGACTGGCTTAAGGGATCGCAACGGCATGAGGACGGTGCGTGCCCGTTTGTTTTCGAGCATCGCCGTCGCCAATGGTTTCATAGAGGTTAGCTGATTCTTGATCTGCAGATTTTTATGGCCATGGAGCGTGCCCTGCGCACGAACCTTGTAGCAGCGTGGCTAAACCTCAATCAGGTGCTTGAGCGGGTGGTAACCGGTTTTCAGCGTGGCGGCGACGTCGAGGATCGCCTTCTCGATGCCATTCAAATGCATGCAGGTCAGTTCGATCGCGGCGCTCTGATTGCCCGCTTCGATGTACTCGATCAACCGCAGGTGTTCGTCGTCGCGGCAAGCCTCGTGACTGTCGTCATCCAGCGCGGCGGCGTACAGCGAGGCGCGGGAGATCAGCTTGCGGAACCAGTCCAGCAACACCGGGTTGTTCAGGCTTTGCGCGAGCTTGATGTGGAACTCGCCGAGCAAATGAATCAGCCGTTCATGGTCGCCACTGCGGTGCGCTTCATCCTCCAGCAACAAGTGATCACGCAGGTCCTGGGTCACGGCAGTATCACGACGACGACACAGCTCCGTGACGATGCCGATCTCGATCAGGCGCCTCGTTTCAAACAGCGAGCGAATCTCCTCATCACTGGGCAACGACACCGACGCCCCTTTGTTGGGCTCGGTGGTGACCAGGCCATCGGCCTCCAACTGCTTGAGCGCGGCACGAACCGACGTCCGGCTGACATTAAAAAGTTCGGCCAATGACGCTTCGCCGAGCTTCATCCCGGGACGCAATGAACGTTTGCTGATCGCCTCGTAAACCCCTTGGTAGACGCGGTCGACCGTGGTCTCGAGTTTTTTCTCGGTCATCTGAACACTCCTTTAGCGCTAAACAACCGGCCCCAGGCGATGAGCAGCCTTTGAAAAAGGGGGTTGCACGAGCAGATTAATCCGGTTATTTCTAGATTGCATCCAGATATTGCATACAATAATTAGAGGAATGCACCATTATGGGTCATCCAACAGCGATTGAAGTGCGTAACGTCTCCAAGCGGTATTCCGACGATCCGGGGCTGGCTCCAGCCCTCGACAACGTTTCAGTCGACATTGCCGACAATGAATTCTTCACCCTGCTCGGCCCTTCCGGCTGCGGCAAAACTACCTTGTTACGCACCATTGCCGGCTTCGAACAGGTCAGCGAAGGCGAGATTCGTCTGGCGGGTGAACCGGTCAATGATTTGCCACCGTTCAAGCGCCGGGTCAACACAGTATTCCAGAGCTACGCGCTGTTTCCGCACATGAGCGTCGCGCAGAATATCGCCTTCGGCCTCGAGATGCAGGGTCTTGATCGCAAGCAAATTGCCCAGCGCGTCGATGAGATGCTGGCGCTGGTGCAAATGCAACACCTGGCCGAGCGCAAACCGGCCGAGTTGTCCGGCGGCCAACAGCAGCGCGTGGCCCTGGCCCGGGCCCTGGCGCCGAAACCCAAAGTGCTGTTGCTCGACGAACCGCTGTCGGCGCTGGACTTGAAGCTGCGCAAGGAAATGCAGGTCGAACTCAAGCGCGTACAGAAAGAAGCCGGGATCACCTTCATTTTCGTCACCCACGATCAGGAAGAAGCGCTGACCCTGTCCGACCGAATCGCCGTGATGTCCGCCGGCAAGATCCTGCAAATCGGCACACCGAACGATATCTACGAACGGCCGCAGCACCGCTTCGTTGCTCAATTCATCGGCGACATCAACTTCCTCCCCGGCCACCTCAAGCGCGGCCAGCAGAACGAAAAACTGTTCGTGCCGAGCGGCATGCCGGTGGAAATCCCCTGCCCGGCTCAAGGCTTCGACGGCACCAGCGTGCAACTGGCGTTCCGCCCGGAACGCTCGCAATTGGTCGACCCGGCGCAACCGCATCACCTGCGCGGCGTGATTGAAGCGGTGTTGTATGTCGGCACCGCGACCCTTTACCAGTGCCGGTTGAACAACGACATCAAGGTCATGTTGCGCGAGAACAACGAAGGCCTGAACCGTGGCCGGGTGGTCGGTGATCGCGTCGCGGTCAACCTGCCGCCCCACGCCTGCCTGTTGATGGAGGCCTGAGATGAGCGTCAGCAGCACTTCTCCCGCCCTCAACCGTGCGCTGTTGCTCAGCCCGGTGGTTCTGACTTTGCTGGCGCTGATCGCCATTCCGCTCGGCATCATGGGCTACATCAGCCTGTTGCCGCGCAACGTTTACGGCGGCGTCGACTGGCAGGCCAATTGGCAATTGCAAAGCTATGTGCAGCTGTTTTTCCAGGAAGGTTTCGACGGTGAACTGGAGCTCAATTGGGTCTACGCCCAGGCGCTGTTGCGCTCGGTGTTCCAGGCCGGTGGCACTACGTTGCTGTGTTTCCTGTTCGGCTTCCCGGTGGCGTTGTGGATGTCGAGCCTGACACCGCAGCGGCGCAACCTCATGGTGTTGCTGATCACCATCCCGTTCTGGACCAACCTGCTGATCCGCAACTACGCCTGGCTGATTATCCTGCGCGAGCATGGCTGGGTTGCTCAGAGCCTCAACGCGCTGTTCCCCCAGGCCGGTGGCATCACCCTGCTCTACAACGACTTCGCGGTCAGCGTCGGGCTGGTCTACAGCTTCCTGCCGTTCATGATTCTGCCGATCTACTCGACCCTGGAAAAACTCGACTGGCGTCTGGTGGAAGCCGCATACGACCTCGGTGCCAATCGCTGGCATGCATTGCGGCGGATCATCCTGCCGCTGTCGATGCCCGGCGTGATTGCCGGCGCACTGCTGGTGTTTGTGCCGAGTCTCGGTGCCTTCATCACCCCGGCGATTCTCGGCGGAGGCAAGACGCTGATGATCGGCAACCTGATCCAGCAACAGTTCGGCACCGCGCGTAACTGGCCGCTGGGCAGTTCGCTGTCGTTCCTGTTACTGGGGATTCTGCTGCTTTCGCTGGTGGGTTACGCCCTCTATAGCCGCAGCGCCGCCAAAACTCTACGCCGGGGAGCCACCGCATGATCGCCCTGCACCTGAAAAAACTGCCTCTGACCCGGGAAGTCAGCCTGTTGATCCTGGCCTATCTGTACGTGCCGATCTTTGTGCTAATCGCCTACAGCTTCAACGCCAACCGTTCGGCCACGGTGTGGACCGAGTTCTCCTTTGCCTGGTACGGAAGGATTCTGGCCAACCCGTCGATCCAGACTGCCGCGTTGAACTCGATCATCGTCGCCAGCATCGCCACGGTTTGTGCCACGGCGATTGCGTTGCTCGCGGCGCTGGCGACCTATCGGCCGTTCTATGGACAGAAGATGGTCGAGGGCGGGATCAACCTGCCGCTGATCCTCCCGGAGATCGTCACCGCCGTCGCCACGCTGCTGCTGTTCATGGCACTGGGGATCAAGCTCGGTTTGCTGACAGTGATCGTCGCGCACATCGGCTTCTGCATTCCTTTCGCGTACCTGCCGATCCGTGCGCGGCTCAATGACCTCGACAAGAGTTTGCTGGAGGCGGCTAACGATTTGTACGCCAACCCGTGGCAGGTTTTTCGCCGGGTCACCTTGCCGTTGTTGTGGCCGGCGGTGTTGTCCGGTTCGGTGCTGGCGTTCGTGGTCAGCCTCGACGATTTCATCATGACCTTCTTTGTGGCTGGTCCCGGTTCGACGACGTTGCCGGTGTACATCTTCTCGGCGATCAAGTCCGGAGTAACGCCAGAAATCAACGCGATCTCGACCCTGATGCTGGTGATTTCCATCGTGCTGGTGGTGCTGGCCTTCTGGCTGGGACAGCGCGGCAAAAACCAATGAACCTTTGTCCATCGTGGTACTTCTGGAGCGTACATCTATGAGCATCAAAAGCATGCGTTTCGCTGTCGCCGGTCTGGCCCTGAGTTGCTTCACAGCGTTCAGCGCGCAGGCCGCCGAACCCAAGGAATTGTTCTTCTACAACTGGACCGACTACTACCCGGTCGACCTGCTGGCCAAGTTCGAAAAGGAGACCGGGATCAAGGTCACCATGGACGGCTACGACAGCAACGAAACCCTGCTGGCCAAATTGCAGGCCGGTGGCGCGGCGTATGACGTGATCGTGCCGTCGCAGTCGATCATGCGCACGTTGATCAACCAGAACCTGCTACTGCAAATCGACGCGTCGACCTTGCCCAACTTCCAGTACGTCAAACCGGCCTTCCGCGACCCGGGTTTCGACCCCGGTCGCAAGTTCTCCGCCCCATACCTGTGGGGCACCACCGGGTTTTCCTATGACAGCGCCCGGGTGCCCGGCGGCAAACTGGACGATTCGTGGAAAGAGTTCTTCGAACCGCGCAAGGAACTCGAAGGCCAACTCGCCGCGCTCGACACCTCCAGCAGTGTGATCAACGCCGCCAGCCATTACCTGAACGTCGACGAATGCAGCGAAAACCCGCAGGACGCCAAGCGCATTCTGGAGCTGCTGAAAAAACAGAAACCGCACTTGAAGATGTACAGCTCGGACAACACCGTCGACCGCATGGCCTCCGGTGAAGTGATCATGATGCAGAACTGGAACGGCTCCACCGCCCGGGCCACGTTGCAAAAAAGCACCATCAAGTACGTGTACCCGCGCGAAGGCCTGGCGATGTTCCAGGACAACTTCGCCGTACCGAAAAGCGCCCCGCACCCTGGCAACGCGAAGGTCTTCATCGACTGGATGATGAAACCGGAAAACGCCGCCGCCGTGTCCAACGCCATCGCTTACGACAACGGCATTCAAAGCGACAAACTGATCGACGCCAAATGGCGGGTGATGGACGCGATCAACATGCCCGACGAGTTCGCCTCGCGCTTGCGCCCGGAGAAAGAGTGCAGCAACAAGGCGCGGGAGCTGCAGGACCGGATCTGGTCGAAGCTCAAGGGTTGATCCGGAACCGAGTCGCGGCCTTCGCGAGCAAGCCCGCTCCCACATTTGATCTCCAGTGTTCACGCGGACAATGTGGGAGCGGGCTTGCTCGCGAAGAGGCCCGGCCAGACACCATAGAAATCAATGAGGTTTGCAATGACCCAACCCCGCTGGCTACGCAACGTGCGCCCCTATGGCTCAACCGCCGAAGACCTGCTGATCGAAAACGGCCTGTTCAAGCAACGCCGCCCGGCATCGACCGCCGCCCTGACCACCACCGACATCGACGGCCAAAACCAGCTCCTCACCCCGGCCCTGGTTGAAAGCCACGTTCACCTCGACAAAACCCTCTGGGGCCAACCCTGGCGCCCGAACAGCGCCGGCCCGACGCTCAAGGACTACATCGCCAACGAGCGCCGCGTGCTGCGTGAAGTCCAGGCACCGATTGCCCAGCGCGCTGGCGCCCTGCTGGAAAACTGCATCGCCCGTGGCTCGCTGACGATGCGTTGTCACGTCGACATCGACCCGGAATTCGGCCTGGGCCATGTCGAGGCCATGCAACAGCTGCGCGAAGGCTACCGCGACCTGATCGACCTGCAACTGGTGGTCTTCCCGCAAACCGGCCTGATCAGCCGCCCCGGCACCGCCGAACTGATGCGCGAAGCCATGGCCCTGGGCGTGGAAAACGTCGGCGGCCTCGACCCGTGCGGCATCGACAACGACCCCATCGCGCAGCTCGACTTCGTGTTTAAGCTGGCCAGCGAATTCGAGCGTGGCGTCGACATTCACCTGCACGACAAAGGAGAACTGGGCCTGTGGCAGATCGCGCTGATCGCCGACTATACCGAACGCTTCGGGCGCCAAGGTCGGGTGATGATCAGCCACGCCTACTGCTTGGGTATGTTGCCCTGGAGCCAGGTCAAACCGGTGGCCGAACGCCTGGCGGCGCTGGGCATTTCGCTGATGAGTTCGGCACCGGCCGATTGCGCGGTGCCGCCGTTCCTCGCCCTGCGCGAGGCCGGGGTGAATGTCTGCCTGGGTTCGGACGGCATTCGTGATGCCTGGTCGCCCATGGGCAACGGCGACATGCTGGAACGGGCGATGCTGCTGGCCTTTCGTTTCGACTTGAACAAGGACGATGAACTGACGGCGGCGTTCGAAGCCGCCACGGTGAATGGCGCACGGGCGTTGGGCTGTGAAGGTTATGGAGTGGAGATCGGTGCGCAAGCGGACTTTTTGCTGATGCCGGTGCAGACCTTGGGTGAGGCGGTGGTGTCGCGGCCGGTGCGGCAGGTTTATCGCGGCGGTGAGTTGATCGCTGCAGCTGGCAAACTCTTGGACAGTCGCTTGTGAAGCGCATTGGCCTCAAGAGCAGCTGCGTCGTTGGTTTCGACGGCACCCGGCATGTGCTGTGGCGCGACGGCGAAGTGGTGTTCGAAGGTTCGCGCATCGTGTTTGTCGGGCGTGATTATCCGGGGCCGGTGGATCAGTGGATTGATTATGGCAACGCGTTGATCGGTCCGGGCTTCATCGATCTGGATGCACTCGGGGATCTTGATTCGACAGTGCTGACGCTGGACAACGGCGATGAACGCGACATGGGCCGGATGTGGTCCGAGGATTACCTGGCGAGCGGTCCGCGGGAGAGTTACAGCCCGGATGAAGAAGTCTTCAAATACCGCTACGCCTTCACTCAGCTGATCCGCAACGGCATCACCACCGCCATGCCGATCACTTCGATGTATTACCGCGAGTGGGCCGAAACCTACGACGAGTTTTCTGCGGTGGCGGGTGTGGCGGCCGAGTTGGGGCTGCGGACTTACCTCGGCCCCTGCTACATGAGCGGCATGAGTTACTGGCGCGCCGATGGAAGCCTCGGGCATCACTGGGATGAAGCGCGAGGCCTGGCCGGGCTCGATGCGGCGGTGCGGTTTTTCCATGATTTCGACGGCGCGCACGAGGGATTGATTCGCGGCGCGCTACTGCCGGACCGCATCCAGACCTGCACCCCGGCCCTGCTGCAACGCACTGCCGCGCTCAGCCTGGAACTGAATGCGCCGATGCGGTTGCATTGCTGCCAAGGGCTCGATGAGGTGGCGATGGTCGAGCAACTGCGCGGCGTGTCACCCCTGACCTGGTTGCAGCAACTGGACCTGCTGACCCCGCGCAGCCTGCTGCCCCACGGCATCTACACCTCCGGCGATGACGATCTGCAACGCGTGGTGGATGGCGGCGCGAGTCTGGTGCATTGCCCGGTGGTGTTTGCCCGTGACGGCGAGGCGTTGAACTCCTTCGGTCGCTATCGGGCCAAGGGCATCAACTTCGCCTTGGGCACTGACACCTGGCCGGCGGATTTGCTGGAAAACATGCGCCAGGGTCTGAACATCGCGCGATTGATGGAGGGCGGGAACTTGCTCACCAGCACCCTGGATTTGTACAACGCCGCCACCCTCGGCGGCGCCAAAGCCTTGGGCCGCGATGATCTGGGCCGTTTGGCACCGGGCGCCAAGGCCGACATTATAGTGTTCAGCCTTCGCGGCCAGCATTTGGGGCCGCTGTTCGACCCACTGAAAAACCTGGTATTGGCCGGGCGCGGTGACGACTGCATCGCCAGCTACATCAACGGCCGCTGCGTGATGCAGGACGGTCAGGTTCAAGGCGTCGACTACCTCGCCCTGCAACGCCAGGCTCAACAACAATTCGAAAAACTGATGCGCAGCCACAGCGACCGGGCCTTCGGCCAACCGGACTGGAAAGGCCTGTTCAAACCGGCCATCCCGTTCGCTGACGACTACAGCGCACACGCGCCGCTGAGCGCGATTGATCCCCTTCTTTAGAGAGTCCTGCCCATGCAAAGCTTCGACTTCAGCCAATTGAGCCCGCGAGACAAATACAAGATTCTGATCGGCAGCGTGGTGCCACGGCCAATTGCCCTGGTCACCACCATCGACGGCGAAGGCCGGATCAACGCCGCACCCTTCAGCTTCTTCAACGCCCTCTCGGCCGACCCGCCGATCCTCGCGCTGGGCGTGGAAAACTACGGCGACCAAAGCCCCAAGGACACCACGCGCAATATCCAGCTCAACCAGGAATTCACCGTGAACATCGTCAGCGATGCCCTGGTGGAAGCCATGAACGTCTGCGCCGTGCCGTTCGCCCCGGGTTTCGACGAGCTGACGGCCGCCGGCCTCACTGCCATTCCCGGCACCACGGTCAAATGCCCACGAATCGGCGAAGCCCCGGTGGCGCTGGAATGTCGGCGGATGATGGCGCTGTCCATCGGGCAGTCCCGGGAGATCATCTTTGGCGAAGTGTTGATGGCGCATGTACGGGATGAATTGATCGACCCGAAAACCTTGTATATCGATCAGCTCGGGCTCGATGCGATTGGCCGGATGGGTGGGCATGGGTATGCGCGTACGCGGGATTATTTCGATTTGCCGACACGGTCGTTGCAGGCGTGGACGGATGCGCCGGGGGGTGGGGAGCGGTTTTGGCCTGTCACCAAATGATCGTTCCCACGCTCCGCGTGGGAATGCATCCTGTGACGCTCTGCGTCACGCTTGCGAAGGGACGCGGAGCGTCCCGGGCGGCATTCCCACGCAGAGCGTGGGAACGATCCTGCAAAATCAGTCAGTACCGTATTTCGGCGAGCGCGGCCCGTACAGCAACCCCGCCGGTTGTCCTGCCGACAGCAGCCGAGCGCTGGTCACACCGGCAATCGGGTGACCGGCGTCGGTGGAACTGTTGATGATCTGCTTCACCGCCGCCGTAATCAGCATGCCAATCAAACCACCGCCACCATTGTTACCGCCTTCCTCGCTCGAAGCCCGAGCCGAGCCGGTCCACAGGGTGGTGCCGCTCTTGAGGTCCACCAGTTTCGCGCTGGCCGTCACCACGGTTTCACTGCTGATGATCATGTAGCGAGTGCCGTAGTCTGTCACGGTGATGTACAGCGCAGCATCGGCACCGAAGATTTCTTGCAGTTTGTTGGCCGGTGCCTGATGGATATCCGCCGGTGTGGTCAAGCCATTCTGGCGGAACGTCTCATCGACCAGGGCGATCGGCAGCACGTAGTAACCGGCTTCAGCCAACGGGTACGTGACCTGCGACAACAGGCTGTAGGACGCCTTGACGTCCGGCGAGTTGTTCAGCGGCGGCAGCACCAGAATGGTTTTCGGACGACTTTGCTTGTACGCCGAATAGTCCACGGTCTTGGGGCTGACGCAACCGCCGAGTACCGCCAGAGCCAGCAGCCCGGCCATCAGTTTCAATGAGCGCGCGATCATTGGGTGTCTCCGGTCTTGGCGTTTTTAAGCAGAAAGTCCATGTACGGCGTCGACTCGGGGAACAACGTCTTCTCGGTTCTGAATTGCTGCACCATCTGATCGTCCTTGCCCATGCTCAGGTACAACAGCCCCAAATGAGCGTGGTAGCCAGGCGGCGGCGTCTTGCCGGTGGACCTGATCTTCTGCAGGTCGCGCTCCAGCGCTTCGGCCTGAGCTTCCTTGGGTTCTTCACCCTTGAAGTACTCGTAGACTTCCGGCTGGTAGCTTTCCCACTGGTAAAGGGTTTTCGGGCCGCTGTTGCAGCCGGCCAACAGGCCACTGACCAGTACGGTCGACGCCATCAGCGCCCATTTCGCATAAATCCTGAACATGCTTGTACTGCTCCTTGTCATCGACCTTGATCAGTTGCCCGGTTTCCATGCACCGGCATTCATGCCGTCCACCAGACGATTGATCGCCTCGCGCATGGCCAGGTCGAGCACTTTGCCGTTGAGGGTCGAATCGTAGGCAGCGGTGCCGCCAAAGCCGATGATTTCACGGTTGGACAAGGCGTATTCGCCCGCGCCCTGAGTCGAATAAACGACTTCCGAGGTGCTGATGTTGACGATGTTCAGGTTGACCTTGGCGTAGGCCACCTGGGTCTTGGCGCGGCCGAGAATGCCGAACAACTGGTGATCCCCAGTCTCTTTGCGGCCGAACTCGGTGACATCACCGGTGACCACGAAGTCAGCACCCTTTAGGCGCTGGGACTGGCCCTTGATCGCGGCCTCCTGCTGGATCTCGCCCATGTTGTCGCGGTCCAGCACGCTGAAGCGATTGGTTTGCTGCAAGTGAGTGATCAGGATGGTCTTGGCCTGACCGCCGAGGCGATCCACTCCGTCGGAGAAGATCCCGCGCATGTAGCTCGAGCGGTTGTCGAACTTGCCGACCGCCATGGGTACGCGCACGCCGGCATAAGCGAGGCTGGCGCTTTCGACCTTTTCTACCGGCAAGGCGCGCGAGCTTTCGGTCGCACACCCAGCCATCGCGCCCAAGACGGCAACCGCTGCCGCCGATACCAACATCCGAGAGATCATTCTCACTGTGCATTCCTTTTGAAAAACGGTTTATCCCGGCATGGCAATAGCCAGCCACTGCAGGTTGCAGCGGCGAAAAAGCGAGGGGGAATCAAATCGACAATCGACGTGCGGGACGTCGGCGGCCGGCATTATGCCAAAGTGCCACTATCGAAGACAGTGTTTAATTTTTTATTGCCGCCAGTGATTTGATCGTTCCCACGCTCCGCGTGGGAATGCATCCTGTGACGCTCTGCGTCACGCTTGCGAAGGGACGCGGAGCGTCCCGGGCGGCATTCCCACGCAGAGCGTGGGAACGATCAGGTCGGGCTCAGCGGAAATCCCGGCTGCGTACGCTGATGCCGTCGAGCAATGGACTCAAATCGCTCAACCGTCCGGCAATCAAATGCCGCACTTCGCCTTCCTTCTCCCAGCGCCCATCGACCTTGAGCAATTGCGAGCCGACCAACACCTGGCGCTGCCGGTCGGCCAGGTCGCGCCAGACAATGACGTTGACGTTGCCGAACTCATCTTCAAGGGTGACGAAGGTCACACCACTGGCGGTGCCCGGGCGTTGTCGACCGGTCACGAGCCCGGCGACGCTGACCGGTCGTCCATGCTCGACCTCCAGCAGTTCCTTCGAACTGCGGCAGCGCCGGGCTTTCAATTCACCCCGCAACAACGCCAGCGGATGCGGACCGAGCGTGGTGCCGACACTGTTGTAATCGGCCAGCAGGTCCTCGCCGACGGTGGGTTCGGGCAACGACACCGGGCCCTCCTCCTGACTCGGCAGACCGGCAAACAAGCCGAGCTGTTTCTGCACACCCGCCACTTCCCAGCGCGCCCGATGACGGTCACCTGCCAGGCCGCGCAGCGCACCGGCATCGGCCAGTTGCTCCTGGGCACGGGCATCGAGCCGCGCCCGTTCGCCGAGGTCGGCAATGTCGATAAACGCCCCCTTCGACCTCGCCGTTTCTATGCGCCGGGCATCGTCCTCGCGAAAGCCCTTGATCATCCGCAACCCCATGCGAATTGCCGGCTGGGCTCCGGTGATCGGCTCGAGGCTGCAATCCCAGTCACTGGCGCGCACGTCCACCGGGCGAATCTGCAAATGATGTCGGCGCGCATCCTGCAGAATCTGGTCCGGGCTGTAGAAACCCATGGGCCAGCTGTTGATCAGCGCACAGGCGAAGGCCGCCGGCTCGTGGCATTTCAACCAGCAACTGGCGTAGGTCAGCAAGGCGAAACTGGCGGCGTGGGACTCGGGAAAACCATAACTGCCGAAGCCTTTGATCTGCTCGAAGATCTGCGCGGCAAACTCGGCCGTGTAGCCGTTTTTCTTCATCCCGGCGGCCAGGCGGTCCTTGTGCGGCTCCAGCCCGCCGTGACGTTTCCAGGCAGCCATGGAGCGGCGCAACTGATCGGCCTCGCCGGGGCTGTAGTCGGCGGCGACAATCGCAATCTGCATCACCTGTTCCTGAAACAGCGGCACGCCCAACGTGCGCTTGAGTACGGTTTCCAGTGCCGGGGACGGATAGATCTCTGGTTCTTCCTTGTTTCGGCGTCGCAAGTACGGATGCACCATCCCGCCCTGAATCGGCCCCGGACGGACGATGGCCACCTCGATCACCAGATCATAGAAGGTCCGGGGTTTGAGTCTCGGCAGCATCGACATCTGCGCCCGAGACTCGATCTGAAACACGCCGATAGTGTCGGCACGGCCGATCATGTCGTAGGTGGGCGAGTCTTCGGACGGGATCGTCGCCAGGCTCAGGTCCCGATGGCGATGACGGCGCAACAGATCGAAACAGCGGCGGATCGCACTGAGCATGCCCAACGCCAGAATATCCACCTTGAGCAGCCCGACCGCGTCGAGGTCGTCCTTGTCCCACTGGATGATGGTGCGCTCGGCCATGGCGGCGTTTTCCACCGGGACCAGGCTGTCCAGAGGCTGCTCGGAAATCACGAAACCGCCGGGGTGCTGGGACAGGTGCCGGGGGAAACCGATCAACTGCCCCGTCAGGCTGAGCACCCGGCGCAGCACCGGGCTCTCGGGATCGAACCCGCCTTCAAGCAGCCGTTCCACGGGCGGTGTTTCATCACTCCAGTGGCCACAGCAATCGGCCAGGGCGTTGATTTGATCCGGCGGCAAACCCAGGGCCTTGGCCACATCACGCACCGCGCCGGCCGCGTGATACGTGCTGACCACCGCCGTCAACGCCGCGCGGGTCCGGCCATAACGCTGGAACACGTACTGCAGGACTTCTTCGCGGCGTTCGTGTTCGAAATCGACGTCGATGTCCGGCGGTTCGTTGCGTTCCTTGGAGAGAAAGCGCTCGAACAACAGCGTGGTGCGATCCGGATCGATTTCCGTGATGCCCAAGGCAAAGCACACCGCCGAGTTGGCCGCCGAACCACGGCCCTGACACAGGATTTTTTGCTCACGGGCGAATCGCACAATGTCGTGAACCGTCAGGAAATAGCTTTCGTAGCCCAGCTCGGCAATCAGCTCCAGTTCCTTGTCGATCTGCGTCAGCACCTGGGCCTGCGGACCTTTTGGCCAGCGCCACGCGATGCCCTCTTCGGTCAGATGCCGCAGCCAGGACGTGGCTGTCTGGCCTTCAGGGACCAACTCCCGGGGATATTGATAACGCAACTGACCGAGGTCGAAGGTGCAGCGCCGGGCGATGTTCAGCGTTTCGTCGAGCAGTGTTTGCGGGTAGACCGATTGCAACGCCTCGATACTGCGTACATGCCGCTCGCCATTGGGATGAAGACGCAGCCCCGCCTCCGCCACCGGCAGGTGATGACGGATCGCGGTCATGGTGTCCTGCAAGGCGCGCCGCCCACGAGCGTGCATGTGCACATCGCCGCTGGCCACCGCCGGGATTCGCAGTTCGCCCGCCAGGGTCAGCAGCGCAGCCAGTCGCCGGGTATCGTCCTGGCCACGGTGCAGCTGGACGGCCAGCCACAGGCGTTCGGCGAAGGTCTGTTTCAGCCAGTGGCCCTGTTCGACGTCATCGACTGCGTCCGGCACCCACAACGCCAACAACCCCGGCAAGGGTTCACTGAAGTCTTCCCGCAGCACTTGATACTGGCCTTTCTGGGTGCGGCGCCGCGCTCGGGTAATCAGTCGGCACAGGGTCTGGTAACCCTCGAGGTTTTCCACCAGCAACACCAGTTTCGGACCGTTCTCGATGCGCACTTCGCTGCCGATGATCAGTGGCAGCTCCACGGATTTGGCCGCTTGCCAGGCGCGAACGATACCGGCCAGGGTGCATTCATCGGTGATCGCCAAGGCCTGATAGCCCTGCTTTTTCGCCCGCTGAAAGAGTTCGAGGGCACTGGAAGCACCGCGCTGAAAACTGAAGTTCGACAGGCAGTGCAGCTCGGCATAGTCGATGCTCATGCGAACCAGCCTTGCAGCCACAACGGACCGTCCTCACCGACCGCACGATAGGCCCAGCCCTGCTGGCCGGAACGGGTTTCGATCAGGAAGTAATCGCGGCGCACATCGGCGCCGTCCCACCAACCGGACTCGATGCGTTCCGGCCCCATCAGGATGCGCGTCGAACCTTCGTGTACCGCCAACGGTTCAGTCAGCAGCCAGCCCGGACGTTGCACCGCAGGCAGCCCTGCACAGCGCTGACTGTCGACACTGGCCTGCCACGCGCATTCCGGCCGGTGATCGGCCTGGAACCGCAAGCCCTGCACCGCGTCATCCCCCAGCCGCGCGCGCAAGCGTTCGCGCAGTTGCTCCCAGGGCAAGGACTGCTGCGGGCGGTCGTCGAACAGTTCCTGGCGCTGGGGAACGAAGGCCGGCAAGTCTTCGGCGCGCAGGCGAAAACCGCGCACCGGGGCCTCGACCTGGACGTGCTCCAACCGGCCCCGGGCCAGTTCGAAGAGCATCGCCGGATCACGTTCGGCGCTGAGCAGGCCGACCTTGATGACGGTGTCCGGCAACCCGGCGTGTTCCAGGTGCAGGTCGAAACGCTGCACGCCGCTGTCCCGACCGCACAGAAACGCCGACAGGTCACCGGTCAGCCGGCGTAACGGAAACAGCAGCGCCTGATGGGACTGCACGTCGAAGTTGAGCTCGATGCGCACATCGAAGCGGTCTGGCGGCAGGTAGAACGCCAGCGCCAGCCGCCGTAACCCGAGCAAGGCGTCCAGATGCTTGAGCACCTGGGCCTCGAAACGCCGGGCCAGGCTATGGCGAGGCAACGCCTGAACCTGACTCAAGGTGCGCAACCCCATGCGCGACAACGCGGTGGCAACGCTGGTTTCCAACCCGATCCGGTCGATGGGCAACTGCCCAAGATGATGTTGCAAGGCTTGGTCGTCGGGCACCACCAGACCGTCATAAGCGTTGGCCAGCACCCGCGCTGCCACCGGGTTGGGGGCAGCAACAATCCGATGACGAAACCCCAACTCGCCGAGCTCGGCCCGCAACCGCGCCTCGAATTGCGGCCAGGCGCCGAACAATCCCAGGCTGGACTCGATTTCAAACACCACCGCACGCGGGTAATGCACGCTGACTTGTGAACTGAATCGATAAGCCCAGGCAGCCAGAAACTGCTGCCAGTGCTCGATCTCGGCAGCGTCGTATTCCGCCGTGACAAACCCTTTGCTCAAGGCCTGGGCGGCGGTCATCGACTGGCCCGGACGCAAGCCGAGCGCCCGCGCCGAAGCGTTGACCGCTTGCAACACCCGTCGCTGGGCCGGGCCGGTCAGCAGCGCCAGCGGTTCATCGGGATCGGCGCGCTGACGCAGTACCGCGTCCAGCGCCAATTGCGGGAAGAGAATGCAGACCCAGCGCATGGCAACCTCAATGTCCCACAGGGAAGGCAATCGGCGCCGAACGCGCCAACCCACCCCGGCACTTGAGCACGCGCAATTGCGCAGGCCTGGCATCGATGGCGATGCGCAGGGCGGCGGGCGAAGGGTTGATCGCCTCATTGATCGAGCGGTAGGCAAACGCCAGGGTCGAGCCGGTTTCCGCCGCCACCTGCAAGCGCCGCAACGCCCGGTCATCGGCCTTGTGCGGCCAGCACAGCACTGCGCCGCAACTGCCCGAACGCAGGCATTGTTCCGCAGCCCACAAGGCATCGCGCTCGCTGGCCTGGATGATCGACAACTGACGCAGATCGACCCCGGCGTTCTGCCACGCCTGGGGATAGGGCACGTAAGGCGGTGCCACCAGCACGATGCGCTCGCCCGCGGCGGACAACCGCGCCAGCGCCGGCCACACCAGTTGCAACTCGCCAACACCCTGCCCGGCCAAAAGGATTTCGGTCAGCGCCGCTTCCGGCCAGCCACCCGTAGGCAACGCCGCATCCAGCGCGGCATGCCCGGTGGGTTGCGGGCTGACGGCCGGTGGCGCAGGCCGGCCCTTCCAGACCTGGCCGCCATTGAACAGCGTATCCAGCGCAACGACGGCGCCCATCACCCTTGCCTCACCAGACCGCAGAACACCCCTTCGATGGCCAGGTCCTGACTGGCTTCGACGATGATCGGCTTATAGGCCGGATTGCGTGGCAGCAATCGGACAACCTCGCCGACCCGTTCGAAACGTTTGATGGTGACTTCGCCGTCGAGTCGCGCGACGACGATCTGGCCGTTGAACGCCTCGGGATTGCGGTGCACGCCCACCAGGTCGCCGTCGAGAATACCGTCCTCGATCATCGAGTCACCCTGAACCCGCAGCATGTAATCCGGCACACGCGAAAAGATCAACGGGTCAAGCAGCAAGCGGCTGTGAACCTCCGCATCGGCACCAATCGGCGCACCCGCCGCCACCCGGCCGAGTACCGGAATGTCCAGCAATTCGGGCCGCGCCGGCTGCCCGAGCAAACGAATGCCCCGGGCCTGATGCGCATTGACCTCGATGAAACCGGCCTCGGTCAGCGCCAGCACATGCTTGCGCGCCACGCTACGGGAGGCGAAACCGAACGCCTCGCTGATTTCAGCGAGGCTCGGGGACTGACCGTGTTCCGCAATTCGATCGCGGATAAAGGTCAGGATGGCGGTACGGCGGGGAGTTAAAGTCGTCATGGAGTACATTTGTACTCTTTTGGCTTTTTTCTGGCAAGAACTTGTAGGAGCTGTCGAGTGAAACGAGGCTGCGATCTTTTGATCTTGCTCTTTAAAAACAACATCAAAAGATCGCAGCCTCGTTTCACTCGTCAGCTCCTACAGTTTCAGGTGAGTCCTGAGAGGTAGGGCCATGGAAAGATCCCGCGCTCATGGCCGTCGCTGAATATCAGTTGCAGGCCGTAGCCCTGGGAATTGAGTTCGGTCACTCGAATGCGCTCATCGACTTTCACCCTCAACCCCTGCAACCGAAACACCCGGCATTGCGAACACGGGCATTGGCGGCGCAACTCAGCATGGTCCAGCAACTGCTCGCGACCATCCGGCCAGTTCAACCGCAGTTGCTGTTTACCTTGGGAATTGCCAATCGCCACCGGGTTCATTGCAGCTGACTCAAGGCGATGCGCACGGCTTTGCGCACTTCCGGGTCGCCGTCGTCCTGCGCGGCTTGCAAGGGTGCGATGGCGCCTCGATCGTTCAACTCTCCGAGCGCCAGGGCGGCTTCTTTGCGCAGGTTGCTGATGCGGTGGCCGAGGGTTTCGATCAGCGCTTCAAGGGCCGGGACGTAACGCAACCGGCCGAGGCTGCGGGTGGCGCGCAGGCGGACTTGCCAGTACGCATCGCTCAAGGCTTCAACCAATGCCGGGCCGGCGTCGACGTGACCGACCTTGCCCAGCGTGGTGGCGGCTTCTTCGCGGACTTGCCAGGCCTCGTCCTGCAGGGCGTGGCGCAGCGCGGGCAGCACGTCGGCGTTGGAGGCCAGGCCCAGGGCACCGGTGGCGGCGCGGCGGACTTCGGTGTCCGGGTCGTCACTGGCTAATCGAGCAAGCGCCGGCAAGGCATCGAGCTGCTTGAGCCAGCCGAGTACACCAACGGCTTCGCGGCGGACGCTGGCGTCTTCATCGGTCAAGGCCCCTAAAGCGGCAGCGGCGGCATCGGGAAAGCGCAACTCACGCAAGGCTCTGAAAGCAGCGATGCGCACGTTGATGTCGGCATGCCCGGTCCACGGCAGAATCACCCGGCCCGCCGCCTCGGTCTTGAGCAGGCTAAGGCTTTGCGCGGCGGCGGCTTGCACAGCGAGGGAAGGATCGGTCAGTGCCTGACACAGCGCTTCGACCACCGGTTCGTCCTCCCAGGCTTCGAGCAAGCGTGCAGCTTCGGCGCGGACTTCTTCGGTCGGGTCTTGCGCAAGACGATTGACCAGCCACAGCAAACCGTCCGGTTCTTCAAGGTCGGCCAATTCGATCAGGGCAATTCTGCGCACGCCGGGATCTTCATCCGTCAGGCGCGGTTGCAGGGCGAGAATGTCGTCGTTATCGGTTACATCGAATAGAGAGGTCATAGGGCAAATCGCGGCAGTTTGTTTTCAAGGGGAAGTCCGAGAGGGTTCAGGCGCGGTAACTGCCGACCGTCTTCGTGACGCAGCAACTCGAGGCAATGACGCTTCAAGCGGGAAAACTCGTGGCTGGTGACCAGTTCGGTGGTGCGTGGCCGTGGGAAATCGAGGCGCAGGTCTTCGATGATCCGCCCCGGGCGCGAACTCATGACCAGCAGCCGATCGGCGAGGAACAGTGCTTCATCAATGTCATGGGTGACGAACACCACGGTGGTGCGAATTCGCGTCCAGATGTCCAGCAGCAGCTCCTGCATGTTCAACCGGGTCAGCGCGTCGAGGGCGCCGAAGGGTTCGTCCATCAGCAACAGGCGTGGGCGGTTGATCAGCACCCGGGCGATTTCTACCCGTTGCTGCATGCCACCAGAGAGTTGATCAGGCCAGCGCTCGGCAAACCCTTCGAGGCCCACCAGGGCAAGGATTTCGTCGGCGGCTTTGTGGCGCTCGACTTTGCCGATGCCGCGCATTTTCAGACCGAAAGCGACGTTGTCGCGCACGGTGCGCCAAGGGAACAGCGTGTGGTGCTGGAACACCATGCCCCGCTGCGGCGACGGGCCCGAGACTGGCGCACCGTCGACTTTCAGGGTGCCGGTTCGCGGTTGCAAGTGACCGGCCAGCGCACCGAGCAAAGTCGATTTGCCGCAACCGGACGGCCCGAGAATGCACACGAATTGCCCCGGCTCGATCTGGCAATCCAGACCTTGCACGGCTTCGAAGGCTTGCTTGTGTTCGCCGAGGACGATGGACAGTTGGCGGATGTCGATCCGTCCTTCAGGGGTTTGCATCACGCTCATCAGGCTTTTCCTCGTGGTCGGTGCCAAGGCGTGAACAGCCCGCCCAGACGTTTGATCAGCAGGCTGCTGCCCATCCCCAGTACGCCGATCAGCAACATGCCGACCACGATGTCGGCGTAGTTCTGGATGGTGTAGGACTCCCAGGTGTAATAGCCGATGCCGTATTGGCCGGAGATCATTTCGGCGGTCACCAGGCAGAACCATGAGGTGCCCATGCCGATCGCAAGGCCAGTGATGATGCTCGGCGCAGCACCCGGCAGGATCACCTCCAGCAGAATCGCCCGACGCCCTGCCCCGAGGCTTTTGGCCGAGGCGATCAGCCGTGGGTCGACGCCTTCGACGCCATGCACGGTGTTGAGCAGAATCGGGAACAGCGCGCCGGTAAAGGTGATGAAAACCATCGACAGTTCAGAGGATGGGAACATCAGGATCGCCAGCGGAATCCAGGCGACGGCGGGGATCGGACGCAGGACTTCCAGCGGTGGTAGCAGCAGGTCTTCGGCCCATTTCGAGCGACCGATGGCCAGGCCCAACGCGATGCCGATGATCAGCGCTGCGAGGTAACCGGCGAAGACTCGGCTGAGGCTGCTGCCGAGGTGTTGCGCGAGCTTGCCGGAGTCACTGAGGCCGAGGGCGGCTTCGATCACCGCCAGTGGCGTCGGGACGTTGGCGAAGGTGACCAGGCCGAGGTTCCAGTGGTGGCTGGCGGCGAGTTGCCAGAATACAAGGCAGAGCAGTAAGGAGGCTGCTCTTGGGATCCAGCGTGAAAATGATCGGGACACAATACTACCTCTCAACCCTGCCCCCTGTGGGAGCGAGCTTGCTCGCGATTGGGGTGGGTCAGTCAACTTTGATGCCGACTGGTCTGGCCCCATCGCGAGCAAGCTCGCTCCCACAGGGAATTGCGGTGCTTTGACGGTTAGCGAACGGCGACGGCCTGGGTGGTGGCGTCGGTGAAGTCGAAGACTTTTCCGCCCTGGGCCGTGGCGAATTGTTGGGCCTGGCCTTTGAGCAGAAACGCGCTGAGGCGCCCCTTCGCATCACTGGCAAACCACGCCTGATCCGCCAGCAACTTGATCCCGCTGTCACTCGCCTGGGCATACACCGCGCGGATGTTTTTGCCTTCCTGCTTCAGGCTGGCCAACGCGGTGAACGCCGACTCTGCCGAGGCGTACTGACGAACCTTCGGCTCGCCACGCACCCAGATCTCCGCCACATGGCTGAAATCGGTGATGGCTTTGCCGCTCGACGCATCCACCGCCTTGAGCGGCGTCTGCCCGTAGTTGGCCAGTTGCGCGGTGTAATCCAGGTTCGAGGCCTTGAACGCAGCGCGGATGTATTGGTCGTCGATGAAGGTATTCAGATCGAGACCGCGATCAGCCTTCTTCAACAGCTTGAGCGTATCGATGGCAGTGCCGACGGCCTGACGGTATTCCGGCTTCCAGCTCAGGTCGCGGGTTTGCACGCCCAGCGGACCGTGGAACAGGTAATTGACCTCGGCATCGACGCCAGTGACCTTGGCGATCAACTCGCTGTATTTCTCCGGCTCAGCCGCCAGCAACTGGTTGGCTTCGATGCTCGCCCGCAGGTAAGCCACGACGATTTCCGGGTACTTCTTCGCGTAGGCCTGATCTACCAGCGCACCGTGGAAGGTCGGCGCATTGGCCTGGGCACCGTCATAGATCTTGCGAGCGAAACCACGGCTGGGGAACAGTTCGGCGAACGGCACGAAGTCGGCGTGGGCATCGATCTTCCCGGCCTGCAAGGCCGAGCCGGCGACTTCCGGTGGCTGGGCGATGATGTTCACGTCTTTCAGCGGATCCCAGCCCTGGGCCGCGACCGCCCGCAGCAACATGCCGTGCGCCGTCGAGGCAAACGGCACCGAAATGGTTTTGCCCTTGAGTTCGGCCAGCGACTGCACGCTCGATGCGCTCGGCACCACGATGCCGTTGCCGCTGCCCTTGATGCTGCCTGACAGCACGCTGATGAACAGGCTGTGCTTGCCCGCAGTTTCGAACGCCACACCGTTGAACGAACCGGGGAAGTCGGCCATGGCGCCGAAGTCGAGTTTGCCGGCGACCATCTCGTTGGTCAGGGGCGCGCCGCTGGTGAAGTTCTTCCACTCCACCTCGTACTTGGCGTCTTTGTAGGGGCCGTCGTGGGGCAGGTATTTGTCCAGCAGGCCCAGTTCGCGAATCAACAGACCGCCGGCGGCGCAGTTGATCGTGGTGTCCTGGGTGCCGATGGCAATGCGGATGGTTTCGGCCGACGCCGACAGGGTGAATGAGGCCAGTACCAGACCGGCTAATGCTGCACGCAATAACATAGGTAGATCCCCTCGAATCATTTTTAGGATATTCGTCTCCGCCACGATCAGGGCGCGGTGGGAAACGAGGGGTGTTTCAATCAGGCGTCCGGTGTTGCCGGGTAGCTTTTTTTGTTGTCAGGGTTGGCCTCATCGCGAGCAGGCTCACTCCCACAGGTTTATCGGTGTATTCAGGACTTTCGGCTGGCTTCGATCCACTGTGGGAGCGAGCTTGCTCGCGATGGCGTCCTGTCAGTCGATGGAGATGCAAGCTGTACTGGCCTCTTCGCGAGCAGGCTCACTCCCACATTTGGATTGCGTTTCAACGGAGCAAGTATGGTATTTCGACTTTCACTGCGCCCGTCGGGCAGTCCTTTTCGCATGGCATGCAGTACCAGCATTCGTCGAAGGCCATGTAGGCCTTTTGCGTGGCCGGGTTGATCGCCAGCAGGTCCATCGGGCACACGTCGACGCACACGGTGCAGCCTTTGTGGGCAATGCAAAGGTCCTCGTCGACCGTGACGGGCGCGTTGGAGCGGAAGAAGATTTCCTGGGGTTGATAGGCCATTTTGCGGTCTCTCTTTTTGTGAGGCTCAAGCAGCAAAGGCACCGACACGCAGCCGGTCGTAGGCCTGCATTTCATCGGCGTCCAGCGGGATGATGTAAGGCTCGACGGCTTTCTTGAAACTGGTCATCTGGCCGTCGTCGCCCTTTTTCAGGTGGCAATGGCAGAACCAGTCGCTGTCGTTGCGTTGTGGGTGGTCGACCCGATAGTGGTAAAGCCCCCAACGACTTTCGGCGCGGAACAGCGAAGCGCGGGCGGCCATTTCGGCGCAGTCGCGGATCATGCTGACTTCCATGGCGCGCATCAGTTCGTGGGCGTTGTGGGCCTTGATCTGATCTAGATCGCGCTGGATATCGCTAAAGCGTTGCAGGCCGATTTGCATTTTTTTGGTTACTTTCGGCGGTTGCAGGTAGTCGTTCACAAAACGTCGCAGCTTGTACTCGACCTGCGCCGACGGCAGGCCGTGTTCGCGGTCCAGCGGTGCGTAGACCCGGGCTTTTTCTGTTTCGATCTGCTGGGCATCGATCGTCGAAAACTCGCGTCCGGCGACAAAATCCGCCGCGTTGTTGCCGGCAAACCAACCGTAGGTGAAGGCGCCGAGCATGTAGTTGTGCGGCACTGCCGCCATGTCGCCCGCCGAGTACAAACCCTTGACCGAGGTCTCGGCCTTCTCGTTGACCCACACGCCTGAGGCCGAGTGACCACTGCAAAAACCGATCTCCGAGATGTGCATCTCGACCATTTGCGTGCGGTAGTCGGTGCCGCGATTGGCGTGAAACTGGCCGCGACTCGGGCGTTCGTTGCTGTGCAGGATCTCTTCGATGTTCTGGATGGTTTCCTCGGCCAGGTGATCGAGCTTGAGGAACACCGGGCCGTTGCCGCTTTCGAGTTCCTGGTGGAACTCCCACATCATCTGGCCGCTCCAGTAATCGCACTCGATGAAGCGTTCGCCCTTGTTGTTCGCGGTGTAGCCGCCCAACGGACCGGTGACGTAGGCGCAAGCCGGGCCGTTGTAATCCTTGATCAGCGGGTTGATCTGGAAGCATTCGAGGTTCGCCAGTTCAGCCCCGGCGTGATAGGCCATGGCGTAACCGTCGCCGGCGTTGGTCGGGTTTTCATAGGTGCCCATCAGGTAACCCGAAGACGGCAAACCCAAGCGCCCGGCGGCGCCGCAGCAGAGGATCACGGCTTTGGCCTTGATCACGTGGAAGTCGGCGGTGCGGCAATCGAAGCCCATCACGCCGTTGACCGCGCCCTCTTCGTCCGTCAGCAAGCGCGTGCAGACCAGCCGATTGGTGATGCTCACCCGCGCCCGTTTCAACTGGCGATACAGGACTTTTTTGATGTCATGCCCTTCCGGCATCGGCAGCACGTAGGCGCCCATGTGGTGGACCTTTTTCACCGCGTAGTCGCCGGTCTCGTCCTTCTCGAACTTCACGCCCCAGCGGTCCAGTTGCTCGATGGTTTCGAAGCTGTGGGTCGCGTAGGCATACACCGCCGCCTGATTGACGATGCCGTCGTTAGCAATGGTGATTTCCTTGGTGTACTGCTCGGGCGTCGAGTGACCGGGAATGATCGCGTTGTTCAGGCCGTCCATGCCCATGCTGATTGCGCCGCTGCGTTTGACGTTGGCCTTGTCGATCAGCAGCACGCGCAAATCGCGGTTGCGTTCCTTGGCCTTGATCGCCGCCATCGGTCCAGCGGTGCCGCCGCCGATCACGACAATGTCGTATTCCTGTTCGAGCGTTTTTCTAGTCATTGAGCCGTGAGTCATGCCTGCGCCCCTTTTTGCCGGTCGATCCGCAGGCGGTACTGGAAGGCATCGCCACGGTAGTAAAGGTGTTCGAAGTCCACGGGTTGGCCGCTGGCGTCGTGGGTCAAACGCTCGATGCGCATGATCGGCGAGCCGGCTTCGACATTCAGCGCCTGGGTCAAATCGCTGTCGGCCAGTACCGCGTCGATGGCCAGATCCGCGTGACCGAGGGCCAGGCCGCAGTCGTTTTCCAGGATCAGGAAAATGTCGCGGGTGACCAGATCGGCCTTCTCCAGGCGCTCGCCGATGGCCTTGGGCAGGTAAGTGATCTCCAGGGAAATCGGCTCACGGTTGATCAGCCGCACGCGTTTGATCTGCGCCACCGTCTCGCCTTCGGCGACGTGCAAGCGCTCGGCAACAAGTTTGTCAGCGGGAATGAATTTGAAGCTGCGCAGGCGGTTGATCACCTCATAGCCGCGCCCGGTCATCGACTCGGCGAGGCCTTGCAGGGTGCTGACGTTCTGGAAGGTTTTGGGCTTGGCGACGAAGGTGCCTTTGCCGTGGATTTTGAAGATCAGCCCTTCTTTCTGCAGATCCCCCAGGGCTTGGCGCACGGTGATGCGGCTGACTTTGAACAGCGCACCGAGTTCACTTTCGGAAGGCATCTGGCTGTCTTGCGGGTATTCGCCGTCGAGGATGCGGGCGCGCAGCACATCCCGCAGTTGGGTGTGCAGCGGAACGCTACTGAGGGAGAGAACGTTATCGGTCATGGAAGATCACTTGTCATAACGAGTTATGACGTGATCTTAAAGTTCTAATGACAGGCTTGAGAAATACTGTTTGAGCATAAGGTTAGAATCAGCGCTTGAGGATCTGGTCCATCACCCAATCGGTTTTGAATGCCTGCTCGGCCACGGCCGGATGCTGCGCTTCTCCCCGAATGTGCGCGTTCATGCCCAGTACGTGATGCCACTGGATGTGCTCGTGATTGTCGATGTGCAGGCTGAGGGTTTCATCGGCTTCAAGCTGAACCGGATGCTCATCGAATACGGAAAAGCTGATCCGGCCTTTGCTACCGATCAGCTCGACCCGATCTTCGCGGCGGTCCGCGACGAAATTCCAGCAGCCCATACCCAGGGCGCCCGACGCAAACCGCCAACTGGCGCTGACGGCATCCTCGGCGGCATACAAACCGGCCTGGTGCGCGGTAAACCCGGCGACTTCGACGATGTCGCCAAGCAGGTACTGGAACAGGTCGAAGCCATGACTGGCCAGGTCGGCGAAATACCCACCGCCCGCAATGGCCGGGTCGGTGCGCCAGTTATCTGTACCGCCAAGATCGGTCGGCGATGGCGCTTTGGTCAGGGTCCAGGTCAGGTGCCGGACCTCGCCGATTCGCCCCTCTTCCAGCCATTGCCGCACTTGCTGGAAACGCGGTAATGAGCGTCGGTAGTAGGAAACAAACAGGTGCAGCCCGGCCTCGGCAAAGACCTTTTGCATCTCACGGCTTTGCCCGGCATTCAACGACATCGGTTTTTCGACGCAGCAATGTTTGCCGGCGGCGGCCACCCTCAAGGCGTAAGCGTGATGACTGTCAGGCGGCGTGGCGATGTACACCGCGTCGACCTCGGGATCATTGATCAATGCTTCGACGTCGGTGTAGACCCGAGCGATGCCGTGGCGCGCCGCGTAATCCGTCACGGCTTCCAGACGCCGGCCCATCACCGCCACCAGCGCCGAGCCGGGCGCCTTGTAGAAGGCCGGCCCGCTCTTGCGTTCAGCGACGCTGCCACACCCGATCATGCCCCAGCGCACCACGTTCATACTCACTCCCTGATGTTTAGCCTATGTGCAGAGCGCGCAGGTCCAGATGACCGTCCTTGAGCGGCGGGCACCAGTAGTAGCCGCCAGTGATCGGCCGGCTGATGCGGTACAAACCGTCGGTGATGCCGTCTTCCAGACCACTCATGCGGCGCAGTTGGGCTTCGAAGGCGTCGAGGGAGAAACCGAAGGCCAGGAACATCAGGCCGGCGCGATCGCCTTCGATCCAGGGCATGGAACGGCGCACCACGAAGGCCTCGGGGGCGAAGCTTTCCTGGGCGGTGCGTTTGACGTGAGCGGAGATCGGCGCGTCGTCGATCTCTTCGTTGTCGCTCAAACGACGACCCATGATGTTGTCCTTCTCATGGGGCGGCATCCCGTGGAAACCCTTCAGGTCATGCTGCCACTGCTGGATCGCGGCGAAGCTGCCGCCGACCATTCCGTCAGCGCCTTCACTCACCAGCGCAGCGGCAACGGCGGCTTCGTCGTGAGGGTTTTCGGTGCCGTCTTCGTATCCGGTCAGGTCGTGGCCGGTGAGGTGGCGGAAAGTTTCGTTCATCTGCACCAGACGCAGGGCCGGGGCCAGTGCGGCTTCGATGGCGTTGCTGCGATTGAGCAATTCACCGCGGTCGACGCCGTGCAACCAGCACCAGAGAGCGTGCTGGGTCGACGGGTTGTCAACGCCGACACCGGTCAACGCTGGAAAGGTGCGCAGGCCTTCGATTTGCCCCATGAGGGCCTTGACCAGGGATTCACCGAAACCGACCACTGCCGACTTACCGTCGATCAGCCCCTTCAGATTCTCCAGCGCAGCCGGCAAGGCAGCGGCGGATTCGAGTGCGAAGAACATATGACGGGCTTGAGGCGGAACTGGGGTGGCGAGAATGCCCGGCTGGTAGTAACTCATATGAACTCCTTCAGAAAGAGCCCGAAGTTTAACCGATCAAGACAGACAGTGTGCTGTAGGTCATGACAAGCCGTGTTGCCATCTGATAAAACGATTCAGCTATGCTGATCGAGCGCGCTGCCTGTAACAGGCAGCCTCTCGCCACCACTTTCGACAGCCGCGTTGTGATCAGGCCTTGACCTGATAGCAGTGCGTAGCGATAACAGACCTTATCCGCATCACCCAATCCAGACGGGGTAGCGACATGACCACAGCACACATCCTTGGCAACCTGTTTCCCGACGCCACCGACATCCCGGAAAAATACCGCCTCGACGGCCAGACCGAGCAGCGTGAATACCTGGTCGACGGCGAGCTGAAAACCTGGTCCGGGCCCCTCGCCCAAGTCCGCAGCCCGGTGTACCTGACGGGTGAAAATGGCGACGAACAAGTGATCCTTGGCAGCACGCCTCTGCTCGATGCCGACACCGCATTGACTGCCCTCGACGCCGCCGTCCGTGCCTATGACCGGGGCCAGGGTCTGTGGCCGACAATGCGCGTGGCCGAGCGAATCCAGCACGTCGAAGCCTTCCTCGGACGCATGCGTGAACAGCGCGAAGCCGTGGTCAAGTTGCTGATGTGGGAAATCGGCAAGAACCTCAAGGACTCGGAGAAAGAGTTCGACCGCACCTGCGACTACATCGTCGACACCATCAACGCGCTCAAGGAACTCGACCGCCGCTCCAGCCGCTTCGAACTGGAACAGGACACCCTCGGCCAGATCCGCCGCGTACCGCTGGGTGTGGCGTTGTGCATGGGACCTTACAACTACCCGTTGAACGAAACCTTCACCACGCTGATCCCGGCGCTGATCATGGGCAACACCGTGGTGTTCAAACCGGCCAAGCTGGGTGTGCTGCTGATTCGTCCGTTGCTGGAAGCGTTCCGCGACAGCTTCCCCGCCGGGGTGATCAACGTGATCTACGGCAGCGGTCGCGAGACCGTCAGCGCGCTGATGGCCAGCGGCAAGATCGACATCTTCGCGTTTATCGGCACCAACAAAGCCGCCAGCGACCTGAAAAAACTGCATCCAAAACCACACCGCTTGCGCGCAGCGTTAGGTCTGGATGCGAAAAACCCCGGCATCGTGCTGCCCGAGGTGGATCTGGATAACGCGGTCAGCGAAGCACTCACCGGTTCGCTGTCGTTCAATGGTCAGCGCTGCACCGCGTTGAAAATTCTCTTCGTCCATGAAGACGTGGTCGAGGCTTTCATCGAGAAATTCAACGCCAAACTCGCCAACCTCAAACCCGGCATGCCGTGGGACAGCGGCGTGGCGCTGACGCCGTTGCCGGAAGCGAGCAAGGTCGATTACCTGCACTCGCTGGTGGCGGATGCCGTGAGCAAAGGCGCCACCGTGGTCAACCCCAACGGCGGTGAAGCCCGCGCTTCGTTCTTCTACCCCGCCGTGCTGTACCCGGTGACGCCGCAGATGCGCGTCTACCAGGAAGAACAGTTCGGCCCGGTCGTGCCGATCGTGCCTTACCGGCATCTGGACACGGTGATTGATTACGTCCTGGAATCGGACTTCGGCCAGCAGTTGAGTATCTTCGGCACCAACCCGGTGGCGGTCGGCCGGCTGGTGGACACCTTCGCCAACCAGGTCGGACGGATCAACCTTAACGCTCAGTGCCAGCGCGGCCCGGACACCTTCCCGTTCAACGGCCGCAAGAACTCCGCCGAAGGCACACTGTCGGTGCATGATGCGTTGCGGGTGTTTTCGATTCGCACGCTTGTGGCGACCAAGTTCCAGGAAACCAACAAAGAACTCATCAGCGAGATCATCAGTGGACGCAGTTCGAGCTTCCTGACCACCGATTACATCTTCTAAGGAGACCGAGCCTGAGTACATTCAGAGACAGTCGACTGCCACCGCTAATGCGCCGAGTGCTGCGTCCGTTGCTGGACCCGTACCGGCGCTATCGCCACGCCAGAGTGATT
Organism: Pseudomonas arabinosi; assembly: GCF_047758675.1. Lineage (NCBI taxonomy): Bacteria > Pseudomonadati > Pseudomonadota > Gammaproteobacteria > Pseudomonadales > Pseudomonadaceae > Pseudomonas > Pseudomonas arabinosi. Next base: position 3,037,628 of record NZ_CP180480.1, on the reverse strand, counting down.
CACGCGGTGCGTGTGTCGCTGGGGTTGCTGGCGACGATCCTGCTGACCACCGGCATCAATCTGCCCCACGGCGAGTGGGCGTCGGTGACGATGCTGGTGGTGATTGGCGGTTTGCAGCACCACGGCAACATCGGCAAAAAAGCCGCGGAACGCGCCATCGGCACCTTGATCGGCGCCGGCGTCGGCTTGCTGCTGGTGGCGCAACAGGCGTGGCTCGGGATGCCGTGGCTGACCTATTTCGCGATGGCGGTGGTTTGCGGATTTTTCTCGTACCACGCCATCGGCAAGGGTGGTTACACCGCGTTGCTCTCGGCGATTACCGTTTTTATCGTCGCGGGGCATGGCGACAATCCGATCACCGACGGGTTGTGGCGTGGGGTGGACATCCTGATCGGCATCGCCCTGGCCCTGGCGTTTTCCTTCGCCCTGCCGCTCTACGCGGTGTATTCCTGGCGCTACAACCTGGCCGATGCCTTGCGCGACTGCGCGACAATCTACGGGCGAATCATCAATGGCCAATCGGTCACCGATGACGAACACCATAAACTCGTGGGTCGCCTGAACACCGTGATGGTGCAATTGCGCTCCTTGATGCCGTCGGTGTCCAAAGAAGTGCGGATCTCCATGACCGAACTCGATGCCATCCAGCGCCACTTGCGGATGTGTGTCAGCACTCTGGAAATCCTTGGCAACACCCGACCGGATGCCAGCGACCCGGACGCCATGGCCCATCTGCAATCGTCCTTGAAAGCCGAGCATCGGCTGATTCGGGTGCAACTGATTGGTATGGCCCGAGCGCTGAAATCCGGTGCGTCCCAACGGCTGAGTCGGCCAGTCGAATTGCCGTCGGATTCAAGCCTGACCGCGCCGGTTTACAATCCGCTGGACGGCTATCGGTTATTGGTCCGGCAATTAGCCGCCAACATCGGCGAGATGCGCCAGCGCCTGGCCAAGACGGCACCGCGCTGGAACATCTGACGTTTCTTGACGGCTTACTGCGTTGTCACCGTCCGACGAAACTTCAGACCCCAGCCTTGTTGCATGCCCGCAGCGGCCAACAGAATCGCGGCAACACCGATCCATTGCAGCGGCTCCAGGCGATGGCCGAAGGCAAACCAGTCAACGAAGATTGCCGCAATCGGGTAGATAAACGACAGCGCACCGGTCAGTGCCGTCGGCAGTTTTTGGATCGCGCCGTAGAGCAGCACGTACATCACGCCGGTGTGGACAATGCCCAGCGTTACCAGACTGGCCCACGCGCTCGGCGCTTGCGGCAATGCCGAAAAGTGCGCGAATGGCGCGAGTAACAGCACGCCGGTGGTGACCTGGACCAACGCGATCAGATGCGGCGGTGTGCCCGTCAGGCGCTTGATGATCAACGCGGCAATCGCGTAAAGAAATGCCGCCCCCAGCGCCAGAGCGATGCCCATCAGGTAATCATTGCCGCTCTCGCCCTGCCCGCCATGTGCGCTGACAATCGCCAGCATCCCGAGAAACGAAATGCCCAGCCAGAACAGTTTCTGCAGGGTGATTTTCTCGTTGAGGAACAACGCGGCCAACCCCACCAGCATGAACGGCTGAACGTTGTAAACCGCGGTGCCAATGGCAATCGAGGCGCGGGAGTAAGAAGCAAACAACAGCACCCAGTTGCCGACAATCGCCACGCCACTGAGCACGGCCAGCAAGAACGTGGTGCGGGTCAGAATGCCGGGGCGCAGGAAGCCGAATGCCGCGCAGATCAGCAACAACGTGCCGGCGCCGAACACGCAACGCCAGAACACTACGTCCAGCACCGGTTGCCCGGACACCAGCACGAACCAGCCGATGGTCCCGGAAATCAGCATGGCGGCGGTCATTTCGAATGACCCGTGACGTATTGTTTTGTCCATCATCAGACTCCTGTGTTTGAGCCCAAAGTATGCCAATCCGCCGAGGGGCTTCTCCAGCGCAAAAAGCAGGCTAAACTCGAAATCTGCCTTTTTTATCAAGGCGGTTTTGAATAATTGCCTAATCGAGGTTTCGCCATGACTGACGATATCGACCAAGTACTGATCACGGCGTTGATGGAAGACTCACGGCGCTCGCTCAAGGCCTTGGCGCAGATCAGCGGCCTGTCCTCGCCCAGCGTTGCCGAACGCTTGCGGCGCCTTGAGGAACGCGGCGTGCTCAAGGGCTATACCGTCGAGATTGATCCCAAGAGCTTCGGTTATCAACTCCAGGCCATCGTGCGCATTCGCCCACTGCCGGGCCAGTTGCAGGAAGTGGAGCGGCAGATCCAGGCCATCCCGGAGTTCACGGAGTGCGACAAGGTCACCGGCGACGACTGTTTCATCGCCCGCCTGCATGTGCGTTCGATGGAGCAACTGGACACCCTGCTCGACCGCCTGAATACCCATGCCGAAACCAACACTGCAATCGTCAAGAAAACCCCGGTCAAACGCCGGTTGCCACCGATGGCGTGAATTTTTTCCAAATCGCAGGCAAAAAAAACCCGCTTTCGCGGGTTTTTTATTTCAAGCCTGGCGATTAATCATCGCGGCTCATGATGCCGAAGATCTGCAACAAGCTGATGAACAGGTTGTAGATCGATACATACAGGCTAATGGTCGCCATGATGTAGTTGCGCTCGCCGCCGTGAATGATGGCGCTGGTCTGGAACAGAATGCAGACCGAGGAGAACAGTACGAAACCTGCGCTGATCGCCAGTTGCAGACCGCTGATCTGGAAGAACAGGCTCGCCAGCGTCGCACCCAGCAGCACGAAGAAGCCTGCGGTGATGAAACCACCCAGGAAACTCATGTCCTTGCGGGTAATCAGCACATAAGCCGACAGACCGCCGAACACCAGCGCAGTCATCGCGAAGGCCGAACTGACCACCTCGGCGCCGCCCTGCATACCCAGGTAACGGTTGAGGATCGGGCCGAGCAGGAAACCCATGAAACCGGTCAGGGCAAACGCCGATACCAGGCCCCAAGCCGAATCACGGAGTTTGTTGGTGAGGAAGAAAAGGCCGTAGAAACCGATCAGCACCACGAAGATATTCGGGTAGCCGACACGCATCTGCTGAGCGACAAACGCCATCACGCCGCTGAATGCGAGGGTGAGAGCGAGTAAGCCGTAAGTGTTGCGCAGGACGCGGCTAACCTCTAGCTGCTCAGCCTGCACGCTGTTATTAACTGCGTAATCCTGTTCGCGCATGGCGACACTCCTGTTGGTTTGAAACGTTCAGTCGCAAAGATCATAACAGACGCTCTGTAACAAGCTATGCAGAGAGTTTGACAGTGTGTTTCATTCAGGTATTATGGCGCCCGCAACGCAACGGAGGTGTGGCCGAGTGGTTTAAGGCAACGGTCTTGAAAACCGTCGACTGTAACAGGTCCATGAGTTCGAATCCCATCGCCTCCGCCATATTTGTACCGACAAAGCCCTGATTATTCAGGGCTTTGTCGTTTCTGGGATTTGGCGAAATATCCGCCGATCGGCATGTGTTCCATAACTAGTATGGAAGCGTTCCAGAACTAACCCGCTTTTACCCTCCTCCGGCGTCCTGCCGATCGTTAAACATCCTTCATGTAACGCGATGCTACGCTGTCCTCAAAACTGAGGATTTACGATGCCACATTCAGACCTGCTCCCTTCCCTACTGTTTAAGATCAACGAAAACCAACTCGCCTTGGAGGCCGCCATCCTGGAGCTTTCCAATTGGGTCGAGGCCCGCGGCTCGGCTGACGTCGCAGACAACGTGCGCGGCGCCTTGGACACGATCGATAAGAATGAGGAGTTCATCAAGCTGACGCTCGCGGTGCTGATGACACCCGAGTGACAGCAATCGATCGCCACGCTAAACCCCTAGCACCCCATGCACGCAGTACCCCTGTAAGACCTTGTGAAATGGCTGTTTTTACTGGCGCTCGCTGCAATCGAATGCCCACAAGTGCTTACACGTGCGTGAGAGAGTCACGCAAAAGTCACGCCCCCTAATACACCCCTCCTCCGGTGTCCTGCCGACCGAACACAATCCCCACATAGCAGTAGTGAGCCGGCCTTGCGCCACAATATCCCTCCCACGTTCGCCACCAATTAAGGGATGGAGGCGAAAATAGAAGCCCCGAAGTCGCGAACCTTAGGGGCTTTGCATTTGTACGGGATTTTTCTACAGAAATTCCAGATAACAGGATTCCGTCCAGAACATCGACTTCGCGCCATTCATCGATAAAACTCAATTACTGAAAGTGCCTGCCGATAGTCAAAGCAATGCCCCAAAATCAGGGGATTTTAGAACGTGTAGTAGCGGGTTCAAGCTTATGAAAGATATCTATCTACTGATCGAACATGGTATGGATCAGGGCGAAGTTTACGTACTTGGCTGGTTCGATGATAAAAAAAGAGCCCAGGAAGTGGCCGAGGAGAAGGAGTGGGAGGTGTATCGCGCCAGCTTGAAAACTGAGCATCCCTGGTCAAATCACAAACCGCTGTCGCCAAACCAAACTAAATATCGCCGCTTCTGGATCAAAGAAATTTCCAAATTTGATCACGTACCAGTTCCGAGGTCCTCGGCAGTTCATTGACCTCCATCCGACTTCTGGTACTCAACAGCAAGACTGTTAATTTACCTTCCAGCGGTGACCTCCCGGACGTACGCTTGGCAAGCTGCCAGCAGTATCAGCCCTTGGTCACCGGCATCATCACGGCACATCCTTGAAGAAGACGTGGCGCCCGAGCTTCAGCGTCTTCTTGGCCTTCGCTGCCCAGTCTGGGGCCTTCGTCATAGCGGTCGCGTAATAGTGCGTAGCTCCGCTGGTGGGATCTGCCACTTTACCGGCCAGCACCTGGTCAGCGGCAATCTGCGCTTGAGCGAACTCGCGGAACGGGATGGGCTTCGTGCCACTCAGGTAAATGAAGTTCGGGTCGTTCTTATTCCAGCAGCTGAACTGGTACGGCTTCTGGCACACGCCAGCATAGCCCTCCCCCCACCACGACTTGGCTTTGCCATCGTTCACGCGATTGCGGATCGTCCAGGCCACGGCGATCTGGCCGGCCAGGCTTTCACCGCGCGCCTCACCCCATAGCGTACGGGCAAGGACATCGCGGTCTCTTTCTGTTGTGGTCATCACTTTTCTCCAGACGAAAAAAAGCCCGCACTCGACGGGACTCAATTGTTAAGCTGTGCGCTCCACGCATGGAGGCATTTATGAAGTACCAAACGATTCTTTTGATTGCCGCTTTGCTCGGCGGCTGCTCCTCATACAGTGAGCGCGGCACCGGTGAAGGCGGAAGGGAAATCAACAACAAGGGCTATACCGTCCGCTGTGATGCGACCCCAGCCAATCAACCCGGCTGCTATACCCCACCGCCGTCGTGGTCTTGGTGGCCGTCAAACAACATAAAGTTTAAATTGGGCGCGAACTGAATCAGCTCCGCACCCTACTCGTCTGGACTTCTCGCTGAGCGAGAGCATTACAGCGATCACGCATGGTTTTCTCCAGGCAAAAATAAACCCGCTCAATGGCGGGTGCTGGTGTTCGTCGAATATCAGGCCGGGACGACTGGCCAATCGATCGTAGCTGGATAGCCGGGCTGCTCGGGAAGCCGATTCAGTGCTACTCGATATTTTTTCCAGGCCTTCAGTAGAGAAACTTCAGCGGCTGTGGCGTCGTCAACATCCACAGCATCTTGCAGTGGCGCAATGGCGGTGTCGGCAACGGCGCGGCGCTTGGCACTGTCCGCTACGACAGCGGCAAGGACTCTATCTGTGGCCGCCTGGTCTTTCATTGCCTTGGTGATCAGTTGGGTCCAATCGATGTTTCCGCTCATGCTTCGGCCTCCTGGGTGTCCGGCGCGATGGCCAGCTGTTCATCTGGCGCCACCGCCGCGGCGACCGCGACAGGTAAAGGCTGTGGAAATACCACCGGGCCGTCGGCCGTAATCACCAGCGGTACCGGGAAAGCCTGCTGCGGGCTGTAATTCGCTGGCAGTGGCAGCAGCAGAGTCAGTATGAGTGCCCCGTCTTGCATGGTCACATCATCGGCAAACCACTCTGAGGCAATAGCCGTTCGTGGCAAGGTCGCGCCTTCGGCCATCGGTGAGAAATCGAAGGTCCCTCCATTGATAGTCAGGACATTACCGACTTTTATCACCTCTAGGGTGTCATCGCGACACTGAGGCAAAAGCTTGATAATCATTAGAACCACCTCCCGACTGCGAAAGCGAAGACTGTTAGAGCGCCACTGGAGGACGCTGGATAGATCCCAACAAATTCTGCTGTTGTGTTACTGATCGATCGAGGATTAATTGAGAACTGCACCGAGTTGCCGTTCGTGCCATCCACGTACGGGGCTGTGCCGACAAACACAACTGGATAGAACCACCCGGTGGAAGTTGGGGAGATAAACAGCGCGCCAAATGATGCGGTGGTTCCGGCCACAGTCAACGGAGGTGACAAACAAACCATGAATCCAGAAGCAAACTTAAAAGCCGTGCCGTTGGCGTTTGTCACCACCTGCATGATGTCGCCGGTAGGTACGCCTCCCGACTGCGATACAGTTCCAAGAATAGCCGCGACGGCAGCTGCTCCAAGGCCGAGCCCCGTCCTGGCCGAAGCCTGGCTATTTCCACCGGTACCCCCCTTCGTCACCGGCACGATGTTTTCAGTCGCTACGGAACCCAGCCCAAGGCCGGCGCGCCCGCCTGCCTGATCCGCCCCGCCAGTGCCTCCCTTCGTCACGGGGATTACATTTTCAGTTGCGGCAGCGCCTAACCCTAGCCCGGCGCGACCCGCCGCCTGATCAGTGCCACCCGTCCCCCCCTTGTTCACTGGCAAAATATCGTAGTTGCCGGTGGTGCCGAGTGCTGCCATTTTTGGACCGTAGGTATTCACCCAGTCCCGCACCTGATCAGCCAAGCCTTTTTGGTAACCCTGAACCGGTGTTACTGCGTAAGCCGCACCAGCGACTGTTGGCCCCAGATACGGGGGGATGATCGAGATCACCGTATCGCTTGCGACGTTCCCAAGCTCGTATTGGCGCCCATCTGGTCCGATGAAGGCATCACCGATCCGAGTGTTTGCTGCAAAAGCGGTATTTACACCGGTCACGGTGCTCGAATTTTGGGTGACAGAAACCGTTCCCAATCTGTGCCAGGGCATGGCGGCATCCTATAAAAAGAAGAGTTAGACGGCTTGTTTTGCGAAAACCGCAGGGAGAAAAAAATTGAATGGGTTATTGGCCGCGACAGTTACAGCGTAGAGAGTGCCGGTGGTGAAATCCCAAGTACTGTAAAGCTGCCGAGGGATGTTCCCGCCGGATACCATGGTCATTCCGAAGTTGTTGATCAGCATGAATTCGTTTTGGGGGAAGTTGAAAGGCACCGAGTAGTAGTTTCGGTACAGCCCCTGATCGGTCTGATCCGACTTCACGTATGCCCAGTTTTGGAAGGCTCGCGTAAAACTGGCGCTGGGTGTTCCTGAGTCGAAAAGCATTTTTCCGGTGCCGTCCCAAAGGCGCATGCCGTACTGAGCCACGGCCTGTGCTGCAAAGGCTGCAACAAAATATCGGCCGTTAGGCTGAGCAGTGGCAGCGCTATAAGTCCGAACATAGAAGCCAATCCAGTTTCCCGCCGAGCCGATCAACCTCATGCCGCTCAGGCCGGCGATCCCGGCGACGGTGTCGGGTCGTACGAATACCAGCGGCGGCTCCTGTGATGTCACCGGCCTGGCAAAGTATGTCGTTGACGCCATGCCTCCTTCTTCTGTTGGGGCGTATCTGCCGCTGGCAATAACCATCAGCCTGGCAAATTCCGAGTCGATGGTAACCACATTGCTGCTGTTCGTGAATTGAAGTCCGTACGCCATTAATTGAACCTCATGACGATCAGTCGCATCGTCCCCGTCGCGACATAGCTCGCGGCATAGCCTCTGGTGTGGTTGTAAACCCGGGCGACGTTGTCGACGAGTTCGGTTTCAAACTGCTGTTGCTGGTCCGTGTAGGTACCAACAGGGACGACAATCGCTGAGCCGTTCGCGGGGCCAACTCCCGGTATGGAGAAGTCCTGATTGGACTTCCCACCAGTGAACGTCACTAAAGTTGAAAGCACCACCCGAATGGTGAACGAGTTCTCGTCGACCTGGAGCACGCCGTCGGGGCCCCAGATCCGCATTCCATGTGCCATGGTTCACCCCAGATAGCCGAGCCGGACACGCAACACGTTGTTCGCGTCGTAGACCGAGACGTTCAGCGAGTTGATCACCAGCCGCCCTTGGCCGGGGACGATGCCGTTGATTTCAAGCGTTCCGTCTTTATTGAGAATCCAGCCTTGCTGGCCGGCGATGTAGTTGGTCGAGCTGATGTAGCTGCCGATCTTGGCGTTGGTGATAGTGCCGTCCGCGATGAACGCCGAGTTCATAAACACCTGGCCACCCTGCACCGCAAACGGAACCGAGATGGCGCCGCCGGCAATGGTGTTGACGATGGCGAACCGATCGGCGCTGACCAGGAACTGGCTTTGCAATCCCGCACCAGTGTTCTCGATGCCCAAACCGATGCCGGCGGCGACGTACTGCCCGCCAGCAGTGATCTGCATCTTCACCGACCACATGGTCGACAGTTTTCCGCTGGTGTCTGCGTAGGCGATCGCTGTCTCCTGAATGGCGGAGGTGTTCTCGCCGACCTTCACATTGACCTGAGTGATCGCCGTAGCGGTGGCTTCCTTATCCGTGGCCACGGTCTGGCGCAGGTCGATGACATTGGCTTCGTTCTCGCCGACTGCGGCGGTCAGAGTGGTGATCTTCTGCGCGCTGGCAAGATTCTCCGACGCCCTCACCTTCTCTTCCGTGGCGATAGCCGCAGTACTACTCCATCCCTTCAGCGCATCCGCCAGTTCGCCCTCCCCGTCGTCATCACGGAAAGAAGCGCGCAGTGCTTGGAAGGCTGTCGCGGTGGCCGTCACCTCACCGTCCAGCTCCGTTATCTGCGTAGTGTGGGTGGCCACTTGTTCGGCCAGACCATTGGCTGTCTCGAGAAGGTCGCCCACGTCTGCCCAGTACGTCAGGTTTGGCGGAGGCGTATTGACCGGAACAGGCAGCACGGCTTGATAGATGTGGCCACTTTCGACGATCAACTGCCCTTTGGTGTAAGGCAGCTCGGGGTCGTAGCCCTTCAGTCCGTCCAGCGCATCGATCTGATCCTGAAGGCCCGGGATTTTGTTGATCTCGTCCAGCAGGTCCTGACCGAGTTCGGTTTCGCCGATCTGCCCGGCGATCATCTCCAAGATAGCAGCGGCGTCGGCACTCGATTGACCCTGCACCCCCATACCAATTGGGTACCACGGGCCGATATTGCCGATCCGATCCACCAGGCGACCCCAGAAGTAGAGCGTCACCCCTGCGCGCAAGCCCAGCATCGAGAAATCGCTTTGCGGGTACGACAGGTCGGTCAGCTTGGTTGCAGCTTCCAAGCTGGTCGTCGGCCCGTACCAGACTTCAGTCCGCTGGGTGTCTTCGGCGCCAGCCGGGAAGCCCCACTTCAAGTAGATGCCGAACAGCAGCGGCGTGGCCGTCAGGTAGCTGAGCGCCGGCGGCAGACCCTCTTTGCCCTTCAGATTGGTCAGGATCGAGTTGCGCCAGATCGACGAAATGTCGAAGGCGCTCACCGCGCGGACGCGGGCCACGTAAGCGCCAGCGTAGATGCCCACCACGTCGACACCGGTCATCCCAGTGCGCTGCAGCTTTATCCAGTTCCCGCTGTCCTTACGCCACTCGACGTCATACGCAACTGCGCCGTTCACCGCGGGCCAAGTGATGGTCATGGTGGCGACGGCAATGCCCTGGGACACCACCGAGTTCGACGTGACGGTAACGCTGGCCGGCGCCGGAACGACGGTGATCGGAATCACGCTAATAGGGCGTTCTTCCAGTCGTGCGCCGGTGTCGATATGAGCGAACTTGCTCGGGTCGTACTGGACGGCCGAAATCTCGAACACGCCAGCCTCTGGTCGAGATACGGAGGTCACGCGATACAACGGCACGGCCAGGTCGTCGGCATCGAGCGCCCAGACAAGCTCGGCCTCTGGCGCAACCGAATAGGACGTGGTTACCGTCACCGCACGGCCGGACACTGACTGCACGGTGCGACCTTCGCAGTTACCGTTAGGCAGGTTCAAGATTAGCCTGTCGCCTGCCTTGGCCTGGGTGTCACGGTCCAGCGTGATGACTCGGCCGGCAGCCGCCGAGATTCGCCCGCCGATTGCGCGCCCAGCGAGCAGCTCATCCGCAACAGGGATGACGTATCCCGGTAAAGGAATGCGCCCGTCCAGGCCAACCTTGAAGCTGATCCCGCGATCCTTGGAGTTGGTCAGTAGCGCCCACTTGCCACGGCGCTGCGCTTCAGACTCGCGGGTGCAGCCGATCGCGCTGATCTCCAGCGGATTGTCGCCGTAGCGCCGCTGAAGCTTGGCATCCGTCACCGCAGTGACATCAGTGTCGTAGTTGTTGGCTGGGTTGTCGTAGCTGATCAGGGCTCGACTGTAGCGAGTGCGTTCCGATGCGCTCGAGTAAGTGAACTTACCGTCGATGACATTCGCCCGGGTGTAGGCGAAGTCGAAGTCGGTGGCGCGCGGCATGTCGGACAGCGTGAAGACTTGGCCCTGAGCCCAGTAGGTCATCCCGCGATAAATCGCCGAGATATCGCGCAGCAGTGACCAGGCGTCGGCCTTGCCCTGAAGGTTTAGATTGCAGATGAAGCGCGGCTCTTGGCCGCCTTTACCATCCGGCACCAACTGATCGCAGTACTGAGCGATCCGGTACAGCTCCCACTTGTCGACCTGCCATGGCTTGATCCGCCGGCCAAGACCGAATCGATCGCTGACGGTGATGTCATGGGTCATCCACGCAGGGTTGTCCGTCCAAGCCGGCTTGAAGGTGCCGTCCCAGATCCCGGTATAGCTCCGAGTTTCCGGATCATAATTGCTCGGCACCGGCATAATTTTCAGTTTGGTATCGACAGTCACCGCGGGAATACTGCGGAACTGCTCGGCCGAGAATTCGATGTAGAGCAGCGCGGTATTCGGGTAACGCAGCTTGGCGTCGATGACTTCAGTGAAGCCGGCGATCTGCATGGTGTCGGCGATTTTGTTGTTGTTCTGGTTCGGCGTAATGCGGGTGACGCGGATCAGCCAGCCACTGGTCGCCACAGGCAAATCAATGCGACGAGTGCGCTCATAGGTGCTGGTGGTTTTACCGTCGACGGCTTCGCTCAGCACTTGCTGATAGGCCCCGCCATCGGTTGCCAGCTCAACCTTGTATTCAATCCGGTAGCCATTCACGTTGCCGCTGGCATCGACCGATTGCAGGGCTGGCCAGGTGAACCGCAACCGAACAGCCGACAGTTCTGTGTTGCTGATCGCCCGTACCCAGGGCGTGCCGCTGCGCAACTCGATGCCCAGAGTGGTTTCGTTCTCAACCGAAGGGATACCTTGGATATAGTCCTGCTCAACAGAACCGTTGCGATACTCGAACTTCACGTTAGGGAAGTTCATGTTGCCCTGAGGGTCTTGCAGCGGGGTGTTGTCGAGGTAGATGTCCTGTGCTGTAGGATTGCCGGCGAACTCTCCCTCACCCATCGCAATAAGGATCTTGGCCACTGCCACCGAGCGCAGGCTGTCCGGTGCTTCGGTCGGGGTCTTTGGCTTGTCCGATCCACCCTTGGCGCCGAAGACGTCGAGTTTCTGTGCTGCGCCCATGCGTTTCTCCAGGCAATAAAAAACCGCCTCATGGGCGGCTGTGGTGTTCAGTGTTTGGCTACATCTGGTCTTCGGCGTAGATCGCGGCGCTGATGATCGCCCCGCCCACCCGGCGCTTTCCGTAGCAGAGCGGCACTGGGTTGCCGGATGCTGTGGTGTTCTTCGCGCTGCCGAAGGCATAACCCGGAGTGTTCTCAGGAGCGGCACTCGTTTTCAGGCCTTTGGGTTGAGGACTGAGCATCTGGATTACGCCGCCGGCGACGAGCCCGATGCCTGCGGCAATAAGTGGAGCGCCAAACGGAGTGGCAAGTAGGAAGATGCCCGCAACGATCATCACCGCGCCAACGATGGTTTGGAGTATTCCACCACGCTTGCTACCGACAATAATTGGTGCGATGCGAATATCACCAGCACCGTGATAACCCAGCTCAGCTTCTCCAATGTTTTTTGAGCCTCGAAAAACTGCGAACTCTAGCCCGCGAGATTTCGCGTTCGACAGGAACCGCTCGAACCCCGGCACCTGAATACAAAGTGCTTTGATTGCCTCTGATGGTGAGCGGACGGACAACCTGAACTCCCGCCCGAACTGACGCAACGCCCCATACAACTTAATGGTTGTGAGCGGCTGGTAATCGATAGCTGATGCAGACATTACATTTGCTCCAAATAAAAAACCGCCCGTAGGCGGCTTTCGAAAATCGCGGACTCAACGGCCGCCGTAATCCACATAAGGAGCCAAGAAGAAGCCACTCATATCTCCGCTAATACGGAACTGGCTCTCAACGCCCGGCTTGAGATTCGCGCTGATTGTCCTTATTGCCGCACCAGCACAAAGCCCAGACTCGGCAAGACCTGTACCTAGGTTTACCGCTCCCGGCTCAACGTAAAAACTGGCACGCTGTCCCGGTCCGATCTTGGCGGCTCGCCGCCCCTCAATGTAAAAAACCAAATCGCACCCCGAGCCGACAAAGCCACCATCCCGGACTACTGTAATTCGAGATGAGGTGCTAGCCGATTTGCTTTGAAACGCATACAACTCGTCACTTGGCACTGGGTCCGCGTCTCGCGCAGACATTGGCGAAGTCGAACACCCCGCCAACAGCATCACCGCCAACGCCCCTACGAATAGTTTCATGCAGGTCACTCCTGTGGAAAGGGCCGCACTGTAGCATCGAGGCCTTAATCTAAAGAATCCTTTGCCTGGGACGATACAAAAACACCCTTACAAGGAATTTTCAGTTATGCCCTCTCGCATTGCAAACACACTCTTCACCTTGGTCTTGATGGCGACAACCGCATCCGCTGCGCAGCCAAGTTCTAACGATTCTTTTCCACATATTCCAGTGATGAGCCATCAAACAATGACCTATAACGGCAAGGTCATTTATGAGGCCAATGTGGACTTGGCCGATCCACACCCTAAGCAGGTCGCACTAAAAATCGATATTGATGAGTTTTCTTGGAACTGCCTCACGCTGGCCGGCCACGTCACCGGCGAATCAAGCGGGGAGCGCTCTGGAGTGAATCTTGTTTCTGGCCATATGATCGGCTGCGTCGTCAGAGATCTAAAGGCTGACGGGACCGCAAAGGTGGACATTGTCTACACCGTGCGCGACCCCGGCAGAGGTATAAATAAGTCCGAGCATATCAGCGCGACGGTAAAGGCTGGCCAGCGCTACGAGAGCACCACCCAGTCTGGTGCACGGGTTGCAATGCTGCTGCAACCTAATCGGCGTTGATTCCATTTCAGCCAGATGAAAAAAGCCCAGCACTAGCCTGGGCTTCCTCATGTCAGGACGTGCGGAATCTCAGGTCACCGTCCCAATCAAAATCCGCATGATTCTTCCTCGTCCTGAAAGGGGGTGACTGTAGCACTGGGTGTATTGAAACGAAAAAGTCCCGCGTGAGGCTAAGCCCTATCCGGATCAATTGGCCTATTTCGATGGCAAAGTAGGCTGTTTTGACTGTATCCACTTAGTAATGTCGTCAGGAAGTATTCTCACTGGGATTGATGGTCGAGTGCCAGCGTTCGACGGGGACTCCGGTGCTTTTGGAGCGCTACCAGGTTTAGGGACCTCTGGTTTCGGTGCTGCTACCTCAGGCTGTAGACCAATTTGAGCACCTACTACTGCGTATCCAACGGAATCTTTCGGAAGTGTTAGCAAGTTTTTGAACTTCACTGTCACGGTATTTGATCTGCCAGAAGTCCTTTCAGCAGAAAGCTCCCCACCAATCCCGACGCCATCACTAACCGCTGGTGGAGCTAAATCTACTTTCAACTTTCCTCCATTCGTAGCATCCGCCGAAATTTTAAAGGTGACTTCCGCAGACTCAGCAATTAGCCCAGTTCTAATGTCTCCTTGGGCTTCGCGCATAGCAGCTAATCCTTCACCAACCTCTTTCATCGCTTCGACGAGGGTTATTTCGCTTGGCTTTGCAACCTGCTGCAGACATCCCGATAGCGGAATCAAAAACAACATCCAAATGAGGTTTCGCATTGCCAACGCTCCTTGTGGGGTAAGTGGCATAAAGCCACTGACAAGCCTAGCAGCGGCCCACAAAGTAACCAGCCGGGATACATCTGTACGAATCCCCAGTAACGCCCCGTCACCCTCCGTAGTAGCCTCCTGCCGCCACACAACGGATTTCCCAGTCCTTACGAGCCGAAGGCAGGAACCATTCACACTCTGAATTGGGAGCACGGTATGACAGACACCCCTTTCAACTTCAAATGCCTCGGCCACACCAAACGAGACGACGGCTTGATTGGGCGATACCACCTGGAAGTGACCGACAGTAGCAGCGGTAAGACCGCGACGATCTCTGTTGAGCCCAGGCACCTTGCGTCTGCCCGGAGCATGAAACGGATTCTTCTAGATCGGTGCATGTTCTATAGGGCATCGCGCGCGGAGCATGACCAGATGCTGCTCGAAATTCTTGATCCGGAGACCGCAGCACTCCCAGAATAGCCCGCTCCGCCGGGCTCTTCCCCGCCTGTACGAATCCCCAGTAACGCCCCGCCGATCTCCGATAGTAGCCTCTTGCCCTTCAAAGACAATGACAAGGACAGCGGCGAGATGGGGATTAACACGGATCGAGCGGCATCAATTAATAGGAAGATATGCGCCCCTGGCGCCGATGACTTCGGAGTCTGCGTTGCTCGCGCAGCTCTGATTGAAGAGCTGGGTTCTACCGAGATGCCAGTCTCAAAAATCATTGCGGCACATCTTCCCCTTAACAGAGATCGAGCGGTTACCCAAGAAGATGTGGACTACATCAAGAACCTGGCCGAAGAGATAAAAAACAGCGACGAGGAAACGCTAAGGAGAATATCCATCGTTCAAAGTGCAACGTTTATCTAGAGAGGATTCCCCAGTCCTTTGCCTGCAAGCCCAAGGACTGGGATTGCGCCAATTTCGGCGCGTTTATGACCTGGAGGTCAAGATGAGCAATTTACTACCAAAGGATCCAGAAAACTCAGGCTGGGTTCTCGGTTGGGGCGTAACTCGAAATGCGCCTTGGAGCTTTCACGGCATTTACCCGAGCAAAGATGAAGCGGAGTCTGAGGTGAAGAAAGCTGGCGACGGCTACGTTGCGCACTATGGATCCCACAAGCCAGGGACAGATGATTTCGTCTGGACTAACTCAATCCAAAACTGATGTCATCGTGATTGATCCGGGGCCGGACGCGACTTTGGCGCTCAGCCCTGGCTTCCCAATATAACTGCGACGATACCCTTCCCCATCCGGCCCGACCTTCCCGGAAACCGTAAAACGATCGATCTCATTCTCGCTATCCATGATCGCGATCTCTACGTTGCCGCCGCAGATCGAACCACCCGACATGGCGCACAGATCCTTGATGGTCAGCGTGTAGCTTTGGCTGGATTTCATTCCCTTCTCCCGCGGCCCTGCCGCATCATGTGGTTGGCTGTGCATCTTTGTGCCTGAGGATCAGGCGTGTTCGGTCGAGCCATGGGCCGCCGAAGACGATGATCTCGCTTGGGCGCCCGTACAGGTGGTGTAGCAGGAAAGGCCCAGGTCCAAAGGTGGCTGCATCCTCACTGGGCAGCGCCGGATCTGTGCCGAGGAATATCCCGGCGTGGTTCGGGTAAACCGTCCGCCCTACTTCCATCACGACCATATCGCCACGCTGCGGCTGATCGACCCGGTAGAACCCGGCGGTCTCATAGTTGGCTTCGTAAAGGCTGGCGTTGTCCTTGCTCTCCCACCAGCCATCAGCGCGCTCGAAGGCTTCAAACTCCAGACCCCACTCGCGCTTATACCAATCGGCGCAGACTTGCCAACAGTCCCAGGCGCCGTGCACGAATGGTCGCCTCAGCAAAGGGACATCGCCGGTCGGCATCACGGTGCGCAGGTCGCCTTCGGGCCAGCTCAGAATGTGCCACGGCATCGCTGTCGCTTCACACATCGCGAGGTCGCGCGGCGAAGGCCTGCTGGTGGCGTCTGGGTGTGAATGAAAGATCCCAATCACCTCGCCCATGTCTTCCGCAGCAGCGTAATCCTCCGGTTCGATCCGAAACTCTTCGGTCGGCTCGCTCGCGATGTTCCGGCACGGGAAGTACTTCTGCTTACGCCCGATCGCCAACACCAGCCCGCACGCCTCTTTCGGATACTGAGCTGCCGCGTGCGCTGCCATGGCGCTCAATATGTGCTTGCGCATGGTCAACTCCGTGCGATCAGTGACACAGCAGGGAATCCGCCGTGAGGAAGTTGGTTGTTCTGTCCGAAGCGCAACTTGCAGGACATGAGCCCGCCCTTGCACTCGTCCTTGCTCGGGTCGTCCGTGGGGTTGTCGTCATCATCGAACATGGAACCGCCGGTGTAACCGCAGTTCGGCCCGCGGTAGCCGCCGGTCATTGCCCAATGGCAGAAGGTCGTCATCTGCCTACCCGGCAGTCCGTGGTTGTCGATCTCACCAGGAGAGGACAACTCCCACTGCACAACCTCGCCGTCCTCACCGGTCTTCTGGTCGATGAACCAGATTTCCAGCGCTTCTTGCGTCGGATCGGCGGTCGGGTTGCCGTCGGGGAAGTTCACGGCATCAAGGTACTGGACCAACGTCTCGCGCACGGTCAGCTGAAACTTCAGCAGGTCATCGAAGGCAAGGCACAGTGCGGTGATTCGCCCATTGACGTTGCCAGCCATAAACGTCGGTCGTGTAGCGCTGCCGCTGATATCTGCGCCGATACCTTCAATCTGCACTGGCCAGGCCGCGTATTCGTTGCCCTGCCAAATGATCGATTTCGCCGGCAGTTCATCAGGCGACCCCTCGTACGCCAGCAACTCAGCCGGCGTGTGCGGAATCGCATGAGCATGGAAGCGCAGCACATCCGCACCGTATTCCGTGCCGTCGATTTCAAACAGCCGCACTTCCCCGCCGGGCTCCAGCTTCTGGATGTCCGCAATCAATGCCATCAGGGTTTCCCTTAGGGGTGAAAGGTTTGTTCGAAAGTGGCGGCGATGGAGTAAACCGAGCCGCCTTTGTGTGAAGGCTGGTAGCCGTTGGGGCACTTGTAGAGGCCGAGCTCACCGAGAGGCGGCGTCCACAGGAATGCTTTCGCGCCCTTATGGCGATCAAGGAAGGCAATAATTTCCTTGATCCGCTCTGCACTGCCGGTGTGGCTGATGGGCCAAGATTGCACTTTGTTGTTTATCCCATCAGAAACCGACTGTTCGTAGCCATCGCCAAACTGCTTGGACCGGGTGCGCTGCTTGATATCGCCAGTTGCACCCTTTTCGATTTGCCAGGTGAATCTCTCAATTGCCATGGATCACCCCGTGATGGCCCGGTTGATTTTTCCACCACGACGCAGGTCGACGCTCACCAGCTTCTGGTAACGCTGATCAACGAAGTCGGACAAGTCCTTGCCGAACTGCTGGTAAGCAGGATCGTCAGTCGTGGAGCTGGTCGAGCCGTCACTGGCGACGTTGACCTGAACGCTGATGACCGTTCCGCCACCCGAGCTGCCGCCAAGTGCAGCTGCACCAGGGCCACCGCCAGACGTCAGCGGCGTTACGCTGCCACCATTCGCGCCAGTCATGAGGAAGGACCGGCCACCCTCGTTGTACAGCTCCGGCCCCAGCTCATTGACTTCGTACAGAGAGTTGGGGGAGACAGGCCCGCCGGCTGCTCGGTAACCAGAGAAGTCGACGCTGGTGTATCCGGCCTGCGATGCCCCTGCGGCTGACGAAGCGGCACCGGCAGAGCCGGAAGCCAGCCCGTTACCGCTACCGCTGCCGGTGAAGTAACTCGTGGCGGCACCGACTAAGCTGCCCAGCAGCGCCGAACTGGCTTGCCGAGTAGCAATCCGCGCCATGTCTGCCAGGATCGATTTCGCGAAATCACCGAACGAGGCCTTCCCAGTCATGGCGAAGTTGACGATTGCGTCTTCCATCGAGCTGAAGGCGTTGCTGAACAAGCTTTTCGTCTGCCCGGCGACATCCCGCGCCGACTCCAGGTAGTTCTGCCACGCCGACGATGCGCCCGCGCTCCAGTTGCCCTGGGCGGCGGTCATCTCGTCATAGTTGGATTGCACAGTGTCGTGCAGCTCCTGTTGGGTGGTTTTCAGCGCGGTCAGTTTTTGGCTGTACTCGTCGAGGCTCATGCCCCGCGATCCATCACCGTACTGGCTGGCCAGGTCGAGTTTCTGCGAGTTGAAGCGGTCGTCGATGGCATTTTGCTGATCGGTCATGCCGCGTTGCCGATCACCTTGACCCAACCCTGCTGCGGCGCGCTGTCCTTGCTGGCGCAGCGTGTCGACTTGCTGCTGTAGTGCGCTGGTGTAGGTCTGAACGGCCAGTTCCTGCTTCTTCAGTCGTCCCAGTTCGTTCGTGGCCAGCACTTCCAGCTCACTGTCCGCAGTTTTCTGCGCCTTGAGCATGTCGGTGCGCGCATCGGCGATCTTCTGGTCGAGCTGAATTCGCTGCTCGCCCGTGGTGGTCGCCTTACCCTTTGCGGCCTCAAGAGCGACAATTTCCGCTTCGTAAGCAGCAGTAACCTCGTCCCGCTCGTTGCCGATCAAGGCTTCGCGCTTAAGGAGGTATTCCTGTTGCGAGATCAGCCCAGCCTTCTGCGCGGCATCCAGTTGTTTCTGGGTGTTCGAGTAGTCGGCCTGGATTTCCTTGAGTGCATTTTGAGCAGCGTTGTAGCCAGTGAGATCGACAGCTCCAGCCGATGCAGCTTTAGGGTCCTTGTTCTTGTCCTTGATGTTCTGAAGCGTCTTGGCGACATAGTCGGCCTGAACCTTCGGATCATCAGGGTTTGCTTTCTTAAGAACCTCGACATCGCGCAAATAGGCCTTGGTCAGCTTGTCGCGCTTCTCGGCGTTCGTGAGGTTCGAGTCGCTGAGTTTCTTAAGGCGCTGCTCGGCCTCGATGCCTTCCTTCTGTACTTTTGCCCTGTCTGCTTCGATCGCTGCATTATCAGCAAGTGCGACCTTTTGTTTTTTGAGATCCAGCAACTGCTGCTCGATAAACTTGGTCGAGCTGCTCGACGCTCCCAAATCGTCGGGAAACAGTGAAGTCAGGAAACTGTCTTTGCGGTTACCAACGATCTTCTCAAGGTTGGCGATCTGGGCGTCAATAGACTGCACCCTTCCTACATCCAGAATTGAATCAAGCGCACCGCTCGCAGAGTCCTTTACGCCTTTCCAAGCTTTTTCCCACAAGCCGAGATTCTGCGTGACTTGGCCGGACCGCTCCTGAATGGTGTCCGCATACGTTTTAGTGAAGAGATCGGCAGCACCAACCGTATCGCCCTGCTCCTTGAGCGCAACGATCTGCGAGTACACAGACGCCGTCAGGAACTGGTACTGGCCGTTGAGCTCTTTCGCTGCCGCTACCGGGTCCTTGGCGATCTTGATGAACTCGGCGATGGTCGCGTCCACCGACTTACCGGTAGCGTCCTCCATCGCTGCGGCGGCGTCGGCGATTTCCTTGAAGCTGCCGCCGGCAATGACGCCGCTCGCGGCCAGCTTGGTTAGCGAGGCCGCAGCCTCTCCGGTCGTGCCATTCGTAGCGCTGACCTGCTGAGCCAGATTGGCCAGTTGGTCAGCCGATGTTCCGGCGGCATTGCCGGTCAGAATGAGGGCCTTGCTGTACTCGTCTGTTTCTTTGCTGCCCTGGCTATATCCGTAGATCAGGACACCAATTGCGGCTGCGGCAGCCGCCACTGCTGCGACCATGCCCATGATGCTCATGGATGCGCCGGTCACACTCGGAGGTAGTGCGCCGTACGCCTTCTGTGCGTTCTCGGCCGCTTCCGCCGCAGTGTTCGAACTTTCGGCCAGGTCAGACAAGCTTTCGCCCGCTTTCCCGGTGTTCTCTGCTACGTCCTTGGCATTGCTGGCGATGCCCGCGAGCGACTCACCCAGCACCGCCGCGCCAGCGCCGCCGCTGAACAGCGAGCGGAACTTGTCTTTCAGGACATCAAAGGTGGCGCCTACTCCGCCGAACGAGTCTTTGATCTGCCCACCCTGCTGGAGCAGTACGAGCAAAGGGTTCTGACCACCGGCCAGGCTGGTGAAGATGTCAGTGAACTGCGACGGGAGCTGACGCAGTGCCTGCTCGGTCTGCTTCGAGGTGGCTCCGGTTTTGCGAAGGCCTTCATCGAAGTCGCCCAGCTTCTGCCGGGAGGCGTCAATGCGGGTCGAGTACTCGCGAAAGGTGTCGGCATCGATCAGGCCGGCTGCCTTGTACTTCTGCAACTGCTCTTGCTGCTGGTCGAGCTTGTCGAGCGCGGCCACGGCCGGATTGATCTTGCCGAGCAGTGCTTGCAGGCCCTCAGCTTGAACACCGGTGGCGGCTGCGGCTTTCTTCGCGGCCTCAGCCTGACGATCTGTCGAGCCGACCAGCGCGTCAGACTCAGCCTGCAAACGTCGCTGAAGAGCGGCCAGACTGTTGACCGAGGAACTTGAATTCTCCAGTGCCGCAGAGTTGGTATTTACGCTGGTGGTGAGGGTTTGGTAGTAATCGCTCGAATCGAGCGACGCCTTGGCCATGGCCGTCAGGCGCTTCATCGCGTCCTCAGTCGACTCGGACAGTTTGCCCTCTGCCGCTGCCAGACCGGCAGTAGCAGTGGCGGCCTTGTCGAAGCCAGCAGCAACGCCATCAGCCGCTTTCTCAGCCTTGACGCCAGCCTGGGCCAGGCGCTCCAGATCCGTGGCAGCCTGGACGGCATCGCCCGAATTTACCTCGATGCCTAATTGCGCGATTGTGCCCGACATGAGTGCTCCGTTACTTCGATTCGCTCATGACGAGCAAGGCCTCGACCTCCATTACCTGAAGGTCGGGGAAAATCTCTCTGAGTTGTTTTCTGCTTGTGCCGACGAATTCCGAGACGTCTCGAAGTGCCGTGTAGTCAAGGCCGGATGCCCCGCCCATGCCGGTGCGCCACTGTGTGGACATGGCGTTGAAGAGGACGAAGGCCGGCCAGTTTTCGGCCAGAACCTCGCACTCTTCTTCAGGAATGTCCGCCAGCGACATGCCGAAAGCCGCCAGTTCCTCTTCTGACGGCCCCCGCTCATACATAAGGCGAGCGACCTTGCTTAGTTTCCCAGGCGGACCGAGGAGAAGGCCTTTTGGTAAGTCTCGACGATTGCCTCACCGGCGCCGGCGGAGGTTTCCACCAGAGCTCGGATCGTCTCGACACTCAACTTGTCGTCGAAGCCCCAACCGGTGACCAATTCGCGTACCTGTTCGATCTGGCGGTCGATGTGGGAGGCAGTGATGTCGACCAGAGAAAGCTCGTCGCCCTTGGCGACGAACGCCTCCTGATCCTCCTTGGTCTTTTCCTGCCAGCCCGCGAACAGTGCTGCGAGCTCCTTGCGGTCCCGATACTTGAACTCGAACGGCACCTTGATCGTGGTACCGCCCACGCGCGGAATGTCTACATCAGCCTTAAAGGTTGGGTTCTGGGCGATCTTGAACTTGGCCATGGGTTAAACCACCGCCGAATAACGGGTTGGGCGGCCAGCCAGGGACAAGCTGATAACGCGGGTCATCAGGTTGTTGCGGGATAGCGCCGGGGTCGAAGTGATCGACACATAGGCGTTGTAGAGGATGCTGTCGCCATTCGGCAGGTTGAGACGCAGGACGCGAGTCACCTTGTCCTCGTCAGCCCCTTCACACACCGCCACATACGCCAGGGAAGGATCGTCGGCCACGGAGACCGCCATGCTGATCGGGTTCTTGGTGGTCGGGATCTGGCGGTCGTCATCGTCAGCCAGGAAGCCGAAGGTCAGGAACTGCTGGTCACCGCCGCTGGAAGTCAGGTCGGTGATCTGCGAGATTTCGACGAAACCGGTCACCTCGCGCACGGAGCCGACGCCGGAGCCGGCCGGGTAAGGCTGGACGTTGGTGGTGTTGATGTTTTCCAGGGTGAAAGTGCCGGAAAGGCTTGCAGCGACGCGAGCGGCTCGATCATTCAGGCGAGTCCAGCCCGAGGCTACAGCGATGATGTCGCCATCGGCCAAGCCGTGCGCGACAGCGGTGGCCACGGCTGGGTTTGCGTTGCTCAGCGCCGTCACCGGGATGGCTGGGCCATACGTAGCAGCGATTTCAAGAGTGGCGCCGTTGGGGAGTCTGAAGCCCATGGTGTTTTTCCTCTGTGCAGAAATGACAAAACCCGCTCAATGGCGGGTTCTGGGTTTGCCCAACGGGCGGTTTCGAGCGTGGAATCACTTCCTTGGCCACATAGACCGAGGAGTGGCATGTTGCTAGCATCGCTACTTCAGCTATGTCCAAGAATGGACCCGGAGCAA
The DNA here is from genome assembly GCF_047758675.1 of Pseudomonas arabinosi. NCBI lineage: Bacteria > Pseudomonadati > Pseudomonadota > Gammaproteobacteria > Pseudomonadales > Pseudomonadaceae > Pseudomonas > Pseudomonas arabinosi. The sequence continues at coordinate 3,015,111 of NZ_CP180480.1, read as the reverse complement.
CAATGAAGCAGGAAGTGATCCGCATCGCCAAAAGGTTAACAATAATCACAATAGTGCTTGCAGCTCTGTCAGCTTATGGCGCTGGCACCCAATTGAAATTTGGAAGCTGGGCAGCGGATATCGCGGTGTTTGTAGGCCTTTGGATAGGAGCCTTGCCCGTCACATCCCTGATAGTTTTGGTAGTCGCAATTCCTTGGTACTCAATCAAGTGGCTCCGCAATCGGCGCCGAACCGTTTAGCTTTTGCTCACTGAGTGTCGGCTCGGTATAGAAATGACACAGGCACGATGAAGGTGGTGTCGTCCGGAATGCCGGGGCCAGGATCGACCGGGCTCATCGTCACGACTGTTAGCGCTCCCTTGGTGTTCCGCTCGTACAGAGGGAACAGCGCGGCGATCTGGTCGGCCAGCGTTCCTGCAGCACTGCGGTACTTACCCGACGGCGTCACAATGCTGACCTGAAACACGCCGGTGTACAGCTTGTGGTCACCGCCAAGCGTGTTGCTCGCGGTGTCCGCTGGCAACGTGAATGCTTTCAGGTAGGTCGCGCCGCTCACAGGTGTATAGGCCTCGTTCTCAACGACGACCTTCAATGGCACCGGCAAGGCTTTCGCCCAGTTGATCAGCTTGACCTCATAGATCGAGGCGATGATGTTGTGGGACATCAGGCCTCCTCATAAGTCAGCGCAAGGGAAACCACGCACAGGCTTTGTCGTTCTCCGCATGCTTTGCACTCGTGCGGGTACAGAGGCGGGCTCAACAGCCAAATCACTGCACCCTCTTCTTGCGTCAGCCTTCTTCCGCACTCGCACAGCGCGTAACGCATCACCGGCCGGACCGGAACGTCTTCGAATTTCATATCTGGTTGTTCCTGATAGCCTCCTGGACGATCTGCTGGAAGCGAGCCACGGTGATGCGGACCATGCCACCCGGCGCCTGGGTCGAATGCCCGAACTCCAGCGGTATCGCGTACCCAAGGCTATTGGTGATGTAGCAGGTGTCGCCCGCTTTGAATTCAAGTGCGCCGGCAACGATTCGCGCCGTTGATTTGGCTCCGCTCGGATCCACCTCTTCGGTCGTCGTGCTGTCCGGGGCGCCAATGCTGAACATCCAGTTGCCGCGGAACCGGCCGCCGACGTAGCCACTCGGCGCGGCGATATCCATGCCGTCGTGCAGCTTACGGCCAGGCTTGAGCCGTCCCGCTTTCGTCAGGTTGGCAGGATCGCTGCGCAGGCCGCTGTTGTGATCGTCTACAGCCTTGTTGTACTGGCTCGCGACGGCGTTCTGCGCCCAGATCTCGGGGTTGCCCACCGGCGACATGCGGATAACGCTGTTGCCGACTTCGATGATGATCTCGCGCAGACTGGCGTCGATCGCTTCCGTCGCCTGAGCCGAGAACTCGGCGAGGCTAAGCGCGAAACTGCCGGACTGACCGGCGCCGGCGCGACTCATGAGCGCACCTGCAGCTCGTACAGCAGCGGAGTGCCGGCGGGATTGATCTCTTTGAAATTGATCACCGTCCAGGTCCTACCTTGCACATCAACCTGAACCAGCGGCTTCGGCTTCCAGGCCATGCCCAGCGCCGCGACCTTTAGCTTCTTGTCGCCGCGCACGATCAGCGTGTCGTTCTGGAATTCGAGGCCGGTGAAGTCGAGCAGGATGCCTTGGGCGGTTTGCTCGATCATCACGTCACCGCCGCCCGGGTTGTCCGGGTCGTACTCTGGTGTGGTGATCTCGCGAAGGGTGACCGGTTGGCCGAACTCGGCAATCAGTTCAAGAGCCATCACAGCCATATCTTCATAAAAGGCCATGAACACCTCATTAAAAAGCCCGCACTAGGCGGGCTCGATTGATCGAAAACTTCATTCGCTGGCGAGTGTCACCTTGGCGAAACCGCGCTTTTTCAGCTCTTCGATAATTTCCTCGACAGATGCCTCGCCAAGAGCAATCTCGGTGAAATCATCCTGAATAATTGCCTCTAATTCGCTTTCATTTACTTGAGGAAAAAGGGCTTTATTCAATTTCGCCCAAGTGCTCATTTCTGGGCTGTGCATACCACGCTCGTAACGACCAGCCATTACGTTTGAGATGTCAGCGGCAATGGATAACTCCGCTTGGGTCATGCCAGCTGCTTTGCGAGCATTACGAAGAGCTTCAGGAAAATTTTTGTGTTTAGGATTAGGTAGCATGGGAGATCTCTCGTTGGTTTGTGCGAGCATAATGCATCACCAATAAGTAGCGCTCAAGTATTATTTATGTCGCCAGATGATCTTTTAAGATCATGCACGAATAGCGAACAACCCACGCCTCAGCAAGTAATCTGCGAATTGTGTAGCACTCGGCCTATCCGGCGCCGCCGGCAACAGTCGTCCGCTGGTGTTGGAAATAGTGGCGTACTCGCGAGTCACCGCACCTTCGACACGCTCCAGCGTCACAGCGCCTTTGCGCTTGTCGACGGGGTCGATGTCATCGGTGTGAATCTCGGCAGCCAAGGCCATCTGGCCGTACTGGATGCGAGCCGGCAGGTAGTTGTCAGGTTTGATCTGACAATCCAACTCAACCCCTCGGCGCGGCCAGGCCAGAGCCTGATCGCTGTCTGTCTTGCGACCCTTCCAGGTCTTGCCATCCATCGCCAAGGCGGACCGGCGAAGCAGTGCTTCTTGCGCAGCAACGTCCGCTGGGATAGTCACGCCGAACTTGCCGGCGTACATGACCAGGTCCGCGGCGCTCGCGTAGCTTTCGGCGTCTGGCTTGCCGGTGCCGTCCTCGATGATGAGTGTCATGGATCAACTCGCTGGAATGAGTTTCAGATATTGGCCACCGCTTTACCGGTAGCCAGCAGTATCACGCCTTGGGCAGTTCGGAGACGAGCTTTTCCAAGGATTCTTTCGAGGCGTTCGCACGGTACGAAACGCCTGCCACATCAAGCTTAGCCTTCAGGGCTTCGACCTCTACGCCTTCGCCCGCATTCAACTCGGCGAGTTCATTGCGCAGCGCCTCGTTTTCCACTGCGAGATCATCGCGTGCACCAGCCAGCTCAACCATCTGAAGACGGATAGCGTCGAGCGAATGAAACAGGCGGATTGCGAGCTCGCCGGCTTCCGGCTTTTCAATCTCGCCGGATTCCAGACCGTCGATCACAGTCCGGACCGTATTGCTTTCGATGCGAAGCTTGCCGATCAGCTCTTCCAGTTCAGCCTGGTTATTACCAGCACCCGCAACCAGCACAAGGCGTTGCTCGACTTCCTTCAGCGCCACTTCGACGCCGACATTCTCGTAGGCATCAACCACGTTCGGCCAGTCGCCAACCACAACAACACCAGTCACGCCCGCTTCTGGTCGCTCGAAGTGCTCTGGGTTGCGATAGCGCTTTTCCGGATCAAAGCCGGAGCTTTGGGTGGAATAGATGAGTTCCATGAACATCTCCAAGGCGACCATTCCAGGCCGCCCGCGATGAGTGAGCCGATTAAGGCGCGGACAGATCGATCAGGACGCCGGCCGTGACCTTGTCGCTGGTCGCGTACTTGGACCAGTTGGCACCGGCACCAATAGCGGCCAGGTTGGGGTTGATCCCACCAGTCGAGTCTTTCCAGCTGTAGCCGAGCAGGTCCATGTTGAAGGTGCCTTCGGCGCGGAACCCCATCGCCAAGTTTTCCTGGTTGTCGATGTTGTAGGAGCGGAAGCCCGGGGCCTGAGACTCAGTGATCTTCACTGCACCGGCCTGCAACCCGAAAATGGTCTCGGCCGGGATGGTGTCGGACACCAAAACCGGTTTGCCCATCGTACCCGGCTGACCGCCGTAGATGACCACACCTGCTTCTTCGTAGACCTTCTCTGTGATCGCCTGGTCGACCATGTCGAAGTAAGTCGCCGAGTCCATGGTCCACAGCGCGATGCGGCCGAAGCGGTCACCGAACTTGCGCATGCCTTTGGTCAGCGCCTTCTTGCCGTCGGTGGCGAAGCTGGCTGTGGCAACCATGTTGGCGTTCGCGCCGATGGAAGCCTTCAGGGCGGCCATGGCGTATTGGATGTAGCCCTCGAGTACCGCGTCGGCATAATCCTGGCCGACCAACTCGGAAAACTCTTCCGGCGAGCGCGCACGGCGCTTGAACGCCTCTTCGGTGGTTTCATAAGGACCGTATTTGAACGGAACCTTCACGCCGACCATCTCGCCGGAACCGATCTTCTGGCCGGCAATGGTGGCAACCGAGTTCACATCACGGTGAGCGATCGAGCCGCCGAGCTTGTAGAAAGCGCGCTTGCGCAGGTCGCCCTCGATCAGCTCGTTGTCGAGGATGATGGCGCCATTGGACGAGCCGTTGAAGATGTCCATTACGTCCTGGATGCGCTCCAGGTAAGCGGTTTGGGCAAGATCGTTGTAAACAATCATGTCCGAGTTGACGGTAGTCGCCATGGGTTACTCCATTATTTAGGCAATTTCAGGTACGCGTCCTGGCCGTTGGCGGTGATGAGCTCACGCTTGGCCACAGACGTCATTTCAGAGCGTTTCAGAGCGGCCCCACCGCCATTTCCAGCACCCCCGGCCCCGCCGCCAGATGCTTTGCTACCCGCAATCAACGGCGCGAACGCCGTGTTGTTTGCAAATTCTGCTTTCAGCTCGTCCAGCGTGGATGCGGAGAGCTTTCCCTGCTTATCGAGCACGACAACCACAGGCTTCCCGTCGCGCTGTTCGACACTCAGACGGCGCTCGATGTGAGGCAATAGGGCTTCTGCACTGCCCGGGATTGCCAGGGCAGACGCGATATCAGTAGCGGTACGGCCGACAGTCAGATCCCGGATCTGTGTGCCCAGCGTTCCACGTTCCTGTTCCAGCATGCCGTTCAACTCAGCTTCACGACGGGTGTACTTTTCGGACCAGGACTTTTCGAGCTCTTCGACGTTGCCGGACTTCCGGGCATTCTCTTCGCGCTCCAGGCGCGCCTGGTCTTCGGCGTCCCTGCGCGCCTTGTCGGCGGCCTTCTTCTCGTCCAGCAGTTCCTGAACCTTGGATTTCAAGCCACTTACGTCTTCGGGTTGTGGCAGACCTTCAATGCCGAGCACGAACTTGCCGTCCTTCTCGGTGTAGAGCGATTTAACGGCGTCGTCGACACCATCCAAAGTGTCCAGCAGATACTTCAAGCCCATTTGTTTGTCTCCCAGAGACGATTTGCAGGCCCTGCCCGCAGACATAAAAAAGCCCCGTCATTGACGAGGCCGGTGTAAATCGCGCGCATAAAAAACCCCGGCGGATGCCAGGGCTCTATGCTTGTACTTTTCTGATCTAAATCGATGTCAGTTGTAGCGCCCTTCTAAGTCGCAATCCGTGCAGTACCACTTCCTGCCACCATCCGTGAGGCGCTCTACCGAGCCAACTGCCCCATCGTCATTAGCGCAGGGCCGATCAACTTCCATTTCGTCATCCATATCTAAATCTTGGTCGTCCATACGCCCTCCTGAGTTAAGTGGAGAGACTAACTCAAGGAAGGGCTGCTCATCTACTCAAAGCTTAACGCGTTCACTCGTGAGCCGAGGACGGACGCAAAGCAGCGTCTCATTCCCGTCATAGGCTTGCCGTCCTTCTCCTACTGATTGATTCCTGCCCGCTCGAACGCCAAAGGTTCAAGAGCTTTCATCTGCACAAGCGTCAGCGGTTTGAAATTGCGATCAAGCTGGAGCTCGGAGAAGCGCTCAACGCTCAACCCTCCCTCTCGGAAAAGCTTGGCGCGGACCGGCCCAATGGCCCTGTCCTGAAACGCGGTCGGCTGCTGCTCGAGCCAGTCGTAATAGCTGAGGTCGGCCCTCACCTGCTGAGCGCCACGGTCGCCGATGGATGCCCGCGTGGCGTCCTTGGCGAATAGCGCGCTGAAGCGGGTCACCGCGACAATCGTTGAGCGGCAGTTAATGTGAATCGGTGGCCGCGGCCCCTCGGTCAACTTGAACCGCTGCTTGTCGAGCGTCCGGCACTGGCTGGTCGTCTTCGTATCCAGGGTGCTGACCCATTCCACCGCCTGCACGACGTCGGAGTTCTCTTTCAGCGTCTCCATACGCGCCTGGGTGGCGACGTGTTGCACCGCCGTTCGCACCACGGCGCCGGCGTTGCGGTTGGTCGTGGCCAGGATGCCGTCGTTGTACTGAAGCGCCTTGGTCCCGCGGATGTTCTTGATGATCTGGAAGTTGGTCTGGCCTTCGAAGAAGCCCTGCCGGATCGCGCCAGTGAGGCGCTGTCGCTCGGCGGCGGTGAAGCCATCAATGAAGGTCTTGAGCAGCTTCCCGCCGTCAGCGCCGCGCACGCTGAGCGGGTTGCCGAGGATGGCAGCCCTGATTGCAGTAGCGCCAGGCACAGCAGCATCAAACGAGACGCCCGCCGGTGCCGCCCGGGTCAGGCTGGTCGCCTCGAACTCAGCCTCGTAGTTCGCAATGTCGATGAGGTCGAGATTCAGCTTATCGCTGTACCGGTTGAAGATACCCAGCAGCAGGCTGTCGACCTCACTCAGCAACCGTTCCAGCCTGACAATGGTGTAAACCGTCAGGTCGGTCCGGGTCAGCCGCTCACGGATCGAGCGGTCAATCTCCTTCAGGAAAGGCCCGAACTTGGCGACCTCCCCCGACTTTAACTGTTCGAGGAAGACCGCGTGCCGAATCGTGGCATCAAGGATCGCTTGGTTTGCGGCCATTCAGGACTACCTCGTCGTCATCCAGATCAGGCCCGGGGTTCTCGGTTTCCAGTTCGTCACGGATCTGGTCGTCGGTCTTCTCGGGATCGATAACCCCACGATCACGCAGGTACTGCCAGAAGTCGCCCGCCGGCAGCTTGCCGCCCTGCACTGCGTTGAACAGTGCGGAAAGGATCGTTGCGTCCAGGGTGATCTGGCTGAAGTCCTGATTGAGCTTGTAGAGGGTTTCGCCGGGAGCGTTCACGAACTCAGCCATCCAGACCAAGCACTGGCTGTACGCCTCGCTGACGTTGCTCACGACCAAAGACAGCACGCTGTGTTCGGCGGCGCTGTCGTTGTCGGCCTGGGTCGCGGTCTTCACCGCACTGCCTCGCTCGATCAATCGGGCGCCGAGCGACACCATGTCCTCTTTCTTGCCGTCCATTGCCTCTTTGGCAACGGTGTTCGGCTGAGCCTGCCAGACGCCGCATGTGCCGCTGACTGGAAGCAGCCAAGGCGCACGGGAGCCGAGGAAGATGCCACCCTTCTCCATGTGATCGCGCCACTGCTCATCAAGGCCGGCCATCCATGGCTGAGGCTGACCCACCAGGTAGGCCGCCTCCTCATAGTCCGCGCTATTCCGGTAATGGCCGATGTTGACTTCCGCCATGTCGTACAGCGGCGAATCGTCGATGCTGGTGTCGTTGTTCTCGCTGCCCAGGAACTGAAACGGGATCACCCGCCACGGCTGGCCGAGTCCATTCAGTGGAGTGAAGGGCGCGATGATCATTGCCGTTTCGCTGGAGCCCTCTTCCCACACTTCCTGCGTGTAGACGCCGGCGGCATCCAGACGCAGCACTCGGAATTGAACAACCTGTTCGCTGCCAAACCCGTCATCGGTGTCGACATCGACCGTCTCGCGCAGAACGACAAGGCACAGCAGATGCTGGCCGCCGACTTGGCGCGTCTTCCAATTGATGATCGCCTCGGCCGGGTAGCTGGCAATGTTCGCCCGGGCTCGACCTGCTTGTTCGTCTGCCTTGCTCACCGAGCCGGCCACCACAGCCGCGTAATCCACCAGTAACCCGTGGCGGCCGACTTCGAGCAGATGCCCGATGACCGATTGCGATTGTTGGTAGACGCTTACGCCCTGCCCGTCGATATCCTTCGCCACGTAGTCGAGTGCGCCGGGGACGGTCAGCGTTGGCCAGGTGCGGAACACCGCCCCCACCAGACTGTGCTTCGTCCGGCCCGTGGCGTTGTAGAAGACGGCGCGCTTCTTGTACGCGTCGTAGCGATCCTTGTTGTCCTTGCTGGCGTCCGTGGCATTCGGTCGAGGCAGGTACTGATCACCGGCAGTCTTAATGGTTTCCGAACCCTTGCAGACGTCGCGCACCAAGCGCCACCGGTACTGCGCCGCCTTGTACTCGGGACGGGTAAAAGTGACGTCCGTCATCGGGCGACTCCCATTTTCATTGAGGTGACCGGCTTAACGATCGGGTACTCGCGGTGAATGAAGTAACCGCCGCCGTCGTTGGCGTGGTCGTTGCCCTGGCTCTTGTCCGGCTCTCCGTTGGGAGCCCAGATTTGCTGCTCAAGGCCGTCGGCGTAAGTCGGGCATGTGAACGGGTTGATCAGGTATCGCCGTTCGCCCTGCGCGTTGCAGAACATGGCGTTCATGGCGTTGATCCTGTCCTTTACAGGCGGGTTGGCTGCTGGCGCGATGACCGTGAAGCCGGCCTGCTTGAGCATGGCGATATCGGTGACGCTGGCGTTGACCGACTTTCGCGAATCACCGGAGGCGTCCGGGTAAATTCGGATCTCGCAGGTCTTCTTGTAGTCGTTGCCGGTGTGCTCCCAGTAGCGCTCCTTGATGCGGCGGATCATGTCTGGTGTGTCGTAGCCATCCATCAGCTCATCGACCGCGCGGGGTAGACCCTGATCGCGCTTGACGTGAGTGATCGCCGCCATCTTGCCAACGTTGAAGTCCATGCCGATGAACAGCGGCTCGCCAGGCTGCACAGTGTCGAAGCACTGATTCAGCTTGCGGTCGTACGTGTGGTAGATCGATCCGGACGTCAGGTTGACGAACTGGCCGTTCAAGTACGCGAGGATCAGTTGAGGCGGATACGAGTCCATCAGCGATTCGATGTAGTCGCTTGGCAGGTTCAGTTCGTTGTCGAACGTGCTCGCCTGCACCAGGCCGTACATCTCATTCAGCTTTGGCTTGTCGCGTAACTGCTTCACGAACTGGAGAAAGACGAACTTGAAGCCTTCCGGTGTCGTTGTTACGTCCACCCCGTTCTTCAGCCCGGGCAGGTTGTAGCGCATCCGGGCGATGATCTTGCGCCAGGCTTGCTGCGCCTTGATAGACGTCAGCACGTCCAGCTCATCCACCAGCGCATGGCCGATCTTGAAACCGACGATGGTCTGCGGCTTCTCCATCGACCGGCAAATCACAGTGCCGCGATACTGCCGGCCGCTGTAGATGTGAACCTCATGGTTCGCCTGGTTGATCTTGGTCTTCAGCCCCCAGTCATGGGCCACCTCCTCCACTGTTGGATAGAAGATGTCCCGGATCTGCGGGTAAGTCGGTGCGAAGTAGCCCGCGTTGACGCCGGGCCACTCCATGAAGTGCTTGCACAGCGCCGAGCATCCAACCCAGGTTTTGCCTGAGCCGAACCCTGCAACGAATGCGCGGAATTTATGGGGTAGCGTGAGGAAGTGAGCCTGCGGAACATTAAGGCTCGGCATTCGGCTTCCTCGCATCCACCACGTCGACCTGAATGCGGGTCGTGATTGCCGGCTCGTCGTCAGGCTCTTCCTTTCGGTTGCGATTGACGTACATGTCGCCGGTTTCTTTCGCGGCCTGCTCCAGAATCTGCATAGCCAGGCCGATGTTCTTCATCGTCTCGGCCTTCTCCACGAAGCGGTTCATGGCGCGCAGGCGGTAGGCGCGGTTGGCGATCGGGATCTCCGCCGTCTCTTCGCGAAAACGCTTGCGGGTGTCTTCGAACATCGTCACCCAGCGTTTTGCCAGGCACTTCCCTGAGGTCTTCGTGGGATCGTGTGTTTCAACCTGCTGGCGGGTGATCGACACCCCATATTCTTTCTGGACAGCCTCAACAACCTGTGACGGCGTGTCGAAGCACGCCAGGGCCTGAACGATAAAGGCCTTCACGTCATTTTGAAGGGCAGCCATAAATTCTCATCCGTCCAATGCCTGTCCAGAATCAGGCCGACTTGAGCAGACAGGTTCCGCAGGCCCTCGATATGTTCAATTTCCCCACCTCGGCAGGACTGTTTGCAGCGTCCACCAATGCCTGAACGTCAGGACTCGCACCGTAGCGACGGACCACACCGACGAACTCTTCGACGTCGTGGCCACGCATCTCGATCTTGGGTGCGCCTTCCTTGGTGAAGGCTGGCTGACCGTATTTGTCTTTGGCGTGAGCCAGGTGATACAGCTCATGCTCGACCAAGGCGCAGAAGTCGGTGTCGCTGCACTGAGAGCAGTAATCGGCAGCCAGGGTGATGATGAAGGCCGGCACATCGCCGAACCAATCGCGCATTTGCTGCTCCATCCGGGCTTTCTGCCAGCCACCAGCGCGGAACGCTACCTGTTCGGCCTGGCCCAGGACTGTGCGGCCTTGTTTCTCGAAGTGTGAGGACGCCCACATGACCCGGATATCTGCATCCACTAGATGGGCATGGTCTTCGTTATGAATGCTGCCAGTGTCGGCAAGGATCTCGGCTTGGAGCCACTCCCAGACATCGGGTGCTGGGGTCAGGCGGATACCGAAGCCGGACAACTCGGACAGCTCAAGCAGTGACACCGGAGGCTGAGGCCTGTCCATGAGTCATTTGATCCTTGTAATAGATGCCGCCTACGGGTAATGAGTGACCTACTCAACAACAACAGGCCGACTCATGACCAACATAGAGCGTTTTGATCAGCTAACTGGGCGCATATTTGCCGAGTTATACGAAGCTTTTCCGATGACCGTCGACCTAATCGATGAGGCTTTTACCGACGCAATCGTCGTCGATCCAATCGAAAGCGAAGAAGGACTCGACCAATTCATGGCGCAGGGTGAATTCTTTTCCGCAACAGTGTTGTGGCTTATCAAGTCAGGCTACGTATCGTTTTATGAAGAGGCTTCAAATGCCAACAATATGTTTCTCGGTTGCACCTTAACCGCGAAAGCATTGGAGGCGCTGAAGGCTACCCCATCAACACTTTCAGGAGAGAGCATTGGCTCGAGCCTGCAGACAGCAGCAAAGAGCGGGATGGTCGATGCCATAAAATCACTGGCTAACGATGCATTGAGCAAAGGACTTGCCCTGGCAACGAGAACGGCAATTGATCTCGCAACGTAGATCAGACACTTGGTGGGACCGGACTGAACTGCGGCACACCTACCCCTCCGCTTCTTCCAGGATGATTTCAATCAGCTTCTGCTCGCCCAATCGGAACAGCGCAAGCGACTGCATGCCGTCAGCCATCGGGCCAAACCCGAACACCTCGATGCGACCGCTTTCAGTGCGCATACCAATCACACCGACCGAACAGGCTTCACGCTCACCCGATTCCAGGTCATCAGCGATCTTGCGCAGCGTGCTGACCGCGTCTCGCCAGCCTTCACGCTTGAACTCCAGTACCTTCACCGTCATTCGGCTCACCCCAACTTACTTTTTGGGGTCGGAATCCCCATAAGGTCATTAGTTCGGGAGCAAGGAATGGATATCCACAAGTTGCATTTGCTCCCCAACCCTTTAAAAATGGATAATTTGCTCAAGGGGAAGGACATGGAAAGCCAACAGCAACCAGGACAAAGTAAGTTTTGGTCAACAGTCTCGAAACTGGTTGTGGCGGTGCCGCTTGCAGCATTAATTGGTAGCGGGCTAACTGCGCTCGTTATGGGTGGAATCGATTATGGGCAGCTCAAAAGTTCGTTGGACTCAGAGAAAAATCGGACATTGGAGCTCCAAAAGAGCAACGATGAGCTCAGTGATTTACTCGTAAAGTGGCGGGAAGCCGTCGCGCAACGAGACATTCTCCTTTCCTCCACTCAGGGGAAGCTTGCAGCTATCCAAAACGACCAATGCGAATCTATCAGTATGACAATTTATACGACCGAATCGACCCTAGACTTAGCTGACTCTCGAGGCTTTTCGGACAAACGCAGGGCAGAATTAAGCGAGTCGATACGTCTACATCAACAATCCCTGCAAGCGTGCTTCGCTTCGAGAAAGTAGCCGAAGTAATTCGCGACACGATTTGATGATTCGCGAAACGTGTCGCGACCTATCTACTTTGACTACGCTTGATCTGGGCGTCGACCTGGTCGGCGCACGTGTCGAGCAGCTTGATCGCCTGATCCTTGAGTTCCCACACATCACCGTTGAGGCGAAGGTCAGACTCGTCAGGGTCTACCCGCTCACAGGGGATCAGTTCGGGCGCTTCAATTCTTAGGGCCTGGGTCTTTGTTACCACTGCCGGCTTTCCCGCGCAGGCCGTCAGGCAGAGGCTGAGCAGCCCAATCACGAACAGGCTTGCTGTTGCGCTTGAGGTCTTCAAAGTCTTTCCTCGCCTTTTTGGCTTTGTCTTCGCTGACCCTGATTCGCTTGTTGAGGTCGGCGGTGTAGGCGGCGTTGCGTTTTGCTTCGTCGCGAAGGGTGGTGATCGTCGCCTGGCTTTCTTTGTTGGCGTCGACGGCGTCCTGCTTGCCCTTGGCCTCGATCGTCACCTGCCCCTCAAGCGCAATGACCTGGTAGTGCTGGATACCCAGCAACAGGCAGGCAACGAGCGCGATGATTGCTGCAGCAGCGAACGCCTTCATAGCGAATCAACCTTGCGACCCAAGAAGCGGGTCACCATCTCGCGGATGGCTGTCACGCCAAGGAAGCCAATGGCCCCGCCGGCAGCAACTGAAAGATTCGAGGGCCACTCCATCCACGCGATAACGCTACTGGCTGACAGGCTCAAGCCTCCGCAGATCAGCGCCTCGAAGATGATTCGGCGCTTGCTGGTTTCTTTGGCGTCGTACAGCACGCGCAAGAGGGAGATGAGGATCGCCATAATTGCGCCCTGTAGGAGTGGATTGCTCATTGCCTCCCAGAACTTGGCCCAGCTCTCAGGTCTGTCCGGCATGATTGAGAATCCAATGACTCCCTCTTGGGGAGATTGATAAATCCGACTCCAACAGCACTCCCAGCTCGGAGCGATGGGTGTGGTGGGGCCGAAAACGAAAAAGCCCCAGCAAATGCTGAGGCTCATTGAAGGTTAGAAAGCAAAACCCGTAATACGCGGACTTATCAGGATACTGACTGTTAGTGAATCTTGCTCACGTCGTAGCTATTTTTAAGCGTGTTAACAACGGCGGCACAAAGCTGCTCGTAGGCATGAAACGCGTCCTCAGCAGCACCCACTTTGAACGAACCGCCAAAGTCTTTGGAGGTGAATTCGTATCCGCCTTCAATTGCGGCAACTGCGAACTGAAAAATATGGTGCGTTTTTGGATACTGACTTGGGGCGCTTTCCAAAGTGACCGATACGGAAAAATCCACAACGCCATTGAGGCTACTAAACTCGTGAGGATATTTCTCCTCAAAATTCTGAGACTGGCCCTGCCCTACGCGAACGTAGGCCATTTCGTTACCTTCTTGATTGTTAGTCCAAGTCTTCGCTGGCAGCCCGAGATAATCCTCGAGAGCCAGCGCGAATTGGCGGGCTTGCCCCACAAGCCGGCGAAGCTGGTCTGAATTGGCAGCTCGGCACTCAGCATAGCGTTGGGAAAGCTCTTTGAATTCCGACATCTTCAATCTCCATTTGAGGGAGAAATCAAAGTGCCATACAAGCCGCTCATTTTCCAACAAAAAGCCCGACTCAATGGCCGGGCTTTCAGTGTTAATCCCTAACGCGCAGGATTGACAGGATGGGTAAATACTCTCTCACTTTCTCACTCAATGCAATGGCTATTTGCTACGCCGCGAAACTTTCGATCAGGCCCTCTGAATCCAACAACTCCTGAGCGGCGGTTAGCGCCTCGTTCACCCGGTCATCCAACGCCTTGCGGATGTTGGAGCGCCACCGGTATCGGGTTGATTCCGGCTTGCCATCGTTGTCCCAGTTGGTGATGTCGTACCAGGCAGCAGGCAGGACAGCGGCGGAGCGTTTGCCCTCTGTACCCGCCACTTGCGGGATCGCCCAGGTCAGAACTGCGCACTCACGGAAGCGTTGCGGCGCTGGCGATTGTGTCGTCTTGATCAGCTCAAGGATCGCCCCATGCTTGCGTTCGTCGTGGGTAGAGTACTTCGCCACCAGTGCCCGCCAGTGCGTAGCAGACAGCGACTTGTGCAGCCGGCCAAACACCCAGCAGTCGGTGAGGAACGCTGCCTCCTTGCCGACGATCTCCCCCTTCTGCTTGGCGCACTGCACCTTTGGCTCAAAGTCACAGCCACCGGCAGAGTTGATGGTTTCGGCGGCGAGCGCCCGAACTACAGCGGATACCACGTTGCGATATGTCATGCCGCTCTCCCCTTCAGCTCTCTTGTTTTTGCCCGGTAGTCGGCGGTCATCGCCTTCAGATCTTCGACGGTGTACTTCTTCGGCTCATGCGGGCCTTCCAGCCAGTCGACCTGCTCGACGCCAATCCGCTTAACCAGCGCGATGCGGTAATTCACGATGTTCCCGGACAGCCGGGTGTTGCACGGCGAGCATTGGCGGTGACAGTTCAGCGGCTCGAAGCGCAGCGCAGGGTTGCTCCCAACGGTCCGGTAATGCCCTGCGTCGTACTTACCTTGGTGGTGCCGGCCGCAACTGATGCAAGGCAGCTCAGAGTCGCGCTCACGCACCCAGGCGTTGAAGGCGGTCTGCGTGTCCTTGAGGTGCTCCGCCCGACTCTTCAGCTTCTCCTTGCGGACCTTGATCTCGCGGCGTTCGACATCCGCCAGGGCTTTGCGCGTGGTTTCCCGGCCCTTCTCTGACTGCCCGTGAGCAATGGCGCACTCGATCTCCCCGCATACGGCTTGGGAGTCGCTCCCAGGCGTGAACATCACTCGGCAGGTCGGGCAGCGCTTCCGGCGCGGGCCGCCCGACGTGAGCGGAGTTTTCCGCTGTAGTGGAGTGCGCTTCATGCGGCTTCCTTGCTGAGCAAATCGGTGAAGACCACGCCCTGGCCGGTGAAGAACCCGGCGATGCGGTCGGTGTACTGGACACCCTGGGCGCGGTTGAACAGGCTGGTCACCGGAAATCCGTCAGGGCCGAACAGCTTGCATTCACCCATCATGGCCAGCTTCTCCTCGTAGGGCAGATGACGCATGACTCGGTACCACGCTGCTTGAAACCCTGAGTCCTCGTTGAGCAGGATCTGCACACCAAAATGCAGCTTGCAGTAGCGCCGGGCATCGGCCGCGTCGCCGATCTGGGTCATCTCGGCGATTCGCTTGTACATCCCAAACCACAGAGAGTTCTGATCGAGCGTGCGGTCCTTCCCCGGGCGCAGGGAGACCACGACGAACTTCTTGTCGCGGTACATGGTGGTCAGGCTCGTGATGGCCTCGGTGAGCTTGGCCTGGCTGTTTACGCTGATCTTGTCGCTCATGCCGTCACCGCCATTGTGATCAGGACGCAGAACACGTCGATGGCGAAACCGGCAAAGGTGCAGGCCAGTGTGTTTGCGGATTTAGGAATCATCAGAAACCCTCCTTGCCGCGCTGAGATTCCCACTCGAAAGGAATGACGATCACCCCGCCCTCCCGCAGACGATCCGCACACCGCTCGCCGATCGCGGCCGGCAATGCCTTGGCATCCAGGTTCGAAACGATGACCGTCGGGCGCTGCTCCTCGTACCGGCCGTTGATGATTGCGAACAACGTGGTCAGTTCGAAGTCGCTGGGCTTTTCCTTGCTGACGCCGATCTCGTCGAGGATCAGCAACGAAGGACTGACGAGGCTCGACAGAATCTGGCTTTCGCTCTGCTCGCTGGTCCGGTCGTAGGTGGCACGGATTGCCTGCAAGACCGACCCGACAGTGCGGTACACAGCGGTAGCGCTCGACCGGGCCATGATCTCGTTCGCGATCGCCACGGACAGGTGAGTTTTGCCAGTGCCAGGCTGGCCCAGCAGCAACAGACAACGGCCCGACTCGGCGATCTGCGAGAACTCAGCGGCGTACCGGCGGCAGGTATTCAGCGCCTTGTGCTGCTCGGCGGTGGTGACCACGTAGCCTTCGAAGGTTTTGCCAGCAAAGCGCTTCGGGATCAGCGCCGAGCCAAGCTTGCGCTCCACGGCCATGCGGAGCATCAGCGCCTTACTCTGGCGCTCGGACTCATCCGTCGCTTCTTGGGCAATGCGGGAACACTCGGGGCAACCGGTCTTCAGCTCGCGGCCGATGACCGAGAAGATCTTCTGCTCGAACTCACCGTGGGTGTCACAGTCGGCGGGCTGGATGCGAGTTCCTGGTGGAAACTCAGGAGTCGTTTGTACCGGCTCAGAACGCATAACTACCGTCCTCCCGCTGGATCAGTCCGTCGGTGTAGTTGCGATCAGCGAAGCCGGTGTGACGGGACTTAACGACCGGGGCCGGGGCCGACTCGGCCATACGCTTGATCACCCAGGACGCCTTGAACCCTTGCCACCCAGAAGTTAGCGCTTCGGTGATTGCGTCGGACGCCGTGATTCCAGCTTCTACGCACTTGGCCAGCTCAGCGTTGACGGTTGACCAGACGGTGGCGGTGACGGCGGCGCGCTTGGCCTTGCGCTGGGTTAGCCAGTCGGCCAGCAGTTGCTCAGGGACGTTGTGCGGGTTGTCGGCCAGCAGCTGGGTCATGCCGAACGGAGCCTTGCGATCAGGCTTCGGTTGTTCCGGTTGCTCTTGGGGCGGATTAATCTCTTCCGAAGGAAGAGTTAATAGGGGTTCTTTCTTTCCATAAAGAAGGCAAGTTGCCGTTTTGGTCTCACTCGTATCTGGTCTCAGTGAGACGATTTGGGCTGAGTGAGACGTTTTGGTCTCAGTGAGACTTACAGGTTTTTCCTCATAGAAGGACCACTCGCGAATATGGGAAATCCCGATATCACCTCGGCTTCCCCCTACCCGGAAAATGATTCGACGCTCAAGGAGATGACTGATCGCTTTCGACGTGACGTCTCGGCGCATGTTGGTCTGCTTGCCGATATCGTCGGCAGTCAGGCGCTTGGTTTCGAGTTGATAGCCAATGGTCTGCCGTGCAATGGCCATGAGAACGCGCAGTTCGCGCGCTGGCAGGTCAACCGTAGCCAAAGCCTCCATCAGGCTGTTGTCCATACGGGTGAATCCCCTGCTGCTGTTCAGCTGGATGATGTTGTCGGGGGTCATTGCTTGACTCCCTGAGAACGAGATTTGAGGCGCGACACGTTTTCGGAATTAACAAAACGTGTCGCGACATTGGCTGAGTTATTGACGGGGATGGATTGTGTATTCATTATTGCCTCGCTGAAGTAGCAATGAGCCAGGCCACGAACCTGGCTTTTTTGTGCCTGCGATTTAGGTGCGGGCCTTGTGTAACTCGATCACTGCCGCCACAGCCTCAAGGCTGGCCGACAGGTATTTGGTATGCAGTGCGCGAATCTTCTTGGCTTCTGCGGCGTCGATCTCGCCGTCTTCCAGTGCCATGGCGACCATGTGGTCAAGCTCTCCGCGCTGGGAAGATGCAGCCAGTGCGCGCTGATACAGATCGACGTTGTCGAGCTGCCCGGCCTCTGGTAGGCGAACGAATACGCCGCCGTACATGGCGCAGAGGTAGTCGGGAAGGAAGGAGGTCTTAGATTCGGTTTCGAGTACGCAAACCTCATCGTCAGTAAGTGGCTTGACGCCTGCCGACTCATAGATCCGGTTCTTGAAGCGCTTGAAGTTCTCTTCTCCAAGAAATGCAGCGGCGCAAGGAAGCCCGCCCGAGACGGCATTGGCGGCTGCAATCACTGCTGCTCTGCGGGTTTCTAGCACTGGCGACTTCATCGTCTAGTTTTTCCTTTGCTCAACAACATTCATGATTCGTTCATCAACTGATCAGGGATGAACCCATGACCCTTTTTTCTACTTGGCCCCTTATTAGGTGCCAGCCCCGCTTGGCCCAATCACTGCCAAGCTGGCCCCTAATAAGGGGCCGGACCGTTACCTCACGGGAAAAATCGAAATCACGTTGTCTGCCTGTGCCACTTGTGCGAAATGAGCAGAGAGACGGTCTCGCAAAGTGGCTTTATCTGCTGCGAGGCGAGCAGCACTGCGACGCTCGACCGCTCGTTCTGTCATCTGCAGGATTCGGTCGGCCAACTGATCCATACCAATACCGACCTCGTCAGCCCACTGTTCAAGCCCGTCCTTCTCGTCCTGCGTGTACTGCCCTACTTCATGTATTGCAGGCATTTGCGCCTCCTCCGTGGCCTGGTCAGGCTCTGAGCTTTTTGTCGTTGATCTGGTTAGCGTCCTGCTCTCGCTTGGCTTGCAGGGCTGATCGAATGAGTTCACGCGCCAGTGCGCCAGGTTGAATCTTCAGCTCGCGAGCCAGTTCACCCAGCGCCGGAAAGCCATCCAGCTCGTTGTCGTCAAGCAGAGGGAAGTACCCGTAATCCCGCTTGAACTGCAAAGCCGCCAGAGTGAGATCTCGAACCAATGCGCCCGGCTGAATCTTGCGTTCGACTGCCTCGGTAATGAGGTCGGCGTAGGCGGCGTCATTCAGGCGCGACTTCAGCTGATGGGTGTTGCGGTGCGACTTGTTGTCGTAGGCCATTGGTTCACTTCCGGGGTCGGTGTGACTGGACTGGGTTAGGCGGCGGCTTTCTTTGGGTGGGCTTCAGCGAGCAGCCAAGACGGCTCGAATGGCTTTCCCTTGGCGGCAGCCAAAGCAGCAATCCGCTCCGCATAGCGCGTCTCGCCGGTGTATTCGGTGCGTGGCAGGCAATCAGCAGTCAGCCACTTGTAAACGGCCCGAGGCGACTTCCCGCAGGCCAGCGCAACCACTGGCACGCCGCCAGCGTCATCTATCGATTTCTTGAGCGGCCGCATAAGGCCTCCGGGTCAATTATGAACTTACAGTACATATTATGTCGGAACTGAAAGTACATGCAAGCGCGTGCGATATTGAACCTATGGTTCAGATAGAAGAATTGCGCATTGCTTTCGTCGCTCGCCTTAAAAGGGCTTTAGCGGCCAACGAGATACCCGAATGGGGCGCAGGCGCTCGCCTTGCGAAAATGGCCGGCGTCACGCCTAAAGCCACCAGTAAATGGATGAATGGCGAGTCAATGCCTGGCGGCGCAAAAATGCTCGCCATCGCTACCGCGCTGAAGGTTCGTGTTGAGTGGCTTGAATATGGCCGCGGCGAAATGCGCGAAGGTGAGCCTTCTGCCCACCCCGAGACTGCTAGTGCAGACATCCTTCCATTCGCGTCGAACGAAAGTGATGGTGTGGTAAGCGATGAGAAATACGCTTTTATCCCCCAGTACACGGCGATGGCTTCTGCTGGTATCGGGCATGAAAACCCACACATCGAACTTCGAGGCACTCTTGCCTTTAAGCGCGAATGGCTGCGAATCAAAGGCGTCAACCCAAAGAGCTTGAAAGTCATCTACGCGGATGGCGACAGCATGTGGCCAACGATCAATGACCACGATGTTCTGCTGGTTGACGAGTCGCGCGTCGATCCTGTCGATGGCCAGATATTTGTGATGTTCAGTCAGACCAAGGGCACGATCGTGAAGCGCCTGATCGAGTCGGATATCGACGGCTGGATCATTCGAAGCGACAACCCAGACAAAATTAATCACGGCGATCAGGTGCTGCCTGATGGCGAGATCCACGAACACCGCATCCTCGGTCGTGTCATCTGGCGCGGCGGCGATCTGTAGGCACGCCAAGCTTAGGGTTAACCCGGTTAACAGATGTCGCGACAATCATTAGAGGTACAGCGAATCACCCTTGCCACGGGGATCCAAGCCGGTCTGGAACGAGGATTGATGGCATGGCGCACTCACTTCAATACCAGATAACCGAATCCGTTCGCGTCGTTGAGACCGAGGTTGGGAAGCTGCTCGATTTGGCTGCAATGCTGAAGGACGCTGGAAATGATGTCTTGGCGACGGCTGTGTCGAATCAGGCGAATAAGCTGCTTGAGGCCGCGGTAGCACTGAGAATCGCGATGGCAGGCTGACCGCTTACGCTGATGAGGTGAAGGCGGGAAGGATTATGCGAGACAGGGACGATCCGGCTTGATTGATCGGAACACCATCTTTACACTAGGTGTAATGACGTCACTTGACGCTTTTTACGCCTTGATCTAGAGTAGCGCCATGGACGTTGAATTCGACGATGAAGACCTGGATAGACTTGAGGTTGAAGCTAGATTCACAGCAGGTCATTCACAGGACGTAGTCCGCGCCTTCCGAAGGCGTATGCAGCAAATTCGTGCGTTTAGTGATGAGAGAGATCTATACGCAGTGAAGTCGCTGCACTGTGAAAAATTGAAAGGAAGCAGAGAAGGCCAGCATTCGATCAGACTAAATCTACAGTGGCGTCTAATTCTGGAAATCAGAGGAAATCACCCCTGCAAAGTCATCGGAATCGTTGAAATAGCCGACTATCACTGACAGGAGAGTTATTATTATGAGCGCACGCGTGCCTGCTGAAGTATTTCCGCCAGGAGAGTTCCTGCGGGAAGAGCTGGAAGCGCGAGAGTGGAGCCAGCAAGAACTTGCAGACATTCTGGACCGCCCGCCGCGTCTTATTAGTGAGCTGATCGCTGGGAAGCGAGCCGTAACGCCTGAAACAGCGAAAGGGCTTGCCGAGGCTTTCGGAACATCTGCTGAGTACTGGATGAGTTTAGAGAGTCAATACCAGCTCTCTAAAGTTAAAACAGAACACAGTAGTGTCGCTAGAAAGGCTAATTTGTACAGCAAATTCCCCGTGCGGGAAATGCTTAGACGCGGTTGGATTCAGGCAAGTGAAAATCTAGATGTTCTTGAGCAACGGTTTTGTGATTTTTTCAACATTCCCACACTACAAGACCATCCAAGTCTGACTCACTACGCAAAGAAAACCGATGTTGCTTTAGATGTTACTTCTCTTCAGCTTGCATGGCTTTTTCGTGTAAGGCTCATGGCCGACAGGCAGGTCATTACCTCTTATAAAAAAGAGAAATTGCTAGCTGCCGTAGAAAGTTTAAAAAATTTACTGCTGTCCGCTGAAGAAATTCGACACGTACCAAGACTCCTTGCGGAAGCCGGCGTTCGACTTGTGTTTGTCGAGGCTATATCTGGTTCAAAAATAGATGGCGCCTGCTTCTGGTTATCGGAGGACAAGCCTGTGATAGGCATGACCCTTCGTTACGACAGAATAGATAATTTTTGGTTTGTACTGCGGCACGAGATTGAGCACGTTCTAAGGGAAGATGGACGGCACTCCGATACGCCGATAGTAGACCTCGATTTAGGGTCTGCTGATGGCGAACTAGACGAGTGCGAGAAACTTGCCAACGGGGCAGCGCAAGAATTTTGCGTTCCAGTAAAACAGCTTAACGACTTTGTTTCTCGCGTTCAGCCATACTTCTCAGAGCAAAAGGTCATTTTGTTCGCACAAAGAATTAAAGTCCACCCTGGGATAGTTGTAGGTCAGCTCCAGAGAAAGCTTGAGCGCCATGACTTCCTTAGAAAGCATCAAGTAAAAGTAAGAAGCTTTGTCTTGCCTTCGGCTGATGCCGATGGCTGGGGATCACTTTCAAGCTGAAGGGGTACTTATGACTGCTTATTCCAACCAGATAAAACTGTATCTTGAAAGGTACAAAAAAGAAGTCGGTGATGATGGCCTGATTGACGCTCACGCGATTGCAGCATGGGCATACAAGAATGGACTACACAAACCAAACACCAAAACAATTATTGACGCGATTGCTTCAGATATTTCTCAAGCTTTTCGTGAAGAGTACAGGACCAACCAGAATGGTCAGCGCTACAGAGCAAAACATGCTGTCAGATCGAAAAAAGGCGACAAAACCCTTTCGCTTTGGGCTGATATGGATGACGAATTAGCACCTCGAGAACACTTTGTGAGATCTTTCGCTCAGCGTAGGCAGCAAATTGTAGGTGATTGCTATCAACTGAAAACAGATGTTGATGTGTACAACACAAAAGATCGCTCTCAAGAGCCAATACAGATAGTTCTCGACTTCACATATGACGTTGAGGAGCTTCAGCTCCCCTTTCAGGAAAGCGCCGCTGCGTGAAATCCAAGCCTGGCCCAGCGCCGGGCTTGTTGTCTCTACCCTGTAACGCCTTCGTCACACCTACCAAGCACAATGCGGTCAGCCAAATGGATTTGGCCACGTGCATAAAGAGCCCGGCCTAGCGCCGGGCTTTTTCGTTTTGGGCTTTCACAAGTTTTTCACGGGCCGCAGCCTATGCTGACTGCAGCTCCTAATGAAGCCTTTTGCCCGCGCTCCCCATCGCGGGCTTTTCTTTGCCTGCGATTCGGTCACTCCTCCCCTCCTAACGACGGTTCCAGACATAGTTCCGATTAGCCAGTTTTCGCGATGTACAAAATCAAGGCGAATTGCCATTATGCCCGCAGGTACGAGAGCGTATCGCCATCGCCCAGGGGGCATCAATGCTCGTACACGTCTCGAAGTCAGCCCGTTGTTTGGCCATCGCATCTTGCTTTTCAGGTATCGGTGGGTGTGCTTCCGATGGCGGAGTAGGAGAGTTAGCCGTAGTAGGCCTTGTAGTAGGGGCGGCGAGTATGGATTCGGGGACCTTGTTGGCTGCAGCTGCGGTCGGCACGGGGCTGATGTTCGCGGCGTCTATGTCTGGGGATGACGATGCAAAAACAGCTACTCCATCTTCCGCGTTATCACCAACCGCTGCCACCCCCGCGGCTCCCTCCTTGGCAGTTGCACCACAACCCGTAAGAGCGCCCATCCCCGAGCCTGCTAAACCTGCGAGCAATACGAATTACTGTTACGCGTACCTGACTGTCGGAGAAGAGCGCGGATCGACCTGCAGTCCAGTAATTGAAATAAACGATACCGATAGGACTGGGTCTGTTTTTCAGACACGGTTAAACAGCTATGTTGAAAAGGTGAAGCAATCCCAACCTGGTATCTGGGGGGATTTTGAGTATTCAGATACGATCAAGATGCAGAACGCATTCATCTACCAGATGAAACCGAAAACCAACGATGCGGCGAAGCAAGATGTGGGATTGATTTGTTATGTTTCTCGAGCTGATGCAGATGCACAGCTTAAACGGTCGCAGAAGAACGACTCGTCAATGAAAATTGTTGGCTGGCCATAGCTAAGTACAGCGCCGGGCTACCCCATCCGATTTGCTCCATGAACTCGCTTTCCGACGTGCGACATGTCCTTTCAGGAGCCCTCATTAACCTTTTTCTCATGGCAGCCGATGCCTCTTTTAGGGCATGAGAGCATTAGCCATGATGCCTATCGGTACGAGCACGTATCGTTCATCTTCCAGGGGATTTTAATGCTCGCACACATCTCAAAGTCAGCCCGCTATTTGGTTATGACCTCGTGCTTTTCAAGCATCAGTGGCTGCTCTTCCGATGGGGGCTTGAGTGAGTTGGCCGCGATGGGCATGTTGGTGGGCGGGGCGGCGACCGGTGATTCGGGCCTGGCGGTTGCCGGGGTAGCAGGTTACGTTGGCGTTATGCTAGTTGCGCCACTCCTTTCTGACGATTCGGAAACGGGCTCTTCGCCCTACCCCTCGTCAGTTGCCGTACCTACGGTCCCGGGGGCCAGCGCAGCAGTTCCGACAACCGCTGCAACAATAATCGCTGCAGAAGTGCCTGACGCATACCGCAATGAATCCTGCGATTACCTTGAAGTTGCCGTTGTATTTGCTTACGAGCGCCTGGATGGTAGAAAAAAGGCCAATGACATCGAGGGTCAGCAGATAGCTCAAGCCAGAATTGCAGCAAGAAGCAAAGCGATGAGCGAGAAAAAGTGCCCTCCGTCTACCTGGGTTGGAGGGCGTATTGGAATCAGCATGGATAATGTAGATCCAAGGTATGTGGCGATGTACAAAATTCCTGCTGAGGGGGCGATGGTGCTTTCCGTTGCTCCAAAAGGCTCCGCGGACAAAGCAGGAATTAAAGTCGGCGATGTCATCACGGAAGTAAATGGCAAGCCTATAAGGAATGCCATCGATCTACGTACAGTATTAGGCCATGCACCTATTGGATCGGTGCAGAATTTGAAGTTAAGGCGTGACACCAAATTTATGGTAGCTAATACCGAGGTGGCCGGACCAGCAAATCCACTGCCGACTTTAGCATTCCAGACTTCTTCAGCAATCGCACCTCCACTTCCCGTTCAGACGCTGCAGGCAGAAACTTCCAAACCAGAAAAAACGAGAAACTTTTGCTTGGCATACCTGGCGATAGAGAACACGTACGGAGCTGTTATCAGCCCAATACAAGAAAAACATGATTACGACGGTAGCAGCACTGCCATGCTGGCATCCCTAAAAAGCTACATTGCAAAAGTTAAGCAAGTGCAGCCCGGCGCCTGGGGGGAATTCGACAATGGCGTAATTTCATGTGAGTCGGACACGTATAATTGCATGGCACAAACCAAGGGCGGCCTCTTTACTAAAAAACAGACGGCAGGACAGTTTTGTCATTACACCCGCGCAGAAGCAGAACTTGAATTAGCGGGTATGCACAAGGGTGATCCCTCATCACAGACTGTTGCTTGGCCGTAGCCGCACGACATCTATTCAAAATAATGCAGTCAGCCAAAGGGATTTGGCCACGTGCATAAAGAGCCCGGCCTAGCGCCGTAATGCTGTTCACTTAAGCGGAGCAGCCTTACGGTCCACCGGAAATCGGGTTTTTGAAATTTTCACCGTCCTTGGCCTTGAAGGCCTTGGGCGGTGATCCAGAAACAGCCCGGCAACGCCTTTTCTTAGTTCTGCTAACCGTCTACCCGTCGCCGAAACGGGATTGGCCGCAGCCATCACGATCAACTGCACGGCGATGTACTGGCAAGCCGGCTTGAATCGGATGTCCGACGGCGCTCGGCCAAACGCCACTGCTGCCTGACTCGCCTCCCGGCGAATCACGTTGTAAGCCAGCAACAGCCCCCATACTTCCTGGTAGATCAGGTCGACTTTTTTGCTGCGCAAGGTCACTGCGTTCTGTTGCATTGAGCTTTTGATATCCCTGAAGCCCAATTCGATTTCCCAGCGTTCTTGATACAACACGGCAACGGCCTTTGTGCTGTAGGTCTTGGCCGGCAACGATGTCATGATTGTTTTTACTTTACCTTGAATTTCATAACTGACTTCACGCGCCTCCCAGTGTGTAGGAAGAGTCGGATTTCGCTTTCTGGCTTGCGGCGACACTTTCATACGCACCAAACGATCGTTGTGGTTGTAACGGGCTACCTCCTCGCAAACCAATCCCTTTTTTGCCGGAATCAGCCAGTGGCGGTGATTGCCGTCGCCGCTCAGGCTGAGCATGAGATCGGCGCTCCAGAATCCCTTATCGAACAGCGTCACGGAGTGGTCGGGAATCTTCTGCAAAAACTCATCGGCCAGACGCATTTCGCTGCGTCGGTAAGGGCTAAGTTGTGCATCCAGGATCAGGTGCGAACGCACATTCATCAGCGCCACCAGGCGCAGCATGGGAAAGGGAGTCTGGCGGTCGGTCGAGGTGTTTCCAGAACCGAAATGGTCTCGCAACTCAGGTGTATCCGGCGTGTGCAGAAGCGCACCATCGACCGCAAATACTTGCAAGTCCTGCCAGGCATCATCGGGATAGCGCTGCGCGCCCCATTGAGTGCCAGTTTTGCGAAACAACCACTCAACCGGGTCGGCCCCAAGCCGCTTGCGGGCCTCGGTCACACCGCTACGGGCCAACAGATGGTCAGAAGCCAGACCTTGGGCGCAGATGTTCAAACGCCGGGCGACTTCATGAACAGGTTCGTCGCGAAACAATGCCATTCCGAGCACCAGCCAGAGCACTTGGTCGGCAGGCAAGCGACGCCGCCGGATAGTGGCCTGGCTGGACAAATCCAGCGCAGATGCGACCCACTCGATGGGAATATTTTGAGTGAAAGTGCTCAAGTCACAGAAGTTAAAAAGGTCGCCGAGGTCGAGCAAGTCCTGTTGAACAGACATAAAAAATCCGATGCCAGAGGTCTGGCATCGGATTTTCGAAGAAGCCCGGCGAGGATTCAAATGCTTAAGTGAACAGCATTACGGCCTAGCGCCGGGCTTTTTCGTTCCGCCCTACCCTGGTCCGCCCATGCACTCCGCAGTGCTGGCAAGTGATGCTCCTGCCTGCTGGACAAGCTTGCGCCACTGGTCGCTGGTGATCAGATCGGCCCGCTCCATGGCGTCA
Organism: Pseudomonas arabinosi; assembly: GCF_047758675.1. NCBI lineage: Bacteria > Pseudomonadati > Pseudomonadota > Gammaproteobacteria > Pseudomonadales > Pseudomonadaceae > Pseudomonas > Pseudomonas arabinosi. Next base: position 2,989,069 of record NZ_CP180480.1, on the reverse strand, counting down.
GCCCGCCTCAACAACCCGAAGTACTTAACCTCTGCGTCCATTTGACTTCCAGCCAGTGCGAATAGCTCACGCCAGGCGGTCATGGCCAGTCTTCGCTGTGCCTCTCTCATTGGAGCCCCTAATGGTGGTCTATGGGAGTAGAGGTCAGGTTACAGGGACCGTTCAGTATGATGGCACTCTGGGCGACCAATGGTGGCCGTGCGCCATGAACAAATAAAAGAATCTGGATCGAAGCCCGCCAAGCGCGGGCTTTTTTGTGCTCAAAGGAAAAATATGTACTTTTGGTACTTTACAACTGTGAACCGTTGGTACATATTCACTCCATCGCAACCGGCACCCAATCAGGGGCCAGCCGCGAAGGGTCGAGAGATCCGCCGCTCTTTAACAGCTCAGGATCCTCGCCATCGACTACCCCGGGTTTCAGCCGGTAAGTGCGAGCAACAAATAGTCGATGCCACGCCAGCTCTGGAACTGGCCGTGCTCACCAGATGTGAGTACGCGAAACCACGCAAGCCAGCCGTACCAGCACCGAACACGAAATGTGCGACGACGGCCAGAGATATGAATCCGGCGATGCGCGTGGTGGAGAAACGGAATTTTTCACTGATGCACCTGGTGACGGGTGCATTGGGAAAACAACCGATCAAGCACGGAGCATCAAATGAGCGAACAAACCCTTCAAGCGCTGCTGGTTGAGCGAGTCACTGCATTTGCTGCAGGTGATCAGCCGGCAGCAATCATCGACGAGCATGTGAAGACCATGTTCACCAAGGTGATCGACAACTGCTTTGGTCGTTACGGCGACATGGGCAAGCAGGTCGAGGAGTCCATCAAGGCGGCGCTGCCTGCCAATCTGGCTACGGTTTTCGAGCTGACGCGCTACAACGACATGATCGCCAAAGCGCTGAAGGAACAGTGGGAAACCAGCGGCGTAGAGGCCGACATGGTGCGGCGCGCTCAGGAAGCCATCGACGAAGTTCTCACCAAGGACCAGATGCCAGAGGTGGTAAGCCTGCAGGACCTCCTAGAAGCGTTTGTCGACGACCATAAAGAAGGTGCCGCAGAGGAGCGCTGGGAACGGCCGGACATTCGTTTTCAAGAATCCGAATACGGCGGCCTGCACATCTACTTCGACAAGAAGCCAAAAGAAGAATCGCCCTATAGCAGCCGCGAACGCAGTGAGTACAACCTGGATAACGCGATTCACATTTCGTTTGATAAGCGCGGAAAGGACCGGGATGAAAGAGGGCGTGAAATCGGCACCGTCTACGCCGCCCGCATCGACAACGAAAAGATTGGCCAAACCCTGCGTTTCAGATCGAAGTTCGAAAAGCTGCTCGCCGCCCTCTACTTCGGCGCCTCCAAGATTCTGGTGGACTGCGACGAAGACGATTTCAGCTACGGCATTTATGACTGACAGCATCACCTCTGCCCATTCACTGAGTGGGCAGACGGATGCAGACGACACTGTTGTCTATTAACGCTTAGTTACTTTTCGATAATAGCTATCACAGGTGACCTCCAGCAGATCTTGGTCGGCCTTGGTGTTTAAAAGCTGAACCGCCTGCTCTACTTCCACTTTGTACATCGGCTGAGTGGCGATGTCCCGGATGTGATCCGCCATTTGGTCCGACATATGCTGATGCAGCGCTATAAATTGGTCTAGAGAAAGGTCAGCTTCTGGATGCTTCTTCGCGCACACCTGATGGGTAGCGACGGCAACAACGGAAATTTGGTGGTCGCTGGCAGCTTGGGTTGTCAACGCATAAGTGAAGGCAATGACCGCGATGGGCATGCCAATGCGGGCTTTATTCAGCGACATTTGAAACTCCAGTTCTCAAGTATTTGGCATCAATGCCAACGCGAACCTATCGGCCGAACCCACTCGTTTCTTTAGTAATCAATCCCCCTCCCCGACACCACCCGCATGCACTCCCCTCCGCGCCCAACGGCAACCAGCGGAACGGATGAGTGCAGCCGAGTTTTGTTGGATCAATACCCGCCACTCTGGAGGCGACCATGGCAACAAGCTATGCAGACGGTGCGCAAGCCCGAGAGTGGGATAGGCGCTACGACGCTTGGGGGCGCGAGAAGAAAGCGAAACCCGACGAGTTCCACGACTACGAAGCTGCCGAGCAGATGCGCACCAAGGTGCTGGCTGAACGTGCCGCCCGCGCAATTGAAGAGCGCAAAAGCTTGAAGCACCGCATCGGCCTGGCAATGGCTCAAATGGAAATCGTGTGCCCGCCAAAAGGAGATCCAGCGTGAGTATTCAACAACGCGACCACGATACGGCGGTCACCTGGATCGAAGGTGAGATCAACAACATGATCCGTGACTTGGGCAAACCAAACGCCAGTTCAGCGGCGACGTCGTGCATCACCCTCGCCTACCTGCTACGCGTCATCGACGACGGTGAGCAGCGTCAATACAGGGCGCGCATTGATCAGATCTACGCCTCCTACAACGAATCGATCAAGCAAGGAGCTGCAGCATGACCACCCCACCAGTTAAATCACTGATCGACGAGCAGCTCGACGAGATCGAATCGAAGTTGATCCTGCTCGGATTTGGCCTGCCCTTCAACGAGGTGATCGGCCGCAAGCGCGAAGAGCTGGTCGTCAACCTGCCGCAGCGCTTGGCGCCGACCATGAAGGGTCACCGGATTGCGGTGAGGGTTCGGTCGTGAAGACCTTCTACTGGATTCTCACCGTTGGCCTGGTATTCGTTCTGATGGCCTACAGCGTCTGCCAAGTGCCGCACGAGATGACTTACCGGGTGTTCAGGTGACCAGTCGCCAGCGGGCGCGGCGCCTGCTGATCTGGCGCGGCTCTCTGCCTGTCCTCGCCCTCTTCGCTTTCCTTATGCTGCTCAGTGCTCTTGCTGACCGCGTCACTCAATAATCCACATCTTCATGGCTGCGCCTGGCGCGGCAAGGATTTCATCGTGTCCGCACAAACCGAACTTGCCGTCGTTCCGCCAAAGGAAACGGCGTTGGCCGTCTTCACCGCCGAAAACGGCCTTGAACCCTGGCTTCAAAAGATCCGTTCCGAAATCGACGACTTCAACAAGATTCTGCCGGAACTGACCACCAAGAAGGGTCGCGACGCGTACGCCTCGATGGCACACAAAATTGCGAAATCCAAAACTGCCCTAGAGGCCGTCGGCAAACAACTGTCAGCCGAACAAAAGGAAGTGCCGAAGAAGATCGACGCCGAGCGCAAACGGGTGTGGGACAAATTGGAACTGTGGCAGAAGGAGGTTCGCAAGCCGCTGGATGACTGGCAGGCCGCCGAGGATGCGCGGATCGATGCGCACAACCAGGCGCTGGACCGAATCCACGCACACGCCTCCGACCTCGATGGCCTTACCTCCGAGGATCTGACGGATCGAGTGACAAAGGTTGAAGCGGTCGAGCTCGGGGAAAGCTGGCAGGAGTTTCAGGCCGATGCCGCGCTGACCAAAGATTCAACACTAACCAAGCTGCGCGCCGCGCTGGTTGCACGCCAGAAGCACGAAGCCGAACTGGCAGAGATCGCCCGGTTCAATGCGGAGAAATCTGAGCGTGAACAGAAAGAGCGTGACGACGCCATTGCCCGCGAGGCGGTGGCGAAAGCCCAGCGCGAAGCCGAAGAACAGGCCCGCCTCGAACGTGAGGCAGCCGCCAAGCGTGAGCAAGCGCTGATTGATCAGAAGGCCGAGGCCGACCGCGCGCTGAAGCAGGCTGACGCCGATCGCATCGCTGCCCAAGAGAAGGCTCAACGGGATCGCGTGGAGGCTGATCAGCGCCAGTCAGCCGCTGTTGAAAAAGCTCGGCTGGACGAGATCGCCCGGCAGGAAGCGGCGGCCGACGAGATCCTTCGTCAAGAACGGCTGCGCGAGGCTGACAAGGAGCACAAGAAAACCATCTGCCTTGCTGCACAAAAGGCGCTGATTGCCGGCGGCATCAATGAGGAAGTAGCCAAGACCGTCATCATCCTGATCCACCAACGCAAGATCCCCGCCGTCTCCATCGCCTACTGAGGCATCTCAGAGTATGGCTACTTCGCTATAACGCTCCAGATCCACATGTAGATCTGATCAGGCACCTAGCCCTGCTCGATTTTCTTAGCGAGTGCGGTTAGTTCTCTAGCAAATTTACGAAGATAGGTAGGGTCTGAAGGTATCTCTATCACAGCGTGAGATTCGCCGGCTTGCTCCCCAGCGTATTGAAGCCATGCCCGACTGTGATCCCAAGTGATGTAAATACCCGTGGCATGCATCCGGAAGTCATCTCCCTCTTTGTCCTTGGTACTTACTTTGTATTCGTCGGGCAATTTTATGAAGTGCCCAATATGTTGCTTCTTAGCCATTTACCACCTCCGTTGTGAACTGGCTTTTATACACCGATTTACCAAGTTTAAAAATCCTAATCACCAACAAGCTAGTGCTGGATGAACAAAGCACTTCATAAGCCAAATCCAGGCCTTTTTATTGTTCAGTCGCCTACCGAGGCCCTCCATGTATACATCCCCGCGTTTGGCTGCCCAGTTCGACTGGATGCAGGTCGGTGCCTTCTCGCCTGAGAAATACACAGGTGAGCAACGCAAAGAGTACGAAGACGAAGCCCGCCGTATACAGCAGCAGTGGGACAATCAACCAATCTGAGGAAACTCACGATGTTCAAGAAAGCCGAACGCAAGCAGGCCAAGCTACGGCTGGCACTTGCTGGGCCATCAGGATCAGGCAAGACCTACTCCGCCCTGCTGCTCGCCATGGGCCTTGGCGGCCGAATCGCAGTGATCGACACCGAAAGCGGCAGTGCTGAACTGTATGCCGATATCGCCGACTTCGACGTTTTGAACCTGCACGCACCGTACTCGCCAGAACGATACGTGGACGCGATCTCGAATGCTGAGCAGTCCGGATATACCGTGCTGATCATCGACAGCTACTCGCATGAGTGGACTGGCTCCGGCGGCTGCCTGGAATCCAACGAGAAACTGGCACACCAGAAATTCAAGGGAAACACCTGGGCCGCCTGGAATGAAACCACACCGCGCCATCGGAAGCTGACGGACAAAATCCTGACCAGCTCACTGCACATCATTTGCACCATGCGCAGCAAGACCGAAACGGTTCAGGGTGAGGGCAAGAAGATCCTCAAACTCGGAATGAAGTCCGAGCAACGCGATGGCACCGACTACGAATTCACAGTGGTGCTGGACCTGACTCACGACGGGCACACGGCCATGGCCAGCAAGGATCGGACGAAGCTGTTCGACCAGCCTGAGCTGATCAGCGAGGAAACAGGCAAACGCCTACTTGACTGGCTGAACTCTGGTGTAAGTCCAGAAGAGCGCGCCAAGGAACTGCTAGTGGATGCCATCGCCGACATAACCAGAGCGCCGGACATGGCGGCACTGGAATCTGCCTACAACGCTGGTCGAGCGATCGTGCAGGGCTTCGACAATCTCAAGCCTGCCCTGGTGGCTGCCAAGGAGATCCGAAAGGCAGAGTTAAGCAGAGCGAGGGAGTCAGCATGAACGCCGCCGAACTGCAGCAAGCCATTGCCCAGTTCGAGTCCGCCGGCGGCCGGGTGCAGGTCGTGACCGATGCAGTCAGGGCCTGCCCAGACCATCTGCTATCGGCCGTACCGCCGGTAGACGCAGATCTGGTTGAAGCTATTCGCGGCTTCACCAGCGCCGGCGTGTGCACCGCAGCAAAGGCCCTGGGCAAGTCGACCCGGACCATCAATTACATCGCCGGCCTTTACGGCATCAAGTTCGCTACCACCACCGACGCCACCCTTGAGGATCGGCGCAAGGAGGAAGCGAAGTTGGTGCCGTGCATCCGGCGGATGGCCAAGGCCGGCATGACCCAGGTCGCCATTGCCGACCAGATCGGTATCGGCCGCATTGTTCTGCGCCGAATCGCCCGCTTCCACGGCATCACCCTCAACTCACGAGCCCTCTGATATATTTAAAAAAACACATTAGTTCTCACTCAGCCTTCTGTGAAACGATAGGTGAAAAAGAACCGAGTTCTGCACTATTTTGAGTTTCCACAAGTTGGCGAGCCATATTGTCAGCTTGTTGTTGCGCTTGGAGATTTGCCTTTCTTGTTATGTCTTTAGCCTGTTCAGAACTTCCCAGCACTGGCACACCATCTTTCCCAACGATTCCACTTGCCTCTGGAAGTGGTTCTCTATGAAATATTGCAGAATAATGCGAGAGTATGTCTTTCAGGTAGTCGAGAGCAGGGAGCGATCGAGGATCTGCGCTGATCACAACAGCGTTTTTCCCGCCTCCTACACTCATTTCAAAGGCATGAGATCTTTGAAGAGCTTCGTTCCGATGAGAAACCCACCAAAACAAACAGCCGACAACAAAAAAAACTACTGCCCCTAATAGCGGCAAAATATATGGCTTACCGTCAATCGAAAGCCATACTGCAACTCCAAAAAAAATAGCTGAAAACGCTAGCAAAATGAATGGCGCTATTTGCCCACCTTTGGGGACCAAACTTAAATTTGCGGCTGCTTTGACGTCCATATCAACCCCCTACCGTTACGGTACCATCAGGATTGCGAATTGCCGAAAAATCTGGCGGTACAGCAGCAGTAGAACGAAGGTTGTATAACTTAATTATACTCAGTATAGAACCTTGATACATTATTGTATTCGTAATATCCAAATAACAATTTATGAGCGAAAAATGGGGCGTAGTAACGATTAAAGTGCAATTATCAAATCTGCAAGACTCAAAAACCCAACCATCAATCTTAATAGTCTTACCATTATACCAAAGGCCATTTACATATGGAGATGGTGGTGGAGGTGGCGGTGTCAAAGGTGGAGTATAACGCGTCAATGAGTCCATAATTTTATTTACATCTGGTTTTTCAATCGTCATGAGCCAACTCCGATTTTTAATAGGCATTCTTTGGAATAAATTTATTCCCCGCGCAATATACATGCGATGTGTTTTGGTGCCCAGATGCAATCAAAAATCTAAACTATGTAATCATCAAACAGGTGCGCCAGCGCCGAAGACAAACATGGCTGGATCTACCGGCCCACGGAATTGAAGAGGCAGGCCATGGCCGAGGAACAGCAGGAGCCGACGGCGGAAGCCATCAAGCAGCGAAAGAAACGCGAGAAGAAAGCAGCGGCCGATGCAGCGAAGGGAGTCGGGCGATTCAACGTTGAGGTGGCCGGCGTGTTCATGTCGGACCTCAAGCGCCTGATGAAAGAGCACGACTTCAACAACCAGCAGGAGGTGTATCAGAACCTTCTGCGGAATGTGATCGCCGCTGACTTCGAAACGGCGGCGCAGATGCTTCGCTGTGTCACGACACCTTTTGTTGTGAGCGAGCAGGTGTCGCAGACATTTCGCCTTGAAAGCTTGGCTGAATTGGCTCGAGACCCAGGAGATGAAGTGCTAGCCCCGCTCTAACGGTGCGCCATGCTTCACCGTACCGAACCAATCAAACTGCCCGATAGTTTCCTTGGCGGCATCAAGAATCTCTTGCTCCGAATCGTCGTATCGGTCGACAGATGGACACAGTTCAAAGTTGCAGCAACAGCTGTTCGAGTCATAGAACACGTTGATGACCTTCTTTTGCATACCTCGACTTTCCAGCGCAACACAGAAATTTATCATTTCAGCGAGTTCGTATGCTTTTCCGTGTCGAGTAGAAATCCCGATGCCGAATACGGTCATCGCGTTCACTGAAACCTCACCCGCATACATAGTATTTCCTGCCCTTCCTGATTATTGATCACCCGTAATACCCCAACCCAAACCTAATTGCCACCACCGGTCACGGAGGGCGGCGCCTGCCTGGAGAAATCCATGAGCCACAACTGCGCATACGTCCGGCAGCACTATCAGGTGCCTGCCGAGGTCGGCCGCCGAGTCATCGCCTACGGGAAGCCTGGTGTCATCCTGGCTGATCGAGGTCACTACATCGGCGTCGTGCTGGATGAAGACCCGAAGAAGCGGATCAGCAACTACCACCCAACGCATGAAATGCAGTACTGCGAGATGGCGGAAACGTTGCCGCTCAAAGAGTGGTTGGTCCTGCCGTTCAGCCACGATTGGGATGATCTCAGCTGGAGCCGAGAGGCCCGAGAAGATCTGATCAGGGTGTGGGCGGCTACTCGGGGTCAGGCCAAATACAAGGCCTATGAGCGCCTTCAGGATTACTGCCACAGCATCAGGGCGATGCTCCACTTCAAAGTGCGGCGAGCCTAACGTTCACGTACCCAGCATGTTGGCTGCAATCTGGAGCAAGACCGTTGCCGCCGCTGCGAATGCCGCTCTGCTGTTCCACTTTGCCTGTAAGCGGAGTGTCCCAAAAAGCTCGCCACCATCAATTACGGCGCACTTCCAATAATCACCATCTGGCATGCCTTTAAACTCTGGCGGCACAGGTGCTTTGACGATTGCGGCAATTACCCAGAGTCCCGCCGAAGCCAAACCAACGACGAGCGACGCGACATTTGCTACTTGTGCGCAGTCCACGGATATCTCCTTGATCCGGCCCCATGCCGGGCTTTACACAAATACCCCACCTCAACGAATCACGCCAGCGTACGAGGCACGACATCAAGTGCTAGGGTGCCGCGAGCGGTCGGTACTACAAGAATGAAATGGACGATGAGGCGAACCGTGAGCTGCTCGGCGTTTTTTTTGAGCTAGAAGGAATTGTCGTGTTATCCGGCAACCCGGCGACCCGGCGACCTCTACGCGAAGTAAGTGCGCTGGCTTGGATCTCCGCAGTGAGCCGCATCGCACACCGAACCGAGTGCCTCCGGCTGATCCCGACTTACATCAATCAGTTCAGCCAAATTGGTCTGGATCTCTGAGCGAGATTAGTATCAACGTATAATGCTCAAATAAACTCATCATCAAATAGCGCTAAAATCTCCTCATTCCCCCCGTATGCAGCCTTGCTTAGAAGCTTGACATCTCTGGGATTAAGGAGCATCCGGTGGTCTAGATTATCAAAAATCGCGAACTCATACGCATATTCTTGAAACTTAATACCTCTGGGGTTAACGCAATTATAAAACAAAATAACCAATTCAAAATCCGACAACAGAGAACGAACCACTACGCCAAGTTTCTTTTTGTCCGCATGATTACTTTCTGAAACAAACCTGAATACCGAGTAAAGACTCCTAAAATACACACTCAAGTCACCTTGATACCTAGACCACAATTCTCGATAAGCTCTAACAACCTGAGCCTCATGACTATTTTTTCCACGTCCATATTCAGCCCTAAAAAACCTCAACCACGACTTAAAGCAATCTCGACCGACCATAATTACAACGCCATTTCGTTTCAAGTCAAAGCTTTGAACGAGATTTTGCTGCAACTCCAACATACTGTAAAAATGAGATTCGATTTGCTGCTTAGCTGCTTGCCCCTGAGTCTCTTCAAGGTCTTTCCTCTGAAGGAGCATGGTTATTATCACGCCGGAAAATGCAAACCCAGAAAATAAAACGTTGAGTGTGCCGAAGCTATCACCAAATTCCCCTTCACGGATCTTTCCCGCAACCTCAGACAAAGGTGTATCCCATAGTAAAAACGCAAAAAACACAATATAAATATCTAAAACAAAAAACAAAACTAACGCAATTTTCCAAATATTTCGTCGCTGCTGCGACCTCTCTATCTTATTCACCGGCGTAGCATCCTTCTTTAAATTTAGATCAACCCAGAAAACTAGATCGCCTATTCTACAGGTACCTATCAGGCTGACGGCCTTTGACGTGCAGGCTATTAGCTAGCTACGGCGCACGGTACGGAATGGATGATTTGATGATCTCTATTTCATGGCCGAAATTATGTTTGGTGACTTGGCGAACACTATGGACTTTGTCGATAAATGCTTTCAGCGAAATGTAAGCCAATTCTTGATCCCTCATAGGGCCAATATGAATTGCTTTTATGCTTTCCAGAGTTATATCAACCTCAACATAAGGGATAAGAATATTACCTCGAGAACGAAATTCGATTTTCAAACCGTCATCCATGTCTGGATCTATATCATGACCAGCAATAAGTCTAACTTCTTGCTCCTCAGAAAAGCTTTTATGTTTGAACGTAGCTGCCAATTCAACGAGATTTGAAAATGCTTCGTAACCTGGCTGATCAAGAAAACCATCATTTCTAAACTTGTCGCCCGCAATTGCCATCAAGCTATCTAGTGTTACGTTCGCCGTTCTGGACAGCTTTTCATCCGGATCATAAACGCACTCTAAAAGTCCTGGCGGCATAGCATCGTCTGCAAATTCAATTGCGTAAGAACCGTAAGCTCGCCACTGGCTAAGCAAGTCAGCGGCACGACTGAAAGAGCAAACGAATACAGGCCGGCGATCAAGATTGTAATCCGACCTACCGCCAAGGCTATCAATAACAAACTCGGCAGAATCCACGAAAAACTCATGGCGACCTGGAAACTTCTCCGACTGATTCTTTACATACTCGAGAATGCTAGAAATGCCGTCATGCATCTCTTGCGTGTCGTTTAGAAAGCGAACATCCGTAAGCCATAACCTCTTTTTTTCCAAAATAGATTTTACGGCGTTGACGTCCGTGTAGTGGAAGAGCTGCATCGGAGATCCCTCATAAATTTACCTTCACGCAATATACCGGCGAGGTGCCACTGTGCCCATCACTTACGGAAGCGTTTGCAGCGGCATTGAGGCCGCGACCATGCACTGCTACCCCCTGCTAACCTTTGAAAACTTGGGCCCTGTGGTAGCGAAGAAATACCTGCTGCTCTTTGGTGAATGTCCCTGCGTTGGTTGCATCACCCAGGCCCCACGAAGAAACGACAACCCTAGCGCTCTCTTCAACTAATACGTCGCCGTTATCTTCAAAAGAAATCCAGCCACGATCGAACAGTTTATCTACGTGGGGCGCTAACAATAGGCCGTTATGACCATCAAGACGTTCACTATTGTCGCCACTCTTCCAGGGCTTGATATGACTGGCTACCAGGAATCGAGTATCGGTAATGCCAGTGAGCCTGCATCTTTTCTCAACCGACTGCACGCGCTGGCGAAATAGGCCTTGCCCAACTCGAGCCCTTGTTAGTTGCTCACGCTCAGTCGGAGGTATGCTCTGGTCCAGCTCAATAGCTTTTTGCTGCGCATCCTCCAGAGAATGGTCCTCTAGCTCCAGTAAGCGATCGACAGAAACAGGGCTATCCTGATGCGCCAGCTCTAATACGAGCACCCCCAGATCGACAGAAACACTTGCCAAATAACAGCTTTGATTACCATTTCCGTTGCTCTGCAAGGGGGAGTTCTTTGAGGGGAGTAACGGAGCAATGGCGTCCAAGTGGTTTTTCGGTGAAATTGGCAGATCTAGCACGACCCACTCAACTGGGACTAGCCAGCCGTCGGCAGACCAGTTACCGCCTGCAGTGCCGAACTCCTCAGGCTTTGGCTGCTCCTGGTATTGAGCAGTTACCACACCGATTGCCCGAATCTCGGCTCCTGCGTAAGAAAACACAATGTCCCCTGTACACACTAAGGTGAGGTTCAGATAGGTCTGATTCCGAGCGCCATTGCTGTTTGCTTTAGGTGACCAGACATAGCCACCCTCGATCTCTGATCGGTAGGTTTGCTTGTGATTCACCCACCAGTATTGACATGTTGGCCTTACTGACTCGTTTTTCAGTCCAAAAGGCTTAGGCTTTCCCTTGTATATCTGGACTCGCATGGCTCCGTTATTTTTCGTGTCTTTGCTGCCGAGCGGCAGCATTCTGATCTTTCCTTTTTCATCGAACTGACCATCCTCGATCAGCTCTATCAATTCTGCAGCAGTCGCGGGTATGAAACCTCGATTGTGAGTTGCGAAGCTGTAACTGAACTTTCCTTTTTGACCTCTTACGGTGTGCTTGTAGGGATGACAGCGAATGTTGTCATCATTGACTCCTACAACATCCTCTAAAAACTCAAACCCACTCATCCAGCACCACCTCAAAGATCCAATTTGAGGCGAATGATGAAGCACGCCTTATGAAATTGAAATCAGACTGCACTGTAAAAAATTAACCCTCCCCCTTCAAAGTCAGCCGCTATAGCGGTAAGGACGAAGTCATGCCTGTAGAAACTCAGATCGGCCCCGTTGAATCCGTGCGCGATGAAAACGGTTTTTGGTGGCACCCGGGCATTCCGGCATTCGATGGCGGCGAAGACCCGGCGCCTTATCACGCCTGGCTCAAGGAGCAAGGCTTGGAATTGAAGTACTGGGGCATGGATTCCGATCTGGACAGCCATCCCTACTTCGACGGCACTGCTGCTCACTGCCTTGGGTGGGAGCCGGAATCGCCTGGCCCTGAATGGTTCCTGCTGGGCATCTTCGACACAGAGGACGGGCCGCATGTGCATTGGGCACGACCGGTATCGCAGGATTACGCCTACTCCACAAATGGCGAGGACTGGACCGCTGACTGGTGCTCGTTCCTCAGCCAAAACGACGACCTTGCTGCCGGTGACGAGTGTCAGCGCGGCGTAATCCAATACGCGGACCCAGCCGAGTTTGTGGATTCGGACTCTGTGATCGACTCCATGGCCGATAACGCGGCATCGAGCGACCTCGGCGAGTGGGCTGATGATTTTCCGACCGTTAGTGCTATGGCCAAGCAAGAACTTGAAGACCTTCTCGACGCTTGGGCCCGGAAGAATTGCGATTGCACGTTCTACCGCGTCAAGAACATCGAGACGTTTATGATCGCCGCCGAGGACCTGGATCAGAAAGAGGTGACGCCATGATCGTCCTCGCCTGGTTCGCCTACGTGTACTGCTACAAGGGGCCGCGGTGATGACCCACCAACCGAAAGGCGGCATGTGTCGCTCCTGCGTCCACGCCCACCGCAATTGCAGTCACCTTCCCTTCAGCACCATGCCGGCGCTCGCCCGGGACGGTCAGACCGTGATCGTCCGTTGCACTGAATTCCAGCGCCGCAAATAACCCCTCCCCACCTTCTGCCGCCAAGCGCGGCAGGGAGCATCGCTATGGAAACCGAAATTCTCTCAGACGAAGAGCTGGCGGTTCTCACCGGCTACAAGGCCCGGGCCTACCAGCGGCGCTGGCTAACAGATCGCCATTGGGTGTTCGTCGAAAGCCGCGGCAAGCGGCCTCTGGTTGGCCGGATGTATGCCCGCATGAAGCTGGGCATGATCTCCCCCACCATCGCTGACCCCAACCCACCGCCGGCAGCTCCGGCATGGACGCCAGACTTCTCGCGAGTGAACTGATATGCGCCCCCGCAAGACCGAGTATCACCACCTTCCCCCACGGATGTATCAGCGCTCCCGCAAGCGGAAAAGCGGTGGTGTGTGGACCGCGTATTACTACCGCGACCTGCTGGGCAAAGACATTCCGTTGGGCAAAGATCTGGACAAGGCCCGGATTAAATGGGCAGAACTCGAAGCCAAGGAAAAACCACTCGACCTACGCACCATGAAGGGCATCTTCGACCGATACATCCGCGACATCGTCTCGAAGAAGGCGCCGCGAACTCAAAAGGACAACCTGTCGGAGATCAAGCAACTGCGACCAATGTTCGATAGCGCCCCCATCGACTCGATTACCCCGGCCACGATTGCCGGGTACCGGGATGCACGGACGGCAAAGGTTCGGGCGAATAGGGAGATCGCCACCCTTTCCCACGTTTTCAATATCGCCCGGGAATGGGGGCTGACGACAAAGGAAAACCCATGCCAGGGCGTACGTAAAAACAAGGAAACGCCACGGGACTATTACGCGAATGATTTGGTTTGGGATGCGGTTTACAAGAAAGCAGCTCAAGAGCTGAAAGACGCGATGGACCTGGCCTACCTCACCGGGCAGCGCCCGGCAGATGTCCTGGTTATGCGGAAGGATGATGCAGAGGGGGGATATTTGGGGGTGCAGCAGAACAAGACGCACAAGAAGCTGCGTATCCAGATGACCGCTGGCGGCGAGGCGAATAGCCTGGGGCGACTGATTGCTGAAATAACCGAGCGCAACGCTCGGCATGTTTCGAACTACCTGATCCTCAGTCGTCACGGCAAGCGGATGACCGCGACGATGCTGAGAAAGCGTTGGGACATTGCTCGCGAAAAAGCAAAGCTGGCCGCAATCGAGATCGGCGACGAACTGCTGGCAGCAAAGATCGGTGGATTTCAGTTCCGGGATATCAGGCCGAAGGCTGCTTCGGAAATCTCTGATGTCGGCGAAGCGAGTCTGCTTCTTGGGCACACCAAAGGCGACATTACCGAGCGCGTTTATCGCCGTGTAGGCGCCATTGCCCGGCCGTCAAAATAGCCGAAAAACCCGTTCCATAACTCAAAGCAGGCCCCCTGTAGAATGCGGTCTGTAGAGGTGCTGTAAAACCAAAGTAATGGAACGAAAAATCGCTGCAAGCCCCGAATTCAGCGGCTTTAAATAGCGGTCTTGAAAACCGTCGACTGTAACAGGTCCATGAGTTCGAATCCCATCGCCTCCGCCATATTTGTACCGACAAAGCCCTGATTATTCAGGGCTTTGTCGTTGCTGGGGTCCACGCATTCAGTTGCATCATTTCTGGATCGTTTCCGCATTTTTTCAGTCATTTCCGCAACCCTGCCCTTGCGACACCACCACGTTCCGCTCAACTCAAATTGCTCCAGACAAGATGCGTAGAGTGCTTTGACTGTGCTCGACAGGCAGCTTTCGGCTGTGGATTCAACTGGTCGCCATCGTCAGCTTTGAGTCGATCCAAGTCATTCAGCCGCCAATCCTCCGCCCCGTGAAAGGCTTCGTTGGAAAGCTTTTCTGATAGCGCTGAAGGGTGCACGTGTCAGTAAGACGCGTGCACGGGCTTTCCCTTATGGTTCTAACGTGACGTCCGGGCGACCAGCGTCATATTCGTCGAAGATCAGCGCCATGGGCCGGCAGTGCCCAGGGCAGGATGCCTTCCTGGAATTCACAAGTCCGGTATGTGCTGCGGGCACGATGAGGGCTTAGTTAACCATCACCTCGTCCAGTGCCTGCTCGAGGGTGCTGACCGTGCGCTCGATATTGTGCAGCTTTTCGAGTCCGAACAGACCGATGCGAAAAGTCTGGAAGTCGGCCGGCTCGTCGCATTGCAACGGCACTCCGGCGGCGATCTGCAGGCCGTGGCTGGCAAATTTCTTACCGTTCTTGATGTCGGCATCATCGGTGTAGCTCACCACTACGCCAGGGGCCTGAAAGCCGGCTGCGGCCACGCTTTTGATGCCTTTGCCGGTCAACATTGCGCGCACCCGATCGCCCAGAGCCTGTTGTTCGCCGCGGACCTTTTCGAAACCGTAGGCTTGCGTCTCTTTCATCACTTCGTTAAATCGCGCGAGGGAATCGCTGGGCATGGTCGCATGGTAGGCATGTCCGCCCTGTTCGTAGGCCTGCATGATCTGAAGCCACTTTTTCAGGTCGCAGGCGAAGCTGCTGCTATGCGTCTGTTCGATGCGCTCGAGGGCCAAAGAACTGAGCATCACCAGGGCGCAGCAAGGAGAGGAGCTCCAGCCTTTCTGCGGTGCGCTGATCAGCAGGTCGACTGCGCATTTCTGCATATCAACCCAAAGCGTGCCTGAGGCGATGCAGTCCAGCACGAACAGACCACCTACCGCATGCACGGCGTCGCCGACGGCCCGCAGGTACTCGTCGGGCAGGATAATCCCTGATGATGTTTCAACGTGGGGGGCGAAGACAATCTGCGGCTTCTGCGCCGCAATGGCTGCCAGCACTTCGTCCAGAGGGGGTGGCGCGTAGGCAGCCTGGCGACCCGTGTCGACCGGTCGGGCTTTCAGCACCGTGGTGGCCGCCGGGATTTTCCCCATCTCAAGGATCTGGCTCCAGCGATAACTGAACCAGCCGTTGCGTATCACCAGGCATTGCTGGTCGGTGGCAAACTGTCGCGCCACCGCTTCCATGCCGAATGTGCCGCTGCCCGGGACCACCGCAACAGCTTGGGCGTTGTACACCTGTTTCAGGGTCCTGGAAATGTTCTTCATCACGGCTTGAAATGACTGCGACATGTGGTTGAGCGAGCGGTCGGTGTAGACCACTGAGTACTCGACCAGCCCCTCAGGATCGATACTGGGATATAGCTTTGACATGGGGTGACTCCTTTGGCAGAGATGTCAGTGGTATCGACCCTGCCCTAAGCCTTGGAAAATGACAAGATTGCTCGGGATCAAATTGCGACTTCTGTCGAGCGGCGGGCATCATCGGGTCGATGACTGGACGTAGCGAACTTAGTCGCAACGGGAGGTTTCAATCTCACAGGGCTGTTAGCGGCTACTGTAAATTTCGCCGTCCGTCTCTCGACTTATTTAATACAAGTAACTGGCAACGGGCAAAACCCGGTCGTGGCTTCAAAGATAAGCATCAGCGACTACGCCCGATATTAAGCAACGATAAGGCCAAGACTTGATAATAGCATCGCTGCCTGATTTTTCGAGATGATTGCTCCTCTGAACCAGGTCGGCGTCCGCCGCAAAGAGCGTCGCGCGCGGTACGTCCGGCCAGCGAGTTCTCATCGCTGCATCAACGTCCCTGCACTCGGCCGGGAGGCTCAGCGCGATGGATATAACTGTCGGCTCAATAATGCAGCTCATCTCGCCCTGGTAAAACGTCGTGCTCCCTTACATGGAGAACACGCTATCAACACTACTGCTACCTACAGCCACCAACCTTGGAATAAGGGAAAGCTGGTCGGGCAAAAAGCCCCACTCCGGCTTAGAGACATTTGGGCTTTCCGGGTAAGGCACCAGATTGCGGAGCGAACCCGCGATCTTGCTCTATTCGACATGGCCATCGACAGCAAGCTGCGAGCCTGTGTCCCTTTGGGTCAGCCGGCCAGTTGCGACATTGACCAAACACATACAAAAGACGCGCCAAACCAAGCACCCGTATATTTGCGTATAACTCATAATAAATACGTAAAGAAACTGTAGAGAACCTTGAGTTTTGCAAAAGATATCTTATCCTCCGAAACAAATTTCGACGGGAGAATATTATGAGCAGCTCGGACTTGGGCATTATGATCATTTCAATTATTGGATTGTTCGGATTTGCATCTTTTGTTTTTGAGTATTTGAGCAGCAACCACTCAACCAAAATCAATAAGCAGAGACACCCTATAGAAAAGAGACAA
This sequence comes from Pseudomonas arabinosi, assembly GCF_047758675.1. NCBI lineage: Bacteria > Pseudomonadati > Pseudomonadota > Gammaproteobacteria > Pseudomonadales > Pseudomonadaceae > Pseudomonas > Pseudomonas arabinosi. Next base: position 2,971,902 of record NZ_CP180480.1, on the reverse strand, counting down.
AGAGAAGACCTGCCCAAGAAAAATGCCCATTACTAAACAACACATCTGATCTAACCGCACTATCCTGAGTCTTTATAAGATCTTTATTCTTTCGCCCCCAATCCTTTTAACAATTTACTAGCCATCAAACTAGGCTTCCTTCATTGCTGGAGGGAATGCCATGGACTTCATCTTTTTAGTACTCGGAGCGCTATTTTTTATCAGCCTGGTGGGACTGGCGCGCGGCTGTGCGGCGCTGAACAGGAGGCGGTCATGACGGGCTTCTATCTATTTGGCAGCCTGATAGCGGCCGGGCTGCTGGTTTATCTCGTCTGCGCGCTGCTGTTTCCGGAGGACTTCCTGTGACTATTCAAGCCTGGGTCCTGCTTGGGGCTTTTCTTCTGACGCTCGGCATTCTGGCCTGGCCCCTTGGCCTTTGGCTAACCCGCGTGATGGAAGGCCGGTTTACCGTCGGTGCGCGCATTGAGTCGCCGCTGTATCGCTTGGCCGGCGTCAAGCCTGAAACGCAGATGAGTTGGCTCCAGTATGCCCTGGCCTTGCTGCTGTTCAACGCACTGGGATTGCTGGTCGTTTATGCCCTGCAACGGCTGCAAGGTGTTCTGCCATTTAACCCCCAAGGGTTTGGCGCCATAACGCCAGATTCCTCGTTCAATACCGCCGCCAGTTTCGTCACCAATACCAACTGGCAAGGCTACAGCGGCGAAGCCACGATGAGTTACCTGACCCAGATGCTCGCGCTGACGGTTCAGAACTTCCTGTCTGCCGCCACCGGCATAGTGGTGGCCGTTGCCTTGATTCGCGGGTTCGCGCGCCACAGCGCGGACAGCATCGGCAATGCCTGGACCGACCTCACGCGCATCACGTTGTGGGTGTTGCTTCCGCTGTCGCTGATTTCTGCGCTGTTTCTGGTTAGCCAGGGCGTGATCCAGAATCTTGACCCGTACAAGGAAGTCACGACGCTGGAGGTCATGCAGTACCAGGCTCCGGTACTCAATGATGCCGGCCAGCCGGTCCTCGATGCCCAGGGCAATCCGGTGACCAAGGCCGCCAGTACCGACAAGCAGACAATTGCCATGGGGCCTGTAGCCTCACAAGAAGCCATCAAGATGCTAGGCACCAATGGTGGCGGTTTCTTCAACGCCAACTCGGCTCATCCTTATGAAAACCCCTCCGCCGTCACGAACTTCTTTCAGCTGCTGGCGATCTTCCTGATCCCGACGGCGCTGTGTTTCGTCTTCGGCCACATCGTCGGTGACATACGCCAAGGCTGGGCGCTGCTGGCGACCATGACGATCATCTTCGTGATCGCGGTAGTGGCGGTCACCCATTACGAACAACTCGGCAACCCGCAGTTTTCGGCGCTGGGTATCGACACGGCGGCGGGCAACATGGAGGGCAAGGAACTGCGCTTCGGCATCAGTGCATCCAGTCTGTTTGCGGCGGTGACAACGGCGGCGTCGTGCGGCGCTGTTATCGCAATGCATGATTCGTTTACGCCGCTGGGCGGTGCGGTGCCGCTGATACTCATGCAACTGGGCGAGGTGGTGTTCGGCGGCACCGGCTCAGGCCTTTACGGCATGTTGGTGTTCGCCATCCTCGCAGTGTTTATCGCCGGCCTGATGATCGGCCGCACGCCAGAGTATCTGGGCAAGAAAATCGAAGCCTACGAGATGAAGATGGTCGCCATCGCGATTCTGGTGACGCCATTGCTGGTGCTGTTTGGTACAGCCATTGCCGTCATGGCCGAGGCCGGCAGGCTGGGGATCGCCAATCCCGGTGTCCATGGCTTTTCGGAAATTCTCTACGCCTTCACCTCAGCGGCCAACAACAACGGCAGTGCGTTCGCCGGCCTGTCGGCCAACACACCGTTCTACAACACGATGCTGGCCCTAATGACCTGGTTTGGCCGGTTCGGCGTCATCGTGCCAGTGCTTGCGGTCGCCGGCAGCCTGGCCGCCAAGAAACGTCTGGCGGTTACCGGAGGCACGATGCCCACCCACGGGATGCTGTTCGTGGTGCTGCTGATCGGCACCGTGTTGCTGGTCGGCTTGTTGAACTACGTTCCGGCGCTCGCGCTGGGTCCCGTCGTTGAACACTTCATCATGATCAAGTGAGATCACGAACATGACACGCAAGGCGTTCTCCTTGTTCGACCCCCAACTCATACGACCTGCGATGGTTGAATCCATGCGCAAACTCAGTCCCAGGACCCAGTGGCGTAACCCGGTGATGTTCGTCGTCTATATCGGCGCCATCATCACCACCGCTCTGTGGGCACAAGCCCTTAGCGGCAAGGGTGAGGCCAGCACCGGGTTCATTCTTGCGATTGCCCTATGGCTCTGGTTCACCGTGTTGTTCGCCAATTTTGCCGAGGCCCTGGCCGAAGGCCGAAGCAAGGCTCAAGCTGCGTCTTTGCGCGACCTGAAAAAGGAAACCTGGGCCAAGAAACTGCGCGAGCCTCATTACGGCGCCGAGTGGCAATTGGCTCAGTCGAGCGACCTGTGCAAGGGCGACGTGGTGGTGGTTGAAGCCGGCGACTTGGCGGACTCGGTGATCCCCGCCGACGGCGAGGTGATTGAGGGTGCCGCCTCGGTGGATGAGTCCGCCATCACTGGTGAGTCTGCCCCGGTGATACGCGAATGTGGTGGCGACTTCTCAGCGGTGACTGGCGGGACTCGGGTCCTGTCGGACTGGATCGTCATCCGCGTGACCACCAATCCCGGCGAAACCTTCGTCGACCGCATGATTGCCATGGTCGAGAACGCCAAGCGGCAAAAGACTCCGAATGAAATCGCCCTGTCGATTTTATTGGTCGCACTGACGATCGTGTTCCTCGGCGTGACAGTAACCCTGCTGCCCTTCTCGTTGTTTGGTGTGGCCGTGACGAAGGCCGGCATGCCGGTTTCGATCACTGTCCTGATCTCACTGCTGGTATGCCTGATTCCAACCACCATTGCCGGATTGTTGTCGGCCGTAGGTGTGGCAGGCATGAGCCGCATGATGGAGGCCAACGTCATCGCCACGTCCGGGCGAGCCGTGGAAGCTGCCGGAGATGTCGATGTTCTGTTGCTCGACAAAACCGGGACGATCACCCTGGGCAACCGTCACGCCTCAGCATTTATACCGGCGCCGGGGCACAAGGAGGCCGAATTGGCGGATGTGGCGCAATTGGCCTCCCTGGCCGACGAAACCCCCGAAGGACGCAGCATCGTCGTATTGGCCAAGCAGCGTTTCAATCTGCGGGAACGCGACATTGGCGCACTGGACGCCCACTTCGTGCACTTTTCGGCGCAAACGCGCATGAGCGGGGTCAACATGGGCGAGCGGCAAATACGCAAGGGCGCTGGCGAGGCGATCCTCAAGCATGTCCAGGGTCTGGGCGGCAGCTTTCCCGAGGCGGTGCAAACCAGCATTGAAGAGGTCGCGCGCCGGGGCAGCACCCCACTGGTGGTTGCCGACGGGGCCAATGTACTGGGCGTAATCGAACTCAAGGACATCGTCAAGGGCGGCATCAAGGAGCGCTTCGTCGAACTGCGCCGCATGGGGATCAAGACGGTGATGGTGACCGGCGATAACCGGGTCACCGCTGCGGCCATCGCCGCCGAAGCGGGTGTCGATGACTTTCTGGCCGAGGCGACGCCCGAACAAAAGCTCGAACTGATCCGCAGCTATCAGGCCGAAGGTCGGCTGGTTGCCATGACTGGCGACGGCACCAACGACGCCCCGGCACTGGCTCAGGCCGATGTCGCCGTAGCCATGAACTCGGGAACTCAGGCTGCCAAGGAAGCCGGCAACATGGTGGATCTGGACAGCAACCCGACGAAGTTGATCGAAGTCGTGGAAACCGGCAAACAAATGCTGATGACCCGTGGTTCGCTGACCACCTTCTCGATTGCCAACGACATCGCCAAATATTTCGCCATCGTACCGGCAGCCTTCGTCACCACGTACCCGCAGCTCGCGGCACTCAACATCATGGGCCTCACCAGCCCGAACTCAGCGGTGTTGTCAGCGGTAATCTTCAACGCGTTGATCATCATCTTCCTGATCCCCCTGGCGCTCAAAGGCGTCAAGTATCGCCCGGTCGGTGCGGCCCTGCTGTTGCGCCGCAACCTGCTGATCTATGGGCTGGGTGGCGTGATCGTTCCATTCATCGGCATCAAAGTGATCGACATGGTGCTGTTTGCTGTCGGTCTGACTTAAAGGAGCACTGTCATGGCTTCTCTGCTGCGTCCGGCGTTGACCCTGCTGATTGCACTGTCGTTGATCACGGGCCTGGCCTATCCACTGGTCACGACCGGCATCGCCAGGCTGGTGTTCCCCTCTCAGGCCGCGGGCAGCCTGATCGAAAAGGATGGCAAAACCGTGGGTTCGTCGTTGATCGGTCAGGGCTTCAGCGATCCCCGGCATTTCTGGAGTCGCCCGTCTGCCACCAGCCCCATGCCCTACAACGCGGCAGCATCATCGGGGTCAAATCTGGGGCCTATGAACCCGGCACTGGCGGACGCCATCAAGGGCCGCCTCGAGGCTTTGCGTGCGGCCGATCCCGGGAACACCGCCACGGTGCCCGCCGACCTGGTCTACAGTTCGGCTAGCGGTCTTGATCCGCATATCAGCATCGCCGCAGCCCTGTATCAGGCGGGTCGAATTTCGCGGGTGCGCAGCCTGCCCATTGAACGCGTTCATCAACTGATCGCCGAACACTCTGAAGGCATGCTGTTTGGGTTCCTTGGCGAGCCTCGCGTCAACGTCCTGGAACTGAACCTGGCACTCGACGCCACGCACTGAGCACCAACTCACACACGGTGGGCTTGATGGCCGAACAACGTCCTGATCCGGACCAGCTACTGGCCCAGATTCGTGAAGCAGAAGCGCAAGCCAATCGCGGTCGGTTAAAGATTTTTTTCGGGGCCAGTGCCGGTGTCGGCAAGACTTACGCGATGCTGGTTGCCGCGCAAACGGCGAAACAACAGAACATCCATGTACTGATCGGCGTGATCGAAACCCATGGTCGCTCCGAGACCCAGGCGCTGACCTCGGGGCTTGAACAATTGCCGCTCAAACAGGTCATCGACAAGAACCGTACACTGACCGAATTCGATCTGGACGCTGCGCTGTTGCACAAACCCGAGCTGATCCTGATCGACGAGCTGGCGCACTCCAACATCATCGGTTCCCGCCATCCAAAACGCTGGCAGGACGTAGAAGAGCTGCTCAGCGCCGGTATCGACGTCTGGTCCACCATGAATGTTCAACATCTTGAAAGCCTGAATGACATCGTCGGCGGCATTACCGGGATCCGCGTCTGGGAGACCGTACCCGACCATGTGTTCGACACAGCGGATGAAGTAGTCATTGTTGACTTGCCGCCTGACGACCTGCTGCAACGCCTCAAAGAAGGCAAAGTCTATCTGGCCCATCAGGCCGAACGCGCGGTGCAGAACTTCTTTCGCAAAGGCAACCTCATCGCCTTGCGTGAGCTGGCACTGCGTCGTACCGCCGACCGTGTCGACAGCGAGATGCTGCAATACCGCATCAGCAGCGCAGTCAAACCCGTCTGGGGCACCCGCGATTCGCTGCTCGCCTGCATCGGCCCACATGAAAAAGGCGAAAAAACCGTACGTTCGACAGCTCGTCTGGCCGCTCAGCTCAACGTGCCCTGGCATGCCGTGTATGTCGAGACCCCCGCCTTGCAGCGTCTGCCCGAGACGAAGCGCCGTCGCGTTCTGGCGACCCTGAAGCTGGCCCAGGACATGGGGGCGCAGATCTCGACCCTGGCCGGTCAGGACATCGCCGAAACGCTGGTCAAGTACGCACGGCAGCACAATCTCTCCAAAGTCGTGCTGGGCCGCGACGAACACCCTCGTCGTCGTTTCTGGCAGCGGGTACTCGCGGATCAAATTGGTGCTCAGGGCGCTGACCTGGACGTGATTCAAGTCTCTCTTCCAACCGACCAGCGAACACAAACCGAGCCCAGTGTCACGAAGACCGAGACTCCGGTGATGTGGCGGTCCTATCTCTGGAGCGTAGCCCTCTGTACGGTGACGACCTTGCTGGTCATGCCCCTGGCTCACGTTCTGGAACAGGCCAATATCGTCATGATATTCCTGCTGGCCGTCGTCGCTGTCGCCGTTCGTTTTGGCCGCGGCCCAGCGATTCTGGCGGCTTTTTTGTCAGTGGCCGCATTTGACTTCTTTTTTGTGGCGCCGCGCTTTTCGTTCGCCTTCGCCGATATCCAGTACCTGGTGACTTTCAGCGTCATGCTCGTGGTGGCCCTGGTCATCGGACAAATGACAGCCGGCCTGACTTACCAGGCACGTGTGGCGCAACGGCGCGAAGACCGCATGCGGGCGCTGTACGACATGTCGCGCCTGTTGTCGGCCGCACTGATGACCGAGCAAGTCGCCGACATCAGTGCACACTTCCTCTCCGCCGAGTTTGGTGCAAGGTCAGCGCTGCTGGTCGCTGACGACAACAATAAACTGCAAGCTCCGCTGATCAACGGGGATGCACCGCAAGTGGATGTTGCCATTGCCCAGTGGTCCTTCGATAAAACCGAGCCAGCTGGCTATGGCACCGATACCCTGCCCTCAAGCTCAACACTTTATCTGCCCTTGTCAGCTCCCATGCGGGTACGCGGAGTACTGGCCGTGCAACCGCGAGACACAAGCCGGCTGGTGGTGCCGGAACAGCGACGCCTGCTCGACACTTGTGCGTCATTGCTGGCCATCTCGCTCGAACGGATTCACTACATCCACATTGCCCAGGACACGACCGTGCAGATGGAGTCCGAGCGCTTGCGTAACTCGCTGCTCTCGGCCATCTCCCACGACCTGAGAACACCATTATCCGTTTTGGTAGGGCTTGCCGAAGCGCTTAAACTGACCAAGCCCCCCCTGACCGGCGAAGCCGCCGAGATCGCCACGGCGGTGGGTGAATCGGCTCTGCGCATGAATACGCTGGTCAACAACCTGCTGGACATGGCGCGCCTCGAATCCGGCAAAGTGGTGTTGAATCGGCAGTGGCAACCCATCGAAGACGTGGTGGGCAGCGCCCTGCGAGCCATCCAACCGATTCTGGGCGGGCGTTCGGTGCAGGTCGCTCTGGACGATGATTTACCTCCCGTACAGATCGACGCGGTACTGATCGAACGCGTCCTCATCAACCTGATCGAGAATGCCGTCAAGTACACACCGCAAGGCACCACCATCGGACTGGGCGCCAGGGCCACGCCCGACAACTTCGAATTGTGGGTCGCCGACGAAGGACCCGGTTTACCGCACGGTCACGAAGAGGCAATCTTCAGCAAATTCATGCGCGGCAAGAAGGAAAGCTCGATACCCGGCGTCGGGCTGGGCCTGGCCATCTGTCGCGCCATCGCAAAGGCTCATGGAGGAACCATTTTGGGTGTCACACGCCCAGAGGGCGGTGCGTGCTTCACGTTGCGTCTACCCCGTGAGGAGCCACCACCCATTGATCCCTTTGCTGAGCAAACAGGCGAGGAGCAACCATGACCGAATCGGTGCTGCACGTCCTGATCATTGAAGATGAGAAGGAAATACGACGTTTCGTACGAATGGCCCTGCAAGCCGAAGGCCTGGAGGTGCATGAAGCCGATACCTTTCACCGAGGCCTTATCGATGCAGGGACACGTCATCCGGACCTGATCGTGCTCGACCTCGGACTGCCCGACGGCGACGGTGTTGACCTTATTCGGGATGTACGGAGTTGGTCAGAGGTGCCGATTATTGTGTTGTCTGCCCGTGGTGCGGAGTCGGACAAGATCCTCGCACTGGACACCGGCGCCGATGACTATCTGGTGAAACCTTTTGGCACCGGAGAACTGCTGGCTCGTGTCCGCGCAATGCTACGCAGACACGTAAAAGATACCGAGAACCATGCGATCCTGGCCTTTGGCGAGGTGCGGATTGATATGGAGCGGCGTGTCGTAGAGCGCTCCGGCGCCCCACTGCATTTGACACCGCTGGAGTATCGCCTGCTGGTCCATCTTTGCTCACACCCGAACCGCGTCCTGACGCATCAGCAACTGCTCAAGGCTGTGTGGGGCCCATCGCACACCACCGATACGCCATACCTTCGCGTATTCATGGGAGGCCTGCGTAAAAAAGTCGAAGCAGACCCTTCCCAGCCGCGACACCTCATCACCGAAACCGGTGTGGGGTATCGTTTTATTCCTTGAGTATAGGGTTACCGGAGTAAGCGGCCTGTGACCGCTACATCTCGACCTGTGTGCCCAACTCAATCACCCGATTCAGCGGCAACTTGAAGTATTTCAAGTTGCTGTTGGCGTTCTTCAGCAAAAACGCGAACAGGCTCTCTCGCCAACGGGCCATACCTATGCGTTTGGTCGGAATCACCGTCTCTCGACTGAGGAAATAGGTCGTTCGCATTGGACTGAAATCCAGCTCAGACAAGTGACAGAGACTCAGCGCCAAAGGAACATCGGGCTCCTCGATAAAACCAAAGTGCAGACTGACCCGGAAGAAGCCTTCACCATAGGCTTCAACCTCGAACCGCCGTTCAGCACTCACGCGAGGGCTGTCTTCAGACACCACGGTGAGCAATACCACTTGTTCATGCAAAACCTGGTTATGCAGCAGGTTGTGCAGTAGTGCATGCGGAACAGCGTCAGCCCTGGCCGTCAGAAACACCGCCGTGCCTTGTACGCGATGAGGAGGCTGCGTACGAATACTACTGATGAACAGTGGTAGAGGTAGTGCAGTTTCGTCCAACCGTTCAACCATGATCTTCCGGCCCCGTTTCCAGGTGGTCATCAAAATGAACAGGCCAATACCAGCAATCACCGGAAACGCACCGCCTTGGAAGATCTTCGGTGCATTGGCCGCAAAGTACAGGCTGTCTACCAGCAGAAAACCGAGCAGCATCGGAATGGCCAGCCAGCGCGGCGTTTTCCATAACAGCAGGACGACAGCCGAGGACAGGATGGTTGTGATCAGCATAGTGCCTGTCACAGCGACCCCATAGGCGGCGGCCAACGCACTGGACGATTCGAAGCCAATCACTAGGAGCACAACACCGACCATCAACGCCCAGTTAACCGTGCCGATGTAAATCTGCCCCTGCTCTTGGCTGGAAGTGTGCTGGATAAACATGCGAGGGACATACCCAAGCTGGATGGCCTGGTGGGTCAGGGAGAAGGCGCCGGAGATCACGGCTTGAGAAGCAATGATGGTGGCCAGGGTGGAGAGCGCGACCATCGGCAACAGTGCCCATTCAGGCGCGAGCAGGTAGAACGGGTTGCGCACAGCCTCCGGGTTCTCCAGGATCAAGGCGCCCTGGCCAAAATAATTGAGTACCAGCCCCGGCAACACCAAAATGAACCAGGCGCGGGCAATGGGCTTGCGACCGAAGTGGCCCATGTCGGCATACAGTGCTTCGGCACCCGTCAACGCGAGCACCACCGCACCAAGAATGGCCACACCGACTCCCGGATGAGCGATAAAAAAATGCGCTCCCCAGTATGGATTGAGCGCTTGCAGTACTTCCGGGCGCTGCAAAATGCCATAGATCCCCAGCGCACCTAACACTACAAACCACAGCACCATCACTGGGCCGAACAGGATACCGATGCGAGCCGTGCCGTGTTTCTGTATCAAGAACAGCGCCACCAGCACGATCACTGACAAGGGCACCACCCAGTGCTCTATTCCGTCAAACGCCAACTGTAGTCCTTCAACCGCAGAGAGCACTGAAATAGCCGGGGTGATCATGCTGTCCCCGTAAAAAAGTGCCGCACCGAACAAGCCAAGCAGAACGAGTACTTTACTCATGTACGGATATGGGGCGGCCGCCCGACGGGCCAATGCCGTCAGCGCCATGATCCCGCCTTCGCCCTGGTTGTTGGCGCGGAGAATGAACAGCACGTACTTGATCGAGACAACCCAGATCAACGACCAGAAGATCAACGACAGAATGCCCAGCACGCCATCGTGGTTGGCCTGAACACCGTAGTGACCGGAAAACACTTCCTTAAGCGTATACAGGGGGCTGGTGCCAATATCTCCGTACACCACCCCAACAGCAGCGACGAGCAGTCCTACCGCTGAGGTTTTGCGATGGGGTTCTTCAATTGCATGGGTCGCTGTTTCGCTCACTTTCTACGTCTCGAATATTGAGGGCCGAAAACGCATTCCGTGAGATTTCAAGGCCGTTGTGGACTTCACTGAAACTGCCATCAGATTCAAATGAGTAATAAAGACAGTAGTCCTTGCACAGCCAAGTGATCACTCCTTCTGAAGGGCCTGCGACCGACCCGCACTACCTTCTACTCCCCCAAAAAGCAGCATTGATCAGCCCAAGGAAATCTGAGGGTAAACCGAGGAAAGTGAGGGTTGCGAGGCATAAAATCATTGTCAATTTCGCGGGCCAGTATCGTTGCGAGTAACAAAAATCACCGTAAAAAAAACGTAAAATTTTTGCGCCGTTACTCATTAGGAAACGGCCGATCAAGGCATCAATTCACACGAACCAGTGAGGATTCCACCAAGAGTCAGTCGTGATCGCCGAAGGACGCGACCCGTGGAATGCAGTGCTGGATGCCCTCGCTTCTGAGTGAGGCGTGCCGTGACTCCCCGACCTCATTCAGACTGCGAGAACGGCATTACGAAGTAGTAAGGAAGATCAATCCGTATATGAAAAATCGTTTCTTGATATTACCAAGCAAAATAATACCAAGTTAGTTAAGCTGGTTTTTTGCCGCACGTATAAATTAGGAAAGTTGTATGAGTCTCCTAGGGCAAAATCCAAGATTTACGATTGTTTTAGTTATTTTTTGCTCCCTTTCAATGGTGCTTACGGCGAGAATTACTTACCTTGCGATTTTCTCTCATGAATTTCTGAATAACGAAGGTCGCAAACGCTCAACGCGACTTATTGAAACCACCCCCATCCGTGGCACTGTATTTGACCGGTTCAATAAGCCCTTGGCGGTTTCCACACCCGTCAGCACCTTGTGGGTAAACCCTAAACAGTTCACCCCAACTAAGCAGCAGGCAATAATATTAAATGAACATCTTGATATTGATGCCTCGCTGATTGACCATTTGAGCTTGAACACCCAAGGCAAGTCCTTCGCTTATCTAGCCAGAAGGGTTGATCCGCAGGTCGCAAGCAAGATAGTAAAATTATCTATTCCCGGCATTTATGAGCGCCAGGAATACAAACGATTTTACCCGCAGTCTTCGATGTTAGCTCAGACATTAGGCTTTACCAACATTGACCAGAAAGGCATTGAAGGTATCGAGTTACTGTATAACCATCAACTGTCCGGCAGGGCCGGCCTAGAAGAACTGACCTTAAACTTACACAAGCAAGTCACCAGCGAAATCCTTGTGCACAAGCCCATCATTCCTGGAGATGATCTATATTTAACAATTGACTCCACTCTTCAGTACTACGTTGAAAAAGCATTATTGAAAGGACTTAAGGAGAATGCAGCCCGGTCGGTAAGTGCCATTCTTATACACGCCAAAACAGGGGAGGTTTTAGCATTGTCCACGATGCCCTCATTCAATCCAAATGCGCGTAAAAGCTTTAGCGCGGACGCCATCCGAAACCGCGTATTTACTGATGTATATGAACCCGGCTCAGTGATAAAGCCATTCAGCATGGCCGCCGTTCTGACAGCAGGCATAGTTGACAAGAACGCCATCATTCAAATAGCACCAGGCCTCGTCAAAATTGATGGACATACGATTCGAGATGTAGGCAGGGACAATCAGTTAGACCTGCCGGGCATTATCCGGCGCTCTTCTAATGTTGGTATGAGTAAGGTCGCGATTCCGACAGGAGGAGCAGCCATTTCGCGATTACTGATTGAGTTGGGATTCGGAGATAACACCTCGATCTACTTTCCGGGGGAAAGTGTGGGGACTGTTCCAACCAGAAGGGTATGGTCAGATATCGCCACAGCAAGCCTTTCATACGGATACAGTTTATCGGTCAATCTGGCTCAACTTGCTCAGGCTTACACCGTCTTTGCAAATGATGGAAACCTGGTTCCATTATCGATAATCAAAGGTGAGGCACAGCCACCCCGCAATGTCATAAGCCCGGAAGTCGCCAACAGTATTCTGGACATGCTGGTGCAAGCAGTCGATGGACCTGGAGCAGGCGGAAAACGCGCAGCAATCGAAGGTTATGTCATTGCGGGTAAAAGCGGGACCTCTCGCAAGGCATCCGGTGGCGGATATCAAAGCAATACCTACAGAGCCATGTTCGTGGGTATCGCTCCGGCCAACGCACCTGAGTTCATTATGGCTGTATTGGTAGATGAGCCCTCCGCCAAGGGTTACTTCGGGGGAGCGATTGCAGCTCCGATTTTCAAGGAGGTACTTGAAGATATCCTTCGTATCAGAAATGTACCGAGTAGCCAAAGTCAAACCTTGCCAGCAGCCCAAGGCGCTGTTGGCACAGACAGTAGTCGTATGGGGAGTGATATTGCGAGCGCCGGCTCTGTTATTGACTAGGGCCAAAAGCAGCCGTCGGCGCGTTATTGATGTACACGGCCATCGCGAGTTGCGTGCCGAGGCAACGCAACGGAAATCAGCGCTGCGAGCAGCACGAAGGCGCTCGATATCCACAAGCAAACCTCCAGCCCATACACCTGATAAACCCAGCCAGAAAGCAGCGTGCCTATCAACCTTCCCATAGCGTTCGACATGTAATAAAACCCCACATCCAGCGATACGCCGTCTTCCTTGGCGTAGGACACAATCAGGTAGCTGTGCAGCGAGGAGTTCACCGCAAACAGCGCACCGAAGACCATCAATCCGCCTAACAGCACCCCTTGTTGCGACAACCCGGTGTTCAGTCCCAAAGCAATTGCTGCAGGCAGGCCTGCCAGAGCAAGCGCCCACAGAAGCGCAGCGCGGCCGTCAGGAACATGCCCCCTTTTCTTGCCGGTGATTCGCGGCGCGAACGATTGCACGATGCCGTAGCCGATCACCCAGGCTGCGAGAAATCCACCGACCTTCCAGAAGTCCCAGCCGAACACGCTGCTCAGGTACACCGGCAAGGCCACCACAAACCAGACATCGCGAGCGCCGAACAGGAACATCCGCGCTGCTGAGAGGATGTTGATCGCCCGGCTTTTGGAAAGGATGTCGCGAAACCAGGGCTTGGCTTTCGCTTTACCCAGGTCCTTCTTTAACAGGATCAAGCTGCTGATCCAGATCAGCGCCAGAACACCCGCCATGGCCAGCAAGGCGCCTTTGAAGCCGATCAATGCCAGCAAGGCTCCGCCAAGAAAGAAGCCGACACCCTTGAGCGCGTTCTTCGAGCCGGTGAGAATCGCCACCCACTTGTAGAGTTTGCCCTGCTGCCCATCAGGAACCAAAAGCTTGATGGAGCTTTTCGCGCTCATCTTGTTCAGGTCTTTGGCAATTCCTGACAGTGCCTGCGCGCCCATCACCCAAGGGATAGTCAGCCAAGCGACAGGAACCGTCAGCATCAGCAGCGCCACGACCTGGATGCCAAGCCCGATGTTCATGGTTCGGTTCAGCCCCAGCCGGGCGCCGAGGTAGCCACCCACTAAATTGGTGATCACACCAAAGAGTTCGTAAAACAAAAACAATGCCGCGATTTGAAGCGGGCTGTAGCCCAACGCGTGAAAGTGCAGCACCACCAACATGCGCAAAGCGCCATCGGTGAGGGTGAAGGCCCAGTAGTTGCCCGTAACGAGCAGGTACTGCCGCACTTCCAGCGCAAGGGCCGACAACGCTTTCATGACCGCTCCTTAGTCTGCCAGACCGACCATTTTTGCCAGTTCGACGGTGCGGTTGGCATAGCCCCATTCGTTGTCGTACTTTGACCTGGGTACCGTTGATGACCATGGTCGACAGTGCATCAATGATTGATGAACGCGGGTCGGTACGGTAGTCGATGGACACCAAAGGACGCTCCTCGAAACCGAGGATGTCTTTGAGCTCGTTCTCGCAAGCGTCCTTGAGGAGTTGATTCACCTCTTCGACAGTAGTGGCTCGCTCGACCTCGAAAACACAGTCAGTCAGCGAGGCGTTGGCCAACGGCACCCGTACCGCGTGACCATTCAGGCGCCCACGCAGCTCTGGAAAGATTTCGGCGATGGCGGTGGCCGAGCCGGTACTGGTTGGTATCAGACTCATCCCGGACGCCCGCGCCCGACGCAGATCCTTGTGCGGCTGATCGAGAATGCTTTGGGGATTGGACTCCACCGCCAACCTTCAATAAAAGCCCTTAACTATGGCGTAAGGTGGGTAAGTTGCTTACCGAGACTTTTCGAGCATCTGCGGGAACGCATATATGGTTTCTGTAATGAGTTGTCTCTGTGGGCAGGGCTGACGTAGCACCTGCCGCACCTTTTTCAGCCCAGTTCACTTTCCCGTATCAGCTTCTTATTAATCTTCCCGACGCTGGTTTTAGGAATCTCGGCGACGAACTTGAACTGCTTGGGGATCGCCCATTTGTTGATGCGGCCACGCTCGACAAATCCTTGAAGGTGCGTCTCCAGGATCTTGCGGTCGAGATACTGCCCAGGCTCGCACACTACCAGCGCCATCGGCCGTTCGCCCCATTGCTCGTCCGCAATGCCCACCACCGCGACCGACATGACGGCCGAGTGTTCGCTGATCAGGCTTTCCAGCTCCAGGGAGCTGATCCACTCCCCGCCCGTCTTGATCACATCCTTGATGCGATCCTTGATTTCCACTCCACCCAACGGGTCGATAGAGGCCATGTCGCCGGTGTGCAGCCAGCCGTTGTGCCACAACTCGGCGCCCTTTTCGGGTTCCTTCAAATAGCCTTGGGTCAGCCAGGGCGCGCGCACCACAATCTCGCCCAAGGACTCGCCGTCATGGGCAACGTCATTGCCATTGGCATCGATGATTTTCAGGTCGACCATCGGCACTGGCGTGCCCGTCTTGATGCGGGTGGCCAGTTGGGTTTTCGTCGATTGATCGAGGTCTTCGTCACGCAGGTAAGTCAGGCACAGCAATGGGCAGGTTTCCGACATGCCGTAACCGCTGTGCACCTGAATCCCTTTGGCGCTCGCTTCGCTGGCAATACCTAATGTCAGCGCGCTGCCGCCCAGGAGCATTTTCCAGCCATCGAAACGAGTCCGTTGCGCTTCCTCGCAATTCAGGATCATTTGCAAAATGGTCGGCACACAATGGGAGAACGTGACCTTCTCCTCTCGATACAGCCTGACCAGGCTGTTGGGCTCGTAGCGGCCGGGGTACACCTGTTTGATCCCCATCAGGGTGGCGACATAGGGCACACCCCAGGCGTGCACGTGAAACATCGGCGTGATCGGCATGTAGACATCATCGGAGCGCAGCAGCGGCAACCCCTGATAGACGCCCAAAGTGCCGACGGCATTCAAGGTGTGCAAGACCAATTGGCGGTGGGTGAAATACACGCCTTTGGGGGCGCCAGTAGTGCCCGTCGTGTAGAAAAGGGTCGCGACGGAGTTTTCATCGAAATCGGGAAAGTCGTACTGGTCGGCCGACCCGGCCAACAGATTTTCATATTCCCCCAGCACCGGTAACGACGTGTGAGTGGCTGTGTCGTCCGTAAGCTGCAGGTAGCCTTTGACGGTTTTGAGCTGCCCCTGAATCTGTTCAACCAGAGGTAGAAAATCGTCATGCACCAGCACCAGGTCGTCCTCGGCGTGGTTCATGGTGAAGAGCACCTGATCTGGCGAAAGACGGATGTTCACGGTGTGCAGCACCGCGCCGATCATCGGTACGGCAAAGAAGCATTCCAGGTAACGATGGCTGTCCCAGTCGAGCAGGGCCACCGTATCCCCGGCCTTGACGCCGGCAGCGGTCAAGGCGTTGGCCAGCCGGCGGATCCGCTGGTTGAGCGTCTGGTAGCTGTAGCGCAGTTTGTCGGCATACACGATTTCCCGGCCTGGCTCGTAGCGCACGCCGGACAGCAACAGTTGCTTGATCAACAAGGGATAGGCATAGGCGCCGTCGGCGGGCGGAATAATTTTTGTCGCCATCATGGTTGTGGTTCCCGGTCCTTATTACGTGGGCTCAGAACTGCTCTGCATCCAATTGATAGAGGCATTCGCTGCCAGCCTTGGCCGACGCGCTCAACGAGTGGATACGTGGCAGCAGACGGGCGAAGTAGAAGCGCGCGGTAGCCAGTTTGCTGGCATAGAAAGCGTCCTTGGAATGCGTGCTCATGGCGGTTTTGGCCATTCGCGCCCACATGTAGGCGTACGCGGTGTAACCGAACACGTGCAGGTACTCGACCGAGGCCGCGCCGATTTCATTCGGGTTGTTCTGGGCTCGGTCCAGCAGCCATGCGGTCAGTTCGTCGAGGGTGTCGACGGCGGCGTTCAACGGTTTGGTGAACTCACCGAGGTCAGCGCAGGCATTGGCGGTAAAGTTGCGGATTTCCGAAGCGAACAGCCGGTACAGCGCCCCGCCGCTGCCGACGATTTTGCGCCCGGCCAGGTCCAGTGACTGGATACCGTTGGTGCCTTCGTAGATCTGGGTGATGCGCACGTCGCGAACCAACTGCTCCTGGCCCCATTCACGGATGTAACCATGGCCGCCGAAGATCTGCTGGCCATGCACCGTGGTTTCCAGCCCCATGTCGGTGAGGAACGCCTTGGCCACCGGGGTCAGCAGCGACACCAGTTCCTGGGCGCGGGTGCGGGTTGCCGCGTCATCGCTGTACTTGGCGGTATCCAGTTGCAGGGCCACGTAGCTGGAGAACGCCCGCCCGCCTTCGTTCAAGGCTTTCATGGTCAACAGCATGCGCCGCACATCCGGGTGAACGATGATCGGATCGGCGGCTTTGTCCTTGTTCTGCGCGCCCGTCGGCGAACGGCTTTGCAGACGGTCACGGGCGTATTCGACGGCGTTCTGGTACGAACGCTCACCCAACGCCAGGCCCTGGATGCCCACGCCCAGGCGTTCGTAATTCATCATGGTGAACATCGCCGCCAGGCCCTTGTTCGGCGCATCGATGATCCAGCCGGTCGCGCCGTCAAAGTTCATCACGCACGTGGCGGAGGCCTTGATGCCCATCTTGTGCTCGATGGAACCGCAGGACAGCGCGTTGTGTTCGCCCAGCGAGCCATCGGCATTGACCAGCACCTTGGGCACCAGAAACAGCGAAATGCCCTTGGGACCGGCGGGCGCATCCGGTAACCGGGCCAGTACCAGATGAATGATGTTTTCGGTCAGGTCGTGCTCACCGCCGGTGATGAAAATCTTGCTGCCGCTGATCTTGAAACTGCCGTCGGCCTGAGGTTCGGCCCGGGTGCGAATCAGGCCCAGGTCCGTGCCGGCATGCGCCTCGGTCAGGCACATCGAACCGGTCCAGGTGCCGGCGTACATGTTTGGCAAATAGCGTTCCTTGAGTTCCTGACTGGCGTGGGCATTGATCGACAGGCACGCACCGGCGGTCAGCATCGGGTACAGGCCGAACGACAGACTGGCCGAGTTGACCATCTCCTCGACCTGAGCCGAAATGGCCTTGGGCATGCCCATGCCACCGAACTGCGGATCACCGCCGACACCCACCCAACCGCCGTCGGCGAATGCCTGGTAGGCCGCGACAAAACCGTCCGGCGCCTGGACCGCGCCGTTGCTCCAGGTGCAGCCTTGTTCATCACTGCTGCGGTTCAACGGTGCGATAACTTCGCCACTGATTTTGCCAGCCTCTTCAAGGATCGCGGCGGCCGTTTCTTCATCGATCACTTCGGCCAGGCCAGGCAATTGGGCCCACAGCCGGGACACCTGGAAGACTTCGTTGAGTACGAAGCGCATATCGCGCAAAGGAGCTTTGTAATCAGACATCGTTGGCTTACTCGGAAGTGGTCAGGGCATGCGGCATGCCCTGGCGTTGGGATGTGCCGGTTGCACCGGCTTGTGCCACTTGGGCTTGCGGAACGGGGTGACGCAGCAGGAAGTAAGACAGGGCAGGAATCAGCACCAGCGCACCGAGCATGTTCCACAGGAACATGAAGGTCAGCAGGATGCCCATGTCAGCCTGGAACTTGATCGGCGACCAGACCCAGCACACCACGCCGGCCGCCAGGGTGATGCCCACCAGGCCCACGACCCGGCCGGTAAACGACACGGCGTTGCGGTAAGCCTGAGACAGCGGCAGGCCCTGACGCTGGTAGTGCAACTGCACGCTGAGCAGGTACAACGCGTAATCCACGCCGATGCCCACGCCCAATGCGATCACCGGCAGGGTCGCGACCTTCACGCCAATGCCCATGACCACCATCAACGCTTCGCAGAGGATCGACGTCAGCACCAGTGGCAGCAGGGCGACCAGCGTCGCGCGCCAACTGCGGAAGGTGATCAGGCAGAACAACGTCACCGCCGCATAGACGTACAACAGCATGGTGCGATTGGCCTCGCGCACCACAATGTTGGTCGCCGCCTCAATCCCGGCCGACCCGGCCGCCAGCAGAAACTGTCGATCTTCGCTGTTGTTCTCCCGGGCAAATTTCTCGGCGATGCCCACCACGGCATCCAGCGTCTCGGCCTTGTGGTCCTTGAGGAAAGTGATCACCGGCATCAGCGAACAATCGGTGTTGAACAACTCCGGGGAGTTGACCGAGGCTTGTTGCGCAGCGTAGTTCAGCACGTCCTGATTGCGCTGGATGCTGTTGAGCTTGGGGTTACCTTCATAAGTGCCGGCGGTGATTTGGCGCACCGCGTTGACCAGCGAAGCCGTCGCCTGCACGCCCGGATACTGCTGCAGCTCCCAGGCCAAACGGTCGGCGAGGACCAGCGCCTTGTAGTTCAAGCAGCCTTCCGGCGCGGTCTTGATCATCACCGCGAACAGGTCGCTGGACAGCGCGTAGTGGCTGGTGATGTAGGCGTTGTCACGGTTATAGCGCGAGTCGGCACGCAATTCCGGTGCGCCACTTTCCAGATCGCCGATCTTCAGTTGCAGGCTGACTATGAAGCCGCCAATGCCCATCAGCACCGCGACCAATACCGCCCCCGTGGCCCACTTGCGCGTGGTGAAGCGGTCGAGCAAGTCCCACAGTTTGCCGAAGCCTTTGTGCCCTTCTGCGCGCGTGTCGATTTTCAGCGCACGCTCGGCAGCCTTGGCCCCGACGCCGACATAAGACAGCGCCACCGGCATCAGCAATAGCGAGGTGAAAATCAGCACCGCCACACCGATACTGGCGGTGATCGCCAGGTCTCGGATCACCGGAATATCGATCAGCATCAGCACCGCGAATCCAACGGCGTCGGCCAGCAGCGCCGTGACGCCGGCAATGAACAGGCGGCGGAAGGTGTAGCGTGCGGCGATCAGTCTGTGGGTGCCACGGGCGATGTCTTGCATGATCCCGTTCATCTTCTGCGCCGCGTGGGACACCCCGATGGCGAAAATCAGAAAAGGCACCAGCACCGAGTACGGATCGATGGCATAGCCGAGCCAGGCGACGATGCCGAGTTGCCAGACCACCGCGATCAACGAGCAGCCGACCACCAGCAAGGTGCTTCGAACGCATCGGGTGTAGGCGTAAATGATGATCAGCGAAGTGACGACGGCCAGGCCGAAGAACATCATCACCTGAATCAGCCCGTCGATCAGGTCGCCCATCAGTTTGGCGAAACCGATCACCCGGACTTTGTACTGGCCCTTGCCCTCCTCCCCGGCCTTGCGTGCAGCGCTGTCGCCGGCGAATTCGATCTTGTCGCGCAACTGCTCTTCGAGCATCTGCGAAAAGGCGTGGTAGTCGATGCGTTGACCGCTGGCCGTGGCCTTGTCCAACAGCGGCACGATCAGCATGCTCGATTTGTAGTCGCTGGCCACCAGACTGCCGACGATCCCGGCGCGGGAAATGTTCTGGCGCAGTTGTTCTATTTGCTCAGGCTTGCCCTCGTAAGTATCGGGCATCACTGGGCCACCCTGGAAACCTTCCTCGGTGACTTCAGTCCAGCGCACTGCCGGGCTCCACAACGACTTCATCCAGGCGCGGTCGACGCCTTCGGTGAGGAACAATTTGTCATTGACCTGCTTGAGCACGTCCAGGTAACCGGGGTCGAAGATATCGCCCTGAGTGTTCTCCACCACCACCCGCACCGAGTTACCCAAACCGCGCAGCGACTGGCGGTTTTCCAGGAAGTTCTGGATGTACGGTTGACTCTGCGGAATCATTTTCTCGAAGCTGGGACGCAGCTCCAGGCGAGTCGCGGCCATGTAGCCCAGCACCACGGTGGCCAGCGCCATCAGCAGCATGAACAGCGGACGGTAGTTGAACACCAGCCGCTCCAGCCGATTGCCGGATTGGCGGTCGAAGTCCCGCAGATCGCGGATCACCGGCATGGTTTCTTGTTTGGTATGGCCCATGTCTGGGTTCTCGCTCTAAGGGTTCGAGGGCTTATTCAACGGACAACGTCCGTGCACCACGGCTGCCAACCACCACCAGCGCACCGTCGGCGGCGCGCGTGACGCCCGTCACCGGGACCGGCTCCGCTTGCTGCACCCAGTGCATTTGCGCACCGGCGCCCTGGCTCACCAGCATCTGCCCGCCCTGAGTAAACAAGCGGTAATCACCCTGCGCATCAACGATGCCAGCGGTGATGCTGACGTGCAGGCCACTGTCCTGCGGGGTCCAGCTGCGACCGCCATCGGTGCTGCGCAGCACATTGCCGCGCAAGCCGTAGACGAGCGCTTCCCCGGGTTTGCCGAGCACACCGAAAAAACTGCCTTGATAAGGTGTCTGCACGACGGCGAAGCGCTGTTGGGCGTCATTCCATTTCAGCAACAAGCCCTGCTCGCCGGCGATGTACAGCGCATCGCCAGTGGAGGCGATGGCGTTGAGGTGAAAACCCTGCGGGTTGTCGGTGCGGTCCTGGAACGGGGTCCAGCTCTGGCCGCCATCCTCGGTGCGCAGGATCAGGTTGAACACCCCGACCACATAGCCGAGGCGATCGTTGGCGAACCAGACATCGAGCAAGGGTTTGTCGGCGCCCTGCGCCACCAGGCGCTCACCTTCGGCGACCAGCTGTGGCCATTGTTCGTTGCTGGGTTCTGCACCGGCCAACGCGCTGTAATGCTTGACCAGCAAGGCCCCGATCTCGCGGCCATCCAGTTGCTTGCGCCAGGTCGCCCCCGCGTCGTTGCTGTGCAACACCACGCCGTCGCCGCCCACCGCCCAGCCCTGTGTGGCGGAAGGAAAACTCACGGCATTGAGGTCGGCACTGACCGGCACCGCGGCCTGCTGCCAGTGCTGGCCGGAATCATCGGAAAACAGAATATGGCCACGCTGGCCGACGGCGATCACGCGCTCACCGGCGCGGGCCATGCCGGACAACGGACTGTTGATGGCCAAGGCACTGACCCTGGCGGGCAGGTCCAGCACATCGACGTAATCGGCCGCGTGGGTGACGCCCTGCAACAGGCCGAGCACAACGCCAAACGCCACCTGCAAATAGTTCTTATACGAACACATACCGCGTCCTCTTCGGAAAACCGCGCCGGGACACACGTCCGTGTGCCTGACGTTGAAACCTGGCGCCCGCTCGCTCCCACCGCCTCGTGAGCAGTGAGTCGAGCGGGCGTTTTTTGCGGTTGGCTCAGCGAATACCGGCGCCGGCCAGGGACTCCGACGACCACTGCGCCTTGGAGAGCGGATCGATGTACTTGATGCCGCCGTAAGGCCCGACCACGCCGTTGATGTTGTAAGAACCACCTACCAGGTCGTAGATCATGAAGGGCGTGGAATCCGGGATCTGCTTGTCGTAGCTCTGGCTGAGGAACGCGAAAGAACCACGATAGAGCTGACCACGGGCGTCGTATTGGTCAGAGGCCAGAGCGGTCCAGCTGTCTTCATCGAGGTAGAAGCGGCGCTTCTGATAGATGTGTCGGGCGCCGGCCTTGAGGTTGCCTTCCACCACCCAGACGCGGTGTTTTTCCCAACGCACGTAGTCGGGAGCCAGGTGATTGGCGGTGGTCAGCGACTTGGGATCCTGGGCGTAAGTCAGCTTGTAGGTGTTGTACGGCACGATCATTTCCTGCTTGCCCACCAGCTTCCAGTCGTAGCGATCCAGTGCACCGTTGAACACGAAAACATCGTCGTAGGTACCCGCGCCGGCGGTGCCGGGGTTAGGCGTGTCGTAAGCCAGGTTCGGTGCCAGCTTGACCCGACGCTGGCCAGGCAGGTATTGCCAGGCGCGACGCGGCTGTTGCAACGGGTTGGCGGCGTCCTTGAGCATCACCGCTTCACCGGCCCGGCGCGCAGGGCCGGTGTAGGACAGCTTCATCTGGTAGTACACGTCGGCGCTGCTGATCGGCTGTGTCAGGTTTTCGTAGATCGGATAGGAAATGAACGCCTGCCCGGTGGTCGCCAGGCTCGGCACGCCGGCGGAATCGACGTTCCAGGAGTCGTACTTGGAGTTGATGCTCACGCCTTGATAGCGCAGCAGGAAGTTCCACATCGCTTCGTTGCCCGACTGCGGGATCGGGAACGGCACGCCCGGCAGCACGTTATCGATGGCCAAACCGCCTTCGAGGGACTTGGCGCCGCTGGCATTCTTCACGCCGTTATCGAGGATGGCTTTGGGCAGCGAAACGGTGCGGTGGGTCGGGTAGACATTGACGTGGAAGCTCGGGAAACGTTTGGCCAGTTCCGCCGTGGTTGCACTGAGCAAGCCCTTGTACTGATCGACGTTTTTGCCATCGATCACCAGCAACGGTTTCTCGTTGGCGAAGGGATCCGGGCGCATGCTGTCACCGGATCTGAAACTGGCCGGCGGCGTGGTGAGGCCACCGTCATAAGCGGGGATGGAACCATCAGCGTTCCCGGCCTTTTCGGCGCCCACC
This sequence comes from Pseudomonas arabinosi, assembly GCF_047758675.1. NCBI lineage: Bacteria > Pseudomonadati > Pseudomonadota > Gammaproteobacteria > Pseudomonadales > Pseudomonadaceae > Pseudomonas > Pseudomonas arabinosi. Next base: position 2,949,066 of record NZ_CP180480.1, on the reverse strand, counting down.
AGGGTCAGGCTGCTGCCCAATTTGGCAACGTCCTGAGGTGAAACAACGGCCTGTGCCTGGGCGGCAAGGACCATGGCCAGCGAAGCGGCCAACACGGTTTTGGCGAATTTCATCTTGTTATTCTCCTGCTTGCATTGAGCAAATCAGTGGTGAATCAAAAAGTGGTTTTCATCGTCAGGTACACGGCGCCACGGTCCTCAGTCGTGGCCCCTCCACCGGAGAAGGCTGAGTAGCCACCGGCGTAACAGGCGTAGTTTTCATTGCCGCTAAAGGCATTGGGTGTGGAGCCGTCGCCGCTGCCGGCATTGGCCGCGCCGGTACTCAGACCGCTGGCGTTGCACTTGTCGGTCTTGCCGAAGGAGTCCACGTACTTCAGATCAACGAAGTATTTGTTGTACACAACGGCGCCGAGGCCGATGGCGTAGTTACCGGTGTCTTTGGCACCGCCACCGGACACTGGCGACACTCCGGCAAGGCCCACGTTGACGGACATCGGTGCATTGAGGTCGACGCCGGGAAACACCTGGTACCAGGTTGGTGTGAAGTTGACCGCGATGCCCCAGTTGTCCCGGGTCGGCTGGTCTATGCCGCGATAGGTGTCCTTGCCCTTGTAGAGCGCATCGTTCTTGCTATCGAGCTTGAGCAGGTTGCTGTAATACAGCTCGCCCAGCAGGGTGGCCGAATCGAACACAGGCGTTTTAGCAATGGTCATCAGACCGTTGAGCGTCCAGTGCAAGGTGTCGCCGGTGGCGGCCATGCTGTCGCCTTTCTCCGGGGTGTCATACACCACACCGGTGGCAGCCGTACGCGCCGGCAACAGGCCAAGACCCGCGCCCAGGCCTAGCGGACTGTTCGTGCTGACAATCGCCGGAATACTGGCCAGCGGCATGTTGTGACGAATGTTCAGGTCCGACCCCACACTCACCCCGCCCACATCCTTGGACAGGCTCAGGCCAACGATCTTGATGTTGTCGGCATAGGCCATTTGATAGGTGGCGGTGCTCAGCGAGTTGAGCGTGTTGACCACCGCAGGCACTTGCCCTGCCGGCCGGGTGCCGTTGGGGTTGGCCGAACTCAGGCCCCTGGCATCCAGCCAGGCTTGCGGCAGGATTTCCGAGGTTTCGCGGTAGTAAACGCCGAGGGTGCCATCCAGCCAGGCCGGAGACCACTTGGCCATAACGCCCCAGTCACCGCGCTTGTCCGGCGTTAGGTCGTGACCGCGACGCACATTGGTCAGCCCGTTGCAGGGCGCCAGACCACACCCCAGCGGACTGCCCGGCACCACGCCATTGGTGTTGCCCAGCAGGAACGACTGCGCACCGAAACCGACCAGATCGGAACCACCGTAATAAGTGCCTGCTTCCGGCAGGCGCGCGGCGTCCCAATCGAGGAAATACTGGGCGCCCACGGTCAGTTCGGGATTGACCGTGAATGACATCGACAGCTGGTTACGCGGAACGAACAGTTCCTTCGCTTCAGTGCCCGGCGAGGCGGCCAGTTTGGCCAGGTCCAGGCCCGATTGGCCGTAACTGATCGAGTGCACCGGGTTGAGAATGGTCTCGCCCCAGAACACGTTGTGCTGTCCGGCCTTGACGCTCAGCAGCGACTCCTCGCCCACTTCGGTGCTGTAGAACACGAAGGCATCGAGGATTTCACCGGACGGACCGGTGTAGTAACGCTGGGCATAGTTGCTCAGGTGCGGGCTGCCGTTGCCGACGTTGTCACCGGTGACCCCGGCCAGACGTGGGTCGTTGGCGACCAGCCCCGACCTTGCGTCGTTGCCGTTGACGAACGGGTTGGAATTGGAACCGGTGTTCTCGTAGGCCTTGTCGTACCAACTGGCGGCGCTGACACGAAAACCCATGTGGTTCTGGTAGACCACATCCATCTCGGTCAACAGGTCAACACGGTTGGTGATGTTGGTCCCGGCCTTGCGGAAGTTGTAGTCGCCGTCGTTGTTGTTCGGCGTTGCCAGCATGCGTTTGTCAGCGCTTTCGGTGCGTACGCCGTAGTTGTACTTCACGGTGTTATCAAGGCGCACGGTCCAGTCCGGGTTACCGGTGTCGAGCTCGACCGCCTGCGCGACCGGCACGGCGGCGGCCAGAATGGCCGAGGCCAGCAAGGTGTAACGCGAGGGTGCGAACCCGTGACTCTTATTGTTGTGCATTGCGTTGTCTCCGCCTTTTTGTATTTGTTTTAAGCGCCGCCGCCCTCGCGCAACCCCTTGTTCCAGGGGTTTACGTTCTTCAGGAGTGAGGGCAAATGCCGGATGGCGCGGGCCAACCGGCGCCTGAACTAGCGGTCCAGCTCGAGGATGAGTGCTTCGGCGTGTGGCCAGCGCCCATACCCGGCAGCAGGATTGAGATGACCGACTTCGCCGAGATTGAGCAGTTCGCTGCCCCAGCCTTCGGCCATGCGCGTGGCGGCATCCAGGCTGGCGAGGTGGTCGTTGGTACTGGCGGCCACCAGACTGCGGAACGGCAACCGGCCTTTGGGTAGAGGGTCCCAACCCTGGGTGCGCAGGGTTTCAGCGGATGGGTAGCCTTGCGGCCATTGGGCATCGAGGTCCGGCGGAGCGGCCAGCAACGCGCCTTTGATCGGCCGACTGTGCCGCGCAGCCCAGTGCGCAACCATCAACACGCCGGCGCTGTGAGCGACCAGAATCACCGGCCCGTCGATCTGCTCCAATTCATGCTGAATCGCTTCGACCCGCTTGCTGCAATCAAGCTTGTCGGTGTCCAGCGGCGGCACACTGCGTACCTTGCACAGCCTGGCTTCAAGCAGCGTTTGCCAATGTTCGGCAACGTGCTCGCGCAGACCCGGTACGATCAGAACAGTTGCGGCAGTTTGCAGTTTGTCCACTTCAACACCTTCGCTTTCTCGATGACTCGACTGGCTCTATGCGCCAGGGGCTTTTTGTAGGACTGACATTAAAGAGCGCCCGCCCGAGGCGCTTTTCATTGGACGTCAGGCACTTTTCTTTTCATGACAAATTTCCAGGTGTTGGCGCACGGCGACCACTGGTCGAATATCCCCGCAAGTTCTCTGCAGCTCACTGTAATCAATGGGTGAGCGTCGATTGCTGCACAACGGCGGTGTGATTTTGGACAGCATTGGGCGAGCGCCCTCGACAACGTCGCAACTGTTCAATTGTTGATGTGCTGGATATAGTCGCCACGCAAATTTGAATCGCAACCGGCCCAGGAAAGACCTTCGCATGCCCAAGCTTGTTCGCGCCGCCGTCTTGACCAACTACCTGGAAGTCACTCAGTACCTGGGGTTCAACCCGCGCGATGTACTGGCCGGCGTCGGCTTGACCAAAGCCAAGCTGCAAGCCCCTGAACATCGCATCCCCATCGATGCCGCCGTGCGTCTGCTGGAGGATTCGGCCGTCGCCAGTGGCTGCCAGAGCTTCGGCCTGAGCATGGCCGAGTCGCGCCAGCTCTCGGACTTCGGCGTGGTCAGTCTGCTGCTCAGCCACCAGCGGACGCTGCGTGATACGTTGCAAGTGTTGGTGCACTACCGGCATCTGATGAACGATTCGCTGGCCCTCTTCATCGAGGAGGCTGGCAAGATGGTGATCATTCGCGAAGAGGTGGTCACCGAATCGCCGATGCCCTGCCGACAGGCCAATGAACTGGCCATCGGGGTGATGTTCCGCCTGTGCGCCGCCCTGCTCGGCGCACACTGGCATCCCTACAGTGTCAACTTCACGCACCAGCCTCCCGACAACCTGCAACTGCATCGCCGTCTGTTCGGCTGCAAGCTGGAATTCGGCAGCGAGTTCAATGGCATTGTCTGTCCCAATGCCAGCCTCGACATGACCAACCCCCATGCCGACCCGGCCATGGCGCGCTACGCGCAGAGTTACCTCGACTCGCTGCTGAGCCACGAAGGCCCTTCGATGCTGTTCGAGGTGCGCAAAGCCATCTACCTGTTGCTGCCGATGGGACGCGCCACCATCGAGCAGATCGCCCAGACTCAGGGCATGAACGTTCGGACCCTGCAACGCCGCCTCAAAGACGACGGCTGCGCCTTCAACGACCTGATCAACGACGTGCGCCGTGACCTGGTATTGCGCTACCTGGAAAACCCGAATTACTCGTTGGGCCGGATCGCCGACATGCTCGGCTACTCCATGGCGAGTTCCTTCACACGCTGGTTCATCACCCAGTTCGGCATGCCGCCGGCCGCTTGGCGCAGCGCGCAAAAACAACCCAAGGCACCCAGCGAGCCAAGCACCCTGCCCGGCTCCTCGGCCCCCTGAATCGACTGAACGGGACGCAAAAAAAACGGCGACTGCTGGTACAGTCGCCGCAAAAAACCGATGTTTGTGACACCGGTCGGGAGCCCCACTGCGACTAGGAGTCGACCGCAGTGCAGCCCTGCCATAAAGCGTATTGCGTGAGGATCTAAAGCCCCCAACGCAGCAACAACAGCACCAGCACGACAAGGAACACCGTCTCCCCCACCATCAGCAGGATCGGCTTGATGCCCACCGCCGCCAGCTCCTTGAGCTGGGTTTTCATGCCTAGGGCGCTGATGGAAACCACCAGGCACCAGCGCGACAATTCATTGACCGATCCCTGCACCACCGGGGCCACCCATCCGGTGCTGTTGATACAGGCCAGAATCAGAAACCCGACGGCGAACCAAGGCAGCAGCGGCGGTCGTTTGCCGGTCGGGTCGGCGCCCTGCATGCGGGTAATCATGGCCGCACACACGATCACCGGCAGCAGCATGGCGACCCGCATCAGCTTGACCACCGTCGCCGTATCGCCGGTCTCGGTCGACATGCTGTAACCGGCACCGACGACCTGAGCGACATCGTGGATGGTCGCCCCCAGGAACACGCCCGCCACTTGTGGCGACAACGATAGCCAGTTGGCAATCATCGGGTACACGATCATCGCCAGGGTCGACAGCGCCGACACCCCGATCACCGTGAATAACGTCGCGCGCTCTTTCTGCGGATGATTGGGCAATGCCGCCGCCAGTGCCAACGCCGCCGACGCACCACAAATTGCGGTGGCGCCACCGGTGAGCATGCCGAACAAACGCTGAAATCCCATGGCCTTGGCCGCGATCACCGAGACACCGATGGTCACCACCACCACAATCACCACCAGCGCCACAGGCTTCCAGCCCAGCGCGGCAATCTGTTCGAGGGTGATGCGCATGCCCAGCAACGCCACGCCAATGCGCAACACCGTGCGCGCCGTGAACTCGATGCCGGCCTTGCAGGCGCCGTCACCGGCCAGAAAGTTCAGCGCCATGCCCAGCAACAAAGCGAACAACATCACCGGCGCGCCGTAATGCTCGGACAAAAAGGACGCTGCGGCAGCAACGATCAAGCTGACGACAAAACCTGGCGCCAGTTCGCGCGTTCGGCTGTGGATACGGGTGAGAGCGATGGCGCTCATGGCGCGGCCTCCTCGGGAACGATGACGATGAATGCCTGGCCGTCGATGATCTCGACCGGGTAGTTGGCGACTTTGACAGCAGTGGAATTGAGCAAGTAACCGCTGCGCAGATCGAAACGCAGGCCATGGGCGCAACACTGAATCACCCGCCCCTCAAGGCGCCCGCCACACAGCGAGGCGCCCTGGTGCGGGCAACTGTCGTCGATGGCGAACACGTCACCTTCGACGTTGAATAACGCCAGGCTTTTGTCATCGAATTCGAACAGCGCACGACCGCCCGCCTGCGGGAGTTTTCCGGCAGGCACGGGGATACGAACGCTCATGCCGGTTGCCGCTCGTAATCACTTTTCTTGAGTGATTCGTTCATGGCCCCGAGCAGCGCCTGAGCAGGTTGTGCACCGATCACCGTCATGCGGCGGTCGAACTGAAAGCTCGGCACGCCACTGGTCGCGCCGGGGAAGCCATCGAATGGCGTGGCGTCGCCCTTCAGGCAATCGAGCACCACGTCCGTATCGACGCCGCAGGAGCGGGCAATGGCGAGCAAGGTCTCGCGGCACCCCAGGTTTTCGCGTCTGCGGAAATAAGCGGTGAACAGCCGTTCGAGCAACATTTCACGCTGAGTAGCATTACCCAGTACGCTGACTCGTTCGAACAAACGGTGGGCGTCTGCGGTGTTGGGCATCGTCTCGATGTGGCTGAGGTCGATGGTCAGTCCAACCGCCGCGGCAGCCTGCTGTACCTGGGCCTGGCGCATGGTCATAGCGTCGGCATTGCCCAGACGTTTGCGGTAGAAATCGGCGAAGGGCTCACCTTCTACGGGCAACTGAGGCAGCAACTGCACGCCATGCCACACCGTGGTGATCTGCACATCCGGGTGCCGACTGCGAAACTGCACCTGCGCATGCTCCAGTTGACGCTTGCCGATCAGGCACCAGGGGCAGATGAAATCGAAGAACACATCAATACGTAAACGACTACTCACAACTTCACCTCTAACACCGCTTTGCTCATCGAATCGTGGACGTGCTCGCCCTTAAGCCGGGCAATGTCCTTGTGGTAATGACACTTGGCATAAAAGAACACGGCCGCAGCCGCGATGCTGACCAGCGGCACCCACTGAAAGGCGGCCTGCAAGCCAATGAGGTCAGACACCTTGCCAGTGATGAACGGCCCAGGCGCCAGCCCCAACATGTTGTTGGCCAAGGTCAGCGTGGCGAAGGCCGTGCCGTGGACCGAGTAATGGGTCAGGTTGGCAACCATCGCTCCGCAAGGGCCGGTCGTGCCGGCGGCAATCAACATGCCCAGGCAGATCAGCGCCAATTGCACAGGCCCTGCCGGCAGGGCGAACGCCGCCGACAACAACAGGCAACTGCCCAGGCAATAGGCGATGGCCAAGGAGACTTTGTGCTCTGGCGAATGGCGCGACAGTCGATCGCTGAGCATGCCGCACAGGATCATCCCCGCACCGCTGCACAGCACGATGATCGCCGCGACGCCGCCCGCCTTGTCCGTGGCCATGTCGTAATAACGATTGAGGTAACTGGGCATCCACACAATCACGGTGCCGCCGACGAACAGTTGCAAGCCACTGCCGATGTAGGCAGCGATCACCGAGCGGCTGGAAAACAGCGTACGCAACGGACGCTTGACCGCTGCCGCCGCCTTGTTCGCCGCCCGGGAGGCACGTTGCGGCGCAATGCGCGCTTCCTTGACGATGACCGGGTAAAGCACTGCCAGTAGCAAGCCGAACAGCGCCATGCCGGCAAACGACCAGCGCCAGCCAAGCTTGGCGGCGATTGCACCGCCCAGCGCCATCCCTAATACCGAACCGAACATGCCGCCCGCCATGAAGGCACTGGCCAGCGTTGCACGCAGGTGCTTGGGAAACACCGAAATCACCACCGCGATGCCGACGCTGCCGTACGCCGCTTCGCCGACGCCGACCATGAATCGCGCAATGAACATCTGCTGATAGTCCTGCGCCACGGCGCAACCCAGCGTCGCCAGACTCCACAGCAAAGCCATCAGCGCCAGGCTCTTGACCCGCCCGAAGCGATCCGCCAGCAATGACAGGGGAAATGTCAGCAGCCCCACCATCAGCGCGACAATGCCACTGAGCAGGCCGAGCTGGCCGTCGCTCAGGGCCCATTCGCCCTTGAGCATCGGGAACACTGCGTTCAGCACCTGGCGCGACATGTAATCGGAAATCAACAGCCCGAACGTCAGTGCGAAGACGATCCAGGCATACGGACGCGCGACACCGACAGCACAGTCGTCATCGTCTGCGGCGATTGGGTGAAAGGCCATGCAGCCTCCTCAAAGCTTTGTTTTATTGTTGTTATCAAGCGTGTTGCAGTGCAGCGAGCGGGAGGCCATTGATCTCCCGCTTCGTCTGCCGATCAGCCGCGTTGCGGCACACCTTTCTGCCCGGCCTTGCGGTTGGGGGCCATGCCATTGGCCAGCAGCGTTTCTTCGATGCTCTGGTACTTCACGCCAATGCGGTAGATCTCACGCGCTTCTTTACCGGTGGCGATTTCGCGACCCAGTTCATGAGCGATGCGCACGGTCTGCTTGATCTGTGCAACTGAGCCGAAACGATCGCCCTTGTGATCAATGATAGTGTCTTCATTGCCCACACGCGGGTGCATACCCATGGCCATCGACATGGTGTTGAACGGCATGACGTTCTTGAGCAGCGACTCGGAGGTCAGGGTGCAACCGTCTGGCGCACGGTGGATGAAGTTGAAGAAGTTGAAGGGATTGGGGCCATCGAAACCGCCGCCGATGCCGATCCAGGTCAGGTTCAACGGGCCCTTGTAGACGCCCTTGCGCACCAGGCGCTCAAGGGTTTCCATGGCGTGCATGCCGGTCAGCTGGAAGTGCGGCTGGATGCCGTTATCCATCAGACGCTTGAGGTGTTCGGCGACCCAGGCCGGGCCCGCCGGTACGGTCATTTCGCTGTAGGCGGCCTGATACAGGGGATTGGCCAGGGACGTGCCTTCCAGGTATTGCGGATACAGCAGTTCCATGATGTTCATCTGGGTGGTGTTGATCGCCACCGTGACCTGATCCGGTTTTGGCGTCAGCTCGGCCAGCATGTGGCGCGTATCGTCAGACAGCCACTTGGCGGCTTCGCCATCGCTTTCCGGCGCGAAGGAAATCGAACCACCGACCTGGATGATCATGTCCGGCACCGCTTCACGCACACCGGCGATCAATTCGTTGAACTTGGACAGGCGCTTGGAGCCCTTGCCGTCCAGTTCACGCACGTGCAAGTGCAAGACTGTGGCACCGGCTTCATAACACTCGACCGCTTTTTGCACCTGTTCGTCCATGGTCAGCGGGATGTCTTCGGGGAAGTCTTCCGGCATCCATTCCGGGCCGTACGGGGCCACGGTGATGACCACCTTTTCCATGTTTTCCGGGTGCAGGGAATCGTCGAAGAATTGCATGAGTTACTCCTCTTTTTATGATTGTCGCGCCCACCCGGGAGCGTGCCGGGCAGACGTCTTTACGAGTGCGAATGCAGAAGGGGTCGATCAGTAAGTCTTGTCGCCGATGATTCCGGCGCGATCCATCTTGCGATGGCACGGCGGGTAATCCATGACGGCGTAGTGCTGGGTGCTGCGGTTATCCCAGATGGCGATGCTGTTGGGTTTCCAGCGCCAGCGCACTTGATACTCGGGGATGTACGCCTGGCTGATCAGGTAGCGCAGCAACTCGCTCGCGCCCGGGTTGGCGTCCTGGCCAAAACGCACCCGCTCAGGGGTGTGGTAGTTGCTCAAGTGCGTCGTGAAGGCGTTGACGAACAGCACCTTTTCCCCGGTTTCCGGGTGGGTGCGCACCACCGGGTGCTCGGCATCCGGGAATCTCTCCCTGAGTGCCAGACGTTTTTCGATCGGCATGGCCGCACCGAAGCTCGCTTCGATGCTGTGGCGCGCGCGCAGGTCGGCAATCTTCACCTTCACGTCTTCCGGCAAGCGCGCATAGGCTTCGACCATGTTGGCCCACATGGTGTCGCCGCCCACCGGCGGGCACTCCACGCAGCGCAGCACGCAGCCCATCGGCGGTGCCTCGCGCCAGGTCGCATCGGTGTGCCAGGCGTTTTCGTAGCGGTCCGCCGGCTGGTCCGGGTTCTTGTAGATGCGCACCAGCCCCGGATGATCCGGGTCGCTGCCCGCCACCGGGTGATCTTCCAGCTCGCCGAAGCGACGGGCGAAGGCCACGTGCTCGGCGCGGGTGATGTCCTGGTCGCGCAGGAACACCACCCGATGCTTGAGCAATTGCGCACGAATCTCGGCAAACAGGCCATCGTCATGCACCGCGTCGGCAAGGTTGACGCCAATCAGTTCGGCGCCAATGTTGCAGGTCAATTGTTCGACTTTCATGGCAGACGACTCCCTTAAATGACGAAAATCGACGAGCCCGTGGTCTTGCGTGATTCCAGGTCGCGATGGGCCTGCACGGCATCCTGCAAAGCGTAGTGCTGGTTGATCTCGATCTTGATCCGACCGCTGCCAACGTGGTCGAACAATTCGCCGGCCAGGGCGGCTTTTTCCGCCGGGTCGGCGATGTAGTCGGCCAGGGCCGGCCGGGTCATGAACAGCGAGCCTTTCATCGCCAGCATCACCGGGTCGAAGGCCGGGATCGGACCGGATGCCGTGCCGACGCACACCATCAGGCCGCGACGCTTGAGCGAATCCAGCGAACCCATGAAGGTGTTCTTGCCGACGCTGTCGAACACCACGTTGACCCCCACGCCATCAGTCAGCTCGCGAACGCGCTGGGCGACGTCTTCATGGCTGTAATTGATGACATGGTCGCAGCCATGGGCCCGAGCGATTTCACCCTTGGCCTCAGTGGACACGGTGCCGATGACGTTCAGGCCGAGCAGCTTGGCCCACTGCGAAACGATCAGGCCTACACCACCGGCGGCGGCGTGCAGCAGAATGCTGTCGCCGGCCTTGAAATCGTAAATGCGCCGCATCAGGTACGACGACGTCAGGCCGCGCATGGTCATGGCCGCGGCGGTCTCGAAACTGATGGTTTCCGGCAGTTTGATCAGCGGCGCGGCCGGGATCAGACGCTCGGTGCTGTAGGCGCCCAATGTATTGAGAAAACCGGTGTAGGTGACGCGATCACCTACGCGAACATTGGTTACCCCCTCGCCGATGGCCTGGACCACACCGGAGGCTTCAACCCCCATGCCATTGGGCATCGGGATCGGGTAAGTGCCATTGCGAAAGTAGGTGTCGGCATAGTTCAGGCCGACCGCCACATGGCGAAGACGAACCTGGCCTGGACCGGGATCGCCCACTTCGACCTCCTCATAACGGAGGACTTCGGGACCACCGGTTTCGTAGAAGCGTACGGCTTTGGCCATTTTTTCTTATTCTCCAGTCTGCAAGTTGGGCGTGCTGCGTCGAATTGCGCTGATTGGACTGTAGGACGCCGTCTGGCGAGTCGCTTCTCATCAGACGACAATGGCTTTTCATTTCATGACAACTGCGTGCCTGTACAAATCCCGGAAACGAAGAAGCCCGGCAGGCGGGCCTGATGCTGTTCACTTGAGGTTGGGGTACATATCCGTTTTTGCGGCCACGGCTGCTGGCGGTTTCGCTTTTACAGCGAGTCACTTGGAAAAGCCCCAAGTAACCAAGGGCTCTTGCCCCTGTCGTTCGGTGCCTCGCTTAGGCTCGGCATGCCCTCGCTCCGGTCCTGCTCCGTGGGCGCGGTGCATCGAGATCAAAAGCTGCAGGCGAGCTAACGCTCGGCCTGTTGAGTGGTGAGAAGCAAAAGCTATACGCCGATCTGCTTTATGTGGGAGCGGCGGTGCGACGATTCGACTTGCTCGCGAAGCGTTTGATCTTGCCGTTGCCGTTGCTTTTGATTTTGATCTGTTGCCCCTTTCCCAGAGGCCGAACGCAGGCATTGCGCAGGGGGCACCGCGGCAAGGATGCCGCGGTAGCCGCCCCCGGCCATGGATGGCCGATGGCGGCGGGCCCCCGGAGCAATGCCGGAGTGAGGACATGCCGAGCCTAGGCGAGGCACCGAATGGAGGGGCAAAGCCTTTTGGTTCCTTTTTGGCGTTTGAAAAAGGGACTCGCTGTAAAAGCGAAACCGCCAGCAGCCATCACCGCAGAAACGGATATGTACCCTGGTTTCCGGGGTAGGCTCAATGGTGCTGACGCTGTCTCTGTAGCTCTGTCTTCAGCCAGGTGCTCGTCGGCTGGACGCCTGTTGAGCAACGCACTTCATAGGCTTTGTCATTCATGCTGCTTTTAGTGGCAGCGAGATCGATGAAGTCTTCTGCGCTGCTCACCAGGTTCTTGCCTTCGAGATAATTCAGCTTCTTTTCAAGATGTGCCCGAGCCTGGGGTCCAGGGTATTCACTGCCGTTGCGCACGAACTTGCACTCACTGCGCTCCACAAAATCCAGCAAGCCCTTTATCTCCTGGTTAGCCTGTGGCGAGGTTTGAGCCTGTGCACCGCCCGCCACTGCAAAAAGGCCAATAGAAGCAGCGACCAGCCATTGGCGGAAAATCGGCCGAGTCACCGCTACTTTCAAAATCCACATGGTTCTTCCTTGTCCAAAAAGGGGTAACTGTAGCGCGACGTCACCCGAGCAACCAGCAGAACGCTGTGCAATGTGGTTCGTTCGAAAGGATCAACCTGTGGAAGAGAAAGGGGATCAATGAGCCCAATGCCTCTGTGCGCGAGCAGTTGGCCAAAGTCGCAGTTACTTATCCCTGTATCGGCATCAGACTCATTGATCGTTGCCCAGCTCAATGTTGGGCGATTTCCATCTAACCGAATGGAGATGCATTGGCGCGTCATTACCGGCCATGCACTATTTTTTTAACAAAACAACTTCGGCCCGTCTAATCACCTTTTTCCCTGGCCTTATACGCTCCGGAAATATCGGCACCACCATTCGTCGCATCAAAAACACTGCGCAAATTTTTTGACTATTCCTGGCTTAAGGTTTGCAGAAGACGCTCGTAGCTGCCCCAGAACGACGTAATTCTGACGCGGCAGCACTTTAATTAACGCTTAGGACGCCAGCGATGCGCTTGGTCAGTCACCGGGAGATGTAACGTGTCAACTCTCAACGAAATCGCAGCGAACCACGCGAGAATGGCTAAGGCTCTTGTCGAAGAGTCGACCAGGCTGAGTGAGCGCCACCCCCAGATTGTGGATAGTTTCGAAGTTCCATCCATGGATGCGCAACGCATGCCTCTGCACCTTATCGCCGGAGTGCAGGACAACCATTTCGGGCAAGCACCGGCCTACTTGCTCTGACGGTGTTTGATCCGGGCAGCCGTTGGGCAGGCGGTAAAGGTCTGCCTGCCGGTGCGGTAAGGTCGAGTACCACTTCTTGGCCTAAACTCAACTGACTAGCCCGTTGGGGAGCTGCCGGAGTGGCATTCCCATGCTCGAAACTTTAGAGATGCCGCGCGTCAAGCGCTTCGCCGCAAACGTTGCCGGTCGAGATTTCGCGGTCGGTGACATTCATGGCCATTTCACTCGGTTGCAGGACGCCCTGAATGCAGCCGGGTTCAACCAATTGGTAGATCGCCTGTTCAGTGTTGGCGACCTGATTGACCGTGGGCCCGAGTGCCTTGATGCGCTCGATTGGCTGGACAAGGCATGGTTCCACCCGGTGCGAGGCAACCATGACGACTACGTGGTGTGCTTCGATACCTGCGATGTCGACAGCTGGATCGATAACGGTGGTTCATGGTTCGTGGACCTGCCGCTGTTTGAGAAGCAAGCATTCGCGGCGCAGTTCGCCAGGCTCCCTATCGCGATCGAAGTCGAAACAGCCTTCGGCCTGATCGGCATCGTGCACGCCGATTGTCCATTTCCATCATGGCAGCAACTGCGAAAGGAACTGGAGTCGCCGGAAAGCCACAGGCGTCTGCAGGAGGTGCAGCACTTCTGCATGTGGTCACGAAGGCGGCTCGATCAGCAGGAGACGCATGGCGTTGAAGGCCTGCGCGCACTGGTCGTAGGGCATACGCCGCTTTATATGCCCGTCAGCCTGGGCAACGTGATTCACATCGATACGGGTGGCTGGAGGCCGGACCGTGGTTATTTCACCCTGCTGGATCTCGAAACGCTCGAAACCATTCCCGCAAGCTGACTCAACACGGATCGACCCACACCATTCACGCAAAAAAAACCCGGCCTCATCAGCCGGGTTCTTTATTAGCTACTCAGGTGGCATCACTGCCCCCCACCATCAACAGCACTTCGGCCCAGCCTTGCTTCCGTAACGAGCTTCCTGGCGTTCCCGAAAGAACACCTCATAACTCATCACCGGTTTGTCCGGGTGCTTGGTTTGCATGTGCTCGACGTAGGTGTCGTAGTCGGGCATCCCGACCATCAGGCGCGCGGCCTGACCGAGGTATTTACCGAGGCGACTCAGGTCATTGAACATGCTGCACTCCTCGATCAAGCGTCCGGCAGTGCCTGGAATGGCGCTTCTTTATCCGTACGTTCTTTGGTGCCCCAGGCGGCGATACCGACCTTGAGTGCAAAGAACAGGATGCTGAAGACCACCAGCAAGAACAGCGCGGTCAGCGTTGCGTTGGTGTAAGCGTTGTAGATCACGTGCTGCATCTGGTCGATGCTCTTCGCCGGGGCGAGGATCTGCCCGTTGGCCAGGGCATCGCTGTACTTCTTGGCCAAGGCCAGGAAACCGATCGCCGGGTTGGCATCGAACAGCTTGATGAAGCCGGCGGTGGTGGTGCAGATCAGCAGCCACACAGCGGGCAGCATGGTCACCCAGACGTAGCGCTGGCGTTTCATTTTGATCAGCACAACGGTCGCCAGCATCAGCGCGATACCGGCCAGCATCTGGTTGGAGATACCGAACAACGGCCACAAGGTGTTGATGCCACCCAGCGGATCGATCACGCCCTGGTACAACAAGTAACCCCACATCGCCACACAACCGGCGGTTGCGATCAGGTTGGCGGTCCAGGATTCGGTGCGTTTCAGCGCCGGTACGAAGGAACCCAGCAAATCCTGCAGCATGAAGCGTCCGGCACGGGTACCGGCATCCACTGCCGTCAGGATGAACAGCGCTTCGAACAGGATCGCGAAGTGGTACCAGAACGCCATGGTGTTTTCACCCGGCAGAAGCTGGTGCAGGATCTGCGCGATACCGACTGCCAGGGTAGGCGCACCGCCGGCACGGGCCAGGATGGTGGTTTCACCGATGTCCTTGGCCACTGCTTGCAGCGCTTCCGGGGTAATTGCAAAGCCCCAACTGCTGACGGTCTGAGCAACCGTAACTGCGTCAGAGCCGACAAGCGCCGCCGGGCTGTTCATGGCGAAATACACACCCGGTTCGATCACCGAAGCCGCCACCATCGCCATGATGGCGACGAAGGATTCCATCAGCATGCCGCCGTAACCGATGTAACGGGCATGGCCTTCGCTGGCCAACAACTTCGGCGTAGTGCCGGAAGCAATCAGCGCGTGGAAACCGGAGACCGCGCCACAGGCGATGGTGATGAACAGGAACGGGAACAGACCGCCCTTCCACACCGGGCCGGTGCCATCGATGAACTGGGTGAGTGCCGGCATTTTCAGGTCGGGCATGGTGATCAGAATGCCGATCGCCAAGGCCACGATGGTGCCGATTTTCAGGAACGTAGAGAGGTAGTCGCGCGGCGCCAGAATCAGCCACACCGGCAATACTGCGGCGACAAAACCGTAGCCGATCAACATCCAGGTGATCTGGATCCCGGTGAAGGTAAAGGCCTTGGCCCAGACTGGATCAGCAGCAATCTGCCCGCCCAGCCAGATCGAACCCAGCAGCAACGCCACGCCGATCACCGAGATTTCACCGATGCGACCCGGGCGGATGTAGCGCATGTAAATGCCCATGAACATCGCGATCGGGATGGTCGCCATCACCGTGAACATACCCCACGGGCTTTCGGCCAGGGCTTTGACCACGATCAGCGCCAGCACCGCGAGGATGATGATCATGATCAGGAAACAGCCAAACAGCGCGATGGTGCCGGGGATGCGGCCCATTTCCTCACGAACCATGTCGCCGAGGGAACGGCCGTTGCGGCGGGTGGACATGAACAGGACCATGAAGTCCTGAACGGCACCGGCCAGCACCACGCCGGCAATCAGCCACAGCGTACCCGGCAAATAGCCCATTTGCGCCGCCAGGACCGGACCGACCAGCGGCCCCGCGCCAGCGATGGCGGCGAAGTGGTGACCGAAGAGTACGTGTTTGTTGGTCGGCACGTAGTCCAGGCCATCGTTATTAACGACAGCCGGCGTGGCACGATTGGGGTCGAGTTGCATCACTTTGGTAGCGATGAACAGGCTGTAGTAACGATAAGCGACGAGATAGATAGCGACTGCTGCGACTACGATCCAGAGTGCGTTGATCGCTTCGCCGCGGCGCAGGGCCACGACACTTAGCGCAAACGCTCCCAGGACAGCCACGGCAAACCAGGCGAGGTGTTTAGCCAGACGGGGCATAGCGTGTCTCCTGCCGACAGCCAGTGGACTGCGGCGGTAATTTTTATAATTGTGTCCGCTGTGCGGAGCTGGCCCAATATCCCCGCATGCCGTCTACAAATAAATCCGCGTTACTACGTACGTGGTGTCTACGTAGTTCTACGTAGATGACGCCGCTCCATCATTCGAAACGCAAGATCCTGTGGGAACGAGCTTGCTCGCTCCCACAGGATCTTGTGTTTCAACTAACTGACATCCCGGCCACAGGTCATTCCGTCCAGCACCGCTACTGGACGCGCGTATCTTTGGCATATGATGCCGGGCCTTAGCCTCCCCTCAGCCCGGTCAGGAGCCAAGATGCAGCTCAAACACAAAATCGTCGCGCTCGGGATTCTGCCGCTGGTATTGGCCATCGCGGTCATCTGCGCGCTGGTGATTTCCATGAACCGGCAACTGGGTGAGCAACAGGCGCAACTGATCGAAGACAGCATTCTGGCCAGCAAGCGCGCCGAACTTAAGAACTACGTCGAAATGGCGCAAAGCCTGATCGAGCCGCTGTACGACGACGGCCACGGTGACGAACACGCACAGCAAAAAGTGCTGGAAGAACTGCGCAAACTCAGCTTTGGCATCAATGGCTACTTCTTCGTCTACGACCACGAAGGTCGCAGCCTGATGCACGCGCGCCAGTCCGAGCTGGTGGGCAAATACCTGTGGGACATGAAGGACCCTCACGGTTTGCCTGTCATCCAGGCGTTGCTCAAAAGTGCGCAATCGGGCGAAGGCTTTCAACGCTACGCCTGGAACAAACCCTCTTCCGGCCAAGTAACCGACAAGCTCGCCTATGTGGTGATGCTGGATCGTTGGGGCTGGATGCTCGGCACCGGCATCTACCTTGAAGACGTGGAGCGCGCGACCCAGCAAGCGCGTGACGAAGTGGCCCAGGGCATTCGTAAAACCATGCTGGCGATTGCCGCGGTGGCCCTCGTGGCGGTGCTGTTTGTCTTCGCCAGCGGCATGACACTGAACGTCAGCGAGCATCGTCTGGCCGACAAAAAACTTCAGCGCCTGACTCAGCGTATCGTCAGCTTGCAAGAGGAAGAGCGCTCACGGGTTTCCCGTGAACTGCACGACGGCATCAGCCAACTACTGGTCTCCATCAAGTTTCAGTTCGAACTGGCCAGCCATCTGCTCGAGAATGGGCAAGCACACGACAAGGGTTTGAGTACGCTGAGAGACGCCACGGAACGCCTGGGGGAAGCGATTGGCGAGGTTCGCAGCCTCTCCCATGACCTGCGTTCCTCGCTGCTCGACACCCTGGGCCTGCCGGCGGCGATCGGTCAACTCGCCGCAGAATTCGAGCAACGCAGCGGCCTGGTGGTGACTTTTAACGACAACGAATTCGACTGTCACTTGGTCGATGGCGCAGCGGTCTCGCTGTTTCGCATCGTGCAAGAAGGCCTGACTAATATTGAACGACACGCCCAGGCAAAAAACGTCTCCATTACCCTGCACGGGTCCGAAGATTCCATACGGTTGACGGTGGTCGATGACGGTATCGGTTTCAATGTCGCCCAGGTCGAACGTCGTCACGCGGGCATTGGCCTGCGTAATATCCGTGAGCGTGTCGAGCATTTTGGTGGACGATTCGACCTGATCTCGATGCCGGGACGAAGTGAGCTGGACGTTTGGCTGCCAATGAAAATACCCGGTACAACACGCTGACTCGCCCCCCTGACAACAAGAGTGAATACCCGCGATGAACCTGCCCTACCCGATCCGCGTCGCCCTGGTCGACGATCACGCCCTGGTCCGCGACGGGATCAAAGCGCTGCTGGCAGTCATGCCCCCCCTGGAAGTGGTGGGCGAAGCCGAGAGTGGCGCAGATGCCATTGAAATGGTCGGACGCTGCCAGCCGGACCTGTTGCTGGTCGACATCAGCCTGCGGGACATGAACGGGCTCGAGCTGACCCGGGTGTTGCGCAGCCAGTATCCGTCGCTCAAGGTGCTGGTGCTCAGCATGTACGACAATAATGAATACGTGAGTGAGTCCGTTCGCGCGGGGGCCAGCGGCTATGTACTGAAAAACTCACCGTCGCGGGAAATCATCGCGGCGATCGAAGCCATCGCCAGTGGCGGCACGTTCTACAGTGCCGAGATCGCCCAGCGGCTCATCGCCGATAAAAACACCGACAACGAGCTGACACCGCGCGAGAGCCAGGTGTTGTACAAGATGGCCCAAGGGCTGAACAACAAGGAGATGGCCCGCGAACTGGACATCAGCGTTCGCACGGTAGAAACCCATCGCTTGAGCATCCGCCGCAAACTCAACATCGACAAACCGGCGGCCCTGGTCAAATACGCGATCGATCACGGGATCATCTCGCGGTAGCAGACATTAATACTCAATGGAAAACCCGGCCTCATCAGCCGGGTTTTTTTTGGCTTTTTATTGGCAACAGCCATTCCCTCCTCCCTTTTCACCACCGTCCGACCAGAAACTCATTTCAGGGACTTGCGCTGCCGGTATTATGGTATACCATCAGACGCACAGACACTTTCACCCTACACGGAGCAGCTCATGAGTTTCGAAATCCGCAAGATCGTCAGCTATGTCGAAGAAACCTTTATCGAAGGCGGCAAGGCCACTGATAAGCCAGTGACCATGGTCGGCTTGGCCGTCGTGATGAAAAACCCTTGGCTGGGTCGCGGCTTTGTCGAAGACCTGAAACCGGAAATTCGTGCCAACTGCTCCGACCTCGGTGCGCTAATGGTCGAGCGACTGGTCGGCATCATCGGCGGCGCCGAGAAGATCGAGGCTTACGGCAAAGCCGCTGTCGTGGGCGCCGACGGTGAAATCGAACACGCCTCCGCTGTCATCCACACCCTGCGCTTCGGTAACCATTACCGCGAAGCGGTGAAAGCCAAGAGCTACCTGAGCTTCACCAACAAGCGCGGCGGCCCAGGTACTTCGATCCAGATTCCGATGATGCACAAGGACGACGAAGGCCTGCGTTCGCACTACATCACCCTTGAAATGAAAATTGAAGATGCACCGCGTGCCGACGAAATCGTGGTGGTACTGGGTTGCGCCGATGGCGGCCGCCTGCACCCACGCATCGGCAACCGTTACATCGATCTGGAAGAGCTGGCCGCTGAAAACGCCCAGTAATCAAGGTCGGCAAGAACAACAAAAAGGCATGCAGGAGCGCTCCATGATTCGGCTCACCGCTGAACTCACCCCGGCTGGCACCAGTTACCTGGCGACCGGCCAAGGCCAGCCCGTGGTTTTGATCCACGGCGTGGGCCTGAACAAAGAAATGTGGGGCGGCCAGGTCGTTGGCCTGGCCACGAAGTACCGCGTGATTGCCTACGACATGCTGGGCCATGGCGCCAGCCCGCGTCCGGAAAGCGGCACCCCCCTGCTCGGCTATGCCGACCAGTTGCTGGAGCTGCTCGATCACCTGCAATTGCCCCAGGCGACAGTGATCGGTTTTTCCATGGGTGGGCTGGTGGCGCGGGCTTTTGCCTTGCATTACCCGCAATGCCTGCAAGGCCTGGTGGTGCTCAACAGCGTGTTCAATCGCAGCCCCGAACAGCGTGCCGGCGTCATCGCCCGCACCGCTCAAGCGGCCGAGCACGGACCGGATGCCAACGCCGAAGCCGCCCTGTCGCGCTGGTTCAGCCGCGAATATCAGGCGGCCAATCCGGCGCAGATTGCGGCCTTGCGCCAAACCCTGGCAGACAATGACCCGCAGGGTTACCTGACCACCTATGAACTGTTCGCGACCCAGGACATGTACCGCGCTGACGACTTGGGCAGTATTCAGGTGCCGACACTGATCGCCACCGGTGAACTGGACCCGGGCTCGACACCGGAAATGGCCGAGCAATTGGCCGCACGTATTCCCGGCGCGACAGTTGCCGTGCTCGCCGAGCAGCGGCATATGATGCCCGTAGAATCACCGCGCCTGGTCAACCAGCTGCTGCTGGAGTTTCTCGACACCGCGCACTCCCGACAAAACCAAATAAAGGGGATCGTTGCATGACACTCGCACGCTTCCAGATGTGCATCGGCGGTGAATGGGTCGATGCCCTGTCCGGCAAGACCTTTGAAAGCCTGAACCCGGCCCTGGCCCAAGCCTGGGCTGAACTGCCCGATGCCGACGAAGCCGACGTCGAGCGCGCCGTACAAGCGGCGCAAACGGCTTTCGACAGCCCGGCCTGGCGCGGTCTGACCGCCACCGCCCGCGGCAAACTGCTGCGGCGCCTGGGCGATCTGATCGCCGAAAACAAGGAACACCTGGCGCAGCTGGAAAGCCGTGACAACGGCAAGCTGATCCGCGAAACCCGCGGACAGGTCAGCTACTTGCCGGAGTTCTTCCACTACACCGCGGGCCTGGCCGACAAACTCGAAGGTGGCACCCTGCCCCTCGACAAGCCGGACCTGTTTGCTTACACCGTGCACGAAGCCATGGGCGTGGTCGCGGCGATCATTCCCTGGAACAGTCCGCTGTACCTGACCGCGATCAAACTCGCCCCGGCCCTGGCGGCGGGCAACACCATCGTGATCAAACCGTCGGAGCACGCCTCCGCAACCATTCTCGAACTGGCGCGTCTGGCGCTGGAAGCCGGCATCCCGCCGGGTGTGGTCAACGTAGTCACCGGCTACGGCCCAAGCACTGGCGCGGCCCTGACCCGCCATCCGCTGATCCGCAAAATCGCCTTCACCGGTGGCGCTGCGACGGCGCGGCATGTGGTGCGCAGCAGCGCCGAGAACTTCGCCAAGCTGTCGCTGGAACTGGGCGGCAAATCGCCGAACATTATCTTCGCCGACGCCGACCTCGACAGCGCGATCAACGGCGCGATTGCCGGGATCTACGCGGCCTCCGGTCAGAGTTGCGTCTCCGGTTCGCGATTGTTGGTGCAGGACGAAATCTACGATGAGTTTGTCGATCGTTTGGTCGAACGCGCCAAACGCATCCGCATCGGTAACCCGCAGGAAGACAGCAGCGAAATGGGCCCCATGGCCACCGCGCAGCAACTGGCCGTGGTCGAAGGCCTGGTCGCCGATGCCATCGCCGAAGGGGCGCGCCTGCGCCTGGGCGGCAAGCGTCCGCAGAATCTGGGCGATGGCTGGTTCTACGAGCCGACCTTGTTCGAATGCGACCGCAACTCGATGAAGATCATGCAGGAAGAAGTGTTCGGTCCGGTGGCCTCGGTGATTCGTTTCAAGGATGAAGCCGAAGCTTTGGCGATTGCCAACGACTCGCAGTTCGGCCTCGCCGCCGGCATCTGGACCCGCGACCTGGGGCGAGCCCATCGCCTGGCCCGGGACGTTCGCTCGGGGATTATCTGGGTCAACACCTACCGTGCTGTCTCGGCCATGGCGCCGATCGGCGGTTTCAAGAACAGCGGCTATGGACGCGAGAGCGGCATCGATTCGGTGCTGGCCTACACCGAGCTGAAAACGGTGTGGATCAACCTCTCCCAGGCACCGATGCCTGACCCCTTCGTGATGCGCTAGGAGATTGACGAAATGATCGAACCCGGCATTTACAAAGACGTCATGAGCTCGTTCCCATCCGGGGTCACGGTGGTCACCACCCTGGACCCGGACGGCGGCATTGTCGGCATTACCGCCAGCGCCTTCAGTGCGCTGTCGATCGATCCGGCACTGGTGCTGTTTTGCCCCAACTATGCCTCTGACACGTACCCGATCCTGCGCGACAGCAAGCAGTTCGCGATTCACTTGCTGTCCGCCGACCAGACCGCCGAAGCCTATGCGTTTGCCGGTAAAGGCAAGGACAAGGCCAATGGCATCGACTGGCACTTGAGCGCGCTGGGCAATCCGCTGCTGGGTAATGCCACGGCGATCATCGAGTGCGAACTGTGGCGCGAATACGACGGCGGTGACCACGCGATCATCGTCGGTGCGGTGAAGAACCTGATTCTGCCCGAGCAACCAATGACGCCGATGATCTATCACAAAGGCAAGCTGGGCCCTTTGCCCGCTCTGGCCTGACGGGTTTACTCGCTCTCATAGGGATTGCGTTGGAGAACAATGATGAGCAACGAGAAATATAAACAGGGCCTGAAAATCCGCACCCAGGTGCTGGGCGAAGCCTACGTGAAACGCTCCATCGAGAACGCCGACGACTTCACTCGGCCGCTGCAGGAAATGGTCACCGAGTACTGCTGGGGCCACGTCTGGGGTCGTGAGGGTTTGTCGCTTAAAGAGCGCAGCATGATAAACTTGGCGATGATTTCGGCCCTCAACCGGCCTCACGAACTCAAGCTTCATGTACGCGGCGCCTTGCGTAACGGACTGACTCGTGAACAAATACGCGAAATTCTGCTTCAGGTCGGTATTTATTGCGGTGTCCCCGCTGCCGTAGACAGTTTCCGGCTCGCCCGTGAAGCGTTCGCCGAAGCCGATGCCGAGGCCTCCAGTTAACCCTTGGCTGTTTGATCTGACCGAGCACGGAGATTCTTGCGATCGAAGTGCTCTTTTTGCATGGACAGCCACACCCAGAGCGGACCCCATGAAACGCCTGCCACTCGACGACAGCTTCAAGGTCAATCGCAACCCCGTTACCCTGCGCGAAATCGTGCTGGATAAACTGCGAAGCGCCATCATGAACTTCCAGCTCCTGCCGGGAGACCGTCTGGTCGAGCGCGATCTGTGCGATCGCCTGGGCGTCAGCCGCACGTCCGTACGCGAAGCCTTGCGTCACCTGGAATCCGAAGGCCTGGTGGAATTCGCCGACGCCAAGGGCCCACGGGTCGCCATCATTACCCTCTCTGACGCCGGTGATATCTACGAGCTGCGTTGCGTGCTCGAAGGCCTGATCGTCCAGCTGTTCACCCTGCGCGCCAAGGCCAAGGACATCAAGGCCCTGGAAAAAGCCCTCGAGGAAAACCGCAAGGCCCTCAAGGACGGCGAGCTGCAACAGGTCATCGACTCGGTTCAGGGCTTCTACGATGTGCTGCTCGAAGGCTCCGGCAACCATGTCGCGGCCACTCAGCTGCGTCAGTTGCAGGCACGAATCAGCTACCTGCGGGCGACGTCGGTGTCCCAGGAAAACCGTCGCGGCGCGAGCAATCAGGAAATGGAACGTATGGTCGAGGCGATCAAGAGTGGCGATCCCCTCGCCGCCCACCAGGCTTGCGTCGACCACGTGCGCGCCGCCGCAACGGTTGCCCTCGATTACCTCAAGCGCAAACAGGAAGAGACCGGGAAAATTCCTGAGATCACCCTGCCGATCGCGCTTAAAGAACCGCGCATAGGTCGCTAAAGATGTTCAGCCCGAGCTTTTGTCCAAAGTGCGGCGGCAGTGACCTCGGTCACCAGCTACCGCCGGGCGATACGCACGAGCGCCTGATGTGCCGCGGTTGCGGCTACATCCATTACGTCAATCCGAAAATCATTGCCGGCTGCATCATCGAGCAGGACGGCAAATATTTGCTGTGTCAGCGCGCCATTCCGCCGCGTCCTGGTACCTGGACGCTACCGGCCGGCTTCATGGAAGGCGGCGAGACCACCGAACAAGCAGCGCTGCGCGAAGTCTGGGAAGAGAGCGGCGTGCGCGCGGAAATTCTCTCGCCCTACTCGATCTTCAGCGTGCCGAAGATCAGCGAGGTGTACATCATCTTCCGCGCCATCGCCCTGGAGATCACCGGCCAGTACGGGCCGGAAACCCTCGACTACAAATTCTTCGCACCCGAGGACATCCCTTGGGACAGCATCTACTACCCGGCAATCCGACAAATCCTCGAACGCTATATCGAGGAACGCCAGGCCGGGGTTTACGGCATCTACATCGGCAACGACGATACCGGCAAGATCCACTTTATTCGCTGACAGCCCTTAGGGCGCCACGCCCTCGACAATGATTATCTGAGCCCGGGCCACGCCCTCGCGGTGCCGTTTCGCCTCCTGATATTCCTCCGACTGGTAGCAGGCCAGCGCCTGTTCGTACGAGTCGAATTCAATCACCACGTTGCGTTGCGGCGTGGGCCCGCCTTCCAGTGCTTGGCTGCGCCCGCCCCGGGCCAACATCCGTCCGCCATACAACGCGAAGGCCGCCGGCGCCCGCTGGGTGTATTGGCTGTATTGATCGGGGTCGGTGACATCTACATGAGCAATCCAGTACGCCTTCATAGTGACCTCTCGGTTTATTTTGTATTATGGTATACCAATAAATAATTCCATCAAACACTGAGAATCCCAGCATGGCCTTCAACAGCATCGAAGAAATCATCGAAGACTATCGACAAGGCAAGATGGTGCTCCTGGTCGATGACGAGGATCGGGAAAACGAAGGCGACCTGCTGCTGGCCGCCGATTGCTGCACGGCCGAAGCGATCAGCTTCATGGCCCGGGAAGCGCGCGGTCTGATCTGCCTGACGCTGACCGACGACCACTGCCAGCGCCTCGGGCTGGAGCAGATGGTGCCGAGCAACGGCAGTGTGTTCAGCACGGCGTTTACCGTTTCCATCGAGGCCGCCGTGGGCGTGACCACCGGCATCTCCGCCGCCGACCGGGCGCGTACCGTGGCAGCCGCCGTCGCCGTTAATGCCGGGCCCGCCGACCTCGTGCAACCCGGTCATATTTTCCCGCTGCGCGCCAAGGAAGGCGCCGTACTGACTCGCGCCGGTCATACCGAGGCCGGTTGCGACCTGGCACGCCTGGCCGGCTTCACCCCGGCCTCGGTGATCGTCGAAGTGATGAACGATGACGGCACCATGGCCCGCCGCCCGGACCTGGAAGTGTTCGCGCGCAAGCACGGGATCAAGATCGGCACCATCGCCGACCTGATCCACTATCGCCTCAGCACTGAACACACCGTGGTGCGTATCGGTGAACGTGAACTGCCCACGGTGCACGGCACTTTCCGGCTGATTACCTTTGAAGACCGTATCGAAGGCGGCGTCCACATGGCAATGGTCATGGGCAAGTTGCACCGGGACGAACCAACGCTGGTCCGCGTGCATGTGATCGATCCGCTGCGCGACCTGGTCGGCGCTGAATACAGCGGCCCGTCCAACTGGACGTTGTGGGCAGCGCTGCAGCGAGTCGCCGAGGAAGGTCGTGGCGTGGTGGTGGTTCTGGCCAATCATGAGTCGTCGCAAGCGCTGCTTGAGCGTGTGCCGCAGCTGACCCAGCCGCCGCGGCAGTTCAGCCGTTCGCAGTCGCGCATCTATTCTGAAGTCGGTACCGGGGCGCAGATTCTGCAGGACCTTGGCGTGGGCAAGCTGCGTCATCTTGGCCCTCCGCTGAAATACGCGGGCTTGACCGGTTACAACCTGGAAGTGGTGGAAAGCATCCCGTTCACCCAGTGATCCCAAGGCCTCAAGGACAAACCCGATTCGTAGGAGCAAGGCTTGCCCGCGATGGCGCCTTCGAGACCGCCATCGCGGGCAAGCCTTGCTCCTACGGAAAGCGCTCATCAAGGCAAATGCTTCACCACAAAAAACTCGTTTTGGCTGATAGCCGGTAAGGCAAAGTGCTTGCACAAAGTTTGGAATACCATAATATGATATTCCATAGACCGGACGACCGTAACAGGCCAGATGGACCTACTGCTCCCGATAGGCGGGCACTAAAAGCCCCGCTCATAAACACAACAATGAGGGCGTGAAAATGGTGTTGAACAAACGTGCAACCGCAATACTTTTTGCGGGACTGCTGAGCGTAACCAGCCAGGCATTGATGGCAGCCGAAAGCGTCAACTTCGTCAGCTGGGGCGGTAGCACCCAGGATGCGCAGAAGCAGGCCTGGGCCGATCCGTTCAGCAAAGCCAGTGGCATCACCGTGGTTCAGGATGGCCCGACCGACTACGGCAAACTCAAAGCCATGGTCGAAAGCGGCAATGTGCAGTGGGACGTAGTTGATGTCGAAGCCGATTTCGCCCTGCGCGCCGCCGCCGAAGGCCTGCTCGAGCCCCTCGATTTCACGGTCATTCAGCGCGATAAAATCGACCCGCGGTTTGTCTCCGATCACGGCGTTGGCTCGTTCTTCTTCTCCTTCGTCCTCGGCTACAACGAAGGAAAGCTCGGCGCCAGCAAACCTCAGGACTGGTCCGCGCTGTTCGACACCAAGACCTATCCCGGCAAACGCGCCCTCTACAAATGGCCAAGCCCAGGCGTGCTTGAACTGGCGCTGCTGGCCGATGGCGTAGCCGCCGACAAGCTCTACCCGCTGGACCTGGATCGCGCCTTCAAAAAACTCGACACCATCAAGAAAGATATCGTCTGGTGGGGCGGCGGTGCCCAGTCGCAACAGTTGCTGGCCTCTGGCGAAGCCAGCATGGGGCAGTTCTGGAACGGCCGGATCCACGCCCTGCAAGAAGATGGCGCACCGGTGGGCGTGAGCTGGAAACAGAACCTGGTCATGGCCGACATTCTGGTCGTGCCCAAAGGGACAAAAAACAAGGCCGCGGCCATGAAGTTCCTGGCCAATGCCAGCAGCGCCAAAGGACAAGCTGACTTCTCCAACCTGACCGCCTATGCGCCGGTCAACGTCGACAGCGTGGCGCGCCTGGACTCGGTGCTGGCCCCTAACCTGCCGACTGCCTACGCTAAGGATCAGATCACTCTTGATTTCGCGTACTGGGCCAAAAACGGTCCGGCCATCGCGACACGGTGGAACGAATGGCTGGTCAAATGAAAATGACGGTAACCGCGTCCCGTCAACCCACGCAGGTCGGGAGCGCCACTGGCGCTGCCGGCTCGGCACTCGGCAAGGCGGCTGCGATGAACCAATCCCCTTCCCTGGCACAGCGCTGGCGCGGCGCAAGCAACCTGATCCCCGCCCTGCTGTTCCTCGGCCTGTTTTTTCTGGCGCCGCTGATCGGGCTACTACTGCGTGGCGTGCTGGAGCCGGTACCGGGGCTGGGCAACTACGAGCAGTTGTTTGCCAACTCGGCGTATGCACGGGTCTTGCTCAACACCTTTTCGGTGGCCGGACTGGTGACCCTGTTCAGCCTGCTGCTCGGCTTTCCATTGGCCTGGGCCATCACCTTGGTGCCCCGTGGCTGGGGGCGCTGGATCCTCAACATCGTGCTGTTGTCGATGTGGACCAGCCTCCTCGCCCGGACCTACTCCTGGCTCGTGCTGTTGCAAGCGTCCGGGGTGATCAACAAGGCGTTGATGGCGATGGGCATCATCGATCAGCCGCTGGAGATGGTGCATAACCTCACCGGCGTGGTGATCGGCATGAGCTACATCATGATCCCGTTCATCGTGCTGCCGTTGCAGGCGACCATGCAGGCCATCGACCCGATGATCCTGCAGGCCGGTTCGATCTGCGGCGCGAGCCCCTGGACCAACTTCTTCCGGGTGTTCCTGCCGCTGTGCCGGCCGGGATTGTTCTCCGGTGGCCTGATGGTGTTCGTGATGTCGCTTGGGTACTACGTCACCCCGGCGCTGCTGGGTGGAGCGCAGAACATGATGCTGCCCGAGTTCATCATTCAGCAGGTGCAGTCGTTCCTCAACTGGGGCCTGGCCAGCGCCGGCGCCGCGTTGCTGATCGTCATTACGCTGGTGTTGTTCTACTTCTACCTGAAGCTCCAGCCGGAATCCCCGGTTGGCGCCAGCAACGCGAGGTAAGCCGTCATGCTCCTGACCCCCAATGCCATGAGCCGGCGCATGCGCTTCGGCCTGTACTTCACGACCGGATTGATCGCGTTGTTCCTGTTGCTGCCGATCGTATTCATCGTGCTGCTGTCCTTCGGTTCCTCCCAGTGGCTGGTGTTCCCGCCGCCGGGCTGGACGCTGAAATGGTACGGCCAGTTCTTCTCCAACGCCGACTGGATGAACGCGGCCGTGGCCAGCCTCAAGGTCGCGGTACTGACCACGTTCTTCGCCGTGGCGCTGGGCCTGCCAACCGCTTTTGCACTGGTGCGCGGGCGCTTCCCGGGCCGTGAAATGCTCTACGGTCTGTTCACCCTGCCGATGATCGTGCCGCTGGTGATCATTGCGGTGGCGGTGTACGCACTGTTCCTCAAACTCGGATACACCGGGACGATGTTCGCTTTCGTGGTCAGCCACGTGATTGTTGCGTTGCCGTTCACCATCATCTCGATCATCAACTCGCTGAAGCTGTTCGATCAGTCGATCGAGGATGCCGCGGTGATCTGCGGCGCCTCGCGTCTGCAAGCGGTGTTCAAGGTGACCTTTCCGGCGATTCGTCCGGGCATGGTGGCCGGCGCCCTGTTTGCGTTCCTGGTGTCATGGGATGAAGTGGTGCTGAGCGTGATGATGGCCAGCCCGACCCTGCAAACCCTTCCCGTGAAAATGTGGACCACCCTGCGCCAGGACCTGACGCCCGTGATCGCCGTCGCCTCGACGCTGCTGATCGGCCTCTCGGTATTGGTCATGGTGATCGCCGCCGCCCTTCGCCGGCGCAATCAAATCAGCGCCTGAGCGCCCAGGAGTACGACATGAGTGCAGTGATCAAAGATTCCGCGCAACAGGGCGACCAACCGTTGGTAAGCCTGCGCAACCTGAACAAGTACTACGGTGACTTTGCCGCCGTGGACGACATCTCGCTGGACATCAAGGACGGTGAATTCCTCACGTTCCTCGGCTCCAGCGGCTCGGGCAAAAGTACAACGCTGTCGATGCTCGCCGGCTTCGAAACCCCGAGCAGCGGCGAGATCCTGGTCAATGGCCAATCGCTGGTCAACGTGCCGCCACACAAGCGCGACATCGGCATGGTGTTTCAGCGTTATTCGCTGTTCCCGCACCTGTCGGTGCGCGACAACATCGCGTTCCCATTGGCCATTCGCAAACTGGCCACCGCCGAGCGCGAGCGCCGGGTCGATGCGATGCTCAAACTGGTACAACTGGAACAATTCGCTCATCGTCGCCCATCGCAACTGTCCGGCGGCCAGCAGCAACGTGTGGCGATTGCTCGGGCGCTGGTTTATGAACCACGCATCCTGCTGATGGACGAACCGCTCGGCGCCCTCGACAAGAAACTGCGTGAAGACTTGCAGGATGAACTGCGCCAGCTGCATCGGCGTCTGGGCATCACCATCGTTTACGTGACCCACGATCAGGAAGAAGCCATGCGCCTGTCCCAGCGCATCGCGATTTTCAGCCACGGCAAGATCGTCGGGTTGGGCAGCGGTTACGACCTGTACCAGAATCCGCCGAATGCCTTTGTTGCTTCGTTCCTTGGTAACTCGAACTTCCTCAAGCTCAAGGCTCAGGGCAATGCGGTCGCTACGTTTGAAGGGCAATCGTTGTCGATTCGACTGACCGCAGGATTGCAAACCAATCAGGATGTGCTGCTGATGGTGCGCCCCGAAAAAGCCTTGGCACTGAGCGTTGAGCAAGCGGCTCAGGAACCGCTGGCGGCAGGCTGGAATGAAGTGTCGGCGATTGTAGGTGAGGTGCTGTTTCTTGGTGAAAGCCAGACTTGCACGGTGATGACTTCCGGCGGTACCTCGATGACCGTCAAGGCGCTCTCTGCCGCTGGCATGCCGATGAAGACTGGCGATCCGGTTCGGGTGCGTTGGGCGACTGCGGATGCTTGTGTTTATACCGAATGGGCTGAGAGTGATCTGAACAAGGCTGCCGGGGCTCATTGATTTGGCGCCGGCCCATGCCAGTGGGCCGTGATTTATCTGTCACCCTCGGGTCGCCGCAACGTCGGGTTGTGGCGGCCTTTTTTTTGCTTTTTGGTTGGGGTACATATCCGTTTTTGCGGTCACGGCGGCTAGCGGTTTCGCTTTTACAGCGAGTCACTTTCGAAAAGCGCGAAAGTAACCAAAGCGCTCATGCCCCTGTCGTTCGGTGCCTCGCCTAGGCTCGGCATGCCCTCGCTCCGGTCCTGCTCCGTGGGCCCGCCGCCATCGGCCATCCATGGCCGGGGGCGGCTAACCCGGCATCCATGCCGGGTTGCCCACTGCGCAGAACCTCCACTCGGCCTCTCGAGGGGGCGGTGCATCAAGATCAAAAGCTGCAGGCGAGCTAACGCTCGGCCTGTTGAGTGGTGAGGAGCGTGCGTGCATCCCCTCTCCCCGGTAGGAGCTGTCGAGTGGAACGAGGCTGCGATCTTTTGATCTTGCTGTGGCTGTGGCTTTTGATCTTGATCTGCTTGCCCCTTTCCCAGAGGCCGAACGCAGGCGTTGCGCAGGGGGCACCGCGGCAAGGATGCCGCGGTAGCCGCCCCCGGCCATGGATGGCCGATGGCGGCGGGCCCCCGGAGCAATGCCTTCGTTACGGCATGCCGAGCCTAAGCGAGGCACCGAATGGAGGGGCAAAGCGTTTTGCTTCCTTTTGGGCGTCTGCAAAAGGGAGTCGCTGTAAGAGCGAAACCGTAATCAGCCGTTACCGAAGAAACGGATATACACACAACCTAGCGCAAATAAAAATGCCCGGCAAAGGCCGGGCATTCCAGACGAACTCAAGTCGGGCGCTAGCTTGTGTAACCCAGTTTCGCTGCCTTGCTCTCTTGCCCCTGCCCACGCGTAGCCAGGCAGTAATACAACGGACAAGTCACCACCAACCCCACCAGCCACGACAGATCAGCCCCTTCCACCAGATTGGCATACGGCCCGACATACAACGACGTATTGGCAAATGGCAGCTGCACGATAATCCCGATGAAATACGCAACGATCGCATGCAGGTTGAAACGCCCGTAAATCCCGCCATCCGCACGGAAGATCGAGGCAATGTCATAGCTGCCACGCTTGATCAGATAGAAATCAATCAGGTTGATCGACGCCCAAGGCACCAGCACCAGCAACAGCGCCAAAATCAACCCGATGAACTGCGAGATGAAATCCGCCGAAGCGCCCAATGCGACAAAACAGCAACCCGCCAGCACGACACTCGACAACACCACGCGTACTTTGATGCTCGGCGTCCACTGACTGGCAAAGGTCTGGATCGAGGTGATGATCGACAGCACCGCGCCATACAGATTCAAGGCGTTGTGGCTGATGATGTTGAGCAGGAACAGCACCATCAAAATCGGTCCCAGCCAGCCGGTGGACTGCTTCACTGCAACCATCGCTTCGGTGCCTTCCGGAGTGGCCAACACCGCCACTGCGCCGAAAGTGAACGACAGAATGGTGCCCAGCGTCGCGCCCAGATATGTGGCGAAAAACGGCCGGGCAATCCCGATATCCGCCGGCAGGTAACGCGAGTAGTCCGACACATAAGGCGAGAAGCTGATCTGCCAGATGATCCCCAACGACACCGTTGCCAGCCAGCCCGACAGGTTGAAACCGCCGCGGGTGAAGAAGTCCGCCGGCAGGTCATGGGCGAAGATGTAAAGGAAACCGGCGAGCAAGGCACTGCCCATGACCCAGGTCCCGATGCGATTGAGGGTGTGAATGAAGCGGTAACCGATCACCCCGATCGCGGTGGCGCTCAAGGCGCCGATGAGGATGCTCGCTGGCACCGGAACCGAAGGCGCGATGCCGACAATGGACTTTCCGGCCAGCACGATATTGGAGATGAAAAAGCCGATGTAGATGATCGCCGCAAAGAACACGATCAGCAGCGCACCGTAACGGCCGAACTGGCCCCGGCTCTGCACCATCTGCGGAATTCCCATGCGCGGCCCTTGAGCCGACGCCAGGGCAATCACCAGACCGCCGACCATATGCCCGAGCGCAATCGCCAGCAGCCCCCAAAACAGGTCGAGGTGGAACACTTGGACCACCATGGCGCCGGTCACGATGGGCAACGGCGCGATGTTGGTACTGAACCATAAAGTGAAAAGGTCGCGGGCCTTCCCGTGGCGTTCCGCGAGTGGGACGTAATCGACCGTGTGATTCTCGATCAGGGGGTCTTGCCGGGACATCTGGGACATGTGCATGAACTCTAGTTTGTCTGATCTTATAGTTGTACGAAGCCAAACCGGGGGAGCTCTTTGGCCGCCCCTCAGATGCCGGTCATATTATGGTATTCCATCTTTTTAACAAGACTGATCCGGTCTATTAGCGCCCATCTTAGCCGCAATCCTCAAGCATCAGCGTCCGTTCAAACGGGCTACAGGCCCCGTAAACATTGGCTGCAAGACCAAAGACCTACGTTTATCGGGTCAAAAAAAAAGCCCTTGCAAACTATGTATTACGGTATACCATCAGACCTACAAACACATAAAAACCCGCATTACACCGCCAGAGGACCGTCCCATGATCGATGCCGCCATCTACAAACAAGTGATGGGTTCGTTTCCTTCCGGGGTGACTGTGATCACCACGCTGGATGACGATGGCCAAATCGTCGGCCTGACCGCCAGCGCCTTCAGCTCGCTGTCCATGGACCCGGCCCTGGTGCTGTTCTGCCCCAACTACAGCTCTGATTCCTATCCGGTACTGATCAAGAATAAACGCTTTGCCATTCACGTCCTGTCCGGCGGCCAGCAGAGCGAAGCCTATGCCTTCGCGCGCAAAGGCAAGGACAAGGCGCAAGGCATCGAATGGACCTTGAGCGAGCTGGGCAACCCGATTCTGGCCAACGCCACGGCGGTGATCGAATGTGAGCTGTGGCGCGAATACGAAGGGGGCGACCACGCGATCATGGTCGGCGCGGTGAAGAACCTGATCGTGCCCCAGCAAAACGCCGGGCCACTGGTGTATTGCCACGGCAAAATGGGCGCCCTGCCCGTGCTCGCCTGATTCGACAATACTCAGAGATAGCTTGCGTACATTGCAAATATCCAGACTCCAATAATCAGCCCGGTCGACTCTCGATCGACCGGCCAACAACAAAAGATCCGAGGTAAGCGTCATGAAGTTTTCCCTGTTCGTGCACATGGAACGTTGGGACGAGAGCGTCAGCCACCGTCAGCTATTCGAAGACTTGACCGAACTGACCCTGATGGCCGAAGCCGGCGGTTTCAGCACCGTCTGGATCGGCGAACACCACGCCATGGAATACACCATCTCGCCGAGCCCGATGCCGCTGTTGGCCTACCTCGCCGCCAAGACCACCACGATTCACCTCGGCGCCGGCACCATCATTGCGCCGTTCTGGCACCCGTTGCGGGTCGCCGGCGAATGCGCGCTGCTGGACGTGATCAGTAACGGCCGCATGGAAGTCGGTCTGGCCCGTGGCGCCTATCAGGTGGAGTTCGACCGCATGGCCGGCGGCATGCCCGCCTCCTCCGGCGGTCAAGCGCTGCGCGAGATGGTTCCGGTGGTGCGCGCCCTGTGGCAAGGCGATTACGCTCACGATGGCGATATCTGGAAATTCCCGACGTCCACCAGCGTGCCGAAGCCGATCCAGAAGCCTAATCCGCCAATGTGGATCGCCGCTCGCGACCCGGACTCGCACAACTTCGCCGTGGCCAACGGCTGCAACGTCATGGTCACGCCGCTGATGAAGGGTGACGAAGAAGTCCTCGACCTGAAGAACAAATTCCAGGCGGCCCTGGACAACAACCCGGACGTACCACGTCCGCAACTGATGGTGCTGCGTCACACCCACGTCCACGCGACAGATGATCCCGAAGGCTGGAAAGTCGGGGCCAAGGCGATCTCCAGGTTCTATCGCACCTTCGATGCCTGGTTCGGCAACAAGGAAGTGCCGGTCAACGGCTTCCTGGCGCCGAGCCCGGAAGAGAAGTTCGCCGAGCGCCCGGAGTTCAAGCTGGAGAGCCTGCACAAGACCGCCATGATCGGCACAGCGGAAGAAATCATCCCGCGCATCAAGTACTACCAGGAACTGGGGGTCGACGAATTCAGCTTCTGGTGCGATAACAGCCTGCCCCACGCGGAGAAGAAAAAATCCCTGGAGCTGTTCATCAAACACGTGGTCCCAGCGTTCCGCTGAGTCCACCACCCTGCCCCTCGGACGCGAAGCCGGGGGGCTGACTGACGTGTAGGGTCGATTCCAATGATCAATGATCGCCGCCCATCACTCGCCCTTCCCTCCGGCGCCGAGCAGGTTTACCTGCGCGGCGAATGGACCGCTTCGCACCTGCATTTCAAGCGCCTGCGCGCCAGCGTTACTGCCAAGCAGAACGGCTTCTGGCAACTCGGTCACTGAGCCCACCCGAACTGAATTCACGCACCCACGTCTCGTCATCGCGAGGCGTGCCCGGTGCTTTGTGCTTCGGCCCATGATCAGGTTTGCTCAATGAACAATAAAAACGCGCTGTTGATCATCGACATGCAGCAGGAGGACGGTTTCGTCCTCGAAAACGTCGACACGGTGGTAACCCATATCGCCGCCCTGCTCGACACCGCCCGCCGTCAGCGGGTGCCTGTCATCTATACCCGCCACATCAATCAGGCCGACGGCAGTGATTTGCCGCGCGGCGAACCACGAGCGGCCGACGGCGGCCCCAGCAGTTACCGTGCCGGAACCCGGCAAGTGGAAATCATCGAACGTCTGGCGCCGCAGCCTGATGAACTCATTATCGACAAGGGCCGTTACAGCGCCTTCCACCGCACCGACCTGGATGCCCGACTCAAGGCACTCGAGGTCGATACCCTGATCGTCTGCGGCGTGCTGACCGATGTCTGCGTACTCTGCACGGTGTTCGATGCTTTCGCCCTGGGTTATCACATTCGGCTGGTCAGCGACGCCTGCACCACGACCACGCTAGCGGGACACTACTCGGCGCTGCTGATCATGGCCAACTGGGTCTACGCCCTTGAGATCCTGACCTGCGCCGAATGCCTGCGAGCCCTGGAGAACCGCGATTATCTAAGCCTGATCCCCGAGCACCCGGACCTGTTCGCCCACCAACCGCATGAGCTGGAAAGCACCATCGTCCGTTTGCAAACCCACCTCGCCCGGACTCAGGAGTAATCGCCATGCAAGTCGAAAAAAGAAGCATCGATTTCATCCCTGAAACCGAACGTCATGGCCAACCCGGCTCGCTGTTCTTCATCTGGTTCGGCGCCAACATGAACATCACCACCATCGCGTCCGGCGTGTTGCCGGTGGTGATGGGGCTTAATCTGTTCTGGAGCGCATTGGCGATCATCATCGGTTCGCTGCTGGGGGCGATTTTCATGGCCTCCCATTCTGCCCAGGGCCCAAAACTCGGCATCCCGCAAATGATCCAGAGCCGGGCGCAATTCGGTGTGCTGGGGGCGGTCTTGCCGCTGCTGTTCGTGATGCTGATCTACCTGGGGTTTTTCGTCAGCAACACCTTGCTCGCCGCCCAGGCATTGGAGTCCGTCAGCCCGTTGCCGGCCACCGGCAACATCTACCTAATCGGGGCGCTGTGCTTTGTCGTCGCGCTCTATGGTTATCGCCTGATCCATCGCTTGCAGAAAGTGCTGTCGCTGCTTTCGTTGTTGGTGTTCATCGCCGCTACGGTGCTCGCCTTGCAGCTGCCGATCCCGGCAGAACAATGGCTGCCGACGGGTTTCTCGTTGTCGAAGTTTCTGGTGGCGGTGAGCATTGCCGTGACCTGGCAACTGTCCTACGCGCCGCATGTAGCCGACTACTCGCGTTACCTGCCGAGCAGCACGCCAACCGCAAAAGTGTTCTGGTACAGCTACGCCGGCACGGTCAGCGGCGGTGCCTGGATGATGATTCTCGGGGCGATCCTCAGCGTCGGCATCAGCGACTTTTCAAGCAACGTCGGCAGCCATGTCGCCGGGCTGTTTGGGAGCGGCGCGCTGCTGCTGTTCGCCTTCATCGTCTATGGCCAGGTGTCGATCAATGTGTTTAACCTGTACGGTGCCTTCATGTCGACCATTACCGTGATCGAACCCTTTGCCCGGCTCAAGGTGACGCCTCGGGTACGCGGCCTGTTCATGCTGGTGATCAGCTTGGTGGCCACGGCCTTGTGCACCATCAGTCAGGACGACTTCATCACCTTCTTCCTCAACTTCATTTTCTTCATGAGCTATTTCCTGATCCCTTGGACGGCGATCAATCTGGTGGACTACTACTGCCTGCGCAAAGGCCAGTACCGGATAGATGACATCTTCGACAAGGACGGGATCTACGGGCGCGTCAACTGGATCGCCTGTGGCAGTTTCGTGCTGGCAATCGCCCTGGAAATTCCCTTCATGAACACCACGTTGTATGTCGGCCCGGTGGCCAACGCTCTGGATGGCGTAGACCTGGCCTGGATCGTCGGGTTGCTGGTGCCCGCTCTGAGCTACTACTGGCTGATGAAACTCGCCAAGCGTGCTCCGTTGGTGGGTCAAGCGTCGCAGTAAATCGCTGAGCACAACGCCGGCCACGGTCGGTGTTGTGTCGCTCGAATCAATAAAGCCGAATTTCAGGCAAAAAAAATCCCAGGCAGCTGATGGACGCCTGGGACTCAAAATGCATAAACCGTGGTGGTGAACGCGGGGCGAATATTACTTAATATTTCTGTCTGTAACAATATATTTTGATTCACCATCCAGTTACTAAATCTTCTAACCCATTAAATATCCACACATTTTTTATTGGCGAGCACCGACAAGGGCCGATTTAGAGGTACCAGCGATACTCCCGCGCACTGATGTCCTGCAGGAATGCCAAATGGTCCTGGCGCTTGTTTTCGCAGTAGACATCCACAAACTCCGCCCCCAAACCCTCGCGCAGCTGCGCGTTGTTTTGCATCGAACGCACGGCCTCCAGCATCTCCAACGGGAAGTCGATTCCGCTGCCACGATCTTCGTTGAGGGATGCAATCGGTTCACGACCCACTTCCAGCCCTTGCTCCAGCCCTACCAGAATCGCTGCCAACACGAGATAAGGATTGGCATCCGCGCCCGCCAGGCGATGTTCGATGCGCAAATTTTTAGCGTCCGACTCAGGCACCCGCAGGCAGGCGTCACGATCTTCAAAGCCCCAACTGGCGCGCGTCGCGACATTCACCGTGCCGCTCAAACGACGCATTGCGTTGTGATTCGGTGCAAAGATCGGCATGCAATGCGGCAACACTTCAAGGCAACCGGCCACTGCATGGCGCAGCGCCTGCTGATCGTTAGCCGCCAACAGGTTGGTTCCCGCCTCGTCGTAAAGGCTCACATGCACATGCATGCCGCTACCGGGGTGCTGCAAGTAGGGTTTTGACATGAAGCTGGCGCGGTGGTTGTGCTTGAGTGCCACGCCCCGTGTGCTGCGGCAGAACAGGGCTGCCCAGTCGGCCGCACGCAGACCATCGTCAAGGTGACCGAAATTGATCTCGAACTGGCCCGGGCCCAACTCCGCAGTGATCACCGTGGCATCGATGCCTTGCGCTCGCGCCGTCTCGACCATGTCATCGAGTACCGGTGAAAATCTCGACAGCCGTTCGATGTGCATATTCGGCTGATCATCGGCATCGTCGGTCAGCTGATCGCGAGGGAACTGTGGCAAGCCGTCACGTAGCTGACGATCGAACAGATAGAACTCCAGTTCGAACGCGACCACGGGGAAAATCCCTTTTCGGCCGAGGCGCTCGAGCACCTGCGCCAACACTTCGCGTGGCTCGAAGACGATAGGCTTTTCAGTGCCGCTTGAGGTAATCAGCATCTGCCCCAGCAGTTGGTTTTCCCAGCTCACGAGCTTGAGCGTACCGGGCACCAGGCGGCGGGGAGCATCCGGGTCGCCGTCGTTGAAACAGTAGTCGCCGATTTTGAACAGGCCGCCCTGCGCACCCAGCAACACACAGTTTTGCGGCAGCTTGAGCGCGCTGCCTGCAGCGACCTTCTCGAGCATTTCTATCGGGTAGCGTTTGCCGTAAAAATGCCCCGGGATATCCAGGGAAATCAGGTCAACGTAACGCACCTGCGGGAAGCGTTGGCGAAACGCGCGAACCTCAGCAACCAGATCAGAGCAGACAGCATCCATCGTTAGTGTTCCTTGTTGTTTTTATCAGGTGTAAACCCAAAGCACCCGGGCGAGCTGATCCGAGAGGTTGCCGTAGCGACAATGCGTATGACTGGCCAGTTGAAAACTGTCGCCGGTGCGCAATGTCACCGGCTTATCGTCATCCAGCCACAGCGTCAGCTCACCCTCGAGGACATAGCCACCCTGCTCCGAGCTGTCGTTCATGTGCCGATCACCACTGCTGGCGCCGGGCTCCAGTTGGCTTTCAAGCATTGAAAAGGACGCCCTCATCTTCGGAGAGACGAGGATGTCGGTAATCCCGTCGGCGTAATACAGCGTGCGTCGCTCATCCGGACGGGTCACCCAAGGCAATGCCATGGGCTTGGGCAAACTGTAGAAATAGGTGGTCGGCACACCGAGGGTTTCGCTGATGGCGGTCAAGTCCGCCACCGTGGGACGTGACAATCCCCGCTCGACTTGCGAGAGAAAGCCGACCGAACGACCGATTTTGTCCGCCAGCTCCTTCAGCGTGTATTTTTTGTGTTTGCGCAGGTCCTGGATCAGGATTGCCAGCGCCGAGATTTCTTCTTGCATGTCCATCTAAAGGCTTCCAGAAATTGATGCTTCAAATACTGTCGCGCAGCCGATACCAGGCCTTGCCGATGGCTTCCAGCGGTGCGGCCAAATACTTTCCACCGGGAAAACTGCCGTTGATCAAACCCTGGTACAACGCCAGCTCATCCGGCTGGCCAAGTATCGCCTCGGACACGGCACGCGCCCCGGCCAATGTCGGCAACACGCCATGTCCGGAGTAACCCTGCAGCCAGTAGAGATCGCCACGTCGGCCGATGTCAGGCGTGCGCTTGAGGGTCAGATCAATGTGTCCTCCCCAGGCAAAGTCCAGTTCGACGCCCTTGAGCTGGGGGAACACGCGCTCCAGATAGGGCCGTGTCGCAGCGGCGATGTCCGTCGGCATGCCGCCCAGGTAAGTGCAACCACCACCGAACAGCAAGCGGTTGTCCGGCGTACGGCGGAAATAATCGAGGACAAACTGGTTGTCAGTGACGCACACATTGCTGGGTAGCAACGCGGTCGCCTGTTGCTCTGTAAGTGGCGCGGTGGCCACCTGATAAGTACCGACCGGTAACACGCAACTCGACAGTTGCGGATCAAGCCGATCAAGGTAGGCGTTGCACGCCAGCACCAGCACGTCGGCGCGAATGCGACCGCGTTCAGTGGTGACCATGTAACGATCGCCATCTTCGCGATAACTCAACGCCTTGCTCTGTTCATGAATGCGTCCACCGGCCTGTTCAATCGCAGTGGCCAGGCCGAGCGCCAGTTTCAGCGGATTCAAATGCCCGCCTTCAGGATCGAACAGGCCCGCCTGATAGCGCTCACTGGCGACCCAATCAGGCAACGCCTCGTGCGAAATGAACTGCAAACCATCGTGGCCCCACTTGTGGCTGGCCTCCTGTTGCCATTCTGTCAGCAGACTCACCCGACGCGGCATCACCGACGTCCAGAGGTGGCCGGGCCGATAGTCACAATCAAAACCATGGCGCGCGGGCAAATCTCGCAACTCCCGTGCCGCCCAGCGCATGCTGTCCCATAACCGGCGCGCTCGCTCATAACCCAGCGCAGCCTCCAACGGCGGCATGTCACACGACCAACCGAGAATGGCCTGACCGCCATTGCGACCCGAAGCAGCCCAGGCCACCCGACTGGCTTCCAGCAACGTCACGCGCTTGCCGGCCAGGGCCAGGCGCAACGCCGTATGCAACCCACTGAAGCCGGCCCCGATGATCAACACCTCGGTGTCCTGCTCGCCCTCCAACGCGGCTCGATCGAATAGACGATCGGCGCAAGTGTGGGCGTAATAGCTGGCGACGTGCCGGGTAGATTGCTGAAACATGCAGGCCTCGTGAATTTTTATACTTATATTTTCATGAAAAAGTACACGCTAAATTTCACGACCGCAACCGCTCAAGGCGCAAAAAAAATCCCGCCCAAGAGAACCCGGGCGGGATTTTTCTAAGCAGGCAGCGTTATCGAAGCAACGTTGCCGACGTTTCAGGCGACAGGAATCATCGGATCCGCTGAAGCCAGCGCGGTGACACGGTCAGCCGCAGGTGGGTAGATCCACATCGTGTTGATCTGGGTTTTCAGCGCTTTGGCTTCCTCTTTGACCAACTTCACTTGCCGGTCCCAACCCTCGGTGTAGACCGCGCCCCAGGCGCCCAGATCCAGACAGGTCACGTATTTAGGTTGGCTGTACGGAGTCGGGTCCACGCCCAGGATCTGCGCGGCAACGTTGTTGCCGGCATGACGACCCAGCGAGATAGCGTGCTGACAGGTCATCAATGCGAAGTTGCCGATCTCATCGCTGGCGGCGTAGGCCACGTCGCCGGTGGCGAAGATGTCTTCCTGACCAATGACTTTCAGGTGAGCGTCGACGTGCAGACGGCCCAGGTGATCGCGTTCGGCCGGAATCTGCTCGGTCAACGAGCTGGCGCGTACACCGGTGGTCCAGACCACGGTTTTGGCATCGATGCGCTGACCATCGGTCAGTGTCACGCCATTTTCATCGACGGCGACGACCGACGACTTCAAGCGCCATTTCACGCCCGTTTCAATACTGGCTTCAGCGATCGACTTGGCGATCTCGGCGCCCATGGACCCGCCAACTTTCTCGCCACGATCAACGATGATCACTTCTATGTCAGCACGATCACCCAGGATGGCACGCAGACGCGCAGGCATTTCAGTCGCGGTTTCAATCCCGGTGAAGCCACCGCCGGCCACCACTACGGTGTTGCGAGCGTGGCTTTCTGGCAGGTTGACCAGGGACTTGAGGTGATTTTCCAGGCGTACGGCCTGCTCGATCTGATCCACGTCGAAGGCGTGTTCCGCCACGCCTGGCGTGTTCGGCAGTGCCAGGCGGCTACCGGTCGCCAGAACGAGTTTGTCGTAGCTGCACACTTGCTGGTTGCCGGATGCATCGACGTAGCCGACACGTTTTTGCTCAACGTCGATGGTTTCGGCAGAGCCTTTGATGAAATGGACGCCAACCGCATCGAACAGTTCGCCGATCGGTGCGGCCAGTTGGTGAGCATTCGGTTCGTAGAAGCGCGGACGGACTCGCAGCTCGGCCTGAGGGGCCAGAACGGTCACTTCAACGTCGTTGTGGCCATGAATGTCGAACAGACGTGTGGCGCTCAAAGCCGTCCACATGCCACCAAAACCTGCGCCGATAACCAGAATGTGCTGTTTCATTTTTAACTCCGGGGAGAAGACCAAGTGATGAGTTCGTTAAAGGTCACGCTCTTCGGTAGCGACTGCTTACCACTGCTGACCGGACAACGGCGACTATATTGATCCTAGTTACTTGGCACAAAACGAAATTACTGATGGTTAGTATCGAAAGTTTTGATTAGTCCAAAAAGGCTTATAAACAACCATTCACGCCGCACAACTAGCAGTAAATACGCGACCGGATGCGTTGCTCTGCTCGCTTTCCGCTGTTAACATTTACGACAACTTTAGTCGGAGATCGACATGTCTCTTTACAGCGCAGGCGTTGAGTACGGCATTCATTGCCTGATTTTTTTGGTGGGTAATGGCGGCGACACCCGTGAGGCGAGCGTGCGTGACCTTGCTGAGCTGCAAGGCGTACCACAGGACTATCTGGCAAAAATTTTCACCAAACTGGCCAAGGCAAAACTGGTGGTCGCCACTGAAGGCGTGCGCGGCGGGTTCAAGCTGGCCCGGCCTTCTGACGAAATCAGCATTCTGGATATCGTCAATGCCATCGACGGCCAGAAGCTCATCTTCGATTGCCGGGAGATTCGCGGGCGTTGCGCCTTGTTCGAAGGTTCAGCGCCGGCCTGGGCGCTGGCAGGTCCCTGCGCAGTTAATGCCGCCATGATGACCGCGCAGAAACGCATGGAAGACGCCCTCGCCCAGCAGACCATTCTTGATCTCGCCAGGAAGGTCGGACGAAAAGCGCCGGCACAATTCAATGCTCAGGTGGACAACTGGATGAACGATCGTCGGGAAAAGAAAACCAGTGCGAGCACTCCGGCAAGCGACGACCCGATCATCCAGGTGACCGA
Source organism: Pseudomonas arabinosi (assembly GCF_047758675.1). NCBI lineage: Bacteria > Pseudomonadati > Pseudomonadota > Gammaproteobacteria > Pseudomonadales > Pseudomonadaceae > Pseudomonas > Pseudomonas arabinosi. The sequence continues at coordinate 2,907,290 of NZ_CP180480.1, read as the reverse complement.
TATCACCGACTAAACCTTACAGACAATCACGCACGGCCTGACGTAACGCCCCGGATTTCGCCCAGGGGGGCCCCTGATAAAGCGATACGTGACTGCCATCCTTCGATTTCACGATATCCACAATCTCGTCGGCCGTGATGATGCTCGGTGCCGTGACCCTGTAGCCATTGGAAATCGCCGATTGGGTCGTGTTGGGTATCTCCCGCTGCCACGCCGGCAACACGCACGCGGCATAATCTTTCGGCGCCTTGTCGCTGTACTTGCTGACATTGGGCTCACCTGGCACCAGGGACGCGGGCAACGTACAGCCCGCCAGCAACGCCAACCCTACTCCCCCAATCAATTTGCGCATGACGCGTCCTTATCCCGAAAAAAGGGAATGTAGCGCGTCGCTGTCCAGACATCCATCCGTTGCACTGAACTCAGCAAGGGGCGGTGTGATCGCCGGGATCCGGATACGACCTCTCGTTCAGATAAGTCATCCATCTTTCATACGCTTCATGCTGCCATTGAGTGACTCGCTCCCATTCCGGACCACTCAGCTGATGTGCAGAAATCAGTTTCATCATTTCCGTGGTGGCCGCGTCCAGATCAACGATCAGCTCATGGGCATGAAATCTAAAGTCATCAGTTGCCGTCATTTGAAGTTGCCTCGCCCTAGCAAAGATTCACTACCTCCCTACGACATCAGATCTGCGGGATCTCGTTCATTTTCCCGACAGAAGGCTGCACCCGCGGCTCGGACGAACAAAACGCCCTGACCCGGGAAATGGGACTAAAATTTCGTAGCGGAGATTGGCAGGAGGTCATCATGTGGCTTAACGAATCTGAAAACGAACTTCGGCGTGACCTGCAAGGTGTTGCGTCGGATTTGAGATGGTCAGCGGTAGAGCTTTTGCGCATCGCAGAGCAGCTACGCCTGGCCGGCAATGATGTGGATGCACAAGCAACCCTGAAGCTGTGCGAGTTGTTTCAGGGCGATGAAGAACGACTGAAGGGTTATGCCGAGGAAGTGAAAGCCAAGATTATTACTCGAACGAAAGCGCAATAGCAGGAGCACTGCCATGCACAAGCCTCTATGCGCGCTGGTCGTTGTACTGGCCGCGTCGGGTGGCTGCAGCACCGAGTCGCGTGTCTACCGGGATCAACCGCTGGTCGCAAAGGTCGAGACCGGCATGAGCAAGGATCAAGTCCAGCAGATTGGCGGCCAGCCTTTATCCATAACGGATCGCACCGTTGAGCCTGGCACTTGCTTTGACTACAAGCTGACGCAGGCCGGCCATCAGCAAACGTACAACGTCAGTTTCGATGGCAGGGGCAAGGTCGACCATAAAAGTTTCATGACCTGCGCGGAATGGAGTCACGCGCAGCAAAAAGCCCGAGAACCTTCCCGCAGCACCGGCGGTGGCGGTTATTAGCCCAAGACCTCAGCGCCTGGCAAAGAAAAGCCCCGGCGAACCGGGGCTGCAAGCACACTATTTATCTGATTTCTGGCTGCGTGCAGGCCGATTCGCTTTGGCCTTGTAGCCGGGAAGAGCGGCCGCAAAGGCCAGTGCTTCCTCTCTACTGCCAAAGGCTCCAAGCCGGTCACCTTTGGTGCACACCCGCCATGGGCCGTTGTTCACGCTGAGTACGTCATAACCATTCATGTGCATTTTGGTCAGCATCGGAACGCTCATAGTCACCTCCATTTCGGCAGTGATGATCCTGGATTCACTTGAATACCTTACACCCGACCTTCCATGAAGTGCCGACCAGACGTCGCGCCAGGATTCCGACATCCGGTTGCACTTTCAACCGCGTCCATCACTCCAACCATTGAGACAGACACCTCGGCTCGAATATTGCATTTTTATGACTGATTTATGACAAACGGCAACCAGGTAACACATGAAAGTACGCGCGACCGTCATTTGCGAGCAGGACCGGCACATTCTCCTGGTGCGCAAGCCAAGGAGTCGCTGGATGCTGCCCGGCGGAAAGGTTGAGCGTGGTGAAGCCATTGCCGACGCCGCCGCGCGAGAGCTTCAGGAAGAGACTGGGCTTGGGGTCGACGGGATGCTGTACCTGATGGAGTTGCAAACGGCCAGCACCCGACACCATGTGTACGAGGCCTCAGTGGCGAATGCGGATGAGGCCCGCCCGCAAAACGAAATTTTCGACTGTATGTGGTATCCGCTGGACGCGGTCCAGAACCTCGATACAAGCGACGCCACGCTCAGAATCATCAAAGCGTTTCAGCGTCGCCTGTAAGGCTCTCTATCCTGCGGCCAACGCCGTCGCGGCCTTATCGATGAACGCTGCAATCTCGACCGGCATCGACGCCAGGGACGCATGACTGGCGTTCAGGGTCAGGATCTCCCTGGCGTTCAGCCGCTCTGCCATCCATTGCTGATTGTCTGGCGAGATCATCCTGTCATCCGTAGAAACCTGATACCACGACGGCTTCTTCTTCCACGCCACCGTGGTAATGGTGTCGCCGAAGGTGCTGGCCAGCGGTGCTTTCTGGGTGATGCCCATCACCAACCCTTCGGTCTCGGGCAGGTCCTGGCAGAAGCTTTCGTGATAGAGCTCAGGTTTGACCCACAGATAACCGTCGCTGTCGGGCGCCAGGTTGGCCGCCGCAGCGGGTAGATGCCGTTGCGTGATGCCGCCGGGACTTTCACCGGCGTCCGGCGCGAAGGCAGCGATGTACACCAGCCCCACCACGTTCGGTTGATCGCCGGCCTCGGTAATCACCGCGCCGCCATAAGAATGCCCCACCAACAACACGGGTCCCGACACTTGGGCGACCATCTTGCGCGTGCGCTCTGCATCGTCTGCCAATGAAGTCAGCGGCATCTCCACCGCGCGGATGTTCGTAATGCCCTTGTGAATCAGCTCGGCGATGACCTTGTTCCAGTGGGCAGCACCGCCCCAAAAACCATGGACCAGCACGATCGTGGGTTTGTCGCTCATCACGATGACTCCGATTGAGGATGGGGTGTTGGCGAGTCGCGTCAGCCCTGGTCGCCGCCACCGACCGGCATGATCATGCCGGTGATATAGGACGCTTCGTCGCTGGCCAGAAACAGAATAGCGCTTGCCTGTTCATCCAGCGTGCCATAGCGCTTCATCAAACTGCTGTCGAGCGTCTGGTCGACAATCTGCTGATACCAGACCTTCTCTTGCTCGCTCTGATCGGCGCTGTTGCGCGGAATCACCCGCGGCGGCGCTTCGGTGCCACCGGGCGCGGTGGCATTGACCCGAATCCCGCGACCGGCGGTTTCGAAGGCCAGGCAAGCGGTCAGCGTGTTGACCCCACCCTTCGCCGCACCGTACGGCACGCGATTGACACTGCGCGTGGCGATGGACGAAACGTTGACGATGGCGCCGCTCCCCTGCTCAAGCATGAACGGCAGCGCGGCATGACAGCACCACAGCGTCGGGAACAGCGAGCGGCGCACTTCGGCCTCGATCTGCGACGCTTCGTAATGCTCAAAAGGCTTGGTCCAGATCGTCCCGCCCACATTATTGACCAGCACATCCAGACGCCCGAAACGCTCGACTGCGGTTTGCATGACACGGCTGCATTCGCTGTATTGCTCAAGATCGGCGGTCAGCGCCAGCACCTGGCTGCCCTGCCCCAATTGCTGCTGAACCTCGAACACCAGCTCGGAGCGATCGACCAGAATCAACCGCGCCCCTTCCGCCGCCATGCGCTCGGCAACACGCCGACCGATGCCTTGGGCAGCGCCGGTGATCAGCGCGACTTTCTCGTGGAATCTGTTCATACATACCTCGTGTTTGCGCCAACCCCTCCGTGGGAGCTGTCGAGTGAAACGAGGCTGCGATCTTTATAAGGGCAACATCAAAAGATCGCAGCCTCGTTTCACTCGACAGCTCCTACAGGGACAATGCCGCAGAGAATACTTACGCCGCGCTAGCGGCAAATTTCTCGTAGTAAAAGTTTGTCGGTGCGATGCCTTTTTCACGGATGAACTGGCTGACCGCCTCGACCATCGGCGGCGGGCCGCACAGGTAGACATCGACGTCGCCTTCGTTCAAATGCTGCGGCTCGATGTGTTGGGTCACGTAGCCCTTGAGCGGGTGCTGGCTGTCCGGGTTGGCCACGCAAGCACTGAAGCTGAAGTTCGGGATTCGTGCGGCGAGAGCTTCGAGTCGATCCATTTCCACCAGATCAAAATCGTTGGTCACGCCGTAGATCAAATGCAGCGGATGCTCACTGCCCTGTTCGGCGATTTTTTCCAGCATCGCCGTGAACGGTGCCAGCCCCGTACCGCCGGCCAGCAGCAACAACGGACGGCGAATGTCGCGCAGATAGAAGCTGCCCAACGGTCCGGCCAGGCTCATGCTATCGCCCGCCTTGGCCATGCCAGTGAGGAAGCTGCTCATCAAGCCGCCGGGCACGTTGCGGATCAGGAAACTGACTTCGCCGTCGCGCTGCAACGAGCTGAACGAATAGGCGCGGGTCTGCTCGCTGCCGGGAATCCCCAGGTTCACGTATTGCCCCGGCAGGAACGCCAGTTTGCTCAGGGCTTCGCCCTTGATCGACAGCGCGATGGTGCTGTCGGACAACTGGCGCACGGCGCTGATGGTCGCGTCGTAACTGGCCTGACGGGTGCGGCACACCTCGGAAGAGGTCGGCACGCGCACCACGCAATCGCTCTGGGCGCGCATCTGGCAGGTCAGGACGAAACCTTGCTCCGCTTCTTCAGCGCTGAGTGCGTCTTCGATGTACTCCTCGCCCAAATCATAACGGCCGGCCTCGGCGAAGCATTTACAGGTACCGCAGGCGCCGTCGCGGCAATCCAGCGGAATATTGATGCCCTGGCGATACGCGGCATCGGCCACGGTTTCGCCGACATTGGCGTCGATGAATCGGGTGACGCCGTCTTCAAAATTGAATGCGATGGAATGAGTCATGACCGCTGCCTCACAGGTGGTAGACATCGATGACCTGACGAACGTAATCGTTCTTCAGGATCACTTTCTTGGCCTTGATCAGCGGGTTTTTACCGCGCACATCGAGGGTGTAGAAACTGCTGCCGAAATAGCTGTCGACGGTCTTGTAGCGAAAGCTCAGGGTGTGCCAATTGAAGCGCACTTTGCAGAACCCGTCGGCCTGTTCGAGCAGCTCGATGTTGCTGATGTTGTGCGAGGTGCGGGTGTCCGGCATGGTGGCGCTGGAACGCTCGGTCTTGATGCGGAAAACGCGGTCTTCCAGACCGGTGCGGTTGCCGTACCAGATCAGCGAGATTTCCCGCTGCGGGTCTTCGGTCAACTCGTCGTTGTCGTCCCAGGACGGCATCCAGAACGTCGAGTCCGGGGCGTACAACTCGAGCCATTCGTCCCACTGCCGGTCGTCGAGGTAGCGCGCTTCGCGGTAGAGAAAATCACGCACGGCGTCATAGGTGATGGTCATTGCACGGCCTCCACAGGAATCAGGTCGGACTGCTCGGCGGCCAGGGCCTTGAGCATGGTCTGCTGCCAATACTTGTGTTGCAGCACGAACAGGCCTTCGTCTTCGGTGCGCACGCCGCTGAGCAGCGGATGCAGGTCGATTTCCTTGGCCGCGTCATCGGCGCCTTCGATCCAGTGTTCGGCGCCACGGGACATGTCGTTCCAGGCGGTCACGCTGCCCTGATAACTGGTCTGGCAGGAACGAAACTCTTCCAGATCATCCGGGGTGGCCATGCCGCTGACGTTGAAGAAGTCTTCGTACTGACGAATCCGGCTCGAACGGGCGTGGTCGCTTTCGCCTTTGGGGGCGATGCAGTAAATGGTGATTTCCGTGCGATCGACCGAAATCGGCCGGGCGATACGGATCTGCGAGCTGAACTGGTCCATCAGGTACACGTTCGGGTACAGGCACAGGTTGCGCGAGTTCTCGATCATCCAGTCGGCGCGAGCCTTGCCGAAGTCCTGGGCCAGCTCATCGCGACGCTCGTACAGCGGACGGTCTTCGGGGTTGGACCAACGGGTCCAGAGCAGCATGTGGCCCTTGTCGAAGGAATAGAAGCCGCCGCCCTGCTTGGCCCAGCTGCCGGCACTCATGGTCGGATTGCAATCGCCGGCCTCGCGCTGCTTGCGCTGGTTCTGAGTGGCGGCGTAGTTCCAGTGCACGGAGCTGACGTGATAGCCATCGGCGCCGTTTTCGGCGGTGAGTTTCCAGTTGCCTTCGTAGATGTAGCTGGAGGAACCGCGCAGCACTTCCAGGCCATCGGCGGACTGGTCGACGATCATGTCGATGATCTTTGCCGACTCGCCCAGGTGTTCAACCAGCGGCACGACATCGGCCTTGAGGCTGCCAAACAGGAAGCCGCGATAAGACTCGAAACGCGCGACTTTGGTCAGGTCGTGGGAGCCTTCGCAGTTGAAGCTCGCCGGGTAGCCCGCTTCGGCCGGATCCTTGACCTTGAGCAGTTTGCCGGAGTTGTTGAAGGTCCAGCCGTGGAATGGGCAGGTGTACGAACTTTTGTTGCCGGACTTGTGCCGGCACAGCGTCGCACCACGGTGGCTGCAGGCGTTGAGGAACGCATTGAGCTCACCGTCCTTGTTGCGCGCGATGAAGATCGACTGGCGCCCCATGGTGGTGGTGTAGAAGTCGTTTTTGTTGGGGATCTGGCTTTCGTGGGCCAGGTACAGCCAGTTCCCTTCGAAGATGTGCTGCATCTCGAGATCGAACAGCCGCGGGTCGGTGAACATCTCGCGCTTGCAGCGATAGATGCCCTGTTCTTTGTCATCTTCGAGCAGGGAGTGAAGGTATTCGGGTCGCAGGGACATGGCCGCCGCCTCCATTGTTTTTATTCAGGCAGGGCCATGCTAGGACGGGGGGAAGTGGCGGACTATCCGCTGGGTGCAGACCTGTATCCGTTTTGTGCAATGGGATTTTTTATGATCGTTCCCACGCTCTGCGTGGGAATGCCTCAACGGACGCTCCGCGTCCGCTTTTGGGACGCAGAGCGTCCCGGGCTGCATTCCCACGCGGGAGCGTGGGAACGATCAAACAGGTGATTTGCGGTGTTTCAGTGGCGGCGCTTGAGGGTGTCGGACGGCAACTCGCCAAACTGTTTGCGGTAGCTGTCGGAGAACCGGCCCAAGTGCAGGAAGCCGTAATCCATCGCCACTTCCGTGACGTTGCGCACGTTGCAGGTCGGGTCGCTCAGGCAGGCGTTGATGCGTTCAAGGCGTTTTTGCCGGATGTAGTTTTTCGGCGTGGTGCCGGCGTTGCGTTCAAACAATCCGTACAACGAGCGCAGACTCATCCGCGCCTGGCGTGCCAGTTCTTCGCTGTCGATGTCTTGTTTGAGGTGGCCCGCGATGTAGTCGGCAATCACCTCGAACGTAGCCGTCTGTGAGCCGAGACTGATCCGGCTGACATTGGTCTTCATCAGGCTGAGCATCTTGCTGACGATGATCTGTGCGTAGTGTTCCTGCACCTTGGGAATCTGCTCGGTGGCCTCGGCTTCCTGGCAAATCATCGCCAGCAGCCCGACAAAGCCTTCCAGCTCATCGAGCTGATAACGGTTCTCCAGAAACCGCACACCCTGCCCCGGATAGCGCCAGCGCTGTTCATCGCACACGGATTCCAGCAACGGGGTGGGGACTTTGAGGATGAATTTTTCGCAATCGTCGGAATACGTCAGGTCCACTGGATCATCGGGATTGATCAACAGCAACTCGCCGGGTGCGAAGTAGTGTTCCTGGCCGTGGCCGCGCCACAAGCAATTGCCGCGCAGCAACACTTGCAGGTGATAGATGCTTTCCAAGGCGCCGGAGGTGACCCGTACGCTGCCGCCATAGCTGATGCGGCACAGGTCGAGGCTGGCAAACTTGCGGTGATTGAGGCTGGCCAGCGGTCGCCCGGCCCGGGGCATCAGAATGCAATGGTTTCCGACATGCTGATTGACGTACCCCGACACCGCGTAAGGGTCGGCGTGGTCGAATACGGTGCTGCGCTGACTCAACAGTTGCGCTTGCATCATCGGGTCACTCTCATTGTTGTTATAGGTAACGTCGGGCCATTCCAGGGTCGAAACGCCAAAGACCACGAGATAAACAGTCGGTTATCTCGTGGCCCGGCTCCGTTGTTCGAGGATATCAGTCCTCGAGTGCGCGGACCCGCTCGTGGCGTTGCTGCTCGTCGGGTTGCGCGGAGGTCTGCAAGGTGAAATCGAAGTCGATTTCGGCAAAACGACCGCTGACACCGTGCGCCGCCGCGCGCTGTGGATCATCACTGAAGATGATCTTCGCGATCAGCTCGTCACGGGTGGCGTAGGCGAAATCGTCGTGCAGGTACTGATCGCCATCGAGGTTGATCTGGGTGGTCAGGTGACGATGATCCGGCGCAGAAATGAAGAAGTGAATGTGCGCCGGCCGTTGACCATGACGGCCCAGTTGATCGAGCAGTTGCTGGGTCGGACCGTCCGGCGGGCAGCCATAGCCCGACGGCACAATGCTGCGGAAGCGATAACGGCCGTCTGCATCAGTGACGATACGACGACGCAGGTTGAATTCCGACTGGGTGGTATCGAAGTAGGAGTAAGTGCCGCCGGTGTTGGCGTGCCAGACATCCACCACCGCGCCGGCCAACGGCTCGCCGGCGGTGTTCTTGACCTGGCCCTGCATGAACAGCACCACACCCGGATCGACGCCGTCATCCAGTCGCGCTTCGCCTTCCGACAGCGGCGCACCCGCCACGTACAGCGGGCCCTCGATGGTCCGCGGTGTGCCGCCGGCCTTGCCGGCCTGCTCGTCTTCGGCGTCCATCAGCAGGTCGAGGTAATGCTCCAGACCGAGCCCGGCCACCACCAACCCGGCCTCTTGACGCGCACCCAGCACGTTGAGGTAGTTGACGGCTTTCCAGAACTCTTCCGGGGTCACGGCCAGGTCTTCGATGATGTTCACCGAATCACGCAGGATGCGGTACACCAATGCCTTGGTCCGTGGATCCCCGGCGTCGTTGAGCAGACCGCTGGCCTCTTCGAGAAATTTCTGGACTTCGGCAGTGTGGGAAATCTTGACGTTCATTTTGGTGGGTTCCTCATCTTGTAATTATTAGCGTAGCGAACTGAACAGGCTGGGTTCAGCGGTCATCCTCGCGGATGGAAGAAGGATGCCGGCACATCGCGTCGACCTCGATCGCCATGTACGGAAACAGCGGCAATTGCATGAGCAGGTCGTGCAGCTCCTGCACGCTGTCGACGTCGAAAACGCTGTAATTGGCATAGTGCCCGGCGATGCGCCACAGGTGACGCCACTTGCCTTGCTCTTGCAGGCGCTGGGCCAGGGCTTTTTCGTCTGCCTTCAGCTTCGCGGCTGCTTCGGGATTCATGTCGACCGGCAGGTTCACGGTCATTTTTACGTGGAACAGCATAAGGCTCTCCTCAGGCGTGATGAATGGCAGTAGACGTTTTGTCACGGCGGAAGAACGCCAGACGTTCTTCATCGAGGCTCAGCCCCAGGCCCGGTGTTTTCGGCACATGCAACTCAAAATCGCGATAGACCAGCGGCTCGCTGAGAATGTCTTCAGTCAGCAGCAGTGGGCCGAACAGCTCGGTATCCCACGCCAGTTTGTTCAGCGTGACAAAGGCATGCGCCGAGGCCAGGGTGCCGATACCGCCTTCGAGCATGGTGCCGCCATACAGGCCGATACCGGCCGCTTCGGCAATCGCAGCGGTTCGCAGCACGGCGCGCGGGCCGCCGTTCTTGGCGATTTTCAGGGCGAACACCGAGGCTGCGCCCTCCCGTGCGAGATTGAAGGCATCCTCCACGCATTCGATGGATTCATCGGCCATGATCGGCGCCGGGCTCATGGCGTTCAGGCGCGCCATGCCGGCGCGGTTATTGCGCGAGATCGGCTGTTCGATCAGGTCGATACCGTTGGTTCCCAGGATCCGGCAGGCGCGCAGCGCAACCGCTTCATCCCAGGCCTGATTGACATCGACCCGCACGCTGGCGCGATCACCTAAAGCTTTTTTGATCGCAATGACGTGAGCCAGGTCGCGGTTGACCTCAGCGGCACCGATTTTCAGTTTGAAGATCCGATGGCGGCGCAGGTCGAGCATTTTTTCCGCTTCGGCGATGTCCTTGTCGGTGTCGCCACTGGCCAGGGTCCATGCCACTGGCAGCGCATCGCGAACGCGGCCGCCCAGCAACTCGCTGACCGGCAGCCCAAGGCGTTTACCCTGAGCGTCGAGCAAGGCGGTTTCGATACCTGATTTAGCGAAGGTGTTGCCACGGATGCTGCGCTCCAGGCGCAACATCGCGGCGTTCACGTTGGCGCTGTCCTGGCCCAGCAGCAGCGGCGCGAAGTGTTTGTCGATGTTGGTCTTGATGCTGTCAGGGCTTTCGTTGCCGTAGGCCAGGCCACCGATGGTGGTGGATTCGCCAATGCCTTCAATGCCGTCGGCGCAGCGCACGCGAATGATCACCAGAGTCTGGTTCTGCATGGTGTGCATCGCCAGCTTGTGCGGACGGAGGGTCGGCAGATCGACGATGATCGTCTCGATCGATTCAATGGCTGTTGCAAGCATGTCGATACCCGTCAGGTTCTTAAAGTTCTGGAACCGATTCTGGTACGGCTTTTTTCGGGAAGCCAATATAGAATTGGTCTGACTTGATACCTTTAAGGTATGCAACCGACTTGCGTCTGGAGGCCCCATGGAACTGCGTCACCTGCGGTATTTTCAGGTATTGGCTCAAACCCTCAATTTCACCCGTGCCGCCGAACTGCTACACATCGCCCAGCCGCCACTGAGCCGGCAGATGCAGCAGCTGGAGGACGAGCTCGGGGTGTTGTTGCTGGAACGCGGACGGCCGCTGAAGCTGACCGATGCCGGCCGGTTTTTCCATGAGCACTCCACCGCCCTGCTCGAACAACTGGGCAAGGTGTGCGACAACACGCGACGGATCGGCCTGGGCGAAAAGACCTGGCTGGGCATCGGTTTTGCCCCATCGACGCTCTACGGCGTGCTGCCGGAACTGATTCGCCGTTTGCGCAGCGGCGAGCCCCTGGAGCTTGAACTGGGGCTTTCGGAAATGACCACATTGCAGCAAGTACAGGCGCTCAAGGCCGGGCGCATCGATATAGGTTTCGGCCGAATCCGCATCGACGACCCGGCGATCATCCAGACTGTGTTGACCGAAGATCGGCTGGTCGCCGCCCTGCCCGCGGGTCATCCATTATTGGCGGGGCCGATCAGCCTTCGCGAACTGGCGAAAGAACCTTTTGTGCTGTACCCCGGCAACCCGCGCCCGAGCTACGCCGACCATGTGATCGCGTTATTCGAATCCTATGGCGTGAGCATTCACGTGGCGCAATGGACTAACGAGCTGCAAACAGCTATCGGTCTGGTGGGAGCGGGAATCGGCGTCACCCTGGTGCCGGCCTCGGTGCAATTGCTGCACCGCGACGACATTGGTTTCACGCCGCTGCTGGAAGACAACGCGACCTCGCCGATTATTCTCAGCAGGCGCGTGGGCGACGTATCGCCGGGGTTGAATCATTGCTTGCAGATGATTGATGAACTGCAACCGCGGGCCTAGCCGGCAAACGCCCGGCGCCCGGCACGCATTTCGATGCGCAACTCGCCAATCAGATTGGAGATATCGCGAACGCTGGTCAGCCGTTCGGGTGATACACCGGTAATCAACAGATCAATGCGCCCGGTGGCGGGTTCGTAGACTTTGATCCGTAATGTTCCGTCCGGATTCACCGTGCAGGCACAGGAAAGCGGTTGAAAACCGGACTCAACAATGCGGCAAAGCTCAGGAACTGAAACCATGACTGGCGCCTCCGTGGCAGGGAATCGGATCCAACTTGCTCAGCATAGATGGGCTTTTCCCATCCTGCGCCCGCCAATGCTGAAAATATGTGTTAGCTGTTTCTCACTTTGGAGATCTGTTGCTGGAACGCGGTCGGCTTCTGAAGCTGACCGACGCTGGGCGTATCGATATCGGTTTCGGGCGAATCCGCATCGACGACCGGGCGATCATCTAGACTGCCGCTGCTGGAAGACAACGCGACCTCGCCAATTATTCTCAGCAGACGCGTGGGCGACGTATCGCCGGGGTTGAATCATTGCTTGCAGATGATTGATGAACTGCACCGCGGGACACTACAGAGACAACCCGGGATTAAACGCGCAGTCCGACCCGCAACGCATTCAAGGCGTCCACATGACAAATTTCAAAAGTTTCATTTTTACGTTGAGGTTCAACAAACAGGCCATCACATCCCTACCGCTTGAAAAGCAGATTGAAAAAGCTGCCGAGTTTCTGCGACAGGCCGGGTCAATCAGCCCGCTTCTGGCCAACTGGCATTTGCAAGGAAAAAGCCTGAAAGACTCGCTTTCAACCGACATCAGTACCAACACTCAAGCGCTGATCGACAACGTAAAACACGCTCATGATCCGGAGCTTCCTGACCTGATCGAATTTTCGGTCTGGAATGCCATCCAGGACCCGCTTGAAGGTGGAGTCGCTTTTCATTACAGCGCGCACAACTTCGATTCCGTTTCCGCCATGTCCTTCGAAGACGCCGGTGCATTATTGATGAAGTGTGATGCCCCGCAGGAGATGTTCACAAGAATCATTGGCATGGCAGTGAATATCTGGCCCGAAATTGACTGGGTCACTGTGGTACCGGCCAACTATTTCAGAAAAGGCCGTGCCTTCAAGGACCGGCAAACCATTGGATGGATTGGCTTCTGCCCTGAATCGTTGAAAAAGGAAGACTTTCCTCTGGCACAAAAACTGGTTCCCGTGCCAGACAGGGGAACCATTATCGTCAGCTGCCCTGAGGTTATGAGCGACCAAAGCCTCGATCACTTTGAACGGGTTGGGAACATCGATACAAAACTGGTAGCGCTTGGTTATTTGCCGTTGTTTCTGAACTGAATCCTGCCAGGTGTCATTCGGCGTCCGCCCCCCAGATCCAATTCCAGAGCCCCGGTAATTTAACCGGCTGTGAACTGTCGCGAACGGTACGCGCCATGGCAGCCCGTTGCAGCGCTGCCGTGTCGTCGTAAAACGGCTTCTCTGCCAGTTTCACCCCAGTGGAGCGGGCGCTGTCGAGGAGGATTTGCAGGTATTCCCGAGCATGCCGGGCGGTGTAGCGATTGAGGTCGTGGAACGTCACCACCACCGGAATCACCCCGTCCACCACCGGCAACTCGCCAAGGGCGATGCGCTCGCGCACTTCGGACATTGTGCGCAAGAAGTGGGCCCGCCGCCGGGGACTGGCGTTGAAACCCCAGATTTTGCCGTCATTGGCACTCAGATCGGTGAGCAATACGTGCATGCCGTGCTGCTGATAGGCGGCGAAGACCCGTTTGTCATAGTTCCAGAATGGCGGGCGCACCAGGGTCGGCGGCGCGCCGGTGATCGCGGCGATGTCGGCACTGCCTTTGGTCAGCGACTGCTCCAGTTCTTCCGGACTCAGGGAACGGTGATTGGTGTGCGAGTGGGTCGCCGTGTGGAAGCCCAGAATCTGCCCTTCTGCGTGTTCGCGGCGCATGACCTCGCGACCGATTTCGCTGTTGCCGGCACGTGGCGCACGGGTCTGCACGAAGAACACCGCTTTGAGGTTCGGTTGCACCGGGTTCGTTGCCAGACTGTCGAGCACCGTCATCGTCGGATTCCAGAAACTCGAGGCGCTGGGACCGTCATCGAAGGTCAGCAGAAAACGGATCGGTGGTTGCGCGCTCAGACGCTGTTCGGTCTGTGGCGTCATTTCGATGGGAGAAGCGATGCACCCAACCAGCCCTGTGGCGATGATGAGTGCAGAGAGAACCTTGAACAGTTGTTTCATGTTTTGCCTTGGGCAGGACCGTTACGGTCAACACGTCAAAGGGCAAAAATCCTTCGCCCATTTATCCTTCGTCGGCCCGCAGGTCGTTGCGGGCCGAGGTTGGATAAGGGTACACAGTGTTTGGTTCCAGCGTCGCCTCATCGCGCGCTCATAGTTCCAGGTCGAGCAACGCCGCACCCAGCGCCTTGCCGTGGGCATCGAGCGCCAGGGAGCGGGTCACGCCGCCGCGCAGAATACCCGGCAAGACGAAATTGAGCGCATGGACGTTCGGCAACTCGTAGCGCCGTACCGGTGGACTGTGTGGACCGAGCAATTCGGCGAAATGTTCGGTCACCCGCTCCACCGTCAGCCACTGACACAGTCGCGGATAGTCTTCGGCACGAAAGGTAATCACCGAAATGTTGGAGGTATCACCCTTGTCGCCCGTTCGCGAGTGGGCCAGTTCACGCAGTTTGATGCGACTCATGCGATGTCCTCCAAATGAACTTGCAGAGTGACGGCATCGCGCGGCAGCAACAGCGAAGCTACCGCCACCACCTGCCGAACCGACTTGCTGGCCCCGCCACCGCCGTAAGGGCCATTGGTGTAGAGGGTTTCCACTTCATTGCCGATCCGCAGCGCTTCGGCGCGATCAGCGCAACGTGCCGCCACTCGCAGGCGCACTTCCCAGGGTTCACTGTCCGTCCGTGAACCCAATTCAGTACCGTGCAAGGCATCGACGCCGATCAACTCGGCGCGGATCTCCTCAAACACCACGCCCGTCAGCTTCAAGCGTTCCAGTACCACCGCTCGTGCCAATCGCCCTCGCGCCAACGCGCCCGGCCCGCCATAGGACATCTGACCCTCGCCGATCCAGCCATCGAGATAACCCACCGAGACTTTCAGTGACGGCGGTCGCGCCCGGCCGTCGGCGCCTTGGGCCAACACCCGGTCCGGCCCTTGGGCCGTGAAGGACACACCCGAAAAATCGGCACTGACATCCGGCGTCAGGTAGGCGGCCGGGTCATGCACTTCATAGATCATCTGTTCGGTGCAGGTCGCCGTATCGATGCGTCCGCCAGAGCCGGCGACCTTGCTGATCACCGCGCGTCCCGTGGCATCCACCTCGGCCAGTGGAAACCCCAGGCGCGCCAGATCCGGCACATCCTTGAACCCCGGGTCGGAAAAATAGCCACCGCTGATCTGGCCCGCACACTCGAGCAAATGCCCCACTAGTGTGCCGCGTCCCAACAGCGACCAATCATCCGCCGCCCAGCCGAATTCGAACATCTGTGGTGCGAGGAACAGCGAAGGGTCCGCCACACGGCCGGTGATGATCACGTCGGCATCGGCGTGCAACGCGTCGATGATGCCGTCCACACCCAGATACGCATTAGCCGAAATGACACGATCACCCAGGGACGCCAACGTGCTGCCGTTATCCAGGGTCTGCGACAGATTGCGCAACAGTGTCGCCAGCACATCATCACCGGTCAGCGCCGCCACTTTCAGCCCCGACAAACCCAATTGCGCGGCGATCCGTCGGACTTCACGTGCCGCGGCCAGCGGATTGGCCGCGCCCATGTTGGTGATCACCCGCAAACGTCGGCGCTGGCCATCGGCGCCACGACCGACAAAGGGCAGCACGCGACGCATGCGCTCCCCCAGCAACGGGTCGAAACCCGCATGGGGGTCAACCAGCCGCGCTTGCTGTGCCAGGGCAATGGTGCGCTCGGCCAGGCATTCGAACACCAGATAATCCAGCTCGCCGTGCTCGGCCAATTCGATGGCCGGTTCGATGCGGTCGCCGGAGTAACCGGCACCGGAACCGATGCGTATGGTTTTCATTCAGAAGACTCCAAGAAGCAGCGCCGTTAGGGTCATGAGCACCGAGGCCGCGAACAGAAAAGGGATGGTGAAGCGCTGGTGATCCGCCAGTTCGATCTTGCACAGCCCCACCAACAGAAAGGTCGCGGGGGTCAGCGGACTGACCGGAAACCCGGTGGTGTGCACCCCCAGCAATGACGCTTGGGCCACTTGCACAGGGTCGACGCCCAAGGCCCGGCCGACTTCAGCCACCACCGGCATGATGCCGAAATAGAAGGAATCGGGATCGAACAGCAGGCTCAAGGGCATGGAGATGAAGCCCACCACCATCGGAATCAACTTGCCGTGCCCGGCGGGAATCTGCGCCACCGCGACCTCGGCCATGGCCTTGAGCATGCCGGTGCCCTGCATGATCCCGGTAAACACACCGGCCGCCAGAAGAATACTGGCCATGGTCAGCGCCGTTTTCGCATGGGCGTCGATGCGTGCACGCTGGGCATCGACGTTAGGGTAATTGAGGCACAAAGCGAGCACCGTACCGAGCATGAACATCACCACCGGGTCCACGAACCCGGCAATCATCACGCCCATCACCACCACGGTCAGCACCAGATTGACCCAAAACAGGTGCGGCTTGCGCAACGCAATCTCGACGTCGCTCAGCACCCGTTTCGGCATCACGTCCACCGACACTCCGGCGCCTAGACCCAAGCGCCGCTCTTCGCGCCGACCGAGGAACCAGGCGCAGGTAAAGACGAACACCAGCCCCACGATCTGCACGGGAATCAGCGGCTGAAACAGGTCGGCCACCGGCACATGCAATGCTGCCGAGGACCGCAGGACCGGGCCGGTCCATGGCAGGAAATTGACCCCGGCAGCCATGGCCGTGACGCAGGCCAGAATGCGTTTATCCATGCCCAGCCGCGTGTACAACGGCAGCATGGCCGGGATGGTCACCAGGAAGGTGACGGCCCCTGAACCGTCCAGATGCACCAGCAACGCCAACAGCGCGGTGCCCATGACAATGCGCGTCGGACGGGTCCCCACCCGGTGCAGGATCCGGTCGATGATCGGGTCCAGCATGCCGGCGTCCGTCATCACGCCGAAGAACAGAATCGCGAACACAAACATCCCGACCACCGGGGCGACGTTCTTGATACCGGTAATGATGAAGGCACTGGTCTCCAGGCCGAATCCACCGATCAGTGCGGCGATGATGGGCAAGGCGATCAAGGCAACCAGGGGTGAAAGGCGCTTGCTCATGACAGCAGCAAGCAAACAGAGAATGGTAATGACACCGAGTGTGGCAAGCATGGGCAGATCCTGTTCGGCCTCTCTGATCGCCTGGGCGATGAGACGCGCTGTTGTTGTTTTCACCGAGTATTGGAATTGCAGGTAATCTTTGTAAATTGAAATGTTCGGCGGTCATCATTCGGAAAAACAAAATGAAGAATTCGATCCAACACATCCGTGCTTTCCTGGCCGTTGCACAAACCGGTAGTTTTTCCAGGGCAGCCGTGGTGCTGAACCTCTCGCCTTCGGCGTTGACGGTGCAAATTCAACAACTGGAGGATTGGCTCGGCGTCGCCCTGCTCGAACGCAGCCCACGCCACGTCAGCCTCACCAGCGCCGGACAAAACGCATTGCGGCCGATGGAGAAGTTGCTGCTGGACTTTGAAAACATCGTCACCGCCTCGCGGGACCTGGCGTCGTTGCGCCGAGGCGTCGTGACCATCGCCGCCCTGCCCTCGCTGTGCGCCTCAACGCTGCCACCGCTTCTGAAGCAGTTTCGCGAGCAGTTTCCGGGCGTGGAAGTTCGCCTGCGGGACGTCGTCGCCCAACGCATCGACACGCTGGTTCGCGATGGCGAGGTGGATTTTGGCCTCGGCGTCCGGGCGCGAATGAGCCATGGGCTGGAGTTTCAGGTGGTCATGGAAGATCGGTTATGTCTGTTCATCCCCGTCGATCACCCACTGGCCAAGCGACGCTCGGTCACCTTGGGCGAGCTGACGGCTCAACCGATTATTCTGACCGGGCGCGACAGCAGCGTGCGCGAATTGGTCGAGCAACTGTTCGCCGACGCACAACTGCCGTTGTCGCCGGGACTGGAAGCCAATTACATGTCGACGGTGCTGGCGCTGGTGCGTCAGGGGCTGGGGATGAGCCTGCTGCCCGAGTCGGCGGACGACGGGCGCGATGATCTGGTCAAAGTGCCGGTGGATCATCCGGGCATCACGCGCGCCATCGGCCTGATCACCCGCACAGGGCAAGCCATGGCGCCCGCCGCGCTACGGTTCATCGAGATGCTGCAAAGCACCTCGACCGGCGTGCAGAAGCCCGGGCAAGAAGCGACCCGGCAATGACGCAACGCTGCACGCTTACTCAGCCAAAGACTGCTGAAACGAGCTGTCGATAATCGGCGCAGTCGCCAACGCAGCCGGCAGCGCTTTTACCTTGAACAGGAAGTCCGCGGTGCTTTGCAGATCCTTTGCTGCCTGCGCATCCACCGGGCCGACGGTCATGTGGGCCTGGCGCAACCAGTGGCGCGAGACGTTCTGGTCAAGGTTGGCTTTCTTCGCCCAGAGATCGGCGTACTCGTCGGTGTGGTTGTCGACCCAGGCCCGGGCCTTTTTCAGGCGCACCAGAAAGTCGGCAATGGCTTCGCGTTTGCTGTCAATCGACGGCGTCGAGGCGGCGATGGCACTCAGGCCGGGCATCAGGTTCTTGGCGGTGAGGATCGGCCGGGCGCCGGAGAACAGAATCTGCTGGGAGATGTAAGGTTCCCAGACCGGGAACGCGTCGATGCTGCCCTGAGGCAACGCGGCGGCGGCATCAATCGGCATCAGTTTGATGAAGTCGACATAGTTTTCCGGCAGGTCGGCTTTTTCCAGGGCGCGCAGGGTCAGTTGCTGGCTCCAGGCACCGGGCCAGTAAGCGACTTTCTTACCCTTCAGGTCGGCGATGGTTTTGACCGGCGAATCCTTGGGCACCAGCAAGGCGATGGTGTCGGGGTTCTGCCGCGACACGCCGATCAGTTTCACCGGCGCCTGCTTGGCGGCGAGGAACAGAAAACCCGAATCGCCGAGAAAACCCAGATCCAGCGCGCCGGTGTTCAGCGCTTCGGCCAGCGGCGCGGCGGCCTGGAAGTGCTTCCAGTCGACGGTATACGGCGCATCTTTGAGTACGCCCGACGCCTCCACCGAAGCGCGAACGTTGTAGTAGTTCTGATCACCGACGTGCAGGACGACGGGTTCGGCGGCGTAAGCCAGTGGTGTGGCGAACAGTGCGCTGGTCAGCAGACTGCACACGAATCGGGACAGGTTCATCGGGGGCTCCTTGAGGGTTATTGCTATAGACCATAACGCTCTTACGAGAAGCTTTTGAAATTCGATTAACGCATAAGCTCATGTCCAGTAGCGAACAGTGTTTGCCCATCAACAACGACTAAACAGACTGTTTTCCCTTGAACATTTCTCTGCCCCGACTCCGGCGTCGACGCAGTCGGCCTCGGCGGTTTTGCTCAAGCCCTGCCCAAAGCGTTGACCGAGTTGCCGCGCGCCCCCGTGATCGTTGCAACTAAGCTGAAATCTCCAGTCAGCGCGCTTCAATCAGAGAATCAACCTATGTGCGGACGCCTGTCGCAGTACCGTGGCATTCATGACTTTGTCGCCGTGCTGAGCATCCCCGACGCGTTGATCAACCACGTCGGTGATGAACCACTGGCCCGCTACAACGCGGCGCCCACCACGCAACTCGCCCTCCTGCATCTGGAGAGCAACGGCCTGCACGCCGATTTTCAGCGCTGGGGATGGCGGCCGCACTGGGCGAAGGATCGGGCCGCCCCGATCAATGCACGGGTCGAAAAAGTCGCCCACGGCCCATTCTTCCGGGCGATCTGGCCGCACCGCGCAATCGTGCCGATCGACAACTGGTTCGAATGGGTCGACGCCGGGGATTCGACGAGGCAACCGTTACTCATCCGCCGACGGGACCGGGCGCCGATTCTATGCGCGGCGATAGGACAGTTTCCCGGCGCGAGTGGTGAGCCACGGGCCGATGATGGTTTTGTGATCATCACCGCCGACAGTGCGGGCGGCATGCTCGACATTCATGACCGGCGCCCCGTGGTGTTGTCTGCACCGCTGGCGCGGGAATGGCTTGACCCGGCCACCCCCAAGGAACGCGCTGAGCAGATGGTGCTGTTGCAGGGTGAAGTCAGCGAGGTTTTCGAGTGGTACAAGGTGGGCAAAGCGGTGGGCAATTCAAGAAATCAAGGCGCTGCATTGATTGATGAAATGCCATAAACGTATCAATCAGACATAAATGAAGGCATCAGTAACGGTTATATATACATATTGATCACTTGAACGTTTCACAGGCTGTTTCAGCCAAGAGACACTTGGCTTTGTTTGCCATTTAATCTGACAACCGCCTGTCTGACACTTCGATACATTTAGAATAACTATGGATAGCATGCGCGCCGCATTCCCTTCGGCACCCCGCAATTGACCAAAGAGTCAACAAACCAAGGAAATCCTTAAAACAGCAAGCATTGCAGAGAATTAAATTGCGCGACGATTTCACAATTAATCAAGTCGATGGTCTGGCGTGTGTTTATCTTTCGAAGACAGAACATTTCCCACTCGACTGTTTTATCGGGCAATACATAAAGACCCGCAACCTGGGTTCAATCTCCACTATCAGCAACATTCTGCGTTTAACCCTCGAAAACTATCCGGGCAAACCTCCGATCATGGTTAACGAACTGAACGCCTGGATCGACAAGACCTTGGGTTATAGGGCCTCCCACCCCGATTTTCTGCCGTTGGAAGAGGTTTGAGTTGATGGACCGGGTTCATCGAGCCAAAGAACTGAACGAACCCGACATCGAGCCACTCTCAATAACAGAGCTTCGGCCCAAGGAGGAATATATGAGCAAACTCGTCCCCTATGCCGTGCACTATATGTTCGACGGCGTTCGTCAGCACTTTTTCAAACTGGCTGAACAGTTCTCGGATGTCGAGGCAATACATTCGGCGTCCGCCCATGCTTATCCCGACTCTGATCGTCAAATCGCCGCACACGCCAACCTCGAAACTGCGCGCATCAAAGCGCAGCAATTGGGCATTACGCATATTCGCTGGAATGAAGCGATCTGATTTAATAATCGCCCAATGAAAAGCCCCGCTTTGATAGCGGGGCTTTTTTGTATGTGCAGCGCGGTCAAGGCTTCAGCGGACGCTCCTGGTCGCGATCTGACAATTCTTTACCGTCGTCGGGGTGCTTCCAGTCCGGCGTCGAACGCCGCTGCCGCTCAATCTCCTCTTCCGTGGGTTCGTCATCCACATCTTCATCCGGGTACGGACGCTTTGGATCATTAGCCATGCTCACCTCTCTTCCTGTAGGGGTCCCCTATAAGCGTAGAACAGTTTCGACGGGAACGATTCAGAGCCACCAACGCAGCAAAAAGAAGAACCCCATGCTCAACAACATGCTGAGCAAGGTATTACGGGTGTAGAGCACCAGCCCCACCGCCACCAGCGAACTGATCAGGTACGGGTTGTCCCACTGCAGATTCAGCTGCTTGTCCGGCATGAACACGATTGGCCCGCAGATCGCCGTCAGCATGCCCGGTACCGCAAAACCCAGGAATTGCCGTGCATTACTGCTCAAGCGCACGGGCAGCCGAGGCTCCAGAAATACATAGCGATTGAGAAACACCAAAAGCCCCATGCCAAAAATCACCGCCCAGACCATCATGTGCGTCCACCGTAAAATTTGTTGCAGATAAAGCCTGCGGTCATGCCCGCCAGCCCCGACAGCACCAGCGCCGAGCCCCATTGCCAGTAGCTGAACAGCACCGAGCAGAACAGCGACACCGCCACGCACACCACGGTCGGCACGTTCCGCACCACCGGGGTGATCAGGGCGATAAAGGTCGCCGCGATGGAGAAGTCCAACCCCAGATGCTCCAGCCCCGGAATGCTGCTGCCCAGCACGATGCCGGCCAGGGTGAAGAGGTTCCAGGCGATGTAAAACGTCAGGCCGACACCCAACGCGTACCAGCGGTTGAACTGTTGTTTGTCATGCGCACTGGTCAAGGCAAACAGCTCATCGGTGAGCAAAAAACCGAGCCCCACACGCCAGCGACCCGGCAGCGGCGAAATCACTGAACGCATGCTCATGCCGTAGAGCAAATGCTGGGACGTCAGCAGCAGCGTGGTCAGCAGAATCGAAAAGATTCCGGCACCGCCCTTGAGCATGCCGATCGCCACCAATTGCGCGGCCCCGGCAAATACGATGCTCGATAAACCCTGGCCTTGCAGGGGCGTGAGATTGGCCTCGATGGCCATGGAGCCGGCCAGCAGCCCCCACGGCGCGGTGGCCAGGGACAACGGCATGATCGCCGCAGCGCCGCGAAGAAAGGCGCTACGCGGCATGAGTGAATTGGACATAACGCTCTACAACCAGGGAGAGACCTCAGACTGTGCCAGCAGTCATGGCCGAAGGCTTGAACAATCTTGCGCACTTGGTCCGCGGCCAGGCACAACGGCAGAATGCGTGCGGAGCTCGCTGATTTTCGCGATTGACAAAAATCGCGCCGGCTTTTAAAACTGAGCGCCTCATTCAGGGTGTAAGCAAGTATGTCCGCAACCGTCAACCTCAACACTGTCGTCATTGGCTTGAATGCCAAGGCGCAAGGTTGCGTTGCGCACGCCCTCAAATCGAAGAAACAGTCGCTCATGTGACCGGGGCGCGCTGTCCCGTCAGATGAGCTGACAGGACATTGAGCGCGACGGGCACCCTCCCCTTGCTTACTGCCTTCTACGCTTCTGACGGTGACGAAATCGGTCAACCTTCAGGAGTACGTGCATGTCATCGTTTCAAGGTATCTGGGTCCCTCTCGTTACACCGTTTCGCAACGGTGCGATCGATTTCGCCGGCTTGCGCCGGCTGGTCAGTCATCTGCTGGAAAAAGGCGTCGATGGTGTTGTGGTCTGCGGCACCACGGCGGAAGCGGCGGCACTGAGCAAACACGAGCAACTGGCGGTGCTCGATGCGGTGCTGGAGCAGGTGCCGGCGGAACGGGTGGTCATGGGCCTGGCCGGCAACAACATGACCGAGCTGCTGCATTTACAAAGCGAGATCCTGAAACGTCCGCTGGCCGGTTTACTGGTACCGCCGCCGTACTACATCCGTCCGTCCCAGGCGGGCCTCGAAGCGTTTTTCAAAACTGTCGCCGATGCCTCCAGCGTTCCGCTCATTCTTTACGACATCCCTTACCGCACCGGCGTGGCGTTCGAGCAGGCAACCCTGCTCAACATCGTCGCCCATGAGCGAATCGTCGCGGTCAAGGATTGCGGCGGCAATCAGGCCAACACCCTGGCGCTGCTCAGCAGTGGCAAGGTCGACGTGCTGTGCGGCGAAGATAACCAGATCTTCAGCGCCTTGTGCCTGGGCGCCAAAGGCGCCATTGCCGCTTCGGCGCATGTTCATCCGGAGCTGTTCGTGGCGTTGTATCAACAGATCCGCGACAACCGGTTAGCGGCGGGTCGAGCGACGTTCTTCCAACTGCTGCCGCTGATTCACAGCCTTTTCATCGAGCCCAATCCTGCCCCGGTGAAAACCGCCCTGGCCCTTGAAGGCTTGATCGACGACGAACTGCGCGCGCCGATGCAACGCAGCAGCGAAACCCTGTTGGTGCGTCTGAAGGAAGTGCTGGCGGCGTTGAACAGCAACAATCGATAGAGCGCCAGCAACCAGCCCGAGTACCATGGAGCCATTCGCATAACGCGTCAGGGAGTCGACATGCTTTACCGAATCGCCGCCGACGGGCTGGTCCTGTTTCATCTGTTGTTCATTCTGTTCGTGTTGTTCGGCGGGCTGCTGGTGCTCAAATGGCGCCCCCTGATCTGGTGGCACCTGCCCGCGGCTGCGTGGGGCGTGTCGGTGGAAGTCTTCCACCTGATCTGCCCACTGACCGAGTGGGAAAACCTCATGCGCGACGCGGCCGGGCAAACCGGCTATGGCGGCGGTTTCATCGAACATTACGTGTGGCCGGTCATTTACCCGGCGGGCCTGACACCGGCGATTCAGCTGGGACTGGGCAGCGTGGTGCTGGCGATCAACGTGCTGGTCTACCTTCGGTTGATCAGGTTGTGGAAGTTACGTCGGGCAACCTGAAGCCGATTCGAGGATTCTGCCCATGTTGTCGATTGAAGATCTCACCTTGCTGGAGGCCATCCGCGAAACTGGCAGCCTGTCACGGGCCGCGGCCCACTTGGGCAAGGCGCCCTCGACGGTATCCTACGCGGCGCGGCAACTGGAGGAACGCTTTGACGCCTTGCTGTTCGACCGCCGTCGCTACCGCTTGCAGCTGACCCCGGCAGGTGAATTGCTGGTGAACGAGGCAGCACGACTGATGCAAGACGTCTCGCGGCTGACCCAGCGGGTGCAACAAGTGGCCAATGGCTGGGAGAGCCGGCTATGGATCGTCACCGATGAGTTGCTCGAATTCGAAGCCTTGATCCCGGTGATTCACGAGTTCGATGCGCTGGAATCGGGCGTGCCGTTGCGCATCACTCAGGAAGTCCTCAAAGGTGTTTGGGAAGCCCTGCGTGAAGGCCGCGCGGACTTGATCATCGGCGCCACCAACGAACCACCGGCGATCCCTTCCTTGCGCTGGATGCAATTGGGGGAAATGGAATGGGTATTCGCGGTGTCGCCCAACCATCCGCTGGCCAAAGCCCAAGAGCCGATTTCACGCGCCATGGTTGCGCAGCATCGGGCGATTGTCGTGGCCGACTCTTCCAGAGTGACCGAGGGCAGCACCTACGGCGTCTCCGGCGGCCAACCGGTGCTCGCCGTGCCAACCATGCGCGCCAAGATCCTCGCCCAGTGCGACGGGTTGGGCGTGGGTTGGTTGCCCAGGCATCGGGTCGGCTCGTTACTGAAAAACGGCACGCTGGTTGAAAAACAAATGGCCGATCCGCGTGAGCCGAATATTTTGTATGCCGGCTGGCGTGGCGATCACGACGGCCGCGCCCTGGGCTGGTGGCTGGAAAAACTCAAGCAATCGTACCTGTCCACCAAACTGGTCCAGGGCAGTGACCGGTTTGTTTGAATTCAGTTGGCAATGACGCTCATGTTCCGGCCGCTGGCCTTGGCCACGTACAGCGCCTTGTCGGCGGCCCCCACCAAATCATCGGGCTGCGCCTGGGACGCCGGATCGTAAGCGGCGACCCCCAGGCTGACCGTCACCGTGCCTTCAGCCCCTTCACTGTGCTCGATGCCGGCCATCTGAACCGCGCGACGGATTTTTTCCGCCACCAGAAACGCGCCCACGTAGTCGGTCCCGGGCAGTACCACCGCAAACTCTTCGCCGCCATAGCGCGCAGCCAGGTCGCCGGGGCGCTTGATGTTGTCCCTGATGATCGTGCTGATGTTGCGTAAACACTCATCACCGGCCACATGGCCGTATAGATCATTGAAGCTCTTGAAGTGATCGACATCGATCATCAGCAGCGCGAGGTGGGTCTGGTTGCGCCTGGCGCGGCCCATTTCGGCGAGGATGAACAGATCGAACTGACGCCGGTTGGACAGCCCGGTCAGTGCGTCCTCCAACGCCAGCAACTCAAGACTGCGGTTGACCTCGATGAGTTTTTCCTGCGCATCCAGCAATACACCCTGCACGTGGTTCTGCTGCTTCATGAGGCGGATGAGGCGATAACCGAGGACGCCCAGGAACCCCAGGAATAACGAGACGATCCCGGCACTCAGCAGTACCTCCTTACGCCAGGCAGTCAGGACTTCATCTTTGTTCAGCGCCGCGTAGATGATCAGCGGATACCCGTCGACCCGGCGAAATCCGACCACCCGCTCGACGCCATCGACATAGGACGGGACCATCGCCGTGCCTGAATTGCCCTTGGGCAACAGTTGCGTAAACAGCGGTCCCTTGGCGACGCTGATGCCGATTTCAGTTTCTTTGAACGGCCGGCGAACGACGATGGTAGCGTCGTCGGCGATCAGGTTGATCACGCCGTTATGACCCATGTCGATGCTGTCGTAGAGGCCGAGGAAATGGCTGAGATAAATCGTTGCCAACGCCACGCCGGCAAAACGGCCATCTGGATGATTGACGCGGCGGGACACCGTCATGATCCATTCACCGCTCGAACGGCTCTTGATCGAGGGACCGATATGGGGGCCGCGGTCGGGATGATTGCGATGGAAGATGAAATACTCACGATCGGCGTTGTTGGCATCAGGCACCACGGCGCCGTTGGAATTGGCCACCCAGCGCCCTGCTTCGTCATAGATAAACAAGCCATGGAGCTGGCTCAACTCACTGCGCTGGGCCTTGAGCAAACGCTCCAGCCGGGGTACCCGGGACTTGTCGAAGCCGTCGTTTTCCAGGCGATCCACCAGGGTCAACAGCAGCGTATCGGCTTGCTTGATCGACGCTTGCGCTTGCGAGGCCAGGGTCTGGGCAAGGTTGGACATTGCCACTTCTTTGTCGTGCAGATGGTACTGGCGCGAATTCCAGGATTCCCAAATCACGATAGCCGTCATGGACAGGCACACCGCGACCAGCAGAATCACCGCAGAGCGAACCTTGAGTGTGGCCCCGGCTTGCTTGGCGACCCAGGGCACGCCATGGAGGGATTGTTCAATTCGATTGTTAACGGACGGATGACCCATGATGTTCCCTGAATACTGACCACAGGGCGAATCTTCCCGTTCGCCCTTTTTATGAACCCTGACGGGTATGAGCCGCCTGGTGTCAGGCGACTATGCCTCATCAAACACCCGATAGGTGAATTGCGCGAGAACTATTCTCACCACCGGCTCGCCCTAAAGCCGCGATCCGTAGCAGCAGGCTTCGCCAGCAGCTACAAAGGTTTGCATTGCGGCTGAAATGGCTTACCGAGGCGTCTGTTTCACGGCCTCGATCCAGGCGGGATTCAATTGCGTCTGATCAGTCTCGATACCCAGCGCTTCCATCCGCGCCTTGTGCTGATCCATCTCGCGGGTCAATTGGCTGTGATCACTGGAGTTGCCGTCCAGCTCGTGCATCTGGCTCAACCCCAGATGGTAGAAACGCAGCAGCTTCATGGCCGTCGGATCCTCTTTCTCCACCGCCGCCGTCACCTGATGCATGACGTTGGTGATGCTCATCAGGCTGCGCTTGAGCTGCCAGCCGTAAACCGCCGGGGCCATCCACGGCTGGGTCCAGAACGTGCCGCGCATCAGCGCGGCCATCAGCAGCACCGCCACGAACACGCCGCCGACGTTAAATCGCAGATTGTCGCCACCGGGTTCGCCGAACAGCGCCACCGCCGTGGTGGACAACACCATCGCCAGGGCCAGGAAAATCAAGGCTATGATTATCGTGCTGCGTCGCGTCTGGCTTCGATAGCGTTCGGGGTTCTGCGGCTGGATTTCGAACATCGCGACGGGGTTCCTTGAGGGCATGGGTAAAAAGGCTGCGGGGCATTATCGCCTCTGCAGGGGATTTAGCTATGCTGGGGCTCCTTTTCATCTTTTCATCGTCAAACGGGAAATGGCGATACAGCGCAGTTCGTGCCATCTTCTTTCATGGATACATACTATTCGGATGCCATTTGCCTGTATGAGTGGCATCGTTTTAAGGATCATTGAATGACCCAACGACAAGTAATCAACGCCTCGGTCAGCCCAAAAGGCAGCCTGGAAACCCTTTCTCAACGTGAAGTACAGCAACTGAGCGAAGCCGGATCCGGCAGCACCTACACCTTATTCCGCCAGTGCGCCCTGGCCATCCTCAATACCGGCGCCCATGTCGATAACGCCAAAACCATCCTCGAAGCCTACAAGGACTTCGAAATCCGCATTCACCAGCAGGACCGCGGCGTACGCCTGGAACTGCTGAACGCCCCGGCCGATGCCTTCGTTGATGGCGAAATGATCGCCAGCACCCGGGAAATGCTCTTCAGCGCCCTGCGCGACATCGTCTACACCGAAAACGAACTCGACGCCCAACGCATCGACCTGAGCACCTCCCAGGGCATCAGCGACTACGTGTTCCACCTGCTGCGCAACGCCCGCACCCTGCGCCCCGGCGTGGAGCCGAAGATCGTGGTGTGCTGGGGCGGCCACTCGATCAACACCGAAGAATACAAATACACCAAGAAAGTCGGCCATGAACTGGGCCTGCGCAGCCTCGACATCTGCACCGGTTGCGGTCCTGGCGTGATGAAAGGCCCGATGAAAGGCGCGACCATCGCCCACGCCAAACAGCGTATCCACGGTGGTCGTTACCTCGGTTTGACCGAGCCGGGCATCATCGCCGCCGAAGCACCCAACCCGATCGTCAACGAACTGGTGATCCTGCCGGACATCGAAAAACGTCTGGAAGCCTTCGTCCGCGTCGGCCACGGCATCATCATTTTCCCGGGCGGCGCCGGCACGGCCGAAGAGTTCCTGTACCTGCTCGGCATCCTGATGCACCCGGACAACGCAGGCCTGCCCTTCCCCGTGGTTCTCACCGGGCCGAAACATGCCGCGCCGTATCTGGAGCAACTGGACGCGTTTGTCGGCGCCACCTTGGGTGAAGCCGCCAAGCAGCACTACGAGATCATCATCGACGACCCGGCTGAAGTCGCCCGTCAAATGACTCAAGGCCTCAAGGCGGTCAAACAGTTCCGCCGCGAGCGCAATGACGCGTTCCATTTCAACTGGCTGCTGAAGATCGACGAAGGCTTCCAGCGCCCGTTCGATCCAACCCACGAAAACATGGCCAACCTGAAACTGAGCCGTAACCTGCCGGCCCACGAACTGGCTGCCAACCTGCGCCGTGCGTTCTCCGGCATCGTCGCCGGCAACGTCAAGGACAAGGGCATCCGCCTGATCGAAGAACACGGGCCGTACCAGATCCGTGGCGATGCAGCGGTGATGCAACCGCTGGATCAACTGCTCAAGGCCTTCGTCGCCCAGCACCGGATGAAACTGCCCGGCGGCGCGGCGTATGTGCCGTGTTATCAAGTGGTTGCGTAACAGGCACCATCAAACAACCCTGTGGGAGCGAGCCTGCTCGCGATAGCTGTGTGTCATTCAACCATGATGTTGACTGGTACACCGCCATTCGCGAGCAGGCTCGCTCCCACAGTGGTTTATAGGTGATCCGCATCAATGATCGCCTTGGCAAAGGCCTGCGGATCTTCCTGCGGCAAGTTGTGGCCGATGCCGCCGTTGATGAGTCGGTATTCATATTTGCCGGTGAAGCGCTTGGCATAATCCTCGGCCGCCGGATGTGGCGCCCCGTTGGCGTCACCTTCCATGGTGATGGTCGGCACCGTAATGACCGGGGCCTTGGCCAGCCGCTGCTCCAGCGCTTCATATTGAGGTTCGCCCTGAACCATGCCCAGCCGCCAGCGATAGTTGAAGATCGTAATAGCCACATGATCGGGGTTGTCCAGGGCCACCGCGCTGCGGTCGAAAGTCGCGTCGTCGAAAGTCCATTTCGGGGAAGCCAGCTCCCAGATCAACTTGGCGAAGTCGTGGCGATTTTTTTCGTAACCGGCCTGGCCGCGTTCGGTAGCGAAGTAGAACTGGTACCACCATTGCAGCTCGGCCTTGGGCGGCAACGGATTTTTGCCGGCGGCCTGATTGCCGATGAGGTAGCCGCTCACCGAGACCAGCGCTTCCACCCGCTCCGGCCAGAGTGCCGAGACGATGCCCGCCGAGCGCGCGCCCCAGTCGTAGCCACCGAGCACCGCCTTCTTGATCTTGAGCGCATCCATAAAGTCGATGACGTCACTGGCCAACGCGGCCGGCTGGCCGTTGCGAACAGTCTTGTCGGACAGGAAATGCGTGTCGCCGTAGCCCCGTGCATACGGGATCAGCACCCGGTAACCCTTGGCCGCCAACAAGGGCGCCACTTCGCTATAGCTGTGAATGTCGTAGGGCCAACCGTGCAGAAGAATCACCACCGGACCATCGGCGGGGCCGACTTCGGCATAAGCCACATTCAGCAACCCGGCGTTGATATGCTTCAGCGGGCCGAACGAGTCCGCCTTGAGGGTGCCGGCGCTGGCCACCACGGGCTCTGGCGTCGCGGTTTGCGCATTGGCAGCACCCAGGGCACCTAACTGCATCAGCGCGAAAGCGAGGACCGATGGGCCAAAGAAACGACGACGTGAGTCGTTTTTTTTGCTCAACA
This sequence comes from Pseudomonas arabinosi, assembly GCF_047758675.1. Lineage (NCBI taxonomy): Bacteria > Pseudomonadati > Pseudomonadota > Gammaproteobacteria > Pseudomonadales > Pseudomonadaceae > Pseudomonas > Pseudomonas arabinosi. Next base: position 2,877,465 of record NZ_CP180480.1, on the reverse strand, counting down.
CATTCATCTTCATGGTGATTTCCCTGGAAGTCATTGACCGGGTGTTTTGGACGACAGCGGTAAGCGTAGTGGAACGATTAGCCGCCCTGATTGCCGCACTCTGCGAACTTGCTGTAATCGAGGACTTTCTGCGTGCCGCTGGAATCGAGATAGGTCAGGCGGGCATCGACAATGCCGCAATTGCCGCCGCCGTTATCGACGATGGAAACCACTTTGTTGATATCCAGGTGAGTGCCGTGAGAAGTTGTCTGCGACGGCGCTTGAACATCGGCATGGGCCGAAAACGCTGCAACGTTCAGGACCGCGAAGAAGCTGGCGGCAATCAGTGTGTTCCAGTTCATGGTGATTTCCTCAGGGTTGCAATGGGCGGTGGTTGTGAGGCAAGTCGTCTTGTCTCGATGGAACCCATTTGATCTTCGCGAGGTATCTGCCATGTGTCGTAAAACCGGAATTAATAAGGCGTAAGGTGTCTGCGGGGGCACCAGATACAGTGCGATACAAAGCGAACAACAAGAGGCTTGAGCGATGGAACATGTGAACCACATCCTGATCGTCGACGACGACCGGGAGATTCGCGAGTTGGTCGGCAATTACCTGAAAAAGAATGGCCTGCGCACCACCGTCGTCGCCGATGGCCGGCAGATGCGCAGTTTTCTGGAAACAAATCAGGTGGACCTGATCGTGCTGGACATCATGATGCCCGGCGATGACGGCCTGCTGCTGTGCCGCGAATTGCGCTCGGGCAAACACAAAGCCACGCCGATCCTGATGCTCACCGCACGCAACGACGAAACCGATCGCATCCTCGGCCTGGAAATGGGCGCCGACGACTACCTGACCAAACCCTTCGCCGCCCGCGAACTGCTGGCGCGGATCAACGCCGTGTTACGCCGCACCCGGATGCTGCCGCCCAACCTGTTGATTACCGAAACCGGCCGATTGCTGGGTTTCGGCCGCTGGCGCCTGGACACCACCGCCCGGCACTTGCTCGACGAAGACGGCACGATGGTGGCCCTCAGTGGCGCCGAATACCGTCTGCTGCGGGTGTTCCTCGATCACCCGCAACGGGTGCTCAGCCGTGACCAGTTGCTCAACCTGACCCAGGGTCGCGACGCCGACCTGTTCGACCGCTCGATTGATTTGCTGGTGAGCCGTCTGCGCCAGCGATTGATGGATGACTCACGAGAATCGACTTATATCAAAACCGTGCGCAGCGAAGGTTACGTGTTCTCCTACCCGGTGGAATTGCTCGGCGCAGAATCATGAAGCTCTCCGCCAGCGGAACCTGAGGAGCGTTTTTCATAGGGTTTTGTATCCGTCTGTATAAGAACCCGCGACAGATACGCAGGCACCGATTTCGGCGTGTTCGAGCACACATCACCGATACACCCGAGCGTTTAACTGTGATCACCGGATAGCAGCAGCTACCGACCCACTCAAACTAAACGCACGGAGAATCACCCATGTTCAACTTCTCGAAAGTCTCGCCCCTGGCACTCGGTCTGGCACTGGTTGGTGGTCTCAGCCTGTCGAGCCTGGCGTCGGCCCACACCGGCAATGCGGCGTCCCCTGCCCAGGTTCAACAACTGCTGGTGGAAGGCGGCTCCGATCGTCTGATCGAGAATCGCGTGGCCGAAGGCGGTGCCGACCGTCTGCAAGAACTGCGCGAACGTGTGGCATCAGTCAGCCCGAGCAACGCCCTGCGCGGTGGTGTGGTTGTCGCGGAAAACCGCGCCGAGTTCGGCTCGAAATATCAGCGGTATTGATCTGGATCTACACAGCGGCCGAGATCAAATGTGGGAGCGAGCTTGCTCGCGATGAGGCCCTGTCAATCAACATCAATGTTGAATGACACACCGCCATCGCGAGCAAGCTCGCTCCCACATTTGACTGTGTTTCGTCAGTTGTAAGCCCTTCTGTATACCCACCCATGTATGACGTCCATAAGTCCTGAGATCTGACGCAAAAGCCCCGACAATTCCTCGGGACAGTTGCACCTCGCCCGTCTAAGATTTGCGCTTCATTTCATCAAGGACGATTCATGAAGCGCATTGCCGGTTGCCTGTTGTCTTTCCTGACCTTTACGGCGGTCGCGGCTGATCTGAACCTGCTCACCGACAACCATCCGCCCTTGCACTTTCAGCAAGGTAATCAACTGGTGGGGTTTGGCGTGGACGTGGTGCAGGCACTGGCCGAACGCACCGGCGACCAGGTGCACTTGCAACAAGTCCCTTTGCTGCGCGCCCTGCGCGTCGCCACGACCGAGCCTGCCACCGGGGTGTTTACCGTGTTGCGCACCGTCGAACGCGAAGGCTTGTACCAGTGGGTCGGACCGCTGATGGACGTGGAAACGGCGCTGTATTCCGCTAACACCCAGCAACCGGTGCGCAGTTTGCAGGACGTCAGCACCCAGGGCCGTATCGCCGTCCCGCGAAAATGGCTGGCTTACGACTACTTGCGCAAACAGGGTCTGAACAATCTGTACGGTGTGGAAACACCCGAACAAATGATGCGTCTGGCACGTCTGGGGCGCATCGAATTTGTGGTGGCCGACACCCTCTCCATCGCAACCCTGGCTCGGGAAGAAGGCTTGGCCCCCAGCCAGTTGCACTATCAGATGCCGCTGATGAAGCAAGGCACCTACATCGCGTTTTCCCCGCAAACCGACGCGCGCCAGGTCGCGCGCTGGCAGCAGGCGCTTGACGAGATGAACAAAGATGGGCGTCTGGAACAACTCAAGCAGCGCTGGCTCAGTGACAACACACCTCGCTGACAATGGATCAACGCTCTCGATAACAACTATGCGTCAGGGTGTTTTTTCATCGCGATGATCCAGCACTACAGTGGCGACATCTTCTCCCCACGCTCTGGAGCACCTCATGAAAAGCATCATCGGTCTTGGATTCGCCCTTTCGGTTCTTGGCGCTACTTCCGCCATCGCCGCCCCACACGCCACCTCGCCAGTCGTTGCAGCGGTCAAAGTCAGCCAACCGGCCACACTGAACGTGAACACCGTCGGTGTTGATCACAAAGACAGCCAGGCGAGCACACTCTACGTCGCTGAAAACCGCCCTGAGTTCGGTTCGAAGTATCAGCGTTATTGATCAACGGCTTTGCACCGCTTGAAACAACAAACCCCGGGTAGATCCGATCTACCCGGGGTTTGTTGTCTTTGAAATACAGGCTCGGCAGCTGCTACAAAAGCGGCGGTGTTGTCAGGCGAGCGGCGAGCGCCTTGGCCTGGCTCGCGACGTCGGTCACTGCGGTGCTTTCCCACCACATGCCGCGCAACGGTGGGCCCATGGCGAACAGACGGCTGGCGGCGTGTGCATCGGCATCCAGCACTGCGCCATCAACGGCCGCTGCAATCCCCAGCGCCAAAGGCCCCGGCCGGACAAGTCCGCGCGCCAGCAGTTGCTGTGGCAGCGGTCGGGCCACTCGCCGCCAGTCGTATTCGATGCCGCTGGAATTGATCAATGCCGCGCCGCTGACAACGGTGGTTTCTGATTCACCACGACGCCGAATACGGATGCTCACTGCGCCGTCCGCTGAAGGCTCCAGCCCTTTGAACGACGCCGCCTGAATCCGCAACCGCCCTTCCTTGTGCAACCGCTCCACCAGTTCGGCACTCAACGGCGGCGAGCGGTGGTGATGGCTTTCCCACCACGGCCGCACATGCCGGACGAACTGTCGACGCTGCACATCCGTCGCCTGATGCCACAAGCGGCCGATATGCGCCCGCACGGTGTCGAGCGGCGCCTGCCAGTCGATGCCTTGGGCGATGGCGTCCCGGCAATGCCGACGCAGTTCGCGCACCAGCTGTCGCGGTGTGCGAATGCTCTGATCCTCGGCAAGAAAATCCAACCAGACCGGAGGTTGCCGACGCACATGAGGCAGCAAGCCATGCCGTGAAAACACTTCGATCGGCCCGCGATGCCCGGCCTGTTCCAGCGACACCACGGCATCGACCATGGTCAGGCCTGAACCGATGATCAGCACCGTCGACTGCGGATCAAGCTGCTGCATGCCAGCGACATCCCATGGATCAAGCGCAGCGGCATTCAAGCCGCTGGACTCGGTCTGAGGCGTGCGCGCAGCGGGGAACATCCCCGTGGCCAACACCGCATAAGCGCCCTGCAAGTGTTGCCCGTCACTCAACGTCAGCAACACAGAATCATCCGCCGTTTGCAGGTCAACCACCTCGGCCCGCACATGCTCGACCGTTGACCCGTTCAACGCCCCCACCGCTTGCGCTTCGGCCAGACGCTGCTGCACGTACAGGCCGAAAATCCCCCGGGGCGGGAACAACTCGCTGACCGGCACATGTTGCTCGTCAGACTCCGGCCAGCCGCCGGCCGCGATGTATTCGGTCAGCCATTGGGTCAGGTCGTCGGCGTTGTCCGGGTCGACGCTCATCCGTGCCGCATTGCCGTTGAGCGTGTGGCCCAACTCGACCGCGCTGTACGCCTCGCCCCGCCCCAGTTCGGCGCGGGGTTCGATCGCCAGCACCTGGCGTTTGCCCGGCAGGCGCAGCAACTGCGCCGCCAGCATTGCACCGCTGAGGCCGCCGCCGACGATCAGGATGTCCGCGTGGCGGAGGGCGTCGGTGGCCTGTCCGCGTTGGGTTTCAGTCATGGCGTTCTCACTGATCAATGTTTCATCTCGAAAATCTCCTGGACGATAATAGGCGCCAAACCCATGAAAGGCTCATCAAGCAGTACCAAAGTAGGACAGAGAAATACCGCTGACTTGCAGTGAGCGTCGGGAGCGCGCGTGGCTTGCCTCTGACCCTGATCGTTCCCACGCTCTGCGTGGGAACGATCAGCGTGGGAACGATCAGCGTGGGAACGCGACTTTTTTCTCTGCGGCCGCAACGCCGCCAGGTCTCGATAACCCGCACCCGGATGAATGTCCGGCAATCGCGGCCCTTCCCCAAACAACTTCTCGCGCAAGGTCCCCGGCGCGTATTCGGTTTTGTAGACCCCACGTTTCTGCAGCTCCGGCACCAGCAACTCCACGGCGTCGATGAAGGTTTCGTGAGTCAATGCATAGGCCAGGTTAAAGCCGTCCACATCGGTCTCCTCGACCCACTCCTGCAACAAGTCGGCAACGGTCTCGGGACTGCCGACAAACAACGGACCAAACCCGCCAATGCCGACCCAGTCAGCCAGTTCGTTGGGCGTCCAGACCTTGTTCGGGTCCGCCGTGGAGAACGCTTCCACCGCCGATTGAATGGCGTTGGTGTGCACATGTTTGAGCGGTTCATCGGGTTTGAACTGGCTGAAATCGATCCCGGTCCAGCCAGAGATCAACGCCATCGCGCCTTCATAACTGACCCAGGTTTTGTATTCCTCGAACTTGGCTTTGGCCTTGGCGTCGGTCTCGCCGAGGATCACGGTTTGCAGGTTGAAGATCAGAATCTTCGACGGATCGCGTCCGGCTTCGGCAGCACGACGACGGATGTCGGCAACGGTTTTCTTCAGCAGCACTTTCGACGGCGCAGCGACGAACACACACTCGGCATGCTCGGCGGCAAACTGCTTGCCGCGACTGGATGCGCCAGCCTGATAGAGAACCGGCGTGCGTTGCGGCGAGGGTTCGCAAAGATGAATGCCGGGCACCTGGAAGTGCTTACCGACGTGCCGGATTTCGTGGATTTTGCTCGGGTCGCTGAAGATCCGCCGCTCGCGATCCCGCAGAATCGCGCCCTCTTCCCAACTGCCCTCCCACAGTTTGTAGCAAACCTCCAAATACTCTTCGGCGAAGTCGTAACGGGCGTCGTGTTCGGTCTGGTTTTTCTGACCGAGGTTCTTCGCACCGCTTTCCAGATAAGAGGTGACGATGTTCCAGCCGGCGCGGCCCTTGGTCAGATGGTCGAGCGTCGACAGGCGTCGGGCGAACGGATACGGGTGTTCGAACGACAGCGAGGCGGTCAGGCCGAACCCCAAATGCTCGGTGACCAGCGCCATCGGCGGAATCAGTTGCAGCGGATCGTTGACCGGCACCTGCGCCGCCTGACGGATCGCCGCATCACCATTGCCGTTGTAAACGTCGTAGATGCCCAGCACATCGGCAATGAACAAGCCGTCAAACTTGCCGCGTTCGAGGATTTTCGCCAGGTCGGTCCAGTACTCCAGGTCCTTGTACTGCCAGGAGCGATCCCGCGGATGCGCCCACAGGCCCGGCGACTGGTGGCCGACGCAGTTCATGTCAAAGGCGTTGAGACGAATTTCACGGGCCATCAAACCGCACTCCGAAAGCTTGGGGGATGGATGCCGTTGAGGCGGAAGTTGCCGATGAGGTGGAGTTTCCGGTGCAACGGGTCATGCAGCGATCCGGGCAACACGGTGCGTTGGCCGGTGAGTTCAAATTCGGCGTTGCTGACGGCATTTAGCGCGTCGGCGCTGGCCAGGTGCGACTCGGCGATGGCGACGCTGATTTCCGTGTCGTCATCAACGCTGTTCAGAAAGTCTTCGGCGCGTTCGAGCAACGCGGCGGCGACTTCAATGCGGATGTGCAAATCGCCGAAGCGGCTGATGACGTGAGGATCATCCGTGGCTTGGGCCTGCTGCCGGACGAAACGCAACGTCGCATCGAGCAAGCTACGAGCGTTGTGCAGGTCGTGCTGACTTTTGGCCAGGGGCTGCCCGGCAATAATCGGTTGAGTCAAAGCGTTCATGGTGGGCTCCTCAGTTCCAGGCGTGGCGCGCAGGCTTCACGCCGTTGAGCAGGTAGTTGCCGATCAGGTGGTATTTCCAGCGTGCCGGGTCGTGCAGGGTGTGCGTCCGGGCGTTGCGCCAGTGGCGGTCGAGGTTGTACTTGCCGAGCACCGAGCGGGTGCCGGCCAGTTCGAAGAGTTTGCTGCTGGCGAGCAAGGCAATTTCGGCGGACAGGACCTTGGCCTGGGCCACCACCACGGAGGCGTGGGCGACGGTGTCTACGTTGGGGTTGAGCAGCGCCGCGTCGATGGCCAGACCGGCCTTCTTCAGGATCGCTTCGGTGCCGTGGACCCGCCATTCGAGGTCGCCAATGGCGGCGATGCTGAACGGGTCCTGCCAGCCGTGATCGTTCCCGCTGTCGATCCACGGGCGGGATTCGCGGGCGTAACGCTTGGTTTCCTCCAGCGCACCCACGGCGATCCCGGTGTCCACAGCGGCCTGGATGATTTGCGAAATAGGGCCGTCGGCGGTGGGTTCATCGAAGGCCTTGTGGGCCGGGATCACCGCGTTCAAAGGCACTTTCACAGCGTTGAGTGTCACGCCGCCGCTGGCCGTGGTGCGCTGGCCGAAACCGTCCCAGCTGTCGATAACGGTCAAGCCGGGAGTGTCACGCTCGATGAAGGCGATGAAGGCTTTGTTCTCTTCATTGACCGCCACTGCTGGCACGATGTGCGCGAACAAGGCGCCAGTGCAGTAGAACTTTTCGCCGTCGATTTGCGCGGTGTCTTTAGCGAAACGGATTCGGGTTTCGAAGGCACCGGCATTTTTGCTTTTGGATTCGGAGAAGGCGTTGCCGAAACGGTAGCCCTGCAGGACTTTGCCGAAGTAGTAACGCTTCTGCTCTTGGGTGGCGGTTTGCAGCAGGATGTCGAGCACGCCGAGGTGGTTTTGTGGGAGCTGGCCGAGGGATGAGTCGGCAGCGGAAATGATCTTGATCACTTCGGCGACGGTCACGTAGGACACGCCAGCGCCGCCGTATTCCTTGGGAACGGTGATGCCCCAGAGGCCGCTGGCGGAGAACTCGTCGAGCTCGGCGACTGGCAAGCGTCGCTCGCGATCCCGCACACTGGCTTCGATGGCAAAGCGTGCAGCGAGCTTGTGAGCGACGGCAATCGCCTCGGCGTCCGAGCGGATCACATGGGCGGTGCGAGGGGGTTGGGCAGAGGCTGTCATGGGCCGACTCCGGGATTCTGGTGAATGCACCAGAGCTTTTGCAGGAGTCGTGCCTGAAACTAAATCACTTTTTTTTCAATAGGTTAAATAATAATCCGAGAAAGACTTGCAGCTTTAAAACAGCAAAGTGTCTATCCGGTGTTGATCGGCAAACAGTTAGATCACCACATTGCGCACAAACCGCGCCGCCACCGGCCCATCGTTGCGATAGGCGTGGGGCTGGTTGCTGGCGAACATATAGAACTCGCCGGCAGCGATCTCATGGGGTGTATCGCCCAGCATCAGGGTCAAGCAGCCTTCGAATACATAGATCTGCTCACTCCAACCCTCCGCATCCGGTTGCGACAGGTAAATTTCCCCCGGTTGCAGGCACCACTCCCATTGCTCCACCTCACGGGTGGCGGTGGCTTTGGAGAGTAAAACGGCTTTGCTGCCAGGAATCGTCCCGGCCCAGGCCACTTCGTTGATGCGGCTCGGATCGCGTGCATCCGGGGCCTGAATCAGGTCGCTGAATGCGACGTTCAGCGCTTCGGCCACGCGGTCGAGGGTGGTCAGGCTGACGTTCTTCTCGCCGGCCTCGATGGCCACCAGCATCCGGCGGCTGACCCCGGATTTTTCCGCCAGCGTCGCCTGGCTCATGTCGGCGGCGTGGCGCAAGCGTCGAACGTTCTGGCTGACGTGCTGGAGGACCGAAGCCCGCGGCGTGGAATCTTTGTGCACTATATTGCTCACTTGGTGGGGTTGGGCAGTATACTGCGCAACATTCGGCGCATTGTGCGTCCCCCTCAGGTAGCGCGCAAGGTCATGACGTCGGTGAATACCCCTCACACTTCTTCCCGTTTCTCGCGGTTCAGCAAGGCCGAGTGCGTGCTGGTGCTGATCACCATGGTCTGGGGCGGCACCTTCTTGCTGGTGCAGCACGCGATGACCGTCAGCGGGCCGATGTTCTTTGTCGGCCTGCGTTTTGCCGCGGCGGCGATTATTGTTGCGCTGTTTTCCTGGCGACACCTGCGGGAGCTGACCCTGTTCGAACTCAAGGCCGGAGCCTTTATCGGCGTGGCGATCATGCTCGGTTATGGTTTGCAGACCGTCGGGTTGCAGAGCATTCCCAGCAGTCAGTCGGCGTTTATTACCGCGTTGTACGTGCCCTTCGTGCCGTTACTGCAATGGCTGGTGCTGGGGCGGCGTCCAGGGCTGATGCCGAGCATCGGGATCATGTTGGCGTTTACCGGGTTGATGTTGCTGTCGGGACCGGCCGGCGCTTCGTTCAATTTCAGCCCGGGTGAAATCGCCACGTTGATCAGCGCCGTGGCGATTGCGGCGGAGATCATTCTGATCAGCACCTATGCCGGCCAGGTCGACGTTCGACGGGTGACGGTGGTGCAATTGGCGGTCACCTCGGTGCTGGCGTTCTTGATGGTGGTACCGACTCAGGAAAGGATTCCGGACTTCTCCTGGCTGCTGTTATGCAGCGCGCTGGGACTGGGCGCGGCCAGTGCGGCGATTCAAGTGGCGATGAACTGGGCGCAGAAGAGCGTTTCGCCGACCCGGGCGACGTTGATTTATGCCGGTGAGCCGGTGTGGGCCGGGATTGTCGGAAGGATCGCGGGTGAGCGATTGCCGGCGATTGCGCTGGTGGGTGCGGGGTTGATTGTGGCGGCGGTGATTGTCAGTGAGTTGAAGACCAAGGGTAAAGATCGCGAGACAATTGAGGAGGCGTTGGAAAGCGAGTCCGTCGACTCAAATAAATGAGCATCACAACCGACGTTCAAGCTTCCAACTTTCCAGGATCAGTCTGATCCCCCGCTTACTCTGGTAATGACCGGATAATGTCGGCGAGATCATCTCTGGTGAAGCCGTTAGACTTTATGGCCGCAGCCACATCTTCCTTGGAAAGCGGGAAGCGCTTGAAGATTTCCTTCAGCGTATCGGCATCGATATTTGACATCCAAAGCGGATCGATAAACGAGCCTCCATATTCCGGCTTCATCGGCACTTCTTCGTGTGCTATTGCACCCTTATGATTCAAGTAAACGACATAACGGTCATGCCCTTCAGGAAAGCTCTTGTCATGATAAAGCGTGGTGCCGAGCGGCAGCACATAATAGTTTTCATCGCCATTCGGCCCCTCAATAAGCAACGGCTCTTTAGTCTTAATCATTTTCATATCGTGCGACTTCGTAACGTTATTAATCACAACAAATGCCAAAACGACCGCATTGATCAAAATCAACCCGGCTAGCCAAAAAGGAAACTTGTTACTTGTAAACATTCTTTTTGTCATAACGCGCCTCGGTATTCCCTTCGAGCATAGCCTGCAAGGCTGCTGGCATAAAAATGCCATCCTGTGTCCATTTCTGCGTGCGCGCCGCCTGCCTCTCTGTCCAGGAAAGCCCTCTCATCTCTCGATACTCGGCAGGGTTCTGCACGATCGCCTTGCCTGAAACCGTGGCTCCATCAATTGTCACCGTCGTGCAATTGTTGGTGGTTGGATGATAATTCGCTGGTAAAACGTAACGTGTCGCGGTGGCTGTCTTTTTTCTTAGCTCTTTTTTCTGTGCCACGACCCCATCAAAGTGAGCAATCACCGCTTCAGCCTTGGTGTTTTCCAAAAAGTAGACAAAACCGGTCGTTGTCCGCCCGAGGCTGTTTTCTCCAGAAATGTAAGCCTTGAAAGAGGTCCAGACATTTAATACACCCTCGCCTTCACTATCAAAGGTTCCCCAGGTTTCCCCATATCGTCCGAAATCGTACGTCTGCGTCGTACCCGACGCCTTAGTAGAATCAACCATTAAAGATGTTCCGTATCTTCAAGTTTTGGAAACTTTATGCTGCAGCTTCCCCTGGGGACATTTGGCACATGAACAAATCCACTTTCATCGAGAACGCCAGTGATCACCGCGCCATCTGGCAGTGTCAATTCATACGACTCGTTGGGAATCGGCTCTTCTCTGTCATTGAGCAATTGAAATTCGACGAAAGTCTTTTCCTGCAAAAGCTTGCGGAAAATATTACTGACACCGCTGGCCCCAGCATCGCCGACAAATGTATCTGGAGAACCTGCTGTGATTGTGGCGCCGCAAGCCGTTAACGATCCGACATGTGCCACATCTTTACCGAGTCCAAAAACGTGTGGGGCACCCGTTGTTATTGGATTGCTGCCATGAATGGGGCAGGAATAGTAGTACATGATCCGCACAATGGATTTTGCGTTGTTGTCAGTCCCGAAACAGCCCCCACCGCCACGCCGAGATTGATGTTGACTGACAGGGCCTCATCGCGAGCAGGCTCGCTCCCACATTGGATTTGCTGTGTACACATAACCTCAACACAGTACAGATCCAGCGGGCTTGCCCGCGAAGGGTCCGAAACGGTTGAAACCGTCTCTTCGAAACAATGTGAATCAGGTTTTTTCCGTCTACCTTGTAGGATTCTGCGACAGCTTGACGTTTGGTGATCCGAGAGCTGGCACGTATGATGCTTCACAAACTTCCGCAGATTAGAAGCCTATGTCCCTGATAGTTCTACTGCTTCTGCCTTTTATCGGCAGCTGTCTGGCAGCCTTGCTGCCGCACAACGCGCGCAATACCGAATCTTTGTTGGCTGGTCTGGTTGCCTTGATAGGCACCGTCCAGGTCGCCCTGCTGTACCCGCAAATCGCCAATGGCGGCGTGATCCGCGAAGAGTTTTTCTGGCTGCCCAGCCTGGGCCTGAACTTCGTCCTGCGCATGGACGGTTTCGCCTGGCTGTTCTCAATGCTGGTGCTGGGCATCGGCACGCTGGTTTCGTTGTACGCCCGCTACTACATGTCGCCGGACGATCCTGTGCCGCGGTTCTTCGCGTTTTTCCTGGCATTCATGGGCGCCATGCTCGGGCTGGTGATCTCCGGCAACCTGATCCAGATCGTGTTTTTCTGGGAGCTGACCAGCCTCTTTTCATTCCTGTTGATCGGCTACTGGCACCACCGCGCCGATGCGCGACGCGGTGCTTATATGGCGCTGTTGGTCACCGGCGCAGGCGGTTTGTGTTTGCTGGCGGGGGTCATGCTGCTCGGCCATGTGGTCGGCAGCTATGACCTGGATAAGGTCCTGGCCGCCGGCGATCTGATTCGCGCACACGCCCTCTACCCTATTCTGCTACCCCTGATCCTGATCGGCGCCCTGAGCAAAAGCGCGCAATTCCCCTTCCATTTCTGGCTGCCCCACGCCATGGCGGCGCCGACACCGGTTTCGGCCTATCTGCACTCGGCGACCATGGTCAAGGCCGGGGTGTTTCTCCTCGCACGGCTTTGGCCGTCGCTGTCCGGCAGTGAAGAATGGTTCTACATCGTCAGCGGCGCCGGCGCCTGCACCCTGTTGCTCGGTGCGTATTGCGCGATGTTCCAGAACGATCTCAAGGGGCTGCTGGCCTACTCGACCATCAGCCACCTGGGCCTGATCACCCTGCTGCTAGGCTTGAACAGTCCTCTGGCCGCTGTGGCCGCGGTGTTTCACATTCTCAACCATGCGACGTTCAAGGCTTCGCTGTTCATGGCCGCCGGGATCATCGACCACGAAAGCGGCACCCGGGACATCCGCAAGCTCAGCGGCCTGATCAAACTGATCCCGTTCACCGCCACCCTGGCCATGGTCGCCAGCGCGTCCATGGCCGGTGTGCCGCTACTCAACGGCTTCCTCTCCAAAGAGATGTTCTTCGCCGAAACCGTGTTCATCAATGCCACGGCCTGGATCGAGATGACGCTGCCCATCGTCGCGACCATCGCCGGTACCTTCAGCGTCGCCTACTCGCTGCGCTTTACCGTCGACGTGTTCTTCGGCCCGACCGCCACCGACCTGCCGCACACCCCACACGAGCCGCCACGCTGGATGCGCGCTCCGGTGGAATTGCTGGTATTCGCCTGCCTGGTCGTGGGGATTTTCCCGGCGCAGGTGGTCGGCCCGTTGCTGGCCGCGGCTGCCCTGCCAGTGGTAGGCGGCACCTTGCCTGAATACAGCCTGGCGATCTGGCACGGCTGGAACGCGCCGATGATCATGAGCCTGATCGCCATGTCCTGCGGCATCGTGCTTTATCTGCTGTTGCGCAATCAGCTCAAACACGGGCGTTTCAAGTACCCGCCGATCATTGGCCGGTTCAACGGCAAGCGCCTGTTCGAACGCTGCCTGGTGATCATGATGCGCCTGGCCCGTCGTCTCGAGCGGCGGATCAGCACCAAGCGCCTGCAAACCCAATTGTTCCTGGTGGTGCTCGCGGCCGTGTTGGCCGGGTTGATCCCGATGCTCCACAGCAGCCTGAGCTGGGGCGACCGGCCGAAGATTCCGGGTTCGATCGTGTTCGTGACCCTCTGGCTGCTGGCGATTGCCTGCGCCCTAGGCGCGGCGTGGCAGGCCAAGTATCACCGACTCGCGGCCCTGACCATGGTCAGCGTCTGCGGCCTGATGACCTGCATCACCTTCGTCTGGTTCTCGGCGCCGGACCTGGCGCTGACGCAATTGGCCGTGGAAGTGGTGACCACGGTGTTGATCCTCCTAGGTCTGCGCTGGCTACCTCGCCGGATCGAAGAGGTGTCGCCGTTGCCGAGCACCCTGCGCAAGGCGCGCATCCGCCGTATCCGCGACTTGCTGTTGTCGACCGTGGTCGGCGGCGGCATGGCGCTGCTGGCCTACGCGATGCTGACGCGCCAGACGCCGAACCACATTTCTTCGTTCTACCTCAGCCGTGCCCTGCCCGAGGGCGGCGGCAGCAACGTGGTCAACGTGATGCTGGTGGACTTCCGCGGCTTCGACACCCTCGGTGAAATCACCGTGCTGGTGGCCGTGGCCCTGACCGTGTTCGCCCTGCTGCGACGCTTCCGCCCGCCAAAAGAAAGCCTGCAGTTGCCGGCCCAGCAGCGTCTGCTGGCACCGGACGTGGTCACTGATCTGGTCAACCCGCGTCACGCCAGCGACACCGCGCTCGGTTTCATGATGGTGCCGGCGGTGCTGGTGCGCCTGCTGTTGCCGATCGCCTTCGTGGTGTCGGTCTACCTGTTCATGCGCGGCCACAATCAGCCGGGCGGCGGTTTTGTCGCAGGCCTGGTGATGTCGGTGGCGTTCATCCTGCAATACATGGTCGCCGGTACCCAGTGGGTCGAAGCGCAAATGAGCCTGCGACCGCTGCGCTGGATGGGCACGGGTCTGCTGTTCGCCACGGTCACCGGACTTGGAGCGATGGCCGTCGGGCATCCGTTCCTGACTACCCACACCTGGCATTTCGAACTGCCGGTGTTCGGCGATGTTCACATCGCCAGTGCGCTGTTCTTCGACATTGGCGTGTACGCCGTGGTGGTCGGTTCGACCCTGTTGATCCTCACCGCCCTCGCTCACCAATCGGTACGGGGTCACAAGACCGCTGCCCTGCCTCGAGCCGTCGCCACGCAAGGAACCGTCTGATGGAAGAAGTCATCGCAATCGCCATCGGCGTGCTTGCCGCGTCCGGGGTCTGGCTGATCCTGCGGCCACGGACGTTTCAGGTGGTGATGGGCCTGTGCCTGCTGTCCTACGGCGTCAATCTGTTCATCTTCAGCATGGGCAGCCTGTTTATCGGCAAGGAGCCGATCATCAAGGACGGCGTGCCGCAGGATCTGCTGCACTACACCGACCCACTGCCGCAAGCGCTGGTGTTGACCGCGATCGTGATCAGCTTCGCCATGACCGCGCTGTTTCTGGTGGTTCTGCTGGCTTCCCGGGGCCTGACCGGTACCGACCATGTGGATGGCCGGGAGCCTAAAGAATGAATCTGATGCCGCACCTGATCGCTGCACCGATTCTGCTACCGCTGCTGACCGCCGCCGTGATGCTGATGCTGGGCGAGAAACACCGTCCGCTGAAGGCCAAGATCAACCTGTTTTCCAGCCTGGTGGGGTTGGGCATTGCCGTGCTGTTGCTGCAATGGACTCAGGAGACGGGCGTCCCCGGCTCCATCGGCGTGTACCTGCCGGGCAACTGGCAGGTGCCGTTCGGTATCGTGCTGGTGGTCGATCGACTGTCAGCGCTGATGCTGGTGCTGACCGGGATCATCGGCGTCAGCGCCCTGCTGTTCGCCATGGCCCGTTGGGACGGCGCCGGTTCGAGTTTCCACGCGCTGTTCCAGATTCAGATGATGGGCCTGTACGGCGCATTCCTGACGGCGGACCTGTTCAACCTGTTTGTGTTTTTTGAAGTGCTGCTGGCGGCATCCTACGGCCTGATGCTCCACGGTTCGGGTCGGTCACGGGTGTCGTCGGGGCTGCATTACATCTCGATCAACCTGCTGGCCTCGTCGCTGTTTCTGATCGGCGCGGCGCTGATCTACGGCGTCACCGGCACCCTGAACATGGCCGACCTGGCGCTGAAAATCCCGCTGGTGCCGGAAGCCGATCGCGGCCTGCTGCATGCCGGCGCGGGGATTCTGGCCGTGGCGTTCCTGGCCAAGGCCGGGATGTGGCCGCTGAACTTCTGGCTGGTGCCGGCCTATTCCGCGGCGAGCGCACCGGTGGCGGCGATGTTCGCGATCATGACCAAGGTCGGCGTCTACACCTTGCTGCGCTTGTGGACCTTGCTGTTCTCCGGTCAGGCCGGCGCCTCGGCGTACTTTGGCGGCGACTGGCTGATCTACGGCGGCATGGCGACCATCGTCTGCGCTGCGGTGGCGATCCTCGCCGCACAACGACTGGAGCGCCTGGCCAGCCTGAGCATTCTGGTGTCGGCCGGGATTCTGCTGTCGGCCATCGGTTTCGCCCAGCCCAACCTGATCGGCGCGACGCTGTTCTATCTGGTCAGCTCAACCCTGGCGTTGAGCGCCTTGTTCCTGTTGGCCGAGTTGATCGAGCGTTCGCGTTCGGCCAATGAAATGCCGTTGTTCGATGACGGCGATCTGCCGCGACCGATGGAATCCTTGCAGCCGCCCAAAGGCATCAACCTCGATGACGAGCAGAAAGCCGTGGTCGGCCAGGTGATTCCCTGGACCATGGCGTTCCTCGGGTTGAGCTTCATTGCCTGCTCGCTGCTGATCATCGGCATGCCGCCGCTCTCGGGATTCATTGGCAAACTCGGCTTGCTCAGCGCCCTGCTCAATCCGCTGGGCCTGGGCAATGGCAGCGATGAGCCGATTTCCAATGCAGCGTGGGGCTTGCTGGCGTTGTTGATCCTCTCCGGGCTGGCGTCGTTGATCGCGTTCTCGCGCTTGGGCATCCAGCGGTTCTGGACACCCGAGGAGCGGCCGTCGCCGTTGCTGCGACGTTTCGAATGCGTGCCGATCATTGCGTTGCTGGGCTTGAGCATTGCGCTGACCTTCAAGGCCGAACCGCTGCTGCGCTACACCCAGGCGGCCGCCCAAGCCTTGAACAACCCGCAGCAATACGTGATGGCGGTACTCGGCACCCGTGCAATTCCGAGTCCGGAAGCCAAAGCCGCGATCGCGGAGGTCACACCATGAAGCGTCTGTTTCCTGCTCCCTGGTTGTCGCTGGCGCTGTGGTTGTTGTGGCTGGTGCTGAATCTGTCGATGAGCCCCGGCAATCTGCTGCTGGGCGCGGTGCTGGGGTTCTGCGCGCCGTTGATGATGCGCAAGCTGCGACCGCTGCCGATCCGCATTCGTCGGCCGGGCGTGATTGCGCGTTTGTTCTTTCTGGTGGGGCGCGATGTGGTGGTGTCCAACCTCGCCGTGGCCTGGGGCGTGCTCAACGCCGGTCGCCGCCCGCCCCGCTCGCAGTTCATCAAGGTGCCGCTGGACCTGCGCGATGCCAACGGCCTGGCGGCGCTGTCGATGATCTGCACGGTGGTTCCCGGCACCGTGTGGTCGGAACTGGCGCTGGACCGCAGCATTTTGTTGCTGCACGTCTTCGATCTGGATGACGAAGCGCTGTTCATCCAGCACTTCAAGGCGACCTACGAGCGCCCCTTGATGGAGATCTTCGAATGAGCGCCTTGCTGTCGAACGCAATCCTGCTGAGCCTGTTCATCTTTTCGCTGGCGATGATTCTGACGCTGATCCGGCTGTTCAAGGGACCGTCAGCCCAGGACCGGGTTCTGGCGCTGGATTACCTGTACATCATCGCGATGCTGATGATGCTCGCGCTGGGCATTCGTTATGCCAGTGACACTTACTTCGAAGCGGCGCTGCTGATTGCGCTGTTCGGCTTCGTCGGCTCATTTGCCCTGGCGAAATTCCTGCTGCGTGGCGAGGTGATCGAATGAGCACGGAACTGTCTCTGTGGATTGAAATTCCGGTGGCGATCCTGCTGGTGCTCGGCAGTCTGTTTGCGCTGATCGGCGCCATTGGCCTGGTGCGGATGAAGGATTACTTCCAGCGCATGCACCCGCCAGCGCTGGCGTCGACCTTGGGCGCCTGGTGTGTGGCACTGGCCTCGATCATTTACTTTTCGGCACTCAAGTCCGGGCCAGTGCTGCATGCCTGGCTGATTCCGATTCTGTTGTCGATCACGGTGCCGGTGACCACGCTGTTGCTGGCGCGGGCGGCGCTGTTTCGCAAGCGCATGGCGGGGGATGATGTGCCGGCTGAGGTGAGTAGTCGGCACACGGAAAGCGGGAGTTAGACGCAAAAAAGATCGCAGCCTCGTTTCACTCGACAGCTCCTACAGGGGAATGCAAAACCCTTGTAGGAGCTGTCGAGTGAAACGAGGCTGCGATCTCTTGATCTTGCTTTGCCTCAGATCCAGGCGACTGCCAACAACCCCGCCCCCAACACCACGCACAACGGCGAATACGCCCAAGTGTCGAGCCGGGCAAACTTCGAATCCTTCACCTGTTTGAAGAACCCTATCAGGTTCGAATCGCCAATCGCCCGGGCGAACATCAGCATCGCAATGGCGCTGATCACCCATTGCAGCGACCAGTGATGCACCGTCGGCAGATACAGGCCGACCCGCAAGCACACCAGCATCGCAATCAGCAGCAACCCGACCGCCACCAGCAACGTGGCAAAGCCTGAAGGCTTGAAGGCCGGCCTGGGTTCCCCGCCGTCCTCCGCGGATATTCGCGGGACCGCCGCCTCGCTACCCAACTTGCCACCTGCCGCCCAGTACAGGTGGATCAGGCTGATCAACAGGAAGATGGCAGCCATCCATTGCGCGATCAATAGGCTCATGTTCAGAGTTCCAGCGTGAAATGTCGCAGCAGAATGAACTTCCTTGAACGATTTTGTAAGGGTATTCGTCATCAGCGATGATAAAGTGCCGCTCCATGAAACTCGCCCGAACTGACCGCACATTGATGGCCTGGATGCTTTATTGCTGCGTCCTGTTCAACGTGTTCGCCTGCAGTATCGGTCACGGGCAAATGGTCGGGATGCAGCTCAACGGCATCGGCGGCCAGTTCTGTACCGTCGACCCGGCCAGCCAGCCGCCGGCTTCGTCGAACACCTCCGAAGACAAACTGCCGACCCTGTCCAAGGCCTTCGGCTGCCCGTTGTGCTCCACCGGCGGCATGGGCCCGGCGCTCAATTCCAGCCTGACCCTGGCGATCCTCCCGCAGCAACACAGTCCGCCCTTGGCCGTCGTCGCCAATGCTGACCTCCCTGCCCGCTTCACCTGGCCCTCGGCCAATCCTCGCGCTCCGCCTGTCGCCTGAATTTCTTCGCCTTTTCTGATCAGCCCACCTCGCCAACGCGTAGCGTTTGCGTGTGCGCTGTTTCCTAGTCAAGCATTCAGGATTCATCGATGAAACGCATTCCTTTACTGGCAAGCCTGTTCGGCTGCCTGTCTGTAAACGCCTGGGCGCAATCCACCGTCGACCTCGCGCCCATCACCATTGACGGCGAAGCGGCGCCTGAGCCAGGTCTGAGTCTGGATCAGTCCAGCGGCATGGCGTCGCGACTTGGCCTGAGCGTGCGCGAAACCCCGGCCTCGGTAGCCGTGGCCAACCGCAGCGACATCGAGCGCCACGGCGCGCAAAACTTCCAGGACGCCGCCAACACTTTGCCGGGCGTCAATACCAGCGCACCGCCGGGTTTCGGTGGGTTCGTCTCCTACCGCGGTTTCACCAGCAGCCAGATCACCCAGATGTTCAACGGCATCAATGTCTCCGGCGGCCTCGCCCGGCCGGTAGACGCCTGGATCTATGATCGAGTGGAACTGGTAGGCGGCCCGTCATCACTGATCAATGGTGCTGGTTCGGTGGGCGGTTCGCTGAACTATGTGACCAAACTGGCCACTCGTGAAGAGCAAGCCGTCGAAGGCCGGGTCAGCTACGGCAGTTACGACACCACCGAAACCGCATTCGGCCTCAACCACGCCCTGAGCGATGCCAGCGCGGACGTGCAGCACTACGCGCGGCTCGACGTCAGCCACAACACCGGCAACGGCTACATCGACCGTCAGGAACGTGATGCGTGGAGCGTGGCGTTCTCGCTGCTCAGTGACCTGACGCCCAACCTGTCTCACACCCTGGCCCTGGAATATCAGGATGAACACGAAGACAGCCCTTACTGGGGCACGCCGGTGCTCAACCCCAAGGCCGGCGAATTGAAGATCGACAAGCACAACCGCTTCAACAACTACAACGTCGAGGACGGCCGTTACGAGCAGCGCACAATCTGGGTGCGCTCGATCATCGACTACCGGATCAACGACAGCACCACCCTGCGCAACACCCTTTACCACCTCGACAGCCAGCGCGATTACCGCAACCTGGAAACCTACCAGTACAACGCCGACAACAGTGCGGTGAATCGCTCCACGGCGTATCAGGTCCGGCATCAGGGCGAGCAGAACGGCAACCAGTTCGAACTGCGCCACGACAACACGTTGTTCGGGCTGGACACGACCTGGTCCGGCGGCTTCGAGTACAAGGTCAACCAGACCACCAACTCGCCGCTGAACGTCAAAGGTGCCAGCACCGTCGACCCGAATCACTTTCAGCCGGGTCACTTCTACGACATCCCGGGCACCAAACCGGGGTTTGTCAGCGACAAGACCAACGAAGTCACCACCAAAGCCCTGTTCGCCGAGAACCGCTTGGCCCTCACCGACAAACTCGCGCTGCTGACCGGCCTGCGTTATGACAACATCGACCTGGACGTGACCAACCACCGGGTCGTGACCGCCAGCAATCCCCGGCACCTCAAGCGCAGCTGGGAGCCGATGACCGGCCGGGTCGGCCTGACTTACCAATTC
Organism: Pseudomonas arabinosi; assembly: GCF_047758675.1. NCBI lineage: Bacteria > Pseudomonadati > Pseudomonadota > Gammaproteobacteria > Pseudomonadales > Pseudomonadaceae > Pseudomonas > Pseudomonas arabinosi. Next base: position 2,857,426 of record NZ_CP180480.1, on the reverse strand, counting down.
ATTCCCGACGCCAACGTCTACGTGCAATACAGCACCGCCGCCGAACAGCCCAACGGTACACAAGACTTCGACGTGTCCACCGGCAAGCAATGGGAAGTCGGCAGTAAATTCGACTATCTGGACGGCCGCGGCTCGGCGACGGTGGCGGCTTACACGATCGAGCGAAAGGACTTCGCGGTGACCGACCCGCTGGATCCGACCAGCAGCATTCCTGTGGGTCAGCAGACGTCCAAAGGGATCGAACTGGCCAGTTCGTTCAGGATCACCGACAAGCTGCTGGCCGAAGGCAACTTCGCCTGGGTCGATGCGCAGTACGACGAGTTCAACGAGAAGAATGCCGCGGGTGTGGTGGTTTCACGCAAAGGCAACACACCGACCAACGTGCCGGACCGGGTCGGCAATCTGTGGCTGACCTATGACTTCGCGCCACAATGGCAGGGCGGTGTCGATGCGCGGTATGTGGCCTCGGTGTTTGCCGACAGCGCAAACACCCTGACCGTACCGTCGTACACGCTCTACGGCACGTTTCTCAGCTACAAGGTCGATCAACACACCACCGTTACCGGCCGGGTGCGCAACCTGACCAATGAGGTGTATGCCGAGTTTGCGCATGTGTCACCGGCGTATTACCTCGGCTCACCGCGCACCTTCGAGCTGGCGGTGCAAACCCGATTCTAAAAGCAAAAGCTTCGTCGGAACGCCGCCCGGAGCAAGCCTGCTCCCACATTTGATATTTGTCATACACAAAATCTGCGTACACATCAGTCAAGTGTGGGAGCGGGCTTGCTCGCGAAGGCGGCATCAGCCCCACCACATCACTTCAACTCGGCGGAGACTTTATCCGCCACATCCTTGGGCACCCAGGCCTGCCACACGTCCGGGTGCGCCTTCATGAACGCCTGCGCCGCCTGCCGTGGCGGGGTGTGTTTTTCGCTCATCTCGGCCAGCGCCTTGTTCAATGGATCGATTGGCAAGTCGACCTTGGTGAAGAACTCGGCAATTTGCGGATACTGTTTCTGGAATGGCGTGGACACGCCAATGGACAGCTTCGAGGGCAGTGAGCGCGTCGGTTTCGGATTCGGATTGTCGGCGTCGGTCAGGGTTTTCCACGCATCGGCGTCGAACGGCGGCTCTTCGAGCTGAATCAGTTTGAAGCGGCCGAGCAACGGCGTAGGCGACCAGTAATAGAACAGCACCGGTTTGCCGCGACGAATCGAAGAGCTGATTTCCGCATCCAGCGCTGCGCCGGAGCCGCTGCGGAAATTCACATAGCTGTCGTCCAGCCCATACGCCTTGAGTTTCTGTTTATTGACCACTTCCGACGTCCAGCCGATCGGGCTGTTGAGGAAGCGCCCCTTGCCCGGGGTTTCCGGATCACTGAACACGCCCTTGTATTTCGGCAGGTCGCTGACACTGCGCAGGCCCGGCGCCAGCGGCTTGATGCCTTTCGCCGGGTCGCCCTTGATCACATATTCGGGCACCCACCAGCCTTCGGTGGCACCTTTGACCGTATCGCCGAGACTCACGACTTTGCCTTCTGCCTCAGCCTTGACCCAGACCGGACTGCGACCGGCCCATTCTTCGCCAATGACCTGAATGTCATTGTTGGCGAGTGCGGTCTCCAGGGTGATGGTCGTCCCCGGCAAGGTATCGGTCGGCAGCCCGTAGCCCTTCTCGACGATGATCCGCAGGATATCGGTGATCAGGCTGCCGCTTTCCCAGTTCAGGTCAGCGAAGTGGATCGGCGCCTGGGCAGCGAACACCGGAACGGGTGAAGCCAACAATCCTAAAGTGGCCAGGGTAGCGGCCAGCAACCGTCGAAATCCGTTCATGCTTTTGCACCTCGTGCTGTTCACAGCAATAGCAGGATGGCCTGGCAGAAGACCGCAAAGCCTCTGAATACTCAGTCATCTGACTGTAGTAGAGGTTCCTGCTTTCGAGGGAGGTCAATCAGTTTTCGGAAGGTTCCTGCAAGCGCGCCAGCGCTCTTCGTACCATGCTGGCGTACTCCGCCGGACGCAACGTATAGATCTGTGACGCCACCCAACCCAGCCATGCACCTTGCAAAACAGCCTTCTGGTCGAACATCCGCTGGGCTTCGGCTTGCGCACTGGCCTGGTTCTGTTCGTGGAAGTCGGCGCGGGTCAGGGTCATTATTCGCTGGCCTTGAAGGTGACCAGTTCCCCTTTGCGCCACTTGGCCGCCTTGGCGGTCACGGCTTTCAGGGTTTTGGTCAGGCCTTCCTGCAACTGTTGGTGAGCGGCGAACACCATCACCACGCTATGCCCTTCCTTGAAAACGATCCCGTGACCATCAGCGGTGGTGACGAACGCGTAATCACCCAGGCCGTAAACCGTCAGTTTGATTTCGCGGAACTTGATGTCCAGCTTGCCGCCTTCGCGACTGGGCAATACAGAGGCGCTGAAATGATCGCCGACCTTGAGTTTAAGCCCTGGTTTGTCATCAACCACCAGCGCCTCTTCGGTGTCGATCTCGGCAATGTAAATGCCTTCAGCGTTCTGTTCGGTGATGTAAACAAAACGTGACTGAAACTGTTTAACCAGCTTTGCGCGCAAATCACCCAGCACGAACAAAGCATGCATATCGAGATTACTTACTGCCAAGGAAACATCCCCACATCTGAAAATGATGCTGCACGCAGGAAAACAGCGCACAGCAGAAAAAAGCGGCAATGCCGAAGGTGTAGCCAAATGACCCGGGTTGAAATCCTGAAACGAGCAGAGCGCTCATTCATCGCGAGGTTTGAGAAGACTACTGGAACAACACTCACGTCGTCTTGCCTGGCGTTCGTCAGAGGTTGAAGGAAAAAGCCCTTCCGACAGCCAGAAAAACGGGACTACCAACTTTAGGGAAAAAACTCTTTAAAAGAAGCACTTTTCCGACATATCGCCAGCAAAAAATTGATTTAGATGAACATCGATCGCCACACACTGACGGTGATTCTAGAGCAGCGATGCTCATCGAGACTACCCAAAACCACGTACGCACGTCGGTAAAACAACGAAAAGGACTTCATATGTGCACGTTGACACATTTTGCTCACCCCCAGGCGCCTAACACGAGCAGCTCGAGGACACTGCCCCCAGGGATGTTTCAACCGCATGGATACTACCCTGAAGAGCTCGCCCGGCCACGCTTTCAGGTCATTTTGGCCGGCAATGCCTTTTTTCATGTCAAGGAAATTTCCACCGGCCGCGTCAGAGGTTTCCGCGGCAATCATAACGAAGCCTGCGCCCTTGCCCGCTCACTCGAGTTACGCGGTTGACGGTCCCTCCACGTTCATTTGCATAGACGCTTCGTCATGCCGGCGACTTAACTCAGCCGCCAGCATGCAACTACTGCCATACTGCCCGACCAATGAAAACCGTCCCCAGGGTGGGCGGCGTTCAAAACAACAGAATATTTTCAAGGGAAGGCTGCTACGTGACGGAATTTGATATCGGTGAATTTTTTATCCGGGGCGAAGCCAGAGAAGTCGAAGGCGAATTCCAGGCAGTCATTATCATGCGCGCCAAACCACCGCTGACCACTGTGACCTATCACCAGGTCGAGAAGGATCGCTGGTTCAAGACCTCGGATGTTGCCGCCGTTGCCGCCCAGGATGCCGCCAAGGCGCTGAAGGTTGCCGTTGATGAAGGTGCATTGAAAGCCTGATTGTCGGTTTGCAGTCTATGCTCTCTTCTGCTTTTGAACATCGCCATCGAACTCCTGAAGCGCGGCTCCCTCAGATGCAATGAAGCCGCCCCTCAGATCTCGCACTCGACGCGACCCGCAAGGAGATGAACATGGATTCACCCACACATGACTTGAAAGGTTTGTTCGACCAACTCGGTCTGGACTCCAGCGAGAAGGCCATCGACGATTTCATTGCCAGCCATTCACCCCTGGCCGACAACAAGAAACTCATCGATGCCGAGTTCTGGTCCCCGCAGCAAGCAGGCTTCCTGAAAGAACAATTGCGTGAAGACGCCGATTGGGCGCGGGTGGTCGACGACCTGAACCTGCGTATGCATCAGATCCACTAGCCTCTGATTCCATGCAGGCTGTCGGGTGTTTCGGCGTTCAGTTGCGCCAACCAGGCAGCCCTGCACTCCTGCGCCTCTTCGCGACTTGAGAATGCCGTTCCGCGGCGCTCGCCATTCAGCAGCACCACCCAACAAACACTCTTCCCCAGCGAACGCAAACTGGCAGGCACACCGCTGCCTATCATGACGGCGACATCGACTTTGCTTTGCATGCTGACCTCTCGAATTTCATTAGCAACCTAACTATGTAGGCATGGTAATGAGTTCATCGGCGAGGAAACAGCAACGGCGCTGCACAGCTTTGTTGTTGAACCGGTAACAATGGGCGGTGGATCAAGGGCTGACCTGTTTTTTTTGTGTGCATATCCGTTTCTGCGGTGATGGCGGCTATCGGTTTCGCTTTTACAGCGAGTCACTTTCGAAAAGCGCGAAAGTAACCAAAGCGCTTCTGCCCCTTTCGACCGGTGCCTCGCCTAGGCTCGGCATGCCCTCGCTCCGGTCCTGCTCCGTGGGCCCGCCGCCATCGGCCATCCATGGCCGGGGGCGGCTAACCCGGCATCCATGCCGGGTTGCCCACTGCGCAGAACCTCCACTCGGCCTCTCGAGGGGGCGGTGCATCAAGATCAAAAGCTGCAGGCGAGCTAACGCTCGGCCTGTTGAGTGGTGAGGAACGTGCGTACACCCCCCGCCCCCTGTAGGAGCTGTCGAGTGAAACGAGGCTGCGATCTTTTGATCTTGCTGTGGCTGTGGCTGTGGCTTTTGATTTTGATCTGTTGCCCCTTTCCCAGAGGCCGAACGCAGGTATTGCGTAGGGGGCACCGCGGCAAGGATGCCGCGGTAGCCGCCCCCGGCCATGGATGGCCGATGGCGGCGGCCCCCCGGAGCAATGCCTTCGTTACGGCATACCGAGCCTAGGCGAGGCACCGAATGGCAGGGCAAAAGCCTTTGGTTACTTTGGGCTTTTCAAAGTGACTCGCTGTAAAAGCGAAACCAATAGCCGCCGCTACCGCAGAAACGGATATGTCCCCAATCCAGCCCAAACCCCACCCCTCGTTAACAACAACACCAAACAACTCAACGAGGATTTTCCGGCTTGTAACCCAATCGCAAACCACCCCAATGCCGGCCCTTGAGCATGATCGGCACCGAAAGGTCGTGCATCAACTCACCGGTGTCGCGGGTGTAGGTTTGCAGCAGCACAGCCTGCTGATGACTGCCACAGCGAATCCCGGTGCGGTCGGCGAATTTGCGTTTGGTGCGGTTCTGCAAGGTATCGACCTGCGCATCACCGGTCAGCGGCTGGCTGAAGACCTTGTTGTGGGTCGGCACATAACCCTGCTGCGTACAGGCGATGGCGAACACCAGGCCTTCATGACGCGGCAACAACGGTTCCTGGATCGCCGGCAAGACCTGATCGGCGTAGCGATCGAAGCGGGTCTGGTATTTGGCCGGGCTGGTGCCAGGAATGGTTTGGTAACTGCGGTCGAACAGATCATCGAGGCTGACGCGGCCCTCGTCTATATCCGCTTCAAAGCGCGCTGCAATCTGACTCGCGCCTTCGCGGGCCAGGTCATAAACCCGCTGGTGATAGTCATCCAGCCCGACTTCGGCGAGGCGCTCGCTGATGGTTTCGGCCTGACCTTCCATTTGCACCGCGGCCTGGGCCAGGCGCTGGGTCTGCTGGTCGCTGATCGCCAGGTCGCTGCGCATCTGTTCGATGGCGTGGAACAGGCTATCGAGTTGTTCGCGGTTAGTGTCGGCGCCCCTGGCGATTTCCCCGACCTGGTTTTCGACGCCGGCAGCCAGACGCGCAATGTTCTCCAGGTGCTGACCGGTGTGCTCGACCTGTTCGACACCGGTGTCGAGGTCGCTGGACAGTTGACGGATCTGCTCCACCACTTGCGCGGTGCGCTGCTGAATATCAGCGACCATTTCCCCGACTTCGCCGGTGGCCGTCGCCGTGCGCGCGGCCAGACCGCGAACCTCATCGGCCACCACCGCAAATCCGCGACCATGCTCGCCGGCCCGCGCCGCCTCGATCGCCGCGTTCAATGCCAACAGATTGGTCTGGCTGGCGATGGACTGGATCACCAGGGTGACCCGTTGGATATCATCACTGCGCAGGCTCAGGGCTTCGATCAGTTCACGGCTGTTACTGGCGCGCTGACTGAGTTGATGCATACGGGCGATGGACTCGATCAGCTCCGTACGTCCTGCCGCGCTGCTGCGATGTGCCTCACTGGCCGCACTGAGGGCTTCCCGGCTGAGTGTCGAGGTGGCTTGTTCGGTCGCGATCATCACTTCGGCGTTGCTGACTATCTGCGCCGCGGCACCGAGCTGCGATTGCAGTTTGTCGGCCAGTTGCTTGACCGAAAAGGCCACACCGGCGGCAGACAACGCGTTATGACTGGTGGTGTAGGAAAGATCGCGAGTCAACTCGGCAATCGCGCTGGCGCTGTCGACGGAGGTTGCCTCAGGGATGGCGCGAGTGCGCAAGCGAGGTAGCCAGATCACCAGCACCGCCAATGGCAGGCCAAGGTAAAGCGACCAGCCGCCCAGCGTCATGCCGCACAACAAAAGCATCAGGGCGATGCTTTGCAGAGTCGGCGTCAGCCAAAGGTTTTTCGGCAAAAGTATGGGTGCAGACACTGCTGCAACCACAGATCCGTCACGCGCCATCTTCGTCATCCCCCGAGTCATTCTAATTGTTGTATCGGCATTAAACGCCACTACAAGGCCATTATCTATGGTCCATTAGTAGTGGGCATTGCAGCAGATCAATAGAAGTGCGCGGGTTTTTCGCAGACGAAAAAAAGCATCGCGGGCAAGCCTTGCTCCTGACAGGAGTGAGGCTTGCCCGCGATGCGGGGCGTTACGAAATCAGGCCTGACGCTGGTGCTTGTCGATCTGTTCGTGACGCTCTTGAGCTTCGATGCAGTACTTGGTGGTCGGACTGATCAGCAGGCGCTTCAGGCCAATGGCCTCGCCGCTGTCGTCGCACCAGCCAAAGCTGTCTTCCTTGATGCGTTCCAGAGCCTGTTCCAACTGAGGCAGCATACGTTGGTCGCGATCGATCGCGTTCACCAGCCAGGTGCGCTCTTCTTCAACAGAAGCAGCGTCGGCCGGATCGGCCGGGGTGTCCAGGCTTTCGATGGCGATGCGGTTCTGTTCGATGCGCTCATGGGTTTCGACTTTCATGTTCTGCAACAGCTCAGAGAAAAAAGCATGTTGCTCGGCATTCATGTAGTCATCCGCCGGCATGGCCAGCAACTTGTCCTTTGTCATTGATATCTCTATAAAAAAACGTGCATTAAGGCGAATTAGGGAGCGTTCCGGCGGACCTGGGTTGGCCATCGGAACGGCGCCGTGTAATTCCAAGCGCCACCCGGCACTCAATTTACGAGGGGCGGCAGTCTAAGGCCGACTTGAGGCCTCAGCAACTGAAAAGACAGCGAATTTGTCCGACAAAGCCCTGAAAGTGCTCTATGGCAGTCTTTGCAGTGGTTATCGGAGTGCGTTTATAGCAAGAAATTCAATCGCGCGGCTGTATATAGAAGACAAATGGTTACGCCACGCGGGTCAGGCGTGGCGCATTGGCTGCTTTATCTGAAGCTCAGCGCTTGAGTTTGCGCTTGTTGCGGTATTGATCGATGACCACTGCGACCACGATGATCAGGCCTTTGATGATGTCCTGAATGTAGGCATCGACGCCGACAAAGGTGAAACCGCTGGCCATGACCCCGAGGATCAATGCACCGATGACCGTGCCGGTGATGCGCCCTACTCCGCCGGCCAGGCTGGTGCCACCGATCACTGCCGCGGCAATCGCGTCCAGCTCATAAGACATGCCCATCCCGGCTTGCCCGGTCGCGGCGCGTGCCGACGCCACCACACCCGCCAGGCCTGCCAGCAACCCGGCGATGCTGTAGACGATCACCAGATGCCGCTTGACGTTGATCCCCGAGGTACGCGCCGCCTGCATGTTGCCGCCGATGGCGTAGGTGTACTTGCCGTACTTGGTGTAACGCAGGGCGATGTGAAAGATCACCGCGACCACCAGGAAAATGATCACCGGCATCGCGCCATGTCCGATCGCCGTGTAGGAATCCGAGAGCATGCTCACCGGTTGGCCTTCGGTGTAGTAACGCGCGAGGCCACGAGCCGAAACCATCATGCCGAGGGTGGCAATGAACGGCGGGATACCGGTAATGGCAATGATGCTGCCATTGATCGCCCCTGCCAGCAGTCCCACCCCGAGCCCGGCAATCACCGGAATCCACACCGGCAAGTCAGTGAGCGACGGGAACACCGCCCGGGCGAAGTCCGACGTCTGGGCCAGACTGGCAGCGATCATCGCCGACAGCGCCAGCACCGAGCCGGAAGACAGGTCGATACCCGTGGTGATGATGACCTGGGTCACGCCGATTGCCAGCAGGCCGATGATCGACACCTGCAGGATCATCAGCACCAGACGCTGGGAGTTCATCAGGAAGCTCTGGTCGCGCACGATCCAGCCAAACACTTCAAAGACCAGGCCGATGCCAATCAGCACCAGGAAAATACTCAACTCGGTCGGAAAGCGCCGGCGACTCTTGACCGGTGCCGTTGCTGGCTTGTTTTCCAGTATCGCGTTCATAACCCACCCTTTAATAGAGATCTTTGTGGCAAGGGAGCTTGCCTGTGGTGAGGGAGCCTGTTTGTCGCGACGTTTCGCTAAATCCCTTCGCCACAGAATCCCTACTCACCCCTAGACTGCGTCCGCCCTTGACTTAGTGAACCGCGGACATGCCCGAGGCCAATTGCATCACTCGTTCCTGAGTCGCTTCGCTGCGGTCGAGGGTGCCCATCAGGTCGCCCTCGTGCATGACCATCACCCGGTCGCTCATGCCGAGCACTTCCGGCAGCTCCGAGGAAATCATGATCACCGCCATGCCTTCGCTGGCGAGGTAGGAAATGAGCCGGTAGATCTCGGCCTTGGCGCCGACGTCGATACCGCGGGTCGGCTCGTCGAGAATCAGGATCCGTGGATTGGTCATCAGCCAGCGTGCCAGCAAGGCTTTTTGCTGATTACCGCCGGACAGCGTGTCGATGCACTGCTCCAGCGACGGGGTTTTGACCCGCAGCTTTTTGCACATGTCTTCGCACAAGGCGCGCAGGGCTTTTTGCTGGATGAAACCGTGGCCGGCGTAATGCGGCAACACCGCCATTTCCATGTTCTCCAGCACCGACAGGCACGGGAACAGGCCGCTGAGCTTGCGATCCTCGGTCAGTAGCGCGAAGCCCTTCTCGATCGCCATGTGTGGATCGCTGATGCGCACCACTTCGCCGTCGAGACGAATCTCGCCACCGTCGCTCGGGGCAATGCCGAAAATCGCCTCGGCAACGTTGGTCCGTCCCGAGCCCATCAACCCGGCGATGCCGAGGATCTCGCCGGCATGCAGGTCGAAGGAAACATCCTTGAAAATGCCGTCCAGTTTGAGGTCGCGCACCGACAGCAGCAGATCGCCGATCGGCTTTTCACGCACTGGGAACAACTGGCTCAGCTCGCGGCCGACCATCATCGAAATCAGGCTGTCGCCGTCCATGCTGTCGGCCCGCTGCAAACCGATGTAGGCGCCGTCTCGGAACACCGCCACTTCATCGGCGATGCTGAACACTTCGTTCATTTTGTGGGTGATGTAGATGATGCCTTTGCCCTGACTCTTGAGGTCGGCAATGATCGAGAACAGATGCGCGACTTCCTTGTCGGTGATGGCCGAGGTCGGTTCATCCATGATCAGGATGTCGGAATCGTAGGACACGGCTTTGGCGATCTCGACCATCTGCCGTTCGGCGATGCTCAGGTTGCCGACCTGCTCTTCCGGATCGAGGTTGATCCGCAGGCGTTCCAGCAGTTTCGCCGTGCAGCGATGCATTTCACGGTGATCGATCATGTGGAAACCGTTGAGCTGCTCACGGCCGATCCAGATGTTCTCGGCGATGCTCATGTGCGGCATCAGGTTGAGTTCCTGGTGGATCATCGCGATCCCGGCCTGGAGCGCTGCCAATGGCGTTTCGAAAACCACCGGCTTGCCTCTCAGGCGAAGCTCACCGGCGTCCGGCTGATAGATGCCGGCAATGATTTTCATCAGGGTGGATTTGCCCGCGCCGTTTTCGCCCATCAGGGCCAGCACGGAGCCGGGGCGTACCCGAAGCTGCACATCGGATAAGGCCACCACACCGGGAAATCCCTTGCTGACGTTGATGATCTCCAGCAGGTACGGCTCATCGACAGGTGTTGCAGCTGGCTGGATACCCACCAACGGGGTGCTCGAAGCAGTCGCTGAAGCGAACATGATCAGGTACTCCATCAGCAAGGTCGCGGTCGCAACCTTGCGTGTTTATTGTTGTTATTGAACGGACGGGCTATTTGAACGTGTCGACGTTTTGCGGGGTGATCAAGCGGTATGGCACCCACACGGCCTGTTCAACCGGCTCGTTTTTGGCCATTTTCACAGCGGTGTCGATCGAACCGTCCGCCTGACCCTTGGCGTCCTGGAACACCGAGACGGCCAGGGAGCCCTTCTTCACCGCGTTCAAACCGTCGGGCGTACCGTCGACACCGGCGATCAGCACGCTACCCTTTTCGACGCCCGCCTGTTGCAGGGCCATGGCCGCGCCAATCGCCATCTCGTCGTTGTTGGACACGATCGCGTCAAACTTGCGGCCCTGGGTCAGCCAGTCGTTGACCAGGGTCATGCCCTTGTCCCGCAACCAGATGCCGGTCTGCTCTTGTTCGATCTTGATGTTCGGGTATTTGGCCAGAACGTCTTTGACGCCCTTGGTGCGGTTGGTGGTGGAGTTGTTCGCGAGGTCGCCCAGCAGAATCACGATGTCGCCCTTGCCGCCCATTTTGTCGGCCAGGTACTGCATCTGCATTTCACCGGCCTCCAGATCGTTGGAGGCGACAGTGACCACGCCTTTGGGCAGCTTCAGGTCATCGGGGCGGCGGTTGACGTACACCAGCGGTATGCCGGCCTTGACGGCGGCTTCGGTGATTTTGCGGGTGGCGGCGGTATCCACCGGGTTGACCACGATGGCATCGACCTTCTGGCTGATGAAGCTTTCGACCTGGCTCAACTGCTTGACCACGTCGCTGCGGGCGTCTTCGAATTGCAGCTGCACGCCCTCGGGATAGGACTTGGCTTTCTTGTCCATGGATTCGCGCAGGTAGGTCAGCCAGGTGTCATCGAATTGGGACATGCTGACGCCGATCTTCATATCGGCGAGCGCCGCGCCACTGGCGAACATCAGGGACAAGGCAAGTGAGGCGAAGCGGATCTTGGTCTTCATGAAAAGTCTTTCTCCACATTCTTGTTGGTTTTATGGATGAGGCGTGACGATTTCAGTAAGCAGGCAAGCGGGAAAAGGGTTGAAAACGAGCGAGAGGCAATTCGCTGGAAATGACTTTATTGGAATATTATTTCTATATCAACTCATTTTAGAATTTTATTCTGATTTTATTCCATGGCTCTCGAACGGGCTCAATGCCACCACTTGATGCCGCTCGGCGCTCAGTCGCGCAGCGTCTAGCACGCGAGTGGTCGCCAGTGCATCACGGGCATCCACGGGCAGTGGGCCACCGCTCTGCAACGCGGCTTGCAGCTGTAAATAGAACTGATTCCAGCAACCGCGCTCGGAAGGAACCCGTTCGCGCACTTCGCCCTGTTCGAACCAGCCCCAGCGGCGATGCTCTTCAACACCCCAGCGTTCACCTTCGGATTTCGGCGAGAGCCCGGCGAGTGCCGATGCTTCTTGCCCGTCCAGGCCATCGACGCTGTAGCAACCTTGGGTGCCGGTCACCCGAAAGCGCGGGCCGGGGGTGTTTTGCAGGCAGCTGCCACCCAGGTGTGAGGTCACGCCACTGGCGTGGGTCAGGGACATAAAGAAGCCGTTATCGAAGACCTGGCCTTTTTCCAGGTAATCCAGTTCGGCGTAGACCCGTGTCACCGGGCCGAACAACAGCAATGCCTGATCCACCAGATGGCTGCCCAAGTCGCGAAGGAAGCCTCCGCCACTGCCGTTGTTCACCGCCTGCGGTGAGTAACGCTCGATCCGCGATTCGAAACGGGTGATCTGGCCCAACGCACCGGATTCGATGAGTTTGCGAACGGTCAGGAAGTCCGAATCCCAGCGCCGGTTCTGGTAGACGCTGAGCTGCACACCCTGGCGCTCGGCCATGGTGATCAGGGTTTGGGCTTGCTGCGCATCAGCGGCGAACGGTTTGTCGCTGACCACCGCCACCCCGTGTTCGATGCCATCGAGCACCAGCGCCGGACGACCCTTGAGCGGCGTGGACACCACCAACACATCGATCCCGGCCTCCACCAGTTGGCCGATGCTGTCGAACGCTGGCACCCCAGGGTGCTCGGCCGCCAGCAACTGTCGGCGTTCCGGCGAACGGGTGACCACACCCACGAACTTCGCCCCAGGCAAACTGCTGATCAGCGGAGCATGGAAAAACCGGCCGCCATGGCCATAACCGACAAGTCCGATACGCATGAAAACATTCTCCTTATAGAACACGGCCCCTGTGGGAGCGAGCTTGCTCGCGATGGCGGCTCCACATTCAACATCTATGTGACTGTCAGACCGCTATCGCGAGCAAGCTCGCTCCCACAGGGTTTTGTGGAGGTCTTAGCGGCAGAGTTCGCGAGTCACGCGTTCAAGCATCATGCGATTGGACTCATCCGGCCGGTCTTCCCAGGCAAACACCGAGACCGTGGCGATGCCGTCGAACTGAATCTCGCGCAAGGTGCCGAAAAACGCATCCCAATCGACCTCACCCTGACCAATGTCCAGATGTTGATGCACGGTGGCGACGACGCCCGGCGGGTTGACGATGTAGCGCAACCCGGAAGAAGCCTTGTGGTTGTAGGTGTCGGCGATGATCAGGTGGCTGAGCTTCGACCCGGCATACTTGAGCATCGAGGCGATATCGCCTTTGCCGTCGTCATAGAAGAAGGTGTGCGGCGCCGCGTAAAGGTAGTTGATCCATTCGCGATCCAGACCGCGAATGATGTCCACCGATTCGTTGTTGCGTTCACAAAAGTCGTAAGGATGCGCCTGAATATCCAGCTTGATACCTTCGCGCTCGAACTCCGGGATCAGCTCGTCCATGGAGCGCATGAACTGGTTCTCGCACACCAGCGGGTTGTCTGACTGACCGGTGAACTCGGTGTTGACCAGCTCGCAGTCCATCTCCACGGCAATCTGGATCGCCCGCTTCCAGTTGCGGACGGCGGCAACCCGCAGGCCCTCGTCGGCAGCGGCCCAGTGGTACATCGGTAATAAGGAAGAGAGCTTGACCCCGGTGTCGCTCAGGGCTTTGCGAAACTCCTTGATCCGCGCCTTGTCGACCCGCGGAGCTTTGTAGAACGGCAGGAAATCTTCCCGTGGCGAGAGTTCGATGTGTTCGTACCCGAGCTCGGCGACCTTATCGACCATCTTGCCCAGGGACAGGGTGCGGTACATGTAGGGGTCTAGTGCGATACGCATGTTCTTGTTCTCCATCACCAATGCCTCAGCCACGACACTCCCCCTGTGGGAGCGAGCTTGCTCGCGATGGCGTCAGCACAGTCAACATCGATACTGACTGATCCACCGCTATCGCGAGCAAGCTCGCTCCCACATTGGATCGGGGTTAGCCGTAGAAATGTGGGCGGTCTGGCAGGCCGACTTTTACGATTGCCCCGCTGTTTTGCGCCTCGATACACGCGTCTGCTGCGACGGCAGCGGCGAAGCCATCCCACGCCGAAGGCCCACCGACCTGCCCGGCCCGCACGCCATCGATGAACGCCTGCAACTCGACGTCGTATGCCGCGATGAAGCGATCCTTCCAGTCCATCAAAATCGCATTGGACAACTTCGCCCCGCTGCGCAACTGAACCTGCGACGGTTCGGGCAGTTTGGCGATGCCGGTCTCCCCCACCACTTCGCACTGGATGTCGTAGCCGTATTGGCAGTTAACGAACACTTCCACATCGATGCGTGTGCCTTTGGCGGTTTCCAGCAGCACGATCTGCGGGTCTTTCAAATGGGCGAGGGCCTTGCTGCTCTTGCGCGGGAACACCACTTGCACCGACACGTAATCGTCATCGAGCAACCAGCGCAACACATCCAGCTCATGGATCAGGGTGTCGGTGATCGCCATGTCGGTCTTGTAGTTTTCACCCACGGTCGGGTTGCGGTGCGCGCAGTGCAACATCAACGGCTCGCCGATCTGGCCGCTGTCGATCACCGCTTTGAGTGCCCGATAACCTTCGTCATAAGGGCGCATGAAACCGACCTGGACCAAGCGTTTGCCGTGGGCCACTTCGGCCTCGACGATTTTGCGGCAGCCTTCAGCGGTGACCGCCAGCGGCTTCTCGCAGAACACCGGCTTACCCGCCGCAATCGCCGCCAGCACGAACTCTTCGTGGCTCGGCCCCCAGGAGGTAACGAGAATCGCCTCGACTTCCGGCGCCTTGATCAGCGCGTGGCCGTCGGGATAAACCTCGGCGGTCAGCTTCAGGTCCGAAACGACCTTCGCGGCTTGCTGCAAGTTGATGTCGGTTACAGCTACTACCTGGCTATTGAGCAAGGTCTGGCTGCAACGACGAATGTGATCCTGGCCGATGGCCCCGGTACCGATGACGCCGATCTTTAAAGTCATGAAGATTCTCCTGCGAAAAATTGTTGTTGGTATCAGGGGCAATCAGTACTGACGGGCCTTCGCCAGTCGTTCATTCAGGGTCTTGGCCACTGCATCGGTGCGTGCGCTGGTGGAGACTTGCGCCACGCCGACCCGCCACCACGACAGGTATTTGTGAATCATGGTTTTGGGCAAGACCTTGATGTCGATCAGCGTCGACACGGTCTGCAATCGCGCATCGGCCAATGCCGCTTTCAGTTCTTCGACCGTGTTCACCTTGTAGGTTTTGCAGCCATAGGCCGCCGCGCTCATGGCGAAATCCAACGGCACGAAACCACCGTCGAGCTTGCCGGTTTCCGGGTTGCGGAACCGGAACTCGGTGCCGAAGCTGTCCATGCCGTGTTCCATCTGCAGGTTGTTGATGCAACCGAAGGTCATGTTGTCGAGCAACACCACGTTGATCTTGCGGCGCTCCTGAATCGAGGTCGCCAGTTCGGAATGCAGCATCATGTAAGAGCCGTCGCCAACCAGCGCGTAGACCTCACGATCCGGCTCGGCGAGTTTCACGCCCAGTGCGGCGTTGACCTCGTACCCCATGCAGGAATAGCCGTACTCGACGTGATAAGTGTTCACCCCCTTGCTGCGCCAGCTGCGCTGCAAGTCGCCGGGCAGGCTGCCGGCGGCGGCGACGATCACGGCGTCATCGGCCAGGGTTTCATTGAGCACGCCGAGCACGCGGCTCTGGGTCAGGCAGGAACCGGTCAGCTCGATGAATTCGCGCAGCACCGCCGGGTCCATGTGGTCGTTGATTTCCGGGATGAAGTCCTGGGTCTGGTATTCGACCTGATAGATACGGTCGACTTCCTCGTCCAGTTGCGCCTTGGCCTGTCGCGGTTGATCGCCCCACGCAGAACGGTAATCGCCCAAGGCTTCAGCCAACGCTTGCAAGCCGACTTTAGCGTCCGCCAGCAGTTGCACGCCATCGAGCTTCAGGGCATCGCAGGGGCTGATGTTCAGGTTGAGAAATTGCACGTTCGGGTGCTGGAACAGGGATTTCGACGCGGTGGTGAAATCGCTGTAGCGGGTGCCGACACCGATGATCAGATCCGCATCCCTGGCCAACAGATTCGCCGCCAGGCAGCCGGTTTCACCGATCCCGCCAACGTTTAGCGGATGACTGGACACCACCGCACTCTTACCGGCCTGGGTTTCGGCGAAGGGAATATCGAAGCGCTCGGCAAACGCCTGCAAGGCGGCATTGGCACCGGAGTATCTGACCCCGCCACCGCAAATGATCAGCGGCTTGCGCTTGCCTTTGAACAGCGCCAACGCATCGCCGAGCATCGCTTCAGTCGCCGGACGACGCTCGATGCGGTGCACGCGTTTTTTCAGGAAGTAATCGGGGTAGTCGTAGGCCTCGGCTTGCACGTCTTGCGGCAAGGCCAGGGTCACCGCACCGGTTTCGGCAGGGTCGGTGAGCACGCGCATGGCGTGGATCGCAGCCGTCATGAGTTGCTCAGGACGATTGATGCGGTCCCAGTATTTGCTCACGGCCTTGAATGCGTCGTTGGTGCTGATGCTCAAGTCGTGGAACTGCTCGATCTGTTGCAGCACCGGGTCCGGCTGGCGACAGGCGTAAACGTCGCCGGGCAACAGCAGCAAGGGAATACGGTTGGCCGTCGCCGTCGCGGCAGCGGTCAGCATGTTCGCTGCGCCCGGGCCTACCGATGAGGAGCAGGCGTAGATCTTGCGCCGCAAGTGTTGCTTGGCGAAACCGATGGCCGCGTGGGCCATGCCTTGTTCGTTGCGACCCTGATGGACGATCAGGTCGCCGCTGTCCTGCTCCAGGGCCTGGCCCAGGCCCAGCACGTTGCCGTGGCCGAAAATGGTAAAGATCCCGGCGACGAATTTGCTTTGAACCCCATCGACCTCGATGTACTGGTTATCGAGGAATTTCACCAGGGCCTGGGCCATGGTCAGTCTTGTTGTAGTCATGCTTGCACCTTCCTTTGAAGCTAATCCGGTACTTGCTGTGGAATGCGATCACTGTGGGAGTGGCGGTGCGACGATTCGACTTGCTCGCGAAAGCTGAGTGTCTGGCGACTTCAATGTTGAATGTGCCGCCCTCTTCGCGAGCAAGCCCGCTCCCACAGTTGATCTCCATCAGTTCATAAGTGGTGTCAGGCCAGGGATTTTTGCAAGTGATCCATGCTCGCGCCGATCGCCTGCTGGATATTCGCCAGGCCATGGACGCTGTCGGCAAACGGTTCGAACGACAGGTAGCCGCTGTAACCGCTGCTGAGCAAGGTGTCGATTTGCGCCGCGTTGCCAAGGATGTCGCCCTCGCCCACCAGCACCCGATGCCCGTCACGAATGCTCGCCAACGGCGCCTCGGCATCCTCGACACCGGAGATGTGCACCAGCCCGGTCAGCTCGGGGAAGAACTCATGCTCGCTGGCCAAGTGATGGTGAAAGGTGTCGTGAACCAGACGGAACACATCCAGCCCACCGATGGCCTTGATCGCGTCCACCGCCGTGCGCTTGCGGCGCAGCGAGCATTCTTCGAAACCCAGCGGCTCGATGAAACCGAGGATGCCGTGTTCGCGCAGGATCGGCGCCAGTTCAGTCAACGCCGTGCGCAGACCTGAAGCGCGTGCGGCCTCGTTACGCGGGTCGGCACGGTCGTTGAGCGGGCACATGACCAACCCTTGAGCGCCGCAATCACGAGCATAAGCGGCCAGCTTCAAGGACTGTGCACGGTGCTCGTCATTCCACACATCAAACGGATACAGCGCGTTGATCGACAGCACGGTGATGTCTTTGGCGGCACACAGCTCACGGACGCGCTCGGGTGCGGTGCCGTCTTCGATCTCGACGCCTTTAAGGTCGTTGCGAATTTCGATGGCGTCGGCCTTGAGGGTCACCGCCAACTCGATGAACGCGGGCAGGGACAAACGTGGGGCGACCATACGGTTCAGGGCGAAACGCAGGGATTTGCTCATTATTGTTGTTCTCCGCACAGGTGAATTAGTTGGCCGTCGGCATGCTGAATTCAGGGCCCTTGGCAATGCTGTCAGGCCAGCGCTGCATCACGCTTTTGTAGCGGCTGTAGAAGCGGATGCCTTCTTCGCCGTAAGCGTGGTGATCACCGAACAGTGAGCGCTTCCAGCCGCCGAAAGAGTGCCAGGCCATCGGCACCGGAATCGGCACGTTGATGCCGACCATGCCCACCTTGATGGTGCGGGCGAAAGCTCGGGCGATGCCGCCGTCGCGGGTGAAACAGGACACGCCGTTGCCGAACTCGTGGGCGTTGATCAACGCGACGGCGCTGGCGAAATCCGGCACCCGCACGATGCCCAGCACCGGCCCGAAGATTTCCTGTTGGTAGATGCTCATCTCGGTCGTGACCTTGTCGAACAGCGTCGCGCCGACGAAGAAACCGTTCTCGGCGCCCGGCACCTTGAAGTGGCGGCCATCAACGATCAGTTGCGCGCCCTGTGCCACGCCTTCGTCGATGAAACCTTCGACTTTGGCCTTGTGCTCGGCGGTCACCAGCGGCCCCATGTCGCTGTCGCCCTTCAGGCCGTTGCCGACTTTCAGTTGATCGATACGCGGCAGCAGTTTGGCAATCAACTGGTCGCCGACATCACCCACCGCCACGGCAATCGAAATCGCCATGCAGCGCTCACCGGCCGAGCCGTAAGCGGCACCGATCAGGGCGTCCGCCGCTTGATCCAGATCCGCGTCAGGCATGACGATCATGTGATTTTTCGCCCCGCCCAGTGCCTGCACACGCTTGCCGCGGGAGGTGGCTTGCTGGTGGATGTACTCGGCAATCGGCGTCGAGCCGACAAAGGAAATCGCCTCGATGTCCGGGTGTTGCAGCAACGCGTCGACGGCGGTCTTGTCGCCCTGAACCACGTTGAACACACCATCCGGCAAACCGGCTTCGCTCAACAGTCGGGCCATCAGCAAACTGGCGGACGGGTCGCGCTCGGACGGCTTGAGGATGAAGCAGTTACCGGTGATCAGCGCCAGCGGGATCATCCACAGCGGCACCATCACCGGGAAGTTGAACGGCGTCACGCCGGCACACACACCCAGCGGCTGACGCAGGTTCCAGTTATCGATTCCGCCACCGATGTTGTCGCTGAACTCGGTTTTCAGCAGGTTCGGCGCACCGCAGGCGTACTCGACGATTTCGATGCCCCGGGTGACTTCGCCCTTGGCGTCGGAAAACACCTTGCCGTGTTCGCGGCTGATGATTTCTGCCAGCTCATCGTGATGTTGGTCGAGCAACTCCTTGAACTTGAACATCACCCGCGAACGGCGCAGGGACGATTGTTCGGACCAGGCCGGAAACGCTTTCAGGGCCGAGGCGACGGCTTCGTCGACAGTCTTCTGGCTGGCCAGCCCGACGCGCGCCTGAACGCTGCCGGTGGCCGGGTTGAAGACATTGCTGAACCGTTCGCTGCTGCTGTATTGCACTTGACCGTGGATGTAATGGCCGATGATCGGGGCGTTGCTCATTGATCGTGTTCTCCGTGCAGAGGTTGGAATTCAGGCTTTTAAGTTCAGAGATCCAGCAGCCAGCTGTGCTGCGGATCGTTATGGAACTGCCAGACACGTTTCGGGCCGGCCATCACGTTCAGGTAGTACGACTCGTAGCCGTACGGCACGCTGACCGGGTGATAGCCTTTGGGCACAACCACGAGGTCGCTGTTTTCCACGGCCATGGCCTGATCGATGCTGCGATCGTCGGTGTACACCCGCTGGAACACGAAGCCCTGGGGCGGGTTGATCTGGTGGTAATAGGTTTCTTCGAGAAAACTCTGGTGCGGCAGGTCGTCGGTGTCGTGCTTGTGCGGCGGGTAGCTCGAGGAGTGACCCGACGGCGTACGCACTTCCACCACCAGCAGCGAATGGGCCGGCTCGGTGTCCGGCAGAATGTCGCAGACGTAACGGGTGTTGGCGCCTTTGCCGCGCACGCTGCGCTTCATGCTGTCGGGTTTGATCAGCCGTGGGCCGAGGCCGTTGCTCGTTGAGCCGGGCGCGGCGCACACGGCGATTTGCACATCGCTGAGCGCGACCACTTGCGCCTGACTGCCGGGTGGCAAGTACGCGGCGAAGGGGGATTTGTCTTCAAACACCGACTGGCGATCACCGATGTTGTCCCAGTCAAACGCGCCCTGCCCCGGCGCTTCGCCCTTGATGCTGACTCGACCGCTGAGCAGCACCAGGCACAGTTCTTTATCACCGGCCGACACCGGCAGGGTTTCGCCCAGGCTCAAGCGGTAAGCGGCGAAGCCGACGTATTCCAGCTCACCTTTGCCCAGCTCGACCATGGTCCGGCCACGGGCGTTGCTTTTGACCAGCAGGCTCATAATGCAATCCTCTCGTCGAGCAGCGCACGCAGGGTGTCGTAGCCTTTTTTGGCGTAGACATAACTCGGTGCCACCGCGGGGTCCTGCTCGGCTTCGACCACCAGCCAGCCGTGGTAATCGGCCGCCAGCAGCACGTCGAGCAAGGCGCCGAAATCGATGTCGCCATCGCCGGGCACGGTGAACGTGCCGTTGATGATGCAGTCCGGGAAGCTCCACAGGTTGTTGCGGGCCAGTTGCACCACCGGTTTACGCACGTCCTTGAAATGCACGTGGCAGATGCGTTCGATGTGTTTGCGCAGCACCTGCAACGGTTCGCCGCCGCCCATGTAGCAATGGCCCGAATCGAACAGCAGACCGACTTCGCTGCCGGTCAATGCCATCAACTTGTCGATGTCTGCCGGGGATTCGACGTAGGCGCCCATATGGTGGTGATACGCCAGGCGCACGCCTTGGGACAAGGTGAAGCGTGCCAGTTCGGTGAGCTTGTCGGCGTATTCCTGCCAGGAGTGTTCGGTGTGGAAACGTGGGCGCTCAACCAGCGGAATGCGCTGGCCTTGAATGGAGTCGGCGACTTCACCGTACACCAGCACCTTGGCGCCGTTTTTCGCCAACAGCTCGACATGGCTGCCGATGGCGTCGATTTCTTCGGCCACCGAGCGACGGGCCAGACGGCTGGAATACCAGCCGGACACCAGCGCCAAGTCATAGGGGCGCAGTACATCGCCGACACCCTTGGCGTCTTTGGGGAATTTGCCGTTGAGTTCGAAACCTTCGTAACCGATTTCCTTGCCTTCACTCAGGGCGGTGCTCAGCGGCGTCTCGCCACCGAGGGACGGCAGGTCGTCGTTGCTCCAGGAGATCGGGTTGATGCCAATTCGAATAGCGGGCATGGCTGCACCTTTTATTGTTTTACACAATTCAGTAAGAACGACGCAGGCCCCCTGTGGGAGCGAGCCTGCTCGCGATAGCGGTGTGTCAGGCGACTTTAATATTGACTGTCAGTCCGCTATCGCGAGCAGGCTCGCTCCCACAGGGTCCCGCGGTGTTGCGTCATGCGCGGGCCGTGCGCCAGGCATCGATCAGTTCGACGAACGTGCCCTGCACCTGACGGATCAGCGCCTCATCGTCGATTTCACCAGCCATCCACGCGCGGCTCGGCTCCTGGAAAATCGTCCGGCCGACTGCAAACCCGCGGCAAGTCTGGCTCTGGCTGGCCTGTTGAAACCCTTCGGCCAGTGCCGCTGCCGGTGCATTCAATCCCAGCAACACCACGCCTCGGCAGTACGGATCACGCTCCTGAATCAGCTCGTCGAGTTGTTTCCACTCCTCGGCGCTCTGCGCTTCGATCTTCCACCACTCCGGGTAAATGCCCAGGTTGTAGAGGCGTTTCAGCGCGCGATACAACACGTCCGGATGGGGCGACGGATGATCCTTGGGCGGGATGATTTCCAGCAGCAGTTCATGACCGCTGACCAGGGAGGCCTGGTACAAACCCTTGATTTGCGCTTCCTGTTCCAGACGCAGCAGCGGCTCGTCGTCGGGGTGGAATTGCACCAGGCACTTGATGATTTGTTCCTGCGGCCAGGCGATCAGGTTGCTGCCAATGGAGCGCCCATGTTCGAAGGCTAATGGCCGCGAACCCTGCACTTCCACCGGACGCGCCACCCACCAGCCGCGACCGGTGGCGGCGTTCAGCGAGTCTTGGCCGAAACGTTGATCGGCCAGCAGCCCGACATCGGCCTCGATGCCTTGCTTGCGCAAATCGGCTTCGACCCGTTCCACAGCCTTGATAAACAGTTGCTTGAGTTCGCCGATGGCGTTCAGGTCGCGACCGCCCTTGTGCGCCAGTTCCACCAGTTGCCCGCGATGGTCGAAAGCAAAAATGAACAGCTGCTTCCACTGTTTGCGCGGCACGCTGACCTGATGCAGACGCTGCAACACCGCGTCCTGATCCGGCCGGGTAATCGGCACCGGGCTGTTAAACAGATAGTCGAGTTCGGCGCGGGTCGGCATGGCCGGCGCACAGGCATGGCGCGACACCACCAGACCGCCGCAGGCATTGGCCAACTGGCAGCAGCGCTCGTCGCTCGCATCCTCCAGCCAACCGGCGAGGAAACCGGACATGAAGGCATCGCCGGCGCCCAGCACATTCAACACTTCCACCCGAACGCCGGGGTAAATGGCGCCGTCCTCGAGACGTTCCGGGATCACTCCGTGAATCACCGTGCAGCCCTGTGGGCCGAGCTTGACCACCAATGTCGCCGTGCTCAGTTGCCGGACGTTGCGCAATGCGGTGAGTAAATCCTCGGAACCGCCGGCAATCAGGAATTCTTCTTCCGTGCCGACGATCAGGTCGAAACGCGGGAGGATTTTCTGCACGTGCTGGCTGACGTTCTGGTCGGCGACGAAACGGGTTTCGCCGTCGGCCTTGCCGGCCAGCCCCCAGAGTACCGGGCGATAGTCGATGTCCAGCACCCGTTTGACGTTGTGCTTCTCGGCGTACTCCAGCGCCTGGATGCTCGCCTTGTAGACGCCGTCGGTGGAGAAATGGGTGCCGGTGATCAGCAAGGCTTTGCTGGAAGCGATGAAGGCTTCGCTGATGTCTTCGGCCCGCAGCGCCATGTCAGCGCAGTTTTCGCGGTAGAAGACCAAAGGAAAGGTTTCGCGATCCTTGAGGCCCAGCAGGACCATGGCGGTCAGGCGCTCCGGATCGACCTTGATGCCGCTGACATCGCAACCTTCGCGGGTCAGGGACTCCACCAGGAAGCGGCCCATGTGGTCGTCCCCTACCCGGCTCAGCATCGCCGATTTCAGGCCCAGCCGGGCGGTGCCGAAGGCGATGTTGGCGGACGACCCGCCGAGGTATTTGGCGAAGCTTGAAACATCTTCCAACCGCGCCCCGACTTGCTGCGCATAGAGGTCGACGCCTAGGCGCCCCAGGCAAATCAGATCCAATTGACGCCCACTGGCAAAACGAGTCTGGCCCATGCTGGCTCCTGTTATTTTTATCAGCCTGCGTTCGGGGCGATGGCCGCGCCGAACACTCTTGGTGGATGCAGACTAAAACGTCCGGGACCGAACAATCAATAATTATTCTAAATATTTTTTATGTAGAATATTTTTTCCAATAAGCGTTGGTACAGGCGTTTCAGTGGCAGTGCATCGTTTCAGCACACCTCGTACTGACCGCAAGCTCAAGATTTTATTCCGGCCTACCCTGTAGACTGCGCACAGCCAACCTATTGTCAGGGGATGACGCCATCCGTCCTCCCTATAAGAACAAGCCAGAAGGATTCCTTATGACCCGCACCGATCAGCCGGCGACGACCGAGAGCACGCCCGACAGCGATCTCGCCAGCCCCCCGATCAACGCCGAGCGTCTGCTGCAGCTGATCACCAACGAATACGAAAGCCTGCCGCGCCAGCTCAAGCGCATCGCCAGTTACATGAGCCAGCAAAGCGACCGGATCATGGTCGACCGCATCAGCGACATCGCCCGCGAGTGCGAAGTGCACCCGTCGGCAATCGTGCGGTTTTCCCAGCGTTTCGGCTTCAGCGGCTTTAGCGAAATGCAGGCGCTGTTCCGCGAGGCCTACACCCACAAGACCACGCCGGTGCAGAACTACCAGCAGCGTATTCGCAGCATGATTGCCAACAAGTCGCAGAAGGCCAGCGGCGGCGACCTGGCGCGCGAGTGCATCAATGCGACCCTGTCGGGCATCGAACGGCTGGGGCTGGAACTCGATGATCAGGCCTTCGACAAGGCCGTCGACCTGGTGGTGAATGCCGACAACATCTACGTGGTCGGGGTGCGCCGTTCGTTCGCGGTAGCCGACTACTTGGTCTACAACCTGCAACACACCAACAAGCGTATCCATCTGGTCTCGGGGCTCGGCGGCAGCTACCGCGAGCAGATGCGCAGCGTGCGCGCCAATGACCTGGTGATCGCCATCAGCTTCACGCCCTATGGCAAGGAAACCCAGCACTGTCTGCGCATCGCCCAACACCATCAGGCGAAAACCCTGATCATCACCGACAGCAACCTCTCGCCCCTGGCCAAGCGCGCCAACACTGTGTTGCTGGTCAACGAAGGCAGTTCGTTTGCCTTCCGTTCGTTGAGTGCGACGCTGTGCCTGTGTCAGGCGCTGTTTATCGCCGTGGCGTATCGGCTGGAATTGAAAGTCGATGAGATTCACGAACAGGTCGGCTTCGAAGATTAGCGCCCACGCCGTTTGCAGCTCGCTGAAGCTAAACTAAGGTTGTCCATCCCGAAATGGACATCTGAAGGAGCGGTTCAATGAAGCTGATCGGCATGCTGGATTCACCCTATGTGCGGCGCGTCGCCATCTCTGCCAAACGCCTTGGCATCCCGCTGGAACACCAGTCGGTTTCGGTGTTTCGGCATTTCGAGCAATTCCAGCAGATCAACCCGGTGGTCAAGGCCCCCACCCTGGTGCTCGACGACGGCGAGGTGTTGATCGACTCGACGCTGATCCTCGACTACCTCGAAGCCTTGGCCGGTCCTGGCAAGAGTCTGATGCCAAGCGATCTCGCTCAACGCCTGCGCTCATTGCGCCTGATCGGCCTGGCGCTGGCGGCGTGCGAAAAGTCTGTGCAGCTCTACTACGAACGCAACCTGCGGCCGGCGCACATTCAATTTGAACCGTGGGTGGAGCGGGTCGAAGGACAATTGGCAGCCGCCTATTCGGCGCTGGAGCGGGAGCTGGAAATGCAGCCGCTGAAGACTGACGGGGCGATTGCTCAAGACGGGATTACGTTGGCGGTGGCGTGGAGTTTCACCAACCTGGTGGTGCCGGATCAGGTGGATGTGAATCGGTTTCCACAGATCAGTGCGTTTACGGCGTATGCCGAGGGGCTTGAGGATTTTCTCAGTACACCAATTGAGTAGATAGATTTGTTGTGTCTGATCTGGCCCCATCGCGAGCAGGCTCGCTCCCACATTTGATCTGTGTCGCTCACAAACTTTGGGCTCACTGAAGATCTACTGTGGGAGCGAGCCTGCTCGCGAAGGCGGACTGACAGTCACCATCAATCCATCAATCTAAAGATCAGTCCGCTCAAACAAAAACGCCGCTTCCACCAAAGGCAGAAGCGGCAGAGGCAAGTGCCCCAGCGTAAGTCAGTGCATGAAAAGGGCGATCAGGATGATGATCGGGATCGGTACGCCGAGAAAGAACAGCAGTAATGAGCGCATGGTAGTTCTCCTGGGTTAACGGACAGGCAGTGAAGTGGTGTTCACGTAAGCGTCGGATTCCAGATACACCACGGCATCCCGACGACGGCCGCCAAAGGTTGCCGCGAGGCTGGCGAAAAACGCACCGATCAGCAGCGCAATGAACATCCACAGCGAAGTCCAGGCAGCGACTTTGGCGGCGGTGTCGGCAGCTTGTTGGGCGGCAAGTTTGGCGTCGGCCACGGCTTTTTGCGTGCGGGCATACACTTCATCAACGCGACGTTCGGCGTCCGCTTGAGTGAGGTTGGTCCGTTGGGCGACCAGTTGCGCCAGGTAGGTGCGATCTTCGGCAGCCAGTTGACCGTCGTTGCTCAGGCTGCGCACAAAGATGCGCG
Source organism: Pseudomonas arabinosi (assembly GCF_047758675.1). NCBI lineage: Bacteria > Pseudomonadati > Pseudomonadota > Gammaproteobacteria > Pseudomonadales > Pseudomonadaceae > Pseudomonas > Pseudomonas arabinosi. Next base: position 2,831,735 of record NZ_CP180480.1, on the reverse strand, counting down.
TCACGGTGCCACGAACGGCGTCATCACTGACCGCCGCCGGACGATCATCGCGGAACAGACTGTCGACGAAGTAACCGTACGGGTCACTGTCAGTGTTGCCGGCAGCCGCACCGGCTGCTTGAGTCGCGGCAGTCGCGGCGCCGCCAACCACGCTCGCCCCGGCCTGCACGCCACCGCTGACAATGCTGCTGACCGAGCCGACCACCAGCGTCGCCGTCACCAGCGTTGCCACGCACCAGGCCAGAAAGCCATGGGCGGTGTCACGGAAGTAAACTTCATCACCGTGCATGTACGCCCATTTCACCCGCAGCCGACCGGCGATGTAACCGCCAAGCCCGGACGCCACGATTTGCGTAGCCGCCAGCCAGACAATCGTTGAAATGCCCAGGCCCTTGGCGCTCACCCCTTCATTGGCCCACGGCGATACCGCCGAAAAACCCAGGCCAAAGCCGAGCAGCACGAGAATCAACGACAACGCCGCCGCTGCAGCGGCCCCCGCGAAGATCGCCCCCCAGGACACGCCAGAGAGCGTGCTCGTTTCTTCGAAGGCAGGATAGAAACCATCAGAGGATCTATTCATTGTTATATCGCTCCTGGCAGGAAAGATGGTGTTACAACTCTTCAACGGAGGAAGTGCAGTCACCGTGCCAGTCGCCAACTTTAAATAAATCTAGGAATTTCAGTGATTTAGAAAGTTTGAACTTCCTATGGCCATGCAATTTGCAAGGAACTGTCTGTAGCGGCGGGTTTTATGCATTGCATACGAGCTACTTGCGCTTGTAACTCTTGTTACCGCTGGGCGTGAGGCAATACACCCCGCCTCTAGGTCCCGTGCAGAACGTACCGGTGCCGCATGCGCAACCATCGGCGCTCTGCAACAGCATTTGCGGGCGAGCCTGGCTGGTGCCGCCATACATCGCCGAGCAACTTTTCTTCGAGCCACTGATGGAGCCATCGTTACACAGGAACAGATCGCCATCGCAGCGATCGATACCGCCTTTTTTTCCCGAGCACGGTGTATTGCCCGCCCAGGCGGATCCGCCGGTAACGCAGAGCAGCAACAGGACAATCGGCATCCAGCCACGACGAATCAAAGTGCGCACAGTCCAGCTTCCTATTAGAGTTATGGCCGAATGATATCAATGTTCCGGGCAGGCTCATGAAGCAACATGAAAGTTAATTTAAAAAGTCGCCGACGTTTCTTGGCAAAATGCCCACACCTTCGCCATGAACTGACTATCAGGCCCGCCCTATGCCCCGCATCTTGACCATCGAAGACGACGCCGTGACCGCCCGGGAAATCGTCGCCGAACTGAGCAGCCACGGCCTCGACGTGGATTGGGTCGACAACGGCCGCGAAGGTCTGGCGCGCGCGGTCAGCGGCAATTACGACTTGATCACACTCGACCGCATGCTGCCCGAGCTCGATGGTCTGGCGATTGTCACCACGCTGCGGACCATGGGCGTGGCCACGCCGATCCTGATGATCAGCGCCCTCTCCGACGTCGATGAGCGTGTGCGCGGCTTGCGCGCAGGCGGTGACGATTACCTGACCAAACCGTTCGCCACCGATGAAATGGCCGCCAGGGTTGAAGTCCTGCTGCGCCGGCAGAACACCGTGAGCGCCCAGGCCACCACGTTGCGGGTGGCGGATCTGGAACTGAACCTGATCAGCCATGAAGCCAGCCGCGACGGTCAGCTGCTGACGCTGTTGCCCACCGAGTACAAGTTGCTTGAATTCCTGATGCGCAACACCGGGCAGATTCTGTCGCGGATGATGATTTTCGAAGAGGTCTGGGGTTACCACTTCGACCCCGGCACCAACCTGATCGACGTGCACATCGGCCGGCTGCGCAAGAAGATCGACCCGCCTGGCAATGTCCCACTGATTCGGACCGTGCGAGGCTCGGGTTATGTCATTGCTGAACCCCTCTAAAGGCTGGCGTTCCTCCAGCAGCCGACTGCTGGCGCTCTACAGTTCGCTGTTCGTGCTCTGGAGCGGGATTCTCATGGGGGTCATGTACTACGAGGTTTCCGCTTACCTGGACAACCTGGCCAAACACTCGCTGATGCAACGTCAGCATTTGTTTTCGCACTTTCAGGGCGAACAATTGGCGGACGCCCTCGCCGTCAGCATGACCTTCGACATTCGCGGCATCGACGCTTATGGCCTGTTCGATGCTCAGCACCGCTACCTCAGCGGTGCGCTGCGTCATATGCCCAAAGGCCTGCCGCTCGATGGCAAGATTCACATGCTCGGCGACTGCGCCGATTCTGACGACCCAAGCCTGCCCGCCGACAGCTGCGACGCGGTTGCGACCCAGACCAAGGACGGTCGCTGGCTCGTGCTGGTGCGGGATAACGGCTCGTTGTTTGCCGTGACCCGGATCATTCTTCACGCATTGCTCTGGGGGGTGACGCTGACCATCTTGCCCGGTATCGCTGGTTGGCACCTGTTGCGCCGCCGCCCCTTGCGGCGGATTCGTGCTATCCAGGCCAGCGCCGAGGCCATCGTCGCCGGCGACCTGACCCGCCGCCTGCCATTGTCCAATCGCCGCGATGAGCTGGACATGCTCGCCGCCATCGTCAACGCCATGCTCGAGCGTATCGAACGCTTGATGAACGAGGTCAAAGGCGTTTGCGACAACATCGCCCACGACCTGCGCACACCGCTGACGCGCCTGCGGGCGCAGCTGTACCGGATTCAGCAACAGGCTGATGAAGGTTCGACGCTGGCGGTGCAACTGGACTCAGTGCTCGGTGAAGCGGACACCTTGATGGCGCGTTTTCGAGGGCTGCTGCGGATTTCCGAGCTGGAAGATCGTCAGCGGCGTTCAGGTTTTGTGCAGCTGGATCCGGTGCCGTTGTTGCAGGAACTGCATGACTTTTATCTGCCGCTGGCGGAAGAAGGCGAACTGGTTTTCAAGCTGCAATTGCCTGACGTCTTGCCGCCACTGAATGGCGACCGCGCGTTGCTATTCGAAGCGGTGGCGAACCTGCTGAGCAACTCGATCAAGTTCACGCCGTCGGGTGGTGAGGTGATTTTGCGTGGGATCAATGAAGGGGGACATACGCGGATCGAAGTGCTCGACTCGGGGTCCGGGATTCCGGAGGCAGAGCGGGAGGCAGTGTTCCAGCGGTTTTATCGTGCCGATGGTGGTAATCAGAAAAGCGGGTTTGGGCTGGGGCTGTCGATCGTTGCGGCGATTGTGAGCTTGCATGGGTTTACGCTTGAAGTCGGTACGAGTGAACTCGGCGGTGCACGGTTAGTGCTCGACTGCCGGCAGAGTTTGATTCCCCCCGATTGATCGTTCTCACGTCGAGGCGTTGATCGTTCCCACGCTCCGCGTGGGAACGATCATGCGAAGCCCACCACCCCTTCTTCATGCATCTGCCGCAACAACACCGCGCCACTGTCCATAAACTCCGGCGACCCAGCCATCCCCGCCTCCACCGCCAACCCTTCCAGCTGCTCACGACCATCCAGTTGAGGAAATTCCTCAATCCGCTGCAACAACCGCCACGCTAGCGGGCTCAGCTCGGAAAACTTCACACACCAGTCCTCAGCCCGACGCACCAGCAACAATGTCGGCTGAGCCGGCGTCGTCTGCGGTTGATAATCCGGCCCCACCCACTGCACCGGCCAGGCATACGCCAGCGGCCAGGCCAGCGGCGACACCTGCAACGGTCGGTCCAGCAACAACCCGGCATCGCTCAGCGGCAACGGTTCGGCCTCGGACTGCTGCAACGCCATCTCGACCCACTCGTAATGCGCCAGCTCCACCATGAACGGCGGCCACGCCCCTTCGCTCAACGCTTGCGGTTCCGAAGCCAGGAACTCGACAAACTCCTTGGCGATCTCGCCGAATTTCGGCGTGTGCGCGCGGTAGTCGCGCAGGAAAATCCGTACCAGTGAACGCCAGTGTTCATCGCCGAGAATCTTGATCAGCACCGGAAAGGTCCCGCTGAGCAACGATGACAGGTTCGCGAAAATCAGGTCGCGGTAAACCTGCGCCCGTGTCACGTCCATCCCGGCCGGTGGCGCGCAATGATCAGGATCGCGCAGGTAAAGGCCCAGGGTGTTTTGCTGCTGAAACAGGCTCGGTTTATCCACGGTTCACCCCCTCGGCTTGCAGGCGGCGAATGGTCTGCAATTCGGCCAGCAGTTCGGAAAATGCCGGAAAGTTGAAATCCCGTTCCAGCAGCGTCGGCTGCGCGCCGAACCGGGCGTAAGCCTCAGCCAGCAACGACCAGACCACCGGTTTGACCGAAGCGCCGTGGGTGTCGATTTTCAAGATGTCGGACTCATCGAAATGCCCGGCTACGTGCATGGCCACCACCCGGCCCGAATCGATGCCAGCCAGAAAGGTCTGCGGATCGAAACCGTGATTGATCGAGTTGACGTAGACATTGTTGACGTCCAGCAACAGGTCGCAATCGGCTTCGCGCAGCACTGCGTTGGTGAAGGTCACCTCGTCCATGTCTTGCTGTGGCGCGGCGTAGTAGGAGACGTTTTCCACCGCCAGGCGCCGACCAAGAATGTCCTGGGCCTGGCGAATCCGCGCGGCGACGTGATGCACCGCTTCTTCGGTAAAGGGCAACGGCAGCAGGTCGTAAAGGTGACCGTCATCGCTGCAGTAGCTCAAGTGTTCGCTGTACAGCGGCACCTTGTATTGATCGAGGAAAACCCGGACTTCCTGCAGAAACCCAACGTCCAGCGGGGCCGGACCGCCCAATGACAGGGACAAGCCATGACAGGACAACGGATAACGCTCGGCCAGGGCTCGTAATGCATGACCATGAGCGCCGCCGATACCGATCCAGTTCTCCGGCGCGACTTCCAGAAAATCGAAATCGCCCACACGGGCAGCCTGAAGGTCTTTCATTAAACCGCGACGCAAACCGAGCCCGACGGTCGCCTTCGCTGAGAGGGTGGGAGTTTGCATGATGTCGATCTCAATGATTGTCAGGACGGAACCACAGTTAACCGAAAGGGTGTATCGGGTCTGTGTTCCGTCCCGGCAGAAAATCGCGGCGGTTGTATCGCCAGCGGGTCTGTACACACTGCGGTACAGACCCGCCGTTGCGCGTTACGCCAGGTCGTACTTCTCGCGCACCAGATGGCCAATGCCGATGCGATCCAGCACGGTCATCGGGCACAGGAACGTCACGCGCACGGTGCCCGGCAAGCGGCTGATGTCGATCGAGCCGGTGATGGTCGCGCGGTTGAGCACTTCGTCGTATGGCAAACCGGTGACCGAGGCGGCGCGTTTCAAGCCGTTCTCCACCGCGACGTTGAGGTTCTCGCCGCTGCCGATAAAGGTGATCGGCCCGCTCTGCTCGATCTCGTGCTGGCCCCAGCGCTCGCCCAGCTCGCGGACTTTCTGCCGCTGCTGGGCATTCATCGGCCGGGCCATGGGCGGCAAGTCGTCGAGGTTTTGCAGCAGGATCGGCCCTTCCAGCGTCAGGTTCTTCACCACTTCCACCACCACTTCGGTTTCCCCGGAGCAGTCGGTGGCATGCCCGGCGATCTCGCCGTTGCCCTGCTGGGCGTGCATGTCGCCCATGTACACACCGGCGCCTGACACCTTGACCGGGCAGATCAACACGCAGCCCTCGCGGATCGAGTTGGTGTCCATGTGACCGTCAGTCTTGGCCGCGTGCAGTTCTTCGCGGGTCATGCCGAAACGGTGCGGCGCACCGATCAGGTACTGGCCGAAATCGGCGCAGTTGTGGGAGTCGGGCAAATCACGGGACGGCGTGGTGCCGATGTTGCCGAGGAACGGCCGCATGTGCGCCGCCACACCGGGAATGTCGGCGCGCGCCAGGGAAAGGATCGAATGCTGCGCGGCGAATTCCGGCAGCGCCGACATCTCGGCTGCGTTACCGGCCAGTTGATTGGCGATGTCCTGATTGACGGTCAGGCTGACCTGATTCTGCGCATCGAACACGATCACGTAGCCGTGGCTGAAGCGAAACGCGCTGACCTCGGCGCCACAGGTGTTACAGCGAATCGCGTCCTCGCCGATGCCTTCGACATGGCTGGCCGGGTGTTCGGTGCCGCACTTGGCGCAGAATTTGGAAACAAACGGATCACCGTTGTAGCGGCCTTCAACGAACTTCATCACCCCGGACGAAGTGGCCAGCGAGGTGACGCGCATGCTTTTGATCTTGATCGCCACCGCGTCGCCGATTTCCGCACCGGCGATGGCCACCGGTTGCGTCACTTCGTGGCCACCCTCGAAGGCCGGCGTGATCATCGGCCCCCAACAGCCCGGCGGTGTGCCGGTGATCAGGGTGCCGCCGTCGGCCAGTGGCCCGAGCATCGGCTGGCTTGGGCCGAGGATGCCGCTGGTGTATTGGTCGACGCGCAGGCGATTGACGGGTGTGGGTTTCAAGTCGGTTTCAGGCAGGAGCGTAGTCATTGTTGTCCCCTTCACGGTGTATAGGGTGCCAAATGGCCTACGCAGTTCATCGCAGGTTTGTATCTCGCCTGTGTTCGGCAGTGCCCCTGAGTTAGCGGGCACTGTATCGGGAGGCCGGTTAGATACAGTGCAATACACGCCACAAATCCCTTGTGGGAGCGAGCCTGCTCGCGATAGCGGTTTTTCAGTCGACAAGGATGTTGCCTGGCCCACCGCCATCGCGAGCAGGCTCGCTCCCACAGGGGGCCGGTGTCAGTCAGTAAAATGTAACTTTCGTCGCTCCAGGCCGCAGTGCACGGCCCCCGGACTAAACTTAGTGCACGCAGGGCGTGCTTATCGTCCTGTCCATTCCCACGACCACCGTTCAGAGGTGAACGCCTCGAAAAACAAGGCCTCTGGACTGTGATCCTGCTGAAGGAGCACACGTGATGGACGAGGCCAGACTCAATGATTTCATGGGCAAACTGGTGAACGACATGGGCGGCGCGGCGATGCTCGCCAACGTCATCCTCGGCGAAGAGCTCGGACTGTACCGGGCCATGGCCGACAGTCAGCCAGTCACCCCTGAAGCCCTCGCTGACAAAACCGGCTGCAACCCCCGCCTGCTACGCGAATGGCTCAGCGCCCACGCCGCTTCCGGTTACATGGAACACCGCGACGGCCAGTTCCGGCTGCCCGAAGAGCAGGCCATGGCATTGGCGATCGAAGACTCACCGGTCTATATCGCGGGTGGCGTCGGGGTGGTCGCATCGTTTTTCCATGACAAAGACAAACTGGTCAGCGCCATGCGCGGCGACGGTGCCCTCGCCTGGGGCGATCACCATCCGTGCATGTTCAGCGGCACGGAGCGGTTTTTCCGGCCAGGTTATAAAGCGCATCTGGTCGCTGAATGGCTGCCGGCGCTCGAAGGCGTGGTCGCCAAACTGGAGGCTGGCGCCAAAGTGGCGGATATCGGCTGCGGCCACGGCGCATCCACCGTGATCATGGCCCAGTCGTTTCCGGATTCGCGGTTCGTCGGTTTCGACTACCACGCCCCCTCCGTCACCGTCGCCACCCAGCGCGCTGAAGAAGGTGGCGTGGCCGGGCGTGCGCGGTTCTTCCAGGGCACGGCAAAAAGCTTCCCCGGCGATGACTATGATCTGGTTTGCTATTTCGACTGCCTGCACGACATGGGCGACCCGGTGGGCGCGGCGCGGCACGCTTATGACGCACTGAAACCGGACGGCACGGTGCTGCTGGTAGAACCGTTCGCCAATGACTCGCTCGACGACAACGTCAACCCGGTTGGCCGCTTGTTCTACGCCGCCTCGACTTTCATCTGCACCCCGAACTCGCTGTCCCAGGAAGTCGGCCTCGGCCTCGGCGCCCAGGCTGGCGAGGCCCGGCTGCGCAAGGTCTTCACCGAGGCGGGATTCAAGACGTTCCGGCGGGCCACGGAAACACCGTTCAACCTGATTCTGGAGGCGCGTAAGTAAATATTGCTGACCGCTGACGGGTGACTGCTTACTGTAGGAGCTGCCGCAGGCTGCGATCTTTTGATCTTCAGCGATTTGAGTATCGTCAAATCAAGATCAAAAGATCGCAGCCTGCGGCAGCTCCTAAAGGTCCACCGGAGTGTTGAACATGCTCGACAGCCTCATCCGCGAACAACTCGACCGCCTTCAGCAGCTAATGACGGACCAGCCGTTTGTGGTCCTGACCGGCGCCGGCATCAGCACCCCGTCGGGCATTCCGGACTACCGCGATAACCAGGGCGTGCGGCGTGGCCGACAACCGATGATGTATCAGGAATTCCTCTCCGCCCCCGAATCCCGGCGCCGCTATTGGGCACGGGCGATGCTCGGTTGGCCGCGGGTGCGCCAGGCTCAGCCGAACGTGGCTCACGAGGCCTTGGCCAGTTTGCAAAGTTCGCAGCAGATCAGCGGGCTGATCACTCAAAACGTCGACACCCTGCACGACCAGGCCGGCAGCCATGACGTCATCGAACTTCACGGCAGCCTGCACCGGGTGTTGTGCCTGGACTGCGGAAACCGCAGCGGACGGGATTCGATCCAGCAATTGATGGAAGCGCAGAATCCGTATCTGGCCGGCGTGGATGCCGTGCAAGCCCCGGACGGTGACACGCTGCTGGATGCAGCGTTTGAGGCGCGGTTTCAGGTACCGCATTGCCCGCATTGCGCAGGTGAACGGATGAAGCCGGATGTGGTGTTTTTTGGCGAGAACGTGGCGCAGGTGACGGCGGCCAAAGCGATGGCGGCGGTCGAAAAGGCTGCGGGGTTGCTGGTGGTGGGGTCTTCGTTGATGGCGTATTCGGCGTTTCGGTTATGCCGGGCGGTAGCGGATCAGGGGAAGCCGTTGATTGCGATTAATTTGGGGAAGACTCGGGCGGATGACCTCCTTGATTTGAAAATAGAGGCTTCATGCGAGCAGCTTTTGCCCTTACTGGCCCAGCACCTGACGACGTAGAAACTGACAAAACCACAACCTTGTGGGAGCGGGCTTGCTCGCGAAGAGGCCTGCACATTCAACATTAATGTTGACTGACAAACCGCTTTCGCGAGCAAGCCCGCTCCCACATTGGGCCTGTGTTTCAGTGCGAAGATAAGCGTTGGCCGAGGTTTTCGGCTTTCAGAATATCGAACAACGCCTGCGCCGCCGCCGACAATTCCACCCCAGGCTTCGTCAGCACCCCGATCGCCCGCTCCACCACCGGATCGCGCAAGGTAATGCACCGCGCGCCCAGTTCCAGCATCTGCCCGACACACAACGCCGGCACTGCACTCACCCCCAACCCGCTCGCCACCATCCGCCCAACCGTCGCCAACTGATGACTTTCAAACTCCACCGGCAATTTCATCCCACGCGCCTGCAAGTGTTCCTCCAGCATCACCCGCACCGTCGACGGACGCTGCAAAGTGATGAACGGCTCCTTGAGCAAGGTCTGCCAATCGATGTCTTCTCGTTCGGCAAAAGGAGAGTCCTTCGGCACAACGGCCACAAACCGGTCCATGTACAACGGCGTGAATGCCAGCGACGAACTCTGAGTCGGTTCAAACGCCACCCCCAGCTCAACCTGCCGGTCACGCACCATCTCCAGCACCTGTTCGTTGATCACGTCATTCACCGTGACGTTGACCTTGGGATAGCGCGCGCGGAAGGTTTTCAGGATCGGCGGCAGCAGGTTGCCGGCAAACGATGGCATCGCCGCCAGCGTCACGCGACCGCGCTGGAGGGTGAAGCGTTGGCGCAGCTCATCCTCGGCATTGTCCCAGTCGGCGATCAGGCGACGTGCCAGTGGCACCAGCGATTCTCCCTCCGCCGTCAGCGCGACATTGCGCGTGTTGCGGGTGAACAGCCGACCGCCCAGCCCCTCCTCCAGCGCCTTGATGGTCAGGCTCAAGGCCGATTGCGACAGGTGCAACCGCTCGCAGGCCACGGCAAAACTCAAACTCTGGGCCACGGCCAGGAATGCGCGGATCTGCTTGACTGTCATGTGCGAGTTGCTCCAGTAATTAGGAGCACGGCTTGCCCGCGATGGATTCCTTGAAATCGCCATCGCGAGCAAGCTCGCTCCCACAGGATCGATTGGTGAGTTTTATCTATCAATCAACCTTAAAAATCAACTTAACAAATGAATTCTTCAGCGAGACACTCCTATCCCATACGGCTAGCCAGCCGCCCACAAAGAATAAAAGAGGTGCATATGGCAGGTTTCGACAAGCGCGTGAGTTCCTACGAGGAAGCTCTGGCAGGTCTTGAAGACGGCATGACCGTGATCGCCGGCGGCTTCGGTCTGTGCGGGATCCCGGAAAACCTCATCGCCGAGATCAAGCGCAAAGGCACACGCGACCTCACCGTGGTGTCCAACAACTGCGGCGTCGACGGTTTCGGCCTCGGCGTGCTGCTGGAAGACCGGCAGATCCGCAAGGTGGTGGCGTCCTACGTCGGCGAGAACAAACTGTTCGAAGACCAACTGCTGAAAGGCGAAATCGAAGTCGTCCTGACCCCTCAAGGCACTCTCGCCGAAAAAATGCGCGCTGGCGGCGCCGGCATCCCCGCTTTCTTCACCGCCACCGGCGTCGGCACTCCGGTAGCCGACGGCAAGGAAGTCCGCGAATTCCATGGCCGCCAGTACCTGATGGAAGAGTCCATCACCGGTGACTTCGCCATCGTCAAAGGCTGGAAAGCCGACCATTTCGGCAACGTCATCTATCGCCACACCGCCCAGAACTTCAACCCGCTGGCCGCCACTGCCGGCAAGATCACCGTGGTCGAAGTCGAAGAAATCGTCGAACCCGGCGAGCTGGACCCGGCGCAGATCCACACCCCTGGCATCTACGTCGACCGGGTCATTTGCGGCACGTTCGAGAAGCGCATCGAACAGCACACCGTGCGTAAGTGATCCCCTGCCCCCGGACCGAATGAAGGAATAACAACAATGGCACTTTCCCGCGAACAAATGGCTCAACGCGTCGCCCGCGAAATGCAGGACGGCTTCTACGTGAACCTGGGCATCGGCATTCCGACCCTGGTCGCCAACTACATTCCTGAAGGCATGGAAGTCATGCTGCAGTCGGAAAATGGCCTGCTGGGCATGGGTCCGTTTCCTACTGAAGAAACCATCGATGCCGACATGATCAACGCCGGCAAACAAACCGTGACCGCACGTATCGGCGCGTCGATCTTTTCCTCGGCCGAGTCCTTCGCGATGATCCGCGGTGGTCATGTCGACCTGACCGTACTCGGTGCGTTTGAAGTGGACGTGCAAGGCAACATCGCCTCGTGGATGATTCCCGGCAAACTGGTCAAGGGCATGGGCGGCGCCATGGACCTGGTGGCCGGCGCAGACAACATCATCGTCATCATGACCCACGCGTCCAAGGACGGTGAGTCCAAGCTGCTGTCCAAATGCAGCCTGCCGCTGACCGGTGCCGGGTGCATCAAGCGCGTGCTGACAGACCTCGCCTACCTGGAAATCAAGGACGGGGCGTTCATTCTCAAGGAACGCGCACCGGGCGTCAGCGTCGAGGAGATTGTCGCCAAGACCGCCGGTAAACTGATCGTGCCGGATCACGTTCCGGAAATGCAGTTCGCTGCCCAGTGAGGAATCATTCCATGCAAGAAGTCGTCATTGTCGCCGCCACCCGTACCGCCATCGGCAGTTTTCAGGGGGCCCTGGCCAACGTGTCCGCGGTAGACCTCGGTGCTGCGGTGATCCGTCAGTTGCTGGCGCAAACCGGACTGGACGTTGCTGAAGTCGATGAAGTAATCATGGGCCAGGTGTTGACCGCCGGCGCTGGGCAAAACCCTGCGCGCCAGTCCGCCATCAAGGCCGGCCTGCCCTTCACCGTGCCTGCGATGACCCTGAACAAGGTCTGCGGCTCGGGCCTCAAAGCGCTGCATCTGGCCACTCAGGCGATTCGCTGCGGCGATGCCGACGTAATCATTGCCGGCGGCCAGGAAAACATGAGCCTGTCCAATTACGTCATGCCCGGTGCCCGCACCGGTCTGCGCATGGGTAACGCGCAAATCGTCGACACCATGATCAGCGACGGCCTGTGGGATGCGTTCAACGATTACCACATGGGCATCACCGCCGAGAACCTGGCTGACAAGTACAGCCTGACTCGCGAGCAACAAGACGCCTTCGCCGCGGCCTCGCAACAGAAAGCCACGGCCGCCATCGAAGCCGGGCGTTTTGCCGACGAGATCACGCCGATCCTGATTCCTCAGCGCAAGGGCGATCCGGTCGCCTTCCAGGTTGACGAACAGCCACGGGCCGGCACCACCGCCGACTCCCTGGGCAAACTGAAACCGGCCTTCAAGAAGGACGGTTCGGTGACCGCCGGTAACGCCTCGTCCCTGAACGATGGTGCCGCCGCCGTAATCCTGATGAGCGCGGAAAAGGCCAAGGCCCTCGGCCTGCCGGTGCTGGCGAAAATCGCGGCTTACGCCAATGCGGGCGTCGACCCGGCGATCATGGGCATCGGCCCGGTCAGCGCGACTCGTCGTTGCCTGGACAAGGCCGGCTGGTCCATCGACCAACTGGACCTGATCGAAGCCAACGAAGCCTTCGCTGCGCAATCCCTGGCGGTGGCCAAGGACCTGGAATGGGACCTGAACAAGGTCAACGTCAACGGCGGCGCTATCGCCCTGGGCCACCCGATCGGTGCGTCGGGTTGCCGGGTGCTGGTGACCTTGCTGCATGAAATGATCAAGCGTGACGCCAAGAAAGGCCTCGCCACCCTGTGCATCGGTGGTGGTCAAGGCGTGGCACTGGCGATCGAACGGGCGTAAACCTTTTTCGGCCACAAGGATCGTTCCCACGCTCTGCGTGGGAATGCCTCAACGGACGCTCTGCGTTCGGCTTTGGAAGTGACGCCGAGCGTCACGGGCTGCATTCCCACGCAGAGCGTGGGAACGATCAAACAGCGTTCAACAGGCGGCGCGGGGACCCACGAATATCCGTTCGCCGCCTGGCAAAACACCCGGTGCGACTCACGTCGCACTGGGTTCTTTTTGTCTGGTCGTCAGGCAAATTTCACCAGATTCAGCACCGGCAGCGGACCACCTGGAAACTGCACCAGCCGCGCACCGACGCTCAATTCCCCCAGATCAATCCCGAAGAAGCCCAGCTGTTCGATCAGCGCCGCCACTTGAGCTTTTGCATCGGCATCATCGCCCGAGAGAAACAGCACCCGCCGCCCGCCCTCCGCCGCCGGATCGCTTTCCAGAAACCGCGCCTGAAGGTGATTGAACGCCTTCACCACCCGCGCACCGGGCACCCATTCGGCAAACACTTCGCTGGACATTCGCCCCTGCAAATCCACCGCCTTGAACGACGGCGCCTCGATTGAGTTGTTGGCGTCGATGACAATCCGTCCGCCAAAATCCGGCAGGCCGGCGAGCGCGGTCGGCAATTTCGACCAGTTGACCGCGACCAAAACGATGGCTTGTGCGGCGGCCTCCTCGCGGGTTCCGGCACGCGCCGTCGGCCCGAGTTCTTCCACCAGCGAGGCCAGGCTTTGCGGGCCACGGCTGTTGGCGATAACCACTTCAATGCCTTGACGCGACAGTGCTCTGGCAAAAGCTGCGCCGATTGCGCCGGCGCCGATGATTCCGATGGTGCTCATGGTTGTTCACTCCGAGGGTTGTCGTTGGAGTGAATACTGCACTTGCCATTAGCACTTGATTAGCCGGTAATGCCTTGAATGATCTTCAAGCATGACTAGCAGGTGCCTGCCATGGAAACCCTCGCCAACCTCGAATCCTTCGTCCGCAGTGCCGAAACCGGCAGTTTTTCCGCCGCCGCACGGGTGCTCGCGCTGACCCCTGCGGCTGTCAGCCGCAACGTGGCGATGCTCGAACGTAACATCGGCGTGCGGCTGTTCCAGCGCTCGACCCGCAAGCTGTCCCTGACCGAAGCCGGGGAACGCTTTCTGACGAGTATCGGCGGCAATCTGGAAGCGTTGCAGACAGCGATCAGCACGGTAAGCAGCGACCAAGGCGAGCCGGCGGGCGTGCTCAAAGTCAGTCTGGCGCCGACGTTTGGCATCGGTCATGTCTTGCCGCTGCTGCCGGCGTTCCTGGCGCGCTACCCGCTGATTCGCCCGGAATGGCACTTCGAAAACCGCCCAGTGGATTTGATTGCCGAAGGGTATGACGCGGCCATTGGTGGCGGCTTCAAGTTGACGCCGGGAGTGGTGTCGCGAACGTTGGCGGCGGCGGATGTGGTGGCGGTCGCTTCACCGGCCTACCTCGCAGGACGCAGCCTGCCCGACAGTCCGGCGGACCTGTCCGGACACACCGGCATCGTGATGCGCGGCACCCGCACCGGGCGGATTCGCCAATGGCTGATGCGCGATGGCGCGGGCAACGAAGCACCGGCCAATCTGAATGAAAACATTGTGCTCAATGACCCGGCCGCCATGCGCGAAGCGGCGATACTCGGCTTGGGCGTGACGCTGCTGGTGTTGCCGGATGTGCTGGCGAATATCCAGCGTGGCGAACTGGTGCGCCTGCTGCCCGACTGGCACGCCGACGCGGGATCGATTTCGTTGTATTACCCGAGCCGGACGTTGATGCCGGCCAAGACCCGGGTGTTCATCGATTTTGTCGTTGAGGCGTTTCAGAGGTAGACCGCGTTATCGTTCTTCGCGAGCAAGCCCGCTCCCACACTTGATCTCCAGTGAATACAAGACCTGTGTACTCCCCCGATCAAATGTGGGAGCGGGCTTGCTCGCGAAGAGGCCCTGACATCAAACCAAAAACTGTAAGATCAACCAGCTATTCGCCCCGCTGATCAGCACAAACAACCCCCACGCCAGCACCCGCGTCGGCCACCGATTCACCAACGGCCCCATGAGCCTGTGATCGTTGGTCATGCGAATCAGCGGATACAACGCAAACGGCAATTGCAGACTCAACACCACCTGACTCAACACCAGCAGCTTGCCGATCGCATTGTCGCCCATCAGCCAGACGCCAATGAACGCCGGGATCAGCGCCAGCCCGCGCGTGAGCAATCGCCGTTGCCAGCAAGGAATCCGCAGGTTCAGGAAGCCCTCCATGATCACTTGCCCGGCGATGGTCCCGGTGAAGGTCGAGCTCTGACCCGAAGCCAGCAACGCGACGCCGAACAACACACTGGCCAGCGCCCCGCCCACCAATGGGTCGAGCAGGTGATAAGCGTCCTGGATATCGACCACGTCGGTATGCCCGGTCTTGTGGAACGCCGCCGCGGCGAGGATCAGGATGGCCGCGTTGACCAGCAACGCCAGGGCCAGAGAGCCGATGGTGTCGATGCGCGCCAGTTTCACCGCGTCCTGCTTGCTGGCCAGGTCCTTGCCAATCATCCGGGTCTGCACGATGGAGGTGTGCAGGTACAAGTTATGCGGCATCACCGTGGCCCCGAGAATACCGATGGCCAGGTACAGCGGCGCAGCATCACCGATGGCGGACAGTGACGGAGTGAACCCCCGGGCGACGTCCGGCCAGTAGGGTTTGATCAGCAGCAATTCAACGAAGAAACACACGCCGATGGTGCCCACCAGCACCAGCATGATCGCTTCGAGTCGACGGAAGCCACGGTTTTGCAGGGCCAGCACCAGCAAGGTGTCGAATGCCGTGAGCGCGATGCCGAAGGTCAGTGAACAGCCCAGCAGCAAATGGAACGCCAGGGCGCAGCCGAGCACTTCGGCCAGGTCAGTGGCGATGATCGAGATTTCCGCCAACACCCACTGGGTCCGTGCGGTCCGCGTGCTGTAGCGCTCCCGGGACAACTGCGCCAGATCACGCCCGGTGGCGATGCCCAGGCGCGAACACAAACACTGCACCACCATCCCCGCCAGACTCGCCAGCAGCACCACGAACAACAAGCTGTAACCAAACCGCGAGCCAGCTTCGATGGCGGTCGCCCAGTTGCCCGGGTCCATGTAGCCGATGGACACCAGCAAGCCAGGACCGGCAAAACGCAGCATCCGGTTGAAGAACGAGGCGCGGGGATCGACGGCAACGCTGCCGGCCACTTCCGGCGGACAGAACGGCGCCGTGGCGGTTGTGGGCAAACTGAATTTCACACAAACATCCAGAAACAAATGGGAGGTGGGCAGCTTAGACGTTCACTCATTCGGCTGTACATGCAAAACCCTGTAGGAGCTGCCGCAGGCTGCGATCTTTTGATTTTCAGCATTGTCAGCGTCACCGAAGTGCAAGATCAAAAGATCGCAGCCTTCGGCAGCTCCTACGTGGACCGCAGTGGGATCACCTGCGTCAGCATTGGAATATTCTTCTTTGTATACAAAATCACGACATCTATAGAGCAATCACTCACCCGCAATGCTAACGTTGCCGCCTCACTCAGGTCGGAGGTGCGTGCGTGCTGATACTCAAACTGCTGGTCATCCCAGGATTTCTCTTGCTGATTTCCCTGGCCGGTAAACGCTGGGGACCCAGTGTCGCCGGTTGGCTGTCGGGGTTGCCGGTGGTGGTCGGGCCGATTCTGTTCTTTCTCGCCATCGAACAAGGCCAGGTGTTCGCCGCTCAATCGGCGACGGCAGCGCTGTCGGCGATGTTTGCGATGATTGCCTTTTGCGTGACCTACGCGCAGGTTGCACAACGCGCGAAGTGGCCGTGGGTGCTGGTGGTTTCACTGTTGGTCTGGGCCACGGCGGCCGTTGTGCTGTCGTTGATTCCGCCGTCCCTGGTGTTCTCGGTGATCGCCGCCGCGACCGCCCTGCTGGCGGCACCGTATCTGTTCCCCTCGGTTCAGCCAATCGTTTCAGGCCCGGCGCCGAAGTCCGACAAATTGCTGTTGCGCATGATGGCCGGCGCCCTGCTCACCCTCGCGGTCACGTTGTTGGCCAGCACCGTTGGCGAGCGCTGGAGCGGCCTGCTCGCGGTGTTCCCAGTGTTGGGCAGCGTGATGGCGGTGTTCTCCCAGCAAACCCGCGGGCCGGCCTTTACCGCCGCATTGTTGCGGGCCACCGCGACCGGGATGTATTCGTTCGCCGCATTTTGCCTGGTGTTGGCGCTGACCTTGCCAAGCATGGGTCTGACCGCGTTTGCCCTCGGCGTCGCGGTGTCTGTGGGTATGCTCGGGGTGACCAAGCGCTTGTTGGCCAAGCCTGCGAGCCTGGTACCGGACGCTGGACGTACGGCGATCAAACGCTAAGCTGCTTGATGTCATCGGGCCAGGATGGTCGCCCGCTCATCGCGCTGAAGGAACAGACATGACTCAGCTCCGAAACAGCCACAGCGCGACGGCCGTCGGCGTGATTGCGATTGTGCTCTGGTCCTCCTTGGCGTTGCTGACCACCCTCACCGAAGGCATTCCACCGTTTGAACTGCTGACGCTGGGTTTCGGCGCGGCGTTCGCGGCGAGCCTGGTGATTCTGGGTCGACGCGGGCTCGCCGGGTTCACCAGTTGGCGCCAGCCCTGGACCGTGTGGGCGACCGGGTTCGTCGGAATTTTCGTTTATCACGCGCTGTACTTTTTCGCACTCAAAGCCGCCCCGGCGGCCGAAGCCAGCCTGATCAACTACCTCTGGCCGCTGTTGCTGGTGCTACTGTCGGCGTTCTCGGCCGGCGAAAAGCTGCACAAACGGCAATTACTCGGCGCGCTGCTGGGCTTGGCGGGCACTGCCTTCATCATGCAGCAGCGTGCCCCGAATGCGGATGCCGCGCTGCCCATCGCCGGTTATCTCGCGGCGTTTGGCTGTGCGCTGATCTGGTCGGTTTACTCGGTGATCAACCGCCGGTTCAGCGAAGTACCGAGCAGCATCATTGGTGGCATCTGCGGTTTGGTCGCCGTGGCCGGACTGGTCTGCCACCTGGCATTCGAAACCACGGTACAGCCTGACTTCAGCCAATGGACCGCGATTGTCGTCCTCGGGCTTGGACCGGTAGGTCTGGCATTTTTTGCCTGGGACCACGCCACCAAACACGGAAGTCTGGCGACGCTGGGTGCGCTTTCCTACCTGGCGCCGCTGATTTCCACGTTGTTGCTGATCACCGTGGGGCGCAGCCATGCCAGCCCGATTCTGATCATCCCCGCGCTGCTGATTATCGCCGGGGCAGTCATCGCCACATCGCGATCAACCGCCAAAGTGCCGATAACACGTTCGATAGTTTCGAACGAGTAAAGCAACAAGCTCGCACGTCAATCGAACAGGTTTACTTCAACATCAGCCTCAGTTCCAAACCAACTGACTGAGGCCTGCACCATGAAGTTCTTTTTCCACCCTTCGCCCAACCCAATGAAAGTCGCCCTGCTGCTCGAAGAACTGCAAACGCCCTACGAATTGATCGGCGTCGACACCTTCAAGGGCGAGCAACACCTGCCAGCCTTTTTGGCGATCAACCCGAACGCCAAGGTGCCAGCCTTGGTCGATGGCGACGCGATCGTCTTCGACTCCCAAGCGATCCTGCTGCACCTGGCGCAGAAACATCAGCGCTTCCTGCCAACCTCCGTGGCCGGGCAAGCCGAGCTACTGTCCTGGCTGATGTTCATCGCGACCGGTCTCTCGCCATTTTCCGGCCAGGCGGTGCATTTCCTGCACCACGCACCGGAAGACCTGGCGTATGCGAAAAACCGCTACCTCAAGGAAGTCGAACGCCACTACCGCGTGCTCGATCAGCGTCTGGCCGACCATCAGTACCTGGCCGGCGACACCTACAGCATCGCCGACATGGCGCTCTGGGGTTGGGCCAATTACGCGCCGTACATCCTCGGCGAGAACGGTCTGGCGGCGTACCCGAACGTCAAGCGCCTGTTCGATGAAATCAGCGCCCGCCCGGCCGCCCAGCGTGCCCATGGTCTTAAAGAGAAACTGGTGCTGAAGGCGGAGTTCGACGAAGAAACCCGTCGCAACCTGTTCCCGCAGAATCAGGCGTAACACCGTTGTTGTAGCAGCTGCCGAGCTCGCGAGGCTGCTGCTACAGGGTGGTGAGGGCTGCTACAAAGTGGATTCCATGGGATGATTGCGGCGAACGCGCGACCATCCCCTGGAGTTTCTGAATGTCATTGTTGAGTAAAAAAGCCGTTGTCCTGTTGTTGACGGCGATTGCCAGTCTGGGAGCGCTGAATGCGCAGGCCGCCAAAGCCACTGCTAGCGATACCGCGCCCGCACAGAAAGTCTCGATGCTCGGCGGCAAGTTCACGTTCAACCTGCCTAAAGGCTTCGTCGCCAACCCGTTGCCTGCCGGCGACGCGGCCACCGGCACCGCCGGGGCAACGGGCACCATGTACACCAATCAGGCGACTAAAACCGTGGTGATCGCGGCTGAAAACACCATCCCCGGCGGTCTCAACGTCAAAGACAACGACGGTCAGTTCCTCGACTCCGTGGCGTCTGACTTCGCCACCCAACAAGCCACGGCGCTGCCAGACTTCACCAAGCTCAGTGAAAAAAGCCTGACCCAGAAAGGCACCGGACTGGGGTTGCGGCAGATCGACAGCACCGCCACCCAGGGCGGCGGCAAAACCCTCGACACCACAGTGATGGCCGCGTCCAACACGCGCATGGCGATCGTTCAGGTGATTTCCCGCCTCAGCGACAATGCTGGCCACGAGACGCTGGTCAAACAGATCATCTCCGGCAAGTAAGCGTCAGGGATTGAGACGTTGCAACCAGGCGCTCAAGTCCCGCATTTCGACAGCACTGATGCTGTGACCGACGCCAGGATAGGCATGAAACTCAGGCTTGAGTGACAGGCTCTGCAACAGGCTGTCGGCGTCCGTGCCGTCATTGTAGGGAATGAGTGTGTCCGCGGTGCCATGACCAATGAAAATCGCCAGCTTCTGGCGTTTTTCATCCGGTTTCAGTCCGGACTTGAGCACCGGCAGAATCCGCCCGCTCAACGCCGCGATCCCGCCCACCGCCTCGGGATGACGCAGGGCCACCTCGTAGGACATCATCGCGCCCTGGCTGAAACCCACCAGGAATACCTTGTTGGGTTCGGTGTGATATTTCTTCGCAGCCTGTGCGACGAAATCCAGCAATACCGCGCCGCTGGTCTTCAGATCATCCGTCTCACCGTCGTAGGCGCCATCACCTTTCTGGCGGAACCACTGATAACGGCCCTCCTCGATCACCATCGGTGCCCGCACCGAAAGATAGTTATATGACGCAGGCAGTTCATCCTTGATGTCGAACAGGTCCTCCTCGTTACTGCCGTAACCGTGGAGGAAAATCACCAGGGGCTGATTGCGCGATTCGGGGTTGACCTGCTCCAGGTACTTGAGCGGCAGATCGGTTTGCAGCGGGATTTGAGCGTGGACGGCGGTGGACGCCAGGAGTGTCAGCAGAGCGAGAAACTTCAACATAAACCTTCCTTCACAAGTGCAGGATTCGGGGCAGAGCCTAACACTGTGAAGCTGCCCGGACATATTCGGTGCTGCTGATGCCGCCTTCGCGAGCAAGCCCGCTCCCACAGGAGTACGCGGTCAACTGTGGGAGCGGGCTTGCTCGCGAAAGCGGCCTCGAAAACGACTAAGAACCTCAGTCGTTGATGAGTTTTCCGACCCGAATCGGCTCGCGCCCCGCGACCTTCGCCTGCCAGGTGCCCGGCTGCGTATAGCGCCCGCGATCAATCGCAAACAACACGCCACTGGTCCCGGCGCAAACAGTCGTGACCCGATCATTCAGCGGATCGACCACTTCAAACAGCGCATCGCCCTTCTCCACCCATTCACCCGAATCGCGCAGAAAACTGACGACCCCGTGATGCGGCGCGAACAGGTATTGGGTGCCTTCGAACGGCATGCCTTCGCAGCATTCGCTCGGTGCCGCGGGCCAGGTGCCTTTGATGAAACCCTGCTCGGCGAGGAAGCCGAGAATCGCCTCGCAATTGGCCTGAGCCTGATCGACTCGCGTATCCCCCATGCTGCCCAGCTCCAGCGTCGTCGCCAGGTTGGCCGGCGGGATCGCGGCCTCAGGGAGAGCCCTGGCCAGACGCAACCACGGCGTTGAACACGACTCATCGAATGAGCTGCCGCCGGAATCTTCACAGAGCAACGCCACCCCTGCCTTCAAACGCGCCGCCAGGGATTGCCACTGCGGCCAGTGTTGCGGCAAGGCATACAGATGAATCGCCGCGTCGAAATCACAATGCAGATCGAGGGTGATGTCGGCATCACAAGCGTGGCGCAGCAGCAAGCGGTGCATGGCTTCAAGCTGCGAGGCCGGTGCCGGCAGGCCGTCGAGTACCTGTCCCATGGTCTGGCGAATCAACGCAATGTTGGCAGCCGCATCACTGCCCAAGCGATCACCGATCAACTCGGCCACCGGTGCGCTGAGTTCGACGAACGAGCGATTGAAGTTCTTGCCGCTGCCCAGCTCGAAGCGGCCCATGTGGCTGCCTTGCAGGTGCTGATCGAGGCCGATGGGATTGGCCACCGGGACCAGTTCGATCACGCCCTGCAACTGGCCCTGGGTTTCAAGTTCGGCCAGACGCTTCTTCAGTTCCCACGCCGTGCGCATGCCCGGCAGTTCATCGGCGTGCAGGCTGGCCTGGATGTAAACCTTGCGAGTGCCCGCGCCATAACGAAACACGCTGAGGGTGCGTTCGGTGCCCAGGTGGCTCCAGGGCAGTGAATGGTCGATGCGTTGCATGGAAACTCCTGAATACTGGACGATGAGGTCTTCTTTTGTGGGAGTGAGCCTGCTCGCGATGGGGCCCGATCAGTCGCCATCATTATTGACCTTCCGGCCGCCATCGCGAGCAAGCTCGCTCCCACAAAGGCCTCCATACAATAGAGAGAGCATAAAAAAAGTGGCAACCGCGTCAACGGTTGCCACTTTTTTGAACGGCGTGATTAATGGCCGTAAACGTCAAAGTCGAAGTACTTGTCTTGCACTTGCTTGTACTTGCCGTTGGCGCGGATTTCGGTGATGGCGGTGTTGAATTTCTCTGCCAGGGCGGTATCGCCCTTGCGCACAGCGATACCGGCGCCGCCGCCGAAGTACTTAGCGTCTTCGTAGGTCGGGCCTACGAAAGCGAAGCCTTTACCGGCGTCGGTTTTCAGGAAACCGTCGTCCAGGTTGACCGAGTCGGCCAGCATCGCGTCGAGACGACCGGCGACGATGTCCAGGTTGGCTTCCTGCTGCGAGCCGTAGCGAACCAGATTGATACCGGCCGGCACCAGCACTTCGGTGGCGAAGCGGTCGTGGGTACTGGCGCGCAGCACACCGACTTTCTTGCCTTTGAGTTCGGTCAGCGGGTCTTTGATGTCGGAGCCTGCCTTCATCACGAAGCGCGCCGGGGTGTGGTAGTACTTGATGGTGAAATCGACGTTCTTTTTGCGATCGTCAGTGATGGTCATGGACGACAGAATCGCGTCGATTTTCTTGACCTTCAGGGCCGGGATCAAGCCGTCGAACTCTTGCTCGACCCAGGTGCACTTCACTTTCATCTGCTCGCACAGCGCGTCGCCGATGTCCACGTCGAAGCCGGTGAGTTTGCCATCAGGGGTTTTCATCGAGAATGGCGGGTAACCGGCTTCGATACCGAGGCGGATCGGCTTGGCGTCTTCGGCCACAGCCGTCAGGGACAACATCGACAGTGCCAGGGCACCGAACATCACTAGCTTCTTCATTTACAACTCCTGTGTGCGGAGGCTTTTATTGGCAGCTTTCGGTTGGTGAAGACCGAAGTGGCCGGCAGTCTAGAGCGGCTCAAGGAGGGTCAATTGTGTTTAAGCGACAAATAGTTATAGAAAAGTAGCCGGCGGATTCAAGTCCCTTGAAGCGTGCGCCAAGCCGGTGCAAAGACTGTAGGACAAGCCCTTTTTTCAGACAAAACCTACAAGCAAAAACTACAAGAGAGCCCTTATGCCCACGTTGAACCTCATCCAGCACCACCCCGCCGAAGGTCCCGGCGCCATTGCCGACTGGGCTACGTCCCGAGGCCTGACCCTCAACGTGTTTCGCGCCGACCTTGGTCAGTTGCCGCCCGTCAGTGCAGCACCGGTGATTCTATTGGGCGGGCCTTATGAGTCCAACGCCGGACCCGCCTGGCTGGAAGCCGAACGCCAGTGGTTGGCGGGCAGTCTGGATCAAGGCGCGGCGGTGTTTGCGATTTGCCTGGGGGCGCAGTTGCTGGCGCTGAGTCTGGGCGGGAATGTGCGGCGGATGGATCGAACCGAAACCGGTTGGACGCCCTTGACCTTTGTCGATGGCCAGACGTTACAAGTGCTGGAATGGCACGAAGACGCCATCGACCTGCCGCCAGACGCGCAGTTGCTGGCCAGCAGTGATCAGTGCGAGCAGCAGATGTATTGCGTCGGGCCGACGCGGGTGGGTTTGCAGTTTCATCCGGAGTGGACGGCTGAATCGGTGGCCACGCTCAATGAACACTTTGCCGACGAGTCACCGCTGCCCCGGGGTCAACAGGACAGCGCCGCCTATGCAACCGTGTTCGAGTGGTTGCAGGCGACGCTGGATGGGTGGTGGGCATCCGTTTAGAAGCAAGATCAACAGATCGCAGCCTCGTTTCACTCGACAGCTCCTACAGGGGATCGCGTAAGCCTGTAGGAGCTGTCGAGTGAAACGAGGCTGCGATCTTTTCGACTACATCAACATTCGCAACCGATCACGGTGCTGGCAGGCCGTTGCACCGCAACACTCAACTCAAACCCTTCATCCAGCCACCCGGTCACCCCGCCGATCATTTCCTTGACCGGGTAACCCAGCGCCGCCAGTTTCACAGCAGCCTTGTTGGCGCCGTTGCAGTGGGGCCCGGCGCAATACACCACGAACACGCTGTTTTTCGGGTAAGCCGCCAGACCTTCAGCGCTCAGCAGTCGCCCCGGAATATTGATCGCTCCCGGCACATGGCCACGCTCGAACGCGAGCGGACCGCGCACGTCCACCAGGACAAAATCCACCTCGCCGGCCTGTTGGCTGCCGTGGACGTCGGAACAGTCGGTTTCGAAGGTCAGACGGTTGCTGAAATGCATCAGGGCGATGGCCGATGGGGCGGCGGGAATCTCGCGGACCAGGCTGGTCATGGGCTGTACTCCAAAGTATCGGCGGGTGTGAGAAGACTTTATCCGCTCGACACTTGCGGCTACAGTGGCGCACAAGACACTCACCGGGAATTTTCCGCCAAATGCAGCCCACCCCTGGATTGGTCGCGATTCTGGCCTACGACGGCCTCTGTACGTTCGAATTCGGCATCGCCGTGGAGATCTTCGGACTGGCCCGTCCGGAGTTCGACTTCCCTTGGTACGAGCACCGGATTGCCGCCGTGGATCAAGGCCCGATGCGTGCCATGGGCGGCATTCAGATACTGGCCGATGGCGGCATGGAACTGCTCGAAGAAGCCCGGACCATCATCATTCCCGGCTGGCGCGATCGCAGCGCCCCGGTGCCGGAGGCATTGATCGCGGCCCTGCGCCAGGCCCATGCGCGGGGTGCGCGGCTGCTGTCGATCTGCTCGGGCGTGTTCGTGTTGGCGGCCACCGGTTTGCTCGACGGTCGCGGCGCCACCACGCACTGGCGCTACACCGCTGAGTTGGCCGAGCGTTTTCCGAACATTCTGGTGGACCCGGACGTGCTCTATGTCGATTCAGGTCAGCTGATCACCTCGGCCGGCAGCGCTGCCGGTATCGATGCCTGTCTGCACTTGGTGGCGCGGGACTTCGGTACGCAGGTGGCCAACTCGGTGGCGCGGCGGCTGGTGATGTCGCCGCAACGCACCGGCGGCCAGGCGCAGTTCATTCCGACACCGGTCAGTCCTACGCCGCGTAGCGATTTGTCCCGCGTCATGCAGTGGGCGCGCGAGCGTTTGCATGAACCGCTGGAGGTGCGCGAGCTGGCGAGTGAGGCGGCCATGAGCGAACGGACTTTCCTGCGCCGCTTCACTGAAGCCACCGGCATGCCGCCCAAGGCGTGGTTACAGCATGAACGGCTGGGCCGGGCTCGCGAGCTGCTTGAGAGTACGAGCCAGAACACCGACCAGATTGCCCAGCGCTGCGGTTATCGCTCGGTGGAGAGTTTTCGGGTGGCGTTTCGCAGCGTGGTCGGGGTGCCGCCGTCGGTGTATCGGGAGCGGTTTGGGCGGGAGGTTAAAGCAGTAATTTGAGGTGTGTTTGAGGGCCTCATCGCGAGCAGGCTCGCTCCCACATTAGACCGCATCCGTCCAAACTACTCGGTCAACTGTGGGAGCGAGCCTGCTCGCGATGAGGCCAGCCCAGACACCCGTTTTCTCAAGGCTTACGCAACAGATAGGTATCCATAATCCACCCATTCTCCAACCGGGCCGCCTTGCGCACCCGTTCGATCTCATCCGCCACATCCTTGAGCTTGCCGCTGATCAGGATTTCATCCGGCGTCCCCAGGTAGGCCCCCCAGTAAATCTCCGTCTCCTGATCTGCCACCCGATGGTAGGAATCCTCCGCATCGAGCATCACCACCAGGCTGTCGGCATCGCTCACCTGCCCCGCCGCCAAGCGCCGGCCAGTGGTGATTTCAATCGAGCGGCCAATGCGGTTCAGCGGCACCTTATGCTGCGCCGCCAGCGCCTGGACACTGGTAATGCCGGGGATCACTTCAAATTCGAAGACGCAGCGGCCCGAGGCCAGAATCGCCTGCAAGATCCGAATAGTGCTGTCGTACAACGCCGGGTCGCCCCACACCAGAAAACCGGCGCACTGGTCGTCAGTCATTTCCTCACTGATCAACCGTTCGAACGTCTGCTGCTTGGCCAGGTTCAGGTCTTCCACGCTGGCCTTGTAGTCCACCTCACCGCGCTCGCGCTCCGGGCTGTGGGCTTCGACGAAGCGGTAGTCGCGATCGGTGATGTAGCGCTCGCAGATCTCGCGGCGCAGGTCGATCAGTTTGTCTTTGCTCTGGCCTTTGTCCATGAGGAAAAACACGTCGACGAGGTTCAGCGCCTTCACGGCCTGCATCGTGATGTAGTCGGGATTGCCGGCACCGATGCCGATGACCAGAAGTTTTTTCATCAATGTGCTCCCTCGGGGTCAGTGCCCAGCAAGCGTAAGCGCCAGCGGCCGTTGAACCGCAACTCGATGGCCGACAGCGGTTCAACGTCGATCAGGTTGAACGCGGCGCCTTGCAGCACCTGCATCAGCGCGGCGCGAATGACAAACGGATGGGTGATGGCAACGATGTGTCCCGGTGTGGCCTCCAGCGTTTTCAGCCAAGCGGCCACTCGCTCACCGAGTTGCACCACCGACTCGCCGCCGTGGGGCGCCGAGCTTGGGTCATCGAGCCAGATTTGTAGCGCTTGAGCTGCGGATTTTTGCAGATCGTCGATCCGCGCGCCTTTCCAGTTGCCGAAATCGCAATCCCTCAATGCCTCGACAATCTCCGCGTCGCTGCCGAACAGCTCGGCGGTTTGCCGGGTTCGCAGTTCAGGTCCACACACCAATCGTGGCGTCCCCTTGAACTGAGCACGACGCGATCCCTTTGCCGATTGCCAATCCATCTCTATGGGCTCATTCGTAGGAAAACACGACAATTTTTGTGCGACGGTTCGAGCGTGGCACATCAGGGTCAAACGGGTCGCCTGCACGAAGGATCACTCTGTCGATGGAAACTGAAACGGCGTCACGCCGAAAATAATGGCCCAATTGTGCCGCAAGAAGCGCGATCCAGGGCGTTTCGTTTGATCCGGCCATACAGGTTCTAAAACTTGATACACCTGAAAAAATCGGCGATATCCGACACCACTATGGGCAATGGCCTACAAGCTCAGTCGACATCCATGTAGCCCAAGGCCCACGGGCTTTTCGCCCTGTTTTGGGGCTTTAAAAAACCATGGAAAAATTCACTAGACATGTTGAGTCCGCTACATAAATACTGTTTTAGCAATTTATGAAATGAAACCGACATATCCATCCAGCAGGAGCCCGGATGCCTTCTCTCAGAGACCTGATCACCGATCCCGGCCTGGACCTTACGCCGTCGGAACGCAAAGTCATCCGTGCCTTGCTGGACCAGTACCCGCGTAACGGACTGGGCCCGATGTCACGTTTGGCCGAACATGCCGGTGTCAGCGATCCCACCATCGTGCGACTGGTCAAAAAACTGGGTTTCAGCGGTTATGCCGATTTCCAGGAAGCCCTGCTCAGCGACATGGACCACCGCCTCCGCTCTCCCAGCACCCTGTTGCAACCTCGTGCTCATCTTCAGAAAGGCGACGCCTGGAGCCAATATCTGGCGCACAGCCATCGAGCGCTGGTGGACACCCATGCGCTGACCCAGCCCGAAGATGTGCGGATTCTGGTGGAATGGCTGCTCGACACCCGTCATCAGGTGCATTGCTTCGGCGGGCGCTTCAGCAGCTTCCTCGCCAGTTATTTACTCAATCACCTGCGCTTGCTGCGTCCGGGATGTTTCGCCCTGGAAGACAACGCGCAACTGCCCGACCGATTGTTCGACGTGCAGCGTCAGGACGTGGTGCTGGTGTTCGACTATCGCCGCTACCAGTCACAGGCCCTGCGCGTGGCCAATGCGGCGAAAAGTCGATATGCACGCGTGGTGTTGTTCACTGACATCTATGCTTCACCGTTGCGGGAAATGGCCGACCTGATTATCAGTGCGCCTGTGGAATCGGTGTCGGCCTTCGACTCCCTGGTTCCGGCGCTGGCCCAGGTCGAGGCGCTGATTGCCTGCCTGACCCTGCGCAGTCCGGATCTGGCCGATCGCCTGGAAGGCATCGACGCCCTGCGGACCGACTTCGACACCCACCTGCTGGAGGAAAAATAAGGATGTTCACGCTCCCCCACCACTCGCCTCGGGATTTGCCGTTTGTCACCGATCACACCGCGCTGTTGCTGGTGGACATGCAACGCGCCTGGCTTGAACCGCAGTTTGACCCGCACCTCAACGGGCCGGACGCCGAGTACTTCCTGACCCGCACCCACATGCAGGTGGTGCCCAATCAACGCCGGTTGCTCAGCGCCTTTCGCAGCGCCAGGCAAAACGTGTTGCACACGATCATCGAAAGCCTCACCGCCGATGGCCGCGATCGCTCGCTGGACCACAAACTCTCGGACATGCACTTGCCCAAGGGCAGCCCGCAAGCGCGGATCATCGACGACCTGACCCCGGCAGAAAACGAAATCGTGCTGCCCAAGACCTCGTCCGGGGTCTTCAACTCCACCAACATTGACTACGTGCTGCGCAACCTCGGGACGCGGCACCTGATCATCGCCGGCATCGTCACCGATCAGTGCGTGGACATGGCCGTGCGTGATGCCGCCGACCGCGGTTATCTGGTGACACTGGTGGAAGATGCCTGCGCGACTTACACGCCCGCGCGTCATCAGGCTTGCCTGAATGCAATCAAGGGTTACTGCTGGATCACCGACACCCAGACTGTGCTCGGCCGCTTGCAGGAAATGCAGCCATGAGCGAGCGCCTGTTGCCACTGCCCATGACCACCCTCGTCACCACCGACCTGATCGGCGTGACACGCGGGCGCTCCTTTCCCACGGACGAACTCGAGCACTATCAAAGGACGGGGTGTGGCTGGGTGCCGGCCAACAGCGCGTTGACCCCGCAAGACATCATCGCCGATGCCAACCCGTGGGGCGCTTATGGCGATTTGCGGTTGATGCCCGATCTGCCCAGCCGAGTGACGGTCAACAACGGCCCGGATGCCAACGCTCCGGCGCTGGATTTTATTCACAGCGACATCCGCGAAACCGATGGCCGCCCGTGGGGTGCCTGCCCGCGTACGGTGTTGCGCAACGAGGTAGAGCGTTATCGCGCCGAGTTGGGCTTGCAGGTCAATGCGGCGTTCGAGCATGAATTCAACTTGAACACCGGCGAGGCTGAACACCTGGCGTTTTCGCTGCAAGCACAGCGTCAGGGTGCCGAGTTTGGCGGTTGGCTGCTCAGCGCCCTGCGTGCCGGTGGCGTCGAGCCGGAAATGTTCCTGCCCGAGTACGGCAAGCATCAATACGAAATCACCTGTCGCCCGACCCTGGGTGTGGCCGCTGCCGACCGCGCGGTGAACGTTCGTGAAATCACCCGCGAGATCGCCCGGCAAATGGGCCTGGCGTTGAGCTTCGCGCCCAAGACCTCGGAGCATGCGGTGTGCAACGGCGTGCACCTGCACGTCAGCCTGCTGGACCTGGCTGGCCAACCGGTGATGTACGACGCCGGCACCACCAATGGTTTGTCGACCCTCGGCCAGCACTGGGCCGCCGGCATCTTGCATCACCTGCCGGCGCTCTGTGCGATTACCGCGCCGACACCGGTGTCCTACGAGCGTTTGCAGCCCCATCACTGGAGCGCGTCCTACGCGTGCCTCGGGCAACGCAACCGCGAAGCGGCGCTGCGAATCTGCCCGACGACAAGCCTGGGCGGCAAAACGGTGGCATCGCAATACAACCTGGAATTTCGCGCCATGGACGCCACGTCCTCGCCGCACCTGGCCATGGCCGCGCTGCTGATTGCCGGTCGGCTGGGCATCGAGCAACGCCTGGCCTTGAACGCAATCACCGATGAAGTCCCCGACTCCCTGAACGAAGAACAACGCCAGACCCGCGGCATCGTCGCCCTGCCCGCGTCCCTTGCCCAGGCCCTGGACTGCCTGCGCAACAGCGAGGCCCTGATCGAAGCCCTGCCGAGCGCGTTGCTGGACACCTACCTCGCCCTTAAAACCGAGGAACTGACACTGACGGAACAGCTGTCGTCCGCCGAACGCTGTGAACACTATGCGCGCCTGTACTGAATCTGCTGAGCTCGGTCTTTACACCGGGCCCGCGTACACCCTGAGCCGGGAAGACTCCGATCACCCGTTGATTCTGGTGTGCGAACACGCCAGTCGTTTTATTCCGGCCGGGTTGAATGACCTGGGCCTGAGTCACGAGGCGGCCCGCGAGCACATCGCCTGGGACATCGGCGCCCTGGCACTGGCCGAGAGTTTGTCCCGAGCATTGGGCGCAACGCTGTTGGCGGCCAATTACTCGCGACTGTTGGTCGACCTCAACCGACCGCGCCAAGCCCCGGACAGCATTCCGGCACAGAGCGAGATTTATCAGGTACCGGGCAACCGGGATCTGGACGAAGCCACCCGAGAGTACCGTCGGCAATCCCTGTTCGAGCCGTTTCATGCTCGATTGCACACCTTGATTGACCAACGTGTCGCTCAAGGGCGGCCGGTGCGGGTGGTGGGGATTCACAGCTTCACGCCGGTCTATCACGGCCAGCCCCGCGCGCTTGAAGTTGGCGTGTTGTATAGAGAGGCCAGGGAGTATGCCCAGCGATTGATCGATGGCTTGAGCCTGCACCCATTGAAAGTTGCCGGTAATGAGCCGTACAAAATCAACCCGCTGGGCGACATGACCGTGCCGGTCCACGGCGATGCACGCGGCCTGGAATCGGTGTTGATCGAGGTGCGCAACGACCTGCTGCGTACGCCTGAAGATGTCAATCGCTTTACCGGATACCTGGCGCCTCTGTTGTAAAACAATCGCTTCAAACTTGCAGCGTGTAGCTGCGTTTAAATCAAGGAGAACGGCTTCATGGAAATAGAAGAATTCGGCTACAAGCAAGAATTGAAACGCAGCCTGTCGCTGACCGACCTGGTGGTGTACGGGATGATCTTCATGATCCCCATCGCACCGTTTGGTGTTTATGGCTACGTCAACGCCGAAGCCCCGGGGCTGGTACCGCTGGCCTACATCATCGGCATGGTGGCGATGCTTTTCACTGCCCTGAGTTACGGCAGCATGGCTCGGGCCTTTCCGATTGCCGGTTCGGTTTATTCCTACGCGCAACGGGGCCTGAACCAACACGTAGGGTTTATCGCCGGTTGGCTGATGCTCCTCGATTACCTGCTGATTCCGCCGCTGCTGTATGTGTACGCGGCCATGGCCCTGAATCATTTGTACCCGGACATTCCGAAGGTCGGTTTCATCCTGGCCTTCCTGGTCAGCGCGACCTTCGTCAACTTGCGGGGCATCACCTTCACCGCGCGGATGAACATCGTCTTTCTGCTGGCGCAACTGGTGGTGCTGGGGATCTTCCTGTTTTACGCCTGGAACGCCCTGCACAGTGGCGGTGGCAACGGTCAACTGACCCTAGCGCCGTTGTACAACCCCGAGACGTTCAACTTCGCCCTGCTGATGCAAGCGGTGTCGATTGCGGTGCTGTCGTTCCTCGGTTTCGATGCGATTTCCACCCTCGCCGAAGAGATCAAGGGTGACCCGGGCCGCAGCGTCGGCAAAGCCGCGCTGATTACGCTGGTGGTCATGGGGGTGATCTTCGTCGTGCAGACCTGGATTGCGACGGATCTGGCGGCCGGCATGGGTTTCAAATCGGCTGACACGGCTTTTTATGAAATCGCTGAACTCGCGGCCGGCAGCTGGCTGGCAACCCTGACCGCCGTGGCGACGGCGCTGGCCTGGGGTGTGGCGGTGGCAATCACCTCCCAAGCGGCAGTGTCTCGCCTGCTGTTCGGCATGGCCCGAGACGGCAAGCTGCCAAAGGTACTGGCCAAGGTTCATCCCAAACACAACACGCCGTACGTGAGCATCTACCTGGTGGCCGTGCTGTCGCTGGTGATCTGCTACCTGTTCATCAACTCGGTGGACACCCTCACCTCACTGGTGAACTTCGGCGCATTGAGCGGCTTCATGTTGCTGCACCTGACGGTCATCAACTACTACTGGCGTCGGCAGAAATCCGGACAGGTGATCCGTCACCTTATCTGCCCGGTGATCGGCTTCATCATCGTCGCGGCGATCATGTACAACATGGGCGTCGATGCACAGAAACTCGGCCTGATCTGGATTGCGCTGGGCCTGGTCTACCTGTTTGTACTCAACAAACTGGGCACCCGTGCGGTACTGCCCGACCCAAGCAACGGCTGACAAGAAAAAGAGTGGCGTCTGACAAACA
This sequence comes from Pseudomonas arabinosi, assembly GCF_047758675.1. Classification (NCBI taxonomy): domain Bacteria; kingdom Pseudomonadati; phylum Pseudomonadota; class Gammaproteobacteria; order Pseudomonadales; family Pseudomonadaceae; genus Pseudomonas; species Pseudomonas arabinosi. The sequence goes on along the minus strand of NZ_CP180480.1, from coordinate 2,799,931 downwards.
TTCAGGCGACCGCCGATGTATTGCGTGGAAACCGACAGTGATAGTCAGGTTCGGTGCCAACCACCGGACCCTTTGATACAGGAGTGCATCCATGCTGGTCTTACGCCCAGTCGAGTTAACCGACCTGCCCCAGTTGCAGCAACTGGCGCGCGACAGTCTGGTAGGCGTCACGTCCTTGCCGGACGACACCGAATGCCTGCGCGAGAAGATTCTCGACTCTTGCGCTTCATTCGAAAAAGACGTTGAGGGTCATGGCCCGGAGAACTACTTCTTCGTGCTGGAAGACCTGACCCGAGAGCGTTTGGTGGGGTGCTCGGAGATCCTTGCCACCGCCGGTTTCAGCGAGCCGTTCTACAGTCTGCGCAACCGGCACTTCACCAGTGCCTCGCGGGAGCTGAACATCGAGCACGGCGTACCCGCGCTGTCGTTGTGTCACGACCTCAGCGGCCATACCTTGCTGCGGGGTTTTCATATTGATGCAGCGTTGGTGCGAACACGGTTCTCTGAACTGCTGTCCCGGGCGCGGCTATTGTTCATCGCCGCCCATTCGCGGCGCTTTTCCGAAGCCGTCATCACCGAGATCGTCGGTTTCAGCAGCGATGAAGGGCACTCGCCGTTCTGGGATGCGTTGGGCAAGCACTTTTTCGACCTGCCCTACGCCGAGGCCGAGCGACTTTGCGGCCTGGAAAGTCGAACCTTCCTCGCCGAACTGATGCCGCAATACCCGATCTACGTGCCGATGCTGCCCAAGGAGGCGCAGGACTGCATCGGCCGCATCCATCCCGATGGGCAGGAGGCCTTCGATATCCTCGAGCGCGAAGGGTTCGAAACCAACAGCTACATCGACCTGTTCGACGGCGGTCCGACGTTGTATGCGCGCACTCCCGGCATCCGTTCCATCGCCCAGAGCCAGACCGGCACGGCGAAACCGGGTGCATCCATCGATGCCCTTGGCAGTTATCTGGTGAGCAACGATTCGCTGAAAGACTATCGCGCCATCGTCGCCGATCTGGATTACCAGGCCGGGCAACCTGTGAGATTGAGCGCCGAGATGTGCGCCGCCCTGAACGTGACCGAAGGCAGCCCGATCCGGCTGATCGCCCTGTGAGCATCACCCGGCCCCGAGCCCAACGACAGCGCCCGAGCAGGCGTGCAGAAGGAGTTGCATCATGATTGTCCGCCCGGTTCACGTCACCGACCTGCCCGCCTTGCTGAACCTGGTGCACCAGGCCGGCCCCGGCTTCACCACCCTGCCGGCCAACGAGGAACGCCTGACCCACCGGGTGCGCTGGGCCCAACGAACCTTCGCCGAACAGGTCGAACGCGCTGATGCCGATTACCTCTTCGTGCTCGAAGACGACGATCAGCAGTTGGTGGGTGTCAGCGCCCTGGTGGGCGCCGTGGGCCTGCGCGAGCCCTGGTACAACTACCGGGTCGGGCTTACGGTCAGTTCGTCACCGGACCTGGGTATCCGGCGGCAGATTCCGACGTTGTTCCTGAACAATGAAATGACCGGCCAATCGGAAATTTGCTCGCTGTTTCTGCGACCCGATCAACGCCACGGCAGTAACGGTCGATTGCTGTCGTTGGGACGTTTATTGTTTGTGGCCGAGTTTCCGCACCTGTTCGGCGACAAACTCATCGCCGAACTGCGTGGCAGCGTCGACGAACAGGGCTGTTCGCCGTTCTGGGACAGCCTGGGCCGGCACTTCTTCAAGATGGATTTCAGCCACGCCGATCACTTGTCGGGCCTGGGCAGCAAGCCCTTCATCGCTGAACTGATGCCACGCCAACCGCTCTACACTTGCCTGCTCACCGAACAGGCCCAGGCCGTAATCGGCAAGGCGCACCCGAACACCGAACCGGCGTTGAAAATCCTCACCGCCGAAGGCTTTGCCCATAAGGGTTACATCGACATCTTCGACGCCGGCCCGGTGATTGAAGCCCCGGTCTCGAATATTCGAGCCGTGCGCGACAGCCAACCGCTGCTGCTGGCCATCGGCACACCCGACGAGCAGGCCCCGGTGTGGCTGATCCACAACCGTCGCCTGGAAAACTGCCGCATCACCGCCGCCCAGGCCAGACTGGTAGGCAACAGCCTGATCGTCGACCGCCTCACCGCCAAACGCTTGCAACTGCAACCCGGCAACTCGGTACGCGCGGTGCCGCTGCTCAATCAACAGCAGCAGGCGGTGGCGGCCTGATCGGATTCTGAAACCTCCCCACACCTGTGGCGAAGGAGCTTGTCGGAACGCCGCACCGTCCCGCTGGGCTGCGTAGCGGCCCCCAAAGCCGATACCACTTTTCTTCAGACAGTTCGCGTCCGTTGATTTTACGACTACTGCGTAGTCGAGCGGGAGCAAGCTCCCTCGCCACAGGGAAGGCGCCATCTTCCCAGTGCAAAAATTCGTCATCATCCTTCCCCTGCTCGCGTGATAGCCTTTTGTTCCTTCGGCGTTGACACTTTTGCTCAAGCCCTTCCATTCCCATTGCAGTGGTGGAACTCATATGTCCAGGCTTTCTCATCAAGATTTACGCCGTAACTTTCGCGAGCTGTTCGCCTCCAACGCCTGCTACCACACGGCGTCGGTCTTCGACCCGATGTCGGCCCGCATTGCCGCTGACCTGGGGTTTGAAGTGGGGATCCTGGGCGGTTCAGTCGCATCGTTGCAGGTACTGGGCGCCCCCGACTTTGCCTTGATCACCCTCAGCGAGTTTGCCGAGCAGGCCACTCGCATTGGCCGCGTGGCCCAATTGCCGGTGATCGCCGACGCCGACCACGGCTACGGCAACGCGCTCAACGTGATGCGCACCATCGTCGAACTCGAACGCGCCGGCATCGCCGCCCTGACCATCGAAGACACGCTGCTGCCCGCTCAGTTCGGCCGCAAGTCCACCGACCTGATCGGGGTGGCGGAAGGCGTCGGCAAGATTCGTGCGGCGCTGGAAGCCCGGGTCGATTCGGAAATGGCAATCATCGCCCGCACCAACGCGGGGATCCTGCCGGTGCAGGAAGTCATCAGCCGTACCTGTCATTACCAGCAGGCCGGTGCGGACGGGATTTGCATGGTGGGCGTGCGAGACTTCGACCACCTCGAACAAATCGCCGAGCACCTGAGCGTGCCGCTGATGCTGGTCACCTACGGCAACCCGTTGCTGCGCGACGACAAACGCCTGGCCGAACTGGGCGTGCGGGTCACCATCGATGGTCATGGTGCGTACTTTGCGGCGATCAAGGCCACGTACGACAGCCTGCGGGAACAACGGCAAATCTTTACTCAGGCGTCGGACCTGAGCGCTACCGAGCTGACCCACACCTATACGCAGCCTGAGGAATACATCCGTTGGGCGGAAGAGTTTATGAGCGTCAAGGAATAACCGTTCAGTGCGTTTGACGGTGTGAACCGACCTGAGGCCATCGCGAGCAAGCTCGCTCCCACATTGGATTGGCGGTGTTCACGAATCTTGTGTTCACCCAAATCCCCTGTGGGAGCGAGCTTGCTCGCGATAGCGTCAGATGCCACACCCCTAAACTACAGCCTTGAACTCCACCTCCCGCTGCAACGCCCGCGCCCGCGCCCGCACCCGCACCCGCACCCGCACCACATCCAGCATCGCGCAGACTTCACGCATCAACAGATGAACCGCCCGGGTAACGCGCGTCTGGGGAGCGCGGGAAGGATCAGCGGTGAGATCAGCGCTTGGCCAACTCCATAATCATCCGCGACAACAGATAAATCCGCGGCGCCACGCTCTCAACCTCCGCGTACTCCTCTGGCGTATGAATATTGCCGCCAACGATCCCGAACCCATCCAGCGTCGGCGTGCCCACACCCGCTGACAGGCTGGCATCCGCCGCCCCACCACTTCCCTCTTCGGTCAACTTACGGCCAATCTCCCCGTAAATCCCCTGAGCCATCGCCATCAACCGATCCGATTCCGGCGTTTGCGGCATCGGCGGCAAGCCGCGCTGAAGTGTGGTGGTGACTTCTGTGTCAGCAATCAGCTTGTCTTTCGAAACCCGCGCGAGGTCCTTCTCGATCCGGTCAAACTCTTCCGGCACCGCCGCCCGCACGTCTGCCTTGGCGGTGGCTTGATCCGGAATCACGTTGGTGCGGTCGCCGGCCTTGAGCACGGTGAAGTTGATGGTGGTTTTCTTCTCCGCGTCGCCCAGTTTGCCGAGCTGCAAAATCTGGTGCGCCGCTTCCATGGCCGCGTTGCGTCCCAGCTCTGGCGCAACACCGGCATGAGCCGCCTTGCCCTTGACCTCGACCACGGCGGTGGCGCTGCCTTTGCGCCACACCACCAGGCCATCCGCCGGGCGGCCGGGTTCGAGGTTGAGGGTGACGTCGTGGGCCTTGGCGGTTTTCTTGATCAGGTCGGTGGCGATGTCCGAGCCGGTTTCTTCGCTGGCGTCGAGCAGGAAAGTGATTTGCGCGTAGTCCTTGAAGTCGAGGTTTTTCAGGACTTTCAGCGCGTAGATCCCGGCAACGATGCCACCCTTGTCATCCATCACGCCCGGCCCGTAGGCGCGGCCGTCCTTGATGTGGAACGGACGCTCGGCGGCCGAGCCTTCCTTGAACACGGTGTCCATGTGCGCCATCAGCAGGATTTTTGCCTTGCCGGTACCTTTCAGGGTCGCGATCACATGGCGGCTTTTGTCCGGGGTATTGGGCACAAGCTCAATGGTCGCGCCGAGTTTTTTCAGTTCGTCGATGGCGATGTCGCTGACTTTCGTCAGGCCCGGTTCATAGCCGGAACCGGAGTCGATGTTCACCAAACGTTCGAGTAACTTCAAGGCTTCGCCCTTGTACTGTTCGGAATCGGCGAGGACTTGCTTGTGCGGTTCGGCGGAAACTGCGGGAGCGAAAACGCCGAGGGCGAGGGTCAGGCCAAGGCTGGTGGCCAGCAGGGAACGAGGGAGATTGAACGTCATGAATCGATCCTTGTTTCGTGTCGGGGGTGAAAAACACCCTACCTGACTACGGCGCAAGGCTCTAGACCCGATGCGACACAGACGAACCTGATAGACCAAAGATTTACTGTGGATTTGCGGTGATGGTCACACCGAATCAAGTACTTCGTGATGCGATCTGCTATCGCCGCAACAGATGACGCGGTTGCGACCGGTGGCTTTGGCTTCGTAGAGCGCCAGGTCGGCGTCGTTGAGCCACTGGGTCGCGTCGGTGTGTGCCGGGTTGAAGGCGGCCAGGCCGATGCTCAGGCTGACCGTCAGCGCCGGGCTCTGCTCATAACCCAAAGTGGCGAAGCGATCACGCAGGGCATCCATGGCGGCTGCAGCGCTCGTGAGGGGAAGGTCCGGGAGGATCACGCAGAACTCGTCGCCACCGTAGCGCCCGGCAACATCCGCCGCACGCAGGTTCTGCTTGAGCATTTTGCTCAACTGGCGCAACACGATGTCCCCGGCAACGTGGCCGTAGGTGTCGTTGATGGATTTGAAATGGTCGATGTCGATCAGCGCAATCGCCCCGCCCCGCTGCTGACGTTTGCAACGCTGGAATTCGATTTCCAGTTGATCCTTCCAGGCGCCGTGGTTCAGCAGGCCGGTGAGGCTGTCGGTGCGGCTCAGGGCCAGTAATTCACGCTTCTGTCGGCCGAGGGTGTGGGCTTGGCGGAAGCAGATCCAGCCCAATGCCAGCGGATACAAACACATCAAGGGCAAACAGGCATACATCTGCAGTTGGCTGGTTTGCGGGATGAACGCGGGGGAGAAAATCAGCAGTCCGACGCCCATCCCGAGAACCTGCGCCACGGTTCCCGCCAACAGGAAACGCAAACCGCCAATGGCCACATTGTTCATCGCCATCATGGCCAGGGTCGTCGCGCCAGGCAGCGGATTGAAGTGCATGGCGGCGACCCAAAACCCGCCAAGAAAGGCGTCCACCAGCAAGTTGCGGTGTTCGGCGTGATAAGGCACTGGCGCGCGGCGCGCCCATTGATAAGCCAGGTGCGGCCAGAGGATGGCGTTGAGCAGCATCACCACCCAGACCCACGGTGCAGGGTTGAGTGGATACATCGCCGCGCTCACGAGCAACAGCCCCAAGGCTAAACCCAGGATTCGCGATGTATAGAGCCTCCTGGCCAGTGAAAGTCCTTTTCCTCCCGTTTTTTCCATAGAGGCCTCTGCGCCACTGAACGGAACCTGAAAACTCAAGGGTTTCAAGTGTGGTGAGAGTCTATCAGGGCAACGGCAAATAGCCATCACCGGCTGGCGGTCTGAATACCAAGGCATAGCCCTGACGCGGGCGCCCAATGTTTGGCTATACATGAAAGGACGGTTCGATCAATAACGATAAAAAAGGAGGCCCATGCAGACCTTTCAAGTGTTGATCATCGGCAGCGGTTTTGGCGGCCAGTGCGCCGCGATCAATTTGCTCAAGGCAGGCATCAGCGATTTCCGCCTGTTGGAACGGCGGGACTTTTTCGGCGGCACCTGGTGCCAAAACACCTACCCCGGTGCCGCGGTCGACGTGCCCTCGCCGCTCTATTCGCTGTCCTTCGCGCCCTACCGCTGGACGCAAATGTTCGCCGAGCAGGCCGAGCTGCACCACTACACCCAGTACGTGGTGGAGCACTTCGGCCTGCGAGACAAGGTGGAGCTGCAGGCCAATGTCGAGCGCATCGAATGGGACGACGACGGCAAACACTGGGTGGTGCACACCGCCAGCAAAGGTACGTTCCATGCGCAGTTCCTGATCAACGCCACCGGGCCGCTGAGCCAACCCGTGGTTCCGCACTTCGAGGGCCAGGAGCGGTTTCAGGGCAAGACTTTTCACACCAACAACTGGGATCACACCTACGATTACCGGCAAAAACGCGTGGCCATCGTTGGCAGCGGCGCCAGCGCCGCCCAGGTGATTCCGGCGATTGCCCCGGACGTTGAGCATTTGCATGTGTTCCAGCGCACGCCTCACTGGGTATTGCCTCGTGCCGACCGTGCATTTGGGCCATTCCAGCGTTGGTTGCTTGGGTTCAAACCGGCCTACAAACTGTTGCGCTGGATGATCTACTGGCAGTTTGAAACCCGGGTGATTGCCTTCAAGTATTCGAAACCAGCGATCCGCTTGGTCCAGCAACACGCCCTGCGCCTCCTCAAACGGCAAGTGCCTGACCCTCAATTGCGGAAGAAACTGACGCCTGACTACGTCATCGGCTGCAAACGGGTGATCATCTCAAGCACCCTGTACCCGGCGCTGGGTCGCAGTAACGTGAGCCTGCACAGCCGCGAGCAAGGCATCGCCGCCATCGATGAAACCGGCATCATCACCCAGGACGGCCAACACATCGACCTGGACCTGATCGTCTGGTCCACCGGTTACGACGCCACCGACGGGGTGATTTCCTACCCGGTCACCGGCAAAAACGGCACACAACTCAAAGATTTCTGGGCCCAATACCCGCGGGCCTATCTCGGCACCAGCCTGCCGGACTTCCCCAACCTGTTTATCGTCACCGGCCCCAACACGGGCATCGGCCACACCTCGGCGCTGTTCATCATCGAGTCTCAGATGAACTACATTCTGGATTGCATCCGCACGTTAAAAGAACACGGTTTGCGCAGCATCGAAGTACGCCCCGAAGCAGAACGTACCTACACTGAAATGATCCACCGGGAGATGGAGCGCACGGTATGGAAGTCCGGGGGTTGCCACAGTTGGTATCAAAGCAAGAGCGGTCATGTGATTGCGATGTTTCCGGGTTTCAGTTTCACCTATCACCGGTTGACCAGGGCGCTGAAACCCGCCGATCACATTCTGTCCTGATCACGTAAAAGGAAGATGCCTGATGCTTTTGTTGGTTGTCGCAATCGCAGTTTTCGTGGCCTGGAGCTGGTTGAGTTACCCGGCCATCGGTCATTGGCTCTATGACTTGAACATGTCGATAGAGGCCAAGCTGTATGGACTGCACAAAATTGTCGTGCCGATCGCCGAAATGACTGTTTCGACCTGGCAAGGCGGGCCGTACGAAGCGTCCAGCAGCGTGCTGATGCTTCACGGTTACAGCGCCGACAAAAACGTCTGGCTGCGTTTTGCCCGGCACTTTGTCGGCAACTATCGGGTGATCATCCCCGACATCGCCGGCCATGGCGAAACCGGCTTCAAGGCGGGCGGCGGCTACGACATTCCGTTGCAGGCCAAGCGGATGATCCAGTTGCTCGATGTCTGCGGCGTCGAGAAAGTCCATGTGATCGGCAACTCGATGGGCGGCTACATGGCAGCGTGGCTGGCGGCCACGTACCCGGATCGCATTGTTTCGGTGGCCCTGATCGACCCCGCGGGTGTCACCGCCCCCGAAGCCAGCGACCTGGAGCGGCATTTGGCCAAGGGCCACAACCCGTTCCTGATTCATTCACGGGAAGAATTCCAGCGCTTCTACGCCATGACCATGGCCGAACCGCCGTGGGTACCCAAGGTGGTGCTGGACGCCATCGCGCAACGCTATGAACAGCAATGCGAGGAGCTGGAAGAAATCTTCAGGGACTTGCGCGCCAGCCCGCCGATGGAGCCGAAACTGCCCGACATCAAGTGCCAGGCGCTGTTGCTGTGGGGACACAAGGACCGCTTGATCGATGTCAGCAGCGTGGCGATCTGGAGCAAAGGCATCGCCGATCTGCGAGTGGAGGTCTGGGACCACACCGGCCATATGCCCATGGTCGAACAACCGACAAACACGGCGCGGCTGTATCGGGAATTTTTGGCATCGCTGCGTTCGGAAAGCCCTCAGGATCAGCGACTGCACTGAACATGCAGTCCTTTGCAGAATGAAGTTCGTAAGATTCTTCGTTTGTCGGCGGCGCGCAAGGCTGCGATCTTTTCCCGCATCCTTTACGTCACCGCATCAGGAATTGTTTTCATGAGCCATCCGAACTTCATCAGCCCTGACCTGATCCGCCAACGCTTCTCCAAAGCGATGTCCGACATGTACCGCGAAGAAGTGCCGCTGTACGGCGCGCTGATGGAACTGGTGGAACAGACCAACCGTCACGTACTGGACAGCGATCCCCAGATCGCCCGACAGTTGAACAGCACCGGTGAAATCCAGCGTCTGGACCTGGAGCGGCATGGCGCGATCCGTGTCGGCACCGCCGATGAACTGGCCACCCTTGCCCGGCTGTTTGCGGTGATGGGCATGCAGCCGGTGGGTTATTACGACCTGACCCCAGCCGGTGTGCCGGTGCACTCCACGGCTTTTCGCGCGGTGCATGAGGCGGCGTTGCAGGTCAGCCCGTTCCGGGTATTCACCTCCCTGCTGCGCCTGGAACTGATCGAAGACCTGGAACTGCGAGCGTTCGCCCAATCGGTGCTGGATAAGCGTTCGATCTTCACGCCCGCTGCGCTGAGTCTCATCGATCGCGCCGAAACCCACGGCGGCCTCACCGAACAAGAGGCTCGGGACTTCGTCGAGCAGGCGCTGGAAACGTTCCGCTGGCACCACACCGCCACCGTGACCGCCGAGCAGTACCGCAAACTCAGTGCCCAGCATCGCCTGATCGCCGACGTGGTGGCGTTCACCGGTCCGCATATCAACCACCTGACGCCGCGCACCCTGGACATCGACATCGTCCAGGCGCAAATGCCTGCGCACGGCATCACCCCCAAAGCGGTGATCGAAGGCCCGCCCCGCCGTCAGTGCCCGATCCTCCTGCGCCAGACCAGTTTCAAGGCTCTGGACGAGCCTGTCTCCTTCACCGATCAAGCCGAGAATCGTGGCAGCCACAGCGCCCGTTTCGGCGAGATCGAGCAACGCGGCGCGGCGCTCACCCCCAAAGGCCGGGCGCTTTACGACCGTTTGCTCAACGCTGCCCGTGATGAATTGAAAGACTTCCCCAATGAGGCCAATGCCGCACGTTACAACGCGCTGATGACGCAGCACTTTGCAGAATTCCCTGACACCGTTGAGGGCATGCGCCAACAGGAACTGGCGTACTTTCGCTACTTCGTCACGGAAAAAGGGTTGGGGGCCGATGAGCTGAAATCGTGGTCGCTGGAGAACCTGCTCAGCGGCGGGTATTTGCGGGTTGAACCGTTGGTGTACGAAGATTTTCTGCCGGTTAGCGCTGCGGGGATTTTTCAGTCGAACCTGGGGGATGCGGCGCAAACCCACTATGGCGTGCATTCGAACCAGCAGGTGTTCGAGAAGGCGCTGGGGCGATCGACGATTGATGAGTTGGCGTTGTATGCCGAGACGCAGCGGCGCTCGATCGAGGAATGTTTCGCCGCTATTACGCGATGACACGTTGAAAAGATCGCAGCCTGCGGCAGGCTGCGATCTTTTGATCCTATTTCAGCTTCGCCAACAACGCCTCAGCGGCAGCCTCGGACGATGCCGGATTCTGACCGGTGATCAGCAAACCATCAGTGAGCACATAACTCGCCCAGTCAGCACCTTTGGAATAGACACCACCCTTCTCCTTAAGCATGTCCTCCACCAAAAACGGCACAACCTTCGTCAGTTGCACAGCCTCTTCCTCAGTGTTGGTAAACCCCGTCACGCGCTTGCCTTTGACCAGCGGCTGGCCGTCCGCACCCTTGACGTGACGCAACACACCCGGTGCGTGGCAGACGGCCGCGACCGGTTTGCCCGCCTGGTAAAACGCCTCGATCAGAGCGATCGAAATTTTGTCTTCGGCCAGATCCCACAGCGGGCCATGGCCGCCCGGATAGAAAACCGCATCGTAATCTTCAGCTCTCGCGCTGCTCAGCAGAGCGGTAGACGCCAATGCAGACTGGGCGGCAGAGTCTTTGCGAAAGCGCTCGGTGGCCGCGGTTTGCGCGTCCGGCTCGTCGCTTTTTGGGTCCAGCGGCGGTTGACCACCCTTGGGTGAGGCCAGGGTCAACTGAGCGCCGGCGTCTTTAAAGGCAAAGTACGGTGCGGCGAATTCTTCCAGCCAGAAGCCGGTTTTCTTGCCCGTGTCACCCAATTGATCGTGTGACGTTAGAACCATCAGGATTTTCATGTCGTTCTCCTTGAGTTCGCAGATGTTCATTCATCTCGGCGCTGAGTTTGACCTCCAGGCTGCAACATTCGTTGCACCAGTCACCCTAGCGGTTCTGCTACCGGTTTTCGGCAAATCAGACGATGGGTCACCGAATGATGGCCAACCGCCTTGATGCGCAAGAAGTTGCGCACTCGACGCTGCGAAAGCCCTTCCCGGGGCGCTGATCGCCCGGCCCGTCAGGCGCTCCAGCCAAGTGCGCAAGAAGTTGCGCAGTACTGCGCAACTTCTTGCGCACATTCACAGGCGAGCTCTGCCGAACATCCTCCGCGAGCTCTGAAAATCCTCTCAACCACCTGATTTATATAGCCTTAACCGTTTCTGGCACGGACCTTGATAACAGTCAGCCACCCACCGGGCGATACCGCCTCCCGGGCACCCTAACTTTTAGCAAGGAGCACATCCATGGCTACACCAGCGTACATGTCCGTCACTGGCGAGAAACAAGGTCTGATCACTGCCGGCGCATTCACCGCCGACTCGGTTGGCAACACCTACCAGGAAGGTCACGAAGACCAGGTCATGGTTCAGGCTTTCAGCCACGACGTGATCATCCCGCGTGACCCGCAGTCCGGCCAACCGACCGGGCAGCGCGTCCACAAGCCAGTCGTGATCACCAAGGTGTACGACAAGGCTTCGCCACTGCTGCAAGCAGCTCTGACCTCCGGCGAGCGCATGAGCGAAATCGTTATCCAGTGGTACCGCACCTCGGCTCAAGGTACCCAAGAGCACTACTACACCACCAAACTGGAAGACGCGATCATCGTCGCCATCAACAACAAAATGCACAACTGCCAGGATCCGTCGAACTCGCACTTCACGCACCTGGAAGAAGTGCAATTCACCTACCGCAAAATCACCTGGACCCACGAAGTATCCGGTACTTCGGGTTCCGATGACTGGCGTCAGCCGGTCGCCTAACTCAGGCCGACCGTCTCAAGCATCGGCCAGCTCTGCTGGTCGATGTTGTTTTCGCCCTTCCAGAATTTTCGCGTCCGCAAGCTCCCTGCACGGGTGCCGGCGAGCGCCGCTGCACTGCACGAGGAACAAGGGATGTTCGCGCCGGCCAATCAAACTCACTTTGCCCTGACCATCGAAGGTCTTTCCAGCGACTTCCAGGTTTTTTCCCTGCAAGGTCGGGAAGCCATCAGCCAGCCTTTTGTGTTTGAGGTGGAGCTGGTCAGTGAACAGCCGTCCCTGGACCTCGAGACCCTGCTGCACAAACCGGCCTTCTTGCAGCTCTCGCCTGACGGCAGCGGCATTCATGGCCAGATCTACCGCGCCGCCCAGGGTGATTCCGGCAAACGCCTGACCCGCTACGCGGTGACCCTGCGCCCGCAACTGTCTTACCTGGCGCACCGCATCAACCAACGCATCTTCCAGAACCTCACGGTGCCGAAAATCATCGGCAGCGTCCTCGAAGAGCACGGCATCCAAAGCAATGCCTACGAATTCAAAGTCGGGGCGATTTATCCCGAGCGCATCTACTGCGTTCAGTACGATGAATCGGACCTGCAGTTCGTCCAGCGTCTGTGCGAGGAAGAAGGTATCCACTACCACTTCCAGCACAGCGCCACCGCCCACAAGCTGGTGTTCGGCGATGACCAGACGGTGTTCCCGAAACTCGCGCCCGTGGCCTACCAGCAAGACTCCGGCATGGTCGCCAACGACCCGGTGATCAAGCGCTTCGACCTGCGCCTGGAAACCCGCACCAGCCGCACCACCCGCCGCGACTACGACTTCGAAAAACCGCGCATCACCCTCGAAAGCGAAAACCGCGGCGACGCTCTGCCCGACCTCGAAGACTACGACTATCCCGGTCGCTTCATCGACCGCGAACGCGGCAAGCACCTGGCCAAACGCGCTCTGGAACGTCACCGCAGCGACTTCCAGCTAGCTGAAGGCAAAAGCGATCAGCCAATACTGGTGAGCGGCCACTTCCTGGCCCTGACCCAACACCCTAAAGCCAAATGGAACGATCTGTGGCTGCTGACCGAAATCCTCCACGAAGGCAAACAGCCGCAAGTGCTGGAAGAGTCGGTCACCAGCGACACCACCAAACTCAAAAACGATTTCCACCAGGGCTACCGCAACCGTTTCCAGGCCACCCCGTGGGACGTGCCGAACCGCCCGCCGCTAACCCAGAAAAAGCCGCGCATCCTCGGCAGCCAAAGCGCCGTAGTCACCGGGCCAAAAGGTGAAGAAATCCACTGCGACCAATACGGCCGCGTCAAAGTGCAATTCCACTGGGACCGCGAAGGCCAGGCCGACGACAAGACCAGCTGCTGGCTGCGCGTCTCCTCCGCCTGGGCCGGGGCCCACTACGGCGGCATCGCCATCCCGCGCATCGGCATGGAAGTGCTCGTCACCTTCCTCGAAGGCGACCCCGACCAACCGCTGATCAGCGGCTGCCTGTACCACAAGGAAAACGTCGTTCCGTACGACCTGCCGGCGAACAAAACCCGCAGCACCTTCAAAACCCTGAGTTCCCCCGGTGGCGGCGGTTACAACGAACTGCGCATCGAAGACAAAAAAGGACAGGAACAAATCTTCCTGCACGCCCAACGCGACTGGGACGAAAACGTCGAGCATGACCAGAAAATCCGCGTCGGCAACGAACGCCACGACACCGTCGAGAAGAACAGCTACAGCGAATTCAAAGCCGAAGAACACCACACCGTCTACGCCGACCGCAAAGTCGAAACCCGCGCCAACGACCACCTCACCGTGGGCGTCAACCAGCACATCAAGGTTGGTACCGGGCAATTCATCGAAGCGGGCCAGGAAATCCACCTGAGCAGCGGCATGAAAGTTGTGCTCGAAGCCGGCAGTGAACTGACGCTGATCGGTGGTGGCAGCTTCATCAAGATCGACGCCGGTGGCGTAACCATGAGCGGGCCGGTAATCAACATGAACTCCGGCGGCGGGCCGGGTAGTGGGACGGGGGCGGCGCCATTGTTGCCGGGGCCGTTGAAGCAGGCGGATGCGGATAAGGCCGGCCAATTGTTGGTGCCCGCTCAGCGGCAAGCGTTGATGCAGAAGAAGCCAATCTGTGCGATCTGCGAGAAGGCCAAGCTGGAGGCATTAAATGCTAAAGCCTGATTTATCTCTGAACGACCAACTGCCCCAGAACCTGCCGTGGGAAAAAAACGTCGCTTTACTGCTGGATGGAGTCAGTGTCGAAAAGTTACCCCGACAATTGTATACGTGGTCGAATGCTCCAGATTTCGAGCCTCTTTATCTGGGAACGCGCTGGTCTGCTTTGAACGATATAGCTCCGTGCCTGATACGCCTTGACGGGCCAAGCGATCCGGTTTTTCAGCAGTTTCTGGCGCACGCTGATGAGGAATGGGGCTATTTGGTGTTCAGTGATCAGCCTTGGCAAAACATGCTGGATCACTTTCGCTGGTTGACCAGCGTTACTCACCCTCAAGATCTAGAAGTGCTACTTCGTGTAGCGGACCCAGCGGTAGCGCATACCCTGCTTGGTCAGGCTGAACAATTGAAAGACGCCACATTGTTCGGACCTTGCGTGCAGATACTTACCGCCGATGCCGCTCTGGGATGCTGGCATCAACACCACCGCCCCGGAAGCGCTCCTATGGCTTCTCACGCAAAACCTTACCGGTTGAGGGAACCACAAGTCACGTTGCTGGATGAAGTCAATTTCAGGTCAGTTGTCATGCGTTTGGATCAGCATATGAATGAATATTTTCCAGCGTTCCAGATGAATCTGAAGGCACTGGAGCGTTGGAAATACCTGAACGAGCTCGCTTCGCGCTCATATGACCGGGGCTTTAGCAGCGAACTTGAAATTACGCTTTATGCCAATATTCATGGCTTTCTCGGGATAATGGCATTGGCAGAACATCCCGATCTCGACGCTCTGCTTGAAACAACCTCAGAGCGGACACCCACACAACGACTTGAATACGTCGCCAGTATCGCCAAGGAAAGGGCTGAAAGCCTGCAAAGGAATCCAGGATGACCACCCCAACAACCTCAGGTAAAAACCCCAACAACGTCAGCGTGAGCCGCGAAGACGCCAAGTGTTCAACGGGTACCTGCTGGCTGATGAAGGGCAAAATCCAACTGGTGCCTTTGCGCTATGGATTGGTGAATGGCACCGCTCTTGATCCGTCGAGTGAAATTCCTGCCCCATACAAACTCGGCACTCGCCCCCTTGGCATACGCCTTTTACGCGATGGCTGGCTCTATGTAATCGACAGTCAGAACGGCGAACTATCTGAGTATCGGATCATCGATGGTCTAGTCAGTGCGATGCTCTGGCAAGGGACTGAAGTGCAAAGCGACACCCGGGATCAGCCTATCAAGAAACCTGTGTTGACGTTTTCAACACGCAGTACCCTCTATGTCACGTATTCAGAAGTTCAGTGGACCGCAAAGAAATGCCGTCAGGTGCTCAAGAGCAAATCCGAACGCAAGTACTTCATGCAGGTCGTCGACCTGAGCAAGGCCAACTGTGAAACGGGAGGGCCAAGCTTGCTAACACCTGCTCTGGCCGAACGTTGGCTCGCGGAGGTAGCGACTGCTCGTGTGCGCAGCGAGCAAAAGGCCAAGGATGATGCTGAGCTGAAGGCCGTCGTTGATGCGGAAAACTCTGAACGGCGCAAACGAAATGAGACAGAAATACAGGGAAACATGCTTCCCCCTGTCACTGTTCATGCCACCCCTGAGAATGAACGCAAACCCTATTTGTGGGAAATGCCTGAGCGTTTTCGTGAATCGTCGATGAACTCGCTGAGTGGCTGTATAGAAACGGAGTACCGCCAGGACGTGCTGTATTTGGTGGTGGAAGATCATATCGGCGTACTCCGGGATCTTGCCAATTATCAGGATCAGGTAGTCGATTGGATCGACGTATGGGCCAAAGGCGGAACGCAGGAAGGAGCCAACGAGCGTGACTATCTGCTGGCATGCTATGTCGAGTCACTGACTCAGCTAACCCAACAGGATATGGGCGGTCTGTCGGATGCCAGCGATGATCCCGCCATCAAATTGATGCTCGGCGATCTGGAAAAGATGCAGGAGCCCGCACAAGGCACTACGCGTCAAGCCATGCTCGAATACCTCAACAAAGGGGGATTGATGACCCCGCCGAATGGAAGCCCGGTTCCATCGGAACTTGCCAGTTTGCAACAGCAGGCCTTGGATAACGCATCGCAAATAGCAATGTATGGTGGATCTGCCGCAGGCCAAATCGTAGCGACTCAAAGTATTGAAGACACCGACCGCAGCTACTACACGCGTGAACACTTCAGGGGGTGTCCGCAAGACTTCGTCAATAAACACTTCGAAGCGCTGCTCAAACTCGGTAAAGAGCAGGATCGTCGGATCAGGGATGTGCTGAATGGCGCCAAGATGGGCCAACGCGGCGTCAATGATTTGATCGACCGTGAGGCGATGGACAGCGCTCTGTTCGAGCACCGGACATCAATCAAGCGCTGGAACAAACTGCTCGACCAAATTACTGCTGATCGGACAGCAATGCTTTGCGCCGGACGTTTTCATAAAAGTGCCTGGTACTACGACCCCCAGAATGCCAAACAGGTTGGCCAGTCCTTTGCTACCGAATACGCATGCCTGAAGGATATTTGCCGAAGCGATGAAGCCTGCGATGTGATTCTCAAGTACCTGGAGAAAGAGCCGCAATTCAGCCGTCCCATGTTTTATGCGCTGCCTTACAGTGAGCAAACAGCGGTTTGGGTTCAGTATGCTTTCGCGCAGGCAGCAGGCATTACGTTGTTCAACAACGTGCCCGAGTATCTAAAAACCCTCCAGGAGATCGAGGAGCACCGCTTGCCGGCCCTCGATCGGCTACCGGAAGATACTCGCGCGGTAGCCGACGCTGCCCAGCAGACCATGAGCCCGGCTCTGAATCGCGGCATGGACAAAGTTCTGGCTGACTTTGATCAGGTGCTCAAGGGGCAGACCATGCCTGATTTTGATCAACTGTTCCGTCGTTTGCCCAAGGTTTTGCCGACTCGAATTCTGGATGCGGCGAAGCGCGAGGGCGTGACCTTTACCGTGGCGTCGGACACCGAGAAGGCAGCTCTTAGAAGCGCGCTCAAGGATTTGTTCGAAGAACAAGAACATTTGAAGACGCTAAACCACAAACGCGACATTATAAAACGTACTACGGGCCATAAGTCGCCAAAGGCTGTGCAACTCCAGGCTGACATAGAAATAGCTCGAAAACAGCTGGCAGGCACCGAGGCTCGACTGGCGGGTGGGCTCAGCCCTATTGGCGACTTACCGGACAACAGTGTCCGGCTGTATGGGGCAACACCTGTACGCGCGGGCATTACTGTTGTATTCCCTGCGGCGAATCAGCAAGAAATATCAGGCTTGATGAAAAACTTCCGCGACGGTGTCAAAGCAGCACCCAAGCAGAATTTAATGGGGGATGGCGCGGCGTTATTGTTGTTTGTTGTGCAGGCGTTAAACCTGAGGCAAGTGGCGAAAGAGACATTCGCCAAAAGTAAAGACCAACAAACCTGGTTACCTTTTATAAATGCTTTAGTGGCTACTGGTGCGGCAGGGTTTGCGGCTGCTCAAGGTGTATTCGATACAGCACTGACAGCTCGTAGCTCACTGCTTGCCAAGGGACTGCAGAATTATGCAATAGACCATTTACAAGTTCAGATGGGTAAGTTGCATATTGGTTTGGGATCGATGACCTATCTATTCGGGGCATACGCTGCCGGTGCCAGCCTCAAAAGTTATCAAAGTAGCTGGGAACAAGCCGTTCGCAGCGGAAACGACGGTGCACAGGCCGGGGCGATTATGTCGATGGCTGGTTCAGGAGGGTTGCTGGCAAGCAATACATATGGGCTGGGCAGTACGCTCCATGCAACCTATACCGTACTTGCGGCCGAGCAAGGGGCTGTCAGAACCGCAGCGTGGGCCGTATCAGGTGCCCGGCTATCAAGTGTATTTTTCCGTGCGAATCTGGCCGGCGCTCTGTTTACGGCGTTAGAGCTGGGTGGAAACTATGTTTACAACTACTACAACACCAGTTCGCATGATCAATGGCTACAAAGTACGCCGTGGGGACAGGATGCGAGCAAACGCAAATCTCTGAGTCTTGCTAAATACCAACGCTCTCTGATAGCGATAATGCAGGCACCTTCTGTGCAGGTAGGTCGTGTCGAATACGACTCCTGGTGGAAAAATCTGCTGCTGCGAGCCAAAATCGGCGATATCCATCTGCTGTTACCCGGGCTTGATACAGCAGCATTCCTGGCGCCGCTGGCAGGCAAGGCCAGTCACCAGTTGAACATCGGGGCGTACCGAATTAATACAATTCTCATAGATCGGGCGCAGACCACAGAACGTTGGGAGATTCTTAGCGAGCCTGTTGTGGCCAGACTACGTCGTGTGGAAGACAATCAAGTGGTTCTCTGCGTCGGGTACCCAGAGACCAACGAACGGATTGTGGGTAAATCTCGTGAGGAATTGATGCTCGTTGTGGCTGTTCAAAGCACCAGTTCCAGTGGGCAGCCTCAACAGAGAACACACTATATTCGTTTTGATCCAAGGGGAGTTGGCGCCTTCCCTTCAGTTGATCGAGTCCCATCTCCCCCTCAAGCGCCTCTGCTCCAGGTAGAACCCCTGATGATGGAATTTGCTTCGCATGTCTAAAACCCTTGATATCGACCCAATAGATCCAGCGGCAAGGCAATTGCACCGCGCAGGAGACATCGAGCGGTTCCCCTCTGGCAACACGACGTATTTAGCACCATTGCCGCTGCCCACCGACGCATCCCCACACAGCCCTTATGTAAGCGATCTCAACGATACGTATCTGGATTTCGGCGGCGGCAAACCACAAGTGTTTTCATGGCAGATGACACTGGGTGGTCCTTTTACCGCTGCGCTCTTAATGGTCTTAGGTGGCCCGATTATCATCGCACTCTTTGGTGCAAGCTTCGGCTACGGTCGGGCTGACATTCGGGGTGCGATGCAAGGCGTCTTTTTAGCTACTCGCGAACCAGCTATCTGGATGTATTTGGGCGGCCTGGGCATCGGCCTCGCCGTGTGGCTCTACAATCATAAAAAGTACACACAAGTCACCCCGACCCGCTTCAACCGTCAGCGCCGTGAAGTCTGCTTCATGCCCACGGGCGCAGAAACTCCGGTTTTCGTGCCTTGGGAATCGCTCTCCGCCTGGGTGGTTCAGGCGCAAGGCGCAACCCAGTATGGTGTTCGGCGACAGTACGGCATGGGCATGGGGTTCCATCACGAGGGACAGTTGGTCAGCGTTGAATTCGTTTGTGGCGGTCTGCCACTTGCCATAGCCCATTGGGAGGCCGTGCGTGCCTACATGGAATACGAAGTCCACGACCTAAAAAGCATTCAGGACCCCATGGACCTGCAAGGTCCAGATGATCCACCCCATGAAGGGATGCACACTTTCCGCAATGCCCGGGCACGCCTGCACCGCCGGATTCGCGAAAAGGAAGTTGGGTGGGTCTATGCCTTTTTCTGGTACCTCTACCACCTCATGACATTCTGGACGTTACCCAATCGAATCGTCGAATGGGAAATTCGCCGCATTGCGAAAGTCGGACGCAAGGCATTGCCGCAAGCCATGCGTGATTGGTCCGAGCCACTACCTGAAGAGCAATGGGCAAAGCCAAGCGATGTTTTGGTCAGACTGACTAAACGGGTGAAAGAACTAAAAAAGCAAAAACCACTGCGCTCAATCACTGAAATTTTTGCAGAAGTTTATCAGGCAGAACAAACAGGGAAGAAGCGGGTGTGAGTTTGTGAAACTGAATCCCCCGGGTTTCGTAGACACCTCCATGAGGTGGGGAGGCCGGCCAGATGATCCTCAGATTTATTTTCTACGCAATCACGAAAATAAATCTGCCCCCCTTTTTGCGTCGTCTTAGTGTCAGAACTGATCGAACCACTTTAAATTGGACCTGAATTAAGGCGGAGACTCTAAATGCCTGACAACAAGTACGATCGGTTACCCCTCGCGGGTGACATTGAGAGAAAGTCAGGCTCCGAGATAGTGTACTTATCTCCAAAACCAGTACCTACGGGCATGCCTCCAATTAGCACACGCCAACTGCATCATAACGCTAATAAAACTTTTCTGGATTTTGCTATAGGGCAAGGTAATTTTGAGTTTATGGCGCGAACCGGCATCGGCTCGACAATGCTAATCGTGACATTATTATTCTTTTTTTCAGGTTTCGCCTCTTGGATTAGACGATATGAAGAACCTTTCCTTTCTGCTTGGTTGAAATTTTTCTTCAACCCCGTGCTGTGGTCGATTATCGGGACAATCTCTCTAACATACATTTATTTCTTCTTTCAGGCAGCTCGCCAAGTATCTATTCACCCACCCATCCGCTTTAATCGAGAGCGTCGCGAAGTTGTATTTATCCTAAAAAAAGGCGACAAACCGCGCTTTGTACCTTGGGAGGATGTCATTGTTTGCGTATCCGTTGGAAAGCTCATTACTCAATACTCAGTAATGCCTGAATTTAAGTTACTGATTGGCTTAAGAGATGCCAACACAGGTGATGTGCTGTGGTCTGTGATCCCCAGTAGCAACTTGAGCCTTGCCGTTTCTGAGTGGGAGGCAATTCGTGTCTACATGGAGGAAGGAATGGTTTCCTTACCACCAGATCAATCAGATGAGCTTGAGGAAGGTACTGTCGATTTTTTCCATCTATGCCGTCGCACCTACCGTGCGGATCACTCCTTCGTACGTTACGCCTGGGGCTTTTTGACGATCCAGTTTTTCAGCGGTTGGACGTTGCCCTGCCGCATCTCTGGCTGGGTAAACAATCGGCCTAAAGCCGGGTTCCCTAAAGAGGTCCTCGACTGGTCAAAACCTCTACCCGCTGACCAACATGCTATGCCGAGTGAAGAACTGCTTAAGGAAAGCGCCGAGATCTGGAAGGCCTTCGCCAAAGGTCAGAACCTGTTGGATTACTTTAAGGTGAAATTTGCCGAACCGACTCAAGAGTCCGAGCCCTCCAACTGATGAGTCGTGTCTTTGGAAAATAAATACGATCGACTACCTCAGGCCGGGGATTTTGAAGCGGAATCTGGGACAGAGACTGTTTACCTGTCACCTAAGCCTGTCCCTACAGGCATGCAGCCCTTCAGTGCTCGCCATTTACACCGCGAAGCCAACGACGTCTATCTAGATTTTGCTGTCGGGCGGGGGAATTTCGAGTTCATGGCTCGTGCAGGTATCGGCTCGGTAGTATTCATCACTTTCTTTTTTCTCTTTGTGTCAGGTTTTGGCTCATGGCTGCGAAAAGACGTTCAACCCTTTTGGAGTATCTGGGTAGATTTTTTTACAAACGCCTTCGTCCAAGGATTTATCTGGTCTCTTACCGCCGTCTACATTTGTATATTTTGTTATGCGGTCCGACAGACCACTATTCACCCTCCTATCCGCTTTAACCGACAACGCCGTGAGGTTGTATTCGTACCTAAAAAAGGTGCCGCACCACGCTATATTCCTTGGGAGGAGGCAATCGCATGTGTATCCGCTGGCCGGCTCATTACTCAATATGCGGTGATGCCCGAATACAAGCTAATGGTCGGTTTGTGTGATAGTGCCCATGGCGATGTTTTGTGGTCCGTGGTGCCAAGCGGCAGTCTGAGTCTGGCCGTATCCGAATGGGAGGCGATCCGCGTGTACATGGAGGAGGGAAGTTTCGCGCTGCCATCTGATGAAACGGAAGAGTTTGAAGAAGGCAGCGTTCCCTTTTTCCACCTGTGTCGACGTAGCTACCGCACGGATCACTCATTTCTACGCTACGTCGGGGGCTTTCTGGTTATTCAATTTTTCAGCGGATGGACTTTGCCGTGCTACATCTCTGGCTGGGTCAACAACCGCCCCAAAGCCGCCTTCCCTAAAGAAGTCCTGGAGTGGTCAAAACCTCTCCCTGTCGAGCAACACGTTATGCCAAGCGAAGCGTTGCTCGAGGAGAGCGCTGAAATCCGGAAGGCCTTTGCCAAAGGACAAAACCTGCTGGATTACTTCAAGGTGAAATTTGCAGAACCAATTCAAAAGCCCGAGTCCACCACCTGACGAGTCCTGTCCCTTGAAGAATAAATACGATCGGTTGCCTAAGGCAGGCGATATCGAGAGAGAACCGGGCACTGAGATAGTCTATTTATCACCAAAACCGGTACCGACCGGAGTGCTGCCTTTCAGTGCGCGCCAACTGCACCGCTATGCCAATGAAGTTTTCTTAGACTTTGCCATTTCCCGAGGAAGTTTTGAGTTTATGGCCCGAGCAGGAATTGGGGCGGTGATGTTCCTATTGATTTTTCTTTTTTTTACAACAGGATTTGGGTCTTGGATAAGAAGAGATGTAGAGCCGTTTTGGAGTAGTTGGCTTGATTTCTTTACAAGCATTGCGGTTTGGGGTTTTGTGGGAGCACTTGCAACTCTTCACCTTTGCGTTTTTTTCTTTGCAATTCGCCAAGCCAGCAATCAACCCCCCATACGCTTCAATCGCCAACGCCGGGAAGTTGTTTATGTTCCCAAGAAGGGAATGTCCCCTCGTTATGTGCCGTGGGAAGAGGTTATCGCGAGCGTTTCAGTTAGCAAGCTGATCACTCAATATGCTGTAATCCCCGAGTTTAAACTAATGATCGGACTTCGCGACAAAAATGGCGATGTGCTTTGGGTCAGTGTTCCAAGTGGAAATCTAAACCAAGCCATAGCTGAGTGGGAGGCCATACGTGTCTATATGGAGGAAGGACCTGAAGCGTTACCCATGGGGCAATCGGATGAGTTCGAAGCAGGCTCAGTCGCGTATTTCCATATGTGTAGACAAGGATACCGTTCTCATCATTCATTCCTTCGGCATGTCTGGGGATTTTTGATAATTCAGTTTTTCAGTGGCTGGACGATACCTTGTTACATCGCAGCATGGATCAATAACCGCCCCAAAGCCGCCTTCCCTAAAGAAGTCCTGGAATGGTCAAGACCTCTCCCCCTCGAGCAACACGCTATGCCGAGCGAAGCGTTGCTCAAGGAGAGCGCCGAGATCCGGAAGGCCTTTGCCAAAGGCAAAAACCTGCTGGATTACTTCAAGGTGAACTTTGCATAACCGACTCAAGAGTCTGAGGCCACAACCTGATGAGTCGGCCCTCTGTTAGTCCTTCAACCAGCGCTTGCACCTCGGACAGGAGTCCACCGCATGCCTTACCCCGATCTGCAAAACGCTGTTCAACGTGCAGGGTTCACCATCACTGATTACTCGGATCAACGAGCCTACTTCGGCTGTTGGTCGCTAACCGTCGAAGGTCATGGGCACACCTACTTGATCGTCAACGAAGGTCGAGACGGTTGGCTGATGTTTTATCGCGCAGACGCGGCAGGGACAATGACTGAGTTAGACAAGAAAGAATCGGCCTGGATGGATGACGCCGACAAGGCAACCCAATGCCTGATCTGGCTTTCTGACAGCCGCCCTGCCCCGCAGCCCCACAAAGTCCGCAGTTACTACGTGATCGCCGAAAAGGATCTTGTACCGCAGCAGCCCCATAGTTCTGATTGGCCAAAGTTGATCGGCTACTGCTACGACGATGCTTATTTCTTGCTTTTTGAAGGCAAGGGTCATGGTCTGGCTGGGACAACAGTACCGGCTGACGAAGCGAAAAAATCTGAGTGGCTAGAGATATTCACGGCATTGGACGTGGAGTGGTTTCTGGACTTTATAGAAACGGCGCGATTCACGTCCGAAGAGGTATTTGTCCTGACGTTGAGCGCAAAAATTGGCTCGCTTAGTGTTCGTCGATATTAAATGAGAACTATACGTGAATAATCATTCCGTCAAAGCCTATGTCACCCAAGCAGATGGCGGTTACGTCCGGTTAAAGCTACTTGATACGGAGTTGAAAAATACGTTGCTCGACCTTGGTTTTTCCCAAGAAACTAACGTTGACGAGTACAAAATTTCAAGTTCGGATGATGACATCAAGGCCAACATTTTTGCCCAACTGCGAACCTTGGAAATTTGCTTTGCTCATGGACGTGAGTGGTGCCCTGCTGAAGTTTTTAAACACCTCAGAGATATCGGGCTGCTGAGCGGTGGGTTCAGAGTGATCACCTGGACCGCTCCCGGCCGTTACGTGGTGAGGGACGAAAAATAACTATTGAAGTTGCCTCAACGGCTGACGGCGCTGCGTTCATAATTGCGCCGGCATCAGGCATTGCCACCCGCACTAAAGAAACTGGATACACACCTCCAAAGGAATGAACCCTTGATTACCATCGCACGACCATTCGCCCTGCTTTTGGCATTGACCCTTTCCCTTGACGCCGCCGCGCTGTCACTTCGATCAGAAAAGCGCGCAGACGGTACAACCGTGTTGCTGCTCACCAATGACCCCGCCCCTGCACGACCACCTCAGCTCAATGAAGATCCGGCGATACGCGCGGCCCTGATTGACTTCATCGGTTACGCCACCGGCAGCTACACCAATGATGACTATATGATCGTGTCGCAAGTATTGGATGCCCTGGATTCAGAGTTCTCGACGTTTGAGGAAGGAGTGCCCGCCGGGCGAAAAATGCTCACTGCCATGGATGACGGTAACAACGGCGACGAGCGTGGCGCACTGCTGTTGGACGAAAAAGGGCAGTTGATCGCCGTCGGGTTGGTCAATGGGCACTGCACCGTCAAATCACGTACAGAGACATTGTCCTGCAACTCGGGCCCCGAAACCGTACTGACTGTCTTCCAGGCCAAAGGTGCGAAGAAGAGCGATGCTGATCCGATCATCGCCTGGAGCAAACAGTTGCCGCCAATGATAGCGATTTGGGCCGAAAGTGAAGATCCCGAAACACGTGCTCGGGCGCAAAAAATTGCCACGGTCGAATACATCACCACGGCCCCAAAAAAAGATTCCTGGACCGCCTCGCAATTGCCTTCCGACTTCCCGGAAGCGATGCTGCCATTGCTTCCGAAGAATACCTATCTGGTGGGCGCTGGCGTCGATGGCTCTTACATCACACCCGGCCTGAAAGGCGCGCCGATTTACGGTGACTTCGACGAAATGGCAGGCCGGCCACGGCATGATTTCGAGGTCATGCTGAAAACCTATACGCCGTTCTCCGATGTCGTGAAGTTTTACCAACAACAAGCAAAAGGCGCCGAGTTAAGTGCAAACGATGAAAAGGCACTGATTGAAGGTGTTGCTGGCGGTGGCACCTACAAAATCGAGATCAAGGATGACGAGGAAGAAGGGACCGCAATCACATTCTCCGGTTGGAGAAAGGAAGTCTGAATGTCGAGAATTAGCTGAAAAAACAAGGGGGCGGACTCACTTGATCCGTGCCCTTTTTGGCTGTTGCCAACGCCAAAGTCTGTTGGATTACTCAACGCGATCCGAGATGAAGATTTGAGCCATTCAACAGATGAACTCGATTTGAAATTCCGGCGCCCTGTCGCCGGTAAGTCCCGTGGTTTCCCGACAGGACAAGCCCTGTTTTTTTTTGCGCCTCTGCCACTGCCTACCGGCGGCATTCCCATGGATCTTGGGGGGGGGGCATTGAGTATTTCACCGTCAACTAACACCCATTAGCGGAACAGTCATGAATCCCCTCAAACTTTACTTGCTCTCACTGACCTTGTTGCTGAGTGGCTGCAAAGAAGACTTCGCCACCCTGCACTTCCCGGACACGGTGCGCTCAGACCCTTCTTCCGGGCCTCAATACACCGATACCCTGGTCCATGAAAAATACAAAAAACTGATTTTCGACGCCGTTTCAGCGCGTGGCATTGATCCCAACGTGGTGGTGCTGGAGCGGGTTAAAGATCAAGACAAATTGATCCTGCTACGTTTGACCGATAGTTCGCTCAGCGACGATCAACGCAACACACTACGCGCGGTATTTGATGAAGTCATCCAGACTCGCAAGGCCAGCTCGCGGAAAGTAAGTCTCGATCTCGCCGAAGAAAAAGGTGACGCACCTGAGCGGGAGCAGGCCAGAACCGTTGATTTCATTATCGATATACAACCGAACATCGAGCTCACCAGCAGGTTGGCAGGCATTTGGGGTGATGGCTTTCAAAAGATGGCGAGCGCTTTCAAATATGGCATTGGGGACGAGGTTAAATGCCAGCTCTCCGCCAATCTTTTACCCGACCCTGCCTTACGAATCACGGCTTATGAACCGAATTTGAAGACCCGTGAAAACGCGCTTCTGACGCTGCTGACCACCACCGAACGCCCCGCCAAAGTGAGCGCTCACTGGCGCTTTCAAGATCCAGCGCTGATGAACGCGATTCGTAGCGGCTTGGTCAACGTTTTGCCCTCGACGTCTATTACCACTCGCGATAATCGCAGAACGTGGATGGTGGTCGACCAGATAGCACTTGAATTTGGCTCTATCGGACAACAGACGATACATCCGGGCCAACTTGGTCGCACAGACCAAAGCGGGATGGAGGCATTATGTGCCAAGAAAGGCGAAGCGCTTGGGCGACCGTTTTCATTCTATTTAGGGGACAGCCTGGATCGTTTGAGCCATGTCGAATACTTATGATCTGCGCAGATCTCAAGCCGATGCCTCTATAACAATGGCGCGCTTCTGCACGGCTTTGCGCTAAATAAAAAACGGGCGATCCAATGATCGCCCGTTTTATGCATTTCAAGTCAGCAAACGTTCCTCAACCTCATACTTAACCACCACCCGATTCTTATAAAGCCGCTCACTCTTCAACACCTGACTCTCCTGCCCCTTGCTCCTCACCTCCCGCCATATCTCGTTCTCCCGAAACACTCGCCCACCGTCTCGCACAAACCGATGCCCAAGTTGATAAACGTGGTACCGAAACTCTCTCGCCTGATCGCACAACAACTCCCCTTCCAACTGTTGCTCGGCGACATTCAGCTTCAACTGAAAATGGCGATCGGTCGGGTTATGCAGCACCAGGTCAATGTAGTTGTAAAAGATCGCGGCCCCGGAGCCGAATGGCAGTACCCGCCCTTCGTCAGGAAAGGGATCGAAGCTGTGGTTCGACCGCTCAACCACGACCAACGGCGAGTGAATCGCCATCCAGTGAATCAGGTTGCTCAGTTGGCAGATCCCGCCGCCGATGCCGCTGCGCGCTTCACCAAATGACAGCTCCATGCCTTCGACGTAACCGCGTTTTCGGGTTGGTCGACCTACGAGGCGGCAGAATGAAAAATACTCGCCAGGACCGATGACGACGCCATTCATCGAAGCGACGGCCAGTTTCAGGTTGATGACTTTGTTGTGTTGCAGGGCAAGATCGGAGTTGCCGAGTTTGCGGATCAGTTTGGAGGTGTGCTTGAGGTAGCGGAATGGCAGTCGGGATACGGTGTTCAGCGAAACAGCGTATTGCTTGCGGGAGAAGCGCCAGGCCAATTGCCGGAACAGTCTTTTTTGCCACACTCGAAGCCAGTAGAGCGCCGGGTGGTAGAGGGAGAGTGGTTTCATCCGTGTCAGAACGGCGGCAGCCGTTTTCTTCCTTGCTCTGCAAAATGCCGCGAATCTTAACGTATTGCTTCAGGTGTGTATCGCACGTCGATAAGGTGTTCGCCCAGTGTAATGGCCTGGCAATCCATGCACCGGTAAAGAGCCCTGACACTGGGCGAACGGGAAGTATTTTAATAGAAAGTTTCGAATATGTCCGCGTATATGAACATGAAATTTATCGAAACAACATTGATTAAATGTCGGCCTAAATACTATTTAAGGACCCACCAAAACTCACCAGTTAGACCATTAAAACTGATTGTTCTTATACAGAAAAGATGTACAAGAACAATCAACATATAGAGCTAATACTCAACTTCAGTGTTTGCTGGTCACTGTCAATATGTCGGTATAGGTCACAAAGACACTCTGCCCAACTTTGAGATCTTTCAATTTCGCTTGAACTTCGGGTCTTACGACGTCAACAGTCTTGGACTGGCCGGTGGGGTTTTCGAAGGTGACCTGGTTTTTCTTCACGTCGATGTTGGTGATTTTCAGTTGGACCCGCACCTGACGGTAGGCTTCACCACCCGGGTTGTCGCTGCCGGGGGCTGCGCGGACTTCGCCAGCGCGTTCGACGGTGCCAGGCAGGCCTTTGTCGACATCGGTGTCGAGGTAGGCGGCGACAGCGCTGGTAACCTTGACATCGACTTGGTCGCCGACTTTCAAGTTGCCGAGGTTTTTGGCCTTGTCGGTCAATTGCACATGGACCTGACGACCTTCCGGCCCTTCAAGAACGACCTGATGGTTGGCAGCATCGACCGAGACAACTTTGGTGGTGACCTGATCCGCCTCCACAACGGCAGACAGCGGGATGTCCGCGGCCATGGCGCTAAGACTGGCAGCAGACAGCAAGGTAGCGAGAGTGATGGCTTTAGTCAGTGCGTGAAGTTTCATAAGCGGTACATTCCCTGTGAACCTGTGAATTGGAGGCAGCAAAGAGCGCTGAACCAGCGTCCAGCGCCCTCTGTGCAGATGAGCATAGACGCTGATCCGGGAGTGTTCGCAGTTTCTTGGAGAACGCCTCAAGCCTCGGGATCGTCAACCTCGTGGGCGACGTTCACGGCAGGCGAATCTTTATGGGATTGATCAGCCTTGGCCTTCAAGGCTTGCCACTGTTCCAGGTCGATGGCGCCCTGCCCCAGCAAGTCGTCGGCCACTCGCAGCAGTTCGGTGTAATGGGCGTCGGGGGATTGTTGCCAGTAGGCCTTGTCTTCGAACAGGCGCTGCCACGAATCAAGGTCAGGCGGTTTCAGGTCTTCACTCATGGCGTTCTCCTGTGAACGGGCTTCTAGAATTAGGAGGCCATCGCTCTGCCGAGAGTTCCGACTCAATACCCGGTCATTTCCAGATAACCCTGCCCACCATGGCTGCCGCTCAATTGCACCGGTCCTTCCCAATAGGGAATACGCAAAGCCATCCACGCATTGGGATTGAGGGCGCTGATCGAGATGTCGAGGTGTTTGTCGGGGATTTTGATCGACCAGCGCACCGGCATCGAACGCCCGGCGACCTTGGCGGTGTCTTGCGGTGTAAGGCTGATGTCGGCGGCGTGCAGTAGCTGCGTCTGGCCCTCAGCGTCGATCCAGGTGCCGGTGAGGTAAGGCGCGCCGTCCTTCTGTCGCATGCGGTAGAGCATCACCTGCTCGCCGCTGTCCAGGTGCAGGGAAAACCAGTCCCAGCCGGTCTGGTTGGCGGTCAGGGGTTGGCTGCTCCATTCCCGGTCTAGCCAGGCCGGGCCACTGACTTGAAACGTTTTGCCGTCGATTTCCAGCGTGCCGCGGGCTTGAAAAAACGGCTGGCTGTAGTAGTACGACGCCTGCCCTTGTTCGGATTTCTGACTGAAGCCTTTGTCGCCCTGAAGCACCAAGGGCCGTGTGGAGGTCAGCCGCAGTTGATAGCCAAAACCCTTGTCCCGGGCGCTGAGTTGAAGCTCCGCCATAGGGTCGGAACCCTGACTGCTGAAATGCCAATCATCGATCCACGCGTCGAACGGCGCCAGGCTCACGCCAGCCTGACCAACGCCCCCACGGGCGTAACGCTCGGCGGCGTGATGCACTGTCGCCGATGTCACGGCCGCGTGGCCAAGCCAGATGATTTGATTACCCCAGCCGGCCACTTCGGGCGTCGCTTTCAAGGCGCTGCGAAACAGCGTCCATTGCGCGCCGAACTCGCGCCCCTGATCGTCCTTGAGGTTGGCGGTGACGTACCACCATTCGATGCGAAAACCATCATGAAGACCGTGATCTGCCGGAAAGCTGAACACCCGACCGGGCACCACCGGCGTAAACGCGGCGGCCTGATGACCCAGCCCCGCGAAGCCTTTCTCAACAGGCGCCGAGTTATCGCACCCGCTCAATAACGCCAATAGCAACATGCCGACCTTAATCTTCATGAGCAAACGTCCTCAGCAGATCCGCCGGTTGCGTGCGGTACAGCGAGTACAGCGGCCACGCCGACGCCAACAAAGTCGCCAACAGCGCCAACCCCATCAACTGCAACAGCTGCATCGGAAACACCCGCAGCGGCAAGCGCCAGCCGAAGGCCTGGACGTTGATCACCGTGTCCAGGCACCACGCCAGCGCGATCCCCAACGGCAATGCCAGCACCAGGGTCATCACCGCCAGCAACCAGGTTTGCCCGAGATTGAGCAGCATCAATTGCCGGCGAGTCACACCGAGCGCCCACAGCGGTGCGAGTTGCCCGAGGCGGCTCTGGCTTTGCGTCAACAGGCTGATGAACAGCGCCACGCCCGCCACGCAGAGGGTCAAGCTGTTAAGCGCGGCGGTCGCGGCAAAGGTGCGTTCGAACACTTGCGTGGACCACCCCTTGAGCCGGGCCTGGTCAACGATGCGGCTGTCCTCCAGCGTGAAGCGTGTTTGCAGCGCGGTCAGGAAATCAGGGATCAACGTCGGGTCGATGCGCAGGTTGAAACGGCTGGGTGTCAGCTGCGGCCAGCCGCGCAGCAGATGGTTGACGTTGACCAGAATGTGCCCCTTGGGATTACCGTAATCGGCGTAGATGCCGACGATCCGTGGTGACCAGGCACCGTTCGGTGTGGGAATCGTCAGGTGATCGCCCAGGCGCACTTTCAGCCGACGGGCCAATTGTTCGCTGAGCATCAGTGCGTCGTCCTTGGCCAGTCGTTCCCAAGGGTTGTCGCCCAAGGCTTCCAGCAGCGGCCAATGCTGGCGATACGTCGGGTGATCGATCACGCCGAAGACGTCCGCCGGCCAGCCTTGCAACTGGATCGACACTTGCCAGCTGGGCAGCACCGCCGTGAGTCCGGGTTGCTGCTTGAGCCAGGTTTGCAGCTCTCTGGCCTGGGCCGGATTTCGCGGATTAACGTACAGTTCGGCGGTCAGGCGTTGTTCGAGCCAATCGCTGAAGGTCTGACGAAAACCGGCCGTCATGCTCCCCGCTCCAATGTTCGCCGCCAGTGCCAACAACAGCGCCATCAACGCCAGGCTCAGGGCCGGCAGTTGCTGGCGGCAGTCGGCGAGAAACCATTGGCCGAGCACCGAGCGACTGCGATGCAGCACCCGGTTCAACACCCAGTTGAGCACCACCGGCAACGCCAGCGCAGCGCCGATCAACAGTGCCGCCATCAGCACGAAGCCACTGCTAAGGCTGTCGCCAAAGATCAACGCCAACACTGCGATCACCCCGGCGATCACGGCAACCCAACCCTGACGCCGCAACCAGCGCGCGTGAGCCTGATGCCAGGCTTGCGGGTCGGCCAGGGCCAGCAAAGGCAGGCGCGCGGCCCGCAACAAACTGTTGCCCCCCGCCAACAACGCACCGAGCAGGCTCAGGCCGACGCCGCTGAGCCACCACCACGGACTGAGGCTCAACTGCCCCGCCACTTCGGCGCCGTACAACCCGCGCAGGCTGGCGGCGACGTCCGGCAACAGCACGCTGGCCAGCAGGTAGCCGCTGGCGACGCCGACCAGTCCGCCGATCAACGCCAGGCCGCCCAGTTCAATCGCCAGACAGGCAATCAACATCCGTGCACTGACACCGCAGGCGCGCAGGGTTCTGAGCAAGCCTCGGCGTTGTTCCAGCGCCAGACCGATCGCGGCGTGGACGATGAACAGACCGACCACGAATGACAGAAAACCCAGCGCATCGAGGTTCAGGTGAAAGCTTTCGGTCAGGCGCGACAAATTGTTCTCTTCGCCGCTGGTTTTGAGCTGCAGCTGCCCCTTGAATTGATCAGGCAGGATCGCGGTGAAATCCTTCGGCAGCAGCAGGCGTGACAGCTGATCCGGCAGGCCGAGAATCTGCTGGGCGAAGCCGATGTCCACCAACAACACACCAGGGGCCATATCGGGCTGGGCATGCAGCGGCGGCAATGCCTGACCACTCAAAGTCAGCGGGCGTTCGCCCTCACGCAAACCCAATGCCTGCAACGTCTGCGGCGCAATCCAGGTACTGCCCGGCGGGCTGAAGAACTCGACGACCTGCTCAATCGCCAACGCCTGCCCGGCCACTGAGGAACCGGCGGGCAGCGACACCGGCTCGATGCCCATCAGTTGCAAGCGCTGGTCTTCATGGCCCTTGAGCGTCACCCGACCTTGCAGGACCGGCGACACCGGCCAGCCCGCACGGCGCAGGTCGACAAACACGTGCTGGGAGAAGGTTGCACCGCTGGGCGAACTGAGGCTGGCCTGGGGTTCGCCGCCGATCAACTGACTGGCCCGGGCATAGCTTTCGCGCGCCTGGCTGTTCAGCGCCTGCACGCCGGTCAGCAGGCTGGTGGCGAGCCAGAGGCCGGTCAGCACACTGAAAAACTGCACCGGATGCTGCCGCCAATGACTGAGCAGCGCCCGTAGCGTCTCGCGAAAGACCCGCACTTCAGCGCTCGTCCGCGCCAGCCAGACGGCCACGGTGGAGCACCACTTTTTCGGCCAGCCGCGCGGCAACCCGTGGGCTGTGGGTGACCATCAACAAGGTGGTGGGACTGTCGTCGAGCAACTCCAACAACAACTTCAAGACCTCATCGCTGGTGGCTTCATCGAGGCTGCCGGTGGGTTCGTCGGCCAGCAGCAGTTTCGGCTGCGACGCCAGGGCACGGCCCAACGCGACCCGTTGCTGCTGGCCGCCGGACAGCTGTTCCGGATAACGCCGCAGCAAATCACCCAACCCCAGACGTTGCACCAGATGCGCCTGCCAGCGCGGATCATGGCGCCCCGCCAATCGCGCCTGGAACGCCAGATTGTCCTCGACGCGCAAACTGCCGATCAGGTTGAATTGCTGAAACACCAGGCCGATTTCAGTCCGCCGCCAGTTCGCCAGTTGCCCTTCACTCATCTGCTCCAGCCGATGTTCGCCGCTGCGGATGCTGCCGCGATCGACCTTGTCCAGCCCGGCAATCAGGTGCAGCAAGGTGCTTTTGCCACTGCCCGACTCCCCCATCAACGCCAGGCTGCTGCCGGGTTTCAAGGTGAGGTCGACACCTTGCAGAACCGGCAGCGGGCCCTGGGGAGTGGCGTAGCTTTTGAAGACGCCTTGGACCGAAAGCATGGGAAAAACCGTTCGATGTGCGTGGAGCAAGGATAGCGGACGGCAGCGGCACCGCGTTATCGTTCATCGCGAGCAAGCTCGCACACATTGGACCTCGGATGAACGCTGGATGTGTGATCAAACTGATTCCCTGTGGGAGCGAGCCTGTTCGCGATGCAGGCGACGCGGCTTTAGGTCTTCACCGCCACCCACGTAAAACATAACGGCAGCTGCGCCGTTTGCTGCTCATACCGATCATAGAGCTCCTCGCGGTTGGAATGCGGGTACTCCTTGAAGTGGCTGATCTGCAATCCGGCGTCGATGGCGCCGGTGAAGATGGCGCCCAGGGTGTGGACGAACCAGTAGGACGGAGCCGCCTGCTGGTCGACTTTGCCTTCGTAGACGATCGGCTGGTCCTGCACGAAGGGTTCGCTGCGAAAGTACGAGCTGTCTGGCCGATACGGGTCGGCGGACTCGGGGTCGAACATTTCGAGGAAGGGGTGGGTTTCGTACACCACCAGGCTGCCGCCGGGCTTGAGGGTTTGTGCGACATGGCGGAAGAATTCGCCGATGTCCGGCATCCAGTTCAACACGCCGATGGTGATCAGGGCCACGTCGAAGCGGCCATGAAGTTCAGTCGGCAGGTGATGGATGTCTGCCTCGATGAACTCAGGCGCATGGGGCGAGCGTGACGCCAGTTCCCGCGCCTGATCGAGGAAGGCTTCGGACTGGTCGACGCCTACGACGCTGCGGGCACCCCGCGCAAACAACGAAAGACTTTCGCGGCCGTTGTTGCAGCCCAGTTGCACCACGTCTTTGCCGTCGACACCCACTTGTTCCAGCAAACCTCGGAGGGTGTCGTCCAGGCAGCAAAAATCCCTGTCACCCACAGCCGTCAAACGTTCCCGCCATTCGGGGGTGTCTTTGTGGTGTCGGGCAGAGTCATTCCAGGCATCGCGGTTGCTGGCGATGGCTTTTTCTTTTGTCGGCATTTCCATTGCGCGCTCCAGACGGGGGTCTTGATTGACCGGGCACGAGTCTAGATCAGCGTTTTGAAAAACCCCATTGAGTCTTTGTTCAAATTTTGTAACCCGTGCATCGCGAACGCGCGCTCGTACGGCAAGCTATAGTTAATGACCTTGGGGAAATGCGGGAAAAACCGATTTCGCAGGTGCTGCCATGAAAACAACCGATCTGAGGCTACTGCTCGCCCTCTGCCTGATCACCACAACCGGTGCTCACGCGGACGACAGCCTGACACCCACTACCGATTACAGCAGTGAGTTCAACTATTACGGGGCCGACCAACCCTTCGCTCACCCCGTGCCACCGTCAATGAGCACGGTGCCGCCCGGCTCGTACATCCCGACAGCGCCTCAGGACTTCATCCCCATTTCGAGCCAGCATGAGTTCTACGACTCAAGATTGCCGACGGTAGCGGATGCCACGGTTCGAGTGTTCATCCGCTCCTACGATCAGCAACGCGGTGTCTACGTGAACGAAGAAGTCCTCGACCCCACGTGCCTGCTCGCGTGCCTCAGCCGTCAGGGGCCATTGATGCAATAAGACCTACCACTGACGTTTCTCCGGGCGCGCGAGGCCGAGTTTTTCGATCCGGTAGCGCAGCATGTCGCGGCTCAGGCCAAGCAGCCGTGCGGACTTGGTGACGTTCCAGTCGGTCTTGTCGAGCATCTTGCGCACCATGTCGCGCTCCACTTCCGGCAGGTTCATGGACTCGGTGCCGTTGTAGGCCGGACGCGGTTCGTAGTGTTGCGGCTCTTGCTGAAACACCAGCGGCTCATCCACCAGGCTCAGGCACACGTTCAATTGATGGGCGGCGATGGTGTCGCTCTGGGCCAGCAGTACGGTTTGCTCAAGCATGTTGCGCAACTCGCGCACGTTGCCCGGCCAGCTGTAGCTGAGCAGCAATTCCTCGGCCTGATCGCTGAAATGCAGGTTCGGTTTGCCATAGCGTTTGCCGTGGATCGCCAGGAAGTGCCGGGCCAGCAGCAGGATGTCTGCACCACGGGCGTACAGGCGCGGCACCTTGATCGAGATGATCCGCAAACGGAAGAACAGATCGCGGCGGAACTTGCCCTGCTGGACCATTTGTTCGAGGTTGCAGTTGGTCGCACTGATCACCCGCAAATCGACCTTGCGCTCCTTCACCGAGCCGACCCGGCGGATCGTCCGGTCCTCCAGCAGCTTCAGCAGTTTGGCTTGCAGCAACAAGTCCATCTCGCCGACTTCATCGAGAAACAGCGTCCCGCCATCGGCCGCTTCCACCAGCCCGACGCGGCGGTCCTTGGCGTCGGTGAAGGCGCCCTTCTCGTGACCGAACAGCTCCGACTCCACCAAGTTGGAAGGAATCGAGGCGCAGTTGAATTCAATGAACGGACCTTTGCTGCGCGGGCCGTCGAAGTGCAACGCACGGGCCACCAGTTCCTTGCCGGTACCGGTCTCGCCTTCCACCAACACCGGTGGCAGATCGGCATTGGCCATGCGCCGCTCGGCGTCGAGTAACTGGCCAATGGTGCTTTTCAGGTACTGCATCGGTGCCGATTCGCCGATCAGGGCCTGCACCCCAGACTTCTGCGCTTCGCGTTCCTGATAGAACGACAGTGTGCGCTCCATTCGGTCGGTGGCCAGGGCCTTGTCCAGCAGCAGCTTGAGTTCCGGCAAAGCCACCGGTTTGGTGACGTAATGGAAAGCACCCTCTTTCATCGCCACCACGGCGTCTTCGACGTTGCCATAGCCGGTCATCATGATCACTTTCAGATCCGGCGCGCTGATGCGCAGCTTCTGGATCAGGTCGTGACCGCTCATGCCCGGCAGCGAGTTATCGGTCAGCACCACGTCCGGGACGAAAGTGCTCAATTGGTCCAGCGCGTCCTCAGCCGAGTGGCAGACCGTCACCTCGAAGTCCTTGCGCTCCAGGTAGGTCTGAATATTCTCGGCGAGGAGTTCATCATCCTCGACCAGCAGAATGCTGTGCTCCATATACCCCTCCCGTTGCCACTTTAAAATTGAGACAAACGCGGGTTCCTTCCTGCTCTCGGCTGGTCAGTTCGACCGAGCCTTCAAAACGCTCCATTATTCTTTTAACCAGGGCTAGGCCCACGCCCAACCCGCCTTGTTTTGTGGTGAAAAACGGCTTGAAGACCATTTGCTGTTGCTGTGTGGTCATGCCCTTACCGGTATCGCTCAGGGTCATACGCACAAGCCCGGGCTGCGGCGTTTCGATATCGATACTCAGCACGCCGCCCTTGGGCATGGCTTCCAGGGCATTGGCAAACAGGCTATTAAGAATTTGCGTGAGTAACACCTGTTGGCTGACGACCGGCGGACAACTCTGAGGGGTGAAACGCACGTCGATGCCGGAGCGTTTAATCAGCGCGTCAAACGCACTCAACGTGTCGTCGATGACCAGCATCAGGTCTACCGTTTCGTAGTCGTCGTTCACGGGGCGCAATGACACCAGCAACTCCCGAACCCAGCGCGACATGCGGTCGACCTGACTGATGATGTCTCCGATGTTCTTCTGCGCATTCTGGCTGGCGATTTCCTGAGCCAGTTCGGCGCTGGAACGAATGTTGGCCAACGGATTGCGCAAGCTGTGGGCCACCGCCGAGGACATTTCCCCCAGCGCGACGAAGGTCTCGTTGCTGATCAGTTGTTTCTGCTGGCTCTGCAACAGCATGGCCGCATGCCGCACAATCCAGAACAGCCCGAGGTAGATGGCCAGGCCGCCGAGCAGGGTTGCCAGCCAGATCGACTTGAAGCCACGCTGGATGCGTTCCACCAGGTCTGCGGGTTCCTTGTAGATCTCCACCATGGCGATCACTTTGCTTTTGTCGGCATTGAACATCGGGATGTAGTTCTCGATGAACAGGTATTCAGGCTCGCGCAGCAGTTGCTGCTCGGGACGTTCCTCATCGACTTCGTGGTAGCTGGTGGACACGGGTTCCTTCATTTCGAAAGACTCGTCCAGTTCCTCATCACCTTCGACGCGCATGCCAATCATTTGCGCATTGGTCGACCAGACCACGGTGCGATCCAGGGCGTACACCACCGCCAACAGTGTGTCCGGCAGGTGTTCGACATGATCGAGAAACTCGATGCGGGCAGCGGCACGGGCCGCCGGATCTACGTCGGGATAGGCATTGTCATCGCGCGGATCGAGCATTTCGCCCATGGTTCTTTGCAGGTTGATGCCGGCATGACGAATTTCTGCATCACCAATGGCCTGAATGAACTGCGCAGTCAGCATGGAATCACGCTCGATGCTCTCATCGACGACAAAACGTGTGGACACGTAGCCCAACCCCAGCGCCACGGCGGCGATGATGAAAAAGCTGCCCAGGGAAAACCAGCGCAGCAAATTGAACTGTCCTCGCCAGCCTTTGCTTTCTGCTGCCGACATAGCCGACGCAGGTATTTTTTGTTGTTCTGGTGTCTGCATAGGACCTTCCCGGTTGCCTTGCATCAAGCCTTTTCAGCCACGTTTCGGATCAGTGTAGGTGGCATTGATCGAGACTGACGGCCCCACTGATAGTATTTAGCCGCTATTGCGTTTGCGCCGCCTGTAGCGGTTGCTGACGATCGGTTTCTTCTTGCAAAAACCCCATGATGGACTGCGCCGCGTTCTCATCCAGACGCAGGTTGGGCATGGGAATTTTGTCGAAACGCTCAAACAGCTCCAGCGCGATCGGGTCTTTTTCCGCCAGCATGCGGTCCGGCTCGCGAATCCAGCGACTCAGCCAGGCCGGATCACGCTGGCGAGTGACGCCGATCAGGTCCGGGCCGATGCTGCGCATGCCGATGCCCTGCCCGTCCATCGGACCCAGGCTGTGACACGACGCGCAACGGGTGCGAAACAACTCTTCGCCGTTGCTCGGCGGACGAATCTCGGGCGCATCCGCGTAGTTTTCTTCAATGCTTGGCTGTTTCCAGTTGTGCAGCGTGTTGGCCAACTGATCGGCCAGAATCCACGGATTTTCGAAAGGTGAAGCTTTCATCCAGCGGCCCGTGGTCTGGTTGCCGACAATCAGGCTCAGGTTGTGGTCCTTGTTGCGGCCGTTGTCGACGCCTTCGATAAACAAGCCCAGTTTTTTTCGCAGATCAGTGACGTCGGCAAACTCTCCGGTGAGAAACTTCCAGCCCGGCCCGACCTTGAAGCGTTGTGCGTAGGCCTTGAGCACATCGGGTGTATCGCTTAAGGGGTCAATGCTGATGGAGTAGAAAAAAATGTCCTGGCCGACCCGGTCCCCCAGCAACTTCTGCACCTGACGCAGGCGCGCGGTTTCCAGCGGGCAAGAGTCGCTGCATGAAGTGAAGATGAAATTGATCACCACCACTTTGTCCTTGATCAAATCATCGAAGAAACGCACCTGCCGACCGTCCTGATCGGTCAGCAAGGTGTTGGGGAAGTAATCACCGCCCCAGGGTGTCGCCGACTCCGTCGGTGATGCTGACGGAGCAGCGTCATGTGCGACCAGCACCCGACTGGCCAGCAGGCAGGTGACCAGCATCAACACCAGGTGCATGCCCAGGGCGCGGGAGCGCGGCGTATGCATTTTCATGTCGGCTCCCTCGCGGTTCATGGTTTGACCACCACTTTAGGGCCGAGGCCGTCGCCAGTGCGGAAGGTTGGCAGCGCGGCGGAGTTCACGTAGCGCACACCATCCCAACTCGGCAGCGGTGTCGGCATCAGCTGGAATTGCCCGGGTTTCTCAATGTCCCAGCGCAGCAGCATCGAGTTGTCCTCATGCTGAGTGTTGTGACAGTGCTCCATGTACGTCCCGGCGAATTCGCGGAAGTTGATCGCCATCTCGACGTTGTCCAGGCCATCCTTTTCGGAGCCGATGCGGTACACGTCCTTGCGTGCCCATTTTTCCCATTCCGGTGGCGCCTTGCCGCCGCGACTGAGGATGATCCCCTCCTCGAAGTGCACATGTACCGGGTGACTCCAGCCCGTGCCGCCAGCCTTGATGTTCCAGACTTCCAGGGTGCCGAAACCGGCGACACCGGCATCGGTGGGGCCACTGGCCAGTTGAAGCCCGGTGTTCAAACGCCGTGGGTCCATGCTGAAGCCAAACCCGCCATCGGTCTTGACCGTCCACGGTGCTTCATCGGTGCCGTCGGAACGGCCGAAGGTGTAGGTGCGGTGACGGGCTTTGGCCAGCAGCGCCTGGTCGGCAGCATTGTCGCGGTGAATCTTCAGCGGGATCATCACCAGGCCTTCAGCCTTGCCCGGTTTGGCCGGTTCATAAGCGGCCGGGTCCATGGCCAGGTCCTGGCCGGTGTACGCCTTGACGTTGAGTTGCAATACCTTGCCTACCGCCGGATCACCGTCTTCCCACTTCGGCCCCTTGCTGGTTTGCTTGATGATCGCCCGGTATTTCTCGGACAGCACGTCAGCCAGGGAGACGGGTTCCTTCGGGCCCTTGCCGTCTTCGTGCACCAGCAGGTTGACGAAGAACAGCTTATCGCCCGGCTTGATCCCGTTTTTCGAGAAGTTGACGATGATGTCGAAACGCTCGGCGATGCCCAGGGTTGGCAGGATCGCGTTGTGGTTCTGTTTATCACCGTCGGCATCCAGGTCCATGGTGCCGTCGAACGGCACGCTGTGTTCCATGATATTGCCGTCGTTGGCAATCATGTGGAACGGCACCCGGGCATACGACACGCCCGACCCGGCAGGCCCTTGGAACTCGCCGCTGGTGCCCTTGATCTCGCGCACCAGCGCCATTTTGAAGTAGCGCGACACTGAGCCATTGAGCATGCGGAAGCGATAGCTGCGGGCGCGCACATCCAGGGACGGTTTCCACTGCCAGTTGACCAGCACCTGATCACCGAGGAAGCCGTCGGTATTGAACGGGTTGAACCACAGTTGACCGTTCTTATCCCACGCCTTGTCGGCAAACAGCAGGTTGACGTCATAGTCGCGGTTACCCCAGGGCAAGGCGCTGCCGCTGGGGAGGCGCAGGTTGACGCCGTCATTCACCGATTCATTGCCGCGGTCCAGGGCGCTGTAATAGTTCATCATTGCCGCGTTGCCCTTGTAGACGTTCTGCGCGGTGAAATCGAGCATGTGGTCGTGGAACCAGTGGGTGCTCATGGTTTCACGCCAGTCGCCGCGGATCTTGATCGTGCCGTTGTTGCAGGTCTTGCGGCTGGGGATGAGGTCGTTGGTCCACAGGGTTTCGCCCGGCGCGCACGGAAAAGCTGCACGCGGGTCTTCTGCCTTGGTGTTGATGCTGTCGTAGCCGGCCAACTGGATCGGCCAGCGATAGTCGTAAAATTGCCCCGGGAAGAAAAACGCATTGGCGTAACCGTCGCTTTCCGCCGGTGCGTGACCGTTGTGCTCGTGGGTAGTGATGGTGTGAAGACCAAAACCCATGTTCGCCGACGGGTCGATCGGCAAGCCGTTGTAATGACGCATCAACGTGGGTTGCCCGTAACGCACCATCAGCAATTTTGGCGGCAAGGTGCCGTCAAAGGTCCAGACCGAGTTGTGGTTCTGCACCGGCATTTTCGGGTGGAAACGCGCATCGACGCCCTTGGCGGTGCCATCGGTCGCCGGTACGCCAGCCACGTTGTGATAGAGGCCGCCTGGGCCAAACTCGCCCACGGCATAGCGGTGCATCTGACGACTGTCACGCCAACCGGAATTCAACCGTGCGCCGGTTTGCACGGTCTTGTAGGCCATTTGCGGGTAAAACTCGTTCCAGCGCTGGTGCGACCAGCCTTTTCCTGGCGGGCGGCCTTCAGCCGAGGAGCCGATACGGCGGTTGAGGAAAAATTCGATCTGCTTCTGCCACGGGTTACGGTCGACCACGTTGGAGTACAGACTCGGGAACGGTGTCAGCCCCGGTTGACGCAGGAACGCATCAAGAGCAGCGCTGGGCGGCGCACTGCGGGCCGCACTGGTGGGGTCCTGTTGTGGCAACGGGCCGATGGCTGCCGGTGGAAAACCCAACGGCGCCGCCGGTGTGGTGGGGTCGAGTTTTTCCGGGCCGAACTCTTCGAACAGCACCAACTGCTGAGTAAACGGCAGAGCGCTATACAGTGGACTCGGCTTGCCATTGGTGGGGTAGTTGAAACTGGTTTGTATCGTCGGCGGCAGGATGTTTTCCACCCGCGTGGTGGCTTTGCTGCCTTTGACGCCAGCCGGCAAATCGAAGGAATCCAGGTTAGCCGGGGGCATGGTCAAAATGGCGTTCAACGCCGCCGCTTTGTCAGCCGGTTCATCGTAGTAAGCCGAGGGGTCGGTAGGTTCTGGCTGTCGCTCGTCGTCGATGGGGCTGGCGCGCAGAGTCCCTGTGCCCAGCGTCATTGTCAGAAGAACGCTCAGAGGCGTCAGGAGGCCGAACCATTTGAAGGGATACCGCGCTTTTCTGTCCATCACCAGCCGCCTCGAAGTCATGAGTCATGAAGGGGGTAATGGGGGTTGTGCAAGGACCTCGCCAGAGTTGTAACTGTTTTTTACGAAAGCATTGATGCCTATCAAAACAATGGCTTATCAACATCAATACGCCATTACCGGGGAAGCGACTGGGGAATGACACCCGCTAACGGGGAAAGTTCACACCCGTTTTCAGGGGACCAATTTGAACGACAGACGGACACTCGTGCCCTCGCCTTCACGGCTTTCCAGGGTCACCGCACCGCCAAACCGCTCCATGATCCGTTTGACCAGCACCAGCCCGACACCCAGCCCACCTTGTTTGGTGGTAAAAAACGGCCGGAAGGCCATGCTGCGCTGTTCTTCGTTCATGCCTTTGCCGGTGTCGCTCACCACCATGCTGAGGCGATGGGAATCGGTCGGCTCCAATGTGATGGTTAACGTGCCGCCCTTGTCCATGGCCTCCAGTGCGTTGGCCAGCAAACTGTTGAGGATCTGCGTCAACTGCACCTGCTGGCTCAGGACCATCGGCGTCAGCTTCGGGTCGAACACCACGTGGACAGAGGCGTTGGCGATTTGATGCTCGAAGGCCATCAGGCTGTCATGCAGCGCCGCCACCAGATTGACAGGCTCGGCGTCATCGTTGAGCGGACGCAAGGATTGCAGCAGCTCCCGCACCCACTTCGACATGCGATCCACTTGGCCGATGATGTCGTTGATGT
Organism: Pseudomonas arabinosi; assembly: GCF_047758675.1. Lineage (NCBI taxonomy): Bacteria > Pseudomonadati > Pseudomonadota > Gammaproteobacteria > Pseudomonadales > Pseudomonadaceae > Pseudomonas > Pseudomonas arabinosi. The sequence goes on along the minus strand of NZ_CP180480.1, from coordinate 2,757,761 downwards.
TCTTGCGGGCCGGGCCGCTGTCGAATTCCAGCGCCAGTTCGGCGCTTGAACGGATGGTTGCCAGCGGATTACGCAAACTGTGGGCGACCGCCGAAGACATCTCGCCCAAGACCACAAAAGTTTCGTTGGTGATCAGTTGTTTTTGTTGCGCCGCCAGCAAAATGGCCGCCCGGCGAACGATCCAGTACAGCCCCAGGTAAATCAGCCCGCCGCCCAGTGCAGTGGCCAGCCAGATCAACACCAGGCCGCGCTCCATGCGGCTGATCAGGTCCTTGGGTTCCTTGTAGATCTCGACCATCGCCGTGACTTTGTCGCCGTCGGCATCAAACAACGGAATGTAGTTCTCGATGAAGATGTATTCCGGAGGCGTCACGAACTTCTGTTCCAAGCGGCTCTTGTCCACATCGTGATAACTGGCCGACACAGGAATTCTGGAAGCAAAGGCTTGCTCCAGATCTTCGTCGGCGTGGATCGTGGTGCCCATTAACGCCGGGTTGGTCGACCAGATCACCATGCGGTCGGGGGCATAGATGTTGGCCAGAATCACGTCCGGCAAGTGCTCGATATGGTCGAGGAATTCGCCACGGGCAATGGCGCGGGCCAGCGGGTCGACGTCGGAAAAGTTTTTGTCATTACGCGGATCGAGCAGTTCGCCCATGGTCCGCACGTTGGGAATCGATACGTGGCGCACCTCGACCAAGGCAATCGCCTGAATGAACTGGGACGTCAACAACGCATCGCGTTGCACGCTTTCGGTAATCACGAACCGGGTGGACACAGCCCCCAACGCCACCGCCACCGTACCAATCACCGCCATGCTGATAAGCGAAAACCAGCGCAGTAGATTGAACGGCTGCTTGCGCGAGCTCAGGCGAATATCACCTCCCTCGGCCTGGAGTGTTTGAGTAGGCATGTCCATGGACGTGTTCCCGACGATTCCCCCTATAGGGTTATAGCCCACTAACGGCTGTTTGCCCGACGTTGGGTCTCGTCCCCCACTTTCTCTTTATCCCCATCTACCCCCAATCCTGGGGACAGTGGCCCGCGCCCAAAAACCGCGCTCCGATGCCGTTTGTGAGTGACACGCCCGTGACTCGGGCCTCTGCCGACCGTTTTCGCCGGTTGGTATGGAAGTTGCCGACCCCCTACCAACTGACCCGTCTCCATGGGGCAGGCATTTCGATATAGAGGGCTTAACTCATGCACCCTTTACTGTCCAAAACCGCGGCCGCCCTGGTCGTTAGCGCACTGGCCCAAGGCGTCGCCCAGGCGGCGCTGTTTGCCGTCGACCCCGGCCCCTACGTGCCAGCCAACGGCTCGTTCGCCGCCTGGTATCAGGACACTCATGGTCGAACCCTGGAGCTTTGTCTGTCCAAGGCTGTCAGCTCGCGAGTGCCCAGCGCACCGGGCGCACCGACGTACATGTGCAACTTGCTACCGGCACCCGGGATCTTCGACGACACGCAACCGCTCGTCTTCCCGACCAACTTCCCCGATGAGGCGTTCTGGTTCACCGGCGACGGCACCATCGTCGACGCAGCCCGAGGTATCGACCTGACCTATGTCAGCGCCGTTGAAGCCGCCTTCAGCGGTGGCGACCCAATCGAAGGTGACCAGATCAGCTTCGCCCGCATCCGCATGCGTGTCGATGTACCGACCGCGGGCACCTATGTCATTACCCACCCCTACGGCGTCGATGTCTTCAACGTCGACACCCCCGGGCGGCGGGCAATCAACATGACCCGGGACATCGGCATCGGCGTGCCGAAAACTTACGACGGTGCTCTTAAGGGCGATGTCGGGCCGTTCCTGCGCAGCGTCAATGGCCCCTATACCGAGACCAATCCGGTCACCGGTTCAGCCGAGCAATTCGTCGGCGACCCGAACCTGGCGGAAGCCTTCACCGGCAGCCCTTTCAATACCAACTACATCCGTATTGAAGGACCCAACGGGCTGGATTTGCGCACGACGGTAATGGCCATTTCCGGCAAGTTGGCGACAATTGCACGGCCGACGCCAATGATCACCCAGCGTAGCACCTACTCGCGCAAACCCGGCGCCAGCGCTCCGGTGGCTCAGCAAGACGTGTTCGTCCTGGCCCCGCCGCCACCGGCCAAAGTGACTCTGGACAGCAACAACCCGGTGTTGAACCTTACCGAGGCCAACACCACCGGCAACTGGTATGCGCAGTCTTCGACCAACCCGAGCTTGCCAAGCACTTTGCAAGTGACCGCCGACAACCACCTGGCCATCGCTAGCAGCACACCGACCACCTTACCCATGCCCCTGACGGACCTGGTGGTGATTTCACGTGCCGAATACAGCCTCAGCACCGGGCAAATAACGGTCGTGGCCTCGACCAGCGACGAAACTTCGCCTCCGGTGCTCACTGCCACCTCTGGCACAGGTGTCGCCATCGGCGCCCTCAGTGGCGATGGCGCAGTGAAATCCCTGGCCACCGGCATCTCGCCGATTCCACCCGCCAAGGTTCGAGTGACGTCATCCAATGGCGGCAGCGACACCGAAGAAGTGGTCATCGTGCAATGAACGCTCACATGCCCAGATCCTCATCAGGAGGCATCATGAACAATTGGCCACGCCTGGCGCTCAACGCACTGGGACTGACTCTATCGCTGTCCGGCAGTGCATTCGCGCAACTCGCTGCCGTCGACCCCGGCCCATACACCTTCGCCACCGGGAAATTCCCGATGTGGTATCAGGACAACAATCTGCTGTCGATGGAACTGTGCCAGTCCCGGGCCGCGAGCTCGCGGGTGCCGGCCAGCGTGCCACCGGCCTACATGTGTACCCTGCTGCCGGCACCGGGTATTTTCGACGACACCCTGCCGATGGTATTCCCGGATAACTGGCCAGACGAAGCCTTCTGGTTCCTCGCCGAGACCACCATTCCCAACAACGCCGCGGGCTATGGAATGGACGCCTACGTGGCCGGGATAGAAGCAGCTTTTGCCGGCGGAAATCCGCTCGATGGCGATCAAATCAGCTTTGCGCGGATTCGTATGCGGATAAACGTGCCCGTCGCCGGGACCTACACCATTACTCACCCTTATGGCGTGGAAACGGTCACTGTCACCACACCCGGTCGTCGCGCAATCAACATCACCAGAGACATCGGCGTAGGTGTGGCGGGAAATTTCAGCGGGGCACTTAACGGTGCTATCGGGCCATTCCTGCGCAGCGTCAACGGCCCCTACACCGAAGTGAACCCGGACACCGGCGCAATCGAAACCTTCGTCGGCGACCCGAACCTCACCGAACAAGTCACCGGCAGCCCCAACAACACCAACTTTGTACGCATCCAGGGCCCGGCCGGCACGATCGAAAGCAACCTGTTCACACTGTCCGGCAAAGTCCTCGACAATCGTGCGCAAACCCACGTCGACCTCAACCGTGCAACCTACCGCCGCACCACTTCGGGCACCGGTACCAGCACCCGGGTCGAAGTCTTTGGCAAAGCGGACAACAGCTCTACATTGTGCTTCCGCGAAACCCTCGCCCTTGTGCCAGGCCCACCGCCTACGCCATGCCTGACCAACATGGTGGGTGACGGCACAGGGTTGTACTTCGGTCAGCATCTGCTCAGCGGCCCCTTACCTCCGGTCGTAGTGCTCACCGCCACCAACCCGGCCGGCACCACCCGCCCTACGGCGGTCTCGAGCAAACTCGTTGACCTGGTGAAAATCCAGACCGCTCGCTACAACTGGAGCAATCACAGCCTGCTGATCGAGGCCACGTCCACGGACGAAGTGGCGGTGCCCGACATGGTCGCGCAGGGTTACGGACGCCTGTCGAAAACCGGCACCTTGCAAAAAATAACCGTCGCCGATCTGTCCCAGCCACCCGCCACTGTGACGGTCAAATCTGCCGCCGGGGGCAGTGACACCGAACCTGTCGTCGTGGTTGGTTCTGCACCGGATGCCGGTGAGAACCAGGCGCCACTGTCCGTGGCTGACACCGGCAACACCAGCTTCGGCGTGCCGGTCACCCTCAACCTGCTGGCCAACGACAGCGACCCGGACGGCAACACGCCGCTGAGCATCACCGCGCTGACCCAACCGGCCGCCGGCCAAGGCACCGTGGCGTTGAGCGGCACGACTGCAGTGGTCTACACCCCGCCCGCCGTGGTCACTGTGCCGTTAACCACGACCTTCACCTACAAGGCTCAAGACATCAAAGGCCTGGCTTCGGCTACCCCTGCGACCGTGACCATCACCGTGGCGCCGAACCGGCCACCGGTGGCAGTTGCCGACAGCATCGCAACCCTGGGCGTGGCGGTTCCGATCAACGTGTTGGCCAACGACACCGATCCGGAAGGCAACGTGCCTTTGGCGGTCAACAGCCTGACCCAACCTGCGGCCGGCCGTGGCACGGTCAGCAGCAACGGCACGGTGATCACTTACACCCCACCAGCCACGGTCACGACAGCCTTCACCACGACCTTCACCTACATCGCCCGGGACAGCTTCGGCGCACTGTCGACACCGGCCACGGTCACCGTGCAAGTCTCGCCAAGGCCTGCTGCGGAAACCTTCACGGTGACCACGGCTACGGTGTCGGCTCGCTCCAACAACCGCTTCACCTGGGACTTTGCAGGGACTTCATCGGTGATCACCGGTAACACCATCACGATCAGGGTCTCCACCCCGACCGGGCTGGCAACCCTGGGCACCACCACGGTACCGGCGACCGGTCGCTGGAGGCTGACGGTGAATAACACCACGACGGTGATTCCATCGGCGAACCCGACAGCCACCATCACCTCGTCCCAAGGCACCGTGCGCACGGTGTCGGTGATCTCCAACTGAGCCCTCGCCCCACCCGCCGATTCGGTGGGTGGGGCCGGCCTCTTCCCAAAGGACGCAGCCATGAAAACCTCGACCGCCGCCCTGCTCTGCCTGCTTCTGCTTTGCAGCAGTGCGGGCGTGCGCGCCGATGATTTGATGGAGAACGACGACCTGGCCCCCGGAGCCGACCTCGGCGAGTTACCACCACCGATTGGCCAGCAAGCACTGATCGATCAGAACGGCCAGGCCAACGTTGCTCTGCTGCAACAGAACGGCCAGTCGCTGCTCGGTCGCATCGTCCAGTCGGGCAGTAATCAGGAAGCCTACATCCTGCAACAGGGCAGCGACTTGATGGCAATGATCACTCAGCAAGGTTCCGGCAACGCCGCCTCGATCACCCAGACCGGCAGCCACAACCGCGCGCAGATTTCCCAGAACGGCAACAACAACGACGCCAGCATCGACCAGGCCGGTGCGGGGCTTTCAAGCGCCGTGACCCAGTCCGGAAACGGCATGAGCGTTTCGGTCAAACAATACCGCTAAAGCACTGCACCACTTGGAGGTTTCATCATGTTCAAACTGACGCCCCTCACCGCCGCCATCCTGGTCATTGTCAGTGCCCAGGCGATGGCCGACGACAGCGTGTCCACCCAGGACCAGGTCGGTACCGCCAACATCGCCGACGTGAAACAGACCGCGGCCCCGTTCAGTACCGCCACCCAACAACAACTCGGCGAGGGCAACGACGCCGCAGCGGTGCAAGACAACGCCACCGGCACCATTACCCAGAATCAACTCGGCGACTTCAACGCCGGTTACGCCGAGCAACTGTTCGAAAACGGCAGCACCATCAATCAGCAACAGGTCGGCAGCACCAACACCAGCCACGCCAGCCAGTCGATCGGCGTAGGCGGCAACGAAGCGCTGCAACAACAGCAAGGCAGCGGCAACTTCTCGTTCATTTATCAGGACACTCAGGAAGGCACCTCTGGGCAAACCTTCCAGTTTGGTGACAACAACGAGGCCAATATCGAACAGATCCAACTGGGCACTGCCAACAACGCAGTGATCATCCAGTACGGCACCGCCAACTACGCCACCGCCGAACAGATCGCTCACATGGGTGGCCAGATCAATCTCAACCAGACGGGCGAAGGCAACTACGCCTATGGCGACCAGCGCGATGGCATCGGCGGCACCGTGACCATCAACCAGTTCGGCGAATTCAACGGCGCCGAAGTCTGGCAAGGCGGGCAAACCGCCAGCGAGGCCACCGTCAACCAGTACGGACAAACCAACGAGACGGTGGTCGACCAGAGCTTTGGCGAAAACAACGTCGCCCAGGTGCTGCAAGTCGGCGACCTCAACGCGATTTATGCCGACCAGTTCGAATCCGTCGGCTCGACCCTGGCGCTGTACCAGCAAGGCACCAACAACGTGCACTTCACCTACCAGAACGGCGACAGCCATGTGCTGAACGCCACCTCCGTGGGTACCGGTAACAAGGTCTACGCCAGCGACTGGAAAGGCCCGGACAAGGGTGGCCAGTTCGGCAGCAACCAACGTGCAACCGTCAACCAGAACGGCACCAACAACACCGCCAACTTCACCCAGAACGGCATCGGCCACCTCATGACCACCAGCCAGACCGGTACCGGCAACAAAACCACGGTCAAACAGGCTGAAAACTACAACGAGTTGTACTTCGACCAGAACGGCAGCGACAACATCCTCATCGCCGACCAGCGCGGCACCTCAAACCTGGCCCAGGGCAGCAGCACCGGCATCGGCAACACCACCAACTTCGACCAGTCCGGCACCATGAACGTGGCCTACGTCACTCAGGGCGGCACCGGCAACATTGCCACTGTCACTCAGAGTGGCATGACCCAGACTGCGACGGTGCAGCAGCTGGGCAGCGACAACCGGGCAACCGTGCTACAGCAATAATCGCGCTGCATAAAAAACCGCGGCCCTTGGAGGGGCGCGGTTTTTTTGGGCTTGTGAACACGATCCCTGTAGGAGCATGGCTTGCCCGCGAAGAACGATGACACGGTCAATCTGACGAACGACGAACTGTGGCGAGGGAGCTTGTCGGAACGCCGCACCGTCCCGCTGGGCTGCGAAGCGGCCCCAAACTCGGCAAACACATTTCTGCTGACACACCGCATTCGCCGGTATTACGACGGCTTCGCCGCCGAGCGGGACGGTGCGGCGTTCCGACAAGCTCCCTCGCCACAATGGTTCAGTGGTTAGCCCTGCGGATCGATGTTATCCAACGCCCGATTTACCGCCAGATCGGCCAGCATGATGACCTGCTGGATGCCCAACAACATGCTGCGCTGTGGCCCCTCCACAAACACCGCGAAATCAGTTGCCATGACACTCGCCGAAGCCAGCGATTCACAGGCGTGGGCCAACAGGCTTTCGGTGTCCATGTCCGCGACGATAGCGAACATTCTACTGGGGTTGTGGGGGGCGGTTTTTTTGAGAATGGCCGGTTTGAGGTGGTGGTCGGCGGTAGTGCTTTCGGTTTCTGATTCGGGGGGATTGGGTGTGGCTTTGAACATGGTGAAGCTGCTTTGGAAAATAGCGCCACCAGGACCTGTCGCTAAACAAGTAAGGGTGGCGACTGTATGCAGGTTAGCGAACCGGTCAAAGGCACCCGGCAGACCCAAAGATCTCCCGCATACAGCCACCGTAACGTAATTGCAGACGTCAAAAGTCTGCAAGAAAGTCAGGAGCACTGATGCACTTTGAATAGTCCGGGTCGCTAAACCCGGCCGCTGAATTCAGCGGCCCGGAAACGATAAAGACCAGGTACAAAGCGCACAAGCCGGTGGATTCTGGCGCAGTCGTAGGCAACGGCGTAAGGATCTGTAGCTTTCAGGAAGTAACGTTAAACACTCTTAACCCCCCCCTCAACTCAGCACATATCCCCTGTGGGAGCGAGCCTGCTCGCGATGGCATTGGGTCAGCCGAAATCAATGCTGAATGACACACCGCCATCGCGAGCAGGCTCGCTCCCACAGTTGGACGGTATACATCTGAGGGAAATTGGTCGGCTATCAGGCCGCCTTCTCGAGTACGCCCGCACTGTTTTGAACACGACGCCGATCAACTGTGGGAGTGTGGCTTGCCCGCGATTGGCCCTGTCATTCAGCCAATAACCTACTGACAAACCACCCGCCCCCAAACACCGAGAAAAATTCGGACTTCCCCTACAAGCCAAACCGAATCCCCCGGCATCCACCATTGAGCCCTATCGCCAAAGTGCCCGGTTTCCAAGGACCGGACACAAAGCGTGACCACACTCATCCCCCAACACCAACTCGCCGGCCAGAGCGGCCAAGTACTCGACAGCCATCAAGCCACCGACGCACTGCGTCAGGCCCTGAACTACCCGTACGACTTGCAAGGCTTCGACGACCTGCTGAATGCCGTGGGTGCCAACCGCTCAAATTACATGCAGGCAGCCAACCAGCAGAAGCTTATCAACGCCGTTAGCAACGGCGATTGGGCGATAGTCACGCCGCGCGTCAATACGGATAACGGAGGCGGATCATGGAACGGTTTCAAAACCAAACCCGAACCAGCCCCGGCGCAACATTTGGTCGAAGATCACGCCTACACTTTGCCCAAGCCAGCGGAGTCTGGATTTCACATTGTTGAAAAGCCCATGAGCCTGGAGTCGCTGGAACGCTCACTGCACGAGGGCTCACCAAGCGATGCATTACTACGAGAATTCCGTTCACTCAATCGCCATCTCGGCGAAAGGGTGAAACCGGGGCAAATGGTGATCTTCAGCGATCCACGGCACTACATGTGCCGGCGTGAAGAGGCGCAGATGATGATCGCTGCCGAGAAGGTGAACGAGGCGCTCAAGGATCTGAGTGATGAGGAGGCTTCGTTTATGGTTGAGCACCATGAGGTCATCGAACCGTTTTTGGAGGTGTCTGCGGGGTCGCTAGGGGTGGCGTCATTCATGATTGGGCAGCATCTGGAGAGTCTTAAAAACAATCTGAAAAATCTGGAAGAGCTGCATCAGCAGCAATACCGACAGTACGGTCACCTGAACTCCACGGATTTTTTTGCCAAGCGTAAACGCATCATGGCGAATCTGGATGCCGGGCTGGGACCGCTGGTGCGCAAAGGCACCGGAATTGCTGATCATCCAAAGCTCAAACGAGCGCTGGGGTTGTCCACGCGACGAACAATTCACCGCTGGGATAAGGCCGGGGCACCGATGCAGCTTCCCGGCTATGCCACAAATATTGATGGAGTAGCCCGAGCGGTCAAATATATGCAAGCCGGTGGTTATGTCGGCATTGGCTTGGCGACCGCAGCCGCCAGCATGCGTATCAATGAAGTCTGTCGGGCAGGAGCTGAAGAGTCCTGTCGGAAGGTGAAATATATCGAAGGAGCAAAACTGGCGGGCAACATTGGTGGGGCTGCCATTGTAACGACCTACACAGCACCGATAACGATGGAGTATTGCGCAGGTGTGGCGTTGAAAACGCGCGGTATCGGTGGAGTGATTTGCGTCTTGGTCATAAGCGGTGCGGCAGCGTCGGCAGGTGGAAACGCAGGTTCAAAAGCCGTCGAATCAGCGGCTGAAGTCTTATATGAAGCTACTGTCCATGATTGAAATAAAATTGCTTTACGCCGCGATCGTGATTGCGTTGTTCTTTTTGATGGCTCTCAACCTGGCGGTGATGGTTTATGTAAGCTTTTTCAAACTCAACGAAATGGAGTCTCACCTCACTCACTGCTACCTCATTCAGGCTAACAACAAGGGGGGGAATGGCTTGTACAGTCGCAGGCATCGGCTCAACTTGATCACCGCCATAATCCGCAAACGCCCCTCTAGGCTCTTACTGGATAATCCCCTTGCACTGGAAGACATACAGCGTTTTCCTTTGCACCTGCGGCGCTGGATAGAAATTCCGTATCGAATCAATGCATGTTCTGTCTTCGGCCTATTTGTTCTCTGGGGATGGACTGAATACCTCGGATTGGTGAAGTAAATGAGGCAATGTTGAATTACGGTGATTCGGTAGTTTTAGTCACCGCCTTCGCTTGCTAGCTCTGCTCCTACAATCGAGTACGGCACCCAGCCGCACTCACGACTCCACCACTCAACAGGCCGAGCGTTAGCTCGCCTGCCGCTCTTGATCTTGATCCACCCGCCCCTTCGGGAGGCTGAGTGGAGGTGTTCATCTGGGGGGCAGGCGCGCAGCGCCGTTCGACGAAGTCGAACACATCGAGAGGAGGTCGAAGCGAAGCCGACCGGAGGCGATGCCCCCAGATGAATGCCGGAACGAAGGAACGCCGAGCCTAGGCGAGGGGCCGGACGCTCGGGGCGAAGACTTTTGGTTACTTTTTGTCGTTTGAAAAAGTGACTCGCTGTAAGAGCGAAACCATTAGCGGCCGTTACCGCAGGAATGGATATGTACGCCTGAAAGAAATAGGTCGGCTATCAGGCCGCCATCGCGAGCAGGCTCGCTCCCACAGTTGGACTGGGTACATCTGGGGGAAACTGGTCGGCTATCAGGCCGCCTCGGCTCACTCTTCCTCCCCCTCAGGAACAACCTTGTTCTGAGTCAAATAGCGGTCAAGCGTCGCATTGTTGTCAGGCGAAGAATTATCCCCGGCCACCTGCCACAACCGCCGCTCAATCCCCTGCGCCAAAAGGTGCCCCACAGCCGACTCGATCGCCGACAACACACACAACTGCGCCGGCTCGTTCGTGGTGTACCCGACCTCAGCCTCCAGCAACTTCTTGAACTCGATAAACTTGAACACCCCGGCACTGCGCCCAACCGAATAAATCGTCTTGCTGGTCATCACATTGGCCAACACCTGCCCACTGCGCACATCGACGGCACGAAGGTTCACCGACACCTGATCCACCCGATACTCCCGGGAAATATCGATCCCCAAGTACCGCGCCCCTTCCCCACCGCTACGCACGTTGGTGTCATAGGCAATAATCCCGCCCTCAAGCATCAAATTGGCCGCTTGCAACGGTGGCAACTCACCCTGGATGTTCACCGGAGTATTGGGCTTTTTCTGCGAGGCGCGAATGATCTTGCGCTCGGTCAACAGGTTCTGCAGCCCCTCACGCTCCAGCACCACAAACCAGCCACTGGCCTGCAATGCATCCATCAACATGCTCGCCGCGCCCTGGGTCACGCTGGTGGAAAACGAACTGGCCGGGGTCGGTTTGTACTGCCCGGTCTGATCCCGGAAGCCATACACCACCGCCATCAACCGCCCCTTGGGTCGTGGCATGTTCAGCAAGTCGTAATAGGTCGACGCCCGAGGTGTCAGGGTCGGTGATTCGGTGTCCTGCTCGGCCCCCATCGGCTCGCGCAAACTGCACCCTTGCAATGCCGCCAACATCAGCCCCAGCGCTATTATTTTTTTCATGTCCTTAACTCCCCATCGACCCAAATCCCCGTCAAGGGGCCAGGCCGTTCACCTGGATTTCGGAAACTTCACCGGTCGCTCGGTCCGTCACTTCAATAGTCAGTGCACCGGAGTCGTCGATGACGTTCACAACAAAAGCGTCAGTGGTCAGGCTCCCGGCATTGCCCGCGGAGATGTTGTCCATCAACTGCCCTAACAACCGTGATTGCAGCTGACTGGTGAAGCGCTCCAGGGCCGACGTGCCGGCCGCGCTGGTACGGTTCTTCAAGTCAGGGTCGTCGTAATCGTTCTGCGCCTGGGCGTTGTTGAGCAGCCAGGTCCCGTTCAACGGGTTGCCGCCAAACGACGGGTTGACGGGCGTATAGACCAGCTCCGTGGCCTGGACCAGCCCACAGCTGCCCAGCCCCAATAACCACATGCCCGTGCGTTTCGAGAAAGTTCCAGTGTTCATAGTTCGTCCCTCTCAAGGTCGGTGGTGTCTTGCAACAAGGTTTCCAGCTTGCGCTGGACGATCTGCACGCGGACCAGATCGGCAGCCTCATAGGCCTCGTCCTTCAACTCCACGGTGTTCGGCGGCAGGAAGCGCCGATAAACCAATCGTTGCTGATATTCGACGGTCACCAGGCTGCCCCAGCGTGCCGAAGGTCGTTCACGCACCACCAGGTTGAAGTCCATCGGACTGGTGGCGCGCAGGCGTTCACTGAACGAGTAGTAAAAGTCGTGGCCGATGTGCGAGATCGTGTCGTCGACGATAAAACCCAGCATTTCGTCTTCTTCGGCAGCCGATACGAAGGACGTCATCAGCATCAGGACCAGGGCCGGTAGCCAGTGTCTGTTCATGGCATCACTGCCCCAGCGCCTGAGGCGTTTTGGATTGGCCTTTGGGTGCGGACGCGCCATCAAGGAAGGCCTTCTCGGCCACGAACTGCCAGTCCTTGTAGCTCGCCATGCCGGTGAAGTCCGACCATTGACTGGGAAAATCCGCCTGCTTGAGCGGCGTGTCCGTGGAGGGACTGCTGAGGCCGGTGATGCGTCCGTCGAACCCGCGCATCAACGTCCATTCGCCGCCACCAATCGGGTCTGGGTAGAGGTTGCGCAAGTGGTGCTTGGGCGACGGAAAACGCTCGTCCTGCAACAGGTCCGCCAGTTCTTTCGGGTACTGGGCCAGACCAGGTGAACTGCGGTAGTAACTGCGCAATGCCTGGGCGTATTGAGTGCCGACCCAGAGCAACTGGCGTTCACGATCACGACGCGACGCGGTGGACCACAACTCGCCGGCGCTGGCCAGGCCCAGGCCCATCAACATGATCAGAAACAGCACACCCAGGTAAGTGAAACCGGCCTCGTTCGAGGGCTTACCACTCGGAATACAGGCTGCCATCACGCGCCCTCCCTGTGGCTCCGCTTTTGATATCGGCGACCCCGCCCGGCACGCCATCAGGCGGCGCCACCAGCACCCAGAGGTCTTTGCGTTCGGCAATCGGGTCCATCGGCGGGTTGCGCAAGTAACGCTGCTCGACCAACTGTTCGATGGAGTCGGGATAACGCCCGGTGTCGCCGTAATAGTGGTCCAGTGCTTCGCGCATGGCCGACAGGCTCTGGCGCAGCGTGGTCTCTTTTGAGACCTCGAGGCTGGTGAAATAGCGTGGCAAGGCGATGGTCATCAGGGTGGCGATGATTGCCATGACCACCATCAGTTCCAGCAGGGTAAAACCCTTTTCCCGTCGCATAATCTCACCACTCCCGGTAGGCGATTCCGTTGAGACCCTTGCCGCGAGCCTTGGAGTAGACGTCAAAAACGTCTTCGCCTTCGCGCGGGTTTTGAGCCGTACTGTCGTAGGAGCGCACGCCCCAGCCACCTTCGTCATCACGCTTGACCGGCGCCAGCGGGTCATGGGGCACGCGCCGTAAAAAGAAGAACTTGGCACCCTTGGCGCTGCGCACATCGCGCACACCGTCCACCAGCACTTGCAGGTTCGGCGGGTAGCCGCTGCTGTTCAGGGATTTCTCGATGTAGCCGGCGTCGAACGCACGTTTGTAGGCGTCGATGGCATCGCGAATCTGATACAGCGCCGTGCGCAGTTCCTGCTCCTTGCCCCGGCGTACCACGGTCTCGGTCAGCGGCGCAACCATACCGGCCAGCAGGCCGATCAGGGCCAGCGTCACCACGACTTCGATCAGGGTAAAACCGCGTTGCGAGGCGTTCATGATCAAGGCTTCTCGACGACAACGTGGGTGGAAGCAACCGGAGCGCTCAGGGCCTCTGTACGAATCGCCGAGTCCATCCCGCGGTCCGGAGCCTGGATGTGCATGCTGGTTTCGGTACCGGTGGTGAACTCCATGTCCGACGGGCTCTGGTACGGCAGGTTGCGCACGATTCGTGGCGTGATCGACAGCACCAGCTCCGACTTGCCGACGGTGTCCTTGTTGCTGCCGAACAAGCGGCCAAGACCTGGAATGTCGCCAAGACCGGGGATTTTGTTGCCCGTGGCGCCATGGTCGTTGCGCATCAGGCCGGCGAGGATCTGGGTTTCGCCGTCATGCAGACGCAGGGTGGTCTGGGCGTTGCGGGTGTCGACCTGAACCGGAATGGTGCCCTGGCGGGTCGGTTCCAGCGGCGTGGCGTTACTCACTTCCAGGGCTATTTTGATCGCCACTTCGTTGTTCAGGTGCACGGTCGGCTGTACTTCAAGTTTAAGACCGACATCGAGGTAGGTGACGCTTTCGGTGATCACCGGCCCTTGAGTCGAAGGCACCGAAGTGGCGCTGATGATCGGTACACGCTGACCAATGTGGATGCGCGCCTGTTCGCGGTTGCTGACGCGAATCACCGGGCTGGCCAGGGTGTTGATGTCGTTGTCCTGAGCGTTGATCTTGGCCTGCGGCGACGGCGAAATGGAGATCCGGCTGGAGTTGATGCCTTTGAGTTGATCGAGCAGGGTCACGGCCGAGCCGTCGCTGTTGACCACGCCGAAGGTGTTCGGCCATTGCAGGCCCAGGTCGAGAATCCGCTGGGTGGCGACTTCCATCACCTCCACTTCCAGCACCACTTCAGGATTGGACTGGTCCTGGGATTGCAGGAGTTTTTCAGCCATGCGGATAGCGTCTTCAGAGTCGCGCATGGTCAGGGTATTGAGGCGTTCGTCGACGAACACATCGCGGGTCTTGAGCATGGTTTTGATCATGTTCAGCGCGGTGTTGGCATCGATGCTGGTCAGGTAGAAGGTGCGCATCACCAGCTCTTGGTAATCCTTGAGTTTCTGTGGTGAGTCCGGGTAGATCAGCAAGGTGTTTTCGTTCACCACTTTCTGGTGCAGCTGATTCTGTTGCAGCAGCAGTTCCACCGCGTCTTCGATGCGCACGTCACGCACGAAGATGGTGGCTTTCATGTCCGGGCGCAGGTCCTTGTCGAAGATGAAATTCAAACCGGCGACCTGCGACAGCACTTCGAAGATGGTTTTCAGGTTGGCTTCGCGAAACTCCAGGGTCACCGGCCGATCGAGACGGGTCCGCAGTTGCGGATACGGAACCACGTTGCGGCTTTGCACCAGGCGGACGTCGCTTTGCAGCTCCAGCGCCCCTTCATTCTTCGGGTCCAGTTCGAGGATCTGTTTCACCTGGCGGTCGGCACCGTAGATGTCACCGCGACGCAGGTCCCCACGGGCCAGTTCGAGTTTTTCATCCTGGCTGCGCATGTGATCGAGCTGACGCAGCGAGTCCTGGGCACGGCGGTTGTTCGGTTCGATGGTCAACACCCGGCTGTAAGCCTGGCGGGCGGAAGCGAAGTCACGCTGGGCGCGATCCATGTCGCCCTGGGTCAACAGCGCCGTTACTGCACGAGCACGGCCGCTGTTCAGGGCCAGGTGCAGCTCGGTGTCGCGAGGGTTTTCCTTCAGTCCTTCCTCGATGCGGGCCAGGCCAGCTTCGTATTGTCCCGACTCCATCAGGTCGGTCGCCTCTTGCTTGGCAACCTGCGCCGAACTGCACGCGGCCAGCCCTGCACAAAGGAAAAGGTTCATCAGCAAACGGGATCTGTTCATTGCGTGCTCCCCACAGACAAAGTCTGAGACAAATGCAGAGGCAGGTAGACAAAGCTGAGTTCCACATCGGAAATCCCTTCGATCCGCCAGGTGTCGTCGATCACATCCCCCTTGCGCACGACGTATATTTTTTCGCCGCTCTGCAAAAACACTTGCAGGTCGGAACGGTCATTCAGCTTGCCAATGAACTGGAAAGGCATCGGTGGTGCCGTGGGGACTTGCACCTCCGTGATCAGGTTGACGGGTTGTTCGTTGACGGTGGCGAGCTGCGGCGCAGCCTTCCAGCTACGGGCGGCGAACAGGTCGCCAGCCGGGCTCAGGTCCTTGATCGCTGCCGATGTTTTGCCGGCGGACGCGGCAGGCAGCGCACCGCGGATTTTGCTTTGGGTCGGGGTGGCCACGGCAGCCACCGACGCATCGCCCTCCTCGGACGACGACGTGAAGTATTCAGGCAACCAGGTCAGCGCCGCCGCCACACCGAAGAACGCCACCCAACCCACTGCGCGTTTGGTATTCATCATGACCTCGACAGGTAAAGGGTCATGCGGATCCGCCCGGTCAGGTCGGTGTCGGCGATTTTTTTACGCTGGAACTCCACGTCCTCCACCACCACCGCCGGCAACTGGCCGAGCAAGGCGTGCAAGAAGCGCCGCAGTTGCGGGTAGCTGCCGCGCACCGGCAGCAGAATCTGATAACGGGCCAGGTGCGTCTTGGGGTCGATGCCCAGGGAATATTCGCCACGGGCCAGGGTGATGTGCTCCTGAGCCGCCAGCGCGTAAATCTTGTCGATGGCCACGGTGGCCTGCGGCTGGGACGGCAACTTGCTGCGGAAATCGTCGAGCTGACGTTGCGGCACCACCGGCGCGGCAACACTGCCGTCTTCGACTTTGGCCAGGTACTCGCCGGCTTCGCGCGTCTGCTGGCTGAGCGTTTGCAGCGACTGCCAGTCCGGCATCAGGCCCACCAGGCCGTACACCAGCGCCAGCAGCAACATCGCCAGCCCTGCCAGGCCGGGAATGCCCAAGCCTTGCAGGTATTCGTGGACGATCAATCTAGGGATTTGCATCGCCAATCTCCCAGCTAGCCGACAGGTTGAATTGCACCGGGTGTTCGGGTACGTTCGCGACGATTTCGTGGCTGAGCAGCGACACATCGGACAGCTCGTCGCTGGCTTCGAGGCTGCGGTGGAAGTCGAGCATGGCTTCCAGATCCCGCGCTTCGGCGCTGATTCGCACCTGGCCTTTGCGGGCATCCGGGGTCAGGGTCAATAACGCAATGTCGTCCCGGGGCATGGCTTCGAGCATGGCGAACAGACGCTCCCATGGCCGGCGCAATTGCTGGGACACCTTGCGCATCTCGGCCAGGTTGTGCGCCTGTTCGCGGGTTTCCGCCGGGGTCAGGCTGACCTTGCCGCCGGTGTCGCCAGTGAGTACGCGCTGAGTGGTTTGCAGGTGGCCTTGCTGTTGCGCGGCCTGTTCACTGACATGCTGCTGAACAAAGAAGCAGGTCAGCGTCAGCACCACGCCACCGACCAGCAGGCTCCAGCCCAAAGGGCCCGAGCGACGGCGTGGCTGGAAGTCGAGCATCAGGGCGCGCATGTCAGGCCACCGCCCGGGACATAACGTACAAGCCATCGCGTACGGATGTCCGGTGTTCTTCGAGGGTGCGCAGGTGCACACCGGGTACGGCAGGGTGCGAGTCAATGCGTGCCGGCGCGTGCAGGTAAACGTTCAGCGGCCGCTCGCTGGTAGACGCCTGCAATTGGCTTTCACGACCGATCAACGCGGTCAGCGCGACGTCGCTGTCGCTGCTGCCCACCGAACGCACCGATGCCCAGCGCCCTTCCCGCGCCAGCAGCAACACACTGCGCACCGGTTCGGCGACGACGAACAGAAAGTCGCCGGCGTCGAAGCTTTTATCGAAGTGATTGAACGCCACCATCAGGTACGGCTGCACCGAACGCAGGCGCAGGCCACGACCCGTGACCAGCGTGCGCAGATGCGTCAACAAGTCCTGCGGCAGCGCGGTGGCGACCCGGTCATAACCCGCTGGCTCAGCCGACAGCACCATGCTCCAGGGTTGCGTCGGTACGCCGTAAAGGTCTTCGAAACACAGTTGGGCAAACCCGAGCAATTCGGCAGGGCTGCTGATCTGTTCGCTCCAGGGCACCAGACAGAAGCGGCTGAAGTGCCCGGAGATCACCACACTCAATTCGGCACCGGGACGGGCGTGTTCGCCCAGCAGGCGGTCGAGGGTTTCCAACGCCACGGCCCAGGCATGGAAGCCTTCGTCGATAAAACCGACGCTGCCCAGCCACAGGGTTTCACTGCCGCGGCGCTGGCCCAGACCGACACCACTGGCGCCGAGCACGGCGACAAAACGATCACGAGATAAAAGTGACACGATTGATCTCCTCGAGCGTGGTCCGCCCCTCTGCAACCAGCTCCAGTGCCGACTCGCGCAACAGGCGCAAGCCACGGCTGCACGCCAGGGCCTTGATTTTCGAAATGGGTTGGCGCTCAACGATCATTTGCCGCAGCTCGTCGTCGAGGTGCAGCAGTTCGGCAATCGCCGTCCGCCCGCGGTAACCGGTGCCCCGGCAATGGCCGCAGCCCTTGCCGTGGACAAAGTGGTAGTGATCGACCTGTTGCGGATCGAGGCCGGAGAGGCGCAATTCTTCATCGGTCGGGTAAGCCGGCGCGCTGCAACTGGCGCAGACCAGGCGGATCAAACGCTGGGCCAGCACCGCATTGAGTGCCGACACGAGGCTGTAAGGGTCGATTTCCATCTGGGTGAAGCGGCCGATCACGTCGAACACGTTGTTGGCGTGAATGGTGGTGAACACCAGGTGCCCGGTGAGCGCCGATTGCACGGCGATCTGCGCGGTGTCTGGGTCGCGGATTTCACCGACCATGATCTTGTCCGGGTCATGGCGCAGGATCGAGCGCAAACCACGGGCGAAGGTCAGGCCTTTCTTTTCGTTGACCGGGATTTGCAGCACGCCCGGCAGTTGGTACTCCACCGGGTCTTCAATGGTGATGATCTTTTCAACGCCGTGGTTGATCTCGGTGATCATCGCGTACAGCGTGGTGGTTTTGCCGCTACCGGTGGGGCCGGTCACCAGCACCATGCCGTAAGGTTCGGCCGCCAGCCGACGCAGATGACGCAGGGTTTCGTCCTCGAAGCCCAGGGCTTGCAACTGAACGCCGCAGACCTTGTCCGCCAGGTCCTGTTTGTCGAGGACCCGCAACACCGCGTCTTCGCCGAAAATGCTCGGCATGATCGAGACCCGGAAGTCGATCTGCCGGCCGCTGATGCCAATCTTGAAGCGGCCGTCCTGGGGCACGCGTTTTTCGCCGATGTCCAGTTCGGCCATGACCTTGACCCGGGAAATCACTTGCTCGGCGAATTCGCTGCCCTGGATTTTGCTGATGTTGTTCAGCACGCCATCGATCCGGTACTTGATCACCAGGCCGCTGCCGGTAGTGCCCAGATGGATATCGCTGGCGTGCATTTTCAGCGCGTCGTAGAGGGTCGAGTTGACCAGTTTGACGACGACGCTGGCGTCTTCGCTGATGCTGGTCAGTGACAGGCTTTGCAGGGTATCGATTTCGACATTGGCGTCGGCCTGGGCGTTGAGCGATTCCACCGCGTGGAAGCTCTCTTCGTGGCGTGCCAGGTAGGCCTTCAGGTCGTCGGCATGCACCAGGTACAGCGGCGCGCCGTGCAGGCAGTCGTCGATCCAGGCCAGGCGTGAAGTATCGAAGGGGTCGGCAAACACACCGATAACCGCATCGTCGTGACGCAGCAGGATGAATTCGCGCTTGAGGCATTGGGCCAGGGTGACCCGGTCGAACACCGGGGTGGCTTTGAACAGGCTGTCGGTGTCGAGCACCGGATAATGCAGGGTCGCGCCGAGGCACTGGATGAAGGGCATGGGGGCCAGTTCGCACAATCCCCCGAGGGCTTCCAGTACCCGTTCGCCGGAACTGGCGGCCAGCGAGCGTGCCTGGGCCAGTTGCTCACTGGAAAAGCGAGACGGTACACAGTCCAACAGCGCCGGTTCGACGGCAAGGAATAGACGGTCCATGGCATGCTCTCCAACGCCGGGGGCTTTGAGCCCTGTCGACGCGGCAGGCCATTGCGGCGGAAGCCGGAACGTCTTGTCGCGCCACTACTCCCCGGTGAGCAATTGTTCGTCGTCTGGTGCCTTGGAGGTCGATAGACTTTGTCGACGTTCTGCCAGCACCCAACTGCCGTCGTACAACTGCAGCGGGAAACTCTGGGTCCTGCTCTGGCGTCGTTCGACAAAACCTTGCGAATGGCTCATGCCTGCTTTGGGTTCGCGCTCCATCCCCAGAAGGTCGCAGACTGCTCGAGCCAATTCCGCCAATGGAAACGGTTTGAACAGGATATGGCTGACTCCCAGTTGCCGGGCCCGCTCACAGACTTCAGCGGTTGGGTGCCCGGTAATCAGCACAAAATGACACTTCCTGTTCTGGCGGACAGCATCGAGCACCTCAAAGCCTTCCATGTCGGGCAAGCGGTAATCGAACACCATCACATCGGGTGCAAACTGTTCGGCTTCACCGATACCCGTCACACCGTCACGTGCAATCCGGACGTCGAGCTCTTGCGCCTGAAGGTAATCCTTGAGGTTTTCGGCAAGCAGCTGTTCGTCTTCGACAACCAGTACTTTGTTTAACAAGGTCGACTCCTTGAAACCGCAGGTCCGATGTTCCAGCCCTGGGAGTGCGCGCCTTCACTGAGGCTAACGCACACTTCATGCCAGGCTGAGCGCCGGTTTTTTTACCGTTGCACGTCTTTGATTTTCATGAAAAAACCATATCGTCCAGAAACTCCATGCCCCAAAAACGGGGAAGCGCCCGGATGTACCTTGAAGCTTTTCCCCACTGTTGGGGGGAACCTCAATCATCGTCAATCCGTTCGATTCGATTGCTTGATCGCAGTTGCGCGAGAACCTGTAGACGAGCCTGAGCCTGTTGCTGTCGGGCAAGGTAAGCCCTGACCATTTCAAGCCCTTGCACTTCTGAGACATCGGTCGCCTCCAAGTGGTTCTGCAGGTAGATCAAATGCCAGCCCAGCGGTGTACGCACCGGTGTACTGACAGCCCCCGGTGCCAGGGCAAAAGCCGCCGCTTCGAATTCAGGCATCATCCGTCCACGAGGAAAATAGCCCAGATCACCGCCCTCGCTGGCGGAATCGTCTTCGGAACCGGCCCGGGCCGCGCTGGCAAAATCCTCACCCGCACTGATTTTCACACGCATCTCCTCTAAGCGTAGCCGGGCAGCTTCAACTGCGGCGGCTTCCGCGCCTTGAGGCACTTTGATCAAGATGTGCCGTGCCTGGATGTGTTCCGGCCGGCTCATCTCGGCGCGATGCTCTTCATAGAACGCACGGACCTGTTTTTCGTCAGGCCCGGCGACCTGGGTGAGGTCGGCAAACACTTGCTGGGCCGCGAGCTCACGGCGGGTGTACTCGGTATACGCGGCCTCGTCGAAACCGGCGTCTTCCAGGCGCCGGGCGAACACGTCGGCACCGCCCATGGCCTGCCGGGTCTGATCGACCTGGCTTTGCACCACCGCGTCACTGACCACCACCCCGCGCTTGACGGCTTCTTGCCACAGCAATTCTTTGTCAATCAAGGCTGTCAGTGCGGCCTGACGCAATTGTTTGTAGGCCTTGGGGTTGCGGATGCTGCCCACCGCCCGCCCCTGATCCTCCAGGTATTCGGCGAAATAGCGCTCCAGGCGAAATTCGGAAATCTCCTCGCCATTGACCCGCGCGGCGGCCGGGCCATTGCTGCAGAACGCCACGGGAACCCACAGCGTGAGCAGGAGCAACAGAGTCTTGAGCGCCATGATCGAGACCTCCAGTCAGGGTGTAGCGGCAATGGGTTTATAGGGTGCGACCAGATAAAAGCGCTGGTCGGGCAAGTCCACGGTGACGATATGCGCGCCACGCAAGCCGAGGCGGCGGCCAGGACCAAAGCTGATCAGCGGGGTCAGCCCGGTATCGAAGTCATGCAGGCCTTCCAGCGCACTGATGAGTTTCTCGCGGCTGGCGTCGCGCCCGGCCTGCTTCATGCCTTCGCTGAGCAGCAACATCGAACTGAACGCGCCGACTTGCAGCATCGCATGCTGACCGCCGAGCCCCTGGCGTTCGCGCAGTTGGGTCAGGGCCAGGCGTCCGGCCAGCGTCCAGTCACTGGGCACGAACGGATAAGCCAGAAACACCCGCCGGGAAAAATCACTGGGCACCTGCAACAGGTCACCCGCCACCTGGTTCGACGCAGCGAACAGATAAGGCACCTGCCCCGCCGCCTGCAAGCGCTCGGCGAGGCGACTGAAACCGCCGCCGCTGCCCAGGTAAAACACCGACCGCGAGCCCAGTGGCAGTTCGTCCTGCGCCGAGTCGTAAGCTTTCAGACTGACCTTTTGCCAGGCGTGATCCTGCAAGTATTGGCCGAGGCTCTGCGCCGCCAACCGTTGACTGGGTTCGTCCGGGTAAGTGATCAGCGTCGGCCCCTGGAGCACCCGTAAATTAACGGTGGCGTAATCGGCCAGGGCGATCAGTTGCTCGCGCAATCCCGGCAGCGGTTCGAAAATCTGCCGACTGGCCTGCGCCGTGCCCAGCAATGACAGCGGTCCGATCAGCGGAATGTCGGCCCGTTCCAGGCGCGCGGCCAGGTCCGAGTCCAGTGCCGGCGCCAGCGGCGCGATCAGGGCGAACACCTGTTCCTGCTCAATCAATTGGTCCAGCGCCTGCTCGGCACTGGCGCGGTCCGGGCCCGGATCGACGATGGTCAGGCGCAACTGCCGGCCATGAATCCCGCCCGCTTCGTTGATTCGCGCCACGCTGCCCTGGAGCACCGCCGCCACCGTGGCGCTCTCCTCGCTCAACGGTCCCTGGCTTGGCAACAAGGTGCCCAGGTGCAGACTGTCGGGAGTCAGGCCGGGGTCGCGGTCCTCGGCCACGCGTTTGAGGTAGGCCGTGAGGTTGCGCTGATCATTCATCGACAGGACGAAGCGCGGCATCGCCGGGTCGAGCCGATTGTTGCCCGGATCACGTCCTTCCTGAATGACACGCGCCAACGTGCCTTCGGTATACGCCGGGTAATTACGACCATTGATGTGCTGCTGGCCGTAGGTGCTGGTCAGTCGCGACCAGTTGAGATCCGGCGGTCGTACCCCGCCTTCGGGCCGCCCGAGGCCATCGGCGCCATGGCAGTTGGCGCACGGCAGGCTGGTGGCGGGCAACAATATGTCCGCCGCCCCGACCCGCGCCATGATCGGCTCGCCACTCGCGGACACACCCTCGCGATACAGCCGTTTGCCGGCGCTTTCGCCGGGGCTCAGCGGCAACGCATC
This sequence comes from Pseudomonas arabinosi, assembly GCF_047758675.1. NCBI lineage: Bacteria > Pseudomonadati > Pseudomonadota > Gammaproteobacteria > Pseudomonadales > Pseudomonadaceae > Pseudomonas > Pseudomonas arabinosi. Next base: position 2,735,093 of record NZ_CP180480.1, on the reverse strand, counting down.
AGCGGCGAAATGCAGGCCGCCGAGCAGTAGCAGGCCGAGAGCGAGTGAAGTTCTCATGGTGCGGGCTCAACGATCGGCCACGGGCATTGTCAGCAACTGCAAGCGCTGGGCAATGGCGGCGGCCGGGGCATCGGGACGGATTTTGCTCCAGCGTTTGTTGGCCACGTCACCCACGATCAGTTGTGTTGAATGCTGTTCGGGGGTCGGCACGATCTGGCCGATGCGCCCCAATACAAGGTCCATCTGTGCCTTGTCGCCGGTAAGAAAAAGCCAGTGGGGGCCATCGACGCCCTGCTTCAAGGTGTAAGCCTTGAGTACCGCCGGAGTGTCCCGCAGCGGATCACTGGTAAGGGAGATAAACGTGATGCCGTCCGCCTTGTCACCCAGCAACTCACGCACTTCCTTGAGCTTGCGGGTGATCAGCGGGCAGGCATCGTTGCAACTGGTGAAAATCACATTGAGCAGCACCACGCGGTTCTGCAGCGCGTCGCTGTAGAACCGCAGGGTCTCGCCGTTCTGGTCTTGCAACGGGGTGTCGGTGAACCAGGTTTTCGCATCGCGGGTGCCGCTGGCTGGCGGTGCGGCAACGGCGGCAACCGCCGTTGCCGCGGGTGTCGCGGGTGCCGGCTCTTCGTGCCCTTCGTGGGCGGACACCAGCGAACTGAACAGGCAAAAGCAAACCGTCAGGGAGATCCAGTTGAGGGCTCTCATGGCTGCTGCTCCATCGCGATGGCCGTGTGCTTGGCGTGGGCGTTGCGCTGACCGCTGAGTTTCTCCACTTCACGGGCCAGCACCTTCGGGTCGGTGAAGCCGTAATAGCGGGTCCAGTGGCGGCTGTTGCCATCCCCCACCAGAATCAATGGCTGATGGCTTTTGAAGTCCCCGCTGAAGGTGCCCAGCCCCTTGAGGGTTTCGTTGATCGACTGCGAGCTGCCGGTCAGCCAGCTCCAGCCCGGGCCTTTCTGGAAGTTGCGGGCGTAGTCGTTCAGGCGTTTGGCGTCATCGCGCTGCGGGTCGATGCTGATCGACACCAGCTGCACTTCGCCGCCGACCCGGGCACCCAGCTGTTTTTGCACCTTGCCCATGATCGACGACACCACCGGGCACACCGTGGTGCAGCTGGTATAGATGAAGCTCATGACCACAATCTTGTCGGTCACCAGGTCTTTTTCCAGGCGCACCGCTTTGCCGTTCTGGTCCACCAGCGCCACGTCGGCGAACTTGACCTGGGCGCTTTCCGAACGGGCGCTTTGGGCCGGCATGTCGTGACCGGCGTGTTCATCCGCCGAGTGGGCCAGGGCCTGGCCGATACCGGCGGCCAGCAGGCAGAACGTCAGCAGTCCACGGTGAGCGAATCGGTTCATGTCGAAACTCCTTTTTAGTGGGCATCGCCGGGCAGGACCCGAACGCTGGCAAAAGTCTTGTCGTCGAAATTCGCGCCCAGCGACGCCGCGCGCACGTGCAGGTACCAGGCACCGTTCTGGTCGAGGGTCACCGGGGCTTCATAAACGCCATCGCCCACTTCCAACGCGGCGACTTGCCGGGCCCGGGACGTCGGGGCCCGGAAGTAGCGCACCTGAACGTCCTCGACCCCGCTGCGCTGCGCTTTCTGCTTGCCCTGAACGATGCGAAAACGCACCACGTACGGATTGCCGAGGGCGACCGTGGACGTGTCGAGCATGAATTCAACCTTCGGCACACCCGGCCGCCGGGCGAGGTTTTTATCCGGCTCAACCAAGGCCGTGAAGCAATGGATGATGTTCGGCTGGTTCAACAGGAAGGCCACGTCGAAACGTCCGGCGGCGGGCAGCTTGATCCGGGCGCTGTACAACCCCGGCTCGACTTCGCGCAGGCTGCGGTCGATGACCATCGCCGCCCGCGCCACTTGCCCGCGATTGGGGTAGCCGGACATCGGCGCGTTCATGCCTTCGGCGTAGAAGTAGGTGGTGTTGTCCACCGGGTTGACCACGAACACCGCATTGTCATCCCGCGACACCGCCAGGCTCGACGCCAGCGGCAGGTCACCGGCCAACCGTGGCGCCTGAGGCCCGGCTTCGAAGCCCTGGCTGATCGGCGTGCGACCTTCACCCAAGGACGACAGATTGATCATCGTGACCTTGGCCGACGCCAGCCCGCGAATGTAGGCGTAGGCCTTCGTGAACACCACTTGATAAGGTTCGGCGGACACGTCCAGCTCATGGATCAACGAGTCGGTGGCCGCGTCGATTACCGAGGCCTGGTTCTCCAGGGTGTTGAGCACGATGCCGAAACGACCGTCAGCGCTGAAACCCATCGGGCCCAGGCCCTGTTTCATTTTGATCACCCGCCGTACCGCGAGGCTGGCGGTGTCGACCACGGTCACCGTGCCGTCCTTGCCATCGGCGACATACACCGCCTGGGACAACGGCGAGTACGCCACGGACAACGGGTGCGAGCCGGTCTTGAGTTGCTTGCTGATGGTCAGGCTGGCGATGTCGATGAGGCTCACCGTCCCGTCATCGCGGTTGGTGACGAAGGCAAAACGACTGTCCTTGCTGAAGGCGATTTCGTGATGCCCGGCACCGGTGGCCAGGTGCTTGAGGGGCTTGAGGCTGTGCGTGTCGATCACCGTCACCCCGGACGCCTCGGCCGACTTCGCGTTGTTGCCGACCCACAGCAGACGCTCATCCGGTTGCAAGGCCAGCCGAACCGGATTGCTGCCGGCGGCGACCGAGTCGATCAACTTGAATTGCTCGCTGTCGATCACCGCAATTTCATCGGCGGTTGGCATCGAGACGAACACCCGCTTGTTGTCACGGGGTGTGACCCAATCCATCGGCGGCTGCTTGATGTCGATCCGCGCCATGGTGCTGGTGATCCCGCCCACCGACACCGACGGGTCGACCACCGAGACGCTGGCATCGCGGTTCATCACCAGCAGGAAGTAGCTGTTCAGATCGAGCAACGGCCGCGCGCCGATGCTCGATTTCAGAAACACCCCGACCCGGGATTTGCAGCTGTGTTCGCGACCCTGGGCCTGGTCGGCGGCGACGGCTTCCGGATCGAGCCAGGCACCGGGTGCGACACCCGACAGTGGCTGGCCCGACGCGCTGTCAGTGACCCGAAAGCGCACGTCGGCGAACTCGCCCTCGCGCAGCACGCCGTCCTGCGCCAGCGGCCGCACCTCGAGCGCCACCGACACCCCGTCACGCTCAAGCGTCTGGCCGCTCCAGGTGTCCGGCAGCGCGACCTCGCTCAGCGTGGCCGGGGGCGTTGTGCGCCACACTTCCAGCCAGATCAGCGCCAACCCCACAACCAGTGCACACCCGACGATTTTGATGGTCCTGTTCATAATGTTTCTCCCCTTCAGATCTGTGTCTGCCAATCTCTTGCAGGAGCAAGGTTGCCCCTGTGGGAGCGAGCCTGCTCGCGATAGCGTCATTCGCCTCACCACGTAAAACCGAGGTGACTTGATCGCGAGCAGGCTCGCTCCCACAGGGGTGGTGCTATCCACCACCCCATCCCGGTTCCTACGGTGCCGGAGCCGGTTCTGGTTCGTTGGTCACCCGCAGTAATCCCCAAAGCCCGGCGGTGTTGCCGTAAGCGCCGTAGTCACGGAACAGGTAGTCGCCCGGTATTGCATTACTGCCCCCGGCGCTCGGGTGCATGAAGCTGAAGTGCGCCGCCGGCAAGATGCTTTCGTGGGCGCCGATGTACATCGACATCGGGTTGTAGCCGAACCGCACCGAGCCCACCCCTGGCGTACTCATCGGATAACCACCGGTATCGCTCTTCTCCGACTGGAACGGGTTGACCGACCAGACGTGGCCGTCCAACTGGAAGGTCGAGCCGCGGCTGCCACCGGTCGGCATCAGGATGTGTGTGCGAAACGGTTGCCCCGGTTTCACATACAGCACCGGCGTTTGCGGATCGCCCCCCACCAGCGCATTGCTGAAGGCCATGTGCGCATTAGGCACGTCGCCGTAACCATGACCGTCGGCGTGGCCGAACGGCGCATCCGGTGGCAGACCGAAGCGGAACCACATCGGCTCGGTCTTGTAGTTGATGGCCATGCTCGAGTTGTCCTGCGGATCAGTCGGTACACCGGCCTCCGAGGCAATACCTTCCACCGGACGACCATTGGCCCAGCGCATGTTCAACGCCTTCTGCCAGACCATCGCAAAATCACGGTAGGTGGTTTGCCCCGGTGCGGTGACCGTCGCCGAGACTTTGCGTGCATCGTCAACCCAGGTGGCGCCAATCGGCAGGATGCTCATCGCACCGCCAAGGCCTTTTTGTCCCTGTTTGATGACGTCCGCCGGGGTGAAATTCAACCCGCCGAACTCCACCGCCGTGGCGTTGATGTTGTCGACACTGCGGCCCAGTTGCGTGATCGGCTTGCCTTCACGCTCCAGGTGCCCGGCGTAGTACTGATAGGTCCGCGTCGGGTACGCGCCGACATTGCCGACACGCGGCGGCACGGTCTGGATCGGGTTGTTGCCGACGTTGGTCCCGTCGGATTTGGTGATGTCGTACGCCAGCAGTTGTGCGTGCAAGCCCACCGTGCTGGATGGCCGCATCAGGTTATTGCTGAAGGTGGTCGAGCCCTCGCCATGGTTGCGGTCACGCTTGACCATGCCCATTACCGAGGCTGTCTGGGTCAGGTCCGGCATCACGCTGGGCAGACGGTTTTCCAGGGTGATGTTGATGCAATCACCGGCCGCCGCACGCAGCACCAGCGGTTCGACTGGCACACCGGGTTTGAGCTTGCCGGTGATCGGATCGAGGTCGCCCTTGCGTACATAAAGGATCGCCGTCGGGTCATGCAACGGGCCACTTTGCCCGCCGATGGTGAAGGTCCCCTCCACAGGGTCGGTCACCGTGACCTGAGGAATGCTCACTGCCCGCGAGTTGTACACCAGGGTACCGCCCGACGGCTTCAACGCCCCGCCGACGTGTTGCCCGATACCGGCCGGATCGGCCATCGACAGGTTCAGCGGATTACCCAGGATGTCGTTGGCCAGCGCCGCGACCACTTCATAGTTGCGTTGTGGTGTCGGCCGGGTGCCGATGCCATTGGGGTTGGCGCCGATCCGTGGGCAGATGCCATCGAACGCCACGGTGTTGCGCATACCGGCCGGTTTCGCGTTGTTCGGCAGCGCGAACAGGTCGCTGCGTTGGGCCGTGTAGTTACGCATCACGCCCCAGATCCCGCTCCAGTAACCTTCAATCGACGCGTCCATCGAGTACAGGTAATCCCCGGTGGTTGCCGCCGCGCTGGAGATCATCGATACCGGTGCATTGAAGCCCATCTGCTCGGAGATCCCGATCATTTGCGACGAGCGCCAGCCGGAGTTGGAGCTGTTGCCGTAACCGGAACCGCTTTGCAGCCACTTCACGCCATGCAGAGTCACGTTGTGCTCTTCTTCGTGACCACCGGCATGCACCCGCAACCGCACGTTGTCCCCGGTGTAGGTGCGCAGCATCGGGGTGAACGGGTCACCCGGCTCTGCGCCGCCACGGTTGATGTGTGGCGGGAACAGCGTGGTGCCGCCGGTTGGACCGGTGGCCGCCGTGACGAGGTTAGGCGCCAGGTTCATCGCCGGAATGGCGCGGTCGGTACGGCTTTGCATGGCGTACGCCAGGTCGCCGCCGAGGCCGTCGGCCTGCATGCCACGCTTGCCGTCCGGTCCGACCTTGTTCGGGTCGTACACCCGCAGGGCCAGCGGTTCGTTACGGTAATTGACCACGAACATGCCAGGGTCATCGACAGAGATGGCTTGCGGGCATGGCCGGCTTGGACAACCGGGCATCAGGCCGCCGCGGGCTTCGACCACCTGTTCAAGCAGGGTCGCGGCTTCTTTGCGCACCGGCGGGTTGATCGCGTAGCGGAAGCTGTCAGCGGTGGCCGGGAAGGCTTGCGGATTGGGCACACCATTGGGGCCAGCGCCAACGTACACACCGGCTTCATAGGCGTGCTGGAAGTCGCTGTATTCGAGGAAGAACTCACGGAAACTGTCGTTCTTGCCGTCACCGTCCAGGTCACCGGTGGACACCACCGCTTGCCACGAAGTTGGCCCGCCGTCCTGCCGCGCGCCGCTGTACAACGGCTCGCCGGTTTCAGCGTGGAACCAGGTCGAACCGGCCGGTTCTGCCAATACGGTGGCGTACAGACCGATCTGTTGGTGAGTCGATGGGCCGAGGTGGTCGTGGGTGAAAATGGTCCCCAGGCCACGGTCGATGCCTTTGGCGTTCACCACCGGATCGACAAACCAGCGCTGCATCGCCGTCCGCGCCCCGACCCAGTCGGCTCGGCCGTATTGGCCGAAGAACGGGTGAGCCTTGGCTTTCGGGCAAGCCGGCGTGCCGTCACGAGGATCGGTGCCTTCGCACTGATTGAACTCGCGAATGGCGTGGATGCGCTCTTGCACTGCACCGGGGGAAAGGACGCCGTCTTCGTAGTTCCAGCCATTGGCCGAACCGTCGGCGGCCGTCAGGTCCCATTTGGGCAGGTGAATGTGCTGGCCGATCACGTCGGTCGGCGTGCGCACCTGATAGTCGTCCATTTCATAGGTGGCCGGCACCAGGTTGGTTTGCTGGTACTGCACGCAGTCGAAGGTGTTCATGCGCATCACCAAAGGCTCTGGCGGACGCTGCTTGTTGATCACCGGCCAGGCGTCTTCCCACAGCGCGAGAATGCGCGCTTGCGGGAAGTGGTAACCGACCTTGTTGTAGACCGCGTCGAACTGGATGTTCGCGGCTTTATAAACCCGTGGACGGTCGGCGGTGAACGTCGAGGAACCGCTGAAGGACATGCCGTCAATCCGTTCACCGCTGTTGAACTCGCCAGTGCCGGCACTGCTGGTCAGGCGTTTTTGCCGATCATCCATGCACGGTTCGTAATACGGTGCGCCCGCGATCGGCAAGGCACCGTTGGTGCGGAAGTTGCGCGCCACGATTTGATTACCGGGCAGCACGGCGAAGCTTGGGTGGTCTTTTTTGGCGTGGAACGCCATGGCCGCCTGTTCGACTTCAGTGCCCTCTTCTGGCATGTAAATCGGCTTGGCGCGCGTCACTTCCTTGGAGAAATCCAGAGACGTGGTAATGGTGTTCGCCTGGCCACCGGCGGAGAAGCCGTCCAGAGAATGGCGCCCCAGGCCGCCGTCCCAGCCACCGGACTGAGCCGGGTCAAGGTTGGCCCACAAGGCCTTGCCGCTGGTTTTCAAGGCCTGCGCCTTGGCAGCGTCGAGCATGTCCAGCGGTGGGGTCGGTGGGCGTTGGCCGACCGAACTTTCCATGCCGCCGATCCAGAATGGATAGCCAGGGTTTTTCAGGCTGCCGTCGGCATTGCGGTTGGCTTCACTGCGATCCACCAGGGCCAGGGAACCGATGGCCTGACCGCCGCCGTTACCGCTGAGTTGTTCGTCGTCGTCATCCTCCTCGTCATCGTCGTCATCATCACCGGCCACCAGGGTTTCGCCGATTTTCGGCACGACCGCGACTTTGCCCGGCATCGGTGCCATGGCTTTGCCTGGCAGCGGCACAACGGCTGGAATCGGCGTACCGGCGACGATCTCGCCATCGGGCAAGGCCCGGGCGCCTGCCGCCGGTTTACCGCTGCGCAGTGCATAAGGTTCGCTGTGATAACCGTCGACGCCCTGCTGGGACACCTCGAGTTTGGTGCCCTCTTCGAATACGTCATGCACCCGCCACATGCTCCACATGCCTTGGGCAAAGTGCGGATAGAAGTGGCAGTGATAGATCGCATCGCCCGCGACCCGGTTGCGGTTGCCCGAACCCCCGTTGGCGATTTCGTAGGTGTAACCGGCGCCCGGACCAATGCCTTGGGCGTCTACATAGTCGGAGTTGTCGTCATTGGGGTTGAACAACCACTGGTGCCCGTGCAGGTGGAAAATGTGCTGCTCGTGGCCGTTGTGGGTGTTGCGGAATTTGATGAAGTCACCGATGTAGCTGTGGTTGACGTTGGACGGCTCGGACGGGTACAGCGCCATGGTCGCCTTGACCCCGACCTGATCGGCGCGCGGCGTTTCACCGGGAAGAATGTTTTCCAGGCCGGCGTTGGCCGGCACGTCCACCAGCATCGCCACGTCGCCGACGGTGTGCGAGCTGAGGAAGAATTCTTCATAGGCGCAGGACAGGCAATCGTGCATCGGCCCGACGCCCAAACGGTTGGCGACCACTTCGGCGCCCATGCCACCGGAGCCATAGTTGATCATGAACGAGTCGCGGGTCGGCTCCAGCACATGGGCCATCACCGGGTCGGAGAAGTAAGCGGGGAACGCCTGGGTCGCGGCGGTTTCATCCTGGAATTGCGAGGCGAAATCGCGGAACGGTTCCAGACGATTAGGGATCGCCGGGTTGCGTTTGCCGATGGCTTCCAGCGGATAAGTCGACGGTGGAAAGCTGCCGTCGGCGTTGCTGCCCATCACGATCGCGTCGCTCTCGCTGGAAATGATTTCATTGCCGTCGACCATGTTGATGATCGGCGTGCCGGCCTTGCCTTCACGGATCCACGGCTCACGCTGCGGATAGCGCGCCTGGTAATCGACAATCGGTTGGCCGGCCGGGGTGCGGCCGACGCTGGCCAGGCGCATCTCTTCTTCGGTCACGGTGTTGCGATAGGTGCGGCCGCCCTTGGGCACCACGACCACTTGGCCGAACAGTCCGTTGGCCACGTTGCCCGCATCCCCTTCACCGCCGAAGGTCGCGCCGCGGCTGCTGGCGGCAAACGCCCCTTCGCGCTCGGCGTACAAGGTATAGGAGCGGGTGGCACCGGGGGCAATCAAGGTGTTGGCGTTGCGCCCGGTATAGGACGCAATGTCGTCGATGCTGTTGACCGCTTGCATGCCATTGACCTGGAAGCCGACGTGGCGGTCAGTGACCTGTTCATCAACCTTGAATGGGTCGACGTTGCCGATGGCGACTTCGCCCTCAATCTCACCTTCCTCCCCGTCTTCGTGGCTGCCGGGGTTGGCCTGGTAAGCGAGCAGGTTCTGCAGGTTGATGGTCAGGCAGTCACCGGCAGCGACGCGCAGGACCAGTGGGCGCGGGCGCTTGTCGGGCCGCAGCGAAACCTTGCCCGGCACCGCCGCCCCGCCCCGGGCCAGGGACATCTCGTGGTCATCGACCACATCGCGGCGCAGGGCGAACATCATGCCGTTGACGTTCTGCGCACCGAGGCGGTTGAACATCAGCGGCTGATCCAGCGCGACGACGTTGGCCACCAGATTACGCTCGCAGCGCACGGCCGCTTCGGCCAGCTCGATGCCCAGCATCGACGCCACCAACAGCAGCAATTTGAACAGGGACGGAGCGTAGGGTATGCCGGTCATGATCACGGGCCTCGCTGTGGTACTCATTAGGAATAAGTCTCGACAAATCCCCTTGAGCAATCCGCATGCCATAAATAATTTAGTTATTTTTCAATCGGTTAGATAAACGACTTAACAACTCGGGGGATATTCCCCACCCATTCCCCACTTTTCGGCCGGGGCCACCATTCCCCACTTTTGGGGGAACATGCCCCACCGTCGCCGATCACAGCGGCGCATCCACGGCCAGGCCCTGCAAGCGTCGGTATTGGCGCAAGACACTGGGCACGTAACGCTGGGTTTCGGCGAACGGCGGGATCACCCCGCCACGGCTGAGCACCGCTTGCGGCCCGGCGTTGTAGGCCGCCACGGCGAGGCTGATGTCGTTATCGAACAGGGTCATCAGGTGCTTCAGGTACTTGGCGCCACCCTGAATGTTGGCTTTCGGGTCGTAGACATTCTTCACCCCCAACTCCCGGGCGGTGTCAGGCATCAATTGCATCAACCCGCCCGCGCCCTTGGGTGACCGCGCACGGGAGTCATACGCGGACTCGGCCTGGATCACCGCATGCAACAGCGCTGCCGGTAATTCATTGGCCGTGGCCGCTGCCGACACCAGCTCGGCATAGGGCTGCCGGGCAATCATCTGCGGTTGCTGATCCATGCTGACCCGGGCGGCTTCAGTCTCGTGAATCACCCGTTCATAGGTGCGACCGGGACGGTGGACATTGGACAGAACGTAGCTGCCCTTGGCGTCCACGGAGACGAACACATCGGCCTGTACGACGCCGGTCAGCACGAGCAGGCCGAGCAGTCCTGTGGTGAGTGTTTTCATTTTTATGCCTCTCCTGCCCAGCCCCTAAAAATGGGGCTAATGCCCCAATGGCCGGTAGTAATCCAGTCATACGCAAGCACTGTGCCGAATGCGCAAAGGCCCGTAATTCAGGGGCTGCAGAAGAATGCCCGGGCATGTGCATGGCAATTGCATAAGCCTTCACGGCGACCCTTCTGCCGACTGTGTGAGGTCATCATGAATCAGCGTTTGCGTTCCGCCCCGCGTGCTCAACGCGGGTTCACCCTGCTCGAACTGTTGGTGGTGTTGGTGGTGCTGGGGCTGTTGGCTGGCATCGTCGCGCCGAAGTATTTCGCCCAACTGGGCCGCTCCGAAGTGAAGGTGGCCAAGGCGCAAATAGAAGGTTTGGGCAAAGCACTGGACCTGTACCGTCTGGAGGTCGGTCATTACCCGTCGACCGAACAGGGTTTGCAGGCGCTGGTCACCGCACCCAGCGATGAAACCAAATGGACCGGCCCTTACTTGCAGAAAAAATTGCCGCAGGATCCGTGGGGCCGTAACTACACCTATCGCTACCCCGGCGAAAACGGCGAATACGACTTGCTGTCCATGGGCAAGGACGGCCAACCCGGCGGCGAAGGCGAAAACGCCGAAGTCACCAGCTGGCAGTGACGGGAGTAGCAACCATGCGTTTTCATCTCAAAGCCGTTGGCAAGGCCGGCGTCGTCTCGATGACCGTCGAGGCGCTCGGCCACAGCGAAGCCCGGCGCATCGTCGAAGACCAGGGCTATCGGGTCGTCAGCCTGTACGCCGAGCGTCACTGGCGTGCGCTGCGCGTCAGGCAGCGCGAGACCTTCAACCTGGTGCTGTTCAGCCAGGAACTGACCACGTTGCTCAATGCGGGCCTGCCGCTGATCGATGCGCTGGAAAGCCTGGCGGAAAAAGAGAACGCGCCCCAGGCCCGCAAGACCTTGAGCGAACTGGTGCGCCTGCTTTATGAAGGCAAATCGTTCTCCCAGGCACTGGCCCAGTTGTCAGCGGTTTTCCCTCCGCTCTACGTTGCGCTGGTTCAGTCCAGCGAGAAGACCGGCGCCGTGGGCGATGCCCTGGGCCGCTATGTCAGCTATCGCCAGCGCATGGACGAGGTCCGGCAAAAAATCGTCAGCGCGTCGATCTACCCCCTGCTGTTGCTGGTGGTGGGCGGTGGCGTGGTGTTGTTTCTGATGGGCTACGTGGTCCCGCGCTTCAGCCTGGTGTTCGAAGGGCTGGGCTCGAACCTGCCGTGGCTGTCGCAGATCCTGATGAGCAGCGGGATGTTCCTCCACGCCCATCAGGGCGAATTCTTCGGCACATTGCTGGCGATCATCGTCGCCCTCACCTTCCTCCAGCGCCAACCGGCCTTTCGTCGGGGCCTGGACCGCGTGATCGAAAAACTCCCGGCGGTCCATCAACGCATCTTCATGTACGAACTGGCGCGCTTCTACCGCTCGCTGGGGATTCTGCTGCAAGGCGGCATTCCCCTCGTCACCGCCATGGGCATGGTTCGCGGCCTGCTCACCGTCGCCTCCCGCGCGCGCCTGGACCAGGCCTGCGAACGGGTGCGCGAGGGTCAGTCGCTGTCGACCGCCCTGGAACTCAATCATCTGGTGACACCCGTGTCGCTGCGCTTGCTACGTGCCGGTGAGCAGTCCGGCAACCTCGGGCAAATGATGGAACGCAGCGCCGACTTCTACGACGAAGAAATCAGCCGCTGGATCGAATGGTTCGTGAGGCTGTTCGAACCCCTGCTCATGACCTTCATCGGCCTGCTGATCGGGGTGATCGTGATCCTGATGTACATCCCGATTTTCGAGCTGGCCTCGAGTATTCACTGACCCTCAGGAACAGGGTCGAGTTGTACCGTTCATCGTTCACCCACGTTGCAACTGAATTAATCAGCTCGCTGCGGTGTTCACCCATTGAATCGAGCAGCACGTTGCATTGTTCATCAACGTTCCAACCCGAATTACAAGACGGAGAACGACATGCACATCAACAAGCTTTTACTGGCAGTAGCGATTGGCGCAGTTCTGTCGGCGTCTACCGTATTGATTCCGGACAGCCTGTCCGGTGTATCGAGCGCACAGGCCAAGGATGGCGGGAGTGGCGGAGGTGGCGGCGGTTCTGGTGGCGGGGGCGGTGGAGGCTCTGGCGGCGGTGGTGGTGGAAGTGGTGGCGGCGGCAATGGCGGTGGTCACGGTGGCGGCAGCGGCGGCGGTGGTGGAAGTGGTGGCGGCGGCAATGGCGGCGGTCACGGCGGCAGTGGCGGCAGTAGCGGCGGCAATGGCGGCAGTAGCGGCGGCAATGGCGGCGGTCACGGCGGCAGTAGCGGCGGTCACGGTGGCAGCGGCAGTGGCGGCAACAGTGGCAGTGGCGGCAATAGCGGCAGCGGTCACAGTGGCAGCGACCATGGCTCTGGCCATTCCGGCAACTCAGCCTCATCCTCTTCCGGGCGTAGCGGCACTCATGCCGAACCGGGGGATGATCACGGCGTTCATAACGCGGGCGAAGTCGGCCACAATCGAGGGGTTCATCAGGCCGGTGAAATCGGCGATGACCACGGCGTGCATGTCGGCGGTCAACCAGGTGACGATCATGGTGTGCATGTCGGCGGCGAGCCAGGCGATGACAAAAAGTCCTGACAACCACTGACCCCCCAAAACTCCGCAAATCCCCTGTGGGAGCGAGCCTGCTCGCGATAGCGATCTGTCATTCAACATGATGTCGTCTGACACTCCGCCATCGCGAGCAAGCTCGCTCCCACATTGGAAGTGGTGAGCCTTACAACCCCCCCTCAGCCTGGTGCAGCCGCTCCCGCAAAAACTCGATCAGCGCCTGCACCGGCCGTGAACTCTGGCGGTGTTGCGGATACACCGCCGATAACGTCAGCGGCCGCGGACAAAACTCATCCAGCACCGGCACCAGCCTGCCGTCCTTCAACGCCGAACCGACAATGAAGATCGGCAAGTAAGTAATCCCCATGCCGGCAATCGCCGCGTCCCTGAGCAATTCACCATTGTTGACCCGCATCCGCCCGGTGACATTGACCATCAACGGCTTGCCCTGCCCTTCGAAACGCCATTGCACTTGACGCCAATGGCCGTAAGGCAGGCAGTCATGGCTGTGCAAGTCTTCGGGTTTGAGCGGCGTGCCGCGCTCGGCCAAGTAAACCGGGCTGGCACAGTACACCCGCTGGATGGAAGCGATGCGTCGAGCGATCAGGGTCGAGTCCTCCAAAATGCCGATGCGCAGCGCCAGGTCATAACCCTCACTGAGCAAATCCACCGGCCGATCACTGAGGTCGACCTCCACCGTGACATCGCGATAACGCTGCAAAAACACCGGCAGCAAACAGCCCAAATGCGCCACCGCAAACGACAATGGCGCGCTGATACGAATAGTGCCACGGGGCTCGGTGGTCTGGCCGGCGATGCCCTGCTCCACTTGCTCGACTTCGCCCAGCAGGCGCAAGGCTGACTCGTAATAACTCTGCCCCAGTGGCGTGACGTCCAGTCGCCGCGTGGAGCGATTGAGCAGACGCACACCCAGACGTTCTTCGAGCTGCATCAAGCGCCGGCTGACGAACTGCTTGGACAGGCCCAATTGATCGGCCGCCGCGGTGAAGCTGCCGGAGTCCATGACCTGGCAAAAAATACGCATATCTTCGAATGGGTTCATTGTCACGCCTTGGTTGACAGTCAAACATTTTATAGCCGCTTTTTCCTTCTTAGATACCTTATTGATCTGTCTCCGTTGCAAGCCAGCGCCGAACAGCTCAAAGGTTTGCCAGCGGCCCTGGCGCAAACCGCCGAGTTCGACGTGTTGTGTGGCGAAGCGGCTTGCCCTTGTAGCAGCAGCCTCGCTAGGGCTCGGCAGCGGCGACAAAAAAGCTCATTCGCCAGACAAAAAAATGCCCGCGCATTCGCGGGCATTTTTCTGTGTGATTGCAAACTTACTTCGACGTCAGCACCGAGTAGCTGTTCATCAAGTTGCGGTAGTTCGGAATGCGCGGCGACAGCAGGTTCGCCAGGCCTTCCATGTCGTTGCGCCAGTCACCCTGCAGCTCGCAGGCCACCGAGAACCAGTTCACCAGTTGAGCACCGGCCGCCGCCATGCGCGCCCAGGCCGCTTGTTGCACGGTTTCGTTGAAGGTACCCGAGGCGTCGGTCACGACGAACACTTCAAACCCTTCAGCCAGCGCCGACAGCGTCGGGAACGTCACGCAAACGTCGGTGACTACACCGGCGATGATCAGTTGCTTACGGCCAGTGGCTTTAACGGCTTTGACGAAATCTTCGTTATCCCAGGCGTTGATCTGGCCAGGACGCGGGATATACGGCGCGTCTGGGAATTGCTCTTTCAACTCGGGAACCATCGGGCCGTTCGGGCCGTTTTCGAAGCTGGTGGTCAGGATGGTCGGTAGCTTGAAGAACTTGGCCACATCGCCCAGGGCCAGTACGTTGTTCTTGAATTCGTTCGGCGAGAAATCCTGAACCAGCGAGATCAGGCCCGTCTGGTGGTCGACCAACAGGACAACGGCGTCATCTTTGTTCAAGCGTTTGTACGGAACGTTGCTCATGTGAAACTCCTCGGTGGATGGGTATTACATACGGCGCCGGCGCGCAGGGTCGGCGCTTTTTTTTGTGATCGTCAGAACGCGAAGCACGAGCAGCCAAACGCGCCCCAGAAACCCGCGAAATCGCTGACCGGCGCATTCGACAACCGCGCCTTTTCATGGCTATGGGAATGCACGCCGCACGGCCCGCTGCAATGGTGAGCCTGCGCTTGCGCCTGCATCGGTGAGGTCGGACGCCAGTGCCCCGGCACTTTCACCACCGGCGACCAGTCCGGCAGCACCGGTACGCTGGCCGGCCCGAGTTTTTCGAAGTCACCGGCGGCGTACACCACCTTGCCGCCGACCACGGTCAACACCGACTCGATCCACTTGATCGCTTCTTCGTCGACGCTGAAAAAATCCGCGCTCAAGGCTGCGACGTCCGCCAATTGGCCGACCTTGATCATGCCTTTCTTGCCCTGCTCGGAAGAGAACCAGGCGCTACCGTGGGTGAACAGTTCCAGTGCGGTTTGACGAGACAAGCCCTCGGCATGCAATTCGAGGCCACCGACCGTGCGACCGCTGACCATCCAGTACAGCGAAGTCCAGGGGTTGTAGCTGGACACGCGCGTGGCATCGGTGCCGGCGCCGACCGGTACACCTTCGGCCAGCATGCGTTTGATCGGCGGGGTCGCTTCGGCGGCTTTGGCGCCGTAACGCTCAACGAAGTATTCGCCCTGGAATGCCATGCGATCCTGAATCGCGATACCGCCACCCAGCACCCTCACCCGCTCAATGTTCTGCGGTGTAATGGTTTCGGCGTGGTCGAAAAACCACGGCAAACCGTTGAACGGAATGTCGCGATTGACCTTCTCGAACACGTCGAGCATGCGGCTGATGGATTCGTTGTATGTGGCGTGCAAACGGAACGGCCAGCGCTGCTCGACCAAATGGCGCACCACCGGCTCCAGCTCGTCTTCCATAGTTTGCGGCAGGTCCGGACGCGGCTCGAGGAAGTCCTCGAAATCCGCCGCCGAGAACACCAGCATTTCCCCGGCGCCGTTGTGACGCAGATAGTCGTCGCCCTGATGCAAGGTCACGCTGCTGGTCCAGTTCTTGAAGTCAGTCAGCTCTTCCTTGGGCTTCTGGGTGAACAGGTTGTAGGCGATACGAATGGTCAGTTGCTGGTCCTTGGCCAACTGCTCGATGACCTGGTAATCGTCCGGATAATTCTGGAAACCACCGCCAGCGTCGATGGCGCTGGTCAGGCCGAGACGGTTGAGCTCGCGCATGAATTGGCGGGTGGAGTTGACCTGATACTCCAGCGGCAACTTCGGCCCCTTCGCCAGGGTCGAGTAGAGAATCATCGCGTTGGGCCGGGCGACCAGCATGCCGGTCGGTTCACCGTTGGCATCACGCACAATCTCGCCACCCGGCGGGTTCGGCGTGTTGCGGGTGTAACCGACGACGCGCAACGCGGCACGGTTGAGCAAGGCGCGGTCGTACAAATGCAGGACAAATACCGGTGTATCCGGCGCGGCCTGATTGAGTTCTTCGAGGGTCGGCATGCGCTTTTCAGCGAACTGGAATTCGTTCCAGCCACCGACCACACGCACCCATTGCGGCGTCGGCGTACGGTCGGCCTGATCCTTGAGCATGCGCAGCGCGTCGACCAGTGAAGGGACGCCTTCCCAGCGCAATTCGAGGTTGTAGTTGAGGCCACCACGGATCAGGTGCAAGTGCGAGTCGTTGAGACCGGGAATGACGCAGCGACCCTTGAGATCGATGACCTGTGTGCCTGAACCGCGCAGGGCCATGGCGTCGGCGTCGGTGCCGACGGCGACAAAGCGACCCTCGCTGATCGCTACAGCGCTGGCACGTGGGTTTTCACGGTCAACGGTATGAAATTGACCATTGAATAAAATCAGATCGGCGTTCATCGCGTTTCCTTGGTCTGAGTGGAAGAGGACAGCCAGGGCGCGAACAAGCGCGTCGCCATCGGCATGAACAGATACACCACCGACACGACGATGGTTAGCGTGATCAGGAACGTCGCGACCACGTAATTGGACAGCAAGGCGTTGAGCTGCAGCAGCGGCCCCCAGATCAGCGGCACCAGCAAGGTGTGCGGCAAAATCACCAACAACGTCACCATGGCCTGCTTCCAGCGCGGCGGTGGCGGCGAAGCGGCGTCAGCTTGCGGCGCGAACCAGAATTCGTTGACCGGATTGACCTCGGTCTGGTCGCCGTCAGCGAGCATCGGCGTGGCTTCGTTAACCAGTCCCAGCCGTTGCGGCGAATCGAGCCAGCGCTGCATCGATTCGGTCGAGCAGAAGCGCAGCACGCAGGTGTACAGGTCAAGACCGGCACTCTTGCCGCGAATCACATCGACGCCCAAATGCCCTTCCTGCTGCCCGGCAATGCTGACAATGTTGCGCAACCAGGCTTCGTAGGGCACTTCAAACCCCGCCTTGACCCTGTGCTTGATGACCAGTGTCACGACTTCCTCGAAACGATTGGATTCAGGCATAACGCAAAGCTCCAGAGAAACGGACATTGAGCGCCAGCCGGCCCGGCCCGGCGATAAGAAGGCTGGTGAACAGGATCAACAGCAGCCAGCCGAACTGCCCTTCATCGAGGCTCCATTGCGGATGCACAATCAACAGCGCGATCAGCAGCACCGCCAAAATCGGCAGACACGCCAGACGCACCAGCACCCCGGCGATGATCAGCAGCGGACACAGCACCTCGGCAAAAATCGCCAGCATCAGCGTGACGTTCGCGCCCAGGTGAAACGGGTCTTCGATGACTTGCAGTTGAGCGTTGTAGTTAAGCAGTTTCGGTAAACCATGCACCCACAGCAGAAACAATCCACCGCTGACCCGCAAAAAAAACAGTCCGAGATCCTGGGCTCGTTCATCCCATCGCGAAGCGTTCATGGGCTACCTGCACTAATGAAAAACCACCGGCAGCGATGCGCCGGAACGTCATTCGATAGTGCCGGCGTGGGGAGTGGAAAAATTGGATGTACGTGCTCTTTTGCGACCGTGCGCCGATCGACAGTGGACTGCAAATTGGCTGTCAGGTCGCCATGTTCAAGCAGAAACAGGCAAAGGCTTTGACATGAATTCACTGATCCGCGACCGCAACCACCGCTCTGCCGGATCGTTGTCATGCACCCCGCTCCAGGCCATCGAAAGCTGCGCCGCATCGATGGGAAACGGTGGATCTTCAGCCCGCAACGCACACCCTTCAACCAGCGCGCACGCCGCATAATCTGGCACGGTGGCGATCATTTCAGTGCCGGCAAGCAACGCGCGCAACCCGCTGAACTGCGGCACGCCCAATACCACGCGACGACTGCGGCCGACCTTGGCCAGATCCAGATCGATGTTGCCGCTCAGGTCGCCGGAGAACGACACCATGGCATGCGGTCGTTCGCAGTATTCGTCCAGCGTCAGCGTCCCCGGTCGTTTGTCCCCACGCAGCACTTTGCAGGGAATGTCCCGCAACTTCTTACACTTGGCATTCGCAGGTAAATCCGTGGTGTAGCTTACCCCCACGGAAATTTCTCCCGAGGCCAGCAATGCCGGCATCAGCAGATAGTTGGCGCGACGCACCACCACGACGATCCCCGGCGCCTCTTCCTGCAGTTGCCGCAACAACGGCGGAAACAAACCGAACTCCGCGTCGTCCGACAAACCAATGCGGAACACATCGCAACTGGTCGTCGGATCGAATTCCTTGGCTCGACTGACCGCCCCGGAAATCACATCCATCGCCGGTTGCAGTTCCTTGAGAATCGCCAGCGCACGCGCTGTAGGCTCCATCCCGCGGCCATTGCGCAACAGCAGCGGATCGTCGAACAGATCCCGTAACCGCCCCAGCGCCGCACTCACCGCCGGCTGCCCCATGAACAGTTTTTCGGCAACACGGGTGAGGTTCTTTTCGAACATCAACGCTTCGAAAATCACCAGCAGGTTCATGTCGACGCGGCGTAAATCGTTACGGTTCACAGGCACGGTTCCTTTGTGTGTTCAGCCAGGCACTAAGCGGTGGTCTTTACTCGATCAGCGGTACGTTGGCCGCACGTTTGTAAGGCCCGTACTCCACCGGCACCCACTGGAAATGCTTGCCCTGCGCCGCGATGTGGCCGATGCCGGGGAATGGCAAATGCGCCGCCGTTACCCAGGTTTTGCTTGCCGCCGCATCACTGAACACTTTGGCGCGGCTCTTGATTGCCTGCTGGCTGTTGACGTCGAAGCCGATCGACACCTGCGGATGTTCAAACTGCACCGCGAGGTTATGCACCAGATCGCCCATGAACAGAATGCTCTGCCCCTGCGAGGTGAAGCGGTATGTGGTGCTGCCCGGCGTGTGGCCGGGTTCCAGCGCCGCGTCGACCACGCCCGGTACTGGCGACTGACCGGCGGCGAAGGTCTTGAAACGCCCTTCGGCCACATACGCCGCGGTCGAGTCCTGGGCGATTTTGAAGTACGGCCTGGCACCCTCGGGCGCCTTGGCGAGGGCTTGGGGATCAAGCCAGTAGTCGGCTTCTGCCTTCGCAGCAAAGACCGTGGCGTTGGCGAAAATCGGTTTCTGTTGGCCGTCGACCAGTCCGCAGACATGGTCCAGATGCAGGTGGGTCAACAAAATCGTATCGACCTGCGCAGGCTCATAACCGGCGGCTTTCATATTGTCTGACAGCATCCCGGCTGTAGCACCAATGCACTGGCCGGCGCCGGTATCGACGAGGATCAACTGCTTGCCAGTGTTGATCAGAAAGGCGTTGAACGCGGTTTGGACGCCCGGCGTTTCAATCGAACGGCGAGCCAGCAGCGCGCGGATCTGACTTTGGGTCAGGCCCTTGAGCAGTTTGGGCGACAGATCGTTGTAGCCGTCGAACAACGCCGTGACCTCGTAATCGCCCACTGCCAACCGGTAGTAACCCGGCACTTGTGTGCCAACTTGCACCGGTGCCTGAGCCGAGGAAATGCCGGACGCCAGCGCTACGGCGAGCCCCAGTGCGCAAACCAGAGAATGTTTCATGCCACCACCTTGGTCGAGTCAGAAGAGCGGCCACGCACAACGCCGCCAGATGACGTCGATTTTGCACGGCTCGCACCCGCAGAAATTGCAGCAATGTGCTGAGTTAGCGCTGTTGGTTACCACCGCACACCAACGGAATTAACAACGTTTAACTCGCCTGCCAGAGCCCTGCTGCCAAAAATGAAGCTCACCGACACGGACATTTGTCATGGCCCATTCTCAGCAAAACACTGCCTGCGCAGCCGTCACTGAATCGCGAAAGAAAAACACCGGCGGCCTGACCCCTTGGCGCGAAAGCCTGGCCAAACAACTGATCCTCGAGCGCCTCGGTGAAACCGTAGAAGTCACTGAACTGGCACGGGCCTGCGCCCTCTCACGCAGTCATTTCTCACGCGCATTCAAGTGCAGCACCGGGCTCTCGCCTCAAGACTGGATTCGCAACCAGCGCATCGCCCGCGCCAAACTATTGATCCAGGACACCGACCTGACGCTGACGCAAATCAGCCTCGAATGCGGCTTCTGCGATCAGGCGCATTTCTGCCACATCTTCACTCGCAATGAAGGCATCACTCCGTTTGCGTGGCGTTGCAAGATTGCGCGCGCCTTACACCTTCCTCCCGCGAATCACCGTGCTGCCTCCACGTCTCAACTTAACGCGCCGTAGACCCGCCAACACATTTCTTGTAGCAGCTGTCGAGCCTGGGCGAGGCTGCGTTCTCGGATTTTTCGACGGCTTCGCAGCCGAACGCAGCCTCGCCCAGGCTCGACAGCTGCTACAGAGCTTCCATGGCATAGGATCGGGGGCCAGGGATTAACGCTTAGTCCTTCAAAAACGCTAACAGATCAGCGTTGAGCTGATCCTTGTGGGTATCCGTCAAGCCATGGGGAGCGCCGGGGTAGATCTTCAACGTCGACCCTTTCACCAGTTTTGCAGACGCAATGCCCGCCGCTTCGATCGGCACCACCTGGTCAGCATCGCCATGCACCACCAGCGTCGGTATGTCGAACTTCTTCAGGTCTTCGGTGAAGTCGGTTTCGGAGAACGCCTTGATGCAGTCATAAGCGTTCTTGTGGCCGGAGGTCATGCCTTGCATCCAGAACCAGTCGATCATGCCCTGAGATGACTTGGCCTCCGGTTTGTTGAAGCCGAAGAACGGACCGCTTGCGAGGTCGATGTAAAGCTGCGAACGGTCGGCCAGGGATGCCTCGCGAATGCCGTCAAAGACTTCGATCGGCAGCCCCCCGGGGTTGGCTTCAGTCTTGAGCATCAGCGGCGGCACCGAGGAGATCAGCCCGGCCTTGGCTACGCGAGCCGTGCCATGGCGGCCGATGTAGCGCGCCACTTCGCCTCCGCCGGTGGAGAAGCCAAAGAGCACGGCATCCTTGAGGTCCAGTAACTCGATCAACTGGGCCAGATCATCCGCGTAGGTGTCCATGTCATTGCCAGTCCACGGCTGGCTGGAGCGGCCATGACCACGACGGTCGTGGGCGATGACCCGGTAGCCTTCGGAGGCGAGGAAGATCATTTGCGATTCCCAACTGTCGGCATTCAGCGGCCAACCGTGGCTGAAAACAATGGGCTGGCCGTTGCCCCAATCCTTGTAGTAAATCTCGGTGCCGTCTCGGGTCGTGAACGTACTCATGTGATATCTCCTTAGCGAGTGTTGGGGTGTATCAAATCGGTGAGTGGCTCATTCGTTCGGCCAGCCGCGCCACTCGCTCGCCCAGGTGCGCGGCGGTGCAACGATCTTCCGGGGGTGGCGCCAGCTCGGGGGACTGTTCGACATTTGACTGGGCCATGGCGCCGAGCGAACTGCCCAGGCGATTCAGTTGCCCATCGAACACACCCGTGCTCGAACGCGCCGGCAACAGGTCGAGGCCGACCCAGATCATTGAATGCTGCGCGGCGAACACGGCCATTTGCAGCAAGGTGTTCAGTTTGTCGCCGCACAGGCAGCCGGAATTGGTGAAGCCTGCCGCGAGCTTGTCGCGCCAGGGCTGCGCCAGATAGAACGCCGCCGTGGCTTCCATGAATCCCTTGAAGGGTGCCGAAGCGCTGCCCATGTAGGTCGGGGCGCCAAAGATGATTGCATCGGCACTGTGCAAGAGGTCCCAATAGTGGTCCACGTCCTCGACAGGAATCAGCCGGCAGGTACTGCCCAGGTGCCGTTCCACGGCTTCGGCCATGACCCGCGTGTGCCCGTAGCCACTGTGATAGACCACCACGACGTTGCTCATTCCTGCGTCCTCCAGACGTGTTCATCCTTTTTGTAGCGCTAAGACCGGTACCTTTGGTGAAGCGTGAAGAATGAGAGTTTTGGACGGAGAGCAGGTGCAGGACGAGTTAAACGTTGTTAATTTTCAGGGGTGCACCAAAAGCCCCAACGCTGTCTGGGCCACCGTCGGGCCTAACAGATACGGAGCTGGCGAACGGGCAAGGGAAACCGGCAGTC
This sequence comes from Pseudomonas arabinosi, assembly GCF_047758675.1. Taxonomy (NCBI): domain Bacteria; kingdom Pseudomonadati; phylum Pseudomonadota; class Gammaproteobacteria; order Pseudomonadales; family Pseudomonadaceae; genus Pseudomonas; species Pseudomonas arabinosi. The sequence goes on along the minus strand of NZ_CP180480.1, from coordinate 2,712,893 downwards.
GTAGCGAACACCCGACAGTCACCCGAGCCCTCGTTGCTTTGACGGAAAAACCTGAGGAATATGCTCGAAAACTGCGTATTAGACGGATGCAAGCAGGAGTGTCCCGTTGACCCTTTCCCCCGAACACGCCATCCATTTCGGCCCCTACCGGGTCTACCCCGGCCAACGCCTGGTGATGGAAGCCGACCAGCCTCTGCGCCTGGGCCGTCGCGCTATGGACATTCTGTTGATTCTGCTGGCTCAGGCCGGCAGCCTGGTCAGCAAGCAGTACTTGATCGCCGAGGTCTGGCCCAACAGCGTGGTGGAAGACATCAATTTGCGCGTGCACATGGCCGCGCTACGTAAAGCCCTCGGCGATGGTCAGGCTGGCCAGCGCTACATCATCACCGTGGCGCAGCGCGGGTACAGTTTTGTCGCGCCGTATTCTCTGGAACAGGTCGAGCAACATCCCGAGGCCGAAGGGCCGGAGCCGAGCGGCCACAACCTGCCCATTCGTCGCACACGCATGATTGGTCGCCAGACACTGGTCGACAGTCTGGTGACGCAATTGGCGCGCTATCGTTTCATCACCCTCATCGGCCCCGGCGGTATCGGCAAGACCACCGTGGCCCTGCGCGTCGCCGAACAAATGATTGGCCGCTACCGAGACGGCATTCGTCTCCTGGACCTGGCGCCGATCAATGATCCTTTGATGATCGCCACGCACCTGGCGACGTTGCTCGACGTGTCCTTGCACGACGCCGAACCGATGAGCAGCCTCGCGGCGGTTTTGCGCGAGCGGCAGATGTTGCTGGTGATCGACAACTGCGAGCACCTGATCGACAGCGTTGCCGTGCTCTGCGAGAGCATCCTGCGCGGCGCGCCGCAGGTGCACATTTTGACCACCAGTCGCGAGAGCCTGCGGGCCGAGGGCGAGTTCGTCCAACGCCTGGAATCGCTGGACTGCCCCCCGCCCATCGCGGTACTGGATCGCGTTCAAGCGCTGACTTTTTCCGCGCTGCAATTGTTTGTCGAGCGGGCGATGGCCAGCCACGACAGCTTCGAACTGACCGACGACGAATTACCGCTGGCGATTGAAATCTGCCGGCGCCTGGACGGTATTCCGCTGGCCATCGAACTGGCGGCGGCGCAAGTCGGCAGCCTGGGGCTGAGCGGGTTGCTGGCACAGTTGCAAGGCAGCTTCCGCCTCCTCACCCAGGGCTGTCAGTCGGCCCTGGGTCGGCATCAGACCCTGCGCGCCACACTGGACTGGAGCTTCGAACTGCTGAGTCCTTGCGAACAAACCTGCCTGCGCCGACTGAGTGTGTTCAGGGGCGGTTTCACCCTGGAATCGGCGGCGGCGGTGATCGTCGGCGAGCACATCTCGCCCTGCGAAGTGTTTGGTTCGATCACGCAACTGGTGGCCAAGTCGCTGCTGAACGTAGAGGTGGGCGATGAGGAAGTGTTCTACCGTTTGCTCGACATCACCCGCAGCTATGCCCTGGAAAAACTCGACCAGGCCAATGATCTGCCGGGCACGCGAGTGCGCCATGCCGAACGCTGCCTGGCCTTGATGCATCAGGCCCAGACCGATTGGGAACTGATTCCGACCGGGCGGTGGATCGAGCGTTACGCCCGCAGCCTTGAGGACATTCGCTCGGCCCTCGACTGGGGCTTGAACGCTCAAGGCCCACACGCGGTAGCGATCCGGCTCGCCGCGACATCCACGCCGCTCTGGCAGGAACTGTCGCTGCTCAAGGAACACGGCGTGTACGTGCGCAAGGCTCTGGCGCTGCTCGATGCGTCGCCGGAGCCCTGCCCTCATCTGAAAATGACCCTCAAGCTGGCCCTCGGCAGTTCCTGCTACCACACCCAGGGCGGCACCGCCGAAACCATCGAAGCGTTCGTCAGCGCCAGACTCCTGGCCAAACACTGCAACGACATGGCCGGTCAGCTGCGCGCGGTGTCCGGGCACATGGCGGTCAACCTCAGTTGCGGCAACTACCAAATGGCCCTTGAGCAGAGCCAGCTATTCGACCGGCTGGGGCTGGATGGCGATGCCGTGCTGTCGCTGAGCACCCATCGTTTACGCGTTCTGGCCCTGCACTTTGCCGGGAATCAGAAACTGGCCCTGTTAAACGCCGAACAGGTCATCCAGCGCATGGCCCAAAGTGGCCACCTCAACCGCTTCACCCACGGCTTTGGCGTGCAGTACGACCAGAGCGTGGCGGCCCTGACGATTCTGGCGCGCATTCTCTGGATACAGGGTCAACCCGAAAAAGCCTGGCGCACCGCACGGCAGGCGTTGGACATCGCGATCCAGATCAACCACGGCACCTCCATCTGCTACACCCTGGCGCTGGCCGGTTGCCCGATCGCCCACTACAACGGCGACACCCGGACCGCCCGCGAACTGTTGCGTCTGCTGCTGGAACAAGCGCAGAAACACTCAGTGCTGCTGTTCTACACATGGGCTCAACACTATGCACAGGTGATCGACCGAGCCCAAACCCCGCCAGTACCGCAACCGGGTGCAGGGTTGATCAAGGAAATCATGGTCACGCTGGACACCGCATTCGTCGATGACGCCTTGCTGCAACGGGCCGACACCGGCTCCGCCGGCTGGAGCACGGCAGAAATCCTGCGAGCCGGTGCCGATGCGCTGCTGGCAGACGATTGCCCGCTGAAAACCGACGCGGCCGAAGCGGTGCTGATGAGGGCGTTAAACGTGGCAAAACATCAGGGCGCCCTGGCCTGGGAATTGCGCAGCGCCACGTCGCTGGCACAGCTTTGGCAACGCCAGGGCCGCCACCAACAAGCCTATGAGTTGCTGGCACCGATTTACAGCCGCTTCACTGAAGGCTTCGCCACCCCGGACTTGAGTACAGTCCGTCGGCTACTCGACGAGCTCCACGGGCAACTGCACGCCTGAGACCCAACGCGCACGACTGATGTAATGCGAGTAGCGCCTCTTGAATACAGGCAAGTGGCCGCTGTGTTCGAGCTTTTCCAAAGCATACGTGCGCGTGGTGTTGAGAAAGCGATAACGGCTTGAGCCGTTGACCTGATCCATCGAGAGCAACGATTTGGCGACTAACCGCGCCACCAGCGCCGGCAGTTGAGCGGGCTCGAGCGCCTTGCAACTGATCACGCCAATCGCAGCGTCGAGGGTGAAGGATATTTTGAACACCGCCAGACGCTGCAACACGGTTTTCTCCATCGGGCTCAGCCGTTCATAACTCCAGTCCAGCGCGGCTTTGAGCGTCTGATGGCGTGGCACGGCGGTGCGCCGGCCTTGGGTCAGCAGCTGAAAACAGTTGTCCAGCTGAGCCTGCAAGCCCACCAGCGCCAGCGCATCAATTTGTGCCGCCGCCAGTTCAATCGCCAGCGGCAAACCATCGAGGCGCCGACAGATTTCGCGCACGGCTTTGAGGTCTTGTTCACGCAGGGCAAACCCTTGCTGACGGGCTCGGGCGCGGCTGACGAACAACTGCACGGCCGAGTAGCCCATGGCTTCGGCCACGCTGTGCAACGCCGAGGCAGGCGGCACCGCCAGGGGCGGTAAACGCTGGACCGTCTCCCCCGCCGCTTGCAGCGCTTGGCGACTGGTCACGAGGATCGACAGCCGCGGCGCCGACCTCAACAATTGCTCGACCCATGCTCGACCGTGTTCCTGCAGGTGTTCGTAGCTGTCGAGTACCAACAGCGTGTGCTGTTGCGCCAACCTGTCGAGGGACGTCCCGACATCCCGTTCAAGGGTATGAATCAGATGATCGACCACCTGCGCGGGGTCATTGATCGACGAAAAATCAACCAGCCAAACGCCATCCTCATAGTGCTGCAACAGCAGTTCGGCCACGCGCCACGCCACCGTGGTCTTTCCTACGCCGGCGGGACCCACCAGGGTCATGAATCGCCGAACCGGCAACTGGCGCACGAGGCTGCCGACGATCGAGTCCCGCCCCGTGACCGGGGTGAGTCGCGCAGGCAAATTGTGCTGGGTTTTCTGAACCGTCTCGATAGAGACCGGGACGCCTTCCGGTTCGTGCTGCACCGGGGCGATAAAGCTGTAACCGCGCAGGGGAACATTGACGATATAGCGCTGACCGTCCTGCCCGTCGCCAAGGGCCCGGCGCAGGGCCGCAATGTGCACGCGCAGGTTGATTTCCTCGACCACGGAAGTCGGCCAGACCCGGGCAATCAATTCGTCCTTGCTGACCACCGTGCCGGCGCGCTCGACCAGCACCTGCAGAATATCCAGAGCTCGACCGCCCATGCGCAACGGCCGATCACCTTCAAGGATCAGCCGTTGTTGCAGGTGGAATGCGTAGGGGCCGAATCGCAGCACCGCATCGCTGTTTAAATCTCTGAGACTGTTCATGCACATTCGCGTGCTGAAACCTGGGGCGGCTCAAGGTGCTGCAAGTCCATTGCGCGAGTCCATCCAGGTTCCCGCACCTCCATTACAAAGAGTTCATGGGTATCTTGGCAGGCATCAGTGACGGTACAACTGCCTCAGTGGGAGCGTTCCGGCCATCACGGTGCGCGTAACGGACAAGAACGCTCTAGCTGAACTGTTCGCGGTATTGGGTCGGGGTCAAACCGAGCTTTTCGCTGAACAGAAAGCGCATGTGCCGCACGCTGCCGAACCCACTTTTGAAGGCCACGGTCTTGAGCGGAAAATCGCTGGTTTCCAGTAAATTCCTGGCGCAATCAATGCGCGCGCTTTGCAGAAACTCCATGGGTGTCATGTTCACTTCCCGGGCAAACATCCGGGCGAAGTGCCGCGTACTCATGTTCGCGAGGCTGGCCATGCGTTCGATGCCGAAGGCTTCATCAAGATGCTCAAGCACATAGTTTTGCACTCGGGTCATCGGCGTTTCCTGGGGCGCGACGGCGGCCATCAACGGACTGAACTGCGCCTGGCCTCCCTGGCGCTTCATCACCACCAGCAGCACTTTGGCCACGTCCTGGGCGACTTTCTTGCCATGGTCTTCGGCCACCACCGACAACGCCAGGTCGATCCCCGCGGTGACACCGCCGGATGTAATGAGATTGCGATCCAGCACGTAAATCTGATCGGTCTCGACGGTGGCCTTGGGAAAGCCCTTGATCAGCCGCTCGGTGTAGTGCCAGTGGGTGGTGACGCGGTAGCCATCCAGTAAACCGGCATGCCCCAGCACAAACGCACCGGTGCAGATCGAGCCATAACGCTCGGCCCGGTTGACCGCACCTTTGAGCCAGCCCAGCAGTGGTGGATGTTTTTCGTTGTAGGCCCCCGGCCCACCCGGCACCAGCAACAGGTCAAATGGTTGCGTCGCCTGATCGATGTGCAAATCGGCCTGGACGCTGACGCCGTTGGACGCACGTAGCGCGCCATACTCGGTGCCAATGGTCGACAACACATAATGTTCATCCGCTGCCAGGTAGCGATTGGCGATGGAAAACACTTCCATGGGCCCGGCCATATCGAGCAGCAGAAAGTCCGGAAACAACACCATAGCCACAGTTTTCATGGGTTTTAAATCACTGATCGCAAAGAAATAGGAACGTAAGGCAACGCTAAGCATTATGGCCAAGTGTCGCGTGAGCGTCGGAGAAAAATACGAGAACGGGTGCGCACAACTGTCAACCTGAACAGGACAGTATTTCAATTTTCATCTACTTATTGCACCAGCCATTAACCATTAACCTTCTCCTCACTCGGACGAATCAACGTCCCCACAGGAGATTTCATCATGCTGACCCTTCGCAAAGCTTCGGATCGCGGCGCGGCCAATCACGGTTGGTTGAAGTCGTTCCATACCTTTTCCTTCGCCAACTATCGCAACCCCAAAGAGCAGGGTTTTTCCGACCTGCTGGTGATCAATGATGACCGCGTGGCAGCCGGCAAAGGCTTTGGCCAGCACCCTCACCGTGACATGGAGATTTTCTCCTACGTGCTTGAAGGTGCGCTGGAACACAAAGACACTTTGGGCACAGGCTCTGTCATCCGCCCTGGCGACGTGCAGTTGATGAGCGCGGGCAGCGGCGTGGCGCACAGTGAGTACAACCACTCGGCGACACGGCCCGTGCACTTCCTGCAAATCTGGATCGTGCCGGAGGTCAGCGGCGCCAAACCGCGTTATCAGCAAGAGCACTTCAGCACGCAGAAGAAACGCGGCCGTCTGCAACTGATCATCTCCCCCGACGGGGCGAAGGGTTCGCTGAAGGTGCGTCAGGATGCACGGGTGTATGCCGCACTCATCGACGGTAAGGAAAGCGCCGCTCTGGAATTGGCCGCAAACCGCTATGCCTATGTACATGTGGCCCGTGGCAGCGTCGAGCTCAACGGCGTGCCATTGCAGGAAGGTGATGGCGTACGGGTTCGCGATGAACAGGTGCTGACGTTGAGCAACGGCGTCGATGCTGAAGTGCTGGTGTTTGACCTGCGGCCTCAAGAACTGCCGGAAATGCCATAAAGATCAAGAGATCGCAGCCTCGTTTCACTCGACAGCTCCTACAGGGGTACGCAAATCCCTGTAGGAGCTGTCGAGTGAAACGAGGCTGCGATCTTTAGCTTTAGTCCCGAGTGCCAGAAAACACCGCAACAATCTCATCAATCACTACACGGACTCTGGCGGTATGCCGCAGGTCTGCGTGGGTCACCAGCCACACGTCATACGGCATCGGTCGCGTGCGCTCCGGCCACAACCTGACCAGCCCGTCCCTCTCCCCCATGTACACCGGAATTTCCCCGAGCCCGATCCCCGCGGCAATGGATCGGCGCACCAGCAGGCTGGAACTCAGGCTCGAGACGATGCGCCCGCGACCCAGCGGTTCCGAGACCAGCGTCATGTCTTTGTTGCCTTGCAGATACGGCTGATACACCACCAGATCATGCCCCTCGAACGCCGAGCCCGGCTCCGGCACGCCATGGGCTTCAACATACGCTTGAGACGCGAAAAGACCCACCGGCCAGCGGGCGATGCGCCGGGCGATCAGGTCCGGGTTGTCCGGCCGGGTATTGCGCACGGCGATATCGGCTTCGCGTTTGGACAGGCTGAGAATCTGCGTCGAGGCGTCCAGTTGCACGCGCACGTCGGGGTGCTGTTGATGCAGGCGAGCAATCGCCGGGATCAGGAAGTCGATGGCCAGGGAGTCCGTGGTGCTGACCCTTACGAGCCCGGTCAGTCGATCGTCGAGGCCTTGAATCCGGCGCTCCAGTTCGAGCGCTGAATGCTCCATTTTTTCCACCGCCCGCAACGCGGCTTCGCCGACAGCCGTCAACGCATAACCCTCGGAGGTGCGCAGGAATAGCGTGGCACTCAAGGACTTTTCCAGGGCCGTGATCCGCCGGCCCACCGTGGCCTGATCGACACCCAGTACCCGCGCCGCGCCCCTTAGCGTCGACTCTCGGCACACCGCCAGAAACACCCGCGCGTCATCCCAATTCATAAGGCTCTCCAGCTGATGCATAGATGCATCACTCTAGCTCAAAATCGCTGCATTATTGCATTCATGAACCACGATAGGCTGGAGGCCAGCAAAACTTACAGGACCGTTATCATGCACAGCACCACGCCCACCCCGCGCAACGCGATCTGGCTGCCGATTTTCGCCGGCCTCTGCGCCAGCCTGGTCAGCATTGGTCTGGCGCGCTTTGCTTACACGCCGTTGATTCCATCATTGATCCAGGCGCACTGGTTTTCGGCCAGCGACGTGGTCTACCTCGGTGCCGCCAACCTGGTCGGCTATCTGATCGGCGCACTGATCGGCCGACCTCTGGCCCAGCGCACGTCCAACACAACGGCCCTGCGCTTGATGATGTTCGCCGTGACCTTGTCGTTTTTCGCCTGTGGTTTTCCATTGTCGGTGAGCTGGTTCTTTGGTTGGCGCCTGCTGTCGGGCATTGCCGGTGGCGCAATCATGGTGCTGGTGGCTGCAACGGTGCTGCCCCATGTGCCAGCATCCCGCAGAGGTCTGGCCAGCGGTGCGATTTTTCTGGGCATCGGTCTGGGCATTGCCGGGTCGGGAACGATTGTTCCGCCGTTGCTGAGTCTTGGCTTGCAGCAAACCTGGTTTGGCCTCGGTGTTCTTTCCCTGATGCTGACCGCTGCGAGCTGGTTCGGCTGGCCGTCAGACTCGCACCACGCGACCGCCACGGTACCGGACAATACTTCGTCGACAACGACCGACCTGCGTGTCTACCTGTTGTTTGCCCAATACGCGTTCATGGCCGCCGGACTCGTGCCAGCGATGGTGTTCCTGGTGGATTACGTGGCCCGCGGGCTGGGTGCCGGCTCGCACATCGGTGCATTGATCTGGGTGATGTATGGCGTTGGCTCGATCATCGGGCCGGTGAGTTATGGCTTTCTGGCCGATCAACTGGGCGCGAAACAAAGCATTCGGCTGGTGCTGGTGGTGCAAGCGATTGCCGTCGGCCTGCTGTCGATATCGAGTTCTTTTGCAGTACTGGCCTTGCTGGCGGTGATCCTCGGCTCATTCCCGCCGGGCATCGTCCCACTGGCACTGGCACGGGTTCACGAACTGATCCCACAGCATCATCAGCAGCAAATTGCCTGGAGCCGCGCGACTGTTTCGTTCGCCACGTTTCAGGCCATCGCCGGGTTTGGGTATTCGGCGTTGTTCAACGCCAGCGGCGGCGATCACGCGTTGTTGTTTGTCATTGCAGCCGGCGCCCTAGTGGTCGCACTGTTACTGGAACTGGGGATGCGTTTGTTGAACAGATCCACTGTGGGAGCGGTGCATTGGACTGAATCATTCGTTCACTCATGCGATCCCATTTACAGATGACTTTCTCAACAGGAAACCAACATGACTCTGCCCCAAACCATGACCCTGATTGAAATCACCGAACCCGGCGGCCCCGAGGTTTTAAAGCCACGCCAGGAACCGATCCCGACCGCCGGTGCAGGCGAAGTGCTGATTCGCGTACACGCCGCCGGGGTCAACCGCCCCGACGTGATTCAACGCGCCGGCAAGTACCCGATGAAACCCGGCATGAGCCCGATTCCCGGTCTGGAAGTGGCCGGTGAAGTGGTGGCCATCGGCGCAGGCGTCAGCGAATTTATCGTTGGCGATAAGGTGTGTGCGCTGACCAACGGCGGCGGCTACGCGCAGTATTGCGTGGCACCGGCCGGCCAGACGCTGCCGATTCCTGCCGGGATGGATTGGGTGCACGCGGCGGCGGTCCCGGAAACCTTTTTCACGGTGTGGGCCAATCTGTTCGACATGGGCGGCGCCAGCAAAGGCCAGCGCGCACTGATTCACGGCGGCACCAGTGGCATCGGCACCACCGCGCTGATGTTGTGTCGCGAGTTTGGCGTCAAGGCATTCGCCACGGCGGGCAGTGAGGAGAAGTGTGCGGCGATCCGCACGTTGGGGGCCGAGGCGATCAACTATCGCGATCAGGACTTTGTCCAGGTCATCCAGGAAAAAACTGCCGGCAAAGGCGTCAATGTCATCCTCGACATCATGGGTGGCTCGTACCTGAATCCGAATATCGCGGCGTTGGGCATGGACGGTCGGCTGGTGATGCTGGGCTTTCTCGGTGGCGCCCACGCCAAAGATCTCGACCTGCTGGCGATCATGGGCAAACGCGCGACGATCACTGGCTCACTGATGCGCTCGCGCACCCGCGAAGAAAAAGCCTCGATCGCCGAACAGTTGCGCGAGTACGTCTGGCCCGTACTCGCCGCCGGGCGTTGCCTGCCGATGATCGACAAGGTCTATTCCTATACCGACGCGGCACTGGCTCATGCACGGATGGAAGCGGGTGATCACATTGGCAAAATCGTCTTGCGTGTGGACTGATCAGTATCCCTCACCCGCCGCCAGCGCGCCGCTGATGATCGCGATGCCCGAGCTGGTGCCCAGTCGGGTGGCGCCGGCCTCGATCATCGCCAGTGCGGTCGGGTAATCGCGCACGCCACCGGAAGCCTTGACCCCCATGACCGCGCCGACGGTGCGGCGCATCAGGGCGACATCTTCCACGGTGGCGCCACTGCGACTGAAGCCGGTCGATGTCTTGACGAAAGCGACTTTCAGCTCACGACAAATCTGGCAGGCCTTCACTTTTTCGGCGTCGGTGAGCAGGCAGTTTTCCAGAATGACTTTCAGCGGCACACTGCCGCAGGCCTGTTTGACCTGGGCGATGTCGTCCCGCACCTGATCGAACAAGCCGTCTTTCAACCCGCCGATGTTCAACACCATGTCGACTTCCCCGGCACCGGCGGCAATCGCCCGCTCGGCTTCGAAGGCTTTGGTCTCGCTCAGACCGGCACCCAGCGGGAAGCCGACCACAGCGCAGATATTGACGCGTTGCCCGGCAAGGCACTGAGCCGCATGAGGGACCTGCCCCGAGTTCACGCACACCGAATAGAAGCCGTGTTCTATGGCTTCGCGGCACAACGTTGCGATTTGCTCGCCGGAAGCATCGGGTGCCAGCAAGGTATGATCGATGTACTGCGCCAACGCTTGGGGTTCGAGGTGTGCCATCGCAAAAACTCCTGTTTGTATATTCAAATGCCCCTGCGCCACAATCGAGGGTGATTCGCGCAAAAACGTTACAAATCTAACAAATAATGTTACTTAAATAACACCAACAATCAACCCCCGGAATGCCTGTGGACAGTAAAAAAGCCGAGCGTCTCAAGCTGATTCAACAAGCCCTGCAAGACCAGAGCGCCATTCATCTGCGCGAGATGGCGGCGTTGCTGGACGTGTCCGAGATGACCCTGCGCCGCGACCTGAGCAAGTACACCGACCACCTGCGGCTGCTCGGTGGCTACATCACGAAAATTCACGACGGCAGCGAGCCCGGCGATTACCGCGTGGCCGAACAGGACACCCGGCACGTCGAAGAAAAACGCCGCATCGGCAAACTCGCCGCCGGGTTTATTCAACCGGGCGACACGGTGTTCTTCGACTGCGGCACCACCACGCCTTTCGTGGTCGATTTCATCCCCGACGAGCTCGAATTCACGGCGGTGTGCAACTCTCTGAACGTGCTGCTCAAACTCTCGCAAAAGCCCAACTGCCACATCGTGATGTGCGGCGGCACGTTCCACCGCAAGAACCAGGTGTTCGAGAATCAGAGCGAAACCGGCATTCTCGATAGCGTGCGCCTGACCTGGGCTTTCGTTTCCGCTGCCGGCATCAGCCAGGACTTCGGCGTGACCTGCTTCAACTTCAATGAAGTGGAGGTCAAGCAGAAGGTCCTGCGTCAGGCGCAACAACGGCTGCTGCTGGCCGACCACAGCAAGTTCGACACAGTGCGCACCGCGCACTTCGCCAACCTTGAGGATTTTCAGTTCGTGGTCAGCGACAAGAAAATCCCCAAGGCCTACCGCGACGCCATTGCCGCCAGCGGCGCGCAGTTGATCATCTGATCAGGGCCTGTTGTTCCGCTGCACTGAGGTAACCGGTGGTGACGCTGAAATCAGCCGTCACCCCCGCTGCCAGTGAACGCACGTGGCCCTTGGCGGACTCGGCGCGATAGCCTTCCGGCTCGCACGTGGCCGGCAGCACGAACGCCGCCACGTGTTGATCGGCGTTGTGCAAAATCCAGCGCGCGGCATGCTCGAACTGGTCGGGACGGTAGCGGGTGTAGAACGCCGCACCGTCCGGATGGCTCAGCAGAAAATGTGCGTGGCCGCTGTCATCCGCCCGCACGCCATCGAAGAAAAACACGATCTCGGGATCGTAGAGCCGCGGCTGATCCAGGCATGTGAACTGCTCCGGGTCTTTCGCCAGCACCTGCATGTATTCAGTCCAGACCGGCGTCGGTTTCACGTGGGCCGGCACGCTCGCGCGCAAGCGCACACGTTCGAAACCCAAAGGCTCGATGAAACGAGCGCCTTCGACATAGGCGTAATTCATGTGCGCCATGTACATCAGGTCCATCGGTTTACCCGCAAGATTGGTCACCTGCATGGCGATGTCGAACAGCCCTGAATCAGCACGCAAAGTCACGCTCGGGCTGGCCCGATAGCGGTCGCCAAAACCCTGCACGTATTCGTACTCGCCACCCAATCGCAGGTATTGACCGACGCTGTCCTCACCGACCTCCAGCCAGGCGCGATCCATCGCCGCGCAAGGCATCTCGCCGTGTAACGGATGATCATCCTCGGGACTCGGGCAACCGTTGCGCAGCAGGCCACTGTGAAACATGAAACAGCCGTAGGTGCCGATCACCGTCGGGCTGGGTTTGGGTTGGCTGAACAAGTTGCGCATGGTCAGGTCGCAACCATCGAACACAGCGGACCAAATCATCTGGCCTAGATACGGGAGTACCACGAGGCTGCCGCGACCGTTGGCCAATTCCACGGCCAGCACACCACTGGGATAGACCCAGGCGCTGACCGTGAACGCCTCGGATTCCAGCAAGGTTTTGCGCGCCTCGCCGAACTGCGACGGATGAAGATTGATCCGCGTATTCATGACGCGACCACCGCACCCACCGGTGCCCGTTCGCTGTCGGAATGACGCAGACAACGCACCGCGTACATCACGATCACGATGAAGCACAGCAGCGGCACGCTATAGGCCAATTGCATGTTGCCGCCGCTGTAGTCAGACAGCAGCCCCTGGAAGATCGGAATAACCCCGCCACCAACGATGCTCATCACCAGCAGCGAACCGCCGACACCGGTGTCTTCACCCAAGCCGTCAATCGTCAGGCCGTAGATGGTTGGCCAGCACGGACCGAGGAACACGCTCACGCCGACGGCTGCATATACCGCGGTGATGTTCGGCACCAGAATGGTGTAGGCCAGCAGCGCGATGCACAGCACGCCGTACACCGCCAATACCTTGGCCGGGTGCAGTTTGCGCATCAGCACGTTGGCGATCAGCTTGCCGACAAAGTACGCGGCAAACGTCGTCAACAGAAACCACGACGCGCTGCGCTCGTTCATGCCGCCCAACTGCATCGCCAAACGGATGGTGAAACTCCAGACACCGACCTGGGCGCCCACGTACAGAAACTGCGCCAACACACCAAAGGTGAAGCGCTTGTTGCGCCACAGCCGCGACAGGCTCTGGCCGAGGCTGGCGGTTTTCTTGCTGCTCGGTTGATTGCCTTTGCACGCGGGAAACCGGGTGATCGCGATCAGGATGAACATCAGCACCAGCACCGCGATCATCCATTTGTACGGCAGCAACGTGGACTGGATCATTTGCAACTGCTGGACAGCCGCGTCCGAGGCGCTCATTTGCGTGAGTTGCTCATGGGTCGCGTCGGTGTCCTTGAACATCACGAAGCTGCCGACATAGACCCCGGCCATCGCACCGAACGGGTGGAACGTCTGGGAAATATTCAGGCGACGGGTGCCGGTTTCACGCGGGCCCATCAGCGTCGAATAGGTGTTGCACGCGGTTTCGAGAAACGACAGACCTGCCGCGATCACGAACAGCGCTAGCAGGAACATGCCGTACTTGGCGGTCGACGCTGCCGGGAAGAACAGCAGGCAACCGAACATGTACAGCATCAGGCCGATCAGGATGGTGGTCTTGTAACTGAAACGGCGAACCACCAGCGCAGCCGGAATCGCCACGAAGAAATAGCCCAGATAAAACGCCGACTGCACGAACGCGGTCTGGAAATCGCTGAGCAGAAAGGCCTTCTTGAAATGCGCGATGAGCACGTCGTTCATGCTCGCGGCCGCCGCCCACAGCGCAAAGATGCTGCACAGCAATATGAAGGCGAACCAGGGCGTGCGGTTCAGGTAGAAACCATCGGGCGTCTGTTGGAGCGGAGGCTTTGTCATTGTTGTTCTCCGTGGTGAGTGTTGAGTGGTGAATCAGCTCGACGTCAGGCGTCGAGTTGGCGCTGGAATTCAGCGAATGCAGTGGCGTCCGGGTAGGACGTCTGGGTGCCAAGGCCCGTGACCGAGCAGGCGGAATACGCCACGGCTTGGGTCATCGCGGCGCGGATATCGCGGTCACGACTCCAGTGATGAATGAAGCAACCGATGAAGGCATCCCCTGCCCCGGTGGTGTCGCGCGCGGCAACGCTCAAGCCGGGAATCTGAAACTCGCCCTCCTCGCCGACATACAGCGCGCCTTGCTGGCCGAGGGTCACAATGACGTGGCGGATGCCGCTGGCGACCAATGTCTGTGCGGCCTTGTGGGCCGACTCCGGCGAGTCCACGGTCTGGCCCGTAATCAACGCCAGCTCGGACTCGTTGGGCACCAGGAAATCCAGTTGCGCCAGGTGTTCACGGCTCAGACCCGACAAGGCCGGCGCCGGGTTGAGCAGCACTGGAATGTTGTGTGCGCGGCCGAACTCGATGGCGTAGTAAACGGTGTCGACGTTGATTTCGAGCTGCAGAACGATCAACGAGCACTCGCGCAACGCCTGCGCGGCCGCGTCGATATCCGCCGGTAGGAGATGTGCGTTGGCGCCTTTGACGATGAGGATGCTGTTGTGCGAATCGGCCTGAACGAAGATCGGCGCCACACCGCTGGACACGCCGGGGACACGCTGCACGTAACGGGTGTCGATGCCAAAGCGCTGGAAGTTGGCCAGGGTGTTGTCGGCAAACAGGTCATCGCCGACCTTGGTGAGCATCAACACATCCGCCCCAAGTTTGGCGGCAGCAACCGCCTGATTGGCGCCCTTGCCGCCACAACCGAGGGCAAACCCCGGCGCTTCAAGCGTCTCGCCCTGGGCCGGCATGCGATCGATGTAGGTGATCAAATCCACCATGTTACTGCCGATGACTGCGATCTTGCTCATTGCTATCTCACCTTGAGGCGTTCTTGTTTTGTTATTTAAATAACATTTTGTGTGATTATTCAATCTTTTTGTTGGGTGGGCGCCGAAGCAAAGACGAGTGGCTTTGCGCACGGCTTTGAAGATGTATGGGTAGGAATGGCCTCATCGCGAGCAGGCTCGCTCCCACAGGGGAACGCATTCCAATGTGGGAGTGAGCCTGCTCGCGATGAGGCCCGAACAGTCACCGCCGAACCTGAGCCATTCATACGACTGTCGAATTTTCCCCCACCTTTCCTCACGCTTCTGTTAAAACCCGAACTTTCCTTTTCATCCTCCGGACCCCTGCATGTTTTCGAATGTGATGAGCCGCTTAGGCCGACGCTGGCTGCCGCTGCTGTGCATGGCCGTGTTGATCGTCGGCTTGCCGGTGAGTTGCGGCGTACTCAAGTACACAGAGCGCGAGCTGCTGTTTCGTATCGAGCCGGGCAACGCTGGTTGGTATCGTGGTCTGCCGCAGGACGTTCAGGAATTCGACATCAAGCCCGCCAGCTTCAAGGCCGGGCAAAGCCTGCATGCCTGGTGGTGGCCGGCCGCGCGTCGCGATGCGCCGTCGATCCTCTATCTGCACGGCGTGCGCTGGAACCTGACGGGCCAGGCGTTCCGCATCGAGCAATTGCGCGCCATGGGCTATTCGGTGCTGGCCATCGACTACCGCGGGTTTGGCCAGAGCAAGGGTGATCTACCGTCGGAAGCCAGTGTTTACGAGGACGCGCGAGCCGCTTGGGAGCGCTTCACCAAGATGCAACCGGACGCCAGCAAGCGCCTGATCTACGGCCACTCCCTCGGTGGCGCGGTGGCAATCGACCTGGCGGCAGACTTGGCCGCACAGGCGAAAAAGGAGCATGGCGTGGTGCCGGTGCGCGGCCTTGTGATCGAGTCCACCTTCACCTCGCTGGGCGATGCCGTGGCACAAGTGGCCGACAGCAACCTGCCAGTGAGATGGTTGCCAGTGCGCTGGCTGCTGTCGCAGAAATTCGATTCCATCAACAAGATCGTCGACATCAACATGCCGTTGCTGGTGGTCCATGGCCTGGCCGATCCGCTCATGCCATCGCGATTCAGCCAGCAGTTGTTCAATGCCGCCAACGAACCCAAGCAGCTGTTATTGGTGCCCGGTGGTACGCACAACAACAGCATGAGCAGGGGTGGTACCCAGTATCGCCAGGCACTCGACGGCTTGATGAAAATAAAACCATCCCAGATGGCCGGCCCGACAGTGACGCGAGTTTCTCGGGAGTCTTGAGCGCTATCGGTAACCGCGGGCCTGCAAATCAAACAACTGCGCATAGCGCCCGCCCGCGGCCACCAGACTGTCGTGATCGCCCCGCTCAAGGATCGCACCCTGGTCCAGCACGATGATGTGGTCGGCATTGCGCACGCTGGAAAACCGGTGAGAGATCAGCAACGTCATCCGGCCCTCGGTGTGCTCACTGAAATGCTCGAATACCGCGGCTTCCGCAGCCGGGTCGAGTGCCGAAGTCGGCTCATCCAGAATCAGGATATCGGCGTCGCGCCGCATGTAGGCACGCGACAAGGCGATCTTCTGCCATTGCCCGCCGGACAGTTCCTGGCCCCCGGCGAACCACCGTCCCAATTGCGTGGCATACCCTCGATCCAGCCCCTCGATGAAGGGCGCGGCCATGCCCTCGGCGGCGGCGGCCTGCCAGCGCTGTTCATCGTTAAATGCCAGCGTGTCACCGACGCCGATGTTCTCGCCGACGGTAAATTGGTAGCGGATGTAGTCCTGAAAAATCACCCCGATGCGCCGCCGCAACGTGTCCTCTTCCCACGCTTGCAGATCGCTTCCGTCCAGCAGGATACGGCCCTGATCAGGACGGTACAGCCGCGTCAGCAATTTGATCAGCGTGGTCTTGCCCGAACCGTTCTCCCCCACCAGCGCCACACTGTGGCCGGGCACAAGGTGAAGATCGATGCCTTCCAGCGCGGCGCGACTGGCACCTGGATAACGGAAACCGACGTTCTCGAAACGCAGGCCATCGCCGGGGACCGCACCCACGGTAAGGCTGCCGATATCGACGACAACAGGCTCCGCCAGGTATTCATAAAGACTGGAGAGGTAAAGGCCATCTTCGTAGAGACCGCTGATGGCGCTCAAGCTACTGCTCACCGCCGTCTGCCCCTGCTTGAACAACACCAGGTACATGGTCATCTGACCGAGGCTGATATTGCCATGGACGGTATCCACCACCACCCACGCATAGGCCAGATAAAACGCTCCGGTGCCCAGTAGACCGAGGACAAATCCCCAGCCATCCCGACGTAATGTCAGGCGACGGTCTTCGGCATAGAGCCGCGCGAACGTCTCGCGATAACGCTTCAACAACAGCGGCGCGAAACCGAACAGTTTGACCTCTTTGATGTAGCCCTCGTGAGAGAGGAGCGTTTCGATGTAATTCTGTTGTCGACTCTCCGGCGCGCGGCGAGTGAACAGTCTGAAAGCATCACCGGAAAAATGCGCTTCGGCAAAGAATACCGGTAGTGCACCGACCACCAGCAGCACCAGCGCCCAAGGCGAAAAATGCACCAGCAACACGCCGAAGCTGATCAACACGATCAGGTTCTGGATCAGCCCCAACGACTTCATCACCAGCGCCAACGGCCGGGTCGAAGCCTCGCGGCGCACCCGAACCAGCTTGTCGTAAAACTCGGAATTCTCGAATTGCACCAGCGATAGCGTCTGGGCCTTCTCCAGAATCATCGTATTGACCTTCTGCCCCAACTGCACCCGCAACAGCGATTGCTGGACCGACAGCGCCCGCTGAGCCCCGGACAGCAACGCGAGCACGCCCGCTTCAAACAGCACGTAACGCACGACCGGCCACAACGGCGCACTGCCCTGTTGTGCGTGCAACTGCATGGCGGTGACGACCGCATCGACGATACGCTGGCCTAACCAGGCCGCCAGCGCTGGAAGCACACCGGCGATCAACGTCGCCAGCACCAATCCCAGAAACAGTCCACGAGACGTTGCCCAGACCAGCAGCAAAGCGCGTCTCGCCTGGTCGAGTAACGAGGTGAAACGATCAAGAACAGGGTTCACTCCGTGAGTTCCCCCTGATACCTCGCCCGATACCGTCCCGGACTTTCCCCCGTCCACTTCTTGAACGCCCGATGGAACGCACTCGGCTCCTGAAAGCCCAGCTGCTCGGCAATATCGCTGATACTCGCTCGGCTCTGGCGCAACTGTTCGAAGGCAACGCCACGCCGCACCTCGTCCTTGATCTCCTGATACGAACACCCTTCACGCTCCAGCTTTCGGCGGAAGGTGCTGGGGCTCAGGTGCTGTTCCAGGGCGAAGGCTTGCAAGGTCGGCCATTGACTGTAATGACTGTTGCGCAGGCGCTGATGGACCTGCGATGCCAGGCCATGCTGATTACGAAAACGGATCACCAGCCATTGCGGCGCAGTGCGCAAAAACACTTTCAGTGAGGCCAGATCCTGAACCACCGGCAGACGCAGATAATGGCTGGCGAATTCGATTTCGGTGCGCTCGGCGCCAAAGGTCAGGTTCGGTCCCCAGAGCAAACGGTCATCACTGAGCGACACACGCTCATGGCGAAAATCTGCGCGATCGATAGGGATGCGCCGCCCGCCGAGCCAGCAGAGCAGACTGATCATCAACACCAGAAACGTCTCCTCGCCCAAACGGCTGACGTCGCTGTTTGGCGAGTGGTTCTGCAGGCTGATCACCGCACGTTTGCCGCGCACCGTCAGCGTGCCGCGAAAGTCCTGGAGGAATAGCGCGAAATTGGCCAGGCACTGGCGCATGGCTTTGTGCAGGTCAGGTTCCTGAATCAATGCCCGGCAGATCAGCGCGAAACTGCCCGGCGGCATGCCATGGGAGTCGAGCCCGAAGAACTCATCGTTGAGCTCGCGGATCTGGATCAGCCACAACGCGGCAAACGCACTCGCCGGCACACGCGCAGTAGGCTGCTCCATCAACGCCGGGTCGATGCCAGCCTGTTCAAGCGCAGCCCTCTGACGTTGCGGATTGTTGCCCAGCCCATGGATCATCGCCTGCACGAAGTAGGCGGAAACCGAGTCCTTTTCCCGCATGTGAACGCTTCTCTCCCCATCACCCGAATGGCAAAAAACACCAGTGCCGTTGAACAGTTTCGGCATAGGACAACCGCCCTGCCGGCTCTAGACTCGCGGCCAATAGTACGCCTTCGGCCACTTCGGCGGCCAAGGTATCGCGGGATTTGATCGGAAGGACACAACATGAATCTGCAAAACATCGGCGTGATCGGCGCAGGCACCATGGGCAATGGCATTGCGCAAGTCTGCGCCTTGGCCGGTTTTAACGTGACCTTGCTCGACATCTCCGAGAGCGCCCTGCAAAAGGCCGTCGCAACCGTCAGTAAAAACCTCGATCGACAGATCGCCAAGGAAACGCTGACGCACGAGCAAAAGCTCGCCGCCCTCGACAAAATCCGCACCAGCACCGACTACAGCAACCTGCAGAACGTGCAACTGGTGATCGAAGCCGCGACCGAAAACCTCGAGCTGAAACTGCGCGTGCTGCAACAGATCGCCGCGCAGGTCAGCGACGATTGCGTGATTGCCTCCAACACGTCTTCGCTGTCCATCACCCAACTCGCGGCCAGCGTGAACCAGCCTGAGCGCTTCATCGGTCTGCACTTCTTCAACCCGGTGCCGGTGATGGGCCTGATCGAGGTGATTCGCGGTTTGCAAACCAGCGACGCCACCCACGCCCTGGCGCTGGACATGGCGACCACTCTCGGCAAAACCGCGATCACCGCCGGCAACCGTCCGGGTTTCGTGGTCAACCGGATTCTGGTGCCGATGATCAACGAAGCGATCCTGGTGTTTCAGGAAGGCCTGGCCAGCGCCGAAGATATCGACGCCGGCATGCGCCTGGGCTGCAATCAGCCGATCGGGCCGTTGGCGTTGGCGGACCTGATCGGCCTGGACACCGTGCTGGCGATCCTCGAAGCCTTCTACGACGGCTTCAACGACAGCAAGTACCGCCCTGCTCCACTGCTCAAGGAAATGGTCGCCGCCGGTTACCTGGGGCGCAAAACGGGGCGTGGCTTCCATGCCTATGCCTGAGCGTTGCTCGCGCTTTGCCGAGTACCGGGACAAGGTGCTGGAGCTGTTCGCCTGCAAAGGTTTCGGACAGGTCGGCATGCGTGAGCTCGCGACCTGCCTGGGGCTCGCCCCCGGCTCGTTGTATCACCATTACCCCAGCAAACAGCACTTGCTGCTCGACCTGATCGAAGAGTTCTACGAAGAGCTGTTGGCAACCTTGGGGCGGATCGAGCAAAAGGCGCCGGCAAAACGTGACAAACTCCATGCCCTTATCCGAGCGCATTTGAACCTGCATCAGGAGATGCCCTGGCATTTTCGTCTGGCAGAGCGTGACAGCGGCTGCCTGAATGAAGAACAACAGGAACGGGTTCGGCAGCTGCGCGAGCAATACGAGCGCAAATTGCTGCTGATGCTCGGGGCCCGATCCCGCTTCAGTGTACAGGGTTTGCTGGCCGCCGGACATGCAATCGCAAACTTACTCAACAGCGCACCCGGCTGGTTGGCGCAACATTCGCTGGATGAGCGAGAGCGCGTTGAGCTGTTGGAGAGTCTGGTGAGTGGAGCCATCGAACGTTTGCTACGCCCCGCGGCTCCACGGGCAGTAGCTTGAGGGCCTTGGATCATTACCTAGGCGCTAGAAGCCATAAGCCACGCCGCTTCAATAGAAAAAACATCTAAACAATTCCTGCCAATCACGACATCTAACGCTTTGCTAAAGGGAGCCCAATCACTGCGGAGCCGGAGGTGAATTCAGCCTCCCTCCGCTTCTTCGTTACCGGGAGCAAAGCATGAAAATCAATCCCTACCTGATCTTCAACGGCGATTGCAAAGCCGCCTTCACCTTCTACGCCCAAAGCCTGCCAGGTCAGATCGAAGTCATGATGACCTTCGGCGAAAGCCCCGCGCGCGAGCACTTTCCGACGGACTACCACAACCTGATCATCCACACCCGTCTGCTGGTGGGCGATCAGGCGATCATGGGCTCGGACACAACACCTGATCGCCCTACTGACGAAATGAGCGGCTGTTCGGTTTCGCTGAATGTCGACAGCATTGCGGAGGCTGAACGGGTCTTCGCTGCATTGTCGGAAGACGGCAGTGTTCAAATGCCACTGGAAGCGACGTTCTGGGCAGCACGCTTCGGCATGTTGGTTGATCGGTTTGGTGTGTCGTGGATGGTGAATTGCGAAAAGGATCAGTGAAACTCATTTTCTCAAGGCATGAAAAAGCCCAACCTGAAAAGGTTGGGCTTCTGGAAACTGCCGGACTGTCTGCTACCGTCAACACGCTACCTCATACAGCAGCGGATTGTTCGGAGGAACCCCACTATGCCTGCCCATGACGTGCCTTGGTCCACTCGTTTCAAACTGTCACTGCTGGCTGGAGGTCTCACCGCCACTCTGCTCGCGCTGAGTGGGTGCGCCACCGTCGACGCCCAGACCACTGCCTATGTGGGCGTGGAGCATCCCGCGCCGACGCTCGCCAGCGAGGTCGTGGTGCTGCGCACCGAGCCTCTTCGCCCTCACGTCCGATTGGGTGAGGTGGTCATCGACGCGAGCGTCGAGCCTGCTCCTCCCATCACTCAGGTAGAAGAAAAACTACGCGAAGAGTCCGCCAAGCTCGGCGGCGATGCCGTGGTGGTGGTCTACGACCATATCCAACCGGTGGGCGCCTATGTCAACGGTCCACTGTGGGCCCGCGACGTAAAAACCATCGAAGGTAGGAAACTCAAAGGGATTGTGATCAAGTACCGGTAATGTCCGTTCGCACTTTCCTGCGGGCAAAACAAAACCCCTACCTGCATACGCAGATAGGGGTTTCGGAATTTAATCTTGACGATGACCTACTCTCACATGGGGAAACCCCACACTACCATCGGCGATGCATCGTTTCACTGCTGAGTTCGGGATGGGATCAGGTGGTTCCAATGCTCTATGGTCGTCAAGAAATTCGGTAGCCAGGTCGTTTACCTTTCGGTTCACGCTCCAGCGAATGGGTATGCGATAGTTGGGTGTTTTGTGAGTATCTCGAACTTTCGGTTCGTTTCGTCTTCACACACCGCAATCTGGCCTTTCGACGCAAATTGCTTGGGTGTTATATGGTCAAGCCTCACGGGCAATTAGTATTGGTTAGCTCAACGCCTCACAGCGCTTACACACCCAACCTATCAACGTCGTAGTCTTCGACGGCCCTTCAGGGGACTCAAGGTCCCAGTGAGATCTCATCTTGAGGCTAGTTTCCCGCTTAGATGCTTTCAGCGGTTATCTATTCCGAACATAGCTACCCGGCAATGCCACTGGCGTGACAACCGGAACACCAGAGGTTCGTCCACTCCGGTCCTCTCGTACTAGGAGCAGCCCCTCTCAAATCTCAAACGTCCACGGCAGATAGGGACCGAACTGTCTCACGACGTTCTAAACCCAGCTCGCGTACCACTTTAAATGGCGAACAGCCATACCCTTGGGACCGGCTTCAGCCCCAGGATGTGATGAGCCGACATCGAGGTGCCAAACACCGCCGTCGATATGAACTCTTGGGCGGTATCAGCCTGTTATCCCCGGAGTACCTTTTATCCGTTGAGCGATGGCCCTTCCATACAGAACCACCGGATCACTAAGACCTACTTTCGTACCTGCTCGACGTGTCTGTCTCGCAGTCAAGCGCGCTTTTGCCTTTATACTCTACGACCGATTTCCGACCGGTCTGAGCGCACCTTCGTACTCCTCCGTTACTCTTTAGGAGGAGACCGCCCCAGTCAAACTACCCACCATACACTGTCCTCGATCCGGATAACGGACCTGAGTTAGAACCTCAAAGTTGCCAGGGTGGTATTTCAAGGTTGGCTCCACGCGAACTGGCGTCCACGCTTCAAAGCCTCCCACCTATCCTACACAAGCAAATTCAAAGTCCAGTGCAAAGCTATAGTAAAGGTTCACGGGGTCTTTCCGTCTAGCCGCGGATACACTGCATCTTCACAGCGATTTCAATTTCACTGAGTCTCGGGTGGAGACAGCGCCGCCATCGTTACGCCATTCGTGCAGGTCGGAACTTACCCGACAAGGAATTTCGCTACCTTAGGACCGTTATAGTTACGGCCGCCGTTTACCGGGGCTTCGATCAAGAGCTTCGCGTTAGCTAACCCCATCAATTAACCTTCCGGCACCGGGCAGGCGTCACACCCTATACGTCCACTTTCGTGTTTGCAGAGTGCTGTGTTTTTAATAAACAGTCGCAGCGGCCTGGTATCTTCGACCGGCATGGGCTTACGCAGTAAATGCTTCACCCTCACCGGCGCACCTTCTCCCGAAGTTACGGTGCCATTTTGCCTAGTTCCTTCACCCGAGTTCTCTCAAGCGCCTTGGTATTCTCTACCCAACCACCTGTGTCGGTTTGGGGTACGGTTCCTGGTTACCTGAAGCTTAGAAGCTTTTCTTGGAAGCATGGCATCAACCACTTCGTCACCCAAAGGGTAACTCGTCATCAGCTCTCGGCCTTAGAATCCCGGATTTACCTAAGATTCCAGCCTACCACCTTAAACTTGGACAACCAACGCCAAGCTGGCCTAGCCTTCTCCGTCCCTCCATCGCAATAACCAGAAGTACAGGAATATTAACCTGTTTTCCATCGACTACGCTTTTCAGCCTCGCCTTAGGGACCGACTAACCCTGCGTCGATTAACGTTGCGCAGGAAACCTTGGTCTTTCGGCGTGGGTGTTTTTCACACCCATTGTCGTTACTCATGTCAGCATTCGCACTTCTGATACCTCCAGCAAGCTTCTCAACTCACCTTCACAGGCTTACAGAACGCTCCTCTACCGCATCACCTAAGTGATACCCGTAGCTTCGGTGTATGGTTTGAGCCCCGTTACATCTTCCGCGCAGGCCGACTCGACTAGTGAGCTATTACGCTTTCTTTAAAGGGTGGCTGCTTCTAAGCCAACCTCCTAGCTGTCTAAGCCTTCCCACATCGTTTCCCACTTAACCATAACTTTGGGACCTTAGCTGACGGTCTGGGTTGTTTCCCTTTTCACGACGGACGTTAGCACCCGCCGTGTGTCTCCCATGCTCGGCACTTGTAGGTATTCGGAGTTTGCATCGGTTTGGTAAGTCGGGATGACCCCCTAGCCGAAACAGTGCTCTACCCCCTACAGTGATACATGAGGCGCTACCTAAATAGCTTTCGAGGAGAACCAGCTATCTCCGAGCTTGATTAGCCTTTCACTCCGATCCACAGGTCATCCGCTAACTTTTCAACGGTAGTCGGTTCGGTCCTCCAGTTAGTGTTACCCAACCTTCAACCTGCCCATGGATAGATCGCCCGGTTTCGGGTCTATTCCCAGCGACTAGACGCCCTATTAAGACTCGCTTTCGCTACGCCTCCCCTATTCGGTTAAGCTCGCCACTGAAAATAAGTCGCTGACCCATTATACAAAAGGTACGCAGTCACCCAACAAAGTGGGCTCCCACTGCTTGTACGCATACGGTTTCAGGATCTATTTCACTCCCCTCTCCGGGGTTCTTTTCGCCTTTCCCTCACGGTACTAGTTCACTATCGGTCAGTCAGTAGTATTTAGCCTTGGAGGATGGTCCCCCCATATTCAGACAAAGTTTCTCGTGCTCCGTCCTACTCGATTTCATGACTAAGAGATTTTCGCGTACAGGGCTATCACCCACTATGGCCGCACTTTCCAGAGCGTTCCGCTAATCTCAAAGCCACTTAAGGGCTAGTCCCCGTTCGCTCGCCACTACTAAGGGAATCTCGGTTGATTTCTTTTCCTCAGGGTACTTAGATGTTTCAGTTCCCCTGGTTCGCCTCTTAAGCCTATGTATTCAGCTTAAGATAACCATCTTATGATGGCTGGGTTCCCCCATTCAGACATCTCCGGATCAAAGTCTGTTTGCCGACTCCCCGAAGCTTTTCGCAGGCTACCACGTCTTTCATCGCCTCTGACTGCCAAGGCATCCACCGTATGCGCTTCTTCACTTGACCATATAACCCCAAGCAATCTGGTTATACTGTGAAGACGACATTCGCCGAAAATTCGATAATACTCAATTAAGAGCAACTCACAAATTTTACCTTAGCCTGATCCAACACCAGTGAAAGTGTTGTCCAGTCTATCTTTCTATCACATACCCAAATTTTTAAAGAACGATCTAATCCAAAGACTAGAAATCAACATTCACCATCATCACGATGGAATGCTCATTTCTAAGCTTTCAACAAACAGAAGCAGTAGTGGTGGAGCCAAACGGGATCGAACCGTTGACCTCCTGCGTGCAAGGCAGGCGCTCTCCCAGCTGAGCTATGGCCCCGTATTTCTACAGGTTCCCACACAAAATTGGTGGGTCTGGGCAGATTCGAACTGCCGACCTCACCCTTATCAGGGGTGCGCTCTAACCAACTGAGCTACAGACCCAATTTCGGGCTGCTTCTTTATCGTCTTCTTCAATGAATCAAGCAATTCGTGTGGGAGCTTATGGAGCAGCTGATGTCGTCGATTAAGGAGGTGATCCAGCCGCAGGTTCCCCTACGGCTACCTTGTTACGACTTCACCCCAGTCATGAATCACACCGTGGTAACCGTCCTCCCGAAGGTTAGACTAGCTACTTCTGGTGCAACCCACTCCCATGGTGTGACGGGCGGTGTGTACAAGGCCCGGGAACGTATTCACCGCGACATTCTGATTCGCGATTACTAGCGATTCCGACTTCACGCAGTCGAGTTGCAGACTGCGATCCGGACTACGATCGGTTTTCTGGGATTAGCTCCACCTCGCGGCTTGGCAACCCTCTGTACCGACCATTGTAGCACGTGTGTAGCCCAGGCCGTAAGGGCCATGATGACTTGACGTCATCCCCACCTTCCTCCGGTTTGTCACCGGCAGTCTCCTTAGAGTGCCCACCATGACGTGCTGGTAACTAAGGACAAGGGTTGCGCTCGTTACGGGACTTAACCCAACATCTCACGACACGAGCTGACGACAGCCATGCAGCACCTGTCTCAATGTTCCCGAAGGCACCAATCCATCTCTGGAAAGTTCATTGGATGTCAAGGCCTGGTAAGGTTCTTCGCGTTGCTTCGAATTAAACCACATGCTCCACCGCTTGTGCGGGCCCCCGTCAATTCATTTGAGTTTTAACCTTGCGGCCGTACTCCCCAGGCGGTCAACTTAATGCGTTAGCTGCGCCACTAAGAGCTCAAGGCTCCCAACGGCTAGTTGACATCGTTTACGGCGTGGACTACCAGGGTATCTAATCCTGTTTGCTCCCCACGCTTTCGCACCTCAGTGTCAGTATCAGTCCAGGTGGTCGCCTTCGCCACTGGTGTTCCTTCCTATATCTACGCATTTCACCGCTACACAGGAAATTCCACCACCCTCTACCATACTCTAGCTTGTCAGTTTTGAATGCAGTTCCCAGGTTGAGCCCGGGGATTTCACATCCAACTTAACAAACCACCTACGCGCGCTTTACGCCCAGTAATTCCGATTAACGCTTGCACCCTCTGTATTACCGCGGCTGCTGGCACAGAGTTAGCCGGTGCTTATTCTGTCGGTAACGTCAAGACACCAACGTATTAGGTTAATGCCCTTCCTCCCAACTTAAAGTGCTTTACAATCCGAAGACCTTCTTCACACACGCGGCATGGCTGGATCAGGCTTTCGCCCATTGTCCAATATTCCCCACTGCTGCCTCCCGTAGGAGTCTGGACCGTGTCTCAGTTCCAGTGTGACTGATCATCCTCTCAGACCAGTTACGGATCGTCGCCTTGGTGAGCCATTACCTCACCAACTAGCTAATCCGACCTAGGCTCATCTGATAGCGCAAGGCCCGAAGGTCCCCTGCTTTCTCCCGTAGGACGTATGCGGTATTAGCGTCCGTTTCCGAGCGTTATCCCCCACTACCAGGCAGATTCCTAGGCATTACTCACCCGTCCGCCGCTCGCCACCAGGTACAAGTACCCGTGCTGCCGCTCGACTTGCATGTGTTAGGCCTGCCGCCAGCGTTCAATCTGAGCCATGATCAAACTCTTCAGTTCAAACATCTTTGGGTTTTTAAGAAACCCTAAACTTGGCTCAGCAATCGTTGGTTACATCTTTGATTTCTCGCGGAGTAACTTGTGATGCTGATAATCTTGCTGACTATCAGTCTGACTCCACAAGCACCCACACGAATTGCTTGATTCAGTTGTTAAAGAGCGGTTGGTTAAGATCTTTCGTCTCAACCGAGGCGCGCATTCTACAGCAGCCTCTGTTACTGTCAAGCGGTTATTTTCGAAGCTTTCAAAGTTTCCTTTGCAACTTCAACCACTTGCGCTTTCGATCTCTCGTTAGCGGGAGGCGAATTCTACAGCGTTAGTCGCTGCTGTCAACACCTCTTTTTCAACCCCTTTCGCGCTTCGATGACCTGAAGCAACTCACTGCCGAAAACTGCGTAACTCATTGTTTACCAAGGAGTTTTCCGTTTCGACTGCGCCGGAAGTGGGGCGAATTATAGACTTCCAGAATCTGCCGTCAACCCCTAATTGAGTTTTTCTATCAATCACGTTCAGAGCGCCGGAAAACAGCCGTTTCTCCTCTATATAGAAGAGCGAAACGAATCCTTCTATATAGAGGGCGGCCCAATCAGCTGCCGTACACTTTCGCCGCCGGCACCGCCCGGGCCATCAATTGCTCTACCGCCTGCCCCACCTCGCCCAACGCCCAACGCCCTTGCCTGTCCAGTTCCGGACCTCTACGCCAGCCGTCGGCAATCGACAACTTGCCGCCCTCGACTTCGAACATCTGCCCGTTCACCGCACTGGACGCTTGCGAGCCGAGCCAGACCACCAACGGCGCAACGTTTTCCGGAGCGAAGTAGTCGAAGCCCTCTTCGGGTTTTCTCATGGTGTCGGCGAACACCTGCTCGGTCATTCCGGTGCGCGCGGCCGGGGCCAGGGCGTTGACGGTTATGCCATAGCGACCCAGTTCGGCCGCCTGCACCAGAGTCAAAGCAGCGATACCGGCCTTGGCAGCGGCATAGTTGGACTGACCGATAGAGCCCTGCAAACCGGCCCCGGAACTGGTGTTGATGATCCGCGCACTCAGCTGCGAACCACCCTTGGCCTGCTCGCGCCAGTAACGCGCGGCGTGGCTGGCGATACAGAAGTGGCCTTTGAGGTGCACGGCCACCACCGCATCCCAGTCTGCTTCGGTGAGGCTGGCGAACATGCGGTCGCGACAGATGCCGGCGTTGTTGACCACCACGTCCAGGCCGCCGAAGGTTTCGATCGCCTGGCGCACGATCAACGCCGCATCGTCGTAGCGGGTGATGTCGTTGCTGTTGGCCACGGCGCTTCCACCCTGCCCGAGAATTTCGCCGACCACGGCCAGCGCCGCTTCACGGTTGATATCGTTGACCACCACTTTAGCGCCCTCGGCGGCGAAGGCCAGCGCATAGGCCCGGCCCAGACCACCGCCGGCACCGGTGATGATCACTACGCGGTTCTCACAGATTTTCATGTTCCTGCTCCCTTCAAATACATCGCTTACAAGCGTTCGATAATCGTCACGTTGGCCTGGCCGCCGCCTTCGCACATGGTCTGCAAGCCGAAGCGTCCCCCGCTGCGCTCCAGTTCATGCAACAGCGTGCACATCAACCGGGTGCCGGTGGCGCCCAACGGATGGCCGAGGGCAATCGCCCCGCCGTTGACGTTGGTCTGCTCGTGCGGATAACCGGTCTCTTTGAGCCAGGCCATCGCGACCGCGGCGAAGGCTTCGTTAATCTCCACCCGATCGATGTCTTCCAGCTTCATCCCGGCTCGCTTGAGTGCGTAAGCGGTGGCGGGGATTGGAGCTGTGAGCATCCAGATCGGGTCTTCGGCGCGCACGCTGAGGTGGTGGATACGCGCGCGCGGTGTCAATCCATAGCGTTTGAGTGCCGCTTCAGAAACGATCAGCATCGCGCTGGCCGCGTCGCAGGTCTGGCTGGACACTGCTGCGGTCACCCGGTCGCAGCCAAACAGCACGTCCAGTTCGGCCATTTTCGCCAGGCTGGTCTGGCGCGGTGTTTCGTCGTGCACGATTCCGGCCAGTGGCACGATTTCCCGGTTGAACCGCCCTTGCTCGATGGCCCGCAATGCCCGCTGATGGGACTCCAGTGAATAGGCTTCCAGTAGTTCGCGGGATAACCCCCACTTCTCGGCAATCATCTGCGCCGAACGAAATTGAGTCGGCGGTTGTGCGCCATAGCGCCGGACCCAACCTTCGGAGCCGCTGAACGGATCTCTGAAGCCCAGCGGTTCAGCGGCAATCATCGCCGAGGAAATAGGAATCTGGGTCATGGTTTGCACGCCGCCGGCGACGACCACATCCTGGGTGCCGCTCATCACCGCTTGCGCAGCAAAGTGCACCGCTTGCTGGGATGAACCGCACTGGCGATCGATGGTGGTGCCGGGTACCGCCTCCGACAGGCCGGCGGCCAGCCAACTGGTGCGGGCAATGTCCCCGGCCTGCGGGCCGATGGTGTCGACACAGCCGAAGATCACGTCGTCGTAATCGTCATCGGGGATGTCGTTGCGCTCGACCAGCGCACGCAAGACGTGGGCGCCCAGATCGGCGGCGTGAATCTGGCTCAAACCACCTTTGCGCCGCCCGGTGGGTGTACGCAGGGCGTCGACAATATAGGCTTCAGGCATGGTGTACCTCGGGGTAAATGTTGACGTCAGGCACAGTCGCCGTCAGAAAGTTTTTCCAGCACCCAGTGCTGGATTGCCGTCGAACAAGGCCGCGCGGATCCGCCCTTTATGATGGCCGCGCCCCCCCCAGACCTTGTCCAGCGCCCAGGCCCGCTTCATGAACAAATGCAGATCGACTTCCCAGGTGTAACCCATGGCGCCATGAGCCTGAATGGTGTTTTTCGCGGCGAGCATTGCCGCTTCCGCCGTCGCCAGTTTGGCGTGGGACACCAGCACGTCTTGCCCCGGTTGCTGCTCGGCCACTGCGTAGGCCGCGCGATACAGCGGCCCTTTGGCAAACTCGATCTGCACCGCGACGTTGGCCATCAAATGCTTGACCGCCTGAAACGAACCCACCGGTTTGCCGAACTGTTTGCGTTCAAAGGTGTAATCCACCGCGAGGTCGACCATGCGCTTGGCCAGCCCCAGCATTTGCGCAGCACAGCCCAGCGCGCCACGATTAAACGCGGCTGCCCACAAGCGCCGGCCCTGTTCGCCAGCGGCCACGCAGGTGGCGGACGTTGGCACCCAGTCGACCTGAAACAGCTGACGACTGGGATCGACCGACACATTGCGGGTCAGGCGCACTGCGCCAGGTTCGACCGCATGCACCTCATCGCCATGAGCCAGCAACAGCAAATCGGCGACATGAGCATCGCTGACCAGCGGATTACCCGGTTCGGCAATCGCCAGTCGCGCACGGCCTTGTGCGACGCGCGCCAGCCAGTGCTGTTTGAGCACCGCGTGGCTTTCATCAAGGGCGGCGAGCAACGGCACGCCGATCAGCATCGTGTCCACCAGCGGCTCGGGCAGACCGGCATAACCACATTCCTGAGCGAGCAGAATGAAGTCCAGCTCATTCATGCCCATCCCGTCTTGCTCTTCGGGAACGGTCAGCGCAGTCAGGCCCAACTCCACCAATTGCGCCCAGAGCTGATCGCTGCGCCCGCTGTCGCTGAGCCACAACTCGCGAATGCGCTCTGGAGTGACCTCGTTGATCAGAAAACTTCTGACGTTGTCCTGGAACAGCAACTGGTCGCGGCTGAAACTAAAGTCCATGGTCTATTCCTCAGGCACGCGGCATGCCGAGCATGCGTTCGGCAATGATGTTGCGTTGGATCTCGTTGGTGCCGGCATAGATCGGTCCGGCCTGGGCAAACAGAAAACCTTCCAGCCAATGACCGACATCGCCCGCAGCAGGCGCTTCGGGCAGCAGCTCGCCACGCAAGCCGAGAATGCTCATGGCGGTGTCGTGCATGCGCTGATCGAGTTCCGACCAGAAGATTTTGTTGGTCGAAGACTCCGGCCCGATCTTGCCGCCCTGCACCAGTTTCGAGGCGGTCATGTAGGTGCTCAGGGTGTAAGCCTCGGCGTCCAGCCAGGCGCGCATCACCGACTCGCCAATGGCCGGGTCGCGGTCAGCCTGCTCGCGATTGGCCTGGTACAGCTGCACCAGTCGCCGAGCGGTTTCCTGAAAACGCGCGGGTGAACGCAGCAACAAACCACGCTCGAACCCGGCGGTGGACATCGCCACATGCCAACCCATGCCCTCGCCACCCAGCGCGTTTTCCACCGGAACCTTGACGTCGTCGAAGAAAATCTCGGCGAACCCGGGCAAGCCATTGAGCTGAGGAATCGGCCGTACCGTGATCCCCGGACTGTCGAGCGGCAGCAGAATAAACGTCAGGCCCTGATGGCGCTGCGAATGAGGGTCGGTGCGGAAAATACCGAATACCCAGTCAGCCCACACGGCGCGAGTCGACCAGGTTTTCTGGCCGTTGATCACGTAATGGTCGCCCACCCGTTCGGCCTTCGAGCGGATCGCCGCCATGTCGGAGCCGGCGCCTGGTTCGGACCAGGCCTGGGCCCAGATGTCTTCGCCAGTGGCCATACGCGGCAAAAAGCGCGCTTTCTGTTCCTCGCTGCCATATTCCATCAGCGTCGGGCCGAGCAGGAAGATGCCGTTCTGGTTAACCCGTGCAGGCGCGCCAGAGCGGTAGTACTCCTCCTCGAAGATCAACCACTCGATCAAGTCGCAACCGCGCCCGCCGAGATCGATCGGCCAGGTGACCATGCCCCAGCGACCGTCGTTAAGCCGGTTTTCCCAGGCTCGGTGCTCGGCAAAGCCTTGCTCGGTGTCGAACGATTGCAGCGGTTCACGGGGTACATTGGCCGCCAGCCAGGTCCGCGCCTCGGCGCGAAAGGCCTGCTGGGCCGGGGTGTATGTCAGGTCCATGAGAGTGCCTTCAGCCGTTGAAGTGGGCATCGCGCTTCTCGACGAACGAGTCGCGTGCTTCCTGTGAGTCCAGTGAGCGATAGGCCTCGAGCGTGAAGCCCTGCTCCCAGCGATATTTGTCTTCCAGATTGCCGTCTTCGATACCGCTCAGCGCTTCTTTGGCGAGGCTGATCATGGCCGGGCTCTTGGCGGCGATGGTGCGGGCGATCTGCAGCGCGGCCTCACGCAAGTCCTCGCGCTTGACCACACGCTCTACCGCTCCCAGGCGCCAGGCCTCGGCGGCGTCGATCATCTCGCCGGTGAAGTACATGTGACGGACCTTCTGCACGGGGAACAGCCGCTGCAAATGCGCGCCGCCACCCATGGCACCGCGATCGACCTCGGGCACGCCGAAACTGGCGCACTCGGAGGCCACCAGAATGTCGGCCGCGCCGCAGATGCCGATGCCGCCGCCAAGGACGAAGCCGTGTACGGCGACGATGACCGGTTTCGGGTTGCGGTGGATCGCCTTGAAGCTGTCGTAGTTGCCTTTGTTCACCGCCACGATCAGGTTGCCGTCGGCGGCCAGTTCCTTGATGTCGACCCCGGCACAGAAGCCGCGCCCTTCGGCCCGAATCACGATCACCCGCACGCTGGCGTCGCGACCGAGGCCTTCGATCTCGCTGGCGATATCGGCCCAGCCCTGGCAATTGAAGGCGTTTACCGGTGGCTGGTTGAACACCAGTTCGGCAATGCCGTTATCGATACTGACGCTAAATGGTTTCATGCCTTTCCCCTTCACGACACACGGCGGCACAGCTCGCCCAGACGCAGTTCGGCGTCGCGGACGATCTGTTCAATCAATTGGGCGCAGCTGGGCAAGCTGTCGATGGACGCGGCGATCTGGCCGGCGGGCAGTACACCTTCGGCGGGTAGCCCGTCGACCATGGCTTTCTGGATCACCATCGGCGCGTTGGCGGCCATGATGCTTTGGGCGGCCGTCAGCTCACCGCTGCCGCGCATTTTCAAAACACTGCCGAGCAGTTGCGTCAGGCTCATGCCACTGTGGCGGCGGTAAGCCAGGCCACTGCGGACCGCCAGCAACAAGCGTTTGAGACCACCACTGGCTTCAAGCTGGTTGAGCAATTCGTTGCGAATCATCCGTTGCGGCATACCGTCGATGGCGCGACTGATGATGATCGCCGCCGGGTCCTTGACCGCGAGGTAACGCGACAGGGTCGCCTGCGGCACCGGACTGTCGGCGCACATCAGAAAGCGCGTGCCCATGGCGATGCCTTCGGCGCCATAGGCCAGGGCCGAGACCAGGCCTTTACCATCCTTGAAACCACCGGCGGCGACCACGGGCACCGAGACCGCATTGACGACTTGATCGAGCAGTAACGAAGTCGGCACCGACCCGGTATGCCCACCGCCCTCACCGCCTTGTACGGTGACCGCATCGGCACCCATTTCCACGGCTTTTTGCGCGTGCTTCAGGGCGCCAACCGTGGGGATGCACACCACACCGGCGTCCTTCAGACGGCTGATCATTTGCTTGCCGGGCGAGCGGCTGTAGCTGACCGCCCTGACGTTGTGACGCAGCACCAGCTCGACGATCTCTGCGGCGTTGGCCTGGTACATATGAAAATTGACGCCGAAAGGCTGATCGGTCAGCCGCCGGGTTTCGAGGATAGCTGCCTCCATCCGCGGAGGCTCGATGGTCGCCCCGGCGAGAAAGCCGAAGCCGCCAGCATTGCCGGTGGCCGCCACCAGTTTCGGGTCGGCGACCCAGCCCATCGCGGTCTGGATGATCGGATAGCGACAGCCAAGTAATTCGGTCAAACGGGTATTCAAAGAGATCGCCATGCTCACGCCCCGCCCGAGGTGCGTTGCGAACTGGCCATGGCCTTGGCGTCATATCCGCCGAGTCGGTCACCCGACACCAGCTCATTGTGCGCATGGGCAAAGTGGTGCAGGCCGAAGACCATGTCCATGGTCGCGCGCTTGCCCATCAGGTCTTCGGCATTGTTGACCGCCTGCTTGCTCAGTTGCAGACCGAGGCGCGGCATCTGCGCGATGCGTCCGGCAATGTCGAGGGTTTCCTGTTCCAGCAGATCGCGGGCAACCACCCGATTGAGCATGCCCATCTGATAGGCGCGCGCCGCCGGCATGCGCTCGCCGAGGAACAGAAACTCCTTGGCAATGCGCGGGTTGAGCTCATGCACATGGGCGAAATACTCGACCCCGGGAATGCCCATCCGCACCACCGGATCCGCGAAGTACGAATCCTCACTGGCGACGATCAGGTCGCACACCCAGGCCAGCATCAGCCCGCCCGCGATGCACGCCCCCTGGACCATGGCGATGGTCGGCTTGGGCATTTCGCGCCAGCGGCGGCACATGCCCAGATAGACTTCCTGCTCCCGGGCGTAGAGAAACTCGCCGCCCGGCTTGTTCACATGGTCGTACCACAGGCTGGCACGGTCGAAGGTCTGATCGACGTCACGACCTGGTGTACCGATGTCATGTCCGGCGGAGAAATGCTTGCCAGCACCGCGCAGCACGATGACTTTCACCTCATCGTCATCGCAAGCCCGGCGAAACGCCGCGTCCAGCGCGTAGGTCATCTGCGAGTTCTGCGCGTTGTGGTATTCGGGACGGTTCATGGTGACCAGGGCCACCGCGCCGCGCACCTCGTAAAGCACCACGTCGGCCTCGTTCTTGTCGTTATGTTCAGCCATCACTTTTCTCCGAAACGGGGGCGCTCAGCGTTGGCCTGGCGGGTTGTCTTTGAGCTGGCTGGCTCGCAGATTGTGCGGGTCCAGGCGCTGGATCAGCTGCAATTGCTCGACGGTCGGGGCCGCCGTGGCCGGGCAGTCTTGCGGCACATGCAGGGCAAATCCGGTGTTGTCCTGAACCTCGGCCACCGTCACGCCGGGGTGCAGCGAGCGGATGCGCATTTGCCGATTCGGACCCTGGAAATCCAGCACGCAGAGGTCGGTGATGATCAGGCGGATATCGATCTCGTCCAGCGACCAGCCACGCGCCAGCCGAGCCGGGTTGTAGCCGACCGAGGCGACCATATCGACCTCGCCTTCGACGAACACCCGACGGTTGTGGCTGGGCACGCAAAAGGAGTTGGCATGGCTGATGGAGTTGCCGGGAAAACCGCGCACGCCGAGCATTTGCGCCTTGGGTTTGGCGTAATCACCAATGCACGAAATGTTGGCCTGGCCGAAGCGGTCAATCTGGGTCGGGCCGACCAGCGCATGGCGCTTGCCGCCCCAGACGTTATCGAAAATCCGCGAGAATCCCATCCAGCTGTCACGCTTGGGCTGATAGCCGTTTCGCGCGCCCAGCGGCACCGGTTCGGCAACCATGTAGGCTTCGGAGTCGGTCATCAGCAGCTGCGGATTGCTGCTGAGCATGGCCAGTGACGCGGCGAGGCGTGGGATCACGCCGATGCCGCTGGCCAGAACCTCACCATCTTCACGCCAGGCTTCGGAGGCAGCGCAGATCATCAATTCGGCGAGGCTGTAATTGGTAGTGCTCATCGCAAGGCTCCCTTAAAAAATCGGCAACGGCAGTTGGCGGATTGCAGCCAGACCGCCGACCTTGTCCAGGTACTGTTCGTGGGTGCAGTCGACGTAGTCCCGGACGTAGCCCTGCCAGCCATCGACGGCCTGGGCCGAAGCGTTGTAAGCCTTGAAATGCGCGACATCGAAACCGTACAGCGGCGCGCAGGAAGACGGATGCGCACCGCCCGGCACGTGGGCCACGGCGGTGGTCAGGTTGCGTTCCCAGAACACTTGATGTGCTTGCCCGGCATCGGCGTGGAAATACTCGCTGTCCACCAGTTCGTCGCAGGTCACGTAGCTGTGAGTCGCGGCACGTACGAACAGGTCGTCCATGTAGTGATCGGGGCCGCTGATCTGGCAGACACCCCGCGCATCGGCACGGTCGACGTGAATCAGCGCCGCATCGAGTTTGAGCGCCGGCATAGCGACCCAGTCCTTGCCGTCGGCATAGGGCGAGGCGATCAGTTTGATCTGCGGGTTGTGCCGCAGCACATCGGTGCCCAGGCCTACCGCCGTCGGAATAAACGGCACATTCATCGCTGCGGCCCGCAGACCGAGCAGGAGCATGCCTTCGTCGATTTCCATCACCTCCAGCGCCGCCTCCTGCCGTGCTTTGCGGAAGTACGGTTCCAGTGGAATGAAATCCAGGGATACGAAGGCGAACACCAGTTTCCTGATTTTGCCGGCCGCGCAGAGCATGCCGACATCCGCACCGCCGTAAGCGAC
Source organism: Pseudomonas arabinosi (assembly GCF_047758675.1). Classification (NCBI taxonomy): domain Bacteria; kingdom Pseudomonadati; phylum Pseudomonadota; class Gammaproteobacteria; order Pseudomonadales; family Pseudomonadaceae; genus Pseudomonas; species Pseudomonas arabinosi. The sequence continues at coordinate 2,676,822 of NZ_CP180480.1, read as the reverse complement.
GACGGTGAGGTCCTTGAGGTCGGAGCGCAGAATCTCCCGCACCAACGCCATGGGTTTGCGTCGCGGGCCCCAGCCACCGATGCCGATGGTCATGCCGTCACGCAGTTGGCCGACCATCTCGGCCGTGGTCATTCGCTTGTCCATCGTCATCGTCCTCATTGGCGACCGACACTGAAGTCGTGGCCCCAGTGGCTGACCACGGTGCTTTCAAAAGGTGTGTGGCGATCCCAATCGACCACCAGGCCATCGCAGCCGTACTCCAGGTCAAACCCGGACGGCGTCTTGATGTAGAACGAGATCATCTGATCGTTGGTGTGCTGGCCCAGGGTGGCCGACAGCTTCACGCCGTTGGCGTGCACCCGGTCCAGCGCTCGACCGACTTCGTCCAGTGCGTTGACCTCGACCATCATGTGCACGCAGCCGTGGGGCATTGGGCACTCGAAGATCGCCAGCGAGTGGTGCCGACCGTTATTGCAGTGCAGGAAATGGATGCGCTTTTGCGGCTCGGCCGGGTCCGGGGTGAAGCGGACTTTCATCAGGTCGGACAGACCGAAACCGAGCACTTGCTCGTAGAAATCCCGGCAGCGCTCGAAGCTCGGTGCCGGCAGTACCACGTGGCCCATGCCCAATTCGTTGGTGACGAAACCCTTGACGCCGACCGGCGAGACGAAGCGTGCGAAGTCCTGCAACGGGCCCCAGAACAGTTCGTGGCGATTGCCATCCGGGTCGCTGAAGTGCACCAGTTCCTGGACCTTACGAACCTCGGCCTGGGCCACAGTGCCACGGGTGACTTGTACATCGGCCTGTTCCAGAACGCTGACAGCGTGTTCAAGCGCCGCTTTGCCAGGCACTTCCCAGCCGCACGCACCGAAGCCGTTCTCAGTGCTTTTCTCCACCAGAATGCGGTAATGGCGTTCGTCCATTTTCAGGTACAGCCGCTCATCGTCATCGCTGCCGACCACCATCATGCCCAGCACCTGGCTTGCGTACTGACGCCATTGCGCCAGGTCGCTGGATAACAGGGTGACGTAACCCAGACCACGGATATCCATGGATGCACTCCTCGTTCTTTTTCTAAGGCCCCGCCGCACTCGGCGGCTGCCGGGGGAGACTTTATGCAGGGCTATTCAAGCGGGTTTGAGTGGGGGGAACATCGTCCAATGGGACTAGCGGAAATGATTGGCGGAGGCATAAAAACCTGTGGGAGCGAGCCTGCTCGCGATGGGGCCATACCAGTCAACATTGATGTTGAATGGAAGACCGCTATCGCGAGCAGGCTCGCTCCCACAGGGGAATGCAGCTGGATTCAGGGTTTGCGGAAATGCGGGATCACTTTCTCGCCAATGTTGCGCAGGGTCTCCAGTTGCGCCCATTGCGGCACAGTGCCCATCTGGCAGATGAACAGGATTTCGTCGGCGCCGGCATCGATCAGGCGCTGCACGTAACTGATGCAATCCTCGACGGTGCCGTAGGCGTGGTTGGGGTTCATCATCGCCATGGTCGGGTCGGAGAAATCGACGCTGACTTCTTCCGAGGCGAAGCGCGACTTGATCACGCTCTGGCCGTTGCCATCGACGAAGGTGTCGTCCTTCCACTTCTCCGGGTCCGGGCGCTCGCCACCGCCGTACCAGTAGCCCAACGACTCCATGAAGTAGCGCTGGCCGCGGATGCCGATGCGGCGCGCCTCTTCGTTGTCTTCAAGCACGATGGCCGGGCACAGCGCGGCGATGTGGCGGTTGGGGCGGAAGCCCACCTGCTGCTTCTCATCGCGGTTATCAAAGGCTTCGTGATAGACCTCGACCTTCTTGGCGATTTCTTCCGGGCCACCGAAGCCCAGCACCAATGCACCCATTGCGCGACCACCTGCCTTTTTCAGCGACTCAGTATTGGTGCAAGCCAGGTACATCGGCGGATGCGGGTCTTGATAAGGCTTGGGATGGATCGGTCGTTTCGGGATCTGCACGAAATCGCCGTTGTGTTCGATTTCGTCCTGCACGAACATTTTCGGGATCAGGTACATCATTTCGTCGATCTGAGGCTGCAACGTGGCCAGGTCGTAACCGAAGGTGCCGGCCTCCTGCTGGGTGCCACCCTTGCCGACGCCAAAATGCACCCGGCCTTTGGACAACAGGTCGAGGGTGGCGATGCGTTCCGCGACTTTCACCGGGTGGTTCATCGCCGGTGGCAGGCAGACCACGCCGTGGCCGATGCCGATGCGTTCGGTTTTGCCAGCGACGAAGGCCAGCATGGTTTCCGGTGCGGACATGTGCGAATAGTTGCTCAGCGCCGTGTGTTCCACGCACCAGAAGGTGTCGAAGCCGAGCTTGTCGGCCAGCACAGCCTGCTCGACGGTGTCCTCGAAAATCTTGCGGTCGCCTTCGCGGCTGGAGTCCACCGTCTGGGCTTCGTAAATCAGTGAAAATTTCATGATTGATCCTTGTGTTTATTGGATGCGCAGTCGGCGCCAGAGACCTGTGCCTTGCCCTCATGCTCGGGCATCGGCGAGGCGCTCGAATCACGCAAACGGACTAGCTGACTCAAAGCGAAAAGTCAGAGAAAAAAGTCGTTGCTGTCCTGGCCCATGCTGACCCCGCCGAGATTCCAGGCGTACTTGGCCGGGTTGTTCGCGACGTGGGCGCGGCCAGTGTGAATGTCGCGGAATGCCCGGTTGATCGTGTGGCTGCGGAAGATGGTCGAGGCGCCGCTGTTGAACATCAGGTCGGCAACCGCTTTGGCGCACTTGTCGGCCACCAGCGCCGAGTCATAACGCATCTTCACCCGCTCGGGCATGCTCAACGGCTCTGCGCCTTGGGCCCGTTGCATCATCAGAGCGAAGTTGCGCAGCAGGACGGTTTTGCATTCGTCGACGCAGACCATGGCGTTGGCCAGCGCGGATTGCGCGGCCGGGTCCTGGACCATTTTGCGACCATCGTTGACCCCGACCCGCGCGCGGTTGTGCTCGACAAACTGATCCACCGCGCCTTGCAGGGCACCAATGGCCGAGGACGACACCGCCCGCACAAAAATCTGCCCGAATGGCAGGCGGAACAGCGGCGCGGTGTTCACTGCGTTACCCGGACTGTCCTGCATGAAACCGTCGAACGCCCGATGAGTGCGGTACTCCGGAACAAAGGCGTTCTCCACCAGAATGTCGTGGGAGCCGGTGGCTTCCAGGCCCATGACATTCCAGTTATCGAGTACCTGATAGTCGCTGCGCGGCACCAGGAACGTCCGGTAATCCGGCGCCCCGCCCGCCTCCTCCGGTGGTACCAACGCCCCCAGGAACACCCAGTCGCAATGCTTGCTGCCGGAAGAAAACCCCCAGCGCCCGCTCAGCTTGAAACCACCCTCGACCCGCTCGACCTTGCCCACCGGCATATAGGAAGAAGAGATCAGCACACTGGAATCGGCGCCCCAGACATCCTGTGCCGCACGGTCATCGAACAGCGCCAGTTGCCAGTTATGGATCGCCACCACCCCCAGCACCCAGGCCGAGGACATGCACCCTTCGGCGAGGGTCATCTGCACCTCGAAGAAGTCCCTGGGCTCCAGTTCATAACCTTCCCAGCGCGATGGCTGAAGGATGCGAAAGAACCCGGCGTCGTGGAAATCCTTCAGGGTCTCTTCAGGCAACTGGCCGGCTTGCGCGGCGTTCTGGGCGCGCTCACGCAGGATCGGCACCAGCTCGCGGGCACGTTGGCTCAGACGCTGGCGAATCAGGTCTTGGTTGAGCATTTTTATTGTTCTCCTCTGTTCACCCCATCCGCCGGGGCGCGCGTACAGCGGGGCGGATGCAGCACCGGTGGTGCTCGCCTCCACAGCGGCATTCAAGCAATGCGTGGGGCGGTGGGCATCCCTCAAACGGACCATGCGGCGTTTGAAGAAAAGCGAAGGATGAAAGCCAAGATCAAAAGATCGCAGCCTGCGGCAGCTCCTACAGGGGGACTGCGTACAGCTGCGAGAGATTGGCTGGTAGATAGGCCGCCATCGCGAGCAGGCTCACTCCCACAGGGGATCGGTGTTCGCCTTTCGCCTTTCGCTCCTCACCACTCAACAGGCCGAGCGTTAGCTCGCCTGCAGCTTTTGATCTTGATCCACCCGCCCCTTCGGGAGGCTGAGTGGAGGTGTTCATCCGGGGGGGGGGGGCGCGCAGCGCCGTTCGACGAAGTCGAACACATCGAGAGGAGGTCGAAGCGAAGCCGACCGGAGGCGATGCCCCCGGATGAATACCGGAACGAAGGAACGCCGAGCCTAAGCGAGGGGCCGGACGCTCGGGGCGAGACTTTTTGGTTCCTTTTGTGGCGTTTGACAAAAGGGACTCGCCGTAAGGGCGAAACCGTCAGCCGCCATCACCGAAGGAATGGATATGTACTCAACCAACAAGAGCCTGGTCGGCCCAGAGGCCGCCAAGGCCTAGTCCCCTCGGACGATGTTACAGAGGGGCGTCAGAGCAAGAATCCATCGCACTCCATGCACAACGAAAGGGCAAGTGCGATGAACGACATCAATTTGAAAGCCGACATGCTCCAGGCCATGCGCCGCCTGGCCAAGTCAGTCACCATAATCAGCACCAGTAACGGCTCCGAGCGCTTCGCCATGGCCGCCACGGCAGTCGACTCCCTCAGCACCGAACCCCCATCGCTACTCATCTGCATCAACAAAACCGCCTCCCCCCACGCCGCACTGGCGACCGGCGCAGACTTCTGCGTCAACATCCTCGGCGTCGAACAACAAGACCTCGCCCACCTGTGCAGCGGCGCAATCAAAGGCGAAGCACGATTCGACCGAGGCAACTGGCTGACCAGTGCCGGCGGCATTCCCTACCTGGGAGACGCCCAATCGGCCATCCTCTGCCGGCAAGACGGCCACTTCAGCTACGGCACCCACACCGTCTTCATCGGGCGAATCCTGCAAATCCACACCAGCGACGCGATCACCCCGCTGGTCTACCTCGACGGCACCTACACCACCACCGCAAAACCCTCAGCCGCCTTCGCTGTCGCGGGCTGAGGCGTGAATATGGACGGCATACAAGGGTTGACGGCGCTACGAGTCAGCAGCGCCGACCAGCTGCAATGGGATGATCGCTGCGACTTGCTGGTAGTCGGTTTTGGCTGCGCCGGCGCCTGTGCCGCCATCGAAGCGGCCAGTCGCGGATTGGCGGTGCTGGCGCTGGACCGCTTTGAAGGTGGCGGCGCCACCGCGCTCAGTGGCGGAGTGGTGTATGCCGGTGGCGGCACGCCGTATCAGCGCCAGGCGGGCTATGAAGACAGCAGCGAAGCGATGTTCAACTACCTGCGCCGGGAAGTCGGCGAGGCTGTCAGCAGCCAGACGCTGCGTAGTTTCTGCGAAGGCAGTGCCGAGCAACTGGCCTGGCTTGAGCGTCAGGGTGTCGCGTTCGAATCCAGCGTGCCGCCGCACAAAACCTCGTACCCAAGTGACCAGTACTACCTTTATTACTCCGGCAACGAAGCCGTGCCGGCCTATGCCGCCATTGCCCAACCGGCACCTCGCGGTCACCGCACCAAAGGCCCCGGCATGTCCGGCGCCAGCCTGTTTGCCCCGCTCAAGGCCAGCGCCTTGCGTCACGGTGCGCGCCTGCGCAGCCAGTGCGAAGTGCGGCGGCTGGTGCTCGACACCAGCGATCACGTGTTGGGGGTCGAAGCCTGGCAACTGCCGCCCGGTAGCCACGCAGCCCGTCAACATGCCCGGCTTTCACGTTGGGCCAGCGCCATCCACATGTACGCCCCGGCATTGGCCGACCGTTTGCGCGCTCGCTTGCGACGCATCGAACAAACCAGTGCCGAACGCCAGCTGATTCGCGCCGAACAGGGTGTGTTGCTGAGCAGCGGCGGTTTTATCTTCAATCGCGGCTGGGTCCGCCAGCATGCGCCGCAGTATCTGGCCGGTTTGCCGCTGGGGACCACTGGCTGTAACGGCAGCGGAATCGCCCTGGGCCAGAGCGCCGGTGGCAGCGTGGCGCGGATGGACAAGGTCAGCGCTTGGCGTTTTATCAATCCACCGCTGGCCTGGGCCCGAGGGCTGATCGTCAATGCTCGGGGGCAGCGTTATGCCAACGAAGAAATCTACGGTGCGACCCTCGGCCACGCAATGGTCGAAGAGCAGGACGGCCGCGCCATTCTGATTCTCAACCGGGCGTTGGTGCGCGAGGCATTGCGTCAGGTCGGACCGGGCAAAGTCTGGCAATTCCAGCGCCTGCCGGTGCTGCTCAACTTGCTGTTCAACGCCCGGCGCAGCAACAGCTTGACGAAGCTGGCCAAGCGTTGCGGATTGCCCGTCGAGGCCCTGCGACAGAGTGTGGAAACCTATAGCCGCGCCGCGCGGGGCGAAGTCGTTGATACGTTCGGCAAGTCGCAAGCCATGCTCGCCGACATGGATCAGGGGCCGTGGTACGCCCTCGATCTGTCCTTCGCCAGCCGCCTGTTTCCCTGCCCGGTCATCACCCTTGGCGGGCTGAAAGTCTGCGAGCACAGTGGTCAGGTGCTGGACCACGCCGGTCAGCCGATCCGAGGTCTTTACAGCGCCGGCCGCAATGCAGTCGGTGTCGCTTCCAACCTCTATGTCTCCGGCCTGTCGCTGGCCGATTGCATCTATTCCGGTCGCCGGGCCGCTGCCCATCTGGCCGATCAAGTCGCACTTCAAACCACACGCTCAGGAGAACAACAATGCAACGTGTAGAAGGCAAAGTCTGCATCATCACCGGCGCCGCCAGCGGTATCGGTCGCGAAGACGCCCTGCTGCTGGCCCGCGAAGGTGCCAAAGTGGTGCTGACCGATCTTAATGAAGAAGCCGGACGTCAGGTCGCCGCAGAAATCGGCAGCAATGCGCTGTTCATTCGCCATGACATTGCCAGCGAAAGCGATTGGCAACAGGTGATCAAAACCACCCTGGAACACTTCGGGCGCCTCGACGTGCTGGTGAACAACGCTGCGATTCTGGCCTTGGGCAGCATCGAAGACACCACGCTGGAACTGTGGCAGAAGGTGCAGAAAATCAATGGCGACGGGTACTTTCTCGGCTGCAAATACGCGATCCAGGCCATGAAGGAAACCGGCGGCGGCTCGATCATCAATATGTCGTCGGTGGCAGCACTGGGCGCGATGCCGATGTTCTGTGCCTACTCGGCGTCCAAGGGCGCGGTGGCGGCAATGACTCGCTCGATTGCCTTGCACTGCAAGCAACAGGGCTACCGCATTCGCTGCAACAGCGTGCACCCGGATGGCGTCAACACGCCGATGACCCAGGCCTTGACCGGCGGCCAGCCGATCCCTCAGGAAGCCCTCGACCAAGACCCGATGAATCGTATGTGCGCGCCCCGGGACATTGCCAATGTGGTGCTGTTCCTCGCCACTGACGAGTCACGTTTCGTCAATGGTGCCGAGATCCGCGTCGACAACGCCCAATTGATCAGCGGGCTCTGAGGCCGAGGTGAACATGGGCACGCAACAGCAGAACCTGACACCGGCCGAATCAGCGACAGGAAGCTATTCATTGCAAGTGTGCGCGGTGATCGACGAGACCTTTGATGCGCGCTCGCTGGTGCTGGATATACCGCCAACCTTGCGTGAGCGCTTTCGGTACAAACCGGGCCAGTTCCTGAGTTTTCGCGTGCCTTGCGCCGGCAAGCTGTTGACCCGCTGTTACTCCATGGCCAGCTCGCCGCTGTCGGATGCGCTGCCCAAGGTCACAGTCAAACGGGTCGAGGGCGGCCGGGTGTCGAACTGGATGAACGAGGTAAAGGTCGGTGACTGGCTGGAGGTGTTGCCGCCAGCCGGGCATTTCTGCCTGAACGAGGAGCAATCGGTTGATAGACCGCTGGTGCTGTTCGGCGGAGGGTCGGGCATTACCCCGGTGTTTTCGATCCTGAAATCAGTGCTGCACAGCAGCCGGCGGCCGATCAAGTTGATCTACGCCAACCGCGATGAAGCCTCGGTGATTTTCAAGGATGAGCTGCGTCAGTTGATCAAGGCGCATCCTGATCAACTGCACGTGGTGCACGTCCTCGACTCGGTTCAGGGTTTCCTGACCGAGGCCCAGGTGCGTCATCTGCTGCGCGGTTCGGCTGGCGGTGACTACTTCATCTGCGGACCGGGGCCGTTCATGGACACCGTGGAGCGCACGCTGCTGGGACTGGGCGAAGCCGCCGAACGCATCCATGTCGAGCGCTTTGTCTCGCCTCCGGATCCCGACGTACTGCTCGCCGAAGAAACCCTGGCCCGGGTGGCGGCCCTCGGATCACTGTGCGAGGCCCTGATTGTCGAGCTCGATGGCCAGCAACACGAAATTGCCTGCCGCCCCGGCGACACCCTGCTGCAAAGTTGCAAAGCGGCAGGCCTGGACGCGCCCTCTTCTTGCGAAGAAGGTTTTTGCGGGGCCTGCATGTGCGTCGTTCAGGAAGGTGAGATCCAGCTGGCACGCAACGATGTGCTCAGTCCCAAAGAATTGGCCGAAGGCTGGACACTGGCTTGCCAGAGCCGTCCAACCGGCGCCCGGGTACGGTTGAAATTCCCGGATTGAGTACGTGTTCCCCTGTAGGAGCTGTCGAGTGCAACGAGGCTGCGATCTTTTGATCTTGCCTTTGAAAAATCAAAAGATCGCAGCCTCGTTGCACTCGACAGCTCCTACAGGGGGGTTCGAGAGCCACAGCATTCCCCAATTGAGACGCTCTGTCGCCATAGTCTCAACGGACGATCATCTTGGCCGGGTCTGCGGTTAGACTCGGCCACAGCATTAGCCCACAACAATAAAAGAGGTGCAGTTATGGCTCGTTTGCAGAACAAGGTCGCGGTGGTTACCGGCGGCGCTTCAGGGATCGGTCTGGCCTGTGTGCGCCGCTTCGCCGCTGAAGGTGCGCAAGTGGTCGGGCTGGACATCGGCACCGCACCGGCGGATTTCCCTGGCCTGTTCATGACCCTCGATGTGCGAGATGAAGCGCAGGTCCAGCAGGTCATGCAAGAAGTCATCGGCCACTTCGGGCGCATCGACGTGCTGGTCAACGCGGCCGGCGTCGCCGACCAGGGCAGCGTGACCCAGACCACCACCGCCAACTGGCAACGGGTGATGGACATCAACCTGACAGGCAGCATGCTCACCAGCAAATACGCGCTGGAATCGATGGTGTCGCAACGCGGCGGTTCGATCATCAACATCGGTTCGATTTTCGGTCTGCAAGGCTGCGACGGCAACGTTGCTTACAACGTCTCCAAGGGTGGTATCAACCAGCTGACCCGCTCGATGGCCATCGACTACGGCTATGCCAATATCCGCGTCAACGGCTTGTGCCCCGGCCTGATCGAAACGCCGATGACCAACATGGTCCGCGAGCAGGAAGCCTTCCACGCCTTCTTCGCCTCGCAGCACATGCTCAATCGCTCCGGGCAACCGGAAGAAGTGGCCAGCGTCGCGCTGTTCCTGGCTTCAGACGAAGCGTCTTTTGTCAGCGGTCAGATGATCGCCGTGGACGGTGGTTTCTCCGCCGGTCGCCGCTTCGCGCCGCCCGCCGCGTAACGTCTATCCGGCCGGGCACCCTGCCCGGCCTCTCCCCTTTTCGCACTTGTCCTCTAGCCGAGGAGGCCCCATGCCGCCTGTCGCAAACGCACTGACCATCGCCCAACTGTTCGCCAACGCTGCCCAGGCCTACGGCGACCGCCCGGCCATCGAGGATGACGGGCGTTCGATCAGCTACCGAGAACTCGACCAACTGCGCCGCCAAGCCGCCCGCGCGCTACTGGCGCTAAACGTTCAAGCCGGCGATCGGGTGGCGATCTGGGCGCCAAATATGTGGGAATGGATCGTGGCTGCCGGTGCGCTACAAAGTGTCGGCGCAGCACTGGTGCCACTCAACACCCGCATGAAGGGCAGCGAGGCGGGTTACATCCTTCGCGAAAGCGGTGCCTGCATGCTGTTTGCCATCGGTGAATTTCTGGGTGCCGATTACCCGCGCATGCTGGCGTCTGAAGATCTGCCGGCGCTGCGCCAGATCGTCACCTTGCGCAGCGGTGGGTCGGGCACCCTGAACTGGGATGACTTCCTCGACCTGGGCGCAGAGGTTTCGCAATTGTCCCTGCGAACCCGCGAACAAAGTTTTGGCCCGCAAGCGCTGTCCGACCTGCTGTTCACTTCGGGCACCACCGGCAAGCCCAAAGGCGTGATGACCAACCACAGACAAAACCTGCGGGTGATACGCGACTGGAGCGAGGTGGTGGGTTTGCGTGAGGGCGATCGCTACCTGATCGTCAATCCGTTCTTCCATTCTTTCGGTTACAAGGCCGGTTGGCTGGCGGCGCTGATGCGCGGCTGCACCATCGTGCCGCAGCAGGTGTTCGATGTGCAGGCGGTGCTTGAATGCGTCGAGCGCGAACGGATCACCGTGCTGCCCGGCCCGCCGACCCTCTATCAGTCTTTGCTTGCCCATCCGCAACGCAGCGAATTTGACCTGACGTCATTGCGGGTAGCGGTGACCGGTGCCGCGGCGATTCCGGTGGAGATGATCCGGCGCATGCGTGACGAACTGGGGTTTGCCACCATCGTCACCGCTTATGGACTTACCGAAGTCTGCGGTTTTGCGACGATCTGCCGTCCTGGTGATTCACCGGAGTTGGTCGCCAACACCAGCGGCCGGGCCATGCCAGGCGTGGAAATCCGCTGCGTTGGCAACACTGGCCGCAGCCAGCCGGCCAACGTTCCCGGCGAGGTTCAGGTGCGCGGCTACAACCTGATGCAGGGTTATTTCAATGATCCGCAGGCCAGCCTGGAAGTCCTCGATGCCGACGGCTGGCTGCACACCGGGGACATCGGCGTGCTCGACGAACAGGGTTACCTGCGCATCACCGACCGCCTCAAGGACATGTTCATCACGGGAGGTTTCAACGTGTACCCGGCGGAGATCGAGCACTGTTTGCTGACCTACCCCGGCGTGGCCCAGGTCGCGGTGATCGGCATCCCCGATGAACGTCTTGGTGAAGTGGCAATGGCCTTCCTGCTGCCGGCTCCGGGAATAGAAATCGAGCAGGCCCGATTCCTCGCCTGGTGCCGCGAGCAGATGGCCAACTACAAAGTGCCGCGCCGGGTGCGAGTGCTTGAGAACATGCCGCTGAATGCAGCGGGGAAAGTGACCAAGAATGTGTTGCGTGAGTGGGCATTGCAGCCAGTCAATTAAACGCAACCCCTGTGGGAGCGAGCTTGCTCCCACAGGGTTTTGTGTTTGACCTGCCGGATGTGGGCTAGATCACCCGTGCCGGATGCTGCTGGCGCGGGTCGCCGAGCATGGCGCGGTGGGAAGGTGGCTGACGGCCGCCGGCTTCGCTGATGCCGTAACCGGCGGCGATTTCGGCGGTGATTAATGTCTGCCCGGAGAACGTCATCAACTGCGGGTCATTGAGCAGAGCGTGAATCACCCGGCCGTTGAATTGCGGGGTTTCAGCATCCGCCAGAAAAGCCTTGTATTGCTCGCCATGTTGCTCGCCGGCTATCCGGGTGCGTTCGGTCAGTTGCGGGCCGAGCCATAACGATAACGCCACCACGCCTCGCCCTTCGAAATCGATAGCCATGTCAGCCGCCAGTTTGTCGCAACCCGCCTTTTGCGCGCCGTACGCAGGGCCATGCATGTAACACCCGGCACCGAATGACGAGGTGAAACAGATCAGCCCTCGGCCGCTGCGCAGCAACAACGGCGCGGCGTAGTAACTGGCGATGTAAGCCGAACGCAGACCAACGTCGAGGATCCGTACCAGGTCCAGCGGCTTCTCCCAGAAAGGTCCCGGCTCGATCAACTGGTCATGAATGAACGCGGCATTGTTCACCAGCAAATCCAGGTGCCCGCATTCCTTTTCAACCCGGGCGAACAGTGCCTGAACCTGCGCATCATCGGCATGATCGCAGACCACCGCGATCCCCCGCCCACCTGCCGCAGTAATCGCGGCAGCCGTGTCCTTGAGTGAGCCGCGCAATGCATGCCCATACACATTCGATCCACCGTGCTCCGGCGCACGTCCGGTGACAAACACCGTCATGCCCGCTGCGCCAAGGGCCAGGGCGATGCCCTGACCGACCCCGCGACTGGCGCCCGTCACCACAGCGACTTGTTTAAATGGCTGATTCATTCGACGCTCCTGAACAGGCTTTTCGCCGAGCTGGTCTCGCTCTGACACTTGATGTGATTGGCCGCCACGTAACCGAAGGTCATTGCCGGGCCGATGGTCGAACCGGCGCCCGGGTACGTGCGCCCCATCATCGAAGCGGCGCTGTTGCCGATGGCATACAAACCGTTGATGGGTTGCCCGTCCTCATGCAATACGCGGGCGTGAACATCGGTCAGCAAACCACCCTTGGTGCCGATATCCCCGGCATCAATGCGCACGGCGTAGAACGGACCTTTGAGCAACGGGGCCAGGCAAGGATTGGGCTGCACATTCGGATCACCGTAGTAGCGATCGAACAGCGACTCACCTTTATGGAAATCTGCGTCGACACCCTGCACGGCCATGCCGTTGAAACGCTGCACCGTACGGGCCAGACCGGCACCGTCGACGCCGATTTTTTCTGCCAGCGCCTGCAAACTCGTAGCCTTGTAAAAGTACTCGCGAAGATGCTCGGGCAGCTGCCAATCGGGCTGCGCGTAGCCTGGAAGTAACGCGCCGCAGGGGTACTTGCGACGGAATTCGGCGTCGAACACCATCCAGCACGGCACACTCACCGCGCCTTCGCGATTGTTGGCGTACATCGCGTAAACGATATCGGTATAGGGCGCGGCTTCGTTGACGAAACGCTCGCCGGCAGAGTTGACCAGCACGCAACCCGGCAAGGTCCGCTCGACGAACAGCGCACGTTGTTTTTCTTCGCCCTGGACATGAGTGGTCGGCGCCCACCAGCTATGGTCCATCAGCGCAGTGCGAGCACCGATTGCCTGACCGGCACGAATGCCGTCACCGGTATTGTGCGGCGGCGTGGCACTCCAGGTGGCCTGGGTCGGCTGTGGCAGATACTGCGTACGCATCGCCTGATTACGCTCGAAACCACCGGCCGCGATGATCACGCCGTAGCGTGCCTTGACGTTGAGTAACTGCCCGTTGCGACAGACGCGAGCGCCGCCAACCCGGTCACCAACGAGCAGCAGTTCTTCCAGTGCACAGTTCAGCCAAAGTGACTTGCCGCGGTCCTGCAACGAACAGCGCAACGCGCCGATCAAGGCATTGCCAAGGGTCAGGAAGCGGTCGCGGCGTGACAACCGCCGCCCCTCGCGGTCACGCCAGTAACGCCACATCACTCGCAGCGTCAGTCGCAACCAGCCAGGGCCACGGCACAGCAGAACCTGCGCCTCTTTCATGGTCATCGCCATGCGTCCCATCATCAGTGTTCCGGGGGATGGCGCACGCATGCGCAGAAATTCCTCACCCAGTTCGGCGGCGTCAAACGGTTGCGGGTCCATGGAGCGGTAGCCCGGTTTTCCGCCTTCGACTTCCGGGTAGTAATCGGCATAGCGAGGCTGTGCCTCGAAGCGCACGCGGGTCTGTTGTTCGAGGTATTCGACCATCTCGCGGCCGTGCTCGACATAGGCTTCGATACGCCCGTCATCAATCTCGCCATGGGTCACCGCACGGATATAGGCGATCGCTTCCGCTGCTGAATCACTGCCGCCCAGGGCTTTGATCCGATGATTGTCCGGTATCCAGATGCCGCCGCCGGACACCGCCGAGGTGCCGCCGTATTCGGCGCTCTTCTCGATCAATAGCGCATTGAGTCCCAGATCGTGGGCACGCAGCGCCGCAGTCATTCCCCCCGCTCCGGAGCCAATCACCAGTACATCGCAGCACTCATCCCATTTGATCCCGGCAGCTTTCATGCGATCACCCTTGCTCAGCGCCCATCAGGCAAAAACCGCCGCCGCCAGATCTTCGCCCGGTGCAGTCGGTCTCGGGATTGTTCGCCGCGTGCCCTGAACGGTCATCGTCCGATGGGACTAAGGCGATGGGCGCCCCGGCCCCGTGCAAATCGCTTAGTCCGCTTGGACGATGTTGCGCCCCAAAGCTGACTCCATAGTCGCCCACAGCACCAATCACCCCCCTGAAATGCAGGTCGGGCAGGTCTGACCTGGGCATGAGGACGACATGATAAAAACAATAATCGCCCCACAATCGCTGCACCCTCGCGTACAGCTGGCCATGCTCTTGCTGGCTGGTGGACTGGGCAGTCAAGCCAGCGCCATGAGTTTCCAACCGAACGAGGATTTGAGCGTCGACTGGGATACCACACTGACGTACAGCCTGGCCTGGCGGACCGATTCTCGCGATCACAAGCTGACGGCCAATGCCAACGGCAACGATGGCAACAACGCGTTCGACAAAGGCAGCCTGATCAACAACCGCAGCGGTTTTCTCACCGAGGCCAACATCAAATGGCGTGAGGACTACGGCGTGTTCCTGCGTGGGACGGGCTTCTACGACAACGTTTACGATCAGGGCAACGACAACGACACAGGCACCTCGAACTGCTTCGCCGGCGGTCATTGCAACCGCCCCGACCGGTTCTCCCAGGACACCATCGATCAGCATCGCAATGAACTGCGCATGCTCGATTACTACGCGTATGGCACCTGGGACATCGGTGGCCACACCTTCAACGCGCGGCTCGGCAATCAGGTGGTGAGCTGGGGTGAAAGCCTGTTCTACCCCGGCATTTCCGCCGCCCAGAGCCCGGTGGATGCGACCAAGTCGACCACCCCCGGGGTTGAGGTCAAGGAAATCCTGCTGCCCGTCGGCCAACTGTTCACACAGTTCAGCCTGACCGACAGCCTCGATCTGCAGGCCTACTACCAATACAAATGGGAAAAGACCGAGCTGTTCGGCGTGGGTAGCTACTTTTCCACCACCGACTTCATCGACGAGGGTGGCTTCAACGACGCCACCGGTTTCCTGACACGCCTGGGTGACGACAAGCCGAGTGACAGCGGCCAATACGGTGTGGCCCTGACCTATGCGGCAGAGTCGCTGAACAACACCGAGTTCGGCCTCTACTACTCGCGCTACCACGACAAGACCCCGTCGCTGGATTTCCAGACCGACCTGGGGCACTACCGGGTGCGCTACTTCGACAACATCGATCTTTACGGCGCGAGTTTCTCCACGGTGCTGGGCAGCGTGAGCTGGGCCGGTGAAGTCAGCTACCGCGACGGTCAGCCAGTGATGGTCGACAACGGTTTCTCAAGCCCGGTGCGCGGCAAAACCCTGCAGGCGCAGACGTCGATGATCTATGTGCTCGGCCCGACATCATGGGCCGACAACACCACGCTGACCGGTGAGCTGGTCTACAACACCGTGCTCAGCAACGACAAGTCGGAACCTGTGACATTCGCCCCTGGATTCTCGCAGCCGGGCACCGACAGTCTGGTCTATGACCGCGACGCCTTCGGTTACACGGTTCAGGCGAACTTCGATTACAACAACGTGTTCAGCGGCTGGGACATGTCGGTGCCCGTCACCTACAGCACCGCCGCCCAGCATGACAGCGCACTGGTGGGCTCGATCAACTCAGGCCAGGGCGACGACCGCGCGAGCATCGGCAGCTCGTGGCGCTATCTGGGCAACTTCACCGTCGAAGCCCGTTACAACGCCTACCTGGGCAACGCCAACAACGCCCCGTTGGCCGACCGCGACAACGTCGCCCTCAACTTCAAATACCGGTTCTGAATCCCCTGATGGAGGAGCACAGCATGTCTAGATTTACCCACACATTGTTGGGCACGGCGTTGGCCGTCAGCCTGCTCGGCAGTGGCCTGGTTCAGGCCAAAATCAGCAATGAAGAAGCCGCACGCCTGGGCCAGGACCTGACCCCGATGGGTGCCGAGAAAGCGGGCAACGCCGACGGCAGCATCCCGGCCTGGACCGGAAAATGGCGCGGCTTGCCGCCACAGCTCAAATACGCTGGCCCCGGCACGCCGTACCCGGACCCGTACGCGGCAGAAAAACCGTTGTTCGTGATCAACGCGCAGAACATGGACAAATACGCCGACAACCTCACCGATGGCCAAAAGGCACTGCTGAAACGCTACCCCACGACCTTCAACATTCCGGTGTACCCGAGCCATCGCGACTTCCGTTTCGATCAGCGCCTGGAAGACCTGGTCAAGAAAAACGCGGTCAGTGCCGAACTGGCCAACGACAACAACGACACGCAAAACGCCTGGGGCGCCTCGCCGTTCCCGATTCCAAAGAACGGTAGCGAGTTGATGTTCAACCATACCCTGGCCGGACGCGCCAATACCGAAGAGGCCAACTACGGGCAGGCGGTGGTCTATTCCAACAAGGAACGGGTACTGGAAGAGGTCAACTACAAGATCTTCTCGATCTGGTCCAGCCCGGATAAAACCCTGGAGAGCGCCAACGGCATCCTCACCAACTTCCTGATCACCACCCTGGAGCCGGTGCGCAAGAAAGGCGAGATTGTCGTCGGTCACGAGTTCATCAACCCGACCGCCTCCCCTCGCCAGGCCTGGCAGTACAGCCCGGGGCAACGTCGGGTACGTCGCGCGCCAACCGTAGGCTACGACTCACCGAGCGGCGCCGGCGGTTTTCGGGTGTATGACGAAGACCGTTTGTTCAACGGTGCGCCGGATCGCTACAACTGGACCATCGTCGGCAAGAAAGAAATCTACATCCCGTACCACAACTACAAAATCGACGACCCGAGCGTGAGCACCGACCAGATTCTCGCCACCACCGGCCACATCGATCCGCAGTACATGCGCTATGAAAAGCACCGTGTCTGGGTCTTGCAGGCAACACTTAAAGAAGGTGCCCGGCATGTTTACGCCAAGCGTGTGTTGTACCTGGACGAGGATTCCTGGGCCGCAACCCTGGCTGACAACTACGACAGCCGCGGCGAGCTTTGGCGCACCAACATGCAAACTTCGATCTACGCCTACGAGCTGCAGCGCTACCACGCTCGCCTCGGGATCTACCATGACCTGATCGCCGGTTCGTATCTGGTTGACCGGATGTTGATCGATCAAAAGCCCGCCAAGCTCAACGCCACCGCCTTCACTGAAGACGAATTCACCCCTGGCAACCTGCGCAAACTCGGCACCCGCTAAGCCCTCTGCGCCCTGACCGATTTACTCGGTCGGGGCGTTGTGCTTTTTTGAACTCGCTCATTTCACGGAAAACCCCCATGAATAAATTGCTCACTGGCGTCATCGCCATGGCCAGCGTCGGTCTGTCGATGCAGGCCAATGCCCTGAACATCCTGCTGACCAATGACGATGGATGCCGGGCACCCGGCATCGATGCGATGTACCGCGCGCTGACCGCCGCCGGACATCAGGTGACCCTCGTGGGTCCGTTGAACGACAGCAGTGGCATCAGCGCGGCCAGCGTGGTCGTGCCCGGGCAGGCCTTGGCAGTGACCGAGTTGACGCCAGGCAAGTTTTGCGTCGGCCCACCCGAGGGCTACATCCCGCCCATGGGCAAGACTTCCGCCATCGGCACCCCGGTGGATGCGGTCAATGTTGGCCTGGACGTGCTGCTCAAAGGCAATCCACCAGACCTGGTGGTGTCGGGCAGTAATTTTGGCGAAAACGTCGGCCCGCTGACGCAAATGTCCGGCACCTTGAACGCAGCGGTCCGCGCAATGTTCAAAGGCATTCCGGCGGTGGCGGTGTCGACGGCCATCGACATGGACCTGATCATCCGCGACCAACAGGCCGGCTACCGAAAAACCCTCGGCGCCATGGACGACACCGCCCGGTTTGCGGTGAAGGTTATCGAGCAGGCAAGCCTGGCAGGTGTTCAAGCCAAACAGGCCTGCGAAAAAAACAACCTCGGCTGCGAATTGAACGTGCTCGGTTTGCCGGGTGTCAGCGGGTTGAATATCAATTACCCGGCGCTGGCGGCCAGTGAGGTCAAAGGCGTGAGTTTTGCCCCGATCGGCAATTGGGATCGCGTGAACTTCACCTCCCAGCGCGGCGCCGACGGCGTGGTTCACGTCAACCTCGTCGCCCCGCCGACACCGACAGCCGCCCAACAACAGGCCGATGCGTATCAGTTGTGGCAGGGGCACGCGGTGATCACCGTGATCGACGGCAACATGAGCGCACCGGGTGCGGTGCAGGATCAGGCGAAGGAAATGTTGCGGGGAATAAAACCTTAAGGCACGAGCCTGCTCGCGAAGAGGACGGCACATTCAACATCTATGTCGCGGGTAACTCCGCTATCGCGAGCAGGCTCACTCCCACAGTTGATCGTCGGTAAACACAAGCCTGTGAACACCCCAAATCCCTTGTGGGAGCGGGCTTGCTCGCGAAGAGGACGGCACATTCAACATCTATGCCGCGGGTAACTCCGCTTTCGCGAGCAAGCCCGCTCCCACAGTTGATCGTCGGTAAACACACAGCCTGTGAACACCCTAAATCCCTTGTGGGAGCGGGCTTGCTCGCGAAGAGGCCGGCACAGTCAACATCTATGCCGCGGGTAACTCCGCTTTCGCGAGCAAGCCCGCTCCCACAGTTGATCGTCGGTAAACACACAGCCTGTAAACACCCTAAATCCCTTGTGGGAGCGAGCCTGCTCGCGAAGAGACCGGCACATTCAACATCTATGCCGCGGGTAACTCCGCTTTCGCGAGCAGGCTCACTCCTACAGGTTATGTGTTCGCTCCAGATAGCGCCCTGCGCAGGTCAGCCGCGGCATCGGACAAGGCTTGCGCAGCGCGCTCGACAAACGGCGCCATGCTGATAAACCCGTGAATCATGCCCTCGCAGCGCTGCACGCGCACCGACACGCCGGCTTCTCGCAGGCGTAAGGCAAGCGCCTCGCCTTCGTCGCGCAGCGGATCAAATTCGGCGCTGATCAGGGTGGTCGGTGGCAGGTCCGCCAACCGGTCGGCGCGCAACGGCGAGGCCAAGGGATCATCCCCCTGATCGGCATCCTGCAGGTACTGCTGCCAAAACCAGTACATCATTCCAGCGCTGAGGAAATAGCCCTCGGCAAAATCCTCATAAGACTGACTGTCGCAACGTGCATCGGTGACCGGGTAAAACAGGCACTGATAACTGATTTTCGGCCCCCGGCGTTGCACCGCCAGCCGACTCACGGCGAGCGCCAGGTTGCCCCCGGCGCTGTCCCCGGCCAAGCCCAGCCGGCTGCCATCGACGCCCAGTTCAGACGCGTGCTCGACCAGCCAGCAGGTGGCCGCATAACAATCGAGCGGTGCCGCCGGGAAATGGTTTTCCGGCGCCAGTCGGTAGGCGACCGACACCACCACTGCCTCCGTCAAACTGGCGAGTGAACGGCAGAGGTTGTCATGGGTGTCGAGGTTGCCCATGACAAAACCGCCTCCGTGGAAGAACACCAGCAGCGGCAGATTGTCCTGCTCCAGTGGCCGATACAGCCGCGCATCCAGCTCGCCCGCCGCGCCGGCGACCCGCAGGTGACGCACTTCGATCATCGGGTCGCCAGGGATGGCGGGCAGCAGGTTGTCGCAAAACTGCCGATATTGCCCGGCATCGAGCTGGCTGAAGTCGGGTTCCGGCAGGTCGCGAAACTGCTGGAGCACGGCGGCGATCTGCTTATCGAGCGGCATGGGCATCTCCCCCTACATCGGTCATTTGAAACTGCGGATTGGTTTCTTCCAGGATGCTTTGCACACGTCGCTCCAGCGCCGGTTTGAAACCTTTGTGAGGGAAGACCCAGAAGCGCTTTTCGGCGATGGCGGCGAACACCTGCTCCGCCAGTTCGCTCGGCGTCATGCCTTGGCGGATGCTGCTATCGAGCAATTGACTGAATGACGAACCGGCCGCGTCCACCACTTGATTCGACGCCATGATTTCACTGGCCACCGGCCCTGGGCACACCACCGAAACCGATACCGGCGCACCGAGCATGCTCAATTCGTAATGCAGGGTTTCCGAGAGTGCGACCACGGCCTGCTTGGTGACGTTGTAAGGCGCCATCAACGGGCTGCTGAGCAAGCCCGCGAGGGACGCCGTGTTGATCACATGGGCCGCACGTCCCTGGCGCAAAAACAGCGGCACGAAACTGCGAATGCCATTGATCACACCGCTGAGGTTGACGTTGAGCATCCGCTGCCATTGCGCCTGAGTGATTTCCCAGCTGTAGCCGGTCTGCATCACTCCGGCGTTGTTGAACAGCAGATCAACCCCGCCAAAGTGATCGAGGGCGATGTCGCGCAA
Source organism: Pseudomonas arabinosi (assembly GCF_047758675.1). Lineage (NCBI taxonomy): Bacteria > Pseudomonadati > Pseudomonadota > Gammaproteobacteria > Pseudomonadales > Pseudomonadaceae > Pseudomonas > Pseudomonas arabinosi. The sequence goes on along the minus strand of NZ_CP180480.1, from coordinate 2,656,619 downwards.
GCGCTCGACTTGCGCCAGATCGCCAACATCCGTGACGCAAGCAATCGCCTGCGCACCGCCCGTCTGTAGTTCATCGCACAGTGCTTGCAACCCCGGCCCATCGAGATCGGCCAGCACCAGGCGCATCCCCAGCCTTGCCGCATGCTCGGCCAAACCCCGGCCAATACCACTGGCGGCCCCGGTAATCACCGCGACCGGCCCTTGTTCATTGCTCATCGCCAACTCCTGCACTGGGTCCAATGGCGTCAGTAGAGCGGGCGGGCGTAAACCGGCCATCGTCCATTCAGACGATGCCCGCTTCTACAGGGGCGGCAGAATCCGTGACAGGCGCCAAGCCCGTGAACCCTGGGAGAATAATAAGATGAGTACCTTGCACCGCATCGAAGCCAAACTGCTGGAAGACCGCTACGCCCGTGGCTGGCATTGTCTGGGTCTGGCCGCCCAATACCGCGATGGCAAGGCCCATCGCCTGGAGGTGTTCGGCACCCGGCTGGTGGCCTTTCAGGGCGAAGACGGCGAGCTGCATATTCTGGATGGCTACTGCCCGCACATGGGCGCCGACCTCAGCACCGGTTGCGTTGAAGGCAACTCGATTCGCTGCCCGTTCCACGCCTGGCGCTGGGGTGCCGATGGTGTCTGCGACGACATCCCTTACGCCAAGCGCATTCCGCCCCGGGCCCGGCTCAAGAGCTGGCCGATCATGGAGGAAAACCAGTTGCTGTTCGTCTGGAATGACCCGGAAGGCAACCCGCCGCTCCCTGAGCAACGCATCCCGCGCATTGACGCTTGCTTCAGTGACGAGTGGGCCGCGTGGGAAGTCGCCGAACTACAAATCGGCACCAATTGCCGCGAACTGATCGACAACATCGCCGACATGGCGCACTTCGGCACGGTGCATGGCGCCCCCGTCGAGGCGTTCAGCAACGTCTTCGAAGGCCACCTGGCCACCCAGATCATGAGTGCCCGCAGTGAGCGCTTGTCCGGCGATAGCGCGTTGAGCACCGTGGCCACCTACTTCGGCCCGGCCTACCAGATCACCGAAATGACCGGCGCGATGAACGGCCAGCCGATCCACTCGATCCTGCTCAACTGCCATGTGCCGATCGACCTCGACAGCTTCACCCTGCGCTACGGCGTGCTGGTGAAAAAGATCCCGGGGCTGAGCGAAGAACAGAATCAGGCGATGGCCAAGGCCTATGTGCAACAGGCCCAGGAAGCCTTCTACGAAGACGTGACGATCTGGCACAGCAAGACCCGCGTCGACAACCCGTTGCTGTGTGATGGCGATGGCCCGGTCTATCAGTTGCGCCGCTGGTACGAGCAGTTCTACACCGACGTCGCGGCGCTCTCGGCCGACGTGCTGGAGCAGAAACGGTTCATCGTGCGCGCCACCGAGCGGGCCTGAACACAGCGGCCTTTTGCGCTTCCTGAGCCTGACTGGCAGCCGCCCGTCAGGCCTTGAGCCCGAGCGTTGCAAGGAGTCGATATCGGCGCTTATTCTCGGCCACCGCCAACGCTAATAATAAAAACGGTTTTCCCTATGCAGCAGAGCCTCAGCCTCGATACGTTCAGTGATTTGATCGGTAACCTCTATCAGGGACCGCTGGAAACCATTCCCTGGGCGACCTTTCTCAACCAGCTCAACGTGTACCTGGAAAGCAAGTACGTGACCTTCATCCTGCGTCCGCCCAGCGCGCATGTGGATGGCTTGATGGTCAACACCACCGGTACGTCGACCGAAGCGACCGCGTCGTATAACAAACACTTTTTCACCCTCGACCCGTTTGTCGACCTGCCCAACCGCCAAGTGGTGACCCTCGCCGAGTTCGTGTCCAACGACGATTGGCAGCACTCGGAGTTCTACAAGAGTTTCCTCGAGCCGGTAGATGTGTTCCACATCCTCGGCGCCGACATCAACACCTGCGACGGCGCCCAGTGCCGTATCCGCATCAGTCGCGGACGCGATGACAAGGCCTTCGGCAACGAAGAGAAAGCCTTGCTGACGCACTTCATTCCGCACCTGGAACGCTCGATCAAGATCCACATGCAGCTCAATCGCATCGAAGCCGAGCGCAACCTCTATGCCGGCGCGGTGAATCAGTTGGCGGTCGGTACGATCATCCTCGACGAGGCTGGCAAAGTGCTGCAAACCAACCAGGTCGCCGATCGGCTGATCCAGGAAAAGGACGGCATCAAACTGGTCAACGACGGCCTGCAAGTCGGCACCGCGCGAGACACTCAAGAGTTTCGGCGCCTGGTGAAGCAGTCGCTGCTCTCGCAAAAAAGCAGCAACCCGTCGGTGGTCGAAGCCCTGCGCGTGCAACGACCGTCCGGGCGCGCGGACCTGGGGATCATCGTGCGCTCGGTGCCGTTGTCGGACTGGAGCGAAGGCAAGCAATGCCCCACCGTAGTGATTTTCATCAGCGACCCGGAACAACAATCCACCGCACCACAGGAGATCGTCCGCGCGCTGTTCGACTTCACCCCGGCCGAAACTCAACTGGCCATGTTGTTGGCCAACGGCTTAACCCTCGACGAAGCCTCCGAGGAGCTGGGCATCAGCCGCAACACCTCGCGGGCGCACCTGCGGTCAACCTTCTCCAAGACCGGCGTGACCCGCCAGACCATGCTCGTGCGGCTAATCCTGCGCAGCGTGGCGACCCTCGGTTAGCGTTCAACCTCCGCCCTCGTCCGCTCGGACGATGGCGGCCATCCCGGCACGGCGCACAGTGGCTTCATCCCAACCAGGGGCCTGACCATGCGCAACTGTCCGACCATCCTCAAGACTGAATTGCTGGCTGAAAGCGGCTATTTTCAGATCGAAGCTTTACACCTGCAATTCAGCAACGGCCAGCAACGGGTTTACGAGCGTCTGCGCGGCACCGGCTATCGCTCGGTGATGCTGGTGGCGATGCCCGATCCGCTGCATGTGTTACTGGTGCGTGAATATGCGGTCGGTGTCGAAAAAACCGTGCTCGGCCTGCCCAAGGGCGGCGCGGAGCCAGATGAAGACTATCTGCAAGCGGCGCAACGCGAACTCTGCGAAGAGGTCGGGATGCGCGCTGCACGCCTCAGCGAACTGGGCGAACTGACCCTGGCCCCGGGTCACCTGTGCCATCGCTACCGGGTGGTGCTGGCCGAACAGTTGAGTCCCTGCCAACTGGTCGGCGACGAGCCCGAACCGCTGGAATGCCTGCGCGTGCCACTGGCGCAGATCCCCGACCTGGTGGCCCGCGGCGAACTCAATGAAGCGCGAGCCATAGCTGCACTGTTCATGGCCATGGGCGCCCTCGCCCGGCGCATCTAAAATCGCCAAGATCAAAAGATCGTCCGAAGGCTCGGGCCGCGTTCGGACGATTTTTTGATCTTTTTCCATCTAGTCCATTTGGACGAAGCCACGTTCCGCCAGCCGCAATACCTTGCCTCTACAACAATAAAATCCGTGTCGAGGCTCGCTATGCGAAAAGCCACCTGTGCCCTGTTCATCATCGTCTGCGCCAGCAGCACCGCCAGTCTGTGTCAGCTGTTCAAGAATGAAGCCTACCGCCCGACCACCGCGTTCTTCAGTTGCTCGGCCAGCGCCATCAATTGCTATCCCCCGCTGGTGCGTAATCTGCTCCCATAAAAAAACCACCGGGCCTGCAAGCAAGGCCGGTGGTTTTTTTGTGCTGTCGCCAGATCAGGTTGGCAAGACACCCCGCGAACGTGAAAGGGTCAGCGCCAGGTCTTCGATCATGTCTTCCTGACCGCCGACGGTGCCGCGCCGACCCAATTCCACCAGCAGCTCACGTGCGGCAATGCCGTACTTTTGCTCGGCACGTTTGGCGAACAACAGGAACGAACTGTAGACCCCGGCGTAACCCAGGGTCAGCGCATCGCGGTCGAGGCGGATCGGCTGGTCCATCATCGGCACCACCAGGTCTTCGGCAACGTCCATGATCCGGTACAGGTCGATGCCACTGTTGACGCCCATCCGCTCAAGCACCGCGACAAACACTTCGAGCGGCGTATTGCCCGCCCCTGCGCCCAGCCCCGCCACCGAACCGTCGATACGTGCAGCGCCCGCCTCGATCGCGGCAAGGGAATTGGCAATCGCCATGCCCATGTTGTGGTGACCGTGAAAACCGACTTCGGTCCCGGCACTCAGCCCAGCTCGCAATGCAGCGATTTTCTCAGTGACTTCATCAGGCAGCATGTAGCCAGCCGAGTCAGTGCAGTAAATGCAGTTGGCGCCGTAACTCTCCATCAACCGCGCCTGCTCCAGCAGTTTTTCTGCGCTGACCATGTGCGCCATCATTAGAAAGCCGACGGTATCCAGGCCCATCTTCGCTGACATGCCGATGTGCTGGCCGGAGACGTCCGCCTCGGTGCAGTGGGTGGCCACACGAATGGTCGACACCCCGTGTTCATGGGCCATTCGCAAATGATCGAGGGTGCCGATACCCGGCAACAACAGCGCCGAGACCTTGGCCTGTTTCATACGCGGGATCACCGCCGCGAAGTATTCCTCGTCGCTGTGGGCGGGGAAACCGTAGTTCAGCGAAGCACCGCCCAGGCCATCGCCGTGGGTGATTTCGATCAGCGGCACGCCGGCCGCATCGAGACCGGTCGCTACCGAGATCATCTGTTCCAGGCTGATTTGATGCTGTTTGGCATGCATGCCGTCGCGCAGGCTCATGTCGTGCAGACGGACGCTCTTACCTTGCAAATTCATGGCAATTCTCCACTCAACGGACGGGCAGTTGCAGGGTGCCCTTGTGGGCTTCTTCGGCGAACATCTCGGCGGTACGCAGCCCAGCAGCGGTCATGATGTCGAGGTTGCCGGCAGACTTTGGCAGGAAGTCGCCGAGGCCTTCGACCTCGATGAAAATCGACACCTTGTGCCCATCGAACACCGGGCCATTGATCAGCTTGTAGCCGGGAACATAGCGCTGCACTTCCTTGACCATCTGCAACACCGAGGTGCGAATGGCGTCCTGATTCGGTTCGTCATCCGTCAGGCAGTGGATGGTGTCGCGCATCATCAACGGTGGCTCGGCCGGGTTGATGACGATGATTGCCTTGCCGCGTCGGGCGCCGCCGATCTTCTCCACCGCACCGGCCGTGGTGCGGGTGAATTCGTCGATGTTCTGGCGAGTGCCCGGGCCGACCGAACCGGAGGACACGGTGGCGACGATCTCGCCGTAACTCACCGGCTGGACCCGCGACACTGCCGCGACCATCGGAATGGTCGCCTGGCCACCGCACGTCACCATGTTGACGTTCATCGCCAACGTCGCCGCGTGCTCCTTGAGATTGACCGGCGGCACGCAAAACGGACCGATGGCCGCTGGCGTGAGATCAATCATGATCACCCCCAGTTCGTTGAGCTTACGGCTGTTTTCCGCGTGTACGTAGGCCGAGGTGGCATCGAAGGCGATGCGAATATCATCGTCGAGCACATGGGGCAGCAGCCCGTCGACACCCTCGGCCGTGGTTTTCACGCCCAATTCACGTGCGCGTTTAAGACCCTCGGATTGGGGGTCGACGCCGACCATCCACACCGGCTCGATCCATTCCGATCGGTACATTTTCATCAGCAGGTCAGTGCCGATATTGCCCGGGCCGATAATGGCCGCTCTGAGTTTCTTGCTCATCCGGTTAAACCCCACAGGTCAGGCGCAGAAGGACACCCGGGCACTGCCCAGGCCATCGATGGTCAAGGAAAAACGGTCACCCACACGCGCTGGTTCCAGCGGCACCAAAGAGCCGGAAAGAATGATTTCCCCGGCCTTGAACGGAATACCGAAAGCACCCAAAGTGTTGGCCAGCCAGGCCACGGCCGTCAGCGGATTACCCTGCACCGCCGAGCCCAAACCTTCGCTGAGAGGCTCGCCATTCTTGAACACACGCATGCGCAAGTTGGGCAAATCCAGCGTCCGTGGATCGACCTGAACATCGCCCAGCACAAACACACCGCAGGAGGCGTTGTCGGCGACGGTGTCTTGTATGCGGATCCGCCAGTCATGAATCCGTGAGTCGACAATTTCGAAGCACGGCATCACGTATTCGGTCGCTTCCAGCACGTCGGCTTCGGTCACACCGGGGCCGATCAGATCGTGCTTGAGCTTGAAGGCAATCTCGCCCTCGGCGCGCGGCTGAATCAGCTTGTTCGCGGCGAGGGAGATTTGCGCGTCATTGGCGAATGACATCTGCCGGGTGATGAAGCCGAAATCCGGTTGATGCACGTTGAGCATTTGCTGGACCGCTGCGGAGGTTACGCCGATTTTCTTGCCGACAATCCGGTCACCGGCGGCCACCCGGCGTTCGATGCTGTAGAGGGAAATATGGTAGGCGTCTTCGATGCTGATCGATGGCCAGCGCTCGGTCAGCGGCGCGAGGGTGGTGCCGCTCAGCAACGCCTGATAGAGCTCTTCGCCGTATTGATGGCGCAGTTGTTCACTCATGAGCGAGCCTCCTCAAAGAACGCCAGGCACTCGCGGTTGAACAGTTCACGGTGCTCGACCATCACCCAATGCCCGCATTCGCTGAGCAGGACAAAGCGAATGTTCTGGCAGTGCTGCATCATCGTTTGCGCACCAGACACCGGGCAGAATTTGTCGTTCATGCCCCAGAAACCGAGGATCGGACACTGCAACTCGCCGAGGCGCGAGGTCATGTTCGGCACTTGCATGGTCGACAACACGCAGACCGGTTGCTGTCGCACCACATCGACTCGCTCATTGACCGTTTCGTCGCTGATCAACGACTCATCGAACAGTTGCAGCGCCAGCAGCCGACGCATTCCGCCCGCATCGTGCAGTTCACCCTTGGCGAAGGCCGCACCCATTTTCTGGATGCCTTCCATCTGCAAGTAATACTGTTCTTTTTCCATCAGGCCACCGGGCGCCATCAGCACCAAACGGCTGACTCGCTGCGGCTGGTCGAGGGCCAGTTTGATCGCAATCGCACCGCCCAGAGAATTGCCGACCAGCACGCATCGCTGGATATCCAGGGCATCGAGCAGATCGCTCAAGGCGGCGACAAAGAAGTCCAGGGTGTAGAGGGTGTCTGGCTTATCTGAAGCGCCATAACCGGGCAGGTCCGGGACGATGATCCGGTAGCCTGCCGCGGCAAACACCGGGTAGTTCTGCTTGAAGTTGCTGTGCCCGCTGGCGCCCGGCCCGCTGCCGTGAATGAAAATCACCGGCTCGCCGCTGCCGATGTCCTGCCCGCCGATATCCAAATAGTGCAGCTGCAAACCCTGCGGCAGCGTAACGAAGTGCCCTTGCGCTGATGCGTCCATAAGGTGTCCTCCCGGCCTGTTGTTGTCGCCGGATTATTCCGAGCGCCCGGGCAAACAACATCGTCCGACAGGACTACGCCGCCCTAGTCTTTTCGGACGTTGGCCGGCTCAGGCTGTGGACCTAGCATCGCAGCATTCCCGAGCGACAGAACGAGGCACCTCATGCTTGATCCGATGGACTTTCGCGGCAAAGTGGTACTGGTCACCGGCGGTGGCAAGGGTGTCGGTCGCGGCATCAGTCAGCGCTTTCTCGACTGTGGTGCCTACGTGGTGATCTGCGGTCGCGAAACACCGGACACCCTGCCTGCCAGCGCTGGGCGCGAGGCGCTGTTTCTGCCCTGTGACCTGCGGGATGTCGAGCAGTCCGGGCGGTTGATCGACAGTATCGTCGAGCGTTTCGGTCGCCTCGATGTATTGGTCAACAATGCCGGCGGCTCACCGAATGCCGACGCAGCCAGTGCCTCGCCGCGTTTTAGCGAAGCGATCATCCGCCTCAACCTGTTGGCGCCGCTGAATCTCTGTCAGCAGGCCAATCAGGTGATGCAGGCGCAGGCCGACGGTGGCGCAATCATCAATATTTGCAGCGTCAGCGCCACCCGGCCTTCCCCCGGCACTGCCGCTTATGGCGCGGCAAAGGCTGGGCTGCTGAGCCTGACCGGTTCGCTGGCCGTGGAATGGGCGCCCAAGGTGCGGGTCAACGCTGTGACGGCCGGGTTGATTCTCACCGAGCAGGCGGCCTTGCACTATGGCGATCAGGCGGGCATTGCCCGGGTGGCGGCGACCATCCCGCTGCAACGCCTGGCGGCGCCGGAAGACATCGGCGATACCTGTCTGTACCTGGCATCAACGCTGGCACGTTATGTCAGCGGCGCGGACATCACCGTGCACGGCGGTGGCGAGCGCCCGGCGTTTCTCGACGCTGTGCAATCCAATTGAACAAGAGGAATTCCAATATGCCTGCGATTGCCAGCCATAGCGTCCTGATTGACCTCACCCCACAAGCCGCGTGGGCCAGACTGCGCGACCTGAGCCTCGCCCCGCATTACGTGCCGGGGTTGACCGGTTGCCAGTTTCATCCCGGCACACGTGAAGGGGTTGGCGCCAGTCGCCGGGTGTTTCGCAAGGGAGGTCAGTGGCTGGATGAAAGCGTGGTGCAATGGCAGGAAGGTGTCGGTTTTGTGCTGATTTTGCACAAGGCCAGCGGCGGTGCGCCCTTCCCGTTCCGCGAAGCCAGCTTCAGTTATGCGTTGCAGGCCGAGGGTGACGCGACGCGCATTACCACGCAAATGAACTACAGCCTGCGCGGTGGCCGACTGGTGGAATGGTTGCTGGCGAAGGCGTTCAACAACGTCGTGCGCGAGATTGCCGAGAACCTCAAGGCGTACTACGAAAGCGGGCAGACGCAGAACCGCGACTTGCTCGCCGCCACACATCAAGAACGCGCCCTGTAAAAACTCCCACAGGGGATTGAGGTCGTACGCAAAAACCTGGGCTGCCCCTCTAACCAATGTGGGAGATTCTATGTTGCAGGGCAACCCCGCAACTTCAGGCTCGGCGGCGCCTACAATAATTTCATGCGTGGCTTTGGGGGGTCAGGTTGGCCTCGCTCCAATAGGCTTTCATCGAGCGGATCTTGCCGTCCGCATCGAACTCCATCACATCGATCACATGTAGCGAACACGGTTGCCCGGCCCATTCCATGTCGACCCGAAACGGCATCGCCCCACAACCGTTCAACGTCGCCCGAACCGGGCCGGTCATGGTCGCCGAGACTTTGCTTGCGCCCAGCCCTTCACGGTAGAAGCGTTCGATGGCGACAAGGCCCCGAATCGGCGGTTGGCCGACGGGGTCTTCGACTACTGCGCCCTGACCATACAGCGCAACAATCGCGTCGATGTCACCGGCGTCCACCAATTCCACATAACGCGCCATGGTCGCTTGAATCTGTTGTGCACTGATCATTCAGACCACCTCGAACAGTGCGGCGGCACCCATGCCGCCGCCGATGCACATACTCACCACCACGTAACGCAATCCGCGGCGCTGCCCCTCGACCAACGCGTGACCGACCATCCGCGCACCGGACATGCCGAAAGGATGCCCCACCGAAATCGCACCGCCGTTGACGTTCATGTGTTCAGCGGGAATGCCCAGGGTGTCGCGGCAATACAGCACCTGACAGGCAAACGCCTCGTTCAACTCCCAGAGGCCAATGTGATCCACGGTCAGGCCATGGCGCTTGAGCAGTTTCGGGATGGCATAGACCGGGCCGATGCCCATCTCGTCGGAGTTGCAGCCAGCGACCGCCATCCCGCGATAAATCCCCAGCGGCTCCAGGCCACGCTTCTCGGCCAATTTGGCACTCATCAACACCGAGGCCGAAGCCCCATCGGACAGTTGCGAGGCGTTGCCGGCCGTGATGAAGCGGCCCTTTTCACTCCATTGACCGCCCGGCCACACCGGTTCCAGCGCACTCAGGCTTTCGCGGGTGGTGTCGATGCGGTTGCACTCGTCGCGCAGCAAGGTGACGGTTTCGTAGCGGGTTTCGCCACTGGCCTTGTCGACGATCGCCTTGCGGCTGGTCAGCGGCGCGAGTTCACGGTCGAACAATCCATTGCTCTGGGCCAGCGCGGTTCGCACCTGGCTCTGATAGCTGTATTCGTCCTGTTCCTCGCGGGAAATCCCGTAGCGTGCGGAGACGATCTCGCCGGTTTCGATCATTGGGATATAAGCGTGCGGATCCAGCTCGATCACCGAGGCTGACTGGTTGCGGTACAGGTTCTTGTGCTTGTTCTGCACCAGCGAAATCGACTCCAGGCCACCGGCCACGGCAATGTCGATTTCGTCGCACATGATGCCTTTGGCGGCCATGGCAATGCTCATCAGCCCTGATGAACACTGGCGCTCGACCGCCATCCCGGCGACCGAGGTCGGCAAGCCGCCGGCAATCGCGCAGAGGCGCCCGAGGTTATAAGACTGCGTGCCCTGCTGCGCCGCTGCGCCGATGATCACATCGTCCACTTCGCCCGGCTCGATGCCGGCGCGACGCACGGCTTCGCGCACCACATGGCCGCCGAGCTGCGGGGCGTCGGTGTCATTGAATGCACCGCGAAAGGCTTTGCCGATCGGGGTACGGGCGGTCGAAACGATGACGGCTTCTTTCATGCTGGATTCCTCGAATGTTCTGTTAAAGGGTTCACGCGGGGTAGTAACGGCTGATGGTGTCGACCACACAGCCGGGACGCTCCTCGCCGTCGATGTCGACGCTGACGCGAATGGTCGCCTGAACGCCGCCCTTGACCTCCTCGACCGCCATCAATTGCGCACTGCCGCGCACCCGCGAGCCAACACGCACCACCGTCGGAAAGCGCACCCGCTCACAGCCATAATTGACCCCCATGGCAATGCCACGCACCTCGACGATTTGCGGTAAAAACAGATTGACCAACGCCAAGCTTAGATAGCCATGGGCGATGCAGGCGCCGAAGGGACCACTGGCTGCCTTGAGCGGATCGACGTGAATCCACTGGTGATCACCGGTCGCCTCGGCGAACCGGTCGATGCGGTCCTGCGCAAGCACCAGCCAGTCGCTGACGCCCAGCACCTCTCCCACGGCATCGTGCAAGGCGAGGGGCGTGTCGAAAATACGAGGCATGTTCACGCCCTCTGACTGGAAACCGACAACACTTCGCCGGTCATGTAGGAACTGTAGTCGCTGGCCAGAAACATCATCACGTTGGCCACTTCCCAAACCTCGGCGGCACGACCAAACGCCTCGTTGGCAGCGAGTTGATCAAGCACTGCCTGAGGGGCGGACTTACGCAGGAAATCGTGCAATGCAATGCTCGGGCTCACCGCGTTGATGCGGATTCCGTAGTCGGCAGCCTCGACCGCCGCGCAACGGGTCAATGCCATGACCCCGGCCTTGGCCGCGGCGTAGTGCGACTGCTCTTTCTGTGCCCGCCAGCCCAGCACCGAAGCGTTGTTGACGATAACCCCGGCACGCCGCTCGATCATCTTCGGCAACATCGCACGGGTCATGCGCATGGTGCCGGTGAGCGTCACATCGAGGACCCGGTTCCACTCCTCATCCGTCATGTCCACCAGCAGCCGGGAACCACCAAGACCGGCGTTGTTGATCAGCACATCGACACCCTGCAGATCACGCTCGGCGCAGGCAATCAGCTGTTGAACCTGAGCTTCGTCAGCGACATTGCAGACCTGACCGAAGACCTGTTGCAGACCGGTCGTTTCGCGGATTTTCAACACCGCTTCCGCCAGCCGGCCTTCATGGATATCGCTGATCATCAAGGCGCGGCAACCCTCCTCGGCGGCACGCACCGCGGCGGAAAAACCGATACCGGCCCCGGCCGCAGCCGTGATCAGCACTGACTTGTCACGCAGCAAACCGTGACCCGCAACATAGTGAGGAACAGACATGGAAAACTCCTTGGTCAGGTGCGCAGGCGCGGTTCTTTGGGCATTCCCAAGGCGCGCTCGGCGATGATGTTGCGCTGGATCTCGTTGCTGCCGCCGTAGAGGGTGTCGGCGCGACTGAACAGGTACAGCGATTGCAAACGGGTGAGTTGGTAAGGTCCGGCTTCCAGCAGTTCCGCCTCAGCACCTAGGACGTCCATCGCCAGCTTGCCGAGGCTGGCGTGCCAGGTGGACCAGAACAGTTTGTAGATGGTCGCTTCCTTGCGCAGCGAACCGTCCTGCGCCCCGGACAGCATGCGCAGCGAGTTGTAGCGCATGATCCGCAACCCGCTCCAGGCCTCGGCCAGGCGCTGGCGCAGGATCGGGTCACGCGCCGCGCCATTGGCCCGGGCGATGGCGATGATTTCGTTGAGTTCATTGTGAAATTGCATCTGCTGGCCGAGGGTCGATACCCCCCGCTCGAAACCGAGCAACGCCATCGCGATCTTCCAGCCCTCACCCGGCGCGCCGATGATATTGGCGGCGTCGGTGCAGGCATCATCGAAGAACACTTCGTTGAACTCAGAGGTGCCTGTGAGCTGCTCGATCGGCCGCACGGTAATCTCCGTCTGGGCCATGGGCACCAGCAAGAAGGACAAGCCACGATGGCCAACGCTGCCCGGTTCCGTGCGTGCGATCACAAAACACCAGTCCGACTCATGGGCCAGGGAGGTCCAGACTTTTTGTCCGTTGATCACCCAAGTGCCGCTGGTTTCATCAAGCACCGCGCGGGTCTTGACGTTGGCCAGGTCGGACCCGGCCCCCGGCTCGGAATAGCCCTGGCACCAGAAGGACGTGCCGTTGACGATGCCCGGCAGAAAGCGCTGTTGCTGCTCGGCAGTGCCAAACGCGGCAATGGTCGGTCCGGCCAGCCCTTCGCCGATATGCCCCATGCGTCCCGGGCCGCCAGCGCGGGCGTACTCTTCGTGGAAAATCACTTGCTGGCTGATCGACAGACCACGCCCACCGTGCTCCGGCGCCCAGCCCACACACGTCCAGCCGCCCTCGGCGAGTTTGCGTTCCCAGGCTTTGCGCTCCTCGGGAAACATATGTTCGTCACCCGGGCCGCCGCGAAAACGCAGGGGCTCGAACTCACCGCACAGGTTAGCGCTCAACCAGTCGGCGACGTCCTGACGGAAGCGCTCATCCTGCTCACTGAAACTGATTTTCATGGCTGCTCCCCAAGAATCGCCACGGCAATGCGCTCTCGATGCCAGGCAGGTGCACCGAGAAAGCTTTCGCTGGCGCGGGCACGTTTGAAGTAGAGGTGCGGGTCGTATTCCCAGGTGAAACCGACGCCGCCGTGCAACTGGATCGACTCGGACGCGCAGTGGAAATAGGTTTCGGAGCACTGCGCCTTGGCCAGCGCCGCCGCCAGCGGCAGCTCGGCGGCCACCTGCGGATCGCCTTCAGGATCGAGGACTTCCCGGGCCACGCAAGCCGCGTAATAACTGGCCGAACGTGCGCACTCGACCTGCAGCATCATGTCGGCGGCGCGGTGTTTGAGCGCTTGGAAACTGGCGATAGCTCGACCGAACTGCTGGCGTTCCTGCATATAGGCAACGCTCAGGTCGAGCACCTGCTGCGCGCCACCGGTCTGTTCGGCAGCCAGGCCGATGCAAGCCAATTGCAGCACTCGCTCAAGATGCGGCCAGCCCGCGCCGAACTCACCGAGCAGGCAGTCAGCGCTGAGGTACAACCCCTTCAGTTGAACCCGTGCCTGACGACGGGTCTGGTCCATGGTCGGCAACATTTGACGCTCGATCCCTGCCCGATCCACATCCACGGCGAACAGGCTGATACCCGCCTCGCCGCTCGATCCGGGAACCCGTGCGGCGATGATCAAGAGCTCAGCGCTGTGCCCGTCCAACACATGATTGAGGATTCCATCAAGCACAAATCCCTCGCCCTCGGGCACCACCGAGGCCTGAACATCCTTGGCCGCCCAGCCGTTGGCGCTGCTGAAGGCCAGCGTCGCGGTGAGGCTGCCGTCGGCGATCAGCGGCAGCCAGCGTTGTTTTTGTTGTTCGTTGGCGGCCAGCAACAGCGCTGGCGTGGCCATGCAGGCGGTGGCGAAGAACGGCGAACACAGCAAGCGCCGGCCCATCTGTTCCAGCAAAATCGACAGTTCGACAAAGCCCAGTCCCAGGCCGCCGTACGCTTCGGGAATATGAATCGCCGGCCAGTACATTTCGCGGCACAGGCGCTGCCACAGCGCCTCGTCAAAACCTCGCTCGCTGACCATCGCCGCTCGCACGGCGGCAGAATCCGAGACATCGGCGAGAAAGCCCTCGGCCGATGCGCGGATCATTTCCTGTTCGTCGCTGAATGCAAACTCCATCGCGGCGCCTTCTGCTCGTTAGGCGGGGCACGCATGAAGCAACACCCCTCTGGCCTTCGAGTTTGGTGCCAGCGGCACACGACAGAAACGTCAGGGCTGCCTAGTCCGAATGGGCGATGTCGAGCCGGTTACGAGCAAGCCTTCACTCTGACCTCGGTATCGGTTCAGCCGATAGAAGCCTGCGAATTATCGATTTGAGCTGAAGTCGACGTCCCCCGAGTATGGGGCCACCTCCAACAACAAAAACAAAGGACCCGCCATGACTGCCCGATTCCACAATCCAGTTGATACACGTTTCGGCTGGGGCAGCCTTCTCGAGCTTGCCTCTATCACCGAAAACCAAAAGGTCGCCCTTGTCACTTTTCCCGAAGCTCGCGGGCTGGGATTGGTCGATCGTATTGAGGACCTGCTGGGCGATCGATTGGTGTACGTCATCGAGGATGTCCAGCCCAATCCGGACGTGGCTCAACTGCGCGACACGTATGAGCGTTTTTGGCAGGAGGCCGGCGAATGCCACACAGTTATCGCTGTGGGCGGAGGCAGCGCCATCGACACCGCCAAGGCGTTGATCGTGGGCACCGAGTCGGGTCGTTTTGATGAATTGCTCGCGTTGCTGGCAACGGGTAAACCCTTCGTCCCGGCGCGTAGCAAGTTACTGATTGCGGCCCCGACCACGGCGGGTACCGGCAGTGAAGTTACCCCTTGGGCCACCATCTGGGACTCGGCCAGCCACAAGAAATACTCTCTGCACCTGGACAGCACCTGGCCGAAAGTGGCCATTGTCGATCCGCAGTTAATGTTGACGGTTCCGGCGGGGGTCACTGTTTCAACAGGCCTGGATGCCCTGTCTCATGCGCTGGAGTCGATCTGGAACATCAATGCCAACCCGATCTCGGACACCTTCGCCATCTCCGCCATCGAGGACATCCTGGAATGCCTGCCGCTGCTGCGTCATGACTTATCCAGCAGGGAACTGCGTTCGCGCATGGCATTGGCCGCACTCAAGGCAGGGTTGGCGTTCTCCAATACCAAAACTGCACTGGCCCATTCGATCTCTTACGAAATGACCCTGCGCTACGGCCTGCCGCATGGTATCGCCTGCTCCTTCACTCTGCCGCTGGTGTTGGGCCTCGCCTGGGGCCACGACGAAGCGCGCGACCGAACCCTTCAGCGAATATTCGGCAACGACCTGCAGAGCGCTCAAGACCAATTGCGCGAGTTCCTGCATAGCCTGGGAGTGAAGACGGAGTTTGCCGATTACGGTGTAACGCCATCGGAAGCCGAGGAAATGATCAATTTCGCCATGCAGGGCGCCAGAGGCAAAAACTTCATCGGCTCACAGGCGGCCTAGCGCCTGCCAACACCCACCAAGCACTGTCAGCGGCGTGACGAGCCGCGACGATTTCCTGCCGCACCCATAAAAGAGTGCACCCTCCGACGCCATTCGGGGGGACCGAACAATAATAAGGAAAAGATCATGAATCGTGCCCAAACCATGCCTGGACTCGCAGTGCGCACCTCATCGTTCCGAGTAGCCCAGTGGCGCATGCTGCTGGCGGCGATGTTCTGCTATCTGTTTTTCTACACCGGTCGGCAGACATTCGGTTTCGCCATTCCGGGTATCCAGGCCGAGTTCGGTTTTACCAAGGAACACCTCGGGTGGGCTTCGGCCGCCATGCTCTGGGCCTATGCCATCGGCCAGGCCATCAACGGCAACCTTGCCGACAAATTTGGCGGCAGACGCATCATGACCGCCGGTGCCGTATTGTCCTGCGCCGCCAACTGGGTAACCAGCTTTGCCAGTGGTTTTACCGCTCTGATCTTGCCTTGGGGTCTCAACGGTTATTTCCAGGCCTTGGGCTGGGCGCCCGGGAGTCGACTCATCTCCAATTGGTGGAGTGCCGGCGAGCGCGGCAAGGTGTATGGCTTTTACGTGTTTGCCGCCGGTTGCGCCTCTGTCCTTTCTTACGTGACCTCAATCGTTGTGCTTGAGGTGATGCATCTGGAGTGGCGCTGGATCTTTCGGTTGCCTGTGCTGCTGATGCTGGCTGGCGGCATCATCTTCTATCTGGTGGCCCGTGAACGTCCGCAGGACATGGGTTTCGAACCGCTCGCCGATACCGGCGTAGCCAATGCCGATGACAAAGACCACGAAGCGGCACACGGTGAAGTCGAATCGTCCGCGCAACGCTACAAAGCCGTTCTAAAGAACTTCCGCTTGATCATCGCCGCAGTTTCCCTGGGATTCCAGAACGCTGCTCGCTATGGCTTGATCGTCTGGGTGCCGGTGCACTTTCTGGGTGCCAACTGGAAAAGCGGCGACAGCATGATCGATCCGAAATGGATTACGGTTGCCCTGCCGGTGGGCATGGCCATCGGCGCCCTCAGTAATGGCTGGGTTTCGGACAAGCTGTTCGGCTCCAAACGCTACCTGGCGATCATGCTCTACATGTTCCTCGGCGCAGCGACCAGCTTGTGGATGTGGAGCCTCCCGCCTCATAGCGCAATGGGCCTGGTGGCGCTGTTCCTCTGTGGTTTCTTCGTTTACGGCCCAGCGTCGAGTTTCTGGGCGCTCTGCCCAGACCTGGTCGGCGCAAAGCGAGCTGGCACGGCAACCGGTGTCATGAACTTCTCGTCCTATCTGTTCGCCGGCCTGGCGGAACCGCTGATCGGCAGTATGCTCGACAGTACCGGCAATACGTCATTGATCTTCATCGTGGTCACCGCTGCATGCCTGTGCAGTGCGGCGGTCGCGTTGTTCATCAGACGCTGATTGCGCAGCAGGGATGCTTGCAGACAGACAACGACTCAGGAACAGGATCTTCTATGTACCAGTACCACAAGTGGTTACGTTCCTTTCATGCGGTGGCGAAGACCGGCAGTTTCACCCTCGCCGCCGAGTACCTGAGCGTTGGTCAGCCGACTGTAAGTGAACAGGTCAACGCGCTGGAGAAGAAGTTCTCCGTGGAACTCTTTCATCGTCGAGGCCGTTTTATCGAAATGAGTTCTGCGGGACACAAGCTCTATGCGATCACCCAGGGGCTATTCGGCCAAGAGGATGAAGCCGTGCAACTTCTGCAAAGTTTCAAGCAACGCAAGACAGGCATGCTGCGCTTGGGGGCGGTCTCTCCTCCCATTGCGATGAACCTGACTTACGAATTGATGCAGCGGCATCCGGACATCGAGCTGGAAACGTCGTTCTCTCCTGAAAAAGAAACACTGGATCGTCTCTTCAACTTCGACATCGATGTGGCGATTCTTGCGCTCTCCGAATTCGACCAGCGCTTTGATACTCAGCTTTATCGACGCTATCCGATTATTGCCGTCGTCCGCGACGACCATCCCTGGGCCAGTCAGAAAGAGGTGCATGTCGAGCAGATCAGCAGCGAGAAGTGGGTCCTTCGCGAAAAAAGCTCTCGCACACGCCAACTGGTGGAAGAGAGCTGCAAGCGCCTGGACGTCGCCCTGAACTGCGTCATGCAGTTGAACAGTCGCGAAGCCATTGTCCATGCCATCGCCAAGGGCATCGGCATCGGTTTCGTTTCGGCCGTCGAGTACGCCGAAACGCCGGGCACCAAGCCGATCACCTTCGTCAATCATCCGTTTTCGATCGATTACCACCTGTGCTGCCTGGGTATTCGAAGAAACCGGCCAATGATCACGGAGTTGTTCGACTCCAGTCCAATACCAACAACCTGATTCCGTAACGCGTTTCAACAATCAATAGGCTTACCTCCTGGTGACGAGAGGGACGGCCGACCCCTACCCAAAAATGGAGATTCGTCATGCACTACAAACAACCCACTCATCTGCAAGCTGTTGTTCTGGACTGGGCAGGCACCGTCGTTGACTTCGGTTCTTTCGCACCGACTCAAATCTTCGTCGAAGCCTTCGCCGAGTTTGGCGTAGCGGTTTCCCTGGCAGAAGCTCGTGGACCGATGGGCATGGGCAAGTGGGATCACATCCGCACGCTGTGCAACGAGCCACAGATTGCCGCACGCTACCAGGCCGCCTTCGGTCGCCTGCCGACCGATGATGATGTCACGGCACTTTATGAGCGCTTCATGCCGCTGCAGATCGAAAAGATCGCTCTGCATTCGGCGTTGATTCCCGGTGCCCTCGATACGATCGATGCCTTGCGCGACAAGGGTCTGAAAATCGGCTCCTGCTCCGGTTATCCGGCGGTGGTCATGGAGAAAGTCGTCGAGCTGGCGCGGAAAAACGGCTACGTCGCCGACCACGTGGTGGCCACCGATGAAGTCCCCAATGGGCGCCCGCACCCGGCTCAGGCGCTGGCCAACGTGATCGCTTTGGGGATCAGTGACGTCGCCGCTTGCGTGAAAGTCGACGACACCTGGCCCGGCATTCTCGAAGGACGCAGCGCTGGCATGTGGACGGTCGCATTGACCTGCTCCGGCAACGCACTGGGCCTGACCTATGAAGAGTTCAAAGACCTATCCCTGGAGGAATTGGCCGAGGAACGTGCGCGCATCGTCAAGATGTTCGAAGGCTCTCGCCCGCACTACCTGATCGACACCATCGTCGATCTACCGGCCGTCATTGAAGACATCAATGCGCGCCTTGCACGCGGTGAAACCCCTCAGGGTTCCTGATTCTGCACGGTTTGTGTCACTGACAGTGGCCGTCCCACGGACGGTCACAACCCAAAACAACAAGAGAGTCCGAACATGAACTACGCCCACCCAGGCACTCCCGGTGCCATCGTTTCCTTCAAGTCCCGTGATTGTCAGCCAGTGAAGAAAATCCACCGAAACACGCCCCAAGGCGCTTCCACAAAGGTTGGTTGCGAGCAATTGTCTCGTCCTGAATAAGGTTTACACCTTCTGGGGTGGCGCGGTCGACCCATCCCTCAGCCTTTAACTGGCCCTCCAAAACCTGCACAATCGGCGGCTTTTTTCGCGACAGGAAGTCCCCATGCAACGGATTGTAATTCTGGGCAATGCCGGTAGCGGCAAGTCCACCCTCGCCCGCGTCCTTGGCAAGCGACTGAGTCTGCCCGTGGTGCACCTGGACACGCTGTTCTGGGAGCCCGGTTGGGTCGAACCCGGTGCTGAGCAGTTCCGCGCACGGGTCCGCGAAGCGGTCGCACCGGATGCCTGGATTTGTGAAGGCAACTATGCGCGGCGAACCTTCGACCTTCGCCTGCCCCGTACCGACCTGATCATCTGGCTCGATACGCCGCGGCTCACCTGTTTCACCCGGGTGATCATGCGCAGCGTAATGAACCGCCCTCGCCCTGACCTTGCAGCAGGCTGCACAGAGAAACTCGACCGGACGTTCCTGACCTTTCTGAACTTCGTGTGGAATTTCGATCGTGGCTATCGCGCAGGTATCGAGGCGGTGCGCCTGGCCATAGGCCCGCAAATTTCTACGGTGCACTTGCGCGGTAGCCGGCAGATTGCCGCATTTCTCGATAGCTTGCCCTAGGCCCAGCAAGGGTTTTGAGAGAAACCCCTCGGGTTCGCGAAGAAGTCCGTATGTCGCATAAAGAAGAGTCAGGTTTCGATGTGGCTTTTTTACGACTACCGTTATCCGTCAGCACTACCTCAGCATCCATGGACAAGCAGATAGCGGCACGAGTGCTTACGAATACATGCTCCCCACTTCGAGGATCAGACATGCATCCATCCTTTCTGCAGCGCATCGAGGAGCTCGGCGCCCTGCTCGTCCACTCCAACGCAACACGCATCGATTTCTTCCGGCGCACTAATCGACAGAAGTCGCGCCGCGGTGTTCGCTTCCAGGTGGTGACCATGAAGCTCGGCATCTTCCAGGTCGTCGAGCGATACACAGGCAAGACTTGGGCCTACCGTTTCAACTACCGCGAGGCCATGGATTTCGCCATCCAACTCGAGGAAAAATCCAACCGCCGGAAGGGCGTTGCGCGGTCTTCGGCGAGCTAATGCCACATCCGCGAGACGCGGTGATCGCCGATTCTGACTGCCGAACTGTTTCTAAAACGTTTTCACACGGCCTGGGGTGTAAACAGCCAGTCGTGACGCGCTACTTTCACCCCTTCGGTAATGAACGAGCGATCAAGCGTCCAGGAATGGCGCGCCATGGTGAAACAAAGCGAACCGGCGGCCGTTGCACAGCTGGAACATCACAGATCTCCGCCGCGCCTGGTTACTTAGTCTTTGCGCTTTTGATGTCGCTTATGATTTGCTGCGCAATAGCCTCTACCTGCTCTTGAGTCATAGCTGACATAACCCCCTCCCAAGCAGATGAAGAGGTGTCATATGTCCGGGTCCCGATCAAGCGTCCAGACTTCAGATCCGAGTAATCTGCACTTGAGTTAATCCAAGCGTTGCCGACCATCACGCCAGCAACATAGCGCGCACCGGGTGTCAGGTATCGGAAATTCGTAACGTTGATCTTGATGCCCACACCCTCTTTCTCTGCGGGGTTCGCTACATGCGACTCAGTGAGGCGGTATCCAGCGAGGGCAGCTTCATTTTTCAGGGCTTCATTCCATTCTTGCCTCAGGCGAATCCAGTCATCGTTCTGCTGGACCTTGCCGTTACCCTGAATATTCACCACCAAGTTCGTCTTGGCGGACTCTTCAATCGTCAGCGCTTCAGTGCCGCCGCTTTTTACGGAGGCCGCACAGCCGCTCAGCAGAGAAACGGCAACGGCGCATGAAAGGGAGATAAAAAACCTGGTGTTTTTCATTGAATGTCCATATCCAAAAAGGTGTGCATGCACACATAAAGTCAAAGGGTATGCCTCTTACTCATTCTGGCCACTTCAGGCCTGTCAATGAGTCCATGGCGGTCTTCAATGAAGAGTCACAACCCTGCGGCTTTCGCCAATCCTGATCCGGTCCAGCGCCCTGTTTAGAGAATCCAGGGCGTCAAGGAGGGCTTTCGCCTCGATCTCTCGACCATCTCCCCAAAGGCGTTCAGCCATTCTGTTCAGGGCTTGGATCGCGTGCTCAATTTCATTAGCAGTAGCCGTCGCTGCTACTTTACTTTCCGGCTTTTTCTTCGGCATTCGGTAACCCTTCTGCAGGGCATTGCTCTGTCTTTCAATTTTTAGCGTGAATACATCGCTGAGGCTCGGTGAAGCTGTTGCCGTCGTCCGAGCCCAGGACCAGGCGCGCCCTTCTCGCCCATACATCCTTGCTAACGACGCAAAATTTATCATCATTGAATCGCCGTTTCGACTGCATTGTCCTCAACTCTGTCGCCGGGCCTGCGAACGACTGGCGCTTCACCCGAAATGGCAAAGTCGAAAGTTACAGGGTTCCGCGTTGCAAACGCTCGCGAGACGAATGATGTCGCGGTCGCTCGAGAGTGGGCGGTTCACGATCAGGCTCTTCGACACAGAACCTCTGCGCCATACCAATCAGGTGAGAAGAAAACGGAAGGATTCTGACAACGGCCAGACGTTGACGGTGGTGCATCCGAGCACGCTTTCGAGCATGCCGGCTGAGTTATACCCGAATGAGTATAAGGAAAATGGCAGGGGCGGCTGGATTCGAACCAACGCATGGCAGGATCAAAACCTGCTGCCTTACCGCTTGGCGACGCCCCTGTATCTGTTGCTACGAGTGCCCAGCACTCTATTCCTGATTCTGCAGCTTGCGAGCAACATCAAGATGCTGCGTCCTTACGCTAAAAGCCCTGTAAGGGCCTCTCCAAGGTGCGCGGAAATTTATCAACTTTCACTGCGTCTGGGAAGATAAAAAACAAAAAAAATCGCCTCAAAACAGTCACTTACTGTTGATCCAGGTTGGATCCAATCCTCTGCGGGACTTTTGAGTTTCCCAGCAGCACCACGAAGGTGCTTGGCGAGACGCGGATACCTACCCGGCCAGGGCCCCACACCGAGATCATCGCTTCCAGTATTTCGAGAGAAAAACGGACGCGATTTTCCAGACTCCCACCATAAGCATCAGTGCATTTGTTGGTTCCATCCAGAAGGAAGGTGTCAACGAGACAACCATTGGCAGGTGTTGGGGTTAGTCAGCAAGGCTACCTACCGCACGAGGCGCTTGTATATGACGGCGTGCGCACTCGAATTCGAAGCCGGTGATCTGGGGGCCTGCCAGATAATGTCGAGTAAACGTGCAGGCAGCTTTTTAGCCCTTTCCTTGACGCGTAATCATCTAATGGCGAAGGAAAAAAAAGGCTGCAGGAGCAGCCTCAAGGATGGGGGGGCAGAGATGACTGAGCATCACTCATGTTTTCTTATAGAGCGTAGCTTTGTCGGCCAGGCAACAAGATCAATCGACTACATGGAACTTGGGTAGCATCCATTTCCAACGAATGGCGGCAATACGGCTGACAAAAACGAACGCAATGGCGATTGCAGACGCTACTTCAAGAGAAATCTGCAAATCCAACAGCGTGATGTAGGCGACGGCACCCAAAATACTGATGGATGCATAAACCTCACGTTTAAACACCAACGGTATTTCGTTACACAACACATCACGCATCACACCCCCAGCGACTGCGGTAGCTACACCCATGATCACTGCGATGCTGGGAGGGAGGTTTTGCTGAAGAGCCATATCTGTTCCTCTGACCGTAAATACAGCCAATCCAAATGCATCGGCTACCAACAACACCCTCTCGTTGAAGGTTTTCAAGGTCCTCGCCCAAATCATGGTTCCTAGCGAAGCACTAACCCCTACCAAAAAGCCATTCTCATTGGAAACCCACTCGATCGGATAATGTGCCATCAGTACGTCACGCAAGGCACCGCCGCCTAAAGCGGTGACTAAACTGATGGTGATTACACCGAACCAGTCCAACGATTTTCGCCCTGCCATCAAGGTGCCGGTCACTGCGAAGGCTGCAACGCCTGACAACTCACAGTAATAAATCACCCAGCCAGCGTGGTAAGCCTTCATCTACGGAACCAGCCTGTACTGCAAATGGGAGAAGTTCTTGAAATGAAGCGCCCTCAAAGACACACATTAAGGTCTAATAACATTATCATAGTATGATAATAAAAGCACAACAGAGGCGCGCGATGAATACAGGGCAAAAAAAAACACAGCCGCGTAGCGTCTGAGGGTTATCCACTTGGAAAAACTACTGTCGAATCAAGCGTGGGGGTCGAAACGGTAGGTGACCTGGCAATGGCGTATAGCCAGGGCGCGCGCAGCCCTGCTTGGCGATCTGTTTAGACGCCTAGCCAAGATCAATGCGGGAGATATTCAGGTCAACACCAGCGAATCAGCCGCATTCATCGATACGGTCGCTCACATTGCCGACACCTTTGGTGGAATCCCGGTGTTCTCAGGCGAACCGCACGGGATGGCATCACGGTCAATCTAGTTAACTGTAACGAACCTAATCGGTGACAAATAAATCCCCGACCATTACAATTTGATTAACATCGACCGTTTTAGGGTACTGGCAATTCCATGGAAAATAAGACTGCACGATTAACTGTGCTCATTGATCCCATCAAGAAAAAAGCGCTTGAAGAGCTGTGCGCGTCTCAGGATCTGACGCCCTCTCAGGTCGTTCGTCAGCTTATTCGGGACTATCTGGAGACGCATGGCGTGTCCTACGCCACCAAAAGCAAAACTGCGGCCAATGGTAAGTGATTCATCTGCGCATGAGCGGGCACGACGAATGCCTGCTCATCGCTCCTTCTACGTAAGCCCGTGATATCCATGAACGGCACCCGCTTCAGACGAGTAATCAACGTCCCGGGATCGCTGTGCGTCTGAGCCAAAACGCGCTCAAAGGTTTCTGCTGCGCCAAAGAAGAGTGGCCCCTCAACGGTGTAAACCAAAACACCAGGTGGAAGATGTACACGCCCATTCATGTGCAACTCTGCCTCCAGCTCTTTTTCGACCATTAACTGCACCCCACAGGTGCAGCCATCCGACGCATAAACTGCAGGATCGCAACGTCCGATTTTGGGGCTCGTTTGACCATGCGTTTGGGATGCTTCAGTTCGCTCATGTTGTAAGCGACCACGAATAAGACCGCAGCCAACGCGCACGGCGGGATCCGAAGCCAGAGGTGCCGGGAAGAAGATCAACGTGACGGCGTGCGCAAACCCGCAATGGGGCTGTTGCCACCGTTGCGATCGCGAACGCAGGACCAATCAATTAAATGATCTGCAGCAGCGTTATTTCAGGAAGGCCAATTTTGGGCAGTCCTTGAGGAATCCCGCCGAAAAGCGAAACCAATAAGCCACCAACAATTGCCGTGGAGATTCCTTGCTCCGGCTTGACGCCCGAGGCGATGGCAAATGCCATGGCCAAGGTAGCGCCACGACGCCGACGATGCCCCCCGAGACGATATTTCGAAGCCAATGCTCGCGCCCTTACAAGCCCGCTTTCCAAGCTTCTCGTATGACAATCATGACTAGCCTCGCGCTGGTGGCATGTGCATACTATTCACACATAGTGATAATAGTAAGGCAATTGGCCTAGCCTCATACGACACCAGCGACACTGTAGATACAGTGTCGAGAGCGCATAAACATATGCCCGGAGATCCCGAATGAAACGCGAAGACGTCAAAACCAAACACGGTGAAGGCATGCACTTCGACACGCATGTGATAGCCAACCCGGCCAATACACAGGAGTGGATCATTCTTTTCAAAAAGGAAGCAGGGAGAAGCTATTTCCTGGTCAATGACAACGAGGAAATCGAGTCATTTGGACACCTCGATGAACTGATCCGCGAGCTTCGAGAGCTGGGTATCAAGTCCGCCGAAGTTCATTTCTGATTGTTCTACTTAGAGAGTTTGACCCTGTCAGTAAAGGTTGAGTATCTGTCCGGTCAGAGTGAAGCGCTTTGGTCTGTTTGTTTCGGTAGCCGCTGCATCCAATTTCGGACTGAGCAGGGAGCAAAGGACTATGCCGCCACACTCAAAGAAAGAATCGACGCACCCCATGCCTTCCCGCGAACTCACCACGCCTCTCACAGTCAAGACCACTGATCAATGCAGACCCAGGTCATTTCCTTCCATTGGACAGGCTCGACGTTTGGCTAACAGGAACAGAACACCAAACACCTTGAAGATGGACCGCATCAAAAAAAAGCTCAGAACAACACCTGAACAGTTGCCTGTTGCTTGATGGCCGGCTGAACCTCTCTCAGCGCCTTTGTCATGGCCTGCTCCCCTTCCGCTCCCCGCTATTTTGATCACCGCGTTCATTTGAGCCACGCCCATAACTTCAGCGTCTTGACGCTGGGGATATTCGAGCGCACAAAAAAATGGCCACACGAGGTGGCCTAAGACGGGTTCAAGCATAGGAGGATCTCTATTGACCAACAGATACAGGCCCGCCCTGAAGTCTCAGGGCCAATAGAGGGTAGATCCGCTGGCTGATAAACCCCTTCATCAGCAGCGTTCAGCCGGCAATTTGATCCTGGTCTGTGGGTCAGGACCTCGTTGTCTAGCATTATAATAGTGTTAACATGCAGTTGTAATCAATGTCTAATCAGGTGATCGTATGACTACCGACTTCAAGAAGGCTGCACTGGATTACCACGAATTCCCAACCCCAGGAAAAATCAGCATCGCGCTGACCAAGCCCGCCGACACAGCCGCCCAACTCGCACTGGCCTACAGCCCAGGCGTAGCGGAGCCCGTACGCGAAATTGCGAAGAATCCAGAGAATGCTTACCGCTTCACCGGTAAAGGAAATCTGGTGGCCGTGATCACCAACGGCACGGCCATTCTGGGCCTCGGTAATCTAGGCCCCTTGGCCAGCAAGCCGGTCATGGAAGGCAAAGCATTGCTGTTCAAGCGTTTCGCCGGAATTGATTCGATCGATATCGAAGTCAATGCCGAGAGCTCCCAGGCCTTTATCGAGACCGTCGTGCGCATTGCCGACACCTTTGGCGGCATCAACCTGGAAGACATCAAAGCGCCTGAGTGCTTTGAAATCGAAGAGGCACTGATCGAACAGTGCAGCATCCCAGTCTTCCATGACGACCAACACGGTACGGCCATCGTCACTGCCGCCGGCATGCTCAATGCACTTGAGATTCAGGGCAAAACCCTGGGGAATGCCAGAATTGTTTGCCTCGGCGCCGGTGCAGCTGCCACTGCCTGCATGCGCCTGCTGCTGAGTCTCGGCGCTCAAAAAAGCAACCTATACATGGTCGATCGTGTCGGTGTTATCCACTCCGCTCGGGAAGGCCTCAATCAATACAAAGCACAGTTCGTTAACGACGGTGGCCCTCGTACGCTGATGGAAGCCATGACCGGTGCAGACGTGTTTGTCGGCCTGTCTGGAGCCAATCTCCTCCCGGCAGAAGCATTGGCAGCGATGGCACCGAACCCGATCGTGTTTGCCTGCTCGAACCCGGACCCTGAAATCAGCTACGAGCTGGCCATGGCCACACGTGATGACCTGATCATGGCGACCGGTCGCTCTGATTACCCAAACCAGGTCAATAACGTTCTGGGCTTTCCGTTCATTTTCCGCGGGACGCTGGATGTTCGCGCAACCCGGATCAACGAAGCGATGAAAATTGCGGCGGTGGAAGCGCTGCGCCAATTGGCCAAAGAGCCGACGCCTGTGGAAGTGCTGCAAGCGTTCAACGTCGATAAGCTTGAGTTTGGGCGCGATTACATCCTACCCAAAGCGCTCGATGCTCGTCTGCTCGGTGCAATAGCCGGCGCAGTGGCCAAGGCCGCTATCGACACCGGCGTTGCGAAGCTGCATTACCCGGCGCACTACCCGCTCTAAGCTGACGTCAATCATGCTGATGTGTCGCAGCTGCACAACCTATTACACGGTTGGCAGCTGTCGCACTTGGGATTATCCGGCCGCTGCACCGTCTGAAAAATCGGCAGTCCGCCATTTGCAAAATCATCCACTTTTGGCTGATCACTGAAGCCTCATCTGCTGCTCCAGCAGGCGATCCTGTTCACCGACCAGTAGAAACAACAGCCAACGGCTTCAACACTCAACGAGCAGACCCGTCTAAATCGCGAGAACCTGGTGATATCAGATATGCATAATCGGTTGGCTTTTTTGCTCCTCATATCCTTGAGACAAGGGTGAATAAATGCCGATCAAATATGTCAGGAGCCTCACCGGGCGAAGGCGTACCACCGCCGCAAACCGACATCTTGGGTTTGCCTTGGCCTTCGTCGCGGGAGCAATCAACGCTGGCGGTTTCCTGGCAGTGCATCAGTACACCTCACACATGACGGGCATCGTCTCTTCGATGGCAGACAACAGTGTGCTGGGAGCCTACGACCTGGTGCTTAGTGGCGCCGGCGCATTGTTGTCTTTTCTGGTTGGGGCTGCGTGCTCTGCGGTCATGGTCAATTACTCCCGACGCAGACGGATGCACAGTGAGTTTGCAGTTCCACTTTTGGTCGAGGCCTTTCTGCTTATCTGCTTTGGCTTTCTGGGTGCTCAACTATCCACAGTGGATGGTTTGTTCGTGTCAGTCACCGTGATGCTCCTGTGCTTCATCATGGGGCTACAAAACGCGGTGATCACCAAAATTTCAAAAGCCGAAATCCGAACGACACACATCACCGGCATCATCACGGACATCGGAATTGAGTTGGGAAAACTCTTTTACTGGAATGCCGCCAGCACATCGACACACCCAAAAGTTCTCGCCAATCGGACCCGGCTCAAAATACTGATACTGCTGGCGCTGAATTTTTTCTTCGGCGGCGTGATGGGGGCATTTGGGTTCAAGCACATTGGTTACATCTCAACGGTACCGCTCGCGATGGTACTGGTGACGCTGGCAATCGTGCCTGCCGTTGATGACGTCAGGCTTTTTGTCCGCCGCGTCATGCGAAAGTGAGCCGATGGCTTTTGCTGAGCGCGCCCACCGCATAACATTAACATTGTATGTTAATGTTATGCGCATATTCGGTGGAGCAGTGACAGCACGCTTGATCCGGTAGCTCGCCCCGTAACAGCAGCATCCTTGAGTAGTTCTGTGCGGCGAGAGATCTGACACCCGTCTCAGGACGCCCGTCATTTGATCCGCGATAACCTGCGCAGTCACGGCGCGGAGGATGAAACACAGCACACTGGCGCGGTGAAAGCCGTCAGTCAGTCAATGCCTATCAGCAGACTCGTGACACCAGTCTCAATGACCCAATCAATACAGCAGGGTGACAAAGCTCTGTTAAGGAAGAGACCATGAGCAGAACAATCGCAATCATCAAGGGCGACGGCATCGGCCCCGAGATCATGCAAGCGACGCTACGCGTACTCGACGCCCTTGACTGCAATCTTCGCTACGACTTCGTTGAGGCCGGCCTGGAGGCGTTGCAGCAACATGGACAGCTGATGCCACCCGCCTCTATCGATACGATCGCCAAACATGGCATCGCACTTAAAGGCCCTCTGACGACACCGATTGGCCGCGGGTTCTCATCGATCAACGTTCACCTTCGCCGCCATTTCGATCTCTACGCCAATGTCCGACCAGCGATCAGTTTCCCAGGGACCCGTTCGCGCTTCGAAGATATCGACATCATCACAGTGCGCGAAAATACCGAGGGGGCTTACTTACCCGAAGGACAGAGTATTTCAGAAGACGGCGAAGTCGCTTTGGCGAGCATTCGCGTAACACGCACAGCCTCCGAACGCATCGTGCGATACGCGTTCGAGCTGGCTCGTAGCAAAGGCCGCAAGAAAGTTACCGCGGTGCACAAGGCCAATATCATCAAGTCTTGCTCCGGTTTGTTTCTTGAGGTTGCGCGCGAGGTCGCTGCGGACTATCCGGAAATCGAATTCCACGAAATGATCGTCGATAACGCCTGCATGCAGTTGGTAATGAATCCCCATCAATTCGATGTCATTGTCACCACCAACCTGTTTGGTGACATCCTTTCAGACTTGTGCGCAGGCCTGGTGGGTGGATTGGGCTTGGCGCCCGGGTCTAACATCGGCGCCGATGCGGCCATCTTCGAAGCGGTCCACGGTTCGGCACCGGACATCGCTGGCAAGAACATCGCGAACCCTTGTGCATTGTTGTTGGCTGCCGCGGACATGCTTGATTATCTGGGCATGGTGGACAAAGGGACACGCATTCGTACCGCTATCCGCGTTGTTTTGAAAACCGCCTGCGATCAGGTAACACCGGATATGGGGGGAACCGGAACGACTGAGTCCTTCGCTGACGCCTTGGTGGCCTACTTGCGCGACTAGATAGACGTAATCGCCAGCTCAGTCAGAGCTGGCGTTTTATATCGTGCGCCACGCCTACCGACCTTCCTTGATTGAAGCGAAATCAAAATACCCAAGAGGATAGATCTTTACCCATCAGTGTCGGCGCTGATTGAAAACTGACCCACCCTGCCGATTGAAAATTGACCCAGGGCGGATTGCTGATTTTTGCATCAGCAATTGTGGATAAGCTTAGCAGTCGTGTCCCGGTGGAAGAGGCATTAAGCCCCACCGCATGTGGGCATGCGGCAGGGTATTTTCGGTGCTGATCAGAATAGCTCATCGTCCTCGATACCATCTTCGTCCTTGCGCTTTCGTTCACGTGATTTGATCTTTGTCTGCGCGGCCAGAGTGCTGTGTTGCAGGCGGTAGGACTCGTTGCCCGTTTCGACGATGTGGCAGTGGTGTGTCAGCCGATCCAGCAACGCTGTGGTCATCTTGGCGTCACCAAATACACTCGACCATTCCGAGAAGCTGAGGTTGGTGGTGATCACCACGCTGGTGTGCTCGTATAGCTTGGATAGCAAGTGAAATAACAGGGCACCACCGCTCTGACTGAAGGGCAAATACCCCAGTTCATCGAGTATCACCAGGTCTGTTCGTAACAGCCCTTGAGCTATGCGGCCCGTCTTGCCGTCGTACTTTTCGCGCTCCAGCAGATTGACCAGATCCACCGTGGAGTAGAAGCGCACGCGTTTGTGATGCGTCGTGATCCCGGACACGGCTAAGGCGGTGGCGAGGTGTGTTTTGCCTGTACCAGGCCCGCCGATGAACACGACATTCTGCGCGGTATCGGTGAATTCCAGGCTGGACAAATCCCTGACCAGGCGGGCGTCTGCGCTGGAAGCGCTGAAGTCGAAACCGGCCAAATCACGATGCATGGGGAGTTTGGCCATGTTCATCTGGTGGTTCACTGAGCGCACCGCTCGATCCGCATGTTCTTGTTGGAGAAGATGCTCAAGCAGCCATTTCGACGAGGTCGTTGAGGCTTCGCCTTGCGAGGCCAGTTCTTCCCAGGCGCTGGCCATGCCATGCAGACGCAGTTCTTTGAGTTCCGCCTTAAGATCACGCATTGCGAGTCTCCTCATCGGTGGTACGGAGCCGGTCGTAGCGTGCCGTATTGGCGACAGGCGCTATCTTGAGTTGCAGGCTGGTTTCGGCGGACGGAGGGGCTGCTGTCGATGTCAGTCGAGCCAGGACATTCAGGATGTGGTCAGCACTCAAGCTGCCTGATTCCAGTACCAACTCCACAGCCACCAATACGGCGTCGAGCCCGGCGATGGGAACAGCCGCCAGTACCTGCGTCATGACTCGATCACCATTGGTGTGCCGCCTCAGACCGCGTTTTAGCAGTTGCAACGGCTTCGGCAGATCGGCAAACGGAGCGCCATTGCGCAGCGCACCGGGCTTGCGTTCGATGAGCGGGATGTAATGCTGCCAGTCAAAACTGACCTGATCTCGATCAAACAGGCGCTCGTGACTGGCAATCATCGTTTCATCGGCGATGACCACCACCCGCGTGGGATACAAACGGCTGCTGACCCACTGACCGACCCGCTCACACGGCACCGAGTAGCGATTTCGCGCCACGCTGATCAGGCATGTGCTGGAGACCCGTACGGTGCGCTCGACGTAGCCATCAAAGGCAGTCGGCATCGGCATCAATTCGGCGCGTTCCAGCGCCAGGACGTCCGCCACTGTCAGCCCGTTGTACTGCGGGTGCACCAGTTCGTCCCAGAGCGCACGGCAGCGTTGGCCGAGCCAGGCATTCAATTCCTCGAAGGTGTGGAACATGCAGTTTTGAGCATCGAGCCAGATGCGCCGTCGGCTGTCTTGGACGTTCTTTTCAACGATGCCTTTTTCCCAGCCGGAGGCCACGTTGCAGAAGTCCGGATCGAATAGGTAGTGCGCACACATGACCGCAAACCGGGCATTGACCGTGCGGCCTTTACCCTTGTTGACCTTGTCGACAGCCGTTTTCATGTTGTCGTAGATGCCACGACGCGGCACCCCACCTAACGCGCCAAAAGAGCGGGTATGGGCATCGAACAACATCTCGTGGCCTTGGCTGGGATACGCAACCAACCAAAATGCGCGACTGGCGCACAGCTTCATATGGGAGACCTGGATGCGTCGGAACAGGCCGCCGATCAGCAGACCTTCTTCGCTCCAGTCGAATTGAAAGGCCTCGCCGAGTGCAAAGGTCAGCGGCACAAAGGCCCGTAAAGACTTGCCTTGCTGGCCGCGCCACGTGCGTATGAAGGCGGTGAGCTGGCTGTAGCCGCCGTCGTACCCCTCGGCCTTGATCTGTTCGAAGAGTGCTTTGGCACTTCTGCGGTTGTGCTTTGCCCGAAACGAATCGGCCTTGAGCGCCTGCTCAAGCGTCTCGTGAAATGGACTGAGTTTGTTGAAGGTTGCGCACCGTTGGTACGCCGGCTGAGTGGCTTCGGGTGCTCTGACCCATTTTCGAATGGTGTTTCTCGACAGCCCGGTACGCTTGGCTATCTGATGCAGCGAGAGCTTGTCGCGGAAGTACATCCGCCGGATTTTTCCCAACATTTCCATGCTGATCACCCTGTGTTCTCCTGCTCGAAAAGTGAGCAGAAGCAATTGAACACCTGGGTCAGTTTTCAGTCGGCAGAACAGCCTTTACTGGGTCAGTTTTCGGTCAGCGGCAACACCCACTGGGCCGAGAGCGAAAGGTCCTTGGTGATCACCGTTCAGCCATCACCATGCGTTCGTACATCGTGCTTTCCAGCATTGAGCATTGGCTCAATAGTGAAAATCATTCCCGGTTTCAAATTCAGACCTTCACCAGGGTTTCCATAATGAAGGACCTGCGGCTCATCGTGGTAAACCATGCCCGACATCACCGAGCGTGGCACCAGGACCTTCGACTCCAGATACCGAATGAACGGGCATTCATTTGTCGAATAGATTCGACATAAGCTCAAAGATTTTTACTTATAACTCGTCGACTCATGCATCACCCTCAAGCAGGGAATCTTGTTATTTTTGTTATGTTTCAATCTTTAGAATAAAACGAGGGCAACACATTTAATTACTTACTACAGTTTCTGTCACCGGTTGCCGGCACTGCATACGGGTATATATGTGGAGCTTCTATACGCTCTTTGAGCTTTGCCGCGTAGTCCTTTGCACCCTGCTCATTGCGGAACTGAATTCGCCGGGCACCTACATACACGGACCATAGATCTTCACTCTGACTAGACAGATGTTCGACCCTGACAGACATGGCAGCACTCCAAGGAAAAAGAATTCAAAAATGAATTTCAGCTACCTTGATGCCGATTTCACGAAGCTCATGAATCAAATCATCAAGGTGTCGGAAGGGTTCAATTTCTTCGTTGTCATTGACCAGGAAAAAGCTTCTTCCTGCTTCCTTTTTAAAGAAGGCGATCCACTCCTGAGTGTTGGCCGGATTGGCAATCAAATGGGTGTCAAACTGAATGCCTTCAGCGTGTTTGATTTTTACGTCCTCACGTTTCATGCAGCTCTCCAAGCGCTCACATCTTTCTGGTCTCATGCGCGATGTTGCCTCCCGGCAGTTGAGCAAAAGACGCCGCTCCTGCCTGAGGCAAGGTCGAGCAGATTGCCTTCCTATTATCACTGCATGATAATATTATGCACATATGAACCCTCGGAGGCTAGTCATGAGCAGAACCACCGAACCCCTTGAGGTACGCCGGCCCGAGCGCCCCCGCCCCAATGCTTTGTCTTTGAAAGCGGGTAAGCATCAAGTGATAAAAGGCTCTGACGGCCAGATCGAGAACAAAACCGAATCCAAAAAACTCTCACGATCAGCAATGAGCTATCAGTTCCACCCCTTGGAGGTAATTGCCTGTACGGGTTCAAAGTGACTTACTTCTCCGTGATGATGACACCTTGAAGTGCACATATGACGTCATGTTCAAAGACATGAGATGAGTCCTCGCCGCAACGGATCGCCTTTGCTTTTGATTTACCGCGTACGGTTTCTGAATTTTAAGGACGAAAGTCATCATGCGAAAAACAGAAATTAAGATGTGTGTCCCGCTCAATGCACCAACACTGGAGCCCGGGCAGCGATTGTTGGTTTGCCTTGAGCAATGCGTCGTCGTCCAGCAGCGAGAAACAAAAATCTATCAGGTTGTTTTTGACTGCAAAGCACCTAAAACAACACGAATTCTTTGGACAGAGGACGAGTGGATTTTCATCGGCAGGCACAAGCAAAATGCTGAAAAAGATCCTTCGCTGGCTACATTTGTATCAGCACTAAAAACTGAATAGAGGGTTTCCGTGGTGAATGCCCATGACCCAGTAGCGATGGAGACCAGTCAGTTCTCAAGCGGGAAGAAGCTGCCCTCCGGCCGGCCAGCGCACTGGGCTCGAGAAAGCCATCAAATGCGGGGGTGTAAAGCCGTATGGATATCGTGCAGTTTCCACCCGGATCCAGTGGTTTTGTGTGGGGTGGGGGAAGTAGGGGTAACCGTGAAAAAGCCCGACGCTGGAGCTCTCAGGGCTTTTTCCCTCATCGCCCGGCAATGAGGGTATATCGGGTTTAAGGCAAAGGATCGAACTTCAAGCTGCTGGCTCTCTCGCGAAACGTTCAGCAAGGACCGCTGAAAGATCTGAGCATTGCTCTGCGGCACGCCTCACTGCGCAGCGAAGTGTCCACGCAACGGGACATCGACAATTACAGAGTGATCATCAGTTACCCGCTGAACATTCTGTAAAAGCCGACAGGTTTCCAGGCGAAAAAAAAACCCGTCGAATCGGGTTTTTCATCTATGTTCAGGTCAATTTGGTGAGGCACCACTCAAATTTTCAATCAATGACGGGATTACCACTGCGCGATATCCATCAGCATTCGGGTGCAATCCGTCCGCAACATACTGATTAAACAGGTCGGGATTTGATTTCAAGACCGCCTCCCACCTTGGATAATTGTCGATCAGACGAAGCCCCCTGGCTTTTGCGACATCCCGGTACATTTGGAAGTAATCCCTTAACTTCGGTCTCTGCACTGCAGAGCCTCCAATCACTGGATTCGTCACCATTAAAATGATCTCCGTCGATGACTTGGCAGCCTTGATCCGGTCAATCATTAACTCGAGGTTTTTCCGCGCTTGTTCGACGGTGGTTTTGTGGGGAAGGAAAGCGTCGTTGATCGCGAATTCGATAAACACCGTATCCGGGCTTTTGGAGATAACTCGACTTTCGAGATTTTCAACACCCCATCCCGACCACATCGAACCCTTGCCACTATTTATAACCGTGGCACGTCCTGGGTAACGCTGATTCAGATCATCCCCAAGCTGCTGCACCCACGCGCCAGAGGCCGTCAAGCTCGTACCATAAGCTACGACGGTCTGCGCCTTACCAGCATCAAGGTTTGAATAGAGATCGCTTTCCTGACCAGCAAAGCTGGCCGCGCTTAACGAAAGAAACATTCCAGCAAACAGAGCCTTCGCCCACAAACCATTCATTCAACTGTCCCGGTCTTTTCACAGGTGGCAAGGATGAACCTGTGAGCTTGAGGCGTCCACAGGTGGCATTGGGCCTCACCCCGTAAGGTGCGGGCGAAGATGTCTCCGTCATTGTCGGGAAAGGATGGGCAGAAAATTGCTGGCCATGCGAGCGAGGACATGACCAAAAACTACCAACGGGACCACGAGGAAATCGTCTGGTCCGAGGCAGTTCCGGACCTGAATATCAGCGAAATCACCGGTTAGTTTTGCGCGGGTTTTGCGCAGACACAAAAAAGCCGATCTATCTGATCGGCTTAAGTGCCTGATTTTCTTCAGTAAATATGGTCGGGACGGAGTGATTCGAACACTCGACCCCTAGCACCCCATGCTAGTGCGCTACCGGACTGCGCTACGCCCCGACTAGGCGTGAAACCCGTTCCTCTTCTCGAAGAACGTTCAAGAATATATCGCAAGCTTTTGAAAACTGGAAGTATTTAAAAGCAGGAAATTATTTCTTGAGCACAACCAGAACATCTTCCAATTCAGCGATCATCTGCCGAATCATTTGCTTGTATTGAGTGGTGTCGTCTTTGGCTTCATCGCCGGACAAACGCAGGCGTGCGCCGCCGATGGTGAACCCCTGATCGTAAAGAAGCGCGCGGATTTGCCGGATCATCAGCACGTCTTGTCGCTGATAATACCGGCGGTTTCCGCGGCGTTTGACGGGGTTGAGTTGAGGAAACTCCTGCTCCCAGTAGCGCAGCACGTGTGGTTTTACCGCACACAGCTCGCTGACTTCACCAATGGTGAAGTAGCGTTTGCCAGGGATGACGGGTAGCTCGTCGTTATGACTTGGTTCCAGCATAAGCCTCAACTCGGGCCTTCAACTTCTGCCCTGGACGAAAGGTGACCACACGGCGAGCCGTGATCGGGATTTCTTCACCCGTTTTCGGATTGCGGCCAGGCCGCTGGCGTTTGTCCCGAAGGTCGAAATTGCCGAAACCGGACAATTTGACTTGTTCGTTGTCTTCAAGAGCGTGCCTGATTTCCTCAAAAAACAGTTCGACCAATTCCTTGGCCTCCCGTTTATTCAGGCCCAGCTCTTCATACAGACGTTCCGCCATCTCAGCTTTCGTCAGAGCCCCCATACGTCACTTCCTTAACGTGGCGTTCAACCTTTGTTCGAGCGAGGTGAGGATGTTTTGCGTCGTGGTATTCACCTCATCGTCATTAAGAGTGCGCGATGGATGCTGCCAGGTCAAGCCGACGGCAAGGCTTTTTCTATCAGGATCAATGCCTTTACCCTGATACACGTCAAATAGCCTTAGGTCTGTCAGCCATTCGCCTGCATTTTCACGGATTACGTCCAGTACAGCACTGGCTGAGACGTCTTTTTCGGCGATTAGTGCAAGATCACGACGTACCTCAGGAAAGCGCGATAACTCCTGGAATTTAGGCATTTTGCCCAACGCCACTTCGGCCAAAGCCAGCTCGAATACGAAGACCGGACGGTCGAGACCGAGAGTTTTCGACAATTCAGGGTGGATAGCACCGACGAAACCGACCAAGCGACCTTCACGTTCGATGCGCGCGGTTTGACCCGGGTGCAACGCAGGGTGTTTGCCCGGTACAAAAGTGAACGAATCCAGTGCACCTGCAAAGCCCAGCACTGCTTCTACGTCGGCTTTGACATCGAAGAAGTCCACGACATCGCGACCTTGTGCCCAGCCTTCCGGCAGGCGGCTACCGCAAACAACTCCCGCCAGCATCGGCTCTTGCTTCAGGCCTTCCAGCTGACCGACAAAACGCAAGCCGCTTTCGAACAAACGAACGCGATCCTGTTGACGGTTCAGGTTGTGCTGAAGCGCCTTGACCAGGCCTGGCCACAAAGACGAACGCATGGCGGCCATGTCGTTCGAAATCGGGTTGGCCAACAACAGCGGTTCGACACCTGGATTAAACAGCTCAAACTGTTTCGGATCGATGAAGCTGTAGGTAATCGCTTCTTGATAACCACGAGCCACCAGTAGACGACGCAGCTCAGGCAGATCGCTACGCGCTTCAGCCTTGGCCTGCGGCGCCAGACGAGCTTGCGGGTAGCGAACCGGCAGACGGTTGTAACCATACAGACGAGCCAGCTCTTCGATCAGATCGACTTCCAGACTGATGTCGAAGCGATGGCTTGGAACTTCAACGCGCCACTGCCCTGCCCCATCGGCAGAAATCTTCAGACCCAAGCCGCTGAGCAGTCGCTCGACTTCGGCCGGGTCCATTCCCATACCCAGCATCTGAGTGATGCGTTGCGCACGCAGAGTCACTGGCGCAATCGACGGCAGGTGCTGCTCGCTGACGGTTTCGATGATCGGGCCAGCTTCGCCGCCAGTGATTTCCAGCAGCAGGCCGGTGGCGCGCTCCATGGCTTCACGAGCCAGTTGCCAGTCCACGCCACGCTCGTAGCGGTGCGAGGCATCGGTGTGCAGACCATAGGAGCGGGCCTTGCCAGCGACAGCAATCTGGTCGAAGAACGCGCTTTCCAGAAACACGTCGCGAGTCGTCGCGGTGTTGACGCCGCTGTGCTCACCGCCCATCACGCCGGCGATGGCCAGAGCGCGGGTGTGGTCAGCAATCACCAGCGTATCGCTACGCAGGCTGACTTCCTGACCGTCGAGCAATACCAGTTTCTCGCCTTCTTCAGCCATGCGCACGCGGATGCCGCCATTGATTTCGGCGAGATCGAACGCATGCAGCGGTTGACCCAGTTCCAGCATCACGTAGTTGGTGATGTCGACGGCAGCATCGATGCTGCGCACGTCACCACGACGCAGGCGCTCGACCATCCACAGCGGAGTTGGTTTGGACAAGTCAACGTTACGGATCACACGACCCAGGTAACGCGGGCAAGCGGCTGGCGCCAGCACTTCGATCGAACGCACTTCGTCGTGCACGGCTGGCACGACAGCAACCACCGGACGGGTGACGACAGCGTCGTAAAGCGCGCCGACTTCACGGGCCAGACCGGCCAAGGACAGGCAGTCGCCGCGGTTCGGGGTCAGGTCGACCTCGATGCTGGCGTCGTCCAGGCTCAGGTACTCACGAATGTCCTGACCGACCGGCGCATCGGCCGGCAATTCCATCAGCCCATCGTTGTTTTCGCCGACTTGCAGTTCGACTTGCGAGCACAACATGCCGTTGGACTCAACGCCACGCAGCTTGGCTTTCTTGATTTTGAAATCGCCTGGCAGTTCGGCACCGATCATGGCGAACGGGATCTTCAGGCCCGGACGCACGTTAGGCGCACCGCAAACGACCTGAAAGGTCTCCGAGCCATTGCTGACCTGGCAAACACGCAACTTGTCAGCGTCCGGGTGCTGTTCGGTGCTCAGCACCTCGCCCACCACCACACCGGTGAATTCGCCGGCGGCCAGCGTAACGCTATCGACCTCAAGACCGGCCATCGACAGACGAGCAACCAGCTCGTCACGACTTACCTGCGGGCTTACCCAGCCACGCAGCCATTGTTCACTGAATTTCATCCTGCTCTCCTAAGAATTCGTTACGACTAGCGAAATTGCGCGAGGAACCGCAAGTCGTTGTCGAAGAACAGACGCAAGTCGTTCACGCCGTAACGCAGCATGGCCAGACGTTCAACGCCCATGCCGAAGGCAAAGCCCGAAAACTCTTCCGGGTCGATCCCGGACATGCGCAGCACATTCGGGTGAACCATGCCGCAGCCCATCACTTCCAGCCAGCCAGTCTGTTTGCAGACACGGCAGCCCTTACCGCTGCACATCACGCATTCCATGTCGACTTCAGCAGACGGCTCGGTGAACGGGAAGTACGAAGGGCGGAAACGCACGGCCAGTTCTTTTTCGAAGAACACGCGCAGGAACTCTTCGATGGTCCCTTTCAGGTCGGCGAAGTTGATATCGCGGTCGACCAACAGGCCTTCGACCTGGTGGAACATCGGGGAGTGGGTGATATCGGAGTCGCTACGGTACACACGGCCTGGGCAGACGATGCGGATCGGCGGCTGTTTCGATTCCATGGTGCGGACCTGTACCGGCGAGGTATGGGTGCGCAGCAACATGTTGGCATTGAAATAGAAGGTGTCATGCATCGACCGGGCCGGGTGATGGCCTGGGATGTTGAGCGCTTCGAAGTTGTGATAGTCGTCTTCGACCTCAGGGCCTTCGGCAATGCCGTAGCCGATGTGAGTGAAGAACTGCTCGATACGTTCCAGAGTGCGAGTAACCGGATGCAGACCACCCGAGGTCTGACCGCGGCCAGGCAGGGTCACGTCAATGGACTCGGCGGACAGTTTGGCGGCCAGGTCGGCCTCTTCAAACAGTGCCTTGCGCGCATTGAGAACCTCTGTGACACGCTCCTTGGCAACGTTGATCAGGGCGCCGACTTGCGGACGCTCTTCTGCCGGCAAATTCCCCAGGGTCTTCATCACCTGAGTCAATTCGCCCTTTTTGCCAAGGTAGTGAACCCGGATTTGCTCCAGGGCATTGATATCTTCAGCGCTTTGCACAGCCTCTAGAGCTTGAGAGACGAGCGCATCCAGGTTTTCCATGTACAGACTCCAGATACAAAATAGGGGAAGAGCTTGAAGGCTCTTCCCCTATTTATGACGTTTAACACCAGACCCCACAGAGGTGAGGCCGGGTGACTGTCGGGGGTACTTAAGCCAAGGTGGCTTTAGCTTTCTCGACAATCGCAGCAAACGCCGCTTTTTCGTTCACTGCCAGATCAGCCAGAACCTTACGGTCGATCTCGATGGACGCTTTTTTCAGGCCGGCGATGAAACGGCTGTAGGACAGACCGTTGATACGTGCACCAGCGTTGATACGAGCGATCCACAGAGCGCGGAACTGACGTTTTTTCTGACGACGGTCACGGTAGGCGTATTGGCCTGCCTTGATTACCGCTTGCTTGGCAACACGGAATACGCGCGAGCGAGCGCCGTAGTAGCCTTTAGCAAGTTTCAGAATTTTTTTGTGACGTTTACGGGCAATGACGCCACGCTTTACACGAGCCATGAGTTACTTCCTCTATTCTTGACTAAATTAACGAAGGCGCAGCATGCGCTCGACTTTTGCCACGTCACACGGTGCCAGCAAGCTGCTACCGCGCAGTTGACGCTTACGCTTGGTCGACATTTTAGTCAGGATGTGGCTCTTGAAAGCGTGCTTGTGCTTGATACCGTTAGCAGTTTTCAGAAACCGCTTAGCAGCACCACTTTTAGTTTTCATTTTTGGCATGTTCGGATACTCCGCATTCAGTTGATAAACATAATCAGAAGGCCTGCCGTGCCCTATTGATTACTTCTTCTTTTTCGGGGCGATGACCATGATCAGCTGGCGTCCTTCCATCTTAGGATGCTGTTCGACCGAACCGTACTCGAGCAAGTCACCTTCAACTCGCTTGAGGAGTTCCATCCCCAGCTCCTGGTGGGCCATCTCACGGCCGCGGAATCGCAAGGATACCTTGGCCCTGTCCCCATCACTCAGGAAACGTACCAGGTTGCGCAGTTTTACCTGGTAATCCCCTTCCTCCGTCCCTGGACGAAACTTGATTTCTTTAACCTGAATCTGCTTCTGGTTTTTCTTGGCCGCGGCAATCTGCTTCTTCTTTTCGAAGATCGATTTGCCGTAGTCCATCAGTTTGCAAACAGGGGGTACTGCATCGGCGGAAATTTCCACCAGATCCAGTTTGGCCTCTTCAGCCTTAAGAAGCGCGTCTTCAATTGACACAATCCCAAGCTGTTCACCTTCAGCCCCAATTAACCGAACCTCGCGTGCCGAGATATTCTCGTTGATCGGGGCCTTCGGTGCAGCTCGTTTATCTTGTCTCATTTCACGCTTAATAGTAATTACTCCGAATCTGGGCGACCACGCCGGGAAACCGCTTGAGCGAGGAACTCGGCGAACTGGGCGACGGGCATCGAGCCCAGGTCAGCACCTTCACGAGTACGCACAGCGACAGTCTGCATCTCGACTTCCCGATCTCCGATAACCAAGAGATAAGGAACCTTGAGCAAAGTATGCTCGCGGATTTTAAAGCCGATCTTTTCATTTCTCAAGTCAGACTTGGCACGAAATCCGCTTTCGTTGAGGGTTTTTTCAACCTCAGCGGCGAAATCAGCCTGTTTATCAGTGATATTCATGATCACTGCCTGGGTCGGAGCCAGCCACGCAGGGAATGCACCCTCGTAGTGCTCGATCAGGATTCCGACGAAACGTTCGAAGGAGCCAAGGATCGCCCGGTGCAACATCACCGGGTGCTTGCGACTGTTGTCTTCAGAGACGTATTCGGCTCCCAGACGGACAGGCAGGTTAAAATCGAGCTGAAGGGTACCACACTGCCAGACCCGACCAAGGCAATCTTTTAGCGAGAACTCGATCTTCGGACCGTAGAACGCACCCTCACCCGGCTGCAGATCATACGGCAAGCCAGCACTATCAAGGGCTGCAGCCAGGGCCGCTTCGGCGCGATCCCACAGTTCGTCGGAACCAACGCGTTTTTCCGGACGAGTGGACAGCTTCATCTCAACGTCTTTAAAGCCGAAGTCGGCATAAACGTCCATGGTCAGCTTGATGAACGCAGCGGATTCGGCCTGCATCTGCTCTTCAGTACAGAAGATGTGGGCGTCGTCCTGAGTGAACGCACGCACACGCATGATGCCGTGCAGCGCACCTGATGGCTCATTACGGTGGCAAGCACCGAATTCGGCTAGACGCATCGGCAATTCGCGGTAGCTTTTCAGGCCTTGGTTGAACACTTGCACGTGGCAAGGGCAGTTCATTGGCTTGATGGCGTAGTCGCGGTTTTCCGACTGCGTGGTGAACATGTTGTCGGCGTAGTTGGCCCAGTGCCCGGACTTCTCCCACAGACTACGGTCAACGACCTGCGGAGTTTTGATCTCCAGGTAACCGTTGTCGCGTTGAACCTTGCGCATGTATTGCTCGAGCACCTGGTACAGAGTCCAGCCGTTCGGGTGCCAGAACACCATGCCCGGCGACTCTTCCTGGGTGTGGAACAGGCCCAGACGCTTGCCGATCTTGCGGTGATCGCGCTTCTCAGCTTCTTCGATGCGCTGGATGTAAGCTGCCAGCTGCTTCTTGTCTGCCCATGCGGTGCCGTAAACGCGCTGCAATTGCTCGTTCTTGGCATCGCCACGCCAGTAGGCGCCGGACAACTTGGTCAGTTTGAAGGATTTAAGGAAGCGCGTGTTCGGCACGTGCGGACCGCGGCACATGTCGACGTATTCTTCGTGATAGTACAGACCCATGGCCTGTTCGTTCGGCATGTCCTCGACCAAGCGCAGTTTGTAGTCTTCGCCGCGGGCCTTGAACACTTCGATCACTTCGGCGCGCGGAGTGACTTTCTTGATCACGTCGTAATCTTTTTCGATCAGCTGCTGCATGCGCTGTTCGATGGCGGCCAGGTCGTCCGGAGTGAAAGGACGTTCGAAGGCGATGTCGTAATAGAAGCCTTCGTCGATAACCGGGCCGATAACCATTTTGGCCGTCGGGTACAGCTGCTTGACCGCATGGCCAACCAGGTGGGCGCAAGAGTGGCGAATGATCTCCAGCCCCTCTTCATCCTTTGGCGTAATGATTTGCAGCGTAGCGTCGCTGCCGATGATGTCGCTGGCGTCGACCAGCTTGCCATCGACCTTGCCGGCCACGGTGGCTTTGGCCAGACCTGCACCAATGGATGCGGCGACCTCGGCTACGGATACCGGGTGATCGAATGAACGTTGACTGCCGTCGGGAAGAGTAATAGTTGGCATGGCGCCTCCTCTCCTAGTGGTGACCCCTACCAAAGGTCACGTGGGTTGGGATGAGCCAGTACAAGATCCGATCCAGGCCATTCAATGACGAACGCCTGCCTTACAGCGGCAGGAGCCTTGCGGCCAACCGGAAAACCGAACCAGAGTGACTGGGATTCAAATCAGGGTTATTCGCACATTTACCGCTACCGGGACTGAGGTCATCCGGAGCCTGCAAACGCCCGAGCCAGGCATGCTAGCACAGATGAACGGTCGTCGATGCACCGAGGCTTTGTCTTGGGGCAAATCGGGCAATTTTATGCCAGAGTGCTGAACTAGAACGCTGCTTTACCCCTCAGATAACAAGACATTGACCCACAAGGAGCATCCCAGCATGCATCTGAAACGTTTATTCGCAGTAGTCGCCCCTATCGTTTTGCTGCTGCCACTGGCCGCCCATGCCGATTGGCCGAAGGGCGAACGCGAGAAATATATGGCTCAGTGCAC
This sequence comes from Pseudomonas arabinosi, assembly GCF_047758675.1. NCBI lineage: Bacteria > Pseudomonadati > Pseudomonadota > Gammaproteobacteria > Pseudomonadales > Pseudomonadaceae > Pseudomonas > Pseudomonas arabinosi. The sequence continues at coordinate 2,613,600 of NZ_CP180480.1, read as the reverse complement.
AGAAGCGGCCACCCCGCAGATCGGTGCTGCAGCAGCGAAGGCTCACTGCGCTTGCGGCGCCGATGCCATCAAATCGTACCCTGCCAAAGACATCCAGTCCCTGATGGACAACACCGCCAGTGATGCCCTGAAACAAAAAGCACTGACCCAAATCTCGTCGTGCAAAGCCGATAACAAAGCGAAAAAATAAGCCCGGCAGAGCGCTTTTTGCGCCTGCCACGACAGTAAAAAGCCTCTGAAAATCGCCTTTTCGTACAATTTATGCAGGTTTTACAGGTTTTTTTATTGTCTTTACTTTTGGCTGAAAGCCTTTTAAAACGGGGCTTGCAGCCAAACAAAGCAGCAAACGAAACGCGACTGTAGGGCAAACAGCACGTCCGGGGGGCTCCCAAAGCGAACATTTCGACTATGATACCCCGGTGTGCCCAGTTGGCCTGAGCAGCACAGCACTACTGAAAATATATGTTTCTTGGAGATACACCATGTCTAATCGCCAAACCGGCACCGTTAAATGGTTCAACGATGAAAAAGGCTTCGGCTTCATCACTCCTCAAGGTGGCGGTGACGACCTGTTCGTACACTTCAAAGCTATCGAAAGCGACGGTTTCAAAAGCCTGAAAGAAGGCCAGACCGTTTCCTTCGTGGCTGAGAAAGGCCAAAAGGGTATGCAAGCTGCACAAGTCCGCGCTGAGTAATTTTCAGCCGCACTAAAAAAACCCCGTCCACGTGACGGGGTTTTTTATGGGCGAAACAAAAGCCTTGAGCGATCAGCCGCAGTTGACGCGGGTGACGACTCGATTGGCATCGGTATTCAGGTTCAGGCGATCGGAGCGGTACTCCAGGGTCACCATGTCGGTGGGCAAGAGGAACCGTGCATTCTGCGCACCTGCGCGAGTACGCGCCTGCTCCAGCAGTTCAGGCGAAGCCTTTTTGCCAATGGTGAATTCGGCAGCCTTTGCCTCACAACGGCTGTGACCCGTGTCAGTCGTGGTGACAGGATCTGTTGTCGACTCGGTGGAGGGAGTGCTGCAACCGGCCAGCATGGCAACGGCCAACAAAGTACCCAATGACGCGAGCTTCCAAGGCATGAAGCCTCCTTTTTTCAATAGTTAAGCTGAGATCGTGCGACCGCCAATCTGGCGTTTTGTTTCACGGGGGGTGCTAGCACCCTGCCCTTGATCCGGACACGCGGCGAGTTTGCCTGAGCATCGCCCTGCCGTTTACCACTCAATCGTGACTGAATATGAACAGCGTTCAATAGACGTCAATGTAGTCGAACGGCGGATTCGGCCAGTTCTCTTTCAGCGCATTGAAAATCTGCATGACCCAGACCTCGTCACTGGCCGCGACCAATCCGACATAACCGGAACCCTTGGCCCACGTCTCCAGACGAAACAACAGCCCGCTGATATCAGTACCGCCCACAACGCCTGAGGAAATGTAGGCGATGCCGCCCTTGGTGACTCGCAATTGAGTGTGCTCATCGTCGCTGGCAGAGGCCAGCAGCTGACGCACCGCCTCAAGGGTCAAGCCGTCAGGAGTGTTCAAATCGATTTGCACAGCACAGTCCTTGAAAATTCGTCAAAGACCAAGTGTCGCATAGCCCTCCCCTCATGCCTAAGTCGGAGTGCCAAAAGCCGCGCAAAATGGTTAACTCGACACTCAGCCTTTCCCGACTTCACGAGCGCCATCATGACCACCGTAAGTATCGACGCCGACATCAAAGCCAAGTGGCCACAGGGCCACAGCTCTTACAGCCCGGGTAGCCCGGAAGAGTTGGCAATCATTGGTATCGATCTATTGGTCAAGGAACTGGGAACCGAAGCTGCACAATCCTTCATCGCGCAGGTATTCGAGAAGTATCCGGCTGACTACAAGGGCGCGGAATAAAACGAAAGGGAGTGAAACCCGCAGGCTGGCACCTGCGGGTTTGAAGCTTACTTCAGGCGAGCCAGCCTTTCAGTCAGAAGATCAAAGAAACCCTGGGCATCACCACTTTCGACCCAGAAAGCGTTCTTCGGCGCTTTCAGGCCGTCATACCAGTCGACGATGGTTTGGCCGAATGTCGGGCCTTCGCGGCTATCAACGACTACGTTGACTGAGCGACCGGTGAACAACTCAGGCTTGAGCAGATAGGCGATGACAGTAGCGTCATGCACCGGGCCACCCGGAATGCCGTAGTGCTCCATGTCACCTTTGACGTATTCATTGAGAATATCGCCCACCAGTTTGCTGGCATTGTTGTTGATCGCTGCGATCTGCTTCAGGCGCGCTTCACTGGTGAGGATCTTGTGGGTCACGTCCAGCGGCAGGTAGGTCAGCTTCACGCCGCTTTTCAATACCACTTCCGCAGCCTGCGGGTCGGCGAACAGGTTGAACTCCGCCACCGGGGTGATGTTGCCGCCATTGAAGTGCGCACCGCCCATGATCACCACTTCCTTGATGCCCTGAACGATTTCAGGTTCCTGGATCAGCGCCAAAGCCAGATTGGTCTGCGGACCGAGCATGGCGATGGTGATGCTGTGGGGCTTGGCGGCTTTCAAGGTGTCGATCAGGTAATTGACCGCATTGCCCTGGGCCAGGCCTTTCTTCGGCTCATGCACGGTGACACCCGAAAGGCCTTCCTTACCATGGATGTTCTCGGCATAGATCGGCGTGCGCATCAGCGGCTTCGGAGCGCCCGCGTAGACCGGCACCTCCTCGCGCCCTGCCCACTCGCGGGCCAGTCGCGCATTACGCGAAGTCTTGTCCAGACGCACATTGCCGGCGACGGTGGTCAGCGCACGAATGTTCAGCTCTTGCGGCGATGCCAGGGCAAACAGCAAGGCAACCACGTCGTCGGCACCCGGATCGGTGTCGATGATCAAGTCGATCTTTTCCGCCGCTTGGGCGCTTGTTGCGGTAATCAGGGACAAAAGCAGCAGACTCCGGAGCAGGTGGTGCAGTTTCTGAGCATAGCGGTGCATAGCGCACTCCTTGTGCGTGGAACAGCAGAAAGACAACAGCGATGTTAGAACGTAACCCCTGCCACCAGCACGATGTTGCAGTACGGCTGACATTCGCCTGTACGAACAATCGCCCGTGCCTGTCGGCTGAGGACTTTGAATTGGTCATGACTGAGCAGCTCACGCCGACCCAGCGCACCTTCGGCATTCAGCTCATCGAGCGTCGCCAATGCTGACGGCTTTTTGTCCAGGATTTCTTGGGCCAATACATGGCTCTCGACCTGCATTTCGCTGAGCACAACCTTCAACGTGCTGACGAAATCCGGGATACCGTGGGTCAGGGCCAGGTCGATCAGTTCAACGCCAGGTGGCACCGGCAAACCTGCATCGCCGATCACCACAATGTCGCCATGACCCAGGGAAGCGATCAGCCGCGACAGCGCAACGTTGAGCAAAGGTGTCTTTTTCATGGTGCTTTAAAGGCCTGTACGTCGGACAAGGTGGGAATCGAGGGTTGCGCGCCAGCACGGGTCACCGACAGCGCCGCGGCGACCTGGCCGAAACGGATCGCTTCGGCCTCGCTTTTGCCGGCCGCCAGGGCGGCGGCGAAACCACCGACGAAGGTGTCGCCAGCCGCCGTGGTATCGACAGCTTTCACCTTCGGTGCAGGGAAATGCTCGAAGCCATTGCCGTTGGCAAACAGCGAACCTTGAGCACCGAGGGTGATGATGACCTTGCCAGCACCCATGACGATCAACCGGGCTGCAGCGGTTTCGGCAGAGGCCAGAGAATCGACTGGCAACCCACTCAGCGCCGAGGCCTCGCTTTCGTTGGGAATCAGATAATCGATGGACGCGTACCAGTCCGCCGGCAGCGGGCGGCTGGCCGGCGCCGGATTGAGGATCACGGTCTTGCCCAATTCACGACCACGCTTGAGCGCATGACCGACAGTGGCATCCGGGACTTCCAGCTGACAGATGATCACGTCCGCCGCCCGCAATACTGCGTCGAAACGATCAATCACCTCTGGAGTCAACGCACCGTTGGCACCGGCTACGATCACGATTGCGTTCTGGCTGTTGTCGTCGACCACGATCAACGCTACGCCGCTGGAATCGTCGACGGTGCTGACTGCCTGGCAGTCGATCTGCTCGGCCAACAGCGCCCCGCGCAGTTCTTCGCCGTAGGCATCGCTGCCCACGCAACCGACCATCGACACCTGCGCCCCCAGCCTCGCCGCGGCGACGGCCTGATTCGCGCCCTTGCCACCGGAAACCGTGGAAAATGACTCGCCGATCAGCGTTTCACCGCCACGGGGCAGCCGTGGCGCCCGGGTGACCAGGTCCATGTTCAGGCTGCCTATAACCACTACTTTTGCTGGCATACATCACTACTCATCAATTCTGTTTCGGCGGTGCTTTTGATTTAGCGGCTTTCTATTTCAACGGAATTGGGCGAACACGCCGGCCAGCGGCGCAGTCGACTCCCGCAGGACAATACTGGGCGTCACGATCCGTTGATCAGTGGCCATATCCGGTGTGGCGATTCTTCTTAAAAGCACTTCGGCCGCCATCTCGCCGAGTTGCAGGATCGACTGCCCCACGGTGGTCAGCGCCGGGTACACATAGCGGCTCATCTGAATATCGTCGAAGCCGATCACCGACAGGTCCGTCGGCACGCGAATATTGCGCTCGGCCGCCGCTCGCAGCACACCGATGCCAATCATGTCGTTACCGGCGAAGATCGCGCTCGGCGGGTTCTTTTCCAGCAGCATCGCGGCGGCGTTGTAACCGCCGGTGCTGGTGAAGTCGCTTTCCAGCATACGCTCGCGGGATACTTCGACACCCGCCTCTTTCAGGGCACGGCAATAACCGGCCAGACGCATCTGCGCCACGCTGGTACTCGCCGGGCCGCCAATAGTGGCGATGTCCCGGTGCCCCAATTCCAGAAGGTGGCGGGTCGCCAGATAGGCGCCGTATTCGTGATCGATTCGCACCAGATCGGCATTCACACCTTCCAGTCCACGGTCGACGATCACCATCGGCGTACGCACACCTGCCAAGCCTTCCGCCAACCCCGCGTCACCGCCAGCCGAAGCGACGATCAGCCCGTCGATGCGCTTTTCCAGTAATACGCGCAGGTAGCTGCGTTGCTTGTCCGGATTGTCATCGGAGTTACAGAGAATCACGCAGTAGCCATTACGCTCGCAGTAATCCTCGATGCCGCGCGCCAGTTCGGCGAAGTACGGGTTGAGGCTGTTGGGCACCAGCAGACCGATGGTTGCCGTGGTTTTGGCTTTGAGGGAGCGGGCGACGGCGCTGGGCACGTAGTCGAGGGTTTTGATTGCTGCCTCAACCTTGACCCGCACCTCCTCGCTTACCGGTCGAGTCTTGTTCACCACGTGGGAAACCGTGGTGTAGGAAATTCCCGCGAGCGCTGCCACATCCTTGATTGTTGCCATGACTCAGGTCCGCCGGCTTGCGCGCTGACTGCGATAAGTATCAAGCACCACCGCCACCACGATCACTGCGCCGGTGATGATGCGTTTGGTGGGCTCCGTCGCGCCGATCTGCGCGAGACCGGCCGCCAATACGGAAATGATCAGAACCCCGAAGAACGTACTGATGACCGAACCGCGACCACCCATAAGGCTGGTGCCGCCGATCACGACCGCGGCGATCACTTGCAGCTCAAGCCCGGAGCCGGCATTCGGATCCGCCGCTTCCAGGCGAGAAATCTGAAACAGCGCTGCGATACCAGCCAGCAAACCCATCAGACTGAATACCAGGATTTTGTAGGGCTTCGGATTGATCCCTGCCAGACGCACCGCCTCTTCGTTGGTGCCGATGCCGATCAGGTAACGACCGAACACGGTACGCGTCAGCACTGCCTGGGCAATGAAGATGATCAGCAAGGCAATGATGAACGACGGCGAGATGCCGAAGGCGATCGGGTTGGACAACCAGGCGAAGGCATCACCGATGTAGGCCGTTCGCGATCCGGTCATCTGATACGCCACGCCGCGGGCCATTTCCAGCACGCCGAGGGACACGATAAACGACGGAATCCGCCACGCCACGGTGATCGAACCCGTGATGGTTCCGGCCAGTGCTGCCGCCGCCATTCCGAGCAGCGCCGCAGGCAACACGCTCCAGCCCCAACCGAGAATGGCCACGCTGACCGTTGACGCCGCGAGCGCGAGCACCGAACCCACCGACAGGTCGATGCCGCCGATGATCAACACGAACGTCATGCCGACCGCCAGCACCATCAAGTCCGGAATCTGGTTGGCCAGAGTGCTGAAGGTGTCATATGACAGGAAATGGCTGCTCAGAACCGAGAACAGCGCGACCATTGCCAGCAAGGCACCGGCCAGTCCCAGATAAGTACCGAGGCCGTAGAAGTTGCCACTACGTTTGCCGGCAGTCACTGCAGTATTCATGCGAGATCCCTAGGCGTTGCTTCATTGAGCAACGCATCACGTTTTTGGTAGCCGGCGAACGCGGCGGCAAGCAAATCATCCTGGGTCCAGCTGTCACGCTCAAAGGTGTCGATCAGACGTCCTGCCGAGAGCACGCCGATGCGGTCGCAGATCAACATCAGTTCACGCAGATCGCTGGACACCACCACGAGCGCCTTACCTTGACGGGTCAACTCACCGAGCAAGGCATAAATGTCAAACTTGGCGCCGACGTCGATGCCACGCGTTGGCTCGTCGAACAGCATCACCGAGCAATCACGCTCAAGCCACCGGCCGATCACGACTTTCTGCTGGTTGCCGCCGGACAGTTCCGACACAAGTTGCGTCGGGCTGGAGCTGCGGATGCGCATGGCGTCGATCTGACGCTGGGCCAGCGCCATCTCGTCACCATTGTTGACGAAACCACCACTGGAAATCGCCGGCATATTGCCCAAGGCAATATTCGCGCTGATCGATTGGGTTAGCAGCAGGCCTTCGCCCTTGCGGTCTTCGGTGATCAGGGCGATGCCATGACCGACCGCGTCAGCCGGTGACCGGATACTGACGACCTGTGCTGGCGAACCGAGTGCAACCGTGCCGCTGTCCGCTGTATCAGCACCGAAGATCAAGCGCAGCAACTCAGTGCGCCCTGCCCCGATCAAGCCGGAAATCCCATAGATCTCGCCGGCGCGCACTTCGAAGGACACGTCGAGAACCTTGTCGGAGCGGGTCAGCCCTTTAACCGTCAAGGCTGGAGCGCCGATCTTGCGCGGCCCCATGTCGATGTGTTCGCCGAGTTCACGACCGACCATCAGCGTCACCAGTTGCTCGCTGTTGTAATTGGCCATGGGCTCGACGCAAACCAGGTTGCCATCGCGCAGTACCGCAATACGCTGGGCGACCCGCGCCAGTTCTTCGAGACGGTGCGAGATATAGATGATCGACACGCCGCGAGCTTGCAGACGAGTGATCTGCTCGAACAGCATCTCGACTTCACGGTTCGTCAGCATTGCGGTCGGTTCGTCGAGGATCAGCACGTGGCAATCGCCGATCAGGTTGCGGGCGATCTCCACCATTTGCTGGTGACCGATGCCCAATTCGCCCACCAGCGTGTCCGGGTCAATCGCGTCGAGGCCGACCTGGGCCATGGCTTCGATCGCCGCCTTGCGCAATTGCCTGCGACTGATCCAGCCGCCCTTGCTGGGCAGGTTGTCGAGAAACAGGTTTTCCGCCACCGACAGGGTCGGCAACAGATTGAGTTCTTGCATCACCATGCGGATGCCGAGGTCTTCGGCCTGGGTGCGGCTTGCGGGGCGGTAATCCTGCCCCTGGAATTGCATGTGGCCGGTGGTCGGTGTGACCAGTCCGCCGATGATCTTCGACAGCGTGCTTTTTCCCGCGCCGTTTTCGCCGGTCAGCGCCAGCACTTCACCGCGCATCAGCGTCAGGTCGATGCCGGTCAGGACCGGTTGGGCGTAGGTCTTACCGATACCGCTGACCGAGAGGACAGCGTTCGGGGCAGAAACTGACATAAAAACTCTCCATGCGCTCGCCCCAAAGGGCGAGCACCGTTGTGTCGCCAGAAGGACTACTTGGTGACCAGCTCTACCGGAGTTTCGATCACGCCATTGGTGCCGCTGTCGACTTTCTCACCCTTGATGATCTTCAGCGCAGTCTCGATGCCAAACACGGCTTGCCTGGCTGCAAACTGGTCAGCGGTGGCCAGAACGCGACCATCCTTGAGCATTGGCTTGATGGCGTTGATGTTGTCATAACCGACTACTTGCACCTTGCCGGCCTTGCCCGCTGCGCGCACGGCGGATACTGCGCCGACGGCCATGCTGTCGTTACCGGCCAGCAGGGCTTTGACTTGCGGGTATTCGCTGAGGATCGAGGCAGCAACCTTGTTGCCTTTGTCGATTTCCCAGTCACCGGACTGCAAAGAGACGACCTTGATCTGCGCCGCTTCCATCGCATCCTTGAAGCCTGCGGTTCTTTGCTGTGCGTTGGTGGTGGTTGAAACGCCTTCGATGATGCCGACTTCGTCTCCGGCCTTCAGTTGCTTGGCCAGGTACTCGCCCACCAGACGCGCACCTTTGCGGTTATCCGGGCCTACGAACGGTACGGTGATGTTTTTGCTTTTGACCACAGCCGGGTCCAGCTGGTTGTCGATGTTGATCACGGTGATACCGGCATCGATGGCTTTCTTGATCACTGGAACCATGGCCTTGGAGTCAGCCGGTGCGATGACCAGCGCATTGACCTTGGCCAGAATCATTTGCTCGACGATGCGTGTCTGGCCAGCCGTGTCGGTTTCGTCTTTGATGCCGTTGGAGATCAGCTCGAAATCGCCGGAGTGGTCTTTCTGATAGGCCTTGGCGCCGTCTTCCATGGTCAGGAAGAATTCATTGGCCAGGGATTTCATGACCAGCGCGACTTTGGGTTTTTCAGTCTCGGCGAAGGCCGAAGAGACGGGTAACGCGACGGACGCGGCAGCCAGCATAGCGACAGCGAGAAGACGTCCAGCGAATGGCAGCTTCATGGGTTCACTCCGATCTTATGATTATTGTGAGCAACGCTTGCGCTGGCGCAGGCTTCATTGCACTCGCTGATGGAAACCACCGGGAGCACCGCGCAAACGTTTGCGGAGACCGAACTATGCGAACCCTGTCGAGATTTGTCAACGACCAGAAAAGCCGTTTTGCGGGGAAACCGCAAATGCCGCCATTCATGTCATGCCGTCGTATTGACCACCGATCCTGTGCTGGAGCCTTTGGCCATTTCCTTGTAAAGGCTGTTGGCCGTTTCCAGTATTGCAGCAGTGGTATCAGCCATTCGCCCCTGAATCGCCATTACCACGGTGGCCTTGGCTTCAGGTGTTGGGTAAGACGCCGATTGGGCCGCCGCCAATTGTTGCTGTTGCTCTTGCAACTGCTCTTGCAGTTCTTTCAGACGCTGGAGCAAAATCTTTTGCGCCACCGAGGCGTTGTCGGCGCCACCCGCTTCAGTCGATGCCTCCGCACTTTTATCCAGGCCCACAGCGCCAGTTCTGACTTGCTTGCTGTCGCTTTCCTTCGTACCCAACGCTTGATTCGCGGCATCGGCCGTTTGATCGCTCAACGCTTGAATCGTAGCGGCGGACTTGCCGACGATGGTGACGCCTGCGGCGTTTGGGATACCAATGGATAACGACATGTGAACTCCTGAGTAGAAAGATCCTTTAAAGGAACATCGACCGAGGTGTGGGTTTCTTTAGCACTGATTCGTAAGCTTGCAAGGCGATTTGTTCTACAGAGGTCGTAGTGCTTTTCGGAGAGCCGAACACAAACGCTCAACGCGTTCGGAAACCCGGACAACAGACTGTGCAACCATTCTGGCCAACTAAATAAATACTGATATAAATCATAAAGTTAAAAGTTTTTCTCATTCAAAGTACGACTGGTACAGATCCTGCTCATCTCATTCACCCCAAGCGTTCAGATCCGCCTGGGGCGCATCTAGATGAACCTGCATCAGCACCGTCTCACTACTAGAGAGAAAAATAATGACATCTGCTTTCAAGACCTTCGTTCCGGGCGCTTTAGCCCTCTTGCTGCTCCTGCCCACCGCCCTTCAGGCAAAAGAAGTCGAAACCCAACAGAAACTGGCGAACGTGGTGATCCTGGCCACTGGCGGCACCATTGCCGGCGCGGGCGCCAGCGCGGCTAACAGCGCTACCTATCAAGCGGCGAAAGTCGGCATCGAACAATTGATCGCCGGGGTTCCAGAACTCAGCCAGCTGGCTAACGTTCGTGGCGAACAGGTCATGCAGATCGCGTCCGAGAGCATCACCAACGACAACCTGCTGCAACTGGGTCGTCGCGTGGCTGAACTGGCCGACAGCAAAGACGTCGACGGCATTGTCATCACCCACGGCACCGACACCCTGGAAGAAACCGCCTACTTCCTGAACCTGGTGGAAAAAACCGACAAGCCAATCATCGTTGTCGGCTCCATGCGCCCAGGCACCGCCATGTCGGCGGATGGCATGCTGAACCTGTACAACGCAGTGGCCGTGGCCAGCAGCAAAGAGGCACGCGGCAAAGGCGTACTGGTGACCATGAACGATGAAATCCAGTCGGGTCGCGACGTCAGCAAAATGATCAACATCAAGACCGAGGCGTTTAAAAGTGCCTGGGGTCCACTGGGCATGGTGGTCGAGGGCAAATCCTACTGGTTCCGTCTGCCGGCCAAGCGCCACACCATGGACTCGGAATTCGACATCAAAACCATCAAGAGCCTGCCTGACGTGGAAATCGCCTATTCCTACGGCAATGTCAGCGATACAGCTTACAAAGCGTTGGCTCAGTCTGGCGCCAAAGCCATCATTCACGCCGGCACCGGCAATGGCTCTGTCTCGTCCCGTGTAGTCCCATCGCTGCAAGCCCTGCGCAAGGACGGCGTGCAAATCATTCGCTCGTCCCACGTCAACGCCGGCGGTTTTGTACTGCGTAACGCCGAACAGCCAGACGACAAGTACGACTGGGTTGTGGCGCATGACCTGAACCCGCAAAAGGCCCGCATCCTGGCCATGGTCGCACTGACCAAGACCAACGACAGCAAAGAGCTGCAACGGATGTTCTGGGAATACTGATTCGCCCTCGCCCGACCGGTTCCGGTCGGGCACTGCTTTCACCACTCGCCAACCTAGGCGAGTGGCTCACACCCCCTTCCGATATTTCGATAAAAAATTTCCCTTCGTCCTACACCAAACGGAAAAAATTGCTGTCAGAGGATTTTCTTGAGTTTTAAGCAGTTGCGAAAATGCTTACAGTTAAATACTGTATGCACGTACAGCTTAATAAGGATAATTCCGTGGCCACCACCTCTGCCTCTCCTGACTCCTATGAACGCATGGGTATGCGCGTTCAAAAAATCATCAACTCCCCCACCGCCCAAAAAGCCAAAGCAGCCTTGATCTTCCGTCTACCGGACGAACCTGTGGATGAGTGGGAACAATTGCTCGAAGAAATCGACGAGAACGACAACGTCACCCTCGCCTATCGCGACGATGGCGGCGTGCAGATTTTTTGGGTTGTGCCGAAGGAAGATTGAGTCAATGAGTGTCCGCTGGTTTGCTTTGCTGTTTTTGTTCATCACCCTCTGCGCCCAGGCTGGCGCGCCACGCACTTTCAACGAAGCCAAGAAAGTTGCCTGGAAGCTCTACGCACCGCAATCCACAGAGTTCTATTGCGGGTGCAAATACACAGGCAACAAGGTCAACCTCGCAGCCTGCGGTTATGTACCGCGCAAAAACGCCAAGCGCGCTTCCCGCATCGAGTGGGAGCACATTGTTCCGGCCTGGCAGATCGGCCATCAGCGTCAGTGCTGGCAAGAGGGTGGGCGCAAGAATTGCACGCGTTACGATCCGAGCTACCAGAAGGCCGAAGCCGACCTGCACAACCTGGTGCCGAGCATTGGCGAAGTGAATGGCGATCGCAGCAACTTCAGTTTCGGCTGGTTGCCGGTGCAGTCGGGCCAATATGGCTCGTGCCTGACCCAGGTCGATTTCAAGGCGAAGAAGGTCATGCCCCGCCCGTCCATACGCGGCATGATCGCCCGAACGTATTTCTATATGAGCAAGCAGTACGGTCTGCGCCTGTCGAAACAGGATCGACAACTGTACGAAGCCTGGAACAAAACCTATCCGGTAGAGGCCTGGGAAAGACAGCGTAACCAAAGCGTGGCGTGCGTCATGGGCCGCGGCAACGAGTTTGTCGGCCCGGTCGACATGAAAACCTGCAGTTAAGCACTCGCTGAAAACACAAAGGCCTCGGGTTTAACACCCGAGGCCTTTTTTCGTTTCTACCCGCCCACTTTGTTGTAGCGCCAGTAGCCCATCAGGTTGAGTGACTCCTTGGCAATGCCGCATTCCTTGATCAAGTATTTGCGCAGACTCATCACTGCAACCGTTTCCCCGGCGACCCAGCCGTAGAAGCCATCACGGGCAGAGTCGGACGTTTCCCACAGCATATCTTCGTCGACATCGACTTCCGCCAGTTCTACCGCTTCGAATGTTTTCGAAGAGGATGACGGCAGAATGGCCCGACGGACCGCGTCGACCATCAGCGAACCCGCGCCAGTCGCGGTGGCGTGATCTCGGATCAGCCATTCCACCGAAAGCCCCGGCCAGTCAGGAACCGGCAACGCATCGTCCACGCTGCCTACTTCAAAAAATGCCTGGGTTATCGGTGGCACGGCAAGCGCTGCCAGCTCATCCAGAATGCCAAGCGCCGCGGGCAAGGCCGTGGCATCGGCGACCAGTAACAGATGCTTGAGCTGTAGAGGCGGCTTCCATTCGAAACCGCCCGCGTCTTGTGCCGAAAACTGGCGATCAGGCGCGACGATCTGGATCGGCTCACCCGCCGCTGCATGAATTGCCCAACGGGATGCGGGTCCGGTTTCGCCGTGCAACACGAAGTCGATATCCACTTCGCCCTGCTCGGCACGCAAATGTCGGATGGTATAAGTGCGCATTGCCGGGCGCTGGGCAACCGGTATTGAGCGGTAACGTGCGTGCCAGCCATCGCCATGAGAGAGCCTGGCTGGCGAACCGTCCACAGCAGGAAAAAACAGCTTCACGCGCTGGTCGGGTGCCCAGGTCGCCATTTCCGTAACCATCGGACCGGCGAGAGTGACGCGCATCAAATGAGGACTCAGCATCTTTTTGCGCCGCAGGACTGCGTCGAGTATTTTGTAAGGGGTGGCGGAGGCCATCGGGGGAACTCCTACTGAGAATCAACAGTGACTACGTCTAGAAACGAGTCAATGTGGATCCCCTTTAAGGCGTTCCGTCGAAATCCCCCTGGAAAAGACCGTTATCGGGTCACGGGGTGGTCGACAACCAGCAATTCGATATTCTGTTTCTTCGCCCGGGTGAGCGCCGCGCGAACTTCTGTCTGTTTGGCCTCGGCCTCGGTTTTCGAACTGAATGGCCCGAGCAGAATCCGGGTCTTTCCATTTTCCTTGACGATATTGGAAACGAAACTGTGCTCAATCAGCCAGCCGCTCAAATCGCTGACCGCCTGAGGTGTTTCGCCTCGAACTTCGAGATCCCATTGTGGCGCGGATACCACCGAGGCTGTAGTCGCAGCTGCCGGTTGCGGCTTTTGCACCTCAACACTCTTGCCCTCACCGCATCCCGCCAGCGCCAGTACCGCGATTACCAAGACCATTTTGCGCACAACGTTTCCCTCAGAATGCTTAAAGCGGCGATTTTAGCATCCATGAATACTTCCCGAGTGCCGCAAAATGGGCTCAAAACAACGAGAATGATGGTTACGGCCTCTGTATAGTTACGCCTTGGGAATTAATGCAGCATCTGCGCGTCAGAAAGAGGCACCCAAACTGTGAGCTTCGCACTAATCTATACATACCACCGACCTCTGCACTGTCCGAATCAGGTGCCCTACAAAGCAATCAAGGAGAAGACCATGCTGATACTCACCCGCAAAGTCGGTGAAAGCATAAATATTGGTGATGACATTACGATCACCATTCTGGGCGTTAGCGGCCAGCAAGTCAGAATTGGCATCAATGCCCCGAAAGACGTTGCGGTTCATCGCGAAGAAATCTATCAGCGCATTCAGGCTGGCCTCACCGCTCCAGACAAACCGCAGACTCCCTGAATCCTGTTGCAGTCAGTAGCCAGCCCGTTCGTTACAGCGCAATGGCTGGCTAAAGATTCTTGCTCGGCATTTTGCTGAGCTCTCGCCTCCTCCCCCATTACGTGAAGCCGATGCTACCGGCTTCGGCCACGCCGTGGCTGTCAGATCATTCGCTTTAACCCCGACGAATCACGCCGTTATTAGCCGAAGGTCACACCGCGCGCCATGCCGGTGGCCGCAATCACCATCAACATCAACAACAGCGCTTCGATATGGCTGATGCGCGCAAACAGCCTGGCTCGGCCCTGGTCAATCGAAGCGCCCCTGCCCAAGGCGATCCGCCACTTTATCAAGGTAATCATTGGCGCCACTTCAAGCAGCAGGATGATCACGAACAGCGTCATCTTCAGATGGAACAACGGCTGATGAAGGTAATAGTCGGTGCCTTTTTCGTACCCACCGAAGGCCCGCATCAAACCTGTGATCAGCAAAATACCCGCACAGATGCCCCATACGTTATCGGCTACCAGCACGCTGCGAACCTGCCCCTTACCGTCGACCAGGCGGCTTAACGCCGTCCCTCGGGTGAGCACCGCCCAGAGACCCAAGGCAACAGCCAAGAGGTGGATCGCCGCAAGAAACCAGTGAAACAGCATAGGGATGCTCCTGACAGGGAGAAGGAAATGGGCTTGTCAGTAGTAGTCCAAAATCTGGAAATCTGCCTGCAGGCCGTGACATGACTGGCGAACAGCCAGCTATCCCCCTATCATGCCGCCCACTGGCCCTGCGTAAGGAGCCAGAGGATAGACATTCAAAAGGGAATAAACGTGAAAGAGTTCGTAATTGGCGTAAACAACGTAGTTCTGTACGTCGCACTGGCCGTTATCTGGATCGCCGCAGTGGTCATGATCTTCGTTCAGGGCTTCTGGTCCGGGGCAGGCGTTTTCATTACCGGCACCTTGACGTGGTGCATCATCTCCGGCTTCTGGTTTGTACAGTCGGCGACTTATGAAGAACTGAAGAAGTTGAACGCCAGGTAAGATTGGTTTTAGTTGGCTGGACCTGCCACACAGGTCCGACGTTGTTGAGATGAACCACGCCAGTAGTGATTCGTGCTCTTCATGCAACATTTGTAACGAGGGGGCAATCTCCTCGTTACAGTGCCTGGCGACGACCCAGGCTTGCGGCCGACGCCAACGATTCAAAGGCAAGGACGGAACACATGAATCGATCAACTCCCACACTCGTTCTGCTACCTGGAATGGATGGAACAGGTGAATTGTTCGCAGCCTTTGTATCGATCATGGAGCACGAGTTCGATACGCTAATCATCACCTATCCCCCCAATATTCCGCTGAGCTACACAGCGCTGGAGTCGCTGGTCCGAGAGTCGCTGCCGACCGACCGCCCATTCGTGCTGCTGGGTGAATCCTTCTCGGGACCGATCGCTATTTCCCTGAGCGCCAGGCAACTCCCCCGGCAGGTGGGACTCGTGCTATGCAGCACATTCGCACGCAATCCAAGACCGATATTCAGGCACTTGAGTTTTTTGCTAGGCGCACTGCCGCTCAGCCTTGCGCCTGTCGGATGGATCAGCAAAGTACTGCTCGGCCGGTTTTCCACGAGCGCCTTGCGCACAGCGCTACGCCAAGCCATCACTCAAGTGAGCCCTTCGGTAATGCGTTCACGACTACGATCGGTTCTTGCCGTTGACGTATCCGCCACCCTCGCCGAAGTCAGCGTCCCGACTATTTACCTACGCGCTACGCATGATTTGGTGGTTCCAGGGACAGCGTCCGCGCTGGTCTCTTCAATGAAACGTGATACACGAATCATTGAAATCGAAGCACCGCACTGTCTGCTTCAGATCGCGCCCGAAGAGGCGGCCGGACACATCCGAACGTTTTTGAAAACGCTGAAAAGTATTTGAGGTTCTCGGTACTAGAAAACGACCGAACAAGCCCCGAACAACATAATGTTACATCCCGTCTAGACTCCAACCACAAGTGCCAAAGGTCCCTGGAAGCACTTGCCCCCCAACAGCAAGTCATTCCCATCAACCGACCTGAGCACACAAGATCATGTGTAAATCATGTGATTCAACCCCTGTTCAAAAGGCGAGTGGTCGTCGTAGATTTCTTCAGGTTGCCGGACTTGGAGCAGGCGCTCTGCTACTTGCCGGTGCACTGCCCGACACATTCGTTCAGGCTGCCGAGAAAACCGCCGCCCCGCCAAAACCACAAAACTCCGTCAGTCCTGACATGGCACTTCAAAGGCTTATGGAGGGAAATGAACGGTATGTTTCCGGCAGCTCCAAGACACATGACTTCAAGTCCGAGCGGGAAGCCCTGGTCTCAGGCCAGAACCCGTTCGTGTCGGTACTAGGTTGCTCTGACTCCCGTATCGCCCCCGAGTATGCTTTTGACACGGCACGAGGCGATCTTTTCGCCATACGCGTCGCGGGCAATTTCGTTACCGATGAGGGTTTGGCAAGCCTTGAATACTCAGTCGCGGTACTCGGCGCACCACTGATCCTCGTACTGGGGCATGAGAGCTGCGGCGCCATCAGTGCAGGTATAAAGGCAGTAAAAGATCACACTGTTTTCCCTGGCCACATCCCAAAGTTGACTGATGCACTTAAACCTTCAATCGAGAAAGTACTCAATCAACCCGGAAGCCTTATCGACAACGCTACAGCGCAAAATGTCAAAGACTCGGTTAACCGCCTTAAAAATGCCTCACCACTGCTGACTGATGCGCTCAGCAAGGGGACGTTAAAGATCGTGGGAGGCGTCTATCGCCTCGCCAGCGGCAAAGTAGACTTGATTGCCTGATTCATTAGCGCTGCATCAATGCCGAGATCCAGATGTGAAGAGCCCAGCGCGATGGCTGGGCTCTGGTTATTTTCTGTTTTCCATCATCTTGTCGGCGAGAGCTTTGGCCCTTTCAATCAACAGGTTTTGCCTGTCTTCATGAGTAGCTCCTCCTACGACCGGTGCCGTCAAATTGCTTTCCGCAATCAACGCAGCGCAGAAGTATTGATCCCAAACAGCTCTGCCCTCAGATACCGGCTTGTTCATTTGGTCGGCGATCATATGCGGCTCCTTTTGATGAGGTAGCACCGCTATCTTACGCCTGAATCACTGGCAATCCGTGCCGCTGAAGACAATCAACAAACCGGGTGATCATTGACCGATCCGAGGAAAAATCGTCACCGCCTTCAGTCGTCTCTATCGTCACGATCACGACCGTGATTGCGCTCATACCCCTGATCATTGTCACGACGATCATATCTGCGGTCATACCCTCGATCGTCGTCATCATCTCGGTCGTATCCACGACGGTGATCATGACCTCGATCACGATCTCGACCGTACCTTTCTCCGTCGTCCCAGTGAGGCCCGCAACCTCCCAGCAGGAGAGAGCCTGAAATGGCCATGAACATTATTACTGCACGCTTCATTTGAACGTCCTGAATGCAAAGGTCAGCGATAGGACCGTGCGGCCGCTCAATGATTCACTGGTCAGATACAGCGAAGTCCAGAACGCCGTGGCGCAAAAAATGGTGGACATAGGCGAGGAGATGCCAGGGCCGATGACCCGGCTGGCACTGCTAAGCGGTGGGGGAAATTTGACGCGGAGTGCAAGCCGCTAATGAAGACTGCGTGGTGCGAAGTCTATGAGATCCAACTGCTTGTGAGGCGTAATGCCTTGGCGGTATCAATAGGCATCCATCATCGAGTTTGCCCAGATTCGGGCTTTTCGTATTTGCCCTGTCACGCCTTCGTCACACCCACCCTGCACAATGCAGCCAGCCAAAAGGATTTGGCCCCATCTACAGAGAACCCGGCCAAGTGCCGGTTTTTTTTCGTTCCATCGACATGCTTTTCACGAAACACTCACAGGACGCAGCGCAGATTGAGCAGACAAAAGGATTTGACCCCATACAGAGAGCCCGCCATGCGCGGGCTTTTTGTTTCAGCCATTCCAGCTGCAAAGCTCCCCACTCCCTCGAATGGTTTACATGAAGGTGAAAGCCGATTTGGCGTTCTGAGGTGGGAGCTTTGCAAAAGTTTTGCAAATCGCAGGCAACAAAAAAGGGCCCACCTTTCGGTGAGCCCTTCTAGACCGCCCAGCAGAGCGGATTTTGTTTGGTAGGCGCGATTGGACTCGAACCAACGACCCCCACCATGTCAAGGTGGTGCTCTAACCAACTGAGCTACGTGCCTGCTGTGAGGCGGCATTCTACGGAATTCCGGAGGGGTGTCAACACCTTTTTTCGAGCTAACCCTATGAATATGCAAAATATTTAATTTTGCCGCCGCAAAGAAGATTTTGCGGTGGCTGGCGGTCGTTTTTTATCTCGGGTAGGATCGATGCACTCGTAAAATATATTAAACAGAGGCTGCAGGATGGCGAACACCTCCTACCCGGAATCCTACTACGCCGCATCGGCCAATGCGGTTCCGCCGCGCCCGGCCTTGCAGGATGACGTGGAGACTGATGTCTGTGTGATCGGTGCCGGTTACACCGGTCTGTCCTCTGCCCTGTTTCTGCTGGAAAACGGTTTCCGGGTAACGGTGCTTGAAGCGGCGAAGGTAGGTTTTGGTGCGTCGGGACGTAACGGTGGCCAGATCGTTAACAGTTATAGCCGCGACATCGATGTGATCGAGCGCAGTGTCGGTCCCAAGCAGGCTCAGTTGCTGGGACAGATGGCGTTCGAAGGTGGCCGGATCATTCGTGAGCGGGTTGCCAAATATAATATCCAGTGCGACTTGAAGGACGGTGGTGTATTCGCCGCCATTACCGCCAAGCAGATGGGCCATCTGGAATCCCAGAAGCGTCTGTGGGAGCGCTTCGGTCACACGCAGCTGGAACTGATGGATCAGCGTCGCATCCGTGAAGTGGTCGCGTGCGACCAGTACATCGGCGGCATGCTCGACATGAGCGGCGGGCACATTCATCCGCTGAACCTGGTACTGGGCGAAGCCGCAGCTGTGGAGTCGTTGGGCGGTACCATTTATGAGCAATCGCCGGCGGTGCGCATCGAGCGCGGCGCTAATCCGGTGGTGCATACGCCTCAGGGCAAGGTCAGGGCCAAGTTCATCATCGTGGCGGGCAATGCGTATCTCGGTAATCTGGTGCCGGAACTGGCCGCCAAATCGATGCCCTGCGGGACGCAGGTGATCACCACCGAACCCTTGGGCGAAGCATTGGCCAAGAGCCTGTTGCCGCAGGATTACTGCGTCGAGGACTGCAACTACCTGCTCGACTACTACCGTTTGACCGGCGACAAGCGCCTGGTCTTCGGCGGTGGCGTGGTGTACGGCGCGCGGGATCCGGCGAACATCGAGGCGATTATTCGACCGAAGATGCTCAAGGCTTTCCCGCAGCTCAAGGACGTGAAGATCGATTACGCCTGGACCGGCAACTTCCTGCTGACCTTGTCGCGACTTCCTCAAGTCGGACGCCTGGGCGACAACATCTACTATTCCCAGGGTTGCAGCGGCCATGGCGTGACGTATACGCACCTGGCGGGCAAGGTGTTGGCTGAAGCATTACGTGGCCAGGCTGAGCGTTTCGACGCGTTTGCCGACCTGCCCCACTACCCGTTCCCCGGCGGACAACTGCTGCGTACACCATTCGCTGCGCTGGGCGCCTGGTATTACGGACTGCGGGACAAATTCGGCTTCTGACCGATAGATGCAAAAAAGGGGCAACTGCACAGTTGCCCCTTTTCATTCCAGCTCGGGAAGTCAGCTCTTCCGCTGATTGAGCCTCTGCAAGAATTCAGCCCGGCGCTGCTGGTCCATGTCCTCTTTGGCCAAGAGTTCGGGAAGCAACTCGGTCGCACACGGGGCATCGAGGATGTAGACACCGTCATCATCACCAATGGCCAGGTCCCCCGGCTGCACCTGAACCCCGCCCACACTGATCGACTGATTGACTTCCCCACGGGCGCCAATGCCCCGAGTCGTGTACGCACTGACGTCACGGCAAAAGACCGGCAACCCATGGCGACGCAATGCACTGACATCCGTGACCGCACCCGACACCACCACCCCGGCCAATCCTTTGATCAGCCCGGCCAGGGTGCGCAGTTCGCCCCAGCAGCCACACTCCTCGTCGCCCGCACACTCGATCACCAACACGTCACCCGGCTCACTCAGCAACAAGGCCTCACGCAGAATGCTGCCATCCGGCGGGAAAACTTTGACGGTGACGACATTACCGACCATGCGGATGTTGTTGAACAGCGGCTTGATCCCCCGCAGGAAGCCCCGATCGGAAAAATGGCCGATGGTTGACGAAGGGATCGACCGGTAGGCGTTGAGCAACTCCGGGGTGACGAATTGCTGGCGAGGGTTGATCTGATAACTCATCGGCATTTCCCCGGACGCAGCAGTGGGCAGGTCGAACAATATTCAGCGGGCTCAGTAGCCAGGTAGTAGAAGCAGCAGGTTCGCCGAAAGCGAATGCTGCGCTGTCCCTCGTCGAGCAGTGTCGGCGGACGACGGAAGTGGCTCAGCGGGTTGTAATCGAGTCCGAACAGCGCAGGTTCTGCCTGAGTCAGCAACCAACTGAAGTCGGCTTCATAGCGCTCGCGGACCGACGGATCCTCGATTTTCGCCATGCGTTTTTCATACAACGAATACACACGCACGGCGGTGTTTTCCCACAAGATGCGCCGTGAAACGCCACTCACACGGTTGAAGGTTTGCCACAGCGGCTTCAACAGTCCGGCAAACAGTGCCTGCACCACGGTTTCCCGCCAGGCCTCGCGTTCACCGGGCCTGTACGTCAGCGGCGGGGAATGAGCCAGCGGCATCGAAGACGTCCACAGCCCTTCATCGTGGCCGTATTCGATCACCGTGTTGTCCAGCGACAGCAGCAGCCCTTTGTCGTACACCGACATGGCGTACAAACAGGCGCCGGTGGCCAGGAACGACAGGCGCTTGCCCAGCAGCGAGGCGGTGATCGCCCGCGACGGTGAGCCAATGACCGGGCTCAATGCGTCCAGCAAACGCTCGCACACCTCTTCCTGCAACAGGTCACGCGCCATCAGCGAGCGTAATGGGTCACGCTCGGCACAGTCCTTCAACCGCAACCCACCGCCCAGCACGTTCCATTCTTGCGCGGTGAAGTGGTGAGCCAGATTCATTGCGGCAACTCTCGACCAAACGGGATGCACATCGGCGTCCCAAAGAACGGGTCAGGAATAATCCGGCAGTTGAGGTCGAACACGGTTTTGACCAGCGCCTGAGTCAAGACGTCCTCAGGGCGGCCTTGGGCAAATGCCGTACGTTCATGCACCGCAACCATATGATCCGCATAACGACAGGCCAGGTTGAGGTCGTGAAGCACCATGATGATGGTTTTGTTTTCGAGCCGGTTGAGGTCGCGCAGCAGGTCCAGCACTTCAATCTGGTGAGCCAGGTCGAGGAAGGTCGTCGGCTCGTCCAGCAACACAATGCCGGTGTCCTGGGCCAGGGTCATGGCGATCCAAGCGCGCTGGCGCTGCCCGCCGGACAAGGCATCCACCGGCCGATCCGCCAGCGCCTGCAGACTGGTCTGCGTCAGCGCGCGATTGACCATGGTTTCATCCTCGGCCGACCACTGCTGCATCCAGCTCTGATAAGGGTATCGGCCCAGGGCCACGAGTTGGCGAACGGTAATGCCCTCGGGCGCCGTCGGCGTCTGGGGCAGGATGGCCAACTCACGCGCTACCGCCGCCGTGGATTTTTGCTGGATATCCACACCGTTGAGAATCACCGAGCCTTGCTGCGGTTTCAGCAGTCGGGCGAAGGATTTGAGCAAGGTACTTTTACCGCAGCCGTTACTGCCAATCAGCACCGAGATCTTGCCCTTGGGCAGTTGCATGTCCAGCGCGTCAATAATCACCTGGCGCTGATAACTCAGGGTCAGGCCGCGACTTGCAATCGACGTCATACGTTGAATTCCTTAATGACGCTGTTTAATCAATAAGTAGAGAAAAAAGGGCGTGCCCAGCACCGCGACAAAGATCCCGGCCGGCAAATCCAGGGGCAAAAACAGCGTGCGCCCGACCAGGTCCGCCAGCATCACCAGGTTTGCGCCAATCAGCGCCGCCATCACGGCTTGCCCAGCGAAACCAGGGGCCACCAGGCGTTTGGCAATATGCGGCGCGATCAGCCCGACAAACGCGATCGCCCCTCCCCAGGCAATGGCCGCACCAGCCAATGCCACACTCACCAGCAACAGACCGGCGCGCAGCCATTGCACGCGCACGCCGATGCCCTGAGCCAGGTTGTCATCCAGCTGTTGCACCATCACCTGACGGGCCAGCAGCACCAGCAACGGGCAAATACCCAACAACCAGCTCGCAAGCGCCAACGGTTCGGGCCAACTGGCGCCGTACACGCTGCCGGTCAGCCAGACGTAGGCAGACAGGGTGGTGGTCAGCGGACTGAACACCAGAATGAAGGTGGTAGCGGCCGTCAACATCGCCGAGACGCCCACGCCGATCAGCACCAGCCGCAGCGGTGAGGTCCCCTGCTTCCAGGCCAGCAGGTAAATGGCCAGTGTCGCCAGAGCCGCACCGAGCATCGCGGCCAGGGGCAAAAACTGTTGCCCCAACGTCGCGGACAAGAACGACAGGTAAAGCACGGCAGCGGCGCTGGCACCGCTGGTGATGCCGAGCAGGTCGGGCGATGCCAGCGGGTTGCGGATGATGCTTTGCAGAATCAGCCCGGACACCGACAACGCAGCGCCCACCAGTGCCGCCAACACAATGCGTGGAAAACGCAGTTGCTCGACGATCAACGTCAGGCTGGCGTCCTGGCTGGAAAACAGGATTCGTATCACCTCGAGGGGCGAAAGGATGACTTTCCCCAGCGATAACGAGCCGAGTATCACCAGCACCGTCAGCACCAGCGCCGCCGCCAATCGCCACCACGTGGAAAGGTTGACCCGCCGGGAATACCCGCCCCGGCGCCAGGTCACCACCTTATCCATAACGACCTCCACGCCGGGCCAACATAATGAAAAACGGCGCGCCGAACAGCGCCGTCATCACCCCCACCGGCACCTCCTGAGGCAGGATCAAAACCCGCGACAGCGTATCCGCCAACAGCAGGAGAATGGCGCCAAGCAGCGCACAACCGGGCAGCAACCAGCGATGGTCGATGGACAACCCCTTGCGCACCATGTGCGGCACCAGAAGACCGATGAAACCAATGCTGCCGGCCAACGCCACCGCGCTGCCCGCGAGACAGATCACCAGCACGCTCATCAGCAGCCGGATCAGGCCGGTTCGCTGCCCCAGCCCCGTAGCAATTTCTTCCCCGGCGTTCAGCACATTGAGCTGCCCGGCCAGCAACAGCGCCCCCGACACCCCGAGCACAGCGCACAGCAACAACGGCGCAGCGGTCGACAGGCTGCGTTCGGTCAGTGAACCGGCCATCCAGAACAGCACCGTGTCCAGGCCATCCTGATTCACCACCAGCAGCGCCTGGCTGAAGGCGGAGAACAACGCGGCGATCGCCGCGCCCGCCAACACGATACGCAGCGGACTGAGACTGCCTTGCCCCATGTTGCCGATCAGCCACACCAGACAACCCGCTACGGCAGCGCCAATGAACGCCGACCATAGCCAGGCATCCGGGGATGACAACGAGAAGATCGAGGAAAACAGAATGATAAAAAAGGTCGCACCGGCGTTGATCCCGAACAGTCCGGGTGACGCCAATGGATTGCGCGTCAGTGCCTGCATCAGCGCGCCCGCGACCGCCAGACTGGCGCCTACGGAAATCGCCATCAAGGTGCGCGACAGGCGCGTGGTGGTCACCAGCACATGATTGATGCTCAACGGGTCGGGATCGACAAACGCCGCGGCAATCTGTGGCAGTGGAATCCAGGTGGCGCCGACCGCCAGGCTCAACACGCAGCACAGCAGCAACACGACACCCGCGCTGCACAGCTTTACTCCCGGGCTCATGAGGCCACCTGCGCGGCGGCCACGCGGGCCACGTCGTCGAGCATCAGGTTCGCCCCCAACATCCCGCCCGACAGACTCCACGCGACGCCATCGACCTGCCACACCTGTCCTTGCTGCGGGGCACGCATCTGCTTCCACAGCGGGTGTTGCACCAGGCTGTCGTAGTTGCGCTGCACCGCCGCGTTCTGCGCGCGCAGGAACACAAAAAAGATGTCGGCATTCACCACCGCAAGGCTTTCCTTGCTGGTGAGTTTGATCGATACCCCGCTCGCCTCCCGACTGCTGTCACTCCAGTTGAATCCCAGTTCGGTGAGCACCGAGCCCGGAAAACTCGCTGGCAGGTAACTGCGGATGTGGTCTTCGCGGATGTCCAGAATCGACACCGTGGGTGGCCAGCGTCCGGAAAATGTCTGCCGCAGTTGCTCGCACAGCTGCGCCACGCGTTGCTGCCATCGGTTCAGAATCTCGTCGGCCCTCTGTTGCTGGTGCAATGCAGCGCCCATCAGCGCCAGGGTCTTCTTGAATTCAAACACTTCCTCCAGCATCAACACCGGGGCGATCTGCTTGAGTAACGGTGCAATGCGTTCGTGGCGAAAGCGCGAGGCAACAATCAAATCCGGCTTGAGCAGCGCGATGTCCTCAAGACTGGGCTGAGTCTCCAGCCCGACATGGGGCACAGCGTCCAGTGCCGTGCGCAAATAGCGATAAGTCGGTTTTTCGCTCCAGGAATCGACGACGCCACACGGGGTCACGCCCAACACCACGGCGCAGTCGGTGGCGCCCTGAAACAGGGTGATCACCCGCAACGGCGCGGTGTCGGCCGAGGCCCATGCCGGCGCAGAAAACCTGAGGGCGAGCGCCCCCAGGGACAGGCGCAACAGCGTGCGCCTGGAGGGTTCGCCTCGCGGTTCAGGCATTACGATCGAGCCTGTGAAACGGGTTGACCACGTGGCCTTTGCCAAACGGCATGCTGCCAGGGCCGCCGGCACGTTCGATCATCGGGGTGAGCAGCAACTTTTGCGGCCAGTGCGGCGCTTCGAACAACTGGTGTTTGATCATGATCCGCGCCTCGGCGTCAAACTCGATGGTATCGATCAACTCGTTGAGCACCTCGCCCATCGCCTTCCACAATTGGGTCGCCGGCAATGCGTAGACCTCAGCCAGCGTATCGATGATGGCGCGGAGGTTGACCTGAATACCCAGGGTCTGCAACCAGAACAGCAGGTCTTCAGGGCGATCGTGGTACAGCGTGTTGGTATGTCCCTTCTTCAACCGGTAAGCCGGGTCGGCCAAACCGTTGCGTTCCAGCCACGGCACGAAGATGCGCAACGAATCGTGATCGCGCAACAGCAGGCCCTGGGCATAACCGGCCTTCCACACCAGCACTGCGTTCTGTCCGTGAATTTCCCCCAGCATGCCGATGCGGAACATCCGCAGGTTGATATCGAAGAAGCTGTGGCACAACTCTCGGAACAGCGTCATCACCGACGCGGCATTGGCCGGCAGTTGGCGGTAGCCCATCCAGTCATCGAAGAAGTGTTGATTGCTGCCCGGCAGCGGTGTGCCCAATGCGGCCATGGGCACCAGTCGGGTGTCCGAATCTTCCAGCAGCGCCGGCGGATAGCCGCGAACCATGGCCGACAGGTGACGCGGTGCTTCGTCGAACAGCGTCGCGTCCGGCGGCATGAACGCCCACCATTTGGTTTCGTCGCACAGATGTAGCGACTGTTGCAGGGTTTGATCTTTGCCGAGCGCCTGGCGCAACAGCGCTTCACTCAAGCCGCCGTTGATCATTTTGACTGCGGGCAGATAACGCGAAGCACCCAGCGAATAGATCGCCATCGGCAACTTGAGGTAATCGGCGCTGTTGAAGCACGGGGTCATCGAGCGCAATGACGAGGTGGCGAAGAAATCACCGTCGGTGAAGTCCAGTCGATGGCAATCACCCTTGGCGAAGGCAGCGCCGAGTTGCGCCTCCAGCACGTGTTCGAACTGCCACGGGTGAACCGGCAACGCGATGTGGCTCTGGGCAATGCCCCGCTGCTGCAGCTCTTTTTGCAAGTCGGCCTGCAGCAGCGGCGGCAATAGGTAGTGGGCGGGATAACTCTGCGCCAGGTCCGTCACGCCGTCGCCGCATTGCAGCAACGTGCGGTCGACCGCGACCCAATTGAGCGCCACCGGACGGGCGAACTCCGCCTGATACTGCTGATATTCCGCGTCGTCCAAACCCTGCTTGGCTTTGGCCAGCGGATGGTAGGGACGATCACGCAGCGAAGCCCACTGCTCCATCGCCAGGAAGAAGTCAGCGTTGCTCTTTTCCAGCAAGCGTTCGCTGTCGACCCGATGGGCCAGGGACAACTCGGTCTGGCGGACGCTGGTGCGCAGCACATCCAGAAACAGGGCGAAGCCTTTTTCATTGTCCGGGTAGCGATCGGTCATCCCGGTCAACACCTGGGTCGTGAAGGCCTCGGGTGACAACGCGGTCAGCTGGTCATTCTGTCGCGCCCAAACCGGCGTGCCCGGTACTTTTTCCCATTGCTGGGTAATGCCGGGACGCAAGGCAATGACGATGCAACCCTGGGGATCGCTGGGCCATTCCCAGATCCGTTGTTCGGCGCTCAACCCCGTAAACGGTTGATCGGCCGATGACGAGGGCGCCACCAGGTTCAGCGGCTCGGTACCGAAAAAATGTTCGGCCAGCAAACAATCGACCAGATCCTGCATCACCTTGTCGGCGGCCATTGCGGTGAAGTTCATCCGATTATTTTCCTTCTGCTGAAGTGGCGGCCAATTTGGCCTGGAGGGCACGAAAAGCGATGCCTCGCTCGTCACCCAAAACAAAACTTTTAACGCCCCGACTCAACCACCGTTCGTGGTCGCCTGGCTGACGTGGAATCGCGCAATACGGCACACCTGCGGCGCTGACCGCCTGCCAACTGGAGAGCAGCGCTTGCTGCACTTCGGGTCGGTCGATCTGCCAGGGCATGCCCATCGATTGCGACAAGTCGGCGGCCCCTTCGAGGATCATGTCGAGGCCCGGCACCGCGGCAATCTCTGCCGCCCGCCGCACGCCTTCGGCACTTTCGATCATCGCCACAACCATGATTTGCTCATTGGCCAGCGCGACGTACTCCGCCAGGCTGTGTTTGCCAAAGGCACCGGGGCGCCCGGCATTCAGGCTGCGGGTGCCCTGCGGGTGGTATTTGCAGGCTCGAATGCTTTCGGCCAAGGGCTCGGGGTCTTCGATCATCGGCAACACAATGCCCTGGGCGCCGCCATCGAGCAGGCGCAGCAGGGTTTTCGGGTTGAGGTCGGCCACCCGCACCAGCGGGGTCAACGCGTAACTCTCGGCAGTGCGGATCATGTTCTCCACGGTCTCGGGATTGATCAGCACGTGTTCCATATCGATGATCACGAAATCGAAACCCGCCTCGGCAATCAGTTCGATGGCCGCTGGCGACGGAATCGAACTGATCAGGCCGTAGACCGGCTCACCCGTGGTGAGTTTCTGCTTGAGCAGATTGGTCTTCAGCATGATTGCGGCCGGAACGCGTGCAGCGGATTCGGCACCGATTTGAAACGACGTTCGCCGTCGCCCAGCAGGCGGCGCTTGGTCAGCTCTTCCACTTCATAGAACGGCGCGAAGACATCAAACGCTGCATAACGCGGGCGGTGTTGCGGATGCTCGGCCTGGTAAGCAGTGATGACCTCGGCGGTCATTTTCCAAAACAGAGCCTCTTCGAGCTGATAGTGCTGATGCAGGAAGATCGCCATCTCGGCCAGAGCGATGAAAAAGAACGAGTCACAGGAAAAATCCCGGACCGCATCCAGGTCGTCGGTGAGGATGAACGAATTTCGGTTGAGCTTGGCGTGGCTGGCAGGCAGCGGCACCAACGTCGGGCACAGATCGGGGCGCCCCAAGTGTTGCGGTGAATAGCGCACGCCGTCATGGAAGTCTTTCAGGGCGATACGTTGCGGCCAGCCCTGCTTCACGATCAGGACGATGTTCTGCCCATGGGATTCCATGCCGATCCCTTCGGCGTACAGCATGTGAATGATCGGCGACACCGCCACCTGCAGCAGTTGGCGGGTCCAGGCGTGCAGGCCGTATTGCTTGATCCAGGCATCGATAAACGGCTTCTGTTCACCGCTGCCGTAGCGATTGTCCACGGAGCTCAAACCATTGAACGGCACCGCTTGCTCGTCGTCTTGCAGGTACTGGTGAATGCTCTCGCGCCACAGCGTGCCCATCGTGCCGTAGGCCTGGGACATCCGCGTGGCAGGCAGGTGATCGTAGTCAAAGCTGACGCCGACTACTTCGCCGAGAATCACAAAACCAAGGTCGCGGGCGGTGCTGTCGCTGCCGATCAACTGCTGCAACCAGTCGGTGATGATCGGGCCGTTCATCACCGTATGCCGGGCCAGAATTCGGGTGCTGGAGGTGTTGGTCATGCTCAGCGCGAGCTTGACGTAAGGCCGCTGTTTTTCAGTGACGTTGGCCAGGGTGCGGATCGACTGTTGCGCCTGATAACGGTCATCGGTGGCGCCCAGATAGATCACTTCACCGCTGACCAGTTCTGGGTAGAACACGGGAACGATGACGTTTTCCCACTGCCACGGGTGCACCGGCATCAGCCAGTAATCACCCATCGCCTTGCCTTGGTCGGTGAGGCTTTCAGCCAGTTGCTGCCAGCGCTGAAGTCCGAATTCCTGCTGGATAAACCCGTTGTAATCCAGGTGCTGCGAGATATTCATCGCCCCGCAGGATTTGGCCACGGCCAGCCAGACAATCGCGATGGGCGCAGCAAATTCCGGCCCGTAATTGGCGTTGTCCTTGAGCGAGAAACCGATGCGCGATTTGTAGCAAGGGTGATAGCTGTGGGCGTCCATGAAGTGCTGTTCCAGCGCATCGACATCCAGTTGATGGCTTGGTTTGGCCGCTTGATAACCCTGACTGCGCGATTGCAGATCCTTGAGCATCGTTTGTTCAAGCTCATGGGTGAAGCGTGGCAGGTGCGGGCTGTCCTGAAGTTCGCTCAGCAGCTCCGCCAATGCTTGATGAAGGTGCGGCCGGCGGCGCGCGCCCAACGCGTCAACGCGTTCGAGACTGGCATAGTCGAGGCGGATCAGCTCGAAGCTTTCGCTGAGCAATCCGCTGCAGTGGTACTCCACCGGTTGTTGCTGCGCATCGATGCCGCTGACGACAAAACGGTACTGGCCGCCATCGAGCGGCGAATGGCGATACGGCAGGACGTTTTCATACAGCAGCGTTTGCAGCAGCTGGCCCACCACGCGCTGCTCCACTTGCTGATAGTGGCGCGGATCGGCCGTCGCCAGCCAGACGCCTGGCGCAGAGTCCGCAGCCTGATGTGTTGCCTGTGAAGAAGTCGCCATAGTCATAACCTTGTCCATGAAAGAATTAACGGTGTTCGAGGGCCGAGGGCAGTGCCTCGGCCGGCTCGTCGGATGCGTGAACGGGGAAACGCCAGGCACAGGGCAATGCCAGCAGGATGAGGATGCCGGTGGCCATGAAGACCTCGCTGATCGCCCCCGAGCTGGCCATCGAAACCACCCCGCCCCCGGTCTCGGCAGTCAGGCGAAATTCCAGCCACAGGGAGGCGATCACGATGGCCAGCGACGAGACGAGACGACGGGAAATGTTGTTCATCGCTGCGCCCTGAGTGACCATCGGTTCAGGCAGCGCATCAAGCCCGGCGGTGGTGATGGGGATATAGGACAGGCCCAATCCGGCGCCGCGGACCATCATCAGAAAGAACACCACAGCGATTGAAGCACCAGCCCCTAGCATGCCCAATCCCAGCGTGGCACCCCCGGTCAGCAGCAGCCCCCAGAGCACCACGCCGCGCGGGCCGTGACGGTCCAGCCACTGGCCGCCGAGATGCCCGAACAGGCTGGCGAACAGCGCCGTGCACAGCAGCGACAGACCGGTCCAGATAGCGCTGTAGCCCATCACCACTTGCACCAGCAGCGGCAGCAGCACCAGGCATTCGAACATGCCGACCGACTGCACTACCGCGATGATTACGCTCAAGCGATAACCGCGCAGGGCAAAGATGCGCAGATTGAGCAGCGGCGAAGTCCGGTTCAGTTCCAGTCGTACAAACGCAACCAGACACAGGACGGCCGCCAGCAACATGCCAAGGTTGAGCGGATCAGTGAGGGCTTCGGCATGGCGCAGGCGGCCAACAGCGACCATCAGCAGACCGATGCCCGTCGCGATCAGCAAGTAACCCGCCAGGTCGAAAGGTTTACGTTCCGATGCTTCAGAAGCAGGCAAAACGCCGACGCCAAGGATCAGCGCCAGCAGGCCAATCGGTACATTCATCAGGAACAGCGAGCGCCAACTGAACCACTCCAGCATCAGGCTCCCGCACAAGGGCCCCAATGCCGGCGCCAGCATCACCGCCGCGCCCCACAGGCCGGTGACCCTGCCCCGTTCGCCCTTGGCGTACACCGAAAAGATGATCGCCAGCGACAGCGGAATCATCAGCCCGCTGGCGATGCCTTGTACCACGCGCGCGGTAATCACCAGCGCGATGGAGTTGGCCAGCGCCCCCAGCAACGAGCCGCAGACAAACAACGCCACGCCCCACAAATACAGGGATTTGCGCCCCATCCGCTGGCTGAGAAAACTGGTGAGGGGCATGGTCATGCCCATGCTCACCATGAACGCCGCCACAATCCAGGTGGCCAACAGCGGGCCGATGTCGAAGGCCTCCATGAACGCCGGCAACGCCGGATTCAGCGAGCTGTTGTTCAGGCTGACCGTCAGCGTGCCCAACAACACATTGACCACCACCAACCAGCGCGGCACGGCAAACGTCAATCCCACGGGGCGACTCCGGTCGGTTGCACAAACACCTGCGGCGGTCGCGGATGACAGAGGAAGTCGACATGGGAGATGTTGTAGCCATAGGCACCCGCCAGCGGCAGCACCAGCATGTCGCCGATCTCCACGTCCGTGAGCGGGCAATCGCGGCTCAGCACATCCTTGGGCGTGCAAAGCTGCCCCACGACGGTCCAGTCCTGCTGTGTCGCCGTTGGTGTTACGCGATGCCGGGGCAGATGAATGATCGGGTGATCATGTCCCTGGGCAACCGGCAAACGGAACTGATGGGTGCCGCCCCGACAGACCAGGAAGTGCTTGCCGTGACTGGTTTTCTTGTCCAGCACTTCAATGGCGTAATAGCCACAGAAGGCGCTGATGAATCGACCGGGCTCAAAGCGCACGATGGGCGCATCGGCACACGCCGCGAGGGACTGGCCCAAATGCGTACACAAGCGCTGCCAGTCGAATTGCTGAGGCCCGAGGTAATTGACGCCGATGCCACCGCCCACATTGAGGTGGGTGATCGCCGCGGGATCGGCCGACAACGCTTTCCATTGCGGCCAACGCTGCAAGTACAGATCGAGCAATTGTTCATGGCGCTCCACCTGCGATTGATGGGACATCGCATGCACATGGAAGCCCTTGAGCCGCAGGTGGCTGGCGTTATCGACCCAACTGACCGCCTGGGCCAGTTCCGACTCATCGATCCCGAACGGCGTGGCCGTGCCGGCCATCGCCAGTTTACTGGAGAGCGGTGAAGGCAGTTCGGGGTTGATCCGCAGCAAGACGTCTTGCACGCGCCCCGCTTCCAGTGCGAGCCGTTGCAGGCGGACGATTTCATTCAGGCTTTCGATGTGAATCGCTTCGACCTGATGTTGCAGCGCCGAACGCAGATCGGAGTCCAGTTTGCCGGGGCCGGAGAAGATGAATGGCTTGCGCGTCGGGCAGGCCTGGAGGCGATCGATCTCGCCGCCGGAGGAAATCTCGAAGCCGTGCACCAACGGCGCCACGGCGGCGAGAATTTGCGGTTCGCTGTTGGCCTTGATCGCGTAGTAAAGCTCTACGCCTTTGGGCAACGCCGCCATCACCTGGGTCACGTGCTGTTTCAGCGCATCCAGGTCGTAGATGAACAGCGCCAGCGGGTCTTCGTGTTGCGTTCGGGCCTCGTCGATCGCGGCCAAAACCGTTGCGGGCAGCTTATCCATGCTTGGCCTCCTTGCCCCACGGGGACACCAGGCTGACGTAGCTGGCCTGGCGATCAGCCTTGGCCGCCAGACGGACTTTCAGGTTGGTTTTGCAGGCAATCGGCTGACCGGCGATCAGTGCGTCTAGCTCCGGCGCAGCGC
The DNA here is from genome assembly GCF_047758675.1 of Pseudomonas arabinosi. NCBI lineage: Bacteria > Pseudomonadati > Pseudomonadota > Gammaproteobacteria > Pseudomonadales > Pseudomonadaceae > Pseudomonas > Pseudomonas arabinosi. Next base: position 2,581,377 of record NZ_CP180480.1, on the reverse strand, counting down.
GGGTCAATTCGGCGCGGATGCTGATCAATTGCTGCTCCACCCGTTGCCACATCAGCGGCGCCAGGTGCGGACGTTCCCAGCTCAGGGCCAGCACAGCCTCGGACAAGTTGTTGACGAACAGGCAATAGACGATGCGATTCCAGCCTTGCTGGCGGGAATAGAGCAGCGACTCACGCACCCGTGGATGAGCGTCCGCGTCGATCCGGGAAGCACCCAGTTCGTCGGTCAGTTTGACCCCTTCGAAATCCCGCAGCAGCAAGCGTTGTGGACGACCGTTGTCATGCACCAGCACGCTGTTTTGCAAATGCGGTTCCATCACGATGCCGTGGTTGAAGAACAGCGCCAGCACCGGCCGCAGCAGCAGCGCCTGATAGTCATCGAACCAGCTCAACAGCGTTTGATCGCCGATGTCATTGCCGTTGAACCGGCTCAGGAACTCATGCACCAACGGCGGCAAATGCAGGCCACGAGCGAACAACGTGCCGGCCATGATGCTGCAGTCGGTGCCGGTGTCGAGGCAGAAGTTCTCGCGCAGGATCGCCCCGGTCTGTTCGCGGAACCAGTGGTTATCGGCTTCGCTGGCCTGTTGCGGCGCCCAGCTCAGATTGCCCGGCTCGGCCACCACCGAGAGTCCGCCAAGGGTTTCCGGCCGGGTCAGTTGGAGGTGACGAAAAACTCGGTCGATCATCAGTGCGCTTTCCAGTTCGTACCAGGCGTTTTTCCTGACGCAGTTGGTGATGCGCACGTTCAGCGACCCCTTGATGAAGAACTCATGGCCCTCGATGTACCAGGTTCGGATGGACGCAGTGGGGTTGGCCATCAGCCCTGTGGCGCCAAGGTCGACGATGGCCGCGGATTTCAACAAACGCTGAACCCGACCATCCTGCATGAACAGCTGGGCCTGAACCGGGTGCATGCAGATAACGGCGTGCCCTGGCCGCGCCTGCGCTTGATCGGCAAAACCGGCCAGCACTTGGGCTTTGCTCAGGCCGTTGGCCCCGACGCTCAATCCCTCCAGCGGCACCTCGAACAGGTGCAATGGCGTGCGGGCCTGGAATTCCGGGGCATAGGTTTCCTGGGCCAGATGAGCTGGCCACAGGCGCGCCTTGGGTGCCGGGTGGTTTGGATGACCGAACCACAAGCCCTGCTCGCTGGCGAGGTAACTGCTGAGCGGTGCCGGGTGCTGGCCGTCCATGTTGTGGCCGACGATGGCGGCGGTCAGCAACTGGCTTTGCAACACCTGATCCAGCAACTCGTCGTTGCTGGCGCGGGTCATGTGTTCGCACGCCGCGAGCAACTGCTCGACGAACTCGGCAAACCTCAGGCACGACCAGTCGCCCTCGCCACGCCGGGCATAAACGTCCGACAGGTAACGGTGACTGCCCAGACCATCACGGCGGTCCACCATCACAAAGAATTGCTGCTGGTTGGGCAGGCTGATGGTCAGGGGAATGCCCTTCCATTCCAGCCCTTCGAGGTAACTGCCCGGGGCGATACCTTGCATCTGCGTCGGCCAACTGTAACTGAGGCAGTTTTCCGGCAAGGCGAACTCTTTGATCAAACAATTAAGCAACGCGCGCGTCGTCGCCAACTCACTGACCATATTCGATAAAACACTGCGATCTGGATGATTCATGGGTGCTCCACAGTAGCCCGCGAGGCCACTGGACACGTTATATGGCGAAAAAATTAGTTGCTGATCGACCCGTTTGACGGCCGACGAAACCCCACGTAACGACATCACTTCACTGAACCTTTTTAAACAATCAGACGACCATCAAAGTTACTTGCAGCACTGTGATCAAACTGCAATTCGGCGGACTACCAGCGCAACTTCGATTGATTCATTCAAGGGCGCAACTGCAATAACGCTGCAGCCATCGCATTATCAAAACGCTGGATCACTTGCTGGCATTGTTCATCGTCGATAATCAATGGCGGCAACAAGCGGATCACGTTGCCCTTACGCCCGCCGCGTTCCAGCAACAGGCCTTGTTTGAAGCACTGTTGCTGGATGGCCACGGCCAGCGCCGGGTCCATCGGGAAATGCCCGTGGCGATCCGCCGGCTGGCGCTCGTCGACGATCTCGATGCCCAGCATCAGGCCGCGACCGCGCACCTGGCCGAGGGCCGGATAATGCGCCTGCAACTCGACCAGTCGGTCCTTGAGCCACTGGCCCTTGCGCTCGGCCTGGCCGGCGAGGTTTTGCTGTTGCAGCACCTGCAGCGTGGCCAGCCCGGCGGCCATGGCCATCTGGTTACCGCGGAAGGTGCCGGCGTGGTTGCCTGGTTCCCAGGCGTCGAATTCACGACGGATGCCCAGCACCGCCATGGGCAAACCGCCACCGACCGCTTTGGACATGACGATCAGGTCCGGCTCGATGTCGGCGTGTTCGAAGGCAAACATCTTGCCGGTGCGGCCGAAACCGGTCTGCACTTCGTCGAGGATCAGCAGGATGCCGTGCTTGCGCGTCACCTCGCGGATCGCCCGCAGCCAGCTCGCCGGGGCACAGTTGACCCCGCCTTCACCCTGCACCGCTTCAAGGATCACCGCCGCTTTCGACGTCTTCGATGAACTGGGTGAAATAGTGGGTCAAGGCCTCGACCCCGGCCTCACCGCCAATGCCCAGCGGGCAACGGTATTCGTGGGGGTACGGCATGAACTGCACCCCGGGCATCAGGCTGGCGATGGCATTTTTCGGCGCGGTGTTGCCGGTCAGGGCCAGGGCGCCGTGGGTCATGCCATGGTAGGCCCCGGAGAAACTGATGATGTTGTTGCGCCCGGTGTAGGTCTTGGCCAGTTTGAGCGCGGCCTCCACTGCATCCGCCCCGGACGGCCCGCAAAATTGCAGGCAGTAATCACGGCCCTGGTTTGGCAACAGGCTGAGCAAGGTTTCGCTGAAAGCGTCCTTGACCGCGGTGGTCAGGTCCAGGGTGTGCATCGGCAGGCCTGAGGCGAGGAAGCTGTCGAGGCTGGCCATGACGGCCGGATGATTGTGCCCCAGGGCCAAAGTACCTGCGCCAGCCAGACAGTCGAGGTAAGTATTGCCCTCGACATCGGTCACCCAGAGCCCGTGCGCCTTGGCGATGGCCAGCGGCAACTTGCGTGGATAACTGCGTACATTGGATTCGAACTTGCTTTGTCGAGCCAAATAGTCGGCATTGGTTTTTTGCAAAGGATTAGAGTGCAATACGCCATCATTCAACATCGCTTCACCCTCGTTAAATTCGATATGCAACTTATTCTCATTACCGAGTTGTTGCAACTAATTCTTACAATCTATCTGGAAGTTTACATATAGCGATTTAAACTACTTTAAAAATAATCAGGCACGCAAAAAACCAAGTTAATAAACCTGGTATAAACTCCGGAAGTGCCATGGTCTAGCCATGATCTTGTAATGCAAAAGACAACTTCGAGATAGGTTATCGACAGACTGTAACTTATCCGCAAGTGTCTTGATTGTTCATTAACTGAGGGGGTGCATATGTCCTTCCTCTATTCGAATCAGGTCATGGTCCAACGATGGCGCCCCGCTCCCTGGGGCGCATGACACGGGTGAATCAGAAGTCGACGGTCGCCGAAAGGAGATAGGTGCGCGGGGTCGACAGCGTCAAGCCAGGCTCGCTGTCATCCGAGGCCCCGGCCGAACTCCAGTAGCGCTTGTCCGCCACGTTCTCGACATTGGCACGCACAGTGACGTTCGTTTCGTCGACCTTGAACGCATAGCGTGCGCCCACGTCGAAACGCTCCCAGGAGTCGATTTCCTTGTTGTTGGACTGGTCCAGGTACTGCGAGCTGGAGTAAATGCCGCGGCTGGTCAGGGTCAGGCCCTGTACAGTCGGCACGTCCCACTCGGCGCCCAGGTTGACGTTGTATTTCGGCGTGGCCGGTGCCCGGTTGCCGTCGAAGGTGCCATTGGTGGTTTTGGTCAGCTCGCTGTCGATGTACATGACACCGCCGAGCAGACGGAAACCATCGAGCGGTTCACCGAACACACTCAGTTCCACACCGGTGTTCTCACGCTTGCCGTTCGGACCGAAGACGCGTGTCGTGGCGTTGGTCTCGTAGGCCGGCTGCTTGATCCGGAACACGGCGGCGGTGACGGCGAACGCACCGGCGTCATACTTGGCACCGACTTCGACCTGACGGCTGATGAACGGCGGGAAGATCTCGTCCTCGTTCACCGAGGTCGACGGTGCGATCTTGCCCTGGCTCAGGCCTTCCATGTAGTTGGCATACAGCGACAGCTTATCGGTGGCCTTGAACAGGATGCCGCCCGACGGCGAAACCTTTTCCTCGTCGTAGGCGGTGTCGCCTCTGACGTTATCGGTCCAGTCGTCAACCTTCACGCGCTGCCAGCGGGCGCCGAGGGTCAGCAGCAGTCGGTCATCGAAGAAACCCAGGGTGTCGGACAACGCCAAGCCGGTGGAACGGTTTTCGGTATAGACCTCCGAATCCTGTCGCGTGGGCCTGACCGGCGTTGGTGTTACCACGGGGTTATAGATGTTGCTGTTGGCCGAGGCGTAACGGGCGCCGCCGTTTTCAAAGTCCATGTAGTAATAGCTGGCAGCCAGGTTGACTTCATGGCTTACCGGGCCGGTATGGAACCAGTTGCGCACACCCGCTGTGGCTGTCCGGACATTTTCATCACGGGTGAAGTCACGCGGTTGAACGCTGAAATTGCCAGCGTTGTTGATGACCGAAACGGCATGGCGGAGGAAGTCATGGTTACTTTTGCGCGCGCCCACGCCGCCGTACAACATGACGGAATCGTTGACATCGTATTCAGCGCTCACCGTGCCAAACGTGTCGTTGGTACTCGCCTTGCTCCAGGGCTGCGCATAGTTGCGGCGAATATCGCTGGCATGCGGAACCTGCGCATTTGGGCCGACCTGCACGCGCTCCTGCGGGGCGTCGGTATCACGCTCGGTGCGCCCGATGTCTGTAGAGAGTCGCAGGCGTTCACCGCGGAAATCCAGGCCCAGCACAGCCATTTCGCGGTCGACATTCTGGTGATCCCATTCGGTGTCGCCGGACTGCTTCACGCCGTTGAAACGAAGACCGAACTTGTTGTCTTCACCGAAGCGACGGCCGACATCCACGGCACCACCGACCTGGCTGTCGGAAGCGTAACTGCCGGTGAATGACGTGATGGGCTTGTCGGTCGCGCGCTTGGGCACCACGTTGATCCCGCCACCCACACTGCCCCGCGGCGAGATGCCGTTGATGAGCTGGCTCGGGCCTTTGAGGACGTCGACGCGGTCGGCCATCTCCATGTCGATCGAATAAGTCGGCAGGACGCCGTAGAGGCCGTTGTAGGCAACATCACTGTTGAACAGGCTCAACCCGCGAATGGTGAACTGCTCATAGCGCCCACCCGCCGGGTTGGTGGCGCGAACCGAGGGATCGTTGGCGATCAGATCGCCCAAGGTACGCGCCTGCTGGTTCTTGACCACCTCACTGGTGTAGGTGGTCATGCTGAACGGCGTTTCCATAAAGTCTTTCGAGCCGAGCAAGCCTTGCGACCCGCGACGCGCGACCTGGCCGCCGACATACGGATCGCCGTGCTCCGAGTCAGTGGCACCGACAATCGAGGTGGCACCCAGTTGCAGGCTGCCGCCTTCTGGCGCCGGCGTAAGGATGTACGCCTCTTCGCCTACCGGCTGCAGTTGCAGACCGGAACCCTGCAACAGTCGGGCAAAGCCCTCCTCCACCGCGTACTCGCCGGAAAGTCCAGGGCTGGTGCGACTGCCCACCAGTGCCGGGTCCACTGACAGATTGACCCCGGCCAGCCCGGCGAAACGGGTCAGCGCTGCGCTGAGGCTTCCTGCCGGCACCTGGTAACTGCGTCGAGGCGCGTCTTCGGCCCAACCGGCAGTGATGAACAACGGACAGGCACTCAGGCTCAACATCAGACTCAAGTGCAACAACGGGCGCAGCCTGGAAGAACCCAGACGCGTACTGCGGGGCATCACTACGGGCATTGAGAATCTCTCTGATTTCGTTTCACTTGCCTTGAATGACAAGCGACGCGAAAAAAGGGGACACACCTCAAACACTATTTTTGCGCGGCAACAACGTAACCCAGTAGCGGGTTCGCCTATGCACCTCCAGCGGCAAGCTGGCCGCCAGCAATGTAAGGATGCGATCGGTGTCTTCCAGACGGAAACTGCCGGTGACGCGCAGGGATTCGAGTTCCGGTTCCCAGCGCAACAATCCCGGACGATAGGTGCTGAGTTCGCGCAGAAAATCGCCCAGGGGCTGGTTCTGCGCCATCAACACGCCGTCGCGCCAGCCTGGGGCAAGCACATCGAAAGGTTCGACGCGTCCGGCACCCATCGCCTGAAGGCTGACTTGCTGGCCTGCGCGCAAGGAAAAGACCGGCCCGCGCAAAGGCTGCAACTGCACCGCGCCTTTAAGCACTGACACCTTGCACCCCGTCTGCCCCTGACGAACGCACACTTCGCTCTGGCTGACGACCACTTGCCCGAAGTGCGTCTGGATCGTCAGCGGCGATGTACCGGGCACATTCAGTGCTATTTCGCCTTCCACGAGTCGCAGGCGGCGGTTCTTCAGGTCGATATCGACGGCACTTGCGGTGTTCAATTGCAGCGAGCTGCCATCGGCCAACTGGACTTTTTTGCCCTCCCCGGTCGCCGTTCGCAGGTCAGCGCGCCAGACATCCAGCGGTAGCTGCCGACTGATCAGCCAAGCGGTTGGCACCAGCGCCACCGCCCCGACGGCGCGCTTGAGCACCGTGCGCCGACTCGTCTGCGGCCGATCCAGGCTGGCCATGGCCAGTCCCGATGGTAAGTCGGCAAAGCGTTGGCGCAAGAGTTGGGCTTTCTGCCAGGCCTGCTCATGACTGGGATGGCTGTCACGCCAGTGCTGCAGATTGGCACGATCGCGCTCATTGGCGGCGCCTGACTCCATGAGTGCCAGCCATTGAGCGGCAGCCCGCACGACTTGCCGGGCTTCTGCCGAAGGGGCCGAGCCGATCACAAATCCACCAGCAGGCAATGTTCATAGGCTTGCGCCATGTAGCGCTTGATCGTGCGCTCGGAGACTTGCAGGCGTTCGGCAATCTCGTGATAACCCAGGCCTTCCAGTTGACTCCAGAGAAACGCCCGTCGCACCGCCGTCGGCAATCCATCGAGCAATTCATCCAGGGCTTGCAGGGTTTCCAGCAGCAACCAACGTTGCTCGGGCGACGGCACGCAATCCTCAGGCAGCAGCGCCAGCGCACTGAGGTAGGCCTGTTCCAGGCTGCGGCGCTTATAGAAGTTGGTCAGCAGCCGCTTGCCGACTGTCGCCAGATAGGCGCGGGGTTCTTGCAGGTCAGCGATGTGCTGGGAGCTGGCGAGTAAACGCACGAACGTATCCTGGCTCAAGTCCGCCGCATCATGGCCATTGCTCATGCGTCGTCTCAACCAGCTTTCGAGCCAGCCACGATGGTCGCGGTACAGGTCGTGGAAGGTTTGCGCCGCCGGCATCGCTGCATCACTCATCTAAAGGAACCCTGCGCGAAGAAATATTTTAAATGCGACTCATTCTAATTAGTGTTGATACTTCAAACCAAGCGCTTTATGCGTTTTTCCCCCAGGAAAAACTTGAATACGCGAATGAAAGACAGGTGTTTCTGCCACACAGCCACCGGTTGATCAGGGCTGAGCGTTATTGAGGGAAATCGTCGAGAGGAGTAAGAATTCGACACACGGCCGCATTTGGCCGGCAGATGTGAATACACATGGTTGCGGGGACAAGGAGAAAAGCTAAATCGCAGACACAAAAAAACCCGGTCTTTCGACCAGGGTCTTTGCTATCGACTCGAAGTAGGCACTGGCTTTACCAGCAGCTTTCTTCGTAGCTCCAAGGCGTTCAGTGGGCCTTGAGGCAGATATGGCGCAGCGGACGGGACTCGAACCCGCGACCCCCGGCGTGACAGGCCGGTATTCTAACCGACTGAACTACCGCTGCGTATCGCTTTGGACTTGCGTCCAAGTAACTCGTCTGACTGAAAGCTTCGAGGCTTTCAATCTCGAACCAGAATAAACCCTGACTCGGAAAATATGGCGCAGCGGACGGGACTCGAACCCGCGACCCCCGGCGTGACAGGCCGGTATTCTAACCGACTGAACTACCGCTGCGCGTCGGTGGAGGCTTTTAAAAGCTTCCATCTTGCTTTCGCAAGACTCTCGGAAGTGGTGGGTGATGACGGGATCGAACCGCCGACATTCTGCTTGTAAGGCAGACGCTCTCCCAGCTGAGCTAATCACCCGTTTGCATCTCCGAGGCCGCGAAATTTACGCAGGTACCGAAGCTAAGTCAATACCCCGCTTGAAGTTTTTCTGAAAAAGACAAAATCATGTCATTTCCCGCAGCGCTGCCAACGGCCGCCTGCAACCTCAAGCCGCCGCTGTCGCGGCCCCTGCTCGAATTACTCGCTGTAAATCATCTTCTTGGTCATGCCGCCATCGACCACGAACTCCTGGCCCGTGACAAAACCCGCGTTCTTCGACAACAGCCAGGCGACCATCGCCGCCACGTCCTCGACCGTCCCTACCCTGCCCGCCGGATGCTGGGCATGATCGGCATCGGACAGCGGCTCGGCACGACGTGCGGAGGGATCCCGCGCATCGATCCAGCCCGGACTGACTGCATTGACGCGAATTTCCGGCCCGAGGCTGATCGCCAAGGCATGAGTCAGGGCCAACAGACCGCCCTTGCTCGCCGCATAAGCCTCGGTGTCGGGTTCTGACTGCCCGGCACGGGTCGAGGCCAGGTTGACGATTGCGCCGCTGTGAGCGCGCAGGTACGGCGCACAGTGCTTGGCCAACAGCATCGGCCCACTGAGATTCACCGCCAGCACCCGATTCCAGTACGCCAGATCAAGGCTTTCAAGGGTGATGTTGTGCGGATCGGCAACCGCCGCGTTGCACACCAGCGCATCCAGACGCCCGAACTGCCCCAGCACCTCGCCGACACCCAATGCCACCTGCCCTTCGTTCGAGACGTCCATGGCGATGAACCAGGCGTTGTCGCCGAGCACCTTCGCCACTTTCGAACCTCGCACCCGATCAAGATCAGTCAGCACCACCTGCCAGCCTTCGCTGATCAGCCAGGCCGAAATCCCCAGACCAATGCCCCGCGCAGCACCCGTGACCAATGCAACCCGGCCATTGGTGCCAGTACCTGGCGTGGACAACTCGATCACAAGGCAGCCAACCCGCGCGCCAGATCGGCTTGCAGGTCTGCCACGTCTTCCAGACCGACCGCGATGCGGATCAGGCTGTCACGAATGCCCGCTGCTTCACGCTCTTGCGGCGCCAAACGGCCGTGGGAGGTGGTGCTTGGGTGCGTAATGGTGGTTTTGCTGTCACCGAGGTTGGCGGTGATGGAAATCAGGCGGGTCGCATCGATAAAGCGCCAGGCGCCCTCTTTGCCGCCCTTGACTTCGAAACTCACGACCGCACCAAAGCCTTTCTGCTGACGCAGGGCCAACTCGTGCTGCGGATGGCTTTTGAGACCAGCGTAATGGACTTTCTCGATGCCTTCCTGCTGCTCCAGCCATTCGGCCAGTTGCTGGGCATTGGCACAGTGCGCCTTCATGCGCAGGCTCAGCGTTTCCAGGCCCTTGAGGAAGATCCAGGCGTTGAACGGGCTCAGGGTCGGCCCGGCAGTCCGCAGGAAGCCGACGACTTCTTTCATCTGTTCGCTGCGACCGGCCACAACACCGCCCATGCAACGGCCCTGACCGTCGATGAACTTGGTCGCCGAGTGCACGACGATGTCCGCGCCCATCTTCAGCGGCTGCTGCAACGCTGGGGTACAGAAGCAGTTGTCGACCACCAGCATCGCGCCCTTGGCATGAGCGATTTTCGACAGCTCGGCGATGTCCACCAGCTCCGCCAGCGGATTGGATGGCGATTCGACGAAGAGCAATTTAGTGTTGGCCTTGATCGCCGCATCCCAACCGGACAAGTCCGCCAGGGGCACGTAATCGACTTCAATGCCAAAGCGCTTGAAGTACTTCTCGAACAGGCTGATGGTCGAACCGAACACGCTGCGCGACACCAGTACGTGATCGCCGGCGCTGCACAGGCTCATCACCACCGCCATGATCGCGGCCATGCCGGTCGCCGTGGCCACAGCTTGCTCGGCGCTTTCCAGCGCGGCAATGCGCTCTTCGAACGCGCGCACGGTCGGGTTGGTGTAGCGCGAGTAAACGTTGCCCGGCACTTCACCGGCAAAGCGTGCCGCCGCATCAGCAGCGGTACGGAATACGTAGCTGGAAGTGAAGAACATCGGATCACCGTGTTCGCCTTCCGGCGTGCGGTGCTGACCGGCGCGTACGGCCAGGGTGTCGAACGCTACGCCTTCGAGGTCACTGTCCAGCCGACCGGCATCCCAATCCTGACTCATGCTGTCACTCCTTGCCTTGCTCTTTTTAGTAGATACAAAACCGGCCCCTCAGGGCCGGTAGTTACTCAGTTGTTATACAGATCAATGATCGCACTGACTGCCTGCGTCTTGACCTTGGAGGCATCATTACGCGCCTGCTCGATCTTGTTCAGGTAAGCCTCGTCGACGTCGCCGGTGACGTACTGGCCGTCGAACACCGCGCAATCGAACTTCTCGATCTTGATCTTGCCGCCACCGACCGCTTCGATCAAGTCAGGCAAGTCCTGATAGATCAACCAGTCAGCGCCGATCAGATCAGCCACGTCCTGGGTCGAACGGTTGTGTGCGATCAGCTCGTGAGCGCTCGGCATGTCGATGCCGTAGACGTTCGGGTAACGAACGGCCGGTGCCGCGGAGCAGAAGTAGACATTTTTGGCGCCGGCTTCGCGGGCCATCTGGATGATCTGCTTGCAAGTGGTGCCGCGAACGATGGAGTCGTCCACCAGCATCACGTTCTTGCCGCGGAACTCCAGTTCGATGGCGTTGAGCTTCTGGCGTACGGATTTTTTCCGTGCAGCCTGGCCCGGCATGATGAAGGTCCGGCCAATGTAGCGGTTCTTCACGAAGCCTTCGCGGAACTTGACGCCCAAGTGGTTCGCCAATTCCAGGGCCGCGGTGCGGCTGGTGTCCGGAATCGGGATGACCACGTCGATGTCGTGTTCCGGACGCTCGCGCAGGATCTTCTCGGCGAGTTTCTCGCCCATGCGCAGGCGTGCTTTATAAACCGACACGCCGTCGATGATCGAGTCCGGACGCGCCAGGTAGACGTGTTCGAAGATGCACGGGGTCAGGGACGGGTTGGTTGCGCACTGACGGGTGTGCAGCTTGCCATCTTCAGTGATGTAGACCGCTTCGCCCGGTGCCAGGTCGCGAATCAGGGTGAAACCGAGCACGTCCAGGGACACGCTTTCGGAGGCGATCATGTACTCGACGCCTTCGTCGGTGTGACGCTGACCGAAGACGATCGGGCGGATGCCGTGCGGGTCGCGGAAACCGACGATGCCGTAACCGGTCACCATCGCCACGACCGCGTAACCACCGACGCAACGGTTGTGCACGTCAGTAACGGCCGCGAACACGTCTTCTTCAGTTGGCTGCAACTTGCCGCGCTGGGCCAGTTCGTGTGCGAACACGTTAAGCAGCACTTCCGAATCGGAATTAGTGTTGACATGGCGCAGGTCAGATTCGTAAATCTCCTTGGCCAGCTGTTCAACGTTGGTCAGGTTACCGTTGTGCGCCAGGGTGATGCCGTAAGGCGAGTTGACGTAAAACGGTTGGGCTTCGGCCGAAGTCGAACTGCCCGCGGTCGGGTAACGCACATGGCCAATACCCATGTGGCCGACCAGGCGCTGCATGTGACGTTGATGAAACACGTCACGTACCAGGCCATTGTCCTTGCGCAGGAATAACCGGCCATCATGGCTGGTCACGATACCGGCAGCGTCCTGGCCGCGGTGCTGGAGGACGGTTAGCGCGTCATACAGCGCCTGATTGACGTTCGACTTACCGACGATACCGACGATGCCACACATGCGACGCAACCCCTACTTAATGGATCTGAACTGAACACAACTCACTGAGGCGTTTTGGCCATCGGCAAGAGGTGCTCCTTGAACGGTATCTCAGCGGGTACGCTGATACCGCTGGCAAGCCACTGACTGCTCCACCCGAGAATCAGGTTTTTGGACCAGTCTGCAACCAATAGAAATTTTGGCACGAGCTGTGATTCTTTCCACCACCCGTCCTGCTGTACCGGCCCCAGGCTCAACAGCCCGACCGCCACGACCACCAGCAACACGCCACGCGCGGCGCCAAAGGCCATGCCGAGGAATCGATCGGTCCCGGACAGCCCGGTGACGCGAACCAATTCGCCGATAAGATAATTGATCATTGCGCCTACGATTAACGTGGCGACAAACATGATGGCACAGCCCGTGATCACACGGGCCGACGGCGTTTGGATGTATCCGGCGAGGTACTCGGACAATGAACCACCGAACATCCAGGCGACGACTCCTGCGATGATCCAGGTCACCAGCGACAGTGCTTCTTTGACGAAGCCGCGGCTCAGACTGATCAATGCGGAGATGGCGACGATTGCAACGATCGCCCAGTCAACCCAGGTAAATGGCACAGTGCAGCCTACAGACGGATAAGGCGGCGCATTTTAGCAGAGCGCATGGCTATCGGTAAGCTGCGATTGTCAGTGCATTTCAAATCGGGGCGATAGTTTTAGCCACGCTCAGGCTGGAAACGCACCACAAAACCCTTGAGGTTCTGCTGGCGACTCAACAAGTCACGCAGACGATCGGCTTCTGCCCGCTCGATCAGCGGTCCGACAAACACCCGATTCTTGCCGTCGGCAGTACGAATGTAGGCGTTGTAGCCTTGGCTGCGCAGGGATTTCTGCAGGCTTTCTGCACTTGCACGACTCGACAGGCTGGCCAGTTGCACCGACCAGCTGACCGACAGGCCATTGGCATCGACGCGGCTTTGAGTCGTGTCCGGCTTGCCGGGTGCAGCCGTGATGGGCTGGCTAGGTGCAACCGTTGGCTTGTTGACCGGCGCCGGAGGTGGCGCGACCGGTTTGACGGCAGGCGCAGGCGCCACCGGGGCACTCGGGGCAATCGCTGTCGACGGTGCTTCTTGCTGAGCGATTTCCTCATCACTCGGCACAGGCTCCTGAGGGAGGGCTTGCGACTCAGGCACCACCACCGGCTCGACCTGAACTTGCGGCACCGCAGGCGCTTGCGGCGCAGCCGGGGCTTCAACCGTCACTTGACGCTGTTCATCCTGACGGGAAAACAGCATCGGCAGGAAAATCACCGCCAGCGCCACCAGAACCAGGGCGCCAACCATGCGCTGTTTGTATGCCTTATCCAGCAATGCCATTTGCCGCTTCCTCCGTGGAGCGCCGGGCCAGCCATTCGAGGGCCTCGGCGACACAATAAAATGATCCGAACAACAGAATCTCGTCGTCGCTCGTCGCCAGCGCGCACTGCCCATCCAGGGCGGCGGCCACGCTGTCATAGGATGTTACCGAGGCGCCAAGGCTCTGCAATGCTGCGTGCAAATCGGCAACCGGGCGCGCTCGCGGTGAATCCAGCGGCGCGACAGCCCATTGCTGGACACTAGCATTCAATTCACCGACAACACCATCCAGATCCTTGTCTGCCAGCAATCCGAACACCGCCAGACGCTTGCCAACCGGTGGTCGGCTGGCCAGGCGGCGAGCCAGATATTCTGCCGCATGGGGGTTATGCCCCACGTCCAGCAACAGATTCAGGCGTTTGCCCTGCCAGTCAAATTGACGGCGATCGAGGCGACCGACCACCCGAGTGGCTTTCAGCGCAGCAATAATTTGTGCATCCGCCCAAGGCAACCCGAGCAACAGGTAAGCCTGCAACGCCAGCGCGGCGTTTTCCATCGGCAGATCGAGCAACGGCAGATCATGCAGCTCGACCACACGCCCTTGAGCGTCAAGACCGCGCCATTGCCAGTTGTGATCGGTGATGCCGAGGTCGAAATCGCGTCCACGCAGGAAAAACGGGCAATTGAGCTCGCGCGCTTTGTCCAGCAGAGGCTGTGGAGGATTCAGGTCGCCACACAGCGCAGGCGCGCCCTGGCGGAAGATGCCGGCCTTTTCGAACGCTACGGATTCACGGGTATCGCCCAGATAGTCCGCGTGATCGACACCGATGCTGGTGACCAGCGCCATATCGGCATCGACCACGTTGACCGTGTCCAGACGCCCACCCAGCCCGACTTCCAGCACCACTGCATCGAGACTGGCGTGTTGAAACAGCCAGAACGCCGCGAGGGTGCCCATTTCGAAGTACGTCAGGGAAGTGTCGCCACGGCCCGCCTCGACCGCTGCAAAGGCTTCGCACAGCTCTGCATCAGTGGCTTCGACGCCATTGACTTGCACCCGCTCGTTGTAACGCAGCAGGTGCGGAGAATTGTAGACACCGACGCTCAGGCCCTGCGCCCGCAGCAACGAAGCCACGAATGCGCAGGTAGAACCTTTGCCGTTGGTGCCGGTGACCGTGATCACCCGAGGCGCCGGCTTGCCCAGTCCCATGCGGGACGCTACCTGTTGCGAGCGCTCCAGGCCCATGTCGATGGCCGAAGGGTGCAACTGCTCAAGGTAGGCGAGCCACTCGCCAAGGGTACGTTTGATCATATGTTGGCGGGTACCGGTGGAACCACGATTGGCTCGATTGGCGCGGCGACGAATTTCGGCGTCGGCAGGCCCATCATTTGTGCCAGCAGATTGCCCAGACGCGGACGCAGTTCCTGACGGTGAATGATCATGTCGATCGCACCATGTTCCAGCAGGAATTCGCTGCGCTGGAAGCCTTCCGGCAATTTTTCACGCACGGTTTGTTCGATTACGCGTGGACCGGCGAAGCCGATCAGGGCTTTCGGCTCACCGACGATCACATCGCCGAGCATCGCCAGACTGGCGGATACACCACCGTAGACCGGGTCGGTCAGCACGGAGATGAACGGAATGCCTTCTTCACGCAGACGCGCCAGTACCGCCGAGGTCTTGGCCATTTGCATCAGGGAGATCAGGGCTTCCTGCATCCGCGCACCGCCGGAAGCGGCGAAGCAGATCATCGGGCATTTGTTTTCCAGCGCGTAGTTGGCAGCGCGAACAAAACGCTCACCAACGATAGCGCCCATCGAACCACCCATGAAGGAGAATTCGAAGGCCGACACCACCACCGGCATACCCAGCAGGGTGCCACTCATGGAAATCAGTGCGTCTTTTTCGCCGGTCTGCTTCTGCGCAGCGGTCAGGCGATCCTTGTACTTCTTGCCGTCGCGAAACTTCAGACGGTCAACCGGCTCCAGGTCCGCGCCCAGTTCGGCACGGCCTTCAGCGTCGAGGAAGATGTCGATACGGGCGCGGGCGCCGATACGCATGTGGTGGTTGCACTTGGGGCAAACGTCCAGGGTCTTTTCCAGCTCTGGACGATACAGCACAGCCTCGCAAGACGGGCATTTGTGCCACAGACCTTCAGGCACCGAGCTCTTCTTGACCTCGGAACGCATGATCGAAGGGATCAGTTTGTCTACTAACCAGTTGCTCATGCTTTCTTTCTCCAGTACCGGCGGCCCGAACGCTCTGGTTCGCAGCCCCGCGTATGCCCTTGAGCTAAATTCATATGTGTGGCGATGATCGATGGGTTGCCGGATCAGCTAAACGTGACCTGCGTACACCCCAAAAACCCTCAGCCATGCCTGTGGACGGCGGCAGTGTGCCAGCCGTCACATCAACGTACTGCTTTGATGAATGCCTGAATCTTTGCGTGATCCTTGATGCCCTTGCTCGCCTCCACCCCACCGCTGACGTCCACGGCATAAGGCCGAACCCTTGCAATCGCCTCGGCGACGTTGTCCGGCGTCAAGCCACCCGCCAGGATGATCGGTTTGCTCAAGCCTTGCGGTATCAGAGACCAGTCAAACGCTTCACCGGTTCCGCCGGGTACGCCTTCAACGTAGGCGTCGAGCAGGATACCGCTGGCACTTGGAAACGCATCGCACGCAGCTGCGATATCGTCACCGGCCTTGACCCGCAACGCCTTGATATACGGACGATTCCATTCTTCGCAGTCGGCCGCGGTTTCGTCGCCATGGAACTGCAACAGGTCCAGCGGCACGGCGTCGAGGATTTCCCCCAACTCGCAGCGGCTGGCGTTGACGAACAATCCTACGGTGGTCACGAACGGCGGCAACGCCTTGATGATCGAGCGCGCCTGCTGAAACGTCACGGCCCGGGGGCTTTTGGCGTAGAACACAAATCCGATCGCATCAGCCCCGGCCTCGACCGCTGCCAACGCATCTTCTATGCGGGTAATCCCACAAATCTTGCTGCGAACGGCCGACATGTCGATAGAACCCCAAGGTAAATCCGAGAAAGTCCCGGATGGTAACAAAAGCGTTCGAGGGCGTCAGCCGTCAAGTTCCGAGAAGCCTGTCAAGAAGTGCGGCCCGATGTAACGCTCGGGCAATTCGAACTCGTCGCGGTACTCGACCTGCACCAGATACAGGCCGTACGGATGCGCCGTCACCCCGCCGGACCGGCGAATGCGGCTCTCCAGCACCTCTTTCATCCACTCCACCGGACGCTCGCCGGCACCGATGGTCATCAGCACGCCAGCAATGTTGCGCACCATGTGGTGCAGGAAGGCGCTGGCGCGGATGTCCAGCACGATCATCTTGCCGTGGCGCGTGACGCGCAGGTGATGCAGCTCCTTGATCGGCGACTTGGCCTGACACTGACCGGCACGGAAAGCGCTGAAATCGTGAGTGCCAACCAGGTACTGCGCCGCCTCGGCCATGCGCTCAACGTCCAGTGGACGGTGGTTCCAGGTGATTTCTTCGTTCAGGTGCGCCGGGCGGATCTGATCGTTGTAGATCACGTAGCGATAGCGCCGGGCAATCGCCTTGAACCGCGCATGAAAATGCGCCGGCATGACCTTGGCCCAGCTGACACTGACGTCGTGGGGCAAATTGATATTGGCGCCCATGACCCAGGCTTTCATCGAACGCTCGACCTGAGTATCGAAATGCACCACCTGACCGCACGCATGCACACCGGCATCCGTACGCCCGGCGCAGAGCAGCGACACCGGTGAGTCCGCGACTTTGGACAAGGCCTTTTCGAGGGTTTCCTGCACCGTGAGCACGCCGGAAGCCTGGCGCTGCCAGCCGCGATAACGCGAGCCTTTGTATTCAACGCCCAACGCGATCCGGAAAAAGCCGTCAGCCACCATTTCGGCGGCCGGATTATCTATATTTGCCAAGGAGTGACAGCCTGCTGATGTACGCAAAGGCGGGCATTATAAGGCCGCCGGACGGGGACGCCAGAGGCGTGTGTTTTTTGGGGCCTGCGGGATCGGGAATTATGTTGAATGTGCCGACCTCTTCGCGAGCAGGCTCGCTCCCACAGGGGTTTTGTGAATACCAGAGACTCAATGTGGGAGCGAGCCTGCTCGCGAAGACGGCCCGACAGACACCAACGCACTACCGGCTGAAACAAAAAACGGCAGCCTCAATGGGCTGCCGCTTTGTTTACGCCTTACCGATCATTCAAGCCAGACGCGAAAGCATTTCCTTGGCTTCGCTCTTCTGACCGGCATTACCCTCGGTCACCACCTCATTGAGGATGTCCCGGGCGCCGTCGGCGTCGCCCATATCGATGTAGGCCTGGGCCAGATCGAGTTTGGTCGCGACTTCGTCAGTGCCGGAAAGGAAATCGAATTCCGGCTCGTCAGCTGCGGAGGCCATGGCGTCTTCAGCCGTGAAGCTCGGCTCGCCAAGACTCTGGGACAGACGATCCAGCTCGGCGTTGACGTCTTCCAGTTCGGCGGCAAACGCGTCCGGAGCGTCGGGCGCGTCCATTTCATCAGCCAGCGACAGGTCGAAATCGGCTGGCAACTCCAGATCGTCCAGCGCTACCTCGGGAACAGCCGGCGTTTCAGCGGCAGGTAAATCCAGGTCCTTGACGCCGTCATCCAGGCTCAGCAGGAAGTCGTCTTCGGCCAGGGTCGCTGGCGAAGCATCCCCACCGAGATCCATATCCAGGTCGAAGTCCGACAGGTCATCGAGGTTTTCCTTGATCTCGGTCTGCTGCTGCAACACCGACTCAAAGCTCAGGTCGTCGTCCAGCGGGAACTCGTCCAGCTCAGCCACAGACACTGGCTCTGCTTCTGGCTCTGGCTCTGGTGCAACTACTGCCGGAGAAGCAGTTTCCAGATCATCCAGGCTCAAATCGAAAGCACTGTCGAG
Organism: Pseudomonas arabinosi; assembly: GCF_047758675.1. NCBI lineage: Bacteria > Pseudomonadati > Pseudomonadota > Gammaproteobacteria > Pseudomonadales > Pseudomonadaceae > Pseudomonas > Pseudomonas arabinosi. Next base: position 2,563,113 of record NZ_CP180480.1, on the reverse strand, counting down.
GTCATCGGACTTTACCTCTGCTTCTGGTTCTGGTTCTGGTTCTGGTTCTGGTTCTGGTGCAACCACCGCCGGAGAGGCAGCTTCCAGATCATCCAGGCTCAAATCGAAGGCAGTGTCAAAGTCATCGGTCTCTGCTTCTGCCTCTGGCGCAACCACTGCCGGAGCGGCAGATTCCAGATCATCCAGGCTCAAATCGAAGGCAGTGTCGAAGTCATCGGGCACAGTCGGCGCTTCAGGCTCGTCCAGCAGCAAATCCTTGACGTATTGTGCGTCCAGTTCGGCAGCGATTGCGGCGGCTGCAATACCACCGACTGCCGCAATGGCCATGGCCGGGAAGCGGCTCTTGAGTTTTTCGACCTGAGCAAAGTTGTCACCGTTGGCCACCAATTGGCGTTCCTGGGCAACGAATGCATCGCGGTCGCCTTGCTGACCGTAGACTTCCATCAGCTTGAGGCGCAGGTCACTGCGTTGCGGCTCTTGCTTGATCCCGTCTTCCAGCAAGGCAGCCGCCTGATTCAGACGACCGGCAGCGATGTGCGACTGCGCCTTGCTCAGTACGTCGTCATCACGCTCGCCAGCAGGCGAAACCAATGGCGCAGCGATCGGCGGCGTTACCACAACCGGAGCAATTACCGGCGCGGGGGCCGGGGCTGGTGCAGGCGGTGGCGTTGGAGTTGGCGCGGTAGCGAGTTTCACGCTCGGCGGCGGCACTTCCAGGTCTTCGAAGATGCCTTTTGGCAGGTCGAGTTCAGCGGAGAACGCCTGCTCCTCGGCCAAGTCGCGGGCCATGCGCAAATGCTTCTCGGCTTCTTGCTGGGCTTTGCGGCGACGCGCCAGCAACAGCAGCAGGAACAGCGCCACCACGGCACCGCCACCTGCCAGACCCAGTAGCCACGGATTGGTCAGCAGTTCTTTGAATTGCTGATCGTCGGATGCTGCCGGCGTCGGCTCGACAGGCTGCTCGACCGGAGCCGGAGTGGCCTCAGGCGCAGCAGCCTCAGGTGCAATCGGAGCCGCGTCCGCAGGCGTTGTTGTCGCAGGGTTGGCCGCCAGTTCGGCTGACATTGCCGGAGCGGTCGCACCGGGTGCCGGCGCACCCGCGGCGCCTTCAGCCTGCAATTTGGCCAGTTGATTGTTCTTCAGTTCGATCAGGCGTTGCAGCTTTTCCAGCTGACTTTGCAGATCGGTCATGCGGCTTTTCAGTTCGGCGTTGTCACGACGGGTCGTGTCGAGGCTTTCCTGAGTCACGGCGAGCTTGTTGCTCAAATTCTTGGCATCACCCGCGGCGCCTTTGCCACCGGCCTTGCCGGACTCAGCGGAGACCAGGCTCAGCTTGTCTGTCGCCGCTTGCGACGAAGGGCCTTCGCCGCGAGCGCGTTTGGTGGCATCGAGCTGCTGCTGTCCGGTCCCGGGCTTCGCCACGTAGCGACGCCCCTGACGCCACGCGGTGTTCTGCGCGGAGACTTCAGCAATGGCTTTCGGTTGCGGCAGGCTGGTGCTCTGTGCCTGATCCGGCAGACGCAGCACCTGACCGGCTTTCAACCGGTTGATGTTGCCGTCGATAAAGGCATCCGGATTCAACGCCTGGATGGCCAGCATGGTTTGCTGGACCGAGCCGCCAGCGCGCGTCTTCTCGGCGATTTCCCACAGGGTATCGCGCGGCGCAGTGGTGTATTGGGTTGGTTTGGTGCCACCGGTCACCGGTGCGGTGACGGTTTGCGTCGGTGCAGGCTGCGCAGCCGCATCAGCGGTTTGCGGCGAGAATTTGGACGGATCGAGCAGCACGCTGTAATCGCGCAGCAGGCGACCGTTGGGCCACATCACCTGAACCAGGAATTTCACCATGGGTTCGGAAAGGGGTTTGCTGGATGTCACACGCAGGATGCTTTTACCGCTGGCGTTGAGCACCGGGGTAAAGGTCAGGTCATTGAGAAACGCCTGGCGGTCGACACCGGCCTTGGCGAAATCTTCGGGCGAAGCCAGGCTCGGCACCACTTCGGCAGCGGTGAGGTCCTTGACGTCGAGCAACTCGATTTCTGCCACCAGGGGCTGGTTCAGCGTCGACTTCAGGGTCAATTCCCCAAGCCCGAGGGCATGCGCCATACCGGAGGACAGCGCCGAGGCGGCCGCTATTGCTAACACCAGTTTGCGAACTTGAACCATAGCCTCATCCTTTGTTTGAACATTCCTCGGCCAGCGAGAAGGTGTTGATAGTCGCTGCCGTAAGGCATTGCGCGCGGCGGCGAAGAGTCGTCGCGCGCGGTCATTTCATTCATGCCACGCAAAGCCCCGGAGGGAGCCCGCCTTCAGCAGTCCCGCCAAGCATAGCGCCCGGCTGGATTCATTCGACAAAATTGTTGCCAAGTATCTTTTACAGTAGGTCTTTTATCAACAATTCAGCCACCTGCACAGCATTGAGCGCTGCGCCTTTGCGTACGTTATCTGACGTCAGCCACAAATTTAGTTCCGACAGGTCGTCGATCCCGTTGCGAACCCGACCAACGTAGACCACGTCCTGCCCTACCGCATCGCCTACCGGTGTCGGGTAATCGCCGGCTTCCACCAGCTCGATACCAGGCGCGTCTTCCAGGGCGGCGTTGACTTTTGCCAGGTCAATGTCGCTCGATGACTGCAAGGTCACGTTAAAGCTATCGCCAAAAAACACCGGGGCTTGAATGCAAGTGACGGAAATCTTTAATAAAGGTAGCGCCATGACCTGACGCAACTCGCGTACCAGGCGTTTTTCCAGCAGCGTATGACCCTGATCATCAGGCTTGCCCACTTGCGCCAGCAGGTTGAAGGCCATCTGCCGATCGAAGAAGGTCGGCTCCAGCGGACGCACATTGAGCAACTCGGCCGTTTGCCGTGCCAGCTCGGTGACGGCTTCGCGGCCCTGGGCAGACACGGCCAGGCTGGCGGTCAAATTGATGCGTTGCAGGTCGAGCAAACCGAGCAACGGCGCCAGCACTACCGCCAGTGTGGTGGCCGAAGGGCTTGGGCTGCTGACCTGGAACGGTTTTTTCAAACCGGCCAGCACCTGCGCGTTGGCTTCAGGCACGACTTGTGGAGCCTGATCAGCCGGCAATGCGCCGGACAGGTCGATCAGCGAGCAACCGGCGGCCGTGGCACGCGAAGCGAAACTCAGGGTTACTGCCGGGCCGGCCGCGAAGAACACCAGCTGGACCTTGCTGAAGTCGAATTCATCGACCTCCCGCACCCGCACGTTCTTGCCGCGAAACGGCACCGAATGCCCGGCCGATTCGCTGCTGGCGAGCAGGTGCAGATTGCCCACCGGGAAGTCGCGCTCTTCGAGAATCTGCACGAGCGTTTCGCCGACAGTACCGGTGGCGCCGATCACGGCGATATCAAAGGACTGGCTCATGGTTCTACCTCTGGCGAAACGGGGGGAGCGGCACTTTACCGGGTGGTTGGCAGTTCGGCAATTTAGAGCAAAAGATCGCAGCCTTCGGCAGCTCCTACAAGATCAGGTTTGCACGCGGCCAATGTAGGAGCTGCCGAAGGCTGCGATCTTTTTGCAGGCGACGAACATACCAAAAGAAAAAACCCGCACCTCTTTCAAGGCACGGGTTCGTTCATTACTTCAATCGATCAACGCTCAAGCAGGATCCGCAGCATGCGACGCAGCGGTTCAGCCGCGCCCCACAGCAGTTGGTCGCCGACGGTGAACGCGCCAACGTACTGCGTGCCCATGTTCAGCTTACGCAGACGGCCGACCGGTACGTTCAGGGTGCCGGTGACTTTCGTCGGGCTCAGTTCCTGAATGCTGGCTTCGCGGCTGTTCGGCACCAGTTTGACCCAAGGGTTGTGCTGGCTGATCAGCCCTTCGATATCGGCGATCGGCACGTCTTTGTTCAGTTTGATGGTCAGCGCCTGGCTGTGGCAGCGCATGGCGCCGATGCGCACGCAGATGCCATCCACCGGAATCGGGCTCTTGAAGCGACCGAGGATCTTGTTGGTCTCGGCCTGGGCCTTCCATTCTTCGCGGCTCTGACCGTTCGGCAGTTCTTTGTCGATCCACGGGATCAGGCTGCCGGCCAGCGGTACGCCGAAGTTTTCGGTCGGGTACGCTTCGCTGCGCATGGCTTCGGCCACACGGCGGTCGATGTCGAGGATCGCGCTGGCCGGGTCGGCCAGTTGATCGGCGACAGCGGCGTGGGTCGCACCCATTTGCTTGATCAGTTCGCGCATGTTCTGCGCGCCGGCACCGGAAGCCGCCTGATAAGTCATGGCGCTCATCCACTCGACCAGACCGGCTTCAAACAGACCGCCCAGGCCCATCAACATCAGGCTGACGGTGCAGTTGCCGCCGATGTAGTTCTTGGTGCCGGCATCGAGCTGCTGGTCGATGACCTTGCGGTTCACCGGGTCCAGCACGATCACCGCGTCATCCTGCATGCGCAGGCTGGAAGCGGCGTCGATCCAGTAACCCTGCCAGCCGGCTTCGCGCAGCTTCGGGAAGACTTCGCTGGTGTAGTCGCCACCCTGGCAGGTCAGAATCACGTCGAGGGTTTTCAGCTCATCAATGCTGTAAGCGTCCTTGAGCGGAGCAATGTCCTTGCCCACGGACGGGCCTTGGCCACCGACATTGGAAGTGGTGAAAAACACCGGCTCAATAAGATCGAAATCCTGCTCTTCCAGCATCCGCTGCATGAGCACGGAACCGACCATACCGCGCCAACCGATCAGACCTACACGTTTCATCGCAACTACACCTTCTTTAAAAAGTGGGCCGCTGCTTTCAAGAGTGAAAGTTGCAGCGGGCCCGAGAGATTACAGATTCCGCAGCGCGGCGACTACTGCGTCACCCATTTCCTGCGTACCGACTTTAGTACAACCGGCCGACCAGATGTCGCCAGTGCGCAGGCCCTGGTCCAATACCAGACTGACGGCCTTCTCGATCGCATCGGCCGCATCCTGCAGTTTGAAGCTGTAACGCAGCATCATCGACACCGACAGAATGGTCGCCAACGGGTTGGCAATGCCTTTGCCAGCGATGTCCGGCGCCGAACCGTGGCACGGCTCGTACATGCCTTTGTTGTTGGTATCCAGCGACGCCGACGGCAACATGCCGATGGAGCCAGTGAGCATCGACGCCTGGTCGGAAAGAATGTCGCCGAACAGGTTGTCAGTGACGATCACGTCAAATTGCTTCGGTGCACGCACCAGCTGCATGGCGGCGTTGTCGACGTACATGTGGCTCAGTTCGACTTCAGGGTAATCCTTGGCCACTTGCTCGACGATTTCACGCCACAGTTGGCTGGAAGCCAGTACGTTGGCCTTGTCCACCGAGCACAGCTTCTTGCCGCGCACCATGGCCATGTCGAAACCGACACGGGCGATGCGGCGGATTTCGCTTTCGCTGTACGGCAGCGTGTCGTAAGCCTGACGCTCGCCGTTTTCCAGGGTGCGCACGCCACGTGGCGCGCCGAAGTAGATACCGCCGGTCAGTTCACGGACGATCAGGATGTCCAGGCCAGCCACGATTTCAGGCTTAAGGCTCGAAGCCTCGGCCAATTGCGGGTACAGGATCGCCGGACGCAGGTTGCCGAACAGGCCCAGTTGCGCACGGATTTTCAGCAGGCCGCGCTCAGGGCGGATATCGCGTTCGATGGTGTCCCATTTCGGGCCGCCCACGGCACCCAGCAGTACGGCGTCGGCTGCGCGTGCACGGTCCAGGGTTTCGTCAGCCAGCGGCACGCCGTGCTTGTCGATGGCAGCGCCACCGATCACGTCATGGCTCAGCTCGAAGCCCAGGCTGTACTTGTCATTGGCCAGCTCCAGCACCTTGACCGCTTCGGCCATGATTTCCGGACCAATACCGTCACCTGGGAGAATCAGAATCTGCTTGCTCATGCTTTCCTCATGTCATCAGTCGGTGCGCCCGTGGGCACGCCCGGAAAAAGTCGTTTGACGCTTATCTTTCAGCCATCAGCACCAGCACGTCGGTACTGAACGAACCATCGGCCTCAATCTCAAAATATTCGCGTACTTCATTGCCCATCGATTGCTGCAACTCGAGGATTGCCGCGCGCATCACCTCGGGTGTGCGCATGCGCTCGACCCAGGAGGTGTACTCCAGACGCAGCCGTTGACGGGTGGTGCTGCGGGTATGCAACCCCGCTTCGCTGACCTGACGCAACCACTCACCGGCGGAATAATCACGCACATGGCTGGTGTCGCGCAGCACTTCAACGCTTTGCAGGTAAGTGTCGAACAACGGACTGCCCGGTGACAACACGTCGATGAACGCCGCCACGCCGCCCGGCTTCAGTACCCGGCGAACCTCTCGCAAGGCCAGGCCGAGATCGCTCCAATGGTGCGCCGAATAACGGCTGAAGACGAAATCGAATTCGCCATCGGCGAATGGCAGGCGCTCGGCGGCGCCCAGCACGGTAGACACGTTGGTCAGACCGCGATCGACGGATGCACCGGCCACCACGTCGAGCATCTGCTGCGACAAATCGTAGGCCACCACTTCTTTCACCAGCGAGGCCACGTGAAAACTCACGTGACCTGCGCCGCAGCCCAGGTCCAGCACTCGAGCATCGCCCTGCCCTGCCAGTTCAGCCTGTAGCAGCGCAAATTCGGTGCCCTGAGCGTGTACGGCGCTGCTCAGATAGGCCGAGGCTTGTTCACCGAATTGCTTTTGTACAACCTGACTGTGGGCGGTGCTGGTCATCGTAATGTCCTGGTATTTGTGTTGTCTGGGCTGCCGTCATCGCGAGCAGGCTCGCTCCCACAGGGGAATGCATTTCAAATGTGGGAGCGAGCCTGCTCGCGAAGAGGCCCGTCCTGCCTATGTAAATCCCGGATCAATCAAACGTCGCGAAACAACCACGGCTGGCTCGCACGGTGTTTGGCTTCAAACGCCGCAATCGCCTCGTGATCCATCAATGTCAGACCAATATCATCGAGGCCATTCACCAGGCAGTGCTTACGGAACTCGTCCAATTCGAATTTGTAGACCTTGCCATCAGGCCGGGTGACGGTCTGGGCTTGCAAGTCGACCGTCAACTCGTAACCAGGATTCGCCTCGACTTGCTGGAACAGCTCATCCACTTCAGCGTCGGTCAAGATGATCGGCAGCAAGCCGTTCTTGAAGCTGTTGTTGTAGAAAATGTCGGCGTAGCTCGGCGCGATGATGCTGCGAAAACCGTACTCTTCCAGCGCCCACGGCGCGTGTTCACGGCTGGAGCCGCAACCGAAGTTCTCGCGGGCCAGCAGCACGCTGGCGCCTTGATAACGTTCGGCGTTGAGCACGAAATCCTTGTTCAACGGACGCTTGGAGTTGTCCTGGTAGGCATAGCCCACGTCCAGGTAGCGCCATTCGTCAAACAGGTTCGGACCAAAACCGGTGCGTTTGATCGACTTCAAGAACTGCTTCGGAATGATCTGGTCGGTGTCGACGTTGGCACGATCCAATGGCGCGACCAAACCGGTGTGTTGGGTAAAAGCTCTCATGTGCGGTTCCTCAGATCAGTTCGCGAACGTCGATGAAACGACCGTGGACGGCAGCCGCCGCGGCCATGGCCGGGCTGACCAGGTGCGTACGGCCACCGGCGCCCTGACGCCCTTCGAAGTTGCGGTTGGAAGTCGAAGCGCAATGCTCGCCCGACTCCAAACGGTCCGGGTTCATCGCCAGGCACATCGAGCAACCCGGTTCACGCCACTCGAAACCGGCTTCGAGGAAAATCTTGTCCAGACCTTCGGCCTCGGCTTGCGCCTTCACCAGGCCCGAGCCCGGCACCACGATGGCTTGCTTGATGGTCGAAGCGACTTTACGGCCCTTGGCGATCACCGCCGCAGCGCGCAAGTCTTCGATCCGCGAGTTGGTGCAGGAACCAATGAATACGCGGTCCAGTTGAATATCGGTGATCGCCTGATTGGCGCTCAAACCCATGTATTTCAAGGCGCGTTCGATGGAACCGCGTTTGACCAGGTCCATTTCCTTCGCAGGGTCCGGCACGTTCTGATCAACCGCCAGGACCATCTCGGGCGAAGTGCCCCAGCTGACTTGAGGTTTGATTTGAGTAGCGTCGAGCTCGACGACGGTGTCGAACACCGCATCGGCGTCGGACACCAGGTCTTTCCAGGCTTCGACCGCCATGTCCCATTCCGCGCCTTTCGGGGCAAATGGACGGCCCTTGACGTAAGCCACGGTTTTTTCGTCGGCAGCCACCAGGCCAACACGCGCGCCGGCTTCAATGGACATGTTGCAGATGGTCATGCGGCCTTCGACGGACAAGTCGCGAATGGCGCTGCCGGCGAACTCGATGGCGTGGCCGTTACCGCCGGCGGTGCCGATTTTGCCGATCACCGCGAGCACGATGTCCTTGGCGGTCACGCCGAACGGCAGTTCGCCTTCTACCGACACCAGCATGTTTTTCATTTTCTTGGCGACCAGGCACTGCGTGGCGAACACGTGCTCGACCTCGGAAGTCCCGATGCCGTGGGCCAATGCGCCAAACGCGCCGTGAGTCGAGGTGTGCGAATCGCCGCAGACCACGGTCATGCCCGGCAAGGTGGCACCCTGCTCCGGACCGATCACGTGAACGATGCCCTGACGCACGTCATTCATTTTGAATTCAGTGATGCCATATTCGTCGCAGTAGTCATCGAGGGTCTGAACCTGCAAGCGAGAGACCTGGTCGGTAATCGCTTCGATGCCGCCCTTGCGATCAGGAGTGGTCGGTACGTTGTGGTCCGGGGTGGCGATGATCGAGTCGACGCGCCAAGGCTTGCGCCCGGCCAGACGCAGGCCTTCGAAAGCTTGGGGCGAGGTCACTTCATGGATGATGTGGCGGTCGATATAGATCAGCGACGACCCATCGTCGCGCCGTTTCACTTCATGGGAATCCCAAAGCTTGTCGTAAAGCGTTTTGCCGGCCATCAGACGGTCCTCATCAGCGTGTTTCTATGCCCTGGATCTTGAGAGATTCAATAACCCCTTGGGTTGTGAGGTCGATCCTAGGGGGTTACATTAAATAACTCAAATTCATATTTTTCATGCTTTGGATAACCAACTGGAATACCGCAATGGACCTCGCCAACCTCAATGCTTTTATCGCGATTGCCGAGACCGGCAGCTTCTCCGGCGCTGGCGAACGGCTGCACCTGACGCAACCGGCCATCAGCAAGCGTATCGCCGGGCTGGAGCAGCAATTGAAGGTGCGCCTGTTCGATCGCCTGGGCCGTGAAGTCAGCCTGACCGAGGCCGGACGTGCCTTGCTGCCGCGGGCCTATCAGATTCTGAATGTGCTGGACGACACCCGTCGCGCCCTGACCAACCTGACCGGCGAAGTGTCCGGCCGCCTGACCCTGGCCACCAGTCACCACATCGGCCTGCACCGCTTGCCCCCCTTATTAAGGGAGTTCACCCGACGTTACCCGCAAGTGGCGCTGGATATTCAGTTCCTCGATTCGGAAGTGGCCTACGAAGAAATCCTCCATGGCCGCGCCGAACTGGCGGTCATCACCCTGGCGCCGGAGCCCCACGCACTGGTCAAGGCCACGCCGGTGTGGGACGACCCGCTGGACTTCGTGGTCGCCCCGGAGCACTCGCTGATCAGCCACGGCCCGGTCAGCCTGGCGGACATTGCCCTGCACCCGGCGGTTTTCCCCGGCGGCAACACCTTTACCCACCACATCGTCCAGCGTCTGTTCGAAGCTCAAGGCCTGACGCCGAACATCGCCATGAGCACGAATTATCTTGAAACCATCAAAATGATGGTCTCGATCGGCCTGGCCTGGAGCGTGTTGCCGCGCACGATGCTGGATGATCAGGTTGCGCGAATACCTTTACCAGGCATACAACTCACTCGCCAGCTAGGCTATATCCTGCACACAGAAAGGACGCTGTCGAATGCGGCGCGAGCCTTCATGGCCTTGCTGGATGCTCAAATCGATCTGCCAGGGACTCTCGGCTAAGCTGTGCTACGTCTATAGAGCCTCAGGTCACTGAACCTGACACCCCACTCAGCCAAGGCTTGCCAATGCCGAAATCTGTTGACCGTATTCCGACGATGCCGCGTATACAGGCGCTTGACCCAAAACGGTCCGAGCAGAGCTGGGAAAGCGCCCCACAATTGCTGGCCGCCCTCAACGGTGCACGTTTGGGCGCCTGGTATTGGGACATCGAGCGCGGGCAGATCAGTTGGTCTCGGGGGACTCAGGCATTGTTCGGCTTCGATCCCCGGCAACCGCTGCCGGCGGATCTGGAATACCTCGACTTGCTGCCGCCAGAGGATCGGGCGAAAACCATTCGCGCCTTCGACGCGGTGATCGCCGGCGCCCCGCTGGAACAGGCGATGCATCACCGCATCCGCTGGCCCGACGGCAGCCTGCACTGGCTGGAGATCAACGGCAGCCTGCTACCGGACAAACACGGCCGGCCACGCATGATTGGCGTCATCCGTGAAATCACCCACCAGCGCCAGCGCGAACAGGCGTTGAGCAGCTCGGAAAAACGCTTCGCCACGCTGTTCCACCTGTGTCCGAACATGGTCCTGCTGACTCGCCAGGAAGACGGCCTGATCAGCGAAGCCAACCAGTATTTCGAAAGCCTGTTTGGCTGGCCAGTACAGGACGCCATCGGTCGCACCACCCTGGAACTGGGCCTCTGGGTGCATCCTGAGCAACGGGCGCAACTCGTCAAAGCCACCAAGGCCAAGGGCGAACTGATCAACATGGAGGTGCAATTTCGTGCCAGCAACGGCCAGGTCCACGACGGCATCCTCAGCGCGCAAAAAGTCGAACTCGAGGGCCAGCCTTATCTGCTGAGTACGTTCCTCGACACCACCGAACGCAAAGCCGCCGAACATGCCCTGAAAGATAGCCAGGAGCGCCTAGACCTGGCACTGGACTCAGCGCAACTCGGCACCTGGGACTGGCACATTCCCAGCGGCATGCTGTACGGCTCGGCACGCGCCGCCCAGTTACATGGGCTGGAAGCCATACCCTTCCATGAATCCTTCGACGAGTTTTTCGAAGGTGTGCCCGACGAAGAACGCGGCACCATGCGTGACGCCTATCGCAGCTTGCGAGAAGGCCCGGCCGGCAATTATCAACTGACCTACCGCGTGCAACTGCTGGACGGCAGCTCGCGCTACCTGGAAAGCCGCGCCCGACTCTATCGCGATGAAAACGGTGCCCCGCTGCGCATGGCCGGCACGCTGCTTGACATCACCGATCAGGTGGAGCGGGAACAGCTGCTGGTGGCGTCCGAAGAGAAGTTCGCCACCCTGTTCCAGGTCAGCCCGGACCCGATTTGCGTGACCCGTCAGGACACCGGCCACTTTATCGAGATCAACTCCAGCTTCACCCAGACCTTCGGCTGGAGCGCCGCCGATGTGATTGGCCGCGGCGCCGACGAAATCGGTCTATGGGATGCTACGGCGCAAAGCCTGCGACGGATCGAGCAGGTCATCCGCGAACAGGGTCTGAACAACGTGGCGATCCTCGTTCAGCACAAAGACGGGCAAGCCCTGACCTGCGTGATTTCCAGCCGCCAGATCAGCGTCGGCGACCAGCCGTGCATTGTCACCACCCTGCGCGATATCACTCAGCAGCAACGCTCGGAAGCTGCGCTCAAGGCCAGCGAAGAGAAGTTCGCCAAGGCCTTCCACTCCAGCCCCGACGCGATCACCATCACCGAGCGCGACACCGGGCGTTATCTGGAGGTTAACGATGGCTTTTGCCGCCTGACCGGCTACCGCGCCGATGAAGTGGTTGGGCGCACGGTGTATCAGGTCGGCATCTGGGCCGAGGAAAAACAACGTTCGGCGCTGCTCGCCGAACTCCAGCTCAAGGGCCGGGTGCATCACCAGGAAATGCTCGGGCGCAATAAACGCGGCGAGTTGCTGACCGTCGAAGTTTCGATAGAACCGATTACCCTCAACGAAACCGCCTGCCTGCTGCTGACCGCGCGGGACGTCAGCCTGCTGAAAAACGCCGAAGCGCAGATCCGTCACCTGGCCTACCACGACCCGCTGACCAACCTGCCCAACCGCGCCCTGCTGATGGATCGCCTGAGTCAGCAGATCGCCCTGCTCAAGCGCCACAACCTGCGCGGCGCCCTGATGTTTCTCGACCTTGATCACTTCAAGCACATCAATGATTCGCTCGGTCATCCGGTGGGCGATACCGTGCTGAAAATCATCACCGCGCGCCTCGAAGCCAGCGTGCGCATGGAAGACACCGTCGCGCGTTTGGGCGGTGACGAATTCGTGGTGCTGCTCAGCGGACTCGAAGGCTCGCGCAACGAGGTCAGCGAGCAAGTCCTGCAACTGGCGGACACCTTGCGTGAGTTGCTGTCGGAGCCGATGTTCCTCGACGGACAACGCCTGCAAGTGACCCCGAGCATCGGCATCGCGCTGATTCCCGATCACGGTTCGACCCCGACCGACCTGCTCAAACGCGCCGACATCGCCCTCTACCGGGCCAAGGATTCGGGCCGCAACACCGCGCAGATGTACCACAACACCATGCAGAAGGCGGCGAGCGAACGCTTGCGCATGGAAACCGACCTGCGCCTGGCCCTTTCCCGGGGTGAATTCCGCGTGCACTACCAGCCTCAGGTGGACGCCCGGAACGACCGCATCGTCGGTGCCGAGGCGCTGGTGCGCTGGAACCATCCGGACCTCGGCGCGCAATCGCCCACCGAGTTCATCAAGGTGCTGGAGGACAGCGGACTGATTCTGGAAGTGGGTACCTGGATCGTCGACGAAGCCTGCAGCGCCTTCAAACAACTGATCGCCAAGGGCCTGGTCGATCCACTGGACTTCAGCCTGTGCGTGAACATCAGCCCGCGGCAATTTCGCCAAAACGACTTCGTCGAACGCATCGAACACAGCCTCGCCAGCCACGGTCTGCCCTGCTCGCTGCTGAAACTGGAAATCACCGAAGGCATCGTGATCCAGAACCTGGAAGACACCATCAACAAAATGCGTAGCCTGAAAAAACTCGGTGTGAGTTTCGCCATGGACGATTTCGGCACTGGTTATTCCTCGCTGACTTACCTCAAACGTCTGCCGGTCGACACCCTGAAAATCGACCAATCGTTCATCCGCGACGCCACCACCGACCCCAACGACGCCGAGATCATCCGCGCCATCGTTGCCATGGCCCGCAGCCTGGAATTGAAAGTGATTGCCGAAGGGGTCGAGACGCCGGAGCAGCTGGAATTCTTGCAGGGGCTGGGTTGCCATTTCTATCAGGGGTATCTGCACAGTCCGCCGCTGCCAGTGGAGGACTTCCAAAAGCTCCTCAAATAACGCTAGCAGCTGCCGAGCCTGCGAGGCTGCTGCTACTTGGAGGCGTTGACCTGGGCAATTGCCAGTTTTTTGTTCAACCTGTAGGGTCGCGTTTTTTTACACCGCCTCAAAGAGATCAATCATGCAGGATGCAACCCTCCCCCGCCCGGCCTTGCTGGGTATCGATCTTGGGACCACCAATAGCCTGATCGCCGTTTGGCAGGAAGGTCGGGCACAGTTGATTCCCAACGCCCTCGGCGAATTCCTCACCCCTTCCGTAGTCAGCCTCGATGAGGACGACAGCATTCTGGTTGGCAACGCGGCACGCGCCCGCCTGACGACCCATCCGGAACGCACGGTGGCGGCGTTCAAGCGTTTCATGGGCAGTGACAAGCAGTTCGAATTGGGCGGTCGGCAATTCAGTCCGGAGGAACTGTCGGCACTGGTGATCGGTTCACTCAAGCAGGATGCCGAAGCCTGGCTGGGCCACCCGGTACACGAGGCGGTGATCTCGGTGCCGGCCTACTTCAGTGACGAGCAACGCAAGCGCACGCTGTTTGCCGCTGAACTGGCGGGCCTGGCAGTGTCGCGCTTGATCAATGAACCTACCGCCGCCGCCATGGCTTATGGGCTGCACGAGCAAAAGTTCGAGCGCACGCTGATTTTCGATCTGGGCGGTGGCACCTTTGATGTCACGGTACTGGAATACGCTTTGCCGCTGATCGAGGTCCATGCCTCCACCGGGGACAACTTCCTCGGCGGCGAAGACTTCACCGCGGCGTTGATACAGGCCTGCCTGAAAGACTGGCAGCTCACGACACAAATGATTGATGCCCAAGGCATGGCCAGCCTCGGCGATGCGCTTGAGCAACTCAAATGCAAACTCACAGAAGGCGCGCAGCAACTGAGCTGGAACGGTGCCGGCGAGTTGCGCGAATGGTCACTGGATGAAGCCGCGGCGCTGAAAATCTGGGAACCGCTGTTGGCCCGGTTACGCGCCCCCATCGAACAGGCCCTGCGCGATGCCCGACTGAAGCCCAGGGACCTCGACAGCCTGGTGCTGGTCGGTGGCGCCACGCGGATGCCCGTGGTGCAGCAAATGGTTGCCACACTCTTCGGGCGCCTGCCTTATCGCCACCTCGACCCGGACACGATTGTCGCGCTCGGGGCGGCCACCCAAGCCGCGTGCAAGGCCCGCGATGGCGCCATCGAGGAACTGATCCTGACCGACGTCTGCCCCTACACGCTGGGTATCTCGACGAATCGCGGTGAAGACGTCAGCGGCGCCTTCTCTCCCATCATTGAGCGCAACACCGTGATCCCGACCTCCCGGGTGCAACGCTTCTACACGACGCATCCACAGCAGGCGTTTATCCGCATCGCGGTCTATCAGGGTGAACGGCCGTGGGTACGGGACAATATTTTCATCGATACCTTCGACGTACCCGTGACACCCGGCGACCAGACGCAAGCCCTGGATGTACGCTTCAGCTATGACATCAATGGTTTGCTCGAAGTCGATGTGACCTTGCTGGCCAGCGGTGAACGTCACAGCCACAGCATCGACCGCAGTCCCACCGGGCTTGATCAGCAATCACGGCAGAACAGCCATGAACGGCTCACTGCCCTGAAAATTCACCCGCGCGATGCGCTGCCCAATCGCACCCTGCTGGCGCGACTGGAGCGTGCCTGGATGCAAAGCCTGGGCGATGAGCGTGAACAAATTGCCGGCTGGCTGGATGCGTTTACCTCCGTGCTCGGTGGCCAGCAATCCGTGGAGATTGCCAGCCATCGCTCACAACTCAATAAGGCGCTGGACCAACTTCGCCTTTAACCATTGAGCCGCCGCAGGGTGGCCTGCAAACCACCGGGCAGTGTGTCCTCACCCGCGCCGTCCGGTGGTACGCCATAGCGGTTGGGCAGTTTGTCACCGGGAAAGCCGAACAACACCAGCGGCAGAAACGGCAACGCCGGCGCCAGGCAGCAGCAAATCAGCAACGTGGGAATGCCGCGACCGAGGTCATGCAGGCGCCTTAATACGGCACTGAGTAGAAACGCAACGCCCAGCAACAATACAGCAGGGGTGCCGCTGAATATCATCGCCACAAGGGTGATCAGCATGCATCCCAGCACCTGTCCGACAAATGCCGAGCGCCCCAGTCGCGTGCCTAAACGCCAGAAAGCCGCGGATGGCGCGGGGCGGCTGTCGGCTTTGGCCAGCAGCAGGCGCTCACTCCAGGACAGCAACGCACTGAAGGCGAACCGCAAACCCAGCCCGTGAGCAGGATCATCCTTGGCCCGCTGCATACGCTGCAAAACCTTCCCGCGCGGCACCCCGGCACTGCCATAACGCGCCAAGCCCTTGAGTGCATCGAGGGCAAGGTAAAACGCCTCGCTGTCGATCCCTTCGCTGTCTTCCAGCGACGAGCGTGGCGGCCGCGTCGGCTCACCTTTAATCAAGCCGTCGCGAAATCCGTCGAACCACTCTTCAGGATTGGTGACGGCGGAAATTCTGCCGAGCAAATAGCCACGCTGCTCGGCATCGAGCAGCGGGTCCTGGTACAGCACGCCACACAACAGCATCCGGCCTAGCAGATCGTCGTCGAACGCGTGGATGTCGCTGCGCATGCACTCGAACAAACGGTCATTGGCCAGCAACTGTGTGCTGTCGAGTGCTTCCTGGACGCCAAGCAGTTGCCGGGCAAGCAAGGCATGAACCGGATCCGCCGCTTGCAGCCAGCCGAGCAAACCACTCAGGCTGCCCTGCTCACGATTCAATCGGCGCAACAACGGCTGCAAACGAGCCAGCGGATGGTCGCGCGGAACATCCATCGAGTCCACGCAGGCGGCCGATTGCGCGCCCAGCCAACGCTGCGGTTGATCGAGGGTTGCCAGCAAGTACAGCGCCTGACGATGCCAGTCCCAAACATCACGCTGAGTCGCCATGGCGGGCAGCAGCAGGCCCTGCTCGGCCAATTGGGCTTGCAGGCACACGCCGCTAAGCACCGAGTCTTGCTTGCCCAGCGCGAATGCCTCATTTAGCCGTGCCAATGCTCGAGCGTCGTAGGATCGCAAACGACGCATCCACAGCAGGCTGAGCTCACGCGGCTCGCCCTTTTGCAGTTCCGGCGCGAGCACCGGCTGCGCGGACTGACAGTCGATAAACGCCTTCAGCGCCAACGGAATCGGCGCCTGAGTCAACCAGCATATTTGCTGTTCGGCCTGATACTTGAACCCTTGTAATACCAGCGCGTCGAGCACGTCCGGGCTTTCAGGCGCGTCCAGCATCCGCTGCAGCAAAGGCACGTCGCCACGGTGTAACGCCCACGCATGTTGGTACAGCGTCTGCAGCTGCGGGTCGTCACTCTCTTCGAGCAGCCACGCCAGTAAAGGCAATTCGTCGCCACTGATGCGCCATCCGACGAAGGCCGCCGCAATGCCGACAAGGTCAAGTTGCCTGGCGTGGAACCAGCGAGCCAGAGTCTCCGGACGTTGAGACGGGCTGCCGTACTCCTGGGTGACATCGCTGAGGTCATGGGACCAGTCGCGAAAGTTTTCCAGACGATCAAAGGCCTGTATCAGCAACGGCAAACGTAACGGTTGGTGGCGAGCGCAGAGCTCCAGCAACCAGGTTGCGGCCTTCGGATGCTGATGCTCGTTCCAGAGCCGCACCCAGGCTTGCAAGGCCAGCTCCTCAAGCCCTAGCGCACTGCGCTGGCACGCAACCAAATAAAGCCAGTCGACATTCTGCGGCGCCAGGCGATGCTGTTCGCTCACGATGTCGAGAAAATCCTTGTTGCCAATTCCGGCCTGACTGAACTGCACGGCCAAACGTTGTAGCAGGCTGTCGTCAGCGGGCAGCGGCAAACAGGTGTGAAGGCTTGCGAAATGTTTGTAATCGGCCAGCGGTTCATTGTGGTGCAGGTAATTGAGGGTGCGCACGTACCAGAGGGTTTCCAGTTGCGCGGACGCCGACCATTGGGCCATCAGCGATGTGTCGAACGGATCCGGTGCATCGATTCGCTGGAGAAACTCATCGACCTGCTGGGCATTCTCGAACGCCAAGTCCAACATCCGGCTTGCCCAACCCATACGTTGCGCCAGCAAACGCGCGCAAGTGTGAGAAATCGGCCCGGCGTCGATCAACTGCCTCAGCAAAGCCCAACACACCTCATCCAGCGTCTCTAGCGACACTTGATCGAGGTCGAGATTGAACGCTTGCCAGGCCTGCGGATTGAAGCGTCGCGTCGCGTCGAGCAGCAACGCTTCGAAGCGCACCAACACCTGGTCGGCAGCACTCTGCCCGGCAACGAGCGATGCTTCGCTATCAACGTCTTCCTCGCGAGCAAAGCGTAAAGCCACTTCATAGGCCTCACGCAGGGCTTGAAAGCCTTCCGGATCGGTCTCGGGGTGATGCTGCGGCAAGCGCGCGCGATAGGCTCCGCGAATGGCGTCGTTGTCTTTGGTAGGCTCAATACCCAAGCGAATCCAGCAACTCATGACCAGTCGAACTCCCCTAAAGTATCCGGGCGTTCCGGCAGGTGCAGAGGCATGTCCCAAGGCAGTTGCGCGAAAAGCGCACGGGCATCGCGGTCGATTTTTTCAGGGATGACGGTGTTACCCGGGTAGTCGCCCTGGCGGTCGTACTCGTGGGTCAACCGCTCGTCGGCATTACCCAGGCAACTCCAGAAGGCCTTTCCGACCATAAAAGCGTTCAGGTAGGTCGTCCAGCTGTCGTAGTAATACCGTGCGCGCGCCGCCATGCGGCCGTGCAGCCAGAGGCTCTCGGTCAGATCGATCCAGCCATGAAGCACCGCGCTACGTAGCAGAAAGCCCATGCGTCCGATGTCCCAGGCGCGTATGCCACCCGGCCCGCACTCTCCGAACGTGCGGCTGGCCAGTTCATAAAAGGCCCGCTGACGGGTATCGAGCCCCTCGATCAACGCATGCCACTCGGAAGGCAGGCACCGCTCCCACTGGCGATAGGCTTCGTTCAACCGTGTGGCGTGACCGGTATCCGCCGTGCGCAGCATTTCCAACAGTTCTGGCCGCGAAGTGATGCCCCACCCACCTTCGACATCGACGTGTTTGAGGTCGAAGCAATACGTGGGGGCGGTGTAATCGGCATCGGGATTAAGGGCAACCAAAGGCGCAGAAAGCGCATACAGCCAACGCTGTTGTATCTCGTCCATGAAAAAAAGCTCCGGGCCGACCAAGCAGAATGGGAGTCGGCAAACTGGCGTGGATTGTAGAGAAACCGTCGCAAGGCGGCAAAGCTCGCATGCCTGTTTTTTTCGCCGTAACAAAAAGGCCCCGACGAGTCGGGGCCTTCATTCAGCGGATTACAGCCTGCTCAGACGAATGTGTGTCTTCGAATGACTCAGTGCTGCAGACCCAGTAAACGCGAGACCTGATCCAGTTCGGTCTCTCGACGCAGCACGGTGAACAGCTCAACCGCTTCAGGGTAATTGCGGGTCAGCATCGCCAGCCACTGCTTCAGGCGACCTGGCGATTGGCGTGCTGTCATCTGCGCCTTGGCTTGCAGCCAGAAGTCCTGAATCAGCGGCAACAGCTCGGCCCAGGTCATCTCGACGACGTCCTCACCGGCCCGCGCCATTGCGATTTGCCGTGCCAGGTCCGGGCGCGACACCAGGCCGCGGCCGAGCATGATGTCCTCGACGCCGCTGATTTCGCGGCAGCGACGCCAGTCTTCGACGCTCCAGATGTCGCCGTTGGCAAACACTGGAACCTTGACCACATCCTGCACCCGGGGGATCCATTCCCAATGGGCTGGCGGCTTGTAGCCGTCAGTTTTGGTCCGCGCATGAACCACGATGTGCGCCGCGCCACCTTCGGCCAGGGCCGTGGCACACACCAGTGCACCGTCCGGGCTGTCGAAACCGAGGCGCATCTTGGCAGTCACCGGAATGTGCGCCGGAACGGCGCGACGGACATGTTCGACGATCTGGTTCAGCAGCTCAGGTTCTTTGAGCAGTACTGCACCACCGCGAGATTTGTTGACGGTCTTGGCCGGGCAGCCGAAATTCAGGTCGATGACCTCGGAACCCAGTTCGCAGGCCAGCGCAGCGTTTTCCGCCAGGCATACCGGATCGGAACCGAGCAGCTGCACCCGCAGCGGCACGCCGGATGCGGTGCGGGCGCCGGTCAACAGCTCCGGGCCGAACTTGTGGTAATAGGCAGGCGTGAGCAGTTGATCGTTGATCCGAATGAACTCGGTCACGCACCAATCGATACCGCCCACACGGGTCAGCACGTCCCGCAGGATGTTGTCGACCAACCCCTCCATGGGCGCCAAAGCAATTTGCATGAAAAACACACTCAACGAAAAACGTGCGGCAGTTTACTGGATTGCGCGAAAAATCTGCAGAACATCGCAGATCAACTGTGGGAGCGGGCTTGCTAGCGAAGGCGGCGGCACATCCAACATTGATGTGACTGACACACCGCTTTCGCGAGCAAGCCCGCTCCCACATTTAGATTTTGGTCGTCTCCAACATCTGCAACGCGGGGCCATAGCCCTCGATGAACTCCGCCGGCATGCGCTTGGGCTTGCCGGTCGACAGTTCGATGCAAACGAAGGTGGTTTGCGCCCGCAGCAACGTGGTGTTGTCACTCGGTCGCTTCAACTGGAAGTGGCGGGTCATTTTCAGACGCTGGTCCCAATCGACGATCCAGGTCGCCAATTGCAACTCATCGCCTTCATAGGCGGCCGCCAGGTAGTCGATCTCGTGCCGCACCACCGCCATCGCCCGATCCAGTCGACGATATTCGACCAGGTCCAGGCCAAGGCGCTGGGAGTGGCGCCAGGCACAGCGCTCGAGCCAGGTCACGTACACTGCGTTGTTCGCGTGACCCAACCCATCGATGTCCTCTGCGCCCACTTCCAGATCAATGATAAATGGCGTTGCCCGATCCCAGCCCATGCCCCACTCCCGGTCAGAAAATTTTCACCGGGGCAGTGTAACGGATGCTCAGGCCGATTGGCGCGATTGCAGACTGCGACCGGACAACAGCGAAAGAACGCCTTCAATCACCCGAGGGTCAGCCAGCACCCGTTGATGACCACCCTCCTCCAAGCGCAGTAAACGGCTGTCGAACCAGGCCTCGTTGATCAGCTGCGATTCCTTGACCGGAACAAAGCAGTCATCTTCGGCGTGAACGATCAGGCCCGGCATGTCGAGCTGATAGTGCGCAACATCCAGCGCCGCAGCGCGCATGCCGACGTCTCTTTCGACCTGACGAATGAACGCTGAACGGGCTTTCGGTGGCAGCCGCACATAGCGTGCGAAACCGCGCAACACGCCGAGAATCCGCGCAGGGGCAGCGATAGTGACCAGGGTTTCGGTGCGCAAGCCCAACTGAACGGCGAGCATGGCACTGGCGCCACCCATCGAGTGACCGATGACAGCTTGCAGCGGCGGTAACTCGGCAGCGGCTTCAAGCATGGCTCGGGCAAACAGCACGACGTTCGCTTCGTTGCCCGGCGAACGACCGTGAGCTGGGCCGTCCAGCGCAACCACGGTGTAACCGGCATCGACCAGCGCGGTGATGAGGCTGGCAAACTGCGTCGGCCGGCCTTCCCAACCGTGCATCAGCAACACCGCGGGGCCTTGCCCCCAACGCAGCGCCGAGAGGCCGAAGCGCAGGGTGATTCGCTCGGACTTCGCCAGCAGCGGCAATTCCCAATCACGCGGCGGCAGTTCCCGCGGCGTCATGAATGCCAGTCGCATTTTGCTCGCGACCAGTTTCGGTGCGAACCAGCCCAAGGTGCCATTAACGCCACGAACCCACTTCAACGTGCTCATCGCTCTCACTCCTCAGGCTAATGCCTTTAGGTCACAGCACCGCAGACTTGGCGGCGCGCAGCAATCGATCGGACAACTCTCCTGGCCCCAACGCGCGAGCCAAAGCCAAACCACCGACCATCAAGGCCATGTCGGCCAAAGCTTTATCGGTGTCTTCCGGGCTGGCCGCCAACTGCGCGACCATCATTTCCACATGCTCATTCAACGCCACGCGAAACGCGTCCGGCAGACGGCCCAGCTCACCGACAGAAGCCGGAATCGGGCAGGCTGAATCAGAGGAATCACGGTGTTTGCGTGACAGATAAAACGCAGCAACCAGCGCACGACGCTCTTCGCCAGTCAATTCGGCATCCATGTCGGCGATCAAGCCACGGCGATGACCGAGCAGTTGCTTGAACGCTTCCAGCATCATCGCGTCCTTGCTTTCGAAGTGCGCATAGAAGCCGCCGACAGTCAGGCCGGCCGCGCCCATCACTTCGCCCACGCTCGGTTCGGCCGGGCCGCGCTGAATCAGCGCTGCGCTGGCAGCCTTGAGGATGCGTTCGCGGGTTTGAGCTTTTTTATCGTTCATCGTTGCCTCCGAATATTACGACTAGAATATTATTCTCATAATAATTTTACGCAAGTCGTGGATGTGACCGCTGGTCTGAAGAACAGTTTGAAAGAATTAGGGGATTTGGCCAAACGCCAGACAAACAAAAGGGCCATTCAATAATTGAATGACCCTTATAAAATCCCGCAGAGCGGGTAATCGTGGCGTCCCCTAGGGGACTCGAACCCCTGTTACCGCCGTGAAAGGGCGGTGTCCTAGGCCACTAGACGAAGGGGACGCAAAACCTTCTATACAACTGATCAGTGCTGAGAGCTGATCGATTCAAGGCCGGTGTGGCCAGACCTTGAACTGTAAAATTGGTGGAGCTTAGCGGGATCGAACCGCTGACCTCCTGCATGCCATGCAGGCGCTCTCCCAGCTGAGCTAAAGCCCCGGATTTTTCGCCTCGCGGCGGAGCGACATCTTGCAACATCGCTTCTGTAAAACTGGCGTCCCCTAGGGGACTCGAACCCCTGTTACCGCCGTGAAAGGGCGGTGTCCTAGGCCACTAGACGAAGGGGACGCAAACCCTTCTATACAACAGATCAACACTGAGTGTTGATCGCTTCAAGGCCGGTGTGGCCAGACCTTGAAGTGTAAATTGGTGGAGCTAGACGGGATCGAACCGTCGACCTCTTGCATGCCATGCAAGCGCTCTCCCAGCTGAGCTATAGCCCCTCATCGCTGAGGACGGGGCGAATCTTAATGGCGCATCGGAAGGCTGTCAAACTTATTTTTAAAATATTTCAAAGTTTTTTGCCGACATAACAATCACTTACCGCCCTCCCCCCGTAAATTCGGGAGAAGCGCCGAAGATCGAGATCAAAAGATCGCAGCCTTCGGCAACTCCTACAGAGTCAAACGCTGTTTAGGCGATATTGCCCAAGAGTTTTTCCCACTCCTTGTTTTCCTTCTTCGACACGCCGCCCAGCAGGTCGATCGCCTGGCGCAGACGGAAACGGGTCAGGTCCGGGCCAAGGATTTCCATCGCATCGAGCACCGACACCGAACTGGCCTGGCCAGTGATCGCGGCAAACATCAGTGGCATGGCGTCACGCAGCTTCAGTTCCAGGGATTCGACCACCGCTTGAATCGTTGCGGTGATGCTGTCTTTCTCCCACTGACGCAGGCTTTCCAGCTTCCACAAAATCAACTGCATCAACTGACGGACCTGATCGCCCGACAGCTTTTTGGATTCAAACAGCTTGGCGTCCGGATTCACGCCACCGGCAAAGAAGAAACCGGCCAGCGGTGCAACCTGGCTGAAGGTTTCAACCCGACCCTGCACGTGCGGCGCGATCTTCATCATGTATTCCGGGTTCAGCGCCCATGTTTGCAGGCGCGAAGCGAACTCTTCCACCGGCAGGTCACGCAGCCATTGGCCGTTGAGCCACGACAGCTTCTCGACGTCAAAAATCGGCCCGCCGAGGGAGACGCGGCTCAGGTCGAAGTTATCGACCATTTCCTGCAGCGAGAACTTCTCGCGCTCGTCCGGCATCGACCAGCCCATACGACCGAGGTAATTGAGCATCGCTTCCGGCATTAAACCCATGCGCTCGTAGAACGTCACCGAGGTCGGGTTCTTGCGTTTGGACAGCTTGCTCTTGTCCGGGTTACGCAGCAGCGGCATGTAGCACAGCTCTGGTTGTTCCCAGCCGAAGTATTCGTAGAGCAGGATCAGTTTTGGCGCCGACGGCAGCCATTCTTCGCCGCGCAGCACGTGAGTGATGCCCATCAGGTGGTCGTCGACCACGTTGGCCAGGAAGTACGTCGGCAGACCGTCGGTCTTCATCAGCACTTGCATGTCCATGCGATCCCACGGGATCTCGACGTCGCCACGCAGCATGTCTGGAACGACGCAAACGCCTTCGCTCGGCACTTTCATGCGGATCACGTGCGGCTCGCCGGCGGCCAGGCGACGATCGACTTCTTCCTTGGACAGCAACAGCGCGCGGCCGTCGTAACGCGGGGTTTCGCCGCGGGCCATTTGCTCGGCGCGCATCTGGTCCAGCTCTTCGGCGGTGCAGAAGCACGGGAAAGCGTGGCCCATCTCGACCAGCTGCTGGCAGTACTTCTGATAGATGTCGCCACGCTCGCTCTGACGGTAAGGACCGTGCGGGCCGCCAACGTCCGGGCCTTCGCTCCAGTCGATACCCAACCAGCGCAGGGCGTCGAAAATCTGTTGTTCGGACTCGCGGGTCGAGCGCAATTGGTCGGTGTCTTCGATCCGCAGGATGAACTCACCGCCGTGCTGCTTGGCAAAGCAGTAGTTGAACAAAGCGATGTAAGCGGTACCTACGTGGGGATCCCCGGTAGGCGATGGCGCGATGCGAGTGCGGACGGTGGTCATGGCAAGTCTCGAAATGAAGATAAAACAAAGGGCGAATGGTAACAGGCGTTGCCCGCCCGGCTCCAGTGAGCAGGGCATTTAAGCCAAGGTTGCGTCTACAACGCGCTCCAGCCTTGGTGAATGGCCGATTATCAGCCGGTGGCATTTACCCATCATTCGCTGTATGCCAGATTTGACCACTGATAACTTTCCTTACAATTTCTCGACTACAGCCTGCCCATGCCTGCCCAACTCAAGCGTCGCCTGTTTATTTTCCTGCTGCTCGTCCTGCTGATTGCCGGGGGCTTTTTCGCCCAGTGGTTTTTCAAGGGACGGTTTTATGAAAGCACCGACAACGCTTATGTCCAGGGCGAGATCACCCGCGTGTCGAGTCAATTGGGCGCGCGCATCGATCAGGTGCTGGTGCAGGACAACCAGCACGTCGAGAAAGGCCAGTTGCTGATCAAGCTCGAAGGCGATGACTTCCACCTCGCCGTCGACCGCGCCAACGCGACCCTCGCCACCCGTGAAGCCGAGCGCCTGCAAGCCCGAAGCAAACTGACTCAGCAAGCCAGCCTGATCGCCGCCAGCGAGGCGCAAGTCGCCTCCAGCCAAGCCAGCCTCGGTCGTTCGCAGATCGATTTGTCTCGCGCGCAGACCCTGCGCAAACCCGGCTATGTCTCGGAAGAACGGGTGACCACCCTCTCCGCCGACAACCACATCGCCCGCTCGCAAGTGACCAAAGCCCAGGCGGACGCCCAAAGCCAGCGCCAACAAATCAACTCCCTGGCCGCCGAGATCAAACGCCTCGACGCCATGATCGCCAACGCCAAAACCGATCTGGCCCAGGCCGAACTGAACCTGACCCGCAGCGAAATCCACGCCCCCATCAGCGGCCTGATCGGCCAGCGCGCCGCCCGCGAAGGCCAGTATGTGCAGGCAGGTGCTTACCTGATGTCGATCGTCCCGGATCAGGACATCTGGATTCAGGCCAATTTCAAGGAAACCCAGATTGGCCACATGCAACCCGGCCAAAAAGCCCAACTGATCTTTGACGCCTACAGCGACATGCCAATTGATGCGCGAGTCGACAGCCTGTTTGCCGCTTCGGGTGCGCAGTTCAGCCTGTTGCCGCCGGACAATGCCACCGGCAACTTCACCAAAGTCGTACAACGGATTCCGGTAAAACTGACCTTCGCCGCGGACAATCCGCTGCAAGGCAAGATTCGTCCGGGCATGTCGGTCACCGCCAAAGTGAACATTAAAGACGCCCCTGACGATGGCCGGTGATCAACTGATCCGCCCGGTCGGGGAACCGACCCGGCGGGACTGGATCGCGGTCATGAGCGTGATGCTCGGCGCCTTCATGGCGGTGCTCGACATCCAGATCACCAACTCATCGCTCAAGGATATTCAGGGCGCGCTGTCGGCCACCCTGGAAGAAGGCTCGTGGATTTCCACCTCGTACCTGGTGGCGGAAATCATCATGATTCCGCTGACGGCGTGGCTGGTGCAGTTGCTCTCGGCGCGGCGGCTCGCGGTATGGGTGTCCCTCGGATTTCTTGCTGCTTCCCTGCTCTGCTCCATGGCGTGGAGCCTGGAAAGCATGATCGTCTTCCGTGCCTTGCAGGGCTTCACCGGTGGTGCGCTGATCCCGCTGGCGTTCACCCTCACGCTGATCAAACTCCCCGAACACCACCGCGCCAAAGGCATGGCGATGTTTGCCATGACCGCAACGTTCGCGCCCTCCATCGGCCCGACCCTCGGCGGTTGGTTGACCGAGAATTGGGGCTGGGAATACATCTTCTACATCAACATTCCGCCGGGGCTGATCATGATCGCCGGCCTGATGTACGGCCTGGAGAAGAAAGAAGCTCATTGGGAACTGCTGAAAAGCACCGACTACCTGGGCATTCTCACGCTGGGCGTCGGCCTCGGTTGTTTGCAGGTGTTTTTGGAAGAAGGCCATCGCAAGGACTGGCTGGAATCGAGCCTGATCGTCACCCTGGGCAGCATTGCGCTCGTCAGCCTGATCACCTTTGTGATCGTGCAGACGTCCAAGCCCAATCCACTGATCAACCTCGGCATCCTGGGCAATCGCAACTTCGGTTTATCGAGTATTTCCAGTGTCGGCATGGGTGTTGGATTGTATGGCTCGATCTACCTGTTGCCGCTGTACCTGGCGCAGATCCAGAACTACAACGCCCTGCAGATCGGCGAAGTGATCATGTGGATGGGCGTGCCGCAGCTGTTTCTGATTCCGCTGGTGCCGAAGCTGATGAAATACGTCTCGCCGAAATGGCTGTCCACGCTGGGTTTCGGGCTGTTTGGATTGGCGAGTTTTTCATCGGGCGTGTTGAACCCGGACTTCGCCGGGCCGCAGTTCAATCAGATCCAGATCATCCGCGCGCTGGGCCAGCCGCTGATCATGGTGACCATCTCGTTGATTGCCACGGCGTACATCCTGCCGCAGGACGCGGGGTCGGCGTCGAGCCTGTTCAACATCCTGCGCAACCTCGGCGGCGCGATTGGCATCGCCCTCCTCGCCACGTTGCTGGATGCGCGAACCAAGACTTACTTTGATTATTTACGCGAAGCGATTGTGCCGACCAACCCGCAGGTGGCCGAGCGCATGGCGTCGCTGACGGATCGGTTTGGCAGTGAGACGGCAGCGCTGGGCAAGCTCAGTGAAATCGCGCATCAGCAGGCGTCGATCATGGCTTACAACGATGCGTTTCACTTTGTCGGGATTGCGCTGGGGATCAGCATGATTGCGGTGTTGCTGACCAAGGCATTGCCTGCGGGATTGAAGGCTGGCGAGGCACATTAAAGACCGCGGCGCCCCCATCGCGAGCAGGCTCGCTCCCACAGGGATCACGGTGAACCTTGTGGGAGCGAGCCTGCTCGCGAAGAGGCCATCCCTGGCGCCACGAATCTCAGACGGTGATCAACCGCTCACGCAACTTGCCAATCTCATCGCGCATCTGCGCCGCCGCTTCAAACTCAAGATCCCGCGCCAACGCGTACATTTTCTCTTCCAAGGCTTTAATGCGCTTGGCGACTTCCCCCGGTGAGCGCAATTCCGCTTCGTACTTGGCGTTTTCCTCGGCAGCCTTGGCCATGCCTTTGCGCTTCTTGCTGCGCGAGCCCGGTACGGTGGCGCCTTCCATGATGTCGGCAACGTCCTTGAACACGCCCTTGGGCGTGATGCCATTGGCCAGGTTGAAGGCAATCTGCTTGTCGCGACGACGCTCGGTTTCGCCGATCGCCCGCTCCATGGAACCGGTGATGCGATCCGCGTAGAGAATCGCCCGGCCATTGAGGTTGCGCGCCGCCCGACCGATGGTCTGGATCAGCGAACGTTCGGAACGCAGGAAGCCTTCCTTGTCCGCATCGAGGATCGCCACCAGCGAGACTTCCGGCATGTCCAGGCCTTCACGCAGCAGGTTGATCCCCACCAGCACATCGAAAGTGCCCAGACGCAGATCGCGGATGATTTCTACCCGCTCCACGGTGTCGATGTCCGAGTGCAGATAACGCACCCGTACGCCGTGGTCGGCCAGGTAATCGGTCAAGTCTTCGGACATCCGCTTGGTCAGCGTGGTGACCAGCACCCGCTCTTCCAGCGCCACGCGCTTGCCGATCTCCGAAAGCAAATCGTCAACCTGGGTCAACGCCGGGCGGATTTCGATTTGCGGGTCTACAAGGCCAGTCGGACGCACCAGTTGCTCGACCACGCGACCGGCGTGTTCTGCCTCGTAATTGCCCGGTGTGGCCGAGACGAAAATGGTCTGCGGGCTGATGTTTTCGAACTCGTCGAAGCGCATCGGCCGGTTATCCAGGGCGGACGGCAGACGGAAACCGTATTCCACCAGCGTCTCTTTACGCGAACGGTCGCCCTTATACATGGCGCCGACCTGCGGCACGCTGACGTGGGATTCGTCGATCACCAGCAAGGCGTCAGCCGGCAGATAGTCAAACAAAGTCGGCGGCGCCTGGCCGGATTCACGGCCCGACAGGTAGCGCGAGTAGTTTTCGATGCCGTTGCAGTAACCCAGTTCGAGGATCATCTCCAGGTCGAAACGGGTGCGCTGCTCCAGGCGCTGGGCCTCAACGAGTTTATTGTTGGAGCGCAGGTAATCCAGGCGCTCCTGCAACTCGACTTTGATCCCTTCGACGGCACCCAGCAGGGTTTCTCGCGGGGTCACGTAGTGGCTTTTCGGATAGAACGTGAAACGCGGCAGCTTGCGGATCACTTCGCCAGTCAGCGGATCGAAGGCGGACAGGCTCTCGACTTCGTCATCGAACAGCTCGATGCGGATCGCTTCGAAATCGGATTCCGCCGGGTGGATATCGATTACATCGCCGCGAACCCGGAAGGTCGCACGGGCAAACTCCATGTCGTTGCGGGTGTATTGCAGGTCCGCCAAGCGACGCAGCAACGCACGCTGATCGAGCTTGTCGCCGCGATCCACGTGCAGAACCATCTTCAAATAGGTTTCCGGGCTGCCCAGACCATAGATACACGACACCGTGGTGACGATGATCGCGTCCTTGCGCTCCAACAGCGCCTTGGTCGCCGACAATCGCATCTGCTCGATGTGGTCGTTGATCGAGGCGTCTTTCTCGATGAACGTGTCCGACGACGGCACATAGGCTTCGGGCTGGTAGTAGTCGTAGTAGGAAACGAAGTATTCGACCGCGTTGTTCGGGAAGAACGCCTTGAACTCACCGTACAACTGCGCGGCCAGGGTCTTGTTGGGTGCCAGCACCAGGGTCGGACGTTGAACCTGGGCGATCACGTTGGCGATGCTGAAGGTCTTGCCCGAGCCGGTCACACCGAGCAACGTCTGGTGCGCCAACCCGGCTTCGATGCCCTCGACCATGAGGCGGATGGCTTCCGGCTGATCGCCGGCGGGCTCGAAGCGGGTGACTAGCTGGAATTCAGACATGAAATACCTCTCGGTTTTCGAAGCAGGAGTCGCGCCTGTCCGGGCGAACCGGGCAGCAACGGGAAAGACCGCAAACGACCGATGTCGCCCGAGGAAAAAACTGGATTGTGCTCAATGTGGAGCCGATTGCCATCGCTTTCAAGGCAAACGTCCTACATCGGGTAAAACCTTTGACGATGTCAATCGACTAACGGTCGAGAAATAATCGGAAAAACTTACCGTAAAAGCCGAATCGTCTGTCGCCATCAATCGCGGATGGCCTCTATACTAGCTCCCCGTTTGTGCACCGCTCTAGTGCATTCGGCTGGAGCGCGACACGTCCCTCCACTTTCCATTCAGAGCCGCCGCAAAATGAGCCTGTTCTCCGCTGTCGAAATGGCACCACGTGATCCAATCCTGGGCCTCAACGAAGCATTCAACGCCGATACCCGTACCAACAAGGTCAACCTGGGGGTCGGCGTTTACTGCAACGAGGAGGGGCGAATTCCACTCCTGCGCGCCGTTGTCGAAGCCGAGACGATTCGCGTCGCTCAACACGCTTCCCGTGGCTACTTGCCAATCGACGGCATTGCCGCCTACGACCAGGCTGTGCAAAAACTGCTGTTCGGCAATGACTCGCCACTGATCGCCGCTGGCCGCGTCATCACCACCCAAGCCGTTGGCGGTACTGGCGCGCTGAAAATCGGTGCCGACTTCCTCAAGCAACTGCTGCCAAACGCCGTCGTGGCGATCAGCGACCCAAGCTGGGAAAACCACCGCGCGCTGTTCGAAACGGCCGGTTTCCCGGTGCAGAACTATCGCTACTACGACGCCGCGACCCACGACGTGAACCGTGTTGGCTTGCTGGAAGACTTGAACGCCCTGCCGTCCGGCTCCATCGTTGTCCTGCACGCTTGCTGCCATAACCCGACCGGCGTGGATCTGAGCCCGGCGGACTGGAATAACGTGCTGGACGTGGTGAAAGCCAAAGGTCACGTACCGTTCCTCGACATGGCCTACCAGGGCTTTGGCGACGGCATCGACGAAGACGCCGCGGCTGTACGTCTGTTCGCTGAATCGGGCCTGACCTTCTTCGTTTCCAGCTCGTTCTCCAAATCCTTCTCGTTGTACGGCGAGCGCGTGGGCGCCCTGTCGATCGTCAGCGAATCGAAAGAAGAAAGCGCGCGCGTGCTGTCGCAAGTCAAACGCGTGATCCGCACCAACTACTCCAACCCGCCGACCCACGGTGCAAGCATCGTTGCTGCTGTATTAAACAGCCCGGAACTGCGCGCGCAGTGGGAAGAAGAACTGGCTGAAATGCGCCTGCGGATTCGCGGGATGCGCATTCAGATGGTTGAGCAGCTGGCGAAGCAAGCTCCACAGCGTGACTTCAGCTTCGTCGGTCGTCAGCGCGGCATGTTCTCCTACTCCGGCCTGACGGTTGAGCAAGTGACCCGCCTGCGCAGCGAGTTCGGCATCTATGCCCTGGACACCGGCCGTATCTGCGTGGCCGCGTTGAACCAGAGCAACATCGACGTTGTGACCAAGGCCATCGTTGCGGTGATCTGAGTCGTCCGGTGATACGAAAAACGGGAAGCCAAATGGCTTCCCGTTTTTTTATTTGTCTCAGATAAATCCCAGCGCAGCGAACGACCGCTCTAGACTGCACGCAGATCAAATGTGGGAGCGGCGGTGCGGCGATCCGACTTGCTCGCGAAAGCGGTGTTTCAGTCGACATCTATGCTGAATGACACACCGCATTCGCGAGCAAGCCCGCTCCCACATGGTTTTATGTACACCCGAGAATTTTTGAGAGCCAACATGAAAAACGATGACCTACGCGCAGACCGCGATGAGCTGGACCACTTCGTGCCTCGCACCCCGGCCAAACGCGGTAACAACCTGGTAGTGCAAGTCGCTGCCGGCGTGTTTCTCGGCGGCCTGGCCTTGTGGCTGGTGCAACTGGCCGCAACGATGCTGTACGCCAAACTGATGCTCGCCACCGTAACTTTCGGCGGTTAGGCCAGTTCGGTTGCGCGCTGGCTGGCAGCGTCGTCATAGGCGACGTAGAGCGATTCGGCGACCTGGCTTTTGATGGCCTTGGCGCTTTCCAGGCCCAATACAAAACCTTCCGCCTTGCCACCGGCACGGTTCAAATCGTCAGCGGTGCTGGCCTGAGTGATTGCGTCGAACAGTTTTTCGGCGTGAGGGCCGACGCCTTTGGGCAGGCTGATCTGAGCGATGCTCATGCGAACACCCCGTTGTGGCAAGGTGTGGTGGTTGGGTGATTCATGGCGCGTACCTTTTCGGCGAATGGCCGGCAGCGCGTGTAACCACTTCCGGGCGACCATGGTAGACCTCTGAGGCGATTCTGGTAACCGCCCGCGGTCGATAAACCACCGTCCGTCCCCATGAACCCGCCAAGTTGTTAACAGGTGCTTGACTTCTCTTTTTGAATCAGTAACATACACGCCATTCCGCGATAGCTCAGTTGGTAGAGCAAGTGACTGTTAATCACTGGGTCCCTGGTTCGAGTCCAGGTCGTGGAGCCAGACAGTAATATCGAAAAGCCCCTGAATCGAAAGGTTCAGGGGCTTTTTTGTGGCGTTTCATAAAGTCAAAAGATCGCAGCCTGCGACAGCTCCTACATGGGAATCGCGTACACCCGTGATTCATCGGGCGAACACAAATTCTGTAGGAGCTGCCGCAGGCTGCGATCTTTTGATCCTGCGGCTATAAACCGTCAGACATGCTCACTGCTTTTCGCATGGATGGGGTGGTGCTCATCTGATGCATGGGCCACCTCCACCACCGGAATCTCATTCCCGTCGCAGTCACGCAATTTGCCTTCGCTGAAATAATCCCCTTCGCGCAACGCTGCCAGATCCTGATAACGCAGAACGCGCTCAGTACCGGCCGCGAACACCGACTGCTGATCCGAGTTACCGGCAGTGAGGTGGTTGAAGGTCAGGTTCAGCACGATGGCCATGATCGCCGACGAGCTGATGCCCGAGTGGAAGATCGTGGCGAACCAGCTTGGGAAATGGTCGTAGAAGTTTGGCGCAGCGATGGGGATCATACCGAAGCCGATGGAGGTGGCGACGATGATCAGGTTGACGTTGTTGCGGTAGTCGACCTTGGACAGCGTACGAATACCGCTGGCGGCCACGGTGCCAAACAGCACGATACCGGCACCGCCGAGGACAGAAGTCGGTACAGCGGCGATGACGCGCCCCATAAACGGCAGCAAACCGAGGATCACCAGAAACAAACCGCCGGTAGCCACCACGAAGCGGCTCTTGATCCCGGTCACCGCCACCAGTCCGACGTTCTGGGCGAACGCGCTTTGGGTGAAGGAGCCGAAGATCGGCGCGATCATGCTCGACAGCATGTCGGCGCGCAGGCCGTTGCCCAGGCGTTTGGAGTCGACCTTGGTGCCGATGATTTCACCGACCGCCAGGATGTCGGCCGAGGTTTCCACCAGGGTCACCATGACGACGATGCACATCGACAGGATCGCGGCGAAGTGGAAGGTCGGCATGCCAAAGTGGAACGGCGTCGGGAAGCCGAACATCGGGCCTTGAGTGACGGACGAGAAGTCCGCCATGCCAAGGAACACCGCGAGCACCGTACCGATGACCATCGCCAACAGGATCGACAAACGCGAGATGGTCGCGCTGCCGATCTTGCTCAACAGCAGCACCAGCACCAGCGTCACCGCCGCCAGACCGATGTTCGCCATGCTGCCGAAGTCCGGGGCATGGCTGTTACCGCCCATGGCCCAGCGTGCAGCCACTGGCATCAGCGTCAGGCCGATGGTGGTGATCACAATGCCCGTGACCAGCGGCGGGAAAAACTTGGTGATTCGAGAGAACACCGGCGTGATCAGCAGGCCGATCAACGACGCGGCTATCACTGCCCCGAGAATCGATTGAAACCCGCCCTCCCCGCCACTGCTGACAATCGCCACCATCGTCGCGACGCCAGAGAACGACACGCCCTGTACCAGCGGCAATTGACAGCCGAAAAACGGTAAACCCAGGGTTTGCAGCAATGTCGCCAGCCCCCCTGCAAACAATGAAGCAGCAATCAACAAACCGATGTCCGCTGGCGAGAGCCCGGCCGCCTGGCCGATGATCAAAGGCACCGCGACGATGCCGCCGTACATGGTCAGAACGTGTTGCAGGCCGTAAGCCATATTCGCGCCGACCCCGAGATTTTCATCCTCAGGCCGTTGGTGTGAAACATGGGGCGTTTTCATGGTTTGGGGGGTTCCCTGGTTTTTGTTGTGCGCACACTGTATGCAAGACTCAGGACAAATGTCTATAGAGTTGTATACAACTCATCAGTCAGATGATGGACACATGGCCATTCCACACCAGAGGCTTGCGCCTCACCTTCCCTGATAAACTCTGCCGCTCCGCACTCTGGCGGACAATCACGGACATGGAAGCCGCCACCTTGAATAATCGCTCAGCACTCGAACACCTTGCCCGGATCCTGCCCCTGACCTTCGGCGCGTTTTGCACTGTGGTCGTCGTGCAAGCCCTGGCCATTGCCGTGCCCTATGCCATGGATCCCCCTGACCTGGAATTTGGCCTCGTCCTTGGCGCTGACATCCTTGTGAGTTTTTTGGTCGACGGCATGTTTTACGGCGTAGTGCCGCTGCTCTTGGGTTTCACGCCGCTGTACGCCTGGCTCAGCGCCAAGGGTTACGCCAACTGGGTGACTGGCGTGTTGGCTGGACTGGTGATCGCCGGGCTGGTCTGTCTTCACCCGGAATGTCGGTTGCTGTGGTCGTACTGGCTGGTCGATGGCGCGGCAGTCGGGCTGATCACCCACTGGGCGTGGCGTCGAGTCCAAAAAAACCAACGTAACGCAAAATCACGGACGCTCTCACGACCATGAATCCCCTGGAGCGATTCGCCCTTTGGCAGCCTGAAGCCCCCGACGACCCGAACCCCGAAGCATCACCGCTGATCATCGACGGCCACCGCTCAGCGCTGGCCATTTCTGGTCGCACGCTGCTGGGCCAATACGAAACCGCGTCCAGCTATCTGTTGGTGACCGACTTCGATTGCCCCTTTGAAGAAGCCGTGTGCTTTTCGTTGATCAGTAAAGACCTTCAAAGCGTATTGGGCGAACACGTCGTCGGATGCATGTACAGCTCGTACTATCTGGAAGAGCTGGTATGGCTGGATGAGGCTCACTTTTTCGCGACCTTCGCGGGCCTGGCCGATTACCGGTTTTACTTCACGATTCGCCGGTTCGGTATCCCCTGGATTTACCCGCGACTGGGTGTGGCGTGCAGGCGCTTTCATCCCAAGAGCGGAACGTGGCGACGGGATATTCGTTAAAACAGGAACAAGCCCCTTGAAGCCAAAATCTCCCGGCAACATGACGCAAGGCAAGACGTGCACTACCTTGATAGAGGTACGCTCTTACTGAGTCCAGGATAGGAAATCGACATGAGCAAGGCTGACCAACTCGCCGCGAAACTGAAGCAAACCCAGCAGTCCAGCGCCGACGAGACACTTCGTGTAGATCACCAAATAGACAGCTGGCCTGCACAGGTTTACGAGCTGTACCACCTCATCGAAACCTGGCTGGCGCCGCTCAGCGAAGCCGGGCTGAACATCCGGCGAGTGCCGACGCACGTCTTCGAGCGTCATCCTGACGGTGCGACCTACGACTACGCCATCGACCAGTTACTGATTGAAGGCAACCACCACAGCATCACTTTCGACCCCGTCGCTCGTTTCACTGAGGATGGTGCCGGGCGGGTCGAGATCCGCACCCAAGGGAAAACACTCTCGATGCTGCGAACCGTGAGCGAACACGGCGAGACGCAGTGGTGGCTGCAGGCGATCGATCAATCCGGGCAACAACCGGATGCGATCGCCATGACCGAAGACAATCTGCTGTCGGTGGTGCAGGAGGGACTGCAGCTGTGAGGCTCAGGGCTGTTGAATCAGCCCTTCAATAACCCGGCGCAACGCCGCCTCCCGTGGCACTCGAATGTCGAATTCGCTGCGCAACAAACCCAGCAATTCATCCACATCCGTCACTTGCCGCCGTTCAGTCTCACTGCCGATCCGATGAATCGCAAAACTGCCGTTGTTCAGCGTGCGGCGCCACCCTTCGCCGGTGCGCGCCACCATCAGCTGCCTGGCGAACGATGATTCGGGATGGGTCGAGACGTACCAGTTGCCGACGGCGTAATCGATGTCTTCCTGGCGCTGCAAATCGAAAATGTACATCGCCCGCCATTCGCCGGCGACGTTGGCGCGCAGGGTGTAGCCATCCTCGTGCTGCTCGATGCGATAGGGTTCGTGAGGTGTGAACTGTTCAGCCGGGGTATCGAGCATCAGCGGTGCGGTGGGCACCATGCCGCCGAAGCCGACGTCGGTGATGTAGCGCACGCCGTCCAGGGTCACCAGGCTCAAGCGGTGTGTACGGGCGGTCCATGCGCCTTCGGGTTGGCCCATGACCACTCGGCCGGAGAGGCCGCGAGCCTCGAAGCCCAGCGCCTGGAGCAAGGCCAGGAACAGGTTGTTGAGTTCGTAGCAGTAACCGCCGCGACCGTCGTGCAGAACCTTTTGCTCGATGGACGGCAGGTCGATGAGCACCGGCTGACCCGACAACGTGCTGAGGTTTTCGAACGCGAAAGCGCCGGTGTGGCGCAGTTGAAGTTGGCGCAGGGTTTCCAGGGTCGGCGCCGGCGGCGCGTCGAAGCCCAGGCGTTGCAGGTACAACGCAAGATTGCTCAGGTGTGGCTCGCTCATTGCTCAGTCCTTATGCATGGGGCCGGATTTCTCCGCCGATGGGCGCCATGTATAAGGGAAAAAGCGGTTCGACCGACAATTGATTTAACCAATCGCCGCACACGCCAATATCAACGCAGCTTGCGCGAACTCAATCGAATCCACGTCGGCGCATGATCACTCGCATGGGGCTCGTTGCGAACCCAGGCATCGACTCCGGCCTCCTGCAGATAAGGGCTGAGCGCCGGGTTAAGCAACAGATGATCGATGCGCAGCCCTGAGTTCTTTTGCCAGTGCTGGCGAAAATAATCCCAGAAGGTATAGAGCCGATCCTCTGGATACAGATGGCGCAAGGAGTCGGTCCAGCCCTGGGCCAGCAGGCGCTGATAACACTCGCGGCTTTCGGGTTGCAGCAACGCATCCTTCAGCCAGGATCGCGGGTTGTAGATGTCGAGGTCGGTGGGCACCACGTTGTAGTCACCAGCCAGGACCACGGGATGCTCACTGGCCTGAAGCGTCTGTGCGTAATGGATCAGCCGTTCAAACCACGCCAGCTTGTAATCGAACTTCGGCCCCGGCTGCGGGTTACCGTTGGGCAGGTACAGGCAGCCCACCAGAATCCCGTGCACGGCGGCCTCCAGATACCGGCTATGGGTGTCGCTGTCATCGCCCGGCAGGCCTCGACGACTCTCCAGCGGCTGAGCATCCCGCGCCAGAATCGCCACCCCGTTCCACGAAGACTGACCTTGCCAGATCGCGCCGTAGCCAGCGGCCTCAAGCTCGGCGGCGGGGAATGCACTGTCGACTGACTTGAGCTCCTGCAAACACGCGATATCTGGCTGCTCTCGCTCAAGCCAGGCCAGCAAGTTCGGCAGTCGGGCGCGCATGCCGTTGACGTTGAATGTCGCGATTTTCAGGTTCTTCATGGGCCAACGCTCGCAACGCAGGGTCGATGTCCAGTTGTGACCGGGAGTGCGTCCCGACAGTTGCCTCTACGAGCGAGTCAGGCGACTAAAGGCACGCCCCTACACTGGAAACTCGTCATGCGATGCCTTCAGCAACGGCAGCAACGCCTGCTTTTCCATAGGCCGACTCAAGTAAAAACCTTGCACCTCGTTGCACTGGTCCAAGACCAGGAAGTCCAGTTGCTCCAGGGTCTCGACGCCCTCTGCCGTCACGGTCAGACCCATGGCTTTGCCCAGGTTGATGATCGCCTGCACCACGGCGCGGTCATTGCCGCCGCCACTCATGGACGAGATGAAACGCTTGTCGATCTTGATCCCGTCGAACGGGTACGTGCGCAAGTAACCCAGGGACGAATAGCCGGTGCCGAAGTCGTCCATGTTCAACCGCACGCCCAGCTCCTTGAGCGCATTCATGGTCGCCAACGCGCCCTCCACATCGATGAGCATCACGTTTTCGGTGATCTCCAGCTCCAGACGACTGGCCGGTAAACGGGACTGGATCAATGCCTCCCTGACGTCCTCCACCACATCGCTGCGGGCAAATTGAACAGGCGACAAATTGACCGACACCATCAACGCACCGGGCCACGTCAGGGCCGTTTCACAGGCTTCGCGCAACACCCAACGCCCCAAGGGCACGATCAGGTCAGTCTGTTCAGCCAAAGGGATAAACTCGTCGGGGCCCAGCAGCCCCTGTTCCGGATGCTGCCAGCGCAGCAACGCTTCCACCGAGACCACCTGCTTGCCGCCCATGTTGTAGCGCGGCTGGTAATGCATCACGAACTCGTTGTTTTTGATCGCCCGGCGCAGGTCGTTTTCCAGTTGCCGACGGTGCTGGATCTGATCGTTCATGTGCGGCGCAAAGTAGCACCAGGTCTTCTTGCCGTCGGATTTAGCCTGGTACAGCGCAATGTCGGCACACCGGATCAGCTCATTGGGAATGTGCCCCTGACGCCGACTCAAGGCGACACCGATGCTCGCCCCGATGTGCAGCGTGTGATGCTCGTAATGAATCGGCTGCTGCAGGCTCTCGAGCAAACGTTCACAGAACCGGTCGATTTCGGCGTGGCTGTCCATGCCGTTGAGCACCAGCACAAACTCATCACCACCGAGCCGGGCGACCAGATCGATGTCCCGTGTGCACTCGCGCAATCGGGTGGCCACTTCCAGCAGCACGGCGTCGCCGGCCGGGTGACCGAGGGAATCGTTGATCGGCTTGAAGTTATCCAGATCAATCATCAACAGCACCAGCGCCGCCGAATGCTCTTTCTGCGCCAGGGCCTCGTCGAGGAAGCGCGCCAGTTTGTTGCGATTCGGCAGCCCCGTCAGGGCATCGTGCAACGACAGATGCTGGATCTGGGCATGGGCGGCGACTTCATCGGTGATGTCGCTGGCCGTTCCGCGATAGCCCAGCACCGCGCCCTTGCGATAGATCGGTCGTGCCGAAACCCGGCAAATACGCTGTTGCCCCGACTGATCGCGATAGGAGCAGCGCAAATGGCTGACGGGCTGTTCTTCATTGAGCTTATGCAGCCACAGCGACAAGGGCAGCGTATCGCAATTGAGCAATTGCCCGATGTCCTGCCCTATCCATTGCTGATCGGAAAAACCGGTGACGGTGGCGAAACGTCCTGACAGATAAGAGATGCAATGCTTGTCGTCGATTTCCCAGATCCAGTCGGAAGCAGCCTCAGCCACGGCACGAAAACGTTCTTCACTGGCCTCCAGCGCCTGGTTCGATAAATCGAGGCTGGTGTAGCTGGCATCCACGTGCCCGGACGTGCGCAAGACATACCGGAAGAAATAAGCCGTTAACAACGCCAGCACCAACAGCGCGCCGCCCAATGGCGGCAGCAGCGACCAGAGCAACTGGTGACCAGGCTGCTCAAGCCGGGAAACCAGACTGTAGCCGGTGTCCGCCAGTGCCACGACTGGACTGCCGGGCGAGATGGCGTTATCAGGCGTCAGGTTTAAATCATGCAAACCGTAATCGGCGCTCAGGGCGCTGAGCTTGTCAGGGTTTAATTGGTCGACGAACACCAGCACCGAGGTGCTTTGAGGATCGACCGCCGGCCTTTCGTCATTGGGGACGATTGCGGCAGCCGTCAGCAATGCCGGTTTGCCCTCGAACAGCGTGAACTGGCTGACCGGATCAATGAGGCTTTCCTGACGCTGGACTGCCTGTATCAGCGTCGCCATTGATGCCGAAAGATAGGTGCTCGCCGCCTCCTGCACCTGAAGCCCGCGCACCACGGCGTATTTGGTTTGCTGATGATCGACCACAAAGACGCCATCGTAGTGATCGATGCTGAACAAGGTTTTGCCCAGGTTCTGCTCGACGTAAGCCCATTGCACATCGACCGTGCCGTTCAAATGGTCGTAGGCGGTCGTCCAGTTTGCATAACTGGCGACGTAGTTTTTCGAGGCGGTGATGCGGTTTTCCAGCGCACGCTGGGTGTAGAACGTGGTCTTGGCCAGGTCCTGGGCGTCCAGACGCCCGGCAATGTTGAACAAGGCCAACAGGGCGATCAGCACACCCAGCACAAACAGCAAGCCGACGACCAACACCAGGTTGCGGGTTATCGGCGTATGACGGGGAGCGGCGACAGTGGTAACGGCGGTCATATCCATACACTTATCCTGTCAATCGATTGCCTGATCGGGATGCAACGCTAGCGATGGCCGAGCGTTTATTGACCATAGCAGCCATGCTGGGCCCTGGCGCCTGGATAACGCAAGTCATTGCCGCTAATGGAGAACCGATTACGCAACCCTTGCCAATCGACGGCCGCAAACCTGTAATTGCACGGATCGCCCGCGTACCTTTTGATGCCGCGCAAGAAAAGGAAGTCATGACATGCCCCTCATCCCCCAGCACTTCATCCTCCATGAAACCGAACACTGGATCGTCAACCACCGCCTCAACTCGGCATTGCCTGGTTACGTGATGCTCGGCGCCCGAGCTAACGTCAGCGCGCTCCACGAACTGCCCGAAAGCGCCCTCGCCGAGCTCGGCCCGATGCTGGCGAAAACTCAACGGATTGTCGAAACGTTGTTCAAACCCAAACGGCTGTACATTGGTCGCTACGGACATGAACCCGGCCATCCGATTCACTTTCATGTCATACCGATCTACGACTGGGTGGAGGATTTGTTCTGGCAGGATGAACGCTACAGAGTGCTAGAGACCTTCTCATCCCCCAACCCGGACAGCATCACCGATGGTGCCGAGCTAACGCTGTTTGTATGGCGTGAGTTTTGTGAGCGGCCTGATCCGCCGACCGCACCGGGAATGACAGTAGCAGCAGCGATCAGCCACCTGCGCGAGGCTTTCGCCTGAAACGCACACCGGCCACTCGTCAACCAATCGACACCAACCGCCGTGCCCTTCATACCATCATCAGGTAACGACTCATCTTTGGAGACGCACCATGATGAGCATCAAAATGACCTCGCTGTTACTGGCGGGAGTGCTGTCCGCCGTGGCCGTCGGCACTTTTGCAGCCTCTGGCGATGGCGCTGAAGCGACCGGAACCAAGTCAGGATCAATCGGCGCCTCGAACATGGCGCCCAACAATAACCCTGACCACCCCTCGAGCGACCAAAACGCTAACGGCAGCAATAGCGGAT
The DNA here is from genome assembly GCF_047758675.1 of Pseudomonas arabinosi. Taxonomy (NCBI): domain Bacteria; kingdom Pseudomonadati; phylum Pseudomonadota; class Gammaproteobacteria; order Pseudomonadales; family Pseudomonadaceae; genus Pseudomonas; species Pseudomonas arabinosi. Next base: position 2,522,805 of record NZ_CP180480.1, on the reverse strand, counting down.
CGGGCTCGTCGGGTGGCGGAAATGGTGGCAATGCCGGGAACAGCGGCTCTGGCGCGGGGGGTGGCACAGGCGCGGCGGGCGGTGGAACGGGCGGTGCCGGTGGCGGGACGGGCAGCTGGACGCGTAAAAGCAGCCGATGATCATCGGCTGCTTTTTGGCCTGAAACGCGGGACTAGGCTGGCTTGACCGGCGGCGGGTTCCACTTGCCGTTCAAAACCTCGGGCTTGGGCCCATACAAACGCATGGTCAGATTGAACCCGCCCTTCGGTGCCGGCAGCCAATTGGCTTCAAGGTCCTTGCCGGGGTTTTCGTGCTGGAAGTAGATGTCCAGCGAACCGTCGGCGTTCGTCTTGAACGGCATCCAGCTACTGAACGCAAACCGGTTGAGCGCATTGCCGACCTGGAATCCCTCGGGGTCGTACAAGGTGATCGACCAGAAAGCGTTTACCGGCGGCATTTCACCCTTGTCGAAATGCAGCACGTACTTGTTCGCTCCATCGAGTGGCTTGCCTTCGACATCGCCGATGTTCAGCGGATAAATCGCATCCTCGGGCAAGTTGGCGCCGAGCCCCATCTGCGCAACGATCGCGCGCTTGAGGTAGTAGTTGCCGTAGACGCCCATGGTGTCGGTGTTCATCGACCAGCCGTTGACCACGCGAGCGAGGGTTGGAACCTTCCACGTCATCAGCGCCTGCGCATCTTCGGGCACGGTCTGAAGCGCTGCTTTGATTTCAGGGGCCAGTGCATCCATGTTGAAGGATTTTCCAGGCTCGATACCGATTCGCTTCATCTGCGCGAGGATCGGTTGATCGGTGATGTGCGCAGGGTGCACTTTGAGCAATTCGGCGGCGTAGGCGAAGTAGTCGGCCGTCGACATTGAGTCGACCTGGATCTTGGGCGGGGTCTTCATGTCCACGGCCGGGTCAATGTTCACGCTGACCGGCTCGGGGCTTTTACCCAGTCGGGACAACGGTGTCACGGTGTAGCCAGCCTGAATTTTGTGCACGGCCGCGTAGTCCGCAGCGCCGTCGGTCTTGGTGCGGCCAATGACCCAGACAAAGGGCGTCGGCGCCGGCAGATGGTTCAGTCCGGCGGGCACCGTCCCGGTCCAGCCCGGCGGTGTCACCAGAAACTGCCCCGCTTGGGTGCCCGTAGTGCGCCAGCCCGGTGAAGCGAATACATCGGTCCACATGTCGAGCATCGGCAGCAGGTAAAAACGCCCGGCCGTATCGGGCGCCGCGATCACCAGCGGTTCTTGGGTCAGATCCAGCCAGGCAATGGAATACAAAGTGTCGAAGTTCGAGCGCACCACCCCTTTGAAATCTGCAGGTGGATACTGCGGCACGCTGACAAACATATTCATCGGACCTTTACCGAATTCCTTGCCCGGTTCGATGTTAGTGAATTGCTTGCGGGTGATGTCCATGGTCAACAGCGGGTAAAAATAAAGGTAGGCATCCACGCCAATGGCGTGTGCTTCTTCGGCTGTGACTTTCGATTGAGCGTGGCTCGCGAGCGGAAAGATGGCGCAGGCTGCAACGGTTAGAGCAACGGCTGCCAATGCTTGAGTAATCAACATTTTGACGATCATCCGTGCGGTGGGGAGATCTGCCGGGATCGGCAGGGCTACCGCAACTCTAGACGATCAATTGAAGAGGATCTGACAGGCGGACAGCCGGCTGGCCGGGGTGTTGCGCGGGTGAAACACCCTCTCGAGACACCTCAACGATCCGAACGCAGCAGTGCCTCGACACCGCCCTCCATCGACAGCACCGCCGAGCGGTTTCGCCCCGAATGTTTGGCTTGATACAGCGCCGCGTCCGCACGTTCGATGAACACTTCCATGCTGTCCCGCCCCGCCGGCACAAACGAGTAACAACCCAGACTGACCGTCACGAAGCCCGAGGGTGAACCGCTGTGGATGATGTTCTTGTCCATGACGCTGCGGCGGATCTGCTCGGCAATCACCATCGCGCCGTGAATGTCGGTGTCGGGCAGCAACACCGCAAACTCCTCACCGCCGTAGCGCACGGCCAAATCCGCTTTTCGATGGCAGCACCCCTTCACCGCCCGCGCCACTTCTGCCAGGCAATGGTCTCCCGCCACGTGGCCGTAAGCGTCGTTGTAGCGCTTGAAGTAATCGATATCGAGCATGATCAGGCTCAGCGAACTCGACTGCCGGGCGCCTCGGCCGAACTCGATGTCCAGCGCTCCCTCGAACAGCCGGCGATTGCCCAGGCCGGTCAGGCTGTCGTGGGTCGCGATCAGCTTCAGCGCTTCCTTTGCCTTGCGCAAATCCGCCTCGACCTGTTCGCCGACACGCACCTGATAAAGGAACACCCAGCCGAACAGCCCCACGCCCAACACCACCAGGGCAACGATGACTGTGGAGTGAAATGCCGTGTCGTACCAATCCTTGAGAATCGATTCCCTGGACGAGGCGGCAGACACGACCAACGGATAAGCGTCGAGCTGACGGTAGCCATACAACCGCACAACACCATCGACCAGCGAGCTGAACATCGCGTTACCAGAAGGCGCGTTGGGCAGCAATTTCTCGAAGATCTCGCTCTTGGCCAACGATGTGCCAATCAGCGAATCCACAAACGGCCGTCGCGCCAGAACCGTTCCGTCGGTCAAGCCCAAAAACATCGAACCGTTGTCATCAATGTTGAAGCTTTTGAAGAACTCATCGAAGTACGCCATCTTGATGCCGGCCAACAAGACGCCCTGGAAATTGCCATTCTTGTCGCTCACACGCTTGGAAACCGGAATGATCCACTCGCCATTTTCCCGACTGCGAATCGCCGGCCCGATGTGCGCCAGCGAGGAGACATTCTGCTGGTGGAACTTGAAATAATCGCGATCCCCCACACCGGGTCCGCGTGGCAGTTCGTCAAAAGAGGTAACGACCCACTGCCCCTTTTGGTCGAACAGAAATATCCCGTGCAATTGATTCAGTGCCTGCACCCGCCGGGCGAACGTTTTCTGCAAGCGTGCCTTTTGGGGCGCGCCGAAACCGTCAGCCTGAATCCAGTCGGCCAGACTGGTCAGCACCAGATCGGCTTGCATGAAGGTGTCTTCGGCCTGCTGCGCCATGGCCCGCGTCAGGTTTGATGACGCCACTTGCGCCAACGCCAGGTCATGCCGGCGCGACTGCTCCAGTTGCAGGTAAAGCAAACCGCACAGGCTCAGGCACACGACCGCGATAAACAGTACCGCTGCTTTGCGCAGAGGTAACCGTTTCAACGTGACGCCGGTGGCGTTGTGCGGATCGTGAAGGGGGATAGGCAAAAGCTCGTCCTGTAAGGGTAAGGCATGGGTAACACCCCAAAACCCTTATTTTTTGTGAGCTTAGTCTACGGGGGGGTATGGGGCAAATGCCCTTTGGCTAGTCGCCGCATCGCGCTGTGCAAATGCGCCCGGGCACTTTCTGCATCCCCCAGGCGCATTTGCTCATAGGCCCGCTGGGCAATCTCATGGGGCACCGGCTTGAGTTCACGCTGGGTCGCCATCGCCATCAACTGCACCTGGGCGGCACGCTCAAGGTAATAGAGATCGTCCCAGGCTTCGGCGATGGTTGGCCCGGAGACGATCACCCCGTGGTTCTTCAAAAACAGAATGTCGGCATCGCCCATGACGCTGGCAATCCGGTCGCCTTCGGACTCGTCGAGCGCCAGACCGTTGTAATCCTCGTCCACCGCCGTACGGCCGTAGAACTTCAACGCCGTTTGCCCCAGCCACAACAGCGGCGGGCCTTGCAGCAGGCACAACGCCGTGGCGTGCGGCATATGCGTGTGAAACGCCACTTTCACCCTCGGCAGCTTTTTGTGCAGTCGCGCATGGATGTAGAAAGCGGTCGCTTCCGGCAGCCCTTCGCCCATCACGACATTGCCGTGAAAGTCGCAGACCAGCAGGTTGTCAGCGGTGACTTCTTCGAACGCGTAGCCGTAGGGGTTCACAAAAAACAGATCATCCCGGCCCGGCACCATGGCGGAAAAATGGTTACAGATGCCCTCCTCCAGTCCGTACAGCGCCGCCAGTTGAAAGCACGCTGCCAATTCCGTGCGAGCGGTGATGGCAGCCTGCGAATCGAGATTCAGATCGGCGTAACGCGAGGGACGGGAACTGCCTGCAAGGGTGTGTGCCATGACGACTCCGTGTTTACCAGCCAAGGGATGTGAACAAGGGCACGACCTGGTCCAGCGTGCTTAATATCGCATCGGGTTGATAGTCCGGCAGCAACTGCCGACCCGTGCCGCGGTCAATCCAGACGCAGCGAAAGTGCATGTCGCGGGCGGCAGTATGGTCCAGCATCGGGCTCGCGCAGATGTGCACCACCTGATCACGACTGACGCCGAGCTGTTCATGAGCGTAGTCAAACAACCGCGGATTCGGCTTATAAGCACCCGCCTGCTGCGCGGTGACGACCCGGTCGATATGCCCACCGAGTTGCGCGACGTTCCCGGCAATGATGTCGTCATCGGTGTTGGACACGATGCACAGCTTGAACCCCATCGCCTTGAGCCGCGCGAGCGTCTCGACCACTTCGGGGAACGGCGGCATTCGCGGGATCGCCCCGGCCAGCCGCTGACTGTCTTCGGGCGCGCTCGCCAGCCCCAACTCCTCCAGCGCGAGGTGCAAGCCCTGCGTGCTTAACTGGCGAAACGAGCGATGCGGCGGGGTCTGCTCCAAGCGGTGTTCATGCCGGTCGTACACCTCGATCAGGCGATCGACATCAACGGCGTGGTCGCCCTTGTCGCGCAAAATCTCGGCGGCCACGGCCTTCAAGCCTTCATCCCATTGAATCAGCGTGCCGTAGCAATCGAAAGTCAGCCACTCGGGGCGTGGGGTGTTTTTGAGTGCCATGTTCGTGTCCTCTGAAAGGTGATCTTCAGACTACGAGCCATTGGTGATAGTGTTAAATTAAATTAATATCGACTCGTCAGTTACAAATCAAATATCAAGGAAGCCGCCATGCTCGACCTCGAATTGCTCAAGACCTTCGTCTGCGTGGTCGACGAAGGCAGCTTCACCCGCGCCGCCGAACGCGTGCATCGAACCCAATCCACGGTGAGCCAACAGGTTCGCAAACTCGAAGAACTGGTCGGGCATACGCTGTTGCTGCGTGATCGCACCGGGCAGAACGTCAGTCTCACCGAGCATGGCGAACTGCTGATCCACTATGCCCGACGCTTGCTGGCGCTGTCCTCTGAGGCGGTTGAAGCGTTGGCCAGCGACCTCGATCTGGAGATTTTGCGCATTGGTGTACCGGAGGATTTCGACGCTCGGCGCCTGGCAGTCATCCTCGCGGGTTTCAACCGGGCCAGACCTGAAGCGCGCCTGGAAACCGTCAGCGGCATGAGCATCGATCTCAAGCAGAAACTGAACGCGGGCGCCCTCGACATTGCGCTGGTCAAGCGCGAACCGGACAGCGGGCCGTGCTGGGCAGCCTGGCCGGAAGTGTTGGTGTGGGTCAAAGGTGCCGGCGTGGATTCAGCCAACGGGGTATTGCCATTGGCGCTGTTCCCGCAGGGCTGCATTTACCGTCAACGGGCTATCCGCCTGCTGGATGTGGCTCAGCGGCCCTGGCGGGTTGCGTTTGGCAGTCATAGCCTGACGGGCATTCAGGCGGCGGTGGCTTCAGGTCTGGGGGTGTCGGTACTGCCCGCTTCGGCCGTATTGCCTGAGCACAGCGTGTGCACCGACCTGCCCGAACTGCCGCCGACGGAGTTGGCGTTAATCAGCCGCGAAGGAGCGCTGACCGGGTTGCAACGGGCGCTGGTGGAGTTTTTGCGCGAGGGGCTGCGCCAGACATAATCACCAGAGAAAAAAAGGGTGCCTCGCGGGCAATGCCGATCAGTTAAGCCGTAACACGATCTGTAGCAGCTGAAATGGCTTAACTGATCGGCATTGCGCCCCGAGGGCGCCCATTTCAATAAAGCACGGACAACTTTTAGATCAACTTGTCGATCTCGTCCAGCGTCACTCGGGGAATGAGATCACCCGGAATCCTGGAAGAACCGGACAAGTTGTAGACCTGAAAATCATCATCCACGACGTACTTCGACAAGATCTCGAACGACGGCAGGATTCTCGTATAGAAATGCTGATCGAGCAGGCATGGCGACGCTACCGTGTCGCCCTCTTCGTAAAAACGGCTCACCGACTGATTCAAGTCGACGCCAACCAAAAACACCTTGGTAAACCCCACGTGATACGCAATCTGCAAAGCCAGATAAGCCACGGTACGGGCATCAAAAAAACCGCGTTTAAGGTTCCTGCTGAAACCAAGGTTTCTATTGCGGCCAGTTCCGAGTTTGCGACTTCTGACGAGTTCTTTATCGGCCCTGAAAACCAGGTCCGCCCAGGAGAGCTTGGGTGCTCGGCCGAGTAAATACAGTTCGCCCACAGCCGCTACCGTCGTATGCCAGATGTGCTCTTGCCACAGAGCAACCCGCTGACTGATGCGCATTACCGGTTTTGCCCCGTCGCCACAGCAGAAGTTCCTGCTCGTCGCACATCCAGAACGGGCAGTTCCGAAGGCAGATTCAACCCCCGCAGTACCGCGGAATCGTACCCGTAGACATCGGGTTTGAATATCACTCGACCATCGTTACTCAGGTCCACGGTCCAGTAAGCCAACAGCACCGGCACCTTGACGGGAAGCCTGATGTTTTCGGTCTTGCCGTTCGCCAGTTGAGCCTGTATCCCGGCGCTGTTCCAACGAACCGGGTCGTTGAACAGAAGCTCTACTAACTGCAGCGGGTTCTCCACCCGTATGCAGCCTGAACTGGTAGCACGGCGTGATTGCGCAAACATCTCGCGATGCGGCGTGTCGTGGAGGTAAATCGAATACTCATTGGGAAACCGAATGACCACCTGCCCCAGAGAATTATCCGGCCCGGCATCCTGTCGCAGCGTGATACCGCGCGCGTTATCCCAGTCGACGGTCGACGGGTCGAGCACATTCCCCTCTCGATCAAGGGCTCTTATACGGCTGGCGGCAAGGTAGCCCGGATCTCGTTGAATCTTGGGCAGCATGTCTTTGACCAGGATGGTCGGTGGCACGGTCCAGGTGGGGTTGAACGTTACATAAGTAATCTCGGATTGAAACACCGGCGTACTGCGGAACGGCTTACCGACCTGAACCCGGGAACGCCATATCGCTTTACCGTCGCGATAAAGCGCCACCTTGTAACCCGCAATATCAACGATGACAAAAGTGCCCTGAAGTTTGTACAGCAACCAACGCGCACGCTCCATGTTCACCCGGACCTGGTCTATCCGCGCCTCTACGGGCACATTCAGCGCAGCCAGTGTCGCGGCCCCCGCCACGCCATCCGCCCCCAGGTATTGTTCGGTCTGATACTTTTTCACCGCTGTGGTGACGCTGTCGTCGTAATCAGTGCGTTTCTTGATTGATGGGGCCAGATAACCACCCACCACCAAACGTGCTCGCAACTGCGCGACAGAGGCGTCATCCATCCCTGGCTTGAGCGATTGGCCTTCGGCAATCTTCGGCCAGCCGCCCGCGTCCCGAACCTTGCGCAGTTGCGCCAGGCCCACGCGCAGACTGCGGTAAACCGCCTCTTGTGGTGGCGCTTGCGCGAAAGCGCGCGCCACGTCATGAGCATCGAGCGCGGCGAACAAATTATTCATGTCGCCACGAGGATCGGCGCCGACGGGGTCGAAGTTCCAATGGATGTCCAGACGCGAAGGGTCAACCTTGCCGCGCCGCAATTGCAGCAGCGCCGTGATAAAGGTCCGGGTCGCCGCGATATCGAACGCCGCCCGTTGCTCCACCGTCGGCTCTGCTGCCTGCATCGACGCTCTGGCCTTCGCCAACTCATCGATATGAAAGTCCGCAGGCTCCAACCCATCGGCCTGGGTCTCGCTCAGGCTTTTCAATAACTGAATGACATCGCTGTCGTTCGCCCAGGCCGAGCGGTAACTCCGATGCATGTAAAAATCCATGACCACGCGACTCGGATCCACCCGTTGATGACCACGTGAAGTGAGCAAAGGTGGAAACGCTGAACTCAATGGCTCAAGTGCCGCCTGAATCGTTTGAGCGACGTAATCGTCAGGTGCTGCGCCATTTCTGCTGATGACGGCAGATACCGCCTCAATCGGCGAAGTTTCTGCAATCGCTGCGCCGCTGATCAGAAAGCCCATAAAAAAGATGCGGCTTATGACGAATAACCTTGTTAACTGCCCCATGGATAATCCTTAATCGCCCCGTATTCAACGGCTAGCATCCTGCACACTGCTAGACTCGAAACATTAATGTGAGACTTACATATGGCGCTAGACCGCTTTGGTTTCCTATTCACGGCCCTGCTGCTGACGTCAGTTTCGGTACCGGCAGCCTACGCCGATTCGCTTGAAGCCGCGCTGCTCAAAGCAGCACCAGGCGCCAACGCCAAAGTCATCGGGCTGGCCGTACGCGCTACCCAATGCAGCTTGGCCCAAGGTAAAGCACCTGTCCAAAGACTTGCTGTCATCGACTACTCACTGCCTTCGACCGAACAACGGTTGTGGGTGTTCGATCTGAAGAAACGTAAATTACTGTTCCACGAACTGGTCGCCCACGGTCGCAACAGCGGTGAGAACATGGCGGTCAAGTTCTCCAATCAGAATGAAAGCTTTGCCACCAGCCTCGGTTTGTACCGCACCCAGTCGAGCTATGTCGGGCAGAACGGTTATTCCTTGCGCATGGAAGGACTGGAGCCGGGTTTCAACGATAACGCGTTCGAGCGAGCGATCGTTATTCACGGGGCGCCCTATGTCAGTCCGGTGCTTGCCCGAGCGAATGGCCGGATCGGTAGAAGCCTGGGGTGTCCGGCTGTGCGGCCGGCCATTGCGCATAAGTTGATTGATTCGATGAAAGATGGGCAGTTGTTGTTTTCTTATTACCCGGATCAACGCTGGTTGAAGTCGTCCTCGTATATCAATTGCGGTGGCGGCACTGTGGCTGCAGCGTCAACGCCCGGTACACGCCAATAAGTACGGCATGAAACTGACAAAACTGTAATCCCCACCTCAGCCTGCTGAAAGGCACCGCCCGCTAGCCTCGTCATCAAGCTCTCTCCACGCTGACGGACCGGGAACACGGCATGCACTCCAACACATCAAGACGCACCTTCGTAAAGGGGCTGGCCGCGGGCGGGCTCCTCGGCGGCCTCGGGTTATGGCGCACGCCTGTCTGGGCGGTCACCGGTCCCGGCGAGCCGCAGGTGCTGGCGGGCACCGATTTCGACCTGTTCATCGGCGAAACCCCGGTCAACATCACCGGCAACCCGCGCACCGCGATGACCATCAACGGCGGCATTCCCGGGCCCCTGCTGCGCTGGCGCGAAGGCGACACGGTGACGCTGCGGGTGAAAAACAGACTCAACGCCGACACCTCCATTCACTGGCACGGCATCTTGCTGCCGGCCAACATGGACGGCGTGCCGGGGCTGAGCTTTCACGGCATCGAACCGGGTGGGATGTACGTCTATCAATTCAAGGTTCGGCAGAACGGCACGTACTGGTACCACAGCCATTCAGGCTTACAGGAACAGTCCGGCGTTTACGGGCCGTTGGTGATTGATGCGAAGGAGCCGGAGCCGTTCCAGTACGACCGCGATTACGTGGTGATGCTGACCGACTGGACCGACGAAGATGCCGTCGACCTGATGAAGACGCTGAAAAAACAGTCCGATTACTACAACTACAACAAGCCCACCGTGGGTGACTTCATCCACGACGTCAGCGAGAAAGGCTGGGGTTCCACGGTCGCCGATCGAAAGATGTGGGCCGAAATGAAGATGAACCCCACGGACCTCGCCGACGTCAGCGGCGCAACTTATACCTACTTGATGAACGGCCAGGCGCCGAATTCGAACTGGACGGGCGTGTTCCGACTGGGCGAGAAGTTGCGCCTGCGCTTCATCAATGGCTCCGCCATGACGTACTTCGACGTGCGCATTCCGGGGCTGAAAATGACGGTGGTCGCAGCCGATGGGTTGCACGTCAAACCGGTGAGCGTCGATGAGTTTCGCATTGCGGTGGCGGAGACCTTCGATGTGATTGTCGAGCCGACCGAAGCGGCTTACACCTTGTTCGCCCAGTCGATGGATCGGACTGGCTTTGCACGCGGCACACTTGCAGCGAAGGCTGGTTTATCCGCGCCGGTACCGCCGCTGGACCCTCGACCGCGGGTGACCATGGATGACATGGGCATGGGCGGGATGGATCACGGCAGCATGGCGGGCATGGATCACAGCGCCATGGCCATGCCCGGCATGCAGTCCCACCCTGCGACGGAAAACAACAACCCGCTGGTGGACATGCAAGCCATGACCACCGCCCCCAAACTCGACGATCCCGGCCTCGGTCTGCGCAACAACGGCCGCCGCGTCCTGACCTATTCCGACCTGCGCAGCACCTTCGAAGACCCGGATGGCCGCGAGCCCAGCCGTACTATCGAACTGCACCTCACCGGCCACATGGAGAAATTTGCCTGGTCGTTCAACGGTGTGAAGTTCTCCGATGCCGAACCTCTGCGCCTCAAATACGGCGAGCGGGTTCGGGTGGTGCTGGTCAACGACACGATGATGACCCACCCGATCCATCTGCATGGCATGTGGAGCGACCTCGAAGACGAGAACGGCGAGTTCATGGTGCGCAAACACACCATCGACATGCCGCCCGGCTCCCGACGCAGCTATCGGGTGACCGCCGATGCGCTCGGCCGTTGGGCCTATCACTGCCATCTCCTGTACCACATGGAAATGGGCATGTTCCGTGAAGTTCGGGTGGAAGAATGAGGCGCCTACCGATGACCAGACTCACTCCCATTTCATTGGCACTCATGACCGCGAGCCTGACGCTCTCTTCGGCGATGGCCGCCACCGACAACATGCAGAACATGGATCACAGCCAGATGCAGGGCATGGACCCTAGCCAAATGCAAAGCATGGACGACGGCCAGATGCAGCCCGCCGCGCCGACCGAAAGCCGCACGCCGATCCCGGCGCTGACCGATGCCGACCGCGCCGCCGTGTACGCCAGCCCAACCGGCCACGGCGTGCATGACACCGCGCTCAACCATTACTTCCTCGCCGATAAACTCGAATGGCAGGACGCTGACGACGGCAGCACCCTGGCCTGGGATCTTTCCGGCTGGATTGGCGGCGACATCGATCGCCTGTGGCTGCGCTCCGAAGGCGAACGCACCAACGGCAAAACCGAAGACGCCGAAATCCAGGCCCTGTGGGGCCACGCGATCTCCCCGTGGTGGGACGTGGTGACCGGCGTTCGCCAGGATTTCAAACCCGGCGCCCCGCAAACCTGGGCCGCGTTCGGCGTGCAAGGCATGGCGCTGTACAACTTCGAAACCGAAGCCACCGCCTTCATCGGCGAAGGCGGCCAAACCGCCGCGCGACTGGAAGGCGACTACGACATCCTGCTGACCAACCGGCTGATCCTGCAACCGACCGCCGAACTCAACTTCTACGGCAAAAACGATCCGCAACGGGGTATCGGTTCCGGGTTATCCAACACCGAAGCCGGCTTGCGACTGCGCTATGAAATCCGTCGGGAAATCGCGCCCTACATCGGCGTGACCTGGAACCGCACCTACGGCAAAACCGCCGACTACGCCAACGATGAAGGCGAGGATCGCAGCGAAGCACGCTTGGTCCTCGGTGTTCGCCTGTGGTTTTAAACGCATTAACTCAACAACCAAAAAAACAACCGCTTAAAGCGGTAAGAGGCCTTGCATGCGCATGATTAAAACGACCGCCGTTGCCATTGGGCTGCTCATGAGCGCGCTCGCTCAAGCGCACCCGAAACTGCTCTCCTCCACCCCGGCGGAAGGTGCGGATGGCGCGACACCCGCCAAAATCGAACTGCACTTTTCCGAAAACCTCATGACCCAGTTCTCCGGCGCAAAATTGGTCATGACGGAAATGCCCGGCATGGCGCACTCCCCCATGCCCATGAAAGCCAAAGTCTCGGGTGGCAGCGATCCGAAAACCATGGTCATCACACCGCTTTCGCCACTGCCTGCCGGCACCTACAAAGTCGAATGGCGCGCCGTGTCTTCTGACACCCACCCGATTACCGGCAACGTTACGTTCAAAGTGAAGTGATTGATGAGCGACTCGGTCAGCATTGCACTGCGCTTTGGGTTGTATGTGGATTTGATGTTGCTGTTTGGCTTGGCGCTGTTTGGGCTCTATAGCCTGAAAGAACAGGAACGGGTGTCAGGGGTGGCGCTTCCGTTTCGGTCGATGTTGACGGGAACGGCGTTGCTGGGCGTGCTGCTATCTGTCGCCAGCATGGTGATGATGGCGAGCGCTATGAGCGGTGAGACGGACTTTGCCGAGCTGCGTCCGCATATCGAGATGATGGTGTTGGAGACGGATGTCGGGTTGGCCTGGGTCGTGCGCATCATCGCCCTGGTTATCGCCAGCCTGGCGGTGATGCTCAATCACCGTGCGCCCGGCTTCAGCCTGCTGATCGCGTCTTTTGCCGGCGCTATCGCCTTGGCCAGCCTGGCCTGGAGCGGTCACGGAGCGATGGATGAAGGCAGCCGTCGTTATTGGCATTTCATCACTGACATTTTGCATCTGCTGGCTTCGGGGGCCTGGTTCGGTGCGCTGGTCGCGCTTGCCTTGATGGCAAAGATCAACGATCTACAAACCGAGGAACGCATCAGATTACTGGCTCGGGCTGTCCGCCGATTTGAATGGGTGGGTGCGGTGATCGTGGCCGTCATCACGGTCACGGGCGTCGTGAATTACCTGTTCATCGTCGGCCCAACGCTCGACGACGTCTTGCTCACTACCTACGGGATTTTGCTGTCCATCAAAATCGCGCTGTTTGCCGGGATGCTGGTACTCGCCGCCTTGAACCGGTTTCACCTGGGGCCGTTTTTGCAGCGGTCGTTGCGTGGGGGTCAGTATCGGGTGGCGGCGAACACGTTGCGGCGCAGCGTGGTGGTTGAATTGGCGGCGGCGGTGTTGATTGTGGGGTTGGTGGCTTGGTTGGGGACGTTGAGTCCAGAGATGCAAATGAGCGCGGAGTAACGTAAAGCGGCACCACTTGATATGGATCAATGACGGCCTCTTGCTCGGGACTAAGCTCAAGATAATCCCTCGGATCGGGTACACACCATGCTCTGGTTCCGCACTTACCTACCGCTGCTGATCCGCCAAGTGCTCGCACTGGGGCCGCCAGCACGCCTGCGCTTCGTTCGCTTCAACGATTAAAACCATCTTCCGAGCGTCCGGAATTGCGGACGCCCCCTTTGGCTTCGCCTCTTTAGCGCGACTCAATAGTTCCTGTACGTCCCTGACTCACTGGAGATTGCCATGCATACGCACTTCAAAGCACTCGTCGCCGCACTGCTCATCAGTAGCCCATTGGTTGCTCTGGCCGTCGAGGAACATCACCCCGACACACCGCCAACCACACCAGCCGCCGCCACCGCCACCGCCACCGCCACCACGCAAGACAAGGCCATGGGCGAACAGATGCAAAAGATGCAAGCGGCCCACGAAAAAATGATCGCTGCCAAAACCCCGGCCGAACGCCAGGCCGCCATGCAAGAAGGCATGACCACGATGAAGGACAGCATGGGCATGATGCACAACCATTGCCAAGGCATGGGAATGGGCAAAGGTATGTCCGGCGGCAAGGACCGCTCAGACCAGATGATGGGCATGATGATGAAAATGATGGATCAGCAGTCGAGCATGATGAAGATGCCGATGAACAACTAACGCCCTTAAAGAAGCGCTTGACCTTGCCACCGTGGCAGGGTCAATGATCGATCCACGTCATCACACCACCTGCCGCTCAGAGTAAAAGAGGCTTACGAAATGAACAGCACTGAACTGCAAGTCGAAGGCATGAACTGCGGGAGCTGCGTCAAACACATCAACGCCGCGTTGCAGCCGCTCGCCGGGGTGGGTGAAGTGACAGTCGATCTGGCGTCCGGTCGGGTCAAGGTGACAGGGGATGCCGAGAGCGATGTGCTGTTATCGGCACTGAAGGCGGCAGGGTATCCAGCAAGCGTACTGGCAGAAGACAAACATGAAGGCGTAAAGAAGAAATCTGGCTGCGGCGGTTCGAGTTGCTGCTGTCACTGAGTCCGCCCCGGCGAAGATGATGTTGAGCGGGGCAGCAGAAAGTAAGTACTCTCAGCCCCCACTCCATCATGGAAGCCGGATAACAATGAACAACCTGAAAAGCACACTGATGCTCGGTGGCCTGCTCGCTCTATCGTTTGGCGCTCAGGCCGAGCCATCGCATCTGGACAGCGTCATCCAACAGGGTCAACTGCGCGTGTGCACAACAGGCGACTACAAACCCTATACCGTCAAAGCCGAGGACGGCGAATACTCAGGCATCGACATCGCCATGGCCCGCTCGCTGGCCGACAGCCTCGGTGTCAAAGTCGAGTGGGTGCAGACCACCTGGAAAACCCTGATGCCCGACATGCTGGCCGGCAAATGCGACATCGGCGTGGGCGGCATCTCGGTCACCCTGGAACGCCAGAAAAAAGCCTTCTTCAGCACCACGCTGGACGTCGACGGCAAGATCCCGCTGGTGCGCTGCGAAGATCAGGCGCTGTACCAGACCGTCGAGCAAATCAACCAGCCTTCGGTTCGCCTGGTCGAACCGGCCGGCGGCACCAACGAAGCCTTTGTTCACGCCTTTCTACCCAAGGCGCAATTGCGCCTTCACGACAACGTGACCATCTTCCAGGAGCTGCTGGACAAGAAGGCTGACGTGATGATCACCGATGCTTCGGAAGCGCTGTATCAGCAGAAACTCAAACCCGGTCTGTGCGCGGTGAACCCGAAGCAATTCATGCAATACGGCGAAAAGGCTTACTTGCTACCGCGTGATGACATGACTTGGAAGTTGTACGTCGATCAGTGGCTGCACCTGGCCAAAGTCACAGGCAACTACCAAAAAGTTTTGGGTCAGTGGATAGCAACGCCCGAGCCCAAATAACCGTACTTTATGTAGCAGCTGGCGAAGCCTGCGTCCGGCTGCGCAGCAGTCGCCAACCCAAAGCACACGGCACATCAGGCAAAACGCAAAACGCAAAACGCAAAACGGCGGAAACACTTCCGCCGTTAATCGTCGTGCAACAACCCCGAACCGTACTCGCCGAAGCTGTTGCCGAGCGCACTGCCATGGAAACTCATCTTATTGGGGTTGTTGGTAGGCCCCGGACCAAAACCGGCAGACGGCAGGGTGGCTTCCGAATATTCGCTATGGGTGCTTGCACCCGAACAGGCGCTCAATAGCAATGCGCCGGCGATCAGAGCGACTTTGAAGAGGTTCGAGATCATTTTTCAGTTTCCTGTGGGTTGGAAGCGCGGTGACCTTAGGTAGCCATCCTATGCCGCATACCCGCCGGAAATTATGAAACTTTGCTGGGCGACAGCGTTGGTTCAGGTAGTGATTGCTTGAGGCAAAAAAGGGAGTTGCCCAGACAAACTGTCAAAAGAGTAACGTCCTACACGACTCTGGGAATTGTCCGTACACTTGCGCATTGCTGTGCTTTTGTCACGAGGCCTATAGTCCACCCAACGCCAAAATGGCGTGTCGGGTTTGGCGACTCGATGGCAATTGAACTGAATCCTTCGACTATTTTCGAAGCGTTTCGGAACGCACTTAGCTGCCTGTTTTATGGTGGCTGTGCGCGGGAGACCTTAGGGTCTGCCGGTTTCTCCATTGCCCGGTTCGCCAACCCGCGTACGGCTACCACCCATTCGTTTGGCGACGACTGAGTAGTAGTTCTCTCAAATTAATGGAGCTTCATATGAAAGAATTTATGGCTTTAACCAGCAACGCCGACGACCTTCCCTCGCTGTATGTAAATACCACCCAACCGCTGCATTCACTGCTTAGCACCGCACGCTACCGAATTGGCGCAGTAACACAGATCCTGGAAAACCTCGCGATGCGCGGCGATATCACTACGGACTCGGTGATTCTCAGCGACTTCGCAATGCTTTGCTGCATACCTTTGCGCGATGGATGTGATGTGCTGGATGTCGTTGCCAGACGTATGGATGCTGAACCGTCCTGATGTCACAAAGGGGCGCCCTCCCCGGACGCCCCTTCGAACTCATGGATCACCTGAGCACGCGCTCAGAAACAAAGCACCGACGACCAGCGCGACTTTGATGATATTCAAGATCAACTTGCAGTCTCCTCGGGTACATGAGGGGAAACGAACGAAGTCTCGGCCAAACATAATGGCTTGTGAAATTTCATACGCTGCCGGACACTCACCTCGCCACATTGGCCACTGGCCTGCCGCATGCAAAAAACGCGATACCAAGCGCACTGAAGGAAAATCTGGTCGATACCTCGACCGAGCGCCCCCCGAAAAAAGGACAGAACATGAGCAACACGGATGAATTGCAAACCGACAATGCCAGCCCAAAATGGAAAGAGCGTTTCGCTTTTTTCAATCAGAACGGCAGCCCTAAAAGCCCCAATTTCAGTTCGGCTCTCAAACAACTACCGACCCGCAAGCGCATGCTGATCAATATAAACTTCATCGCTATTTTCTTCGGACCGATTTATCTTTTCGTGCTCGGTCTGTGGAAAAAAAACCTGGCACTCATAGCGATCATCGTTGGCATCACCTTCGGCCTGACGTTCACCTTTGCAATCCTGGGCTATGAAATGCCCAAAGCCTTGGGCAGCGGCCTGAACGTCGTCTTTGCACTTATGTACGGGTTGAGCGCCAACTATGCCTACTACCTGAAACAGGTAAAAGGTTCACAAGGCTGGAACCCTTTCGAAGGGTTGAAGATCGTCTAAACGAACTCTCGGGATCGAAATGTCCCCTGCAGAGTTCAGTTGATCCCTTACTTTACATCAGCTTTTCAACTGCTCTGGACTAGCACCCCGTTATTGAAATGACGGGGTGTGGTTTCTCTTTACCATGCAATCTCGTCGCCCCATCATCGAATTCCTCTCATGCCGTTGTTCAGATGCCCTGAACAACGGCAACAAGACTCGCCTAAGCCCCGCAACCCCAATCCTGATAAACTCCCCACCTCCCAGCCTCACCCATTCCAGAACCGCCAATGCCCCCAATCACCGCCACACCCGCCCCGCTCTCCCGCCGCTTCTCCGTCGCCCCGATGATGGACTGGACCGATCGTCACTGCCGCTTTTTCCTACGCCTACTCTCCAAGCACGCGCTCCTCTACACAGAAATGGTCACCACCGGCGCGCTCCTTAACGGCGATCACGACCGCTTCCTGCGTCACAACGAAGCCGAACACCCGCTCGCCCTGCAGCTCGGCGGCAGTGTCCCGCTGGACTTGGCGATGTGCGCGCGCATGGCGCAGGAGCACGGTTACGACGAGGTGAATCTGAATGTTGGCTGCCCGAGTGATCGGGTGCAGAACAATATGATCGGTGCGTGCCTGATGGGGCATCCGCAGTTGGTGGCTGATTGTGTGAAGGCGATGCGTGATGCGGTGTCGATTCCGGTGACGGTGAAGCATCGCATCGGGATTAATGGGCGGGACAGTTACGAGGAGTTGTGTGATTTCGTCGGCACGGTTCGGGATGCCGGGTGCACGAGTTTTACGGTGCATGCGCGGATTGCGATTCTGGAGGGGTTGTCGCCGAAGGAGAACCGCGACATTCCGCCTCTGCGTTATGACGTGGCGGCGCGGTTGAAGACGGATTTCCCGGAGCTGGAGATTATTCTCAACGGCGGGATCAAGACGCTGGAAGCCTGTCACGAACATTTGCAGACGTTCGACGGCGTGATGTTGGGCCGTGAGGCCTATCACAACCCTTACGTGATGGCTGAAGTGGATCAGCAGCTGTTTGGCAGCACCGCGCCGGTGATTAGCCGGGCCGAGGTGCTGGCGCAGTTGCGGCCTTATATAGCGGCGCACATCGATGCGGGCGGCTCGATGCACCACATCACTCGGCATGTGCTGGGGCTGGGCACCGGTTTTCCGGGGGCGCGCAAGTTTCGGCAGTTGTTGTCGGTGGATATTCACAAGGCTAAAGAGCCTTTGGTGTTGCTGGATCAGGCGGCGGAGCTGCTTGAGGGGCGTTAACGGTCGCTTGGGTTGAACCTGTGGTCTGATTTGGCATCGTATTTACCGATACCGCGCCCCGCCATTCAAACAGCCGTTTTCCGGATGTTGCCGCTGGGGCCCTCGATACGTACACGCACCCTTGAGTGGCTGTCAGCGCTCGGGTAATGTCATTAGACCCATAGGACAGAGCACGCCCATGACTTCCAAGCTGGAACAACTCAAACAAATGACCACCGTTGTTGCCGATACCGGCGACTTCGAAGCTATCGCTCGCGTTAAACCCGTGGACGCTACCACCAACCCGTCCCTGCTGCTGAAAGCGGCGTCCATTCCCGGTTATGCCGAGTTGCTGAACGCATGCGTCAGCGACTGCAAGGGCGATGTGGGCCTGGCCAGCGACCGTTTTGGCGTTGCGGTAGGGCAAGAAATTCTGAAAGTGATCCCTGGCCGTATCTCCACCGAAGTGGATGCGCGCCTGTCGTTCGACACTGACGCCGTATTGAAGCGTGCGCACCGTCTGATCGAGCTGTACGACAAGGCCGGCATTGGCCGTGACCGCGTGCTGATCAAGATCGCTTCCACCTGGGAAGGCATCCGCGCTGCCGAGAAGCTGGAAAAGGAAGGCATTCAGTGCAACCTGACGTTGCTGTTCTCATTCGCTCAAGCTGCGGCTTGTGCTGACGCCGGGGTGTTCCTGATTTCGCCGTTCGTGGGTCGCATCTACGACTGGTACAAGAAGGCCAACGGCAACGACTACACCGGCGCGGATGATCCGGGCGTGCAGTCGGTGACGCGTATCTACAACTACTACAAGGCCAATGACTACAAGACTGTCGTCATGGGTGCGAGCTTCCGCAACCTGAATCAGATCGAGCAGTTGGCCGGTTGCGACCGTCTGACCATCAGCCCGGATCTGATTGATAAGCTGGCGGCGGATACTGGCAAGCTGGAGCGCAAATTGGCGCCGGGTCATGCTGGTGAAGCGCGCTTGAGCTTGAATGAAGCGCAGTTCCGTTGGTTGTCCAACGAGGACGCGATGGCGACCGAGAAACTGGCCGAAGGTATTCGTCAGTTCGCTCGGGATCAGGAAAAGCTTGAGGCGTTGCTGCAAGCCAAGCTGTGATCTAGTTCAAGGCAATGCAAAAGGGCGAACCTTGGTGGGTTCGCCCTTTTTTTGTGTTGAATTTGGGTCGTGGCTTCGCGCTGAAAGATGTGGTGATTGTTATGGCGCCATCGCGAGCAAACTCGCTCCCACAGGGGATTTTTGGGGGAGCCGGGGTAGAGTGTTCGACGCAAGACTAATGTGGGAGCGAGCCTGCTCGCGATGGGGCCTTCAGACCCACATCACTTCAAGCTATCAGTGACGCTCGAGGGCATTCACCAGGTCATGGAATGCTTCACGATTGGAGTCGTTCAGGCCCATGAGGATCTTGTGCGCTTCGAGCACTTTGATCCGCACCACTTCTTCGGACTGATCCTGGTCTGGCAGGTCGGTCAGGCACTCAGGGCACGGGATCGGGCGGTCAACGATGTTGAACACTTGCTCGAAGCCCATGGACTGAAGCAGACGGGTGATGTCTTCGTGGGTGGTGACGACGGTCGGCAGCAAGCCGACCTTTTGCCGCGACAGGATCGACAGCTTGGCCAAAAGGCCAAGGGTGGTGCTGTCGATGCTGCGGGTTTCGGTCAGGTCGATCACGATTGCGTTGAAGTTCAACGCCGTGAAGATCCGCTCAATAGTCGCATCCAACGCCGAACACAGGGTCAGGCGAACTTCACCGACGAACTTCAGGACGAAGGTGCCATCCTGCTCGGCGAACTGGATTCTACCGGTACTCATTAAAGATTCCTGCTCAACACCAACAGGGCGATATCATCCGGCATCTCCCCTAGCGTGGCCAATCCAAAAACCTGCCGCAGACCATCCAGGCTGCCGCCCGCTGCCTTGACCCGTTGGGGCAAAGCCGCTTCTTTTTCTTTGAGTGTAGGTTCTGGCAAAAGGTCCAGAATGCCATCGGACATCAGCGTCAGGCTGAACGTCGGCGGCAGCTCCAGTACGTGGTCTTCGTAGGTGGCTTCATTGAAGAGGCCCACCGGCAGACCACGCCCTTCCAGATAACGAACACTGTCTGGCGTGTACAACACAGGCAACGGCAAATGACCACCGATGCTATAGGTCAACAAACCTGTCTCCTCGTCGATGACTCCACCGACCATTGTGACGTGTTTACCCAGCTTACAACTGATCAGGCCTCGGTTGATATGACCAAGGACCTCTGAAGGCTTGAATTCCGGCAATGTGCCGCTGCGCTTGGATTCGAACAGCAAGCGCGTGGTCATGAACTTCAGCAGCACGGTAACGAAGGCTGAAGAGGCGCCATGACCGGAAACGTCCGCCAGGTAGAAGGCTACCCGACGCTCGTCGACCCGAAAGTAGTCGACGAAATCACCCGACAGGTACAGCGACGGGATGATCTGGTGAGCAAACTGGAACTCGTCGATGGTCCAGGGGCTGACCGGCAGCATGTTCATCTGCACCTGGCGACCGGCGTTCTGGTCTTCCTGGAGCAGGTTCAGGCTGGCGGCGAGCTCGCGGTTGGCCTTTTCCAGCTTCTCGCGGTAGCGCTGGTTTTCCAGCAGCAGGCGCGCTCGATCCAGGGCCCGGCGCACAGAGTGCTCGAGCACAGCCAGATCTTCGAGAGGCTTGATCAGGTAATCCGCAGCGCCCAGGCGCAGGGCTTCGACCGCGTCGTTCATCACGCCGGCGCCCGAAACCACGATCACCGGGGTTTGTGGCGACAGCTCGGTGACCTGGCGAATGAGTTCGAGTCCGCCCATCTGTGGCATGCGCAGATCGCAGATGACCAAGTCGGGCTTGTCTTGCTCGAATACCTGAAGACCCTGCTGGCCATTGCTGGCCTGCAGGACACTGAAACCACTGTCTTCCAAGTAGGCCGCGAGGCTCGCGCGCACTACTTCGTCATCATCGATTATCAGCAGCGTGGCACTGGTTTTTGGCATGTGGGCAAACGGCGCCAGAATTAGGTTGGCGTAGCAGGCAGGGGCTTTGTCCCGGCTCACACTACTGGATTCGCTTTCTAGCCACTCTACTGCACTGTTTTCGAGCGTTTGCCCTACACACAGGTACACCAGAGGTGCCCTTCTAAGGCGCAGACGGTACTCCCATCCGCGGGGCGTTTCAAGCTCACGCCGATGGTCGCTTGACGTCTTTCGATTTCAAATCACCGGGAGTTATAAGAACCGGCAAAACCGTAACGTAATGGAAGGTTAAAACCCATGTGTGAAACCGGTCCCGAAAGCCCAAACGAAAGAAGGCGGCCCACTGGCCGCCTTCCTCGTTTTACCGGTCGAGATCAAAAATCGTCTTCGACCTGGCCGTCTTTGACTTTGAATTCGCGGTTCTGCAGGTACGCATTGCGGATGAAGGTGTACTTGTCGCCGGTGATCAGCTTCTCACTCGACAGCAGACTGGCGCGGGTGTCGATAATGTTCAGGCCGAAGATCGAGTTACGCACAGGCACGTCGTTGATGTACGGGTACGGGCCGGTGTAGCCGTCGACATACTTGGACGGCGCGTCACGCAGGGTGCTTGGGCCCAAAAGCGGCAGCATCACGTACGGGCCGCTGCCTACGCCCCAGTAGCCGAGGGTCTGGCCGAAGTCTTCGTCATTGCGTTGCAGGCCCATCTTGGTGCCCACATCGAAGAAGCCCAGCAGGCCAAAGGTAGTGTTGAAGATCAAGCGCGCGGTGTCGACGCCAGCGGCGGCCGGTTTGGCCTGCAAGATATCGTTGGCGAGGTTGGTGACTTCACCGACGTTGCGAAACATGTTGTGGATGCCGTCTTCAAGGAACTGCGGCGTCACGAACTGATAACCCTGGGCCAAAGGCTTCAGCGCATAGGTGTCGAGCACATCGTTGAACTTGTAGATCGGGCGGTTGATGCTTTCCCAAGGGTCGTCTTCCGAGGCTGCCTGGGCAACGAACGGAACCAGCAATACGCTGGTAAACACACAAAACTGAGCTAGATGATTGCTCCAGCGCATAGAAAAACTCCTTGGATTGTACTGGCGCGGGCACTTGGCCCAAGCGTTAAGCGGGCTAGTATAAGACGGAAAAGCCGCTTTAGGCAGCACCGTGCAAGACAGCCTGCGGATGATTCGTGATGATTGTGAGCGATTCACATCAGTGTCACTCAACTGTCACCGTCGCCCCCTAGCCTTGAGGCTATTTCAGGGATGTTGATATGCCGCACGCCGAAACCTTGCCCCACATTGCGCCTAGCCTGACCGCCGTCCTGTTCGGCCTCAGTGGTTGCCTGGTGGATTTCGGTGCCCGCACACGCACACACGGCATCCCGTCTGCCGTAAACGCCGAGGCCACGCCCGGCGCGCTGGACAGCCTGCGCAGCTTGCAGCATCAGCAGATTCCCTGTGCCTGGCTCGATGAACTCCCCCCCGCCCTCAGCCATTCCCTGGCCGCTGCCTTGCCTTCATGGATCAAACCTTCGCAACACCCCGAAACAAACAATCCATGGCCGGCACCGCATGCCTGCTGGCAAGCCTTGATGACGTTGAATGTCGAACGACTGGAGGGCTGCGTGCTGGTCAGCGGCGAACCGCGATTGCTGCAAGCGGGGCTCAATGCCGGATTGTGGACGATTGGGCTGGCGTCCTGCGGCTCACTCTGCGGCCTGGCGCCCAACGAATGGCAGGCGCTGACTCAGCAGGAACGGGAATTCAAACGCGGTAAGGCAACGGTGCAACTGTTCGGTCTGGGTGTGCATTCGGTGATCGATCACCTCGGTGAACTCGACACCTGCCTGGCCGACATCAGTCTGCGCCGGCTCAAGGGCGAAAAGCCCTGATCGAGATCATGCAGGTTGCGCGCGAGTGGATTAATCTAAAGGTCAAGCCATAGACCTTTGGCATGCTGCTGCGGTCTATGCCAGTGCCTATCGATAAAAGGAAGAACGCCATGCCTGCCCGCGAACTGCAACAACAACTCAATACTCTGCGCGAGCAATTGGAACAGAATCCACCGCTGACCGAAGCCGAGCGCGAAGACCTGCACGCGCTGATGCAACAGATCGAGCTGGAACTTGAGCTCGAAACCAAAACCCAGGACGCCAGCCTCGCCGATGGTGTCAACCTGGCCGTGGAACGCTTCGAACTCGAACACCCAACCCTTGCCGGCACCCTGCGCAACATCGCGCAAGCCTTGGGCAACATGGGTATCTGAATCCGCCAGATACAAAAAAGCCCCGCTAGTGATAGCGGGGCTTTTTCATATCTGCAATTTGAAATGCAATCCTTTGTGGGAGCGAGCCTGCTCGCGATGGCGGAGTGTCAGTCAACATCAATGTTGAATGTGCTGGACTCATCGCGAGCAGGCTCGCTCCTACAGGGGTTATTTATTGGCGGACCAGGCGGTTGTTCGGCAGTTGAACGGTTTCAGTGCTGCGATACGGGTTGATGTCCAACCCGCCGCGCCGCACATACCGCGCATACACCGTCAATTTCTCCGGTTTCAACAACCGTTGCAGGTCGAGGAAAATCCGCTCCACGCACTGTTCATGGAAGTCGGAGTGCTGACGGAAGCTCACGATGTATTCCAGCAAACTCGCGTGATCCAGCGCCGCGCCACGGTATTCCACCGCCACGCTGCCCCAGTCCGGCTGACTGGTGACCGGGCAGTTGGATTTGAGCAAATGACTGTGCACGCTCTCCTCCACGATGCGCGATCCATCGCAACGCAGCAGTTCCGGACGCGGATGCTCATAGTTGCTGACGCTGATGTCCAGATCATCAATGCACACGCCCGGCAACGCCACAACGCCTTCAGCTTCGACGTCCTTCAGGCTACGAATCCGCACGCCGACCGGTTTACCGGCAGCGGCCGACAGGTCTTTCGCCAGCGTCGCTTCGAGGCTCGCGGTGTCGGCAAACGGCGTCTGGTTCAGGGAGTTGAGGTACAGCTTGAACGACTTCGATTCGATGATATTCGGCGAATCCGCCGGGATACTGAATTCGCCAATCGCCACCACGGGCTTGCCGGACGGCAACAGCCACGACAGCTCGAAGCAATTCCAGAAATCCACGCCCTTGTACGGCAGGGTTTCAGCCGTCAGGCCCAGCTCGGCCCATTTCGCGGTGCGCGGGATCGGGAACAGCAAGGACGGCGTGTAGGTGGCGATGTATTCGCTGGATTTGCCCAGCGGCGAGTGTTCGGCTGCGGGATGCATGGCGGAAACCTGACTGAAGAATCAGCGGATTCTACCAGCCTTTGCTCCCGCCTTTGAGTGCTTACTGACTGACAGTCATCTTGCCGACCATGCCAGCCTGGTAATGACCGGGGATGTTGCAGGCAAATTCCAGGTTGGTGGCCTTGGTGAAGGTCCAGGTCATCTCGGCGGTTTTTCCAGGCTCAACGAGCACACTGTTGGGGTCGTCGTGCTTCATTCCATGGCCCATACCGGCCATGGCGCCGTGGTCCATTTCCTTCATGCCTGTAGGCGTGAGCATGCCGCTCTGCTGCATCTTCATCATTTCCTGCTGATGCTTGGCATGCATTGCCGCGTCACCGAGGTTGAATTCGTGCAACAACTGGCCTTTATTCACCAACACAAAACGAACCGTCTCACCGGCCTTGATATCAATCGCCTTGGGCGTAAACGACATGTCGCCCATGACGACTTCAATGCTGCGAGTCGCCTTGGCCGCCGGGGCCGGTTGGCCGAAGTCGTAGGTATGCGCCGGGGCAGCCCACGCCGGCGAGCTCAGCGCCAGCAAACACGCGACGCGCACCAGTGATTTGCGCAAAAACATAGTCGTACTCCAACAAGATAAGGTTCAGCCTGTGGAAAACTCTAAACTGCTGCGACTGCCGGCAACCTGACAGCCAGATTACAACTTTGTCAGGTTGACCTGTATTAACGCCGCCCACGGTATAAAGCGTTCGTTTCATTTACCTCGAGTCGCCCATGAAGCTGCTGATCGTCGAAGACCAACCGAAAACCGGCCACTACTTGCGCCAAGGCCTGACCGAAGCCGGTTTCAATACTGAACTGGTGGCGGACGGCAGCACCGGCCAGCAACTGGCATTGACCGGCGATTACGCCCTGTTGATTCTTGATGTGATGCTGCCCGGTCGAGATGGCTGGCAGATTCTGCAAGCGGTGCGCGGTGCCGGCCTCGACACGCCGGTACTGTTTCTGACAGCGCGCGACGCGGTGGAGGACAGGGTCCACGGCCTCGAACTGGGCGCCGACGATTACCTGGTCAAACCGTTCGCCTTCTCCGAACTGCTGGCCCGGGTCCGGAGCCTGTTGCGCCGTGGTAACGCCACACCTCAGGAAACCAGCCTGCAACTGGCGGACTTGCGTCTGGACCTGATCCGCCGCCGGGTCGAACGCAGCGGTCAGCGCATCGACCTGACGGCCAAGGAATTCGCACTGCTGGAAATGCTCCTGCGCAGGCAAGGCGAAGTCCTGCCCAAGTCGTTGATCGCGTCCCAGGTCTGGGACATGAATTTCGACAGTGACACCAATGTCATCGAAGTGGCGATCCGTCGTTTGCGCCTGAAGATCGACGATGAGTTCCCGAACAAGTTGATTCACACCGTGCGTGGCATGGGTTACGTCCTTGAAGAGCGCCCCGCCTGATGCGTCGACTTTCGTTAAGCAGCCGCTTGGCGCTGCTGTTTGCGGCGTGCACCGCCGTGGTGTCGCTGTTTGCCGGGGTGTTGTTCAGCCGGGCCAGTGAAGCGCATTTCGTTGAACTCGATCAGCAGCTGCTGGACGGCAAGTTGATTGGTTTGCGTCGGGCACTTCATGACATTCAGTCGAGTGAAAGTGAAGTCAAACTGGCCGATGAGTTGAGCCGACAGGCTGACCTGTCGCTGCGAATCACCGGCAGCGACGGCAAGCGCTGGTATGACAGCTCAACGCACTTGCCCCTGGCATTGCCGACCCAACCGGGTTTATCCACCGTGAGCAGCGAAGGTACCGACTACCGCGTCCTCAACGCTCCGTTGTACCTCGACAAACCTGACTCGCCGCAGTTGACCTTGCTGCTGGACATCACCCATCACCAGCACTTTCTGCAACGCATGCAGCACCTGATCTGGCTGACAGTCGGTTTGTCGGCGCTGGCCACTGCCCTGCTCGGTGCCTGGGCCGCGCGCAGTGGGTTGCGGCCGTTGCGGCGCATGAGTGCGGTTGCCAGCGGCGTTTCAGCGCAATCGCTCAATGCACGCCTGCCCGAAGAAAACATGCCGCCAGAACTCGCGGAAATGGCCCACAACTTCAACGCCATGCTCGGACGCCTCGACGACTCTTTTCAGCGGCTCTCGGCCTTCTCCGCCGACATCGCCCATGAATTGCGCACGCCGCTGTCGAACCTGTTGACCCACACCCAGGTCACCCTCACCCGCCCACGTCCCATCGAGGATTACCGCGAAGCACTGCACAGCAATCTCGAAGAACTGCAATGGATGGCGCAACTGGTCAACGACATGCTGTACCTGGCCAAGGCTGACCACGGGTTGTTGATGCCCAAGCGCGAACCGCTGGAACTGGCGGAAGAAGCGGATCTGTTGCTGGAATTTTTTGCGCCGTTGGCGGAGGACGCTCAGGTCAGGTTGAGTCGTGAAGGCAGTGCGCGCATGGAGGGCGATCGCAGCATGTTGCGGCGGGCGCTTTCCAATTTGCTGGACAACGCGTTGCGGTTTACGCCAGTCGAAGGCGAGGTTCGGGTGCGAATTGTTGATCAGCCCAAGGGGTTGAACATGATCGTTGAGAACAGCGGCGACGGAATTGACCGGGCGTTGCTGCCGCGGTTGTTTGATCGCTTCTACCGGGCTGACCCGGCGCGGCAGGAAGGCAGTAGTGAACATGCGGGATTGGGGTTGGCGATCACTCAGTCAATCATCCGCGCCCATGGCGGGCAGATTCGTTGCGAATCGGATAACGGATGGACCAGATTTGTGATCGAGTTGCCGCGAACCTGATCGTTTGATCGCTCCCACGCTCTGCGTGGGAACGATCAGGGTGGGGTTATCAAAGCTTACGAATACCGCAACGCGGTAGCCGGCTCGACTTTCGCCGCACGCCATGCCGGGTAAACGGTGGCGAGGAAGCTCAGAATGAACCCGGCGGAGCAGATCAACACCACATCCGCACCCTGCAGTTCGGACGGCAAGTTACTGACGAAGTACACGTCGGAACTGAAGATGTGCTGCCCGCTGACCCGCTCCATCCAGCCCACCAGTTCACTGACGTTCAGCGCCGCAATCACGCCGAGCACACCACCAATCAACGTACCAACAACCCCGATGACGGTGCCCTGCACCATGAAGATCGCCATGATCTGCCGCGGCGTAGCGCCAATGGTGCGCAGGATCGCGATGTCCGCGCCCTTGTCGTTCACCACCATGATCAGGGTTGCGATGATGTTGAACGCCGCCACGGCGACGATCATCAACAGCAGCAGACCGATCATGGTTTTTTCCATCTTCATCGCACTGAACAGACTGCCCTGTGTGTGAGTCCAGTCATCAGCCTTGTAAGCGGTGCCCAGCCCGCCAGCAATATCGCTGGAAACCTTCGGCGCAGCGTACAAATCCTTCACCGCCAGGCGCACGCTTTGCACTTGATTCGGCGCCCAGTGCTGCATCTGCGCGGCATCGGCCACGTGGATCAGCGCCATGGAACCGTCCAGTTCGGCGCCGACCTTGAACACGCCGACCACGTTCAAGCGCTGCATGCGCGGGGTGATGCCGCCCGGTGCAGTGCTGACTTCCGGCACGATCAGGGTGATCTTGTCGCCAACGTTCAAGCGGAAGCGTCGTGCCGTGATCTCGCCGATCACCACGCCGAACTCACCCGGCTTCAAGGCGTCGAGCCGACCCTGAACGATGTGCTGGGCAACGATCGACACCTTGCCTTCGAGCGCCGGATCGACGCCGCTGACCTGGATCGGCTGCATCGTCCCCTTGTAGGACAGCATGCCTTCCATCTCGGTGAACGGCACGGCGGCCGTCACTTCAGGATTCTTCATGGCCGCCGCAGCGACGGGCTGCCAATCGTCGATCGGATTCACGCCGACGATAGTCGCGTGAGGCACCATGCCGAGGATGCGCGAGCTCATTTCGCGCTGGAAACCGTTCATGACCGACAGCACCACGATCATCGCCAGCACGCCCAGGGCGAGGCCGATCATCGAGGTCATCGAGATGAAGGAAACAAAGCGATTGCGGCGCTTGGCGCGGGTATAGCGCGCGCCGATAAAGATCGATAACGGTCTGAACATTCGCTGGGCACCGTATAAAAATAAAAGACCCGACGTACTGTTCAGTACGTCGGGTTTCGGTCAATCAGATGGGCGTCAGGCAACCTTCCTGCAAATGCAGGACGCGATCCATCTGGCGAGCCAGGTTCATGTCGTGAGTCACCACCAGGAACGCCGTGCGCATCGAGGTGCTGAGTTCCAGCATCAAATCCTGAATGCCCTGGGCGGTGTGGGAGTCGAGGTTGCCGGTCGGCTCGTCGAGCATCACCAGGCCCGGATTGTTCACCAGGGCGCGGGCAATGGCTACACGTTGACGCTCACCACCGGACAGTTCCGACGGTTTGTGCTCCAGACGATGGCCCAGCCCTACCCGCTCCAGCAATGCCGTCGCACGCTGACGTGCTTGCGGGATAGCCGTCTTGCCGATCAGCAGCGGCATGCAGACGTTTTCCAGCGCGGTGAACTCAGGCAGCAAGTGGTGGAACTGGTAAACGAAACCCAGCGACCGATTGCGCAGCAAACCGCGAGCCTTTTCGTTCAGCGCCGACAACTCTTCACCGGCCAGCCAGACGCTGCCCTTGGTTGGTGTATCGAGGCCGCCCAGCAGATTGAGCAAGGTACTTTTGCCCGAGCCCGAGGTCCCGACAATCGCCACGCGCTCACCCGGATGCAACTCCAGTTGCAGACCGGCCAGAACCTCTACCGATTCCGGGCCTTCCTCGTAGGATTTGCCCAGGTTGCGGCAGCTCAAGATTGCTTTATCACTCATGCCCAACTCACTCATAACGTAGCGCCTCCGCAGGCTGGGTGCGCGCGGCACGCCAGGCTGGATACAGGGTGGCGAGGAAACTCAGGACCAACGCGGCGGCGCAGACCATCAACACATCCTGGCTCTGCACTTGCGACGGCAGGTAATCGATGAAGTACACGTCGGCGTTCAGGAATTTGTGCCCGATCAGCCCTTCGAGGGCCGAGATCGCGGCGCTGACGTTCAGCGCGGCGAAGATCCCGACCACGGCGCCGATCAGCGTCCCGACCACACCAATGACGGTGCCCTGCACCATGAAGATCGCCATGATCGAACCCGGCGTGGCGCCAAGGGTGCGCAGAATCGCGATGTCGCCCTTCTTGTCGTTCACCACCATCACCAGCGTGGAAATGATATTGAACGCGGCAACGGCGACGATCAGCAGCAACAGCAAACCGATCATGGCTTTTTCCATGCGGATTGCCTGATACAGATTGCCGTGGGTGCGCGTCCAGTCGCGGGCATAGAAATGGTCTTCGCCGAGTTGCTGGGCGATGGTCCACGCCACGCGTGGCGCCTGGAACAGGTCGTCGAACTTCAGGCGGATGCCCTGGACCTGATCCGGTTTCCAGCGATGCAGCTTGGCCAGATCCTGCAGATTGGTGATGCCCAGATAGCCGTCCAGCTCACCGGCGCCGACATGGAAGATGCCGACCACGGTAAAGCGCTTCATGCGCGGGAACATCCCCGCCGGGGTCACGGTGACTTCCGGCGCCACAAACGTCAGTTTGTCGCCGATCGCCGCACCCAACTTGGCCGCGGCCTTGTCACCGATGACGATGCCGAAACTGCCCGGCGCCAGGTCATCGAGTTTGCCCTGCTGCATGAAGTTATCAATGATCGAGACCTGCCGTTCCAGCGCAGGGTCGATGGCATTGAGCAGGACTTTGGACACCTTGCCGTTGTTGGTCAGCAACCCCTGCATCTGGGTAAACGGCGCCACGGCCGTCACCTGCGGGTTCTGCTTGACCTTCGCGGCCAGGCTTTTCCAGTCGTTGATCGGTTCACCGGACTCGATGGTCGCGTGGGGCACCATGCCCAGCACGCGGGTGCGCATCTCATGATCGAAGCCGTTCATGACCGACAGCACCACGATCATCACGACCACGCCAAGGGCGAGTCCGATCATCGAGGTCAGGGAAATGAATGACACAAAATGATTGCGACGCTTTGCACGGGTATAACGCGTGCCAATAAATACGAAGAGAGGTCTGAACATGTCGGGGCTTGTTCGGAGGGAAAAGGAACGTCCTTGTGGCGGGGGTCGATAACCAGCTTTACACTCAGACCACCGCCGCTACCATGGGTTCGCCATGTCGACATTAGATGAAGAAGATCGCCGCGAATACTACCGTATCGAGGACACGATCGCACTGGAAATTCGGCCCCTGTCCGCTCCCGAAGCCGCAGGCCAGGAAGTGTTGCAGGATGCTTCCCCTCTGTTCAACTTGCTCAGCGAACTGCACCTGAGCGAATTCGAGTCACAGCACCTGCTGCGCCAGATCAGTGAGCGCGACCGGAATCTCGCGGCGTTCCTGAAATCCCAGAATAAACGCATCGATTTGCTGAGCCAGGTGATCGCAATCACCGTGCTCGGGCAGATCGGCGAGCCGCAGCCAGTGATCATTTCCGAAGGCGGGATCGACTTTCAGCATCCGACGTCCTTTGCCGAGGGCGCGCACCTGTCGGTCAAACTGGTGCTGATGCCGCAAGCCCTCGGCCTGTTGCTGCGGGCTCGCGTCACCCATTGCGATCGCAAAGGCGACGGCTACGACGTCGGCACCGAGTTCGAGTACCCGACCGATGCCCAGCGCCAATTGCTGGCCCGCTACATATTGCAGAAGCAGGCCCAGGAACGACGTCTGGCCCGCGAACAAAACGAATCAGGCATTTAATTTAAGGAAGAACCGTGACCCTCATCTACGGCCATCGCGGCGCCAAGGGCGAAGCACCGGAAAACACGCTGACCAGCTTTCAGCAATGCCTCAAGCACGGCGTGCGCCGCTGCGAACTGGACTTGCACCTGTCCATGGACGGCGAGTTGATGGTCATCCACGACCCGACGCTCAAGCGCACCACCGACCGTCGCGGCAAAGTCGTCGAGCACACGGCGGCCGAGCTGGTGACCTACGACGCGCGCACTGGCGGACCGGGCTGGATCAAACCGTGCCCGATTCCAACACTGGAAGAACTGTTCGAGAAATGCGATTTCGAGCACTGGCAGCTGGAAGTCAAAAGCGCTTCACGCACCCGCGCTGCGACTACGGTGCTGGCGATTCGCGAAATGGCTCAGCGTTTCGGCCTGCTCGACAAGGTCACGATCACCTCGAGTTCGCGGGAAGTATTGAAAGCTGCCCTGGACTTCGTGCCGGATGTGTCCCGCGGATTGGTGGCCGAGTACGCCTGGCTCGACCCGCTGAAGGTCGCGCAAAGCTATGGCTGTGAGATTCTGGCGCTGAACTGGACCCTGTGTACGCCGGAACGCCTGCAGAAGGCGCAGCGTCAAGGGCTGCATGTGTCGGTATGGACAGTCAACGAGCCCGCGCTAATGCGCAGACTCGCCGACTTCGGCGTTGACAGCCTGATTACAGACTTTCCCGGTTTGGCCAGCGCCACGCTCGAGAATTGCTGAAATCGGTCTCCCCGGCCGGCTCAGGCCACCGGCCGGAGCCACTCAAAAAAGCCGGTTGAGGCCATCGTACGCCGCTACCCGATAGGCTTCGGCCATGGTCGGGTAGTTGAACGTCGTGTTGACGAAGTACTTCAGCGTGTTCATTTCGCCCGGCTGGTTCATGATCGCCTGACCGATGTGAACGATCTCCGACGCCTGATAACCGAAGCAGTGAACGCCAAGCACTTCCAGGGTTTCGCGGTGGAACAGAATCTTCAGCATGCCCTGAGGCTCGCCGGCGATTTGTGCACGCGCCATGCCCTTGAAGAACGCCTTGCCCACTTCGTACGGCACCTTGGCCTGAGTCAGCTCCTGCTCGTTCTTGCCGATCGAGCTGATCTCCGGAATGGTGTAGATGCCGGTCGGCACGTCGTTGACGAAGCGCCAGCTATGGTTATCAACGATGCTGCCAGCGGCCGAACGACCCTGGTCGTGAGCAGCACTGGCCAGACTCGGCCAACCAATCACGTCACCGGCGCCGTAGATGTTCGGCTTGCAGGTACGGTAGGCCTCGTCGACTTCGATCTGGCCACGGCTGTTGACCTTCACTCCGATGTTTTCCAGGCCCAACTGATCGGTGTTGCCGGTACGACCGTTGCACCAGAGCAAGGCGTCGGCCTTGATCTTCTTGCCAGACTTGAGGTGCAGGATCACGCCGTTGTCCACGCCTTCGACGCGGTCGTAGTCTTCGTTGTGGCGAACCGTGATGTTGTTGTTGCTGAAGTGATAGCTCAAGGCCTGGGAAATTTCCGAGTCGAGGAAGCTCAGCAACTGACCGCGGTTATCCACCAGCTCAACCAACACACCCAGACCACTGAAGATCGAGGCGTACTCACAACCAATCACGCCGGCGCCGTAAACAATGAGTTTGCGCGGGGTGTGGCCGAGACTGAGGATGGTATCGCTATCGTAGATACGCGGGTGATGGAAATCGATGTCCGCCGGACGATAAGGGCGCGAGCCGGTGGCGATAATGATGTGCTTGGCGACAAGCTTCTCGACCACGCCGTTGGCGCAGACCACTTCAATGGTTTGCTCGTCAGCGAAGCTGCCGGTGCCGAAGAACACGTCGACGCGGTTACGGGCGTAGTAGCCGGTGCGCGATGCGACTTGTTTGGAGATGACTTTTTCAGCGCTTTTCAACACGTCCGGGAACGAGAACCAGCGTGGCTCACCAATGGCCCGGAACATCGGGTTGGTGTTGAACTGCATGATCTGCCGGACCGAGTGACGCAGTGCCTTGGACGGGATGGTGCCCAGGTGGGTGCAGTTGCCGCCGACCTGGCGACGGCTATCGACCATCGCCACCTTGCGCCCTGCTTTGGCGGCGTTCATTGCCGCGCCTTCTCCCGCCGGGCCGGAACCCAGCACCACCACGTCGTAGTTGTAGACAGCCATGCATACTCCTCAGAACAGGCCGCGGCGCCCTCGGCACCTGCGGCTAAATCACGCCGATCTGCGGCGTGAAGGAACAATTTGGGGCCAGTGCAGAACCCGGACACAGTCTATATAAGCGTCAACGCCGCGCACATTAACCCTTGGTCGCGTCGTAGGCTAGTTTTGCCTGCACTACAACGCCAGTCTTTGCTGCTTGAATCACCGTCGTCACTCGGTTTTTACGCCACTCAGGCGTTCAAAAGCCTGCGTGGTTCGTGTGACGAATCCTGTATCGGCACGAATCACAAAGAATGCACCGATGTCATGCGTTTGGGCATAGTCCCAACCCCTTTCGGGACCCAGAATCAGCAACAGCGTCGATAAGCCATCGGCCATCAACGCTGAAGGATGAATCACCGTGACTGACGCCAAGGTGTGTAAGACCGGCGCCCCGGTGCGGGCATCGAAGGTGTGGGAAAAACGCCGACCGCCCTGCTCGAAATAGTTACGGTAGTCACCGGAAGTGGAAACGCCATAGCCGTCGACGGCGATGATGCGCTCGGCCACTTGCTGGTCGTCGCGAGGCTCTTCCAGGGCGACGCGCCACGGTGAACCGTCGAGTTTCTTGCCGGCGGCCTTGAGTTCACCGGTGGCTTCGGCGAGGTAGTTGTGAATGCCCATTGCTTCGAGTTTTGCGGCAATCGTGTCGACTGCGTAGCCAGCGGCGATGCTGTTGAAGTCGACCTCGACCGCGGCGTCCTTGCACAGCTGATCGCCGTCGATGCGCAGGTGACTGTGACCGACGCGCTGCCGCACCTCGGCTAGCGCTTCGGCGCTCGGGACCTTTTCCTCACGCGCCTGCGGGCCGAATCCCCAGAGGTTGAGCAGCGGCTCCACCGTCAGGTCGTAGGAGCCTTCGCTTTGCGAAGACAGTTGCTCGCCGACGCGAACCAATTCGAGGATCGGCTCGGGCATTTTCTGACAA
Organism: Pseudomonas arabinosi; assembly: GCF_047758675.1. Lineage (NCBI taxonomy): Bacteria > Pseudomonadati > Pseudomonadota > Gammaproteobacteria > Pseudomonadales > Pseudomonadaceae > Pseudomonas > Pseudomonas arabinosi. The sequence continues at coordinate 2,488,562 of NZ_CP180480.1, read as the reverse complement.
TGATTGGCGGGCAGATCGTTGAAGCGCTCGATGTCCGAGTCGCTGCGATAGGTCGACATTTGCTGATCCACTTCGGCGAGGATCTTTTCTACTTCGGCCTGCACCGCTTTCGGCCCGGGCGTGGAGGAATGTCTTACGTATTGAATGGAATAACGACTGCCCATGGTCGGGCCGTCGAAGCGTTCCAGGCTGTCGCCGTTGCCACAACCGGACAAAATGCCGGCCAGCACCACAAGTCCACTCCACCGTCCAGTTAACAATTCTTCATCCCCCCTCAAAACCGCGCCCGCCATTATGGGCCTCAGAGCGCATGGGAGCGAGGTCTGCCAGTGCCCGTCAGCTTCAAACAAGATTTACCAGCGTGAGTACCTGAAAATGTCTTCCAATACGAGCAAAGGCAAAGCGATTTTTCGCGTTGTCAGCGGTAATTTCCTCGAGATGTTCGACTTTATGGTCTATGGCTTTTACGCCACGGCCATTGCCAAGACTTTCTTCCCTGCCGACAGTGCTTTCGCTTCCCTGATGCTGTCTTTGGCCACCTTCGGTGCCGGCTTCCTGATGCGCCCATTGGGGGCGATTTTCCTCGGTGCCTATATCGACCGTCACGGTCGGCGCAAAGGCCTGATCATCACCCTCGCAATGATGGCCGCCGGCACGGTCCTGATTGCCTGCGTGCCGGGTTACGCCACGCTGGGCGTTGCGGCGCCGCTGATCGTGCTGTTCGGTCGCCTGCTGCAAGGTTTCTCGGCCGGCGTGGAACTGGGCGGCGTGTCGGTCTACCTCGCCGAGATTTCCACCCCGGGCCGCAAAGGCTTCTTTGTCAGTTGGCAGTCCGCCAGTCAGCAAGCGGCGGTCGTATTCGCCGGCCTGCTCGGCGTGGGTTTGAACCACTGGCTCAGCCCGGAACAAATGGGTGATTGGGGCTGGCGTGTGCCGTTTCTGATCGGCTGCATGATCGTGCCGGTGATCTTCGTGATTCGACGCTCGCTGGAAGAAACCCCGGAATTCCAGGCGCGTAAGCACCGCCCTACCCTGCAAGACATCGTCCGCTCGATTGGTCAGAACTTCGGCATCGTCCTCGCCGGCATGGCGTTGGTGGTGGTGACCACGGTGTCGTTCTATCTGATCACCGCTTACACCCCGACCTTCGGCAAAGCCGAACTGCATTTGTCGGACCTGGACGCGCTGCTGGTGACGGTATGCATTGGTCTGTCGAACTTCTTCTGGCTGCCGGTCATGGGTGCTGTGTCCGACAGGATCGGACGCAAACCCTTGCTGCTGGCGGCGACAATTCTGGCGATCCTCACCGCCTACCCTGCCCTGTCATGGCTGGTAGCGAACCCGAGCTTCAGCCACTTGCTGATCGTCGAGTTGTGGCTGTCGTTCCTGTATGGCTCGTATAACGGCGCCATGGTCGTGGCCCTGACCGAGATAATGCCGGTGGAAGTTCGTACGACTGGATTCTCTTTGGCCTACAGCCTGGCGACAGCAACCTTCGGCGGGTTTACGCCGGCGGCGTGTACGTACCTGATTCATGTGCTGGACAACAAGGCTGCGCCAGGGATATGGCTCAGTGGAGCGGCGGTGTTGGGGTTAATCGCAACCCTCGTGTTGTTCCGTGGCAATCGGCATGAATTGCGGACTGCGCAAGCCGCTGTGGTCGGCGGAGCCTGATCGACCGCCATCGCGAGCAAGCTCGCTCCCACATTGATCGAGTTGTCCAGGCGGACGCGGTTAAATGTGGGAGTGAGCCTGCTCGCGATGAGGCCAATACAAACAACACACCTATAACTGACAAACCCCACAAACAAAAACGCCCCGACCAAAGTCGGGGCGTTTTCATGTGCGGCTAAGGCTTAGCGCGGGAACGCTGGCGGGTTTACACCAGCCATGTCTTCCATCACGCGGACTACCTGACAGCTGTAACCGAACTCGTTGTCGTACCAGACGTACAGAACAACGCGGTTGTCTTGAACGATGGTCGCTTCAGCATCCACAACGCCTGCGTGGCGCGAGCCAACGAAGTCGGTGGAAACCACTTCCTGCGAATTGACGTAGTCGATTTGCTTATGCAGATCGGAGTGCAGCGCCATGTAGCGCAGGTACTCGTTCATCTCTTCACGGGTGGCGGCTTTCTCAAGGTTCAGGTTGAGAATGGCCATCGACACGTTCGGCGTCGGAACACGGATCGCGTTACCGGTCAGCTTGCCGGCCAGCTCAGGCAGCGCCTTCGCAGCAGCGGTGGCAGCACCAGTCTCGGTGATTACCATGTTCAGCGCGGCGCTACGGCCACGGCGATCACCCTTGTGGAAGTTGTCGATCAGGTTCTGGTCGTTGGTGTACGAGTGAACAGTTTCGACGTGACCGTTGATGATGCCGAACTTGTCATTCACAGCTTTCAGCACCGGCACGATGGCGTTGGTGGTGCAGGAAGCGGCGGACACGATCTTGTCATCAGCAGTGATTTCACCGTGGTTGATACCGTGAACGATGTTCTTCAGCTTGCCTTTACCAGGCGCGGTCAGAACAACGCGGTCGATACCCGGGCAGGCCAGGTGCTGGCCCAAGCCGTCGGCATCACGCCATACACCGGTGTTGTCCACCAGCAGCGCATTTTTGATGCCGTACTGGGTGTAGTCCACTTCAGTCGGGTTCTTCGCGTAGATAACCTGGATCAGGTTGCCGTTGGCGGTGATGGTGTTGTTGGCTTCATCAATGGTGATGGTGCCATTGAACGAACCGTGCACCGAGTCGCGACGCAGCAGGCTGGCACGCTTGACCAGATCGTTCTCGGCGCCCTTGCGGACAACGATGGCGCGCAGACGCAGGCCGTCGCCACCACCGGTTTTCTCGATCAGGATGCGCGCCAGCAGACGACCGATACGGCCGAAGCCATACAGGACAACGTCGGTGCCGGTACGGCCGGAACCATTCTGCTTGCCGACCACATCGGCCAGTTCGTCACGGACGAACGCTTCGGCGGTACGGCCATTGCCTTCAGCCTTGAATTTGACTGCCAGCTTGCCCAGGTCTACCGAAGCAGCGCCGAGCTTGAGCTCGCTCATTGCCTTGAGCAGCGGGAATGTTTCGTGGACGGACAATTCGCTGTCATCGGACTGGCGATGGCGAGCAAAGCGGTGAGCTTTGAGAATCGCGATGACAGACTGGTTGATCAGACTGCGGCCATAGATCGAGCTCACCACGTTGTTATTGCGGTAGAGCTGACCGATAAGCGGAATCATCGCTTCTGCGAGTGCTTCACGGTCGATCCATTCACCAAGACACTGGTCGGGCTTCTGAGTCACGGGAACCTTCCACATGTAGGGGCAGAAAAAAGGGGCTACATTATGCCGCCGAGTGCCTCTCGTAGCAATGCGCGCCTGTCGCGCGGTCAGTAACAAAATCCGCTTCAAAAAAATGACGCACGGCTCAAGCCCAATAAAACCGTGGCCTGCAGCGCAGTCATTTTTTGGGAGACACCGCTGTCTTGTCTGTAACCCTCCGTAACACTCAGTCGTTTTGCCACTACATATTCAGTCTTTTTTACTAAAAAACGAGCCGATTTTGTCTTTACCACTACATTTCGCCCAACCTGCGTAATAGACACATCTGCAACTGACAGGCGGCACCCGGGACCGCTACAATTACCGACTTTGTCGCAACGCTTGGAGCTCAACCTTCCGTGCCCGTTCTGCGTCTACCGCTTCTCCCTGCCGCGGCAGGTAAACAGCACTGGGGCAACCTGCCCGGTGCCGCCCTGAGCCTGGCCATTGCCGAGGCCGCCAGCGCTGCCAAGCGCTTCACCCTGCTACTGACCGCCGACAGCCAAAGTGCCGAACGGCTGGAACAGGAGCTGAGTTTCTTCGCCCCGGATTTGCCGGTGCTGCATTTCCCGGACTGGGAAACCCTGCCCTACGATCTGTTTTCGCCGCACCAGGACATTATTTCCCAGCGGATCTCCGCGTTGTATCGATTGCCGGAGCTGAGTCATGGCGTTCTGGTCGTGCCGATCACGACGGCCCTGCATCGCCTGGCACCGACCAAATTCCTGCTCGGCAGCAGCCTGGTGCTGGACATCGGCCAGAAGCTCGATGTCGAGCAAATGCGCACGCGGCTTGAGGCCAGCGGCTATCGCTACGTCGATACCGTCTACGAGCATGGCGAATTCACCGTGCGCGGCTCGTTGATCGACCTGTTCCCGATGGGCAGCAAACTGCCTTTCCGAATTGACCTGTTCGACGACGAAATCGAGACCCTTCGCACCTTCGATCCGGAAAACCAGCGCTCCATCGACAAGGTTGAAACGGTTCGCCTCCTGCCAGCGAGAGAGTTTCCGCTGCAAAAGGATGCGGTCACCCGCTTCAAGGCGCGCTTCCGTGAGCGTTTCGATGTGGATTTTCGTCGCTGCCCGATCTTTCAGGATTTGAGCAGCGGGATTACACCGGCCGGCATCGAGTACTACCTGCCGCTGTTCTTCGATGAAACCTCCACGCTGTTCGATTACCTGCCGCAGGACACGCAAGTGTTTTCCCTGCCCGGCATCGAGCAGGCGGCGGAAAACTTCTGGAACGACGTGCGCAATCGCTATGAAGAGCGTCGCGTCGATCCGGCCCGTCCTTTATTACCGCCGGCTGAACTGTTCCTGCCAGTGGAGGATTGCTTCGCTCGGTTGAAGAACTGGCCGCGCGTGGTCGCCAGTCAACAGGACGTGGAAACCGGCGTCGGTCGCGAGCGCTTCCCCGCTCGGGAGCTGCCAAACCTGGCCATCGAAGCCAAAGCCACCCAACCGTTGGCGGCGCTGGCGGGTTTCCTCGACGAGTTTCCCGGTCGCGTGCTGTTTACCGCCGAGTCCGCGGGCCGTCGAGAAGTGTTGCTGGAATTGCTGGAACGCCTGAAGCTGCGACCGAAAACCGTCGACAGCTGGCCGGACTTTGTCGCAAGCAAAGAGCGTCTGGCGATCACCATCGCGCCGCTCGACGAAGGATTGGTACTCGACGATCCGGCCTTGGCCCTGGTCGCCGAAAGCCCGCTGTTCGGTCAGCGCGTGATGCAGCGCCGTCGTCGCGAGAAACGCGCCGACGCCAACAACGATGCAGTGATCAAAAACCTCACCGAGCTGCGCGAAGGCGCGCCGGTGGTGCACATCGATCACGGTGTCGGTCGCTATCTCGGGCTGACAATTCTGGAAATAGATAGTCAGGCCGCCGAATTCCTGACCCTCGAATACGCCGAAAACGCCAAGCTTTACGTGCCGGTGGCCAACCTGCATTTGATCGCCCGTTATACCGGCAGCGACGATGCCCTGGCCCCACTGCACCGTCTCGGCTCCGAGACCTGGCAGAAAGCCAAACGCAAAGCCGCCGAACAGGTGCGCGACGTGGCCGCCGAGTTGCTCGACATCTATGCCCGCCGCGCCGCTCGCGAAGGTTATGCGTTCGCCGACCCGAAAGCCGATTACGCAACCTTCAGCGCGGGCTTCCCGTTCGAAGAAACCCCGGACCAGCAAACCACCATCGAAGCCGTACGCGCCGACATGCTCGCGCCGAAACCGATGGACCGTCTGGTCTGCGGCGACGTCGGTTTCGGCAAGACCGAAGTGGCGATGCGTGCAGCGTTCATCGCGGTGCATGGCGGTCGTCAGGTAGCAATTCTGGTGCCGACCACCCTGCTCGCCCAGCAGCATTACAACAGCTTCCGCGACCGCTTCGCCGACTGGCCGGTGAGCGTGGAAGTGATGAGTCGCTTTAAGTCGACCAAGGAAGTCAACGCCGCGGTCGCGGACTTGGCCGAAGGCAAGATCGACATCGTCATCGGCACGCACAAGCTGCTGCAGGACGACGTCAAAATCAAAAACCTGGGGCTGGTGATCATCGACGAAGAGCACCGTTTCGGTGTCCGTCAGAAGGAACAGCTCAAGGCCCTGCGCAGTGAAGTCGACATCCTCACCCTGACCGCCACGCCGATTCCGCGCACGCTGAACATGGCGGTCTCCGGCATGCGCGACCTGTCGATCATCGCCACGCCGCCGGCCCGTCGCCTGTCGGTACGGACGTTCGTCATGGAGCAGAACAAGAGCACGGTCAAAGAGGCCTTGCTCCGTGAGCTGTTGCGTGGCGGTCAGGTCTACTACCTGCACAACGACGTGAAGACCATCGAGAAATGCGCCGCCGACCTCGCCGAACTGGTGCCGGAAGCACGGATCGGCATCGGCCACGGGCAGATGCGCGAACGCGATCTCGAACAAGTGATGAGCGACTTCTACCACAAGCGCTTCAACGTGCTGATCGCCTCGACCATCATCGAGACCGGCATTGACGTGCCGAGCGCCAACACCATTATCATCGAGCGCGCCGACAAGTTCGGCCTGGCGCAGTTGCACCAGTTGCGCGGCCGTGTCGGTCGCAGCCACCACCAGGCGTATGCTTACCTGCTGACACCGCCTCGTCAGCAAATCACGCCTGACGCGGAAAAGCGGCTCGAAGCAATCGCCAATACACAGGACCTCGGCGCGGGCTTCGTGCTTGCCACCAACGACCTGGAAATCCGTGGCGCCGGCGAATTGCTCGGCGACGGGCAGAGCGGGCAGATCCAGGCCGTCGGCTTTACGCTGTACATGGAGATGCTTGAGCGTGCGGTGAAGTCGATCCGCAAGGGCGAACAACCGAACCTCGATCAACCGCTCGGCGGTGGTCCGGAAGTCAATCTGCGAGTACCGGCGTTGATTCCCGAGGACTACCTACCGGACGTGCATGCCCGACTGATTCTCTACAAACGCATCGCCTCGGCCGCCGACGAGGAAGGTCTCAAGGACTTGCAGGTGGAGATGATCGATCGTTTCGGCCTGCTGCCGGAACCGACCAAGAACCTGATGCGCATCACCGCGCTGAAATTGCAGGCCGAGCTACTGGGCATCAAGAAAGTCGACGGCGGCCCGCAAGGTGGCCGAATCGAATTCGCGACGCAAACACCGGTCGACCCGCTGACGCTGATCAAACTGATCCAGAGCCAGCCCAAACGCTACAAATTCGAAGGCGCCACGATGTTTAAATTCCAGGTGCCGATGGAGCGCCCGGAAGAGCGCTTTAATACTGTAGAGGCGCTGTTTGAGCACCTCATTCCGAAAACTGCTTGAAGGACGCCGCATGCGCCTGTTTCGCTTACTGACCTCGTTGACAATGTTATTAACAGCGTTGGTCACTCCTACGGCATTTGCCGATGACTTGTATCAGATAGAAATGATTCTGGTCCGCCAAAACGCCGTGCCCGCTATCGTCAGCCGCGCCGCGCCGGAAGACTGGGCGGCTGGAGCTCAGCCCGTCAGCCCCGACAGCCTGCGCACACCGAGCCTCAATGCTGAAGTGGAAAAACTCACCGCCAGCAATGAATACACGGTGTTGCTGCACAAGGCCTGGCAACAGAACCTTGGCGACGAAGCCAGCAAAGTTGCGATCAGCGAGGGCAAAGAACAGTTCGGCCAGTTCCCGATCGAGGGCACGCTGAGCATGAAACTGGGACGCTTCACCGACGTCGACGCCGACTTCTGGGTCAACCAGATTGACGCCAACGGCATGGTGACCGCCAGCGAACGCATGAAACAGGAAAGCCACACCAAGAACGGCCAGCTGAACTTCCTCGACAACGGCCATCTCGGCCTGCTGATCAAGATCACCTCGCTGACTTCCCCTGCGCCTCGGCCAGTCCCCGATGAAATTCCGGACTGATTGAAGTCCTTATGCCCCCGACCCTGAGCAAACCCCTGGCACCTTCCTGGGTCAGCCGATTCAAGGAACAGAGCCTGGAGCGTGGCCGCCGCTACGCTTTGGAGAACCGCGTCAGGATTGTCGAGGCTGGCGACGCCACGATCATTGCCGCCTGCGAGGGCTCTGGCGGTAACGTTTACCGTCAGACCATTCGCCTGCGCGAGTCAGCCAAAGCCACGTTGCTGATGATTGACGCCACCTGCACCTGCCCGGTCCACAGCAACTGCAAACACTGCGCAGCGGTGCTATTGAAAGTGCAGGAAACCCTGGCCTACCCAGCCGCCGCGCAAGACGCCGAGCTACTCGAGAAACTTCAAGCCGTACTGGAAAACCGTAGCCCGAAGGCGCCGCAAGTGCTGGTGGATAACGTGCAACCGGTGCCGCGCTTGTGGCTGGCGAGCATCGAGTTCAGCGCCTTCGAACCGCGCAACGGCAAGATGCAGCGTTATATTCAGCATCGCGCCGCGTTGTCATTCGGCTATCTGGATGAATACGTTTCCGGGCAGAAGAACGCCGACATCCTGATTCGTCAGGAAACGCAAACGTTACGGATAAAACGCCACCCGGAAGTCGAACAGACCTACAGGGAACAGCTACGAATCCTCGGTTTCAAAGTTGCCACCCGGCAAAGCAAGGCTTTGCCGGAAAGCGCCGGCGAACTGTTCGAGATGGTCAACGACAGTGCCTGGCTGACCTTCACCCTCAATGAACTGCCGAAGCTGCGCACTCAGGGCTGGGAGTTGCAGATCGACGAAGACTTCGGTTTCGACCTGACTGCCGTGGACGATTGGTACGCCACCGTCGAACAGGCACCGGAGCGAGACTGGTTCGATCTGGAATTGGGAATCATCGTCAATGGCGAGCGGCTGAGTCTGCTGCCGATCCTGTTGAACCTGATGCGTTCTCACACCGAGATCCTCAACCCGGAACGCCTCGCCCGACGTCGCGACGACGAGTTGATCCTGGTGAACATTCCCAATCGCCCGAACTCCGAGTACGGCCCGCTGCAAGTCGCCCTGCCCTTCGGCCGATTGAAACCGGTACTGGCGACCCTCGGCGAGTTCTACCTGCAAGGACCCGGCGAAACGACGCTGCGCCTGAGCAAGGCCGATGCCACGCGCCTGAATCCGCTGGAAGACCTGCCGTTGCTTTGGGAGGGCGGCGAGCAAATTCGCACCTTTGCCCAGCGGCTGCGGGACATCAAGGACTTCACCGCGACCGCACCGGAAGGCTTGAACGCGACCTTGCGCCCCTATCAGCTGGAAGGCTTGAGCTGGATGCAGTCGTTGCGACAATTGGAAGTCGGCGGGATTCTCGCGGACGACATGGGTCTGGGCAAAACCCTACAAACCCTGGCGCACATTCTCAGTGAGAAGAACGCCGGACGCCTCGATCGGCCGTGCATGGTGGTGATGCCCACCAGCCTGATCCCCAACTGGCTGGATGAAGCGGCGCACTTCACACCGCAACTCAAAGTGTTGGCACTGTACGGTGCCAGCCGCAAAAAGCATTTCGACACGCTGGCCGATTACGACCTGATCCTGACCACCTATGCGCTGCTGCCCAAGGACGTCGAACGTCTCTCCGCGCAGCCTTTGCACGTACTGGTTCTGGACGAGGCGCAGTACATCAAGAACCCCAACAGCAAGGCCGCTCACGCTGCCCGCGAGTTGAATGCCCGTCAACGTCTATGCCTGAGCGGCACACCGCTGGAAAACCACCTGGGTGAACTGTGGTCGCTGTTTCACTTCCTGCTGCCCGGCTGGCTGGGTGATGTAAAAAGCTTCAATCGCGATTACCGCGTGCCAATCGAAAAGCGCGCCAGCGAAGTACGACTTCAGCACCTCAACGGCCGGATAAAACCGTTCCTGCTGCGTCGAACCAAGGAACAAGTGGCGACCGAGCTGCCGCCGAAAACCGAAATCATCCATTGGGTCGAGCTCAACGAAGCCCAGCGCGACGTATACGAAACGATGCGCTTGGCGATGGACAAGAAGGTCCGCGACGAGATCACTCGCAAGGGCGTGGCGCGCAGCCAGATCATCATTCTTGAGGCGCTGCTGAAGCTGCGTCAGGTCTGCTGCGATTTGCGCCTGGTCAACGATGCCACCCTGCCCACTCGTGGCAGCACGTCGGGCAAGCTCGACAGCCTGATGGAAATGCTTGAGGAATTGTTCGATGAAGGCCGGCGGATTCTGTTGTTCTCGCAGTTCACTTCGATGCTGTCGTTGATTGAAGACGAGCTGAAAAAGCGCGGAGTCGATTATGCGCTGCTGACCGGGCAGACCCGCGACCGACGCGCCCCGGTAAAAGACTTCCAGAGCGGCAAGCGTCAGATCTTTCTGATCAGTCTGAAGGCAGGTGGCGTCGGCCTGAACCTGACCGAAGCCGACACGGTGATTCACTACGATCCGTGGTGGAATCCGGCGACGGAAAATCAGGCGACTGATCGGGCGTATCGCATTGGTCAGGAGAAACCGGTGTTCGTCTACAAGATGATTGCCAGGGGCACGGTGGAAGAGAAGATTCAGCATCTGCAGAAGGAAAAATCCGACTTGGCGGCAGGCGTGCTGGATGGGCGCAAGACCGGGGACTGGAAGTTGCAGAGTGATGATATTGAAGCGTTGTTTGCGCCGCTGCCGGACAAGTTGGAAAAGCGCTGAGATAGTCGGCGCCCCCGATGGGGTCGCCACTGCAGTCACGCTTTGTCAGGACCTGGGATCAGGCAACGGCGCAAACAGCGCTTCAATGTCGCTCTGCTCAAGCTTCCACCCCCCAGTCGTCCCACCTTCAAGTACAGCCCCGGCCAACGCCGCCTTCTCCTGTTGCAGAGCCTGTATTTTCTCCTCCACCGTGCCCCGGGCAATCATCTTGTAAACGAACACCGGCTTGTCCTGACCGATCCTGTAAGCACGATCGGTGGCCTGATTTTCAACAGCAGGATTCCACCACGGATCGAAGTGAATCACCGTGTCGGCCGCGGTCAGATTAAGCCCCGTGCCACCCGCCTTCAGACTGATCAGGAACAACGGTACCTTGCCGCTCTGGAAGTCTTTGACTGGTGTGCGCCGATCGGTCGTTTCACCAGTCAATAACGCATAGCCAACACCACGATGCAGCAATTCTTCCTCAATCAATGCAAGCATCGAAGTGAACTGCGAAAACAGCAAAATCTTGCGTCCTTCACTGAGTAACTCCTCCAGCATCTCCATCAAGCCGATCAACTTGCCGCTGCCCGCACGAAGCGCTTTCGCCGTCAGAGACATTTTGACCAGCCGCAGATCGCAGCACACCTGACGCAACTTCAGCAAAGCGTCGAGGATGATGATCTGGCTACGCGCAACGCCGCTGCGGGCAATTTCGTCACGCACCTTCTTGTCCATCGCCACGCGCACGGTTTCATAAACATCCTGCTGCCCATCGCTGAGTTCGATCCAATGCACGATCTCGGTTTTTAACGGCAACTCGGTGGCGACCTGTTCTTTCTTGCGGCGTAGCAGAAAGGGTTTTATCCGGGCTGTCAGGTGCTGCATCCGTTCGCTATTGCCGTGTTTTTCGATCGGGGTGCGGTAGTCGCGATTGAAGGTTTTACTGTCGCCAAGCCAGCCGGGTAACAGGAAGTGAAACAGTGACCATAGCTCGCCGAGGTGATTTTCCAACGGCGTGCCGGACAGGCACAAACGCTGCCGAGCCTCCAGATCACGGGCAGCCTGAGCGGCTTTGCTGAGCGGATTTTTGATGTTCTGCGCTTCATCGAGAATCAGAACGCTCCAGACCTGCGGCTGCAAAACCGCAAGATCACGCGGCAACAACGCATACGTGGTCAGCACCAAATCGTATTCGGCAAGGTTGACGAAGTCCTTTTGCCGAGTGGCGCCATGCAGCGCCAAGACTTTCAGCTGCGGGGTGAAGCGTGCAGCTTCGTCGAGCCAATTAGGAATGAGGCTGGTCGGCATCACCGCGAGAGCCGGAAGATCGAGTCGGCCGGCCTGCTTCTCCACTAACAAATGAGCCAGTGTTTGCAGGGTCTTGCCCAGACCCATGTCGTCGCCAAGGATACCGCCGACCTCAAGCTCACGAAGGGTCTGCATCCAGTTCAGACCTTCATGCTGATAAGGCCGCAATGTGGCATTGAGACCTTCCGGAACAGCAACGCGCCTATGAGTCGACTCACGCAGGCGTTTGGCGAAACTGCGCAAACGCTCTCCGCCCTGCCACACCAGCGGCAACCCCTCCAACTCACTCAATCGCGCTGCATCCGGGGCGCTCAAGCGTAACGAGGCACTGTTGCTCACCCCCAAATACAACTCGCCGAGCGTTGCCATTAATGGCTTGATCCGCCTCAGGGACAGCGCAATTTTTATGCCTGGCTTGGCACCCAATTGCCCACTATTGAGATCGATCAGCACGTGATCGTCGTCGTCACGCATGGCCAGCTCTGCCGGGTTCAACAGTTGCGGCTGTCTACGCAACAATTGCAGCAGGATGGGTAACAAACTGTGGCGCTCGCCATTGACCACGATACCCAACTGCAGATCGAACCACTCGCGCCCCGGAGGCTCCTCGACATCGGCATACCATTCATCTATGGGCTGCAAATTGAAATGAAAGCCCTCGTTGATACGGATCTGCCAATTTGCCTCTTTGAGCGCCGGGACCCCGGATTGCACAAAAGCCAGCCAAGCCGAGTCGTCCGGCAAATCGAACATTTCGCCTGCACTATCGGGTAATGCATCACTTTTACGGGTGGCCTTTTTGAAGCCATGTTTCAGCAAGGCTTGGCGCAAGGCTTTTTCAGCCACTGGTTTGCGTTGAATGCGCTGGGTTTCGGTGCCGGACAGCATCAGTATTTCTGAGGATTTTTTGTCCGCCGCCATATGGCCGTTGTAGGTAAACGCCAATGCCGCACGATGCTCGGGTTCGTACTTCCAGCTCCTGTAACGGTTGGTGCTTGCAAGCGTCAGGAAGGCTTGGGGTTCGACGTCATCGACGATCCGCTCGGTCAATGCATGCGGTGGAGGCACGACTCGAGTTGCAGCACTCATCCGATGGCTGAACTGCATCGCCTGACGTGCGGGAATGTCAGGGACCAACGACAAATGGCAGGCCAGTTTTTCGTCCAGCTCGCTTAGCAGCGGCCCTACTTCCATCCGTTCGCGATCCAGGTAGTACAAAGGCTCCAGCGCAAGAAACGTTTCTTCAGGCGCTTCCTCACTACGCCATTGAGGACGGAAGCTGCCGCTGGCTTGCTCGGTCCAGGCAAACTGCGCAGACCTGCTTTTTCCAGGTACCAGCGGTTGCAGTTGTTCGAGGTCGAGATACAGGCGTGAGGTTTTCAATGCCAATTGAAGAACTTCGGCACCAGTGCTGCCTTGAAGAGGATAGCCGCTGTAAAACGAATGTTGGGAGTGGACGGCGACCAGCAATCTTGCGATTCGCAGATCAAGTTCCAACAGATAGCCAGGCTCTCGCATCAGTGCGTCTGACGGCGAGTACACCGATTTGATGTCCTGCAGGCGGCCATCCTTGAGCTGACGAGCCTTGTAAATTTCCAGCAACCACTTGCCTGCAGTGGACGTTGCTTTGAGTTTGTAGACCCAGCACGTGCCGGTGCCCTGCGCAGCTCCTTCGCGCTCCGGAGCGTCGAGAGGAATATCATTGAGCCAGCGCTCCAACTCGCGATTCATTTGGACTGAGGCAGTGCTTTTGAACGAGTCCACGGGGAGTTCTTGCAGGTTAAAAAGCACGGTTGCGCAGTGTTTGCAATTGAACACCACTGGACACGAACAAGAGCAAACCAGCTCAAAATCACCATTAGCGTCTTCAATGAGTTCAATGGCTTGTTCGTAGATATTTCCTTGGGAACCTTTGCAGATTGCAAGAACGAGAGCGTCCTCGATTTCGCGGATTTGTACCCGGTTTTCTACAGCGTATCTGCGAGCCTTATCCAGAGCGCGATGACTGAACTTTTCCGCCCACGGCAGCTCATGAAGTTGTTCAATAATTGCCAGCATAAATCTACGCTTCTGAAAGTGACTGTAGTTTGCCGGAATCAAGACTCAGCCTTTAAGCACCCGAGCCAACGTCGACTTCACCTTGCCCATCCCGTCATGTAACGCTTGCTCGATCTCGGCCATCGTAATCACTGCCGTCGACTTGCCCGCTGCCGGGTTTACTACCAGCGCCAGACAGGCGTAATCCAGTTCCAGCTCACGAGCCAATGCCGCTTCCGGCATTCCGGTCATGCCGACGATGTCGCATCCGTCGCGCTCCAGTCTCGCGATTTCAGCGACAGTTTCCAGCCGTGGCCCCTGGGTGCAGGCGTACACACCTTGACTGGCAAAACCAACGCCTTCAGCCGCCAATGCCGCGATTAGCTGCTGACGCAGGGCTTCGCTGTAGGGATAGCTGAAATCGATGTGGGTAACTTGTTCGAGATTATCGGCGAAATAGGTGTGTTCGCGACCACTGGTGTAGTCGATCAATTGATCCGGGACACAGAAATATCCGGCGTCCATCACGGCATGAATCCCACCCACGGCGTTGACCGCGAGAATCGCTTCGGCGCCAGCCTGTTTCAGCGCCCAGAGGTTGGCGCGGTAGTTCACCTGATGCGGCGGGAAACGGTGAGGATGACCGTGGCGCGCAAGAAACAGCACTTCCTTGCCGGCGTACTCGCCGATCTGCACTTCAGCCGAAGGCGCGCCGTACGGCGTGTCCACCGCCAGTGACTGACGAATGCTCAGGCCTTCGAGTTGAGTCAGGCCGGTGCCGCCGATAATCGCGTAAACCGTCATAACGAAAAGTCCTCAATCAATCAGTTGAGCATCTTTGAGCGCGCCCACGGCTGTCAGCCAGCGCGGGTCTTGACGGTATTCAGTGCTGGCGTACGACTGGCCACGCATCCGCGCAATGCGCTCGGACGGCTTGACCTTCAGACGCTGGGCGGCGCTCAGGGCCAACTCAGCGGCCGCGCGATCGTTACACACCAAGCCCATGTCGCAACCGGCAGTCAGCGCCGCCTCAATACGGCTGGCAGCATCGCCGACTACATGGGCGCCGGCCATGGACAGGTCATCGCTGAAGATCACGCCGTCGAATTGCAGTTCGCCACGCAGGATGTCCTGCAACCAGCGGCGGGAGAAGCCGGCAGGCTGGGCATCGACTTGTGGATAGATAACGTGGGCCGGCATGACCGCAGCCAATTGCTTGCTCAGTCGGGAGAACGGCACCAGGTCATTGGCGCGGATTTCGTCGAGACTGCGCTCATCAACAGGGATCGCAACGTGGGAATCGGCCTCGGCCCAGCCATGACCGGGAAAGTGCTTGCCAGTGGCAGCCATGCCGGCGCTGTTCATGCCGCGAATGAAGGCTCCCGCCAGCAACGCTGCACGCTCGGGATCACCTTCAAATGAACGGGTGCCGACCACGGCACTGCGCTGGAAGTCGAGGTCCAGCACCGGAGCGAAACTCAGGTCGAGGCCGACGGCCAGCACTTCAGTCGCCATGATCCAGCCGCACTGCTCGGCCAGGTACTCGGCATTCGGGTTGTCAGCGATGGCGCGCATGGCCGGCAGTCGTACAAAGCCCTGACGCAAACGCTGAACCCGGCCGCCTTCCTGGTCGACTGCCAACAGCAGATCGGGGCGAATGGCGCGGATTGAGGCGCTCAACTCGCGCACCTGGCGGGGGTGTTCGATGTTGCGGGCGAAAATGATCAGGCCACCCACTTCGGGTTGGCGCAACAATTGGCGATCTTCAGCCGTCAGCCAGGTACCGGTGACGTCCACCATCAACGAGCCTTGCAGGCCAGCAGTCATAGAGATTCCTTGATAACGATAAACACGACTCGCACGAAATCGCCGCCATGGGCAATGCCCGGCAGGTCGGCGATACAAATGGGGAGCGGGTTCAGAACGAGAGTCGGCATGGGCGGCTAGCTTAGCGGATGTCAGCTGCCGCGCCCACCCGTGCGCGGTTAAACCTTGGCGGCAACCGGGGTTGATTTGCTGCGCGGACGCAACTGCGCGGTGGCCATGGCTGCGTCGGTCACACCGGTTTCGGCGCGCATGCCCGCTGCCAGGAACGGCACCATCAGACGCATGACTTGCTCAATGGAGGTGTTGACGCCAAAGTCGGTCTCAGCAATGGCACGCAGGGCCTTGATACCGGACATGCTGAACGCGGCGGCGCCGAGCATGAAGTGCACGCGCCAGAACAGCTCAATCGGCGGAATACGCGGTGCAGCTTCGTTGACCAACATCATGTAGCGGCGGAATACCTTGCCGTACATGTCTTCCAGATAACGCCGCAAGTGCCCTTGGCTCTGACTGAAAGCCAGACCCAGCAACCGCATGAAAATCGACAGATCGTTGCCGCTGCGTGGTTGCACCACCAAGGCTTGTTCGACGAGGATTTCCAGCAACTCTTCAAGCGTCGGCTTGTTCTCCGGCTTGGCTTGACGCCGCTCCAGCTCTTTATCAAGGCTTAAGCAGAACGGCCCGAGAAAGCGCGAGAAAACCGCCTGGATCAGCGCCTTCTTCGAACCGAAGTGATAGTTCACCGCCGCCAGATTGACACCGGCCTTGCTGGTGATCAGACGCAATGAGGTTTCAGCAAAACCTTTTTCCGCGAACAATTGCTCGGCAGCATCAAGAATGCGTTCAACGGTTTCCGACTGGGCCATGGCTACTCCGCCTGACAAACACTTGTTTGAAACATACGTTTCAGCCCAGGCCTTGTCAAGCCTGACGGTTCGTTTTGGGAATGGTCAGTCAGCTATTTAACCATACAACTCGCAAGCGTGAATCAGCAGGCTTATCGACCGTCTGGCGGCCGGCAAAAAAAGGGGCATTGCCAAGACAGTTTCACTGTATATAATCCCAGTCACTGTATAAAAAGACAGAGCGATCAATATGCTAAAGCTGACGCCACGCCAAGCAGAGATTCTGGCCTTCATCAAACGCTGCCTCGAAGACAACGGCTACCCACCCACCCGCGCGGAAATCGCTCAGGAACTGGGTTTCAAGTCGCCCAATGCGGCGGAAGAACACCTTAAGGCGCTGGCCCGAAAGGGTGCGATCGAGATGACGCCTGGCGCTTCCCGTGGCATCCGCATTCCCGGCTTCGAAGCCAAGGCCGACGAATCCACCCTGCCGATCATTGGCCGAGTGGCTGCCGGTGCTCCGATCCTCGCCCAACAGCACATCGAAGAGTCCTGCAACATCAACCCGTCATTCTTCCATCCTCGCGCCGACTATCTACTGCGGGTTCATGGCATGAGCATGAAAGACGTGGGCATTTTCGATGGCGACCTGTTGGCAGTGCATACCACCCGCGAAGCCCGCAACGGCCAGATTGTAGTGGCGCGGATCGGCGACGAAGTGACCGTCAAGCGCTTCAAGCGAGATGGCAGCAAAGTCTGGTTGATTGCCGAGAACCCTGAATTCGCCCCTATCGAAGTGAACCTGAAAGATCAGGAACTGGTGATCGAAGGCTTGAGTGTCGGCGTCATTCGCCGCTAAAGGAGGCTTTATGCAGTTCCCACACACATCACAGCAAGCCCAACTGCCGTTGTTCGAGGCTTTCATGGTGCAGCCATTGGCGCCGATCCTGAAAGACGTGGTCGAGTCCCCCTGGAGCGCCGAGCCCGAAGTCTTCAGTGAGCTGTCGCTGCGTGGTGCAGCCGGAAACTGCCTGAACCTTCTTGCGCCGATACTCAGGGAACTGAGTCAGGACCAGGACGCGCGCTGGCTGACGCTGATTGCTCCGCCCGCCAGCCTGACCCAGGCCTGGTTGCGGGACGCCGGCCTTAACCGCGAACGCATCCTGCTGCTGCAACCGCGCGGCGCTCAGAGCGCTCAGCAGTTGACCTGCGAGGCCTTGCGCCTGGGCCGTAGCCACACGGTGGTCAGCTGGCTCAACCCATTGAGCACAACTTCACGACAACAGTTGATCAGCGCCGCCCGGATAGGGGACGCACAAAGCCTGAATATTCGATTGGGTTAACTGACAAACAAAGCGCGCGTTGAACAGCGCGGGGCCCCTCCAAGGATAGAGAAGCCAACCTGGAGCGATATCGGCAAAAAACCGACGGGCGGGATCAATGAAGAACCCGAGCCCCCTCGTCCGTATTGAAATCGCCTTCAACCAAGCGTCCGGCCATCTGAACGCCGACGCTCAACATCGCCTTGGCGACTTCCACGTGCTGGCCCTGCAGGAACGCTTTGGCATCCTTGGAGAAATCCAAAGTAACCAGAGAACCCTCGTCCTCAGCCCTGCGCAGCTCAATACGGCCGTCTGGTAACTCGACAATTTCTAGAAAGGACGTTGGCATAAAGGTCTGTTCTCCACGAAAGGCGGGGATTATATAGGCATCGGTCAGGCTTCGCTCGGGATCTTGACCAGATGCCTTTACAAAGAGAAAGGTTCGACAGTTCTCATCCCTGAACGGACAACCCACCGGGCCATCCATTGTTCAGCTCAATCCTTCAGCACTCGTTCAGGCCTTCGCGAAACCGAATCGCCAGCCCCTTGAGGTTCTGACGCCAGCTCTCCAGCTCTTCCCGGCTCAGCTCTTGAGGAGCCTCTTCTTCATCCAGGTTAACGGCCAGGATCAGCGGCTGCGTCACGTCACCCTTAGGCTTGTGCGGCGCCCGTGGCGGCTGAAACAGTGCAGCATGGGCTGCCAGCAGTTTGGCCAGCCAGGTTTCCGAATTACTGGCCAACTCGACCATCTCGGCCATTTCCGGAATCGCGATGGCTTCAAGCACTTCGCGAGTCAGCAGCAACTCGGCCCGAGGCGCATTGGCCTGAGGCAAGCGATAGAAACCGGCGATTTCATGGCACAGCCCCAGCAACGCACCATACAGGTGAAACAGGGCCGACTCGCGTCCGGCCTGGATCAGCGCCAGGGAGTTCATCGCCCGCCCCTCTTCGGCTCTGGCGAGCGCTTCCAGCGACAGGCCGGCGAAGTAAATCTTCTGGTTGGTACGGGTATAGAGTTCGTGGGCCATGACGGCAGCCTCCACAACGAAATAATTGCTTCACGCAGGTCAGACAGTGTCGTGGATCACCCGAGTTCACCGCAAGCACAAAACAAAAAGGCCGCATGAAAACCCGAGAGTTGTCATGCGGCCTTTTGTGTACAGCGCCTTTTAAGCCTTGGCAGTCTTCGCCGGGCGCTTGTCTTCAACTGTCCACTTGCCGCCGTCGTAGTACGCCTTCCAGCCAGTCGGCTTACCGTCGACTTCAGTCTGTACGTACTGTTCTTTGGTTTTACGGCTGTAACGGATCACAGCAGGCAGGCCGTCCGGATCTTTCTTCGGCGCTTCGCAGAGGAAGTGGTACTTCGGATCGATCTCATCCTTGTGCGGCACAATTTCCATGACCAGCGGAGCACGCGTCTCGCGGTTTTTCGGGAATTGGCTGGCCGCCAGGAACAGGCCGGAAGCACCGTCGCGCAGGATGTAGGTATCGTTGACCTTTTCGCATTTCAGCTCAGGCATCTTCACCGGATCCATCTTCGGCGGCGCCGCGTCACCGCTTTTCAACAGTTTTCGGGTGTTCTTGCACGTCGCATTGGTGCAACCGAAGAACTTGCCGAAACGGCCGGTCTTGAGTTGCATCTCGCTGCCGCACTTGTCGCATTCCAGGCTCGGACCTTCGTAGCCTTTGATGCGATAAGTGCCTTCCTCGATTTCGTAGCCAGAGCAATCCGGGTTGTTACCGCAGATGTGCAGCTTGCGCTTCTCATCCAGCAGGTAAGCGTCCATCGCCGTGCTGCAAATCGGGCAGCGGTGCTTGCCACGCAGCACCAGCGATTCCGATTCACCCTCGTCGTCCGCCGCGATTTCGTCGCCCGGCACCAGGTTGACGGTGGCCTTGCAGCGTTCTTTCGGCGGCAGGCTGTAGCCCGAGCAACCGAGGAATACGCCAGTCGATGCGGTACGAATCTGCATCGGACGACCGCACAACACGCACGGAATGTCAGTCATCACCGGCTGGTTGGCGCGCATGCCACCTTCGGCGCTTTCGGCTACTTCGAGTTTCTTCTTGAAGTCACCGTAGAACTCGTCGAGCACGTTCTTCCAGTCGCGCTCACCCTGAGCCACGTCATCGAGGTTCTCTTCCATGCCGGCGGTGAAGCCGTAGTCCATGAGATTGGAGAAGCTCTCGGCCAGACGCTCGGTAACGATGTCGCCCATCTTTTCCGAGTAGAAACGACGGTTATGCAGCGCTACGTAGCCACGATCCTGGATGGTCGAAATGATCGCCGCGTAGGTCGAAGGACGACCGATGCCGCGCTTTTCCATTTCTTTAACCAGGCTCGCTTCCGAGTAACGCGCCGGCGGCTTGGTGAAGTGCTGGGTCGGATCAAGCTTGATCAGCTTCATCGCGTCGCCCTGAGCCATGTCCGGCAACACGTCGTCATCGCCAGGCTTGGCAATTTGCGGCATGACGCGGGTGTAACCGTCGAACTTCAGGATGCGGCCTTTGGCGCGCAACTCGAAGTCACCGGCACCGACGGTGACAGTGGTCGACAGGTATTGGGCCGGCAGCATCTGGCAAGCGAGGAACTGGCGCCAGATCAGCTCGTAGAGCCGCTCTGCATCGCGCTCCATGCCCGACAGTTTGCTTGGCTCGGTATTGGCATCGGAGGGACGAATCGCTTCGTGAGCCTCTTGTGCGCCTTCCTTGCTGCTGTAGACATTTGGGGTTTCCGGCAGGTAGTTCTTGCCGAACTCGCCTTCAATATAAGTACGCGCCATCGTCACGGCATCGACCGAGAGATTGGTGGAATCGGTACGCATGTAAGTGATGTAGCCGGCTTCGTACAGACGCTGGGCCATCATCATGGTTTTCTTCACGCCGAAGCCCAGGCGGTTGCTCGCAGCCTGTTGCAGAGTGGACGTGATGAACGGGGCCGACGGCTTGCTGCTGGTCGGCTTGTCTTCGCGCTTGACGATGCTGTAGCTGGAAGCCTTGAGCTTCTCCAGCGCGGCCATGGCCTGGGCTTCGTTGAGCGGCTTGAAGGCTTCGCCTTTCTCGCGAGCCACGTCAAAGCGCACGGTTGCGCCCTTGGCGGTGCCGAGGTCGGCGTGAACTTCCCAGTACTCTTCCGGGTTGAACGCGCGGATTTCACGCTCACGCTCGACGACCAGCTTCACCGCAACCGATTGCACGCGACCGGCGGACAGGCCACGGGCGACCTTGGCCCACAGCAGTGGCGAAACCATGTAACCCACCACGCGGTCGAGGAAACGACGCGCCTGTTGGGCGTTTACACGGTCGATGTCCAGCTCGCCCGGTTTGGAGAAGGCTTCCTGGATCGCTTTCTTGGTGATTTCGTTGAACACCACGCGCTTGTAGCGGCTGTCATCACCACCGATGGCTTCGCGCAGGTGCCAGGCAATGGCTTCCCCCTCGCGATCCAAGTCGGTTGCGAGATAGATGGTGTCAGCATCTTTGGCGAGCCGGCGCAGCTCTTCGATGACCTTTTCCTTGCCGGGGAGGATCTCGTACTTGGCTTTCCAGCCATGATCGGGATCGACACCCATGCGCGAGACCAGCTGCTTGCGCGCCTTCTCTTTTGGCGTGAGCACCGGACCTTCACCCGCAGCGGCCTTGCCGCGCTTGGCGGCTGGCTCTTTGCTGGCGCTAGCCGAACCGCTGGTGGGCAGGTCTCGGATATGGCCGATACTCGACTTCACCACGTATTGGTTACCCAGATACTTGTTGATGGTCTTGGCCTTAGCCGGGGATTCCACAATGACCAGCGATTTGCCCATGGATCAGAAAATTCCTGAATTCTAGAAGTGAAAGGCGGTTGGCGCCTGACGCGGCACCGCTATATATAGTGGCTACAAGGTGAGGTCAAGCGCAGGGTATTGCGCGCACTCAGCTTATGGCTTGGAAAAAAGGCTCGGTTCGGCTTGCACCAAAGCAAAGCGCTGGACCTGTTCGCCGTCAACCTCGACCGACTCCAGGAACATGCTCAAGGGACGCACCCAAAAGCCGTAATCGCCATACAGGGCTTGGTAGAAGACCACTTCTTCTTCGGTTTCCGAATGCCGCGCAACACTGAAAACGCGGTACTGCGGACCTTTGTAATGTTGGTAGAGCCCAGGTTGTATCGGCATGGTTTGGCCCTCGCTCAAATCTTTTCAAAATAAAAACAAAAATAAATTCAGAAAAACAAAAACCGGGGCACTTGGCCCCGGCTTCCGTCAACGGAACGCTTAAACGCGTTCGAAGACGGTGGAGATGCCTTGGCCGAGACCAATGCACATGGTGGCTACCCCGAAGGTGCCGCCATTTTGCTTCATCACGTTCAGCAGAGTGCCGGAGATACGCGCACCGGAGCAACCAAATGGGTGACCCAGGGCGATCGCGCCGCCGTGCAGGTTAACCTTCTCGTTCATCTTGTCGAGCACTTTCAAATCTTTCAGCACTGGCAGGGCCTGTGCGGCGAAAGCTTCGTTGAGCTCGAAGAAGTCGATATCGTTAATGCCAAGACCCGCGCGCTTCAGTGCTTTTTGTGTGGCCGGTACTGGACCATAGCCCATGATTGCCGGGTCTACACCTGCCACCGCCATCGAACGAATCACCGCCATAGGCTGAATGCCCAGGTCCTGTGCACGCTGCGCCGACATCACGATCATGCACGAAGCACCATCGGTGATTTGCGACGAAGTACCGGCTGTCACGGTGCCGCCCTTGGGGTTAAACGCTGGCTTCAGAGCCGCCAGGCTTTCCAGGGTAGTTTCCGGACGAATGGTTTCGTCATAGTCGAACAGTTTCAGGAAACCGTTCTCGTCGTAGCCCTGCATCGGGATGATTTCGTCTTTGAACTTGCCTTCCAATGTCGCCTTGTGAGCGAGCTGGTGGGAGCGCACGCCGAAAGCGTCCTGTTGTTCGCGAGTGATGCCGTGCATTTTGCCCAGCATTTCAGCGGTCAAACCCATCATGCCCGAGGCTTTCGCCGCGTACAGCGACATGTGCGGGTTCGGATCGACACCGTGCATCATGCTCACGTGACCCATATGCTCGACGCCGCCAACCACGAACACGTCACCGTTGCCGGTCATGATCGCTTGCGCAGCAGTGTGCAGAGCACTCATCGACGAACCACACAGACGGCTGACGGTCTGGCCGGCAGCAGTGTGCGGGATCTGAGTCATCAGGGATGCCATGCGGGCGATGTTCCAGCCCTGCTCCAGGGTCTGGTTCACACAGCCCCAGATCACGTCTTCGACTTCGCTCGGATCAACCTTGACGTTGCGTTCCAGCAGTTTACTGATCAGGTGCGCCGACATGTCTTCGGCGCGGGTGTTGCGGTGCATGCCGCCCTTGGAGCGGCCCATCGGAGTGCGACCGAAGTCGACAATCACGACGTCTCTAGGATTCAAGCTCATATATTCACTCTCACTCTAGTTGGGGGCGCTTAACCGAAGAACCGCTGGCCGGTTTTGGCCATTTCACGCAGTTTTGCGGTCGGGTGGTACAGCGCGCCCAAATCAGCGTACTGGTCAGCCAGGGCAACGAACTCTGCAACACCGAGCGAATCGATGTAGCGCAGCGCACCGCCACGGAATGGAGGGAAACCAATACCGTAGACCAGACCCATGTCGGCTTCGGCAGCGGTTTCGACAATGCGGTCTTCCAGGCAGCGCACGGTTTCCAGGCACAGCGGGATCATCATCCAGTTGATGATGTCTTCGTCAGTGACTTCACGCTGTTCGAAGACGATCGGCTTGAGCACTTCCAGTACCGACGGATCGGCGACTTTCTTCTGCTTGCCGCGCTTGTCGGTCTCGTAGGCGTAGAAGCCCTTGCCGTTCTTCTGACCCAGGCGCTTGGCTTCGTACAGCACGTCGATGGCCGAACGACGGTCGTCTTTCATGCGGTCCGGGAAGCCTTCAGCCATTACGTCGCGACCGTGGTGGCCGGTGTCGATGCCGACCACGTCCATCAGGTACGCCGGGCCCATTGGCCAGCCGAATTTTTCCATGATCTTGTCGATACGGACGAAGTCCACACCAGCGCTGACCAGTTTGGCGAAACCGCCGAAGTACGGGAACAACACGCGATTGACCAGGAAGCCCGGGCAGTCGTTGACGACAATCGGGTTCTTGCCCATTTTCTTGGCGTAGGCAACGGTAGTGGCAACAGCCACTTCGCTGGACTTCTCGCCGCGGATCACTTCTACCAGCGGCATCATGTGCACCGGGTTGAAGAAGTGCATGCCGACGAAGTTTTCCGGACGCTTGAGGGCTTTGGCCAGCAAGGTGATGGAAATGGTCGAGGTGTTGGACGCGAGGATGGTGTCCTCTTTGACCTTACCTTCGACTTCAGCCAGAACGGCTTGCTTGACCTTAGGGTTCTCGACGACCGCTTCAACCACCAGGTCGACGTGACCGAAATCCCCGTAGGACAAGGTCGGGCGAATGCCGTTGAGCACTTCGGCCATTTTCGCCGGGGTCATGCGACCTTTATCAACGCGGCCCACCAGCAATTTGGCAGCTTCAGCCAGACCTTGCTCGATGCCGTGCTCGTTGATGTCCTTCATCAGGATCGGCGTCCCTTTGGAAGCCGACTGATAAGCGATACCGCCCCCCATGATGCCGGCGCCCAAAACGGCAGCCTGCTTCACGTCTTTGGCGATTTCGTCGTAGGCCTTGGCCTTTTTCTTCAGCTCCTGATCGTTCAGGAACAGACCGATCAAGCTCTGCGCGGCAGAGGTCTTGGCCAGTTTGACGAAACCGTTGGCTTCGACTTCCAGTGCCTTGTCGCGACCGAAGTTCGCGGCTTTCTGGATGGTCTTGATCGCTTCGACCGGTGCCGGGTAGTTCGGGCCGGCCTGACCGGCCACGAAACCCTTGGCGGTTTCGAACGACATCATTTGTTCGATGGCGTTGAGCTTGAGCTTTTCGAGCTTCGGCTGACGCTTGGCCTTGTAGTCGAATTCGCCGGAGATGGCGCGCTTGATCAGCTCCAGGGCCGCTTCCTGCAGTTTCTCAGGGGCAACCACTGCGTCGACTGCGCCGACTTTCAGCGCGTCGTCAGGACGGTTTTCCTTGCCGGCGGCAATCCATTCGATGGCGTTGTCGGCACCGATGATGCGCGGCAGGCGCACGGTACCGCCGAAGCCCGGGTAGATGCCCAGTTTGACTTCCGGCAGACCGATCTTGGCCTTGGTGGACATGACGCGGTAGTCCGCCGCCAGGCACATTTCCAGACCGCCACCCAGGGCGATGCCGTTGATCGCGGCGACAGTCGGGACGTTGAGGTCTTCGAAATCGCTGAAAATCTTGTTGGCTTCCAGGTTGCCAGCAACAAGCTCTGCATCAGGCAGCTTGAAGTTCTCGACAAATTCGGTGATGTCGGCGCCGACGATGAACACGTCCTTGCCACTGCTGACGATCACACCCTTGATCGAAGCATCTGCCTTGATGGTGTCTACGGCCTGACGCAGTTCGTTCAGGGTTAGACGGTTGAACTTGTTGACGGACTCACCCTTGAGGTCGAATTTCAATTCGACGATGCCACTTTCAAGAGCCTTAACCGTGATGGCTTTACCTTCGTAAATCATCAACTGATCTCCACGATATGGAAGCTGAACAGTACACGTCGGACGCAGGCGAATGGCTTGGCACGGACGTTTAACGTCAATGCTACGCCCATCCACCCGGCACACCCGCCAACGCGATAGTCGGGATTCTGTAGGAGCGGTCTGTAATACAAACGCTCAATTCATACGCCCGTTTGATTTGGGTACGTCACCTTCACGGAATTTCCGACAATTGTCAATCGCCCAAAATACGGGTTGAAACGCGACTTTCCGGTCATTTCCGTAACACGAAGCCCTGCAACACGCGGATGCATGTGAGGCCATTCATAGGATCAATAGTTAGAAAAGTCGCCCTAATTCGCTGCAGCCTTTGTTTAACAAGCTACGCTGGCGGGACCTTGAGGAAAAAACATGAACGCTTTTGGCGAATGCCCAGCGTAATATCAGCGCCACACCGAATTACCGGCCTGCCTGGCCAACTCCAGCCCGATGATGATGTCGGGCTTTTTATTGCCCGCGATATTGTACGGGCCCTTGTTGCAGCTGCCGAAGGTTCGGGCCGCGTTCGGACGTTCGGCTGCGTAGCAGTCGCGATTCAGACGCCGCGGAGCATCAGGCTGATCGCGAGCTTACGGTTCGCGACGACTTCGTCGCCGAACGCAGCCTCGCGGGTTCGTCAGCTGCTACAAGGGACCGGATTCAGGCGAGTGCTTTGAGCGTGGCATCAATTTGTTGCAATACCTCGGCCTCACCCTTCTCGCCCCAATACAACGTGATCATCTGCTTGTCTGCCTCGACCTTGTAAACGTTGTCTGGCAACTTTTCGAAATGAATCAGCAACGCCGGTTCCTCGCAAACCTCCTGCCACTGATTGACCCACACACCCGGCGCTTTTTGCCAGTAACTCCAGCACGCCGGCCGATTGCCACGCCGCGGTCGATGGTATTGGGCGCAAGGGCTCGGCGGCTCCTTGCTCAGCCAGTGCGGCCAGTCCTGAGGCGCCAGCTGCATCGCCAATCCGATGCGTCGCGCTTCCATGCGCAGGGCCATGCGGCCGCTCTGGTGACGCGACGGCCGCAACCATGCCAGCGGACTCAGTACCACCAACAGGATTGACACCACTATCCAGACCGTCATATCTGTACTCCCGATTCTTGATGAGCGCATTGGGTCACTTTGAAAACAATGCGCTTGAAACCAGCCATACTTACCAATATTGCAACCCTCAGGAGGAGCACCTCATGCCCTACAACCACATTCTGGTCGCTGTAGATCTAACCGAAGAGTGCGATCCTGTAATCCACCGCGCTCGCGAACTGTCGGTGAGCAACGGGGCGAAATTGTCCCTGGTGCACATTGTCGAGCCAATGGCCATGGCCTTTGGCGGCGACGTGCCCATGGACCTGTCACAACTGCAACAACAGCAGTTCGATCAGGCCAAGGAACGACTGGACCGACTGATCGTGAAGTATCCGGAACTCTCCAAGGAATACAGCCACCTGACCTACGGCCAGCCACGCCAGGAGATCCATCACCTGGCCAAGGAGCAAACCTGCGACCTGATCGTGGTGGGCAGCCATGGCCGACACGGCCTGGCATTGCTGCTGGGTTCAACCGCCAATGACGTGCTGCATGGTGCCCCCTGTGATGTGCTCGCGGTGCGCCTGATCAAAAGCTAATACTCGCAACCCTGTGGGAGCGAGCTTGCTCGCGATAGCGATCTAACATTCAACATCATTGTCGACTGTCAGTCCGCCATCGCGAGCAAGCTCGCTCCCACATTGAGCCGTCCAGCCTCAAAAATCGCATTCCATACGAAAAGCCCGGCGCTCATCACTGAACGCCGGGCTTTTTTATAGCAGGATCAATCAGGCATCCAGCTCGGCCCAACGCTCGACCATGACTTCGAGCTCAGCCTGCAATTGCTCCAACTGAGCGATCACTGCGGCAGTCTCGGCAGCAGGGCGCTGATAGAAACCGGCATCGGCCATTTGCGCCTCAACGGTAACGATCTGCTGTTCCATGGCTTCGATCTGGCCCGGCAACATTTCCAGCTCGCGCTGCAACTTGTAGCTGAGCTTCTTCTTCGCCACCGGCGCTTCGACGACAGCAGCGACTGGCGCAGCTTCCGCCGTCACGACAGCAGAGGTCAGGTCGGCTTTGCCGGACTTGCTTTCGGTCACGCCCAGCAGGCGCGGCGAGCCGCCCTGACGCAGCCAGTCCTGATAACCACCGACGTATTCGCGAACCTTGCCTTCACCTTCGAAGACCAGGGTGCTGGTGACCACGTTGTCGAGGAATGCCCGGTCGTGGCTGACCATCAGCACGGTGCCGTTGAAGGTCAGCAAGACCTCTTCCAGCAACTCGAGGGTTTCGACGTCGAGGTCGTTGGTCGGTTCGTCGAGGACCAGCAGGTTCGCCGGTTTGCTGAACAGTTTCGCCAGCAAAAGACGCGCACGCTCACCACCTGACAGCGCCTTCACCGGCGTGCGGGCACGCTGCGGGCTGAACAGGAAATCGCCGAGATAGCTCAGCACGTGGCGGCTCTGACCATCGATATCGATGAAGTCGCGACCTTCCGCAACGTTGTCAATTACGGTCTTTTCCAGGTCCAGCTGATGGCGCAACTGGTCGAAGTAGGCCACGTCGATGCGCGTCCCCTCTTCCACTGTGCCGCTGGTTGGCTGCAGACCGCTGAGCATCAGCTTCAGCAGTGTGGTTTTGCCGGTACCGTTGGCGCCCAGCAGACCGATGCGGTCGCCGCGCTGCAGGACCATCGAGAAGTCCTTGATCAGGAACGGGCCGCCCGGGTGAGCGAAGCTCACGTTCTCGAGGACCATCACCTGCTTGCCGGACTTGTCAGCCGTATCCAGCTGGATGTTGGCCTTGCCGGTGCGCTCACGACGCTCGCTACGCTCGTTGCGCAGGGCTTTGAGGGCGCGGACGCGGCCTTCGTTACGGGTGCGGCGAGCCTTGATGCCCTGGCGGATCCAGACTTCTTCCTGGGCCAGTTTTTTGTCGAACAGCGCGTTGGCGGTGTCTTCAGCGGCCAACGAGGCCTCTTTGTGAACGAGGAAGCTGGCGTAGTCGCCGTTCCAGTCGATCAGGCCACCGCGATCCAGTTCGAGAATGCGGGTCGCGAGGTTTTGCAGGAATGAACGGTCGTGCGTGATGAACAGCACGGCGCCCTGGAAATCCTTCAGCGCTTCTTCGAGCCAGGCAATTGCACCGATGTCCAGGTGGTTGGTCGGTTCGTCGAGCAGCAGCAGATCGGGTTCGGAAACCAGAGCCTGAGCCAGCAGGACGCGACGACGCCAGCCACCGGACAATTCGGCGAGGGTCTTGTCGGCCGGCAACTGCAGACGGCTCAACGTGCTGTCGACCAGTTGCTGCAAACGCCAGCCGTCACGGGCTTCGAGGTCGTGCTGGACGTGCATCAGTTTGTCCAGGTCGGCGTCGGTGACGATGTTCTGGCTGAGGTGGTGATACTGCGCGAGCAGCTCGCCGACACCGTCCAGGCCTTCGGCCACCACGTCGAACACGGTCCGCTCGTCGGCCACCGGCAATTCTTGTGGCAATTCGCCAATCTTGAGGCCGGGTGCGCGCCAAACGGAGCCCTCATCGGGCTTCTGGTCGCCCTTGACGAGCTTCATCATGCTGGACTTGCCAGTGCCATTGCGGCCGATGATGCACACCCGCTCACCACGGGCGATCTGCCAGGACACCTTGTCCAACAACGGCATAGCGCCGAAAGCAAGGGACACATCGCTGAATTTGAGCAGGGTCATGAGCTTCTCCAAAAACCGGGCGCGCATTCTACCTGACTTGAGGCTTCAGAAGGCCGGCAATTTCAATGTCGAAGTACTCTGCATAACAAATGTTGCGATCTTGTACCGACAGGCCGGCAAAGCTTTCGCCCCCTGCTGGCAAAAGGCTAAGCTACAGTTAATTCAGTGTTGGCATCGTCAACGCTTGTCATGATTTCTCTGTTCGGACGTCTCATGCGCAGTCGCCTTTTTGGTCTTTTATCCTGTTTTCTTCTTTCTGCCACTGCCATCCAAACAGCACAGGCAGTGGACCTGTCTACCCAGCGCCAATACTACGATGAAGCCAAGCGTGCCCTGGCCAAGGGTGATACAGGTCCTTACTTCCGTTACAGCCAGGCTCTTAGTGATTACCCGTTGGAGCCTTATCTTGCGTATGACGAACTGACCGCACGTCTGAAAACCGCGAGCAATGCCGAAATCGAGAAATTCCTCGCCGAACACGGCGACCTGCCGCAAGCCAACTGGATGAAACTTCGCTGGTTGCGCTGGCTGGCCGAGCGCGGCGACTGGGCGACCTTCGTCAAGTACTACGACCCCAAGCTCAATTTCACCGAACTGGACTGCCTGAACGCGCAATACCAGATCGGTCATAACCAGAAAGTCGAAGGTTACGCCAACGCGAATAAACTCTGGTTGACCGGCAAATCCCAACCCGCCGCCTGTGACGCACTGTTCGGGCAATGGGCCGCCGAAGGTCAACTGACCGAGCAGAAACGCTGGGAACGCACCAAACTTGCCGCCCAGGCACGCAACTATCCACTGGCCAACAGCCTGGTCAGCGGCCTGACCACCCTTGCCCCGCGCGGTCGTTTGCTGGTGGATGTGGCGCAAAAACCTGAACTGCTGAACCAGCCGTCGCGCTTCACCCCGGCCGACGAGCCGATGTCCGATGTGGTCAGCCTCGGCCTGCGCCGCCTGGCCCGCCAGGACCCGGACAAGGCCATGGACCTGCTCGACGGCTATGCCAGCAGCATGCACTTCTCCCGCGATGAAAAAGTGGCAATCGCCCGTGAAATCGGGTTGACCCTCGCCAAACGTTTCGACCCTCGCGCGCTGGAGATGATGACCAAGTACGACCCGGAACTGCGCGACAACACCGTGTCCGAATGGCGTTTGCGCCTGCTGTTGCGTCTTGCCCGCTGGGACGATGCCTATCAGTTGACCCGTCGCTTGCCACAGGATCTGGCGATCACTAACCGCTGGCGCTACTGGCAGGCCCGCAGCCTGGAACTGGCGCAGCCGCAGAACCCGGAAGTGCAGACGCTGTACAAAAACCTCGCCCGCGAGCGCGATTTCTATGGTTTCCTCGCCGCCGATCGTTCGCAGTCCCCTTATTCGCTGATGAACAAACCGTTGGTGATGAGCCAGGCACTGATGAACAAGGTGCGCAACACGCCAGGCATTCGTCGCGCCCTTGAGTTCCACGCCCGCGGACAGATCGTCGATGGTCGCCGCGAGTGGTACCACGTCAGCCGCCACTTCAGCCGCGATGAAATGGTCGCCCAGGCGAAACTGGCCTACGACCTGAAATGGTATTTCCCGGCGATCCGCACCATCAGTCAGGCGCAGTACTGGGACGACCTGGACATCCGCTTCCCGATGGCCCACCGCGAAACCCTGGTGCGCGAAGCCAAGGTGCGCGGCCTGCATTCGAGCTGGGTGTTCGCGATCACCCGCCAGGAAAGTGCCTTTATGGCCGACGCCCGTTCCGGCGTCGGCGCCACCGGCCTGATGCAACTGATGCCCGGCACCGCCAAGGAAACTGCGCGCAAGTTCAGCATTCCCCTGGCATCGCCGCAGCAGGTGCTGGACCCGGACAAGAACATCCAGCTCGGCGCCGCGTACCTGAGCCAGGTCCATAGCCAGTTCAACGGCAACCGCGTCCTCGCCTCCGCCGCCTACAACGCCGGCCCGGGTCGCGTGCGCCAGTGGCTGCGCGGTGCGGACCACCTGAGCTTCGACGTCTGGGTGGAAAGCATCCCGTTCGACGAAACCCGTCAGTACGTGCAGAACGTGCTGTCGTACTCGGTGATCTACGGTCAGAAGCTCAACTCACCGCAACCGCTGGTGGATTGGCATGAGCGCTACTTTGACGATCAATAACCGGTAATCCCGGTTATGTAGGAGCTGCCGCAGGCTGCGATCTTTTGATTTTGCTTTAAACCGCTTACAAAAAATGCCCGCATCGATTTATGCGGGCATTTTTATTAGAACAAGATCAAAAGATCGCAGCCTGCGGCAGCTCCTACGTGTGAACACCGTGCTCAGTCTTCCCATCACTGAACTGCAACGCCGCCAACCGCGCATACAACGCATTGCTCGCAATCAACTCCTGATGCGTCCCCACCGCCACCAGTCTCCCTTGGTCCATCACCGCGATCCGGTCAGCGTTTTTCACCGTGGCCAGCCGGTGGGCGATGACCAGCGTGGTGCGGTTTTTCATCAGGCTCGGCAGGGCTTGCTGGATCAGGTGTTCGCTCTGGGCGTCGAGGGCGCTGGTGGCTTCGTCCAGCAGCAGGATCGGCGCGTCCACCAGCAGCGCCCGGGCGATGGCCAGGCGTTGGCGTTGGCCGCCGGACAAACCGAGGCCACCGTCGCCAAGGTGGGTCTGATAGCCGTTGGGCATTTGTTCGATGAAGTCGTGGGCGTAAGCGATTTTCGCCGCTTCCTGAACCTGGGCCAGGGTGGCCGTTGGATTGCCGTAACGGATGTTCTCTTCGATGCTGCCAAAGAACAGCGCCGGGGATTGCGAGACCAGGGCGAAGCAGCGGCGCAGGTCCAACGGATCGAGTTGGGTCAGCGGCACGCCATCGAGCAGGATGTGTCCTTCGGCCGGGTCGTAAAAGCGTAGCAGCAGGTCATACACCGTCGACTTGCCGGCACCAGAGGGCCCGACCAACGCGAGGGTTTCACCGGCATTGATCGTCAGATTCAAACCATCGACCGCATAGCTTTCCGGACGCGACGGGTAGGAAAAGCGCACGTCTTGCAGCACCAGGTCACCCTTCACCCGTTCAGGCAAGGTCACCAGGCCAGTAGTCGGTGACTGGATGATATTTTCCGAGCGCAGCAACTCGGCTATCCGCTCGGCGGCGCCAGCGGCACGCTGCAGTTCGCCGATCACTTCGCTCAACGTGCCGAATGCGCTGCCGACGATCAGGCTGTAAAACACAAACGCCGCTAGCTCGCCCGCGGAAATCCGCCCGGCGATGACATCCATTCCGCCGACCCAGAGCATCACCCCGACCGCGCCAAGCACCAGCACGATCACCAGGGTAATCAGCCAGGCCCGCTGGAAGATCCGCTTGCGAGCGGTGTTGAAGGCCTCCTCCACTGTTGCGGCAAACCGCTGCTCGTCCTGGACCTGATGGTTGTAGGCCTGCACGGTTTTGATCTGACCCAGGGTTTCGGAAACATAGCTGCCGATATCGGCAATCCGGTCCTGGCTCAGGCGCGACAGGCTACGCACCCGACGGCCGAAGATCAGGATCGGCGCGATTACCAACGGCAACGCGACCACCACGATGCTGGTGAGCTTGGGGTTGGTGATAAACAGCAGGACGATCCCGCCGATCACCATCAACAGATTGCGTAAAAACAGAGACAGCGAAGAGCCGATCACCGATTGCAGCAACGTGGTGTCAGCGGTCAACCGCGACTGGATCTCGGAGCTGCGGTTGTCTTCGTAGAACCCTGGATGCAGGTAGATCAGATGGTTGAACACCTGACGACGGATGTCCGCGACGACGCGTTCGCCGATCCATGAGACCAGGTAAAAACGCACGAAGGTGCCAATAGCCAACCCGACCACCAGCAACATAAACAGACCAATGGACTGGTTGAGCAAATGCGGTGACTGGGTCATGAAACCCTGATCCACCAGCAGGCGAATCCCCTGCCCCATGGACAAGGTAATGCCCGCCGTGACGATCAACGCGAGCAAGGCACCGACGGCCGGCCAGCGATAAGGCGCGATGAAACGCAGGGCCAGGCGCATGGCGCGCCGTTGACGGGATGAGAGGATGGAGATCATTCGATGGCGCAACCAGTAGGGTTTGACGCGATCAAGCCTACACCGGTCGATGGGCTTGATCGCTGTAAATCATAATGAGTCAGGTTAAATATGACCGCAAATACTAGGTCCTAGACGGTATTGGTCTAAAGTTCGGGTGGCAACACCGCCGTATTTCTGGTGGACTGATATTGCCGCTTTGGAAAGATCGCAGGGAGTTGTCACAGCCCGGTCACCTGGCGGTTCTACAGTAAGCACACAACCTGATGAGGAGACAGGCAATGTCCTTGCAAAACAGCAGCGAAGACAAGATTGAAGTGATCCGCACACAGCCAGACCAGTCTCTGGGTTGCTCGATTATCGATAAGGATGGGCGCGAAGTACCGATCACTGAAGGCATGATCCAGGACGCTTGCCGCGAACTGGAGAAGCGATTGGTCAAGCCTGCCGAACAAAAGTGATATAGCCACCGTCTTCTTGACCCGGCCTCTGATGGCCGGGTTTTTTATGGGTGTCTTTTGAGGGTGCTGCGCACCCAGTCACGGGGTTCAGACAGCCGAAGCACCCAACGCCGCCACGATCTTCTGCAACTCAGGCGAATCCCCATCGATCCGCACCTGCAACCCATCAATCTCACGCCTCAGCGGATAATGCTTCCGCAGTGAATCGAACGCCGCACGCTGTTCGTTCACATTGCCTACAAGGCTGCGACGGAAATCCGCATCGTCGCGGCGCGGGTCGTACACGCCACGGCACAACATGGCCAGCGACCAGGCCGGATCGCTGTTAGCGTTCAAGGTCACTTGCGACAACCAGGGTGCGGGCAGCAAATCGTTCAAGCTGATCTGGGCCGGTTGCCCGAGAAAATCGCAATACGCCTGATAAATCTGCGCGGTGCCACGCTGTCTGCCGTCGAGGCTGTAACCGGCAATGTGCGGCGTCGCCAGCACGCAGAGTTCGGCCAGCGCCACATCGACCTCAGGCTCACCTTCCCAGACATCCAGAACGGCTTGCAGGTCTTCGCGTTGCAGCAGTACCTGGCGCAGCGCGGCGTTGTCGACCACCGGGCCACGACTGGCATTGATCAGCCAGGTGCCGGACTTGAGCTGGTTCAAACGGTTTTTATCAAACAGATGCCAGGTCGACTGGGCGCCGTGTTTCTTCAACGGCGTGTGCAGGCTGATGACATCGCACTGCTCGATGATCTGTTCGAGGCTGACGTAATCGCCACCTTCAGCGGCTTGTCTTGGCGGATCGCAGACCAGCACGTTCCAGCCCAGACCTTGCAGAACCTTGACCAAGCGGCCGCCCACTTCACCGGCACCGACGACGCCGTAGGTGCGCTGAGTCAGGTCGGCGCCTTCGATTTCGGCCAGGGTCAGCAGACTGCCGAGCACATAGTCGACCACGCCCCGGGCGTTGCAGCCGGGTGCGCTGGACCAAGTGATGCCAGCCCGCTGAAAGTAATCCAGATCCAGGTGATCCGTGCCGATGGTGCAGGTGCCGACAAAGCGTACCTTGCTGCCTTCGAGCAGCGCGCGGTTAACGTTGGTCACCGAGCGCACCAGCAACACATCGGCCTGTTCGACGGTGGCGCGGTCGATGGAACGTCCCGGCACCCGGCGGATTTCACCGAAACCTTCGAAGAAGGCATCGAGCAGCGGGATATTTTCGTCGGCAACAATCAGCATGGCAGGCTCCTTTGGCGGATCGGCAGTGTAGGCGGAGATGGAGGTGATGGGCCACCGGGGATGCAGGAACATTCAAAATCCGATTACAAATCCGCAACACAGGACTTTTCCTGACCACTGCGTCAGGGCGTAGAATGCGCCGCCTTGCGCATCAACACCTTTGGACGTTTCGCCCTTGAATTCCGTGACCGACCGCCCCGCCGCTATTTCCCTCACCCGCCCGGCCCGGGTTCGCCTGGAGCTGAAAAACCTGCTCGGCCTGGCCTTGCCGATCATGATCGCGCAACTGGCGACCACCGCCATGGGCTTCGTCGATGCGGTGATGGCGGGCCGGGTCGGGCCACGGGATCTGGCGGCGGTGGCGTTGGGCAACTCGATCTGGGTGCCGGTGTTTCTGTTGATGACCGGCACACTGCTGGCTACTACCCCGAAAGTCGCCCAGCGTTTCGGCGCCGGCACCCACAGCGAAATCGGCCCGATCGTGCGCCAGGCACTGTGGCTGGCATTGGTGGTGGGGTTGATGGCGACCGGCATGCTGTTCAGCGCCGAGCCGATTTTGCACATCATGAAGGTCGACCCCGAACTGATCGGCCCGTGCATGCAATACCTGCATGGCATCGCCAGCGGGTTGCCCGCCGTCGCGTTCTACCATGTGCTGCGCTGCTTCAGTGACGGCCTGGGGCGCACGCGTCCGGCCATGGTGCTGGGTCTGTGCGGGCTGGCGCTGAACATTCCGCTGAACTACGTCTTCATCTATGGCCACTTCGGTGTGCCGGCCATGGGCGGTGTCGGTTGCGGCTGGGCCACGGCGATCGTGATGTGGGTGATGGCCCTGGGCATGGCCGGGTGGGAGCGCTGGGCGCCGGCGTATCGGTCGAGTGAGTTGTTCAGCCGTTTCGACTGGCCGAAGTGGTCGGTGATCAAACGCCTGCTGGGCATCGGCCTGCCGATCGGCATCGCGGTGTTCGCCGAGTCGAGCATCTTCGCGGTCATTGCGCTGCTGATCGGCAGCCTCGGCGCGACAGTGGTAGCCGGGCACCAGATCGCGCTGAACTTCAGCTCGCTGGTGTTCATGATCCCCTACTCCCTCGGCATGGCCGTGACCGTACGCGTTGGCCAGGCGCTCGGCCGTCAGGAGCCGCGTGAAGCACGCTTCGCCGCCGGTGTCGGCATGGGCACGGCGCTGGCCTATGCGTGCATCTCCGCGAGCATGATGCTGTTGCTGCGTGAACACATCGCAACGATCTACACCGCTGACCCGACGGTGATTCATGTCGCGGCGATGCTGATCGTGTATTCGGCGCTGTTCCAGTTTTCCGATGCGATCCAGGTGACGGCTGCCGGCGCGTTGCGCGGCTATCAGGACACGCGGGTGACGATGATCCTGACGCTGTTCGCTTACTGGGGCATTGGTCTGCCGGTGGGTTACGCGTTGGGCCTGACCGATTGGTTCGGCACGCCGAGCGGCCCGAGCGGGTTGTGGCAGGGTTTGATCGTGGGCTTGAGTTGCGCGGCGCTGATGCTGTCGATCCGCCTGACGCGCAGTGCACGCAAGCGGATCCGCATCAGTCAGTCGGCGGGTTAAGCGAGTTTCTTGCGGATCCAGTAGAGGTAGGTGCCTGCCTCTTCGTGCTGCGCCACCAGTTCGTGGTCGAGAAACACACAGAACTTGGGAATGTCGCGACGGGTCGACGGGTCGGTGGCGATCACCTTGAGCAGGCCGCCGGGCACCAGGTCCCGAATGTGCTGGTGCAGCATCATCACCGGCTCCGGGCAGTTGAGGCCGGTGGCGTCGAGGGTGCCGTCTACCGGCGTATCAATCATTTCACTCATGATTCACTCCTGAAACTTGCCGGCATTGTCGCGCATTGCCGGGTGTTCGGTCATCTGTGGCGTTACACCGATCCCTGTGGGAGCGGGCTTGCTCGCGAAAGCGGTGGGTCAGTCGACATCAATGCTGAATGTTCGTCCGCATTCGCGAGCAAGCCCGCTCCCACATTGGGCCGGGGGTGTCAGCGGGATTTCGGTTTCTTTACGTCGAGCCGGCGCAAATGGCAGGTCACTTCTTCGCGGTCGTGATACAGCTGCTTGCAGCCGATCTCGACCCGAATGCCGCGTTCCTTGAAACCATCGGCGATGCGCTCCAGCAAACGCTTCACTTCGGCGTAACGCTGTTTCATCGGCAGTTTGAGGTTGACCACCGCTTCGCGGCAATGCCCCTCGCCAATCCATTCTTCCAGCATCGCGGCGTTGCGCGCCGGTTTCTCGACGATGTCGCAGACCATCCAGTCCACCGGTTGCTTGGGCTTGAAGGTGAAACCGTCAGCCATCAAGTGCTGCACCAGACCGGTGTCCATCAGGCTTTCGGCCATCGGACCGTTGTCGATCGCCGTCACCAGCATGCCGCGGTTGACCAGTTGCCAGGTCCAGCCGCCGGGAGCAGCGCCAAGGTCGACGCCAGTCATGTCACTGTGCAGACGCTCGTCCCACTGATCGCGCGGGATAAAGTGGTGCCACGCCTCTTCCAGCTTCAGGGTCGAACGGCTCGGCGCGTCACGCGGAAACTTCAGACGCGGGATGCCCATCGGCCACATCGCCGAGTTGTTCGACTCGGCCAGCCCCATGAACACTTCGCGGCCACTTTTGAAGGTCAGCAGCAGACGCGGCTTGTGGGCATCTTCCACCAGTTTGCCAGCCGCCATCAGCGCCTTGCGCAGGTGGCCTTCGAACTTCTTGCAGAAGTTCGACAGTTCCTTGCCATCGTTGGTGTCGACCATTTCCAGCCATAGGCTGCCGCACAGCGGGAAGTCCGCCATGTGCGCGAGGATCACGCTGATGCGGTCGGTTTCCGGCAGATCGATGAAGATCCCGCGAGCCCACTGGCGCGGGAAGATCAGATCGGCGAAACGCTGGCCACGCATCAGGCGCTCGGCGCCGTCTTCTTCGGTGCAGATGAATTCGGCGCAGGCGCTGGCGGTCTTGGCCTTGGCATAACCGGCCACGTTCAGCCGCGCGGCGTGTTCGGAAATCTCGGAACAGACTTCGCTTTCGAAGCCCGGCCGGCAATGCATAAAGAGGGTGTTCATTCTTACTCCTGGGCAGATGGCGAGAAATTCAACCACTGCGCGATGCCCAGACTTGCGTTGAAGCAAAGCCTGTCACGAAAACCGGCGCATGATAGCCGAGTTCGGAACCCTGGACTTGCCGATAGAGTCCAGTTATTAGCCAGCTACTGAAAACAGGGCTAGTTTTAATGCTCTGTCCGTCCCGTCAGTCCGTAGCCGTGCGGACTCAAAGGAGTCATTTCAATGCCGTCCCTCGATAGCCTGAAAACCCTTAAAACCTTACAAGTCGACGACAAGACCTATCACTATTTCAGCTTGCCGGATGCCGCCAAAAGCCTGGGCGATCTGGACAAGCTGCCAATGTCGTTGAAAGTGCTGCTGGAAAACCTGCTGCGCTGGGAAGATGAAAAAACCGTCACCGGCGCCGACCTCAGGGCGATTGCCGCCTGGCTCAAGGAACGTCGCTCCGACCGTGAAATTCAATACCGTCCCGCGCGGGTATTAATGCAGGACTTTACCGGCGTTCCCGCCGTGGTCGACCTGGCCGCCATGCGTGCCGCGATGGCGAAGGCTGGCGGCGACCCGCAGCGAATCAACCCGCTCTCCCCCGTGGATCTGGTGATCGACCACTCGGTGATGGTCGACAAATTCGCCAGCGCCAGCGCCTTCGAACAGAACGTCGACATCGAAATGCAGCGCAACGGTGAACGTTATGCGTTCCTGCGCTGGGGCCAAAGCGCCTTCGACAACTTCAGCGTGGTGCCGCCAGGTACCGGGATCTGCCACCAGGTGAATCTGGAATACCTGGGGCGCACAGTCTGGACCAAGGACGAGGACGGCCGCACCTACGCCTTCCCCGACACCCTGGTCGGCACCGACTCCCACACCACTATGATCAACGGCCTCGGCGTGCTCGGCTGGGGTGTCGGCGGGATCGAAGCGGAAGCGGCAATGCTGGGTCAACCGGTGTCGATGCTGATCCCGGAAGTGATCGGCTTCAAACTCACCGGCAAACTCAAGGAAGGCATCACCGCCACCGACCTCGTGCTGACTGTCACTCAGATGCTGCGCAAGAAAGGCGTGGTCGGCAAATTCGTCGAGTTCTACGGTGACGGCCTCGCCGATCTGCCGCTGGCCGACCGCGCGACCATCGCCAACATGGCCCCGGAATACGGCGCCACCTGCGGCTTCTTCCCGGTGGACGACATCACTCTGGAATACCTGCGTTTATCCGGTCGCCCCAGCGAAACCGTGAAACTGGTCGAGGCCTACAGCAAAGTCCAGGGCCTGTGGCGTCTGCCGGGCCAGGAACCGGCGTTCACCGACAGCCTGGCGCTGGACATGGGCAGCGTCGAAGCCAGCCTTGCCGGGCCGAAACGCCCACAGGACCGGGTATCGCTGCCGAATGTCGCGCAAGCGTTCAGTGACTTCGTCGACCTGCAATTCAAACCCACCAGCAAGGAAGTCGGTCGTCTGGAAAGTGAAGGCGGCGGTGGCGTTGCCGTGGGCAATGCCGATCTGGCCGGTGAAGCCGACTACGAATACGACGGTCAGACCTATCGATTGAAAAACGGCGCGGTGGTGATCGCGGCGATCACCTCTTGTACCAACACCTCCAACCCGAGCGTGATGATGGCCGCCGGCCTGGTGGCGAAGAAAGCCATGGAAAAAGGCCTCAAGCGCAAACCGTGGGTCAAGAGCTCGCTGGCCCCAGGCTCGAAAGTGGTCACCGATTACTACAAGGCTGCCGGCCTGACCCAGTACCTTGATGAACTGGGTTTTGCCCTGGTCGGCTACGGCTGCACCACGTGTATTGGCAACTCCGGGCCATTGGCGGAGCCGATCGAAAAAGCCATTCAGGCCGCCGACCTGACCGTCGCCTCGGTGTTGTCGGGCAACCGAAACTTCGAGGGTCGTGTGCATCCTCTGGTGAAAACCAACTGGCTGGCCTCCCCGCCGCTGGTCGTCGCTTATGCGTTGGCCGGGACGGTGCGCATCGACATCAGTAGCGAGCCGTTGGGTACTGACAAAGAGGGCAATCTGGTTTATCTGCGGGACATCTGGCCGAGTACCAAAGAGATTGCCGACGCGGTAAACCAGGTCAACACCGCGATGTTCCACAAGGAATACGCCGAAGTGTTTGCCGGCGACGAGCAATGGCAGGCAATCGAAGTGCCGCAAGCGGCGACCTATGTCTGGCAGGACGATTCGACTTACATCCAGCATCCACCGTTCTTCGATGACATCGGCGGCCCGCCACCGGTGGTCAAGGACGTCGCCGGTGCCAGAGTCCTCGCGCTGCTGGGTGACTCGGTGACCACCGACCACATCTCCCCGGCCGGCAACATCAAGGCCGACAGCCCCGCAGGCCACTACCTGCGCGAGAAAGGCGTGGAACCACGGGACTTCAACTCCTATGGCTCGCGTCGCGGCAACCACGAAGTGATGATGCGCGGCACCTTTGCCAACATCCGCATTCGTAACGAGATGCTCGGCGGCGAAGAAGGCGGTAATACGATTTACATTCCCACCGGGGAGAGGATGCCGATCTACGACGCGGCGATGCGCTATCAAGCCTCGGGCACGCCGCTGGTGGTGATTGCCGGGCAAGAATACGGCACCGGATCGAGTCGTGACTGGGCAGCCAAGGGCACCAATCTGCTGGGGGTCAAAGCAGTTATTGCGGAAAGTTTCGAACGGATTCACCGCTCCAACCTGGTGGGCATGGGCGTGTTGCCGTTGCAGTTCAAGCTGGATCAAAATCGCAAGAGCCTGAACCTGACAGGCAAGGAGACGCTGGATATTCTGGGTTTGACCGGCGTCGAGCTGACGCCGCGGATGAACCTGACGCTGGTGATCACCCGTGAAAACGGCAGCCGCGAGAAAGTCGAGGTGTTGTGCCGGATCGATACCCTTAATGAGGTGGAGTACTTCAAATCGGGGGGGATTTTGCATTACGTGTTGCGACAGTTGATTGCCTCGTAACAGCCTGCTGACACAGACACCGCCTTCGGGCGGTGTTTTGGTTTGGGCCGCGAGCGTCCCTATAATCCCGCACCCAGAACACAGGTGCTGTGTACGACAAATAACCACTGTGGGAGCGAGCTTGCTCGCGATAGCGGAGTGTCAGGCAACACGATGTTGGGTGTGACGGCCCCATCGCGAGTAAGCTCGCTCCCACAAGGGACTGAGTCGCACCGCAGAATCTCGACACAAGGACTTCACATGTTTGCTCTGCCATGGAACTACCTGGCCCTTCTCTCCCTCGGCTATGGTCTGGCACTGATCTACGGCCAACTCGGCTGGCTGGCCGTAATCTCCGTTGCATTGTTGCTGTTCACAGGTTTCGCCGTGCGCCAGCAAAAGGTTCAAGCCGGCCGCTACCTCGGTCATGGGGTGTTCCTCGTCCTGGCCCTGGCACTGGCGATGCACTGGCTCCCCGGTTTCTACAACGGTCGCGCCATCGCCCCTCAGCGATTCACCGACGATGCCGTGCGGTTTTCCATGTACCTGAATCAGGACAAACCCCTGATCGGGTTCTGGCTTTTGCTGGCTTGCCCATGGATTGTCGGTCGACGTTCGCTACGCCTTTCCATCTATGCCACCGCGCTGGGGCTGACGCTGAGCGCCGCGCTGGCCTTGGGTGGCGCGCTGGTGCTGGGCGTGATCAGTTGGGCACCGAAGTGGCCGGATCAAGCCTGGCTGTGGCTGGTTAACAACCTGCTGCTGGTGACGCTGGTCGAGGAAGCACTCTTTCGCGGCTACATCCAGGGCGGTCTGACCCGGTGCTTCAAAAGCCTGCCCTACGGTGAAAATCTCGCCCTGCTCCTCGCGTCGCTGCTGTTCGGCCTGGCGCATGTGGGTGCCGGCTGGCAATGGGTGTTGCTGGCGAGTCTGGCGGGTGTCGGCTATGGTCTGGCCTACCGTTTTGGTGGCTTGGGTGCGGCCATCGCCACCCATTTCGGCCTGAACCTGCTGCATTTCGGCCTGTTCACCTATCCGATGCTTGCCGGCTGACGCAAGGGTCGTTTTGCGACACGCCACCGATTATCGAAAAATAATCTCAATAAATGGCTGATGATGCCGACAACCAGTCAAAGCCTTGCGGATTGAAAAAGCCATGCGTAACAACCAGCCCACTACACAACGCGAACGGACCTTCCCGGCTCAGCAACGGTTGATTTCCACCACCGATGCCAAGGGCGTGATCACCTACTGCAACGACGCTTTCGTCGAGATCAGCGGGTTTTCTCGTGAGGAATTGATCCGTGCGCCGCATAACCTGGTCCGTCACCCTGACGTCCCGGCCGCGGTGTTCGCGCACATGTGGGGCACACTGAAACAAGGCTTGCCATGGATGGGCATTGTCAAGAACCGCTGCAAGACCGGTGATCACTACTGGGTTAATGCCTATGTCACGCCGGTTTTCGAAGGCAATCAGGTGGTCGGTTACGAATCGGTGCGGGTCAAACCCACCGCCGAGCAGATCCGCCGTGCCGAAGCGCTCTACCAACGCATCAACCAGGGCAAGTCGGCGATTCCTTCAACGGACAAATGGTTGCCGGTGCTACAGGACTGGCTGCCGTTCATTCTGGTCAGCCAACTGAGCTTCATGATCGGCGCGTCGCTCAATTCCCAATGGGGTTTTGCGTTGGCCGCCGGCCTGTCGGTGCCATTGGGTCTGTTGGGGTTGAGCTGGCAACAGCGCGGCCTCAAGCGTCTGCTGCACCTGGCCGGGCAGACCACCTCCGACCCGCTGATCGCGCAGATGTACACCGACAGTCGCGGCGCTCAAGCACGTCTGGAGATGTCGATCCTCAGCCAGGAAGCCCGCCTGAAAACCTGTCTGACCCGTCTGCAGGACACCGCCGAGCACCTGAGCGACCAAGCGAAACAGTCCGACACCCTGGCGCATAACAGCTCCAACGGCCTGGAACGCCAACGTGTCGAAACCGAGCAAGTGGCCACCGCCGTCAATCAGATGGCCGCCACCACTCAGGAAGTCGCCAGCCACGTGCAGCGCACGGCTGATGCGACTCAGGAAGCCAATCGCCTGACCAGTCGCGGTCGCGACATCGCCGGGGAAACCCGTGAAGCCATCCAGCGCCTGTCGGTGGTGGTCGGTGAAACCGGTCTGACCGTGACCCAACTGGCCAAGGACAGCGACGAGATCGGTGGCGTGGTCGATGTGATCAAAGGCATCGCCGACCAGACCAACCTGCTGGCGTTGAACGCCGCCATCGAAGCAGCCCGTGCCGGCGAAATGGGTCGTGGCTTTGCGGTGGTTGCCGACGAAGTTCGCCAACTGGCGCAACGCACCAGCGAATCCACCGGGCAGATCCATGCGCTGATCGCCAAGCTCCAGCAAACCGCCAGCACGGCGGTGCAAACCATGGAGGCTGGCCATCGCCAGGCCGAAGAAGGTGTCGCGCGGGTTCTGGAAGCGGATCAGGCACTGGTGGGGATCAGCGAAGCGGTGGCCAACATCACCGACATGACCACCCAGATCGCTGCGGCGACTGAAGAGCAAAGTGCTGTCGCCGAAGAGATCAGCCGCAACATCAGCAACATCTCGCACCTGGCGGATCAGACCTCGGAACAGGCGCAACACTCGGCATTGTTGAGTGAAGAACTGACGAAGACGGCGAATACTCAGTATTCGTTGGTGGAGCGGTTTAACCGCTGATCTCTGCAAGCAGGGCAGAAACCCGGAAGGTGATACTTCCGGGTTTTTTATTGCGTCATGGAAAGCATTACCGAGTTGCACGATTGGACGTTGGCAAACGCCATACACATCTGAAACCCGGTGTATAGCTGTCAGGTATGACAGTAGACGCACCCGCATGGGCGGGATATCAATCGAGTGCCGACATACCCGTCGGCATTTGCTTCATACCCATGTGGACAGAGAAGGATTTCGCAATGAGCACAAAAGATATTTTCATCCCGAAAGAGGACAGCATTCAGGCACCAGGAAACGATTTTCACTGGAACTTAGGGGCTGACCCGGTCTACGCCGGACGTACCGCTTTTTACTACAGTCTGTTCGAACCGACCGGCGAAGAAAGCTGGGTCTTCGCCGGCTCTACTGGCTCGGTCGATGAAGAGAACTTCTTCGGCTTTCTGTTGATGGTGCCTTACATCGACGACAACGTGCTGGAGTACACCTACAAGCTCGGGGACGGGAAGGACCTGCATGTTTCCCATATGCACTCGATCCCCGCCCCTCCCGGGTTCACCGGCTTCAGAACTGTCGATGCAGATGATGCCGAACTGACCATCAGGCTCGACCCCGTCAACGGCACGGTCCAAGGCGATTTCAACGCTCTATTCAAATCCCATGGTTATCGTCTGCTTCTACAAGGCACATTCAAATTGATAAGGGACGATCAATAAACCAGAAACAGGAGACGAAAATTCCGGGTTTATTCCAGCCTGAAAGCGATGTCGCCCAGCAAGCCGCTTTCGCGAGCAAGCTCGCTCCCACAGGAGAATGCATTCCAAAGGTGGGAGCGAGCTTGCTCGCGATGAGGTCCTGCCCGACACCGCAAACTTCACTGCAGAAACTCGGACACCATCTTCGCCGCAGCCGCCAAATGCTGCTCATGGGTAAACCCCGAAGCCTTCAACGGCTTCAAATCATGGTCCCCCGCGACCAGCCAGAACACCTCGATACTCGGCGCCAACGCGTAAGCCTCAACGGCCTCACGATTCCCCAACGCATCCCGCTCGCCCTGCACAATTAACGTCCGCGTCTTCAACGCAGCCAAATGCTCGACCCGAGGCTTCTCCGGTTTTCCCACCGCATAAAACGGATACCCGAGGCACACCAACGCATCCGCCCCCAATTCATCCGCCAACAAACTCGCCATCCGCCCGCCCATGGACTTGCCGCCAATGGCCAGACGCCCAGCGACATGGCGTCGCACCACCGCATACACCTCACGCCAGCACTCGAGCAGTTTCGGTGCCGGGTTCGGTG
Organism: Pseudomonas arabinosi; assembly: GCF_047758675.1. Classification (NCBI taxonomy): domain Bacteria; kingdom Pseudomonadati; phylum Pseudomonadota; class Gammaproteobacteria; order Pseudomonadales; family Pseudomonadaceae; genus Pseudomonas; species Pseudomonas arabinosi. The sequence goes on along the minus strand of NZ_CP180480.1, from coordinate 2,443,653 downwards.
GACGTTTGCCACCATCGATGCGCCGTTGCGCCATGTACGGAAACTCGAAGCGCAGCACGTTGATCCCAGATGCAGCAAGGCGCGCAGCCATGTCATTCATCCAGCCGCTGTCCATCGGCGCGCCCGCACCATGGGCGAGAATCATCGCCACAGGCTCAGCCGAGGCCTTTGAAGCCCCCTCATTCCACAACCATCCATGTTCCTGCACACACCGCGCCCATTGATCCCCGTCAATACTGGCCTTGTGCTCTTTGTCCATGCTTGCCTCGCTTTTAGTCTGCCTATAACTCCAGGCGAAGGGAGCGTCTGCCGTGCGACTTACTCGCAAAGACAGGCCTTCACTTCGGCTGAACCGTGGATGGGGAACCATGAACACTTCTATCAGTACCGCCTACAACTACAAGGTGGTCCGCCAATTCGCCATTATGACGGTGGTGTGGGGCATCGTCGGTATGGGGCTCGGGGTTTTTCTCGCGGCTCAATTGGTCTGGCCTGAACTCAACTTCAATCTGCCGTGGACCAGCTTCGGGCGTCTGCGCCCGTTGCACACCAACGCAGTGATCTTCGCCTTCGGCGGTTGCGCCCTGTTCGCCAGTTCGTTCTATTCGGTGCAACGCACCTGCCAGACCCAACTGTTTGCACCAAAAATCGCCGCGTTCTGCTTCTGGGGCTGGCAGGTCGTGATTCTGCTGGCTGCTATCAGCCTGCCGCTGGGTTACACCAGTTCCAAGGAATACGCTGAACTGGAATGGCCGATCGACATCCTGATCACCATCGTCTGGGTCGCCTACGCCGTGGTGTTCTTTGGCACGCTGGCCAAGCGCAAGACCAAGCACATCTACGTCGGCAACTGGTTCTTCGGTGCGTTCATCATCACCGTGGCGATTCTGCACATCGTCAACAACCTTGAGCTGCCGGTGAGTTTCACCAAGTCCTACTCGGTGTACGCCGGTGCGACCGATGCCATGGTTCAGTGGTGGTACGGGCACAACGCCGTAGGTTTTTTCCTCACTGCCGGTTTCCTCGGGATGATGTACTACTTCGTGCCGAAACAGGCCGAGCGTCCGGTGTATTCCTATCGCTTGTCGATCGTGCACTTCTGGGCACTGATCACCCTGTACATCTGGGCCGGTCCGCACCACTTGCATTACACCGCGCTGCCGGACTGGGCACAGTCGCTGGGCATGGTGATGTCGCTGATCCTGCTGGCACCGAGTTGGGGCGGGATGATCAACGGGATGATGACGCTCTCGGGCGCCTGGCATAAGTTGCGCAGCGACCCGATCCTGCGCTTCCTCGTGGTCTCGCTGGCGTTCTACGGCATGTCGACCTTCGAAGGGCCGATGATGGCCATCAAGACGGTCAACGCCCTCTCCCACTACACCGACTGGACCATCGGCCACGTTCACGCCGGCGCCCTCGGTTGGGTCGCGATGATCTCCATCGGCGCGCTGTACCACATGATTCCGAAAATCTTCGGTCGCACGCAGATGCACAGCATCGGCCTGATCAACGCGCACTTCTGGCTCGCGACCATCGGCACCGTTCTGTACATCGCTTCGATGTGGGTCAACGGCATCGCCCAAGGCCTCATGTGGCGCGCAGTCAATGAAGACGGCACGCTGACCTACTCCTTCGTCGAAACCCTGGTGGCCAGCCACCCAGGCTTCGTCGTGCGCCTGGTAGGCGGTGCGATCTTCTTCAGCGGCATGTTGCTGATGGCCTACAACACCTGGCGCACCGTGCGGGCCTCGCAGCCTGCCGAAGCCGCCGCTGCCGCGCAGATCGCCTGAGGAGGCCGCCATGAAACACGAAACAATCGAGAAAAACGTCGGCCTGCTGATGTTGCTGATGGTACTGGCCGTGAGCATTGGCGGTCTGACCCAGATCGTCCCGCTGTTCTTCCAGGACGTGACCAATAAACCGGTGGAAGGCATGAAGCCTTACACCGCGCTGCAACTGGAAGGTCGCGACATCTACATCCGCGAAGGCTGCGTAGGCTGCCACTCGCAGATGATCCGTCCGTTCCGCGCCGAGACCGAACGCTACGGGCACTACTCGGTGGCCGGTGAAAGCGTCTGGGATCACCCGTTCCTGTGGGGCTCGAAACGTACCGGTCCGGACCTGGCCCGGGTCGGCGGTCGCTACTCCGAAGACTGGCACCGCGCGCACTTGTACAACCCGCGCAACGTGGTGCCGGAATCGAAAATGCCCGGCTATCCGTGGCTGGTGGCCAATCAACTCGACAGCAGCCACACCGAAACCAAGATCAAGGCGATGCGCACCCTCGGCGTGCCGTATACCGACGACGACATCACAGGCGCTGTCGCCTCGCTCAAGGGCAAGACCGAAATGGACGCCCTGGTCGCTTACCTGCAAGTGCTGGGCACATCCATCAAGAGCAAGAGGTGAGCCATGTCCATGCCCTTTGAAATCGTAAGCGTAATGAGCAGTGGAATGATCCGCGGCCTGGGCACGGTCGTGGTGTTCATGGCCTTCGTCGGCCTGACGCTGTGGGTGTTCAACAGCAAGCGCAATCCGGAATTCGCCGAAGCGCGTTTGCTGCCGTTCGCCGATGAACCCCTATCCGACGACGCCACCCAAGAACCTGAAACAAGGAGTACCCGGCCATGACCACCTTCTGGAGTACGTGGATCTGCGTACTGACCATCGGCAGCCTGATCGGCCTGACCTGGCTGCTGATCGGCACTCGCAAGGGCGAAACCAAGGGCAGCGTCGACCAGACCATGGGCCACAGCTTCGACGGCATCGAGGAGTACGACAACCCGCTGCCGCAGTGGTGGTTCATGCTGTTCGCCGGCACGTTGGTGTTTGCCGTGGGCTATCTGGTGCTGTACCCCGGCCTGGGTAACTGGAAAGGCATTCTGCCGGGTTACGAGAACGGCTGGACCGGCGTCCACGAGTGGGAAAAGGAGATGAACAAGGCCGATGTGAAGTTCGGGCCGATCTTCGCCAAATTCGCGGCGATGCCGGTGGAAGAAGTGGCTCAGGACCCGCAAGCGTTGAAAATGGGCGGTCGCCTGTTTGCCTCCAATTGCGCGGTCTGCCACGGCTCGGATGCCAAGGGCGCCTTTGGCTTCCCCAACCTGGTGGACAACAGCTGGCGCTGGGGCGGCAACGCCGACATCATCAAAACCACGATCATGGGTGGCCGCATGGCCGCAATGCCGGCCTGGGGTGAAATCCTTGGTGAGACCGGCGTGAAAAACGTCGCGGCTTATGTGCGCCATGACCTGGCCGGCCTGCCGTTGCCTGCCGACAGTGGTGCCGACCTGCACGCCGGACAGCAAGCGTTCAGCACCATGTGCGTAGCCTGTCATGGGGCAAACGGCCAGGGCACTGAAGCCATGGGCGCGCCGAATCTGACGCAACCGACCGGTTTTATCTATGGAACCAGCCTGGCGCAACTGCAACAGACCATTCGTCATGGCCGCCAGGGCCATATGCCGGCGCAGAACGAACTGCTCGGCAACGACAAGGTGCAACTGCTGGCCGCTTACGTTTACAGCTTGTCTCATGGGCTGAACACCGAGCGTTTGCAGGCTGAAGGCAAACACGAATAAATCTCGACCGCTCTGCTGCCGCATTCTCCCGGATGCGGCAGTTCCCTGCCTCTTTGCGACCAAGTGTCGCACCCCTCCGTTGGTCCTCCTTTCGGTTCCCCTGATTCGGGTCTAAGCTTCCCCGATGCGGACTGGCATGAGCCGGTTCCAGGTCGACCCGACCCGATGTGTTCGACGAATCTGCTCGATGACAGGCCGCAAAGGCTGGTAGATACCGGCTGTCGTGCCAATTGCCATCTGTCACCCGATCGTTGTGTTTGAACACACCCCGTTACATCCGACCTGACCCCCTCACCATTTTCGTCTGCTGCGACATTTTGTCCTTAGGCAATTTTGTCCCTACGCGGCGCATGGAAAGGCCGCAGAATCAGCTTTTGAAAGCATTGACCCAGGTCATGGCGCGTTGCAATGACCCCCCGCTTTCTCCATACTTGCGGCCGATTTTTACTCCTAATAAAACACCCAAACCGTGGAACCTTAGAATGAGCACAGCAATCAGTCCGACTGCTTATAACTATAAGGTAGTCCGCCAGTTCGCCATCATGACGGTGGTCTGGGGGATCCTTGGCATGGGGCTTGGTGTCTTCATCGCCTCACAGCTTGTATGGCCGGAATTGAACTTCGGTCTGCCGTGGACGACTTTTGGACGCTTACGCCCGCTGCACACCAACCTGGTGATTTTCGCCTTCGGTGGTTGTGCTCTGTTTGCCACTTCTTATTACGTCGTGCAGCGAACCTGCCAAACGCGACTGATTTCCGACAGCCTCGCCGCCTTCACCTTCTGGGGTTGGCAAGCGGTGATCGTCGGCGCGATCGTTACCTTGCCGCTGGGTTACACCACCACCAAGGAATACGCGGAACTGGAATGGCCACTGGCTATTCTGCTGGCCATCGTCTGGGTTACTTACGGTCTGGTGTTCTTCGGCACCATCACCAAGCGCAAAACCAAGCACATCTATGTGGGTAACTGGTTCTACGGTGCCTTCATCGTTGTGACGGCGATGCTACACATCGTCAACCACGCTTCCCTGCCGGTCAGTTTCTTCAAGTCCTACTCGGCCTACGCCGGTGCGACTGACGCGATGATCCAGTGGTGGTACGGCCACAACGCGGTGGGTTTCTTCCTGACCACGGGCTTCCTGGGGATGATGTATTACTTCGTTCCGAAGCAGGCCGAGCGTCCGATCTACTCCTATCGTCTGTCGATCGTGCACTTCTGGGCGCTGATCACCCTGTACATCTGGGCCGGTCCGCACCACCTGCACTACACCGCATTGCCGGACTGGGCTCAGTCGCTGGGCATGGCGATGTCGATCATCCTGCTGGCACCAAGCTGGGGCGGCATGATCAACGGCATGATGACCCTGTCGGGCGCCTGGCATAAGCTGCGCACCGACCCGATCCTGCGCTTCCTCGTTGTGTCCCTGGCCTTCTACGGCATGTCGACCTTCGAAGGCCCGATGATGGCCATCAAGACCGTCAACTCGCTGTCTCACTACACAGACTGGACCATCGGCCACGTACACGCCGGTGCCTTGGGCTGGGTAGCGATGATCTCGATCGGCGCGATCTACCACATGATCCCGAAACTGTTCGGTCGTGTGCAGATGCACAGCATCGGCCTGATCAACACGCACTTCTGGCTCGCGACCATCGGTACCGTTCTGTACATCGCTTCGATGTGGGTCAACGGCATCACCCAGGGTCTGATGTGGCGTGCAATCAACGACGACGGCACCCTCACCTACTCGTTCGTTGAAGCGCTGCAAGCCAGCCATCCTGGTTTCATCGTTCGCGCCCTGGGCGGTGCGTTCTTCGCCAGCGGCATGCTGTTCATGGCCTACAACGTATGGCGTACCGTACGTGCCTCGAACCCGGCTGAAGCCAAAGCTGCTGAACAGATTGCTGTAGTTGGAGCTCACTGATGAAGCATGAAGCAGTCGAGAAGAACATTGGCCTGCTGGCCTTCTTCATGGTTATCGCCGTCAGCATCGGCGGCCTGACCCAGATCGTTCCGCTGTTTTTCCAGGACGTCACCAACAAGCCGGTCGAAGGCATGAAGCCTCGCACCGCCCTTGAACTGGAAGGCCGCGACATCTACATCTCCAACGGTTGTGTCGGCTGCCACTCGCAGATGATCCGCCCGTTCCGTGCTGAAACCGAACGTTATGGCCACTACTCGGTCGCCGGTGAAAGTGTCTGGGACCACCCGTTCCTGTGGGGTTCCAAGCGTACCGGTCCGGACCTGGCCCGTGTTGGCGGTCGTTACTCCGATGACTGGCAGCGTGCGCACTTGTACAACCCGCGCAACGTTGTGCCTGAGTCGAAGATGCCGGCCTACCCGTTCCTCGTGGAAAACAAGCTCGACGGCAAAGACACCGCCAAGAAAATGGAAGTCTTGCGCACGCTCGGCGTCCCTTACACCGACGAAGACATCGCCGGCGCCAAGGATGCTGTGAAGGGCAAAACCGAAATGGACGCGCTGGTGGCCTATCTGCAAGGCCTGGGCACCATCATCAAAAGCAAACGGTGATTTAGATGGATATCGGGATGATTCGTGGCCTGGGCACCGTTGTTGTGATGGTGGCCTTCATCGGTCTGGCGTTGTGGGTATTCAGCCCCAAGCGCAAGTCGGAGTTTGAAGACGCGACCTTGCTGCCTTTCGCGGATGATCCCGAAGCCATCAAGCACGTCGAGCAAGCTTCTAGGAGTAACAAAGAATGACTACGTTCTGGAGTCTGTACGTCACAGTCCTCAGTCTCGGCACGATCTTCGCCCTGACCTGGCTGCTGCTGTCCACCCGCAAGGGCCAGCGCAGCGAAGCCACCGAAGAAACGGTTGGCCACTCCTTCGACGGGATCGAGGAGTACGACAACCCACTGCCAAAATGGTGGTTCATGCTGTTCGTGGGCACCATCATCTTCGCCCTGGGCTACCTGGTGCTGTACCCGGGCCTGGGTAACTGGAAAGGCCTGTTGCCGGGTTACAACTACCTCGATAACGACAAGCAGACCGCGTTCGCCAACGGCCAGAGCGGCTGGACCGGCGTTCACGAGTGGGAAAAGGAAATGGCCAAGTCGGACGCCAAGTTCGGCCCGATCTTCGCCAAGTTCGCTTCCATGCCAATCGAAGAAGTCGCCAAGGACCCGCAAGCCCTGAAGATGGGTGGCCGTCTGTTCGCCTCCAACTGCTCGGTCTGCCACGGTTCTGACGCCAAAGGCGCTTATGGCTTCCCTAACCTGACCGACGCCGACTGGCGCTGGGGCGGCGAGGCAGAAACCATCAAGACCACCATCATGGGCGGTCGTCACGCTGTGATGCCGGCCTGGGCAGAAGTGATCGGCGAGCAAGGCGTCAGCGATGTTGCCGCGTTCGTACTGACCAACCTCGATGGCCGCAAGTTGCCGGAAGGCGCCAAGGCTGACCCGGTTGCCGGGCAGAAACTGTTCGCTGCCAACTGCGTGGCGTGCCACGGTCCGGCAGGCAAAGGTACACCAGCAATGGGCGCACCTGACCTGACCCACCCGGGCGCGTTCATCTACGGTTCGAGCTTCGCTCAACTGCAGCAGACCATCCGTTACGGCCGTCAGGGCCAGATGCCTGCGCAAGAACAGCTGCAAGGCAACGACAAGGTTCACCTGCTGGCCGCTTACGTCTACAGCCTTTCTCACGGTGAGAAAGCGCCGGTAGCGGACGCCCAGTAAGGCAAACGCTTGATGCAACAAAAAGGCCCCGCCAGTGATCTGGCGGGGCCTTTTTCATGGACGTTTAGCCCAGATTGATTTCACCGGGATCGTATCGATCAGCTCCCGATTCTGCCATTGATTGTTCTTCACCAGATAGATCTGCAACTGCTTGCGATCCTCGGTAAAACTGGCGATCAGGTAGGTTTGCTGAGAAGTACTGCCGCTCAGATACATCGGCACGTCTCCCACCCAAAAGGAGTCGCCTCCGTCTTCATGCAAATGGCCGGCAAATATTGCAGTCACTTGATACTTGCTGATCATTGCGCGGAAGCGCTTTTGTTGCTCAGCGTTCCCCTGCATCTCCAACGGTTTATGCATATTAATGATGATGGCGTAGCCCTGGGTCCTTGCCACACTGAGATCGGTCTCAAGCCAGTCCAATGCGCTGGTGATATCGAACGTCGTCGGGTTCAACCCGTGAGAAATTTTCGTCGTGTAAGTGGGCTCGTTATTGAGCTGCACCATGTGAACTTCACCGATGTTCTTTGAATAAGCGAGGCTGCCCGAATACAACTTATCAAGGAACCAGCCAGTCACTTTCAAATCAAAGTTGTCCACCTTGCCCGCATGATGCTCGTTAAACTCAACTATACTGCCCGCCGCACAGCTATTACTAAAACAATCATTCACGTTATTTTCATAATCGTGATTACCCAAGCCGTAAAGATAATCTGCCTTAAAGTACTTCTCTAATGCCGATTTCATATACGATCGTTGCCAGCCATGACCGAAAGCGGTTATGTCGCCGTTGATCATCAGTGGCACTCGTGATTGCGAACCCTGCTTGTTTCGAAAGTCGGCAATACTTGCAAGCTGGGTTTCCACAAGCCACTTGGCACGAACATCGAAGTCCGCATCAGATTCAGGCGCCCCGCTATCCGTCTTGTCTGTCCACGGATACTGCGTATCAGAGGCAAACACCATATGCCGAGGAGTGCCCTCTATTGCACGGGCTAAAGTAACCGAAGACAACACACACACCCAGCAAAAACGTTACAACCTTATTAGAAGCCATAGTATTAAAATTCCATTTAAATTAGATACATCCAGGCGAATCAATATCGCAGAACAACAACATATTTGAAAAAATAAAAAACCTCAAAGGCGAAACTAAAGCCAATTAAATAAATATGTTTCAATCACACAAAAAAAGAACCGAAATAGCTAACCTGAGTTTATTAATATTCCATCTCAGACAACAATGCACCCGGAGGTTGAAATCCTGCTGCTCCAGACGCTACGCAGCGCAGAGGCTATGAATCGCCTAGACTCTCTAAACTGCAAAGTGAAAAACCGACGATAACCCGCAAGTCAATTGATTCAAGTCATTACACCATCAATTGATTTTGCCCAACGCGACCAAAGGTCGCACCCTCGAGCTAGAGCGACAGGCGTATCATTACGCCACTGCAACACCTCTTTTTGACCACGGTCGGCATGTACTGACCGGGGCATTTTTCCACTGCCGTGGGATGCAATGATGAGCAATCAGATTCCGGTACACGACGTTACCCCGCCTGCCAAGAACGCGAACAACAGCGTCGACCTCTACGCCTCTCGGGAAAAAATCTACACGCGCGCCTTCACCGGCCTGTTCCGCAACCTGCGGATGATGGGCGGTGCCGGGCTGTTTCTGTTGTATTTCGGTACGGTCTGGCTGAGCTGGGGTGGCCATCAGGCCGTCTGGTGGAACCTGCCGGAACGTAAATTCTTCATCTTTGGCGCAACCTTCTGGCCTCAGGACTTCATCCTGCTCTCGGGGATCCTGATCGTCAGCGCCTTCGGCCTGTTCTTCATTACCGTGTACGCCGGGCGGGTCTGGTGCGGCTATACCTGCCCGCAAAGTGTCTGGACCTGGATTTTCATGTGGTGCGAAAAGGTCACCGAAGGCGACCGCAACCAGCGCATCAAGCTCGACAAAGCGCCCATGAGCGCCAACAAATTCCTGCGCAAATTCAGCAAACACACGATGTGGTTGTTGATCGGCTTCATCACCGGCATGACCTTCGTCGGTTACTTCTCGCCGATCCGCGAGCTGACCATCGACTTCTTCACCGGCGAAGCCGACGGCTGGTCGTACTTCTGGGTCGGTTTCTTTACCCTCGCCACCTACGGCAATGCCGGCTGGTTGCGCGAGCAGGTGTGCATTTACATGTGCCCGTATGCGCGCTTCCAGAGCGTGATGTTCGACAAAGATACCCTGATCGTTTCCTACGACCCACGTCGTGGTGAAGGCCGTGGCCCGCGCAAGAAAGGCGCCGACTACAAGGCCATGGGCCTGGGCGACTGCATCGACTGCACCATGTGTGTCCAGGTCTGCCCGACCGGTATCGACATCCGCGACGGCCTGCAAATCGAATGCATCGGCTGTGCGGCCTGCATCGATGCCTGCGACAGCATCATGGACAAGATGGATTACCCGCGCGGTCTGATCAGCTACACCACCGAGCACAACCTGTCGGGGCAAAAAACCCATAAACTGCGCCCGCGCCTGATCGGCTATGCCATGGTGCTGCTGACAATGATGGGATTGCTGGCGGGCGCGTTCTTCATGCGCTCATTGGTCGGCTTCGACGTCAGCAAGGACCGCGTGCTGTACCGCGAGAACGCCGAAGGCCGGATCGAAAACGTCTACAGCTTGAAGATCATGAACAAAGACCAGCGCGACCACACCTACGTGCTCGAAGCTGCTGGCCTGCCGGACCTCAAGCTGCAAGGCAAGCGCGAAATCAAAGTCGCCGCCGGTGAGATTTTCAGCCAGCCGGTGGAATTGTCCATCGCACCGGAAAAACTGCCGTCCAGCACCAACGAGGTGAAATTCATCCTCAAGGATGCTGACGACGACAGCATTCACATTGAAGCCAAGAGCCGGTTCATCGGCCCACAAGTTCGTTGAGAGAAGTGATCATGCCCACAGCAACTGCCGCAAGCCCCTGGTACAAGCACCTTTGGCCGTGGATCATCATCGCCATCCTGGCGTGTTCCGTGACCCTGACCTTGTCCATGGTGACGATCGCGGTGAACAACCCGGACAACCTGGTCAACGACAACTATTACGAGGCTGGCAAAGGCATTAACCGCTCCCTTGACCGTGAGCTGCTGGCGCAGACCCTGCTGCTGCGCGCCAGCGTGCATCTGGACGGCGTGACCGGCGAAGTCGATCTGCGCCTGAACGGCAACAGCCAGCCCAAAACCCTGGAGCTGAACCTGATCTCGCCAACCCAGCCGGAGAAGGATCGCAAGATCACCCTGGCACGCAGCGAAACCGAACAGGGCCGCTACATTGGCCAGTTGAACGACAAGGTCGACGGTCGCCGCTTTGTAGAACTTCTGGGCGTTCAAGACGACAAGACCTGGCGCATGTTCGAAGAAGAACAGGTCAGCCATGACAAGGATCTGCTGCTGGGTGATGAACCGCTGCAAGGCGCCGAAGACCTGAAGAAGTAAAAGCCTGCGCTTCGCGCATCGCGAGCAAGCTCGCTCCCACAGGGTTTTGTGAACGCCACAAATCCAATGTGGGAGCGACGGTGCGACGATTCGACTTGCTCGCGATGAGGCCCTTCCGGACGATATAGACTTCACCTCATGACCACTCCACTTCCCTGCTACCACTGCGCCCTCCCCGTCCCGGCCGGCAGCCGCTTCACCGCTGCCGTCCTCGGTGAAACCCGCGAGTTCTGCTGCCCGGGTTGCCAGGCCGTGGCCGAAGCCATTGTGGCCGGCGGACTGGAAACCTATTACCAGCATCGCAGCGAGTCATCGGCCAACCCCGAAGCCTTGCCGGTGCAGTTGGTGGACGAACTGGCGCTGTACGATCGCGCCGACGTGCAAGCCCCCTTCGTCCGCCACGAAGGCGAACTCGCCGAAACCACCCTGTTGATGGAAGGCATCAGTTGCGCCGCCTGCGGCTGGCTGATCGAGAAACACCTGCGTGGCTTGCCGGCGGTAGCCGAAGCGCGCCTGAACCTGTCCAATCATCGCCTGCACGTGCGCTGGGCCGATGCGCAACTGCCGTTGAGCCAGGTGCTCAGCGAATTGCGCCACATCGGTTACGCCGCGCACCCCTATCAGGCCGACCGCGCCAGTGAACAACTGGCCAGCGAAAACCGCCTGGCCCTGCGCCAACTCGGCGTGGCCGGGCTGCTGTGGTTCCAGGCGATGATGGCGACCATGGCCACCTGGCCGGAATTCAACATCGACCTCAGTCCCGAGTTGCACACCATCCTGCGTTGGGTCGCGCTGTTTCTCACCACCCCGATCGTGTTCTACAGCTGCGCGCCCTTCTTCAAAGGCGCCATGCGTGACTTGCGCACCCGCCACCTGACCATGGACGTCTCGGTGTCGCTGGCGATTGGCAGCGCCTACATCGCAGGGATCTGGACCTCGATCACCGGCGTCGGTGAACTGTATTTCGATGCGGTGGGCATGTTCGCGCTGTTCCTGCTGGCCGGGCGTTATCTGGAACGCCGTGCCCGCGAACGCACCGCCGCCGCCACTGCGCAACTGGTCAATCTATTGCCCGCCTCGTGTCTACGCCTGAGTGCCGATGGCCAGAGCGAACGAATCCTGCTGAGTGAACTGCGCGTCGGCGATCAAGTGCTGGTGCATCCCGGTGCAATCCTTCCGGCTGACGGCAAGATCCTCGACGGCCAGTCGAGCGTCGACGAATCCCTGCTCACCGGCGAATACCTGCCGCAACCGCGCACGCCGGGCGACGCCGTCACCGCTGGCACCCTGAACGTCGAAGGCGCATTGACCGTGGAAGTCCTGGCGCTGGGTCAAGACACCCGATTGTCCGCCATCGTCCGCCTGCTGGACCGTGCTCAGGCCGAGAAGCCGCGACTGGCGGAAATTGCCGACCGCGCCGCGCAATGGTTCCTGTTGCTGTCGCTGATTGCCGCTGCCGTCATCGGCCTGATCTGGTGGGAACTGGATTCTTCGCGAGCCTTCTGGATTGTGCTGGCGATGCTCGTTGCAACGTGCCCGTGCGCCTTGTCCCTGGCCACACCGACCGCCCTCACCGCCGCCACCGGCACGCTGCACAAACTCGGCTTACTGCTGACTCGCGGCCATGTGCTGGAAGGCCTGAACCAGATCGACACGGTGATTTTCGACAAAACCGGCACGCTGACGGAAGGTCGTCTGGCGTTGCGTTCGATCCGCCCGCTCGGCGCGCTCAACAGCGATCAATGCCTGAGCCTCGCCGCGGCACTGGAAAACCGTTCCGAACACCCGATCGCCCGCGCGTTTGGTCGGGCGCCACTGGCCGCCGAAGAAGTCCACAGCACGCAGGGGCTGGGCCTCGAAGGGTTGGTCGGCGAGCAACGCCTGCGCATCGGCCAACCGGGTTTTGTCTGTGAACTCAGTGGCGCTACTGTGCCGTTGATGCCGGATGAAGCCGGCCAATGGCTGTTGCTCGGCGACAGCCTGGGGCCATTGGCATGGTTTGTTCTCGACGACCGCCTGCGTGCCGATGCACCTGCCCTGCTCGCGGCCTGCAAGGCTCGCGGCTGGCGCACGCTGTTGCTGTCCGGCGACAGTTCGCCGATGGTCGCCAGTGTCGCTGCAGAACTGGGCATCGATGAAGCCCGTGGCGGCTTGCGTCCGGACGATAAATTGCAGGTCTTGCAACAGCTGCACAAGGAAGGCCGCAAGGTGTTGATGCTCGGTGACGGGGTCAACGACGTGCCCGTGCTGGCCGCCGCCGACATCAGCGTGGCCATGGGGTCGGCCACCGATCTGGCGAAAACCAGTGCCGACGCGGTATTGCTGTCGAACCGCCTCGATGCATTGGTCCAAGCCTTTAGCCTGGCTCGACGCACCCGCCGGGTAATCATCGAGAACCTGCTCTGGGCCGGGTTGTACAATGGCCTCATGTTGCCGTTCGCCGCCCTCGGCTGGATCACTCCGGTGTGGGCCGCGGTCGGCATGTCCATCAGTTCGTTGACCGTGGTGCTGAACGCCCTGCGCCTGACTCGCATGCCAAACACGCCTGCGGTCAGCGCCACGCCAGAAACCCGTCCGCTGCCGGCCTGAGCCGCGCGGGCATGGAGTCAAGATGCCAGCTCTCTACGTGATGATCCCGGCCGCGCTGCTGATCGTGGCCATCGCCATTTACATCTTCTTCTGGGCGGTCGACAGCGGTCAGTACGACGACCTCGACGGCCCGGCCCACAGCATCCTGTTCGACGATCAGGACCCAAACCACAAGGCTGCGGTCGACGAAGCCAGCGGTCATCCGGCCAAACCGGACGACAAGGCGCCACCTCATGCTTGAGTTGGCGCCGCTGCTGGTGTCTGCGGTGATTCTCGGTCTGCTCGGTGGCGGGCATTGCCTGGGCATGTGCGGCGGCTTGATGGGCGCGTTGACCCTGGCAATTCCCAAGGAACAACGCAGCCGGCGTTTTCGACTGCTGCTGGCCTACAACCTGGGGCGAATTCTCAGCTATGCAACGGCCGGCCTGCTGATCGGTCTGGCCGGTTGGGCAGTGGCCAACAGCCCGGCGGCGATGTTCATGCGCGTCATCGCTGGATTGCTGTTGGTCGCCATGGGCCTGTACCTCGCCGGTTGGTGGAGCGGCCTGACCCGCATCGAAAGCCTCGGTCGCGGCCTGTGGCGGCACATCCAGCCCGTTGCCAACAAACTGCTGCCGGTGTCGAGCGTCCCCCGCGCGCTACTGCTGGGCGCGCTCTGGGGTTGGCTGCCGTGTGGGTTGGTTTACAGCACATTGCTGTGGTCGGCGAGTCAGGGCAATGCGCTGGACAGTGCGTTACTGATGCTGGCGTTCGGGCTCGGCACCTGGCCGGTGTTGCTCGCCACGGGGTTGGCGGCTGAGCGGGTCACGGCGTTGTTGCGCAAACGTAGCGTGCGGATGACGGGCGGATTACTGGTGATCCTGTTCGGCATCTGGACCTTGCCGGGGCCGCATCAGCATTGGCTCATGGGCCATTAGAAACAAAGTCAAAAGATCGCAGCCTTCGGCAGCTCCTACATGGGATCGCGTACATCTGTAGGAGCTGCCGAAGGCTGCGATCTTTTGATCTTGAAGCCCGTTGATGCAAATCAAGATGCCCCACCGCGCCGCCCCCTAGACTCGCTGACACTGCCAGCCTATCCGGGGGAATGCCCGCATGATGCTCGACGCCATTCGTTGGGACACCGATCTGATCCGCCGTTACGACCTGGCGGGACCGCGCTACACCTCCTATCCGACCGCGGTGCAATTCGACGGTCAGGTCGGCACGTTTGACCTGTTCCACGCCCTGCGCGACAGCCGCAAAGCCCTGCGCCCGTTATCGCTGTATGTGCACGTGCCGTTCTGCGCGAACATTTGCTACTACTGCGCCTGCAATAAAGTCATCACCAAGGATCGCGGCCGGGCCCAGCCTTATTTGCAGCGCCTAGAGCAGGAGATCCAGTTGATCGCCTGCCATCTCGACCCCGCGCAGAAAGTCGAACAACTGCATTTCGGCGGCGGCACCCCGACCTTTCTCAGCCACGATGAACTGCGCCAGTTGATGGCCCAGTTGCGCAAAAGCTTCAACTTGCTGGACGACGATTCTGGCGACTACGGCATCGAAATCGACCCTCGCGAAGCCGACTGGGCGACCATGGGCCTGCTGCGTGAACTGGGTTTCAATCGGGTCAGTATCGGCCTGCAAGACCTCGATCCGGCGGTGCAACGGGCAGTCAATCGCCTGCAAAGCCTGGAAGAAACCCGCGCGGTGATCGACGCCGCTCGCACCCTGCAATTTCGCTCGATCAACATTGACCTGATCTATGGCCTGCCGAGGCAGACACCCGAGAATTTCGCCCGCACCGTCGATGAAGTGATCAACCTGCAACCCGACCGCCTCTCGGTGTTCAACTACGCGCACCTGCCGGAACGCTTCATGCCGCAACGGCGCATCAACAGCGACGAGCTACCGACACCGGCGCAAAAACTGGAAATACTCCAGGGCACCATCGAACAACTGACCCAGGCCGGTTACCGCTACATCGGCATGGATCACTTCGCGCTGCCCGACGATGAACTGGCGATTGCTCAGGAAGAATCGACCCTGCAACGCAACTTCCAGGGCTACACCACCCACGGTCATTGCGACCTGATTGGCCTGGGCGTGTCGGCCATCAGCCAGATCGGCGACTTGTATTGCCAGAACAGCAGCGACTTGAATCAGTACCAGAACACGCTGGCCAGCGCGCAGCTGGCCACCAGCCGTGGTCTGCTGTGCAACGCCGATGACCGCCTGCGACGTGCGGTCATCCAACAACTGATCTGTAATTTCAGCCTGGAATTCGCCGAGATCGAACACGCCTTCAACATCGACTTTCAGGGTTACTTCGGCGAACTCTGGCCACAGTTGCAGGGAATGGCCGAAGACGGTCTGATCGAACTGGATAACGAACGGATCACCGTACTGCCCGCCGGGCGATTGCTGGTGCGTTCGGTGTGCATGGTGTTCGACGCGTACCTGGAACAGCAAAATCGCCAGCGGTTTTCGCGGGTGATCTAGCTGTTACCTCATTGCCGGTCTGCGAAACGCTGACTTTACGACCCTGCGACAAAATCGCCGCGTGCCTGAATGTCCTCCCGTGGGTTACCCTTACGGCTTATGTGTGTTTTTTCCCACAAGGATTGAAGAAATGTCCGAGCCAGTAAAGCTGCGCGCTCACAGTCAGGCCCATTGCAAGGATTGCAGCCTGGCCCCCCTCTGCTTGCCACTTTCTTTGAATCTGGAAGACATGGAAGCGCTGGACGAAATCGTTAAACGTGGCCGCCCGCTGAAAAAAGGCGAGTTTCTGTTCCGCCAGGGCGACACCTTCGATTCCGTTTATGCAGTACGCTCTGGCGCCCTGAAGACCTTCAGCCTGAGCGACGGCGGCGAAGAACAACTCACTGGCTTCCACCTGCCAAGCGAACTGGTCGGCCTGTCGGGCATGGACACCGAAAAACACCCGGTCTCGGCACAAGCCCTGGAAACCACCTCGGTGTGCGAAATTCCTTTCGACCGCCTCGACGAACTCGCCCTGCAACTGCCACAACTGCGCCGCCAGTTGATGCGCGTGATGAGCCGCGAGATTCGCGACGATCAGCAAATGATGTTGCTGCTGTCGAAGAAAACCGCCGACGAGCGCATCGCCACGTTCCTGGTCAACCTGTCGGCCCGTTTCCGCGCCCGGGGTTTCTCGGCCAACCAGTTCCGCCTGAGCATGTCGCGCAACGAAATCGGCAATTACCTGGGCCTGGCGGTGGAAACCGTGTCCCGGGTGTTCACCCGCTTCCAGCAAAACGAACTGATTGCGGCTGAAGGCAAGGAAATCCATATCCTCGACCCGATCCAGCTCTGCGCCCTGGCCGGCGGCTCGCTAGACGGCTGATTTGGCGATGGCGGCTGAGCGAAACGGTTCAGCCGCCGTTATACTGCGTCGTTTGCAGCCTGCCAGGACACCTCGACGATGGTCTTCGACTCCTTCGACATCAAATCCCTCATCCGCCCTGTGATCGACTTTCCCAAGCCGGGCGTGATCTTTCGCGACATTACCCCGCTGTTCCAGTCGCCCACGGCCCTGCGCCTGGTGATGGACAGCTTCGCCCACCGTTATGTCGAGGCTGACTTCACCCACATCGGTGCGATGGACGCTCGCGGCTTTCTGATCGGTTCGGTCCTGGCCTATCAGCTGAACAAGCCGCTGGTGCTGTTCCGCAAGCAAGGCAAACTGCCGGCCGACGTGCTGGCCGAGGGTTATGCGACCGAATACGGCGAAGCCTTCCTCGAAGTCCACGCCGACAGCCTGTGTGAGGGCGATTCAGTGGTGATGTTCGATGACCTGATCGCCACGGGCGGGACGCTGGTTGCGGCGGCAAATCTGGTTCGACGCATGGGCGCGCGGGTTCATGAAGCGGCGGCGATCATTGATTTGCCGGAATTGGGCGGGTCGCAGCGTCTGGAAGATATGGGGATTCCGACGTTTTGCCTGACGCAGTTTGCATTGTCTGATAAATAGGCGGCGTCTGGGCTGACGCCATCGCGAGCAGGCTCGCTCCCACATTTGATCTATGTCGTTCACAGCGTTTGTGTACACAGGAGATCCCCTGTGGGAGCGAGCCTGCTCGCGATAGCGTCAGCCGATA
This sequence comes from Pseudomonas arabinosi, assembly GCF_047758675.1. NCBI lineage: Bacteria > Pseudomonadati > Pseudomonadota > Gammaproteobacteria > Pseudomonadales > Pseudomonadaceae > Pseudomonas > Pseudomonas arabinosi. The sequence goes on along the minus strand of NZ_CP180480.1, from coordinate 2,426,187 downwards.
CACCACCGATTAAAGCCCCATCTGCTTGCTGATGATCTCGTTCATCACTTCCCGCGTACCGCCGCCGATCGACAAAATCCGGTTATCCCGATACAGCCGCTCCACCAGGCTCTCGCGCATGTAACCGAGGCCACCCAAAATCTGCACGGCATCCGTGGTAATCCGGTCAGCCGTGTCAGTCGCAAAATTCTTGGCCATGGAAATCTCCTTGATCACACTCTGCCCCGCCGCCATTTTCGCTGCCTGGCGGTAGGTGAATTCCCGTGACACCTCCAGCGCCGTGGCCATTTCGGCAAGGCGATGCTTGAGCACCTGAAACTTGCCGATGGGTTTACCGAACGCTTCACGCTGGCGAGCCCATTTCAGGCTCTCCTCCAGCGCCAGTTGCGCGGTCATGTTGGCCATCAGCGCCAGCGCTAGGCGTTCGCTCTGGAAGTTGCCCATGATGCAGGCGAAGCCCATGTTTTCGGCGCCAATCAGATTGCCTACCGGTACCCGGCAATCGTCAAAGAACAATTCGGCGGTGTCCGACGCCCACCAGCCCATTTTCTTCAACTGACGGCCGACGGTGAAACCGGGCGTGCCCTTTTCGATCAACAGCAGGCTGATGCCACCGAAACCCGGCGCACCGGTGCGCACCGCGACGGTGTAGAAATCCGCACGGACGCCACTGGTGATAAAGGTTTTGCTGCCGCTGACCCGGTAGCACTCGCCGTCACGCACGGCCCGGGTTTGCAGGTTGGCGACGTCAGAGCCGCCGCTGGGCTCGGTTATGGCCAGAGCGCTGATCTTCTTGCCGGCGAGCACCTGCGGCACAACGCGATCGCGAACTTCGGGCCTGGCCCACTTGAGGATCGGCGGCAGGCCGATGTCCAGCGAGCCGAGCCCCGCCACCAAGCCGCCGGAGCCACAGCGCATCAGCTCTTCGCTGGCGGCGACCTTGGCGAACAGATCACCTTCGTGGCTGCCACCCAGGGCTTCGGGATAACCGATCCCCAGGATTCCCGCCGCTCCGGCCTTGAGGTAGAGCTCGCGGGGAAAGCTTTCGGCTTCTTCCCACTGGTCGATGTCCGGCAAGATCTCGCGTTCGACGAAACGTCTGACGCTGTCGCGCACCAATTGGTGGCTGGGGTCGAAATATTCCTGAAAGGCAGGCATCGGCGAGCTCCACTGAAGGTTCAGCGAAGTTAACCGAGCGCTTGCTTGGTTTTCAAGTCGAGGAGTGCTGGAAGATCAAAAGATCGCAGCCTTCGGCAGCTCCTACAGGTGTACACATGCCAATGTAGGAGCTGCCGAAGGCTGCGATCTTTTGTTTTTAACAATTACAAAACGATCGGCTTACGCCCCGCAAACGAATGCGCCAACGTCCCGCCATCCACCAATTCCAGCTCGCCGCCCAACGGCACACCGTGGGCGATCCGCGAAGCGATCAGGCCTTTATTGCTCAGCAACTGGGCGATGTAGTGCGCTGTCGCCTCACCTTCCACGGTCGGGTTGGTCGCCAGAATGACTTCTGTGAACGTGCCCGCCTCTTCGATCCGCGCCAGCAGTTGCGGAATACCGATGGCTTCCGGCCCGAGGCCGTCGAGTGGCGACAGATGGCCCTTGAGCACGAAGTAGCGCCCACGGAAACCGGTCTGCTCCACCGCGTAGACGTCCATCGGCCCTTCCACCACGCAGAGCAAGGTGTCGTCGCGACGGGTATCGGCGCATTGCGGGCAGAGGTCGTCTTCGGTCAGCGTGCGGCATAACCGGCAATGGCCCACCCCTTCCATGGCCTGGCTCAGTGCCAGGGCCAATCGCGAGCCGCCGCTGCGATCACGCTCGAGCAGCTGCAACGCCATGCGTTGGGCAGTTTTCTGACCCACACCTGGCAAAATTCGCAGGGCGTCGATCAGTTGGCGAATCAAAGGGCTGAAGCTCATGGGGAAAAGTCCGACAAAACAACGAGACGCGGTTTATACCCGCGCCTCTGTTTAGCGTCAATTACTCAGTCCTGGGCGACCCGCACAACCAGTTTGCCGAAGTTGCGTCCTTCCAGCAGACCGATGAACGCTTCGGGTGCCTGCTCCAGGCCATCGACCACGTCTTCGCGGAACTTCACCTTACCGTCGCGCACCCACGGCGCCATGGCGCTGACGAATTCCGGCTGACGATCGCCGTAGTCGTCGAACACGATGAAGCCCTGGATTCGCACACGTTTGGTCAGTAGCGTGCGCTGCAATTGCGGCAGACGATCCGGGCCGGCCGGTGCTTCGTGAGCGTTGTAGGACGCGATCAGACCGCAGAGTGGAATTCGCGCCTTGGGCTTGAGCAACGGCAGCACCGCATCGAACACCTTGCCACCGACGTTTTCGTAATAGATGTCGATGCCCTCGGAGCACGCCTTCGCCAATTCATCGGCGAAGTTCGGACTCTTGTGATCGATGCAGGCATCAAAACCCAACTCCTCAACCACATAACGGCACTTGTCCGCGCCACCGGCCACGCCGACCACGCGCAAGCCCTTGATCTTCGCCACCTGGCCGACCACCGAACCCACGGCGCCGGAGGCAGCCGCAACCACCAGGGTTTCGCCGGCCTTGGGCTGGCCGATATCCATCAGGCCCATATACGCGGTCATTCCTGGCATACCCAACACGCCCAGCGCCATTGACGGGCTCGGTAGCCCGGACGGCACCGGAATGATGTCGCGACCGTCGCTGATGCTGTGGCTCTGCCAACCGGTGGAACCGACCACCAGATCACCTTCGTGGAATTTCGGATTCAGCGAACGCTCGACCCGGCTGACAGCGCCACCGGTCATCACCTCGCCGATTTCAACCGGAGCGGCGTAGGACGGCGCGTCGCTCATGCGTCCGCGCATGTAGGGATCGAGTGACAGGTAAAGGGTCTTGAGCAGCACCTGACCATCGGCCAGGTCCGGCAGCGCAACGCGCTCCAGGCGGAAATTCTCCGGCGTCGGCGCGCCTACCGGGCGGGACGCCAGGACGATACGTTGGTTGAGGGTCAATGCTTGTGGCATGTGAACTTCTCCTTTAGATCGATGAATTCGGCGGTATAGGGAGCAGACCTTTATGCAGGTGTCGCGTTCGATGTTTCTGCCTCACCAGCACTGATCATTCCCACGCTCTGCGTGGGAATGCAGCCCGGGACGCTCGGCGTCCCTGCCGAAGCGGACGCAGAGCGTCCATTGAGGCATTCCCACGCAGAGCGTGGGAACGATCTATGTCCAACAACCAGAAACAAAAATGCCAGGCGCGATGCCTGGCATTTTTTTGTAACCCATCCGACGCGTTTTGGCGAATCAGAATGGCAGTTTCATACCCGGTGGCAGTTGCATGCCAGCGGTCATGCCGGACATTTTGTCCTGGCTGTTGGCTTCGATCTTGCGCACGGCATCGTTGACGGCGGCGGCGAACACAGCCTCCAGCATCTCTTTGTCGTCTTCGCTCAAGCCTTCGACCAGGCTTGGATCGATGGTCACACGCTTGACGTCGTGACGACCGGTCATCACCACGGTGACCATATCGCCACCGGCTTTACCGGTGACTTCGGCGTTGGCCAGTTCTTCCTGCATCTTGGCCATTTTTTCCTGCATCTGCTGTGCCTGCTTCATCAGGCCGGCCATGCCACCTTTCATCATGGGAATCACCTCAAAAGTACTTGGATAAATACAGCGCCCGGCCCTTTCGGCCGAACACCTTCAGTTATTAGCCCTGAGTGACCAGGGTCTCGACAGGTTCAATAGTATCGTTACGGACCACCGCACCGAACTGCTGCATCATTTGCTGGATGAACGGATCACCGTGGATCGACTCCTCGGCCTCGCGCTGACGGTTCGCACGGCGACGGGACGCAGCCTGGGCCGGGGTTTCCTGCTCGGGCTTGATCAACTCCATGCGCAGGGTCAGCGTACGCCCGTGAAACTGGTTCAACGCATCGTTCAAGCGACGCTGTTGAGTCGCGTTGAACAACGCGCTGTGGGCCGGGTCCAGGTGCATCAGCCAATTGTCACCCTCGACGGCGATCAACGTGCAGTTGGCGGCGATGCTACCGGTCATGCCGGAGATCGGCAGTTTCGGGAACAACTCCAGCCATTGCGCCGCCAGACCGGTGGCCGGCATGGCGGCCGGTTCAGGTTCCGCTTCCGGCGCTGGCTCGGCGGTGTGTTCGCTGGCCAGTTCATCGAGGTAGCTGTAGGCCGATTCAATGTCCGGCTCGATGTAGTCCTCGTCCAGCGGCGGCTCGTCGTCCAGGTCCATGCCCGGTGTCGCGGCATCGACTTCGGCTACCGACGGCTCCGGAATCGGCGCAGCGGCCCACTCCGGCGCGTCCGGCACTACGCTGTCGGGCGTCGGCAACGGCATCGGCGCCAAATCAGGTTGCTCGCTGGCGGTTTCCAGCACCGGCTCGACGGCGGGTTGCTGAACGACTTCGGGTTCTACCGGGTCGTTCCAGGGCAGATCGACGACGGCTTCGACCGCTACAGCCTCAACGACAGGCTCGGGCGCAACGACGGGCGCAACCGGCTCAGGCTCGGGCGCTTGCACGGGAACAACCACCGCCGCAACCGGCACAGGCGCGACGGGTGCAACTGCCGCAACGACTACCGGCGCAACAACGGGCGCGGCAGCCACTGAATTTGCGGAATCAACTGTGGCCTGGCTGATCCCCACTGGCTTTAGCGGTTGCCTCGGAGCGTCCTCGGTGTCTGCCGGTCGGAACGCGAGCATTCTCAGCAGGACCATTTCGAAGCCACCGCGCGGATCCGGCGCCAGCGGCAAGTCGCGGCGACCGATCAGGCCCATCTGGTAATAAAACTGCACGTCTTCGGCCGGCAATGCCTGGGCCAGCGCCAGCACCCGATCACGGTCGCCATGACCGTTGTCGACGCCTTCAGGCAGGGCCTGGGCGATCGCGACACGGTGCAGCACGTTGAGTATTTCCGAGAGCACGCCATTCCAGTCCGGGCCTTGTTCGGCCAGGTGACGGACGGCTTCGAGCAAGGCCTTGGCGTCGCCTTCGATCAGCGCATGCAGAACGTCGTAGACCTGACCGTGATCGAGCGTGCCGAGCATCGCCCGTACGTCGGCGGCCATGACTTTGCCTTCACCGAAGGCGATGGCCTGGTCGGTCAGGCTCATGGCGTCGCGCATCGAACCGTCGGCAGCACGGCCCAGCAGCCACAGTGCGTCGTCTTCGAACGGCACGTTCTCGACGCCCAACACGTGGGTCAAATGCTCGACCACACGCTCCGGCGTCATGTTCTTCAGAGAGAACTGCAGGCACCGCGAAAGAATGGTTGCAGGAAGTTTCTGAGGATCGGTCGTCGCCAGGATGAACTTGACGTAGGGCGGCGGCTCTTCAAGGGTTTTCAACAGCGCATTGAAGGAATGGCTGGAGAGCATGTGCACTTCGTCGATCAGGTAGACCTTGAAGCGCCCGCGGCTCGGTGCGTATTGCACGTTGTCGAGCAGTTCGCGGGTGTCTTCGACCTTGGTCCGGCTCGCGGCGTCGATCTCGATCAGGTCGACAAAGCGACCTTCATCAATCTCGCGGCACACCGAACACTCGCCGCAAGGCGTTGAAGTGATACCTGTTTCACAGTTCAGGCATTTGGCGATGATCCGCGCGATGGTGGTCTTGCCGACCCCGCGGGTACCGGTAAACAGATAGGCGTGGTGCAGCCGCTGGCTGTCCAAGGCATTGATCAGAGCCTTGAGCACATGGGTCTGGCCGACCATTTCGCGGAACGAGCGCGGACGCCATTTACGTGCAAGAACCTGATAACTCATCGAAAACCGTCGCAACGAAGGAACAGAAGCGGCTAATGCTATCGGAGCAAGGCCAAAATTGCATCCGGTGCGCTCGTCTAATCTGGCTAAGATGATCTTTCGGGGGCTTTTATCGTCTCAGGTTTTATCAGCACCGGAGCGTTTATGCGGCTGGCCTTGGGGGCACTGCTGTTGATCAGCCTGAATGTCGCTGGCGCCGAGCCGCCGCTGCGCTTCGTGGTGCCCGACAGTTGGGCGATGCCGATGGTGCAACTGGAACGCGGCCGCCCCACCCAAGGCATCCTGCACGACGTGATGGTCAGCCTCGCGACCCAGGTCGGCGTGCCGGCCGAATTCCACGTGCTGCCTCGCACGCGAGTGCAAAACGCCATGGAGCACGGCGAAGTCGATATCCGCTGCTATGCGGCGCAGTCCTGGCAGCCGAATCAGTCCGGGGACTACATCTGGAGCATTCCACTCTGGTTTCAGCGCGACATGCTGATCAGCCGGGCAGATCCGCCGACCTCAGTGACGCCTGCGAACTTGCCGCGACAAACCATAGGCACGGTACTCGGCTACAGCTACCCGACCTTGCAACCGCTGTTCGACGCCGACCGACTGCATCGCGAAGACGCGCGCAACCAGGAACAGGTGCTGGAAAAACTCCTGGCCGGACGCTATCACTACGCCGTGAGCAATCAATGGACGCTGGACTGGTTCAATCAGCGCCTGCTGCCTGGCCGGCAACTGCAAGGCGTGGCGGTTTTGCAGGAACAGAGTGTCGGCTGCTATATCCGCAACGATCCCAAGGTGCCGGTGCAGCGCATTTTGCGCACCTTGGTGCGAATGAAAATGTCGGGGGAAATCGACGACATTATCCGACTGTATATCGGCGGCCCCGGAGATCTGTAGCAGCTGTCGAACACAGCCTTCGGCAGCTGCTACATGGACCGAGTTCAGCCTGCTTGATCCATCACCTGCCATTGCGGCGGCGCTACAAAACCCTCGACCCAGCCCGGTACTTCTGCGGGCGGCATCGGCCGGGCAATGAAATAGCCTTGAGCAACTTCGCAGCCCAGGCGCAGCAGCAATTCACCGTGCTCGACACTTTCCAGCCCTTCGGCGATCACCTGCCGGCCAAAAGCCCGAGCCAGACCAATGACCGCCATGGTCAGGGCCAGATCATCACGATCATTAAGGATGTCGCGCACGAACGATTTGTCGATCTTGATGGTTTGGGTTTGTAAACGCTTGAGGTAGCTCAGAGACGAATAGCCGGTGCCGAAGTCCCCCAGTGAAAACTGCACCCCCAGCGCCTGACAGGCCTGTAAACAGGTACTGACATGCTGAATGTTCTCGATCGCCACCGACTCGACGATTTCCAGATCGAGCATCTGCGGAGCCACCTGAGCATGCCGGGCGAGCACGTGCTTGAGCCGGTCGACGAAATCCGCGCGCTGGAAATGTCGTGCCGCAATATTAATGCTGACTGGCCAGCCCTGCCCCGCTTGCTGCCAATGGTGCAACTGCGACAGGACCTGATCCATCACCCACTCACCAATGTCGATGATCAGGTCCGTTTCTTCCACCAGCGGCAAAAACTCCCGGGCCGGCACCATGCCGTGTTGCGGATGCTCCCAACGCAACAACGCCTCGAAGCCGACAACCTCGCCACGACGCATGTTCACCTTGGGCTGGAAATGCACACGCAACTCACCGGCAGCCAACGCCTGGCGCACTCGCTCGACCGTCTGGTGAGTGGCCTTGACCTCCTGATCCCGGGACACGTCGAACAAATGAAAGCGATTGCGACCGCGTTGTTTCGCCACGTACATGGCCTGATCGGCATGACGCAACAATGTTTCGGCATCTTGATTGTCGTCGGGGAACAGGGTGACGCCGATACTGGCAAACACATTGACGCCCTTGCCATGCAGCGAGTACGGCGCCGAAATGGCGCCGAGCACCCGGTTCAACGCCGCACGCAGTTCCGGCAGGTCTCGCACGTATCGCAACACCAGCACAAATTCGTCACCGGCCAACCGCGCCACCACATCTTCACCGCGAACAATGGTGCGCAAACGCTTGGCCACCTCGACCAACAGCAGATCGCCACTGGCATGCCCGTAGCCATCGTTGACCGCCTTGAAGCCGTCGAGATCAAGCATGCATACCGCCAGCGGGATGTTTTCGTGACGGGAGAACTCCAGCGCCTGATCCAGCAATTCCGAGAGGAACGCGCGATTCGGCAGCCCGGTCAGCACGTCATGACCCACCCGCCATTGCAGTGAATGCAGCAATTGGTGTTTTTCGCTGATGTCGAAACGAATCGAAAGATAACGGTCAACCCGCCCGGTAGCGTCATCGAGCACCGGCACCATGGTGCTGTCGACCCAATACAGGCTGCCGTCCTTGGCGCGATTACAAATCTCGCCTTTCCATACCTTGCCCAAGGCGATGGTGCGCCACATGGCCGCGAAGAAATCGGCGGAGTGCAGACTCGAGTTGAGGAGACGATGGTTCTGCCCGAGCAGTTCTTCGCGGCTATAGCCGGACACGGCACAGAACTGATCGTTGACGTGGGTGATCCGGCCGCTCAGATCAGTCTCGGAAAAAATCGCGGCGGCATCCACGGCCCTGCGGTATTTCTCATCCATGAGTCAGGCTCGCAGTGGCTAGCGGTGATACCGCTCGACCAGCGCAGGATGCCCGGAAGAGATGTTTTTATAGGTAATGCGCAGCAACACGATATCGCTCCATGAACAGCGTTTGATGGCCTCCTGACAGCAGAGATCAACTAACCTTAAAGGCCCAAAATGCCCATTTTGAGCGGCAATTCTACGAAACGCATCACATTTTGCAAAGCAAGGTGATGGATTATGCAGTTGCCTAATGCAAAAATCTATCGTTAAGTTCTTGATTCTAAATGGGAATTAAGCGATGCAAATTTCAAGTTTGGGTGCGGCCATTCGGCGCTACCGCAAGGTCGCTGGGCTTACTCAGGCTGAACTTGGTGAAAAAACCGGTTTTGACCCCAAAACCATCAGCCGCTTCGAAACCGGCACCTACACCCCCAGCGTGGAAGCCCTGTTCCTGTTTGCCGATGTGTTGGGTGTGAAGCTGAAAGCCTTTTTCGCAGATTTACGCGATGAAGATGAACAGCGGGCGTATCTGTTCGGTGTCATACATAAAGCCACCCCGAAGGATCTGGGAAAGCTGATTGCAGCGGTTGACCAGGCCTTGTCCAAGCCTTAGCGCCAGAAATAAAAAAGGAGGCCGAGCTGTCGCATTCGACAGCTCGGCCTCCTTTTATGTGTTCGCCCTGAAAACCGGACACGAAAAAACACCGCCCTGGACAAGATCCATGGCAGAGCAACAAGCATGTGTTTTTAGACAGATAACGCGAGAGAGGACTCGCGGTGCGTTATGGAGGCAACCCCACCAGCCACACCCCGGCACACAATGTTCCCGCTGTGGCTGCTTCCTTCCGGATCTGACCAGGTTCACGGGTAATCGTTGCGGGGGGACCGATGGGGTCACCATAACGACGCTCACCTGACGGCGAGCCGCGCCATTGTACCTATCTGAGACGAAGTTACAACCGTTCGATCCAGATTAAAAATATGAATCAGGTCAAGGACATGCACAGGGCGCGAAACACCGTTGTCCGCAGCAGCGTTCAGCAGACTCTACACGTCCTGCATCACCTCATCCGCCCGGCCGCCCTCTTGCTGGATCACCAAGTGGATGAAGTGCAGCTTGGCGATCACTGCCGGCGGCAGGACGAACGGATAGAAATCGGGCTGCCCCATGCTGCGCGACAACTCATTAAGCATGCCGGCCAGTTCTATCCACGCATTGACGAACGACAGGAACGCCGCGCCGCCGGGATGCTGTGGATCATAGAGGGTGCTTAGGGGAAACGGCTGATAGTCGAAGTCCATCTCCCTGGCACTCATCCCGAACCCCAACGCCGTATCCACCGCGTCCATCATGTGCAGGTAGTGAGCCCAGGTTTCGGCCCAATCCTCCCACGGGTGCATGGTCGCGTAAGCGCTGACGCAATGTTGCTGCCAGTCGAGCGGCGCGCCTTGCTGGTAATGCCGTTCGAGGGCGTCGGCATAGCTGGCGCGCTCGTCGCCGAACAGGCCGCGGAACGGTTCCAGCCAACGGCTGTTGGCGATCAGCCGGTCCCAGTAGTAATGGCCGACTTCATGCCGAAAATGCCCGAGTAGCGTGCGATAAGGTTCGTGCATCTGCACCCGAATCTGCTCGCGATGAGCGTCGTCGGCTTCTTTGATATCGAGGGTGATCAGACCGTTGGCGTGACCCGTGGTGGGCGGCTTGCCTTCGAGGTCGACACCGATGAAATCAAAAGCCAACCCCGACTCTTCGTCCACGGTTTTGGGAATCACCTGCAAACCCAGACTGACCAACTGCGCGACCAGCCGCCGCTTGGCCGTTTCGACCTTGCGCCAGCGTTCGTGATTTTCGGCAATCGACAGGTCGGGGATGGTGTGGTTCAGGCTACAGGCGATGCATAGCGCATCGTGGTCATTGGCGGGCAGCAGCCAATTGCATGCGGCCGGGGAATCGAGGTTGGCGCAGCGGCGAAAGACACCGGCTTCGGGATCGGCGTCGAGCAACCAGGTATCAGCCTGCACGCCGGGCTGCAGCGACGATAAACGGCTCTGCTCCGGTTGATAACCCAACGCCGCCGAACAGGCCAGGCACTGGCTGTTGCGAAAAAACAGCGACTGCCCGCAGCGGCACTGCCAGACCTTGCTGTTACGCGAACTTTCGCCAATGAATGGCGCGGCGATGCGTGAGCTGAGCTGTTCGAAGAAGCGGTACATGGCGATCTCTCCCTGGGGCTTGCCAAGACTAGATCATTCCCGCGCCGTGATCGTTCCCGTGTTTTGCGTGGGCAAAATCAAAAGATCGCAGCCTCGTTTCACTCGACAGCTCCTACAGAGGGCACTCGTCCCAATGTAGGAGCTGTCGAGTGAAACGAGGCTGCGATCTTGTCGATCTTAAACGTCGATACCGTGCGCCTTCAGAAACGCGACAAACGCCTCTTCATCCAGAACCTTCAATCCCAGCTCATTGGCCTTCGCCAACTTGGAACCTGCACCCGGCCCGGCGACCACACAATGGGTCTTGGCCGACACCGAACCCGCTACCTTGGCACCGAGACTTTCAAGTTTGTCCTTGGCGATGTCGCGGCTCATCAACTCCAGCGAACCGGTCAGCACCCAGGTCTGCCCAGCCAGCGGCAAGCCTTCAACGACTTTCTTCTCGCTCTGCCAATGCATGCCGAAATCACGCAGCTGCTTCTCGGCGGCTTCAGCAATTTGACGATGTTGCGCAACCGCAAAGAACTCCCGAACCGAAGTAGCCTGCTTCTCCGGCAGCGCCTGACGCATGTCCAGCCAGTCAGCGCTCATGACCCCCTCCAGCGAACCAAACTTATCCGCCAGTTTCTGCGCCCCACCCGGCCCCACCGAAGGTATGTGCAGCTTGTCGAGGAAGCCACCCAACGTAGTGCTGGCGGAAAACTCGGCACCCAGCTCACCCTGATCCTGAATCTGCATACCGTGCTTGAGCAGGTCCTTGATCACCTGCTGGTTATGCGCATCTTCGAAGAAGCTGTGAATCTCGTGAGCCACTTCCAGGCCAACGTCCGGCAAGTACGTGAGCACCTGCGGCAACGCCTGCTGAACCCGCTCCAGCGAGCCGAGAGAACGCGCCAGCACCTTCGCCGTCTCTTCGCCGACATCGGGAATCCCGAGGGCGTAGATGAAGCGTGCCAGGCTCGGCTGCTTGCTGTCTTCGATGGCGCTGAGCAAGTTCTTGCTCGACAGCTCGGCAAAGCCTTCGAGGTCAACGATCTGCTCGAACGTCAGCGCGTAAAGATCGGCCGGCGAATTCACCAGACCTTCATCCACCAATTGCTCGACGCTCTTCTCACCCAGGCCTTCAATGTCCATGGCGCGACGGGAGACGAAGTGAATGATTGCCTGCTTGAGTTGCGCACCGCAGGCCAGACGACCGACGCAGCGGTACACCGCGCCTTCGCTGACGGTCTCGCGACCTTTGCTGCGTTTTACGAGTTGCGTGCGCTCGACATGCGAGCCGCAAACCGGGCACTTCTCGGGAATCTGTACTGGCCGTGCGTCGTCCGGACGGCGCTCGATGACCACTTGCACCACCTGCGGAATCACATCGCCAGCGCGGCGGATGATCACCGTGTCGCCGATCATCAGGCCCAGACGCGCCACTTCGTCCATGTTGTGCAGCGTCGCGTTGGCCACGGTGACACCGGCCACCTTGACCGGTTTCAAGCGCGCCACCGGCGTCACCGCACCGGTACGACCGACCTGGAATTCCACGTCGAGCAATTCGGTGAGTTCTTCCATGGCCGGGAATTTGTGCGCGATCGCCCAGCGCGGTTCACGAGCACGGAAGCCCAGCTCACGCTGAGAGGCGATGCTGTTGACCTTGAACACCACGCCGTCGATTTCGTAGGGCAGCGAATTGCGGCGCTCACCGATGTCACGATAATAATCCAGGCATTCAGCGATGCCGTGAGCCAGCTTCAACTCATGACTGATCGGCATGCCCCAATCCTTGAGCTGCTTGAGATTGCCAATGTGCGTATCAGCAATATCGGCCGATATCTGGCCGATGCCGTAGCAGCAAAACTCCAACGGACGGTTGGCCGTGATCTTCGAATCGAGTTGGCGCAAGCTACCCGCCGCCGCGTTGCGCGGGTTAGCGAAGGTCTTGCCGCCGACTTCCAGCTGCGTGGCGTTGAGGCGCTCGAATCCGGCCTTGGACATGAACACTTCGCCGCGTACTTCCAGGGTCGCCGGCCAGCCAGTACCGTGCAGCTTGAGCGGAATGTTGCGCACCGTACGGACGTTGACGCTGATGTCTTCGCCAGTGGTGCCATCGCCGCGAGTCGCGCCGCGCACCAGCACGCCGTCCAGATACAGCAAGCTGACCGCCAGGCCATCGAGTTTGGGTTCGCAGCTGTATTCCACCGCCGCACCGCCGCCAAACAAGTCGCCTGCAGGCAGGTCGAGACCTTCAGTCACCCGGCGATCGAACTCGCGCATGTCGGTTTCTTCGAAGGCGTTGCCGAGGCTGAGCATCGGTACTTCGTGACGCACCTGAGTGAACGCCGACAGCGCCGCACTGCCGACGCGCTGGGTCGGCGAGTCGCTGGTGATCAGTTCGGGATGGGCCGCTTCGAGGGCCTTGAGCTCGTGGAACAACCGATCGTATTCGGCGTCCGGAATGCTCGGCTCGTCCAGCACGTGATAGCGATAGTTGTGCTGATCCAGCTCAGCGCGCAGCTCTAGAATGCGGTTTTTGACGGCGGTCATGGGTGTTCTCTTATAAAGCAAAAGAGCAGCCGAGGCTGCTCAATCTATTTTGCTGATCGTCCCGCGCGCAGCGCGGGAACAACCTTTTGAATCAACGCTTCTGGGTCAGGGCGCGACGTTCGAACTCAACGATGCGCTGACGGTAATGCTCAATCGTCTGGGCAGTCAGCACGCTGCGCTGGTCGTCTTTCAGTTCGCCGTTCAGCTCCTGAGACAGTTTACGCGCCGCGGCCACCATCACGTCGAAGGCTTGCTTCGGATGACGCGGGCCTGGCAGACCGAGGAAAAAGCTCACTGCCGGTGTGCTGAAGTGGTCGATGTCGTCCAGATCGAAGACGCCCGGCTTGACCGCATTGGCCATCGAGAACAGAACTTCGCCGTTGCCGGCCATGCTTTCGTGGCGGTGGAAGATGTCCATCTCGCCGAAACGCAGACCGCTTTCCAGAATGTTCTGCAACAGCGCCGGGCCTTTGAAGCCGGCAGCGTCGCGGCAGATCACGCTGATCACCAGCACTTCTTCGGCTTGCGGTTGTTCCTTGTCGCTGCTCGAACTTGAAGCCTTGGTGTCATCCGGGAAATCGTCGTCACGGCTGCTGAAGCTCGGGCCGCCGTCCAGATCCAGGCTGAGGTTCATGTCGCCCTGGGAAGGCTCGCCATGGCCACGCTTGCCGCGCTTGGAACCCGACTCACGCGGCTCACGAGCAGGCATGCTCACCGACGGCAGATCGTGCTCGTCCAGTTGCGGCTCTTTATGCGTGTCCAACACACGGGGCGGGCCCAACAGCTCGGCGCTGGTGTCCTCGTCCGGCAGGTTCGACAAACTTCGGTCGAGACGGAATTTCAGTTTCCCCTTGCCGCCGCGCATGCGACGCCAGCCATCGAAAAGAATACCGGCAATGACAATAATGCCGATGACGATCAGCCACTCGCGCAGACCGATTTCCATGTAATCCCGTGCCTCTATAAAAAATGCTGAAAAATAAGGGGTTTACAACTCGCAAACCGCTTTAAAACGTGGCGCCAACTCTATGTTCTGACAGGCGTTTTGCCCACGTATACGAAAAATTGACATTAAACTAGCACGACCAAAGGCAACTTTACACCGTCTGTCACAATGGCTTGCGCGAATATGTCGATTGGCCAGCAAGTCAGGGCAGGTAAATAAGTCCTACAACTCAAAAATACCTCTCCTACAAGCGCCGACTCAGGCATCCACCATCGCCATCGCCTCCTCGACATCCACTGCCACCAGACGCGAACAACCCGGCTCGTGCATCGTCACCCCCATCAGTTGCTCGGCCATTTCCATGGCGATCTTGTTGTGGGTGATATAGATGAACTGCACCGTCTGCGACATCTCTTTGACCAGCCGTGCGTAGCGTCCAACGTTAGCGTCATCCAATGGCGCGTCAACCTCATCGAGCATGCAGAACGGCGCCGGATTCAACTTGAAGATGGCAAAAACCAGGGCCAATGCGGTCAGGGCTTTTTCGCCACCGGACAGTAAATGGATGGTGCTGTTCTTCTTTCCTGGCGGCTGCGCCATGATCGTTACCCCTGTATCGAGTAGATCTTCGCCCGTCAGTTCCAAATAGGCGCGTCCTCCACCGAAAACTTTTGGGAAAAGGGCCTGTAAACCGCCATTGATCTGATCAAAGGTATCTTTGAAGCGGTTTCGGGTTTCCTTGTCGATCTTGCGAATCACGTTCTCAAGCGTATCCAGCGCCTCGACCAAATCGTCGTTCTGCGCATCCAGATAACGTTTACGCTCGGATTGTTGCTGGTATTCGTCGATGGCCGCCAAGTTGATCGCGCCGAGACGCTGAATCCGCGCGGCGATGCGTTCGAGCTCTTCTTCGGCGTCTTTCTCGTTGGCCTCGGCCACCAGCGTGGCGAGTACGCCATGAAGGTCGTAGCCGTCCTCAAGCAACTGATCTTCGAGCGCCTTGCGGCGCACGGTCAGGGCTTGCCATTCCATGCGCTGGGTTTCCATCTGGCCGCGAATCAATTGCGATTGCTGCTCCGCCTGACTGCGACGTTTTTCGGCGTCGCGCAGTTCACGGTCGGCGTCTTCCAGAGCGATCTGCGCAGTCTTGAGTTCTTCGTCGACGGTCATGCGCTTGTCGAGCAACTCTTCGAGTTTGAGGCGCAACTCTTCCAGCGGCGCCTCGCCCTCCTCCAGATTGAGGCTGAGCTGTTCGCGCTTCTCGGTCAGGCGCTCGGACTGCATTTCCAGACGTTCCAACGCCTGACGCGTCGAGTCGTGTTGTGCCTTGAGCGAACCCAGACGCACTGCCAGTTGATGCGCGTGATCCTTGTGCTGCCGGGCTTCCTGCCGCACCCGATCAAGTCGCTCGCGCAAGCTGTCGCGCTGAGCCAGCAGCAACTCGCGCTGCTCGGTGTCCAGCGCCATGCTGTCGAGGGCTTCCTGCAATTGCAGGCGTGCTTCGCCGATATTTTCGTGTTCCAGAGCGCGTTGCTCAGCCAGCTCGGTGAGTTCTTCGTCCAGTCGTGTACGGCGCAAGGTTAATTGTTCGGCCTTGGCCTTGCCGGCGGACAACTGGGCTTTCAACTCGCCTTGCTGACGGGCTTCGTCTTGCAGCAGACGGCGCAGATGTTCGCGACCGTTTTCCTGCTGACGCTGTTGCGCCCTGAGATTCTGAAGTTGGGTTTCCAGGGTTTCGACCGTGGCTTCGCGCTCTTCGCGCTCAAGGCCCAGGCGCTGGATTTCCTGGCCGCGGGCGAGCACACCGCTTTCCGCTTCGCTGGCCCGGCGCACCCGCAAAAAGTGTCGACCGACCCAGTAACCATCGCGGCTGATCAGGCTTTGGCCGGCGGTCAATTGATTGCGCAGGGCCAACGCCTGTTCGAGGCTGTCGACCGGTTTAACCTGCCCCAGCCATGGCGCCAGATCGATCTGCGCTTCAACTTTATCGAGCAAGCTGCCGGGCACGCGCACACCAGCAGTGGCGGGGCTGAGTAAACGCAAATCGCCCTGGGCAAAACCGGCCAGATCGAAATCGCCGAAGTCATCCACCAGGACCGCTTGCAAGTCGGCGCCGAGCACGGTTTCCACCGCCAGCTCCCAACCGGCCTCGACTTTCAGGCCTTCGGCCAAACGCGGACGGTCCGCCAAATGCTGTTCGCGCAGCCATTCAGCGGTGCCGGTGCCCGGATCGAGCGCGGCTTGCTGCAAGGCTTCAAGGGAGGCGAGGCGACCGTTCAGACGCTGCAAATCGCCCTGAGCCTGCTGCTGATTTTGCAGCGCTAATTGCAATTCCTGACGCAGTTGTTCGAGGCGTTCGACCTGGGCTTCTTCACTGGCCTGCAAATCTTCCAGCGTCGCTTCACTCGCGGCCAATTGCTCGCTGAGTTCCATGATCGCCGCGTCTTCCGGGTCTGCCGAGAGCAAGGCGCGCTCTTCGCCAAGACGCTTCTGTCGATCGGCCAGTCGCTCCATGCTGGTTTCCAGCTGCTGGATCCGCGACTGCTGAACTTCGGATTGGCGACGCGGCTCGGCGGCCGTCAGGTTGAAGGTGTCCCACTGCTCTTGCCAGGCGTGCATGGTGGTTTCGGAGTCTTCCAGCGCGGCGGCAGCTTCTTCGGCGGCGGCGCTGGTGACTTCCTGCTCGGGGGTGAGCATGTCCAATTCTTCGCCCAGCGTCAGCAGCAAGGTGCGGTCGTGGCCCAAGTGAGACTCGGTTTCCAGACGCGCGCGCTCGGCTTCTTTCAGATCGTCCTGCAGCTGACGTAGGCGTTGCTGACCATGCTGGATACTCTGCTCGACCCGGGCGATGTCGCCGCCGACCGAGTAGAAGCGCCCCTGCACCAGATTGAAGCGTTCGGACAGGTCGTGGTGCCCGTCACGCAAGCGTTCGATCGCCGCATCGGCGTTGCGCTGCTCGGCCACCAGCGCTTCGAAGGTGACTTCCTGATTGCCGATGATCGCTTCGCGCTGACCGACCTGTTCATTCAACGCCTGCCAGCGCAGGGCCGACAGTTGAGCCTTGAGCTGACGCTCCTCGCCCTTGTATTCCTGATACTTCTTGGCGGCCTCGGCCTGGCGGTACAAGCGCTCAAGCTGACGCTCGAGTTCTTCGCGCAGGTCGGTCAGGCGGGCCAGGTTTTCGTGGGTGCGGCGGATGCGGTTTTCAGTCTCGCGCCGGCGCTCCTTGTACTTGGAGATGCCCGCCGCTTCTTCAATAAAGTTGCGCAGGTCTTCGGGCTTGGACTCGATCAGCTTGGAGATCATCCCCTGCTCGATAATCGAGTAGCTGCGCGGGCCGAGGCCGGTGCCGAGGAAGATATCGGTGATATCGCGACGGCGGCATTTGGTGCCGTTGAGGTAGTAAGTGGTCTGGCTGTCGCGGGTCACTTTGCGGCGAATGGAAATTTCCGCGTAGGCCGCGTATTCGCCGAGCAAGGTGCCGTCGGAGTTATCGAACACCAGCTCGATGCTCGCCTGGCTCACCGGCTTACGACTGGTCGAGCCGTTGAAGATGACGTCGGTCATCGACTCGCCGCGCAGGTTCTTGGCCGAACTTTCGCCCATCACCCAACGCACGGCGTCGATGATGTTCGACTTGCCGCAACCATTGGGCCCGACCACCGCCGCCATGTTACTGGGGAAGTTCACCGTGGTCGGGTCGACGAAGGATTTGAACCCCGCCAGTTTGATGCACTTTAGCCGCACGCTTAAGCGTCCGTCAGGGCGGAGACCACCAGATCACTGCTGCGCTGGGCATACGCCGTCAGCACGATGCGGATCTGCGGAAAATCACGGGCCAGCACGGCGGCGAGCAAGCGTTCGAACAACTCCAGGAACTCGCTCATCGAGGCCTTGCGCTGTTCCAGGGCGAGGAAATACGCGCGGCTCATGGCCGGCTGCAGATTCTCGACGGTTTCCTGCAAGTACGGGTTGTTGGCGAACGGATACGCGGCGCGCATCACACTGAAGCTGTCGTCGACAAAGGTGCGAATGTCCTGACGCTCGTAGCTGGCGGTCAGGCGCTGCTGGATTTGCATGAACGGCGCCATGTCGGCCTGGACTTTCCAGCCGCTGGCCACGGCATTGCCCAGCAGGATGTAAAGCTCGCTCATCAGCGTGCACAGGCTCTGGACCTTGTGAACCGTGAGTTCCGTCACATGTGCGCCACGTCGCGGCAGGATCGCGATCAGGTGGCGGCGCTCGAGGATCAGCAAGGCTTCACGGACCGAACCGCGGCTGACATTGAGAGCCAGCGTGACCTTCTGTTCCTGGATGCGCTCCCCGGGCTTCATTTCGCCACGAATGATGCGTTCGGCGAGGTGGTGAGCAATTTGCTCGGCGAGGCTGTCCGGCGCCTTGAACGTCATGGTTGTCCCTTCAAACTCTTCGATCTGCACAAGCGGCGCAGTGTAACGCACATGAAGGGTCATGGCGGAGTGCCCACTCGGCGGTTTTTGGCACGAATCCAGCAAAAAAGCAGGCTATCCCGTGAGGGTCAATAATAAAGGAACGAGTCGTTGATCGACAAAATGCTATTTCCTGACCTTTAAGTCAGAAAATCATTGACCACAAAGTCAGACCTGATAAATTCGGTTCAAGTCGGTTAACAACAATAATGAGTCTGCGAGGCCTTCCGTGATCCAGTTTTTACTTAACCAGGAACTCCGTAGCGAGCACGCCCTGGACCCAAACCTGACCGTGCTCAATTATCTGCGCGACCATGTGGGCAAACCCGGCACCAAAGAAGGCTGCGCCAGCGGTGACTGCGGCGCGTGCACCGTGGTGGTCGGCGAGCTGCAAACGGATGACGATGGCCGCGAACACATTCGCTATCGCAGCCTCAACTCGTGCCTGACGTTCGTTTCGTCACTGCACGGCAAACAATTGATCAGCGTTGAAGACCTCAAGCACCAAGGCGAGCTGCACAGCGTGCAAAAAGCCATGGTCGAGTGCCACGGTTCGCAATGCGGCTTCTGCACACCCGGCTTCGTGATGTCGCTGTTTGCACTGCAAAAGAACAGCGACCAACCGGATGCTCATAAAGCCCACGAAGCCCTGGCCGGCAACCTTTGCCGCTGCACCGGTTATCGGCCGATTCTGGCGGCCGCCGAACAATCCTGCTGCGGCAAGCAAACGGACCAGTTCGACGCCCGTGAAGCCGACACCATCGCTCGCCTGAAGGCCATCGCCCCTACCGATATTGGCGAACTCAACAGTGGCGACAAGCGCTGTCTGGTGCCGCTGACCGTCGCCGATCTGGCTGACCTCTATGACGCTTACCCACAGGCTCGCCTGCTGGCTGGCGGCACGGATCTGGCGCTGGAAGTCACACAGTTCCACCGCACCTTGCCGGTGATGATCTACGTCGGCAATGTCACCGAGATGAAGCGCATCGAGCGTTTCGACGATCGCCTGGAAATCGGCGCCGCCACTTCCCTCTCCGATTGCTATGAAGCCTTGAAAGCCGAGTACCCGGACTTCGGCGAATTGCTGCAGCGCTTTGCTTCGCTGCAGATCCGCAACCAGGGCACTCTCGGCGGCAACATCGGCAACGCCTCGCCGATTGGTGACTCCCCGCCCCTGTTGATTGCACTCGGCGCGCAGATTGTTTTGTGCAAAGGCGAAGTCCGCCGCACGATGGCGCTGGAAGATTACTTCATCGATTACCGGGTCACCGCGCGTCAGGAAAGCGAGTTCATCGAAAAGATCATCGTGCCTCGCGCCAGCGCCGAACAACTGTTCCGCGCCTACAAAGTCTCCAAGCGTCTGGACGATGACATTTCCGCCGTCTGCGCCGCCTTCAACCTGCGCATCGACAACGGCGTGATCGCCGACGCCCGCGTCGCCTTCGGCGGTATGGCTGCTACACCAAAACGTGCCAAGGCTTGCGAAGCCGTATTGCTCGGCGCCACCTGGAACAACGACACCGTCGAACGCGCCTGCGCCGCACTGGCCGAAGATTTCACGCCGCTCTCGGACTTCCGTGCCAGCAAGGAATACCGCCTGCTCAGCGCGCAAAACCTGCTGCGTAAATACTTCATCGAACTGCAAACACCGCACATCGAGACTCGGGTGACCGCTTATGTCTAATCATCACGCTGTAGAGAAGACCCAAGCCGAACTGGCTGAACTGTTCGCCAAGGACCTGACCACCGGTGTCGGCCGCAGCGTCAAGCACGACAGCGCCTCCAAGCACGTGTCCGGTGAAGCGCAGTACATCGACGACCGGCTGGAATTTCCGAATCAGTTGCATGTTTACGCACGCCTGTCGGACCGCGCCCACGCGAAAATCATCAGCATCGACACCAAACCTTGTTACGCCTTTGAAGGCGTGCGCATCGCCATTACGCACGAAGACGTGCCGGGCCTGAAAGACATCGGGCCGCTGCTGCCGGGCGATCCGCTGCTGGCCATCGACGACGTGCAATTCGTCGGTCAACCGGTGCTCGCCGTTGCAGCGAAAGATCTGGAAACTGCGCGCAAAGCCGCCATGGCCGCGATCATCGAATACGAAGATCTGGAGCCGGTGCTGGACGTGGTTGAAGCGCTGCGCAAACGCCACTTTGTGCTCGACAGTCACACGCATCAGCGCGGTGATTCGGCTGGTGCCTTGGCGACTGCCGAGCATCGTATCCAAGGCACGCTGCACATTGGCGGCCAGGAACACTTTTACCTCGAAACCCAGATCTCTTCGGTGATGCCAACTGAAGACGGCGGGATGATCGTCTACTGCTCGACGCAGAACCCAACCGAAGTGCAGAAGCTCGTCGCCGAAGTGCTCGATGTGTCGATGAACAAAATTGTCGTCGACATGCGCCGCATGGGCGGTGGTTTCGGCGGTAAAGAAACCCAGGCTGCCAGCCCGGCGTGCCTGTGCGCAGTGATCGCGCACCTCACCGGCCAGCCGACCAAGATGCGCCTGCCGCGCGTCGAAGACATGCTGATGACCGGCAAGCGTCACCCGTTCTACGTCGAGTACGACGTCGGCTTCGACAGCACCGGCCGCCTGCACGGCATTGCCCTGGAACTGGCCGGCAACTGCGGTTGCTCGCCAGACCTCTCGGCGTCGATTGTCGACCGTGCGATGTTCCACGCCGACAACTCGTACTACCTGGGCGACGCGACCATCAACGGTCACCGCTGCAAGACCAACACCGCCTCAAACACCGCTTACCGTGGCTTCGGCGGCCCGCAAGGCATGGTCGCCATCGAAGAAGTCATGGACGCGATTGCCCGCCATCTGGCCCTCGATCCGCTGGCGGTGCGCAAGGCCAACTACTACGGCAAGACCGAGCGCAACGTCACCCATTACTACCAGACCGTCGAGCACAACATGCTCGAGGAAATGACCGCCGAACTTGAAGAAAGCAGTCAGTACGCCGAGCGCCGCGAAGCAATTCGTCGCTACAACGCCAACAGCCCGATCCTGAAAAAAGGCCTGGCGCTGACCCCGGTGAAATTCGGTATTTCCTTCACCGCCAGCTTCCTCAACCAGGCCGGTGCGCTGATCCACGTTTACACCGACGGCAGCATCCACCTGAACCATGGCGGCACCGAAATGGGCCAGGGCCTGAACACCAAAGTCGCGCAGGTAGTGGCCGAAGTGTTCCAGGTGGAAATGGACCGCGTGCAGATCACCGCGACCAACACCGACAAGGTGCCGAACACCTCGCCGACCGCCGCTTCCAGTGGCGCCGACCTGAACGGTAAAGCCGCGCAGAACGCGGCGAAAATCATCAAGAAACGTTTGGTTGAATTTGCCGCGCGTCAATACAAGGTCAGCGAAGAAGACGTGGAATTCCACAACGGTCATGTGCGAGTTCGCGATCACATCCTGACCTTCGAAGCGCTGATCCAGCAGGCGTATTTCGCTCAGGTGTCGCTGTCGAGCACCGGGTTCTACAAGACCCCGAAAATCTTCTACGACCGTAGTCAGGCGCGTGGTCGGCCGTTCTACTACTACGCCTTCGGCGCAGCGTGCTGCGAGGTGATCATCGACACCCTCACGGGCGAGTACAAAATGCTGCGCACCGACATCCTCCACGACGTCGGCGACTCACTGAACCCGGCGATCGACATCGGCCAGGTCGAGGGTGGTTTCATTCAGGGCATGGGCTGGCTGACCATGGAAGAACTGGTGTGGAACAACAAAGGCAAACTGATGACCAACGGCCCGGCCAGCTACAAGATCCCGGCGGTGGCGGACATGCCGCTGGACCTGCGGGTGAAGCTGGTGGAAAACCGCAAGAACCCGGAAGACACCGTGTTCCACTCCAAGGCCGTGGGTGAACCGCCGTTCATGCTCGGTATCGCGTCGTGGTGTGCGATCAAGGACGCCGTGGCCAGTCTGGGCGACTACAAGCATCAACCGAAAATCGACGCACCGGCGACCCCGGAGCGGGTGTTGTGGGGCTGTGAGCAGATGCGCCAGTTGAAGGTGGCGAAGGCTGTTGAAACCGAAGTTGAGTTGGCTTCGCTCTGATACCGAGGCGCGACCAATCGCTAGCAGGCTAGCTCCCACAGGATTCGTGGGGAATCCAAAATGGGTGGACACCACAAAACAATGTGGGAGCTAGCCTGCTAGCGATGAGGCCCGGATAGACAACAGAAATGTTGAGGTGAATATGTACAACTGGATCGACGCCCTCGCCGACCTGCAATCCCAGGGTGAACCCTGCGTGTTGGTGACCATCATCGAAGAGCTCGGCTCGACGCCACGTAACGCCGGTTCGAAGATGGTCATCAGCGCCAACCAGACCTTCGACACCATCGGTGGCGGGCATCTGGAATACAAGGCCATGCAGATCGGCCGCGAGATGCTGGCCAGTGGCAAGCAGGACACGCACCTGGAGCGCTTCAGTCTCGGCGCCAGCCTGGGTCAGTGCTGCGGCGGCGTGACCGTGTTGCTGTTCGAACCGATGGGCCAGGTCCAGGCGCAGATCGCCGTGTTCGGCGCCGGCCACGTCGGCCGGGCGCTGGTGCCGCTGCTCGCCAGCCTGCCCTGCCGCGTGCGCTGGATCGATTCGCGGGAAGCCGAATTCCCGGAACAGATCCCCCACGGCGTCCGTAAAATCGTCGCCGAAGAACCGGTGGACGAAATCGACAACCTGCCCGCCGGCAGCTACTGCATCGTCATGACGCACAACCACCAGCTCGACCTCGAACTCACCGCCGCGATTCTCAAGCGCAACGACTTCGCCTACTTCGGCCTGATCGGTTCGAAGACCAAACGGGTGAAGTTCGAACACCGCCTGCGGGACCGTGGTTTCGACAGCGCCGTGCTGCAACGCATGCGCTGCCCGATGGGCATCGGCGAAGTCAAAGGCAAGTTGCCTGTGGAAATCGCCATCTCCATCGCCGGCGAAATCATCGCCACCTATAACGCCAATTTCGGCCAGCACACCGCCAGCGCCGGATCATCGATCGCCAAACTGCTGCCTGCTTCACGCCGCAGCCAAGCCACGAATTGAGAAATTTTATGCCTCTGACTCGCAAAGCCTACCGCGCCGCCATTCTGCACAGCATCGCCGACCCTGCCGAAGTGGGCATCGAAGCCTCGTATGAGTATTTCGAAGATGGCCTGCTGGTGGTTGATAACGGCCAGATCAGCGCCCTTGGTCACGCCAGCGACTTGCTGCCGACCCTGCCGGCCGATATCGAAATCACCCATTATCAGGACGCGCTGATCACCCCGGGCTTCATCGACACCCACATTCACTTGCCGCAAACCGGCATGGTCGGCGCCTACGGCGAGCAGTTGCTGGACTGGCTCAACACCTACACCTTCCCATGCGAAAGCCAGTTTGCCGACAAGGCTCACGCCGACGAAGTCGCGGGCATTTTCATCAAGGAACTGCTGCGCAACGGCACTACCACCGCGCTGGTGTTCGGCAGCGTGCATCCACAATCGGTGAACTCGTTCTTCGAAGCCGCCGAACAGCTCGACCTGCGGATGATCGCCGGCAAGGTGATGATGGACCGCAACGCGCCGGACTACCTGACCGACACCGCCGAATCCAGCTACGTCGAAAGCAAGGCGCTGATCGAGCGCTGGCACGGCAAGGGTCGCCTGCACTACGCGGTCACTCCGCGCTTTGCCCCGACCAGCACCCCGGAACAACTGACCCTCGCCGGCCAGTTGCTCAGCGAATTCCCAGACCTGTACATGCAGACCCACATCAGCGAAAACCTCAAGGAAGTCGAGTGGGTCAAGGAACTGTTCCCGGAGCGCAAGGGCTACCTGGACGTCTACGACCACTACAAACTGCTCGGCGAGCGCTCGGTATTCGCCCACGGCGTGCACCTGTGCGATGACGAGTGCGCGCGACTGGCGGAAACCGGTTCGGCGATCGCCTTCTGCCCGACGTCGAACTTCTTCCTCGGCAGCGGCCTGTTCAACCTGCCGATGGCCGAGAAGCACAAATTGAATGTCGGCATCGGTACGGACGTCGGTGGCGGCACCAGTTTCTCGCTGCTGCAAACCTTGAACGAAGCCTACAAGGTCATGCAGATGCAAGGCGCCCGGTTGAGCCCGTTCAAGTCGCTGTACCTGGCCACCCTCGGTGGCGCTCGTGCGCTACGTCTGGAAGACAAGATCGGCACCCTGCAACCGGGCACCGACGCGGACTTCCTGGTACTGGACTACAACGCCACGCCGCTGCTCAGCTATCGCTTGAAGCAGGCCAATAACATTGCCGAGACGTTGTTTGTGCTGATGACGCTAGGCGATGACCGGACCGTGTTGCAGACGTATGCGGCGGGGAGTCAGGTGCATCAGCGCTAGGTTTTTCCGGGCACAAAAAAATCCCCCGCTGCTTTACAGCCCGGGGGATTTTTATTGCCTGTCCGATCGCTATCGCGAGCAGGCTCGCTCCCACAGTAGATCTCTAGTGGACACAAGATTTGCGTTCAACACAAAACCCTGTGGGAGTGAGCCTGCTCGCGATGGGCGCGCCGCGGTCTATCAGAGTTTCGCGACCGGCCGCCCTGGCTTCTTGGTCTGCAACAAATGCGAGAACACCGCATGCAAATCATCCGACGCGCTTTCTTCGTCGAGGTTGAGTTTGCTGTCGATGTGATCCATGTGATGCATCATCAGGTCCACCGCCAGCTCAGCGTTGCGCGCTTCGATGGCGTCGATCAGCTGGGTGTGCTCATCGTAGGAACAGTGGGAGCGATTGCCGCTTTCGTACTGGGCAATGATCAACGAAGTCTGGGACACCAGGCTGCGCTGGAAGCTGATCAGCGGTGCGTTTTTCGCCGCTTCGGCCAACTTCAAGTGGAACTCGCCCGACAAACGAATACCGGCGCCGCGATCGCCACGGGAGAAGCTGTCGCGCTCGTCGTTGACCATCTGGCGCAACTCGGCAATCTGCTCGGCAGTGGCGTGCTGCACGGCCAATTCAGTGATCGCACGCTCCACCAGACGCCGGGCCATGAACACCTGGCGAGCCTCTTCGACACTCGGGCTGGCGACGACAGCGCCACGGTTCGGACGCAGCAGCACGACGCCTTCATGGGCCAGGCGCGACAGCGCGCGGCGAATGATGGTGCGACTGACCCCGAAAATTTCCCCCAGCGCTTCTTCGCTCAACTTGGTGCCGGGCGCCAGACGCTGTTCGAGGATGGCCTCGAAGATATGCGCGTAGACAATATCGTCCTGGGTACCGCTGCGGCCGGCTTTGCCTGCTCGCGGTTGTTTCTTTAGGGGTTGCAACTGTTCGTTCATGGGCACTCGAGTCGGGAGAACTGCGGCGAATTGACCGTGACTGTAATACGGCACAGTGGGTCGCTGGCAAGTATCGCGTAAAAAACACCGCGATTGTACACAATGGAGGGTGGCAACACGACTGTACGGCTGTTTGTCACTTCCGCTGTATTGCAACGACTGGTTACTTTTGAGTTTAGGCTTGAACGCAGAATCCGCAGCTTGAACAAGGAACACCGTTGTCATGACTGACGTCACACACACGCAACTACGCCCTTTGGCCGATACATCGCCTTCTGCGATCGTCGCCGGCTTCATCGCGATGATGACCGGTTACACCAGCTCGCTGGTCCTGATGTTCCAGGCCGGGCAAGCGGCGGGCCTGACCAGCGGGCAGATTTCGTCGTGGATCTGGGCAATCTCCATTGGCATGGCGGTGTGCTCGATCGGCCTGTCTTTGCGTTATCGCACACCGATCACCATTGCCTGGTCGACCCCCGGTGCGGCGTTGCTGATTACCAGTCTGGGCGGCGTGACCTACGGCGAAGCCATTGGCGCCTACATTACCTGCGCGGTGCTGGTGACCATCTGTGGCCTGACCGGCAGCTTCGAACGGCTGGTGAAAAAAATTCCGGCTTCATTGGCCGCTGCGCTTTTAGCGGGGATTCTGTTCAAGATCGGCAGCGAAATCTTCGTCGCCGCGCAGCATCGCACCGCGCTGGTATTGGGCATGTTCTTCACTTATCTGGTGGTCAAACGTCTGTCGCCGCGTTATGCCGTACTGGCCGCGCTGTTGATCGGGACGGCGCTGTCAGGGTTCATGGGCTTGCTGGACTTCAGCGGTTTCCATCTGGAAGTGGCGACGCCGGTCTGGACCACGCCGCACTTCTCCCTGGCCGCGACCATCAGCATCGGCATCCCGCTGTTTGTCGTGGCGATGACCTCGCAGAACATGCCAGGCATTGCCGTGCTGCGCGCCGACGGTTACACCGTGCCGGCCTCGCCGCTGATCACCACCACCGGCATCGCTTCGTTGCTGCTGGCGCCGTTCGGTTCCCACGGGATCAACCTCGCGGCCATCAGCGCGGCGATTTGCACCGGGCCGCATGCCCATGAGGATCGCAACAAGCGCTACACGGCGGCCGTCTGGTGCGGGATTTTCTACGGGTTCGCCGGGGTGTTCGGCGCGACGCTGGCGGCGCTGTTTGCCGCGCTGCCGAAAGAGTTGGTGCTGTCGATTGCGGCGCTGGCGCTGTTCGGCTCGATCATCAATGGCTTGAGCATTGCCATGGCGCAAGTGCAGGAACGGGAAGCTGCGCTGATTACCTTTATGGTCACGGCGTCGGGGCTGACGCTGTTTTCCATCGGTTCAGCGTTCTGGGGGATTGTGGCGGGGGTGTTGACGTTGGTGATTCTGAATTGGCGTAAAGCCTGAAAAGCAAAAGATCGCAGCCTCGTTTCACTCGACAGCTCCTACATTGGAATGCGTTCATCCTGTAGCAGCTGTCGAGTGCAACGAGGCTGCGAGCTCTTGATCTTCCGGACATAAAAAAACGGCGACCCTTGGGTCGCCGTTTTTTATGACATCAAGCTACCGGATTGATCGGCTTTTCCGGGTACCAGACGTCGATCAGCGGGCTGACGGTTGCTTCGGTCAGTTCGCTGCGGCCTTTGAGCCAGGCTTCAACAGCGGCACGCTGCTCTTCGGACACCGAGCCACGCTTCTGCAGGCAAACCAGACCGAAGTCGTCGCCGCCAACATAACCCAGACCGTTGGCTTCCATGGCTTCTTTCAGGAAAGCGTCGAGGAAAGCATCAATGGCTTCATCAGCCAAATCTTCTTTGAAATCCAGGTTCAGTTCGAAACCCAGCTCTTGAAATTCATCGACGCACAGTTTTTTGCGCAGACGCTGGGAACGGTTAGTCGCCATTGGAACAATCCTCATAAGTAATAACGGGCGGCACTTTAGCAGTTTAAGGCGCCGATTGCCCGTCTCTCTGGGCTGCAAGCCCTACCGTCGGTAAAAAATAGCGGATTAGAAGGCCAGCGCACGGCACAAGCCGCTACACCTTGGGGCATAATGCCGACACTTTCATGACCACTGAGGGAATTTATCTTCATGCCCTCGTTTTTTTCCCCCTCGGCTGTAGGGTTTATTTCACATGATCAAATCTTTGCGTCCATTGTTACTGGCCGGTTTTCTGCTCCCTCTGGCCTTCTCTGTTTCCGCCGCCCAGATCAACACCGCGCTGTCGCCCAACGTTGAAAAAGCCCTCAAGGCCAGCAAGATGCAGGACAACGCCCTGTCGCTGGTGATGATCCCGCTCAATGGCCCCGGCACCCCGACCATTTTCAACGCTGACGTCTCGGTCAATCCGGCCTCGACCATGAAACTGGTCACCACGTACGCGGCGCTGGAAATGCTCGGCCCGAACCACCAGTGGAAAACCGAGTTTTACACCGACGGCACGCTCAGCGGCGGCATCCTCAACGGTAACCTCTACCTCAAAGGTGGCGGCGATCCGAAGCTGAACATGGAAAAACTCTGGTTGCTGATGCGTGACCTGCGCGCCAACGGTGTGACGCAAATCACTGGCGACCTGGTGCTGGACCGCAATTTCTTCATACAGCCGCAATTGCCGCAGTTCAACGACGACGGCAATGACGATAACAAGCCATTCCTGGTCAAACCTGACGCGCTGATGGTCAACCTCAAGGCCCTGCGTTTTGTGGCGCGTAACGACAACGGCCGGGTGCTGGTGTCGGTGGAACCGCCGATTGCCACCATTCGCATCGAAAACCAGGTCAAAGCCGTCAACTCCAAGCAATGCACCGGTGGCGTGCGGTACAACCCGGTGACCCAGACCGATGGCAGCGTGACCGTGACGGTCGGCGGCCAGTTGGGCGAGGGTTGCAGCTCCCAGACTTACCTGTCGCTGCTCGACCACGCGACCTACACCGCGGGCGCCGTGCGGGCAATCTGGAAGGAACTGGGCGGCAGCATTCAGGGCGTGGACCGTTTGGCGCCAACACCTAAAAATGCCAAGGTCCTGGCTCGGGCCTTCTCGCCGGACCTGGCGGAAATCATCCGCGACATCAACAAATACAGTAACAACACCATGGCCCAGCAGCTGTTCCTGAGCCTGGGCGCGCAGTTCCGCACCGAGGCCGACGGTGACGATGCCAAGGCTGCACAGCGGGTCGTGCGTCAGTGGCTGGCGAAGAAAGGCATCACCGCGCCGCACCTGGTGATGGAAAACGGTTCCGGCCTGTCCCGTGCGGAACGGGTGAGTGCGCGTGAAATGGCCGGCATGCTGCAAGCGGCCTGGAAAAGCCCGTATTCGGCCGAGTTCATCAGTTCGATGCCAATTGCCGGCACCGACGGCACCATGCGCAAACGCCTGAAGACCACTGCAATGCGTGGTGAAGCCCACGTCAAGACCGGCACCCTGAATACCGTGCGGGCGATTGCCGGCTTCAGCCGCGACATCAACGGCAACACTTGGGCGGTGGTGGCGATTCTCAACGACAAGGCACCGTTTGGCGCGTCGTCGGTGCTGGATCAGGTGCTGCTGGACCTGTATCGCCAGCCGAAACTGCCGGAAACGGCTTCGGTGCTCTAACCCGATCTGCAAAACACCACAGACTGATCGTTCCCACGCTCCGCGTGGGAATGCAGCCCGTGACGCTCCGCGTCACTGGACGCAGAGCGTCCCTAGAGGCATTCCCACGCAGAGCGTGGGAACGATCATGCTGCCAGCTCTAGTTCATCTCTCCTTCTACCCGATCCCGTCCGGCCAGTTTCGCCGCATACACTCCCGAATCCGCCCGCAGCAGCAGCGCATCCGCGCCCTCCCCGACTCGCCAACTGGCAATCCCGAAACTGGCGGTCACGGTCCCGACGCCTTCGATCGGCGAACTGCGCAACCCTTGCCATAGCTGCAAGGCCAGTACATGGGCATGCTCGCCGTTGATGTCCGGGCAAAGCACCATGAACTCCTCGCCACCCAGGCGACAGAACACGTCGGTGCGGCGCAGCCGATGACCGATGCGTTCGCACACGATCTGTAACACCCGATCGCCGACCGCGTGGCCATGCTGGTCATTGATGCGTTTGAAGTGGTCGATATCGAGCATGATCACCGACAGTTCGCCGCCACCGCGTTCGACCCGGTCCATTTCGGTGGTCAGGCGTTCCTGGAAGTAGCGGCGATTGTGGATCCCGGTCAGAGAGTCGGTGATCGATAGCGCCCGCAGTTCTTCTTCCACCCGTTTCAAGTCGGAGATGTCCGAGACATAGCCGTGCCAGAGCACGCCGCCACCGGGCAATTCCTCCGGGGTCGCCTCGCCACGAACCCAACGCAGGCCGCGCAGGGGCAGCTGCACGCGGTATTCCTCGCGCCAAGGGCTGAGGGTGTCCGCCGACGCCCGGATCGAGGCGCGGACCCGGGTGGTGTCCTGCGGATGAATCCGCGTGAAAATCGCTTCGGCGTTGAACAACAGCACGTCCGGTTCAAGTTCGTAGATCTCGCGAATACCGTCGCTGGCGTAGATCACGCTGAAGCGCCCATCGAACTCCATCTTGAATTGGTAGATCCCGCCGGGCACATGGGCGCTGAGTTTCTTCAACAACAGGTCCCGTGCCGCCAAGGCCTCGTGGACCCGCTTGCGTTCAGTGATGTCGATACAAATCGCCAGGTGCCCGACCCACAAACCTTGCTCGTCGAGGACCGGGGTCGCCAGCATGTTCACTGTCAAATGGCTGCCGTCGCTACGCAGCAGCGTCCATTCCCGAGCTTCGTGACCGCCCTCCTCGCCGCCCTCGACCAACATCGCCTGGCAGGTCGGAATCGGTTTGCCATAACGCGCGCTCAACTCCGCCGAACGTGCGAGGAGTTCCCGGGGCAGGTGCAGGTTTTCCAGGGTCATGTGGCCCACCACTTCGGCGCTGGTGTAGCCAAGCATTTGCTCGGCACCGGCATTGAAGGTTTGGATAACCCCGCGCAGGTCAGTGGCGATGATTGCCACTTGGGTCGCGGCATTCAGCACGCCGCGCAACTGGCCATGGGTGCCGCGCAACTCCTGCTCGCGGGCGCGCAACTCCCGGGTCCGTTGTTCGACCATTTTCAGCGCCCGTTGACGCTGACTGACCAGCACATAGAGCAAGGCACTGAGCAACAGACTGAGCAAGCCGCCCAGCACCACCAGGGTGGTCACCGAAGAGTGATTGGCTCGCAGGAAGGCATCGCTGGGCTGTATGTCAACTTGATAGTCATGGTCGGCAAGCCGTAGCAGCCGGGTCGCGGCCAACTCACTGGGGGCCGAGGTGTTGGGGGACTCATAAAGCACTTCGTGCTGATCGTCTGTGGATAAGTCGAGGATGCGCACCGAAAGATAGTCACGGCCAGCCTCCGGCAGCCCGTCCGCCAGCAATTGGCGCATGCTGATCACGGCCATGACATAACCGTACGGTTTCCCCCCCGCCGTAGCCGGACTATTGCGCAGCAACACCGGTGCGACCAGCAGCACGCCGCGGGCATAGGCCGGTTCGATACTGACCAGATGCATCGGCTGCGATACCGCCATGCCGCCGTGCTGATCGGCCCGTTCAAGGGTGGCACGGCGCAAAGGTTGAGCCCACAAGTCGTAGCCCAGCGGCGAACCCAGTTTGCTTTGGGTCTGGCTATACAGCACCGCCACGTACTCATCCCGTTCGCCCGCCAGTTGCAACTGGCCGTCGGCATTGAGTTCACGCAGGGTGAAGTCGGGTAAACCCTCTGCACGCACCTGGCGTTCAAATACCGCCCGTTCGGCACCGGTTACCCGCTTGGCGAAGGAATAGGCCTGAGTCCGGTGCAGCAGCGGTTGGGTGTAACCGTCGAACTCCGCACGGGAGACCGAATCGGAATTGGCAAAGAACCGGCGCAGGCCATCGAGGCGCTGCTCCTGATCTTCGAAGCGTTCTTCGATACGGCTGTAACGTTCACTGGCCAGCAGTTGGAAACGTTGCCGCAATTGATGGTGGAACAGATTCAGCGTCGACCACGCCAGCAATCCCGTGAGAATCCCGCCGACAACCAATACCAGCAGCGCGACCAGCCAGGCCGAGACATCTTCACTGATAAAACCCAGGATTTTCGGGCGCACGGCGTGTAACGACATAGACGCAACTCAAAACGCCAGGTGCGGGAAAGCCCATTGGCATGCGTTGAGTTATAGCTATTAGCCATCAATTTGACCAGCACAGAAAGAAGCCAAGAGCCTTTAAAAATCAAGGCTCTGTGGATCCAATCCCTTCAAGTGTCAACGAGCCGTGATTTTCCAGGCACGGTGGATTTTGCCATTACGGGCGAAATCCGGATCGATGGTCTGGGCGGTGATTTCTTCTACGGCATAACGCTCGGTGAGATTTTCCTCGAGCTGGAATTTGCGGAAGTTGTTGGAGAAGTACAACACGCCGCCCGGGGCCAGACGCGCCATGGCCAGGTCGATCAATTGCACCTGGTCACGCTGCACATCGAAGATCCCTTCCATGCGCTTGGAGTTGGAGAACGTCGGCGGATCGATGAAGATCAGGTCGTATTCGTCACGGCAGGCATCGAGCCAGGCCATCACGTCGCCCTGCTCCAGACGGTTCTTCTCGGAGAAACCGTTCAGCGACAGGTTGCGACGCGCCCAGTCCAGATAAGTTTTCGACAGGTCGACGCTGGTGGTGCTGCGCGCACCGCCCTTGGCTGCGTGAACACTGGCGGTTGCGGTGTAGCTATACAGGTTGAGGAAACGCTTGCCGGCCGCCTCTTTCTGAATCCGCATGCGCATCGGCCGGTGATCGAGGAACAGCCCGGTATCGAGGTAATCCGTGAGGTTCACCAGCAGCTTCACGCCGCCTTCGTTGACCTCGACGAACTTGCCCTGTGCCGCTTGGCGTTCGTACTGCTTGGTGCCGCTCTGACGCTCGCGACGCTTGACCACCACGCGGCTCTTGTCGATGTTAAGGGCCTGCGGAATGGCGGCCAGGGCGTCGAACATGCGCGCCGAGGCTTTTTCCGGATCGATGGATTTCGGCGCGGCGTATTCCTGGACGTGGACCCAATCCTGATACAGGTCGATGGCCATGGAGTATTCCGGCATGTCGGCATCGTAGACGCGGTAGCAGTCGATGCCTTCACGCTTGACCCACTTGCCGAGGGCCTTGAGGTTCTTTTGCAGACGGTTGGCAAACATCTGCCCGCCTTCGCTCAAGCGCGGTTGCTCGATCACTACCGGTGCCGGTTTGATCGGGTTGCCGTTCTTGTTGTATTTCTCGTACTTGCCGGGTGCTACGTCGTTGTCTGCGACTTCGACTTCGGCTTGCTCGCGTTCGACCTGACGCTGTTCCGGAGTGCGACGTTCGCCAGTGACGAACTGGTCCGGCGTGACCTTGATCAGCAGCAACTTGCACGGCAACGCGCCGTTCCAGAACGAATACTGTTTGTGGCTGCGGATGCCCATGCGCTTGCCCAGGTCCGGGGCGCCGGTGAATACCGCGGCTTCCCAGTTCAAGCAGGCCTGACGCAGACGTTCGCCGAGGTTCTGGTAGAGATAGAGCAAGCTCGCTTCGTCACCCAGACGTTCGCCGTACGGTGGGTTGCAGATCACCAGGCCTTTCTGGTTCTGGTCCGGACGTGGCTCGAACGTCCCGACTTCGCCCTGGTAGATCTTGATCCACTCGCTCAGGCCGGCACGTTCAACGTTGTTGCGACCCGGTTGAATCAGGCGTGGGTCGGCTTCGTAACCGCGTATCCACAGCGGTGGCTTGGCCAGACCGGCCGCGCAACGCTCACTGGCTTCTTCGTGAAGCTTTTTCCACAGCGCCGGGACGTGACCGAGCCAGGCGGTGAAACCCCACTGCTCGCGACGCAGGTT
The DNA here is from genome assembly GCF_047758675.1 of Pseudomonas arabinosi. NCBI lineage: Bacteria > Pseudomonadati > Pseudomonadota > Gammaproteobacteria > Pseudomonadales > Pseudomonadaceae > Pseudomonas > Pseudomonas arabinosi. The sequence goes on along the minus strand of NZ_CP180480.1, from coordinate 2,392,418 downwards.
CGGCGCCATGTCGGCGGCGATCATCGCGGCTTCGACGAGGAACGTACCGACACCGCACATAGGGTCAGCCAGCGCGCCGCCATCGGCCGCAATGCGTGGCCAGCCGGAACGGATCAGGATTGCTGCCGCGAGGTTTTCCTTCAGCGGTGCCGCGCCTTGCTGCAAGCGATAGCCGCGCTGGTGCAGGCTGTGGCCGGAGAGGTCGAGGGACAGAATCGCTTCGCCACGGTCCAGGCGCAGGTGAATGCGCAGGTCCGGGTTGAGCTTGTCGATGGACGGACGGTCACCCTGCGGCGTGCGCAGTTTGTCGACGATGGCGTCCTTGACCTTCAAGGCGCCGAAGTGGGTGTTGTCGATGCCCGAGCCGTGACCGCTGAACTCAACGGCCAGGGTGCCATCGTTGAGCATGTGGTCTTGCCACTCGATATCCAGCACGCCGTGATACAGGTCTTCGGCGTCTTTCATCGGGAAACGCTTGAGCACCAGCAGCACCCGGTTCGCCAGACGCGACCACAGGCACAGGCGATAGGCGGTTTCCATGGTGGCCATGCCGCGCACGGCAGAGGTGTGCTCACGCGCTTCCTCAAGGCCAAGCCCGACGGCTTCCTCGATGAGCAGGCCTTCAAGGCCTTTTGGGCAAGTGAGGAAGATTTCGAATTGATCGGACATTGGAATTTCAGAGCCTTTAGCTAAGTGAACCGGCAACGCATTGCCGACCCGGTTTTCAATCAGGCGCTTTTCTAAAAGAGCGCCCGCGTGGCACGAAGGTGTGCCGTCCCACCCCTGCTGCTCGGGTTAAAAGAGCTTAGATGCAAAGGCAGATAAAAAAGTTGAAGCAACAAAATGTCATAAGTCGACCCTTCGTCGAATAGTCCCTTGGGTAACAGGAGACATTCTCACTAAAGGATTAACCCCATCATCCAGCGCGGGGCCGATCATACCGGGGGTTTGGCGAATAAACACGGACCAGACATCCGGTTACTTATCGCCATACCATCTTTATCGTTACGTCCTTATGACAAAACGATCATTCCCTCGATGTGACGCATTGGTTAGAACTCAACACAGGTTGACGCCGCAATGACGTCAACACCTTGGCTCGCGACGCCGGCAGCGAGCCCCAACGGCAGGAGTTTTTCTGCCAGACCTCAATTGAGGTCGACGCGATAAATACAGTCAACAAGTGAGGGCAACACCCTATGAGAAGACTTAAGCGTGATCCGTTGGAAAGAGCATTTTTGCGCGGATATCAATATGGCGTTGGTGGCAAATCCCGTGAGCTTTGCCCATTTACTCTACCGTCGGTACGCCAAGCCTGGATTAACGGCTGGCGAGAAGGACGCGGCGACAACTGGGACGGTATGACCGGCACTGCGGGAATCCATAGACTCAACGAACTTCACGCCGTCGGCTAACACAGGGCACACACTCCGACACGACAATCTGATTACGTAACGACTTACCACGCACGCCCCATCCGGGCGGCGGGCTTCGGCCCAGGGGCTCCTTCGAGGAGCCCTTTTTTATGCCTGCCAAAATCTCACCTTGGCTGCATACATCACTGTGGGAGCGAGCTTGCTCGCGATAGCGGTTTAACATTCAACAATGACGTTGGCTGCAAGTCCGTCATCGCGAGCAAGCTCGCTCCCACAGGGATCAGCGCAAGGCGGCGATCGCGTCTACCGATTCACGAATCAGCGCCGGGCCTTTATAGATGAAGCCGGAATAGAGCTGCACCAGGCTCGCACCTGCAGCGATTTTCTCAGCCGCGTGCTTGCCTTCGGTGATGCCGCCCACGGCGATGATCGGCAAGCGACCGGCCAACTCGGCCGCCAGCACCTTCACGGTGTGGGTGCTCTTGTCGCGAACCGGTGCGCCGGACAGACCGCCCGCCTCGTCACCATGCTCCATGCCTTCTACGCCGACGCGGCTCAGGGTGGTGTTGGTGGCGATCACCGCGTCCATCCCGGTTTCGATCAGCGCTTGCGCGACCTGAGCGGTTTCTTCGTCGGTCATGTCCGGCGCAATCTTGATCGCCAGGGGTACATGTTTGCCGTGGCGCAGCGCCAGTTCTGCGCGGCGCGTGGCCAGGTCGGCCAACAACTGCTTCAGCGAATCGCCGAATTGCAGGCTGCGCAGGCCCGGGGTGTTCGGCGAGCTGACGTTGACCGTCACATAGCTGGCGTGGGCATAGACCTTGTCCAGGCAGATCAGGTAGTCGTCCACCGCCCGCTCAACCGGGGTATCGAAGTTTTTGCCGATATTGATGCCCAGCACGCCCTTGAACTTGGCCGCAGCCACTCGAGCCAGCAGGTGATCGACGCCGAGGTTGTTGAACCCCATGCGGTTGATGATCGCCTCGGCATCCGGCAGACGGAAAATGCGTGGCTTCGGGTTGCCCGGCTGCGGACGCGGGGTGATGGTGCCGATTTCGACAAACCCAAAACCCAGTTGCGCAAAACCGTCGATGGCCGCGCCGTTCTTGTCCAGACCGGCCGCCAGACCCACCGGGTTCGGGAAGTCGAGGCCCATGACGGTCACCGGCATTTTCGCCGGTGCCTTGCACAGCAAGCCGTTGAGGCCCAAACGCCCGCCCGCGCCGATCAGGTCCAGGGACAGATCGTGGGAGGTTTCCGGGGAAAGTTTGAACAACAGCTGACGGGCCAGGGTGTACATGGGCGGGGTTTGCCTGCGGGCTACGAAAAGTGGCGGCGATTATAGCCGGGCATCGGGGTTGCAGGCGAGGCGCGCGACAAAATCAGCGAGCGATGGCATATGCCTTGCACCGTCACTCACATAAGCACTCATGCCAACGGCGGGATGAGTCGAAAGACAAAGGCGTCGTCACTTGGCCTTGCCCTGGCAAGCAGCCCGGTACGGCGCTTTTTTATGGAAGGTGTTTACTGATGATTGAAGTTCCAGCCAACCCTCTGGCCTGGGTCAACGGCAGCGATGCCCCGGAAAAGACCGAAATCAGCCTCGGCTTCATGGCCCTGAGCGACTGCGCCTCGGTAGTGGTCGCGGCCACGCAGGGCTTTGCCCAACCTTATGGCCTGACCCTGAACCTCAAGCGTCAGTCGTCCTGGGCCAACCTGCGGGACAAACTGGTCAGTGGCGAACTCGACGCCGCCCACAGCCTGTACGGTTTGATCTACGCCGTGCATTTGGGCATCGGCGGTGTTGCGTCGACCGACATGGCGGTGCTCATGGGCCTGAATCAGAACGGCCAGAGCATCAACCTTTCCCATGGCTTACAGACTTTAGGCGTGACCAGTCCTGAAGCACTGGACCGACACGTGCACCAAAGTCGCCCAAAACTCACCTTCGCCCAGACATTTCCTACCGGCACCCACGCCATGTGGCTGTATTACTGGCTCGCGAGTCAGGGTATTCATCCGTTGCAGGACGTCGACAGCGTGGTCGTGCCGCCGCCACAAATGGTTGCGCACCTGCAAGCCGGGCGCATCGACGGCTTCTGCGTCGGCGAGCCATGGTCCGCCAGTGCGGTGCAGCAAAATCTGGGGTTCACGATGGCAACCACCCAGACCATCTGGCCCGATCACCCGGAAAAAGTCCTCGGCTGCACCCGCGCCTTTGTCGAGCAATACCCCAACACCGCAAGGGCGCTGGTGATGGCGATTCTGGAGGCCAGCCGCTTCATCGAAGAAAGCACCGAGAATCGCCGCAGCACCGCGAAGCTGTTGAGTGCGCCCCAATACCTCGACGCGCCACTCGACTGCATTGAACCGCGATTGCTCGGTGACTACGCCGATGGCCTGGGTAATCGCTGGCAGGACCCGCACGCACTGCGTTTCCATGGTGATGGCGAGGTCAATCTGCCGTATCTGTCCGATGGCATGTGGTTCATGACCCAGTTTCGTCGTTGGGGTTTGTTGCGCGACGACCCGGACTACCTGGGCGTGGCCCGTCAGGTCCAGCAACTAGACTTGTATCGAGAGGCCGCGACCGCTGTCGGTGTGGCCGCGAGTAATCAGCAAATGCGCAGCAGCCAGTTGATCGACGGCAAGGTCTGGGATGGCCTGGACCCCGCCGGCTATGCCCGCAGTTTCAAGCTGCACGCCATGAGCGACAGCTCGCCCCTTCTCGCCAGCCGCTGACAGGAGACTACGAATATGTTGCGTATCCTGCTGATCAACGACACCGCGAAGAAAGTCGGTCGCCTGAAAGCGGCCTTGACCGAAGCCGGATTCGAGGTGATCGACGAGTCGGGCCTGACCATCGACCTGCCCGCGCGCGTCGAAACGGTGCGTCCGGACGTGATTTTGATCGATACCGAGTCACCGAGCCGCGATGTGATGGAACAAGTGGTGCTGGTGAGCCGCGATCAACCGCGGCCGATCGTGATGTTTACCGATGAACATGATCCCGATGTGATGCGTCAGGCGATCAAGTCCGGCGTCAGTGCCTACATCGTCGAAGGCATCCACGCACAGCGCTTGCAGCCGATTCTCGACGTGGCCATGGCGCGCTTTGAAAGCGACCAGGCCCTGCGCGCCCAGCTAAACGCCCGCGACCAACAACTGGCCGAGCGCAAGCGCATCGAGCTGGCCAAAGGGCTGCTGATGAAAATGAAAGACTGCAACGAGGAAGAGGCCTACACCCTGATGCGCCGCCAGGCCATGAGCCGTCAGCAGAAGCTGATTCAGGTGGCGGAGCAGATCATTGCCATGAGCGAGCTACTCGGCTAACCCTCTGTGTCGCCTGATAGGACGCCATCGCGAGCAAGCCCGCTCCCACAGTTGTGCGCATTCCCCTGTGGGAGCGGGCTTGCTCGCGAATATGGCCGCGACTCGGTTTCGACTGTTGGCACAGATCTCGCTAGGTAATCACTACAGGTAACCAACGGCGGTTGCCCCACCTACGACAAAGACGTCGCTCACCTCATTTGCCCCTTGGCGAATCCGGTGGCGGCGTTTTTTTTGTTTTGGCCCCATAGACCGGGGCCGGTGGTGCGGCCGATGCGGCGCCCCACCTGCAAGCTCATGACTCCTTCTCGAGACTCCTAACAGCTGAGGTGCGCGATGAATTCAAGCTTCTGGAAATCCGGCCATACCCCGACATTGTTCGCGGCCTTCCTCTACTTCGACCTGAGCTTCATGGTCTGGTACCTGCTTGGCCCACTGGCAGTGCAGATCGCCGCCGACCTGCACCTGACCACCCAGCAGCGCGGGCTGGTGGTGGCCACGCCGATTCTGGCCGGGGCGGTATTGCGCTTTGTCATGGGCTTGCTGGCTGATCGCCTGTCACCGAAAACCGCCGGGCTGATTGGCCAGGTAATCGTCATCTGCGCCCTGTTCGGTGCCTGGAAACTCGGCATCCACAGTTACGAACAAGCGCTGGTGCTGGGCCTGTTCCTCGGCATGGCCGGCGCGTCCTTCGCCGTCGCCCTGCCGCTGGCCTCGCAATGGTATCCGCCACAACACCAAGGCAAAGCCATGGGCATCGCCGGTGCCGGTAACTCGGGCACCGTGCTCGCCGCACTGATCGCCCCGGTGCTGGCGGCTGCGTTTGGCTGGAGCAACGTGTTCGGCTTCGCGCTGATCCCGCTGATTCTGACCATCATCGTCTTCGCCTGGCTGGCCAAAAACGCGCCTGAGCGGCCAAAAGCCAAGTCGATGTCCGACTACTTCAAGGCCTTGGGCGACCGCGACAGCTGGTGGTTCATGTTTTTCTACAGCGTGACCTTCGGCGGCTTCATCGGCCTGGCCAGCGCCCTGCCCGGCTATTTCAACGACCAATATGGCCTGAGCCCGGTGACCGCCGGTTACTACACCGCAGCCTGTGTGTTCGGTGGCAGCTTGATGCGTCCGCTGGGCGGCGCTCTGGCTGACCGCTTCGGTGGCATTCGCACCCTTTTGGGGATGTACACGGTGGCGGCGGTCTGCATCGCAGCGGTGGGTTTCAATCTGCCGAGTTCCTACGCGGCACTGGCACTTTTCGTCTGCACCATGCTCGGTTTGGGTGCCGGTAACGGCGCCGTTTTCCAATTGGTGCCGCAGCGTTTTCGTCGCGAGATCGGTGTGATGACCGGTTTGATCGGCATGGCCGGCGGTATTGGCGGATTTGCACTGGCCGCGGGCATGGGCGCAATCAAACAAAGCACCGGAAGCTATCAACTGGCCTTGTGGCTGTTCGCCAGCCTTGGCGTTCTGGCCTGGTTCGGTCTGCACGGCGTGAAACGTCGCTGGAGAACCACTTGGGGTTCGGCAGCCGTGACCGCTGCTCGGGTCTGAAGCCTTAATGAGCCTGCAACTGAGTTTTGCCGAAGCGAGCGCCATCGGCCCTCGCGAGGAGAATCAGGACGCCTTGCGCCTGGTGACTCCGGCCCCGGCGCTGGCGGCGAGCAAGGGTTACCTGTTCGCCATCGCCGATGGCGTCAGCCAGTGCGCCGATGGCGGCCTCGCCGCCCGCTCGACGTTGCAGGCCCTGGCGCTGGATTACTACGCCACGCCGGAAACCTGGGGCGTCGCGCAGGCACTGGATCGCCTGCTGTTGGCACAAAATCGCTGGTTGCAGGCCAATGGTGGTGGGCAACCGTTGCTCACCACTGTCAGTGCTTTGGTCATGCGCGGTAGGCGGTTTACCTTGGCCCATGTCGGCGATTGCCGGGTTTATCGCTGGCACGCCGACACCTTGCAGCGGGTCAGTGAGGATCACGTCTGGGACCAGCCGGGCATGCAACATGTACTCAAGCGAGCGTTGGGGCTCGATCAGCATTTGGTGCTGGATTTTCTCGATGGCGAACTGCGGCTGAACGAAAGTTTCGTATTGCTCAGCGACGGCATTTGGGCCGTGCTGGGCGACACCGCGATTGCGGCAATTCTGCGCGATCAACCGGATCTGAACAGCGCTGCACAGACCTTGGTCAGTGCGGCGCATCTGGCCGGCAGCCAGGACAATGCCAGCGCCTTGCTGGTGCGAGTCGATGCCCTCGGTGAAACGAGCATCGGCGATGCGTTGATTCATTTGCAGCAATGGCCGCTGCCGCCCGCCTTGAAACCAGGTCAGATTTTTGAAGGTTGGCAAGTCGAAGGGATACTCGGTCAGAGCCAGCAGTCATTACTCTATCGGGTACGCGATGGGCAACAACAACCCTGGCTGCTGAAAACCTTGCCGGGCGCTCTGCGCGACGATCACCTCGCAGGGCAGGCGTTGCTGTCGGAAGAATGGTTTCTCAAGCGCGTGGCCGGGCGGCATTTCCCTGAAGTCCATGCCGCCAGTCAGCGTCAGCATTTGTACTATGTGATGCGGGAATATTCCGGATCTACCTTGGCGGAGCTGCACGCAGAAGTCGGACCGCTGCCTCTGCCCCAATGGCTGGATCTTGCCGAACGCCTGCTGCGCGCCGTTGGCATACTGCATCGACGGCAGATTCTCCATCGCGACATCAAACCGGAGAACTTGCTGCTGGGGGACGACGGCGAATTACGCCTGCTGGACTTCGGCCTCGCCTACTGCCCCGGCCTGTCTGAAGATCAGCCTTCTGCCCTGCCCGGAACGCCCAGCTATATCGCGCCGGAAGCCTTTCGCGGGGACGCACCGACACCGCAACAGGATTTGTATGCCGTCGGCGTGACCCTGTATTTCCTGCTCACCGGGCATTATCCCTACGGCGAAATCGAAGCCTTCCAGCGCCCAAGGTTCGGGGTTTCTGTCAGCGCCAGTCGCTATCGACCCGACCTGCCGGAATGGATTGCGCAAAGTCTGGAGCGCGCCGTGGCGGCGGATCCGGGTCAGCGCTTTGAAACGGCGGAAGAATGGTTGCTGCTGTTGGAACAGGGCGAGCGACGCAGTTTGAGCGTGCGACCCAGACCGCTGCTGGAGCGCGAACCGTTGAAGGTCTGGCGGACCTTGGCGCTGGTGTCGTTGCTGGTGAATCTGGTGCTGCTGTTTTTACTGTTTCATGGCTGAGTTTTTCACTGCACCCAAAAAGATCAAAAGATCGCAGCCTGCGGCAACTCCTACGGGTGCCCACGATCTCCTGTAGGAACTGCCGCAGGCTGCGATCTTTTGACTTTTCTGCTTCAAAACCGGGCATGACGCATTGAACCGGTGCATGGAAATACCCTCCACCCATGCCAAGAGCCCATAAATTCCGCATTTTTGCGACTTGGCACAACCACTGCATTACATCTTTCAACTTACATACAGCCCAGCCTTCAACGACGAAGGATGCGCTTCCCGAGAGAACGGGACCAGGACAAAGGCGTCCTCGCTAGGCAACTAGCGGGACGCCTTTTTTTGTTTGCGCAAAATTTTGTCGAGCAAGACCTGAAAGCCCTGATGAGGCGGGTCCGAGCTCCCCGGAGAACCTGATGAAAAAACTAAAACTGGTGATGATCGGCAACGGCATGGCCGGGGTTCGCACCCTGGAAGAACTGCTCAAGCTGAGCAATGAGCTGTACGACATCACGGTCTTCGGCGCCGAACCCCATACCAACTACAACCGCATCCTGCTGTCACCGGTACTGGCCGGCGAACAGACCTTCGAAGAGATCGTGCTGAACGATCTGGACTGGTACCTGGACAACAACATCAAGCTGCTGCTCAACCGCAAAGTGGTGGAGATCGACAGGGTCAAACGTCGGGTTATCGCCGAAGACGGCAGCGAGGCCGAATACGATCGCCTGCTGATCGCCACCGGCTCGACTCCGTTCATCCTGCCGATCCCCGGCAACACCTTGGACGGCGTGATCGGCTACCGCGACATCGCCGACACCCAGGCAATGATCGACACCGCGAAAATCCACAAGCACGCCGTTGTGATCGGTGGTGGCCTGCTCGGCCTGGAAGCCGCCAACGGCCTGATGCTGCGCGGCATGCACGTCACCGTGGTGCACATCGGTGAATGGCTGCTGGAGCGGCAACTGGATAAAACCAGCGGCCAATTGCTGCAAACCGCCCTGGAAGCCCGCGGCCTGCACTTTCGCCTTTGCGAGCAAACCCAGGCCCTGCACGATGCCGGCAATGGTCGGGTCGGCTCGGTTGAGTTCAAGAATGGCGACATCATCCCCGCCGACCTGGTGGTGATGGCCGCCGGCATTCGCCCCAACACCGAACTCGCGGAAAAATCCGGCATTCCCTGCAACCGCGGGATTCTGGTCAACGACACCCTGCAAACCTACGACCCGCGCATCTACGCCATCGGCGAATGCGCCAGCCACCGCGGCATCGCTTACGGCCTGGTGGCGCCACTGTTCGAACAGGCCAAGGTCTGCGCCAACCACCTCGCTCAATTGGGCTTCGCCACCTACAAGGGCTCGGTGACGTCGACCAAATTGAAAGTCACCGGCATCGACCTGTTCTCCGCCGGCGACTTCATGGGCGGCGAAGGCACCGAAACCATCACCCTCTCCGACCCTATCGGCGGGGTCTACAAAAAACTGGTGATCAAGGATGACGTGCTGGTCGGGGCCTGTCTGTACGGCGATACGGCAGACGGTGGCTGGTATTTCCGGCAGATCCGTGAGAATCACGCCATCGACGAGATCCGCGATCACCTGATGTTCGGTGAAAACGCCTTGGGCGACGTAGGACATCAGGGTCAGGACAAAGCCATGAGCATGGCCGACACCGCCGAAGTCTGCGGCTGCAACGGCGTGTGCAAAGGCACCATCGTCAAGGCGATTCAGGAGCACGGGTTGTTCAGCGTCGACGACGTCAAGAAACACACCAAGGCTGCCAGCTCCTGCGGCTCCTGCGCCGGGTTGGTGGAACAGATCCTGATCAACACCGTGGGCGGCGCAGCAGACGTCAAACCGAAAAGCGAAAAAGCCATTTGCGGTTGCAGCGACCTGAACCACGGGCAAATTCGTCAGGCCATCCGCGAGCAGCATCTGCTGACCATCGCCGGCACCCTGAGCTATTTGAACTGGCGCACGCCGAACGGCTGCGCCACGTGCCGCCCGGCGCTCAACTACTACCTGATTTCCACCTGGCCGGGCGAAGCCAAGGACGATCCACAATCGCGCCTGATCAACGAACGGGCCCACGCCAACATTCAGAAGGACGGCACTTACTCTGTAGTCCCTCGGATGTGGGGCGGTGTGACCAATCCTTCGGAACTGCGGCGCATTGCCGACGTGGCCGACAAATACAACGTGCCAATGGTCAAGGTGACCGGAGGCCAGCGTATCGATTTGCTGGGGATCAAGAAGCAGGACCTGCCGGGTGTCTGGAAGGACCTCGACATGCCGTCCGGCCACGCCTACGGCAAATCCATCCGTACCGTGAAGACCTGCGTCGGCAGCGAGTTCTGCCGCTTCGGCACCCAGAACTCCACGCAACTGGGCATCGAGCTTGAGCACGACCTGTTCAACATGTGGTCGCCGCACAAAGTGAAACTGGCCGTCTCCGGTTGCCCACGCAACTGTTCGGAAGCGGGCATCAAGGACGTCGGAATTATCGGTGTGGATTCGGGCTGGGAGATGTACATCGGTGGCAACGGCGGGATCAAGACCGAAGTCGCGGAATTCTTCGTCAAGCTCAAGACCGCCGAGGAAGTGCGCGAATACAACGGCGCGTTCCTGCAGCTCTATCGCGAAGAAGCTTTCTACCTTGAACGCACCGTGCACTACCTGCAACGGGTCGGCATGGAACACATCAAGAAAGCCGTGCTGGAAGACCCGGAGCGGCGCAAGGCGCTCAACGATCGCCTGCAATTCTCCTTGTCGTTCGAACAAGACCCGTGGAAGGAACGCCTGGAACAACCGCAGCTGAAGAAAGAATTCGACGTCATCGCAGTGAAGAACCTGGAGGTGTCGGCATGAACTGGCTGGATATCTGCGCACTGGAAGAAATCAATGCTCTGGGCTCGCGGATCATCGCCGGCCCGAAAGGCGACATCGCGATTTTTCGTACCAGCGACGATGAGGTTTTCGCACTCGATGACCGCTGCCCGCACAAGGGCGGGCCACTGTCCCAAGGTTTGATCTACGGCAAACGGGTCGCCTGCCCGCTGCATAACTGGCAGATCGACCTTGAGACCGGTGAAGCCCAGGCCCCGGACATCGGTTGCGCTCACCACCATTCAGCACGGGTCGAGAATGGCCGGGTGTTGCTGGCCCTGCGGGAAGCAAGCTGATGAACCAGATCACCGCTTCCACCTGCTGCTATTGCGGGGTCGGCTGCGGCGTGCTGATCGAACATGACGGCGAGCGCATTCTCGGCGTCAGCGGCGATCCGGCCCACCCGGCCAACTTCGGCAAACTGTGCAGTAAAGGCTCTACCTTGCACCTGACCGGCGACCTCGCGGCCCGGGCGTTGTATCCCGAACTGCGCCTGGGAAAAGGCCAGGCCCGCAGCCGCACCGACTGGGACACCGCCCTCGATCACGCCGCCAGCGTTTTTGCCGAGACCATTGCCGAACACGGCCCGGACAGCGTGGCGTTCTACATTTCCGGGCAATTGCTGACCGAGGATTACTACGCCTTCAACAAACTGGCGCGAGCGCTGGTGGGCACCAACAACATCGACAGCAATTCTCGCCTGTGCATGTCTTCGGCCGTGGTCGGTTACAAGCGCAGCCTGGGCGCCGACGCACCGCCGTGCAGCTACGAAGACCTGGAATTGAGCGACTGCGTGATGATCGTTGGCAGCAACATGGCCTACGCCCACCCGATACTTTTCCGTCGCCTGGAGGAAGCGAAATCCCGCCGGCCGCAGATGAAAGTCATCGTCATCGACCCGCGTCGTACCGATACCTGCGATCTGGCTGACCTGCACCTGGCGATTCTGCCGGGCACCGATGTCGCCTTGTTCCATGGGATTTTGCACCTGCTGCTGTGGGAAGACTGGGTCGACCGCGACTTCATCAAGGCCCACACCGAAGGCTTGGCCGAACTGAAAAACCTGGTGCGAGATTACACGCCGCAGATGGTTTCGCAGCTCTGCGGGATCAGCATCGAGCAACTGCAGCAATGCGCCGAATGGGTTGGCACTTCACCGAGTTTCCTGTCGCTGTGGTGCATGGGCTTGAACCAGTCCACCGCCGGCAGCGCGAAAAACAGTGCGCTGATCAACCTGCACCTGGCCACCGGACAAATCGGCCGCCCCGGCGCAGGACCTTTCTCACTGACCGGTCAGCCAAATGCCATGGGTGGCCGCGAAACCGGCAGCTTGTCGAACCTGCTGCCGGGCCATCGCGAGGCCGCCAATGCCGAACATCGCGCGGAAGTGGCGGCGTATTGGGGCGTGGATCAACTGCCTGCAAACACCGGGCTCACCGCTATCGAGTTGTTTGAGCAGGTGCGCAGCGGCAAGATCAAGGCACTGTGGATCGCCTGCACCAACCCCGCGCAATCAATGCCGGATCAAACTGCGGTGCGCGCGGCACTGCAAGCCTGCCCGTTCGTGGTGTTGCAGGAAGCGTTCCGCACTACCGAAACCGCCGCGTTTGCCGACCTGTTGCTGCCCGCCGCCAGTTGGGGCGAAAAGGACGGCACGGTGACCAACTCTGAACGGCGCATTTCCCACGTTCGCCGAGCGATCGTCGCACCTGGTGAAACCCGCTCGGACTGGGCGATCACGGTGGATTTCGCACAGCGCCTGGAAAAATATCTGCGTCCCGGGCAAGCCAGCCTGTTTGGCTTTGAAAACCCGGCGCAGGTCTTCGACGAATACAAGCAATTGACCCGCGGGCGTGATCTGGACTTGTCCGGCATCAGTCATGCACTGATCGACCGCCTCGGCCCGCAGCAATGGCCCTTCCCCACTGGCGCCAGCGAAGGCACGGCCCGGCTGTACCTGGACGGAATTTTCCCGACGGCCAGTGGACGTGCGCAATTCGTGGCAGACCCGTACCGCGCCGCCAAGGAACAGCGCGACGCGCGCTTCCCGCTGACCCTGATCACCGGCCGCTTGCGGGATCAATGGCACGGCATGAGCCGCACCGGCACCGCCGCGCAACTATTCGGTCACGTCAGCGAAGCCGTGTTGAGTTTGCACCCGGATGAACTGCGCCGGCATCGGCTGCAATCGGGCGACCTGGTCAGCCTGAAAAGCCGCCGCGGCGCGGTGATTGTCGCCGTCGGCGGTGACGACAGCGTGCGACCCGGCCAGGCCTTTCTACCAATGCATTGGGGCGATCGTTTCCTCAAGGGCGGCGTAAATACCCTCACCCAACCGGCTTTCGACCCATTATCGAAACAACCCGAACTCAAGCACAGCGGCGTGCGCCTCGAACCTGCAAATCTCCCATGGCAGCTATTCGCCCTGATCGAGGGCGATGTTCAACAGCATTTTGAGACGCTTCGACCGCTCTGTGAGGCGTTTTCCTACGTCAGCCTCAGCTTGGCCGGCCGTGAACGCCCCGCGCTGCTGATACGCGCTGCCAGCGCCGTCGCGCCCGACCCTCAATTGCTGCGTGATATCGATCAATGCCTGGGACTCAACGATGGCCCGGTTTTGGCCTACGACGACCCACGGCGCTCCATCGGCAAGCGGGTACGGATCGAGAACGGCCGGATCACTGCCATTCGCCTGGCCGGTGAAACCCTTGCCCAACACTGGCTGCAAAGCCTGTGGCTGGAAGGTCGCGCCGACGAACAACTGCGGCGCTGGCTGCTGGCACCGCTGAGCGCCCCACCGGGCAACGCCAATACGCCGGCCGTCGGTAACAAAACCCTGTGCAACTGCAAAAACGTCAGCCAAAGCGCGGTCTGCGCCGGCATTAGCCGCGGCCTGGACCTGCAGGGCTTGAAACAAGAATTGGGCTGCGGCACGCAATGCGGCTCCTGCGTCCCGGAAATCAAGCGTTTGCTGGCCGCCACTGCGCAGCCGGTCGCCGTCACCTCGTGAGGAAAAACACTATGAGCGCAAAAGTCTGGCTGGTGGGTGCGGGTCCTGGCGATCCGGAATTGTTGACCCTCAAGGCCGTGCGGGCGTTGAGCGAAGCGGATGTGGTGCTGATCGATGACCTGGTCAACGGCGCGGTGCTGGAGCATTGCCCGCAGGCGAGGATCATTCCCGTAGGCAAGCGCGGCGGCTGTCGCTCCACACCTCAGGCGTTCATTCATCGCCTGATGCTGCGTTACGCCCGCCAGGGTAAATGCGTGGTGCGGCTCAAGGGCGGCGACCCGTGCATTTTTGGCCGAGGCGGCGAAGAGGCGCAGTGGTTGCGTGAACATGGGGTCGAAGTCGAACTGGTCAACGGCATCACTGCCGGGCTTGCGGGTGCAACACAATGCGATATTCCGTTGACCCTGCGGGGCGTTGCACGTGGCGTGACGCTGGTCACCGCCCACACTCAGGATGGCAGCAGTCTGAACTGGCAAGCCCTGGCCCAGGGTGGCACGACGCTGGTGGTGTATATGGGTGTCGCAAAACTGAGCGAGATCCGTGAACAGCTGCTGGCCGGAGGAATGGCGGCGGATACACCGGTGGCAATGATTGAAAACGCTTCCCTGCCACACCAACGGGAATGTCGGAGCGATCTGACAGCGATGGAAGACGATGCCTACGCCTTTGAGTTAAAGAGCCCGGCCATCCTGGTCATCGGAGCTGTAGCGGCCCGCGCAGAAGTATCCCTGTCGGTATCTGATTTTCCCGCGAACGCAGTCAATCAGTCGGCCTGACTCTCCCCCGCTTCAACCCTGCCCTCACTAATCGCAGACAAAGAAAAGCCCGGCCTAAGCCGGGCTTTTCAGAGCTGCGCGCTAATTACTTAGCGTTAGCTTCAACCTGCGCTTCTACGCGACGGTTTACAGCGCGACCAGCTTCAGTTTTGTTGTCAGCAACTGGGCGGGATTCGCCGTAGCCAACAGACTGAACGCGGGACGATTCAACACCGTACTGGTTGGTCAGAACTTGCTTAACGGCGTTTGCACGACGCTCGGACAGTTTCTGGTTGTAAGCGTCAGGACCGACGGAGTCAGTGTGACCTTCAACAGTAGTGCTGGTGGATGGGTACTGCTTCATGAAGTCAGCCAGGTTTTTGATGTCGCCGTAGCTGTTAGGCTTGACTACCGACTTGTCGAAGTCGAATTTCACGTCCAGCTCAACACGAACAACTTCAGCAACTGCTGGGCAGCCATCAGCGTCAACAGTTACGTTGGCTGGGGTGTCCGGGCACTTGTCAACGTTGTCGCAAACGCCATCGTTGTCGCTGTCGGAGCAGACTTCAGCTGGTGCTGGAGCTGGAGCTGCAGCTGGCTTGGAGCCGCCACCGAAGTTCACACCGATACCGACGCTTGGAGCCCACTCGGTGTCGCCCTGGTCGATGTTGTATTGAGCTTCAACGCCAGCACGGGCGTAGAAGTTCTCGGTGAAGTACAGCTTGGCACCGCCGCCAACGTTGGCGAAGGTAGAACGGTTACGACCGTTGCTGCCATTCTGGCCGATGCTCTGGTCCGAGAAACCGGCAGAGACGTAAGGACGCAGCATGTCACCTGGGTTGTTGAAGTGGTACAGAGCATCCAGAGCGGTGTTGGCGCCCTTGATGTTCTTGCCGTCGTCGGAACGAACGTTGTGCACTTCGTCGTAGGCCAGACGCAGTTCAACGTCGTCGGTCAGGAAGTAACCAACCGAACCACCGAAGAGGTTGCCGTTGTTCTTGAAGTTACGAGCGCTGTCGAATTGTTCTTTCTTGGCGAAGCCTTCGATTTCAACTGCGCCTTGGCCTTGTGCCAGAGCGCCGAACGAAGTGGCGGCAATCAAAGAACCAATGGCCAAGCCCAAGGTGTTTTTCAGTTTCATCCGTTAAATCCCCATCTGGTGATTGTGAAGCAGTCCCGCAAACCGGGGGACAACTCGGCGGCAAGTCTATCAGAACTTGCCTACACGTAAGAGATATTTGCGCCGAACTAAGTTTCAGCAATGCCTGCAAATTTCTCACGCAATTTATCTAGAGCACGTTTGTAACGCATTTTTGTCGCACTCAAACCCATGTGCATGATATCCGCGATCTCTTGAAATTCCAGCTCTGCGACAAATCGTAGCACCAGAATTTCACGGTCAATCGGGTTCACATACACTAACCAGCGATCAAGTCCACCCTTATCCTCGGGTTTCGGCGCCTTTTCTTCAGACGCTTCCTCGAGGGGGTCCAGACTCAAAGCATCCATCAAGCGACGCTTTCGCCGTTCTTTCCGATACTGCGTGATGCACTCGTTGTACGTGATGCTATATAGCCATGTCTTGAACTTCGATTTGCCCTCGAAGTTCTTCAGGCCATACAGCACCTTCAACATCACTTCCTGACAGACATCGTCTGCGTCGCGATCGTTCCCAAGATACCGCGCACAGACGTTAAATAATGTTCGCTGGTAACGCCGCATCAGTTCTTCATAGGCGCGCGTTACGTGAAACAGCTCGGTATGCGAGCGCGCGACCAACTCCTCATCAGAGAGCTCGCGGGGGTCGTAGCGCGTGGACAGCGATTGAGCTTTATTCAAAACAAGTCGGGCCGACAGTCAGGTCAATGTCCGCCGCAACCCTTTTCAGGGCATTTTTGCGGCGGCATACATTAGCAGGGTTTGCCGGGTTAGCGGCTACTCACATGCTGTTCCAGGAGGATCCGATTGGAGAGAGAGACTAGCTCACCCTCATCGGTCAGCAATGTGGTCTTAACCGTGCCGATCTCTTCGATCTGACCTTCGACCTCGCCAACACGTACTTGTTGCCCAACCTGATACAACTCACGCACATAGATTCCCGCAAGAATCTGACCGGCAATTTCCCGGCTTCCCAACCCCATGGCCAGCGCAACTGCCAGACCAACGGTAATCAATACAATCACAATCACGTGGTTGAGCAGGTCAGTCTTGACCTCCAACTGGCTGATTGCGACCGAAATACTGATGATAATCACCAGGCCCTGGGCAATTCTCCCCAGGCCCGCAGCGTAGTCCAGCCCTACGCCCTCTGCCGCCCCCCGCACCAGCCCATTGGCCAATTGCGCGAGCAAAACACCCACCAGCAGCACCAGCGCGGCGCCAAATACTTTCGGCAAATACAGCGCAAGCATGTCAAGCGTAGCCGAAACTCGCTCAAGTCCAAGGGATTCTGCGGCCGAAACCAGAAAAATCAGCAGAACGAACCAATAGACAATCTTTCCGATCAAGGTCGAGATCGGCACTTGAAGGCCGGCCCGGGACAGCAATTTTGTCAGACCGGTGCCGCCCATCAGGCGATCGAGCCCAAGCTTGGCGAGCAACTTGGACAGCAAAGTGTCCAAAAGTTTCGCAACGACGAAACCCAACAGCAGCACAACCAGTGCGCCGAACAGGTTCGGGATGAAATTTGCAACCTTGGTCCATAACGCAGTCATTGCAGTGACAAGGCTCTGAGTCCAGAGATCAAGTTCCATATTCAATCAGCCTTATCAGCAGTGCGAACGGTAGGTTTACGGTGACGGGAAACCGGAGCGACATGGGCCGATCCGTTATTCAAGGCAATCATCAGCGCGGGCAACCAGCGGCCCAGCAGGCTGAACAGATCACCAGCGCCGACTTGGCGGTTGGCGGTTTTCAGTACACGCCCAAGGCACGCATCGTCGTCCCGGGTGGACGGTGATGCCTTGAGCATGTCGCGCAAAGACTGTTCAAACGGATCGTGCATACGCACCTCTCGTGATGTCTGTGAAAGACGCGGTCAAATTTGCTCGGGTCACATGGCTCACCCTCAGAACCAGCGCAAACGTCGGAATAACCACCACTGTCCCAGCGCCACCGAGACCATCAGCAGACACGCAATCAGGAAGCCATAAGGGCTGGCAGATAACGGAATGCCACCAACGTTGATGCCCAGAAGCCCCGCCAGAAAACTCATCGGCAAAAAGATCCCGGTGATGATCCCGAAGCGGTACATCGTGCGGTTCATTCGCACGCTCAAACGTCTATCTTCGGCCTCGAGGACCAACCCCACCCGCTCCCGGGTCAATTCCAGCTCCTCAAGATACCGGGTCAGGCTGTTGTTCAATTCGTTCCAGTAATCACCGTCGTCTTCGACGAACCAAGGCAGTTTTATCCGTGTCAGCTGCCCGAATATTTCCCGCTGCGGCGCAAGAAAACGTTTCAGCGCAGCGGCCCTGCGACGGATCTGCAAAATGGCGCCGTGCTCGGGTGTGTACCGTTCGTCGGCATCCAGTTTTTCTTCTTCCTCATCGACCACTTCCGAGAGGCAACTGACCAGATCCTGCACCTTGTTGGTGAGGTATTGCGCCATATAAAGGATGAGTTCTGACGCCGTTTTCGGTCCTTTGCCTTCTTCGAGCTGCACCATCAACTCATCGGTGGCGCGCAACGGACGCAAACGCAGAGAAATAACCCGCTGGGCTGACCCAAAAATCCGTACCGAGACCATGTCTTCAGGCTCGGCGCCCGGGTTCAGGTTAACCCCACGCAAAAATAGCAGCAGTTCGCTGTCCGAAAGCTGTAAAAGACGCGGACGGGTGTTTTCTTCAAGTAAAAGATCACAGCTGAATTCGCTCAGACCGCTGGATTTTCGCAACCAGGTCTGGGTTTGCGGGTGACTACGGTCCCAGTGCAGCCACAGGCTTTCATGGGCCTGCAGCTGCAAGTCATCGAGTTCAGTCCGGGCTATCGAACGCGCACCGCCTTTACCGTCCAGTACCAGGGCATGCACCAGCCCCCACTGCGCGTTTTCTTCCTCGAACATCCTCACCCCTTTGTTGGTGTAGCGCTTTATTCAGGCATCTTCAGCGGACTTGGCGAGATGATCACGCCGTTATTGTCCGCATAGATGTAGTGACCTGGATGGAGCGTCACGCCAGCAAAGGTCACGGCAACGTTGAGATCTCCGATGCCACGCTTGTCGGTTTTCATCGGGTGGCTGGCCAGCGCCTGAACACCCAGATCGGTTTGCGCAATGACGTCGACGTCACGAATGCAACCGTAGATCACCAGCCCTTCCCAGCCGTTTTTCGCGGCCTTCTCGGCGATCATGTCGCCCAGCAGCGCACGACGCAGGGAACCGCCACCGTCGACCACCAACACCTTGCCATTGCCCTTGAGCTCGGCTTGTTCCTTGACCAGCGAATTATCTTCGAAGCATTTGATGGTCACGATTTCGCCGCCGAAAGAATCACGGCCCCCGAAATTGCTGAACATCGGTTCCAGCACCTGCACCAGCTCCGGATAGGCGTCGCACAGGTCAGGCGTGAGGTAATGGTTCATCGAGAAACTCCTGTAAAGAGGAAGACAATCGAGGGTGTCGAAACGTGACCAGAACAGCTCAATGCGTCATATCTTAGCCGCAAGCCGAACGGAGCGAAATGCCCTTGTTAGAGCATCTGGCTCAGACCGCCGTCGCCAGATCCGGTTTTTCACCCATCAATGGCGTCTGCTGATCTGCCAACCAGCGCGCCACCAGCGGCCAGACTTCAGTCTGCGCGGCTTTGCTGACGAGCATCTCCACATGACCGAAGTTATCGCCAAAGCCCTGCTCGCGACCCAGGTTGATGAATTGCTTATGCTCGGAACCCACCTGATCGAACAGCTTGCGACAAGCCCAGGTCGGGTCCTGATGGTCACCTGCGGCACTCACGGCCAGTACCGGCAACTGAACGTCGGCCAAACCGCCCCACCAATCCTTGTCGGCGTCGCCAAAGCGACCGAACAGGCCATACCAGCGCATACTTTCCAAGGCCAGGCCAATGGGCTCGTCCTCAGGGCCGCGCTTGAGCCGTGAACCGGACAGCTGGGCAAAACGTTTGAGAATGAAGCGCCCGCTCCACTCCACCGGCGGAATTTTCAACGGCCAGTAGGTGCGACTGACTTGTGTACCGAAAAACGCCGCGGAAGCCACCACCGGCTCGCCGATGTACTCACCACCCAATGCCGCCGCCAGCGTTATCCCGCCCAGCGAGTGACCGATCCAGTGCGGGATCTGGCCGCTCTGCTCGCGCACGAACGCGCCAATGGCCGGCAAATCGTAACGGGCGTAGTCGGCAACGCGGTTCTTGCGGTAGTTCTGGTTGCGCTGGGACAGGCCGTGGCCGCGCATTTCGGGAATCCATACATCGAATCCCAGTCGCGTCAGATAGGCGCCCAGCCCAAGCCCCTTCGGGGAAAACCAGAACCGGCGATTGGAAAAGCTGCCGTGAAGCAAAATAACCGGAACGCCACGCGCGCCTGAGCCATCCGCCATGCCCAGGCGCGTCACAGCCAGTTCGACGGTGCCGTCAGGGCTGTTGCCAGGTTTCAGACGATAGACGTCTTCGCTCAGATCGCCGCGCCGCTCGGCGCTGATCAGAGCGACAGGAAATAGGTTGCTGCTGCTTTGCATAATGCTCTTGCACAAAAAAGGGCGGCTTCCAGAGGAGCCCGCCCTACTTGATTCTTAAAGCCTCGGCCACTTGACCGAGGCTTCATTCACATCAAGCCGTAGCTTGACCTTCAGCGAGGAAGAACCAGGTTTCCAGTACGGAATCGGGGTTCAACGAAACGCTTTCGATGCCCTGCTCCATCAACCACTTGGCCAGATCAGGGTGGTCCGAAGGACCCTGACCGCAAATGCCGATGTACTTGCCAGCCTTGTTGCAGGCCTGAATCGCGTTGGCCAGCAGCTTCTTGACCGCCGGATTACGCTCGTCAAACAGGTGCGCGATGATCCCGGAGTCGCGGTCCAGGCCCAGGGTCAACTGGGTCAGGTCGTTGGAACCGATGGAGAAGCCATCGAAGAACTCGAGGAATTCTTCAGCGAGGATCGCGTTGGACGGCAGTTCGCACATCATGATGATGCGCAGACCGTTTTCGCCGCGCTTCAGACCGTTCTCCGCCAACAGGTCGATGACCTGGCTGGCTTCGCCCAGTGTACGGACGAACGGCACCATGATTTCGACGTTGGTCAGGCCCATCTCGTTGCGCACACGCTTGAGGGCGCGGCACTCGAGTTCGAAGCAGTCACGGAACGTTTCGCTGATGTAACGAGAAGCGCCACGGAAGCCCAGCATCGGGTTTTCTTCTTCCGGCTCGTAGAGCTTGCCGCCGATCAGGTTCGCGTATTCGTTGGACTTGAAGTCCGACAGACGCACGATGACCTTTTTCGGGGTGAACGCAGCGGCCAGGGTACTGATGCCTTCAACCAGCTTCTCGACATAGAAGCCAACCGGATCGTCGTAGCCGGCAATGCGCTTGTCGACGCTGTCCTTGATGTCCTGCGGCAGCCCGGCGTAGTTCAGCAGCGCCTTGGGGTGAACACCGATCATGCGGTTGATGATGAATTCCAGACGGGCCAGGCCCACACCGGCGTTCGGCAGTTGCGCGAAGTCGAATGCACGATCCGGGTTACCAACGTTCATCATGATCTTGAACGGCAGATCAGGCATGGCATCGACGGAGTTTTTCTTGATGTCGAAGCCCAGTTCACCTTCGAAGATGTAACCGGTGTCGCCTTCAGCGCAGGAAACGGTCACGCCCTGGCCGTCTTTCAACAGCTGGGTGGCGTTGCCGCAACCGACCACGGCCGGGATGCCCAGTTCGCGAGCGATGATCGCCGCGTGGCAAGTACGACCGCCACGGTTGGTGACGATGGCGCTGGCGCGCTTCATGACCGGTTCCCAGTCCGGGTCGGTCATGTCGGAGACCAGTACGTCGCCTGGCTGGACTTTGTCCATCTCGGACACGTCCTTGATGATACGGACCTTGCCGGCGCCGATGCGCTGGCCGATGGCGCGACCTTCAACCAGCACGGTGCCGGTTTCTTTCAACAGGTAGCGCTCCATGACGTTGGCCGAGGTGCGGCTCTTCACGGTTTCAGGACGGGCCTGAACGATGTAGAGCTTGCCGTCGTCGCCGTCTTTGGCCCATTCGATGTCCATCGGGCACTTGTAGTGCTTCTCGATGATCATCGCTTGCTTGGCCAGTTCGCTGACTTCGGCGTCGCTCAGGCAGAAACGTGCGCGATCAGCCTTGTCGACGTCGATGGTCTTGACCGACTTACCGGCCGTCGCCACTTCGCCGTAGATCATCTTGATGGCTTTGCTGCCCAGATTGCGACGCAGGATGGCCGGACGACCGGCTGCCAGCGTGCCTTTGTGGACGTAGAACTCATCCGGGTTCACCGCGCCTTGTACGACGGTTTCACCCAGGCCGTAGGCGCCGGTGATAAACACCACGTCACGGAAGCCCGATTCGGTATCGAGGGTGAACATCACGCCGGCGGTGCCGGTTTCGGAGCGGACCATGCGCTGCACGCCGGCCGACAGGGCTACCAGCTTGTGGTCGAAGCCCTGGTGGACGCGGTAGGAAATCGCGCGGTCGTTAAACAGCGACGCGAACACCTCTTTGGCGGCGCGAATAACGTTTTCGACACCACGGATGTTCAGGAAAGTTTCCTGCTGACCGGCAAAGGAAGCGTCCGGCAGGTCTTCGGCGGTAGCGGAAGAGCGCACGGCCACGGCCATGTCAGGGTTGCCGGCCGACAGCGTGGCGAACGCGGTGCGGATCTCGGCGTTGAGCTTCTCGGGGAATTCGGCTTCCATGATCCATTGACGGATCTGGGCGCCGGTCTTGGCCAGGGCGTTGACATCGTCGACGTCCAGGGCGTCGAGGGCGGCGTGGATCTGATCGTTCAGGCCGCTCAGCTCGAGAAAATCACGATAAGCCTGAGCTGTCGTGGCGAAGCCACCGGGCACCGATACACCGGCACCTGCAAGGTTACTGATCATCTCGCCCAGGGATGCGTTCTTGCCCCCTACGTGCTCTACATCATGGACGCCGAGCTTATCGAGGGAAACTACGTACTCTACCAAGGTGATCTCTCCACTAACTGTGTTGGAAAAGCTCAGAAGCCGGCTGCTCTAAGGAGCGTTTACCGGCTGTATGGCCTGGACCTGGAAAATAAGTGAGAATGCGGGCCACTGGCGGCCAGCAAATCGCGCCTATCATATCCAAGATTCGTCACTAGCTTAAGGCCCAAGGTGCAAATGAAACGATCTGCTTTCTTTATCTCCGATGGCACCGGCATCACAGCCGAGACCCTCGGCCAAAGCCTCCTGGCGCAGTTCGAAAACATTACCTTCAGCAAATTCACGCGGCCATACATCGACAACGTGGATAAAGCGCGGGCCATGGTACAACAAATCAACAAAGCCGCCGAAACCGACGGCTTTCGGCCGATCATCTTCGACACCATTGTCAATCAGGACATCCGTGAGATCCTCGCAACGTCCAATGGTTTCATGATCGACATTTTCTCGACCTTCCTGGCGCCTCTTGAACAGGAATTGACCGAGCATTCTTCCTACACTGTCGGCAAATCCCACTCGATTGGCAGCAACTCCAATTACATGGAGCGCATCGAGGCGGTGAACTTCGCCCTCGACAACGACGACGGTGCGCGCACGCATTATTACGACAAGGCGGACCTGATCCTAGTGGGCGTGTCGCGTTGTGGTAAGACGCCGACGTGCCTGTACATGGCCATGCAGTTCGGCATCCGCGCGGCCAACTATCCGCTGACCGAAGACGACATGGAACGCCTGCAACTGCCAGCCACCCTGCGTGCCCACCAGCACAAACTGTTCGGCCTGACCATCGACCCGGACCGCCTCACCGCGATCCGCAACGAGCGCAAGCCCAACAGCCGCTATTCGAGTTACGCCCAGTGCGAATTCGAAGTGCGCGAGGTGGAGAATCTGTTCCGCCGCGAGAACATTCCGCACATCAATTCCACGCATTTTTCGGTGGAAGAGATTTCGGCGAAGATCCTTGTGGAGAAAGGGGTCGAGCGGCGGTTCAAGTAGTTTTTCGGCGACAGTTACATCGCTATCGCGAGCAAGCTCGCTCCCAAAAGGGATCTTCAGTGGACACAACATGTGTGAACGACAGAAGTCCCCTGTAGGAGTGAGCCTGCTCGCGATGAATGATTACGCAGTCTCTGCGAGTGCCCCGGCCAACGCTTCAAATCCTCTCAGCAACAACCGATCATCCCCCGCCGAATTGCAAACACTCGCCCTGATGAACTGCGGCACCGCCCCATGCCCGACCGCAAACATCTCGGCAGTCGCCACCAGATAATTATTCGCCTTCAGCTCCTCAGCAATCTGCGAGGCCCGCCACGGCTCGGGTACTTCGATCCAGAAGTGCGGGCTATGGGAATGGGTTTTGTACGCCAAGCCCTCCAGCACACCACTCACCAACGCCTTGCGCCGACCGATCTCGGCAATCTGCTGGCCCAGCAACTGCTCGGCAATGCCGTTTTCTATCCACAGGCTCGCCACCTCCAGCGACAACGGGCTGGCCATCCAGCACGTCCCGCGCACGGCTGCGCTCAAGCGTCCGATCAACGGTTGCGGCGCATGCAGGTAACCGACTCGCAAACCCGCCGAAACCGCCTTGCTCAGGCTGCCGATCAGCACCGAGCGCTCCGGGGCAAAATGGCTCAAGGGTAACGGTCGCTGTTGAGCCAATACCGCGTGGGCTTCGTCTTCAAAGATCAACAGATTGTGCTGGCGACAGACCTCTGCAATCGCTTCCCGCCGTGCGACGGACATCACTGCAGCCGTAGGATTCTGGATCGTCGGCGTGCAATACAGCGCCGACACACGATGATTACGGCAAACCTCCTCCAGGGCATCGGGCATCAGTCCTTCATCATCCATCCCGACACCGATGAGTTTTATCCCTAGCTGGCGTGCGACGCTGATCAACCCCGGGTAGGTCAGGTGCTCCGTCACCAACGTATCGCCCGCTTTGAGCAACCCCATCAAGGCACACAACAGACCGTGCTGGCCGCCGTTCACGCAAACGATCTGTTCGGTGTTCGGAACAAACGCTTTATGCCTGAGCCAGTGCGCGCCCGCCGCACGGTAGCGTAGCAATCCAGCCTCGGCGCTGTAGCCCCCGAGGTGTTGCAAGGCCTCAGGATCAAGGGACAACGCTTGCAGGCTCTGACTCAAAAAAAGCGCTTCCTGCCCCGGAATCGGTTGATTGCGGCTCATGTCAAAAAACGCCTGCGGTTCATCGCTGACATTACGAAAGCCACAGTCCCGCGGCCGTTCCATCCCGCGCTGACGCACATACGTGCCGTCTCCTACGCGCGCGACCACCAATCCCACACGTTCGAGTTCACCGTAAGCGCGACTGATGGTGCCGATGGTCACGCCGAGGCTATCCGCCAACAACCGATGAGGCGGCAATTTGCAGCCGGGCTCGATCAGCCCTTCAGCAATGCCTTTTTCGATCGCATCGGCGAGGCGTTTGTATTTCACCCCCAGACCGTTCGCGAGGCCGTCGCGCAGGATTGACACCATGGCAATACTTGTTTTGACAGTCATTACAGCCCCGAATAGCGTGTTTGAAACAGGTTCAATCAGGGATAGACCTTTTGCAAAGGGAGGTCAATTCCGACGATAAAAGGAGCTCGATCATGTCCATTGCCATCAGCGCAACTTCACGTACTGCCAAACCCTGGCTCGCCGCCCTGATCACCAGCGTGTTGTTTCTGATCGTGTGCCTGAGTTGGGGCACCACGTGGCTCGGGATCAAGATTGCCGTTGAAAGCGTGCCACCGCTGACCGCCGCCGGCCTTCGATTCCTCATCGCTTTTCCGTTATTTCTCGGCTTCGCCCTGATACGTCGTGAGCCGCTGCTGTTTCCCAGGGAGAGTCGTTGGTTCTTTGTCTTCGTCACGTTGACGTATTTCAGCCTGCCGTATTACTTGCTCAACTACGGCGAGACGCACGTTTCGTCCGGCCTGACGGCGCTGCTGTTCAGCTGCATGCCGGTGTTCATCCTGCTGTTTTCCGCGCTGTTTTTGCGGGAGAAAATCTACCCCTCGCAAGTGCTCGGCATCGCTATCGGTTTCGGCAGTCTGTTCATGATCATCCGCAGCCAGGGACTGCATCTGGACCACGCTGAGTTGTTCGGGGTGTTGGCGATTCTCTGCGCCGCGGTGATGCATGCGCTGTGTTACGTGGTGACTAAAAAACACGGTACGGCGATCAGCGTGATTACCTACAACACGCTGCCAATCGGCATCGCCGGGCTGATGCTGTTTGTCGCCGGATTGAGTGTCGAAGCACCGGTGTTCGATGACATCACCGCGCGTTCGTGGAGCGCCCTGCTCTACCTGGGACTAGTGGCGTCGGTGGGCGGGTTTATCGTTTACTTCCTGCTGCTCAAGCGACTGAGCCCGATCATTCTGTCGTTTGTGTTCATCATTTTTCCGGTATTCGCGGTGATCATCGGTGCCTGGTACGAGGGGCAAACCTTGTCCCGGGAACTGATGATGTACTCGGCGATTTTGCTGACGGGGTTTGCGATCACCAAATTGCCTGTGGAAAAGTGGCTGACACGGCCCCTGTAGGAGCTGCCGCAGGCTGCGATCTCTTGATTTTGTTTTTAAAAGCGAAGATCAAAAGATCGCAGCCTGCGGCAGCTCCTACGGGGGATTGATGTTTAACCGATCAAATGACGAACAAGTCTACGAACCGATTCACCGGTGTCGCCTCAAGCGCCGCCTGATCCTTGCACAACGCAAAGATCTCGGCACTGCGCTGGGCGGTGAAGCGGGTCGCCAGGTTGGCCTTGAACTTGTCTTCCAGCAGCGGAATGCCGTCGGAGCGGCGACGGCGATGGCCGATCGGGTACTCCACCAACACGTTTTCGGTGCTGGAGCCGTCCTTGAAGAACACCTGTATCGCATTGGCGATGGAGCGCTTGTCGGCCTCCAGGTATTCGCGGGTGTAGCGCGGGTCTTCGACGATGACCATTTTTTCGCGCAGCACATCGATGATCGGGTGCGCCGCGTGGAAGTCGTCCTCGTACTGCTCGGCCACCAGATTGCCGAACGCCAGCGGCACGGCGGTCATGTATTGAATGCAATGGTCGCGGTCCGCAGCGTTGGCCAGCGGGCCGACCTTGGAGATGATGCGGATCGCCGATTCGTGGGTGGTGATGACGATTTTGGCGATTTCGTGCAGACGATTTCTGACTTGCGGATGCAACGTCACTGCCGCTTCGCACGCCGTTTGCGCGTGGAATTCGGCGGGGAAACTGATTTTGAACAGCACGTTTTCCATCACGTAGCTGCCGTACGGCCGGGAGAAGCTGAACGCGCGTTTGTCTTCGGGCTTGAGCGCCAGGTCGTTGTTGGTGTGGCTGAACAGCACGTCGTAGAAGCCCCATTGTTTGGCGGTCAGTACGCCGGGGATGCCCATTTCGCCACGCATCGCGATGTCCGCCAGACGCACGCCACGGCTGGACGCATCGCCGGCCGCCCAGGATTTACGCGATCCGGCATTCGGCGCATGACGGTAAGTGCGCAGCGCCTGACCGTCGGCGAACGCATGGGACAATGCGGACAACAACTGCTCACGGTTGGCGCCCATCAGCTTGGCGGTGACAGCGGTCGAGGCGACTTTCACCAGAATGACGTGATCGAGGCCTACGCGATTGAAGGAGTTTTCCAGCGCGATCACGCCCTGGATTTCGTGGGCCATGATCATGGCTTCGAGCACAGCTCGAACGGTCAGCGGCGCATCGCCAGTGGCCAGGCGTTTTTGCGACAGATGGTCCGCCACCGCGAGAATGCCACCGAGGTTATCGGACGGATGGCCCCACTCGGCGGCGAGCCAAGTGTCGTTGTAATCGAGCCAGCGAACGATGCAGCCGATGTCCCACGCCGCCTTGACCGGGTCGAGGCGATAACTGGTGCCGGGGACGCGCGCGCCAAACGGGACGACGGTGCCTTCCACCATGGGGCCGAGGTGTTTGGTGCACTCGGGGAAGCGCAGGGCCAGCAGGCCGCAGCCCAACGTGTCCATCAGGCAGTTGCGGGCGGTGTCGAGGGCTTCGGCGGATTGGATCTTGAAGTTGAGGACGTAGTCGGCAATGTCCTGCAGGACCGTGTCGTAGTTGGGGCGGTTGTTCTGGTCGACGTTGGTGCTCATGTTCGATTCACTCTTGAAGTGGTTCGTTGATGGGACCTCGGTTCAGGGGGCAATCTCGATTAGTTACAACTTTCTTGTTTTGGCAATGCAATCAACTGTAGGAGCTGCCGAAGGCTGCGATCTTTTGATTTTGCTTTTTAAAGGCAAGATCAAAAGATCGCAGCCTTCGGCAGCTCCTACAGGGGGTTGTGTCAGTTAGAACGAATCGCCCGGAACACGGACGTAACCTTCCATCAACACCCGCGCACTGCGGCTCATGATGGCTTTTTTCACGGTCCATTCACCGTTCACCTGGCTGGCCTCAGCCCCCACGCGCAAGGTGCCGGACGGATGCCCAAAGCGCACGGCATTGCGCTCAATACCGCCCGCGGCGAGGTTCACCAGCGTGCCGGAAATCGCCGCCGCCGTACCAATCGCCACCGCCGCCGTGCCCATCATTGCGTGGTGCAACTTGCCCATGGACAGCGCCCGCACCAACAGATCGACATCGCCCGCCGCAATCGCTTTGCCACTCGAAGAAATGTAGTCCGCAGGCTTGGCCACAAAGGCGACCTTAGGCGTGTGCTGACGCTTGGCCGCTTCGTCCAGGTCCTTGATCAGGCCCATGCGCAATGCGCCGTAAGCCCGAATGGTTTCAAACATCAGCAGCGCTTTCGGATCGCTGTTGATCGCGCCTTGCAGTTCGGTGCCGGTGTAACCGATGTCTTCGGCATTGACGAAAATCGTCGGAATACCGGCATTGATCATGGTCGCCTTGAAGGTTCCGACGCCGGGCACTTCGAGGTCATCGACCAGGTTCCCGGTAGGAAACATCGAACCACCGCCGCCCTCTTCTTCCGCTGCCGGATCCATGAATTCGACCTGCACTTCAGCGGCAGGAAAGGTCACGCCGTCGAGTTCGAAATCGCCGGTTTCCTGCACTTCACCATGGGTGATCGGCACGTGAGCGATGATGGTCTTGCCGATGTTGGCCTGCCACACGCGAACCACGGCAACGCCGTTCTGCGGGATGCGGCTGGCGTCCACCAGACCATTGCTGATGGCGAACGAACCGACCGCCGCCGACAGGTTGCCGCAGTTGCCGCTCCAATCGACGAACGGCTTGTCGATGGACACCTGGCCGAACAGGTAATCGACGTCGTGATCGGCCTTGATGCTTTTCGACAGGATCACGGTTTTGCTGGTGCTGGAGGTTGCGCCGCCCATGCCATCGATTTGCTTGTCATACGGGTCGGGGCTGCCGATCACGCGCAGCAACAACGCATCGCGAGCAGGCCCTGGAATCTGCGCCGCTTCGGGCAGGTCTTTCAGGCTGAAGAACACGCCTTTGCTGGTGCCGCCACGCATGTAGGTGGCGGCGATTTTAATTTGAGGTGCGTGAGCCATGGTGCTCCTTCAAAGCGGACACGGGACTCAACATCCCGTGTCCGCACGTCGTGATTTAGACGGCTACTGCCGATTCAAGGAAGTCCTGAGCGAAGCGTTGCAACACGCCGCCCGCCTCGTAGATCGACACTTCTTCGGCGGTGTCGAGGCGGCAGGTCACCGGCACTTCGACGCGTTCGCCGTTCTTGCGGTTGATCACCAGCGTCAGCTCGGCACGCGGAGTACGCTCACCGATCACGTCGTAGGTTTCGCTGCCGTCGATGGCCAGGGTGTGGCGGTCGGTGCCCGTTTTGAACTCCAGCGGCAACACGCCCATGCCCACCAGATTGGTGCGGTGAATGCGTTCGAAGCCTTCGGCTGCAATCGCTTCCACACCCGCCAGACGCACGCCTTTGGCTGCCCAGTCGCGGGACGAACCCTGACCGTAGTCGGCGCCAGCGATGATGATCAGCGGCTGCTTGCGTTCCATGTAGGTTTCGATGGCTTCCCACATGCGCATCACTTGGCCTTCCGGCTCGACGCGAGTCAGCGAACCCTGTTTGACCTTGCCGTTTTCCTGAACCATTTCATTGAACAGTTTCGGGTTGGCGAAGGTGGCGCGCTGCGCAGTCAGGTGGTCACCGCGGTGGGTCGCGTAAGAGTTGAAGTCCTCTTCCGGCAAGCCCATTTTCGCCAGGTATTCACCGGCGGCGCTGTCGAGCATGATCGCGTTCGACGGCGACAGGTGATCGGTGGTGATGTTGTCCGGCAGCACCGCCAGCGGGCGCATGCCCTTGAGCGGACGAGCCCCGGCCAGCGCGCCTTCCCAGTACGGCGGACGGCGGATATAGGTGCTCATCTCGCGCCAGTCGTACAGCGGCGTCACTTTCGGGCCGGTGTCTTCGTGGATGGCGAACATCGGAATGTAGACCTGACGGAACTGCTCCGGCTTGACCGACGCCTTGACCACTGCGTCGAT
This sequence comes from Pseudomonas arabinosi, assembly GCF_047758675.1. NCBI lineage: Bacteria > Pseudomonadati > Pseudomonadota > Gammaproteobacteria > Pseudomonadales > Pseudomonadaceae > Pseudomonas > Pseudomonas arabinosi. The sequence goes on along the minus strand of NZ_CP180480.1, from coordinate 2,362,200 downwards.
TTCTTCGTCGCTCGGCCAGATGTCTTTCAGGCGGATTTCCTTGCCATCAACCACGCCCAGCACATCTTTTTCGATGTCGAAGCGGATGGTCCCGGCGATGGCGTAAGCCACGACCAATGGCGGCGAAGCGAGGAACGCGTTCTTGGCGTACGGGTGAATCCGGCCGTCGAAGTTGCGGTTGCCGGACAGCACAGCGGTGGCGTACAGGTCGCGGTCAATGATCTCTTGTTGGATCACCGGGTCCAACGCACCGGACATGCCGTTGCACGTTGTGCAAGCGAAGGCGACGATGCCGAAACCGAGTTGTTCCAGCTCAGTGGTCAGGCCGGCTTCGTCCAGGTACAGCGCCACGGTTTTCGAACCCGGCGCCAGGGACGATTTGACCCACGGCTTGCGGGTCAACCCGAGTTTGTTGGCATTGCGCGCCAGCAGGCCGGCGGCGATGACGTTGCGCGGGTTGCTGGTGTTGGTGCAACTGGTGATGGCGGCGATGATCACTGCGCCATCCGGCATCTGGCCGGGCACTTCGGTCCACTGACCGGAGATGCCTTGAGCCGCGAGGTCCGAGGTCGCAACGCGAGCGTGCGGGTTGCTCGGGCCGGCCATGTTGCGCACTACCGAGGACAGGTTGAAGGTCAACCCGCGCTCGTATTGCGCGCCTTTCAGGCTGTCAGCCCACAGGCCTGTGGTCTTGGCGTAGCTCTCGACCAACTGCACCTGCTCGTCTTCACGGCCGGTGAGTTTCAGGTAATCGATGGTCTGCTGGTCGATGTAGAACATCGCAGCAGTGGCGCCGTATTCCGGGGCCATGTTGGAAATGGTCGCACGGTCGCCGAGGGTCAGCGCAGAGGCGCCTTCGCCGAAGAACTCCAGCCACGCGCCGACGACTTTTTGCTGACGCAGGAACTCGGTCAGCGCCAGCACCATGTCGGTGGCGGTGATGCCCGGTTGCAGCTTGCCGGTCAGTTCAACGCCAACGCTTTCCGGCAGACGCATCCACGACGCGCGGCCGAGCATTACGCTTTCCGCTTCCAGACCGCCGACACCGATGGCGATCACGCCCAGTGCATCGACGTGCGGGGTGTGACTGTCGGTGCCCACGCAAGTATCGGGGAACGCCACGCCGTCGCGCACCTGGATCACCGGAGACATTTTCTCCAGGTTGATCTGGTGCATGATCCCGTTGCCCGGCGGAATCACATCAACGTTCTTGAAGGCCTTTTTGGTCCAGTTGATGAAGTGGAAACGGTCTTCGTTGCGACGGTCTTCGATGGCGCGGTTCTTCTCGAACGCTTCCGGATCGAAACCACCGCGCTCGACGGCCAGGGAGTGGTCGACAATCAATTGGGTCGGCACCACCGGGTTCACTTGCGCCGGGTCGCCACCTTGCAGGGCGATGGCGTCACGCAGGCCGGCGAGGTCGACCAGCGCGGTCTGGCCGAGAATGTCGTGGCACACCACACGAGCCGGGAACCATGGGAAGTCGAGGTCGCGTTTGCGCTCGATGAATTGCTTCAGGGATTCTGTGAGCGTGGCCGGGTCGCAGCGACGCACCAGGTTTTCCGCCAGCACGCGGGAGGTGTACGGCAGAGTGTCGTAGGCGCCGGGCTGGATGGCCTCGACAGCCGCGCGGACGTCGAAGTAATCCAGATGGCTGCCGGGCAGCGGTTTACGGAATTCAGTGTTCATCGTCAGGACTCGGTCACGGTAGTTTCAAAAGGTGGGGCCTGGCACCGGATTCGAAGCTCACACCTTCCACTGTGGGAGCGAGCCTGCTCGCGATAGCGATACATCAGTCGACATCAATGTTGAATGTCAGTCCGTCATCGCGAGCAGGCTCACTCCCACAAGGGCTTAGCGGTGTTTTCCTGCTCCGGGTCAGCTCACCATTCAGCGTTGTTCGATTGGCACGAACTTGCGCTGTTCGACGCCGACGTATTCGGCGCTCGGGCGGATGATGCGGTTGTTGGCACGTTGTTCGAACACGTGCGCCGCCCAGCCGGTCAGGCGCGAGCAGACGAAGATCGGTGTGAACAATTTGGTCGGGATGCCCATGAAGTGGTACGTCGACGCATGGTAGAAGTCGGCGTTCGGAAACAGCTTCTTCTGTTCCCACATGGTCTTGTCGATGGCTTCGGAAACCGGGAACAACACGGTGTCGCCCACTTCGTCAGCGAGTTTTTTCGACCAGCCCTTGATCACCTCGTTGCGCGGATCGTTGTCCTTATAGATCGCGTGGCCGAAGCCCATGATCTTGTCCTTGCGCTCGAGCATGCCGAGAGTGCCTTTGATCGCCTCTTCCGGCGAGCTGAAGCGCTCGATCATTTCCATCGCCGCTTCGTTGGCGCCGCCATGCAGCGGACCGCGCAGCGAGCCAATGGCCGCCGTGACGCAGGAATACATGTCCGACAGGGTCGAGGCGCAAACCCGTGCGGTGAACGTCGAGGCATTGAACTCGTGTTCCGCGTAGAGGATCAGCGAAACGTTCATCACTTTGACGTGCAACTCGCTCGGCTTCTTGTCGTGCAGCAGGTGCAGGAAGTGGCCGCCGATGGATTGTTCGTCGCTCACGCAGCTGATGCGTTTGCCGTCATGGCTGAAGCGATACCAGTAGCACATGATCGCCGGGAACGCGGCGAGCAAACGGTCGGTCACGTCGTGTTGTTCGGAGAAGTCTTTCTCCGGCTCGATGTTGCCCAGGAACGAGCAACCGGTGCGCATCACGTCCATCGGGTGGGCGTCGGCGGGGATGCGTTCCAGCACTTCTTTCAGTGCTTGCGGCAGGTCGCGCAGCTTGCTCAGTTTGCTGATGTAAGCGGCGAGTTGGGTTTTGGTCGGCAGTTCGCCGTAAAGCAGCAGGTAGGCCACTTCTTCGAATTGTGCGTCAGCCGCCAGTTCGCGAACGTCGTAGCCACGATAGGTCAGACCTGCGCCCGACTGGCCCACGGTGGACAGTGCGGTTTGCCCGGCAACCTGGCCACGGAGCCCGGCGCCACTGAGTACTTTTGCTTCGGCCATTGCTGTCTCCAATCTTGAATTTGTTAGGGAATCGGCAAGTTGTGATTCATCAGGTCTTTTGAGTGTTGCCGAAAAGATCGCAGCCTTCGGCAGCTCCTACATCGACCGCGTTCGACAACAACCCTGTAGGAGCTGTCGAGTGAAACGAGGCTGCGATCTCTTGATCTTCATTTTTTAGCAGCGAACAACGCATCGAGCTTCTGCTCGAAGGTGTGGTAGTCGATGCGATCGTAAAGCTCCATGCGGGTCTGCATGGTGTCGATGACGTTCTGTTGCGTGCCGTCGCGGCGGATCGCGGTGTAGACGTTTTCCGCGGCTTTGTTCATCGCGCGGAACGCCGACAGCGGATACAACACCAGCGACACATCAGCAGCGGCAAGCTGCTCGGTGGTGTACAGCGGCGTCGCGCCGAATTCGGTGATGTTGGCCAGGATCGGCGCTTTCACGCGGTTGGCGAACAGCTTGTACATGTCCAGTTCGGTGATGGCTTCCGGGAAAATCATGTCGGCGCCAGCCTCGATGCACGCCGCGGCACGATCCAGTGCAGATTCCAGACCTTCCACCGCGAGGGCGTCGGTACGGGCCATGATCACGAAGCTGTCATCGGTGCGCGCATCAACAGCAGCCTTGATGCGGTCGACCATTTCCTGCAGGGACACGATCTCTTTATTAGGACGGTGACCGCAACGCTTGGCGCCGACCTGATCCTCGATGTGAATCGCCGCCGCGCCGAACTTGATCATCGACTTGACGGTGCGCGCGACGTTGAACGCCGAGGAACCGAAACCGGTGTCCACGTCCACCAGCAGCGGCAGGTCGCAGACGTCAGTGATGCGACGCACGTCGGTCAGCACGTCGTCCAGGCCGGTGATGCCCAGGTCCGGCACGCCGAGGGAGCCTGCAGCCACCCCGCCACCCGACAGATAAATAGCCTTGAAACCGGCGCGCTTGGCCAGCAGCGCGTGATTGGCGTTGATCGCGCCGACCACTTGCAGCGGATGTTCGCTGGCGACCGCATCGCGGAAACGCTGGCCTGGAGTGCTCTTGTTGGAACTCATGACTCACCTCGTTCAGTGACTGTCTGGTTAGCGCCGTCCTGGTAGTGACGGGCGATATTGCGTTTGGAGGCGCCGATATGACGGCGCATCAACAACTCGGCTAGCTCACCGTCACGGTCGGCGATGGCGTCGAGAATTCGGTGGTGCTCGGCAAAGGCCTGACGCGGACGATTGGGCGTGGTGGAAAACTGGATGCGGTACATGCGCACCAGTTGATAGAGCTCGCCGCAAAGCATCTGCGTCAGGGTGCGGTTGCCGCTGCCCTGGATGATTCGGTAATGGAAGTCGAAATCGCCTTCCTGCTGGTAGTAGCCGACACCGGCCTGAAACGCCGCATCGCGCTCATGGGTTTCGAGGACCCGGCGCAGTTCGTCGATTTCTTCGAGGGTCATGCGCTCGGCCGCCAGACGGCAAGCCATGCCTTCGAGGGATTCGCGGATTTCGTAGAGTTCCAGCAGCTCGGCGTGGCTCAACGAAACCACCCGCGCCCCGACGTGCGGCACGCGAACCAGCAGGCGCTGGCCTTCCAGACGGTGGATCGCCTCACGCAACGGCCCGCGGCTGATGCCATAGGTGCGCGCCAGTTCCGGCTCGGAGATCTTGCTGCCCGGGGCGATCTCGCCCTTGACGATGGCCGCCTGAATGCGCCGGAAGACGTTCTCGGACAGTGTCTCCGAATCGTCTTGGGCAATGACCGGGGGATCGAGTTGATCCAGCATATTGTCGACACCTTGAAAGCTGATGCCGCAAAAACTAGCGAATACAGACCTTTTAGTCAAAGGATAATTAGGTATTGTCGACAATCATCTAATAACCGACTGCACCAGAACGACGCAGCCCTTCTGTTTATAGCCGCCTCCCGGCGGTGGCGCCATAAAACCACCGTGCTAGAATGCCGGCCGCATTTGTTTGTGACATCTGCACTGCTTGTCATAAACAGTTGATAGGCATACGAGGGAGCTTGCGCAGCGATGCCAGGGCCTTGAATCGAAGTACGGACCGCTGCGCACCAGGATTTATGAGACTCAAGCCCTTCCCCACCTTCCTTTATCTTCTTTGCCTGCCCGGTTTCGCCGCGGCGGGGGAAAAGACTGTTTACGGCCTCAACGAGTACGCCGCCCTGGACGGCATCGACCTGGAAGTCGCCGCCAAACTCGACACCGGGGCGAAAACCGCGTCCCTGAGCGCCCGTGACATCAAACGCTTCAAACGCAATGGCGAATCCTGGGTGCGCTTCTATCTGGCGATCGACGCTGCGCACTCGCACCCGATCGAACGGCCACTGGCCCGCGTCAGCAAGATCAAGCGCCGGGCCGGCGACTACGACCCGGAAGAAGGCAAGAAGTACACCGCCCGTCCGGTGATCGAGCTGAATATCTGCATGGGTTCGGCTTTACGCAGCATCGAAGTGAACTTGACCGACCGTAGCGCCTTCCAATATCCGCTCCTGATCGGCTCCGAAGCGCTGAAACGCTTCGATGCGCTGGTCGACCCCAGTCTTAAATACGCTGCTGGCAAACCCGCCTGCGCCACCGACGTTCATACCGCAGAGTAATTCCAATGCGCTCTCTTACCCTTCACCTGAAATTCCTGATCGCCATCCTGGTGGTGCTGGGTATTTCAGTCACGGCCTATCAGATCTTCGTGCTCGGCATCCCCGTGACCGAAGACGCCACCGACGACTTGTGGAACATCGACGCCAAAGTCGAGTTCGTCGCCAGTACCAAGGACCCGGTCAAGATCCAGATGTTCGTGCCGCCGCTGAGCCGCGATTACGTCAGCCTCAACGAGAGCTTCATCTCCAATAACTACGGCGTGGCCGTGAACCGTGTCGACGGCAACCGCAAAGTCACCTGGTCGGCACGTCGGGCCAAGGGCAATCAGACCCTTTATTACCGCCTGGTGCTGACCAAGCGCTACACCGGTGAAAAATCCAAGATCAAAGGCCCTACCTTCCGCGACAGCATCGCCGTCGAAGGCGCAGAAAAAGTCGCCGCCGAAGCCCTGCTCGCGCCGATTCGTCAGCACTCGGCCGACGTCGAAACCTTCATCGGCGAAGCCATCAAGCGTGTCAACAATCTTAACGACGACAACGTGAAACTGTTGCTGGGCGGCGATCCGTCCCCCGGGCACAAGGCGAAAATCGTCGAATTGGTGCTGTCCATCGCGCACGTGCCGGTGGAAAAGGTCCACACCATTCGTCTGGTGGCCGACCAGCCGCAAATGCCGGAACTGTGGCTGCGCAGTTTCAACGGCACCGACTGGCTGTACTTCAACCCGGAAACCGGTGAACAGGGCCTGCCGACCGACCGCCTGCTGTGGTGGACCGGCGACGAAAACCTGATCACCGTCGATGGCGGCAAGAAGGCCAACGTGACTTTCAGCCTGAACAACAGCGAAATGAACGCGATTCGCCTGGCCAAGCTGACCGACGAAAACACCGACGCCAACTTCCTCGAATACTCGCTGTACGGCCTGCCGCTGCAAACCCAGCAGACGTTCATGATCATGGTGATGATCCCGATCGGTGTGCTGGTGATCCTGATCCTGCGCAACCTGATCGGCATTCAGACCCTCGGCACCTTTACGCCGGTGCTGATCGCGCTGGCGTTCCGGGAAACCCAGCTCGGCTTCGGTATTGTGCTGTTTACGATCATCACGGCGCTGGGCCTGTCGCTGCGCTCCTACCTTGAACACTTGAAGCTGCAAATGCTGCCGAGGCTGTCGGTGGTGCTGACCTTCGTAGTGGTGCTGATCGCGGCGATCAGCCTGCTCAGCCATAAACTCGGCCTGGAACGCGGGCTGTCGGTGGCGCTGTTCCCGATGGTGATTCTGACCATGACCATCGAACGCCTGTCGATTACGTGGGAAGAACGCGGTTCGGGCCACGCTATGAAAGTGGCGATCGGTACGCTGTTCGCCGCGTCGCTGGCGCACCTGATCATGAGCGTTCCGGAACTGGTTTACTTCGTGTTCACCTTCCCCGCGATCCTGTTGATCCTGGTGGGCTTCATGCTGGCGATGGGTCGTTATCGCGGCTACCGCCTGACCGAACTGGTGCGTTTCAAGGCTTTCCTGAAGAAGGCTGACGCCTGATGTTCGGCTTCTGGAAGACCTGGAAGGCCCTGGAAGCCCGGGGCATCATGGGGATCAATCGGCGTAACGCGGACTACGTGCTCAAGTACAACAAGCGCAGTCTGTACCCGATTGTGGATGACAAAATCATCACCAAGGAACGCGCCATCGCCGCCGGCATTCATGTGCCGGAACTGTATGGCGTGATTTCCACCGAGAAAGAAATCGACAACCTCAACGACATCATCGGCGGGCGCAACGATTTCGTGATCAAACCGGCCCAGGGTGCGGGCGGTGACGGCATCATTGTGGTGGCCGACCGGTTCGAGGGGCGCTATCGCACAGTGTCCGGCAAGATCGTCGACCATGAGGAACTCGAGCACCATATCTCCAGCATCCTGACCGGCCTCTACTCATTGGGCGGTCACCGGGATCGGGCGCTGATCGAGTACCGCGTGACCCCGGACCAGATCTTCAAGAGCATCAGCTACGAAGGCGTGCCGGACATTCGGATCATCGTGCTGATGGGCTATCCGGTGATGGCCATGCTGCGGCTGCCAACCCGTCAGTCCGGCGGCAAGGCCAACCTGCACCAGGGGGCTATCGGCGTTGGTGTCGACCTCGCCACTGGCCTGACACTGCGTGGCACCTGGCTGAACAACATCATCAACAAACACCCGGACACCACCAACGCGGTCGATGGCGTGCAACTGCCCTACTGGGACGGTTTCATGAAACTTGCCGCGGGCTGCTATGAGCTGTGCGGACTGGGTTACATCGGTGTCGACATGGTGCTGGACCAGGAGAAAGGTCCGCTGATTCTTGAGCTCAATGCCCGGCCAGGGCTGAACATTCAGATTGCCAATGATTGCGGGCTGACGTTGCGCACCCATGCGGTCGAGGCGCGACTGGAAGAGTTGAAGGCTCGCGGGGTTGTTGAGACGGTGCAGGAACGGGTTGAGTTTGTTCAGGAAATGTTTGGGCATATTCCTGCGGTTGAAGGCTGAAATCCACCCCTCACCCTAACCCTCCCGAAACGCCGGACCGCCCAGAGGTAGAGGGGACTGACCGAGGTGTTCTTGGAGCTGCGTCGACCTGAAAGCCCGAGCCGAACTCAGGTTTTGAAAAGCCCCCAATCTGCTCCCTTTCCCCCTCTCCCCACTGGGGAGAGGGCTGGGGTGAGGGGTGGCTTTTGAATCCGACACGAATCCTGAACCTCCACCAACCTGCCAATCCCCGACATCCCCTCTAGGAGCAATTCCCCGAGAAGACTACAATCGCCACCCCGCCTCGATGGCTGATCTGCCCCGCCCATGTTGACCTGTTCCGTACACCCGCTCCCCTATTGCGCCAACCCCGCCGAGTACTTTGCGGCGATTCGTCATGCCCCCGGTGCCGTGCTGCTCGACAGTGGTCGACCAACCGCCGATCGCGGTCGCTACGACTTGCTCAGTGCCTGGCCACTGGAGCAAATAGCAGTATTGCCTGCCGAAAGTGGCAGCGATTTCCTGCAACGCCTTCGCGACAATCTGACACGACTCGGTGAAGCGACGGTATCTGTTGACCTGCCCTTCGCGGGAGGCTTAATCGGCTACCTCAGCTACGACTTCGGTCGGCATCTGGAAAACCTGCCCAGTCAGGCGCAGGACGATCTGCAACTGCCCGACGCACGTTTCGGGTTGTATGACTGGGCGCTGATTACCGATCACCAACTGAGTACAAGTCAGTTGGTCTTCCACCCGTCGCTGATCGATAGCGAACGTCAGCGCCTGATCTCACTGTTCAGTGAGCCTTCGGTTGAAGTGGTCGAACCTTTCACATTGAAAGCCCCGATGAAGGCCGACCTGAGCACTGACGAATATCGCCACGCGCTCGAACGCATTCAGCAGTACATCCAGGCCGGCGACTGTTACCAGGTCAATTTCGCCCAGCGTTTCCGCGCTCAGTGCCAGGGCGATCCTTGGGCCGCGTATTGCGCGCTGCGAGCGGCGTGCCCGACGCCGTTTTCCGGTTTTCAGAGCCTGCCCGACGGCGGCGCGGTATTGAGCCTGTCGCCAGAACGTTTCGTCAAAGTCAGCGAACGCCATGTGGAAACCCGCCCGATCAAAGGCACCCGCCCTCGCGGACTGACCGCTGCCGAAGATGCGGCAAACGCCGCCGAACTGCTGGCCAGCCCCAAGGACCGCGCAGAAAACCTGATGATCGTCGACTTGCTGCGCAATGACCTCGGCCGCACTTGTCGTATCGGCTCGGTGCGAGTGCCGGAGTTGTTCAGCCTGGAAAGCTATCCGAACGTGCATCACCTGGTGAGCAGCGTCACTGGAGAACTGGCGGATGACCGGGACGCGCTGGACCTGATCGCCGGCAGCTTCCCTGGCGGCTCGATTACCGGTGCGCCGAAAATTCGCGCGATGCAGATCATCGACGAACTGGAGCCGACGCGTCGCGGGTTGTACTGCGGGTCTTTGCTGTATCTGGATGTGCGCGGCGAGATGGACAGCTCCATCGCGATTCGCAGTTTGCTGGTCAAGGATGGGCAGGTGTGTTGCTGGGGCGGTGGCGGGATCGTCGCAGATTCCGAGTGGCAGTCCGAGTATCAGGAATCGATTACCAAGGTGAAGGTGTTGCTCGATACCTTGCAGAACCTTTAAAAGCATCGTCGGAACGCCGCCCGGAGCAAGCTCGCTCCCACAGGCGATCACCGAACCCTGTGGGAGCGAGCTTGCTCGCGATGACGTCCTCCCAGACGACTACAAACTCAACGCCCGATTCGAAGCCTTGATGAATTCCTGCTTCAGCTCTTCAAAGCTGTGCACCGCCGGGAACTGCGGAAACTCGCGAATCACATTGTCTGGCGCATGGAACAGAATCCCCGCATCCGCCTCGCCCAGCATCGTGGTGTCGTTGTAGGAATCCCCCGCCGCGATCACCCGATAGTAAAGGCTCTTGAAGGCCAAAACCGACTGGCGCTTGGGATCTTTCTGACGCAATTGATAGCTCGTCACCCGCCCGGAATCGTCAGTAATCAGACGATGGCAGAGCAAGGTCGGGAAACCCAGTTGACGCATCAGCGGCTGGGAGAACTCGTAGAACGTGTCCGACAGAATCACCACCTGAAAGCGCTCACGCAGCCAGTTGACGAACTCGATGGCACCGTCCAGCGGCTTGAGCGTGGCGATCACTTCCTGGATGTCAGTGAGTTTCAAGCCGTGCTCGTCGAGAATCCGCAGACGCTGCTTCATCAGCACGTCGTAGTCGGGGATGTCCCGGGTGGTAGCCCTGAGGGATTCGATCCCGGTTTTTTCGGCGAAGGCGATCCAGATTTCCGGAACCAGTACACCTTCAAGATCCAGACAGGCAATTTCCACAAGACACTCCCATTTGTATTGATTATTGAGTCGAGCGAGCCAAAAGACTGCCGAACTCTAGCGATTCAGGCTGACCGGTGCAACGCATAGGGCGCGCCAGTCGCTGCAGGATTTTGTTACCATCTGGCCTATATAGAGCGCCCAGCGCCACCGACCTGTAGGAAGCCGCCCTGATGAGCCCAACGTTCGACGTCGTGGAACTCGCCACGACCTATGCCAACAAATCCGCCCAGGACATCCTGAAACTCGCGTTCGCCGAGTTTGGCGATGACCTGTGGATATCTTTCAGCGGCGCCGAAGACGTGGTGCTGGTGGACATGGCCTGGAAGCTGAACAAGAACGTCAAAGTGTTCAGCCTCGACACTGGCCGCTTGCACCCCGAGACCTACCGCTTCATCGATCAGGTGCGCGAGCACTACAAGATCGACATCGAACTGGTGTCGCCGGACTACACCAAGCTCGAACCTTTCGTGAAGGAAAAAGGCCTGTTCAGTTTCTACAAGGACGGCCATGGCGAATGCTGCGGCATCCGCAAGATCGAGCCACTGCGCCGCAAGTTGTCCGGCGTCACCGCCTGGGCCACCGGCCAGCGTCGGGACCAGAGCCCCGGCACCCGCAGCGCCGTCGCCGTGCTGGAAATCGACACCGCGTTCTCCACCCCGGAACGCACCCTGTACAAGTTCAACCCGCTGGCGCAAATGACCAGCGAAGAGATCTGGGGTTACATCCGCATGCTGGAGCTGCCGTACAACAGCCTGCACGAACGCGGGTTCATCAGCATCGGCTGCGAGCCCTGCACCCGTCCGGTGTTGCCGAACCAGCACGAGCGCGAAGGTCGTTGGTGGTGGGAAGAAGCGACGCAGAAAGAATGCGGTCTGCATGCGGGCAACATCATCAGCAAATCCAAGGCATAACGTCCCGCCTTGTGAGATCCAAATGTGGGAGCGGGCTTGCTCGCGAAAGCGGACTGACATTCAGCATAGATGTCGAATGTGAAGGCCTCTTCGCGAGCAAGCCCGCTCCCACAGGTTCAATGATCGGCTCCAAAAATGTGTACACACGAATGTCACCATAGGTGCCATTTGTGTGTGCACTTTTTATTTTAGCGCCCCAAAAAGTTACACGCCCCTGCCCTGACTTCCTCAGTCGACGTTTTCTGCAAATCCCGCTGAAAAATAAATACCTGTTCAAACAGTCAATTTTTATCGCCTTTATTTCAGTCACTTATCACTTATCGATAACGAAACGAAATTAGCGTCAGATTTCATAGATCGCTGACTGGCATGGATCTGGCTTAAGTGCATACATGTTTTGTATACAATCACATCAAAACATAAACACACTTTAGATCCGCAAGCCTGAAGCGCCCTATCCCGTACAGGCTGCAGATGCCCCGTAACCAATGATGCTGACTGCCCGCGACGAAGATTTGTCGAGCCAACGCTCATGCACAGTCATCGCGACGCCAAGCTCGGAGCCTGCCGGAATGCGTACTAGCCTCTCCAATAACAACATCGCGCTGGATCTGCCCTCCTTCCCACCGACTTCAACCCCTCACGACCAAACGTTTCAAGAACCTGTCGTACTCAGCCCTCGCCTGCACAACAAGGACCTGGCGCCGACCAAGGCCGAAGGTCGACGCTGGGGCCGCTACAGCATCTTTGCCCTGTGGACAAACGACGTTCACAACATCGCCAATTATTCATTCGCCATCGGGCTGTATGCCCTCGGACTGGGCGGCTGGCAAATCCTGCTGTCCCTGGGGATCGGCGCGGCGTTGGTGTATAGCTTCATGAACCTCTCCGGTTACATGGGGCAGAAGACCGGCGTGCCGTTTCCTGTCATCAGCCGGATCAGTTTCGGCATTCACGGGGCGCAGATTCCTGCATTGATCCGTGCCGTTATCGCCATCGCCTGGTTCGGGATTCAGACCTACCTCGCCTCGGTGGTCTTTCGGGTACTGCTGACAGCGGTTCATCCGGGCTTCGCCGACTACGACCACAATTCGATCCTCGGCCTATCGAGCCTGGGCTGGGTGTGCTTCGTGGCGATCTGGTTCGTGCAACTGGCGATTCTCGCCTACGGCATGGAGATGGTGCGGCGCTACGAGGCGTTCGCTGGGCCGGTGATTCTGCTGACCGTCGCCGCCCTCGCCGGGTGGATGTACTTTCAGGCCAACGCGACCATCGCCTGGTCGATCCGCGAACCGCTGACCGGCGGCGAGATGTGGCGCAACATCTTTGCCGGCGGTGCGTTGTGGCTGTCGATCTACGGCACGCTGATCCTCAACTTCTGCGACTTCGCTCGCTCGTCACCGTGCCGCAAGACCATCAAGGTCGGCAATTTCTGGGGCCTGCCGGTGAATATTCTGGTGTTCGCCAGCATCACCGTCCTGCTCTGCGGCGCGCAATTTCAGATCAATGGCCGGATCATCGAAAGCCCGACCGAGATCATCGCCTCGATTCCCAACACCTTCTTTCTGGTGCTCGGCTGCCTGGCGTTCCTGATCGTCACCGTGGCGGTGAACATCATGGCCAACTTCGTCGCCCCGGCCTTCGTGCTGAGCAACCTGGCGCCCAAATACCTGACGTTCCGCCGCGCCGGCCTGATCAGCGCGACCATTGCAGTACTGATCCTGCCGTGGAACCTCTACAACAGCCCGCTGGTGATCGTGTATTTCCTGTCCGGCCTCGGCGCCCTGCTCGGCCCGTTGTACGGCGTGATCATGGTCGACTACTGGCTCGTACGAAAAGGTCAGGTCAACGTGCCGCAGTTGTACAGCGAAGATCCTAACGGCGCTTATTACTACAGCCGCGGAGTCAATTTACGCGCCGTCGCGGCGTTCATTCCTGCCGCACTGATCGCCATCGTCCTGGCGCTGGTACCGGGCTTCGACAGCGTATCGCCCTTCTCCTGGCTGATTGGGGCCGGGATTGCCGGGATGCTCTACCTGATCATCGCCAAACGGCAGCCCCATTACGCAGACGTCAGCGGTGAAGCCATCGCCGTCGATAACGTCAGCCATTAATCCCTTGGCGGCCCAGCACCCTCGGGCCGCAGAACCACCCGCTATAAGGACTTCACATGCGAATTCTCGTGGTCAACGTCAACACCACCGAATCCATCACCCAGGCCATCGCACGTTCGGCTCAGTCCGTGGCCGCGCCGGGCACGGAAATCATCGGCCTGACGCCCTACTTCGGTGCTGACTCCATTGAAGGCAATTTCGAAAGCTATCTGGCCGCCATCGCGGTGATGGATCGGGTGATGGCTTACGACCAACCCTTCGACGCCGTGATCCAGGCCGGTTACGGCGAACACGGCCGCGAAGGTTTGCAGGAGTTGCTCAACGTGCCGGTGGTGGACATCACCGATGCGGCGGCCAGCACCGCCATGTTCCTCGGCCATGCCTACTCGGTGGTCACCACGCTGGACCGCACCGTGCCGCTGATCGAGGATCGCCTCAAACTGTCCGGACTCTGGGACCGCTGCGCGTCGGTGCGGGCCAGTGGTTTGGCGGTGCTGGAACTGGAATCCGATCCTGAGCGTGCGCTGGAGGCAATTATTCGCCAGGCGGAATTGGCCGTGCTGGAAGACAAGGCCGAGGTAATTTGCCTGGGCTGCGGCGGCATGGCCGGGCTGGATGAACAGATTCGCCGGCGCACTGGCGTGCCGGTGGTGGATGGTGTGACGGCGGCGGTGACGATTGCCGAGTCGTTGGTGCGGTTGGGCTTGTCGACGTCCAAAGTGCGGACTTATGCGACCCCGCGGCCGAAGAAAATTATTGGCTGGCCCGGGCGTTTCGGCAGGTAGAGCGCGTCATCGTTAATCGCGAGCAAGCTCGCTCCCACAATGGGTCTGTGTCGTTCACAAAATCCAATGTGGGAGCGAGCCTGCTCGCGATGGCCACGCCTCGGTCTCCAGCCAGACTCAAAGAGCACTAAACCGCTGCCCCAACCCCTGCTCCGCAAACTGCTCAATGATGAAATCCACAAACGCCCGGGTCTTACCGGGCAGCAGTTTGTGCTCTGCGTAATAAATCGAAATGTTGCCATCGTCGACAAACCAGTCCGGCAGCACCCGCTGCAAGGTCCCGGCCTCCAGATAGCCCACGGCAAACGGCATGCTCACCAGCGCAATGCCCAACCCTTGGGCGGCCGTGGCGCAGGCCGCCTCCGAATCACTCATGGTCATCCGCGCCTTGAGCGTCAGCGAGCTGTGTTGCTGGGCGCGACTGGTCAATTGCCAGGAACGCACACGGCCCGTCTGCGGCGATCGAATCAGGATGCCATCGTGATGCTTCAGATCATCGGGCTCGGCAATCACCTCACGCCCTGCAAGATAGTCGGCTGACGCGACCAACACCCGATGGGCCGGCGTCAGCTTGCGCGCCACCACCCCCTGCGGCAGCTCGAATCCCCCACCAATCGCCGCATCGAAACCCTGAGCGATCAGATCGACCTGACGGTTATCGAAATGCCAGTCCGGGTTGATCGCCGGAAAGCGCCGCAGAAACTCCCCGAGCAACGGCACGATGTACAACCGCCCGAACACCGTGCCCATGCTGACCTTCAACGTCCCCGCGGGTAGACCCTCGGCGCTGGCCAGATTGGCCACAGCATTCTGGATCGTGTGAAGACTGGAACTCACTTCGCCGAGAAACCGATGACCCGCTTCAGTGAGCGTCAGGCTGCGAGTGCTGCGCTGAAACAGCCGCACACCCAGTCGCGCCTCAAGTTTGGCAACACTCTTGCCCACCGCCGCCGGGGTCAGACTCAGACGGCGCGCGGCTTCGGCGAAGCTGCCGACCTCGGCACTGCGCACGAAGCATTCGATACTGCTGAAGGTTTCCATAAGCGCCACTATAAACTTTTGGTTTACACAGACTATCGCAATTACCGTCTACTCAGCCGGTAATCCTGAATCGATACTAGGCTCCATCAACCGAGACATCTCGCCTCGGGACTTTGGAGATCGATATGACTACTCAGAACCTCAGCGGCAAAGTGGTTTTGATTCAAGGCGGATCCCGCGGTATCGGCGCCGCCATTGTCAAACGCCTGGCCGCTGAAGGCGCGACAGTGGCCTTCACCTACGTCAGCTCCACGGCCAAAGCCGAAGAATTGCAAAACAGCATCACCGGTAACGGCGGCAAAGCCCTCGCGATCAAGGCTGACAGCGCCGACGCCGAGGCCATCCGCAACGCCGTGACCGCCACCGTAAAAGCCTTTGGTCGCCTGGACATTCTGGTCAACAACGCAGGCGTGCTGGCCGTTGCACCGCTGGAAGATTTCAAACTCGAAGACTTCGACCAGACCCTCGCGATCAACGTGCGCAGCGTATTCATCGCCACCCAGGCCGCTGCCAAACACATGACGGAAGGCGGTCGCATCATCAACATCGGCAGCACCAACGCCGACCGCATGCCCTTCGCCGGTGGTGGCCCGTACGCCATGAGCAAGTCGGCGCTGGTCGGCCTGACCAAAGGCCTGGCGCGCGACCTCGGCCCGCGTGGCATCACCATCAACAACGTGCAACCGGGCCCGGTCGACACTGACATGAACCCGGCCAGTGGCGACTTCGCCGAAAGCCTGATCCCGTTGATGGCGGTGGGTCGCTACGGCAAAGCGGAAGAAATCGCCAGCTTCGTCGCTTACCTCGTGGGGCCGGAAGCCGGCTACATCACCGGTGCCAGCCTGACCATCGACGGTGGTTTCGGCGCCTGATGTTCTGAATCACGCATAAAAAACGCCGGCAACCCTGATCAGGTTGCCGGCGTTTTCATGTACGCCGCGTTAAGCCCATTCGAGCGCTGGCAAACCGCAAGCGCTCGGTTTGAACGCTTTCAGCGTACGAAGAATGCCATCGGCGTGTGCGTACTTTTCGTCAGCCATCGCCGCATCCGGGATCGCAATCGCGGTCATCCCCGCCGCTTTCGCCGCCGTGACACCGAACGGCGAATCCTCGAACACCAGGCAATCCTCAGGCGCGACACCCAGGCGCCGCGCCGCCGTGAGGAAGATGTCCGGCGCCGGTTTGGCCGCGCCGACCTCCGGATCGTCAGCCGTCACGATGAAATCGAACAGCGCGAACCAATCGCGGTGCAAGGTGGTTTTCTGGCCGAACGACTGACGCGAAGAGCTGGTGCCCACCGCGATCGGAATGTTGTTGGCCTTCAGATGCCGAACCAGCTCCTGTGCGCCAGGCATCGCCAGCGCTGTAGGAAAACGCTCGCGCATCAGCGGTTCGCGGATCACCAGGAACTCTTCGGCGGTAATCGGCAGGTCCAGCGCCTTGACCACATAACGCGCCAGATCACCTGCACCACGGCCGATGATGTTCTGTTTGACGCTCCAGTCGAAGACTCGACCGTAACGCGCAGCAATCATGGACGTGACCTCGGTGTAAATGCCCTCGGTGTCCAGCAACAAGCCGTCCATATCGAAAATCACGGCCTTGATCGGGCCGAATTCATTCAGCGGTGCATTCATCGCATCTGATCCGTTTTCTAATGACATCCCAGAGGCGGCTCAGGTACGGCCGGGTCCGCGATCGATTAAAGGATTCAGCAGCATAGCGAGCGCGGCGGGCATAGGGCAACGGGCAATGCCTGAGCGGTACTAAAACCTGCGCCGAAGTGCTCTCCGTCATTTAGCGATTTCCCCTACACCAAACACTTACTTTCCCGACTTCTTTCCCCGCCGATCCCCCGCAAAGTCTCGCGCTCTGAATTGATCCGCGCGAGGGACTGCGAATGTTCATACCTGACAACCTCCTGGCCTTGAACAACACCATCGGGCTGCTGGTGGTCGCCGCCATGGACCCTGAGCACCCGGATGTCGAAGCGCTGCTCGATGACTTTCGGCTCTGCCTCAATGATTACGACGCCTGGGCTGAAAGTTTCTGGACCGGCAAGGCCCTGGATGTCGAGCAAGTATTCAAGGTCGGCAATGAAGTCCGTCTAAACGCACCGAAGCATTCGACTACGCCTGTCAGTGCGACAGTCGCCGCGTGCCAGACCAGCGGTCCGTTGACTTTGGTGCATATGTTTGAGGCAGCGCGTTTCGTGCCGATCGGCAATACGCCGGTGATGCTTGAACCTTTGCTTTCCGAGGTGGCGGGCGAGCAGACGTTTGGCGAGCCGATCTACCACGAGATCGGCCCCACTGGCATCCTGGAAATCCCCGATTGCCAGCGCGGCCAGCGTTATCGCATCACCTTCTTTCCCGAGGTATCCGCTGATCACGTCAAAGCACTTTATGCCTCCTATCAGGGCGTCATCGGCGAACTGGAACGCTGGTTGCGCAATGAGTGGACGACTGAGTTCGAGCCAGCGTGGGCCGGGTTCTCCCAGGCCGGTTTCATCAAGCGCTATGGCATGCTGCAACAGGCCGATTGGCGCGGTTTCGAGAACTCGCTGAACAGTTTGTGGGATGACGTAAAACAGATTTACGCCCTGATCGCGGACCTTCAGGCCAACAGCGAAAAACTCCTTGAATACCTGACCCAAACCGAGATTGAAACGCTGCTGAACGCCTCGGCGGAGTCCATCGCCAAGGTGTTGCTGATGCTGAGCGACGAGCCGTTGATGTTCATTCATCTCGCGGCGTTCACCACTTGGCTGAGGATGCTGCCGCCGCAGTACATCGCCGAAGTCGTGGCGGAAATTCGTACAGAGATATTGATCAGTTTCCTGCTCATGTGCCTCACCGGTCCTGCAGGACTGGAGTTGCGCCTGAGTGAGAAGGTGCTGTCCGGGATCAAGTCCCCACAGACCCGACAATGGCTGGCGGCCGCCAGTTTGCGATTGGCTGAGCTCACCGCCAGGTCCGACCTGACAGCCCACGCTGGCGCGCTCAAACCGCTGATGGTCAATGCCCGGAATGCACCGATCAATCCTGCTCCCGCCGTGTCGTTGCAAATCACCGCGGGGGTTGCGCCGGTTTTGTTGGTGAAGAATCCGGTGGCCATTGCTCGCGACAAGTCTGAAGCCATGACCAGGATTGGCAGGCAGGAACATCGCGACGATGCCCCGGATCAGGCGAAAAACCCCAATGGCGACAGCGCCGATTGCGGACCGTTGACCTGTACCCATGGCTGTCCGGTGTCGATGGTCACAGGCGAAGAACTGCTCACGCTGACCGATGGTTCACTTGACGGGATTTTGCCGTTCGACTTCACCCGGCTCTATCGCACCAGTGCGGTGGAGATCGATTGCGGGCTCGGATTTGGTTGGAGTCACTCACTCGCCCATCACCTGGAAATCGATGGCGATCACGTCATCTGGATCGACCATGAAAACCGTCGTACGACCTTTCCGTTACCGAATATAGAGCGCCCGACAATTCACAACAGCCTGTCGCGGGCAGCGATTTATCTGGGCGATGGACCCGAAGAACTGATCCTCGCCCTGGCTGGCGAAAAAGCGCGGTTTTTCCACTTTCGTGCAGGACGTCTGACAGCAATCAGCGATGCCTATGGCAATCGGCTGACGGTACAGCGGGACACGTCTAACAGGATCAAACGCCTCGATAACGGCGCAGGGCGTTCCCTTCTTTTGCGCTATGACCGCCGGTACATGGTCGCCGTCGACTATCAGCGTTTTCAGCCGGCCGACACCCTGGAAGACGCCTGGCGTACCGAGCAAACACTGGTTGCCTACCGTTACGACGCTCGTCATCGCTTGATCGAAGCCACCAATGCCGCTGGCGAAAGCGAACGTTACGACTACGACGATCAGCACGTGATTCTGCAGCGGCAACTCGCCGGCGGAGCAAGTTTCTACTGGGAGTGGGAGCGTGCCGGTAAAGCGGCCCGGTGCGTGCGGCATTGGGCGTCGTTTACGCAGATGGACACGCGTTATAGCTGGGACGACAACGGCAGTGTGCTGGTTAAGAACACTGACGGTAGCGAAGAGATTTACGAGCACGACGACCGGGCGCGACTGGTGCGCAAGGTCGAGCTGGACGGCGGCGAACACCTCAAGGCTTACGACGACAACGGTCAGCTGATTGCCGAGCAGGATCCGCTTGGCGCCGTCACCGAATACCGTTACGACGAAGTCGGACGGCTGATCGCGCTGATTCTGCCGGAAGACGAGCCGACAGCCTACGAGTATCGCAACGGTTTCCTGCACGCGCGGTATCGCGGCAAAGCGGTGTGGAAATATCAGCGCAATGCGCAAGGCGACATCACCGAAGCGACCGACCCCGACGGTCAGGTCAGCCACTATTACTACGACGACAAAGGGCAACTGCTGTCGATCCGCTACCCGGACACCAGCCGGCATGTGTTCGTCTGGAACGCCTTGGGGCAACTGCTCGAAGAGACCTTGCCGGACGGCGGTCAGCGGCGGTTTTCCTACGATGCGTTGGGGCGGCAGATTACCCGTCAGGACGAACACGGCGCCGTCACCCAGTACCACTGGGATGCCGTTGGCCGACTGATCCAGACCACGCTGCCTACCGGCGCCAGCCGCGCCTTCAGCTACAACGCCTACGGCAAGATCACCGCCGAACGCGATGAACTGGGTCGCGTCACCCGTTACGAATACATCGACGACCTGCATCTGGTCAGCCGCCGCCTCAACCCCGACGGCACCCAGCTGAAGTACCGCTACGACAACGCGCAGCTGCTTCTTACCGAGATCGAAAACGAATCCGGCGAAACATATCTCCTGGACTACACGCCCAATGGCTTGATCCGACAGGAAACCGGATTCGACGGTCAACGCACGGCGTACGCCTACGACCTCAACGGCCAGCTGCTGGAGAAAACCGAGTTCGGCGAAGATGGCTCGCGGTTGGTAACGGCTTATAAGCGGGACTCGGCCGGGCGGTTGCGGGTCAAAACCCTGCCCGACGGCATCAAGGTTGAATACCGCTATGACAGCCTCGGCCGACTGATCGGCGTCGACGACGGCCACGATCATCCGCTGGAGTTCGAATACGACCCGCAGGATCGGCTGATCACCGAGCATCAGGGTTGGGGCACGTTGCGTTATGGCTACGACGCTTGCGGCCAGCTCAATCGCCTGCGCCTGCCGGACGGCAGCAAACTCGATTACCACCACGCCAAGGGCGGGGCGCTGACGGCGATCGACCTCAACGGCGCGCGGCTCACGACCCACCAGTTTGCCTTCGGCCGCGAACAGCAGCGCCAGCAGGGGCAATTGCTCAGCGAATATGCCTACGACGATCAGGGCCGATTGAAGGCCCACGCTGTCAGTCAGCTGTATCGTCGCGACTATGCCTACAGCGCCAACGGTAACCTCGACTACATTGCCGACACGCGACACGGCCAACGCAGCTACCAATACGACCCGCTCAACCGCCTGATCCCCGTCCGCCACTCCCGTGATCAACAACCGGAAAGCTTCGCCCACGACCCGGCGGGCAACCTGCTGATGCAGGACCGCCCCGGCCCAGCCAACGTCAAAGGCAACCGCCTGCTCATCCAAGGCGACCGCCATTACGACTACGACGCCTTCGGCAACCTCATCCGTGAGCGCCGCGGCACCGCGCAAAAACTGATCACCGAATACCGCTACGACTGCCAACATCGGCTGATCGGCGTCACCCTGCCTAACGGCAGCCAGGCGACCTACCGCTACGACGCCTTCGGCCGCCGCATCGCCAAAACCGTCGACGGCAAAACCACCGAGTTCTTCTGGCAAGGCGACCACCTCATCGCCGAAAGCAGCCGCGAGCACTACCGCAGCTACGTATACGAACCCGGCAGCTTCCGCCCGTTGGCCATGCTCGACGGCAAAGGCCCACGCCAGGCCTGCCCGTTCTACTACCAACTCGACCACCTCGGCACACCGCAAGAACTCACCGACTACAGCGGCGACATCATCTGGGCCGCCCGATACACCGCCTATGGCCGCCTGACTCGCCTCAACCGCGATACCCATCAGGTGCTTGATCAGCCGTTGAGGTTTCAGGGGCAGTATTTCGATGCGGAGACGGGCCTGCATTACAACCGGCATCGCTACTACAATCCGGATGTTGGACGGTATTTGACGCCGGATCCGAGCAAGTTGGCGGGAGGGTTAAACGGGTATCAGTACACGCGGAACCCGACGGGGTGGGTTGATCCGCTGGGGTTGAGTGAGTGTCCGGGTGGGGATGGGTGTAAGCGGCCGGCATTTGGGGATGTGGATCCGGCGGGGAGTATTAAGGTTGATGAGGGGGAAGCTCAACTCCCATCATACCCAGAGGAATTGTATTTATATCGTGGAGACGGTCGTCACCCAGATGAGATATTTGAACAAGGATTTAAAACCAAGGGCGACAGCAATGACTTGCTGCTCCATTCCCTAGATAGCAACAAGCCTCCAAGCAATTTTGTAAGCACTACCCCAGTTAGAGAGGTTGGAATCGATTTCGCAACAAAATTCAACATGAGAAGCGGTTTTTTGTACACCATACGGATGATCCCAGGGCGAGATCTGACTTCGGAGCTTGGGAAAAAATATAAGTTTGGTAGCGAGCGAGAGTTAGCAATTCAAGGCGGAGTCAAAAGAGAAGATATTTTAGGCGTAACCCCTATTGGTGCTAATGGTCGCCCATCTGGTCACACCACCTTAAATCCGAACAGGAAATAGAACGTGGACAGCGTAACGATTTTGATAATCAAAAATGGCAAGCGTCAATCCGCTGAGCTTCTCTGTGACTCCGAAAATCTGAGCATCACTTTTGTTATGGAAGATGGTTATCGAAACTCATACTCTGGCGACGATTTTTACAAATGCCTGGGTCATGTCAGGAAAGACCATCGTGACGTAACTTTTTTGTGTAAAGGAGCAAAAATAAACGTACACCCCTCTAGTATGTCCTCACAGATGTCGTTAGGTGTAAAAGCATATGAGCTGACACTGGGTAAACAAGCATTAAGAAGTGATTTAGTAAGTATCTTTGATTACGAGGAAAATAATCTGACAAACGAACCTGAGGTTCAGGAAGAGTTTTTCATGCAATGGGTTGAGTCTGATATCTCCGACGAGTAGCTAGGGTAAATATAAAGTATCTGGAAAAAGCCCAGTTAGAACTGGGCTCATCTTCCGGTAAGAATTCGGACTTAACCACCCGAACCACTCGTACCACCACCTGCCCCCCCAGTTCCTCCTCCCGCACGCCCCGAACTCCCACCGCTCCCGCTCCCACTCATCCCAGAACTACCGGATCCTCCAGACCCACTCCCAGAACCGCTCCCCATCGAATCTCCACCACTCATCGCCCCGCTTCCCTTCTCCGGGCTGGTGCTACTTCCATTTGCATCACCACCATTCCCACCCTTAATAGCGCCAGGCGGCAGCGCCTTCTCGTCCGCGGAGCCCGCATTCATTTCGGAGTACGGCGGCATCCCGCCCTTATCCACAGGTGCATCGTTGCCGGAGGACTGGGCAAACGCCGACATTGAGCCGGCCGACAACACGCCGATCACCGTCAGGGCCGTCAATTTTGACCTGATCATGGTGTATCTCCTTTAAAAGGTGCGTACCTGATTTCTGGCAGTCATCGCTTTTTAAAGGTGCCGCACAATCGACGAATGGCGCTGCGCCACAGCGTATGTTCAGCTTGGTTCGTTTGAGCCGTCTTCACCGGCGATGTCCGGGTCGTCGGTGAGAGCTTCCACATCCCCACGCTTCACTTCATCAGACGGCAACTGCTCTACAGCGGTGTCGTCATCAGGCGGACGTTGATCACGACTCAGGGGATCGGTCGGTGAAGGCAGCGGATATTCGGGGGTATCGTCGATGTCGGAGTCTTTCGGATCAGCGTTCATAAGGCACCTCTCGTGGGGCCTGAATAGCAGGCCCTGAAGTTTCGAGGATTGCGCCCTGCGCTGAGTTCGATCAGAGAGACGATCGGTCAAACAGCAGGGTCAATTTTCGTCCTCATCCTCTTCCTCGTCTTCGAACTCGATATTTCCGACGTCGCCCGCATCATCGGAATCATTGAGCGGCACCGTTGCGTCATCCATCAGTGAGCCTGGGTCTTCGTTTCCTGGATCGTTAATGAACGGAAGCCCGCTCGGGCCTTTTTCTTCCTTGCCTTCTGTTTCAGGAGTCATGGCATGCCTCACAACATTCTGGGGTGTATGAAGTTCGAGGCGGCCCACGACCAAACGTTCCAGAGTCCTGCTACCAGGAACGAAAAACCCGGCGCTGGGCCGGGTTTCTGGTGTAGTTAGATGTCGAATCAGTGATGTTTGTTCTTGTGCTTGTTTTTATGCTTATGCTTGTGGCCGCTACCGGAGTGCGAACTGCCGCTATCGTTACCCAGGTTGTTGCCTACCGCACCACCCGCCGCGCCGCCCAGGCCTGCGCCAATGGTCGAACCGGTCTTGCCGCCCAGGCTATTGCCGATCACCGAGCCACCGGCCGATCCCAGACCACCACCAATAGCCGCTTCTGTGCGACTGCCTTTGTTCGCGCCGACCGCGCTACCTGCCGCGCCGCCTACACCGGCGCCAATCGCGGCACCCGTGCTGCCGCCCATTTGCTGGCCGACCACGTTACCTAGCGCACCGCCAATACCACCGCCAACTGCAGCAGTGCCGTCACCGGCGGCCATTGCACCTTGAGCGACCAAAAGTCCCAGAACCAACGTGGACAATGTCAAACGCATGATATGAACCTCTAAATTCCGTATCGGGGGTAAGAGAACGCGTTACGGATGGCGTGAGTCTAGCGTTTTCATCACACCAGCGCTGATCGTTGGACAGCTGTAGTTCCGAAGAGTGTGAAGAAGAAATATCCAGATACGAAAAGCCCGGCATCAAGCCGGGCTTTTTCAGCTGATCGATCAGGATCAGTGACGCTTGTGACCTTTGGCCAGGTTGCTGCCCACGCCGCCGCCCAATGCGCCGCCCAAACCTGCGCCAATGGTGGAACCGGTCTTGCCGCCCAGGCTGTTGCCGATCACCGAACCACCGGCCGCGCCGACACCACCGCCAATGGCGGCTTTAGTGCGGCTGCCTTTGCGTGCTGCAACAGCACTGCCGGCCGCGCCCGCGACACCAGCACCAATTGCTGCACCGGTGCTGCCGCCCATGCTCTGGCCGACCACATTACCCAGCGCGCCACCCAAACCACCACCGATGGCGGCAGTGCCATCACCCGCAGCCATCGCACCTTGAGCAACCAAAAGCCCCAGAACCAAAGCAGGCAGTGTTAAACGCATGACAAGAACCTCAAAAAAAGGGGGTAACCGAAAGGGGCGAGATTGAATGCTTTAGAGGAGACAAAGTCCAGACACGCACGGGTACAACCTCGCAATAGGCGACGGTTGGACAGCGTTTTTAGAAAAGGTTTTATGACAGGCAAAAAAAAGCCCGCTGGGGAACGGGCCAGGTACTGCTTTCTAACGGATGAGTTGAGCCTACGTAGGTAGGTGTGAAAAGTTTGTGAAAAAAAATACCAACAGCGGGTTATGTATCTGTAGTCCAAATCCCAACAGTCGACGTTGTGAAAATGAAAACCCCGCTCAATGGCGGGGGTTATCCAGTTGACGGTTACTTCCTGGAAGACGGCATCCTCTTGGGCAAGAAATTCGCTTTTTCGGTTCGGGGCACCTTGGATTTCAATTTGGCGACCTGGACCCGGTTCTCACCAAAGCCCTGCACATACTCCGCTTGACCACACTGCACGCAATTATTGATCGGAAACTCAGACCCGTCGTCTTCGATATACGAATCAGCCATACCTTTCCCCTCTCAAAAAAGGGTCGACACCGGCAAGCCCTATTTGCCTGGAAAATATCGACCTTCAACGCTTTTGAGACTAGTCAGTCATTACCGGACTTGTAGTTCGGATTATTGCGTCCCCGACGAACGGCAGCGTGACTCAAATCACCTCAACTTGACCGCCGTCCCGGTCACGAACACCACCACCATTCCGCCTTTCCCGGCCGGCATGCTGATCTCATAATCAAGCCCCACCACCGCATCAGCCTGAAGTGCCCGCGCCCGCTCCTTCAACTCGTCGGTTGCCTGAATCCGTGCCTCCTTCAGCGCCCGCTCCAATGTCTGAGAGCGCCCACCGAAAAAATCCCGCATCCCAGCGAACATATCGCGGATCACGTTGACACCCTGCACCGACTCGGCACTGACGATGTCCAGATAGGCGGTGATTTGTCGGCCTTCGATGGAGTGGGTTGTGGTGGTGATCATTAAATTTCCTTCTTTCATGGCCCGAGGGTAATTACTCAAGGCAACCTGGACAGATGTTGAGCCAACGCATCAAACGCCGGCAAGGTGACCGGATCGTTAGCCGAGTTACTGGCGACCGGGTGGGAGGCGTAGCGAACAATCACCATCTCGGCTTTCGGGTCTACATAAATGCGTTGCCCATGAACCCCACGCGCCATGAAGGCTCCGCCCTCTTTGTTGGTCACCCACCACATTGAACGGTAGCTCCAACCCTTCAACAAATCGTAACCCGCCTGGGCGAATGCCTGCTTGTCGCCGCCGCGACGGAGGTCGTCAACCACCGCTTTGGGCACGATTTGCTGACCGTTGAACTGGCCGTCATTACGCAACATCTCGCCAAACCGTGCCAGGTCACGCAAACCGGTGTTCAAGCCGCCGCCGGCAAACGGGGTGCCAATGGAGTCCACCGTGAAATAGGCGTCCTGCTCAGTACCCAAACGACTCCAGATACGTTCCGACAACAACTGTGCGACGTTGCGACCGGTCGCTCGAGCGATGATCCAGCCCAGTACATCGGTATTGACGGTCTTGTAGCCAAACGCGCTGCCGTGTTCGCCTTGCGGTTGAACCGTCTGCAAAAACTCATAGTAACTTCGCGGACCGCTGTAGTCCTTTGGCTTGGGCAGAGGGCTGCCGGCTTTTGCATGAGCCCAGACCTCGGCGTTCGGGTCGGCGTAGTCCTCGCTGTACTTGAGGCCGGTCGTCATATCGAGGACCTGGCGCACCGTGGCGCTGCCAAATGCGGAAGCCGCCAGTTCAGGGACGTATTCGGCGACGTGCTTGTTCGCATCGATTCGCCCTTCTGCCACCAACATCGCCCCCAACGTGCCGATCACGGACTTGGTCACCGACATTGCCGCGTGCTGGCCTTCAGGCTTCAGCACGCCAAAGTAACGCTCGTAGACCACTTTCCCGCGATGCATCACCACAATCCCGTCGGTGTAGGTGGCCGCAAGGGATTGCTCCCAGGTCATCGGAGCCTTCGCGCCCAGCGGGACGAAGTTGATCGCATCGATGTCTTTGCGCAGCGCAGACACCAATGGAACCGGCGCGCCGAGCCCCCGTGAAACGTTGATCGTAGGCATCAGTTGACGGAAGTTAGAGACACTCCAGCGCATCGCCGGGAACTGGAAATAGCTGCCGTCTTCGAAACGCACGGTGCGATCTGCAGGGGGTGGCGAGCCGACCATCCAGCCGAGTTTTGCGGGGTCGCTGGCTTCAGCATCGGGGAAAGTCCTGGTTGTGGATGCTGTGGCGAATAAGGAGACGGTACTTATCAGCGCGGCGGTGAGGGAAATAGCTATACGACGGGAAGCGGCGCAAGGGTGAGACATTGTTCGATTCCATTCGAGGGGTTTTGGGCAGTCCAACAGGTTAGAGCAGCTTGACCAACACTGCGGTGACAGTTGCGGTGACAGTGGCCACCGTGCCAATCAACCCGGTCGCTACAGCCACCGGATACCAAAAAGTCTCACGGGTCATCTTCCCGGCCTCGGCGTTCAGCTTGCGCTGCTCAGCCATCAGTTTGACGATCTCCACATGAACCTTTTCCAGTTCGGCCTGTTTCATGGTGAATTCCTGCATAACGTGCGTTCGTCCTTCCAGATAATAGGCCGCGTCATGTGCCTTGCCGTTGATTCATTTTGCCCCCTAAAGGCGCATAGCGAATACCCTCACGAAACGGCTCGAGTCAGGTGCCGAAACCTATGAAAGCACCCAGCTACCTGGCTTTCCAGCATTACTTCCCACATGCCTATCACCCGTCCTACATGAATTTCGGAAGCGCCTTCGCCGATGGGCTTGGGTCAATAACATTGCCATCCGCAAAATCCAGACGCCAGAAACCACAAAACCCCTGACTTCTTTCGAAATCAGGGGTTTTGGTTACATCGAATTTGGCGGTGAAGGAGAGATTCGAACTCTCGATACAATTTCTTGTATACACACTTTCCAGGCGTGCTCCTTAAGCCACTCGGACACTTCACCGTATCTCTTCAAACAAGTTCTGTCTGTCGAGGCGCGCTAATGTAGTCGAAAGCTTTTCCGATGGCAAACTTTTTTTGCAGAATTTTCATGCGCTTAGCGTTTTAGTCGTCCGAGCAGGTTCCAGTCCATGGCAAACCCGCCAATCTCCGGCTTCGCGCCCTCCTCTATATAGTGGGGAATGCGTGGCCTGCGTGGCGGGCGACGCTTGCCGGGCGGGGAAAGGGTGACTGGGCGGTCAGTCACGGCGCTTTACCTGGCCTGCGGCGGTGAGTAACGTCTGCCCTACTTTATTGAAAGGAATAGCGTCATGAGTGAGTTGATTTCCTACCATCTCGAAGACGGTATCGCGACCCTGACCTTGAGCAATGGCAAGGTCAATGCCATCTCTCCAGACGTGATTGTTGCGTTTAACGCCGCGCTGGATCAGGCGGTGACTGATCGTGCGGTGGTGATCATTACCGGTACGCCCGGGATGCTGTCGGGCGGTTATGACTTGAAGGTGATGACCTCCGGTCCTAAAGAGGCCGTGGCGCTGGTGACTGCCGGTTCGACGCTGGCCCGTCGTCTGTTGGCGCACCCGTTCCCGGTGATCGTGGCATGCCCTGGGCATGCGGTGGCCAAGGGCGCGTTCCTGCTGTTGTCGGTGGATTACCGCATTGGTGTCGACGGCCCGTTCAGCATTGGCCTGAACGAAGTGCAGATCGGCATGACCATGCACCACGCCGGTATCGAGTTGGCCCGTGATCGTCTGCGCAAGTCGGCATTCCATCGCGCCGTCATCAACGCTGAAATGTTTAATCCGCAAAGCGCCGTGGATGCCGGGTTCTTCGACCTGGTGGTGTCGGCCGAAGAGCTGCACGGCGCGGCGCTGACGGCGGCTCGTCAGTTGAAGAAGATCAACATGACCGCTCACAAGAACACCAAGCTCAAAGTGCGCAAAGCGCTGCTGGAGAGGCTGGACAACGCAATCATCCAGGATCAGGATTTTTTGGTTTAAACCCAAACGTGCCACACCGAAAAAGCCCGACCGTCGTGTCGGGCTTTTTCTTACGCGCTCCGTTGAAAAGCCTACAACCGCTCTAGATCGCATCTGACCCATAAGTCGGAAACATGCGCTTAAACATCGCCTATCTCCCACCTCTATAGTGGCAATTGCCGAAAACAGTGCACATCCGTACACTGCGCCACCTTTTGTCCCGGTGGGGCCTGTAAATGCTGTTTGTGTTTCGTATGTTACTGATGGGCCTGCACTTTATTCTGGCCGGTGTGCTTGGGGTGATTCTCGGCCTGTGCCGACCGTTCAATCCGGACAACAGCCGTTTGTGCGCGCGTCTTTATGCATGGCCGGCGATGTGCATTTTGCGTCTGCGGGTTAAGGCCGATGTTGGACCGCTGATGGATAAACCCGACAGCTGCGTGATCATCGCCAACCACCAGTCCAACTACGATCTGTTTGTGTTCGGCAATGTGGTGCCCCGCCGCACCGTGTGTATCGGCAAGAAGAGTCTGAAGTGGGTACCGCTGTTTGGTCAGTTGTTCTGGCTGGCGGGCAATGTGCTGATCGATCGCGGCAATGCGCAGAAAGCGCGCAAGTCGATGCTGACCACTACCCACACGTTACAGAATGAAGACACGTCAATTTGGGTCTTCCCGGAAGGCACGCGCAACCTGGGCGAAGAGTTGCTGCCGTTCAAGAAAGGCGCCTTTCAAATGGCCATTGCCGCCGGGGTGCCGATTGTTCCGGTGTGTGTCAGCAGTTACGTTAAACACATGCGATTGAACCGTTGGCGCAGTGGGAAGATTCTGATCCGTTCGTTACCGGCGATTCCTACGGCTGGATTGAGCCTGGATGACATGCCGCTGCTGATTGCCCAGTGCCGCGAGCAGATGCGCGAGTGCATCGCTTCGATGGACCGGCAACTGCAAGCCGCGTAAAAGAAACCCGCCTTGTGCGGGTTTTCTTTTGCCCGCGAGCTTTTGCCTACGAACTCAACAGATTTCACTGACTCTCAAGCAGCAGACAGGGCTAAGCTGGAGACTGCCTGTCACTGCCATCTTTGCTAATAGAAAGCTGCCAATAAGAAGTGAATCACTATCATGGGTAGAGTTGTTGCTGCTGCGGTTTATAGCGCCGGTAAGAAAGTCACCAATCTCACGCTCGACGAAGGCGCTGCCTGGGCGGCAAAGCCCGGCCACTTTGTCTGGATCGGCCTCGAAGAGCCGAATGCCCAGGAGCTGTTCAATCTGCAACGCCAGTTCAACTTGCACGAACTGGCCATCGAAGACGCCCTGGAAAAACACAGTCGACCGAAGCTGGAAACCTTCGGCGATGCACTGTTCATCGTCACGTATTCGCCGATCCGGCATGAAGGCAAATTGGAGTTCATTGAAACTCATATCTTTGCCGGCAACGGTTACATCATTACCGCTCGCAACGGTCATTCAGCGTCCTACGCCTATGTCCGACAGCGTTGTGAGGCGCGTCCGATATTGCTGGAGCACGGGGAAGATTTCGTACTCTATGCCATCCTCGATTTCGTGATTGAAAACTACCAGCCCATGGGTGAAGCGATCCATGCCGAGATCGATGAGCTGGAACGCAACGTCATGTGTAGCTCCCTGAACGAGCGCGATATTCAAAAACTTCACAGTCTGCGCCGTGACGTCTTGCGTTTGCGTCGGTATGCGGCGCCGATGGTGGAGATTGGTGAGGAGCTGCAGAAACTCAGCTTTCCATTCATCGACAAGAACATGCGTCCGTACTTTCGCGATGTGCAGATTCATGTGACGCGGCAAATGGAAGACCTGACGACGCTCGCGGACATTGCCAGCCAGACCATTGAAGTTGGGGTGTTGCTGGAGGCGTCACGCCAAAGCGTGGTGCAGCGCAAGTTTGCGGCGTGGGCGGCAATTCTGGCGTTCCCGACGGCGGTGGCGGGGATTTACGGGATGAACTTCCAGAACATGCCGGAGTTGAGTTGGCATTACGGGTATTTCGGGGTGTTGGGGTTTATTGCAGTGGGTTGTGTGGGTTTGTGGGCGAGCTTCAAGCGGTCAGGGTGGTTGTAGAGCCACACGTTTTTCAGTGAGAACCGGTTACCCCCATTCGCGAGCAAGCCCGCTCCCACATTGGATCTTCGTCGTGACACAGATCCAATGTGGGAGCGGGCTTGCTCGCGAAGCTTTTAGCTTTTAACCGCTTCATCCTCAGGCTTGTGCGCCACAAACCGCATCATCCACTCCGCAACGGTAGCGCCGTGATGGTCGTGCTCAAGGCTCGCCATACCTTTCGAATAAATCTGCTCTCCCAGCGCTTCCTGACGAATATCCAACAGCGCGCGCGAGTAATCGTGAATGAACTCCGGATGTCCCTGGAAGCACAGCACCTGATCGTTGATGTGGTACGCGGCAAACGGGCAGAAATCGCTGGAAGCGATGACCGTGGCGTTTTCCGGGAGCGCGGTGACCTGGTCTTGATGGCTGATCAATAAAGTCAGTTCTTCCCTCACCGGGCTCATCCATGGCGCCTTGGCGGCGAGTTTGTAGTTGTGGGTGCCGACGCCCCAGCCTTGGGTTGCACGTTCGCTCTTGCCACCCAGCAGCAGCGCCAACAGTTGATGGCCGAAGCACACGCCCAGCAGTTTGTCGCCGCGCTCGTAGCGGGTCAGCAGGTAAGCCCTGAGGGTTTCAATCCACGGGTCGGTGCCGAAGGAATCGGCCTTGCTGCCAGTGACCAGGTAGGCATCGAACGTCAGCTCATCGCCGGGATACTCGCCCTGCATCACGTTGTACACAGTGAACTCGGCAGCGATGGGTTGCTGCGAAAACAGACGCTGGAACATCTGCCCGTAACCCTGATATTGATCGACCAGTTCCGGACGCAGGATGTCGGTTTCCAGAATGCAGATGCGTAACGACATAAAAAATACCTGACACGTGATGGGAATAATGCACATCCCAGAGCCTGCCTTGAAACACAGTGGCAAGGCAAGCCCCGGAATGCGTCACCCGTCCCCTAGAACGCCTCCCCTTTGGCTGCTTTCTCCAGCAATAGCGCAGGGGGCGCGAATCGCTCGCCATACTGCTCCGCCAGATACTGGGCGCGGGCGACGAAATCTTTAACGCCGTACTGGTTGATGAACTGCAGCGCTCCACCGGTCCAGGCCGCGAAGCCAATGCCGAAGATCGAGCCGACGTTGGCGTCCGCCGTCGAGGTCAACACCCCCTCCTCCACACAGCGCACGGTTTCGATGGCCTGCACGAACAGCAGTCGATCACGCACGTCCTTCGGCGAAATCTGCCCGTCAGCCTTCTCGAAACGGCTTTTCAGCTCTGGCCACAGATGCTTCTGCCCACGGGCCGGATAATCGTAGAAACCGCCACCCGCAGCCTTGCCCGGACGTTTGTATTCGTAAAGCAGCAAGTCAATCACGGCGAACGCCGGGTGCTCAATCAGCGGTTTCCCTTCTGCTTGCAGGTCTTTGGCGGTTTGCTGACGGATATGGCTCATCAGGCTGAGGGAAACTTCGTCGGAGATCGCCAGAGGTCCGATCGGCATGCCGGCCTTGCGCGCTTCGGTCTCGATCATCGGCGCGCTCACACCTTCGCCCAGCATGGCGATGCCTTCGTTGGTGAATGTGCCGAACACCCGCGAGGTGAAGAAGCCGCGACTGTCGTTGACCACAATCGGCGTTTTCTTGATTTGCAGGACGAAATCGAAGCCGCGAGCCAGGGTTTCGTCGCTGGTGTGGGCGCCTTTGATGATTTCTACCAAGGGCATTTTCTCCACGGGGCTGAAGAAATGCAGGCCGATGAATTTGCTCTGATCCGGCACGGCAGCAGCGAGGCCGCTGATTGGCAAGGTCGACGTGTTGGAAGCAATCACCGCGTCCGGGCCAACGACTTTTTGCGCCGCCGAAGAGACGTTGGCTTTCAGATTGCGATCTTCAAACACCGCTTCGATGATCAGATCACAACCGGCCAGATCGGCATCGCTTTCAGTGGGGTGAATTCGCGCCAACGTTGCATCGCGCTGATCGGCACTCAATTGGCCACGCGCAACCTTCTTGTCCAGCAGCGCCGCCGAATGAGCCTTGCCCTTCTGCGCGGCCGCAAGATTGATGTCCTTGAGCACCACGTCGATGCCGGCCGACGCGCTGACAAAGGCGATTCCGGCGCCCATCATGCCTGCGCCCAGCACACCCACCCGACGCGTCACGTAGGGCGCAAAACCCTGAGGCCGCGAGCTGCCGGCATTGATTTCGTTGAGTTGGAACCAGAATGTGCCGATCAGGTTTTTCGACACCTGGCCGGTGGTCAACTCGGTGAAGTAACGGGTTTCGATCAGGTGCGCGGTGTCGAAATCCACCTGAGCACCTTCTACCACGGCGCAGAGGATTTTCTCTGGCGCGGGCAGGCAGCCCTGGGTTTTGCTGCGCAGAATCGACGGCGTGATGGCCAGCATTTGCGCGACTTTCGGGTTCGACGGCGTGCCACCGGGAATCTGGTAACCCTTCACGTCCCAGCGCTGCACAGCTGAAGGATGGGCGATAATCCAGGCGCGTGCCTTGGCCAGCAGTTCATCACAATCCGCCGCCAACTCATCAATCAGACCCGCCCGCAACGCCTGCTGCGGCCGGACTTTCTTGCCCTCGAGCAGATAGGGCAAGGCTTTTTCAATACCGAGCATCCGCACCATGCGCACCACCCCGCCGCCTCCCGGCAGCAGGCCGAGGGTCACTTCCGGCAAGCCGAGTTGCACCGAAGAATCGTCCAGCGCCACCCGGTGATGGCACGCCAGGCAGATTTCCCAACCGCCGCCCAACGCGGCGCCGTTGATCGCGGCGACCACCGGTTTGCCGAGGGTTTCCAGGGTTCGCAGCTGCCCTTTGAGCGTCAGCACCATGTCATAGAAGGCTTTGGCTTCAGGCTTGCCGACCTTGATCAGTTCATTGAGGTCGCCGCCGGCAAAGAAGGTTTTCTTGGCCGAGGTGATGATCACGCCGGCGAGGGTGTCTTTGTCGGCAACGAGTCTGGCAACACACGCGGCCATGGCTTCGCGGTAGACCGCGTTCATGGTGTTGGCGCTCTGGCCCGGCATGTCGATGGTCAGGACGACGATCTGGTCCTGACCTTTTTCGTAACGAATGGCTTCAGTCATGATGAAAGTGCTTCCTTGAAGTCGGTCGGGGCTCAGAGGCGTTCAATGATGGTGGCGATGCCCATGCCGCCGCCGACACACAGCGTCGCGAGGCCATAGCGCAGGCGTCGGGTTTCCAGTTCATCGAGCAACGTGCCGAGGATTGCGCAGCCGGTGGCGCCCAGCGGGTGGCCCATGGCGATGGAGCCGCCGTTGACATTGATCTTGTCCGGGTCTATTGCCATGTCCCTGATGAATTTCAGCACCACCGAGGCAAAGGCTTCGTTGACCTCGAACAAGTCGATGTCTTCAACCCGCAACCCGGCCTTGGCCAGTGCCTTGCGGGTGGCCGGCGCAGGGCCGGTGAGCATGATGGTCGGGTCGGTACTGGTGACGGCGGTGGCGACGATCCGCGCCCGCGGTTGCAAACCCAGCGCCCGCCCCTTGGCTTCGGAGCCGATCAGCATCAGCGCCGCGCCATCGACGATCCCGGAACTGTTACCCGCCGTGTGCACGTGGTTGATCCGCTCAACATGGCTGAAGACCCGAAGTGCGGTGGCATCGAAGCCCATTTGCCCGATCATCTCGAAGCTCGGCTTGAGCTGGCCCAAGCCTTCCATGGTCGATCCGGCGCGAATGAATTCATCGTGATCGAGCAGGATGATGCCGTTCTGGTCCTGCACCGGCACCAGCGATTTGTTGAACGAACCGTCGGCCCTTGCCCGCGCAGCCTTTTGCTGGGAGTGCAGCGCATAGGCATCGACGTCTTGACGGCTGAAGCCTTCGATCGTGGCGATCAAGTCCGCGCCCACGCCTTGAGGGGCGAAATGGCTGTGAAAACTGGTTTCCGGGTCGTGTGCCCAGGCGCCGCCATCGCTGCCCATCGGCACGCGGGACATGGACTCGACGCCGCCGACCACCACCAGGTCTTCGAAGCCGGAACGCACCTTCATCGCGCCGAGGTTCACCGCCTCCAGCCCCGAGGCGCAGAAGCGGTTGATCTGCAAACCCGCCACGCTGACGTCCCAATCCGCCACCTGGGTCGCGGTTTTGGCGATGTCGGAACCCTGGTCGCCGATGGGCGTTACGCAGCCCAGTACCACATCGTCGACCTGACTGGTGTCCAGAGACGTGCGCTGTTGCAGCGCCGTGAGCAGCCCGGCCACCAGGTTCACCGGTTTGACGCTGTGCAAGGCGCCATTGGCCTTGCCTTTGCCACGGGGCGTGCGTAACGCGTCGAAAATCAAAGCTTGGGTCATGACGTCCTCGAACCTGAGCGGGGAGTAAATGCAGAGTCCCCACCTTAGGCCGAGCGGCCCCGGATTCAATGACCGCAGTGCTCACTGATGTTGACGGTCACGCTCAGACGGACGGTAGGCAACCACCGGATTAACCGATTCAGGACACCGAGCTGTCTAGCAAACGGGCGCCCAAGAAGCTGGCATTAGGCCTCATGTCTTTTTAAGAGCAATTCAGGTGAAGTCCATACGAAATGGATCTAAACCAAGCGTGACGCGGGCTCTAAGGTGAACTTGTACGAAGTTGTCGTCGGGTTTTGCCGAGGCGCTCGTCAAACAGGAAGTGCACCGCTCTGCCGTCATGGAGAAATGCAGGCAGGCATCAGGAAATAACAATAAAGGCGGTCAAGCCATGTTCAAACAATCGAAAGTACGTCAAGCCGGGCTCATTCTTTTCGCCACTACGCTGTTGTTGATTTTGCCGAACCTGACCAAGGTGATCGGCTAGTCGGTCAATAAAAAATACGGCGCCAGGTTTTATATCGCTCTCTAAAAATGTGACGGGTTCGCTACCCGGGCCAGCGTGGGTGTGCCAACCTTTGTGGCACTTCCACGACATGGACGGCGATCACTTGAAAACGCTCATTTTGTTCGGGGCCTTGCTGCTCAGCACGCCTCTGTCTGCCGCACAGCTGAACCTTGAGCTCGGCGCGAGCAGTCGCACCTGGCAAACCGAGGAATTGCTCAAACATCCTCAGGTTCAGACCATCACCATCAGTAACGACGTTTCCTACAAACGGGACATGAGCTATCGCGCTGTTCCGGTGGCTGCGTTGTTGACCGGCATCAAACCTGAAGACCATTTACAGGCAGTGGCCCTGGATGGTTTTGCCGCAGAACTGTCGGCTGCGCCATTGCTTAATACCAAGGGCGCGCGCGCGTGGCTGGCGATTGAAGAGCCCGCCAAGCCGTGGCCATCGCTGTCGGAAGGCAAACCCGGCGCCGGGCCGTTCTATCTGGTCTGGACAGACCCGCAGGCGGGCGACATCAGCCCCGAGCAATGGCCCTTTCAAGTGGCGAGCATCAAGCGCATGGCACCGGTGGCCGAGCGCTTCCCTGCCCTGCTGCCCGATCCAGCGTTGAAGGCTGACGATCCGGTGAACAAGGGCTTTGCGCTGTTTCAGAAGAATTGCCTGGCGTGCCATCGATTGAACGGCGCCGGGGATGCGCAGTTTGGGCCGGACCTGAATATTCCGTTTAACCCGACCGAGTATTTCGGCGCGGATTTCCTCAAGCGCTACATTCGTGATCCGCAGAGCTTGCGCCAGTGGCCACAGGCGAAGATGCCCGGGTTCTCGGCGACGGTCTTGCCGGACGGGGATCTGGAGAGGTTGGTGGGGTATTTGAAGCACATGGCAGGACGGAAGGTTAAGCCCTGACACCAATCCCCTTGTGGGAGCGAGCCTGCTCGCGATAGCGGACGTTCAGTCAGTAAATCTGTGGCTGACACACCGCTATCGCGAGCAGGCTCGCTCCCACAGGGGATTTATGAAATCCCGGATTATTGCTGTTGGACTGAGATAATCGGGATCGGCGTTGGCGAAACAAACACCTTCGCATGCATCTGCTCGCAACCCCCGCCACGCCGCATGCCACGCACCGGGCAGGCGTCCAGGTAATCCAGGCCCACCGCCAGTTTCAGATGACGCTCGGGCCGTGCCAATTCATTGGTCACGTCGAAGCTGTACCAGGCGTCATCGAGCCAGGCTTCCGCCCAGGCGTGACTGGCCAGGTGTTCACTGTTCTCGCTGTACAAATAGCCCGACACATAACGCGACGGAATGCCCAGGCTACGGGCGCAGGCGAGAAAGGCGTGGGTGTGGTCCTGACAGACGCCCGAACGCCCGGCGAAAGCCTGGGCGGCGCTGGTGTCCACTTCGGTGGAGCCCGGCGTGTAGGTCATGTGCTGGTTCAGGCCATGCATCAAGTCGATCAGCGCCGTGCGATCCCGGCGTTGCTTGCATTCCTTCTCGGCGAACGCACGCAGGGCTTCGTCGGCTTCGGTCAGGCGCGTGAAACGCAGGAACGGCAGCGCCGACTGGCTTTCATGCTCCGCCTCGCGCAATTCGTCGATGTCCACCTGCCCACGAGCGCCAATGATGATCGCCTCGTGAGGCTCATCCATGGTCAGCACGTGCAGGATGTTGCCGAACGGATCGAGTTGCGCGCGCACCGGACGCGGCAAATCGAGCTGCCAGCTGAGCACATGCTGGCGCTCGCTGTCGTGGGGTGTCAGTCGCAGGTACTGGATGCTCGCCCGCACCTGATCTTCGTAGTGATAGGTGGTCTCGTGGCTAATGGAAAGTCTCATGCAGCCTCCAGGTAAGAACTGTGTATGGCGTTACCCAACTGGCGCACCAGCGGGATGAATTCGGTCAGCCAGGCGTGCAGGCCTTCGTCGAGAATTTCGGTGATGCCGGTGTAGCGCAGGCGTGCGTCCATTTCCGCTGCCAGGCGTTGCGCGGGACGGCCGTTGGCCCCCGGCAGCTGGGCAAGGATCTGGTCGATTTCTTCGGTGCAGGCGCGCAATGAACGCGGCACGTCAGCGCGCAGCAACAGCAACTCGGCCACATGCCGGGCGCCGGGTGCATCGCGGTAGATCTCGGTGTAGGCCTCGAACGAGGACAACGCCCGCAGCAAAGCACTCCACTGGTAATACGCGTGCGCGGTGCCATCGCTGACCGCCTCGGCCTGATCGCCAGCCATTTCGTAGCGGGCGTCGAGCAGGCGCAGCGTGTTGTCGGCCCTTTCGATAAACGTCCCCAGACGAATGAAGCGGAACGCATCGTTACGCATGATCGTGCCGTAGGACGCGCCGCGGAACAGGTGGGAACGTTCCTTGATCCACTCGCAGAAACGGCTCATGCCGTAGCGACTCAAGCCCTGATCGGCAATCCCGCGGATCTCCAGCCAGGTGGCATTGATGTTTTCCCACATGTCGGCGGTGATTCGCCCACGTACCGCATGGGCGCTGGCCCGCGCGGCGCCGAGGCAGCTGTAGATGCTCGCCGGGTTGGCCGCGTCCAGGGCGAAGAAATGCAGCAGCCGTTCAGCGTGCAATTCGCCGTGGCGCTCCAGGTAATCGTCCAGGGTGCCGGTGATCAGCAACGGCATGGCGAGTTCATGCAGGCCGTCACCACGGCCATCCTGCGGCATCAGCGACAGCGAATAACTGATGTCGAGCATCCGTGCGAGGTTTTCCGCCCGCTCCAGGTAACGCGACATCCAATACAAATCCGAGGCAGTTCTACTTAACATGGCAGGCTTCCTTCAATCCTCGACCACCCAGGTGTCCTTGGTTCCACCGCCCTGGGATGAATTCACCACCAGGGAGCCTTCGCGCAGGGCAACACGGGTCAAACCGCCGGGCACAACCCGGGTTTCGCGGCCAGACAATACAAACGGACGCAGGTCGATGTGGCGTGGAGCAATGCCGTTTTCGACAAAGGTCGGACAGGTCGACAGGGACAACGTCGGTTGTGCGATGTACGCATGGGGTTTGGCTTTGATCCGCGCGCGGAAAGACTCGATTTCCGCCGCCGTTGCCGCCGGCCCAACCAGCATTCCATAACCGCCGGAGCCCTGGGTTTCCTTGACCACCAACTCTGGAAGATTGGCCAGTACGTGGGACAGTTCGGAGGGATTACGACACTGCCACGTCGGCACATTCTTCAGAATCGGCTCTTCATCCAGGTAGAAACGGATCATGTCCGTGACGAAGGGATACACCGACTTGTCGTCCGCGACCCCGGTACCGATGGCATTGGCCAGCACCACGTTGCCGGAGCGATAGGACGACAGCAGCCCTGGAACGCCAAGCATCGAGTCCGGGTTGAACGCCAGCGGATCAAGGAACGCATCGTCGAGGCGACGGTAGATCACGTCGACGGCTTTCGGCCCGTCCGTGGTGCGCATGAACACCTTGTCATCCCGCACGAACAAGTCCGCGCCTTCCACCAGTTCAACGCCCATTTCCCGCGCCAGAAATGCATGTTCAAAGAACGCGCTGTTGAAACGACCCGGCGTCAGTACCACCACGCTCGGGTTATCAATCGGGCTGGAGCTTTTCAGGGTGTCGAGCAACAGGTTCGGATAGTGGTCGATAGGGGCAATGCGCTGGGCCGCGAACAATTCGGGGAACAACCGCATCATCATCTTGCGGTCTTCCAGCATGTAGCTGACGCCGCTCGGTGTACGAAGGTTGTCTTCCAGCACGTAGTAAGTGCCGTCGCCATCGCGCACCAGATCGACACCGGAGATGTGGGAATAGATATCGCGGTGCAGATTCAGCCCTTGCATCGCCAACTGGTATTGCTCGTTGGCCAGCACTTGCTCGGCCGGGATTATGCCGGCCTTGATAATGCGCTGCTCGTGATAAAGGTCGGCGAGGAACATGTTCAACGCCTTGACCCGCTGAATGCAGCCGCGCTCGACAACTCGCCATTCACTGGCGGGGATGCTGCGGGGGATGGTGTCGAAGGGAATCAGGCGCTCTGTCCCTTGCTCATCACCATAGAGCGTGAATGTTATCCCGGCGCGATGAAATAGCAGATCGGCCTCGCGTCGCCGTTGTGCCAAAAGCTCGTCAGGCGTTTCGGACAGCCAACGGGCAAACTCCCGATAATGCGGGCGGACCTGGCCGCCGGCATCGTACATCTCATCAAAATAGGTGCGGATCATGCCGTACTCCTTGTCACCCGGACATCTGGGCTTCGCAAAGCCCGTGCCATCGGCATAAACGCTTTGATATCAATCAGTTGGATAATTGCACTGCACGCACCGCACCAATCCTGTGCGGTAAATGCCCCCACCTGATCGCCCCCGCTTCATTGCGAAGCAATGTTGTCGCCTATCACCAGCATAGCCAGAGTTGATTTCACTGCCCGGGAGTCGATGCGGATAATCCGCCCATTCGCTGGAAAACTTGATGAACTTCCCTTTAGCCGCCTGTTTAGGCGGTTTTTTTTTGCGTTTTTGAAACGTTATGAATCAAAAGCACGATCAAGAGATCGCAGCCTCGTTTCACTCGACAGCTCCTACAGGGTGCACGCCATCCCAATTGATAAACGCCATCCCAACGTAGGAGCTGCCGAAGGCTGCGATCTTTTGATCTTGCTTTTGACTTGATCACCCCCGAAACGAAAACGGCCAACCCTGAGGTCAGCCGTTGCTGAGTGTTGTCACTGTTCATAAGTTATGCGAGTCGCCCTCGTACCTCCTGCTTGACGCCCCATCCTTCGATGATGCCGCCCAAAGGCTCGACCACCGCCTCGAAATCCTGCTCAAAATCGCCGATGCCGTCATAAGTGGCGTACATCACTTTGCTCAGTTCCAGGTACCACGCGCCGTCATCGCGCACGCTGATTTGTGCATTCATGGATTCACCACAGTAATGCCCTGCCGCCCTGCGTGCCCGCTCCTCGTCCGGGAAAATGGCGTAGAACTCGATGGGATGGAATCGTGAAAAGTCGAAACCGCCTTCTTTCATGCGGCGCAAGACGCTGGTGCTGATGTCTTCTTGATAGGCTGTGCTCATGAAACGTCCCCCTCAGACTGATGGATAGACTTTCCGTATTCCCGGCACTCGCAACCGAATGGGGCGAGCGATGCGGCAACAACGTTGCCGGTGGGAAGCAAGCATGTAGCTGACAAGACCAGACCTTAGCGATCCGTTCGCTGATCTCGATTGCAGAGTAGCCTCAAGAGAGAGCCGCTGCCAAGGCCTGGTTAGGAATGTGACAGGAGATGTTCAGATTGGCGTGATGCCGAGGATTTGAATGGCGTTCTGCGCTTTCAGACTTTTGACGCTCGCATCAGCGGTTCGCCCTTCCAGATCATTCAGATCCAGCTCGGCAGCGACAGGAAGGAGGCGTGCCTTGATGAGTTTGGCGGCGTGCTCATTATCCGGGCACTCCTCGCACTCAAAGACCTCATCGACTGTTTCACCGTGATCATCCACGAAAGTGATTTTCCACTTTTGCATCAGTGCCTCCTCGATAAAACCCATGGATGGGCTTACATGTATCTCGACATTCTTCCCCGGCCAATCGTTCAACCGGACCTTCTACACCTATAAGTGAAGCATGAAAAAAGGGCCGTCTCCTGTGTGTTTTCACACAACCTGAGAGGGCCCTTTCTGGCTTGCTCGATATCAGTCGTTGCTAGGCTTGTTCACAGCCTGCAGGACGTATTGCGGCAAGGCGAACGCGCCGATGTGGATTTCCGGGTTGTAGTAGCGGGTGATGATGCCGCTGCCGGCGAAGCGCTGCTGCAGGGTTTCGCGGGACAACTTGCGATAGGCGGTATTGGTCGCGCCCCAGGCGAAGGTCATGGCGCCGCCGATGTAGGTCGGCACGGCCGCCTGGTAGAAGTGCCAGTCCGGGAACAGGCTGCGCAGACGTCCGGCGGTGGTTTTGACTTCTTCGATTTGCATGAACGGCGTGCCGTTCTGGGTCACCAGGATGCCGCCTTCGTTCAGGCAGCGACGGCAGGCCTGGTAGAAGTTTTCCGAGAACAGCACTTCGCCCGGGCCGATCGGGTCGGTGGAATCGGAAATGATCACGTCGAATTTTTCGGTGGTGGTGGCGACGAAACGCATGCCGTCGTCGATCACCAGGTTCAGGCGTGGATCAGCGAACGCACCCTTGGAGTGGTTCGGCAGGAATTCCTTGCACATGTCGACCACGGTGCCGTCGATCTCGACCATGGTGATGTGCTCGATGCTGCGGTGTTTGGCCACTTCGCGCAGCATGCCGCCGTCGCCGCCACCGATGATCAGCACGCGCCTGGCAGCGCCATGCGCCAGGATCGGCACGTGGGTCAACATCTCGTGGTAGATGAATTCGTCGGCTTCGGTGGTCTGGATCACGCCGTCCAGCGCCATGACGCGGCCCATGCGCGGGTTTTCGAAAATCACCAGGTGTTGGTGTTCGGTGCGCACTTCGTACAACAGTTTTTCCATGCGAAAACGCTGGCCGTAGCCTTCGTAGAGGGTTTCCAGGTACTCGCTGGTCGGGGTGTTGCTCATGGGAAGTGCTCCGATGGATGCGGTTGGCAACGGACGGTTACCCGCCCATGATGGCCAATCGATCAGCTCGATTGCCCCGGGAAAGGCGAGAATTCTACGTTGCGGAACATGACAGATCGAACGTCACTTGATGACTCGCCCCAATCCCCTTGTGGGAGCGAGCAAGTCGGATCGCCGCACCGTCGCTCCCACAAGGGGAAATGTGTCGGTCTTGAGTGCGTATCAGATCCGGACGTTGCCTCGTGGTCCGGCGATGGCCCAGATGATCAGGCCCAGCACCGGCAGCAGCAGGATAAGCAGCACCCAGATGATTTTCATCCCTGTGTCGGCACCACTTTTGAGCACGTTGATGATTGCCCAGATATCCAGGGCAAGAATAATCAGGCCAATCAGACCGTTGAACGTGGAACCCATGGTGTTGCTCCCTAAGAGTGGTTTGCACTCTTAGGATAGCCGGGCCTTGCGAGGGTTCCGCTTTTTAAACGTGGACGGCGATTTTGAGGGCTTCCAGCGAGGGTGCGGCAGCGATGCCGACTTTGGCACACAACTCGAGTACGCGCGGCACGTCGTTGCCGAAAACCAGCACCACTTGCAGTTCGTCGTCGAGCAACTGACTGAAGTTCATCAGCGTGTAACCGCCGTTTTCCTTGTTCATGCTGCCCATCTGCACCTGAATGCGATTGAGCGCGGTCAGGGCTTCAGTCTTGGCCAGTTGCTTGGGTTTGATATTGAAATCAACGCCAGGCCCGAACGAGGAAACGATCTGGGCGAACAGGTCCACATAGGTGTCGGCCTGGAACAGTACGGTCTCCGGCAAACTGCCAACGACGACCCACTCGCCAAGCGGAATCGGGAACGTTTCGTCGTAGTTGATATCCGGATTCGCCGTCAGAAAAGCCTCGGGATCGGCGTAGGCCTGGGCCGCTTCGTCAGCAACTTTCAGGATTTCGTCATCGCTCATGCACCCGGAGCTGATTTTGCTGATGAGTTCGACGAGTGCGGCTTTCATGGGGCGGAATCCTGTAGCGAGGGAATTTTGAAGGCGCGAAGGATAGCGCATTACGCCCCGCAATTCCTGTGCGCGAGCATGGCCGGGATTGTTGACCCACATCAAGATCCAGCTCCCTGAGTAGCGGCACAATACTGGCACCTTGCCGAAACTGTTTCCGCTATCAGAGAAGACCTCCATGGGTGCCTGGCTTAGCAATATCTCGCTGAAATACAAATTCTGGGC
This sequence comes from Pseudomonas arabinosi, assembly GCF_047758675.1. NCBI lineage: Bacteria > Pseudomonadati > Pseudomonadota > Gammaproteobacteria > Pseudomonadales > Pseudomonadaceae > Pseudomonas > Pseudomonas arabinosi. The sequence goes on along the minus strand of NZ_CP180480.1, from coordinate 2,318,781 downwards.
GGTCAACGCCGTCGCCTTCGTCACGACCTTGCTGCTGGTGTTGTACGCCGTACAGCTCGAACAACAGGCCCGCAGCCATGCTTATCAGGCATCGGCACAAGCCCAGGCGCGACTGCTGAACGCCTGGCCCGCCGGGCAACCGCTCCCCAAAGCCGATAACGTGCTGACGTTCAGTCGCGGTCAGGCACCGTTGCTGAACGGGCAGCCGGTACTGGAACTGGCCGATACCAACGGCTGGGTCGCAATCAATGCCATGCCACTGTTCGGCGACAACCCGTTGATGGGTGCCGAAGTGTTTACGCGCACGGATGGCAACCAGGTCGCGGTGATTGCCCATGGCCCGAGCCTGACCCAGGTATTTGGCGAGCGCTTTCCCAACTATGCCGTGGCGGTGGCGATTCTGATGCTGGCGATGCTCGGCGCTTCGCAGTTGTTGATCCGCTTCCTGCTCAGCCAACTCAACACGCTGAAGGATGTGATGCTTCACGTCGAGAAAACCGGTGACCTGTCGGCCCGTGTACCGCTGGCCTGCTCTGACGAAGTCGGGCAGATGGCCAATGCCTTCAATGCCATGCAAGCCGGTTACCAGCGGGTGGTCAACACCGTCGCCAGCACCGCCCGGCAACTGGATATCGGCGCGGCACGTCTGGCGTCGAGCATGAACGAGGTGCGTCACGGCATGCTAGGCCAGCAAAGCGAAACCGATCAGGCCGCCACGGCGATCAACGAAATGACCGCCACGGTCTATCACATTGCCCAGCACGCCGGCGCCACCCGCGACCTCTCGCAAACCGCCGACACCCTGGCCGGCAGCGGGCAGGAAGTGGTCAGCCGGGTGCAGAAGTCGATTGCCGGCCTGTCCAACGGGGTGCAGCAGACTGCCGAGATGATTCAGCGTCTGGCCGAGGACAGTCAGAAGATCAACGGCGTGGTCGGTGTGATTCACAGCATCGCCGAGCAGACCAATCTGCTGGCGCTAAACGCAGCGATTGAAGCGGCCCGTGCCGGTGAAATGGGTCGCGGTTTTGCGGTAGTCGCCGATGAAGTGCGCAACCTGGCCAAGCGTGTCCAGACCTCCACTGACGAAATCACGATCATGGTTTCGGCGTTGCAGGCCGGGACCCGGGATGCGGTGGACTTCATGCAGGAAAGCTCGTTCAAGGCCGACGATTGCGTGCAGCAGGCTCAGGAGGCCGGCGCAGCCTTGGCGGAAATCACCAGCGCCGTGGCACAGATGCGTGAAAGCAATACGCAGATCGCCGTGGCGGCCGAGCAACAGAGCCACGTGGCGGAGGAGATGAATCGGTCGGTGGTGAGCATTCGCGACGTCACCGAGACCACGGTGCAGCAGACGGTGGACTCGGCGACCACCAGCCATGAACTGGCAGCGTTGGCCGGGGAATTGAGCAAGGCGATCGGTCAGCTCAAACTGTAAGGCCCCCTTCGCGAGCAAGCCCGCGCCCACATTTGATCGCATTTCAATGTGGGAGCGGGCTTGCTCGCGAAGGCGTCAACCCGGCCAACATCAATATTGAACATGACACCTATCACTCCGATAGCCAGCCTTGATTCGCCGACTGGTTTGCCCCGGCCTATTCTTTGTTCAAGAGCCTCAACGAACCAAGGATTACCATCATGGGCAAACGTCATCCCAACCTCCCCGCCTGGCAATGGCGAGCGTACCCGAACAATCACCAGCACCCGACCAATCTGGTGCTGCACCTGATTGCCGTGCCGCTGTTCATCGTGGCGTTTCTGTTGATTGCCTCGGGAGTGTTCAGTCTGAGTTTCGCGAATGTCGCGATTGGCGTCATCGGCCTGCTCGCCGCCCTCGGCCTGCAACGCCACGGTCACAGCCTGGAGGCGCAAGCCTCCGAGCCGTTCAGTGATCGCAAAGATGCCGTGTCGCGCTTGCTGGTCGAGCAGTTTCTGACTTTCCCACGGTTTTTCCTGAGCGGCGGCTGGTGGCGCGCCTGGCGTGAGCGCCACCGCCGTCACTGATCAAGCGAAAATCGTCACCGTTTGCCGGCTCATGGCGATCAACTGACCGTCCGCGTTCCACAATTTCGCGGCGGCATGCCCGTAGCCGTCAGCGGCATGCTCGATTTCGACGAGGTATTTGCACCAGTCCAGCGTGCTCAGTTCAAGCAACGGCTGAACGAATTCGATGGTCCAGGTCAGCGTGCTGCCCATCGCCGGTTTTTTCAGGTGAGGCAACAGCGCCGGTGGCCAGGCGTCGACCAGCGCCAGGATATGCGACTCGCTGACGGCCTCTTCCTTCACGTCCCCACGCAAGCGCACCCAGCCGCCCATCTCGCGGGATTTGTTGCCGGTGAACGGCAGCCCGCCGACGCTCCAGCGCATCGCCAGATGGCGCATGAACTCCGGAGTCACACCTTTGATGTAAGGCAGTTCCTGGCAGTCGTCCCAGTGCTTCATCTCGGGCGCCGGTTCGGCGATCACCGCCACTTCCGACGGCCGCGAGGCGCCGAAGCTGCCCTGGACCAATGTCACCACCTGGCCCTTCTGCATCGCCCGGCCCAACACCTGGCTGACCGCTTTGCCTTCGCGCAACACATCGACTTCAAAACTGACCGGTACTTCAGGCTCGACCGGACCGACAAAGGTGATCGCCAGCGAGCGCACCGGACGATCCGCCGGGACTTTCGCGCGCATGGCTTCGTACTGCAAGGCGGCCACCAGGCCACCGAAACTGGCACGCCCCTGAGCCCATTCGGCCGGGATAGACAGCTCCAGCGGCTGGCTACGGACAGCGTCGAGCAGATCGGAAAAGCGCATGGAAACCTCAGAGCGGGAAAAGGATGAAGGAATCTTAACCAGCCTGCGGGGATGGCACAGCGCTTATTCCGGCCAAAAGCACTGACAGATGAGCCGCACTCGATACGAACACTCATACCAAGATCAACACAAACAATTGTGGGAGCGAGCTTGCTCGCGATGGGGTTGTGACATTCAACATTGATATTGGCTGTCATACCGCTATCGCGAGCAAGCTCGCTCCCACAGGGATATGTGGTGGTTTCAGGATTTGAAGCAATCGGCGCTGAGTTTGTCGAGGACGCGGTCGGCGCGGCCTTCGGCCTTGGCCATGGCAGTTTTCCAGGCTGCGACGCAGGGCTGCAAATCGGTTTCTTGCTCAGCTATGGCCAGCCATTGCCAGCAATCGTGCCAATCGCCCAAGGCAACTTGCGCGGACTTCAAGCGCGGCATCGCCGCTTTCGGCAGTCGATCCAGTTCGGGATAGGCTTCGATGCCGTAACGCACGCGCTTGATCAGCAGGCGCAAACGGTGGCGATCATGCGCCGGATCGTGCAGAGCCTGATCGAGTTTTTTCCACTGTTTGGCCAAACGTTTTTCGATGCGTTGACGCAAGCCCTTGAGCAAGCCCTGACGCTGGGAGGCCCGCAGAAAACGCGGAAAGGCATCGAGGATCATCAGCAATTGCGCCACTTCAGGACTCGTCGCCACCGCCGGGTAAGCCTCGGCCATCTGCGCCATGCGCCGATGGGCCGCCTCGGATTGATCATGCTCGAGCAGGTACGCCGCCAGCACTTCGCGATCGCGCAACGGCGTGGTCAGGTCGCCGACCCGGGACGCCGCCGCTTCCAGCTGTTCCACCCCGGGCAAGCCGCGTAATGGCCGCAGCAGACTGCGCAAACGGCGAACCGTGGTGCGCAGATCGTGCAGCGCTTCAGGGTCGGTGCGGGCACTCAAGCGTGCCTGACAGGCCAGCAAACGGACTTCCAGGCCCAGTACATGGGCCACCAACCGGTTAATCATGGGGGGTTACTCCGTAATCAGCTGCAAGCCGCCAGCCGAAATCCGGGGCGACCGACTTATCGCTTGCAGCTTAGAGCTTAGAGCGGCTTTCAGCGCCCCGCGCGCGACTCACGAATATAAAAACGCGCCTTCTCGGCTTTCTTGGCGCAACCTTCGAACGCTTCGAATTGCTGCTGGGTCTTGGCGCCGGTCAGCAATGACAGGGCCTTGGAATAGCTGACAGTTCCGGCAAAACCTTCAGCCTTGGCCAGATCCAGTTCATGCCACGCCGCATCGATCCCGCTACCGCAGCTATCACGGTAAGCGGTTTTGCCGGCACAACCGGCAAGTGCCAGGGCAATCAAAGGCACACAGATCCAGGCTTTCATTATTCACACCTCAAAGATAGGTCAACAGTCGTGCAGTTAAGACGGTCTGGCGCGTGAAAAGTGCCTTGGCCCGTCGCGGAAACTCTAGTGCTCGCGAGAATACCCATCTGCCGCCAAAGAGTGTCGAAAAAACGACGCCCTCGCCTCGCGCAACGACCTTAGCGATTGAAGCGCGCCCCTCGATGGGTGCATTGTTGAACCTTGTCAGACGAGGGCGATTCATGAAAAAGCGTGTCGCGCTAGTGCTGGGCTCAGGTGGGGCCCGGGGCTACGCCCATATCGGGGTCATTGAAGAAATCGAACGGCGTGGCTACGACATCGCCTGTATCGCCGGATGTTCCATGGGGGCGGTGGTCGGCGGGATCTATGCCGCCGGCAAACTTGACGATTATCGCAACTGGATTGAAAGCCTGGATTACCTCGACGTCTTGCGCCTGGTGGACGTCAGTTTTCGCCTGGGTGCGATTCGCGGGGAGAAGGTTTTCGGGCAGATCCGCAAAATCGTCGGCGAGATCAATATCGAAGACTTGCGCATCCCCTACACGGCGGTGGCCACCGACCTGACCAACCAGCAGGAAATCTGGTTTCAGGAAGGTTGCCTGCACCAGGCCATGCGCGCCTCGGCGGCGATTCCCAGCCTGTTCACCCCGGTGATGCAGGGCAACCGCATGCTGGTGGACGGCGGCATCCTCAACCCTTTACCGATCGTGCCGGTGGTGTCGAGTCATTGCGACCTGATCATCGCGGTCAATCTCAACTCCACCAACCAGCGCCACTATCAATTGCCGGTGATCCAGCGCCCGGCGGCGTTCAAGACCCGTTTCGACAGCCTGATCAACTCGCTCGGTTCAAAATTGCCCTTCCGCCGCAAACAGGCGGAACAATTGCTGCTGCTGGAAAAGGAAGCGTTGATGGCCGAAGCGGCCGAGATCAACCCGTGGATCGAATCCGCCGAACCCGAAGCCCAGCAACCGGCCGCCGCCCCTGAACGCGAGGGCGCGCCGAAGTCCGCCACTGGTTCATTCATCATCGACAACGTCGGCCCGGCGTCTTTGCTGGACCTGATTAACCAGAGTTTCGAGGTGATGCAGACGTCATTGGCGCAGTACAAGATCGCCGGTTATCCGCCGGATATTTTGATCAACGTGCCGAAACGGGTGTGCCGGTTTTTCGAGTTCTACAAGGCACCGGAACTGATCGCGCTAGGGCGGGAAATTGCGCGGGATACGCTGGACCGGTATGAGAATGAGCGGGATGCCTGAGGTTCTCGAGTGAAGCAACTGGCCCCATCGCGAGCAGGCTCGCTCCCACATTGAAATGCGATCAAATGTGGGAGTGAGCCTGCTCGCGATGGGGCCGGAAAATTCAATACAAAACTAAAGACTGTCCTCACTCAACAACCGATACCCGACCCCCGCCTCGGTGACGATAAACCGGGGCTGAGTCGGATCATCCGCCAGTTTCTGCCGCAGGTGCCCGACCACAATCCGCAGGTAGTGACTGTCCTCGGTATGGGTCGGCCCCCAAATATCCTTGAGCAATTGCTGCTGGGTGATGACCCGTCCCGGATGCCGCGCCAGTTGCGCCAGTACCGCGTATTCCTTGCGGGTCAGCGCGACTTCCGTGCCGTCGAGCAACACCCGGCGATACGCCAGATCGACGGTCAACGGGCCGAACGTCAGCGCCGCTTGTTGAGCTTCTCCCGCCGGAGCCTGACGCAACAAGGCACGTACCCGCGCAAGAAACTCCTGAATACCAAACGGCTTGGTCACGTAGTCGTTGGCGCCATTGTCGAGCGCTTCGACTTTCTGTCCTTCACTGGCGCGCACCGAGAGCACCAGCACCGGCACCGTCGACCACTCGCGAAACTCGCGCAGCACTTGCTGGCCGTCCATGTCTGGCAGGCCGAGGTCGAGTACCAGCAGGTCCGGTTTATTCAGTGCCGCCTGGGCCAGGCCTTGGTTGCCGGTGCCGGCCTCCAGCACTTTGTAGCCCTGGGAAACAAGGCTGATGCGCAGAAATTTACGGATCTGCGGTTCGTCGTCAATGACCAAGATGGTCGCGGTCTGGCTCATGAATTCACATCAACACAAAGAAGTGGCAAGAGAGTAACGCAAGCACGATCAGGCTTCACTTTCGGCTCTTAATTTTCAAAGGCCGGCTGAGCCTGCAACGGCAGGTGCAAGGTGATGCAGGTGCCGCGCCCCTCGATGCCATCGGCAACGCTGATCCGCCCGCCATGGGCACCGACCATGCCCTGACAGATCGCCAGCCCCAGCCCGGTGCCTTGCCCGCCACGATCACCGCGCGCGGCGGTGTAGAACATGTCGAAAATCTTCTCCCGCTCCTCCGGAGGAATCCCCGGCCCTTCATCGCTCACCGAAAAAAACAGCTCGCTGTCATCCGCCCCGGCGCGCAGTTGCAGGCGACCGTGAGACGGTGAAAACCGTGCGGCGTTTTCCAGCACGTTGACCAGCGCCTGTTCGATCAGCGCGGCGTGGACGTAAAGCAGCGGCAACTGTGGCGGCACTTCGGTGCTCACTTGCAACGGCGCCAGCACGGCGCGCAGACGATTGAGCGAACTGCCGACGATGTCGGCCGGCGATACCCAGTCCCGCGCCAGCTTCAGGGCGCCGTGCCCGAGACGCGTCATGTCCAGTAGGTTCTGGATGTAGCGATCAAGGCGCTCGGCTTCATCGCGAGTGCCTTCAAGCAGTTCGCGGCGATCCTCCAGCGGGATGGCTTCGCCGAGGGCCAGCAGGCTGTCGATACTGCCGCGCATGGAGGTCAGCGGTGTGCGCAAATCATGGGACACCGAGGCCAGCAAGGCACTGCGCAGCTGCTCGGTTTCGCCGTGCAGCCGGGCGGCTTCCAGGTCTTCGGCCAATTGCGCACGGGCCAGCGCCTGAGCCAGCGGTTGGCTCAGCGCGGTCAACAAACGCCGACGCTGACCACTCAAGGTCTGGCCCTCTTTGGCACACACACCGAGCAATGCCAGCGGCCCGTCTTCCACCGACAACGGCCACCACCACCAACGCCCGAACGGCAGCGTGCCGGTGCCCGCGCCGGCCGGTTGATCGTGTTGCCAAGCCCAATCGGCGGCAGCGCGCTCGGATTCGGAAAATTCCAGCGGGCCACCGGTTTCGACTTTCCAGCCGCCCTGCCCGTCTTGATTGAGCAGGCAGAGTTGCAGATCACTCCAGCCATTGAGGTGCTGGGCCGCGGCGCTGACCACCGCCTGGCGGTCGGTGGCGGCGGTGAGTTTGCGCGACAGGTCGAGCAGTTCGGTGGTCTCTTCCTGGGTGTCGCGCAGCGCCTGCAATTGCCGCCGTTGCCGGGCCGCGAGGTTACCGGTCAGCGCTGCCATCAGCAGGAAGAACAGCAAGGTCAGCACGTCTTCTTCGCGCTGGATGCTGAAGGAAAAATTCGGCGGAATGAACAAAAAGTCATAGGTCAGAAACGACAACGCCGCACAGGCCAACGCCGGGCCGAGGCTGCTGCGCACCGCCACCAGCAACACCGCGGCGAGGAACACCAGCGAGATATTGGGCAGCGGCAAAACACTCGCCACCGCCCAGGCCAAGGCACTGGCGAGCACCGTCGCCACCAGCGCCAGCGCGTAGTCGAACCACACCAGTGCCTGCGCCGAACGTTGACGCGGCTGATCCTGTTCCTGATCGCTGTCGAGGACGTTGATTTCCAGCCCGCGCGCATCGCGCAGCAAACGCGACGCCAGACCGCCGCCGAACAACCGTCGACGCAAACGCTGCCGGGACTGACCGACCAACACCAGACTCGCACGGCGTTCGGCGGCGTGCTGGATCAGGGTTTTTGCCACCTCACCGGCGCGCAACAACACCACTTCGCCGCCGAGGCGTTCGGCCAATTGCTGGGCACTTTGCAGACGCAGCCGTGACTGCTCGTCGCGCACGCTGCCGTTGTCTACATGCACCAGGCTCCACGGCAAATGCCGACGCTGAGCGACGCGACTGGCGTGACGCACCAGACGCTCGGCCTGTGCATCGCCATCGACACCGACCAACAGACGACCGCGTACCGCTGGCGCTGCTTGACCGAGTTGGCGATAGCCCTGGGCTAAATCATCATCGACTTGAGCGGCGGCGGTTTGCATCGCCAGTTCCCGCAGGGCCGTGAGGTTGGTCTGGGTGAAGAAAGCGTCGATGGCTGCCCTCGCCTGCTCCGGTACGTAGACCTTGCCATCGCGCAGACGCTCGAGCAGTTCGCGCGGCGGCAGGTCGATCAGCAGCAGTTCGTAGGCTTCTTGCAGCACCCAGTCCGGCAGGGTTTCGCGGACCTGCACACCCGTGATGCCACGCACTTTATCGTTAAGACTTTCCAGGTGCTGGACGTTGACCGTGGTGAACACGTCGATGCCTGCCGCGAGCAGTTCCTGAATGTCTTGCCAACGTTTGGTGTGGCGACTGCCGGGCGCGTTGCTGTGGGCCAGTTCGTCCACCAGCACCAGTTTCGGTTTGGCGGCGAGCAGGCCGTCGAGGTCCATTTCTTCGAGCATCACGCCACGGTATTCCGAGCGCACCAACGGCTGCTGCGGCAAGCCGCCGAGCAACGCTTCGGTTTCGGCGCGACCGTGGGTTTCGACCACGCCGGCAATGACTTTCACGCCCTGGCGCAATTGGGTGTGGGCCGCTTGCAGCATGGCGTAGGTCTTGCCGACACCGGGTGCGGCGCCGAGAAAAACCTTGAGCCGGCCACGGCCGTCGCGAGGCAGGTCTGCTAACAGCGCGTCGGCGCGGCCGGAGTCACTCATGTTCGGGGATCTCTTTCATTCAGATGTTGATAGGGTGACTGTTCTGCCGCAATCGCGAGCAGGCTCGCTCCCACATTTTGGAATGCATTCCCCTGTGGGAGTGAGCCTGCTCGCGATGGCAGCACCACCGATCTACAGGTTTTCCAGCGCGATGTTCAGCGCCAATACATTTACCACCGGCGGGCCAACGAGTGGCTGCTCGATATGCGCATCCATCAATTGTTGAAGGGTCGCCACCGGCAAATTGCGCGCCGCCGCAACACGCGCCAGTTGATAGGCAATCGCGGCCGGTGGCAAGTGTGGATCGAGGCCGCTGCCGGAAGTGGTCAACATTGCCAATGGCACTGGCCCCTGTCCCGGCACCTGCTGCTTGTTGGCATCGTCGATCACCCGAGTGGCCAGGGCCGGGTTGCTCGGCGAAAGGTTGCTGGCACTGCTCGACACGGTGGCAAAGGCACCGGCCGATGGCCGTGGATGGAACCAGGCGTCGCCGACAAAATCTTGCGCAATCAGCGACGAGCCACGGACCTTGCCGTCGGCGTCGTGGACCAGACTGCCATTGGCTTGATCGGGGAACGCGACCTGGGCGACACCGGTGACCACCAGTGGATAGGCGACGCCGGTGATCAGGGTCATCAGGACGAGCAGGCTCAGAGCCGGGCGTATCATTGTGGACATTTCAGAATCCTCGACTTCAGTAAATAACTCAGGTCTGGAAATCGCCACCAACCTCTGTGGCGAGGGGATTTATCCCCGTTGGGCTGCGCAGCAGCCCCAAAACCTGCAACTTCATTTCTTCTGGCGTACCGCATGTATCGGGTTGGCGACTGCTTCGCACTCGAACGGGGATAAATCCCCTCGCCACAGAGCCCGCGCCACCCGATAGAGGGTCAAACCAAATGCAACGCCGTCAACAGCATGTCGATTGCCTTGATCCCCACAAACGGCACCACAAGCCCGCCCAATCCATAGATCAGCAGATTGCGTCGCAACAACGCCGACGCACTCGCCGCCTGCACACGCACGCCGCGCAATGCCAATGGAATCAGCACCACGATGATCAAGGCGTTGAACACGATTGCCGAGAGAATCGCGCTCTGCGGACTGCTCAGGTGCATGATGTTCAGCACGCCCAGTTGCGGGTAGATCGAGGCGAATAGCGCCGGCAAAATCGCGAAGTATTTGGCCACGTCGTTGGCGATGGAAAACGTCGTCAACGCACCGCGGGTCACCAGCAATTCCTTACCGATCTGCACCACGTCCAGCAGCTTGGTCGGATCGCTATCGAGGTCGACCATGTTCGCCGCCTCGCGCGCTGCTTGCGTCCCGTCGTTCATCGCCATGCCCACGTCCGCCTGGGCCAGGGCCGGGGCGTCGTTGGCGCCGTCACCGCACATGGCGACCAGGCGACCGTCGTTCTGTTCGTGGCGAATGCGCGCCAGTTTTTTCTCCGGTGTCGCTTCGGCCAGCACGTCATCGACGCCCGCCTCGGCCGCAATCGCCGCAGCGGTCAGAGGGTTGTCGCCGGTCACCATGACGGTGCGGATGCCCAGTTTGCGCAGCTCGGCAAATCGCTCACGGATGCCGGGTTTGACCACGTCCTTGAGGTGAATCGCGCCGAGCAATTTCCCATCAGCGCAGACCAGCAACGGGGTGCCGCCGCTCTGGGCGATCTTGTCGATTTCCCGGGACAGCGGCGCGGCCAGATCGCCACGTTTCAGGCCGACGAAGGCCAGCAACGAATCCACCGCGCCTTTGCGATACACGCGGCCTTGATAATCGACACCGGACAGACGCGTCTCGGCGCTGAAGGGTACGGCGGTCAGCAACTCGGTGGCCGGCTCTGGTTGTGGCTGAGTGCCGCGCAGGTACTCGACAATGGATTTACCTTCAGCCGTGTCATCGGCCAGCGAGGCGAACAATGCACCTTCGGCCAGCTCTTTGCTGCTCACACCCGGCGCGGCATAAACCGCAGTGCAACGACGGTTGCCGAAAGTGATGGTGCCGGTCTTGTCCAGCAGCAGGACGTGTACGTCCCCCGCCGCTTCCACCGCACGACCGGATTTGGCGATCACATTCAGGCGCACCAGACGGTCCATCCCGGCGATACCGATGGCCGACAACAGACCGCCAATGGTGGTCGGAATCAGCGTGACCAACAACGCCACCAGGAACACCAGCGGCAGGCTGCCATTGGCGAAGTGGGCGAACGGTTGCAGGGTGACGACCACCAGCAGGAAGATCAGGGTCAGGCCGATCAGCAGGATGTCGAGCGCCACTTCGTTCGGGGTTTTCTGGCGTTTGGCACCTTCGACCAGGGCGATCATGCGGTCCAGTGTCGACTCGCCCGGGTTGGCGGTGATGCGCACCAACAGCCAGTCGGACACCAGTCGGGTGTTGCCGGTGACGGCCGAACGGTCGCCGCCGGACTCGCGAATCACCGGCGCGGATTCACCGGTAATCGCCGCTTCGTTGACCGCGGCGATACCTTCAATCACCTCGCCGTCACCGGGGATCATTTCCCCTGCTTCAACGCGAACCACATCGCCCTTGCGCAGGCTGGTGGCAGGCACCACTTGAAAGGCGCCGTTGCCGGTTTTGCGCCGGGCACTCAGGCCTTCGCTACCCGCCTTGAGGCTGTCGGCGCGGGCCTTGCCGCGACCTTCGGCCAATGCTTCGGCGAAGTTGGCAAACAGCACGGTGAACCACAACCACAAGGCGATTTGCGCGGCGACAAAGGTCGGCACGCTGCTGTCGGGAATGAAGCACAGCACGGTGGTCAGGATCGCGGTCAGTTCGACCACCAACATCACCGGCGCACGCTGCAATTGCCGAGGGTCGAGCTTGACGAAGGCTTGCACCAGCGCCGGACGCCAGAGGGCCGAGATCGCGGTTTTCGGTTGTTCCGGCGCCTTGACGGCAGCGGCTTTAGTTGCGGGCATATTCATCATTGACTCCTTAGAAGCCCAAGCTCAGATGTTCAGCAATAGGACCCAGCGCCAATGTCGGCAGGAAGGTCAAACCACCCACCAGCAAAATGGTCACGGTCAGCAAGGTCACGAACAGCGGGCCATGGGTCGGGAAGCTGTTCTGGCCGATCGGTGCGGTTTTCTTCATCGCCAGGCTGCCGGCCAGGGCCAGTACCGGGAGGATGTAACCGAAGCGACCGATCAACATGCCAAGGCCCAGCATCAGGTTATGGAACGCGGTGTTGGCACCGAAGCCGCCGAACGCCGAACCGTTGTTGGCACTGGCCGAGGTGTAGGCGTACAGCAACTGGCTGAAACCGTGGGCACCGGGGTTGCTCACCGCCGCGACCGGGCCGGGCAGACTCGCGGCAATCGCGCCGAGTACCAGCACGCCGACCGGCATCACCAGCAAGGTCACGACCAACAACTGAACCTCCTTCGCCTGGAGTTTCTTGCCGAGGTATTCCGGGGTGCGGCCGATCATCAGGCCGGCGAGGAACACCGCGATCAACACGTTCAGCAACATGCCGTAGAGCCCGGCACCGACGCCGCCGAAGATCACTTCGCCGACCATCATGTTGACCAGTGCGACCATGCCGCTCAGCGGGTTGAGGCTGTCGTGCATGCCGTTGACCGAACCGTTGGACGCTGCGGTGGTGGTCACCGACCAAAGCACCGTAGCGGTCGTGCCGAAGCGTGCTTCCTTGCCTTCCAGCGGCGCGGTCTGTTCGACGGCGACATTGTTCAGGGTCGGGTTCGGCTGGTATTCAGCCCACAGCGACGTCGCGCCACCGATCAGGAACAGCGCCAACATGCAGGCGATGATCGCGCGGCTCTGACGCAGGTCTTTCACGTAGTGGCCGAAGGTGAACACCAGCGCGACCGGGATCAGAATGATCGAGCCGACTTCAAACAGGTTGCTCCACGCCGTCGGGTTCTCGAACGGGTGCGCCGAGTTGACGCCGAAGAAGCCACCGCCGTTGGTGCCCAGTTGCTTGATCGCAATCTGGCTGGCGGCCGGCCCGAGCGGGATCACCTGATCGACGCCTTGCATGGTCACGGCATTCATGTACTGCGCGAATGTTTGCGGCACGCCCTGCCAGACCAGGTACAGCGCCAGCAGCAGGCACAGCGGCAGCAAGCCGTAGAGGGTGGCGCGGGTCATGTCGACCCAGAAGTTGCCGAGGGTTTTGCTCGACTTGCGACCGATACCGCGACACAGGGCTACCAACACGGCGAGGCCGGTGGCGGCGCTGACGAAGTTCTGCACGGTGAGGCCGACCATCTGACTCAGGTAGCTCAGGGTCGCTTCGCCGCTGTAGGACTGCCAGTTGGTATTGGTCATGAAACTGACGGCAGTATTGAACGCTTGCGTCCACTCCTGACCCGGCAGGTTTTGCGGGTTCAGCGGCAGGTGATCCTGAAACAGCAGGATCGCGAACAACAGCAAAAAGCCCGCGAGGTTGAAGGCGAGCAAGGCCAGGGTGTATTTCTGCCAGCTCTGTTCGGCCTGCGGATCGACGCCGGCCACCCGATAACACCCGCGTTCCACCGGCCCAAGGATCGGCGAAAGCCAGGTGCGCTGACCTTCCATCACCTTGTAGTAGAAGCGCCCCAGAAACGGTGCCGGAATCAGCACCAGGGCGAAGAAGGCGAGGATCAGCCAATAGTCATAACTGTGCATAGCCGCTCCTAGTTCCGGTCCGCGCGCAACAGCGCAACCAACAGATAAATGAACAGCCCCACTGCCAATAGCAGTGACACCCCGTCCAGAACGCTCATGGAAGTTCTCCGTGTTACGGCGTATTGCCGCGTGTGGAGTCATTGTCGGGAGGGAGGCTGTAAAGGAGCGAGATCGAGGGGTGTGGCGGGGCATAAAGAAAGCGTAAAGAGTGGGTTTATGGCTTCGTTACAGCTTGGTTTTGTGGCGTCTGGATTGGCCTCATCGCGAGCAGGCTCGCTCCCACAGGGGTTCGGGGTGTCCGGGCAACTGCATTCCAAATGTGGGAGCGAGCCTGCTCGCGAAGGCGGCATAACAAGCGACACTGCTCCCAACTGGCGCACAAAAAACAGTCATTCGGGGGCAAACATCCCCGATACGACGCCTTTCTGCACTTTACGACCGCCATCACAACACTGGCACGCCCACTGCAAACGCCCTCTCCCGAGCTTTCCAAACCGTTCAGGGGGCAACGCATGAACACACAACTCAAACCCACGCTGGGCACGCTGCACCTGTGGGGCATTGCGGTCGGGCTGGTGATTTCCGGTGAATACTTCGGCTGGAGTTACGGCTGGGGCGTGGCGGGCACACTCGGTTTTCTGGTGACTTCCTTCATGGTCGCCACGATGTACACATGCTTCATCTTCAGTTTCACCGAGCTGACCACCGCGATTCCTCACGCTGGTGGTCCCTTTGCCTACAGCCGCCGCGCCTTTGGCGAGAAAGGCGGATTAATCGCGGGGCTGGCGACACTGATTGAATTTGTCTTCGCACCGCCAGCCATCGCTCTGGCGATCGGTGCGTATCTGAACGTACAGTTTCCAGCGCTTGATCCGAAGCACGCAGCGGTCGGCGCCTACATCGTGTTCATGGGCCTGAACATTCTCGGGGTGAAACTGGCGGCGACCTTCGAACTGGTGGTCTGCGTTCTCGCAGTGGCCGAACTGCTGGTGTTCATGGGCGTGGTCGCCCCGGCGTTCAGCTTCAGTAACTTCGCGCTGAACGGCTGGGCCGGTTCCGATGTATTTGGCGCCCCGGCGATTGCCGGGATGTTCGCGGCGATTCCCTTCGCGATCTGGTTCTTCCTGGCCATCGAAGGCGCGGCCATGGCCGCCGAAGAAGCCAAGGATCCGAAACGCACGATTCCGAAGGCCTATATCAGCGGCATTCTGACGCTGGTTTTACTGGCGATGGGCGTGATGTTCTTTGCCGGCGGCGTCGGTGACTGGCGCACTTTGTCGAACATCAACGACCCGCTGCCGCAAGCGATGAAAACCGTGGTGGGTGAAAGTTCGGGCTGGTTGCACATGCTGGTGTGGATCGGCCTGTTCGGCCTGGTGGCGAGTTTCCACGGGATCATCCTCGGCTACTCGCGGCAGTTCTTCGCCCTCGCCCGGGCCGGTTACCTGCCGGCGTCCCTGGCCAAGTTGTCACGTTTTCAGACCCCGCACCGTGCAATCATCGCCGGCGGCGTGATCGGCATTGCCGCGATCTACAGTGATGGTTTGATCAACCTGGGCGGCATGACGCTGACAGCGGCGATGATCACAATGGCGGTCTTCGGGGCGATCGTGATGTACATCATGAGCATGCTCAGCCTGTTCAAACTGCGCAAAACCGAACCGAACCTGGAGCGCACCTTTCGCGCGCCGTGTTATCCGTTGGTGCCGTTCATTGCGCTGGTGCTGGCGGTGGTCTGCCTGGTGGCGATGGCCTGGTTCAACACGCTGATCGGGGTGATTTTCCTGGGCTTCATGGCGGTGGGGTTCGTGTATTTCATGCTCACGGCGCAACTGCGTGCCGATGCGCCGGCGGACGCGATGCTGACCGGGCTCTAAACAGGCGAAGTGCGGCTGTCAGAACAGGCATAGAATGGAACCACTGCGAAAATTAATCGCTCAAAGTGGTATGCACGATCGGTTGGCAAAACCCGCCAATCGGCCTGCCCTCAAGGAGAGCCCTATGCCCTGGTATGCCTGGTTGATTCTGGTCGTTGCAATCGGCTCGATCGTTGGTGGTTTGATGATGTTGCGTGACACCGCCAACAAGGTCGATCTGACCGAGGAGCAACGCAAACGCGTCGCTGAACGCAACGCGGAAGCGGACGCCAAGGATGCGCAGGACCGCTAGATCAAAAGATCGCAGCCTTCGGCAGCTCCTACAGGGTTTCGCGCCAAGCACGACCAATGTAGGAGCTGCCGAAGGCTGCGATCTTTTCGCTTTATTTCTCCCAATCGGCCTTGGCGATGTGCAGGCCATGCAGCCCTTTGTATGCCGCGCGTTCCGGCTGGCTCCAGCCCTCAAGCAACGAATCCTCCAACCGATAAATCTCCACCCCGAGCGGGCGACACACGCTTAGCGGATCCTGCGCATCCGGCCCCCACATGGCCAGCGACAGGTCACCGCCCGGGCAGGTCGAGAGCGCACACAGCAGATCGATTTCGGCAAAAAACTCCAGGTAATCGCCCTTCTGCGCCGGACAGGCTTTCATGAAGTACATGTCGTCGTGGTTCAGTCCCGTGCACTGGAAAATGTTCAGCACGTCATGCACATCAAACTCGGTCAGCCCATGAGGCAGCACCGCACGGGTCAGGTTCGAGTGGCAGTGATGATGGAAGTCTTCGCCAGTGAGCATTTTGTTCACATAAGGGTCGCAGCGGGTGCCGAGCAAATCATGCAGACGACCGCCATGTTCATCGATCCCGTAACCGGCCAGGCTGTCATCGGTGATAGTCACCAGCGGCCGCAAAAAAGGCAGGTTCGACCAGAGCCGGTCATGAGTGCTGACGTGTGCGCCCTGTAACTGCCGGGTGCGTGCCGCCCACAAACGCTCCCGTGGATCGTTGGCATTCCAGAAGTTGAAATCCCCGACTTGCGGCCCGACCGGCGTGGTCACGCGAAACACATGCCCGGCCGGCACCTTCCAGGCGCGACCGGTGCGGATCGGCACCTCGAATGCCTCGATCAGCGTGCGCCCGTCCTTCTTGTCGCGAATCCGTTCGTAGAAGGCTTTGTCCACCTGCAAGGCTGAGCCTTTGCTGACTTGATAGGCCGCCGGATAGTCTTTGTACATGGCACGAATCCTCGATCAGTGATGGGAAGATGGAGCAAGCATTTGCAACAGGAGGTGTTCGGAATCGTCGAGATACAGACTCATGGCATCCTCGGCCGCACGTTTGTCGCCCTCGGCCAACAACTCATGGATCTGCCGGTCGCGCGCCAACCAGGGCGCCTGAAAACGTGATTCATCGGGGGCGGTGCAGAACACCAGGCGCAATTGCGCGACGACGTTGGTGAAGAACTCATCGAACAACGGACTGCGCAGCAATCCGACGATGTGTTGATGAAAAGCCAGGCTGTGGGTACCGACGGCGCGCCAGTCTTCGCGCTCCCGGGCAAGCTCGGTGGCTTCCAGGGCTTCGAGCATCCGGTCGGATTGATAGTCGCGCAGCGGCTGACTCGCGCTGATGGCCTGCAGTTCCAGGGTGCGCCTGACCTTGAACAGATCCCGCACGTCCTCGACGCCCAGCCTGCGCACCATCACACCCTTGTTGCGCACATAACGGGTCAGGCCTTCCTGCCCCAGGCGATGCAGCGCTTCGCGAATGGTATTGCGGGATGCGTTGTAGGCAGACACCAGATCGTTTTCTACCAACGCCATGCCGGGCAGCAAACGGCCGCCAATGATGTCGGCGCGCAACTCAAGTGTGATGTGATCGGCCAGGGACAGTCCGCTGTTCATACTCATTGCCTCGTGATTGTTCAACAATCGTCAGTTAATGAGTAATCACTATTCATGCCACCTGTTAATACAACGCTCTACCAAGATCGACGCATCTGCATGCTTTTTAGAAGTAGAAGTACAATCACCATCCCATTTTCATTGGTTAATATGGCGCATTGTTGCGGAGATACCCGATGCGTTACTCGCAGGACCATAAAGCCCAGACCCACCAACGCATCATCAAGGAAGCGTCAGCACGCTTTCGCCGCGATGGCATTGGCGCGACAGGTCTGCAACCGCTGATGAAAGCACTGGGTCTGACGCACGGTGGTTTCTACTCGCATTTCAAGTCCAAGGACGAACTGGTGGAAAAGGCTTTGCAAGCCGCGGCCGAGCAGGTCGATGTGATTTGCGCCGAGCTCTTCGCCCAGGATCGTCCGCTGGAAGCGTTCATCGACGCCTATTTGTCCGAATGGCACCAGACTTCACCCGATGAGGGTTGCCCGCTGCCGACCATGTCATCGGAACTCGGCCTGCGCGGGCAGCAAAGCCCGACCACTGACGTGGTGCTCAACGCACGGCTCGAACAAGTGCAAGGCACTCTTGAAGACGAGAACGCCGCCGACCAAAGCATCGTCATCATGTCGACACTGGTCGGGGCTTTACTGCTGTCACGCAGTGTCGAGAACCCCGAGCTGGCGCAGCGGATTCTCGACGTGACTCGCGCTTATCTCAAACAGTCCCGGGACTAACCCTCCCAACGCTTGAACAGCACACTGGCATTCACCCCACCAAACCCGAAGCCGTTGGACAGCGCGTATTCGATGGCCATCGGCCGCGCCTGACCGTGGACGATGTCCACGCCTTGGGCGGCGGGGTCCGGGTTGTCGAAGTTGAGGGTGGCCGGCGCGACCTGATCGCGAATCGCCAACAGCGTGAAGATCGCCTCGATACCGCCCGCGGCACCGAGCAAATGCCCGGTGGCCGATTTGGTCGATGTCACGGCGATTTTGTTATCCGTGCCGAACAACGCCTTGATGGCCGCCAACTCTCCCAAGTCCCCGACCGGTGTCGAGGTTGCATGAGCATTGAGATGCTGCACCTGCGCCGGCGAAATGCCTGCCTGGGCCAATGCCAGCGACATCGCCCGTCGCGCACCGCTGCCATCCTCGGGACCTGCCGTCAGGTGATAGGCATCGGCACTGGTGCCGTAACCGACCAGCTCCGCCAACGGTTGAGCACCACGAGCCAAGGCATGTTCCAGGGATTCGATCACCAGAAGTCCAGCGCCCTCCCCCATGACGAAGCCATCGCGGTCACTGTCGAACGGCCGCGAGGCACGTTCCGGAGTGTCGTTGAAACCGCTGGACAAGGCGCGAGCAGCGGCAAACCCGGCAAGACTGACGCGATCGATCGCCGCTTCCGCGCCGCCACACACCGCAATGTCTGCCTCGCCACAACGAATCAACCGCGCCGCATCACCAATCGCCTGTACCCCGGCTGCGCAAGCCGTCACCGGAGCACCCAACGGCCCCTTGAAACCGTGCTGGATCGACACATGACCCGCGGCGAGGTTGACCAGAAATGAAGGAATGGTGAACGGCGACAAACGTCGCGGCCCACGGCTGTCCGTGGTGCGCACCGCATCCGCTATCGCACCGAAGCCACCCACGCCGGAACCGATAATGGTTGCCGTACGCTCCTGGGCATTGGCGTCCGCCGCTTGCCAACCGGCCTGCTCCAGCGCCTGGCGCGCAGCCTCCATGGCGAACATAATGAAGCGGTCCATCTTCTTCTGCTCTTTGGGCGCTGTCGCCCGGTCCGGATCGAAACCCGCCTCGGGATCGTCAGCCAGCGTCGGCACTGCGCCACCGACCTTGGCCGGCAAATCGGCAACCACCTCGTCCGGCAAATTACGCAACCCGGAACGGCCGGCCAACAGACGCGCCCAGACAGCTTCGACGCCAGAACCCAACGGAGACACCAGGCCCATGCCCGTTACAACTACTCGACGATCACTCATACCGCAAATACCTCAAGCCGATTCATGACGCCTCACGTGTAACGCGCGGCAGCCTTACTTTTGGAAAGATTCGGCGCCATTACATGACGCGCCGCAACGAAGGCATCCCAGTCGGCCGCATCCGGCAACGAAGGAATGGTGATCAACTCACCCTGGTCCAGACCCGACAACGCCGCATCAACCATGTCCACGGCTTCCATGACCATATCCGCCGGAATCTGGGTAGCGTCGATACCGGAGCGCTCCCAGATTTCGGTGCGTGTTACGCCTGGCAACACGGCCTGCACCTTGACCCCAGTCCCCTCCAGTTCAGCGTTCAACGACTGAGTCAGACTTAACACATAAGCCTTGCTGGCGCTGTAAGTCGCGTTGAAGCGCTCGGGAAACAGGGCCACCACTGACCCGATATTGATGATCGTCCCCCGACCCGCCTTGGCAAAGCTGGCGGCGGCTGCCGAGGCCAGTCGCGTGACCGTTGTCACGTTCAGTTGAATCAAGCGTTCCAGCTGATCCAAGTCGGCATTGGCCAACAAACCATCCGCTGCAACACCGGCGTTGTTCAGCAAGAGGCTGATACTCGAATCGCTGCGAAGACGCTGCTCAAGCTTCAGCACCTCATCCTTTTGCGTCAGATCCGCCTTCAGCACCTCGACCTGAACGCCATGCTCGGCGCGCAACTCGGTAGCCGACGCTTCCAGCCGCTCTTGATCACGGGCGACCAACAACAAATCAAAACCACGCGCCGCCAACCGCTCGGCGTAAATCGCACCGATACCGGAAGAAGCACCGGTGACGAGGGCCGTACCTTGGGACTGGACAGAATTCATGACTGTGCTCCTGGGAGATGCCTAAGGGAAAGACAAGCGCCTGTGGCTCAGAACGCTTGGCGGAAACCAATTTATTATAGGCATAATCTCAGCTGTATATGATAGGCGTAATTTTTCTCGTGTCGACGAAAGGCCCACCCTCACAGCGTTCGCCAGAAAGCAAAAAGGCCGATCAATGACCGGCCCCTGGCGCTGACGTATAAGCTTAGTTCACCTCAAGCTTCTCGCGATTCTTATCCAGAATCGCTTTACCGATCCCCTTCACTTCGAGCAATTCGTCCACGGACGCAAACGGCCCATTACTCTCACGATAAGCAACAATAGCCTTGGCCTTGGCCTCGCCCACGCCGGCCAACTCGCGCTGAAGGGTTGGCGCATCGGCCTGATTCAGATCGACCTTGCCGGACTGTGCCTTGGGAGAAACTTCCAGCACCAAGGGTGCATTGCCAGCCTCCGGCTTGGCCGTCGGCGCAGCAATGGCCGCAATAGAGGCGCTGGTGAGCAGGGCAAAAACCAGAGAGTAGAAATAGCCAGTACGCATAAATGAAGCTCCATGACATCGATTGAGAAAGCAGCTTTTCCGAAGCTGCCTCCCAAACTTAGGCGATGTCTGGAGACTGTCAAAAGTGTGTCCGTTACAGGATGTGAAACAATCAGGGTTCGAGGCGACGTTGCTGGTAGATCCAGTCAACGATATCGCCGTCGGGGGTGTAGCCGCTGACGGTTTCGCGCAGGAGCTGACGAACACGACTGTAATCGTCATGATCAACAGCAATCAGCAACTCCCTCAAGCGGCCCTTGAGTACATCCCAGGGCAGATGATCTTCGTTGGCGCTCATGATCATCGGGTGTTGCGTGGCTGCCACGTTATCGCCGATCAGCAACTCCTCGTAAAGCTTCTCACCGGGACGCAGACCGGTGAACTCGATGGAGATGTCGCCTTGCAAATTCTTGTCCGAACGAACGCTCAAGCCCGACAGGTGAATCATCTTCTCCGCCAGCTCGACAATCTTCACCGGCTCGCCCATGTCCAGAACAAACACATCACCGCCCTGCCCCATGGAACCCGCCTGGATCACCAGTTGCGCGGCTTCGGGGATGGTCATGAAATAGCGAGTGATTTTCGGGTGCGTGACCGTCAATGGGCCACCGGACTTGATCTGGCTGTGAAACAGCGGGATCACTGAGCCGGAAGACCCCAATACATTGCCAAAGCGCACCATGGTGAACCGGGTCTTGTTGACCTGGGATACGTTGGCCTTGTCGCCGAACATCACCGGGGCAATTTCACGACTCAACGCTTGAAGCGTCATTTCGGCGAGACGTTTGGTACTCCCCATCACATTCGTGGGGCGAACAGCCTTGTCGGTGGAGATCAATACAAAGTTGGACACACCCGATTGCAATGCAGCCTGAGCGGTGTTGAGTGTGCCAATGACGTTGTTAAGCACGCCTTCGGCAATGTTGTGCTCGACCATCGGGACGTGCTTATAGGCGGCAGCGTGGTAGACAGTGTCCACACCCCAGGTTTTCATTACATCCAGAAGTTTGTCCTGGTGGCGGATCGAGCCGAGGATCGGAAGCAGACGGACAGGAACTGACTTCCTGCCGGCACGCTGCTCCAATTCCGACAGAATGCTGTAGAGGTTGAATTCACTGTGCTCGAACAATAAAAGCGTAGTCGGGCCAAGCGAGAAGATTTGCCGGCACAGTTCCGCACCGATCGATCCGCCAGCGCCCGTGACCATGACTGTCTTGCCTTTGATACAACGCTCAAGCAAGTCTGGTTGCGCTGGGACCGAGTCGCGACCCAGAAGGTCCGCGATATCCACTTCCTGGATGTCTTCGACCTTTACACGGCCACTGGCCAGATCAGTGAAGTTGGGTACGCTTCGGATGTGGAGCGGGAAACGTTCCAGAATAGTGAGAATTTCCCGACGTCGTGCGCGTGTAGATGACGGCAGAGCCAGGAGGATTTCCTGCGCGCCGGTTACGTCAATCATCTGTTGGATGTGTTTGGGTTTGTAGACTTGCAACCCGGCAATCGAACGATCCGCGATGCTCGAATCATCATCAATAAATGCCACGGGGCGCATGGCTCGGCCCATGCGAAGGGCTGCGACAAGTTGATTGCCGGCGACGCCTGCACCGTAGATGGCGACTTTGGTGAGCCCGTCATCGCGGTTGGTGAACGGTACATGCTGGGCGGCGGTGAACCAGTCGCCCATGAAATATTGACGCATGCACAGGCGCAGACCGCCGATGATGACCAGGCTAAGCCACCAGTAGTTGAAGACAATGGAGCGTGGCACTACCGCTTCGTGGTTGCTGTACCAATAGACCACGACCGCCAGAATCAGCGAAGACAACGTGACCGCCTTGATAATCGCAATCAACGCATCGTTGCCGAAATATCGCATAACCGCCCGGTACATGCCGAAGCGGATAAACAGAGGAATGGCGACGACAGGGGCGCAAACAAACAGCCAGAAATGAACCCTGAAAGGGTTGTACATATCATCGATACCCAAACGCACGATGAACGCCAACCACAGAGCTGCCCAGACAAGCAAAATGTCTGTGCCGACCTGTATCAGCCTCTTCCGGCGCCTGGGAAGCCCTACAAGGCGCGATCTGATCCTATCCATGAACTCTTCAAACACCTCAGCCTTCTCCCTTCAACTGCCGCATCACCGTGGTGAAACTATATAGGCGCATCTCATCCACTTTAATCCTAAATGACCGAACTGTTACTCAGTTCTTCACCGATGGCCCTTCAAGCTCTCCAGCACGAAACTTGATCGCCAGCAGAACCAGTGGAGCATAGGCCAGAATCAAACCCAGGCTTGAGTTCAGGCCAAATTGCGTAACGCCTAGTGCGATAGGCAACAACCAAAGCAAATTGATCGCGCCGACCGCCGCTGTAACCGGCAAATGGTTGCCGAACTGACGGGAGGCGAACTGATAGGCATGGCTGCGGTGCGCTTCATAGACCTTGTCCCCCCTGAGCAGCCGGCGAAACAGGGTAAACGTTGCATCGACAATAAATACGCCGAGCAGAATCAGCCAACCCCACAGCAAGTCAGCAGAGACCCAGGCCGCTTGAAGTGAAAGCCCGCCAAGGACAATACCCAGGAATCCGCTCCCGGCATCCCCCATGAAAATCCTGGCGGGGGGGAAGTTCCAAAAGAGGAAACCTGCCACAGACACCGCCAACAACAATGGAGCCCAGATCAATTGAGTGTTATTACCGGCCCAATACAACAGACAAGCCCCAAGGCAAACACAAATAGCCTCGACGCTGGCAATGCCGTCAATGCCGTCCATGAAGTTGTAAAGGTTGAGCAGCCACACCAGATAAAACGCTGCCAACAGATGGCCAAACCAACCGAGGTCGAAAGTCCCCCCGCCGATTTCAACAACGGGTAACCCACCGATCCAGAACAGTAACCACGCCGACGCAGCGAAATGCCCCAACAAGCGCCAACGGGCGGCGATGTGTCCGTGGTCATCCATAAAGCCGATAATGGCGATCAGCGCTCCCCCGCCGGCAATTGCAAAAAATGCCGAGGAAGGCATCAACCCGGCAAACAAGAGCATTCCGAGCGCCAATGTAAACGCCAGGACAATTGCAACCCCACCACCACGAGGAGTGGGGACCGAATGAGAACTTCGGGCATTGGGAATATCCATCAGGCTTCGAGACAAAGCGTAACGACGCAGCGCCCAGGTCAGGAAAAAAGACACAGCAACGATGACAGGGATAAACCAGCCATAACTCATGATTTACGGGAATCCAGAAAATGTTGCGCCGTCAGGCTCAACGCTTTATCGAGGGTGACCGGAGGAGTCCAGCCTAATAGTTGTCGGTTTTTACTGATATCAACCTGCAAGGACCCGAGAATACGATCCGACAGCGCTCGCTGGCCCAGTAACGTTGCCGCACCGCTCATGAGCCAGGCAGGTATTGGCAACAATAGGGCGGGTTTGCCCAAGGCGCCCGCCAGCTTGCGCAGTAATTGTGTGGTCGACACGTCCTCGCCGTCACTGATCAGGAACACTTGATTAGCAGCCGCTGGGTGGTCGGAACAGGTCACGATAAAATCCACCAGATTGTCTATGGCAACGAGACTTCGCTGGTTGTGAACAGCGCCGAAAGGCAAGGGAACACCGCGATACAGCCAGCGCATCATGCTAAGAAAGTTAGCTTTGACCCCGGGACCGTAGACCAGCACCGGGCGGATGATCACCACCTCCATACCAGTAACTGCGGCAAGCTCCTTCAAGCCTTGCTCTGCCTCAAGCTTGGAGATCCCGTAGGGGTCAATCGGAGCAGGCACATCATCGGCGCTGTAGACGGTGCCGGGCTCAGCACCCTCTCCGTTCACCTTGATCGAGCTGATGAAAATAAAGCGTTTCGTTCCGCTCGCTGCGGCTTGGCGAGCGAGGTTCAATGTAGCCTCGACATTGACTTCACGGAACGCCGCCAGCGGATCGGAAGAGACTTCTTTCATCACGTGAACACGAGCAGCCGCATGGACAACAACGTCGACGTCGGTGAGGGCTTCACTCCAATCGTTTGTACCGTTGAGACTCGTCAGAGGTAGCAGGCGCACACCCGCCGGGAGCACAACAGACGTGGCTCGGACCGGCGCCACAACAGAACAGTCAGGCAACTGCACCAATCGTTTAATCAGAGCGCGCCCTAGAAAACCACTGCCACCGGTAACCAGGAATGTTTTCGAACTCATGGGTGGCCCTTAAGAATACATAAGAACATCAATGCTCGGGCACTGTGTCGCAACACTTCAAAGCAGAGATCGATAAATCTCAGCATAGGATTTCGCCATCGAATCAGCTGAAAACACCTCTTCGAAACGCCGAGCAGCAGCCTCTCCCATCGAAGCAGCAACTGCTGGCTGATTCCAGAGCTGGTTCATAGCGCCTGCCAGCGCAACAGAATCGCGGGGAGGAACGACAAGCCCTGTCTCACCTGCGATGTTGATGTAAGTGGTGCCGGAGCCAATCTCACAAGAAATCATCGGCTTTCCGTACATCGCCCCCTCGAGCAGCGAAATACCGAAAGACTCGGACCTCAGATGCGACGGGAAAACGAACGCATAGCACAGCGTTAACAGGGCCGCTTTGTCTTCATCAGGCAAGCCACCGAGAAAATGTACATTCGTCAGCCCCAATTGATTCGCCTGGGCTTTGAGTTCCATCTCAAGGTGTCCGCCCCCCAGAATGACGACGGGCAGTTGAGTGGTTTTTGCAGCTTCAAGCAGATAGTCCAGTCCTTTGTAGTAGCGCAGAGCCCCCACAAACAGGAAAAAACGCTCCCCCAGACGAGCTCGCCAAAAATCCAGTTTTTCAGCAGAAGGCGTCGGGTAGGTTTGACGGTCAAGCCCATAGGGAACAACACGGACTTTGTCTTTGAAGCGCGTCAATACCGGACTGCTTTCAGCGTAGTTGGGTGATGAAGCAACGATACAGTCGACGCTAGACAGGAAGCGATTCATCAATGGCTGATAAAGCTTGAGGAGTGTCTTTTGCTTGACGATATCAGAGTGATAACTGACCACGGCGGGCTTGCGAATTCGACTGGCGAAATGCACAAGGTCCATGTAAGGCCACGGAAAGTGATAGTGAACAATGTCCGCTTTCTTCGCCAGTTCGGCAAAATCCTTGAACGCCGATAGCGAGAAACCGGTGGACGCTATGTGCAGGTCGAGTTTGGAGCGATGAGTCAGGTGGTGTCCAACCTGCTCATTACGCGCCGCGCCTCGCTTGCTGAGATAAAGCACTTCGGACTCAAAGCCGTGCTTAGTTCCACCTTCAGCAATCTGAAAGATGACCTGCTCAATACCACCCATGGTTTCCGGGTAGTACGTCTTGAAGAAGTGCAGAACCTTGATCATCGTCCTTTGACCACCTTCTGATAAACCTGAAGCGTTTCCATTGCGCAGCGCTCCCACGAAAATCTCGCGGCATGTAGCAAGCCTTGCTCAACGGCGCTGGAGCGCCACGCCTCATCCTCCAGACCTCGCTGGATGAGTCCAGTCAATGTCTCGGTGTCTTTGGCCTCGCACATCAGGGCCGCGTCACCGGCAACCTCTGGGAGTGATGAGCTGTTTGAACAAACAACCGGGACACCAGAACTCATGGCCTCCAGAACTGGCAATCCAAACCCTTCATATAATGAAGGGAAGGTAAAAAGACGAGCCCCGGCAAACAGCAGGGGTAGGTCTTCACTGGGTACAAAGCCGAGATAAAAGGCCCAGCCCTCACGCCGGGCACTTTCGAGCCGTTGGTGAATGCTTTCGTTGCGCCAGCCGTGATAGCCAGTCAACACCAAAGGCCAGCGCTTGCGGACTTCGATAGGCAGTCGGGAATAGGCGTCAAGCAACGTCTCGATATTCTTGCGAGGCTCGATAGTCCCGACAAACAGGCTGTAACCATCAACCGTAAGACCGTGGCGTGAAAGCGTGCTTCTGAGTTCATCCGCGCTACGAGGATGAAACTCGGCAGAACTGGCCAACGGCACCGTATGGATACGCTCAATAGGCCAGGAGAAGTACTCCGCCAACTCTTTGCGCGTGTACTCCGAGTCCGTAATCAGCGCATCCGCTCTTACCAGAGTGGCTTTAAGTTCTTTCTGCAAATAGCGCACAAGTTGCGGCGCATGGCAGTGAGACCAGGTGAACGGAGACAGATCGTGGAAGGTAGCAACACTGCGGCCAGCAAAGGGCGGCAGATAATAATTCGGGCTGTGGTAAAGAAAATCACCATGGCCTTTTAATGCGCGCTTCCTGAGCAATGGCATAAGCAGTCGATACGCTTCAACCGCCAGGAAGTTTTTCTGTACGGCTCGTTTCAGGCCGTATCCATTACCCGACTCCTCGGCAGCCGTGGGCAAGGCCGGCAAAAACCGCCGACCGGCAAAAAATTGCAGGTCGGTGATTTCCGGATTCTGCTGCAGTCGCAGCGCCAATTCGTAGGTGTAGCGACCAATACCGGTCAGCGGGAAGCGGACCGGTTCAACAGAAAGAATTAACTTCATTTATTCAGCCGTCAGCATCCAGCTAAGGGTTTCGCCCAGGGACGGTGTTGTCCAGCCAGGTACCAGCGCCCGCAATCTCGAGTTGTCCCCGCACAAGGTTTTCACCTCATTGGCTCGCACGAAGGCCGGATTCACTTCGACCTCGATATCATGCCCGGTGAAGCCTTTGCACATTTCGATGACTTCGCGAAGCGAATGGGTATTGCCAGAGCTGACATTGATAGTCTGCCCCAGTGGCTTCGCCTCGATAAGCCCTCGATAAGCCTTTATCAAAGCGCGAACATCGCTGAAATCACGCCAAACATCGAGATTACCCAATTCGATTTTTGGAGCCTTGCGACGAAAATGAGAAACAATTTTCGGCAACAGGAAGTTCTCTGCCTGACCGACACCTGTGTAGTTGAAAGGACGAGTGATGACGATAGGCAGCCGCTCATGCCAAAGGTTGGCCATGTACTCCATGGCCAACTTGCTAACGGCATAATCGTTGGCCGGTGCCGGCGTTGTGGTCTCCGACAGCAGGCCTCCCGAAGCGTTGCCATAGACATTGGCGCTGCTGGCGATCAGCACGCAGTCCAGCGATTTTCCACTGGCTTCAACAGCCTCCAGCAGATTACGCGTGCCTATCAAGTTGACCTGATAGAACGCGTCCGCTGCGCCGTGCCCGACAAACGCCAGTGCCGCGAGATGCACAACAACATCTGGCTGAATCTTTGCCAGCAACGTACGCAAACCTGGGCCATCCGCCAGGTCCACCTGGTGATAATTGCGTTGATCGGAAGGCTGACTGCCCATTCCGATGACCTCGTAGCCATGAGCCCGAAGTTCGTCCGCCATGTAACGACCGGTGAAGCCCTGAATCCCAGTGATCAGTGCACGTTTGCCAGCAATAGCCATCAGAACGAAAATCCTTGTTTATTTCGACGCAGATCCGCTTCGACCATCATGCGGCACAGCTCTTCCAGCGAAGTCTTCGGTTCCCAACCCAAAACTTCCTTGGCTTTGGCCGGGTTGCCGATCAACAACTCAACCTCGGTTGGGCGGTAGAATTTCGGGTTGATGGTGATCAGCACTTTACCGGTGGCAGCATCAGTACCTTGCTCGGCCTCGGCAGTACCCGACCACGAAATAGTGATATCAACAGCCTTGAACGCCATGGAGACGAAGTCACGGACGGTCTCGGTGCGGTTAGTCGCCAAAACGAAAGTATCCGGCTCATCGGCCTGCAGCATGCGCCACATCCCTTCGACGTATTCCTTGGCAAAACCCCAGTCGCGCTTGGCGTCGAGGTTGCCCAGTTCCATCTTGTCCAACAGACCCAGCTTGATCTTGGCAACGGAGTCAGTGATTTTACGGGTCACAAACTCACGGCCACGCAGTGGGGATTCGTGGTTGAACAAGATACCGCTGGTGGCAAAAATGCCATACGACTCACGATAGTTGATGGTCATCCAGTGAGCGTAGAGCTTGGCGACACCGTATGGGCTGCGCGGATAGAAAGGCGTGCTTTCGATCTGCGGGATAGCCTGCACCTTGCCGAACATCTCGGAAGTGGATGCCTGGTAGAAACGAACCTTCGGATTAACGATCCGAATCGCTTCGAGCAGGTTCACCGCACCGAGACCGGTGATCTCCGCGGTAGTGATCGGCTGCTCGAACGAAACACCCACGAAGCTCTGCGCCGCAAGGTTGTAGACCTCGGTGGCTTCGGTGGTTTGCAGCAGGCGGATGCTGGCCGACAGGTCGGTCAGATCGTATTCGACCAAATGCAGATTAGGGTTGGACTGAATGCCCAACTCTTCGATACGCCAGAAATTGACAGAACTGGTACGACGGTAGGTACCGTATACGGTGTACCCCTTCTCCAGCAGCAGTTCCGCCAGGTAGGCGCCGTCTTGACCAGTGATGCCAGTAACGATTGCTTTCATGCGAATCCTCTAAACTCCATTTGTATGCTGATGGGCAGATATTTTTTTAGATCAGTCCATGACTGCGCCTTGGCGCATCGGTCACGAAACACTGCTTGAGGTGGATCATACAGAACGCGGCGATTTCAGACGACTGATTGCGCTAAATTCAATGAAACCTTGGCTACCCAACAATCTCTTGGCAATGTAATCCGACCGCCCTTTTACCGCGACGAGCGCCCATCAAGCTAAAAACCAGCGCAATGGTGCTCAAAACTGCTCAAAAACGACCACAATTCAGAAAGGCGCCCTCACTCGGTCAACTCATCCTGACAGGCACCAAAAACACAGACCACCTCATGACTTTTGAGTCCCATGGCACGCTTTCAGGCGACTTAGGGCGTACTTTTTCTCTGATCAAGGGTAGAATCGGGCGGATACGGTGACTCTTACCCACCTGCGGATTAGTCTGGTTAAATGGAGTGTTCAGCCTAATGAACATCTATTGAATCGCTTGTTGATACTGAGGGAAAAATGTCGAATTCGGATGCAATCGCAATCGCAATCGCCGGTGAACTGCGCACTTTAAAAGCTGGCATCGCAACATCGATGCCGAACAATCCTGCGCTAGCTGGCTGGTCTGCCTACGCGCAGTGCGATGAAGACGGGATCATCCGAGAGTGCTTGAAGAGGATAAGCGCCAACTGCCCTCTGTCAAATACCTTCGTAGAAATAGGTTGCGCAGACGGACTTGAAAACAATTCTCACTTGCTACTCCTCGACGGCTATCGGGGTGTATGGGTAGACGGCTCTGGCGATAAAATATCCGACATCCACAAAGCTTTGGGGGGCACTACCTTTGAACACCTCTGGGCACTAGAAGCGATGGTATCGCTCGAAACGTCCTCCTCCATTGCAGGGCGAGCCCGATCGTTCCTAGGGGAAGAGTCAATTGATTTTTTCTCGCTTGATATCGACGGAAATGACTGGCACGTACTCGCCTCTTTCATAGAGCGTCTAAATCCCAAGCTGGTTTGCGTTGAATACAACGCAAAATTCCCGCCCCCCACTCGAGTTGTGATGCAGTATTCCGCCAACCACACGTGGAAAAACGATGACTTCTTCGGGGCTTCGCTCCAATCCTGGGTTGACGCGTTACGTGCTCACGGCTACTCATTGGTGTGTTGCAATCTGAGCGGCGCCAACGCTTTTTTTGTCAAAAACGAATTGCTATCTGGCTTTACTACTTATGAAGTAAGCGAACTGTATCAACCAGCACGCTATCACTTAGTAAATGCCGCGAAGGGGCATGCTCCATCGCTAAAATGGTCAGCTGAGGTCATAAATAATGCCCCCTCCGCTGCCGTGCGCTTTGTAACTACACACGCATTAAACAGCTCATTTCCCTTCGGAATTCACACTGGAACAGACCAATTTATATCCGGAGACCTCGCGCGGGATGGCGTGTGGGAACCTTTTGAAACTCAAGTATTCAGTCGACTCTGCAAACCGGGCGATAGTGTTCTAGATCTCGGAGCAAACATTGGTTGGTATTCGACAATTGCCGCAAAAATTCTAGGCGATAACGGCAGCATTCTTGCATTCGAACCCGACGAGACAAACGCGCGGGTACTTGAGATGAACTTGGCGATTTCAGACAAATTTAGTATTACTGAGGTTGTACGAGCAGCTGTGGCTGACAAAGAAACGAATGCTTTGTTTTACAAGTCAGACTTCAACCTCGGGGACCATCGTTTATTTTCAGACGGTTCTTCTCGAGAAGTAAACTCAGTACCTGTCACGACCCTTGACACTATTTTTAAGGGAAACAACATCAAGCTTCCTGACATTGTCAAATCAGATACTCAAGGCTCTGAAGCAAAGATCCTCAGAGGAGCTTCGACGTTATTCATTAACGGTTGGCGCCCAATCATGATTCTTGAGTTCTGGCCGTTTGGACTAAGCCAATCCGGAGATAACCCACTTGACCTGTGGGTGAAATTAGTGGACCTCGGATATTCCATCTATGAACTATCCGAGGCCACCCCAGTACTCAAACTGCTTACAAAAGAATTATTGAGTGAGCGCTTGAATGGTGACATCTCGCCAGCAGCTCAAGGCTTCATTAACCTTTGCTGCATCCCTGCCAACTCAGAACGACTCAGCCTGATTTCCGACCTAATATTATAAAAAATCACTGCCGCATGGCTTCGAGGGGATCCACCCTCGAAAGCCAGTTCAAGCTTGGTAGAAACTTAAAATTCACTTATGAAAAAAAACATTAAAAATGTATCACATGAAAAAGAAAGTACTGATAACAGGAGGCGCGGGCTTCATCGGATCTCACACTTATATCAATCTCGTGAGCGCCGGATATACCGCGGTTATTCTCGACAATCTATCGAATAGCAACCCTTGCATCCTCGACCGTCTAGAATCAATAACTAACACAAAACCAGAACTCATTATCGGCAATATAAACGACGCCGCCCTCCTGGAAGAAACTTTTTCGAAGCATAATTTTTCTGCCGTTATCCATTTTGCAGGGTTAAAAGCTGTGGGGGAGTCAGTAGAGAAGCCTCTTGACTACTACAACAATAATATTTCAGGCACGTTGTGCCTGTTAAGCGCCATGCAAAAAGCCAAGGTCAAAACACTGATTTTTTCTTCATCCGCAACTGTATACGGTAATGCAGAGTCATCCCCACTAAAAGAAAATCACCCTCGCAGCGCCACCAGTCCATACGGAAGAAGCAAATTAATCGTTGAAAACATCTTGGAGGATCTTTCATTTTCCGACCCAACTTGGAACATCGCATGCCTTCGATATTTTAACCCTGTCGGTGCCCATCCGAGCGGGCTTATTGGAGAGGATCCGAAAGGCACCCCCAACAATTTAATGCCGTATATCGCTCAGGTCGCAGTGGGAAGAAGAAGTTCATTAAGTGTATTTGGCGGAGACTACAACACCCCTGATGGAACGTGCCGCCGGGACTACATTCATGTCGTCGATCTTGCCGAAGGTCATGTTGCAGCGCTTAATTACTACAACTCAAACAGCGGGTTAATAACAGTAAACCTAGGCACGGGATCCGGTGTGAGTGTTTTGCAAGTAATTGAAAAATTCGAAGAAGCCTCTGGAGTCAAAATAAACTACAGCATCACTTCGCGCCGATCAGGCGATGTAGCAGAATGCTGGGCCGACCCCACTCTCGCCAAACAGAGACTAGGGTGGGTTGCACGTAGATCCATTGAAGACATGTGTAAAGACACATGGAACTGGCAATCAAAAAACCCAACGGGTCTTTCTGATCAACAATGAGTGACAGTATCTTATGAAAACACAACTAAGAAACTTAGCGCGTCGGATGACTACATGGCCAATTATCGGTCGTGCCGTGAGGATCGCAATTGCTGTTATTAGATCGCCCGAGACCCGCGAGGCCCTCAATCAGTTAAGCCAGGCCCAGCCTTCGATCGAGTCCATTAATCAGTTAAGCCAAGCCCAACCTTCGATCCTGGAGGCTTTGCAGGCCGTCCAAGCAAGGGATAACGACCGGGAAAACCTTGTCAAATCGGTACCCGTTGCACTTAGAATGCTCAAACAAGAGCTTAATGAACTGCAAATCAAACTAAGTCCTCAGACCATCCAAGCAAGGGATAACGAGCAGGATAACCTTATCAAATCGGCACCCGTGGTGCTTAGAATGCTCAAACAAGAGCTTAATGAACTGCAAATCAAACTAAGTCAAAT
The DNA here is from genome assembly GCF_047758675.1 of Pseudomonas arabinosi. Classification (NCBI taxonomy): domain Bacteria; kingdom Pseudomonadati; phylum Pseudomonadota; class Gammaproteobacteria; order Pseudomonadales; family Pseudomonadaceae; genus Pseudomonas; species Pseudomonas arabinosi. The sequence goes on along the minus strand of NZ_CP180480.1, from coordinate 2,285,836 downwards.
TGATGAACTGCAAATCAAAGTAAGTCAGATTGATGACCTGCAAATTAAAACAAGTCAGATTGATGACCTGCAAATCAAAATAAGTCAGATTGATGAACTGCAAATCAGACAAAACCAGATTGAAGACGCATATAAAGCCAACGATATCAAGAGCCTGTGGGACTCCATAAATTACCTGATGGGGCGCGTTGAGTTTGTGCGACGCGAATTGATTTTTGAAATGCGTTATGGGGCCACATCCCCAATAGGCAACAAAGAACACCTAAAAGCAAAAACAGAAATCATCTCTACAGATAAATTCGAAAAAGCACGAAATAATGTAGTAAAGCTAAACCTCGGATGTGGCCACGTCGTTATTGATAGCTATTTAAACGTCGACCGCCGCGCCCTTCCCGGTGTTGACATTGTCGCCGAGGTTGAGGAGCTACCATTCAAACAAAATGAAGTAGATGAAATCTTTTCCGCCCATCTATTGGAGCACTTCCCCCAAGAACAACTCAGAAGAGAGTTACTACCTTATTGGGCAAGCCTAATTAAACCGGGGGGTATTTTCAGGGCTGTAGTTCCTGATGCAAACTCAATGATACATGCATACGCAGGCGGAACCTACCCCTACTCGTCGCTCAGAGAAGTAACCTTTGGGGCTCAAGACTATGATGGAGACTTCCACTTCAACATGTTTGTACCGGAGCAGCTTTCAGAACTCCTTGAAGAGGCAGGGTTAATAAATTTTGAGTTAGTTGTACAAGGCCGAAAAAACGGCGAGTGTTTCGAAATGGAAATCAAGGCAGTCAAGAAGTGAAAAAGATGAATAATAGTTCCCCTAGCAGCGTATCTATTGTAATTAACACATTAAATCGCGCCAACTTGCTAAAAAATACATTATCAAGTTTCGAATACTTGGATAATCAAAACTTTGAAGTTATCGTAGTTAATGGCCCTTCCACCGATGACACTGAAGAGCTACTTAAAAAGTGGGAAGGCAAAATAAAAATAGGTCGCTGCCCAGAGGCAAACCTTTCGATGTCTCGTAACATTGGCATTGCGATGGCCTCGGGTGATGTTGTGGCCTTCATTGACGATGACGCACTTCCAGAGCCTGAATGGCTAGATCAAATATTAGAAGGATATTACAGCGCAGAAGTCGCCGCAGTTGGTGGGAAAGTTTTCAATCACACAGGGTATGACTATCAGTACCAATATGCCAATGCGGACAGGCTAGGCCATGGCAAGTGGCAGATGACCAGCCCGTCGCCACACTATAACTACCCTTGGGCATATGAGTTTCCTTATTTGCAGGGTACAAACACATCCTTCCGCAGGACTGCTTTACTGGAAGTGGGGGGATTCGATGAAGAATTTATTTACTACCTGGATGAGACTGAAGTTTGCCTGAGACTTGTTGACCGTGGTTACGTTGTCAATCAACTCTCCAATGCTTACGTTCATCACAAGTATGCGCCTTCCCACATCCGCACCCAATCGGCGGCTGTGTACCGCTACCCCGTATTAAAATCGAAAGTTTATTTTTCGAACCTCCATGGTAAACCGTTTCACTCTCAAATAGAGATTGACGAAGATAATGAACGGTTTATGCAAAATCATCGAAATGATGTTTTGCACTGTATTGAAAATGGTCTTCTAACCACTAGCGACCTGATTAAATACGAAGAACATGCTGCTCAAGCGATGAAAGTTGGTAAGGAAGCTTCGTTTTTACCACCAAAGTTGATCACTAAAAACCTGCTTGAAACTCATGCAACACCATTTAAGAAATTTGTTCCGCTAAAGCCTGAGGGCATTCAGCAAACTATCGTACTCCTATGCGAAGACTACCCTCCGAATCTCCTGGGTGGTATTGCACGTTTCACCCAAGATAAGGCGTCTGAACTAGCCAAAATGGGCCATAAAGTGCATGTAATTGCGCGAAGTAACGCGCATAGTACAGTCGATTTTGAGGAAGGCGTCTGGGTACACCGAATTGCTGTCAGCCATCGAGCACTATCGCCTGCGGCAATCGCCTTAGAGGTGCCGCAGTCGCATTGGGATCAATCTGCTTGCTTCTTGGATGAAATTGATCGGATATCCACACACCAAAAAGTATCGATTGTTGAAGCTCCAATTTGGAATATCGCAGGCATTGCGACTTTGATTTCTGGTCGCTACTCCTTGATCACCAGTTTACAAACTACTCTTAAACTTTCACTGCCGTCTCGCCCTGATTTAACCGAAAACGCGGCGACAATGAAAAATTTTGTAGAGCCTATTGTCAACCTAGAAAAGTATCTCATAGAAAACAGCCCGAAAATCCTATCAATAAGCAAGGGGATTTCGGAAGAGATCGAACTTGCTTATAATATTAAAATTAGAAAAGAACGCCTTTTCATCTCACACCTTGGAATGCCTGATTGGAGAGGAGGGCTACCAAGTAGCGTTAGTGAAAATAACAGCGCCGTTTCGATCTTGTTTGTAGGACGGCTCGAAAAACGTAAAGGCATTGATGTTCTGCTAAACGCAATTCCTTCAATCGTGAAAAAATTTCCGGCCGCGACATTTAACATTGTCGGAGATGATTGTATTCCCAACAGCACTGGATCTACTTACCGAAAGGAGTTCGAAGAAGCTCACAAATCACTTTGCGGAAAAAATGTCTTTTTCCATGGAAAAGTTGATGAAACGACCCTACGCAATCACTATTCGGAGTGTGATATCTTTGTTGCTCCCTCTCGCTTTGAGTCTTTCGGGCTAATATACGTAGAAGCAATGATGTTCGGAAAACCTGTCATTGGATGCAGCGCTGGCGGCATTCCTGAGGTGGTAAGCGACAACGAAACTGGCCTATTGGCGCTTCCAGGAGACGAACCCTCCCTGACCAGCGCTCTCGTGAAGCTATTAGAACAACCGGAACAGCGCATTGTGCTGGGAAGCAATGGAAGACAACGGTACGAGAGTCATTTTTCTGCGAAAAAAATGGCGGCATCTTCGGTAGAGCTGTATCAGTCGCTTGTATCGGAGTGAGATAATCCAAATGTCGATCATCCCCACCTCTAATAGACTACAAGCTTTAGACCAGCTAAGAGCAATAGCGGTTCTGTGTGTGCTTCTTTCTCACTTCGGCATTGCTATAAATGGAAACTTAATCGCCATACAAAACAACTCTATAAACATAGGAACTATAGGGGTGTTTATATTTTTCTGCGTTAGTGGGTATGTTATTCCTTGGTCAATGCAATCAAAAGATAAATCTCAACCTACCACTGTTCGTTCATTTTGGGTAAGGCGTGTTTTGCGCCTTTATCCGATATATCTGGCAGCAGGAATAGTTGGGCTCGCATTCTTGGGGGATCGCCACGTAGCAGAAGTGGTGACAAAAGAGTTTGCTAATGCCCCCATTAGTTACTCGATCTCCTATATGACCATGACAACTTATTGGCAAGATACACCAACTATATTTCAGGGCTTGGAGTGGACATTGGCCTACGAGATGCTATTTTACTTAGCATGCAGTATATACATAGCATTCCAAAATAGACTTTCAAACAACACTTCCCTGATAACGTTGGTACTGTGCATTTGCGGATTGGTACTTGCGCCGGACCTCATCAATGACAAGAATGACATTCAGAAATTTTTTCTAATGTATTCATTCTTCCTCTTAGGTCTTCTAGCATTTCTATACAAGAACAGGAACATATCTAAACCCCTATTCTTAGCATTAACGTACTGCGTGATCATCACCATCCTCGCAAGAAACAGCCTGTGGTATTCTTACTGGGGCATTAATTATATGACCTTTGCATTTATCCCTGCACTATTCATATTTTATGCTATAGCTTTTGAGCGAGTAATTATACACTCCAAAGTACTCACAACCACCGGGGTTGTATCTTATTCAATTTATCTGACACATATCTTCATACCTCACAATATTCCACTCGCTGGTTTACCTCCTCTTTTAAGATTTACAGCATGGTTAACTATTGCGATACTCGTAGCCATACCTCTATATAGATTAATTGAACTCCCCTCGATTAATACAAGCAGAAACATTCTACGCAGGCTACCGGCATGAGCTCTAACTTCACCATAAAAACCTCTTTATTGCTGGGGTGGTCTCTCGCTAAAAGAGATCTAAAAAATCGATATGCAGGCTCCTATGCCGGTATGGCTTGGAATATTGGCGTACCACTTCTCTACTCCATTATTAACGTAGTCGTATTTTCCGTTCTAATGACCGGACGCATGGGTGAGCGTTACGGTGATATACCGTTCTCATTATTTTATTTTGTGCCGTTTTCATTATGGATCTTGTTTTCAGAAACAGTAGTACGAAGTACGGGTATTTTGCGTGAGTACAGTTATTTAATAAATAAAATAGCCTTCCCGTCCTGGATCCTTCCCTTAATACCTTTAGCTTCTGCATTGCTGAGTCAAGCAATTATACTAGCGCTCACAGCATGTCTAATGCTGTATTTTGGCATATCACTGGCCGGCTCCGCATACATGTATGTATTTATCTGGCTTATAGCGTTGATGTTCACCATCGGGGTCGCTTATGCGGTATCAGCCTTGGCCGTTTATGTCCCCGACTTGTCGCAGGCTATTCCGGTCTGTGTAACAATCCTGTTTTGGCTAACGCCAATACTCTACCCTGCGACACTGATAGAAAGTCACGGCGCATTTTGGATTAGAAACATCATAATGAACTACAACCCATTTTATTATCTTGTCGAACTATCTCGACATGCTATTTTTGGAAGCTCTTTGGTGTCATGGGTAACACTCGGAACTATGGGTGTAATTTCTATAGTAGTGTTAATAGTAGGGGCGTTGATTTTTAGAAAACTTCAGCCCGGCTTTGCTGATGTCATTTGATTAACGAGAACAGCATGAACAATACAGCAAATAGCCCTATTATCGAACTTAAAAACGTTTCCAAACGTTATTACACTTACGCTACACCTCACCATAGGCTTCTTGAAATACTATCAAGAGGCAAAAAAAGCTATGCTCATGAAACTCGAGCTTTGGATGACATATCATTCTCGCTTGAAAGAGGTGGCCGGCTAGGTATTGTTGGCGAAAATGGAAGTGGCAAAAGCACGCTTCTCAAGGTATTAGCAGGTGTGTTGACACCCACAAGCGGTAGCGTACAAGTAAATGGTCGAGTATCCGCACTGCTTGAGCTTGGAGCGGGATTTAACCCTGAACTACCGGGTCGTGAAAATATCCGTCAGTTTTGCATGCTTCACGGCATGCATAAAGATGAAATAGAAAGAGCACTACCCGACATAGTAAAATTTAGCGAACTAAAAGAAGCAATTGATCATCCAGTCAAAACCTACAGCAGTGGTATGGCTGTACGACTAGGCTTTGCCTGTGCAGTCTACGTTGAACCGGACATTTTAATTGTTGATGAGGCATTAAGCGTCGGCGATGCATATTTCCAGAACAAATGCCTGCACAAAATTCGAACAATGTTAGACAACGGCACATCATTTATCTATGTGACTCATGCCGCGGACTCTATACGCTCACTTTGCAATGAAGGACTTTGGTTAAACAAGGGGAAAGTTCAACTATACGGTTCGGCGTCCGATGTTGGTACGGCCTATCAAAGTGAAATATTCAGCCGCCTAGTTCGTGCGGGATTAGGCGAAGACAGCAATACTGAAGTATCCCCTAGCGAGCCAGTAAGCGACATTTCAAAAGCTGACACAATACTCGATAGCGCTCGAGTTTCCGCATTCGCCCAACGTGTTGAGGCGATGAGGACGGGTAGCGGCGAAATAAGAATTGATGATATCTGCGTCATAAATGCAGAGGGGGTCGACACCGACTCAATTGGTATTGATGAGCACGTTACCATTCGTGTTTTCTATCGGATCAAAAGCCCACCACCGCCTAAAAGCGTACTTAACGTGGGTATTACCGACAGTTCAGGTCGACAAATCTTGCATTTCAACCCAATGTACTCCGACATATATGCATCGGATGCACCTCCGCATGTTCCTCAAGTAATGGAATTTACATTCAAAAGTCCACTTTGCCCTGGGGAGTATGGTGTACAAGCAGGAATTGGCACATTAGACAACAACCCGACGAATCATGGTCAGTCCCTTGTCGAAAGCGTTATCGATTTTTGCCCCGGGGCTACGCGATTCAACGTTCGCTTCCCGGACAAATCTATAGGGCGCGATCTATGGGGAATAGTTCATGTCGACTATAAAGTATCGCTAAGGTCAATTGACTAGTTTCTACCAAAAGAAAAATGTGCTCTACACCTAACCAGGGGGAGCACATTGATTATGATGTGTCTTTCGAGAATCTAAACTTACAAATAAAACAATCAGACACTAACTATTAAATCATACTCGCCAAAGCGCTCACCTAACTCTCCAAACTTATCAGATTTCATACTTAGCAGATTTTTGTAAACTCTTAGGATTAGTTTGAACGTAAGCGTTGGCCGCTGGCTTCTAAAAAAGATCGGGCATCAAGTATCAAATCGCGGCTTTGAATATGGGGTTCGTGGAGCGGTTACAAATAAATGATAGCGACCAATCAGAGTTCTAAGGTTGATCGCTATCAAGCAGGACTGCCGGTTAATCCCCTAAAGATTTCTAGCGACTGAAATCGTTGCGAGCTATACAAAGATTACTATCGGCTTTTCTGAATCAGATGATCGGCGAGTCTCAAAGATAAGGCTGTGAGTGAAAGAGTTGGGTTTGTTACGCCGGATGTCGGAAAAACCCCAGAGCCCGACGCATACAAATTGCTCAAGCCGAAGACCCTGCAGTTTTTATCTACCACGCCAGTGTTTATACTTTCACCCATTCTTACAGTCCCAATATGGTGATTTCCATAATCCAAATCGCGACTATCAATCGTCATCGGTTTGGTCATGCGAAGTATCCGCTCCACGAACCCCACATTCCAAGCGAATAGCTGACAACGGATGCTGTGCTCCCGATTTCCATCAGGAGCCCATCACCATGATGCGTCCCAATGCCAGTGTTGAAAAAGTGTACCTCTACCCCAAACCGGTGGACTTTCGAAAGTCCATCGACGGCCTGGCTGCGCTGGTCGAACTGGATATCAAAGTCGCGGTGTTTGACCCCGTGCTTTTCGTTTTTCTGAATCGCCACCGCAACCGCGTCAAGGTGTTGTATTGGGAGCGCAACGGCTTCTGCCTTTGGCTCAAGCGTCTGGAATCCGAGCGGTTCAAAACTTCACCCGATGAACTGGATGAGGCCATCGTGCTGACGGTGCAAGAACTGAACTGGTTACTGGATGGGTTTGACCTCTGGCGCAACCGCCCGCACAAGGTTTTGACTCCAAGGTTTGTTGCCTGACGGGTATAATCCAGGGCATGCGACCATTGCCCGAAAACCTTCCTGACGATCCCGTACTGCTCAAACAGATGCTGCTTGAGAGTTACGAAGCACGCTCGCGCGAGCAGGAAGTCAAAGACGCTTACGCCACCCACATTGTTGATCTGAAAGAACAGATCAAGCTGTTGCGTGACCGTATCTTCGGGCGCAAATCCGAGCAGACGGTCGAGCCCAACACGCCGCAACTGGCACTGTTCAACGAGCCCGAAAGCGAGCCGATGCCTTCAGTCGGCGACGCTGACGAAGAAGTCGTTGCTCCGACTCTACGCCGTGGTAAGCGCAAACCCTTGTCGGCTGATCTGCCGCGTATCGAAGTCATCCACGAACTGCCCGAACACGAACTGACCTGTGCCTGTGGTTGCCACAAGCATGTGATCAGTGAAGAAACCAGCGAACAGCTGGACATCGTGCCGATGCAGATCCGCGTGATCAAACATATCCGCAAGGTTTACGGCTGCCGTGGCTGTGAAACAGCGCCGGTCACCGCCGACAAGCCCGCTCAATTAATCGAAAAGAGCATGGCCAGTCCAAGCGTGTTGGCGATGCTGCTGACCACCAAGTATGTCGATGGCTTGCCGCTGCATCGTTTTGAAACGGTGCTAAGCCGACATGGCATAGAAATCCCCCGCCAAACTCTGGCCCGCTGGGTTATCCAGTGCGGCGAACATCTGCAACCGTTATTGAATCTGATGCGCGAGCGGTTGCTGGAAAGTCCGGTCATCCACTGCGATGAAACCCGCGTCCAGGTACTCAAAGAGCCGGATCGAGACCCGACCAGCCAATCCTGGATGTGGGTGCAAGCAAGCGGCCCGCCGGATCGCAAAGTCGTGCTGTTCGACTACACCTCCAGCCGAGCGCAGGACGTACCATTGCGTCTGCTGGAAAGTTATCGCGGCTATGTCATGACCGACGATTACGCAGGCTATAACGCGCTGGCGTTGCAACCGGGCGTGGAACGTCTGGCGTGCATGGCTCATGTACGTCGCAAGTTCGTGGAAGCACAGAAAGTGCAGCCCAAGGGCAAGACCGGGCGTGCCGATATCGGGCTGACGATGATCAACAAGCTGTATGGCATCGAGCGTGAGCTGAAAGACGTCAGCGACGAGCAGCGATTTATCGGTCGGCAGGAAAAGAGCTTGCCGATCCTCGCCCAGTTGAAAAGCTGGCTGGATAAAACGCAGTCCCAAGTGACACCGCAAAGCGTGCTGGGTAAAGCGGTTAATTATCTGGCGAGCAACTGGCTTCGGCTGGAGCGTTACGTTGAAGCTGGTTTTTTACCTATCGACAACAACGCGGCGGAGCGTGCAATAAAGCCGTTTGTGATTGGGCGCAAGGCCTGGCTGTTCAGCGATACACCCAAAGGCGCCACCGCCAGTGCGCAGATCTATAGCTTGGTCGAGACCGCCAAAGTCAACGGCCAAGAGCCCTATACGTGGCTGCGCCACGTACTTGAGCGCTTGCCGCATGCCTCGTCGGTGGAAGACTACGAAGCCTTGCTGCCGTGGAACTGCTCACCGGAAATGCCACGGTAAACGAGGGGCCCACCTGGCGATAGGTGTGCTTCATGGATCGGATACCATGCGAAATCTACCAATGCCTCGCTCTATAAAGTCGCCAGCAATTAGCTGTTGTGCTTTGTTAGCGGTCTTTACATCTAGGTCAGTAATTTTCCAGTCTAGTTTTATTTTTCTCATTCCAGATGCATCTGAAATTTTATCAAGAGTTAGGCATGATTGTTTTGTGGGGGCCTGTTCGATTGCCCATGTAACATCGTATGCCTTTACTCCCGATGAGACCGTTCCGCTATTTGAACTATCGAGTAAGTATTTGGCTTGAGCTAGTTCTGCTTCAGGCAGGTTTGTTATTGGGTCAGAAAACACACCCCACAACCCCATTATATTGTTTTCGACTTGGGCTTTGTCAGAAAGCTTGAACCCGAATGCTATTTTGAATTTTTCGTTTGGGACGTCTGCCATTTTACCACCACCTTCCTCCATGAAAGCCGGATACTCATTCGGAACGTAGACTCTAAATCCGTTGATTCTAGCAGGGTGTTCCATGAAGCCCTTTCCTACCCACGGACCTCCGATGTTTTCTCCGAGTTCCGAGTCAAGCAGTAGTCGTGCATTTTCCAATGCACCCAGGGCTATCACATAAGATTCGGAAATGGCGTTAAAGTTTTTCCCGCTAGTTGCCAAGCAGTTGACTGATACTATTTTATCTTTTTCGTAATTTAGTTTGTTTGCACAGCAGTTGTACACTAGCGTTATTTTTTTGCTTTCGTTTAGGTGCGTGTAATAATCCTTTCCCAATCTAGTGTTTGAGCTTATCTGCCAAACTATTGGTTCCATGATGGAAGATTTTTCGCATATGGACAGAGAGGGTTTTCCGGTTTTTTTTGCAAAATCCAGAGCATTGAAATTCGTGCCTTCAATGTTAAGGAAGGCTCCGGCTTCTTTGTAATACGATGCAAGCTCTTCCTGCGATATTGGCCAGCTAGAATTAGCTAGCCAATCTCTTTTTGAAAATTCTATATTTTCTAGCTGCCTGCACCATCCGCCCCAGCAGTTAGACGACCCACCCAGCGCTCTCATCCGGCTTGCAGAAAGAGGATATTGTATGCCAACGGAATCGCCTGAATATAAACTCTGGCTTTCTGGGGATGGGTCCAGGTTTCCTGCTTCGATCAAAAGCACAGTCAATCCGGTTTTTTCTAACTTTAACGCAATTGATAACCCAGACGGCCCCGTGCCAACAATGCAAATGTCTGCTTTAGGCAACTCGTTTAGTTCGCTTGCATTAAATATCATTTTCTACTCTCTATTTCTTTTAGTTTTTTTGATTCTGTAGGCGTCGCAAACCATCCATCATTATCAAAATCACGAACTTCTTTTGTCTTGTTGTCGGAGATAAGAAACTTGGCTCCAGCAAATGTAGAGCCGAGGACAACTATGGCACCAACGCTTTTTAATATAAGTCTTCTTCGGTAATTAATCATTTTTTACCTGCTTTTAATTTTATCTGAATCATTTCCAGCACTTTCTTTTATTAATACAATTCCATAACACCAATCTAATTTCTGGAGTTTTCTGCGAGTGTCCAGCCACCATTTTCAGTTACGCTCCCTGTACCAGCATTTTCAAACGTAAATGACTACATCCGGCCTACCCGCAGTCGATTCGTCGCCAACGTTATCAGATTGAGGCAGGTTTGGCGTGAGTAGCCTCTCGTTCAGGCTTTATTCTAAGCGTCTAGTTTAGGCCGGGCTGTCGCCTCTAGTCGAGGGTGGGCGCAGGGACGAAAATTGCTGATGCGGGGAATTCGGCGAGCGTAACGCAACGAACTGTAGGTCGAATTCACTTTGGGTGTCGTCCTTTTCATCGAAGCGGCCTAACACGACCGGTCCCAAAATGACGTCCCAAACGCCCTCGCTTATGTTGTCCAAACCCACTATTTCACGTTTGAGAACATAGCCCGCATAAATTCGAAGCCGCCCTCTGTTCACCACGCCGCAAGAGTCCACCACGTAGGCTTCGATATGACTTGGGTATCTCAACTTCAGTAGTTTTTCTGGATAACGGCGTGACGAACTAGTGTAGCAGTACCCCGGCGTTCTCTGCCCTAGGGCCTCATGAAAACGCTCGTGGTTGTAGTGCTGCATGAAGAGATCGAAATGCTTCGTAAGCGCTCCATGAACCCCACATTCAAAGTCACCACCTGTCCCAGACGCGGTGCCCCATATTTCTCTACCTGTGGCACATAAATAGCTCACTTACTATTTTGCTGGCATAAGAATGCCAATGTTTGGCTATTTTAGTGGCACAAAAATGCCAAAGTTTGGTTATTTCAGTGGCACAAATATGCCAAGGCCAGGTATTTCAGGTGGTACAAAAGATGGGCCCTATTTTTGTGGTATTTAAATGCCATTCAAATGCCACATAAATGCCACGAAAATGGAGAAGTACGCCCTATCTGTGCTCATGTGAGCCATTTTGGACCTGTACCGGGGGTAGGACTATTTTTGTACCGGGGGTAGGATTTTCCGTTTTTACAGGGCTTTGGAGGCCCAAAAAACGTACCGAGTCTATTACGTGTTGGGTGGATTTGTCGGTACAGCAAAGGATATCGAAAGGTCTCGATAGCGTACGATCCAACCACCCACGATAGGGTCAGGCTTAACGTCGTATCTCTGGCGAACAGTTCCACGGCAGCAGTGCTTCATAGTCCGCCACCGACTGCGCATGTGGTAACTGCTCCAGTACGTGGCGTAGCCACGTATAAGGCTCTTGGCCGTTGACCTTGGCGGTCTCCACCAGACTGTAGATCTGAGCACTGGCGGTAGCGCCTTTGGGCGTGTCGCTGAACAGCCACGCCTTACGACCGATAACGAACGGTTTTATCGCCCTTTCGGCCGCATTGTTGTCGATAGGTAAAAAACCGGCTTCTACATAACGCTCCAGCCGGCTCCAGTTGCTGGCCAGATAATTAATGGCCTTACCCAGCACACTTTGTGGCGTGACTTGGGGCTGCGTTTTCTCAATCCAGCTTTTCAACTGAGCCAGGATCGGTACGCTCTTTTGCTGACGGCCGATTAAACGCTGTTCATCATCGCCGTCCTTGAGCTCGCGCTCGATGCCATACAGCTCGTTGATCATTTTTAGGGCGATATCGGCACGTCCCGTCTTGCCCTTCGGCTGCACTTTCTGAGCCTCGACAAACTTGCGGCGCGCATGGGCCATGCAGGCCAGCCGTTCAACCCCCGGTTGCAACGCCAAGGCGTTATAGCCCGCGTAATCATCGGTCATAACATAGCCGCAATAACTTTCCAGCAGACGCAACGGAACCTCCTGCGCACGGCTGGACGTGTACTCGAACAACACGACTTTGCGATCTGGCGGGCCGCTGGCTTGTACCCACATCCAGGATTGGCTGGTAGGGTCTCGACCTGGCTCTTTCAATACTTGAACACGGGTTTCATCGCAGTGGATCACCGGGCTTTCCAGTAATCGGTCGCGCATTAAGTTCAGCAGTGGCTGAAAGTGTGCGCTGCACTGCATCACCCAGCGCGCCAGTGTTTGCCTTGGTATATCGATACCGTGTCGACTTAACACCGTCTCGAAACGATGCAGCGGCAAGCCATCGACGTACTTGGTGGTCAGCAACATGGCCAGAACGCTTGGGCTGGCCATGCTCTTTTCGATCAGTTGAGCCGGTTTGTCGGCGGTGACCGGTGCCGTTTCGCAGCCACGGCAACCGTAAACCTTGCGGATATGTTTGATGACACGGATCTGCATCGGCACGATATCCAGCTGTTCGCTGATTTCTTCGCTGATCACGTGCTTGCGGCAACCGCAGGCACAGGTCAGTTCGTGCTCGGGCAGTTCGTGGATGACCTCGACACGCGGCAGCTCAGCCGACAATGCCTTACGTTTTCCTCGGCGCGGCCCCGGGGAAACGACTTCCTCTTCGGCATCGCCGATCAATGGCATCGGCTCGCTTTCAGGCTCATTGAACAGTGCAAGTTGCGGCGTATTGGGCTGCGCTGTCTGCTCGGACTTACGCCCGAACAAGCGGTCGCGCAACAGCTTGATCTGTCCTTTCAGGTCGACGATGTGAGCCTGATAAGCCTGGGCAACTTCTTCCTGGCGATTGAGTGCCTCAAGCAGCATCTGCTTGAGCAAAACGGGGTCATCAGGAAGATCGTCGGGCAGAGAAATCATGGCCCGGATTATACCGGGTCAGGCTACGTAGCGTGGAGTCAAAACCTGGTGAGGACGGTTGCGCCACAGGTCAAAACCGTCGAGCAGCCAGTTCAGTTCCTGGACGGTCAGAACGATCACTTCATCGCTGAGATCAGGCGATGTTTTGAATCGCTCGGACTCCAAGCGCTTAAGCCAAAGGCAGAAGCCGTTGCGCTCCCAGTACAAAATCTTCACGCGGTTACGGGGCTTGTTGAGAAAAACGAAGAGCACGGGATCGAACACCGCCACTTTTATGTCCAGCTCGACCAGCGCAGCGAGGCCATCAATGGACTTTCTGAAGTCCACGGGCGTGGGGTAGAGATAAACTTTTTCAACTTTGGCGTCGGGTCGCATCATGACGAGCTGGCTCCTGAGAGAATCGGGAGCACAGCATCCGGCATCAGCTAAGCGCTTTGAATGTGGGGTTCATGGAGCGCTTACAATAGTCGGCAATGTGCATCACTTTCAAGTCCATAGGTTTCAGCTCTCGCCACGGCATGGTCAGATCCTAAGAATCGACCCTTGCCAGTTAAAAACTGTTACCTATGTGCTTGAACTGATTTGTCACCTATGTGGATGAGTCATACCCGTCTTGCCTTTGGGTTACACTTTTTGCGGTTCGACAAATTTGCGTCGAGCTTGTGCCCAACAGCCCATACGCTCGACTCCAGGCTGGACACCCAGTGCGTCGTAACCAGCGTAATTATCGGACTCCAGGCGCTTTAGCCAAGGCAGAAGCCGTTGCGTTCCCAGTACAAAGTTTTCACGCAGTTACGAGGCTTGTTGAGGTGCTGGCTCCGGAAAGGAATCGAGAGCACAGCATCGGGGATCAGGTGGCGTCTTTGAACGTGGGGCTCATGGAGCGCTTACGTTTGAATTCCCCTCTCCAAGCAACCCGGCAAAAATCCTATCCAGATCGGAATCGTCTTCATTACCCTGTACAGAGAGATACTTGAGACCTTGGCGTGTCAGCGCCTGCAATCCTTCCCGCATTGACTGACGTAGTGCCGATCCTGCTTCCAACATGACAAGCCGATCGCCCATACGATACGAGATCCTCTCATCAATTAATGCATGAGCCGGGCATCCAAGAATCGATAAGGTGAACTCACGTGCGTAGCGGTAAACCTGCTCCTCGCGACTTGCGTAGACCGGTTCAAATCGTACGCCAACTGGAACGCGAGCCAACCAAGCGGTTATCAAAGATTTCGCACTCTCACGAGTAATCTGACCATCAAGGAATGGCGTGATATCGAACATCAACTGCGGCCTCTCAAGCGCCGCCGGAAGAGATCTATCGATCGCTTCAGCGACGGCCATGAAGTCTTGATCTGTGACTGGCCGCTCGGGGGATGCTTCGAGTAACGCAATAGATTGGATCAAGTCAGCAACACCAGCTTTGCTACTCAGGCAGAAATGCTCGATCGCAGCTTTATATTGAGCTGCGCATGGTCCCGGAGCGTGGCGTGAATGAACGATACGCTGCGCTCTCGCGCCTAACGCCTGACGGCCTTGAACATCAGTCCAAAGATTGCTCAAGGCAGCGATGAGTTCACCATCGGCAAATTCATCCGGTAGTTTCACGACACCATCATCTTTCAGGTCTGCCATGCTTCCATTGGCATTGACGATTGTTGCGAGGCCGTAGTTCATGCAATCGAGCACGGCTGCAGAGGTTTCGCCTCTGGAATGTGCCCGCAGCTGTACCCCGACATCCGCAACACCAAGATAATCCCGGAATGTCTCGGATGAAGCCCAGCCAGTAATCAGGATTCGTGAGGCTACGCCGGCCTGGTCAATACGCTGTTGAAGCTCATCGCCATAAGTACCTGGGTCGTTTTGCCCAACAAAAATCAGGACACTGGCCGCATCGTTAGCCATAGGAGAGTTCAACCAGGCATCCAGGAGCCTGTGATTCAACTTGCTAGGTCCCAGCAAGCCAAAACTGCACACCACAAAATCTTCGGCATTGAGCCCAAATTTCTTGCGAATCTCTCCACGCGCCTCAATAGACGATTCTGCAGGTACTCTAAGAAGCGGGATATTGATCCATTCACTTCCCACTTCCGCGCCATACCATTGCTTCGCGAGTTTGCGTGAGTTTTCTGAGTGGATAATCACACCCTGTGCGGACTTCAGGACCGGCAGGTTAGCTGGATATTTCCATATGGCATCCACCAACTCTTTCGAGTGGAAACGATCAATCACGGCAGCATAACCGTGACTCTCATACAGGGCATCGGTCCAGATCCCTTGCGCACTGGTATTCAATTCCATGTGCGCGAGAATGCCGGAAAGGAAAAAGTCGTGCAGCACCACGACGCCGGGGATGGACGCAACCAACTCAAACATATGTTCGTGGAAAGTCGAGTTGCCGAAATGGTAAAGCACGTGATCATAAGAGGCAGCGTTTTCTACAAACCACTCCACCGTACGAATCGGGCACTTTTCCTTTATCCAGGCGGGTTCGACATCGCTTTGTGTAACGACCACATCGATATCGAAATACTGCAACAACTCAGGCAACAGTTCGGCGCTGTAATCGCTGATCCCGCTTCGCTCAGGCGGCAACGGTGAGACATAGGCCAAACGTGGCAGCCCCTTTCGAGACTCAATCACTTGAGCTTCTTTCAAACGTTGCTCATGGAAAGTCTCCAGAGCTGCAATCGCTCGCTGCGCAGTTTTATCCCAAGAGAACTGTTTGGCCTGTTTCAGCCCATGCTGTTCCAACTGAGTCCGAAACGAATCGTCCATCAAGACTTCGCGCAGTTTTTCTGTAATTGACGCATCGTCTAGCGGGTCAAACATCGCTTGAGCGTTGTTGACTACTTCAGGCAGGCTCGAAGTATTCGCTGCCACCACCGCACGACCACATGACATTGCCTCCAACGCGGGAAGCCCGAAGCCCTCGTGCCAGGAAGGGAAGATAAACGCTCGGCACAGGTTGTACAGGGCGACGAGGTCGTCTTCCGAGACAAATCCGGTCATGACGAATTGGTCATGGTTTAGGCCATGCTCTCTAGCCAGGGCCTCCAAACGCGCACGATCTTCAGGCCTTACCGAACAGACGACTGCCAGTTGATGCTGTTCCAGGGTATTGGCCGGCAACCGGGCATAGGAACGTATCAGTCCTTCGATGTTTTTCCGATGGTCAATACCGCCGGTGTACATCACGAAGGCACGATTCAGCCCGAAACGAGCCAACAAGTCGGCTTTTTGCGAATCACTGTAGGATCTGACCTTGAAGTGCGCATCAGCTGCCGTCGAGATATTGACCGCATTCCGAGCATCTACACCCAGGTATTGAATAGCCTCCTGACGGGAGGATTCAGAAATCGACAGCAAAAGACCCGCCGACTGGAGATAGCTTATTTTACTGTCGTACCACTTCTCGATCAGCGGGTTCTTGAGATAGGTATCCCGATTGATGTATGGAATCAGGTCATACAACACGACAGCGGTTGGCAACTTTTCGGCAAAGCAGCCAACACTGGTAACGGAGTCATCTTCGAAACCCTCGAAAAGGCTGCTGACCAGAACTACATCGGGGTTCAGGGATGCAAGAAAAGACTCACGAACCCGTTCTGCCGCGTGACGGCGCCAAGTATTCCCCGCATCAATATGGCTCACCGCTTCAGGTATATGCCAAACGGCGATATTTTCCTGAGGGATCAGATCCTGAAAAACCTCTCGAACACTGTCTACAGCTTCGGGAAAAGCACCACTCAAGGCCAACAGGATTTCATGGTCACCGCGGTTACGTGCGATCCCCTGAGCCAAAGATAATGCATATCGACCGATACCTCGATTGCGTGATCCCGTCGATTGAGCGCCTTGAAGATCGATAACAATACGCATTATTGATCCTCACTTCGTTGCTTGGAAGAGTTCTTCAGTCGACGATACAAGTCACGCCCCCGGCCAGTGAGATGCTGTTCGCTGAGTGGGGCTTTAGCTCGTTTGGCGATCGTACTTTTGGAAAAGTGATTGAAAACTTTACGTGCGCCCTCATAGAGGCCGATGGTTTTGAGTATCCCCACGAATTTTGCACGTAAAACTGGTCGTGCTGAAAGAAACAGGGAGGCCTTGCGAAGTGACACACCCAATGCTTTTTTCACGAATGTTTTCAAGCGAACTGTGAAACCAAGCTGACGAGCCAAGTGAATTTGAAATATCAGCCAGCGCAGTGGCTGTGTCAGCCGCCAAGAGGGGCTCGCATAGACTGCACCTAGCTCGGCCTCTAAGGATTGGCGTATCGCTTCAGCCTTAACTTCAGCCTGAACTACACGGCTTTGAACAAGCTGGTAAAATGAGTGAGAAGCTAGGCCTCCAAGCAAGAATCGGTCAAAAACATTGGGGGGACAGTTGAACGATCCGATTAACTCGGCATGCGCTTCATGAACATAAAATCGATTAAGCCCATCAAAGTAGACAAAGCGATAGCCTTTCGCCAGGATCATACCCTCCCAGTCGCCATGGCTTTGCTCTTGACTGAGCGGCAAAGTGCTTTCGATAACTAAAATCCAAGGGCGAATGGACGATTTTACCCAGCTTTCTATTACATTTTTTTCGAGCCCTTCAACATCAATCTTCATCCAGTTCACGTCACGGTCACGATACTTTTCCAACAAAGTGTCCAGCGACATCACCGGTACTACACGACGCACGGCCTTATAGCCAGAATCCAGGTGCTTTTTTGCAATAACGTCGTCGGAGGTCGAGAGACCGGTATCCGAGAACTCGTAAAACTCAAGCGTTTCTGCACCTGCACCGATAGCAACCTGTTCGATCACTTCATCAGGCCGGGCAAGCCTTAACTTTGAGGAGTACTGCTCGGTTGGCTCGACGTGCACACCGCGCCATTGATGTTCATAGAATGCGAGACTGACCGAGTCGTTGACCGGGTCCTGGGCTCCGATATCTATATAAAACCCTTTATTCAAATGCTTTAGAGCTCGCCAAAGCATTACATCTTCAAAGTTCTGGGCGTAAGATACAAATGACATCAGCGTAAGATTTCCAAATCAAGCGGCATCCAACATGCACCAGCAAAATAGCTTTTACTTCGATTAACAACACTAAAAACCAAAGCCAAATCTTGCCACTCATAATTATTACTGAGGTGAGTATCGTCGCTGACGAGTGCTGTAGCAATAGAGTAACTGCCCGGCCCGATATTCATCTCGCAACCGAAGTTATAAACCAACTCATCACCTTCAACCAAATCCAACTCCGCTCGCTGCAAATGATGAGTATTGGTACCAAACACTGTTTGCCCCAATCTATCCTTGATCATATACCCAAAAACCAAGCGAGGGATGGCAGCAGAAACACGAACCCTGACACTCAAGGTTACAGGTGCCCCCACATCAATAACCTCAACAGGGTCACCACTGGCATTCAGAATATTTATTTCAACAACAGTAGCTTCCCCGGTACCAGAAACTGTCTTTATACGACCGTCTGCCGAGGTTTCTTGACGAACTGTAGCAGCGTTTTCTTTCTCTGCGAGCATCGCATTGTAATAATCCATTACCTCTTCTGGCCTTCCTTCCATTGCCAGCTTCCCGCTTACCAACAAAATTGCACGATCACAAACCGACTGAATCGCTGCTTTGTCATGAGAAACGATAAGTAACGTAGTACCAGCCTTGCGGTACTCACGAATCCTTTCAAAACTCTTGTGCTGGAAATAGGCATCACCCACCGACAACGCCTCGTCGACGATCAGGACGTCGGGGCGACGAGCAGTTGCAACACTGAATGCCAGTCGCATCTGCATCCCGCTGGAGTAGAGTCGAACCGGCTGGTCGATGTAGTCGCCGATCTCGGCAAACGCCTCGATCTCTGGCATCAACTCAAGGACTTCACCCACACTCAAACCCAACAACTGCCCGGCCATTACGGCGTTCTGACGACCGGTGAATTCGGGATGAAATCCGATACCCAGTTCAAGTAGCGCGGCTACCTGACCACTTATCTCTACGCTCCCGACGGTGGGCTGAGTAGTACCGGTGATCATTTTCAACAAGGTACTTTTGCCTGCGCCGTTGACGCCAATAATCCCTACCGCTTCACCTGGACGCACCTGGAAGTTCAGGTCTTCGAGGACCCACTTCAACTTGTGGCGTGGTTTGCTCCACGGAATCACCCACTCGGCCAGCCGGGACGCACGACTCGGATACTGCTTATAAGCCTTGCCCAGGCCCGTTACGTTAATCGTCCCCATCAGAGTTCATCCACCAATTCGCCTGAATGCTTTTTAAACAAACGAAGCCCCAGGAAACACATAAACAAACTGAGCAACGCAACAGGAAGAAGTGCAACCCAATCAGGCATATGCCCGTTCACCATAACGCCTTGATATGAGCCAATCACTGTTGCCATCGGATTGAGCTTCATTAGCGCCTGTAACCAGGCAGGGAGAATATTGAGCGGATACACAATTGGCGTAAACCAGAACCAAAACTGCAGCGCGACACCAACAAGTTGGCCTACGTCTCGGAAGAATACGTTCAACACACCGAGCGTGACGCCCAAGCCTATGGCAAACAATACCTGGACCAATAGAATTGGGATAATCGTAAAGAATACCCAACCCGGAAAATTCCCGGTGACCAACAAAAAAATTATGAATAACGAGAAAATTATCCCGAAATTGACCGAAGCATTCAGCATCAGCGTTACCGGTAGACACAGACGTGGAAAGCTTAGCTTCTTGATCAGGTTAGCATTATCAATAAAGATGCTTTGGGCTCTACCAACGATCTCGGCAAAGTACCCCCAGGCAATGACACCTACACACAAATAGATGCTGTAGCCAAAGGTACCTTCCACCCCAGGTAGTCTTGCACGCATGAGCTGAGAAAAAATCACCGTATACACAAAAATCATTGTCAGCGGTTGAATGACCGCCCAGCCAACCCCCAACATCGAGTTGGTGTATTTAGATTGAAACTCCCGCTTCACACTACCCAGGATAAAGCCTCGATAGTTCCACAGGGCCTTCAATGCCGGACTGATCATTGAACAGCACCTATCAGTGTTTCAATCTCTTTCAGGCGCGCAAACATCAATTCACTATCGCCTTTAGCTTCAACGTTCAGTCGCAACAAAGGTTCGGTATTGGAACCGCGCAAGTTGAACCGCCATTCGTCGAATGCAACGCTGATACCGTCGGTCATGTCCAGTGCGGGTGACTGAGGTCGAAAATGAGCCAAGACATGTTCAATCGTTTTGGCGACATCAGCCACTTTGTAGTTGATCTCACCGGTGCAGGGGAACGCAGCAATACGCTCATCAACTTGCTCGGACAGCGGTTTTCCAGTGCTCGAAACCAACGCCGCCACCAACAACCACGGAATCATCCCACTGTCGCAATACGCAAAGTCCCGGAAGTAGTGGTGAGCGCTCATCTCTCCGCCATACACCGCATCTTCCTCGCGCATACGCTCCTTGATGAACGCGTGCCCGGTCTTGCTCTGAACGGCGATACCGCCCGCCTGCTCCACCTGCTCGATCGTGTTCCAGGTCAGGCGCGGGTCGTGGATGATCTTGCTGCCAGGGTGTTGCTTAAGCAGCATCTCGGCCAGCAGGCCAACGAGGTAATAGCCCTCGATGAACCGACCATCGGCATCGAAGAAGAAGCAGCGATCGAAATCACCGTCCCAGGCCAGGCCCATGTCGCACTGGTTGGCCAGCAGCGCCTGACGAGTCAGCTCGCGGTTCTCTGGCAGCAGTGGATTGGGTACACCGTTCGGGAAGTGGCCATCAGGCACCTCATTGATGAACACCCATTGCAAAGGCAGTCGTGCAGCCAGTGCCTGCAGCACAGGGCCAGCAGCGCCATTGCCCGGGTCTGCGAGAATCTTGAGGGGTTTCAAGGCACTGACATCGACGTAAGTGAGCAAATGGTCGATGTAGGCAGTTTTGTCGAACGCTTGGCGAACCGTGCCTTTTTCTGCTGCGACGGTACCCAGGTCACCCTGATCGACCCGCTGGCGGATGGCGTCGAGACCAGTGTCGCCGCTGATAGGGCGAGACTCTGCCTTGACCAGCTTCATGCCGTTATAGCCTTTTGGGTTGTGGCTGGCAGTGATCATCACGCCGCCATCAACCTTGTAGTGACTGGTGGCGAAGTAGACTTCCTCGGTGCCGCACAGCCCGATGTCGATCACATCGGCACCCGCCTCGGTAATGCCGCGCATCAGCGCTGCCGCCAGAGGTGGGCTTTCGAGCCTCATGTCCTGGCCGACCACGAAGGTTTTCCCCTGTAACTCGGCGACGAGCGCGCGACCTATGCGGTAGGCGATGTCTTCGTTGAGTTGAGCGGGAACCTGACCACGAATGTCATAGGCTTTGAAGCATTGCGTCACGATAGGAGGAAACATTCTACTCACTAACTGAAATGTCCGATGCCGCCCTGAGGCGGCAACGGCAAGAATGGACCGCCAGGGCCTGATGCCGCTGGCGCGCTGACCCCGCAAGGTGCGGGGCTCGCTTCGGGTTCAGTGTTGTTACTTGTCGACGCGACCGTAAATATCGTCGAAACGAACGATATCGTCCTCGCCAAGATAGTCGCCACTTTGCACTTCAATCATTACCAGATCGATTACACCCGGGTTCATCAAACGGTGCTGATGACCAGCACGAATAAAGGTGGACTCGTTGGTGTTCAACATCAGCTCTTGCTGGTCGTTAACCACCATTGCCATCCCGCTGACAACGATCCAGTGCTCGCTTCTGTGGTGATGCATCTGCAAGGACAACGAAGCCTTCGGCTTGACCACAATGCGCTTGATCTTGAAGCGCTCGCCATTTTCCAGCGTGGTATAGGTGCCCCAAGGGCGGTGCACGGTACGGTGGAGTAAATGAACTGTATGACTGCAGGCCTTGAGCTGATTGACGATATGTTTTACGTCTTGAGCGTGGTCCTTGTGGGCAATCATCACCGCATCCGGGGTGTCGATCACCAGCAAGTCTTCGACACCGACCAGTGCGGTAAGCCGACCTTCGCTGTTGACGTAGTTATTGCGCGAGTTATGAGAGAGCACTTCGCCTTCAAAGCGGTTACCGTTCTCGTCAGGCGCGGTCAGCTCACTGACAGCGTTCCAGGAACCGATGTCACTCCAGCCGATGTCGCAGGGAACGGTCGCAACTTTAGAGGAACGCTCCATCAACGCGTAGTCGATGGAGATATCCGGAACCTCGGCGAACGCATCAGCATCAAGCGCCAGGCAACGGTACTTGGCGGATGAAGTAAGGCGCGATGCTTCAATCGTTCTGCTGACCGCTTCCACTACGTCCGGAGCATGTTGACGAAGCTCTTCGAGGACAGTGCCCACCCGGAAGCAGAACATCCCGGAGTTCCAGTAGTAGTTGCCTGCGGCGACATAATTTTGAGCGGTTTCAAGATTAGGCTTCTCGACAAAGCGCGCCACTTTCAGGCCGCCCTGCAGCGGTGCATCTTTTTGCGCTTCGATGTAGCCAAACCCTGTTTCAGGGTACGTCGGCTGGATCCCGAAGGTAACCAACCAACCTTCGGCTGCCAGCGCCATGGCGCTGGCCACGGCCGCAGCAAAGGCTTTTTCGTCTTGTATCAGATGGTCAGCCGCCAGCACCAGCATCTGGGCATCAGGACCATGGGTCGTTTCCAGCTGAAGTGCAGCAGCGGCGACGGCAGCAGCGGTGTTACGACCAAAAGGTTCCAGGATGAAACCTTGAGCATGCTTGGCTGTATTGACTGCGCCGTACTCGTCTTCGGTCTTGAACAGGAGTTCGCGATTGGTTACCGTCAGAACTTCCACAACACCTTCCAGACGCGAGGCACGGAGGAAGGTTTTCTGGATCAGATTCTGGCCATCTGGCAGCTCCATGAACGGCTTTGGATGGGCTTCACGAGAAACAGGCCACAACCGGCTGCCCACTCCACCAGACAAAATTACGGGAATCAGTTCCATGCTCTAAATCCTTAATCCCCCCTTCTGGCAGATACGTCCAGAAAGTGGGGCTCAGTTATATTTCCGGTCATTCCTGCATCGTAATCGATGCAAATTCTTGTTGAACCTGCCCCCAGGATGACAGCTCAGCTTCGATCCAAACCCGCGAGCTTCATGCCTGGTATCGCTCTAATTACCTTGCTCCAGCATTGATCGGATGCCTCTACCTGCAACACTGTGTATTGGAGGCAATCTAGACAATGCTGTCTCCTTTGGAAAGAAAAAGCGGATCATTGGAGGTTGAAATGCAATGCGGAGCAGGATCAGATAATTCTGCCGGCCATTCTACAGCTAGTGTCGGGAATTAATAACTGATGCGGAAGGCTGGAGGCAAAAAAACGTTTGAAAACAAACAAGTGTTTCAACTGGTGGCCATCAAAATAACATCAACCACCAGCATCGATCAAATCTCAGCGGATAGGCGCATCCAGAAGTTTTTTCAAGTATTGCCCATAACCCGTCTTTCCAAGTCGCTCCGCCTGAGCTGACAGCTCGGCTGCAGATATCCACCCGCTGTTGTAAGCAATCTCTTCCAGGCAAGCAACTTTAAACCCCTGGCGCTTCTCGATGGTGTGTACAAAGTGGCTAGCCTCAAGCAGCGACTCGTGAGTACCCGTGTCCAACCATGCGAAACCGCGACCAAGG
Source organism: Pseudomonas arabinosi (assembly GCF_047758675.1). Taxonomy (NCBI): domain Bacteria; kingdom Pseudomonadati; phylum Pseudomonadota; class Gammaproteobacteria; order Pseudomonadales; family Pseudomonadaceae; genus Pseudomonas; species Pseudomonas arabinosi. The sequence continues at coordinate 2,262,058 of NZ_CP180480.1, read as the reverse complement.
ATTTCGACGTTTAGCTCATTCCCTTCAAGATAGGCACGGTTGACATCGGTGATTTCCAGCTCGCCGCGTGCGGACGGCTTGATGCTTTTGGCGATCTCTATGACCTTGTTGTCGTAGAAATACAGGCCCGTCACCACATAGTTGGATTTTGGCTTCTGCGGTTTCTCTTCGATGCTCAGCGCCCGACCGGTAGCGTCGAATTCCACCACACCGAAACGCTCAGGATCAGATACGTGATAGCCGAATACAGTCGCGCCTTCCTCTTGATTGCTCGCGGAACGCAGGTTTTCCGAGAAGCTCTGTCCGTAGAAGATGTTGTCACCCAAGATCAGACAGCAAGGGTCTTTGCCGATAAACTCTTCACCAATGATGAAGGCTTGCGCCAAACCATCCGGGCTAGGTTGTTCGGCGTAGGTAAGCTTGATGCCATACAGGCTTCCATCACCCAGCAATTTCCGAAAACTAGGCAAATCGTCCGGGGTGGAGATGATCAGGATTTCTCGCATGCCCGCGAGCATCAGCACCGACAGCGGATAAAAGATCATCGGCTTGTCGTAGATCGGCAGCATCTGTTTGGACACACCGAGGGTCAACGGATGCAGGCGTGTACCCGAACCACCAGCGAGGATGATGCCTTTACGATTTGCCGTGGTCATTTATTCAGAATCTCCCTAAGCATTCGGGTTACACCACTTTGCCAATCCGGCAAGTGCAGAGAAAAATTGTCACGCAGCTTCTGAGTATTCAAACGCGAATTCAGAGGGCGGCGCGCAGGTGTTGGATAAGCCGTTGTTTCAATCGGATTGATCGCCGTTACGGCGAGCTGCTCGCCGTTGTCTTGGGCGAAACCGATCACATGGCTAGCATAGCCGTGCCACGACACTTCGCCACTGGCCGCCAAGTGATACAAGCCCGACAACTCGGGACGGCGCAGAACTTGCTGAATGGCCAACGCAGTCACGTCGGCAATCAGGTCTGCCCCGGTCGGGGCTCCGATCTGGTCGGCGATGACGCTCAAGGTTTCGCGATCCTTGGCCAGACGCAACATGGTCTTGGCGAAGTTGTTGCCGCGAGCGCCACAGACCCAGCTAGTGCGGAAGATCAGGTGTTTGCATCCCGATGCGGTAATTGCTTGTTCACCGGCCAGTTTACTGGCGCCGTAGTGATTCACCGGCGCGACTGCATCTGACTCTTGCCACGGCGCAGAACCCTGGCCGCTGAAGACGTAGTCAGTCGAGTAGTGAATCAGCCAGGCCCCCAGAGTCGCGGCCTCTTCGGCCATGACCTGGCTTGCCTGACCGTTCACACGGTCGGCCAACTCGGTCTCGGACTCGGCTTTATCGACGGCAGTGTAGGCCGCAGCGTTGACGATGACGTCGGGCTTGACCTGACGGATCGTTGCGCGCAAGGCATCGAGATCGGACAGATCTCCGCACAAGCCATCAACAGCATGACGGTCCAGGGCGATTAACTCACCCAGCGGCGCGAGGGAGCGCTGCAGCTCCCAGCCTACCTGGCCGTTTTTTCCGAGCAGGAGGATTTTCATGCGTTGCTCGAACGATCTGCGTAGTTCTGGTCGATCCACTGCTGGTAGCTACCGCTCTTTACGTGAGCGACCCATTCAGTGTTGTTGAGGTACCACTCGACCGTTTTGCGGATGCCGGTTTCAAAGGTTTCTTCCGGCTTCCAACCCAGTTCACGCTGAATTTTGCTGGCGTCGATCGCGTAGCGCAGATCATGGCCGGGACGATCCTGAACGTAGGTGATCAGGCTGGCATGGGGACGATGAGCAGAATCCGGACGCAGCTCGTCGAGCAGTGCGCACAGGGTATGCACCACTTCGATGTTTTGCTTCTCGTTATGACCACCGATGTTGTACGTCTCGCCGATAACGCCTTCGGTTACGACTTTGTACAGTGCGCGGGCGTGGTCTTCGACATAGAGCCAGTCGCGGATCTGGTTGCCTTTGCCGTAGACCGGCAGCGGCTTGCCTTCCAGTGCATTGAGAATGATCAGCGGGATCAACTTCTCAGGGAAATGGCATGGTCCGTAGTTGTTGGAGCAATTGGTGACCAGGGTCGGCAAGCCGTAAGTTCGGCTCCAGGCACGAACCAGGTGATCGGAACTGGCTTTGCTAGCGGAGTAAGGCGAGCTCGGCTGATACGGCGTGGTTTCGGTGAAGAGGTCTTCCGGACCTTCAAGGTCTCCGTAAACTTCGTCAGTCGAAATATGGTGAAATCGAAAGTTGGCTTTACGCGCACCATCCAGCGCAGCCCAATAGTGGCGTGCAGCTTCCAACAGGGTGTAAGTGCCGATGATGTTGGTCTGGATGAATTCAGACGGGCCAGAGATCGAGCGGTCAACGTGGGACTCTGCGGCCAGGTGCATGATCGCATCCGGTTGGTGTTCACGCAGAACACGGTCAACTTGATCACGATCGCAGATGTCGATGCGCTCGAACACGTAACGCGAGTTCTGGCTAACCTCGGCCAATGACTCAAGGTTACCGGCGTAAGTAAGCTTATCAACGTTAACGACAGAGTCGGTAGTGCTGGAGATGATATGTCGAATGACTGCCGAACCGATAAATCCCGCGCCGCCGGTTACTAGAATTTTCACGCGAAACCATACCTTTGGAGTTACTGACAGGGAGTCAGTGTGAACCGAATCGGCAATACGCCACCACTTCAACAAGCGCAGCATATTACAGCTTCATAAAGATTCCACTAATGGATAGGGTCGAGCATAGGTGCAAATTCGACGTGCGCCACGCCTTTGTCACAATCAGACAAGGCGCTTACGCGAAGCTCTGGACGTACGTCCCAGAAACCAGCCAAGAATCGGCCCGATCACCATCCCAATCAGCAGCGCAACAACCGTGACCAGCGATACCGGTAGTTGCGGCCCCGCCCAACCCAGGAAAAGCAGGGAAACCGATTGCTGATTCTCGAGAACGAACGCCAGGATCGCCAAAGCCAGCAACAGGACGATTACGGCGAGCAGTACGCGCTTGAGGTTACGCATGAGCGATTCCTTGAATAACAGAGGCCGTCAAAGCCCTTCCTCCTCGTCCTCGTTCACACGGTCGCGCAATTCTTTGCCAGGCTTGAAATGCGGCACGAACTTGCCGTCGAGACTGACGGACTGACCGGTTTTTGGATTGCGACCTACGCGCGGTGCGCGGTAGTGCAAGGAGAAGCTGCCAAACCCACGGATTTCGATGCGATCACCGGTGGCCAGACATTGGGACATTTGTTCGAGCATGGTCTTGATGGCCAGCTCCACATCCTTGGATGAGAGCAGCCCTTGATGGGTGACAATTCGTTCGATCAACTCCGACTTCGTCATATTTTTCCCTTCTTTTTCAAGCAGCTAGGAAAAGCGCTTCAAAGGTTTTAGCATGCCCGGAGGAATTTGAACAGCCCGAGTTTTGACATATCTTTACCCACAAAGGGATGTCCGATTTACGATCACTGGAACGCTGATCATGCACTTCCAGATTCATCTGCAGATAACCAGCATGGTGCGCGTCAGATAGCCCGCGGGATTAAAGCCAAAGGGGTACTCATCCTCGTCTTTGGCATCATCGGACCTGGCTACAACTTTGTAGCCCGCCGCCTTGCACTCCTTGTTCGCTCGCTTGCGACACTTCTCCCACCCCGAGCCCAGCCCGGAACAATCGATCTCGATGCCACTGACTCCCCGCACCGCGTGAGTCTTGGCATTTGTGCCACAGCCCGTCAGCGCCAGTACTGCTATCACGACAATGAGCTTGTTCATTCGCTTCCTTATGTCGGACACGTCGCCCGACGGTCGTTCGCTTCAAGCTAAAGACTAGCTGTAAATAAACGATTGATCCGATTAAAGAAAGAGACAACTTGCCGGGACAATTGGTTTCACGGCAAACAATCGCAGCGCCGCGAAACTATCAGAATCACCAAATTTCAGGCACAAAAAAGGGCGACCGAAGTCGCCCTTTTTCTATGGTCTGACAGAACTTAGTTCTGTTTTTCCATTTGTGCACGCAACAGGTCGCCCAGAGTGGTAGGACCAGCAGCGATGCTATCCGAAGGCTTGTCTTTCAAGCTTTGGATTGCTTCTTTCTCTTCAGCATCGTCTTTCGACTTGATGGAGAGCTGGATTACACGGCTCTTGCGGTCAACGCTGATGATCTTGGCTTCTACTTCCTGGCCTTCTTTCAGAACGTTGCGCGCGTCTTCAACGCGGTCACGGCTGATTTCGGAGGCTTTCAGAGTCGCTTCGATATCGTCGGCCAGAGTGATGATGGCGCCTTTAGCGTCAACTTCTTTCACGATGCCTTTAACGATTGCGCCTTTGTCGTTCTCTTGAACGTACTCGGAGAACGGATCGCTTTCCAGTTGCTTGATACCCAGGGAGATGCGCTCGCGCTCTGGGTCAACCGACAGGATAACGGTGTCCAGCTCGTCGCCCTTCTTGAAGCGGCGAACGGCTTCTTCGCCCACTTCGTTCCAGGAGATGTCGGACAGGTGAACCAGACCGTCGATGCCGCCGTCCAGACCAATGAAGATACCGAAATCGGTGATCGACTTGATGGTGCCGGAGATTTTATCGCCCTTGTTGAACTGGCCAGAGAAATCTTCCCATGGGTTAGATTTGCACTGTTTGATGCCGAGGGAGATACGACGACGCTCTTCGTCGATGTCCAGAACCATAACTTCCACTTCGTCGCCGACTTGTACGACTTTCGAAGGGTGGATGTTCTTGTTGGTCCAGTCCATTTCGGAAACGTGTACCAGGCCTTCAACGCCTTCTTCCAGCTCAGCGAAGCAGCCGTAGTCGGTCAGGTTGGTTACACGAGCGGTAACGCGAGTGCTTTCTGGGTAACGGGCTTTGATAGCAACCCATGGATCTTCGCCCAGTTGCTTGAGGCCCAGGGAAACACGATTGCGTTCGCGATCGTACTTCAGAACCTTGACATCGATCTCGTCGCCAACGTTGACGATTTCGGAAGGATGCTTGATACGCTTCCAAGCCATGTCGGTAATGTGCAGCAGGCCATCGACGCCACCCAGATCGACGAATGCGCCGTAATCGGTGAGGTTTTTGACGATACCTTTGACTTGTTGGCCTTCCTGCAGGGATTCCAGCAGAGCTTCACGCTCAGCGGAGTTCTCGGCTTCGAGGACGCTACGACGGGAAACGACAACGTTGTTGCGTTTCTGGTCAAGCTTGATGACCTTGAATTCCAGCTCTTTGCCTTCCAGGTGCGTGGTGTCGCGCACAGGACGGACGTCAACCAGAGAACCTGGCAGGAACGCACGGATGCCGTTAACGTCGACAGTGAAGCCGCCTTTAACCTTACCGTTGATAACGCCCTTGACCACTTCTTCGGCTGCGAAGGCTGCTTCCAGAACAATCCAGCATTCAGCGCGCTTGGCTTTTTCACGGGACAGCTTGGTTTCACCAAAGCCGTCTTCAACCGAGTCCAGAGCAACGTGAACTTCGTCACCGACGTTGATAGTCAGTTCGCCAGCATCGTTGTAGAACTGCTCAAGCGGGATGAGTGCTTCAGACTTCAGGCCAGCGTGAACGGTTACCCAGCGAGCTTGGTAATCGATATCAACGATAACACCGGTGATGATGGAGCCTGCCTGAAGGTTCAGGGTTTTTAGGCTTTCTTCAAAGAGTTCCGCAAAGCTTTCGCTCATTTTAATTCCTGTTGAATAAGGGCGAAGGATACGCCCATCTCCACGTCCCAGACGACGTGGGTTATGTTCATTAGAAGAAACACCGCAAGACTATGACTGGTCCCCTACGGAGTTTCTTGGTCACCCGGCGATATCGCGAATGGCGATCTCGCTCATGATGCGTTCCAGCACCTGATCGATGGATAATTCCGTGGAATCCAGCTGTATGGCGTCAGCCGCCGGCTTGAGCGGGGCTACCGCTCGCTGGGTGTCACGCTCATCGCGGACACGTATCTCATCTAGCAGACTCGACAGACTAACACCATCGACTTTGCCCTTCAACTGCAAGTATCGACGGCGCGCACGCTCCTCGGCACTGGCAGTGAGGAATATCTTCAGCGGTGCATCGGGAAAAACCACCGTGCCCATGTCGCGACCATCGGCCACCAGACCCGGAGCCTCCTGAAACGCCCGCTGGCGCTGGAGCAGCGCGTCGCGCACCGCCGGCAAAGCAGCCACTTGCGATGCCCAGGCGCCAACTTGTTCGTTGCGCAGATCATCAGTGACATCGTCACCTTCAAGAATGATCCGCTGCGGATGACCTTCGGTCGCGCCGACGAATTGCACGTCCAGATGAGCGGCCAGCAGCTTCAGCGACTCTTCATTGGTCAGATCGACGCCATGGTTACGCGCGGCGAATGCCAGCAGACGGTACAGCGCACCGGAATCCAGCAGGCACCAGCCCAGGCGCTTGGCCAGAATCCCGGCAATAGTGCCTTTGCCCGAACCGCTAGGCCCGTCGATGGTGATGACCGGTGGCTTGATAATCACGACTGAGCCTCTTGTGCAACACGGATGCCGACCTGCGCGCACAGCGCAAGGAAGTTCGGGAACGACGTCGCGACGTTGGCGCAATCATGGATGCGGATCGGCGCAGTGGCGCGCAGCGAAGCCACGCTGAAGGCCATGGCAATCCGGTGATCGCCGTGACCGTGCACTTCGCCGCCGCCGATCTGGCCGCCGTCGATGATGATGCCGTCCGGAGTCGGTTCGCATTTGACGCCCAGCGCCAGCAAGCCATCCGCCATGACCTGAATCCGGTCCGACTCTTTAACCCGCAGCTCTTCGGCGCCACGCAGGATGGTGCGCCCTTCGGCACAGGCGGCAGCCACGAACAGCACCGGGAATTCGTCGATGGCCAGCGGAACCAGCGCTTCGGGAATCTCGATACCTTTGAGTTTAGCTGCACGTACGCGCAGGTCCGCAACCGGCTCACCGCCAACTTCACGCTGGTTTTCCAGGGTGATATCAGCGCCCATCAGACGCAGAATATCGATCACACCGGTACGGGTCGGGTTGATGCCGACGTGCTCAAGCACCAGCTCCGAACCTTCGGCGATCGACGCGGCCACCAGGAAGAACGCGGAAGACGAAATGTCGCCCGGCACTTCAATGTGGGTCGCGGTCAGCTTGTGGCCGGACTCGACCGAAGCGGTCGCACCGTTGACGGAAACCGGGTAGCCGAAGCCACGCAGCATGCGCTCGGTGTGGTCGCGGGTTGGCGCCGGCTCGGTGACGGTGGTCTTGCCTTCGGCGTACAAACCCGCCAGCAGCAGGCAGGATTTAACCTGAGCACTGGCCATTGGCATGGTGTATGTCAGGCCTTTGAGCTTGTTGCCGCCGCGAATGATCATCGGCGGACGACCTTCAGCAGCGGTCTCGATCACAGCGCCCATTTCACGCAGCGGATTGGCCACGCGATTCATCGGACGCTTGGACAGCGAAGCATCGCCGGTCAGGGTGCTGTCGAAGTTCTGCGCAGCCAACAGGCCAGACAGCAGACGCATCGAAGTGCCGGAGTTGCCCAGATAGATCGGGCCCGGCGCAGGCTTCAAGCCATGCAGGCCGACGCCGTGGATGGTCACGCGACCGTGGTGCGGACCTTCGATCACGACGCCCATGTCGCGGAAGGCTTGCAAGGTTGCCAGGGCGTCTTCGCCCTCGAGGAAACCTTCCACTTCGGTAACGCCTTCAGCCAGGGAGCCGAGCATGATCGAACGGTGGGAAATCGATTTGTCGCCCGGTACACGAATCCGCCCAGTCAGGCGGCCACCAGGTTGTGCCAGGAAAATCAGGTCGTTGGAATTCATAGCGTCCACATATGCCCGGCGGGCCAGGATTTTACTGAAATGTTCGCGGGCAACCCGGGCGCGAGTGAACACGCCCAACAATTGGTGCCCATCCCCTGCATCGACCGCGTCGCGCAAGGCGTCGAGGTCGCTGCGAAATGTATCGAGTGTGCGCAGGACAGCTTCGCGGTTGGCGAGGAAGATGTCGTGCCACATGACCGGGTCGCTACCCGCAATTCTTGTGAAATCGCGGAAACCGCCGGCAGCGTAACGGAAGATCTCAAGGTTTTCATTGCGCTTGGCCAACGAATCGACCAAACCGAACGCCAACAAGTGCGGCAAGTGGCTGGTCGCCGCCAACACTTCGTCATGACGCTCGACCTGCATATGCTCGACATCGGCGCCCAATTCGCGCCACAACCGATCGACCACTGCCAGGGCTGCCGGATCAGTCTGATCCAGCGGTGTCAGAATCACTTTATGGCGACGGAACAGCTCTGAGTTAGAGGCTTCCACCCCGCTCTGCTCGGAACCGGCGATCGGGTGACCCGGCACGAAACGCGCCGGCATGCCGCCAAACGCCTCGGTTGCCGCCCGCACCACATTGCCTTTAGCGCTACCGACGTCGGTCAGAATCGCTTGCCCCAGGTTCATGCTGGCCAATTGGCCGAGCATTTTTTCCATGGCGAGGATCGGTACGGCCAGTTGAATCACGTCTGCGCCCTGGCATGCAGCGACCAGGTCTTCTTCGCAGCGATCCACCACACCCAATTCAACCGCCAGTTTGCGCGACTGCGGGTCGAGGTCGACCCCGACCACTTCGCGACACAGGCCGCTTTCACGCAAACCCTTGGCAAACGAACCGCCGATCAACCCCAGACCGACCACCACCAGGCGACCGATCATAGGTTCAGCAGATTGCAGTGCAGTGACATCAACCACGAGCCAGAACCTTGGTCAGCGCTTCGAGGAAGCGGCTGTTTTCCGCCGGCAGACCGATGGTGATGCGCAGGTGGTTAGGCATGCCGTAATTGGCCACCGGACGCACGATCACGCCTTCGCGCAACAAACCCTGGAAGACCGGCGCCGCAACACGACCCAGATCGACGCAGATGAAGTTACCCTTCGACGGAATCCAGCTCAACCCCAGCTCGCGGAAACCCGCTTCCAGCTGCTGCATGCCGGATTCGTTCAGGCGACGGCTTTCAGCCAGGTACTCGGCGTCTTGCAGCGCAGCGCATGCAGCGGCCAGGGCCAGGCTGTTGACGTTGAACGGTTGACGCACTCGGTTCAGCACATCCGCCACCACCGCCGTGGACAGGCCATAACCGACCCGCAACGCCGCCAGGCCATAGGCCTTGGAGAACGTGCGCGAAACCAGCAGGTTCGGGTAAGCCGCCAGGAAGTCCAGGCCATCCGGCAAGTCGCTGCCTTCGGCGTATTCGATGTAGGCCTCGTCCAGCACCACCAGCACGTGTTCCGGTACGTCCTGCAGGAATTCGTCCAACGCTTCGGCGCCGAACCAGGTTCCGGTCGGGTTGTTCGGGTTGGCGATGAAGACAACACGGGTATCGGCATCGATCGCGGCCAGCATGGCCGACAGATCATGACCCCAATCTTTGGCCGGGATCACTTTGGCCGTAGCGCCGACGGCTTGGGTGACGATCGGATAGACCGCAAACGCGTGCTCGCTGAACACCGCGTTCAGACCCGGCGCCAGATAGGCACGGGCGACCAGTTCCAGAATGTCGTTGGAACCGTTGCCCAACGTCACCTGATTCAGCTCGACGCGGCACTGATCGGCCAGCAGGGTCTTGAGCACAAAACCGTTGCCGTCCGGATAGCGGGTCAGTTCGGCCAGCGATTCGTGAATGGCTGCCAGAGCCTTGGGACTGGCGCCCAACGGGTTTTCGTTGCTCGCCAGTTTGACGATGCTCGCCGGATCGATGTCCAGCTCGCGCGCCAGTTCGTCCACGGGTTTGCCCGGAACATAAGGCGAAAGTTGTTGCACGCCCGGCTGTGCCAGAGCGAGGAAGTCACCACTCATTTGCTACCGCCCTTAGAGAACTGCTTTCGGGTAGGAACCCAGCACTTTGAGTGCCACTGCTTCCTGACTGATCTTTTCCAGCACACCTTTGACCAGTGGGTCGCGGTGGTGGCCGACGAAGTCGATGAAGAACACGTAGGTCCATTTACCGCTGCGCGACGGACGCGTCTCGATTCGCGTCAGGTCGATGCCGTTGTCGTGGAACGGCACCAGCAACTCGTGAAGAGCGCCGGGCTTGTTGCTCATGGAGACGATGATCGACGTCTTGTCGTCGCCGGTCGGCGGCACTTCCTGGCTGCCGATCATCAGGAATCGCGTGGAGTTGTCCGGGCGATCCTCGATTTTCTCGGCCAGACGGGTCAGCCCGTACAAGCCTGCGGCCATGTCGCCGGCAATCGCCGCCGAGTTCCACTCACCCTTGACCCGCTTGGCCGCTTCGGCATTGCTGGACACCGCCACGCGCTCGACATTCGGGTAATGGGCGTCCAGCCACTTGCGGCACTGTGCCAGGGACTGAGCGTGGGAATAGATGCGGCTGATGCTGTCGGTCTTGGTGTTTTCACCGACCAACAGGTGGTGGTGAATCCGCAACTCGACTTCGCCACAGATCACCATGTCGTGTTCGAGGAAGCTGTCGAGGGTGTGGTTGACCGCGCCCTCGGTGGAGTTTTCCACCGGGACCACGCCAAAGTTCACCGCCCCGGCCGCCACTTCACGGAACACTTCGTCGATCGCTGCCATCGGTTTGCTGATCACGGCGTGGCCGAAGTGCTTCATGGCCGCCGCTTGGGTGAAGGTGCCTTCAGGGCCGAGGTACGCCACTTTCAGCGGCTGCTCGAGGGCCAGGCACGAGGACATGATTTCGCGGAACAAACGCGCCATCTCTTCGTTGCCCAGCGGCCCCTGGTTACGCTCCATCACGCGCTTGAGCACCTGAGCTTCACGCTCAGGACGATAGAACACCGGCACTTCGCCTTCGGCCAGCGAGGCCATCTTTACTCGCGCAACTTCCTGGGCGCAGCGTGCGCGCTCACTGATCAGCTCCAGGACTTTCTCGTCCAGGGCATCAATGCGCAGGCGCAGTGCCTTGAGTTCTTGCTCAGACATTAGCCGTGTCCTTCTCGAACTCTGCCATGTACGAAATCAGTGCGTTGACCGCAACGATGTCGACGGCGTTATAGATGGAGGCACGCATGCCACCCACGGAACGGTGACCCTTGAGGTTCAACAGGCCACGCTCTTCGGCACCGACCAGGAATGGCTTGTCGAGACGGTCGTCAGCCAGACGGAACGGCACGTTCATCCACGAGCGATCCGACTTGTTGATCGGGTTGCTGTACAAGCCACTGGCGTCGATGAAGTCGTACAGCGTGCGCTGTTTCACTTCGTTGAGCTTGCCGATGGCTTCAACACCACCCTGCTCTTTCAGCCACTCGAACACCAGACCCGAGAGGTACCAGGCCAGGGTTGGCGGGGTGTTGTACATCGAGCCGTTGTCGGCCGCGACCTTGTAGTTGAGCATGGTCGGGCACAGGGAACGGGCGTGACCGAGCAGGTCTTCGCGCACGATGTTGACGACGATGCCGCTCGGGCCGATGTTTTTCTGGGCACCGGCGTAGATCATGCCGAAGCGCGAAACATCGATCGGACGCGAGAGAATGTCGGAAGACATGTCGGCGACCAGCGGGACGTCACCGGTTTCCGGAACCCAGTTGAATTCCAGGCCGCCGATGGTTTCGTTCGGCGCGTAATGAACGTAGGCCGCGTCTTTAGACAGGTTCCATTCGTTCTGACCGGGAATAGCGAAATAGTCGTAAGGCTTGGCGGTAGCGGCAACGTTGACGTTTCCGTAGCGCGAAGCTTCTTCGATGGCTTTCTGCGACCAGATACCGGTGTCGATATAGTCGGCGGTGCCGCTTTCCGGCAACAGGTTCAGAGGAATCTGAGCAAATTGCTGGCTAGCGCCACCTTGCAGAAACAGCACTTTATAGTTCGAGGGGATATTCAGCAGATCACGCAGATCCTGCTCGGCCTTGGTGGCGATGGACACGAACTCATCACTGCGATGGCTCATTTCCATGACCGACAGGCCCTTGCCGTGCCAATCAAGGAGTTCACCCTGGGCGCGCTGCAGGACAGCTTCGGGAAGTGCCGCAGGACCGGCACAGAAGTTATAGGCTCTCTTGCTCACATCCAATCTCGCTCTGATTTGGTGGTATCACGCAATAAATCGCATTATCAGCCGACACCGGATTCCTGTTGAAACAGGGATCTGTGGGAGCGAGCCTGCTCGCGATTGCATCACCGCGATACATCAGACGCAACGCGGCGCCTGCATCGCGAGCAGGCTCGCTCCCACAAGGGATCTCCAGTGGTGTCGATATTTCATTACGGACAAACAACAAGGGGGCGAATTCTCATCCGCCCCCTGTCTGTCCGCTTATTCCTGCGGTTCTTCGTCAGCGGCGGCGTCGAGTTGCTGATCTTCGACAACGTCGTCGATTACGACTTCGCCGTCGAACACTGCACCTTCTTCACCGTCGAGCCCTTCGCCTTCCAGCTCTTCGCCTTCGACTTCCGACGGCTCCTGAACCCGCTCCAGACCTACCAGCGTTTCATCGCTGGCCAGTTTGATGAGGGTCACGCCCTGGGTGTTACGACCCAGACTGGAGACTTCGTCGACACGAGTACGAACCAGTGTGCCCTGGTCGGAAATCAGCATGATTTCCTCGCCGTCGAGCACCTGGACTGCACCGACCAGACGGCCGTTACGGTCGTTGCTGACCATGGCGATAACGCCCTGACCGCCACGTTTGTACTCTGGGAACTCGGTGATCGCCGTGCGCTTGCCGTAACCACGGGCCGAAGCGGTCAGGATCTGACTGCCTTCTTCCGGGATCAGCATGGAAATCAGCTTCTGGCCTTCCGGCAGACGCATGCCGCGAACACCGCGAGCAGTACGGCCCATGGCGCGAACGTCGGTTTCCTTGAAGCGAGTCACCTTGCCGCCGTCGGAGAACAGCATGACTTCGCGGCTGCCATCAGTAATGGAAGCAGAAATCAGCACGTCACCTTCGTCCAGCTCCAGCGCGATCAGGCCGACGCTGCGTTGACGGCTGAAGGATTCCAGCGGGGTCTTCTTCACGGTGCCTTTGGCAGTGGCCATGAAGATGAAGTGACCTTCGGTGTACTCGTCGACCGGCAACATGGTGGTGATGTATTCATCACTGTCCAGCGGCAGCAGGTTAACCAGCGGACGACCACGGGCAGCGCGGGAGGCTTCCGGGATTTCGTAGGTTTTCAGCCAGTACACTTTGCCTTTGCTGGAGAACAGCAACAGCGTGGTGTGGCTGTTGGCGACCAGCAGGTGAGCGATGTAGTCCTCATCCTTCACGCCGGTAGCCGATTTGCCTTTACCGCCACGACGCTGAGCCTGGTACGCAGCCAATGGCTGGGTCTTGGCGTAGCCACCGTGGGAAATGGTCACGACGCGCTCTTCTTCCGGGATCATGTCACCCAGGGTCAGGTCGAGACGGGCATCGAGAATCTCGGTGCGGCGCACGTCGCCGTATTCGGCGCGGATCACTTCCAGCTCTTCGCGGATCACTTCCATCAGGCGCGTGGCGCTGCTGAGGATGCGGATCAGTTCGCCGATCTGGTTGAGGATCTCTTGATACTCGGCCAGCAGCTTTTCGTGTTCCAGACCGGTCAGACGGTGCAGACGCAGTTCCAGAATGGCTTGCGCCTGTTCTGGCGACAGGAAGTATTTGCCTTCGCGCAGACCGTATTGCGGGTCCAGGGTCTCTGGACGGCACGAGTCGGCACCGGCACGCTCAACCATCGCGACCACGGCGGAAGATTCCCACGCAGTCTTGATCAGCGCTTCCTTGGCTTCCGACGGAGTCGGCGAAGCCTTGATCAGGGCGATGACCGGGTCGATGTTCGACAGGGCAACCGCTTGACCTTCCAGGATGTGGCCACGTTCGCGGGCTTTACGCAGCTCGAACACGGTACGGCGGGTAACGACTTCGCGACGGTGACGAACGAAGGCTTCCAGCAGGTCCTTGAGGTTCAGGATCCGCGGACGGCCGTCGATCAGCGCGACGATGTTGATACCGAACACCGCTTGCAGCTGGGTCTGGGCGTAGAGGTTGTTGAGGATCACCTCAGGCACTTCGCCGCGACGCAGTTCGATCACGACGCGCATACCGTCCTTGTCGGACTCGTCGCGCAGTTCGGTGATGCCTTCGAGCTTCTTCTCTTTTACCAGCTCGGCGATCTTCTCGATCAGACGGGCCTTGTTCAGCTGGTAAGGGAGTTCGGTGATGACGATCTGCTGACGACCACCGACCTTGTCGATGTCTTCGATCATCGAGCGGGCGCGCATGTAAATGCGGCCGCGACCGGTGCGGTAGGCTTCGATGATGCCGGCGCGACCGTTGATGATCGCAGCGGTCGGGAAGTCCGGACCGGGGATGTATTGCATCAGCTCATCGATGGTCAACTCAGGGTTGTCGATGAGTGCCAGGCAACCGTCGATGACTTCACCGAGGTTGTGCGGCGGGATGTTGGTCGCCATGCCCACGGCGATACCGCTGGAGCCGTTGACCAACAGGTTGGGAATACGGGTCGGCATGACCGCCGGGATCATTTCGGTGCCGTCGTAGTTCGGCACCCAGTCCACGGTTTCTTTGTGCAGGTCAGCCAGCAGCTCGTGCGCCAGCTTGGTCATGCGCACTTCGGTGTATCGCATGGCGGCGGCGTTGTCGCCGTCCACGGAACCGAAGTTGCCCTGACCGTCTACCAGCAGGTAGCGCAGCGAGAATGGCTGCGCCATCCGAACGATGGTGTCGTACACCGCGGTATCACCGTGAGGGTGATACTTACCGATCACGTCACCGACAACACGGGCAGATTTCTTGTACGGCTTGTTGAAGTCGTTGCCCAGCTCGCTCATCGCGAACAGCACACGCCGGTGCACGGGCTTCAAGCCATCGCGCGCATCCGGCAGTGCCCGCCCGACAATTACGCTCATCGCGTAGTCGAGGTAGGACTGCTTCAGCTCGTCTTCGATATTGACCGGGAGGATTTCTTTGGCCAGTTCGCCCATGAGAAGCCTGATTCCTTTTTCTGGTGAAACTTCGTCACATCCATATGGGACGAACGAAGCTCGCCGCTGCAGGCTGAGTGCCATGCACCGACTTACGACAAATCAACGAGTTATGCCATGGATCTGCGCAGTAAAGGCAGCCACATCGAGCTACCTTGGAAACCGCCGGATGTTATCACAAGAGCCGCCACGCACCTATCCCCCTGATGCGCATGGAGCATAGTTAGTTGACCGGTGACAGGCTTGAAGGGGACGAGAGAGGCTTAGAGGCTTTTTGATTGAAGAATTTCGAAGTGAATAGGGTTGTTTAGTGGCTGCGAGGGCCTCTTCGGGAGCAAGCCCGCTCCCACACTCGACCGTGTCTAAATGGAGATCTCGGTCAAATGTGGGAGCGGGCTTGCTCGCGAAGACGATTTATCAGGCGCCAGATATCTTTAATGAAGCCGCTTGCGGCACATCAACTGCGCCATTTTCGCGGTGTCCGGGCGCTCGACGATGCCTTTTTCGGTGACGATCGCATCGATCAAGTCAGCCGGGGTCACATCGAACACCGGGTTGAACGCATCGACATCCGCCCCGACCCGCTTGCCGCCGACTTCCAGCAACTCGCGACCATCACGCTCTTCAATCGGGATGTCATCGCCGCTGGCCAGGTTCATGTCGATGGTCGAACTCGGCGCCACTACCATGAAGCGCACGCCGTGGTGCATGGCGTTCACCGCCAGCTGATAGGTGCCGATCTTGTTGGCCACGTCGCCATTGGCGGTGATCCGGTCAGCGCCGACGATTACCCAGGTAATGCCTTTGGTTTTCATGATGTGGGCAGCGGCGGCGTCGGCATTGACGGTCACGGGAATGCCCTCGTTGGCCAATTCCCATGCGGTCAAGCGTGAACCTTGCAGCCATGGACGGGTTTCGTCGGCATAGACGCGCTCGACCATGCCTTCAAT
Source organism: Pseudomonas arabinosi (assembly GCF_047758675.1). NCBI lineage: Bacteria > Pseudomonadati > Pseudomonadota > Gammaproteobacteria > Pseudomonadales > Pseudomonadaceae > Pseudomonas > Pseudomonas arabinosi. The sequence continues at coordinate 2,246,153 of NZ_CP180480.1, read as the reverse complement.
GAAAGCGCCACGAATGACGCCGAGCGCCGTGCCAAAGCCGCCGGTGGCCAGTGCGCCGGTGTTGCAGTGGGTCAGAATCGCCTGGGCGTTGCCCTGGTGCTTGCGGATCAGGTCCACACCCAGTTGCGCCATGGTCAGGTTGGCTTCGCGATCACTCTCGTGAATGGCGATAGCCTCCGCCTCCAGCACCGCCAACGGATCGGCGTGATGCTTCAGACGCTCAAGCCGGTCGCGCATGCGGCCCAGGGCCCAGAACAGGTTGACTGCGGTCGGACGAGAATCGGCCAGCAGCGCGAAATCCTCTTCCAGCGCCGCCTGCCAGTCACCGCCCTCGGCAAACCGCGCGCGGGCCGCCAGCACAACAGCATAGGCGGCACTGATGCCAATCGCCGGCGCGCCGCGCACCACCATCGAACGAATGGCCTCGGCCACGCCAGCAGCGCTGGTGTAGGCGATCCAGGTTTCCTCGAACGGCAAAATACGCTGATCCAGCAGGTAAAGGGCGCCATCACGCCAATCGATGGCCTTCACCTTCTCCGCAGCCAACAGTCGATCGCGCATCCGTCACCCCGTACTCATGAACAAAAGCCGTCGATTATAGCGATCCCCCTGCGAAGACGCTCGGGTATACTTCGCCATCCTTTACAAAAGCTCTGGAACCGACTTTCGATGCCGAACACTGCCGCTGCGCTCGACTTGCTATTGCTGCCGACCTGGCTGGTACCCGTCGAACCCGCTGGCGTTGTCCTCAAAGAGCACGCCCTGGGCATCCGCGACGGACGCATCGTATTCATCGGCCCGCGCTCGGCTGCGCTGAAGCTTAACGCAACCGAAGTCCGCGAACTGCCGGACATGTTGCTCTGCCCCGGCTTGATCAATGCGCACGGGCATGCGGCGATGACGCTGTTCCGTGGCCTGGCCGATGATCTGCCCCTGATGACCTGGCTGGAAGACCACATCTGGCCGGCCGAAGCCAAGTGGGTCGATGAAGCGTTCGTCCGTGACGGCACTGACTTGGCGATCGCCGAGCAGATCAAAGGTGGCATCACCTGCTTCTCTGACATGTATTTCTTCCCGAAGGTTGCCAGCGAGCGCGTCCATAACAGCGGCATTCGTGCGCAAATCGTGATTCCGATCCTCGATTTCCCGATCCCGGGCGCCAGCACGGCGGACGACGCCATTCGTCAGGGCGTCGAATTATTTAGCGATCTCAAGCACCACGAGCGCATCAAAGTCACCTTCGGCCCCCACGCACCCTACACCGTGGGCGACGAGAGCCTGGAGAAAATCCGGGTGATCACCGAAGAACTGGACGCCTCGATCCACATGCACGTGCATGAAACTGCTTATGAAGTGCAGCAGTCCGTCGAGCAGCGCGGTGAACGCCCGTTGGCGCGCCTCGGTCGCCTGGGTTTGTTGGGGCCGCGCTTCCAGGCCGTCCACATGACTCAGATCAGCGACGAAGACCTGGTGTTGCTGGTAGAAAGCAACACCAACGTGATTCATTGCCCGGAATCCAACCTGAAGCTGGCCAGCGGGTTCTGCCCGGTGGAGCGCTTGTGGCAGGCCGGCGTCAATGTGGCGATCGGCACCGATGGTGCGGCCAGCAACAATGACTTGGACTTGCTCGGCGAAACCCGCACCGCCGCCTTGTTGGCCAAAGCCGTCGCAGGCTCGGCCACCGCGCTGGATGCCCATCGCGCCCTGCGCATGGCCACGCTCAATGGCGCCCGTGCGCTGGGTATTGAATCCGAAGTGGGGTCGCTGGAAGTCGGCAAAGCCGCGGACATCGTCGCGTTCGACCTCTCCGGCCTGGCGCAGCAACCGGTCTACGACCCGGTTTCGCAGCTTATATATGCCACCGGCCGTGATTGCGTGAAACACCTTTGGGTCGCCGGCAAGCAACTGCTCGACGACCGTCGCTTGACTCGCCTGGATGAAGAACAGCTCTGCGCCACCGCCAAGGCCTGGGGCCTCCGCATCAGCGGCCATACCGAATCGTAAGCCCCCCCCGGACAACCACCGGGGCAACAGAATTTTTCAAGTTTTAGAGGACTTAACCATGAGCAACGTCGACTACGCCGAAATCGCCAAATTCGAAGCCCTGGCCCATCGCTGGTGGGACCGCGAAAGCGAGTTCAAACCGCTGCACGACATCAACCCGCTGCGGGTCAACTGGATTGACGAACGAGTAAACCTGGCCGGCAAGAAAGTCCTCGACGTCGGTTGCGGCGGCGGCATTCTCAGCGAAGCCATGGCCCAGCGCGGCGCTACCGTCATGGGCATCGACATGGGCGAAGCGCCGCTGGCGGTCGCGCAACTGCATCAACTGGAGTCCGGCGTGACTGTCGAATACCGGCAGATCACCGCCGAAGCGCTGGCAGAAGAAATGCCCGAGCAGTTCGACGTGGTCACGTGCCTGGAAATGCTCGAGCACGTGCCGGACCCGTCCTCGGTGATCCGCGCCTGCTTCCGTATGGTCAAGCCCGGCGGCCAGGTGTTCTTCTCCACCATCAACCGCAACCCGAAGGCGTACCTGTTCGCCATCGTCGGCGCGGAATACATCATGAAGCTGCTGCCGCGCGGCACCCACGACTTCAAGAAATTCATCCGCCCGTCCGAGCTGGGCGCCTGGAGCCGCATGGCTGGCCTGACCGTCAACGACATCATCGGCCTGACCTACAACCCGCTGACCAAGCACTACAAACTGGCCTCCGACGTGGACGTCAACTACATGATCCAGACCCTGCGCGAGGAGTAAGCCGATGCGAATCAGAGCAGTACTTTTCGACATGGACGGCACCCTGCTCGACACCGCGCCGGACTTCATTGCGATCTGTCAGGCGATGCGTGCCGACCGCGGCTTGCCGCCGATGAACGACAAACACATTCGCGACGAGATCTCCGGCGGCGCCAAGGCGATGGTCGCCGTGACCTTTTCCATGGACCCGGAATCACCGGGTTTCGAGGAATTGCGCCTGGAGTTCCTGGAGCGTTACCTCGCCGGTTGCGCGGTTCACAGCAAACTCTTCGACGGCATGGGCGAACTGCTGGCCGACATCGAGAAGGCCAACCTGATCTGGGGCGTGGTCACCAACAAGCCGCTGCGGTTCGCCGAGCCGATCATGCAGCAACTTGGCCTGGCCGAGCGCTCGGCGTTGTTGATCTGCCCGGACCATGTGAAGAACAGCAAACCGGACCCCGAGCCGCTGATCCTGGCGTGCAAGATGCTCGACCTGAACCCGGCCAGCGTGCTGTTTGTGGGTGATGACCTGCGCGATATCGAATCCGGTCGCGATGCCGGCACCAAGACCGCCGCCGTGACCTATGGCTACATTCATCCGGACGATAACCCGCGGCACTGGGGCGCGGACGTGGTGGTCGATCATCCGCTGGAGTTGCGCAAGGTGCTCGATAGCGCTTTGTGTAGTTGCTGATTCAGATCAAAAGATCGCAGCCTGCGGCAGCTCCTACAGGGGACCGCGATCGGCGTAGGAGTTGCCGAAGGCTCGGGCCGCGTTCGGACGATCTTTTTCGACCCTGTTAACGGATTTTGTTGAGGTTTCTTATGTTTGATTATTCCGCCCGCCCAGAATTGCTCAAGGACCGGGTCATCCTGGTCACCGGCGCTGGCCGTGGCATCGGTGCTGCCGCCGCAAAAACCTTCGCTGCACACGGTGCCACCGTGCTGCTGCTGGGCAAGACCGAAGCCAACCTGACTCAGGTCTACGACGAAATCGAAGCCGCCGGCCATCCACAACCGGCCGTGATCCCGTTCAACCTGGAAACCTCCCTGCCCCATCAATATGATGAGCTGGCAGCGATGATTGAAACCGAATTCGGCCATCTCGACGGTTTGTTGCACAACGCGTCGATCATTGGCCCGCGTACGCCGATCGAGCAGCTGTCCGGCGAAAACTTCATGCGGGTCATGCACGTCAACGTCAACGCCATGTTCATGCTGACCAGCACCCTGCTGCCGCTGCTCAAGCTGTCGCAGGATGCTTCGGTCGTATTTACCTCCAGCAGCGTCGGCCGCAAGGGTCGTGCGTATTGGGGCGCTTATGGCGTGTCCAAGTTCGCCACCGAAGGCTTGATGCAAACCCTGGCCGACGAAGTCGACACCGTGGCACCGGTACGCTCCAACAGCATCAACCCGGGCGCCACCCGCACCAGCATGCGCGCCCAGGCTTACCCGGGTGAAAACCCACTGAACAACCCGACGCCCGAGGAGATCATGCCGGTCTACCTCTACCTGATGGGTCCGGACAGCACCGGCATCAACGGACAGGCGTTCAACGCTCAGTAACGTCCGCACGTCGCTTTTGTGCCGCGACGGCTTCCCGTCGCGGCACTCAGAGTGCGTCGTAACCCCCCCGCCACAAGTCAAACAACTGTCACCAAACGCAACGACGTTCTTTAACGACAGCTTCAATAGTTTGATTTATAACGATTTTTATCCGACTGAACTGAATGGCACGACTTTCGCTCTAAATTTGCTCAGACACGCAGTGTGAAAGCAAACGGGCGGACGCCTGAGCCGACAGGTTACTTATCGTCGGCAAAGCGGACTAAACTTGCGCCAAATGTCCTACGGGACTGATGGACCAGTATGACGCGCAGCCCAAAGCCGCTCTCACCCAGCCTGTAAGACAGCCTTACTGCTTAGGGGCGCACGACATAATGAAATCACCTTCCCAGACCAACGCAATTGACTTCGATGCTGCCAAATTGCAACGCCTGGGCTTTGGTCAGCAGCCTCCTCTTCAGGAGAGGCCTGCCAACCTTGCGCAACTGCGCCAGAAGTTGAGCCTGCTGTTGCAAACCAGTCTTGAGCCGCAACGCATTCTCGGGCTCTTCTTCCGTGAGATTCAGCGACTTGTACCGCTTGACGCCTTGACGTACGAGCACAAGGCCAGCGACTTGCGCCTGGAGTTCGGCCTGCGCGGCCATCACTCGATCAGCTACAGCCTCAGCCATGAAGGCGAGCACCTGGGCGAACTGGTATTCCGCCGCAATCAGCGTTTCAGTGAGCAGGAACAAGGCAACGTCGAGTCGCTGCTGTCCGCATTGCTGTATCCGATGCGCAATGCCTTGCTCTACCGCGCTGCCACCCAAAGTGCCTTGCGCGATCCGCTCACGGATACCGGCAACCGCATTGCCATGGATCAGACCCTGCAACGGGAAATCGAGATGTCACGTCGGCATCTGCAACCCTTGTCGCTGCTGATGCTGGACATCGATCACTTCAAACGCGTCAACGACAACCACGGACACAGCGCCGGCGATCACGTGCTCAAGGCCGTTGCAGCCTCGATCAAAAACCAGTTGCGCAACGTGGACATGGTCTTCCGTTTTGGTGGCGAGGAGTTCCTGATCCTGCTGTCCAACACAAGTCGTGAGGCGGCAGCCATGGTTGGCGAACGGCTACGATTTGCAGTGCAGGCAGAGGAATATTCGGCCGACGGCCATGCGATCGAGCTGACGGTCAGCCTTGGCTGCTCGACGCTATTGCCCGGTGAGTCTGCCGACAGCCTGTTACGACGGGCCGACAGTGCGTTGTATGTGGCCAAGCGCGAGGGACGTAACCGGTTGGCGATGGCGGGCTGAATGCCCACGGCGGGCACGCCTGATCAGCGGCCCGCAACGAAAGGAACTAGCGCACAGCGCCGCGCAATTCCCCCACCATCCCTTGCAACCTGGCTGGCTCTGCCGCCTCAACCGACACCGCAGGCCCTGCCACCAGCGTCACCCGTGACCACAACCGGCGAAACACGCCCTTTTGCGGATCGCGGCTGAAGAAACTCCCCCACAAACCCTGCAAAGCCAACGGAATCACCGGCACCGGCGTCTCTTCGAGAATCCGCGTCAACCCACCCTTGAACTCGTTGATCTCGCCATCGGCAGTCAATTTGCCCTCAGGGAAGATGCACACCAACTCGCCGTCCTTCAGATACTGAGCAATGCGCGTGAAGGCCTTTTCGTAGATCTGAATGTCTTCCTGACGCCCCGCGATCGGAATGGTCCCGGCCGTGCGGAAGATGAAGTTCAGCACTGGCAAGTTGTAGATCTTGTAATACATCACAAAGCGAATCGGCCGACGCACCGCGCCGCCAATCAGCAAGGCATCGACGAAGGACACGTGATTGCACACCAGCAACGCCGCGCCTTCATCGGGAATCAACTGCAGATTGCGATGCTCCACGCGGTACATGGAATGGCTGAGCAGCCAGATCATGAAACGCATGCTGAACTCGGGGACGATGCTGAAGATGTAGGCGTTGACGCCAATGTTCAGCAGCGACACCACCAGGAACAGCTGCGGGATCGACAGCTTGACCATGCTCAGCAAGACGATCGAGACAATCGCCGAGACCACCATGAACAACGCGTTGAGAATATTGTTGGCGGCAATCACCCGCGCCCGCTCGTTCTCGGCGGTTCGCGACTGAATCAGCGCGTACAGCGGCACGATGTAGAAACCGCCGAAAACCCCAAGCCCCAGAATGTCGATCAACACCAGCCAGGCGTGGCCAAACCCCAGGACTTCGATCCAGCCATGGCCTGTAACGCTGTCTGGAATCCCACCGGAATGCCACCACAGCAACAAACCAAAGACCGTCAGACCGAACGAGCCGAACGGCACCAGACCGATCTCGACTTTGCGTCCGGAGAGTTTCTCGCAGAGCATCGAACCGAGTGCGATACCGACCGAGAACACCGTAAGAATCAGCGTCACCACGGTTTCGTCGCCGTGCATCCACTCCTTGGCATAGGCCGGGATCTGCGTCAGATAAATCGCCCCGACAAACCAGAACCATGAGTTGCCGACAATCGAGCGTGACACCGCTGGCGTCTGCCCCAAGCCCAGCTTCAACGTGGCCCAGGACTGGCTGAAAATGTTCCAGTTCAGGCGCATTTCCGGGGAGGCGGCTGCGGCCCGTGGAATGCTGCGGCTGGCCAGATAGCCGAGCACCGCAACACCGATGATCGCCGTGGAGACGATCGGTGCGTAATGACTGGAGGACATCATGATCCCGGCACCGATGGTCCCGGCGAGGATCGCCAGGAAGGTGCCCATTTCCACCAGGCCGTTGCCACCCACCAGCTCTTCGTCACGCAAGGCCTGGGGCAGGATCGAGTATTTCACCGGCCCGAACAGCGCCGAGTGAGTGCCCATGGCAAACAGCGCCACCAGCATCAACGACAGGTGATCGAACATGAATCCGACCGCGCCTACCGCCATGATCGCGATTTCCCCGAGCTTGATCAGACGAATCAGCGCGTCCTTGGCGTACTTTTCACCGAACTGCCCGGCCAGCGCCGAGAACAGGAAGAACGGCAGGATGAACAGCAGCGCACACAGGTTGACCCAAATCGAGCGATCACCGTCGATAGTCAACTTGTAGAGAATGGCGAGAATCAACGACTGCTTGAAGATGTTGTCGTTGAACGCCCCGAGCGATTGCGTGACGAAGAACGGCAGGAAGCGCCGGGTGCGAAGCAAGGTGAACTGTGAGGGGTGACTCATCTTCCATGTGTCCCTGATGTTGGGTAGAGAGTGGCGTGGATGCAGTTATTGGAATATCCAACGGCGATCCAGGCCACACATTACCTAAACTTTGCAGGTTATTTCTTTAATCCTGCAATACACGGCGAGACAAACAACTCACCCCGCCAGGCGCCCTGCACTGTCCGTTTGGCGACGATCAGCCACATCACCGCCAGCAACACCACCAGCACACAACCGAAGGCGCTGAAAAACGTCAGGTTCAAGGTGCTGGCCAGTTTCAACGTCGCCAGTGAATAGACGCCCAACGGGAAGGTGAAACCCCACCAGCCGAGATTGAAAGGAATGCCGGCGCGCAGGTAACGCAGGGTGATGAGCACCGCGATCAGCATCCACCACAGTCCAAAGCCCCACAGGGTGATCCCGGCCACCAACCCCAGCCCTGCGGCGATTTCACCGATGCCCGGCAGACCGTTGGCAGCGAAGATCGCCGGAGCATCCGCGCCCAACAGCAACATGCCCAGCGCCCCGGTGCCGATCGGGCCGAGCGCCAGCCAGCTGGAGGCGGCCATGTTTTCGTGAGGCAGTTTATGCAGCGCCATGCGCAGCAACAGAATGGTCAGAATGCTGAACGCCACCGGTAAGGAAAAGGCCCAGAGCACGTAGCTGGTCACCAGCATCACCAGTTGCGAATGGGCATCGGCCAGGTGCGGCGCCAGCAGACCACCGCTGGCGGCCGCCACTTCCGCCGCCACCACCGGCAACAGCCAGACGGCGGTCATCTGGTCGATGCTGTGTTCCTGGCGAGTGAACATCAGGTAGGGAATCAGCACGCCGCACGCCACAGACATCGCCACGTCCAACCACCACAGCACCTCGGCGACATGAATCACGCCCTCGCCCCAACGCGGCAGACCGAACACCAGGAAACCATTAATGATGGTCGCCAGGCCCATGGGGATGGTGCCAAAAAACATTGAAACCGTGGAGTGGCCGAAAATTCGCCGCGCCTCATCGAAAAACAGCGCCCAACGCGCCGCGTATAGCGCAGTGAACAAAACGAACAAAACGATATTGAACAGCCAAAGGGCTTCGGCAATCGCATGCAAACCGGCATTAGCGCCAGGCAACTGCGCGAGCGCTAACGCCAGCACACCGGTGCCCATGGTGGCGGCGAACCAGTTCGGCGTGAACTGGCGGATGACTTCACGCGGATGCTGCAAATGACTGAAAGGTTTGAAACCGGCCGGGGCGGTGTTGAGGCATGTCATGGCGAACTCCTGTCCTCTGTTGAGGTGGAGCTCATGGTAGATCCGAATCGAATATCGATATAACGGGTAATATCTCTAACTGTTATCTGTTTTGTAGATATAGCGTCAAACACTGCCTTCCGTTTCGATCACCAGGATTCTCGCCGCACCCTGCGGATGGGCAACGTGTTCGGTACCGACATCGGCATAAAAGATATCGCCTACGCCCAACATCACTTCCTTCTCCTGACCTGCTTCGCGATAACGCATCTGCACGACGCCATCCAACACCACGAACACCTCTTGCCCATCATTGATGTGCCATTTATAGGGCTGATCGGTCCAGTGCAAACGCGTGGTGATGCCGTTCATGTTGGCGATATCCAACGCGCCCCAGGCACGGTCAGCGGTGAAGGATTTGCTGCGGATGATTTTCATGCGTCGGTCCGTCGAAATGAATGGCGACGCCAAGGCTAGCGGTCATCGAACATCGACGCCACAGACTTTCATGGACTGCTGACGCATCAACGCGATCAGAGCGCCGACCGAGAGAACAATCAGCACCGCGCCGTAACCATCGGTGGTGGCCACCAGCCCGAAGGTCCTGGTCAAGTTCCCGGCCAGCAACGACGGCAAGCAGAACGCCAGATAACTGAGCACGTAGTAAGCCGACATCAACCCTGCCCGCTCATGTGGCAAGGCCAGCGGCACGACGCTGCGCAATGCACCGAGGAAACCGGCGCCGAAACCGCAGCCTGCGACCAGCGTGCCAACAAAAAACAGCGGCAGGCTGGCGCTGTGCACCGCGATCAGAATCAGCGCGACACCGACGGGCAGCAGACTGCCGCCCAAGCGCAAGACCTTGTCTGCCGGCCGATCACGCAGGGTGTAGATCATCAACGCGCCGGTCACCGTCAACACGGCCACCGTCGCACCGCCAATCAGATTTGAGGTCGATCCGGTGGCCGTGCGCACCAGAGACGGCGCCAAAGAAGCGTAAAAACCACCGAGCGCCCACACCGCGATGTTGATCGGCAGCACCAGCCACAACGCACGTCGCGCCTGGATCGGCACATGCAGGGTCGGCCGCAGGGAAGCCCAGGCTCCCGGTTGCCGACTGACGCTTTCCGGCAAACGCCAGACGTACAGCGCTTGCATCACAAACAGCGCGAACAGCACCCAATAGGTCAACTGCAACGGCAACGGCGCAAACTCGGCCAACAAGCCGCAGCCCATGGCACCCGACGCCATGCCCAGCAACGGCGCGACACTGTTGATCAGCGGCCCTTGCTGGCGATCGGTGTCCAGCAGTGCCGCACTCAATACGGCAGTGGCCATCCCCGTAGCAAAACCTTGAAGCACTCGTGCGCTGATCAACCAGGCGACACTGTCTGCATTGATAAACAGCAGCATCGCCAGCATGTTCAACATCACAGCGGCAAAAATCACCGGTTTGCGCCCCAGGTAATCCGAGAGCGAACCGACCGTGAGCAATGCCGCCAGCAAGCTGATGGCATACACGCCGAAAATCAGGGTCAGAGTCGCTGCCGAGAATTGCAGGTGCTCCTGGTACAAGTGATACAACGGCGTCGGCGCCGTGGACGCCGCGAGAAAACTGAGTAAGGTGATCGCCAGGAACCACAGGCTTGAACGATTAGACGTTGAACTGGACATGGGCATTCTCCGCAAAAGCTAACTTTTTGCTTTTGCGGAGTGTGCTACTGACTAGGGCTTAAAGCAAATTCTTTGTGTTAAGGTCCGATGCATGGCTATTTAGGACCTGTCATCACTTATTTCCTGCGCCGCGTTGCCGCCTGAAAGCGGACCAGGCAAGGCGCAGGCCGTAGGGAATGTCGTTTCCTTGCCAAGGACTGCAACGCAGCATGGCCCGCTTTCAGGCGGCAACCCGTAGGGCCGGGCCTGCTGTTGCGCAGGCCTGCGTTGCTCGTCGTTCATTTGGAAAAACCAAACCACACTCCTCGCACCTTGGCCTGCGCAACAGCAGACCCGGCGCGACGCAGGAAATAAGTGATGACAGGTCCCAGTTTACGCCCTGGTGGTAGAAGTGCCCGGGTGCAAGAGTCGGTTCATTCGGCAGTCCGCGATCTCCTCGAAGAGCAGGACCGCACCACCGTAACCGTCCCGCAAATCGCCGCGCGCGCCGGCGTCACGCCGTCGACCATCTACCGGCGCTGGGGCGATCTGTCGGTGTTGTTGGCGGATGTCGCCCTCGCCCGCATGCGCCCCGAAAGCGAGCCGGCCAATACCGGCAGCCTGCACGGTGACGTGCGTGCCTGGGCGGAGCAGTATCTGGACGAAATGAGTTCCGAGCCCGGCCGCAACATGTTGCGTGACGTGCAATGCAGCACCACACCGGCTCTTTGCGCGACGATCATTGGCGGGCAGTTGCAGACGATTCTGGATCGTTACCCCGATCAGCCGAAGCCAAACGTTGATCGACTGATCAACTTGGTGGCGGCGCCGACGGTGTTTCGCATCCTGTTTTCAGCGGCGCCGCTGGAGGTTGAGGAATTGCATCGGTTGATCGAGATTGCGTTGAGTCAGTGAGGCCGCCTTCGCGAGCAGGCTCGCTCCCACATTTGATCACCAGTGCTCACAAATGATGTGTTCACAGTAGATCCCCTGTGGGAGCGAGCCTGCTCGCGATGAGGCCTGCACAAACACCCAAGATCTCACTGGCACACCGCCTGCGACACCCCGCCACGCCGCGACCTTGGTCGACACTGACTAACCCCTGCCATCGTGCGAGACTGTCTGTCCGGGCGGGAGTCCCGGGTGTCTTTTGTCTGGAGTTCCCATGTCGCTGTCCAGCGGGCTGATCGCCGCCGTCGCCCTGGCCTATATGGCCATCATGTTCGCCATCGCCTTCTACGGCGACCGTCGCAGCACACCGTTGCCTCCGCGAGTGCGCGCCTGGGTGTACAGCCTGTCGCTGGCCGTCTATTGCACCAGCTGGACCTTCTTTGGCGCCGTGGGCCAGGCCGCCGAACAGCTCTGGTCTTTCCTGCCGATCTACCTCGGGCCGATCCTGCTGCTGGTGTGCGCGCCGTGGGTCCTGCAAAAAATGGTGATGATCAGCAAGCAGGAGAACATCACCTCCATCGCCGACTTCATCGCCGCGCGTTATGGCAAATCCCAGTCGCTGGCGGTGGTGGTGGCGCTGATCTGCCTGGTCGGCGTGTTGCCCTACATCGCATTGCAACTCAAGGGCATCGTGCTCGGGGTGAACTTGCTGATCGGCGCCGGTGCCGACGCCATGGGCACTCGCGCCCAGGACACGGCGCTGATCGTGTCGCTGGTGCTGGCGCTGTTCACCATCGTCTTCGGTACCCGCAACCTCGACGCCACCGAACACCACCGCGGCATGGTGCTGGCGATTGCGTTCGAATCGCTGGTCAAGCTGTTCGCGTTTCTCGCGGTCGGCGCGTTCGTGACCTACGGCCTGTACGACGGTTTCGACGACCTGTTCGACCAGGCCATGCTCGCCCCGCGCCTCGAAGAGTATTGGAAGGAAACCATCAACTGGCCGTCGATGGTGGTGCAGACCGGCGTGGCGATGATGGCAATCATCTGCCTGCCCCGACAGTTCCACGTGACCGTGGTAGAAAACATCGACCCTCAGGATCTGCGCCTGGCCAAATGGGTGTTTCCTGCCTATCTGGCGCTGGCGGCGCTGTTCGTCGTTCCTATCGCCCTCGCCGGTCAAATGCTGCTGCCGAGTTCGGTGCTGCCGGACTCGTTTGTCATCAGCCTGCCGCTGGCCCAAGCCCATCCCGCCCTGGCGATGCTGGCGTTTATCGGTGGCGCCTCGGCGGCGACCGGCATGGTAATTGTCGCCAGCGTGGCGCTGTCGACCATGGTCTCCAACGACATGCTGTTGCCATGGTTGCTGCGGCGCAACAACGCCGAGCGGCCGTTCGAAGTGTTCCGCCAGTGGATGCTCTCGGTGCGCCGAGTCAGCATTGTGGTGATCCTGCTGCTGGCCTACGTCAGTTATCGCCTGCTCGGCTCGACGGCGAGCCTGGCAACCATCGGCCAGATCGCCTTCGCCGCCGTGACCCAACTGGCCCCGGCCATGCTCGGCGCGCTGTACTGGAAACAGGCCAATCGCCGAGGCGTGTTCGCCGGTCTCGCCGCCGGGACATTCCTCTGGTTCTACACCCTGATCCTGCCGATCGCGGCCCACAGCCTCGGTTTGTCCTTGAGCAGCTTCCCGGGGCTGGCCTGGTTGCACAGCAACCCGCTGAACCTGCCGCTCACCCCGCTGACCCAAGGCGTGGTGTTGTCGCTGGCGGCCAACTTCACGCTGTTCGCCTGGGTGTCGGTGCTGTCACGCACAAGGGTGTCGGAGCACTGGCAGGCGGGGCGTTTCATCGGTCAGGAAATCAGCGCCCGCCCCAGCGCCCGTTCGATGCTGTCGGTGCAGATCGACGACTTGTTGCAGCTGGCCGCACGCTTCGTCGGCGAAGAACGCGCCCGTCAGAGTTTTATCCGCTTCGCCTACCGTCAGGGCAAAGGCTTTAACCCGAACCAGACCGCCGACGGGGAATGGATCGCCCACACTGAACGTTTGCTGGCCGGTGTACTCGGCGCTTCTTCGACCCGTGCGGTGGTAAAAGCCGCCATCGAAGGTCGGGAAATGCAACTCGAGGACGTCGTCCGAATCGCCGACGAAGCTTCGGAAGTGCTGCAGTTCAACCGCGCGCTGCTGCAAGGCGCGATCGAGAACATCACCCAGGGCATCAGTGTGGTCGACCAGTCGCTGAAACTGGTGGCCTGGAACCGGCGCTATCTGGAGCTGTTCAACTACCCGGATGGACTGATCAGGCTTGGCCGCCCGATTGCCGACATCATTCGCTACAACGCCGAACGTGGCCTGTGCGGCCCCGGCGAAGCCGAAGTGCACGTCGCTCGCCGCTTGCACTGGATGCGACAGGGTCGCGCCCATACCTCTGAAAGACTTTTCCCTAATGGCCGTGTGATCGAGCTGATCGGCAACCCGATGCCGGGCGGCGGTTTCGTCATGAGTTTCACCGACATCACCGCGTTCCGCGAGGCTGAGCAAGCGCTGACCGAAGCCAACGAGGGCCTGGAGCGACGGGTCACCGAGCGGACCCATGAACTGTCGCAACTCAACGTCGCCCTGACCGAAGCCAAGGGCACCGCGGAGTCGGCCAACCAGTCGAAAACCCGTTTCCTCGCGGCGGTCAGCCACGACTTGATGCAACCGTTGAACGCTGCGCGATTGTTCTCGGCCGCCCTTTCCCACCAAGACGACGGCCTCTCCGGTGAGGCGCAGAAACTGGTCCATCATCTGGACACGTCACTGCGCTCTGCCGAGGACTTGATCAGCGACCTGCTGGACATTTCCCGCCTGGAGAACGGCAAGATCAACCCTGATCCCAAACCGTTCGTGCTCAATGATATGTTCGATGTCCTCGGTGCCGAGTTCAAGGCGCTGGCCCGCGACCAGGGGCTGAAATTCCGCGTCAGGGGCAGTACGTTGCGCATCGACAGTGACATCAAACTGTTGCGACGAATCCTGCAGAACTTCCTGACCAATGCCTTCCGCTACGCCAAAGGCCCGGTGCTGCTAGGGGTTCGCCGACGCAAGGGCGAGTTGTGCCTGGAAGTCTGGGACCGTGGCCCGGGCATTCCGCTGGATAAACAGCAGGTCATTTTCGAAGAGTTCAAACGCCTCGACAGCCACCAGACGCGCGCTGAAAAAGGCCTGGGGCTGGGCCTGGCGATCGCCGACGGGTTGTGTCGCGTGCTGGGTCATACGTTGCGCGTACGCTCCTGGCCGGGGCGCGGCAGCGTGTTCAGCGTCAGTGTGCCGCTTGCTCGGGCGCAATCCGCGATCCCGACCAAGGTCTCCGAACTCAATGGCAAAGTGCTGAGCGGCGCGCAGGTACTGTGCATCGACAATGAAGACAGCATTCTGATCGGTATGAACAGCTTGCTCACGCGCTGGGGTTGTCAGGTCTGGACCGCGCGCAACCGCGATGAGTGCGCGGCGCTGCTCAGCGATGGGATGCGGCCGCAATTGGCGCTGGTGGATTACCACCTGGACGATGGCGAGACCGGGACCGAACTGATGGCTTGGCTGCGCACCCGATTGGGTGAGCCCGTGCCAGGGGTAGTGATCAGCGCCGATGGGCGGCCGGAGACGGTGGCCCAAGTGCATGCGGCGGGGCTGGATTACCTGGCTAAACCGGTGAAACCGGCGGCGTTGCGGGCGTTGTTGAGTCGGCATTTGCCGTTGTAGCGCGGCAGGGCTGAACCTTGCCGTGGTGCAACTGCCGCCATCGCGAGCAAGTCGGATCGCCGCACCGTCGCTCCCACATTGAACTGCATTCTATCTGGAAGAACTCGGTCAAATGTAGGAGCGGGCTTGCTCCGGGCGGCGCTCCGACGAAGCTTTTCGGCCTACTCCGGTAACTCGGCCAACCCATCCACATCGGTCATCGCCCGCTCCAGCAAGTCTGCCGGCAGGCTTTTGCTCGCTCGCGCGCCAAGCAACTTGAGCTGCTCGGCACGGCTGACCAGATTGCCGCGGCCTTCTGTCAGCTTGTTGCGCGCAGAGCTGTAGGCTTTGTCCAATTGTTGTAAGCGATTGCCGACTTCATCCAGATCCTGGATGAACAACACGAACTTGTCGTACAGCCACCCCGCCCGCTCGGCGATTTCCCGGGCGTTCTGGCTCTGGCGCTCCTGCTTCCACAGGCTGTCGATGACGCGCAAGGTCGCCAGCAACGTGGTCGGGCTGACGATCACGACGTTGCGGTCGAAGGCCTCTTGGAACAGTGTCGGCTCAGCCTGCAATGCAGCGGAGAACGCCGCTTCGATCGGCACGAAGAGCAGGACGAAATCCAGGCTGTGCAAACCGTCGAGACGCTTGTAATCCTTGCCGGCCAACCCTTTGACGTGAGTGCGCAGGGACAGCACGTGCTGCTTGATAGCGATCTGGCCGATGGCATCGTCTTCGGCCGCGACGTATTGCTGATAGGCCGTGAGGCTGACCTTGGAGTCGACCACCACCTGTTTGTCGCCCGGCAGATAAATGATCACGTCCGGCTGGAAACGCTCACCGTCCGGGCCCTTGAGGTTGACTTGGGTCTGGTACTCGCGCCCCTTTTCCAGGCCCGCGTGTTCAAGCACCCGCTCAAGAATCAGCTCACCCCAGTTGCCTTGGGTTTTCTGGCCTTTCAAGGCGCGGGTCAGGTTGGTGGCTTCGTCGCTCAGGCGCAGGTTCAGCTGTTGCAGCCGCTCCAGTTCCTTGGCCAGGGAAAAACGTTCGCGGGCTTCAGCCTGATAGCTTTCCTCGACGCGTTTCTCAAAGGACTGGATGCGTTCTTTCAACGGATCGAGCAACTGACCGAGGCGTTGTTGACTGGTTTCGGCAAAGCGCTGCTCGCGCTCGTCGAAGATCTTGCCGGCCAGCTCGGCGAACTGGGCTCGCAGCTCATCTCGCGAGCCCTGCAGGTCGTTGAGGCGCTGCTGATGGCTTTCCTGCTGCTCACGCAGCTCGGCATTGAGCGAAGCGGCCTGGGCGTCCAGACGGCGCAACTCAGCCTCTTTGCCGGCGCGTTCCAGATTCCAGGCGTGGGCGGCATCGCGGGCGTCGTCACGTTCGATCTGCAGCAGTTCGACTTCACGGCGCACGGCGGCCAGGTCTGCCTGTTTGGCGGCGTTGGCCTGGCCCAGATCACCGATTTCATCACGACAGGCTTCGAGTTGCGCGTTCAATCCATCCTGAGCCAGTTGGGCCGTGGCCAGACGCTCTTCCAGCAGCGCAACCTCTGACTGCGTGGCGCTCGCTCGGCGCTGAAGTTGCCAGGCCAGTACCAGTAACGGCAGTGCAGCGCCCGCCAGACCAAGCAATGCGCTGGTCAAGTCCATAGCCATAGCCACTCCTGCCAATGAAATAAAGCTTGAAGGTTAACCAAGGCGTCAGGTCTTGGACAGCTCAGTCTTCGATCAGGCCGAGTTCCTGCTGGGCGCGCCGATCCCCTGCCCGCGCGGCCGAACGCAAAAGCTCCTGGCCGATACGGCGATCCCGGGCATTCCCGCATTCACGGCACATCAGCTGACCGAGACGGCTTTGCGCGGCCACGACCCCTTCACGGGCTGGCTGCTTGAGCAAACGTCCGGCGAAGTGTTTGACGTTGTGGTTTTCGCCCAGACGCGGGCTGTCCAGCAACCACTCGGCCACACGCATCGAAAAGCGCTTGGGCGGGGTAACGCTGGGAGGTGTGGAGGTTACAGAAACTGATACTGAGCGAAACTTCATAAAGCACTGTGGGGCAGATCGGAAGGCGCGCCACTCTACTCTTTTTTTCTTACAGGTAAAGCCTAAAAAAACCCGGCACGCCCGTCCTAGAGCAAGCGCTCGGGACAATCCACAGAAGCTGTGGATAACTCAGTGGACAACCGCCCTTGAACTCTCGCAAAGCCGTATGGAATGGGGCTCGCAGTCAAACTGACGATTTTTTCACCAGTAAAAAAAAGCGATGTTTTTCATTGACTTAAATTTTGGTTACAGGCACCCACTGCGTTTGAAGGGAAGATGACAGCGGCGTGACACCCTTCGTGACTTATGTGCACAAGTACCTTCGAGGCAGTTATATCGATGCGCTTTTTCGGCGCATTTTTT
The DNA here is from genome assembly GCF_047758675.1 of Pseudomonas arabinosi. Classification (NCBI taxonomy): domain Bacteria; kingdom Pseudomonadati; phylum Pseudomonadota; class Gammaproteobacteria; order Pseudomonadales; family Pseudomonadaceae; genus Pseudomonas; species Pseudomonas arabinosi. The sequence goes on along the minus strand of NZ_CP180480.1, from coordinate 2,228,716 downwards.
GCCTGCACCTGGGGATAAACTTTGGCAAACCCATGATCCAGACGGGTCCTGGCCCGATGAGCCGTGACTACCAATGGTCGGAATTTGTGCTATTACAGGGCAAGTCTGTGGGTCATGGCTTTGTCCGGGCGCCAATCCGGACGTTGAATGAGGAGCATCCAGAGAACTTTTTTTGATTACACACTTCCCTTCAGCAATTCAATCCGTTAGTATCCGCGGCGTTAGTACCAAGCTGAAAGTCAATTCTGGTCGAACAAATCCCCCCGGTCAGCCTTCCTCAAGGAAGCCTCCACCGACAAAGCGGGATCGGCCACCTCGATGGTTTCCAGGTAAACCTTGCGTCAACACTGCCTTCGAACAAAGCGAAGGGTGTTGCGAAGCTCACTTACTCTGACCGAACCAACCTGCAAATTGATCAGGATCTTCACCCTGGGCCCAGAACCTTTGCCCTTGATGTGTTGCCTGCCCTCCTAAGTACCTACCTGCCAGCCCAAGCGCGCCAATTTATCAGCGCTTCAAACTGGCTGCTTTGTTCCAGTCGGGTTCTTCGTTCGACCAATGGTGGTCGTCGTCACTGGAACGTTTTAATTTTGCACGGTTCTTATCCGTGTCGCTTGTAGGAACACCCAATGACTATGTCTACTCAAATCCACACCCAGGATGCCATCCGCACCCTAACCAACGCTTTTGCACCAATGAACTGCCTGATCATGGCCGCTCGCAAAGGCTGCTTCAGCTTCACTCTGGTCAACGAACACGGCATCGCTCGTCACAGCGAACGCCTGTACCCCGATCAATACTCCAGCGCCGAGCCGCTGCAGGCCGTGATCGAGCGTACCCGTCAGGCACTGGTTGCCTGATACGCCAGAAAGACTGAAAACCTCAAAAGCCTCGCTCAAAAAGCGGGGCTTTTTATTGCCCGATATTTCTCTTTTCACTGCCACCGCCTAAGCACTAAGCGATATAACGGTTATAACTCGCAGCTGGAAATATTTTAAAAACAGGCCTTTACGGCGCGAATATGACACTACACTTCAACTCAAGCGGCTTGGTCCGCTTCCGGCGAGCCTGATTCGATTCACTGCTGCCAATGCCCTTCAGGTATCGCCGACCATTTCATGTTTCGAGGGCTTTATGGGTATCGCTGCCAGCGAACTGTGCCGTTATGTGATCCGCCCGACATTGATTTACCTCGGGTGCCATAGCGCAACTGCCGAATCCCTGCTGCTGGGCGTCGCCGCCAGCCAGTCCGCCCTTGGAACTGCCCTGCATGACCGCCGTGGACACGGCCTGTACCGAATCGCCGAACCCCGCCATCAAGCACTTTGGGACCACTACCTGGCACTTGACCCGGAACGCGCAAGCCTGGTTCGCGGCCTGGCCAGCCAACATGCGTTCCTGAGTGGTCCGCACCTCGAATTGACCGTCAACCTGCGTTACGCCACAGCCATCGCCTGGCTGTTGGTAGAAGAACAGAACACCCCCCTCCCCGAAGCAGACGACCTATTGGGAATGGCCCGTATCTGGCGCCAGACCTTCCAGCCTCAAGGACGCCTGAGAGACTTCACCTGCGCCTGGCAAACCTGTGTTTCACCGCTGAATCAGGTCGCCTGCTGATCTGCAGTTTCCACAAGATCGCGCAACCGCTGCGATTTTGGTCGGATTGTCCTACAAAACCGCTCTAAATCAAGCATTACAGCCTATGGCGCTGGGACGAAAATGTTGGTAATTTTCGCCCCGGTGATCACCAGGAGTTCTAATAATGAAAAAAGTAATGCTCAAAACCACCATTAGCCTCGCCGTTGCCATGGCATCCACCCAAATCTTCGCAAGTGGCTTTGCCCTCAACGAACAAAGCATCAGCGGGATGGGGACAGGTTTTGCCGGGCGATCTTCATCTGCCGACGACGCATCCACCGTTTTTGGCAACCCTGCCGGCATGTCTCGCCTCAAGCGCGAACAAGTGACCGGTGGTGTTGCATTTATCGACGCGCACGCTGATATCAGTGATGCCAGCTCCAGCCCGAATAGTGGTACCAACAAAGGTGACATGGTCCCTTTCATGGGCGTGCCCATGGGCTACTACGTAAAGCCAATCGATGACCAGTGGGCAGTCGGTTTCGGCGTCTACGCTCCATTCGGCCTGGTGACCGACTACGAGAACGGCTTCGCCGGCAAATACTTCGGCAGCAAGAGCGAAGTCACAATCGTGACTCTCCAGCCAACTGTCAGCTATGCCTTCAACGACAAAGTGTCGATCGGTTTCGGCCCGACCATCAACCGCATCGACGGTACACTGGAATCGAACCTGTCGCTGAGCCAACGCGCACCAGACGGTGAAGTCAAAATCAAGGGTGACGACACTGCGCTGGGCTACAACATCGGTATCCTGGTTCAAGCCACCGACTCCACTCGCGTCGGCCTGACCTACCACTCGAAAGTGAAGTACAAGCTCGAGGGTGACACCAAGGTCAACTACGGCTTCCTCACAGCACTGCGTCAGAATCCGAACCAGAAGTACGACGCTTCGCTGGATATCACCACGCCTGAGTCGGTCGACTTCTCGGTCACTCATCAGCTGGACGACCAGTGGACCCTCTACGCAGGCAGCACCTGGACTCGCTGGAGCCGCCTGAAGGAAATCAGCGTCGAGAACAGCGGTGTTCCTGCTGGCCTGAACCCGCTGTTCGGCACCATCACTGAAGAACAGAACTGGCACGACACCTGGGCTCACGCCATCGGTGCTTCGTACCAGCTGAACAAGCAGTGGGTATTGCGTACCGGTCTGTCGGTTGACCAGTCACCGACCAACAACGAAAACCGCTCTCCACGCATCCCGACTGGCGATCGCAAGATTTTCAGCCTGGGCGCTGGCTGGAGCCCGACCGACGACCTGACCATCGACGTAGCGTATTCGTACCTGCGCGAAGAGTCGGTCAAGGTCAACAACAGCAACGGTGCACCTCGCAACCAGAACTACAGCGCCAAGTATGAAAACTGGGCGAACGGTTTCGGTGTTGGCGCGACCTACCGCTTCTGATGATTCATGGCGAGCCTGAACCACTCGCCGCTTGAATTGAAAAAGCCCCGCTCTCTTGTACAGAGGCGGGGCTTTTTAACGGGCGCCGATCAGGGTTGCGAGGCGAGGGCTTTCTCCACCGCCTCGATGAACTCGGGATCATCAGGCTTGGTCAGGCTGGAAAAACTGGCGATCACCTTGCCCTTGCGATCGACCACATATTTGTAGAAGTTCCACTTCGGCGCGGTGCTCTGCTTGGCGATGATCTTGAACAAGTGCGTCGCGTCATTACCGCGGACTTTTTGCGGTTCAGTCATGGTGAAGGTCACGCCGTAGTTCACGTAGCAGACCTTGGCAGTCTCTTCGCCATCCTTGGACTCCTGCTTGAAGTCGTTGGACGGAACGCCGATCACCTCCAGCCCCTGATCCTTGTAACGCTGATTCAGCGCCTCAAGGCTTTTGAACTGCGGGGCGAAACCACAGAAGCTCGCGGTATTGACCACCACCAGCGGTTTGCCGGCGAAGCGCTGGCACAGGTCGATGGATTCCTTGGCGCGCAGCTTGGGCAACGAGCCTTGCAAAAGCTCCGGGCATTCGGCGGCTTGAGCCAATCCACTAAACGCTACCAGTAACGCGGGAACTGCGAGCCATCGCATCAGCATGTCGGTGCATCCTAGAGAAATCGTCAAAACCGAAGTTACTCGCCCTCACATCCTGCTAGCAAGCACCCATGCCCAGTTGCATCAACGCCAGCCCGCCCTGATGCCAGCCCCACCACGACAAGGCTAGCAGCAAGGCGCAGACAGCGACGACAGCGATCCGCGGCCAGAGACTGTTCATATCGCACTCATCTGTGTTTGCAGGCGCGCCACCGGCTGCTCACGCACCGGCCAGTTCAGGGCGGCGGCCAACAGGCTCAAGAGAATCGCCACTTGCCAGATCAAGTCATAGCTCCCGGTTCGGTCGTACACCACCCCGCCCAACCAGCCGCCGAGGAACGATCCGAGCTGGTGAAACAGGAAAACAATCCCACCGAGCATGGACAGATTTCGCACGCCGAACAAGGTCGCGACAGTGCCGTTGGTCAAGGGCACGGTCGACAGCCACAGGAAGCCCATCGCCATGCCAAACAGGTACGCGGTGGTCGTCGTGACCGGCGCCCACAGGAACAACCCGATCACCACGGCTCGCAGCAGATACAGGCCGGTGAGCAAACGCGGCTTGGACATCCGCCCGCCGAGCCAGCCCGCCGTGTAGGTCCCGAAGATATTGAACAGCCCGATCAACGCGAGCACCGTCGTACCGACGCTCGCCGGAAGATGCTGATCCACCAGATAAGCCGGCAAGTGCACACCGATGAATACCACCTGGAAGCCGCAGACAAAAAAGCCGAACGCCAGCAGCCAGAATCCCGAATGGGAACAGGCCTCGCGCAGTGCCTCGGACAGTGTTTGTTCATGACCGAACACTGGCAGCGGTTTGTCCTTGAGCATGCTCACCAGCGGCACGATCAGCGCCACCAACAGGCCCAACACCAGCAATGCCGCTGACCAGCCCAGCCAGCCGATCAACCCCAGCGTGCCGGGCAACATGGCGAACTGGCCGAAAGAGCCGGCAGCGCTGGCAATGCCCATGCCCATGCTGCGTTTCTCTGCCGGTACCGCGCGACCGACCACGCCGAGGATCACCGAGAAGGAGGTGCCGGACAGACCAATACCGATCAACAGGCCAGCGCTCAAGGACAAGGTCACGGCGGAATCCGACAGCCCCATGAACACCAGGCCCAGGGCATAAAAAACACCGCCGACCAGCACCACTTTCGCGGCGCCAAAGCGGTCGGCCAGCGCGCCGGTGAAGGGCTGCGCCAGACCCCAGATCAGGTTCTGCAAGGCAATAGCAAAGGCAAACGTCTCACGCCCCCAGCCGAACTCGGCACTCATCGGCGCCAGAAACAGCCCGAAGCCGTGTCTGACGCCCAAGGACAACGCGAGAATCAGCGCACTCCCCAACAAAACCCAACCACACGTACGCCACATCGATGTCATTCTTATTCTCCGGTAGCGGGTATATACCCGCTTAAGATCGGAAAAACCGGCATCACGCCAGTTCGTCCAGCAGTCGCAGCAAGGTTTCGCGTTTCTCGGCCCCAAGACGATCAATCAACCGCTGTTGCGCCGCTTCCCAGGCCGGCAAGGCCGCTTTCAGGCGTTCAGTACCCGCCTCGGTGAGCATGACGATGCGATTGCGCATGTCTTCGCCCTCGACCAGCATCAGCAGGCCTTCGCCTTCCAGCACCCGCAGATTGCGCCCCAAGGTGCTGCGATCCAGCCCCATGGCCTCGGCCAACGTGGAAATACTCGGTTTATCCAGACGCTGCAGATTACACAGCAGAGAATACTGGGCGACGTTGATCCCGAAGCCGTCGAGAGCGCCGTCGTAATGCCTGCTGACGCCACGGGCGGCGCGACGCAGGTTGATGCATAAACATTGGGAGTCGAGCATGGTGCGTGTATATACCCGCTGTTGTGTTAAATCAAGTTTCAAAATTAGTTGTGTAAGGTAGATCGCCATCGCGAGCAAGCTCGCTCCCACAGGGACCGCATTCCAATGTGGGAGCGAGCTTGCTCGCGATGAGGCCAAAACAGCCACCGCATCTCAATCAGGTTAACGCCAATCCCACCAGCACCGCGACCTCAAGGATTTCCAGCAACGCCCCCGCCGTATCGCCCGTCGTGCCGCCCAATCGGCGCAGCATCACTTGCCGCAGCCAGACAAACACCAGCGCCGCCAGCACAACTGCCAACACGCCGCTGAGACCGGCAATCAAAACACACGCCAACGCACTCACCGCCAACACCTGTTTGCCCGCCAAACGCGGCAGATGATCGGCCAGCGCTTGCCCCAAGCCACCGGCACGCACATAAGGCGTGGTCAGGAACAAGCCCAGCATCGCGCTGCGCCCGATCAACGGAACAATGATCAGGACAACGGCGTTTTGCTGCTCGATCAATGCCAGCAACGCGGCGAATTTGAGCAGCAACACCAGCACCAGCGTCACGACCGCAATCGGCCCGCTGCGCGGGTCCTTCATGATCGTCAACGTGCGCTCGCGATCGCCAAACCCACCGAGCCACGCATCGGCGCTGTCGGCCAGGCCGTCCAGGTGCAAGGCACCGCTGAGAAATACCCAAACCGTCAGCAACAGTGCTGCGTGAAGCAACACCGGGGTGCCGAGCAGCAGCCAGTTGAACGCCCACAAAATCCCGCCGAACAGCAGGCCAACCAGCGGATAAAACAGCAGCGACCGCCCCAACTCCTGTGGTTCCGGCATGCCCGGCAGACGAATCGGCAGACTGCTCAAAAATTGCAGGGCGATCCAGAATGGCAACATGGTCAGAGCGCTTCCTTTAACAACATGCCGGATTCGACCGACAGCGAAAACAACGCGCCATGCCCGACGTCGACGTTGAGCAACTGCTCACGAGGCAATCCCCGCGCCTGAGCCAGCAACAAACGCATGACCCCGCCGTGACTGATCAGCAACACCCGCTCGCCGGCGTAGGCGGCTTGCAAGCGTTCAACGGCTGCCAACACCCGCGTTGAAAACTCCACGACCGACTCACCCTGAGGCGGCGTAAACGAATAAGGATCGGCCCAGAACAATCCCAACGCCTCGGCATCGGTTTCCATCAGCGCTGCTGCGCTCTGCCCCTCCCAGGCGCCGAAGTGCAGCTCCTGGAGGTCTTTATCCAACTGCACCGGCAAACCCAGCTGTGTGCCGAGTTCTTCGGCGAACCGCGCACAACGTTGCAACGGCGAGCTGACCAAACGATCCCAAGGCCCCTGCTCGACCACCGCCGCGCGCATCTGCGCCCAGCCCTTTTCGGTCAGAGCATCGTCGAGGCTTCCGCGCAAACCGCCGCCGAGTTCGGTTTCACCGTGGCGCAACAGGTCCAGGCGCAAGGTCATGCCGGACGATCCGCCACGGCGGCCTCGGCGAAAGTCGCCATCTGCCCGTGAAGGTCGCACGCCAGGCGCAGCAACGGCACAGCCAATGCGGCGCCACTGCCCTCGCCCAGACGCAGGCCGAGGTCCAGCAGCGGTTCGGCGTTCAGGGTTTCCAGTACATGACGATGACCCGGCTCGGCGCCGCGATGACCGAACAACAGCCACTCACGGCAATCAGGGTTCAAGCGCACCGCCACCAACGCCGCGACACTGCAAATGAAACCGTCCACCAGCACCGCGACGCCTTCCTGGGCACACGCCAGATACGCGCCGACCAATGCCGCGATTTCAAAACCGCCGAGGTTGAACAGGGTTTGCAACGCATCGCCACGTTGAGCACTGTGCAACGCCAAAGCGCGCTCGATAACCTGAGCTTTATGGCTGACACCCGCCGCATTCAAACCCGTGCCTGGCCCGGCCAGATGCACCACCGGGCAATCGAGCAAGGCACAGGCCAACGCGCTGGCTGCGGTGGTGTTGCCGATGCCCATCTCGCCACCGATAAACAACTGCGCACCCGCCGCGATGGCGCGCTGCACGCTGTCGCGGCCGGCCTGCAAAGCGAGTTCACCTTCAGCCGGCGTCATGGCCGCCCCTTCGACGAAATTCGCTGTACCCGGGCCGATGTTCACGTGACGCACACCCGGCAAATTCAACGACGGCGTGACCGTACCGAGGTCGACCACTTCCAGGGAGGCCCCGAGTTGCCGCGCCAGCACGCTGATCGCCGCCCCGCCGCTGACGAAGTTATGCAGCATCTGACCGGTGACTTCCTGAGGAAATGCCGACACCCCTTCAGCGACCACGCCATGGTCACCGGCAAAAATCGCGATCCACAGCTGATCCAGACTCGGCTTGACCTGCCCCTGCATCCCGGCCAATTGCACGGCCACCGACTCAAGCCGACCGAGGGAGCCGGCCGGTTTGGTCAGCTGCTGTTGACGGGCCTGCGCCTGCTCGACCGCTTGAGCATCGATCGGTTTGCACGGGTTAAGCCACCAGGTTTGAGTCATAACGCAGTTCCTTTCAAAGTCAGGGGCAGGCCGGCGACGGTCAGGACGACGCGTTGACAGCGCTCAGCCAACGCTTGATGCAGCCAACCGGCTTCATCGACATAGCGGCGAGTCAATTCGCCCAGCGGCACGACACCCATTCCGGTCTCGTTGCTGACAAAAATGATTTCACCCGGCAACGACGCCAGGCAGTCCAGTAATGCATCACGTTCGGCAGACAGGCGCTCGGTGTCGTCGAGCATCAGCAGATTGGTCATCCACAACGTCAGGCAATCCACCAGCAGGCACCGATCGGCACTGGCGGTTTCGCGCAGGATGCGGGCGAGCTCCACCGGCTCTTCGATCAACGCCCATTCAGCCGGACGACGGGCGCGGTGATGCGCCACCCGCTCGTTCATTTCACCGTCGAGGGGTTGGCTGGTGGCGATGTAAGTCACCGCTAGGCCGCTGTCGGAGGCGAGTTTTTCAGCCAGGCGACTTTTGCCGGAGCGGGCGCCGCCGAGGATCAGTTGCAGCATGGTTACATCCTTTCAAATTGGCGGTGTGGCGACGGGCCTAATCGCGAGCAAGCTCGCTCCCACAGGTGATCGCATTCCAATGTGGGAGCGGGCTTGCTCGCGAAGAGGCCAGCACGGTCACCCTAAAGCCCGCAGAGTTCACGCAACAGTCGGGTATCCAGATGCTTCTCCACCAGATCCGCCAGCCGCTCGATATCGCGCTCACGCAACGCGTGATAGTCCACGTCCTGCACCGCCTGCAAACCTGCCCAGCGCAACAGTGCACTGCACGCTGCGGGCGATTCAAACAGGCCATGCAGATAGGTGCCGAAAATCTGCCCGTCCACACTTTGCGCACCGTCGCAGCGACCGTCGTCCAGCTGCACCGCGGCGTTTTCCAGCGCCGGCCCGGTGGTCACCCCGGCATGAATTTCATAGCCGCTGACCGGCGCGTCTTCGAGCGCCAGACGCCCGCGCACATTGCGCAATTGCTTCTCTTCTTCGAGCTGGGTTTCGAACGCCAGCAAGCCCAAACCGGCGCTGGAACCCGCTGCGCCTTCAAGGCCCAGCGGGTCGTGGACCTGCTCGCCGAGCATTTGTAGACCACCGCAAATCCCCAGCACTTTGCCGCCATAACGCAGATGACGACTGATCGCGGTGTCCCAGCCATTGGCCCGCAGATACGCGAGGTCACTGCGCACGCTTTTTGAGCCGGGGAGAATAATCAGGTCGGCTGGTGGAATCGCCTGACCGGGGCCGACAAATTGCAGATCCACCTGCGGATGCAGGCGCAGCGGATCAAAATCGGTGTGGTTGCTGATGCGCGGCAGCACCGGCACCAGCACTTTCAGCACCTGATCGGCCTTGTCGGTCTGACGCTGGTCGATGCCGTCCTCGGCTTCCAGGTGCAGGTCCATCACGTAAGGCAGAACGCCGATCACCGGTTTGCCGGTGCGCGCTTCCAGCCAGTCGAGACCCGGTTGCAGCAACGCGATATCGCCGCGAAACCGGTTGATGATGAAGCCTTTGACTCGCGCCTGCTCGCTGGATGACAGCAGTTCCAGCGTGCCCACCAGATGCGCAAAAACCCCGCCGCGATTGATGTCGGCAATCAGCACCACCGGACAATCCACCGCTTCGGCAAAACCCATGTTGGCGATGTCACCGGCACGCAGATTGATCTCGGCCGGCGATCCCGCGCCTTCGACCATGACTACCGGATACGCTGCGCTCAGCCGTTCATGAGAGGCCAGCACTGCTTGCATCGCGATGGCTTTGTAGTCGTGATACGCGACCGCGTTCATCGTCGTGACCGCACGACCATGGATGATCACTTGGGCGCCGGTGTCGCTGTTGGGTTTGAGCAGCACCGGGTTCATGTCGGTGTGCGGCTCAAGGTTGGCGGCCTGAGCCTGCACCGCTTGCGCACGACCGATCTCGCCACCGTCGGCGGTCACGGCACTGTTGAGCGCCATGTTCTGCGGCTTGAACGGCACGACGCTGACGCCCTGACGCGTAACCCAGCGGCACAATGCTGTCACCAGCGTACTTTTACCGGCGTCGGAAGTGGTGCCCTGCACCATCAACGTAGTCATTGGGTTTCCTTGGCGTAGGCTTCGAACGCTTGCGCGAGACGTGTCCAGTCGGTTTCATCGGCGGGCAAACCGAAACGCACGCTGCTGTTGTGCATGAACAACCGCAGCAGAATGCCGCGCCGGGCCATGAACTCATGCAGGGCTTCGGCGCGATCGGTGATCAGCCATTGAAACAAGGCGCAGCCACCCTGGGGTTTGAAGCCGTGGTGTTCAAGCAGCAGCGCCAGACGTTCACTGGCCTCTTCAGTGCGAACCCGTTGCCGGACATGCCCTTCGGTATCCAGCAGACAGGCCTGCCCCAGCACCCGCGTCGGCCCGCTGACCGCCCACGGCCCCACTTGCTCGGCGAGCAACTTGAGTAACTTGCGCTCAGCCAGCACGAAACCCAGACGCACACCGGCCAGGCCGAAAAACTTGCCGAAGGAACGCAGCACGATCAACCCGACCTGATTGGCAAAAGGTGCCAGGCTCAGCTGCGGTGTGTTGTCCATGAACGCCTCGTCCACCACCAGCCAGCCACCGCGCTGGGCCAGCCGCGAGTGCCAGTCGAGCAGACGACTTGGTGTCAGGCTCAGGCCGGTTGGGTTGTTCGGGTTGACCACCACCAGCACGTCGAGACTGTCGATAAAGAAGTCGACTTCCTGCTCCAGCACTTCACGCACGATGTAGCCATTACGGCGCCACGCTTCGGCGTGTTCGGCGTAACACGGCGAGAGCACGCCGACCTTGCCGGCCCGGCGCAAACGCGGCAGCAACTGGATCGCCATTTGCGAGCCGGCCACCGGCAGCACCTGAGCGGCGCCGTAATAATCACAGGCCGCCCGCTCCAGGCCGTCATCGGTTTCCGGCAAACGCGCCCAGGCCCGCAACGGAACCTCCGGGATCGGAAACGGCCAGGGCGCGAGGCCGCTGGACAGGTCGAGCCAATCGGCTTCGGCGATGCCGTAATCGAGCGCCGCCTTGCGTAACCGACCACCGTGCTCAAGCATAGAATTCAGCCCCCACGCAGAGGATCAGCAACCATAACCATACCCCGCGCTGGACCAATTGCCAGCCGCGGTCGATGGAGTCGGCGTCCGCCGGCACGCCTTCGCCCAGTGGCGGACGCTGATGCAGTTCACCGTGATAAATCGCCGCCCCGCCCAACTCGACACCGAGCGCTCCGGCACCGGCCGCCATCACCGGACCGGCATTCGGGCTGTCCCAGGTCGGACCCTGGGTACGCCAGCATTTCAGCGCCAGTCGGGTTTTGCCCAGCAGCGCGTAGGTCAATGCCACCAAGCGTGCAGGAATGTAGTTGAGGACATCGTCGATCTTTGCCGCGGCCCAACCGAAACGTTCGAAGCGTTCATTGCGATAACCCCACATCGCATCCAGCGTGTTGCTCAAACGGTAGAGCACCACGCCAGGCGCACCGGCCACGGCAAACCAGAACAGCGCAGCGAATACCGCGTCGCTGCCGTTCTCCAGGACAGACTCTGTGGCGGCGCGGGCGACTTCGGTTTTATCCAGTTCGCTAGTCTGGCGGCTGACCAGATAACTGACCCGTTTGCGCGCCTCGTCCAAATCATCGCTGCGCAGTGCCTTGGCCACCGGCTCGACGTGTTCACCGAGGCTGCGCATGCCAAGGGCGCAATAGAGCACGAGAATCTCGACAATCCAGCCGACATAGGGCGCCCAGGAAAACGCCGTGGCCAGCAGGGTCAGCGGCAACACGGCGATGACCCAAGCAGTCACGCCATGGCTGCGCCAGCCGCGACCCTCACCATTGAACCGTTGCTCGATGCGGTCGGCAAAACGGCCGAACGCCACCAGCGGATGCCAGCGTTTGGGTTCACCCAGCAGCGCATCCAGCGCAACCGCAGCGACACTCAACAACGCCACACTCATTGACTCACTCCCCAATAATTTTCATACAGCAACTCGCTGAGCGGACGCGCCTGCGCCCAGCCTTCGAGTACCAGCATCGGCGCCGGATAGAATTCCTTGACCGGGCCTAGACAAAGAACGGCCAACGGCTTGGCTCCGGCGGGTAAACCCAGCAAGTCCGCCAGTGCTTGCGGCTCGAACAGCGACACCCAGCCCATGCCCAATCCTTCAGCGCGGGAGGCCAGCCAGAGGTTCTGGATCGCGCAGGACAACGAGGCCATGTCCATTTCCGGCAAGGTGCGACGGCCGAAGATGTGACGCTCGCGATCGTCCATCAGCGCGGCGACCAGTACCTCGGCGCAGTCGTTGATGCCTTCGACTTTCAGCTTCATGAATTCATCGGAGCGCTCGCCGAGGGCTTCGGCGGTGCGGATGCGTTCTTCTTCCACCAGTAACTGGATCTTGCCGCGCAGGGCTCGATCGCTGATGCGGATGAACCGCCAGGGCTGCATCAGGCCGACACTCGGTGCCTGATGCGCGGCTTCGAGCAGGCGCCGCAGTAACTCGGGCTCGACGGTGCCACCGCTGAAATGACGCATGTCGCGACGTTCGCCGATGGCTCGGTAGACCGCCGCGCGCTCAGCTTCGGAGAAGGCGTTGTCAGTCATGGCCTCTTCGCGAGCAAGCCCGCTCCCACAGTGGACCGCGTTTCTTCAGGCAACACACTTTCTAATGTGGGAGCGACGGTGCGACGATTCGACTTGCTCGCGAAGGCGTCCTCAAGGTCAGGCGCAAACAGCGCGGCAATCGCCGATGGATTGGACGGAAAATAAAAGTGCACATACGAGGCAGTCATCCGCCCTTCGCGATAAACCGCCTCCGCCCCTCGCCCACCGTTCGGGCTCAATCCACGAGCAATCGGCTCAAGCTCGGTACTGGTCAGCGAATGGTGATAGGTGTGTCCGCGCAACGAACCTTCCGGCAACTCGACTGCCTGCAACGCCAACGCGGCCAGACGCTTTTGCATCACCGCATCACCGGCCAGCAAGCCGACCAATTCAGCGCGAGTGCCCTCGAGATCGGTCAGAGAGTCGAGCAGATACAGCATGCCGCCGCACTCGGCCAACAACGGCTTGCCCGCCGCATGGTGAGCACGGATGGCGGCCAGCATCGTGGTGTTCTGTGACAGCGCCACATGGTGCAATTCGGGATAACCGCCCGGCAGATAGAGGCTGTCTGCCTGCGGCAATTGCGTGTCACGGATTGGCGAGAAAAACGACAACTCGGCACCCATGGCTCGCAGCAAATCCAGGCTCGCGCCATAGGTGAAGGCAAACGCTTCGTCACGGGCCACGGCGATACGCACGCCGGCCAGCAACGGTTCTGTAGCGATCACATCGGGGGCGGCGAATTCCACCGCGGGTGGCAGCGCGACCTCGCAACTGCTGGCCAGCGCATCGGCCGCCGCATCGAGACGCAGATCAAGATCGTTCAACTCACTGGCCTGAACCAGACCGAGATGCCGACTCGGCAATTCGATGCCGGTTTCCCGGGACAAGGCGCCGTACCAGCGCAAGCCTTCAGTGAGGCTGCCTTCCAGTAATTGCGCGTGACGCAGGGTGCCGACGCGGTTGGCCAACACGCCAGCAAACGGCAAGTCCGGCTGATAGCGCGCCAGCCCCAGGGCCAGTGCGCCAAAGGTCTGGGCCATGGCGGTGCCGTCGATCACACCGAGCACCGGCACACCGAAGTGCCTCGCCAGATCAGCGCTGGACGGCGTGCCGTCGAACAGGCCCATGACGCCTTCGATGAGGATCAGATCGGCTTCGCCGGCGGCTTCCCACAACAGTCGACGACTTTCCTGCTCGCCGACCATCCACATGTCCAGTTGATAAACCGGTGCACCGCTGGCGCGCTCGAGAATCATCGGGTCGAGGAAGTCCGGGCCGCATTTGAACACGCGCACCTTGCGCCCCTGATTGCGATGCAAACGGGCCAGTGCGGCGGTGACGGTGGTCTTGCCCTGACCGGAGGCCGGCGCGGCAATCAATACCGCCGGGCATTGACGATGGCTATTCATAAAGTGCAGCTCACAACTCGACGCCTTTTTGCGCTTTGATCCCGGCCTGGAACGCGTGCTTGATCACGCCCATTTCGGTGACGGTGTCGGCCAGCTCGATCATCTCCGGCTTGGCGCCGCGACCGGTCACCACCACGTGCTGCATCGGCGGACGGGCCTGTAAGTCGCTGAGCACCTGATCGAGATCCAGATAACCGTGCTTGAGCGCAATGTTCAATTCATCCAGCACCACCAGGCCGATCGACGGGTCACGCAGCAATTCGCGGGACACCGCCCACGCGGCTTCAGCGGCGGCGATATCACGCTGGCGATCCTGGGTTTCCCAGGTGAAGCCCTCGCCCATCACATGAAAACGCACCTGTTCCGGGAAGCGCCGGAAGAACAGTTCTTCGCCGGTGCTGCTGCGCCCTTTAATGAACTGCACCACACCACACTGCATGCCGTGGCCCATGGACCGGGCGAGCATGCCGAAGGCCGAGCTGCTTTTGCCTTTGCCGTTGCCGGTCAGCACCAGCAGCAGGCCACATTCATTCGGGGAATTGGCGATGCGTTCGTCGATCACGGCTTTTTTGCGCAGCATGCGCGCCAGATGACGTTCGTCACGATCGGGGGTATCAGTCATGGGGGAGCTCTCCGTTGAGGCTGGATAACGGCGGGCAGGCACAAGAATAGACGGCAAAAAGCCTGGCATCGCCCACCGTGATGCCGCTGGATGGATCAGGCCGGTCTCCGGGCTCATGAGCGGCATTTTGCCTGGCTGCGCGCCTTCCCATGTCTACGACACAGTGGCTCAAGGCGCAGTCTTCACTCATTTACCGTTGCGGGGGCAGCGCCGGGATCGCGAGCCTTCATCAATTGAAGAGATCGCTCACCGGCTTCCCTGTTTCACTCTGTCGACCAAGGTCACAGAGCACCTGAAACAAGCCGCGAAGGTTAGAGGGTTGGGGATGGAGCGTCAATTGAAGACGGGCGGCCTGCGAGCGAATAACTGCCGTCGATCAATTATCTGACGCCAATCTTGTGCCACACTCTCAGCAGTGATATCAAAGAGCCACAATCTCACAATACAATAACAAGGGTGAGCCACATGCAAGGCATGATCATCAGCAATCCGAAGCTGGAATTCCTGCGCCCGGTGCTGGAACGCTGGTTTGACTGTATCGACCGCTACAACGCCGTGCGCGGCGATAACGACACGCCTTACTGGTTCGACGAAAAAGCCAACCTGAGCCTGCTTTCCGCCGCGGCCTGGATGGCGGAAATGGTCACGCTGCAACAAACACCGACCCGCAAACAGACCGAAGAAGGCGAACGCAATGGCCGCGCCGACCTGTTTATCGCAACCAGCGAAGAACGCGCTTACCTTCAGGCGACCCAGCGCTGGCCCCGCGTCAACAGCCTGAACCTGACTCAAGCATTGCTGGACATCACCAGCGACGCCAAACGCATCAGCTACGCCAGCGACCTGAAACTCGGCTGCCTGTTCGTCGCCCCGCAAAAAGCCCAACAAAGCGCCACCCCGGAAGAACTCCAGGACATGGTCGATGACCTGCAAAAGGAACACACCTGCGCGGTGGCCTGGTACTTCCCCTATGCCTATCGCAAGTTGCGCAACGAAGCCGGCAACTATCACCCCGGCATAGCCGTGCTGTTCAAGGAAGCCCGCGGCTGACCCGTTGAACCATCGCGCATCTGCGCTTCTCTATTGATTAGTCAATGCATTCATAGGGAAGATCAGCATGCGCAAGCCCCAGCTCGTTCTCGTCATCGTGCTCGCCGGAGGGCTTGCGGCCTGTGGTGAAACTGCCAGGCTGCAAGTCTCCGACGGCATCGGCCCATCACCCAAGCTGCCAGAACCGAATAAAACCCTGATCCCGACAGTGAACATCGCCCCGGCGATCGGCTGGCCGGACGGCACGAAACCCATCGCCGCGACAGGGACTCAGGTGGCGGCTTTTGCTGAAGGTCTCGATCACCCGCGCTGGCTCTACGTGCTGCCCAACGGCGACGTGCTGGTCGCCGAAACCAACGCACCACCCAAACCCGATGACGGCAAAGGCGTTCGTGGCTGGGTCATGGGCAAAGTCATGGGCCGTGCCGGTGCCGGCGTACCGAGCCCGAACCGCATCACGCTGCTGCGGGACAAGGACCACGACGGCATCGCCGAAGCCCGCACGGTGTTTCTGGAAAACCTCAACTCACCCTTCGGCATGACTCTGGTCGGCAATGACCTGTACGTCGCCGACACGGACCGCTTGCTGCGCTTCCACTATGAAAACGGCGAGACGGCGATCAAGTCGCAGCCGATGAAGGTGATCGACCTGCCGGGCGGTACGCTGAATCATCACTGGACCAAAAACGTCATCGCCAGCAAGGACGGCAGCAAGCTGTACGTCACGGTGGGCTCCAACAGCAACGTCGCCGAAAACGGCATGGACAAGGAAGAAGGTCGCGCGGCGATCTGGGAAGTGGATCGCGCCACCGGCAACCATCGCATCTTCGCCTCGGGGATTCGTAACCCAAACGGCCTGGCCTGGGAGCCTCGGAGCGGCGCACTGTGGACGGCAGTAAACGAGCGCGACGAAATCGGCAGTGATCTGGTGCCGGACTACATCACTTCTGTGAAGGACGGCGGGTTCTACGGCTGGCCTTACAGTTATTACGGTCAGCACGTCGACATCCGCGTGGAGCCGCAAAACCCCGACCTGGTGGCCAAGGCCATCGCGCCGGACTACGCGGTCGGCCCGCATACCGCCTCGTTGGGCCTGACGTTTGCTGAAGGCAACAGGCTGCCGGCGCAGTTCAAGGAAGGGGCATTCATCGGCCAGCACGGCTCGTGGAACCGTGAACCGCACAGCGGCTACAAAGTGATTTTCGTACCGTTCAGCGCAGGTAAACCGGCTGGACAGCCGATTGATGTGCTCACCGGCTTCCTCAACAACGAGGAAAAAGCCATGGGCCGTCCGGTAGGTGTGGTAATTGATCAGCAGGGTGATTTGTTGGTGGCCGATGACGTGGGCAACAAGGTGTGGCGCGTGTCGGCGGTTAAATAAATGTCGAACCGCACATAACCCATGTGGGATCAGCGTTTAGCGCTTGCGACAGAGTGTGAGGCCATCGCCTATCGGCAACAACGACAGGTCGACACGCGAATCATCTTTCAAGGCGCGATTGAGCGCCTGGATGGCTCGGGTGTCTTCGCTCTCGGGATTGTCCTCAAGCACCCGTCCGCTCCACAGCGTGTTATCAAACACCGCCAGCCCGCCGACGCGCAGCAGACGCAATGCGTGCTCCAGATAGCGCGGGTAGTTGGCTTTATCGGCATCGATGAAGATCAGGTCGAATGACGCTTGCTGGTCCAGCTGAGCCAGGGTTTCCAGTGCGGGTGCCAGACGCAGATCGATCCGCTCGGCAAGCCCCGCCTCCTGCCAGTAACGGCGCGCGGTGGCGTTGTAGTCACCGGGAATGTCACAGCAGGTCAGCGAACCGTCATCTGGCAATGCAGCCGCCATGCACAAGGCGCTGTAACCGGTGAAGGTGCCCACTTCCAGCAGACGCCTGGCGCCGGTGAGCTTCACCAATAGCGCGAGGAACTGACCTTGCTCGGGTGCCACCTGCCAGCGAGCCATGGGCAGCGCTTGCGTTTCGTCACGCAAACGCTTGAGCAACGGCGTTTCGCGCAGGGAAACGTCGAGCAGGTATTGATACAGGGAATCGTCTAGATTGAGCGTGCGAGCGGTCATGACAACCTCTGCCATTTAGGGATTGCGTGCCAAGTGCTCAGGTTGCAAGACGCGCTTGGCGCTCAGATAGGCTTTCTGCCAGTAAGCTTTGGACAAGCTATCGAGCTTCACCGTGCCGCCGGTGGCGGGCGCATGGACGAAACGACCTTCGCCGACGTAGATCCCGGCGTGACTGACCTGAGAACCGCCATTGGTGGCGAAGAAGATCAGGTCACCGGTTTGCAGGCCTTCCTTGCCCACACTGGCCGCCTGCATGCTGATCATCTCGCGCGTGGTACGCGGCAGAGAAATGCCGGTGACGTCACGGTAGACGTAACCGATCAGCCCGCTGCAATCGAAACCCGAATCCGGCGTGTTGCCACCCCAGCGATACGGCGTGCCCACCAGGCCGAGCGCGCGGAACAATACGTCTTCTGCCTCAGGGGAGAATGCTTGGGAGGAACTGAAAATAATGGGAGCGCGAACCACCGGCGCAGGAGGCGGTGTACGGCTGGCGCAGGCGCTGAGCAGCGCTGCGAAGAACATGATTGTGAGGCGGGCCGACATCGACATATGCAGAGCATCCTGATCTGGCTGCGGCTTTTTCTGCAGGGGGCGCAGAAAAGAAAACCGCCTGCGCAGGACGCAGGCGGTTTGCCATCAATAATAGATCAGGATTCTAGCTGCTACGTGGCAAACTTCAAGTAAGACTTTAAGTTCACCTTACAAAAAGTCCGCTTACTTGCGCGCCGTGACGATCGCCGGGGACGCAGTCGGTGCCATCGCAAGTGCGCGCTTGGCTTCGATGAAGGTTTTGCTCCAGTAGCTGTCGCCCAGGCTATCGATCCGGACACCACCGCTGCGGCGGCTGCTGGAATGAATGAACTGGTTGTCACCCAGGTAGATCCCGGCGTGACTGACGCGGCCGCGACGGCCATTGGTGGCGAAAAACAGCAAGTCGCCCGGCTCCAGTTTGCCGCGAGAAACCAGCGGGGCGTCGACGTTGATCATTTCGCGAGTGGAACGTGGCAGGTTCAGGCCGGCTTCTTCACGAAACAGGTAACCGATGAAGCCGCTGCAATCAAAGCCAGCTTCGGAGGTGCCGCCGAAACGGTAACGGGTACCGATCAGGGACATGCCGCGTTCGAGGATGCTGTCAGCCAGAACCGGAAGCTGGTACGACTTGCCGCCGGCGAAGTCTGCCAGTTCTTTTTCGGTGGCCGCTTCTTCCTGTTCAAGCGCTTGCTGATACAGAACGGAGGATTGGGCGGTAGCAGAATTTTTAACCTGCTGTTGTTGCTCTTGCTGGGACACTGGAGAGTGAGCAGCGCAACCGAACAACAGGGTGACGAGTGCGAGAGGCACGAGGGGTGCAAAGCGATTTAGCATGGGCACGACCGTGGCTGATAGTTCTAAAGAAGCCGAGACTATGCCTACTATCATCCTCATTTGCAAATTCAATCGAACTTTATGTGACTTCTTGGTTTCGCGTTTACATCTAAGCGCTTAAGCCCGTTTTAGACGTTCGCGCGGCCTGCAACCCTGCAGGAAAGCGGAATTCTTGACGCCTGAAATATGCCAAAACCCGCTACAGGCCTTGGCTTTACCAGCCCAGGGTTTCTTTCAGGAACGGAATGGTCAGCTTGCGTTGAGCTTGAAGGGAAGCCTGATCGAGACGCTCAAGCAGCTCGAAAAGTGCGCTCATGCTGCGCGTACCGCGGGTCAGGATAAAATGCCCGACTTCATCGGTCAGGTGTAATCCGCGACGAGAGGCGCGCAGTTGCAAGGCTCGCAATTTGTCTTCGTCGGAGAGCGGACGCATCTGAAAAATCAGCGCCAAGGTCAGACGGGATTTGAGGTCCGCCAGCTTCACCGGCAGTTCACGCGGGGATGTCGACGCGGCGATCAACAGGCGTCGGCCGCTGTCACGCAGACGGTTGAACAGATGGAACAGCGCCTCTTCCCAATCCGCCCGACCGGCCACCGCCTGCAAATCATCCAGGCAGACCAGTTCGTACTGTTCGAGGTTGTCGAGGATGGCGATGCCGCGATCAAGCAGCTCGGCCAACGGCAAATACACCGCCGGCTCCCCCAGTTGCTCGAAGCGCAGGCAGGCCGCCTGCAACAAGTGCGTACGCCCTACCCCGTCCTTGCCCCAGAGATAAATCAGGCTTTCGGTCCAGCCGGCGTCGGCTTCGCATAGCCGCTCGACATAGCCGAGTGCAGCGGCATTGGCGCCTGGATAGTAATTGATAAAGGTAGCGTCATCACGCAGACGCACACCTAGGGGCAGCTGAATCGGTTTCATGCTGACTGAACAGTTCCAAAGGAACCGTTAGTGGCCTCTGTGTAAAGTTTGCGAAGTTTATACCCGTGAGGCGGGTCGCACAATGCGACAGACCACAAGCAAAATCAAAGGTTTGCGTTAACGCACTGGTTTTATGACAGTTTCTTTGGCGGCGCATGTGACAGCCGCGCAAGGGATTCGGGTCAACCTGGCGACGCACCAGGCTGCCCGCGACGCGTGATCAGAGCCACTTAAAGCTCGGGCTCATCAACACCGCTGTACATATCCGAATCTTTATACAAATCATGCACATGGCGCACCAGCACCATGATCACCGCCGCCACCGGCAGCGCCAGCAGCACGCCGGTAAATCCGAACAGCTCGCCCCCAGCCAGAATCGCGAAGATCACCGCCACCGGGTGCAGACCGATCTTGTCCCCCACCAGCAATGGCGTCAGCACCATGCCTTCCAAGGCCTGCCCCACCATGAACACCGCAACGATACCGAACAGGGGATACAGATCGCCACCGAACTGGAACAGCCCGGCAATCAAAGCCGCACCGATCCCGATAACGAACCCCATGTACGGCACGATCGCCGCCAGACCGGCAATCAACCCGATCAACAGCCCCAGCTCCAGACCTACCAACATCAGGCCGGCCGCGTAGATCACGCCCAGCGCCACCATCACCAGCAACTGCCCGCGCACGAATGCACCCAGCACTTCATGGCATTCACCCGCCAGGACCACAACGCGCTCTTCGCGATCACGGGGCAGCAGGCCGCGGATCTTGGCCATCATCAGGTCCCAGTCCCGCAGCAAATAGAAGACCACTACCGGGATCAGCACCAGATTCGCCAGCAAGCCAATCAATGCAAGGCCGGAGGCCGTTGCCTGACTTAGCACAACACCGACAATGTCAGTGGTTTGGCCCATGTGCTCACTGATCGCCGCCTTGAGCTTGTCGAACTTCCAGAAATTATCCGACAGTCCGAATTTCGATTGCGCCCACGGCAGTGCGGTGTGCTGCAACCAATCGAGCATCTGCGGCGTCAGTTCGTACAAACGAAACAACTGCTTGGCGAGCATCGGCACCAACACCAACAGCAGTGTCGTGAAGATCAAGGTAAACAGCGCAAACACCGCCACCACGCCCCAGGTCCGAGACAGGCCGGCCTTCTCCAGCCGATCCACCAGCGGGTCAAACAGATAGGCCAGCAGCAACGCGACCAGGAACGGGGTCAGAATCGGATGCAACAACCAGACAAACACGCAGAGCAGAACCACCCCACCCAACCAGAACCAACGCCGCGTATCGGCCATGTACAACTCCATATGCATCTATATAAAGAAAGAAAACCGTTACCAACGGAATCGCAACTGCGGCACAGGTGCCGGAGTCGGCGCTACTACCGGTGCCGAACCCTCGGCCGGCTGAGCCGGCGCGACTGGCGCCGGCGCTTCACCGGCCGGAACCTCCTGCAACCTGGCCAGAGACAATTGAGCCTTCAACTGTTCGGCGCTGCCATTGACCCGGTAAAGAATCCGGTCGCCGTCGACACTCTGCAGTCGCGCACCAAACGGCTCAAGCAAGCGCCCAAGCGCCGCGTAGTGTTCCAGATTCATGCCCTGCACCTCGAGCAATTGTTCGCCCGAAGCACCCGGCTTGACGACAAAGCGAGGCGCCAGCCGTTCGCTGACTGCCAGCATCACCGCATCGGCCACCGCGGCCTGATCTGCGCCCTGCACGCTGCCCGCCTCTTTCTTGTCGCCGAGCCACAAATGCCACTTGGCCTGCCACTGCCCGCCCTCTTCACGGGCATGCACCGCGAGCAAGGCGTCAGCGTTGTAACGCTCCGACGCCCCGCGCAGTGGCGTCGCGTCCGTACCTTCCAGATTCGGTGCCGTGGCGACAATCTGCTCACTCAGATCGGCCAGCGGCAGGCGCAGCGGCAGACCTCGGTGTTGAGCCGCTCGGCGCAGCGGTGCAGCACTGGCCTGGCCATCGCCGACGAGGCTCGAGCCCTCGGTGGAATCGTTCAACCACCAGCCGAGGATCGAAGGCCGGTTTGCCCCCCACAACGACAGCCCGGCACGGCGCAACGCTTGCTCAGTGGTGGCCGGATCGAAATCGACCTTCAGCACTTCCGGCGGGCCAGCGTCAAAGCCGTACTGGCTGATGATTTGCTGCGGGTCCTTGCGCAGTGCCGCCAACCCCGGACTTTGTGCAGCCTTGGGATCGCCGGTCAGACGCAACACCAACGTATCCAGCGCTTGCTGGGTCGCCTGATCGCGCACCTCAGGGGTTTGACCACTGACAGGCTGACGCACCTGATACAGGTTTTTGACGGTTTCGGCATGACTCGCCAGGCTGACCAATGACAAACAGCCCGCAAACAAAAATCTGGAAAAAAAGCGCATGGAGGATTCCTGACGACAAGAGCGGCTGGAACAGACCGCGTGAACCGGATTGAGCAAGGCTGTGACCACGCCCCCAAGCAAAACATTCACCCGACCCCGGCAAGTTTTTGCACTGTCCTAACGATAGACGGTTAATAGCGATACCTTATACAGCCATGAAGGAGGCGACCAACACGGGCAATGAAGGTTTTTTTAAACTGATATGCCCCTGCCGTCGGCCTGAGGATGGCCGCTGCCCCTCAAGCCTGATAAAATCGCGCGCCTTCGCAGACCGGCAACAGCCGGGCACCCTGAAATTCGCGGATGGCAATCGCCTTCGTCAGTTTCGGCGGTCCCACTGGACTCGGTCGTTACCCCTGAATCCCCCCTAAAGGCCTGGATCATGAGCAAGCAACCCTCCCTGAGCTACAAGGACGCCGGTGTAGACATCGACGCCGGTGAAGCATTGGTCGAACGCATCAAGAGCGTCGCCAAGCGCACTGCGCGCCCGGAAGTCATGGGCGGCCTGGGCGGTTTTGGCGCCCTCTGCGAAATCCCGGCCGGCTACAAACAGCCAGTGCTGGTTTCCGGTACTGACGGCGTCGGCACCAAGCTGCGCCTGGCACTGAACCTGAACAAGCACGACAGCATCGGCATCGACCTGGTTGCCATGTGCGTGAACGACCTGGTGGTCTGCGGCGCCGAGCCGCTGTTCTTCCTCGACTACTATGCCACCGGCAAACTCAATGTCGAAACCGCGACCCAGGTCGTGACCGGCATTGGCGCTGGCTGTGAATTGTCCGGCTGCTCCCTGGTTGGCGGCGAAACCGCTGAAATGCCAGGCATGTACGAAGGCGAAGACTACGACCTGGCCGGTTTCTGCGTCGGCGTCGTGGAAAAATCCGAAATCATCGACGGTTCCAAAGTCGCTGCCGGCGATGCCCTGCTCGCCCTGCCGTCTTCCGGCCCGCACTCCAACGGCTACTCGCTGATCCGCAAGATCATCGAAGTGTCCGGTGCCGATATCGAAAACATCCAGCTCGACGGCAAACCCCTGACCGACCTGCTGATGGCCCCGACCCGTATCTACGTGAAGCCGCTGCTCAAGCTGATCAAGGAAACCGGCGCTGTGAAAGCCATGGCCCACATCACCGGTGGTGGCCTGCTGGACAACATCCCGCGCGTTCTGCCAAAAGGCGCACAAGCCGTGGTTGACGTCGCGAGCTGGACCCGTCCTGCCGTGTTCGACTGGCTGCAAGAGAAAGGCAACGTTGACGAAAACGAAATGCACCGCGTGCTGAACTGCGGCGTGGGCATGGTCATCTGCGTCGCTCAAGAGCACGTTGAAACCGCGCTGAATGTGCTGCGCGAAGCCGGCGAGCAGCCTTGGGTCATCGGTCAGATCTCCACCGCTGCCGAAGGCGCGGCTCAGGTTGAACTGAAGAACCTCAAGGCTCATTGATGTCCCAGACCTGTGATGTGGTGGTGCTGTTGTCCGGCACCGGCAGTAACTTGCAGGCCTTGATCGACAGCACGCGGACCGGCGACAGCCCGGCCCGCATCGCTGCGGTGATTTCCAACCGCGCCGACGCCTACGGCCTGCAACGCGCCAGGGACGCGGGTATCGACACCCGCACCCTGGATCACAAGGCTTTCGAAGGCCGCGAGGCCTTCGATGCCGCGCTGATCGAATTGATCGACGCGTTCAACCCCAAACTCGTGGTACTGGCCGGCTTCATGCGCATTCTCAGCGCTGACTTCGTGCGCCACTACGCGGGTCGCCTGCTCAACATCCATCCCTCGCTGCTACCCAAATACAAAGGGTTACACACCCATCAGCGCGCGCTGGAAGCCGGCGATACCGAACACGGCTGCTCCGTGCACTTCGTCACCGAGGAACTCGATGGCGGACCACTGGTCGTACAGGCAGTAATACCGGTAGAGTTGCACGATTCGCCGCAGAGTCTGGCGCAGCGAGTTCATACCCAGGAACACCTGATCTACCCGTTGGCTGTACGCTGGTTTGCCGAAGGTCGTTTATCACTCGGCGAGCAAGGTGCTTTACTGGATGGAAAGTTACTCGCGGCCAGCGGCCACTTGATTCGAACCTAGGAGATTTTATGCGTCGCGCCCTGCTCTTCGCTTGCGCTCTGCTCGCACTGCCTTTTGCGCAGGCTGCAGAACTTCAACCTTTCTCCGCCAGCTACACCGCTGACTGGAAGCAGTTGCCCATGAGCGGCACCGCTGAACGCAGCCTGACCAAGCAAGCCAATGGCGCCTGGAAGCTCAGCTTCAAGGCCTCGATGATGATCGCCAGCCTGACCGAAGAAAGCACCCTGACTTTGGACAAGGACACCTTGCTGCCACAGTCCTACCACTTCGAACGTGGCGGCCTGGGTAAAGCCAAGAAGGCTGACCTGGATTTCGACTGGACCAACAAAATGGTCACCGGCACTGATCGCGGTGACCCGGTCAAGATCCCGCTCAACCGCGGCATGGTCGACAAATCCACTTATCAGCTGGCCCTGCAGCACGACGTGGCCGCTGGCAAGAAAAGCATGAGCTATCAGGTCGTCGACGATGGTGAAGTCGATACCTATGATTTCCGCGTGCTGGGTTCGGAAAAGGTCGACACCAAGGCTGGCCAGATCGAAGCAATCAAGGTCGAGCGCGTGCGCGACCCGACGCAAAGCAAGCGCATCACCGTCCTGTGGTTCGCCAAGGACTGGGATTACCTGCTGGTGCGTCTGCAACAGGTTGAAACCGACGGCAAGGAGTACAACATCATGCTCCTCGACGGTACGGTCAACGGCAAGGCTGTCAAAGGCAGCTGATCCGGCCTGACACAAAAATCCGGAATCCGATAAGGGTTCCGGATTTTTTTTGCCTGCTGAAATTCAGATCCGCGCCAGCGCCTGTGCCAGGTCGGCGCGCAAGTCTTCGACATCCTCGACCCCCACGGACAAACGCACCAACGCATCGCCGATGCCGAGTTGCGCACGGGTGTCTGCGGGGATGGTGGCGTGGGTCATGATCGCCGGGTGCTCGATCAGGCTTTCCACCCCGCCCAGGCTCTCGGCCAAGGCAAAGATCCGCACACTCTCGAGGAAGCGCGTGGCACCGGCCAGGTCGCTGTTCAGGTCGAGGGAAATCATTCCGCCGAAACCGCGCATCTGCCGCTGCGCCAGGTTGTGCTGCGGGTGCGACGGCAGGCCCGGATAATAGACGCGCGCCACCTGCGGCTGACGCTCCAGCCATTGCGCCAGGTCCAGCGCGTTGTTGCAGTGGCGTTCCATGCGCAGCGCCAGGGTCTTAACGCCGCGCAGAGTGAGGAAAGCGTCGAACGGCCCGGCGATCGCGCCCACCGCGTTCTGCAGGAAACCCAGACGCTCCGCCAGTTCTGCGTTTTGTCCGACCACCGCGATGCCGCCGATCACGTCGGAGTGGCCGTTCAGGTACTTGGTGGTCGAGTGCAGCACGATGTCGAAGCCCTGCTCCAGCGGGCGTTGTATCCAGGGACTGGCAAAGGTGTTGTCGGCGACACAAATGATGCCGCGCTGGCGGCAGATGCGCGCGATGGCCACGAGGTCGGTGAGGCGCAGCAAAGGGTTGCTCGGCGTCTCGACCATGACCATCCGCGTGTCGTCCTGCAGCGCCGCTTCGAAGGCCGACACATCAGTCAGGTCGACGAAGCTGAAGCGATGCCCGGCGCTGCGCCGGCGCACTTTGTCGAACAGGCGAAAAGTACCGCCGTACAGGTCGTTGCCGGAGACGATGTGCGAATCAGCATCGAGCAATTCGAGCACGGTGGAAATCGTCGCCAGCCCGGAGGCGAACGCGAAGGCCTGGGTGCCGCCTTCGAGGTCCGCAACGCAACGCTCCAGCGCAAAGCGCGTCGGGTTGTGCGAGCGCCCGTAGTCGAAGCCCTTGTGTACACCGGGGCTCTGCTGCAAATAGGTGGAGTTGGCGTAAATCGGCGGCATCAGCGCGCCGGTGGAAGGGTCGGGTGCTTGCCCGGCATGGATCACACGGGTGGCGAAGGCACGTGGCACAGCGTTTTCATCGTGTTGACTCATGTAAGGGATCTCCGTAGGTGAATGAGCATGTCGACTCGTGTAATCAAGCCGTAGAAGCCCGAAGCGTCGGCGATGATCGCCACCAGCCCACGGTCGAGTTCCGCGCGTAGTTCAGCCAGACTGGCGCTTGGAGGCAGGGTTTGCAGCTTATCGGTCATCGCGCTGGCCACACTTGCGCGAAAGTGCGAAGCATCTTCTTGCATGCCCAGCAGAATGTCGGATTCGTCGATCACGCCGACCAGCCGCTGTCCGCCCTCCAGCACCGGCAGTTGCGAGACATCCGCCAGGCGCATGCGCTGGAACGCGGTGAGCAGCGTGTCATCCGGGCCCACGCTGATCACCCGGCCATCCTCGAAGCGCCGTGAGATCAGGTCGCGCAGATCGCCGTAATGTTTGTATTGCAGCAGGCCCTGATCGTTCATCCACTGGTCGTTGTAGACCTTCGACAGGTAGCGTGTCCCGGTGTCGCAGACGAAGCTGACGACCCGCTTCGGCTCGGTCTGCTCGCGGCAGTAACGCAGCGCCGCTGCCAGCAGTGTGCCGGTCGAAGAGCCGCCGAGTATGCCTTCGGCCCGCAGCAGTTGGCGGGCATGATCGAAGCTTTCCTCGTCGCTGATCGAGTAGGCGTGGCGCACGCTCGATAAGTCGGCAATCGACGGAATGAAGTCCTCGCCGATGCCCTCCACCGCCCAGGAGCCGGGCGTGCTCATGGTGCCGCTGCGGCTGTATTCGGCCATCACCGAGCCGACCGGGTCGGCCAGCACCATGACCAGGTCCGGTTGCACGCGGCGAAAGAAACGGGTCAGCCCGGTCAGCGTACCGGCCGAGCCGACGCCAACGACGATGGCGTCCAGGTCATGCTGAGTCTGCGCCCAGATCTCCGGCGCAGTGCTGCATTCGTGGGCCAGCGGGTTGGCCGGGTTGTTGAATTGATCGGCGAAGAAAGCGTCGGGGATTTCCAGCGCCAGTCGCGCCGCAACGTCCTGGTAGTAATCGGGATGGCCCTTGCCGACGTCGGAGCGGGTGATATGCACCTCGGCGCCCATCGCCTTGAGGTGCAAGACCTTCTCGGTGGACATCTTGTCCGGCACCACCAACACCACTCGGTAGCCCTTGGCTCGGCCGACCAGAGCCAGGCCAAGGCCGGTGTTGCCGGCGGTGGCTTCGACGATGGTGCCGCCGGGGCGCAGGCTGCCATCGCGCTCGGCGGCGTCGATCATCGCCAGGCCGATGCGATCCTTGATCGAACCACCGGGGTTTTGCGATTCAAGCTTGAGGAACAGCGTGCACGGGCCGGTATCGAAACGGCTGACGCGCACCAGCGGCGTATTGCCGATCAGTTCGAGTACGGCGGGTCGGGAGTCGGTGGGCATGTCGTCACCTCGCTACAGAAATCAGCACTGGATGGACAGCAACCGACGGCGAGTCATCGCGCGCCAGTCGCGGCAAAGTATCGCTTGGACCATAGGCCGGGATGGCGCCACCCGCAACCTTGCACAGCCAGCCGGTAGCGTCGCCGGAACGACAAAACCGGTCGACGCTCAGACCGAAAACCGCGCCACCATCGTATTCAGATCGACCGCCAACCGAGACAGCTCCTGGCTCGCGGCACTGGTTTGATTCGCCCCGGCAGACGTCTGCAACGCCAGATCGCGAATGTTCATCAGGTTGCGATCCACCTCGCGCGCGACAGCCGCTTGTTCCTCTGAGGCGCTGGCGATCACCAGGTTGCGCTCATTGATCAGAGTAAACGCCGTGGCGATTTCTTCCAGCGCCGTGCCGGCGGCTTTCGCCACTTCCAGGGTCGAACGCGCGCGCGTGTTGCTCTGCTGCATCGAGCTGACCGCCGCATCGGTGCCATGCTGGATGCCGGAGATCATCTGTTCGATTTCCTGGGTTGATTGCTGAGTCCGGTGCGCCAGCGCCCGCACTTCATCGGCCACCACCGCAAAACCGCGCCCGGCACTCCCGGCCCGCGCCGCTTCGATGGCCGCGTTCAGGGCCAGCAAGTTCGTCTGCTCGGCAATCGAGCGAATCACATCCAGGACTTTGCTGATGCCATAAACTTTCTGCGCCAGGTCCTCGACCTGGGTCGCATTGGCCGTGACATCGTCGGCCAGGGATTCGATGGACAACACGGTCTGATGCACCTGCGCGCGACCGTGCTGGGCGATCCGGTCGGATTCCCGAGACGCTTCGGATGTGGCCACCGCATTACTCGCCACCTCTTCCACCGCCGCAGTCATCTGATTCACCGCCGTGGCGGCTTGGTCGATTTCCAGGCTCTGCTGATGCAGGCCTCGGGTGGCCTCTTCGGTCACGCAACTGAGTTCTTCCGAGGCCGAGGCCAATTGGCTCGACGAGTCGGAAATACGCCGCAGGGTTTCGCGCAAATTCCCCTGCATGCTCTTGAGGGCGTGCAACAGCCGCGCCGGCTCGTCCTTGCCGCTGATGTTGATATCGCCGGTGAGATCGCCGCCAGCCACGCCTTCAGCCACCTTCAACGATTGGGAAAGTGGCACGACGATGCTGCGGGTCAGCAGCAGCGCCAGGCCGATGGTCATCAGCGCTGTCAGACCAATCATCACCCCGACCCAGACCCGCGATTGGCTGAACACCCGACGCCCCGCCTCTGTCGCCAGGTTAGCGTTGTGCTTGTTCAGTTCGACCAATGCCTTGAGGGTGACGGCGATTTCATCGGCCAACGGACTCATCTCGCCATTGAGGATGGCAGCCGCCTCTTCCACCCGTCCCTGAGCAGACAGCGTCATCACCTGAGTCTGGAACTGCAGGTAGTGTTGCTCCGAGGTTTTGAAGCGGTCGAACAGCACACGCTCTTCGGGCAACACGATCAGCACCTCATAGCGCTGTTGAGGCTCATCCAGGAGACCTTTGAGCTCGTTGAGTTTGCTGAGGTTTTGCGCCAGCACCTGCGGGTCCCGGTTGAGCAACAGGCGCATAGTCAATGCCCGCAGCCGCAGCATGTCCTGATTCATCTCCCCGACCGCCATCACGCTGGGCAGCCAGTTGTCATCGACCTGATCGGACTGCGCTCGCATGTTCGACATTTGCAGCAGGGCGAACGCCCCCAATCCAAACACCATCAACGCCAGCAGGCCAAAACCCAGGCCCGCGCGCGGCGCAATATTGAGACTTCTGATACTCATTGCTCTGGTTCCTTCCAAAAGCGCTGCATCAACCCTGCAGCGGGTTGCCTTAGAAGGTATCGGCCCTGAGAGATTTTGCGTAAGACGAAAAAGTGATATCAAAACGCCTTGCTACTTCGATCGTCAGGCAGTAACGATTCAGCGCTCGGGAATGGGCGCGCAAGAAAGTGGAACGCGTCACTGGAGGAGTGCTCTATACCTTCAAGGTCTTTTTTGATCGAATGACTTTTCCTGTTGCCTACGAGGTTTCCCATGACTGTCACCGTCAACACCGTCTCCACCGAAGGTTTTCGTCACAGCGTACAGATCGATGACCATCAACTCTTTGCCGACGTACCGACACTCGCCGGCGGCGAAGGCTCGGCGCCCGAGCCACACGATTACTTCGACGCGGCCCTGGGTGCCTGCAAGGCCCTGACCCTGAAGATGTACGCGAAGAAGAAAGACATCCCGCTGACCGGTGTCACGGTCGAGGTCAAACGTGACAACAGCGAAGAGCAGAAAGGTAAATATGCCCTGCACGTCAAACTGACCCTCAAAGGTGTGCTCACAGACGCCCAGCGCGATGAGCTGCACCGCGTGGCCGACCGTTGCCCGGTCCACAAGTTGATGACCACCACCGATGTCAGCATCGAAACACACCTGTCTGAAGGTGCCTTCAGCCAATAGCGGCAAGGGCTGCGCAAGCGGGTTATGCTCCACGCATTACCCGCTCAGCCTGGAATGCAGCATGAACACTCCGCTCGTGATCCGTCCCCGCGCCGAAGATGTCGAAGGCCAGCCCATTCTTCGCCCGCTGCCGTCAGCCAAATGCCGCAGCGTCGGGCCCTTCGTGTTTTTCGACCACATGCTCGAAACCCGCTATGAAGCGGGAAAAGGCATGAACATCCGTCAGCATCCGCACATTGGTCTGTCGACCCTCACGTACTTGTTCGAAGGAAAAATCCAGCACAAGGACAGCCTTGGCTCCGACCAAGTGGTGAACGCCGGTGATGTCAGCTGGATGACGGCGGGCAGCGCGATTGCCCACGTCGAGCGCACGCCTGAGGCGTTGAAGGACAGCGGCTTCACGATGCACGGCTTGCAGATTTGGCTGGCCTCACCCAAAGATAAAGAGCACGGTCCCGGACACTACAGCCACCATCCGGCGGCCACGCTGCCGGTCAGCGATAACCTGGGAGTGAAGATCCGGATGATTGCCGGGTCAGGCTTTTGTCTGGAATCACCGGTCCCGGTGCTTTCTCCGACGCTGTATGCCGAATTGAACCTGCAAACGGCGACCACCTTGCTGATTCCAACCGAGCATGAAGAGCGGGCGTTGTATGTGCTGGACGGCGAGGTGCAACTGGATGGCGAGTTGATAGAACCGCATTCGCTGGTGGTGTTGCCGGTCGGGGAAGAGATGACGCTGTTCGCTGAAAGCGACTGTCATGCCGTGCTGTTTGGCGGGGCGCCGCTGGATGGGCCGCGGCGGATAAACTGGAACTTCGTGGCGAGCGATCCGGCGTTGATCGATGAAGCGCGGCGACGCTGGGCGGCCGGGGATTGGCCGACGGTGCCTGGGGAAAGTGAGAGGATTGAGTTGCCGCGGTAGGTAGCGTCAGGCTGAAAATCGACCCCTCACCCCAGCCCTCTCCCCATGGGGGAGAGGGGAAAGGGAGCCGATCTCCATGGCTTTTAGTTCCTGAGTTCGACTCTATTTCCCCGGTCGCAGAATATCTAAAAAGCACCTCGATCAGTCCCCTCTCCCTCCGGGAGAGGGTTAGGGTGAGGGCTTTTTGCTTTTAGCCTTTAAACACTTCATCCAGCAAGTTGTGCATCGACGCAAACGCACGCCCCGCCGTCTTCGCGTCATACATCATCATGCCCGGCACATTGGCGTGCGGATCGGTGAAGGAATGCACCGCGCCGCCGTAGCTCAGCAGCTGCCAATCCACACCCGCCGCATTCATTTCAGCTTCAAACGCCGGCAGTTGCTCTTTCGGCACCAATGGGTCGGATGCGCCGTGCAGCACCAACACCGAGCCTTTGATGTTTTTGGCGTCCGCCGGGTTCGGCGAATCCAGCGTTCCGTGGAACGACACCGCAGCCTTCACTGGCGCGCCGATACGCGCCAGGTCCAGCGCGCAGCAGCCGCCGAAGCAGAAACCAAAGGTCGCCAGTTTCGAGCTATCAACCGCCGCTTCGTCCTGGATTTGCAGCTGATCGAACGCTGCTTGCATGCGTTTGCGCAACAACGGCCGATCATGCTTGAGCGGCATCATGGCTGCCCCCGCCTCGTCGCCGTTCTGCGGACGGACCGACTGACCGTAGAGATCCGCGATCAGCACCACATAACCCTTGGACGCCACGGACTTGGCGATCTCCTCGGCACTGGCGCTGACGCCCATCCAGTTCGGCGCCATCAACAGACCGGGACGTGGGCCCTTGTGGTCGGCATCGAACGCCAGACGGCTTTCATACGACTGGCCATCAATCTGATAAGCGACGGAACGAACAGTGATTTGGCTCATGACTAACTCCCAGTAAAAGACACCAGAATAAAAAAACCCGCCGAAGCGGGTTTTTGTACAACGCAGTTAAACCGACAGTTCAACCAGCAGCTTGTTGAGACGGCGCACGTAGGCGGCCGGGTCTTTCAAGCTGTCGCCGGCGGCCAGGGCCGCCTGATCGAAGAGGATGTGCGACAGGTCGCCGAAGCGCTCGTCGCTCTGCTCGTTGTCGAGCTTCTCGATCAGCGGGTGAGCCGGGTTGAATTCGAAGATCGGCTTCGATTCCGGAACCTTCTGACCGCTGGCTTCGAGGATCTGACGCATCTGCATGCCCAGGTCCTGCTCGCCGATGGCCAGAATCGCCGGGGAGTCGGTCAGACGATGGGAAACCCGCACTTCAGCGACGGAATCGCCCAGTGCAGTTTTCAGACGCTCAACCAGACCTTCTTTGGACTTGGCGACTTCTTCCGCAGCTTTCTTGTCTTCTTCCGAATCCAGGTTGCCCAGGTCCAGGTCACCGCGCGCCACGTCGACAAAGCTCTTGCCGTCGAAGTCGCTGAGGTAGCTCATCAGCCACTCGTCGATGCGGTCGGTCAGCAGCAGCACTTCGATGCCTTTCTTGCGGAAGACTTCCAGGTGCGGGCTGTTTTTGACTTGCGCGTAGGTTTCGCCGGTCAGGTAGTAGATCTTGTCCTGACCTTCCTTGGCGCGAGCCAGGTATTCGGCCAGACCCACCACTTGCTCGCCTTCATCACCGTTGGTCGATGCGAAGCGCAGCAGGCCAGCGATTTTCTCTTTGTTGGCGAAGTCTTCTGCCGGGCCTTCTTTCATGACCTGGCCAAAGTTTTTCCAAAAGCTCTTGTATTGCTCAGGCTCGTTCTTCGCCAGCTTTTCCAGCATGTCGAGAACGCGCTTGGTCAGCGCCGACTTCATGGAATCAATGATCGGGTCTTTCTGCAGGATTTCCCGCGACACGTTCAGCGACAGGTCGTTGGAATCGACCACGCCTTTGATGAAGCGCAGGTACAGCGGCAGGAACGACTCGGCCTGATCCATCACGAACACGCGCTGCACGTACAGCTTCAGGCCTTTCGGCGCTTCACGCTGGTACAGATCGAATGGAGCACGGGCCGGCACGTAGAGCAGCGAGCTGTATTCGAGCTTGCCTTCGACCTTGTTGTGGCTCCAGCTCAGCGGGTTCTCGAAATCGTGAGCGACGTGCTTGTAGAACTCCTGGTATTCCTCGTCTTTCACTTCAGTACGAGGGCGAGTCCACAAGGCGCTGGCGCGGTTGACGGTTTCCCATTCAACGGCCGGTTGCTCTTCACCTTCAACGGCGGCCACTTCTTTCGGCAACTCGATCGGCAGAGCGATGTGGTCGGAGTACTTCTTGATGATGTTGCGCAGACGCCAGCCATCGGCGAACTCGTCTTCACCGGACTTCAGGTGCAGGACGATGCGAGTGCCGCGCTCGGTTTTATCAACGGTGGCAACTTCAAAATCGCCTTCGCCCTTGGACGACCAGTGCACGCCTTCGCTGGCAGCAGCACCGGCACGACGGCTGAACACGTCGACTTTATCGGCGACGATGAATGCAGAGTAGAAACCCACACCGAATTGACCAATCAGGTGCGAGTCTTTTTTCTGATCGCCGGAGAGATGTTTCATGAAGTCGGCAGTACCGGATTTGGCGATGGTACCCAGGTGGGTGATCGCATCTTCACGGCTCATGCCGATACCGTTGTCTTCGAGGGTGACGGTTTTAGCGTCCTTGTCGAAGCTCACACGGATTTTCAGTTCGGCGCCACCTTCCAGCAATTCAGGCTTGGACAGGGCTTCGAAACGTAATTTGTCGACAGCGTCAGAGGCATTCGAGATCAATTCGCGAAGGAAAATTTCCTTGTTGGAATACAGCGAATGGATCATGAGGTGCAGCAGCTGCTTCACCTCGGTCTGGAAGCCCAGGGTTTCCTTTTGAGTTTCCACACTCATGGTCATCAAACTCCAATCAGATGGCAGTGGCCGCGACCTGAAGGGTCGGCGGCGGGTTGTCATCAAAGTTGGGGGCTGAGTTCAGGATTTCAAGGGCTCTTCAATTTTGAAATGGGCACGGGCCGTGGCAATCGGTTCGGCTTCAGTGCTTTGCCAGGCCGTAATCGCAACGTTGGCGACCCGGCGACCCTGCCGGCAAACCTGGCATCTGGCCCAGGTGTCGCGAAACTGGCCGGTGCGCAGATAGTCGAGGGAGAAATCGATGATCTTCGGCACACCCGGCGAACCGGTGAAAATCAGCAGGTGCAGCGCTGCGGACAGCTCCATGAACCCGGCAATCACGCCACCATGAATCGCCGGCAATAAAGGGTTACCAATGTTGTCCTTGTTGGCCGGCAAGCGAAACAGCAGATCATCCCCCACCCGCGAACATTCGACGCCAATCAGTTTGGCGTAAGGGATCAGGTGCAGCAGCGAGGCGTAGTCGCCCTGCTCATGTGCCTGCTGAAGTTGTTCCTTGAAGGAATCGGTCATTTCGCACCTCCGGCGATGACGCCGCCAAAGCCTTTGGTGCCCTTGATGGCTTTGCCCATGCGCATGAAGGTGCCTACTACATGAGCGATGGGCTGCTCGGGATCGTCCTGATAGGCGAAACCGCGAGCAAAGATCACATCCGTGGTCACCCGGTAGCACTGGGCAAAACCGTAGACATCTTTATGCGGCTCGGCGGCGTGCATGTAGTCGATGCGC
Organism: Pseudomonas arabinosi; assembly: GCF_047758675.1. NCBI lineage: Bacteria > Pseudomonadati > Pseudomonadota > Gammaproteobacteria > Pseudomonadales > Pseudomonadaceae > Pseudomonas > Pseudomonas arabinosi. The sequence goes on along the minus strand of NZ_CP180480.1, from coordinate 2,193,747 downwards.
AGGTCGAGGGTCGGACAAACTTCGAACTCGGGCAGCACGCAAAGGGTGGACATGCCGCAAGCCGTGTCCATCAACGAGGTCAGCGCCCCGCCATGAATCACGCCGGTTTGCGGGTTGCCAACAATTTGAGGACTGTACGGCAAGATGACCGTCAGGCCTTCGCTGCTGGCGCTGTGAACCCGCAGCCCAAGTACCTGACAATGTCGCAGCGCCGATAGAAATCGTGTAGCGCGCTCAAAAACGGGGTTTTCGGCCATTTTGATAAAACTCTTCTTAGTGTCCAGGCAACGCACTACGCGTTTTTAGTAAAAGTTCCCGTCGGAATAATCTTATATATCTGTATGAATTGAGGAACTTAACGCTATGGGCTGTGCTCTTAATGCCAGTAGATATTTTCCATAAGGAGAAACACCCCATGCGTAAGACTTTAGCTATTGCCTTGATGTTGACCGCTTCCCTCGGTCTCGCAGCCTGCGATAAAAAATCCGAGGACAAAGCTCAAGATGCTAACCAACATGCCGAGCAAGCTCAGCAAGCTCAGCAAGACATGAGCAAAGCTCAGGATAAAGTGAACGACGCTGCGAAAGAAAACGCCGAAGCTGCCAAAGCTCAGGCTGAATCGAACGAAGCTGCAGCAAAAGAAGCACCTAAAAACTAAAGCGGTTTTTAGCGTGATAAAGAAAACCCGCCAAGTGCGGGTTTTCTTTTGCCTGTTTTTTGCAAAGCAGGCGTTACAGCAAAATAGTTTTAAAAGTCGGACTAATCATCAGCAACAACGAACACACTAGTCCAACGCCCCATACCAGGCTCCGCTGCCAGGCCAGATCAACCCAATAGCACAGCAAATAAATGATTCGCGTAATCACGAAGATGATTGCCAGCAAGTCGATCAGCCACCCCGCTGTCTGCGTGGTGTGAGCCATCAACACCCCCACCGCGAACAGTATGAACGCCTCAAAACAGTTTTGATGGGCCGCCAACGCGCGGGCACCAAAGCCAGTCAATTGCGCCTGTTGCTGACGCGGCAGATGGTTGTCATAACCGCCCTGGTCATTCATCGCCTTGGCCACGGGAATTTTTGCCACAAAAATCAGCAAGGCACTGATAAACACACACCAGAACGGAATACTCATCAAACAGCCTCTTTAATCGCCTCGGGCAATGGCGCCTCTGTAGGTGTATAGACCATCACGTCGAGAACGTCGGAATGAAACTCCCGGCGATACAACACCAGCACCACCCCGGCACTCATCAACATGAACAACCACGGGCTGACGAACCAGGCCAGCATGGTCATGCCGAAGTAGTAGGAGCGCAGTCCCAAGTTGAACTGGTTGGCGGCCATGGAAATGACGCGGGCCGCCCGGGCTGCAAAGGCTTTGCGCTCTTGTTCGGAAACGTGACGCTCACCGACCATAGGTGCCGAGCCCACCAGAATGGCCGCAAAGTTGTACTGGCGCATGCACCAGCTGAACGTAAAGAACGCATAGACAAAGACCAGCGCCAGGCACAGCAACTTGATCTCCGACATCCCCTGGGAGGCCTGTTGCACCATCGGGATATCCGCCAGCAACGACACTGCCCGTTCGGAGGCTCCGAGCACCGTGAGAATGCCGGCCAGGATAATCAGTGTGCTGGAGGCGAAGAACGAGGCGTTGCGCTCCAGGTTACCGATCACGCTGGCGTCAGCGATGCGGTTGTCGCGCAACAGCATGCGGCGCATCCAGTCTTCGCGATACAGGTGCAGCACACTGGCCAGGCACGCGGTGTCACGGCCCTTCCACGTCGCATAACGGGTGTAGCCGCCCCAGCAGATGGCGAACCAGAGCGCGGCGAGGATGTGGATCATGTTGGCGTGGATGAACGACATGCAGGTCCTTGTGATGTGTTTGGTAAAAGCAATGTAGTGCTTCGACGTTAGCTCAAGGAAAAAGACACTGCACCACCTCCAAAAAAAATGCCCCGTATCGATTGATACGGGGCATTTCCATGTGTGTTCACAGCCCGCTTGTGACGGGCCATGAAGCGGCTTAAGCCAGTGCTTCTTCGCGCTTGCCCAGCAGGCGATCGCAAACCACCGCGACGACCAGGGTCATGACCGACGGCACCAGCCAGGCCAGGCCTTGCTCGCTCAGCGGCAGGTGGGACAACTGAGTCGGCATCCAGTCCGCCAGACCCGCGCCCTTGAGGGCGTCGATCAAACCGAAGATGAACGACACCAGCATCACCGGACCGACGATGCGGCCCTGCTCATGCCAGAAGTCCTTGCAGAAGCTCAGGGCGACCAAGGCGATGCACGGCGGGTAGATCGCGGTCAGCACCGGGATCGAGAACGCAATCAGCTTGGTCAGGCCCAGGTTGGACACAAACAGAGAGAACACCGCCAGGATGATGACCAACGTCTTGTAGGAAAACGGCAGCACACGGCTGAAGTATTCGGCGCAGGCGCAAGTCAGACCCACCGCCGTCACCAGACAAGCCAAGGAAATCAGCACCGCCAGAAAACCGCTGCCCAGCGAGCCGAAGGTGTGCTGCACGTAAGCGTGCAACACCGCGGCGCCGTTGGCTGCACCCGCGGCCACTTCATGGCTGCCCGAACCGAGACGGAACAGGCTGACGTAAACCAGCGCCAGACCCACGCCGGCAATCAGCCCGGCGATGATCGCGTAACGGGTAATCAACACCGGCGACTCGACGCCGCGGGAGCGGATCGCATTGACAATGACAATGCCAAACACCAGCGCACCCAGGGTATCCATGGTCAGGTAACCATTGATGAAGCCTTGGGAGAACGGTGCCGCCACGTATTCCGGGGTGGCCACGCCGACATCACCGGCCGGCAACGCAAACGCGGCGATGCCGAGCGCGGCCAGGGCGATGATCTTCAGCGGTGCGAGGAAACGTCCTACGGTATCCAGCAACCGGCCCGGATAGAGCGAGATGAAGAACACCAGCAGGAAGTACACCGAGCTGTAGAGGAACAGCGCCAGCGGGCTTTCGCCGGTCAGCGGCGCCAAGCCGACTTCAAACGATACGGTGGCGGTGCGCGGTGTCGCGAACAGCGGGCCGACAGCGAGGTAGCACGCGGCCGCCAGCAGGCCACCGGCGACTTTGCCGATCGGGCTACTCAAGGCGTCCATGGCGCCACCGACCTTGGCCAGCGCGACAACGGTGATCACCGGCAGACCGACCGCAGTGATCAGAAAGCCCAGCGCCGCCATCCAGACATTTGGACCGGACTGCAGACCGACGATAGGCGGGAAGATGATGTTGCCAGCCCCGACAAACAGGGCAAACGTCATAAAACCAAGTGCCAGGATGTCCTGGCCTTTCAACACTTTCATTAAGGAAATACCACACTACTGAATCGGAATTTAGAGAGGGATTTCCCTGAGGGGTGAGGGAAATGCTGTCGGTCCGTATAGGACTGACCCGTTTAGCGCGTAGCAACCTTGTGGGCCGCGGACGCAAAAATGGCTGCTAGCCTAACGAATTTGCCCGACAAACGCACTGTTAGGGTGCGATCTATCCGATACGCGACATTTGTGTGTCGCGTTTACATATCTAATTTACTTGCACAGAACCCCGTGGCGAGGGGATTTATCCCCGTTGGGTCGCGAAGCGATCCTAAAACCTGCATCCGAGGTGTATCAGATGCACCGCATGCGATGGTTTTACGACTGCTGCGCAGCCGAACGGGGATAAATCCCCTCGCCACAAAGGCCCAGTACAAACCCCAGAAACGACAAAGGCCACCCGAAGGTGGCCTTTGTTTGGTGAAGCGTCAGATAAGCGCGAGGCTTACTTGATCGCCCAACCGGTCAGCTCGGACAAAGCCTTGCCGATGTCTGCCAGCGAACGCACGGTTTTAACGCCTGCGTCTTCCAGGGCAGCAAACTTCTCGTCTGCAGTGCCTTTGCCGCCAGAGATGATTGCGCCAGCATGGCCCATGCGCTTGCCCGCAGGGGCAGTCACACCAGCGATGTAGGAAACAACCGGCTTGGTCACGTGTGCCTTGATGTAGGCAGCCGCTTCTTCTTCAGCCGAACCGCCGATCTCACCGATCATCACGATCGCTTCGGTCTTCGGGTCTTCCTGGAACAGCTTAAGGATGTCGATGAAGTTCGAACCCGGGATCGGGTCACCACCGATGCCGACGCAAGTCGACTGACCGAAACCGGCGTCAGTAGTCTGCTTAACAGCTTCGTAGGTCAGGGTGCCGGAACGGGAAACGATACCGACCTTGCCTGGCAAGTGAATGTGACCTGGCATGATGCCGATCTTGCATTCGCCTGGAGTGATCACGCCTGGGCAGTTAGGACCGATCAGGACTACGCCCAGTTCGTCGCACTTGACCTTGGCATCCAGCATGTCCAGGGTAGGAATGCCTTCAGTGATGCAAACGATCAGCTTGATGCCGCCGAATGCTGCCTCCAGGATGGAGTCCTTGCAGAAAGGAGCTGGAACGTAGATCACGCTGGCGGTGGCGCCAGTGGCAGCTACAGCGTCTTTCACGGTGTTGAACACTGGCAGACCCAGGTGCTCGGTGCCGCCTTTGCCTGGAGTTACACCACCAACCATCTTGGTGCCGTACTCGATGGCTTGCTGGGTGTGGAAACTACCTTGCGAACCGGTAATACCCTGGCAGATAACTTTGGTGTCTTTATTGATCAGGACGCTCATTATTTGCCCTCCGCAGCTTTGACAACTTGTTGAGCAGCGTCGGTCAGGCTGGTAGCAGCGATGATGTTCAAACCGCTTTCTGCCAGTACTTTAGCGCCCAGCTCAGCGTTGTTGCCTTCAAGGCGAACAACAACCGGGATTTTCACGCCGACTTCTTTCACAGCGCCGATGATGCCTTCGGCAATCATGTCGCAACGAACGATGCCGCCGAAGATGTTGACCAATACTGCAGCGACGTTAGTGTCGGACAGGATGATCTTGAACGCTTCGGTAACGCGTTCTTTGGTAGCACCGCCGCCCACGTCGAGGAAGTTGGCTGGTTTGCCGCCATGCAGGTTGACGATGTCCATGGTACCCATGGCCAGGCCAGCACCGTTGACCATGCAACCGATGTTGCCTTCCAGCGCTACGTAGTTCAGTTCGAACTTGGCAGCGTGCGCTTCGCGCGGATCGTCTTGCGACGGATCGTGGAAAGTCTTCAGCTTAGGCTGACGGTACATGGCGTTGGCGTCGATGTTGATCTTGGCGTCGAGGCAATGCAGATCGCCGTCAGCCTTGATCACCAGCGGGTTCACTTCCAGCAGAGCCAGGTCGTGATCCTTGAACAGCTTGGCCAGACCTACGAAGATCTTGGCGAACTGAGCAACTTGCTTGCCTTCCAGGCCCAGCTGGAATGCCAGCTCGCGACCCTGGAATGGCTGAGCGCCAACCAGTGGATCGATAGTGGCCTTGAGGATTTTCTCAGGGGTGTCGTGAGCGATTTTCTCGATGTCCACGCCACCTTCGGTGGAAGCCATGAACACGATGCGACGGCTCGAACGGTCAACGACAGCGCCCAGGTACAGCTCTTTAGCGATATCAGTGCACGATTCAACCAGGATCTTGGTGACTGGCTGACCATTGGCATCAGTCTGGTAAGTCACCAGACGCTTGCCCAACCACTGTTGAGCGAATGCTTTGGCGTCTTCTTTGCTGCGAACCAGCTTAACGCCGCCCGCTTTACCGCGACCACCTGCGTGAACCTGGGCTTTGACAACCCATTCGGTCCCGCCGATTTTGTCGCACGCTTCTGCTGCTGCTTCCGGGGTGTCTACGGCGAAACCCTGGGATACTGGCAGGCCGTATTCAGCGAACAGCTGCTTACCCTGATACTCGTGAAGATTCATGCTTATTACCGTCTTCGTTAGGTACTGCGCATTCGGTGCTGCACTTGTTCAAGTGCCGCACCACCTGTGACTGCTGCTTGCGTAGGTGTTCCGGATAACCGGTGAGACTACGCAAGGCTGCGTCCGGCGGACATTCCGCGGTGAGTCTTGCACGCAAGGCTCACGACGGGCCTTCCGCCGTGGTTTCTTATTGTCTTGTCTTAACGCTTCTTGCGGTTGGCAATGTGGATGGCGCCGCCATTCACAGCCAGAGCTGCTTCGTGCAAGGCTTCGGACAGGGTCGGATGGGAGAAAACCATCATGCCCAGGTCTTCAGCGCTGGTGCCGAATTCCATACCGATCGCGCCCTGCTGAACCAGTTCTGCAGCGCTCGGGCCAATCACGTGGACGCCCAATACGCGGTCAGTCTTGGCGTCAGCAATGACTTTCACAAAACCGCCGGTATCGTTGGCTGCCATGGCACGGCCACTGGCTGCGAACGGGAAGGTGCCAACGTTAACTTCAACGCCTTCAGCCTTCAAGGCCTGCTCGGTTTTGCCGACCCACGCGATTTCCGGGTGAGTATAAATAACAGACGGGATCAGGTCATAGTTGATTTGGGCTTTGTGGCCCTTGATGCGCTCAACCACCATGATGCCTTCTTCGGACGCCTTGTGCGCCAGCATCATGCCGCGAACCACGTCGCCGATCGCGAAAACGCCCGGAACGCTGGTGGCGCACTGGTCGTCAACGAAAACGAAGCCACGTTCGTCGATGTTCACACCGCTGTCAGCTGCCAGCAGCTCGGTGGTCACCGGACGGCGACCAACGGCAACGATCAGCTTGTCGAACGTGATGTTCTGTTCGCCGTTGGCATCGGTGTAGTTCACGACAACTTCGTTGCCGTTCACTTTGGAACCGGTGACGCGAGCGCCCAGCTTGATGTCCAGACCTTGTTTGGTCAGGGTTTTGTAGGCTTCTTTGGAAACAGCGTCGTCAGCCGCTGGCAGGAACTTCTCCAGCGCTTCCAGAACAACCACTTCGGAACCCAGACGGGACCAGACCGAACCCAGTTCCAGACCGATCACGCCAGCGCCGATCACGCCCAGACGCTTAGGTACCGATTGGAATTCCAGTGCGCCCGTCGAATCGACGATCACGTTCTGGTCAACCGGAGCTGGTGGAATGTCGATCGGACGCGAGCCCGAAGCCAGAATCACGTTCTCGGCTTCGATGATTTCGACGGTGCCGTCTGGCTTGGTCAGCTCGACTTTCTTGCCGGCCAGCAGTTTGCCGTGGCCTTGCAGGGAAGTGACGCCGTTCGCCTTGAACAGGGTGGCAACGCCAGAGGTCAGGCCTTTGACGATGTTGGCTTTACGGCCAACCATTGCCGCCACGTCCATGGTCACGCCAGCGTGATTGATACCGTGGATCGCGAAGCCTTCTTTGGCTTCCTTGTATTTCCAGGAACTGTCCAGCAGCGCCTTGGATGGAATGCAGCCGACGTTCAGGCAAGTACCGCCGAGGGCCAGTTTGCCTTCCTTGTCGGTGTATTTCTCGATGCAGGCAGTGGAGAGGCCCAGTTGCGCTGCTTTAATGGCAGCCACGTAGCCGCCAGGGCCCGCGCCAATCACTACCACGTCGAATTTCTGAGTCATGTGTCATTCCTTCTCGAATCAAACCGGACGGGCCCTTTTGAGGACCGTCGTGGGACGAAGCTGGTCATTACAGGAGGGCCGTCCATCACTGGACGGCCCGTGCAACGAAATCAGATATCCAGCAGCAAACGAGCCGGGTCTTCCAGCAGGTTCTTGATGGTAACCAGGAAGGTCACAGCTTCTTTGCCATCGATCAGACGGTGATCGTAGGACAGAGCGAGGTACATCATCGGACGGATAACAACCTGACCGTTGATCGCCATAGGACGCTGCAGAATGTTGTGCATGCCCAGGATGGCCGCTTGCGGCGGGTTGACGATCGGGGTCGACATCATCGAACCGAAAGTACCACCGTTGGTGATGGTGAACGTACCGCCGGTCATCTCGTCCATCGACAGTTTGCCGTCACGAGCCTTCTTGCCGAAGGTGGCGATGCCGCCTTCGATTTCAGCCAGGCTCATCAGTTCGGCGTTACGCAGAACCGGAACAACCAGGCCGCGGTCGCTGGAAACAGCAACACCGACGTCAGCGTAGCCGTGGTAAACGATGTCAGCACCGTCGATCGAAGCGTTGACCGCAGGGTAGCGTTTCAGCGCTTCGGTGGCAGCCTTGACGAAGAACGACATGAAGCCCAGGCGCACGCCATTGTGGGACTTCTCGAACAGGTCCTTGTACTTCGAACGCAGGGCCATGACTTCGGTCATGTCGACTTCGTTGAAAGTGGTCAGCATTGCCATGTTCGATTGAGCTTCAACCAGACGCTTGGCGACGGTGGCCCGTACGCGGGTCATCGGTACGCGCTTCTCGATGCGATCGCCGGCAGCGAACACTGGAGCAGCAGCGGCAGGAGCAGCAGCCTTGGCAGGCGCGGCAGCCGGAGCGGCTTTCTTGGCAGCTACAGCGGCAACAACGTCTTCCTTGGTCACGCGACCGCCTTTGCCAGTGCCGGCAACGGAAGCGATGTTGATACCGTTTTCTTCAGCCAGCTTGCGAGCAGCCGGTGCAGCAACAGGATCATCTTCGCCTTCAGCGGCTGGAGCAGCAGCTTGTGCAGCGGCCGGAGCAGCGGCAGCAGCTGGAGCGGCAGCAGCGCCGCCCGCTTCGATGGAGCCCAGGACTTCGTCGGACAGAACGACGTCGCCTTCGTTCTTGACGATCGCGCCCAGCACGCCATCAGCGGTGGCCAACACTTCCAATACGACTTTGTCAGTTTCGATGTCGACGATCAGGTCATCGCGCTTGACGGCGTCGCCCGGCTTTTTGTGCCAGGTGGCAACGGTGCCATCGGCAACCGATTCCGGGAAAGTGGGGGCTTTGATTTCGATAGCCATTATCTGTGGGTCCTTAAATTCGGTTTCAGGTGCGCGAAGGCGTTAAACAGTAAAGGCGTCTTGCAGCAGTTTTTCCTGCTGCTCAGCGTGCATCGATGCATAACCACAAGCAGGTGCAGCAGAAGCATCACGGCCCGCGTACTCGAGTACGAGAGACTTGTTGTGATTGCCAACGATGCGGCGCATGTGGTGTTGGCTGCAGTACCAGGCACCCTGGTTCATCGGCTCTTCCTGACACCAAACGATATGTTTGAGGTTGGTGTACGGAGCCAGGACTTCGTTCAAGTCGTCCTCAGGGAATGGGTACAGCTGCTCGATACGCACGACGGCGATGTCGTCACGACCTTCGGCACGGCGTTTTTCCAGCAGGTCGTAGTAGACCTTGCCGCTACACAGAACAATGCGCTCGACCTTTTTCGGGTCTTGAACATCGATTTCCGGGATAACGGTCTGGAACGAACCTTCGGCCAGATCTTCCAGGGTCGAGATGGCCAGTTTGTGACGCAACAGCGACTTCGGAGTCAGAACGATCAACGGCTTGCGCAGCGGGCGAATCACCTGACGACGCAGCAAGTGGTAGATCTGAGCCGGCGTAGTCGGTACGGCTACCTGAATGTTGTGCTCGGCGCACAGTTGCAGGTAACGCTCCAGACGAGCCGAAGAGTGCTCCGGCCCCTGACCTTCATAACCGTGCGGCAGCAGCATGGTCAGACCGCAGAGACGGCCCCACTTGTGCTCGCCACTGGTGATGAACTGGTCGATAACCACCTGGGCACCGTTGGCGAAGTCGCCGAACTGGGCTTCCCAGATCACCAGCGCCTCAGGCGTGGTGGTCGAGTAACCGTATTCGAACGCCAACACGGCTTCTTCGGACAGGAACGAATCGTACAGGTCGAAACGTGGCTGGCCCTTGTACAGGTTTTGCAGCGGGACGTAGGTACCCGCGTCTTTCTGGTTGTGCAAGACAGCGTGACGGTGCGAGAACGTACCGCGACCGATGTCCTGACCCGTCATGCGAATCGGGTGACCTTCGAACGCCAGGGTCGCGTACGCCATGGTTTCGGCGTAACCCCAGTTGATCGGCAGGCCGCCGGCTTGCATTTTCTGACGGTCTTCGTAGATTTTCGAGACCTGGCGCTGAACCACGAAGCCATCCGGAATTTCCAGCAGCTTGGCGGACAGTTCCTGCAAGGTTTTCAGATCGAAGCGAGTGTCGTGACGCGCGGTCCAGGCGTGGCCCAGATACGGACGCCAGTCCACGAACAACTCTTTGTTCGGCTCTTTGACCAGGCTTTTTACAACATGCAGACCGTTGTCCAGCGCATTGCGGTATTCGTCGACTTTCGCCTGAACACGCTCTGCGTCCAGCACACCGCCTTGAGTCAGACGATCGGCATACAGCTCACGGGTGGTGCGCTGTTTGGTGATCTGCTGATACATGATCGGCTGGGTGCCGCTTGGCTCGTCGGCCTCGTTGTGGCCACGACGACGGTAGCAGACCAGGTCGATTACCACGTCACGCTTGAACTGCATGCGGTAGTCGATGGCCAGCTGGGTCACGAACAACACGGCTTCCGGATCATCACCATTCACATGGAGGATCGGCGCCTGGATCATCTTCGCAACGTCGGTCGCGTACTCGGTGGAACGCGAGTCCAGCGGGTTGCTGATGGTGAAACCGACCTGGTTGTTGATCACGATGTGCACGGTGCCGCCGGTCTTGAAACCGCGGGTCTGCGACATCTGGAAGGTTTCCATGACCACACCCTGACCGGCGAATGCCGCGTCACCGTGGATGGAAATCGGCAGAACCTTCTCGCCGGTAGGGTCGTTACGACGATCCTGACGGGCGCGAACCGAACCTTCGACCACCGGGGAAACGATTTCCAGGTGGGACGGGTTGAACGCCATCGCGAGGTGAACTTCACCACCAGTGGTCATGACGTTGGACGAGAAGCCCTGGTGATATTTAACGTCACCGGAACCCAGCTCGACCTTCTTCTTGCCTTCAAACTCGTCGAACAGCTCGCGCGGGTTCTTGCCGAAGGTGTTGACCAGCACGTTCAGACGACCACGGTGGGCCATGCCGATGACGATTTCCTTGGTGCCGTAGGAACCGGAACGCTGGATCAGCTCGTCGAGCATCGGAATCAGGCTCTCGCCGCCTTCCAGACCGAAACGCTTGGTACCCGGGTATTTGGTACCCAGGTATTTTTCCAGACCTTCGCCGGCGGTGACGCGCTCGAGCAGGTGGCTCTTGATGTCGGCGGAGTACGTAGGACGGCCGCGCACGCTTTCCAGACGCTGCTGGAACCACTGGCGCTGCTCGGAATCGGTGATATGCGTAAATTCAGCGCCGATGGTGCGGCAATATGTCTGCTGCAACGCTTCGTGAATTTCGCGTAGGCTCGCCTCCTCTTTGCCGATGAACAGGTCGCCGGCACGGAAGGTCGTATCAAGATCGGCATTGGTCAAGCCGTAGTGATTGATCGACAGGTCTGCAGGTGCAGGACGCTGCCACAGCCCCAGCGGGTCAAGCTGGGCTGCCTGGTGGCCACGCATACGGTAGGCCTGGATCAATCGCAGCACTTCAACTTGCTTCTTCTCGTGCTCACTGCTCACGCTGCCGGCGGAAACCGGTTGGGCGCGGCGCTGGTTCTTTGCCAGCAAGACGAAATGATCGCGAATTGTGGAGTGCGAAACATCGGTGGCAGTGTTGCCGTCAGCAGGCAACTTCTGAAAGTAGGTGCGCCACTCTTCTGGCACAGCGTTAGGGTCGTGCAGGTAGAGCTCATAGAGCTCTTCCACATAGGCAGCGTTACTACCGGATAGGTAGGCGCTGTTCCACATGCGCTGCATCACGCTTTCTTGCATGCTTGGTCACCCTCGGTTAGGGGAACACCACCGGCGTCGACACCGAGCACGCTTGCAGAAGTCCGAATGCAGCGACTAAAACAAGCCACTTAGGATCACGCTGATAGTCCGGGTACCAGCCCGGATGCCCCTGCTTGTCTCATTTCTTCAAAATAAGAGCCGCAGCCTTATAAGCTGCTGCTCAGGTTAAGACTACGGCGCCGGTTGAAGCCTGCGCCGTAGCATCTACGGGTACAGCGGTCTTGCGGGTACTACAGCTGAATCACACGCCGCTTTGCAGAAGCATGTTACGAATGTGACCGATGGCCTTAGTCGGGTTCAGGCCTTTCGGGCAGACGTTGACGCAGTTCATGATCCCGCGGCAGCGGAATACGCTGAACGGGTCATCCAGTGAAGCCAGACGCTCGGCAGTCTTGGTGTCACGGCTGTCTGCCAGGAAGCGATACGCTTGCAGCAGAGCAGCTGGACCCAGGAACTTGTCCGGGTTCCACCAGAAGGACGGGCAAGAGGTCGAGCAGCAAGCGCACAGGATGCACTCGTACAGACCGTCGAGCTTTTCACGCTCTTCAGGGGTCTGCAGACGTTCGATGGCCGGAGCCGGCGTGTCGTTCTGCAGGTATGGCTTAACCTTTTCGTATTGCTTGTAGAAGATGCTCATATCGACGACCAGGTCACGGATAACCGGCAAACCTGGCAGAGGACGAACGATCAGCTTGTTACCTTTTACGACGGCAGACAGCGGCGTGACGCACGCCAGACCGTTTTTACCGTTGATGTTCATGCCGTCGGAACCGCAAACACCTTCACGGCAAGAGCGACGATAGGAGAAACCTTCGTCCTGCTCTTTGATCAGGGCCAGCACGTCCAGCACCATCAGGTCTTTACCACCGGTATCGACCGAAAATTCCTGCATGAACGGCGCAGCGTCCTGATCAGGGTTGTAGCGATAAACACTGACTTTCAACATGGCGGCCACCCTTAATAAGTCCGAATCTTAGGTTCAAAAGTCGGAACAGTCTTCGGCGAGAAGTTCACAGCACGCTTGGTCACGCGCTTGTCACCCGGGAAGAACAGTGTGTGGCACAGCCAGTTTTCGTCGTCGCGTTCTTCGAAGTCTTCACGGGCGTGAGCGCCGCGGGACTCTTTGCGGATCTCTGCAGCGATGGCGGTGGCTTCGGCCACTTCCAGCAGGTTCTGCAGTTCCAGCGCTTCGATACGCGCAGTGTTGAACGCCTGCGACTTATCGTTGATCTTGACGTTGGCGATACGCACGCGCAGGTCAGCCAGCTGGGCAATACCCTTCTGCATGTATTCGCCAGTACGGAATACACCGAAGTAGTTCTGCATGCAGTTTTGCAGCTCGCGACGCAGGGTTGCCACGTCTTCGCCATCGGTACGCTCGTTCAGAGCGGACAGACGGGCCAGGGCCGTTTCAATGTTGGCGTCGGTGGCGTCATCGTATTCGATGCCTTCAGTCAGCGCTTTTTCCAGGTGCAGACCAGCCGCACGACCGAACACAACCAGGTCGAGCAACGAGTTGCCGCCCAGACGGTTGGCACCGTGAACCGATACGCAAGCCACTTCACCCACTGCGAACAGGCCAGGGATGATGGTGTCGACGCCTTCGGCATCCTGGGTGATCGCCTGGCCATGAATGTTGGTCGGAACGCCGCCCATCATATAGTGGCAAGTCGGAACGACCGGAACCGGAGCAACCACCGGGTCAACGTGAGCAAACGTCTTGGACAGTTCGCAGATGCCTGGCAGACGGCTGTGCAGCACTTCCTCGCCCAGGTGGTCGAGCTTGAGCAGTACGTGGTCGCCATTCGGACCGCAACCGTTACCGGCGATGATTTCTTTAACCATCGAGCGGGCAACAACGTCACGACCGGCAAGGTCTTTGGCGTTCGGAGCGTAGCGCTCCATGAAACGCTCGCCGTGCTTGTTGATGAGGTAACCACCTTCACCACGGCAGCCTTCAGTAACCAGTACACCAGCGCCGGCGATGCCGGTCGGGTGGAACTGCCACATTTCGATGTCTTGCACCGGCACGCCAGCACGCAGAGCCATGCCGACGCCGTCACCGGTGTTGATCAAGGCGTTGGTGGTGGACGAGTAGATACGACCGGCACCGCCAGTGGCCAGAACGGTGGCCTTGGCGCGGATGTAGCTGGTTTCACCGGTTTCGATGCAGATGGCGATCACGCCGACGAATGCGCCGTCCTGGTTTTTCACCAGATCAACAGCGTAGTACTCGTTCAGGAACGTGGTGCCGGCTTTCAGGTTGCCCTGATAAAGCGTGTGCAGCAGCGCGTGACCGGTACGGTCGGAGGCGGCGCAGGTACGGGCAGCCTGGCCACCTTTACCGTAATCCTTCGACTGACCGCCGAATGGACGCTGGTAGATACGACCTTGTTCGGTACGGGAGAACGGCAGACCCATGTGGTCCAGTTCAAATACCGCAGCCGGGCCTTCCTGACACATGTATTCGATAGCGTCCTGGTCACCGATGTAGTCGGAACCCTTGACGGTATCGTACATGTGCCAGCGCCAGTCATCGTTCGGATCAGCCGAAGCGATCGCGCAGGTAATGCCACCCTGAGCGGACACAGTGTGCGAACGGGTCGGGAAAACCTTGGTGATTACGGCAGTCTTGTGACCGCCCTGTGCCAGTTGCAGCGCTGCGCGCATGCCGGCACCGCCACCACCAATAATGATGGCGTCGAAAGAAATCGTTGGAATGTTAGCCATGAATCAGATACCCCAGAGAATCTGCACACCCCAGACGAAGTAAGCGAACATCGCAACGCCGCATACTGCCTGGAAAAGGAAACGTACTGCAGTCGCGGACTTGCCCAGCGCCATTGGCGTCAGGTAGTCGGTCGCGATGGTCCACATGCCGACCCAGGCGTGAGCGCCCAGGGCCACAAGGGCCAGCAGACTGAAGATACGCATCCCGTTGTGGGCGAACAGGCCATGCCATTGGTCATAGCCAATGCCCGGGTTCGCTGCAAGGTATCCGATCAGGAAGATGAAATAAGCCGCGAGAACGACCGCAGACACACGTTGCGCCATCCAGTCATAAAGACCGGAACGCGAAAGGTTCGTAACGCTGGTTACCATATCCAAACTCCTGCCAGAACGATCAACACCACGGAAACGGCGATGATAATTTTCGAGCCCAGGCGGCCGCCTTCCAGCGTCTCACCGATGCCCATGTCCATGATCAAGTGGCGCACACCGGCTACCAGGTGATACAGCAGAGCGGACAGGAGGCCCCATGCTACGAACTTGGCCAGCGGGCTGGTCAAGCATGCCTTCACCTCGGCAAAACCTTCCTCGGAACCCAAAGACTTGCCCAATGCATAAAGCATGAAGCCAAGGCCCAGGAAGAGAATGATGCCGGAAACACGGTGAAGAAACGACGTAACGCCGGTGATGGGGAGTTTGATGGTCCTTAGGTCTAGGTTTACAGGTCGTTGGCTTTTCACGGCTTTTTTTTCACACTGAAGAGCCCCTAACAATCAGGGCAAAGTTGTTGGGGAGTGCACTGGTCAGGTAACCACCACCCAGGGATGCGACCCCCAATAAAGCAGGCCCAAAAGCCCCTGGCGGTCGGTGGCCGAGTATAGACAGTTAGGCTACTAATGACAACGCAATCGCCTTCCCCTAATAGCTCATTGCGCAAGTCGTATAAAAGGCGTAAATGGCAGTCAATTTCGAGGAAAAAGTCCGGTTAAAGCCTTCTGGAGCAAGACTTTAGGCAAATTGACATTCGAATTTATCTCACTATAGTGGTGCGGGCCCTGCGTGGGGGGTCTGTCTGATGATTTCAAGCATAAATAGGAGGCCACATGGCTGACAAAAAAGCGCAGTTGATCATCGAGGGCGCAGCCCCCGTCGAGCTGCCCATTTTAACCGGCACCGTTGGTCCCGATGTTATCGATGTTCGGGGCCTGACGGCCACGGGCCGTTTCACCTTTGACCCTGGTTTCATGTCGACAGCTTCCTGCGAGTCGAAGATCACCTATATCGACGGCGACAACGGCATTTTGCTGCACCGCGGCTACCCGATCGAACAGCTGGCTGAAAAGTCGGACTACCTGGAAACCTGCTATCTGCTGCTCAACGGCGAATTGCCGACCGCAGAACAGAAGGCCCAGTTCGTCAGCACCGTAAAGAACCACACCATGGTTCACGAGCAGTTGAAGACGTTCTTCAACGGTTTCCGTCGCGACGCCCACCCGATGGCCGTCATGTGCGGCGTAGTCGGCGCCCTCTCGGCCTTCTACCACGACTCCCTGGACATCAATAACCCGCAGCATCGCGAAATCTCCGCGATCCGTCTGGTTGCCAAGATGCCGACCCTGGCAGCGATGGTTTACAAGTACTCCATGGGCCAACCCATGATGTACCCGCGCAACGACCTGACGTACGCGGAAAACTTCCTGCACATGATGTTCAACACCCCGTGCGAGATCAAACCGATCAGCCCGGTGCTCGCCAACGCCATGGACAAGATCTTCATCCTCCATGCCGACCACGAGCAGAACGCATCGACTTCCACCGTACGCCTGGCCGGCTCTTCGGGTGCCAACCCGTTCGCCTGTATCGCCGCCGGCATCGCTGCACTGTGGGGCCCTGCCCACGGCGGCGCGAACGAAGCTGTTCTGACCATGCTTGACGAAATTGGCGATGTTTCGAACATCGACAAGTACATCGCCAAGGCCAAGGACAAGAACGATCCGTTCAAACTGATGGGCTTCGGTCACCGGGTTTACAAAAACCGCGACCCACGCGCAACAGTCATGAAGCAGACCTGCGACGAAGTGCTGAAGGAACTGGGCATCACCAACGATCCGCAACTCGAACTGGCCATGCGCCTGGAAGAGATCGCCCTGACCGACCCGTACTTCATCGAACGCTCGTTGTACCCGAACGTCGACTTCTACTCGGGGATCATCCTCAAGGCGATCGGCATTCCAACCAGCATGTTCACCGTGATCTTCGCCCTGGCGCGGACTGTCGGCTGGATCTCTCACTGGAAAGAAATGCTCTCCAGCCCGTACAAGATTGGCCGTCCGCGCCAGCTGTACACTGGCTACGAGTCGCGTGATATCACCAAGCTGGAAGACCGCAAATAAGACCTGTCTTGCGATAACGTCTTGAGTTGCACCGGGAACGGCCTCTATTTATATAGAGGCCGTTTTTGTTTGTGCGGTCTCAGCGGCCTTGGGGCCGACTGGGTCTTTGGTCGTGTACATATCCATTGCTGCGGTAACGGCGGATTTGGTTTCGCTTTTACAGCGAGTCCCTTTTTCAAACGCCAAAAAGTAACCAAAAGGCTTCGCCCCGGCGTACGGCACTTCGCTAAAGCTCAGTGTTCCCTCGCTACGGTGCCCATCAGGGGGCATCGCCTACGGTCTGCTTCGCGACGACCTCCTCTCGATGTGTGCGGCTTCGCCGCACGGCGCTACGCGCCTAACCCCCTGATGAACACCTACGCTCGGCCTGCCGAAGGGGCGAGAGATCAAAAGCAGAATCAAGATCTAACGCCACAGCCACAGCAAGATCAAAAGATCGCAGCCTCGTTTCACTCGACAACTCCTACAGGGGATGGGTGTACACCCGCCCTTCACCACTCAACAGGCCGAGCGTTAGCTCGCCAATCAAACCGCCCGCCAAACCGCCCAACAAAAAAATGCCCCAATCTCTCGACCGGGGCATTTCTGTTTAACGCAGCTTATATAAACAAACCTGAAGCCTTAGTGCGAAACCGCCCCACTCGCCCCCAAGCCAGTCTGCGAACGAACAAACTGAGGGAAGAACAGCGCCCGCTCGTTAGCGCCAGCCGTCGACTTGTCAGTGATCGAGAAGAACCAGATCCCGACAAACGCAATGGCCATGGAGAACAGCGCCGGGTACTCATACGGGAAGATAGCCTTCTCGTGATGCAGGATCTGCACCCAAATGGTTGGCCCAAGGACCATCAAACCAACGGCACTGATCAGACCCAACCAGCCACCGATCATCGCACCACGTGTGGTCAGCTTCTTCCAGTACATGGAAAGCAGCAGCACCGGGAAGTTACAGCTCGCCGCGATGGAGAACGCCAGGCCTACCATGAACGCGATGTTCTGGCTTTCGAACAGAATGCCCAGACCGATCGCCAACACACCCAAACAGACAGTGGTGATCTTAGAGACGCGGATCTCATCCTTGTCGTTGGCCTTGCCCTTCTTGATCACGCTGGCGTAAAGGTCGTGGGACACCGCTGTAGCACCCGCAAGAGTCAGACCGGCAACAACTGCCAGAATGGTCGCGAACGCCACCGCCGAGATGAAGCCCAGGAAGATACTGCCACCGACCGCGTTAGCCAGGTGCACCGCCGCCATGTTGTTGCCGCCCAACAGCGCGCCAGCAGCATCTTTAAAGGCAGGGTTGGTGCTGACCAGCAGGATCGCGCCGAAGCCGATGATGAACGTCAGGATGTAGAAGTAACCAATGAAGCCGGTTGCATACAGCACGCTCTTGCGAGCTTCCTTCGCGTCACTCACGGTGAAGAAGCGCATCAGAATGTGCGGCAGGCCAGCGGTACCGAACATCAGTGCCAGGCCAAGCGAGAATGCCGAAACCGGATCTTTCACCAAACCGCCCGGGCTCATGATCGCTTCACCTTTAGGGTGAACCTTGATCGCCTCGGAAAACAGCAAGCTGAAGTCGAAGTTGACATGCTTCATGACCATCAGCGCCATGAACGAAGCACCGGACAGCAGCAACACTGCCTTGATGATCTGCACCCAAGTAGTCGCCAACATGCCGCCGAACAACACGTACATGCACATCAGAATACCGACCAGGATCACGGCAACGTAGTAGTCGAGACCGAACAGCAGCTGGATCAGCTTGCCGGCACCAACCATTTGCGCGATCAGGTAGAACGCCACCACCACCAGCGAACCGCAAGCGGACAGCGTGCGGATCTGGGTTTGCCCAAGGCGGTAGGACGCCACGTCGGCAAAGGTGTATTTACCCAGGTTACGCAGGCGCTCGGCGATCAGGAACAGAATGATCGGCCAGCCCACCAGGAAGCCGATCGAGTAGATCAGGCCGTCGTAACCGGAGGTGAACACCAGGGCGGAAATACCCAGGAAGGACGCCGCCGACATGTAGTCACCGGCAATCGCCAGACCGTTCTGGAAGCCGGTGATCTTGCCACCCGCCGCATAGTAGTCAGCCGCCGAATTGTTGCGCTTGGAGGCCCAGTAGGTGATGCACAGGGTCAGACCAACGAACGCGACGAACATCAGGATCGCGGAAACGTTGAGCGGTTGCTTATGCACTTCGCCGGTCAGGGCTTCACCTGCCCAGGCGCCAGGTGCAAAGGCTGCGATGCTCAATAGAGCCATTAGACGCCGGATCATTGCTGAGCCTCCTTGAGAATCAGATTGTTCAGGTCGTCGAATTCGCCATTAGCGCGTCGTACGTAGATTGCAGTCAGGATAAAGGCCGAGAGAATCAGCCCGACACCAATCGGTATCCCCCAGGTAATCGAAGACTCTGGGCTGATTTTCGCCCCCAGAATATGCGGCCCGTAAGCAATCAAAAGGATGAATCCGGAGTAAAGCCCAAGCATGATCGCCGAAAGAATCCAGGCGAACTTTTCTCGCTTACTAACCAGCTCCTTGAAGCGCGGGCTGTTTTGAATCGAGAGGTAAATGCTGTCGTTCATTGTTTTTATCCTCGCAGCACAGATGAAGTTGGAACGTTATCCACTCTATGCGGCTACGGAACTGGTTCCAGACGACCTTAGTATTAGAACGACATGACGGTTTTGCCTTTTTTCAGCACATAATAATTAGCCTGCTTTGCACCCATCTTCTATCCACAAGAATTCGGGAATGCAAAAGGCCGCTTGGCAGTGATACCAAGCGGCCCTGTAAGGTGCTGACTAGAGGCGTCAGCTCAAATCATTTGGTCCAATCTGCAACACGTTCCGGGTGTTTGGCCACCCAATCCTTGGCGGCGGCTTCAGGTTTGGCACCATCCTGAATCGCCAACATGACTTCGCCGATTTCGTCTTTCGACGCCCACTGGAAGTTCTTCAGGAACTTGGCAACTTCCGGAGCCTTGGTTGCCAGTTCTTTGCTGCCGATGTTGTTTACGGTTTCAGCCGCGCCATAAACGCCTTTCGGGTCGTCCAGGAAGCGCAGTTTCCACTTGGCGAACATCCAGTGCGGCACCCAGCCGGTGACAGCAATGGATTCGTTTTTCTTCTCGGCACGGGTCAGCTCGGCAATCATGCCGGCGCCGGAACTGGCCTTGAGTTGATAGCCGGTCAGATCGTAGTCCTTGATCGCCTGCTCGGACTTGATCATTACGCCCGAACCGGCGTCGATGCCGACGATACGACCTTTGAAGCTGTCGTCGGTTTTCAGATCGGCAATACTTTTGGCTTTGACATACTCCGGCACGATCAGGCCAATTCTTGCGTCCTTGAAGTTCGGACCGTAATCGACGACTTGATCCTTGTTCTTGGTCCAGTATTCACCATGAGTCACAGGCAGCCACGCAGACATCATGGCATCGAGCTTGCCAGTGGCCACGCCCTGCCACATGATCCCGGTGGCGACTGCTTGCAGTTTCACGTCATAACCGAGTTTCTGCCTGATCACTTCAGCGGCCACGTTGGTCGTGGCGACACTGTCCGACCAGCCGTCGACATAACCGATAGTCACTGCCTTGCCTTCGGCGCTGGCTACAGTAGAACTGATCGCCAGCACCAAAGCGGCACCTGCGCCCAAGAGTCGTCGCATCTTCATCGTTACTTCCCCGAAAGTGCTGCGCTCGACGGATGCCGAGTCGCGTCAACGTATTGTTATGGTGCCCAGCGCCCCCATCACGCCCACCGCAAACTCGTCCGAACATCAGCGGAGTACTGACGCCTCGATAATCAACCCCAAGACAATGGCGACCTTCTCTGCCAGCGACCTCAAGGCATCGAGAAACGACATCAGAACGCCATTAATCTAGACCACAGGAAGACCGCCGGCCAATCCGCCCAAACTTTGCATGTCAAAAGTATGCAGGCCACCAAGCACGCGGCAAATGAAGGTAACATGCGCGGCTTTGCTCCCAGACGGCCTGACCATGCCCGCGACATCACGCTTTCCTTTTTTTGCTTATCTGTTCGCCTGCCTGCTGGGGCTTTTTGCCCTTGGTGGTTTCTGGTACGGCCTTGGTAAACCGGTGCTGCTGCCGGACGTGGCCAGCGCGACGCACAAGCTGCAATGCGCCTCCTACACCCCGTTCGACAAGGACCAATCGCCGTTCGATCAGCCGTTCAAGCTGCGCCCCGAGCGCATGGACGCCGACCTCGCGCTGCTGGCCAAAAGCTTCGAATGTATCCGCACCTATTCCATGACCGGCCTCGAGGCTCTGCCCGACCTGGCGCGCAAGCACGGGCTGAAGCTGATGATCGGCGCCTGGGTCAACAGCAACCCGGTGGACACTGCCAAGGAAGTCGACCTGCTGATCGCCTCGGCCAACGCCAACGCGGACGTGGTGACCTCGGTGATCGTCGGCAACGAAACCCTGTTGCGCAAGGAAATCACCGGTGCGCAGTTGGCCAAGCTCATTGATAAAGTCAAAAGCCAGGTCAAGCAGCCTGTCACTTACGCCGACGTCTGGGAGTTCTGGCTCAAGCACCCGGAAATCGCCCCGGCGGTGGATTTCCTGACCATCCATTTGTTGCCGTACTGGGAAGATGACCCGTCGAATATCGATGCCGCCCTGCAGCATGTGGCCGAAGTACGTCAGGTGTTCGGCAACAAGTTCGCACCCAAGGACGTGATGATTGGCGAAACCGGCTGGCCCAGCGAAGGCCGTCAGCGTGAAACCGCCCTGCCGAGCAGGGTCAATGAAGCCAAGTTCATTCGCGCTTTTGTCATCATGGCGGAGCAGCAAGGCTGGCATTACAACCTGATCGAAGCCTTCGACCAGCCGTGGAAACGCGCCAGCGAAGGTGCGGTCGGTGGTTACTGGGGGCTGTTCGATGCCGATCGCCAGGACAAGGGCGTGCTCGCCGGTCCAGTGTCGAACGTACCGTACTGGTCGCAGTGGCTGGCGGTCGGTGGCTTGATCTTCCTTGGCACGCTGATCCTCGGCGGCCGTGTGCGCAGCACTCGCGCAGCATTGGTTCTACCGCTGCTGGGTGCGCTGGCCGCTTGCTCGATTGGCGCCTGGGGCGACCTGGCCCGCGTCACCACGCGGTTTACCAGTGAATGGTTGTGGGTCGCTTTGCTGACGGCGTTGAACGTGTTGGTGCTGGCCCATGCGGCACTGACCCTGAGCGCTCGCACTGGCTGGCGTGAACGGGCGTTCAATGCGCTGGAACGTCGGGCGGGCTGGTTGCTCGCTGTAGCCGGGTTTGCCGCTGCGGTGACGATGCTGGAGCTGGTGTTCGATCCGCGTTATCGCAGCTTCCCGAGTGTTGCATTCATCCTGCCGGCGCTGGTCTACCTGTGCCGCCCGGTGAGCGTGCCGCGTCGGGAGATTGCCCTGCTGACCTTCATCATCGGTGCTGGCATTGCGCCGCAGCTTTATCGTGAAGGGTTGCAGAATCAGCAAGCCTGGGGTTGGGCGCTGGTGAGTGTGTTGATGGTTGCAGCGTTGTGGCGCAGTTTGCGGGTTCGCAAGGGCTGATCTGTAGCACGATGCACAAATCCTGCTCTCCGGGCTGGAGAGCAGGAACCGCGCGATGTCGTACTACACCAACTCGACACCGCCCCAACTAGCAAACGACCGCAATTAATGTTTGCTCACCTGTGAACGACGCGGCACAGTGACCTTACTGTACGTTTTTTTGGGATGGTAAGCCTTCCAGGCTGGCAGGTTAAAAAACTCGGACTGCGGCACCTCTCGATCCGCCACAAAAAACCTCACATTATTCTTTACTTCCGGCGTTTCTTTTCGTCTGTACACATACCTGATTTCAGAAGCAGTAACACTGGTACCAGCACCAGGTTTTTTCGAAACAATATCACCCAGCGTTCCCATCAAACTATCAATAGCGAAGAGTACCTTTTTGTTACGCTCAAAAATCTGAAACTCCAACCCCGCTTTACTCGAACGCCGCCACATCGGAACGTTTATCTCGAAAAAATTCCCTGTTCCTTTTTCATCTTTTTGAAAATACCTGTTAGTCATTGCGAATTCCTTGTAGGCAACTCCACGCGCTGCATCCACTAACTCCGCCTCTATTTGTTCGCCCGTATTGTATATTCCTGCCGTGACGGTCGGGCCAAATGCTGCATCGGTTAGATCATTCTGCTTCAACACATTCCGTTTCTTCAACCATAACAACCTGGGAATGCCTTCCTTCCAAAATGGCACCATTGAAAACTCTTTGAACCCTACTTTGTCCAAAGCTTGCAGTGCGAAGTCCCGAGGCTCACGTAACCCAAACAAAATATCTCCGCTTTCAAAAGCAGATACCAGACTGGCGTAATCGTTTTGACTGACATTATTAATATTCGTATTATTAAGCCCTACCTTATCAAAAAATGTGACAGGGCTATTGCCAACCATACAATACAAATTCAAGCCATCTACTACACCCGCGGGATCCGGACTCAGCCATCGATTCCACCAAGGAACGTAATATCTCAAACCGTAATAATATAATCCGGTCGCATCCAGTTCCTTACCTGAATAGCGCATAGTCTTGTCATTCGCCTTAGCTCTATCGCTTCCCGCCCACCACGCCGTACAGCCGTAAGAATAAAAGACCTCTTCATTTATAAGCATTCCTACATCATCAAGCTCCAGGTTGCATGAGCCTATTTGGTCTGTTAACGCATAACGGTAATTGACAGTGCTGGTACCTCGCCGCTGATCTATCCGGTGCAGCACACGGACATCGCACAGCTCTGTTTGCACATTAATAACATGCAGTACTTTCTCATTATCAGTCCGGATTTCCAGTCCTCGCAAATAACGAACTTCATGGCTACGCACAGAGCGACTGGCCAGAGTCGTGCGAATTTTTCGCTGCCTCTGTCCAGCATGGTCATAAATGTAGTTTTCGGCATCGTTTGGCAAGTCAATGCGTACTACCTGCTCGACTCGCTGTAGCTGATTCCGCTCGTCCCAAGACAGGGCCTGTCCGGGCAGCAATAGCCGTTTATTACCATTAGGGTCATACCCCGCAGCAATCTCAGCCTCCGTAGGCAAATCTCCATTATTTTTTTGCACGAGAGCACGATTACTGTATTTCGACACCCTCATACGCTGAGTGCGATTTCCAAGCGCAGCGCAATGGACCTGTTTGATCAGATTCCCACTACAATCGTAGCTAAAGGTCTCAGTGTATTTTTCCAGTTGCCCCGGATCCGCTGGCGATTGGAACTCAGGTAAATACGGGCCTACGCTGCCACCGACCATTTGCCAGCCAGTGGCGCGAATCAATTGATAAAGAGTGTCGTACCAGAATTTTCTAACTGGCTCAATCTTCTGGTTACGGAAGTAGCGAACCGGCAGCGCTTTATCCTCAATAGACACGATATTACCGACGAGGTCATAGCGGTAAATCAGATGCTGCAGAAGTGGATGTCCCGAGAGCTGCGACTTCAACTCTTCCAATCTTCCATCAACGGGAGAACGAAGGGCAGAGCAAATGAGTCCATTGGCAAATGTTTGCTGCTCAACTTTGTTGAACGCGCTGTACCGGATGTTGGTTATCAGGTCTTTTACTGGTCCATCTGCCCCTATTTTCACTTTTATTCCGGCGACCTGTCCGTCAACCGTGTAATTAAAAATCTGGATATTACTCTCGGCATCGGTTTGGCAGAGCAACTGGGATGTCGCGCTGTAACGAGAAAAAGTAGTGGCGCCACTCCCTTCTTCACGAAGAACATCACGATCAGCCTCTTGAGGTGGCCAATCCGGTTGCTCCATGCTATCGAGAAAATGCCGGGTACTCTCAAGCAGTTCGCCCTTCAACGAAAATGAACCAAAAAACATCGTCCCGGCACTATCATCGTGACGGATCAATTCTCCGCATTGATTTCGTTCTACAAACGGTGCGCCGTTGCCGCCGTAGGAGAAATAAGCACTGACCCGTTCCTCTTCACCACTCACCCACACAGATTCTTTGATCGGACGAATGAGGTCATCGTATTCAATATGGGTACGTGTGAGCTTACTGTCCCAACTATAACAGTGCTGGCCGGCAGGACCTGGCAAATGCAAGCGATAACCGGCGTCAACGCTATCGGTAAGTAGTTCCTCTCCCGAGAGATTGAATACCGTTCTGAGGTTTGCCGATATATTGGGTTCTGTTCCGAGAAGTTCGAACAAACGAGGGTCATACCGCTTAGTTGCACGCCCAGCGCCATCATAGGCCTGATGAGTGACGCGACTTTCGAGAGGAATCAGGACAGTCTCTCGGTAATAGGCCACGGTTCGCACCGTCAGTGCACGAGGGTCAATAACCGTCAACGTGGGAGTACGAGCGTGCATTGGTAGTTTCTCCTGACAGGATCAACGCTTTTCAGCAGCAACGCGGCTATTTGGACCCGTACTGTCGAAAGCGTCAACTGTCAGAAATAACAGGTAACGCAGCAAAATTTAGCGAGTGGCGGCCTTTCTCACTAGACGCAAAGCAGCAATCACCACCGCAAAAACAGCCAAAGTCGTGTTGTACAACGCCAACGCCGGAAACCCGAACACCAGCGCCAGCACGGCCAACCACCACCCGGCCCGGCCCGGGAGCACAAAACCGATAACAGCTGCCGCCAATGCCGCGAAGCCCAATACGTTGAAGTGAATCATCAGGCCCAGGCTCGAACGAACCTGGCATTCCCAGCGGCTCGCTTCGTCCACGCAGATGCCGACCCATTGAGCATCCTCCATAAAGCCATAACGCGCGCCATAACTGGCGGCCAGCCATAACGGCAGGAGAACGAGCAGCAGAACCACAGGCAGACGACGGGACATGAAGCACTCCAATAAACGAAAACGGCGGCCAGCTTAATCCCCCGGCAGTGGTAAGCAAACGCGTGTGACAGATAATTGGTCACGAAATCGCTGCAAAGTGTATCGTCCAGCTACTATTACTTCGAAATTAGGCCTGATTGGTGCCGCCCCATGGCACTTTGGCGCAAACCCCGTGGTCATAGCCTGCGAACTTCATTCGGCACCTTTCTCTAAGGGATCTAGTCATGCTCCGTTCCTTGCGCTTCGCCGCCCTGTTTGGCGGCCTTATTTTGAGTGCGTCCGCACTGGCCGTCGATATCGACGCTGCCAGTTATGGCTACCCCTTGACCAACCCGTTCGAGGCGACCATCGCGACGACACCGCCGGACCTGCGTCCGGAGTTGCCGCTGGACGACGACATCAATCAGCAAACCCGCAGCGTCAGGTTACGCCCGGAGCGTGAGTTCGATTTGCCGGACAACTTCTGGCCGGTGAAGAAACTCACCTACCGCATCGCCACCCAGGATAAAGCCGCTCCGCTGATTTTCCTGATCGCCGGCACCGGCGCGCGCTATGACAGCAGCCATAACGAATACCTGAAGAAGCTCTACTACAAGGCCGGCTACCACGTGGTGCAATTGTCGTCGCCTACCAGCTTCGACTTCATGAGCGCCGCCTCACGTTTTGCAACGCCCGGCATCACCAAGGAAGACGCCGAAGACATGTACCGGGTGATGCAGGCCGTGCGAGCACAAAACCCGCATGTGGACGTTACCGATTACTACCTGACCGGCTACAGCCTGGGCGCCCTGGATGCGGCGTTCGTCGCGCACCTGGATGAAACCCGCCGCAGCTTCAACTTCAAGAAAGTCTTGCTGCTTAACCCGCCGGTCAACCTCTACACCTCGATTACCAACCTGGACAAACTGGTCCAGACCGAGGTCAAGGGCATCAACAACAGCACAACGTTCTATGAACTGGTGCTGAACAAACTGACCCGGTACTTCCAGCAGAAAGGCTACATCGACCTCAACGATGCCCTGCTCTACGACTTCCAGCAGTCCAAGCAGCACCTGAGCAACGAACAGATGGCCATGCTGATCGGTACTTCGTTCCGCTTCTCGGCTGCCGACATTGCCTTTACCTCGGACCTGATCAACCGTCGCGGTCTGATCACTCCACCGAAATACCCGATCACCGAAGGCACCACCCTCACGCCGTTCCTCAAACGCGCGCTGCAGTGCGACTTCGACTGCTACATCACCGAACAGGTCATTCCGATGTGGCGCGCCCGCACCGACGGCGGCAGCCTGCTGCAACTGATCGACCAGGTCAGTTTGTATGCACTCAAGGATTACCTGCACGACAGCCCGAAAATCGCCGTCATGCACAACGCCGACGACGTGATTCTCGGCCCTGGCGACCTTGGTTTCCTGCGCAAGACCTTTGGCGATCGCTTGACCGTTTATCCACTGGGCGGCCATTGCGGCAACCTTAATTACCGCGTCAACAGCGACGCCATGCTGGAGTTCTTCCGTGGCTAAATACCTCCTGCTTATCGCAGCGTTACTCTGTGCAGGCGTCGCCAATGCCGACAACAGCAAAGCCAACGCACCGGTTGTGATTGACAGTGACGGCTTCAAGGAGCCGCTGAGCAAACTCAAATTCAACCCGGGACTGGATCAGCGCGAGTTCGAACGTTCGACGCTCAATGCGCTGAACGTCTACGACCCGCTGGAAGAGTGGAACCGCCGCGTCTACCACTTCAACTACCGCTTCGACCAATGGGTGTTCCTGCCAGTGGTCGATGGCTATCGCTACATCACGCCGAGTTTCCTACGCACTGGCGTCAGCAACTTCTTCAACAACCTCGGTGATGTGCCGAACCTGTTGAACAGCCTGCTGCAGTTCAAAGGCCAGCGCTCGATGGAAATTACCGGGCGGCTGCTGCTCAACACCACCATTGGCATCGCCGGCCTGTGGGATCCGGCCACCGCCATGGGGCTGCCGCGCCAGAGCGAAGATTTCGGCCAGACACTGGGCTTCTACGGTGTACCGGGCGGCGCTTACTTCGTGCTGCCGATCCTCGGACCTTCCAACATCCGCGACACCGGCGGCCTGGCGGTCGATTTCACCGCAGAGTCGGCGATCAACTTCCTGAACGTTTCCGAGGTCAGCTCCAACCATCCTGAGGTCTGGCTGCTGCGCGGCGTCGACAAGCGTTACCAGAACAGCTTCCGCTATGGCCAGCTGAACTCGCCGTTCGAGTACGAGAAAGTGCGCTACGTGTACACCGAGTCGCGCAAGTTGCAGATCGCCGAGTAAAACATCGGCAACAAAAAAGGCCATTCGATGCGAATCGAATGGCCTTTTTCATGTCTGTCACAAATCAACTGTGGGAGCGAGCTTGCTCGCGATGAGGCCATAACATTCAACATCTATGCTGACTGACAGGCCGCTATCGCGAGCAAGCTCGCTCCCACAGGTTTAGCCTTTCACTGCTTTCCAGAGTTTGCCGGCAATCATCACACCCGCCAACACCACCGCCCCCGCCACAATCCCCGCCACCGCATTCAGCAACGTCGGCACGACAAACCCGGCACCGCCCGCCCCTGCGCTGACGCTTTCAATCCAGTGATGAACCACCGGCACGCCGTGGGTGAGAATTCCGCCACCCACCAGGAACATCGCCGCCGTGCCGATCACCGACAGGCTTTTCATCATGTACGGAGCCGCACGCAGGATCCCGCCACCGATGCTTTTGGCCATCTGCCCAGGCTTCTGAGTCAGCCACAGGCCGAGGTCGTCGAGTTTGACGATGCCGGCCACCAGGCCATACACGCCGATGGTCATGACGATGGCAATACCCGAGAGGACGATGACTTGCTGGGTCAGCGGAGCATCTGCCACGGTGCCGAGAGTGATGGCGATGATTTCTGCCGAGAGAATGAAGTCGGTGCGGATGGCACCTTTGATCTTGTCCTGCTCGAACGCCACCAGATCGACCGCCGGATTGGCCACGGCTTCGACCAGCTCTGCATGCTCGGCCTGGTCTTCAGCCTTGCTGTGCAGGAATTTATGGGCCAGTTTTTCGAAACCTTCGAAACACAGGTAAGCGCCGCCGATCATCAACAACGGTGTGACCAGCCAGGGAATGAACGCGCTGATGGCCAGGGCCGAGGGCACCAGGATCAGTTTGTTGAGAAACGAGCCCTTGGCCACCGCCCACACCACCGGGATTTCCCGCTCGGCGCGCACACCGGAAACCTGTTGGGCATTGAGCGCCAGATCGTCGCCGAGCACGCCGGCGGTCTTCTTGGCCGCCATTTTGGTCATCAACGCCACATCGTCGAGTACCGCGGCAATGTCGTCGATCAGCAACAGCAAACTGCTTCCTGCCATGAATCAGGCTTCCTTCTTGAATGAATGCCACGCAGCATAACGCGGCCGGGTGGCGTACGGGGCATTCTTGAGCGCCGCGCGAGGCCGGTGCTACCATGCGCAACCGCCAGAACAGGCAAGGAACCCCCTGGTTTATGAGCACCATCCGCGAGCGCAACAAAGAACTGATCCTGCGTGCCGCCAGTGAAGAATTTGCCGACAAGGGCTTCGCTGCGACCAAAACCAGTGACATCGCAGCCAAGGCGGGATTGCCCAAACCCAACGTCTATTACTATTTCAAATCCAAGGAAAACCTCTACCGCGAGGTCCTGGAAAGCATCATCGAACCGATTCTGCAGGCCTCGACACCGTTCAACGCCGACGGCGTGCCCAGCGAGGTGCTGAGCGGCTACATCCGCTCGAAAATCCGCATTTCCCGCGACCTGCCCTTCGCCTCCAAGGTGTTCGCCAGCGAAATCATGCACGGGGCGCCGCACCTGAGTGCCGATCTGGTTGAACGGCTTAACGGCCAGGCCAAGCACAACATCGACTGCATCCAGACCTGGATCGACCGCGGCCAGATCGCCCCGATAGACCCCAACCACCTGATGTTCAGCATCTGGGCCGCGACCCAGACCTATGCAGACTTCGACTGGCAGATTTCCGCGGTGACCGGAAAGGCCAAGCTCGATGAGGCCGACTATGAAGCGGCGGCGCAGACGATTATCCGGTTGGTGCTCAAGGGGTGTGAGCCTGATCGGTAGACCGCGGCGCCCCTATCGCCAGCAGGCTGGCTCCCACAGGGTTTGGTGTTGAATGCAAATTTAGTGATCACTGAAGATCCACTGTGGGAGCCAGCCTGCTGGCGATGGGGACGACTCGGTTTTTGGATCAAACCCAGATCGCATCCCACAGCTGATAGTCGCCAAGCCGCCCTGCCAATCCGGCCCGCAACGGGTTAGCCACAACATACCGGGCAACCTTTACCAAGTCCTCTTCACGAGGCAGTGCTCGATCATGAAAACCTCGCTGCCAAAGACTGGCCCTACGGCCGGCAGACAGATTCACTGCCTTGGTACTCAAAGACTTGGTCCTTTGCATCAGTCCGCAGAGCGACCCCCGCTGCAATTCGATCAGCCAATGAAAATGATCCGGCATGACGACCCAGGCCAGTGAGTTTGCACAACCTTGGTCCTGCGCAGCGCGAAATTGCGAGACGACTAATCTGCCCAAGGTGAAGTCCTTGAAAACAGGTACTCGGTCGAGTGTGTTTGTCGTTAAGAGATAGATGCGGTTTTGCTCGGTATAGCGGCCGATGCGCAGACGGTTTGAACCTGGTAAATCCGGCATTCCATTGCCCTTTTCATGATGAAATCAAAAAGAGCCTAGTCTTGTGATGACTAAAAGGCGGGGGCAGACTTTTGGCAGGATGTGTCTGGTAGAGCACCATCGCCAGCAGGCTGGCTCCCACAGTGGATCTCTGACACGCAGATAATCCCCTGTGGGAGCCAGCCTGCTGGCGATAGCGGTAGATCAATCACCCATTAATCAAGCAGTCACCCCCGCATCCGCCTGCAACCCCAGCGCCTCAATCGCATTGATCGCACATTGCTCATCAACATCGGAAAGATCCCCGCTGATACCCACCGCCCCCAGCACATTCCCTTCCTGATCCCGAATCAATACACCGCCCGGTGCCGGGACGACGCTGCCCTGCCCCAGACTGTTCAAAGCGGCGATAAACGCCGGTCGTTGTTGTGCGTCCAGCGCCAGCAGGCGTGAGCCTTTGCCCAGGGCGATGGCGCCCCAGGCTTTGCCGATGGCGATCTGCGGGCGCAGCAGGCTGGCGCCGTCTTCACGCTGCAGGGTGACCAAGTGTCCACCCGCATCCAGTACTGCGATGGTCAATGGAGCCGCCGAGATTGCACGCCCTGCGGAGATAGCCTGATTGGCCAGGTTGACTGCGACTTTCAAGGTTAAAGCGCTCATGGTGCCGTCCTCATTTTGTTATAGGGAAAGCTGTTGGACTGCGTTTTGTTCAGAAGTCCGATGCAACAAATAGAACACAATGAGTTATTTTTTTGTATACAATAATTTTCGAAAAGCGCCACATGCGACGAAAAGCCACAGTAGATTGGGCTTCCGACGAATGAAACGGCCGCTTGAGAAAATGGATTGACCTGCGCCGTCCGCCGTGAATACACTCTGCGCAAAGCAACTTGTATACAATTACAAAACGTAAGAGGCACAAAACCATGAGCAAAATGAGAGCAATCGAAGCCGCCGTTCTGGTGATGCGCCGTGAAGGGGTTGATACCGCTTTTGGCATCCCCGGCGCCGCGATCAACCCGCTGTACTCCGCCTTGCAGAAGGTCGGTGGCATCGATCACGTCCTTGCTCGCCACGTTGAAGGCGCCTCGCACATGGCCGAGGGCTACACCCGCACCAAGGCCGGCAACATCGGCGTGTGCATCGGCACTTCGGGACCTGCCGGTACCGACATGGTCACCGGGCTCTACAGCGCCTCGGCCGACTCGATCCCGATTCTTTGCATTACCGGCCAGGCACCCCGCGCCCGTATGCACAAGGAAGACTTCCAGGCTGTCGACATCACCTCGATCGTCAAGCCAGTGACCAAGTGGGCAACCACCGTCATGGAACCGGGCCAGGTGCCTTACGCGTTCCAGAAAGCCTTCTACGAAATGCGCTCCGGCCGTCCAGGCCCGGTGCTGATCGATCTGCCGTTTGACGTGCAGATGGCTGAAATCGAATTCGACATCGACGCCTACGAACCACTGCCGCTGGCCAAGCCAACCGCTAACCGCGTGCAAATCGAGAAGGCGCTGGCCATGCTCGATCAGGCCGAGCGTCCGTTGCTGGTGGCCGGTGGCGGCATCATCAATGCCGACGCCAGCGAGTTGCTGGTGGAATTCGCCGAGCTGACCGGTATTCCGGTAGTCCCGACCCTGATGGGCTGGGGCACCATTCCGGACGATCACCCACTGATGGTGGGCATGGTTGGCTTGCAGACTTCGCACCGCTACGGCAACGCGACCATGCTCAAATCCGACATGGTGCTGGGTATCGGTAACCGTTGGGCCAACCGTCATACCGGTTCGGTCGACGTGTACACCGAAGGCCGCAAGTTCATTCACGTCGACATTGAAGGCACTCAGATCGGCCGCGTGTTCACCCCGGACCTCGGTATCGTTTCCGACGCCGCTGCCGCGCTGACTGTGTTCATCGAAGTCGCTCGCGAATGGCAAGCCGCCGGCAAGCTGAAAAACCGCAGCGCCTGGCTGCAAGACTGCCAGCAACGCAAATCCAGCCTGCAGCGCAAGACTCACTTCGACAACGTGCCGGTCAAGCCGCAGCGGGTTTACGAAGAGATGAACCAGGTGTTCGGCAAGGACACGTGCTACGTCAGCACCATCGGTCTGTCGCAGATTGCCGGCGCGCAGTTCCTGCACGTCTACAAACCGCGTCACTGGATCAACTGCGGTCAGGCAGGTCCTCTGGGCTGGACCATTCCGGCAGCGCTGGGCGTGGTCAAGGCGGATCCGACCCGTAAAGTTGTGGCGCTGTCGGGCGACTATGACTTCCAGTTCATGATCGAAGAGTTGGCGGTGGGCGCGCAGTTCAAGCTGCCGTACATCCACGTGGTGGTGAACAACTCGTACCTGGGGCTGATCCGTCAGGCCCAGCGCGGTTTCGACATGGACTACTGCGTGCAGCTGTCCTTCGACAACCTGAACGCTCCGGAACTCAACGGTTACGGTGTCGACCACGTCGCGGTCGCCGAAGGCCTGGGCTGCAAGGCGCTGCGTGTGTTCGAACCGAGCCAGATCCAGCCTGCCCTGCGCCGAGCTCAGGAGCTGATCGAAGAGTTCAGGGTGCCGGTGATCGTCGAGATTATTCTGGAGCGTGTGACCAACATTTCCATGGGCACCGAGATCAACGCGGTCAACGAATTCGAAGACCTGGCGCTGGTCGGCAACGACGCGCCGACCGCGATTTCGATGCTCGATTAACTGCTGATCGTTCCCATTGTGGGAGCGAGCCTGCTCGCGAAGGCGGCTTCACATCCAACAAAGATGTTGGCTGACACACCGCTTTCGCGAGCAGGCTCGCTCCCACAAGGGACCTCACACATATACGGGAGACCACCATGCCGCGTTTCGCAGCCAACCTGTCCATGCTGTTCACCGAGCAGGATTTTCTTGCCCGTTTTGAAGCTGCCGCCAAGGCCGGCTTCAGTGGTGTCGAATACCTGTTCCCTTACGACTTCAGCTCCGCCGAGATCAAAGCCAAGCTCGATGCCAATGGCTTGACCCAGGTGCTGTTCAACCTGCCGGCCGGTGACTGGGCCAAGGGCGAACGTGGTATCGCGTGCCTGCCGGACCGGGTTGAAGAGTTCCGCGCCGGTGTCGACCTGGCGATTGCCTACGCGAAAGTGTTGGGCAACACCCAGGTCAACTGCCTGGCCGGTATTCGTCCACAAGGTGTGGACGATGCCACCGTGGAAAAGACCTTTGTCGCCAACCTCAAGTACGCGGCCGAAAAGCTGCAAGCGGTGGGCATCAAACTGGTGATGGAAGCGATCAACACCCGCGACATCCCGGGTTTCTACCTGAACAACACGGCGCAAGCCCTGTCGATTCGCGAACAGGTCGGCAGCGCCAACCTGTTCCTGCAATACGACATCTACCACATGCAAATCATGGAGGGCGACCTGGCCCGCACCATGGCTGCGCACCTGGGCGAGATCAACCACATCCAGTTGGCCGATAACCCTGGGCGCAACGAACCGGGCACCGGTGAAATCAACTACCGCTTCCTGTTCGAACACCTGGACCGCATCGGTTATCAGGGTTGGGTCGGTTGCGAATACAAGCCGCTGACCACCACTGAAGCAGGCCTGGGCTGGCTCAAAACCCATAACGCAATCTGACGCAGATCCCTGTGGGAGCGGGCTTGCTCGCGAATGCGGTGTGTCATTCATCATTCACGTCGACTGACACACCGCATTCGCGAGCAAGCCCGCTCCCACACAAAGCGCTCCCCCTATTTGCTTGCGAGCAACACAAAAACAAGAGGAATTTCTCATGGCTAAAATCGGATTTATCGGCACCGGCATCATGGGCCACCCAATGGCGTTGAACCTGCAGAAAGCCGGTCACAGCCTGTTCCTGTCGGCACACCACGATCCTGCACCTGCTGACCTGATTGCCGGTGGCGCCGTCGCCCTGGCGAACCCGAAAGAAGTCGCGCAAGAAGCCGAATTCATCATCGTCATGGTGCCGGATACCCCGCAGGTCGAAGACGTGCTGTTTCGCGCAGACGGCATTGCGGCCGGTGTAGGCAAAGGCAAAGTCGTGATCGACATGAGCTCGATCTCGCCAACCGCCACCAAAGCTTTCGCTGCCAAAATCAACGAAAAAGGCGCTCAGTACCTCGACGCGCCAGTGTCCGGCGGTGAAGTCGGCGCCAAGGCCGCGACCCTGAGCATCATGGTCGGCGGCGATGCCGATGCCTTCGAGCGCGTTCTGCCGCTGTTCCAGGCGATGGGCAAGAACATCACTTTGGTGGGCGGCAACGGCGACGGTCAAACCGCGAAAGTGGCGAACCAGATCATTGTGGCGCTGAACATCCAGGCCGTGGCCGAAGCCCTGCTGTTTGCTTCGAAAAACGGTGCCGATCCAGCCAAGGTCCGTGAAGCGCTGATGGGCGGTTTCGCATCTTCGAAGATCCTCGAAGTGCACGGCGAGCGCATGATCAAAGGCACTTTCGATCCAGGCTTCCGCATCAGCCTGCACCAGAAGGACCTGAACCTGGCCCTGGCCGGCGCGCGCGAGCTGGGCATCAACCTGCCGAACACCGCCAACACCCAGCAAGTGTTCAGCACCTGCGCGGCCATCGGCGGCAGCAACTGGGACCACTCGGCGCTGATCAAGGGCCTGGAACACATGGCGAATTTCTCGATTCGCGATAACAAGTAAGCCCTGCCTGAACCTGTGGGAGCTAGCCTGCTAGCGATGAAATCAACGCGGTGTGTCTGATAGACCTCAGCGCCTGAATCGCCAGCAGGCTGGCTCCCACAAGGATCCGAGTTGCTCCAACCCCAATAACAAGAAATCCGGGAGCCCGCCATGTCGGTCAATCCGCAACAATTCCTGCGCGAGCTGTTTGCCACAGCCATCGACGCGGCCCATCCGCAGCAAGTCCTCGAAGCCCATTTGCCCAAAGATCGCAGCGGTCGGGTGATCGTCATCGGTGCCGGCAAAGCCGCCGC
This sequence comes from Pseudomonas arabinosi, assembly GCF_047758675.1. Taxonomy (NCBI): domain Bacteria; kingdom Pseudomonadati; phylum Pseudomonadota; class Gammaproteobacteria; order Pseudomonadales; family Pseudomonadaceae; genus Pseudomonas; species Pseudomonas arabinosi. The sequence goes on along the minus strand of NZ_CP180480.1, from coordinate 2,158,406 downwards.
GGCCATGGCCCAAGTGGTGGAGCGTTGCTGGCTGGGTGAAGTATCAGGTCTGGTGGTGACGCGTTACGGTCACGGCGCCCCGTGTGAAAAAATCGAAGTGGTCGAAGCCGCTCACCCGGTGCCTGATGCTGCCGGTCTGGCGGTCGCCAAACGCGTGTTGGAACTGGTCAGCAACCTGACCGAAGACGACCGTGTGATCTTCCTGCTCTCGGGCGGTGGCTCTGCCCTGCTGGCGTTGCCCGCGGCCGGCATCACCCTGGCCGACAAGCAGTCGATCAACAAAGCCCTGCTAAAATCCGGCGCCACCATTGGCGAGATGAATTGCGTACGCAAGCACCTCTCGGCGATCAAGGGTGGCCGTCTCGGCAAAGCCTGTTGGCCTGCCACTGTTTATACCTATGCGATTTCCGATGTACCGGGCGACCTCGCCACGGTCATCGCCTCCGGCCCCACCGTGGCCGACCCGAGCACCTCGGCCGAAGCCCTGGCGATCCTCAAGCGCTACAACATCGAAGTCCCGGCCTCGGTGCGCAACTGGCTGCAGAGCCCGGAATCGGAGACGGTCAAACCCGGCGATCCGAGCCTGGCGCGCAGTCACTTCCAGCTGATCGCTCGTCCACAACAGTCGCTTGAAGCCGCTGCGGTGAAAGCGCGTCAAGCCGGTTTCAGCCCGCTGATCCTCGGCGACCTGGAAGGCGAATCCCGCGAAGTGGCCAAGGTTCATGCCGGTATCGCCCGTCAGGTCGTGCTGCACGGTCAGCCATTGGCAGCGCCCTGCGTAATCCTCTCGGGCGGTGAAACCACGGTCACCGTACGCGGCAATGGCCGTGGCGGACGCAACGCCGAATTCCTGCTGAGCCTGACCGACAGCCTCAAAGGTCTGCCCGGCGTCTACGCGCTGGCCGGTGACACCGATGGCATCGACGGCTCCGAAGACAACGCCGGCGCAATCATGACCCCGGACAGCTACGCCCGCGCCGCCGCCCTCGGCCTGAGCGCCAGCGACGAGTTGGACAACAACAATGGCTACGGCTATTTCGAGGCGCTGGACGCACTGATCGTCACCGAGCCGACCCGCACCAACGTCAACGACTTCCGTGCCATCCTGATTCTCGAGAGCCCTAAAAATGACGCCTGACAAGAAGGTTAAAATCCTCGCCACCCTCGGTCCTGCCACTGACGGGATCGACGACATCCGTGAGCTGGTGCAGGCCGGGGTCAACATCTTTCGCCTGAACTTCAGCCATGGCGATCACGCCGACCACGCTCAGCGCTATCAGTGGATTCGTGAAGTCGAGCGCCAGCTGAATTATCCGCTGGGCATTCTGATGGACCTGCAAGGCCCGAAACTGCGGGTCGGCAAGTTCGCCGAGGGCAAAGTGCAACTGCATCGCGGTCAGGCGCTGCGTCTGGATCTTGACCCGACGCCGGGCGATGAGCGCCGGGTCAACCTGCCTCACCCGGAAATCATCGCCGCACTTGAGCCGGGCATGGACCTGCTGCTGGACGACGGCAAGCTGCGTCTTCGCGTGGTCACCAAGTACTCCGACGCCATCGACACCACCGTGCTCAATGGTGGCGAACTCTCGGATCGCAAAGGCGTGAACGTGCCGCAAGCGGTGCTGGAACTGAGCCCGCTGACCGCCAAGGACCGTCGCGATTTGAGCTTCGGTCTGGAGCTGGGTGTGGACTGGGTGGCGCTGTCGTTTGTGCAGCGCCCGGAAGACATTCGCGAGGCGCGCGAACTGATCGGCGACAAAGCGTTTTTGATGGCCAAGATCGAGAAGCCATCGGCCGTGACACAACTGCGCGAAATCGCTGAGTTGAGCGACGCGATCATGGTTGCTCGCGGTGACCTGGGCGTGGAAGTGCCGGCCGAAAGCGTGCCGCAAATCCAGAAAAACATCATCACCATCTGCCGTCAGCTCGGCAAACCGGTGGTGGTGGCGACCCAGATGCTGGAGTCGATGCGCTTCTCCCCTGCCCCGACCCGTGCCGAGGTGACCGATGTTGCCAATGCCGTGGCCGAAGGTGCGGATGCGGTGATGTTGTCGGCGGAAACCGCGTCTGGCGAGTACCCGCTGGAAGCCGTGCAGATGATGAGCAAGATCATTCGCCAGGTGGAAAATGGTCCGGACTATCAGGCGCAACTGGATGTGAGCCGGCCTAAGGCTGAGGCAACTGTTTCCGATGCGATCAGCTGCGCGATTCGTCGCATCAGCAATGTGCTGCCGGTGGCGGTACTGGTGAATTACAGCGAGTCCGGCACCTCGAGTTTGCGTGCGGCGCGGGAACGGCCGACGGTGCCGATCCTCAACCTGACGCCGAACCTGCAAACCGCTCGCCGGTTGACCGTGGCGTGGGGCGTGCACTCGGTGGTCAATGATCGGCTGCGGCAGGTGGATGAAGTGTGCTCGACGGCGCTGGAGATTGCCCAGGCGCAGGGTATGGCCAAGCGTGGCGACACGTTATTGATCACGGCGGGTGTGCCGTTTGGGCAGCCGGGGTCGACTAACTCTTTGCGCATAGAGACGCTGATTTAGCGTCCATACCGGCCCCATCGCGAGCAAGCTCGCTCCCACAGTGGATGTGTGTAGTTCACACATCCATCAGCTGAACAAAGATTCAGTGTGGGAGTGAGCCTGCTCGCGATGCAGGCAACTCGGTCCCTTTGACACATAGATAAAAATGCCTGCCAACCACTTCAACACCCACTGCCCCGACTGGGCCACTGCCCTGCTCAACGGCTTCAGCCAGATCTTCCTCCAGCGTCATCCGCTGTGCGGTCTGCTGTGCCTGTTGGCCATTCTTTTCACCGCGCCCACCCTGCTCGGCGGTGCACTGCTGGGCGGTGTCGCCGGGCTGCTCACCGCGCAACGACGCGGCTATGCCAAGGCCGATCGACAGGCCGGGCTCTTCAGTTACAACGGTGTCTTGCTCGGCTTGTTGCTGAGCCTCTACTTCCCGTGGTCAGCGATGTTGCCGCCGCTGATCATTGCCGCGGGCGGCCTGAGCGCGATGTTCACTCAACAGTGGCTCAAACGCGTCCGGGTCAGCCAGTACCTGCCGGCCTATACGGCGCCCTTCGTGGGGCTGGGCTGGTTGCTGCTGTGCTTCGCCACGCCCTCGACAAATGCGCACTTGATCGAAATCAATACGCTGAACATGCTCACCGCACCACTCAAAGGCCTCGGCCAGGTGATGTTCCTCGGTCATCCGCTGGCCGGTACGATGATTGCCGTGGGCTTGCTGATCGCTGATCGCCGCGCATTCTGCTGGGCGTTGTTGGCGTCTGTCGCGGGCATGGGCTGGAGCATGCTGCATCACGACTTCTATACCGCATTGATCGGCCTCGGTGGCTATAACGCCGTACTCGCCGCCCTCGCCTTCAGCTCGCAGCGCCAGAAGCCTTGGCTGCCGTTGGTCGGTATTGCATCAGCGCTGTTGCTGACGCCGGTGTTTGCCGCCATCGGTCTGCCAACGCTGACCGCGCCGTTCATCCTCTCCTGCTGGCTGATCAGAACGATTGTTCAAATGCTCGGCAAGACCGCTGTCGCCCGTACGCCTTGCACTCTGGAGGAGAATCAACCTAGGCTTCGCTGATCATTGGTTCAGGCGGTATCCATGGACAGCAACAAAAACTGGCGTGAAGAGCTTTACGTCATGGTTTTCCAGAGCGACACCAAGGCCGGTCAGCGCTTCGACGGCATCCTGCTGTTGATCATCCTCGCCAGTATTGTGATCGTGATGCTCGACAGCATCGACGCGGTTCACCAGAACTACGCCAATGTACTGGCGTACATCGAGTGGGGCTTCACGGTCATCTTCGCCATCGAATACGGCCTGCGGCTGTATTGCTCACCCAAGCCGTTGCGCTATGCGTTCAGCTTTTATGGACTGGTGGATTTGCTGGCGATCGTGCCCGGCATTCTTGCGCTGTATTACGCCGATGCGCAGTACCTGCTGATTATCCGGATCATCCGGATGCTGCGGATCTTCCGCGTACTCAAGCTCAGCCCGTACCTCAAGCAAGCCAACTATCTGATGTCCGCATTGCGCGGCAGCAAGCAGAAGATCGTGGTGTTTCTGCTCAGCGTCTGCACCCTGGTGACGGTGTTCGGAACGCTGATGTACGTGATCGAAGGCCCGGAGCACGGCTTCACCAGCATTCCCAAGGGCATCTATTGGGCTATCGTCACGCTGACCACCGTGGGCTTCGGCGACATCGTGCCTAAGACGCCGCTGGGCCAGGTGATTTCGTCGCTGGTGATGATCACCGGTTACTCGATCATCGCCGTGCCGACGGGAATTTTCACCGCCGAACTGGCCAACGCGATGCGCGGCGAACAACTGCAACATGACTGCCCGGTGTGCAAGAAAAACAACCACGAACATGGCGCCGCGTTCTGCTCACGGTGCGGTAATCAGCTGTTCAAGAAAATGGAATAAGCAAAGTGCTTTTTAATCTTTAAAGGACTATGCAAGCCCCGTTATAGTCGCTGGCAAAACGGTGGCGACACTTCTTTTAATGACTGACAACTAACCCGTAGGAGCTGCCGCAGGCTGCGATCTTTTGAATTTGATTGGTGTCGGCTATTTAAGATCAAGAACGAAATCAAAAGATCGCAGCCTGCGGCAGCTCCTACAAAAAACAAGGACTGCGCAGTGAAAAAACTCTTTGGCGCCTCACTTCTGGCCGCTGGTCTGGCACTGACCAGCATGGCTCAGGCTGCACCGACCCTGCTTAACGTTTCCTACGACGTGATGCGCGATTTCTACAAGGACTACAACACTGCCTTCCAGAAACACTGGCAAGCGGAGCACAACGAAAACATCACCCTGCAGATGTCCTTCGGCGGTTCCAGCAAACAGGCGCGTTCGGTGATCGATGGCCTGCCGGCTGACGTCATCACCATGAACATGGCCACCGACATCAACGCCCTGGCGGACAACGGCAAACTGATCCCGGACAACTGGGTCACCCGTCTGCCGAACAACAGTGCGCCGTTCACCTCCGCCACCGTGTTCATCGTTCGCAAAGGCAACCCGAAAGCCCTGAAAGACTGGCCCGACCTGCTCAAGGACGGCGTACAGGTGATCGTGCCAAACCCGAAAACGTCGGGTAACGGCCGCTACACCTACCTCTCGGCCTGGGGTTATGTGCTGAAAAACGGTGGCGACGAAAGCAAAGCCAAAGACTTCGTCGGCAAGCTGTTCAAACAAGCGCCGGTGCTGGATACCGGTGGCCGCGCAGCCACTACGACCTTCATGACCAACCAGATTGGTGATGTGCTGGTGACCTTCGAAAACGAAGCGGAAATGATTGCCCGTGAGTTTGGTCGTGATCAGTTTGAAGTGATCTACCCAAGCGTCTCCGCCGAAGCCGAGCCGCCAGTGTCGGTGGTCGACAAAACCGTCGACAAGAAAGGCACTCGCGCTGCGGCCGAGGAATACCTGAAGTACCTGTGGTCGCCGGAAGGCCAGGAGATTGCGGCGGCAAACTACCTGCGTCCGCGTGATCCGGCGGTGTTGGCCAAGTACACCGATCGTTTCCCGAAAGTGGATTTCCTGTCGGTGGAGAAGACCTTTGGTGACTGGCGGACTGTGCAGAAGACCCACTTCAATGATGGCGGGATCTTTGATCAGATCTACAGCGGTCAGTAATTGCTGAGCCCCACGAAAAAGGCGACCTGAGAAGGTCGCCTTTTTTGTGCCCGAACACAAAACTCGTGTTCACTGAAGATCCCCTGTGGGAGTGAGCCTGCTCGCGATGACATTTATCCATTCGATAAATTTGTTGCCTGACACGCCGCATTCGCGAGCAAGCTCGCTCCCACAGGGTTTGCGCCAAGCAGTTACATCGGCGGCGTCACGCCATCCTTGCCCGCCGCAATGGATTGGGCAGTCAGCGTCCCGTCTGCACTTTGAGTCACAAACGTCACGATCTTCACGCCCACCTTCAGCAAGCTGCGATCCCCCGGCACCAGGTTCACGATCGGCACATCCTCCGGCACCAGAATCTTCTGCTGGCCGCCCTTGTAGTTGACGGTCAACACCCGGCCATTGCTGACGACCAAATCACCGACGCTGCCATTGGTCATGCTGCTGCCCTTCGCCAAATCAAACGGCCGATGGCCGTCGCCGCTGCCAGCCAGTTCTGGTGGGAAGACGTGGACTTCCAGTGCCTTGAGGGTTCCGTCTTCCTGCGAAACGGCCGCCGAGCCGATGTAGCTGCCGGGTTTGATGTCTTCGATATTGGCCAGGGTGACGGCGCGGACCTTGGTGTCTTTAGTCAGGTTGATCACCACGTTTTCACCACTGTTGACGTGGACTTTCAGCACGTCGGGACTGACCCCGGTGATCTCACCGCGAACGCCGATGCGCATGCCCGGCGCGTCGGCAGCCTGGGCAAGACCTGCCGTGAACAAGCCGATCAAGGTAACCACTGAAGCGCCGCGAATCAGATGACGAAACATCGCATTCATGAAAGTGCCTTCCGTTTAATGAAACGTGAAGAGAGAACATAAGCACGCTATCGAACAGGATGTAAGTGAATGTATCATCGGACCTCGATATTTTGACGCAAGGCTCCTCGATGGACATCACACATGTCCGTCACTCATTCCGCAACGGAATGATTGCTATCACTCCAAACCCACTTCTGCCCATTCCGATAGCCCTTTAGCCTGCGCGCATTCTCTTTTGCTCAGCGAGACCCGTTATGAACCCAGCGACCCAGGTGCCCCACGGCACCGCAACAATGACCCGAGGCATGGTGCTGCTATTCGCCTTCTGCTGCGGTGCCATCGTTGCCAACATCTACTACGCCCAACCGATCATCGGCCTGATCGCGCCAGATATTGGCCTGACCAGCACCATGGCCAGCCTGATCGTTTCGCTGACCCAGATCGGTTATGCGTTGGGTCTGTTCTTCCTGGTGCCGCTGGGTGATCTGCTGGAAAATCGTCGTTTGATGATCATCACCACGGTGGTGGCGATTGCCAGTCTGCTGGGCGCCGCGTTCACCGATCAGCCAAACGTGTTTTTGCTGATATCGCTGCTGGTGGGGTTCAGTTCGGTGTCGGTGCAAATCCTGATTCCGCTGGCTGCACATTTGGCACCGGAAGAGTCTCGTGGCCGTGTAGTCGGCGGGATCATGGGCGGTTTGCTGCTGGGGATTCTGTTGGCGCGACCGGTGTCCAGCGTGGTGGCTGACCATTTTGGCTGGCGTGCGATGTTTGTGATTGCAGCGGTGCTGATGGCGGCGATCAGCATCGTGCTGGCGCTGACGATCCCCAAGCGCCAGCCTGATCACAGCGCTTCATATGGTCAGTTGCTGGGCTCTCTGTGGACCCTGTTGCGTCAACAACCGGTGTTACGTCAGCGCGCGTTTTATCAGGGGTGCATGTTCGCCACCTTCAGCCTGTTCTGGACCGCCGTGCCGCTGGAACTGGCGCGCAATCATGGCTTGTCGCAAACCCAGATCGCGATCTTCGCCCTGGTCGGGGCCATCGGCGCCATCGCCGCCCCCATTGCCGGTCGACTGGCCGATGCCGGCCACACTCGCATTGCTTCGCTGCTGGCCCTGCTGTTCGCCAGCCTGAGCTTCCTGCCCGCCTTCATCCACCCGGTCTACAGCGTCATCGGCCTTGCCGTCACCGGCGTGGTGCTCGACTTCTGCGTGCAGATGAACATGGTGCTCGGCCAACGCGCGGTCTATGCCCTCGACGCCAAAAGCCGCAGCCGCCTGAATGCGCTGTACATGACCAGCATCTTCATCGGTGGGGCGTTTGGTTCTTCGGTGGCCAGTGCGGTGTATGAGCACGGTGGCTGGTTGTGGATCGTGATTGTGGGCAGTGCGTTTCCGTTGCTGGCGTTGTTGCGGTTTTTGAGTGTCTCGGAGAACCGTTCGCTGGCTACGGCATAGTCCACCAATAGCTTCGCGGGCAAGGGTTAGACGCCCGCGAAGGCAATGGTCTCGATTTCACTCAGTGCCGAACCAACTTCTCCATCGCCGCATCTGCCAAAAATGAAGAGCGGCTTTTGACATTGTGCTCACGCACATAACGATCGATACGCTGGATCACGTAGCCGGGCAACGTCACATTGACCTTCTCGGTTTTGCCCATGTACGACGCGATGTCCAGCTCAAGCATTCCCCAGCCCATGTCGGCAAAGCCCGGATTGCCACGGTGAGCGGCAGCAGACGTAGGCATGGGAATCGACTCCCCGTCAGCTGCAATCTCCTGAAGCATGATGTGAGCAATCTCGACCGCTGCGTTATAGGCGTCTTCAAACGTATCCCCGGCCGTTACGGCGCCTGGAATATCGGGGATCTGAATACCGATGGCGGTGTTCTCGTCGCCCCACTCGATACAGATTGGATATTGCATTATGGATCTCCTGCGTAACTGGCTCCCGGGCAATACAACCCGGCTCGCCTCCTGATGCTTTTGACCGTCCCGATCGGCAAATCCTTTTTCGGATGAGGGACGGGTATCGTGTACGGGTTGTACCGGTGTTTGAAGAGGTGATGGCTGCCGGTAATCCGATCCAGTATCCAGCCGGCCTCCTCCAATTCCTTGATCAATAGCCTGCTCTGCACCACTCGCCTCCTTGCTCAGGCCCAAATAAAAGTAACCCTAGAGTTATATTTACTCAAGCACAAAAATCCGGAACGCGACGCTCGGTTTTTTTACAGAGTGTGATGGCGGGCCGCGGCATTCTTCCCAAGCATGAATACTTTCGCTCAGCCTGCTCCGTTACGCCGAGATCAACCCGGATTACACTCAGCGTCCTGAGCCTGACGCGATGCTGGATGCGATTCGCGGCTGAACCGATCAAATGTCGCCTGACTCGCGGCATGTTCTTTCAAGGAGTGAGCAATGACCCGACGTACCTTTCTCATCACCGGCGCCAGCAAAGGCATCGGCCGCGCGGTCGCCGAGCACCTGGACCGCGCGGGTCATCGGGTGGTCGGAATCGCCCGATCGCCCGACCTGAGCTTTCCCGGCATTCTGTTTCCGCTGGATCTGAGCGACAGGGCACTGACTCAGGAAGTGCTGGCGGAGCTGGCCAGGACTTACGAATTTGATGGACTGGTCAATAACGTCGGTCTGGTGCGCCCGCAGGTGCTGGGGGAAATCGACCTCGACACGTTCGACGACGTGATGCGGGTCAACCTGCATTCGGCGTTGCAGGCCACTCAGGCGCTGCTGCCGAACATGCGCGCCAAGGGTTGGGGTCGGGTGGTGAACATTTCCAGCCTGACTGTGCTGGGTATCACGCAGCGCACCGCCTACGCGGCGGCCAAAGCGGCGCTGATCAGCTTCACTCGATCCTGGGCGCTGGAACTGGCGCAAACCGGCGTGACGGTAAACGCCGTGGCCCCGGGGCCGACTGAAACCGAACTGTTTCGCGCCAACAACCCGCCGGGCAGCGAAGGTGAAGCGCGGTATCTGGCCGGCGTACCGATGGGTCGGTTGGGGCAGCCGCAGGAGATCGCGGCGGCGATTGCGTTTTTGTTGTCCGAGCAGAGCGGGTTCATCACCGGGCAAACCTTGTTTGTCGACGGCGGGTCTTCGATAGGCAAAGCGGCGTTCTAACCAACAACCCAAATCCCCTGTGGGAGCGAGCCTGCTCGCGATGGCGGACCGTCAGTCACATTGATGTTGGATGTGCCGCCATCATCGCGAGCAGGCCCGCTCCAACAATTTGATCTCCACAAGGACTCAAAATGGACCGCCTCGCCGCAATGGAAACCTTCGTCTACGTGGTGGAAACCGGTTCGTTTTCCGCCGCCGCCCGGCGCTTGAATATCGGCCAGCCCGCCGTCTCGAAAGCCATCGCGCATTTGGAAGCGCGCCTCGCGGTCAGGCTGCTGTTGCGCTCGACCCGAGGTCTGACGCCCACAGAGGCTGGCCTGGCTTTTTTCGAACGCGCCAAGCGTGCCATCGGAGAAGCGGACGAGGCTGACAACGCCGCGCGCGGTGCCGCCAGTGGGCTCACCGGCAACCTGCGCATTTGCGCCGCCGTGACCTTCGGCCGGCTGCACATCGTTCCGCACCTGGGGCCATTTCTCGATCAGAACCCGGGCCTGACCATCGATTTGATGCTGGACGATCGCAACGTCAACCTGGTGGAAGAAGGCGTCGACATCGCCCTGCGCTTGGGCGTCTTGAGCGACTCAGGCCTCACCGCCCGCAAGATCGCCGAGTGTCGGCGCATGGTACTGGGCACGCCCGCCTATTTCGAAAAACACGGCGAGCCTACCTGCCCTGCCGATCTGAGCAAACATCAAGCAGTCGTCTACACCTTGGGCGGCGGTGCCAATTGGCAGTTCCGCAACGGGACAGATGATCAGTCAGTCATCATCAGCGGGCGAGTCCGCGTCAACGCCGCCGAAGGTCTGCGTGCAGCCGTGCTCGCCCATCAAGGGCTGACCATGGCATCCGAATGGATGTTTGCACCGGAACTGGCCAACGGCGCGGTCAGGGAAGTGATGAAGGATTGGACGTTGCCGAATCAGGATTTGTGGGCGGTGTTTCCCACAGGAAGAATGGCCAGCGCGAAGGCTCGGGCGTTTGTGGAGTATGTGCAGGGGTTGTTGGTTAAGCAGGCATCAAATCTAAAGATCGCTAAACCACACACCCATCAAAACCAACCCTGACATTCCCCGGCAGCTCCCTCCGGTGCTCCAGTAACCAGGCATCCAGCGTATGCCCGACATGGGTCAACACAGCCAACTCCGGTTGCAGGTCCTCAATGCAACGCAATGCAAGGTTCAGATCGTTGTGATTACGAGGTGTCTGCGGTTGCGGCGGTATTGAGCAATCGAGGACCAGCAGGTCCAGCGGTACGCGTTGCAGCCATTCAGCAGTGGACGGTGGCAAGCCCACTGTGTCGGTCAGGTAGGCGATCCTTCGCCCCTCCCCCTCCAGCACATAACCAAGGGTCGGTTTGGAGTGCAGCAGCGGTAACGCCGTAACACTGAGCGTGCCGAACTGCCGGGTTTCAAAGCTGCTGAACGGCTGGCTGAAATCGAGAATGCCGGGATGTTTGTAGAGATCCGCCAGGCCTTCCGGGTCCACCGGCCCATGCACCGGAATCACCAAGCCCTGACCCCAGCGTAAATGCAGCAGCCCTTGGGCGTGATCGGCGTGGTAGTGGGTCTGGAAAATGCCGTTGAAGCTGCGGGGTGGGAAGCGTTCGGTCAGGTCGGGCAGGCCACTGTCGATCAGCCAGCGCTGATCGCCGCATTCGATCAGCGCGCTGCACGGGCGACGCCTGCGGCGTTCATCGTTGCGGGCCAGGTCGCAGGCAACGCACTCGCAGCCGTAGACCGGGACCTGTCGGGCGTCGCCGGTGCCCAGTAAGGTCAGGCGCATACGGGTTGCCCGTCGATGCAGGCCAGCAGGTGTTCGACCGTATGCTCCAGCATCCCGGAGTTGTCGATCACAGACAACGCCGGATCGTGCTCGGCGAGCACACGGTCACTGAAACGGATATTGCGTGCCAGCCGTGCCTCGATTTCGGCAACGGATTCACGTCCCCGCGCCAGCAAGCGGCGGCGCAACACGGCTTGATCCACGGTCAGCAACAGCACGAGCACCTTTGGATATTGCAAGCGGGTGTGCGGCAAGTGACCGCGTGAGCCATTGACCAGCACATCCTGCCCCGCCGCCAGCCAGTCATCGATTTCCCGGGGAATGCCGTATGCCAGACCATTGGCGCGCCAGCTCAGGGCAAACGCATCCTGCGCCTCAAGCGTGGCAAACTCGTCGAGGCTCACGCCTTGCGCCGCCTCCCCCACAGCTTCCGCCGAGCGGGTGATGACCCGCCGCACGATGCGACAGTCGCGTTCGACCAACCGCGCTCGTGCGGCATCCAGCAGGCTGTCCTTGCCCGAACCTGAAGGTCCGATGAGATAGATCAACCTGCCCGCCATCAAAACACCCTCTTCGCTTGTCGCCAGACTTGTTGAACGACCGGCAGCCCGTCCTGGGTCCTGGCCTGCACCAAGTCCGCGCGCAACCCCGGCGCAATCTCGCCGCGATCGCTCAGGCCTGCCGCTCTGGCCGGGGCCAACGTCACCATGCGCACCGCCTGAGCCAGGTCGCATGTGCTTTGGGACGCCAGTAAAAACGCCGCTTGCAACAGGCTGGCCGGGTAGTAATCACTGGAAAGAATGTCCAGCAAACCTTCAGCAGCCAGGTCAGCGGCGGCGACGTTGCCCGAATGGGAACCGCCGCGAACAATGTTCGGTGCGCCCATCAGTACCTTCATGCCCTGTTGTTGGCTGCCGCGCGCCGCTTCAAGGGTGGTCGGGAACTCGGCGATGGTCATGCCGTAGCGCGCCGACTCTTCGACGTGGGCCAGGGTTGCGTCGTCGTGGCTGGCCACCGACAGGCCACGAGCCAGGCAATGCTGCGCAATCGCCGCGCGATAGCGGGTGCTGTACTCACGGGAGTTGGCGATCTGCAGGGCGATGAATTCATCCATCTGTGTCGTCGTCAGGTGGTACTTGCCCATGTAGTACTCGCGATACTTGGACTCCAGGACGAATTGACGCTGGCCCGGCGAGTGGTCCATCACCGACACCAGTTGCACCAGCGGATGCTCCACCAGGTCACGGAACACACTCAACGTGTCCGGATGACACAGTTCACAACGCAGGTGCAGCCGGTGTTCAGCGCGAGTCAGCCCGGCGTCGGAAGCGCTGGAGATCGCCTCAAGCATCGCCGGCAATTTCTGCATGCGGTTACCTTTGGGGTTTACGTCACCGATAGACACGGCGTCGAACACCGTGGTGATACCGGCGGCAATGATCTGCGCATCGTGGCTGAGCACCGCCGGGCGCGATGGCCAGTCCACACCTGGACGCGGGGTCATGTGTTTTTCCAGGTTGTCGGTGTGTAACTCCACCAGGCCCGGCAGCAAGTAATCACCGTTGAGGTCCTGGGCCCGGGGCAAGCGGCTCGGACCTTCGGCGACTTCGGCAATCAACCCGTCGCGCAGCACGAGCGTGCCGAGGAATACACGGTCAGCGGTGACCAGGCGGGCGTTGCTGAGAATCTGTTCAGCGGACATCGGCGTATTCCTCGTGGTCCACAGCAGCTGGGGTCATGTCGAGATGGCGATCGGCGACTGCCTCGCGGGCGGTGCGGTCGTGGAAGATGCCGATCAACGCGGCGCCTGCCGCTTTCGCTTCGTTCATCAGTTCCAGCACCACCTGGCGATTGGTGTCGTCGAGGGAAGCCGTCGGTTCGTCGAGCAACATCACCGGCCAAGCGACCATAAAGCCACGGGCGATGTTGACCCGTTGTTGCTCGCCGCCGGAGAAGGTGCCGGGTGCCAACTGCCATAGGCGTTGCGGAATGTTCAAGCGGCTGAGCAGCAGCTCGGCGCGCGATTGCGCCAGATGTTTTGACCAGCCACGGGCCAGCGCCGGCTCCATCACCACGTCCAGGCATGCGACGCGAGGGATCACCCGCAAGAACTGGCTGACATAGCCCAGGGTCCGCTGACGCACCTGAAGAATGTCACGCGGCGCAGCGCCCACCAGCTCCAGCCAGTGACCGTCGTGCTGTACGCGAATGCTGCCGCCCGCCGGCAAGTAATTGCCATACAGCGTGCGCAACAAGGTGCTTTTACCCGCACCGGACTGACCCTGCAGCACCAGGCACTCACCGCCCGCCACACTGAAATCCACCCCGCGCAGCACGTTCAGGACCACGCCGTGCTGTTGATGCAGGGTGAAGGTTTTCGAGAGGTCACGGACCTCGATCAAGGTATTCATCGCTCGGACTTCCACAGATGGACGGGGCTTCACGGCTGCAATACCGAAGACACCAGCAGTTGCGAATACGGGTGCTGCGGGTCGTCGAGGATCTGGTCGGTCAACCCGGTTTCCACCACCCGTGAGCGGCGCATCACCATCAGTCGATCCGCCAACAAACGGGCCACGGCCAGGTCATGGGTGACGATCACGACGGCCAGGTCCAGTTCACGCACCAACCCGCGCAGCAAGTCGAGCAAACGCGCCTGCACCGACACGTCGAGCCCACCCGTCGGTTCGTCCATGAACACCAGCCTCGGGCTCGACACCAGGTTGCGGGCGATTTGCAGCCGCTGTTGCATGCCGCCGGAGAAGGTCCGGGGCAAGTCGTCAATGCGCATCGGGTCGATTTCCACCTGACTCAGCCAGTCGATCCCCGCCCCGCGCAGTTGCTGGTAATTGCGTACGCCCTGGGCCATCAGGCGTTCGCCGATGTTGGCGCCAGCGGAAACACCCATGCGCAAACCGTCCCGGGGATTCTGTTCGACGAAGCCACACTCGGTGCGCAGCAAAGTCCGGCGTTCGGCTTCGCTGGCGCTGTAGAGGTCGATCCACCGGCCCTGCTTGTCGCGGTAGCCGATGCTGCCGCGCTGGGGCGGCAGGCGCCCGCTGAGCAATGAAAGCAACGTCGATTTGCCCGAACCGGACTCGCCGACAATCCCCAGTACTTCGCCGGGATACAGGTCGAAACTGACGCCCTGGCATCCCTTCTCCAGGCCATACAACAACGACAGGTCGCGCACTCGCAGCAAGGGCTCGGCGGTGGCGGTGGACAGTTGATTTTTCAGCGCATGGTTCATTGGCCTTGCTCCTGCTGGCTGACGCGCTGGGCGCAGTAATAGGTGTCGGAACAAACGAAACTCTGAGTCCCGGCGTCGTCGATGATCAGCTCGTCGAGGAAGGAATCGCGGCTGCCGCAAATGGCGCAGCACTCGTCCCACTTCTGCACTTCGAAGGGGTGATCCTCGAAGTCGAGACTGGTGACCTGTGTGTAGGGCGGCACCGCGTACAGACGCTTTTCCCGACCCGCGCCGAACAGCATCAGCGCCGGGCTCATGTCGAGTTTCGGGTTGTCGAATTTGGGGATCGGCGACGGGTCCATCACATAGCGCTCGTCGACCATCACGGGGTAGGCGTAAGCGGTGGCGATGTGGCCGAAGGTGGCGATGTCCTCGTAGAGCTTGACGTGCATCACCCCATAATCATTGAGGGCGTGCATGGTCCGGGTCTCGGTTTCCGACGGTTCGATAAAGCGCAGCGGCTCGGGAATCGGCACCTGATACACCATGATCTGATCGGCGTGCAGCGGCGTTTCCGGGATACGGTGGCGGGTCTGGATCACCGTCGCGTCCGGCGTACTTTCGGTGGTCGCGACGCCAGCGGTGCGGGCAAAAAAACGGCGGATCGACACGGCGTTGGTGGTGTCGTCCGCGCCCTGGTCGATGACCTTGAGCACGTCTTCGGCACCCAGAATGGCAGCGGTCAACTGCATGCCGCCGGTGCCCCAGCCGTAAGGCAATGGCATCTCGCGCCCACCGAACGGCACCTGATAACCGGGGATCGCCACCGCCTTGAGCAAGGCGCGGCGGATCATGCGTTTGGTCTGCTCATCAAGGTAGGCAAAGTTGTACGCCGTATCGCGAATTGGCACCTGGGTCAGGTCATTCATGGCTGCGGCCCTCCACCGGTTTGCGAAGTTTGCGGATCAGCTCCAGTTCGGCCTGGAAATCCACGTAGTGCGGTAATTTGAGGTGCGAGACAAAACCGGCGGCCTCGACGTTGTCGCAGTGCATCAGCACGAATTCCTCCTGTTGCGCCGGGGACACGATCTCTTCGTTGAACTCCTCGGCCCGCAGTGCACGGTCGACCAGCGCCATGCCCATGGCCTTGCGCTCGGCATGCCCGAACGCCAGACCGTAACCACGCGTGAACTGCGCCAGCTCGGTAGCCGAGCCAACGAACTGGTTGATCATCTCGCATTCGGTCACTTCGATGCTGCCCAGGCAGACGGGGAAGCCCAGTTCTTCGGGATCGATCCACACCTCCACTTCACCGATGCGAATATCCCCGGCGAACGGATGGTTACGCCCATAACCGCGTTGGGTGGAATAACCCAACGCCAGCAGAAAACCTTCATCTCCACGGGCCAGAGCCTGCAAGCGTTGCGCGCGGCTGGCGGGCAGTTCCAGTGGGTCGCGGGTGATGTCGGCGACGCTGTCGCTGTTGTCGGATTCGTTCTTGATCAAGCCTTCCTTGGCCAGTAAACCCAAAACCCGTGGGCAGGGTTCGAGGACGGCGTCAGGGGTCATTTGTGGCCCCGGATATTCGCCTTCGGCGAGCAATGCAAAGTCGAGCAGACGATGGGTGTAATCGAAGGTCGGCCCCAGCAACTGCCCACCCGGCACGTCCTTGAACGTGGCAGACAAACGCCGGCTGAGCTGCATGTCTGACGTGTCGATCGGCAGGCTCGGGCTGAAACGCGGCAGCGTGGTGCGGTAGGCCCGCAGCAGGAAGATCGCCTCGACCAGATCGCCCGCCGCTTGCTTAATCGCCAGTGCGGCCAGTTCTTCGTCGTACAGCGAGCCTTCGCTCATCACTCGCGCCACCGCCAGCGGCAGTTGCTGACGGATCTGCTCGACGCCGAGTTCGGTGACTGAGGTATCGCCCCGGCGCTTTTTCGCCAGCAGACGGTGGGCGTTGTCGATGGCCTGTTCGCCACCCTTGACGGCTACGTACATCAGGCAAGCTCCTGTGCTGTGCGAGCGACCCGCGTGCTGCGCGGCAGGCCGATAAAGTCGTGACCGACGGCGAAAAACAGGTCCAGCCCTCGGGGGAATTCGTTGCGCAGTTCACGCTCGCGCCAGAAGCCGTCAGCCACGGGCAGACTGACCCGATGCTCGGTCTGAATACCCGGCCCGCGCCAGACCAGCCCTGCCCCGCCGTCGAGACTCGGCAGCTGAACCAGCAAGGTGCAGGACTGATCGGGGTAGCGGTCATTGCCATGGTCGAAGCCACTGAGGTCGAGCAGATCCTCAGCGTCGAGCAAGGCGAAACGCGCAGTTTCACGGCGCGATGTCAGCGGACAGCCGCAGTGGAACGCCAGGTTGGCGCGGATCACCGGTGTGTCGAAAGTCGGTGCCAGCCACAGTGGCGTGTCGACATCCAGCAAGGCCAGGCACAAGGCGTAAGTGGCGGGCGCCAGCCCTTCAAGACATGGGGTGGCGTGCAAGGTCTGGATCAAGCCGGGGCCGGCCAGCGCTTTGAGCGCGGCGCGAAAACCGCGCTGGGCATCCAGCACCGGGTCGGTAAACGCCGGTTGCAACAACGGTGCGCTCATCAGTTTTCTCCTCGAACGAGGGTGAAGAATTCGACTTTGGTGGCGGCGGTTTCCGCCTCTTTCTGCGCCCGACGTTGTGCCTGGGCATTGGCCAGCGGTGTGATCACCTGATCAAGCCAATGGCGCTGTTGCGCGCCCTGCAAATGCGCGTCGGCCAGGGCCGCCAATTCGGCGTGGGCCTTATCGCGACCCGCCAGGTAGCTGTAACCGGTACGGCCATCGGCCAGGCGCACCACGCAACGGGTCACACTCATTTCGCCGACGTTGAAAGGCGCACCATTGCCGCCCATGCGGCCACGGACCAGGGTCATGCCGATTTCCGGGGCGCGGATCAATTGGTACTCGACGTCTCGCAGTGCCGCTTCGTGAGGCTGCAATTCACTGCGACGGGCGCGGGCCAACACGCCGATCCAGTGTTGCCGCGGGTCGTGAGGAACAGGGTTCATCGTTGAGTTCTCCATCAGGTGAAGACCTGGTACTGGAAGCGATCCGAACGGCTGGTGGACTGGGCCAGCTCCACCGGGCGGCCGTCGCGGTCGCGGGAAAGGGTGAATACACTCAGCGCCGGCAAATGCCGGGGCATCATCAGCAACGCGGCTTCTTCGCGGCTGGGCAAACGGGCGCCTATCAGGCTCAGGGTTCGGGTCAACGGCAGATCGCGTTCGCTGAGGTACTGGCGCAATGAGCCGCCGGTGTAGTCCGCCAGCATCGGCGCATGGCTGGCGCAGTAGCGATGGCGGATCAAGCTGACCGGTTGGTGATCGAGCTTGCGCAACGTCTGCAACTCGATCATCGGCGCCATCTCGGCAAGCCCTAAGTGCTGCGCTTCTTCACGGCTGGCGAAGCAGTAACGGCGCTTGAGCAGCACCGCCTCGACGCCCAAACCCTGGGCCGACAAGGACTGGCTGTAGGCACTGTCGGCGGCCATTGGATAAATCAGCGGCCGCTCCAGCACCTGCGTGCCCTTGCCCTGGCGGCGCAACAGGCTGCCTTCGAACACCAACTCATCAATGGCGCGGCGCAAGGTATGGCGGTTGACCCCGAAGCGGTCAGCCAACTGCACCTCCGCCGGCAGGAAGTCCCCGGCCTGATAATCAGCCAGCTCACGGCGCAGGATGTCGGCCAATTCGCGGTACACCGGCTCATCTTGTCTAGACAACTGCATGCTTAAAAAAAGCGCCCACGGGCACCCCTCCGAAATTCAGATGAACTGCTTGCGCAGGCGTTGCGACAGGATGTCGATCAGGCTCACCACGACGATGATCACCAGCAAGACTGCACACGTCTGAACAAACTGAAAGGCGCGGATGTTTTCCCAGAGAATCACCCCGATCCCGCCGGCACCGACCATCCCCACCACCGTCGCCGAGCGCACGTTGGCCTCGAAGCGGTAGAGCGCGTAGGACACCCACAGCGGCATCACCTGCGGAATCACCCCGTAGATCACCTCTTGCAGGGCGCTGGCACCGGTGGCGCGAACCCCTTCAACCGGACCCGGGTCGATGGCCTCGACCGCTTCGGCAAACAGCTTGGCAAGCACACCGGTGGTGCTGATCCACAGCGCCAGAACACCGGCAAACGGTCCCAACCCGACGGCCACCACGAACAACATGGCGAAGACCATTTCGTTAATCGAACGGAACGCGTCCATCACCCGGCGCAGTGGCTGGTGAATCCACCAGGGGGTGATGTTTTCCGAACAGAGAATCCCCAGGGGAATCGAGCAGACAATCGCCAACACCGTGCCCCACAGGGCGATTTGTACGGTGACGATCATTTCCTTGAGGTAGGCGCGCCATTCGTGGAAGTCCGGCGGGAAGAAATCAACGGCGAAGGTCGCCATGTTTCCCGAGTCGCGATACAGCGCCATCGGGTTCATCTCGGCGCCGTGCCAGGCCCAGGCCAGCAGGACCAGAAACAGGCCCCAACCGGCGTACTGCGGCCAGGTGCGCTTGCCGACAGCTTCAGCGTGCAGAGTGGTCATGGGATTCCTCTAAAAATGCGGTTCAAAGAGGCGCAACACCTGTAGGCGTGAGCCTGCTCGCGATGGCGGTGTGTCAGTCGACATCGATGTTGCATGTGCCACCGCTATCGCGAGCAGGCTCACTCCTACATGGACACGCGCCGTGTATCAGCCAGCGCTGGCCGTACTCTTTTGGTCGCTGGATTTCTCGAGCAAGGTCAGGCGCTCTTGCAACCTGGCCAGTTCGGCATCGATCTCGGCCAGGCGCTTGGCCTTGTCTGCGGCCTCAAGTTTGGTGTCGGCGCTGATGGTGCTGCGCTGCTTGAACAGTTCAAGTTGACGGATCGGCAGCAACTGGTCATCGCTGGACTTCAGGAACCTGCCCAACTGCATGCCCGCGAGCACGGCTTTCTCGGCGTCGGTGTTGCCATAGTTGAAGATGAAATCGCGGATCTTGGTTTTCTCGCTGTCGCTCAGGGCCTTGCTCCATACCAATGGGTCGGCGGGGATCAGCGGCGACTTCCAGATCACCTTGAGCAGTGCAGCCTTGTCCGGCTGGGTCACTTCCAGACGATCCCAGCTTTCGGTGTTGAAGGTCGCGACATCCAGTTGTCCCTTGGCCACGCTCAAGGCGTTGACCTCATGACTGGAGTTGAGGGTGCGTTTGAACGCGGTGGCGGCGTCGACATGGTTCTTCGCGAAGACGTAGTAGCCCGGCACCAGATAGCCGGATGTGGAGTTCGGATCGCCGTTGCCGAAGGTCAGGGACTTGGCGTTTTTCAGCATGTCGTCGACGGAGTTGATCGGGCTGTCCTTGCGCACGATCAGCACGCTCCAATACCCGGCGGCACCGCTGGCGGCAGCAGTCTGGGCGAAGATCTCGCCGTTGGAACGGTCCACGGCCTCAATGGCGGCCTTGTTGCCGAGCCAGGCGACGTCGACCTTGTTGAAGCGCATGCCCTGGATCAGGCCGGCATAGTCGGAGGCGAAGGTGGCATTGATCTTCAGGCCGGTTTTCTTCTGCATATCGTCGAGAAACGGCTGCCAGATACTCTTCAGATTCTGCGAAGACTCGGTGGACATGATGCCGAAGTTGATGGCTTTTTCTTCAGCCTGGGCGTTGCCCAGCACACAGCTGGCGAGCAATGCTGCGCCAGCAAAAACGCGACCGATACGGTTCAACATGGAAAGGATTCCTGAGGGTGCGTAGTTAAGGAAGTGGCGGTATTCACACGCGAGCCAGCACCAACCGGGGCGCGGGTTCGGGACGACGGCTCTGGTCGGAAAACATCAGGCTGGTGTCGATGTCGGCACCATACAAATCATTGAGGAACTGACTGCTCAGATCAGCGGCGAGGCCGTCGAAATGAATCCGGCCGCCCTTGAGAGCGACGGCACGCGGGCAATAGCGCGTGGCGTAATCGACTTGATGCAGGGTTACCACCACGGTCTTGCCGTCGCGGCGATTGATGTCGGCGAGGATTTCCATGACCTTGCGCGCCGACTCCGGGTCCAGGGAGGCGATCGGTTCATCGGCCAGAATCACCTCGGCTCGCTGGGTCAGCGCCCGGGCAATCGCCACGCGTTGCTGTTGGCCGCCAGACAAGGTGGACGCCCGCTGCGCTGCCAGATCGGCCAGGCCGACACGGTCCAGGGATTCCAGTGCGAATTGCTTTTCCTCGGCATTGAACAGGCACAAATTGCCGCGCCAGCGCGGCATGCGCCCCAGGCAACCGAGCAGCACGTTATCGAGCACGCTGAGGCGGTTGACCAGGTTGAACTGCTGGAAGATGTAGCCAATATCGGCGCGCAAGCGACGGACCTTGCCGTTCAGTCGCCCAGAGGCCTGCACTTCCCGCCCCAGCACCTTGACGCTGCCGCCATTGTTGCGATCGCAACAGGCCAGGCCCGCGAGGTGCCGCAGCAAGGTGGATTTGCCGGAGCCGGAAGCGCCAATCAGCGCGACCATCTCACCGGTTGCGATGGTGAGCTCGAGGTCGACCAGTGCGGTTTTGCGCGCAAAGGTCTTGTTCAGATGATCGACATGGATAGCTGCGTTCATGGGCTTCTCTGTCTGGTTGAACAGCCGTCCCTGGCCGCTTTGAAGTTCAACCGACTTTAGGCATGGGCTGTGTCAGCCCTATGACTTGCACATGTCGCTGGATGGGCCATTTGATGAAGGTTTTGTGAAAGGTTGAGTTCTGAAAAACACCGCCCCCCCCTGTGGGAGCGAGCTTGCTCGCGATAGCGGAGTGTCAGGCACAGTTGATGTCGACTGAGACGGTCTCATCGCGAGCAAGCTCGCTCCCACAGGGGTTGGGGTGAGTCAGGAGTTTCTGCGGGCACAAAAAAGGCGACCCGTAGGTCGCCTTTGCTTACTGCCCGAATTGCCGTCCCAACCCGCCCGGAACGCCATGGATGTCTGTCTCTTCCCATGGCCCGTTCGGGCTGATCGAGCGGCTCCAGCCGTTATCCCAGCGGTAGTAAGTGCGCTGGCGGTAGAAGGTGTTGGTCTGATCATCGAGAACGTACACGCCGAGCTTGGCGTCCCAATGGCTGTTGCCACCCGGTGGCGGCGCGAAGCTGGCGGAGGTGCGTGGCAGCGGTTTGGCGGGCTTGGCCGGAATGCTCGGTTTGCTCGGAGTCGGTGTCGGGGACGGCGTCGGACGCGGCTGCGACGGCGGGATCGGTGGCAGCCGTTCAGGCTGCTGCGGCTGGACCACGCAAGCGCTTAACCCCAAAACCATACTGAGCAGGGTGATACGAGCGATGGCGGTCATAGTGGCGTTTCCTGTCATTTGTCCGGGCTGTCGATGGTCAGTGTTTGCTGCGCGGTGGTGCTGCTGGCCAGAGGCTGGCTGCGACCGATCCATTCGCCGGCAGTGGGTTTGCCGGCGCGGGAGATGCGTGCAACCAGTTGGACTTCAGGGAAGTTCGACAGTTTCAACTGCGGCATCATGGCGTCGGCGTCGCCCAGCTCAACGGTCGCCGGCAAGTCGGCCACGGTCAGGCGCTTGGCGGCCAATGGCGCAGGAGGCCCTGCGGTGGCGCGGGCAAAAATGAATACGCTGTCGCCGGGCTGGACCTTGGCCTTCAGCTCTGGTGCCAGGTCCACGCGCACCTTGAGCAATGCGGCAACCTTGGCAGCTGGCGCCTGGGCTACCTTGCCACCGCTGGCTTCGAGTTTCTCGGTGGCCCGAGTGATGCCGCCTTGCAGCGCGGCGCGGGAACTGTCCTCCGGTGGCAGTTGCACCAGCAGGCGATTCCAGTAGTCGATGGCGTCCTGATAACGCTGGCTTTCAAAGGCAGCAATACCGAGCAAGCCAAGGCTGGTGACTTCTTTCGGATCGGCTTTGAGTGCTTCGTCGGTCAGGGCCTGAACCTTGTCCGACCACTTTTTGCCATCGGCGAAGTACTGGGCCTGCGCCCATTGGCCCAACAGTTCCGGCTGGCGACCGGCCAGGTTCACCGTGCGTTCGAAGATCTTCGCCGCATCGCCAGGGCGATCCTGAGCCATGTACGTGCGACCGAGGAAATACAGGCCTTCAGCCGAATCCGGTTGAGCCTCGACTGCACGCTCCAGGCGACGGGTCATCTCTTCCATCGACTGCGGCGCCTGGGAGAATTCGCGGGTCAGTTCGACCTTGTCGCTCGCCCCGAAATGCAGGTACAGGCCAAGACCCAACACCGGCACCAGAATCGCCGCCAGCAACGGCCAAGGTTTGCCCAGGCGGGACACGCGTGGCGCCTCGACGCCTTCAGTGTCGGCGAGCAATTCACGCACGGCTTCGGCGCGACCGGTGTCCATTTGCGTGGCGTCGAGAACGCCCTCTTCCTGCTGAGTCTGCAACTCAGCCACGCGTTCCTGATACAACGCGACGTTCAGGGCCGTACGATCCTCTTCAAGCTGGGCGCGACGACCGCGCAGAACGGGGATCAACAGAAAACTCAGGGCAACCAGAAGTAGCAGACCTGCAGCGAGCCAGAAATCAATCATTCTTGGTTTTATCCAACAGGTGGTCGAGGCGCTCACGCTCCTCGGCAGAGAGCTCATCCTTGGTGTCAGCGCGTTGCACGCGACGACGGCGGACGATCACGGCGATGATCACAAAACCACCCAGCAACAGGCCGGCAGGGCCGAACCAGAGCACAGCAGTCTTGGCGTTCAGAGCGGGTTTGTAGCGGACGAAATCACCGTAGCGGTCGACCATGAAGTCGATGATCTGCTGGTTGTCCTTGCCCTCGCCGAGCATGCGAAAAATCTCTTTGCGCAAGTCGGCGGCGATCGGTGCGTTGGAATCGGCAATGTCCTGATTCTGGCACTTGGGGCAACGCAGCTCTTTGGTCAGCTCGCGAAAACGCTCGCGATCACCTTCTTTGGCGAACTCGTAGGTGTCGATGGCCGCGTGCACCACACCGGCCATGCTCAAGCCCAATACTGCGGCGGCTATCCAGCGCTTCATGGCTTGGCCTCATCAACCAGCGCCTGATACTTGGCCGCCAGTTTTTCGCGCCAGACCTGTTCATCGATCACGCCAACGAACTTGTCGCGGATGATGCCCTTGGCGTCAATGAAGAAGGTTTCCGGAGCGCCGTACACACCCAGGTTCAAACCCAAAGTGCCTGCGTCGTCACGGATGTCCAGCTGGTACGGATTGTGGAATTCCACCAGCCACTTCAAGGCGTCAGCGTTGACGTCCTTGTAGTTGATGCCGTAGATCACCACGCCCTTCTCGGCCAGTTTGTTCAGCACCGGGTGCTCGACCCGGCAGGAAATGCACCAGGTGCCCCAGACGTTGACCAGCGCTGGCTTGCCCAGGATGTCGGCCTTGGTCAGGGTCTTGTCGCCCTGCACGGCCGGCAGGGAAAACTCCGGGAACGGCTTGTTGATCATCGCCGAGGGCAGCTCGGCCGGGTTCAGGAACAGACCGCGATAAAGGAAAACAGCCACCACCAGGAAAATCACCAGGGGCAACAGCATCAACCAACGTCTCATGCCGTGGCTCCCGTCATGCCCAGTGCTTCGCGCACACGGCTATTCACCTTGACCCGGTAACGGCGATCCAATGCCGCCAGCAATCCGCCCAAACCAGTGAGCAGACCACCGAACCAGATCCAGCGTACGAACGGTTTGACGTGGACGCGAACGGCCCAGGCGCCATCGCCTAACGGTTCGCCGAGTGCGACATAGAGGTCACGGGTGAAACCGGCGTCGATCCCGGCTTCAGTCATCACCGAGTTCTGCACGGTGTAGAGGCGTTTTTCCGGGTGCAGCACGCTGACTTCCTTGCCGTTGCGGATCACCCGAACGGTGCCCTTGTCCGAGGTGAAGTTCGGGCCTTCGAAATGCTTGGCGCCTTCGAACACGAACTGGTAACCGCCCAGGTCCATGGACTCACCCGGCGCCAGGCGCAGGTCGCGCTCGGCACTGTTCTGGCTCGACAGCACGACGCCAAGGGCACACACGGCAATGCCGATGTGAGCGACCTGCATGCCCCAATAGCTGCGGGTCAGGGTCGGCAGGCCTTTGATCAGGCCTTTGTGGCGAGTCTTGTCGAAGATGTCACGCACACCGGCCAGCAGCACCCAGGCCGCGAGCATGAAGGTCGCAATCACTGCCCAATTGAAATCGCCATAGGCGACACCGGCTACCACGGCCAGCGCGGCGCTGCCGAGCAACACCGGGGTCAGCATGCCCAACAGCCATTTGACCGGAGTGTCTTTCCAGCGCACCAGCATGCCGACCGCCATCACCATCATCAGCAAGGCCATCAACGGAATGAACAGTGCGTTGAAGTACGGTGGGCCGACGGACAGCTTGGCGCCGGTCATCGCATCGAGAATCAGCGGATACAAGGTGCCGAGTAGAATCATCGACGCCGCCACCACCAGCACCAGGTTGTTACCCAGCAGCAGGGTTTCCCGGGACCAGAGGTTGAAGCCAACGTGGCTCTTCACCACCGGAGCGCGCAGGGCGAACAACGTCAGCGAACCACCGACCACAAACAGCAGGAAGATCAGGATGAACACGCCGCGCTCAGGGTCGGACGCAAAGGCGTGAACCGAGGTCAGCACGCCGGAACGCACGAGGAAGGTCCCCAGCAAGCTCAGCGAGAACGCGGCGATGGCCAGCAACACGGTCCAGCTCTTGAACACGCCACGTTTTTCCGTGACCGCCAAGGAGTGAATCAGCGCCGTACCCACCAGCCATGGCATGAACGAGGCGTTTTCTACCGGGTCCCAGAACCACCAGCCGCCCCAGCCGAGTTCGTAGTACGCCCACCACGAACCGAGGGTGATGCCGATACCGAGAAAGGCCCAGGCGACGATGGTCCACGGACGGGACCAGCGAGCCCACGCCGCATCAAGACGACCGCCCAGCAGTGCAGCGATGGCAAACGCGAACGCCACGGAGAAACCGACATAGCCCATGTACAACATCGGCGGATGAACGATCAAACCGATGTCTTGCAGCAGTGGGTTGAGATCACGACCGTCCGCAGGAATCTGCGGCAGGATGCGGGCGAACGGGTTAGACGTGAGGATCAGGAACAGCAGGAAACCCGTGCTGATCATGCCCATCACCGCCAGCACGCGAGCCAGCATCACTTGCGGCAACTGCCGTGAGAACACCGACACCGCGAAGGTCCAGCCGCCGAGGATCAACGCCCACAGCAGCAACGACCCTTCGTGAGCGCCCCACACCGCGCTGAACTTGTAGTACCACGGCAACGCGCTGTTGGAGTTGCTGGCAACGTAGTCGACGGAGAAATCGTCGGCCATGAAGGCGTAAGTCAGGCAACCGAAGGAGAACAGCAGAAACGCGAACTGACCCCAAGCCGCTGGTTGAGCGAGGCTCATCCACAAGCGGTCACCGCGCCAGGCACCGAACAACGGCACCACGGCCTGAACCAGCGCAAAACACAGCGCCAGAATCATGGCCAGGTGGCCGAGTTCAGGAATATAGAGTCCAGACGTCATCGATCAACCCTCCTTCGCGGGCGTTGGAGCAGATTGACCACTGTCTTTCAAAGCCTTGGTCACTTCTGGCGGCATGTACTTCTCATCGTGCTTGGCCAGCACTTCGTCGGCCACCACCACGCCGTCGGCGTTGAGCTTGCCCAGGGCAACGATGCCCTGCCCTTCGCGGAACAGGTCCGGAAGGATGCCGCGATAAGTGATGGTTACGGATTTACTGAAGTCGGTGACGATGAATTTCACGTCCAGCGAATCGCCGGAGCGTTGCAGCGAACCTTTCTCGACCATGCCGCCAGCGCGGATCCGCGTGTCTTGCGGGGCTTCGCCGTTGGCGATCTGGGTCGGGGTGTAAAACAGATTGATGTTCTGCTGCAGGGCGCTCAGGGCCAGGCCGACGGCAGCGCCGACACCGACCAGGATCGCGAGAATGATGATAAGACGCTTTTTGCGCAGCGGATTCACTTGCCGTTCTCCCGGCGCAGACGACGCGCCTCTTGTTGCAGATACCGCTTGCGGGCCAGGATCGGCGCCGCCACGTTGAGGGCCAGCACCGCCAGGCTAATGCCATAGGCTGACCAGACATACAGGCCATGATGGCCCATGGCGAGGAAGTCGCCGAATGAAGCAAAACTCATCGAGCGGCCTCCAGACTGTTCTGCACTTCGGCCTTGACCCAACTGGCGCGGGCTTCGCGCTTGAGCACTTCAAGACGCATGCGCAGCAGCAACACCGCGCCGAAGAAACAGTAGAAACCCAGCACCGTCAGCAGCAGTGGCAGCCACATCTCGGCGGGCATTGCCGGTTTTTCGGTGAGGGTGAACGTCGCGCCCTGGTGCAGGGTATTCCACCACTCCACCGAGTATTTAATGATCGGGATGTTGATCACGCCAACAATCGCCAATACCGCGCAGGCCTTGGCGGCACTGTCACGATTGCTGATGGCGTTGCCCAGCGCAATAAGACCGAAGTACAGAAACAGCAGAATAAGCATGGACGTAAGTCGTGCATCCCATACCCACCACGAGCCCCAGGTCGGTTTGCCCCAGATCGCGCCGGTGACCAGCGCCACGGCGGTCATCCACGCACCAATGGGCGCCGCGCATTGCAGGGCGACGTCGGCCAGTTTCATCTTCCACACCAGCCCGACGATGCCACAGATCGCCAGCATCACGTAGATGGACTGGGCCAGCATGGCGGCCGGAACGTGGATATAAATGATGCGAAAGCTATTACCTTGCTGGTAGTCCGGCGGCGCGAAGGCCAGGCCCCACACTACACCAATGCTGATCAGCAGCAACGCCGCGACACTCAGCCACGGCAGCAGTTTGCCGCTGATGCCGTAAAACCATTTGGGCGAGCCGAGCTTATGAAACCAAGTCCAGTTCATTACTGTTTCCATCACGGTTGCTGCTCGCCATCACGAGCAGCGCAGGGTCTTTACTGATCAAAATTTGATCAGACCTCATTATTCGCCGACGCTGATCTTCAGGCCAGCAGCGATTGCAAAAGGTGTCAGGGTTATCGCCAGGGCGGTCAGGCTACCAAGCCACAGGAGATAACCGGTCGCCGGCATGCCCTGCAATGCCGCCTGCAAGGCGCCACTGCCGAGAATCAACACCGGGATGTACAACGGCAGAATCAGCAATGCCAGCAACAGGCCACCGCGTTTCAATCCCACCGTCAGCGCTGCGCCCACCGCACCGAGCAGGCTCAGCACCGGTGTACCCAGCAACAAAGAAAGCAGCAACACCGGCAGACAGGCGGTTGGCAAACCGAGCATCAATGCCAGCAGTGGAGCGAGCAAAACCAGTGCCAGGCCAGAGAAGGACCAGTGTGCCAGTACCTTGGCCAAAACCAGAAGAGGCAGGGGGTGCGACGAAAGGACCCACTGTTCAAGCGATCCGTCTTCGAAATCACTGCGGAAAAGCCCGTCCAGCGAGAGCAAAACCGATAAAAGGGCCGCTACCCAGACCAGTCCCGGAGACAAGGTTTGCAACAATTGAGACTCGGGTCCGACCGCCAACGGGAACAGGGAAACCACAATCGCGAAGAATACGAGCGGATTGGCCAACTCCGCCGGACGACGGAACAACAATCGGGCTTCACGGGCGACCAACAGGCCGAAAACACTCATACGGCCCAATTCCCCAGATCAATGTCGCGATAGCCGGCCGGCATCCGGGTCAGCGTGTGGTGAGTGGTCAAGACCACCATGCCACCGCGCTCGCAGTGTGCGGCCAGGTGTTCTTCGAGTTGCGCTACGCCTTGTTTGTCGAGCGCAGTGAACGGCTCATCGAGGATCCATAGCGGCGGGCTTTCCAGGTACAACCGCGCCAACGCGACCCGGCGTTGCTGCCCGGCAGACAACGTGTGGCAAGGAACATCCTCGAAACCGCGCAGTCCGACCGCCGTCAGCGCCTGCCAGATCGCCTCCTGGGAGGCCGGTTGATGCAGGGCGCAAAGCCAGCTCAGGTTCTCTTCCGGCGTCAGCAGGTCCTTGATCCCGGCGGCATGGCCGATCCACAGCAGGTTGCGCGCCAGTTCAAAGCGTTGCTCGTTCAGTGGCTGGCCGTTGAGCAGCACTTGACCGGCAGTCGGCTGCATCAGACCGCAAAGCAGACGTAAAAGGCTGGTTTTGCCACTGCCGTTGGGGCCGCTGATTTGCAACATTTCGCCACTGGCCAGTCTCAATTCGAGATTTTCGAAGAGCAGCCGAAGGTCTCGCTCACAGGCGAGGGCAACGGTTTGCAGGACAGGACTGGTCAAGAGATCACGGGCCTTTTGGGTTCAAGTCGGCAGTGGAGCGGCCGTTAAAGATATGCAGGATAAATGCATTGGCGGCCCGTTCTAAGGAGCTGGATCAAGTATTTGAAATGTTTTCAGCGCCCCGGATACAACGGGGCGGCATTATACATGCCATGCCCTACTCTAAAGAGGGCAATTTCCTCAGGTTGTGACCGCGTATGACAGGCGAAATGAACATCCTCCCGCTACCGCAGCCCACCCCCGCCACTTCGCGGCCGCTGGTGGTGAGTGGCGACCTGCTGAAGTTACTGACGCCGATGGAGGGCCTGATCACTGCGGGCCAGACCGCCAAGGCCGAAGTGCTGTCGCTCAAGCAGGCGGATCAGACCTTTCAACTGTTGCTCAAGGTCACCCTCGACAGCGGCCGCCAGACCACGGTCCAAGCCACCAGCAGCCAACCGCTGCCTCAGGGCACCAGCCTGGCGATCACCCAGCCGTCGGCGGGTAATCTGGCCGTCACCGTGCAACAGGCCATCGCCTCCAGCGTCGCCACCCTCACCCGTATCGACACCGCGCAACTGCCGGTCGGCACCCTGCTGCAAGGCAAAGTGCTGACCTCTCAGGTGTTGCCGCAGGCGCCGGGCCAGCCGACAGTGTTTCGCTCGATGGTGAGCTTGCTCAACACCGCGTTGAGCGGCAGCACCCTGAGCATCGACAGCCCGACGCCACTGCGCATTGGCACCTTGCTGAGCGCGCTGGTGCAGGACACCCAGACGCTGAAATTCGTGCCATTGAGCAGCCGCCAGGAGCAATTGGCCGTGACCCAACAACTGGTCAGCCAACAGAGCCGCCAAGGTTCGTTGGATGGCCTGCTCAAACTCCTGCAAAACCTGCCGTCCTCGAATCAGACGTCCAGTGATCTGCGTGCCGCCGTCGACAAGTTGCTCGCCGGCCTGCCCGATGTTCAACAACTCAGCACGCCAAAGGGGTTGGCCCAGGCACTGGCCAATAGCGGGCTGTTCCTTGAAGCCAAGCTGCTCAGCGGTCAGAACCCGACACTGGCCCCGGACATGAAGGGTGATCTGCTCAAGCTGATCGCACAATTGACGCCAGGCCTGCCGGCCAACACCAATCTCAACGCGATCATTGCCGCCAACACACTGGCCCAGGCCATGCCGAACTTCGTGCGCAGCGCCCTCGGCATGCTCGGTCAGGTCAGCGCCAAACCGCAGCCAACCCGCTTCCCGCTGCCCGAGCGCCTGCTACAAAGCATGGACGGCGAAGGCGATCTCGAGCACTTGCTGCGTTTGGCAGCAGCGGCCGTTTCGCGCCTGCAAAGCCATCAACTGTCGAGCCTGGAACAGACCGGCGTGACTGACGACGGTCGGTTGATGAACACCTGGCAACTGGAAATCCCGATGCGCAATCTGCAGGACATCGTGCCGCTGCAGGTCAAGTTCCAGCGCGAAGAAGCGCCCGAGAAAGAACAGCAAAACGAACGCCGCGACGAGCGCGAACCCAAACAACAATTGTGGCGAGTGGACCTGGCGTTCGACATGGAGCCCTTGGGCCCATTGCAGATTCAGGCACAACTGATCAAAGGCAGCCTGTCCAGCCAGCTGTGGGCCGAACGCCCGTACACCGCCAGCCTGATCGAAAGTCACCTGACCGAACTGCGCCAGCGGCTGCTGGCGTCCGGCCTGAATGTCGGCGATCTCGATTGCCACCTTGGCACACCGCCACAAGGCCCTCAAACCCGTCTCGAACAACGCTGGGTCGACGAAACCGCATGAGAAACCCCAACACCCCGCGCCAGGCCATCGCGCTCAAGTACGACGGCACCCACGCCCCTACCCTCACGGCCAAAGGTGACGAAGCACTGGCCGAAGCCATTCTGAAGATTGCCCGCGATTATGAAGTGCCCATCTACGAAAACGCCGAGCTGGTGAAACTGCTGGCGCGGATGGAATTGGGGGAGAGTATTCCGGAGGAGTTGTATCGCACGATTGCCGAGATTATTGCGTTTGCGTGGAATCTGAAGGGCAAGTTTCCGGCAGGGCATGATCCGGATGCGCCGATGGTGGAGAAGGACATCACCGAGCGCGGGGATGATTATTGAATCTTTGTTGAATGCAAAAAGATCGCAGCCTCGTTGCACTCGACAGCTCCTACATTGGGACGGTGTACGCCCTGTAGGAGTTGTCGAGTGCAACGAGGCTGCGATCTTTTGATCTTCTCAGTTCTTGTGCAACTTACTCATCAACTCCGCCTCAGCCTGGGTCAAGCCACAAGACTGAGTCAGTTCATCGACGCTCGCGCCCATACCGACCAGTTTTGCCGCCTGGGCAAACGACAGGCTCGACGGATCGCGCTGTTCCAGCTGAGCCAGTTTGTCCGGCAACGGGCCAACCACTGCGCGCAGTTCATGCAGGTCTTCACCCATGCGCACGTTGCCGCTCTGGTAGTCCTCGACGCGCTTGGCCAAGTCCTTGATGCGCTGATCGCGCAGCGCATCGCCCTGGGCCTGTTGCGCGGCGATCAGTCGTTGGCCTCGTATGTACGCCAGAAACATCGCCAGCGTGCCCGCCCAAAAGAGGAACAGGACAATGACCGCTACCTCAAGAATCAATCAGATGTTCTCCAGGTCCGACCATTCTTCTTCGCTCATCATCTTGTCCAGCTCGACCAGGATCAGCAGTTCGTTGTTCTTGTTGCACACGCCTTGAATGAACTTGGCGGATTCTTCGTTACCGACGTTCGGCGCAGTTTCGATTTCCGACTGACGCAGGTAAACCACTTCGGCCACGCTGTCGACCATGATCCCGACCACTTGCTTGTCGGCTTCGATGATGACGATACGGGTGTTATCGCTGATCTCGGCATTCATCAGGCCGAAGCGCTGACGGGTGTCGATCACGGTGACCACGTTACCGCGCAGGTTGATGATGCCCAGCACGTAGCTCGGGGCACCCGGGACCGGGGCGATCTCGGTGTAACGCAGGACTTCCTGAACGCGCATCACGTTGATGCCGTAGGTTTCATTGTCCAGTTTGAAGGTTACCCATTGCAGGATCGGATCTTCAGAACCTTTTGCATTCGTCGCTTGATTACTCATACCCTGACCCCTCGAAAAACCGCTTCTGGCGGTGTGTGTTCTGTTGGCGGCATTCAACAATGCCGTCGCATACGTGTTATGTCGGCAGCTATGTCGGTTTGTGTAGCGGCTTGATGCCGCCCATGTGCTTTGCCCCGCCGCTGGCGATCAACTCGGCCAGGGCGGAAACGTCCAGCAGCGCACACATGTGCTCAATCACCGTGCCGGCGAGCCATGGCCGCTGACCTCGATGACTTCTCCATTTGATTTCGTTCGGGTCCAGGCGCAACGAGCGGCTGACCTGATGCACCGCCAGCCCCCATTCGTAGCCCTGAACCGAAATAACGTATTGCAGGCCCTGACGGAAATCGTCGCGGTAACGGTCGGGCATGACCCAACGCGCGGTATCCAATACTTTCAGGTTGCCGGCCTGGCTCGGCAGGATCCCGAGGAACCATTCCGGCTGACCGAACAGCGGCGTCAGCTCATGACCGGCCAAAGAATAAATCGAGCCCAGGCACACCAGCGGCACCGCAAGGGTCAGCCCGGCGACATCGAACAACAGGCATTCGAACGGCTCGGCAGCCCAGGACGGGCGACCATCTGCTTCCACTGGTGGCGGCGTGTTGCTCGGTGGCAGGTGGACTTCGACCACCGGTGGCACCAAGGCTTGCAGCAGCGGGGCGATGGTCGATACCGGAGCGAGTACCGGTGCTGGTGCATCGATCACGGCTACCGGCGCTTTCGCCACGGGCGCTGCTACCGGCGCGGCAACCACGGCGGGTTTCTGCGCATCACGAGCCTGCTCTTCGAGCACCGCTGCCTGGAACTCGTCCAGCGCAGCTTCAACTTCGACTGCTTCAACAACCTCAACGATTTCAACCAGCGCTTCGATTTCCGGCGGCAACTCTTCCGTCGCCTCCATCAGCAAGCTGTCCAGATAAGACTGGAGCGCGAGTTGCGGGCGCGAGGTGATTTTTACCGGGCGGTTCATCTCACGCCACCTGCGGGACAAGTTGTGCTGCCAACAGATGCTTGAGCAACGCGCGATAAGCCAGCACCCCACGGCTCTTGCCGTCGAACTGCGAAGGCGTCACCCCTGCCCGGCTGGCATCGCGCAAGCGGGTATCGATTGGAATGTAGCCCTGCCAGATTTCTTCCGGGTACTTGTCGCGTAACACCCGCAGCGTGCCGAGGGACGCCTGCGTACGGCGGTCGAACAAGGTCGGCACGATGCTGAACGGCAGCGCCTGTTTACGCGAACGGTTGATCATCGCCAGGGTATTGACCATGCGCTCCAGGCCTTTGACCGCCAGGTGTTCGGTCTGCACCGGAATCACCAATTGCTGGCTCGCCGCCAAGGCATTGACCATCAGCAAGCCGAGCAACGGCGGGCTGTCGATCACGGCGTAATCGAAGTCCTGCCAAAGTTGCGCCAGGCTCTTGGCAATCACCAGGCCCAGGCCACTCTGACCCGGCGACTGACGCTCGAGGGTCGCGAGTGCGGTGCTCGACGGCAACAGGGAAATACTCTCGTGGCTGGTGGGCAACAGCAACTGACCGGGCAAGCCTTGCGGCACGCTGCCCTTGTGCAGGAACAGATCGTAGCTGCTGTGTTCCAGGCTGTCGGGGTCGTAACCGAAGTAGCTGGTCATGGAGCCGTGAGGGTCGAGATCGACCACAACCACGCGCTTGCCCGCCTCGGCCAGTAAACCGGCTAAAGCGATAGAGGAAGTGGTTTTACCAACACCACCCTTTTGATTGGCGACTGCCCAGACTCTCATTCGGATTGTTCCTCCCGGTCGAAATGGTCGACCGAGGAAAAGCTCAACGTATTAATGCGGGTGACGGAGAATTGACGGCACTCTCTCGTCCCGGCGACTTGACCGGGGTCGGTGCAGTTTGTGTGCCAGCACGCTTCAACGCGGCATCCGGTTTCGCATTGGCGGTTCCGGTACCCGTGAGGCTGCGGCGTACATCGAGATTTCGCGACACCACCAGGACGACTCGACGGTTACGCGCCCGGCCCTCGGCAGTGGCGTTGTTGGCCACTGGCTGGAACTCACCGTAACCCACCGACGCCAGGCGACCGGGGTTCACGCCCTGCATCGCCAGCATGCGCACGATGCTCGCCGAACGGGCCGAGGACAGCTCCCAGTTGGTCGGGTATTGCGCGGTGCGGATCGGTTGATCGTCAGTGAAGCCTTCGACGTGAATCGGGTTGTCGAACGGCTTCAGAATCGCGGCAACCTTGTCGATGATGTTGAACGCGATGTCGCTGGGCATGGCGTCGCCGCTGCCGAACAACAGGCTGGAATTGAGTTCGATCTCGACCCACAGCTCGTTGCCGCGAATGGTCATCTGGTTGGAGCTGATCAAGTCGCCGAACGCGGCGCTGATGTCGTCGGCGATGCTTTTGAGCGGATCGCTGGCACCCCCGATCCCGGCGTCGACCTGCTCGGCGTCTTTAACCAGCGGCTTGGCCGGGGTCACGGTCTTCGGTCGCTCGTCGCCGATCGGGATCGGCTTGAGGGCGCGGTCGGAGTCGGTAAACACCCCGATCAACGCTTCGGAAATAACCTTGTACTTGCCTTCGTTGATCGAAGAGATCGAGTACATCACCACGAAGAAAGCGAACAGCAACGTAATGAAGTCGGCGTACGAAACCAGCCAACGTTCATGGTTTACATGTTCTTCAGGTTGCCGACGACGAGCCATAATCCATTACCCCCATCAATCCATGAAGCCCTGAAGCTTCAACTCAATAGAGCGAGGGTTTTCACCTTCGGCGATCGACAGAATGCCTTCCAACAACATTTCGCGATAACGCGACTGCCGCATAGCGACAGACTTGAGTTTGGCGGCAATCGGCAGCAGCACCAGGTTGGCACTGGCCACGCCGTAGATGGTCGCAACGAAGGCCACGGCAATGCCGCTACCCAATTGCGATGGATCGGCCAGGTTGCCCATCACGTGGATCAGGCCCATTACCGCACCGATGATGCCGATGGTCGGCGCGTAGCCGCCCATGCTTTCGAAGACTTTGGCAGCTTCGATGTCGCGGCTTTCCTGGGTGTAGAAATCCACTTCCAGGATGCTGCGAATCGCTTCCGGCTCGGCGCCGTCCACCAGCAGTTGCAGGCCTTTGCGCGAGTAGTTGTCAGGTTCGGCGTCGGCCACCCCTTCCAGACCGAGCAAGCCTTCCTTGCGGGCGGTCAGGCTCCAGTTGACGACGCGATCGACGCCACCGGCGAGGTCGATGCGCGGAGGAAACAGGATCCAGGCCAGAATCTGCATGGCGCGTTTGAAGGCGCTCATCGGGGACTGCAGCAGCGCTGCACCGACGGTTCCGCCGATAACGATCAACGCCGCCGGACCGTTGGCCAGGGCGCCGAGGTGGCCGCCTTCAAGGTAGTTGCCGCCAATGATGGCGACAAACGCCATGATGATCCCGATGAGGCTTAAAACATCCATCAGATACAAGCCTCGACCAGATGCTTGCCAATATCGTCCAGGCCGTACACCGCATCGGCGAGTTCGGCTTTGACGATGGCCATCGGCATGCCGTAGATCACGCAGCTGGCTTCATCCTGAGCCCAGATCGAGCTGCCGCCCTGCTTGAGCAGACGCGCGCCTTCGCGACCATCGGCGCCCATGCCGGTCAACACGACCGCCAGAACTTTGTCACCGTAAGACTTGGCCGCGGAACCGAAGGTGATGTCCACGCACGGCTTGTAGTTCAGACGTTCGTCGCCCGGGAGGATTTTCACCGCGCCACGGCCGTCGATCATCATTTGCTTGCCACCCGGCGCCAGCAACGCCAGGCCCGGACGCAGGATGTCGCCATCCTCGGCTTCCTTGACGCTGATGCGGCAGAGCTTGTCCAGACGTTCGGCGAAGGCCTTGGTAAAGGCAGCCGGCATGTGCTGGATCAATACGATCGGTGCAGGGAAGTTGGCCGGCAATTGGGTCAGAACCCGCTGCAGGGCAACCGGGCCGCCAGTGGACGTACCGATGGCGACCAGTTTGTAGGCTTTGCGTTTCGGCGTTGGCGACGACGAGGCTGGCGCGTGCGTACGTGCCGGAATCGGAGCCGGTGCCGGACGTGCAGGCGCGCTGCTGCCGTAGGTGCTGACGCTCGAAGGTGCAGGCGTCGGGACGGGTGCGGCGACAGGTGCCGGAGCGCTGTAGGTGTTGGCACGACGGTTACTGCGCGAGATGCTGAGAATCTTCTCGCACAGCAGTTGCTTGACCTTCTCCGGGTTACGGGAGATGTCTTCGAAATTCTTCGGCAGGAAATCCACCGCGCCAGCGTCCAGCGCGTCGAGGGTTACCCGAGCGCCTTCGTGCGTCAGCGAGGAGAACATCAAAACCGGAGTCGGGCAGCGCTGCATGATGTGCCGCACCGCCGTGATGCCATCCATCATCGGCATCTCGTAGTCCATGGTGATCACGTCTGGCTTGAGGGCCAGCGCCTGATCAATCGCCTCTTTTCCGTTGGTCGCCGTACCGACGACCTGGATATTCGGATCCGCTGAAAGAATTTCCGAGACGCGGCGGCGGAAAAACCCCGAATCGTCCACCACCAGGACTTTAACTGCCATAAACACTCCGTTAGACGGAGCGAGGCTCAGTCGCCCCGCTCCACCAGAATCAAATACGCCG
Source organism: Pseudomonas arabinosi (assembly GCF_047758675.1). NCBI lineage: Bacteria > Pseudomonadati > Pseudomonadota > Gammaproteobacteria > Pseudomonadales > Pseudomonadaceae > Pseudomonas > Pseudomonas arabinosi. The sequence goes on along the minus strand of NZ_CP180480.1, from coordinate 2,121,787 downwards.
TGCGGCGTAACGCTTGAGCATGCTCGGAACATCGAGAATCAGCGCAATGCGGCCGTCACCGGTGATGGTGGCGCCGGACATGCCCGGAGTTCCCTGGAGCATTTTGCCCAATGGCTTGATGACCACTTCTTCCTGGCCCACCAGTTGATCGACGACGAAGCCGATCCGCTGAGTGCCCACCGAAAGGATCACCACATGGCCTTCGCGCTGCTCTTCATGAGCGGCAGAGGCGACCAGCCAGCGTTTGAGATAGAACAACGGCAGCGCCTTGTCCCGCACGATCACCACTTCCTGGCCGTCCACGACGTTGGTGGTCGACAGGTCGAGGTGGAAGATCTCGTTGACGTTCACCAGCGGGAACGCAAACGCCTGGTTGCCCAGCATGACCATCAGCGTGGGCATGATCGCCAGGGTCAACGGGACCTTGATGACGATCTTCGAGCCCTTGCCCTTGGTCGAATAGATATTGATGGTGCCGTTGAGCTGGGCGATTTTGGTTTTCACCACGTCCATGCCCACGCCGCGTCCGGAGACATCGGAAATTTCGGTCTTGGTCGAGAAACCCGGCGCGAAGATCAGGTTGAAACAATCGGATTCGCTGAGGCGATCCGCTGCATCCTTGTCCATCAAGCCTTTCTTCACGGCAATGCCGCGCAGAACATCGGCGTCCATGCCCTTGCCGTCATCGGAGATGGACAGCAGGATGTGGTCGCCTTCCTGTTCAGCGGACAGGATTACCTTGCCGCTGCGAGGCTTGCCCATCGCTTCACGCTCGGCCGGCTCTTCAATACCGTGGTCGACCGAGTTGCGCACCAAGTGGACCAGCGGGTCGGCCAGGGCCTCGACGAGGTTCTTGTCGAGGTCGGTTTCTTCGCCGACCAGTTCCAGGTTGATCTCTTTCTTGAGCTGGCGAGCCAGGTCGCGAACCAGACGCGGGAAGCGCCCGAAGACCTTCTTGATCGGTTGCATCCGGGTCTTCATGACCGCGGTTTGCAGGTCGGCCGTGACCACGTCGAGGTTCGACACGGCCTTGGACATGGCTTCGTCGCCGCTGTTGAGGCCCAGACGGACCAAGCGGTTACGCACCAGTACCAACTCGCCGACCATGTTCATGATTTCGTCGAGACGCGCGGTGTCGACCCGCACGGTGGTCTCGGCTTCGCTGGCCGGTTTTTCCGGTGGCGGCGCGGCCGGGGCACGCGCCGGAGCCGGTGCAGCAGCAACAGACTTTGGCGCTTCGGCTTTAGGCTCGGGCGCTTTGGCGACGGGTTTCGCAGCCGGTGCTGGCGCCTTGGCGACAGGAGCAGAAACCACTGCGCCAGTGCCGACCTCGGTGAACTTGCCTTTGCCGTGCAATTCGTCGAGCAGCGATTCGAACTCGTGATCGGAGATCAGATCGCCGCCAGCCGCTTTAGCAGTGGGCGCAGCCGGGGCCGGGACCGCGGCAATGGCCGATTCCAGCGCATCAACGGCAAAGTTGCCCTTGCCGTGCAGCTGATCGAGCAGTGCCTCGAACTCGTCGTCGGTGATATCGGAGCTGTCGCCTGCCGCTTTCGGGGCAGCCGGTGCGGCTGGCGCCGGGGCTACCGCATCGACGGCGAACTGGCCTTTACCGTGCAGTTGATCGAGCAACGACTCGAACTCGGCATCGGTGATTTCGTCGCTGCCCGCCGCATTGCTGCTCGGCGCTGGCACAGCTGCCGGGGCTTCTGCCTGAGCCTTGACGGCGTTCAGCGAGTCCAGCAGTTGTTCGAATTCATTATCGGTGATGTCACCCGATTCGCTTTCAGCAGCCGGTGTTTCGACCACGTCGGCAACCGGTGCAGCTTCTGCCGCCTGCGGCTCGGCCAAACGGGCCAGAGCGGCCAGCAATTCAGGCGTGGCAGCCGTGATCGGGCTGCGCTCGCGGACTTCGGTAAACATACCGTTCACCGCATCCAGCGCTTCGAGAACCACGTCCATCAGTTCCGAGTCGACGCGACGTTCACCCTTGCGCAGGATGTCGAACACGTTCTCGGCGATGTGACAGCACTCCACCAGCTCGTTGAGCTGGAGGAAGCCGGCGCCTCCTTTTACAGTGTGAAAACCGCGAAAAATTGCATTGAGCAAGTCCGCATCATCGGGTCGGCTTTCAAGCTCGACCAGCTGTTCGGACAGTTGCTCTAGAATCTCGCCGGCCTCAACCAGGAAATCCTGAAGGATCTCTTCATCGGCGCCGAAGCTCATTAAGGGGGTGCTCCTAAAGGTCTAAAAACCTAAAAACCTAAAATCCAAGACTGGATAGCAAATCGTCCACATCGTCCTGACCGGACACAACGTCTTCTCTTTTATCGGCATGAATCTGCGGACCTTCACCCTGAGAGAGATGTTTTTGCGGATCTTTTTCTGCCAGCATCGCTTCACGGTCATGTTCGATGCCCGCAAAGCGGTCCACCTGACTGGCCATAAGCACGAGCTTGAGCAGGTTGCTTTCAACTTCGGTGACCAATTGGGTCACACGCTTGATCACCTGACCGGTGAGGTCCTGGTAATCCTGAGCGAGCAGGATGTCGTTGAGGTTGCCCGACACAACGCGATTGTCTTCGCTGCTGCGTGTCAGGAAACCGTCGACTCGCCGGGCCAGCTCGCGGAACTCTTCAGCCCCGACTTCGCGACGCATGAACCGTCCCCAGTCGGTACTCAAGGCCTGGGCTTCGTTGCTCAGGCCATTGACCAGCGGCGTGGCGTTTTCCACCAGGTCCATGGTGCGGTTGGCTGCAGCTTCGGTCAGCTTGACCACATAACCCAGACGCTCGGTGGCGTCCGTGATCTGCGAGACTTCCTCGGCTTGCGGCATGTGCGGGTCAATCTGGAAATTGACGATCGCGCTATGCAGCTCGCGAGTGAGCTTGCCCACTTCCTGATACAGGCCACGGTCACGGGTCTGATTGAGCTCATGGATCAGTTGCACAGCGTCGCCGAACCTGCCTTTTTCAAGGCTTTCGACCAGTTCGACCGCGTGTTTTTTCAGAGTCGATTCGAAATCGCCCTGTGAAGACTCGTTATGCTCCATAGCTCCCCCGTGGCGGACTTGCTTTGCACATCAACCGATGCGTTCGAAGATCTTTTCAATCTTGTCTTTCAACGCCTGAGCCGTGAATGGCTTGACCACATAACCGTTCACACCCGCCTGAGCGGCTTCGATGATTTGCTCGCGCTTGGCTTCGGCCGTGACCATCAACACCGGCAGGTGTTTGAGTTTTTCATCGGCACGCACGTGGCGCAGCAGATCGATACCGGTCATGCCGGGCATGTTCCAGTCCGTTACCAGAAAGTCGATGCTGCCGCTGTTGAGAACCGGAATGGCAGTAGTGCCATCGTCGGCCTCGACCGTGTTGGTGAACCCAAGGTCACGCAACAGGTTTTTAATGATCCGCCGCATCGTTGAGAAGTCATCAACGATGAGGATTTTCATGTTCTTGTCCAATTCGACCTCCAAGCAGTCTTAAACGCGCCCAGCACCTGGACACGCCATTTCAATCAATCCGGCAAAGCACTCAATGACTGTCTGGAGCACAACAGATCGGGACCGGTACGGTTCAACACCCCACCAGCCGCGTTCGCAGTGTCCCCACACTGCCTTCAGCGCGCTCGCCACTCCCCCAAACGCCCCCGCAAACGGGCCGCGCACTGGCTGTGTAACTGGCTGACCCGAGATTCGCTGACCCCCAGGACCTCACCGATTTCCTTGAGATTCAACTCTTCGTCGTAGTACAGCGCCAACACCAGTCGCTCACGCTCCGGCAAATTGGCAATCGCGTCCGCCAGCGCCGCCTGGAAGCGTTCATCTTCCAGATCGCGTGACGGCTCGAGATGAGCACTGGCGCCATCCTCGTGCAGCCCTTCGTGTTCGCCGTCCTGCAACAGATCGTCGAAACTGAATAGCCGGCTGCCCAGGGTGTCGTTCAAAATCCCGTAATAATCGTCGAGACTCAATTGGAGTTCGGCCGCAACCTCGTGATCTTTAGCGTCACGACCGGTTTTAGCTTCAATCGAGCGAATGGCGTCGCTGACCATCCGGGTATTGCGGTGGACCGAACGTGGCGCCCAGTCCCCCTTGCGTACTTCGTCGAGCATCGCGCCACGGATTCGAATACCCGCGTACGTCTCGAAACTCGCGCCTTTGCTGGCGTCGTATTTGGTCGACACTTCAAGCAGGCCGATCATCCCGGCCTGGATCAGATCTTCAACCTGGACACTGGCTGGCAAACGCGCCAGCAAGTGATAGGCAATGCGTTTAACCAGTGGCGCGTAACGCTCGATCAGCTCGTACTGCGCATCACGTGCCGACTTCTTGTAGAGGTTATAGCCACTGGCTGTCATAGCACGGGTCCTGCGGTTTGTTGCACGAGGCGCTCGACGAAAAACTCCAGGTGCCCGCGCGGGTTCGCAGGCAGTGGCCAGGTATCGACCTTCTGTGCAATGGCCTTGAACGCCAGTGAGCACTTGGAACGCGGGAAGGCTTCGTAGACGGCGCGTTGCTTCTGCACAGCCTTGCGCACACTTTCGTCGTAAGGCACCGCGCCAACGTATTGTAAGGCGACATCAAGAAAGCGATCCGTGACCTTGGTCAACTTGGCGAACAGGTTGCGACCTTCCTGCGGGCTCTGGGCCATGTTGGCCAGGACGCGGAAGCGGTTCATGCCGTAATCGCGGTTCAGCAGTTTGATCAGTGCGTAGGCATCGGTGATCGAGGTCGGCTCGTCGCAGACCACCAGCAAGACTTCTTGCGCTGCGCGGACGAAACTGACGACCGAGTCACCAATGCCCGCAGCGGTGTCGATCACCAGCACGTCGAGGTTGTCGCCGATATCGCTGAACGCCTGGATCAGGCCGGCGTGTTGGGCCGGGCTCAAATGAACCATGCTCTGTGTGCCGGACGCGGCCGGGACGATGCGGATGCCGCCAGGGCCTTGCAACAGTACGTCGCGCAGCTCGCAGCGGCCTTCGATCACGTCGGCCAAAGTACGTTTGGGTGTCAGTCCCAGCAGGACGTCGACGTTCGCCAGCCCCAGATCGGCGTCCAACAGCATGACGCGTCGACCGAGCTCTGCTAAAGCCAGGGACAAGTTCACTGACACGTTAGTCTTCCCGACGCCACCTTTGCCGCCGGTCACCGCGATCACCTGTACGGGATGCATGCTGCCCATGAATTTTCTTTACCTTGTCTTACTTAGACGGAGGCCACATTACTGGCTGCGCGTTCACTAACTGAACAATGCATGGCAGACCATCGATGTAGGTACAAAAACTGTTCATTAATACCTCAGCCGACCTGCTTGGTCGGGCTGTGGTAAATATCAGCGAACATGTCAGCCATGGCTTCTTCGCTGGGTTCTTCTTGCATTTGCACGCTTACGGCGCGACTGACCAACTGATGACGACGCGGTAGATGCAAATCATCCGGAATCCGCGGGCCATCGGTCAGGTAGACCACCGGCAATTCATGACTGATGGCCAGGCTCAACACCTCGCCCAGACTTGCCGTTTCATCCAGTTTAGTCAGGATGCAGCCAGCGAGCCCACAACGCTTGTAACTGTGATAAGCGGCCGTTAGAACCTGTTTCTGGCTGGTGGTTGCCAAAACCAGATAATTTTTCGATTTGATGCCACGACCGGCCAGGCTTTCGAGCTGCATGCGCAGTGCCGGATCGCTGGCCTGAAGGCCCGCGGTATCGATCAGCACCACGCGTTTGCGCAGCAAAGGCTCAAGCGCCTGCACCAGCGATTGGCCCGGATCGACATGCGTCACTGACACATTGAGGATCCGGCCCAACGTCTTGAGTTGTTCCTGAGCACCAATTCGATAGCTGTCCATGCTGACCAGCGCGATATTCTGCGCGCCGTACTTGAGCACGTAACGGGCCGCGAGCTTGGCCAGGGTGGTGGTCTTGCCCATGCCGGCGGGGCCGACCATGGCAATCACGCCACCCTCTTCCAGAGGCTCGACTTCCGGTGTGGCGATCATCCGCGCCAGGTGTGCCAGCAACATGCGCCAGGCCTGACGAGGCTCTTCAATATCGGTAATCAGCGCCAGCAAATCGCGCGACAACGGGCCGGACAGACCGATGCGTTGCAGGCGACGCCAAAGATTGGCCTGGGCCGGACGGCTGCCTTGCAGCTGATTCCAGGCCAGGGAGCCGAGTTGCACTTCCATCAGTTCGCGCAGGCTGTTGAGTTCGAAACGCATCGAGTCGAACGCCCGTGGATCGACGCCACCGGAGGCCGGTGCCGCAGCCGGTGCAGGACGACGGGGTTCGGTGTAGGTCGGCTCGATCAGCGGCTCGGCGGCGGTCAGTGGCAGGCCGGCGAACAATTGGCGATTGGTGGACTTATCGCTCTCGCCATCGCTGCGCAGGCTCAGTTCGGCCTGGGCGGTGACGATCCGCGATTGGGTCTTGCGCAGCTCGTCTTCGAGTTCCATGTTCGGAACGCGCGGAGCCAGCGCCGACAACTTGTAATCCAGGGCAGCCGTCAGCTCGACGCCACCGGCGATCCGGCGGTTGCCAATGATGGCGGCATCAGCGCCCAGCTCATCACGAACCAGTTTCATGGCCTGACGCATATCGGCGGCGAAAAAACGCTTAACTTGCATAAACCACTACCTCAGCCGTTGGGCCCTACTGTCGCAACGATGGTCACTTGCTTGTTGTCAGGAATTTCCTGGTAAGCCAACACATGCAAACCCGGGACTGCCAATCGGCCGAATCGCGACAGCATCGCGCGAACCGGACCGGCTACCAGCAGAATCACCGGTTGACCTTGCATTTCCTGACGCTGCGCCGCATCGATCAACGAGCGTTGCAGTTTCTCAGCCATGCTTGGCTCCAGCAGAACACCCTCTTCCGAGCCTTGTCCTGCCTTCTGAAGACTATTGAGCAATATTTGTTCCAACCTTGGCTCCAGCGTGATCACTGGTAGCTCGGAGTCAGTGCCTACAATGCTTTGGACGATTGCGCGGGATACGCCGACGCGCACCGCGGCCACCAGCGCGGCAGTATCTTGACTCTTGCTGGCGTTGTTTGCGATGGCTTCGGCAATGCTGCGAATGTCCCGTACGGGCACCTGTTCGGCCAGCAATGCCTGCAATACTTTGAGCAACTGCGACAGCGACACCACACCCGGCACCAGCTCTTCGGCCAGTTTTGGTGAGCTTTTGGCCAGCAATTGCATGAGTTGCTGCACTTCTTCGTGGCCGATCAACTCGCTCGAGTGCTTGTACAGAATCTGGTTCAAGTGGGTTGCCACTACCGTACTGGCATCTACCACGGTGTATCCGAGGGATTGCGCTTGGGCACGCTGACTGACTTCGATCCAGACCGCCTCCAGACCGAAAGCCGGATCTTTGGCGGTAATGCCGTTGAGCGTACCGTAGACCTGCCCTGGGTTGATCGCCAGTTCGCGGTCCGGGTAAATTTCCGCTTCGGCCAGGATCACCCCCATCAGGGTCAGGCGGTAGGCACTCGGCGCCAGGTCGAGGTTGTCACGGATATGCACAGTCGGCATGAGGAAGCCCAGATCCTGGGACAGCTTCTTGCGCACGCCCTTGATCCGCGCCAGCAACTGCCCCCCCTGATTGCGGTCCACCAGCGGAATCAGCCGGTAGCCGACTTCCAGGCCGATCATGTCGATCGGAGTGACGTCATCCCAGCCAAGCTCCTTGGTTTCCTGAGCGCGAGCGGGTGATGGCAATAGCTCCTGTTGACGCTTGACCTCTTGCAGGGCCTGAACCTTGACCACGTTCTGCTTCTTCCAGAACAGGTACGCGCCGCCGGCCGCCAGGGCCGCCATGCTGAGAAAGGAAAAGTGCGGCATGCCGGGCACGAGGCCCATCACCGCCATCAAACCCGCCGCGACGGCCAACGCTTTGGGCGAGGCGAACATCTGGCGGTTGATCTGTTTGCCCATGTCTTCCGAACCGGAAGCACGGGTCACCATGATCGCTGCAGCTGTAGATAAAAGCAGTGATGGCAATTGCGCCACCAAACCGTCACCGATGGTCAACAAGGCGTACACCCGACCGGCATCGCCGAAGGTCATGCCGTGCTGGAAGATACCGACCGCCATGCCGCCGATCAGGTTGATGAACAGAATCAGCAGGCCGGCAATGGCGTCACCGCGAACGAACTTGCTGGCACCGTCCATGGAACCGTAGAACTCAGCTTCCTGTGCCACTTCCATCCGGCGCAGTTTGGCCTGGTTCTGATCGATAAGGCCGGCGTTCAAGTCGGCGTCGATGGCCATTTGTTTACCGGGCATCGCATCGAGGGTGAAACGTGCGCTCACCTCGGAAATCCGCCCGGCCCCCTTGGTCACCACGACGAAGTTGATGATCATCAAAATCGCGAAGACGACGATACCGACCACGTAGTTGCCGCCGATTACCACCTCGCCGAAGGCCTGGATCACCTTACCGGCGGAGGCGTGACCGTCCTGACCGTGGAGCATCACCACCCGCGTGGAGGCCACGTTCAGCGCCAGTCGCAGCAACGTCGCCACCAGCAGAATGGTCGGGAACACCGCAAAGTCCAGTGGCCGCAAGGCGTAGACGCAGACCAGCAGCACGACGATCGACAACGCAATGTTGAACGTGAAGAACACGTCGAGCAGGAACGGCGGGATCGGCAACATCATCATCGCCAGCATGACCAGCAGCAACAACGGCACACCCAGATTGCCCCGACTCAAGTCGGCAACGTTTGTGCGTGCAGTGTTGAATAACTGAGAGCGATCCACCGATTTTCCCCGTTCCTTTAAAGCAAACTTTTTGACGCCTGAAGCAGGCGCAGAGCCGCTACTGCAAGAAGCCTTCCAACTTTTGCCAAGGCAGGGAATAGAGGGATGTATTGAGCTTTTGTAGCAGCTGCCGAGCCTGCGAGGCTGCGTTCGAGCCGGGGTCACGCTCGACCGAAGTCCTCGCAGGATTTAACGACTGCTTCGCAGCCGGACGCAGCCTCGACAGCTTCTACAAAAGGGATTAACGCGCCGTCAGAATCTGCTCTTTGTGGATCGGACCGAGATGAAGCGCCTTGCCGACCATGTACCGCGTACCTCTATGCATTTGAAGACCTTCCACCTCTACAAAATCCTCCTCAGCGTAACCGAGCACCACGATGGTTAAAGGTGCCTTCTGACCAGAAAGGTCGCGCCCCAGCATGAGGTTAAGCGCCCATTGAAAGGGAATGACCGGCAGGTCTTCGACGTTGATCTCACGCTTGTCCTCCCAACGAAAGTCCTTGCGCGCAACAACTTGCAAACGGCCATCGACCACACTGAATTGCGGCTTGTGATAACACTCCTCCAGCCCTCCACTTGACCACTGATCCATGTAATAACGAGGGGATGTGAAGACATTGAACAACGTGCGGTCATCACCAATATTGCCAGCAGCGCCGAAGAAGTAATTGTATGCATAGTGGTAGCCGAACCCGTCCAGTTCGGGGCGAATCGCATTGATAGGGCTGTTCAGATAACCCGGAATATAGGCATTGGCCATCTGCACAAAATGCGTAAAGTCCAGCGTCATGCCGAACGTAGCCGAGTAACTGATCGTGCGCTCGAGCCGATTCTCCTCCAGGACTCCCGAAACAAATTCCAGCGCCATCCCTTGAAGCTTTCTGTATTCACGCTCTGCCATGACCGTAACCTCAAATGCCTAAAACGCCCATCCATAGTGATCAATCCACTCATTGAACGACCATAGCAAGGACATCGGACGGGAGAATTCCCAAGGCCATGACAACGCTTAAGAGGAAGTGTGTCTACTGTCAGAACTAACAGGTACACCGCATTTTCAGACGGACGGAGGTTCTCAGGAATCGCGACGCAAATCCGGCGGAATCGGCAGGTCGCCCTTGAGCGGATCCGGGCGCTTACCCTTGCCGGCGCGGTGCTGGCGGATCTGGTAGACGTAAGCGAGCACCTGGGCGACGGCAAGGTAGAGCCCGCCGGGAATTTCCTGGTCAAGCTCGGTGGAGTAGTAAATCGAACGCGCCAGTGCCGGCGACTCAAGCAGCAGCACTTCGTTGGCCACAGCAATTTCACGGATCTTCAAGGCCAGGAAGTCGCTGCCCTTGGCGATCAGCATCGGCGCGCCCCCCTTGTCCGGATCGTACTTGAGCGCTACGGCGTAGTGAGTCGGGTTGGTGATGACCACATCGGCGTCGGGGATCGCCGCCATCATCCGGCGCTGGGACATTTCGCGCTGCAGCTGACGGATCCGCTGCTTGACCTCCGGCCGCCCTTCCTGGTCCTTGTGCTCGTCGCGCACTTCCTGCTTGGTCATCTTCAGTTTCTTGATGCTTTCCCAGAGCTGTATCGGCACGTCCACGGCGGCGATGATGATCAGCCCGCAGGCCATCCACAGGGTGCTCCAGCCGACCACTTGCAGGCTGTGAATGATCGCCATGTCCAAGGGTTCATGGGCGATGCGTAGCAGGTCATCGATGTCCGAGGACAACACCGCCAGGGCCACGAACAACACGATGAAAAATTTTGCGAGGGCCTTAAGCAGTTCCGCTATGGCCTTGGACGAGAACATGCGCTTGAGGCCGGCACCGGGGTTCATACGGCTGAACTTGGGCGCCATGGTGCCGGCGGAGAACAGCCAGCCACCCAGCGAAATCGGCCCGATCAGAGCGGCGAGCAATAAAGTGATCATCACTGGCTGAATCGCCAGCAAGGCAATCTGTCCCGAGTGCAGCAGGTAGATGCCCATGGAGCGCTGATCCAACAGCACCTCCCGCGACAGCGAGAAGTTCAGGCGCATCAGTTCCATCAGGTCCTGCGCCAGCGCACCACCGAAAATCAGCAGGCCACCGGCGCCGGCGAGCATGATCGCCAGGGTATTCAGCTCTTTGGAGCGCGCAATCTCTCCCTTCTCACGGGCGTCCTTTTTCTTTTTGTCCGTGGGGTCTTCTGTTTTGTCCTGACCGCTTTCGCTCTCAGCCATGACTCAGCGCGCCTGTGCCAGTTCACGTAAAAACTGCAAGGCCTCGGAGGCCAGCGGTTGATACTGATTGATGATGTCCGCCAGCCCGACCCAGACAATGAACAGCCCGAGCACCAGGGTCAGCGGAAAGCCGATGGAGAAGATGTTCAACTGCGGCGCCGCCCGGGTCATGATGCCAAACGCAATGTTGACCACCAGCAACGCAGTGATCGCCGGCAGCACCAGCATCAGCGCCGCCCCGAGGACCCAACCCAGTTTGCCGGCCAGTTCCCAGAAATGATTGACCATCAATCCGCTGCCGACCGGCAGCGTGGTGAAGCTTTCGGTGAGGACTTCGAAGACCACCAGATGGCCGTTCATGGACAGGAACAACAGCGTCACCAGCATGGTGAAGAACTGCCCGATCACCGCCACCGAGACGCCGTTGGTAGGGTCGACCATCGAAGCGAAGCCCATGCCCATCTGAATGGAGACGATCTGCCCGGCGACCACGAAAGCCTGGAAGAACAGCTGCAAGGAGAAACCCAACACCGCGCCGATGAGGATCTGCTCGGCAATCAGCAGCAGTCCGCTCAAGTCCAGCGCATTGACCGGCGGCATCGGCGGCAGGCCGGGAGCGATGACCAACGTAATCGCCAGCGCGAAATAAAGGCGCACTCGCGTGGGCACCAGCGTCGTACCGAAAACCGGCATGACCATCAGCAAGGCACCGATACGAAACAGCGGCAGCATGAACGTCGCCACCCAGGTACTGATCTGGGTATCGGTCAGCTGGAGCAGCGACATGGTTTAGCCGATGACCTGAGGAATACTGCCGTACAGCTGCAGGATGTATTCCATGAAGGTCTGCACCAGCCACGGACCGGCAACAATCAGCGTTACCAGCATCACCAGCAGGCGCGGCAAGAAGCTCAGGGTCTGTTCGTTGATCTGCGTAGCGGCCTGGAACATCGCCACCAACAGACCCACGAGCAAACTCGGAATCACCAGCACGGCAACCATCATGGTGGTCAGCCACAGCGCTTCCCGGAAGATGTCTACCGCAACTTCTGGCGTCATGGCGATACACCGCCGAAGCTGCTCGCCAGCGTGCCGATGATCAACGCCCAGCCATCCACCAGCACGAACAGCATGATCTTGAACGGCAGGGAAATGATCAGCGGCGAGAGCATCATCATACCCATGGCCATCAGCACACTGGCCACGACCAGATCGATGATCAGGAACGGAATGAAGATCATGAAGCCAATCTGGAATGCGGTTTTCAGCTCGGACGTGACGAACGCCGGGACCAGAATCGTCAGCGGCGCCTGATCTGGCGACGCGATATCAGTGCGTTTGGACAAGCGCATGAACAACTCCAGATCGCTGCTGCGAGTCTGGGCGAGCATGAAATCCTTGATCGGCACTTGAGCCTTGGCCACGGCGTCTTGAGCGGTGAGTTTCTCCGCCAGATACGGCTGCAAGGCATCCTGGTTAACCCGGTCGAATACCGGCGCCATGATGAACATCGTCAGGAACAGCGCCATACCCGTGAGGATCTGGTTCGACGGCGTTTGTTGCAGGCCGAGGGCCTGACGCAGGATCGAGAAGACGATGATGATCCGGGTGAAACTGGTCATCAGCATGACGAACGCCGGGATAAAACTCAGCGCAGTCATGATCAGCAGGATTTGCAGGCTGACCGAATACTCCTGAGCGCCGTCGGCATTGGTGCCCAGGGTAATCGCCGGGATCGACAACGGATCGGCGGCGAACGCCAGCGGCGCGGCCAGCATCAGGGCCAACGTCAAGATGATGCGTAGCGCACCCATTACTTCTTATCCTTATGATCCTTGCCCATCAGCTCCATCAGGCGCTGGGCAAACTCCGGGGTCGCTTTTTCAGTCCCGCCGGGCACTTGCACCGGCTCCTTGAGCACGTGCAACGCGGTGATGGTGCCGGGGCTCAAGCCAAGCAGAATCTGCTCGTTGCCGACCTGCACCAGCATCAATCGGTCGCGAGGGCCAAGCGCGCGGGAACCGATCAGCTCGATCACCTGCCCCTTGCCCGCCGGCCCAGCCTGCTGGACCCGACGCAGCAACCAGGCGAGGAAGAAGATCAACCCCAGCACCAGCAGCAAACCGAACACCAACTGCGTCAATTGCCCAGCCACACCACTGCTGACCGCGGGTGCAGCGGCCGCAGTAGCGGTCGCTACCGGCTCGGCAGCCAGAACACTGAACGGCAACGCCAGCACAAACCCCAGAACCTTTTTCACTCAGCGCAACTTCTTGATGCGTTCGCTTGGGCTGATCACGTCGGTCAGGCGGATGCCGAACTTCTCGTTGACCACTACCACTTCACCGTGAGCGATGAGCGTGCCGTTGACCAGCACGTCCAGCGGTTCACCGGCCAGACGATCGAGCTCGATCACCGAACCCTGGTTAAGCTGCAGCAGGTTACGGATGTTGATATCAGTGCTGCCGACTTCCATGGAAATCGACACCGGGATATCGAGAATCACGTCCAGGTTCGGACCGTCGAGGGTGACCGGTTCGTTGTTTTTCGGCACGCTGCCGAACTCTTCCATCGGCAGACGGTTGGACGGCGAACTGGCCGCGTCGGCGGCCAGCAAGGCGTCGATGTCGTCCTGCCCGGCGTCGCCGGTTTCTTCCAGGGCAGCAGCCCATTCATCGGCCAGCGCCTGGTCGTCCTGGGTGTTCATATCGTTAGCCATCAATTTGTCCTCGGCGGGCATCCATTCAATCAGGAGCCGTCAGTTAAAAGCACAGGGGGTTTGGAGCGCCGGTCAGCGGCGCTCGATCGGCTCGATCACTTGCAACGCGAGGTTGCCTTTGTGCGACCCCATCTTGACCTTGAACGCAGGCACGCCATTGGCGCGCATGATCATCTCATCCGGCATCTCGACCGGGATAATGTCCCCCGGCTGCATGTGCAAAATGTCCCGCAGGCGCAGCTGGCGACGGGCAACCGTGGCACCGATCGGTACGTCAACGTCCAGCACGTCCTGGCGCAAGGCGTTGACCCAGCGTTCGTCCTGATCGTCGAGGTCCGACTGGAAGCCGGCGTCGAGCATTTCGCGCACTGGCTCAATCATCGAGTACGGCATGGTCACGTGCAGGTCGCCGCCACCACCATCGAGTTCGATGTGAAAGGTCGACACCACAATCGCTTCGCTCGGACCGACGATATTGGCCATGGCCGGGTTCACTTCCGAGTTGATGTACTCGAAGTTCACTTCCATGATCGCCTGCCAGGCTTCCTTCAAATCGACGAAGGCCTGTTCCAGCACCATGCGCACCACACGCAGTTCTGTGGGAGTGAATTCACGCCCCTCGATCTTCGCGTGACGGCCGTCGCCGCCGAAGAAGTTGTCCACCAGTTTGAACACCAGTTTGGCGTCGAGGATGAACAGTGCGGTGCCGCGCAACGGTTTGATCTTGACCAGGTTGAGGCTGGTCGGCACGTACAGCGAGTGCACGTATTCGCCGAACTTCATCACCTGCACGCCACCGACGGCAACGTCCGCCGAGCGGCGCAGCATGTTGAACATGCTGATGCGGGTGTAACGGGCGAAACGCTCGTTGATCATTTCCAGGGTCGGCATGCGTCCACGGACGATGCGATCCTGACTGGTCAGGTCGTAGCTTTTGACACTGCCGGGTTCGGCAGCGGTGTCGGTCTGTACCAGACCATCGTCGACGCCATGCAACAGCGCATCGATCTCATCCTGGGACAGCAGGTCCTGCACGGCCATGTCGTGTTCCTACTGCAGTACGAAATTAGTGAAAAGCAACTGTTCGATGACCACTTTGCCAAGTTCTTTCTGCGCCACTTCCTGGACGCTGGCCGTGGCTTTCTGACGCAACATTTCCTGGCCGACCGGCGACGCCAGGGTGGCGAAGTCCTGCCCGGAGAACAGCATGACCAGGTTATTGCGGATGACAGGCATGTGGACTTTGAGCGCTTCCAGATCGGCTTGATTGCGACCCTGCATGGTGATGCTCACCTGCATGTAGCGCTGACGACCGTTCTGGTTGTAGTTGGCCACGAAGGCCGGCGCCATGGGCTCGAAAATCGCTGGCTGCTTGCCGACCGGGGCGGTTTCAGCCGCGGCGGCAGGCTTGCTCTGGGCGCTGTGCATGAAGAACCAGGTCGCTCCCACGGACAAACCGATCGCCAGCAGCAGGGCCACCACGATCACAATGATCAGCTTGAGTTTGCCTTTGGTTGCGGGGTCTTTTACTGCTGCTTCGCTCTTCGCCATGCCAATAATCCGTCACTATTCGGGTTTTCACAGTCGCACGGCAAGGCAAGAGCAAGTGTTATGCCAGAAGTGTCTGAAGGGAGATGGGCGACGGCGGATGACGACCCACCACAAAACAAATGTGGGAGCGGGCTTGCTCGCGAATACGGTTGGACATTCAACATTTCTGTTGTCTGACACACCGCCTTCGCGAGCAAGCCCGCTCCCACAGGGATTTTGCGTTTGATCAGGCGTAGTAGTCGACGGCGCTGGAGCCAATCACGCTGGTCGTGCTGGCCGCTACTTCGGCAACTGTTGGCGCAAGCTCCTCATCCATGGAGTCGACGCGACCACCGCTGGCATTGGTGCGTCCACCCTGGCCTTGACCCTGCTGAGCCTGTTCCTGCCCTTGGCCCTGCCAGCCACGGGACTGGTCGGACACGCTGACATCGACCTGGCCCATGCCCTGTTGCGCAAACATGTCACGCAAGCGATGCATCTGCCCGTCCAGTGCTTCGCGAACACTTGGATGGGCGCTCATGAACGTCACTTGGGTCTGCTGATCCGGAACCATATTCACCCGAATGTCCAGCCGCCCCAGTTCAGCCGGTTGCAACTGGATGTCGGCTGCCTTGAGATTGGCACTGGACAGGTACATGACCCGGTTCACTACTTCTTCGGTCCAGCCGCTCTGATGCATGGCGATCGGTTGATTCACCGGCAATGCGTTGGCGGTTTTCGGCGTCGCCGCTTGGGTCAGTGCCGCCAGACGGTTGGCGAAATCGTCGACCCGGGTATCGCTACTCGCGGACTTCAGGTCCTTGAGACCGTCATCGACAAGACCACTGAAGGCCTTGTCGCCGCCTTGGCCGGTGCTGTCCTTGTCGGATTGCACATTGAGCATGCTCGCCATGCCGGCGGCAAAGGTCTGCGCTGAGGTGGACTCGCCGTCAGCCTGGGCCTCGGCCGAGGTCGGTGCCGCTTTTGGCTGAGCCTGACTCGCAGCCGAAATATGGCCGCCCTGCTCCATGGCCATGCGCACGGCGGGCAGTGCGTCGAGGGGATCGGCTTCGGGATCGAAATCGGTGTCAGTGCTTGCAACGAGCGGAGTCGTTGCCGCCGTCACAGCCACCTCGACCTGCGGTTGCGGGGTGACTACAACGGGCGGAGCTGCCGGTACCGGCGCTGGCACAGCAGGTTGTACTGCCTGCATCAACGCAGGATCCAGCGTCGGGTCAACGGGCGCGGCATCGGCGACCGGCGTCTGCGCAGTGTCCGACCCGTCATCGCTGGCGACCTTGTCGTCAGCCTGCGCCGGTTTATCGGCGGGCAAGGATTTGCCGCTATCGGCAACCGCAGGTTCCGGGGCGGCAGACTTGTCGTTGCTGACGTCCTTTTTATCGGGGCTGTCCGGCGCTTTATCGCGTATCGGCTTAGCCGATCCATCACCCACCGCAGAGGGTTTGTTCCGGGCTTGATTGGCGTAGACCTGAGCGAAGCTGGATGCCTTGTCCCCAGGCTCAGCGGCCAGCGCCGGTGTATTGGCGGAAGCGGCTTGAGTCTTGGCCTGCGCTGCGGCCTGAAGAAGCATATTGGGGGTAACGGGCATGGAACGGTCTCCGCTGCGCTGGGATCGTAGGTACAGTTGACGGAGATTATTGCAAAGGTCGCGCCAGGTTTGAGTGACAGGCGCTAAAAGCGCCGAACGGTCTCATTGGCAGAGAGAGAACGCTGGCGCTCAGCCTCATAGAGCGGCCGGATAAACGCGAATTCGTCCTCAATTTCGCCCACCAGTTTTTCAATGCCGGCGAGGCTTTTCTGCTTGGCGCGCTGCTCCAGCTCATGGCACAACTCAGCCAGGCGAATGGCGCCCATGTTGCTGCTGCTGCCCTTGAAGCTATGGGCAGCATTCATGAGTTGCGCGGCATCTTCAGCCTTTCGCAAGATGCGTAAACGCTCTTCGGAATCGGCGAGAAAGGTATCCAGCAACGTCGGATACTCATCCTCCATGACCTCTTGCAACGCGTTCAACACGTCGCGGTCCAGGTGTGTGTCAGCCACTTGCTCACTCCTTGATCAAGAATGCGTGGATTATGCCAGAGCCTCCCAGAAAAACTCCACGCGGGCACATCGACCATCATCAGACCAACTCGCATTATGGCCCAGCTGACGGATCAGACTGACGCCACGACCCGACAGACGGACACCATCGACGGGCCGCTCCATCACCCGCGCGACATCGAAACCCTTGCCACTGTCTTCAACCCGAACCGTCAAGCACCCGCCCTCGCCCTTGGGTGTCACCTGCAAATGCACCCGCACGAAGCCGTCCTGCAAAGCGTCCAGGCGCGCATTGCGCTGTTGATAATAGCGGGTGAAACCCGAGGCATCGCGCTTGAGACTCGAATCCAGGCCCAGCACCCCATGCTCCAGGGCATTGGAATACAGCTCGGCCAACACACTGTAGAGGGCCCCGCTCTGAGCCCGCAGACCGTGGACCTCAAGCAGCAATTGCAGAAGATACGGCAGCGGATTGAAGCGTTTGAGCGTGGCGGCGCGAAATTCGAAACTCACTGACCAGTCCAGCGGGCAGGACTGACCACTGTCGGAATACACCAGCGCCGACGGGCTAAGTTGTTTGGCCTCCAGCAGACTGACCTCGACCATGCTCACGTCATCACGGGCCTCGCCGCGAAAATCCCGCAACGCCTGCTCGATCTCTTCGAACAACTCATCAGGCTGACGATTGGCCGCAAACACCTGCTGCAATCGCTCCACACCAAACAACTGTTCGTTGGCATCGCAGGTATCGATCACCCCGTCGGACAACAGGAAGACCCGATCCCCGACCGCCATCGGAAACACCTCGGTGCGGTCATCAAAGGATTGCGGGCTCAGCACGCCGAGCGGCAAATGCCGAGCCCTCAGCGGCGTTCGCTCACCGCTGGCGATGCTGTGCAGGTAACCGTCCGGCATCCCGCCATTCCAGACCTCCACCGAGCGTCGCTGAAAACTCAGGCACAGCAGCGTTGCACAACAGAACATGTCCACCGGCAGGATGCGCTTGAGCTTGGCATTCATCTCGCGCAAGGTCTCGGACAGGCCGTAACCCTTGGCGGTCATGCCATAGAAAACTTCGGCCAGGGGCATGGCACCCACCGCGGCCGGCAAACCGTGACCGGTAAAATCGCCGAGCAGCACATGCATGTCGCCGGCCGGGGTAAACGCGGCCAGCAGCAGATCGCCGTTGAACAACGCATAAGGCGATTGCAGGTAGCGGATATTCGGTGCATTCAGGCAGCCGGAGTGGGCCACCTTGTCGAACACGGCTTTGGCCACGCGCTGCTCGTTGAGCAGGTACTCGTGGTGCCTGGCGATCTGGTCGCGCTGCTGCAACACCGTGGCCTGCAATCGTCGCAAGCGGTCCATCGCCTTGATCTTGGCGGTGAGGATCACCTGATTGTAGGGTTTTGCCAGAAAGTCGTCGCCACCGGCCTCCAGACAGCGGGCCAGTGCTTCGCTTTCGGTCAGCGAGGTGAGGAAGATGATCGGCACCAGGGTTTCCCCCGCCAACACCTTGATCTGCCGAGCCGCCTCGAAACCATCCATTACCGGCATCATCGCGTCCATGAGCACCAGTTGCGGTCGTTGCTGGCGAAACGCTTCAACGGCTTCGGCACCGTTGGCGGCCGTCAGCACCTCATGCCCCTGACGACGAACAATGGTCGACAGCAGCATGCGATCGGCCGCGCTGTCTTCGGCGATCAGGATCGTCAGCGGTTCGAACATGGACTGCATGGCGGTCACGCCACGTCGAAGATTTGTTCGAAGTTGGAGATGGCGAGAATCTTGCGCACATCTGCGTTAGCGTTGGTCAACGTGATCTCGGCATTCTCGCCGCCAGCGTGATCACGCAATAGCAACAGCATGCCGAGCGCTGAGCTGTCGAGGTAGGTGGCGTCTTTCAGGTTCACTTCGAAGGATTCGGGTTTTGGCTGAAGATTTTCGTAGGACTCACGAAATTCCTGATGCTTGGCGAAATCGAATCGTCCCTTGACCGATATCGTCAGCTTTTGCCCATCTGGGGAGACTTCTGTAACAACTGGCATTTAACGGCTTCCTTGTCATTGGTGAACGTACGTGTACAAGGTTTAGCACTTGGCGAGGGCAGGAGCAAGGCGGGAAAACGGTTGAACCCTGCCTGATCAATAGGGATCCTGACGCGGCAACCGCTGGGACAACTCATCCAGCAGCTTTTGCTCACGCCGGTCTTCCAGCCGCCGCGCCTCATCCATGTAGCGCAACACCAGTTTGCGCAAGCCTTCGACCCGCGCAAACGCCTGCTGCCAGGATTCCCGCGCCTTGTTCAGGTTGTTTTGATGCCATACCAGGCTTTGTCGCTGCTGGTCGATGGCGGTCCCCAGTTGCGCCAGGAAGCCTTGATAACCCAGCAGCCATTGGCCAGACACGCCACTGCTGCCGCGCACGATCCATTGCTCTTGATAGTCGAGACGAAAAGCTTCGAGGTCGGCGAGTTTGCTTTCGGCCAGACGGACTTGCCCCTGGAAGTGCCCTAGACGCAGGACCGCGGTTTTCTCGGCCTTTTCGGCCATTTCGACCACGGGGGCCAGGCGCGAGGCTCGGCTCTGGGCCATGGTCGGTTAGCCGCCGGCCGCGGGAGCGAAAATCGTGCCGAGATAGGCTTCGCTTTCGCCCAGGCCGATGCTGTCGTTCAGGCCCTGGCGCAGGTATTTCACCAGCTGCGGTTGCAGGGAGATCGCCAGGTCGGTTTCCCGATCACCACCGGCCACATAGGCGCCGACGCTGATCAAGTCACGACTCTGCTGATAACGCGACCACAGTTGCTTGAAATACTGGGCGCGCATCATGTGTTCGGGCGTAACCACCGACGGCATGACCCGGCTGATGGACGCTTCGATATCGATGGCCGGGTAATGACCTTCCTCGGCCAAGCGCCGGGACAGCACGATGTGCCCGTCGAGCACGCCTCGCGCGGCGTCGGCAATCGGGTCCTGCTGGTCATCGCCTTCGGACAGTACGGTGTAGAACGCGGTGATCGAACCGCCGCCCTTCTCCGCGTTACCGGCCCGCTCCACCAGTTTCGGCAGTTTGGCGAACACCGACGGCGGATAACCCTTGGTCGCCGGCGGCTCGCCAATGGCCAGGGCGATTTCCCGCTGGGCCTGGGCGAAACGGGTCAGGGAGTCCATGAGCAACAGGACGTTCTTGCCCTTGTCGCGGAAATACTCGGCGATTCGCGTGCAGTACATCGCCGCGCGCAGACGCATCAGCGGCGCATCGTCCGCCGGGGACGCCACCACCACCGAACGCTTGAGGCCTTCTTCACCGAGGATGTGCTCGATGAATTCTTTAACTTCACGACCCCGCTCACCGATCAGCCCAACGACGATGATGTCGGCCTCGGTGAAGCGGGTCATCATGCCTAGCAGCACACTCTTGCCCACGCCCGTACCGGCGAACAGGCCAAGACGCTGACCGCGACCGACCGTCAACAATCCGTTGATGCTGCGAATGCCCACGTCCAGCGGCTCGCTGATCGGTTCGCGCTTGAGCGGGTTGATGGTCGGGCCGTCCATCGGCACCCAATCTTCGGCCTTCATTCCGCCCTTGCCGTCCAGCGCGCGACCGGCGCCATCGAGCACCCGCCCGAGCATGCTCATGCCCATTGGCAGACGGCCGGTATCAGCCAGAGGAACCACACGGGCACCGGGAGCGATGCCGGCAACACTGCCGACTGGCATCAGAAACACCTTGCTGCCGGAGAAGCCCATGACTTCGGCTTCGACCTGCACCGGGTGATAACTGTCGTCATTGATGACCATGCAGCGGCTGCCCATGGCGGCGCGCAAACCCTCGGCTTCGAGGGTCAGGCCGACCATGCGCAGCAAGCGGCCTTCAAGGATCGGCGCGCCTTCCAGCGCCGTGGCCTCGGCGTAGCTGCCGAGGCGCTTGGCGAAGCTGGTGCGATCAAGGCGCATCGGGAACGTCCAGCTCAGGCTCGACCGGCGAGACCGCTGGCTTGTCGCTGATCGGCAGTTCCAGGCTCAGATCCGGTTCGGCCGGGTGCAAGGCCTGTTCGTGCAATTGATCGAACAGCTTGTCCATGACCCGCGTAACGCGGGTTTCGACCGTGGCGTCGATACGACTGTGTTCTGTCTCGACCCGGCAACCGCCGGGCAACAAGGCCTCGTCCTCGACGATGCGCCAGGTTTCTTCATGGCGCTCGCGCAGGGCTTTGACCTGTTCGAAATCTTGCGGATTGATGTACAGCCGCACATTGCCCACGCCCAGCGGCAAGAGCTTGAGGGCTTCACGCATCACGTGCTCGATCTGCGTCGAGTCGATGGCGAGTTCGCGCTGAATCACCTGTTTGGTGATGTGCTGCACGAGGTCGACCAGGGACTTTTCGATCAAGGTGTCCTGCTCGGCGATAGGCTCAAACAGATGCCCCATCAATTGCTCCAGAGCGGCAATCTTGGCAGCCAGCGCCACCTCGGCTTCCTGACGGACCTTGAGCGTGGTGCTGTGGAAACCTTCTTTTTCGCCCGTGGCGAAGCCTTCGTTGTAGGCCTCCTGGCGAATGCTTTCGAGTTCTTCGAGGGTCAGTGGCTGGACTTCATCCAGTGGCACTTCTTCCATTTCCGGCGGCTCGGGTTCCGGCTCAGGCTCGGGTTCCGGCACGAACGGATCGAAACTGGGCAGCGACCAGACGTCGAAACCACCGACGTCCTTGCCACGGATCAGGTCGGTGTTGGACTCATCATGTTTGGACGACATAGTGGCCTTAGATCATCTCTTCGCCGCCCTTCCCGCCGAGAACGATTTCTCCGGCTTCGGCCATACGGCGGGCAATGGTGAGGATTTCTTTCTGCGCCGTTTCCACGTCGCTGACGCGCACCGGGCCTTTGGCCTCGAGGTCGTCGCGCAACAGTTCGGCCGCCCGCTTGGACATGTTCTTGAAGATCTTCTCTTTGACGCCTTCGTCCGAACCCTTGAGGGCCAGCACCAACACGTCGGAAGACACTTCGCGCAGCAACGCCTGAATGCCGCGATCGTCGACATCGGACAGGTTGTTGAACACGAACATGAGGTCTTCGATCTGACCGGACAGGTCTTCGTCGACTTCGCGGATCGAGTCCATCAGCTGACCTTCGATCGAGCTGTCGAGGAAGTTCATAATGTCCGCCGCGCGCTTGATGCCACCCAAGGTGGTGCGCGAGGCATTCGAGTTGCCGGAGAACTGCTTCTCGAGAATCTGGTTGAGTTCTTTCAGGGCTGCTGGCTGCACAGTGTTCAGCGAGGAGACCCGCAGAATAATGTCCAGTCGCACCTTGTGGTCGAAGTTGCCGAGCACTTCGCCGGCCTGGTCCGGATCGAGATACGCCACCACGATCGCCTGGATCTGCGGGTGCTCGTAACGGATCACGTCGGCGACGGCGCGCGGTTCCATCCACTTCAGGCTGTCGAGGCCACTGGTGTTGCCGCCCAGCAGGATGCGGTCGATCAGGCCGTTGGCCTTGTCTTCGCCCAGGGCCTGGGTGAGCATTTTGCGCACGTAGTCGTCGGAGCCGACGCCGAGGCTGGTCTGGTCGCCGACGATGTCGACGAACTCACTCATCACCTGCTCGACCTGCTCGCGGTGCACGTTACCCATCTGGGCCATGGCCACACCCACACGCTGGACCTCTTTGGGCCCCATGTGGCGCAGCACTTGGGCGGCATCGGTCGAACCCAGGGACAGCAGCAGGATCGCGGCTTTGTCGACCTTGGACAGTTTGGCGGCAACGGCTCGGTTATCACTCATCTGCGTTAATCCACTCTTTCACGACCTGGGCCACACGACCCGGATCTTCTGCCACCAGACTCTTGATTGCGTTCAACTGTGCGTCATACCCTTCGCTCGGGCTCGGCAGCAGAATGCTGGTCGGGCCACCGAGACTGACGCGGTCGTTGGCCAGTTCGCCGTCCAGGCCGCCCATGCCACCCAGCTCGACGTCGCTGCCGATGCCCAGCTGTTTGTCTTTGCCGCCACCGGTGATGTTGTTGAGCACCGGACGCAGCACACCGAACACCAGCACCAGGATGAACAAGACACCCAGCACTTGCTTGACGATGTCCCAGAACCACGGCTGGGAGTAGAACGGAATTTCGGCAATCACTTCACCGCGCTCGGCGGAGAACGGCATGTTGATCACGCTGACGCTGTCGCCACGACTGGCGTCGAAGCCGACGGCATCCTGCACCAGGCGAGTGAAGCGCGCCAATTCATCGGCGGTCCACGGCGCACGAGTGGTTTCACCGTTGGCCGCGTTGATCTTGACCTGGTCATCCACCACCACCGACACCGAGAGCCGATTCAAACGGCCCTGCTGTTGTTTGGTGTGACTGATGGAGCGGTCGAGTTCGAAGTTCTTGGTGGATTGTTGACGCTTGTCCGCCGGGTACGGTGCAAGCATAGGCTGGCCGGTGGCCGGGTCCATGATTTGCTGACCGTTGGCATCCAGCAGTGGCTGGCCTGGCTGCACCATGCCGGCCGACGCGGTAGCGCCACCGGTGGTTTGCGGCGCAGAAGCCGGCGCGGGTGGCTGATTGCTCAGGGCACCCGGCACACCTTGCGGGCCATTGCTGGCGGTGCGTTGCTCGGACGTTGATTGCTCACTGCGCAACGCCGGTTGGTCCGGGTTGAACTGCTCGGAGGTCGACTCGACGGCACTGAAATCCACATCGGCCGACACTTCGGCTTTATAGCGATCGTTGCCCAGCACCGGTTGCAGAATGTTGTGCACGCGCTGGGTCAGCATGCTTTCCATGCGACGGCTGTAATCGAATTGCTTGCCGGCCATGGTCAGTTCGGAATTTTCCGCCTGATCCGACAGCAGGTTGCCCTTCTGGTCGACGACAGTGATCTGGGATTTGCTGAGCTCGGGAACGCTGGTGGCCACCAGGTTGATGATCGCCAGTACCTGACCCGGCTCCAGCGAACGACCGGAATACAGCTCCACCAAAACCGAGGCGCTCGGCTTGCGCTCGTCGCGTACGAACACCGAACTTTTCGGAATCGCCAGATGCACGCGGGCACCCTTGACGTTGTTCAGGCTGGAAATGGTGCGGGCCAGTTCGCCTTCGAGACCGCGACGATAACGGGTCGCTTCCATGAACTGGCTGGTGCCCAGGCCCTGGTCCTTGTCGAGAATTTCAAAACCGATGTTGCCGTCGCTGGGAGTGACACCAGCGCCCGCGAGTTTGATTCGCGCACGGGACAGGTCATCGGCCTTGACCAGCAAGGCACCGGAGTTCGGTTCAACGGTATAGGGAATGTCGGCTGCGGCCAGGGTATCCATGACCTGTTTGGCGTCCATACCGGCAAGACTGCCGTAAAGAGGCCGGTAGTCCGGCTGCTGGGACCACAACACCACGGCAAAGCCAATCGCCACGCTCGCAGCCAGGCCGACCAACAGGCCCACCTGACGCAACATGGTCATCTCGGAGAGGTTTTCCAGGAAGGACAACCCGAACAGCGGCGGCTTGCCGTCTATTGGAGTGGCCTTGGCCGGAACATTATCGGCGACTGCTTCTGCCATGACTCAAATCGTCCTTAAACCGGCATCTGCATGATGTCTTGGTATGCCTGAACCAGCTTGTTGCGTACTTGGGTCAACGCTTGAAAAGACACGCTGGCCTTCTGCGAGGAAATCATCACGTCCGTCAGGTCGACGCCACTCTTGCCGATCTCGAAGGCACTGGCCAACTGACTGGACGCCTGCTGCGTCTCGCTCACTTTATTGACGGCCTGACCGAGCATGTCGGAAAAGCTGCTGCCACCCAGTTGAGGGACTGCGGCAGTCGATTTCGACGCAGACATAGCATCCATTTGCATGGAGCGCATATCCAACATCAATCGATTAAATTCAATACCTTGGCTCATGGTTTCTCTCTTTGACGAGCTACGTCTTTGGCGACCCGCGATTTTTTTGACACTCACTCGGCGGGTAGTGAGGTGTTAGCAACAAGGGTGCCAGCTCCGTGACCGCTTCAAACAAAAGCCCAGTCTTTCAAGTCGTAATGCAATTCGCAGCAGCTGGCGAAGCCAACTGCTACCAAAATCGAATCAGGTGGCGAACAAATAAGCTTCCACGTCCATTCCGGCATCACGCATCTGTGCCAGCTTGTAGCGCAGGGTGCGCGGGCTGATGCCCAAGCGCTCGGCGGCCTCTTTGCGACGACCGCGCTCGGAGCGCAAGGTGTCGATGATCATCTGGAATTCACGGCGACGCAGATCATCACCCAGTGCCCCGGCCGACTCGGATTCGACCTCGACGATTCGCACGGACGCTGGCGCCAAGGCTGGCAAAGGCGCACAGGCGACCGGCCCGGCCAGACAAAAATCCTCAGGCTGTATCAATCCACCCTGCTGCAGGATCAGCGCCCGCTGAATCGCGTTATCCAGCTCACGCACATTACCCGGCCATGGATAACCGATCAGGCACGCCTGAGCCTCAGGCGAAAGCCTTGCCGCGGCATGCTTCATTTTATTGACGTACTTGGCCAGAAGACGCTCGGCCAATGGCAGGATGTCGGCGGTACGTTCGCGCAACGGACGCCAGGCCAGCGGAAACACCGACAGGCGATAGTAAAGGTCTTCACGAAAACGTCCCGCTGCCACTTCACCGGCCAGGTCACGGTTGGTGGTTGCCACGACCCGAATATCCAGCGTGATCGGCTTGCGTGCGCCGACTCGCTCGACTTCGCGCTCCTGTAAAACTCGCAGCAACTTGGCCTGGAGCCCGAGAGGCATTTCGGAAATTTCGTCGAGCAGGATGGTCCCGCCATCAGCCTGTTCGAACTTGCCGGCCTGCGCCGCGATGGCGCCGGTGAACGAGCCCTTTTCATGACCAAACAACGTGGCTTCGAGCATGTTGTCGGGGATGGCTGCGCAGTTGATCGCAATGAAAGGCTGACTGGCACGATGGGAATGCTGATGAATATAACGCGCCAGCACTTCCTTGCCGGTCCCGGACTCACCGGAGATCAACACCGTGGAATCACTGCGCGCCACCCGTGCGGCCAATTCCAGCAATTGCGCACTGGCCGGCTCAAACGCTACAGGGCCCTCGCCCTCGGTCGCACCGAGACTGCCCAGCGCATGACGCGCCACCAGATCGAGCAAGGCTTTGGGCTCGAACGGCTTGACCAGATAATCCGCTGCGCCCTGACGCATCGCATCGACTGCCCGCTCTACGGCGCCGTGAGCCGTCATCAACAACACCGGCAGCTGCGGTTGACGAGCCCGCAGCAATCCAAGCAGCTGATGACCGTCCATGCCCGGCATGTTGACGTCACTCAGCACCAGGTTGAACGCCTCATTACCGACCGCCGTCAGCGCTTCTTCTGCCGAGCCTACCGCCGTGTAGTCGTGCCCCGCGAGCAGCAGCGTATCCGCCAGTGCTTCGCGTAGCGCGCGGTCATCCTCGACCAGTAAAACCTTGATTGCCATGTCCTTCACTCCGCTCCCTGAGCGTGGGGCTTTTCACCGGAAAAAAGCGGCAGGATGACCTGCGCGCAAGTGCCGCGACCCAGCCGCGAGCGTAGCTGCAATTCTCCCTGATGAGCACGAGCCACTGCCTTGACCACGGTCAGGCCAAGGCCGGTCCCGGTGGTCTTAGTGGTAAAAAACGGCTCGCCGAGTCGTGCCAGCACTTTCGTATCGATGCCACTGCCGCTGTCACTGACCGATACGCGCAGGTTGTTGTCACGGGTATACAGGTGGACCTTCAAGCGGACGTCACCGCCACTGGCCTGGATGGCGTTCTCGATCAGGTTCAGGATCGCCCCGACCAGCGTGTCGCGATTGCACAACAACTCGCCCGAATGACTGTCGCATTGCCAGCGAATCGGCAGGTCCTGCACATGGGTCAATGCGGCCGCCTGCAGTGACTGCATCAGCACTTTGGGTGTGACGCGATCGGTCAGCGGCAGCTCGCCGCGCGCAAACACCAGCATGTCGCGAACCTGATGCTCCAACTCATGCAGACGTTCTTTCAGGCGCCCGGCAAAACGCTGTTGGGTCTCGACCGGCAACGCTTGCTCAGTCAAATGACTGGCGTAGAGCAAGGCGGCGGACAAGGGGGTACGAATCTGATGAGCCAGCGAAGCGACCATTCGGCCGAGGGACGACAGACGTTCGTGGCGGGCCAACTGATCTTGCAGATGACGGGTTTCAGTCAGGTCATTGAGCAACACCAACTGACCAGGCTCGGCATCCAGCGAGCGAGTGGAGATCGACAAACGCCGACCGTCCTTGAGCGATATTTCGTGACCGTCGTCTTCACGGGGCGCAAAGCAGCGGGCAATGACATGACGCCACAGCTCGCCTTCGAGGGGCAGACCGAGCAGTTCGCAGGCAGCGGGGTTGGCTTCGCGCACGATGCCTTGGGCGTCGATGACGATGACGCCGCCGGGCAACAGATCCAGGAGGTTTTGTAGCCGGTTGGCCAGGCGTTCTTTTTCCGCCAGCTCCTGCATGCGCTGAGCGCTGACCACCGCCAGCTCACCCTTGAGCTCGGTGACCCGGGCTTCGAGCATGCTGTAGGAATCGGTCAATTGGCTCGACATCTGGTTGAACAGCGCAAACGCCTGCTCAAGGCCAAGCCGGCTCGCCTGCTCTACGGACGACGGTTGTCCCGAAGTGTCGGGGACAGGAGACATCTGGGCGGCTTGGGGCATTGTGCTCTCTCGCTTGGCTGACCGTCAGTTAAACGGAACGTTGCGAGGGATGTAGCAATACCCGTGCCTAAAAAAAACCGCTTACAAATGAAGGACTTGAAAAACAGGCGTCAATCATCCGCCTGTTCATCTCCGTCACGACGGCTCATGCCGTACT
This sequence comes from Pseudomonas arabinosi, assembly GCF_047758675.1. Classification (NCBI taxonomy): domain Bacteria; kingdom Pseudomonadati; phylum Pseudomonadota; class Gammaproteobacteria; order Pseudomonadales; family Pseudomonadaceae; genus Pseudomonas; species Pseudomonas arabinosi. The sequence goes on along the minus strand of NZ_CP180480.1, from coordinate 2,093,626 downwards.
TGCGCATCTTTTCCACCAGCGTGGTGCGACGAATACGCAGCCGTTCGGCGGCGCGCGCCACGATGCCATTGGCATCATCCAGCGCCTGCTGAATCAGCCCTTGTTCCAGACCACCAAGGTAGTCCTTCAGGTCCAGGCCTTCTGGCGGCAGCATGGCACCGGCCGAGAAATCCGGGGTGTGACCGTTGATAGCCACGCGCTCTTCAAGATCGCTGCGAAAGCTGTCGACCAGTTGCTCGTCTTCATCATCGACGTAACGGAATTTCTTCGGCAGCTCGACCACGCCGATCACCCCGTACGGATGCATGATCGCCATGCGCTCCACCAGGTTGGCGAGCTCGCGGACATTGCCCGGCCAGCCGTGGCGGCACAGCGACATGATCGCCGCGGAGTTGAAACGGATCGAGCCACGCTTCTCGTGCTCCATGCGCGAGATCAACTCGTTCATCAGCAGTGGAATGTCTTCGACACGTTCGCGCAGTGGCGCCATCTCGATCGGGAACACGTTCAGCCGGTAGTACAAGTCTTCGCGGAAGGTACCGATCTCGATCATGCTTTCGAGATTCTTGTGAGTTGCCGCGATGATCCGCACATCGACGCTCTGGGTCTTGTTGCTGCCCACGCGCTCGAAAGTGCGTTCCTGCAATACGCGCAGCAACTTGACCTGCATCGGTAACGGCATGTCGCCGATTTCATCGAGGAACAGCGTGCCGCCATTGGCCAGTTCGAAACGCCCGGCGCGGCTGGTGATTGCCCCGGTGAAGGCGCCCTTCTCGTGGCCAAACAGTTCGCTTTCCAGCAACTCGGCCGGGATCGCCCCGCAGTTGACCGGTACGAACGGCGCGTCACGACGCTTGGAGTGATAGTGCAGGTTGCGCGCGACCACTTCCTTGCCGGTCCCGGACTCACCGAGGATCAGCACACTGGCGTCGGTGTCGGCGACTTGCTGCATCATCTGACGGACGTGTTGAATCGCCCGGCTGGTGCCGACAAGGCTGCGGAAAAGATTGGGTTCACGGTGACGGCCGCGCTCGCGGGCCTGGTCGTACATCTCGCGATAGACCTGGGCACGGTGCAGGGAGTCGAGCAATTTGCTGTAGCTGGGTGGCATTTCGAGGGTCGAAAGCACTCGGCGACGCTGGTCTTCAGGCAAGTCAACGGAAGAATTATCACCCATTAACAAAACCGGAAGGAACTCATCCCAGGTTGAGAGTGTCTTTAACAAGCCCACGAGTGCGCCAGGAGCATTGACCGTCCCGATGAGGACACAGATTACTTCACGACTTGATGACAATGAGCCGACAGCCTGCTGCCAGTCATGGCTACCGCAGGGTAAATTTTCTTCGCCAAGAAAATTTAAAATCACCGCCAAGTCGCGGCGGCGGACGCTATCGTCATCAATCAGCAGAATTTTGGTTTCACGCCACATGCAATAGCAACTTCCCTAGTCAACTCAATGCCCGAAATGAGGGGGCAAGCTAGACGCTTGCAGACACGTTGATGCCTGTAGACGCCTGAAATCTGGAATCAGCCACTAGTTAAGTCAAAAAACCGTGCACAGTCAAATTTATGGCGCACTATGTTTGGATTAACCGGGGATTAACCGAACAGATGGTAAACCTTTGCCGCGCTCTGTGCATGGGTGATCTGCGACATCTCGTCGACGATCGCTTGGCGCTCCCCCATCGTGGCCGTCAGCAACTCTTTGTAAACGGCCAGCAAGCCTTCAAGATTAGTGCGCAATGCTTCCTCATCGATAGGTGCCTCGCTGAGCACCTCGTCGACGCATTCGCGGCAAGCCACGTCCAGCTCACCGATCGCATCCCAGTTGCGTGCCGCCAGGGCATCGACCAGGGCTTCGCGTGTCTCTTCAATCCGCTGCAGTGCTTGACTCATAGCGCTATCCTCAGACCCGCAGGCCTATTGATTTGCAATTGCATCCCAGCCGCTTTTGAGGGTATCGAGCAGGCCCGAAATTTCGTCGATGATCGCTGCATCGTTGTTGCGGTTAGCTTCCATCAGCCGCGTCATCATATAGGCGTACAAGTTGTCGAGCTGCTGAAGCGAAGCCGGGTCTTCAGTCTTCTCCGGATTCAGACCGTCACGCAAGCCAATGATGATGTCCACGGCCTTGCCGAGCATCAATCCCTTGAGTGCGATGTCACCCCGCTCCATTGCGCCCTTGGCTTGAGCCATGCGATCCAGCCCGCCCTCCATAAGCAACTGCACCAGGCGATGGGGATTGGCTTCAGAGATCTGTGCATGGGAATTGACCTTCTGATATTGGCGAAGGGCTCTCATGGGATTCATGTTTCTACCTCGTGACAGGCACAACTAAAAAGGGTTTGCTCTGTTCTTTGTGTCGACAGCGTCGCAAAAAACTTTAACGCACGCCGTCCGCCAAAGAAAAAGCCCAGGCGCCTTGAGTGGCCGGCCTGGGTTTTTTCTATCGGTCATCCGATCAGTCAGACTTTGGGTTGTTGAGCGCGTTGAGCGTAGTCATGATGCTGTCACCCTGAGCTCTGAGCTTGGCCACCAAAGAGTCCATGTAGTTGTATTTGGCGCTCAGGCTAGTGGTCAGACTGACCATCCGTGCGTCCAGCGTGTCCTGCTGCTTTTTCAAGTCGTTCAGGCTATCGGACAAGGAGGTCGAACGGGCCGCAAAAACCCCCGTCTTCGTCTGCGCGAAACTGTCGGTTGCCTTCGTCAGGCGTGCCAGCAAACCGGTGTCGCCGGTAAAGATACTGTTGATGTCCGCAGCATTGGTGAGCACTGCCGCGTCCCACTTCTTGTCATCGATCGACAGCACGCCGGTCTTCTGGTCTGTCTGCACGCCGAACTGCGCCAACGCCTTCATCGGCCCCGAGCCCGACGATGCGTTCAACTCGTTGCGCACCGATGACAGCAGCGAGCGCAGCGAAGCGTCGCCGGTCAGGGCGCCGCTCGTCATCGAACCGTCAGGGTTCGTGGTCACCTGGGTTTCAGCATTCACCGCCTTGATCAAGGCGTTGTAGGTATCGACAAAGCCCTTGACCGAGGATTTCAAGGTCGAGCTACTGGCCGTGACCGAAATGGTGATCGGCGTAGCCGGTAGCGGTGTGCCGTCGGGCTTGGTCGGCACCGGCGAGGTCGACAGCAACTTGATGCTGACACCGCTCACCGCATCGGAGATCGTATTGCTTGTCGACTCCATCGGAAGACCGTCCAGCTTGTACTTGGCATTTGCCGGCGGAGTGATCACCGAAGTGCCAACCTCCAATCCGGAATCGCCCGACAGGGTCAAATCCGTTCCTACGCCAGTAACATTCGACGTCAGCACCAATCGCGAGCCGTTGGCATCGCTCAAGATGTTGGCGCTCAAACCCTGGTTGGCATACTGCGAATTGATCGAATCGCGCACCTGCTGCAACGTGGCATCAGGGGGAATACTGACACCATAGTTCTTGCCCGACTGCTGGATGGTCAGCGTGGTCGGGGCCGCGCCCGTATTAACGACAGTTTTGGAACCACCGGCAAACACTGGCGTGGAAATCTTCGACGCCGTGGCCAGACTTTCTACCACCAACGAAAAGTTGCCGGCCGCCGCGCCATTGCCCGTTGTAACCGTGGCGACTTTCTCATCCGAAGACGTACCCGCCAGCCCGCTGAAACTGGCCGTGGTGCCCATGGTCTTCAACGCACCGCGAAACGCCTCCAGCGCGGCCTGGATCTTACCGATAGACGACAGCGAGGTAGTGGCTTTCAGCGTCTGGTTGTTAATCTGCGTCTGCTTGGGCGCTTTCTCGGCAGCCACCAGGGACTGCACAATTTCCGCGGTCTTGATGTTCGAACCAATACCGGGAACCGATATACCTGCCATCATCCATCTCCTTTTGCAGTGGCTGTCGCTTTCTTGACGAAGAACGCCTCAGGCAGCGACAGCAACAAAATTCGTGCCAGCTCAGGCCTTGCCGTCAAACAGCAGGCTGCTGGCGTCCGTCAGGCTTTGCGCCAGTTTCAATGCAGCTTCCGAAGGGATCTGGCGAATCACGTCACCGGTTTCGGTGGCGATGACCTTGACCACGACCCGGCCGGAGGAATCATCAATGGAGAAATCCAGTTTGCGCTGGGCAGCCTGGACGAACTCCTGAATATCGGTCACCGCCTTTTCCAAGTCCGAACGCCTGGGCTCCGATACTTTCGGCACCTCAGCTTCAGCCTTGGGTTTCTCAGGGGTAACTGTGGCCGAGGGCGCCGTACTGTGCGCTGCAACAGCCGGATAAGACAGGTTCAACTTGACGCTCATGTCCATGCCAACTCTCCTCATCATGAAAAAACGAAAGGGCACGTAAACGCGCCCTTCCGTTATTTACCAAGCGCTGGAATTAACCGAGCAGCTTCAGTACAGCCGATGGCAGCTGGTTAGCCTGGGACAGGATCGCAGTGGAAGCCTGTTGCAGGGTTTGCTGCTTGGTCAGCTGAGCGGTTTCGGAGGCGAAGTCAACGTCCTGGATCACGCCACGAGCAGCCGTGGAGTTGTCCGAGATGCTGCGCAGGTTGGCCACGGTGCTGTCGAAACGGTTTTGTACCGCACCGAGGTCAGCACGCTGGGAGTCGATGTTGGCGATCGCTTGGGAGATCACGTCAACAGCGTCCTGAGCACTGGCTGCGGTGGACACATTGGTGTTGGAAACGTTGGTCTTGGTAGAGCTGACAGCAGCCGCACCGAACAACTGAGTACCAGTACCGCTGATCGAGTAGCCGCTGCTGGAGTTGAGCGAGATCGCACCCACTGCAACAATGTTGTCAGCAAGCACAGTAGCGTTGGCAGGAACGTACGCACCATCAGCACCCTTGGTGTTGATCTTGATACCGGCAACAGAGCCACCAGTGCCAGTGAACTTGATGTTTTCGCCCGCGTCGGATTTGATCGACAGGCTACCCAGCTTGGAATCATAGTTGACGCTGATACCCAACTTGGCAGCGTTGGACTTCAACTGTTCTGCCAAGTCAGCAGTGCTGGTCACGCCGACAAATTTAACCGACGCAGAACCTATGTCCATTGTGAAGTTGGCAGGAGCGCCAGGCTTGGTCACAGCAGCGTCGATAGTGAACTCAGCTTCAGTGCTCGCAGTGGCAGCCAAGCCGCCGACTGCGCCGTTCAGCTTGGAAGCAATAGAGCCAGCGGAGTCAGTGGTCAGGATAGCCACAGGCTTGCTTTGACCGCCACCGGTAACAGTGAGCGTATCTGCAGTAAAGCCAGCAGCCGGGACAATAGCGGTGCTCTTGAGTTGCTGAGAGCCGATGTTGTTAGCCGATACGTCACCCAGAGTCATGTTGATGGTCTGGTTAGCGTTGGCGCCAACTTGGAAAGAAGTAGTACCGAACGAACCGTCCAGCAGGTTACGACCACCGAAAGTAGTGGTGGTAGCGATACGGGTCAGCTCGGAGGTCAGAGCTGCGTATTCAGCGTTGTTCGACTTACGGTCGTCAGCGCTTGGCGAGCCGTTCGCGGAAGCCAGGGCCAGGGTACGCATTTTTTGCAGAATGTTGGTGGATTCCTGCATCGCGCCTTCAGCTGTTTGCGCGATGGAAATACCGTCACCGGCGTTCTTGATGGCAGTGCCCAGGCCGTTGATCTGGCTGGTCAGACGGTTGGAGATCTGCAGGCCAGCTGCGTCGTCTTTTGCACTGTTGATACGCAGGCCGGAAGACAGGCGTTGCATCGAGTTCTGCAGAGCGTTGGAAGCGTTGCTCAGGTTCTTCTGAACGTTCAGCGAAGCAAGGTTGGTGTTTACGGTTAAAGCCATGACGAAATCCTCGTTGGATGGATACTGCGGCTTCCGGCCCTGGCATCCGCCGGGTGTGGCCTAGAGAACCTACGTAATAGTTATCGTCGTGAAGAGGCTTTGCTTGAGGGGTTTTTTGCAAATTTTTAGTGGCAGCTTGCCAGCCCTTTAATTTCAAGGCTTTAGAGCCGGAAATTCGGCGCCAGTAAAACGCAAAACGCCCGGAGACTTTCGCCTCCGGGCGTTTTTATGTCAGCTACAAGGTGTATCCCGTCAGCCGCGAAAGAGAATCGCCGAACCCCACGACAGACCCACACCAAAACCGCTGATGGCCACACGCGTCCACTTCGAATCGAACACATGGTTCTGCAATAGCAGCGGAATGCTCGACGACACGGTGTTGCCGGTTTCCAGCATGTCCTTGATGAACTTCTCCGGCTCGCCCTCTTCAAAACGGCGCGCAACGGCATCGACAATCGCCGCGCTGCCCTGGTGAATGCAGAAGGCATCGATATCGCCAGCCTGCAAATTGGACTCCGCCAACAGCTCATGCAAATGCGCCGGGACTTTGAGCAAGGCAAAGTTGAAGACCTGACGGCCGTTCATGAAGAACACACCGTCGCTGACCTTAAGGTGCGGCGCGCCGGAACCGTCAGTGCCGAACTTCGATTTGCCCAGCTGCCAGACAGCGTTTTCGCCCATCCAGGTCGCGGTGGCGGCATCGCCGAACAGCATGGTGGTGTTGCGGTCTTCCGGGTCGACAATCTTCGAGTACGGATCAGCGGTTACCAGCAGGCCATTTTTCAGCCCCGTCGCTTCCATGAACCCCTTGAGGGCATAGATGCCGTAAACGTAACCAGAACAGCCCAGAGAGATATCAAAAGCGGCGACATGGGTTGGCAGACCCAGTTTGTCCTGAACGATTGCAGCGGTATGCGGCAAACCTTCTTCGTCACCGTTCTGGGTGACGACGATCAAGCAATCGATGGATTCACGTTTGAGTTCGGGACTGGCGGCGAACAGGGCATTGACTGCTTCGACGCACAGATCCGAAGTTTCCTGATCGGCACCCTTGCGCGGCAAAAACGCCGAGCCGATCTTGCCAAGAATGAAGGTTTCGTCCTTGTCGAACTTTGCACCCTGGGCGTAGTTGTCAACCCCGGCTGCCGGCACGTAACTCGCTATGTTTTTTATGCCAATCATTATGGCTTCCCAATAATAAACAGCTGAATATCGCCGCTCGCTGAATCGAGGGCGTCTACAGTCAGGGCTTGCCCCCAGAGGAGGCAACGTCGGGACTCAAGGATCACCTTGAGCAGGCCCCCACCTTCACCGCCCGCAGACAGGATACAGTGAAGATGCGCGTTTTGACTGGCGGGTCACTCAGAGATCAGTGCTTTATTTCATTTTGTGACCCCAGCTCAGTGCGGACCTGCCTCGATCTTCTCAAAAAAAACGCAAAAAAAAGCCAGCCCCTGATGACAGGGACTGGCCGCGAGCCGTCAAGACCGACTCAAAGCTTGTTGAACAGGCCCAACTGGGAAATCTTCGAGAACGCCAATTGGGCCGCCTGCAGCATGGTTTGCTGCAAGGTCAGGCGAGTCAGCACTTCAGCTGGATCGGTGTTCTTGATTCCGTTCTGCGTTGAATCGTTGATCAGGCTAGTGCTCTGGTTTTGTTCGGCCTGCATATCCATCACGTTACCCCGTGCACCGATAGCGCCACGGGCCAGATCGACCTGGTTCTTGGCGTTACCCAGGTTGGCAATGGCCGAAGCCACTGTGTCTTCCAGAAAGCGCTGCGCGGTCGGGTTGCCCTGGGTCGGCGAGTCAAGCGCCTGACGCAGCTGACTGATGGTATCCAGCACGTTCTGGGTCTGGTGTGTATTGACCGCGATGTCGAACTGATCACCCGCCGCCAATGGACCGCCACCGAAGGTGAAGCTCACACCGGCCGCTGTTGCCACGCCAGCTGTCACCGTTCCGGAGGTAACCGGCGTGCTGCTGCTGGTCAACGGGCGCGCGTACAGATCGAAGGTGCCCGGGCCGGTCATCTTCATGACCGCGCCGCCTTCAGGGAAAAAGCTCTTGTAATCGGCAGCGTTGGTCACCGAAGACTGCGTCATGACGGCCGTCGAAGCATTACCCGGCGCACGATTGGCAACGAAGCTGTCCGGCTTGGCCGTCAACTGGAAGCTATGACCGGCGATAACGGCATCGGCACTGGCGCTATCGGCCGGGGTGTCGCCTGCCTGGAAAGTGATATCCAGCTTGAAGGTGACGCCACGGAAGTTGACGTCGGAGCCGCCCTTCTCGCCCGGGTCGAACTTGCCGCCCCCCGTCGCCTCGGCAGTCACGTCATTGCCCAGGGCATCGGTGATCACGAACTGGGTGCTGCTGGTAAACGACATCGTATAAGGCTGACCACTGCGAAAACCTGCATCAAAAGCCGGGCCGGAACTCACCAGGCCTGGCGACAAGGCTACACGCCCGTCATTGACGGCCGGCGCGGTCATGGTGGTCGAACTTCGGGCGGCATTGATCGCCTGCTGGAACACATCCCAACCGGTATCGTTAAGACCCAGCGACATCGAGTCACCGATCTTCAATTGCAGCTGCGTCTGATCACCCTGATAGCTGTAGGTACTGTCGCTGTTGCGTGTAAAAGGCTGAGTATTGTTGCTGGCGCCGGAAAAGATGTACTTGCCGTTGGCATCCTTGCTGTTCATCAGGCTCAGCAGTTGTTCTTCAGCCTGACCGAGTTCTGCCGCAATGGATTTACGGTCGTCGTCGTTCAACGAGCCACCACCGGCACGTACCGCCAACTCGCTGACTTTTTGCAGCAAGTTGTTGATGCTGTCCAGCACGCTTTCTTCCTGCGCCTGAGCGGTGTTCAAGGCGCTGATGTTGGTGGTGTACTGACCCAGCATGGCTTTTTGCTGATCGAGTTGCAGCAAGCGGGCCGCACCGACCGGATCATCCGCCGCTGTCTCAAGCTTCACACCACTACTGGCCTGCTCGGCCGACTTCAGCAGGTTATTGAAGTTGCGCTGATAGTTGGCAGCCGTCGTCGCATAATACTGTGCAGTAGAAATACGCATGTTCTACGGCTCCTTAAAGGGCATTGATCAGAGTGCTGAAGATTTCCTGCGCAGTCTTGATGATCTGCGAAGAGGCCGAATAGTACTGCTGGTATTTGATCAGGTTACCGGTCTCTTCATCGAGGTCGACACCCGACAGCGAATCGCGAGAATCCCGGGCCTGGGTCAGGATGGCTCCAGTGGCAGTGGCATCCATTTGCCCCTGTTTGGTCATGGAGCCGACTGACGAGACCAGACCACCGTAGGCATCGGTGAAACTCACGCCCGGGCTGGTGGCGTTGGCGCCGACCGTGGCCTTGGTCTGCAGACCGAGCAGCGCCTGGGCGTTGCGGTTGTCAGTACTGCCGGGCGCCGTCATCGAGATATTGAAACTGTCGTCCTTGGCAGGGCTGCCGCTGACGGTCATTGCGACCTTGAAGGTTTTCGCAGCGCCCCCGGCGTCCGTGTAAGGCACCGAAATACTCAGATCGTTGTTCTGACCAGGCACGATGCTGCCGGTCCCGATGCTGGTGCCTTTGGCGTCGAACACCTCATAAGCGGTGCTGCTGGTCATGAGCAGGCGAACCGGCATCGCCGCCTTGACCGCCGTCTGTACTTCCAGGCGCTGCACCGGATCGTAGATATCCAGTGCAGTACTCAACGTTGGCTGGCTGACAGCACCGGTGCCGTCATTGCCCGAGGCCTTGGTGGATGTCAGCGGAGCGGCTGTGGCCAAGGTCTTGGCGTCAGTCATGACAGTGGCCATGTCCGCCGCGGAACTGCGTGTCGGGGTAATTTTGAAGGTATCGCCAGCGTTCACCGGGCCAGCGTTGAGGCTCAGGCTGAAGCCGTCAATGACCGGTGCCGGGGTAGCGCCCAGCGTGAAGCTGCCCATGTCGGAGTTGTCCGACAGACGACGCACGCTATAGCCCGTGGCGCTGGTGAAGGTCACCTGGTAATCGCTGGCCGCCAACTTGCTGGTGTCTTTGATGGTGACGTTGAGGTTGCCGGACGCCGGGTTGTTGTTGCCATTGGCGATACTGCGCTGGCTGATGGCCTTTAGGCTATTGATGTCGTTAAACAACGCCGAGCCGAAATTGCCGTTCTGATCCAGCCCCTGCCCCAACTGTTTGTTGACCTGATCGGCCACCACCATGGCGATGCGACCCAGGCCGTTGACGGCTGGCGTCAGCACGTCATCGCGGTAACGCAACAGGCCGCCCATCTCGCCGCCGCTGACCCGGGAAGTGATATCAATCGTCGAACTGCCGCGATCCATGATGATCGAGGACCGGGTAGGGTCATTCTTGTCAGCCTCCACGCGCAACGTATTGGCCGTATCACCGATGACCAGCGGCTGACCACTGCCCAGATAAATATCCAGCCTGCCGTTGGTTTCGGTGACCTGTGTGCCCACCAGCTCTGAGAGCTGGCGAACGGTCTCGTTGCGCTGGTCCAGCAGGTCGTTGGGCATACCGCCCGAACTACCGACCTCGCTGATTTTCTTGTTGTAGGCCGCAACAGTCGCCGCCAGCTTATTGACCTGATCAGCCATTGAGCCCAGCTGATCGTTGATGTACGTGCCTTGCTGATTCAATTGCTGGGAGATGGCATTGAAGCGACTGCTCAACCCTTGTGCATTGGTCAACAACGCTTGACGTGCAGCGCTGTCATTGGAGTTGGCGGACAGCGTTTGCAACGACGAGAAGAACGATTGCAGCGTTTTGGTAATACCGGTGCCGCTGTCGGACAACAGCTTGTCTACTTGCGTGGCTTGCCCCAGATACGCTTGCGCATCGCTATTGAGTGAAGTAGTGGTCTGCAACTGAGCATCGAGGTAACTGTTGTACACCCGACGAACATCGGCCAGGGTCGTGCCGGTACCGATGTAGACATTGCCGAACTGCTGCGAGGCTTTGGTGCCCTGCACGGTCTGCTGACGCGAGTAACCCGCGGTATCGACGTTGGCGATGTTATTGCCGGTAGTCAGCAATGAGGAATGGCCAGCAGCCAGCCCTGACATCCCGATATTGAGCAAACTCATGGTTCAGACCTTATAGCTTATGCCTATAGAGGCGTGGTGGTAGCGCCCGCCGCAGCGTAGTTCTGGTAACTCGTCATCTGCTTGGCTATCTGCGAAATCTTGCTTGCGTAGTTCGGGTCGGTTGCATAACCGGCCTTTTGCAACTCGCGCACAAACTGTTCTGCGTTATCGGCCGACTTCACAACATCTTGATAGCGATTGTTGGTTTGCAGCAGCGTCACAAGGTCATGAAAGCTGTCCTTGTAAGAGTCATAGGAACGGAACTGCGCCGTCTCCTTGACCATCTCGCCATTCCTGAATTCGCTGGTAATTGCCCGCGCCGATTCGCCCTTCCAACTGCTGCCGGCCTTGATGCCGAACAGGTTGTGGCTGCTGCTGCCATCCTGGGCGCGCATGACCGATTTACCCCAACCGGTTTCCAGGGCGGCCTGCGCCACCAGGTAACGGGGATCAACACCAATGCGTTCGGCGGCCTCTTTGGCCATCGGCAGCATGGTGTTGACGAATTCGTCGGCGGAACTGAACGCTTTCTTCGCCGGTGCCAGCGGTATTTGCGCCATGGCACGGCCATAAACCTGCAGACGCCCGCTGGATGTCGCATCCGTTTGCGAAGCCAGCCAATCGCCGTTGTATAGGGGACCGGCACCGGTCTTGGTGCTCTGCGGCATCTGGATATTGTTCTGCGCCGTCGCGGTGGTCGCGGCAGTGGTCGATGCCGACGGCACCAGCCCTGCGAGCAAGCGGTCGGCCAGTTTCGGCGGCAGCGCCAGGCGCCGCTGATTGATCAGCGCCATGTCATTGCGATGAGCGCCCTCGCCCGCGTTGGCTGGCGACTTCACCGAGCGCGAAGCCCACAGCGGACGCTCGCCATTGAGGCGCGACAGCGGCCCGTTGGTGCCGACCGTACCCGCGGCAATCGGGGTTTCCACGGCGGCTTTCGCGGCAGCTTGCTTGGCGGCTGACGCGGCAGCGGCCTCGCCCGGAGCCAGCGGTTTGTTCTTCGACATCTGACGCATCAGCACGTCAGCCAGACCAATACCACCTCCCTCGCGGGACATGGAAACGGCCAACTGCTGGTCGTACATTTCCTGGTACTGCTTGGCTGCCGGCGTGTTGAGCGGATTGTCCTGGCCCAGCGCGTCGGTGGCCGAGCGCATGGACTTGAGCATTTCACCGAGGAACAACGACTCGAATTCCTGCGCAACCTTGCGCATGTTCGCGTCACTGTCCTTGTCGCCGACCTTGAGCTGGTTCAAGCGATTCAGGTCCGAATAGGAACCCGAATCGTTGCTGCTGACCCCCAATCCGCCCTTGCGCATATCCATGGTCGCCGTCCTCAGATCACGATCAGGTCGGCTTGCAACGCGCCGGCCTGTTTCAGTGCTTCGAGGATGGCCATCAAGTCACCCGGCGCCGCGCCGACCTGGTTCACCGCACGCACGATTTCGTCGAGGGTGGTTCCCGGACCGAACTTGAACATCGGCTTGGCTTCCTGCTGGGCGTTGACCCGCGAGCGCGGCACGACCGCCGTCTGCCCATTGGACAGAGGACCGGGCTGGCTGACGATCGGGTCTTCGGTGATGGTCACGGTCAGGCTGCCGTGGGTCACGGCGGCCGGGGAAACCTTGACGTTCTGGCCGATCACGATGGTGCCGGTCCGCGAGTTGATGATGACTTTCGCCACCGCCTGACCCGGGTCGACTTCAAGGTTCTCGATGATCGACAAATAGTCGACGCGCTGACTCGGATCGAGTGGCGCACTGACGCGAATCGAACCGCCGTCGATGGCCTGGGCAACGCCAGGGCCGAGCATATTGTTGATCTTGTCGACGATGCGCTTGGCCGTGGTGAAGTCCGAACGATTGAGGTTCAGCGTCAAGCTGTTGCCCTGGTTGAAACCGCTCGGCACCGAACGCTCAACCGATGCACCGCCCGGGATACGACCGGCCGACGGAACGTTGACAGTGATCTTCGAACCGTCACGACCTTCAGCATCAAAACCGCCGACCACCAGGTTGCCCTGGGCGATCGCATAGACGTTGCCGTCGATCCCCTTGAGCGGCGTCAGCAGCAAGGTGCCGCCGCGCAGGCTCTTGGAGTTACCGATGGACGATACGGTAATGTCGACCTGTTGACCCGGCTTGGCGAACGCCGGCAAATCAGCACTGATCGACACCGCCGCGACGTTCTTCAACTGCACGTTGCCCGAACCCGGCGGCACCTTGATGCCGAACTGCGAGAGCATGTTGTTGAAGGTCTGCAGGGTGAACGGGGTTTGCGTCGTCTGGTCGCCGGTACCGTTAAGTCCTACCACCAGGCCGTAGCCGATCAATTGGTTGGAACGAACGCCGGAAATACTGGCGATGTCCTTCAGCCGCTCGGCTTGAGCGTTGAACGCTGCGGACAGCATCAGGGCGGCCACCATGAGGTGTTTAAGATTCAACGTGGCCACCTAGAAAGGGAACAGCGGGCTGAGGAAGAAACGGTCGAACCAGCCTGGCTGACTCGCATCGGCAAATGCACCGGTGCCCGAATAGGTGATGCGCGCATCGGCGACACGGGTCGACGACACAGTGTTATCGGTGGCGATGTCATCGGCGCGAACGAGCCCGGCAATCCGCACCAGCTCATCACCGGTGTTGAGGGTCAGCCACTTCTCGCCACGCACGGCGATGATGCCGTTGGGCAACACATCAGCGACGGTCACGGTGATCGAACCAGTCAGGCTGTTGCTCTGGCCGGACTTGCTGTCGCCCTTGGTTGCGCGGTCACCTTCGTAACCAACGTCCAGACTCAGGCTACCGCTGCCCACCGGATCACTGGTGCTCAGGCCGCCGCCGAAAAACGAGCTCAGGCCGATGTCGGTCTTGCTGTTCTTGGCCATTTGCGAATTGGCGTTCTTGCTGGCCTGGGTGCGTTCGTTCAGGGTGATGGTGATGATGTCACCGACCCGGAACGCCTTGCGGTCGCTGTACAGGTTCTGTTCGAAACCGGCCTGGTAGATCGAGCCGTTGTTGGCGGCAGCCGGCAATGGTGTGCGCGGCAACACCGGGGCGTAGTAAGGGTCATTGGGCTTGGGCGGCGGGGCAACGCAGCCCGCGAGCACGACGGCCCCACTCAGTGCCAGAACAGATACGAAGCGATTCATGACCCTACCTCACGGTGTTGCAGGCGACCTCATGGTCGCCTCATAGACTTGATTACAGATTCTGCGTTACGAACGAGAGCATCTGGTCGGCGGTGGAAATCACCTTGGAGTTCATCTCGTAAGCGCGCTGAGTGGTGATCATGTTGACCATCTCTTCAACGGTGCTGACGTTCGAGGTTTCCAGGGTGTTCTGCAGCGTGGTGCCGAAACCGGCCAGGCCCGGGGTGCCGACTTGCGGCGCGCCGCTGGCCGCGGTTTCCAGGAACAGGTTGTTGCCCACAGCCTGCAGACCGGCCGGGTTGATGAAGTCGGCGGTTTGCAGGTTGCCGATCACCTGGGAGGCCGGGTTGCCGGCAACGGTGACGGAAACGGTGCCGTCGCGACCGACCGTGAAGGTCTGGGCATCGTTCGGGATGACAATGGCCGGTTCCAGGGCGAAGCCACTGGAGTTCACGATCTGACCGTTGGAGTCCAGGTGGAACGTACCGTCACGGGTGTAGGAAGTCGTGCCGTCCGGCTGCAGAATCTGGAAGAAACCACGACCGTCGATGGCCATGTCCAACGGCTGCTCGGTGGTTTGCAGACTGCCGGCGGTGAAGTTTTTCTGGGTGCCGACAATGCGCACACCGGTACCCAATTGCAGACCCGACGGCAGTTCACTGTCCTGGGTCGACTGGGCGCCTGGCTGGCGTTTGATCTGGTAGAGCAAGTCCTGGAACTCGGCGCGGTCACGTTTGAAACCCGTGGTCGACACGTTGGCCAGGTTGTTGGAAATGGTCGTCAGGTTGGTGTCCTGGGCGGACAGACCTGTTTTGGCAACCCATAGAGCCGGAAGCATTCGATTCTCCTCGTGCGCCTGTTTTACGGCGCGACGTTCTGATAATTAGCTGATCTGCAAGACCCGAGCCATGGCCTGGTCGTCTTCTTTGGCGGTGTTCATCATCTTGATGTGCAGTTCGAACTGCTTGGCCAAGGCCAGCACCGAGGTCATCTCTTCCACGGCGTTGACGTTGCTCGACTCAAGGAAACCGGACACCAGTTTGACGTCGGCATCGGCTTGCGCCGGCTTGCCGTCCTTGGTGTGGATCGAACCGTCCAGGCCTTTGGTCATGTTCTTGAAGTCAGGATTAACCAGCTTGATGCGGTCGACTTCCGCCATCACGCGAGGACCTTCGCCCATCGCACGAATGCTGATGGTGCCGTCCTCGCCCACTTCGATTTGCTGCTCGGGCGGCACGGCAATCGGCCCGCCATTGCCCATCACCGGCATACCGTTGCCGGCCCGCAGTACGCCCAGGGCGTCGACGTTCAGGCTGCCGGTGCGCACGTAGCTTTCGCCGCCGTCAGGGTTCTGCACGGCGATCCAGCCATTGCCTTGCACCGCGACATCGAGGTCGCGACCGGTTTCCACCAATGCGCCAGGGGAGAAATCGGTGGCCGGACGTTCGGACAGGGCAAACGCACGCGCCGGAAAGCTGTCACCGAACACCGGCATCGAACGCGCCTGCTCCAGGTCTTTCTGGAAACCGTTGGTGGAGATGTTCGCCAGGTTGTTCGCATGAGCCTTCTGCGCCAGTGCATTCTGGCTGGCGCCGGTCATTGCCACATAAAGGTACTTGTCCACACTCTTTCCTCTGCATGCCGGACGTTTGCCGCCCACTGCTGTACTGCTGAGCCATAAGCAATTTGCAGACCAACTTTTTTCTGGCGGCGCAGGGCCCGGCAAACAAAGGACTTGAGGGATTCAGGAGGGATTGGAGGATTGTGTCGAAGACGAAAAACCGGCGGTGTTATGCCGCTTCGCGGCAACAGATCAAAAGATCGCAGACTTCGCCAGCTCCTACAGGTATCGGGATCTAAATGTAGGAGCTGCCGAAGGCTGCGATCTTTTGATCTTCAGGTGTTGTCTTTACCAACTTCATACTCACGCAACTTATTGGCAATGGTCGTATGCGAAACCCCCAACCGCTTGCCCAGTTGCCGACTGCTCGGGTGCTCGGAATACAAACGCTCCAGCACCGCTTTCTCGAAGCGCCCGACAATCTCGTCCAACCCGCCCTCGAGCGAGAAATCGCCAAGTGGCTGACGCACGCCGTAGTCCGGCAGGCGAATATGTTCGGCCTTCACCGTCCCGCCCTCGCACAAGGAAACCGCCTGGAACAACACGTTCTCCAATTGCCGAACATTGCCCGGCCAGTGGTAGTGACTGAGCCGCTCCATCGCCGCCGGCGCCAGTTTCGGCAGCGGGCAACCGATCTGCCGACTGGCCTGATCGAGGAAGTGTTCCACCAGCGGCGTCAGACCATCGAGGCATTCGCGCAGTGGCGGGATGTGCAGCGAAAGCACGTTCAAGCGGTGATACAAGTCCTGGCGAAACTCCCCGCGCGCGCATAACTCGGACAGGTCGACCTGCGTCGCGCAGATCACCCGCACATCCAGATAAACCTCTTCATCGCTGCCCACACGACGGAAGCAACCGTCCTGCAGGAAACGCAGCAATTTCACCTGTAAACGCGGGCTCATTTCCCCGACGCCATCGAGAAACAGCGTACCGCCCGCCGTCAGTTCCAGCAGCCCGAGTTTGCCTTCGGCCCGCGCCCCTTCGAAAGCGCCGGGGCCGTAGCCGAACAGCTCAGTCTCAGCCATGGATTCCGGCAGGCCGGCGCAGTTGAGCGCCATCAACGGTGACTGGCCCCGCGGACTCGCCAGGTGGCAGGCTCGCGCCAACAACTCTTTTCCCGTACCGGTTTCACCTTCTATTAATAGCGGCGCATCCAGCGGCGCCATGCGTCGGGCTTCGCGCACCACCGCAGCCATCACCTTCGAGCTTTGGAAAATGCTGTCGAAACCGCGCAGTTCCTGCTTGCGCACGTTATAGATGCGCTCCCCTACCCGGTCGGCGCGGTGTAGCGTGAGCACCGCGCCGGCCATGGCTTCGCTGTCGTCATGCTCCGATTGCAGTGGCGCGATGTCGGCGAGAAACACGTCGCCCTTTACCTTCACCCGCAGGCCGTTGATCCGCGACTTGTTGGCGCGCACCAGTTCCGGCAAGTCGAAATCCTCGGCGTAACGCGACAGCGGAATCCCTGGCACCTCATCCACCCGCACGCCGAGCAACTGCGCCGCCGCGCGGTTGGCCGCGACGATCGAACCGCCCATGTCGATCGACAGCACCGGAAACTCCAAGGCGCCGAGCAACGCATTGAGTTCCATGTGCCGACGCTCGCTGGGCATCAGCCCTACACGCTTGACGCCGAAGACCCCGGCAATCGATTCGAATTTCGGACGCAACGCCTGGAACTGAATGTTGATCAGGTTAGGGCAATGCAGGTAGATCGCGTTGCCATGCTCACCGCCGACCTCGCCGCGAGCGACGTTGATCCCGTACTCCACCAGCAGGTTGAGAATGTCGCGCAGGATACCGATGCGGTTCTGGCAGTGGACTTTGATACGCATATAAAGGCCCGAAACAGGAGTGATCGAGGGCCTGAGCACGGATTTTTCTGCACAGGCGCCAACTTAGTCGTCAAGATTATGTGACACCTGCACACCATTTTAAACCCGGAAATCTCAATCCCTGCGCCACAGCGACTGATCCGTAACGAAAACTTTACGAAAATCGATGAATTTTCCTACGCACGACGGGACTCGCGTGCTGCAACACTGCATTTCTTGAGGTATTTCTAGGTCCATAGCAGGACATAACAAGAACGAAATCCCCTAGCAGGAGAGCAGCATGAAGCAGACGCAATACGTGGCTCGCGAGCCCGATGCGCAAGGTTTTATCGACTACCCCGCCGAAGAACACGCGGTGTGGAACACGCTGATTACTCGCCAACTGAAAGTGATCGAGGGTCGTGCGTGCCAGGAATACCTGGACGGTATCGAAAAACTCGGTCTGCCCCACGACCGCATTCCGCAACTCGGTGAAATCAACAAAGTCCTCGGTGAAACCACCGGGTGGCAGGTTGCCCGAGTACCCGCACTGATCCCCTTCCAGACCTTTTTCGAATTGCTCGCCAACAAGCAGTTCCCGGTAGCGACGTTTATTCGTACCCGCGAAGAGCTGGATTACCTGCAAGAGCCGGACATTTTCCACGAGATCTTTGGCCACTGCCCGCTGCTGACCAACCCTTGGTTCGCCGAATTCACCCACACCTACGGCAAACTCGGCCTACAGGCTACCAAGGAAGAACGCGTGTACCTGGCGCGTTTGTACTGGATGACCATCGAGTTCGGTCTGGTCGACACTTCAGAAGGCATGCGCATCTACGGCGGCGGCATTCTTTCTTCTCCAAAAGAATCCGTTTACTGCCTGTCGAACGAACCTGAGCATCAGGCCTTCGATCCGCTGGAATGCATGCGCACGCCGTACCGCATCGACATCCTGCAACCGCTGTACTTTGTCCTGCCGAACCTCAAGCGCCTGTTCGATCTCGCCCACGAAGACATCATGGGCATGGTCAAGCAAGGCATGCAGCTGGGCTTGCACACACCAAAATTTCCGCCAAAGGCTGCGTGATCCGCAGCTTTTAGAATCAAGTGAGCCTGTCAGGAACCGACGCTTTGGTTTAGCGTGGTGAATTGACGGCCGAATTCCAATAATTCGATTTCAGGAACCCATCATGTCCACATTGAACCAAGCCCATTGCGAAGCCTGCCGCGCCGATGCCCCTCAGGTCAGCGACGAAGAACTGCCGGTACTGATCAAGCAGATTCCTGACTGGAACATTGAAGTGCGCGACAGCGTGATGCAGCTGGAAAAAGTTTTCCTGTTCAAGAACTTCAAGCACGCACTGGCGTTCACCAACGCCGTCGGTGAAATCTCCGAGGCCGAAGGTCACCACCCAGGCCTGCTGACCGAGTGGGGCAAAGTCACCGTGACCTGGTGGAGCCACTCCATCAAAGGTCTGCATCGCAACGACTTCATCATGGCCGCGCGCACTGACGAAGTGGCCAAGGACGCCGAGGGCCGTAAATAATGCATTTCGACGCCATAGGTCGAGTACCCGGCGACCCGATTCTCGGCCTGATGGAGGCCTATGCGCAGGACCCCAACCCGCGCAAATTCGACCTCGGCGTGGGCGTCTATAAAGATGCCCAGGGCCTGACACCGATTCCCCAGGCCGTGAAGCTCGCCGAGCAGCGCCTGGTGGATCGGCAGACCACCAAAACCTACATCGGTGGTCACGGTGAACCGGCGTTCGGCAAGGCCATCGTTGAATTGGTGCTGGGTGCCGATTCCCCGCTGATCGCCGAACAACGGGCCGGCGCAACGCAAACGCCGGGCGGCACTGGCGCGCTGCGCCTGAGTGCCGACTTCATCGCCCAATGCCTTCCGGGCCGTGGCGTGTGGCTGAGCAATCCGACCTGGCCAATCCACGAAACCATCTTCGCGGCAGCCGGGGTCAAGGTCAGTCATTACCCGTACGTCGGCAGCGATAACCGCCTCGACGTCGAGGCGATGCTCGCGGTACTCAACGAAGCGCCGAAGGGCGATGTGGTGCTGCTGCACGCTTGCTGCCATAACCCGACCGGATTCGATCTGTCCCATGACGATTGGCGCCGGGTGCTGGACGTGGTGCGCAGTCGCGATTTGGTGCCACTGATCGACTTCGCCTACCAGGGCTTCGGCGATGGCCTGGAACAGGATGCATGGTCAACCCGGTTGTTCGCTGCCGCGTTGCCGGAAGTGCTGATCACCAGTTCCTGCTCGAAGAACTTCGGCCTGTACCGCGACCGCACCGGTGCGCTGATTGTCTGCGCGAAAACCGCTGACAAGCTGGTGGACATCCGCAGCCAACTGGCCAACATCGCTCGCAACCTGTGGTCGACACCGCCGGATCATGGCGCTGCCGTAGTAGCAACCATCCTCGGTGATCCGGAGCTGAAAAGCCTCTGGGCTGACGAAGTGGAAGCCATGCGTTTGCGTATCGCCCAACTGCGCAGCGGTTTGGTTGAAGCGCTTGAACCTCATGGTTTGCGCGAGCGCTTTGCGCACATCGGCGTGCAACGCGGGATGTTTTCCTACACCGGTTTGACGCCGGACCAGGTCAAACAACTGCGCGATCACCACAGCGTCTACATGGTCAACTCAGGCCGGGCCAACGTGGCCGGGATTGATGCAACGCGCCTGGATCTGCTGGCTGAGGCGATCGCCGAAGTCTGCAAATAACCCTCCAGCACCGCAGGTCCCCTGTGGGAGCGAGCTTGCTCGCGATAGCGATTCTTCAGACACATTGATGTTGGATGTGCCACCGCTATCGCGAGCAAGCTCGCTCCCACATTTGCTTTGTGTCGCTCCCTCTTCCAGACCTGTCTAGACAATCCCATCCGTCGCAACAATTAGATATAAAAGTCTATTTGTCATTTTTTCTGCTGTATCCTCCCCAAGCTTTTTAAAAGCGCGGATCTACCAGATCTATCAACAGACTTTGCGAGGAGCGCGATATGCACGAGATCCCTAATCTCCCCTTCCCAAGCCTGCACGAAACTGAGCAGACGCCCACGCAACAAGCCGGTGCCCAACAGCCCGAGCCAAAAGAAGCCACTGAACGCCGCAAGGCCGACAGCGAAGACTGATTCACCTGCAATGCCAGACCGTGTGGAAAGCGCTAACATGCGCTTTCCACACCGCCTGAACCCTTGAGCCCCACACCATGTCCGATGATTTCTCCGAAACCCAGGCCAGCGTGCTGATCGGCACCACCGAAAAGATGATCGATATCTGGAATCGCCTGTCCCCCGAAAAGCAAGCCGCCCTCCTGGCCCGCTTCGGTACCGAAGAAAACGCCTTGGCCGCCCTGGTCACCACGCACCTGGTCGCTCCCGCCAAACCCTGATTCATCGCCGCCCGGCAAATAGTTTTACTTTTTCCACGACCCGCAGCCGCTTGCGCCGCTATCATAAGCAGCCTATCTATCCTGCTTTCCCGTGGATCTTTACCCATGTCTGAAAACCAGCGCCCCCTGGCGGTCACGCTGCAAGTCGTTTCCATCGTCCTGTTCACCTTCATCGGCTATCTGAATATCGGCATTCCCCTGGCCGTGTTGCCGGGCTACGTCCACAGCGATCTGGGTTTCGGCGCGGTCATCGCGGGCCTGGTGATCAGCGTGCAATACCTGGCCACCCTGCTCAGCCGTCCGTATGCCGGGAAAATCATCGACAACAAGGGCAGCAAACTCGCCGTGATGTACGGCCTCGCCGGCTGCGGTTTGAGCGGCGTGTTCATGCTGATTTCGGCCTGGACCCAGAGCCTGCCGACCTTGAGCCTGATCAGCCTGTTGATCGGCCGTCTGGTGCTCGGCAGCGCGGAAAGCCTGGTGGGCTCCGGCTCGATCGGCTGGGGCATCGGCCGGGTTGGTGCGGCGAACACCGCCAAAGTCATTTCCTGGAATGGCATCGCCAGTTATGGCGCACTGGCTGTCGGCGCGCCGCTGGGCGTGCTGCTGGTGAATCAGCTGGGCTTGTGGAGCATGGGCGTGAGCATCGTGTTGCTGGCCGTCCTCGGTCTGCTGCTGGCCTGGCCGAAAACCGCCGCGCCGATTGTAGTCGGTGAGCGTTTGCCGTTCATGCATGTGCTGGGGCGCGTGCTGCCACATGGTTGCGGCCTGGCGCTGGGCTCCATCGGTTTCGGCACTATCGCGACGTTCATCACGTTGTATTACGCCACGCAGCATTGGGACAACGCGGTGCTGTGCTTGAGTGTGTTCGGTGCCAGTTTCATCGGTGCGCGGCTGCTGTTCGGCAATCTGATCAATCGCCTCGGCGGCTTTCGCGTGGCGATTGTCTGCCTGTCGGTGGAAACACTGGGGCTGTTGCTGCTATGGCTGGCGCCGGACGCTCATTGGGCACTG
This sequence comes from Pseudomonas arabinosi, assembly GCF_047758675.1. Classification (NCBI taxonomy): domain Bacteria; kingdom Pseudomonadati; phylum Pseudomonadota; class Gammaproteobacteria; order Pseudomonadales; family Pseudomonadaceae; genus Pseudomonas; species Pseudomonas arabinosi. The sequence goes on along the minus strand of NZ_CP180480.1, from coordinate 2,071,731 downwards.
GCCGGTGCGGCACTGAGCGGGTTCGGTTTCTCGCTGGTGTTTCCGGCACTGGGCGTGGAAGCAGTCAACCTGGTGCCGGCCTCAAGTCGTGGCGCGGCAGTCGGGGCTTATTCGCTGTTCATCGATTTGTCGCTGGGGATTACCGGGCCACTGGCCGGTGCGATTGCGGCAGGCTTTGGTTTTGCCTCGATCTTCCTGTTCGCTGCACTCGCCGCGTTGAGCGGTCTGGCACTGAGTGTTTACTTGTACCGGCAGGCGCCGAAACATCTCAATGAAAAGTACCGGGAAGAGCGCCAAGCCCGCTAAAAATCAACCTTGCCACGCCCGGCCTTGATGCTGCCGCGTTTGGTCTTGGATTCCAGCCGACGCTTCTTCGAACCGAGGGTCGGTTTGGTCGGACGACGTTTCTTTTCGACCTTGGTGGCACTGAGGATCAACTCGGTCAGCCGCTCCAGCGCATCCGCGCGATTGGCTTCCTGCGTGCGGTATTGCTGGGCCTTGATGATCAACACCCCTTCGCTGGTGATGCGACTGTCGCGCAGCGCCAGCAGCCGTTCCTTGTAGAACTCGGGCAAGGACGAGGCCGGAATGTCGAAACGCAGGTGCATGGCACTGGAGACTTTGTTGACGTTCTGCCCGCCAGCGCCCTGGGCGCGGATGGCGGTCAACTCGATCTCGGCATCCGGCAGATGCACGTTGTTGGAAATCACCAGCATGGAAAAGCGTCCGGATTCAGGGCGCTCAGGATACCGCGAATGAACTGAAAGAATGCGGTCCCTGTGGGAGTGAGCCTGCTCGCGATAGCGGTGCGTCAGACAACCAAGATGTTGACTGACACACCGCTATCGCGAGCAGGCTCACTCCTACAAGGGTTTTGTAAGAACTCTGAAAACAACAAACCCGGCACACGGCCGGGTTTGTTGTTTCTGCGTTTTGCACTTACTTGGCAGCGGAACCCGCAGCCTGCAGCGCATGCCGGTCACGACGCTTGTTCTTGATGCCGTAGCAGATCCACATGAACGCGACCCACACCGGAATCGCATACACCGAGATCTGGATGCCCGGGATCAGCAGCATCACGCCAAGGATGAACACCACGAACGCCAGGCAAACGTAGTTGCCGTACGGATACCACAGGGCCTTGAACAGCGGCGTCTGTTTGGTCTTGTTCATGTGCTGGCGGAACTTGAAGTGCGAAAAGCTGATCATCGCCCAGTTGATCACCAGGGTGGCAACCACCAGCGACATCAACAGTTCCAGCGCGTTTTGCGGGATCAGGTAGTTCAGCAATACGGCAATCAATGTCACCGCCGCCGACGCAAGGATCGAACGCACTGGCACGCCACGCTTGTCGATCTTCGACAAGGCTTTCGGCGCATCGCCCTGCTCGGCCATGCCCAGCAGCATGCGGCTGTTGCAGTAGGTGCCGCTGTTGTACACCGACAATGCCGCCGTCAGGACCACGAAGTTGAGGATGTGCGCAGCGGTGTCGCTACCGAGCATCGAGAACACTTGAACGAACGGGCTGCCGCTGTAGGAATCACCCGACGCGTTCAGGGTCGCCAGCAGGCTGTCCCATGGCGTCAGCGACAGCAGGATAACCAGCGCACCGATGTAGAAAATCAGGATCCGGTAGATCACCTGGTTGATGGCTTTCGGGATCACGGTTCTCGGCTTGTCGGCTTCAGCTGCGGTGAAACCGAGCATTTCCAGGCCGCCGAAGGAGAACATGATGATCGCCATGGCCATCACCAGGCCGCTGACACCATTCGGGAAGAAGCCGCCGTGGACCCAAAGGTTGGTCACCGACGCTTGCGGGCCGCCGTCGCCGCTGACCAGCAGGTAGCTGCCGAGCGCAATCATGCCGACGATGGCCACGACCTTGATGATCGCGAACCAGAACTCGGCCTCACCAAAGACTTTGACGTTCGCCAGGTTGATCAAGTTGATCAGGACGAAGAAGCCGGCTGCCGAGACCCAGGTCGGGATGTGTGGCGCCCAGTAGTGGATGTATTTGCCGACCGCGGTCAGCTCCGACATGCCCACCAGAATGTACAGAATCCAGCAGTTCCAGCCCGACAGGAAGCCGGCGAAACCGCCCCAGTATTTATGGGCGAAGTGGCTGAAGGAACCGGCCACAGGCTCTTCGACGATCATTTCACCGAGCTGGCGCATGATCATGAAGGCGATGAAGCCGCAGATGGCGTAGCCGAGGATCATCGACGGGCCAGCGGATTTCAGGACGCCGGCCGAGCCGAGGAACAGCCCGGTACCGATCGCGCCACCGAGGGCGATCAGTTGAATATGGCGATTTTTCAGGCCGCGTTTCAGCTCGCCTGAATGCGAGTTTTGTCCACTCATGAAAAGGGTCTCACGCAAGGTTTGATGATGTTCGTTAGACGTTGCTGCTCGGTTGCGATTTCAAGCAGCGCCGATCAAACCCCAGCGAAGGCAAAAGGAGTTCAGCGTTTTTACAACGGTCATGCGTCACCTGTTTGTTTTTATCTGTGACGAAATCGAACCCGACACGCTTGTGGCGCGGCGGAGTGAACAAGGCGGATAGCCTTGAGGTTTGCGCAGATGCGCAGGAGGTCACAGTTAAAACGCGGCGCATTGTACACCTGTAACCCCCTGCTGCCAGACACCACTGGATCAGCGTGTCATTTGCCGGGATTGCCTGTGTCCGCCTCGAGGGTCTCGGGCGGCTGCAAAAATAGAGTCAGACCTTTGCGGGTCATCGACGGGGGCGGCGGAAAAATCGCCCCACGGGAGAGATGGAGATGAGTCACGGCGTACATTGCGCCTCCTTCTTGTTATGCACCTGCACGACAGGCATGGGGCGCATCTCACCCTTCAACCGCGCCTGAAACAAGCGGGCCAGAGCCCTGCGCAAGGGTTAATTGGTTGTTGGGCGGAAGGTTTTCCTTACATCCCTTGCGCAAGCGTCAAACCATAGGCTTTGAGGCTTGATTTCGTCAGGATTTCTTTACATGCCGTAACGTAAATTTGCCGAATCAGATCTGGCTGTAGACTGACTGCAAATTGACGGTAGGACGTTTCCTTAGGAAAAGGTCGAGTTAGTTTTTTGTTTTTTAATAACAAATTGTCTAATTAAAAATAGAATAAAAAGTTCAAACAAATATTATTTGATTATTTTTTTGCAATTTAAAAACCTCTGAACTAGGTTTTCAGCGACTTGCCGAGACGCATCAATCAGCAAGTGGGCGGGTTATTCAATGACTGAAAACGCGCCGCAGCACTTACCGAAAAGTCATCTAGGAGATTCACAATGCAAGCACTTGAAAAAGACTTGGAAACTGAACTGCAACTGGACGATTGGTTTGAAGCACCGACCCATGACGCCGCCGTTGAAATGATGCAAGCCGATGCGGTTGTTCCGTTCGGCACGGCAATGTGGCCTCTGTAAGACATCCCGGCAGGCACGATCCGGCCGGTTGTGCCTGCCACTTTTTCTCGGTTTGTCAGGGAGGACTACATGGATAAGCAACGCGCCATTTCGCATTTCCTTTACTACCTCGAACATCACCCAGCCCTTGCCGGTATCAACCCGGCGAAGGTCTTGCTCGGCCACACGGCTGATTACCAGGCACTGACGAGCGCCATCGCCGAACAGGTCGGTGACAGCCCACGGTTCAGTTTCAGCGCACTGCGACTGGATCTGGAACCCACGGAATTGCTGGCCCAAGCGATTGCCGACAGCGATCTGTACATTTTCTTCTACGACTCTTCTACCCTGCCCAACCCACGCCCCGACGGCCCGGAATTTGTCCGCGCGCTGCAAGGCGTCATGGCCGAGAACTGGAAGAAGTCGCTGCTATTCAAGGATTACGGCGATTACTTCTACGACACGTTCAGTGTCACCCCGCAGCGCATTGCCGGGTTGAACAGCCACTTGATCCAGCGCATGTCCCATGCCACCACATTAAGTTTCAAAGATGATCACGGCTCGTGGTTCGAAACACCGTTGAGCAGTATCAAGAAGTGGACCGACATCAACGGTGTCGGCAACTTCGATCTGGCGCCCGGTGAAATTGCCACGCACAGCGAGGCCATTAACGGCCGGGTCAAGTTCATGGGGACTTTTCTCAGCACGATTCCCTTTGCCCGCAAATACGGGGTGCTGGAGTCGCCGCTAGAGTTGTGGATCGAGAACTCGACCATCAGCAAAATCGCCACCGAGGTGCCGGGGCTGGAACATGACTTCAACAAGTACCTGGAGGCCAATCCATCCAATCGACGCATCGAGGAGTTGGGGATCGGCACCAATGAAGGCGTTAAAGCGTTGTATGCGCGCAATGCCGGGTTTGAGGAGCGTCATTGCGGGCTGCACCTGGGATTGGGCGGTGGCGCGAAGGGTAGCCATCATCTGGACCTGATCTTCTCCAGCGGCGTGTTGGCGCTGGATGATGAGCCGGTGTTTGATGGGCGGTTTGTCTTCTGAATGATCGTTCCCACGCTCTGCGTGGGAATGCAGCCCGGGACGCTCTGCGTCCCATTGGAACGCGGAGCGTCCCTTGAGGCATTCCCACGCAGAGCGTGGGAACGATCAGCCAGACCAAAAAAAACGCCAACCCGAAGGTTGGCGTTTTTTCATGTAGCGCTTACCGATTACTCAGGCTTGCGACGACCGAAGCCTGGACGCTGGCCCGAACCGGCTGGCGCACCACGGCGCTTGCCCGATGGCGCGTCCTTGTCGACCAGAACGATGCCTGGACGCTTCTTCGCCGGAGCCTTGGTCGGGCGCTTGGTGTCGGAAGGACGGTCTGCCACCGGCGTACCGCGACCCGACTCACCACGAGACTCACCACGACCGGCTGGAGCACCGCGATCGCTACGACCACCGCTTGGTGCACCACGGCCTTCGCCGCGCTCGGTGCGACCATTGGCCGGACGTGGCGTGCGTGGACCGCGCTCACCGTCAGCACGAGGTGCTGCTGGCTTGCGGGCTGGACGCTCGCCTTCGATATGCGGCTCACGAGTATCACGTGGAGTAGCCGCTGTCTGGTTGCCGATCGCTGGACGCAACGAACGCACGCGCTCGGTCTTGCCCATCGGACGCGACGATTTACGCTGCATACGGTCGAGCTTGTCTTTGCTCTTGGCGTTCATCTGCGGCATGGCCACAGGCGTCAGGCCAACTTCAGCACTCAGAATGTCGACTTCGTACTGGCTCATTTCGCGCCAGCGGCCCATCGGCAGGTCAGAGTTGAGGAACACCGGACCGAAACGCACGCGCTTCAGACGGCTGACCACCAGGCCTTGGGATTCCCACAGACGACGGACTTCGCGGTTGCGACCTTCCATCACCACGCAGTGGTACCAGTGGTTAAAACCTTCGCCACCCGGCGCTTGCTTGATGTCGGTGAACTTGGCCGGGCCGTCTTCGAGGACGACGCCTGCTTTCAGACGCTCGATCATCTCGTCATCGACTTCGCCACGCACACGTACCGCGTATTCACGGTCCATTTCGTAGGAAGGGTGCATCAGGCGGTTAGCCAGCTCACCGTCGGTGGTGAACATCAGCAGGCCAGTGGTGTTGATGTCCAGACGACCGATGTTGATCCAGCGACCTTCTTTCGGGCGCGGCATCTTGTCGAAAACGGTCGGACGGCCTTCCGGATCAAGGCGGGTGCAGATTTCGCCGTCCGGCTTGTTGTACATGATCACGCGGCGTACCGACTCGGCGGCTTCTTCGCGCTTGATCACCTTGCCATCAATGGTGATGGCGTCATGCATGTCGACGCGCTGCCCGAGGGTGGCGTCTTTGCCATTGACCTTGATGCGGCCGTGACTGATCCAGGCTTCTACGTCACGGCGCGAGCCGACGCCGATACGGGCGAGGACTTTCTGCAGTTTTTCGCCTGCTGGGCCGATTTCCTGGTCGTCTTTCTGGTCTTTGATACTCATCTGGGCACCTCCCGGTGTGGTCTGTTCAGGCAGCTCTGAAGTGAGGGACCTGAAGAGTTGAAAGCAGGGTCTAGGGCGAAGGGATCGCCGAAGGGTCGCGAATCATACGCTCATGGGAGCGTTCGCGCATCAGAGACTAGCTGATCAAGGGTGACTTACCTGGATTTCCGCCGACCGGTGGCACCAATTTCGAATTCAATACAGATCCAATGTGGGAGCGAGCCTGCTCGCGATAGCGGTGTGCCTGGCAGCAATGATGTTGGCTGACACTCCCTCATCGCGAGCAGGCTCGCTCCCACAGGATCCGAGTCAATCTTCGAACTGACGACGCTCGGCCTCGATTGCTTCTGCCAAAGCCTTGGCTTCGGCTTCTTCGTCGGTCAACTCGGGCTCAGGTTTCGACTGTTCGAGCGCGGCTACAGCGGCCAGGAGTTTTTCCCGCGCCTCGGCAACGCCAAGCACATCATCTTCCTGCTCTTCTTCGACTGTAGCTTCGGGCTCGACCTGAAGTTCAATTTCGATTTCAGGCTCAAGCTCGGGCTCCGGCAGCTCCAAAACCTCTTCGGGCTTGGTCACCTCGCCATCGCGCAACAAATCGTCAAAGTCAGTCTTGAGCCCCTCCTCCATCGTGTCGAGTTCCAGCAACAGCGTATGGAAACTGGTTTCTTCCTTCGGCTCTTCCGGCTCGGCGCTGGCATCCGCCAGTTCCTGCAACCCGGCAGGCACTGGTGCGTCATCAAAGTCGAGCACCGGATCAGGCTCAAGCTCGCGCAATTCGGCCAGCGGTGGCAAATCGTCGAGGTTCTTCAGGTTGAAATGGTCGAGAAAGGCCTTGGTAGTCGCAAACATCGCCGGCTTACCGGGCACGTCGCGGTAGCCGACGATGCGGATCCACTCGCGCTCCAGCAAGGTTTTGACGATGTGACTGTTGACCGCGACGCCCCGCACGTCTTCGATCTCGCCCCGGGTGATCGGCTGGCGATAGGCGATCAGCGCAATGGTTTCGAGCATGGCGCGGGAATAGCGCTGCGGCCGCTCTTCCCACAAACGTCCTACCCACGGCGAGAACTTTTCGCGGATCTGCAAGCGATACCCGGAGGCGACTTCCTTCAGCTCGAAGGCCCGACCGTCGCAGGACTTGGCGAGAATCGTCAGGGCTTTCTTGAAGACCGGCGGCTCCGGCCGCTCGCCCTCTTCGAAGAGTTCGAACAGGCGTTCAAGCGATTGCGGTTTTCCCGAGGCCAACAGAAAAGCTTCAAGCAATGGCGCCAGCTCGCGGGGTTCAGTCAGGTTCATGATTCAACTCGTTATTCGGCTCGGGCCCGCACGTGGATCGCTGCGAACGGCTCATTCTGCACCAGCTCGACCAAGGATTCCTTGACCAGTTCGAGAATCGCCATAAAGGTTACCACCACCCCCAGACGTCCTTCTTCAGCGGTGAACAGTTCGGCAAAGGGCACGAAACCGCCGCCCTTGAGGCGCTCCAGCACATCGCTCATGCGTTCGCGCGTGGACAGCGCCTCGCGGCTGACCTGGTGACTTTCGAACATGTCGCCACGGCGCAACACTTCTGCCATGGACAACAACAGCTCTGAAAGACGCACGTCTGGCAACAGCTTGCGTGCCCGGGCTTCCGGGGCGTCGAGTTTGGGGACTACCACGTCACGACCCACACGGCTCAGGCCATCAATGCCTTCGGCTGCGGCCTTGAAGCGTTCGTACTCTTGCAAGCGGCGGATCAGTTCAGCGCGGGGGTCGTCTTCTTCGGCCTCGATCGTTTCGGCACGCGGCAGCAGCATCCGCGATTTGATCTCGGCCAGCATCGCGGCCATGACCAGGTACTCGGCGGCCAACTCCAGGCGCACCGACTGCATCAACTCGACATAGCCCATGTACTGACGGGTGATTTCCGCCACCGGGATGTCGAGGATGTTGATGTTCTGTTTGCGGATCAGGTACAGCAGCAGGTCCAGGGGACCTTCGAACGCTTCAAGGAAGACCTCAAGCGCGTCCGGCGGAATGTACAGGTCCAGCGGCATTTCCATGACCGCCTGGCCATAGACCATCGCGAAGGGCAGCTCTTGCTGGGCTCCGGCCTGACTGTCGACAACGGGTTCTACTGCAGACATCTATGCCTCGGCCATGAACGGCGTCGGGTCGCCGCAACCCACGCGGATCACTTCCGGCTCGCCGTCGGCGAGATTGATCACGGTGGACGCCTTGATCCCGCCGAAACCGCCGTCGATGATCAGGTCGACCTGATGCTCGAGCAACTGACGCATTTCGTAAGGATCGGTCATCGGGTCGGTGTCACCAGGCATGATCAGGGTCACGCTCATCAGCGGTTCGCCGAGTTCTTCCAGCAGCGCCAGGGCAATCGGATGACTCGGCACGCGCAGGCCGATGGTGCGTTTTTTCGGGTGCAACAACAGCCGCGGGACTTCGCGGGTGGCGTTGAGAATGAAGGTGTACGGCCCTGGCAGGTGCGCCTTGAGCAGGCGGAACGTGCCGGTATCGATCTTGGCGAACACCCCCAACTGCGACAGGTCGCTGCAAATCAGCGCGAAGTTGTGTTTGTCATCCAGGCCCCGCAACCGGCGCACGCGCTCCACGGCATTCTTGTCGCCGATCTGGCAACCAATGGCGTAGGACGAGTCTGTGGGATAAATCACCACCCCGCCGCTGCGGATGATCTCGACAGCCTGTTTGATCAGGCGCGCTTGCGGGTTTTCCGGATGAATCTGGAAAAATTGACTCACATTCTCTACCTGTTCAGACGGCGGCAATAATTGGGTCATGTTTGAATCGACACCACAGTGGCGGCAGATCCTCCGGGAGCGGGCGGTATTCACCGATCTCGGACCAGCCTCCAGGGCCATGAAAATCACTGCCGGCGCTGACCAGCAGACCGAACTCACGGGCGAGAATCGCCAGGCTGCCCACTTGCTCGGCGGGCTGATGGCCATTGACCACTTCGATAGCGTGGCCCCCTGCTTGAATATAGTCGGCAATCAGCCGGCGACGTTTGCTGCGAGTGAAATCGTAGTGCCACGGATGCGCCAGGCTGACCCAGGCCTTGGCGGCGCGCAGGGTTTCGACGGTGTCTTCCAGGGTCGGCCAGTGTTGCTTGACGTCCCCCAGCTTGCCGGCGCCCAGCCATTTGCGGAACGCCTCAGCGCGATCCTTGACGAAACCTTCACGCACCATCCAGTCGGCGAAATGCGGGCGGGCTGGCGCGTTGCCGCTGTCGCCCAGTTCCTGCTGGATGGCCCGAGCCCCTTCGAGCGCGCCCGGCATGCCCTTCAATGCCAGTTTTCGGCTTATTTCTTCGGACCGTAGCCAGCGGCCATCGTGCAATTTAGCGATGGCCTCGACCAATGGCGCGGCATTGACATCAAATCCGTAGCCCAAAACGTGAATGGTCGCGCCGCCCCAGGTGCAGGACAATTCGACGCCATTAACCAATTGCATCCCCAGCGCGGTCGCCGCACTGCGAGCCTCGTCGAGGCCCTCAAGGGTGTCATGATCGGTCAAGGCCAGGACTCGCACGCCTTTCTCGAACGCACGCGCAACCAGTACTGCAGGCGCGAGAGCACCATCGGAGGCCGTGCTATGGCAGTGCAAATCAACATTCACAGGACTTTTTTACCTCAAATCAGCTGGCGCTATCGCGCGCCCATATGTTTGTTATTATGCCGCCACATCCTGCTTCTGGCTGCCACTGTGAAACAATTCATCGATTTCATCCCGCTTCTGCTGTTCTTCATCGTCTTCAAACTCGATCCACGGGTCGTCGACATCGCCGGTCATGAGTTGACTGTAGGCGGTATTTACAGCGCCACTGCCATGCTGATCATCAGTTCCCTGGTGGTTTACGGCACGCTGTTCATCAAGCAGCGCAAGCTCGAGAAGAGCCAGTGGCTGACCCTCATCGCCTGCCTGGTCTTCGGCAGCCTGACCCTGGCGTTCCACAGCGAAACCTTCCTCAAATGGAAAGCCCCGGTGGTGAACTGGCTGTTCGCCCTGGCGTTCATTGGCAGCCACTTCATCGGTGAGCAATTGCTGATCAAACGCATCATGGGCCACGCGCTGACCCTGCCGGAGCCGGTCTGGACCCGTCTGAACATCGCCTGGATCGGGTTTTTCCTGTTTTGCGGTGCCGCCAACCTGTTCGTCGCGTTCACCTTTCAGGACTACTGGGTTGACTTCAAAGTCTTCGGCAGCCTGGGCATGACGCTGCTGTTCCTGGTCGCCCAGGGCATTTATTTGTCCCGCCACCTGCACGACGCCGATACCACAACGCCAAAAACCGAGGACTGACATGCTTTACGCAATCATTGCCACAGACGTCGCCAACTCCCTGGAAGCCCGCCTGGCCGCACGGCCTGCACACCTTGAGCGCCTGCAAGTGCTCAAAGGTGAAGGACGCATCGTTTTGGCCGGTCCACACCCGGCGGTCGACAGCAATGATCCGGGCGCTGCGGGTTTCACCGGCAGCCTGATCGTCGCAGAGTTCGATTCCCTGAGTGCCGCACAAGCCTGGGCCGACGCTGATCCGTACATCGCAGCAGGTGTCTACGCCAACGTTTCGGTCAAGCCGTTCAAGCAAGTCCTGCCGTAATATCCCTCCAGCGCGATGAACCTTATCGGTTCATCGCGCGCTCAACGCTCATTATTCTCGTTTACCGGCCGACAACCTGCCCAATACTCGTATTGGAATCAGGAGTGGCGATGCGCAAAGGTCCGTTGTGTCTGATGTTGGTGACGTTGTCGATTGTGGCCCCTGCTCATGGTGAAGAAAGCGCCGAGGGCGGTAATTCCACACCGCTGTCCCTGAGCGCCGGCAGCCAGATCACCGAGTTGCAACAGCGCTTGAAGGTAAGCGAGCAGCAACGAGAAGTACTGAGCAAACAACTGCAAAATACCGATGCAGAACGCGAAAGCGCCCAGCTGAGCCGGTTGCGCCAAGAGAATCAGCGCCTCAAGCTGCAACTCAAGGAAGTCCAGGCCAGCAGCCCGCTACCGCGTCTATTGACCGATCAGCAACAGTGGTTCGTCATCGGCGCCGCAGTAGCGCTATTGGCGCTGCTCTGCGGTATCTTCGCCAGTGGTGCCACCAGAAAACGTAGGCAATGGCTAAATTGAGTGAGTCATGAGCGAGCTGTTATTAATTGATGATGACCAGGAGCTGTGTGAGCTCCTGAGCAGTTGGCTGAGCCAGGAAGGCTTCCAGGTCCGCGCCTGCCACGATGGCCAGAGCGCCCGTCGCGCACTGGCCGAAACGTCGCCGGCAGCCGTGGTACTGGACGTGATGCTGCCGGACGGCAGCGGCCTGGAGCTGCTCAAGCAATTGCGCAGCGATCACCCGGATTTGCCGGTGCTGATGCTCTCGGCTCGCGGCGAGCCGCTGGACCGCATCCTCGGCCTGGAACTCGGCGCCGACGATTACCTGGCCAAACCGTGCGACCCACGGGAACTGACGGCCCGCCTGCGCGCCGTACTGCGCCGCAGTCATCCGGCAGCAGTCTCCAGTCAACTCGAGTTGGGCGACCTGTGTTTCAGCCCGGTGCGCGGCGTGGTCAGCATCGATGAACAGGAATTCACTCTCACCGTTTCCGAAAGCCGTTTGCTCGAAGCCCTGCTCAAGCAACCCGGCGAGCCGCTGGACAAACAGGAACTGGCGCAAATCGCCCTCGGCCGCAAGCTGACGCTGTACGACCGCAGCCTGGACATGCACGTCAGCAACCTGCGCAAAAAGATCGGCCCGCACCCCGACGGCCGCCCACGCATCGTGGCCCTGCGCAGCCGCGGTTACTACTACAGCCTCTGAAACCCGACGCAAACCTTCGTAGCAGCCTCGCTGGGGCTCGACAGCTGCTACACCGGTCATGTTCGTCAGGGACATGGATTTGTCAGCAAGGTACAAAATCGTCTTTACCCAAGCTTTACGCTCCGCTGACCGCCGCTGACCTTGATCTCCGTAATCTGTACTCATCCGGAACGTACCGGGAACGAGACAAGGAGATTCACCATGCGCAAGACTCTTATCGCTCTGATGTTCGCTGCCGCCCTGCCGACCGTTGCCATGGCCATGCCTGAAGGTGCCGGCCCGATGGGTGGCCCGATGGACGGCTCACGCCATGGCGGTCAGATGCACGGCATGCACGGCAAAGGCCCGTACAGCCAGCTGGACCTGAGCCGCGAACAGCGTGAACAGATCCGCAAAATCATGGGCGAGCAGATGCACGAGCGTAAGCAAGTGGTCGACAAGTATCTGGAAAAACTCTCGCCAGCCGACCAGAAGGCCATGAAAGATGAAATGGCGGCCAACCACAAGAAAGCTGAAGCCAACGTGCGTGCCTTGCTGAAACCGGATCAACAGAAGCAATTCGACGAGATCCAGAAAAAACAGGCTGAGCGTCGCGCCGAATGGGCCGAGTTCAAGGCCTGGAAAGCGCAACAGCCGCAAAAGGCGCAATAATGTTCTAGCGTCATGTCACAGCCCAACGGTTGATCGCCGTTGGGCTTTCTTTGCTTGAGGATTTTCTGTGCGCTCATTGTTCTGGCGTATTCTGGCCAGCTTCTGGTTGGCCATCGCTCTGGTTGCAGGGCTTTCCATTCTGCTGGGGCATATGCTCAATCAGGACGCGTGGATTCTCAGTCGCCATCCCGGCCTCAATACCCTGGCCGAGCAGTGGACGCAAACCTACGAATCACAGGGTGAAGACGCGGCCCAGGACATTCTGGAACAGCGCAAGCGCCAGTATCACATCGACGTTCAAGTGCTCAACGAGAGCGGCGATCCGGTGGTGCGCGGTACGTTCCCACGCAGGGCGGCTGCCTTCGAAGCGCGACAGAACAACGATGATCGGCGCCTGCCGTGGCGTCGCTTGACGGCGGAGTACACCAGCGAAAAAACCGGTGACACCTACCTGCTGATTTATCGCATCCCGCACCCGGAACTTGATTCCTGGCACCGCGAAAGCCTGCTCTGGCCATTGAGTGCGCTGGGTATCGCGTTGGTGGTGCTGACCTTGTTCAGCCTGTTCGTGACGCTGTCCATTACTCGGCCACTCAACCGCTTGCGCGGCGCGGTGCATGACCTGGGGCAAACCACCTATCAACAAAACAGCCTGGTGAAACTGGCCAACCGGCGCGATGAGTTCGGCGTGCTGGCCAACGACTTCAACCGGATGGGCGCGCGTCTGCAAAGCTTGATCGGCAGCCAACGGCAGTTGCTGCGGGATGTGTCCCATGAGCTGCGTTCACCGCTTGCCCGGCTGCGCATTGCGTTGGCACTCGCCGAGCGGGCCAACCCTGAAGAACGGGAAAAACTCTGGCCGCGCCTCACTCGGGAGTGCGACCGACTGGAAGCGCTGATCAGCGAAATTCTGGTTCTGGCGCGGGTCGACGCCGACAACGCCAGCGCTGAAGAGGTTGATCTCAATGCGCTGCTCAACACTCTGCAAAAGGATGCTCAATTGGGTTCCCCGGAGCAGAACGTGCATCTTGAGGCCGAGCCGCAGCTGAACCTGAAAGGCTGGCCGACGATGATCGAGCGCGCCGTCGACAACCTGCTGCGCAATGCTCAGCGGTTCAACCCGGTGGGGCAATCGATTGAAATGCAGGCGGTGCGTCAGGGTGAGCGGATTGTGGTCAGTGTGCGTGACCATGGACCGGGCGTAGAGGCTGCGCATTTGAGCCAGTTGGGTGAGCCGTTCTATCGGGCGCCGGGGCAGTCGGCGGCTGGACATGGTTTGGGATTGGCGATTGCGCGCCGTGCGGCGGAGCGTCATGGCGGGAGTCTGGTGCTGGCTAATCATCCCGATGGCGGGTTTATCGCCAGCCTGGAATTGCCGTTGGTGCCGGGGGCCGTAGTCCAACCCTGAACCCTGTGGGAGCGAGCTTGCTCGCGATGGCGGTGTTACATTCAACATCAATATTGAATGACCCACCGCTATCGCGATCAAGCTCGCATCTATTTGATCGGTGTGGTCAGGACTTCCCCGGCCAGGCGCTGACAAACTCAGCCAGGTCGACTTTCTCCGCCACACGCGGTTCCTTCTGCGGCGTGCCAAGGTAAAGAAACGCAATCACCTCTTCCCCTTCCGCCAATCCCAAGCCCTTGGCCACATGTGCCGAATACGCCAGTTCACCCGTGCGCCACACCGCGCCAATCCCTTGCGCATAAGCCGCCAGCAAAATCCCGTGAGCCGCACAGCCCGCCGCCAGCAGTTGTTCGGACTTCGGATATTTAACGTGATCCTGCAACCGCGCGATCACCACAACCACCAGGGGGGCGCGCAGTGGACCGTTACGCGCCTTGTCCAACGCCGCCTCAGACACCTCACTGTCCTGCAGCTTCGCCGCTTCGGCCAGCAACTCGCCCATTTGCTCGCGCGCCGCGCCTTCGACTGTCAGGAAGCGCCAAGGCTGCAAGTGACCATGGTCTGGTGCTCGCATCGCGGCGCCAAACAGCACTTCGCGTTGGTCTGCGGTCGGTGCCGGTTCGAGCAGTCGTGGAACGGAAACACGGTTGAGCAAAGCGTCGAGAGCCTGCATCGGCCACCTCCTGAAAAAAATGTTTGGCTATTCTAGGGCCTGCCATCAATTATTGCCTGCGCCGCACAGGCAATAATTGATGGCAGGCCCTGCAACTGCGCAGGCGGCGCCGGTTTACATGCCCTGCCCCGCAGGTAGAATGGCGCCCTTCCCTATTTCAGCCCGAGCGGACTTCATGGCGTTGCCGACCTTACGGATTATTGGTTTCATCATCGGCATCTTCCTGATCACGCTGGCCATCGCCATGGTCGTGCCCATGGCCACCCTGGTGATTTTCGACCGCACCAGCGACCTGCCGTCGTTCCTCTGGGCGAGCATGATTACCTTCGTCGCGGGTTTGGCCCTGGTCATCCCCGGCCGTCCCGAACACATTCACCTGCGCCCGCGAGACATGTATTTGCTGACGGTCAGCAGCTGGCTGGTGGTGTGCATCTTCGCCGCGCTTCCGTTCCTGCTGACCCAGCACATCAGCTACACCGACTCGTTCTTCGAAAGCATGTCCGGCATTACCGCCACCGGGGCGACAGTGCTCAGCGGCCTGGACACCATGTCCCCCGGCATCCTGATGTGGCGCTCGTTGCTGCACTGGCTCGGCGGCATCGGCTTTATCGGCATGGCGGTAGCGATTCTGCCGCTGCTGCGCATCGGTGGCATGCGGCTGTTTCAGACCGAGTCGTCAGACCGTTCCGAAAAAGTCATGCCCCGCTCGCACATGGTGGCGCGTTTGATCGTTGCGGCCTACGTCGGCATCACCATTATCGGCAGCCTGGCGTTCTGGTGGGCCGGGATGAGCCCGTTCGATGCGATCAACCACGCGATGTCGGCGATTTCCACCGGGGGTTTCTCAACGTCCGACCAGTCTCTGGCCAAGTGGCCGGAGCCTGCGGTGCATTGGGTTGCGATTGTCATCATGATTCTCGGCGCTCTGCCGTTCACCCTGTATGTAGCGACCTTGCGCGGTAACCGCAAAGCACTGATCAAGGATGAACAGGTTCAGGGGCTGATCGGCATGTTGCTGGTGACCTGGCTGGTGCTCGGCACCTGGTATTGGTGGACTACCCAGCTGCATTGGCTGGAGGCACTGCGGCATGTGGCGCTGAACGTGACCTCGGTGGTAACGACCACAGGATTTGCGCTGGGGGACTACAGCCTCTGGGGCAACTTCTCGCTGATGCTGTTCTTCTATCTGGGTTTTGTCGGCGGCTGTTCGGGCTCGACCGCCGGCGGGATCAAGATTTTCCGCTTCCAGGTCGCGTACATCCTGCTCAAGGCCAACCTTAACCAGCTGATTCACCCGCGCGCGGTGATCAAGCAGAAGTACAACGGTCACCGCCTCGACGAAGAGATCGTGCGTTCGATTCTGACCTTTTCTTTCTTCTTCGCCATCACCATCTGCGTGATCGCGCTGCTGTTGTCGCTGCTCGGCGTGGACTGGATGACCGCTCTCACCGGCGCGGCAGCCACGGTGTCCGGCGTCGGTCCGGGACTGGGCGAGACGATTGGCCCGGCGGGCAACTTTGCCACCCTGCCGGACGCCGCCAAGTGGATTCTCTCGTTCGGCATGCTGCTGGGCCGACTCGAGATCATTACGGTGTTTGTTCTGTGTATTCCGGCGTTCTGGCGTCACTGACAGGCGCAGGCGCGCCCATCATCCGCGTCCGGTACTCGCCGGGGGTGGCATCGAACCAGCGTCGGAAGGCACGGAAGAAGTTGCTCGGATCGGCAAACCCCAGCAGGTAAGCAATTTCCAGCAGGGTCATGGTCGGCTGCGCCAGGTATTGCTCGGCCAGTTCACGCCGGGTGTCGTCCAGCAACGTCTGAAAACTTGTGCCCTCTTCCTGCAAACGTCGCTGCAAGGTGCGTTGCGACAGGTGCAGCGTCTGCGCCACGGTGTCGCGCTTGGGTTCGCCCTGGGGCAGCAAACGACACAGCACCTGTCGCGCCTTGTGGGTCACGCGACTCTCGGAAAACCGCGCCAGGTACTCACCGGCAAACCGGTCATGCAACAGCGCCATCGCCTCATTGGCAGTAGGCAGCGGTGCCTCCATGTCAGCACGTTCGAAGATCAAGGCGTCATAAGGCGCGTTGAACACCAAAGGCGCATGGAAGGCTTGTTTATAGGGTTCGAGATCGACGGGTTCATCGCCCTGCACCAGCACCTTGCGCGGTTGCAGGGTGCGCCCGGTCAACCAGCCGCACAGCGCCAGGGCACAGGCCAGTGACGCTTCGGCGCTCTGCCGGGTCGGTGGCAGATGGTCGCCGTGGACCGTCAGAATCAGCGCGTAGCCTTCTTCCAACAATCGAAAACTCAGGTCGGCACTTTCCGCAATGATCCGCTGATAACGCACCAGCCGTTGAAAGCCTTCGGCCAGGGTCTGGCTGGACATCAAGGCGTAGCCCGCCACATGAAAGGAGGCCGGTCGCACCACCTTGCCCATGTTCAGGCCAATCGCCGGGTTGCCGGACAGCTCAACCGCGCGCTGCCACAGGCGTGTCATGGAATCTTGCGGGAAGCGCGCGTCCGGATCATCCAGCGCCGCGTAGTCGAGCCCCAGCTGCTTGAACAGTACCCGGCAATCCAGGCCGTCCATCTCCAGTGCTTTGACAATCCCCATCGCCCAGCTTGCAGAAGTCGTTCGTTCGCTCATGTCGTCCACTTACATGATGAGCCGCATGCTACGGCCAATTTCCGAAGGATACTAAAGTGGCGCCCATTGTCACTGGCTGATGCCAATGATCACTCTAGACTCAAATAAGCTACCCGCAGAACATCTTGCAGTCAGAACAATAACCACAGAGATCGCAGTCGTGGAAAACATCAGACGTTTCAACAGCTTCGCTGAGTTCTACCCGTATTACCTCAGCGAACACAGCAACAGTACCTGCCGACGATTGCACTTTATCGGCACGACGCTGGTTATTTTCGTTTTGGCCCTGACCATCGGCAAAGGCGCCTGGCTGCTGTTATGGGCCCTTCCGCTGGCGGGTTACAGCTTCGCCTGGGCCGGGCATTTCTTCTTCGAGAAGAACCGTCCCGCGACCTTTCAACATCCGTTTTACAGCCTGCTCGGCGATTTCGTCATGTACCGAGACATGATTCTGGGTCGCGTGCCGTTCTAGATGCAATGAACCACAGGAGGACAGCCGATGAATGCCAACGCCCGGTTCACCCACATGCAGGACGGCACGCAGGAAGACTGGGCGATCATCGCCGCAGACTTCAGTGCCTATGCGAGGCAATTGCCGACACGGATTGTGGCGCACCTGAAATTACTGGAGGGTGATTTTGGCGGCTTCCCGGTGGATCGTCTGACCCATTCCCTGCAAACCGCCAGCCGTGCCTGGCGTGATGGCCGCGATGAAGAATACGTAGTCTGCGCGCTGCTTCACGACATCGGCGACACCTTGGGTTCCTACAACCACCCGGACATCGCTGCGGCGATTCTCAAGCCGTTCGTCAGCGCCGAGAACCTGTGGATGGTCGAGAAACACGGAATTTTCCAGGGGTATTACTTCTTTCATCATCTAGGGATGGACCGGCATTTGCGCGAGCAATTCAGCGGGCATCCGCAGTACCAGGCGACCATTGAGTTTTGCGCCAAATATGACGCCGCGGCGTTTGATCCGGCGTATGACACGCTGCCGCTGAGCTTCTTTGAACCGATGATGGAACGGTTGTTTGCACACCCCAAGCATTCAATTTACAAGACGGCGATGGAAGAACATTCACCAGCCTGAAAACTGCTAGGGACTGCTGCGCAGTCCATTCGCGAGCAGGCTCACTCCCACAGGTGACCGAGTTGTTTCAGGAAAACACGATCAAAAATGTGGGAGCGAGCTTGCTCGCGATAGGGCCAGACCAGACACCCTGATTTTTAGGCGGGCTCTGCAACCTTGACGGCTTTCAACTCCGCCTCCCGCGCCTGGGCATCCGCCAATCGATACAACTCGATCGATCCGTCCCAATGCTCGATCAGCGCGGTGCACGACTCCACCCAATCCCCGCAATTGAGGTAATCCACTCCGCCGACCTTGCGAATCTCGGCATGGTGAATGTGCCCGCACACCACGCCGTGCAACTCGCGTTTGACGCACTCGTGAGCGATGGCTTCTTCGAAATCGCTGATGAAGCTGACCGCGGTTTTGACCTTGTGCTTGAGGTACGCCGACAGCGACCAGTAACCGTAGCCATAACGGGCGCGCCAATGGTTGAGCCAGCGGTTGAGGGTCAGGGTGAATTCGTAGGCCGAGTCACCGAGAAAGGCCAACCAGCGGTGATAGCGGGTGATCACGTCAAACTGATCGCCGTGGATCACCAGCAGATGCCGGCCATCGGCGGTCACGTGCACCGCTTCATCCACCAATTGGATATTGCCCAGAATCAGCTTCGAATAGCGGCGCAAAAATTCGTCGTGGTTGCCGGTGACGTAGATCACCTCGGTGCCGCGCTTGCTCATGGTCAGCAGGCGGCGGATCACATTCGTGTGCGCCTGCGGCCAGTACATGCCGCCGCGCAGCTTCCAGCCATCGATGATGTCGCCGACCAGGTAGATCTTGTCCGCGTGGTAGCCCTTGAGAAACTGCGACAGGTGTTCGGCCTGGCAATCCCGGGTGCCCAGATGCACGTCGGAAATCCACAAGGTTCGCACACGTTGCTTACGACTGGGTTTGGCGAGCTCGGCGCTGGTCATGGGCAACCCTCTGGAAAAGTTTTTGCAACTTTGCGCCGGTCGGGTTAATTGCCCATGACAGTGGCGAGTCAGTCCTGTGACAGCGCCCCACGTTTGCCCTCGGTGTAGACTGGCAGCCTTGCCCGGGAGACCTGCGATGAGACCGATCCTCACGCTACGCCAATACACGCATGACCTGATCGTCCACAGTCACGACCACGCGCAACTGGTGTTCGGGCTGTCGGGTGCGCTGGATTTCGAGGTCGACGGGCATGGCAGCCAGGTAGTCCAGCAGAGTTTCGTGGTGGTGCCGTCCGGTTTCCATCACGCCTGCGGTAGTGCCAATGGCAGCCGTTGCCTGGTGCTGGATGTGCCCAGCGACCAATGGGTTTCTCAGTCTCTTGGTGAACACGCCGAGGCCAGCCGTCGTTTGCTCGACAACGCCGGTCGCCTGCCGCTGGACGCCGGGCAAAGCCAATTGGTCAGCTGGTTGGCGGGCAGTCAGGTCAGCGATCCACTGATCGCGCAACAAGGCGCGGTGTTGTTGCTGGCCAGCCTCAACAATGCCAAACCCGAGATCGTCGGTGGCCGGCGCCTGCCTTATGCGGCGCTGAATTCGCACATCGATCAATACGCAGCCTACCCGCTTCAAGTCGCCGATCTGGCGCGCATCGCCGGTCTGTCCAGCGCTCGGCTGCATGCACGGTTCGTTGCTGAATGCGGGCAGACGCCGATGGATTACATCCGCAGTCGACGTTTGCACATGGCCGTGGGCTTGTTGCGGGATTCGGCGCTGCCGATCGGCGAGATTGCCAGTCGGGTCGGTTACAGTTCGCAGAGCGCCTTCGCGGCGGCGGTGCTGCGGGAGTTCGGTGCCTCACCCGGCAAATTGCGGCGCGAGGTTGGCGACAAAAGGCAATAGTTTGCCGACAGACACAACAGGGCATTGCACGATTAAATGGAACAGCTGGCGAAGCCTGCGTCCGGCTGCTACAGGGGACGGCGTTGTCTCCGGCCTGGTTTTATACGTTTTGTTAAGGATTGCAATGACTCCCCGTACCGCCCTTGGCGCCCTGCATATCGGCGCACTGATGTTCGGCTTGACCGGTGTGTTCGGCAAACTGGCTGCCGCCTCCCCCGCCGTCATCGTCTTCGGGCGTGCCGCGTTCGCCGTGCTGGCGTTAGCCGTTTTTGCGCGGTTCGCCAGCACGACTCGCTGGCAGAAACTCGAGGCTGTGGACTGGCGCCGACTGTTGCTCAGCGGCTTACTGCTGGCCGGACACTGGGTGAGTTTTTTCATCGCTGTGAAGGTCGCAGGCGTGGCAATCGCGACCCTGGGTTTCGCCAGCTTCCCGGCGTTTACCGTGATCCTCGAAGGGTTGATCTTCCGCGAGCGAATTCGCGCCAACGAAATCCTGCTGGTGGTGCTGGTCAGTGTCGGGCTGGTGCTGGTCACCCCTGATTTCGATCTGGCCAGCGGCGCCACAATGGGTCTGCTGTGGGCGGTGGGTTCAGGTTTGCTGTTCTCTCTGCTGTCGCTGACCAACCGCGCCAGCTCTGGGCGAATCCCGGCGGTGCAGGCTGCGCTGTGTCAGAACGTGGTGGTCGCGTTGTGCCTGTTACCGGTGGCGGCACCGCAGTTGAGCGAAGTGCGCGCCATCGACTGGCTGTGGATCGGTCTGCTCGGGGTGTTCTGCACCGGCGTCGCTCACAGTCTGTTTGTCGCCAGCCTGGCAGTGATCAAGGCGCGAACCGCGGCAGTGGTGTTCGCCATGGAGCCGATTTACGGTATCACCGTGGCCTGGCTGCTGTTTGATGAAAACCCGACACTGCGCATGCTGATCGGTGGCGCGCTGATCATCGTGGCGATCGTGGTCTCCAGCCGACTCTCGGGCGGCTCAAGCAAGAAGACCGTTGCGGCAGAAGCCGCCTCTCACTGAGTGCGGTCGTTGTGCCCCAGATCGCGGTCCGGATCAATTTGATCGCGGACCCGCTGCTTCAGCACTTTGGCCTCCGGGAAACCGCCATCAGCCTTGCGCTCCCAGATCTGCACATCGTCACAGAAAATGTGAAACACCCCACCGGTGCCGGGCACCAGCGACACCTTGCCCAGGTCGTCACCGAAGGTGCTGAGTAGTTCCTGGGCCAGCCAAGCCGCACGCAACAGCCACTGGCATTGCGTGCAATACGTGATGATGATTTCCGGTTTGCGTGCAGTCATGATCGGCGAAACTCCTGAGCCAGAGGGCGCCGCTATGATAGCCCGGCGAGCAGGTTCCGGGCGGTCTGCTTCAGCGGCTCGTTACCTTCCTTGAGCAACTCGTTGAGCAGTTCGATGGCGCTGTCCACATCGCCATCATCAATGCAGGTCTGGGCTTGTTCGAGTTTGTCGGCGCTGCTTGGCTCGGCCGGTTCCAGGTTCAGCGGTTCCAGTTCCAGCGACTGGCCGGGATCGCTGAACTCGTTGAGAAAGGTGTCATCCAGAGACTGAGAGTCTGGCTCTGCGACCCATTCAAGTTCGGGCTCGTCCAGCGTCGAGTCGTCGGGCATTTCAAACACCTCGGGCAAGACGTGCAGGTTTGAGACAAACGGCGGCTCGACCGGTGCGGATTCGCTCGATGGCTTCGAGGCGGTCGGCGAGTGCTCAAAAGGGCTGATCAAGTCCCAACTCGAATCCATCGACAGGTCATCCAGGTTCAACTGAAATTCATCCCTGGGCGCTGCTTCGGGTATCGCAGCCTTGGAGAGAGTGATCGGCGCTGCGACGGTCAACGCTACCGCACTGCTCAATTTCGGGTGTCGGGTGCGAATACTCTGAAGTTCTTGCAGGTCGTATCCGGCGTCACGCAGGATGTTTTCCTGTGCTTCATAGGCAGGCACGTCACCCTGTTTACCCAAGACTTCCAACAGCTGAACGGCCAGATCCGTGCGGTGCGGCTCCTTGATCAGCGCCTCTCGCAACAAACCGGCCGCTTCGGAAAAACGGCCATAGGCCAGATAGATATCAACCCCTTCAAGCACATCGCCTGCAGGCGACTCTTCACCCGATTCAGTTGCCGGTTGCAACTCGGAAGATTGGATAACCGGTTCTGCAGTGCGATTGAGCACCGGTTCATGCCGTGACGGCAAAACAGCTAAAGCATCGGGCAATGCCTGACCCTGTTGTCGTTGACGCCGAACGAACACCCCCAGCAACACCAGAGCCACCACCGCCAACAACCCGCCGATCAGCCCCCAGTTGGTAGCCTCAGGCTCTTCAACAATGGCCGGCGCGGGAGCCACAACGGCGGGTGCAACCGGCTCCACCGCTGCGGTCTTGATTTCCGCCAATTGGGTTTGCAGTTCAGTCATCTGCTTTTTCTGACCGGCGACCTGCTCCTCCTGGGCCTGGAGTTTCGCAGTCAATTCATCGATGGTTGCTTGCAGCTGCTGGTTTCGCAGCACGCTGGCGGCCAGTTGTTCGGCAACGGGATCACTCACAGGCGCTGCGGCAGGAGGGGGTGGCGACTTTTTGCTTTTCACCGCAGGAGGCTTCGCAACAGCCGGCTCAACCGTTGGGAATCCAGAGGGCTGAACGTCGGTCACCGGTTCGTCAGTGACGAGAACAATCCCCGGCGAACCCGGCGGATCGATTAGCACCGTGTACTCGCGCAGCACACGCCCGTTGGGCTGATTGAGCTGCACCAGGAAATTCAGGAAAGGTTCATTGACCGGTTTGCTGGAGCTCACCCGAATCAGGCTGCGGTTGCCCCGCAGGATCGGGGTGAATTTCAGATTATTGAGGAAGAACACCCGATCGATGCCGGCGCGGCTGAACTCCTCCGCTGTCGCCAGGCTGACCGAGAGCTCGCCCTCCTCCAGACCGGCGGCATCTTCCAGGGCGATGTCAGCGCGCAACGGCTGATTCAGCGCCGAATGCAGGGTGATATCACCCAAGCCCAACGCGGGCGCCAATGCCGAGTAAGTGACAGCACCACCGACCAGAAGCAGCCTGGCGCAACACCGTAAAGCCACGTGCCAACTCTCGAGCATGAGCATCCCTTAGATAACCAGAACCATCTTGTACGCGTTCGCACATCCGGTACGAACACGATATTGCCAAGTAGTTCTTTATAGTCTGCCCAACGGGGTATCTCAAAAGTCCAGGGAGCGTTTATGCCTCAAGACTTTTCCAGGTTGGCCAGAATGTGCCCGTGGACACGCATGCAGATCTTCAAATCCGCCTCATCGACGCCTTCGAACAACTCATGGCGCAGTTGGGTGGCAATGGTTTCAATTTGTTCGATCAAGGGACGCGCCGGAGCGCAGAGGACGATTTTCTTCGCCCGGCGGTCTTCCAGCACCGATTGACGTTGCACCAGTCCCTGGCCTTCGAGGCTGTCGAGCAGACGAGCCAGGGTCGGCCCTTCAACGCCGACGCTCTGCGCCAGTTCACGTTGGGTCGGGGCATCATCAAAACGCGCCAGGTGCAGCAGCACCAGCCAGCGCGCCTGGGACAGCCCCAGGCCAGCCAGACGGCGGTCCAGTTCGGCACGCCAGCCGCGCGACATCTGGGCCAGTTGCATGCCAAAGCGGTGTTGGTCGGTTAACGGCATAAAACACTCATGATTAGACTGAAATAAAGAAAAACTAATTATTAGTCAGCTAAGCATGACCCTTGGCCAGAGGCAAGGCTTGCTCTGTACTGAATCGTTACATCTATGTGGCAGATCACCTAAATCTCGAATTCGGATTGCAGCGCCGCCCGAACACAGTACAAAACGCCTTCCGGCACTCTCCCGGCGAACAGCGCGGTAATCTCCGACACCGGCGGTAATTCGCCCTCGCCGTCGAGGAACGCGTCCTGGATTTCACCCATCAACTCTTCGGGCAGATCCAGCGCTTGCTCCAGCGACAACTGCTGCTTGCCAATCGCTTCGGCGAGCAGGGTGTAGACGTTCTTTTCCGAGCATTGCAGCTGACCGGCGATCTGCAACGGTGTCATGCCGGCGCGGGCCAGGGTGATCAGTTCGTGGCGCAGGTCGGCCACCACTTTCGGCGCCTCGACTTGCCCGCCGAGGACTTCGAGGAAGGCCTCGCCGTAACGCTCCAGCTTGCGCGCGCCAACGCCGCTGACCGTGGCCATTTCCGACAGCGAGGTCGGTTGGCTGCGGAGCATTTCCAGTAGTGTCGAGTCGGGGAAGATGACGTACGGCGGCACACCATGCTCTTCGGCGAGTTTGCGACGCAGGGCGCGCAAGGCTTCCCACTGTTCGCGTTCTTCGCCGCGAACCAGTTGGCTCGCCTGGCTCTTGCTGCTTTTGGCCGTGGTTTGCGGCTTGAGGTCGCGGCGCAGCTCAAGAGTCACTTCGCCCTTGAGCAGCGGTCGGCAGGTGTCACTCAGGCGCAGGCCGCCGTAGCCTTCGAGGTCGATGTCTGCCAGACCGCGGGCAACCAGCTGACGGAACAAGGAGCGCCATTCGCTCTCTCCCATCGCCTTGCCTACACCAAATACCGACAGATGTTGATGGCCGAAGTTGCGGACCTTTTCGTTGTCCTTGCCCAGCAATACATCGACCAAATGCCCGACGCCGTAGCGCTGGCCGGTGCGGTAGATCGCCGAAAGCGCCTGACGGGCCGGCTCGGTGGCATCCCAGGTCTGCACGCCATCGACGCAGTTGTCGCAATGGCCGCATGGCTCGGGCATGTCTTCGTCGAAGTAGGCCAGCAGCGTCTGGCGACGGCAGCGGGTTTCTTCGCAGAGCGAGAGCATGGCGTCGAGCTTGTGCTGCTCCAGACGCTTGTGGCGCTCATCGCCCTCGGAGTTCTGCAACATCTGCTTGAGCATCACCACATCTTGCAGGCCGTAAGCCATCCAGGCGTCTGCCGGCAGGCCGTCTCGGCCGCCGCGACCGGTTTCCTGGTAGTAAGCCTCAAGGGATTTTGGCAAGTCGAGGTGAGCGACAAAGCGCACGTTAGGCTTGTCGATGCCCATGCCGAACGCCACGGTGGCGACCATGATCAGGCCTTCCTCGTTGAGGAAACGCTTCTGGTGGTGGGCCCGGGTATCGTTGGGCAGACCGGCGTGGTACGGCAGCGCCGGGAAGCCTTGCTCGCTGAGGAACACCGCCACTTCGTCGACTTTCTTGCGCGACAGGCAATAGACGATGCCGGCATCGCTGCGCCGCTCGGCGAGGAACGCCAGCAACTGCTTGCGCGGCTGCTCTTTGGGCACGATGCGATAGAAAATGTTGGGGCGGTCGAAACTCGACAGGAAACGCTCGGCATCCTGAAGATGAAGGCGGTCGACGATTTCTTCCCGGGTACGCTTGTCGGCGGTCGCGGTCAGGGCGATACGCGGGACGTTGGGGAACAATTCCGCCAACTGGCCCAATTGCAGGTATTCGCGGCGGAAGTCGTGGCCCCATTGGGACACGCAGTGGGCTTCGTCGATGGCGAACAGGGAAATTTCAAGACTTTGCAGGAACGCCAGCATCCGTGGCTGAACCAGACGCTCGGGCGCGAGATAAAGCATTTTCACTTCACCGCGCTTGATCCGTGCCGCCAGATCGCGCTGCTGCTCGGCGCTGAGCGTGGAGTTCAATGCCGCCGCCGCGACGCCCAGCTCTTCGAGGGTGGCGACCTGGTCGTCCATCAGGGCGATCAGCGGCGACACCACCACCGCCAGGCCTTCGCGCAATAGCGCCGGCACCTGGAAACACAAGGACTTGCCGCCACCGGTAGGCATCAGCACCAGGGCGTCGCCGCCACTGGCCACGCGCTCAATGATTGCACCCTGACGGCCACGGAAACTGTCGTAGCCGAAGATGTCCTTGAGGACGCGTTGAGCCTGTTCGAGCATAGAAACTCCAAAAATCACAAAAACATCCCTGCAAGGCTGGTTCAGAACCACGAAGGCTGCACCGACAAATCGTAAGTGCGCATTGCATGACGCTTCACATTTCAGCCGCGACGCCAGCAGGGCATCACAAAACGCGCGAGTATACCCGAGCCCTCCCTTGCGCAGGGCACCACTGATAAGACACATGAACCCAATGCCATGAAGACCCCTGTAGGAGTGAGCCTGCTCGCGATAGCGGCGCTACATTCAAAATCAGAGTTGACTGGCCCACCGCTATCGCGAGCAGGTTCACTCCCACAGAGATTGCAGGGTTGCCTGTTCTTGTGAGGGCTCAAAAATGCCGCGCGGCTGGCCCAAGCGCTCAAGAAGGCCTAGAATTCCCGCATCTGTTAATTCCCAAGGTAGCCCTTTAATGTCCTTCGCTGAGCAACTAACCCGCCTGCAAGTCTTCCTCGACGCCGACGAGCTGCATGACGAGGCGCTGGACTACGTGGCCGCCCACGGCTACCTCACTGCGCTGTCGATCTGTTCCGAAACCGTTCCCGACCGTGAATGGATCGACGCCCTCTTCGCCGAAGAGCCGCATTACGCCGACGACACCGAGCGTGAAGCAATTGAATCCACCCTGCTGGCCCTCAAGGCTCACATCGCACGCCAACTGGCGTCCGATGAAGAGTTCGAGCTGCCTTGCGACCTGGACCTGGGCGAAGAGCCGGATGACTCCGACCTGCGCGGCTGGTGTATCGGCTTCATGGAAGGCGTGTTCCTGCGCGAAGCAGCCTGGTTCGAAACCGCCGAAGACGAAGTCAGCGAAATGCTGCTGCCGATCATGGTCGGTTCGGGCCTGTTCGACGAACAGCCTGAGTTCGAAGACATCGCCAAAGACGCCAACCTGATGGACGACATGATCGTGCAGATCCCGGAAGCCCTGACTGCGTTGTATCTGCTGTGCCAAGCGCCAGACGAAAAACCGGCGATTCTCAAGCCTCGTCACCACTAAGGTTTTGCCTATGGACAACCCCATAGGCAACCGCTCCCTGATGTTGCGTTACGTGCTGTTGGCCATCGGCTGGTTGAGCGTAGCGCTGGGGGTGATCGGGATTTTCCTGCCGGTATTGCCCACCACGCCCTTCCTGCTGCTGGCGGCCGCCTGCTTCGCCCGCAGTTCGCCGCGTTTCTATCATTGGCTGGTTGAACATCCGCGGCTTGGGCCGTGGGTTCGCGATTACCTGAGCGGCAACGGCATCCCGCTCAAGGGTAAGGTCTACGCCATCAGCCTGATGTGGGCGAGCATCCTGCTTTCCTGCTACCTGGTGCCCCTGCCGTGGGCGCGGGGGTTCATGCTGACCAGCGCGGTGCTGGTGACGGTTTACATCCTCCGGCAGAAAACCCTGCGCAAATCTTGATATTCAAGCGCACCCGATAAAGATCGCAGCCTTCGGCAGCTCCTACATTGGATGGCGTACACCCTGTAGGAGCTGCCGAAGGCTGCGATCTTTTGCTTTGTAGGCCGACGATCTGTCCTGCCTGGCTGAAAACACCGCCTAGACTTCAGGCATCTGCACCCGAGCGGCCAGACATGTCCCGCAGTCCGCGTAGTCCAGGATGGTCAACGCTCCGACTTCGGCTCGGCGGATGGCTGTTGCTGATCACTTTTCTGTTGGCCGGGCTGGGCAGTGTCGGGGCCAACTGGAGTTTTACGCAGATTCTGCAAACTGCCGAAAATCGCTACGGCACCCTTGGCCAGGGACGGGGAAGGATCGAGGCCTGGAGTCAGATGCTGCAAAGCGAAGTCAACGCCCCCGAGCGCGAGCAACTGAACGCGGTCAATCGCTTCTTCAATCAGCAGCTGAGCTTTCTGGACGACACCCGCATCTGGCATCAGACCGATTACTGGGCCACGCCCGTCGAATCCCTGATCAAGGGTGCCGCTGATTGCGAGGACTACGCACTGGCGAAATATTTCAGCCTGCGCTACCTGGGAATTCCCAGCGAAAAACTGCGCATCACCTACGTGAAAGCCCTGACCCAGAACCAGGCGCACATGGTGCTGACTTTCTACAACAGCCCCACGGCTGATCCGCTGGTGCTGGACAACTTGATCGGCGAGGTCCGTCCCGCCTCCCAACGCAAAGACTTGCTGCCGGTGTACGCCTTCAACGCAGAAGGCCTGTACTTGCCGGGAGCCAATGGCGGCAAACGCAGCAGCGACTCGAAAAAACTGTCGCGCTGGCAGGACGTACTAAAAAAGATGCAGGCCGAAGGGTTCGCCGTGGGCGACGGCTAGCCACCTGAGCAAGGAGCGATTTATGTCACTGCGTAAACAGTTGTTTCTCGCCATCTGCCTGTTCCTGCTGGTGGCGTTCAGCGGCAGTTTTTTTGTCAGCCTGGAAAGCTCTCGCGACCAGATGCTCGGCCAGTTGCGCTCCCACGCCCAGGACGCCGCCACCGCGTTGGGTTTGTCGTTGACGGCGCAAATCGATGACCCGGCCATGATCGAATTGATGGTCAGCTCGATTTTCGACAGCGGTTACTTCAGCAGTATTCGAATCATCAACATTGAGGATGCGCAGGTGCTGGTCGAGCGCAGTGCGCCGGGGCAAATCGACGGCGTTCCCGCCTGGTTCGTGAACCTGGTCAACCTGCACCCACCCGGTGGCGAAGCGCTGATCATGCGCGGCTGGGTCCAGGCGGCACGGGTTGAAGTGCTGAGCAATCCGCAGTTTGCCCTGGCCAAACTCTGGGACAGCACCCTCGGCAGCCTGATCTGGTTGCTGGTGTGCGGCCTGCTCAGTGCCGTGTTTGGAGGCTGGTTGCTGCGCCGGCAATTTCGTCCACTCGACACCATGGTCAAACAGGCCGAAGCCATCAGCAAACGCGAGTTCCTCAGCCTGCCGAAACTGCCGCGCACACCGGAGTTGAAACGCGTGGTATTGGCCATGAACCAGATGGTCGAGAAGCTCAAGGCGCTGTTCGCCGAAGAGGTCGCACGCAGTGAAAAGCTGCGGATCGAGTCCTATCAGGACAGCCTTACAGGCCTGGCCAATCGACGTTTGCTGGATGAAGAACTGGCCGATGAGTTGCTGGTCTCCGAGCAGAGCAGCGACGGCCATTTGCTGATGCTGCGGATCAACGATCTGGTCGGTCTCAACCAACGCTTGGGCGGCCAGCGCACCGATGCGCTGATCAGTGCCGTCGGTGAATTGCTCAAACGCCTGACCCAGCCACCGGAACGTCGCACCTGGCTTGCAGCGCGCAATCGCGGCGGTGAATTCAGCCTGCTGACGCCAGGCCTGGACAGCACCGACGCCGCACGCCTGGCCTGCGAAATCAGCGCCACCCTGGAAAACCTGCGCCTGACCGGCGCCAGCGACGCCATGCCGGTGGCGCATTTGGGGATCGCCCCTTACCACCCCGGTGAGCCGGCCAGTGACGTGCTGACGCGACTGGATCAGGCGTTGACCGAAGCCCGGCAACATCCCGAGCGCCCGTGGGTCCACTTGGCCGATTCCATCACCGCACCAAACCCTTCCCAGAACGACTGGCAAACCTGGATCGACGACGCCCTGAACCAAGGCAAGATGCAGTTGTATTTCCAGCCGGTGGTGCAATGCGCCGACACCAGCCAGGTGCTGCATCACAAAGTTCTCGCGCGCCTGCTCGACCCACAGGGCGAGGCGATAGCCGCCGGGCAGTTCCTGCCGTGGATCGAGCGACTCGGCTGGTCGGCGCGGTTCGACCTGGCCATGCTCGAAGCCACCCTCGACTACCTCATCGTCAATCGTTGGCCGCTGGCGTTGAGCCTGTCCGGCAGCACCCTGCGCGATCCAGCGCAGCTGCAACACATCCTCGACATGCTCGAATCGCTGCCCGAACTCGCCCCCCTGCTGATTCTGGAAATCGACGAACGCCAACTGCCCCCTCAGGAAGAACTGCAACGCCTTAGCCACAGCCTGCTCACCACCGGTTACCGCATTGGTCTGCAGCATTTCGGCGGCAGCTTCGGCCAGATCGGCAACCTGACTCAACTGGGGCTGGCTTACTTGAAAATCGATGGGGCGTACATCCGTCACATTGATGAGCAGAGTGATAAACGGCTATTTATCGAAGCGATATTTCGGGCGACGAACAGCATTGATTTGCCATTGATTGCGGAGATGGTGGAAACCAAAGGAGAGCTGGAAGTGATCCGGGAGTTGGGGTTGTTTGGGGTGATGGGCCGGTTGATTGGGCCGCCGGAGCCTATGTAAGGGGGGCGACCGCTCGTCTTAAACCTGTGTGTACCTGTCAGATATGACAGTAGGCAAACACTCACGCCGACTATCTAATCCATCCCTATCGGTGCCGCCCATTCGGGAAGCCGGGCGCCTCTTATGGAAGGTACGCATTCATGAACAGCCCAATAACAAACGCTGCCCCCGCGTCCAGTGGACAAGTCGTTGTATTTCCACCCGATCGCGGCATCGGCGTGCTGGCCGTCGCACCACCCTACCCAGTTGGTTTCAAACCGCAGAACGACGGGGCCTTGGGGATCAACATCAACATGGTGCACGGGGACCGTGACGGATTGCTGGTTTACATCCTGGCTTATCTGAACATGGCCATCGGCGACAACATTAAGGTTTACATCGAAACAAAAAATGCTCCCGTCGCTGAATTCCCGGTCACCGAAGCGCATTTTGATGCTGAAGGGAAAGCGAAAAACATTCCGTTCTATATCTCCGCCCAAGACATGGAAGCCAGGTTTCTGCCTCTGCAGTCAGAGAACAAGGCCTTCTGGTTCGAGGTTCTGCGCGTGAGCGGTAACGGCACCGAACAATCGCCGCCTGTTCCGATGTTCTACAAATACCCGGCGCCGGGCGAAGCGAATACTGACGGCGGCAAGCCATTCAACCAGGGCCTGAAGTTGCCAATCGCCTCGGAAAGCGTCGTCGATCAAACAGTGATCGATGACGGCATGTTCGTGACCGTGCCGGAATATTTCAATCAGTCCATCGATGACGTGGTGGTGCTTGCCTTCGGATCACTGCTCCTTGAGTTCACGGTCATTGAGTTAGGTGACATTGTCTTTGAGCTGACACCGGAAATGCTCGCCACCCTGGCACCCACCAACAGCTTGGTGGTGCGTTGGGAAGTGTTCGACGTGGTGGAAAACGCCAGCGGCTGGTCGGATGCACTCATGCTCACTTTCAAACCCGGCATGGTGTTGCTGGCCGCGCCGATTTTTGAACCGGCCGATCCCGACAATGTGGTGAATCACGATGG
Source organism: Pseudomonas arabinosi (assembly GCF_047758675.1). NCBI lineage: Bacteria > Pseudomonadati > Pseudomonadota > Gammaproteobacteria > Pseudomonadales > Pseudomonadaceae > Pseudomonas > Pseudomonas arabinosi. The sequence continues at coordinate 2,040,465 of NZ_CP180480.1, read as the reverse complement.
GCTCGCGGGCGACGCCATGGTGATCCTGGTCACCGGGGTATTTGCAGTAAATGATCTGATCGAGCTAACCCTGGAAGGACTCACCAGAGGTGGCGATCCCGTCACCCATACCTTCAAAGTGATGCTGGTCGCCGCGGGCAGAACAGTGAACTTTCCGGTGTTGAATGAGTGGGTACGCAACCTGATTGGAGGTTCGGCGCGGGCCTCCTATACATTGACAAAAACAGGCAAGACCCAGCCCTCGAAACCCGCCGATGCGACTTTCACCGGCACGTCCCTGCCGTTGGGCCTGCCGATTGTCGATCCGCTGGTGGACAACAAGCTACCGGTCGACACCGTCGCGGCCACGGTGCAGGTCGCCGAGTACTGGCCCTTGAAAAAAGGCGCGATCGTCAGACTTAACTGGCAAACCACCGATCAGGACGGGATTAAGGCCCTGTTCATTTTCCAACAGGTCGTCACCGACCCGACACAACCCGTCATCTTCCAGGTGCCTGCCTACTACATCGCCCCCTACGCCAGCACCCCGTTGGTCGTGCAATGCACGGTGACTAATCCGGGTGAGGTGGAAGTGTTTTCGCAATTGCTGCAATTGATGTTTGGCGATGCGGCGCAAATTGTGTTGGAGCCACCGTTTCTGGTGGCACCAGCCAAGAACCCGATTGAATCGTCTCTTTATCCGGAAGGGGTGAAGGTGCGAGTCGAACACCTGACTGCTCAAGAGGGCGACGAAGCGCGGTTGGAGGCGCTCAATGCACTTCCAGGCACACCGGAGTTTGCGACGGTCAAGTTGAACCAGAACAAGCGCGCCAACTTCACGCTAAGCCCCGAGTTGCTCAAGGCACATCAGGGCAGAAGGCTCAGATTGTGTTGGGTATTGATCAGCAAGGGCGTGAAGACGCCTTCTCCTGTTTTGCGTCTGCGGATTTTGCTACCAGAAGCGGCTCTGACCTTCGGGAATGCACCGTACTTTACGATGGCTAACGGGCTTATCAACAACGTCACTCTCGAATTGATGCAAGCCGGTGAACCTGTGCCGCACAAACCCGTCGTTCTGACTCTCCCCAGCGGATTCACCTTTGCCGATGGTGGCACGGGATCACGAGCCTTTATCACTGACAACCGTGGTGTGGCCATCGTCGGTGAGGTGAGAGCCCCTGCCTCCACAGGCACATACACGCTAAATGCAAGCAGCGACGCACAAACAGCTTCGGCATCGGTGGACGTCAGTCAGCCGAGCGTGATCGATTGGATTTCAATGGACAGCGCCCCTGTTGAGATTGCGATCACGTCGAACGGAAAACATCTCTATGCTCCCCTCCCTACTTCACTATCTGTTGCGGTTGTTGATACTGAGACGCTGGAGATCCAGAAGCACATTCCAGTAGATATTATCCCTCAAGCCATTGCGCTCAGTTCTGATGGTCTGCGCGCTTACACCTGCAACCGCTCTAACAAGGTTTATGAAATTGATACAGTCAAACAAGTGGTAACAAGAACCATACCTATCGCCTCAGAGAGAGCCGCGACGATCAGTGTCAGCCCTCATAACAAACTGGTGTACATCAGCACTTGGGAATATGGAAATATCAAAGTCTATAATCCCGTGACCGGGACGGAAAACACATCAATCAGAATCACCGAAAGTCCATGGGGAATTACTTTCAGTCCTGACGGAAGACTTATCTATATCGCAGTCAACAACTACAGTGGGCAGTCAGCTCGACTGGATATCGTTGACGCGGCTACCCACGCCGTAATTAAACGAGTCGATCTACCAGCCGGCTCGTATCCTCATTACGCTTCCGCCAGTCCTGACGGACGCTTTGTTTACGTCACGCTTTGGTATACGGGACAAATTGCGATTGTCGATACGACAACATTGACAGTCTCGAAATACATTACAGTCGGAAAAAAACCATACGCGGTGGTTATTAACAATCAGGGAACATTCGCCTATGTCACCAACTACGAAAGCAGTACGATTTCTGTGATCGAGACCCGACGTCAGGAAGTTATTTATACCATTCCTCTGGGTGGGGGAACGGTGTACGGGATCGCTTTGAGTCCCGATGGAACTCTAGCCTATGCTTGCATGACCTCGGGCTACCGGATCGCAGTTCTCAGGATCGGATGAGCCGAGAATTCACGGGGCATCATGGCATTCCGCCCCCTTGATCCGAGTGAAGAAGGGGGACGTGAAGAAAGCAAACGCATTTATTGATCACCCTCAGGATAAGGGGACCGATCTATTTAATGTTGAGCGCTTAAAAAGATCGCAGCCTGCGACAGTTCATACAGCGGATTGCATTTGATCCTGCTGGAGTTGCCGGGGGCTGTGATCTATTGCTTTTAAACTATGGCGTTTAAAAAGACTTCCGGACACGCCTTCCAGGCTACACATCCTTGCGCTATTGCCTACAGCTACGCCAGAATCCGCCGGCTTGTGCGCCTTGGGGGTGGGTTCTATTGTGGTCCGGTCGCTGAATTTTCAGTGATCGGGTTTAGCAGCCTGACAATTTCAAGGCACGCAGGTACCGCCACGACGTTATGGCGGCTTTGCGTGGGGCACTTCGGTGCGCCGGGATCCTTGAGCCTGGTCTGCTAACCCGCGTAAAGCCGCCACCTCTTCGTTTAGCAGCGATGGTTGACGGCTCCATTCTCAAGGAGCTTCACCATGATCAAACCCACACCCAACCCGCCCGAAACCGCCCCCTCCTCCCCCTACGAATCCCTCGACTCGAAAAAACTCCACGAAGCCGCTGACCGCGCGCTCGACCACTACCTCTGCCCGCCCGGCTCCATGCCGCCCCCACGTAAAACCCGCAGGATGTATGCCGTGACCGCGGACACAAAAAACGAGGAACTGTTGACCGATGCCTGCGAAACACTCGCTTCGGCAAAGACCATCGCCCTGGACTTCGCCGGCCAGTTGCCGGGGCCGCAGCGCCGGACGGTGTTGGGGATTGCGCAGTTGATCATGCTCGGGGAACTGGCGGTGAATCGGGTGCTGGATAATCTGGAGTTGCCGGGCTGACCGAGGCCTGAGGAACACTTACTGATTGATTCGGTGTCCATTCTGGCCCCTTCGCGAGCAAGCCCGCTCCCACATTGTATCGTTGTCGAACACAAAATCTGTGATCGCTGAGGATCAACTGTGGGAGCGGGCTTGCTCGCGAAGGCTGACTCACCGACGACACATCTCTTCAGACAGAAAAAACCCACCGTCCCTTTAACCGGGCGGCGGGTTTTGTCGTTTCAGGCCCGAATCAAAGGTCGATCACACCGTATCCACCTTCAACGAATGATCATTCAACATCCCGTTAATAATCGTCGCCGTATCGTGCCCCCCGGCAATCACCCCACCCGCCCCCGGCGTGACGCCGTAATGGCTGGCCAGGTTGACGCCCGCCAAGTCGATGGTCTGATTCGGTGCAGCCCCGGCCATCGCACTGACGTCGATACTGGTGACCAGTGAATCGCCGCTGCCGGTGACTTTGAATTGCAGGTAGTCATCCAGCGACGCCGCCGTGCTGTTTTCCCCTTGCAGCAGTTGCGACAGGTCGAGTTTGTCGATGCCCGGTGTGAAGTCGGTGACGACGTCATGGCCGCTGTTGCCTTTGAGCCACTGGAAGGTGTCGGCACCGCTGCCGCCGGTGAGGGTGTTGTTGCCCAGACCGCCGATCAGGAAGTCATCGCCGCCCCCGCCGTTGAGCATGTCGTTACCCAGGCCGCCGTTGATGATGTTGCTGTGGTTATCGCCGGTGAGGCTGTCGTTGAAGTTCGAACCGGTCAGGTTTTCGATCGCTGTCAGGGTGTCGGTCCCGGCGCCCACGGTGTTCTGCGCACCGAGCACGCCCAGATCAACGGTAACCCCGGCGGTGGCGTGGGCATAGCTCGCGGTGTCGACGCCAGTGCCGCCGTCGAGCAGGTCGTTGCCTGCACCGCTGTACAGCAAGTCATTGCCGGCGCCGCCGTGCATTTCGTTGTTGCCGGTGCCCGCCACCAGTACATCATCGCCCGCCGTGCCGGTGAGGGTGTGGCCGTCCTGATAGGTGATGGTCACAGCGGCGTTGTCGCTGCCGCCATGGCTGTCGTTGGCGGCGTAGGTGCCGTGGACATCTGGCGCGACGTCGTGGGCACCAGCGTAGTTGACGGTCATGGTCAGCTCGTAGTTTTCCGCCCCCTTCCCGCTGTTGCCCGGACCACCGTTGTCGATGTTGGTGATGTGGATCTGGTAGGTGCTGTCCGACGTTGCAGTGAGGGTTTGTCCGTCCGCAAGGGCGATCCATGCGCCGCCGTTGATTGAGTACTCCATGGCGACATGACCGGCCGCCAGGTTGTGATCCAGGTTAAGGGTTTCACCCTGTTTGAGGTCGACGGTGATGCGGTCCTCATCGTGGGGGTTGTTGACCGCTCCCAGCGCCCCGCTGACCACCAACACCGCCGTCATGGCTGCCGTGTTGGCGACGAATGCACTGCGGGCGAGGGTCACCGCCTGCTCGTTACCGCCGGTGAAGCTGACGTTTTTATTGGTGCCGGTGAAGTCCGCGCCTTTGGCAATCCAACCGGTGCTGATGGTGGTCGGCGAAGCGGTCAGCGGATCGCCATTCGGATCGGTGTCGTTGGCCAGCAACAACTCGCCTGGGACCACGATGTTGCCCGACAGCACGTTGGTGATGATGTGATCATCGACCGCTACCGGTGGCGCGTTCGCAATGACTGGGGCCGTTAACGTCGAACTGTGCAGGTCACCGTCGTTGCCGCTGATGCAGCTATTGTTCACGTCGATGGTGATGGTGGTGGTCCTCTCGTCGCCATCGCCATCACGCAAGGTGTAGGTGAACACGTCGGTCGCACCGGAACCGTTCACGGCGTCCGGGTTACTGTGATAGACCGCGTTGCCTGCTGCATCCAGCGTCAGGTAACCGTAGGTACCATTGATCTGGCTGTTCAGGCCGCCGATAGCCGAGGTCGAGGTGTCTGAACCGGCACGCACGCCGACCACCCCAATCCCATCGGCATCGCTGAAGTCGTTCACCAGCACGTTGCCACTGACGATGCCGCCCTCCACTACCGAGACCGCGTCGGGGTTGGCGGTCGGCAGGTCATCGACGATGTTGACCACGATGGTGCTGGTGGTGGAATGACCCAGGGCGTCGGTGGCTTTGTAAGTGAAACTTTCGCTGAGGGTGTTCGCGCCATCGTCGGCGTGCGGCGTGGTGCTGGGCGCCGACGTCAGCGTGTAGGTGTAGGAGCCATCGGGATTGAGCAGGATTTGCCCGTACGTCCCGGTGGCGCTGCCGACCAGGGTATAGGTGATCGCGCCCGTCGCGCCGCTGACCGAACCGACCAGGGTGCCACTGGCGGTTTCAGCCGTGCGTTCTGGCTGGCTGCCGGTAACGGTGCCGGGCGCCAGATCCTGACCGTCCTGGTTCAGGTCGAGGGCTTTTTCGTAGACGGTCACGTCGTTGTCGCTGACCGCTGTGATGCCGCTGTTGTGCACGTCGATGGTGATGGTGGTGGTGCTTTGGTCACCGTCGGCATCGCGCACGGTGTAGGTGAACGTGTCGGTCGCCCCGGGGCCGCTCACGGCGTTCGGGTTGCTGTGGTAAACGGCGTTGCCGTTGGCGTCCAGCGTCAGGTAACCGTAGGTGCCATTGATCTGGCTGTTGAGGCCGCCAACGGCTGAGGTCGAGGTATCTGAACCGGCACGCACGCCGACCACCGCGCCCCCTGCGGCGAGGCCATCGGCACCGCCGACGTCGTTCCACAGCACGTTGCCGCTGACGATGCCGCCTTCGGCGACCGAAGTCTCGTCGGCATGAGCAGTCGGCAGGTCATCGACGATGTTGACCACGATGGTGCTGGTGGTGCTGTTGCCCAGGGCGTCCGTGGCTTGGTAGGTGAAGCTTTCGCTCAGGGTGTTCGGCCCGTCGTTGGCGTTCGGCGTGGTGCTTGGCGCCGACGTCAGCGTGTAGGTGTAGGAGCCATCGGGATTGAGCAGGATTTGCCCGTACGTACCGGTGGCGCTGCCGACCAGGGTGTAGGTGATCGCGCCGACCGCGCCCGTGACGGAGCCGACCAGCGTGCCACTGGCGGTTTCGCCCGTGTTGCCCGGCAGGCTGCCGGTAACGGTGCCGGGCGCCAGATCCTGGCCGTCCTGGTTCAGGTCGAGGGCTTTTTCGTAGACGGCCACATCGCTGTCGCTGACCGCTCTGATACAGCTGTTGATCACGTCGATGGTGATGGTGGTGGTGCTTTGGTCACCGTCGGCATCGCGCACGGTGTAGGTGAATACGTCGGTCGCACCGGGATCGCTCACGGCGTTCGGGTTGCTGTGGTAGACGGCGTTGCCGTTGGCGTCCAGCGTCAGGTAACCGTAGGTGCCATTGATCTGAGTGTTCAGGCCGCCAACGGCTGAGGTCGAGGTGTCTGAACCGGCACGCACGCCGACCACCGCGCCCCCTGCGGCGAGGCCATCGGCGCCGCCGACGTCGTTCCACAGCACGTTGCCACTGACAACGCCGCCCTCGGCGACCGAAGTCTCGTCGGCATGAGCCGTCGGCAGGTCATCGACAACTTTGACCACAATGGTGCTGGTGGTGCTGTTGCCCAGAGAGTCGGTGGCTTTGTAGGTGAAGCTTTCGCTCAGGGTGTTCGGCCCGTCGTTGGCGTTCGGCGTGGTGCTTGGCGCCGACGTCAGCGTGTAGGTGTAGGAGCCATCGGGATTGAGCAGGATTTGCCCGTACGTACCGGTGGCGCTGCCGACCAGGGTGTAGGTGATCGCGCCGACCGCGCCCGTGACGGAGCCGACCAGCGTGCCACTGGCGGTTTCGCCGGTGTTGCCCGGCAGGCTCCCGGTAACGGTGCCGGGCGCCAGATCCTGGCCGTCCTGGTTCAGGTCGAGGGCTTTTTCGTAGACGGTCACGTCGTTGTCGCTGACCGCTGTGATGCCGCTGTTGTGCACGTCGATGGTGATGGTGGTGGTGCTTTGGTCACCGTCGGCATCGCGCACAGTGTAGGTGAACGTGTCGGTCGCCCCCGGACCGCTCACGGCGTTCGGGTTGCTGTGGTAGACGGCGTTGCCGTTGGCGTCCAGCGTCAGGTAACCGTAGGTGCCATTGATCTGAGTGTTCAGGCCGCCAACGGCTGAGGTCGAGGTGTCGGAACCTGCACGCACGCCGACCACGGCGCCTGCGGCGAGGCCATCGGCGCCGCCGACGTCGTTCCACAGCACGTTGCCACTGACAACGCCGCCCTCGGCGACCGAAGCCTCGTCGGCATGAGCCGTCGGCAGGTCATCGACGATTTTGACCACGATGGTGCTGGTGGTGCTGTTGCCCAGAGAGTCGGTGGCTTTGTAGGTGAAGCTTTCGCTCAAGGTGTTGGCGCCGTCGTTGGCGTTCGGCGTGGTGCTGGGCGCCGAGGTCAGCGTGTAGGTGTAGGAGCCATCGGGATTGAGCAGGATTTGCCCGTACGTACCGGTGGCGCTGCCGACCAGGGTGTAGGTGATTACGCCGACCGCGCCGCTGACCGAACCGACCAGCGTGCCACTGGCGGTTTCGCCGGTGTTGCCCGGCAGGCTCCCGGTAACGGTGCCGGGCGCCAGATCCTGGCCGTCCTGGTTCAGGTCGAGGGCTTTTTCGTAGACGGTCACGTCGCTGTCACTGACCGCTCTGATGCTGCTGTTGTGCACGTCGATGGTGATGGTGGTGGTGCTTTCGTCACCGTCGCGATCGCGGATGGTGTAGGTGAACACGTCGGTCGCCCCGGGGCCGCTCACGGCATTCGGGTTGCTGTGGTAGATGGCGTTGCCGTTGGCTTCCAGCGTCAGGTAACCGTAGGTGCCATTGATCTGAGTGTTCAGGCCACCGATGACCGGGGTCGAGGTGTCGGAACCGGCACGCACGCCGACCACCGCGCCCCCTGCGGCGGGGCCATCGGCGCCGGTGACATCGTTCCCCAACACGCTGCCGCTGACGATGCCACCCTCTGCGACCGAGACCGCGTCGGGGTTGGCGGTCGGCAGATCATCGACGATGTTGATGTTGATTTGCCCGGTCGCCGTGCTGCCGTCGGCATCGGTGGCGACGACGTCAAAGTTCTCGTAGATGCTGTTGGCGCCATTGGCGTTGGGGTGGTCGCTGTCGTAATTGAGGGTGTAGCTGTAGCTCACCACGCCCGTGGCCGGGTCGTAACCGGTGATGGTGAAGGTGGCGCCCGTCCCGGTAGTGGCCGATAGCGGGAAACCGACCGCCACCCCACCGCTGACCACCGCGACACCGCTCACGGTCAGGGATTGCAGGCCATCCGGAGCGTTGACGGTGAAGGTGCCGCTCTGGGTCAGGGCTTGTGTGTCAGGGTCGGTGCCGTAGGTGAGGTTTTTTTCGTAGACGGTGATTTCGCCGCCTTCGACGTTCAGGCCGCCAATTGTGACCGGGTCATCGTTGTTATGGATGTTCAGTACCAGCTTGGCAGTGCTGGTATCGCCGTCGGCATCGGTCAGGGTGTAGGTGAAGGTTTCGGTCCCGCTGCCACCCGCGTGCAAGGCTTTGAAGTCGGCGTCGCTGGTGTTCAGGGTGTAGGTGTAAGTGCCGTTGGCGTTGAGCACCAACGTGCCATATTGACCGGTGAAAGTGCCGCCAACCACTGGCCCGCTCTCGGGTCCGGCAGGAATGCGATCAGCGCCCTGAACGTCGTTGGGAAGCACACTGCCGGCCAGGGTCACCAGGGTTTCCGACGCGGTGCTGGCGTTGCTGTCATCGAACGCCTTGGGCACATCGTCGGTGATATTGACGTCCAGGGAACCCGTGGTGGTATCGCCATTGCTGTCGCCGGCCACCACGGTGAAGTGTTCGCTGAGGGTGTTGGTGCCGTCACCGGCCGGATGGGTTTCATTGTCGTTGAGGGTGTAGCTGTAACTCACAACCCCCGTGACCGGGTTGTAGCCGGTGACGGTCAGGGTGTTGCCCAACGGAGTGGTGATCGACTGCGGGAAGCCGGCGGCAACGCCACCGCTGATCACATTGACCCCTCCGATGCTCAGGCTGGTCAACCCGTCAGGAGCAGACACGCTGAACGTGCCGGTCTTGGTCAGTGCGCCAGGGTTGGGGGCCGAACCGTCCGCCAGGTTGGCCTCATTGAGGGTCTGTTCGCCCCCTGCCACCGACAGGCCGGTGAGGGTGACCGGATTGTTCGGCACATCAGGAACGACCGGTGTTACAGGAACATCGCCTGAACCTCCTGAACCTCCTGAACCACCCGAACCTCCTGAACCTCCTGAACCACCTGCACCGTTGTCGCCGTTGTCCGGGTTTCCGGCCAGCCGCTCCAGGGGAAATTCGGGAATGCCGTTGAAGCCTGCGGTAGGAAAACCAATGATCGGATCGACCCGCCCGCCCGTCTCTTCAAGCATGACAAACGTGTGGCCGCCGCCCAGTGCACCAGGTGCGCCGCTCGAACCCGGTCCGGCCGCCGTGGCTTCAGCGGTCTGGGTCGGGTCGTCGCCGGCAGCGATCGCTTTTTGCAGTTGCTCGACATCGGTCAGTTGCGCCTGAGTCGGCGTCACCGCTTCAGCGGTGTCCACATGGGGTGCCTGATGCGCGAGTAACTGCGGCGTCATCTCCATACTGCTGCCACGCCCAAGTGTCAGCTCCTGGCCATTCTGCAGATGAACCGCCACCGCGCCTTCGGCCCCGGTGACCAGTTGATCGCCGGCGAATAACCGGTCCCCCTCGACCAGCGCGCGTCGGGTGCCATCGCTCGCAACCGCGAACACCTGACCAATGACCTTACTGACAATACCGATGAGCGTAGCCATGTGCACTTCCTCCGCTGCCAACTGCTGTCGGCATCCTGTTTTTGCGAAGAACGTGCTCCTGGCTCCAACGGGTTACCTGGCGGAATCGCCTGCTGGCAGCGGTTACCTGAAGTAAGCCGCTGCCCTGGCGCCGTTCTCGCCAAGCGTGTCGCTCGCGGGCGACGTGTCTGCTGCGGGATAAAACCCTATGCAATCAATGGCATCGGGATCCACTTGCGCAACAAGTCGCCCTTTGAGCGATGCGTAACGGTTTTGATCCACCAAAGTGACAAAAAACCGTCACCTTAAAACCGTCCGCTTCCCTCCCCTCCAGCACTTCCCCGCCCTATATCGATATGTGGTTTGGAACTTTCCTCAAGCCCCGCAAAGCGCCCTAACGCTCATAAATCAAGGGCTTTCGCAGTGAACAATGTGCTGGATTTTGCAGAGCGCATAAGTTTTTTTTGGCATAACCGTTATGAAAAATTCTTCTATGGTTTTCCCTAGAATGTTCTTAGCTCTGTTGTTACAAGCATGAAACGGTTTTCACTATAAATGCCGTCAAATATTTGGCGACTAATAAGCACCATTAGGAATCAGGGAGAGGCACCCATGCGCGTATTAACCCCCCTCTGCAGCGCAATTCTGTTGGCCATGGCCTGCACTTCTCAGGCTCAAGCCATGTCATTGACGGAGGCGATCCAGAGCACCATCGCGACCCACCCGGAGCTGGCGTCGCGTGTAGACAGCCGCCTCTCGGCCGATGAGCAAGTGAAAGTCGCCAAGGGAGGATTTTATCCATCGGTTGATCTGAATGCCGCCTACGGGCGCGGGTACAGCGATAACACCAACACCCGGGCATTGGGTAATCACCACACCGAAATCCTGACCTACACCCAATCGGAATTGCGTCTGCGGCAGATGCTCTTCGATGGTTTCAACACCTCCAACGAAGTCCAGCGCACCAAAGGCGTGGTCAATTCCCGGGCCTATTACGCTCAGGGCACCGCTCAGGATCTGGCCCTGCGCACCATCGAGGTCTACCTCGAAGTGCTCAAGCGCCGCGAACTGGTGACCCTGGCCACGAACAACCTGCAAGCTCACATGCGGGTCAACGATCAGATCGGTCTGCGCACCCAGCGAGGTATCGGCAGCACCGCCGACTCCGACCAGTCCGTCGCTCGCCGGGCACTGGCGCAAAACAACCTCGATACCGCTGAAGTCGATCTGGCGGATGCCGAGTCGAACTTCTACGCCGTCGTGGGGCGCCTGCCCGATGAACTCGAAGCGCCGCCCTCGACCCGCGGCGAACTGCCCGCCACCCTGCCGGAAGCCCAGCAAAGCATGGTGGAAAACAACCCGTACCTGAAATCCGCCCAGGCCGATGTGCAATCGGCCGAGAGCCAGTACGAAGTTTCCAAGTCGCCGTTCTACCCTCGCTTCGACGCTGAAGCCGCCGTGGGTGCGAACAACAACGTGCAGGGCGATGAAGGCCACGACAACGAGTGGCGAGTCGGCGTGGTGATGAACTACAACCTGTTCCGCGGTGGCAGCGACAAGGCGCGCCTGGCCTCCAATGCGCACCAGATCAACCAGGCGATGGACATCCGCAACAATGCGCTGCGCCAACTCAACGAGAACATTCACCTGGCCTGGAACGCCATGGTCAATGCCAAGAAACAAACCCCGACTGCCCGCGAATACGCGGATACCAGCCGACGCGTGCGCGTGGCTTATCAGGACCAGTTCGGCCTCGGCCAACGCACCCTGCTCGACCTGCTGGACAGTGAAAACGAGCTCTACAACGCCAACCGCCGCTACACCGAAGTGCGCTACACCGAGGAGTTCTCGATGTACCGCGTGCTGGCGAACATGGGTCAGTTGCTGAGCAAACAACGGGTGGTGTTGCCCGCCGATGCGATCGCCTCCACGGAAGTAAAAAACGAAGCCCGTTTGCCTGAACTGAAGTAGGCCTGTGGAGAGATCAATGTGACCAGCATGGAACCCGGCAACATCGGTGTCGATCCGCGCCTGAGCTTCGATGACCCGCTTCTGGACGGTCTGTTGATCCTCTGCAAACTCCACGGCGCGACAGTCAGTCGCGCCAGCCTGAGTGCCGGGCTGCCCCTGAACAAACAACGTTTGAGCCTGGACCTGCTGCCTCGCGCAGCGGCTCGGGCCAGTTTGCAGGCACGATTGCTGCGCCGGGAACTGGCGGATATTTCCGCCCTCAACCTGCCTGTGATGCTGATCCTCAACAACGGCCGTACGGCCGTTCTACGACGCTTCGGCGATGACGGGCAGTTGCTGATTTTGCCGAGCGAATCCGACGGCGGTGAACAATGGGTCAGCACGGACGAGCTGGCCGAGAATTACAGCGGCCAGGCCTTGTTCGCCCGGCCACGGCATGAACTCGAAGACTTGCGTTCGCCGCTGGTGCCGCGGGTTGAGGCCTGGTTTCGCGACACGTTGAAGCTGTCGAAGTGGCTGTACAGCGATGCGATTCTGGCGAGTTTTCTGATCAACCTGCTGGGGCTGATGGTGCCACTGTTCGTGATGCAGACCTACGACCGGGTGGTGCCGAACCAGGCCACGTCGACGTTGTGGGTATTGTCGATCGGCTTGCTGATCGGCACCGGTTTCGAACTGGTGCTGCGGGTGGTGCGCGCGCACCTGCTGGACACCGCCGGGAAGAAAACCGACGTGATCCTTTCGGCCACGTTGTTCGAACGCATCACCGGCATGGCGATGAAAGCGCGGCCGGCGACCATTGGTGGTTTCGCCCAAAGCATCCATGACTTCCAGGGCCTGCGGGAATTCCTTACCGCCGTGACCCTCACCAGCCTGATCGACCTGCCCTTTGCCGTGCTGATGCTGGTGGTGATCGGCCTGCTCGGTGGCTGGCTGGTGGTGATTCCGTTACTGGCGTTTCCGATCACGATCATCTTCGCGATGGTGATCCAGGTGCGTCTGCGCGACACGGTACAGAAAAGCCTGACCCTGGGCGCCGAACGCCAGGCACTGCTGATCGAAACCCTCGGCGGTCTGGAAACCCTCAAGGCCTGCAGCGCCGAAAGCGAACGCCAGCACAAATGGGAAAGCACCCACGGCGCCCTCACCCGCCTCGACAGCCATGCGCGCAATCTCTCGGCGCTGGCCACCAACGGCACGCTGTTCATCCAGCAATTCTCCGGCATGGCGACCATCGTCGCCGGGGTCTACAGCATCATCGCCGGCAACCTCAGCGTCGGCGCGCTGGTAGCGACGTACATGCTCGGCAGCCGGGTGCTCGCGCCGCTGGGGCAGATTGCCGGTTTGATCACGCGCTATCAGCAAGCGCAACTGACCATGAAAAGCACTGATGCACTGATGTCCTTGCCGCAGGAACGCGACGCCAAACAACGGCCGCTGGAACGCACGCAACTGCAAGGCGCGATAGACGTCAGCAGTGTGACGTTCCACTACAACGGCCAGAACGCTCCGGCCCTGGCCAACATCAGCTTCAGCGTAAAACCCGGCGAGCGGATCGGCATCATCGGTCGCAGCGGTTCGGGCAAAAGTACGTTGGCGCGGCTGGTGATGGGTTTCTACGCGCCGGAAGAAGGCCAACTGCTGCTCGATGGCCTGGACCTGCGGCAATTGGACGTCGCCGACCTGCGTCAGCAAATCGGTTACGTCGCCCATGACCTGCCGCTGTTGGCCGGCAGCCTGCGCGACAATCTGACCCTCGGCGCACGCTACATCAGCGATTCACGGATGCTCGAAGTCGCCGAACTGACCGGCGTCACCGAGCTCGCGCGTCAGCATCCGCAAGGTTTCGACCGGCCGGTGGGTGAACGCGGGCAACTGCTGTCGGGCGGGCAACGTCAGGCGGTGTTGCTGGCCCGCGCCTTGTTGCTGGACCCGCCGATCATGTTGCTCGACGAACCCACCAGTGCTATGGACAACAGCAGCGAAGACGTTCTGCGGCAAAAACTCCACCGCTGGGTCCAGGGCAAAACCCTGCTGCTGGTGACCCACCGTACCTCGATGCTCAGCCTGGTGGATCGGCTGGTGGTGCTGGACAACGGGCGGATCGTCGCCGACGGTCCGAAAGAAGTGGTCATCGATGCACTGCGCAAGGGCCGTGTCGGCTCTGCGGCTGTCTAGGAGCTAGCCATGGCCCGTTCATCATCCGACACCTCGTCTAATTCGAAGCCGCGCGGCTACTTTGGCAGTTTCAGCAAAAGCGCCGAAAGCGAATTCATGCCGGAAACCGCGGGCGCCTCGCTGCAGGATTCACCACGCTGGTCGCGGATCACCGTGTGGCTGGCGGCCGCGCTGATTATCACCGCGGTGGTCTGGGCCAAATTTGCGGTGCTGCAGGAAGTGACCATGGGCGAAGGCAAGGCGATTCCGTCAAGCAAGGTTCAAGTGATCCAGAACCTGGAAGGCGGCATCGTCACCGAGATCTTCGTGCGAGAAGGGCAAATGGTGAACAAGGGCGACACCTTGCTGCGCCTCGATGACACTCGATTCCTGTCGAACAAGGGCGAAAGCGAGGCGGATCGTTTTGCGCTGATCGCGCAGGTCGAACGGCTGTCGGCCGAAGCGGAAGGCCGGCCGTTCAAGCTCTCCCCCGAAGTGATCGCCAAGGCGCCGCAAGTGGCCGAAGACGAGCGCTCGCTGTACGAGCAACGGCAACGCCGACTGGCGAGTGAGCAGCGCACGCTGAGTGAACAACTTCGGCAAAAAACCCAGGAACTGGCAGAGTTCCGCTCCAAACAAGGCCAATTCAGTTCAAGCCTGGCATTGCTGCAACAAGAGATGAACATGTCCGCCCCGCTGGTGGGCACCGGGGCGGTTTCGCCGGTGGAAATCCTGCGACTCAAACGCAGCGCGGTGGAGATTCGCGGCTCCTTGAATGCCACGACCCTGGCGATTCCTCGTGCGGAATCGGCGATCAATGAGATCAAGAGCAAGATCGATGAGTCCGAACAATCCTTCCGCTCCGACGCGGCGAAAGAGCTGAATGAAAAACGCACCGACCTGTCGAAAATCACGGCATCGAGCATTGCGATCGATGACCGCGTAACCCGCACCACGGTGGTGTCGCCGGTGCACGGGATTATCAAAGTGCTGAAGGTCAATACCATCGGCGGCGTGGTCCAGCCGGGCAGCGACATGGTGGAAATCGTACCCATTGAAGACAACTTGCTGATCGAAGCCAAAGTGCGGCCGCAGGACGTGGCGTTTCTGCATCCCGGGCAGAAAGCGATGGTCAAGTTCAGTGCTTACGACTACACGATTTATGGCGGGCTGACTGCGAAGCTGGAGTTGATTGGGGCGGACACGATTACGGATGACAAGGGCAACAGCTTCTATTTGATTCAGGTGAGAACGGATAAGAATCACTTGGGCGGGGATGTGAAGCCGTTGCTGATTATTCCTGGGATGGTAGCGACGGTGGACATCATTACCGGGGAGAAAAGCGTGCTGGATTACTTGCTCAAACCGGTGCTTAAAGCCCGGACCGAGGCGATGCGCGAACGCTAGTCTCTGGCCGGGATTTTCTGTGATTGTTCTACCGCTATCGCGAGCAGGCTCGCTCCCACAGTGGATTGCATTTCTTCTGGAGGAACTCGGTCAACTGTGGGAGCGAGCCTGCTCGCGATGAGGCCCGCACAGGCAATGATCATTTCGGCCGATGATTGCGCCGAAAGGTCTCCTCCCCCATCGCCTCAATCTGCCCCTCGATCAACGCTTCGAACGGCCGTAGCAATGGTTCGAAAGTGGTCGGTGCTTCGAGGGTCTGCAACGCCTGAACAATCGCCTCCACCGTCGACAACGCGCCCGGCCCCGGCGCTTTGCGCAATCGATATCTCGACACCCCGCCCTGCGCCAACGTCACCCTCGGCAGCGCCGCCAGTAGCGGGTTGAGGTGCAGCATCTTGCGCGCCTTGCGCCAGGTGCCGTCCGGGACCACCAGCAACAATGGTTGATCAGTCGCCGTGTAAGCCTGCAACGGCTGCGCATCATCGGCAGGAAACAGCAGCCGCGCCTGATAACCCGGCTGATTCAACAATGCCGGCAAATCCTCGAACACCTCGCCCACTATCAACTCGGCATTCTTCAACCCCAACGCCGCCAACCGTGCGGTGTTCAGCGCATGGTTCACTTCGCTCGGATGCTGCAACAACAGCACTCGGGTGCGGCTGTCGAGGTTCGGAATCAGTGGGCACAAACAGTGAGTTTGCGGACGCAGGCAGCGCGGACATTGGATTCTGGACATTTTTTCAAGCCTGATTCAGTTGCGCTTTGAGCAGGTCGCGGAAGGTCTGGATCAGCGGCTCGCGGCTGCGGCCACGACGCACGATCATCGAAAACGGCGCCTGATAGCCGAAAGTCGCCGGCAGCAGCACCCGCAAATCGCCCTTGTCGGCCCAAGCCTGGGCGTAATGCTCCGGCAGGTAACCGATGTAGGCGCCGGACAGCACCAGAATCAGCTGCGCCTCCATACTTTCCACCGTCGCCGCACTGTGTTTGAAACCGTGACGTGCCAGTTCCGCCTGGCTCCAGTAGCCGCGGCCAACCATGCGTTGCTGAGTGATGACTTGCTCGGGAATGCGCCGCTCGGTGAATAGCGGATGACGACTGCTGCAATACAACCAGTGTTGTTCGCGGTACAGCGGCATGTAGACCAGACCGCTCATGCGCGTGGAGAACGCGCCGATGGCCAGGTCGAGGCGGTTGTCCTGCACGCCGAGTTGCAGCTCGTAAGGGCTCATCACCGAGAGGTGCAAATGCACGGCCGGGTGTTCCTGGCTGTAAGCGCCAATGGCTTCGGCGAAGGGCAAGGCCTTGTCGCTGACGGTGGAGTCGATCACCCCCAGGTTCAAGGTGCCGCGCAGTTCGCCCTTGAGCGCCGCAGCGTATTGCTCGAAGCCTTCGAGTTCGCCGAGCAGGCGCAGGGTTTCCTGATGGAACAGCTCGCCTTTGCTGGTCAGGCTGAAACCACCGCGGCCGCGATGGCAGAGGACCAGGCCGAGGGCGGCTTCGAGCTGGCTCATGTAAGTGCTGATGGCCGAGGTCGAGAGGTTGAGCTCTTGCTGGGCGTTGGCAAACCCCTGATGGCGAACCACGCTGACGAAGATGCGCAACAGTTTCAGGTCGGGTAACGCGTTGGCCATGGTGACTCCATAGATCGTTCCCACGCTCTGCGTGGGAATGCAGCCCGTGACGCTCTGCGTCACATACACAAAAGAGCGGGACGCGGAGCGTCCGTGGATGCATTCCCACGCAGAGCGTGGGAACGATCGTGCGGAGAAGTCTATCGCCGCCGCGACCATTAGTTTAGAAAAATCTGAACTAAGTATTTGTCCGTAGCGATTCTTCCCGGCCACTACATTTCGCAGAATCGGCCCACAGCGGTGCCCGTGTCTCCCCGATCGGTCAACCGACATAAATAAAACAACGACGATGAGGCCTTACCCGTGGACAAGATTCTTCACCAACCACTGGGCGGCAATGAAATGCCGCGCTTCGGCGGCATCGCCACCATGATGCGACTTCCCCATGTGCCAACCGCTGCCGGTCTGGATGCTGCCTTCGTTGGCGTTCCGCTGGACATCGGCACCTCGCTGCGCCCCGGCACCCGTTTCGGGCCTCGCGAAATCCGCGCTGAATCGGTGATGATCCGCCCGTACAACATGGCCACCGGCGCTGCACCGTTCGACTCGCTGTCGGTTGCCGACATCGGTGACGTGGCGATCAACACGTTCAACCTGCTGGACGCGGTACGGATCATCGAAGAGTCCTACCACAAGATCCTCGAACACAATGTGATCCCCCTGACCCTCGGCGGCGACCACACCATCACCCTGCCAATCCTGCGTGCGATCCATAAGAAGCACGGTAAGGTCGGCCTGGTGCACATCGACGCTCACGCGGATGTGAACGATCACATGTTCGGCGAGAAAATCGCCCACGGCACCACCTTCCGTCGCGCTGTCGAAGAAGGCCTTCTGGATCCGGACCGCGTGGTGCAAATCGGTCTGCGCGCTCAGGGCTACACCGCTGACGACTTCAACTGGAGCCGCAACCAGGGTTTCCGTGTGGTTCAGGCCGAAGAGTGCTGGCACAAATCACTGGCCCCGCTGATGGCAGAAGTTCGCGAGAAAGTCGGCGGCGGTCCGGTGTACCTGAGTTTCGACATCGACGGCATCGATCCAGCGTGGGCGCCAGGCACCGGCACCCCGGAAATCGGTGGTCTGACGACCATTCAGGCGATTGAAATCGTTCGCGGTTGCCAAGGCCTCGACCTGGTCGGCTGCGATCTGGTAGAAGTCTCGCCCGCTTACGACACCACCGGCAACACCTCGCTGCTGGCCGCCAACCTGCTGTACGAAATGCTCTGCGTACTGCCTGGCGTAGTCCATCGCTGAGGATTGGTCGTGAACGAACGTGATCAGGTACTCCAGGCCGCTGCCGATCTGGTAGCCGCCTTTGCCCGTAACGATCGCGAAGCCTATTTCGGTGCGTTCAGCACCGACGCGAGCTTCATGTTCTACACCCTCGAACAGCCCCTGCTGTCGCGCGATGCCTATCAGGCGTTGTGGGACACCTGGCGTTCGGAGGATGGCTTCGAGGTGCTTTCGTGCACCTCGAACAACGCCTTCGTCAGCCTGCAGGGTGACGTGGCGATTTTCATCCATGACGTGGCCACCGAGCTGCGCATGCAAGGGGAGCAACACTTCAGCCAGGAGCGCGAGACGATTGTGTTTCGCCGACAACAACAAGGCCTATGGCTGGCCTGCCACGAACATTTGTCCGCGATGCCGGAAGGGCTGCCAACCCCTTAGCCAAACAGGTGACGCTCACACACGATGAGCGCGCCTTTATGATCGGAGCTGATCATGAATAACAACAACAAAGACCAAAGCCTTACGCACATTGAAACCTACGGGGTCGAACAGATCCCGGACAGTGAACGCACCGCAGGCCCGACGGATTTGTTCCGGATGATCTTTGGGGGTTCCAACACTTTTGCTACCGCCGTGCTCGGCAGTTTCCCGGTACTGTTCGGCCTGTCTTTTCAGGCGGGCGTCTGGGCGATTGTGCTGGGTGTATTGCTGGGTTCGCTGATCCTCGCGCCAATGGGCCTGTTCGGTCCGATCAATGGCACCAACAATGCCGTGTCTTCCGGTGCGCACTTCGGCGTGCACGGGCGGATCGTCGGTTCGTTTCTGTCATTGTTGACCGCCATCGCCTTCTTCTCGCTCTCGGTGTGGAGTTCGGGTGATGCGCTGATCGGTGGCGCCAAACGCTTGATCGGTCTTCCGGAAACCGACCTGACCCTGGGCCTGGCCTACGGTCTGTTCGCGATCCTGGTGCTGACCGTTTGCATCTACGGTTTCCGCTTCCTGCTGTGGGTCAACAAGATCGCAGTATGGAGCGCCAGCCTGCTGTTCCTGCTGGGCATCTTCGCCTTCATCGGTCCGTTCGATGTGAACTACGCCGGCACCGTCAGCATGGGGCAACCGGGTTTCTGGGCGGCCTTCATCGGCGCGGCGCTGGTCGCGATGAGCAACCCGATTTCCTTCGGCGCGTTCCTCGGTGACTGGTCGCGTTACATCCCGCGTGACACCTCCAAGCGCCGGATCATGGCGGCGGTGGTGATCTCGCAGATCGCAACCTTCATCCCGTTCCTGTTCGGCCTCGCCACCGCCACCATCGTAGCGATCAAGGCGCCAGACTACATCGCCGCCAACAACTACGTCGGCGGTCTGCTGGCCGTCTCGCCGAGCTGGTTCTTCCTGCCGGTGTGCCTGATAGCGGTGATCGGCGGCATGTCCACCGGCACCACTTCGCTCTATGGCACCGGACTGGACATGTCCAGCGTATTCCCTCGAGTGCTGTCGCGGGTCAAGGCCACGCTGCTGATCGGCGTGATGTCGATTGCCTTCATCTTCATCGGACGCTTCGCCGCGAACCTGGTGCAGAGCGTGTCGACCTTCGCCGTGCTGATCATCACCTGCACCACCCCGTGGATGGTGATCATGATCATCGGTCTGCTGGTGCGTCGCGGCTTCTACTGCCCGGATGACCTGCAAGTGTTCACCCGCGGCGAGAAAGGGGGTCGTTACTGGTTCACGCATGGCTGGAACTGGCGTGGTCTGGGTGCCTGGATCCCGAGCGCTGCGGTGGGCTTGTGCTTTGTGAACCTGCCTGGGCAGTTCGTGGGTCCGCTCGGTGAACTGGCCGGCGGCATCGACATCAGCCTGCCGGTCACCCTTGGCCTGGCGTCGCTGGTGTACCTGGCGCTGCTGAGCCTGTTCCCAGAATCGGCCGCGGTGTTCGGTCCAAACGATCCACGCAGCAAGGGCACCCACACCATGGCAAAGCCTGAACTCCGTCAGCCCGCCTGACACTGATCCACCTGTGGGAGCGAGACCGGCTTGCCGGCGATGACGGCAGCACATCCAACGATGATGTGACTGCAAGACCGCTATCGCGAGCAGGCTCACTCCCACAGAGAGCAACCCCACAGAAACGCCTTTGTTTCACCATAAAAAAGACAATCGGAGACACGCCATCATGGCATTGGATTTATTCGTCGTACTCATCTACGCCGCCGCGATGCTGATACTCGGCTACTACGGCATGCGCAAGGCCAAGACCAACGAAGACTTTTTGGTCGCCGGTCGTAACCTCGGCCCGAGCCTGTACATGGGCACCATGGCCGCAACCGTTCTGGGCGGCGCATCTACCGTCGGCACCGTGCGCCTGGGCTACGTCCATGGCATCTCCGGTTTCTGGCTCTGCGCGGCCCTCGGTTGCGGGATCGTGGCGCTGAACCTGTTCCTCGCCAAACCGCTGCTGAAACTGAAAATCTACACCGTTACCCAGGTGCTGGAAAAACGCTACAACCCGATGGCCCGCTCCGCGAGCGCGGTGATCATGCTGGCGTATGCGCTGATGATCGGTGTGGTCTCGATCCTGGCCATTGGCACCGTACTGCAAGTGCTGTTCGACCTGCCGTTCTGGCTGTCGGTATTGGTTGGCGGTGGCGTGGTGGTGATTTATTCGGCGATCGGCGGCATGTGGTCCCTGACCCTGACCGACATCGTCCAGTTCGTCATCAAGACCGTGGGCCTGATGTTCATCCTGTTGCCAATCTGCCTGTACCGCGTCGGTGGTTGGGATGAGTTGGTATTGAAACTGCCGGCAACTGCCTTCAGCTTCACCACGATTGGCTGGGACACCATCATCACCTACTTCATGATCTACTTCTTCGGGATCCTGATCGGCCAAGACATCTGGCAGCGTGTGTTCACCGTCAAGAGCGCCAAAGTGGCTCAGGTCGCCGGTACATTCGCAGGCTTCTACTGCATCCTTTACGGACTGGCCTGCGCCCTGATCGGCATGGCCGCTCATGTGCTGATCCCGGATCTGGACAACGTCAACAACGCCTTCGCCGCCATCGTCAAACTGTCCCTGCCGGACGGTATCCGCGGCCTGGTGATTGCGGCTGCCCTGGCGGCCATGATGTCCACCGCCAGCGCCGGCCTGCTCGCCGCTGCCACCACCCTGACCGAAGACCTGCTGCCGAAACTGCGCGGCGGCAAACAGTCGACGCTGGGCATCAACCGCCTGTTCACCCTGTTGACCGGCATCGTGGTACTCGGCATCGCTCTGGTCGTGAATGATGTGATCAGCGCCCTGACCCTGGCGTACAACCTGTTGGTGGGCGGCATGCTGATCCCGCTGATCGGTGCGATTTTCTGGAAACGCGCAAACACCGCGGGCGCTATCGCCAGCATGGGCATGGGCTTCGCCACAGCGTTGCTGTTCATGTTCAAAGACGGTCTGGATGCCAACACCCCGATCTACTACAGCCTCGGCGTAGGTCTGGTGAGTTTCGTGGTGGTCAGCTTGCTGTCCCCTCGCCCAGCAGTGGTGGCCAGCGCCGCCTAAGCTGAACATAACGACTTGATGCTTTCTTCGACGGGTGTGGCGTCGGTTGCCACACCCGTTTTTTTTCGTCTGGAGAAAAACCTTTGATGAAGATTGTTTCTCGCGATCAGTGGTTCGAGGTGAAACAGCTCAGTGACGGCATTCGCCTGATTCACGAGCCTTACATCCGCCCCTTCTATCGCTGCAACCTCTGGCACATTCAGGGTCGCGACAAGGACTTGCTGCTCGACAGCGGTTCCGGGCTGGTCAGCCTGCGCGAGCAACTGCCGTGGATCACCGAACGGCCGCTGGTCGCCGTGGCCAGTCATTGCCATTTCGACCACATCGCCGGTCATCACGAATTCCCTGAGCGGCTGGTGCATCCGGCAGAAGCGGACATCCTCGCCGCACCCGACGGCGACAACGATTTGAGCAAAGCCTTTGTCGGCGACGACATGTTCGAAGCGCATCCCGATTGCCCGTTGTGCTACGCCGAGTATCGGGTCAAAGCCGCACCAGCCACAGGTTTGATCGAAGAAGGCGACGTGCTGGACCTGGGCAACCGCACACTGCAAGTGCTGCATACGCCGGGGCATTCACCGGGCGGCATCAGCCTGTACGAAGCCGCGACCGAGACCCTGTTCAGCGGCGACATCATCTACGACGGGCCGCTGATCGAAGACGCCTACCACTCCAACCTCGACGACTACGCCCGCAGCCTGCAGCGTTTGCGCAAGTTGCCGATCCGCACGGTGCATGGCGGGCATTTCGGGAGTTTTTCCGGGGAACATTTGCGCACGATGATTGACGAGTGGCAGCGCTTGCACGCCTGAAGCCTGCTGGAGAGTCAGGATGACTTCGACGACAACGCGAGCCTGGCGCAATTGGAATTGGATAAAGAAGCAGCCGGTTTTTGATGGAGATCGGAAGACACTAAGCCCGCCCACTCTCTTGAATTCGCCTGGCTCCCTGTAGCAGCTGCCGAGCACCGCGAGGCTGCGTTCGGCGGAGAAGCCGTCGTGAAGTCAGACGATGCGGTGTGTCAGGAAAACCCTGCACGCAGGGTTTACGCCTGCTCCGTCCGAACGCGGCCCGAGCCGAACGCAGCCTCGCGGTGCTCGGCTGCTGCTACAACAACGGCTGCGTTACGCTTACCGGCGACGCTGCTGGCGTCGGCGTTGTTCGTCGTCAGTGCGAATAGGCACAGGTTGCAGAGGCGGTTCGATCAAACCGAGTGCAACACCCAGGTCGTGCAGCCAGTTTTGGATTTTCTCTTTCATGGTGCCCCCTTCAGGGTAGTGCCGAGTGGCCTAAATTCTGTAGCCACTTCGCACTGATAATAGTCCGAAGTCCTACGCAATGCTCGCCCAAAGTCGCAATGATCTGTTACTGAATTGATCAAAATACCTGACCGATAGTTCAACCCATCGCCCGAGCCTGACTCGGCGCCGACGGATAGACCAATTGTTGCTGCTCAAGCCAGGCGTTCAAGTTCGCCCCAAGCATGCCTTTACGCCACATCAGCCACGTGGTGGCACTGGCAAACGGCTCGGCCAACGGATGCACCGCCACGCTTTCGCGACCCGGCAGGCTGGCGAGCATCGACTCCGACATCAGCGCCACGCCTGAGCCGGCGATCACGCAGGCGAGCATTCCCGGATAAGACTCGATTTCCATCGCCCGGCCCATGGCCGCGTGGTAATGGGAGAACCAGGCTTCCAGGCGCATCCGGTAGGAACAACCCTGCCGAAAGGTGAACACCGACCGCCCTTCCACATCCAGCGCGCTGAGGATCGGCGGGTGATCGGCCTCGCTGATCAGCACCAGCCGTTCGTCGCACAACGGCACGCCGTCGAGCCCGGCCAGCTCCAGCGGACCGTCCACCAGCGCCGCATCGAGGCGCCCGGTGAGCAAACCTTCAAGCAATTCGCCGCTTGGCCCGGACTGCACTTGCAGGTTCACCGCCGGATAAGTGCGGTGATAACGCGCCAACAACCCCGGCAGATGAATCGCCGCCGTGCTGTACATCGTGCCAAGTACAAAGTCCCCGGCCGGTTGCCCGCCCTGCACCGCCGCTTGAGCTTCGTCGCGCAGATTGAACAGCTTGGCGGTGTAGTCCAGCAGGACTTTTCCCGCAGGCGACAACTGCAAACGCTGACGTTCACGCACGAACAGTTCTACGCCGAGTTGCTCTTCCAGCTGTTTAAGCCGGGTCGACAGGTTCGATGGCACCCGGTGCAGGCGTTCGGCAGCGCGGGTGATGGAACCCTCCTGCGCTACCGCCTGGAAAATCCGCAATTGGCTGAATTCCACACCTTTCTCCAAATCAGAACAAGTTACTCACTATTATTCATTTTAAAAGAAAGTCAATCAGTCCTAGCCTGACGGTCATTGATCCTCTGCTGGAACTCAGACTATGTCCCCTCTGATTCGCTTACTCGCCAGTTTCATCGCCCTGATGATGGCCATGGGCATCGGGCGTTTCGCCCTCACGCCTCAGTTGCCGCACCTGCTCAGCGAAGGTCAGATTGACCTGACTGCCGCCGGTCTGATTGCCGCAGCCAACTACCTCGGCTACTTCGTCGGTGCGGTGGACGCGATGTTCTCTCGCCGCCCCGAGCAAGTGCGCCGGCGTTTGCTGGGCGGTTTATGGCTCTGTGTATTGCTGACGCTGGCCTCGTTCTGGGCCAACGGTTTTTGGTCCCATCTGGTGCTGCGCTTCGGCACCGGCGTGGCCAGCGCCTGGGTGCTGGTGATGATCACTGCGTTGAGCCAGCCACTGGCCGCGGCGGCCGGTCGTCCACGGCTTGGCGCCCTGGTATTTGCCGGACCGGGTCTGGGGATTTTTCTGACGGGCTTGTTGGCCTTGGGATCGAACCTGCTGGGGCAGACTTCTGCAACCTTGTGGCTGGTGTATGCCGGTGTCGGACTGGCAATGCTGCTGGGGATTCTGCCGTTCCTGCCGCAACCGGCCACGAGCGTGGCTGCCGCTCCCAGCGTCGCTGGCTCGGGTAATCGTGGCATCGGCCGTTTAGGCGTGGTCTATGGGCTGTACGGTTTGGGCTACATCATTCCGGCCACTTTCCTCTCGCAAATGGCCAACGCGCAGTTCCATGGCCAATGGCAGGCCGATCTGTTCTGGCCCTGCTTCGGTCTTGCTTCGGCCATCGGGGTGGTGCTGGTGAGTCTGCGTCGACAACACCCGCAGGGCACTCGTTATTGGCTGATGGCAACGTTGTGGCTGCAAGCCGCCGGGGTCTTCGCCTGCTTGTTGGGCAGCGGCCCGGGCCTGGCCTTGGGCGTGATCCTCTGCGGCACGCCGTTCCTGGCTTGCATGCAATTGGTGATGCAACGTTCCCGGGAACTGGCGCCCCACACCACCCAGCGCAACGCAGGGCTGCTGACGGCATGCTTTGCGGTGGGCCAGCTCAGCGGGCCGTTGCTGGCGGCGTTGAGCAGCCACTTCAGTGGTGGTTTGCAGCCAGCCCTGGTGTTCGCTGGCTGTGGTTTGATGGTCGCCGGCGGTCTGTTACTGCGTCCGGTCAGCTCTGCGCAAGCGACGGCGCACCCACTGCTCAGCGCTGACAAACGTGATGCCCAACAACACCAGCACCGCGCCGACAACGAAGTTGAAGCTCAGCTCTTCGCCCAGCAGCACCACGCCGAACGTGACGCCGAACAGCGGCGTCATGAACGAAAACACCGCCAGGTTCGCCGCCAGATAACGGCGCAACAGCCAGAACCAGGTCAGGTAGCTGAAGAACGACACCACCAATCCCTGAAACAACACACTGGCCACCGCGACGGTGGTCAGGCTGACGTGAGTGACCTGGCCGCTGAGGATCGCAATCAGCAACAGCCCAACGAAACCGACAATCAATTGATAGAACAGCGTCAGCGTCACCGGCGCTTCCGACAGGCGCGAAGCGCGCACCACCACCGTCGTTGCCCCCCATGACGCGCCAGCCAGCACGCCCAGCGCATCGCCCATCAACATGCGGTGATCGAGGTTATCCCACGACACTCCCCCAGCAAAGGCGATGGCGATCCCGACGAAGGCGAGGAAAATCCCCAGCCACTGGACCGGTCTTAAACGCTCACTCGGCAATAGCCAATGAACGCCCAATGCAGTGAAGATCGGCGCGGTGTAAAGGAACACCGACATGTGCGCGGCCGTGGTCAGTTGCAAGCCTTCGGAAATGAAGAAGAACTCCAGGCCAAAAAGCGCGCCAGCCAGTAGTCCACCGCGCCAGGTGTTGCCCACTTGATCCCAGCCGCCCTTCCAGCAGATCAACAGTCCTACGAGCAACGCGGAAATACCCGAGCGCCCGGCGGCCTGCATGACCGGCGCGATGTCCGGTGCCGCCCACTTGATCATCACCTGCTGAATACCCCAGATCAGGCACAACCCAATCATCACTTGCAGGGCAAACCCATCGGCGCTGCGCCGGGTGGCGCTCACCGGAACACCTCGACAACACAAAACATGGCAGTCACTCGGCAGTAAAAAGCAAAGCCCCGACACAGAGCCGGGACTTTTTCATCACACTCCAACCCTATGCAATCGCATTACATGAGGGCGGGCGCGAGGTCAGCTCAGTTCAATGCGATCGGCGTGAATAACGATCTGGCCGTTCTTGTACAACGCACCGATGGCCTTTTTGAAGTTGCCCTTGCTGACGCCAAACATGCTGGTGATCACCGTCGGGTCGCTCTTGTCGCTGACCGGCAGGCTGCCATTGTTGTCGCGCAACTTGGCGAGAATCTTCGAGTTCAGGCTGGTGGCGGCTTCTTCGCCGACCGGTTGCAGGCTCAGGCTGATCTTGCCGTCGGCACGGACTTCTTTGATAAAGCCCTTCTCTTCTTTACCGGCGCGCATGAACTTGAAGATTTCGTTCTTGTGAATCAGACCCCAATGCTTGTTGTTGATGATCGCCTTGAAGCCCATATCGGTGGCTTCGGCAACCAGCAAATCAACTTCCTGGCCAGGGGTGTAGTTGGCCGGGGTCTTGTCGAGGTAGCGGTCCAGACGCGCCGTCGCGGTGATGCGGCGGGTGTGCTTGTCGAGGTAGACATGCACCACGACATATTCACCGGCGGTCATCTGGCGCTTTTCTTCGGAGTACGGCAGCAACAGATCCTTCGGCAAACCCCAATCCAGGAAAACACCGATGCTGTTGACTTCAACGACTTTTAAACTGGCGAATTCACCGACTTGAACTTTCGGCTTTTCGGTAGTTGCGATGAGTTTGTCATCGCTGTCCAGATAAACAAAAACGTTGAGCCAATCTTCATCTTCGCTGGGAATATCTTTGGGAATATAACGATTAGGCAGGAGGATTTCGCCATCCGCGCCACCGTCCAGATATAAACCGAAGTTAGTGTGTTTAACCACTTGCAAACTGTTGTAGCGCCCGACTAAAGCCATTTCCAATACCCTCATTGCGTGGGCGGCATTCTACCCGGTTTTGCGGGCCGCGTTCGCTGGCCAGCCCGGTGGCGCAAGAAAATCCTCTGAAGGGCTTAATTTTCCTGGGCTTTACCGCACGCGCCAGGCCGCTCGTCAGGCCGTTCTGGCGATTCTCACACCTGTCCGCCAGGCCGAAAACTGTAATTTTTCACGACCGTTCTTAGTTAAAACAGCAGCTTAGAGGCCTATTCAGAATAATAACTTGTGATTAATTCTTCATCTGCCCTGTGTATTTCGGGGGGATATTTACCAAGCAATTGTCAAGTATTTCCTGTACGATGCCTGGCCAAGTTAATTTTCTATAGGTTAATGGCCGCCATGCGTGTAAAAGCATCCAACAGCAAAGCAAAGCCAGCTCCAGCCGTTGAAACCAGCGAATCGATCAACAACCAGATTGCTGCGTTCCTCAAGTCCGGCGGAGAGATCCAGCAAATTGCCAAAGGCGTCAGCGGCCAGACGTTCGGCCCGTCCAAGCAGATCACCCTGGGCAAGAAGTAACTTCCCCAAGATCCGCCGCGTCACCTGGTCCCTAAGCGCTTTGAGCTTCGAAGCGCTTGGACTGGAACCTCCTCGCAACACCCCCGCAAACAAACCAATATTTCAAAAATCGACGAACGGCCCTCGATGCCGAGCATTCGCCGGTATGCTTGCACACGTCTAGATCAAGCGTTTCAGTAGGTTTTTAGTGCCTGCACCTCGCTGTCATGGAGTGACGCATGCTCAAACCCTCCTATTTATTGCTCGGCACCCTGCTGTCGTGTTCGATCGCCAATGCGCAAATCTTTCAGCGTGAACTGGGCGACTTCGATCTCAAACTCGGCACTACCCCCAGCCGCAGCATGGCCCAGGGACTGGTCAAACCTTCCAGCACCGGCTCGTTCCACGGTGGTCTCGACCTGAGTCACGACAGCGGTTTTTACGTGGGCCAATGGGCACCGAGCATGGGTTTAACGCCTGGGGCCAACCTTGAAGTCGACTCCTACATGGGCTTTAAACAGCCTTTCGATAGTACCCTCGGGTACGAAGTCGGCATGATCCGTTACAGCTACCCGGAAGTGGACACCCTCGACAGCCAGGAGCTTTTCGGTGGCCTGACCTTTCTGGGCAGCCGTTTCGGCGCAGCGTTCAGCAACGACCCGGACAAACAGAACAGCACCGTGTTCGCTGACCTCGGCGGCAATCAGCCGTTCGGCATCGGGATCAGCATGAAATACACCACTCACCAGCTCAACACGCCGGTGTCCGTCGACGGTGGGTATGTAGGCAGTTTCACCGACTGGTCAGTGAAACTTTCCCGCCCGTTCATGGGCGTCGATCTGGACCTGATCTACAGTGACTCCAGCTTGAGTGGCAGCAGCTGCTCCGCCTATTCCGGGCACAACAGCCAATGCGATGGGCTGGTCACCCTCAAGGCCGAACGCGCCTTTTATTGATCGGCTGAACTGCGAGGCTCATCCTGCGTTCACATAAAGAAGCCCATTAAAAAGCCAGGCCTTCGCAAAGGATTCGCCCATGTCGCGCTGGTTGAAGTGTCTCGCCGTCGTTATCACCCTCAGTCTCGCCCTCGGTGCGTGCAGCCGCGTGGGCCTGGCCTATCGCAACCTCGACGTGATCATTCCGTGGACGCTCAGCGACTACCTGGACATGAACGGCGAGCAGAAAGGCTGGTTCAACGAGCGCCTCAAGGAACACCTGAGCTGGCACTGCACCACGCAACTGCCGGGCTACCTCGACTGGCTGGATCGCTTGCAGGTCATGGTCGAGACCAACCAGGTCACCGACGCTGCGCTGCAAACCCGCGTCCAGGAAGCCAAACAAGCCATCGCCCAGACCGCAAGGGAAATCACCCCGTCGGCCATTGAGCTGTTGCAGGGGCTGGATGACAAGCAAGTCGCAGAGATGAACGACGCCTTTGCCAAGGACCAGAACAAGCGTCAGGAGCGATACCTCAAACCGTCTCTCGATCAACAGATCAAGGCGCGCAGCCAGCGTATGGAAAAACGCCTGAACGACTGGCTCGGCCCGCTCAGCGCAACCCAGCAGCTACGCGTTGTTGAGTGGTCCAACGCCCTGGGGGACCAGAATACGCAATGGATAGCCAATCGTGTCCATTGGCAGAAGCAGTTCAGTGCGGCAGTTGCGCAGCGCCAGAGTCCAGAGTTCCCACAGAGAATCGAGACGCTTCTGGTGAATCGAGAGAGCTTGTGGACGCCCGCTTATCGCCAGGCCTACGCCAGCACCGAAGCCCAGGCACGGGCGCTATTTGTGGACTTGATGGCCGAAAGCACACCGGAACAGCGCCAGCAGTTGCTGAAGAAAATAGAAGGGGTGCGTAAGGACTTCAATGATTTGAAGTGCCTGAAGGCGGCACAACAGAGCTAAGCGCAACGCCAATCCAATGTGGGAGCGAGCCTGCTCGCGATTGCGGTGTATCAGTAAACTATGATGTTACTGATGTACCGCAATCGCGAGCAGGCTCGCTCCCACACTGGGTTATGGGGTGATCGTCAGGCAATCTGCGCCCTTGATGCGATCTCATCAAAGCTCACCTCATCCAGCGCATCTTCCTGCTCATCCAACACCTGCCGCGGATGGTCATTCCCCGGAATACTGCTGTCGATCAGGCTCAATAAACTCGAGCCCCGAGGCGTCAAAATGTAGTTCGAACCGTTGCCACCTTGATCCTCAGGCCGAGGCTCAATATAGCCGCGCGCCAACAGTAACTTTTCATACTCACCGGCTACTGCTTTCAGATGGTCCAGGTTCTCAATCGCCTCGCCGTTCGCCGCTTTCTCTGCCGCGTACTGCTCGGCGTAGGGCCGTGGCGTAAAGCTGTGGCCGGCGCTGTTCTGCACCTCGTGCAGCAAGCGTTCAATCAAATCCCAGTTATAAGTCGTCATCCTGATTCAACCTCCAGTGCCCGCGAGTGAGATGGCCTTCATAGGTTGTGACCGGCGCGGTTCGTAGCCGTTCAGCCGAGGTTTTGAACAGCATCGACCGGCGGTATGTCGAATTGGGCGTAGGTCAAACGACTAGGCTGTGTAAGTCACCTCCCAGCACCCCGCAGGAGAATCCCAATGAACATTCAGAATCATCCCGTCGTCTCCCGAGAAGAATGGCTCACCGCCCGCAAGCAACACCTGGCCCACGAAAAAGCCTTCACCAAAGAGCGAGACAAACTAAGCGCCGAACGCCGCGCCCTGCCCTGGGTGAAAATCGACAAGGACTACCACTTTCAGGGCCCGAACGGCGAACTGAAACTGGCGGACCTGTTCGGCGGCCGCAGCCAGTTGGTCATCTACCACTTCATGTTTGGCAAAGGTTGGGACGAAGGCTGTTCCGGCTGCTCGTTCCTGTCTGATCACATCGACGGCGCCAACCAACACCTGGCCCATCATGACGTCGCCGTGGTGGCGGTTTCCCACGCACCGTTCGCCGAATTCCAGGCCTTCAAACGACGCATGGGCTGGAAATTCGATTGGGTGTCGTCAGAAGGCTGCGATTTCAATTACGACTTCGGCGTCTCGGCCCGAGCAGAAGACGTCACCGCCGGTAAAGCCACCTACAACTACGAAAAATCCGACGGCGCCGAAGAAGAACTCCCTGGCCTTAGCGTGTTTTATCGCAATGAAGCTGGAGAGATTTTCCACACCTATTCCACTTATGCCCGCGGTCTGGACATGTTGGTCGGGGCCTATAACTACCTCGACCTCACGCCGAAGGGGCGTAATGAAGAGGAGATCATGGAGTGGGTAAGGCTTCACGATCAGTATGAAGACAATGCCTCAGCGGCCTGCTGCCATGGGGGATAGAGTTCAGAGACCGAATCGTGGCCCTCGCGATCAACCCCGCTCCGGCTTTGTGGTGATTTAGACGTTCAATCCAGCGCCTTCACCCCGACCGTCCTCCTGAACAGCGGCAACGCAAACAACACAAACAGCGCCGCCGCGGCAGACAGCGCCAACGGCAGACCGTGGGCGCTGGTTGTCATCGCTGCGCCGCTGACCAGGGGCCCGAGCAAACTGCCTACCCCCCATAAGAACCCCGCGCTGGCATTCGCCGTGACCAGATCCGGGCCCTTAAACCCTTCGCCGATCAGAATGATCGCCAGGGTGTAGACCCCGCCAGCGACTGCCCCCAGCACCACCAGACTTGGCCAGAGCAAGAAGGGATAGTTCATCAACCACGGCAGGCACACACCGATTGCCAGAGAAAGCACACCGCACCCCAAGTAGATAATCGGCCTGGCAACGTTGTCCGAGAGCCAGCCCAGCGGGAACTGGAAGGCCGCGTCACCGAGCAGAATCACCGTCACCATGAGCGCAGCGAATTTGATGGCATAGCCATGATCGGCGGCGTAAACCGGAAACATCGACAAGATCACGCTATCGAAGAACGAGAAGAAAATGATGCCCATACACAGCGCCGGCGCCACTTGAATGAAGCCCAGCACCGAGAACGTCTTGCTTTCCGAATGCCCGTGATACCCCACCTGTCTGGGCAAGGTGAACCAGATCACCCCTAGCGCCAAAAGATGCCCGGCAATCACCACACCGATCACCTCTGGTCCAGCGGTGCCGAACAGGGCCACCATCCCCGGCCCAAGTAGCTGGAAAACCGTGAAGCAGGTGGTGTAGATCGCGACAACCCGGCCCCTGTGGGAATCCTCGGCGATTTCATTCACCCAGGACTCCCCCAGAATAATGATGATCCCCGCCACCAGCCCCATCACCAACCGGGCCAGTGCCAGGCCGTACACCGTAGAGGCGAAGACCTCGACGGCGGCCACACTCAGGGCCGACAGCGCGAAACAACCCAAATAAATATGTCGACGGCTCAACCGCTGGCAGATCCAGTCCACCAGAAAGGCTGACAGCATCATGCCGGCCGCCGGTAACGCAGACATCACGCCGATATGCACATTCGACGCTCCCGCCTGGTACAGGCGCAACGCGACCACTGGCACGGTCGAACCGATACATAACCCGACAATGGAAACGCCGAGTACCAGCGCCGCCAACAATAATCTATTCATTCATCACACCTCAGGCTCACTGCCCGTCGATAGCCGGCCCACGCACGTTCAAACCGCCACGAGATGCTCGTGGATATCCCGTTGTGGCAACGTCGGTTTGGCAATCCGCACGCCGTTCACGTACAGGCAGGACGCCGCGACCCCATACCCGCCGTAAGGGTTGTAGCCCTTCTCCACGACATGCAGGTCGGTGTTGTTCAGCACCGTATCCGCGTCATGTTTGCCGGACGCCACCAGGCCGTCGATGTAGCCACTGCTGCCAAACAACGACACGTACATGGAGTTGGGCGCATAGAGCGGATGTTCGAAATAGCCCACCAGCTCCCCGTCGTCTGCATAAGGTTGAACAAAGAACACCGGGGCAAAGAACTCTTTGTAGTTACCGCCCAGCGACAATGGGCGCTCGAACACGGTCGGACGTATCAATCCGCTGATCGGATTGATCTCGCCACCATAAGTGCAGTGTTCGCGATACTCCTTGAACATCTTCACCACTTTCAACGTATGGTCAGGGTCGCTGTTAGGCCCGACGATGTTCTCTTTGCGTGCGTAATCGCCCACATAGTCCTCGCACTTGACCAGCTCTTCGCGCAACCGACGGATGAACTCACCGTAGACCTGTCGATGCACCAGGATGCTGTTGGGACCGGCGCAATCCTGCCCCTGGTTGTACAACACCACCCGCAGCGCACTTTCGATCGCGGTGTCGATCGATGCATCAGCCGACACCACCAGTGGGTTATGGCCCGCCCCGTTGAGGATGAATAAGGTGCGCTTGAGGTAGGACTTTCTGACCTTGGTCGCGTTTTCCGGCGTACCGGTAAAAATAACCACATCGGACATTGCTGCGGTCTGGCTGACGAACGTCTCTTTGTCGGCAAAAGAGACATTCAGGTTCGGAAAGAAACGCTCCAGCTGCAACGACTCCAGCAATTTCCTATAGTGCGAGTGCATCGCCGTCGGCGGCCGAAGCCAGGCTGAATCGGCCAGCAATGAAGGAATAATGCCGAAGCACGTCGTGGCATAGATCGGCTGATTGAGCGGCAAGTAACTGGTAACGCAACGCACCCTGCGTTCAAAGAACGGACTGTTAAGCTCCAGGCACTCAAGAAACTCGACACACCGCTCAATCTCATCCACCGCCACGTTGTAGCACTCGAACCCCGAAAGGCTCTCGGCGATCGCCTCACTGTTGCTTCGAAGATGCTGCGCAAACGCCGCGGCTCGGACTTTGACCTCTTCGAAATCGATGGCTTCCAGCACGCGTCCGGCCTCTTGTGGCGGCTCGATCGGGGCCATCGGGCGCGGGGCCTCGGACGACTCGGTATTGGCTTGATTGATCTGCACATCGCTCATGGTTTCACTCTCCCTGTATTGAACAGCCTGTTTGATCCGTGATTCGAGTTCCGAACAAAAAGCCTGAACACCCAGACGATTGATGTACCCGTGCAGTCGCGGCCCGCTTTCCTCGCCGAACAGACAGGCGTAAAGCATCCGGTAAGCAGCGCTGTGACTGGTGACGCCAACCTGATCGAAGACTTGCGTGATCTGTTCGCGAGTAACCGGTCCAGGGTGAACCGCCAGTTGTTTGAACTGCTCTGAAATCCGATACAGCACCGACTCCCCGTACTCATTGAGCAGCCGTGGCTGGAAACGTGGGGCAACCCGTTCCTGGTAATAGGTAAAAGCTTTCTGTACCACATCGGTAAAGGCGTCTTCCGCCACGATGTCCTGTCGGGTTTTGTCGTGTTGGAGCAGGTAGTGGTAAGCCGCATCAATGTCACCTGGATGGCAGGCGGTAAAGATGTTCAGCATCCGCTGGTAGGTAGTGCAACGCTTGCCATGGGTCGGTGGACGATGGAAATAACCGACGGGGTTGTCATCGTCTCCCTCGACCATACGCGCATGGTCGGCCCGGTAATCGTCATACGCCTTGATCGACACCTGAGGGTGGAAACGAGTGGTGCGATAAGGGTTGTTGAACATGAAATGCTGCAATGCCCCCTCGGGCATGTACTTGCTGACTTGCTCCAGAGAAAACCCGTTGCCTTTGCTTTTGGATATTTTCTTGCCGGCGATGTCGGTAAACAGCCCGTACTTCATCAGAATCGGTGCTCGCACATCCAGTACCTGGCAGATATCGCGCACCGTATTCGCCGAGTCAGTCAGGTCTTCGCCATGCATTTCAAAAGCAATATTGCGGTGAATCAGGCGCATTGCCCAATCGGCCTTCCATTGCAACTTGCAGTGACCGTCCAACACCGACGTGGTGATGTCTTCGCCAATCGGCTCGTCGGCGTAGTACTCCTGGGACGTGATGCTGTATTCCTCGCCCGGCCGGTTGATCAGCAGGTCCGGCGGAATTTGATAGACAATCTCCCCGCGCTGCAGATCAACGTGCCGGACCACCAGATGCTCGATGACCCGCCCGGAAAAACGCGAAACGGGCATGAACATGCTGTAGCTCTTTCTACGGGTAATCCCCAGACGTGAGGCCACAACCTGATTGATCGCCTCCATTCGAGAGAGAAACTGCTTGATGGTCGAGTTGTAGTAACCGGATCGATAGAGCGCACTGTTTTCAACCAACTGATAGTCCAGCGCATAGGGCATCAGTGCCTGGTCAAGTCGAGCGTTAATACCTGCCGACAGACTTCCCGCCTGTTCGAAAGGGTCGGGAATATCGCACAACGGTAGCCCCAGACAACCTTGCAGGAGCTGCGATTGAGGGAATGTCCCAGGTACTTTTCGCAGCGCGTCCAGATCGTCGGAAACAATAAACAGCCGGGTTTCTTTGCTGGATATTTTCTCGAATGCCGTTTTTACGATGCTGACGCGCAACACCTCACACAACGTTCCGATATGGGGAAGCCCGGAGGGTCCAAAACCCGCGCCAAACGCGACGACCCCATTGTTATCGGCAGTTCTTTCCTGAATTTGCCGAGCAAGACTCTTCCACCACATGCAGTGAACTCCCTGTTAGATGCATCAATAGACCCGCCCCACCCAAGAGGACGTCCCGTTAAAAAGGCTCAGGCAATCGCTGACAGGCAGGGCAAAGCACCCGGCCAGTTATCAGGAAGGCAATAGGTTCAATAACGACTTAGCGTTTTTGGGGGGGAGGAGAGAAAGTAAAGGCAAACAAAATGCTGCGACGACGACTGTTCGCAACATGGCTATCGAAAAGGGCGACATCCGGGCGGACACGCACAATGAATCGATGTGGGCTCAATACGGAAGGAGACATGAAAGTATCAATAACCAGATATTCGCAAACGCTTTTACCAACGCACTCGCCGTGTTCGATTACAGGCAGGCAACAAAAAACGCCCACCAACCCTTGTAAAAATGAAGCGTCCTGATCTGGTACTGATGTGTGCCGTCATCCGACTCAACCTTGAGAAACGACTGACACGATCAACGGAAATAGCCTACGTCAGCCGCTTATCAGAAATCAATCCCCCCGGGCGTCAACCACTCGAAGCAAAACCACATGGTTCCATGCTGTTCTGTAGAGTGCATCCGACCTGATCACAGAGAGTCCTTTTTAATTACGAGAGACTCCACCTATGGATAGATACATGCCCCTCACCGGAATCGACCTGATCCCGGCTTCTCTGCTCATCGACACCCAAGCGCCGCTCGACGTCCTGCAAGCCATGGCGGATTACCGCATCCGCACCGTCACCCAAGTCCTGGAAAACATCGCCTTCCGCGCCGAGATCGGCTGCGACACGGTGGTGCTTTCTGACTTTTCCAAACTGCTGGCCATACCGTTGCGTGATGGCTGTGACTTGATGGATGTGATCGGTCGGCGGTTGCGGGCGCAGGCTGCGGAGTGAATGAAAAACGGGCGACCTATAGGTCGCCCATTTCACATTGCGCATTCAACCAAAGTTGCCCCATTGCGCCTTCACTTCGGAACGATGATTGGAATGATCATCGGTGTCGCAAGTGCAGGCGGACTCATCATGCCTTCGCTTTTCACCACGAGAACACCCTTGCGTTTGATCGTTTCGAACAAACGCTCAGTGGCTGCAGTATCGACATACCCGCCCTCGTCAATGGATTCACTCAGTGCTATCTGACGTCGCTCTTCTGTCAACTGAAGCTGGTTGGTTCGCAAGAATGAATAAAGGGAGATTTTTTTGAGCATCGACAAATCAACGTGCACGATCTCCACATACTTCAGCACCTTGGCGTCCCATCCTTGCACATAAAGCCCATTCGCCGTCAGCGCATAGGTGCAGAAGTAGTAAGTACCAGTGTTCGAACCGGGCGTAGCAATAATCAGCGAGCAACGTCCGTGCTGGAGAATGGGATCACTCAACGCCGGATAGTCTTTCACGATTTGTTCAGGGAACTGCGCTCGATCGTAGTAAATCGTCGCCTTGTCGTAGGGGGTGGTGTTGCAGCCTGACAGCAGCGCTGCCAAGCTCAATAGGAGCCAACAGCCAAAAAAACGCATTGAGCACTCCTTATCGAAAAAATAAAATCAAGTTAACTGGTGATCTAAGTGACCTTATTATTCACGGCCATCCCCTGCAAAAAATCTCTCAGATTTTTATGGATAGTTAAACCTGTAGAAACAATGTCGGACAGACCACGCCAAAATCAACGATTCAATGCTTTCCCAACGCACCCTACCACATTTAATCTTCGACACAACTTTCCTCAGGCAAAAAGAAATGGGCCGTTAACCAACAGGTAGCCATCGATGCGACGAACAGTATCAGAAGCTCAATGACATAGTCTGAGTACTGAGCCCCCTTAATATTTTGTACCACATTAGAAATAAACAACAATACCCACAACGTTGTTATACAAGCTCCAAAAAAAGAAACCACTATACAGTTGCGCGGTGTTTTCTTGACTTTAATTAATGCAATCGCCAGAGCGTAACCCAGAAACGGCAGAAAGAAAGCTAACTGTATGAGAAGAGGGGTCAAAAACGGCATTAACAGTAATTCAGCCCCCCTCACCGAACCCAACAATTTTGGATTACTCACCAACTCGGCGAGCACTGCTACTGTTCTGATAATTCCGGCAATGAATCCAAGTACTAGCGGACAAAGAAAAAAAGCCAGAAAAACTTTACGACGTGGATAAATGACTCCATTCATGGCACACAACCTTGACTCTTAGAGTACCCCAGTAATTTGCAACCAAATTCCACCCGAGATTTATAGTCCAAAATAGACACCCCACCATTGGCACCAACAATAGAATCGGGCCAAATTGAAGTATCAGTAGCTAGCCTTCCAACATTCTGAAAAATAATGTGTCCCTCCAGAAATCTTTCATGAATTGACTGCAGCAAAGATTGCTCGGTCTTTAATTGATTTATATCCCAAGCAACAGGGTCAGCACTGACTTTATTGAATAGATCCTTGAAGTTATCGAACCCGCCGTTGATCAGTGCATCACCAGCCGCTGTACGCCAGTTATATACTGGAGCCAACAACCAACCCAGACCAAAGGTTATGTAAGATGCATTTCCATCTGCACCTAACCCATTCAATGGCGCCCTAGAAACGGCCTCCACACCCCAGAACCACTTGGCCCCTATCCCAAGTTGTTGTTCATAGAGATTACTGGCTCCAAAAAAATTTGCTCGATTGTCGATAGTATTCAGATAAGTAACCAACCGGTCGGACGCACCTTCCGTATTATAGAGATAGTTAAAGGTACTTTTCGATGTGCGAGACACATCACTGTGCATGATATTCCATGCATCCTGCATGGCGATGTATTTTATCGCAGCGTTCACCGCCGTCCGGCAACCATCACTTTGAGGAGCTTTATCACACATGCTACGGATTTCAGAATCCAGAAACTCACTCATTTTCTCAGCCTTCGCGATCGCAGCGTCTTTCTGCTGCTGAGTGGAGCAAGTTCTGCCCGACAGGCAACTATCAACCTCATCAAACGCCTGGTGAGTCAGGTAGTTGTACTGCGCTGCATTCGCCGCCACCGCAGCACCAACCCCGACATCCCCACTCGAAGCCGCCGCACCCAGCACACCGACAATTTGCGACAGCGCGAGGAGGTTGGCCTGGGCCTGGTTGTATTCCGCAGAGCCCGGGACGATGTTTGAGGGTAGAAGTTTGTCTCCGAGCAATCCGACCAGTATCTCGTTAGCGCCACCCGCCAACGCTCCAGTGCGGAAATCACCGCCCATCGCTTCAGCCAGCAAACCACCCAAGCCCGCATGCAAGAGGATTTTTGCCAAACCGCCCTCTGGGAGGGGCAGATCGCCGATTTCCCCGGCGCCGACCGCGCCACCAATACTTGCGGCCACGCTGACAGCCGAACTGGCCAGATTGTCCTTTAGGCTTCCGCCGTAGACAGCCGTTTTGATCAGAGCATCGGCGGTGACCTTGATCGCCACAATCTGCATGCTCTTGGCATCCAGCCCCAGTGCGCCCGGATTGTAATTGAGCCCTTGCATCACGCCGGCTGTCGCGGCGGCTGTCACATAGCCTTTGATACTGTCTTTCAAAGTAACGTCCTTGATGACCTTCCCAAGGTTGCCCCGGTTGTCGATGGTGCTAACAGTGGCCTTTGTCGCCGCACTCACAGCGACAGCCTGCAACATCGTGTTCATGCCAGCCATCATCGGCCCCATGACGGCAGCCAATGCAATCGCAATGATGATCTGCGAAGCCGGGCCTAACCCCGAGTTCTCGTACTTGAACGACTCATGGATTTCCTTGACCTGCCTCCAGTCCACATCGCCGCGTGCTTCGGCCTGTTTCAGCCAGGCGAGTTGAGGGTCGGCCTGGACCATTGCATCGATGGTCTGGCTGACACTCTTCTGGTCGATATGCTTGAGGTCGATTTGCAGACCTTCCACGGCCTTGATCGTGATGTTGCCTTTGGCAATCATCTGGGTCTGGCGCAGTGTCTCGTCGGTATTGCCCTTGCCTTTCGATGAGGTCCAGAAAGCATCGCCATCACTCTTGGTGTGGCTCTCGTCATGCAGGTCTTTCACCCCTTCAAAAACGATCGCCCCGCCACTGTCGAGAATGATGTCCTTGCCACTCTCCAGCTTCGCCACCTGATAGCGCTGGTCCCCACCGCTGACCAAGGTCAGGTTGCCCCCGGCGGTAATTTCACTGCCGATGTTTTTCACATCAGTGACTTCATCGCGCTGGGTTTTCTCGGCGCCGAAACCGCCCTTTTTCTTCATGTCATACAGCGTATAGTCGCGGTCTTGCGCCGCCAGCAACTCGAGCTTGTCACCGGCCACCAGATAGGCCTCATCCCCGGCGGTGACCTTGCTTGAGATCAGCGTCAAATCCTTACCCGCATTCAGGGCAACGCTGCCCCCCCGCGGTGATCTCCGTGGACACCTGACTGACGTGGTCTTCCTGCCTGGTGACTGTCTTGGTTTTTTCGTACGAGTGCTGTTCATCCGCCGCCGAGGCCAGGGTCAGATTGTTTGCGGCAGCCATGGCGATGTCGCCTTGGGCATCAATTTGACTGGCAATGGCGCTCAGGTCGCGGCCAGCGGTAATGGTCATGTCGCGACCCGCGGAGACCTGAGAGCCAAGCTGAGTCACCGACGCATCGTTATGATCCCGACCATCGGTGATGCTGTTGGCCGTCTGCGCCGCCACGATGTTCACGTCCCGGCCCGCTTTAATCGTCAGCTCACCCCGGCTGTTGACCACACTGCCGATAGTGTTGAAATCGCGTCCGGCACCAATGGTCAGGGTGTTGGCCGCTTCGATCCGCGCCGCGCTGTCGGCAAAGCCCTGGGACCAGGACCATTGACCGTTCTGGTCGTCGTAACTGCTGACGGTGCGTTCGTTGATCACGTCGCCACGGGTGGTGGTGAGTGAGACGTCACGCCCGGCGATGATGCCGCCGGCCTTGTTGGTCAGGTCGTTGCCGGCTTTGAGCGTTAGTCGTTCACCGGCTTCCACCAGACCGCTGTTGACCAGGTCGTTGCTGGCGGTCGCCGACAGGTTGTTGGAGGCGCGCAAGGTGCCGGCGTTGTTCAGGTCCTTGCCGGCGATCAAGGTGATGTCGTTGCCGGCAATCAACGCGCCGTTGGGTGCTAAACGGTTGTTGGCCTGCGCCAGGTAGAGCACCGGCACCAGCACTTGCTCGCCGTTCACCTCGGCAGTTTCCATCCAGACAATGTCGTGGGTCAGGGCTGCGACTTGTTCGGAGGTCAGGCTGACGCCCAGCGACAGGTTGAGCTCCTGTTTGCTGGCGACGGCGTTGTTCATCAGGTATTTGAACAAGCCCTCGTCGCTGGTCTGGCCATCGATGAAGCGTTGGCCGGTGCGGGCGACCACGGCCTGTTGCACCAGACGTTGTTCGAAGAGGCCATCGCCCAGTCGTTTGGCACTGTTGTCCGGGTCGTAACCGAGGTTCGACAGCAGGTAGTCCGAGCTCATGAATTGCTTGAGGTCGGTGAGTACCGGGTTGGTTTCGATCAGGTATTTCTGCGGTTTGGACGGAGCACTGTTGGCCGGTACGCCCTGGACACGGTTGATCGTGACGGCGCTGATGGCCGGTACCGTTTGCTGCCGCTGCGTCGGGGTGATGCTGGCACCGCCCAGGGTCCAGCTTTGCGGACCGTTGTTGGCGGCGCCGGAAGTGGTGCCCTGCGTGCTGAGGCGGAACAGGCCGTTTGTACCTTGCGGCAACACGAAGCCCGGCAACGTCAGGGGATCGACCCGTTGTTGAGCCAGGTCCGGTGGGAGTTGGCTGTTGAGGTGGACGATGAACGGGGTGGTCGCACGTAGGGTGCCGGTGGCGTCCGAGTGAACTTTCACAACCACACGGCCTCAACCGATTAACCGCCCGACACGGAACCGAGGCCACCTATGAAAACCCTGCTGAAACTCACCCTCGCCGCCACCCTAGCCTGCGCCCTCCCCGCTTGGGCCTGCACACCTGAAGAAGCCACCATTAAGCGCGAACAGCTGGCGAAGGAAGTCGCCAAGCTCACCGAGCAGAACCCAGCCAAAGCCAAGGAGATCAACGCCGAGCTGCAGAAGATGGATCTGGGGACGGCCAGCAAGGATTTGCCGGACAAGTGCCAACTGATCGATCAGCGACTCAAGGAGTTGGGATCGGCCGAGAAGAAAGCCGAGAGCTAATCAAACTCAGGAATTTCAGGCATAAAAAAACCGGACATTGGTCCGGTTTTTTTATGGGTCGCTAGAACTGCTTATTCAGCAGCCGGCGCTTCCGGCTTGCGGCGCTTGAGCGGCGCCATGCCGTCCTTGCTGACCAGCGACAGGGCGTCGGTCTTCGGGCGGTTGGCGATTTTGCGTTTGGTCGGTGCCTTGGCGCCGGTTTTCTTCTTGTCGCCTTTGGCGTCGACTTTTTTCTTCTTCACGCCAACGGCTTTGCCCGAGGCCTTGACCTTTTTCGGTCCGCCGTAGGTGCCTTTGACT
The DNA here is from genome assembly GCF_047758675.1 of Pseudomonas arabinosi. Taxonomy (NCBI): domain Bacteria; kingdom Pseudomonadati; phylum Pseudomonadota; class Gammaproteobacteria; order Pseudomonadales; family Pseudomonadaceae; genus Pseudomonas; species Pseudomonas arabinosi. The sequence goes on along the minus strand of NZ_CP180480.1, from coordinate 1,998,805 downwards.
TCCTTGATGGTGCGGCGCTCGAAGCTCTGCTTGAGGTAGCGCTCGACGCTCGACATCAGGTTCCAGTCGCCGTGGCAGATCAGCGAGATGGCCAGGCCATCGTTGCCGGCGCGACCGGTGCGACCGATGCGGTGAACGTATTCGTCGCCGCTGCGCGGCATGTCGAAGTTGATCACCAGGTCCAGGCCGTCCACGTCGAGGCCGCGAGCGGCGACGTCGGTGGCGACGAGGATTTTCACGCCGCCCTGCTTCAGGCGGTCGATGGCCAGCTTGCGGTCCTTCTGGTCTTTGTCACCGTGCAGGACGAACGCTTTGTAATCCTGCGCCACCAGGCGGCCGTAGATACGGTCGGCCATGGCCCGGGTGTTGGTGAACACGATGGCCTTCTGGTAGGTCTCGTTGGCCAGCAGCCAGTTCACGATCTGTTCTTTGTGCTGGTTGTGGTCAGCGGTGATGATCTGCTGACGAGTGGTCGCATTCAGATCGCTGACGTTGTTGAGCTGCAGGTGCTCAGGGTTGTTCAACACCTTGGCAACCATCTCGCGCAGGCCCGAACCGCCGGTGGTGGCGGAGAACAGCATGGTCTGCTGACGGTTGGTGCACTCTTGCACCAGACGCTGGACGTCTTCGGCAAAGCCCATGTCGAGCATGCGGTCGGCTTCGTCGAGGACCAGTACTTCGACTTCCTTGAGGTCGAGGTTGCCGGCGTTCAGTTGCTCGATCATCCGGCCCGGCGTACCGATCAGGATGTCCGGCACCTTGCGCAGCATGGCAGCCTGGACCTTGAAGTCTTCACCGCCGGTGATCAGGCCGGACTTGATGAAGGTGTACTGAGCGAAACGCTCGACTTCCTTGATGGTTTGCTGGGCCAGCTCGCGGGTCGGCAGCAGGATCAGGGTCTTGATGCTGACGCGGACTTTAGCCGGGCCGATCAGACGGTTGAGGATCGGCAAAACGAATGCAGCGGTTTTGCCGCTACCGGTTTGCGCTGTCACCCGCAGGTCACGCCCTTGGAGCGCCAGCGGAATAGCCGCTGCTTGCACTGGCGTTGGCTCGACAAATTTAAGCTCGGCCACGGCTTTGAGCAGGCGTTCGTGCAGGGCGAATTGGGAAAACACGGGTGCTACCTCGAAGAAATACAAAAAAACAGCTGCATAGGGTAACGGTTTCGAGCGCTCAGGCCGAGTTTCTTTATACAAACGGCGCTAAAGAGTGGTTTTTTTGTTGCGTCTTTTGTCCTCAAACGTCATCCAAAGCGTCTTAAATGCTCTAATCGCCCCGTCGCGTCCTACAGAAGAACCGTTTTTACCCATGGATATCAAACAGCTCTGGCTCAACGTCCAAGACCTTTGGGGTGCGCTTGATCAGCACCCTCTCCTGCATTCCAGCCTGGCATTGGTGGTATTGCTGGTGGTTGCGCTGGTCCTCGGACGAGTGGCGCGCTACCTCATTCTGCATGCGACCAAAATGCTCGGTCGCCAGCCGGCATTGCACTGGATCAATGACTTTCGGCATAACAAAGTCTTCCATCGTCTGGCGCAGATCACACCCTCGCTGGTGATCCAGTTCGGCTTGAACCTGGTGCCGGAGTTGGGCAAGACCAGTCTGATCTTCCTCGGTAACGTCGCGCTGGCATTCACCATTCTGTTTTTGCTGTTGGCGGTCAGTGCCCTGCTCAGCGCGCTGCTCGACATCTATGCGCGCACCGAACATGCCCGTACCCGCTCGATCAAAGGCTACATACAACTGACGAAAATGGTCTTGTACGTATTTGGCGCGATCATCATCGTCGCCACGCTGATCGACCGTTCGCCGCTGTTGCTGCTGTCGGGTCTGGGCGCCATGTCGGCGGTGATCCTGTTGGTCTACAAGGACACCCTGCTGTCGTTCGTCGCCAGCGTGCAGCTGACCAGCAACGACATGCTGCGGGTCGGCGACTGGATCGAGATGCCGCAAGTCGGCGCCGACGGTGATGTGGTCGACATCACGCTGCACACGGTCAAGGTGCAGAACTTCGACAAGACCATCGTTTCGATTCCGACCTGGCGCCTGATGTCCGAGTCGTTCAAGAACTGGCGCGGCATGCAGCAATCCGGTGGGCGACGGATCAAGCGCAGCCTGTTTATCGACGCCAGTGGCGTGCGGTTCATCCGCGATGACGAAGAGCAGAAGCTGTCCCAGGTGCATCTGCTGACCGACTACATCAGCCGCAAGCAGGCCGAACTCAAGGCCTGGAACGAAGCCCAGGGCAATGTGGCGGCGATGTCGGCCAACCGTCGACGGATGACCAATATCGGCACCTTCCGCGCCTATGCACTGGCGTATTTGAAGAGTCACCCGGAAATCCAGCCGAACATGACCTGCATGGTCCGCCAGATGCAGACCACCGCTCAGGGCATTCCGCTGGAGATCTACTGCTTCACCCGCACCACCGTGTGGGCGGATTACGAGCGGATTCAGGGGGATATTTTTGATTACTTGCTGGCGGTGTTACCGGAGTTTGGCTTGAGCCTGTATCAGCAGCCGAGTGGAGGTGACTTAAGAGCCGGGCTGCTCCCGGCGATACTGGGCGCAAGCCACATCCCTGAGCCAGAAAAACACATCATGTAACCACCTCGGCTCACCCGGCTTGCTGTTGGATGATCACAGTTTGCGCCGGCATCGGAGCCGGGAAACCGGCTTCACCGAGGGAGTCTTTGATGGTGCGGTTGGTGTCGAAATAAACCTGCCAATAGTGCTCGTTGTGGCAGTAAGGACGTACCGCCAACACCGGACCCACCAGATTGAACTCTAAAATCTCCACCTCCACTGCCGGCTCGGCAAGCACATTGGGGATCGTGGCAATGTGTTGTTTCAGCAAGGCCGCCGCCGCTTTCCAGTCGGCAGCGCCCGATAGCTGTGCTTTCAGTTCGACACGGCGGAACGGGTTGTGGGTGAAGTTCTGAATGTTGTCGCTGAAAATCTTGTTATTACCGACCAGCGTCAGCACGTTATCCGGGGTGTTGATAGCGGTAGCGAACAGACCGATCTCGGTGACCGTACCCGTCACCCCTCCCGCGCAGATGAAGTCGCCGACCTTGAATGGGCGCAAGACGATAATAAACGCGCCCGCCGCCAGATTGGCCAGCAACCCCGACCAGGCCAGACCGATCGCAAGACCGACCGCAGCGAGCAGCGCGGCGAAGGTGGTCGTCTGCATGCCCAGGTAGCCGAGGATACCGATCACCAGAATGATGTTCAGTGTCACGGTAATGGCTGAGCCAACATAGCGCAGCACGGTCGGGTCGACCTTCTGTTTGCCCAGGGCCCGCTGCACCATGCCGACAGCAAAGCCTATCAGCCAGCGTCCGACGATCCAGAAGGCGATGGCGGAGAGGATCTTCACCGCGAAAGCGGCACCATACTGTTGCACCAGCGCGATTAACGCGTTGAACTTCGCGGTAGTAACGTCAACGATAGTCTCGTCCATGGCTGGGGCCCAAAGGTGAAGAATTGGTTCCGAAACCCTAGCACAGCCTGTATGCACCGCCAGTCAATGGGCTGATGGGCTTATGGGGTCGACAAGACCATCGTTTCGATTCCGACCTGGCGCCTGAAGTCCGAGTCGTTCAAGAACTGGCGTGGTGTTGGGCGCAAGCCATGTTCCCGAGAATGAAAAACACGTCATGTAACACCTCGCTCCCGCAGGTGTTTAAGGGCTATTTTCCAAAGAGCCGGCGCACCTGAACAGGATCGGCATTACCGCTTTGGTCAAGCCCAAGGAAGTATTTGAGCTGCCATTGCTGCGTTTTCACAGCTTGTTTGGCGACGGGCCTGGACCACGGCGGATAGACGCGAATCGCCCGCTTGCCACCTTCGCCATCCATCGACATGACCCCCTTGGCGGCGAGTATCTTCTGGTCAAACACAAACTGCCCGCGATGGGTTTCATCAGCAACGCTCACCACCACAAAGGCGATGCCATCGCCGCTATCGAGCGGTGCAATCTCGCTGGTCGGCGTTGGCCGCTTCCACAGCGTGACGAACTGACCCATCTTGGTCGGCGTGGTTTTCGCCACTCGGAAGACAATCACCTGACCATCGAGGCCGAAGCGGCAGGCGCCGTAGTCGGCACTCTCCTCCTCGCGCCGAGCTTCATCCGTTAATGTAATGCCTGCGGGCTTGTAGATCTGCTCGATGGCGGCGATCAGGTCCGTCATGGCCGTTCCCGCAAGGGCAGCACTTCTCGCCTGACGCCCAACCGACTGATCCACACCGCCATCAGAATCACCGACCCACCGAGGAACAACCGCCCCAACTCCTCATGCTGATTCCAGATCAGCAGGTTGATCAGCAACCCCACGGGCACGTGCAGGTTGTTCATCACCGCCAGCGTCCCGCCATTCACCAGGCACGCGCCCTTGTTCCACCAGTACAACCCGAGCGCAGTCGAGACCAAGCCGAGGAACACCAGCACGCCCCATTGCAGCGGTGCTTCGGGCAGGAAGTTCTGTTTGCCAAACAACAGAAACGCCGGCAACGCCACCGCCAATGCACCCAAATAGAAGTAGCCAAAGCGCCGGTAATGCGGCAAATCGCTCGGATGGCGGGCCACCAGATGCTTATAGAGCACCTGCCCGGCAGCGTAGGTGAAGTTGGCCAGTTGCAGCAGCAGGAAACCCATGAAGAAATCCGGGTTGATCCGGTCGTAGCGAATCACCGCCGCGCCCATCACCGCCACCAGTGCCGCGACCAATGCCCACGGATTGAAGCGCCGGTTCAGCGCATCTTCGATCAAGGTCACGTGCAGCGGCGTGAGGATGGTGAACAGCAACACCTCCGGCACTGTCAGCACCCGAAAGCTCAGGTACAGGCAGACGTAGGTCACGCCGAACTGCAACGCGCCGATCAGCAGCATGCCGCGCATGAACGCCGGTTCAACCGAACGCCAGCGGGTCAACGGAATGAACACCAGCCCCGCCAGCACCACTCGCACCAGCACCGCAAAGTAACTGTCGACATGACCGGCCAGGTATTCGCCGATCAAGCTGAAGGAAAACGCCTGAATCAGCGTGACAAAAAGTAGATAGCCCATGCTCGCCTCGTTTCGAATGGCGGCGACGATAGCGGTTTTTGCCAGCCATCGCGACCTGTCAGGCAACACAGCCTCCTGTGGGAGCGAGCCTGCTCGCGATGACGGCGTTACATTCAACATTGATGTTGGCTGACACACCGCTATCGCGAGCAGGCTCGCTCCCACAGGGGTTGTGTGCTCATTCACTAAATCGCAGGCAAAAAAAAGCCCGATCTCGCTAAAGCGTTCAATCGGGCGACAGCACTCAGGAGCAACAAGTGCAAAGGGAGGTTCGATGCGCGTAAAGCCTTGAAGGGGTTGCGCCAGGCCACTTGAACATCAAGGGATTATCTGGCGATTAAAGCCTCAGGCGACGAGGGAAAGCTTGGCGTTGGCCTGGCTCAGGCCTTTCTCCTGGAAGTCACCGCCCAGGTTCATGCCTTCGGCGTGAATGAACGTCACGTCGTGGATCCCGATGAAGCCCATGACCTGCCGCAGGTAGGGTTCCTGGTGATCCGCGGTGCTGCCGGCGTAGATCCCGCCACGGGCAGTCAGCACGTAGGCACGCTTGCCGCTGAGCAAACCTTGCGGGCCGGTGTCGGTGTACTTGAAAGTCACGCCGGCACGCAGCACGTGGTCGAGCCAGGCTTTGAGGGTGCTCGGGATGGCGAAGTTGTACATCGGCGCGGCCATGACCAGTACATCAGCGGCCAGCAGTTCGTCGGTCAACTGATTGGAGCGTTCCAGGGAAACCTGTTCGATGTCGCTGCGCTGCTCGGCAGGTTTCATCCAGCCGCCCAGCAGGTTGATGTCCAGATGCGGCACCGGGTTGACGGCCAGGTCGCGAACGGTGATCTGGTCGTTCGGGTGCGCGGTTTGCCACTGGCTGATGAAGGTCTGGGTCAGTTGACGCGAAACCGAGTCTTGCTGACGGGCGCTGCTTTCGATGATCAGAACGCGGGACATGGGATGTAGCCTCCATCTGAGAATGTTGTAAGTCGATGGAGTGAAGGTTAAACAGAGTTAAATCGATGAAAAAGCGCAAATAACTGCTATAAACCATCAATAAATTCGTTTATAAGCGGAGCATGCCCTGTGGGAGCGGGCTTGCTCGCGAAGAGGCCGTGTCAGTCGACATCAATGTTGACTGACATACCGCTTTCGCGAGCAAGCCCGCTCCCACACGGTTGTAATGTCATTTTGGGGTGCAGGTCAGCTTGATACGCATCTTGATGATGCTTCGGTTGAACTTGGCGGTGGCATTTTTGTGTTTACCGGCGGCCACTTCGATATTGCGGGTGCGTGGCGCTTCCGGGCCATTGTTGAAAACGACCTTACAGGCCGCATCGGTGGTGCCGTAGTTGTTCACCTGAATGGAGGCGATGTCGCTATCCGTGTCATACGCGTTGTAGTCGATGCTCATGCCGTTCAGCTGTTTTTCAACGTCGATCGGATAGGCAAACGCCGTCAGCGGCAGCATCGCCAGCAGCACACAACCCGATACCACACAACAAAGCTTTTTCATTCAGCAGTCTCCAATATGGACTGCCAGCTTAGGACAAGAGGAGCTATTCATGAAAGCGCCCCGCGTGACCCTTGATCAATGGCGAACGTTACAGGCCGTGGTCGACCACGGCGGATTCGCCCAGGCCGCCGAAGCGCTGCACCGCTCGCAATCATCGGTGAGCTACACCGTGGCGCGCATGCAGGACCAGCTCGGCGTGCCGCTGTTGCGCATCGACGGCCGCAAAGCGGTGCTGACCGAAGCCGGCGGCGTGTTGCTGCGCCGGTCGCGGCAACTGGTGAAACAGGCCAGTCAGCTGGAAGATCTGGCCCATCACATGGAACAAGGCTGGGAAGCGGAAGTGCGGCTGGTGGTCGACGCCGCGTATCCGAGCGCCCGCCTCGTCCGCGCCTTGACCGCGTTCATGCCGCAGAGCCGTGGCTGCCGGGTGCGTCTGCGCGAAGAAGTGCTGTCGGGGGTAGAGGAAGTCTTGCTCGAAGGCGTGGCTGATCTGGCCATTACTGGCTTCAGCATTCCCGGGTATCTGGGTGCGGAATTGAGCGACGTAGAGTTTGTGGCTGTCGCTCACCCCGAACACCCGCTGCATCGTCTGAACCGCGAACTGAACTTCCAGGATCTGGAATCGCAGATGCAAGTGGTCATCCGCGACTCCGGTCGCCAGCAGCCACGGGACGTCGGCTGGCTCGGCGCGGAACAGCGCTGGACCGTCGGCAGCCTGGCCACCGCGGCAACGTTTGTCAGCAGTGGCCTGGGTTTCGCCTGGTTGCCTCGGCACATGATTGAACGGGAACTCAAGGAAGGTCTGCTCAAGCTGCTACCGTTGGACCAGGGTGGCAGCCGCAACCCGAGCTTCTATCTGTACTCGAACAAGGACAAACCTTTGGGTCCGGCCACGCAGATTCTCATCGAACTGCTGCGCACTTTCGACACTGCGCCGCTGGATGCACCTTTCGCCGCCCCTGAACAAGCCTGACACGGAGTGTACGCATGGCCTATTTCGAACACGAAGGTTGCAACCTGCACTATGAGGAATATGGCCACGGCACGCCGTTGCTGCTGGTCCACGGGCTGGGCTCCAGCACCCTGGACTGGGAAAAGCAGATCCCGGCGCTGTCGGCCCGCTACCGGGTGATCGTCCCGGATGTACGCGGCCACGGTCGCTCCGACAAACCCCGCGAGCGCTACAGCATCGCCGGGTTCAGCGCCGACCTGATCGCCCTGATTGAACACCTGAACCTCGGCCCCACTCATTACGTGGGCCTGTCCATGGGCGGCATGATCGGTTTTCAACTGGCCGTGGATCAACCGCAATTGCTCAAAAGCCTGTGCATCGTCAACAGCGGCCCCGAGGTCAAACTGCGCAGCCGCGACGATTACTGGCAGTGGTTCAAGCGCTGGAGCCTGATGCGCGCCCTCAGTCTGGGCGCCATCGGCAAGGCCCTGGGCGGCAAGCTGTTCCCCAAACCCGAACAGGCCGACCTGAGACAAAAAATGGCCGAGCGCTGGGCAAAAAACGACAAACATGCTTATCTCGCCAGCTTCGATGCAATCGTTGGCTGGGGGGTTCAGGAACGACTTTCGAGGGTCTCCTGTCCAACCCTCATCGTCAGCGCCGACCGTGACTACACACCGGTCTCGCTGAAAGAAACCTATGTAAAACTGCTGCCCGATGCCCGGCTGGTGGTGATCGCCGATTCGCGCCACGCCACCCCGCTGGATCAACCCGAAATGTTCAACCAAACACTGCTCGAGTTTCTCACCGCAGTCGACACCACCTCACTCAGGATCACTGACCCATGCTGAAAAAAATCGCCCTCGTCGCTGGCTCCGTTCTGTTTGCCGCCAACCTGATGGCCGCAACGCCCGCCAAGGCGCCGCACGTGCTGCTGGAAACCACCAACGGCCAGATCGAGATCGAACTGGACCCGGTCAAGGCGCCGATCAGTTCCAAGAACTTCCTTGATTACGTCAACAGCGGCTTCTACAACAACACGATTTTTCACCGTGTGATTCCAGGGTTCATGATCCAGGGCGGCGGTTTCACTCAACAAATGCAGCAGAAAGAAACCAAGGCACCGATCAAGAACGAGTCCAAAAACGGCCTGCATAACGTCCGTGGCACGCTGTCGATGGCCCGCACCTCTAATCCTGATTCGGCCACTAGCCAGTTCTTCGTCAACGTCAAGGACAACGACTTCCTCGACAGCGGTGACGGCTATGCGGTCTTCGGTAAAGTCGTGAAAGGCATGGACGTGGTGGACGTCATCGTCAACTCGCAAACCACCACCCGTGGTGGCATGAAAGATGTGCCAGCCGACCCTGTGTTCATCAAGTCGGCCAAAGTCATCGACTAAGCTACACAGGAAGTATTGAGCGGCTGCCGGAGTGCGCCGCTCACACTGTTCAAAGGAGAGCCCGTGCGCGGGCGGAGAACTGATGCTTTATCGCCGTTTCGAGAAACTGATCGACATTTTCCGCGAGGCCCCGACGGCCGCTCCGCCGGATCGGGTTCTGCCTTTTTATACCTATTACTTGAAGCAGGTCTGGCCGAGTTTTGCCGTTCTGCTGTTCGTCGGTCTGATCGGTGCGCTGATTGAAGTGGCGCTGTTCAGTTACCTGAGTCGCATCATCGACCTGACCCAAGGCCCGCCTAACGTCGATTTCTTCAAGGAACACGGCATCGAGCTGGCCTGGATGGCGGTGGTAGCCCTGGTTTTTCGGCCGATCTTTGTTGGCCTGCATGACCTGCTGGTGCACCAGACCCTGAGCCCCAGCATGACCAGCCTGATCCGCTGGCAGAATCACAGTTATGTGCTCAAACAGAGCCTGAATTTTTTCCAGAACGACTTCGCCGGGCGCATCGCCCAACGCATCATGCAGACTGGCAACTCGCTGCGCGATTCGGCTGTGCAAGCGGTGGACGCGCTGTGGCACGTGCTGATCTACGCGATCAGCTCGCTGGTGCTGTTCGCCGAAGCCGACTGGCGCCTGATGATCCCGCTGCTGACCTGGATCGTCGCCTTCATCAGTGCCCTTTACTACTTCGTGCCACGGGTCAAGGAACGCTCGGTGGTGTCCTCCGATGCGCGCTCCAAACTCATGGGGCGGATCGTCGACGGCTACACCAACATCACCACCCTGAAGCTGTTCGCCCACACCAACTCCGAGCAGCAATACGCGCGCGAAGCGATCAAGGAACAAACCGAAAAAGCCCAACTGGCCGGCCGGGTGGTCACCAGCATGGACGTGGTCATCACCAGCATGAACGGCTTGCTGATCGTCGGCACCACCGGCCTGGCCCTGTGGCTGTGGACGCAGTCGCTGATCACCGTCGGCGCGATTGCCCTGGCCACCGGCCTGGTGATCCGCATCGTCAACATGTCCGGCTGGATCATGTGGGTGGTCACCGGCATTTTCGAAAACATCGGCATGGTTCAGGACGGTTTGCAGACCATTTCTCAACCGGTCAGCGTCACCGATCGCGAGCAGGCCAAACCGTTGCTGGTCACCCGTGGCGAAGTGCGTTTCGAGCACGTGGATTTCCACTACGGCAAGAAGAGCGGGATCATCGGCGACCTCAACCTGACCATCAAGCCCGGCGAGAAAATCGGCCTGATCGGTCCGTCCGGCGCAGGCAAGTCAACCCTGGTCAACCTGCTGCTGCGCCTCTATGACGTGGAGGGCGGACGCATCCTCATCGACGGCCAGAACATCGCCGAAGTCGGCCAGGAAAGCCTGCGCGAGCGCATCGGCATGATCACCCAGGACACATCCCTGCTGCACCGCTCGATCCGCGACAATTTGCTGTACGGCAAACCCGACGCCACCGATGCCGAACTCTGGGAGGCGGTGCACAAGGCCCGCGCCGACGAGTTCATCCCGTTGTTGTCAGACTCCGAAGGCCGCACCGGTTTTGATGCCCACGTCGGTGAACGCGGGGTGAAACTCTCCGGCGGTCAGCGTCAGCGGATTGCGATTGCTCGCGTGCTGCTCAAGGACGCGCCGATCCTGATCATGGATGAGGCCACCTCAGCGCTGGATTCGGAGGTCGAAGCAGCGATCCAGGAAAGCCTCGAAACCCTGATGCAGGGCAAAACCGTGATCGCCATCGCCCACCGGCTCTCGACCATCGCCCGCATGGACCGGCTGGTGGTGCTGGAAAAAGGCAAGATCGCCGAAACCGGCAGCCACGCCGAACTGCTGGCCCATGGCGGGTTGTATGCACGGTTGTGGCAGCACCAGACGGGTGGATTTGTCGGGATAGATTAAGTCTCTAACCTGATGATCGTTCCCACGCTCTGCGTGGGAATGCCTCAAGGGACGCTCCGCGTCCAGTGACGCGGAGCGTCATGGGCTGCATTCCCACGCAGAGCGTGGGAACGATCTTGCCCCCATCAGTCTTGCCGGTAAGGCAAGGCCGTCCTCGCTTCCTCGGCATACGCCAACACACCGACGCGCTCTTGCTGCAGGAAGTCTTTGACGGCAGCTTTCAGGCCGGGATGACGCAAGTAGTGCCATGAATGAGTGATCACCGGTTCGAACCCGCGAATCAACTTGTGCTCGCCCTGGGCACCGGCATCGAAACGCTGGAAGCCATTGGCAATCGCGTAGTCCATGCCCTGGTAGAAACAGGTCTCGAAGTGCAGACGATCGAACTCTGCCAGACACCCCCAGTAACGACCGTAAAAACTGTCGCCACCCACCAGACTGAAGGCCATGGCCACCGGCCGTGAGCCTTGCTTGGCCAGCACCACACGAATCGACTCTGGCATGCGCTCGGCCAGCAGACTGAAAAACTCCCGCGTCAGATAGGGCGCTTGCCGACGCACTGCGTAGGTATTGGCGTAGCAGGCATAGACAAAATCCCATTGCGCCTGATCGAGTTGCCTGCCTTCAAGCCATTCGAAATCAATGCCCTGCCCCGCCACTTGTTCGCGTTCCTTGCGCATCTGCTTGCGCTTGCGCGAACTGAGGGCGTCGAGGAAGTCCTGAAAGTCCCGATAGCCACGATTCTGCCAGTGGTACTGACAGCCGATACGCTGTAACCAGCCCGGCTGCTCGGCCAAGGCCGCGTCAGTGAACGGATCGGTGAAGTTGATGTGGGCACTGGAGAGTTGTTCGATTTCAAGGTAGCCCGGCAGGCTTTTCAACAGTTCGAAACCGTCCTCGAGCGTGGCCGCCAGTAAACGCGGGCCACTGACCGGACTGAACGGGACCGCCGTCAGCAGCTTGGGGTAGTAATCGATACCGGCACGCTCACAGGCATCGGCCCAGGCGTGATCGAACACGTACTCACCGTAGGAATGCCATTTGCGATAGCTGGGCAGCGCGGCAATCAGGCGATCACCTTCGATGTGCAACAAATGCTCGGGTTGCCAGCCGGAATGCGGGCCGACGCTGCCGCTGTCTTCCAGCGCACTGAGAAAGGCGTGGCGCAGAAAGGGCTGATTCTCGGGCACCAGGGCATCCCACGTCTGCGACGCGATTTCGGACAGACTTTCCAGACGTTGCAGCGGCATCAGTTCTTCCCTACTTCTTTGCGTGAAAGCCCGGCGAGTATCGCCCATCGCCAAAAAATCCACACGAGCAATCCGCCGACAGGGCTCTGGACAAGGGTGTACGCCATATTTGTATCGTCATCGAGACGCCATCACTTTGCCACTGCACTGTCATAAACCATCGCGATACTGGCGCCTGTTTTTAGAGCGCCGGGTTCTAAACCTGGTCACTGTTTTCCGTCCGTCAACGGTCGGTTGTGTCCTGGATGGCTCAGTCATCCCATTACATCTTCGGAGATTGATATGCGTCTTGCTTCCACGAAAACTGCGGCGGCCTTGTGTGGCGGGTTGCTGCTGGCCATGAGTGTTCCGGCCAGCGCCGCAGTCGACGCTAAACTGCTCGACATGCTCAAGGCAAACGGCTCGATTTCGCCTGCGCAGTACACCGAACTGCAAGCCGAGCTGGCCAGGGATCAAAAAGACCAGCAAATAGCCCGCCAGGCTCAACAAGAGACTAACGAGCAGATCGCAGCGACTGCGAAGAAAACCAATGAACTGAGCACCTTCGACCAGAAACTGGCGTGGGCTGCCAAGACTCAATTCAAGGGTGACGTGCGTTTCCGTCAGGAAAACGTCCACAACGATGGCGTTTCAAACAGCAAAGACCAGGACCGTCAGCGCATTCGTGCCCGCTTGGGTGCCTACAGCGAGATCAACCCGCAAGTCGACACCGGCATCCGTATCGCCACCGGTAACAACGACGACGCTCGCTCCACCAACCAGAGTCTGGACAATTACTTCGACAAGAAGCAGATCTGGCTGGACCAGGGTTACGTCGACTACCACCCGGACGCCATCAAGAACCTGCACATCGTTGGCGGCAAGATGCCGCAACAATGGGTGAGCATGGGCGACATCATCTGGGATAGCGACATCAGCCCGGAAGGTCTGTCGGTGGCGTACAAATACCCGCTGGGCGCCAGCACCGAACTGTTCGGTAGCGCCGGTCACTACACCCTCAAGGACAACGTCGATGGCGACGGCGTGCAATTCAAACACGACTTGCGTCTGTACGCCGGTCAGTTGGGCGCGCGCTTCGCTATCACCGACAACCTGAAACTGACCCTGGGTGGCAGCGTCTACGGCTACGACAACGACGACGACATCCGCACAGGCGGCACCAGCATTCCAGCCGCATTGGCCATCAACGGCAACAGCCCGAACGAGCAATTCAAACTGTACGAAGGCTTTGGTCAGCTCGACATCGGTGGCCTGCCTATGCCGCTCTCGCTGTACGGTCAGTACGTGAACAACCAAGACGCCAGCAACGATCAGGATTCTGCCTGGCTGGCCGGTGTAAAGACCAAGTTCTACGGCTTCGCAGTGGACTACAACTACCGCGACGTACAACGTAACGCGGTGGTCGGCGCCTTCACCGACTCCGACTTCGCCAACGGTTTCACCGGTTCGCGTGGCAGCAAGTTGAAAGTGAGTTACGAGCTGGACAAGAACTTCGCCCTGGGTGCGTCGTACTTCATGGCTAACTCTGACTACACCAACGCCAACCTGAAAGACTCGGACATCAACACCCTGCAACTGGATGCTGAAGCCAAGTTCTGATTCCCCGCTACACGACTCGGGCAAGGAAGCCCGAGACGCTTTTACAAACTCGCGTTGTGGTATCGGTCCCCATCATCCGTCCGATATTGCAGCGCGAGTTTTTTTTGGCGCAAAAAAAGATCGCAGCCTGCGGCAGCTCCTACACCGACCGTATTCCAACCGCGATATCGCGTTGAAATCCAATCCCGTGTAGGAGCTGCCGCAGGCTGCGATCTTTTAATGCAAACTCAGCGCTTGCGCAGAATCACGCTACCAATCGAGTAACCGGCGCCGAACGAGCTGAGCACTGCCAGCGAACCGGCGGCCAGATCGTCCTGGTTCTTGTGAAACGCAATCACGGAACCGGCGGAGCTGGTGTTGGCGTAGGTGTCGAGAATCACCGGGGCTTCTACTTCGGTGGCTTCGCGGCCCAGCAGTTTCTTGACGATCAGGTGGTTCATGCTGAGGTTGGCCTGGTGCAGCCAGAAACGTTTCACGTCGCTGATGTTGAGCGTGTTCTCTTCCAGGTGCGTAGCGATCAGCTCGGCGACCATCGGGCAGACATCGCGGAACACCTTGCGGCCCTCCTGCACGAACAGTTTGTCCTTGGCGCCGATGCCCTCTTCCGCCGCGCGGTTGAGGAAGCCGAAGTTGTTGCGAATGTTGTTGGAGAACTTGGTCAGCAGCTTGGTGCTGACGATGTCGAACTGATACTTGGACGTCGCCAGGTCAGCACGTTCGATGATCACCGCAGTCGCGGCGTCGCCGAAGATGAAGTGGCTGTCACGGTCGCGGAAGTTCAAGTGCCCGGTGCAGACTTCCGGGTTGACCATCAGGATCGCCCGGGCCTGGCCCAGTTGCACGCTGTTGGTCGCCGCCTGAATGCCGAAGGTCGCCGAGGAGCAGGCGACGTTCATGTCGAAACCGAAACCCTGGATGCCCAAGGCTTCCTGGACTTCGATGGCGATGGCCGGATAGGCCCGTTGCAGGTTGGAGCAGGCGACGATCACGCCGTCGATGTCCGCGGCGGTCTTGCCGGCACGCTGCAAGGCTTGCTCAGCGGCACCGATGGCCATTTGGCAAAGCACCGACCACTCGTCATTCGAGCGTTCCGGCAGGCGTGGCGCCATGCGTTGCGGGTCGAGGATGCCTTCCTTGTCCATGACAAAGCGGCTTTTGATGCCAGACGCCTTTTCGATAAACGCCGCGCTGGACTCGGTCAACGCTTCGATTTCGCCGCGCGCGATGGCGTCGGCATTGTCGGCGTTGAATAGCGCGACGTAAGCGTTGAAAGACTGCACCAGCTCTTCGTTGGAGATGCTGTTGGCCGGGGTGTACAGGCCGGTGCCGCTGATGACGACGTTATGCATGGTCGTTTCTCTAATCTGTTCAGGCAGAAAGTGTTGGCACCGACGTACCAACACACAAAGGATCTGCTCCCTTCAGGGGGAGCAAACCTGGCATCGCTTTATTCCGATCCGCCCAGACCTGTGAAGGCTCAAAACCGCGGGGCCGGCGTTTATAGGCGCGAAGTTTGCCATAAACATTGGGTTTTGGCGCCATTTTGCTGAATGACTTCCACCTACAGGCAATACAAAAACCTGTGGGAGCGAGCTTGCTCGCGATGGCGGCCTGACAGGCAACATAGATGTTGAATGTGATGGCCTCATCGCGAGCAAGCTCGCTCCCACAGTGGATTGTGCAAACCTCGACTCTAGGGTTCGACCTGGGTCCATTGCTTGTTCAGGCGCTTGTCGGAGATCGGCACCTTCGTCCCCAATTGTTGGGCGAACAGGGAAACCCGGTATTCCTCCAGCCACCAGCGATAGAGTTCCAGCTGCGGATCGCGTTTGCCTTCCTGGGCATGTTTGTTGGCGCGGGTTTGATATTGCGTCCACAGGCCAGACAACTCGCCACTCCAGACCCGATCCCTCTGCACCTGAGCGCCGATTTTCTCGAAGCGCTGCTCGACCGCTTTCAGATAACGCGGCAATTCCTTGAGCCACTGCATCGGGGTTTCACGGACAAACCCCGGATACACCAGATGACTGAGCTGCTGCTTGATGTCGTTCAGGGCCACGGCTTGCGCCAGATCAATCTTGCCCTTGAAGCGTTTTTGCAGGCCGTGCCAGAGCTTGAGGATTTCCAGCGTCAGTTTGGCCAGGCGCTCGGCGTGCTCGGTCCAGCCACCGCGCTTGCGTTCGGCCAGCGATGCCAACCCGGCGCCATCGCGAGGCAACGGGTCTTCGCCGTCGAGAATGCAGCTGTCGAGGCTGGCCAGCAGGATGTCTTCGACCAGACTGTCGATGCGCCCCATGTCGCGGTACATCAGGCCCAGTTCGGTCAGCCCCGGCAACTTGCTGCGCAGGAACTTCGCCGGTTCGGCCAGTTGCTGCATCAGCAAACGCTGCAAGGCCCGACGATGCTGGAACTCGGCTTCGGCCGGCGTCGAGAAACGTCCTTCCTTGACCGTGCCGCTCTCTTCCACCAGCGCCGGATACACCGTCATCGATAGCCCGGCGATCTTCTGCTGGGTTTTTTCGGCAACGGCGGCAAACACTTTCGGCTCCACCGGTTGCTGATTTTTCGCAGTTTGCGGTACAGCCAACGCGGCCTGACTGGCTTCAGCAAAGCGTGCGGTCAGTTCCGCCAGATCACGCCCTTCGCCCAGGAACTTGCCCTGGCCGTCGACGATTTCCAGGTTCATCCGCAAATGACTGTCGACCTGCTGCGACGCTTCGGCCCAGGCTTCATCGCTGACCCGCGCACCGGTCATGCGCAACAGTTCACGGCCCAACGCTTGAGGCAACGAGCCCTCAGCGAAAGTCATGCGTTGCAATGCGGCTTTGACGAAGTCCGGCACCGGTACGAAATTCTTGCGCAGGGCTTTGGGCAGGTTGCGCACCAGCGCGATGCACTTGGCCTCGTTCACGCCCGGCACCAGCCACTCCAGGCGTTCTGGCGGCAGCATCGGCAACAACGGCGCCGGCACACGCAGGGTCACGCCGTCACGCGGATGGTTAGGTTCGAAGTGGTAACTGAGCGCCAACTCCAGATCACCGATGTGCAAGGTGTCCGGGTAATGCAAAGCGGTGACTTCGCTGGCCTCGCGGGCCAGCACGTCTTCTTCGCGCATGATCAGCAGTTGCGGGTCTTTCTGGCTGTTGACCCGGTACCAGCTGTCGAAGGTCGCGGTCTGGTGGATCTCCGCCGGCAGTCGCGCATCGTAGAAAGCGAACAGGGTTTCTTCGTCCGCCAGAATGTCGCGACGGCGAGCCTTGGCTTCCAGTTCGTCGAGCTGTTCCAGCAATTGCGCATTGGCCGTCAGGCACTTGGCTTTGGACTGAATCTCGCCGCGCACCAGACCTTCACGAATGAAAAACTCACGAGAAACGACTGGATCAATCGGCCCGTAATGCACCGGTCGGCGACCGACCACGATCAACCCGAACAAGGTGATTTGCTCGAAAGCTACGACTTGACCGCGCTTCTTCTCCCAGTGGGGTTCGAAGTGGTTCTTCTTGATCAGGTGCCCGGCCAGTGGTTCGATCCAGTCGGCGTCGATCTTGGCGACCATGCGCGCGTAAAGCTTGGTGGTTTCCACCAGTTCGGCGGCCATCAGCCATTGCGGACGCTTTTTACCGAGGCCCGATGACGGGTGAATCCAGAAACGCCGCTGACGCGCACCGAGGTAATCGCCTTCATCGGTTTTCTGACCGATCTGGCTGAGCAGCCCCGAGAGCACGGCTTTGTGCAGTTTCGGGTAATCCGCCGGCTCTTTATTGAGGCTCAACTGCATGTCGCGGCAGATCAGGCTCAGTTGACGGTGAGAGTCGCGCCATTCGCGCAGACGCAGGTAATTCAGGAAGTTCTTGCGGCACCAATTGCGCAGCGGGCTGGCGGTCAACGCCTGACGCTGTTCTTCGAAACCACGCCACAGATTGACCAGCCCGGCGAAGTCCGAGTCCACGTCTTTCCACTGCGCATGCGCCTGATCCGCCGCTTGCTGACGCTCCGGCGGACGCTCGCGCGGGTCTTGAATCGACATGGCGCTGGCGACGATCAGCACTTCCTGCAAGCTGCCGAGTTTCGCCGCTTCCAGCAACATGCGGCCCATGCGCGGGTCCACCGGTAGCCGCGCCAACTGGCGACCGAGCGGGGTCAGCTGGCTGTTGCGATCGACTGCCGAGAGTTCTTGCAGCAGGTTGAAACCGTCGCTGATGGCTTTGCCATCCGGCGGCTCGATAAACGGGAAATCGGTGATCTCGCCAAGGCGCAGATGCAGCATCTGCAAAATCACCGCTGCGAGGTTGGTGCGCAGGATTTCCGGGTCAGTAAATTCCGGGCGACCAATGAAATCTTCTTCGCCGTATAGACGAATACAAATACCCGGCTCGACCCGTCCGCAACGACCTTTACGCTGGTTGGCGCTGGCCTGGGAAATGGCTTCGATGGGCAGGCGCTGGACTTTGGCGCGGTAGCTGTAACGGCTGATGCGCGCGGTGCCGCTGTCGATCACGTAACGAATGCCCGGCACGGTCAGCGAGGTTTCCGCGACGTTGGTCGCCAGGACCACGCGCCGGCCTGGGTGCGACTGGAAAATCCGCTGCTGTTCGGCTGGCGACAGTCGTGCGTAGAGCGGCAGAATTTCGGTGTGCTTGAGCTGGGCCTTGCGCAGCATGTCCGCCGCGTCGCGAATCTCGCGCTCGCCGGGCAGGAACACCAGCACATCGCCGGGGCTCTTGCGCTCGCTGCGTTCGAACGCGGCGATTTCGTCGAGGGTGGCGAGGATCGCCTGATCCACCGTCAAGTCATCCTCGACGCGGTTGCCCTCTTCGTCCTGCTCCAGGGTCAGCGGGCGGTACCAGGTTTCCACGGGGAAGGTGCGGCCCGAGACTTCAACAATTGGCGCATCATCGAAATGCTTGGAGAAACGCTCCAGGTCGATGGTCGCCGAAGTGATGATGACTTTCAGGTCCGGACGACGCGGCAGCAGGGTTTTCAGGTAACCGAGCAGGAAGTCGATGTTGAGGCTGCGTTCGTGGGCTTCGTCGACGATGATCGTGTCGTAGCGTTCGAGGTAGCGATCGTTCTGGGTTTCCGCCAGCAGGATGCCGTCGGTCATCAATTTGATCAGGGTGTTGGAATCGCTCTGGTCCTCGAACCGCACCTGATAGCCAACCAGCGCACCCAACGGCGTCGCCAGTTCTTCGGCGACCCGGCTCGCCACGCTGCGAGCGGCGATTCGACGGGGCTGGGTGTGGCCGATCAGGCCATGCTGACCGCGGCCGATTTCCAGGCAGATCTTCGGCAACTGGGTGGTTTTACCCGAGCCGGTTTCACCGGCAATGATCAGCACCTGATGCTTGAGCAGCGCTACTTTGATTTCGTCGCGCTTGGCGGCGATCGGCAGGCTGTCGTCGTAACGAATCACCGGCAGGCTGGCCCGCCGCGCCAACACCTGATCACAGGACGCCTGCGTGCGCGTCACCCACTGGGCCAGTTTGGCCTCGTCAGGTTTTTTGCGCAGCTCAAGCAACTGCCGCCGCAGCCGGTGGCGGTCGGCGAGCATGGCGTGATCGAGGTTTTTCAGCAGTTTGTCGATGGAAGGCGATTCGTCAGTCATCAGGTACGCAATAAGTCGTCTAGTGGCGCAGGGGGCGGATTGTCGCAGATTTGCGGGGTGTTTGGCGTGTCAGTTGGGGCCCCAATCCCCTCACCCTAGCCCTCTCCCGGAGGGCGAGGGGACTGACCTATGTGACTTTCGAAAATTTGCGACCTGAGATATCGAGGGGAATACACGCTCTGAAACCACCACAGATCGGCTCCCTTCCCCCCTCTCCCCCGTGGGGAGAGGGCTGGGGTGAGGGGTGATTTTCCGGCCCTATTCGTTGTCCAAGCCCTTACGCCGATACGGGAACACATCAATCACCTTCCCGGCCCGAATGGCTTCCTGAAGGCTTTTCCAGTAATCGGCGTTGTAAAGCTCACCATGCAACTGATCAAACAACTTCCTTTGCCCCGAATCAGCAAACAAAAACGGCGGAAACTCTTCAGGAAACACATCCAGCGGTCCGATGGAATACCAAGGCTCCGACGCCATCTCATCTTCCGGCGTGCGCGGTTGCGGGATATGCCGGAAGTTGGCCTCGGTCAGGAAGCAGATCTCGTCATAGTCATAAAACACCACCCGCCCATGACGGGTAACGCCGAAGTTCTTCAGCAACATGTCGCCGGGAAAGATGTTCGCCGCCGCCAGTTGCTTGATCGCCAGGCCGTAATCTTCCAGCGCCTCACGGACCTGAGCATCGTTGGCGTTCTCCAGATACAGGTTCAACGGCGTCATCCGCCGTTCGGTCCAGCAGTGGCGGATCAGGACGGTGTCACCCTCTACCGACACGGTGGACGCTGCCACTTCGAGCAATTCTTCCAGACAGGCCGGGTCGAACTTGCTCAACGGGAAACGGAAGTCGGCAAATTCCTGGGTGTCGGCCAGGCGCCCGACCCGGTCGACGCTTTTCACCAGACGGTACTTCTCGATCACCGTGGCGCGGTCGACGTTCTTTGACGGCGAGAAGCGGTCCTTGATGATTTTGAATACGGTGTTGAAGCCCGGCAGGGTAAACACGCTCATCACCATGCCACGCACGCCCGGGGCCATGATGAACTGGTCGTCGGTGTTGGCCAGGTGGTTGATCAGCGCCCGGTAGAACTCGGATTTACCGTGTTTGTAGAAGCCGATCGAGGTGTACAGCTCGGCGATGTGCTTGCCCGGCAGGATGCGTTTGAGGAAACCGATGAACTCCGCCGGCACCGGCACGTCGACCATGAAATACGAACGGGTGAACGAGAAGATGATCGACACGTCCGCTTCATCGGTGATCAGCGCATCGATCTGAATCCCGCGACCTTCGCGGTGCAGCAGCGGAATCACCAGCGGCCATTGTTCGTCCTGGGTGTAGATGCGCCCGACCAGATACGCGCCTTTGTTGCGGTAAAGCACCGAGGAAAACAGTTCGACGCTCAGTTCCGGGTCCTTGCAGACCCAGTCCGGCAGGTTCTCGCGCAATTGCCCTTCGAGTCGGGACAGGTCGCCCGCCAGGTTGGCGTAATCCTCGCTGAAGCGGTAGTCGGCAAAAATGCTCGCCAGCATCCCGGACAACTGTCCCTGGGGCTTGTACGTGCGGGTTTGTGCCGCACGGGCCCGGCGCAGGCTTGGTCGGGTGGTGTGGATGAACATGCAGCCGTCGCTGATCAGGTCGTGGCTGAACAGCCCGCAGAAAATCGAGTTGTACCAGGTTTCGGACAGTTCATCGTCGAAGCGCAGGTCGATCAGCGCGATGTAAGCGCTTTTGACCAGCGGCCAGCAGCTGACATCCAGCGTGTCGGCGTCGAAAGCGATGTGCAGCCGCCCCACCGTTTCGCCGACTTTTTCTTCGTAGAGATTGATCCGCGCGGCCGACGCCGATTGCGTCTCTTGCCACTTGGCCTGCTCGAAGCGAGCCCGGGCGCCGTCGGTGATCTGGCGGAAATGCTCGCGGTAATCGTCAAAGCCATCGAGGATCATTCGGGCGATGTCGGCGGCTGGCCATTGCTGCGGCATAGGTAAAACCTCGGCGGCTGATGCTTATCGTGGGGCCTGAGCTTAGTGGCCCTTTGTTACGCAACGCAACCATTGCCTTGCATCCTGACTGGCGCGACACTTGCGCGCCAATCAAGGAAGGAAAGCGCTGTGAACCCCGTCGATACTCTGCGTTTGTTGTCGCTTGCCGCCATTTGGGGCGCGAGTTTTCTGTTCATGCGCATCATCGCCCCGGTGATTGGCACAATCCCCACTGCTTTTTTCCGCGTGTCGATTGCCGCGGCCGGCCTGTTGGTGATTCTCGGGCTGATGCGCATCAGCTGGGATTTCAAAGGCAAACTCAAAACCGTGATGCTGCTCGGCGTGATCAACTCCGGGATTCCGGCGACCCTCTATTCGGTGGCTGCGCAAGTGCTGCCGGCCGGTTATTCGGCGATTTTCAACGCCACCACGCCACTGATGGGCGTGCTGATCGGCGGTCTGTTCTTCCATGAAAAACTCACCGCCGCCAAACTTGGCGGTGTGTTCCTCGGGCTGCTTGGTGTGGGCATCCTGACCCGAGCCGGTCCGGTGGCGTTCGACATGGAACTGCTGATGGGCGCCCTCGCCTGCCTGCTCGCCACGACCTGCTACGGTTTCGCCGGGTTCCTCGCGCGCCGCTGGCTTGATCAGGCCGGTGGTCTCGACAGTCGTCTGTCGGCGGTGGGCAGCATGCTCGGCGCGACGTTGTTTTTGCTGCCGCTGTTTGGCTACAGCGTGATCAGCCAGCCACCGGAGAGCTGGGGCGGCTGGAGTGTCTGGTTGTCGTTGCTGGGTTTGGGGCTGGTGTGCACGGCGCTTGCGTACATTATTTACTTCCGGTTGCTCAGCTCGGTCGGGCCGGTGAAGTCGATGACCACGACCTTCCTGATCCCGCCGTTCGGGGTGTTGTGGGGGGCGTTGTTGCTGGATGAGCCGTTGTCGATGGCGCACATCTATGGCGGGGTGTTGATTGCGGCAGCGTTGTGGCTGGTGTTGAAGTCGGCGGTGGTGAAGTCGAAAGAGGTGGTTGCCAAGTAGTTTTGTGATGCGGCCGATGTGAATTCGGTGCGAGCCGAGCATGCGCTGGCCAGATAAAAAAGGCCTGGAGCTCATGCCCCAGGCCTTGTTTTGTTTCAGGCGTTTTTACGGAATACGAACACCAGACCGATGATGATCAGCAACATGCCAAGCATGCTCAACGCCGCCAGCCGGTTGCCGAAAATCAGGTAGTCCATCACCGCCGTTACCGCCGGCACCAGGTAAAACAGACTGGTGACATTCACCAGATTGCCCCGTGCAATCAGCCGATACAGCAACAAGGTCGCAAGCACCGACACCACCAATCCCATCCATAGCACCGGCACGATAAAACCGGTGCTGTGTTCGAAATGAAAGGGTTGGAAAGGTACGAAGATCCCGCAGAGCAACAGCCCTGCCAGGTACTGCACTGGCACAAACTACATTGACTTCAGAACCGAACGTCATGCTCGCCAGCGCCAGCAAACCGAAGAGCATGCCGGCCAATGACATACCGGCCAGACCGATGCCTTGGTAAACCACCATGATCAACCCGGCCAAACCCAGTGCCAGACCGAACACTCTGCTGGCTGATCGCTGACGCTCCATGATCACCACGGTGAGAATCGGTTGCACGCCCATGATCGTTGCCATGACGCCCGGTGTGACTTTCAGGTCCAGGGCCAGCAGATAGAAAATCTGATAAGCCCCCAGCAAAACCACACCCGTGGCCATCGCATACACCATCGGCTTGCCGCCCTTGGGCAGCTTCAATTTGAGCAACGGCACCAGCAGCACCAATCCGCAGATTGCGATAGCGAAGCGAAGCGAATCAACAGAAAAGCAAAGGGTGACGCGTGGGCCAGGCCCCATTTGGAGAAGATCGCCCCGCTGCTCCACAGCAGAACGAACAGGCTCGTGGACGCCGCCGCGAGCGCGGATTGTTTCGAAAGGACAAACATGTATACCACCTGTAGTCAGGCAAAAAGCCAACTCAGCCGAAGCTGAAATTCAGTAGTTTTTTCAGGCGGAGGGAGGAAACAGCAAAAAGAAGCTGATCAGCCCGAGAAGCCAACGCCTGGCGGTGATACGACTGCGCACACCGGCGTGCTACTGACAGGTGGAGGGTAATGACTGATCTGCGCAGGCTGCTGATTCCCGCACGGCACGACGCCAGCGTTGACCGCTGAATCGACTACCGCGTTGATGAGGGAAGCTGGCATGGGCTGATCTTTTTGAAGGGTAGAAAGGTGGGTTGGAAAACACCGAGCGCCGACTATAACCAGCGTGTGAGATGGATTGCAATGACTTGCCGAAATGACCTGCAAGCCAGCAACGCGTCACTCTGGCGTGTAGCGACTCGAGGAGTGCCACACGCCAGTACGGACTCAGACGTATTGTTTCTTACCGCTTTTTTCCGCAGGACACCCTTTAAACACGGGGGGTCCATCCATGGTGATCACTAGCGTGTCACCCTTGCGCGACAGCCAGGGTGTCGCTTCGCTGCCTGTCTTGGAGGTCACACCGGAAGGACTCAGCTCAATGTGATCCAGATCTATCTCGATCAAGCCGATTACATAGGTGTAGACCGCATCGCTGAAAGAACCGCCCTTGAACTCAAAAGCGCACTCAACGACCTGGTCGCCGTATTCCATACGCATCTTCGGTTTCAGCGAAGCCACGGAGACGGCACCATTGCCGACGGCGGAGTAAACGCTGCAGACCAGCGCGACTTTACCGCCCATACGCTGCGAGATCGCAGGGTTGATGTCGACCGTTTCTATAGCCGGCGCAGAAGCGCTGGCGCTGACCACGTCTCCGGTGTGGAAAACGAAGGGATCGATGTCAAAGGCACCGCTTTTGTCGGGGGCCTGGATGATGGACATTCGGCCATCAGGCCGAAGGATGCCGATCCTGAGGTCGAGATCGTCATTGTCCTCATCATCGCCGTTATCAATCCAGGTCGCGCTGACCCGGATGACCTTCGGTGCGGACGGGCCTTTTTCCAGTGACACCTTGTGGCTGGTGCCTGGCTTGTCCAGGGTGATGACGGACTTGGTGATATTGACCGGTTGCAGGGTCGGTGCGACCGCCGGGGCAGATGGCGCTTCGTCGTCAACTTCAATCCCATAGAGACCGCAGAGCCCGGCAAGTCCCGAAGCGAACCCCTGCCATACCGAGCGCGCTTTGAGCTGGTCGTTTCGAACGTACAACTCGAGCACGATAATGCCAGTCTCCTGAGAGAACGACCCAGGCGCGAGTTCCAGCACTTGGTCGCCGACTATGACTTGGGCGCGCAGGTCCTTGACCGCGGCAAAACCGCCGGCGCTGCCATCTTGCGTCAGGGTAATCGCGATCTTCGTGATACTGGCCGGGAGGCGAGACAAATCAAAGCCGATTCGGTGACTGACGGCGCCACTTTGCGTGAGCGGCGCGATGAAGGTGGCGGCACCTGAAGCGTGTTCCGGCGCGTTGAAGAAAACCATGCCGCTGTCATCCATCACCTTGCCGGTTTCGGTGACGAGGAAGGCCGTGAGGTTAACGTCCAGGTTGTCGCCAGCAGCATGGGTGACCACTACCTGCCCTTTGGGCATGCTGAGGCTGGTGTTCTCGCCGGGTTTGAGGGATTGATTCAATGGGAGTCGCCTATTCCATGGGATGTATGGCAGCACACTGCTTGTGTACTGCGCCTTCATTGAGGGATTGCGCGAGCCAGCTAAAGGAAAAACCTGTCCTTCAGAGCCGTACCGCAGGAGGGAGTTTAACGGCTTGCGTCCCTCTATGGCGCTTTGTGCGAGTCGACCACGTCGGGAGCGCGCGCGCGCACAGAACCGACCGGGGCTCGCTGGGTTTTCCGCCAATATGACCCGCATAAAAAAACCGCTCACATCGAGCGGTTTTTTGTTCAGATGCCGGCCTCAACCAAACAACCAATACCCCAACATCGTCAGCACCACCACCGCCAACACCGGCCGCAGCACGCGGTAGGCCTTGGGATTACGACGCTTCCACCGCTTGACCACACCGCTGAACTTGTCGCTGGAGTTCTTGCTCCAGGCATAAACCTGGTTAATCCCGCCAACACGTTCATCATCAAGATTCTGCGGTGCAGTGGCGCGACCCAAAAAGCCACTGACCCAGCGGTTGATGCGGGTCATGAGGCGGTTACTCAGCGGTCGTTCGATGTCGCAGAACAGGATGACCCGAGTCTTGTCCGTTTCGTTCTTGACCCAATGCACGAAGGTTTCGTCGAACATCACGTCTTCGCCATCACGCCAGGCGTAGACCTGACCGTCGACGAAGATCCGGCAATCGTCGGAGTTGGGCGTCGACAGCCCCAAGTGATAACGCAGGGAACCGCCGAACGGATCACGGTGCGGGTTGAGGTGGCTGCCGCCTGGCAGCAACGCGAACATGGCGCCTTTGATGTTGGGAATGCTGCTGAGCAGTGCCACGGTTTTCGGGCACAGGGCTTCGGCCGATGGCAGTGGTTTGTCGTACCACTTGAGGTAAAAGCGCTTCCAGCCTTTCTTGAAGAACGAACCGAAGCCGGCGTCGTTGTTCCTTTCGGCGGCGCGGATGTAACCCTCGTCGAACAAATGCATCGCTTCGTCGCGGATGACTTCCCAGTTGTCCTTGAGCACATCCAGTTCCGGGAACTTGCTGCGGTCAAGATAGGGTTTGGATGGCACGCTGGAGAACAGGTACATCAAGGCGTTATAGGGCGCGAACAAAGCCGAGTGGTTGACGAACTGACGCAAGACCGGCAAACGCGCCTTGCCGCGCAAATGCACATAGAGAGTGCTGCCGAAGAACAGCAACAAAAGCGACGCCTTTGCGGCAAGGGAAACGGTCATCAACAACTCCTTGATAGTAGACAACTTTGCACAACGCCATTTACCCGACGTGGCAGCCGGCCATGATAAACATTACCGGCCTCGGGAAACACCCGTGTATCCCAACATTCAGTGTTGAGGATTACGCAATAAAGCACTTCTTAACATAAGGTTCCTGAACGGGGGCTGACCTGAATCAACCCCTCCCACTGGATCAAAAATCGCAACGCCTATTGCTGATTCTCCTGCTCGGTAAACAGATCACTGAACAGCATGCTCGACAGGTAGCGTTCACCGGAGTCCGGCAGGATCACCACGATGGTCTTGCCCTGCATTTCCGGGGTTTCCGCCAGGCGGACGGCCACCGCCATGGCGGCACCACAGGAAATACCGCTCAAAATCCCTTCTTCCTGCATCAGGCGCAGGGCCATGGCCTTGGACTCTTCATCGCTGACCAACTCAACCCGATCGACCATCGACAGATCAAGATTCTTCGGCACAAAACCGGCACCAATACCCTGGATCTTGTGAGGGCTCGGCTTGATCTCTTCACCGGCCATTGCCTGCGTGATGACCGGCGACACCACTGGCTCCACCGCCACCGAAATAATCGGCTTGCCCTGGGTATTCTTGATATACCGCGAAACCCCGGTAATGGTTCCACCCGTTCCGACGCCTGCCACCAGTACGTCGACTGCACCGTCGGTGTCGTTCCAGATTTCCGGACCGGTCGTTTTTTCGTGGATGGCCGGGTTGGCCGGGTTTTCAAACTGTGACGGCATGAAGTAGGCAGTCGGGTCGCCGGCGACAATTTCAGCAGCCTTCTCGATGGCTCCTTTCATGCCCTTGGCCGGTTCGGTCAGTACCAGTTCGGCCCCCAGTGCCTTGAGCACTTTGCGGCGTTCGATACTCAT
The DNA here is from genome assembly GCF_047758675.1 of Pseudomonas arabinosi. Classification (NCBI taxonomy): domain Bacteria; kingdom Pseudomonadati; phylum Pseudomonadota; class Gammaproteobacteria; order Pseudomonadales; family Pseudomonadaceae; genus Pseudomonas; species Pseudomonas arabinosi. The sequence continues at coordinate 1,971,760 of NZ_CP180480.1, read as the reverse complement.
GGACGCCGGCATGGTCAGCATCAGCTTGTAGCCGCGAGCCGCAGCGACGAACGCCAGGCCGATACCGGTATTGCCTGAGGTCGGTTCGACGATGGTCATGCCAGGCTTGAGTTTGCCGGTGCTTTCGGCGTCCCAGATCATGCTTGCCCCGATCCGGCACTTGACCGAGTAACCGGGGTTACGCCCTTCGATCTTGGCCAGGATGGTCACGCCGCGCGGGGCGATACGGTTGATCTGCACCAGCGGTGTATTGCCGATGGAATGGGCGTTGTCAGCGTAAATACGGCTCATGGCTGGGTCCTTATACAGCGTTAAATAAGCTCTCCAAGGTATGCCTGTTGCCCTTGGTCGTCCAGTCAGTCGAACGTCCCGCAACCGCAGCAGTCAATGGTTTTACAACGCCAGAGATTTGCCATCATGAAACGCAGATACAGTTGGCCCCTGTGGACCCTCGCCGGCCTTGTTGTGCTGCTGATTGCCCTGCACATCGCCCTGCCCTACATGGTGCGCGACTACCTGAATGACAAACTGGCGAACATGGGCGACTACCGTGGCCAGATCACTGATGTGGACCTGGCCCTGTGGCGCGGTGCGTACAAAATCAACGGGCTGAAAATCGTCAAGGTCGAGGGCAAGGTCCCCGTACCTTTCGTCAACGCGCCGCTGATCGATCTTTCCGTCAGCTGGCATTCGCTCTGGTACGACCACGCCGTCGTGGCCGAGGTGCAGTTCTTCAAACCCGAGGTGAACTTCGTCGACGGCGGCGCCAACAAGCAAAACTCCCAGACCGGTCAGGGCACCGACTGGCGTGCGCAGTTGAGCAAACTGGCACCCATCACCTTGAACGAAGTGCGGATCAACGATGGCAAGATCAGTTTCCGCAACTTCAATTCCAAGCCCCCCGTGAACATGAACGCCACTCAGGTCAACGCCAGCATTTACAACCTGACCAACGTGGTCGACACCAAGGGCAAACGCGACGCTCGCTTCGAAGGAAAAGCGCTGCTGCTCGGGCACGCGCCACTGGAAACCACCGCCACCTTCGACCCTTTAAGCAACTTCGAAGATTTCGAGTTCCGCCTGCGGGCCAAAGACATCGAGCTCAAACGCATGAACGACTTTGCCTCAGCCTATGGCAAGTTCGACTTCAATGCAGGTCACGGTGATGTGGTCATTGAAGCGCAGGCTAAAAAAGCTCAATTAACGGGTTACATCAAACCGCTGCTAAAAGACGTCGACGTGTTCAATTGGCAGCAGGACGTCGAGAACAAGGACAAAGGGATTTTCCGCTCCATTTGGGAGGCCATCGTCGGCGGCTCCGAAACGGTGCTGAAAAACCAGGGAAAGAACCAGTTTGCGACTCGCGTGGAACTGAGCGGCAATGTGCATCGCCGAGATATCAGCGCATTCGAGGCTTTTTTGCAGATTTTACGCAACGGCTTCATCCAGGCGTTCAATGCCCAATACGAACGGCCCAAGCCGGACGCCGGTTAAGGCTTGCGTGTGACGGTATAGCGACCGGTTTCTTCCGCCGCTCGCGCCGGGTTCGATTGCTGCTGCAAGAAGTCCCAGCCCAGGCAGGCCAGTGCCAGCGATCGCGGTACGGCTTCACGACCACTGCTGTAACGCGTAATGCTGCGGGCACTGACCCCTAACGCTTCGGCCGCCTGATTGAGCGGCAGCCCGGTACGAGCGCGCCAGTCGATGAAGATCCGGGTATTTTCGTCCACTGCATTTTGTGCGAGAGCATCCAGATAAAGGGTGTCAGCGCCGATCTGGATGTCCAGGTCAGGCCACTCGACACTCCAGCCATCGTCGCCAAGGGCTGCCCCTTCGAAAGCGCCAGCCTCCAACAACGGCTGCAACCCTGGATAGGCGCGCAGGTCCCGACTCAAATCCAGGTTCAGTTGCTGACCGTCGATAAAGGTCAGCGCCAAGCGGTGATCCGGCAACGCCTGCACGGACGACAGCCGTGGTCGTTTCATGGGTAACATCGTTTCCAATCCTCCAGCAATTGCACCTGATGGGCCCTGACCCACGCCAGCGCTTCCTTGATAATCAGCGGCGGCGCCTTGCCCACCATCACTTCGACGGTTTCCAGGCTGAGCATGACGTCCAGCCCGCCACCGGTCAGGTGGACATGGGGCGGCGGATGATCCTTCTCGCGCAACTGAATGCGGTACGTATCGCGAAACCGGTATTTAGTAGACATGCCTCGCAAGCTATCGCCAAAATGGCGATAGCTCAATACTGGCTAGCGGCCGAGACTGAGTCAAGATGTGACGCCCCATTCAGAGACTGAATAAGCCGTCTGCGTTCACAGTCGACCGGGCACCGCGTTATAGTCGGGTACTACAATTATTGCGCCCCGCCCTGCTTCGTTCAGGTCGGCGTTACCGTTCGAGGATTAGCAGATGAAGTTCGAAGGCACCCAGGCTTACGTCGCCACCGATGACCTGAAGCTGGCGGTCAACGCCGCCATCACTCTGGAGCGTCCGCTGCTGGTCAAGGGCGAGCCGGGCACTGGTAAAACCATGCTCGCCGAGCAACTGGCCGAGTCCTTTGGCGCCAAATTGATCACCTGGCACATCAAATCCACCACCAAGGCGCATCAGGGCCTGTACGAGTACGACGCGGTCAGCCGTCTGCGCGACTCGCAGCTGGGCACCGAAAAGGTTCACGACGTTCGCAATTACCTGAAAAAGGGCAAGCTCTGGGAAGCCTTCGAATCCGAAGAGCGGGTGATCCTGCTGATCGACGAAATCGACAAGGCCGACATCGAGTTCCCGAACGACTTGCTGCAAGAACTCGACAAGATGGAGTTCTACGTTTACGAGATCGACGAGACCATCAAGGCCAAGAAGCGTCCGATCATCATCATTACCTCCAACAACGAGAAAGAACTCCCGGACGCCTTCCTGCGCCGCTGCTTCTTCCACTACATCGCCTTCCCGGATCGCACCACGATGCAGAGGATCGTCGATGTGCACTACCCGAACATCAAGAAAGACCTGGTCAGCGAAGCGCTGGACGTGTTCTTCGACGTGCGCAAGGTGCCGGGCCTGAAGAAGAAACCATCGACCTCCGAACTGGTGGACTGGCTGAAGCTGCTGATGGCCGACAACATCGGCGAAGCGGTGCTGCGCGAGCGCGATCCTACCAAGGCCATTCCACCGCTGGCCGGCGCTTTGGTGAAGAACGAACAGGACGTGCAGTTGCTTGAACGTCTGGCGTTCATGAGCCGTCGCGGCACTCGCTGATCCCTCTGTTTAACAAGATAGAGGGCGATAGCCATGCTGCTTAACCTGTTCAATGAAATGCGCGCAGCCAAAGTGCCGGTCTCGGTACGGGAGCTGCTGGACCTGATCAACGCGTTGAAGCAGCGCGTGACCTTCGCCGACATGGACGAGTTTTATTACCTGTCCCGGGCGATTCTGGTGAAAGACGAAAAGCATTTCGACAAGTTCGACCGGGCGTTCGGTGCCTATTTCAACGGCCTGGAAAAACTCGATGATCATCTTCAGGCATTGATCCCGGAAGACTGGTTGCGCAAGGAATTCGAGCGTTCGCTGACCGAAGAAGAGCGGGCGGCGATCCAGTCCCTCGGCGGCCTGGACAAGCTGATCGAAGAGTTCAAGAAACGCCTCGAAGAACAGAAAGAACGTCATGCCGGCGGTAACAAGTGGATCGGCACCGGCGGCACCAGCCCGTTCGGCTCCGGCGGCTTCAACCCGGAAGGTATCCGCGTCGGCGATGCAGGCAAGCGCCAGGGCAAAGCGGTCAAGGTCTGGGATCAGCGCGAGTACAAGAACCTCGACGATTCAGTGGAACTGGGCACGCGCAACATCAAGGTCGCCCTGCGGCGGCTGCGCAAATTCGCGCGCCAGGGTGCGGCAGAAGAACTGGACATCGATGGCACCATCGACCACACCGCGCGCGATGCCGGATTGCTGAACATCCAGATGCGTCCGGAGCGGCGCAACACCGTCAAGTTGTTGCTGCTGTTCGACATCGGCGGCTCGATGGACGCCCACGTAAAGATCTGCGAAGAGCTGTTCTCGGCCTGCAAGACCGAGTTCAAACACTTGGAGTATTTCTACTTCCACAACTTCATTTATGAATCGGTGTGGAAGAACAACATGCGCCGCAGTTCCGAGCGCACGTCGACCCAGGATCTGCTGCACAAATACGGCGCCGACTACAAAGTGATCTTCATTGGTGACGCCGCCATGGCGCCGTACGAAATCACCCAGGCCGGCGGCAGCGTCGAGCACTGGAACGAAGAAGCGGGTTATGTGTGGATGCAGCGGTTCATGGAGAAGTACAAGAAGGTCATCTGGATCAACCCGTATCCGAAAGATACGTGGGGCTATACGTCTTCGACCAACATTGTGCGGGACTTGATTAACGATCAGATGTACCCGCTGACGTTGCGGGGGTTGGAAGAAGGGATGCGGTTTCTTTCCAAGTAATCTTCGTCGTCTGTTCGACCGCTATCGCGAGCAGGCTCGCTCCCACAGTTGACCGAGTTTCCCTGTAGGAGCGAGCCTGCTCGCGAAGCTTTTAGCGTTCTAAAAACCGGCGTAGATATTCGACCTGCTCCCGATGCGCGACATCCTGCACCACCGGTTTCAACCGTACCTTTGTCCCCGGCAGACACTGCGCCAATCGCGCCAATGCCAACGGCGTCAACGCACCCAATCGCGGATAACCACCAATGGTCTGCCGATCATTGAGCAACACAATCGGCTGCCCGTCCGGCGGCACCTGAACCGCACCCAGCGGGATGCCTTCGGAAATCATCGGCTTCCCCTGATACTGCAACGCCGTTCCCAGCAAGCGGATGCCCATCCGGTCGGCACGGCTGTCGAGGGTCCAGACGCTGTTGAACGCGTCGAACAAACTCTGCCCACTGAACTCGCCGATCTGGGCACCGAGCACCAGGTCCAGCGGCGCGTTGCGTTTGAAATCCGGCACCTGTTCGCTCGCCAATTCCCGCAGCAAGAGCAGCGAGCTGCCCGAGTAGCTCAACTGCGCATCTTTGGCCAACGCCCGGCCCATGCCATCCAGCCCGCCGAGTTCCTCACGGACCACGGTTGCGCTACTGCCCAACACCTTTGGCGCATCAAATCCGCCCGGGGCTGCCAAATAAGCCCGAGCCCCAAGCAGCGGCTGAGTGAATTGCAATTGCTGACCTTTGTTCAGCCTGAAACTGCGCCACGGCGCCAACGCCTCGCCATCCACCTGCGCCCCCAGATCCGCGCCGGCCATCGCCAGCACGCAATCCTCTTCGGCAACGACAGTAAACCCGCCGAGGGTGATTTCAATCACCGGTGCATCCAGGCCATTGCCCAGCAACCAATTGGCCCACGACATCGATCGCCAATCCGCCGCCCCGCCCTGGGTCACGCCCAGATGCCGCACGCCGAAACGGCCAGCGTCCTGCAACAGGCACAGCGGTGTACTCGCTTCTATTGATAGACGGCTCATACCTGCGCCTCCAACGGTGTGTCATCACCGCCCAGATTGATGAATTCGGCATGGCTGACGGCTTCGAAGCGCACCGTGTCGCCTGGTTGCATCAGGCTGTAGCCGTCGCGTTCACGGTCGAACAATTTGGCCGGGGTGCGGCCGATCAGATTCCAGCCACCGGGGGACACCACCGGATAAGCGGCGGTTTGGCGTTCGGCGATGCCGACGCTGCCCGCCGCCACTTTTTTACGCGGAGTGTTCAGACGCGGCGCGGCCAGTGCTTCTTCCACCAACCCCATGAAGGCGAAACCCGGCGCGAAACCCAAGGCGAACACCTGATATTCGCGCTCGCTGTGGCGGCGGATCACTTCATCGACGGCCAATCCGCTGAGCTGGGACAACAGGCTCAACTCCGGGCCAACGCTCAAGTCATACCAGACCGGCAGCACATGACATTTGCCACGGGTGCAGGCGTTGGGCGACAGATCGATCAAGGCCTCGGCGATCAGCTCCCGAGCCTGGGCCGGACTCAACGCGGTCAGATCGTAATGCACCATCACCGTCGTATAGGACGGCACCAGATCGATCAGATGCCCGGCGAATGCAGCACGCAGACTTTCACTGGCGGCGAGCATCCACGGCATGTTCGCTTCGGCAATCTCATCGAACAGGCGCACCATCAGGCAATCCAGCGCCACCACTTCTACCCGCAGTTTCATGACGCGCTCTGCTGATCAAGTGCTTCGCGGATACGCCGCACGGCGGCTACCGAACTTGCATTGTCGCCGTGTACGCAAAGGGTGTTGGCTTGCAAGTGCAAGGCACTGCCATCGCTGGCCGTGAGGTTGCCGCCGCGGGCAATGGTCAGCGCCTGTTCGATGATCGTTTCGGGATCGTGATGCACCGCGCCTGGCAGTTGCCGTGAGACCAGCATTCCCGCGCTGTCGTAAGCACGATCGGCGAAGGCTTCGAACCACAGGGTCACACCGTATTCATCGCCCAACTGCTGGGCGGCGCTGTTGTCGCGAGTGGCCATCAACATCAGCGGTAACTCACGATCATAGGACGCCACAGCCTGAAGCACCGCGCGCAATTGCGCCGGGTTGGCCATCATGTCGTTGTACATCGCGCCGTGCGGCTTGACGTAACTCACCCGCCCGCCCTGAGCCCGGCATATGCCGTCGAGAGCGCCGATCTGGTAATGCACAATGTCCTGAAGTTCCTGGGCGGTGTAGGCCATGGAACGGCGGCCGAAGCCGACCAGATCCTGATACGCCGGATGAGCACCGATCTGAACCCCGTTGCTCAAGGCCAGGCTGACAGTCTTGCGCATGATGCTCGGGTCGCCTGCATGGAAGCCGCAGGCGATGTTGGCGCAATCGATGAAGGGCATGACCTCGGCGTCCAGACCCATGGTCCAGTTGCCGAAACTCTCGCCGATGTCGCAGTTCAATAGCAGGCGGCTCACGGTGAACACTCCTGTAAGTTTTATTCTTTTTAGCTGCGGGACAGTTTTTGTAACGGCAGGCCCGCAGATTATCAGTTGCTGGGCATTAAGTTATTGGGCTTCGAGTTGCTTGCCACGGGTTTCCGGCAAGCTCAGGGCCGCAAGGATCACCACCCCGTAGGACACCGCCGCAAAAGCACCGATTCCCACGCTCAATGGCACCTTCTGGCTCATCACACCGATCAACAGCGGGAACAACGCCGCCAGCGCCCGGCCGATGTTGTAGCAAAAGCCCTGACCCGAACCGCGAATCCGCGTTGGAAACAGCTCGGTCAAAAACGCGCCCATGCCACTGAAAATCCCCGAAGCGAAGAAGCCAAGAGGAAAGCCCAGCCAGAGCATCACGCCATTGCTGACCGGCAATTGGGTGTAGAGCAGAACAATGGTGAACGAGCCGACCGCGAACAGAATGAAGTTCTTTTTACGCCCGAGGATGTCAGTCAAATACGCGCTGATGACGTAACCGACGTAGGAACCGACGATCACCATCGCCAGATAACCGCCCGTACCGAGTACGCTCAAACCGCGTTCGTTCTTCAGAAAGGTCGGCAACCAGGAGGTGATCGCGTAGTAACCGCCCAGAGCACCGGTGGTCAGCACCGACGCGCGAATCGTGGTGAACAGGATGCCGGGAGCGAATATCTCGTAAAACTTTGCCGGATTGCTGGGTTCTTCCTTGGCCTTGGCTTCGCGATAGATTTCCGGGTCCTTGACCAGTCGGCGGACGAAGATCACAAAGATCGCCGGCACGATGCCAAGGATGAACAGCGCGCGCCAGGCATCTTCCGGCGGCAGTACCGAGAACAGCAGCGCATACAAAATCGCCGTCAGCCCCCAACCCAATGCCCAGCCGGATTGCACCATGCCGACAGCCTTGCCGCGGTCTTTGGCGCGAATCACTTCACCCATCAGCACCGCGCCGGCGGTCCATTCGCCGCCGAAACCGAAGCCCATCAGCGTGCGGCTGATCAGCAGTTGTTCATAGTTTTGGGCGAAACCGCAGAGGAAGGTGAAGAAAGCGAACCACAGAACGGTCAGTTGCAAAGTGCGTACGCGACCGATGCGGTCGGAGAGAATCCCTGCCACCCAACCGCCGATGGCCGAGGCGATCAGGGTGCTGGTGTGAATCAACCCGGCCTCGCCGGTGGTGATACCCCACATCGCAATCAGGGTCGGCACCACGAAGCTGAGCATCTGCGTGTCCATGCCGTCCAGGCCATAGCCGATCTTGCAGCTCCAGAACGTGCGGCGTTCCTGCTTGTTGATGTTGCGGTACCAGTCGAAAGGTCCTGGACGAACCGTGGCTTTGGGGATGTCGAGCGTGTCGGGCGCACTCATGGCAAATCTCCGCGCTAATTTTTATTGGTATTGTTCTGAGCCCCGACGACGCCTATCGTGGGAACCGGATGGCCTGATTTTTGGGCGCTTTGCACTGCTGCGTCCAACTAATAAAAACCCGCTTTAGACATAAGAAAAACTTGTCCCCATGAACCTGAAGTTTCTTGAGACCTTTGTCTGGGTCGCCCGACTCAAGAGTTTTCGCCTGACGGCAGACAAGCTCTTCACCACCCAGGCGTCGATTTCCAGCCGCATTGCCGTGCTCGAAGGCGAGCTCGGGGTGAAGCTGTTCCTGCGCGATTCACGTGGCGTGAGCCTGACGCCCGAAGGCTTGAAAGTGCTCGAGTACGCCGAGCAAATGATGGACACCATGCAAGCGCTCAAGCAGTCGATCGAAACCCGTTCGAGCAAGGTCGGGCGGGTTCGCATCGGCGTGATGGACACGGTCATCCATACCTGGCTGAGCCCGTTGGTGGCGCAAATGATGGATCACTATCCGCTGGTGGAAATCGAGTTAGTGGCCGATACCGCGCTCAACCTCTGCGATCAGCTGCAAAAAGGCTTTCTTGATCTGATCCTGCAAACCGACCTGTTGCGTCAGGAAAGTGTGCGCAGCCTGGAGCTGGCCAGTCACCCGATGGGCTGGATTGTGGCGACGAATTCGATTTACAACCGCGAGTATTCAGGGATTGCCGACCTAGCGCGGGAACGGATCATTACCTATTCGAAAAACTCCCATCCGCATCAGGAGATTCTCGCCCTGATGCAGGCCAACGGCATCATGACGCCACGGTTGAACTGCGTGAACTCGGTATCGGCGATCACCCGGTTGTTGCGGGACGGTTTCGGTATTGGCGCGCTGCCGCCGGTGCTGGTAGCCGAGGAACTGGCGCGGGGGGAATTGACCTTGCTGGCCATCGATCAACGGCCACCGAATTTGCAGGTGGTGGTGTCGTGGCGGGTTGGCGTGGAGTGGGTCGAGGAGATTGTTTCGTTGTGTCAGCAGGTGCTGGACGGGTATGCGAAGAAGGTGGGTGAGAACTACATCCTCCTCGCACGCTGATCGTGATCCTGATCGTTCCCACGCTCTGCGTGGGAATGCCTCAACGGACGCTCCGCGTTCGGCTTCGGAAGGGACGCGGAGCGTCCCGGCTGCATTCCCACGCAGAGCGTGGGAACGATCAATCTTACAGCCCGCGCACATCCCGATCTTCGATCGGCCGGCTCTGGCGCAGGCGTTTGCCACCCAGCACCACCCAGTCGATCAGACGGAACAGGCATTCAATGCCGAACGACAACAGCAACGCCCCGCTCATGCCCCAGATCATCGCTTCCGGCGTCAGCAGGATCTGGTAGCTGTAGCCATTCCAGGTTTCCTTGCGAATATCCGCATCAGCCGCCAGTGCAACCTGCAGGAAGCGGATGTACCACGGGCCCTGCATGGCCTGGAACTGTTTATCGAGAGCCAGTTGACGGGTCAACAAGGTGCTCAGGCTGTCGGCATCGCTGCGAAAGATCGGGTCTTCGCTGGCGCGGTAATGGGCCACCAACGCCTGCATGTCACCCTTGAAGAACTGATTCGCCGTGCCCTGAAAACCGCTCAGACTGGTCTGCGCCTCAATCAGATGCGCTTCGACCCGTTTGGCATAATCGCTGATGAACCCTGGCACCTGGACACCGATCAACAGGCCCGCCGCAAACAACACCAGCCGTAGATAACTGAGCAACATGAGGGGAAATCCTTATTCGGTCTTGCCCTGGCTGACGCATTCACCGCGTCGCCAGAGGCTCCATTGGCCCGGTTCGTAGCGGGTCCAGGTTTCGTTTTCGGTCAAGGGTTCGGTGGCGATCACCGTGACCACGTCGTTGGGCGTGGTTTCGGCCTGGAAATCGACGATTACATCGACGTCCTTCAAGCGCGCCGGGCCAAAGGGTGCACGACGAGTGATTTGCGCCAGTTTGGTCGAGCAGTAGCAGAACAACCAATCGCCATCGCTGAGCAGGCAGTTGAACACGCCTTTGCTGCGGTATTCGGCGCAGGCGGCCACCAGGTCTGGCAGCAATTCTTCGACCTCTACCGGCTCCGGGAACGCGGCGCGCACGCGGTTGAGCAAATCGCAGAACGCCGCTTCGCTGTCGGTATCGCCAACGGGGCGGTAAAAACTCTTGATCGGTTGAAACTCCGCGAGCTGGCCGTTGTGGGCAAAACACCAGTTACGGCCCCACAGCTCACGCACGAATGGATGGGTATTGGACAGGCAGACTTTGCCGACATTGGCCTGGCGGATGTGCCCGATCACCACTTCGCTCTTGATCGGATAGCGTTGCACCAGGTTCGCGACTTCGGACTCACAACTCGCCGCCGGGTCCTGAAACAGGCGCAGGCCACGGCCCTCGTAAAAGGCGATGCCCCAACCGTCACGGTGCGGACCGGTGCGGCCGCCGCGCTGCATCAGCCCGGTGAAGCTGAACACGATATCGGTCGGGACATTGGCGCTCATGCCCAATAACTCACACATGCTCGGATTCTCGCTGAAAGGCAGGGGCAAGGTTACAGACGCGGCTCAACCCGCAAACGCTGAGGGTTGCTCGGCACCGGTGGACGACCGTAACGATCATCGCCCGCACCGCCGAAAGGATGATCCTCTTCAGGGTCATCGGCCCGGGCAGCAGCCTTGGCAGCGGCAGCCTGTTCCTTGCGAGCGTTGGACGCACGTTCGATAGGGAAACGGATCGCCACGAATACAAGGTAAATGCCGAAGGCGATCATGCCGTACATGAACAGGTCGGAAACTGCGCGCCAGGCGTTGTTACCGACCTTGAACATCAGATCGAGGGCCGTGATGGCAATGGCCGGAGCGACCTTTTCCTTCACCGGATCAATGATGGTCGGGCTGAACAGCAACACAGCAACCAATAGCCGCAGCGGCTCACGCAGCCAGCGCCACATCCAGCGGGTGATACGCATCCACACCAACAGGCAGCCCAAAGCGGCAAAGGCGTAGAGGCCCCAAGCGATCAGATAGTCGTTCTCGGTCATGGTGTCCATGGCAAGGCAGGCAAAGAGGCGCTTATAGTAACGACTTTTCGCACGTCAGGCTGCCCCAATACCAGTCTGTAAAGCGCAACCCCTGTGGGAGCGGGCTTGCTCGCGAAAGCGGTGGGTCAGTCAACCGAGATGTTGAACGTGCTGGCCTCTTCGCGAGCAAGCCCGCTCCCACAAGTTGCGAAGCCCTTATTCTGTACATTGCTCGAGAGTCCTTCATGCCCCTATCCGTCAACGTTTCCGACGCTCCCATTGCCCGCAAGGCCGAAGGCGACGACCCGTATGCCTGGCTGCAGGAGCGCGACACCGACGCGGTGCTCGACTACCTGAAAGCGGAAAACCGCTACCAGGAGGCGCAAACCGCCGATCAGGCCGGGTTGCGTGAAACCCTGTTCGAAGAGATCAAGGGCCGGATTCTCGAAACCGACCTGTCCCTCCCCTCCCCTTGGGGCCCTTACCTGTATTACACGCGGACCACGGCCGGTGATGAATATGCCCGTCACTACCGCTGCCCGCGCCCGGCCGATGACAGCCTGCAGCTCGACGAAAGCCAGGAACAACTGCTGCTGGACCCGAACGAACTGGCCAACGGCGGCTTCTTTTCCCTGGGCGCCTTCAGTATCAGCCCTGACCACCAGCGTCTGGCCTATAGCATCGACGCCACGGGCGATGAGATTTTCACGTTGTTCGTGAAGGAATTGTCCAACGGCCGTGTCAGTGAACTGGAATTCCAGGATTGCGACGGCAGCATGACCTGGGCCAATGACAGCCTGACGCTGTTCTTCGGTGAACTGGACGACACCCATCGCCCGCACAAACTGTTCCGCTATCGGCTGGACGGTACGGCGGCCGAAGAAGTGTTCCATGAGCCGGACGGTCGATTCTTCATGCATTGCTACCGCTCCAGTTCCGAGCAGCAATTGCTGCTGTCCCTGGGCAGCAAAACCACCAGCGAAGTCTGGGTACTCGACGCGTTCCAGCCGCAGCAGGCGTTTACCTGCATCGCACCGAGGGTTGAAGACCATGAGTACGACGTCGACCACGGCGCGCTCGACGGTCAATGGACCTGGTTCATTCGCACCAACCGCGACGGCATCAACTTTGCCCTGTACCACGCCGTAGACACCGGCGTGGCGCCGACCGAGGCCGATTGGCAGAACCTGATCCCGCACAGCGACACGGTAATGATCGAAGGCATGAGCCTGAATACCGGGGCCATGACCCTGAGCCTGCGTGAAGGTGGCTTGCCGATCATCGAAGTTCATCCGCAAGACCTGCCGAGCTACCGTGTGCAATTGCCGGATGCGGCCTACAGCCTCCACGTGCAGAACAGTCTGGAATTCGTCAGCGACAGGATCCGCCTGCGCTACGAAGCGTTGAACCGTCCGGCGCAAATCCGCCAACTGGTATTGGGCAGCGGCGAGCAGAAAGTCCTCAAGGAAACACCGGTGCTCGGCCCGTTCGACGCCGATGCCTACGTCAGTCAGCGCCTATGGGCGACCGCACCGGACGGTACGAAAGTGCCGATCAGCCTCGTCGTCAAACGCGAAGCCCTCGGTAAACCGACGCCACTTTATCTGTACGGCTACGGTGCTTACGGCGAAAGCCTCGACCCGTGGTTCTCCCACGCTCGTTTGAGTCTGCTGGATCGTGGCGTGGCGTTCGCCATCGCTCACGTGCGTGGCGGCGGTGAACTGGGCGAAGCCTGGTATCGCGCTGGCAAGCAGGAACACAAACACAACACCTTCAGCGACTTCATCGCCTGCGCCGAACACCTGATCGCCAATGGCTTCACTACTTCACAGCAACTGGCGATCAGCGGCGGCAGTGCCGGTGGTCTGCTGATCGGCGCGGTGCTCAATCAGCGGCCGGAGCTGTTCGGCGCGGCGATTGCCGAAGTGCCGTTCGTCGACGTGCTGAACACCATGCTCGACCCGGATCTGCCGTTGACCGTCACCGAATACGACGAGTGGGGCAATCCTGAAGAACCGGACGTCTATGATCGGATCAAGGCCTACGCCCCGTACGAAAACGTCACCGCACAAGCTTACCCGGCGACCCTGGTGATCGCCGGCTACAACGACAGCCGCGTGCAGTACTGGGAAGCGGCGAAGTGGGTGGCGAAATTACGCGCGACCAAAACCGACGCAAATCCCCTGCTGCTCAAGACCGAATTGGGTGCCGGGCATGGCGGGATGAGCGGTCGTTATCAGGGATTACGTGACGTAGCACTCGAATACGCATTTGTTTTCAAGGTTTTGGGCATCGCCTGAGGAACTTGGCCCGGCGTGTCGGTCTTAACACCGAACACCGGGCCCGGTACAACACATCCCCCTGTGGGAGCGAGCTTGCTCCCACAGGGGATTGGGGACGTCCAGAAAACCGGAACCAGACACAAGAAAAAGACCGTGACGACATGTCAGAACCGACCTTACTGAACAACGAAATTCGCGACTGGCTGATGGACTGTGGCCTGTTCGATCAACTGCTGCCGGCGGACTTCGCCGCGGCCTCGGGCTACTTCAGCATCAGCACCATTGCTCAGGGCGAAGAGATTTTCCATGAGGGCGATGCCGGCAGCTTCATGTGCATCATCCACACCGGCCAGGTGGCGGTGCAGAAAACCAACAGCGAAGGGCACCTGGTGACCATGGCAACGTTGCGCAGCGGTCGGGCGTTCGGCGAAATGGCCGTACTCGACGGCGAACGCCGCTCGGCCAGTTGTGTGGCCGCGAGCAATTGCCAGTTGCTCAATCTGGGCAAGGACTCGTTGGAAAAGATGCTCAACGACGCGCCGAAAATCGCCGCCAAAATCATCCGCGCCCTCGCCGTCTCCCTCTCCAAACGCTTGCGCATGGCCTATGGGCAACTGCTCTCGCAGCAGGTTTAACCGCCGGGTGACTTGATCTTCGTGCTGTTTGGCTCAAGGCCTGGCAACGGTTGATCCTTGGTCGGAGGACTGGGCATCTCGATCGGCACCAGCGGTGGGCCGCCACTGCCCGTTCCGGCCTTGGGCAAGGTGGTCGGGGAAATTTTCGGGTACGGCGCAGGGGTCGCGGTACCGGGCGAACCGGGCGGCGGCGCAGGGCTGGTCGGAATGGTTTGCAACTGCTGGGCCTGCACTGCAGTTATCGAGAGCGCGGCCAAGGCAATGACCGTTAGAATGGTGCGCTTCATCAATGGCTCCGTTGGCCTTGTTGTCGTTTTGCAGGCTACTCCCAACTGCGCGTGTTTGCCTTCCCCTCTTATGCCAATTTGTCCTCAAGTGAGTCCCATGAAACGTTTCGTTCTGCTCGACACCGCTCCAATTCCTGAAAATGGCGGTGCCTTGTGCCTGTTCGAATACGGCGAAGATTTTGTCATCAAGATCCAGGGCGGCGACGGCGGGCAACTGATGAACACCCGCATGCACGGCTCGGAAGACGCTCTGGCGGAGATTCCGTGCCGTAAAGTGGCCGGCCGGCCGAATTCGCGCGTGCTGATCGGCGGCCTGGGCATGGGCTTCACCCTCGCCTCGGCCCTCAAGCATTTGGGCAAGACCGCTGAAGTGGTGGTCGCCGAACTGGTGCCGGGGGTGGTGGAGTGGAACCGTGGGCCGCTGGGCGAAAAATCCGGGAACCCGCTGCTCGACCCGCGCACCGTCATTCGCATGGAAGACGTGGCCAAAGTCCTGCAGGCCGAGCCGCAAGGTTTCGACGCGATCATGCTCGACGTCGACAACGGCCCTGAAGGCCTGACCCAGAAAGCCAACAGCTGGCTCTACTCCGCTGGCGGCCTGAGCGCCTGCGCCAAGGCCCTGCGGCCCAAAGGCGTGCTGGCTGTCTGGTCCGCGAGCGCGGACCGACAGTTTTCCGACAAACTGAAGAAAGCCGGCTTCAAGGCCGAGGAAGTCCAGGTGTTCGCCCACGGCAACAAAGGCACCCGCCACACCATCTGGATTGCCGAGAAGCTCAAGGGCTGAGCTAAACTTGGCTCATAACCGTCATTAGTCTTTTTACAAAGGTGAACCCATGAGTTCGTCAACGCCACCGACCAACACGTCGAAACTGGACCGCATCCTTGCCGACAACCAGCGCGACAAGGAAATGGGTTACCGCGACAAGGCCCTGAAAATGTACCCGCACGTGTGCGGTCGCTGCGCCCGTGAGTTTTCCGGCAAGCGCCTGAGCGAACTGACCGTGCACCACCGCGACCACAACCACGACAACAATCCGCAGGACGGCTCGAACTGGGAATTGTTGTGCCTGTACTGCCACGACAACGAACACTCGCGGTACACCGATCAACAGTATTTCGATGAAGGCTCGCTGAGCTCGCCGAAAATCGCCAAGGCGACGCATAACCCGTTTGCCGCGTTGGCCGGCTTGATGAAGAAAGACGAATAACCCGCTTACTGATCGTTCCCACGCTCTGTGAACTGACCCCCAAAGGTTGGACACAACCTTTGGGGGCGTCATGGGTAAGTACACAGAGCAAGCAAAACTCGCAGCCGTGCAGGACTATTGTTCCGGTAGCGCGGGTTTGAGGGATGTTGCACACCGTCACAATGTGGACTTTTCATCCCTTCGTCAGTGGGTCGCAGCCTATCAAGTGCATGGCGTTGCTGGGCTTAAAGAGAAAAAGCTGCAGCGCTATAGCAACGACTTCAAACTGTCTGTTTTGAACCGTATGCGTGAGGAACAGCTGTCCTATCGGCAGACGGCGGCCTTGTTCGACATCCGTAAGTTCGACATCATCGGCCTCTGGGAACGCCGCTTTGATGAGGGCGGTTTTGATGCCCTTACCAAGCAGCCTAATAGAGCCGGACGTCCGAAAAAAATGCCGACCACCATTCCTCCTGTTCAACCCAGCTCAACCGATGACGAATCGCGCTCACGCGATGATTTGCTTGCCGAGGTGAAGCAGTTGCGGATGGAAAACGACTACCTAAAAAAGCTCGATGCCTTGGTTCAGGAGAAGAAACGAATAGCGCAGCAGAAAAAGCGCAAATCGTAATAGGACTGAGGCCGCTGCATTCTCTCGAAAGCCTGCTGAAATTTGCCGGTTTGGCACGCAGCACCTTTTACTATCAGCAAAAGGCGCTGCAAGCGGCTGATAAGTACGCAGAGCTGAAAGACAAGATTCGCTCGACGTTCGACGAGCACAAGGGCCGGTATGGCTATCGCCGCATAACGGCTGCTGTACGGAGCGCTGGTCATCTCGTCAATCACAAGACTGTTCAGCGACTGATGGCGCAGCTTCAGCTCAAGAGCTTGGTGCGGGTGAAGAAATACCGGGCCTACAAGGGAGAGGTAGGCAAGGCAGCGCCTAATCTTTTGAAGCGTGAGTTCGAAGCTCCGTCACCCAATCAAAAGTGGGTAACCGACGTTACAGAGTTCAAAGTTGGAGGTCAGAAGCTTTATCTGTCTCCCGTTTTGGATCTGTACAACGGCGAAATCATTTCCTACGAGGTTGCCAGAAGACCGTTGTTCGATATGGTCGGGAAGATGCTCAAAGGTGCATTCAAGCGGCTTCAGCCGCATGAAAAACCGGTTTTGCACTCAGACCAGGGCTGGCAGTATCGAATGCCCATTTACCTGCGGGCTCTCAAAAAATGCTCCGTTACGCCGAGCATGTCGCGCAAGGGTAACTGCTATGACAACGCGGCCATGGAGAGTTTCTTCGGCACACTGAAGTCCGAATTTTTTTATCTGAATAAATTTAACGACCTGGATGAGCTTCACGCAGGCATCGACGAGTACATCCAGTATTACAATCACTCGCGTATCAGACTGAAGCTAAACGGCCTGAGTCCTGTTGAATACAGAATTCAGGCCGCTCAGGCATAGATAGAAAATCGTCCAACTTTGTGGGGTCAGTTCACTGCGTGGGAACGATCACCGAACACCCCTCCCCCAATCCCCGTATAATCGCCGTTTTTTCCCCGAAGGCACCCGCTCGTGGCAGACAAACGGTACAGCTGCATTGGTTTGTATAACCCCAAATCACCGGAGAACGTCGGTTCGGTGATGCGCGCCGCTGGCTGCTATGGCGTGGCGTCCGTGTTCTACACCGGCAAACGTTATGAACGCGCCGCCGACTTCGTCACCGACACCAAGCGCGTCCACTACGACATTCCGCTGATCGGCATCGACGACCTGAAAAAAATCCTGCCACTTGGCTGCGTTCCGGTTGCTGTGGAACTGGTGGACGGCGCTCGCTCGCTGCCGGAATACACCCATCCGGACCGCGCGCTGTACATCTTCGGCCCGGAAGACGGCTCGCTGGATAAAGAGATTCGTGACTGGTGCGAAGACGTGGTCTACATCCCGACCACCGGTTGCATGAACCTGGCGGCCACCGTCAACGTCGTGCTCTATGACCGCATGTCCAAGGGACTCAACACCCGCTCCGGGGCGAAATTTCGCTGAAGCACCGCACATCCGATGGAACAAGCCGCCCGCCTTGGCAGTCAGCTTAATTATCTATTCTTGAAAGCCATTTCAGCCAGGAGACAGATCATGAGCGAACTCAAACGCGTAGAACGCATCGAATCCACCCCGTTCCAGACTCACACCGAGCAGAACGTGCAGGGTTGGGAGCGCATCGGTTCCCTGGCCGGCGGCGTGGTGATGGTGGGCAAGGGCCTGCGTCGCGGTGGTGTGTTCGGCTTGATTCAAGTGGCGATCGGCGGTGTGGCACTGGCGCGCGGTATAACCGGGCACAGTTCGGCGAAAAGCCTGCTGGAGAAAAGCCGTCAGGACATGAACAACGTGCGGGCGAAGATTCAGCGGGCGGGTGAAGAATTGAACCGGTTGAAGGCGAATGCCGAAGCGGCGACCAATACCGCTACCGTGACCGGTAATGATTCGTTGAAGTCGCCGAAAACCGGGGTTTGATCCAGACATTGTGGTGAGGCGTACGGCCTCATCGCGAGCAAGCTCGGCTCCCACATTGGAATGCGGTCACCTGTGGGAGCGAGCTTGCTCGCGATGGCGGTGTTACTGAAGTAACTCGGTATCGAGGACTTTGGAGGGCTCGCCAATGATGCTTTCGGCGAGTTGAACAAATTCCTTGGTATCCACGCTCTCCAGATGCATCGCCCCGCGCAACACATCATCCAGCGAACGCTTGTTGCGGGTCTTCAGGCGAATCTCGCGATCCAGTTCCTGCAGTAACACGACCGCTTTCGACACCTGCGCCGGGCTGACCTGCTCAGCGCGCAAGGTCGTGACTTTCTGGCTGTCCTTGGCCAACTTCTTCTGCAAACTCTCATACCGTTCATCACTCATGCCGCCGGCGCGGCGCACCAATTCGATGGCGTAATACTCGGCAAATCCTTCGCTGATCCAGTCGCTGCGCTGCTGGTCGTTGATCCGTGCGAACACCTGCGCCAATTCCCGCACCAGCGCACTGCTGCCGCTTTCGCTGACCAGCGGCAGACGGGTGTTCAGATAGATCGATTCGCGCGCGCCCAGACTGCCGCGCCACATCGGGTCACTGGCACCGACGATCAGCAGTTTGACGGGATGACGGGGGTACACCGCCTGCACTTGCGGCCAGACAAAGGTCAGCAGCGTCAGCACATCCATGCGGCGCATGCCCTGGCCTTGGGGCGAGGCGACGGTGACTTCGGTTTCCCCAAGCCGCGTGCGACGGCTGCCAAGGTGACCCGCGAGCATCCAGCCCGTGGGCCGGTCGAACAAGCGGGAAACGTTGTCGACCCGGAACTTGTTCTTGCCGATTCGCGGCCAGGCGGTTTCAACGCTTTTCCAACCACTGGGCAATTCGAATTCAAGGCGTGAAACCAGCTCGATGCCATCCTGCTGATCGAGTTTGGCCGCCGGCACCAGATCGTCGCCGCGCATCAGCGCCCAGGTCGGGGTCATGCGCGTATCGAAGCTGCCGCTCTTGCGTCCGTGGCTGATGCTTACGCGGTAGGTCAGGCTGGCCTTGTCGGCGGCCGGACGCCAGACACCACGGGCCTGCTTGCCCGGCGTGAGCTGCCATTGGCCGTCGGCCTTGAAGTCGCTGTAGTGACTGCCATCGCCGAGGTCGAAATCCAGACTGCGCACCGCCGAACCCTGAGCCAGGGTCAGCCGCACTTCAGCCTGATCGCTTTGCGGCAACAGGCGCACGTGGTAATCCAGATCGACCTTCTTCGCCGCCCATACGGGCGAACTCAGAGCCAAAAGCCCAAAGGCCAACGCCAGCCGCAATCCCACAGCCATACACACTCCTTCGTGAAACGCTAATACGCTTGGCGTTTAACCCGCCCGAAAAATCAGATGGTCTTCCCAATCGTCTTCGGCCACGCTGCCTTCGGCGAGCATGCGCCCGGACTGGGAAATACGTTCGTGGTGCACCGCATCGCGATCACCGCACACCAGATGGTGCCAGAGCGGCAGGTCCTTGCCTTCGCTGACCAGTCGGTAGCCGCAGGTCGGCGGCAGCCATTTGAACTCATCGGCCTTGCCTGGCGTGAGCTGGATACAGTCGGGGACGAAATCGCGGCGGTTCGGGTAATCGGTGCACTGACAGGTTTTCAGGTCCAGCAGTTTGCAGGCGATACGCGTGTAATAGACGCTGTTATCGTCTTCATCTTCGAGCTTTTGCAGGCAGCACAGGCCACAGCCGTCGCACAGCGATTCCCATTCCTCTTGATCGAGTTGATCGAGGGTTTTGCGTATCCAGAACGGTTCGACTTCGACGGCCATGGCTCAAGCATCAACATCAGGTGGTGAAAAGGCCGCCAGTCTAGTGCCAAGGCCCTTGTGGGCCAAGCGTTGGCGACTGCCGGTAAGAACGAGCTTGTCAGTTATTGCGCCGCCCAGTAGGGTTTTGCGTCGCCCCACACCTTCAAACGTAGCAAGGAATCTCTTGATGAGTGCCAATCCACGCGTTGCCGACTATGCCATCCACCCTCAGTTCACCGATCGCTGGTCGCCCCGCGCC
This sequence comes from Pseudomonas arabinosi, assembly GCF_047758675.1. Classification (NCBI taxonomy): domain Bacteria; kingdom Pseudomonadati; phylum Pseudomonadota; class Gammaproteobacteria; order Pseudomonadales; family Pseudomonadaceae; genus Pseudomonas; species Pseudomonas arabinosi. The sequence goes on along the minus strand of NZ_CP180480.1, from coordinate 1,951,463 downwards.
TTCACCGGCGAAGCGATCTCCGAAGAAACCCTGCTGAGCTTCTTCGAAGCTGCACGCTGGGCGCCGTCGGCCTACAACTCACAGCCTTGGCGGTTTCTGTATGCGCGTCGCGACACGCCAAACTGGGAGCGCTATCTGGGACTGCTGAATGAATTCAACCGCAGCTGGGCGCAACACGCCTCGGCACTGGTGATCGTGATCTCGAAAACCACCTTCGCAGTGCCTGGCGCCACCGAAGAAACCCCGGCCTTGTGGCACACCTTCGACACAGGTTCCGCTTGGGGTCATCTGGCGCTGCAAGCGAGCATCAGCGGCTGGCACACCCACGGCATGGCCGGTTTCGACCAGGACCTGACCCGCAAAGAGCTGAACATTCCTGAGGGTTATGCGCTGCACGCGGCGGTGGCGGTGGGCAAACTGGGCGACAAGGCGACGCTGGCGGACTACCTGCAAGCGCGTGAAGAGCCAAGCCCACGTCGTCCGCTGAGCGAGTTGGCGGCTGAAGGCGACTTCACCCTCTAAGCCACACTGCATTCAAACTGTGGGAGCGGGCTTGCTCGCGAAGGGGCCGTGTCAGTCAACATTGATATCGACTGACAGACCGCTTTCGCGAGCAAGCCCGCGCCCACATTTGATTGGTGGTGGATCTAATACCCGCGATTGAAATCCACTTCCCCGCGCAATGCCTCACCCGCCTGATACGCCCGCAAGTTCTCGACAAACAGATTCACCATCATCTGTGGCGAGGTCGGTGCCGAACTGTGACCAGTCAGCAGCAAGCCCCAGGCGGTCCAGAACGGATGACGTTGCGGCAGCGGCTCTTGACGGCAGACGTCGATCACAGCGCCGGCCAGATGCCCTTCTTTCAAGGCTTCCACCAGGTCCGCATCGACCACTGCCACGCCGCGCCCGACGTTGATGAACAACCCGGTCGGCTTGAATTGCTTGAACAGCGCCGCGTCGTACAGGTCGTGGGTGTTCGGCGTATTGGGCAGCAGATTGATCACGTAATCCACTTCACCCACCAGACGCGGCAAATCAGCCAGCGCCCCGACTTCGACAAACGGCGCCTGCTCACGGGCTTCGCTGGCGATGCCATACAACTCGACGCCAAACGGCAGAAGGAACTGCGCCACGGTCTGGCCGATGTCACCGGTGCCGACGATCAATACTTTGCGCCCAGCCAGGCTTTGGCCTTGGCGACTGTCCCACTTGCGCTCGACCTGGCTGACCAGCCGCGGCAGCACTTCGCGCTCGTGGCCGAGCATGTAGGTCAGCACGTATTCGGCCATGACCTGACCGAAAATCCCCACCGCCCGGGTCAGGCGATAGTGACGAGGCAAGCCGTCGGCCAGCAGCGGCGTGATGCCCGCCCAGGTCGATTGCAGCCATTGTGGCTCGTGGCCCTGACGCAGCAAGGTCGCCAGCAAGTCCGGCTGACCGAGCCAGATCGGGCAATCAGCGGCGTGGCTGGCCAGTTCGGCGGAGTCGCCGCTGGTCAGCACTTCCAGGTCGGGCGCTGCTTGACGCAACAGCTGGGCGTACACCGGGTGGTCGTGTTCAGCAATCAGAACGCGCATGATTCAAACCTTTCAAAAACAGTGCAGACGGCCGCCGATGGAGTAACGCTCCATCGCCCTGGCCCTCGCCAAAATCATTCCAGTGTTTCATAAAGGCTCTGAACAGAGCCTGTCTGCCGGTCACATTGGGTCGTTGCGGCGCAGCAATTCTTCCGGCAAATGTTCGATGTACTCGTCTTCGGCCGGCGGCATTTGCAAGTGATAACCCTGTTTCTCAAGGTTTTCCAGCACCACGGTGATGTCCTCGCGCGACAGTTTGCGCTCGGGGCTCAGCACCAGGTCGAAGGCGTGATGCGGTTTGCCGAAGGCGGCCATCAGACTTTCCGGGACGCGCTCAAGTGCATCGCTTTTGAGCACATAGAGGTACATCTCGTTTTTCTTCAGGCTTCGGTAGATGGAACAAATACGTTTCAAGGCTGTTCTCCGGCGGTGGCCAGGCTGTCGAGCAGCGCCTGGCCCATCAATTCGCGGCGCCAGCCACGCAGCGAATCAGGCAATTGGTAGGGACCGTTGGGGTAGCCGCTCTTGAGCAGCGCTTCCAGGGTTTTCTTGCGCAGCATCAGCTCCGGCGCAATGTTCAGGCGCTCGGCTTCGGCCTGGCCGATCGCACGCAGCTGTTTAACCAGCGTGGCGGCATCCACCGGCAAAGGCTCCGGCACCGCAGGCGGCCATTGATCAGGCGACACACTGCCAGAGCGCTTGATCAGATCAAGCAGAAACTCGCCGTCCTGACGCACGGTACGCGGGTGCATGTCTTCGATTTTCGCCAACGCGCCGAGGTTGTCCGGCTGGGTCCGCGCCAGCGGCCACAGGGAATGCTCACGCACGATGCGGTTGCGCGGCAGATCACGGGCGCGGGCTTCGCGCTCGCGCCAGGCGCACAGCTCACGCAATACGACGAGTTGGGCGCGGGAAAGCTTCCAGGCCAGCTTGGCTTCGCGATAGACCTCATACGGATCAACTTCGCGGCGCAGGTTGGCCACCAGCTCGGCGCCGTCTTCAAGGACCCAGGCGTACTTGTCGTCAGAAAGCTTCGGACGAAGCTGTACGAAAACTTCCGCCAAGTGCAAAGCATCTTCGGCGGCGTAGCTAATTTGGGTGTCGGAAAGCGGACGTTGCAGCCAGTCGGAACGGGTCTCGCCCTTGGGCAGGTCGATGCCGAGCACTTCCTGCACCAGCCGCGAATACCCCATGGAAAAACCGAGGTTCAGGTAAGCGGCGGCCAACTGAGTGTCAAACAGCGGCGTCGGCAGGCTGCCGGTCAGGCGCAGCAGGACTTCGAGGTCTTCGCTGCACGCATGGACGACTTTGACCACGGCCGGGTTTTCCAGCAACGCGGCCAGCGGCTGCCAGTTATCAATGCTCAGCGGGTCAATCAGGTAAGCGCGTACGCCATCGCCGATCTGCAGCAGGCCTGCAATCGGATAAAAGGTGTCGACCCGCATGAATTCGGTGTCGAGGGCAACGAATGGCAGCTGCTGCCACTCGGCGCAAAACTGACCGAGGCTATCGTTGTCGCGAATCCAGTGAATATCGATGGCCACACGGCTCTCCCTTGAAGAATGGCGCGCAGTATATATCGCCCCCGGCGTTTTCCGCGCATCCACTGAACAAGAGCTTTAGCGAAAATGCCTGCCGGACAGCAAGAAATGTCTGACAAGCGGAGACTAACTGGCCTTACGCAGTACGTAGACGCGCATCCGCGCACAGCCGGGCAGGAAGTCCTGATGACTGAGCAAGCGCAAACCTGCGCGCTTGAACTCGGCTTCCACGTCGGCCTTGCTGGCCAACGGGCGGGCCGGAACGCCCTGTGCATCCGTGCGCTGGCCTTTGAAATGAGCATCGACCCGTACCGCCACAATCACCGTATCGCGACTGACCCGATGGAACTCCTTGAGCATGGCCAAACGATGTTCGGGGCAGGCGATGTGTTGAAACAGCTGCATGCAAAAAATGCAGTCAACCGCATTCGCCGACAAGCCGATGTCGAACGCTGAACTCTGAAAGGTCTTGACCCGCTTCAGAAGACTCTGCGGATGGTGGGTGCGGGCATGATCGAGTATGTCCTGCGACGGGTCGGCCGCGAGAATCACCCGATTTGCATGCTCGGCCAGTACCGGCCAGAAGCGTCCGACACCGCAGGCCAGATCGAGAACCAGGCCCGGTTCGCCGGCAGCCTTGAGCGCGTTGCGCACCAGTTGCTCGTCACGCCAGAACGTCAACCGCCCGGCCAGGCCACGCGGTCGCGGCTGAAGACAGACGCGGGCGTGCTCCTGATCGTAGCGCCGGGCGATCTCAAGCTCGATGGCGGATGGAGGTTGAGCGGACATGTGCAATGGTTCTCGGGGGGGAAACTCTAACCGGCCGCAGGTTAGCGGCCGGTGCGTGAAAAAAGGTTGAAGCTCTCACTCTTTGGCCAACACGCCGTCGATCACCGCTGCGCGACACCCGGCAAACATATCCAGGTCCTGGTTGTAGACCTTGCTCTTGACCTCCAGCAAACCGAGCATCGAATGGAACAGGTTGTCCTGGCTCAAGGGCTTTTCACGACTCAGTTGCAGGCAATGGGTGTCCACCGAGAACGACTTTTGATAGCTGTCGGAAAACCAGGCCAGCATCGCGACATGTTTTTGTTGTTCCGGTGCCAGCATGTAAGGCGTGCCATGCAGGAACAAGTTGTACTCGCCCAGGGATTCGCCGTGGTCCGACAGATAGAGCATCGCGGTGTCGACTTTGTCCTGATTGTTACGCAACAAATCGATCAGGGTGGACAGCACGTGATCGGTATACACCAAGGTGTTGTCGTAGCCATTGACGATACTTTCGCGACTGCAATTGTTCAGGGCGTTACTTTCACAAACCGGGGTGAAGCGCTCGTATTCTTTCGGATAGCGCTTGAAGTATTCCGGACCGTGACTGCCCATCTGGTGCAACACCAGTACCGTGTCTTTATCAAGGGTATCGATGAAGTGCTGCAAACCCTGCAGCAGGATTTCATCGCGGCATTCGCTATTGGCGCACAGCACCGGGTCTTTCAGGTTACTGACGTCGTCGAGGGTGACCCGATCGCAAGTGCCTTTGCAGCCCGATTGGTTATCGCGCCAAATCACGTCGAGACCCGCGCGTTTGAGAACATCCAGCAGGCCTTCCTGGTTCTTTGCCTTGCTGGCGTTGTAATCCTTTCGGCCCATGTCGGAGAACATGCACGGCACCGATACGGCTGTTTCCGTCCCGCAGGAATGCACATCGGTAAAGGCGATCAGGCCGGCTTCTTTATCCAGTTTGGGTGTGGTGTCACGGTCATACCCCAGGATGCCGAAGTTCTCGGCCCGGGCACTTTCGCCCACCACCAGCACGGTCAGGGATTTGCGGCCGTGGGTTTGCCAGGCGGGATTTCGCTGGGCATCTTCGCCCAGCGTGACGAAGGGTTGCCGCGCAGACGCGACCTGCTCACGCAGATAGCCAGCCGAGGCGCCGATGTAGTTGCTCGGCACCACCATCAGGCGCAGCTCATGGTGATTGCGAAACAATGAGGACAGGCCCTGATAGTTAACCAGGGCGACACCACCAATCACTGCAGCTGATGCGGCACTCACGAGAACTTTACTGAATAGTTCACGGTGCCAGCGACGGTAACTAACCGGCGTCATCCATAACAAACAGGACGGCAAAATACCGAGCAAAACAATATAAACAAGCAACTTGATCGAGAGTAAGTCACGCACTTCCGTCGCATTGGTTTGCGCAAAGTTACGCAACATGCCGGTGTCAATCAAAACACCATACTGGCTCATGAAGTACGCCACGCCAGCACTGACCATGAAGAGCAGGGTCAAGACCGGTTTGAGCACAGGCCGGAACGCCAGCAGGGTCAGCACTATGTTGAAGGCAGCCAGGATCATCAAGCCGAAAGCCACGCGCATGACGATGCCCTGACCGTCAGATGCCGTGATTTCAAACAGGTGTTGCCAGAGAACAAGGTTGAAGCCCGTTAATAGAAAGGCACTGGCAATCAGTGTCACCCACTCGGGGCGCACGGCTTTAATCTTCAACATGATGATCGGCTGTTCCTGAAAAGAAGTGCCTTCGGTAAATGTGAAAATTTCATTTACCGAGACAGCACTAACTTTAGGCAGCCAACCATCAATTTTTTGTGAAAAAGAAGCCAACGATTAGTTGGCTCGTGGCACTAGGCCAAAACTTTTAACTTATTTGAGAATGGTTCAGGTTCTGTTCAGGCTTGATGCAAATACCAGCGCCAATCCTGTTCGCCGACCTCGCCCATGAACTGTCGATACTCGGCACGTTTTACTGCCAGGTACACGCCGAGGAACTCACCGCCGAACGCTTCCCGTGCCCAGCTCGAACCTTCCAGCGCCCGCAACGTGGTCAGCCAGTCAGTCGGCAACAGTTCCGTGGCCTGGGCGTACCCATTGCCCTCCACCGGCGCACCAGGATCGAGTTGTTCGCGAATACCGCGATGGATCCCGGCCAAAATCGCCGCAGCCGCCAGATACGGGTTGGCGTCGGCGCCACAGATGCGGTGTTCGATATGCCGGGAAAACGCCGGCCCGCCGGGCACACGCAAACTCACGGTGCGATTGTCCACGCCCCACGTGGGTGCCAGCGGCGCATAGCTGTTGGTCTGGAAGCGACGGTAAGAGTTGGCGTTCGGACAGAACAGCAGCAACGAATCGAGCAACGTACTGAGCATCCCGCCGACCGCTTGCTTGAGCAGCGGCGTACCTTCCGGGGCTTCGCTGGCGAATAGGTTGTTGCCGTCCTTGTCCGCCAGGCTGACGTGCATGTGCATGCCAGTGCCCGCCAGGTCATCGAACGGTTTGGCCATGAAGCACGCCGTCATCCCGTGTTTGTGGGCCACGCCCTTGACCAGCCGTTTGTAGCGCACCGCTTCGTCCATCGCCTGCAAGGCGTCGGTGCGGTGTTCGAGGGTGATTTCCACTTGTCCCGGCGCGTATTCGGAAATCGCCGTGCGCGCCGGAATGCCCTGGAGTTTGCAGGCGCTATAAAGATCGGCCAGAAACGGCTCGATCTGTTCCAGTTCACGCAAGCCGTAGACCTGAGTCCCTCGCGGCCGCCCGCCATCGACATCCCGCGCCGGCTGCGGCCGACCGTTGCTGTCGCGCTGCTGATCCAGCAGGTAGAACTCCAGCTCTGCCGCCATCACCGGGTAATAACCGTCGGCCTGCAAGCCCTCGATGACTTTCGCCAGCAGATGCCGTGGATCGGCAATCGTCGCGGGCATGCCCTCCTTCGGGTGCATGCTGACCTGCACCGCCGCCGTAGGAATCAGCCGCCACGGCATGCGCGTCAAACTGCCGCTGATCGGGTACGCCCGGCAGTCGATATCGCCAACGTCCCAGACCAGGCCGGAGTTTTCTACGTCATCGCCGTTGATGGTCAGGCCAAGAATGGTGCTCGGCAATGGCCGCCCGCTTTCGTACACCGCCAGCAATTCATCGCGGTGCAGCAACTTACCCCGAGGTACGCCGTTGTTGTCGAGGATGAACAACTCGAACATCTCGATATCCGGGTTTTGTTCCAGAAAGGTCAGGGCTTCTTGCTTGGAGGCGAAGGATGTTGTGGCAACACTCATGGGAATTCTCTTTTTTCCGCGTCAGGCAAACGCACAGGCGTCGCCGTTTTGATCCCGGCGGATAGCGCGGGACCTGTAAGAACAATCAACGAGGAATGCAGGAATCCGGTGGGCGCGCGTGACGGCAGTGCCACAGCGCCCAAAAGGCTAATTCGGAGGGAAGTGCGACGGGACAACCGTCCATAGAAAAAACCGCAGAGAACAGATGACCCGCAGCGTCACACGGGAGGTTAAGTCGTTCAATCGGGATTTGAAGAACTTTGGTTGCAGGTTGGCTAAACATTCACATTGGGGCTCGCGTCGCAGCAGAACTATTTAATTTCTAAATACCTCTTCGGACTTTCTGATTTGCGGCCCGCAAACCTCGCGCGCCTAATCGGCGCCTTGTCATTCAAGGTCTGATAGATGGAAAACGTTCGCGCAACCTCCCGCCCCGCCCTCTGGCTGATGCTCAGCATCATTCTTGTCGCCCTGAACCTGCGGCCGTCCATGGCCGCCGTGGGTCCTTTGCTGTCAGCGATTCGCGGTGACATTGCACTGAGTTTCAGCCTGGCCTCGCTGTTGACCATGCTGCCAGTGATGGCGATGGGGCTGGCGATGTTCTTTGGGCTGAGCGTCAGCCAACGAATCGGCGAACAACGCACCGTGGTGCTCTCGCTGCTGATCATCGGAGTGGCCACAGTGTCGCGGTTGTTCCTCGATTCAGCGGCCGAACTGATCCTCAGTGCCGTGCTGGCGGGTATCGGTATCGCGCTGATCCAGGCATTGATGCCGGCGCTGATCAAATCCCGCTTCAGCGACAACGTTTCCGTGTGCATGGGGCTCTACGTCACGTCGATCATGGGCGGCGCAGCGATTGCGGCGTCGTTTGCACCGCTGGTGATGATCCGCACCGGCAGCTGGCGCGTAGGCTTGGCGATCTGGGCGGCGCTGGCGCTGGTAGCGTTGCTGTTTTGGTGCGTGCAACGTGAAAGGCTGCCGGCGCAGCCTGCTCAGGCGCAGCGCAATGGCTCCTTCTTCGGCAATTCCCGCGCCTGGTTACTCGCCATCTTCTTCGGCTTGGGCACGGCGTCCTACACCTGTGTGCTGGCCTGGCTAGCGCCGTACTACGTGGAAAAGGGTTGGAGCGAACAAAACGCCGGGTTGCTGCTGGGTTTCTTGACCGCCATGGAAGTGTTGTCCGGCTTGCTGACGCCGGCCATCGCCAACCGCAGCCGTGACCGACGCGTGGTGCTCGTGGTGTTGCTGGCGCTGATCATGGCCGGTTTCTGCGGGCTCATTCTCAGCCCGAAGTACCTGAGTCTGTTGTGGCCATGTCTATTGGGGCTCGGCATTGGCGGACTGTTCCCGATGAGCCTGATCGTGTCCCTGGATCATCTGGACAATCCCCAGCGTGCCGGCGGCCTGACCGCATTCGTGCAAGGCATCGGCTACCTGATCGCCGGTCTCTCGCCGCTGATTGCCGGGTTGATCCGCGACCAGCTCGGCAGCTTCGAATGGGCCTGGTGGTCACTCACCGGCGTTATGGCACTGATGATCCTGATGGTCTTGCGCTTCGACCCACGGCATTACGCCCAACACATTCACTGACCCGGACACCCCGCCATGAAACACACCGGTTTCGTCGCCGCTCACGTCGGCATGCTGCTCTGGGCGTTGTTGATCGCTGCTTCGTTTTCTGCGGCAGCGCAGGTCAGCCAGGCCATCGACCCGATCCTGCTGACCGCTTTGCGCCTGCTGTTCTGCGCCCTGGTGTTTTTGCCGCTGCTGCTGATCAAGGGCGATACCGCCATGACCGCCCGCGGACTGTTCGGCCACGCCATGCTCGGTTTGCTACTGGCGGTGTATTTCGGCTCGCTGTTCGAGGCACTGCGCTACACCTCGGCCGTCAACACCGGAACGATGTTCACCTTGGTGCCCCTGCTGACATTGCTGTTCGAAGCCATATTGATGCCCGACAGCAATCTGAAACAGCGGGTGCTGCCGATGCTGATTGCCGCTGGCGGGGCCGTGTTGCTGGTTTTGAAAGGCGCAGGCCCTGGTGAACTGCCTTCGCCGTATGCAGTGTCGGTGTATGGCGTCGGTTGCCTGGCGATGGCGCTCTACTCGCCCCTGAGTCAACGGCTCAAAGCCAGCAGCCTCAAGGGTCGCGGCCCGGAGGGCATGACTTTCTGGAACATGCTGTTCGGCGCGCTGTTTCTGCTGGCACTCTGCGGATTCAGCGGCGGCTGGCGATCGGCGTCATTGCTGACCGTGAGTGATTTCTGGTGGCTGATTTACCTGGCGGTGTTCGCCACGCTGGCGACCTTCTGGTTGCTGCATCGGGCCATCGGCGTCATCGCCCCTTCCTCGGTCATTTCCTACATTTACCTGAGCACGCTGCTCCTCACATTGTTTCACTGGTTCTGGTTACGTCAGTCGCCACTGCCGCTGGAAATCATCGGCGCGCTGTTGGTGGGAGTCGGTATGTGGGCACTGCTGATGTCCAGCCGCCGCGGGGTGCCCGCAGCCGTTCAGGGCTGAAGGACTCTGGAATCGCCCCACAACTTTCCATGAAAACTCCTACAAGGCATTCTCCTGGCACCATCGTTCCGTTAGGATCGCTCGCACAAGTTTGCGCACAGTCAGCGCAAGGAGCACAGCGAGACGAAGCGGATGTTGAACAGTAACTTGCTTAGAAAGCTCGATATGCAGGACCTCATGGTATTTATCGCCGTGTATGAGCAAAGCAGCGTCAGCGGTGTATCCGAGGCACTCTGCGTCAGCCAGTCCACCGTGAGTTACTGCCTGAAAAAGCTGCGCACCAGTTTCGAAGACGAGTTGTTCATCAATACCCGCGCGGGCATGCGCCCTACCTACAAAGCCAGCACCATGTACGCCCACGTGCTGAAGATCCTCGAAAGCATCAACCTGTGTCACGCCGGCGCGCCAGCATTCGACCCCACCTTGCAACCAGTCACCTTCAATATCTGTGCACCGGAATACTTCGAGCAGTTGATCCTGCCGCGCCTGTTGAAAAGCTTCGATTTCGCCGACCTGCCAGTGATGGTCAACATGCACAAGTTCGAAACCGACATCCCGGCTGAAGAGCTGCGCGACGGCAGCCTCGACCTGGTGATTTGCTTCGGCCCGAACTTTCATCGCAATCACGGTGATTTCAAATCCCGGATACTGCTGGAGGATGACCTGGTCTGTGTCTTCGATAAACGCGCCACACCGCCGGAGCCGCGTTTAAGCCTGCGAGCCTTCGTCGAACGCCGGCACGTGTTCCCGACACCCTGGACTTCCACCACCAACATGGTCGACGGCTGGCTGGCCCAGCAGGCGCAAAAACGGCAGATCGTCGCGCGTTCCAACAGCTACAGCGCGGCACTGAAGATGATCACCGGCACCGACTTCATCCTGACCCTGCCTCGGCGTATCCAGCAATTGCTGGCCAACGACACGATCTTCAATCACTGCGAAGCGCCCAACGGCTTGCCGGGTTTCAGCCTCGACATGCAGTGGAGCCAGAATGTCGATCAGGACAGCGCCAACACCTGGCTGCGCGAGCAAGTGGTCAAGGCCTGCACCGAGCAGGAAATGGCCTGAAACTCAGTGGCTGATGGCAATCTTGGTGTAGGACTCTCGATCGATGTCGAGGATTTCCACGGCCAACTGGACTTCAATGTCCGTTGGCCAATCACACAGTTCCTGCACCACAGCCAGCAAACTTTCGGACAACTGCTTCTTGATCTGCGCTGAGCGACCGCTCAACAGTGCCAGTTTCACATGCACAAAGGCTCGCTCACCTGACACCGTGCCGACCTTGAACGTCTCAACCTTCACCGCTCGGCTCTTGATGTCGTATTCGGCAGCAAACTGACCGGAAGCCACCAACGCATTGTTGAGCCGGATCAACGCCACGTCGGCATTGAGCTCGGGCAAGTTGGCGGTGTATTCCATGTGCAGGTGAGGCATGACTGAGCTCCTGAAAGTGGGCAGAAAGGTCGTACATATAACACAGCATCGCCCTACTCACTCGGGCGGTAAAAGGGCGCGTTCACTCATGAACGCCTCCAGCCGCGACCTCAACCAGCGCTCGGCGGGGTCGGTATCGACATGACTGAGCCAGACCATCGACAGATCCAGGGTCGGCGTCTTGAACGGGAACGGTTCCTTGAACAACTGGCCGGACGCGGCCATCGCTTCGGCGGCGTAATCCGGCAGGCTGGCGATCAGATCGGTCCCGGCCAGCAAGGCCGGTAGCGAGCTGTATTGCGGCACGGAAAGGACGACTTGGCGCGTACGACCAATCTCCGCCAACCACTCATCGGCGTAACCACTGACATTGGCGGTGTGGGAAACCAGCACGTGCGGTCGCGCGCAATATTCATCGAGCGTCAACGGTGTGTCCGATGCGTCGGCGCGCAAAATGTTGGGCAGGATGTGACGCAACAACTTGCGCTTGGCGTTGGCTGGCAGCCCGCGAGTCTGGCTGATACCAACGGTGATATCGCCGGACGCCAGCAAATCCGGAATCCGCCAGTAATCGACATGCTGCACCACGAACACCACCTTCGGGGCTTCCTGGCGCAAGGCACGCAGCAACGGCGGCAGCAGGCCAAACTCGACATCGTCCGACAGCCCGATACGAAACGTCATGGTGCTGCTGGCGGGGTCGAAATCATGGGTCAGGCTCAACGCCACCGACAACGAATCCAGCGCCGGCGACAGGTGCAGAATAATCTCCTCGGCCCGCGCCGTCGGCTCCATACGATGCCCGACACGTATGAACAGCGGGTCATTGAACATCGTGCGCAAGCGATTGAGCGCCGAACTGATGGTCGGCTGGCCGAGAAACAACTTTTCCGCCACCCGGGTGACGTTGCGTTCGAGCATCAGCGTTTCAAATACCACCATGAGGTTGATGTCGGCCTTGCGTAGTTCGTTACGATTCATCCACTGACCCCGCTCCCAAATCTGATGACAGTTTAGGTAGCTGTCGCAATCGGCGTCTATGCGACTCAAGCACATTCCGTTTAACGAAAATGCAGACACCCGACCAATCCTACATCCCGTTCCTGATTTCGTTGCTCGTATGGCGGGACTCGCTTGCGCCACTAAGCTCAGCAACGTTTGGGGCAAAACGGCCCTGGCCATCGAAAACCATTGAACTCAAGGGAGCCTACCCATGGCTAGAGATAAAGCGAAAGACGACAAACACTTCAACTGCACCCAGGACCATGAAGCCGATTACGTCGCCGGCCTTTACCCTCACGCAAAGGAAGAGGTAAAAACGTTCCTCAGGTCGGCCTGCAAGGATAATTCCCTGCACAACTCCACTCACAAGGATGTCTACGACCTGATCAAACGAAAACTGGGCCACTCACAACCATAAAGCCGCCCGATAAAAACGAAGCTGCTCTGACCGAGCAGCTTCACCACCTGAAGCCTAGATTTCCTTGACCGGCGTCTGAAGGTGGGTCCCTTTGATCAAACTGATGGCATGCACACAATCAGACTTGTTGACGTAAGCCTCCCCGCTGGCAATCGTTTCATGATTTCCCGCCCTCAAACGCCACCGCCATTGACCTTTGCCTGTCTGTGCGATGCCGCGGGTTTGCCTGTAAATCTCAAAATACATTGCTCGCTCCTTGCGATTGCTGATGACGGCAGATCAGTGATCTGCGAAACCAGAGTAGATGAGGTTTTTTTGAGGCAGAGTCTTTCAATGTCAGGGGATGTTTCGCAGATCCAGCCTTGATTGGCGGGACGACCAATAGATTCGGGGGGCGGTAAATTGGGTGACTGCGCTGAGTAACTTTTCCCTTGAAGAGGCATATTTTTCTTACGCTGCGGTGCTGTCTGGTCCGACACAAAAACCCTGATTCGAGCCTTGGGTGATCGCCCAGTAATCCTTGCCATACAGACTGTTCACTGATTTTTCTGCTGAGTTGAATCGTCAGCTGACAGGGCCAAAGGCTGTTCTTCCATCAGCACGGCATCTTCCTCAAGTTCTGTTTGAGGTTGAGCCGGGTCAGGATGGGGCAGGAAACCCCGTACAGCCCTTTCAATCAGTGAAAGGATTCCATAGGTAATGAAGCCAAAGATCAGTCCAACCACCAAAATGCTCAAGGGGTGCATCTGCGCTGCGTCGGGGCTTTCCAACATGTAGTTAAAAGCCTGAACAGCAACGGTCAGGCAAGCCGCAAATGCTGCCACCAGCTTCACAAACACCCAAAACCGTCGCCATCTGTTCATGCATTCCCCCGTCATCCGGTGATTTGCTCTGTATTGCATGATAGCTAATGACCAGGGTTACAACGTAAGCCAGAAAAAGCAGATGTGGGATCACGAGGCGCTATAAGCTGCCTTATGCCAAACAGGCTTTCGAGGCCCATGATGAAAACCACTGACAAGTCGGATGGCATTTCGACTACTGCGCCAATCGAGAAGGCGTCAACCGGCAATGTCTGGCGCACCATGCCTGGTGGCATTTGGGCGTTGGGCTTCGTCTCGATGCTGATGGACATCTCCTCAGAGATGATCCATGCATTGTTGCCGCTCTATATGGTGACAGTACTGGGTACCTCCGTTTTGGCCGTGGGTCTCATCGAAGGCATAGCCGAGGCTACAGCCTCGATCACCAAGGTATTCTCCGGGGCACTCAGTGATCGACTGGGCAAGCGCAAACTGCTCGCGGCGCTGGGCTATGGGCTGGGGGCACTGTCCAAACCGATCTTTCCTTTGGCGGGCTCGCTGGACTGGCTGATCGGGGCTCGCTTTATCGACCGCATTGGCAAAGGTATTCGCGGCGCCCCGCGCGATGCATTGGTGGCCGACATCACGCCGCCCGAGATACGGGGGGCAGCTTTCGGCCTGCGGCAAACGCTGGATACCGTGGGTGCATTCCTGGGGCCGTTGCTGGCGATCGGATTGATGTGGCTAACCGCGAATCACTTCCAGACTGTGTTCTGGGTGGCCGTCATCCCGGCCTTCCTTGCCGTCGCGGTGCTGCTGGTGTTCGTTCATGAGCCCAAACAAGTGGAAGGCACGCGCCGGGTGCGTGCGCCTTTGAGCCGGCGGGAATTGGCCCGACTGGGCGCAGGCTACTGGTGGGTGATGGGTGTCGCTGCGGTGTTCACCCTGGCGCGTTTCAGCGAAGCGTTTCTGATTCTGCGCGGTCAGGCCGTCGGGCTCGCGCCGATGTGGGCGCCAGCGGTGCTTGTCCTGATGGGGGTGGCGTACTCACTGTCAGCCTATCCCGCCGGAGCCTTGTCTGATCGTGTCAGCCGCGTGGCGGTGCTCGGCGTAGGCCTGATCTTGCTGATTGCTGCCGACCTGACTCTGGCGTTCGCGCCAGGTATCGAAGGCCTGGTCGTCGGCGTCGTTCTATGGGGGCTGCACATGGGGTTTACCCAAGGGATATTCGCCGCCCTGATCGCCGATTGCGCGCCTGCTGAACTGCGCGGGACGGCATTTGGCATGTTCCATCTGTTGACCGGGTTGGCCTTGCTGCTGGCCAGCGTCATCGCCGGGGCACTGTGGGACACGGTAGGCTTCCAAGGCACGTTCTTGATGGGTGGGGGCTTTGCTGTTCTGACTTTGCTGGGATTGTGGGTGATCCAGGCGAGAGTTCAGCTTCGATAGCAAAGAGCGCCCGGAACGAAATGCCAGAAACGAAAAAGCCCCTGAAATCTTTAACAATTTCAGGGGCTTAGTCTTATTCAATAATGGCGGAGAGATAGGGACTCTCGAAAACCATCTACCCACCCCAGCAACCACGGTATTACAGGGCCTTAAGCTCGTATAGTAGTAGAAAATAGTAGTAGAATTCAGCTCTCATCCGAGGGCGACTCATGGCAGACCATATTTTCCAAAAGAAAGGCGAATCCACTTGGTATGTACGTCTCGACATTCCTAAAGACGTGCAGTTGGCCTTTGACAATCGCAAGGTGCTAATCCAATCGCTGAAGACAGGCCTACGCTCTGAGGCCATGGAACGCCGCCTAGCTTGGCTCGCTAGATGGAAAGCCGATATCAACGCTGCCAGAGACAGGAAGCTGTCACAGCGGGATGAATGGAAAGAGGAAATCCAAGACCTGACCCGACGGAATCAAGCAAGCAAGGAAAAATGGATTCCAACCCTCTTCCTGCCTCGCTCCAAGGATGCCACTCCATCCCAAGACATACTGGCATATACGGAATCGCTGGCTCCGACTCTTAAGGAGCTATATGACGGAGGCATGGAGGGTCCGGTCGCAGCGTTCATTGAAACCTACAACGAGTACCTGGAAGGTCTGAGCCAGAAGATGACGCCGGGGCAAGGCGCTGACCTTGGGGCGAAAATCTCAGATGCCTTTGCAAAGCTGCACATGGAGATCACAGCCGAGTATTACGACCTATCGCCGGATGAGCGTCAGGACATGCAGGAGCTTGCCACCGATCCTCAAAGCTATAAGCCCAAATCACCCATCACTCCAGCCCGTGTGCTGAAGCTGAGGGCGTTTCTTGAGAAGGTTGGCAAAGATCCCAAGACCATCGACACCTTAGTGAAGCGCGTAGAGCTATTCAGTGCCTATGTACGGCAGCAAGGGCTACCCATCAGCTTTGACCTTGTGTCTGCCTATCTGGATCAGCTCACAGACACTAAAGGTGTACCGCTCACATCCAAGACCAAGAAGCAGCATATATGGGCAGGTAACACGTTCTGGAAATGGGCCATCAAATATGATGAAGACTGGCGTCAGCAGTACAAAGGCCAGCCCTCCCCATTTGAAAAACACGACCTACCCGTGGTCAAAGGTGAGTCAGTCAGTTGGGCTGTATTCAGTCGCAAGGACGTGGAGCGATTGCACGCTGCTGCCTTGGAGAAGGAAGACAAGCCGCTGGCTGACCTGATCGCCCTAGCCGCCTACACAGGGGCAAGGCTTGAGGAGATAGGTCGAGTCCACCGCGACACCATCACCCTCAAAGATAATGTTCCGATTGCCTTCTCAATTTTAGAGAGCAAAACAGAGGCCGGTGTCCGTGAGGTTCCGATCCATATCGCCATTGCCCCGCTTGTTCAGTCCCTATTAGATGCATCAGAAGACGGATACCTGCTAAAAGGTCGAGCGCTTGGGGAAACCAACAAATATGGCAACCGACTTGATGCTGTAGGAAAACGCTTTGGACGTCTAAAGACTGCTGCAAAATTTGATAAATCATTTGTGCTGCACTCAATTCGCAAAACCGCAATCACTGAGGTGCATCGGGCCGGAGCAGATGTATCAGTGATGCCTGCATTATTTGGTCATGAAACCGGAATGATCACCTTCGACCTATATTCGGCAGGGCCAAGCCTTGAACAAAAGACCAAAGTGATTGAGCTACTTTCGTACAAATTTAATTTGACGTGATACCTCCTTCATAACACCTTGCGAATTGACTCTGGGTAGATCGTCACGAAATAGAGCAAGGGCCGTGCATTTAAACGTATGTGATCACGGTATTTCGGGGGAGTTTTTAAAGGTTGGAGACGTTTCCAGCTTAAACCCGTGTCCGTGGTTGGTTTTGAGGTTAACGTCGTTTTGAAGGCTAGCTCTTCCACTGAAACTTTATTTAAACCAACCAATTCCCAAAACTTGTTTAATACTGTAGAATGGATGCCCTCGCTAGTTTATTCTTTCGTGTTAGCTGGCCTTTTTATGGTTCGGCTAGGTACGTGCCCTTAAGAAGTGGTTATATTCGTCGTACAATTGCAACTAGTTGTCGCAACTAGATAAGTAATTAGCTTTAAAGTTTGATATTCTTTATGGACTGGCAGTTTTTATTAAGCGCAAGCCTAGATTCATGTAATTTAGATACTCTAGCCCAACTGTACTGGTAATATAAGTTTAACTTTGTTTAACTGTATCTGTACAAAATCGAGTTTTATTTAGTATAATAAGATGAGAAAGGGAAGAAAGCAGAGATGAAAAAAATCTGCCTCTCTCTTTTATTAAGTCAGCTCCATCCTCTCGCTTACCCCTCGTTATAAAAAACATCGACCTGATGGTGCTTATTAGAGTTTGCTCCCGCAGGTCAATGTGAGTTGATATTGTTCCTTCTTGCAATGTCACCTCATTAAAAAACTCCTTGAGTTTCAAACCACATCTCGTGCTAGCAATGTAGGCCGAGTGTGGTTTGTTTTTTGATTTAAATCTTTTATTCCACCCACAATTTAGCTCACCAATTCCCTTTGGAGAAATACCCATGCCTATAACAATTAGGCCCTGCATCGTTTGTCACTCCCTTATGAAATGCGCAAGAAACAACAAGTACGCCTGCTCAAATCTCTGTCATTCGAAAATGCATAAACGAAGAGTCAAGCTTGGTCTGAACACGAATGACATCATCTCACTGTACAAGAAAGAACTTGAAGCCACCCATGAGACACCAGCCGAGGAAGAAACCTATGAACCAATGCTTAGTTTGTAACGCTGACTTTGAACCGACCAACGCAAACCATAAATACTGTTCCAATTTGTGCGTGGTCCGTATTTACGGCTTGCGTAAAAAGGTAAGAGAGCAAATTAACGCAACCTTGAAGACATTGAGAACTCCTGATGCTCTCAAGACGTTTGATACATCTCTTCAAGACGTATTAGAGGTTTTTACATGAGAAACAATATCTACATAAACGATAAATGCTACACGAAAGAGACACTGCTAATTGAGCTTTGCCTTCTCGCCGGTCTTCAAGGGCTCAGTTTGCGACAAAACGTCAGCGTTAGCGAACTGGTAAACAAATACATTGCAGAAGGAATTAAAAATGACACAAGCCAGCCATGACACAAAAGTAATTCGAATTGCTCTTCCCTTAGATTTGATTGCTTTGCTGGAAGAAGAAGCCCGCGACTATGAAAGCTTCACTAAGACTGTGCAAGCCGTTGTACGTCGATACTTCCTACACCAAGAACTGAAGAAAGAGTTTAGTAAGCTGCGGTAGATAGTATAGATGATTCCTACATCCACCTCAAACCTTGATATTTAAAGGCCTCTAGCCATTCAACAGGTAATAAGAATGCCAAAGATAAAAGTAAGTCTCTCTCAAGAGGCGAGTGAATTGCTATTGAAGCTTATGGATATGTATGGTCATAAATCACCAACACATACAGCTAACGTAGCATTGTTCCACCTCATGCAACTCTTAAAACAACAATCCCCTAGTGAGGATACACATGACCATCACAAGAAACAGAACATGCCTGCACTGCAATAATCCATATGTCACAGCCCAGGTCAAAAGCAAATATTGCGGTGAAGACTGCAGAACCGCTCAGAAGATCTGTAAAACAAAAGAAAAACGTCAGAAGCTTGCAGAGAAACGAGTTGTAAAATTACCTGTATCTGAAGAGTGGCTTTGGATTGCAAGAGAGGTTAGACGAGCGGGTACAGTCGAGTGCTTGCATTCTCATACAGTAGAAACACTTGAACAGCTTTTCGAACTCCGCAACTACAAATACAAAACATACGACTTCGATTTTGAAAAGAAGAGAAGTAAGTTTCATCTCTGCCATATCCAGCCGGTTAAAGGTCAAAACACAGTAGGTCTGCTTCATCCTCATAACCTGTTCATCGGCCCTAGCTTAGCGAATCAAGTTCACAGCACGAAATTTTATCAGAACGTGGGGTTGGACATCAGTCGCTTTAATCTCCAATCCCGCTGGTTGATTTCTGAAGACATGCCTGATCCGAAAATCCTACAGAAGGTGCAGAAGTATCTAGGGCCAGTATTGATCGAATATGCCAAGGTTAATCCTATTCGCACAAGTCAACGGCTGTCGTTGGCTAAATGGATTCATAAGAACGTGACGGGCTGTGTTCACACGCTAGCGAAGCTTGAGCGCATGGGCATGACGGAGCTAAGGAAGATCAGGGCTGCGTTTGAAGAGAAAGAGGTCTATCAAATGGATCTTTCTACCAAGCGATCAATCGTCGTAGCGCTGGATGAGGCTGTAAGGCTTTCTAAGCAGCTCCCACACGGCAAACACAGAGACGACATAGCTTTCCTCATTCCCGTGCTAACTGTCGCTGGAGCGTGGCTGAGCCGGCAGGACGAGCAAGATGGCCTAGCTTCAATTCTAGATCGCCCTTACGGCGTGTATTGGAACCCGGCAGAGCTTCGCGACGGAATGGATGCTTCTGACTTTCGGGATTTCATCGCCTTTCAGACTTTCCAGACGATGCAAGGAGCACCACTTGATAGAAAGATGATCTTGAACACTCTGCGCAAGTATCTACACGTTCCCGCAATGACCCCTGACTACAGCCGTAGTAATAGCAGCATGCAATCAGCGTTTAGAGATCAGTATGCTAATTTCTACTCTCAGGTGCCTGTGATTCAAAAGGCTATATTGGCTGTGGGAGTGTGTAACAGCATTCAAGAATATGAATATCTTGAAAAGGTTCGTGAAGCCGATAGGGAAATGGCGATTTTTGAGAGCTTTGGATACGAAACATGTACAGACGAACATGATTATTCAACGATCAATATTCAGATAGAGGACGATTACGTCCCTAACCCAAACAACCCACGGATAAAGAAGCACATCGAACCTATTTTCTGCGACTTCTAACAACACCCTACTAGATAGTACAACTGATTCACACTTCACACTCTAAGCCTTATATATCAAGGCTCTCAGACAATTAACACAAAAGAATCTGCTCTTGCAATAAGAGCGATACAGGCAATCTCTTTGCCTACACAAAGCCGTAAAGGCATCTTAACCATAGAAGGAAATAATATATGACCAGTACCAAACAACACGTTAGCCTTCAAAGCTTCCAGTTCGATCAGGAAGTATTTGATAAACGATTGAAGAACGCCATCTTCAGTTTCAAAAGCTCAGCGGCAGCATTGGAAACTATTCACTTGCCCGTATCTCTTGCAGTTCCAAAGATTATGGAAATGGCACAGAAAGGACGAAAACTCAGTCAGTTCCGCACCCCTCAAAACCTGAACGGATATCTGCTCGTATGTTTTGAGAAAGAAAATCTGGAAGAAGAGCTTCAGCGAATTGAACAAGAGGTGAAAGCGCAATACGAACTTGAACTGGAAGCAGACAAGGAACGAAACATTCAGCTCCTGGCTCAGCAGTTGTTCGATCAAAAGAAAGCAAAAGAAGCCAAGGCTCTTCAAGTAAAAGAAGAGAAGGAAATGGCCGCTGCTTTGGCTGAAGCTCAGGAAGTATTCCAGAACCTCAACACCAATTAATCCAATAAGTACGGAGTTACAATATGATGAAGAATGTGTTATTTCCAAAGACCCGCGAAGAGAAACTTCTAAGCGCCCAGTATTTCAGCAAGACTGCAAACGCCCCAAAGCCTGCTGAACCAGTAGCCGCTGTAAAGCCAAAGCTGTCAGATGATGAGATTCAAGTCTATGTAGATCTGTTGCTTGAAGCGAGCAAGCCTACAGAACCTGTAGATCACACCAAGGAGATACTATTGAAGAGATTCCCTAAACAGGATTAAGCAAGCAGGAATCGAGCTAACAGGAGATTGGGAGGCATAAGTCTTCCCACTCCTTTACACCCTGCATGTTTGTTGGATTATTGACTCCAACTGTTTAGCACGATGCATTTCTCCGCCAATAATGTAATATTATAACGCGCAGAGGAATAATAAGTTAAAACGATATCAAATAAGAAGGATTAGAGATTGAATAATGTTGCAATTGCCGTCTTAGGCCTGTTCGGACTCATAAGTGTTATCTGTATTTCATTGCTGACATTTGCTTTGATCACAGCGAAGGCTGACCATAGTAGTGATGATGCGATCCGGCAGAGAATGGATTCACTGGCTCACTACATCGAACAGAAAATTAATAATACTGCTGAAAGGCAAGACAGGGTAAATAACGATATGGAAGCACACGTTAGAATTTTAGATGCTCGAATCAAAATGCTGCAAGGCCGTAGCCAATGACGTATTTTTACTGGTTCATCTTAAAGAGTTCAACAGACAATCCAGACAGCAACACAAAGCCTTCTATTAGCCTGTTCTCGCCACTTAAAGAGCGCTGGCAGTATCTAGATAGGTCCGGGCGCTGGTCAGTGCAGATTGAATCTGAAGTCACTCCCAGCGAAGCCGTAGGCTTATATTACGGGCTTACTGCGATGTCACGGAGCTGGATAAATGGCGCTGTGTTCGTTAGTGGCATAGCCGTTGGTGGGCCATGGGACTCTGGGGCATTCCCTGCATTTGTTAACACCTACGAGCTGACCTACGCAGGCACTGAGCTTATTCCATTGGCATAACTATTCGTGCATTCACGCCTACTTCTTGAAGGTAGTGCAGCAATCCACCACCGTCGATTAATTCAATAGGCTTATCTTTTGCAAAATTGAATGCATCGGGGCCGTAACCGCTTGTTGTGACCAAAATACCCTTGTTCGCCCCTTCGTGCCTCATGGTCCCATACAAATCTCGTACCGCTGAAACTCCAACGGTATGTCTATACCTCTTAGCTTGAATAACTACTTTACCGCCAATAATTGGACGAAGATCATAGGCAACACAGTCAACTCCTCCATCTCTTGATGACTGCGTTAATTTAGCATCCAGCCCCATGTCTTGGAATAGCTTAACTATCAGCTTCTCAAACTCGTACGGGTTTAGATCCATGAGATTCTGAGCTGACGTTAAGAAGGACAAATCTCCCTGTTCCACAAAGCGACGGTCTTTCATATTGAATTCTATAATAGGTTTTACAGCTTGCAAATCCGAAGCACTCCCAGATACATGGGAGCCAAGGTTTCGGACACATAATCTAGCATCGACATGAGCCAGATCAATTTGCTGAAATTTCTCTTTCGTCACCCTGGTCGATATCAAGCATGGCCTGACTTTGATGCCCGTTGACCGGTCTATCGTGTCCAGATAGCCGTTGAAACAGCAAACCTCTATCAGGCTTCCCCTGTCTGACTCAAACACCTCATAGAGCGCTTTCAAGGCGATAGCGGAAATCAGCCCAGTGTAGTCATCGTCAATGTCTTTTTGTTTTCTGTTCCTACTGACTATCTTATCGCTGGCTTTTACAAATCTAAAATCACCGGAATGGGGCACCACTTCAACCCTAGGTAGATCAAAGTCGACTATCAACTGCTTAGAAGCGCTGGCGTAAACGGTTTTTATTTTTCGAGATAGCCACTTGGGGTAAGGAGAAGCCTCAAGTATTTTTTTGGCATAAGCCGCAACAACGAACTCATCACCGGCCAAATAATTATGGGAGAGTCTATCGCGTTTTTGGTGTACAGATTCATTATGGGCAACGGCTTCAGAAAGCTGTCTTTCAAATTCAGTCTTGTGCAACAGTAGAGAGGCGATCCGGCTCTGTTCGCCTTGCTCCCAGGCGACTACAGCATGATGATAAAGATAAGATTGCTCTTCATCGGCATCAATTTGCCGTCTTTCATGGCCTGGATAAAATCTGCTTAACGACTCCCTGATCTTGCTTTTCCTGTAGTTTTCTACCTTTGGTAGCGAAGCGGCTTGTACAAGTTCAGCGGGGACAGAAGAGATAGGTAGCGGCACATAGTCATACAGCGTATTGAAATCAAGAGAATGCGTCGCTGCAAGACTTTCCCTCAAGATGCTTTTGTAAGCTCGAAAGATCTCTTCGTTTCTTTGGTTGTTTGATGCAGCTTCCGCTTCCCGACGTTGGGTGTGCTGTTCCTTCCTTTCTCGGACGGACAATGGGTAGCTCACCTCTTCCTCATAATCGTCTTCCTCATAATCGACAGGGACCGTTTCAGCCCTATCAGCAAAACGCCCAACCAAAGGATTCACTTTTTTGATCACCCAAGGTTGATTGGAGCGAAGCCACCTCCAAAACTCAGCCACGTAGTAGATTACGAACGTGATCAGGAGCACATAGAAAAATTCCATCTTACGGGCCTTCCATGGTTTGGCAGAAGACGTTACATGCCTAAGTGTAAGGCAGATTGCCACTGCAAGAGGGTTCCATCAAGCGCTGGCTGTAGTGAAAACCAGTCATATCATTCCATTGACGTTCGTCTGCGATATGATATGATCGACCCATCAACAGGAATTGACGGGAATCACCACCATGAAAGTAGTCAGCTATCTTCGAGTCAGTACAGTCAAACAAGGCGAGTCGGGCTTGGGTCTGGAAGCTCAGCGTGACTACATCGCCCTTGCAGCTAAGGCGAAAGGCTGGGAAATCATCGCTGAATTCGTTGATACCGCATCGGGCACGATAGCGCCAACAGATCGCCCTGAATGCATCAAGGCAATGAACACGGCTAAGGAGGCTGGTGCAATCCTCGTAGTGGCAAAACTCGACCGTATCTCACGTGATGTTGAACACATCGCGGGTCTGATGAAACGGGCTTCCTTCAAGGTCGCCACAATGCCAGACGCTGATGCTTTCCAGCTTCACATTTACGCCGCACTTGCACAGCAGGAACGAGAGTTCATAAGCCAACGCACCAAAGACGCTCTAGGCTCGCTGAAGCAACGTGCTGAAAATGGGGATGCATCGGCTCAGGCTAAGATTGAAAGGCGTGATGCTGGTCGTAAGGAGGCTCATAAGGTTGGACCTAAGGCAGCAACAGCAGCCAAGGTAGAGAAGGCAGACATTTACGCTCAGACTGTTAAGAACCACATCAAGGCAGCAAGCTTTGACGGAATCAAAACTCTTGCTGGGGTAGCAGCCTATCTCAACAATCAGTCGATCAAGACTAGCCGTGGTGCTGAGTTCACCCCCATGACAGTGAGCCGATTGGTTCAACGCCTCGGTATCACCTTTCCCTAAGTCGAAACGGGCTATTACAGGGGCTTTTCCACCCTTCTGAGACGTTCTAGCGCCTCTCCCAATACAACGCCCGGGGTAGCTTCAAGCGCCCCTGAAACATCAGATATTCGGCAAAGATAGCGGCCCCTGCCATTGAAAAATCAAGTACTGCTTAATGCCCCTGCGCAAGCGACTGTGGAAAACGGTCTTGGTTACTTAAAGGTGTTCAGGTGCGGTGCCATACAGTTTGAGAAGTTCGTCCACCACATCGCTGTCGGGAGATCGCCAGATATCTTCGTTTCCTTTGTCCACCATCGAGCTTGATGATTTCAAGTACAGTCTGAATCTGCTGGTTAGTACACGGTCTGTCGGTGGTGAGCGGTCCACTCGCCGATAATCCTTCTGCTCAGCGCCACACTTCCAGCCCCTAGGCGTTAGGTGCCATTCCGTCCATTCGTCACTGGCTGGCATGTTGCACGCCTCTGGTTAACAACCTAGTAGTTTTCATGCGGGTCTCCTGTATCCCTAGATGCTACTGCTTGCCGTGGCGTACTGCTATCAACCATTTGTCTTGTGTGGCTATTTAGTGTCGATGCCCTAGCGTCTCCTGAGGCGTTTCAAGATCGTCTGTCCGATCCAGCTCTTCTGCCATGTTCCACTTTCCGTGTAGTGCTGTATCGAAGAGGTGGGTTTGCCGGGTGCCCTGCCTGCCATCACGTCACAGAGTAGAACTAGGTCTAGGTATTTTCCTTGGGCGAGTAGTCACCGTAGGCGTACCCCAGCTGTGTCGTTCCCTGTTCCCGCTCACGCTGGTACATGTCACTCAGGGTCCACTTCAGCCGGTCGTATTCAACCTTCAATGCTGCCAGCTCCGTCGAGCTTTCGCGGTACATTACGATCATTCCGGCGATGGTCTTGTGAGCCCTGCGTAAGTCTCTACGTGTCGTCTCAAGCTCAGAACACAGTAGATCACATTGGTGCTTGAGCATTTCCTCACGAGTGGGGAAGCCCAGTTCAAACCCAGAATCATCAATCAAATCTTCGTCCATCACACACACCAGATACTGTACGCATAAACAGTATCTGTATGAATGGTAATGTTCAATCTGTCTGCGATGGATGGCAATTCAGTCAGTCATCTCCTTCAGTGTGCATATTTCCTCTCGATGCGATGGGTTTTGCACCGAGAACTGGCATATGGAGTTCTAGGGGGATTGGGTGCTTGTCCAAAATCAAGACTCGCCTACGCTTCACGCTGGACATGGTGTCCGCCTGAATAGAAGGAGTAGGAAATGGGCGAGGTTACGTATCCGTGCTACTGGCAGAAAAAAGACAATTCTAGGCAGTGGTACTGGATCTATTACGCTAAGAATGGAGAAGAGATTGCTAGGAGCAGTGAGAGCTACGTGAATCGATCAGATTGCACACACTCAATCAATCTGATGCAAAACTCAACTGCATCAAAGATCTTCTACACAGAGTAAAACAGAGGTATTTGAGTAGTAGAAACGAGTAGTAGAACCAGAAACGAAAAAACCCCGTAACTCATTGAATTACGGGGCTTTTCTATGTATGGCGGAGAGATAGGGATTCGAACCCTAGGTACCGGTGAAGGTACAACGGATTTCGAATCCGTCCCATTCGGCCACTCTGGCATCTCTCCAACGGCGCGCATCATAACAACACTTTTGCCGGAAGCGAACCCCCTAAGCGAAATTTTTCCGTGCTATCAGATGCTTGCGTCGATTAAAGCGGTACGCCCAGACGATTGGCGACTTCTTCGTAGGCTTCGATGACGTCACCGAGGCCCTGACGGAAGCGGTCCTTGTCCATTTTCTTGCCGGTGGCCTTGTCCCACAGACGGCAGCCGTCCGGGCTGAATTCGTCGCCCAGGACGATGGAGCCGTCGGAGAACACGCCGAATTCCAGTTTGAAGTCGACCAGCAGCAGGCCGGCGTCGTCGAACAGTTTGCTCAGGACTTCGTTGACCTTGAGCGACAGTTCTTTCATGCGAACCAGTTGCTCGGCGGTGCCCCAACCGAATGCCACGACGTGGGATTCGTTGATGAACGGGTCGCCCTTGGCGTCGTCCTTCAGGAACAGTTCGAAGGTGTAAGGGTTGAGCTTCATGCCCTCTTCAACGCCCAGGCGCTTGACCAGGCTGCCCGCGGCGTAGTTACGCACGACGCACTCGACCGGGATCATGTCGAGTTTTTTCACCAGGCATTCGTTGTCGCCCAGCAGTTTGTCGAATTGAGTCGGCACGCCGGCCGCTTCAAGTTTCTGCATGATGAAGGCGTTGAACTTGTTGTTCACCATGCCTTTGCGGTCGAGCTGCTCGATGCGCTTGCCGTCGAACGCCGAAGTGTCGTTGCGAAACAGCAGGATCAAGCGGTCAGCGTCGTCGGTCTTGAAAACCGATTTGGCTTTGCCGCGGTAGAGTTCTTCACGTTTTTCCATGATGGGCTCCGCTTGCTAAGTAGGTGGGCTAGGCGATGTGTCGCCAGTCGAGCCCTGAATCTTGATCGGCCAGTTGCAGCCAGTCCGGGTCGCACCCGAGGGTGTCGACAAAACATTGCCGGGCCAGCTGCGGCAGGTTGTTCTTGCTGCTCAGATGGGCCAGGACCAGGTGTTGCAGGCCTTGCCAGCCCAACTCGGACACCAGGAATGCCGCCTGATGGTTGTTCAAATGCCCCAGTTCACCGCCTACCCGCTGCTTGAGAAAGTAGGGGTAGTGACCGCGAGCCAGCATGTCACGGCAATGGTTGGACTCGATCATCAACGCATCGAGGTCCCGATAGCCGTCCAGCACTTTGTTGCAGTACGAACCCAGGTCGGTCAACAGGCCGAAACGCCGCTCACCGTCACTGAAGACGTATTGCGTCGGCTCCTGTGCATCATGGGCCACGGCAATGACGCCGATGCTCAGTGCGCCGATCTGCAGTTGCTCGCCGCCGGCCAGAAGGCCAGCCGGTTCAATTGGTTTGCGCATCCCGCGCAGGGTACCGCGACTGAGGTAGACAGGCAGATTGTAGCGCCGAGACAGCAAACCCACGCCATGCACGTGGTCGGCATGTTCGTGGGTCACGAGTATCGCGCTCAGTTGCGCAGGGTTCACACCCAGGCGCAACAGGCGTTTTTCGGTTTCCCGCAGGGAGAAACCACAATCCACCAGCACATACGTGTCAGCGCTGGCTATCAGCGTGCCGTTCCCTTGGCTACCGCTGCCGAGAACGGCAAAACGCATGTGATCAGCCCAGGTTGTCCTGAATCACGCTCAATACCTTGCGCGCCACATCTGCCGGCGCCACGGTGTTGATGTTTTTCTCGACGGTGACCTGGACGTTTTCGCCAACCTTGCTCAGGCGAACCTGATAACGCTCGGCACGGGCTTCAACTTCTTCCTTGCTCGGCGCGCTGCCGAACAGGCCGCTGAAGAAACCAGGTTTCTCGTCTTTCTTCTCGGCTTTTTCAGACAGGTTGATGTAGTACAGACCCAGGCTGCGGTTGATGTCTTCAACGCGCCATTCGCCCTGTTCCAACGCACGACCGACGCTCGACCAGGCACGATCCAGATCGGTGCCGACGTTCAGGACAGGGTTGCCGCTGCCGTCTTCGCTCAGGCTGACACGACTTGGCGTATCGGAATCACGCGACGCCAGCATGGAGACCGAACCGCCCTTCTCCGAGGTGCGGCTCATGCTCGCGAGCATGTCGTCGACCAGTGCCGCGTCCAGGCCAGTGTTGACCGAACGGTTGGTGAAGGCCACGTCGGAGGTGCTGCCGGCAGGACGCTCGGCGCTGACCACGTAGATTTCACTGGTGTTGCGCTGCACGCCTGGCTCGATGCGGACCCGCACGCGGGTTTCGCTGTCGGCGCCGACACCGGCTGCGCTCAGGCGCTTGGCCATTGCGGCGGACAGTTCGTCGGAATGCTGCCAGGAGGTGGTGAATTCGCCGGTTTGCGGACGCTGTTCGTCCAGGCGGAAACCGTTGTCCTGGAAGAACTGCACAGCCACTGGCCAGGCTTCGGCCGGCGGGTTCTGAGCAACGATCCAACGCGAGTCACCGGTCTTTTGCAGGGAGTAGGCGCTGGCGTCAGCCGCTGCCGACAACGGCTGCGGACGAGGAACGATGTACTCGCCCTTGACGCTGTCATCGGCCACGTTACGCGGGATCGGCAACAGCGGATCCAGACGTTTGGCGGTGCTGACATCCGAAGGCAGTTGCATGGGTGCAGTCTGTTGCGCTTCCAGGTAATCGCTACCGCGGTCACGGAAATAACCTTCCGGGCCCCAGACCCATCCGCAGCCACTGGTGCTGGAGATGATCAAGGCAAGTGCGGAAAGTCCGGCCAATCGCTTCATGCGTAGTACTTCCTCAATTAAACCAGGACGCCGCACTGGCGCAGGGCCGTGCGAAGCGTTTCATGACAAGGTGCGCTCAGCCAGGTCAGCGGCAGGCGAATGCCTTCGTGCATCAGGCCCATTTCGACCAAAGCCCACTTCACCGGAATCGGGTTGGCTTCGATGAACAGATCCTTGTGCAGCGGCATCAATTTTTCGTTGATTGCCCGTGCAGTCTCGGCGTCGCCCTTGAGCGCGGCCTCGCACAGGTCAGCCATTTCGCGCGGGGCGACGTTGGCGGTGACGGAGATGTTGCCCTTGCCGCCCATCAGAATCAGCTCGACAGCGGTCGGATCATCGCCGGACAGCACGATGAAGTCCTTGCTCACGCCATCAAGGATTGCCTTGGCACGCTTCATGTCGCCGGTGGCTTCCTTGATACCGATGATGTTCGGCACAGTGGACAGGCGAATCACGGTCTCGGCCTGCATGTCGCAGGAGGTGCGGCCAGGAACGTTGTAGAGGATCTGTGGAATGTCGACCGCTTCAGCAATGTGCTTGAAGTGCAGGTACAAACCTTCCTGGGTCGGCTTGTTGTAGTACGGAACGACCAGCAGACAGGCGTCGGCACCGGCCTCTTTGGCGTTGCGGGTCAGTTCTACGGCTTCGCGGGTCGAGTTGGCGCCGGTACCGGCGATGACGGGAATGCGGCCATTGACCTGCTTGACCACGGCCTTGATGACGGCGATGTGTTCGTCTACATCGAGGGTTGCCGACTCGCCGGTAGTACCGACCGCGACAATGGCATGGGTGCCGTTTTCAAGGTGGAAGTCCACGAGTTTGCTGAGGCTGTCCCAGTCAAGACGCCCTTGTGCATCCATGGGTGTGACCAGTGCCACCATACTGCCCGCAATCATGAAACCGCTCCTGCCGGAAAAAGAGAGCGGTAATGGTACTGGCGCCAAGATGCTTGTACAAGCGAAGTACTGCGCTGCTGCCATTCCCCTTGGCGCTGCTTTTCGCTACCCTTCAGACTTTGATCGGTACTGATAAGCTCGTACGCCGGGTTCCAGCCTCCATTTTCGGCATCACAAGCCCCGATCCAGCGTTGCCACCCCTCGCTCTTGCCACTCTGGAGCACGTTGCAACCTTGCGGCTCGGGTTTTTTGAATTCGCATCCGCAGGCTCGCTCCCGGTAAAAAAAGCCCGTAGAAGTATCGACCGCTCATCGCTTTAGGAATGCTGCATGTCCACCCCCACAGTTCGCGAACAATTCCTTGTCATCAGTGCCCTCGGCGCCAACCCCATGGAGCTGACTAACGTCCTGTGCCGCGCCAGCCATGAAAACCGCTGCGCCGTGGTCACTTCTCGCCTGACGCGTCATGGCGAGTGCAGTGCGTTGATCCTCGAGATCTCCGGCAGCTGGGACGCCCTGGCGCGCCTCGAAGGCAGCTTGCCGAGCCTCGCCAAGAAGCACGCCTTTACGGTCAATGTGGTGCGCAGCGCAGCGCTTGAGAATCGTCCTCAAGCCCTGCCATACGTCGCTTATGTCAGCTCGGCTTACCGCTCGGACATCATTAACGAGCTGTGTCAGTTCTTCATGGACCACAACGTCGAGCTCGAGAACCTGACCTGCGACACCTATCAGGCTCCGCAAACCGGCGGCACCATGCTCAATGCCACGTTTACCGTGACCTTGCCGGCCGGCGTACAGATCAGCTGGCTGCGCGATCAGTTCCTGGATTTCGCCGATGCGCTGAACCTGGATGCCCTGATCGAACCGTGGCGCCCACAAAACCCAATGTAAGGAAGCTTTCATGGCCGTTGCCATCGACCAACCGGTTGCCGACTTCGAAGCACCCGCCACCAGCGGGCAGACCGTCAACCTCGCGAGCCTCAAAGGCAAGCAGGTGGTGATTTACTTCTATCCGAAGGACAGCACGCCAGGCTGCACCACTCAGGGTCAGGGCTTTCGTGACCAGCTCGACGCCTTTAAAGCCGCCAACACCGAAGTCTTCGGCGTGTCCCGCGACAGCCTTAAATCACACGAAAACTTCAAGGCCAAGCAGGCGTTCACCTTCGAGCTGATCAGCGACAAGGAAGAAGCGCTCTGCCAGCAGTTCGACGTGATCAAGCTGAAAAAGCTCTATGGCAAAGAATATATGGGCGTTGATCGCAGCACGTTCCTGATCGACAAGGACGGTGTGCTGCGTCAGGAATGGCGTGGTGTGAAGGTGCCGGGGCATGTGGATGCTGTTCTGGCTGCCGCTCAGGCGCTGAACAAAGCCTGATTCATCTGGCACCTGATCGGGCGCTATCGCGAGCAAGCTCGCTCCCACATTGGTTTTGTGTTCACACAGATCAAATGTGGGACCGAGCTTGCTCGGGATGAGGCCATCAGCCCCACCCTCCATTCTGGCTAGCTGTTAAAGCAACGGCGCCACCACTGGTTCCTTGCGCGGCCATGCGTCCAATACAGCCTTGAACAGGGTTGCTAGCGGAATCGCAAAGAACACACCCCAAAAGCCCCACAACCCGCCAAACAACAACACCGCGCAGATGATCGCCACTGGATGCAGATTGACCGCTTCCGAGAACAGCAGCGGCACCAGCACGTTGCCGTCCAGCACCTGGATGATTCCGTAGACCGCCATCAAATAGATGAACTGATCGCTCCAGCCCCACTGGAACAGCGCAATCAGCATGACCGGCACGGTCACCACCACTGCGCCGACGTAAGGCACCACCACCGACACGCCCACCAGCAATGCCAGCAGCGCCGCGTAGTTCAGCCCCAGAACAACGAAACCGATGTAGGTCACGCCACCGCAAATGAAAATCTCGATGACCTTGCCGCGAATGTAATTGGCGATCTGCCGGTTCATCTCGTGAGCGACGCGGGTGATCAGCGCCCGCTCACGGGGCAGGTAACCACGCACCCAGTGACCGATCATCTCCCGGTCCTTGAGAAAGAAAAACACCAGGATCGGCACCAGCACCAGGTAAATCATGATGTTCACCAGCAGCGGCAGACTCGACAGCGAGAACGTCAGCGCCCACTGACCGAACTTGCCAATCTCGCCCCGCGCCACTTCGATGGCCTGCAGCACCTGTTCGTCGGATACCAGATGCGGGTAGCGTTCGGGCAGCAGCAATAACAGCGACTGCCATTTGGCGAGCATGCCGGGTAACTCGTTGAACAGCGTAATCAACTGATGCCAGAGCAACGGCACCACAACCACGATGAACACCAGCAAAAGCCCCATGAACAACGCAAAGACCAACCCCACCGCCACCCCGCCCGGCATGCGCAGGCGCTCTAGAGTGACGACCAACCCTTGCATCAGATACGCCAGCACCATCCCGGCCAGCACTGGCGCAAGCATGCCGCCCAGCGTCAGCACGGCGGTAAACGCCAGAAACAGCAGGACCGCCAGCACCACGGCCTCTTCATCGGAGAAGTAGCGCTGAATCCAGTCGCGTAACACCTTGAACATCAATAATCCTTAGAAACGAACGCAGTAGAATTCAGGCTTTTTTCAACCAATAGCGGTAAACACCCGCTTCATCTTCTTCACGAAGCAGCGTATGACCCGCCAATCGGGCAAAGGTGCGGAAGTCACGCTGCGAGCCCGCATCGGTGGCGATTACCTTCAGCACTGCGCCGCTGGCCAGTCGATTGAGTTCCAGCTTGGCCTTGAGCAACGGCAAGGGGCAGTTCAGGCCGCTGGCGTCGAGCTCGGCGTCATGGGCTACAGCGTCGGTCATTGCATCACTCCGGGGTCAGGTGGTCGAGTGGCTAGAATATCTGGTCCGAAGCGTAGTGTCCGGCTACAGTAAGGTCTTTGTCGACTAAGGCTTTGTGCATGACTTTTTTGCGCCCTACCCTGCTGACGCTCGCTTGCCTGCTCGCCTCACCGGGCTTCGCCGACGACCTGCCGTCACTCGGCGACGCCAGTTCTGCCATCGTCTCGCCGCAACAGGAACACCAGTTGGGCCGTGCCTGGCTGGCGCTGTTGCGCAGCCAGGTTTCGCAGCTCAACGATCCACAGCTCAAGGACTACGTCGAATCCAGCGTCTACAGGCTGGTCGAGACCAGCCAGGTCAATGACCGGCGCCTGGAGTTCATCCTGATCAACAGCCCGCAACTCAACGCCTTCGCGGCACCAGGCGGCATTGTCGGGGTTAACGGCGGTTTGTTCCTCAATGCCCAGACCGAAGGCGAATACGCCTCCGTACTCGCTCACGAATTGGCTCACTTGTCGCAGCGCCACTTCGCCCGTGGTGTCGAAGCCCAACAGCGCATGCAGGTGCCGATGATGGCCGCGCTACTGGCCGGGATCGTGATTGCCGCAGCCGGCGCTGGCGATGCCGGGATCGCGGCCATTGCGGGCACGCAGGCGGCAGCCATTCAGGAACAGCGGCGCTTCTCTCGCCAGAACGAACAGGAAGCTGACCGTATCGGCATCCTCAATCTGGAAAAGGCCGGCTACGACCCACGCTCGATGCCGACCATGTTCGAGCGATTGGCGCGCCAATACCGCTTTGACGCCAAGCCACCGGAATTTCTGCTGACTCACCCGGTGACCGAGTCGCGGATCGCGGACACGCGCAACCGCGCCGAACAGTCCAAAGCCGGTGGCATCGAAGACACTCTGCGATATCAGCTGATTCGTGCACGGGTCCAATTGATCTATGAAGAAACCCCAGGCTTGGGCGCCAAACGTTTTCGCGCCCAGCTTGATGAAAACCCGAAAAGTGATGTCGCTCGCTATGGCTTGGCCATCGCCCAGATCAAGGGTGGCCAGCTGAATGAAGCACGGGAAAACCTCAAGGTGCTTCTGGCCAAGTCGCCAAACGAGATCATCTACAACCTGGCGCAGGTCGATCTGGACATCACTAACA
This sequence comes from Pseudomonas arabinosi, assembly GCF_047758675.1. Taxonomy (NCBI): domain Bacteria; kingdom Pseudomonadati; phylum Pseudomonadota; class Gammaproteobacteria; order Pseudomonadales; family Pseudomonadaceae; genus Pseudomonas; species Pseudomonas arabinosi. The sequence goes on along the minus strand of NZ_CP180480.1, from coordinate 1,918,247 downwards.
ATCGTCTGCCGGACGCCCAGTCCCGGGTTGACCGGATGCTGACGCAGTATCCCGGCAACTATCCGCTGAATTCGGTGCGTGTTGACCTGCTGCTCAAGCAGAACCGTGCGCCCGACGCGGAAAAAGCACTGGAGAATCTGCTCAAGAGCCGTCCGGACGATCCGGACGTCTGGTACATGGTGGCCGAGACTCGAGGTCTGTCAGGCAACATCATCGGCCTGCATCAGGCCCGCGCCGAGTATTTCGCCCTGGTCGGGGATTACCGTCAGGCCATTCAGCAACTGGATTTCGCCAAGCGCAAGGCAGGTACCAACTTCCCGCTGTCATCGCGAATCGACGCACGGCAACGTGAGCTGATGGAACAGGAGCGCATGATCAAGGACATGATGGGCTGACGCTTGTCAGAAAAAATGGCAGACATAAAAAAACCGCCTCTTTCGAGGCGGTTTTTTATTCAGCCAACAACCGGATTACTCAGCCAGTTTGAAGGTGATGAAGCTGGCGCGTCCTTGACGCAGAACCCGCATCGACACCGAGCGGTTCTTCGGCAGCGCCTTGGCGATATCCGTGAACTCCTTGGCGGAACCGATTGCCTGATTGTTCAGGTGTGTGATCACATCGCCTGGCTGCAGGCCAATCAGAGAAGCAGGACCGTCCTGGACTTCCTTGATGACGACGCCGCCTTTGAGGTCGTAGGTTTTCTTCTGTTCATCCGTCAGCTCAACCACGGAAACACCCAGCCGGTTGCTGCTGCGCTCGGTGCTGGATTTCGGCAGCGAATCCAGCTCTTTGCCTTCTTCCGGGATCGCGCCGACTGTCAACTCGACATTCTTGCGCTTACCTTCACGAATCACTTCCAGATCAGCTTTCGAGCCCGCCTTAAGCGCGCCCACCAAGTGTGGCAGATCGGCGGACATGACGATCGGTTGGCCGTTCATGGTCAGGATCACGTCACCTACTTGCAGGCCACCCTTGGCAGCCGGGCCGTCATCCTGGATCTGAGCCACCAGCGCGCCGGCTGGCTTATCCAGACCGAACGACTCGGCCAGGTCCTTGTTCACTTCCTGAATCACCACACCCAACCAGCCACGGCTGACTTTGCCGCCGCTTTTGAGCTGATTGGAAACGTCCATGGCTACGTCGATCGGGATCGCGAACGACACGCCCATAAAGCCGCCGGAACGGGTGTAGATCTGCGAGTTGATGCCCACCACTTCACCGGCAAGGTTGAACAGCGGACCACCAGAGTTACCCGGGTTGATTGGCACGTCGGTCTGGATGAACGGCACATAGTTTTCGTTCGGCAGGCTGCGACCGATGGCGCTGACGATGCCTTGGGTCACGGTATGGTCGAAACCGAATGGTGAGCCAATAGCCACGACCCACTGGCCGGCTTTCAGATCCTGGGATTTGCCAAGTTTGAGGACCGGCAGATCCTTGCCTTCGATTTTCAACAGCGCCACGTCGGAACGTGGATCGGTGCCGATCAGCTTGGCCTTCAATTCGCTGCGGTCGGCGAGACGAACGAGAATTTCGTCGGCATCGGCGATGACATGATTGTTGGTCAGGATGTAGCCATCAGGCGAAATGATGAAGCCCGAACCCAGGGACTGGGCTTCACGCTGACGATCACCGCGTGGCGTACGAGGCTGTGGCGGCATGCCACGCTCAAAGAACTCGCGCAGCATTGGCGGCAAGTCATCAAGGTTAGGCATCTCCTGGCTCGACACTTTGCGGTCCGGCAGTTTCTGCGTGGTACTGATGTTCACCACCGCGGGCGAGGCCTGCTCGACCAACTGTGTGAAGTCAGGCAACTCGGCCGCCTGAACAGCGACCGCCTGACCAAGCACCAGCACGGTGGCAAAAATAGAGAGATAAGACTTCAAGCGTGGTATCGACATACGGCTCCCGTTACGACGAGCATGGTTAAGCGATATGGAGCAAGGAACACCGGGAACGATACGCCGGTATTTTTGTTCCGGGAACAACAAACAAGGCCAGAGCCGAGGGGCTCTGACCTATAGAAAAAATCGGGGATATTTGCAAGTTGAAATGCTCACCAAACATTTCGATTTCAGCTCACTACTTGGTTGCAGTGGCGTCGCTGCGCATGGATAGCGCAATCCGTTCAGCGGTGCCAATCGGAATCTCACCGACCACGGTCACCATCATCTCGCCTTGCGGGGTAGTCAAGCGTCGGGAAACTGCAACGGTCGGCCCCAACTGGGTGCGAGTGTCAGTAATTGTTGCGCCATTCAACGGTTCAAGGAAAACCGAGAAACGGGCCAGACCATCGTCATACATCAGACTATTGACTTGGGTTTTGGTCTCTGGGTCCTTGCGGGACGTACTGCTGGTCAGTTCGAAACCAGGTGGTAACCAGTCCGACCGCCATACTTGGGTCGCCTTGATTGCAGAAGCCTTGTCGCTGTCGAGGGCAACCGTTTTGCAATCGGCGCCAGGCTGCAAGTCGCTGTCGGACGGAACATCGGCGGTATCCAGTTGAGTGAACTGGAATCGCTCCAGCAACTGCCCTTTTTCATTCAGAAGCAATGATTTGAGAGGCAGGCCAGTTTCTTTATCCAGATGTAATTCAAAACCGTAGCGGTGTTGATCGCGAGGCGTCAGTGAAACGATCACTGCCGCACGCCCGGCCACGCGCGACTTGCCAATGACGGCAAGGTCATACCAATTCTTTAGCTTTTGTGGATCGAGTGTACGAGCAGTGGAGCTGGAAGAATCTCCAAGCCCTGCTATCAGAATGCCGCTAACGCATTGAGTACGCCCATCAATGCGCACGACTTCCTGTGCCGAGCCGTCGAGCTGGAGTAACCGCTCGCGGACCTTGCCATCCTGGACGCGGTGCCAGATGTTATGGGTAGAAAAACTACCGTTACGCTCGTAGACGAATGTACCGTGAAAGCTTTGCTGTTGCTCGGCTTGGCCCAGACGGGTCAACCAGTCCTGGGCTTCATCAGCATGGGCTGGAACAACAAACCAGCCACCGAGCAGAAGCGTAAGTAGAGGGATGGCGCGCATGATCCTCCTTAACGGTTTTCCAGACTGGCTGCACGAGCGTAAGGCAGAGCGCTCTCAGTACCTTTCAGTGCAGCCTGCTGAGCATGTTGGCGCAAGTAGCCTGGCAGACGCTGATCGTGCCAGCCTGGCTGACCTTGCAATACGCCGTTGGCCATAGGGCCAGTGGCTTCCGAACTCTCATTGTAGCCTGCTAATACAGCTGGACCCTTGACCTGAGGAACGGCCAGACCTGGTTGACTGGATTGTTGAGCCAGTTCGACCCCAGCGATCTCGTCCTGATTATACAGACGAACACCTGCCAGTACGGCGAGAGTTACCGATGCAGCGACCGCCAGACGACCCAGGCTGCGCCATGGACCACGGGTGGCTTTTGCAGGTACGGCTTCGTCAGCCAGCGCAGCAGAGACTGCCGCAGCGATATCCAGACGTGGAAGCAGCAAATCCTTGTGCATGACTGCCCGAGCGATTTGATAACGAGCCCAGGTATCACGGGTTTCAACATCGTCAAAGGCATTCAATACCCGACGCAATTCCAATTCGTCCGCTTCGTTATCCATCACTGCGGACAGCGATTCCTGCAGGGCTTCACGACTCATGGCGTTCCTCTCTTGGCTGTCGCCGCTGTCTCAGTTTTCCTGCAACAACGGCTGCAGGGCTTTATCGATGGCTTCCCGAGCGCGGAAAATCCGGGAGCGCACGGTACCCACCGGACACTGCATGACGGCTGCAATGTCCTCGTAACTCAGACCATCGAATTCACGTAAAGTTAAAGCCGTACGCAAATCTTCTGGCAGTTGCTGAATGGTTCGATGGACGGTGCCTTCGATCTCATCCCGCAGCAATGCACGTTCTGGCGACTCGAGATCCTTGAGGCCATGATCGCCATCGTAGAACTCTGCATCCTCGGAACTGACATCGCTATCCGGCGGCCGACGGCCGCGTGAAACCAGATAGTTTTTCGCCGTGTTGATGGCGATGCGGTAAAGCCACGTATAAAACGCGCTGTCTCCGCGAAAATTTCCAAGTGCACGGTACGCCTTGATAAAGGCTTCCTGCGCCACATCCTGGGCTTCATGGGTGTCGTGCACGAAACGCACGATCAACCCGAGAATTTTGTGCTGGTATTTCAGCACTAGCAGATCGAAAGCTCGCTTGTCGCCGCGCTGAACGCGTTCGACCAGTTGCTGATCCTCTTCCTGGGTTAGCATGAACACTCCTCGATAAGCTCGGAGGAGGCTTGCATAACTAAACAACCAGACTTGCAAACATAGACTCGGGCTTTTCGCAAAAGTTCTCCCCCTCCAAGCAAGTTTCCTGCGGGCTCTGATTTGGCACGCACGAAAAGCGCAGCGCGGGTCAACCCGGCTGCGCGAATAATCTTGTCATCGGATTCGCCGGCAAGGATCAAATCACCGATCCCGCGTTGAAGCCGACACTGTCCCTTGAATCAGGCAACGGTCTATTGATCTTGGGCCTTTGGCAAAAGTTCCAAATATTTATAGCCGCGCAAGACCGACATTGTGCAACCGTGAATAGAAAAAGACTGTTAAATCGTTGATACAGTCGTCTTGTCGCCGAACCGGCCCAAAAACCATCCGACGAAGCGTCAGGTATTTCCCGTCACAGTAGTTTCACAATGCCATGTGCGCTCGCTATTGTGCCGCTCCCCCCCTCTATATACTAGTGGGCTGTGTGGCTGTCTTGACTCGCCGATCCAGGCGTCTTGCGCCAACCCCGACCCGGGTCGCTTTGAGCGGAATCCTGAAATGAGCCAACAGTTTCAACACGATGTTCTGGTAATTGGCAGCGGTGCTGCCGGCTTGAGCCTTGCGCTGACCTTGCCCGGTCATTTGCGCATCGCCGTACTGAGCAAAGGCGACCTCGCCAATGGCTCGACTTTCTGGGCCCAGGGTGGCGTCGCGGCCGTCCTGGATGACACCGACACCGTTGAATCACATGTCGATGACACCCTCAATGCTGGCGGTGGCCTGTGCCACGAAGACGCCGTGCGCTTTACCGTCGAGCACAGTAAAGAGGCGATTCAATGGCTGATCGACCAAGGTGTACCCTTCACGCGCGATGAACAGTCCGGCACCGAAGATGGCGGATTCGAGTTCCACCTGACCCGCGAAGGCGGTCACAGCCATCGGCGTATCATCCATGCCGCCGATGCCACGGGCGCAGCGATTTTCAGAACCTTGCTCGACAAGGCCAGGCAACGACCGAACATCGAACTGCTGGAACAGCGGGTCGCGGTCGACCTGATCACCGAAAAGCGCCTGGGCCTTGAAGGTGATCGCTGCCTCGGCGCCTACGTCCTCAATCGCGGGACCGGCGAAGTCGACACCTACGGCGCTCGTTTTGTGATCCTCGCATCGGGTGGCGCAGCAAAGGTCTATCTCTATACCAGCAACCCCGACGGCGCCTGCGGTGATGGCATTGCCATGGCCTGGCGTTCAGGCTGCAGGGTGGCGAATCTGGAATTCAACCAGTTCCACCCCACTTGCCTGTATCACCCGCAAGCCAAAAGCTTCCTGATCACCGAAGCCCTGCGCGGCGAAGGCGCACACCTGAAGTTGCCCAACGGCGAACGTTTCATGCAACGCTTCGACCCTCGCGCCGAACTGGCACCCCGCGACATCGTCGCCCGGGCCATCGACCATGAAATGAAGCGCCTGGGCGTCGATTGCGTCTATCTGGACATCAGTCACAAGCCGGAAGCGTTCATCAAGACTCACTTCCCGACGGTGTACGAACGCTGCCTCGAATTCTCCATCGACATCACCAAGCAGCCGATTCCGGTGGTTCCGGCGGCGCACTACACGTGCGGCGGCGTGATGGTCGACCAGCAGGGTCGCACCGATGTGCCGGGGCTATATGCCATTGGCGAAACCAGCTTCACCGGCCTGCACGGCGCCAACCGCATGGCCAGTAACTCGTTGCTGGAGTGTTTCGTTTACGCCCGCTCGGCGGCGGCGGACATTCTTGAGCAGCTGCCGCAGGTTTCGACTCCGATCGCCCTGCCCGTCTGGGATGCGAGCCAGGTTACCGATTCAGACGAAGACGTGATCATTGCGCACAACTGGGACGAGCTGCGCCGATTCATGTGGGACTATGTCGGCATCGTGCGCACCAACAAGCGCTTGCAACGGGCACAGCACCGCGTACGGCTGTTGCTGGATGAAATCGACGAGTTCTACAGCAACTACAAGGTCAGTCGGGATTTGATCGAATTGCGTAACCTGGCCCAAGTAGCCGAGCTGATGATCCAGTCAGCCATGGAACGCAAGGAGAGTCGCGGCCTGCATTACACCCTCGACTATCCGAACATGCTGCCGGTTGCCCTGGACACTATTCTGGTGCCGCCCACCTACGTCGACTGAACGTAAGCCGAACCCGCAGGCGCCGGTGCAGATCCGCCGCCTGCGAGTCGCGGGGAACGCAGATTGATCTGACCCGCCGCTCGCCTCGCAGACGAAAACGCAGCACAACGAGCAAAGGTAGCGCCAGGCTGTCCGGTCGTAGCTGCACCGATTGCCAACCCTCCTCATTCCACAACTGCCAGCCATCAGCATTGCGACGCAAGCCGCGAAATGCCTGAGGGTGTGTCAACAGAATCTGTCGCGGTAACGCCCAAGCGCCGTGAGCCAGACAGCAAAAAGCGCCAAGCAGACAGGCCCACATCGGTATAGAAAGAAAGGACAGCGACCCAGCGCGAACAGCTGAGCCAGAAGATACGCCGCCAGCAATTGCCGTGAGGCATGCCAGCGGCATTCGAACGCATTACTTGGGCTGGACACGATCCAGAATCATGCGAACCATGCGCTGAAGCTCCGGATCTTCCGATTCGGCGCGTTCCATGAACCAGCCGAACATGTCCTGATCTTCGCATTCGAGCAGCCTGACGTAGCATGCGCGATCAACTTCGTTGAGGTGCGGGTAAACCTCTTTCACGAACGGTACCAGCAACACGTCAAGCTCAAGCATGCCGCGGCGGCTGTGCCAGTAGAGGCGATTCAGTTCAACATCTTCGACCATGGAGCGCTCCTCAAATAGGCGGCAAGTATACAGCCCCAGGCACAGTCGAACACTCGGCTTTGGTCGGCCACCAACGATCCTTTGTGAACTACCCATTTCAAGAGCGCCCCCTTATGATGTCCCCCAGACTCTTTACCCTGCGATGACCCATGGCCGATTCTGCTTTTTTCTGCACCCTGTCTCACGAAGGCGTTCTCGCAGTACGCGGCGCGGATGCCGGCAAATTCCTGCAAGGCCAGTTGACCTGCAACCTCAATTACCTGAGTGACACCCAGGCCAGCCTCGGCGCCCGCTGCACGCAGAAGGGCCGGATGCAGTCGAGTTTCCGCATCCTGCTGGAAAGCGACGGCGTTCTGATGGCCATGGCCACCGAACTGCTGGAACCGCAACTGGCGGACCTGAAAAAGTACGCAGTGTTTTCCAAGTCCAAACTGACCGATGAAAGCGCCGCCTGGGTCCGCTTCGGCGTCGACCATGGCGATGCGACACTGATCAGCCTCGGTCTTGAGCTGCCGGCCGACACCGACAGCGTCGCGCGCAATGACGGTTTGATCGCCATTCGCGTCTCGCCGGACCGCGCCGAACTCTGGGTCGCCGCCGACCAGGCCGACCTTATCAAGGGCAAGCTGTCCGCCGTATTGGCCGAAGGCGATCTGAATCAATGGCTGTTGGGGCAGATCCGCGCAGGGATCGGCCAGGTCATGCCGAGCACTCGCGAGCTGTTCATCCCGCAGATGCTCAATCTGCAAGCCGTGGGCGGCGTGAGCTTCAAGAAAGGTTGCTACACCGGCCAGGAAATCGTCGCGCGCATGCAGTACCTGGGCAAACTCAAGCGCCGCTTGTATCGCCTGAAACTGGATGCCAACGAGTTGCCTGAACCTGGCACACAATTGTTTTCCCCTACCCACGGCAGCTCTATCGGCGAAGTGGTGCTGGCCGCCAACGCCGGGCAAAACATTGAACTCCTGGCCGTACTGCAAGCCGAAGCAGCAGAAGGGGGTGATATCCATCTGGGCGCGCTCGAAGGGCCAGCCCTGCACCTGCTCGACCTGCCTTACCAACTGGATCGCGATCGCGAAATCCAGCGTTAACAGCAGCATTTGTCGCAATACCTAGAGAAACGAAATGAGCGAGCTGGCGGAAAAGGTCCAACAGGATTTGGTTGAGGCCATCGATAACGATGACCTGGTTCTGCCAACGTTACCGGAAGTGGCCCTGCAGATTCGCAAGGCCGCTGAAGACCCGGAAATCAGCGTCAGCACCCTGAGCAAAGTGATCGGCCGCGATACCGCGCTGTCGGCGCGTCTGATCAAAGTAGTCAATAGCCCGCTGTTGCGCGCGACCCAGGAAGTCACTGACCTGCACACGGCAATCACTCGACTGGGCATCAATTACAGCAGCAACCTGGCCATCGGTCTGGTCATGGAACAGATTTTCCATGCCCGCTCCGAGGTGGTGGAACACAAAATGCGCGATGTCTGGCGCAAAAGCCTGGAAATCGCCGGGATCAGCTATGCACTGTGCCGCAGGTACACCCAACTCAAGCCCGATCAGGCAGCCCTTGGCGGACTGGTGCATCAGATCGGTGTGCTGCCGATCCTGACCTACGCCGAAGATCACTATGAACTGCTGGCTGACCCGGTCAGCCTCAACCATGTGATCGATCACATTCATCCCCTGCTCGGCGACAAACTGCTCAGGGTCTGGGAGTTTCCGGAAATGCTGGTTCAGGTGCCGGGGCTTTATCTGGACTTCAATCGACAGTCCGAGCGGGTCGATTATGTCGATCTGGTGCAAGTGGCCAGCCTGTATTGCCACAAGGACACCGACCATCCTCTCGCGCGCATCGACGCATCCAGCGTGCCGGCGTTCAAAAAGCTGGGGATTGATCCGGAGAACGAGGCGATGTGCCGCGATCTGGAAGAGTCGCGGTCGATGTTCTATTAAGAGCTTCGCGGGCAAGCCTCGCTCCTACAGGTCATCACAAACCTGTAGGAGCGAGCGGTGCGGCGATCCGACTTGCCCGCGAAGAGGCCAGCACAGACACCATCACTCCCCTGCAATAAAACTCACCCGCACCTTCAACCCCGCCTGTTCGCCATCGTGCAGGCTGATTTGAGCCAGGTGTGCGCGGCAGATCTCGCCAACAATCGCCAGCCCCAATCCCGAACCGGCCACCTGCTGGTTACGGCGGTAAAAGCGCTCGAACACCCGATCGCGCTCTTCAAGAGGAATGCCCGGGCCGTCGTCCTCGACCTCCAACACGGCCGGTGCAGTGACTCGAAGAATCACGTTGCCGCCCGACGGCGTATGGGCCAGCGCGTTATCCACCAGATTGCTCAACAGTTCGTTCAACAGCGTTGGCTCGCCGCGCAACCACACCGGTTCGTCCGCTTCCAGCGCCAACGCCACACCACGTGCGTGGGCCAGCGGTGCCATGGCCATGCCGAGTTCGCGAGCCAGCTGACTGAGGTCAAGCAACTGCGCGCCGCCCTCGGCGATGGCCCGGGCGCCATTTTCGACCCGCGCCAGCGAGAGCAGTTGATTGGCAAGGTGGGTCAAACGGTCCGTGCCTTGGGCGGCGGTTTCCAATGTACTGCGCCAGGTTTGCGGTTCGGTCGAGCGTAAGCCCAGTTCCAGTCGTGCCTTGAGCGCCGCCAAGGGAGTACGCAGCTCATGGGCGGCATCGGCGATGAACTGCGCCTGACGTTCGAACTGCCCGCGCAGGCGCTCGGTAAAGTGATTGAGCGCGCGAACCAATGGCCACAATTCGTGCTGCACTTCCACCAACGGTAGTGGCCGCAGATCGTCCGGCTGACGCTCTTCCACCGCAGTGCGCAAGCGTTCCAGCGGACGCAACGCGGCGCTGACCGCAAACCACACCAACAACAACGCACCGATCGCCAGCATGCCCAGACGCAGCAATGTGTCCGCTGCCAGGCTGCGGGCCATGCTGACCCGCGCCTCATCGGTTTCCGCCACGCGGATTTCCGCCATGCCGTTCATGTTCGGCTCGCTCACGGGTTTGAGCAGGCTCACCACGCGTACGTTCTGCCCCTGATACTTGGCGTTATAGAAACGCGCCAGTGCCGGATAGTCGTCCGTTCGCGGGGTTCCCGGCGGCGGTGGCGGCAGATTTTCGTAACCCGAGATCAGCTTCTGATTGATGTCGTTGACCAGGTAAAAAATCCGTCCCGCACTGTCGTAGGCGAAGGTGTCGAGGGCCACGTACGGCACGTCGGCGCTCAGCGTGCCGTCACGCTGGGAGACGCCCGCCGCGATGGTCCGCGCTGAGGCCAGCAAGGTCCGGTCATAGGCGGTGTCAGCAGCTTCGCGACCGTTCCAGTAAGCGCTCAAACCACTGGCCAGCATCAACACCACCAGCAACAGCGCCAGATTCCACAGCAACCGCCAGCGCAGGCTGCTGGGCTTATGCATCGCGGCTTTCCAGCAAGTAGCCGAGACCGCGGAAGGTCACGATGACCACCGGTTGGCCATCGAGCTTTTTGCGCAAGCGATGGACATAGATCTCGATGGCGTCGGGGCTGGCTTCTTCGTCCAGGCCGAAGACTTGCGAGGCCAGTTGCTCCTTGCTCATCACCCGGCCGGGACGGGCGATCAGGGCTTCGAGCACGGCTTGCTCGCGGGAGGTCAGGGTCAGCAACTCTTCGCCGAGGGTGAAGCGCCGTGTGTCCAGATCATAGGCCAGCACGCCGCAGCGCTGCAGGCGTTCACCGCCGAGCACACTGCGGCGCAGCAAGGCTTTGACCCGGGCTTCGAGTTCAGTCAGTTCGAAAGGTTTGGCCAGGTAATCGTCAGCGCCGAGGTTCAGGCCGTGAACCCGATCCTTGACGTCGCTGCGGGCGGTCAACATCAACACCGGAAGGTTCTTGCCCCGCGCCCGCAGGCGCGCCAGCACTTCGAATCCATCCATGCGCGGCAGGCCGACGTCGAGAATCGCCATGGCGTATTCCTCGCTGCTCAACGCCAGGTCGGCCGCCACGCCGTCGTGCAGCACATCCACGGTCAGCCCGGTGCTCTTGAGCGCCTGGGCGACACTTTCGGCGAGCTGAAGATGGTCTTCGACGAGCAGAACACGCATGGATCTTTACCTCATTCAGGGATGGTCGGCGCCATTCTTTGGCGCGGAGTTTACAGCCGCAACCGCCGCTGTGAAGCCCGAAAACCGTGAAAGTCAGCTGAAAGGTTAGCGAAAGGTTGGCCGGTTAGAGTCCAGCCACGGACAGTTTCGACTGCCCGTCGCTACCGCACATAGCGTACGAAAAACGCCTCGAAGCGTTTTCGCCAATAAGAACAATAAACGGAGTACGACACCATGCTGTCCATGCAGCTTCAGGCTCGCCCGCCTGCTCGTTTTTCTCGCCTCAGCCACACCGCCCTCGCCAGTGCCGCCGCCCTCGCCGGCTTTTCGCCGTTGAGTCAGGCTGCCTTCTTCGAAGACAGTACGGCAACCCTCGAAACCCGCAACATGTATTTCAACCGCGACTTTCGCGACGGTACCAGCGCCCAGCAATCCAAGCGGGACGAATGGGCTCAGGGGTTCATGCTCAACCTGCAATCGGGTTACACCGATGGCACCGTGGGGTTCGGTGTCGATGCGCTGGGCATGCTGGGGGTCAAACTCGATTCGAGTCCCGACCGCACCGGCACCGGCCTGCTGCCAACCCATGACGACGGCCGCGCGGCCGATGAGTACTCCAAGCTTGGCCTGACCGGCAAAGTGAAAATCTCCGCCACGGAACTTAAAATCGGCAGCCTGATTCCGGAACTGCCGATCCTCAAGCCCAACGACGGGCGCATCTTGCCGCAGACCTTTGAGGGCGGTTTGCTGACCTCCAAAGAGATCAAGAACCTGACCTTCACCGGCGGGCGTCTGGAGAAAGCCAAGGACCGTGACAGCACCGACTTCGAGGACATCGCCCTCAACAACAAGAACAGCCGTTTTGCTGGCACCGCTGCCGGCAAGCACTTTGACTTTGGCGGCGTGGACTATAAGTTCACCGACAAAATCACCGGCAGTTACCACTTCGCGCAACTTGATGAAGTCTACAACCAGCACTTCCTCGGTGTTGTCGCTTCGCAACCGTTCGGCCCCGGCACTTTCGGCACCGATCTGCGCTTGGCCATCAGTGATGACCAGGGCGCGGCCCGTGGCGGCAATATCGACAACAAATCCCTCAACGGCCTAGTGAGCTACGCCTTGAGCGGGCATAAATTCAGCGCCGGCTATCAGCACATGTCCGGTGACAGCGCCTTCCCTTATGTCGATGGCAGTGACCCGTACCTGGTCAACTTCGTTCAGATCAACGACTTTGCCGGCGCCGAAGAACGCTCCTGGCAGGCACGTTACGACTTTGACTTCGCCAAACTCGGCATTCCGGGCCTGAGTTTCATGAGCCGTTACCTGAGCGGCGACAACATCAAGCTCAAGAACGGTGACGAAGGCAAAGAGTGGGAACGCAACACCGAAATCAAATACGTCGTACAAAGCGGCGCTCTGAAAGATGTCGCCGTACGCCTGCGTAATGCCACCTACCGTTCCAACTACTCCGCTCGCGATGCCGATGAAGTGCGTCTGCTGGTGAGCTATAGCGTTGCCCTTTGGTAAACATCACGTTCAATAACAATAATGAATGCCCGTGGAGACTCAAATGAACTTATCACTGCGTAAAGTTGCTCTAGCCGCCAGCTGTGTGCTGTTTGCCGGCCAATTGATGGCCGAACCGAAACGCCCGGAATGCATCGCCCCGGCCTCGCCCGGCGGCGGTTTCGACCTCACCTGCAAATTGGCACAAAGCGCGCTGGTCAACGAAAAACTGCTGACCAAACCGATGCGCGTGACCTACATGCCCGGCGGTGTCGGCGCGGTGGCGTACAACGCGGTGGTCGCTCAACGTCCAGCCGACGCGGGCACGCTGGTGGCGTGGTCAAGCGGCTCGCTGCTGAACCTGGCCCAAGGCAAGTTCGGTCGTTTCGATGAAAACGCCGTGCGCTGGCTGGCGGCGGTCGGAACAAGCTACGGCGCCATCGCGGTGAAAAGCGATTCGCCTTACAAGACCCTGGACGATCTGGTTCAGGCGTTGAAGAAAGATCCGAGCAAAGTGGTGATCGGCTCCGGCGGCACCGTTGGCAGCCAGGACTGGATGCAGACCGCGCTGATCGCCAAGGCTGCCGGGATCAACCCGCGCGACCTGCGTTACGTCGCCCTCGAAGGCGGTGGTGAAATCGCCACCGCCCTGCTCGGCGGCCACATCCAGGTCGGCAGCACCGACATCTCCGACTCCATGCCGCACATCCAGAGCGGTGACATGCGCCTGCTGGCCGTGTTCTCCGAGAAGCGTCTGGACGAGCCGGAAATGAAAGACATTCCGACCGCCAAAGAGCAAGGCTACGACATCGTCTGGCCGGTGGTTCGCGGCTTCTACCTTGGGCCAAAGGTCAGCGACGAAGACTACGCCTGGTGGAAAGACGCTTTCGACAAACTGTTGGCGTCCGACGATTTTGCCAAACTGCGCGATCAACGTGAGCTCTTCCCGTTCGCCATGACCGGCCCGGAGCTGGACACCTACGTGAAGAAGCAGGTTGCGGACTACAAAGTGCTGGCCAAAGAGTTCGGCCTGATTCAGTGATCGCCTCTGTCTAGCGGCTGCGGCCCCCGTTCTGCGGGGCCGCGGCACAGGAGTTTCCCATGCTCTTACAACGCATTTTCGCTTCGGCGCTGTTGCTGGCCTGTGTTGGCCTGGCGCTGATGGCGTGGCCGTATCAAGCGTCTTTTTCCTACGAACCGGTGGGGCCGCGCGCCTTTCCATTATTGATGCTCGGCCTGATGGGCCTTGGTCTGCTGTACATGGTGTTTCGCCCGACACCAATCATCCACAGCGATGACGACCCGAAACTGGACCGCGAAACCCTGATCAAAATCGGCATCTGCGTGCTGCTGTTGCTGGTGTTCGCCGGGGCCTTCGAACCCCTTGGTTTCATCGTCGCCAGCATTCTGATTGGAATCCCCATGGCACGCCTGTATGGCGGTCGCTGGCTGCACAGCACGGTGATCATCAGCCTGATGGCTTTCGGTCTTTATCTGCTGTTCGACAAAGTGATGGACGTGCCACTGCCGCTGGGCGTGCTCGACGTTCTGGAGAACTGATATGGATACTCTTGGCTATTTGGGTCAGGGCTTCGGCGTCGCGCTGACCCCGTACAACCTCGTGACCGCGCTGTGCGGCACCCTCATCGGCACCGTCGTCGGGCTGTTGCCGGGGCTGGGCCCGATCAACGGCGTGGCGTTGCTGATTCCGATCGCATTCGCCCTCGGCCTGCCACCGGAGTCGGCGCTGATTCTGCTGGCGGCGGTGTACCTGGGTTGCGAATACGGCGGCCGGATCAGCTCGATCCTGCTGAACATTCCGGGCGAAGCTTCCACCGTAATGACCACCCTCGACGGTTACCCGATGGCCCGCAAAGGCCTGGCCGGTGTGGCGCTGTCGCTGTCGGCGTGGAGCTCGTTCATCGGTGCGTTCATCGCGACGTGCGGTATGGTGCTGTTTGCCCCGCTGCTGGCGAAATGGGCGATTGCCTTCGGACCTGCGGAATACTTCGTGCTGATGGTGTTTGCGATTGTCTGTCTCGGCGGCATGGCCGGCGACCGACCACTAAAGACCTTTATCGCTGCGCTGATCGGTTTGTTTCTGTCGACCGTCGGGATCGATGCCAACAGCGGCGTGTACCGTTTCACCGGGGACAACATCCATTTGACGGACGGTATTCAGTTCGTTGTGCTGGTACTGGGCTTGTTCTCCATCAGTGAAATCCTGCTGCTGCTGGAAAAAACCCATCGCGGCCAGGAAGCGGTGAAAGCCACCGGGCGCATGATGTTCAACTTCAAGGAAGCCTCGGCGGTGTTCGTGGTGAACATCCGTTGCGGTTTGCTGGGCTTCATCATGGGCGTGTTGCCGGGTGCCGGCGCGACGTTGGCCAGCGCCGTGGCCTACATGACCGAGAAACGTATCGCCGGCGCCAAGGGCACTTTCGGACAAGGCGACATGCGTGGCCTCGCGGCTCCGGAAACCGCTATCGGTGGCGCGGCCTGCGGTGCCCTGGTGCCAATGCTGACCCTCGGCGTTCCGGGTTCGGGTACCACGGCAGTGATGATCGGCGCGCTGTCGCTGTACAACATCACCCCGGGCCCGCTGTTGTTCCAACAGCAACCGGACATTGTCTGGGGCCTGATCGCGTCGTTGTTCGTCGCCAACGTGATGCTGGTGATCCTCAACATTCCGATGATCCGCATCTTCACCCGCATCCTTGCCGTGCCGAACTGGGCGCTGGTGCCAGTGATTGCAATCATCACCGGGATCGGCGTCTACGCGGTGCATGCCACCACCTTCGACCTGTTCCTGATGATCGGTATCGGTATCTTCGGTTACATCCTGCGCAAGCTGGACTTCCCGTTGTCGCCGGTTCTGCTGGGTTTCATCCTCGGCGGCTTGATGGAGCAGAACCTGCGTCGCGCCCTGTCGATTTCCAACGGTGCGCTGGAAATCCTCTGGTCGAGCCCAATCACCTTCGGTGTCTGGGTACTGACCGCAATCATGCTGCTGATGCCACTGCTGCGGATCTGGCGCAAACGTTCGGCCGCTCAGCGCGCAATCGCCGATGTCTGATCGAACACCGTTCAAAGCCTGGTGGGGAACACCGCTGGTCGGTCTGCTGGGCGGTTACCTCGCCAGCCAGATCGGCTGGCCGCTGCCGTGGATGGTCGGCTCGTTGCTGGCGATCATCCTGGTGCGTTGCCTGACACCCTGGCAATTGGCGGAAATCCCTGGCGGCCGCAAGTGCGGCCAGTGGATTGTCGGCATCGGGATCGGCTTGCACTTCACGCCGGTGGTGATGGAGCAGGTCCTGAGCCACTTCGGTCTGATCTTCTTCGGTGCGTTGGTCACCAGCCTGTCGGCCGTAGTCGGGGTCTGGTTGATGCGGCGTACCGGTGAAGATCGCGCCACGGCGTTCTTTTCCAGCATGCCCGGCGGCTCCGGGGAGATGGTCAACCTCGGCGCGCGTAACGGCGCGGTGCTCAGTCGTGTTGCGGCGGGGCAAAGTCTGCGGGTGTTGGTGGTGGTGCTGTGTGTGCCGGCGGCGTTCAAGTATTTGTTGGGTGACGGTGCACCGCTGGCCCATGCCACTTCCGTTGACTGGCGCTGGCTGGCGCTTCTGTTCCCGGCGGGCGCCCTCGCCGCCTGGCTCTGGGAGCGTCTGCGGCAACCCAATCCGTGGCTGTTCGGGCCGTTGCTGGTGAGTGCGGCGGTGAGCATTGGCTGGGATCTGCACATCAGTTTGCCCAACGGCGGCAGCCAGATCGGCCAATGGCTGATTGGCAGCGGCTTGGGGTGTCACTTCAATCGGCAGTTTTTCCGGCGTGCGCCTTCTTTTATGGGGCGGACCTTGATCGGCACGGTGCTGACCATGTTGATCGCCACACTGGCGGCATTGGGGTTGAGTGCGCTGACGCATTTGGATTTGCGTTCGCTGACGCTCGGCATGATGCCCGGCGGGATTGCGGAGATGAGCCTGACGGCAGAGACATTGCAATTGTCGGTGCCGCTGGTGACAGCGATGCAGGTGATGCGGCTGTTGTTTGTGTTGTTTCTGGCGGAGCCGTTGTTCAAGTATTGGAATCGGGTGCCTGAATCTGTCTGAAAGACCGAGTCGCCCCTTTCGCGAGCAGGCTCGCTCCCACAGGGTTCGCGTGATCCTTGTGGGAGCGGGCTTGCTCGCGAATGGGTCAACTGGGTCAACTGGGTCAACGCATCAAACTGGCGGCAACCGCCACTCGATCGGCGTCTCGCCATTCTGCTCCAGAAACTTATTGGTTCGGCTGAAATGCCCGCACCCAAGGAAGCCACGATAGGCGGACAACGGCGACGGATGCACCGACGTCAGCACCAGGTGCTTGGTGGCATCGATCAGCTTCTGCTTGCTCTGGGCATGGGCGCCCCACAGCATAAACACCAGATGCGGCTGATGTTCACTGACCACTTCGATGATCCGATCGGTGAAAAACTGCCAGCCCTTGTCCTTGTGCGCATTGGCGTTGGCGCGTTCCACGGTCATGGTGGTGTTGATCATCAGCACGCCCTGGTCGGCCCAGCTTTGCAGGCAACCGTGGGTCGGGATGTCGATGTTCAGATCGCGTTTCAACTCTTTGTAGATGTTCACCAGCGACGGCGGCGCCGGTACGCCCGGTTGCACCGAGAAGCACAAGCCATGGGCCTGTCCCGGACCGTGGTACGGGTCTTGGCCGAGGATGACGACTTTGACTTTATCCAGCGGTGTCGAATTGAGCGCGTTGAAAATCATCGGTCCTGGAGGGTAGATTTCCTTGCCCGCCGCGCGCTCCTCTTGCAGGAAGTCGCGCAACTCTGCCATGTAGGGCTGGTCGAATTCGGCACGCAGTGCCTCCTTCCAGCTCGGTTCGAGTTTGATACGGTCGTCAGCAGTCATGGTCACATCCGGCAAAAACAATGGGGCGAACCCTAGGAAAGCCCATCACGCTTGTCAATTGATCTGACGCAGATCCGGCACTTTCCTACATAGCGATCATACTGAACGCTCAAATTCCCGATCGAGGTCACGATGAATCTGCACTTCGAAGAACTCACTGGCACCGACGGCGCACGCATCGGAGTCGCCAGCCTGGATGCCGAAAAGTCCCTGAATGCCCTGTCCTTGCCGATGATCAACGCCTTGCGCGATCAACTGGACGCCTGGGCCAAAGAGCCGCAAATCGTCTGCGTCGTGTTGCGCGGTAACGGTGCCAAAGCCTTTTGCGCCGGTGGCGAAGTCCGCAGCCTGGTGGAAGCCTGTCGCGCCCACCCCGGCGAAGTGCCGCCGCTGGCCGCGCATTTCTTTGCGGCGGAATATCGCCTGGACTTCAATCTGCACACTTACCCAAAACCGCTGATCTGCTGGGGGCATGGCTATGTGCTCGGCGGCGGCATGGGGCTGCTGCAAGGGGCGAACATCCGGATTGTCACGCCCACCAGCCGCCTGGCGATGCCGGAGATCAGCATCGGTTTGTACCCGGATGTCGGGGCCAGTTGGTTTCTGTCGCGCCTGCCCGGCAAGCTCGGATTGTTTCTCGGCCTGACCGGCGCCCATATCAACGGTCGCGATGCGATCGATCTCGACCTGGCCGACCGTTTCCTGCTCGATGAACAGCAGGAAGAGCTGATGGAAGGCCTGCTGCAGTTGAACTGGCAGGAACAGACGCCGATGCAGCTCAACAGTTTGCTCAAAGCCCTGCAGCAGGAAGCCATCGCGCAGATGCCCGAAGCCCAGTGGCTACCGCGACGCCAGCAGATCGATGAGCTGCTGGATGTCAGTGACGTGCGCTGCGCCTGGAAGGCCATCAGCCAGCTGCGTGACAGCACGGATATGCTGCTCAGCCGTGCCGCGAAAACCATGAGCGAAGGCTCGCCCCTGACCGCTCATCTGGTGTGGGAACAGATCGCCCGCGCCCGGCACATGTCGCTGGCTCAAGTCTTTCAGATGGAATACACCATGAGCCTCAACTGTTGCCGTCACCCGGAGTTCAGCGAAGGCGTGCGCGCACGGTTGATCGACAAGGATCAAAAGCCCCATTGGCACTGGCCAGACATCAATAATCTGCCGGATGCGGTGGTAGAAGCGCATTTCCACAAGGCCTGGGAAGGCCGGCATCCTCTGGCCGATCTGTAGGAATACTGAAATCCAGACATAAAAAAGCGGCGCTTCATGCGCCGCTTTTTTTATGAGTGTTTAACGGTGGCCGCCTCGGCCATCGTGATCGCCGCGACCGTTGTGGTCGCCCCTTCCGCCACGGTTGTCGCGTCCGCCATGGCCACCGCGATAGTCGTTGTTTCCACCGCGGTTACGGCCGTCCCAACCGCCACGGTTATTGCCGTCCCAGCCGCGATTCTGATGAGCCCGGTAATCGGCTCGTGGCGACGACTGGTAATAGCGTGGTGCCGGTTGATAAACCCGCGGCTGATGGTAATACCGCGGTGTTGGCTGGTAATACCGCGCTGGCGGGGCGTAGTACCGGCGGGGTTGTGTGTAATAACCGCCGCCACCTGAGTAGTAAGGCCCGCCGTCATAATAGGATGGCGAGGTATAGACCTCGGAACGGTAATAGCTGGCTCCTCCATCGGAATAGGGCACGCATGCACCAAGAGACAATCCCAATACAGCAATCAGAAGAATTCGCAGATACATGGCGGCCTCCTGGACCGCGAGTGAGCCGCACCAGCGACGCTGGCAGGCGACAGTCAATTATTCGGTGACTGTCGAAAGATCAGACATCGTTTTCCAAATCTGGTGCGTTCCTGAAACACATTGAAACAAGTCGCCGATGAAAGGTTTTTCATCATTCAGCCACCGATTAATGGTGGCCACCACGATATCCACCTCCGTAGTAACGAGGCGAATGCCCGCCCCAATAGTAGTAGCGATAGCCACCATAAAAGCGCGGACCATAGTAATAACGCGGTCCGTAATAGTAGGAATAGGGTGAATAGCCGGGGTAGTAATAAGGCGCGGAATACACATCGTAGCCACCGGCGTAGTAGTAGCAGCCGGACAATCCCAGACCGAGAACAACACCAAGCAACAGTCGACGAAACATGGCGGCCTCCTGAAAGACCCACAGCCGGAACAGGCCGGCTGACACCTGTTTTGACTGGAAATGCTCCACCGAGTGCCGAGCCGCCCGGACCTTCAGATCAGCGGCCGGCCCGATCCATTGCGGTGCATCCACGCACCATCACAAGGCAACGCCGCCACCTCCCCCCAACGCGCCAATTGCGTAATCGCCCACGCTAGAGCGCTCAAGCCGACTTGGCACGGCTCTCGCTTTAGCAAAGACATGCAGGAGTCATCACAGGTTCGCGGCACCACAATTTGCAATGGCTGACTAGGGTTCCGGCTCGCTAAGGCGAGTGGCTGGTCCGAGAGTTGGCGACCTCCAGTTGAGGTTACACGGCGGGATAAAAGCCCGGGAGACAAGCCACCGCTCGCGGTGCCGCGTTGACTCCTGCCCGCCCTTGATCAACTGGAGAACCACCATGCTCAAGCTTCGTTTACCCGCCCTGCTCGCCGCTGCTTTCGCAGCCTTCGTGAGCGTCTCGTCCCAGGCTGCACAGAAAGACCACTTCAGCGTCTGCTGGACCATCTACGCCGGCTGGATGCCCTGGGAATACGCCGGCAGCCAAGGCATCGTCGACAAATGGGCGAAGAAGTACGGCATCAAGATCGATGTCGTGCAGCTCAATGACTACGTCGAATCCATCAACCAATACACCGCCGGCCAGTTCGATGGCTGCACCATGACCAACATGGATGCGCTGACCATTCCGGCGGCCGGTGGCGTCGACAGCACCGCGCTGATCGTCAGCGACTTCTCCAACGGCAACGACGGCATTGTGCTCAAGGGCGACGGCAAGAAAGTCACCGACCTCAAAGGCATGGACGTCAATCTGGTGGAGCTCTCTGTCTCCCATTACCTGCTGGCCCGGGCGCTGGATTCAGTCGATCTCACCGAGAAAGACCTGAAGGTGGTCAACACCTCTGACGCCGATATCTCCGCCGCCTTCAACACCGATCAGGTCAACGCCGTCACCACTTGGAACCCGATGCTTTCGGACATCAAGGCCAAGCCTGCGGTGACCGAAGTGTTCAACTCCAGCCAGATCCCCGGCGAAATCATGGACATGATGGTGGTCAACTCATCGACCCTCAAAGACAACCCGGCGCTGGGCAAAGCGCTGACCGGCGCCTGGTTTGAAGTGGTGGAGTTGATGAACGCCAAAAACGCCGCCAGCAAAGCCGCCCTCGAACACATGGCCAAAGCTTCCGGCACCGATCTGGCCGGTTTCCAGTCGCAACTGGACACCACCAAATTGTTCGCCACACCGAAAGAAGCCCTGGCGTTCTCCACCAGCAAGCAACTGCCGGAAACCATGCGCAAAGTCGCCGAGTTTTCGTTCCAGCACGGCTTGCTGGGTGAAGGCGCCAAGGACACCAGCGCGGTCGGCATGGCGTTCGCCAACGGCGTGACCAGCGGCGACAAGACCAACCTCAAGCTGCGCTTCGACCCGACCTACGTGCAGATGGCCGCCGACGCGAAGCTGTAATCAAGAGGACCTGGCCATGCGCCTGATCAATCGCCACCCGGATCGCCCGAGTCGCCTGCTGTTGGTGATCCTGCCATTCGCCCTGGTGCTGTTCGCCTACTTCATGGGCTCGGCCGAGCGGCTGACGGACAACCCCAATGACAAGCTGCTGCCGAGCGCCGTGCAGATGACCGACGCGGTGAAACGCCTGGCCTTCACTGCCGACACCCGCACCGGTGAATACCTGTTGTGGCAAGACACCGCGTCCAGCCTTCGACGCCTGGCCATCGGCCTCGGCATCAGTGCGCTGGCCGGGCTGTGCCTGGGCATCGCCGCCGGGACTTTGCCGCTGTTTGGCGCGCCGCTGTCGCCGTTGCTGACGGTGTTGTCGATGGTGCCGCCGCTGGCGATTCTGCCGATTCTGTTCATTGTGTTCGGCCTTGGGGAATTGTCGAAAGTGATGCTGATCGTGATCGGCATCACCCCGTGCCTGGCTCGTGATCTGGAGCAACGCGCCCGGGAAATTCCCGTCGAGTTGCTGATCAAGGCCCAGACCCTCGGCGCTTCGACCTGGACGCTGATGCTGCGCGTGGTGCTGCCGCAATTGCTCCCGCGCCTGCTGATCTCGCTACGACTGATGCTCGGCTCGGCGTGGTTGTTCCTGATCGCTGCCGAAGCCATCGCCTCCACCGACGGCCTCGGTTACCGGATTTTCCTGGTGCGGCGCTATCTGGCGATGGACGTGATTCTGCCCTATGTGGTTTGGATCACCCTGCTCGCCTGGCTGATGGATTGGGGCCTGAAACGCCTGACCCAACGGGCGTTCCCTTGGTATGAGGGGGTCCGCGCATGAGCTTCATCACAGTGAAAAATGTCTGGCAGCAATACGCCGATCAGGTGGTGCTCGAAGGGCTGAACCTGAACGTCAACGAGGGTGAGTTCTGCACCTTGGTAGGTGCGTCGGGTTGCGGCAAGTCGACCTTCCTGCGGCTGTTGCTGGGCCAGGAACGCGCCAGTCGCGGTGAGATTCTGCTCGACGGACGAGCCCTGGCCGGTGAACCGGATGCCAGCCGTGGCGTGGTGTTCCAGCGCTACTCGGTGTTCCCGCATTTAACGGTGCTGGACAACGTCGCCCTCGGCCTCGAACTGCCACGTTCTCCTCTGCTCGGACGCTTGTTCGGCAGCGCTAAAAAAGACGCACGCGAACAAGCTTCGGTGCTGCTGCACAAAGTGGGTCTCGGCCATTCGCTGGACAAGTACCCGGCGCAGCTCTCCGGCGGCATGCAACAACGGCTGGCGATTGCCCAGGCGCTGATCATGAAACCCCGCGTGTTGCTGCTCGACGAACCGTTCGGCGCCCTCGATCCAGGCATCCGCAAAGACATGCATGGCCTGCTGCTGGAGCTGTGGCGCGAGACGCAACTGACGGTGTTCATGGTCACCCACGACCTGTCCGAAGGCTTCAGCCTCGGCACTCGCCTGTTGGTGTTCGACAAGGTCCGCATTGATCCGCACGCCCCCGGCGCCTATGGCGCACGCATCACTTACGACATCCCTTTGAACAGCGACCGCCGCACCAACCGTGCCGCCGTCGATGCCTTGCCGGCTGAGCTGGCAGGCACGCTTCGTACCGCTTAAGAGGATTTTCATATGACTGATTCGACCCAACTGTTCCCGCCCTTCGCCGAAGAAATGCTCCCCGGCGGCGGCCATCGCTCCTTCGTCTTGAAGCGCGGCCAATTGCTGCGCCTGAGCGACCTGCGCGGCGGCGCCAACGTCAGCCTGACGTTGCTCAACGCCAACGAAAAAACCGAACGACTGAACCTGCCCGACAGCCTCAAATGCCAACACACGGCCAAGCTCACCGCCGGCCATTGCCTTTACTCAGACATGGGCCGCGTGCTGGCCGCCATCACTGCTGACACCTGCGGTTGGAGCGACAGCCTCGGTGGTGTGCTCTGCGCTGAAGAGGTCGCAGAAAAATACGGCCAGGGCCGCTATCAGGAACTGCGCAACGGCTTTTTCCGCAACGGCACCGACAACCTGCTGGTGGAGCTGGGTAAGTGGGGTTTGGGCCTGTCCGACCTGCTGATGACGCTCAATTTGTTCAGCCGCGTGAACGTCGATGAGGCCGGGCGTTTTCACTTCGTCGAAGGCAATTCCAGGGCCGGTGACTACATCGAATTGTATGCGCCGATGGACACGCTGGTGGTGCTCACCGCGCTGCAACACCCGATGGACCCTTCGCCTGAATACGCGCCGAAACCGCTGAAGCTCAGCTGGATGAATGCTGACGCCAGCGTCGCCGAACACTGCCGCACCTCGCGCCCGGAAAACGAGCGCGGCTTCATCAACACCGACCGTCTGTTCGCCTGAGGATCGCTGCCATGTCACTCGCAATCGCTACCGCTCAACAGTTGCCCGAAACCGCGGTCTACCGCGCCACCATCCCGGCCGGCGAACCGTGGCTGATGGAGGTCAAGGCCGGCCAGACCTTGCGCATCCTCGACCTGGAAGGCAACCAAGCTGTCGACACCTTGTTTTACAGCGTTGCCAACCCGAAGGAACGCTATGACGTGCAACGCACGTTGCGCCGGCAGAACAGCGTCTACCTGAGCACCGGCAGCGTGCTCTATTCCAACCTCGGCAAGCCGATGCTGACCATCGTTGCCGACACCTGCGGCCGTCACGACACCCTCGGCGGCGCTTGCGCACAAGAGAGCAACACCGTGCGTTACGCGTTGGAGAAACGCTACATGCACAGCTGCCGCGACAACTACCTGCGCGCCTGCGTCCACGACGGGAGATTGGGCAAGGGCGACATCGGGCCGAACATCAACTTCTTCATGAACGTACCGGTCACGGCGGATGGCGGGCTGACGTTTGAAGACGGGATTTCGGCGCCGGGCAAATACGTCGACCTGCGGGCCGAGATGGACGTGATCGTGCTGATCTCCAATTGCCCGCAACTGAACAACCCGTGCAACGCCTACAACCCGACACCTGCGGAGCTGCTGGTATGGAACTGAAATTCGTGCGGTTGCGTAAATGGTTGTTTGCGTTGTGCCAGGCCCGTTCCGGGCAGTGCCTCAAACAGCCAAAACACCACAATCCAATGTAGGAGTGAGCCTGCTCGCGATGGCGTCAGCAAAGTCACCTTTGATGTCGACTGACCCACCGCTATCGCGAGCAGGCTCACTCCTACAGGGGAACAGCGGCGTTTGAGAAATCTGATTTTTCATCCGGGACGGCCCGGATGCATCAAGAAAAACTGCGGGACGGCCCGCATCCCAGGTCGAGGCTGATGCGCTATCGCCTCCAGGGGTTATGCCATGTTCGAAAAAGTCCTGATTGCCAACCGTGGCGCCATTGCCTGTCGCATCCTGCGCACCCTGCGTGAATTGCAGGTTCAGGGCGTTGCCGTTTACTCCGAAGCCGATGCCGCCAGCCTGCACATCCTGCAAGCCAACGAAGCCCACAGCCTCGGTGAAGGCGCAGCCGCCAGCACCTATCTGGCCGTCGAAAAAATCCTCGCCATCGCCACATCCACCGGCGCCACGGCAATCCATCCCGGCTACGGTTTCCTCTCGGAAAACGCCGCGTTCGCCGAAGCGTGCGAAGCCGCCAACATCGCCTTCATCGGCCCGACGCCAGAGCAGCTTCGAGTGTTCGGCCTCAAGCACACCGCACGCGCCTTGGCCAAGCAACATGACGTGCCGATGCTCGAAGGCACCGAGTTGCTCGACAGCCTCGACGCGGCGCTGATTGCCGGCGAACAGGTCGGCTACCCGGTGATGCTCAAAAGCACCGCCGGCGGTGGCGGCATCGGCATGCGCGTGTGCCGCAGCGCTGCCGAACTGAGCGATTCCTTTGAGGCCGTCAAGCGCCTCGGCCAGAACAACTTCAGCGACGCCGGGGTGTTCATCGAGAAGTACATCCAGCGCGCCCGTCATCTGGAAGTCCAGGTGTTCGGCGACGGCCAAGGCGAAGTGATTGCCCTCGGCGTACGCGACTGTTCGGTGCAGCGGCGCAACCAGAAAGTCCTCGAAGAAACCCCAGCGCCGAACCTGCCCGAGGGCATGGCTGAGGAACTGTGTGCGGCGGCGATCAAACTGGCCAAAGCGGTGAATTACCGCAGCGCCGGCACCGTTGAATTCGTCTTCGACAGCGAGGCTCAGCGTTTCTACTTTCTCGAAGTGAACACCCGTTTGCAGGTGGAGCACGGCGTCACCGAGCAAGTCTGGGGCGTGGATCTGGTGCGCTGGATGGTCGAACTGGCGGCCGGGGATTTGCTGCCGCTGAGCACGTTGAGCCAAGGCTTGAAAGCCTGCGGCCATGCAATTCAGGCACGGCTTTATGCCGAAGATCCGGGTCGGGATTTTCAGCCAAGTCCGGGGTTGCTGACCGCCGTGAACTTCCCTGCCGCCGATGGCAAGCAGCTGCGCATCGACACCTGGGTCGAGGCCGGTTGCGAAATTCCGCCGTACTTCGATCCGATGATCGCCAAGGTCATCAGTTGGGCGCCGACCCGCGAAGAAGCCGCTGCCGATTTGCATCAAGCGTTGGGCGACAGCCTGCTCTACGGGGTGGAAACCAACCGCGATTATCTGCGGCAGATTTTGCTCGATGCGCCCTTCGCCAGCGGTCAGCCGTGGACCCGTTGCCTGGAAAGTTTGATGTATCAGGCCAACACGTTTGAAGTGCTCAGCGCCGGCACTCAAACCAGCGTGCAGGACTATCCCGGCCGCCTCGGTTACTGGGCCGTGGGCGTGCCGCCGTCAGGGCCGATGGACAGTCGCGCGCTGCGTTTTGGCAACCTTTTGCTCGGTAACGACGAAGGCGCCGCTGCGCTGGAAATCACCATGAGCGGGCCGTTGCTGCGCTTCAATTGCGACGCGGTGGTGGCGGTGATCGGGGCAGTGATTCCACTGACCCTCAATGGTGAAGTGGTGCCGATGGACACAGTTTTACTGGTACCGGCGGGCGCTACTTTGAGCCTTGGTACGATTGCCGGAGCCGGCGCGCGCAGTTATTTGTGCCTGCGCGGCGGCCTGCAAGTGCCGGATTATCTGGGCAGCAAAAGCACCTTCACCCTCGGCCAGTTTGGTGGGCATGGCGGGCGTGCATTGCGGGCGGGCGACGTGTTGCATCTCCCTGCTTTGAACGACCGCAGCGCCGGTCAACAATTGGCTGAAGAACAGGTCACCGAGCTGCCCGTTCTGCGGCAAATCCGGGTGATCTACGGCCCTCATGGCGCACCGGAATACTTCACCGAAAACTACATTGGCACCTTCTTCGCCACCCAATGGGAAGTGCATTTCAATTCCAGCCGAACCGGTGTGCGGTTGATCGGGCCGAAGCCTGAATGGGTGCGTGCCGATGGTGGCGAGGCGGGTCTGCATCCGTCGAATATTCATGACAATCCGTACGCCATTGGGGCGGTGGATTTCACCGGTGACATGCCGGTAATCCTCGGTCCCGACGGCCCTAGCCTCGGCGGGTTTGTTTGCCCGGTGACGGTGATCGAAGCCGACCTCTGGCAGCTTGGGCAACTCAAGGCTGGGGACAAAGTGCAGTTCCTCCCCGTCGACCTGAAGACCGCCCGCAATCTCGCCCTGAAATGGAATACCCACTGTGGGAGCGGGCTTGCTCGCGAAAGCGGTGTGTCTGTGTCATCAACGTCGTCTGACACGACCTCTTCGCGAGCAAGCCCGCTCCCACAAGGGATTGTGTCGCCGGTGGTGTTGGATATTGGTCAGGACGATACGCGGCTGGTGGCGCGACTGTCCGGCGACACTCATCTGCTGCTGGAAATCGGCGCCCCCGAACTTGACCTGGTCTTGCGCTTCCGCGCCCACGCCTTGATGCAAGCACTGGAAAGCCAAAACCTGCACGGCGTCATCGACCTGACACCGGGCATCCGCTCACTGCAAGTGCACTACCAGCCCGAGCAACTGCCGCTGGCCGATCTGCTCGGCATCGTCGCCGGCGAATGGGACGCCGTGTGCGCCGCCAAGGACCTGCAAGTGCCCTCGCGCATCGTCCATCTGCCCTTGTCCTGGGACGACCCGGCCTGCCAGTTGGCGATCGAAAAATACATGACCACCGTGCGCAAGGACGCCCCGTGGTGCCCAAGCAATCTGGAGTTCATCCGCCGTATCAACGATCTGCCAAACCTCGACGAAGTGCAGCGCACCGTGTTCGACGCCAGCTACCTGGTGATGGGCCTGGGCGACGTCTACCTCGGTGCACCGGTCGCCACGCCACTCGATCCGCGTCATCGCCTGGTGACCACCAAGTACAACCCGGCCCGCACCTGGACCGCGGAAAACTCGGTGGGCATCGGTGGTGCTTACATGTGCGTGTACGGAATGGAAGGCCCTGGCGGTTATCAGTTCGTCGGCCGCACGTTGCAGATGTGGAATCGCTATCGCGAGGTCGCCGCATTCGATGGCAAACCGTGGCTGCTGCGATTCTTCGATCAGATCCGGTTCTACCCGGTCAGT
Source organism: Pseudomonas arabinosi (assembly GCF_047758675.1). Classification (NCBI taxonomy): domain Bacteria; kingdom Pseudomonadati; phylum Pseudomonadota; class Gammaproteobacteria; order Pseudomonadales; family Pseudomonadaceae; genus Pseudomonas; species Pseudomonas arabinosi. The sequence goes on along the minus strand of NZ_CP180480.1, from coordinate 1,890,496 downwards.
GCCGATGAACTGCTGCGTATTCGTCGGGATTTCCCACTCGGGCGCTTCGATCTGAACATCGAGCACAGTCAGCTGAATCTGGCGGATTACCAAGCCTTCCTGACGAAGGAAGCCGAGAGCATTGCCGCGTTTCGTGATCAGCAAAAAGGTGCGTTCAACGCCGAACGCGAGCGCTGGATCGCCAGTGGCCAGGCGCATTTCGACAGTGAAGAACTGGTCCCGGAGTTGACCGAAGACGCGCCGCTGGCCAGCGGTCAACAAAGCGTCGATAGCCACATCGCCGGCAACCTTTGGCAGGTTCAGGTTGAAACCGGTAGCCGGGTCGCCGCGGGTGATGTGCTGGTGATTCTGGAGTCGATGAAGATGGAAATCCCGCTGCTCGCGCCTATGGCCGGGGTGGTGCGCGAGATTCGCGTGCAACCGGGTTCGGCGGTGCGCGCCGGACAGCGCGTCGTGGTGCTGGAACTTGAGTGAACCCATTTTGAAAAGGATTAACGCGATGAACATCAATCTGCAACTCGACGCCCTGCGCAGCGCTTATCGCATCGGCAACATCACGCCCCGTGAACTGCTGCTGAGCCTGCGCGATAAAGCCGCGGCGTTGAACCCGGACTATCACCTGTTCATCCACTTGCTCAGTGTTGAAGAACTGGAACCGTACCTCGCCGCACTCGATGGTCGCGATATCGAAAGCCTGCCGCTGTACGGCGTGCCGTTCGCGATCAAGGACAACATCGACCTGGCCGGCATTCCGACGACCGCGGCGTGCCCTGCATTTGCCTATGTGCCGGAGCGTTCGGCGACCATCGTCGAGCAGTTGCTGGCGCTGGGGGCGATTCCGTTGGGCAAGACCAATCTTGATCAATTCGCCACCGGGCTTAACGGCAGTCGCTCACCGTATGGCGCGTGCCCGAACAGCGTGTTGCCGGAGTATCCGTCGGGCGGCTCCAGCGCCGGGTCGTCGCTGGCGGTGGCGCTCGGCGTGGTGAGTTTTTCCCTGGGCACGGACACGGCAGGCTCCGGGCGCGTGCCGGCGGCGCTGAACAATCTGGTGGGGTTGAAAGCCAGCAAAGGGTTGATCTCCACGGCCGGTGTGGTTCCGGCCTGTCGCACCCTCGATTGCGTGACCACGTTCACCGCGACTGCTCGGGAAGCCAGTCAGTTGCTTGCGCTCACTGCGCAGCTCGATCCCCGCGATGAATACAGCCGTAGCAATCCGTTGTGGAATGACGGCTCGGCGTTTGGTGCGCCTCGCCCCTTCCGCTTCGGCGTACCGCGTGCACAGGATCTGGAGTTCTTCGGTTGTCCTGAGGGGCCGCTGTTGTTCGGTGATGCCATCGATCAGCTCAAGGCGTTGGGCGGTGAAGCCGTGGAACTGGATTTGTCGCCGTTCCTTGAAGCGGCGCGATTGCTCTATGAAGGGCCGTGGGTGGCCGAGCGCTACAGCGTCGCCGGCGAATTGATGGAGCAAAATCCTGAAGCTGTACTGCCGGTGATTCGCGCGGTGCTGGCCAAGGCGCCAGCGGTCAACGGTGTGCAAACTTTCCGTTCTCAGTACCGGCTTCAAGCGCTGAAAGCCCTGTGCGACCAGGCGCTGGACGGCCTCGATTGCGTGCTCACACCTACCATCGGCCGCCCCGTCACGCGGGCGGAACTGGACGCCGAGCCGGTGCTGCGCAATTCGGAACTGGGCTACTACACCAACTTCATGAACCTGCTCGATTACGCCGCCGTCGCCGTGCCCAGCGGTTTCATGGGCAATGGCTTGCCTTGGGGCGTGACGTTATTCGGCCGGGCGTTTACTGATCAGTATTTGTTGGGTGTGGCGGATGCGTTGCAGCGTCAGCAAGGTTTGCTCGCACCTGCGCCGACGGCTGTCGCACGTAATGACCGGGCGCGATTGGTGGTGTGTGGGGCGCATCTGGATGGGTTGGCGCTGAATTGGCAGTTGAAGCAGCGCGGGGCTCGACTGGTCGAGACGACGTTCAGCTCGCCGGATTATCAACTGCATGCCCTGGCCGGTGGTCCGCCGTTTCGCCCCGGGATGGTTCGCGTGAAGGACGGGGGGGTGGCGATTGCCGTGGAGGTTTGGGAATTGCCGAGCCGTGAGTTGGGTTCGTTTTTGACCGGGATACCGGCACCGCTGGGATTAGGCAAGGTGCAATTGGCGGATGGGCGTTGGGAAAGTGGGTTTATTTGTGAGGCGTATGGGTTGGAGGGGGCAGCCGATATCAGCCATTTAGGCGGATGGCGTACGTATCTGCAGTCCCGTTCATAGCGCGAAAGAATGACCCTAACCTGTGGGAGCGAGCTTGCTCGCGATGGCGGTCTAACAGGCAAAAACCATGTTGTCTGACAGTCCGCCATCGCGAGCAAGCTCGCTCCCACAAGGTCCGGGCATAATCTCGGGGGGCGTGTGAACGATCATTCGCCCTGCACATAGAGCAGTTATTTCCCGGCGGTGCCATTAGAATGCCTGCCATCGGGTCACTGCCAACGGAATCGTCATGCCGCTTAGCTCGCCGCTGTATTCGCAACGTTCGTTGGTCCTCACGCTGATCGCGTTGCTGGGCGCAGGCTTTCTCGCCACGTCCTTCCTCAGTTACTACGCCTCGCGAGCGTCGATCCGTGACAACATCGTCAACACCGAACTGCCGCTGACGTCGGACACGGTCTACTCGGAAATCCAGAAAGACCTCGTCAGACCGATCCTGATTTCCTCGATGATGTCCCGCGACACCTTCATGCGTGACTGGGTGGTAAACGGCGAGCAAGATCCCGAAAAAATGACCCGCTACCTCAACGAGGTGATGACCCACTACGGCGCCTACACCGCATTTTTCGTCTCAAACGCCAGCCTCACCTACTACCACGCCAAGGGCGTACTCAAACAGGTCAAAGTCACTGAACCCCGCGATGCGTGGTATTTCCGCGTACGAGACATGGCCGATCCCTACGAGATCAATGTCGACCCGGACCTTGCCAACAAGGACAACCTGACCTTCTTCATCAACTACAAGGTCTACGACTACAACAACCGTTTCATTGGCGCGGCCGGCGTCGGTCTGACGGTCGATGCGGTGATCAAGCTGATCGACAAATACCAGCAGCGTTACCAGCGCAGCGTGTACTTCGTCGACAACTTCGGGCGCCTGGTGCTCACCGGGGCCGAGGGCGGCCCGCAAGGCGCGAAGATCGGGCAGAGGCTCGGCGAACTCGACAGCATGAAAAGCCTTGTCAGTCAGTTGCCAAAACCGCACAGCGGCAGTTACGAATATTCCGTCCAGGGCCAGGGACATTTCCTGAACGTACGGTTCATCCCGGAGCTGAACTGGTACTTGTTCGTCGACAAACGCGAAGACGGCGCCCTCAGTGAAATCCGCCAGTCGCTGTACCTCAACCTGCTGATCTGCCTGATCGTCACGCTGATTGTGCTGGCCCTGCTCAACCGGGTGATCAAGCGCTACCAGGGCAAGATCCAGGCCCAGGCGATTCTCGACAGCCTGACCGAATTGCCGAACCGCCGCGGTTTCGACCTGTTGGCGGCGCAAGCCATGCACGAAGCCCAGCGCGAGCCCAAACCGCTGACCGCGTTGCTGCTGGATCTGGACCATTTCAAAGTCTTGAACGACACCTACGGTCACCTTGCCGGCGATCAGGTGCTGATCGGCTTTGCACGGGACCTGGAGAGTTGCCTGCGGCACTCCGACATCGTCTGCCGTTGGGGCGGGGAGGAATTTATCGTGCTGCTCAAGGACACTGACGGTGAGACCGGTCTGATGGTCGCCGAGAAAATTCGTCAGCATGTCGAGCAGCAGCGTTATGCCTACAACGATAAGGCCTTGCAGCTGACCGTGAGCATCGGCCTGACCACCCTGCAGACCGATGACACCTTGCACACGCTGCTCTCGAGAGCGGATCATGCGATGTACCGGGCCAAGCAAGCCGGCCGTAACCGCACCTGCGTGGAAATGCCTCACTCCAGTTATGAATAACCCTACATGAACAAGCCAGATTTCTGCCCGGCCTGCGGCGCCTCCAACGACTGCACGCTGGCCGACCCGCGAACCGCCGATCGGGCCTGCTGGTGCTACGGCGTCAGCATCGACCCGGCAGTGCTCGAGGCTCTGCCGCCCGAACTGCGCGACAAATCCTGTTTGTGCCCACGCTGTGCGCAAGTCGAGGCGCAGCTGTAAGCAACCGCACAACCGATCACGTAAGATACGCGCCCCTTTCCTACCGATCCCTCGTCATGCGCATTGACCGTTTCCTCAGCAACCTGCCGCGCTTCAACCGTAAGCAGGTGCGTCTGTTGCTGGTGGAAAAGCGCGTCAGGATCGACGGAAAAATCGTCAGCGACCCTCACGCCGACGTACTGGAATTCAGCCGCGTGGAAGTCGACGATGAGCTGCTGCAAGTCGGCAAGCCTGCACGCTACTTCATGCTGCACAAACCTTCTGGCTGCGTCAGTGCCACCCGCGATCCGCAACACCCGACCGTGCTCGACCTGATCCATGAGCCGGACAAGGAGGACCTGCACATCGCCGGGCGCCTGGACTTCAACACCACCGGCCTGATGCTGATCACCAATGATGGCAGCTGGTCGCGACGCCTGACCCAGCCGCAAACCAAACTGCCCAAGGTCTACTACGTCGAGACCGAGCAAGAGATTGGCCCGCAATACGCATTGAAATTCGCCGAAGGCCTGTACTTCGCCTTCGAAGACCTCACCACCCAACCCGCCGGGCTGGCGGTACTCGGACCAACATCCGCACGACTGAGCATCGTCGAGGGTCGTTATCATCAGGTGAAGCGGATGTTCGGCCATTTCGACAACAAGGTGCTGCGCCTGCACCGCGAAAGCATGGGCCCGCTGGTGCTCGACAGTGCCCTGAAACCGGGCGAGTACCGCGCATTACGCACCGAAGAGATTCAATTGATCTAAGCAGGCGACCGCTCAGCAGAAGTTGTCGAACAATTTGCCAAAGATACTTGCGCGATGACGTGACCCCTGCTTGAATCAGGACGTCGGCCGAAATGTGACCGACGAGTCACAACATACTTCTAAGAAACTTTTTGCCGGTAGAGAACCCTCAGGTTCCGCTTTCCCCCGGCAGACTGCCCGCCAATAACAATACCCGTCGACCGGACTGCAATGGATCGACATGGGCCTCTCAAATTCCAGGCGTATGCCTACCTGTCACAAAGCTCGTGCAATCTGATTTGCACGCATACCCGCTTGCCAGGAGTCTTATGACATGAGGCCAGAAATCGCTGTGCTGGATATACAGGGTCAGTACCGGGTTTACACGGAGTTCTATCGCGCAGACGCCGCAGAGAAGACCATTATTCTGGTCAACGGCTCGATGGCCACGACTGCGTCGTTTGCACAAACCGTGAAAAACCTTCATCCGCAGTTCAATGTGGTTTGCTACGACCAGCCCTACGCGGGCAAGTCAAAAGCCCACAACCTGCACGAGAAATTGCTGACCAAGGAAATCGAAGGGCAGATCCTCCTGGAGCTGATCGACCACTTCGCCGCCGAACACGTGCTGTCGTTTTCCTGGGGTGGCGCCGCGACTTTGGTCGCCCTGGCCCAGCAGCCACGACGCATCGAGAAAGCCGTGATCAGCTCGTTCTCCCCGGAGATCAACGCGCACATGCTCGACTACCTCGAGCGCGGCATCGATTACCTCGGCAGCCGGGACGGTGACCGGGTCGGCAACCTGGTGAACAGCACCATCGGCAAACACCTGCCGACACTGTTCAAGCGCTTCAATTATCGGCACGTCAGTTCCCTTGCCGAGCATGAGTACGGGCAGATGCACTTCCACATCAGCGATCTGCTGCGCAGTGATCGCCAGTGCTTCTTCAAAGCCGCGGAGAAAATCAACGTACCGGTGCTGTTCATGAACGGCGAATGGGACGAGTACACCGCTGCCGACGGCGCTCAACTGTTCGCCAACCACGTCCAACACGCTACTTTCACCACCCTGCAGGCCACCGGCCACTTTCTCGACATGGAACACAAAGCCGCTTGCCGAGATAGCCGCAACGCACTGCTGGGCTTTCTGAAACCTTCGCAACACGAAAGTCGACCGCGTTATCACTACGTCCAGGACCAACATGCATTGGCCATCTGAAACAGCGTCATCGCGAGCAAGCTTCGCCGTATCGGAGCAAGGCTTGCCCGCGATAGACCATCATGCGGTCTCTGTTTTTGTTTCACCTGCGCTAAAGCCGTCCCACGCAAAGAAAAACTTCATTTCCACGCCCACATCTGGTACAAAGTCAGCCGCTCTGAGCGGGTGTCGTATAATGGCATTACTCCAGCTTCCCAAGCTGATAACGAGGGTTCGATTCCCTTCACCCGCTCCACTTTCTTGTTCCAGCATGTTCCCGCCTAAACCGGCGAGCAGCTGAAACCCAAACAAACCGGCCTATATGACCGGTTTTTTTGTGTCTGCATGTTTTCCATTGCCGCTTCATATCGACCTCTCATACCTGCTTGAGCCAGAACGTCCCGCCTTTCCATAGTTTTTAGACCCGTTCACCGTCGAGACTAAAATTCGCCATCAATCGACTGAATTGGGGCAGAATTCCGACGATCTAAAATGGAGCGTCGACATGAAGTGGTTCAAGGGGTTGGTTCTGGGTGCGATCTTCCTGGTGGCCGGTGCTGGCGCACTGGGTCTTTACTATGTGCTGCCTCAACACGAGGTGGTGCTGGTCACAGGTGTTGAAGTCAAACGGGTCGACCATGACGGGGTGATCAATGCAGAAAACCCGGCCGATGGCCCTACCAGGGACGTGTATTTCATCAACACCGAGGACCCTGATTCAAAGGCAGTCACGGTCTATCGCAACGAAGACACCGGCTGGAGTTTTCCCTGGTATTTCAAATTTGACTCGGCCGACGTACAGGCGAAGGCTCAGGGTTACTCCCGTGATGCACAGCAATTGGCACTCATCCGCTATTACGGTTGGCGCATTCAGATTTTGTCGGTATTCCCAAATATTACGAACATCGAGGCAACCACAAGCCGTGACCAGCCTTTCCCCTGGTTCAACACGCTATTCTTCGGCGTGACCACATTAGTACTTCTGCTTGTAGTCATTGTCGTAAGGCGCCGTCTGAAACGGCGTGGTATGTGACACGGCCATAAACACCGGCATTGTCCAGTCACGAAAAAGCCCGGCATTGGCCGGGCTTTTTGCTACCTGCAGCGGCATGCTCAGCCGCGGGCTTCTTTCTGCAGATCGTCCAGTTCGTCCACGATATCCTCATCGCGGTCTTCGAAGGCCTTCGCCATATCGCGCTGCAACTCGCTCTGAACTTCCACTGATTTTTTAGCCAGAGCCATCCCTCCCTTCGAACCCAGGATCACCGCCATTGCCTTCTCGGGATGCTTGTTCGCTTCAATCATCAGCTCGAGCTCATCGGCGTCGAAATGGTCGGCGTACACCTCAACGAGTGTGTCGTTCAGCAGTTCTTTGGGGATATTGTCTTCGATGACGGTCTTGATCTGAGCCGAAGACAGGTCGCGGTACTTGGAAGAGTAGCCGGCTGTGGCAACCTGGATAACCATCTTGTACTGGGTATCCAGGTCCATGACGTTGACGAGTTCTTCAGCTTTGTCCTTGCTGGAGCCGCAGCCCACCAGGAGCGCCGCGCAAAGAGCCGTCATTGCCCATTTGGAAATAGTGATCATGAGATGTCCTGTACTTGGGCTTGCCGGGATAAATGAGGTAGACCGAGGAGCACGGCGGACCGAGCTCCAGGGTTCAGGTCGAGTCGGTCAGTTAGTCTCAAGCGTGTAGCTTTTGCTGACAAACAAGCCGGCAAACAGCGATTTTTCTTCCTTGAACGTGTAGCTCTCTTCGAACTTGCCATCAGTGGCGAGCTTCTCTGCGATCGCACATTCCGAGTCGCTGTGCTCTTTACCCTTGGCACCGAAGTCGTTCTGGAAAGTTGAAAGACCGGTTTCCGCACAGTAGCCAGCAAATTCCTGGCGTTTGGTGGCGGTCTTGTATTCGTCGAACCCGTCCTTCAGTGGCTCGAATCCTTTGTAGGTCAGCGAATAGCTGGCCACCTTGGATTTGCGGGCAAAGTTGCCCGCGGCATCGGCAATAACCGCTTGGCCCATGGAGGTGCTGTAAGCCCCCATGATGAAGCCACTGAAGGCGCCCTTGAGCTGCTCCTGAACATCATCCAGCGGCGGGATTGAAGCGAACTGAGCCTCGCGCACAATCCGGCCAACCTCGCTGCCGTCGTTGCGATGAACAACCACGAACTTCATCGAGCCTTCACCATCGTCAGACCGCTTGAGGGTGAAATCCAGGTCGACCTTCACCCCGATCTCGCCGGTTGCGCCACTGATAAACGCACCCGTGAATGGCAGGCGGGAGACGATGTTGCTGCCCCACGAGTAGTTCGAATTAACGACCCGACCATATTGATCGACGTCCGCCCGCGGCTGGATTTCATCGCTGACTTCCGACACCAGAACGACATCAGCGCCTTTGTGCGAGATATAGGGATTGCTCATGTCCAGGCCCAACAATTGGACGTGGATCTCACCGTCCTTGTTGTCACCGGAGCGACTGACCTTGAGGGCGTCGGCCTTGAGATATACACCGCCGGCATTACCGCCTCCTGTGGTGGACGCCAGCAAGTACCGCGACCAGGCTGCCAAACCGGTTTCGGTAGCCCCCGCGTCCTTCCCTCCCAGCAACCCCATCATGCCCTTCAGGAATTTTTCGGCGCCGTTGGTTTGTGCGGCCACCAAACGAACTTCGGGCGACTCCACAGTGAGATTGCCAGACCAGAAGGAATAGGACACATCCCCCTCGTTCAGAACGCCCTCAAGGTAAAACTGCTCCTTCAGTTCGTCGTAATAGCTCAGCGTTTCCTTCTTCCCTGCGCTGGATAGCATCGAGCCCCCAACGAGGATCGCAATACCCGCGGCCGCAGCGGCGATGAGAATGTGCTTCTTGTTCATCGATTTCATAATGGCGAGGCCTTACTGAATTTGGGCGGATGCTTGCTGCCAGGCAGTCACGTACTGCTCGGAGACTTGTGGCGTCCAACTGAAGTCGATTCCGGCGTTCGGAAACTCCTTGGCCAGGACTGCGCCGAAGGACACCCTGTCTGCGCAGTGATCTTGCTTGCAGGCCTCGGGGATGCCGGCGGCATACACACGGAAGGTCGGGATTGAGCGGCCGTCTTCGAGCGCAACGTACGGCGTCATGTTGGCCGCGTGGATGACGTACCACTGGTTTTCCAGTTCGACATCGGCCTGGACCCGTCCTTTACGCGGGAAGTCGATCTCGTAGAAATCGCCGCTCTTGCCGGTGACGTGAATCATCATCGGCACAGCCGACCTGGATGATGACGGGTCGAGCATTGCCATCGGCGAGGAGAAAGTGACCTTGATGCCAGCCATCTGGGCCAGGGCTTCAGCTTCACGGCCTTCGAACTCTTTCATACCGGCTTTGAGCTGCTCATAACGGGCCAGTACGCGATGATGCAGTTCAGCCATCTGCTGCTGCTGACGGCGCACCTCTCGTACCCGAACCTCTTCACGATACAGCGCATAGTTGGTGCCTTCACGGGCGTCAAAGTAGAACGCGCCGCGGTTTTCACCCATGCGGTTGCGGACAATCTTGTCCTTGTCATCGGAGGAGTAGCCGGACTCCGGATACAGGGTCTCCAGTGTTTTCGCAATGTAGAGGTTCGACAGATCAACCGTCGACGGCGAGGTTGCCTTCACCAGTTGATACAGCTCAAGCACCGCCCGCTTGTACTCCGCCGGATCAAGGGCAAAGCTTTCGTCTGCCGTGATTGCAACGTAGTACGGGTCACTCCCGAACGGCGACAGAACGTTATAGGTCGAGCGCTGGAATGCCAGATAGACCTTCATGCCGCGGGCCGGAATTTCGCCGACCTGGAAGAGGGCCTGGTCGGCATTGTTGCTCAGGAAGGACAGAGCCTTGCCTTTCACCGCCGAGCTGATGGCTTGATTGAACATCAGGCCGCTCGGATGGACGTAAGTCCGGGACCACGTATCACCGCGATAGGTGTTCGGAATCGACCAACGCAATTTATCGAATGCACCTTCAGCATAGCCAGAGGCGCCACAAGGCATTGCTGGCGTCGAGGCGAAGGCGAGGCTCGGGTCACTCTCATCGATCGCCGACTTGCTGATTAGCCATTTGCAGCCGCTACCGTCAGCGATTCCGACAAGGTTCTTGTTAGCCAGAACCAATGAACGGCCGAAGTCAGCGCTCGGTACCGTAGCGATAGCCGCTTGAGGTGCTGCTGATGGAGCTGGAGCGGGTGCTTGTGCTACCGGTGGGGCCACTACAGCCGCGGAAACGACGGGGGCCGGTGCTACCGGGGCGACGGCGACGGGTTCCGCTGGTGCTGGCGCTGGAACGACCGGGGCGACAACCGCAGGTGCAGGTGCAACGGGGGTTGCTGCTGGAGCCGGAACCACCGGGGCGTCGGCCACAGCTACGGGAGCTACTGGAACTTCTGGTGCTGGCGCTGGCGCAACAGCCACGACTGGAGTCGCGGGGGCCGGTGCCACCGCGGCCGCAACAGGTGCAGGTGCAGGTGCAGGTGCAGGTGCAGGCGGTGCAGTCAACGTGGCAATGCCCAGGTTGGTCGCATTGCCTGCGCCAGTCGCGTAAACAGCCCCCTTGGCGTCGACAGCCTTCCAGGTGACTTTCGCGGTCGGACATTCCTGCCCGAGGATGAAGGGCAACTTACTCAAAAGACCATTCAATGGCTTCTGGTCACCCCAGGTTGGCCGCTGCATGGTGATGGCCAATTCTGGCTTGCACCAGGTGGTTGCTTCACCCTCGACAATGACGTGGATCTGTTCTGTTTTCGAGTAGGCAAGCTCGTGTGCAAATGCTTGTGGCGCGAGGCCGCAAGCACTCACTACAGCGAGTGCGAGTGCGCGGTTTTTCATGGAGATCCTTAGATGAGTTCCCAGGTGCCGTTGGCTTGTTTGCAGAACGTGTTTTGTTCCTGCTCGGTATTACCGTCTGCCGCTTTCAGGCTCACGGTCACCGGCCGACAAGACGTTTCTGCTGCAACTTGCTGGGATGGCAGAGTCGGGATCGCATCCAGGTCGAAGGCCTTGGTTTCTTTATCAGCAGCCACGTTCATTTCGTCGAGGTTGGCCGCCGGCTTCACATTCTTGGCGACCGCTTCGGATTTTGGAGTAACCAGTGAGCGGTTGATGTATCCAACGGTCACACCCTTGCGGCCGACCAGAATCCAGTCACCGGTTGACCCAACGGCCGTGAATTCGGTACCCGCTTTGAGGCCACCCACCTTGTCGGCGTTTTTGTTTGGCGCCGCACGAACATTGGAGCTGCTCTTGGTCAGATACTGTTCGTTGATGAGTTTCATCGACGGAACCGCCTCGATCTTCGGAGCCCGCTTCACTTCAACCGTTTTGGTCTGGGTGTACTCTTTGCCTTGAACGATCTGTGCACTTGCACCCGAGTGCGCGGAAGTCCATGACACCGGTTGGGCGGAATCATTTGCCGGCAGACTCAGGGCTTCCTGAGTGCGCAGGGCAAGCGCCTGCTTGTCCTGATCATCGAGCATTGCGCCAATTTTGTTGCCGATGAAACCGCCGATCGTACTGGCCAGCAGGACAGCTACGATCTTGCCATTGCCTTTACCAATGAAGGAGCCGACGACCGCGCCAGCGACGACACCTACAGCGGTACCGGCCTGTTGCTTGTTGATGCCCAACTGAGCGCAACCCGAGCTGGCTGCGATGGCGACTGCCAGCATTGTGACGATAAACTTTTTCCGCACGGTGACTCTCCCTGTGTGTAAGTTCACTCTGCCTTGAGCAGAGGCTTTGTGAGGTTGTAAAGCATTGCTTGCGAGGACATGGCCCAGCTGAAAACCGACGCCAGCAAAAGGGGTTGCTTTCCCTGACTCCTGAACGCGTCCCTGTAGCCGGCGCTGTCGACAATCCCGTTGCCGACTACCAGGGGGACTAAAACGATCGAAGCAATGGCGAGCGGTCGCACGAAGCGAATTCGGCCCGGCAGCCGTCTCAAGGCTTCAATGCCCGAAATGATCAGGACCACAAGACTGATGGCTCCGAAGAACAATCCGCTCATGAGTGAGAAAGGGATAAACCACATGTTCTTCAGCACATTCAGGCCTTCCGCACCGTGAATATCGGTATGCGCAACGTCGAATGCCATGTTGTCGGCAATACCTGGCAGGTAGCCCTGGAACTGCTCACGGGTGGCAAGCAAGTTCATACCTCGCACGTAAAGTGGGCCAAGGGCGCTCCTTGCCATATGACGGACTTCAGTAGTGTTGACGAGCGCGTCCCGGCTTCTGACGCCCGGATTGATTGATCGGGCGTACTCGTCAATTCCGGGTTCGTAACCCAGCTCCGCCCCGGCACTTGGCCACTGGATGGGCTTCCATTCATTTCCTGGAATTCCCGCCGCACGAAAGCCTTCGAGCTTTGCGTAGGTTCTGATGATGTCGTCGATGGAAGGCACAACGGTTTCTTGAAGACGCTCGTAGAGCGCATCGCCATTTCGGGCCGTATAGCCGCGAAAAACTGCCGCCGAAAATCCCTGGAAGTTCTTGTCGATGCGCTCGACGTACGAGCCTTGAACACTCATCAGAACCCCAAGATTGGCAATGAAGGCTTTGCCTTCACCCTGGTCCTTGTAGGCCTTGTAAGGGATTTGCGGAATGGTCAGCGAGTCGTAGAGCAGCCCCTTTTTAGTGACGTAGGCGTAGAGACTGCTGACACGCAGTGAACCCGGGAATTTCTCGGCTATCCAGTCCGGGGCGGCGCCCTGGAACCACCAGGTGACGGGCGTAACGAGCGCGGTCGAAGCCGCAAGCCAGAACCAGAGCACCCTGCCCTTGCCTTGATAGCGGCGATAGCAGATCCGCCACACAAGCAGGCACATACTGGTGGCGGCCAGAACCTGGCTATAGGTCTCAAGGACTTCGAGTTTTTTGAGTGGAATATCGGCCCCCGCCATATTCAACAGTTCGGCGTTGAACAGGAGGCTGCAGATCAAATAGAGCGCGTTCAAAACAACAAGTGCGACTAGCATCCAACTATTCCTTGTCAGAAATTCAAACGTCAGTCCCTGGAAAATCCGGTGCACGCAACGAGGCGTAGCATATTGCCATCACCCCGAATGACGCACCACTTAAAACGCGCGAAAAAAAAACCAAGTCAGAGCCTTTGATACCGCTCGCCGCGCGATTGGATTGCCACTCAGTCCAGAACGGAAATATCCAACGGGGTCACCTGCGCAAAACGCGCAGAACGGTCGAGCCACTGATGTTGAGGCGAACACCTGACACGATCGTTATCCGCTTGCTGAATCGAAATCCCATGATCGTTCCTTGATTCTGTTTCCTGGACGGCCAGGACCTGCACCCGGCCAGGTAACGCTTACGGATCAGGTTCGGCCGGCAATATAGTCGTCGACCGATGAGAACTGCCTGTTCCTGCACATCCATCCGGACAAAAACACGAAGACCGTCGTCGCGGCCACGGCCCAGCCGCGCTGTCGGCGAGCTTCTCGTTTGTTACGCGCACCACCGAACAAAAGGAGAGCCATCATCAAGAAGTAGAAAGTCAGCAGTGCAACTTTGGCGAACAGTGAAAGCAGGAAAAACAGAGAAATCCCATTGCTACGATACGTTTGAACAATCACCTGCAGCGACATGAGTGCGCCGACCAGGCACGCCGCGATGACGGAATAGTTTCGGGGGATCTCCAGCCAGGCGCTAAAGAGGAAGTAGACGCCGATCGCAAGGATTGGGGTCAGGCTTGTCCAAAGCGCATCGGTGTAGTCCTGGTAGATCGTCATCGAACCTCTGTGGTGCAACCAAATGCAGACCAGCAGCAGGAGGGCCATCAAGAACAGAGCGATTTTCAGGTTCAGAACCGCTTGATGGTCGTCTTTCGCGCTTTTAGTTGTCGGCGCGGGCTTGGTCATTGAGGGCTCTTGCGTTGCTGCAACAGGTGCGCGCGCCGCTACCGATTGCTCGATACGCTTGATGTCGAAATCAGCCGTCGATTGAGCTTGCGGTAATAGCGGGCCGGCAAGGACCTTGACCCGGTCCGACATCGAAGTCGATAAGCAACTTCTTGTCGTGCAGTTGTCGCGCAGACGCAACCAGTCACGTTGCTCCTGGCGAACCTGGCTCTGATTCTGAGCGGCGTCCAGAGCGCGAATATATTCAGCGTTCATCTGCTCATCCAGAACGCTGAGTCCGGAATCCGTGCAGATGGTTTTTTCTGCAAAGCTTCCCGCCTTTGCACAATCGAAACTCGCGGCCAGCGATTGCGTGGAACACAGAGCGAGCACCAAGGCGAAAAGGCCTGAGGCAATGTTGAGGCGAAACATCATCGATTTTCCCTTCTTCCTTGTTTTGCTCCAGCCCGCGGTGAAAACTCTGCAGGCAAGAAAAAGCCCCCGGCAAACGCAGGGGGCTTTCTCAACCCTTTCGGGTTAGGCGATGCTCACGCCGTGAGCTTCAGCCAAAGGCTTCAGACCGCCAGCGAAACCTTGACCGATGGCCTTGAACTTGAACTCTTCGCCTGCGCGATAGAGCTCACCGAAGATCATGGCCGTTTCGGTAGAAGCGTCTTCGCTCAGGTCGTAGCGAGCCAGTTCTTTACCGTCAGCCTTGTTCAGTACACGGATGTAAGCGTTGGCAACCTGGCCGAAGCTCTGCTTGCGTTCAACCGAATCGTGGATGGTCACAGCGAAAACGAGTTTCTTCACTGCGGCAGCCAGGCCATTCAATTTGACGGTGGCTTGTTCATCATCGCCTTCGCCTTCGCCCGATTGGTTGTCACCCAAGTGCTCAACCGAACCGTCGGTAGACTTTTTGTTGTTGTAGAAGATGAAGCTATTGTCGTCGATAACTTTGCCGTTCTCGCCGACGATGAAGATCGAGGCGTCGAGGTCGAATTTAGCGCCATCGGTGACGCGTGCATCCCAGCCCAGGCCAACGATGACTTCGGTCAGGCCCGGGGCCTCTTTCGACAGCGAGACGTTACCGCCTTTAGACAGACTTACAGCCATTGCAAGATTCCTTTTTTCGGGGGGTTGTTTAGAAGTTCATGCCGTAGTTGTTTGCCAGGGCTTTCAGGCCGCCAGCGTAGCCTTCACCAATGGCGCGGAATTTCCACTCGCCATTGCTGCGGTACAGTTCTGCAAAGACCATTGCGGTTTGGGTCGAGGCATCCTCGGCCAGGTCGTAGCGAACGACTTCGGCACCGGACACTTCATTGACGACGCGAATGAACGAGCCGCCAACCTGGCCAAAGTTCTGCTTGCGGCCATCTGCATCGTGGATGGTGACGATGAATACGATTTTGTCGACGTCGGCCGGAACGCGGCTCAAATCAACCTTGACCACTTCGTCGTCACCATCGCCGGCACCGGTACGGTTGTCGCCAGCGTGCTCAACGGAGCCGTCCACGCTCTTCAGTTGGTTGTAGAAGACGAAATCGGCTTCGCTACGCACTTTGCCGTTCGCACCCAGCAGCAGAGCGCTGGCGTCCAGGTCAAACTCAGCGCCGTCAGTGGCGCGTGGGTCCCAGCCCAGACCGACCAGGATCTTGGTCAGGTTCGGATCGGTTTTCGAGAGGGACAGGTTGCCGCCTTTTTGAAGAGTCAGTGCCATTGGGTATTTCTCCTTGGGGTGGGTGCTTTAACTCAGTTGCTTTCGGGTTGAGTTTCTTCTTTTCCCGGGTAGACCAGGCTCGCCACAACGCCAATAGCCAGGACGACCATAACGATCAGCAGGCTGGTGTTAGCGTCAATGGTGTAACCGTGGTGGAACATGTGGTCAGTCGCATTCAAGCCGAGCTTGACGGCGATGAAAAACAGCAGCGCGATGACCGACTTCTCCAGATGGACCAGATAGCGTTTCAGCGCTTCGAGGACGAAGTACATGGTCCGCAAGCCCAGAATGGCGAACAGCATTGCCGAATAGACAATCAGCGGTTCACGACTGACCGCGATGACCGCCGGAACGGAGTCAAATGCGAACAGCACATCAGACACTTCAGCAACCACCAGGCAAAGGAACAGCGGAGTAGCAAAAAAGGTCCCTTTTGCAGCCAGTGTCATGCCTTTGTTTTCAGGCTTCAGGAGTTCTACCTGAAGGGCCTTGCGAGTCACGAAGAAGTTGTGTCCGTGCAGCTTTGGCCACACCGGGAACAGCTTCTGTGCAAAGCGATAAGCCATGTGCTTGGAGTAGTCTTCTTCTTCATCGCCATCACCGCCGGCACGCAGCATCATGACGGCAGTCCATGCGACGATCACCGCGAAAACAATCTCGACCCACGGACCGAACGCCAAGAGGCCGGTGCCGATAGCAACGAACACGCCGCGGAAAACGATAGCGCCGATGATGCCCCAGTACAGAACACGGTGACGCAGGCCATCCGGCACTTTGAACCAGGCGAAGATCGCCATGAAGACAAAGAGGTTGTCCACGCTCAGGACTTTTTCCAAGGCGTAGCCCGTCACGAATAGGCTTGCGACTTCAGGTCCGTGCTGTACGTACAGGAAACCTGCGAATGCCAACGATATGGCGATCCAGAAAATCGACCAGATCGAGGCTTTAACCAGCGAAATGGGTTTGTCGCCACGGTGAGTGACCATGTCGAGCAGAAGGGCGCCAACCGCGAGCCCTACAAAAACCGCCATGGTCAACGGAGGAAATCCGATGTTCGTTTCCAAAGTACAGCTCCTTAAAGGTCGAAATCAGCTGGATTCAGGCCCAGCTCGGCACAGATCAAGCGGCATGCCGCCTTTTCTTTTTCGTCGAAATTGCCATCCGACGCGCCAATGGAGCATCCAACTCGAACCAATAGACGTGCAGCACCCGGGTCGCTTTTGATCTTGCCGATAACCTTCAACGCTTCCGCTTGACCGATCTGAAAATCGAACTCGAACTTCTCGCAATGGGCGCTGAAGGACTTGATCACATCGGCCATGTTGAAGACTTTCAGCTCAGGCGAGTTGCTGATGAAACCGCTCATCTTCTGCTTTTCCGCAGAGGAGATATCGCCATCGGCTGCCGAGATCACTGCGCAAGCAGCCGTCATTGCTTCCATGAACTTCTGGTTTTTGAATTTCCCGACCTCAGTGGTCAGTTTGTCGCGTGCCAATGCCGCGTTTTCTTTAAGCCATGCCAGCATTTGAGTTCCCCTCAAAAGGCGGGATCAAAGGATCCCGCCAAAATTCTTATTTCGAGCCGGCGCGCCAGCTCATGCCCCAACCGTAGGCCTTGTCTACCGCCGAATGCCCCCGGTGGAAGTCGACCCGTCGGGAGACCTTCACGGCGCCGTTCACATTTTCAAGCATGGCAATCGCACACATTCCGTCACGACCGCCCTCCTCGTTGAGGCGTACTTCAATGTCCGGCTGGCCAGGGATGTAGATGGTCACTACACCATCGGTCTCTCTCCAGTTCGGCGCCCCTTCGTAGATGAAGGCGAAGATCAAAATGCGGCGAACCTCACTCCACTGGGTCCCGTTAATGTGCAGCCACTCGCCTCCGGCAACAGAGCCCGTCCGGTCATCACCCATCAACTGGACGTAAGGCTCCTGCTTCAGACTGCCGAAGCAATTGCCCAAGGCTTGAACCACACCCTTGTCACCGTTCTGAAGCTCGTAGAGGCAACCCACGTCGAGGTCGATGGATTTGCTGCGGCTGAAGAAACCGCCAGAACCACCCTTGTTCCAGTTCAGGTTCACCTTGATCTCGCCGAAACCGGCCGAGGTCTTCTCGAGACTGATCGATGTGCGTGTCTTGTCGAGGGTGACCTTGCTCAAGCTGATCGACGACTTGGGTGCTGCCGACGGAGTTGGAGCAGGAACTGGTTGAGGTGCGGCTTGTACCGGGGCAGGCGTCGGGGCTGCGACTTCAACGCCAAAGTGCTTGGCCAATGGCTCCAGGCCCCCGGCGAATCCTTGAGCCACGCAACGGAACTTCCACTCACCCTGGCGGCGATAAAACTCGCCGAGGATGAGCGCAGTTTCCTTCATGCCACCGGTAGGCAACTGAGCTTCAATCCCACCCGACACCACGACCGACAGCTGCGAGACGCGCTCAAAGCTGGCCTTGTTCTCATGAATCGTGGCCGTCAGCGCCACTTTCTCGACAGCAGGCTCCAGACGGCTCAGATCCAGCGTGAACACGGCGCGGCCGGCAGAAGACTCAGTCATCTGCACCGCGCCACCCAGCACACTGGTTTGACCGTAGAAGCACATATCGCCGTCGCCGCGGACTTTGCCCGAAGCGCCCAGAACGAAGGCCGAGACATCAATGTCAGCCCCGGTAATCGGCGAATAGTTGATATCAACGCGTAGCTGGCCGCTGGCAACCGGCGCATTTCCACCAGGTACGAGAGTCGGCATTAGCGCAATGCCTGAACAGCCAGAGTCACCAGATCATCAGCGGTGCGACCATTGGTGGTTTTACCGATGGCCTTGAACTGCCAGTCACCGTTTTCGCGCGTCAGGCTTGCCATCACGATGCCGGTGTGGCCGCCACGTTCGGACAGGTTGAAGCGTGCCAACTCCGATTTATTGCCGGCATTCACGATACGGCAGTAGGCATTTTCAACTTTCTCGAACGTCTGCCCGGTAAAGCTGTTTACCGTGAACACCAGATGTTTGACTGCCGCCGGAAGGCGCTGCAGGTCAACGTGAATGGTTTCATCGTCACCACTCCCGTCACCGGTGCGGTTGTCGCCGGAGTGCTTGATCGACCCGTCCTGGGACTTGAGTTGACGGAACCAGACCAGATCAACAGGTTGCAGGCCTTCGTCGAGCAGGATGCACGATGCGTCCAGATCGATCGCGCCGCCACTGCCCATCAACTTGCCGAGAAAGCCCGCTTTCACCGGGTCCCAACCCAGTCCCAGGCTGATGCTGGACAAAGCGCTGCCGGCGGTTTTTTCCAGGGAGATGGATTGTTGTTTGCTCAGGGTAAGTGCCATCGTTACGCTCCTTGTTTATCGTCAGTGTTCGCGTGGCGATCAGGTTTGATCGCTGCTTGCAGGTGGGTGAGTGGTACGTCGCTCACACCTGGATTCCCGCCTTTGGTTCCCCGCAGGCGTCCACGACGCCATGCCGGATGAAAATGACGCCAATGTGCCTCTTGTGCCGCGGCCAGCAGTTCATGGTCGCCGCGGGTGTCGCCCCATGCCTTGAGACGGTATTGACTCAGCGGTCCATAAACCGCCTCAAGCCTGAGCACCTTGTTCTCGCACCGGCAGTTGTTGCCGGTGATGCGCCCGGTCAACAGGCCGTCGACAACCTCAAGCTCCGTACCGATCAGCTTGATGCCCAAGCGATCAGCAAACGGTTGGAGTACCAAGGCCGGAGAGGCGGAGCAAAGCGTTACGACTGCACCCGCCTCAATCTCGGCCGCGATCGAATTCACCCCCGAAGGGCGCATGAGCTGGAGCCAATAGGCCGCGCAAAAATTCACGGCTTGCTGGCGCACCCAATCAGCCTCCACTCCCGTCAGAAACGTACTGACCAGTTGTGCTTTAAGTTCGTCTCGGCTCATTCGTCGAGCGAGAAAACGAATACTGGGGAGCGCGAGCATCAGCACACGCCGACTGAACTCGCGCCTTCCAAATGCAAATTTCAGGAAGGGAACGAAGCTGTCATGCCGGGTCAGGGTGCCGTCGAAATCAAACACCGACAGCACCTTTTTGACGTCTGTCTCAGCCCCGAGCATGACCTGTGTCATCGAGCCGCCTCAGCCAAACGAATCGGTGTATCGCCACTGCCGGCATCTGCATGCCGCACGCCATGCCATTGCGCTCGCTCGAGGATCTTCACCGCCCACTTGTAATGGGTCGCCGGCTCACACATCACATCGTTGTGTTTGAACACGGCGGGGGCAACGTCGCTGGCGATCAGCTTCGCGCTGTTGAAGTCTTCGAGGCTGACGCGCAGCGAGTCCTGGATGATGTTGATCTGGCTCGGATGAATCGCTGTCTTGCCAACCAGCCCGTGGGCAATGTCGAGATCCAGCTCTTCTTTCAGCAAATGCGGCGTAGCCAGCTGTTCGAATACAGGCGCGGTGAGCGCAAACCCCTGCGACCCCATTACCCCGGCCAACATCGGAATGACATAGCCCATCGGCGTGCTGTAGAGCGTTGTGACCGGGTTGCGTCGAACCCCCAGGCACCCCATCAAATCATTGCCGCCAATGCGCAGCGCGATGATGCGGTGATTCAAGTTCGCCTTGAGCGCCTGACCCAACTCGACCATGGCGCCAGGATTGAAAACGTCGATAGTTTCAAGCGTCGGCATGAGGAATAAAGCCGGGTTCGTGACCGCCTGTTCCCATGCGTCAAGGTTGCGCAACGTGAGCTTCGGGACGACAAACCCGTCCACGTGCGCCATCAACGGCCATTCATTCAGCACGGCCGCCATCATCGAATCCCGGGGACGAACGAACAACAACGGGCCATCAACCGGGCGCCCTCCGCGCTCGTTGATTGCGGTCAGCAGGACTCGCAAGTTGCCAAGCGCCGTCTCGACATCAATGTCCGCAACGGCGTCTTCCAGGCACACCACCAAGGAGCGCAGTTCCGGTAGCTTGGTACCGAAAACCACATCGAGCAGATCCGCTCGCGTGGCCGGCATGTAGAGCGTGGCCCCGAGGGCATAAGGAGAAAGAATCTTCATCAACTCAGACTCCGAATGATGGTCACGGCTCTGTACGGCCCTAAAGCGGCACCGACCTCTTCCACCGAAACGCCAGCACTCTCGGTCAGGTGCATCAGCAACTGAACATCACTGTCGTTACGATCCCGGACCAGGACATGGTCAGGGACGCGGCGCAACACGGCGCGGGTTGCCTCGGCGATACCTGGCTTGACCCGGTTCAGATTGGTGATGTCAAAACGTGCGGCCAAAGACTCAACCACATGCATGGCTGCGCCCTGGAGTTCCAGTCGTTGGCTGTCGGTCCACGGCGAAGCTTGAGGCACCGGCCCCACGGCCTTACGCTGCGCCTCAATCTGCTCGATGAACTCACGGGTCACGTCATGTTCATGCAGGTGGTCGTAGACCACACAGCCATGCAGCCCGCCATTGGCAGGCCAGATAGAACGTGAAACCAGACCCGATACTGTGGCGCCCAGGATGCCGGACGGAATGACCCAGTCTTCTGCCGAAGCGGCCAGCCAGGCTCGACCGCACGGATCAGCCAGCACGACCAGTCGCGGCTCGGCCGGGAAACGCGAGTCACCGTTCAGGCACCGTTTGATCTCGCCAGAGATCGCACCTTTGCCGGTCCAACCGTCGACAAAGACGATGTTCTCGGCACCGTGAGCCTGGACGATGGCTTCCAGCGCAACGGTGTCGATTCCGCGATCGCGAACGATGCTGATCCCGTAATGGCAGGCGTCTCGACCCATGTCGATCAGCGCACGGCGCAGCAGTACACCGAGCGGAAGTCCAGCACGAACAAAGGACACCAGAACAATCGAAGAGCCGGTACACGCTTCATTCAACGCCAGCGCCAGGGACTGGACGTCCGTGGCCATACGGGCGCCATTCTGCGCAAGTGCCCGCGCGTAGAGCGCCTTGTGAACGTCCGTCGGAGCGCTTTCCAGACTGATCATCTCGGAATAGTGCTTCTGCTTCGTTTGAATCAGACGCTCTTTCTCTTCGACATCAGTCACTTCCATCTGAACAGGCTGAAGCAGGAAGTGAACGTCGTCAGGTGCATAGCTTCCGCTACCCACAGTATTGAGGTCAGCAAAGGTATTAATCATCGAGCGTGCAGCCCACAAGCTTCGCCAGTTGGCTGCGCGCCGGCGTGGCCCACATGTGACATGTATCCATGAAGCCAAGGTCAGTGATGCTGTCGCCAAAGCCCAGCACCGGACGTTCACCGTTGACTTCGCGATCACGGCGCAACAATTCCTGGACCGCCACTCGCTTCGACAAACCCGCCGGCAGGAAGGCCAGGTTGTTGCTGTTGGCGTGAATGTGCATACCGTCCAGCAAACCGCGGGCCTGGACTTCAGCCAGAACCGTGCTCAGGACTTCGTCATTGGATTCGTTGTGCTTGGTCACCACGTAATTGCGCAGACCTTCCTCTTCGACCACCCACCCGCGCAATGAAATGCCAAGCTCTTTACCGATGGCGAGCGTTTCTTTGCTCAGGTCGGGAAGACGACTTTGGAAGTCGGCCAGGATTGCGCGCATGTGCGATTGCCATTCCTGATCGAGTTTTCCGTCAGGACCAAGAATCACCCCGCCGTGGGAACAGATAGCGCCGTGGGTAAAGGGCAGCTTCACCCGGCTGAAGGCTTCGACGCTGCGAGCCGTGACCGGTACAACGTCGGTCGACGACAACAGCCATTCGACGAAGGACTTCTGAACCGGGTTCATGTAGCCGTTGGGCTGTCCATCGACGTCGAGGGTTGCAGGATGGCGTGGCGTGCCTTCCTGCATTTTGCGTGCAGTCTGGAACAGCGTGTCGTCGAGGTCGGCCAGAGCCAGTGGGCGATTACTGAGCATCGACAATCACCTGCGCGTTCAGGGCTTCAACAAGCTCGGCGGGAACGGCCTGCGCAGGAGTCTCCGAGCAGATCAACACGCGATCAAATTGACCCGGGCGCACGTTGTAGAGGAAGTTGGGGATGCCGAGGCCGTAGTTATCCGAGAACGACAATGCGTGTTCGATGGCATGGCCCAGCGCGATGGGCGAACGACTGGTTGAACTGAAATGCACGTCAGCACCTGCACGTTCCAGGCGCTCGGCGAGCAGGAATGGACGCCAGACGAACTCACTGGTTCCAACCACCAGAATGCGCTCACCCGCCTTGATCTGCAGATCAGGTGCCAGGGTGTCTTCAACCTTGCGAACGCCAAGACGGCCCCAGTCATTCTGCGGCGACAAAGGCCACTCGCCAGCGGCGACAGTGCCCACCGAAGGCATTTGCGGCAAAGGGGCGTCGGTGTCTTCAAGGAACGTGTACGCGCCCTGCAACAAGGAAACTTGATGTGTCGATGCACCGATGGTGTTGCGGACTGCGCCAGCGGACCAATCCGTCAGCACACACGTCACAACACGCTCGACTTGGGTCAGACCCGCATCGACCAGCGCTCGATGCAGATTGATGAACGTCTTGCCGGTGGAAGCCTCGTCGTCGACCAACACCAACGAACGGGCATTCAGCATCATTTCCCGAACGTCGAGATCGACGGGCATGTGGATCAAGTGAGCGCTGGCGTGGCTGTGTTCTTCTTCAAATCGAGCGAACAGTTCAGTACCGGTCGGGTGCCGCGTGCTGACCATGTAAACCGCATCGGGGCGGGTGGCACTGTAGGCGCGATGAACACCGGCACCCAGGCCCACCGCAGTCTCCGCCATGCCGATAACGAGCACCGGGCCTGGCAAGTCCGCAGGGATTTGCGCAGCCAGGCTTTCGAAGCTTGCGTCCATCGTGGACGGACGCACAGGGATATGCCGGCCCAGCACTTTGGACACGAACAGAAACGCACGCTTAGGGTTGCGGCGCTCGGCAAAGCCGAACAGTGAGTCCGGGTCGATAAGTGAATTATCAACTTTGACATCGAGTCGCCCGCGCATCAGTTGCGCGCTGAGCGTTTGTGTAGCTGCGTTACTTTCCATGTACAACATTCCTAAATTGGCATGAGGTCGATGACCTAACGCCTCTTCCGTGGGATTCAAGTCAAAATCGGGTCAGGCGTTTCTAGCGTCGATACGCCACATGGAGGACTGGGCTTCTCGAGCCAACTGCGCCGTTGTGAAGGTCTTGCCGATAGGCGTTTTGCAAGCCTCGACACGACACGCGTCAAGGAAAGACAGGAGGAGCGAAGACTTGACCGCAAAATTCATATTCTGCGCATCAGGCATTGTTGACGTAACCAGACCGACTACAGCCCCTGAACAATCAAATAGGGGACTGCCGCTGGAGCCTGGTTGAATGGGGGCAGTAAATTGCAACAGGCTTGCATCGTTGTGCAGACCAAATAAAGCAGACACACCGCCCTGAGTGACGTGAACACCACCACCCGCGAAGCCGGCAAGAGGAAAGCCCAAGGCGACAATCGTTTCGCCAAGGTCACAACCAAATCCTTCCTTGAACGACACAGGCTTTAGCGGTGGAGATTCCAGTACCCTGAGCAGGGCAATGTCGTTGCGACGATCGACCACTACGGACTCGGCGCGGTACCGTCCATCAAAGGAGGAAATGTGGATCTCACTCATGTCTTCAATGACATGGGCGCAGGTCAGGACGTGGGTCGGGGAAACGGCAAAGCCGGTACCTGTAGCACCGCTACGACCGGAGTCCGAGGGGTTGGAGCGCCCCTTGGGATGAGCATCATTGATATCGAGCCCGATTCGCCGGCCAAGTGCCGACAAGCCATAGGCAGAGCCTTCAGCCAGAGCGCGGAATTTCCATTGCTGGAGGCGGCAGTAGAACTCACCGATGATGATCGCAGACTCGCCGTTTTCGCGAAGGTCGAGGCTGTATTCGATCTGGCCATCAACCTGCAAGCGCAGCGTCCGAAGGTCACTGACAGGGCCGGCGGCAGAGAAGGTGTAGACAATGAGAAGCACCCGATCACTCCCCTCAGGGAGATCAGCCAGGTTCAACGTACAGCCGACTTTTTCCTGAGCCCCACTCCACTCCATCCAGGCACGTGAAGTCTGGAACAGAGCCGGTTCTCCGGTCGGGCGGCGTTTGTCATCTACCGGCAATATAGCAACCGCTGCGTACTCTCCGAAGGCCGAAGAGTTACCGCATTCCAGAGTCCATTCACTCCGTGCGCTCGATACCGCGGTGTTTGCGCCAGGCGCTAGCACCATCATTCCTTGATCTCTCCTTGACTGCTAACCGCCCACTGCTTCAGTGCAGCAACGCAAATGGTATCAAACTTCTGATATTTCTTTAATATCAGGATGATGCTACAGCCGCAACGGTGATGGCCTTCACGCGAACATTCGACCGCCAGACGGTCGCCGGCTCTGGCAGGCCCAGCCGGCGCGTGGCAAATATGCCAGGCAGGTTCGTGCCGGTCGCCCGGGTGTAACCGATCCCACCCGAGTATCGCGCGTTGATTTCCAGCAAATGCGGCTTGCCGAGTGCGTCATCACGGGTCTGAACATTGATAATCCCGTCACACTGGAAGTGCTCTGCAGCCTTCAGGGCCAGCTCAACTGCCGCCCCGTCTCGTTCAAACGTTTGATGCAGGCCTTCTTTGCGGCGACCGACGAATGCAATGGGTCGACCCGACTCACACACCATGTCGACCGAGCATTCGCTTCCGGCCATGTAAGGCATCATCAGCATCGGCGGCGGAGTAGCGCCTTCGCAGTAAGCGCGCATGTACGTTTCGAAATTCGCTTCGCGCGCATCAGGGTTGGCGAAGCAACGGAACGGATCAGCATCCACGTTGAATCGCCAGAAACCCTGGCCATAAATCCCGACAGCAGGTTTGACACAGACCTCTCCAAACGCCGAGAGGGTCTTGTAAGCGCTGAACATCTCCTCTGCGCTGGATGCAGTGATTGCAGGTACGCAGGCCAAGCCAATCCGCTCTGCCTCTGCGGTAAATTTGCTCTTGTCGTCGACCATGTCGAAGGTGTGAACGGACATGCCGCCGGTGACCAGTTCTAGACCTGCATGCTCGAACCGCCCGCGTGCATGCTCAAAAACATGGCCGACACGACCGGCAAGGATGACCTTGATGTTGTGCGCTTGCGCGGTAGCGATAACCCACTCGATGCGCGCCTGGTTGTCCTGCGGCTCCGTGAAACCAACATCAGCAAGTGACGTTATTTCAGGGCGGTCCTGGCGATGTGAGGCGAAGACTTTCACGTCTGCCGGCAACGCCTCGCGGGCGCCCATAATGACGTCACGCTGACTGGATTGCCCTTCGAGAAACCAGATCACAATCGTTTACCTCGCTTGTAGATGCGGCCGCAGTGATATCTTTTTTGATAGGGGGCTGCCAGATTCCGCTGGACCGGAAAACAATGTATCCGGGTATAGATTCAAGGCAAAAAATTGCGGACGGTTCCGGAGAACTCGAGCTGAGCCTCATGAGAGCGGGCCAGCTTAACCAGATACTGCATTTTTTGAGACATTAACTTGTCGCGCCACGCTGCAGTTCACGCAATGTGGCGCAACGATTCAGCGCGTCGCCCATCATTCTGCGGGCGGCAGCAAAGGTCCGTCCAAGCAAAACCATTTCAATATATGACGACAGCCATGCAGCCAGACGGGCCCGCTCCATTGGCTCGACCTTTTTGCACTAGCGAGTCGCGACGATGAACACGCGCGGGAACGGTAGCAGTACTGAACCATCGCTCAGCGCTGGATACGCCCGCTCGATCGCAGCTTGATACTGCTTGAGGTATTGCGCCCGCTCCTCTTCATCCAGCGGATCAAGGAAAGGTCGCAAACCGCTGCCCTTGAACCACTCGACCACCCCCGCTGCGCCGCCCGCGAGCGGGTGATGGTAAGTCGTGCGCCATACATCGACACGAGAACAGTGAGCGCGCAACATCGAGTAATAACCGCTGGCATCCGCCATCTCTGTTCGCTGCCCTGCGGCGCCAGCCAGTTTACCGACCCAAGGCCCATCGGCTGCCACCACACGCATCAATCGATGGGAGGGCTCATTGAGGTTATCGGGCATCTGAATGGCCAGGCTACCCCCGGGTGCAAGCTTGCTCGCCAATGCAGGCAGCAATGTCGAGTGATCAGGAACCCACTGCAATACCGCGTTGGCGAAAATCACATCGAACGGGCCGGTATCGTTCCAGGTATCGATGTCAGCGGTGTCGAACTGCACCTGCGGCAAGCGCTTGCGGGCGGCTTCAATCATATCGGTCGAACTGTCCAGCCCCCGCACCTTGGCGTTGGCGAAGCGTTTCACCAACAACTCGGTCGAGTTTCCCGGGCCACAGCCGATGTCGATTGCCAAGCGCACGTCCATGTCCGGTATCGCGGCCAGCAAGTCACGGGCTGGACGGGTGCGTTCATCTTCAAAAGCGACGTATTGTTTGGCGGACCAACTCATTGCGTTCTCCTGTCGGTGCGTTTTCTTCAACACGGGTAAATAGCCCCGGCCGTTAAGATACCGCGCCCATGTCGATCTGCCCTCCCCTGAAGGTGTATATGGCAATTGCAGAGCGAATCCGTGCCTGGCAGTTCAGTTTTCAATGGTCACGCATTGGGAGTATTTCCCCCACAGGGAAAAACCGTCGCTAATCAAGCAGCTGATCAATCAAAACCGCGTTGCTATAAATCAAGCTTCCATCACTCGCTCGATGCCCGACCAAATGGAACTGACCGCGCTCGTCGCTTATGTAGACGCGCATTTGGCAGTCGGACAATGGTCCATATCCCTCTGGCAAGATCAATTCCAGAGTGCTCATGTCGACATCGACCATGGCTTCACGCTCATGGGTCTTCTGCAGGCGTTCTTCAGCGTCCTCCAGACCCTTATGGAGGGGGCCATCGACGTAAAAATGGATTTCACCCATCGGGGTCGACTTTTGTTGTCCGTTGACTTTGCACCAGCCTTCGATCGTCAAGGCACTCATGACGAAATCTCCGTTGTGGGCGGCTGGACGCTCTCGCTCCTGGCCGTCACTTGTCTGACCGCTATGCATAGGCGAGGATCTTTGCGGGCGCTTTTAGCCGATCTTTGCCTTCCGTCATCAAACCTGATTATAGCTGGCAACCGGGCCTCGCTTGCTCGACGTGTCGTTCAGGCAAGAGGTGTTGCTTAATAGTTACAGTTATATATAGCGAATAGGCTTCAAGCGATCAAGTTGATGCTGAAGTTGGAATATCCTTTTCAGAAAAAGCGTTTGCCACGACCATGAACTATACTTCCTGCGGACTTTACCACGAAGATAGTTGGTATTTGTCCAGCCTGTTTTGGCGTCAGATTAGTATTGATTTGACGATGTTGTTCTGTGGCGATGCTCAGGCATACCGATGAGTAACAGGAATAGGATGAAAGCAAAATGGCAATGGCAATTATTCTTGTACTAATCGTTATTGCCTCTGTGCTGTTCCATGTACTAGCGCCTTGGCATGCGGCACCGCCAGCGTCCAACTGGGGATCAATAGACACCACCCTGTTCATCACCCTGATCATCAGCGGAATATTTTTCATCGCCATCACCGTATTCATGGCGGTGGCCGTGATGCGTTTCCGTCACAAGGAAGGTGCCAGGGCGGCCTACCAGCCAGAAAACAAGAAGTTGGAAACATGGCTGATTATCGTGACCTCGGTAGGTATTGCCGCAATGTTGGCGCCAGGCCTGGTTGTTTACAGTGATTTCATCCGGGTGCCAAAAAATTCTTATGAACTTGAAGTGGTCGCCCAGCAGTGGCAATGGGCCTTTCGCTTTCCGGGTCAGGACGGAAAGCTGGGCAAATCGGATATCAAGTTTGTTGATTCGGCCAATCCTCTCGGCCTTGATCCGAGGGATCCTGCCGGGCAGGACGATGCGCTTATAAAAAGTAATGAAGTTCACCTTCCGCTCAATCAGTCGGTGAAAGTCTTATTGCGTTCCAAAGATGTACTGCACAATTTCTATATACCGCAGATTCGCAGCAAGATGGACATGGTGCCGGGGATGGTGTCGTACTTTTGGTTTACACCCACTGTAATCGGGAAGTATGAAGTCCTGTGTGCTGAGTATTGTGGCGTAGGTCATTACAACATGCGCGGCCATATGATCGTGGAAGACCAGGCCACCTTCGATCAATGGCTGAACAGCCAACCGACTTTTGCGCAGACATTAACGACCGCAACCAAACCCAGTCAGGACAGCGTGCTGGAAAAAGGTCGCCTGTTGGTCGAAAAATACGGCTGCGGTGCCTGCCATAGCCAGGATGGCAGTACCAGTCTCGGCCCGGGATGGAAGGGGCTGTACGGCCGCACTGAACAGTTTGCCGATGGCACCAGTGCGCGGGTCGATGAGGCCTACGTGAAAGAGTCGATCCTCGATCCGAAGGCCCGACTGGTACAGGGTTATCCGCCGGTCATGGTGGCCTATACTCTCACTGAAGATGAACTGGGTGCTGTCGTCGCCCTGATCAAATCACTGGGTACCGCGCAGCAAGAACCTTCTGCCAGCGAAAAATTGGACAGAGGTGACGACTTGGCGACGCAAGGGCAGCGGCTGGCCGAGTCGCTCGGCTGTCTGGCCTGCCACAGTGTCGATGGCAGCAAGGGCGTCGGCCCCAGCTGGCAGGGCCTGTATGGCGAGACCGTAACCCTTGCCGACGGTTCGACGATAAAGGCCGATGAGGGCTATATAAAGGATTCGATCCTTAATCCCGGCGCCAAAATCGTCAAAGGCTATGCAGCCGTCATGCCGGCCTTTACCCCGAGTGATCAGGAGTTGAACGCACTGATCGCTTTTATCAAATCCAAAGCGAATGCCGACGCTGATGCGAGCAAGGCGGAGCCAGGGAAGTAGCCGTAAAGCAGCCAGGAATGCACCG
The DNA here is from genome assembly GCF_047758675.1 of Pseudomonas arabinosi. Lineage (NCBI taxonomy): Bacteria > Pseudomonadati > Pseudomonadota > Gammaproteobacteria > Pseudomonadales > Pseudomonadaceae > Pseudomonas > Pseudomonas arabinosi. Next base: position 1,860,905 of record NZ_CP180480.1, on the reverse strand, counting down.
AAACTTCGAACCGGAGGATGACGTGATGGCCTATGCGGAGCAAGCCGAAACAGAAGCACTACACGAACCCAAAAGCTTCCTGACCAAATATATCTGGAGTCAGGACCACAAGGTCATAGCCATTCAATATTCCCTGACGGCTATATTCGTGGGCGTTATCGCCCTGGTGTTGTCCGGCTTGATGCGCATACAGATTGGCTTCCCCGGCACGTTGGCGTTCATGGACGCCAGTACTTACTATCAGGCGATGACCATGCACGGCATGATCATGGTCATTTATTTGCTGACGGCCTTGTTTCTGGGGGGCTTCGGCAACTATCTGATCCCGCTGATGGTGGGCGCCCGCGACATGGTCTTCCCCTACGTCAACATGCTGAGCTACTGGTTCTACCTGCTGGCGGTAGTGGTGTTGCTCTCCAGTTTCTTTGTACCGGGCGGCCCCACCGGTGCGGGCTGGACGCTCTATCCGCCACAGTCCATTTCTCAGGGGACGCCGGGGGTCGAGTGGGGCATCGTCCTGATGCTCGTCTCACTGGCGATTTTTATTGTCGCCGCCACCATGGGCGGGTTGAACTACGTCACCACGGTGTTGCAAGCGCGCACGCACGGCATGACATTGTTTCGAATGCCGCTCTCCGTATGGGGAATCTTCATGGCCTCGATCATGGCCTTGCTGGCCTTCCCGGCGTTGTTCGTCAGTGCGGTCATGATGCTGTTTGACAAGCTGTTGGGCACCAGTTTCTTTATGCCGGCGATGGTCTCGCTGGGGCAGCAGCTCGATCACCAAGGTGGCAGCCCGATCTTATTCCAGCACCTGTTCTGGTTCTTCGGCCACCCGGAGGTTTACATCGTTGCTCTTCCTGCGTTTGGTCTGGTCTCCGACTTGATCAGCACGCATGCGCGTAAAAATATCTTCGGCTACCGAATGATGGTGTGGGCCATTATTGCGATTGGCGTACTCAGCTTTGTGGTCTGGGCGCACCATATGTATGTCAGCGGAATGAACCCTTACTTTGGCTTTTTCTTTGCCGTCACCACCTTGATCATCGCGGTGCCGACCGCACTGAAAGTCTACAACTGGGTGCTGACCCTGTGGCGCGGTGACATCCATCTGACCGTGCCAATGCTGTTTGCCCTGGCTTTTATCGTCACCTTCCTGGTCGGCGGTCTGACCGGCTTGTTTCTCGGCAATGTAATCGTGGATATTCCGCTCTCGGACACCTATTTCGTCGTAGCCCATTTTCATATGGTCATGGGTGTCGCGCCGGTGCTGGTGGTGTTCGGCGGCATTTATCATTGGTTCCCGAAAGTCACCGGGCGCATGTTGAACGACACCCTGGGCAAGCTGCATTTCTGGATTACCTTCCTGGGCACCTACGCCATCTTCTTCCCCATGCACTACCTGGGTTTCCAGGGCATGCCACGCCGTTATTACGCCTATGAAAACTACGCGTTCATCCCGCAGTCGGCGCAAGAGTTGAATGCCTTCATTACGGTGGTCGCATTGACCGTTGGTGTTTCCCAACTGCTGTTCCTGTTCAACCTGGCCTGGAGTGCGTTTAAAGGCAAACCCGCAGGCAGTAATCCCTGGGGCGCGGCCAGTCTGGAATGGCAAACGCCGAACACCCCGCCGATACACGGTAACTGGGGAGCGAAGCTGCCGGTCGTGCATCGCTGGGCCTATGACTACAGTGTGCCGGGGATAGAACAGGATTTCGTTCCGCAAACAGTCTCCGCCGAGGAGTTGGAGCAGATGCGGCAACTGAGTGCCGGAACCCAGATAGCGGACGTTAAAACATGAGCAGGTTGCTATTGAGAAACGCCGATGGCGCTGACCCCGGCGGCAGTTGGAATCGCGATCCGGAGGGTATTCAGGCCGGTGAGGGTGCCGATCGAAGCCAAATCGCAAGAACAGGTCTGCGCTTGTTTCTGGTCGTGGTGAGTTCGTTATTCTTTCTCTTCGTGCTCGCCTTTATCGCCCGTTCACAAATGACCGACTGGCTACCCCTGACAGAGCCCATGGCACCGTTAGCCAATCTCTGGCAGCTATGGCTGAATTCGGCTTTTCTGGTCCTCAGTTGCGTCGCACTTCAGTGGTCGCGTATGGCCGCCCGAAAGGCTCGACCGGGTGCAACTGTGATTGGTTTTGCATTGGCGGGCGTATTCGCCATTGCTTTTCTGGCGGGACAGCTCTGGGTCTGGCAGCAGTTTGTCGCCTGGGGTTACTTTCTCGCCAGCAATCCGGCCAACAGCTTCTTCTATCTGTTGACCGGCCTGCATGCGCTCCACCTGCTGGGCGGGCTGATAGCCTGGGGCATCATCGTTGCTAAATTCCTGCAGCGCGTGCCGTTGCCGCAACTCAGCGCCAACGTAGAGCTGTGTGCCATCTATTGGCATTACTTACTGGGTCTTTGGTTCGTGCTATTCGCTTTGCTGACCAGCACACCGCAAACCTATGAAGCGATCGCCAGATTCTGCGGCCTGAGGTGAACAGCCATGGCATCGCACCCACTTGCCCCAGGCGAGTCCAGTTCATCCAATCCACCCAGCTTGCCGCCTGCTGCTGCAGGATGGGAGGGCATCGCCAGCGACTGGTCCTCGGATAAGGAGGCCTTCAAGCAGGTCCCCTGGGGCAAGGCGATGATGTGGATATTCCTGCTCAGCGATACTTTTATATTCACCTGTTTTTTAACCGGCTACATGTCGGTACGCATGACCATCACCACCGCTTGGCCGAACCCCAGTGAAGTGTTCGCATTGACGATTGGCGGTCAGGCGATCCCACTTATTCTGATCGCCATCATGACCTTTGTGCTGATCAGTAGCAGCGGCACCATGGCCATGGCCGTCAATTTCGCCTATCGCCGTGATCGTGCGAAAACCACTGCCCTGATGCTGGCGACCGCTGCCTTGGGTGTGACCTTCGTCGGCATGCAGGCATTTGAATGGAGCAAGCTCATCGCAGAAGGCGTGCGTCCCTGGGGGAACCCTATGGGGGCGGCGCAGTTTGGCGCCAGCTTTTTCATGATTACCGGTTTTCACGGACTGCATGTGTCAATCGGCGCTATCTACCTCAGCATTGTGGCGATGAAAGTATTTCGAGGAGATTATGAGCGCTCCGGCAACTATCAGAATGTCGAGATAGCCGGGCTTTACTGGCACTTCGTGGATTTGGTGTGGGTGTTTATTTTTGCTTTCTTCTATTTATGGTAGAGGAGCACGGGTGATGGCACATGCTCAAGGTCAAGGTCAGCAACATCCAATCAGTTTGTACCTTAAAATCTGGGGGCTGTTATTCGTCCTCAGCACGCTGTCGTACCTTGTCGACTATTTCCACTTCCATGGTTACCTTCGGTGGTCCCTGATTATCACTTTCATGTTGTTGAAGGCAGGTCTAATTGTCTCCATCTTCATGCATATGGCCTGGGAACGGTTGGCCATAGTCTACGCCATACTCGTGCCACCGTTGTGTTTGCTGGTACTTGTCGGACTGATGGCCACCGAAGCGGACTATGTTTTCCTCAGTCGGGTCATTTCCTTCGGCCAATAAGCAGCTTCCGGATGGCCTTCAGTCTCAGGGACTAACCCGATATCACTCGCTTGAACTGATGCCATTTGTGTTGCCAGGCTACTGTCCAGTGGGGGGCGGCCGCTCCCGTGCCGGCAATCTCCAGCGCTGGGTGATGATCGATAACCCCGTCCAATACCGACTCCTGAGCCGGCTCGACATCTACGAAGAAAATATGTTTTCCCTCGTCTACGACCTGTTTAAAACTGCGGAAATGAGTGTTTGGCACCTGGATACCAAAAAAACCGCCTTCCCAGATGCAGAAGCCACATACAACAATGGCAAGAAAGATAAAAGGCATCCAGCCTGCGGCGGATTCGGTCCAGCCCAGCCAATAGGCGCCGCCAAGAACCAGCGCCGCGAGTGGCACACCGATCACTGCACCAATTTCGCCAGAGCGGACAACATCCTGCTCCATTAACGAGTTAATTTCGTGAAGGTGATGTTGTTCAACATCGGCGACGTGTTGACTGAACACATGAATTTGTTCGGAATTGATGCCGCTGGCTTCCAGCTCATTTTCAACGGCTTCAAGATCGTCGAGATTGTTGCTGATGTAATAGTGTCGATTCATGCCACACCTCCCATCTCGTGCTTGCCGTAGACCTCCTTTGTCTTGCAGCTGCTGGTCGAGATTTGCAGTCGGTATCAGTACCCGTGGGGAACGTTGCACATTTCATGCAACCAGAAAGGAGTATAGCACCCGCTAGCACGCCGAGAATCAAGCGTCAAGACCTAAAGGCAACATCAGGGGCTGGGGCGCTCCGGCGAATTCTGTGTCGAATTGCCATCAGCAAAATCGCCCAACGAGGGCGAAAACAGAAGTCAGGTATCGCCAGCTCGCAGCCTTCTCCAGCTCCTCCGACCTACCGAAGTACAAGCTGCCGGCTCTTCATTGAACCCAGAATTTAATCAGAATTTTCATCATGCCCACGCTGTCTGAAAATCAGGTGCATCCCGATAAGGAACACGGCTATGAAATTCGCAAAAGTCGCTCAGAAACTTGCCCTGTGGGCGGGCAGCCCCAAGACGTTCATGGGGGCGATCATTCTGATTTTTCTGTGGGGGCTGAGTGGGCCGATTTTTCACTTCAACGACACCTGGCAGCTGATCATCAACACGTCGACCACCATCATCACGTTCCTGATGGTGTTCCTGATCCAGAACACCCAGAACCGCGACACGGACATCTTGCATTTGAAGGTCGATGAGTTGCTGCGGGTGACGAAGGAGGCGCAGAACGCGATGCTGGGGCTTGAGGCGCTGGACCTCAAGCAATTGGAAGCGCTGAGAAAGCAGTATCGGCAACTGGGCGAGGGCGAAACGATTTCCCTGGACGGCACCGTCGTCCAGGAAAAAGGTAAACAGGATTTGAATGAATGCTGATCGGGACATCGCGGGTGGCCCGGGGTCACCCGCGTACTTCGTGGGTTAGCGACTGGCTTGCAGCGCCTTGGCCATTTGCAGATGGCTCTGCAATTTGGGCAGAGTTTCTTCGGCGAAGGCTTTGATTTCAGGCACGTCGGTGGTTTGCGCTGCCTGTTGAAGCTGTTCGATGGCTTCCTGAGTGGTTTTCACCTGACTGGCCGCGTAGGCCTGGTCGAAGCTCGCGCCGTCCTGCACTTGCGGCATCAAGGCTTTGGCTTTATCGACGACCTCTTCGCGCGGGGCCACCGGCAAATCCAGTTGCTTGGCGATTTTCGCCAGGTGCTGGTTGGCGGTGGTGCGGTCGTTGATGACGACGATGGTGTAGTCCTTGACCTCTTTGGATTCGGTTTTCTGGTGCGCCAGGCGGCTGGCTTCGATATCGGCCATGCCTTTGGCCGATGCATCGTTGATGAATTCGGCGGGGGACTGGGCAAAGGCACTGCTGGCGCACAGGCCCAGTAACGTGGCAAAACTGGCATTGCGTAATCGGGTGGCCATCCGGCTCATGGTCGCGCCCTCCTCGTAAAAAATTCAAACGGGAGCTTACGCTCCCGCCTCTCAATCAAAACTACCTTCACCGCTACTTCGATTTCTGACCACCTTTGCGGCCCATATCGGGTTTCGCAGGGTCTTTATCGACGGTCGTGGTGGTAGTTTTCCCACCTTTGCGACCGGCTTCAGACGCCTTCGTTCGATCATTGGCGAAATTTCCCGAGTTCGAGTTTCTTGAATTAGGCATGATTCTCTACCTCTTGGTGATGATCGCGGCGAGCAGGAGCCCGCATAGAATCAGAATTTCGATCACCGCAAAGGTTTAGAAAAGTTGAAATCGCTGCGACGAACGGTGGCAGATTTTTCAGGCCCCGAGCCGCTGGTGATGTTGGCGCTTGGCAGCGTACATGGCCTCGTCGGCATGTCGGAACAGCTGCTTTTCTTCAGTGCCGTGGTCGGGATATCGCGCAACGCCGATGCTCGTCTGGATGATCAGGCTGTGACCGTCAAGACGCAGGGGTTGAGCCAGGACCTGTCGGATTTTTCCCGCCACGCTGTCGGCGTCTTCCGAGGCGTGGATGCTGTGCAACAACACTACAAACTCATCACCGCCGATGCGCGCCACCGTGTCGGTTTCTCGTACGCAGCCTTTGAGCCGGTTGGCGACCGCTTGCAACAACATGTCGCCGACCGCATGGCCGTGGGTGTCGTTGACTTCCTTGAAACGGTCGAGGTCGACATACAACAATGCCATACGCCCGGAATTCGCCCGAGCCAGCGTCAGTGAGTCTTTAAGCCGGTCACGGAGCAACTCTCGGTTGGGCAGTTGAGTCAGTTGGTCGTACTGGGCCATGCGCTGCAGCCTGGCATGCAATTGCTTGCGCTCAATCGCTGTGGCGACCTGGGCGCAAACGTATTGCAGCAGCTCCTTGTCCTGTTCGGTGTAGCGCTCGCCACCGGGCACGCTTTTAACGATCAGCGCACCGATGGTGCCGTTTTGTGAACTTAACGGCACGCCCAGCCAGCAAGGTGAATGCTGGCCCGCGACCAGCGCCTCAAACCCCTCCAGTGGACTGTCCTGATCCGGGGTCAGCAGAATCGGCTGGCCGCTGCGAATCACCTCGGCGCAGATACGTCCGGTGATCGTTCCGGGCTCCTCGGGTTGCAGCTCCAGGTCGTCCACGTGATAAGGGAAATTCAGCTGCGCACAGTGTTCGTCATACAGTGCCACGGAGAAATTCAGCGCCGGCAGCCATTCTCCGATGATCAAATGGATGCGTTTGAACAGCGCCAGTAAATCTTCCGCCGCATGGGCCGCTTCGGAGATCGCATACAACGCCGCTTGCCGGGACTCTGCCTGCTTGCGCTCGGTGATGTCGCGTGCAACGGCGATGCGCAGTTGGTCGACCTCCGACCAGCGCGCCGACCAGAGGATGTGCGCCACTCGGCCATCCTTGCGCAGGTAGCGGTTTTCGAAATTGAGCTTGGGGTCGCCGCCCATGATCTCCCGCGCGGCATCGAGGGTGCGCTGACGATCGGCGGGATGCACCAGGTCGATCATCGGCCGGCCGATCAGCTCTTCGGGGGTATAACCGAAAATACGCTCGCAGGCCGCGCTGACAAATACGAAGCGACCTTGTTTGTCGACCGCACAGACGGCGTCCAGCAAGAGATCGATGAAGCTCGCCAACGGCGCGGAATTTCTGGTTGCCATAGTGCGGTGAGCGTGTCCGGACAATGCAGCAATAAAGAACCTTCCCTGCCCCCTCAGTACAACTGACGCCTCCATGCGATCAGCCTCACGCCTTGTTCGTCACCAACCCCGGCAATGCATGCACCAGGGCGTTGATGGCGAAACCGATAAACATCACCCCACACAACCGGGTGATCAACAGCTCATGGCGCTGGTACAACGTGCGCACCTGCCGCGCGCCGACAATGCCAATGAGGATAGCGTAGGCCATGAGGCCCCCAACGAAGCTCAAGACAATCAGCCACGGCAGCATCGACCAGTGCAGCAATTCGGCACGGCTGGACAGCAGCGCCGTAAAAGTCGCTACCGCCACCGGGTAAGCCTTCGGATTGGTCAGGCCAAACAGAATGCCGTGCCAGAACGGCTGCCGCGCCGGGCCTTGAGGTGCTTCGTCACTGCTGCGACGAGCGCGAATGGCGCGCAGACCGAGCCAAAACAGGTACAGCCCGCTGAGTACGCCCAGCACATCGAACGCGGTACTGCCGATCTCCCGCGCACCGACAATCGCGATCAGCGCAGTGCTGCACCAGACCACATCCCCCAGCAAATGCCCGCAGAGAAACCCCGCCCCGGCCCGCCGACCACGCGCCGCACCGATGCCGAACACCGCCAACACACCCGGCCCCGGCGTGATGCCGTAGATAAAACCCGAGGCGAGAACAGCCATTAGCAGCGATGGGGTCATTGGAAGTCCTGTTGAGCCGGGTTGAATGCACGCAAGTCTATCTCAGGTTCCCGGAACCCGACTTACAGATCGTCGAAGAACTTCATCCGCGCAAAGGGCCGCTGCCAACCGATTAACCTCTAAGTGCTTCTGGTACTACGTATTGCTTGCCGTCGTAGTTCAGGGTAACTCGGGTTGTTTTCAACTTGCGGGACGTATCTTTGCATTCGTCGCCAACCAGGAAGTTTTTGGTCTCCGTCACGGTGGAACTGACAACAAGATCTGCAAATCCGTTATGAGTTGTGTTGCCGATATCGACGGTTCTTTGTGTTCGCTCGCCCTCTCCCGCGCAGTTACCATCCCATTCGCCCCTGCTCGTAGAAATGACCAGTCCCTCCAATACCGGGCGCAATGTATCGCCCTCCTTGAGATATAAGGCAAGCTCCGTTTTGTGGTAAGGGTTGACGCTTGAGCTGTGTTCAAAACTCGAACGAATGCCAAAAGCGCGACTGTCCGTCGTCAACTTGTAGCGTGCAGTATCAATGGACAACCCTTCATACGCCACAGCGTCCGAATAATAGGCGTCTTTTTTATGGTAACTGGCCAGGCGTTTCGAACTCGATGAATGGATGAGCGACAGTTCCAGATCGACGTTTCCGCCATCGTTGTTGGCGTCGCCGGAATCCGGTTTGAACGTCGACGTGGCGACAATGCTCTGGTCGTCATACGCCGGCCATACTTTGCAAATGGTGAACGTTCGCTCGCCGAAGGGCGCGTCTTCGCAACCCGCTTGCGCTTGGCTGACAGCTGTGACGAGGCTGAGTAAGGCGAGTGAATTCAGCAGTTTCCTGATAGTAGTCATAGTCTTCCCTGATCGTCACGAATCGCTCGTAGTACTTAAACGCCCTTGAACCCTTTTGGAAGGACATAGGCTTTGCCGTTGTATCGGAGTGTCGTCAGCACGGGTTTGGCGGTGATTGATCTGGATTCACAAGCCTCTCCCTCGCCTTTGCCGATGATACGGGTGGCCACCGATTTGACGATCAGATCCGCAAATCCATGTGAGCTGGTTTTGCCGATCTCGACGGTTCGAACGGTGTTGTAGCGCTCACCAGCACAATTGGTATCCCATTCGCCGCTCTCCGCTTCCGTGATGAGCCTGTCCAGGACTGCTCGCAACTGATTGCCCTCTTTTACATAGAGCGACAGCCAGGTTTCAGCCATGGGATTGGCGCGAGAAGAACCGCCGAATCTGATCCGTACACCAAAGGCTCGCCGTTCTGGAGTGAGTGTGTAGCGAGCAGTATCCAGTTGAAGGTCTTCAATACCAAATGCGTCAGACACGAAGGCAGACGCCTGATGAAAAGACGCCAAGGGTTTCAATTCACTGCCCGACACCACCGCAAGACTAAGGTCATAGATCCCGTCACGACCCGAACTTTCGAAAGACGGATTCACTTCGTGCTGCGAAGTGGCAGTAAGGGTAAGGCCGGGATAAGCGGGCCAGTCCTTGCAAACGGAAAAACCGAATTCGTCACTCAACGGCGGTGATGCACATTCAGCGAACACCTGGTTCGTCATTATCAGGCTGCACGCAGCCAAACTCCCCATCAACCCAGAATTCAATGTCATGCCCTGCTCCTTGTTTACTTCAAAAAACCAGACGATTTCAGCCGCGCACTATCCCCGGCTCGGTAGGTCTGTTCAATCATTTGTTACGGCAGACGAACGGGGGTGGCCTACCCCCCCGCATGACGCGGTAGTATGTTGTATTACAAACCACTACATCGAGACCGTCATGTCCGTCATGTCTTTGCGCTTGCCAGACGAACTAGCCGATACGCTCGCCAACCTTGCCAGGGCCACGGGTCGCAGTAAGTCATTTCTCGCAGTGGATGCTCTGCGTGAATATCTCGCGAGGGAAGCCTGGCAAGTTGAAGAAATTCAGAAAGCGCTGAAAGAAGCCGATGCCGGTGACTTCGCAACGCCGGAAGAAGTGAATGCAATCGCCGACAAGTGGACAGCCAATGCGCGTTGAGTGGCTGCTTACTGCATTAAAGAATCTCGATGACGAAGCCGCGTACATCGCGATGGAAAACCCAAAGGCGGCGGCAGATTTCGTTCAAGCCATTCTCGACAGCGTTGATCACCTTGCTCGATTTCCCGCGACAGGTCGAGAAGGTCGCTTGCCCGGGACTCGTGAATGGGTTTTGCCCGACCGGCCGTATCTGATTCCCTATCGAGTTCGCCAAGGTCGCTTGCAAGTGCTCAGGATCTTCCATACTCGGCGACTTCCCCCCACCAATTGGTAGATTTCAGCGTGCGCCACCCTGAAGATCAATCCCGCCTGATCCCCTCCTCGATCCGCCCATTCAACCAATTCAACGCCTGATCCCCGCCCCGCCGCTTGTGCCAGACCAACACAAACGTAAACGACGGAATATGAAACGGCGGCGGAACCACGATCAACGACTGCTCATCGATATTAAGCAACCCTCGGGAAGCGACGGTGAGGATCAGGTCGGTGCCGCTGATGAACTCGGGGGCGACGCTCCAGTGCGGCAGGCTGATCGCCACGCGACGGCGTTCACGCAGGGCTGTCAGGGCCCGTTCGATTTCCGGGGTGCCGCTGCCGCGCATTTCCAACAGGACGTGGGGGCGGGCGAGGTAGGTCGGCAGGTCGAGCACGCCATCGGCGGGCAGGCTGTTGCGGTCTGCCAGACAGGCGTAGTGCTCTTCGAACAGCGGCGTGCTGCGCAACTCGTTCGGCAACTCTGGAAAGACGCCTGCCGCCACGTCGATGTCGCCGTTGAGCACTCCATCGAGCATGCCTTCGCGGCTGGCATGGCTGATTTGCAGGTCGATGCCCGGTGCTTCCCGGCGCAAGGTCCGTATCAACCTCGGCAGAACGATTGCAGCGCCATAGTCGGACATCGCCAGTCGAAACGTGCGCTTGGCGGTGGCCGGATCAAAGGTGTTCGGCGCCAGCAGCGATTGCACCTGAGCCAGTGCTTCGGCCAAAGGTGCTATCAACTCCAGGGCTCGCGGGGTTGGCACGAGGCTGGCGCCTGCCCGGACCAGCAAAGGATCGCCGAGCAGATCACGCAACCGCGCCAAGGCATGACTGACGGCCGGCTGACTCAGGTGCAGGCGCTCGGCAGCACGGGTCACGTGTTGTTCGCTGAGCAAGGCGTCGAGGATCACCAGCAAATTGAGGTCGACGCGCCGAAGATCATTCATCTGATGCATGTTCTGGATAGCTATTTGGAATTTAAATCTGCGCTACGAATACTCTAGAGTCCAGCAAAACCTGTTGGAGATTCATCATGAGTACGTTGCATTGGGCCGGGCTGTTGCTGCTGGCCGTGATAGCCGGGGCGGTGGTGCCTTTTCAAAGCGCGATCAACGCCAACCTCGGGCGCGGTTTGGGCCATCCATTGTGGGCGACCCTCGCGTCGTTGTTGGTGAGTATTGTGGTGGTGTTGCCGGTTATGTTGGCGTTGCGTTTGCCGTTGCCGTCGCTGGCGTTCATCAGCAAGGCGCCACTGTGGATGTGGACCGGTGGCGCGTTTGGGGTGTGCTTTATTTCGCTGGCGCTGATGTTGCTGCCCAAACTCGGGGCCTCGGGGTTTATTGCTTTGGCGCTGGCGGGACAGGTGGTGGCGTCGCTGGTGCTGGATCACTTCGGGTGGTTTGGGTTGGTGGAGCGGCATATAACAGTGCCGCGGGTGTTTGGGGCGGTGTTGTTAATGGCTGGAGTGGTGTTGATTCAGTTCGGTGGCACATTGGAAAAAACGATAACAGCAACGTCTTGATCGCAGGCGGCGCCAGCTCCAACAGGGATGCGTGGTCCATGTAGGGGCTGGGGTAGCCTGCGAAACTTTTAAAACTTGTCGAGCGTACGAAGCTTCTGCGGCAACCCCCACAGCAGCAGCGCGACGGCGATCAGCGCCGCGACGCCGATGACATACAGCGCCGGCGTGGTGCTGCCGGTCAGGTCCTTGATTCGCCCTACCATCACCGGGCTGACGATGCCGCCGAACTGGCCAAGGGTGTTGATAACCGCGATCCCGCCAGCAGCCCCTGCGCCAGCACCGGCCAGCAGTTTGGGCGGCAGGGTCCAGAAGCTCGGGATGGACGCGATGATTCCGGCACCGAGCAAGCCCAGCGCGACAATCAGGAAGGTCGTGTGGTTAGCGAAAATCCCCGCACAGAAGAACCCCACCGCACCCACCGCGACCAGACCTGCGACAAACTTGCGTCGTTCACCGGTCGAGTCGGACAACCGCCCGATCACCACCATGCTGATGGCGCCGCAGATGTAAGGGATGGCGGTCAGCAAACCAATCATTACCGGGCTTTCGGTGCCAGCGCTGCGAATCAGTTGCGGGGCCCAGAAGTTCAAGCCGTAGGACGCCACCTGAATCAGGAAGTAGATCAACCCGAGGGTCAGGAAACCCGGAATCCGCAGTGCGGCGAGCAACGAGCCGCCGCTCTTGTGCGGTTCATGGTGAGCGATACGGCTGGCCAGCAGCGTTTTCTCCGACGGCGTCAGCCAATGGGCGTCTTCGATGCGGTCCTTGAGCAACGTCAGCACCAGCAAGCCAAGGCCGATGCAAGGCACACCGCCGAGCAAAAACAGCCAGTGCCAGCCGCGCATATCCATAAAGCCGTCGAGGTGTTGCAACACCAGCCCGGAGAACGGAGCGCCGACCAGACCGGCAAACGCCGACGACAGAAACAACATCGACGTGATGCGCCCGCGATAGTGCTGCGGGAACCACAGCGTCAGGTAATACAACACACCCGGCGCAAAACCGGCCTCCATCGCGCCAATCACAAAGCGCAGCGCGTAGAACTGCCATTCGCTATTGACGAAGACCATGGCGGCGGTGGCGAGGCCCCAGGACATCATGATCCGGGCGATCCAGCGCCGGGCGCCGACCTTGTACAGCATCATGTTGCTCGGCACTTCGAAGATCACGTAACCGACCACGAACAGCCCGGCGCCGAGGCCGTAAGCGGTGTCGCTCAGGCTCAGGTCGGTCTGCAGCTGGAACTTGGCGAAGCTGATGTTGATGCGGTCGAAAAACGCGAACAGGTAGCAAACCATGATCAACGGCATCAGGCGCCAGGCGACTTTGCTGACCAGGGCTTTTTCTTCGTCGTGGCTAACGGACGGGCTCGCGCCCGCCTCCAGTACATTAAGGTTCATGATGGTTCTCCAGGCGGACTGCCCCGTGGGTGTCCGATTGTTTTTGTTGTCTGGTTGAGAGGATCTGTTTACGAGCTTTTCTGTGGGAGCGAGCTTGCTCGCGATGACTGAGTCATATCCGACATAGCAATTGACTGCCCCACCGCTATCGCGAGCAGGCTCGCTCCCACAAGGTTTTGAGTTGGGTCAGGACGGCGTCGGATGCAGATCGCAATTGCGTCCGGCCTTGGCCAGCTGTCCGGGCACTTCGTGGCCCAGCAGCGCGGGTAATCCTCGCGACAGTTGCAGCAACAGCGGCAGATCGATGCCGGTGTGAATGCCGATTTCATCGCACAGGTTGACCAAATCTTCAGTGCAAATATTGCCCGAGGCACCCGGCGCGAACGGGCAACCGCCGAGCCCGCCCAGTGCCGCGTCAAAGCGTCGGGCACCGGCCTCGTAGGCGGCCAGCACGTTGCACAGACCGAGCCCGCGAGTGTTGTGGAAATGCAGGGTCAGGTCAGCCGGCGAAACCCGCTGCAAGACCCGCCGCACCAGACGATCAACCTGCCGCGGATTGGCCATGCCGGTGGTGTCGGCCAGGGTAATACCCTGAATCCCGAGCTCCTGATAAGCCTCGACGATTTGCAGCACGCGATCCTCATCGATCTTGCCTTCAAACGGACAGCCGAAGGTGGTGGCGATGCTCGCGTTGAGTCGCACCGTCGTCCCGCGAACGAATTGCACGATCTCGCCGAACGCGGCCAATGAGGCTTCGCAACGCATGCGCATGTTGGCCAGGTTGTGGGTCTGGCTGGCGGACATCACCAGATTCAACTCGTCGGCCCTCGTTGCCAGCGCCCGTTGCGCGCCTTTCAGGTTGGGGATCAACGCGACGTAGATCACCCCCGGTTGCCGAGTGATGCCCTTGAACACCAGCTCACCGTCGCGCAGCGCCGGAATCGCCTTGGGGGAAACGAACGAACCTGCTTCGATGCGACTGAAACCGGCCAGCGACAGCTGATCGATCAAGGCAATCTTGTCGACGGTTTCGACCCAGGTCGGCTCGATCTGCAAGCCGTCGCGGGGGGAGACTTCCTGAACAATCAGGGCCTCGGAAAAATCAGTGATCATTGCACCACCCCTGCAGCTTTCAGCCGTTCGATGTCCGAACCGGTAAGGCCCAGCTCCGCGAGGATGCCGTCGGTGTGCTGGCCCAGCGTAGGTCCGGACCAGTTCACGCCACCGGGGGTTTCGGACATTTTCGGCACGATACCCGGCATCTTCACCGTGGCGCCGCCGGGCAGGTCGGCGTTGAGCAGCATGTCCCGCGCCTGATAGTGCGGATCGGCGACGATGTCGGCAACCGAATAGATGCGCCCGGCCGGGACTTCGGCAGCTTCCAGTGCCGACAACACCTCGTCGATCGGCAGGCTGCTGGTCCAGTGAGTGATCGCCGCGTCAAGCACGTTGCTCTTGGCGGCACGCCCGTCGTTATGGGCAAATTCCGGCGCATCGGCCAGATCACGGCGACCGATGACGTCCATCAAGCGCTTGTAGATCGGGTCGCTGTTACCGGCGATCACCACGTAGGCGCCATCGGCCGTGAGGTAAGTGTTGGACGGCGCGATACCCGGCAAGGCCCCGCCGCTGCGCTCACGAACATGGCCGAGCATGTCGTATTCCGGCACCAGGCTTTCCATGACGTTGAACACGCTTTCAGCCAAGGACACATCGACGACTTGCCCACCGCCCTGCCCGGTCTTGACCCGCAGCAGCGACATCAAGGCACCGATCACCGCGTGCAGCGAAGCCAGGGAATCGCCGAGGCTGACACCCACCCGGGCCGGCGGTGAACCGGGGGTGCCGGTGGTGTAGCGGATTCCGCCCATGGCCTCGCCGATGGCACCGAACCCGGGACGATCGCGGTACGGGCCGGTCTGGCCATAACCGGAAATGCGCACCAGCGTCAGATTGGGGTTGAGGGCATGCAATACGTCCCAGCCCAAGCCGAGTTTTTCCAGGGCGCCGGGGCGCAGATTTTCGATCAACACGTCGGCGCTGGTCGCCAGTTGTTTGACCAGTTCAATGCCTTCGGGGGATTTCAGATTCAGCGCCAGGGACTTCTTGTTTCGCGATTGCAGGTACCACCACAGCGACGTGCCTTCGTGCAGCTTGCGCCATTTGCGCAACGGGTCGCCCTGCCCCATGGCTTCGATCTTGATCACTTCGGCGCCGAACTCGGCGAGCATGCGTGCGGCGAACGGCGCGGCAATCAGCGTGCCGATCTCGATCACTTTGATTGCACTCAAGGGGGCAGTCATCGCGGGGTACCTCATGTTGTTCTTGGAATATGAGCCAAGGCTAGAGGACCACGGTGCCTGGAATCCAACCTTCAGTTGGCAACGAACGTTCGCGAAACGCGAACGCCTTGAAGATTGCTGCGACCTCAGGTCAGCCATCGCGAGCAAGCTCGCTCCCACAGGGGGTTTATGTGCGCCGCAGATCAACTGTGGGAGCGAGCTTGCTCGCGATGGGGCCAGTCCATCCAATCGAGACTGATCAGACCTGGCCACGCAACTGCTCGAACAACATCCGGCTCACCGGCGACAGCGCCGCTTCATCGCGCACCACCAGAACCAACGCGCGATCCGACCAGTCATCCGTCAACGGCACCGCGTGCAAGCCCAGCGCCCGGCCAAACAGTTCATAGGCCTTTTGCGGCAGGATGCCGATGCCCATGTTGGCCTGGACCATCCGGCACATGGCGTCGAAACCCGGTACATGAATCCGCAGCCGCAATACTTTGCCGGCCTGGCGCGCGGCTGCGTGGGTACGCATATTGATCGAACTGGCGGAATGCAGACCGACGTAATCGCTGTCCAGCGTATCGGCGAAAGCCAGGCTGGAACGATTCGCCAACGGATGATCGGGCAGCATCAACACCATCAGTTTGTCCTGTTGATAAAACACGCTGTGCAGACCTTTGACGTCGCTGTCACTGGAACAGATCCCAAGGTCGGCCACGCCATCCAGCACACCCTGAATCACCCCGCTGCTGGGGCGTTCTTCGAGGTCGGTCTTGACCTGAGGATGACGCTCGGAAAAGTCCCGCAGGTCTTCGGGCAGAAACTGAATGATCGCCGACAGGTTGGCGAGCATCCGCACATAGCCGCGGATACCGTGGCTGTGCTCGCCCAGTTCGAGCCCCATTTTCTCGACGTTGAACAGCATCTGCCGGGCATGGTGCAACAAGGTTTCACCGGCCGGCGTCAGGGTCATGCCCTTCGCCTGGCGCACGAACAGACTGATGCCCAGCGCTTCTTCCAACTCCATCAGCCGCTTGCTGGCCGCCGACACGGCGATGGCTTCACGCGCGGCGGCACGGGTCAGCGTGCCCTCCTCATGAACGGCGACAAACAGCTGGAGAGTGATCAGGTCGAGGCGGCGGATCAGGCTTTTTTGCAGCATGGAGGGCTCGATGACTTCTGTTCGACTGAGCCGGCAGGATAGCCCTGTTTCTACGCGACTCGGAAAAGCAAATTGCCCACAACATCACGAGGCATCGCCCTACACATAAATCTCTTGTAACACTCAGCCGTACCGGAAACAGCCGATTCAAAGCCTCCGCCGCGCTCTGTAAAGTCTGGAAACACACACGAACTGCAACAAACCCATGGATCGTTTCACTCAAGGAAAGTCATTTTCATATGGACCAGACAGCACAGGCGGCAAACCGCTACACCAACTACCGCAAAGTCATCGCGTTGGCCGATCACGATTGGGAGAGCGCTGAAGCCGGGAAAATTTCGGGGCTTAACGTCGAAATCAAAAGTGCCAACCGGATGCTCGATCAGCACGGGCGCGCGTTTCATCATTTCTGCACGACGTCGTACCTGGGCCTGGATCACCATCCCGACATTCTCGACGGCGCCATGAATACCCTGTGGGAAACCGGCACCCTGCGCGTCGCCAACTCAAAGAACCGCTGCAAGCTGGCGATTCTGGAGCAGTACGAAACCGAACTGTCCGAGTTGTTCGGCGCCAGTTGCCTGAGCACCTTGTCGTGCAGTGCAGCGAGTGCCGGAATCCTGCCGTTGCTGGCCAGCGGCGTGTTCACGGAAAACCGCCCTCCCGTGATGGTCTTCGACCGGTTGGCGCACTACTCGATGAATCACCTCAAAGCCGCCTGCGCCGATGAAACCACGGTCGTGACCTGTCCTCATAACGACATGGATTTTCTCGAGAAGCAATGCCAGCAACACCGCACCGTCGCGTATGTCGCGGACAGTGCCTACAGCATGGGCGGGGTCGCAGACCTGGACAGTCTTTTGTATCTCAAGGACCGCTATGGGTTGTTTCTCTATCTGGACGATTCCCACGCGCTGTCCGCCGTCGGAACATTCGGCGCTGGCCTCGTGCGCCCCAGGTTGCACACCCTGGGGGATGACTGCCTGATCGTCGCCTCGCTGGCCAAGTCGTTTGGCGCCAGCGGTGGTCTGGTGATGCTGGGCAATGAACGGCAGAAGAGGCTCATTGCACGTTACGGCGGCCCCAGCAATTGGTCGCAAAGCCTGAACAGTGCAGCCATTGGCGCGGGCATAGCGTCCATTCAGCTTCATCGCACGCCGGAATTTGCCGCGTTGCAGGAAAAACTTCAGGGTAATATCCAGCTCTTCGACAGCCTCATCCGCACCGATCAACACAACAGCAACATGGCCATTCGATTGGTCAACTGCGGCGAAGCAGCGCTGGCCAACAGCATCGCCATGGAACTGGCCAATCACGGTTTCTTCACCTCGGCCGTGTTTTTCCCGGTGGTCGCACAGGGCAAGGCAGCCATCAGAATCACCCTGCGCGCCGACATGGAACCGACGCTGATCCGCCACTTTTGTGAACTCATTACCGAGCTTTTACGCACTCAAGGCCGGGACATCGGCTGTTGAACTGAAATCAGAGAAGTTTCAATGAAGAGCAGCACCACCCTCCTCGTCACCTGCTGCACGGTTTTCCTCGCCCAGTTGGGCATGAGCATTTACCTGCCGGCGCTGCCGGACATGGCCCGGGATCTGTCCGCCGACGCCTCGCAGGTGTCCTGGGGGCTGGCGGTGTATCTGATTGGCATGGCGTTGCCGATGTTGTTCTGGGGCAGCCTGGGCCAGCGCATCGGTCGCAAACCGGTGCTGCTCGCCGCGCTGGGCATCTACGGGTTGGGCAATCTGGCCCTGCCCCTGAGCCAGACGCTTGAATCGTTCCTGGCGTTTCGACTGGTTCAGGGCATTGGCGCCAGCGGCATTTCGGTCATGGCTCGGGTGCTGATTCGAGACAGTTTCCGCGGCGACCTGCTGGCCAAGGCGTTGTCCTGGATTTCGATTTCCTTTGTGGTGGCGCTGGGGATCGGCCAATACTTGGGGTCGATCATCCAGGTGGCGCTGGGCTGGCCAGCGATTTTCTACTTGTTGGGAGGTGTGAGCCTGATGATGGGGTTGGTCGTGGCTCGGGTCAGGTTCCCGGTGCTGGCCGAGGAGAATGCCCCGTCATCCGCCTGGCCGAGCTACTGGCGCATTTTGCGTCATCGAGCCTTTCTGCTGCCGGCCCTCACCGGCGGCCTTGGGTACGGGGTGATTGTGGCGTTCAACACCGCAGCGCCGCTGATTCTGCAAGGACCGTTCAACTGGTCGGCCGTGGAATACGGGTTGTTGGGCTGGCCGATCAGCGCGGCCTATTTTCTGGGGGCTTTGGCGGTCAATGGCTTTGTACTTCGCACCGGTCAACGCGGGTTGATGACGGCGGGCGTAGGGCTGGTGCTGGTCGGCAGCGCGGTGATGTTGCTGGGGAGTCTGGCGGGTACTTCAGTGGCGCTGCTGTTCTGGTTGCCTTATTGCGTTGCGGTGTTCGGCCAGTCGTTGACTTACCCGATCAGCCTGTCCCTGGCCAATGACGGATCGCCGGTCGGTGGTGCGTATGCGATGGCGTTGAGCGGTTTCATTCATCAACTGATGGCCGCCGTTATCGGCGGGATCGCCAGTTTGATCGCGAGCCCGCAAGCATGGCCGTTGTCGCTGTTGTGTACCTTGCTGGCGTTAGGCGCGATGCTCTGCGTGATGCTCGCGCCCGGTCGCAAAACCTCCTAA
The DNA here is from genome assembly GCF_047758675.1 of Pseudomonas arabinosi. Classification (NCBI taxonomy): domain Bacteria; kingdom Pseudomonadati; phylum Pseudomonadota; class Gammaproteobacteria; order Pseudomonadales; family Pseudomonadaceae; genus Pseudomonas; species Pseudomonas arabinosi. The sequence goes on along the minus strand of NZ_CP180480.1, from coordinate 1,841,672 downwards.
AACGCGCTGCGGAAAATCTCTTCGATCTGGCGCTGATCCGCCACACGAGGATTGGTCAGGCCACACGCATCTTTCAAGGCATTGGTGGCGAGGATCGGGATGTCGTTGAGCTTGGCGCCGAGCTCACGCAAACCGGCGGGAATTTCCACGTCTTTAGACAGGCTGCGGATCGCCACGATGGCCGCCTGGGCGCCCGCTTCCGGGGTGAAACCGTGAACATCGGCGCCCATCGCAAGGGCGACATCGGTGAGGCGATCGGCGCAAACCAGCGCGTTAAAGCTTTGTACGTGAGGCAGCAAGACCGCGTTGCACACACCATGCGGCAAGTCGTAGAACCCGCCCAACTGGTGAGCCATGGCGTGGACATAACCCAGGGATGCGTTATTGAACGCCATGCCGGCGAGGAACTGCGCGTAGGCCATGTTTTCCCGCGCGGCCATGTCACTGCCGTCGCGGACGGCCAGGCGCAGGTTGTTGCTGATCAACGTGATCGCCTTCAGTGCGCAGGCATCGGTGATCGGATTGGCAGCAGTGGAAACGTAGGCTTCGATGGCGTGGGTCAACGCGTCCATGCCGGTGGCAGCCGTCAGGCCCTTGGGCATGGCGACCATCAGCGCCGGGTCGTTGACCGACAGCAACGGCGTGACGTTGCGATCGACAATGGCCATTTTCACGTGACGGGATTCGTCGGTGATGATGCAGAAACGGGTCATCTCGCTGGCGGTGCCGGCGGTGGTGTTGATGGCGATCAGCGGCAGTTGCGGTTGGGTGGATTGATCGACGCCTTCGTAATCGCGAATCTGCCCGCCGTTGGTTGCGCATAACGCGATGCCTTTGGCGCAGTCATGGGGCGAACCGCCGCCCAGGGACACCACGAAATCACAGCGGGTTTCTTTCAGCAGACCCAGACCGCTCTCGACGTTGGCGATGCTCGGGTTAGGCTTGGCGCCGTCGAAAATCACCGAATCGATGTCCTGCATCGCCAGCTTCTCGGCAATCATCTTCGCGACACCCGCCTTGGCCAGCCCGGCGTCGGTGACGATCAGCGCCTTGCGAAAACCATACTTGCGAATGGCGTCCATGGCTTCGTCGAGGCAACCGATGCCCATGATGTTCACGGAGGGGATGAAAAACGTGCTGCTCATGAGCGAGTCTCCTGGCTGAGGCCGAATCGGCAGCGCCGATCTGGCGGGTACCCACAGGATCGACCTATCGGCTATGAAGTAACTTGATCTGGCTCAAGTCTTGGTCGTGATAAAGTCGCCGCCCATCAGACCTTCTGCTTTGAGACTTTGAACGCAATGACCGATTTCCAGGATGTTGATGCCCAACTTGAAGACTGGAACGCCTTGCGCGCCACCGCCTCGTTCAGCGGCCTGCTGGTGGGCAACGGCGCCAGTCGCGCCGTGTGGGACGACTTCGGCTACGACTCGCTGTTCGAAAACGCCCGTACCGTCGAAGAAAAACCCCTGAGCCAGTCCGAGTTGAGCGTGTTTGACGCCCTGCAGACGCGCAACTTCGAGCAGGTGCTCAGCGCGCTGAAAACCACCAGCCGGGTCAACAAGGCCCTGGCCGTGAGTTCCGCGGCACCACGCAATCGCTACTATGCGATCAAGGAAGCGCTGATCAACACCGTGCACGCCGTGCACATCCCGTGGCGGCTGGTGGTGCCTTCAACGCTGGCGGCGATCAATCAGGAACTGGGCCGTTACCGGACCGTGTTTACCACCAACTATGACTTGCTCAATTACTGGGCAACTCAGCACCAGCCTGATGCGATCAGCGACCTGTTTCAGGGCGCAGAATCAAGCTTTGACCTGAGCGCCACGGCGACCGATAAAACCCGGCTGCTTTACTTGCATGGCGGGTTGCATCTGGTGCGGAATCAAGACGGCACGGCGCGCAAACTGATATCGACCGAGGGCACATTGCTCGGCAGTTTCGCGATCAACAACACGATCAAGACCCTCGACGACGTGCCGCTGTTCGTCAATGAAGGTCCGGCGCAGGACAAGCTCAAAACCATTCGCAGCTCGGACTATCTGTCGTTCTGCTACGGCCAGTTACTTGGTCATGGCGACGGGTTGTGCCTGTTTGGCCATGCCCTGGGTGAGCAGGACAGCCACATCATCCACGCCTTGCGCCAGGCGAAACCGCAGGTGGTGGCGATCTCGATTTATCCGCGCAGCAAGGCGTTCATTCAGCACCAGAAGCGGCACTACGCGAAGGTGTTTGAGGGGACCGGGAGTGAGTTGCGGTTTTTTGATTCGAAGACGCATGCGTTGGGCAGCCCGAAGCTCACGGTGCCGGTCGAGGTTTAGCGGCGACGCGGCTGACGCCATCGCGAGCAGGCTCGCTCCCACAGGGGGAATGCATTCCAATGTGGGAGCGGGCTTGCTCCAGGCGGCGTTCCGACGAAGGCGTCAGACCAATCGACTCATTCCTCAGCGCTATGTACGACCACCAACAACTGCGCCTGAACCTCGCCCACTGACCGTATCCGGTGCGGTTTCTGCGCGTTGAAGTGCAACGCGTCCCCTCGATTGAGCAGCACTCGCTCGATCATGAAGTCCACTTCCACCTGCCCCTCATGCACGAACAGAAACTCCTCCCCCAAATGTTCCTTGAAGGACTTGTCGGTAAACTCGGTCGGCGGGTAAATCATGAACGGCAGCAAGCTGCGCTCACTGACCTGATGGGCCAGCACCGCGTAACCCGGGCTGTCATCGTTGGCCGCCAGTGACTGGCGCTCATCGCTGCGCACCAGGCTGTAACTGTCGAGGCTGACGTTGTCTTCGGAGAACAACTCCTCGACCTTCACGTTCAGTGCCTTGGCCAGTTTCAGGGCGGCAGCGATCGACGGGGTGTTCAACCCGCGTTCGACTTTCGACAGATAGCTCTTGGTCATGCCGGACTTTTCGGCCAAGGCCTCCAGCGTCACGCCGAGTTTTTTTCTCAGTAATTTCAAACGGATAGACATGTAGAGCGATTAATCCATCAAGGGAGCAACGATTGTTCCTTGCCAATGACACAAAGTGTCATATAGCATCACTTGTGTCATTTGCATTCACCCATGACCTTGCGAGCAACGAGTGAACGGCAAATCCGACGTCCATTGAACCACCCAAAGGACACCGATATGGCCAAGACCTTAGCACTACCCAAAGAGCAACTGGTCAAGCAAGCGCTGACCCAGATGCAAAATACCCTGGCGGATAATACGTGGACCGACCGGCAAAAGCTGGCCCTGACCTGCCGGATTCTGTTCGAGAACGGCCACGATTCTGGCCTGGCCGGGCAGATTACCGCCCGCGGCCCGCAACCGGGCACCTACTACACTCAACAACTGGGCCTGGGTTTCGACGAAATCACCGCCAGCAATCTGCTGCTGGTCAACGAAGACCTGGACGTGCTTGAAGGCCACGGCATGCCCAACCCGGCCAACCGTTTCCACAGCTGGGTGTACCGCGCGCGGCCAGACGTGAACTGCATCATCCACACGCACCCGACCCACGTTGCCGCGCTGTCGATGCTCGAAGTGCCGCTGCAGATTTCCCACATGGACCTCTGCCCGCTCTACGACGATTGCGCGTTTCTCGAAGGCTGGCCGGGCGTGCCGGTGGGCAACGAGGAAGGTGAACTGATTGCCGCCGCTCTGGGCGACAAACGGGCGATCCTGCTTTCGCACCACGGCCAATTGTCCACCGGCGCGACCATCGAAGAAGCCTGTGTCATTGCGCAACTGATTGAACGAGCGGCCAAGCTGCAATTGCTGGCCATGAGCGCCGGGACCATCAAGCCGATCCTGCCGGAGTTGGGCCGCGAAGCCCATGACTGGATCGCCAGGCCGAAACGTCACGCCGCCGCTTTCAACTACTACGCTCGGCAGAACCTGCGTCAACACGCCGATTGCCTGAACTGAAACCACTCATTTTCAAGAGGAGAGTCGCCATGTCGACCCCAACCATTCACGGCATCATCGGCTACACCATCACTCCGTTCACCGCCAACGGCGAAGGCGTTGATCTCGACGCGCTCGGGCGCTCCATCGACCGCCTGATCGACGGCGGCGTCCACTCTATCGCACCGCTGGGCAGCACCGGCGAAGGCGCTTACCTGAGCGACGCGGAGTGGGATCAGGTCAGCGAATTCAGCATCAAGCACGTGGCCAAACGTGTACCGACCATTGTCAGTGTGTCTGACCTGACCACGGCCAAAGCCGTGCGCCGGGCACGTTTCGCCGAAGCCCACGGCGCCGACGTGGTGATGGTGCTGCCGACCTCCTACTGGAAACTCAGCGAAGCGGAAATCCTCGCCCACTACCGCACCATCGGCGAGAACATCGGCGTACCGATCATGCTCTACAACAACCCGGCCACCAGTGGTACCGACATGTCGGTGGACCTGATCCTGCGGATTTTCAATACCGTGGACAACGTGACAATGGTCAAGGAAAGCACCGGCGACATCCAGCGCATGCACCAGCTGCAACGACTCGGCGAAGGTCAGGTGCCGTTCTACAACGGCTGTAATCCATTGGCGCTGGAAGCCTTTGCAGCAGGCGCGAAAGGCTGGTGCACGGCGGCACCCAACCTGATCCCGCAGCTCAATCTTGATTTGTATGAAGCGGTATTGGCCAACGACTTGGGCAAGGCACGCGAACTGTTCTATCGCCAGTTGCCGCTGTTGGATTTCATTCTGAAAGGTGGCTTGCCGGCGACCATCAAGGCCGGTTTGCGCGCCACCGGGCTGGAAGCGGGCGATCCGCGGTTGCCGGTGTTTCCACTCGGCGAGGCGGGTTGCAGTCAGTTGCAGGGATTGTTGAACGCATTGCGCTGATCGTCAGATTCACACAAAACACTGTGGGAGCGAGCCTGCTCGCGATAGCGGTCTGACATTCAACATTTATGTTGACTGTTATGGCCTCATCGCGAGCAGGCTCGCTCCCACATTAGGTAGCCGGTGTGTTTAGAGCACCGGCAGGGTCTTGTCCTTGATCACCGTGGTCGGCCCGTTGACCTTCACGCTGGCGATGCCTTTCTCCAGCGCGGCAGTGGAGGTGTAAGCCTCGCTGCTACCGATGATCTCGTGGTTACCAGCCTTGAGGTTGAAGTAAGGATGGCCATCCTTGGTGGTTTTCCTCTCGTAGCGTTCATCCTTCGGGCTGTTGCTCTGAACCGACACGATGCCTTTGTCAGCGGCAGCGCGGGTGGTGTACAGCTCGCTGGTCAGAATGGTTTCCGCGTTAGCGGCCTTCAGTACAAATTTGAACTGACCATTGCTGCTTTTGCTCACTTCATACCATCCAGACATGCTCTTACTCCTTGGCAATTGAGAGGTTTCGCGCTTCAGAGTAAAGACCAACCTGCCCTACTTCACCACCGCACGCACCACCGATAATTCCGGTGTCTGCACCCGTCGCTGACTCAAATACCGCGTACAACTGACCCGCAAAAACGAGGCGAAATTCACCACCTCGCCGCGGTAGTCCATCACCTCTTCATACAGCTTGGCGATCAACTGGTTGGTGGTCATGCCGTCGACCTCGGCGATTTCGCTGAGGATGTCCCAGAACTGATTCTCCAGCCGCAGGGTGGTGACCACCCCGCAGATGCGCAGCGAGCGGGAGCGCGATTCGTAGAGAATCGGATCGGCTTTGACGTAGAGCTCGCACATGGAAAGGTCCCTCGTTACAGCGTGATTTTGGTGCCCAGCAACCCGAGGAAACCGGCGAGCCAGCTCGGGTGCGCCGGCCAGGCTGGCGCAGTGGCCAGATTGCCTTGTACGTGGCCTTCCGTCACCGGGATATCGATGAACGTACCGCCCGCCAGGCGCACTTCTGGGGCACAGGCCGGATAAGCGCTGCACTCGCGACCTTCGAGAATCCCCGCGGCCGCCAGCAATTGTGCGCCGTGACACACAGCGGCAATCGGTTTGCCGGCCTTGTCAAACGCGCGCACCAGTTCCAGGACTTTTTCGTTCAGGCGCAGGTACTCCGGCGCACGACCGCCCGGCACCAGCAGGGCGTCGTAGTCCTCGGACTTGACCTTGGCAAAGTCGAAGTTCAGGGCAAACAGATGACCGGGTTTTTCGCTGTAGGTCTGGTCGCCTTCAAAGTCATGGATCGCCGTGCGTACGGTCTGACCGGCGGTTTTGTCCGGGCAAACGGCGTGCACCGTGTGGCCAACCATCAGCAGCGCCTGAAACGGCACCATCACTTCGTAGTCTTCGACGTAATCGCCGACCAGCATCAGAATTTTTTTAGCCGCCATGGGGAGGACTCCTCTGGGAAATACGTGGGCCTGCAGGAGTATTCAAGGTAGTCCTTAATCAGCATGGCAGGTAATACCCGACTACTACGCAAATCACCTGTAGGCGCTGCCGAAGGCTGCGATCCTTTGATCTTTAAAAATCAAAGTCAAAAGATCGCAGCCTTCGGCAGCTCCTACGTTGCGAGCATTACTCGCAACTGTACGGATAACTCTGCGCCTAGCTGTAACAGCGCGATCCCCGCGGTTTATGGCTAGATGAAGGTCTTCCCGCCACCCTAGATTCTGGTTGCCATCATGTCCTCGCGCGAAAACACCGGCATGGCCCTCGGCCTGCTCGGCGTTGTGATCTTCAGCCTCACCCTGCCCTTCACACGGATCGTCATGCAGGAACTCCATCCGCTGCTCAACGGCTTGGGCCGTGCGCTGTTCGCGGCGGTTCCGGCGGCGATGTTGTTGCTGTGGCGCCGGGAAAAGTGGCCGACCTGGAAACAGGTCAAAGGCCTGACCTTGGTGATTGCCGGGGTGATCCTCGGCTTCCCGGTGTTGTCCGCCTGGGCGATGCAAACCTTGCCGGCGTCTCACGGCGCACTGGTCAATGGATTACAGCCGTTGTGCGTGGCGCTGTACGCCGCGTGGTTGTCCCACGAACGACCGTCAAAAGCCTTCTGGGCCTGTGCCGCGCTAGGTAGCGCGCTGGTGTTGGGTTATGCGCTGATCAGCGGGGCCGGCAGCATTCAGGCCGGTGATTTGCTGATGCTCGGCGCGATTGCCGTGGGCGGTTTGGGGTACGCCGAGGGCGGCCGATTGGCCAAGGAGATGGGCGGTTGGCAGGTGATTTGCTGGGCGTTGGTGCTGTCGACGCCGCTGCTGATCGGGCCGGTGGTGTACCTGGCGCTGCAACATCAGGGCGAGATTTCGGCCAAGACCTGGTGGGCCTTCGGTTACGTCTCGCTGTTTTCGCAGTTCATCGGTTTCTTCGCCTGGTACGCCGGGCTGGCGATGGGCGGCATCGCCCGGGTCAGTCAGATCCAACTGTTGCAGATCTTCTTCACCATCGCTTTTTCGGCGCTGTTCTTCGGCGAACACATCGAGCCGATCACCTGGCTGTTTGCCGCCGGGGTGATCGTGACCGTGATGCTGGGACGCAAGACCGCCATCAAACCAAGTGTGGGAGCGGGCTTGCTCGCGAAAGCGGACTAACAGCCAACGTAGATGCTGGATCTAACGGCCCCTTCGCGAGCAAGCCCGCTCCCACAGGGGTCAGAGGTAACCATCGGCCCGCAGCAGGGTTTCCAGGCAATGTTCGCTGATGTGGTAGAAATCCTTCAGTTCCTGAATCTTCACCAACAGCTGGGCCGGATCAATCGGCTCGGCACGTTTGACCGCCAGGATCATCTTGTTCTTGTTGGTGTGGTCCAGTGAAATGAACTCGAACACTTTGGTCTCATAACCACAGGCTTCCAGGAACAACGCACGCAAACTGTCGGTGACCATTTCCGCTTGCTGGCCCAAATGCAGACCGTATTGCAGCATCGGCTTGAGCAGCGCCGGGCTCTGGATCTGCAGGCGGATCTGCTTGTGGCAGCACGGCGAGCACATGATGATCGAGGCGCCGGAACGAATGCCGGTGTGGATCGCGTAGTCGGTGGCGATGTCGCAGGCATGCAGCGCGATCATCACGTCCAGCTCGCTCGGCGCGACGCTGCGCACATCACCGCACTTGAACACCAGCCCCGGATGCTCGAGCTTTGCGGCCGCGGCATTGCACAAATCCACCATCTCTTCGCGCAGCTCGACACCGGTGACCACGCCTTCGGCCTTCAAGGTGTTACGCAGATAGTCATGGATCGCGAACGTCAGGTAACCCTTGCCCGAACCGAAATCCGCCACCTGAACAGGTTTGTCCAGCGCCAGCGGTGAGGTGGTCAGTGCATGGCTGAAGACCTCGATGAACTTGTTGATCTGCTTCCACTTACGCGACATCGCCGGGATCAGCTCGTGTTGCTTGTTCGTCACGCCGAGGTCGGCGAGGAACGGCCGGCTCAGGTCGAGGAAGCGGTTCTTCTCGCGGTTGTGCTCGGCGGACGGCACTTCACGCAATTGCTGAGGTTTGCTCTTGAACAGTGAAGACTTGCCCTTTTTGCTGTATTCCAGCTGAGCTTCATCCGTCAGCGACAGCAAATGCGCATTTTTGAACGATGCCGGCAAGAGTGCAGCGATGGTCGCTACGCCCTCGGCAATTGGCAAATTCTTGGTGATGTCGCGGGTTTTGTAGCGGTAGACGAAGGACAGGCAGGGCTGATCCTTGACCGTTAGTTGCTTGATGATCAGCCGCTGCAAGTCCACTTCAGTGCCGACGTACTTGGCCAGCACCAGTTTGATGAAGGCGTTCTGGTCAAGACTGGATTGCAGCAGGTCAATGAACTGGGCGTGATGATCCGGCGCGAGGCTGGCGGGAGTGGCGGTGACAGACATGGGAAAAACGGCCTCGGGCGGTGCGGATCGGGGAATGGCGGGTATTTTAGGGGGGATGGGGGTTGGGGACACGCAGTTATTTACCGAACGGTTTGAAAACCACCCCTCACCCCAGCCCTCTCCCAAATGGGGAGAGGGGGAAAGGGAGCCGATCTTCAAGCTTTTCAAACCTGAGTTCGACTCGATTTCCCCGGTCGAAAAATATCTAGAGAACACATCGGTCAGTCCCCTCGCCTCTCGGGGCGGTCCGACGTTTCGGGAGGGTTAGGGTGAGGGGGGCTTTTAGCCCAACACCACCAACCGATTCGGCAACTCATTCCTCACATGCGTCACCGGCACATGCACCTTGAGCAACTCGCCGCACGCCTCCACACACGTCACAAACCCCTGCAACGTCTGCCCTTGCTTCACCTGCTCAGTAAACGCCGCAACAATCCCATCCCAGTTCTTGTTGTCCAGCCGCTTGGAAATCCCTTCATCCACCAGAATTTCCACATAGCGTTCAGCCTCGCAGACAAAAATCAGCATCCCGGTGCTGCCCACTGTGTGGTGCAGGTTCTGCTCCAGAAACTGCCGGCGCGCCAGGTTCGAGGCGCGCCAATGACGCACCGAGCGCGGGATCAGGTGCGTGGTGATTTTCGGAATACGGAACACCAGGCACAGCACGATGAACGTGATCCATTGCACCATCAGCAAGCTGTGCAGGGTCAGCCAGCCGGTCAGGTAATGCACGACACCCGGCACCACCAGCGCCAGCAGGCTGGCCCAGAGCAGCGGGATGTACGCGTAGTCGTCGGCGCGGGCCGCGAGCACGGTCACCAGTTCGGCGTCGGTGTCGCGCTCGACCCGGGCAATCGCCTCGGCAACTTTGCGTTGTTCGTGTTCGGTCAGTAATGCCATGTCTAAGAATGCCCACTCGCTATTGTTGTGTGATCACCAGCCGCCCGAGGAACCGCCTCCCCCGAAACTGCCCCCGCCGCCGCTGAAGCCCCCGCCTCCACCGCCACCACCAAAACCTCCACCGCCGAACCCGCCGCTCGAACCGCCTCGCCCACCGCCGCTGGGCAGGATCCCGAGCATCTGGCAGACAAACATCGTCAGGATGAACAGCATCACCAGAAACACGAAGATCCCCGGATGCCGTGAGACAAAGTCGCTTTCCTGATTGCCGCCGGAGTCATACACCGTGGAAGGCTCATCCAGCGGATTGCCACCCAGCACCACGAGCATCGCCGCGACCCCGTCGCTGATGCCCTTGCTGAAGTTACCGGTCTTGAAAGCCGGGGTGATCACCTGATTGATGATCACCGAGCTCTGCGCATCGGTCAGCCGATCTTCCAGGCCATAACCGACTTCAATCCGCAGCTTGCGATCGTCACGCGCAACGATCAGCAGCGCGCCGTTGTTCTTGTCCTTCTGGCCGATGCCCCAGTAGCGCCCCAGTTGATAACCGAAGTCCGCAATGTCGGTGCCCTGTAAATCCGGCAACGTGACCACCACCAGCTGCTCGCCGGTGGATTTTTCATGAGCCTGAAGCTGTTGCGTCAGTTGCTCACGCACCGCAGGCTCGATCATCTGGGCGTTATCAACCACCCGCCCGGTCAGTTCCGGAAACTTCAACGCAGCCTGGGCCGTCAGGGCAAATACCCAGAGCAACAGCACCAGGCCAACTTTCAACACGCGCATTGGCAACCTCATCCTTGGTGACGCTTCAAGCCCCTTGCGGCGCTTACTGGAACTTCACTTGAGGCGCTTTTTCCGCATCGGGGCTGGTGGCCTCGAAGGTTTCGCGGATCGGCAAATCGCTGTACATCACGCTGTGCCACAGGCGACCGGGGAATGTACGGATTTCCGTATTGTATTTCTGCACGGCGAGGATGAAGTCCCGACGCGCCACGGCAATGCGGTTCTCGGTGCCTTCAAGTTGCGATTGCAACGCCAGGAAGTTCTGGTTGGCCTTGAGGTCCGGGTAACGCTCGGACACCACCATCAAACGGCTCAAGGCACCGGTCAGCTGATCCTGGGCCTGCTGGAACTGTTTGAGTTTTTCCGGGTTATCCAGGGTCTTGGCATCGACCTGGATCGAAGTGGCCTTGGCCCGGGCTTCAATCACGGCGGTCAGGGTTTCTTCTTCGTGCTTGGCGTAGCCCTTGACGGTTTCCACCAGGTTGGGAATCAGGTCGGCACGGCGCTGGTACTGGTTCTGCACCTGGCCCCAGGCGGCCTTGGCCTGTTCGTCGAGGGTCGGGATCGTGTTGATGCCGCAGCCGGCCAGCAGTGTGGTCAGCAACATCAAGGCTGCAACCTGCAGGCTCGATCGATAGTGGTGTCGTACATTCATCTGGTTGATGCTCCCTTGCACATTCCGTTGAAAAACAACCTTCGAACTTTGAACCCGGCTCTTGGGGCATAATCTGCCGCCGCTACTGGATTGCATCGAGCCAATGGGCTAAAAGATGCCCCAGCGCGAAAACACGCAGAAGTGTGCTGCATTTACCTGAACAACAATAGTCGCTCCCTAAATTTTGGCTGACCGGCGCGTATTCACTGCCGTTTAGGCTTTTGAGAAAACTATTCATGAAGAAGCTGTGTTTGCTGGGCCTGTTCGTCAGCCTGGCCAGTCATAACGTATTGGCCGCCACGACGCCCACACCTCTGGAAAACAAGGACGCGTTCATCAGCAACCTGATGAAGCAAATGACCCTCGATGAAAAAATCGGCCAGTTGCGCCTGATCAGCATCGGCCCGGAAATGCCTCGGGAGCTGATCCGCAAGGAAATCGCAGCCGGCAACATCGGTGGCACGTTCAACTCGATCACCCGCCCGGAAAACCGTCCGATGCAGGACGCGGCCATGCGCAGCCGGCTGAAGATCCCGATGTTCTTCGCCTATGACGTGATCCACGGCCACCGCACCATTTTCCCGATTCCGATCGCCTTGGCCTCGAGTTGGGACATGGACGCCATCGGCCGGTCCGGGCGCATCGCCGCCAAGGAAGCCGCAGCGGACAGCCTCGACATCACCTTCGCGCCGATGGTCGACATCTCCCGCGATCCGCGTTGGGGCCGGACTTCCGAAGGCTTCGGTGAAGACACGTACCTGGTGTCGCGCATCGCCGGCGTGATGGTCAAAGCCTTCCAGGGCACGGGCGCGAACGCGGCCGACAGCATCATGGCCAGCGTCAAGCACTTTGCCCTGTACGGCGCGGTCGAGGGTGGCCGCGACTACAACGTCGTCGACATGAGCCCGGTCAAGATGTTCCAGGACTACCTGCCACCGTACCGTGCGGCAATCGACGCCGGTGCTGGCGGGGTGATGGTCGCGCTGAACTCGATCAACGGCGTGCCGGCCACCGCCAACACTTGGCTGATGAACGACCTGTTGCGCAAACAATGGGGCTTCAAAGGCCTGGCCGTCAGCGACCACGGGGCGATTTTCGAGCTGATCAAACACGGCGTTGCCCGTGACGGTCGTGAAGCCGCGAAGCTGGCGATCAAGGCCGGCATCGACATGAGCATGAACGACACCCTCTACGGCAAAGAGCTGCCGGGGCTGTTGAAGGCGGGCGAGATCCAGCAAAGCGACATCGACAACGCCGTGCGTGAAGTGCTCGCCGCCAAGTACGACATGGGCCTGTTCAAGGACCCGTACCTGCGCATCGGCAAGGTTGAGGATGATCCGGCCGACACGTATGCCGAAAGCCGCCTGCACCGCACCGAGGCCCGTGACGTCGCGCGCCGCAGCATGGTGTTGCTGAAGAACCAGGGCGAAACCCTGCCGTTGAAGAAAACTGCAAAAATTGCCCTGGTCGGCCCGCTGGCCAAGGCACCGATCGACATGATGGGCAGCTGGGCCGCCGCCGGCAAACCCTCGCAGTCGGTGACCCTGTTCGACGGCATGACCAGCGCACTGGGCGCGCAATCGACGCTGATCTACGCCCGCGGCGCCAACATCACCAGCGACAAGAAGGTCCTGGATTACCTGAACTTCCTCAACTTCGACGCACCGGAAGTGGTGGACGATCCGCGTTCGGCCCAAGTGCTGATCGATGAAGCGGTGAAAGCCGCCAAGGATGCCGATGTGGTGGTGGCAGCGGTGGGCGAGTCCCGTGGCATGTCCCACGAATCGTCGAGCCGCACCGACCTGAACATCCCGGCCAACCAGCGCGATTTGATCAAGGCCCTGAAGGCCACCGGCAAACCGCTGGTGCTGGTGTTGATGAACGGCCGTCCGCTGTCGATTCTCGAAGAGAAGGAACAGGCTGACGCGATTCTGGAAACCTGGTTCAGCGGCACCGAAGGCGGCAACGCCATCGCCGACGTGCTATTCGGCGACTACAACCCGTCGGGCAAATTGCCGATCACCTTCCCGCGCTCGGTGGGTCAGATTCCGACCTACTACAACCACCTGAGCATTGGCCGGCCGTTCACGCCGGGCAAACCGGGCAACTACACCTCGCAGTATTTCGATGACACTACCGGGCCCCTGTTCCCGTTTGGTTTCGGCCTGAGCTACACCGATTTCAGCCTGAGCGACATGGCGCTGTCGTCGACCACACTGAACAAAACCGGCAAGCTCGACGCCAGCGTCATGGTGAAAAACACCGGCAAGCGTGACGGCGAAACCGTGGTGCAGTTGTACATCCAGGACGTGACCGGCTCGATGATCCGCCCGATCAAGGAACTGAAGAACTTCCAGAAAGTCATGCTCAAGGCCGGCGAACAGAAAGTCGTGCACTTCACCATCACCGAGGATGACCTGAAGTTCTTCAACGCCCAGCTCAAGTTCGCTGCCGAGCCGGGCAAGTTCAACGTGCAGATCGGCCTGGATTCCCAGGACGTGACGCAGCAGAGCTTTGAGCTGCTGTAATCCCGGCGCACTGATCGTTCCCACGCTCCGCGTGGGAATGCAGCCCGTGACGCTCCGCGTCACTGGACGCGGTGCGTCCCTAGAGGCATTCCCACGCAGAGCGAGGGAACGATCTGGACGACGACTATCCCCGTCGATCCAGCAGATTCACCACCAGCCGATCCACCCATCCCCAAATCCTTTGCTTCACCCGCCGCCACAGCGGCCGGCGTTGCCATGCCTCCAGGCTGACTTCCTGGCTCTGCGCAAAGTCCCTCTCGAAACTCGCCGCCACCGCCTGCGTCAGCCCAGCGTCCAGCGCTTCAAGGTTGGCTTCCAGGTTGAAACGCAGATTCCAGTGATCGAAATTGCACGAGCCGATGCTCACCCAGTCGTCGATCAGGACCATTTTCAGGTGCAGGAAACACGGCTGGTATTCGAAGATCTTCACCCCGGCCTTGAGCAATCGCGGGTAGTAGCGATGCCCGGCGTAGCGCACCGACGGGTGATCGGTGCGTGGCCCGGTCAACAGCAGGCGCACATCGACACCGCGGGCGGCCGCCCGGCGCAGTGAGCGACGGACTTTCCAGGTCGGCAGGAAATACGGCGTCGCCAGCCAGATCCGTCGCTGGCCGCTGTTCAGCGCGCGAATCAGCGATTGCAGGATGTCCCGGTGCTGGCGGGCGTCGGCATAGGCAACCCGGCCCATGCCCTCGCCCATGGACGGCACGCGTGGCAGACGCGGCAAGCCAAAATGCGAAGCCGGCTTCCAGGCGCGCCGATGCCGGTTGGCGATCCATTGGCGGTCGAACAGCAACTGCCAATCGATAACCAAGGGGCCGGTGATTTCCACCATCACTTCGTGCCATTCGCTGGTGTCTTCGCCCGGCGTCCAGAATTCGTCGGTCACCCCGGTGCCGCCCACCACGGCCATGCTCTGATCGACCAGCAACAGCTTGCGGTGATCGCGGTAGAAGTTGCCCACCCAGCGCCGCCAGCTCAGGCGATTGTAGAAACGCAGCTCCACGCCCGCCGCCATCAAACGCTGACGCAAATTCAGGGTGAACGCGAGGCTGCCGTAATCATCGAACAGGCAGCGTACGCGCACGCCACGTTCGGCGGCCTGGACCAACGCCTGAACCATCGCCTCGGCACAGGCGCCCGCCTCCACCAGGTACAACTCCAGCTCGACCTGCTCTTCGGCGCGGGCAATCGCCACCAACATCCGTGGAAAAAACTGCGGACCGTCGATCAACAGTTCAAAACGGTTGCCTTCACGCCAGGGGAAAATCGCGCCGGCCATGTCAGCGCGCCGTGAAAATCAGTACCGCACTCACCGGCACCGACAAACTGATGGCCGACAAACCGGCGACCTTGCGCAAACTTTCCAGGCCGGGGACCAGGTCGAAATCCGCCGCGTTGATTATCAGCGGTTCGAGGGTCACCACCTGGAAGCGCCGGTCATCGAGACGGGTGGCCAGCAGTTCGGCGTTGTATTCGTGTTGTTTGCCATGGAGGTTGACCGTCAGCGGCAGGCGCAATTCAAGTTGCGCGCCGGGTGCGAGGTCGTTGATCGGCCGCAGATCAATCTGCGCAGTGATCAGCGCTTCGGGGAAAGTCTGGATTTCAAACAGATCCTTGCGCATGCGTTCATCGCGCAACGGAATACCGCTGTTGACCGAGTCCACCTCGATTTCAACCTGCGCCAACCCCTTGGGATCGACCTTGCCGTGCAGCACCAGAAAGCGCTGCACTTCGGAGATATGGGTGTTTTTTGTGCTGATGAACGACAGCCGCGAGGACTCGCCATCCAGATACCAATCGGCGTGGGCCGACACGGTGGCACCGGCCAGCAGCAGGAAGGCGAGGGTTTTGCAGAGGAAGCGGTTGAACATAGAGACTCATGGGGCAGATAAACCTGCACGAACCTTAACCGCCCGTGAGCGCATTGCAAACCGCGAAGATCAAAAGATCGCAGCCTGCGGCAGCTCCTACATGGGATTGCATTGCGGCCATGCAATCGCGCCCCCACGAATGGAGCCCGATCCTGTAGGAGCTGCCGCAGGCTGCGATCTTTTATGAGTCACGCCAACGCGTGCTGCACATCGCCGATGGTGGCGGCCAGGCTGCTCAGGTGCAGGCTCAGCACCCGTTCCACCGGTGCCTGATCCATCGGCCAGTGCAGCGCCATGCTGCCGACCAGTCGGCCGTCGGCATGGAGCGGCAAGGCCACCGCTCGAATCAGAAACGGCAGGCGCACCGGGTATTCCCAGTAACCTTCGGTGCGCTGGCCGAAGCCCTGATGCAACGCCTGCTCGCTGGCGCTGAAGAGGCTCTCATCCGTCAGCCGTTCACGACTGGCCAAGCGTTCCACTTCTTGAGTATCCAGTTCACCCAGACATGCCCGACCCATGGCCGAATGAAACAGGCTGGCGTGCTGGCCGACGATCTGGCAGTTGTTCGGGTAGCGTTTGCGCAGCACCGTAGGGATCGCGCTTTCCATGACTTCCACCCGCTCGCCATCGAAGCTCGACAGGTCCGCCACCAGCCCGGTGCGCTCGCTCAACTCCAGCAACAGCGGCGCGGCGCTTTCCACCAGTCGCCGTTTGAAACGCTGCTGACTGTCGCCGAACAGACGCTTGGCGCACAGCCGATAGCGCCGGTCGCTTAAACCGCGATAAATCCAGCCCTGCTCTTGCAAGGTCTGCAACATCCGCGACACCGTGGCCTTGGGCAGGGTCGTCAGGTAGTGCAACTCCTCCAGACCCAGCGCCTGATGTTCGCCCAGCAGTTCGACGATGGCCAGCGCCCGTTCAACGGAACGCACGCTGCCGGTTTCTGCCTTCCTGTCCATGGTTTTGACCTCCCTAAGCCCGGATGGAATAGCCCGGATGGATGATCGCTTTTTGCAGCAAGATGCGGGCCCGCTCTTCGAGCTCAGGCGTCTTGCAGACAACCCGGTGGCCGGCGCTTAACCCTTTGCGTCAGTTGCTCATGGGCGTAAGCCAGTTGCAGCACCGCCCGATCGGCCTGGGCCGGGCCGATGATTTGCAGGCCCGTGGGCAGCCCGCCCGGGCTGAACCCTACCGGCACATTCATGCTCGGCAAACCGGCCAGGGTCGGCCCGATCACCACCTCCATCCAGCGGTGATAAGTGTCCATGCTCTGCCCGCCAACGATGCGTGGCCAAGGGGTTTGTGCATCGAAAGGGAACACTTGGGCGGTGGGCAACAGCAGAAAATCGTAACGTTCGAACAACTCGCTCAAGGCCCGATACCAATCGCTGCGACTGACCGACGCCTGGTAAACATCCGCCGCCGTCAGGCGCAGACCTCCCTCGATTTCCCATTGTGCTTCGGGTTTGAGCAGGTCGCGTTTTTGCGGGTCGGCATACAACGCGCCGAGGCTGCCCTGCACCAGCCAGTGTCGGTGCACCAGCCAGGTTTGCCACAGGCGCTCCATGGAAAAGTCCGGCTGGCAGGCCTGGACGCGGCAACCCAGTGCCTCGAAATCCTCAAGGGCCGATTCGCACAGGCTCAACACGCCATCTTCCATTGGCAGATAGCCGTTGTAGTCCCCCAGCCAACCCAGCCTTACATCACTGAAATCCTGCACCAGCGTGTCGGCAAAAATAGCCGGACTCTGCGTGAGCGACAGCGGCACGCGCGGGTCATAACCGGCCTGGGTGCCGAGCAAACGGGCGACATCGGTCACGCTGCGGCCCATCGGCCCTTCGGTGGCCAGTTGCTGGACGAACACGTCCGGCGCGGGCCCGTGAGGCACGCGGCCTTGCGAGGGACGAAAACCGAACACGTTGTTGAACGCCGCCGGGTTGCGCAGCGAGCCCATCATGTCGCTGCCGTCGGCCACCGGCAGCATGCGCAACGCCAGCGCCACCGCCGCCCCGCCGCTGCTGCCGCCGGCGACCAACGTCGGGTCGTAGGCGTTGGTGGTGGTACCGAACACGCTGTTGTAAGTCTGCGAGCCGAGACCGAATTCCGGGACGTTGGTCTTGCCGATGATGATTGCCCCACAGTCGCGAACCCGCGCCACGCTGATCGCGTCGTGTTGCGGGATCTGCTCGGCAAACAGCGGTGAGCCCATGGTCGTGCGCAAACCGGCAGTCGCCGCCAGGTCCTTGATGGCTTGCGGCATGCCGTGCATCCAGCCGCGGGACTGGCCCTGATCCAACTGCCGGTCGCAGGCGTCGGCCTCCGCCAGCAACGCCTCGGCCGGGCGTAGCGAGACCAGCGCGTTAACCTGCGGATTGAAGCGTTCGATCTGCGCCAGATACGCCTGCATCACTTCGCGGCAGGAAACCTGGCGGGCGTGAATCGCCCGAGACAACGCATCGGCGTCCATTTCAACAATCGGATTGATGCTCAAGGCTTCACCTCAAGATTAAGGGCTTCGGATTTTTTAGCGCGTGGCGCTTCGTGCATGCAGTAAGTGCCCATCAGCGTCAGCACGCAAGCGAACAGGACATAGAAGGCCGGCGCCACGGGGGTCGCCAGCGCCTTGCTGAGCCAGGTGACAATCAACGGCGCGAAACCGCCGAAGACCATGACTGCAACGTTGTACGCCACCGACACCCCGGTAGAGCGCACTTCGATCGGAAACTGTTCAGCCAGCGCAGTCGGGGCCGGGCCGAAGAACCCGCCGATGGCGCTGCACAGCAACAGTTGCATCACCAGCAAACGTTCCACCGATGGTGCCGCCGCGACCCATACGTACAGCGGATACACCATCACGAAAAACGCCAACGTGAACGCCATCAAAACCGGGCGCCGCCCGAGACGGTCCGACAGCGCGCCGGACAGTGGAATGATCACGGTCATCACGGCAACGGCGAGCATCTGCACCAGCAGTACCTGGTCCAGCGGCAGACCGAGGTTTTTATGGGCGAAGGTCGGCATGTTCACCAGCACCACGTAAAACGACACTGTCGCGCCGCACGCCAGGCCCATCGACACCAGAATGCTGCGCCGATGTTCGCGGATCACTTGCAGCAAGCTCGGGCTCACGCCTTTGGCCTGTTTGCGTGCCTCCAGAAACTCTTCCGGCTCTTCCATGTGCTTGCGAATCCACAGCCCGACCGGGCCGATCAACAAACCGATCATGAACGGAATCCGCCAGCCCCAGCTATCCAGCGCCTCGGGGGAAAGCAGATGAGTGAACAACGCCACCATCCCCGCTCCGGAAAACACCGCCAGGCATTGCCCGACCAATTGCCAGGAACCGTACAAACCCTTTTTGTGCGCGGGGGCACTTTCCACCAGAAACGCCGTGGCGCTGGCGTATTCGCCGCCCGTGGCAAAGCCCTGGAGCATCCGCGCGACCACGATCAACAACGGCGCGCCCATGCCGATGGCAGCGTAATTGGGCGCGAACGCGATCAGCGCGATGGACACCGTCATCAGACGAATGATCATCTGCATCGCGGCCTTGCGGCCTTTGCGGTCGGAATACATGCCCAACAGAATGCCGCCCACAGGGCGCATGAAAAAACCGACGCCAAAGGTCGCCAGGGCCATCAACAGTGACGCGTATTCGTCCTCGGACGGGAAGAATTGCCGGGCGATGATGCTCGCCAGAAAGCCGTAAACGATGAAGTCATACCATTCCAGCGCATTGCCGATAACGGCGGCGACCACCTGCCGGGTGCGCGAAACGCCTGTGCTCGAAGTCTGCATGGGGAACTCTCCAGAAACCTGTTGGGCGATAACGGGCGCGGCGATGCGCGCCCGATCCAGCGACAGTAGAAAGTGAGGTGGTCAGGCGGGCTTCAGCCAGCTCTCGGTCAGCGCGCCCCAATACGCCGCGCCGGTCAGCAGAATGTCGTCGTTGAAGTCGTAAGCGGGGTTGTGGACCATCGGCCGCGAAACGCCATTGCCGATGAACAGATAGGCGCCGGGGCAGCGTTGCAGCATCCAGGCAAAGTCTTCGCTGCCCATCAGTTTGGGCGTGATGCCGTCCACCGCGTCGGCACCGAGCAGCTCGACGCCGACCTGCCGGGCGAACTCGGTCTCGGCGGCGTGGTTGACCAGTACCGGGTAAGCCGGGCGATGTTCGATTGTCGAACTGCAACCGAAGCTGCGGGCCTGGGATTCAATGATCGCGCACACGCGGTCGAGGGTTTTTTCGCGGACGTCGGCGTTCAGTGCACGCAGGCTCAGGCGCAAGATGGCTTGTTGCGGAATGACGTTGGCGGCCTCGCCGGCCTGCAAGGCACCAACGGTCACCACGGCGGCCTGCTGCGCATCGATGTTGCGCGCGACCACGGTTTGCAGGGCCATGACCACACTGGCCGCCGCCACCAGCGGATCCACTGCCAGATGCGGCATCGAGCCGTGTCCGCCTACGCCTTCGATGACCACCGTGAGCAAATCCTGGGACGCCATCATCGGCCCTTCACGGAAGCCCAGATGCCCCGCCGGCAAGCCCGGCATGTTGTGCATGCCGAACAGCGCGTCGCAGGGAAAACGTTCCAGCAGACCATCGGCGAGCATCGCTTCGGCGCCGCCCTGCCCCTCTTCGGCTGGCTGGAAAATCAGGGTCAGGGTGCCGTCGAACTGACGGGTCGCGGCGAGGTAGCGCGCAGCACCCAACAACATTGTGGTGTGGCCGTCATGACCGCAGGCGTGCATGCAGCCCTGATGCCGACTGCTGTAAGCCGCGCCGGTATTCTCGAGGATCGGCAAGGCGTCCATGTCCGCCCGCAGCCCCAGTTTGCGTGAACTGCTGCCATTGCGCAGGACGCCAACCACTCCGGTCTTGCCGATCCCTGTGTGAACTTCATAACCCCACTCTGCGAGGGATTTGGCCACCAGCGCCGAGGTGCGGTTTTCCTCGAAGCCGAGTTCCGGGTGGGCGTGGATGTCCTGGCGGGTGGCGTGCAGGTCGCTGGCCACGTCGTTGAGCCAGGCAAGAATGTGCTGATGTCGGGTCATGACGATTGTCCTCGGGCCGGGTGTATTCCCGTTCTTTTTGTTCGCAGTGATTTCGCGACACATCAAGGCAGGTCGCGCTCACCGCCAGATAACCGCGAGTTCGGCGCGAGGACAATCGAATGTGGTTCCACTACGTGGAACCTGAGAATTACAGGTCGATGCAAATCCCCTCGCCACAAAGAGCATCTGCGCAGTCATGGCGACAGGCGGCAGCCCTGGCGTTCGCCGACCCACTCGGCGCTGTTGCTGCGGCCCATGCCGCTGACGGTGATGCGCTTGCTGGCGGCGTCATCGGTAAAGCCGCTGGTCGGCAGCCACTGCTTCACGTAGCTGTGGCAGTACTCGGCCGGGTTGTTCATCACGTAACGGCACGAACAATACTCCTTGGCGGTGTAACCACTGATGATGTCCGGGAACGCCCACAGCGCCACGCGCTCCTGCCAGATCCAGCCGAGCAAGGTGATCAGCAGGATCAACGACAGCGTACTGAACAGTCGACGACGCTTCATGGCTGCACCTTCGCGGCAAAGGCCTTGAGCGCGAGCTTGAGCAAATCGTTGTGCCGGTAGCTGCCGTCGCGGTCATCGCCGTAGCGCACGATCACCAGGTTTTCGCTGGGAATCACGTACATTGCCTGACCCCAATGACCCAGCGCGGCGAAGGTGTCGTCGGGGGCATCGGGCCAGGGTTTTGCCGTACCTTCCACCGCGCGGTTAAGCCACCAATGGCCGCCGGGTACGGCGTCGTCTTGATTGGCTTGATAGCGGGCGAACGGTTCGCGGTTGAAGGCGACCCAGTCTTTGGGCAGCAATTGCCGCTCGCCCCACCGGCCGTCGCGGGCCATCAGCAGACCGACGCGGGCCAGATCCCTGGCGGTGAGGTAGGCATAGGATGAAGCGACGAATGTTCCTGTGGCATCGCGTTCCCAGACGGCGTGGCGAATCCCCAAAGGCTCGAACAAAGCAGTCCATGGGTAGTCCGGATAACGGCTCGGGCCGACGATGGTTTTCAGCGTAGCGGACAACAGATTGCTGTCGCCACTGGAATAACGGAATGCCTGACCGGGCTTGGCGTATTCACCGTGATCGGCGGTAAACGCAGCCATGTCCGGGTGACCACGGGTGTAGAGCATCGCGACCACCGAGGATTTCAACGGTGCGTATTCATAGTCTTCCTGCCAGTCCAGCCCCGAGGCCCAGTGCAGCAGGTCGGCCATGGTCATCGTCGGGTGTTTTTCCAGCGGTGGATAAAATTTCTGCACCGGGTCCTGGAGCTTGAACAGACCTTCGCCATAGGCCACGCCGAGGACCGTGGCCATCAGGCTTTTGCTGATGGACCAGGTCAGGTGCGGGGTATCGGCGGTGGTCGGGCCAGCGTAGCGTTCGTAGATCAATTGACCGTCGCGGATCACCAGCAAGGCGTCAGTGCGAATACCTTTTCGGGTGGCCTCATCACGGGGTGGGAAGGCGTAAGTCTCCAGCGCTTGAAGCGCCGGCCCGGTGACTGTCGGGCCGGTTGACCATTGCTCGGCAGGCCAGTATTCGGCGTGGGCCGTGAGGCTGAGCAACAGCCCGAAAATCAGGGACAAGCCTTTGAACATGGTAGGGGCTCGGAGGGATGGACCTGCTGAGCCTAGTTCAGGTTGATGACAGTTCCGGGATTTGTGTCATCAATGCGGCCGCCTTCGCGAGCAAGCCCGCTCCCACATTTGAAATGCATTCCCCCCTGTGGGAGCGGGCTTGCTCGCGAAGGGGCCAGTCAATCCAGCGAAGATCCCGCTAGAGCCTTGGCCAACCGCTTGCCCCGCGCACCCGCCGCCAAATCCATCACGCCCTGATCGCGTTGCCACATCGCCGCCCAATGCTGAGGACCATCGGCCAGTGCCTGAGCCACTTCGGCCTTGAGCCCATCGAACTGCGCAAACAAGCCAGCGAGCAACACATGCCCGGATGGATTATTCGGCGCCTGTCGGCTGACTTCCGCACACCCGGCCAGCAGCGCCAGCAAACGCAGTTGCAAGGCTTGCGGCCAATTGCTGTCCTGCCCGATGCCGTACAACCAGGCGGTCATGGCGCTCAGCACATAGATGTCTTCAAGGGTGCGGAACGGTTTGATGTAAGCATCCCAACCATCCCCCGCCAACAGTTCGCACTGAGCGTTATCGAGAAACAGCCGGCCATGGCTGATGTCTGGCATCAACGGGATCGCCGGTAACTTCTCCAGACGCACGCCGGGCTCATCGGGATAGACCACCGCCAGACTCAGGCGCGGTTTTTCGTCGGGAGCTTCACTGCGGGCCGCGATCAGCAGCCAATCGGCGGCATCGCCTGCGGTGACAAAATCCTTGCGCCCGCTCAGACGCAAATCGTGCAGACGGGTCTGCATATCCGTCACCCGCAGGCTGCGCTGTTCGGTCGCGCACAAGGCGCCGAGGCTCAGCGGCGCGCTCGGCCAGAGCATGCGCAACGCCGCCTGATAGCCCACCAGAAACGCCAACCCCGGCGTCGACATCAAACGCCCGCCGGCCACCGCCAATTCGAACGGCGTGACGTTGCCCAACTGGTGCAACAAGGTCGCGAACCCCTCGCCCAAGTCCGGGTTGGCGGGCAGACGTTCACAGCGGCGCAGCAGGTTTTGCCAGGGCATAAGAGGCTCCTCGTGGGCTGTCATATAAGCATCACCAAAGCTTCATGGCGATGACACCGGGGCTACATAGCCTGACTTTGCACAACACGGCTGCATAAAGAAAGTCGATCGGCTGCAACCCAAGACGGGTGACCGGCCCGTACGGAGATTCGCAATGACTCAGATCGCCCGCATCAGCGACACCGGCAATGAACGCCGCCTGCAAGCCGAACGCCTGGTGGGCGCCGAGGCCTTGCAGGAAGCCCAGGCCCTGCGCTTCAACGTGTTCAGCGGCGAATTCAACGCCAAGTTGAAAGGCGCGGAGCTGGGTCTGGACATGGATGACTATGATGTTCACTGCGCCCACATCGGCGTGCGTGACTTGAACACCGGGCGTCTGGTGGCGACCACCCGTTTGCTCGACCACACGGCCGCCAGCAGCCTGGGCAAGTTCTACAGCGAAGAAGAATTCAGCCTGCATGGCCTGGTCCATCTCAAAGGCCCGATCCTGGAAATCGGCCGCACTTGCGTCGACCCGGCCTACCGCAACGGCGGCACCATCGCCGTACTCTGGGGCGAGCTGGCCGAAGTGCTGAACCAGGGCGGCTACAGCTATTTGATGGGTTGCGCGAGCATCCCGATGCAGGACGGCGGCATTCAGGCCCACGCAATCATGCAGCGCCTGCGCGAACGCTACCTGTGCACCGAACACCTGCGGGCCGAACCTAAAAAACCGCTGCCGAGCCTCGACATTCCGTCCAACGTCATCGCCGAAATGCCACCGTTGCTCAAGGCCTACATGCGTCTTGGCGCGAAGATCTGCGGCGAGCCGTGCTGGGACGAAGATTTCCAGGTCGCCGACGTATTCATCCTGCTCAAGCGCGACGAACTCTGCCCGCGTTATGCCAAGCACTTCAAGGCGGCCGTGTAATGAGTCGGTTACGGGTGTACGCGCGGATTGCGCGAGTGTTGGTGGTGGTGGCGCTGGGTTTGAGCATGGCCGGGGTGTTCGGGTTGTTCGAACGTCTGGGGATTGCTCATTCGATGGTCCGTCGCCAGCGCTGGTCGCGATTTTTCATGGCGCGCCTGAGCAATGCCCTGCCCTTTCGCGTGACCCTGCACGGTGAATTGCCGAAGGCGCCGATGCTCTGGGTCAGCAACCATGTGTCCTGGACCGACATTCCGCTGCTGGGCATGCTCACGCCGCTGTCGTTCCTGTCCAAGGCCGAAGTGCGCACCTGGCCGGTGGCGGGCTGGCTGGCGGCCAAGGCCGGCAGTTTGTTCATTCGTCGAGGGTCGGGCGACAGCCAGTTGATTCGCAAACAGATGACCCGTCATCTGGAGCAGGAACATCCGCTGCTGATGTTCCCGGAAGGCACCACCACCGATGGCCGTTCGTTGCGCACGTTCCACGGTCGATTGCTGTCTGCGGCGATCGACTCCGAAGTGAAGTTGCAGCCGGTGGCGATTCGTTATCTGCGCGACGGGAAG
This sequence comes from Pseudomonas arabinosi, assembly GCF_047758675.1. NCBI lineage: Bacteria > Pseudomonadati > Pseudomonadota > Gammaproteobacteria > Pseudomonadales > Pseudomonadaceae > Pseudomonas > Pseudomonas arabinosi. Next base: position 1,817,011 of record NZ_CP180480.1, on the reverse strand, counting down.
CTCGATCCGCTGGCGCCGTTCATTGGCGATGATGATTTGCTCTCGCACTTGATGCGTTTGTTTGCCCATGATCGGGGTGAGGTGGAGATTCATCTGCTCAAGCCGATCGCGTGTGAAGGTCGCGAGCGTGCGGCACTGGCGTTCGAGGCACAGCAAGCGGTGCAGAAGGCGTTGTTTGGGGCGATTCCGCAGGCACAACCGGAACCGCTGCGCCCCGCGATCGCGGCTTAAACACACATACCCTGTGGGAGTGAGCCTGCTCGCGATAGCGATGTGACATTCAGCATTATCATTGAATGTAAAATCGCTATCGCGAGCAGGCTCACTCCCACAATGGGGTTATGTCGCTGGATGGTTTTGGGCGAAGTCCTGAAGCTGCGGGTAAAACAACCGAAAGTCCTCGCTCAACGGCTCATACAATACCCGCAACTCCTGCATCGCTGCGGCCAGCTCCTCCGGTCGCGTCAGCCGCCGTGAAATCCCCCGCAGAACCTGCTCCAGCACCGCAAATTCCCGATAAGAACCCAACCAGTCATTGGCCACCATGTGCGGCGCGATCTGCGCCAGCCGTTCCGGCAATTGCGCCTCGGCGGACAGCACCCGATACACATCCGAGGTGAATCGTTCCAGCGGCTGATCCGAGTAAAGCGTCCAGTCCCGGGCCAGGCAATGGTCGAAAAACACGTCGAGCACGATCCCGGCGTAACGCCGGCGGGTCAGGGAAAACCGTGACAATGAAATGTCCACCAACGGATGGCGGTCGGTAAAGACATCGATGCTGCGATGCAACTGGATGGCCGTTTCGATCTCCGGATCGAACTGCCCTTGCAGCCGCCCTTTGACGAAATCGCCATAAAGACTGCCGAGCAATTGACCGGGGCGCTGGCCACCGAGGTGCAGATGTGCGAGATAGTTCATGGGCGCAGCTTAGCACTGCGGCTTTGTATCGTTACACTCAACATATCGTTATAACTCGATATACCGAATTGCTCGGTCGTCAGACCAAAATCATATTTGTATATCGCGAATCAACGATTTAAAGTTCGCCTCATCGCGATATAGCGTTTTACTCATCACGAGCCCAACACCATGACCATTAATCTCGACGAAATAATAAAAGCCCTGGCTCACCCAGTACGGCGAGAAATCCTGCACTGGCTCAAAGACCCGACCGTCGAATTCCCCGATCAGTCCCACAGTAACGAGCACGGCGTCTGCGCCGGGCAGATCGATCAACGTTGCGGTTTGTCGCAGTCCACGGTGTCTGCACACCTGGCGACCCTGCAACGCGCCGGCCTGATCAGCAGCCGCAAAGTCGGCCAGTGGCACTTTTTCAAACGTAATGAGGAAACCATTCAGGAGTTCCTCAGCACCTTCAGCAAAGAGCTCTGACCCTTAACGTCAGCAAGCCGACAAGGAATCAACAATGCCCCTCTCGCTACTCATTCTGGCCTTGAGCGCCTTCGCCATCGGTACCACCGAGTTCGTCATCATGGGCTTGCTGCCCGATGTGGCGGCCGACCTCGGTGTGTCGATTCCCGGCGCCGGCTGGCTGGTGACCGGTTACGCCCTGGGCGTGGCCATCGGTGCGCCATTCATGGCACTGGCCACCTCACGATTGCCGCGCAAGGCCGCGCTGGTAGCGTTGATGGGGATTTTCATCGTCGGCAACCTGCTCTGTGCAATGGCCACCGACTACAACGTGCTGATGTTTGCCCGTGTGGTCACCGCCCTCTGCCACGGTGCGTTCTTCGGCATTGGCTCGGTGGTGGCTGCAGGTCTGGTTCCGGCGAACAAACGTGCTTCGGCCGTGGCCCTGATGTTCACCGGCCTGACCCTGGCCAACGTGCTCGGCGTTCCGCTGGGCACCGCGCTCGGTCAGGAAGCCGGCTGGCGTTCGACCTTCTGGGCGGTGACCGTGATTGGTGTGATCGCGTTGATCGGCCTGATCCGCTTCCTGCCGGCCAAGCGCGATGAAGAGAAACTCGACATGCGCGCCGAACTGCGCGCCCTCAAAGGCGCCGGGATCTGGCTGTCGTTAAGCATGACCGCGTTGTTCGCAGCTTCGGTATTCACCCTGTTCACCTACGTCGCCCCGCTGCTCGGCGATGTCACCGGAGTCTCGCCCAAAGGCGTGACCTGGACCCTGATGCTCATCGGCCTGGGCCTGACGGTCGGCAACATCATCGGCGGCAAGCTGGCTGACAAAAGCATGGCTGCAACGTTGATCGGCGTCTTTATCTCGATGGCCGTGATCTCGACCGTACTGACCTGGACCAGCGTCGCGCTGATTCCGACCGAAATCACCCTGTTCCTCTGGGCCACCGCGTGCTTTGCCGCCGTGCCCGCCCTGCAAGTGAACGTGGTGACCTACGGCAAGGCCGCACCGAACCTGGTGTCGACCCTGAACATCGGCGCTTTCAATATCGGCAATGCACTGGGTGCCTGGGTCGGTGGCAGCGTCATCGCCCACGGTTTTGGCTTGACCAGCGTTCCTCTCGCGGCAGCCGCACTGGCGGTACTCGCCCTGCTGGTAACCCTGATTACTTTCCGTCAGAGCGGCAATCCCGAACTGGCCCCTGCTACCAACTGATCTCTACAAGAGAGCTATTTCATGACGACTATTTTCGATCCGATCAAACTGGGCGACCTTGAGTTGGCCAACCGCATCATCATGGCGCCGCTGACCCGCTGCCGCGCCGACGAAGGCCGCGTGCCAAACGCGCTGATGGCCGAGTACTACGTACAACGCGCCTCGGCTGGCCTGATCCTCAGCGAGGCCACTTCGGTCACGCCGATGGGCGTCGGTTACCCGGACACCCCGGGCATCTGGTCCAACGATCAAGTGCGTGGCTGGGCTAACGTGACCAAGGCGATCCACGGCGCGGGCGGCAAGATTTTCCTGCAACTGTGGCACGTCGGTCGTATTTCCCACGGGTCGTACCTGGACGGTGAAGCGCCGGTCGCACCAAGCGCCATTCAGCCAAAAGGCCATGTCAGCCTGGTTCGCCCACTGGCCGACTTCCCAACCCCACGCGCCCTGGAAACCGCTGAAATCGCCGACATTGTCGACGCTTACCGCGTCGGTGCGGAGAACGCCAAGGCGGCCGGTTTCGACGGCGTGGAAATCCACGGTGCCAACGGTTACCTGCTCGACCAGTTCCTGCAAAGCAGCACCAACCAGCGCACCGACAACTACGGCGGTTCCGTGGAAAATCGTGCGCGCCTGTTGCTGGAAGTGACCGATGCCGCGATCGAAGTCTGGGGCGCAGGCCGCGTGGGTGTGCACCTGTCACCCCGTGCCGATCTCCATGACATGGGCGACGACAACCTGTCCGAGACCTTCACTTACGTCGCTCGCGAACTGGGCAAACGTGGCATCGCGTTCATCTGCTCCCGCGAGAAAGAAGATGGCGACAGCTTGGGCCCACAATTGAAAGAAGCGTTCGGCGGCCCGTACATCGCCAACGAGCGTTTTACCAAGGACAGCGCCAACGCCTGGCTGGCCAGCGGCAAGGCTGATGCAGTCGCTTTCGGCGTGCCGTTCATTGCCAACCCGGACCTGCCGGCACGTTTGAAGGCCGATGCGCCGCTGAATGAGCCACGTCCCGAGCTGTTTTATTCCAAGGGCGCGGTCGGCTACATCGACTACCCGGTGTTGTAAGCGTCCATCCTTGAAATGCAAAAGCCCCGACTCGAAAGAGCCGGGGCTTTTGCATATGGAAGATCAAAAGATCGCAGCCTTCGGCAGCTACAGGGTGTACGCCATTCGAATATAGGAGTTTGTCAGCGCTTGCGCTGTCCCCAGGCGACTGCAAGACCGCTGAGGCAAATCACCGCGATACCGATCACGCCAAATCTGTCCGGGGTATGGTCGAAGATCAAATACCCGTATATCCCGGCAAACAGGATCTGCCCGTAACTGAAGGGTGCCAGCATCGCCGGTGCCGCATGGCGGAAGGCCTGGGTCAGCAACATGTGACCGAGCATGCCGCAAGTGCCCAGGCCAATCATGAACAGGCCATGCAGCAGCGTCGGCGTGCTCCAGAAGAACGGCAACAGAGCAGTCATGATCAGGCTGTTGAGAATGCCGGTGAGAAAGTTGCTGGTGGTCGGGCTGTCGATACCGCTGAGCAGGCGGGTGAGCAACTGATAGAAGCCAAAACACAAGGCCGAGCACAGTGGCAACAAGATCGCCGGGGTGAACAGCGCACCGCCGGGCCGCACGACGATCAACACGCCGACAAATCCACCCAGCACCGCCAGCCACTGATTGCGGGTTACCCGCTCATGCAGCAACGGTACGGACAACGCGGTCACCAATAAAGGGGCTAGAAAAGTGACGGCGGTGGCTTCAGCCAAGGGGATGTAACGCAGGCCGGTAGTGAAAAACAGGCTGGTGCCGATCAGGCACAGAGCGCGTAACAACTGCAAACCCGGACGCTTGGTGCTCACTACCACCGAGAAACCACTGCGTGGTACGAAAATCACCAGCATCAACAAGGTGTGCACCACGTAGCGTGCCCAAACCACCATCACGATAGGATAGAACCCGGACAGGTACTTGGACAACGTGTCGTGACTGGCGAACAACAAAACAGCCAGGCAGATCAGCGCGATACCCTTTATCGGCTGCTCGGCGCCCTTGTAGCCCGGGTTGTTAACATTCATTCACACACCCGACACAAAATCCCTACAAAATACGTAGCTCGCTACCTATCAACCTGGCAAACGTCCGTATATAAATGCATCCCATTGCGATAAGGCGAGCGAAAGACAGGTCTCTACTCGCCTCAAACCTTGACACAACCGGATCCAATTACGCGTTTTGTTTCATTTGCGCAGGCTGGGACTCAAGCGCAGCATGTCCAACCCTGTATCGGCCCAACGCTCGGCGTCGATGTGCAGTTCAAAGCTGTCGGGCGCCAACAGCCACTGATACAGGATGCCGTCGATGTAAGCATGCAGGCTGATGGCTGCGCGGGCCGTATCGAGGTTTTCCGGTAACTGCCCCCGATTGACCGCATTACTCAGCGCCAGGGCGATTCGCACATTGCAATCAAGGCTGACCACTCGACGCTGCTGGCGCAGGTCGCACATTTCATCGGTGAATTCGCACTTATGAAACAGAATCTCATTGATGCGTCGGGTTTTCGGATCCAGGGCAACTTGATGAAACAAATGAATCAGCAGCTTGCGCATGCAGCCCAAGGGGTCGAGCTCATCTTCGCTTTCGCTGGCCTTGGCCATTTCATTCAGCGGCTCTTGCAGGGTATCAAGCATAGCCTGCACCAAATCCGCCTTGTTGCTGAAATGCCAGTAGATAGCGCCGCGCGTGACCCCGGCCAGGGTAGCGATATCCGCCAGTGTCGTGCGCGCCACGCCCCTTTCGTAAAAGGCTTTTTCTGCCGCTTCCAGAATCTGGCTGCGGGTTTCTTGAGCTTCCTCTTTGGTACGACGGACCATGGCAGTACAACCTCAATCAGGATGCTTCAGCGATGCCTGAACATCCGCTGAATAAAAGTGGGGCGAGCGCTCTTGGGCGTCGTCCCCGGCCTACAATTCGAACCCTTGAACGGCTTTTGTAATGGTGTGGATACGCAGCCAAGGTATTTACAAACAACCATGAACGTAAGTATATTCCTTAGCAAGCTACTTATCCACTCAGCGCACATTTTTTACCTTTCCACATTTCTAGTGCGCAACTTGCGCGCCTGACCCGAGGATTTTCATGCAATTCAAGCCAGCTGTTACCGCTCTGGTCACCGCCCTCGCCTTGGCATCGCTGCTCAGCGGATGCAAAAAGGAAGAGGCGGCACCTGCCGCACCACCCCCTCAGGTCGGCGTCGTTACTCTGCAACCTCAAGCCTTCACCCTGACCTCCGAGCTTCCGGGCCGTACCAGCGCGTACCGCATCGCCGAAGTTCGCCCTCAGGTTAACGGCATCATTCTCAAGCGCCTGTTCAAGGAAGGCGGCGACGTCAAGGCCGGCCAGCAGCTGTATCAGATCGATCCGGCCGTTTATGAAGCCACCCTGAAAAGCGCCGAAGCCAACCTGCAACAGACCAAATCGATCTCCGACCGCTACAAGCAGTTGGTCAACGAACAGGCCGTGAGCCGTCAGGAATACGACACGGCCCTGGCCAATCGCTTGCAATCGGAAGCCTCCCTGCAAAGCGCCCAGATCAATGTGCGCTACACCAAGGTTTACGCGCCACTCTCCGGCCGCATCGGCCGCTCGACCGTGACCGAAGGCGCGCTGGTCACCAGCGGTCAGGTCGACGCGATGGCAGTGATTCAGCAACTCGACCCGATCTACGTCGACGTCACCCAGTCTTCCGTTGAGTTGCTGGAACTGCGCCGCGAACTGGAAAGCGGTCGTCTGCAAAAATCCGGCGACAACGCGGCCAAGGTCAATCTGACCCTCGAAGACGGCAGCCAGTACAAACAGGAAGGCAAACTCGAGTTCTCGGAAGTCTCGGTAGACAAGACCACCGGTTCCGTGACCTTGCGTGCGGTATTCCCGAACCCTGACCACATCCTGCTGCCAGGCATGTTTGTACACGCCCAGTTGCAGGCCGGTGTGAACAGCGCGGCGATCCTCGCCCCGCAACAAGGCGTGACCCGTGATCTCAAAGGCACCCCGACCGCGTTGGTCGTCGGTCCGGACAACAAGGTCGAACTGCGTCAGCTCAAGGCTAGCCGCACCGTCGGAAACCAATGGCTGATCGAAGACGGCCTGAAGGCCGGCGATCGACTGATCACCGAAGGGCTGCAATACGTCAAACCTGGCGTTGAAGTAAAAGCCACTGAAGCGACTAACGTTGGCGCAAAGAACCCGGCCCCCGTACAGGCAGCTAATAAGGCTTCCAGCGGCAAAGGGGAATAAACCATGTCCAGATTTTTTATCGACCGTCCGATTTTCGCCTGGGTAATTGCCCTGGTGATCATGCTGGTCGGGGCACTCTCGATCCTCAAACTCCCGATCAACCAATACCCGAGCATTGCGCCTCCGGCCATTGCCATCTCGGTGACCTACCCGGGCGCGTCCGCACAAACCGTGCAGGACACCGTGGTGCAAGTGATCGAGCAACAGCTCAACGGTATCGATAACCTGCGTTATGTCTCGTCGGAAAGTAACTCCGACGGCAGCATGACCATTACCGCGACCTTCGAGCAGGGCACCAACTCCGATACCGCGCAGGTTCAGGTCCAGAACAAGCTGAACCTGGCCACCCCGCTGCTGCCGCAAGAAGTGCAGCAACAGGGTATCCGCGTGACCAAGGCAGTGAAAAACTTCCTGATGGTGATCGGCGTGGTGTCGCGCGACGGCAGCATGACCAAGGACGACCTGTCCAACTACATCGTGTCGAACATGCAGGACCCGATCTCGCGGACCGCCGGTGTCGGTGACTTCCAGGTCTTCGGTGCGCAGTACGCGATGCGGATCTGGCTCGACCCGGCCAAGTTGAACAACTTCAACCTGACCCCGGTGGACGTGAAAACCGCCATCGCTGCGCAAAACGTTCAGGTGTCGTCCGGTCAACTCGGCGGTTTGCCTGCCGTGGCCGGTCAGCAACTGAACGCGACAATCATCGGCAAGACCCGTCTGCAAACGGCTGAGCAGTTCAAGGCAATCCTGTTGAAGGTCAACAAGGATGGCTCGCAAGTGCGTGTCGGCGACGTGGCCGACGTGGCTCTGGGCGGTGAAAACTACTCGATCAGCGCCCAGTTCAACGGCAGCCCGGCCTCCGGTCTGGCAGTGAAACTGGCCAACGGCGCCAACGCCCTCGACACTGCCAAAGCGCTGCGCAAGACCATCGAATCCCTCAAGCCGTTCTTCCCGCAAGGGATGGAAGTGGTGTTCCCGTACGACACCACGCCGGTGGTGACCGAGTCGATCAAGGGTGTGGTTGAAACCCTGGTCGAAGCGATCGTGCTGGTGTTCCTGGTGATGTTCCTGTTCCTGCAAAACTTCCGCGCCACCGTCATCACCACGATGACCGTGCCAGTCGTATTGCTGGGTACCTTCGGGATCCTCGCGGCGTTTGGCTTCAGCATCAACACCCTGACCATGTTCGGTATGGTGCTGGCCATCGGTTTGCTGGTGGACGACGCCATCGTCGTGGTGGAAAACGTCGAACGGGTCATGAGCGAAGAAGGCCTGTCACCCAAGGAGGCCACCAAGAAATCCATGGGGCAGATCCAGGGTGCACTGGTCGGTATCGCCCTGGTGCTGTCGGCGGTACTGCTGCCGATGGCGTTCTTCAGCGGTTCCACCGGTGTGATCTACAAGCAGTTCTCGATCACCATCGTCTCGGCCATGGCCCTGTCGGTACTGGTCGCGCTGATCTTCACCCCGGCGCTCTGCGCGACCATGCTCAAGGCGATTCCGAAAGGCGAGCACGGTGTGCCGAAACGCGGCTTCTTCGGCTGGTTCAACCGCAATTTCGACCGTGGCGTCAAAAGCTACGAGCGTGGCGTGGGCAACATGCTCGCGAACAAGGCCCCGTACTTGCTGGCTTACCTCGTCATCCTGGTCGGCATGATCTGGCTGTTCACCCGCATCCCAACGGCGTTCCTGCCGGAAGAAGACCAGGGCGTATTGTTTGCCCAGGTGCAAACCCCGGCCGGTTCCAGTGCCCAGCGCACGCAAGTGGTCGTGGATGAAATGCGTGAATTCCTGCTGCGTCCGAGCGCGGACGGTGGTGAAGGCGACGCGGTGGCCTCGGTGTTTACCGTGACCGGCTTCAACTTCGCCGGCCGTGGCCAGAGCTCGGGTATGGCGTTCATCATGCTCAAACCGTGGGACGAACGTAACGCCGAAAACAGCGTGTTCAAAGTCGCGGCCCGTGCCCAACAGCATTTCTTCACCTTCCGTGACGCCATGGTGTTTGCGTTCGCACCTCCGGCGGTGCTGGAGCTCGGTAACGCCACCGGTTTCGACGTGTTCCTGCAAGACCGTGCCGGTATCGGTCACGACGCACTAATGGCTGCACGCAACCAGTTCCTCGGCATGGCGGCGCAGAGCAAGGTGCTGTCGCAAGTCCGCCCGAACGGTCTGAACGACGAACCGCAATACCAGCTGGAAATCGATGACGAGAAGGCCAGTGCCCTGGGCATCACCCTCACCGACATCAACAACACCCTGTCGATTGCCTTGGGCAGTAGCTACGTCAACGACTTCATCGACCGCGGTCGGGTGAAGAAGGTGTACGTGCAAGGCCAGCCGGGCGCGCGCATGAGTCCTGAAGACGTCAAGAAATGGTATGTGCGCAACAGCGCCGGCACCATGGTTCCGTTCTCGGCCTTCGCCAAGGGTGAGTGGATTTACGGCGCACCGAAGCTGTCGCGTTACAACGGCGTCGAAGCGATGGAAATCCTCGGTGCCCCGGCGCCGGGTTATTCCACCGGTGAAGCCATGCTCGAAGTCGAAGCCCTGGCCAAGAAACTGCCGGCCGGTGTCGGTATTTCCTGGACCGGCCTGTCATACGAGGAACGGTTGTCCGGTTCGCAAGCGCCAGCGTTGTACGCCCTGTCGCTGCTGATGGTGTTCCTGTGTCTGGCGGCGCTGTACGAAAGCTGGTCGATCCCGATCGCGGTGATGTTGGTGGTACCGCTGGGGATCATCGGTGCACTGATGGCGACCAGCCTGCGCGGTCTGTCCAATGATGTGTATTTCCAGGTGGGCCTGTTGACGACCATTGGTCTGGCGGCGAAAAACGCCATTTTGATCGTCGAATTCGCCAAGGAACTGCATGAACAAGGGCGTAGCCTGCGCGATGCCGCAGTCGAAGCCTGCCGGATGCGTTTGCGACCGATCATCATGACGTCGCTCGCTTTCGTCCTCGGTGTGGTACCACTGGCAATTTCCACGGGTGCAGGTTCGGGTAGCCAACATGCGATCGGTACCGGGGTGATTGGCGGTATGCTCACGGCCACGATCCTGGCGATCTTCTGGGTCCCACTGTTTTTCGTCACCGTGTCGGCCATGGGGCAGCGCAAAACCGCTGACCAGGACGACGCTATTGAACCTTCTAAAGAGGCTGGCTAATGAGCAAGTCGCTACTCTCCCTGGCTGTTGCCGCTTTCGTGCTCGGCGGCTGCTCGCTGATTCCCGATTATCAGCAGCCTGAAGCACCGGTGGCGGGCCAGTACCCGCAAGGTCCGGCGTATTCGTCGGCCCAGGCGCCTGCCCAGGCTGCCGCCGAACAGGGCTGGAAGCAGTTTTTCCATGACCCTGCGCTGCAACAGCTGATCCAGGTCGCTCTGGAAAACAACCGTGATCTGCGTGTCGCGGCGCTGAACATCGACGCCTTTGCGGCTCAATACCGCGTCCAGCGTGCCGATCTGTACCCGGCCGTGTCGGCCAACGGCAGCGGCAGCCGTCAGCGAGTCCCGGCTCGGGCCTCGCAGACCGGCGAAGCGGGCATCACCAGTTCCTACTCGGCCACGGTCGGCATCAGCGCTTATGAACTCGACCTGTTCGGTCGGGTTCGCAGCCTGAGCGAAGAAGCGCTGCAGAAATACTTCGCCACTGAAGAAGCGCGCCGCAGTACCCAGATCAGCCTGGTGGCCAGTGTGGCCAACGCCTATCTGGCCTGGCAGGCCGACAAGGAACTGCTGAAACTGACCCAGGACACCCTGGCTGCGTTCGAGGAGAGCTACAAGCTCACCGCCCGCAGCAACGAAGTGGGGGTCGCCTCGGCGCTGGACCTGGCCCAGTCGCGTACCTCGGTGGAAAACGCCCGCGCACAAATGGCCAAGTACACCCGTCAAGTCGCCCAGGATGAAAACAGCCTGGTGTTGCTGCTCGGTACTGGCGTCCCGGCCAATCTGCAAGCGGCCAAGCCATTGGCTGACGACCTGCTGAGCGAAGTGCCGGCGGGTCTGCCATCGGACTTGCTGCAACGTCGTCCAGACATCCTCCAGGCCGAATACAACCTGAAAGCCGCCAACGCCAACATCGGCGCGGCACGGGCGGCGTTCTTCCCGAGCATCAGCCTGACGGCCAACGCCGGGACCCTGAGCCCGGACCTGTCCGGTCTGTTCAAGGGCGGTTCGGGCACCTGGCTGTTCCAGCCGCAGATCAACCTGCCGATCTTCAACGCCGGCAGCCTGCGCGCCAGCCTGGATTATTCAAAAATCCAGAAAGACATCGGCGTGGCGAACTACGAGAAGTCCATTCAAACAGCCTTCCAGGAAGTCGCCGATGGCCTGGCCGCCCGCCAGACCTACACCGATCAGTTGCAGGCCCAGCGAGATTTCGTCACCGCGAACCAGGACTACTACCGTCTGGCCGAGCGTCGCTATCGCATTGGTGTCGACAGCAACCTGACCTTCCTCGATGCCCAGCGTCAGCTGTTCAGTGCTGAACAGGTACTGATCACCGACCGTCTGGCGCAACTGGTCAGTGCCGTCAATCTGTACAAGGCACTGGGCGGTGGCTGGAACGAGCAAACGGCAAAGAACGAGCCGTTGAAAGAAGAAGCGCCGAAGCTGAAGTTGTTCTGATAGCGCTATGAACACGAAGCCCACCTTTTGGTGGGCTTTTTGTTGTCTGCGGGAAAAGGGGGTTGTCTGGTCTGGCCCCTTCGCGAGCAAGCCCGCTCCCACAGGGGATCTAGGGTGAACACCCTATTGATGACCAACAGAGATCAACTGTGGGAGCGAGCTTGCTCGCGATAGGGCCAGCACAAACGACTCAAAACCCCCGAGCCAATCTTATGTTCGATAATCGCCCAAAACCCTCTTTAGCCAATTGAACCCTCCCGCCCATCCCCCGCACCATTCGTCGCACAAGACCAATAACAACAGGTTCGACACCATGCCCCCGCGCCCTGCCCTGTCCGGCTGATCCCGTTCGTTTTTGCCCTGATTTCAAATTTTTGTCTGCAACCCCCAGGTTGCGGCAGCACCCCGTTTCACGCCTAAAAACTAGAGAGACCCGAGCACATGACACCTTCCACTACGCAATACTGGTTCCCCAGCCTCATCGCCGTTGCACTGGCCAGTACGGCTCTGCCCGCCATGGCCGAGGAGTCAGGCTTTGTCGAAGGTGCCAAGGTCAACCTGAACCTGCGCAACTTCTACATCAATCGCAACTTCACCAACCCGACCAAAGCTCAGGGCAAGGCAGAAGAGTGGACACAAAGCTTCATCCTCGACGCCAAGTCCGGGTTCACTCAGGGCACCGTCGGGTTCGGCATGGATGTGCTGGGGCTGTACTCGGTAAAACTCGACGGCGGTAAGGGCACGGGCGGTACGCAGTTGCTGCCGCTGGATCACGACGGTCGCCCGGCGGACAACTTCGGTCGCACCAACGTGGCGTTCAAGGCCAAGTTGTCGCAGACCGAAGTGAAGGTGGGCGAATGGATGCCGGTGCTGCCGATCCTGCGTTCAGACGACGGACGTTCCCTGCCGCAAACCTTCCGTGGTGGTCAGATCACCTCGAAGGAAATCAACGGCCTGACGCTCTACGGCGGCCAGTTCCGCGCCAACAGCCCGCGTGACGACAGCAGCATGAACGACATGTCGATGACCGGAAAACCAGCGTTCACCTCCGACCGTTTCAACTTCCAGGGCGGCGAATACGCCTTCAACGAGAAGCGCACCCAGATCGGTATATGGAACGCCGAACTCAAGGACATCTACAGCCAGCAATACGTGAATCTGATCCACAGCCAGCCCATCGGCGACTGGACCCTGGGCGCCAACCTCGGTTTCTTCTACGGCAAGGATGACGGCAGCGCCCGGGCCGGCGAGCTGGACAACAAGACCTGGTCAGGCCTGTTCTCGGCCAAATACGGCGGTAACACCTTCTATGTCGGCCTGCAAAAACTTACCGGCGACAACGCCTGGATGCGAGTCAACGGCACCAGCGGCGGCACCCTGGCCAACGACAGTTACAACGCCAGTTATGACAATGCGAAAGAAAAATCCTGGCAGGTACGTCATGACTACAACTTCGTCGCCCTCGGCATTCCCGGCCTGACCCTGATGAACCGCTACATCAGCGGCGACAACGTCCACACCGGCACCATCACCAACGGCAAGGAATGGGGCCGCGAAAGCGAACTGGGTTACACCGTGCAGAGCGGCGCGCTCAAGGACCTCAACCTCAAATGGCGCAATTCGACCATTCGCCGTGACTTCAGCAACAACGAGTTCGATGAGAACCGGTTGATCGTCAGCTATCCGATCAGCCTGCTATAACCGCGTTCAGGCAGCGACCGCAGGATTAAGGCGGTCGCGTGCCTCTCACCGCTGGTCGGTACAAACTGGCGCTTTGTGTGTTCACAGATACAGTCAGGAAGCGTGTTTAATTCTCCATCCTGATGTAGGAGCCCCTTTTTTCTTCCGTTATCTCCGGATGCTGTACGCGAAGCTGCCATGACCACGGAGGTCAGGTATGAGCAAGCGAATAGTTATCGTCGGTGGCGGCGTAGGTGGAACCATGTTGGCCAATCAACTGGCCAGCAAGCTGTATCCAGAAATCCTGCGCGGCGAAGTCTCGATTGCACTGCTGTCCAATTCCCCCGATCACTACTACAAACCTGCGTTCATGTACGTGGCGTTCAATCAGTTCTTTGAAGAAGAACTCAAGCGCCCGGAACGCTCACTGTTGCGCCCGGAAATCAGCTTTTACGTCGAAGAGGTCACGGGTTTCGATTTCCCCGGACAATGCCTGAGAACCCGCAACGGCAAGCGCTATGGCTATGACTTTCTGGTCATCGCCACCGGTTGCGTACCCGCGCCGGAGCGCATCGAAGGCTTGAAAGAAGCCGGCGACCACTTCTACCAATATCAGCCCGCCCGGCAGTTGGCAGAACGGCTGAGCACGATAAAAAAAGGCCGGATCTTCATCACGGTGTCTTTCCCGCAGACACCCAACGTGCCGCACCAATGCGGCATTGCGCCGGTAGAAACGACGTTGATGCTCGACGACTTCCTGCGTCGTCGGGGCGTGCGGGACCAGGTGGAAATCGTCTACACCTACCCGACCACGGCTCAGTTGCTGCGTAACTGCCTGTTTCTGCAACGCCCCACCGGGGAAATCCTGCCCGGCATTTTCGAGCAGAAGAACATCCGCTTCCAACGCGGCTTCACCCTCAGCCGTGTCGATCCCGAGCGAAAAATCGCCTACTCCGAAGAAGGCGAAGAGCAACCCTTCGACATCCTGATGGCGACACCGCCGATCCGCGCTGTCGATGCGGTGCTGGAGTCCGGAGCGTCGCAAGCGCCCAACAACGAAGGCTGGCTGCCGACCCACCACGAGACCTTGCAGGTCTACGGCCTGGAACACGTCTACGTGATTGGCGACACCGTCGATCTGCCGGTGAGCAAGGCCGGTGGTTCCTGCCATAACCAGGCGCCGGTCATCGCCAACAACATTGCCGCCGAGATTCGCCTCGGCGCGCCTAATAGCGTCTACGACGGGCGGGTTCAGGCCGTGGCCCAGATGGGTCTCAACGCCGGTATGCCGCTGTGGTACGACTACGCCCGTGACGTCCTGCCGACTCCGCCGACCAAACTCGGCGGTCTGCTGAGAAATGGTTTCAATCGTGGCCTGTACTGGGCGGTTGCCCGTGGAATGCTTTGATTGCTCAGGGAGGCGTAAACCGTGACAAACCTATCAGATGAAACACTGGCGACCAGCGCTGCCGGCCTGCCAGAGTCGCCGGGGCTCACCGCCTTGATGGCAAAACTTCAGCCGCTGATCGACGGCGGTCGGCTCGACAACATTGTCGATGTGCTCTCGCTGGTCTCGGACATGACCGACCTGCTGGACGCAGCGATGGTGGAAAAACTGGCGCGGCTGTTCGAAAACGCTACGGCAGCCACCTGGACAGTCAGTAACGCCGTGCGCCTGGCCAAGGCCGAGGTCGCCGCCGCCCCCGAGCCGCCGGGGGCCTATGCGTTGATCAAACTGCTGAACGACCCGGACACGCGCAAAGGCGTGGCGGTTGTCCTGAAAACACTGAATGTCATCGGAAGGCAGCTGTAACCGCCAGAGAGGATCACCTCATGAGCGTCAAACTTGAATCGGCAGGGAAAGCCTGCACCGACTGGGACGCCAAGACGTACCAGCAGTTTTCCCGCCTCAGGCAACGACCGGTCAATGAATTGCTGGACCGTGTCGAACTCAAACAGCCCAAGCGCATCTACGACCTGGGATGCGGCACCGGCATCGCCACGCAACTGTTGGCCAAGCGTTGGCCTCGAGCGCAGTTGCAGGGCATCGACAGTTCCAAGCAAATGTTGGACGAGGCCCGTTGCCTGCCGATCAAGGCGTTGTGGAAACAGTGCGATCTACTCGACTGGCAACCCGAACAACCGGCGGACCTGCTGTTCGCCGCCGCCGTATTGCACTTCGTCAGTGGTCACGAACAGTTGTTGCCGCGACTGCTCGGCCAGCTCAATCCGGGTGGATGCCTGGCGGCGCACATGCCCGACTGGCGGGATGCGCTGTGGTATCAACTGATGCTCGACACCCTTGAAGAGGCAGGCCCCGGTGGCAAACCCCTCGGCACCCCGCAGTTGCGCGACGCCATGGCTGCGCGGCCGCTGTTGTCGTTGGAAAGTTACTACCGGCTGCTCTCACCGATCACCCAGACACTGGATATCTGGGAGACTGAGCAGCTACAGGTTGTCGACGGCAAGTCGCCGATCTATGACTGGGTCAAAGTCTCGGCGCTAAGGCCGGTGATGCAGGGACTGAAGGACGATGAGCAGGCGCGGTTCATCTACCACTACCTGATGCGCGTGCATGCGCATTACCCGCCGGAGAGCGACGGGCACACGTTGTTTCCGTTCAAGCGGATCTTTATTGTGGCTACTGTGTAGGCCATGGCATCGCCATCGCGAGCAGGCTCGCTCCCACAGTTGACCGAGTTCCTCCAGGGAGAATGAGGTCTAATGTGGGAGCGAGCTTGCTCGCGATGGCGACAGCTCAGACACCGAAAATCCCGAAGATCACTCCCGCGATTCAACCCCCAATTCATCCCACACCGACTCCGCCAGGTGAAACGTCGCATTCGCTGCCGGAATGCCGCAGTAGATTGCGCTCTGCATGATCACTTCCTTGATCTCGCCGCGGGTCACGCCGTTGTTCGCGGCGGCGCGCAGGTGCAGTTTGAGCTCTTCGTTGCGGTTCATGCCGATCAGCATGGCCATGGTGATCAAGCTGCGGGTATGACGCGGCAGGCCCGGACGGGTCCAGATGTCGCCCCAGGCATGGCGGGTGATCATTTCCTGAAACTCCGAGTTGAACTCGGTCAGCGCGTTCAGGCTGCGGTCGACATGGGCGTCGCCGAGTACCGCGCGACGGACTTTCAGGCCTTCGTCGTAACGTTGTTTCTCGTCCACAAAAAAAACCTCAATGACCTGACAAAAACGCCAACACGCGCTCGCTGAACGCAGCGCCAGCCTGGACGTTGGACAAGTGCGCCGCATAGAACTCAGCGTACTCGGCGCCCTGCACATGTTCCTGAATGAAGTGCCCGCCGGACGGCGGCGTGACCGCGTCTTCGGTGCCGGCGATGACCAGCAGCGGCACCTTGATCGAGGACAACTGATCGCGGAAATCGGCATCGCGCACGGCGGCACAATTCGCGGCATAGCCTTCGGGCGAGGTGGCCGCGAGCATGTCAGTAATCTTCTTCGCGGCAGCAGGATTGGTTTCAGCAAAATCCGCGGTGAACCAGCGCGCAATCGACGCATCACGCAGCGCGACCATGGCGGCCGGACCGTCACGCAGCACGGTTTCAATGCGCGGGTTCCATACCGACGGATCACCGATTTTCGCTGCGGTGTTGCACACCACCAGTTTGTTCAGGCGATCACCAGCGTTGATCCCCAGCCACTGGCCAATCAGCCCGCCCATGGACAGACCGCAGAAATGCGCGCGTTCGATGTGCAACGCATCCAGCAGCGCCAGCACGTCATGGCCCAGTTGCTCGATGCTGTACGGCCCCGGCGTGACCAGCGATTTGCCATGGCCACGGGTGTCGAAACGCAGCACGCGAAAATGCTCGGTGAACGCCGCAATCTGCGCGTCCCACATGTGCAGGTCGGTGCCCAGCGAGTTGGACAACACCAGCACCGGCGCATCCGCCGGGCCATCGAGTTGCGGCCCTTGAATTTGGTAGTGCAGTTCGCCCTCGGCGAGTTGTACGAAAGCCACAGCAATCTCCTTCAGGCAGTCAACGCAGAATGTTCAGCCACCGCTCGCTCGACCCAGGTATGGGCCTGACCGAGGTAGTGGGCGGGGTCCAGCAGATGATCGAGTTCAGCAGGCGTCAGTTCGGCGGTCACTTGCGGCTCGTCGCCGAGTACCGCTCGCAGATGACGTTGTTCAGCCACTGCGCGCTTGCAGCATTGCTCCAGCAAATGGTGCGCTGAGTCGCGCCCCACTCGTTGAGCGAGGACGATGCTCACTGCTTCGGCGAGCACCAGCCCTTGAGTCAGATCGAGGTTGCGGGCCATGCGCTCGGCGTCCACTTCCAGTCCGTCCGCTACCAGCCGCGCCTGCTTCAGGCTGCCGGACACCAGGCAACAAATTTCCGGCAGGGTTTCCCACTCGGCATGCCACAGGCCCAGGCTGCGCTCGTGTTCTTGAGGCATGGCGCTGAACAGGGTCGAGAGCAAACCAGGTAACCGAGTCGCCGCACTGATCAGTACCGCCGCGCCCACCGGATTGCGTTTGTGCGGCATGGTCGAAGAACCACCCTTGCCCGGCGCAGAAGGCTCGAACACTTCAGCCGCTTCGGTCTGCATCAACAGGCTGATGTCGCGCCCCAGTTTGCCGAGGCTGCCGGCGATCAATCCCAGTACCGAGCCAAACTCCACCAAGCGGTCTCGCTGGGTGTGCCAAGGTTGATCCGGCAGTGTCAGTTTCAGTTCTTCGGCCAGCGCTTGGGCAATCGGCATCGCCTGCTCGCCGAGGGCCGCGAGGGTTCCAGAGGCGCCGCCGAATTGCAGCACCAGCAGCCGCGGTTTGAGTTCGCGCAGACGCTGACGACTGCGAGTGACGGCGCCCAACCAACCGGCGATTTTCATGCCGAGGGTGACGGGTGTCGCGTGCTGCAACCAGGTGCGCCCGGCCAGCGGTGTGGCGACGTAACGCTGGGCTTGGGCCGAGAGGGTTTCGCCCAGTTGCGCCAGATCGCTTTCGATCAGCTCCAGTGCCCGGCGCAGTTGCAACACCAGACCGGTGTCCATCACGTCCTGGCTGGTCGCGCCCAGATGCACGTAGCGCTCGGCTTCGGCGTGGTTGGCCGCGATCTGTTTGCCCAGCGCCTTGACCAACGGAATCGCCGAATTGCCCGCCGTGGCAATCGCCTCGCCGAGGGCGGCGAAGTCGTAATGCCCGGCCTGGCAGGCCGCTTCAATCGGCGCGACAGCCGTCTGCGGAATCAGCCCGACTCGCGCCTCGGCCCGCGCCAGTGCTGCTTCGAAATCAAGCATCGCTTGAACCCGACCCTGATCGCAGAACACCTCACGCATGTCGCGGGCAGTGAAATAGGCATCAAACAATTGATTGCCCGGTCGCTCGTTCATATACAGTCCCTGGAGGCGTGGGCCGGTCAGGCCCACGGGTAAAGATCAAAGGTCGTTTTCCAAATACTTCGCCTGTTTCGGCAAGCGCAGGCTGAACAGGAACGCCACCGCCATCATCACCGTCACGTACCAGTAGAAGGAGTTTTCCATGCCCACGGCCTTGAGGCTCAGGGCCACGTATTCCGCCGAACCACCGAAGATTGCATTCGCCACCGCGTAAGCCAGGCCGACACCCAATGCGCGCACTTCCGGCGGGAACATTTCGGCTTTTACCAGGCCGCTGATGGAGGTGTAAAAACTGACGATCGCCAGCGCCACAGTAATCAGCACAAAGGCCAGGAACGGACTGCTGACGCTTTTCAGGCTCAGCAGGATCGGCACGGTGAACAACGTCCCCAGCGCGCCGAACCACAACATCGAGTTACGTCGGCCGATCTTGTCCGCGAGCATGCCGAACAGCGGCTGCATGCACATATAAAGGAACAGTGCGCCGGTCATGATGTAGCTGGCGGTCTTGGCCTGCATGCCGGCGGTGTTGACCAGGTACTTCTGCATGTACGTGGTGAAGGTGTAGAAAATCAGCGAGCCACCGGCGGTGTAACCGAGCACGGTAATGAACGCCGCCTTGTGGTCGCGAAACAGCGCACGGATGCTGCCGGCGTCCTTGTTTTCACGCATTTCCTTGCTGCTGGTTTCCTTGAGCGAACGGCGCAGGAACAGCGAAATCAACGCCGCCGCCGCACCGACGACAAACGGGATCCGCCAGCCATAGGCGCGCAAGTCATCCTCAGTGAGGAACTGTTGCAGGATGACCACCAGCGACACCGCCAGCAGTTGCCCACCGATCAGCGTCACGTACTGGAAGGAGGCGAAGAAACCGCGCTGGCCTTTGAGGGCGACTTCGCTCATGTAGGTCGCGGTGGTGCCGTACTCACCGCCCACCGACAACCCCTGAATCAGGCGGGCGAAAAGCAGCATGATCGGCGCCCAAACGCCGATGTCCTTGTAGGTCGGCAGGCAAGCGATGAGTAACGAACCGAAGCACATCATCAGAATCGAGATCAACATCGAATTCTTGCGCCCGTGCTTGTCCGCCAGCCGGCCGAAGATCCAGCCGCCGATGGGCCGCATCAGGAACCCGGCGGCGAATACGCCAGCCGTATTCACCAGCTGCACAGTCGGGTTATCGGACGGAAAAAAGGCAGGGGCGAAATAGATCGCGCAGAAGGCGTAGACGTAGAAGTCGAACCATTCGACGAGGTTGCCGGACGAGGCGCCGACAATCGCGAAGATCCTTTTGCTGCGCTCTTCACCGGTGTAGTGCGCTGTAGTAGCGGTGTTAGTTGTCATTGTTTTTTACTCAATGGGGACTGTGAGAGTCTAGACACACTTTGCAACAGTCCCGTTCCACAGATGCATTAGCGATGTAGATCCCTGTGGGAGCGGGCTCGCTCCCACAGGTTTTGTGGCGTTCTCTCAATAATCGAAGAACACCGTCTCGGCATCGGTGCCCTGCAGAATCACATTCCACTGGTACACACCGGACGCATCCTTCTTCGCCAGCAACGTGCTGCGACGTTCAGCCGGCACACATTCCAGCAGCGGATCCGCCACGTTGGCCGGTTCGCCATCAAAGTAGATCCGCGTCAGCAAGTGCTTCACCAATCCGCGAGCAAACACCAGCACCACCAGATGCGGCGCCTGAGTCGTGCCTTTCAAGCCTTCCACCGTGCCCGGTTTGATCGTGGTGAAGCGGAAGCGCCCTTCTGCATCCACCGGCACCCGGCCAAACCCTTCGAAGTTCGGGTCCAGGGGTTTGTCCTGATCGTCTTCGGGGTGGTCATACTTGCCGGCGGCGTTGGCTTGCCAGACTTCCAGCATCGCGTCGTTGACGACGTCGCCGTTGCCATCGATGACTTGCCCGGTAATCGCCACGCGCTCGCCCAGGGTTTGTTCGACGGTCAGGTCTTCGCGGTTCAGCCAGGTCAAACCGATGTGGTAATACGGCCCGACGGTGTGGGAGGTGGTCGCGTTCAGCGTCATCTTATTTCTCCATCGGCGTGGCTTCGCGGCCGCGCAAGACGATGTCCCAGCGATAACCGAGGGCATAGGAAGGGATGGTTTTTTCCAGGTCGAAACTGGCGATCAAACGCTCTTTGGCGCTGGTATCGGGCACGCAGTTGTAGATAGGGTCGTAGGCCAGCAGCGGATCGCCCGGGAAATACATCTGCGTGACCAGGCGCGTCAGAATGCTCGGGCCAAACAGCGAGAAATGGATGTGCGCCGGGCGCCACGCGTTGTGGTGGTTGCCCCACGGATAGG
Organism: Pseudomonas arabinosi; assembly: GCF_047758675.1. Classification (NCBI taxonomy): domain Bacteria; kingdom Pseudomonadati; phylum Pseudomonadota; class Gammaproteobacteria; order Pseudomonadales; family Pseudomonadaceae; genus Pseudomonas; species Pseudomonas arabinosi. The sequence continues at coordinate 1,796,128 of NZ_CP180480.1, read as the reverse complement.
CGCCGGGCTTGATGGTCTGGAACTGGTACCAGCCATCGGCGTCGGTCACGGTGCGGCCGGTACCGGTGAAGTTCGGGTCCAGCGGCGCATCGTGCAGGTCGCGATCATGGTTGTAGCGACCGGCGGCGTTGGCCTGCCAGATCTCCACCAGAATCCCTGGCACCGGCAAGCCATCTTCATCCAGCACGCGGCCGTGAATGATGATGCGCTCACCCAATGGCTCGCCCTTGTGCTGGGCGGTCAGGTCGTTGTCCTTCTCCTGCACCCGCTCGGCGCCGATAGTCGGACCGGTAATTTCCGACAGCGAATGGGGCAAAAACACCAACGGCTTGGACGGCGAGCGACGGTTGGTGGATTGATAGGCCGGGTGCAGGTATTCCGGCTGGGTGCCCTCTTGCGGGCGGCGGTAACCAGGCTTGTCAGTCATGAAGCATTCCTCAGTTCTTATTAGTGACGCAGCACGTCAGACCCGTTCGATCGCCAGTGCCAGACCCTGGCCCACGCCGACGCACATGGTCGCCAGGCCTTTCTTGCCACCGGTCTTTTCCAGCTGATGCAGCGCGGTCAGTACCAGGCGGGCGCCGCTCATGCCCAACGGATGGCCCAAGGCAATGGCACCACCGTTCGGGTTGACCTGGGCAGCGTCGTCCGCCAACCCCAGTTCACGCAGCACCGCCAAACCTTGGCTGGCGAACGCTTCGTTGAGTTCGATCACGTCGAAATCGCTGACGGCCAAGCCGAGGCGCTCGGTCAATTTGCGCACCGCCGGCACCGGGCCGATGCCCATTACACGCGGTGCGACACCGGCACTGGACATGCCCAGTACTTTGGCACGAGCCGTCAGACCGTGCTTTTTCACCGCTTCGGCCGAGGCCAGAATCAACGCTGCGGCACCGTCGTTCACCCCGGAAGCATTGCCGGCGGTGACGGTTTTGTCGGGACCGTTGACCGGTTTCAGTTTGGCTAGGGTTTCCAGCGTGGTGTCGGCGCGAGGATGCTCATCCTGGCTGACGACACTTTCACCCTTCTTGTGGGCAATGCGCACTTCAACGATTTCTTCGGCGAAAAATCCTGCGGCTTGCGCGGCGGCTGTCCGCTGCTGACTGCGCAGTGCGAAAGCGTCTTGATCCTCGCGGGAAATTTCGTAATCGTCAGCCACGTTGTCGGCGGTCTGCGGCATCGCATCCACGCCGTATTGGGCTTTCATCAACGGATTGATGAAACGCCAGCCGATGGTGGTGTCTTCCACCTTCATGTTGCGCGAGAACGCCGCATCCGCCTTGCCCATCACGAACGGTGCGCGGGACATCGACTCGACGCCGCCGGCAATCGCCAGCTCCATCTCGCCACTGGCGATGGCGCGGAAGGCAGTGCCGATCGCGTCCATGCCCGAGGCGCAGAGGCGATTGAGAGTCACGCCCGGAATGGTTTCCGGCAGGCCCGCCAGCAACAACGCCATGCGCGCCACGTTGCGATTGTCTTCGCCGGCCTGGTTGGCGCAACCGAGGAACACCTCGTCCACCGCGTTCCAGTCCACCGACGGGTTGCGCGCCATCAACGCCTTGATCGGCACGGCGGCCAGGTCGTCGGCGCGAACCGCCGACAGACCACCGCCGAAACGGCCGATGGGGGTGCGAATCGCATCGCAGATATAAACGTCACGCATCAGGCTTCTCCGGGTGCTTGGCCATGGGCCGCGGCAGTGCGGGCTTCCAGATCCCTGAGTGCCTTCAGTTCAACCTCGGTCGGCTCGGCGGTGTTTTCAACATGATCGGCGAAGCGAATCGCCCAACCGGTGGCGGCGACCACTTGCTCGCGGGTCACGCCTGGGTGCAGCGCGGTGACCACGAATTCATGGGTATCCGCTTCCGGCTCCATGATGCACAGGTCGGTGATGATGCCGACCGGACCGGCGCCCGGCAGGCCGAGACGCTTGCGCGAATCACCGCCCTCGCCGTGGCCGACCGAGGTAATGAAGTCGAGTTTGTCGACAAAGGAACGCGCCGACTGCTTGAGGATGATCAGCACGCTTTTCGCAGAGCCAGCGATCTCCGGCGCACCGCCGGCACCTGGCAGGCGGACTTTCGGCGCGTGGTAATCGCCAACGACCGTGGTGTTGATATTGCCGAAGCGGTCGACTTGCGCGGCACCGAGGAAACCGACGTCGATGCGCCCGCCCTGCAACCAATAGCGAAAAATCTCACCGGTCGGGACGACGGTGTCGGCGGTTTCCGCCAGTTCACCGTCACCGATCGACAGCGGCAGTACGCTCGGCTTGGCACCGATCGGACCCGATTCATAGATAAGGACTACATCCGGCGAGGAAGTCAGACGCGCCAGGTTGGCGGCTTTCGACGGCAGGCCGATGCCGACGAAGCACACCGAACCGTTTTTCAGACGGCGGGCAGCGGCGACGGTCATCATTTCATTGGTGGTGTAAGTCATTACTTGGCCTCCGAAGCAGCGGCCAGTTTGGCCTGGAACTCACTGAAGTCAGCGCAGCCGTGGATGTACTCGTTGATCCACGCGGTGAAGGTTTCACGGTCGCGGGCAATCGGGTCCCAAGCCTGGTAGAAACGGTTATCACGCTCGTTGTAGCCGTGAGCGTAGGACGGATGCGCGCCACCGGGAACGTGGCAGACCGCGCTCAACGCCCAGGTCGGCAGAACGCAGGAGTTCATCGGTGCATTGAGGTCGTCGACGATTTCCTCGACGGTGACGATGCAGCGCTTGGCAGCCAGTGCCGCTTCTTTCTGCACACCGAGAATGCCCCAAAGCAGCACGTTGCCTTTGCGGTCGGCTTTCTGTGCGTGAATCACGGTGATGTCCGGGCGCACCGAAGGCACGGCCGCCAATACTTCACCGGTGAACGGGCAAGTGACGGTTTTGATCAGCGGGTTGACCTTCGGCAGGTCGGAGCCGGCGTAAGCACGCAGCACCGCGAACGGTAGGCCGGAAGCGCCAGCGACGTAGGCATTGGCCAGGTCAGCGTGGCTGTGTTCTTCGATTTCCAGCGCGTGCGGCCACTGCTTCTCGACGGCGTCACGCAGGCGATGCAGCGAACCGACGCCCGGGTTTCCGCCCCAGGAGAAAATCAGCTTGCGAGCACAACCGGCGCCGATCAACTGGTCGTAGATCAGGTCAGGCGTCATCCGCACCAGGGTCAGGTCTTTCTTGCCCTGGCGAATGATTTCGTGACCCGCTGCCGTAGGGATCAGGTGAGTGAAGCCTTCGAGCGCGACCGTATCGCCGTCGTTTACGAATTGCTTCACCGCGTCGTGCAGCGAAAGGATTTCAGCCATGGGGCAGGCTCCCGTTTTGTTATGAACCGACAGTGGAAGAAAAAGGCGCGATGCGCAGCGCCGGAATGACTGAAGAGTAAGCCCCTGAAAATCGTCTAACAATCCGATAATCGACTGAGTGTTCGTTTATCGAACACATTGTTGTCTGGCTACCGATCTCCACACTGATCGATTAAAAGCATCGCGAGCAGGCTCACTCCCACAGTTGACCGCGTTCCCCTGTGGGAGTGAGCCTGCTCGCGATGAGGGCCGCAGGTTCAACGAAAAATCAGAAGCCTGTCCTCAAGTCGCATCCGCATGGCTGACCATGCCCTTGATCACCACCGCCGTGGTCGCCAATGCCGCTGGAATCACCAGCGCTGTCAGCACCTGCTCGAAGTTCCAGCCCAGGCCCAGCAGCGTTGCGCCCATCCACGCACCAAGGATCGCGCCAAAGCGGCCAATCCCGAGCATCCACGACACCCCGGTCGCCCGCCCCTGCGTCGGATAAAACCGCGCCGCCAGTGAAGGCATCGCCGATTGCGCACCGTTGACGCACATCCCGGCCACCAGCACCAACGTCGCCAATAGCGTGATGTTGCCCAGGCTCTGCCCTACCGCGTAGGCAAACACCCCGGCGAATAGATAGAAAATGCCGATAACCTTGTGCGGATTGAACCGGTCCATCGCCCAGCCCACGCCCACCGCGCTCAATACCCCGCCAAACTGGAACAACGCGCCGATGAATGCCGACTGCTCCATGCTCGCGCCACTGTCTCGCATCAGCGTCGGCAACCAACTGGTCAGCAGATAAACGATCACCAGTCCCATGAAATAGGTCAGCCACAACAACAAGGTGCCGGTGCTGTAGGTGCCGGAGAAGATCACCGCGAACACGTTGCGGGCCTTCACGGTTTTCTGTTCTGGCACGCTGAAGCTGCAAGCCTGAGCGACGACGACTGGATCGATGGGCGCCAGAGTCTTGCGCACTTTGTCAGTGCCGCGATTGCGGACGACGAGGTAGCGCGCCGATTCCGGCAGCCAGAACAGCAATACGACGGCGAGGATCAGCGGCAAAATCCCGCCGATCATCAGCAGACTGTGCCAGCCAAACGCCGGGATCAGTTTGGCGGAAATGAAACCGCCGCCCGCCATGCCGAGGTTGAAGCCGCAGAACATGCTGGTCACCAGCAGGGATTTCTTGCGCTCCGGGGTGTATTCGGACAGCAGCGTCGTGGCGTTCGGCATGCCAGCGCCAAGGCCCAGGCCAGTGAGGAAACGCAGCACCAGCAGCTGATCGACGTTGGTGCTGTATGCCGAAGCCAGGCTGAACGCGCCGAACAACAGCACCGCGCCCACCAGTACGATTTTTCGCCCGAAACGGTCAGCCAATGGGCCAGAACCCAGTGCGCCGAAGACCATGCCGATCAACGCCGCGCTCATCACCGGGCCGAGACTGGCGCGGTCGATGCCCCAATCCTGAGACAGGGCGGGCGCGATGAAACCCATGGCCGCCGTGTCGAGGCCGTCGAGGAAAACAATCAGGAAACACAGGATTACCACTCGCCATTGGTAGCGCGAAATGGGTTGAGCATTGATGAAGGACTGCACGTCGAGGCAGTTTCCTACAGCAGACTGAGGCTGGTTCATTATTTTTATTCCACGCAAGAACGCAGTCGGATTGGAGCCAGCCAAGGCTGGCGCTGCCGCGACATTAGTGATCTTGGGGAAAGAGCGTCAATTCGATAAACGCGACTCTGTGCGTTTATCGAACAGCTTAGGCAAATGGCTTACGCAAAGAGTTGCGCGCTGAGGTCGCGGCTCGCGCTCAGAAGGCCGGGCAGGAAACGTTGTTCCAGCTCGTTGCGGCTGACTCGACCGGCGTGGGTACTGACGTTTAACGCCGCCACGACTTGGCCGGAAGCGTCGTACACCGGAACGGCAATCGAGCGCAGGCCTTGTTCCAGTTCCTGATCGACGATGCACCAGCCTTGCTGCCGCACCTCTTGCAGGCATTCGAGCAACGCCTCGGGGGTGTGCAGGGTTCGGCTGGTCTTGGCTTGCAGCTCTGCATGGTCGAGGTACTCGCGCAGTGACGTATCGTCCAGCGCCGCGAGAAGAATCCGACCCATAGAGGTGCAATAGGCTGGCAGACGTCCACCCACCGACAGGTCGACGGAAATCAGTCGCTGGGTGGTGGCCGAACGAGCGATGTACAAGATGTCATCGCCTTCCAGAGTGGCCATGTTGCAGGCTTCATGAAGTTGCTCACTCATGCGGTCCAGATAGGGCTGAGCGGAAACCGCCAGCGGCGTCGAGGACACATAGGCATGGCCGAGTGTCAGCACTTTGGGCAGCAGCGAATAGGTGCGGCCGTCGGTGGTGGCGTAGCCGAGTTTGATCAGCGTGTGCAGGCAACGTCGCACAGCGGCGCGAGGAATTTCCGTACGGTGACTGATCTGGGCGATGGTGAGGTGACGTTTGCGCTCCTGGAACGCTTGCACCACGGCCAGGCCACGGGCCAGGGATGTCATGAAATCCGGGTCGCCGGTCAGTGCCTGGATCCGCTTGGCGGGCGAGGCCACGATCGGGGGCGCCACTGAAGCGAAGGAGTTGCGCATTTGATCGTTCATATAAGGTCCTTTTCCCACACGGTTCAGCGGCTATTACAAGCGGCAGCCGGTCCCTCACACAAGCCCGAGCAGCCAAGATTGTGCGATTATCGAACCACCGACCGGTAATCGCAATCGGTCCCGTCGATTATTGAACGGGCTTGCACCTGTTTTTACACTGGCTCTGACGCAGACTAGAAGGGTCGATGTTATTGTCCTAACTTGTTCGACTTAATGGCGTCAGAAAGACATCACTGTAACGTCGCGCCGCCGAACGACCTAGTTAGCCGTATAAAGTTGCGAGTAACAAAACAATCACACATCAAGACCCACTTTTAACTCTTTGGCGATAGTGTTCTTTGAATCGACCGCTATAATGCAATACAGTGGTGACCGGTTATTAATTGCCGATTCCGCCACCCGGTAGCGCGATGCTCCATCGTCGTTGCCCGCAGCAAGCGCCTGACACTCATTTCATATGCTTCGCCAAGGCGTTCGCTGAAACAGGAATCTGATGCTGCGTCAGCTATTTATCTCTGGTGTCGTGGCCGCCTGTAACATGGAAGTAGTTGATCGCAATGCCGTAAAAAATGATGCCTTTGCGGGCCTTGTCCTTTCGGCGAGCGTGGTCAAATACATTTGATGCAGCGCGTTTCACCAGAATTTATCTCAACTCAATCAGGTAGCACTGTGACGAAAGACGAACTGCGCGCGGAACTTGAGCGCCAGGAACAACGTTACAAGGAAGTTTACGGCGGGGAAGTCACCACCTACGCCGCTCAGCCCGAACCGGAACGCAAACCCTGGCGTAAACGCGCCACCGTTCAGGATCAGGCTTTCACTCAAGAATTACAGAAAATGGAAAAGGAACTCAAAGCCGAAGAGCCATAAGCCCTCGGCCTGAATCCTTTCAAGGGTCTGCGTCTGCACCCGTTAAAAGCGGGATGTATCGATGATGCCTTTCGCGCCCGCTACCAGCGGGCAGCGGCCACCTCACCCCCCCCGGATGAGGCAAATGGCTCATGTATGGCCCTCTTTTCAGATATTTCACACAAGCGTTAAAACCTCTTGCTCCTACGAGAGGACCCCTTGTGGCTGCGGCCTTTTCAAAGAAATTCAATGACTTGCAAAACCCAGTAAAAACCTGGGGCTTGGGCCGCTGCCACAAATTAATTCGTTGAAGAATGTTACCGATGAGCACCTAGTGCATCGATTAGCAGTCTTTTCTGGCATAATCGCGCCCCCTTACGACCGGGTCAGAAAACCTTCATGATCGATTTATTCAGCGGACTAGATGCTTGGGTGCTTGTGAGCCTCTTGCTCGCCCTGGCCTTTGTCCTCGCCTTCGAGTTCATCAACGGCTTTCATGACACCGCTAACGCGGTGGCCACTGTTATCTACACCAAAGCCATGCCGCCTCATCTGGCGGTGTTCTTTTCCGGTGTGTTCAACTTTCTTGGCGTGCTGCTGGGCGGTGTTGGCGTGGCGTATGCCATCGTTCACCTGCTGCCGGTAGAACTGCTGATCAATGTGAACACCGGTCACGGGCTGGCCATGGTGTTCTCGCTGCTCGCCGCCGCCATCACCTGGAACCTGGGCACCTGGTACTTCGGTATCCCGGCTTCCAGCTCCCATACGCTGATCGGATCGATCCTCGGTGTCGGCCTTGCCAACGCCTTGATCAATGATATTCCGCTGGCTGATGGTGTGAACTGGCAGAAAGCGATCGATATCGGTGCGTCCCTGGTGTTCTCGCCAATGGCGGGCTTCCTGGTCGCCGCTCTGATATTGATCGGCCTTAAATGGTGGCGTCCACTGTCGAAGATGCACAAGACACCGGAACAGCGCCGCAAGATCGATGACAAGAAACACCCGCCGTTCTGGAACCGCCTGGTGCTGGTCATTTCGGCCATGGCCGTGAGCTTCGTGCACGGTTCCAACGATGGCCAGAAAGGTATCGGCCTGATCATGCTGGTGCTGATCGGTATCGTGCCGGCGCAGTTCGTACTCGACCTGGGCAGCACAACCTACCAGATCGAACGAACTCGCGACGCGACCCTGCACCTGAGCCAGTTCTACAAGCGCAATGCCGATACTCTGGGTGAATTCCTGGCCTTGGGCAAAAGCGTGGAAGGCGACCTGCCGGAGAAATTTCGTTGCAATCCGAAACAGACCGAACCGACCATCACCGCCCTGCTCGGCACCCTTAAAGGTGTAGCGGACTACCACTCGCTGCCGTCAGAAAGCCGCATCGAAGTGCGTCGCTACCTGCTCTGCCTGGACGACACGGCGAAGAAAGTCAGCAAGCTTCCTGGCCTCGCCCCCCGTGAAAAGGCAGACCTGGACAAGCTGCGCAAAGACCTGACCACTACCACCGAATACGCCCCGTTCTGGGTGATTCTGGCGGTCGCCCTGGCCCTCGGCCTGGGTACCATGGTGGGCTGGAAGCGCGTGGTTCTGACCATCGGTGAGAAGATCGGCAAGCAGGGCATGACTTACTCCCAAGGCATGTCGGCACAGATCACTACCGCGAGCCTGATCGGCATGGCCAACATCTTCAGCCTGCCGGTTTCCACCACCCACGTCCTGTCCTCGGGCGTGGCCGGCACCATGGTCGCCAATAAAAGCGGCCTGCAAGGTGGCACCGTCAAAACCATCCTGCTGGCCTGGATCCTGACCCTGCCAGCCACAGTGGCCCTTTCGGCCGGCCTGTTCTGGCTGGCGTCGAAGGCACTGGGCAGCTGATCCATCGCTGAGTAATGAAAAAGCCCGACCATTGAGTCGGGCTTTTTTGTGGGCGCAATTTCTAATTCAAGGGTGAACCCTTGTGGGAGTGAGCCTGCTCGCGATGGCGGCGGCACATCCAGCATTAACGTGACTGACACACCGCTATCGCGAGCAGGCTCACTCCTACAAGGGTTTTGTATTGCCAGATCTAAATTTCAGGCAAAAAAAAGGGCAACCGAAGTTGCCCAAAATGCCTTGCGTGCTCATTGCTTCCAGAAAGACCTACGGTTTGCGCTTATGCGAATCCTTCCAGATGAAATATCCAAACCCTGCAAAAAACAGAACCATGAGGCCGACTGTCAGCACTCCGGCGATCACCACGTTGTCGAAAAACATGACTGGCCTCCTGCACTTGCCTTGTTGCGATAGGGCTAAGTTAACCAATCAGGCAGGAGAAGAAATTGACCGGGATCAATGTCGCCCGAGACTGGGCGTAAAGGAGGGGGAATAACTGACCTGCATCAACCGATGCAGGGTGTTTCAACGCTTTTTCGGTTTGTTCTTCGGTTTCTTCTTCGCTTTACCCAGCGGCATGGCGTGCTCGAACGCCTGGCGTACTTCGTTCAGGCGCTTTTCATTAAGGTCATGAACCCGCTTGGCGCGTTCGGCGTTGAGGTCGATCAGCTTGTCGTCTTGGCTCATGGTGCTCAGTGCATCGCTTGGAATGAAGTTCAGTTGCCGTATTTGCTGGCAGGGATGCACCAATAATGCGGTCTGATGGCAGCGCTGACCAGCCACAACCTCAAATCTGGATATCGACCCATAACCCCTGCCGCGGTTGATCGTCCATCAATGGCGCCACTGGCACGGTATTGTCGGCGTTGAGCTCGTCACCGGGAATCGCCAGGTGTTCTTCAGGATCTTCATCGGCTTCACGGCGGCGCCTTTGCTGTTCCTGCTTGCGGCGCTGTTCCTCGCGCAGCTGAAACGCCGCCTCTTGCGGATCGCGCTGTTGCAGGTCGATAGTGCTTTCGTTGGAGCTTTCCTGCACCGGCACCACGGGGGGAATATCCGGCCGCTGGCGAATCGGATCCTGCTGTGAGGTGATTGGCACGGCACTCAAGGGGAGCATCGGTGGCAGCATAATTATTAGTCTCCTGTCAGCAGGCTGTCGGCTGCGGGGATGGCGACTTGAGCCATCGGTCGCAAACTGTGACCCGTTTGGCACCAATAGGTGCCCCGACCTGCAAGCGTTGCTCGTTGGACTAACGTAAGACTGCGAGTTTTTATGAGAGTCCTTTGGCCCTGAAGCCCTCATTCCGTTAAGATAGCCCGCTTTTTCAAGGTGGGAGTCAGGCAGCATGGCGCAGCAGTATCAACCGGGGCAACGCTGGATCAGTGACAGCGAAGCCGAGCTGGGTTTAGGCACCGTTCTGGCACAGGACGGCCGCTTGTTGACCGTGCTCTATCCGGCCACTGGCGAGACTCGCCAGTACGCGCTACGGAATGCGCCCCTCACCCGCGTGCGGTTTTCGCCGGGTGACTCGATCACTCACTTCGAAGGCTGGAAACTGACCGTACAAGAAGTCGACGACGTCGACGGCCTGCTGGTTTACCACGGCCTCAACGGGCAGAACGAAGTGGTTACCCTGCCGGAAACCCAACTGTCGAACTTCATTCAGTTCCGTCTGGCCAGCGATCGTCTGTTCGCCGGGCAGATCGACCCGCTGGCCTGGTTTTCCCTGCGATACAACACCCTGGAACACACCAGCCGCCAATTGCAGTCCGCACTTTGGGGCCTCGGTGGCGTGCGTGCGCAACCGATCGCGCACCAGCTGCACATCGCCCGTGAAGTCGCCGACCGCATTGCACCGCGGGTTTTGCTGGCAGACGAAGTGGGCCTGGGCAAAACCATCGAAGCCGGTCTGGTGATCCATCGCCAACTGCTCTCGGGCCGCGCCAACCGCGTGCTGATCCTGGTTCCGGAGAACCTTCAGCACCAGTGGCTGGTCGAGATGCGCCGCCGCTTCAATCTGCAAGTTGCGCTGTTCGACGAAGAACGCTTCATCGAAAGCGATGCCGCCAACCCGTTCGAAGACACCCAGCTCGCGCTGGTTGCACTCGAGTGGCTGGTGGAAGACGAGAAGGCCCAGGACGCGCTGTTTGCCGCCGGTTGGGACCTGATGGTCGTCGACGAAGCGCACCACCTGGTGTGGCACGAAGACAAGGCCAGCCCGGAGTATTCGCTGGTTGAGCAACTGGCCGAAGTCATTCCCGGCGTCCTGCTGCTGACCGCGACCCCGGAACAACTGGGCCAGGACAGCCACTTTGCGCGTCTGCGCCTGCTCGACCCGAACCGTTTCCATGACCTGCACGCCTTCCGCGCCGAGAGCGAAAACTATCGCCCGGTGGCCGAAGCCGTTCAGGAGTTGCTGGACAAGGGACGCCTGTCGCCTGAAGCGCACAAGACCATTCACGGGTTCCTCGGCAACGAAGGCGAAGCCTTGCTGACTGCGGTCAACGATGGCGACACCGAAGCCTGCGCCCGCCTGGTCCGCGAACTGCTCGACCGCCACGGCACCGGCCGCGTGCTGTTCCGCAACACCCGCGCCGCCGTGCAGGGTTTCCCGGAGCGCAAGCTGCATCCGTACCCGCTGCCATGCCCCGACGAATACCTCGAACTGCCGCTGGGAGATCACGCCGAGCTGTACCCGGAAGTCAGCTTCCAGGCCCAGCCGGACGCCAACGAAGAAGAACGCTGGTGGAAATTCGACCCGCGCGTCGAGTGGCTGATCGATCAGCTGAAGATGCTCAAGCGCACCAAAGTGCTGGTGATCTGCGCCCACGCCGAAACCGCCATGGACCTGGAAGATGCCCTGCGCGTGCGCTCCGGCATCCCGGCCACGGTCTTCCACGAAGGCATGAACATCCTCGAGCGTGACCGCGCCGCGGCCTACTTCGCCGACGAAGAATTTGGCGCACAAGTGCTGATCTGCTCGGAAATCGGCAGTGAAGGTCGTAACTTCCAGTTCTCGCACCACTTGGTGCTGTTCGATCTGCCATCGCACCCGGACCTGCTCGAGCAGCGTATCGGTCGTCTGGACCGGATCGGCCAGAAGCACATTATCGAACTGCACGTGCCGTACCTGGAAACCAGCCCGCAAGAGCGCCTGTTCCAGTGGTACCACGAAGCGCTGAACGCGTTCCTCAACACCTGCCCGACCGGCAACGCCCTGCAGCATCAGTTCGGCCCGCGCCTGCTGCCGCTGCTGGAAAATGCCGACGACGGCGAGTGGCAAGCGCTGATCGACGAAGCCCGCGCAGAGCGCGAGCGCATGGAAGCCGAGCTGCACACCGGCCGTGACCGCTTGCTGGAACTCAATTCCGGCGGCGCTGGCGAAGGTGATGCACTGGTCGAGGACATCCTTGAGCAAGACGACCAGTTCACCCTGCCGATCTACATGGAAACCCTGTTCGACGCCTTCGGCATCGACAGCGAAGACCATTCGGAAAACGCGCTGATCCTCAAGCCGAGCGAAAAAATGCTCGACGCCAGCTTCCCGCTGGGCGACGACGAAGGCGTGACCATCACTTACGACCGCAACCAGGCGCTGTCTCGCGAAGACATGCAGTTCATTACCTGGGAGCACCCGATGGTTCAGGGCGGCATGGACCTGGTCTTGTCCGGTTCCATGGGCAACACCGCCGTGGCGCTGATCAAGAACAAGGCGCTGAAACCTGGCACCGTGTTGCTGGAACTGCTCTACGTCAGCGAAGTGGTTGCTCCGCGTTCGCTGCAACTGGGCCGTTACCTGCCGCCGGCCGCCCTGCGCTGCCTGCTCGATGCCAACGGTAATGACCTGTCGGCCCGGGTGTCGTTCGAAACCCTTAACGATCAGCTGGAAAGCGTGCCACGTGCCAGCGCCAACAAGTTCATCCAGGCCCAGCGCGATCAGCTGACGCCTCGGATCAACGCCGGCGAAGAGAAGATCTTCCCGCGTCACGCCGAGCGCGTGGCTGAGGCGCAGCGTCGCCTGGCCGCCGACACCGACGAAGAACTGGCGCGCCTGACCGCGTTGCAAGCGGTCAACCCGACCGTGCGTGACAGCGAACTGGTTGCCCTGCGCAAGCAACGCGAGCAAGGCCTGGCCATGCTCGACAAGGCTGCGCTGCGACTGGAAGCGATTCGGGTGTTGGTGGCGGGTTAACGCCCCTGCTCTACCCCGCTAAAACAAAGAAGGCCCGCAGCGATGCGGGCCTTTTTTTGTCTGCTTGATTGTTAAGGTGTTGCTGATGACCTCATCGCGAGCAGGCTCGCTCCCACAGGGGAATGCATTCCAAATGTGGGAGCGAGCTTGCTCGCGATGGCGGTTACGCAGTCACCGGAGTACCTTCAGGCTCAACCACCGCCACCAACCCTTCCTTCATCCGCTTGGCATCGCGCACAAAACACCGCGAAGCCAGGAACAGAAACACCATGGTGAAAAACAGCGCCACCGGGATCAAATACATCGCGTCATGCAAACCGACAGCCTTGAACGCCTCTGTCATCTGTTCAGCACCGGCCGAGAGCATCGCGGTATGCGCAAAGTAGTCGGACAATGCGCCCACCACCACCGGCCCCAAGCCACCACCGAGCAAATACAACCCGGCAAAGAACAGCGCCATGGCCGTAGCCCGCAAGCGCGGCTCGACTACGTCCTGAATGGCGGTGTAAACGCAGGTATAGAAGTTGTAGGCAAACAACCAGCCCACACTGAACACCGCCACAAACACGCCGATCTCGATCCGCCCGGAATGCAGCGCCCAAGCCGTGCACACCGTCGAGATGATCAAGCTGAACGCGGCAAACAGCAGTCGCCCATTAGCCACCCGCTGGTGAATCTTGTCCGCCACCCAACCGCCCAGTGTCAGGCCGAACAACCCGGTCACGCCGACGATCACCCCGGTCGCCACCGCCGCTTCCTGCAACGGCATCAGGAAATAACGCTGCAGCATCGGTACCAGAAACGAGTTGCAGGCATACGTGGCGAAGTTGAAACACAGCCCCGCCATCACCAGCCACAGGAAAGTCGGCACCGCCAACACCCGACGGATCGGCCGGTCGACTCGCTCCTGCGAGACTTGCACACTCTCTGCGGCGCCGCGTTTCGGTTCCTTGATGAAGAACATGAAGACCGCCAGGATCAGCCCCGGCACTGCCGCGATAAAGAACGGCGCGCGCCAGCTGTCGAAGGCCTTGACCATCCAGCCGATGGTGAAAAATGCCAGCAATAACCCCAGCGGCAAGCCGAGCATGAAAATACCCATCGCCCGTGCACGGCGGTGAGCCGGGAACAGGTCGCCGATCAGCGAGTTGGCGGCCGGTGCGTAACTGGCTTCACCGATGCCGATACCCATGCGAACGATCAGGAAAGCCCAGAAACTCCCCACCAGTCCGTTGACCGCTGTTAGCCCGCTCCACGCCGCCAGGCCCCAGCCCATCAATTTACTGCGCGAACCGGTATCGGCCATCCGCCCAAGAGGCAGGCCGGCAATGGCATAAACGAGGGTGAATGCGGTACCGATGATCCCCAGCTGAAAGTCGCTGAGGTGCCATTCCATGCGGATCGGTTCGATGATGATGGCTGGAATGGTGCGGTCGAAGAAGTTGAACAGGTTGGCCAGGAACAGCAGGAACAGAATGCGCCAGGCATTCGCCGCTTGGGTCGAGTTCTGCATGGGTCCGTCTCTTTTATTGTTATTGGGGCTTCACTGCCTGCGCATCCGAGCCCGGAACCTGCAATCTAGTCAGACCCGCCAGAGCTGTCTGTCATTATTTGTAAAGCTGATATCCGCCCATGGAAGATGTCGCAGCTGATACAACATTTATTTCAAAACGCTCTAACGCTCATTCCAAAATGGTTAGGGCCCAAGTGCCACTATCGTTTGCACTCTAAACATGCCTTCTATACTCCAAAGCATTCGCCAGCGGTCATGGCGCCAGCCAGGATGACAATGGGGCATGCTATGGAGTGGCTTGGCTTGCGTTTCATTACAGAGCTGACGGCGAACGGCCAGGTAATACTCAACTGCACACATGACCCTTTTCTGGTACTGCTGGCCTATTTGGTCGCCTGTGTCGGCAGCTTTGCCACATTGGACATGGCCGAACGGGTCGGTCACGTGGAAAATCCAGCCTCGCAGCGGCTCTGGCGCTGGGTCGGCGCCAGTTGCCTGGCGGGCGGAATCTGGGCCATGCACTTCATTGGCATGCTAGCGTTTCAGGCGCCGATCGACATTCAATATGACTTACCCATCACTCTCCTTTCTCTGTTGATCGCCCTGCTCGCCTCGTGGCTGGCCATGCATACGCTCAGTCATCCCCGCCTGAGTTTTTGGCAATATCTCCAGGCTTCGATCTGCATCGGCCTGGGCATCGCCACCATGCATTACGTGGGCATGACCGCCATGCGTTCGAGTGCGGTGGCCTATTACCAACCCACGCTATTCGCCCTCTCCATTGTGATCGCCATCGGTGCCAGCCTTGCAGCCCTGCTGATATCAAGTCATCTGCGCGACGGCACCGGGCTGTTCCATCAACTGCTCAAATACAGCGCCAGCCTGGTGCTCGGGGCAGGCATCATCTGCATGCACTTCACCGGCATGGCTGCCTTCAATCTGGTGCTGCCCGCCGACAGCCTCCAGCCGCTGCCCGGCGTAAACAATCATCTGCAACTGGGTCTGACGGTGGCGGTCATGACGCTGCTGATCATCGGCAGCAGCATCAGCGCGGCGCTGGCGGACAAGAAGCTGCAAAACAAGGAGCGCGACCTGCAACGGGTCAACGCCCTGCTCAGTCAACTGGACCAGGCGAGGATGTCGTTACAACAGGTGGCGCACTACGACGCCCTGACCAACCTGATCAACCGTCGTGGCTTCAACCAGCTTTTTGCCGAGAAACTCATCGAGAAAACCAACGAAGGCGGCATGCTGGCGGTGCTGTTCCTGGACATCGACCATTTCAAGCGGATCAACGACAGCCTCGGCCATGATGCCGGCGACGAATTGCTCAAAGTATTGGCCAGCCACATCAAGGGTTCGGTGCGCAGCCACGAAGACGTGGTGGCGCGTTTCGGCGGTGACGAATTCTGCATCCTCATCGGCCTGCACGATCGTGAAGAAGCGCGGCACATGGCCCAACGCATCATGCTGAAAATGCAGGAGCCCATCGAGCTGTCCGGGCGGCGCATGGTCATGACCACCAGTATCGGCATCAGCTTGTTTCCGGACGATGGCAAGACCTGTGAAGAGTTGCTGAAAAACGCTGACCTGGCGCTTTATCAGTCCAAGGACAGCGGACGCAATGGCCTGAATTTCTTCAGCGAAGACCTGAAAACCCGCGCAACGCTGGAACTGCAACTGGAAGAAGAACTGCGCCACGCCCTGCGCGAAAACACCGGATTGATGCTCTATTACCAACCGATCTACGACCTGAAAACCGGCCAGGTCAGCAAGCTTGAAGCGCTGATCCGCTGGCAACATCCGGTTCACGGTCTGCTGGCACCGGACCGGTTCATTGCCATCGCCGAGGCCAACGGCCTGATCGCCGAACTGGACCACTGGGTCCTGCGCAAAGCCTGTGAGGATCTGGGCGAGTTGTCGCGTCAGGGTTGCGAAGAACTCCACATCGCCGTGAACTGCTCGCCCCTGAACCTGGCGCGCGAAGAATTGGCCGATGAAATCGAACACGCACTGCGGCGCGCCGGAGTGGCGCCGCAGCGGCTGGAACTGGAAGTGACCGAGAACGCGTTGATGGGCAACATCGCCAACACCGCGGTGTTGCTGCGCCAGATTCGCGCCCTCGGCGTTTCACTGTCGATTGACGACTTCGGCACCGGTTATTCCTCTCTGGCCTACCTCAAGCGCCTACCACTCAATACGCTGAAGATCGACCGCTCGTTCATTCAGGACATTCCCACGGCCACCCAGGACATGGAAATCGTTCAAGCGATCATCGTCATGGCCCACACGCTGCATCTGCAGGTGGTGACCGAAGGCGTCGAAACCCTTGAGCAATACGAGTTTCTGGAGCGTAACGGCTGCGACTTCGTGCAGGGCTACTTGCTCAGTCGTCCGGTACCGCTGGCGCAATTGCGTCCCGTACTGAGCGAAATCAACCAGCGCAAGCACTCGCACACTGTCAGCCCTTTGAGTCTGGCTCGCGGTACAGCTGCACTAGCGTCGACGGATCTTTTTCCAGGAATCCCTGGCTCCCATGCAGTCGCATCAATTGTGCGGCCAGTCCACTGATCGGCGTGGCCGAGCCTTGCTCACGGGAAAACTTCACCGCGGTGTCGAGGTCCTTGAGCAGCGTGCGCACATGCCATTTCACCGGCTCGAAACGGCTTTCGGCCATTTGCGGAGCAAGGATCTGCAACGGTTTTGAATCGGCGAAACCGCCGGCCAGAGCCTCGGCGATCAGACGAGCGTCGACGCCGGAACGCTCGGCCAATGCCACGACTTCGGCGATCACCAGCGCGTTGCAGGCGACGATCATCTGATTACAAGCCTTGGTCACCTGCCCCGCTCCAACGGCGCCCATGTGAGTCACGCGCTGGCCGAGGCTCAACAGCACGGGCCTGACGCGCTCAAGATCCGCCGTTTCACCGCCCACCATGATCGCCAGGCTGCCGGCCTCGGCACCGACCACTCCGCCGGACACGGGTGCATCCAGCCAGCTCATGCCGGTTTGGCTGACCAGCGCTGTCGCCATTTCCCGCGTCTCGGTAGGTTCCAGGCTGGAAAAATCCACCAGTAATTGACCGCTTTTCGCACCTTGCGCAATCCCTGCCGCGCCAAACACCACCTCACGCACCACCGATGTGTCCGCCAGACACAACATCACCACGTCGGCGTGCCGGCACAGCTCAGCTGGCGTGGCGACCTGTCGTGCACCGGCCTCGACCAACGGCGCGCACTTGGCTGGATTGCGGTTCCACACCGTCAGCGGATAACCCGCTGCCAGCAAGCGCTGGCACATTGGCAGGCCCATCAGGCCGACCCCGGCAAACCCGAGCGAAGGTAACGTTGCCATCATTTGGCCTCCTTTTGATTAAAGATCATCGAATATTGGCCGATTCATCATGACTTAGGAAAGGATTCCCCCGAGCGATGCTCAGGCCACGGCCCTGACGCTTGGGCCAAATACGCGCTAAAAAAAAACGCGAGATCCCATCCGTGATGGTTCGACGACATCGTGTCGCCCAACCAACCAGCCCAGGCACATGGCGCACAATGACTTCTAAAAACAATCCGGCCCCTGCGATATCCGATCTGACGTTGAGCCCCGCGGCATACAGCCCCGCACCATCGAAGCCATTGACGCCATCGCGCCCGCTGGCCACTCAGCAATACCTGTACTTCACCGAAACCAATACCGACCGCATCCTCGATAACCTCGACGGTCTGCGCGACATGGTGTTCCCGCGCCCACCGCATCTGGAAGGCGACAGCGAACATCACAGCGATCAGGAATTCCCGTCGGTGTGCCTGATCGGCCTGGGCCGCTGCGGTTCGAACATCGCGCTGGACGTCGCGGAGCTGGTGTACAACGCCCGCAAGTTCTACCTCAACGAATTCAATAACGAAGATCGCCTGTCGCCGGACAAGCGCTTCGCCGAAAAGGGCTACAGCCCGGCACAGTGGATTCGCAACAACCTGCGCCTGGGGCCGAACAAGGCCACCAAACCGGTGTTCCTGGTAGAACCGCTGGTCATGCTCGGCGACCTGGACAAAGACATCGCCGGCCGCATCCGCTTCTCGCGCAAGGGCGAAAAAAGCGGCTTCCTGCGCGACTACAGCAAAATGAAAATCATGGACTTGTCGGAAGTCCACGCCGGTGGCGCCGGTAACGCGCCGATCCTCGGCCAATACCTGGCCAAGATCATCCTGAACAAGGACACCCAGCGTTTCTCCAGCCCTGACTGGAAGATGATCCACTCGTACCTGATCGACAGCTGCGGGATCAAGGCCAACCAGTCGCGCCTGTACTTCTCCATCTTCAGTGCCGGTGGCGGTACCGGTTCGGGCATGGCCTCGGAATTCGGTCTGGCCCAGCAGCACTCGTACATGAACAAGACGTTCGACACCAAGCCGATGGACGAGCACGACAGCAAGAGCGGTCATTCCTTCGTCTTCGAGCCGATCTTCACCAGCGGCATTTGCGTGTTGCCGAACATTTCCGATCACCGCAGCGAAATGTCCGAGGCGCTGCACATCAACGCCGGTCGCCTGCTGTGCAAATACCTGTCGGAAGAGTGGGACTTCTCCTACAACTTCGACAATGAAGACAGCAGCGAAGCCAGCGTCATGGGCCGTATCCGCCCATGGAACGCGATGATGCTGATCTCTAACGACATCATGCGTTATGCCGAAGAAAGCGATGACGGCAACATTCAGAACATCGACGTCAACGCGATGGAAAAGCACGCTAACCAATACATCTCACAGCAGATCTTCAACATTCTGACGGCGCAAGCGGTCACCACCGACTACGACCAGAACTATTTCCGTCGCGCCGGCATCGACATTGGCGAAACCATTCGCCTGGACGCCAACGACCTGTTCATGAGCCTGGCCGGCCCCGTCGCCATTGCCTACGCCGAGTCCGTGGTGCCGGAAACCCCGCCACCGAGCAGCGACAAGTTCAAAGTGTTCGAGAAAGAACCGCAGCGCCTGAACATCGATGACCTGTTCTTCCGTTCCATCGACTTGCCGCACTTCAACAAAGTGACCCAGGCGATCGAAGGCATCAGCCTGTTGCCGATCGAATCCAAGCGCTATCGCGCCTCGCTGGAGCAGTACAAGAATTCGGGGTATGACGCGGCCGCGTTGCACGACCTGCACTTCTTCAAGAACTGCTCGTCGGTGGTCTCGATTGTTTCGCTGCCAAAGGACTACAAGCTGTCCTACATGGACTTGAACCGGTTGAAGACCCACCTCAACAGCCTGTTCCCGAACACCACGCTCAAGCGTTATGCGCTGGTCATCGGCGCCTCGGCCAACTTGTCGCTGACCACTCTGATCGCCAAGAGCCCGTGCCTGTCGGACGATTTCCTGACGCTGATCGTGGCCTTCATCAAGCGTTGCTTCGCGAAAAACCCGTACCGCTTTGACGAGACCCTGGATAACTCGATCCTGGACTTCATCATTAATGAAGAGTTCGACGAGGACCGGATCGACGAGCTGCTCAATGAATTCGAGAACCCGGCGAAGATCCTCGACACCAACTGGTACGCGATCAAACCGATGTACGAGAAGAAGTACCGCGAGCTGATCAACGACAAAGACAAGTTCGTCTCGATCAATGACATTCGTCTATCCCGGGACTGCGTGAAGAAGTCGATCAAGTACTTGCGCGAGATTTACCGTCACCGGATTGGCAAGACCAAGGTTATTTCGCTGAATAACCATACCGGTAAGACCGCTTAATCAGCGGCGCCCCGATCGCGAGCAAGCTCGCTCCCACAGGGATCGCGTTCTTTCTGAAGAAACGCGGTCAACTGTGGGAGCGAGCCTGCTCGCGATGGCGACCTCACATTCACTACAAATCCAACATTCAGAAACAATTAAGCAGCCATAAGGCTGCTCAATAAACTGTTCCCGTTACGTTTACGTCACCCTCGCCAAGACCCTTCTGTGGCCTTTCTCTACGGCAACATGCCATCACGCTACTCGGCTACACACTTTTGCCTGACACAGTCGCGCACCAATAGAGTGCGAGCCTTCAGTTCGTCGCCCTTTCCTGGATCAGAATCCACGGCGAAACGACCACTGCCCACAGCTCCGGATCGCGTTCGAAAAGATCCAGCGCCCGCGTTTCAGACAGCTTGGCGACCTTGTCGGCGGCCAGCCAGGCAGCCACTTTCTCGCCTTCGTCGGTGGCGACTGCCTCCGCTGCAGCAATCAAATCCAGGCCGGGGTCGACCCACAATAGGGCACCCTTGGCGAAGAACGGCTCCAGCTCCTTCCAGGTAATAGATGCGGTTTCACCAAGCAGCTTGGCATAGAGGGTGCTAGGTTCTTGAGTCATGGGTCCTGTCCGGAAAAGAAATCGACGTAATCATAACGTTGGTGGTCTGGCAGAAAAACCCGGATGCAATTGAGTTAACGATTGAAAACAGCAGGAAAGCCAAGGATTGCTGATATTTCAGCTATAACCCCCGCCGCCATTCTGTCTTTTTCTTTCAAAAAAGCGACACCCTCTGATTTTGCCCCCTGGCGCCAGCTTCCCAGGCTAACAATTGGCGCTCTACACTGTACCGGTACAGTTGTCGGGGGCATTTTCCGGAGGATATCGAAGATATCTGACCCGGTTCTGCTGCTACGGCGCCAGGACTATAAAAACTACAACAGTAAGAGTGGAGCACTATGACTAAGGCTACTAAGCAGATTTCCAAACTGTTTGCCGCTATGGTTCTGGCCGGGGTTGCCAGCCATTCGTTCGCAGCTGACACCATCAAGATCGGCATCGCCGGCCCTAAAACCGGCCCTGTAGCCCAATACGGCGACATGCAGTTCAGTGGCGCCAAAATGGCCATCGAACAGATCAACGCCAAAGGCGGCGTAGACGGCAAGAAACTCGAAGCCGTTGAATACGATGACGCCTGTGATCCAAAACAAGCGGTCGCGGTCGCGAACAAAGTCGTCAACGACGGCGTCAAGTTCGTGGTCGGTCACCTGTGCTCCAGCTCCACTCAACCGGCTTCGGACATTTACGAAGACGAAGGCGTGATCATGATCACCCCGGCTGCCACCAGCCCGGACATCACTTCCCGTGGTTACAAAATGGTGTTCCGCACCATCGGTCTGGACAGCGCCCAAGGCCCTGCCGCCGGTAACTACATTGCCGACTTCGTAAAACCGAAAATCGTTGCTGTTCTGCACGACAAACAGCAATACGGTGAAGGCATCGCCACCGCCGTGAAGAAAACCCTGGAAAGCAAAAACGTCAAGGTTGCCGTGTTCGAAGGCATCAACGCCGGCGACAAAGACTTCTCCTCGATGATCTCCAAGCTCAAGCAAGCCAACGTCGACTTCGTCTACTACGGCGGCTACCACCCGGAGCTGGGTCTGATCCTGCGTCAAGCCCAGGAAAAAGGCCTGAAAGCCAAGTTCATGGGTCCGGAAGGCGTGGGTAACGACTCCATTTCGCAGATCGCCAAAGACGCTTCCGAAGGTCTGCTGGTAACCCTGCCGAAATCCTTCGACCAGGATCCGGCCAACATCGCCCTGGCTGATGCGTTCAAAGCCAAGAAAGAAGACCCGAGCGGTCCATTCGTGTTCCCGGCCTACTCGGCTGTGACCGTGATTGCCGACGGCATCAAGGCTGCCAAGAGCGAAGACGCTACCAAAGTGGCTGAAGCCATCCACGCCGGCACTTTCAAAACCCCGACTGGCGACCTGAGCTTCGACGCCAAGGGCGACCTGAAAGACTTCAAATTTGTGGTTTACGAGTGGCACTTCGGCAAACCTAAAACTGAAGCCAAGCCTCAGTAAGGCGTTGCCTGACTGACTGCCAATAAAGCCCACGGCGTGCCGTGGGCTTTGTTTTACGAACGTATTGGGCCGCGCTGGCGTGATCCGCCAGTCTCCCCACCTGAAAATCTCAAAACCGTCATCAGCGGTTCGCTGGCAAATCTCGAATTCGAAGTGGGTGCAGATCCACGGGGTTCGAGCGGGAAAATGACTCCACCAGTGAAATGCGTATCAGGTTTTTAGGAGCGCTGTAATGCCTGACATCTATCACTTTTTCCAACAGCTGGTTAATGGTCTCACCATTGGCAGCACGTATGCCCTGATCGCCATCGGCTATACGATGGTTTACGGCATCATTGGAATGATCAACTTCGCCCACGGCGAGGTGTACATGATTGGCTCCTATGTGGCGTTCATTGCCATTGCGGGCCTGACCATGATGGGACTCGACAGTGTTCCACTGTTGATGACCGCTGCTTTTCTCGCGACCATCGTCGTGACCAGTGCCTACGGCTACAGCATCGAACGGATCGCCTACCGCCCCCTGCGCGGCAGCAACCGTCTGATCCCGCTGATTTCCGCCATCGGCATGTCGATCTTCCTGCAGAACACGGTTCTGCTGGCGCAAGACTCCAAGGACAAATCCATCCCCAACCTGATCCCCGGTAACATCTCCTTCGGGCCAGGTGGCGCACATGAAGTGCTGATTTCCTACATGCAAATCGTGGTGTTCGTGGTGACCTTTGTCGCCATGCTCGGCCTGACGCTGTTCATCTCCCGCTCTCGCCTGGGTCGCGCCTGCCGCGCCTGTGCCGAAGACATCAAGATGGCCAACCTCTTGGGTATCAACACCAACAACATCATCGCCCTGACCTTCGTTATCGGTGCCGCTCTGGCGGCCATCGCAGCCGTGCTGCTGAGCATGCAATACGGCGTGATCAACCCGAACGCCGGTTTCCTGGTCGGCCTCAAGGCCTTCACCGCAGCGGTATTGGGCGGTATCGGCAGCATCCCCGGCGCCATGCTCGGCGGGATCGTGCTCGGGGTGGCGGAAGCCTTTGGTGCCGATATCTTCGGCGACCAGTACAAGGACGTTGTGGCGTTCGGTCTATTGGTTCTGGTGTTGTTGTTCCGGCCAACCGGCCTGTTGGGCCGCCCGGAGGTTGAAAAAGTATGACTAGGAATCTTAAACAGGCGTTGTTCAGCGCCTTGCTGGTGTGGGCCGTGGCCTACCCGGTACTCGGTCTGAAACTGACCATTGTCGGCATCAACCTCGAAGTCCATGGCACCAGCAACGCAACCCTGATCACCATCGCCGTGTGCTCGGTGCTGATGTTCCTGCGGGTGCTGTTCGACCAGCAGATCAGCTCGGCCTGGCGGTCTTCGCCAAGCATGCCGCTGATTCCGGCCAAGGCCAGCAACTTCCTGACCCTGCCGACCACCCAGCGCTGGATCATCATTGCGTTGATCGCCGGTGCGCTGGTCTGGCCGTTCTTCGGTTCTCGCGGGGCGGTGGATATCGCCACCCTGGTGCTGATCTACGTGATGCTCGGCCTGGGCCTGAACATCGTGGTCGGCCTGGCCGGCCTGCTCGACCTTGGCTACGTCGGCTTCTACGCCGTCGGCGCCTACAGTTATGCATTGCTGTCGCATTACTACGGTCTGAGCTTCTGGATCTGCCTGCCGATTGCCGGCCTGATGGCAGCCACCTTCGGCTTCCTGCTCGGCTTCCCGGTGCTGCGTTTGCGTGGTGACTACCTGGCGATCGTGACCCTGGGCTTCGGTGAAATCATCCGTCTGTTCCTGCGTAACCTGACCGGCCTCACGGGCGGTCCGAACGGCATCAGCAACATCGAGAAACCGACGTTCTTCGGTCTGACCTTCGAACGTAAAGCAGCCGAAGGCATGCAGACCTTCCATGAGTACTTCGGCCTGGCGTACAACTCGATCAACAAGGTGATTTTCCTTTACCTGGTTGCGTTGTTCCTGGCACTGGCTGCGCTGTTCGTCATCAACCGTTTGCTGCGCATGCCTCTGGGCCGCGCGTGGGAAGCGCTGCGTGAAGACGAAATTGCCTGCCGTGCACTGGGTCTCAATCCTACGGTTATCAAGCTGTCGGCCTTCACCCTGGGCGCCAGCTTCGCCGGTTTTGCCGGCAGCTTCTTCGCTGCACGTCAGGGCCTGGTGACACCGGAGTCCTTCACCTTCATCGAGTCGGCGATCATTCTCGCCATCGTCGTATTGGGTGGCATGGGCTCGCAACTGGGCGTGATTCTGGCTGCCGTGGTGATGATCCTGTTGCCTGAAATGATGCGTGAGTTCAGTGAGTACCGCATGTTGATGTTCGGCGCCTTGATGGTGCTGATGATGATCTGGCGTCCTCAAGGCCTGCTGCCCATGCAACGTCCTCACATGGAGCTGCGCAAATGAGCCGCGAGATCCTCAAAGTAGAAAACCTGAGCATGCGCTTCGGCGGCTTGTTGGCGGTCAACGGCGTAGCCCTGAGCGTGAAGGAAAAACAGGTCGTGGCACTGATCGGCCCCAACGGCGCCGGCAAGACCACCGTGTTCAACTGCCTGACCGGCTTCTATCAGCCGAGTGGCGGCAGCATCCTGCTGGACGGCGAGCCGATCCAGGGCCTGCCCGGCCACAAGATCGCCCTCAAAGGCGTGGTGCGCACCTTCCAGAACGTGCGGCTGTTCAAGGACATGACCGCGGTCGAGAACCTCTTGATCGCCCAGCACCGTCACCTGAACACCAACTTCCTGGCAGGCCTGTTCAAGACCCCGTCGTTCCGCAAGAGCGAACGCGAGGCCATGGAGTTCGCCGAGTTCTGGCTGGACAAGGTCAACCTCACGGCGTTCGCCAACCGTCCGGCTGGCACCCTGGCCTACGGTCAGCAACGTCGCCTGGAGATCGCTCGCTGCATGATGACCCGCCCGCGGATCCTCATGCTCGACGAACCGGCCGCCGGCCTGAACCCGAAGGAAACCGAAGACCTGAAGGCGCTGATCAGCATGCTGCGTGAAGAGCACAACGTCACCGTGCTGCTGATTGAACACGACATGAAACTGGTCATGAGCATTTCCGACCACATCGTCGTGATCAACCAGGGCACCCCTCTGGCCGACGGCACGCCGGAACAGATCCGTGACAATCCCGAAGTGATCAAAGCCTACCTGGGGGAAGCGTAAATGCTGCAATTCGAAAACGTTTCCACCTTCTACGGCAAGATCCAAGCCCTGCACAGCGTCAACGTGGAAATCCGCCAGGGCGAAATCGTCACCCTGATCGGTGCCAACGGCGCGGGCAAATCCACCTTGCTGATGACGCTTTGCGGTTCGCCGCAAGCCCACAGCGGCAGCATCAAGTACATGGGTGAAGAGCTCGTGGGGCAGTCCTCGGCGCAGATCATGCGCAAGAGCATCGCCGTGGTTCCGGAAGGTCGTCGGGTGTTTGCCCGTCTGACCGTGGAAGAAAACCTCGCCATGGGCGGTTTCTTCACCGACAAGGGCGATTATCAGGAACAGATGGACAAGGTCCTCGGACTTTTCCCACGCCTGAAAGAACGCTTCGCCCAGCGCGGCGGCACCATGTCCGGCGGCGAACAGCAAATGCTCGCCATCGGCCGTGCGCTGATGAGCAAACCCAAGCTGTTGCTGCTCGACGAACCTTCGCTGGGCCTGGCACCGATCATCATCCAGCAGATCTTCGACATCATCGAACAGCTGCGCAAGGACGGTGTGACGGTGTTCCTGGTGGAGCAAAACGCCAACCAGGCGCTGAAAATCGCTGACCGTGCGTACGTTTTGGAGAACGGCCGGGTGGTGATGACAGGCTCTGGGGAGGCGCTGCTGACTGATCCGAAAGTGCGCGAAGCGTACCTGGGCGGTTGAGCCTTTGCGGTAAACAAAAAAACGGCCTTCGGGCCGTTTTTTTATTGCAGATAATCTGCCAATACCTGGGGTATCGGCAGATCGGGTTTTGCCGCTGAACAGCCTCAGTACGGATTGCAGTACTTCGCTACGGCCGTGGCTTGGTCGACGTATGGCCGCGCCGGTTCAAGATTCCACTCGGGTTTGTTCCTGACAGGCTTGCCGTCGTAGGTTGCCGCCAGATGGCAAACCATTTGCCGGCGGAGTGACCCGCCATTGACGCTGTACTGCCGCCATTGCTCATCGTCTTTATGTTTGTTGTACAGCTCGGCAAACATTCTGTCGGTCTGATCATCCTTGATAGCGCGGCCGCAAGCGGTAGGCACCACCACGAGCGACCAGGTGTCCGGCCCAAGTTCCGGATCGGGACGTTTTACCCAGGTGCTTGATTCGATGTACTTGTCACAGAATTGTTGCGTCGGCGGCGGCGTGGTTTTGACGCACGAGAAGGTGGCCTTGCTGACCGGGGTTTTGGGGAAATCAATCTTGACGATGTTGCGATCCTTGCCTGTCTTGGCTTTATAGTCCCGCTGATTGGCCAAGGCATCGTTCAAACCACGTTGATCGCTGTAAAAAAACGCCAGAATCGGTAGTTCGTCGGTTTTAGGGTTACCCAGGCGCAATTCTGTCTGGGTTTGAAACTCACGGCTATTGATGACTTTCCGCGCCCCGATGAAGTTGCGAAAGGCGTCTACCCGATCCTTGCTGCTCATGGGATTGCGCATATTGAAGCCACATTGCAACTGATCCTGGTTTTTGTCGTTGTTGAACTTTGTGAAATGCGCGACCCAGTCTTTCGCGTTCAAGATAGGTGGCGGCATGGCCTGGCATACGGCTTCTGTCTGGACAGTGTTTTTGTTGTTTCCACAGCCTCGATCATCTCGATAGTCGGTCCAGGCGTCGTTAGGAAACGCACAGTAGACATGCACCGGAGTCTCGGGCTCGCGTACCAGATCTATCGGAGTGATGATGTAGCCGTTCTGAGTACTCATGCCTGGATCTGCATAGCTGATGCTATCGGCACGCATATAGGAAGCGGCGAAAGTACCCAGTTCTATTGCTTTCGGGCTTGGATTCCACACATCCCATTTCTGCCCCTTTGCCGGATCGGCCCGGTGAGTGCCCCTGATCATCAATCCCGAACAGTCCGACGCTGGATCCGGGCCGCAACTATCGACTGTTTTGTTGTACAACGTTTCAACCTTTTTCAGCGTCTCTTCGCATGACTCGGCATTGGCCCATGTCGTTTGCAAGAACAGCGCAAACATGAGAAATGGAGCGATCCTGCTCAGACGTTTTTTCATGGCTTGCATCTCCTTGATTAGCCAAAACACACCTTCAACGCGGGACCGGGTTGCAACCCGCGGCCCGCGTCTCGCTGTCCGACAAAGCGGGCCTGAAAGGCTCGAGATTCCAAGGCGTCTTGGTCCGGTAATTGGCCAGGACGCAGCTCAATTGCTGGCGCATGCTGCCGGCGAAATGTTCATTGTCACGCCAGTTGCTGTCTGCGCCTTTGAGGGCGAAAAGCTGGTCGTACAGAGCCCCGGCCTGCTCGTTGGACAAGGCGCGGCCCGTCGCCGTGGGCACCACACTCAAGGTCCATTCATCCTTGCGGGTACCGGGGTCGTAACGCTTGATCCAATCGGCAGAGGCGATGTATTGCGGTGCCTGAAGCGGCAGTGGATTGCAACCTGCCTTGGCCGCTTCCTGAGGACTGACGTTGGGACGGAAAGGCTCCAGGTTCCATTCGGTCTTGGCCGGATAGTTCTGGATCAGACAGCTCAGTTGCTGGCGCATGCTGCCCGGTGATTTCTCGTTGTCGCGCCACTGGCTATCGGCCCCACGCAGCTCGAACAGTTCCTTGTACAAGGCGTCCTGGTCGCTGGCCTGAATCGCCTTGCCGTGGGCGGTGGACGTGACCTTGAGGGACCATTCGTTTTTCTTGCTGCCCGGGTCGTAACGCTCGATCCAGGTGGCCTCAGCGACGTAGCTGGGCGCAGGTGCAACCGGCGTTGGCTGTGCACCGCTGGCCCTCGTCAGGTCTATCGCCTGGTCGGTGGCGATATAGCTGAAACGCTGCTCCGCCGGCTTGGTGAAATCCAGCCGCAGGATCGGCACGCTGTAGCCCTGGGCCTGGAGTTTTTTCTGGAAGTTGCGCGCGCTGTTCAGGCCATTCTCCTGTTTCGGTGGTGCCTGGTCACCGCGGGTAGCAAAGTTCCGCGTAGCGTTGACGTCGTAGATGAAGGCATCGATGTATTTCATGTTTTCGCTGCCGTCGTTGGTTGCCGAGGCATTCTTCAACATGAGCTCGTTGACCTGGCCACTGAAGGCGTAGGGGTCCTTGCTGGTGGGGTTCAGCCGGGACTCGTGAGTCCGGATCATGGCGTTCCAGTCGCTGGGTTTTTCCGCGTTCCAGGAGCACTGACTGGTTTGGATCGGTCCCTTCATCAACCCGGTGTATTTCCGGGTCCATTGCTCGTCGGTGCTCACCCCGGCTTCAGCGCAGGTACCGTAAGCCAAGGCGGAATTGCGGTTGTTCATCACGCCTTGGGCCGCACGCGGCGGCTCGCGGCTGTCGAAAAAGCCGCAGCCGTACCACTTGCGCTCCGGTCCCGTACCGCCATCGAAGGCGTAGATGCAGGTCCAGCCCTGCTCCTTGACCGGCAGGTTCAACGCCGCGGCATCTGTTGGAGTTCGCAGGATGAAACCGGCCGGGTGAATGAGGATTCGGGTGCTCAGATCCTTGCGGATCCATGAATAGGACGTCGCGCCGATCTTGATCGCGTAGGGGCTGTAGTCCCAGGGGTTGAAGGGCCCGTCGTTGACCATGCGCAAGGTCACGCCGCTGCAGTAGTAGAGACCGCGCGCGGCGCCGGTATCGGGTTCCTGGCAAGCGTCCTTAAGGGTGTTGTAGTTGTGGTTGATACGCTTAAGAGTGTCGAGCGGATCGAGCAGCGGCTGGGCTGCAACCGTACAGAACATCAAGGGCAGAGTGCAGGCCAGGGCAAAAAACGAACGCATGGCTGCGTACATTACCGACCTCAAGGTCTGCCTTTCGGTGACAAGCGACCCGCTCTCGCCACCCGCAAACTTCAAAGTCCACGGCAACTTCGAACCTGAGTCTGATTGATCGTCCGTCATGAGACACCGTCCTTGGCACATGAGGCCCGGGAGAATGGGCCGTACAGGCGACTATGGAACACCCTCGACAGGCGGTTGGCTACTGTCAGAAATAACAGGTAAGCGCTGTTTTACGACGAACGGTCGCTTGGTATTTGAGCCAGTTTGTTGTTCAAAAAACCTGCAGGAACACCCGCCCCAAGGCCCGCTGATCAACGTTTACGGCAACGATACGGCGCCTCATCGAAGGTTTTGCACCCGCAGCCAGCGTGCCGTACCTGGCGGATGTCGCACGACTGGAACGCGCGGGTAATGACCTATCACGCCGACGATGCGCAGCCTTTGAGGAGCCTGCTGAATTCGGGCTTCGCCGTGGTCGCGATCTGGGCTGCCCATCAATTCGAAGCAACGCTGGCGGGAATTGATCTGAACCAGGAGCAGAATGGTTTTTTGGGTGTTTGGGAACGTGTGTTTAATCAGTGTCAGTGTTACTTCCTGCAAGCTACATCGCCTTGCGTCGTTGCCTACAGCTAAGCCAGAATCCGCCGGCTTGTGCGCCTCGGGCCTGGCCTCTATCGTTTCTCCGCCACTGCCCATCAGTGGTCGGGTTTAGTCGCTCGGTAGTTCTCCCGGATCGCATAAGTGCCAAAAAGTCAGGTCTTCCATCCCTGCGCTTGACGGTGGCTGTGTGCAGGGCGCCCTCGGGCGCGCCGATATCCGGGGGTCTCGATCGGTCGACTAACCTGTGCACAGCCGCCACCTTTTCGTTCAGTCGCGAGCGGGTTGCAGCCTCATATAGAGAGAACCCGTAAATGTTCAAGAACACCCCCAATCCCCCGCACAATCCCAGCCCGATGTTTGTCGTCGCGCCCGGTATCGATGTGCAAACCCTGCTGGCCCATGCCTGCGAATCACTAGCGTCGGCGAGTGTGATGGCCAGCAATTTTGCCGCCTTCCTGGAAGGTTCGCACCGCAACATGCTGCTCGGTATCCAGCAAAGCATCATGCTGGGTGAGCTGGCGGTGAATCGGGCGCTGGACACCCTCGACCCACAGGAATCCTGAGGCATCAACTAGCGCAGCCGATCCAGCGCTTCGCCGCTGCGCTTGAACCAGCCAATCAAGTAGTCCGCCAACACCTGCGTGCGCTTCGGCAAACCGCCCTGATACGGGTGAACCAGGTACATCGGCATGCGTCGGGTCTGATAGTCACGCAGGAGCCAGCGCAATCGCCCGTCAGCCAATTCCGCTTGCAGCAGGTACGACGGCAACCGCGCAATGCCGGCGCCGGCCAGTGCCGCTTTTTTCAGCAGGCTGTAATGGTTGCTGGCGAACGGTCCCGACACGCGAACCCGCAACAACTCGTGTTGCTGGTGATAGAGCCACTCTTCGCGACCGCTGTAATGACTGTTGAGCAGACAGCGGTGTTCAGCGAGTGCTTGAGGCGTCAACGGTTCGCCGTACTGCTCAAGGTAAGCCGGGCTCGCGCAGGTCATTTCGTGCCAGGCCAATAACGGGCGGGCCACAAGCCGCTCGTCATTGCCCACTTCGGAGCGAACCGCCAGATCAAACCCGTCGCGGGACAGATCACGGTAGTTGTTGCTCAGGTCCAGCTCGATCTGTACCTCGGGATATTTGCCAGAGAACTCCAGCAACAAGCCATCGAAGAAGGTTTCCCCCAGCGATACCGGAACCGTCATACGCACCGGACCAGCCATGTCGTCCTTCAGCCGCGCCAATGCCTGACGCGCCCTCTCGACCTGGACTACGAGCGCCTGGGCTTGCGGCAACAGCGCCGCACCCGCAGCGGTCAGGCTCAAACGGCGGGTGGTGCGTTGCAGCAGGACCACGGAAAACCGTGTTTCCAGCAGGCTGATGCGCTTGGACAATTGGCCCTTGCTACAGCCCAATTGTTGCGCCGCCAAGGTGAAACTCCCCGCTTCGATCAACACCGCAAACGCCGCCAGATCATCCATTTCGCTCATGGATTGTTTCCATTTGAAAACCAAAGGTTGCCTATTAGCACGCTTATCGATGGAAAAAACCACTCTAGACTTCAACCTCGTTTAACCACTTCGAGGAACAGCACGATGAAAATTCTTTTGATAGGCGCAGGCGGCACCATTGGTTCAGCGGTCGACAAGGAGTTGTCCGAGCGTCACGAGATCATCCGCATCGGCCGCACCAGCGGTGATTTCCATGTGGATATCAGCGACAGCGCTTCAATCCGCAAGCTGTTCGAACAAACCGGCAAGTTCGATGCACTGGTCTGCGCCGCCGGCAACGTGACCTTCGCCCCCCTCGATGAAATGACCGAAGAAAGCTTCGCGCTGGGCCTGAAAGACAAGTTGATGGGGCAGGTCAACCTGCTGTTGATCGGCCGCGAGTTCGCCAATGACGGCGCCTCGTTCACCTTCACCACTGGCGTGCTCAGCCACGATCCGATTCGCAGCGGCGCCTCGGCAGCGCTGGTCAATGGTGCCCTAGACAGCTTTGTCCGTGCCGCAGCGATCGAACTGCCTCGCGGCCTGCGCGTCAATTCGGTGAGCCCTAACGTACTGGTCGAGGCCATGGGCAAATACGCGCCGTATTTCCGTGGTTACAAACCGGTTCCGGCAGCGGATGTGGCATTGGCCTACGCCAAAAGCGTGGAAGGCCTGCAAACAGGTCAGACCTTTCACGTGGGCTAAACCCTTGTGATGAACGGTCAGGCTGAGTAACGTGGCGGCACTTGTCTGGAGACTCAAAGATGCGTGTTGCCCGTTCCTTAGTCCTTGTTGCCCTGCTTCCGTTGTTCGCCGCTTGCCAGTTTTTCGATGGCCCGCGTGAAAGTGCCTCCCACGTGGGCCAGACCCGCATGCAAGGCCAGTTGACGGCGGCTGATGGCAAGCTGTTGTTCCAGCCGTGCAATGAGCAGCGCAGTTATGTGGTCAACGACACCGGCGGCACCAGCGTCCTGCAAGAGGCCGCAACCCTGGCCGATGACCAAGGGAAGCTTTTTGCTGACGTACGCGGGCGGGTCGTCGATAGTCGCCTCGATCTTGCGCAGCTGTACCGCGTCGAGCGCTCGGGCACCGCGTGCAACGATCCGAATTTCAAAGTGCTTATCCTGCGCGCCGCCGGCCATGGGCCTGAGTGGAATGTGAAAGTCAGCGGCAAAGGCATGGTCATCGAGCGCGCCGGCCAGCCGCCATTGGCCGTGCCCTACGTTGAAGAGCAACTGGGCGATGGCCGCTTCAACCTCAGCACCGAAGCCAATAACCAGCACATCGAGTTGTGGGTCGCACCGCAACGTTGCGTCGACAGCAGCACCGGCAGTGTCCAGCACATGAGCGCCGAACTGCGCGTCGACGGCCAGGTTCAACGTGGCTGCGGGTATTTCGGCGGATCGCGTAACGACTGATCGTTTTAGCCTCACGGGAATCATTCGTTGAGGCTTATAATCGCGGGCTTCAAACGCCTTGGCGCAGTTGTGCGCCCCGCGAACCGGATCCTGTCATGTTACGAATCACCGAACTCAAGCTGCCGATCGACCATCCCGAAGAAGACCTGCGCCCTGCCATCGTGCAGCGCCTGGGCATCACCAGTGATGACCTGCTCGATTTCACCTTGTTCAAGCGCAGCTACGATGCGCGCAAAAAGTCCTCCGAGCTGTGCTTCATCTACACCATCGACCTCAACGTTCGCGATGAGGCGGCGGTCCTGCACACGTTCGCCGATGACCGTAACGTCAACGTGGCGCCGGATGTCAGCTACAAAGCGGTCGGCCAGGCGCCGGCTGATCTGGAGCAGCGTCCTGTCGTCGTGGGTTTCGGTCCGTGCGGGATTTTCGCCGGGCTGCTGCTCGCGCAAATGGGTTTCAAGCCGATCATCCTCGAGCGCGGCACCGAAGTGCGCCAGCGCACCAAGGACACTTGGGGTCTGTGGCGTAAAGGCGTGCTTAACCCGGAATCCAACGTGCAGTTCGGTGAAGGTGGCGCGGGGACGTTCTCTGACGGCAAGCTCTACAGCCAGATCAAAGACCCGAAATTCATCGGTCGCAAAGTCCTGCACGAGTTCGTCAAGGCCGGCGCGCCGGAAGAAATCCTCTACGTCAGCAAACCGCACATCGGTACGTTCCGTCTGACCGGCGTTGTGGAAAACATGCGTGAGCAGATTCGCGCGTTGGGTGGCGAAGTGCGCTTTCAGCAGCGCGTTACCGACGTGTTGATCGAGGACGGCCAACTGGTCGGCGTCGAGCTCAATGGCGGCGAGCAGATCCATTCGAAACACGTGATTCTGGCCCTCGGCCACAGCGCCCGCGACACCTTCCGCATGCTCCACGGCCGCGGTGTGTTCATGGAAGCCAAGCCGTTCTCGGTGGGTTTCCGCATCGAACACCCGCAATCGCTGATCGACCGCGCACGGCTGGGCAAGTACGCCGGCCACCCGAAACTCGGGGCTGCCGACTACAAACTGGTGCACCACGCCAGCAACGGACGTTCGGTCTACAGCTTCTGCATGTGCCCGGGCGGCACCGTGGTAGCGGCGACGTCCGAGCCGGGCCGCGTGGTCACCAACGGCATGAGCCAGTACTCGCGAAACGAGCGCAACGCCAACTCCGGGATCGTCGTCGGGATCACCCCGGAAGTCGATTATCCGGGTGGCCCGCTGGCGGGGATCGAGTTGCAGGAACGTCTGGAATCCCACGCCTTTGTGCTGGGCGGCAGCAATTACGAAGCACCGGCGCAACTGGTCGGTGACTTCATTGCCGGCAAGCCGTCCACCGAGCTGGGCAGCGTAGAACCGTCCTACAAACCTGGGGTTGCCTTGGGTGATTTGGCGTTGGCCTTGCCGGCGTTCGCCATCGAAGCCATTCGCGAAGCGTTGCCAGCGTTCGAGAAGCAGATTCGCGGTTACTCGCTGCACGACGCCGTGTTGACCGGGATCGAGACGCGTACGTCGTCGCCGCTGCGGATCACCCGTGATGAGTCGATGCAGAGCCTGAACGTGAAAGGCTTGTTCCCGGCAGGTGAAGGCGCGGGTTATGCGGGCGGGATTCTGTCGGCGGGTGTCGACGGGATTCGGATTGCAGAAGCGGTGGCCCGCGACATCCTCGGCCTCGAAGCCTGACCAAAATCCCCTGTGGGAGCGAGCTTGCTCGCGATGACGGAACTACATTCAACACATGTGTTGACTGATCTACCGCTATCGCGAGCAAGCTCGCTCCCACATTGGATCTTCAGTGCTTGAACAATCTCAGATATTGGCACGCAGAACGGTGGCCGGCAGCGGCTCGCCGCGCTCGACA
Source organism: Pseudomonas arabinosi (assembly GCF_047758675.1). NCBI lineage: Bacteria > Pseudomonadati > Pseudomonadota > Gammaproteobacteria > Pseudomonadales > Pseudomonadaceae > Pseudomonas > Pseudomonas arabinosi. The sequence goes on along the minus strand of NZ_CP180480.1, from coordinate 1,761,646 downwards.
CTCCCCGCCACGGCATCCATCAACCCACTCAACTCATACCCCTGGGCCTTGAGCCAAGCCTGATCGTAATAGGTGGTGGCATAGCGCTCGCCGCCATCACACAGAATCGCCACGATCGACCCCGACTCCCCCGCCGCCACCATCTGCTGGGCCGCCATCAAGGCGCCGATCAGGTTAGTCCCGCTCGACCCGCCGACCCGACGTCCCAAACGCTGCGCCAGGTAATGCATGGCCGCCAGCGACAACGCGTCCGGCACCTTGACCATCGCATCGATCACTTTGGGCAGGAACGACGCTTCCACCCGAGGCCGGCCAATGCCTTCAATCCGCGAACCGCAATCCAGGCGCAGACTGGCGTCGCCGGTCTGGTAGTAATCGAAGAACACCGAGCGTTCTGCATCGGCGCAGAGCACGCGGGTGCAATGCTGGCGGTAACGCACGTAACGGCCCAGCGTCGCGGTGGTGCCGCCGGTGCCGGGGCTGGAGATCAGCCAGCTCGGCTCGGGGTGCAGCTCGAAGCGCATTTGCTGGAAGATCGACTCGGCGATGTTGTTGTTCGCCCGCCAGTCGGTAGCGCGTTCGGCATAGGTGAACTGGTCGATGAAATGCCCATCGTGTTCGCGAGCCAGCCGCTCGGATTCGGCGTAGATCTGCGTCGGATCATCGACCAAATGACTCTTGCCGCCGTAGAAGGCGATCTGCGCGATCTTCTCCTTGGAGGTGGTCGCCGGCATCACTGCAATGAACGGCAAGCCCAGCAAACGGGCGAAGTACGCCTCGGAAATCGCCGTCGAACCGCTGGACGCTTCAATCACCGGCGCACCGGGTTTGAGCCAGCCATTACACAGCGCATACAGAAACAGCGAGCGCGCCAAGCGGTGCTTCAGGCTGCCCGTGGGATGGCTGGACTCATCCTTGATATACAACTCGATGCCCGGAAAACCCGGCAGCGGCAAGGGAATCAGATGGGTGTCGGCGCTGCGCTGGAAGTCGGCTTCGATGATCCGGATGGCTTCGCGGGCCCACTGTCGGTTGTCGCTCATGGTGGTTTTCTCATTGAGTCGGCCTTGTTTCAAGGCTCAGCTAACAAGCTTAGGAAAAAACCTACATCACGCACAGGTACAGCTGAGGTTCAATACGCCCGACAACTGCTAGGCTCAGATCCCTGCTGGTCGTTCACGTTGTAACGGCATATAACAAAAAAGAATATAACTTTTGTTTTAACAACTAACGGTACGGGTTAGGGTGTGCCACCTTTTGAATTCATCGATGGAGAGCGACCTTGCCTCTGCGTAGCACTTTCACGCGTTTCTTCCAGTTGGAAGCTGCCAGCGGTCTGTTATTGATCGCCGCTGCGGCCCTGGCTTTGATCATCAACAACTCCCCGCTGTCATGGCTTTACAGCAGCTTCCTGGACACTCCAGTCGTGGCACAGGTCGGCGCGTTGCAAATCGCCAAACCGGCCTTGCTGTGGATCAACGACGGCCTGATGGCCCTGTTCTTCCTGTTGATCGGTCTGGAAGTGAAGCGCGAAGTTCTCGACGGCCAGCTGTCGAAACCGTCGCAAATCGTCCTGCCCGGTGCGGCGGCGATCGGCGGCATGGTGGTTCCGGCGCTGGTCTACTGGTTTCTGAACCGCGAAGACCCGGCAGCCCTGGGTGGCTGGGCCATCCCGATGGCCACCGACATCGCCTTCGCCCTCGGCGTACTGGCCCTGCTGGGTAAGCGGGTACCGGTGTCGCTGAAGCTGTTCCTGATGACTTTGGCGATTATTGACGACCTCGGCGCAATCATCGTCATTGCGATTTTCTACTCGGGTACGCTCTCGACCCTTTCGCTGTCTCTGGCCGCAACGTGCATCGTGGCACTGATTGCGATGAACCGGCTCGGGGTGGTCAAGCTCGGGCCGTACATGATCATCGGCCTGATCCTTTGGGTTTGCGTGCTCAAGAGCGGCGTCCACGCGACACTGGCCGGTGTGACCCTGGCCTTCTGCATTCCCCTGCGCACGAAAAACGCCGAACCTTCGCCGCTGCTGACCCTGGAACACGCCCTGCATCCGTGGGTGGCCTACGGCATCCTGCCGCTGTTCGCCTTCGCCAACGCCGGCCTGTCCCTGAGCGGCGTGACCGTCGAAAGCTTCACCCACCACGTGCCAATGGGCATCGCGGTCGGCCTGCTGCTGGGCAAAACCCTCGGCGTCTTCGGCCTGACCTGGCTGGCCGTGAAAATCGGCATCGCCGCCCTGCCCCAAGGCGCCAATTGGGGCCAGGTAATGGGCGTGGCAATCCTCTGCGGCATCGGCTTCACCATGAGCCTGTTTGTCGGTTCTCTGGCGTTTGTACCGGGTGTCAGTGAATACGCCGGGATGGATCGGATGGGGATTTTGACCGGGTCGATATTGGCTGCATTGATTGGTTATGCGGTGACGGCGGCAGCGAGTCGCAAGAGCGCCGTTCTGCAATCCTGATAAACAGAGACAACTCTTAGAGTCATTCAAGACTCGTCCTACAGCCACGATCAGCCTGGTTCGTTAACGTCGCACAGCCCCTTTGTTGGGGGCTGTCGACGGACGAACGCAAGGAAGATCAGTGGCTGGCAATAAGGACATTCCCCGGGTTCAGAACCCTCCGTCAGGCGACGGTCATCACGTCACTCACCGCTTTATGACGGCCACCGAAATGGCCGCGCGGGATGCCCGACAAAACGCTTACGACGCCATGCTCGCGAGGCAAGACGCCTTCGAACGGCGTCGTGAGGTGGGCGTGAAAAAGCTCGAAGCCGTTCGCGCGGGCTGCGTCTTTGCCAAATCCTGCAAGCTGCCGGACGCCATCATCGATTACTCGAATCCTTCGGGGGTGGTTCCCACCGACAGCCTCAAGGACTACGGAGAAGTCGCCTGGCTAGGCGCTCGCGAGGTAGACGACGCCGGGCTGCTGAATCTTGAAACCATCAGTGGCAGCACCGTCTCGCTCGGCATCGGCCGAGTGGCTCTTCGCACACCGACTCTCGCCGTTCCCACCGCAGCACTCAGTGCTGCTGGAACCGCCATATTGGCCGGCCTGGTCGCGTTTTTCTGGACGCCGAGCCTGGGCGACAGCGCGCTCTACACCGAAGACCAATTGCGCGCCCTGAAACAGGCTCGAACCCGCGTTCGGCTAAGAGTCGAGCAACAGGCTGACGGCAGCCTCAAGGGATACGGTTTCTACACCGGAAAAAACCGCGGTTGGGAAATGGTTGATGTCGTGCAGTTCAGCTTGCGCGACAGTCAGCAAGTGGCGGATCTGGGGGATGGTGTTGAGCTGATCTGGACACCGGCTGTGGATGGTTCCGACATCCTCGGTATTCCAGCGCTGGAGGCTGCACCGCAAGCGCCGCACATCTGGGTTTACCCGCCGACGAAAGCGGCGGATAGCATCATCGTGAATCCGGTGTATCCGCCTGAGTACAAGGATTTCATTCTTGTGTTTCCGGTGGGGTCGGGGGTGCAGCCGGTTTACATCGTTCTGAGTGTCCCGGGAGACCTGAAGTACCACCCTGCGCCAACAGCATTACCAGCTTTTCCAGATATAAAACCTGCGCCGATGAAAACTTCCGTGCGGGGCGGCGGAAAAAAACGCAGACGCTGGAAGGATCCGTCAGGGAGAATTTATGAATGGGACTCACAACATGGCAAGGTTGAGTTGTACACGAAACAAGGAAAACATCTGGGAGAGTACAACCCGGAAACCGGAGAGCAGACAAAACCTGCCGATCCGGCAAGGAGAGTAGAAAAATGAAACATGTAATAGAGGTTTTCGACCGTCAGACTGAAGATCTGCTTCTTACCGTAGATGTCCCTGGCAGTCGACGTAAGGCTTTGAGAGTTCTGATGAACTGGCAGCAACCGGACGACGAATTCGACGGTCACGACTTATCCCCAGAACAAGTAAAGGTATTGGAAGACTGGACAGGAAAATCCCTCATGGGTGCAAATAACATCGTACAACTGGTATGCACAGAATGACTCGGAGCTATCCAGCGGTACGCCATGCAGTTGAAGCTTTTGATAAAAAAACAGAATTTTTAGTGTTTGAAGTGCCCATCCCCAGGGAGAATATTGAACAGCTGAGAATAATAATGAAGTGGAGCGAACCAGAAGACGAAATCTATGGTTACGATCTTGATAGTGCTCAGATAACTCAGTTGGAAGCTTTGATCGGCATTACGTTCTAAGACCCGAAGTACGATTTTCAGATCGGAAGTCATGCAAGCAAGTAATTGTCTACTTGCATAAAAAACCCCGACCAGTCACCTGATCGGGGTTTTCTTTTACCCGTATTCCCGCTTAGTGCGAAACGCGGCTAGTCCCATCAACAGTAGCGATCCGCACCCGTTCACCAACACGGAACACTTCGTTCTCCTGAACCTGTTGTACGTAGGCGCGCATGCTGCCGTCGTCTTCGCGAACGGTGATTTCCACGCCTTGGGCGCGGGTCAGGCCTTCTTCTGTGGCCGAGCCGATCAGGCCGCCAGCGACGGCACCGATAACCGCAGCAACGATGCTGCCGCGACCGCCACCGATAGCGCTGCCGCCAACACCACCCACCGCCGCACCGGCAAGGCCGCCGATCGGGGTTTTGGTGCCTTCGATTTTCACCGGACGCAGGGATTCGATGGTGCCCATGCGAACGGTCTGCACGCGACGCGCTTCGTCACGGGAGTAGGAGTCACCGGTCAGGCTGGACTGGCAACCCGTGAGCAACATCGCCATCGTGGAAAAGGAAGCAACCAGCAGAACAGACTTACGCATAGCATCAACTCCAAAGGACAGGTATTCATTAAACTCCGCAGCTTGACGCCTGTCACGGCATCGCCCGGATAAAATTGGTTTGATTCAGGCCCGGTACAGGCAGCTCCACGAACTCACCACACAGTAGCGTCAAATTCCGGAATCTGCGCCGCTGAACCAAGGATTGTCATGGATTACTTCATCATTGTCGTCACTACCGTTGCCGGATTGTATTTCCATTGGTGGCTATACGTGCGGATCAAACGCTGGATGGACCGCGATCTGGCGTTGGCACTGGCAGGTAAAGACGAGCAGAAAAAGGCGTTCATGCTCCAGCAACTGGCGAACGCTCAAGCGCAGAAGATCAAGCGCCGAGACCTGCCCCAGTGGCTTGAAGCCGCTGCGGCAGGTTATCCCGATCGGTAGACGGCTTAAGGTGCCAGACGTTCAAGAATCCAGTCGGCGCCCTGAAAGCGGTAGTTGAGGCGATCGTGCAGGCGGCTCGAACGGCCTTGCCAGAACTCGATGCGCTCCGGTAACAAACGGTAACCACCCCAGTGCTCAGGGCAATGAGGTTGCGTGTCGCTGAAACGTTGCTCGGTGTTTTTGAGCAGCGCTTCCAGTTCGGCGCGATCGGCGATTACCCGGCTCTGGGGCGAGGCCCAGGCACCGAGGCGGCTGCCCAGTGGACGGACCTGGAAGTAGGCGTCGGACTCTTCTGGCGTGACTTTCACCACCCGCCCCTCGATGCGCACCTGGCGTTCCAGGGCCGGCCAGAAAAAGGTCATGGCCGCGAACGGGTTCGCGGCCAGATGCTGGCCCTTGGCGCTGTCGTAGTTGGTGAAGAAGGTGAAGCCCTGCTCGTCCAGCCCCTTGAGCAGCAGAATGCGGCAATGCGGCCGACCGTCCTGATCGACGGTGGCCAGGGTCATGGCGTTGGCTTCCACCGGTGCCTGCTCGGTTTTCACCGCGTCGGCGAACCACTGATGGAACAGCGCAAATGGCTCGGCCGGGGCTTGCGCCTCGGTCAGGCCATCACGGGTGTAGTCGCGACGCATATCAGCCAGGCCCTGGGTCATGGCGCATTCCTTTTGGTTAACGAATCACTTTTTTACAGTATCGGCGGCGGCGACTTTTTTCGTCTCGGCAGTGGCTTTGGCCGGAGCAGTCTTTTTCGCCGGGGTCGCGGTTTTAGCCGGTGCCTTCTTGGCGGCTGCTTTCTTGGCCGGGGCTTTTTTCGCAGCAGGCACAGCCGCTTTCTTCGCGGCTGGCGCCGGGGTAACCGGTTTGACCACTGGCTTGACGTCCTGGACAGCGACCAACTTCACTGGCGCCGGGGCCGGCATGTTGTACTTGCTCAGCAACGCGACCATGGTGTTTTGCGGGGTCACCAGCAGTTCGACGCGACGGTTCAAGGCACGGCCTTCATTGCTGTCGTTGGCAGCACGCGGGGCTTCGCCACCCATACCGCGCAGCATCAGGCGATCACGCTGCAGACCGCTGAGGCGGAAAATCGCTGCCACGGACTGGGCACGCTCCTGGCTCAGCTTCACGTTGGCCGGTGCGGCACCCGACGTATCACTGTGGCCGAGTACCAGCACGGCAGTCTTTGGATCGACTTCGAGGATTTTCGCGACGCGCGTGAACGGGCCGAGGGTCACCGGCAGCAGCATGGCTGGACGGTCAGGGTTGAACGAACCTTCTACCGGTGCGGTAACGACCAAAACGTTTTCACGACGCTCGAGCTGCAGATTGCTGTCCTTGATCGCTGCGCGCAGACGCGGTTCGTAATCGTCGAGCCAGGCCTGGGTAACTTTAGGATCGGGCATCGGCACGGCTTTAGCGGTGTTTTGCTCTTTGCCGCCGAACGGCCACCACCATTTGCCACCCGCATCAGCCTCAGCCTTAGTCTTGGCCACCTCGACCGGTTTGGCTTCAGGCTTAACTTCAGCTTTCACCTCTGGCTTCTTGTCGAGAACCTCTTCGGAACCGAACGGCCAGTACCAAGGGTTGGAGCTTTCAGCCTTGGCCACCGGAGCGGTCGCGGCAGGCTTCAAAGGTGCCGGGGCTGGCGTCGGGGCCGGAGCCGGGCCTTTAGCGGCGACTTTGTCGGAGGAACCGAACGGCCACCAGCTGCTGCCATCCGAGTCATTTTGTGGAGTTTGTGCGCAACCGGTAATAGCGAAGCACAGGGCCAAAGCGAGAGTTTTATTGGATGACATTGGATATCCACAAAATGAAGTAATGAAAAATCAGGCCGGGTTGACCCGGATAAACAGACGCTTGGAAACCATAAAGGCCTTGAGGTTCCGGCCCTGGAACCCCTGAGCGTGATTTACAGACAAGTGGCCAGTGCGCGCGCAAGCTTTTGTGCGCGCGGATCCATCAAGACGTACGGCCCTAGGGTATTTGTCACAAAGCCGAAGGCCACATCGTGTTCCGGGTCCGCAAAACCAGTGGAACCGCCCGCTCCCGGATGACCGAACGCACGAGGGCCGAGGCCGTAGGTCGCGTTGGGGACGTCCGGTTGATCGAGCATGCAACCCAGGCCAAAACGGGTCCGGGTCAATAAAGTCTTGTCCTCGCCGAGGCTGTGCTCGCGCGTCATTTCGTCGAGCATTTCGCCTTCCAGCAAACTGCCATCAAGCAGACCGGCATAGAACCCGGCCAGGCTGCGGGCATTGCCGTGGCCATTGGCGGCCGGCTGCTGCATGCGTCGCCACTCGGGTTTGTTGGTGCTGGTCATGATCGACGGCGGGTTAGTGAACGCCCTCGTGGTCATGGCCGTCGGCTCGCGCATGGTCACTTGCAGCAAGCGCTGGGCGGCGGCATCACCGACATTGCCCTTGCCACGGGCGATGTGCGCCACGCGATGGAACTCCTGGTCCGCCAGACCGACGTGGAAATCCAGACCCAAAGGCTTCGCGACCCGCGCCACGATGGACTCACCCGGCCCACGACCGTCGGCACGACGCAGCAACTCACCGACCAGCCAGCCGTAGGTGATCGCGGCGTAACCGTGACCGCCCCCCGGCATCCACCACGGTTCTTCGGCGGCCAGGGCGTCAATCATGGTTTGCCAGTCGTAAAGGGCTTCCGGGGCTAATAGCTCACGCAGCGCCGGCAGACCGGCCTGATGGCAGAGCAATTGACGCAGGGTCACGGACTCTTTGCCGGCGGCGGCGAACTCCGGCCAGTAGCGGGCAACCGGAGCATCCAGTTGCAGCTTGCCTTCGGCCACCAGTTGCAGGGCGGTCACCGCGGTGAAGGTCTTGGTGCAGGAGAACAGGTTGGCGATGGTGTCGCTGTGCCAGGCTTCGGTGCCGTCCTTGTCAGCGCTGCCGGCCCAAAGGTCGACCACGGTTTCACCGCCGATCTGGATGCACAACGCTGCGCCACGTTCCTGAGGATCGTCGAACAGCGCCGCGAAAGCCTCACGCACCGCTTCGAACTTCAGCTCGTAAAAACCCTGAATCTGCACCCGCAACTCCTCTGGATAAACGTTCTACAAAGTGGCCGCATTGTTCCAGCCATTGAAGGTTTTGGGAACAGGGCCGGGCCGGGCGGTCGCCATCCCACCCGGGTGAAACACTCAGAAAATCTTACGTACCTGCCAGCACTCAGTGGCCATTACCGGAATGCCCACCCGCATGGCCAGCGCCCTGCCCTGCGCCTTTGCCAGCCTCGCCTTTTCTGCCGCCCTCAGCTGATTGGCTGGCTTTATCCGCCTCAGCCTTGGCCTTCTCGGCTTCTTTACCGAGCTGATCGACGGTCTGCAAATTGCTCTTGCGCACGCTGTCGACGAACCCCTGGAACGGCAGATCGGTAATGCCCACCAGACCAAAGTGACCGTTCTCGCCATCCAGCAGACGACCGGTCACCGGTTGATCGAGGTATTGGAACCAGTGCACGCCGACGATCGACGGTTCGCTCATCGCCTGTTTGAGGAAATTGGCGTAAGCGGCCCCACGGTCTTCTTCCTTCGCCAATTGCGTCACGCCGCCCCAGAACGGGCCACGATCGGCCGAGCCGAAGTTGAACTCGGTGATCAGCACCGGTTTGTCCAGGCTGCGCAATTTGGCGAAGTCATACCCGTCCTGCGGTTTCAGGGTGTACATGTTGAAGCTCAACACGTCGCAATACTGGGCGCAGGACTCAACCGCTTCCGGGGTGCTGATGGCAAACCGGCCGCCCAGCAACAGCTGATTCGGCGCGTGCCACTTGAGCGAATCGGAGAGGGTCTTGAAGTACGTGTCGGCGAAGACCTTCTGGAAGTATTTGAAGTCGGCTTCGATTTCCGGGTATTCGGCGCTTGGCAGCGGCGCCACGAAACCCGGATCTTCCATCAACTCCCAGGCTGGCAGATCAATGCCCCAGGCTTTGGAAAGGCCCGCCTGATTGCGGTATTTATCCCGCAATTGCTTGAGGAACGCGCGTTTGGCCGGCACGTCGGTGGTCATTTTCAAGGTGCCGTAGGCCAAGGCGTAACGGGCTTTCGGGTCGTCGCCGGGTCCGGCCCACGCCAATTCGTTGTCGGCAAAGTAGCCGATCAGCCATGGATCGTCGCGATGGTCGCGCGCGGCGATGGCCACGGCACGTTCGGTGGCCATGGCGAAACGCGGGTCAAACGGGTCGGGCATGCCGCCCCACCAGTCGGTGCCGGTGCTGATGCTGGCGTAATCGCCGACGATCGACAGCGGCAAGGTGTACGGCACGCGATCAGCGTTGGCCAACCCCGGAGCGCTCCAGTTGCCGATAGTGTTGAAGCCCCAAGCTTGCAGACGATCAAGGGTGTGGCTGGCCCAGCGCTGTTCATCAACCACCGCTTTGCAGGGTTCGGCAGGCGTTTGTTCAGCGGCTTTCGCGGCGGTCGCTTCAACGGCGCCGGTCTTCGCGGCTTCGGCGACCCCGGATTCGGCCGTCGAAGGAACGACAGGTTGCTCAGCAGCCTTCTCCACCGTTGCCGCAACCGCGTCAGCCTTGGCCGCTTCGGCTACACCGGCCTTGGTGTCGCTGGTCACCACACACGGCGGACCATACAAACGCTGCAAGTTGGCGCCATAGAAGTCGTACCAGCGACCGGCATTGTAGCCACGGCCCTGATCGGCGCCGTTGCCGCCACGGTTGTCGCCTTCGCCATAGTGGCTGGCCAGAGGCTCGTCGGGTTTGGGCAGCGATTCAAACATCCACTCGCGGCCGGCGACGTAGGTCTGGTCGACGTCCGGGGTGACAGTGTTGACCCCTAACGAATAGAACGGATGGCCTTCCGGCGTCACCAGGTACCAGCGGCCGTCGCGTTTCTCCGTGCGGAAAAAGCCGCTGGCCTTGAATGCCGGGCCTTTGTTCCAGCCACCGAACTTGTCCAGGGATGACTTCTCGCGCTCGACCAGCCAGGTTTTCAGCTGCTGATGTTCTTTGGCTGCGGCGCTTTTCAGTTGCTCGTCGCTGCTGACTTTCTCTGGCCATTTGGCCCGGGTCGACTGGCCGTAAGCGTCTACAAGGCCGCCAAAAGCCGCTTGGGTGACGGCATCACCGTCCTGCACGCCAAAGCGTTCGAGCAGAATGCTTTGCGCGACTTTCGGCTGATCCATCGACAAGGTCACCGATACCACCTGGCTGCGCTCCAGCTCACCGGTGCTGCTGGCCAGCAATACGCGCTGCCCCTCAAAAGTGATCGGCATCGGTGGGCCGGCTTTCAGGCCCAGGCTCAATGGCGTAAAGGGCTGCAGCGGCACCAATAAGGTTTGCGCAGGGCCGGCCGGCAAATCGACGCGACTGACCAATGTCTTGCCGTCGTTGCTCTGGATTTTCACGTACAGGGTCACGGCCCAGTTCATTGCGCTTTGAATCCGCAAACTCATGAAGCCCGACTGCGACCAGTCCCAGGCGCCCGTCTGCGGGGTCAGACGCAAGGTCGGTTGGGCCACCGGGTTGAATGTCACCCGACGCAGCACCTCGCCTTCGGCCGTTTGCTCGGCGTTGGATTGCGGCAGGCTGGCGTCCTGAGTCGCCACCTGGACCACATCGGCGGGGCGTACAAAGTTGAACAGCGTCTGTTGGCCGGCAGGAGCCGCCAGCAAAGGGGCTGCGAACATCAGAGCGAAAACGGCAGGTAACGAAGGGCGCAGCGAACGGCGAATCATGAGAACGAAATTCTCCCTAACGACCCGGATGGGCCAGTGGAAAAGCGATGGCAGAGAGATAGACAACGCGGTGGGCAAATTTGCCCACCGGTGTATCAGGAAATTTCACGACGGAAGGGAGGTAACGCATTGAGGATCGCTTTGCCATAACGCTGGGTCACCAGACGTCGATCGAGCAAGGTGATGGTGCCGCGGTCTTCTTCGGTGCGCAGCAAGCGACCACAGGCCTGGACCAGCTTCAGCGAAGCATCCGGCACGGAGATTTCCATGAACGGATTGCCACCCCGAGCCTCGATCCACTCGGCCAGGGCCGCTTCGACCGGATCATCGGGCACCGAGAATGGAATCTTCGCGATCACCACGTGCTCGCAGTAAGCGCCGGGCAAGTCGACCCCTTCGGCGAAACTCGCCAGGCCGAACAACACACTGGAATCGCCGCCATCGACCCGCGCCTTGTGCTTGTTCAGGGTTTCCTGTTTCGACAGGTTGCCTTGAATGAACACCTGCTTGCGCCAGTCGCGGTCGAGGCCGTCGAACACGTCCTGCATCTGTTTGCGCGAGGAGAACAGCACCAGGGTGCCGCGCGAACCTTCCACCAAGGCTGGCAAGTCGCGGATGATCGCAGCGGTGTGGGCCGGCGCATCACGCGGATCGGCCTTCAGGTCCGGCACCCGCAGCACGCCAGCGTCGGCATGATGAAACGGGCTCGGGACCACTGCGGTCACGGCTTTTTTCGGCAGACCGGCGCGCATGCGGAAGCGGTCGAAGGTACCGAGCGCGGTCAAGGTCGCGGAGGTCACCAGAGCACCGTAGGCCACGTTCCATAAATTGCGACGGAGCATTTCCGCCGCGAGGATCGGGCTGGCGTTGACCTCGATGTCGAACAGCGAGCCGCTTTCGGCCAGGGTCAGCCAACGGGCCATGGGCGGGTTGTCTTCCGGGTCTTCAGCAGTGAACGCCACCCACAATTCCCAATTGCCCGAGGAACGGGACAACAGACTGCCGAACAGTGGATACCACTCTTCAGCCTGATTACTGGCGATGCCGATATTGACCTCGCCGTCCATGCCTTCCTTGAGCAGTTCGGTGAGCCGGGTGAACAGGTCGGTCAGACGGGCAAAGCCCTTCTTCAGCTCGACGCCCATTTCGCGCATGTGCTCGGGAATGACCCCAGCGACGAAGCGATGACGCGGTCGCTCGCGACCTTCGACGTCTTCGCCGGGTTTGAAATCGGCGACCTGCTCGCAGGCGCTGAACATGAATTGCTGCTGGGTTTTGATCTCACGGGCCAATTCAGGCACCTGTTCGATCAACTTGCCCAGGTCGCCCGGCAGCGGATGCTGGGCCAGCAATTTGGTGAGGTTCTTGGCGGTGGTTTCCAGCCAGTCGGCGGTGGAGCGCAGACGCGTGTAATGGGCGAAATGGCCTATGGCCTTGTCCGGCAGGTGGTGGCCTTCGTCGAACACATAGATGGTGTCACGCGGGTCCGGCAGTACGGCGCCGCCACCCAGGGCCAAGTCGGCCAGGACCATGTCGTGGTTGGTGACGATCACGTCGACCTTGCCCATGCCTTCGCGGGCCTTGTAGAAGGCGCACTGGCCGAAGTTCGGGCAATGGCGATTGGTGCATTGGCTGTGATCGGTGGTCAGGCGCGCCCAGTCGGCGTCTTCCAGTGCGGTGGACCAACTGTCGCGGTCGCCGTCCCACTTATTGCCGGCGAGTTTCTCGATCATGCTGGTGAACAGCTTCTGACTGGCCTCGTCGACCTCGATCTTGAAACCTTCTTCTTCAAACAGCTGCGCCGTGGCGGTTTGCGCGTGACCTTCCTGGAGCAACATGTCGAGCTTGGACAGGCACATGTAGCGCCCGCGCCCCTTGGCCAGGGCAAAGCTGAAGTTCAGCCCGCTGTTGCGCATCAGGTCGGGCAAATCCTTGTAGACGATCTGCTCTTGCAGGGCCACGGTGGCCGTGGCGATCACCAGGCGTTTGCCAGCGGCCTTGGCCGTCGGGATGGCGGCCAGGCTGTAGGCCACGGTTTTGCCGGTACCGGTGCCGGCTTCCACCGCGACAATCGCGGGGTCGCCACTGCGCCGGCCTTCGTCGTCGGTGTCGATGTCACCGAGGACCTTGGCAATTTCGGCGATCATCAGGCGTTGGCCGTAGCGCGGCTTGAGGCTCTTGGCTTCGAGAAAACGCGAGTAGGCGCCCTGGATCGTGGTTTTGAGTTCAGTGCTGATCATGGATTGTCGGGCGCAAAAAACGCTGGATAAATTTTCAGTGGTTCGGATCGGCGGCTATCATACCGCGCTAATTAATCCCGCGCAGAACGGAGTACCTCAATGACACCTTTTGGCCTTGTTTATACCCTGCATGTCCTGTCCGCCCTGGTATGGGTTGGCGGCATGTTTTTCGCGTGGATGGTCTTGCGCCCTGCGGCGATGAAGGCTTTGGAAGGCCCTGCCCGGTTGAAGCTGTGGGTAGAAGTGTTTCAAGGTTTTTTCCGCTGGGTCTGGGTCGCGGTGGTGCTGTTGCCGATCAGCGGTGTGGGCATGATTCATCTGCAGTACAGCGGTTTTGAAGCGGCGCCGCGGTATGTGCAGGTGATGATGGGGTTGTACGTGGTGATGACGGCGTTGTTTATCCGGATTCAGGCGTTGTTGTTGCCGGAGTTGCGCACAGCGGTGGCTGCGCAGGACTGGCCGACCGGGGCTGCGACGCTTGGGAAAATTCGCAAGTTGGTGGGGATTAATCTGATGGTCGGGTTGGTGCTGGTGGCGATTGCTGCGGCTCGACCGTGATCGTTCCCACGCTCTGAACTGACCCCCAAAGGTTGGACACAACCTTTGGGGGTGTCATGGGTAAGTACACAGAGCAAGCAAAACTCGCAGCCGTGCAGGACTATTGTTCCGGTAGCGCGGGTTTGAGGGATGTTGCACACCGTCACAATGTGGACTTTTCATCCCTTCGCCAGTGGGTCGCGGCCTATCAAGTGCATGGCGTTGCTGGGCTTAAAGAGAAAAAGCTGCAGCGCTATAGCAACGACTTCAAACTGTCTGTTTTGAAACGTATGCGTGAGGAACAGCTGTCCTATCGGCAGACGGCGGCCTTGTTCGACATCCGTAAGTTCGACATCATCGGCCTCTGGGAACGCCGCTTTGATGAGGGCGGTTTTGATGCCCTTACCAAGCAGCCTAATAGAGCCGGACGTCCGAAAAAAATGCCGACCACCATTCCTCCTGTTCAACCCAGCTCAATCGATGACGAATCGCGCTCACGCGATGATTTGCTTGCCGAGGTGAAGCAGTTGCGGATGGAAAACGACTACCTAAAAAAGCTCGATGCCTTGGTTCAGGAGAAGAAACGAATAGCGCAGCAGAAAAAGCGCAAATCGTAATAGGACTGAGGCCGCTGCATTCTCTCGAAAGCCTGCTGAAATTTGCCGGTTTGGCACGCAGCACCTTTTACTATCAGCAAAAGGCGCTGCAAGCGGCTGATAAGTACGCAGAGCTGAAAGACAAGATTCGCTCGACGTTCGACGAGCACAAGGGCCGGTATGGCTATCGCCGCATAACGGCTGCTGTACGGAGCGCTGGTCATCTCGTCAATCACAAGACTGTTCAGCGACTGATGGCGCAGCTTCAGCTCAAGAGCTTGGTGCGGGTGAAGAAATACCGGGCCTACAAGGGAGAGGTAGGCAAGGCAGCGCCTAATCTTTTGAAGCGTGAGTTCGAAGCTCCGTCACCCAATCAAAAGTGGGTAACCGACGTTACAGAGTTCAAAGTTGGAGGTCAGAAGCTTTATCTGTCTCCCGTTTTGGACCTGTACAACGGCGAAATCATTTCCTACGAGGTTGCCAGAAGACCGTTGTTCGATATGGTCGGGAAGATGCTCAAAGGTGCATTCAAGCGGCTTCAGCCGCATGAAAAACCGGTTTTGCACTCAGACCAGGGCTGGCAGTATCGAATGCCCATTTACCTGCGGGCTCTCAAAAAATGCTCCGTTACGCCGAGCATGTCGCGCAAGGGTAACTGCTATGACAACGCGGCCATGGAGAGTTTCTTCGGCACACTGAAGTCCGAATTTTTTTATCTGAATAAATTTAACGACCTGGATGAGCTTCACGCAGGCATCGACGAGTACATCCAGTATTACAATCACTCGCGTATCAGACTGAAGCTAAACGGCCTGAGTCCTGTTGAATACAGAATTCAGGCCGCTCAGGCATAGATAGAAAATCGTCCAACTTTGTGGGGTCAGTTCACTCTGCGTGGGAATGCCTCAAGGGACGCTCCGCGTCCAGTGACGCGGAGCGTCACGGGCTGTATTCCCACGCGGAGCGTGGGAACAATCAATTAAAGGGTTACAACCGCTGCACTGTTACCGAACCCGCCGCACCGGCAGGCCCCGGCTGACCGTCAACACCCGGTCTGCCGTTCTTGCCGCCATCCGCTTTGTAGACGAAGCAGCCCTTGGCCTTGCCACCCGCGCCCGGTTTACCACCAGGCCCGGCCACACCACCGTCGCCGCCGGCCACCTGAACCTTGATCAGTTCCGCCGGGTAATCGCGCGGCACTTCCAGACGAACCAGTGCACCCGGCGCGCCCGGCTGACCGTCGCTGCCATCACTGCCATCGGCACCGCGACCGGCCTGGCCCCAAGTACAACCCGGTGCCTGACCGTTGGCCCCATCAAGACCGACGAAACCCGGTGCGCCCGCGCCGCCGCGAGCGTCCACCAACAATTGCGGCGCACTCAGTGCCTTGATCTGCAAGTTCAGGTTACGCCCGGAGCGGGCGGCCTTGAGATACGTCCCCGGCGCGCCGCGAGCCGTGATCTGGCTGCCTTCCGACAACTGCGCACGAATGACCTTCAGTTCAAGCGGCTGTTCGCCGGGAACGATAGCGATCCGCGCTTCACGACCCAGACGCAATTCACCGACGGATACCTCGGTCACATTCGAGGGAATCAACAACGTGCCGTAGTCGGCCACTTCCAGGCGTTCCAGCTGCAAGGTGCTGGCGGTATTGGGCAAACGCATCAGCGAGTTGGTTTCGACGCTCACCACCTGGGCGCAGGCTAACGGGCTGATGAGTGCAGCAAGCAGACAGAGTTTACGCATGGGAAGCCTTAGTCGCGGTCGGAGCCGGGATGGTTTGCAGGTGATAAACGCCGAAAAAAAGGATCTTCAGGCGATCAAGCCAAGGGTGGGCGCGACCTCTGAGGCTGCGGAAACAGAACACCGCCTCAAGAAGATGAAGGCATGCCAGCAGGCCGCCGGCCAGATCGACCAGCAGGTGCAGAGGATTGACAAACGGCATGAGCTGATTGACCAGCACCACCAGCCAGAACAGCAGGGTCAACAACTTCCCCAGCCCCCAAAACACGTTCATACGCTCCCCCGTTGAGAATTATTCTTTGCGCGCACAGTACCGGCTTCCACGCGGGATAAGCCAGAGGGCAACGGAAAATTCTTCATTAAGGCCGCCGAATGGCTGCCGGACCGACTTCAATTGTCGTCCGACAGCTCTATCTCGGGGCTCAGCGATTGACGTGCAACTCCACCCGACGGTTTTTCGCCCGTCCTTCTTCCGTTTCGTTATCGGCCACCGGCTGGCTTTGGCCCTTGCCCTCGCTGGTGAGCTTATTCGGCGCCAGGCCCTGGCTCAACAGGTAGGCCGCCACGCTACTGGCGCGACGTTCCGAGAGTGCCTGGTTATAGGTGTCCGAGCCGACGCTGTCGGTATGACCGATCACCTTGATGCTCACCACATCGGCACTTTGCAGTTTGGGCATCAGCGAATCCAGCTTGCTCTGCGCGGCAGGGGTCAGTTCGGATTGGTTGAAGGCAAACAGTACGTCGCCCGCGTCGCTCAGGGTGATGACCTCCGATTGCACAGGTTCAGGTTTCACGCTGGCCGGGTACTGCGGCAATGGGCAACCATGATGTTCCACGGGGGTATTGGCCGGCGTATCAGGGCAGCGATCACGTCGATCGAAGACACCATCGTCGTCTTCGTCGCCATCCTGGGCGTAACAGATCAAGCCACCGCTCAAGATACCCAGCGCCGCCCCACCGGCCGCCCAACCGCTACTTTGGAGAGCGCCCAGACCGCCACCGACCAGGCCGCCGATAACGCTGCAGATTGGCCAGGTTCGTTGATTGAGGGGGGCAGTGCCATCGCTGTGAGTCGCGCAACCGGTCAACAGGCTGCCAAGCAGCACAACCGGCAAGACGGTCCGTGTGAGAACACTCATGGTGAAAGCTCCTGTGTTACCGGCCAATGCCGGTCACACAGGAGTAAAGACCCGCATCCGCGACTGCACAAGCCGCGGAGTACGAGGGGTTTAGCGGTTGATTTTGATTTCCGTGCGACGGTTCATCGAACGGCCGTCAGCGGTTTTGTTATCGGCAACCGGCTGGCTTTCACCGGCACCGGTGACAGAGACGAAGCTGCTGCGAGGCACGCCTTCCTGGATGAGGTATTCAACCACGGAGTGCGCACGACGATCCGACAGTTTCTGGTTATAGGTATCGCTGCCAACGCTGTCGGTGTGACCGGTGACAGTCAGTTGGGCGTTAGGCGCTTCCCCTTTCAAACGAGTGGCGATTTTATCGAGTACCACTTTGTCGGCAGGAGTCAGCGTGGCCTTGTCGAACTGGAAGTGAACATCGCGAATGACGATGACTTCTTCTCTAACCACGGCTGCTTCTTCGACCACAGGTGCAGGCACCGGTGGAGGGCAACCGTCGGCATCGACGCGCACGCCTTTAGGTGTTCCCGGGCACTTGTCGCGGCTATCCGGCACGCCATCGCCGTCTTCGTCGCCATCACCGTGAACCCAGCAATAGGCCGCAGCCATGCCGCCAATGGCCAACGCGCCATACCCCGCCCATGACGTGCTTTCTGTGGCACCGAGACCGGCACCCACGACACCACCGACCGCCGCACAGGTCGGCCAGTCGGTTTTCTGCAAACCTGCGCAACCAGTCAACACGCTGGTTAGCAGAACCAAGGGTAATGCTGTGCGAACTATGCTCATCTAGTTTTCTCCTGAGGGGATCGGCTTAGAACCGATTCAGGTAGTAAAGACCCGAGTTTTAATCTCCGCCAGCAATAGGCCATTGCCGTTTTAACCCGTGTTCACGGCCGATCGGCGCTTTTAGGACGAACCTGCTCTAGGCCCGGCCCTTTGAGCAGGCTAGTCTTGGCAGCTCTGATTGAGGATCTTCGATGATTGCAGGTATTTCTTCGCGCACGCCCCAGCAGGCGTTGGCCGCTTTGCTTGATCGTTACGCCCCCGCGCGCCTGTTGCTGATTGGCGCCAGCGAGTTCCCCGCGCTTGAGGCCTTCAAGCTGGCGCACCCGGACACTTGTGTGGCCCATGCGGCACCCGGAGCGTTGCCGGCCGAACTGGCGGCGCGCCGGTTTGACCTGGCACTGGTGGTCGATTGCCTCGAACATTTGCCCAAACGCGACGGCCTGAACCTGCTTGGCGGGATTCGTAACCTCAACGCCAGTCGCATCGCGGTGCTGGCGGACTTGCCGGCCGCCGGCTGGCAGGAGACCGACTTTTTCTCCCTGGCCCTGCAAGCCAGCGAACGCTTCCAGCGCGACGATCAAGTGCTGACCCTGTTCACCTATGATCTGCTTGACTACAAACAAGTCCCCGACTGGCTCAACTCACGGTTCTGGGCCAATCCGGAAAACTTCGGGAAATATTGGTGGTAATGCAATGAGTACATCCATTTGCCCCTGCGGCAGCGGCACCCTGCTGGATGCCTGCTGCGGCCATTACCATGCCGGCCATCCGGCGCCGTGTGCCGAAGCCTTGATGCGTTCGCGCTACAGCGCCTATGTGCTGGGGCTGATCGATTATCTGGTGGCGACCACCCTGCCCGCACAACAGGCAGGCCTGGATCGACAGTCCATCAGCGACTGGAGCGCCCAAAGCACCTGGCTGGGCCTTGAAGTCGAAAGCTCCGAGGTCTTGGGCGGTCAGCCGGAACATGCCTTCGTGACCTTTACCGCACGCTGGCACGACGGTAGCGGTGAACACAGCCACCGCGAGCGCTCATCGTTCGTGCAGAACGCCGACCGCTGGTATTTCATCGACCCCACCGTACAACTCAAGGCCGGGCGCAATGATGCGTGTCCTTGCGCCAGCGGGCAGAAGTTCAAGAAGTGTTGTGCGGGCTATTTCAGCAGTTGAGGTAATCGCAAGAGGCTAGACTGGGCATCAAAGGGAGTCACTCCATGCTCAGTCAGCGGCGCGTCTTTCAAACCCTCATCCTATTCCTGTTTCTGGGGCTCGGCGGCTGTGCGTCCTGGTTCGTCGACGATGAACCGGAACCGCAGGTGCATCTGGTCAAGGTCGAAGTCGTCCAGGCCAAACTGATGCAGCAAAAATTCCTGCTGCACTTTCGCGTCGACAACCCTAAAGACAGCGATCTGACCGTGCGGGGCATCGAGTACCGCATTCACTTGGGCGACATGCTGCTGACTGAAGGTGAGCACGAGCATTGGTTCACAGTCGGTCCCAAACGCAGCGCCTACTTTAAAGTGCCAATCCGCACCAACCTGTGGCCCAAGGTGCGGGATCTGGTGAAACTGCTGAAAAAACCCGAGCAGCCCATCCCCTATCGTCTGGAAGGTGAACTGGAAACCGGTTTATTCATCGCGCACTACGTGCACCTGGCGCGCAATGGCGTGATAATCGCCGCCGATTTAATTCCGGAGCAAAACCGATGACCCAGCAACCCCATGTCCATGGCCCTGACTGCAACCACGATCATGATCATGATCATCACGACCACCATGATCACGACCATGGCCATGTCCACGGCCCGAACTGCGGCCACGCCCACCAGGAACCGGTGCGCAACGCCCTGAAAGACGTCGGCCGCAACGACCCTTGCCCATGCGGCAACGGCAAGAAATTCAAGAAGTGCCACGGCGCTTGATGCTTGGGGCGAAGATCTTCTTCGCCTGATGAATCGCTATCGCGAGCAAGCTCGCTCCCACATTGGAATTCGGGTGTTCACATAGTTTGTGTTCGATGCAAAACCCTGTGGGAGCGAGCTTGCTCGCGATGACTGCGGCACATCCAATAGAAATATTTCAGACAGACTGCTTTCGCGAGCAAGCCCGCTCTCACAGGTTTCAGTCAGCCTTCAAAATATGTGCGGTGCTGACGACCGTCGCATATTCCCCGTGCAAATTTCCTAGCGACATCGCATGCACTTCCTCGGCTGTATGGGCTTTACCAAAGTAGTCAGCCTTGTCGAACGTAAAGCACGCATCCTCCGCCACCCACGTTTCAAACCCCAGATTCCCGGCCGTTCGTGCCGTGGATTCCACCGAATTGTTGGTCGCTACGCCGACAATGACCAACTGATCGATCCCTGCCTCTCGCAAACTCGCTTCCAGCCCCGTCGAACAAAACGCATCCGGCACCTGCTTCTGTATCAGCTGCTCATCGGTCTGTGGCTGAAACCGCTCCTGAAATTCCACCCCCGATTGCTGCGGCCAGAACACTGAGTCAGGTGAACGGGACTGGTGCTGTACATGAATGACCGGTCGCCCGGTTCGACGCCAATGCCCTAGCAAATCGAGGATTCGCTGCTCGGCCTGAAGATTATTTCGGCGACCGAGCTTGGGATGCAGGATGCCTTTTTGTTGATCGATGATGATCAGCGCCGCGTTTGTTTTGAGCTCCATGCCGTTTTTCTCATGCGGGGTCATTGAATTTCCCACACTTCAGCATCACCTCCTCCTACAGGCAAGCTATCGAACGCAAACAGGACGACCTGATGCCGGCGTTTGCTGTCCGCAAGTAACGACATCTTTTGATTTGGAGTACTCCATGATCGACCTGTATTACTGGACCACCCCCAACGGCCACAAAATCTCCATATTCCTGGAAGAAGCTGGCCTGCCCTACAACGTGCACCCGATCAACATCAGCCAGAACGACCAGTTCAAACCCCAATTCCTGAAAATCTCCCCGAACAACAAAATTCCGGCCATCGTCGATCCCGAACCGGCCGATGGCGGTGAGCCGTTGGCACTGTTCGAGTCCGGGGCGATTCTGTTGTACCTGGCAGAGAAAACCGGCAAGTTCCTGCCCAAAGACCTGCGTGGTCGCCAGCAAGCGCTGCAATGGTTGTTCTGGCAGATGGGTGGCCTGGGGCCGATGGCCGGGCAGAATCATCACTTCAGCCAGTTCGCCCCGGAGAAAATCCCCTACGCGATCAAGCGTTACATCGACGAGACCGCCCGCCTCTACGGGGTCCTCGACAAGCAGCTGGCCGATAAAGACTTCGTCGCCGGCAGCGAATACAGCATTGCCGACATGGCGATCTACCCGTGGATCGTTTCCCACAAGTGGCAGAGTCAGAACCTGGAAGATTTCCCCAACGTGCTGCGCTGGTTCAACCACATCCAGAACCGTCCGGCGACGGTGAAGGCGTATGCCCTGGTGGCCAAGGTCAATCCGCCTAAATCCTGATGGAAGATCAAAAGATCGCAGCCTCGTTTCACTCGACAGCTCCTACAGGGAATGCAAAACCGTGTAGGAGCTGTCGAGTGAAACGAGGCTGCGATCTTTTGCGATCCCCAGACAAATCCTGAAATAACCTGATACCCCGCTTGCGCGGGCACCTCCTGCTCACTAACGTAGCGCCTTTAATGACGCTACCCCCCCGCAGGAGCTTTGCCATGGCCTCGCCAGCCCTTACACATTTTCTTCCCCGGTTCGGCGTTGCCGCAGCAGTGGCCGGTGTTTTGAGCCTGACCGCTTGTCAGACCTGGAACACCCAGGACACCCTCCCGCCAACCACCGGCGTGCAGCCGCTCAAGGGCTTGGCGCAGAACGTTTCGGTACGCCGCAATGCCATGGGCATGCCGTTGATCGAAAGCAACACCTTCCACGACGCGCTGTTCACCCTGGGTTACGTCCACGCCACCGACCGCATCACGCAAATGGTCACCCTGCGCCTGTTGGCTCAGGGCCGTTTGTCGGAGATGTCCGGTTCGGACCTGCTGGACGCTGACCGCTACATGCGCGCCGTCAATCTGAAGAAAAGCGCCGGCGAGCTGTACAAGGCGTCTTCGCCGCGCCTCAAACGCTTCTTCGAAGTCTATGCCCGCGGCGTCAACGCCTACCTGTTCCGCTATCGCGACAAGCTGCCGGCGGACCTCGCGGCCACGGGCTACAAACCTGAATACTGGAAGCCGGAAGATTCGGCGCTGATTTTCTGCCTGCTGAACTTCAGCCAGTCGGCCAACCTGCCGGAAGAGATTGCCTCGCTGATGCTGGCCCAGACCGTCAGCACCGACAAACTCCCGTGGCTGACGCCATCCGCTCCTGACGAAAAACTGCCGCTGGGCGAAGCTGAAAAACTTCAGGGCATCAAGCTCAACGGGCAAATCCCGGGCCTGGCCGAGATCAGCAAAGCCACGAGCCAACTGTCTGATCTCAATATGCTGGGCGCCACTTCGTCGAACAATTGGGCGATCGGCCCGCAACGCAGCCGCAGCGGCAAAAGCCTGCTGGCCAGCGACAGCCATGGGCCACTGGGCGTGCCGTCGTTGTTCAGTTACGTGCAGATTCGCGCGCCGAAGTACCAGGCTTCCGGTGTGACGATTGCCGGTTTGCCGA
Organism: Pseudomonas arabinosi; assembly: GCF_047758675.1. Lineage (NCBI taxonomy): Bacteria > Pseudomonadati > Pseudomonadota > Gammaproteobacteria > Pseudomonadales > Pseudomonadaceae > Pseudomonas > Pseudomonas arabinosi. The sequence goes on along the minus strand of NZ_CP180480.1, from coordinate 1,739,071 downwards.
TGGTGCTTGGCGGTTTCAACGGCAAAGTGGCGTGGAGCATGACCACCGTCATGGGCGATAACCAGGACCTGTTCCTGGAAAAAATCAAACGCCAGGGCAATGGTCTTTCCTACGAGGTGGGCGGCAAATGGCAGCCGGCGATCGTTCGTAACGAAACCTACTTCGTCAAAGGCCAGCGGCCGATTCGCGAAGTGGTGTACGAAACCCGCCATGGCCCGCTGCTCAACAGTGCCCAGGGCACGACGCTGGCTAACGGTTTTGGCCTCGCCTTGCAGACGCCGAACTTCACCGACGACAAGACCCTGGACGCGTTTTTCGACCTGTCCCGCGCCCAGACCGTCGAGAAAGCCTCGGACGCCAGCCGCGAAATCCGCGCCATCGCGCTGAACCTGGTATTTGCCGACGCCAGCAACATCGGCTGGCAAGTCACCGGTCGCTACCCGAACCGTCGCGAAGGCGAAGGCCTGCTGCCATCGCCCGGCTGGGAAGGTCGTTATGACTGGGATGGTTACGCCGACCCGATGCTCCATCCCTATGACCAGGATCCGGCCCAAGGCTGGCTAGGCACTGCCAACCAGCGCGTCATTCCCCATGGCTACGGCATGCAGTTGTCCAATTCATGGTCGGCACCGGAGCGTGGCGAACGCCTGGCCGAACTGGCGGGCGTGGGCAAACACGACACACGCAGCCTGATCGCCATGCAATACGACCAGACCACCACTTTCGCTGCCAAGCTGAAGAAAATGTTCGAAGCACCGGGCATGGCCAAGCCACTCAAGCAGGCCATTGAAGCGTTGCCTGAGGCGGATCGTGGCAAGGCTCGCGAGGCGTATACCCGCCTGATGGCCTTCGATGGCAAACTCAGCCCGACCTCGGCCGATGCGGCGATCTATGAGCTGTTCCTGCAGCAAAGCACCCAGCAAATCTTCCTCGATGAACTGGGCCCGGAAAGCAGCCCGGCGTGGAAAGCCTTTATCGCCAACGGCAAGTTGTCCTACGCGGCCCAGGCTGATCATCTGCTGGGGCGTGAGGACAGTCCGTTCTGGGATGACGCTCGCACACCGCAAAAAGAAGATAAACCGGCGATCCTCGCCCGCAGCCTGGCAGCCGCGATCAGCGCGGGCGACAGCCAGTTGGGCGGCGATCACAAAGCCTGGCAATGGGGCAAACTGCACCGCTACGAGTGGAAAAACGCCAGTGGCCAGACGGTACGCGGTCCGCTTGCGGCCGGCGGTGACCACACCACGCTGAATACCGCAGCGTTCGCCTGGGGTCAGAATTTCAACACCACGCTGGCACCGGCCATGCGCTATATCGTCGACTTCGGCCAGGCCGAACCGCTGATGGGGCAGAACGGTACCGGGCAATCCGGTAATCCGGCGAGTCCGAACTACCTCGACAGCATTGATCCGTGGCTGAAGGGGCAATACATGAGTCTGCCAATGCAGCCGCAGAACTTTGACAAGGTGTATGGGAAGACGCGGTTGACGCTGACACCGGGCAAATAAGGCAAAAGGCAAGATCAAAAGATCGCAGCCTCGTTTCACTCGACAGCTCCTACATTGAAATGCGTATCCCCTGTAGGAGCTGTCGAGTGAAACGAGGCTGCGATCTTTTGCTTCTGATCTCTGAAAAATCAATAGAACTTCTAGCCTCGCGCAAACCTCATAGCTAACAAGTCCCTCCATTTTGGTAACAACATGGATCTTGTTATCGCGCGCGCTGAAGGTTTGTACTGCCCGGCCGGAGATTTCTACATCGACCCGTGGCGGCCGGTCGAACGTTCAGTCATCACCCACGCTCACGGCGACCATGCCCGCACCGGCAATCAGCATTATCTGGCGGCGGCTCCCGGCGAAGGGATTTTGCGTGCGCGTTTGGGCCAGGACATCAACCTGCAAACCCTGCCCTACGGTCAGCCCTTGACCCACCATGGCGTCACCTTGAGTTTTCACCCCGCCGGCCATGTCCTCGGCTCGGCACAGGTGCGTCTGGAATACGGCGGCGAAGTCTGGGTCGCCTCGGGCGACTACAAGATCGAGCCCGACGGCACCTGCGCGCCGTTCGAACCCGTGCGCTGCAACACCTTCATCACTGAATCGACCTTCGGCCTGCCGATTTATCGCTGGCAGCCTCAGGCGCACGTCTTCGCCGAGATCAATCAGTGGTGGCAAGCCAACGCCGCCGCCGACAAAACCAGCGTGTTGTTCTGCTATGCGTTCGGCAAGGCGCAGCGAATTCTCCACGGCATCGATGCCAGCCTCGGCCCCATTCTGGTGCACGGCGCCGTGGAACCGCTCAATCAGGTTTATCGCGAAGGGGGTATTTATTTACCGCCAACGATCTATGCCGGCGAGGTAAAAAAGAGCGACCCCATGATGCGCAAGGCGTTAGTCCTGGCCCCGCCTTCGGCTGGCGGCAGCACCTGGATGCGTCGCTTCGGTGAATACAGCGACGGCTTCGCCAGCGGCTGGATGCGTTTGCGTGGCACACGGCGGCGACGTGGCGTGGACCGTGGTTTCGTACTGTCTGACCACGCCGACTGGCCCGGCCTGCTCTGGGCCATCGAACAGACCGGTGCTGAGCGAGTGAGGGTGACCCACGGTTCGGTCGGGGCACTGGTGCGCCATCTGCGCGAACGGGGCCTCGATGCCATGAGTTTCAACACCGAGTACGGCGACGATGAGGAAGAAAACGCAGCCGTCGAACCCGAGAGCGACGAGGTGCTGCCATGAAGGCGTTCGCCGAGTTGTACGCCGAACTCGATGCCACGACGTCGAGCAACGCCAAACTGGTGGCGATGCAACGCTACTTCGCCGAGGCAGCGCCGAAAGATGCCGCATGGGCTGTTTACTTTTTGTCCGGCGGACGGCCTCGACAACTGGTGCCGGTGCGCATTCTGCGAGAGTTGGCGGTGGAGATCTCCGGCCTCTCGCCGTGGCTATTCGAAGAGAGTTATCAGGCGGTCGGCGATCTGGCGGAAACCATTTCGCTGGTGCTGCCCGAAACGCTTCACAGCTCCAACGATGGATTGGCGGTCTGGATTGAAGACAAACTGCTGCCGCTGCGCGGTGAAACCCCGCAAGTCCTCGCCGAGCGACTGCCGGCCCTGTGGTCGCAACTGGACCGCCAGAGCCTGATGCTCTGCATCAAACTGATCACCGGCAGTTTGCGCGTCGGCGTCTCCAAATTGCTGGTCACCCGCGCCTTGGCGGCCATGGCCGGGCTCGACAGCAAACGCGTCGCCCAGCGACTGGTGGGTTACACCGACCTGTCCAACCGCCCGAACGCGTCGGGTTATTTGAAGTTGATCGCCGCCGAATCATCTGACGAACATGGCCAACGGGGCGGTCAGCCCTACCCGTTTTTCCTGGCCCACGCGCTATCACAACCCGTTGAACAATTCGAAGCCCTGCTCGGCCCGGCCAACGATTGGCAAGTGGAATGGAAGTGGGATGGCATCCGCGCCCAAGTGGTCAAACGCGACGGGCGACTGTGGATCTGGTCGCGAGGCGAAGAGCTGGTCACCGAGCGCTTTCCCGAACTCGAGCGTCTGGTTCACTGCTTGCCCGAGGGTACGGTGATCGACGGTGAAATCGTCGCCTGGAAAACCGGACAACCCACCACCGAGGACGCCTTCAACCCTCACTCCCCGGCTTCGCCCGCGGTAAAACCTTTCGCTCTGCTGCAACAGCGGATCGGCCGTAAAACCCTGGACAAAAAAATCCTCGAAGACGTGCCGGTGGTGATCCTCGCCTACGACCTGCTGGAATGGCAGGGTGAAGACTGGCGCAACCAGCCTCAGGCCAGGCGGCGCACTCAACTGGAGCACGTCGTCACCCGCTGCAACAACCCGGTGTTACTCCTTTCACCCCTGCTCACCGGCGAAGACTGGTTCGACCTCGCCCGACAACGGCAAGCCTCCCGCAAGCTCGGTGTCGAAGGCATGATGCTCAAGGCTCGGGATGCGTTGTATGGCGTCGGGCGGACCAAGGACATGGGCATCTGGTGGAAATGGAAAGTCGACCCGTTCAGCGTCGATGCGGTGCTGATTTATGCGCAACGCGGCCATGGTCGACGCGCCAGCCTTTATAGCGATTACACCTTCGCCGTGTGGGACGGGCCGCCTGACGCGAGCGAACGCGCACTGGTGCCGTTCGCCAAGGCCTATTCGGGGCTGACAGACGAAGAAATGCGCCAGGTCGACAGCATCGTGCGCAAGACCACCGTAGAGAAATTCGGGCCGGTGAGCAGCGTTACGCCAAGTCTGGTGTTTGAACTGGGATTTGAGGGCATCGCCCTGTCCAGGCGGCACAAGAGCGGGATTGCGGTGCGGTTTCCGAGGATGCTGCGCTGGCGGCAGGATAAGTCGGTCGAAGAAGCTGACAATCTCACAACTCTGCAGGACTTACTGGGCTAACCAAGTTCCCTGTGGGAGCGAGCCTGCTCGCGATAGCGGTGTATCAGGAAACACTTTACTGCCTGACACTCCGCTATCGCGAGCAGGCTCACTCCCACATGGATCTGCGCCATTCTGGATCAAGTTGGTGCAGCTATTTTCCGACGCCCGTTTTCGTGCACAAATCCCTCCTTGCCATTTCTTGAATCACCTTTTAAAACACTTGTTCGGGACTCTGGTTCGGAAATTGCTACTTTCATAGGGTCTTACGCTTTCCAGTAACAATAATTCTGCGCCACAAGCGCTCATATTGGTTTTTAGGGATTGAATAATGAAAAAAGCATTGCTGACCCTTTCTGCACTGGCGTTGTGCATGGCAGCCGGTTCCGCGCTGGCCAAGGAATACAAGGAATTGCGTTTTGGCGTTGATCCTTCCTACGCTCCGTTTGAGTCAAAAGCGGCTGACGGTAACCTGGTGGGCTTCGACATCGATCTGGGTAACGCGATCTGCGCCGAGCTGAAGGTCAAGTGCAAGTGGGTCGAAAGCGATTTCGACGGCATGATTCCGGGCCTGAAGGCCAATAAATTCGACGGTGTGATCTCTTCGATGACCGTCACCCCGGCCCGCGAAAAAGTCATCGACTTCTCCAACGAGCTGTTCTCCGGCCCAACCGCCTACGTGTCCAAGAAAGGTTCTGGCGTCACCGCAGACGTCGCTTCGCTGAAGGGCAAAACTGTCGGCTACGAACAAGGCACCATCCAGGAAGCCTATGCCAAAGCCGTTCTGGACAAGGCGGGCGTGAAAACCCAGGCCTATCAGAACCAGGACCAAGTGTATTCCGACCTGACTTCCGGTCGCCTCGACGCCGGCATCCAGGACATGCTGCAAGCCGAACTGGGCTTTTTGAAGTCGCCAAATGGCGCCGGTTACGAAATCAGCAAGCCAGTGGACAGCGAATTGCTGCCAGCCAAAACAGCTATCGGTATCTCTAAAGGTAACAAAGACCTCAAAGACCTTTTGAATAAAGGTATCAAAGCGTTACACGACGATGGCACCTACGCCACCATTCAGAAGAAACACTTTGGCGATCTGAATCTGTACAGCGGCAAATAATGCCCGGCGCCCATCTTGCGATGGGCGCTTTTTTCATCCGATCAGGTTGCTGATTTATGTTCGAAAACCTATTACAAAGCCTGGGGCTCTCAGCCTTCAGCCTTCAGGGCTTCGGCCCGTTGCTGATGGAAGGCACCTGGATGACCATCAAATTGTCGGTGTTGTCGCTGTTGGTGGCCGTATTGCTCGGGCTGCTAGGCGCCAGTGCCAAGCTGTCAAAAGTCAAACTGGTGCGCGTACCGGCCCAGCTCTACACCACGCTGATTCGCGGGGTGCCGGACCTGGTGCTGATGCTGTTGATCTTCTACAGCCTGCAAACCTGGCTGACGTCGTTTACCGATTTCATGGAATGGGAATACATCGAGATCAACCCGTTCAGCGCCGGGGTCATCACCCTGGGCTTCATTTATGGCGCGTATTTCACCGAAACCTTCCGTGGCGCGATTCTCGCGGTTCCACGGGGCCAGGTCGAAGCGGCAACCGCTTATGGCCTCAAGCGCGGCCAGCGTTTCTGGATCGTGGTGTTCCCGCAGATGATGCGTTTTGCCCTGCCGGGTATCGGCAACAACTGGATGGTGATGCTCAAGGCCACAGCGCTGGTCTCGATCATCGGCCTCGCCGACCTGGTCAAGGCTGCGCAGGATGCCGGTAAAAGCACTTATCAGCTGTTCTACTTCCTGGTGCTTGCAGCGCTGATTTACCTGCTGATCACCAGTGCCTCCAATTTCGTCCTGCGCAGGCTTGAACGCCGCTACGCCGCCGGTTCCCGGGAGGCCGTACGATGATCGAACTCTTGCAGGAGTACTGGAAACCTTTCCTTTATACCGACGGCTACAACATCACCGGCCTGGCCATGACCATGTGGCTGCTCAGCGCCTCGATCTTCATCGGTTTCGTGGTGTCGATCCCGCTGTCCATCGCCCGGGTTTCGCCACACTTCTACGTCCGCTGGCCGGTTCAGTTCTTCACCTATCTGTTCCGGGGTACGCCTCTCTATATTCAGCTGCTGATCTGCTACACCGGGATTTACAGTCTGGCCGCCGTGCGCGCCCAACCCGTACTGGATGCGTTCTTTCGCGATGCGATGAACTGCACGATCCTGGCCTTCGCCCTGAACACCTGCGCCTACACCACGGAGATTTTCGCCGGGGCGATTCGCAGCATGGCTCACGGTGAAGTCGAAGCGGCCAAGGCTTACGGCCTGACAGGCTGGAAGCTGTATGCCTACGTGATCATGCCTTCGGCCCTGCGTCGTTCGTTGCCTTATTACAGCAACGAAGTGATTTTGATGCTGCACTCAACCACCGTGGCCTTCACCGCGACCATCCCGGACATCTTGAAAGTCGCGCGGGACGCCAACTCGGCGACCTTCCTGACCTTCCAGTCGTTCGGCATCGCTGCGCTGATCTACCTGACCGTTACCTTTGCGCTGGTCGGCCTGTTCCGCCTCGCCGAACGCCGATGGCTGGCCTTCCTCGGGCCGACCCACTAGGACCCGCTTTAGGGATAAAGAGACATGCGCCACCAGATTCATGACCTGCTGGCCCCGTTGCCGGGGACCGCTCGACAAATTCACAGCTTTCACTTCGGCCCATCATCGGCCAAAGGAAAAATTTACATCCAGTCGTCCCTGCACGCCGACGAAATGCCGGGCATGCTGGTTGCCTGGCACCTCAAGCAACGTCTGGCGGAACTTGAAGCCGCCGGCCGTCTGCGCAGTGAAATCGTGCTGGTGCCTGTGGCCAACCCGGTCGGCCTCGAACAAGTGCTGATGGATGTACCGTTGGGCCGTTACGACCTCGAAAGCGGGCAGAACTTCAATCGCTGGTTCGTCGATCTGAGCGAAGCCGTGGGCAACGAGATTGAAGGCCTGCTCGGCGACGATCCGCAACGCAACCTCGAACTGATTCGCAGCAGCCTGCGCAATGCCCTCGCCCGACAGACTGCCAGCACGCAACTGCAATCCCAGCGCCTGGCTCTGCAACGGCTGGCCTGCGATGCCGACATCGTCCTGGACCTGCATTGCGATTTCGAAGCGGTCGCCCACCTTTACACCACGCCCGAGGCGTGGCCGCAGGTCGAGCCGCTGGCGCGCTACATCGGCGCCGAAGCCAGCCTGCTGGCTACCGACTCCGGCGGTCAGTCGTTCGATGAATGCTTCACCCTGCTCTGGTGGCAGTTGAAGGAACGCTTCGGCGAACACTTTGATATTCCGCTGGGCAGCTTTTCGGTCACCGTCGAGTTACGCGGTCAGGGTGACGTCAATCATCCATTGGCCAGCCTCGATTGCCAGGCGCTGATCAATTACCTGACGCACTTCGGCGCCATCGCTGGCGAACCCGCTTCGCTGCCTGAACTGCCCTACCCGGCCACGCCGCTGGCCGGTGTTGAACCGGTGGCAACACCGGTCGGCGGGCTGCTGGTGTTCACCGCGCTACCTGGGGAATACCTCGAAGCCGGGCAACTGATCGCTGAAATCATCGACCCTATCTTTGACCGCGTCACCCCCGTTCATTGCACCGTTGCCGGGTTGATGTACGCCCGTTCGCTACGGCGCATGGCCACTGCCGGCATGGTGATCGCCCACATTGCGGGCACCGAAGCCTATCGCAGCGGCTACCTACTTTCGCCTTGAGGATGCATGCCCCATGTACAAACTGACCATTGAAGGCCTGCATAAAAGCTATGGCGAACATCAAGTACTCAAAGGCGTTTCACTCAAGGCCAACACCGGCGACGTCATCAGCCTGATCGGCGCCAGCGGCTCGGGCAAAAGTACCTTCCTGCGTTGCATCAACTTTCTCGAACAGCCCAACGACGGCGCCATGAGCCTGGATGGCCAGAACATCCGCATGATCAAGGATCGCCACGGCATGCACGTGGCCGATGCCGATGAACTGCAAAAAATCCGCACCCGCCTGGCCATGGTGTTCCAGCACTTCAACCTGTGGAGCCACATGACGGTGCTGGAAAACATCACCATGGCCCCGCGTCGGGTGCTGGGATGCAGCAAGCAGGAAGCCGAAGACCGCGCACGGCGCTACCTCGACAAGGTCGGGCTGGCGGCGCGCGTGGCGGATCAATACCCGGCGTTTCTTTCCGGTGGCCAGCAGCAACGGGTCGCCATCGCTCGGGCGTTGGCCATGGAACCAGAAGTCATGCTGTTCGACGAACCGACCTCGGCACTCGATCCGGAACTGGTGGGCGAAGTACTGCGCGTGATTCAGGGCCTGGCTGAAGAAGGCCGCACCATGATTATGGTGACCCACGAAATGAGCTTCGCCCGCAAAGTATCGAGCCAGGTGCTGTTTCTGCACCAAGGGCTGGTGGAAGAAGAAGGTGCGCCGGACGATGTGCTGGGCAATCCGAAAAGTGAACGGTTGAAGCAGTTCCTGAGCGGCAACCTGAAATAGCCTCACTTCTCACCGCTACAACGAAATATGGCCAGTCAGCTGAAGTCTTTGAAGACATCAGCTGACTGGCCATTCGTTTTTCACAGGCGGCAATCAAGCAACAGGCGCGGGAGGCGGCTCATCCGGCAGCGTAGGCTCACCGGGCTCGGTGGGTTGTTCGTTGGGGGTATCGGGATCAGGCTGACCGGGGATGCCCCCTGCCATGCTGATAGGTGGATGTGCCAACAAGGACCAGGCCAAAACGCCAACCTGATTGGGCTCAAGCCTTGCCAGTTCGGCACTTATTCGCGGATCGATCTTCATAGGGCACTCCTGAGCGATGGCCCGTCCGCATTGCGCGAACCGGGCAGTACACCCAATAGAGTGTCTACCCGCTCAAGAATTCCCACGACTTGCCTGACGGACGGATCAGGTGCGTGGCAGGGTAACGCCGCGCTGGCCCTGATACTTGCCGCCACGGTCCTTGTAGGACACTTCGCACTCTTCGTCGGATTCAAGGAACAGCATCTGTGCCACGCCTTCGTTCGCGTAGATTTTCGCCGGCAGATTGGTGGTGTTGGAGAATTCCAGGGTCACATGACCCTCCCACTCAGGCTCAAGCGGCGTGACGTTGACGATGATACCGCAGCGCGCATAGGTGCTTTTACCCAGGCAAATGGTCAATACATTACGCGGAATGCGGAAATATTCGACGGTGCTGGCCAGGGCGAAGGAGTTCGGCGGAATGATGCACACGTCGCTGTGGATGTCGACGAAGCTGCCAGCATCGAAGTTTTTCGGGTCGACGATAGCCGAGTTGATGTTGGTGAACACCTTGAAATGATTTGTGCAACGCACATCGTAGCCGTAGCTTGACACGCCGTAGGAGATCACACGGCTATCGTCGCTGCCGCGCACCTGACGCTCTACGAAGGGCTCGATCATGCCGTGCTCTTGCGCCATGCGGCGAATCCACTTGTCCGATTTGATGCTCATGGCGGGTGTCCTGAATAGCGAGGTGGAAAAAATCTGTCCGGCATCTTACCGGGCGCGCGCTTCGGGTTCAAAGTCTGGGGCACAAATCTTGCCGATCCCCCGTAATTCCCGGGTCTTGCGGGAAAACCGGCGGACCGTCAGTCATGAAAACAGAGAAACCTTCGCAGGAAGCATTGGCACGTTCCGGAAAAAGGGTTAAGGTGGCGCCACTGTGCTGCTTGTGTCACTGAGAATCTCTACACGATATGTTGAATTTCGATCCAACCATCTACAAGAATTTTTCCTGCTCTTTGCACTCAGTCTCGGCCAGGGTTCTTCCTGCGTCGCAGTTATCTTTGTTCAAGGAGTTACACCATGTCTAATCGCCAAACTGGTACCGTTAAGTGGTTCAACGATGAAAAAGGCTTCGGCTTCATCACTCCACAATCCGGTGACGACCTGTTCGTTCACTTCAAAGCTATCCAATCCGACGGCTTCAAAAGCCTGAAAGAAGGCCAACAGGTTTCTTTCATCGCTACCCGCGGTCAGAAAGGCATGCAAGCTGAAGAAGTTCAAGTTATCTAACTTGTACTTGCTTTAGTAAAAAGCCCCGCCCTCAAAAGCGGGGCTTTTTTGTGCCTGTCTGTTTTGCAGGCAAAAAAAATCGCAGCCCATGGCTGCGATTTTTTGCGTCTTACCAGGCCACGCCAAACCCTGCGGTGTAGCGCGTCTTGTCCAAATCAGCATCGTCGGTGCCGCTGATGATATCGCGCTCAGCCTTCAGGTTAAGCGACGCCCACTCGGTCACCTTGTAGCGCAAGCCCATTTCGGCATCGAGCGCGTACTCCGCAACGCCCGACAACGGCTTGCCCACTTCGCCGTTCGTGAAGAACTCCACCCTCTTACCGATCAGGTAGCGGTTGTAGTCCCACTTCATCGCCACGGAATAGAAGTTTTCTTTACCACCGTCAGCGAACTCATAGTCCGTGCGGTTGACCAGCGAGCCCAGCGAGAATGCGCCCAGCTCGTCGTCCCAGAACTGGTAACCCGGACCGGTACCGACGGTGCGCTGGCGGGAAAGCTCTTCGACCTTGTCGCGCTTATAGACCGCGCGTCCTTGCCAGAACCATTTTTCGGTCAGGAAGCGGTCGAGCGAGTATTCGCCCCGCCAGTTGTCGGTAGTGACCACGTCATCCTGAAATTCGCGGTTGTACTCGCCTTCTGCGGTGTGTCGCCATCTGCCATGACGCGCAGTGGTCTTGAAGTCGATATCGTAATCGTCAGTGTCTTTCTCGGCCCGCTGATAATCCAGCGCTGCATCGACATTACCCTTCCACACCAAATCCTCTACCACCGGCTTGGGCTTGAGGATCTGCTGAATGCTGGCCAGTTCGACGGTCTTGGGAGCGTCGCCATTGGCCAGGGTGACCTTGCCGTCTTCTGCTGCATGCAGTGCCTTGGCCTTTTCACCGGTGTAGGCATCCTGCTTGACCAGCAACTGCTGATCGCTTTCCAGGGTTTTGACCTGCTTCCAGTCGATCGGGACGGCACCGGCGTATTCAGTCTGGATCAGCAGCTTGCCGCCATCGAAAACGGTGATCTTTCCGCTCAGCTTGTCACCGTTCTTCAACCAGACGGTATCGGCGAGCAAGGGCGTGGAGGCACTGACGACAGCAAGGCACAGCAGGGTTCTGGACAACATAAGCAAATACAGGCTCAAGTTTGCGAAAAAAAGTCGGCATTATCCATACGAATAAGACCCTAGCAAGGACTGACCCGACTATTTCTATTGAGTTCATTTCTCAATAGGCGATCCAGGATTTACTCTACAGACGGTAAGACGAACTTTTTCAGGAACTGCCGACGTGACCGACTCAACCACTGAAACCGATAGTCCGGCGCAAATCCGACGCACGGCGCTGTACCTGACACTGGCGCAAGTCCCGGAGGGCAAAGTCGTGAGTTACGGGCAGCTCGCCGAGTTGGCGGGGCTGGGTCGCGCCGCCCGCTTCGTCGGACGGACGCTGAGCCAACTGCCGGGCGACAGCAAATTACCCTGGCACCGCGTGCTCGGCGCCGGCGGGCGTATCAGCCTGCCTGCAGGCAGCCCTTCGGGGGATGAACAACGCGCGCGTTTGCGCATGGAGGGCATCAGTATCCTGAACAATCGTGTTGATATTCAGCGCCATGGCTGGCGCCCGGTAGAGCACAGCGGTTAGAGTGCGCGCTTTGTTTCCGTATTTCTTGAGGCAGACTCCAGCCCATGCCCCGTAAAACCTGGCGCGCCGCGCTCGCCGCCTATGCCAGCCCCTCGACGCTTGTACTGTTGCTGCTTGGTTTCGCCGCCGGCCTGCCCTACATGCTGGTGTTTTCGACACTTTCGGTCTGGCTGCGCGAAGCCGGTGTGGCTCGCGAAACCATTGGCTATGCAAGCCTGATCGGCCTGGCCTACGCCTTTAAATGGGTCTGGTCACCGCTGCTCGACCAATGGCGCCTGCCTTTTCTCGGCAAGCTCGGTCGTCGACGTTCCTGGCTTGTGCTTTCCCAGGCGTTGGTCATCCTCGGCCTGATCGGGATGGGTTTCTGCGACCCGCAAAAGCATTTGTCCTGGCTGATCGCCATTGCTGTGGTCGTTGCTTTCGCCTCGGCGACGCAAGACATCGCGGTCGACGCCTATCGCCTGGAAATCGCCGACGACACCCGCCAGGCCGCGCTCGCCGCCAGTTACATGTCCGGTTATCGGATCGCCGCGCTGCTGGCCACCGCCGGCGCCCTGTTCTTCGCTGAAGGCTTCGGCTCCACCGGTTTCAACTATAAGCATTCGGCATGGGCCGGCACCTACATCCTGTTCGGCGCCTTGATGGTTCCGGCGCTGCTGACCTCCTTTTTCATGCGCGAACCGCCGGTGCCGCTGCGCACGCAGCTTCAGGCCGGGCGCTACAGCTTTGTGCATCAACTCGCATCGGTGTTTGTGCTGATCGTGCTGCTGGTTTCCGTGCCGGCCATGTTCACTCAGCTGTACAACACCGATTTCGCCAGCGTGCTGTTCGAAGGCGTAAGCGTGCTCGACCTGCTGCTCGAAGACCGCGCGTTCCTGCGGGCGATCCTCTACACCACCCTCACTGCCATGTGCCTGTCGGCCATTGGCCGCCGAGGCCTGGCGCCGGTGCTGACGCCGATCAACGACTTCATTCTGCGCTACCGCTGGCAAGCGTTCCTGTTACTTGGGCTGATCGCCACCTATCGGATGTCCGATACGGTCATGGGCGTGATGGCTAACGTGTTCTACATCGACCAAGGCTTCACCAAGGATCAGATTGCCAGCGTCAGCAAGATTTTTGGCCTGATCATGACCCTGGTCGGCGCCGGCATGGGCGGCCTGCTGATCGTGCGCTTCGGCATCTTGCCGATTCTGCTGATCGGCGGCATTGCATCAGCCGGTACCAACTTGCTGTTCCTGATGCTCGCCGACATGGGGGCCAACCTGAACATGCTGATTGGCACCATCTCCCTGGACAACTTCAGCTCGGGCCTGGCGACATCGGCATTCGTTGCCTACCTGTCGAGCCTGACCAACCTCAAGTTCTCCGCGACCCAGTACGCTCTGCTCAGCTCGATCATGCTCTTGCTGCCACGCCTGATCGGCGGCTACTCGGGAGTCATGGTGGAGAAATTCGGTTATCACAACTTCTTCCTGATCACTGCCCTGCTGGGCGTACCGACGCTGCTGTTGATCGCGTTGCACTGGTTCCAGGAGAGCCGCCGCGAAGGCCCGACGCCAACGCCGACACCAGAACCGGTTCCGACCCAGGTCGCGGAAGAATCGTAGGTTCTTTAGCAGGAAGCAGCACAGAGGGCGCGGGGATTCCCGCGCTCCCGCCAACCCCCGCCGACCGCACGCCTGTACGCCAGCAAATCTCGCCCGTACAATGCTCCGTCATTTCTCGTCATCAGCAACCGACAACGGCCAACCATGCGCACCAGTCAATTTTTGCTCGCCACACAGAAAGAAACGCCTTCCGACGCGGTCGTCATCAGCCATCAGCTGATGCTGCGCGCCGGCATGATCCGCAAACTCGCCTCGGGCCTGTACACCTGGCTGCCGATGGGCTTGCGAGTGATGCGCAAGGTCGAAGCCGTCGTTCGTGAAGAAATGAACGCCGCGGGCTCTCTCGAAGTGTTGATGCCGAGCACCCAACCGGCTGAGCTGTGGCAGGAATCCGGTCGCTGGGAAGAATACGGCCCTGAATTGTTGCGCTTCAAGGATCGCCACGGTCGCGATTTCTGCGCCGGCCCGACCCACGAAGAAGTCATCACTGACCTGATGCGCAACGAGTTGAGCAGCTACAAACAGCTGCCGATCAACCTGTACCAGATCCAGACCAAATTCCGTGACGAAATCCGTCCACGCTTCGGTTTGATGCGCGGCCGCGAATTCATCATGAAGGACGCCTACTCCTTCCACGCTGACCAGCCATCGCTGCAGGTCACCTATGACCGCATGCACCAGGCGTACTGCAACGTGTTCACCCGTCTGGGCTTGAAATTCCGCCCGGTTGAAGCCGACAACGGCTCGATCGGTGGTGCCGGCTCCCACGAGTTCCACGTGCTGGCCGAATCCGGCGAAGACGATATCGTCTTCAGCAACGGTTCCGACTACGCGGCGAACATCGAGAAAGCCGAAGCCGTGCCACGCGAAACCTCCCGCGCCGCACCTGCCGAAGAGCTGCGTCTGGTCGACACGCCGAACGCCAAGACCATTGCGCAACTGGTCGAAGGCTTCAACCTGCCGATTGAAAAGACCATCAAGACCCTCGTTGTTCACGCGGAAGAGGAAGGCAAGCTGATTGCCCTGATCATCCGTGGCGACCACGAGCTGAACGAAATCAAGGCCGGCAACCAGCCTGGCGTTGCCAGCCCGTTGGTGATGGCCTCCGAAGCCGAACTGCGCGACGCCATTGGCGCCGGCGCTGGCTCCCTCGGCCCGTTGAACCTGCCGCTGCCAATCATCATCGACCGTTCCGTCGAGCTGATGAGCGACTTCGGCATCGGTGCCAACATCGATGACAAACACTATTTCGGCGTGAACTGGGAGCGTGATCTGCCGGTTCCGACCGTTGCCGACCTGCGCAACGTGGTCGCCGGCGACCCGAGCCCGGACGGCAAGGGCACCCTGGAAATCAAGCGCGGCATCGAAGTCGGGCACATCTTCCAGCTGGGCAACAAGTACAGCAAAGCGATGAAGTGCGAAGTGCTGGGCGAGAATGGCAAGCCAGTGACCCTGGAAATGGGTTGCTACGGCATCGGCGTTTCCCGCGTGGTGGCTGCGGCCATCGAGCAGAACAACGACGCCAACGGGATCATCTGGAGTGACACGCTGGCCCCGTTCCAGATCGCCCTGGTACCGCTGCGCTACGAAACCGAACAGGTTCGCGAAGCCACCGACAAGCTGTATGCAGAATTGACTGCTGCCGGCTTCGAAGTACTGCTGGACGACCGCGACAAGAAAACCAGCCCGGGCATCAAGTTCGCGGACATGGAGCTGATCGGCATTCCTCACCGGATCGTGGTCAGTGACCGCGGCCTCGCCGAAGGCAATCTTGAATACAAGAGCCGCACCGAGCCCGAAGCGCAAGCGCTGCCGGTCTCAGACGTGTTGTCCTTCCTTCAGTCCCGTATCCGCCGCTGACACCAGATAGAGAAGTCATGTTCAAGCGAAACACCTTAGGCCTCGGTGGTGCCGCCCTGTGCGGCACCCTGCTGGTCAGCGGCTGTGCCAATCACATGTCACAACGCAGCGAGCACGAGGAACGTGTCGAGCGTAAATTGCTCGATCACAGCCTGCAGATTGATGTCGGCGAGCCAAAGGTGCTTGAGCTGCCGCAACGTCGGGTGAAGATCCACGAGCAGAAGACTTTCGAAGTCACCGAATTCGAAGTCACACGCCATTACGACCGCTATACGCCTTACCAACCCTGGCGGGAGGCTTACGAGATTCCGCTGGGTGCGGTGGCCGTGGTGGCCGGTGTCGGTGCGAACGTGGTCAACGTGTTCGCTCTCGGCAATCTGCCGGACAGCGTTACGAAAGATTGGTTGAGCTATGGTTTTGCCGGGCTCAACCCGTTCATGAACGTGCAGTCTCATGGTCGTGCGCAACAGAACCTGGCGGGAATCGACGAGGTTCAGCTCGACAAGCGCACCGAATACTCGAGCCTGCCATGGAGCGAGCGTCCGGTTGAGGTCAAGGCCGGCAAGGAAACGTTCGAGCTGAGCACCGACAAAAACGGTGTATTGCGCGTGAACCTGCTGGACAGCCCGTTCGCCGAACATGACATCAATCATCTGAGCCGGCTGCTGATCAGCGTCCAGGATGCCCAGGACGACGTGCACACCAATTCGTCCCTGGCGGTCAGTAGTTCCTTGCGTGGCAAGCTGCTCGAAGCTCACGGGCTGATTTACGACGACCTCGAAGACGACGAAGTGAGCCAGTGGGTACACCGGGTCAAACGCTTGTCGGAACTGGGTCTGGAAGAAGAAGCCACCGAGCTGGAACAAAGCCTGATCGAACTGACGCGCAACGATCCTGAGTTGCAGACCGAATTCCTCAAGTCATTGACCAAGGATGCCGGGCGACTGGTCGCGGATCCGGGACCGAATAAGGCCCCTTAAAAGATCGCAGCCTTCGGCAGCTCCTACTGAGGACGCATTCCAATGTAGGAGCTGCCGAAGGCTGCGATCTTTTGCTTTTGACTTTCAACGTTCAAACAACTCCATCTGCTCAAACCCGCCCCGCAAATCCTCCAGCCGCACTCCAATCCCCAGCAACCGCACCGGTTTCCCGCCGCGATTGAACGCCTGGGTCAGCAACAACTGATAGCTCCCCAAATCCCGCCCTGCCCCGGCCTGCTCCAGCGTAGTCTGGGTGAAGTCATGGAATTTCACTTTGACGAATGGCTTGCCCGGTCGATAGCTGCTGTCGATTCGCGCCATACGGCCGGCCAGGGTCTCCAGTAACTCGGGCAATTTGTCGAGGCAGCTCACCAGATCCGGCAGGTCCACGTCGTAGGTGTTTTCGACACTGATCGACTGCCGGCGACTGTCGTTGTGCACTAATCGATCGTCAATCCCACGGGCCAGGCTCCAGAGTCGCTCGCCGAAGCTGCCGAATTCGCGCACAAGCGCCAACTTGTCCCATTCGCGCAGATGCGAACAATCGACGATGCCGAGCCGGCCTAATTTGTCCGCGGTCACTTTGCCAACGCCGTGCAACTTGCTCACTGGCAAACCACTGACAAAATCCTCGACCTGATCCGGCGTAATGACGAACAAACCGTTGGGCTTCTTCCAGTCGCTGGCGATCTTGGCCAGAAACTTGTTCGGCGCAACGCCAGCCGAAACAGTGATGTGCAGCTGATTAGAGACGCGACGACGAATGTCCTGGGCGATCCGCGTGGCGCTGCCGCCGAAATGCGCACAGTCCGACACGTCGAGGTAGGCCTCATCCAGTGAAAGAGGCTCGATCAAGTCGGTGTAATCGCGAAAGATCGTATGAATTTCCTTGGAGGCTTCTCTATAGGCCTCCATGCGTGGCTTGACGATGGTCAGGTCCGGGCACAGCTTCAAGGCATGTCCGGAAGACATGGCCGAGCGCACCCCATAAGCCCGCGCCTCATAATTGCAGGTAGCGATCACGCCACGCCGATCCGCAGACCCGCCCACTGCCAGAGGCTTCCCAGCCAGGCGCGGGTCGTCACGCATCTCGATGGCGGCGTAGAAGCAGTCACAATCGACGTGGATGATTTTTCGCTGCGTCATATAAATGCAGTGTTCATGGTGAAGAAATGGCGTATTGGCGAGTCAGATCGGCAGTATCTCACTGACACCTGTATATAGCACCAGTACTCCGAATGTTCTTTTCTACTTGTAGGAAAAGTGCCTGATGAATTTATTTTCTTAATCGAAGCGCTTCACCCAATAGAGCTGAAAGCCTTGCCATACCGACCTTACAGCCAATCGCCCAGCCCTATTTTCAAGCTAAGCGATTGAACGGGAAGAGGTTTTCTCTGGATTGAAGGTTGACAGCCCGCCGATCCTCTGTAGAATGCCGACACACAGACGCGGGATGGAGCAGTCTGGTAGCTCGTCGGGCTCATAACCCGAAGGTCGTCGGTTCAAATCCGGCTCCCGCAACCAAACATCAAAAAAGGCTACTCGAAAGAGTGGCCTTTTTTGTGCGCGTCTCTTTTGTAAACACGAGATAGAAAGAGCGGGTAACGCCTGACATGCAGGATTGAGAAATCGTTCCGATTCAGAAACTTAAGTCTCCCCCACTACCGTTCGCCGCTCATTTACGCTTATTTGACCCTATTCAGGATTAACGGTAGACACTTCGGCGTTCACCTGTAGAATGCCGCCACACAGACGCGGGATGGAGCAGTCTGGTAGCTCGTCGGGCTCATAACCCGAAGGTCGTCGGTTCAAATCCGGCTCCCGCAACCAAACATCAAGAAAGGCTACTCGAAAGAGTGGCCTTTTTTGTGCGCGTCCCTTTTGTAAATATGAGCATAGATACGAGCGGGTAACGGCTGACGGCGCATAAACGAGAAATCGTTCTGATTCCGAAACTTAAGTCTCCCTCACGACCGTTCGCCGCTCATTTAGGCTTATATGACCCTATTCAGGATTAACGGTTGACACTCCGGCGTTCGCCTGTAGAATGCCGCCACACAGACGCGGGATGGAGCAGTCTGGTAGCTCGTCGGGCTCATAACCCGAAGGTCGTCGGTTCAAATCCGGCTCCCGCAACCAAACATCGAAAAAGGCTACTCGAAAGAGTGGCCTTTTTTGTGTCTGCTGAAAAAGTCCTTTCGCAACAATGATCTGCCACCGTGTAGCGAGCCGTTCGGGATCACCCATGCGCTGAGCCCAGACTATGCTGAGCCACAGACAGAACCCTCTACGATTGATGACGCACCATCGCCGATACCCGGTGAGAGGCGTTAGTATTTGTAACTATTTTTTTCTACAGGGATTGGTAACTTGGCTGGATACCCCCATCCTGTCGCGCACAATCCAAGAGGTGATTGATGCGCGCCAACTCGTCTGACCCACAAGACACCGTCACAGCGACACAACCGCTCAAGGCCGAGCGTCTGCGCTTGCTTGATCGAATCAGCAAATACCGCCAGCCCATCGGCCTGGCAGTCACTTTGCTGTTGTTCGCTATCGCGCTGATTGCCTGTCGCCACCTGCTGAGCGAACTCGATCTGTACGCTCTGCACGACTCGATTCTCGACGTTCCGAAACCGGCATTATTGGGCGCGTTGGGCGCGACCGTGGTCGGCTTCATTATCCTGCTGGGCTATGAATGGTCGGCCAGCCGCTACGCAGGCGTGACACTGGCGCCGCGAATCCTGGCTCTGGGTGGGTTCACTGCATTCGCCATCGGCAATGCCATTGGCCTTTCGATGCTCTCGGGGGGCTCGGTTCGCTACCGTTTATATGCACGTCATGGTCTGGGCGCTTCTGAAGTCGCGCACATGACGCTGTTCGCCAGCCTCTCGCTCGGCTGCGCCCTGCCCCCACTGGCCGCCCTCGCCACCCTCAGCAACCTGCCTGGCACCTCTGCCGCTCTGGGTTTGTCCGAGACGCTGCTGGGTGCCATCGCCGTGGCCGTACTGTTGCTGTTCACGGGACTGGCCATCGGCATCTACCGCCGCCGCCTGCCAGATCAGCCTTACCCGGATAACTTGCTGGTCAAGGTCGGACGCCGCACCTTGCGCCTGCCGGGCCGTCGCCTGACGTTCCTGCAACTGATCATCACTGCTCTGGACGTCGCCGCCGCGGCAACCGTGCTTTATCTGCTGCTGCCGGAAGCACCGCCCTTCGGCGCGTTCCTGCTGGTGTATTTGCTGGCCCTGGCCGCCGGTGTGCTCAGCCACGTTCCCGGCGGGGTCGGGGTATTCGAAGCGATTCTGCTGGCCGCCTTCTCCGACACACTCGGCGCTGCGCCACTCGCTGCCGCGCTGCTGCTGTATCGTCTGATCTACGTGGTGCTGCCGTTGCTGGTGGCCTGCGTATTCCTGCTGATCAACGAAGGTCAGCGCCTGTTTCAATCGCGTCAGTCCTTAAGGGTGGCGTCCGGCCTGGCCGCGCCGATTCTGGCGGTGCTGGTCTTTCTGTCCGGCGTGGTGCTGTTGTTCTCCGGCGCAACCCCGGAAATCGACACACGCCTGGAACACATCGGCTTTCTGATCCCGCATCGACTGGTCGACGCCTCGCACTTCGGTGCCAGCCTGATCGGCGTGCTTTGCTTGCTGCTGGCTCAAGGGCTGCGCCGCCGACTGTCGGCCGCCTGGATGCTGACCACCATCTTGTTGCTGGTCGCTGCCCTGCTCTCTTTGCTCAAGGGTTTCGACTGGGAAGAAGCGTGTCTGCTGACGCTGACTGCGAGCTTGCTGGGGGTTTTCCGTAGCTCGTTCTATCGCCCGAGCCGTCTGACCGAGGTGCCGTTCTCGCCGCTGTATCTGGTGGCCAGCCTGTGTGTACTCGGTGCGTCGATCTGGTTGCTGCTGTTCGCTTATCAGGACGTCCCGTACAGCCATCAGCTCTGGTGGCAGTTCACCCTCGACGCCGATGCCCCGCGTGGCTTGCGCTCGCTGCTGGGCGCTGCGGTGTTGCTGGTGGTGGTTTCCTTGACCTGGCTGCTGCGCACCGCACGCCCGGTAATCCATCTGCCAACGCCCGATGAACTGGACCGCGCGGTAAAGATCCTCATGGCCTCCGCACAACCGGATGGCGGCCTCGCCCTGACCGGTGACAAGGCGCTGCTGTTTCACCCTAATGACGAGGCGTTCCTG
Organism: Pseudomonas arabinosi; assembly: GCF_047758675.1. Taxonomy (NCBI): domain Bacteria; kingdom Pseudomonadati; phylum Pseudomonadota; class Gammaproteobacteria; order Pseudomonadales; family Pseudomonadaceae; genus Pseudomonas; species Pseudomonas arabinosi. Next base: position 1,718,332 of record NZ_CP180480.1, on the reverse strand, counting down.
ATGTACGCACGTCGTGGTCGCAGCCTGGTGGCCTTGTATGACCCGATCGGCCCGACCCAGCAACGGGCGGAAATGATCTGGCAGTTCCGCGACCTTTGCGACATCCACCACGCCCGCCCTGTGTTCTATCAAGTGCGCGCCGAGAACCTGCCGTACTACATGGACATCGGCCTGACCGCGATCAAGCTCGGCGAGGAAGCCCGGGTCGATCTGCTTCGCTTTGATCTCGAGGCCAAAGGCAAAGAGATGAAAGACCTGCGCTACACCTGGAACCGTGGCACTCGCGATGGCCTGTCGCTGGAGATCTTTGATCCGGGGCAAGCACCGATGGAAGAACTCAAGGTAATCTCCGATGCCTGGCTGACCGGCAAAAATGTGCGCGAGAAAGGTTTCTCCCTCGGCCGCTTCAGCGATGACTACCTCAAACATTTCCGCGTTGCGGTGATTCGTTTCGAAGGGCGTCCGGTGGCGTTCGCCAACCTGCTCGAGACTTATGGTCATGAACTGGCCAGCCTCGATCTGATGCGCGCGCACCCGGATGCCCCAAAGCTGACCATGGAGTTCATGATGGTCGGCCTGATTCAACATTATAAAAATCATGGATACGCGCGCTTCAGCCTGGGCATGGTGCCGTTGTCGGGGTTGCAACCCCGTCGTGGCGCACCACTGACCCAGCGTCTGGGCTCGATGGTTTTCCGCCGTGGTGAGCAGCTCTACAACTTTCAAGGCTTGCGCCGTTTCAAAGACAAATTCCAGCCTGACTGGGAACCCCGTTATATGGCCGTGCCCGCCGGACTCGATCCGCTGGTTGCCCTGGCCGACACTGCTGCCCTGATTGCGGGCGGCTTGACCGGATTGGTGAAACGCTGATGATTCAACGCTCCTTGCGGTACGTACTGGCCACACTGGTAGTGCTGGCCCTGATTCTCGGTGGCGGTTACTGGTACCTGAAACGCCCGGCACCCGAACCGACCCTCGAACAGCTGACACCGGCCGATGGCGCCGCGATGACCCGCGTCATCCCCGGCAACACGCCACGCGCCCAGGTGCTGGTGGCGGTCAATGAAGACCAGAAGCTCAGCAACAAACAGTTGATGACCCTGAGCCGCACGGGTTCGGCGCAGATTGTTCAGGTGATCCTGCCCAAAGACTGCCTGCTGCAAAGTCGCGCCCTGCAATCGGCCCTGAGAGAACTCAAAAGCCCGGCGACCCTGGTCAGCGGCATCGGCCCTGGCGCCGTACTGGCGTGGCGCTGGTTGTCGGAACAGAAGGACGACAAGGCTCAAGCCGTCTCTGTGGACCTGGCCCTGGAAAAACCCGGCTGCACGCACCTGCTACCGAAAAGCGCCGCTCACGGGCACTGGCTGGTGGCCTGGAACGACAACCCGGACGACACCAGCGCCGGCTTCGTGCGCGACCAACCCAACGCCGAAACCAGCATCAGCGACTACGACATCAACCTGCCGCAAGTGCTGAACAACGAACTGCGCAAGATCCTCGTGGGTGGCGATAAAGCCGCTGGCGGCCTGCAGATCCCCGTGGTCGAAGTGCCCGCCGGCCAAGCCAAGGACACCGTGACCCTATTCCTGTCCGGTGACGGCGGCTGGCGCGACCTGGACCGCGACGTCGCGGGCGAGATGGCCAAGATCGGCTACCCGGTCGTCGGCATCGACACCTTGCGTTATTACTGGCAGCACAAAAGCCCCGAGCAAAGCGCCCTGGACCTCGCCGAACTGATGCAGCACTACCGGCAGAAATGGGGCACCAAGCGCTTCATCCTGACCGGTTACTCGTTCGGCGCCGACGTCCTGCCCGCCATCTACAACCGCCTGGAGCCATCGGAACAGCAACGGGTCGACGCGATCATCCTGCTGGCCTTCGCCCGCACCGGCAGCTTCGAGATCGAAGTTGAAGGCTGGCTCGGCAACGCCGGCAAAGAAGCCGCCACCGGCCCGGAAATGGCCAAGCTGCCGCCGGAGAAAGTGGTGTGCATCTACGGTGAAGAAGAAGTCGACGAGAGCGGCTGTACCGACAAGACCGCGGTTGGAGAGGCGATCAAATTGCCTGGCGGTCATCACTTCGACGAGAACTACCCGAAACTGGCGCAGCGATTGGTGGATGTGATCGAGAAGCGTCAAGCGAAGGAGACGGCGGCTCAGGAGTGATCTGAGTCCCGCCCACGAAAAAGCCCCCGCAGCCTATGGTTGCGAGGGCTTTTTTCATTCTCGCAGACGCAACAGATCCCTTGCTCGCGATGGCGGCATGTCTGCCACATCAATGTTGGATCTGCCGCCGTCATCGCGGGCAAGCCCGCTCCCACAGAATCTGCGTATCACCTGTGCGGATGCGTCTACCGCCCGCGAGCTCTTAGTCTTTCCTGGCGTACCGTGCCCGCATATCGTCGTGACTAACTGCCTTGGCCTGATCAAAACAGATCAATCGCTCCCCAACTGCTGCTTCAACACGAAGATCCTTAAGCTCGTCGAGCATTTCCTGATACACATCGACATTGATGATGACAGCTACTGGCCGATTATCTTTAAAAATGACCAGGCGCTCAGTGGCACGGCTGGAGATTTCCTTGAGTCTCGCACTGAAGCCCCTGACTATTTCAGGCATCGATATCGCTTGGTCAGCACGCTCTAAAGATGCCGTCATACCTATCTCTCTTCACAATCATGCAAATTTGAACACACAGCTCCACGCAGAGCATTGCGTCGAACTCGACATACAGCAAGCTGCAAAAAACGCAAATTTACCACGCTGCATTTTTCAAGCTCACTGAGCATGTTTAGTTTCGTTTACTAAAAGATCTCGCAATATCGGATGACGCCCGCAGACCTTGTAGGCAAACTCCGAATCTCGCGTTTGGGCACTTTGATGCCTTGTTGCGCTTTTCTTCGACGGGATACTCTCTGGACGTCGCTGACCATTCAGCGATCGGGTGTGGTAACCCGGCGAAACCAGCGCAACAGCGCCTTCATCCCGAACACAGGCATTTTTATGTCTGCGATCTCGAGTTATGGCGGCTGTGCGTGGGACGCCCTCGGGCGTGCCGGTTTCCTTGGTTCCCGGTTTACCACCCTGCGTACAGCTGCCTCCCTTTCGTGTGGTAACGAAAATGGCAGCTCCTCGAACCCAGGAGAAAAACCATGACCAAAACAAATCCGTCAGAACCTGACGAACTGAAAACCATCGGCTTCACTCCCCTCATCTACTGCTCCAACAAAGCGTTGTTCCATGTCAGTCACGGCGTTCCCCTCAGCGATGCGCTAGCCATGGCCTCTGATTTTCTGTTCCTTGCCAAGGAGCTGACTAAAGACGCTGCCTATGCCCGAGACACCGACCGACATGCCTGGGCCGCGCATTACCTGACGGCAATGAGCAAGGCCGTGATTGATGATGCGGTGAAGGTACTGACGCCACCACCTGCCCGGACAAAAGCCGAATCTAAAAAATAGCGGCCCGAAAGCAAGTAACACCGCAGCCCTTGTGGGAGATTCTATGGTTGAGGGGAAGCCCTCAACTGACCTTTGACTGATATTCGCTTTGCCCTTTCAGCAAGGCGAATGCCACCCGCGCAAGCTTGCGAGCCAGCATCACCAGCGCCTCAGTGGTGCTGAAACCCCGGGCTCTTTGGGCTTCGTAAAACCCTTTCCAGGCTTTCGTACGGCTAGCCGACATCGCTGCATTGTGCAGAAGCCGGCGAGCCTCGGGGTCACCGCGCTTGGTCAAACTGCGGCGACCGTCCTTCTGTCCTGATTTAGACACCCGTAAATCCATGCCCAGGAAGGCGATAAACGCATCCGCGTTTCTAAAATCCCCGCGCTGAAACGCAGTTATCAAGCGAGCCCCAGTCAAAAATCCAATGCCTTCAACTTTCAGGCAACGTTTCAGTTGACCGAGTAAACCGGCTTCTTTGAGCTGATCGTTGATCGTCTTTTCGATCAGCGTTTCAAGCTGCTGCATGGACTTCACTTGTTCTGCAAAAGCCGCCTTCAGCAGCGACTCATTCGACCAACTCTGCACCAGGCCAACCCTAGCCTGGACCAAGGCAGCCCGGCGACGGAAGAGGCTCAGGAGCTGGCGGTACAGCGGTGATGGTGGGGTCCAAGGGCGCAACTCCTCGGCTTCGTTCTTCAGGTAACGGGCCAGCAACTTGGCGTCCAGCGCGTCGGTTTTGGCGCGGATCTTTACGCCTTCGCGATAATGTTTGAGTTCATAGCCTCCCACCATGTAAATCGCGCATCCGGCCTCATAGGCTAGATCAGCAAAGTCCAGGTGATAGATGTTGGTCGCCTCAATGGCAATAGCCACCGTCCCCGGCAACGTCTTCAGCCACTGCTTGATGGATGTTTTAGTGTTAGGAATCTCTTCAAGCAAATCGTTATCCGCCTGATAAATCACCAGTTCATTCTTGGCGACATCCACGCCCACGATCGGTTTTGATAGAGAGACCGGCATTGCCATAGGATTTCCTCCGAGATAAGGTTTGAGCACTTGAAGGGCTCACCCAGAGGCGCAGGCTTGTTCCTATCGTCGGTCTAGCCAGATGCATTCTTTATCGGCGCTTGGGTGAAAGGAGGAGGGGCGAAATCTCCCACGGTCTGTACTGCGTCAACAGTCAGAATCGAGCCTTGTCCCTCCTCCTCCCTTCAAGTCCTACCATACAAGCGAGCCTGCTCGCGAAGAGGACCTATCAGCCAGCGCAAATGTTGAATGTAATGGCCTCTTCGCGAGCAGGCTCGCTCCCACAGGGGATAGCAAGTGGATTCAAGTCATCGGACACAAATAAGCCCCCGCTACCACAATGGCAACGGGGGCTTTTTGATGTTGCTTACATCTCGACCTGCGTCCCCAGTTCAATCACCCGATTCAACGGCAGATTGAAGAAGCGCAAATTGCCGTTGGCGTTCTGCAACATGAAGGCGAACAGCGCCTCACGCCAGCGGGCCATGCCTTCGAGTTTGGAGGCGATGACCGTCTCGCGGCTGAGGAAGTAGGTGGTGCGCATCGGGCTGAAGTCCAGGTCATCGAGATGACACAGCTTCAGCGCTTGTGGCACGTCCGGCTCGTCGACGAAGCCAAAGTGCAGGATCACCCGGAAGAAACCTTCGCCGTAGGAATCGACCTCGAAACGCCGCGATGCCGGTACCCGCGGGATGTCTTCGTACACCACCGTCAGCAGCACCACTTGCTCGTGCAGCACCTGGTTATGCAGCAAGTTGTGCAACAGCGCGTGGGGCACGGCATCCGGCCGCGCGGTCAGGAACACGGCAGTGCCCTGAACGCGATGCGGCGGTTGCACGGCGATGCTGCTGATGAAGATCGGCAGCGGCAATCCACCTTCGTCGAGACGGTCGACCAGCAATTGCTTGCCGCGCTTCCAGGTGGTCATCAGCACAAACAGCACGATACCGGCGATCACCGGGAATGCCCCGCCCTGAATGATTTTCGGCACGTTGGCAGCGAAGTACAGACCGTCCACCAGCAGGAAACCGAGCAACAGAGGAACCGCGAGGACCGGAGGCCATTTCCACAGCAGCAATATCACCGCCGACACCAGGACAGTGGTCATCAGCATCGTACCTGTCACAGCCACGCCGTAAGCCGAGGCCAGCGCGCCGGAGGACTCGAAGCCCAGCACCAACAGGATGACGCCAACCATCAGCGCCCAGTTCACCGCGCCGATGTAAATCTGGCCTTGTTCGGCGCTGGAAGTGTGCCGAATGTGCATGCGCGGAATGTAACCGAGCTGAATCGCCTGACGGGTCAGGGAGAACGCACCGGAAATCACCGCCTGAGAAGCAATAACCGTGGCCAGGGTCGACAACCCCACCAACGGAATCAGCGCCCAGCTCGGTGCCAGCAGGTAGAACGGGTTGCGCGCGGCTTCCGGATCTCCGAGCAACAACGCACCTTGACCGAAGTAGTTCAGCACCAGCGCTGGCAGCACGAGGATGAACCACGCACGGGCAATCGGCTTGCGACCGAAGTGGCCCATGTCGGCGTACAGCGCTTCGGCGCCGGTCAACGCCAGCACCACCGCACCGAGAATCGCCACGCCCATGCCCGGGTGCACGATGAAGAAGCGTACGCCCCACACCGGGTTCATCGCCTTCAACACTTCCGGATGCTGCAGGATGCCGTAGACACCCAACGCCCCCAGCACTACAAACCAGGTCACCATGATCGGGCCGAACAGGATGCCGATCCGCGCGGTACCGTGACTCTGGATCAGGAACAGTGCCACCAGCACCACCAACGACAACGGGACGACCCAATGGTCGATACCCTCGAAAGCCAGTCCCAGGCCTTCAATCGCCGAAAGCACGGAAATCGCCGGGGTGATCATGCTGTCGCCATAGAACAGCGCCGCGCCGATCAGCCCACAGACCACCAGGAACCCCCTCAACTTCGGATGCCCGGCCGCAGCCCGCCGAGCGAGGGCGGTCAGGGCCATGATCCCGCCTTCGCCCTGGTTGTCGGCACGCAGTACGAACATCATGTACTTGATCGACACAACCCAGATCAGCGACCAGAAGATCAGCGCCAGAATTCCCAGGACCCCGTCATGATTGACGGGCACGCCATAGCCACCGGAAAACACTTCTTTGAGGGTGTACAGCGGGCTCGTGCCGATATCGCCATAAACCACCCCGACCGCCGCGACCAGCATGCCGATCGGCTTTGCCGCCGAATGCTCAGAGCCCGCCGTCTGACTACTTGCCTGCCCCATCCAAAACTCCTACTACTCAGACCCGGACTTCTTATAAGAAGCACTATGCTTTGCCGTGCAGCATGCGCTGTTTTACTTACGGTTACAGACGTTTTGTTGACTGTAAAAAATCGGTAAAGCGTAACGGCGCGAAGCATAGCGCAGCACTCGTCGTATTTCCCTGCATAAAGCTGGTCAAGTGCGTCTCTCATCGCTAGAATTGCGCACTTTTTGATCAGAGGCGCAGCAAAGCGCCCGTTTGTCGCCTTGCCGACTTCGGCTGGAGGCGTCACAAATACCGAGGATAGACATGTCCACCACTCCTGCGCCGGCCAATCCAAAGGTTGGCTTCGTATCCCTGGGTTGCCCCAAAGCACTGGTCGACTCCGAGCGCATCCTTACCCAGCTGCGCATGGAAGGCTATGACGTTGTGTCCACTTACGAGGACGCTGACGTCGTGGTGGTCAACACCTGCGGCTTCATCGACTCGGCCAAGGCTGAGTCTTTGGAAGTGATCGGCGAAGCCATCAAGGAAAACGGCAAGGTCATCGTGACCGGCTGCATGGGCGTCGAAGAAGGCAACATTCGCAAGGTGCACCCAAGCGTATTGGCCGTGACCGGTCCGCAGCAATACGAGCAAGTGGTCAATGCCGTGCACGATGCCGTGCCGCCGCGCCAGGATCACAATCCGCTGATCGACCTGGTGCCGCCGCAAGGCATCAAGCTGACCCCGCGCCACTACGCCTACCTGAAGATTTCCGAAGGCTGCAACCACAGCTGCAGCTTCTGCATCATCCCGTCGATGCGCGGCAAACTGGTCAGCCGCCCGGTCGGTGACGTACTCGACGAAGCTCAGCGCCTGGTCAAGGCCGGCGTCAAAGAGCTGCTGGTAATTTCCCAAGACACCAGCGCCTATGGCGTCGACGTGAAATACCGTACCGGTTTCTGGAACGGCGCGCCGGTGAAAACCCGCATGACCGAACTCTGTGAAGCCCTGAGCACCCTCGGCGTCTGGGTTCGTCTGCACTATGTTTACCCGTACCCGCACGTCGACGAGCTGATTCCGCTGATGGCCGCCGGGAAGATCCTGCCGTACCTGGACATCCCGTTCCAGCACGCCAGCCCGAAAATCCTGAAAGCCATGAAACGCCCAGCCTTCGAAGACAAGACCCTGGCCCGCATCAAGAACTGGCGCGAAATCTGCCCGGACCTGATCATCCGTTCGACCTTCATCGTCGGCTTCCCCGGCGAAACCGAAGAAGACTTCCAGTACCTGCTGAACTGGCTGACCGAAGCGCAACTCGATCGCGTCGGCTGCTTCCAGTATTCGCCGGTCGAAGGCGCACCGGCCAACCTGCTGGACGCGGCCATCGTGCCGGACGACGTCAAGCAAGACCGCTGGGACCGTTTCATGGCGCACCAGCAAGCGATCAGCTCGGCTCGCCTGCAAATGCGCGTTGGCCGTGAAATCGAAGTGCTGGTCGATGAAGTCGACGAGCAAGGCGCGGTTGGCCGCTGCTTCTTCGATGCCCCGGAAATCGACGGCAACGTGTTCATCGACAACGGCAGCAACCTGAAACCAGGCGATAAAGTCTGGTGCAAAGTGACTGACGCCGACGAATACGACCTGTGGGCTGAACAGATCTAAACGCAAAAAATACGAAAAGCCCTGCTCTCTTGACGAGATGCGGGGCTTTTTTACGTCTATCGTTTTGTGAGGAAAGGATTCTCGACACTCACAGGAAAAGGGGCAGCCGGCCATGCGCCAACATTCGGTCATCCACACGCCGAAACAGAGCGACTACGAAGAACTCACTCAGGTGTGGGAAGCCTCGGTGCGCGCCACCCATGACTTTCTGCCGGACAGCTACATCGAACTGTTGAAGAACCTGGTGCTGACTCGCTACCTCGATGCGGTGATGCTGATCTGCACCAAAGACCCGCGCCAGCGCATCACCGGGTTCGCCGGGGTCGCAGCGGGCAAGATCGAAATGCTCTTCATCGACCCGGCTCACCGTGGTCAGGGCCTGGGCAAGCAGTTGCTGCGCTATGCGATGGAACACCTGAATGCCGATGAACTGGACGTCAACGAACAAAACCCGCAAGCCTTGGGTTTCTACTTCAAACAGGGTTTCGAAGTGATTGGCCGTTCGGAAGTCGATGGCATGGGCCAGCCTTATCCGCTGCTGCACATGCGTTTGCGCCAAAACCAGCAACATTCACGGCATGGCTGACACCACACAGAACAACTGTGGGAGCGGCGGTGCGGCGATCCGACTTGCTCGCGAATGCGGTGTGTCATTCAACAGATAATTGACTGATCTAGCGCTTTCGCGAGCAAGCCCGCTCCCACAAAAAGCCACACGGCGCAAATGGAGCCGGGATTAACCGGCGCCAGGCAGGTACAATGCCCACCCCTTTTTTGTTACGGCCCTGTCATGACTGACCCGATTCGTCTCTCCAAACGCCTCATCGAACTCGTCGGCTGTTCCCGTCGGGAGGCTGAGCTGTTCATCGAGGGCGGCTGGGTCACCGTGGACGGTGAAGTCATCGACGAGCCGCAGTTCAAGGTCGAGAACCAGAAAGTCGAGCTTGATCCAGAAGCCAAGGCCACTGCGCCGGAACCGGTGACTATCCTGCTGAACGTGCCCGTGGGCATGAATGCGGAAACGGCCATGGCGACGATCAGCGCCGAGACCTTGAGCGAAGAACACCGCTTCAGCAAACGTCCGCTCAAGGGCCACTTCCTGCGCCTGACCGCCAGCACCGACCTGCAGGCCAACGCCAGCGGTCTTTTGGTGTTCACCCAGGACTGGAAGATCCTGCGCAAACTGACTGCCGACTCCGCCAAGATCGAGCAAGAGTATGTGGTCGAAGTCGAAGGCGACATGGTGGCTCACGGCCTCAACCGCCTGAACCACGGCCTGACCTACAAGGGCAAGGAACTGCCGCCGGTCAAAGCCAGCTGGCAGAACGAAAACCGCCTGCGTTTTGCGATGAAGAACCCACAACCGGGCGTCATCGCCCTGTTCTGCCAGGCCGTAGGCCTGAAGGTTGTCGCCATCCGCCGCATCCGCATTGGCGGCGTGTCCATCGGCAAAGTGCCGTTGGGGCAATGGCGTTACCTGTCCGGCAAAGAGAAGTTCTAAGACTTCTCACGCCGCCACACATTTTGGCGCCGCTGCTTATGCGGCGCCCACTGCTGAATATCAGGACTGCACACCATGATTCATAACGACGTACTGCGCAGCGTGCGCTACATGCTCGACATCAGCGACAAGAAAGTCATCGAGATCATCAAGCTCGGCGGCATGGACGTGACCCTGGAAGACCTGGTGACGTACCTCGACAAGAAAGAGGAAGACGAGGAAGGCTTCGTACGCTGCCCGGATGAAGTCATGGCGCATTTCCTCGACGGTCTGGTGACCTTCAAGCGCGGCAAGGACGAAAGCCGTCCGCCACAGCCGATCGAAGTGCCGGTGACCAACAACATCATCCTGAAGAAGCTGCGTGTGGCTTTCGAACTGAAAGAAGACGACATGCACGCCATCCTCAAGGCCTCCGAGTTCCCGGTGTCCAAACCTGAGCTGAGCGCGCTGTTCCGCAAGTTCGGTCACACCAACTACCGTCCGTGTGGCGACCAGTTGCTGCGCAACTTCCTCAAGGGCCTGACCCTGCGCGTTCGCCCGCAGTAAGTACCCGCCGGCCTTGAGCTGCAAACCTGCGGCTCAAAGCCAGGCTGTATAGACCCTCATTCCTCGCAAAAATAGTGGCTCCGCTTCCGGCGGCTGACGACTAGGGTGTATTGACCCTCAGCTCTCAGGATTCGCCATGCACGCGTACTTTTCCCTGCAAGGCCGCACCGCTCTGGTGACCGGCGGCACCCGTGGTATCGGCAAAATGATCGCCAAGGCTTTTGTCGAGGCCGGCGCCACAGTGTACGTCTGCGCCCGGGATGCCGAAGCCTGTCAGCAAACGGCTGATGAGCTGAGCACGCTTGGTCGCTGCCATGCCGTGGTGGCCAATCTCGCCACTGAAGAAGGTGTACTCCAGTTGGCCACGCAACTGGGAGAACAGATCACCCAGCTGGATATTCTGGTGAACAACGCCGGCACCACGTGGGGCGCGCCGCTGGAGAGTTACCCGATCAAGGGCTGGGAAAAGGTCATGCAGCTCAACGTGACCTCGGTGTTCAACTGCATTCAGCAGTTTTTGCCACTGCTGCGTAAAGCCGGTTCGGCAGCGAATCCGGCGAGGATTATCAATATCGGTTCAGTGGCGGGCATTTCGTCCTTCGGCGAGCAGGCTTATGCCTATGGACCGAGTAAAGCGGCCCTGCATCAACTGTCGCGGATTCTGGCGCGGGAACTGGTGGGCCAGCACATCAACGTCAACGTCATCGCTCCGGGGCGTTTTCCGAGCAAGATGACGCAGCATATTGGGAATGATGAGCAGGCGTTGGCCGACGACACGGCGTTGATTCCAATGAAGCGTTGGGGCCGGGAGGAAGAGATGGCGGCGCTGGCGATCAGTCTGGCGAGTACGGCCGGCGCTTATATGACCGGGAATATCATTCCACTGGATGGTGGGTTTAGTCTTTAGATCGGCAGCGCGGCCAATCGCGAGCAGGCTCGCTCCCACAGTAGATCTATGGTGCTCAGGAGATCTACTGTGGGAGCGAGCTTGCTCGCGATGGCGGATAGACAGGCACCACCGATCTGACAGTTGATCGGGTTATCATGCCCGCCCTCACCCCGCCTCGACCCCAGACCATGACCTACAGCGTTTCCCCCATCGGCTTTGTGCGCTCCTGCTTCAAGGAGAAGTTCGCCATCCCGCGCCAGCCACAACTGGCCCCGGCCGCTCGCGGTGTACTGGAACTGGTGGCGCCGTTCGATCAGGGCGATGCGGTGCAAGGTCTGGAGCAGGTCAGCCACGTGTGGCTGCTGTTCCTGTTTCATCAGGCACTGGAAGAAAAGCCACGGCTGAAAGTCCGCCCTCCTCGTCTCGGCGGTAACAAATCCATGGGCGTGTTCGCCACCCGGGCGACGCATCGGCCCAATGGCATCGGCCAATCCGTGGTGAAGCTGGACAAGGTTGAAGCCAATCGCTTGTGGATATCCGGCATCGACCTGCTGGACGGCACGCCGATTCTCGACATCAAACCCTACGTGCCTTACGCCGACATCATCGATACGGCCTCCAACAGCATTGCCAGCGCTGCGCCGCAGCTGATTCCCGTGCAGTGGACGGATTCAGCACTGCAACAGGCTCACGGCCATGCTCAGCGCCTTGAAGAACCGCTGGTGGAGCTGATCGAGCAATGCCTGGCACAAGACCCACGTCCGGCGTACCAGATGCCTACACCTGAACGGGAATACGGCGCACAGTTCTGGGACCTGGACGTGCGCTGGCATTATCCCGAGGCCGGGATTATCCGCGTTCTCGAAGTCATCCCCGCAAAGACCTGAACACCAGAAACAACTGTGGGAGCGAGCTTGCTCGCGATGGGGGTGTGACAGTCGAAATTGATATCGACTGACACTCCCCCATCGCGAGCAAGCTCGCTCCCACAGGTAAAGCAGAGCTGTTGCTTACTTCTCGACGAACGCTCGCTCGATCAGGTAATCACCCGGCTCGCGCATCCGCGGCGACACTTTCAGGCCGAAGCTGTTCAACACTTCACTGGTCTCGTCGAGCATGCTCGGGCTACCGCACAGCATGGCGCGGTCGTCCTGCGGGTTGATCGGTGGCAGACCGATGTCGCTGAACAGCTTGCCGCTGCGCATCAGGTCGGTCAGGCGACCTTCGTTCTCGAATGGCTCGCGGGTCACGGTCGGGTAGTAGATCAACTTGTCACGCAGGGCCTCGCCGAAGAACTCGTTCTGCGGCAAGTGCTCGGTGATGAACTCGCGGTAAGCGACTTCGTTGACGTAACGTACGCCGTGGCACAGGATCACTTTTTCGAAACGCTCGTAGGTTTCCGGGTCCTGGATGACGCTCATGAACGGCGCCAGACCGGTACCGGTGCTGAGCAGGTACAAATGTTTGCCCGGCTTCAAGTCATCCAGCACCAGCGTGCCGGTAGGCTTTTTGCTGATGATGATCTCGTCGCCTTCCTTCAGATGCTGCAGCTGGGAAGTCAGCGGGCCATCAGGCACCTTGATGCTGAAGAACTCGAGATGCTCTTCCCAGTTCGGGCTGGCAATCGAGTAAGCGCGCATGAGCGGCCGGCCGTTGGGCTGTTGCAGGCCGATCATCACGAACTGACCGTTCTCGAAGCGCAGGCCCGGGTCGCGGGTGCACTTGAAGCTGAACAGAGTGTCGTTCCAGTGGTGAACACTGAGGACACGCTCGTGGTTCATGTTGCTCATGTACGTGGGACTCCTGGAGATTTGGTCTGCGCGTGCTCTGCGCCCGCTCTGCGAAAAATGAGCTGCTGTGCGCAATTGCATCGCATTCTAATGGCAGCGACAATATCTGTTAACTGGATTATTAAGATAAGGGTTATCGGTTATATCGATATGCGATTTACTCTCCGTCAACTTCAAGTATTCGTCGCCGTCGCCCAGCAGGAAAGCGTATCCCGTGCTGCGGGCCTGCTCAACCTCTCACAATCGGCGGCGAGCACCTCGATCACCGAGCTAGAGCGTCAGTCCAGCTGTCAGCTGTTCGACCGCGCCGGCAAACGGCTGAGCCTCAACGCCCTCGGCAAACAGCTGTTGCCGCAAGCGGTGGCGCTGCTCGACCAGTCCAAAGAAATCGAAGACTTGCTCAATGGCAAGTCGGGATTCGGCTCTCTGGCGGTCGGCGCGACCCTGACCATCGGCAATTACCTGGCCACCTTGCTGATCGGCAGCTTCATGCAGCGCCATCCGGAAAGCCAGGTGAAGCTGCACGTGCAGAACACTGCCAACATTGTGCAGCAAGTCGCCCACTATGAAATTGATCTGGGTCTAATCGAAGGCGACTGCAGCCATCCGGACATCGAAGTGCAGAGCTGGGTCGAGGATGAACTGGTGGTGTTCTGCGCGCCCCAGCATCCACTGGCCAAGCGCGGCACGGCGACCATGGAAGAGCTGACCCACGAGGCCTGGATTCTGCGGGAACAGGGCTCCGGCACGCGACTGACCTTTGACCAGGCCATGCGTCACCATCGCAGTTCACTGAATATCCGGCTGGAACTGGAACACACCGAAGCGATCAAGCGTGCGGTGGAGTCCGGGCTGGGGATTGGCTGCATTTCGCGTCTGGCGCTACGCGACGCGTTCCGCCGTGGCAGCCTGGTGCCGGTGGAGACACCGGATCTGGATCTGGCGCGGCAGTTCTATTTCATCTGGCACAAACAGAAATATCAGACGTCGGCGATGCGTGAATTCCTCGACCTGTGCCGCGCTTTCACCGCTGGGGTTCAGCGCAGCGACGAGATCGTTCTGCCCACCATCGCTTAAAGCAGGATGACTGCCCAGACCAGCGCGATCATGCTCAAAGCTACGAACTGAGCGGCGCTGCCCATGTCCTTGGCGTTCTTGGACAGCGGGTGCAACTCAAGGGAAATGCGGTCAATGGCCGCTTCCACTGCCGAATTGAGCAATTCGACAATCAACGCCAACAGGCAGACTGCAATCAGCAACGCCTGCTCGACGCGACTGACGTTCAGAAAGAACGACAGCGGGATCAATATGACGTTGAGCAACACCAGTTGCCGAAAGGCCGCTTCGCCGGTGAAGGCTGCGCGCAGACCGTCCAGCGAATAGCCGGAGGCGTTGAGGATGCGTTTTAGGCCGGTTTGGCCTTTGAAAGGTGACATAAAGTAGGCAACTGACCAAAAAGGAAGTGGGAAAGCTAGATTAAGCAAAGTCAAAAAAGCGTGAAGGCGCCGCGCCTGATCAGCTCGAAATTGACTCCAGTTGTTGCAGAAGCAACGCCGCCTGAGTCCGGGTCCGCACATTCAGCTTGCGAAAAATCGCCGTCACATGCGCCTTGATCGTCGCTTCGGAAACGCTCAGCTCGTAGGCAATCTGCTTGTTCAACAAGCCTTCACAGACCATGGTCAGAACACGAAACTGCTGAGGCGTCAGGCTCGCAAGGCCTTCGCTCGCGGCCTTGGCTTCGGCGGAAACGCTGACCGCCTCGAACGCCTGGGGCGGCCAGAACACATCACCGTCGAGCACCGCGCGTACGGCTTTCTGGATGACGCTCAGATCACTGGACTTGGGGATGAAGCCGCTGGCGCCGAACTCACGAGACTTGACCATGATCGAGGCTTCTTCCTGCGCCGAGACCATGACCACCGGAATCTGCGGATACTGACCGCGCAGCAACACCAGCCCTGAAAAACCGTAGGCCCCCGGCATGTTCAGGTCCAGCAACACCAGATCCCAGTCGGATTTTTCGTCCAGACGGGTTTCCAGCTCCGCAATGCTTGCCACTTCCACCAGACGGACTTCCGGGCCCAGGCCCAGGGTCAACGCTTGATGCAGGGCGCTACGAAAAAGAGGGTGGTCATCGGCAATCAGGATTTCGTATGTGGCCATTTTTCAAATGATCCTGTTTTTCAAACAACTCGAGGTACAGCCACGGAGCTGTACCAACAGGGCACGTTCAACGCCAATCACGTGGCTACCCACGTAAAGAATACGGCGTATCAAACTTTGGCCGCGCCCTAATCGGCGCCAAGCATGCCCAGCGAAGTCGGGGTGGTCAAGGTGCATGGCCAGTACAGTTCTTTGCAGTATGGGCGACAATCAGCGCGTGACAGGGCACCGATTTACACAAAAGGCATCAGCTCGGCGTGTGCCGGTGTTGAAACATCCATTTCAAGCTGATGTTTGGCATCCAGGTAATGTTGGCTGAACACGTCGAAATAAGCGTCCAGCGCCGACGCAGCCTCAGTATCACCCGCCAGATCAAGACACAGTGCCGCCACTTCGGCGGTGCATAAATGCTCGCTGCGCGTCGATCGGCGCAACCGGTACCGCGACAGTTTCTCGGGCAACAGGCTCAGGATCGGAAGCCGATCAAAGTAGGGGCTTTTGCGGAAAATCTTCCGGGCTTCCGTCCAGGTGGCATCCAGCAGAATGAACAGCGGACGCTTCGAACTATCGGCATCGACGCTGTTTGTGACACGCTCGGGCTCGACATACTCACCCGGAAACACCAGATAGGGCTGCCATTGCGGGTCGGCCAGCAGCGCCAGCAGTTGCTCATCAACTTCCGTACGCGACCAGATGAACGCATGGTTGTCGCGCACCACATCGGCGATCAGCCAACCAGTGTTGCTCGGCTTGAACACTTCCTTGTTGGTCATGATCAGGCACACGCCTGAGCGGGCCTCCACCTGCGGGCGCCAGGCGCACAGGCAGTGGCTCTCGATCACGCGGCAGGCTCGGCAACGCGGCGCCCTCCAGCCTCGGGCCTGAATCGGCTTGATGCCCTCTTCCTCTCGCTCATCGCGCAAGCGGGCTACTGCGTTTGCAGCAAAGCGTGGGGTTGCAGGGTTCATCGCAGGCAACGCCGGCAGGGGAAGAAAATCGACACGAAAAACACTCGGCAGGGCAGAAAGTGGCGGCAGTTTATCAGAGCAGGCGGCGCAAGCCTGTACCGTCCAGGCCTCGTCCCCTATAATTCGCCGCCACTGAACGCACAGTCATGTGACGGGTCGAACCACCAGTCACTGAACCAGGAGAGTTTCATGCTGCGCCTTATCGTTCCCACCGCTGCCATTTTGCTGGCGTCGTCCTTCAGCGCTCAGGCTGCTTCCTTGAGTGAGCAGAATCTCAACAGAGAGCTGCGAAACGTCGCCACACAAAGCAGTGTTGGTACTCCACGGGCGATCAACGAAGACATTCTTGATCAGGGCTACACCGTCGAAGGCAACACGCTGATCAACCATCTGAGCGTACAAAGCAGCCACGCCAACAAGATGCGTGCCGACCCCAAAGCCGTGTATTTCCAGCTTGGCGCCTCTGTATGCAACAACCCATCGTTCCGCAAACTGATGGCCAAGGGCGCGGTCATGCGTTACGACTTCACTGAGGTGAAGACCAACCGCTCCGTCGGCTCAGCCAGCTATCAGGAATCGGACTGCCCGAAAGCGGCTCCGACCAAGAAGAAGTAATCATCGGGAATTGGCGCGCCGCTGTTCATCCTCGGCGCGCAGTTCTGCCAACAACGCCTGCAAATAACGGGAACGTCGGTCGGCCACCTCCAGGCGCCGGCAACACTCCTCCTCGAGACTCAAATGATTGGTCTCGGCCGATGACTTCAGTAATCGATACAATTGCGTATCGATCTCCAGAATGACTCTGGCCATCGCTTCCCGCCTCCCTGCACCTCGCCCTTGCTTGAGCGATAAAATCCTTGAACCGCTTGTACCGTACGTCCTGCCTTTGACGCAAAGTTGTCGTGTCGTGCCTGTAATTCAGTAAATCAGACTGTCAGACACTCGCCTTGCGTTCAGACGAGCGGTGAAAGCACCTTGAAAATCGCCAATAAGCGGTTGCCAGGAAAGACTTTGCAGCGCAATGATCAAGTCAGCGAAAAACGCTATGAGGGTCTAGATTCATAGTGTTCACGTTTACTTTTCAGGGCAGGAAAGGGGCTGCCCATTGCACGTCTTGTTGTGCGAATGTTTCCTTCATCCAAGGGAAAAACAGAGCCTGTATGGAAGGAGAAGTTGATGCCTTACCAACCGAATGACCTCCTGAGCCGTCATTTTGAAGAAAGCGGCCACGACCTCATCAGCAAGGTCGAAGAGCAACTCAACCTTGTTTCACCCAACAGCCCGAACATCCCGATCTACCGCGACATGATCCTGACTGTGCTACGCATGGCCCAGGAAGATCACAATCGCTGGAATGCCAAGATCACCCTTCAAGCCCTGCGTGAACTGGAACACGCCTTTCGTGTGCTCGAGCAATTCAGGGGGCGCCGCAAGGTCACCGTTTTCGGTTCGGCCCGAACGCCGATAGAACATCCGCTGTACGGTCTGGCCCGAGAGCTCGGCGCAGCGCTGGCGCGCTCAGACCTGATGGTCATCACCGGTGCCGGTGGCGGCATCATGGCGGCGGCCCACGAAGGTGCCGGCCTGGCACACAGCCTGGGATTCAATATCACCCTGCCCTTCGAGCAGCATGCCAATCCCACCGTGAACGGCACTACCAACCTGCTGCCCTTCCACTTCTTCTTTACCCGCAAGCTGTTCTTCGTCAAGGAAGCCGATGCGCTGGTCCTGTGCCCTGGCGGTTTCGGCACTCTGGATGAAGCGCTGGAAGTGCTGACACTCATCCAGACGGGCAAAAGCCCGTTGGTGCCCGTGATATTGCTGGACGCTCCCGGCGGCAAGTTCTGGCAAGGCGCACTGGACTTCATTCACCATCAACTGGAGGAAAATCGCTACATCCTGCCGACCGATATGAAACTCGTGAGTCTGGTCTACAGCGCCGAAGAGGCTGTGGAGCAAATCAACCAGTTCTACAGCAACTTCCACTCCAGCCGCTGGCTCAAGCATCAATTCGTGATCCGCATGAATCACAAGCTCAGCGACCAGGCGCTCGAACACATGCAAGAGGCATTTGCCGACCTGTGCCTGAGCGATCATTTCCATCAACATGCTTACAGTGGAGAGGAACACGACGAACCGCAGTTCAGCCACCTGGCGCGACTGGCCTTCACCTTCAACGCCCGAGATCATGGACGCCTGCGGGAACTGGTGGACTACATCAACCTGCCGGAAAACTGGGCGCAATCCCAACCCCTGGCGCAACAGCGCTCGCGGGAGCCGTCCAAGGTTACGTAGACAAAAAAAAACG
This sequence comes from Pseudomonas arabinosi, assembly GCF_047758675.1. Lineage (NCBI taxonomy): Bacteria > Pseudomonadati > Pseudomonadota > Gammaproteobacteria > Pseudomonadales > Pseudomonadaceae > Pseudomonas > Pseudomonas arabinosi. The sequence goes on along the minus strand of NZ_CP180480.1, from coordinate 1,699,801 downwards.
GCCCGCTATCGAAATAGCGAGCCGTTTCAGTCAATCGTCCATCCCTCGGCCGCTGAACAAGCGGCTGATCATTTCCATGGAATATCCCCGATAACTCAGGAACCTGCCCTGTTTGGCACGTTCCCGGGCGTCTATCGGTAAGTGCCCGGAAAACTTTCGCCGCCAGGTGTCTTCCAGTTGTTCCTGCCAGTTGATACCGCTCTCGCGTAAAGCGAGTTCGATGTCGGTACGTTGCAGGCCGCGCTGGCTCAACTCTTCACGAATACGCAAAGGGCCATAACCGGAACGGGAACGGTAGGAAACAAAGCTTTCGAGGTAACGCGATTCGGACAGCAGGCCTTCTTCCGTCAAACGGTCGAGTGCCGTGTCGATCATTTCAGGGAGGGCGCCGCGTTGACGCAGTTTACGCGTCAACTCGACTCGACCGTGCTCGCGTCGCGCGAGCAGGTCCATTGCGGTTCGCCGCACCGCGACGAGTGTATCGAGTACGGCGGTCATCGGATCAATCAGATATCAGCGTCAGCCAGGTCATCAGCAGTCTCTTTGACTGGCGATGCTTTGACGTCCGGCGCTGGAGTCAGCAACTTGTCGCGCAGCTGCTTCTCAAGTTTCTTGGCGATTTCCGGATTGTCTGCCAGGAACTTGGCCGAGTTAGCCTTGCCCTGACCGATCTTGGTGCCTTCATAGGCATACCAGGCGCCGGACTTCTCAACGAAACCGTGCAGCACGCCCAGGTCGATCATCTCACCGTTGAGGTAGATGCCCTTGCCGTAAAGAATCTGGAACTCAGCCTGACGGAACGGCGAAGCCACCTTGTTCTTCACAACCTTGACGCGGGTTTCGCTACCAACAACCTCGTCACCTTCTTTCACCGCGCCAGTACGGCGGATGTCCAGACGAACCGAAGCGTAGAACTTCAGCGCGTTACCACCGGTGGTGGTTTCCGGGCTGCCGAACATCACACCGATTTTCATACGGATCTGGTTGATGAAGATAACCAGGCAGTTGGCGTTCTTGATGTTACCGGTGATTTTACGCAGCGCCTGGGACATCAGACGGGCTTGCAGGCCCACGTGCATGTCACCCATTTCGCCTTCGATTTCAGCCTTTGGAACCAGAGCAGCCACGGAGTCGACGATGATCACGTCAACCGCGTTGGAACGCACCAGCATGTCGGTGATTTCCAGGGCTTGTTCGCCGGTGTCCGGCTGCGAAACCAGCAGGTCGTCGACGTTGACGCCCAGTTTTCCGGCGTATTCAGGGTCGAGGGCGTGTTCAGCATCGACGAATGCGCAGGTCGCGCCGGCTTTTTGAGCCTGGGCGATCACCGACAGTGTCAGCGTGGTTTTACCGGAGGATTCAGGACCGTAGATTTCAACGATACGGCCTTTTGGCAGACCGCCAATGCCGAGCGCGATGTCCAGACCCAGAGAGCCAGTGGAGATAGCCGGGATCGCCTGACGGTCCTGATCGCCCATACGCATTACGGCACCCTTGCCGAATTGACGTTCGATCTGACCCAGGGCCGCAGCCAAGGCTTTCTTCTTGTTGTCGTCCATTAAAGTCCTCACGTAATCAATAAGGCCTGACGGCCAACACCTGTATAAGTAGCCAGTATTATTCCACAGCGTTTCAGGATCGCCTACCCCTGATTTGAGATTTCTCCAGTGGCATGGCGCAGCAGCCCCTCTAGCGCGGCCTTCACCGTTTGTCGGCGGACTTCGTCACGGTTGCCGGGAAAGTACTGCACCTCGCTGAACACCTGTTCACCAACGCCCCAGGCCAGCCACACGGTACCCACCGGCTTGCTCGGCGAACCACCATCCGGTCCCGCCACACCACTGACCGCCACGGCAAAACGCGCCCGGCTTTTCTCCTGCGCGCCTCGGACCATGGCCTCGACCACCTCGCGACTGACCGCCCCCACCGTTGCAAACAACTCGACCGGGACATTCAATTGCTCGGTTTTCTGGCGATTGGAATAGGTGACATAACCAGCCTCGAACCATGCCGAACTCCCCGGAATCCGGGTGATCGCCTCGCTGATCCCGCCGCCGGTGCAGGACTCGGCGGCGGTGACGTGAGCATTGAGAACCTGCAAGCGCCTGCCAAGTTCAGCGGCCAGTTGGGTGATTTCTTTCACGGTCATCTCCTGAGCAAGCGGAATGAGAACTACCGTACACGAGCGTAACGCGCTTGCAAGGCGCAGGATCGATCAAAATGTTAGCGAGCGAGGGCTCTGATGTAAGCCTGACAGGCCTGCAAGGCAATCAGTCCGCGGTCGCCGGCGTCGGTGATGGCGATAATTCGCTGAGCATGCGCCGGGTCAAGTCGGGCTCGCGCGACTCCATGATCCACGCTGCCGGCTCCGGAGCCGGTTGGCATTGCACAGACAGAGGCGATGTCATGGGCATCGAGGAGGACTGACAAGCGCACATCAGCAGTGGCAAGACGATCGCGCAGGCGAACTTGATCACGTTGGGCATCGCTAAGCGCTCGATAATGGGTTTGTTCGCTGGCCGACAGTCGCTGTTCCAGCGCCAGGCGCTTGTTCTGCTCGGCCTGTTGCTGCGTCGCGGCTGCCAGGGTCACCTGATTCAGCGCCTCGGCGTGCACTCTCGCCTGTTCCGCCAGTTGCCCGCCATAACGCCAATCCTGAAAGCGCCAGGCCAGCGCCGCGGAGCCACCGGCCAACACAGCCAGAAACACAACAATGCCAATGACGCGGTAAGAAATCGGTATCAAACCGAAGGCTGGCATAACACCGCCCTCGCCCGCGCCCAGAGTTGCAAGCGATCCTGCAAACCGTTCAGGCCACCGTTGATGCGGCGGGTGATGCTGTTGAACTGGTCACGGTCGGCCAGTTCGTTCAGTCCGTTCTGGTCCCAAAACCACGCAGCAGATTCGGCGGCCCATTGCGGTTGTTCCAGCAGCTCCGGCAGCGCCAGCAGACGTTCATCGCCAAACAGGCCGAGGCTGCATTCCCGGTAATTATTGTGACCTGTGATCTGGATCAGCCCCCGACCGCGGTACTTCTGGCCGTCACCATCAGCCTCCGGGGTATTGCCCAAACGTGAGGCCAAGGTGCCGGTGTCGTATTTGCTCAGGTATTGGTTGTTGCCCAGTTCGCGCACGTATTGCAACTGCCCCGATTCATGGCCGACTTGCGCGAGGAATGCGGCGATGCGTTTGGCGGTGTTGATGTTGCGGTGGGTCATGGCGCAATTAAGGGCGGAAATGAAAACGCCCGCTTGAGAGCGGGCGTTGGGCATAACGATCTGTAGTTGTTGCTGCGTAACGGTCATATAACCCCCAGGCCCTGACGAGTGTCTGGTTCGTGTCAAAGATATCCATTCAGCCAAAGTGGCATGGTGGGTCGATGTTCAGTGAAAGGAAAAAACGACCCTTGCGGCCAATCCCGAAGTGCACGGCGATAGGCCTGCAACTCGGCGTATTGCTCGGTGGTCAGCGTCGTGCCACCGCCATCCTCCAGCTCGTCCCTGTCGCGGGCAACCATGCTGTCCGTGGCCGATAACTGAGTATCACGCCAAAGGCGCTCGGCCTTCGCTGCTTCCTCCGGCACAAGAGGCGGTGTATCCACAAGAACGGGATAGCCATTATCGGCCCGTACAGAAATCATTTTCGGGGTTACAGCCAACTGTTGGAGTAACGAAATCCAATAAGCCTGGGGGATTTCTATGACATCGGAAGGGATATCCGACGCATTGATTCCAGGAACATAAACACCACAGGTACTTGCGCTAAACAAAACATTGAACGCGTTCATTCAATAGCCCTTTGCAAAATAATTCACGCTCCATCCCGCCTGCACCTGACCGGAAAAACTCCGAACCTTCAGGCGGCAGCCCTGTTTGGTCCCGGTGCCCCCGACCAGGATGACCATCGCCCCGTCGCCGCCCACATGGGTGGCCACGAGCGAAGAAAAAGCGGTCGGGAACGAGATCGGGAAGGTGATATAGACATCGCCATTGGCATCCGTGGTGCCGACGCCCCATTGTTCAATGTTGCCACTGGGATACTTCTGGTAACCGACGTTGCCGTAGACGCCGGAGAAGGACGATGCGTACTTGTCGCTGACCGAGCCCCCATACAAGCGCCACTCGTTACTCAGCTTGATGAAGTGCGCGGAGTCACCGACGCCGAGCTTGACCGGCCCGAACGTGCTGTTACAGGTCTCGATGACTTCGGCGCCAGCCGGGTTGATGGTCAGCACGCCGTTTCCGGCGTTGATGACATGGATCGTGCTGGCATGGGCAAGTCCATTGATGGACGGCAACGTCGCCGTGATCGGCGTGGCGCTGGCAAAACTCGCCACCCCGCCCACGTTGGCTGCGGTCAGCGTAGCGCTCGCGGGAAAGACGTTGAAACCTGAAAACTGTAGACCGCTGCGGGTCACGAATTCAGTGGTGGCAACTGACTGATCGCTGTCGAACTGTGGCGCGGTCACAAACAGCTTGTTGCTGCGCAACGCCGTCAACAGTTGATCGTTACTCGCCTCTGACGGTTTGATACCGGCAGCCTCGATGACTTTCAACAACTCCAGAGTGACACCGTTACCCCAGCGGGCGGGGATCAACGAGCCCGGAGTCCCCGTAATCAGGTTTTCATCGACAAACTTGCCGTCCACCAGACCGGCGCTGGGGACGCTATTGGGATAGTCCACGGTATATCCTTCCGTTGATATTTTGCAGGCAGCCGCGTGCTGGTAACACGAGACTGCACTTCCAGTTATTAATAAGTTTCAGGGTTTATACAACTACGACGCTGACAGGTGAAGCCGGCCAGTCAACGACCAGTGGGAAGTCCGGTTGTTGTTCAATGCTCATCAACTTGAGCGTATAGCGTTTCCACTCTTGCAGAGTGGCCAGTTGAACATTGGTGGCCTCACCCAGTTCATAAGCGTATTGCAGCGGCGCGATGCGAATAACAATCTCACGCAGACGATTGTCTCGCTCCGCGCCGGCTTCAGCGGTTTTGCCTGTTCGTTCGGCAGCCAAATCCAGCGCCCAGTCATCATTTAGCCAAACATGATATTCGCCGGGTCGAGGCTTGACAGTCAGATAGTCAGGCAACGGGCCTAACTCATACCAGAATTGAAGGCCACCTGTGTCTTTGCGATACATCGGGCGGTTGCGCAAATCGATCAGTTGCGAAGCGGCACCGGTACGCCAAACCCATACATAACCGGTTTCGGCGGAAGGCAGAACTTCTGGTAACTCGATCGCATTGCCCGGCAATACAACGCCCATACCTGGAATGACCGGCAACTCGACAGGACCGGTCAACTCTTGAGTACTTTCATTTAAATAGTAATAAGCCATACGTCCCTCAAATTAGTTTCAATCGACCTGGATAAGCAATGTTCCTGGGGCGAGTCATCCCCCAGTAAGTACTGCCCAGATTCTCGGTCATGGTGGCTGATACGTAGTAACAGAGACCGGTAAAGGTTGTTGGGTCAGCCCCTACTGTCGCAATGTTGGCAATACCCTGAACCGCTGGAGCGGCGCCGTTATCACCCGTGATATTGGTACCCGTCTGCCAGGTCCCGGCTGCGCGCGCAGTATCGACGCCACGTTGTTCATCGAGAACGCGGATAAACTCACCTCGAACTTCCGGGGCGCGGAACGTCTTGATCCCATCGCCACTGCTCCAACCTCCGGTGCGGTCGACTTCTGCGCGCAACATTCCGGACTGAACGGCGTGATCCCAAAGCCAGGGCCATTCGGAGCGAAAAAACTCTCTGCCGTTCAACGCGCCATAACCACCAGGACTGAACGCGGTTGTCGTCTCAAGAACAATCCTTCCCAATGGCGTTGCATCGAAGCGCCCGACGGGCCACCAATTGCTCGCCCCATCGCTTCGTAAGTGCCACCAATCACCCGCCCCCATCAAAACCAGAAACGGGTATCCGTTTGGCGACAAGTGAGTGTGGAACTTGATTCGATCATTACCTGAGGCCTGTACCACCAAGCGGTTAACACTGTTGTCAGTCCGTCGAACAACGACATCCCGAACACCTGACAACGAACTTGCTGCCGGCAGGGTAATAGTCGTCTCCGTCGCACTGGCGTTAATCAGTACCAGCCCCAGCTCTTCTGGCATTAACGCCCTTGATGTCGATACTTCAGTCACCCGCGAAGACATGGGGCTGGCCAAATTCAGGAGCGTCCTGAAGGCCACCAACAATTGATCGTTAACACCCTCGGATGGCGTCACTCCGGCCGCTGTAATAACGGCCAGAAGCTCTTCGGTCACACTGTTCCCCCAGACTGCCGGGATCAACGAACCCGGCGTCCCGGCCACGGGGTTTTCATCGACGAACCGGCCATTGACCAGTCCGACGCTGGGCACGCTTTTTGGATAATCCATACGTCTCTCGTTCCTCTGAAATAACAAATGAACCGTGTCGATGCGGTTATCGGTGCAATCGCGCCCACGGTTTTTTCAAGAAAAAAAAGCCCACGAATACGTGGGCCTGAACAGGGGAGTTGAAGGGTTCTCGCTTAGTCAGCCATGCCACTGACGAATTCACGAATAGCCACCAATGCTTCATCACCAGCGCTGCGGGCCAGATCTATCTTGCTCTTGGCCGCGTGCGCGCGGATTTGCATTTTCGCCTTGAGACGCAAGGTGCGCAGGGTCAGCAAATTGTCACTTAACTGTGCGGCTTTGCTCAGGATCTGCTCGGTGGCTTGTTTAGCTGTTCGGCCTTTAACGACCCATGCGGAGACGGCCATCGGCACGTCCTTTTTCGGGTAGCCCGCGTCCTTGTAGGCTTGGGCGGCAACGGCGGCCTGGGCATATTCCAGTGCCTTGAGTGAATCACCGGCCAGAGCAGTGCGTGCGTTGTCTGCAGCAGCATCGACTTTGGCGCACAGGCGTTCGGTTTCCTGTTGTTCCAGCTCTGCGACTTTCAAAGAATCCAACACCCACGTTTCACCATCCCAATCATGGGATGGAGAGGGCCGGGCCGGACGAAGTCCGTCTTCAAACAGGTGAAGTTCTTGAATGACATTCATCGAATCAACTCCCAGGAAAAGTTAACGTTGACCGCAGCAGAAAAGTTGACCGCTATGCCATTTGAATAGTCAGGTTGAGAGAAGAATTTGATTCCCATAGAGAAAAGCAACTCGTCACTGGTAGCGATCCCGGAGTTAAACGTATGCTCGGCTTGATACGTCTGCCAGAGCGAACGTAACTCCGAATGGTCGAAGCTAGCGGTCAGGGTGGAGACCGTTGCATCGTTAACGACGTTACTTGTAAAAATACAAGCCGATGCACCGACTGTGGCCCAACCATCCCAATTACTAACCCCCGTGCTAACCGGAGATAAATAAGAGTAGTTGCCGCCCGCCCATCCCCCCGGCGCGAAAGAAACGCCAGTAATTGCCGTTGGATGAGGCGTCGGATTGCCCACCACAAGGCGTGCAGCACGGGCTTGGGGATCCAGCGGTAGATAAACCACCCCATTTCCGTTCACGGTCTGGGTCCAGGACAGTCTGCTGCGGTTGTAGATCAGTCGTATCACTGGCGTCGTGCCCGGGGCTGCCGTCACAACCCATGCGATACACATATCCAGCGGCGTGGACTGGAAACCACCGCCTGCCGCGCCATTGACGGTACCCTTCAGCCCCTCAGGTTGCGCGTCATACAAAGCACCGCGCTGCATGTAAAAAGTCAGTGCATCGCCGATCACTTGGACCCGAAGAAAATAACTGGACATCGGCAACAGATCCGCACTGCTCCATGCTTGAGTCGTAAACGTTCGAGGACGGCCCAACTGGCCCGCAACGACTTCCTGTCCGATACTGACAAATACCCCCGCCGGAATCGAAACCTTGCCACCATTCGTAGCCGCGGCGACCGGCGTCACCGCCAAACGCCCATCAGCTGTGGCCACCGTAGCCGGTGGCAACGACCCAATCGGCAATGCCGAATCCAGATTCCAGCCCTTGGCCGAAATGCTCTGAATGGCTTGCAGCAATTGTTTGTAATTCGTCTCATCCGGCGTCAAATCCCCGGCCTTGATGACGTTCACGATTTCCTCCGTCACCCCATTCCCCCAGTCCGCCGGAATCAACGACCCCGGCGTCCCCGTCAACGGGTTCTCATCCACAAACTTCCCATTCACCAACCCGGCGCTGGGCACACTTCTCGGATAATCCATCCCTCTACTCCCTAGTCATAATTGATGTGCACCTTGGTATGCGCCGGTGTGCTGCGGTGGATCAGGCATTCGAGCGCAGAACCCGGATTCACGCCGAAGCGCTCTCCCCAGTAACTCGCACCAAAACGCCGGCCCAGCAGCAGGCGGCCACCGGTGTTGAGCGTCCACATGAAATGCGCCTGCCATGTTCCGAAATGCGCCTGACCAAACCGGGCCCGTCCCATTCGCGGGACATCAAGCTCGGTGATGGTGGCGTTCGGGTAACCCTGACTCTTGGCGATCTCGACGTAGTAGCTGATGGCCTGGCTGCCAACGGCGAGCAGTCGTCGGCGTACGGCCAGACGTCGGTCGTCGAACAGTGGCGTCGCGCCCAGGCACGGGTCGGGCAGGTTCATCACCCGTTCCCAATCCGGCACCAGTTCGCTCACGCCAGCCGGGTCCATTTCGTTGAGCAGGTCGGCGGAGCGAGCGTCGAGGCGGGCCAGTTCCTGGGCGACGCCTTCAAGGACTTCTTCGAGTTCCGGGACCCGCTCCGGGTCCCACGCGGGACCGCTGGGTAGCAGGCTGCGCAGTTGGGCCTGGTATTGCGCGGCGGTTCTGATTACTGCCATACGCAACCTCCGAAGGTCAGCAACTGGTTGCTCGCAGCATCGACGTCGGCGGTAGGCGACTTGAGATCGTGATCACTTTCGCCGGTCGCGCTGCTGATGGCTTCACGGATGTGGCTCACCAGCAGGGTGTCGCCCAGGCCTCCTTCGCGGTTATGCAGATCGCGCAGTTGCGCCTCAACGGCGGCGCGTACGACCGTGGTGTCGGGCTTCAGACTCAGTCGGTAAGTCATCGGCACTTGTACCGGTGGCAGCACACGCAACTCGGCGGTGACCGGCCGCAGCGGTTCGATGTAGGCCTGGACCTCAGCCAATTGCTCGGGATTGGGGACGGGTTGCGCATCGTCGTCACGCATGATGTACAGACTGACAATGCCAGGGCCGGGATAGCTGCCACGACACCAGGCACGGGTCACCCCCGGACATTCGAGCGCCCAGGTTTCGTAGTCTTGCGCCGAACCGCCGTGAGGAATGATCCGGTAAGAGCGAATCACCCGGGACCGCAGGGACTCCAGACTTTCCCGAGCAACCCCGCCGGTCAACCCCGGCGCCAGCACCGTGAAGCTGTTGCCGATAATGCCCAGGATCGGCTGCACCGGAATCAGCGACATGCCAACGTCGGCATTCCCGAGACTGCCGGCGTCGAGGGCGGCGATGGTGGTGCCGTTCAAGCCATTGCTGGTGATGCGGGCGGAAGTGACTTTGTAAATCCGACCGTCGTTCGATTGCAGCAGAGTATCAACGTCCAGCACAGCGCCAGCGCTGGCGGTAAAGCTGACGCTGCCACTGGCCGATTGTGCGGCTTTGCGCGGCTGGTTAAGGCGCAGTGCGGCGATCCGTTCCAGGGTCGACTCATCGGCCTTGTCCGGGAGGATCTGCTCGGCGATCCAGTTCAGATAGCCATACAGGCCATAGGCGGCGCCACCGAGGGTGCGGGCCAGCACTTGCGCATCGGACTGACGCAGCGAATCGCTGGCCAGGTCGCTTTGGGTGCGTTTGATCAGCACCGGCAGCGAAGGGGTTTCAAACGGCATAGATCACCTGCCAACTGTTATCAGGGTTGATGTCCAGGCGCTCGCCGTCGGCCAGGGTCAGGACCGTGCGCAGGTTCAGGCGCTGGGCGTCGAGGCGTTCGCTGATGATGTCGATGGCGCTGCAATGGCCGTCGTCGATCAGCCATTGCAAGGCTTCGCGGGCATAGAACTCGGCGTCCATCTGGGTCTGCCGGGTCAGCTTGACCCGGCGCAACAGCCACAGGCGTGAGCCGATACGGTCGTCCGCGACCGTAGGAAAAGTGTCGCCCCACCAGCCGAAACGGTCTTCGTCATCGAGGGCATCGTCATCGGCGGCGCGGCGCCAGGTGAACAGGCTGATCAGCACTGATCGGGTCAGTGCGGCGTGGAGGTTTTGGCTGATAAACATCACTGGCCTCCCGCCGGCACGCCGGTCTGGCCATTGCCCGCTTGCACGCCGACGTGCACGTGCTTGATCTGGCTGACGCCAGCGGCAATCTGATCGCCCTGAGAGACGATCTTGCCGGTCTGGGTCAGGGTCGGTGTGTCGATGTTTACGGCGGTGCTGGCGCGGATGTTCAGGGTGGCGGTTTCAATGTCGATGATCCGTCCACGCTTGAAGTGGATCTTGTCGCCTTCGTCGGTGTAGATCGCCACTTCGCCCTGGGCCAGTGCCTTGAGGCGATAGCGGCGGTCGGCGACCACCAGCACGATGGCGTGGGAACGATCACCGCCCAGAAACGTGGCGATGCCTTCAGCGCCGGCCAGCGGATTGCTGGTGAAACCGTAGGGTTCGAAGTGCTCCATGTCGTCGTTCACTTCGCCGGCGGTGAGGCGCATTTGCAGCGATTGCAGCTTGGTAGCCGAGTTGGCGAGCACGACAGTGCCGCGCGCCAGGAGGCGTGTCAGTAGGCTCATGTGGATTACCTTGTAGGAGCGAGGCTTGTCGGGGTGTCAGGTTTTGGGGGGCACCGGGTTCGCATCGAAGGTGTAAGGCGGCGCCACTTGCAGTGTGGTCACCGAGCCCTGTTCGGACAGCGAGTAAGTCACCTTGGAGATCAGCATGTGGTGGTCGAAACCCAACACCTTGTCGATCACCCGCACCAAGGTGTTGTGCTTCCACAAATCACCGTTGGACTGCCGCCAGCCTTGTACCCGATAGGTCGTGGTGCCAGCCTTGCCGACGCGAATACCGCTTTCCCAATCGGCACGTTGCTGCGCCAGTTCCGGGGTCAATTGCGCGCTTTCGCTGATCACGGTGACCCGCTTGCGTCCGATAATCGGGTCGGTGGAAACCCCGGACACTTCGCTCACCGCCGCACCGCTCTTCTCGTCGCCGCCCTTGTGCTGGCCAATCACCCGGTACTCGGAGAACACCTGGCTGAAGTCCATCGGCGCGTTGGCCGACAGAATGTTCTTGCCCAGCTCAAGCACATCACTGGCTCGCCCACCGCTGCCCGGCCGGGCCAGTACCACCCGGCCTTCGGCGTCATCGGTGGAAAACACCCGAAACAGCGTGAGCAAGCGGTCGATCGACTGAAAGACCGTTTCCCCCGGCACGAGGGTGTGGCTGCCGAGCCGCGTGGTTTCCGGAATCTCGCTGACCACTTTCCCGGCATAAGGCGCAGCCAGCGCTTCGACGATGCTGAGCAACGATTGCTGATGCCATTGGTTGGGCGTGTTGATCGCCGCGCAGTCCACCAGGTCCTGAGTCTTGGAACTGCCTTCGATGCTCAGGCTGATCTGCCGCCCGTCATAGCTGATCGGCGCCTTGAACACATACCCGCTGAGCACCAGATCGCAACCGATTCGCACTTGGCAGGGCGCACCCGGGCGGATGGGTCGGTCGACCGTTTGCCCCGGCCATTGCCAGGTGATGTCGAGTTTGAAAGTGCGGAACTGACGCTCCAGGTCCGCGGTGATTTCAACACTTTTCCAGCCGCCGTACTCCAGACCGTCAACGGTCAGCAACACGCTGTTGTCGAGTTCATTCATGGTCTATTCCCCCAAGACTTTCACGTCGTCCAGCGGGAGAAACCCCGGATGAATAATGCCGTTGCGCTGTAGTACTTCAGCGATTCGCGTGGCGTCTCCACTTTGCTGATAGATCACCACCAGCCCCGGAAGGCTTTGCTTGAAAGACTTGCTGACCAGTCGAACGCCCGACGACGCGACCGCCTTCAAATGCGCCCGGAGCGCCTGGCGCAGATTGCTCATCGCCAGATAGTGCGCAGGATCCGCCTTGGCCTCGGGCAGTCTGAACACCTCCTCAAGTGCCACACGCAAGGCCTCTAAATCGTCGACCACCGGAACGTCCTGGTGCGTGGTCGGTAGCACAGCCTGATGCCCGACCGGCAGGTTGGTGACCCGCTTGACTGCCTGCGAAGCCACCGGCATCGACGCGACCCACTGGGCCACTTGCACAATCAAAGTGTCCTGCACCAGGTTGGTCAACGCCTGGGCCGCGGCGGTGGTGTCCTTACCAGTGGTCAACTTCGGCGCGTCGGCCTTCTTGATGGCTTCGACCTGTTGGGAGACGTTGGCAATCACGCCACGATAACCTTCACGGGCGAAGTCCTTCAGTTCGTTGATGTCGCCGATCAATCCCTTGAATTCCGCCGCCACATCCTTGGGCAGTTCCTTGACGGCTTTGACCAGATCGCTGATCTGCTGGTACTCATCGATCAACGGCTGGAGGTGCTGCTGAATCACCTCGTAAGCCTCCTTGATGCTGTTGCGCAGATTGGCAATGCCGATCCGCGCAGCCTTGATCAAGGTCATCGCGTCTTCGAAGCGTTTCACCGCGCAACCCAGCAGGCTGTCCGCGGACACCAGCAATAGCTTCTGCGTGCTGACCGCTGCCGTCGGAAACGGCACCGGTTGATCGGGGTAAAACTTCAGGGTAAAGGTCACCAGCCCGCCGTCCTGGCGGGTGTGAGTCATGTCGCATTCGCCGACCTTGACCTGCAGACGCCCCAGCCACGGGTGAACCAACTCACCACTGCCCTGCTCCAGCGCCATGAGCAGTTTGTCGCGCTGCTCCAGGCAATCGGGGCCAACGACAAATGCGGTCAAATCGTGAATCTTCGCCTGAAGGCCAAGTCCCTCGAAATAAGGCAGATCGCGCTGCGGGTACTCGTGCAACTGGCCCTTTTGGCCGACCGGGTTTTTCGCCTGATCGACCCAGAACTGGACGCCGCGAAACGACGCCGGCATCAAACGATCACGCCAGCTCATTGGAACCTCCAAGGGACAGTGTGCGGTAGCCGATGCGCGAATTGAGCGCCAGCGCCGGTTGATTGGTTTGCGGCTGATCGGTACGCATGCCGGCCGGCGCATTTTCGAAGCGCACGGTCAGGCCGCCTTCGAGTTGCGTGCGGTTGTTGGCGGCGGTTTGCTGGATCAGCGCGCTGGAGTTTTGCGTCAACGAGCCCATCAGCATCGACGGTTTTTGCGGCAAGCTTGCGGGCAACAACTCTGTACTCGACGCCGGTTCGGTGCTGGCGCCAAAGAACGCCGGTGCCAATTCACCCTTGCCTTCGGCATTGGTTTGCTTCTGCGCCTCGGCCAGGCCTTCGACCTTGCCGGTGACTTTGGCGATCACGCCCGCGAAGCCGCCTTCGAACAACTCCTTGATCGGCGCGATGACGTCCTGGAGCTTTTTCCACAGACTGCTGAACCACTCGGTGATCGGTTCCCAGTTCTTGATGATTTGCCCCAGCGGCGACCATTCGAACATCCCGTGCAGGAACTCCAGCGTCGGCGCGGCCAATGCTTGCACCACGCCCCACAACGCCGAAAACACCTCGCTGATCGGTTGCCAATTGGCCGCGATCTGCGTCATCGGCGACCACTCGAACACACTGATGAAGAAATCCTTCACCACTTGCGCCGAGGCTTGCAGAGCGGTCCAGAGCAAACTGAAGAAACCAGTGATAGCTCCCCAGTTGTTGATGATCATGCCCAGCGGAGTCCAGTCGAACAGGCCTTTGAGGAAGTCGATCACCGGCACCGTCAGGGCCTTGAGCAATTCCCAGATCGCCGAGAACAGACCGGTCAACCCGGCCCAGTTGTCGATGATCATCCCGTAGGGCGTCCAGGAAAAAGCCGTTTTGAGGAAGCCCACAACCGATGCGGTCACCGCTTTTATGCCCTCCCAGATACCGGAAAAGAACCCGGCAATTGGCGCCCAATTGGCAATCACCATCCCCAGCGGCGTCCAGCTGAATACCGTGCTCAACACCGCTATGGCCTTCGTGGCGACATTTTTCACGCCGTCCCAAAGGTTGATGAAGAACGCTGAAATCGGCGTCCAGTTGGCAATGATCAAGCCGGCCGCCAACGCGACGCCCATGGCAATCAGCATGATCGGATTGGTCTTGAGCACCCTGTTCATCAGATCGAAAACCTGGGTCGCACCGGTCACGGCGGTTTGCATCGCCGAGAACGCCATGGCACCGATCGCCAGTCCTTCAACCAGTTTCGGGTTGTCGTTGAGCAAGCTGCCGATACCCGTCAACAAGGGCTCAAGACCGACCACTAGCGTGGCGACCGCCGGTGCCAGCGCGGCGTCGATGGAGGTCGAGACCTTGGCCATCGACGCGCTGAAAATATTCATGCCTTGCGCGGCGCTCTCGGGTGCGCTCGGCAGGTCAACCGCCTTGGCCGACTCACTGACCTCGGCCAATTTCCCCTTGAACGCATCGGACGCCTTGATCCCGTCCACGAACGGCGTGATCACGCTACCGCCCTTGAACAGACCGCTGATATCCAGCTTGCCGAGGCCGGCCTGCTCAAGGTTATTTTTGAAGCTGTCGACCTTCGAAACAAGGGCTTTGAGCTTGGGGGACAGTTCGTCGATGCCGGTCAACAGCACCGATTTTTTTATCGTGTCTTCGTCTGCCATCACTGCACCTGCTGCATCGCATTGATCCGTTGCGCGTGCTCCAGCGATTCGCGGAGCACATCCAGTGGCCTGGCCATCATCTGTTCGGGGTCAACCTTCCAGAACCAGGCCAGGTCATAGGCGACTGAAATCAGGTCGGTGATGGCTCCGACGCCGCACTCATGAAAAAACTCGCGACAGCCCAGCTCAGCGCGTTGAGGTCAGCCAGGTCCAACTGGTTGACCGACGACGGCGGGATGCCGGCGCATACCGCGATGTATTTGGCCGCGACGTCCATGTCGAGGCTGACTTCTTCGCTCTTGTCGATCTTGTACGGCAGCGCCTTGATCGCTCGAACTTCCTGCACCGTCGGGCGGCGCAGGTTGAGTTCGGTCAAGGGCTCGCCGTGAGCTTCGATCGCGACTTGAAGCTTCACGGCGCCAGTCATTGCCAGGTCCCCTTGATGCCTTCGAACTTCAGTTCGATGGTGGCGTCGTCGCCCTTGGAGACGGGCTCTTCCACCAGGTAGGCGCCGGCCAGTACGTAGACTTTGCCGTTGCTGAATTCGCAGGTGACGGTCATGTCGGTGCCTGCGATCAGTTGCTTGAGCGGGAAGTCCGCGGTGTGCAGCGCCGTCACTTTGAACGACGGAGCGATGTCGGTTTCCTTGTAGAAACCCGGTACGACGGTTTCCCGTTTCACAGCCAACAAGGGCGCTTCGCAGCCGCCGTTGATGGTCAGTTGAGCGCCGTCCACTTTGACGTAGCAGGTGCCCGCAATCAGTTGACCCATGGTGTTTCTCCCTTCAAATAAAAAGCCCACGCGAGGTGGGCTGAAATCACACGTTCAAACGCGGTTTTTAAGCGGCGTCGTCGTACTGAAGACGGAATTGGTTGAGCAGCGCGAACACGCGCAGGCCGTTAATGTAATCCGGCGGGAACAGCACGTTGACCCGGCTCGGGTCATGCACGTCGCGCTCGACGATCAGGTGCTCGGCAAACAGCTCGGCGTTTTCGACGTGGCCTTCCAGTTCGAGCTTGGCGTACTGGGCGATCAGCTCGCCGCGAATCGTGCTCGGGGTCACGATCGGCTGGCCGGCGCCGAAACGGGTGCCGTCAGAGGCCAGTTTGTGGCGACCGTATTTGCTGGTAATCACGCTTTGCAGACGACGCACGATGAAGGCCGACTGGTGCATGGTTTCGCTGTCCAGGTAGGAATTGTCTGCCTGGCCGTAGGCGTTCTTCTGATAGGTGGTAATCGAACGCTGAATGCGCACGTAGCCGCCTTCGTAGTACGCGGTGGCGATCCCGTAGTTGAGCAGCGACTGACGCTCGGTCAGGGTGAAACGCTCGCTGGCGGGTGCCGGGTCGAGACCAGGCAGGCTGCCGCTTTGGGTCGGACGGCTGGCGTCGGCGGAGATGAACACCGAGGTGCGCGCAGCCAATGCAGCGGCCTGAACCCAGAACGGTTGCGGTACGCCCGGTTCCAGCGCCTGAAGGGTCATGTGCTGATCGTTACGCGCCTGGCCGGCCGCCACCAGAGTACCGATGGTGCCGCGCTTGGCGCTGTAGACATGACCGAACAATTGCTTGGCCCAGGACCAACGACCGGTGCTGTCATCCATGACGGCTTGCCAAGTGTTGAGGGTCGACAGGTCCGAGAATGGCATGCAGATGAACTCGAACGGTTCATCTCCCAGCGCCGCCACGGCAGCGACTTGATCTGGCACACCGGCACCGCCGGTCATGGCGGTAATCGCCGATGTCAGGCCGGCCGGGGTTTCTTCGCCGTTGCTCTTGCCCAGGCGATTGAATTGCAGGCTGATGTCGTTGCCGCTGTCGCCAGTCCATTTGGCGCTCAGGGTCACGATGCCTTCAACGGCTGCAGCGCTGACCGGCAGATCGGCCGAGGCGTTGATTTTCAGCGCCAGTGCGGTGGCCGCTTGAGCCGCGGAGGCACCGTTGACGATGGCCGCTTGAACACGAACACCGCCAACGTACAGGTTGAGCACACCGCTTTGAGTGGCCGCGCCGGTCAGGGTCAATACGCCTTTGGCGATGCTGCCTTCAGTGTTGTGCAGCGGCAGGCACCAGATCTCGCCGATCGGGTCGGTCTTGCGCCAGGTTTCATACATCGAGGCGAGCATCGAGCCTTGGCCGCCAATGCTTTTGGCCAGCGCGACGCTGGACACCAACACCAGCTTGCCAACCTCGGCCGGCGCAATGTTGTCGTTGACCTGAGCGACGATCAAACGGCGCATGGCCGACGACGCGCTATTGGCGGCCGAATTGTCCATCTCGGCGTAAAACAGCGGAACACGAATGTCCGCGGGGATGTTGCTGAATCCGATCGCCATTATTTGGCTCCCTG
Source organism: Pseudomonas arabinosi (assembly GCF_047758675.1). Lineage (NCBI taxonomy): Bacteria > Pseudomonadati > Pseudomonadota > Gammaproteobacteria > Pseudomonadales > Pseudomonadaceae > Pseudomonas > Pseudomonas arabinosi. The sequence continues at coordinate 1,682,737 of NZ_CP180480.1, read as the reverse complement.
TGGTTTCGCCGCTTTCACGGCTTTGGTAGTGATATCGCCATCGGCCAGACGTCGACGCCACCAGGCGTTGTCCGGCACTTCACGGCCCTCGAGGGGCAACAGATCGCCCGCTTCCGGGTCGGGCACGGCGCGGCCTGGGGCCGGCAGCACGGTGATGCGTTTGCTCATGGGGTTACGTCTCCAGAGAAAGTCAGTTCCAGGCGTCCGTTGGGGCCTGGGCGTTTCAGATTGGGGTCCGCCGGATCGATCGCATCGACCCGCACGGTGACCCCGGTAAAGGACGACAAACCGTCCAGTTCACGTTCGTGCCAGCTCTCCGCAGGCTGACCAGGCAGATTGCGGCCGAGCTGGAACTCGGCAAAAAAGCGCAGGCGATACAGCACGCGGTTGCTGTTGATGGAACCCCGTTCGCCGCCGTCGTAGGCGATGGCGTCGTAATCACCGCCGGGCTTGAAACCCACCAGCGCCCGCCACAGTTCGGCCCGCAGGTCGTGCAACAGATCCAGCGCTTTTGTAGCGTCGGTGGTGTCAAGCACCAGGGTCACTTCGAAGCGGTCGCGAATGGTCTGCCGCGTAGCGTTTTGCACCGCGTTTGCGCCCGCCAGATCGGCAATCGGCACCACGTAGGCGCAAGGAGTTGAAAGCGGGGTACTGGCTTGCAGCGTTTCGAGGTCGATGCCGGCAGCCACGCGACCGGCGAGGGTTGGGCAGTGATCACGAAGTTGGGCAATCAGGGGGGTGATCTTCATGGTGTCTTCACCGGGCAATAAAAAACCCGCTGGCTGGCGGGTTTGAGTGAAAGGTACTGGCCTTGGGAAACCCGCGTCCTTGCGGGTCGGATGCCGGTCGGCACCGCTGCTCGCCATTCCATTGGGCTTGGTGTTCAGTGATCCTGGCGGGTATCTCGCGGCGGCACTTCGCAAACGCCAATCCGCTTGGCCGCCCAGCGCTCATAAAGGCCAATGGCAACGTCTGCCCCGGCCATCGCGGTCAGGCAACCGAACGCGCAAGCCGTCCAGATCGACACGCCGGCGGCATACAGCAGCATGATGGCCGAGACCCCGCAGACCATGCAGGCCCCGGAGCGCAAGGCCAGACGCCGCAGCAATGACCAGCCGCGGGCGCCCTCCTTGTCGGCGCGCCACATTTCGCCGGACACCCCGCCCACCAGGGCGAGGACGATGACGAGCCAGATCGGCATGTCCAGCAACGCTTGTTGCTCGTTTGTCATGTCACGCCTCCCGGGGTGATTGATGAGTGATGTGTGTGTGTCTTTCAAACGGTGTCTCTTGAGGTGCCTGACGTTAGGTAGGCATTCCAAAAAGCCCGGCATTGGCCGGGCTTTTCAGTAATGCGGTCCTTCGCGTTGACCTTTCGGCGCTACTGGCGCGGTACGGATCGATTCATATTGTTTTTCCGACCGCGGTCCCTGCCCGCCGGATAACTGCTTGTGGTGCTTTACGCTGCACACCCGGGTCAGTTGCCAACCCTCTGAACCGTTGAGGCCGGTTCATCGCTGCCTTTGTGGTGGAACTAAAGAGCTTCGTTTCGAGCTGCTTTGTTGAGCGGCTCGAGACAAAGAATATGCATGGATGCATATACAGTCAATGCATAAACGCATTTATTTATGCACCTACAATGCACTGACGCATTAAACCCCCGCAGGTAAAGGCGTTGACGGCTTTTCGGCAGGCGAAAAAAACCCGCTCAATGGCGGGTTCTATCTGACAGCGGTGAGGTTAACGGGCGTACATGCCCCACCAGAAGACGTGACCGAGGATGACGATCTGCTCTTCCTGAATTTCCTGGAAGGTGTAGTCCTCGTCCGGATGTTCATCGCGATTGAAGCTGCGCAGGCGTATCCCGGTAGGCAGGCGATAAAGCTGTTTCACCCGCAGCTGGCCGTTATGGTTGATGGCATAAAGGTCGCCATCCACGATATCGCCGATCCCGCACTTGCCGGCATTAACACCGACGGTGGCGCCGTCGCGCAGTACCGGCAACATACTGTTGCCACGCACCGTCACGCATTTGGCCTGATCGAACTGAACGCCGTTGTGGCGCAGACTCCGCTTGCCAAAGCGCAGGCTAGAGCGCTCGCTCTCTTCGATGACGAACCTTCCTGATCCTGCAGCCAATTCAACCTCGCGAAGAAAGGGGACCGATACCTCGTCATCATCGACGGGCGTATCGTCGTCCCACAGACTTATGTCCTTGAGTTCCGAATGCAATTGATCGCGCCCGATGCTGGCTGCCGGCGCGACATCCGCACGGCCCCGCAACTGGTCGGTGCTCACGGCGAAGTACTCGGCGATCTTCGAGATGTGTTTATCCGAGGGATCGACGATCTTCCCGCTGAGGATCCGCGAGAGAGTGGATTGAGGCACGCCGGTGCGACGGTGAAGCTCCGTGGGGGAGATCCCGTGCTGATCGAGCAGCGCTCTTAAGACGGTAGAAACATTGCGTTTTTGCATAAAGCGCATAGTGCTTGTTCTTTTCACGGAAGACAAATGCCAAATTGCATAAATTGCGCATATGTCGTGCATAGACAGAAGAAATGTATCGCAGGGCTTTCATGCCTGCGTCGGGTGGACCGCCCATGTTAACCTTGCGCCCATCGCGGAAAAGCCGGGCCGATGCCCCTCCTTTGCCCTACACCTTTCAACGAATTTGCCTGATTATCCGATGAATAAAGCGCTCTCCGATCTGTCCTCCCACACGCCAATGATGCAGCAGTACTGGCGCCTGAAAAACCAGCACCCTGACCAGCTGATGTTTTACCGCATGGGCGACTTCTACGAGATCTTCTACGAAGACGCGAAGAAAGCCGCCAAGTTGCTGGACATCACCCTGACAGCCCGTGGGCAGTCGGCGGGTCAGGCGATTCCGATGTGTGGGATTCCTTACCACGCAGCGGAAGGTTACCTGGCGAAACTGGTCAAGCTCGGCGAGTCGGTGGTGATCTGTGAGCAGGTCGGCGATCCGGCGACCAGCAAAGGTCCGGTGGATCGTCAGGTGGTGCGGATCATCACGCCGGGTACGGTCAGTGACGAAGCGCTGCTGGATGAGCGTCGGGACAACCTGATCGCGGCGGTGCTGGGTGACGAGCGTCTGTTCGGCCTGGCGGTGCTGGACATCACCAGCGGCAACTTCACCGTGCTGGAGATCAAGGGCTGGGAAAACCTGCTGGCGGAACTGGAGCGGGTCAATCCGGTAGAGCTGATGATCCCGGACGACTGGCCGAAGGATCTGCCGGCGGAGAAACGTCGTGGGGTTCGTCGCCGTGCTCCGTGGGATTTTGAACGTGATTCGGCGCTGAAAAGTCTCTGCCAACAATTCTCGACCCAAGACCTGAAAGGTTTCGGTTGCGAGAACCTGACCCTGGCCATCGGCGCCGCCGGTTGCCTGCTCAGCTACGCCAAGGAAACCCAGCGCACCGCCCTGCCCCATTTGCGCAGCCTGCGCCATGAACGCCTGGACGACACCGTGGTGCTGGACGGCGCGAGCCGTCGCAACCTGGAGCTGGACACCAACCTGGCTGGCGGTCGCGACAACACGTTGCAATCGGTGGTCGATCGCTGCCAGACCGCCATGGGCAGCCGTCTGTTGACCCGCTGGCTGAACCGTCCGCTGCGGGATCTGACCGTATTGCTGGCGCGCCAGACCTCGATTACCTGCCTGCTCGACGGTTACCGTTTCGAGAAACTGCAACCGCAGCTCAAGGAAATCGGCGACATCGAGCGGATCCTGGCGCGGATCGGCCTGCGCAACGCCCGTCCTCGTGACCTGGCTCGCCTGCGCGATGCGCTCGGTGCATTGCCTGAGTTGCAAGTGGCGATGACCGAGCTGGAAGCTCCGCACATTATTCAACTGGCGAAGACCACCAGCACCTACCCGGAACTGGCGGCCCTGCTGGAAAAAGCCATCATCGACAACCCGCCTGCAGTCATCCGTGACGGCGGCGTGTTGAAAACCGGTTACGACGCCGAACTGGACGATTTGCAATCGCTCAGCGAAAACGCCGGGCAGTTCCTGATCGACCTCGAAGCCCGCGAGAAGGCCCGTACCGGCCTGTCTCATCTGAAAGTCGGTTACAACCGCATTCATGGCTACTTCATCGAGTTGCCAAGCAAGCAGGCTGAGTCGGCGCCGGCAGACTATATCCGTCGCCAGACGTTGAAAGGTGCCGAGCGTTTCATAACGCCGGAACTGAAGGCGTTCGAGGACAAGGCCCTGTCGGCGAAGAGCCGCGCCCTGGCGCGCGAGAAGATGCTCTATGAAGCACTGCTCGAAGATCTGATCTCCCAGTTGCCACCGCTGCAAGACACCGCCGCGGCACTGGCCGAACTGGACGTGTTGAGCAATCTTGCCGAACGTGCGCTGAACCTCGATCTGAACTGCCCACGCTTCGTCAGCGAGCCGTGCATGCGCATCAGCCAGGGTCGTCACCCGGTGGTCGAGCAAGTGCTGACCACGCCGTTCGTGGCCAACGACCTGAGCCTCGACGACAACACCCGCATGCTGGTGATCACCGGTCCGAACATGGGCGGTAAATCCACCTACATGCGCCAGACCGCTCTGATCGTGCTGCTGGCACACATCGGCAGCTTCGTGCCAGCAGCCAGTTGCGAGTTGTCTCTGGTGGACCGGATCTTTACCCGGATCGGTTCCAGCGATGACCTGGCCGGCGGGCGCTCGACCTTCATGGTCGAAATGAGCGAAACCGCGAACATTCTGCACAACGCCACCGAGCGCAGCCTGGTGCTGATGGACGAAGTCGGTCGCGGCACCAGCACCTTCGACGGTCTGTCCCTGGCGTGGGCTGCGGCCGAACGCCTGGCACATCTGCGGGCTTACACGCTGTTCGCCACCCACTACTTTGAGCTGACCGTTTTGCCGGAAGCCCAGCCGTTGGTAGCCAACGTGCACCTCAATGCCACTGAGCACAACGAACGCATCGTGTTCCTGCACCACGTGCTGCCAGGGCCTGCCAGCCAGAGCTACGGCCTTGCGGTTGCACAGTTGGCCGGCGTGCCGAGCGAAGTGATCGTGCGCGCTCGCGAACACCTGGGCCGGCTTGAAGCGACCGCCCTGCCTCATGAAGTTCCCAAGACGGCCAAAGGCAAACCGGCCGCGCCGCAGCAGAGCGACATGTTCGCCAGCCTGCCGCATCCGGTGCTGGATGATCTGGCCAAACTTGATCTGGACGACATGACACCGCGCCGGGCGCTAGAAATGCTCTATACACTAAAGACACGGATCTAACGCAACCGCCTGCAAGCTGTTAGAATCTCGCGCGGTTTGGGATGCTGCTGGCTTATAGCCTGACCAGCAGACTATCGCTCCCAAACCTGGCGACCCCAACGTGAAGGGGCTCCGCTGCCGCCGCCTGAGGAGAAAATTAGAAATGACCTTCGTCGTCACCGACAACTGCATCAAGTGCAAGTACACCGACTGCGTAGAAGTCTGTCCGGTGGACTGCTTTTACGAAGGCCCGAACTTCCTGGTGATTCACCCGGATGAGTGCATCGACTGCGCACTGTGCGAACCAGAATGCCCTGCCGTGGCCATCTTCTCCGAAGATGAAGTCCCGGAAGACATGCAGCAATTTATTCAGCTGAACGTTGAGCTGGCGGAAATCTGGCCCAACATCACCGAGAAGAAAGAATCATTGCCCGATGCCGAAGAGTGGGATGGCGTCAAAGGCAAGATCAAAGACCTCGAACGCTGATTACCCCCGCGTTCTCGAAAAGGCCCCTTGTGGGCCTTTTTGCTTTTCTGCAGGCAAAAAAAGGGGCGGTTTGACCCGCCCACATTTTTTCCCTATTCCCTGCGTTCCTTTTCATCGTCCTGATGAATCGCTTCCTGCGATGTCCTTTCCCCTCATCCTTGAAGGGCGTGTCTGTCCGTCGACACAGTTCAGATACTAGAGAGTTCCCTACCAAGAGCAATCGCCCCCGTTAGCTGAAACTGCCTGTCACAAGTTATTAACCTTAAAAAATAAGCATATAAATCAATTGGTTAATCATGTCTCACGTAGGAATATGTACGGCTGCTACCTATGAAATTAGCGAACACTTACGAAAGAGTAAGCAAACACTTACAGCGAGAGACTACGAAGCAGATGTGATGACAGAGGTAACTCCCAACCTGTCTCCGAGGTAATAAAAAACCCCGAACCAGTCGGGGCTTCTTAATGCCAGCCAACAAATCACTTATTGAAACAGCGACTCGCTCGACAGGCCATTCTTCTCGAGAATCTCCCGAAGACGCTTCAGGCCTTCAACCTGAATCTGTCTGACCCGCTCCCGGGTCAGGCCAATCTCCAGGCCTACATCTTCAAGCGTGCTGCTCTCGTGACCGCGCAGGCCGAAGCGGCGTATCACCACTTCGCGTTGCTTGTCGGTCAGCTCCGAGAGCCATTGATCGATGCTCTGGGACAGGTCGTCATCCTGTAACAGCTCACATGGATCGGTTGGACGGTCATCGGTAAGGGTGTCCAGCAGGGTTTTATCCGAATCCGGACCCAGCGAGACGTCGACCGAAGAAACCCGCTCGTTCAGGCCGAGCATGCGCTTGACCTCTCCTACTGGTTTTTCCAGCAGGTTGGCAATTTCTTCGGGCGAGGGTTCGTGATCGAGTTTTTGCGTCAGCTCCCGTGCAGCCCGCAGGTACACGTTGAGCTCTTTGACCACATGAATCGGCAACCGGATGGTCCGGGTCTGATTCATGATCGCGCGCTCGATGGTCTGACGAATCCACCAGGTCGCGTAGGTCGAAAAGCGGAAGCCGCGTTCGGGGTCGAACTTCTCTACCGCCCGGATAAGCCCGAGGTTGCCCTCTTCGATCAGGTCCAGCAGCGACAGGCCACGATTGACGTAACGCCGGGCGATTTTCACCACCAGCCGCAGGTTACTTTCAATCATGCGTTTGCGCCCAGCCGGATCTCCACTTTGCGACAAGCGCGCAAAATGAACTTCTTCTTCGGGGGACAGCAGAGGGGAAAAGCCAATCTCATTGAGGTACAGCTGCGTGGCATCGAGTGCACGCGTGTAGTCAATGTACTTGTGTTGCTTTAACGAAGCGGAGTGTTTGGATTTGGCACGAACGGAAGGTGGAGCAGCCCCTTCATCATTCGACATCGAATCCGTCCCGATGCCGGTCTCCATCAGGAGAACCTCATCGTCGATGTCAAACTCCGGCACTTCTTTACTGAGAGCCATTGTTATAGTCCTTTGGTGAGTTCGACCTCAGGCTCAAGCGGCGCCTTTATCCCTGGCAACGCTGGAACCTGTTCCCTCTACGCGACGGAACAGGCTGGATAGCGATCAACGACGCGGCAGGAATTGCAGCGGATCTACAGGTTTACCTTGTCGGCGAATCTCAAAATGCAGCTTCACCCGGTCTGTACCCGTTGACCCCATTTCGGCAATTGTCTGTCCGACCTTGACCTGCTGCCCCTCCCGAACCAACAGCCTGCGGTTATGTCCGTAGGCACTGACGTAGGTATCGCTGTGTTTGATGATGACTAATTCGCCGTAGCCCCTTAAGCCACTCCCGGCGTATACCACCGTCCCATCAGACGCAGCTAAAACAGGCTGTCCCAAATCCCCGGCGATATCAATTCCTTTATTCAAACTGCCGTTTGAAGAGAATTTACCAATAAGAATGCCATTAGATGGCCATCCCCAGCCGGTCGGGGCTGGGCCGGCAGGAGGCATCGGAGCAGGGGTCGACTTGCTGGCGACGGACGGTGTAACCACTGCTGTGCTGGTGGTTGCGCCATTCGCCTGGCGCCGGATAACCGTGGTTTTCAGCGACGAAGAAGGCGTTGAATCTATGGAGCTGGCCACCGGCGTCGGCGTTGAACCGGTGCGACCGTCAAAGCGAATCGTCTGACCCGGATGGATCGTATAAGGCGTAGGAATGTTGTTGCGTGCCGCGAGGGCTTTGTAGTCCCAGCCGTAGCGAAAGGCGATGGAGAACAAGGTGTCTTTAGGTCGGACGACGTATTGACCCGTGGTCACTGCCGGACGCTGGGCGACGGCGTTGTTGCGATCGACGACGCGTACTTCACTCGACTTGTTACTGGAGCAACCGACCAGCAAGGTGCTCAAGACAAGGCCAGTCACCAGGCGCTGATAGCTCGTTTTACCCATTCGCTGCGCAATGACTGTGAGACTCACCCGCCGCTCCCTTTGTGGTGGCTGAAAATGTGGATTGCCGTGTTCCGGCGTGAAATGTCGCAAGTATAACGGGCCGTGCAGGCTTTACCTTTAATGAAGCGAAATGGCTTCGCGCACACGTTTGCTGCCTGACGATGAATTCCGTTTAACTGATCGATGCCGCTGTAAGACAGGAGCAATCGAAGAGAATTCAGCGCCCTGGAACAAATGCTCAGGCAAGTGGCCCATTGAGTAACGGGACGAAGCGAACAGCCCCCAGAACACGCCTGGAAAAGCCCTGCTCTTCCCGGATGATCAGCATCAATTGTTGAACCTCACCCGATCCGACCGGGATCACCAGCCGCCCTCCCGGCGCCAATTGATCAAGCAACGCCTGAGGTACATCGGTCGCCACCGCGGTCACGATAATGCCGTTGTAAGGTGCCAGCGCCGGCCAGCCTTCCCAACCATCACCCCAGCGGAACACCACGTTGCGCAGGTTCAGTTCCACCAGGCGTTCCTTGGCCCGGTCCTGCAGAACCTTGATGCGCTCGACGGAAAATACCCGTTCGACCAGTTGCGAAAGCACCGCCGTCTGATAGCCCGAGCCGGTGCCGATTTCCATCACCTTGTCGAGAGGACCAGCCTCCAGCAGCAACTCGCTCATGCGAGCCACCATATAAGGCTGCGAGATGGTCTGGTTATTGCCGATCGGCAGCGCCGTGTCTTCGTAAGCACGGTGAGCCAGCGCCTCGTCGACGAACAGGTGACGCGGTGTACGGCGAATGACTTCCAGCACCTTGGCGTTGCAAATCCCCTCTTCATAGAGGCGCTGAATAAGGCGCTCACGGGTCCGTTGCGAGGTCATCCCGATGCCACGACGCAGAATATCGTCTTGTTCACGAGCCATTAGTTCAACCCCTCCAGCCAGCCATCGAGACTTCTGAAGGCATCATTAAAGGTGCGATCCAGTTGCAGTGGGGTGATTGAAACATAGCCTTGCATCACCGCATGAAAATCGGTACCCGGACCGCCATCTTCGGCATCCCCCGCCGCCGCAATCCAGTAACCGGATTTACCGCGCGGATCGACCACTTTCATCGGCGCTGCAGCACGTGCGCGATGTCCGAGGCGGGTCAGCTGAATACCGCGGATGTGGTCCAGCGGCAAATTGGGAATGTTCACGTTCAGTACCGTGCGCGGTGGCAGTTCAAGGTCCGCGTGAGCCTCTACCAGTTTGCGCGCAAAGTACGCGGCGGTGGGAAGGTTCTCCACTTGCCGTGAGACCAACGAAAAGGCAAACGAGGGACGCGCCAGGAAACGTCCCTCAAGGGCCGCCGCCACGGTGCCGGAATACAACACGTCATCACCCAGGTTGGCGCCCAGATTGATGCCCGAAACCACCATGTCCGGCTCGCGTTCCAGCAAGCCATTGAGGCCCAGGTGCACGCAATCGGTCGGTGTGCCATTGAGGCTGATAAAGCCGTTGGCCAGGGTTTGCGGGTGTAACGGACGGTCGAGCGTCAGCGAGCTGCTGGCGCCGCTTTTGTCTTGGTCCGGGGCGATAACCACGCATTCGGTGTAATCCGCCAGCGCAGCATAAAGCGCGGCGAGACCGGGTGCGGTTACCCCATCGTCGTTAGAAATCAGAATACGCATGGGCTGTCCGTCTGCCCCACCGGCACCAGATCAATAAGCTCGCGCACCAATACGGTGGCGAAGCATCCGGCCGGGAGGACGAATTCCAGTTGCAGAATGTCAGGCTCGGGATAATGCCACGTCAACCCACCAATGGGCAGTCGCAGGATGCGACGTTCGTGGCTCATTCCGGCGTTAATCAACCAATCACGCAAGTCCGCTTCGCGAGTGGCGATTGCCTGCTCCAGTTCATGGACAGCGCCCGTCGTCGGCGAGTCACCTTCGCCCCACTGCGGACCGGTCGGGTGCAGATCGAGAATCGCCAGACGCGGATCACTGCACTCCGCTTCACCGGCCGGAAAGAAGCTGCGGCTGTCGGTGAAGGCCAGCAGATCGCCAACCTGGGCACGCTGCCAGCTGCCATCGGCGACACGCGCCGCCAACACCTGATTAAACAGAAAACTGCGCGCCGTAGAGAGCAGACGCGAACGCACGTTGCGCTGCTCCGGCAACGCTTTACGCGCCGCCCATGCACGGGCATCGACCACGTTGCCGCCGTCAAACCCGAAACGCTGGGCACCGAAATAATTGGGGATACCTTGCTTGGCGATCAGTTGCAGTCGCTCCTCGATCGCCGCTTTGTCGCCAGCGAATTGCGTCAGTCGCAACGTGAAGCCATTGGCGGAGTGAGCACCGCGTTGCAGCTTGCGTTTGTGCCGGCCGGTCTTGAGGATCTTCAGCGTATCGTTTTCCGCCGCCGACAGATCAGGATCGGCCTTGCCCGGCAGCTGCACACTGAACCACTGGCGAGTCAGCGCCTGACGATCCTTGAGGCCCGCGTAACTGACGGTGCGCAATGGCACGCCCGCTGCCTTGGCGATCCGCCGTGCCGCTTCTTCGGTATTCAGACCGCGCTTTTCCACCCAGATCCACAAGTGTTCGCCGTCGCCACTGAGGGGGATATTGAGGACTTCATCGACTTGAAAATCTTCCGCCGTGGCTTTCAATACTGCGGTGCCGAGGGCTTCGCCATAGGCCCGTGGGCCGAGCAATTGCAGTTCGTTCATGTGCGCAGCAACAAGGCAACGGAGTGCACGGCAATGCCTTCTTCGCGACCGACAAAGCCGAGCTTTTCAGTGGTGGTAGCTTTCACGTTCACTTGATCCAACTCAACTTGAAGATCCGCGGCAATCAGCGCGCGCATCGATTCGATATGCGGGGCCATTTTCGGCGCCTGGGCGACGATGGTGTTATCGACGTTGCCGACTTTCCAGCCCTTGGCGTGGATCAGTGCGACGACGTGACGCAACAGCACTCGGCTGTCGGCGCCCTTGAATGTCGGGTCGGTGTCCGGGAAATGCTTGCCGATATCACCCAGCGCAGCGGCGCCGAGCAAGGCATCGCTCAAGGCGTGCAGCAGGACGTCACCGTCGGAGTGAGCGAGCAGCCCGAAGCCGTGTGCAATCCGCACGCCGCCCAGAGTAATGAAATCGCCTTCAGCGAAACGGTGCACATCATAGCCGTGGCCAATACGCATAAAAAAACGCCCCGATTTTTGTCAGGGCGTGATTCTACCTGCTTTGTCGAACATTAGGCGCTTAGAGCGCGCCCATGATGTTGCAAGTGGTCGTCGATGAAACTGGCGATGAAGAAATAGCTGTGGTCGTAGCCGGGTTGCAGGCGCAACGTCAGCGGATGACCAGCCAGTTTGGCGGCCTGTTGCAAGGCTTCAGGCTTGAGCTGGGTGGCCAGGAAATCGTCGCGATCACCTTGGTCGACCAGCAGCGGCAACTTCTCATCAGCCTCGGCAATCAACGCGCAGGCATCCCATTCGCGCCACTTCGATCGGTCTTCCCCCAGGTAGCGAGAAAAGGCCTTCTGCCCCCATGGGCAGTCCATCGGATTGTTGATCGGCGAGAACGCCGACACCGACTGATAACGCCCCGGATTACGCAACGCGCAGACCAGTGCACCGTGGCCACCCATGGAGTGACCGCTGATGCCGCGCTTGTCCGACGCCGGGAAATGGGCTTCGACCAATGCGGGCAATTCCTGCACGACATAGTCATGCATCCGATAGTGCCGCGACCAGGGTTCCTGCGTGGCATTCAGATAAAACCCGGCACCAAGACCGAAGTCCCAGGCGCCATCCGGATCACCCGGCACATCGGGACCGCGAGGACTGGTGTCCGGTGCAACGATGATCAGCCCAAGCTCGGCGGCCATGCGCATGGCGCCGGCCTTTTGCATGAAGTTTTCGTCGGTGCAGGTCAGGCCGGACAACCAGTACAGCACCGGCAACTTGCCGCCCTGCTCCGCTTGCGGCGGCAGGTACACGGCAAACACCATGTCGCAGCCGAGCACATCGGAGCGGTGCCGATAGCGTTTGTGCCAGCCGCCGAAGCTTTTCTGGCAGGAGATATTTTCCAGGCTCATGACCGACCTCAGAAATGGATGACGGAACGGATGCTCTTGCCTTCATGCATCAGGTCGAACGCCTTGTTGATATCTTCCAGACCCATGGTGTGGGTGATGAAAGTATCCAGCGGGATTTCGCCGGTTTCAGCCATCTCGACATAGCTTGGCAACTCGGTACGGCCACGCACACCACCGAACGCCGAACCACGCCAGACGCGACCGGTCACCAGCTGGAATGGACGCGTGGAGATTTCCTGGCCAGCACCGGCGACGCCGATGATCACCGACTCGCCCCAACCCTTGTGGCAGCACTCAAGTGCAGCACGCATCAATTGCACGTTGCCGATGCATTCGAAGGAAAAGTCGACGCCGCCATCGGTCATGTCGACGATGACTTCCTGGATCGGACGATCGAAATCTTTCGGGTTCACACAATCGGTTGCACCCAACTGCTTGGCGATTTCGAATTTGGCCGGGTTGATGTCGATGGCAATGATCCGCGCAGCCTTGGCTTTGACCGCGCCGATCACCGCCGACAGACCGATGCCGCCGAGGCCGAAGATGGCGACGGTATCACCTGGTTTTACCTTGGCGGTATTAAGAACTGCACCGATGCCGGTGGTGACACCGCAGCCCAGCAGGCAGACTTTTTCCAGTGGCGCTTCTTTTGGAATTTTGGCGACGGAGATTTCCGGCAGTACGGTGTACTCGGAGAACGTCGACGTCCCCATGTAGTGGAAAATTGGTTGGCCCTTGTAGGAAAAGCGCGAAGTGCCATCCGGCATCAGGCCTTTACCCTGAGTCGCGCGAATCGCTTGACACAGGTTGGTTTTGCCCGACAGACAGAATTTGCACTGGCGGCATTCCGGGGTGTACAGCGGGATCACATGATCGCCGACTGCGACGGAGGTCACGCCCTCACCGATCGCCTCAACCACCGCGCCACCTTCGTGGCCGAGGATTGAGGGGAAGATACCTTCCGGGTCCGCGCCCGATAGCGTGTAGGCATCGGTATGACAAACACCGGAGGCAACCACACGCAGCAGGACTTCACCGGCCTTGGGCATGGCGACATCGACTTCAACGATCTCGAGGGGTTTCTTGGCCTCGAAGGCAACGGCAGCGCGCGACTTGATCATGTGGGTTCTCCAGTGAATAAAAACGAGACAAGGAGTGTAATACACCGCCTGACGGTGAATAATCCGGACAAAAGCAAAACATTATTGCCATACAGGGATAATCCTTGATGTCCGAAAACCGCTGGGAAGGTATCGACGAATTTGTCGCCGTGGCCGAGTGCAGCCAGTTCACGGCTGCCGCGGAACGCCTCGGGGTTTCTTCCTCCCATATCAGTCGACAAATAGTACGCCTCGAAGAACGGCTGCAGACGCGACTGCTTTATCGCAGTACCCGCCGGGTCACGCTGACCGAGGCAGGGCAAACCTTTCTGCAACATTGCCAGCGCTTGCAGGATGGCCGCGAAGAAGCCTTACGCGCGGTTGGCGACCTGACCAGCGAACCCAAAGGCATGCTGCGCATGACCTGCGCCGTGGCATACGGCGAACGATTCATCGTGCCGCTGGTGACCCGTTTCATGGGGCTCTATCCGCAACTGCGCATCGACATAGAACTGAGCAATCGCCAACTCGACCTGGTCCATGAAGGCCTGGACCTGGCGATCCGCCTCGGTCGCCTTCAGGATTCTCGACTGGTCGCAACACGCCTGGCACCACGGCGAATGTACCTGTGCGCATCGCCGTCCTATCTGGAGCGCTACGGTCGCCCGCATAGCTTGTCGGAACTAAGCCGCCACAACTGCCTCATCGGCAGCTCGGATATCTGGCAACTGGAACAGAACGGGCGAGAATTTTCCCAGCGAGTGCAGGGAAACTGGCGCTGCAACAGTGGGCAAGCAGTTTTGGATGCGGCGTTACAGGGCGTGGGTTTGTGTCAGTTGCCGGATTATTACGTGCTGGAGCATCTGAAAAACGGCGAATTGATTTCGCTGCTGGAAGCCCACCAACCGCCGAACACTGCCGTGTGGGCGCTTTATCCACAGCAACGGCATCTGTCACCGAAGGTGCGCAAGTTGGTGGATTACTTGAAGGAAGGATTGGCCGAACGGCCGGAGTACCGGAGTTAAGTTATGCGTTGTCTGCCCAGCCGCTATCGCGAGCAGGCTCACTCCTACATTTGTTTTATGTTGCACGCCCTTTCAGTGTTCGCCACAGCCCCTTCTGTGGGAGCGAGCTTGCTCGCGATAGCGGTTTAAGGGATAACGAACAACTCAGCGACGGTTCGCCCAACGCTGACGCAACCATTCTAGGTCTTCGGGGCGCGTGACCTTTAGGTTGTCAGACCGGCCTTCGATCAGTCGTGGCGCCATACCTGCCCACTCCATCGCCGAAGCTTCATCAGTGATGACCGCGTCGGCCACCAGACTGTCGGCCAACGCCCGATGCAATGCACCAAGGCGAAACATCTGCGGTGTATAGGCTTGCCAGATCACACTGCGATCCACGGTTTCGACCACACGACCGTGTTTGTCGACCCGTTTGAGGGTATCGCGTGCCGGAACCGCCAGCAGCCCGCCAATCGGGTCATCTGCGAGTTCACCCAGCAACTTGTCCAGATCATCACGGCTCAGATTCGGCCGCGCAGCATCGTGAACCAGCACCCAATCCTCATCGTCAGCGCCTTGTGCATGCAAATGCAGCAACGCATTGAGTACCGAACCGGAACGCTCGGAGCCACCTTCAACCCGCTGAATTCGCGGATCACATGCACACGCCAGGTTCGGCCAATAAGGATCATCAATAGCAAGACTGACCACCAACCCTTTCAGGGAAGGATGATCAAGGAAACAGCCGAGGCTGTGTTCGAGAATTGTGCGCCCGCCCAGTTGCAAGTATTGCTTGGGACGGTCCGCGGCCATACGGGCACCGACGCCCGCGGCAGGAATTACAGCCCAGAAGGCCGGTAACGAGGGGTTCATTGAGCCAACTGGTAAAGGGTTTCACCGTCCTTGACCATGCCCAACTCATGACGAGCCCGCTCTTCAACGGTCTCCATGCCCTTTTTCAATTCACTGACTTCAGCGTCCATCACCCGATTGCGCTCAAGCAGCCCCTCGTTCTCAGCGTGTTGATCTGCGATCTGCTGAGTCAGTTCGGCCACTTGCGCCAGACTGCCATTACCCACCCACAGGCGGTATTGCAGGCCAGCCAGCAGCAGGAGCAAGACGAGGAACAACCAATTGGGACTGCGCATCGAATATCAGGTATCCAGTGAAAAAAGACAGCCATGCCAAAACTTTGAAGCTTCTGATAGCACGAAGCCTGGAAGCCCCAGGCTTGTGCTTATAAGGCATCAGATTAGTGGCAAATCCATCGCTGTAGCGATTTTTCCGACACAATCCGGTGTCTTTTTACCACGTTAGTACCGAGCCTCACCAATACGCTCCTTTTTTGACGAGTGACTGTTGTCGTCAGACAAGGCGCCGCGACGAGTCATAGCTGGCTATGGCGAGGAGCGGCAACGCAGTATGACGGCAACAGACACCGTCAAAAAGGAGCAGTATTGGCGAGGCTCGGCACTCTATTAACCGCGGAATTCGCTGCGACCGTTGTACTTGGCTTTGCCATTCAACTGCTCTTCGATACGCAGCAGTTGGTTGTACTTGGAAACACGGTCCGAACGGCACAGGGAGCCGGTCTTGATCTGGCCAGCCGCGGTGCCCACAGCCAGGTCGGCAATGGTCGAATCTTCGGTTTCGCCGGAGCGGTGCGAGATTACGGCGGTGTAACCAGCGGCCTTGGCCATCTGGATCGCTTCCAGAGTTTCGGTCAGGGTGCCGATCTGGTTGAACTTGATCAGGATCGAGTTGGCGATCTTTTTATCGATGCCTTCTTTCAGGATCTTGGTGTTGGTCACGAACAGGTCGTCGCCTACCAGCTGAGTCTTCTCGCCGATCTTGTCGGTGAGGATTTTCCAGCCAGCCCAGTCGGACTCGTCCAGACCGTCTTCGATCGAGATAATCGGATAACGCTCGGTCAGGCCTTTCAGGTAGTCAGCGAAACCTTCAGCGGTGAACACCTGGCCTTCGCCGGACAGGTTGTATTTACCGTCTTCGTAGAATTCGCTGGCCGCGCAGTCCAGCGCCAGGGTCACGTCGGTGCCCAGCTTGTAACCGGCGTTGGCCACAGCTTCGGAGATCACTTTCAAAGCGTCTTCGTTGGAGGCCAGGTTCGGTGCGAAACCACCCTCGTCACCAACAGCAGTGCTCAGGCCGCGGGCCTTCAGAACAGCTTTCAGGTGATGGAAAATCTCGGTGCCCATGCGCAGACCTTCCGAGAAAGACTTGGCGCCTACTGGCTGAACCATGAATTCCTGGATGTCGACGTTGTTATCGGCGTGCTCGCCACCGTTGATGATGTTCATCATCGGAACCGGCATCGAGTAAACACCCGGAGTGCCGTTCAGGTTGGCGATGTGAGCATACAGCGGCAGGTCCTGGTCCTGTGCGGCTGCCTTGGCGGCTGCCAGGGAAACGGCGAGGATCGCGTTGGCGCCCAGGGAACCTTTGTTTTCAGTACCGTCGAGCTTGATCATCGCGTGATCCAGCGCTTTCTGGTCGCTTGGGTCTGTACCCAGCAACAGGTCGCGGATCGGACCGTTGATATTGGCGACGGCTTTCAGAACGCCTTTGCCCAGGTAACGGCTCTTGTCGCCATCACGCAGCTCGAGCGCTTCACGCGAGCCAGTGGAAGCACCGGACGGCGCGCAAGCACTGCCGATGATGCCGTTATCGAGAAGCACATCCGCTTCCACGGTGGGGTTGCCACGGGAGTCGAGAACTTCACGACCTTTGATGTCGACGATTTTTGCCATTGTTGTAAACACTCCAAAGTTGACGAAAACGACGCAGCTGAAGGAAATCTTGTATCGCCGGCAAGTGATGTGCAGCAGGCAGACTTGCGGACGATAAGGCTCAGACCCGAGGGCCTGAGCATTAATTCGTGCGGTACTTTACCGGAGAAATGAGGATTACGCGGTTTCTACCGTCGGAAAACTCTTCACCAGTTCGTCCAAAGCTTTGAGCTGGGCCAGGAATGGCTCCAGTTTGTCCAGACGCAAGGCGCAAGGGCCGTCGCATTTGGCGTTGTCCGGGTCCGGGTGCGCTTCGAGGAACAGGCCAGCCAACGACTGGCTCATACCGGCTTTTGCCAGGTCGAGGACCTGGGCGCGACGGCCACCGGCAGAATCGGAGCGTCCGCCCGGCATTTGCAGCGCGTGGGTCACGTCGAAAAACACCGGATATTCGAACTGCTTCATGATGCCGAAGCCGAGCATGTCGACAACCAGGTTGTTGTAGCCGAAGCTCGATCCGCGTTCGCAGAGGATCAACTGATCGTTACCCGCTTCCACGCATTTGCTCAGGATGTGTTTCATTTCCTGAGGCGCGAGGAATTGGGCTTTCTTAATGTTGATCACCGCACCGGTCTTGGCCATCGCGACCACCAGGTCAGTCTGGCGCGACAAGAAGGCCGGCAGCTGGATGATATCGCAGACTTCAGCGACGACCGCGGCCTGATCAGGCTCGTGGACGTCGGTGATGATCGGCACGCCGAACGCTTGCTTGATATCCTGGAAAATCCGCATGCCCTCTTCCAGGCCGGGGCCACGGTAAGAGGTCACGGAGGAACGGTTGGCCTTGTCGAAACTGGCCTTGAACACGTAAGGGATACCGAGTTTCTCGGTGACCTTTACGTACTCTTCACAGACCTGCATCGCCATGTCGCGGCTTTCCAGCACGTTCATGCCACCGAAAAGCACCATTGGCTTGTCGTTGGCAATCTCGATATCGCCTACGCGGATAATCTTCTGGGCCATCGGATTTACGCCTTCTTCTGGTGTTGAACCAATGCTGCTTTAACGAAACCGCTGAACAACGGATGACCGTCGCGTGGTGTCGAGGTGAACTCAGGGTGGAACTGGCAAGCGACGAACCATGGATGATCCGGAGCTTCAACCACTTCTACCAGGGCGCCATCACCGGAACGACCGGTGATTTTCAGGCCGCCCTCGATGATTTGCGGCAGCAGGTTGTTGTTCACTTCATAGCGGTGACGGTGACGCTCAACGATCACGTCCTTGGCGTAGCAATCGTGCACCAGGGAACCCGGTTCCAGCAGGCAATCCTGAGCGCCAAGGCGCATGGTGCCGCCCAGATCGGACGTTTCGGTACGGGTTTCGACGGCGCCGGTGGCATCTTCCCACTCGGTGATCAGACCCACGACCGGGTGACCGCTTGCACGATCGAACTCGGTGGAGTTGGCGTCTTTCCAGCCCAGCACGTTACGAGCGAACTCGATCACGGCCACTTGCATGCCCAGGCAGATGCCCAGGTACGGAACCTTGTTTTCGCGAGCGTATTGAACGGCAGTGATCTTGCCTTCCACGCCACGCAGACCGAAGCCGCCGGGTACCAGGATCGCGTCGACACCGTCCAGAAGCGCAGTGCCCTGGTTTTCGATGTCTTCGGAGTCGATGTAGCGCAGGTTGACCTTGGTGCGGTTGCTGATGCCGGCGTGACTCATCGCTTCGATCAGCGACTTGTAGGCGTCCAGCAGTTCCATGTACTTGCCGACCATGGCGATGGTGACTTCGTGCTCAGGGTTGAGCTTGGCGTCGACCACGGCTTCCCACTCGGACAGATCGGCGCCGCCACATTGCAGGCCGAAACGCTCGACAACGAAATCATCCAGGCCCTGGGCGTGCAGAATGCCCGGGATCTTGTAGATGGTGTCGGCGTCTTCCAGCGCAATTACCGCACGTTCTTCAACGTTGGTGAACTGAGCGATCTTGCGACGCGAGGAGATATCGATCGGGTGATCGGAGCGGCAGACCAGCACGTCAGGCTGCAGGCCGATGGAACGCAGTTCCTTGACCGAGTGCTGAGTAGGCTTGGTTTTGGTTTCGCCGGCAGTGGCGATGTACGGCACCAGTGTCAGGTGCATCAGCATCGCGCGCTTGGCACCGACTTCGAAACGCAATTGACGGATCGCTTCGAGGAACGGCTGGGATTCGATGTCACCCACGGTGCCACCGATCTCGACCATGGCCACGTCGGCATCGCCGGCGCCCTTGATGATCCGGCGCTTGATTTCGTCGGTGATGTGCGGGATCACCTGGATGGTGGCGCCCAGGTAATCACCACGGCGCTCTTTGCGCAGGACGTGTTCGTAGACACGGCCGGTGGTGAAGTTGTTGTTCTGGGTCATGGTCGTGCGGATGAACCGCTCGTAGTGGCCCAGGTCCAGGTCGGTCTCGGCGCCGTCGTGGGTGACGAACACTTCACCGTGCTGGAACGGGCTCATGGTGCCCGGGTCAACGTTGATGTACGGGTCCAGCTTCAGCATGGTGACCTTAAGTCCCCGCGCCTCCAGGATGGCCGCCAATGAAGCCGATGCGATGCCTTTCCCCAATGAAGAAACAACACCGCCCGTGACGAATATGTAGCGCGTCATGAAAAACCCTAGAAGTCTGCGTTAAAGCGGTCCGAGCCGCCGGGGAAAGCGAAGGAAGGCCGAAGCCCCCGATCACCTGCATTAATCACAGTGCACCTTTCAAAAAAACCGCCGCGTTGGGACAGACCGGAAGATGAAACACCGGTACGTTGCTCGCTACACATTTTTTGGAATCGCCCAGCAAAGACTGCTTGGTAATCGGCAACTCCTGCAATTCAGGCGAATCCACAGAAGTTGTATCAAGAAGGGAGCGTAGTCTACCGGAAAGCCCCTTTCAGCTCAAACCTTGATCTTCGTGCGGCGGCTGCCAATGAAAATTCCAACGGTCCTTTGCACTGCCGTCCAAGCCCCGCAGGTTGGCCACCGCCAGCAATTGCTCGCCTCGGTAGAGCAGCGGCAATCTGCCACGGGCAAAACCCGGCACGCCACTTTCGTTGAGCAATCGTTTCAGATCGCGATGGCCGCGACCGGGCAAATTCATCACCTCACCTCCCTCACGATAGCGGATATGCAGCAGGCCATCGGGGATCTGGCCGGTGAGTGTGAGCACGCCGTTGTCCGGCAACACCAGCGATAGCGAGGGGTCGGGCCAGTTTCCGACGGCGGGCAACGTGCGCAACCAACTGCCGGACAACCACCAGATACGCCCACCCGCCCGATGCAGTTCGCCATCCGCCAGCCGCCAAATCGGGCGGGCGTCGCCAGCGGCATCCCGTAAATCCTCCCAACCCGACCAATGGTCACTGTCCGGCAGTCGCGTCAGCGGTTCGAGCCAATGACTTAACGCATTACGCTGACGAGCAGCGGACAGCGTTTCCAATGCCCCCAGTTCCAGGGACGGCAATCCCAGCCAATCAAAGTCGTTGGCAGTGCTGGCGTCAGCCAGGTCGATTTGCGCAAGCTCATCAAGCAATCCCTGCGCTTCGCTCAGATGCGCAGCGCTGCGAGCGATGGTCGTTACCGCTTGCGGCCAGCGCTGGGTCAATACCGGGAATACCTGATGGCGCAGGAAATTTCGCGAGAATTGCCGATCGTGGTTCGATGGGTCTTCGATCCAGCTCAGCCGATGCTCCGCCGCATAGGCCTCAAGTTCAGCCCGTGTGACATCGAGCAATGGCCGAAGCAGCTGTCCTTTACCGAGCGGGCGCTGGCGTGGCATCCCCGACAACCCCCTCACCCCTGCCCCACGCAACAGCCGAAACAACAACGTTTCCGCCTGATCGTCACGGTGCTGGGCGGTCATCAGCACTTCATTGGCCTGAGTCGCCTCGATGAACGCGGCATATCGCGCATCCCGGGCTGCACGCTCAATACTGGCGCCGGGTTGAACCTGCACACGAACAACCTGCAGCGGCACACCCAGCGCATCACAGACCGACTGACAATGATTCGGCCACGCATCAGCCACAGCCTGAAGGCCGTGATGAACATGGATAGCGCTTAGCGCTGGCAGGGATTCGGTTTTTGCGAGGTGTACGAGAAGGTGCAGCAGAACGGTGGAGTCGAGACCACCGGAGAATGCGATGCGCCAGGTTGCGGCGTTGCGCCAAGGCTTGAGATACCGCAAGAGACTGGCAGGAAGATCAATCATGGGCTGACTCATATCGATCACTTCGCACAAATCAAATGTGGGAGCGGCGGTGCGACGATTCGACTTGCTCGCGAAGACGGCTTAACAATCAACACATCGGTTGACTGTTATACCGCCTTCGCGAGCAAGCCCGCTCCCACATTGAAGCCGAGGTCAGATCAGAGACCGTAGCTCATCAGACGCTCGTAACGGCGAGCCAGCAGCGCGTCATTATCGAACTTCTTCAACATCGCCAGCTGCGAGCTCAGCTCGGCACGGATCGATGCAGCTGCAGCGGCCGGATTACGGTGTGCGCCGCCCAAAGGCTCGCCGATCACTTTGTCCACAATACCCAAGCCTTTCAGGCGCTCGGCAGTGATGCCCATGGCTTCAGCGGCGTCCGGTGCTTTCTCGGCGGTCTTCCACAGAATCGAGGCGCAACCTTCCGGCGAAATCACCGCATAAGTCGAGTACTGCAGCATGTTCAGTTGATCGCAAACGCCGATCGCCAGCGCACCACCGGAACCACCTTCACCGATCACGGTGGCGATGATTGGGGTTTTCAGGCGCGCCATGACGCGCAGGTTCCAGGCAATCGCTTCGCTCTGGTTGCGCTCTTCAGCGTCGATACCAGGGTAAGCACCCGGGGTGTCGATGAAGGTCAGGATCGGCATTTTGAAACGTTCGGCCATTTCCATCAGGCGGCACGCCTTGCGGTAGCCTTCCGGACGCGGCATGCCGAAGTTGCGGCGAACTTTCTCGCGCACTTCGCGGCCTTTCTGGTGACCGATGATCATCACCGGCTGGTCGTCCAGACGGGCGATACCGCCCACGATCGCAGCGTCGTCGGAGAAGTGACGGTCGCCGTGCAGTTCGTCGAACTCGGTGAAGATGTGTTCGATGTAGTCCAGGGTATACGGACGTTTCGGGTGACGCGCCAGACGCGCGATCTGCCAGCTGGTCAGCTTGCCGAAGATGTCTTCGGTCAATGTGCTGCTTTTGTCCTGCAGGCGGGAGATCTCATCGCCGATATTCAGCGAATTGTCATTACCGACCAAGCGCAACTCTTCGATCTTGGCTTGCAGGTCGGCGATCGGCTGTTCGAAATCTAGAAAATTCGGGTTCATAGGCGTCCGTCTTGGGTCGACATCCAAGAGAGCTTGGGCCGGCCGGTTGTCTATTCGCGCCTACCTTAAGGGAGAGGCGCGTTCAGGTCGAGATTAAAAATTCAGGTCGAGATCAGGCCCTAACTATAGGGCCTGACCGTCAACGGTATTGGAGGAAGACGTTGTCTCGCCCGAACTGGTCACGCAGGGCTTGAATCAAGGCATCCGCCGGGTCGATCCGCCAGGTCTCGCCGAACTGCAACAAAGCCTTCGCATCGGGACTGGTGTATTCCATGGTGATCGGGCACGCGCCACGGTGACGCTTGAACAACTCACCGAGCCAGCGTAGCTGATCGCCTTTCAAATCCTGGGTCTGCAGCTTCAAGCGCAGGCTTTCGGCCAGGTTGGTGCGCGCATCCTCCATGCTCATCACCCGTTTGACCCGCAGCCGCAAGCCACCGGAGAAATCGTCGTTACTGACTTCGCCTTCGACCACCACCATCGCGTCGGTCTGCAACAGCGATTGCGCCGAATGGAATGCTTCGGCGAACAGCGAGGCCTCGATCCGTCCAGAGCGGTCGTCGAGGGTGATGAAACCCATCTTGTCGCCCTTTTTGTTCTTCATGACTCGCAGGGCGATGATCATGCCCGCGACGGTCTGGGTATCACGGGCCGGTTTCAGGTCGATGATGCGCTGACGGGCGAAACGGCGGATTTCGCCTTCGTATTCGTCGATCGGGTGACCGGTCAGGTACAGGCCCAGGGTGTCTTTCTCCCCTTTCAGGCGTTCCTTGAGGGTCAGCTCCTTGGCTTTGCGGTGATTGGCGTAGACATCGGCGTCCTCTTCGACGAACAGACCGCCAAACAGGTCGACATGACCACTGTCGTGGGTGCGCGCGGTTTGTTCGGCCGCCTTGATCGCCCCTTCCATTGCGTTCAGCAAGACCGCCCGGTTGCGGTCGATATTGGCCTGATAGGCTTTCTGCTCGTCATGGAAGTATGGGCCCAGACGATCCAGCGCACCGCTGCGGATCAAACCGTCCAGCGTGCGCTTGTTGATACGTTTGAGATCGACACGGGCGCAGAAATCGAACAGATCCTTGAACGGACCTTCCTGACGCGCCTCGGTGATGGCTTCCACCGGACCTTCGCCCACACCTTTGATCGCGCCGAGGCCGTAAATAATCCGGCCTTCGTCATTCACCGTGAACTTGAACTCCGAAGTATTCACATCCGGCGCGTCGAGACGCAGCTTCATGGTGCGAATTTCTTCGATCAAGGTCACGACCTTGTCGGTGTTGTGCATATCCGCCGACAGCACCGCGGCCATGAATGGCGCCGGGTAGTGCGTTTTCAGCCACGCGGTCTGGTATGACACCAGGCCGTAAGCAGCGGAGTGGGATTTGTTGAAGCCGTAACCGGCGAATTTCTCTACCAGGTCGAAAATGTTACCGGCCAGGTCGGCGTCGATATTGTTGGTCTTGCAACCGTCGATGAAACCGCCGCGCTGCTTGGCCATTTCTTCGGGTTTTTTCTTACCCATGGCTCGACGCAGCATGTCGGCGCCGCCAAGGGTGTAACCGGCCATGACCTGGGCAATCTGCATCACCTGTTCCTGATACAGGATGATGCCGTAAGTCGGTGCCAGAACCGGCTTGAGGCCTTCGTACTGGTAATCCGAGTGCGGGTACGCGAGTTCGGCGCGACCGTGCTTACGGTTGATAAAGTCGTCCACCATGCCCGATTGCAACGGGCCCGGACGGAACAGGGCCACCAGTGCGATCAAGTCTTCCAGGCAGTCGGGCTTGAGCTTTTTGATCAGCTCTTTCATGCCGCGCGACTCAAGCTGGAACACCGCGGTGGTTTCAGCTTTCTGCAACAACTGGTAGGTCGGCTTGTCATCCAGCGGGATGAACGCGATGTCCAGCGGCGGCTCATCGACCTTGGCACGATCACGGTTGATGGTTTTCAGCGCCCAATCGATGACCGTCAGGGTCCGCAGACCGAGGAAGTCGAACTTCACCAGACCCGCAGCTTCAACGTCATCCTTGTCGAACTGGGTGACCAGACCATCGCCGGCTTCATCGCAATAAATCGGCGAAAAGTCGGTCAGTTTGGTCGGCGCAATAACCACACCACCAGCGTGCTTGCCGACGTTACGCACAACGCCTTCAAGCTTGCGGGCCATTTCCCAGATTTCCGCGGCCTCTTCATCGACCTTGATGAAGTCACGGAGGATTTCTTCCTGCTCGTAGGCCTTTTCCAGGGTCATGCCGACTTCGAACGGGATCATCTTCGACAGACGATCCGCCAAACCGTAGGACTTGCCCTGCACCCGCGCCACGTCACGGACCACAGCCTTGGCCGCCATGGAGCCGAAGGTGATGATCTGGCTTACCGCGTTGCGGCCGTATTTCTCGGCCACGTAGTCGATTACACGGTCGCGACCGTCCATGCAGAAGTCGACGTCGAAGTCGGGCATGGATACCCGTTCCGGGTTAAGGAAACGTTCGAACAGCAGGTCATATTCCAGCGGGTCGAGGTCGGTGATCTTCTGCACGTAGGCCACCAGCGACCCGGCACCCGATCCACGGCCTGGACCTACCGGCACGCCGTTACTCTTGGCCCACTGGATAAAGTCCATAACGATCAGGAAGTAACCGGGAAAACCCATCTGGATGATGATATCCAGCTCGAAATTCAGCCGGTCGACGTAGACCTGACGCTTGGTTTCGTAGTCTTCGGTGGTGTCCTTGGGCAGCAGAACGCTGAGGCGATCTTCCAGACCATCGAAGGAAACCTTGCGGAAATACTCGTCGATGGTCATGCCATCGGGGATCGGGAAGTTGGGCAGGAAGTGAGTGCCCAGCTTCACATCGATGTTGCAGCGCTTGGCAATCTCGACGGTGTTTTCCAGCGCTTCGGGAATGTCGCTGAACAACTCAGCCATTTCCTCGGCGCTTTTGAGGTATTGCTGATCGCTGTAGTTTTTCGAGCGTCGCGGATCGTCGAGGGCACGGCCCTCACCGATGCAAACGCGGGTTTCGTGCGCGGCGAAGTCTTCCTGCTTGATAAAGCGCACGTCGTTGGTCGCGACCAGCGGCGCACCGATTTTTTCAGCGAGGGCTACGGCACCGTGCAACTGCTCTTCGTCGTTGGGGCGGTTGGTGCGCTGGATTTCCAGGTAGAAGCGATCCGGGAACACGGCCATCCATTCGCGTGCCAGGTTTTCCGCTTCGGCCGGGTTGCCACTGAGCATCGCCAGGCCGATCTCGCCTTCTTTCGCCGCCGACAGCATGATCAAGCCTTCGCTGGCTTCGGCCACCCACTCACGCTCGATGATGACCGAGCCATTGCGCTGGCCGTCGATGAAGCCGCGGGAGATCAGTTCGGTGAGGTTGCGATAACCCACGGCGTTCATCGCCAGCAGACTGATCCGGCTCAGAGCGTTATCCGGATCCTTGTTCGACAGCCACAAGTCGGCGCCACAGATCGGCTTGATCCCGGCCCCCATGGAGGCTTTATAGAATTTGACCAGGGAACACATGTTGTTCTGGTCGGTGACCGCTACGGCGGGCATGTTCATGCCGACCAGGGTCTTGACCAGCGGTTTGATCCGCACCAGACCGTCGACCAGGGAATACTCAGTGTGCAGGCGTAGATGAACGAATGAAGCCGGCATAGTGATCCTGTCTAGAAACTAGAAACGTGAAGACAACAAAGCCCGGATTGTACCGGGCCTTGGCAAAAACATCAGCCTTGCGACTAACTCTCGATCAGGCTTTCCCGCGCCTCGTAAGCCAGGCGTACCGGGGCGAACGAGCGACGGTGAATCGGCGTTGGCCCCAAGCGGGCCAGCGCTTCCAGATGAACGGGCGTTGGATAGCCTTTGTGGCCACCGATGCCGTACCCCGGGTAAATCAATTCGAACGCTGCCATCTCGCGGTCGCGGCTGACCTTGGCCAGAATCGACGCTGCCGCGATGGCCGGTACCTTACCGTCGCCCTGCACCACCGCTTCGGCACGCATCGACAGCTTCGGGCAACGATTGCCATCGATCATCGCCAGTTTCGGCGTGATGTGCAGACCTTCGACAGCGCGCTGCATGGCCAGCATGGTAGCGTGCAAGATGTTCAGCTCGTCGATTTCTTCGACTTCGGCCCGGGCGATGCACCAGCTCAGGGCTTTTTCGCAGATCTCGTCGTAGAGCTTTTCGCGGCGTGCTTCGGTGAGCTTCTTCGAGTCGTTCAGGCCCAGGATCGGACGGCTCGGATCGAGGATCACCGCAGCTGTCACCACCGCACCACAGAGTGGGCCGCGACCGACTTCGTCAACACCGGCGACCAGATCTCCAACGTCGGCGACCAGGGTGAAGTCCAGGCCCATCTGAATGCTTGCTTTGCTCATTGTGTTTTGCCGATCAGGTTCAGTACCGCGTCCGCCGCCTGATTGGAGGCGTCCAGACGTAAGGTACGGTGAATTTCATCGAAGCCGCGGGTCTGTTCTTCACCGCCTTCGATCAGTGGCGACAGCGTCTGGGCCAAGGCTTCAACGGTCGCATCGTCCTGCAACAACTCGGGCACCAACAGGCGCTGGGCCAGCAGGTTCGGCAAGGAGATATAGGGGCTTTTCACCATGCGCTTGAGAATCCAGAACGTCAGCGGTGCCAAGCGGTACGCAACCACCATCGGCCGTTTGTACAACAACGCTTCAAGCGTCGCCGTTCCGGAGGCAATCAGTACCGCGTCGCAGGCCGCCAGGGCCAGATGGGATTTGCCATCGAGCAATGTCAGCGGCAGGTCTCGGCCCGCCAGCAGCTCTTCAAGTTGCTTGCGGCGCTCGGGGCCGGCGCAAGGCATGACGAACCGCACACCAGGGCGCAGGGCTCGCAGACGCTGGGCCGTATCGAGGAACAACGCGCCGAGCCGGCCAACTTCGCCACCGCGACTGCCAGGCATCAGAGCAACCAGAGGCCCGTCGGGCAAACCGAGCTCAGCCCGCGCGGCGGCACGATCCGCTTCAAGCGGGATCGCATCAGCCAGGGAATGCCCGACAAACCGCACCGGCACGCCCTTCTCTTCATAGAATTTCGCTTCGAACGGGAACAGCGTCAGCATCAGATCGCAGCCTTCGCGAATCTTCAGCACCCGTTTCTGGCGCCACGCCCAAACCGACGGGCTAACGTAATGCACGGTCTTGATCCCGGCCTGACGCAGCTTGAGTTCGATATTGAGATTGAAGTCCGGAGCATCGATACCGATGAACACGTCTGGCTTCTCGGCGATCAGGTCGGCAACCAGTTTCTTGCGACGTGCCAGCAACTCGCGCAAGCGGCCCAGTACTTCCACCAGGCCCATGACCGAAAGGCGTTCCATCGGAAAATACGAAGTCAGACCTTCAGCCTGCATCAGCGGACCGCCGACACCGATGAACTCCACCGCCGGGTGCTGAGCCTTGAGTGCGCGCATGAGACCCGCGCCAAGAATGTCGCCGGAAGCCTCACCCGCTACCAGCGCAATACGCAAATTAGCCATGATTAACGAGTGATGCCGCGGGTCGAAGCCTGGATGGAATCACGGAACACCGCGACTTCCGGAAACTGATCCGAAGGCTCGGCCAGTTCGGCGAGTGCCTGCTCTACCGTCAGGCCCTGGCGGTAAACCACCTTGTAGGCACGACGCAGCGCGTGGATCGCATCTTCGCTGAAACCGCGACGACGCATGCCTTCGAAGTTCATGCTGCGGGCTTCGGCCGGGTTGCCGAACACCGTGACGTACGCAGGGACATCCTTGCCGATGGCGGTGCCCATACCGGAAAAGCTGTGGGCGCCGATATGGCAATACTGGTGAACCAGGGTAAAACCGGACAGAATCGCCCAGTCTTCAACGTGCACATGGCCCGCCAACGCGGTGTTGTTGACCAGGATGCAGTGGTTGCCGATGACGCTGTCGTGGCCGATGTGGGCATAGGCCATGATCAGATTGTGATCGCCCAGGGTTGTTTCAGAACGGTCCTGAACGGTCCCGCGGTGAATCGTCACGCCTTCACGGATGACGTTGTGGTCACCGATGACCAGACGGGTTTCTTCACCCTTGTATTTCAGATCGGGCGTGTCCTCGCCTACCGAAGAAAACTGGTAGATGCGGTTGTGCTTTCCGATTCGGGTCGGGCCTTTGAGAATCACATGCGGCCCGATCACTGTCCCCTCGCCGATTTCCACACCTGCACCGATGATCGACCAAGGGCCGACCTCGACGCCGTCGGCCAGGATAGCCGTCGGATCGATGATTGCGCGAGGGTCAATCAAACTCATAGTTTGCGTTCCGCGCAGATGATTTCAGCAGAGCAGACTGGCTTGCCATCGACCGAAGCCTGGCACTCGAACTTCCAGATCTGACGCTTGCAGCTGATGAAGCGGGCTTCGAGGATCAACTGATCGCCTGGGGTGACAGGCTGGCGAAAACGCAGCTTGTCGGAGCCGACGAAGTAGTAGAGCGTGCCGTCGGCAGGCTTCACGTCGAGCATTTTGAAGCCAAGGATGCCGGCAGCCTGAGCCATCGCTTCGATGATCAACACACCCGGCATGATTGGATGCGCAGGGAAGTGACCATTGAAGAAGGGTTCGTTGATGCTGACATTCTTGTAGGCGCGAATGCGCTTGCCTTCCACATCCAGATCCACGACCCGGTCCACCAGCAGGAACGGGTAACGGTGAGGCAGGTATTCGCGAATCTCGTTGATGTCCATCATTTCGGGGGGAAGCCTATGTAAAGATTGGGAGGCGCGACTGACGCGCACCCCTCTAGCAAATCAAGGAGGCAGTCTAGCGGCTGTGCACACTTGATATGGAAATGGTATCAGCCATCTGATGAAGCATTACCGTCAGGGGTCACTTCCCCTACACGCTTTTCCAGCTGTCGCAACCGCCGCGCGATGTCATCGAGCTGACGGATGCGTGCCGCGCTTTTGCGCCATTCGGCTGCCGGTTGCATCGCCGTACCGGAAGAATAGGAACCCTTTTCGGTAATCGAATGGGTCACCATGGTCATCCCGGTGATAAAAACGTTGTCGCAAATTTCGATATGCCCCACCAGCCCTACGCCACCGGCGAGCATGCAATGCTTGCCGATTTTGGTGCTGCCGGAGATCCCCACACACGCCGCCATGGCGGTGTGATCACCGATCTGTACGTTGTGGGCGATCTGAATCTGGTTGTCGAGCTTCACACCGTTACCCAGAACGGTATCGGCCAGTGCACCGCGATCAATAGCGGTATTCACGCCAATCTCCACGTCATCACCGACCAGCACACCACCGATCTGGGCGATTTTCTGCCAGACACCTTTCTCGTTGGCAAAACCGAAACCTTCGCCACCGAGTACGGCACCCGATTGAATCACCACACGCTTACCGATGCGAACATCGTGATACAGCGTGACTCGCGGGGCCAACCAACCGCCCTCGCCAATCTCGCAGCGGGCACCGATGAAGCAGTGCGCGCCAACGGTCACACCCGCAGCAATACGCGCGCAGCTTTCGATCACCGCAAAGGCGCCAATGCTCGCCGCCGGATCGACCACTGCATCCGCTGCCACAACCGCTGTCGGATGAATACCGGCAGCCGCCTTCGGCTTGGGATCGAACAGATGGGAAATCCGCGCGTACGCCAGATACGGATCAGGCACCACCAGTGCATTACCTGCAAAACCTTCAGCGTCAGCGGCCTTCAGCAACAACGCTGCAGCCCGGCTGTCCGCCAGGTATTTACGGTATTGGGGGTTTGCGAGAAAGCTCAACTGAGCTGGGCCAGCCTCTTGCAAAGTGGCTAGCCCAGTAATTTCTTTCTCCGGGTCGCCACGCAGTGTGGCGCCGAGGAACTCGGCCAATTGGCCGAGCTTTATAGTCGCTGTCATGGTTACTTCAGCTGATTCATGCGCTCGATAACCTGGCGAGTGATGTCGTACTGAGGTTTGACATCAATCACTGCGCCACGCTCGAAGACCAGGTCAAAAGCACCTTTCTTGATGACTTCTTCCACAGCGCTGTCCAGTTTCGGCTTGAGCTGCTTCAGCATTTCACGGTCAGCAACGGCTTTGGCTTCGTTCAGTTCCTTGGACTGGAACTGGAAGTCACGAGCCTTTTGCTTGAACTCGAGTTCCAGGCGTTCACGCTCGCCTTGCTGCATCTTGTCGCCGCCAGCCATCAGGCGGTCCTGGATACCTTTGGCACTGCTTTCCAGAGTCTTGAGCTTGGACAGCTGTGGACCGAACTTCTTCTCGGCATCAACGGCGTACTTCTTGGCCGCGTCGGATTCCAGCAGAGCCATCTGATAGTTCAGAACGGCGATTTTCATGTCGGCAAAAGCCGGACCTGCTACCAGTACGGTCGCCAGGAGAACCAATTGAGTCAACTTACGCACGATGCACTCCTACAAAATCCATTGTCGTTATCTTGGGTCAGACGCTTAGAACGTCTGGCCGAGGGAGAATTGGAACACTTGAGTCTCAGCGTCATCCGGTTTCTTGACCGGCATGGCCAACGCGAAGCTCAGAGGACCCAGTGCGGTAACCCAGGTCACGCCTACACCGACGGAGCTGGCCATGTTGCTCAGGCTGATGTCGTTACACGCTGTTTGAGCGGTTGAACCGACATTGGCGTTTGTCGTTTTTTCGCACTTGGAGTCGAATACGTTACCCACATCCCAGAATACCGAAGTACGCAGGGAACGCTGATCCTTGACGAACGGCAGCGGGAACAGAACCTCGACACCACCCTGAATCAAAACGTTACCACCGAACGGCAGCGGGTCCTGGTCCGGGTCTCTGAGGGTCCCCGCGTTACCTGTCTCACCCGCACCACGACTCGGCGTACTGCGAGGACCGAGGGTGCTGTCCTTGAAGCCACGAACCGAGTTGAAACCACCAGCATAGTAGTTTTCATAGAACGGCAAGCCATCGGTAGAACCATAACCATCGCCATAACCCAGTTCGGTGTGCAGGCGCATGGTGTAGTTTTCAGACAATGGCTGGAACAACTGGCCACGGTAATCAAGTTTGAAGAACGACAGGTCGCTGCCAGGCGTGGTGGTTTCCAGTGTCAGGCTTTGGGAATGACCACGGGTCGCCAATACACCTTTGTTCAGTGTGGATTCGGACCAGCCGGCCGAAGCCTTGAAGTTCAGGTAGTTATCGCCTTCCTTGTTAACGAAGTCGAAGATCTCGTCAACGGTGTATTGACCGGTCTTGATCTTGTCTTGTTGAGCAGTCAGGCCGAAGGTCAGACGCGAAGTCTCGCTGATCGGATAACCGACGCTCACGCCTGCACCCAGGCTGTCTACGGCATAGCTGGCTACGTCGACGTCGAGGTCTTTGTAGTCAGTGGTGCGATAGAACGCGTTGTAACCCAGGCTCACGCCATCAGCAGTCCAGTACGGGTCAACATAACCGAAGTTATAACGGCTCTGGTATTCACTGCGAGTCAAGCCGACGCTGACCTTGTTACCCGTACCCAGGAAGTTGTTCTGGGTGATCGAACCACCGAGGATCAGACCGGCGCTCTGGGCAAAACCAACACTGGCGGTAATCGAACCGGAAGCCTGTTCTTCAACGCTGTAGTTCACGTCAACCTGGTCGTCGACGCCCGGCACGGCCGGTGTTTCGACGTTCACTTCCTTGAAGAAGCCCAGACGTTCAAGACGAGTCTTGGATTGGTCGATCAGGTAAGTCGAAGCCCAGCCGCCTTCCATCTGACGCATTTCACGGCGCAGCACTTCGTCTTCGGACTTGGTGTTGCCACGGAAGTTGATGCGGTTCACGTAAGCACGCTTGCCCGGATCGACGGCGAACGTGATGTCGACGGTATGGTCTTCATCGTGAGGTTGAGGCACGCCATTGACGTTGGCGAAGGTGTAACCCTCGTTACCCAGGCGGCGGGTAATCAGTTCGGACGTGGTGGTCATCAACTTGCGCGAGAACACCTGGCCTTTCTGGACCAGCAGCAGAGACTTGACCTGGTCTTCAGGGACTTTCAGGTCGCCGCTCAGCTTGACGTCACGGACGGTGTACTTCTCGCCTTCATTGACGTTGACGGTGATATAGACGTGCTTCTTGTCCGGGGTGATGGACACCTGGGTCGAAGCGATATCCATGTTGATATAGCCACGGTCCAGGTAGTAGGAGCGCAGACGCTCCAGGTCACCGGAAAGTTTTTCACGAGCATACTTGTCATCGTTCTTGAAGAACGACAGCCAGTTGGTGGTCTTGAGTTCAAACAGGTCGATCAGGTCTTCATCAGGGAAGACGGTGTTACCCACCACGTTGATGTGCTGGATAGCAGCAACGGTGCCTTCGTTGATATTGACCTTCAACGCAACGCGGTTACGCGGCTGCGGCACCACTTCAGTGTCGACGGTAGCCGAGTAGCGACCCTGAGCGACGTATTGGCGCTGCAGCTCGTTACGCACACCTTCGAGGGTGGCGCGCTGGAAGATCTCGCCTTCGGCCAGACCGGATTGTTTGAGGCCTTTCATCAGGTCTTCAGTGGAGATCGCCTTGTTACCCTCGATCTCGATACTGGCGACCGACGGCCGCTCGACTACCGTGATGACCAGGACGTTGCCATCGCGGCCCAGCTGGATATCTTGAAAGAAACCGGTTTTGAACAACGCACGAGTGGATTCCACCAGGCGACGATCATCCGCCTGTTCACCGACGTTCAACGGCAAAGCACCAAAGACGCTACCCGCGGAGACCCGCTGGAGGCCATTGACGCGAATATCAGAGATAGTGAAGGACTCGGCGTGAACTTCGGCGATCATCAATACGGTGAGAACCGCAGTTAGCAGCAGACGTTTCATGAAGTCCTTTCTTATTCCAACTGGCAATAAACAAACTGCCGCACAATGCGGCAGATTCGCAATTCAGCGAAGCGTTACAGTCGACCCAGATCATTGACAAGAGCAAGCAACATCACCCCGATCACCAAACTGATACCGATCTGTATCCCCCAACCCTGCACCCGATCTGACAAGGGGCGACCACGCGCCCACTCGATCAGATAAAACAACAAATGCCCCCCATCCAGTACAGGAATGGGCAACAAATTCAGAACTCCCAAGCTAATACTCAGATAAGCAAGGAAATTCAGGAAATCAGCGACACCCGACTGGGCAGAAGCGCCCGCCACTTTAGCAATGGTTATCGGTCCACTCAAGTTTTTTACCGAGAGCTCACCGAACAACATTTTCTTGAGCGAATCGAGGGTCAGTACGCTCATGGTCCAGGTGCGTCGAGCACCCTCCCCAATTGCCGCCACAGGACCATAACTCACTTCGCGAATCATCTCTGGCGGCCAATCAACTGCCTTCACCCCAGCCCCCAGATAACCACTCGGTGCCTTCTTCTCACCGCGAGCGGCCAGCGTCACAGGGATGTCGATTTGAGCACCATCACGCTCGACGCGCAGCATGATTTTGGTATCAGGGTGCATACGGACCGTGTCCACCACCTGCTGCCAGTCATCAAGCGACTTGCCGTCCAGAGCCAACAGTCGGTCACCGGTCTTGAGGCCAGCGGCCTGCGCCGGGCCTTTCGGATCAAGTTCAGCCAGGACCGGTGGCAGCGCCGGACGCCAAGGGCGCAAACCCAGCGAACGAATCGGATCCGGCTCATCGGCCCCCTTGAGCCATTTATCCAGCATCAACTCACGGGGTGAATCCACTGTGGAACCCTGATCACGGACCAGCAACTGCAGGGAACCGCTCTCCCCAAGACGACGGACCAACTGCAGGTTCACCGCGGCCCAGCCGGAAGTTGGCTCGCCATCGATGGCAATGATTTCCTGGCCTGCGCTCAAACCAGCCCTGGCGGCGATACTGCCGGATTCGACCGCACCAATGACCGGGCGCACTTGCTCGCTGCCGAGCATGGCGAGCACCCAGAAAAAAATCATCGCCAGTAAAAAGTTGGCAATCGGCCCCGCCGATACGATAGCAATGCGTTGGCGGACGGATTTGCGATTGAAGGATTGATCAAGCTGATCGGCGGGCACTTCACCTTCGCGCTCGTCGAGCATTTTCACGTAACCGCCCAGCGGGATCGCGGCGACGACGAATTCAGTGCCTTTCTTGTCGTGCCAGCGCAGCAACGGCATACCGAAGCCCACGGAGAAACGCAGCACTTTGACCCCACAGCGACGTGCGACCCAAAAATGGCCGAATTCGTGGAAGGTGACCAGCACACCCAAAGCCACCAGGGTGCCGACAATCATATAGAGCGCGCTCATCTACTTTCTCCGCAATCCTGTCCAGTGCCGCATGGGTCAACGTATTGCAGCACTTACCGCCCGTGACGACTCAACCATTGTTCTGCCAGTACTCGCGCTTTCGCGTCGGCCGTGAACACTGCCTCGAGATCGTCAACTGCAACCACGGGCTCGAGATTCAACACTTCTTCGATGATACTCGCGATTTCCGGGTAGCGAACCCGCCCGTCGAGAAAGGCCGCGACCGCCACTTCATTCGCTGCATTCAGCATCGCCGGCGCGCTATTGCCGGATTCAGCCGCCTGACGCGCAAGGCGCAGACATGGGAATCGCTCTTCATCAGGCGCCTGGAAGTCCAGCCGCGCAATTGCAAACAGGTCCAGCGGCGCAACACCCGAGTCGATTCGCTCCGGCCACGCCAGCGCGTTGGCGATCGGCGTGCGCATGTCAGGGTTACCTAACTGGGCCAATACCGAACCGTCGATGTAATCGACCAGCGAATGAATCACGCTTTGAGGATGAATCACCACTTCGACCTGGGACGGCTTGGCATCAAACAGCCAGCAGGCTTCGATCAACTCCAGCCCCTTGTTCATCATGCTGGCCGAATCCACCGAAATCTTGCGCCCCATGGACCAGTTCGGGTGGGCACACGCTTGCTCAGGGGAAACATGCACCAGCTCAGCCATAGGTGTCTGTCGGAACGGACCGCCAGAGGCCGTGAGTAAAATACGACGCACCCCGACGGCACCCAGCCCACGAGCGAAATCCTGTGGCATGCACTGGAAAATCGCGTTGTGCTCGCTGTCGATCGGCAGCAACACCGAACCACTCTTGCGCACCGCCTGCATGAACAGTGCACCGGACATCACCAGTGCTTCTTTGTTGGCCAGGAGGATTTTCTTGCCGGCTTCGACCGCCGCCAGGGTCGGTCGCAAGCCCGCAGCGCCAACGATGGCCGCCATGACCGCATCGACCTCAGGATCGGAAGCAACCTGACACAGGCCTTCCTCACCCACCAGCACGCGAGTCGACAGACCTGCGGCGCGCAAGTCGTCCTGCAAGCCTCGGGCAGCACCTGCCTCAGGCACCACGGCGAACCGCGGCGTATGACGAACACACAGCGCCAACAGCTCGCTCAGACGGGTAAAACCGCTCAAGGCGAAAGCCTGATAACGCTCGGGATGGCGAGCGATGACATCGAGCGTGCTCAGACCAATCGAACCGGTCGCCCCCAGGACGGTAATCTGCTGCGGGCGGCTCACGGTGCCGCCATCCACAGCAGCACGGCAAACACTGGAATCGCTGCAGTCAGGCTGTCGATTCGGTCCAGCACGCCGCCGTGACCCGGCAGCAGATTACTGCTGTCCTTGATCCCGGATTGACGCTTGAACATGCTTTCAGTCAGATCACCTACCACCGAGATAAACACGATGATGGCTGCACCCATCAGACCTTTGAACAACTGCGCCACCGTCCAGTCTCGAACCAGACCGACAATGACAGTAATGACCAGACTCACCGCGAGGCCGCCGTAGACACCCTCCCAGCTTTTGCCGGGACTGACCTGTGGCGCCAGCTTGCGCTTGCCAAAGGCCCGACCGGAGAAGTAAGCACCGATATCAGCGCCCCAGACCAGCACCATCACCGCCATGATCAGCCAGTTGCCCAAAGGCTCCTGCTTGATCTGAACCAGACCTTGCCAGGCGGGCAGCAGGATCAGCAGGCCGATCACCAGCTTGCAGGCAGCGCTGGACCAGAGTTCGCTGGAGCGCGGGTACGTCAACACCAGATAGGTTGCAACGCCCCACCAAAGTACCGACGCGCCCAATACCCAAGGCGCGAGCCCAGGCAGGATATGCATGACCAACAGCATCAACGCGACCACAGCCGCATAGGCAATGCGGATCGGCTGCTCAGTGAAGCCCGCCAGGCGAGC
Organism: Pseudomonas arabinosi; assembly: GCF_047758675.1. Taxonomy (NCBI): domain Bacteria; kingdom Pseudomonadati; phylum Pseudomonadota; class Gammaproteobacteria; order Pseudomonadales; family Pseudomonadaceae; genus Pseudomonas; species Pseudomonas arabinosi. Next base: position 1,646,111 of record NZ_CP180480.1, on the reverse strand, counting down.
CCACTCCCATGCACCGAGGGTCACGACCAGCCCGATGAACAGCGCAAAACCGGTGCCTTCGAGCAGGAAAAACCCGCACAGGGCAATCGGCAGCAGGATCAGTGCAGTGATGATTCGTTGTTTAAGCATTAAACCCGGGCTCCAGCCTCGACCTGCTCGCTCGTTTTACCGAAGCGGCGCTGCCGAGAAGCAAAATCGGCCAGCGCGGTACGCATGGCATCGTGTTTGAAGTCCGGCCAGAACAGGTCGGAGAAGTACAACTCGGCGTAAGCCAGTTGCCACAGCAGGAAGTTACTGATGCGGTGCTCGCCACCGGTACGGATGCACAAGTCCGGCAACGGCAAATCGCCGGTAGCCAGACAGGTTTGCAACAGCTCCGGAGTAATGTCTTCCGGACGCAGGTGCCCGGCCTGAACTTCCCGAGCCAGACGCTGTGCGGCCTGCGCGATGTCCCACTGTCCGCCATAGTTGGCAGCAATTTGCAGAACGAAGCGATTGGTGCCCGCCGTCATTGCCTCGGCTTCACGCATGGCAGCCTGAAGCTCTGGATGAAAGCGCGAACGGTCGCCAATGATGCGCAAACTGATGTTGTTTTCGTTCAGGCGCTTGGCCTCGCGACGCAATGCCTTGAAGAACAGATCCATCAAGGCGCTGACCTCGTCGGCCGGGCGCTGCCAGTTCTCGCTGGAGAAGGCGAACAGGGTCAATACTTCGACCCCGGCCTCAGCACACACCTCGATCACCGCACGAACCGCATCCACGCCCGCTTTATGACCGGCGACACCCGGCATAAAGCGCTTTTTCGCCCAGCGATTATTACCATCCATGATGATCGCGACATGGCGCGGCACCGCGGGCGGCGCAGTCTGCTTGGTCTTTTCCATGAAAACGCGACCCTTATACGGCCATCAGGTCTTTTTCTTTCTGCGCCAGATTCGCGTCGATTTCAGCCACGTACTTTTTGGTCAGATCATCGATCTCGCCAGTGGCGCGACGCTCTTCGTCTTCGCTGATTTCTTTTTCCTTGACCAGATCCTTGAGCTGGCTGTTCGCGTCACGACGGATGTTGCGCACCGCAACACGAGCATCTTCAGCAACATCGCGAGCCTGTTTGGTGAAGCCCTTGCGGGTTTCTTCGGTCAGGGCCGGCATGGAGATCAGCAGCAACTCACCCAGGTTGGTCGGGTTGAGGTTCAGACCCGCGCTACCAATGGCCTTGTCGACGGCACCCAGCATGTTGCGCTCAAAGGCAACCACTTGCAGGGTACGAGCGTCCTTGACGGTGATGTTCGCCACTTGCTTGATCGGGGTGTCGGAACCGTAATACGGCACCATCACGCCTTCGAGAATGCTTGGGTGAGCCTGGCCAGTACGAATACGGCCGAAGTTGTGCGCCAGCGACTCGACGGATTTTTTCATGCGCTCTTGAGCGTCTTTCTTGATTTCGTTGATCATTGTTGGCCTTCCTCGATCAGGGTCCCTTCAGCGCCGCCGTGTACGATGTTCAGCAGGGCGCCGGGCTTGTTCATGTTAAATACGCGCAACGGCATCTTGTGGTCGCGGCACAGGCAAATGGCGGTCAGATCCATCACGCCCAGCTTGCGATCCAGTACTTCATCGTAAGTCAGATGATCGAACTTCTCGGCATGCGGGTCTTTGAATGGGTCAGCGGTGTAGACGCCATCGACCTTGGTCGCCTTGAGCACGACATCGGCATCGATTTCGATTGCACGCAAGCACGCTGCCGAATCCGTGGTGAAGAACGGATTGCCGGTACCGGCCGCGAAAATCACGACTTCCTTGGCGTTCAAGTGGCGCATGGCTTTGCGACGATCATAGTGATCGGTCACGCCAACCATGGAAATGGCCGACATCACGATGGCCGAGATATTGGCACGTTCCAGCGCATCGCGCATGGCCAGGGCGTTCATCACAGTGGCCAGCATGCCCATGTGGTCGCCGGTGACCCGATCCATGCCGGCCGCGCTCAGCGCTGCACCGCGGAACAGGTTGCCGCCGCCGATCACCAGACCGACCTGAACACCGATGCCGACCAGTTGGCCGACTTCCAGCGCCATGCGATCCAGAACTTTCGGATCGATCCCGAACTCTTCCGAGCCCATCAGGGCCTCGCCGCTAAGCTTGAGTAGAATGCGTTTATAGCGAGCCTGATAACCACTGCCCTGCTGAGCCATTGCGAATCTCTCCTGCGGCGTATTTTAAAAATTCTTTGCGAGCTGTTTACAGCTGGCGTTCACTCTAACTTGGCGCTGCTTCAGCGCCATCGGAACATGGCTTTGTAAGCCAGTTCCAAAAGGAAACCAATTAAAAATTGGTGCCCCATCTGAAAAGAGGCTGCGCGCGTGAGCGGGCAGCCTCTTCAGGGCGACAGTTAAAAACCGTCTTATTGCTTGGCGGCAGCCAGCTGGGCAGCAACTTCTTCAGCGAAGTTGTCGACCGGCTTCTCGATGCCGTCGCCTACTTTGAAGTAGGTGAAGGAAACGATTTCAGCACCGGCTTTCTTGGCCAGTTCGCCAACCTTGATTTCAGGGTTCTTGACGAACGCCTGCTCAACCAGGCTCGCTTCAGCCAGGAACTTGCTGATACGGCCTTTGACCATGTTTTCAACAATGTTTTCTGGCTTGCCGGCGATCTTGTCAGCGTTGAGGGTCAGGAACACGCCCTTCTCACGCTCGACCGCTTCAGCGGAAACTTCCGATGGCAGCAGGAATTCAGGGTTGGTCGCCGCTACGTGCATGGCGATGTCTTTGGCCAGCTCAACGCTGCCGCCTTTAAGGGCAACCACAACACCGATCTTGTTGCCATGCAGGTAACCACCAACAACGTCACCTTCAACGCGAGCCAGGCGACGGATGTTGACGTTTTCGCCAACCTTGCCGACCAGAACCAGGCGATCGGCTTCTTGAGCGGCGATCAGAGGAGCAACGTCAGTCAGTTTGTCAGCGAACGCTTTTTCAACGCTGGAAGCAACAAATGCCTTGAAGTCATCCTGCAAAGCCAGGAAGTCGGTCTGCGAGTTCACTTCCAGCAGAACGGCGGATTTACCGTCTTCCTTCAGAGCGATAGCGCCTTCAGCAGCCACGTTGCCTGCTTTCTTGGCAGCCTTGATGGCGCCCGAAGCACGCATGTCATCAATGGCTTTTTCGATGTCGCCGCCGGCCTTGGTCAAGGCCTTTTTGCAGTCCATCATGCCTTCGCCAGTACGCTCGCGCAGTTCTTTGACCAACGCTGCAGTAATCTCTGCCATTTCAAAATTCCTCTTGGATAGGTTTTCAACCATTCCACCCGATCGAACGGGCGATCAATTCTTCCCGAACCACCCTTGCTGGCTGCTGCAGGTTACAAAGACTGTAACTGCGCTGCCGACAAACGGTTTTCGAGGTGGCAAAAAGGGGGCCAAGCCCCCTTTTTGCTTACTGAGTCAACGCCAAGGCGTCAATTACTCAGCTGCTGCTACCGGAGCTTCTTCAACGAACTGCTCGGTGCCGCCAGCAACGTGGTTGCGACCGCGGATTACTGCGTCAGCCATCGAACCCATGTACAGCTGGATAGCGCGGATTGCGTCATCGTTGCCTGGGATGATGTAGTCAACGCCTTCCGGGCTGCTGTTGGTATCGACTACGCCGATAACCGGGATGCCCAGCTTGTTGGCTTCGGTGATCGCGATGCGCTCGTGATCAACGTCGATAACGAACAGTGCGTCTGGCAGACCGCCCATGTCCTTGATACCACCCAGGGAACGATCGAGCTTCTCAAGATCGCGAGTGCGCATCAGCGCTTCTTTCTTGGTCAGCTTGGCGAAAGTACCGTCTTCGGCTTGCACTTCAAGGTCACGCAGACGCTTGATGGAAGCACGGATGGTTTTGAAGTTGGTCAGCATGCCGCCCAACCAGCGATGATCGACGTACGGCGAACCGCAACGTGCTGCTTCTTCAGCAACGATCTTGCCAGCGGAACGCTTGGTGCCGACGAACAGAATCTTGTTTTTGCCCTGGGCCAGACGCTCTACGAAAGTCAGAGCTTCGTTGAACATTGGCAGGGTTTTTTCAAGGTTGATGATGTGGATCTTGTTACGCGCGCCGAAAATGTATTTACCCATTTTCGGGTTCCAGTAACGGGTCTGGTGACCGAAGTGCACACCGGCCTTCAGCATATCGCGCATGTTGACTTGGGACATGATAGTTCCTTAATAAGTCGGGTTTGGCCTCCACGTATCCCAATGACCAACCAGCAGCATCAGCTGAAGGCACCCAGGTCATCGTGTCGACACGTGTGTGGATTTAGGCTTTTCAGGGGATCCCCGGAAAGCGGCGCATTTTATATCACAAGGCTGAAAAAAACGAAACCCGGATTGTTAAATCCTGGTGCGCGCCTTGGTTCCGTCCCTTGGAATCCTCCAAGAATGCGCCATTCTATAAGGAGAAGCGATGCACAGAGGCTCAGATTTGCGCTGCTCGTCTGTTAGAATCGCGTTTTTCAGGGCCGCGAAGATCGACCGCGCAACGCCCATTCCGTTTTAGAAGGCGCCATCGAGCGCAGAGAGAGCCTGTATGACCGTCACCCTCAAAACCCCAGAGGACATCGCAAAAATGCGCATCGCCGGCAAACTGGCCGCCGATGTGCTGGAAATGATTGCCGAACATGTCAAGCCGGGCATAACCACTGAAGAACTGGACCGCATCTGCCACGACTACATCGTCAACGAGCAGAAAGCCATCCCTGCCCCGCTCAACTACAAGGGCTTCCCGAAGTCGATCTGCACATCGATCAACCACGTGGTCTGCCACGGCATTCCGAACGAGAAGGCCTTGAAGGATGGCGATACGCTGAACATCGACGTCACCGTCATCAAGGACGGCTACCACGGCGACACCAGCCGCATGTTCCACGTCGGTACCGTGCCGGTCTGGGCCGAGCGCCTGTCGCAAGTGACCCAGGAATGCATGTACAAGGCCATCGAAATTGTCAAACCCGGCTGCCGCCTGGGCGACATCGGTGAAGTGATCCAGAAGCACGCTGAAAAGAACGGTTTTTCCGTGGTTCGCGAATTCTGCGGTCACGGCATCGGCAAGGTGTTCCACGAAGAGCCGCAGATCCTGCACTACGGTCGCGCCGGCACCGGCATGGAACTGAAAGCCGGCATGACCTTCACCATCGAGCCGATGATCAACCAGGGCAAGGCCGACACCAAGGTATTGGGCGACGGCTGGACCGCGATCACCAAGGACCGCAAGCTGTCGGCACAGTGGGAACACACCCTGCTGGTAACCGAAACCGGTTACGAGATCTTCACTCTGCGCGCCGACGACACCATCCCGCGCGTTTCGGCCTGATCCGGGCGCGCAGCTCCTCAGCCTTATAGACAGGAAAGCCAATCGATGCCGCAGGTGGATCCCGAACTCTTCGACCGTGGCCAGTTCCAGGCTGAACTAGCCCTGAAGGCAAGCCCGATCGCGGCCTTCAAGAAGGCAATTCGCCAGGCCCGCGAGGTGCTCGACGAGCGCTTTCGCAGCGGCCGCGACATTCGCCGGTTGATCGAGGATCGCGCCTGGTTCGTCGATAACATCCTGCAAAAGGCCTGGGAGCAGTTCAACTGGAGCGAAGACGCCGACATCGCGCTGGTCGCGGTCGGCGGCTACGGTCGCGGCGAGTTGCACCCTTATTCCGACATCGATTTGCTGATCCTGCTGGACAGCGCCGATCACGAAGTTTTCCGAGATTCGATCGAGCGTTTTCTGACGCTGTTGTGGGACATCGGCCTTGAAGTGGGCCAGAGTGTTCGCTCAGTGGACGAATGCGTCCAGGAGGCCCGCGCCGACCTGACGGTCGTCACCAACCTGATGGAAAGCCGCACCATCTGCGGCCCCGAGCGCTTGCGCCAGCGCATGCTGGATGTCACCAGCACCGCGCACATGTGGCCGAGCAAGGACTTTTTCCTGGCCAAACGCGCCGAGCAGAAGGCCCGTCACCACAAATACAACGACACCGAATACAACCTGGAACCCAACGTCAAAGGCTCGCCCGGCGGCCTACGGGATATTCAGACGATTCTGTGGGTGGCCCGTCGTGAATACGGCACCCTGAACCTGCGGGCCCTGGCCGGCGAAGGTTTCCTCGTCGAGAGCGAAAACGCGCTGCTGGCCTCCTCCCAGGAGTTCCTGTGGAAGGTTCGTTACGCCCTGCACATGCTCGCCGGCCGCTCCGAAGACCGCTTGCTGTTTGACCACCAGCGCACCATTGCCGGGTTGCTGGGCTTCAAAGGCGATGACGCCAAGCAAGCCATCGAAAATTTCATGCAGCAGTATTACCGAGTGGTCATGAGCATTGCCCAGCTCAGCGACCTGATCATCCAGCACTTCGAGGAAGTCATCCTCGCACCGGAAGACGAAGCGCCGCCGCAGCCGATCAACTCGCGATTCCAGCTGCACGACGGTTACATCGAGGCGCGCAACGACAACGTGTTCCGCCGTACACCGTTCGCCATGCTGGAAATCTTCGTACTGATGGCCCAGCAGCCGGAAATCAAAGGCGTGCGCGCCGACACCATTCGCCTGCTGCGAGAACACCGTCACCTGATCGACGACGATTTCCGCAACGACATCCGCAATACCAGCCTGTTTATCGAACTGTTCAAGTGCAAGATCGGTATCCACCGCAATCTGCGACGGATGAACCGTTACGGCATCCTCGGGCGCTACTTGCCGGAGTTTGGCTTCATCGTCGGGCAGATGCAGCACGACCTGTTTCACATCTATACGGTCGACGCTCACACCCTGAACCTGATCAAACATCTGCGTAAGTTGCAGTACACCCAAGTGTCGGAAAAATTCCCGCTGGCCAGCAAGCTCATGGGCAAACTGCCCAAACCCGAGCTGATCTACCTGGCCGGCCTGTACCACGACATCGGCAAGGGCCGGCATGGTGATCACTCGGAAATCGGCGCCGTGGATGCCGAAGCCTTTTGCCAGCGCCACCAGTTACCGGTGTGGGACAGTCGCCTGATCGTCTGGCTGGTACAGAACCATCTGGTGATGTCGACCACCGCCCAGCGCAAGGACTTGTCCGACCCGCAGGTCATCCACGATTTCGCGCAAATCGTCGGTGACGAAACTCACCTCGATTATCTGTACGTGCTGACCGTCGCCGACATCAACGCCACCAACCCGACGCTGTGGAATTCCTGGCGCGCCAGTCTGTTGCGCCAGCTCTACACCGAGACCAAGCGTGCCTTGCGCCGCGGCCTGGAAAACCCGGTTGATCGCGAAGAACAGATCCGCCAGACCCAGAGCGCAGCGCTGGACATTCTGGTGCGCGGCGGCACCGATCCGGACGACGTCGAGCAGCTGTGGGCGCAATTGGGCGATGACTACTTCCTGCGCCACACCGCCGGCGACGTGGCCTGGCACAGCGACGCGATCCTCCAGCAACCGGCCGACGGCGGGCCGCTGGTGCTGATCAAGGAAACCACCCAGCGCGAATTCGAAGGCGGCACGCAGATCTTTATCTATGCGCCGGATCAGCACGACTTTTTCGCCGTGACCGTGGCTGCAATGGACCAGCTCAACCTGAACATTCACGACGCCCGGGTCATCACCTCCAGCAGCCAGTTCACCCTCGACACCTACATCGTGCTCGACACCGACGGCGACTCGATTGGCGACAACCCGGCGCGGGTCAAACAGATTCGCGAAGGCCTGACCGAAGCCCTGCGCAACCCGGACGACTACCCGACCATCATTCAGCGTCGGGTACCGCGCCAGCTCAAGCATTTCGCGTTTGCGCCGCAGGTGACGATCCACAACGACGCCCAGCGTCCGGTGACCGTGCTGGAACTCAGCGCCCCCGACCGCCCAGGCCTGCTTGCACGCATCGGCACGATCTTCCTCGAGTTCGATCTGTCGTTGCAGAACGCCAAGATTGCGACCCTCGGCGAGCGCGTGGAAGACGTGTTCTTCATCACCGATGCGAACAACCAGCCGTTGTCCGACCCATTGCTGTGCAGCCGCTTGCAGGATGCAATTGTCGAACAGCTGACCGTCAGTAACGAACCCGATATCAAACTGTCGCGCATCAGCATCTGATTGCGCGCCAGGATTCAGCCGCTTTGAACGAGACCCCGTACCGATGAACAACGCTCTGAACCAGTTGCAGCCCTACCCGTTCGAGAAGCTCCGCGCCCTGCTCGGCAGCGTCACGCCAAACCCGGACAAGCGTGCCATTGCGCTGTCCATCGGCGAGCCGAAACACCGCTCGCCGAGCTTCGTCGCCGAAGCACTGGCAAGCAATCTGGATAAGATGGCCGTGTACCCGACCACCCTCGGAATTCCGGCCCTGCGTGAAGCCATCGCCGCGTGGTGCGAACGTCGTTTCAGCGTTCCGAACGGCTGGCTCGACCCGGCGCGCAATGTGCTGCCGGTCAACGGCACTCGTGAAGCGCTGTTCGCCTTCACCCAGACCGTGGTCAACCGTGGCGACGATGCACTGGTGATCAGCCCGAACCCGTTCTATCAGATCTACGAAGGCGCCGCGTTCCTTGCCGGGGCCAAGCCGCATTACCTGCCGTGCCTGGACGAAAACGGCTTCAATCCGGATTTCGACGCCGTTTCCCCTGACATCTGGAAACGCTGCCAGATCCTGTTCCTGTGCTCGCCAGGCAACCCGACCGGCGCCTTGATCCCGGTCGAAACCCTGAAGAAGCTGATCGCCCTGGCCGACGAATACGACTTCGTGATCGCCGCCGACGAGTGCTACAGCGAACTGTATTTCGACGAACAAACCCCACCGGCCGGCCTGCTCAGCGCCTGCGTGGAACTGGGCCGCAAGGACTTCAAGCGTTGCGTGGTGTTTCACAGCCTGTCCAAGCGCTCCAACCTGCCAGGTCTGCGCTCAGGCTTCGTGGCCGGTGATGCGGACATTCTCAAAGGCTTCCTGCTCTATCGCACCTACCACGGCTGCGCGATGCCGGTTCAGACCCAACTGGCCAGTGTTGCCGCATGGAATGACGAAGTGCACGTGCGCGCCAACCGTGCGTTGTATCGCGAGAAATACGATGCGGTGCTGGAAATCCTCAGCCCGGTGATGGACGTGCAGCGGCCGGATGGCGGTTTCTATTTGTGGCCGAGCGTTGACGGCGATGATGAAGCGTTCTGCCGTGATCTGTTCGTTGAAGAACATGTGACCGTGGTGCCGGGTTCTTATCTGTCCCGAGAAGTGGAAGGGTTCAATCCAGGCGCTGGCCGTGTGCGCATGGCACTAGTCGCACCGCTGGCCGAATGTGTGGAAGCGGCCAAGAGAATTCGCGAGTTTATTACCCGCAACAAGTAAGTATCCCAGCCCGCACTGTGCAACGCAGTGCGGGCACTCTTATATAGACAGTTACACTTCATCCGAAATTAAAGTTCACCGAACTGCAGAGTTCCCCTTACTCTCATGCAGTGCATTAGCGTGCGCATTCACACGACCTTACTTCAAGGAAGAAGTAGCCAATGAACAGTATTGAACACTGCACCCTTATCCAGTGGCCCGACGATCAACAATCTTATGAAGCCGCCATCAACGAGAACCCTGAGAATGCCGGCACCGGCGGCGGCACTCGTCGCAAGCGCTCTCTGATCAATTACTCAAAGCTGTGGGCAAACGGACGCACACTCAAAATCGCCTTTATTGACGGCCCCGATGATGAGCACAAACAGAAGATCATCGACGCTGCCAGCCAGTGGCTGCCCTATATCAATCTGAGCTTCGATTTCGTTGAAGGGCGCGAAGGTGATATCCGAATCGCAACCAAAAACAATGACAACAGCTCCGTGCTGGGCACTGACGCGCTGTTGATTCATCCGGACTGGCAGACCATGGATCTGGGTGTCAAACCTGAACATGAAGATTTCGAAGTGATCGTGACTCATGAGTTTGGACATGCCTTAGGCGCGATGCATGAACACCAACACCCTGAGGCCAATATCCCCTGGGATAAACCGAAAGTGTATGCGTTCTACCAGAATCGAGAAATGAATCCGCTGACCAAAGAACTAGTCGACATGAACCTGTTTCAGCCCTTCGATACAATCGAAGCTATTTATACGCCGTACGATAGAAAGTCGATCATGCACTATCCAGTGGCGAACACCCTGACATTGGGCGATTGGGACATTCCAATCAACCGCAAGATCAGCAAAAAAGATAAGCGATTGATGAAACTGCTCTATCCCAAACGCTAAAACCTTATTCATTTGTAATGATCGAGAACAGGGGCATCGTCATTCAAGTTAACGGACGAGCACTGCCGCTATCCAAACGACTACAAGCACCTATAAGCAAATCAATTATGAACATTAGTACGCCCTGTAAAATGATCCGCGCAATGGATGAACTCGCCTCTTACGACGCAGCCATCCTGGAAAACCCCGACAACGCCCAACGTTCTTCCGCAGGCCGACGCTCCAAGCGTGCCATTGGCACCTGGAGCAAATTCTGGAGTAATGGCCGGACGTTAAGAATCGCGTTCGTGGATACTCCCACTCAAACGAAAAGGCTTGCCATCGAAGCGTTGATCAAGCAATGGCAACCCTCTGTGAACTTACAGTTCGAATTTATTGACCAAGGCGAAAGCGAGATCAGGATTTCAACATCCAGCGCGAATAACAGCTCCGCAGTAGGAACTGATGCGTTGCTGTACGAACAACATGAACCGACGCTGAATTTGAATATTGAAATCGACCATCCAGAATTCGAAGCAACCGTACTGCATGAGTTCGGTCACGCGTTGGGTCTGCAGCACGAGCAGCTGCATCCAAAAGCGAACATTCCCTGGGATAAACCGAAGGTTTACGAGTTTTATCAAACCCACTATGGGTGGACCGAGAAAGACACTGATCTTCACGTCCTGACGCCCCTTGGAGGCAGCGACCATCTATGGGGCCGCTACGACAAGGATTCGATCATGCACTACCCAGTCCCGAACGAACTGACGACAGAGGATTGGGAAGTGGGTACCAACACCAAAATCAGCATGCTGGACAGGCGAGTCATGCGCAAAGCCTATCCAAAATATCAGCCGAACGACGCTGACTGAGTCCCGCGAACGCACAGGCTGAGCGATTGTCTGGTGACGTCGCCATTCACCATGAAGACCTACTTAACCGATCCCTGGTGGGCCTCACTCAAACCCAGTTCTCCCAACACTTCTCGCCGCACGTCATCACCCATCTGGTGATGACGTCTGAGCTTGTACCACTACAGGCGCCACGTACTTCATTGCGACGCTTGTCGTCCGGGCTTTTCTCGATGCCGCGCAGTAACTGCGGCAAGGCGATGCAGGCGGTTTGAGTAATATCAGATCCGACTTCAATACAACCACCCCTACTTCATCATAAGACACTAAAGTTCTTACGAAGCCATACAGGTTGTCGAGTGCAATACCCGCCAACTCTAACAACACCAAGTAACACACCCCGCTAGTTTTCCACTTTACTAAACCTGCAACCAACACTAAATTCTACTTCAGCACAAAAGCCGCACTTCTATCAATCAAACAAGGAAGTTAGACCATGCATTCCAGCATAACTTTTTCTACAACGGAGCCCGAAGACTTAGAAGTCCTCTGCAACTTTGCAAATACAGCACTCACGCCTACTCAGTTTTTCTCAGGAGTTGCAAAATAATGTGGGCCAAGAAAAACCCTTCCAAATTCTGGACGCCCGGCCGCACTCTTCGAATCGCCTTCCTCAATGGCACCGAAGAATTCAAAGCCGCGACCATCTCGGCAGCCAACCATTGGCTGCCGCATATCAATTTGAAATTCGAATTCGTCGAAGGTAAAGAAGGCGACATCCGTATACTTAGCCAGGAAGGAACGTTCTCGTCCAACGTCGGCACAGACGCACTGTTGTTTACAGATGAGCCAACAATGACACTCTGGCCACACAGCCCCAACCTCGCACGTTATTTTGCGGCCAATGTAATGCATGAATTCGGCCATATGCTGGGGGCAGAACATGAGCAGACCCACCCGACAGCAAACATCCCCTGGAACACGTCAGCCCTTTATGCACGATATGGAATAACCGATAACCCTGAAGAAGACGACTACCAAGCCAGAGTGACGCGAGAATGGCTGCACCACTCATACCTGGATCGCGCAACCCCAGATGCAAGCGTTTATTCAGAGTACGACCGAAAGTCGATCATGCACTACGTCATCCACCAATCCTGGACCGAAGGCGACTTCCAGGTTTTTCTCAATTTTGATCTCAGCGAAAAAGACAAGGCCTTCATGGCCAAGGCCTATCCCTACCCGACGAAAAATGAATAACGCTCCATTAAAGTAGCGTTATTTGACTTGCCCCAGGTCCGCTTCGCTTGAATCAAATACCCCCAATACTTCGCGCAGGTCCCTCTGGGCAACGAGCGAATCAGACGACTTTAAATTAATGAGACCAAAATGAAAAACGCCAAACCCTGTTCTATAATCCCTCCAAAAGATCGACTGGCATCATACAGTGCAGCCATTACAGAAAACCCGAACAACGCCTCAAACAACGAATTATCCATATTAGGCTTGGGCGACTACAAAAAATTGTGGACGCCAGGTCGCGAACTGAAAATCCGTTTCCTTGAAGATGTTTCATCGAGCTTCTTACGCGCCTTTTACAAGGCAATCACCCCCTGGATAAAACATGTAAATCTAAAGTTCTTAGTAGTGTCCAAGGGCGACGCAGACATCCGAATCACCACCGTCAGCGAACACAACAAATCATTGATAGGCACCGACGCACTGACTTTTGATCAAGACGAAGCGACGATGTACCTTGAAACAACCCCAAGCGACGAATACTTTGAATCGACCGTACTCCATGAAATGGGTCATGCACTTGGCTACCTGCACGAGCACTTGCACCGCGACGCGGCCATCCCCTGGAACCGAGAAAAAGTTTACGAGCATTATTTCGAGCATTACGAATGGGACAAACAGCGCGTAGATGAAAACGTGTTGACGCCCTATTCGGGGGCGATAGTCGACACCGAATACGATAAGAACTCCATCATGCACTACGAGGTTGAGAAAGAGCTGACCGACGGAGTCTGGGAAGTCAGCAAAAATACCGTACTGAGTGAGCTGGATATAAAAATGGCAAAACGCACTTATCCGGAAGATCCGGATGATGTGCCCTGGAAGGTTCTCTAAACGAGTTCTTGAAAATGACCTCTATTTGACCCGCCCCCCGATTTGATTCATTCAGATCTAGCTCACTCCACATATCCCGCAGCACGTCATCGCTGATCGGGTGCTGACGGCTCGGCGGTTAAAACTCCAGGCGCAGCGCCCGCAGCGCTTTCAAGCGTATTGCGCTGCAGCCAATCCGCAGCGTCTCCCCCTGCAATCGACAGCATTGAAGTGCCATATTAGCCGCTTAGACTGCAGGCGAGCCGTTACACCAATGCCGCATGCAACCGCTGATCGCCCTGACAAAACGACAAACCCGACCACGGCCGACGCGAAACCGTCCGGTCATGGCATAATCCGTCACCTTTTATTTCCAGCACCTGCAAAGGGGGCAATTCCTTGACCGTTTCAAGCAAAACGTTGCACCTTTTCGGCATCAAAGCCTGCGACACCATGAAAAAGGCGCGCACCTGGCTCGATGAACACGCTGTCAGCTATGACTTTCATGATTACAAGACGGTCGGAATCGACCGTGAACACCTGACCCAATGGTGCGACGAGCACGGCTGGCAAGTGGTGTTGAACCGTGCAGGCACGACCTTTCGCAAGCTCGACGACGAACGCAAAGCCGATCTCGACCAGCCGAAAGCCATCGAACTGATGCTCGCACAACCCTCGATGATCAAGCGCCCGGTGCTTGATCTCGGTGACCGAACCCTGATTGGCTTCAAGCCAGATATCTACGCGGCAGCGCTCAAGTAAAGCAGCCCGTTCCATTTTTAGAGGTATCAACATGTCCACTACCCTGTTCAGCCTGGCCTTTGGTGTCGGCACTCAAAACCGTCAAGGCGCATGGCTGGAAGTGTTTTACGCGCAGCCACTGCTCAACCCTTCGGCCGAACTGATCGCCGCCATCGCGCCGGCTCTGGGCTACACCGAAGGCAACCAGGCCATCGCCTTCACCACCGCTCAGGCCTCGCAATTGGCTGAAGCCCTGAAAAGCGTTGACGCTGCCCAGGCTGCCTTGCTGACGCGTCTGGCCGAGAGTCACAAGCCGCTGGTCGCGACCATTCTGGCCGAAGACGCTCAGCTGACTTCCACGCCTGAGGCTTACCTCAAGCTGCACCTGCTGTCCCATCGTCTGGTCAAGCCGCACGACCTGAACCTGGCGGGTGTGTTCCCACTGCTGCCGAACGTGGCATGGACCAGCCAGGGCGCAATCGACCTGGCCGAACTGGCCGAACATCAACTGGAAGCCCGTCTGCGCGGCGAGCTGCTGGAAGTGTTCTCGGTGGACAAGTTCCCGAAAATGACCGACTACGTGGTTCCGGCCGGCGTGCGTATCGCTGACGCGGCACGTATTCGTCTGGGCGCTTACGTCGGCGAAGGCACCACCGTGATGCACGAAGGTTTCGTCAACTTCAACGCTGGTACCGAAGGCCCGGGCATGATCGAAGGTCGCGTTTCCGCTGGCGTTTTCGTCGGCAAGGGTTCGGACCTGGGCGGCGGTTGCTCGACCATGGGCACCCTGTCGGGTGGCGGCAACATCGTGATCAAGGTCGGCGAAGGCTGCCTGATCGGTGCGAACGCCGGTATCGGCATTCCATTGGGCGATCGCAACACCGTTGAGTCGGGCCTGTACGTGACCGCTGGTACCAAAGTGGCGCTGCTGGACGAAAACAACAAACTGGTCAAAGTCGTGAAAGCCCGTGAACTGGCCGGTCAACCTGACCTGCTGTTCCGTCGCAATTCGGAAACCGGCGCTGTGGAATGCAAAACCCACAAATCGGCGATCGAACTGAACGAAGCGCTGCACGCTCACAACTAAGTGCCGCCGGCACCTGTGGGA
This sequence comes from Pseudomonas arabinosi, assembly GCF_047758675.1. NCBI lineage: Bacteria > Pseudomonadati > Pseudomonadota > Gammaproteobacteria > Pseudomonadales > Pseudomonadaceae > Pseudomonas > Pseudomonas arabinosi. Next base: position 1,631,079 of record NZ_CP180480.1, on the reverse strand, counting down.
GCGACGGTCGCTCCCACAAGGTCCGGTGTACCCCCGCCCAAGTTCACAGGGCTCAACACATGATGATTCCCTCCCCCTGGCGCGCCGATTTTCCGGCCATCGCCGCATTGCAACGGCAAGACCAGACGTATCTGGACAACGCCGCCACCACGCAAAAACCTCAAGCCCTGCTGGATGCCTTGGCGCACTACTACGCCAACGGCGCGGCCAACGTGCATCGGGCACAACACTTGCCCGGCGCCCACGCCACCCAGGCGTTCGAGGCCAGCCGCAGCAAAGTCGCCCACTGGCTCAATGCCGGCGATTGCGGGCAGATCATCTTTACCCACGGCGCAACGTCTGCGCTGAACCTCCTGGCTTACGGCCTGGAACATCTTTTCAATCCGGGCGATGAAGTTGTCATCAGCGCCCTGGAGCATCACGCCAATCTGTTGCCATGGCAGCAACTGGCCCATCGTTGCGACCTGAAGCTGGTGATCCTGCCACTGGACGCTGACGGCTTGATCGACCTTGATGCTGCCGCGCAGCTCATCGGTCCGCGAACTCGCTTGCTGGCGGTCAGTCAGCTGTCCAACGTACTCGGTGCCTGGCAACCGTTGCCCGCACTCTTGACGATGGCCAAGGCGCATAACGCGCTGACCGTGGTCGATGGCGCCCAAGGCGTTGTTCATGGCCGGCATGACGTGCAGACGCTGGGTTGCGACTTCTATGTGTTTTCCAGCCACAAGCTCTATGGCCCCGATGGTCTGGGCGTGCTGTTCGGTCGCAATGAAGCGCTTGAGCAACTGCGCCACTGGCAATTCGGCGGCGAAATGGTGCTGGATGCGGATTACCACAGCGCACGGTTCCGCCCGGCGCCACTGGGTTTTGAGGCGGGTACACCGCCGATTGCCGGTGTGATTGGTTTGGGGGCGACGCTGGATTATCTGGCGGGGCTCGATCAGGACGCCGTGTCCGCCCATGAGGCAGCGCTGCATGACTATTTGCTCAAAGGCCTTGAAGCACGCAACGGCATTCGGTTGTTGGGCAAGCCGCAACTGGCGCTGGCCAGTTTTGTCGTCGAGGGTGTGCATAACTCTGATTTGGCGCATTTGCTGACGGAACAGGGAATCGCAGTGCGCGCCGGTCATCACTGCGCCATGCCGCTGCTGAAAAGCTTTGAATTGGCTGGGGCCATCCGGGTGTCGTTGGCGCTGTACAACGATTCCGAAGATTTGGAACGGTTCTTTGACGCGCTGGATCAGGCGCTGGAGTTGTTGCGATGAACTTGCCTGCCGATGCAGCCACGGCGCTGGAGACTTTTCAGAAGGCTGCCGGTTGGGAACAACGGGCGCGGCTGTTGATGCAATGGGGCGACCGTCTGCCGGCGTTGAGCGATGTGGATAAGAGTGACGCCAACCGCGTGCATGGCTGTGAAAGCCAGGTGTGGTTGGTGGGTGAATTGCGGGATGGTCACTGGCAGTTTGCCGCGAGCAGCGATGCACGGTTGATTCGCGGGTTGGTGGCGTTGCTGCTGGCGCGGGTTAACGGGTTGTCAGCGGTTGAGTTGCAGCAGGTGGATTTGCCGGATTGGTTTGATCAGCTTGGGCTTTCCCGGCAACTGTCCCCTTCGCGCAGTAATGGCCTCAATGCCGTGCTACAACGGATGAACGAGTTGGCTGGTTAATCACCATCGCGAGCAGGCTCGCTCCCACAGGGGAATGCATTCCAATGTGGGAGCGACGGTGCGACGATTCGACCTGCTCGCGAAGGGGCCATCCGCAGCCCTCTAAACCTCAGGTTTAACCCGATCCGATGGGCGACGCACACCCGCCACAATCTTATCCACAGCCTTGGTCGCCGCGACCATGCCAAAAGTCGCCGTCACCATCATCACCGCACCAAACCCTCCGGCGCAGTCGAGCTTCACGCCATCACCGACAAAACTCTTCTGCAAGCAAATGCTGCCGTCCGGTTTCGGGTAGCGCAGTTGTTCGGTGGAAAACACGCACGGCACGCTGTAATGGCGGGTCACGGTGCGTGAGAAGTTGTAATCCCGGCGCAAGGTCGAGCGCACTTTCGAAGCCAACGGATCATTGAAGGTCCGGTTCAAATCGCACACCTGAATCAACGTCGGATCAATCTGCCCGCCCGCGCCGCCGGTGGTGATGATCTGGATCTTGCGGCGTTTGCACCAGGCAATCAGCGCCGCCTTGGCATTCACGCTGTCGATGCAATCAATGACGCAGTCGATGTTCGGCGTGATGTATTCGGCCATGGTCTCGCGGGTGACGAAATCCGCCACCGCGTGCACGGTACAGTCCGGGTTGATCCCGCGCAGGCGCTCGGCCATCACGTCAACCTTGGGTTTGCCGACGGTGCTGTCCAGCGCGTGCAACTGACGGTTGGCGTTGCTGACGCAGACGTCGTCCAGGTCGAACAGCGAAATCTCGCCCACGCCACAACGGGCGACGGCTTCCGCCGCCCAGGAACCGACGCCACCGACGCCGACGATCGCCACGTGGGCCGCGCGCAGGCGCTCCAGGCCGTCGATGCCATACAAACGGGCGATGCCTGCAAACCGCGGATCTTCTGTACTCATGACCATTACCCCAAAAACCGGCGCGCATTATAGGGCCACAGCGCGAGAACTTTTAACCTTCCAGCGACAAGTGAAAGAACTTATATGAAACCAGAGTGCCCAATGTCGGGCATTTCCCTGTTCGCTGTACGGTCAGAGAACCTCCAGTGTAGGATGCGCGCCCCTGCCCCCTGGCAGCCAGCCGCAAACCGTTCCTTCGTTCCACAGCCTTTGGAACCCGAAAAAGCTATGTCATCGCGTAAATTTGGACTCAACCTGGTCGTGGTGCTCGCCATCGCAGCCTTGTTTACCGGCTTCTGGGCGCTGATCAACCGCCCGGTCACCGCCCCCAACTGGCCAGAACAGATCTCCGGCTTTTCGTACTCGCCGTTCCAGCAAGGGCAGTACCCGCAAAAAGACCAATACCCGACCGACGATGAAATGCGTCGCGATCTGGAGATCATGAGCAAGCTGACGGACAACATCCGTACTTACTCGGTCGATGGCAGCCTGGGGGATATTCCCAAGCTCGCCGAAGAATTCGGTTTGCGCGTGACACTGGGCATCTGGATCAGCCCGGACCTTGAGCGCAACGAGCGTGAAATCCTGCGCGCCATCGATCTGGCCAATACCTCCCGCAGCGTGGTTCGCGTGGTGGTGGGCAACGAGGCAATCTTCCGCAAGGAAATCAACGCCGCCGAACTGAGCGTGATCCTTGATCGCGTCCGTGCAGCAGTGAAAGTACCGGTGACGACCTCCGAGCAATGGCACGTCTGGGAAGAAAACCCGAGCCTGGCCAAGCACGTCGACCTGATCGCCGCCCACGTCCTGCCGTACTGGGAACATGTTCCGATGGAGCAGTCCGGGCAGTTCGTACTCGACCGCGCCCGGGACCTGAAAAAGATGTTCCCGAAAAAACCGCTGCTGCTGTCGGAAGTCGGCTGGCCGAGCAACGGCCGTATGCGCGGTGGTGCCGACGCGTCGCCGGCAGACCAGGCGATTTATCTGCGGACCTTGGTCAACAAGCTCAATCGCCAGGGCTTCAACTACTTCGTGATCGAAGCCTTTGACCAACCGTGGAAGGCCAGTGACGAAGGTTCCGTGGGCGCTTACTGGGGCGTTTTCAACGCCGCGCGCCAGCAGAAATTCAACTTTGAAGGCCCGGTCGTCGCGATCCCGCAATGGCGCGTGCTGGCCATCGGTTCCGTGGTATTGGCTCTGCTGTCCCTGACCCTGCTGATGATCGACGGCTCGGCCCTGCGTCAACGTGGCCGCACCTTCCTGACCTTCATCGCGTTCCTCTGTGGTTCGGTGCTGGTGTGGATCGGTTACGACTACAGCCAGCAATACAGCACCTGGTTCAGCCTGACGGTGGGCTTCTTGCTCGCGCTCGGCGCACTCGGGGTGTTTATCGTTTTGCTGACCGAGGCGCATGAACTGGCCGAAGCGGTCTGGACTCACAAACGTCGACGTGAATTTCTGCCGGTGGTCGGCGATTCGGACTACCGACCGAAAGTCTCGATTCACGTGCCTTGCTACAACGAGCCGCCGGAGATGGTCAAACAGACCCTCAACGCCTTGGCCAATCTCGATTATCCGGACTTCGAAGTCCTGATCATCGACAACAACACCAAGGACCCGGCGGTTTGGGAACCGGTGCGCGATTATTGCGAAACCCTCGGCCCGCGCTTCAAGTTCTTCCACGTTGCACCACTGGCCGGCTTCAAGGGTGGCGCGCTGAATTACCTGATTCCGCACACCGCCAAGGATGCCGAAGTGATTGCGGTGATCGACTCGGACTACTGCGTCGACCCGAACTGGCTCAAGCACATGGTGCCGCACTTCGCCGATCCGAAAATCGCCGTGGTGCAGTCGCCACAGGATTACCGCGACCAGAACGAAAGCACCTTCAAGAAGCTCTGCTACGCGGAATACAAAGGCTTCTTCCACATCGGCATGGTTACCCGTAACGACCGTGACGCGATCATCCAGCACGGCACCATGACCATGACCCGGCGCTCGGTGCTCGAGGAACTCGGCTGGGCTGACTGGTGCATCTGTGAAGACGCCGAGTTGGGTCTGCGCGTGTTCGAGAAAGGCTTGTCAGCGGCGTATTACCACACCAGCTACGGCAAAGGCCTGATGCCCGATACCTTTATCGACTTCAAGAAACAGCGTTTCCGCTGGGCTTACGGAGCGATTCAGATCATCAAGCGTCACACCGCCAGTTTGCTGCGCGGCAAGGACACCGAACTGACCCGTGGCCAGCGTTACCACTTTCTCGCGGGCTGGTTGCCGTGGGTGGCGGATGGCATGAACATCTTCTTCACCGTGGGCGCCCTGTTGTGGTCGGCGGCGATGATCATCGTGCCGCAGCGGGTCGATCCACCGTTGCTGATTTTCGCAATCCCGCCATTGGCGCTGTTCGTGTTCAAGGTTGGCAAGATCATCTTCCTGTACCGCCGTGCGGTCGGGGTCAACCTGAAGGACGCTTTCTGCGCGGCATTGGCAGGGCTGGCGTTGTCGCACACCATCGCCAAAGCGGTGTTGTACGGCTTCTTCACCAGCAGCATTCCGTTCTTCCGCACCCCGAAAAACGCCGATAACCACGGCTTCTGGGTGGCGATTTCGGAAGCTCGCGAAGAAATGTTCATCATGCTGCTGTTGTGGAGCGCGGCGCTGGGGATTTTCCTGGTGAACGGCCTGCCGAGTAACGACATGCGCTTCTGGGTGACGATGTTGCTCGTACAGTCGCTGCCGTACCTGGCGGCGCTGATCATGGCGTTCTTGTCTTCGCTGCCGAAACCGGCGGTCGAGGGTGTGACGTCACCGGCGGTCTAAATCGTTCCAGATGCACTAAACGGCGGCCAATGGCCGCCGTTTTGCTTTAAGATAACCGCCATTTTGCAGGGCTTGGGCCCAATGGCCTGACCCAATACCTGTGGGAGCGAGCTTGCTCGCGATGAGTCCGTCACATTCAACAACTATGTTGGCTGTTACTAAGCCATCGCGAGCAAGCTCGCTCCCACATTTACCGCTTTCGGAGTTCCCCATGACGGCCCACGCCGACCTTTCGCCGACCCTTCAACTCGCCATCGACCTGATCCGCCGTCCGTCCGTGACGCCGGTCGACGCCGATTGCCAGAAGCAGATGATGCAGCGCCTGGGCGATGCCGGTTTTGCGCTTGAGCCAATGCGCATCGAAGATGTGGATAACTTCTGGGCTACCCACGGTAAACACGACGGTCCGGTGCTGTGCTTCGCCGGCCACACCGATGTGGTGCCGACCGGCCCGGTGACCGCCTGGCAGATCGACCCGTTCAACGCAGTCATCGACGAACACGGCATGCTCTGCGGCCGTGGCGCGGCGGACATGAAAGGCAGCCTGGCTTCCATGACTGTGGCGGCCGAGCGTTTCGTCACCGACTACCCGGATCACAAGGGCAAGGTCGCTTTCCTGATCACCAGCGACGAAGAAGGCCCGGCGCACCACGGCACCAAAGCGGTGATCGAACGCCTTGCCGCCCGTAAGGAGCGTCTGGACTGGTGCATCGTCGGCGAACCGTCGAGCACCACCCTGGTGGGCGATGTGGTCAAGAACGGCCGTCGCGGCTCCCTCGGTGCCAAGCTGACCGTGCGCGGCGTGCAAGGTCACGTGGCCTATCCGCACCTGGCGAAGAACCCGATCCACCTCGCCGCCCCGGCGCTGGCCGAACTGGCCGCCGAGCACTGGGACCACGGCAACGATTTCTTCCCGCCGACCAGTTTCCAGATCTCCAACGTGAATTCCGGCACTGGCGCGACCAACGTGATCCCGGGTGACCTGGTGGCGGTGTTCAACTTCCGTTTCTCCACCGAATCCACCGTCGAAGGCCTGCAAAAGCGCGTCGCTGACATCCTCGACAAGCATGGTCTGGACTGGCACATCGACTGGGCGCTGTCCGGTCTGCCGTTCCTCACCGAACCGGGTGCGTTGCTGGATGCTGTCGCATCGAGCATCAAGGACATCACCGGTCGTGAGACCAAGGCGTCCACCAGCGGCGGCACCTCCGACGGGCGCTTCATTGCGACCATGGGTACTCAGGTTGTTGAACTGGGCCCGGTCAACGCGACGATTCACCAGGTCAACGAACGTGTTCTGGCTGCCGACCTCGATGTGCTGACCGAAATTTACTACCAGACTCTGATCAAGTTGCTCGCCTGATGCTCGCCTGCCCGATCTGCAGTGAACCGCTGAACGCGGTGGACAACGGCGTGGCCTGCCCCGCCGGGCATCGTTTCGACCGTGCGCGTCAGGGTTACCTGAACTTGTTGCCGGTGCAGCACAAGAACAGCCGCGACCCTGGGGATAACCTGGCGATGGTCGAAGCCCGACGCGACTTTTTGAACGCCGGCCATTACGCGCCGGTGGCCAAGCGTCTGGCAGAACTGGCCGCTCAGTACGCACCGCAGCGCTGGCTGGACATCGGTTGTGGCGAGGGTTACTACACCGCGCAAATCGCCGAAGCCTTGCCGAACGCTGACGGTTACGCGCTGGATATTTCCCGGGAAGCGGTCAAACGCGCCTGCAAACGCAACCCGCAACTGACCTGGTTGATCGCCAGCATGGCGCGGGTGCCGTTGGCCTCGGGCAGCTGCCAGTTTCTCGCCAGCGTCTTCAGCCCGCTGGATTGGGAGGAAGCCAAACGCCTGCTCAGCCCCGGTGGTGGCTTGATGAAAGTCGGGCCGACCAGCGGCCATCTGATGGAGTTGCGCGAACGTCTGTACGACGAGGTGCGTGAATACACCGACGACAAGCATCTGGCTTTGGTGCCGGAAGGCATGACGCTGCAGCACAGCGAAACCCTGGAGTTCAAACTGCTGCTTGCAAGTGGTCAGGACCGTGCGAACTTGTTGGCCATGACCCCCCACGGCTGGCGCGCCAGTGCTGAACGCCGGGCGGCGGTCATCGAACAGGTCGAGCCCTTCGAGGTCACTGTTTCAATGCGCTACGATTACTTCGTACTTCAATAATTTTTGGCTTTGAGCAATAGCTTGAGGCCGGCTAAATCCGCGAATGGATTTTTCAAGACCGCAGTGAGGACATCCATGCGCCAACCCGATATCGAGATTTACCTGAAAGACGCCGACGTCGACTACAAAGCCGTTGCAGACTGGCTTAGCGAAGCGTTGGGCCAATGCAGTGAATGGGTCAAGAAGGGCCAGACCTACAAGTGCAAGGCCGGCAACGTGTCGGTCACCTGGTTGCCGAAAGCCGTGGGCAAATGGAACAGCCTGTTCCTGGACAGCGACCAGACTCCGTGGGAAGACGACATCGCCTGCGCCCGCGCCGCGTTTGCCGCGCTGAACGTCGAAGTGCGTTGCGCGCCGGGTAGCTGGGTCGAGGAAGAAGGTGAAGAGACAGCCGATCGCTGGATGCGCATCAGCGCGGATGGTGAAGAAGAGATCACCTGGAAAACCGTGTAACAGCAGCAACACCAATCCAATGTGGGAGCGGGCTTGCTCGCGAATGCGGTGTATCAGTCGACATCAACGTTGACTGATACACCGCATTCGCGAGCAAGCCCGCTCCCACAGTGGTTTTGGGTGATCTGAAGAATGGGTTTACAGCCCCACCACATCCTCAGCCTGCAAGCCTTTCTCGCCAGTCACCACGCCGTATTCAACCTGCTGACCTTCAGCCAACGAGCGGTGCCCTTCGCCGCGAATCGCGCGGTAATGCACGAACACGTCCACCCCGTCCTCGCGCTGAATGAATCCGTAACCCTTGGCATCGTTGAACCACTTCACATTGCCGGTTTCGCGCGTAGCCATGTCAGTACCCCCTTGTTTTTATTTTGAACGGCCGAGTATATGACAGCCGCCAAAACTCTCAACTCAACTTTACTTAGGCGCTTTTTTGCCGATTTTCGGCGAATACGGCACACTAGGCCGCCCAAGCAATTGCTTGGTTTTAATCACTCACGCAGAAGCCGTATGACCCGTTCCCCGTTCCGCCGTCTTGTGTTTGGCACCCTGCGCCGACTGCTCTACCTCTGGGTTCGCTCGGAGACGATCAATCAGTCGTCGTTCACCCTCAACCTCGACCGCAGCCGTCCGGTGTTCTACGTCCTGCAAAACCCTTCGCTGACCGACCTGGCCGTGGTCGATACCGAGTGCAGCAAGGCTGGCCTGCCCCGCCCGGTATTGCCGGTCTCGGTAGGTACGCTGGAGGAACCCGCCGCGTTCTTTTACCTGACGCCGGAACCTGATTGGCTCGGCCGTCAGGACAAACGTGGTGCACCGCCAACCTTGACTCGCCTGGTCAGCGCCCTGAGCCAGAACGCCGCCGAAGACGCGCAGATCATTCCAGTCAGCGTGTTCTGGGGTCAGTCGCCAGACAGCGAATCGAGCCCGTGGAAGTTGCTGTTCGCCGACAGCTGGGCAGTCACCGGGCGCCTGCGCCGGTTGCTGAGCATCATTGTGCTGGGGCGCAAAACCCGCGTGCAGTTCTCCGCGCCGATCCATTTGCGCGAACTGATCGACCACAACAAGGGCCACGAGCGCACCGTGCGCATGGCCCAGCGAATTCTGCGGGTGCACTTCCGCAATCTCAAAGCTGCCGTCATCGGCCCTGACATTTCCCACCGACGCAATCTGGTCAAAGGTTTGCTCAACCAGCCACTGGTCAAGCAAGCGATCCTCGACGAAGCCGAACGCGAAAACATCTCCCCGGAGAAAGCCAAGGCCCAGGCCCTGCGCTATGGCAACGAGATCGCCTCCGACTACACCTACACCGCGATTCGCTTCATGGAAGTAGTGCTGAGCTGGTTCTGGAACAAAATCTACGACGGTATCAAGGTCAACAACATCGAAGGCGTGCAAAAGGTCGCCCCGGGTTACGAAGTGATTTACGTACCCTGCCACCGCAGCCACATCGACTACCTGCTGCTGTCCTATCTGCTGTTCCGCAATGGCCTGACTCCGCCGCATATCGCCGCCGGGATCAACCTCAACATGCCGGGGATCGGCGGCCTGCTGCGTCGCGGTGGTGCGTTTTTCATGCGCCGTACTTTCAAGGGCAACCCGCTGTACACCTCGGTGTTCAACGAATACCTGCACACCCTCTTCACCAAAGGCTTCCCGGTCGAGTACTTCGTCGAGGGTGGCCGCTCGCGCACCGGGCGCATGCTGCAGCCGAAAACCGGGATGCTGGCGATTACCTTGCGCAGCTTCCTGCGCTCGTCGCGGATGCCGATCGTCTTCATCCCGGTCTACATCGGTTACGAACGTGTGCTGGAAGGCCGGACTTACCTCGGCGAACTGCGTGGTGCGACCAAGAAGAAAGAATCGATCTTCGATATCTTCAAAGTCATCGGCGCGCTCAAGCAGCGCTTCGGCCAAGTGGCGGTGAACTTCGGCGAGCCAATCAAACTGGCGGAATTCCTCGACAGCGAGCAGCCGGACTGGCGTAAACAGGAACTCGGCCCGCAGTTCAAACCGGCCTGGCTCAACGAAACTACCAACCGGTTGGGCGAGAAAGTCGCGCAGCACCTGAACGAAGCGGCGGCAATCAACCCGGTCAACCTCGTGGCCCTGGCGCTGCTGTCCACCAGCCGTCTGGCGCTGGATGATCGCGCCATGGCGCGCGTGCTCGATCTGTACCTGGCGCTGTTGCGCAAGGTCCCGTATTCGCCGCACACCACCCTGCCGGAAGGTGACGGCCGCGCGTTGATCGAGCATGTGAAGGACATGGATCTGCTGTCCGAGCAGAGCGATGCCCTGGGCAAGATTCTGTATCTGGACGAACAGAACGCTGTCCTGATGACCTACTACCGCAACAACGTTTTGCACATCTTCGCCTTGCCCGCGTTGCTGGCGAGCTTCTTCCAGAGCGCCTCGCGCATGAGCCGCGAACAGATCCTGCGCTACACCCGCGCGCTCTATCCGTACTTGCAATCGGAGTTGTTCATTCGCTGGTCGCTGGATGAGCTGGATGCGGTGATCGACCAATGGCTCGAAGCCTTCGTAGAGCAAGGTCTGCTGCGTTTTGAGAATGATGTCTACCTGCGCCCGGCGCCGAGCTCGCGGCATTTCGTGCTGCTGACCCTGCTGTCGAAAAGCATCGCCCAGACCTTGCAGCGCTTCTACATGACGGTCTCGCTGCTGCTCAACAGCGGTCAGAACAGCATCAGCGCCGAAGAGCTGGAAGACCTGTGCACGGTCATGGCCCAGCGCCTGTCGATCCTCCATGGCCTCAACGCCCCGGAGTTCTTCGACAAGAGCCTGTTCCGCCACTTCATCCAGACCATGCTGGACCTCGACGTGCTCAAGCGCGACGAGGGCGGCAAGCTGAGCTATCACGCACTGCTCGGCGAACTGGCCGAAGGCGCGGCCAAGCGGGTGTTGCCGGCGGAGATTCGCTTGTCGATCCGGCAGGTCGCGTTGCATCGCAGTGAAGATGCGGCGGATCAGGTCGCAGTTCCAACTCTAACCGACTAAGTTCCTACGGGCGCCAGGCTACTTCTGGCGCCTTCGATACGGAGATCTCCGATGAAAAAACTCTCTCTATTGGCCATGACCACTCTGTTGGGCGCCTGTCAGTCGATGCAACCTGCCGCCAAAACCAGCCTTGATGGCGAAGTGTTCTACCTGCAACGCATTGCCCTCCCGCCGAGCGCCACCTTAAGCGTCAGCTTGCAGGACGTTTCCCTGGCCGACGCGCCCGCAGTGATCCTTGACGAGTAAAAAGGCCCGGTCAAAGGCCAGGTGCCGCTGCCGTTTCATCTGAGTTACGATCCAGCGCAGGTGAAACCGGGTCATCGTTACTCGGTCAGCGCCCGTATCGAAGTGAATGGCGAACTGATGTTCATCACCACCGAACATCACGCCGTGCAGCTGGATGGAAGCGATCCGCAACCACTGAAAATCCGCGTAGACGCCGCTCGCTAACTCTCAATTTTTGAACAAAGGAAGCTGCCATGTTCCGCCCTACCCTTCGCTTCGCCGGCCTGTGCGCTGGCTTGATGATCTCCGCCAGCGCCCTGGCGCTGTCGCTCAACGACCTGTCGCAAAACGACGCCACTGGCGGTCTCAAGGATGCGCTGACCCAAGGCGCGCAACTGGCCGTGAAACAACTCGGCACGCCGGGCGGCTTCAGCAACAACCCGGATGTGAAAATCGAATTGCCGGGCAAACTGGGCAAAGTCGCCAGCAAGATGAAACAGTTCGGCATGGGTGACCAGGTCGATCAGCTGGAAACCAGCATGAACAAAGCGGCTGAAACCGCCGTAACGCAAGCCCAGCCGATACTGGTGGACGCAGTGAAGAAGATGAGCGTGGAGGATGCCAAGGGCATTCTCAGCGGCGGCAAGGACTCGGCCACTCAGTACCTGAGCAAAACCAGCCGCGAACAGATCCGCGTCAAGTTCCTGCCGATCGTCAAGCAAGCCACCGACCAGGTGGGCCTGGCCAAGCAGTACAACTCGTTCGCCGGGCAAGCCGCGACGATGGGTGTGGTGGATGCGAAGAGCGCCAACATCGAAAGCTACGTGACCGAGCAGGCGCTGAACGGTCTGTTCGAGATGATTGGTAAACAGGAAGAAACCATTCGCCAGAATCCTGCAGCGGCAGCGACCAGTTTGGCGAAGAAAGTCTTCGGTACGCTCTAAGCCTTAACACCGACCTTGTGGGAGCGAGCTTGCTCGCGATGAGGCCGTGTCAGTCGACATTAACTGTGGCTGATACACCGCCATCGCGAGCAAGCTCGCTCCCACATAGGTCAAGCAGTCGATGCAGCCCGCAGAAAGAACACCCACTCGCGACCGATCTTCCTTTTCTCGAACACATTCAATTCGACCAGCCCGTTCAGAGTTGCCGACGCGGTGTTGTAAGAACAGTCCAGATTCTCCTTCACATTGACCGCCGTAAATTCCTTGGCCATCCCGCTCTTGGCCACTTGGAATACGGCTCGCTGCTTCTCGGTCAATCGGTCAAAAAAGCCGGACTCCAACAACCAGCGATCAAAGCTTTCGGTATACGCCAGACTTTTCCGATAAGCATCGGTAAAACCGCTGACAGCCCGCAGGATCACCGAGCATTGAAAGTCGATGAAATAGGTCAGGTCCAAGTCATCAGCCTCAGTGTTCAGATAAGACCGTCCGTATTTCACCGGCGCACTACGAAGCAAAATACTGATCGCAATGTAGCGAAAGGCTGAGTAGTCATTCTTGAACATGAACCAATAAAACAGCGCCCGCGCCACCCGGCCGTTGCCGTCGCGGAAAGGATGCTCATAGCCCAGTGCAAAATGCAGTGCGATGCCTTTGGTCAGTGGATGAAGGTAATCCACTTGATCGGGATCGTTGTGGGGCTGGTTGATCCACGTCGACAGCACCCGCAATCGTGACACTAGCCCTGCTGCCGGCGGCGGTGTATGCACGGTATTGCCCTCGCCGTCCTGCACCACTACATCATCGTTGCCCCTGAACGCCCCCGGCGAATATTGCGTGTCATCAATACCCTCGACACCCACCCGGTGCATGGCTGAAATCAGTTCGACACTCAGGGCGTCATGACGCTTTTCCCAGGCGAAATTCATCATCTTGAAGTTGCCGATCACCATTCGCTCATCCGGCGTGCGCGGCAGGCGATTGCGCTTGAGCATGTCCTTGGCGACCCGCGTGGTGGTCGCCGCGCCCTCGAGCTGGCTGCTGCTGATGGCTTCGTCTTCGATCAAATCGTTGAGCAGATAGCTGAAGTGCGCATGCTCGCCAATCTGACTGCTCATGTACTCCAGCGCGGCCGTTGTGGCTTGCCGATCGACGGCGGAAATAGCTTTCTGCGCCAACGGCGTGAGCATGAATTTGCCCCATTGAAGCGGCTCGCCCAGCGGCAAAAGACTTGAGTACTGCGCAGTCCGGGCTTTCTTCACCAGCGCCCAGCACAGATTCGAATCCAGCCCCGACGCCCAGCGGTAGCGCAACTCATCAAAAGGCAGATAACGCCCCTGATCGTCCAGCGGCTTGAGCAGGGCAAGGTAGTCCGAGAGGCGTTCCTTGTGGGGTGACTTCCCCAGCAGGTCGAATACCGGGTCGGTCCTTCCCCTCAAAATGGGCGGTTTCTTCATTATTGCTGTCTCAAAAACTCGTAAAACTGAGTTTTGAGTACAGCATTCCGACCCCTCTGACTCAATATCAGAGGGATCTGAAATACACGTAGGACGTTAGACCGGGTCTTTCTTGATCCGGAACCACGCCGCATACAGCGCCGGCAGAAACAGCAATGTCAGCGCCGTCGCCACAATCAACCCGCCCATGATCGCCACCGCCATCGGACCGAAAAACACGCTACGCGACAGCGGAATCATCGCCAGCACCGCCGCGAGTGCAGTCAACACAATCGGCCGGAAACGCCGCACCGTGGCTTCAATAATCGCCTGCCAAGGCTTGAGCCCGGAAGCAATGTCCTGCTCGATCTGGTCCACCAGAATCACCGAGTTACGCATGATCATCCCGGACAGCGCGATGGTGCCGAGCATGGCGACGAAACCGAACGGCTGACGGAACACCATCAGGAACAAAGTCACACCGATCAAACCCAAAGGCGCCGTCAGAAACACCATGACCGTGCGTGAGAAACTGCGCAGTTGCAGCATCAGTAACGTCAGCACCACCACGATGAAAAGCGGCACACCGGCCTTCACCGAATTCTGCCCGCGAGCCGAGTCCTCCACCGTGCCGCCGACTTCCAGCAAGTAGCCGTCCGGCAGTTCGGCGCGAATCGGATCGAGGGTCGGCATGATCTGCTTCACCAGCGTCGCCGGTTGTTCCTTGCCGTAAATGTCGGCACGCACCGTCACGTTCGGCAAGCGGTTGCGGTGCCAGATGACGCCTTCTTCGAAGCCGTATTCCAGGGTCGCAATTTGCGACAACGCTACGCTGCGACCATTGTCGGTCGGCACCGCCAGGCTTGGCAGCAATGACAGTTCGGTGCGTTCATGCAACGTGCCGCGCAACAGGATCTCGATCAATTCGTTGTCTTCACGGTACTGGCTGACGCTGGAACCGGTCAGAGAGCTTCGCAGAAACGTCGACAGGTTCGCAGTGCTCACGCCAAGCGCCCGGGCGCGGTCCTGATCAATGTTCAGATAAACGACTTTGCTCGGTTCTTCCCAATCCAGATGGACGTTGACCACGTGCGGGTTCTCGCGAACCTTGGCCGCGACTTTACGGGCCAGCGCGCGGACTTCCTCGATGTGCTCACCGGTGACCCGGAACTGCACCGGATAACCAACCGGCGGCCCGTTCTCCAGACGTGTCACCCGCGCGCGCAGGGCCGGGAATTGTTCCTTGAGGGCTTCGATCAGCCAGGTGCGCAGGGTTTCGCGCTCCTCAATGGTTTTGGCCAGGACGACAAACTGCGCGAAGCTCGCTGCAGGAAGTTGTTGATCCAGCGGCAGGTAAAAACGTGGCGAACCGGTGCCCACATAAGCGACATAGTTGTCGATACCGGCGTGATCCTTGAGCAGTGCTTCGAGGCGTTTGACCTCATCGCGGGTGTTGCTCAACGAGGCGCCTTCCGCCAGTTTCAGATCGACCATCAACTCCAGGCGACCCGATGCCGGGAAGAACTGTTGCGGCACGAAGCGAAACAGGATGACAGAACCGATAAACAACACGACCGTCAGGACAATGACCGTCTTGCGCCGCCGTACGCACCACTCCACCAGGCGTCTGACGCGCTGATAGAACGGCGTGCCGTAAGGGTCGGGCTGGCCGTCGCCGGTGCCATGTTTGGCTGCATGAATCTTCGCCAGATCCGGTAGGAGTTTTTCCCCCAGATAAGGCACAAACACAACGGCGGCAACCCACGAGGCCAGCAACGCGATGGTCACCACCTGGAAGATCGAACGGGTGTATTCGCCGGTACCCGATTGCGCAGTGGCAATCGGCAGGAAGCCGGCAGCGGTGATCAGCGTACCGGTGAGCATCGGGAATGCGGTGCTGGTCCAGGCGTAACTGGCCGCCTTGACCCGGTCGAAGCCCTGCTCCATTTTGATCGCCATCATTTCCACGGCGATGATCGCGTCGTCCACCAACAAACCCAGCGCCAGTACCAATGCCCCGAGAGAGATCTTGTGCAGGCCAATTCCCAGGTAATACATGCAGGCGAATGTCATCGCCAATACCAAAGGAATCGCCAGTGCGACCACCATGCCGGTGCGCACACCAAGGGAGAAGAAGCTCACCAGCAGGACGATTGCCAGCGCTTCCACCAGCACCTGAACAAATTCACCGACACTGCTTTTCACGGCGGCGGGCTGGTCGGAGACCTTGCGCAGCTGCATACCGACAGGGAGATTTTTCTGGATCCGGTCGAACTCGATTTCCAACGCCTTGCCCAGCACCAGAATGTCGCCACCCTCCTTCATGGCCACGGCCAGACCGATGGCGTTTTCCGCCATGAAGCGCATGCTCGGCGCCGGCGGATCGTTGAAACCCCGACGCACATCCGCCACATCGGCGATGCGGAACGTACGATCACCGACGCGGATCGGGAAGCTCTTGATCTCTTCGACCGTCTGAAAATTCCCCGAGACGCGTAGCTGCAAGCGTTCACTGCTGGTTTCAAAGAACCCGGCGGTGGACACTGCGTTTTGCTCTTCAAGGGCTTGCTGCACCGCCGACAAAGGCAGGCCGAGGGTGGCGAGTTTGACGTTGGAGAGTTCGATCCAGATCTTCTCGTCCTGTAGTCCGAGCAGATCAACCTTGCCCACATCCTTGACCCGTTGCAGTTGAATCTGCACGCGGTCGGCGTAGTCCTTGAGCACCGCGTAATCAAAACCTTCGCCTGTCAGCGCATAGATATTGCCAAACGTTGTGCCGAACTCATCATTGAAGAATGGCCCCTGGATGCCCGGTGGCAGGGTCTGACGAATGTCGCCGATCTTCTTGCGAACCTGATACCAGAGGTCCGGGATTTCCACCGAGTGCATGGAATCACGGGCGACGAACGTCACTTGGGATTCGCCCGGACGGGAGAACGACACAATGCGTTCGTACTCGCCGGTTTCCATCAGCTTCTTTTCAATGCGCTCGGTGACCTGGCGCGACACTTCCTGCGCCGTGGCCCCCGGCCAGTTGGTCCGAATCACCATGGCCTTGAAGGTGAACGGCGGGTCTTCACTTTGGCCGAGTTTGGTGTAGGACAGTGCGCCGACAACTGCCAGCAAGAGCATCAGGAACAGTACGATCTGGCGATTACGCAGCGCCCATTCGGAAAGATTGAAACCCATCGGGGATTACTCCTTGCCCGCCAGATTGACCACGCGGTTGGAGCGATCCACCGGACGCACCTGTTGCCCTTCAAGCAGCACATGGACGCCAGCGGCCACCACCCAGTCGCTGGCATTCAGGCCTTCGAGCACCGGTACGGTTTTCTCGCCGAAGGCTCCTACCCGTACCGGGGTTTTCTTCAGGGTGTTGTTGGCGTTGACGACCCAGACGTAGGTCGCGCCGTTTTCTGCGGTCAGTGCGGAAAGCGGCACCGACAGCGGCACCACATCGGAGGTCTGAACGAACACCCGGGCACTCTGGCCGAGCTCAGCGGGGACCTTGCCGGCAGTGAAGGCGATGCGGGCGGCAAAGGTGCGCGATTTTGGATCGGCAGCGGGCGACAGCTCGCGGATGCGCCCGGCGAAACGTTGGTCGGGTTGGGTCCAGAGTTCCACTGACACTGGCTGACCAACCTTGAAGCGGCCAAAGCTTTGCTCCGGCAAGCTGATCAATACTTCACGTTCGCCATCGGTGGCGAGGGTAAATACGGTTTGCCCCGCCGCCACCACTTGCCCGACTTCAACCGCTCGTTTAGCCACAACCCCATCCTGAGGCGCACGCAGCACGGCGTAACTGGCCTGATTGGTCGATACGTTGAATTCGGCTTTGATTTGCTTGAGGCGTGCTTCACCGGATCGGTAAAGGTTTTCGGAATTGTCGTACTGCGAACGGCTGACCATCTGACGGTCCATCAGGGTCTTGTAGCGATCACGTTCGGCGCGCACCAGGCTCAGATTGGCCTCGGCAGCAGCGACCTGGGCGCGGGTGGCTTCCAGTTGCAGGCGCACGTCTTGAGGATCGAGTTCCGCCAGAGGTTGATCGGCCTTGACCCGCTGCCCTTCCTCGACCAGTCGTCGACTGACTTTACCGCCAATGCGAAACGCCAACTCCGGCTCATACCGTGCGCGGACTTCACCGGGGAAACTTTCCATCGCCTGGGACGACGGCTCTGGCTGCACGACCATGGCCGGGCGAACGGTGACTTGAGGCGCCTCTTCGTGACCACACGCAGACAATAAAAACGCCAGACTGACCGGCAACGCGAGGGGCAAGGCATAGCGGAACATGGTGAAGGACCTTTCGCTAATGATGCTTGGAATAATTATACTGAGCGGTATGTTATTAATAGCAAACTCACCAGTCCAGTAATAAAAGCGCATATGCCTAACAATCTTTCAGTACCCAACGGCCCAGGCCGCCCCAAGGATCTGGCCAAGCGCCAGGCGATCCTCGATGCGGCGAAAATTCTGTTTCTGAGCAAAGGTTATGCGAATACCAGCATGGACGCCGTCGCGGCCGAGGCCGGTGTGTCGAAGTTGACGGTCTACAGCCATTTCAACGACAAGGAGACGCTGTTCTCCGCCGCCGTAATGGCCAAGTGCGAAGAGCAATTGCCGACGCTGTTTTTCGAATTGCCGGACGGCACTGCCGTAGAAACGGTGCTGTTGAACATAGCGCGCGGTTTTCATCAGCTGATCAACAGCGACGAATCGGTCAACCTGCATCGACTGATGATGACGCTGGGCAGCCAGGACCCGAAACTCTCGCTCATCTTCTTCGAGGCCGGGCCTGAACGCATGCTGCATGGCATGGAGCGGTTGCTGACCAAGGTTGATCAGAGCGGCGCGTTGAGCATCGACAAACCGCGCAATGCGGCCGAGCATTTCTTCTGCCTGCTCAAGGGTGCGGGGAACTTCAGGCTGCTTTATGGCTGTGGCGAGCCGCTGACCGGGGACGCGGCCGAGAGCCATGTGCAGGAAGTGGTGGAGTTGTTTATGCGGGCGTATCGACCAGCGACAGCCTGATAGATATTGGTCGTCTGAGCTGACGCCATCGCGAGCAGGCTCGCTCCCACACTGGATCTCTGCAACACCGTAGATCCCCTGTGGGAGCGAGCTTGCTCGCGATAGGGGCGACTCGGTCTTAAGGTTTCAGCGCTTTCTTCGGATAAATGTCATACCGGCTGGATTTACCGTCCAGCGCATGACTCGGCTTCGGCCCTTCGATGCACGGCGCCTTGCGCGGGCGCTTGACCACCACCCGGTGGCTGGCCAACGCCAACGCGGCTTCGAGCAGTGCAGGCGCATCCGGGTCATCGCCCACCAGCGGCCGGAACAGGCGCATTTCCTTCTTCACCAGGGCCGTTTTCTCACGATGGGGAAACATCGGGTCGAGGTAGATCACCTGCGGCGGCTCGCCTTCCCAATTGCGCATCACCTCGATCGAATTGCCCTTGAGCAAACGCATCCGCGCCACGATCGGTGCCACCTCAAAGTCTTCCGCGCCGCGTGCCAAGCCATCTTCAAGCAACGCACCAATCAGTGGCTGACGCTCGATCAGGCTCATCTCGCAGCCCAGGCTCGCCAGCACGAACGCATCTTTGCCCAGCCCCGCCGTGGCATCCAGCACGCGCGGACGCACGCCTTGGGCCACCCCGACAGCCTTGGCGATCATCTGGCCGCTACCGCCGCCGTACAAGCGGCGATGGGCCGCACCGCCCTCGACAAAGTCCACCCGCACCGGCCCCGGCGCGTCCGGGCCCAGTTGCTGCAGCTGCAAACCCTGGTCGCCGACCTGCAAGGCGAACTCACCGTCATCCACCTGCATCGGCAAACCCAGGCGCTCGGCCCATTGTTCGGCCTGTGGCTGAAAAGTCGCGGCCAAGGCCTCGACATGGATGCGGCAGGCCGCAGGTTGCTCAATCATGGGAAAACACGCTCAAAAAATTAATGATCGGCAAAAACGGCCGATAACAAAACTATCGAGCATTTTGCCAGAGCTGAGCGTCGACCGAGAGAAATGTCAGACATTCAACGCACATCGATAGACTACATCTCGCCCCACGGCGATTTTGGTCTACGAAACTCCCAAGCACTGAGCAGCGTCAGTCACCTCTGGCAGGATTTCTTTGCCCAGGCCCTGGCCGATCAGTCGGGCGATGTCGTACCGGCTTCTCTCAACTTTCCACCGGTCGATCTCGACAGCCCGGTCGAACCCACCGTTGGCAGCGAACTGCTGGCTCACATCATTTCCCAGCGCGAATGCGATGTGAAAGAAACCGAGGTCCGCCCTCCCGAGCCACTGTTCCTGCCGATTGCCGAGTTCGAAATGGACCTGGCCGACAAACCTTTCCCGCCGTTCCCGGCACAAGAAATCGTCGCTCAACAGAAGCAGCAGGACTTCGAAAGCCGCTGGGTCCGCCCGATCGTGCTCACGGCCGGTCAACCACTGCCAGCGTCTGGCGCCGCGCCACAACCGCGTCCGCTGCACCTGCCGATCGCCGAATTCGAACTCGATCTGCTGGACAAGCCATTCCCGCCGTTCTCGCCCGAAGAGCTGGTGGAGCAACAGAAACAACTCGATTTCGATAACGGCTGGGCTCGCCCGATCGTCCTGCAAAACCTGCGCATCGCCGCCTGACTTTCAATAACAAGCCCTCAGCGACACACCCACCACGGCCCGACATCCACATGAAAGTGATTGCGATGGGCGGCGTTGTAATCCGGACTCAAGACCACACTGAACATGTCGCAAGCGCTATCGCGGACCTGACGTAAAAACCGTGCGTCCTGATTATCCTTCGGCCAATCCTTGAGCACGTTGATGGATCGGCCATCGGCCAAGCGAAAGCCGGCGATATCCAGCGCATTGGCGCTGGCATGCTGGCTGCGTCGGCCATTTTCGCGGCTGTAGACGTTGCGACAGGCAAAGCTGCCGAGATGGTCGACGCGCGTTACCGCTTGACCGTAGACCGCCTGTGCCGCGGGTTGCAGGGCGTGGTGTTCAAACAGGGCGAACGACACCGCCAGGCGGCAACTGGCGAGGAAACTGCTGCTCAGCGCCACCTCGCCGCCTTGTACACGCAAGGTATTGATCAACGGGCATGTCGCGTCGGGGCTGTCGGCCTTATGGGTTACGCGCAATCCAGAGCTGCTCAGGGCTTGATCGCACAACTGCGGATCATCGCTCAGGCGCATCAGTTTGTAGCGGGTCAGAAAATTGGGCGCAGCTTTCACGTCCAGTGGCGCCCAGGGATTCCACTGCGGCGGCAATGAGATCCAGCCACGCCAGACGCTCATCGCCGCCGTGCCGACGATCAACAGCATCAACAGCAGCCACCACCGAAACCGCATCGTCAGCCTTTGAACAATTGATTGGCCTGGGCGTACGGCATGGATCGCGATGTGAAGCCGAACGTGCCCGACGTCTTGATCTCTTCGGCAGCGCGGAAGAACTCGCCATACGCTGCCAGGGCCAGAGCCGAACCGACACTGATACGTTTGACGCCCATTTCGCTCAACTGCTCGACCGTCAATTTCAGTCCGCCAGACATCAACACATTGACCGGTTTCGGCGCCACGGCGCGGACCACCGCCAACACATCTTCAGCACTGCGCAGACCTGGCGCATAAAGCACGTCGGCACCCGCCTCGGCAAACGCCTGCAAGCGGCGAATGGTATCGGCGAGATCAGGATTGCCGTGCAGAAAGTTTTCGGCCCGGGCCGTCAGTACAAAGGGGAACGGCAAGCTGCGAGCCGCTGCCACGGCAGCCTCAATGCGCGCGACAGCATGCTCGAAGCAGTAGATCGGCGTTTCTTCCCGGCCCGTGGCATCTTCGATCGAACCGCCGACCGCACCGGCCTCTGCCGCACGCGAAATACTCTGTGCGCATTCGGCTGGATCGTCAGCGAAGCCGTTTTCCAGGTCGACGGCGACTGGCAGATCAGTTGCCGCAACAATCGCCCGAACGTTTGCCAGGGTGTCGTCCAGCGTCAGCGCGCCATCGGGGCGGGCGTTGGAAAAGGCGTATCCGGCACTGGTGGTCGCCAGCGCTTCGAAACCAAGACTGGCGAGTATTTTCGCCGAGCCGGCGTCCCAAGGGTTGGGAATGACAAAAGCCCCCGCGCGTTCGTGCAGTACTTTGAACGCTTGGGATCGAAGGGTTTGCGCATCCATTGGCAGGCTCCTGAAAAAGACAAGAAATCCGCTTCAGAGCAGGCCAAGTTGCTCGGCAGCGGGCTCTCTGTATAGCTCAGGCAGCGGCGGCAGGCCAGGCAAACGCAGCATCAGTTTTGCGTGGAAACGTTGCGCCAGTTTGGCGGCCAGCAGGTTGTCGGCGGTGTGCAGGAAGATATAGGGCGTACGACCCTCTTCGATCCACGCGGCGACTTTCTCGACCCACGGCACGAGGAACGGGTCGTTGGCCTCAAGCTGCGGATGGCCGATGAAGCGTACCTGCGGACATTGCGTGAAGGCTGCCGGACGGGGCGGCACCCTGGGCTTTTTCGATTGGGCGTGAAGGACCGAGGGATCGGTCGATGTGCAGCTGAACAGCGCGCGGGGATCGAGGCAGATACGCTCGACACCGCGATCCAGCAGCAGGCGATTGAGCATTCGCTCGGCATCGCCCTTGGCGAAGAATTCGTCATGCCGCACTTCAACCGCCAGAGGCCGGTCCACCGCATCAATAAAACCGGCAAGCTCCGACAGCCGCTGCGGCGTAAAGCTTTTGGACAGTTGCAGCCACAGCGGTGAAACCCGTTCGCCGAGGGGGCTGAGCAACTGCAGGAAGGTTTCGGCAGCGGTCAATTGTTCGCGCAGGTCGCCGCTGTGGCTGATGTCGCCGGGGAACTTGGCGGTGAAGCGAAAGTGTTCGGGCATGGTTTCGGCCCAACGCTGCACGGTGGTCGCAGCCGGGCTCGCGTAGAAGGTCGTATTGCCTTCCACGGCGTTGAACACTTGGGAATAGAGATTCAGAAATTCGGCGGGTTTGGCGTCCGGCGGATAAAGATAATCGCGCCAGGCGTTTTCACTCCAGGATGGACAGCCAAGGAAGTAAGGCAGCCGCATCAGATGTACAGGTCGAGGCCCAGCACATCCGAATCCCAATCGACAAAACCGGCGGTGCTCAGGTAGCTGGCCAGGGCCTTCGCGACGCTGCTGCTCATGGCACGGTGATAAAGCATGTCTTGTTGACGGGCGGGGAGATTACTCAAGCGTTGCGCAGAGGCCTTGGCAGCGCGGGCAGCCATTTGCTCTTCGGACGGAATTTCCAGCTCGCCGTCGATATCGACGTAGTCGTCATCCGCCACAGGGCCTTTGCGAGGCTTGCGTTTGATGGGGTAGGACTGAGAGGGAACGCCGTCTATACGCATGAGTACATGTCCGGTATCAATGATGGCAGTTTAGTGGCGCACAACCCACTTCGCAAACCGCCGAGTGATAACTAGAACACAGAAAATGGAAAAGGTTTAAAAGCTGGGGATATAAAACGACGATTGGCTGCGTTGCGCAGTCCGCCATCGTCGGATCGCCGCCCGGAGCAAGCTCGCTCCCACAGGGGTTAGCGTAAACCCTGTGGGAGCGAGCTTGCTCGCGATAGGACCAACTCGGTCTTGGAATTTAACGCGCTTTAGGGGTCGCAACCTTATCGCGCAGGTACACCGGCTGAGCCTCATCAGCCACGATCGCCTCGCCACGCGCCCAGGCAAAACGCGCCAGGGTCAGCAGGTCTTCAGCGTGAGGCAGCATGCCCGCATCCTGCCCGGTCAGGTTGACGGCGATTCGCTCGGCATACCCCCAGCCAGTGCCGGCGCCAAACCACTCACCACTGGCGTCAGCCGGCAACGCAGCCACTTCTGGCGGCAATACCGCTTCATTGCCGACCAGCCGCATCTCCCCCGCTGTTTCGCGGTAGCAACCCCAATACACTTCGTCCATGCGCGCATCGATGGCGGCCGCCACCTGGCTCACGCCGTGTTCGCGATAGGCCCGCTGCGCCAGCACGGCCAGGTTCGATACTGGCAACACCGGACGATCCAGCGCAAACGCCAGCCCCTGCACCACGCCGACGGCGATCCGCACGCCGGTGAACGCGCCCGGACCACGGCCGAAAGCGATTGCATCGACCGCTTGCAGGGTGGTCCCGGCATCCGCCAGCAGTTGCTGAATCATCGGCAGCAGCTTCTGTGCATGCAGGCGCGGGATCACCTCGTAATGGCTCGTGACTTTACCGTCATGCAGCAAGGCAACGGAGCAAGCTTCAGTCGCGGTGTCCAGGGCCAGCAAGGTGCTCATCGATGTTTCCGTAAGAGAGGTCAGAAAAAGTGCGCCAGTATAAACAACTACGGCCCGCAAGCGGGCCGTAGAAGATGAAGCGATTCAGACTTTTCAGCTCAGCGCTTCAAGCACCTTGCCGGTGATCGCTTCGACCGAGCCGACGCCTTCGATATGGCTGTACTTCGGCTTGCCCTGATCGGCGGCCAGGTTCTGGTAAAACGCTACCAGTGGCTTGGTCTGGGAATGGTAGACCGACAGGCGATGACGCACGGTTTCTTCGGTGTCGTCCTTGCGCTGCACCAGTGCTTCACCGGTGATGTCATCTTTGCCGGCGATTTTCGGCGGGTTGTAGACGGTGTGGTACACGCGGCCGCTGGCCTCGTGAACGCGGCGACCGGCGATACGCTGAACGATTTCTTCGTCGTCGACGGCGATTTCGACCACGTGATCCAGTTCCACGCCGGCTTTCACCAGGGCTTCAGCCTGAGGAATGGTGCGCGGGAAACCGTCGAACAGGAAACCGTTGGCGCAATCGGCCTGGCTGATGCGCTCCTTGACCAGATTGATGATCAGGTCATCGGAAACCAGACCACCGCTGTCCATGACGCTCTTGGCGATCAGGCCCAGCTCGGTGCCGGCCTTGACCGCTGCACGCAGCATGTCGCCGGTGGAGATTTGCGGAATGCCGAATTTTTCGGTGATGAACTTAGCCTGAGTACCTTTACCGGCCCCGGGAGCTCCCAGCAGAATGACGCGCATCGATGTGCTCCTCAATTTTTTATATAGATAACGTCAGATTCGCCTCGTGGGGCCAATCTCAAAATACGGGTCGTGACCGCCCAAACGGCCAAAGGCTGCTCAAGATACACAGCAGATCCTACGCACACAAGCCGCCGAAAGTCGGAGAAACCCGCGCCTGATGTGGCCTTTCGTCGGGGTAACCCTAGTCGCAACCCCATCACTAACTGTCGCCTGGCAGCACTTTTCAACCCCCTAGCCCACAGGCACCCGACGCTCGCGTCGAGTACCTTGTCCCACGACAAAAACCTTAGCCGGTATTACGCAAACCAGCGGCAATCCCCGCCACAGACACCAGCAGCGCCTGTTCTACCGGGCTACCCTGTGCCACTTCCTGTTGTCGCGAACGCGCCAACAACTCAGCCTGCAATAGATGAAGAGGGTCGAGGTAAGTGTTGCGCAAGCGGATGAATTCAAGTGTGGCTGGGCTATGTGCCAGTAGCTGCGACTGACCGGTCAACCCCAGGACCACCGAGCAGGCCTGCGACAATAGGTCGCGTAAATGCGCACCTAAAGGGAGCAGTTCCGGCTCGACCAAGCGCTCATCGTAAGACCGGGCGATATCAGCATCGGCCTTGGCCAATACCATTTCCAGCATATCGATGCGCGTGCGGAAGAACGGCCACTGTTCGCGCATCTGCCCCAGCAGCTCACCTTCGCCGCGCTCCAGCGCCTTGCTCAACGCCGCTTCCCAGCCGAGCCACGCCGGCAACATCAGCCGCGTCTGGGTCCAGCCGAAGATCCACGGGATCGCCCGCAGGCTTTCAATCCCGCCCGCGCGGCGCTTGGCCGGACGACTGCCCAGCGGCAAGCGTCCCAGTTCCTGCTCTGGGGTGGACTGGCGGAAATACTCAACGAACTGCGGATTTTCCCGCACGACGGCGCGATAAGCGCTGACACCGTCGGCGGCCAATTCGTCCATCAGATTGCGCCAGGCTGGCTCCGGTGGTGGCGGCGGCAGCAAGGTCGCTTCCAGTACCGCCGCCAGGTACAGATTGAGGTTCTGCTCGGCGATGTCTGGTAGGCCAAATTTGAAACGAATCATTTCCCCCTGCTCGGTTGTACGGAAACGCCCCGCCACCGAACCCGGCGGCTGCGACAGAATCGCTGCGTGTGCCGGGCCGCCGCCGCGCCCCACGGTGCCACCACGACCGTGGAACAACAGCAGTTCCACTTGCTGCTCGCGACAGATGTCGACCAAGCGCTCCTGCGCCCGATACTGCGCCCAGGCCGCTGCCGTCGTGCCGGCGTCCTTGGCCGAGTCGGAGTAGCCAATCATCACTTCCTGCGGCCCTTGCAAGCGCGCGCGATAACCGGGCAGCAGCAACAGTTTTTCAATCACCGGGCCGGCGTTATCGAGGTCGGCAAGGGTTTCGAACAGCGGCACCACGCGCATCGGCCGCAACACGCCTGACTCTTTGAGCAGCAGTTGCACGGCCAGCACGTCGGAAGCGGCGCCGGCCATGGAGATCACATAGGAACCGAGCGATGCGCCCGGTGCGGCAGCGATTTCCCGGCAGGTCGCCAACACTTCGGCGGTGTCGGCCGATGGCTTGAAGTACGCCGGCAGTAATGGCCGACGGTTATTCAGTTCGCGCATCAGGAAAGCGATGCGCTCTTCCTCGCTCCAGTCCTCGTACCGCCCAAGGCCCAGGTAGTCGGTGATCTCGGTCATGGCCGCGGTATGCCGCGTCGAGTCTTGACGCACATCGAGACGCACCAGGAACAGCCCGAACGTCACCGCCCGACGCAGGCAATCGAGCAGCGGCCCATCAGCGATCACGCCCATGCCGCACTCATGCAGCGAGTGGTAGCACAGCTCCAGCGGGTCAAGCAGCTCGCGGTTGTTTTGCAACACGTCGGCGGGTGCCGGCGTGGTCTTCGTCAAGGAGGCGTGAGCCCAGTTACGCGTCGCGCGCAGGCGTTCACGCAGCTGTTTAAGCACCGCGCGGTAAGGTTCGGCGCTGTCCCCGGCCTTGGCCTTCAAGTCGTCGCTGGCCTGCTGCATCGACAACTCGGCCGCCAGGTGATCGACATCGCGCAGGTACAAGTCCGCTGCCATCCACCGCGCCAGCAGCAAGACTTCACGGGTCACGGCGGCAGTCACGTTGGGGTTGCCGTCCCGGTCACCGCCCATCCACGAGGCAAAGCGAATCGGCGCTGCCTCCAGTGGGAGGTGCAGGCCAGTAGCGTCATGCAGGGCTTTATCGGCCTTGCGCAAATAGTTGGGGATCGCCTGCCACAGCGAATGTTCGATCACTGCGAAGCCCCACTTGGCTTCATCCACCGGGGTTGGGCGGGTGCGGCGGATTTCTTCGGTGTGCCAGGCTTCGGCGATCAGGCGCTGCAACTTCGTGTGGATCTGCTCGCGTTCGGCAGTGGTCAGGTCGCGATGGTCCTGGGCGGCCAGTTGCGCGGCAATCGCATCGTATTTCTGGATCAGCGTGCGGCGCGCCACTTCGGTCGGGTGCGCGGTGAGGACCAGTTCGATCTCCAGCCGCCCCAGTTGCCGGGCCAGGGATTCGGCGCCATGACCTTCGGCAAGCAGGCGGGCGAGCAGTTCCGGCAGTACCCGCGCTTCGAACGACGCAGGCTGTGACTCTTCGCGTCGGTGAATCAGCTGATATTGCTCGGCGATATTGGCCAGGTTGAGAAACTGGTTGAACGCCCGCGCCACCGGCAGCAACTCTTCTTCGCTCAATTGGTTGAGGCTGGCGCTCAGTTCAGCGTCCATTGAACCGCGACGGTCGGCCTTGGCGCCTTTGCGGATCTGCTCGATCTTGTCGAGAAAACCGTCCCCGTACTGTTCACGAATGGTGTTGCCCAGCAGCTCACCCAACAGGTGAACGTCCTCGCGCAAGCGTGCATCAATATCGGTCATCAGCAGTTCTCCAGCGAAAATCCGGGTGACTTGGTGTCCATGCTCTTGGGTTAGAGAGTGCCGCTGTAAAGCGGTTCTTACAAGCGGACGGCGAAGGGAATGCTATTGGGATTGGGATTGGTGGGGTACATATCCGGTTCTGCGGTGATGGCTGATTACGGTTTCGCTTTTACAGCGACTCACTTTTCCAAACGCCGAAAAGTAAGCAAAAGGCTTTGCCCCTCCATTCGGTGCCTCGCCTAGGCTCGGCATGCCCTCACTCCGGCATTGCTCCGGGGGCCCGCCGCCATCGGCCATCCATGGCCGGGGGCGGCTACCGCGGCATCCTTGCCGCGGTGCCCCCTGCGCAACGCCTGCGTTCGGCCTCTGGGAAAGGGGCAACAGATCAAAATCAAAATCAAAATCAAAAGCCACAGCCACAGCCACAGCCACAGCCACAGCAAGATCAAAAGATCGCAGCCTCGTTTCACTCGACAGCTCCTACAGGGGGGAGGCGGTGTACGCACGCCCCTCACCACTCAACAGGCCGAGCGTTAGCTCGCCTGCAGCTTTTGATCTTGATGCACCGCCGCCTCGAGAGGCCGAGTGGAGGTTCTGCGCAGTGGGCAACCCGGCATGGATGCCGGGTTAGCCGCCCCCGGCCATGGATGGCCGATGGCGGCGGGCCCACGGAGCAGGACCGGAGCGAGGGCATGCCGAGCCTAGGCGAGGCACCGAACGAAAGTGGCAAGAGCCCTTGGTTACTTGGGGCTTTTCCAAGTGACTCGCTGTAAGAGCGAAACCGCCAGCAGCCATCACCGAAGAAACGGATATACACCCAATCCCCCCGCCACAAATGAGCGTGAACGCCCGAAGCACCAAGGCAACGTTCACCATAAGACGACGAAGGGACTTTAAACCTTCGGCGTTAAAGCTAGTCTGAAGAGTAAGCCCTACAACGGCTGCCGCCGGCGATTGCCGGACACTGACACTGCCTGCCACGAGCAGGTGCGCATTGAGGTCACTATGAAAATCCGCGAGCTTGCCCATCACTGGGAAGAAAACGCCAAGGGTCGACTGACCGACACCGGATACTCGATTCATCTGGATGTAGAGGCCGCCGCACGGCTGGCGGCCATTATCGAAATGTACCCCAAACGACACCCCGAAGAACTGCTCGGCGAGCTGATCGGCGCCGCCCTGGAAGAGCTCGAAAAAAGCTTCCCGTATGTGAAGGGCTCGACCGTCGTGGCCACCGACGAAGAAGGTGATCCGCTGTACGAAGACGTCGGTCCGACACCGCGTTTTCTCGCATTGTCCCGTCGTCATTTGCACGATTTGTCGGCCGTCGACGACAAACAGAAACACTGATTACCGCACTTCTTTTCCCCTCCAAAAATACGTATTCCTGACCCCCTGCAGGGCCGGGAATACGGCTGCTTGCGGTAAGAACTCCCGAGCTAGAGCCTTGTCCGTTCGGTCAAAGTTTTTTTGGGCAATGGGCCATATTCTCTGAACTTTCGAAAAACGCCGCAGGTCACACCCATTAACCACGCCTGGGACGGCCGTTTCAAAACACCCCCGAAAATTGAAGGTTGCGGCTCCATACCCAGGATGGATTTTTAAGTTTTTCAGGAGTTATTCCAATGGAGTTGAAGACCATGAAAACCCGAACTGCCAAATCCTCGTTCCCCCCTCTGCGTAGCCTGAAACTGGCTGCACTGGCCATCGGCAGC
Source organism: Pseudomonas arabinosi (assembly GCF_047758675.1). Taxonomy (NCBI): domain Bacteria; kingdom Pseudomonadati; phylum Pseudomonadota; class Gammaproteobacteria; order Pseudomonadales; family Pseudomonadaceae; genus Pseudomonas; species Pseudomonas arabinosi. The sequence goes on along the minus strand of NZ_CP180480.1, from coordinate 1,601,750 downwards.
AGCTTCATTCTGGCCGGTTGTGCCGGTAACCCGCCAAGCGAGCAATTCGCCGTGACGGAATCGGCGGTCAACAGCGCCGTCAGTGCCGGCGGTACCGAATTCGCGGCAGTGGAAATGAAGTCCGCCCAAGACAAGCTCAAACAAGCCGAAATCGCCATGCACGACAAGAAGTACGCCGAAGCCAAGGTCCTGGCCGAACAGGCCGAGTGGGACGCTCGCGTGGCTGAGCGCAAAGCCCAGGCGATCAAAGCTGAACAGGCTGTGAAGGACTCTCAGAAAGGTGTTCAAGAACTGCGTCAGGAAAGCCAGCGCACCGTTCAATAAACGGCCGGCATGACGCACTTCTTACTCGACTAAAAGGACGAAACCACCATGCGTACACAATTGATGATCCCTGCCCTGCTGGCCGCAAGCGTTGCACTGGCCGCCTGCTCCACGCCGCCGAACGCGAACCTGGAACAGGCCCGCACCAACTACACCGGCCTGCAAACCAACCCGCAAGCGAGCAAAGTCGCGGCGCTGGAAACCAAAGAAGCCAGCGATTACCTGGACAAGGCCAACAAGGCTTACCAGGACAAAGAGGACCAGGCCAAGGTCGACCAACTGGCTTACCTGACCAATCAACGTGTTGAAGTGGCGAAGCAGACCATCGCCCTGCGCAACGCCGAAGCCAATCTGAAAAGTGCTTCTGCGCAGCGCGCCCAGGCCCGTCTGGATGCCCGCGATGCGCAGATCAAGCAATTGCAGGACAGCCTGAACGCCAAGCAGACCGATCGCGGTACCTTGGTGACGTTCGGTGATGTGTTGTTCGCCACTGACAGGGCTGATCTGAAGTCCAGCGGTCTGGTGAATATCAACAAACTGGCGCAGTTCCTCTCGGAAAACCCTGATCGCAAAGCGATCGTCGAGGGCTACACCGACAGCACGGGCACCGCGAACCACAACCAGTCGCTGTCCGAACGTCGTGCCGGTTCCGTGCGCATGGCGCTGGTGAAAATGGGCGTTGATCCCGCGCGTATCGTGGCGCAGGGTTACGGCAAGGAATACCCGGTGGCCGAGAACAGCAGCGTCTCGGGCCGTGCGATGAACCGTCGGGTGGAAGTGACCATTTCCAACGACAACCAGCCAGTGATCCCGCGTTCGGCGGTTAGCTCGAACTAAGCTTCGTCTGCTGAAACACAAAAGCCCCGCCTGATCTGATCAGGCGGGGCTTTTGCTTGGCAAACACACAACCCTGTGGGAGCGAGCTTGCTCGCGATGAGGCCACAACATTCCACATCAATGTCGGCTGTTAGACCGCCATCGCGAGCAAGCTCGCTCCCACAGGGGATATTTGGTGAACACAGACCCAGGTTACTGCTCGAGCTTCTGCGGGGCTTCCCGGCCTATGCAACGCACGGCTTTTTTCTTGTTGTTGACCAAAACGCCGCTCAGGCCTTTCTGTTCGGTGTCGAACATCACCAGCACGCCATCGATGCACTGCGCGACTTGCGCGGCCGGCTCCAGGGAAACTTTGTAGTCTTCGCCCGGCACAGTCTTGAGCATGGTGAAGTCGCTGAGCAGCAGCGCATCTTCGGGTTTGGCGAAGTGCAGGTAGCCGTAGAACCACAGGGCTCCGACGGTGCCGAGGATGGTGCAGATACCGGTGATGATCAGCGGGATGGCGTTACGTTCTTCACTCATTGCGGACTCTCTGGTGGTTCATCTTGAGAATTTTTCGGCGCCGGGTAATTCGGGACTTCGCCCAGGCGGCGCAGACCGTTGAAATGCTGCGGGTCATCGAGAAAACGCAGCATGACTTTGCGCCAGACCGGGTCGGCGAACGTCTGCACATGACCGCCACGGGTCAGTTGCAGCACTCGCGGCGGCGGCGCAGCTTGATACAGACGGATGCCGTTGGAAAGGGGCACGATCGGATCGTCGATGCTGTGGTAGATCAGTTTCGGCACGCCATTGAGCTGCGCCATGGAGTGGATCGCGCTGTCGCCGTCTGGCACCAGCCAGGACAGCGGCACCTGAAACATCCAGGTCAGCCAGGAATGGCTCAGGGCAAATTGACCGATACTGCGGTAGCTGGCGGGCACGCCATCGAGGACGAAAGCCTTGAGTTGTTTTTGGCGTTCGGGATGTTGAACCAGATAGTGCACGGCCATCGAACCACCGAGGCTTTGCCCCAAGAGGATCAGCGGCTTGCCCTTGACCTCCGGCGCCTGGTCGAGCCATTTGAACGCGGCGTCGATGTCTTGATAAATCTCTGGCAGCGTCGGTTCACCCTCGGACAGACCGTAGCCGCGATAGTCCAGCAGCAGCACTTGATACCCTTCTTTCGGTAACCACCAACTCCCCCCGAGATGCATGGGCAGGTTGCCGCCGTTACCGTGCAAATGCAGCACCGTGCCTTTGACCTCGACACCTTGTTTGGCCGGCAACCACCAGCCGTGCAGCTTGAGGCCGTCGGCGGTGGTCAGGGTGACGTCGCGGTATTCGAGTTTGGCTTTTTCCGGGGTAAACAGCTGGCCGGGTTCGGGGTAGAACAGCAGCGAGCTGCAGCCGCTCAAGGTCAGCAGCAGGCAAAAAATCCCGAGGAATCTCATCCGTTGAAACCTCGCAAAAATGGAGTTGGAACACAGTACCTGTGGGAGCCGAGCCTGCTCGCGATGGCGGTGTATCAGCTAACACATCTATTGAATGTTAGTCCGCTATCGCGAGCAGGCTCACTCCCACAATGGTCCGCGTTATCGTTAGAGGATATTGGAGTAATCCGCTTCAATCCGGTCCAGGCTCAGGTGATTGAGGAAGTTGGAGAAGCACATCCACGCCGACAGCGCGTTCAGGTCACGGAACTGGTCCGGCAGATACTTCGGTGGCACCACCAGCCCTTCATCCACCAATTGGCGCAAGGTCCGCATGTCTTCCAGCGTGGTCTTGCCGCAAAACAGCAGCGGTATCTGCTCAAGCTTGCCTTTACGCACGGCCAACTGAATGTAGTTGTAAACCATGATAAAGCCCTTGAGGTAGGACAAGTCTTTGGTGAATGGCAGACCTGTCGGTACCGAGCCACGGAAAACCCGACTGGCGTTGCCGTAGCTTTCCGCCATTTCAAAGCCTTGCTCGCGGAAGAACTCGAAGATCTGCAGGAAGTCCGCGCCCTCTTCCACCATGTGAATGGCGCGGGTGCGGTTGGTCAGTTTGCGCAGGCGGCTCGGGTACGAGGCGAACGTGATGATTTCCATCAGGATCGCCAGGCCTTCCTGAGTCACCGTCGACGACGGCGGACCTTTGGAGAGGAAGGTGCAGATCGGCTGGTTCAGGCCATTGAGCGTGGTGCCCACATGTACCAGCCCTTCGTGGACTTCCAGGGCGCGGACGTCACGGTCGTTGAACATCGCGTCGGCGCGGATCTTGATGTAGTCGGCGCCAGCCGCGGCATCGGCGACGATCCCGTCGGACTCGAACACCCGAATGGTTTCCTCGGCCTCGCCGAATACCTTGTTCAAGCGGGTTTGCAGCAGGTGGACGGCTTCCTTGGCGGTGAGGATTTTCGGTTCGTCCTTCAGGTCGCCACGGCCATCGATATTGTTCAGATAATCGGAGAGCATCAGGCCCAGGTCGGAAAGGGTCGGATCGCCGGCGTGGAACGCGTCGGAAGCGGCACCGTAAAGCTCCTGTGAAATCAGCCCGAAATCCTCGGTGCCGCGCGCTTCGAGCATGCGCACCACCATCCGGTATTCCTTGCACATGCGGCGCATGATCTGGCCGACCGGGTTGAACTGTCCGAGCTGACGGGTGATGTCGCGCTCGATGTTCTGGAATTCCAGTTTCACCTTGCTGGAGTCGAACGCCAGCGGCCGGTTCAGGTAATAATCACGGTCCACCGCCGGCATTTCCTTGCCCTTGGCCTTGAGGAAACCCTTGCGGATGTTGTCGTCCCACTTCACCGCATCCAGGACGCGAATCGGCGTCTGCGCCAGCACAATGCGATCGGACAACATGCGTATCGTCTGCTGGTAATCGTCCACCCGAAACTCCTGTAGAAAAACCGTTTACGTGCTGGGTTTATTTGGCTTTGGCCAGGCGCTGATAGCGCACCGCCTCGACGAACACATCGGAATTGGCCGGGTCGTCGAGGTAGGCGAAAACCTGGTCCAGATTGTTGTTGATCAACACGCCGTCGCCGTCGTCGGTCTGGAAGCCTTCGCCGCTGAGGACTTTTTGCCTCAGGGCCTGGTTGATCTGCTCGAGGTCGAGGTTATAGACCACCAGTTCATGTTTATCGGTGAGTTCAAAACCCAAGACAGTGAAATGCCCACCGAATTGCGCCGGCACCTTGGCCGACAGGTACCAGCGACTGCCATGGCGGGTCACCGTGAAGGGATAGGCTTCACGTTCCTTGGGCTTAGCCTTGAAGTAGCTGACGGCCTGATAGTGATTGTCGCCGAGGCGCGTCAGCTCCAGATTCAGCGGTTCGCCCCAGGCGTTGGTGCTGGTCCATTTGCCGAGCAACCCTTTAGGCGCGGGCTCGCTCGAGGGCAGCGGTTCCTTGAAGGTCACCAGACAGCCGTTGAGCAGCAGGAACGACAAGGCGATCACAACGACACGCCAGGCTTTCATTCAACACTCCCTTTGAACACACACGGACCTCATGTGGGAGCGGGCTTGCTCGCGAATGCGGTTGAACATTCAACATTAATGTCGACTGACACACCATATTCGCGAGCAAGCCCGCTCCCACAAGGGTTACACCGACGCCAATACCAAATGCATGTAGCGGGTCAGGATGCCGAGCATTTCGGCTTCGGCGACAGGCTCGGCGTCGTTGAGCAGGCCCTGATATTCCATCCGTCCGATAATCGCCGTCAACACTTTGGCATCCTGTTGTGGCTCGCGGGAACCCAATACCTCGAAAAAATGGCAGGTGCCTTGCAGAAGAATTTGCTGATGCGAGCGCACCAACTCCGCCAGACGCGGGTTCAACAGCGCCTCCTGACGGAACGCCTGCTCGGCCATCAAGTGTTCGCGACGGTTGTGCAATTGGCGCTGCACGTAATCGGCGGTCAGGCGTGCGATATCGTCAGCCAGCTGTGAACGGGACTCGGGGCTGCCATCGCCATAAGCCACCATTTCGCGCAGCAGGCCTTCGTTGTTGGTCCACAGCTTGGCCATGAACGCCGCGCTGCGTTCCACGTATTGGGCAAAGGTATCGGTGAGCAGGTCATCGATATCCTTGAAATAGTAAGTGGTGGCCGACAGCGGCACACCGGCCTCGGCGGCCACCGCGCGGTGACGCACGGCCCGCACGCCATCGCGCACGACAATGCGCATCGCCGCATCGAGAATGTCCTGTCGACGCTGTTCACTGCCCTGTCGGCTGGCCTTGCGACCCTGGTACTGAACACTTTCAGCGACCGCAGTGGCGACGTCCGCTGCACCCTCTTGAGCAATTGCACGGTTCACGACAGGTATTCCTCTCTACTTCAAAAGTAACCAATTGATACGTTTGTACCAGACAGGCAATAAAAAGCCGCCTGTTTTAGGCGGCTTTTTTATTGAAACACTTACGCTTGTGGCCGCATGTGCGGGAACAGGATCACGTCGCGGATCGACGGGGAGTTGGTCAGCAGCATCACCAGACGGTCGATGCCGATACCTTCACCGGCCGTTGGCGGCATGCCGTACTCCAGCGCGCGAACGAAGTCGGCGTCGTAGTGCATGGCCTCGTCGTCGCCGGCGTCCTTGTCCGCCACCTGCGCCATGAAGCGCTCGGCCTGGTCTTCCGCGTCGTTCAACTCGGAGTAGGCGTTGGCAATTTCGCGGCCACCGATGAACAGCTCAAAACGGTCGGTGACGTTCGGGTTGTCGTCGTTACGACGGGCCAGCGGCGACACTTCGAACGGGTACTGAGTGATGAAGTGCGGCTGCTCCAGCTTATGCTCGACCAGCTCTTCGAAAATCATCACCTGCAGCTTGCCCAGACCTTCGAAGCCCAGCACCTTGGCGCCGGCCTTCTTGGCGATGGCGCGGGCCTTGTCGATGTCGGTCAGGTCGTCAGCGGTCAGCTCAGGGTTGTACTTGAGGATCGAGTCGAACACCGACAGACGCACGAACGGTTCGCCGAAGTGGAACACTTTGTCGCCGTAAGGCACGTCGGTGCTGCCCAGAACCAGTTGCGCCAGTTCGCGGAACAGCTCTTCGGTCAGGTCCATGTTGTCTTCGTAGTCGGCGTAAGCCTGATAGAACTCCAACATGGTGAATTCAGGGTTGTGACGAGTCGAAACGCCTTCGTTACGGAAGTTGCGGTTGATCTCGAACACCTTTTCAAAACCACCGACCACCAGACGCTTGAGGTACAGCTCCGGCGCGATGCGCAGGAACATTTCCATGTCCAGCGCGTTGTGGTGAGTCTCGAACGGCTTGGCTGCCGCACCACCCGGAATGGTTTGCAGCATCGGCGTTTCCACTTCCAGGAAGTCACGCTGCATCAGGAAACTGCGGATGTGCGCAATCACTTGCGAACGAACGCGGAAGGTCTGGCGCACGTCTTCGTTGACGATCAGGTCAACGTAGCGCTGACGATAGCGCTGTTCGGTGTCGGTCAGGCCGTGGTGTTTGTCCGGCAGCGGACGCAGGGACTTGGTCAGCAGGCGCACTTCAGTCATTTCGACGTACAGGTCGCCCTTGCCGGAACGCGCCAGGGTGCCAACGGCTGCGATGATGTCGCCCATGTCCCAGGTTTTCACCGAGGCCAGGGTTTCTTCGGACAGGGTTTTACGGTTGACGTAGACCTGAATGCGACCGGTCATGTCCTGGATCACCATGAACGAACCACGGTTGAGCATGATGCGACCGGCAACCTTGACCGGGATCGCAGCCTCTGCCAGCTCTTCCTTGGTCTTGTCCGCGTACTGTTTCTGCAAGTCTTCGCAGTAGTTGTCGCGGCGGAAGTCGTTCGGGAAGGCATTGCCCTTGGCGCGCTCGGCAGCCAGCTTTTCCTTGCGCAGGGCGATCAGGGAGTTTTCTTCCTGTTGCAGGGCTTGCGGGTCGAGTTCTAGGTCGCTCATGTCTTTAAAAATTCCATCACAGGTTCGTTGCCCCCACCGATGGCAGGGGACTTAAGGTCATGACTGGCGGTTTACAGGCCTTGTTTCAAGCTGGCCACCAGGTATTCGTCGATGTCGCCGTCGAGCACCTTGTCGCAGTCGCTGCGTTCGATGTTAGTGCGCAAATCCTTGATTCGCGACGCATCGAGTACATACGAGCGGATCTGGTGACCCCAGCCGATGTCCGACTTGGTGTCTTCCAGGGCCTGGGAGGCGGCATTGCGTTTCTGTACTTCCTGCTCGTACAAGCGCGCCCGCAACATTTTCATCGCGGTGTCTTTGTTGGCGTGCTGGGAGCGTTCGTTCTGGCAGCTGACCACGGTGTTGGACGGTACGTGGGTGATCCGTACGGCCGAGTCGGTGGTGTTTACGTGCTGACCACCGGCACCGGAGGAGCGGTAGGTATCGATGCGCAGGTCCGACGGGTTGATGTCGATTTCGATGTTGTCATCGATTTCCGGCGACACGAACACGGCCGAGAACGAGGTGTGGCGACGGTTACCGGAGTCGTACGGGCTCTTGCGCACCAGACGGTGCACACCGATTTCGGTACGCAACCAGCCAAAGGCGTATTCACCCTTGATATGGAGTGTGGCGCCTTTGATACCGGCGACTTCACCGGCCGACAGTTCCATGATGGTCGCGTCGAAACCGCGTTTGTCGGCCCAGCGCAGGTACATGCGCAGCAGGATGTTGGCCCAGTCTTGAGCCTCGGTACCGCCGGAGCCGGCCTGGATGTCCAGGTAGGCGTTGTTGGCGTCCATTTCACCGCTGAACATGCGACGGAATTCGAGTTTTTCGAGGGATTCGCGCAAACGTTCGACTTCGGCAGCGACGTCATCGACGGCGGCCTGGTCTTCTTCTTCGGCGGACATCAGCAGCAGGTCTTTGGCGTCGGCCAGGCCTGTGTGCATTTCGTCGAGGGTTTCGACGATCTGAGCCAGCAGGGACCGCTCGCGGCCCAGCTCCTGAGCGTACGTCGGGTTGTTCCAGACAGCCGGATCTTCAAGCTCGCGATTGACTTCAGTCAGACGCTCATGCTTTTGATCGTAGTCAAAGATACCCCCGAATAGTTTCGGAGCGCTCGGACAGGTCCTTGATGCTGTTAAGGATCGGGTTGATTTCCATGGCGGGCAGCACTCGTTGGCGAACTTTTGAAAGCCGGCGAGTATAACGTAATCAGGCTGTCACGGCAGCCCGCCTGGCGGCTTTAGGGGTGAATGGTTTTGGCAAACGGCAAACACTTGTAGCAGCGGTCGAGCCCCGCGAGGCCGCGTTCGAGCCGGGGCCGCGTTCGACCGAAGTCCTCGCAAAACCTGTGTACGCGGTTTTTCCTGAACGACCGCGTTGCCTGGTTTTACGACGGCTGCGCCGCCGAACGCTGCCTCGCGGGCTCGTCAGTTGCTACTGTGCTACAGCGCTAGGGGTGTGAGTTATTCGATGCCCACCTGATTACGCCCATTGTTCTTCGCCAGATACAGCCCCTTGTCCGCCGCCGAGATCAGTTGACGGCAATCGCCGCCCGATTGCGGGGTCATGGTCGACAAACCGATGCTGATGGTCAGGCTTGAACCTTCAGCCGGGAAAACATGCGGGATCTTTAGCGACGCCACTGTCTGGCGGAGTTTTTCCGCGACCAGTCGCGCGCCGCCCGGCGAAGTATTGGGCAGCACCAGAGCGAATTCTTCGCCGCCGTAACGGGCCGGCAGGTCCGAAGGTCGCGCGCTGGCATCACGAATCGCCGTGGCCACTTTGCGCAGGGCTTCATCGCCTTCAAGGTGGCCGAAGCTGTCGTTGTAGGATTTGAAGTAGTCGACATCGATCATCAGCAGCGACAGTTGACTCTGGTCACGCAGCGAACGGCGCCACTCAAGCTCCAGGTATTCGTCGAAATGCCGGCGGTTCGACAGCCCGGTCAGGCCGTCGGAGTTCATCAGGCGTTGCAGCACCAGGTTGGTGTCGAGCAACTGCTGCTGGCTGACCCGCAACGCGCGATAAGCGGCGTCGCGCTGCAGCAATGTCATGTAGGAACGCGAGTGATAGCGGATGCGCGCCACCAGTTCGATGTTGTCCGGCAACTTCACCAGGTAATCATTGGCCCCGGCCGCAAACGCCGCGCTCTTGATCAGCGGGTCTTCCTTGGTCGACAGGACAATGATCGGGATGTCCTTGGTCGCCGGATGGTTGCGGTACTCGCGCACCAGGCTCAAGCCGTCAAGACCGGGCATCACCAGATCCTGGAGGATCACCGTCGGTTTGATGCGGATCGCCTGGGCGATGGCCTGGTGCGGGTCGGCGCAGAAGTGGAAGTCGATGTTTTCTTCGTTCGACAACCCGCGGCGCACCGCCTCGCCGATCATTGCCTGATCGTCCACCAACAACACCATGGCGGCGTTTTCGTCGGTTTTGAAGCCGTCGAGCTGTAAGTCATTCATGGGCAGTCACCTGAGTACTACTTGGGCCAGATTGCTGTGATAAGTCTTCATTTGGGGAAAATCTCCAACAATCGTGGCGCTATCTTTTCCAGTGGGCGAATCTCCACAGCGGCGTCGATGGCCGCTGCCGCCTTCGGCATTCCGTATACCGCACTGCTGTTCTGATCCTGAGCGATGGTCAGGTATCCCTGTTGGCGCATGAGTTTAAGCCCCTGCGCGCCATCGCGCCCCATGCCGGTGAGCAAAACACCCACGGCATCGCCGTTCCAGTAATTGGCCACGCTCTCGAAGAACACATCGATCGAGGGCCGGTAGATCTCGTTGATCGGTTCGGCGGTGTAAGCCAGCGTGCCGTTTTTCAACAAGCGAATATGGTGATTGGTGCCCGCCAGCAACACCGAGCCGGCCTGCGGTGGCTCACCTTCCTGGGCCAGGCGCACATCCAGGCCGCTGGCGCTGCTGAGCCATTCGGCCATGCCGGCGGCGAACACCTGGTCAACATGCTGCACCAGCACGATGGCGGCCGAAAAGTTTCGCGGCAGCCCCTTGAGCAATACTTCCAGCGCGGCCGGCCCACCTGCCGATGAGCCAATGGCGATCAGGTGCTGGCGCGAAGCCGAACTGCGCAGCGGGCTCGGGGCGGCTCGCTCCCGATTGCCCCGGTCACCAATCAGCCAACCGATGTTCATGATCTTGCGCAGCAACGGCGCCGCTGCCTCTTGGGCATTGCCGGCACCGATGGCCGGCGTATCGACCACGTCCAGCGCGCCGTGGCCCATGGCCTCAAACACCCGATGCACGTTCTGCTGGCGGTCGACCGTAACGATGACAATCGCGCACGGCGTCTCGGACATGATCCGCCGGGTCGCCTCCACGCCATCCATCACGGGCATGATCAGGTCCATCAGAATCAGATCCGGCGTGTTTTCAGCGCAACGCTGCACCGCCTCGGCCCCATTACCGGCGACCCAGACCACCTCGTGCGCCGGATCGAATGCCAGGGCGCGGCGCAGGGCCTCCACCGCCATGGGCATGTCGTTGACGATCGCTATTTTCATGCACGCGCTCCTCCAATGAGCTCAACCACTGCGTCAAGCAGGGCGTCGTCATGAAAACTGGCTTTGGCTAGATAATAGTCGGCTCCAGCGTCCAGTCCACGGCGACGATCCTCTTCACGATCCTTGTAAGACACCACCATAACCGGCAGGGATTGCAGGCGATTGTCCCGGCGCAGTAAAGACACCAGTTCGATGCCATCCATGCGCGGCATATCAATGTCGGTGATCAGCAGATCGAAATCCTCCGAACGCAGGGCGTTCCAGCCATCCATCCCGTCCACCGCCACCGCCACGTCGTAGCCGCGATTGAGTAGCAACTTGCGTTGCAACTCACGCACGGTCAGCGAATCGTCGACCACCAGAATCCGTTTTCGAGCCGCTTCAACCGCTTGGCTGCCTTGACGAGCAATGCGCTCAAGACGCCCGGTATTGAGCAGCTTGTCCACCGAGCGCAGCATGTCTTCGACGTCGACGATCAGCACTACCGAACCATCGTCGAGCAAGGCCCCGGCGGAAATGTCCTGCACCTTGCCCAGACGCTCGTCCAGCGGCAAAACGACCAACGTCCGCTCGCCGATAAAGCGCTCGACCGCCACGCCGTAAATCGCTTCACGCTCGCGAATCACCACCACTTTGAGGGTTTGCTGACTGTTCTGGCTTGCCGGACGCTGCAACAGCTGACTGGCCGCGACCAGCCCGACATGCCGGCCTTCGTGCCAGAAATGCTGACGGCCTTCGACCTGGACAATGTCCGCCGGCTCCAGATCGCACATCCGTTCGATGTGGGCCAGCGGAAAGGCATACGCCTCGTCACCGACCTCCACCACCAGACTGCGCACCACCGACAGGGTCAGCGGCACTTCGAGATGGAAACGACTGCCCTCGCCCGCCACCTGCTCCAGCACGACCGCGCCGCGCACCTGGCGAACCATGTGCTGGACCGCATCCAGTCCGACGCCGCGCCCGGAGACTTCGGTGACCGTGTCGCGCAGGCTGAAACCCGGTAGAAACAGGAAGGTCAGCAGCTCTTCTTCACTCAATTGCGCGGCGGTTTCAGCCGGGGACAATTGACGCTCGATGATGCTGCGGCGGACCTTTTCCAGATCGACGCCATTACCGTCATCGCTCAGTTCCAGCACCAGCAGACCAGCCTGATGGGAAGCGCGCAAACGGATCAAGCCTTCAGCGGGTTTACCCGCCAATAGCCGTTGCTCCGGGGATTCGATGCCGTGATCCACAGCATTGCGCAGCAGGTGAGTCAACGGCGCTTCAAGCTTCTCCAACACGTCGCGGTCAACCTGGGTTTTCTCGCCCTCGATCTCCAGTCGCACTTGCTTGCCGAGGCTGCGACCGAGGTCACGGACCATGCGCTCTTGCCCGCTCAACACATCGGCAAACGGCCGCATGCGGCAGGCCAGCGCGGTGTCGTACAACACTTGCGCCCGTTGACTGGCCTGCCAGGCGAACTCATCCAGTTCGGCGTTCTTTTCCACCAGCAATTGCTGAGACTCAGCCAATAGCCGACGAGCGACTTCGAGGGCTTCCTGTGCTTCCAGACTCAAGGCATGTTCCTTGAGGTGGACGTTGAGGTTTTCCAGGGCCCGCAGGCCGTTGTTCTGCATACGCTTGAGGCGTTGCATGGTGGCCAGGTGCGGTTTGAGCCGCAGGGTTTCCACCAGGGATTTGCTCGACAGATCAAGCAGGCTGTTCAGGCGGTCGGCCGTGACGCGTAATACGCGCTCGCCATTTTCGATGGTGCGTTTAGTCTTGGGCGTTGGCTCGGCGGGCGCTGCCGGGGGGGCTTCGGTGGCGGCCGGCATGGGCGGCTCAACCTTGGGCGTCGGCGGTTCCAGCTGAAGTTCTGCCATCGGCGGCGCGATGGGGGTAGCCGCCATGTGATCAAGCAGCCGTCCCATCAAGACGACGTAAGCTTCGATATCCGCAGGCGCCGGAGCGTTGCCCGGCGTCGCAATTCGCATCAGCAGATCAGTGCCTTGCAACAGTGCATCAATGTATTCGGGCCGCAGGTACAGGCGCCCTTCCTGGGCGCTGACCAGGTAATCTTCCATCACATGGGCGACGCTGACCCCGGCATCGACCCCGACAATCCGCGCCGCGCCCTTGAGCGAGTGGGCCGCGCGCATGCACGACTCGAGGTAATCGGCCTGGGTCGGATCGCGCTCGAGCGCCAGCAGGCCGGCGCTTAGCACCAAGGTCTGGGCCTCGGCTTCCAGACTGAACAGTTCCAGCAAAGAGGCGTCGCGCATTTGCTCGGGGGTCATGTGAGGCTCCGGGTCACGGCGGACAGCAGCTGTTCTTCATCCAGCCAACGCAGGCTGCGACCTTTGAATTGCAACACGCCACGGGTGTATTTGGCGCTGGCCTGCGTGCCGGAGCGGGACGCCGCCTCGAGGATGCGTTCGTCGATGGCGTGAATCCCGTCCACTTCATCCACCGGCACCACCACCGGTCCGCCGTGGGCGGCGATGATCAGCATGCGCGGCATGACCCGCGCGCCGGACGCCACGCTGCTGACGCCGTCGAGCCCCAGCAGTTCCACCAGCGACAGGCACGCTACCAACGCGCCGCGCACATTCGCCACGCCGAGCAAGGCCCGGGAGCGTTGGTGCGGCAAGGAATGAATGGCTTGCAGCGGCGAGACTTCCACCAGACTTCGAGTGGCCAGGGCCAGCCATTCTTCACCGAGGCGAAACATCAACAGCGAGCGGGTTTTTACGTCGCTATCGACCGCCGTGGAGACTTGTCCACGGTCTTCCTGTTGCAACGCGTAGCGGTCGAGCAAGCGCGTCGCCGCGGCCGAATACACCGCGCAATTGCGGCAGTGAATGTGATCGCTCAGCAGCGGGCAGGACTTGTCGCCGTGGATACCGATACGGTTCCAGCAATCGTCGATGGCCTGGGCATCTTCATGGGTGAGGCTAAAGGTGTCGGCGGCGTTCATCGTTTACGCTCACTGTCAGTGGCGCGCTCACTGCGGGCGGCGCGGTCCTGCAATCGTCTGGCGCCTGCCGTGTCACCCAAGGATTGCAGCAACGTCGCCAGGTGCATCAACGCGTCGGGATGTTGCGGGTCGAGGTACAACGCCTTGCGATAAAAACCCTGAGCCTCAAGGACTCTGCCGGCGACATCGCTAAGCAAGCCCAGCCAGTAAAAAACCTGGGCCACGGGCTCGTGACTGCGCAAATAGCTATCGCACGCGGCGCGGGCCTCGGCGCTTTTGCCTTCGTTGGCCAGCGCGGCGATGTTCGCCAGCAGCGCGGCGGTGTCCGGGCTGGCGACTTTCGTCACGACAGGCAGCGGTGCCACCGTTGCGAAGGGCCGACTGCGAACGGGCGGCGGTGCCACGCCGCGCACCGGCTGGCGCACGGGCAGAGGCGTCGGAACGAACGTCGCAATGGGCGCAGGCTCTGGTGCGCTCTGGCGACTGAACGCAAAGGACTGCGGGATGCCGATCGAACGCATCCCGAAACGGCCGAGCAAACTGCCCTCGGCCGGGCCGATAAACAGCACGCCATCCACATGGGTCAAACGCTTGAGCACTTCGAACACTTGCTGCTGGGTCGGCTGATCGAAATAGATCAGCAGGTTGCGGCAAAACACAAAGTCATAAGGCGGCTCGTTGGCCAGCAACATCGGATCCAGCAGATTGCCGACCTGCAAACGCACTTGTTCGAGCACTCGCCCGCTGAGGCGATAGCCCTCCTCGCCTTCAGCGGTGAAATGCCGGTCGCGAAAGGCGATGTCCTGGCCACGGAACGAATTCTTGCCGTACAGCGCGCGCCGGGCTTTTTCCACCGACAACGGGCTGACGTCCATGCCTTCGACCTTGAACTGGTGCGGCTGTAGCCCGGCATCGAGCAACGCCATGGCGATGGAATACGGTTCTTCACCGGTGGAACACGGCAGGCTGAGAATCCGCAGCGCGCGCATATTGTTGATGTCGCTCAGGCGTTTGGCAGCCAGTTTCGCCAACGTGGCGAAGGATTCCGGGTAACGGAAAAACCAGGTCTCGGGGACAATCACCGCTTCGATCAGCGCCTGCTGCTCGTCCCGCGAACCCTGCAAGGTGTGCCAGTACTCATCGGCCGTCAGCGCTTTGGATGCCATGCTGCGTTGACGCACCGCACGTTCGATGATCGCCGGGCCTACCGACGTCACGTCGAGGCCGATGCGCTCTTTGAGGAAATCGAAAAACCGCTGATCGCTGCTCATGGCCGCTCCTCAAACAGCGCCAGGTCCAACGGCTGCGACGGAAACAGCAGCGCGCGAACCTTCTCGTCCAGCAGATCAGCGACCCGCACCCATTGCAGCAATCCCTGGGCATCTTCGCGCACCGGCCCCAGGTACGGCGCCTGGCGATTGTCCAGGCCATAGGGCTGAAAATCCGCCGGGCTGCAGCGCAAGGTGTCGGTGGCCTGTTCCAGAATCAGCCCGAGCAATTGCGCCTCAGCGAACTCATCCGGACGATAATTGACCAGCACCAAGCGCGTGCTGGTGCGGGCCTGAGCCGGTTGGCCGAAGGTCAGCGCACTGAGGTCGATCACCGGCACCACCGCGCCGCGGTAGGCGAACACCCCGGCGACCCAGTCCGGCGCGCGGGGAATCGGTTTCAACGGCAGACGCGGCAGCACTTCCGCCACCTCAATAGCCTGCAAGGCATAGCGCTCGTTGCCGATGCGAAACACCAGAAACAGTGATTGCAGCGCCGGCTTCACGGCGGTGCGCTTGGCCGTGGGTTCGCTCATCAGACTTTGAATCGCGAAACGCCACTGCGCAGCCCTACGGCCACCTGGCTCAGCTCGTCGATGGCGAAACTGGCCTGGCGCAGGGACTCGACGGTCTGGCTGCTGGCATCGCCCAACTGCACCAGCGCGTGGTTGATCTGCTCCGCGCCCGTGGCCTGGGCCTGCATACCCTCGTTGACCATCAACACCCGCGGCGCCAGCGCCTGAACCTGATGGATGATCTGCGACAGCTGCTCGCCGATTTGCTGCACCTCGGACATGCCGCGGCGCACTTCTTCAGAGAACTTGTCCATGCCCATGACCCCGGCCGACACTGCCGACTGGATCTCGCGCACCATCTGCTCGATGTCGTACGTGGCGACGGCGGTCTGGTCCGCCAGACGCCGCACTTCGGTGGCGACGACGGAAAAACCGCGGCCGTATTCACCGGCTTTTTCGGCCTCAATCGCTGCATTGAGCGACAGCAGATTGGTCTGGTCGGCGACCTTGACGATGGTCACCACCACCTGGTTGATGTTGCCGGCCTTCTCATTGAGGATCGCCAGTTTGGCGTTGACCAGATCGGCCGCGCCCATCACCGAGTGCATGGTCTCTTCCATCCGCGCCAGGCCTTGCTGCCCGGAACCGGCGAGCACCGAGGCCTGATCGGCGGCGGTGGAGACTTCGATCATCGTGCGCACCAGATCCCGGGAAGTGGCCGCAATCTCACGGGACGTCGCGCCGATTTCGGTAGTGGTGGCGGCGGTTTCGGTGGCGGTCGCCTGTTGTTGCTTGGAGGTGGCGGCGATCTCGGTCACCGAGGTGGTGACCTGCACCGAGGAACGCTGGGCCTGGGACACCAGCGACGTCAGCTCGGTCATCATGTCGTTGAAGCCGGTTTCCACGGCGCCGAATTCGTCCTTGCGCGCCAGGTCCAGACGGCTGCTGAGATCGCCGGTACGCATTATTTCGAGGATCTGCACAATGCGGTTCATCGGCGCCATAATCGCGCGCATCAACAAAAGACCACACAACCCGGCACTAAGGACGGCGACCAGTAACGAAATGCCCATGATCAGCTTCGCCACCGCTACCGACGAAATGATCGAGTCAGTGGCCGCCTCAGTCGCGTCCCTGTTGAATTCAATGAGTTCGTCCAGCTGTTTGCGGCCGGCAGCCCATGCTGGGGTCAGCTCTTCGGTGAATAGGCGGCGGGCCTGTTCGAAGTCCTTATGCTGGTAGACATCGAGTACCTCTTCGAGCTGCTTGTCATATTGATCGTGCAGTTTTTCAAACTCCTCAAACCTTGCCTGATCATCTTTCTCGAAGATGGTACTCCGGTAGCTAGCCATCGAGCGTTGCAGCCTTTCCTCAATACCCTGGTACAGATCCTTGTCAGCCTGGGTCATGCCTCGACCGCCCCCCAGCCCGATCAGTTGCTGGGTCAGCACGTAATCATCGACCCAGGCACCGCGAATCAGGGAACTGTAGTGAATCCCGGGAACACTGTCCGAGCGCACAACGTTCTCGCTGGACTCAATCGACAGTAAACGGGAATACGACACGACGACCATCAGCAACATGATGGCGATAATCACCGCAAAGCTCGCCAAGATGCGTTGGCGCAACGTCCAGTTCTTCACAGTCAGTCCTCGGGGCGGTTCAAATGCTGCGGAGTATAGCTGAGGGTGTTTCATTTATAAGACGGGTGTCATGCCTCTGCTGCTGACCAGAACCCGTTCAATGGCTCCATTTGTCGGCCGAAGCAGCCCGATGTCAAACATCAGCGCCAGCACCAACAGCCCGACCGCCGCGCCGAACCGTACGGAGACTCGCCCCAGCAAACCGACGCTGAATAGCGCCGCGCATGAAATATAAAAAAACATCTCGATGATGAACGTCCAGTAAACGGTAAAAAAATCAGGCACCTTCAAGATCGCATGAAACATCGTCATGTTGACCAGTAGCGTATTAACCGGGACAGGCGTCGACAAAAACCAGTACGAACTCATGATGGCCAGCGCGATGGAAAACCAATAAGCGGGATACAGCCCGAAAAATCTGGACACGGCGAAAGCAACGACTGGTAACGGCCCGCGCGAAGACATTGCGCTATCGCTTCGGAAAGGGTGGATCTGCAGAAAGACTGTAATTGGTCATTGGTTATATTTTGGGCCTGAAGACGCCTTCGCGAGCAGGCTCGCTCCTATATGGACCGTGTACGGTCTGACAACTCGGTCAATGGTGGGAACGAACCTGCTCGCGAATAACGTTGACGCTGTTGACTGACCGCTCTAGTGATGGGAAAGGGCTAAAAAAATCCGCCCCCCAATAACCGCTATGTTTATCCTCGTTACTGACCAGAAGCCAGACTTACTACAGAGACCGAATTCGACCCCAAGTTTGCGGTGTAAATAACAGATTTTGCAGTAGCCGCGATGTCGAACGGGGATGAGCCGACGAAAAACCGACGAACTTCCTCAAACGTTTCGACATCGATTACTGTAACTTTATTGACCGAATTCAGGGCGACAAACATATAACGCCCATCAGAACTAGGCGTGACTGCGACAGGCCAATTACCAACAGGCACGGCCTTGATCACTGCCTCTGTTTCGGTATCAATAAATGACACAGAACTATCTTCGTAATTGCATACGCAAAGGTATCGGCCATCCCTTGTGAGGGCAACATCGAAGGGACCCACCCCGACCTTTATACTTTTTACAATCTCCCGAGCATCGACATCAAACACATCAACTGCTGCTTTATTCTCTACCGCAAAATAAACTTTCGGTTTATTCGGACTTACAGCAATAGCCTTTGGAGAGGCTGCATTCCATATCGAATGTTCGGGTATCAGGCTCTTGCCATTCAGGACCACAAATTGCGGTGCGCTCAAGCGGGCGAAATAAAGAAGTCCACCATCGGGGCTAAACTCTACAGACACGTCAGCGCCAACATCCTCTTCGACTTTTGTAGCCACTAACGTCCCAGCATCAATGACCCACACTTCACCCTGATTACAAACCACAATACGCTTGTCATCAGGACTGACGGCGATAGCTCTCACCTTGCGACCTATTTTGATGACCTCCACCACCGTGGAAGACTCAACATCGATCACTGAAACATCACCCTCGTCATTGTCGTGGCAGACAAAAGCACGTTTTTCATCCTTGCTGAAAGCAACAGAAATTGGCCTGGGGTTTACCGGAATTTCGAAAGTTTGGGGGGAGTTAGTCAAGTTATTGCTAGTGTCAGATGGGATAGTGGTCATGGTAATGGCTCCTGCCAATGGTTTTGACAAAAGCATTGAACGCCTGAAACAAGCTGACCGGCTACTGTCAACTCTGACAGTAGCCGTCGGATTCCGATGAGTGGTGTTATCCAACATTCAACACAAAAAACACGTCAAAGGGTTCTGAATCGGCCTACATAGACGCCTGCCGCACCTGCTTCTCCAACTCCGCCTTCAACCCCGGCTCCAGCTTCAGCTGCCGCGCCAGTTCATCCAGGTAGGACTTCTCCATGAAGCTCTCCTCATCCACCAGCATCACGCTGGCGATGTACATTTCGGCAGCCATTTCCGGCGTGCTCGCCGCGCGGGCGACTTCTGTCGGGTCGAGCGGCTTGCTGAGTTCGGCATGCAGCCACTGCTGCAATTCCTGATCGTTGTCGAGCTTGGTGAACTCGCCTTCGATCAATGCACGCTCACGCTCATCAACGTGGCCATCGGCTTTGGCCGCGGCGACCAGCGCCTTGAGAATCGCCTGGCTGTGCAGCTCGACCTGCGCGGGTGGCAGACGATCGAGTGTTTGTGGCTCGGTCTTCGGCGCAGTGCCCTGCTGGGCCTGCCAGTTGCCGTAAGCCTTGTAGGCAATCACGCCAAGCGCAGCGAGGCCACCGTAGATCGCCACTTTGCCGCCGACATTGCGGGCCTTTTTGCTGCCGAGCAACAGCCCCATCGCGCCAGCCGCCAAGGCACCACCACCTGCGCCGGAGAGCAGACCGCCGAGGCCGCCCGAACCACCGCCGCCGCCGAGCAATCCGCCCAGTCCACCGCTGGACGACTTGTTTTGATTTCCGCCGGCCTTGTTCTGCATCAGGTCCTGACCGGACTTGAGTAGTTGATCGAGCAATCCACGCGTATTCATTTTGCCGCCTCCAGGAAAGGGGTTAACCGGACACATAAGGCCACCAGCCTAGATCGAAAGTGCCCGGCGACTGGGAACGAGAGTGCTTCTGGATGTTGCCTGGAAAAACCTGGCCATCGATTAAAGCGATATACACTCATGCGAATCTATAAAAACCGCCCACCGGGTATTTCCCATGATGACCTTGCGTCAGATTCGTCACTTCATCGCCGTGGCGGAGACCGGATCGATCTCCGCCGCCGCGCAAACCGCGTTCATTTCCCAATCGACCTTGACCCTGGCGATCCAGCAACTCGAAGAAGAGATTGGCGTCGGCCTGTTCAACCGACACGCCAAGGGTATGAGCCTGACCCACCAGGGCCATCAATTCCTGCGCCAGGCGCACCTGATCCTGGCCACCGTGGACAACGCCAAACGCAGCCTGCAACAAAGCACCGACCAGGTCGCCGGCCAGTTGATCATCGGCGTGACCAGCCTGGTGGCCGGTTACTACCTCGCCGATCTACTCACCCGTTTCCAGCGCGCCTACCCCAACGTCGAGATCCGGGTGATGGAGGACGAGCGCCCTTACATCGAGCATTTGCTGGTCAGCGGCGAGATCGATGTCGGAGTGTTGATCCTCTCAAACCTCGAAGACCGCCACGCCTTGCAGACCGAAGTGCTGACGCACTCGCCCCATCGGTTATGGCTGCCGGCCCAGCATCCGCTGCTGGAACACGACAGCATCAACCTCGCCGACGTGGCCCGCGAACCGTTGATTCAACTGAACGTCGATGAAATGGACCGCAATGCGCAACGCATGTGGGCGGCGGCTTCGCTGCAACCGCGCATTACCTTAAGAACGGCGTCTACGGAAGCGGTCCGAAGCCTGGTGGCCGCGGGATTGGGCGTATCGATCCAGCCAGACATGACTTACCGCCCGTGGTCACTGGAGGGCGACATCATCGAAGCGCGCCCGATAGCGGACTTGAGCCAGACGTTGGACGTCGGCCTGGCCTGGCGTCGCGGCACCGCGCGCCCAGCGCTGGTGGACCCGTTCCTGACCGTCGCCCGCGAGCAACCCCACGGCGGGCGCAAGCCATCTATTTAATCGAACGCCACCTTCAGTATTTAGTATTTGTCGACCTCGGGTGCGGCGCCTAGTCTTGGTACATCTATAAGACGGCCGCGCCCCAGTCACAGGGAGCAGCATGGCCACACAAGAAAAGAGAACCCGAAAAATGGCTGGCGCGCAGACCCCGTTGTTCACCGCGTTATTGATCGATGGCGAATTGGTCGCGGGCCAGGGGTTTGTCGAACCAATCCTCAACCCGGCCACCGGGGAAGTGCTGACCCACATCGCCGAAGCCAGTACCGAGCAAGTCGAAGCCGCCATTCTCGCCGCCCACCGCGCCTTTGCCGGTTGGTCGCGCACCACGCCGCAACAACGCTCGAACAAACTGCTGGACATCGCCAACGCCATCGAAAAACAAGCCGACCTCCTCGCCCGCCTCGAATCGCTGAACTGTGGCAAGCCGTTGCACCTGGCGCGTCAGGATGACTTGAGCGCCACGGTCGATGTGTTCCGCTTCTTTGCTGGCGCCGTGCGTTGCCAGACCGGCCAGCTCAGCGGCGAATACCTGCCGGGTTACACCAGCATGGTCCGCCGCGATCCAATTGGCGTGGTCGCGTCGATTGCGCCGTGGAACTACCCGATCATGATGGCCGCGTGGAAAATCGCCCCGGCCCTGGCCGCCGGCAACACGCTGGTGTTCAAGCCGTCCGAACACACGCCGCTGTCGATTCTGGCGCTGGCGCCCGCGCTGGCCGAGATCCTGCCGCGCGGTGTGATCAACATCATTTGCGGTGGCGGTGAAGGCGTCGGCAGCCACTTGGTCAGTCATCCTAAAGTGCGCATGGTGTCGTTGACCGGCGATATCGTCACCGGGCAAAAAATCCTCCAGGCCGCGGCGAAAACCCTGAAACGCACTCACCTCGAACTCGGCGGCAAGGCCCCGGTGATCGTCTGCAACGACGCGGACATTCAAGCCGTGGTCGACGGCGTGCGCACTTACGGCTATTACAACGCCGGCCAGGATTGCACCGCAGCGTGCCGAATTTATGCACAAGCCGGGATTCATGATCGCTTGGTGGCCGAACTCGGCGCAGCGGTCAGCAGCCTGCGCTTCGCCGGCAAGCGTGACGCCGACAACGAGATCGGCCCGCTGATCAGCACCCGCCAGCGCGACCGCGTGGCCAGTTTCGTCGAGCGCGCCCTCGGCCAGCCGCACATCGAGCGGGTGACCGGCGCGGCGGTGCATTCCGGTGCCGGCTTCTATTACCAGCCGACGCTGCTGGCCGGTTGTAAGCAGACCGATGAAATCGTCCAGCGCGAAGTGTTCGGGCCGGTGGTCACCGTGACCCGTTTCGATCAGCTCGAACAAGCCGTGGACTGGGCCAACGACTCGGAATACGGCCTCGCTTCCTCGATCTGGACCCAGAACCTGGACAAGGCGATGCAGGTCGCGGCGCGCTTGCAGTACGGCTGCACCTGGATCAACAGCCATTTCATGCTGGTCAGCGAAATGCCCCACGGCGGCCTGAAGCGTTCGGGTTATGGCAAAGACTTATCCAGCGACTCGCTTCAGGACTACAGCGTGGTGCGGCACATCATGGCCCGTCACGGCCAGCATCTCTGACTACGCTTATAACAAGCCGCTAACGGCATGCTTCACCACGTTCAAAACTGCCCCGACCATAATTAAAGAAGAGGGAAACCCCATGTTCGTGCACAAGACCGCACTGCTCAGTGCAATCACTACCGCGCTGCTGGCCAGTGCCAGTATCCAGGCCGCCGAACCGCTGAAAGCCGTCGGTGCCGGCGAAGGTCAGCTGGATATTGTGGCCTGGCCTGGCTACATCGAACGTGGCGAAAGCGACAAGGCCTACGACTGGGTCACTGGCTTCGAAAAGGAAACCGGCTGCAAGGTCAACGTCAAGACAGCCGCCACTTCCGATGAGATGGTCAGCCTGATGGCCAAGGGTGGTTACGACCTGGTGACTGCATCCGGCGATGCCTCCCTGCGGTTGATCGTCGGCAAGCGTGTGCAGCCGATCAACACGGCGTTGATCCCGAACTGGAAGAACATTGACCCTCGCCTCAAGGATGGCCCGTGGTACGTCGTCAACAAACAAACCTACGGCACCCCCTACCAATGGGGCCCGAACGTGTTGATGTACAACACCAATATCTTCAAAACAGCGCCGGACAGCTGGAGTGTGGTGTTCGAAGAGCAAACCCTGCCGGACGGCAAGTCCAACAAGGGTCGGGTCCAGGCCTACGACGGCCCGATCTATATCGCCGATGCGGCGCTTTATCTCAAATCGAAACAACCGGAACTGGGCATCAAAGACCCGTACCAGCTCAACGAAGTGCAATACAAAGCGGCGCTGGAGCTGCTGCGCAAGCAACAGCCCTTGATCCACCGCTACTGGCATGACGCAACCGTCCAGATGAGTGACGTCAAAAACGAAGGCGTCGCGGCGTCCAGTACGTGGGGTTACATGGTCAACGGACTGGTGGCGGACAAGCAGCCGGTTGCCTCGGTCATTCCAAAGGAAGGTGCAACGGGTTGGGCCGACACCACCATGCTCCACGCCGAAGCCAAGCACCCGAACTGCGCTTACAAGTGGATGGACTGGTCGCTGCAACCGAAAGTCCAGGGTGACCTGGCGGCCTGGTTCGGTTCGTTGCCGGCGGTTCCGGCGGGGTGCAAGGAAAGCGAATTGCTCGGCGCCGAAGGTTGCAAGACCAACGGTTACGACCAATTCGAGAACCTGGCCTTCTGGAAAACCCCGCAAGCTGAAGGCGGCAAGTTCGTGCCGTACAGCCGCTGGACCCAGGACTACATCGCGATCATGGGTGGTCGTTAAGCCCTCTTCGCGAGCAGGCTCGCTCCCACATTCGACCGCATTCCCCTGTGGGAGCGAGCCTGCTCGCGATGCTTTTTAAGGTTTAGATTTTTGGAGCACCGCACCATGACGCTTGCAGTCCAGTTCACCAACGTTTCCCGTCAGTTCGGCGAAGTGAAGGCCGTTGACCGGGTTTCCATCGATATCCAGGACGGCGAGTTCTTTTCCATGCTGGGCCCTTCCGGCTCGGGCAAAACCACCTGTCTGCGCCTGATCGCCGGTTTCGAACAACCGAGTGCAGGCTCTATCCGTATTCACGGCGAAGAAGCCGCCGGGCTCCCGCCGTATCAGCGTGACGTGAACACCGTATTCCAGGATTACGCGCTGTTTCCGCACATGAACGTACTCGACAACGTCGCCTACGGTTTGAAAGTCAAAGGCGTCGGCAAAACTGAACGCCAGAAACGCGCCGAAGAAGCCCTCGACATGGTCGCCCTCGGCGGTTATGGCGAGCGTAAACCGGTGCAACTGTCCGGCGGCCAGCGCCAGCGTGTGGCCCTGGCCCGCGCCTTGGTCAATCGTCCGCGCGTGCTGCTGCTCGATGAACCGTTGGGCGCCCTCGATTTAAAACTGCGCGAGCAAATGCAGAGTGAACTGAAGAAGCTGCAACGCCAGCTCGGCATCACCTTCATCTTCGTCACCCACGACCAGACCGAAGCACTGTCGATGTCGGATCGCGTGGCGGTGTTCAACAAGGGGCGCATCGAGCAGGTCGATACCCCGCGCAACCTCTACATGAAACCGGCTACAACGTTTGTGGCGGAATTCGTTGGCACTTCCAACGTGATTCGCGGCGACCTGGCGAAACAATTGAACGGTAATCCACAGCCGTTTTCGATTCGCCCGGAGCACGTGCGTTTCGCCGAAGGTCCGCTGGCCAGCCATGAAATCGAAGTCAGCGGTTTGCTCCACGACATTCAGTACCAGGGCAGCGCCACGCGCTATGAACTGAAACTGGAAAACGGCCAGACCCTTAACATCAGCCAGGCCAACGTCCAGTGGCTGGACGTCAGCGCGCAACATCAGACCGGCCAACGCATCTGCGCGCGCTGGGCACGGGAAGCGATGATCCCGCTGCACGACAACGCTGTCGGCGGGGTGTGAGATGAACAGCGTGGCTCTCCCTCAAACCCCGGACGGCGGCTCGCCGTTGCGCAGGTTTTCCAACCTGCTGTATCGCCGGCCTAATTTTTACCTGTCGCTGCTGCTGGTGCCGCCGCTGCTATGGTTCGGCGCGATCTATCTCGGCTCGCTGCTGGTTCTGCTGTGGCAAGGCTTCTACACCTTCGATGACTTCACCATGGCGGTCACGCCTGACCTGACCCTGGCGAACTTCGCTGCGCTGTTCCAGCCGTCGAACTTCGACATCATCCTGCGCACCTTGAGCATGGCCGTCGTCGTGTCGATCGCCAGCGCCATCGTCGCGTTCCCGATTGCCTACTACATGGCGCGCTACACCACCGGCAAAACCAAGGCGTTTTTCTACATCGCGGTGATGATGCCGATGTGGGCCAGTTACATCGTCAAGGCGTATGCCTGGACCTTGCTGCTGGCCAAGGGCGGCGTGGCGCAGTGGTTCGTTCAGCACCTGGGGCTTGAGCCGGTTTTGCAGTTCATTCTGGGCATTCCAGGGGTGGGCGGCAGTACCTTGTCGACCTCGCACCTGGGCCGGTTCATGGTGTTCGTCTACATCTGGCTGCCGTTCATGATCCTGCCGATCCAGGCCTCGCTGGAACGTCTGCCACCGTCCTTGCTGCAAGCTTCGGCCGACCTCGGCGCCAAGCCACGCCAGACCTTCATGCAAGTGACGCTTCCGCTGTCGATACCGGGCATCGCGGCCGGTTCGATCTTCACCTTTTCACTGACCCTGGGCGACTTCATCGTGCCGCAACTGGTGGGCCCGCCGGGCTACTTCGTCGGCAGCATGGTGTACGCCCAGCAAGGCGCGATCGGCAACATGCCGATGGCCGCGGCCTTCACGTTGGTGCCGATTGTGTTGATCGCCATTTACCTGACTGTCGTGAAACGACTGGGGGCCTTCGATGCGCTCTGATGCGAAAAAACAAACGCCAGAAACCCACGGCGAGAAAGCCTCGCTTGGCCTGCGCATCGCCGCCTGGGGCGGGTTGGTGTTTCTGCACTTTCCGATCCTGATCATCTTCCTGTACGCCTTCAACACCGAAGACGCCGCGTTCAGTTTTCCGCCTAAAGGCTTCACGTTGAAGTGGATCGGCGTGGCGTTCTCCCGTCCCGACGTGCTGGAAGCGATCAAGCTGTCGCTGCAAATCGCTTCCGTCGCAACGTTGATCGCGCTGGTCCTCGGCACGCTGGCATCGGCAGCGTTGTACCGCCGGGATTTCTTCGGCAAGCAAGGCATTTCGCTGATGCTGATCCTGCCGATTGCCTTGCCGGGGATCATCACCGGTATCGCGTTGCTGGCGACCTTCAAGACGCTGGGGATCGAACCGGGGATGTTCACCATCATCGTCGGTCACGCGACCTTCTGTGTGGTGATCGTCTACAACAACGTCATCGCCCGCTTGCGTCGCACTTCTCACAGTTTGATCGAGGCCTCGATGGACCTCGGCGCCGATGGCTGGCAGACCTTCCGCTACATCGTCCTGCCGAACCTCGGCTCGGCGATGCTGGCCGGCGGCATGTTGGCGTTTGCCCTGTCGTTCGACGAAATCATCGTCACCACCTTCACCGCCGGCCATGAACGCACCCTGCCGCTGTGGCTGCTCAACCAGCTCAGCCGCCCACGGGACGTGCCGGTGACCAACGTCGTCGCGATGCTGGTGATGATGGTGACCATGTTGCCGATCCTCGGCGCCTATTACCTGACCCGTGGCGGCGAAAGCGTTGCGGGCAGTGGCGGGAAATAACGAACAACGACTACTCCCTGTGGAACCCGGACCCAATGTGGGAGCGAGCCTGCTCGCGAATAGGCCATCACATCCAACAATGATGTTGGCTGACCCACCGCATTCGCGAGCAGGCTCGCTCCCACATTGATCCGGTTCCGACAGAGAAAAAACAACAGCTTCAAAGAGGACAAAGCCATGCAAACCAAACTCTTGATCAATGGCCAACTGATCGACGGCGAAGGCCCCGCCCAACCGGTGTTCAACCCGGCCCTCGGTCGTGTGTTGGTGGAAATCAACGAAGCCAGTGAAGCCCAGGTCGATGCCGCCGTGCGTGCCGCCGACAGCGCCTTCGAAGGCTGGTCGCAAACCACGCCGAAAGAACGTTCGCTGCTGCTGCTCAAACTCGCCGACGCCATCGAAGCCCACGGCGAAGAGCTGGCCAAACTGGAATCAGACAACTGCGGTAAACCTTACAGCGCTGCACTGAACGACGAGATTCCGGCGATTGCCGACGTGTTCCGTTTCTTCGCCGGCGCCAGCCGCTGCATGAGCGGTTCGGCGGGCGGTGAATACCTGCACGGCCACACCTCGATGATCCGTCGCGACCCGGTCGGCGTGATCGCCTCCATCGCACCGTGGAACTACCCGCTGATGATGGTTGCCTGGAAAATCGCCCCGGCCCTCGCGGCGGGTAATACCGTGGTGCTCAAGCCGTCGGAACAAACCCCGCTGACCGCGCTGCGTCTGGCGGAACTGGCGTCGGAGATTTTCCCAGCCGGTGTGCTTAACCTGGTGTTCGGTCGTGGTCCTACGGTCGGTAGCCCGCTGGTCACACACCCGAAAGTGCGCATGGTCTCGTTGACCGGCTCGATTGCCACCGGTTCGAACATCATTTCCAGCACCGCCGACAGCGTCAAACGCATGCACATGGAACTGGGCGGCAAAGCCCCGGTGATCATCTTCGACGACGCTGACATCGACGCCGCCGTGGAAGGCATCCGTACCTTCGGTTTCTACAACGCCGGTCAGGACTGCACCGCCGCCTGCCGCATCTATGCGCAGGAAGGCATCTACGACAGGTTCGTCGAGAAGCTCGGCGAAGCGGTCAGCAGCATCAAGTACGGTTTGCAGGATGATCCGTCCACCGAACTCGGCCCGTTGATCACCGCGCAACATCGCGACCGCGTGGCCGGGTTTGTCGAGCGTGCCGTGGCGCAGCCGCATATCCGATTGATCACCGGCGGCAAGGCTGTTGAAGGCAATGGCTTCTTCTTCGAACCGACGGTGTTGGCCGACGCGCAACAGGACGACGAAATCGTCCGTCGTGAAGTGTTCGGGCCGGTGGTGTCGGTGACCAAATTCGCCGATGAAGCACAGGTGCTGGGTTGGGCCAACGATTCGAACTATGGCCTGGCATCGTCGGTCTGGACCTCGGACGTCGGTCGTGCGCATCGCTTGTCCGCACGCTTGCAGTACGGCTGCACCTGGGTGAATACGCACTTCATGCTGGTCAGCGAAATGCCGCACGGCGGTCAGAAACTGTCCGGTTATGGCAAGGACATGTCCATGTACGGTCTGGAGGACTACACCGTCGTTCGGCATGTGATGTTCAAGCATTAAAAGCATCGTCGGATCGCCGCCCGGAGCAAGCTCGCTCCCACATTTGGAATGCATTCCCCTGTGGGAGCGAGCTTGCTCGCGATGGCGTCACCGCAAAATCAAGGAAGAAAACTGCACTTAGCACCACCCAGTTTCCACCCCAAAGAAGCCAAAACAATAACCACCGATCCGGGCAGCGCCGTCATGGCCCTGCCACGGTTTCGGACATCCGAAATCTGCCGATTTTCCGGAGCTAACACCATGGATTCAACACCCGAACTCGCTGTACCCGTCGCTGACAGCGACGCCGAGCAACTGCGCAAGCTGGGTTACACCTCAAACTTCAATCGCAGCATGAGCCTGTGGGAAAACTTCGCCCTGGGCTTCACTTATCTCTCTCCGGTCGTAGGGGTTTATACCCTGTTCGGCCTGTGCCTCGCCGCCGGTGGGCCACCGATGTTCTGGGCCTATTTGCTGGTCGGTTGCGGCCAGTTGCTGGTGTGTCTGATCTTCGGTGAAGTGGTCTCGCAGTTTCCGATTTCCGGCGGCGTGTACCCATGGGCTCGCCGCTTGGTGGGCAAGCGCTGGGCGTGGATGGTCGGCTGGATCTACTCCATCGCCCTGTGCGTCACCATCGCCGCCGTTGCGGTGGGCGCCGGTCCATACCTGGCCGCCATGATGGGCTTTGAACCGAGCAACAACACCAACATCGTCATCGCACTGTTCCTGACCTTGTTCGCCACCCTGGTCAACCTCAGCGGCACCAAAGTGCTGGCGCGGATCGCCATGTTCGGCTTCCTGTGCGAACTGGTCGGTGCGGTGATCGTCGGCGTTTACCTGCTGGTCTTCGAACGTCATCAATCGATCAGTGTGTTGTTTAACACCTTCGATATCAGCATCGACGGCTCGTATCTGCCGGCGTTCCTCACCGCCTCGCTGGCGGGGATGTTCCTGTACTACGGCTTCGAGGCCTGCGGCGATGTGGCCGAAGAAACCCCTAACCCGAGCAAGCAGATCCCGGTGGCCATGCGCATGACCATCTACATCGGCGGCATCGCAGCGATGTTCGCCTGCCTGGCGCTGATCCTCGCCGTGCCAGACATGCAAGCGGTGATTAACGGCACCGACAAGGACCCGGTCACCACCATCCTCAACAACGCCTTCGGCCCGGTCGGTTCGAAAGTGGTGATGGGCGTGGTGATGATTTCCTTCATCTCCTGCGTCATCAGCCTGCAAGCCGCGGCGAGTCGTCTGCTGTATTCCTACGCTCGAGACGAAATGGTCATCGGCAGCTCACTGCTGAAGAAGATTTCCCCTACGACCCAGGTTCCGGTTGCTGCGCTGTTCGTGTCCGGCGTCCTGCCGGCGCTGATCATTGTGCTGGGCTTCTTCCTGCAGGATGCGGTTGCAACCATCGTCAGCTTCGCGGCCATCGGCATCTACCTGGCGTTCCAGATGATCGTGCTCGCGGCACTCTACGCGCGCATGAAAGGCTGGAAACCGAGCGGCAAATTCACCCTCGGCGCCTGGGGCTGGGCCGTGAACATCGGCGCGCTGGTGTATGGCGTCGGCGCGATCATCAACATGGCCTGGCCGCGCACGCCGGATGCAGCGTGGTACATCAACTACGCGATGGTGTTGAGTACAGCGATCGTGATTGGGTTGGGGCTGGTTTATATGTGGCTTGCCAAGCCGTATGACCATGGGACTGCGCCTGCGGGGGATGCTTGGAAGGTTAGTCGGTAACGTTACTTACCCTGCCCGCAGTGATGCGGGCAGGGTTCGTTGTCGTGTTCTCTCCTACAGACGAGCCCTTCCCGAAAAGACACCGATTCCTACAGCATGCGGCGCCAAGGTAGACTTGGCGCCGCGAGCGCCTGAACGATAGGCTTTACCTCGTCGCTGCCAAATCAGCGACCCGGGGTCGAAGCCGGAACACTATCAACATGGCGCATCCGCGCCCCCATATGAACTGGGGCAATTTTTGCCTTTCAGCTTCGCTTTATGGTGGGCCGTGTGGCGCGGGCCTCTCGGCTTCCGTGTTGATCGAGAATGTTCCGACTTCGAACGCCACATGGTCCGCCACCCAAATCTGTCGAAGGATTAGTGGCGGCTCCTTTTTCAACATGGAGTCGAAAAAATGCTTGAGTACACCCAAAATCCGCCTGAAATCCATCCGCATTTCACCCCTACCGTCTTCCCCCGCCACAACCGCTTCCTCCACGCCTTCATGCAGGACAACCAAGCCTGGTTCTGCGTCCAGGATCTCGGTCGCTTGATGGGCCGCCCGATGGACCAACGCCTCACCCTGAAACTCGATCCCGATCAGCGCCGATATGTTTGGTTGCTCAAGAGCGGCAAAACGGTCGAATCACTAATGGTCAGCGAATCAGGGATGTACGCCCTTCTGGTGCACCACTTCGTCCCGGAAAACCGAAACCTGCGCCAATGGTTGAGCAACGTGGTCATCCCAATGCTGCGTGATGCAGACGCGACGCCTGTGGATAACATCCCAAGCCTGAGTTCGTTGCAGTGGGCCGGGATTTCGGTGCCGCTGCTGCATTGGCAGCATCAGGCCTGGATCAAGTGGCGGGACATGCCTGATCTGATGCAGGCACAGCGACCATTCCCGATCATGGGCACCTGTAGCTGAAGGCAGAGTGAATCAGCGAGAGCAAAGCAGCCCGGCGTAGGCGTGAGCCTGGGGGATGCTTGAAAGGTTTGTCGGTCAACGGGTTTGCCCCGGTGCCACCAATGGCAGCGGGGCACTCATTGCATTTCGAAATACATCCCCTCCTCCTGTTCTTCTTTCGCCCGCTAAGGTTTCTTCAAACCAATGCAAGGCAATCGGTTGACGAACAAGCCAGTAAGACCTAGGGTGTTTACGTCGTTTACAACGTATACATTTTTAGGAGAGCCGCCATGGCCTCGCCCGTTTTGTCTTTTCGAGTTGAAGAAACGCTCGCCCAACAGCTTGATAGTCTGGCAGCGGCCACCGATCGAGACCGTCAGTACCATCTCAAGCGTGCATTGGTTCGATATGTAGAAGCCGAGTCATGGCATCTGCAAGCCATAAGCGACGGCATAAAAGACGCCGACGCAGGAAAACTCACCGATCTGGATGCCGTAAAGGCTAAGTGGGCAAAACGTGCCGAGCGTAGTACTGACTGAAAAAGCTGAAAGTGACCTCGATTCTATTCATGAGTATTACCAAGGCATCCTTGGTGCTGATGCCGCATTGGAGGTCATAGCGATTTTTCTGCAATCCTTCCATCAACTGGAGCAGTTTCCAGGGTCAGGAAGGCCGTCAGTAGTACCGGATGTACGTGAGCTGGTATTCGGTCGTTATCCATTCATTGCTCCCTATCGATTGATGCATGGCCAGATACAGGTACTGCGTGTTCTGCACCAGCGGGCAGAGCGATCGCAAAATTGGTAATCGGCGACATTCAGCCACAACACTATCGCGGCGGCTGAACGTCGTACCTCCTTAAAACCGCGAAACACTCCTCATCGCATCCACCAGATACCGCATCGCAATCTGGTCGCTTTCCGACAGCTCCCGATAGCGCTCCAACAACTTCATCTCGTCCGAACTGACCCGACGCCTTCGGCGCACAGTGGTCAAGCAAGGAAGGATTCCCAGCAACTGGGTGATGCCTTGTACTTTCGTCATGGACGATGTCCTTCTATAAGCCCGAGAAAACTTCAAAAACCGCATCGCCCTCTCCTTTTTGTCAGTCGCCGGCCTGAAGGGCAGAAACCGGTCATGAGCACAGAATAGAAACTATCCGGGCGCTGAAAAGCGGTTTTTAGAGTAATTAGTCAAAAAAAGCAGAAATGCCCTATAAATCAGAAAGTACTGTCGGAAAACTTAACCGACATTTCTTGTTTCATTGCCATGAAGCCAAAGTGCTACCAATCATTTTTTCTACGCAACCGAACGGTTTAAGCTATTTGTTATCTGTTTAATGTCCGTTGCGTTTGGCCGAAGGCATGTCCGAACCTTTATTTTTGATCCAGCACGTGCCAGGAACGGCGCGGGATTGTTCACGACAGGTTGAACTTATGCACCGCAGGAATTTGCTCAAAGCATCCATGGCCATCGCTGCCTACACTGGATTATCCGCCACCGGCCTGCTGGCTTCGCGGGCCTGGGCCGGTACCGGCGCGGCGGATGGCGAGGCTCAGGCATTCGACTTCGAAGCGCTGAAGATCCAGGCCAAGCAGCTCGCCGGCAATCGCTATCAAGACACCAAGCAGGTGCTGCCGCCGACCCTGGCGACCATGACGCCGCAGAACTTCAACGCGATCCGCTACGACGGCAACCACTCGCTGTGGAATGACCTCAACGGTCAGCTGGATGTGCAGTTTTTCCACGTCGGCATGGGTTTCAAGCAACCGGTGCGCATGTACAGCGTCGACCCCAAGACGCGTCAAGCGCGAGAGGTGCATTTCCGCCCTTCCCTGTTCAACTATGAAAAAACCACGGTCGACACCAAACAGCTCACGGGCGACCTGGGGTTTTCCGGGTTCAAGCTGTTCAAGGCCCCGGAGCTGGACCAGCACGACGTGCTGTCCTTCCTCGGCGCCAGCTATTTCCGTGCGGTCGATGCCTCGGGCCAGTACGGTCTGTCGGCACGCGGCCTGGCGATCGATACCTATGCCAAGAAGCGTGAGGAGTTCCCGGACTTCACCAAGTTCTGGTTCGAGACCCCGGACAAGGACAGCACCCGCTTCGTGGTCTACGCCCTGCTGGATTCACCGAGCGCCACCGGCGCTTACCGTTTCGACATCGACTGTCAGGCCAGCCAGGTTGTCATGGGCATCGATGCCCACATCAATGCGCGCACTGCCATCGAACAACTGGGCATCGCGCCGATGACCAGCATGTTCAGCTGCGGCACCCATGAACGGCGCATGTGCGACACGATTCACCCGCAAATCCACGACTCTGATCGCCTGGCCATGTGGCGCGGCAACGGCGAGTGGATCTGCCGCCCGCTGAACAACCCGGCCACCCTGCAATTCAACGCCTTCGCCGACACCGATCCGAAAGGTTTCGGCCTGGTGCAGACCGATCACGAGTTCGACAGCTATCAAGACACCGTCGACTGGTACAGCAAGCGTCCGAGCCTGTGGGTAGAACCTACGACCGCGTGGGGCGAAGGCTCTATCGATCTGTTGGAAATTCCTACGACCGGCGAAACCCTCGATAACATCGTCGCGTTCTGGACCCCGAAAAAACCGGTCGCGGCCGGCGACTCACTGAACTACGGCTACAAGCTGTACTGGAGCGCACTGCCACCTGTCAGCACGCCATTGGCGCGGGTCAACGCCACTCGTTCGGGCATGGGCGGCTTCATCGAAGGCTGGGCGCCTGGTGAGCATTACCCGGAGGTTTGGGCTCGACGGTTTGCCGTGGACTTCACGGGCGGCGGTCTGGACCGCTTGCCGGAAGGCGCGGGGATCGAGCCGGTGGTCACGTGCTCGAATGGGCAAGTGAAGGATTTCAACGTGCTGGTGCTGGATGACATCAAGGGTTACCGCATTACCTTTGACTGGTACCCGACCAATGACAGCGTGGCTCCAGTTGAGCTGCGGTTGTTCATTCGCACCAATGACCGGACGTTGAGTGAAACCTGGTTGTACCAGTACTTCCCGCCTGCACCTGAGAAGCGCAAATACACCTGACAGCTGTAGAAATGCAAAAGCCCCGGTCAACTCGACCGGGGCTTTTTGGTTTTACAGCATCACTCAGTCGCGCAAATCCGACTCATGAATCGGCTGTTCACGATGGGTGGCTCGCTGATACTGCGCCGGCCAGATGGCCTTGCGTCCCCCCAGGTCATCATCGGCATGCAGCGGCCAGTACGGATCACGCAGCAGCTCACGGGCGAGAAAGATGATGTCGGCCTGGCAGGTGCGCAGAATGTGCTCGGCCTGTGCCGGCTCGGTGATCATTCCTACCGTGCCGGTGGCAATGCCTGACTCTTTGCGCACACGTTCAGCGAAGCGGGTCTGATACCCGGGACCTGTAGGAATCTCGGCGTTGGCCGCCGTACCGCCCGACGAGACGTCAATCAGGTCCACGCCCAACGCGTGGAGGCGTCGCGCCAGCTCCACGGTTTCATCCGGGTTCCAGCCGTCTTCCACCCAATCGGTGGCCGACACCCTCACGAACAGCGGTAGCTCTTCAGGCCACACCGCACGCACCGCTTCGGTGACTTGCAACACCAGCCGGATGCGATTCTCGAATGAGCCACCATATTGATCGCGCCGTTGATTGCTCAGGGGCGAAAGAAACTGATGCAACAGGTAACCGTGGGCGGCGTGTAGTTCCACCACTTTGAAACCGGCGGTCAGTGCTCGCTGGGCCGAAGCGACAAAGGCCTGAATGACCTCAGCGATCTCGCTTTCATCAAGCGGCTTGGGATGTGTGTGCTGCGGGTCGAAAGCAATCGACGATGGACCCACCGGGATCCAGCCACCGTCTTCGGGTTTGACGCTGCCATGTTTGCCGATCCACGGCCGATGGGTGCTGGCCTTACGCCCGGCGTGAGCCAACTGAATGCCGGCCACAGCGCCTTGCGCCGCAATGAAGCGCGTGATGCGTTGCAACGGTTCGATCTGTTCATCGTTCCACAGGCCGAGGTCCTCGGCGGTGATGCGTCCGTCGGCGGTCACCGCCGTGGCTTCGGTAAACACCAGGCCGGCCCCACCGACAGCGCGGCTGCCGAGGTGGACCAGGTGCCAGTCATTGGCCAGTCCATCAACGCTGGAGTACTGGCACATCGGCGACACCGCAATGCGGTTGAGCAGGGTCAATTGGCGAAGGGTATAGGGTTCAAGCAGCAGACTCATGGGGCACCTCTCGAATCAGTGGGCAGGCTCCAGGGTTCTGTTTGAAAGTCGACGAGTGACAGGAAAAAGGTGCAGCACCCGCCCCCGCGGGCAAAAAATTCGACAAGACGTCACAAGGATAATCAAGCAGTGCTTAGAGACTAGTCGACATCGGGGGATGAGGGAGGGTTCATAGGGATTCGGTGTGAGGGAAATCGCTTTCGCGAGCAAGCCCGCTCCCACATTGGATCTGCAGTGTTTACAAAACCAATGTGGGAGCGGGCTTGCTCGCGAAGGGCTTAACGCGGTTCGATGTGGGCAATCATCAACTGCACCGTCTCGTTTCCACGGAACTCGTTGAGGTCGAGTTTGTAGGCCAATTCCACCCACTTGATGGTCGGATTCGGCCAGATGTCGCGGTCGATTCCGAAGGCAATGCCATCCAGCTTCACCGAGCCGCATTCGCTTTTCAGCACCACTTTGAGGTGCCGCTCGCCGACCACCCGCTGCTCGACCAGCTGGAACACACCGTGGAACAACGGCTCCGGGAAGTGCTGCCCCCAAGGACCGGCATGACGCAGGGCGCGGGCCAGTTCCAGGTGGAACTCCTCGACCGCCAGCGTGCCGTCCGACAGCAATCGCCCGGTAAGGTCTTCTTCACGCAATTGCCTACGCACTTCCGCATCAAAGGCTTCGGCGAACAACGGAAAATTCGCTTCCGGCAGCGTCAGACCGGCGGCCATCGCATGGCCGCCGTATTTGCTGATCAGGTTCGGATGCTGCGCCGCCACCACGCTCAGCGCGTCGCGAATATGAAAACCCTGAACCGATCGCCCCGAGCCCTTGAGCAGGCCATCGCCGGCATCGGCAAAGGCAATGGTCGGACGGAAATAGCGTTCTTTCATACGCGATGCGAGGATTCCGATGACACCCTGGTGCCACTCGGGATCGAACAGGCACAAGCCGAACGGCATCGACTCGACCGGCAAATCCTTCAGTTGAGCCAGCGCTTCACGCTGCATGCCCTGCTCGATGGATTTACGGTCCTGGTTCATGCCGTCGAGTTGAGCCGCCATTTCACGCGCCAGACCGGCATCTTCGGTGAGCAGGCATTCGATGCCCAGGCTCATGTCATCCAGACGCCCCGCCGCGTTCAGACGCGGGCCGACAATGAAACCCAGGTCGGTAGAGGTGATGCGCGTGTGGTCACGCTTGGCGACTTCGAGGATCGCCTTGATCCCCGGCCGCGCGCGCCCGGCGCGAATCCGCTCCAGGCCTTGGTGCACCAGAATCCGGTTGTTGGCATCCAGCGGTACCACGTCGGCGACGCTGCCCAGCGCCACCAAGTCCAGCAACTCGCCGATGTTCGGCTGCGGCTTGCTCTCGTACCAACCGAGGCTGCGCAAACGCGCACGCAGGGCCATCAGCACATAGAAAATCACCCCGACGCCGGCCAGCGCCTTGCTCGGAAACTCGCAACCCGGCTGGTTGGGATTGACGATGGCATCGGCCAACGGCAACTCGTCCCCGGGCAAGTGGTGGTCGGTGACCAGCACCTGGAGCCCGGCCTTTTTCGCCGCCGCCACGCCTTCAACGCTGGAGATACCGTTGTCCACAGTGATCAGCAACTGAGGTGTACGGGTCAGCGCCACTTCGACGATTTCCGGCGTCAGGCCGTAGCCGTACTCGAATCGGTTCGGCACCAAATAGTCGACGTGCGCCGCGCCCAGCAGGCGCAAGCCCAACATGCCCACGGTACTGGCCGTCGCGCCATCGGCGTCGAAGTCACCGACGATCAGAATCCGCTGACGCTGCTCGAGCGCCGTCACCAGCAAATCCACCGCCGCATCGATGCCTTTGAGTTGCTGGTACGGAATCAGCCGCGCCAGGCTCTTGTCCAGTTCAGCCTCGGACAGCACGCCCCGCGCCGCGTACAGACGGGTCAGCAGCGGCGGCAGATCACCGAGGAATGGCAGGGTGTCGGGCAACAGGCGAGGTTCGATGCGCATGGGGTGACAGGTGCTTCTCTTGAATACGTAGGATAAAAGCGAGTAACGCGGACCAGCAGCGGATAATCAGCCGCGTTCGCCGCTCAGCCACTGCAGCTGGACTTCATGCTGACCACGGTCGTCGGTGACGAAAATAGTCCCTTCGCTGATCATCACGTCCCACTTGATAACGCGGGGCATGTCCTTGGCCAGGGTTTCCAGTACGTCCTGCGGAACAGCAGCGATGTGCACGTTTTTCAGATTTTTGATCGCCGGGATCACTTTGGTCTCCCAAACGCGCAGGCTGCCGTAAGCCAGCAGGCTGGTGCGTTCGGTGCGACGCGAGCACCACGTCAGGCGATCGGCGTCTGGCTGGCCGACTTCGATCCAGTGCAGAACACGGTCGTCCAGGCTCTTTTCCCACAGGGCAGGTTCGTCCACGTCTGACAGACCGCGACCGAACGACAGCTGCTCGTTGTACCAGAAGGCGTAGGCCAGCAGCCGCACGGTCATGCGCTCTTCAGTTTCCGAAGGGTGACGGGCGATGGTCTGCTTCACGCTCTCGTACACGCTGCGATCGAGGTCGGTAAGGTTCAGTTCAAACTTGTAGGTCGTGGACGGCTGGGCCATGAACGGGCTTCTTGATACGGGGAAAGGCGGCAAGTCTAACCGATGCGGTAGGCAATCCACGAATTGAAGGCGATCAACCTTGGTCGTCTGACGTTCGGCTATGTTAAAACCCTGTATCCGCTCAACCTTTGTCCTACAGGATCCAGCATGCCGCTCACCGGAAAACCGCTCTCAGGTCTGAAAGTCATTGAATTAGGGACGCTGATCGCCGGGCCGTTTGCCTCGCGCATTTGCGGCGAGTTCGGTGCCGAGGTGATCAAAATCGAGTCCCCCGATGGCGGCGATCCGTTGCGCAAATGGCGAAAACTGTATGAAGGCACCTCGCTGTGGTGGTTCGTCCAGGCGCGCAACAAGAAGTCCCTGACCCTGAACCTCAAACACCCTGAGGGCCTGGCGATCCTGAAAAAACTGCTCAGCGAAGCGGACATTCTGATCGAGAATTTTCGCCCGGGCGTGCTGGAAAAACTCGGTCTTGGCTGGGACGTCTTGCACGCACTGAACCCGAAACTGGTGATGGTGCGCCTCTCGGGTTTCGGTCAGACCGGGCCTATGAAGGATCAGCCAGGCTTTGGCGCCGTCGGTGAATCCATGGGTGGTCTGCGTTACATCACCGGGTTCGAAGACCGGCCACCGGTACGCACCGGTATTTCCATAGGCGACTCGATTGCTGCGCTCTGGGGTGTGATCGGTGCGCTGATGGCGTTGCGTCATCGCGAGGTCAACGGTGGCCTCGGCCAAGTGGTGGATGTGGCGCTGTATGAAGCGATCTTCGCCATGATGGAAAGCATGGTCCCCGAGTTCGACGTGTTCGGCTTCATCCGCGAGCGCACCGGCAACATCATGCCGGGCATCACGCCTTCCTCGATCCACACCAGTGCCGACGGCAAACATGTGCAGATCGGCGCCAATGGCGACGCGATCTTCAAGCGCTTCATGCTGATCATTGGTCGCGAGGACCTGGCCAATGACCCGGTGCTGGCCAGCAATGACGGACGAGACAGTCGTCGCGACGAGATTTATGGGGTGATTGATCGCTGGGTCAACTCGCTGCCGCTGGACACCATCATCGAGCAGTTGAATCAGGCCGACGTACCGGCCAGCCGGATCTTCAGTGCGGAAGATATGTTCAGTGATCCGCAGTACCTGGCCCGGGAGATGTTCCTGAAGGCCAAGTTGCCGGACGGCAAAGATTTCAAGATGCCGGGAATCGTGCCGAAACTCTCTGATACACCCGGCACTTCGGAATGGGTGGGGCCGCAGTTGGGCGAACACAATGCGCAGGTACTCAACGATCTTGGTTACGACAAAGAACAGATCGCAAAGCTGCGTGAAGACGGGGCCATCTAAGCTGAGGCGCCTGCTTGCGCGGTCCGTCAACCACGGCCTGACGCGCGGCGGACGAGCATTGTGCGCGTTCGCGTTTTTCCTGTTGCTCGCCGGCCAGGCTCAGCCA
The DNA here is from genome assembly GCF_047758675.1 of Pseudomonas arabinosi. NCBI lineage: Bacteria > Pseudomonadati > Pseudomonadota > Gammaproteobacteria > Pseudomonadales > Pseudomonadaceae > Pseudomonas > Pseudomonas arabinosi. Next base: position 1,562,927 of record NZ_CP180480.1, on the reverse strand, counting down.
ACGTTGGCGCAACCGAAGGAAACCCTGGTCTGGCTGTTGCGCGACCTTCCACCGCTGATGATTTTCGAAGGATCGAAAAAGGGACAAGGCGTCATCGATCAACTGCTGCCGCTGCTGATCGCCCGCATGCCGCAATACGAACACACCCTGATGCGAGTCAATCGCGCTCGCGGCTTGCAAATGCTCCACGAGCCATCTCTCACGTGCGATGCGGCGCTGAATTGGAGCAAGGAGCGCGATGACTGGATCGCGTTTTCCATCCCGGTCTTTCGGGCCATGAGTAATGGCCTGGCCGTGCGCCGCGTTGATCGGGAGGTGCTGGCGCCCTTTATCAAGGACGACGAAGTGGACCTGGCGGCCCTGCTGGCCAGTGGCCGCGAGAAACTGGGCATTATTGCCGAACGCAACTACGGCGAATATCTCGACGCGCTGCTCAAACAAGCGCCAGCCAACTCACTGACCCTCCACTACGGCAACGACGCGTTGGGCAGCCTGTTGCAAATGCAACGCCTGGGGCGCTTGCGGATGCTGTTGGGGTACCGCTCGGAGATCCGCTACCAGGCCCAGCAACAAGGGATCGCGGAAGATGAATTGCAGTTCTACCCGATTCGCGGCACGGGCAAATACCTGTCCGGTTACATCGGCTGTACCGACACCCCCCAGGGCCGGCAGGCGATCATCGAGATCAACCAACTGCTGCGCACCCTGCCCCACGATCATTTGAGCGAGGCATACGCCGCCTGGCTGGACCCAGAAAGTCGCAGCGACTACCTGGAAGCCAGTCGGGTATTTTTCATACAGCAGAGCGAGCAATGACAAATCACAGGCAAAAAGAAACCCCGAGAAGTGGGGAGACGACTCGGGGTTAAACGTGGCCTACATAAAGACCAGTAACAGCAAGCTACAAGCACCGGAGCACAATGCTTGATCCTGCTGTTACAAGGTCTGACTGACCTAAGCGCAGGAAGGTTCCCACAAAAAACAATTCAATTTCGGTTGGCCAGGATCTTGTCCTGAGCCGCATTACGCAACGCCGCGATAACGCAGGGCTCCAGCCGACCTTCAGCGATCAGCACGTCGCGATGCAATCCGTCGACGACATCCGTCAGCAGACGTTTACTGGTCAACTGGGCCTGATTGAACGCCCGCTCGACCACGATCGCTCCGGTCGCATTTTTCAGAGTCACCAGGCATTCGCCATGGGTTCCCGACGGGGTCAACGTTACCTGATACGGGCTCAGAGCTTCACCGAGCAATAGACTAATACTTTCCATCTCGATCACCACTCAATAGTCCGAAAACAAAGTGCCTGGGGCGTACCTACAGTAAATGACCACTGGCTCGAGAAGAAAGTTCTGGATACCGACTGCTGGTGAACCTGCGCCTCTGGTCAATAGAGCATGCACGGCCAAGATGACAGAGAAAAAACAGCCGTCTCACGCCTGCTGCTTACGCCTGCCGATATCGGTCCATCCACCCAGCAGCCCCCGCAACTGTCCATCGGCACCGTAAAAAGGCACCGTCCACTGATAGACATGCCTGACGCCGTTGTTGAACGTCAACTGACGCTCACTGAAGCGCGTCTTGCGCGTACCGAGCTGGGCCATGAACTCTGCATGCAGCAGTTCGGCGGTCTCTTTGGGCAAGACGTCCAGTTCAATCAGCTGTCGTCCCTGAACCTGGTCGAAACGGGTCGACAAGCCCTCTTCATAACTTTTGTTACACATGATCAAACGCCCTTCCAGATCACGAACAAACATCGGATCGGGCATGGCATCCATCAACGCATGCTGGAAGGCAAGCTGATCACTCAGACTTTTCTCGGCATCCAGGCGTTGCTGGATCAATACCGTGAGCCGTCGGTTCCAGAGCAGGGACAACAGGCCGAACAGACTGACGATAAACATTCCCCAGCAGCCCCACTCGGCGAGTCGTTGCCAGGCGCCGGGCACCTTGACCGGGGCAATCCCATTGAGCCATTTCAGGCGAATGGCGCGCAATTCAGCTGGATCAAGCGCCTCAAGCGCCTTGTTGAGGATGCTCGACAGCTGAGGCTGACCTTTGCGTACGGCCAGGTGGTCCGCCTCCCATTTGCCCTCCACCGTATACCCGACCTTGAGCTGCCCGGACGGATAGAGTTGTGCTCCGGTTTCGTTTTCGATGGTGGCATAGGCCTCACCGCTCTCGACCAGCGCCCGGGCCTCCGCGTAGGTTTTAACCGAGCGCAGCTCGATGTCCGGATAGTCGCGGCGAATCGTGGCCTCCAGCGCATGCCGGGTCGGCAACACCAGAACCCTTCCCGACAGCTGCTCCAGGGATTGCACCTCTGGCGCCCCGGCCCGCCCGACGAACACCCAGCCAGCGCCACCGAACGCATGACTGAAATCCAGAAACGTCTTGCGTTCGTCATTCATCGCCAGCGTCGTACTCATGTCCGCTGCGCCACTTTCGAGTCGCCCGAGTAACTGATCGGTGGAAAACGATTCTTCGTGAACAAACTGCAATCCCGTCATCGCGCTGATGCGGTTGAGCAGATCATTGTTCAAGCCGCCCCAGTGGCCGCGCTCATCCTTGAACAGATACAGCGGATATTGCACCGATGCGACGATGACTTTTGAATGCTCGGCAATCCATTTCAACTCCTGAGCGTCCAGCTCGATCATTGGGCCCGCAACCGATCCTTTGGAATCGGTCGCCGCCAATTGCGACGCGCTCCCCCATTGAGCAAATCCCAGGGCGCCGACTAAAAAAAACATCCAGCACGCGGCTGGTTTTAACCCTCTGAAAAACAGCATTGCCACTTCCTTGGTGATCGTCTCGCCCGCCCTTCATAGGCGGCTCTTCATTTACGAAACCCGACAAGTGTGGCATGCAGAAATGAGAAAGCCCGTCAGGAGACGGGCTTCAAAATGTGACAGATTTAATCGGTTACAGAGGCTTGCCGCGATTGCCATGCTGACTGACAAAGGCCTGCACGGCTTTCAGGTCATTTGGCAGCACGGTGCAGCGCTCATCTCGCTCAAACAAATCAGAAAGATGTGCAGGTAGTTCGAGCGCTTTTCCTACGCCAGCTTTTTCCACTGCGTCCGGGAATTTGACCGGATGCGCCGTACCGAGGATCACCATCGGGATATCCAGGTTGCGACGGCACTCGCGCGCCGCCTTCACCCCGATAGCGGTGTGCGGATCCAGCAGTTCGCCGGTTTGCTCAAAAACTTCGGCAATGGTTTCGCAGGTTTGAGCGTCATCCACGGCCAGCGAATCGAACAGCTTGCGGGCTTCGGTCCAGCGCTCCTGTTCGACACTGAAACCGCCACCTTGCTTGAAGGTGTCCATCAGTCCTGCAATCGCTGCGCCGTTGCGACCGTGCAGGTCGAACAGCAGGCGTTCGAAGTTCGACGACACCATGATGTCCATCGACGGCGACAGCGTGGCGTGCAGGGTGTCCTTGACGTACTGATTGCCGCTCATGAAGCGGTGCAGGATGTCATTGCGGTTGGTGGCGACGATCAACTGGTTGATCGGCAAGCCCATGTTGCGCGCCAGGTAACCGGCGAAAATGTCGCCGAAGTTGCCGGTCGGCACCGAGAACGATACCGAACGTGCCGGGCCGCCCAACTGCAGGGCTGCATGGAAGTAGTAAACGATCTGGGCCATGATTCGCGCCCAGTTGATCGAGTTCACGGCGACCAGACGCGTGCCTTTGAGGAAGCTCTGGTCAGCGAAGCTGGCCTTGACCATTTCCTGGCAGTCATCGAAGTTGCCTTCGATGGCGATGTTATGGATGTTCTCGCCGAAGATCGTGGTCATCTGGCGACGCTGCACTTCGGACACACGGTTGTGCGGGTGCAGGATAAAGATGTCGACGTTTTCGCAGTGCTTGCAGCCTTCGATGGCGGCCGAACCGGTGTCGCCGGAGGTGGCGCCGACAATCACTACGCGCTCACCGCGCTTTTCCAGCACGTAGTCGAGCAGACGACCCAGCAGCTGCAAGGCGAAGTCTTTGAACGCGAGGGTCGGGCCGTGGAACAGCTCCAGCACCCATTCATTGCCGTTCAGCTGACGCAACGGTGCCACGGCGTTGTGGGAAAACACGCCATACGTTTCTTCAAGAATCTTTTTGAAATCGGCATCGGGAATGCTGCCCGTGACGAACGGGCGCATCACCCGGAAGGCCAGCTCGTGATACGGCAGGCCGGCCCAGGAAGCGATTTCTTCCTGGGTGAAACGTGGCAGGTTTTCCGGGACGTACAGACCGCCGTCCGTGGCCAGACCGGCCAGCAGGACGTCTTCGAAATTCAGGGCCGGTGCCTGGCCGCGGGTACTGATATAACGCATGACTGGCTCCAATAGACAGTGTTCGCAAACCCGGGCCCGCAGGCGAACCCGGTGAACGATAACGGCTTAGTTCAGGTGCTCGACGCGGATCCGGACGACCGGACCGACCACGCCAGCCAAGGCTTCGAGGGCGGCGATCGCGTCGTTCATGTGCTGTTCCAGCACGCGGTGAGTCAGCAGGATCATCGGCACCAGGCCGTCGTGTTCTTCGACTTCCTTCTGCATGATCGATTCGATGTTGATGCCGCGCTCCGACAGGATGCTCGCCACCTGCGCCAACACGCCCGGATGGTCCTTGGCCTGGATGCGCAGGTAATAGGAGCTTTCGCAAGCCTCGATCGGCAGGATCGGATGGGCCGACAGCGAATCCGGCTGGAAGGCCAGGTGCGGTACGCGGTTTTCCGGATCCGAGGTCATGGCGCGAACCACGTCCACCAGGTCGGCGATCACCGACGAAGCGGTCGGCTCCATGCCCGCGCCAGCGCCGTAGAACAGGGTCGAACCGGCGGCATCACCGTTGACCATCACCGCGTTCATCACGCCGTTGACGTTGGCGATCAGGCGATCGGCCGGGATCAGCGTCGGGTGCACGCGCAACTCGATACCGGCCGCGGTGCTGCGCGCCACGCCCAGGTGCTTGATGCGATAGCCCAGCGCTTCGGCGTAGTTCACGTCAGCAGTGGTCAGCTTGGTGATGCCTTCGGTGTAAGCCTTGTCGAACTGCAGCGGGATACCGAACGCGATGGACGCCAGGATCGTCAGCTTGTGGGCCGCGTCGATGCCTTCAACGTCGAAGGTCGGATCGGCTTCGGCGTAACCCAGGGCTTGCGCCTCGGCGAGTACGTCTTCGAAAGTCCGGCCCTTCTCACGCATTTCGGTGAGGATGAAGTTACCGGTGCCGTTGATGATGCCGGCGACCCAGTTGATGCGGTTGGCCGACAGGCCTTCACGGATCGCCTTGATCACCGGAATGCCACCGGCCACGGCGGCTTCGAACGCCACAATCACGCCCTTCTCCCGGGCCTTGGCGAAAATTTCATTACCGTGAACGGCGATCAACGCCTTGTTCGCGGTCACAACATGTTTTCCGTTCTCGATCGCTTTGAGTACCAGCTCGCGGGCAACGGTGTAGCCGCCCATCAGCTCTATGACGATGTCGATCTCAGGGTTCGTGGCCACTTCGAAGACATCGTTGGTAATCGCAATACCGGTCGTCTGGAACTGAGGCTTTGGCGTGCGCATGGCAATTTGTGCCACTTCGATTTCACGCCCGGCACGACGAGAAATTTCCTCGGCGTTACGCTGAAGTACGTTGAAGGTACCGCCACCGACGGTCCCTAACCCACAGATGCCTACTTTGACCGGTTTCACTGTGAACTCCCCATAAAACGGCCGACTCAAGGCCGGCCGTGAAAACAACCGCATACTCGCGGTTCTCTATTAATGGCTCGGCGAACGCTGTCGCCGAACCATGATCGTCAATGGCTGACCGTGACGATGCGAATTTACTTCGCGCCCAGCGCCAGTTTGGCGACTTGTGGCGCAGGCTGGTAGCCCGGAATGACCTGGCCGTCGGCCAAAACGATGGCCGGTGTACCGTTCACGCCGATCGACTGACCGAGGGCGAACTGCTTGGAAACCGGGTTATCGCACTTGGCGGCCTTGATTTCCTTGCCATCGACCATCTTGTCCATGGCAGCTTTCTTGTCTTTCGAGCACCAGACCGCTTGCAGCTGTTCATCACCCGGCGAGCCAAGGCCCTGGCGCGGGAACGCGACGTAACGCACTTCGATGCCGCGCTTGTTCAGCTCAGGCACTTCGGCGTGCAGCTTGTGGCAGTACGGGCAGGTGGTGTCGGTGAACACGGTGATGTGCGATTTGGTTTCGCCGATCGCCGGGTAGACCACGGTTTCAGCCACTGGAATTTCGTTGACCAGTTTGGAGACGCCCAGGCGCTCGGTCTTCTCGGTCAGGTTGACCGGTTTGCCGTCCTTGAGCTGGAACATGTAACCCTGAACGACGTACTGGCCGTCGGCACTGGCGTAGAGCACGCGGCTGCCTTTGAGTTTGACTTCGTACAGACCTGGCAGCGGGCTGGCTGTGATGGTTTCTACCGGCACCTCGAGCTGGAGGTTTTCCAGGCTTTTACGAATGGCTTTGTCGGCCGCGTCATCGGCGACGGCAAAGGTGCTGACCAACGCAATGGCTGCGGCGGCGAAAATCTGGGTCAGACGCATGAGAACTCCTGAAGGCGGACAAATGGGACGATCAGAACGCCCGTGCCGAAACACCGGGTCATAAACGCCCATCGTGCAAACCGGCAAAGCCTACCACATAAGGCCCGTGTGGCCGAATGCACTGTGGCGAGGGGATTTATCCCCGCTGGACTGCGCTGCAGTCCCATTTTTGGGGCTGCTTCGCAACCCAACGGGGATAAATCCCCTCGCCACAGGTAGGCATTTTAAATTTAGAGCCTGCGCTATCCGCGCGGGTGGTGTTTGGCGTGCAGGTCCTGCAAACGGGCGCGGGCGACGTGGGTGTAGATCTGCGTGGTCGACAGATCGCTGTGGCCGAGCAGCATTTGCACCACCCGCAAGTCCGCGCCATGGTTGAGCAAGTGCGTGGCGAAGGCATGGCGCAAGGTGTGCGGCGACAGCGACTTGCCGATCCCGGCCACCTTGGCCTGATGCTTGATGCGATGCCAGAAGGTCTGCCGAGTCATCTGCTCGCCGCGTTGGCTGGGGAACATGACATCGCTGGGACGCCCGCCAAGCAGCTCCTGGCGGCCATCGCGCAGGTAACGCTCGACCCAGACAATCGCCTCCTCGCCCATCGGCACCAGCCGCTCCTTGCTGCCCTTGCCCATCACTCGCAGCACGCCTTGGCGCAGATTGACCTGCTCCAGTGTCAGGCTGATCAGCTCCGTCACACGCAAGCCGCAGGCATAAAGCACTTCGAGCATGGCGCGGTCACGCTGGCCGATGGCTTCGCTCAGGTCGGGGGCTTTTAACAAGGCCTCCACATCCGCTTCCGACAAGGACTTTGGCAATGGCCTACCCAGCTGCGGCATGTCGACACGCAAGGTCGGATCGACGGCAATCAGCTTTTCCCGCAGCAAATAGCGATAGAAGCCACGCACGCCGGAGAGAAATCGCGCCGTCGAGCGGGGTTTGTAATTTTGCTCCAGTCGCCAGGCCAAGTGATCGAGGATCAATTCGCGGCCGGCATTGATCAACTCCAGCCCTTTTTCCTGCAGCCAGCCGTTGAACAGGGCCAGGTCACTGCGATAGGCATCGCGGGTGTTATCGGAAAGACCTTTCTCCAGCCACAGAGCGTCGAGGAATTGGTCTATCAGTGGATGATCGATGGCGGGCATAAAGGCTCAGGCAAGACCGACAGTACGGCCAGGGAAGATAAATCGCAGGCAACAAAAAAGCAGCCCGTAGGCTGCTTTTTTCTGCATCGGAAGCTGGACTTAAGCCAGTTTTTCCTTGATGCGAGCTGCTTTACCGGACAGGTCACGCAGGTAGTACAGCTTGGCTTTACGTACGTCACCGCGACGTTTAACGGCCATGCTGTCGATTTGCGGGCTGTAGGTCTGGAAAGTACGCTCTACGCCAACACCGTTGGAGATTTTACGAACGGTGAAAGCACTGTTTACGCCGCGGTTACGCTTGGCGATAACAACACCTTCGAACGCTTGCAGACGCGAACGGTCGCCTTCCTTCACTTTCACCTGAACGACAATAGTGTCGCCCGGGGCAAAGGTAGGGATCTCTTTGGTCATCTGCTCTGCTTCGAGTGCAAGGATGATTTTGTTAGTCATGCTGTGCTCCTAAGGTAAATCGTCGGATCTACCATCGATACGTTGTTAACTATCGTCCCGCTCGCGGATGTATTCCTCGAGCAGCTTCTTCTCTTCTCCAGAAAGCGAGCGGCTTTCCAGAAGATCGGCGCGTCGTTCAAAGGTCCTACCAAGGGACTGCTGTAAACGCCAACGCCGGATATGCGCGTGATTGCCACTTAGCAATACGTCGGGAACACGCTGATCCGCATACACCTCCGGTCGGGTGTAGTGCGGGCAATCCAGCAAACCATCCGTAAAGGAATCTTCCTCGGCGGAGTCCGCATGCCCTAAAGCTCCAGGCAGCAGTCGTGTAACCGCATCGATCAGGACCATCGCCGGCAGCTCGCCGCCAGACAGTACATAGTCGCCAATCGACCACTCTTCATCGACATGAGCCTCTATAAAACGCTCGTCAATGCCTTCATAGCGACCGGCAATCAGGATCAATGCATCCAGATTCGCCAACTCGCGTACCGCCGACTGAGTCAGTTGACGGCCTTGGGGGGACAGGTAAATTACCTTCGCCGCCTCCCCGGCTGCTGCCTTGGCCTGAACCAACGCATCTTCCAGGGGCTTGATCTTCATCACCATGCCCGGACCACCGCCAAATGGGCGATCGTCCACAGTGTGATGTCGATCCGTCGTGTAGTCTCGCGGATTCCAACAGGTGAGCTGCAAGAGCCCCTGTTTCACCGCACGACTGGTGATGCCGTACTCGCTGATGGCGGAGAACATCTCGGGAAACAAACTGATCACTTCTACGCGCAAGTTAGCCACGCTTAGAAGTCCGCATCCCATTCCACCTTCATCTCGCCTGCGGCAAGGTCGACGGCCAACACGCATTGCTCCGTATAGGGCAACAGGCGTTCGCGATCATCCAGGCTGCCAGCGCAAGGCTTGATCACCATTACATCATTGGCGCCGGTTTCCAGAAGATGATCGATTTTCCCGAGCAATTGCCCGAGTTGATCAATGACCTTCAGACCTTCCAGCTGGTACCAGTAGTACTCGCCGTCGGTCAATTCAGGGAACAGGTTGCGCGGCACGCAGATCTCATAACCGGCCAGAAGACGCGCTTCTTCACGATCATCAAGACCCTTGAGCTTTGCGACCAGGAACTTGTCGTTCCCACGTCCGCTGACCAGCTCAACCTGTTTCACACTACCTTCGCGCTTGAGCGTCCAGGTTTTGTACTGCAACAGGTTTTCAGTCGGATCAGTAAAGGAATACACCTTCACTTCGCCGCGAACGCCATGAACCGAATAAATTTTGCCGATAACGATCAAATCATCAGCAACAGCTGGCGTCGCGTTCATATTGCTCAGGCCGCAGCCTTAGCCGCGTCCTTCAACAACTGAGCAACACGCTCAGAAGGTTGTGCACCAACGCTCAGCCAGTAGGCTACGCGCTCTTGGTTCACGGACAGACGGACTTCTTGACCACGAGCAACAGGGTTGAAGAAACCAACCTGTTCCTTGTGCGAACCGTCGCGCGGGTTGCGGCTGTCGGTTACGGTCAAGTGGTAAAACGGGCGCTTTTTGGAGCCGCCAAGGGCAAGACGGATTGTTAGCATGTGAACATCGTTCCTGTAGTCGGTGCTGCAAATCTAAAGGCACAGCGGGCATAGGTGCCCGAAAGGCCGCATATTCTAAGGAATATCCGGACTTTTGCAAATGTCTTTTTCCGGCGGCCTTTCAGTCGCCATCAAGATTTGCTATAGAGCCGTCGTTGAAAACGGCCAGTCAGCTCCCGCCAAGCGCGGGTTTGCTGGAGATCCCACTTCCATGTGGGAGGTGCAAGGGCAAGCCCTTGCGTGAATTCTTTACATTCTTGGCATGCCGCCGCCGGGCAACATACCGCCCATGCCGCGCATCATTTTGGCCATTCCGCCTTTCGCGGAGAACTTTTTCATCATCTTCTGCATCTGCTTGTGCTGCTTGATCAAGCGACCGATGTCCTGCACCTGAGTGCCGGAACCCATGGCGATCCGGCGTTTGCGCGAACCGCTGATCATCTCAGGGTCGCGACGCTCGGCCGGAGTCATGGAATTGATGATGGCTTCCATCTGTTTGAATTGTTTCTCTGCCGCGCCTTGGGCGTTGCCCATCTGCGCCGGGTTCATACCGGGCATGTTTGGCAGTTTGTCCATGAGGCCGCCGAGGCCGCCCATGTTTTTCATCTGTTGCAGCTGATCGCGGAAGTCTTCGAGGTCGAAGCCCTTGCCCTTCTTCAGCTTCTTGGCCAGTTTGTCGGCCTTGTCCTTGTCGAGGGTTTGTTCAGCCTGCTCGATCAGGCTGAGTACGTCGCCCATACCAAGGATGCGCGAAGCAATACGCTCCGGGTGGAACGGTTCGAGCGCGTCGCTCTTCTCGCCCATACCGATGAACTTGATCGGCTTGCCGGTGATTGCGCGCACCGACAGTGCGGCACCGCCACGGGCGTCGCCGTCGACCTTGGTCAGGATCACACCGGTCAGCGGCAGAGCATCGCCGAAGGCCTTGGCCGTGTTGGCGGCATCCTGACCGGTCATGGCGTCGACCACGAACAGCGTTTCCACCGGGTTGATCGCGGCATGCAGGGCCTTGATCTCGCCCATCATCTCTTCATCGATGTGCAGGCGACCGGCGGTATCGACGATGACCACGTCGATGAATTTCAGTTTTGCTTCTTTAATAGCCGCTTGCGCGATGTCGACCGGCTTCTGGCTCAGGTCGGACGGGAAGAAGGTAACGCCGACTTCACCCGCGAGCATTTCCAGCTGCTTGATCGCTGCCGGACGGTAAACGTCCGCAGATACGACCATGACCGACTTCTTCTTGCGCTCTTTGAGGAAGCGCGCGAGTTTGCCGGCGGTGGTGGTTTTACCCGCACCCTGCAAACCGGCCATCAGCACGACGGCAGGAGGAACGGCGCTCAGGTTCAAGTCTTCGTTGGCCGCGCCCATCAGGCTTTCGAGTTCGGCCTGGACGATCTTCACGAAGGCCTGGCCCGGCGTCAGGCTGCGCGACACCTCGGTGCCGACGGCGCGTTCCTTGACCGAATTGACGAAGTCTTTCACCACCGGCAAGGCGACGTCAGCTTCGAGCAACGCCATGCGCACTTCGCGCAGGGTGTCTTTGATGTTGTCTTCGGTCAGCTTGGCCTTGCCGGTGACATGGCGCAGCGTCTGCGAGAGACGGTCGGTTAAGTTTTCAAACATTGCGCGATCCTTTCAGGCCCTGTGTAGACCGGGATAATGGCGGCCCAGACCGGAATAAACATGAGCTCGGCGAGCCTGCGGCGTGGGCAGGTCGCGGATTATAGCGAAGACTGCGTCTGGCGGACACCTCGTCGTCAGGTTGCATGGTCTTTCGTGCTACGGGGGTTCTATGCCAAACTCAGCGCCTTTCGGGCTTGCCTAACAGGATTTATGCTCCCCTTGTCACCCAGTTTGCTAGCTACCCTCGCCGCCGCCTGCTTATACGCCGCTGCGACCCTCTATCAGGGCACTCGTCTGGCCACCGGTGCCAAGGCGAACAAACGCCTGCTTGTCACGCTCGGCGTGCTCGCCGTGCTGGCTCATAGCGCCAGTCTGTTCACCCACCTGCTGACACCGATTGGCCTGGGCCTGGATTTTTTCAGCGCCGCCAGCCTGATTGCCGCCGCGGTGATTGCCCTGACGTTGTTGGCCTGCTCGCGGATCCCGGTGGAGAACCTGCTTATATTGCTGTTTCCGCTCGGCGCCGCCACCGTGCTGCTCGCACAGTTCGCCCCCGCCGGCACGGTGCAGATCATCGACGAAGAACCCGGCATCCTCGCCCACATCCTGCTGTCGATCCTCGCCTACGGCATGTTCACCATCGCGGTATTCCAGGCATTGTTGCTGCTGGTTCAAGACCATCAGCTCAAGCACAAACACCCGTCGGGCCTGATCAAGAACTTCCCGCCGCTGCAAACCATGGAAAGCCTGCTGTTCGGTTTCCTCTGGGCCGGCTGGACCCTGCTGTCGCTGTCGCTGATCTCCGGCTGGCTGTTCGTCGACAACCTGTTCGCCCAGCACCTGGTGCACAAAACCTTGCTGGCATGCCTCGCCTGGATCGTCTTCAGCGTACTGCTCTGGGGCCGTAACCGCCTCGGCTGGCGCGGACACAAGGCCATTCGCTGGACCCTCGCCGGTTTCTGCCTGCTGATGCTGGCCTATTTCGGCAGTAAGCTGGTTCGTGAATACATCCTGCATATCTGACGGGCGGCATTAATGGACGACTTGCCCATAGGGCCGATGATCGCGGTAGTGGCCCTGCTGATTTTATGGTCGGGACTGTTTACCGCCATCGAAGCGGCACAACAGCACTTGCTCGCCCAGCGGACCGCTTCGCGTTCGAGCGACAAGCCGGTGGCAAAACTGAGCTTTTCGCTCAATAGCCTGATCCTCTGCAACACCCTGTGCCGCGCACTGGTCGTGGTCATCAGCACCTTGCTGGCGATTTTCACTTGGGCGGAAAACGGTCCATGGGTGGCCTGCCTGGGGGCTGGCGCCGTGCTTCTGGTGTTCGCCGACTACCTGCCGCGCACCCTCGCCGTCCGCTATCCGGACGCCGTCCTGGCCCTGGGCAACACCTTGCTTGGCGCGCCACTGAAAATCATCTATCCCGCCGCCTGGGCGCTCAATGGCATAAGCCAGCTGCTGATGCGACCGTTCGCCCGCAAAGTCAACGTGGTGCAGCAGAGCGAAGACGAAGCCCCGAACGATCGGCACGACGATCACGAACACGCCGTCTGTCGCCCACACCCGCTGTCAGGCATCCATGCGCTGGACAACATCACGGTCAACGACATTCTGGTGCCGCGCAGTGACGTCGAAGGGGTCAACCTGGACGACTCCCTCGAGGAAATCATCGAGCAGCTTCGCACCAATAAACGCACGCGCTTGCCGGTTTTCCACAGCGACATCAATCAGGTCGAGGCGGTACTCAATACCCGGCAGATCCGCCATCTCCTGTCCGACGCCAGCCTGACCCTAGACGCACTGCTGGCAGCCTGTCACGACCCCTACTTCGTGCCGGAAAGCACCCCACTGCAACTGCAGCTGTTGAATTTCCACAAACAACAGCGACGCCTGGGCATGGTGGTCGACGAGTATGGCGAAGTGCTCGGTATCGTGACCCTGGAAGACATTCTCGAAGAAATCGTCGGCGAGTTCGAAAGCCAGCACAGCCTGGATAACCCGCACATCCATCCACAGGCCGATGGCCGCCTGGTGATCGAAGGGGCCGCGTCGATTCGCGAATTGAACAAGAGCCTGGGTTGGCACTTGCCAAGCGACGGTCCGAAAACCCTCAACGGGTTGGTGACCGAGGCGCTGGAGACGATTCCGGACAGTGCGGTATGCCTGAAGATCGGGCGTTATCGGCTGGAGATTCTGGAGACGGAAGACAATCGCGTCAGTCGCGTACTGATCTGGCATACCAGCTCGGTTCCGGCAGTAATCTAAACCGTGGCACCTCCCCTGCGGTGTGGGGTTTATCTGTGGCGAGGGGATTTATCCCCGTTGCGTTGCGAAGCAGTGCCAAAACCTCTGTAACTGTATTTTTATCTGCCAAACCTCATTTGAAGTTTTGGGGCCGCTTCGCTGCCCTGCGGGGATAAATCCCCTCGCCACAACTGCATTGCCAGCCCTTAGCCACTTATTGTCATCGCCAGCACTTGGCCACTTGTTTGATCGTTAGCCTCCTTCCTATAATCGATCCGCTTACCCAAGCCTCCGCCGGACCAGGTGCTTACCCCGCACTCAGCAGGTTCCGGCCAGATCATCGACAATATCCGCACCACACCGACGACTGTTCCTACCTTGAACAGCGGCCGCGCCTCACTCCCACATCCCTGGGTGTTCGACCATAATAATTCGCTCCACTGGGGCACATGACTGTCAGGGATAACCGCATGACGACCAGCACGACTTATAACGACACCGCGCCTGCGCAACCGACGAACTCCGCCACCCGCGTGGCGACCGCGAGTTTCATCGGCACCGCCATCGAGTTCTACGACTTCTACGTCTACGCCACTGCCGCTGCGCTGGTGATCGGTCCGGTATTTTTCCCGCAGACCTCCGGCACGGCCCAGATGCTGTCGGCGTTCCTCACCTTCGGCATCGCCTTCCTGGCTCGACCTCTGGGTTCAGCGTTGTTCGGCCATTTTGGCGACCGTATCGGGCGCAAATCGACCCTCGTGGCCTCGCTGCTGCTGATGGGCGTGTGCACCACACTGATCGGCGTGCTCCCGGGTTACGACAGCATCGGGGCCTGGGCGCCGATCCTGCTTTGCGTGCTGCGCTTCGGCCAGGACCTGGGACTCGGCGGCGAATGGGGCGGCGCTGCGCTGCTGGCGACGGAGAATGCCCCCAAGGGCAAACGCGCCTGGTTCGGCATGTTCCCGCAGCTTGGCCCGTCGATCGGCTTCCTCGCGGCCAACGGCCTGTTTCTGACGCTGGCAATGACCCTGAACGACGAACAGTTCCGCTCGTGGGGCTGGCGGATTCCCTTCCTGCTCAGCGCCGTTCTGGTGATGGTCGGCCTGTACGTGCGCCTCAAGCTCCATGAAACACCGGTATTCGCCAATGCCATGGCCCGTCAGGAACGGGTGAAAATCCCGCTGGTTGAGCTGTTCAGCCAATACTGGGCCCCGATGTTGCTGGGTGCCGGGGCGATGGTGGTGTGCTACGCGCTGTTCTATATCTCGACGGTGTTTTCGCTGAGTTATGGCGTCTCGACGCTCGGCTACACCCGCGAGACCTTCCTCGCACTGCTGTGCTTCGCCGTGCTGTTCATGGCCGCCGCTACGCCACTGTCGGCCTGGGCCAGTGATCGTTACGGGCGCAAACCGGTGCTGATCATCGGCGGCGTGCTGGCGATTCTGTCCGGCTTCCTGATGGAGCCGCTGCTGACCCAAGGTTCGACCTGGGGCGTGGCGTTGTTCCTGTGCATCGAGCTGTTTCTGATGGGCGTGACGTTTGCGCCGATGGGCGCGCTGCTGCCGGAGCTGTTTCCAACCCACGTGCGTTATACCGGTGCGTCGGCAGCCTACAACCTGGGCGGCATTGTCGGGGCCTCGGCGGCGCCGTTCTTCGCACAGAAGCTGGTGGCGATGGGCGGTTTGAGTTATGTCGGCGGGTATGTGTCGGGGGCGGCGGTGCTGAGCTTGATCGCTGTGCTGTGCCTGAAAGAAACGCGCGATAACGATCTGAATCGGGTTGCCTGAAGAAAAAGCAAAAGCTTCGCGAGCAAGCCCGCTCCCACATTAGATTTTGGATGTATACAAAATCTGTATTCACCCCGGTCAAGTGTGGGAGCGGGCTTGCTCGCGAATGGCGCGACTCGGTTTACAGCTCTACTACGACAGCCTGAGAGGCGCGGGTCGCCTTGGCGCGAGCCGCGTCAATCGACTCATCACGCGCCAACGCCACACCCATCCGACGCTGACCATTGACCTCAGGCTTGCCGAACAGACGCAACGCCGTGTCCGGCTCGCTCAACGCAGCCCCCAGATTGGCGAAAGCCGTCTGAGTCGACTGCCCTTCCACCAGAATTACCGCCGAAGCCGACGGACCGAACTGACGGATCAGTGGAATCGGCAGGCCCAGAATCGCCCGTGCGTGCAGCGCGAACTGCGACAGGTCCTGGGAAATCAACGTCACCAGACCGGTGTCATGTGGACGCGGCGAGACTTCGCTGAACCACACCTGATCACCTTTGATAAACAGCTCAACACCAAACAGACCACGGCCACCCAAGGCTTCAGTGACGGCTTTGGCAACGCGCTCGGATTCGGCCAGGGCAATCGGGCTCATGGCTTGTGGCTGCCACGATTCCTGATAGTCGCCCTTCTCCTGACGGTGACCGACTGGTGCGCAGAACGTAGTGCCGCCAACGTGACGCACGGTCAACAGGGTGATTTCGTAGTCGAAATCGATGAAGCCTTCGATGATCACGCGGCCTTTACCGGCACGGCCGCCTTCTTGAGCGTAATCCCAGGCTTTCTGCACGTCATCGACGCTACGCAGCAGGCTCTGGCCTTTACCCGACGAACTCATCACCGGTTTAACCACACATGGGAAGCCGAGGTCTTCGACAGCCTTGCTGTAATCCTCGAAGGTGTCGGCGAAGTGGTACGGCGAGGTCGGCAGGTCCAGCTCTTCAGCGGCCAGGCGACGGATGCCTTCGCGGTTCATGGTCAACTGCGCGGCGCGAGCGGTCGGGATCACGGTGAAGCCTTCGGCTTCCAGTTCCACGAGGGTCGCGGTGGCAATGGCTTCGATTTCCGGCACGATGAAATGCGGCTTTTCGGCTTCGATCACCGCACGCAGGGCGGCGCCATCGAGCATGTTGATTACATGGCTGCGATGGGCAACCTGCATGGCAGGCGCATTGGCGTAGCGATCCACGGCAATCACTTCAACGCCCAGGCGTTGCAGCTCGATCACCACTTCCTTGCCCAACTCGCCACAGCCACACAGCAATACGCGGGTCGCGGTTGGCGACAATGGAGTTCCGATACGGGTCATCTCAGGTCCTCAAGAAGCGGATCATCGAGGGTCGCGGCAACTGGCGCGCTTCCCATGGGGAGAAAGCGCGGCATTTTACATGAACCGGCGGGTTTGGCTTCAGCTGACGACGGCCTGCTTACGCAAGCGCCAGGCCATGATCAGCCACACGGCGGTCACGCCCGCGAACTTCGAGCCCATGGCGGTGAGGATCACGCCCGGGGTGAACGCATCGATCATGCCGAAGAAGATGAAGGTATCGAGAGGAATGCTCAGGGCCGAACTTATCCACAGGCGGTCGTGCAAGGGACGCTTGGTGATGCTGAACACCAGCCAATCGATACATTCGGACACCGCGAACGCCGTGGCGCTGGCCAGCGCGATGGAGGGATCGGACGTCACATAGGACAACACCAGCGCTGCCAGCATCGCCGCGATCGCGCCATGGCCGAAACGGGTTTGCACCATGTCGCGCAAAACGAACACCAAACCACCCCAGGCTGACCAGATGATGTCCAGGTGCGGAGCGGTGGAAAAGGCGAAGTTGATCAGCACGACGCTGCTGATGTAAGCGATCAGGAAGAACATGAGGCGGCGGGATACCTGTCAATTTGGCGCACAGGGTACCGTAGGAGCTGACGAGTGCAACGAGGCTGCGATCTTTTGACGTTATTTTTTAAAGGCAAGATCAAAAGATCGCAGCCTCGTTGCACTCGTCAGCTCCTACAGGTTGGGAGTTTTACCGATCATCCAGAGTATCCCGCTGGATTTGGCCCGTTCATGACACAACCCCAGCACCTTGCGCCGCTCTTCGTTGTCCATCCGGCTCCAGCGCGTGATCTCTTCCACCGTGCGCTGGCACCCGGTGCAAATGTCATCGTCGTCCAACGCACAAATGTTCACGCAGGGCGATAGCACCGGCCGTTCAGTGGTACTCATTCTTCCTGCTCAACCAGATCGCGGGCATAACGTTGCGAGTTATGCACATAGTGAGCAGCGCTGGCCTCCAGCATTTTTTTCTGTGGCTCGGTCAGCTCGCGCACTACTTTGCCGGGGGAGCCCATGACCAGCGAGCCGTCTGGAATCTCCTTGCCCTCACCGATCAGTGAGTTGGCGCCGATGATGCAGTTCTTGCCGATTTTCGCGCCGTTGAGGATCACCGCATTAATCCCGATCAAGCTGTAATCGCCCACCGTGCAGCCATGAAGCATGGCGTTATGGCCGATGGTCACGCCGGTGCCGATCGTCAGCGGATAACCCATGTCGGTGTGCATCACCGTACCGTCCTGGACGTTGCTGTTCTTGCCGATCAGGATCAGTTCGTTGTCGCCACGCAGCACAGCGTTGAACCAGACGTTGGCGCCCTCTTCCAGTTTGACCTTACCCACCAGCACGGCATTGGGTGCGACCCAGCTCTGCGGATGGGTTTCGACGCGGGCGTCGCCCAGGCGATATTTCATCTTATTGTCCTCAAGGCCAGGCAGGCTCACTTGCAAAAAGCGGGGTTCACGCCATACGGGCGATGGCTTCAGGTGTTGATAAACGTCTTGGGTGGCTGGTGCAGGCTGATTTTGGCGTCATAGAGCAGGTTGATCAACTCGACAATCATAATCGCCGTCAGGCCCCAGATTTTGTACTCGCCATAACGATAGCTCGGCACGTACCAACTGCGGCCCTGGTAATCGATGCGATGGGTGTGTTCGCGCGGATCCTTGCGGAAGAACTCCAGCGGTACGCTGAAGACTGCGGCGATCTCGGCATCGTTGGCCCGGTACTCGACAAAGTCCGGAATCACACCGACATAGGGTGTGACCTTGATGCCGTGCAGGGAGATCAACGGGCTCAGCGGGCCGATCACTTCGACCAGCCCCGGCGGCAGGCCGATTTCTTCTTCGGCTTCGCGCAGGGCGGTGAAAATAAGGTCAGGGTCTTCGGGGTCGCGTCGCCCGCCGGGAAAGGCGACTTCGCCGCCATGGGTCGAGAGTCCGCTGGCGCGCAGGGTCAGAACCAGTTCCGGTTCGTCACTGCGAGTGATGGGCACCAGGACCGCGGCCTCGGGGAAACGTTTATCGGTTTCCAGTGTGCGTGGGGTGTGGTTGCTTACTCGATGCAGTAGCTCGTCCAGCATGAGACTTCTCGATTTGTTCGCTACCTCGCATCATGCACCAATCGAACCGACCGCCCAAGCCCATAACCACTGCATGTCGCTAAACGACAACTTGCCGACAGACACCGCCGCACGCCAAGATAGGCGCAGCATTCAGGAACCCAAGCATGAAATTTTGCAGTCAGTGCGGCAACCCGGTGACCCAGCGCATTCCAGAGGGCGATTCGCGCCTGCGTTTTGTCTGTGACAGCTGTCAGGCAATTCACTACCAGAACCCCAATATCGTCGCCGGTTGCGTGGCGACCTGGGGCTCCAAGGTCTTGCTGTGCCGACGCGCCATCGAGCCTCGGCTCGGTTATTGGACCCTGCCCGCCGGCTTCATGGAAAACGGTGAAACCATCGAGCAGGCGGCCATTCGCGAGACAGCCGAAGAAGCCTGCGCGCGGGTGCGCAACCTGAGCATCTATACGTTGATCGACGTGCCGCACATCAGCCAGGTGCATGTATTCTTCCGCGCCGAGCTGGTGGACCTGGATTTTTCCGCTGGTCCCGAAAGCCTTGAAGTGGCGCTTTTCGAAGAAGCCGACATCCCTTGGTCCGAGCTGGCTTTCCGCACGGTGGGCCGTACCTTAGAATGCTTCTTCGCTGACCGGCGGACCGAGGTCTACCCCGTGCGGTCCGAGTCGATCCCGCCGCTTGCTCAGCCTGCCAACACATAAAGCTCCTGGCTCTAAAATCACCTATAACTTAATAGTCGCGACACCTTTTAGGGATATCGTTTCAATGCGCTGGTTGCTTGCCCTGTTTTGCTTGTCGTTCGTCGCTGTCTCCCAGGCTTCCGTTGCGGAAACACTGGACGGCAAAGTCATCGAAAAAGTTCTGGTGCTCAAGTCCGCCCACCAATTGCAATTGATCAATGACGGCAAGCCGTTCAAGACCTATCGCATCTCCTTGGGCAAACGCCCCATCGGCCCGAAACTCATGGAAGGCGACAAGCGCACGCCTGAAGGTTTCTATTGGCTGGATTGGCGCAAGGTTAGCGATAAATTCAATCTGGCGATGCACATCTCCTACCCGAACATCAGTGACTCCGTGCGCTCCCGTCGTGAAGGCGTCGAACCCGGCAGCATGATCATGATCCACGGCACCCCGGACACTGAGGAAAATCCCGAAGACCTGTTCCACACGCTGGACTGGACCGACGGTTGCATTGCCATGCGCAACATGGACATGCGCGAGGTTTGGGGTTTGGTGCCGGACGGCACGATGATCGAAATCCGCCCGTAACGGCTACCTTCCGTCGCTCCTCAAAAAATAAAATCAAAAGATCGCAGCCTTCGGCAGCTCCTACCGGGTAGATACCAATTTCACCCGTAGGAGCTGCCGAAGGCTGCGATCTTTGCTGTTGAAATCCCCACCTCTAATACCACTTAAAACCTACAGCCCTTCAGCCCACCCAATTGGGCAGGCCTTCTCGCGCCCATAGCAAAGTACTGGCATTGACATGGTATTTAAGTGGTATTAGGTTTCATCCCACCACCGGGCGACAACAATCCTATATCCGCATCGGACCGAACCTACATGAATGACCTCCAGGCCCTACGCCCTGACGACACCCAACCCACGCCGTTGTACCTGCAACTGGCGCGCAATCTGGAAGCGGCGATCCATGCCGGCCAGTGGAAAGCCGAACAGGCCATGCCGTCGGAGCGCAACCTCAGCGAGCTGCTGGGCATCTCCCGCGTCACCGCCCGCAAAGCGCTGGAAGTTCTGTTCGAGCAAGGCCTGATCCGCCGCAACCAAGGTTCCGGCACCTTCATCACCCCACGCCTGGAACAACCGCTGTCGCGCCTCTCGGGTTTCAGCGAAATGCTGCGGTTGAAGGGCTTCGTCCCAGGCTCGCAATGGCTGGAGCGTGAAATCACTCCGCCGACCCACGAAGAACTGATCCGCCTCAGTCTCTCGCCGAACGACAAGGTCGCGCGGCTCAAACGCCTGCGTAAAGCCGACGACACGGTGATGGCAATCGAGATGAGCACCCTGCCCGCCTCGATCATTCCCAAGCCACAAGCGGTGGGCGACTCCCTCTACGAATACCTCGACGGCATCGGCAAGCCGATCGTCCGCGCCCTGCAGCACATTCAAGCGATCAACGCCTCGGACGAATTCGCCGCCCTGGTAGGAATCGCCCCCGGCACCGCCATGCTGCTGATGACCCGGGTCGGTTACCTGGAAGACAACACGCCAATCGAAGTCACCGACACCTATTGCCGCAACGACTACTACGACTTTGTCGCAGAGCTTCGTCGCTAGACAAGCAACCGAGAACTGATCATGTCCGAAGACAACATCCTCACCGCCCGCGGCTGGATTCGCGGCCGGCTGATTCACGAACACGGCAAAGTCGTGTCGATCGAAGGCCAACCGTGCGATCCGGCCGACAACGACCTGCCTTACCTGCTGCCGGGTTTCATCGACCTGCACGTTCATGGCGGCGGCGGCAAAGACATCATGGAAGGTGCACCAGCCTTCGAGACCATCACCAGAACCCACGTGCGTTTCGGCACCACGTCGCTGCTGGCGACCACCATGACCGCGCCGAACGAAGAGATTTCGCGAGTACTCAAGGACGTCGGCGAGTTCTGCGAGCAGCGCCCAAAAGGCAGCGCCCGAGTCCTCGGCGTGCACCTCGAAGGCCCGTACATCAACCCCGGAAAACTCGGCGCCCAACCGAATTTCGCCCACACCGCGTTGATGGCCGAAGTCGAAGAATACCTGGCACTGGCGCCGATCCGGGTGATCACCATCGCCCCGGAAATCGCCGGCCACGATGCGTTGATCCGCGCTCTCAGCGCCCGTGGCGTGCGCATGCAAATCGGCCACACCCTCGGCAGCTACGAGGAAGGCGTTGCCGCGCTGAACGCCGGCGCCAGCAGTTTCACCCACCTCTACAACGCCATGAGCCCGCTGCATCACCGCGAGCCAGGCATCGTCGGCGCAGCACTGGCTCATGCCAAATACGCCGAACTGATTCCGGACTTGCTGCACGTGCACCCCGGCGCCATCCGTGTCGCCCTGCGCTCGATCCCATGCCTGTATTGCGTCACCGATTCCACCGCCGCCGCCGGCATGCCCGACGGTGAATACAAGCTCGGCAGCCACACGGTGACCAAATGCCTGGGCGGTGTGCGCTTGCCCGACGGCACTTTGGCTGGCAGCACCCTGACCATGGATCAGGCCCTGCGCAATCTGGTGAAGATCGGTTTGCCGATCGCCGAGGCCTCGCAACGCCTTTCGCAATTCCCCGCCGACTACCTCGGCCTCAACGACCGCGGACGCCTGCAACCCGGCAGCTGGGCCGACTGCGTGCGGCTCGATCGCTCACTCACACTGACCGCCGTCATGGTCGAAGGAGAAGACATTGACTTCAAAAATGCTTGAAGAGGCGCTGTCCTCGTTCGAGGCCGTGCAAGCCCAATTGCAGCAACTCGACCCGCAGATGATCGAGATCGCCGGGCGCCTGCGCCGTCAGCCGCCGCAAGTGGCGATGACCGTCGCTCGCGGCAGCTCCGATCATGCCGCCAGTTACTTCGCCTACCTGACCATGCAGCAATTGGGCTTCCCGGTGGCGTCGTTGCCGATGTCGGTGGTGACCATGCTGCAAGCACCGCTGAAGGTCAGCGGCCAGGTGGCGTTCGCCTTCTCGCAGTCCGGGCAAAGTCCCGATCTGGTGAACAGCATGCGTCTACTGCGCAAGCGTGGCGCCCTGAGCATCTCGATGGTCAACGCCGAGAGTTCGCCGCTGGAGGCCGCGTGTGAGTTCAGCCTGCCGCTGTGTGCCGGCATCGAAAACAGCGTCGCCGCGACCAAGAGTTTTATCGCCACCCTCAGCGCCAGCGCCCGTTTGATCGCCCACTGGAAAGAGGACGTGGAACTGCTGCAGTCCGGTCTCACGCTGCCGGACGGTTTGCGCGAGGCGGCGAAACAGGACTGGAGCCTGGCCATCGATGCCCTGCGCGATTGCCAGCGCCTGATGGTGATCGGCCGTGGCGCCGGTTTCGCCATCGCCCAGGAAGCTGCGTTGAAATTCAAGGAAACCTCGGCGATCCAGGCCGAAGCCTTCAGCAGCGCCGAGGTCCGTCACGGCCCGATGGCGTTGATCGACGAGAATTATCCACTGCTGATCTTCGCCCCGCGCGGTGCCGAGCAGGCCGGTTTGCTGAGCCTCGCCGCCGACATGCGCCAGCGCGGTGCCCGCGTATTGCTGGCCGCACCGGATGACATTGCCGAACGCGACCTCACCCTGAGCCGCGCCGAGCACCCGGCCCTCGACCCGATTCTGGCAATCCAGAGTTTCTACGTCATGGCCGCCGGTTTGGCCGTCGCCCGAGGCATGGACCCGGACCAGCCGCGGCACTTGAGCAAAGTGACCCGCACGCACTGAGTCCGAACCCGTACGTATTTCCTGATGAGACCGAGCCATGCACAACAATAATAAAGAGCTGACCCTCAGCGCCCCGCTCAGCGGCCCGGTGCTCACGCTCGCCAAAGTCCCGGACCCGGTGTTCGCCAGCGGCGCCATGGGCGACGGGATCGCCATCGATCCGCTGAACGACACCCTCCACGCCCCGTGCGCCGGCGTCGTGGTGCACGTCGCGCGCACCGGCCACGCCGTCACCTTGCGTGCCGACAACGGCGCCGAATTGCTGCTGCATCTGGGGCTCGACACCGTTGAGTTGCAGGGCGAAGGCTTCTCGATGCTGGTCAAGGAAGGTGCGCGAGTCAGCAATGGCCAACCGTTGTTGCGCTATGACCTGGACAAGGTCGCGCAGCAGTGCAAAAGCCTGGTCAGCCTGATGATCCTGACCAACAGCCAGGACTTTCAGGCGCGGCCGATCACGCTGAAGTCGGTGAAAGTGGGCGAGCCATTGCTGCACATCATTCGTCGGCACGCGTCGGGCGCGCAGGCTGAAGCGGAGCTGTCCGGGGAAGAGATTCATGGCCACATTCGCATCGCCCATCGTGGCGGGTTGCATGCTCGTCCGGCGGCGCTGATTCGTCAGACGGCGCAAGGTTTCAAGAGCAAATCGCAGCTGCATTTCGCTGGCAAATCGGCGACCTGCGACAGTTTGATCGGACTGATGGGGTTGGCCATCGGCGAACAGGACGAGGTTCAAGTCAGTTGCCAGGGGCCGGACGCCGAAGCCGCGTTGCAAGCGTTGCTGATCGCGTTATCCACAGCGCTGGCCGAAGACAGCCATGCCGCCGCGCCGGCACCGCTTGCCCGTCGCACCCGAGCTGCCGAAGCAGGCGTGCTGCACGGCGTCTGCGCCGCTCCCGGTTTGGTTGGCGGCCCGTTGTTCCGCTTGACCGCAATCAGCCTTCCGGTGGACGCCGGCCACCATGATCCCGAGCAACAGCTGCACGCTCTCGATACCGCGCTGACTGTTGTGCGCAGTGAAATCGACCACACGCTGGCCCAAGCCAGGAAACATAAAAACACCGACGAAGAAGCGATCTTCGCCGCCCACCTCGCCCTGCTCGAAGACCCGGCGCTGCTAGACGCAGCAAACACCTCCATCGATCAGGGCATGGCCGCGACCCACGCCTGGAGCCAATCGATCGACGTGCAGTGCGAAGTGCTCCAGCAACTCGGCAGCCCGCTGTTGGCCGAGCGCGCCAATGATCTGCGCGACCTCAAACAACGCGTGCTGCGCGCCCTGCTCGGTGAAACCTGGCACTACGACGTGCCGGCAGGCGCCATCGTCGCCGCGCATGAATTGACGCCGTCCGATCTGCTGCAACTCAGTCAGCAAGGTGTCGCCGGGTTGTGCATGGCCGAGGGCGGCGCAACGTCTCACGTCGCCATTCTCGCTCGCGGCAAAGGTTTGCCGTGCATGGTCGCGCTGGGTTCTACGCTGCTGGATCAGCAGCAAGGCCAAGCGGTTGTGCTGGATGCCGATGGCGGTCGCCTCGAACTGATGCCAAGTGCCGAACGTTTGGCCGAAGTGCATCAGGCGCAACTCGATCATCAACAGCGCCGCGCCGAACAACAGGCTCAGGCTCACACCCCGGCGCTGACGCTCGACGGTTTGCAGATTGAGGTCGCCGCCAATGTGGCTTCCAGCGCTGAAGCGGCCGAGGCGTTGGCCAATGGTGCAGACGGGGTCGGCTTGCTGCGTACCGAGTTTCTGTTTGTGGATCGCAACACCGCACCGGACGAAGAGGAACAGCGCGCTGCTTATCAAGCCGTGCTCGACGCCATGGGCGACAAGTCGGTGATCATCCGCACCATCGACGTTGGCGGCGACAAACAACTCGACTATTTGCCGCTGCCGGCCGAGGCCAATCCCGTGCTTGGCCTGCGCGGTATTCGCCTGGCTCAGGTCCGTCCGGAAATTCTCGATCAGCAACTGCGTGCGCTGCTGCACATCAATCCGCTTTCGCGTTGCCGGATCCTGTTGCCGATGGTGACTGAAGTCGATGAGTTGCTGCACATCCGCCAGCGTCTCGACGCGTTGTGCACTGAACTCGGTGTGCTTGAGCGCCCAGCGCTGGGCGTGATGATCGAAGTCCCGGCCGCTGCGCTGCTGGCCGAGCAGCTTGCAGAGCATGCGGACTTCCTGTCCATCGGCACCAACGACTTATCGCAATACACCCTGGCCATGGACCGCGACCACGCCGGCCTCGCTTCGCGGGTGGACGCCATGCACCCGGCACTGCTGCGGCTGATCGCCCAGACCTGCGCCGGTGCTGCGGCGCATAACCGTTGGGTTGGTGTTTGCGGCGCGCTCGCCTCCGATCCGCTGGCCACGCCGGTACTGATTGGCCTGGGCGTCAGCGAGTTGTCGGTCAGCCCAGTGCAGATCGGTGAAATCAAGGACCGCGTCCGTCACCTCGACGCGAGCGAATGCCGACGCATCAGCCAGGACCTGCTCAAGTTGAGCAGCGCTGCGGCCGTGCGTCACGCCTGTCACCAGCAATGGCCTCTGAGCTGAGCTCTCACCAACAAAACAACAAAAATCCAGGGAGAACCGCCATGTACCACTACTTCATCGAAGGCCTGCAACGCCTCGGCCGCGCGCTGATGCTGCCGATCGCGATCCTGCCGATCGCCGGCCTGTTGCTGCGCCTGGGCGACACCGACCTGCTGAACATCGCGATCATCCACGACGCCGGCCAAGTCATCTTCGCCAACCTGGCAATGATCTTCGCCATCGGCATCGCGGTCGGTTTCGCAAAGGACAACAACGGCACCGCAGGCCTCGCCGGCGTCATTGGCTACCTGGTGATGATCTCCACGCTCAAGGTGCTCGACGCGAGCATCAACATGGGCATGCTCGCCGGGATCGTCAGCGGCTTGATGGCCGGCGCGCTGTACAACCATTTCAAGGACATCAAACTGCCGGAGTACCTGGCGTTCTTCGGCGGCCGGCGCTTCGTGCCGATTGTCACCGGGTTTGCCGCCGTCGGCCTGGGCGTGATCTTCGGGTTGATCTGGCCACCGATCCAGCAAGGCATTAACAGCTTCGGCACCTTGATGATGGAGAGCGGCAGCTTCGGCGCGTTCGTCTTTGGCGTTTTCAATCGCCTGCTGATCGTCACCGGGCTGCACCACATCCTCAACAACATGGCGTGGTTCGTCTTCGGCAACTTCACCGACCCGACCACGGGCGCCATCGTCACCGGCGACCTGTCGCGCTACTTCGCCGGTGACCCGAAGGGCGGCCAGTTCATGACCGGCATGTTCCCGATGATGATCTTCGGCCTGCCCGCCGCCTGCCTGGCGATGTACCGCAATGCCCTGCCGGAACGCCGCAAGGTCATGGGCGGGATTTTCCTGTCGATGGCGCTGACGTCGTTTCTGACCGGCGTGACCGAGCCGATCGAATTCGCCTTCATGTTCCTCGCGCCGCTGCTTTATCTAGTGCATGCGTTGCTGACCGGGCTGTCGATGGCGATCACCAACCTGCTGAACATTCACCTCGGCTTTACGTTTTCCGGTGGCTTGATCGACATGATTCTCGGCTGGGGAAAATCCACCAACGGCTGGTTGATGGTACCGGTCGGCCTGGCGTATGCGGTGATCTACTACGTGGTGTTTGATTTCTGCATTCGTCGGTTCAACTTGAAAACGCCGGGGCGTGAAGGTGCTCTGAATGGCGACAAAGTGGTCATCGCTGAGCATGAACGGGCCGGGGCTTACATCAAGGCGCTGGGCGGTGCGCAGAATTTGATCACCGTGGGTGCGTGCACCACTCGGTTGCGGCTGGACATGGTAGATCGCAACAAGGCAAACGATGCGGAGTTGAAAGCGCTGGGTGCGATGGCGGTGGTGCGTCCGGGTAAAGGCGGGAGTTTGCAGGTGGTGGTCGGCCCGATGGCGGACAGCATTGCTGATGAGATTCGCTTGGCGATGCCTGCATTGGGCCGCGCGATCATTTCCTCCCCTCCTGCGGTTACCGATGCGCCGAAACCTGCTGCGGTGGCGAATTCAGAAGCACAGCAATGGCTGAACGCTTTGGGTGGCGGCGAGAACGTGTTGCAGATGGACTGCATCGCCATGACCCGGATCCGGTTGCAACTGGCAGATGGCAAGGCATTGTCGGAATGTGATCTGAAGGCGCTGGGTTGCCAGGGTGTGAGTCAGTTGGAAGGTGGGGTTTGGCATCTGTTGATTGGTGAAAAGGCATCGAGTTTGAATGATGCACTGGAGGCGCTGGTAAATCGCAGTGAGGTGAGTGCCAAGGTTTAAACCACGCTCTCTGTAGGAGCTGTCGAGTGAAACGAGGCTGCGATCTTTTGATCTTGAAAAATCATAATCAAAAGATCGCAGCCTCGTTTCACTCGACAGCTCCTACAAGGTGTGTGTGCATTCATTGATTGTTCAGGCAACAAAAAACCCGCTGAACGCAAATTCAGCGGGTTTCTCATTTCAGCGGCAGGCAGATCAAAAATCCTCCAACCGCCACACCTCATAAGCCGGCGTCTCGTAGGGATGACTCTGCTTCAGAGCCAACACCACAGCGCGAATCAACTCGTCACTGACCACAAGCTCAACCTTCCATTCCTCCACCTGCTCGACCTGCCCCGCTTCCCCAATAAACGGCTGACTGCCATCCAATGGGCGAAACTGGCCAAGGCCAAGCACCTGCCACGCGCAATGGTCATAAGCGCCGATCCGTCCGCCACCGGCGGCGAATACGGCACTCTTGACCTGTTCCACATGACTGGCCGGAACAAAAAAACTCAGCTTGTACACGGCGCTTAGTTCACCCACACGCGTGCATTACGGAACATACGCATCCAAGGTGCGTCTTCGTTCCAGTCTTCCGAACGCCACGAGTTCTGCACCGCGCGGAACACACGCTCCGGGTGAGGCATCATGATCGTCACGCGACCGTCACGGCTGGTCAAACCGGTGATCCCGCGCGGCGAGCCGTTCGGGTTGGCCGGGTAGCTTTCGGTGACCTTGCCGTGGTTGTCGACGAAGCGCATCGCCACGCAACCCGACAGATCGGCTTCCAGCAACGCTTCTTCGCTGGCGAACTCGGCATGACCTTCACCGTGAGCAATAGCGATCGGCATGCGCGAACCGGCCATGCCCTGCAGGAAGATCGAGTTCGACTCCTGGACCTGAACCATCGCCACACGGGCTTCGAACTGCTCGGAACGGTTACGCACGAAGTGCGGCCAGAACTCGCTGCCCGGGATCAGCTCGTGCAGGTTGGACATCATCTGGCAACCGTTGCACACGCCGAGGGTGAAGCTGTCGTTACGTTCGAAGAAGCCCTGGAACGCGTCGCGAGCACGGCTGTTAAACAGCGCAGACTTGGCCCAGCCTTCGCCGGCACCGAGAACGTCGCCGTAGGAGAAACCACCGCACGCCACCAGACCTTTGAACTCGTTCAGGTCGACACGGCCGGCCAGAATGTCGCTCATGTGCACGTCGATCGCGTTGAAACCGGCGCGGTCGAACGCGGCCGCCATTTCCACCTGACCGTTGACGCCCTGCTCACGCAGCACGGCAACCTGTGGGCGGATGCCTTTCTTGATGTAAGGCGCGGCGACGTCCTGGTTGACGTCGTAGCTGAGCTTGACGCTCAGGCCCGGGTTGTCTTCTTCCAGCAGCACGTCGAACTCTTGTTCGGCGCAGTCGGCGTTATCACGCAGACGCTGGATCTGGTAGCTGGTTTCGGCCCACTGACGTTGCAGCAGACGACGCTGGCCTTCGAACACGGTTTCGCCGTTGAAGGTGATGTTGATCTGGCCGTTGTTCATCGGCTGACCGATCACCGACACACACTCGCCCAAACCGGCAGCGCTGAACTGCGCGAGGATGTCTGGAGTAGCGTCCTGGCGAACCTGGATCACGGCGCCCAGTTCTTCGTTGAACAGGATCGCAGCGATGTCGGCAGAAGTTTCTGCCAGACCGTCGAGGTTCAGGCTCAGACCGCAGTGGCCGGCGAAAGCCATTTCCACGGTGCTGGTCAACAGACCACCGTCGGAACGGTCGTGGTAAGCCAGCAGGTGACCGTCGGCGTTGAGGCCCTGGATCACGGCAAAGAAGGCTTTGAGGTCTTCGGCGTCGTCGACATCCGGTGCTTGCGAGCCGAGCTTGCCGTGAACCTGGGCCAGGATCGAGGCGCCCATGCGGTTCTGACCACGGCCCAGATCGATCAGGATCAGGTCGGTGGTGCCCTTGTCCATGCGCAGTTCCGGCGTCAGGGTCTGACGGATGTCAGCCACAGGCGCAAAACCGGTCACGATCAGGGACATCGGCGAGGTGACGGTCTTGTCGACGCCTTCGTCGTTCCAGCGTGTGGCCATGGACATGGAGTCCTTGCCCACCGGAATGGTAATACCCAGATCAGGGCACAGTTCCATGCCGACTGCTTTCACGGTGTCGTACAGACGCGCGTCTTCGCCTGGGTGACCGGCAGCGGACATCCAGTTGGCCGACAGTTTGATGTCGGAGATCTTGTTGATGCGCGAAGCCGCGATGTTGGTCAGGGTTTCGCCGATGGCCATGCGGCCCGACGCCGGAGCGTCCAGCAGAGCCAGCGGAGTGCGCTCGCCCATGGCCATGGCTTCACCGGTGTAAACGTCGAAGCTGGTGGCGGTGACGGCAACGTCGGCGACCGGAACCTGCCACGGGCCGACCATCTGATCACGGGCCACGAGGCCGGTGATGGTGCGGTCGCCGATGGTGATCAGGAAGCTTTTGCTCGCCACGGCCGGGTGATGCAGAACGCGCTCGACGCAGTCTGCGATCTCCAGGGTCGACGGATCGAAATCGTCGCCCAGTTCGTTTTCGCGAACGGCCGAACGGTGCATGCGCGGGGCTTTACCCAGCAGCACTTCCAGTGGCATGTCCACCGGGCTGTTGCCGAAGTGACTGTCGGTGACCGTCAGTTGCGGCTCGGCAGTGGCTTCGCCGACGACGGCAAACGGGCAACGCTCGCGTTCGCAGATCGCCTGGAAGCGTTCGAAGTCAGCCGGGCCGACCGCCAGAACGTAGCGTTCCTGGGATTCGTTACTCCAGATTTCGTGCGGGGCCATGCCCGGCTCGTCGTTTGGAATGTTGCGCAGTTCGAAGCGACCGCCACGGTTACCATCGTTGACCAGTTCCGGGAAGGCGTTGGACAGACCGCCCGCGCCGACGTCGTGGATGAAGCTGATCGGGTTGTGTTCACCCAACTGCCAGCAACGGTCGATGACTTCCTGGCAGCGACGTTCCATTTCCGGGTTTTCGCGCTGTACGGAAGCGAAGTCCAGGTCTGCCGAGCTGGTGCCGGTGGCCATGGAGGAAGCGGCACCGCCGCCCAGACCGATCAGCATCGCCGGGCCGCCGAGCACGATCAGCTTGGAGCCAACGGTGATCTCGCCTTTCTGTACGTGTTCGGCACGGATGTTACCCATGCCGCCGGCCAGCATGATCGGCTTGTGGTAACCGCGAACTTCGTCGCCACGGGGGGTGGTGATCGACTGTTCGAAGGTACGGAAGTAACCGGTCAGGGCTGGACGGCCGAATTCGTTGTTGAACGCGGCGCCACCCAGTGGGCCTTCGATCATGATGTCCAGCGCCGTAACGATGCGCTCAGGCTTGCCGTACGGCACTTCCCACGGCTGTTCGAAGCCCGGGATTTGCAGGTTGGACACGGTGAAACCGGTCAGGCCAGCCTTTGGCTTGGCACCGCGACCGGTTGCGCCTTCGTCACGGATCTCGCCACCGGAACCAGTGGATGCGCCCGGGAACGGGGCAATCGCGGTCGGGTGGTTGTGAGTCTCGACTTTCATCAGGATGTGCACCGGTTCCTGCACCGCGCCGTACTGGCGGGTTTCAGGGTCCGGGAAGAAACGACCGGCGACGTTGCCGACGATCACCGAAGCGTTGTCCTTATAAGCCGACAGAACGCCTTCGCTGTGCATCACGTAGGTGTTCTTGATCATGCCGAACAGGCTTTTTTCCTGGCTCTGACCGTCGATGTCCCAACTGGCGTTGAAGATCTTGTGACGGCAGTGCTCGGAGTTCGCCTGGGCGAACATCATCAGTTCGATGTCGTGCGGGTTGCGCTTCAAGCCGACGAAGGCGTTGACCAGGTAGTCGATCTCGTCTTCGGCCAGGGCCAGGCCCAGCTCGGTGTTGGCTTTTTCCAGCGCGGCGCGGCCGCCACCCAGCACGTCGATCGCGGT
This sequence comes from Pseudomonas arabinosi, assembly GCF_047758675.1. Taxonomy (NCBI): domain Bacteria; kingdom Pseudomonadati; phylum Pseudomonadota; class Gammaproteobacteria; order Pseudomonadales; family Pseudomonadaceae; genus Pseudomonas; species Pseudomonas arabinosi. Next base: position 1,531,421 of record NZ_CP180480.1, on the reverse strand, counting down.
CAGCGGTTTCGGCTCGGCATGACTGAACAGGCCGGCGGCTTGTTCAAGGTTAGCCAGAACGATCTGCGTCATGCGGTCGTGCAAGGTGTCGGAAATCAACTGTGCTTCGGCGTCGCTGAACTGGCCGGCGACGTAGAAGGCGATGCCGCGTTCAAGACGCTGGATTTTCGTCAGGCCGCAGTTGCGAGCGATGTCGCTGGCTTTACTGGACCATGGCGAGATGGTGCCGAACCGCGGCAACACCAGGAACAGACGACCGGTCGGCTCTTGTACCGGAACACTTGGGCCGTACTTCAGAAGGCGCGCGAGCACCTGCTGTTCGTCGCCGGTCAGGACGCCGGTAACTTCGGCGAAGTGAGCGAATTCAGCATACAAGCCGCTGACAGCCGGGACTTTCTGGCTCAGTTGCTCAAGGAGTTTGCTGTGGCGAAAGGCAGAAAGGGCAGGAGCGCCGCGCAGGATCAACATCTTCGGGACAGCCTCGGGAAGGGGTGTGCTTTGAGGCCGTGCATTCTAGCCTAAACAGGCCGCGACATCACCCGAAACGGTACGGGCGGCTGCACCCGGGCGTCGGGCCGGGTGTTCGGACCTCAAACAGGCGAGCACTGAGCGTTATTTTTTCTGTCACAAAATGCTGCTCGAGCCCATTCCTGCGGGCTCCGGAGCGGTTTTCAGCTGCCTAGCAGACAAGCCCTTCGCTGTCGAGATATGGCGCTCGTGGTCCTTTGCGTATACTGCGCAAATGTTTTCCCCAACGGCTTTGCGTCCGCGGTTCGCCAAATGGCTGATCGCAACCGGACTCTTCCTGGTGCTCAGTGGCTGTGTTGATAAACCCAACACGCTGGAGCGCGTAAAGGAGGATGGCGTGCTGCGGGTGGTTACCCGTAACAGTCCCGCCACTTACTTTCAGGATCGCAACGGTGAAACCGGCTTCGAATACGAGCTGGTGAAGCGCTTCGCCGACGATCTGGGGGTGGAACTCAAAATCGAAACCGCCGACAACCTCGACGACCTGTTTAATCAGGTGGGCAAGCCTAACGGCCCGGTGATCGCTGCTGCCGGCCTGGTCAGCAGCGAAGCCCGCAAAAAGCAGGTGCGGTTTTCCCACTCCTATCTCGAAGTCACCCCGCAGATCATCTATCGCAACGGCCAATCGCGGCCGACCGACGCGAAGGATCTGGTAGGCAAGAAGATCATGGTGCTCAAGGGCAGCACCCACGCCGAGCAATTGGCGGAGCTGAAAAAGAAATATCCCGGCATTGAATACGAAGAGTCCGACGCGGTTGAAGTCGTCGACTTGCTGCGAATGGTCGATGAAGATCAGATAGACCTGACCCTGGTCGACTCAAACGAAGTCGCGATGAATCAGGTCTACTTCCCCAACGTACGGGTAGCCTTCGACCTCGGTGACGCCAGCAACCAGAGCTGGGCAGTGGCCGCTGGCGACGACAACAGTTTGCTCAACGAGATCAACGACTACCTCGACAAGGTGAAGAAAAACGGCACCCTGCAACGTCTGAAAGACCGCTATTACGGGCACGTCGATGTACTGGGTTATATGGGCGCCACTACCTTCGCCCAACACTTGCAGCAACGTCTGCCCAAATACGAACAGCACTTCAAGGCGTACGCCAAGAAAGAGAAAGTCGATTGGCGCCTGTTGGCCGCGGTCGGCTATCAGGAATCGCTATGGCAAGCGGCGGTCACGTCGAAGACCGGCGTGCGCGGCCTGATGATGCTGACCCAGAACACTGCGCAGGCCATGGGTGTGTCCAACCGACTGGACCCCAAACAAAGCATCATGGGCGGCGCCAAGTACCTGGCTTATGTGAAGGACCAGCTGGATGAGTCGATCCAGGAACCGGATCGCACATGGTTTGCACTGGCAGCCTACAACGTTGGCAGCGGTCACCTGGATGACGCGCGCAAACTGGCGGCCAAGGAAGGACTGAACCCGGACAAGTGGCTGGACGTAAAAAAGATCCTGCCGCGCCTGTCCGAGAAGAAGTGGTTCAGCAAAACCCGTTACGGCTATGCCCGTGGCGGCGAACCCGTTCACTTCGTGGCGAACATCCGCCGCTACTACGACATCCTGACGTGGGTGACGCAGCCACAGCTGGAAGGCAATCAGGTCGCCGAGGGCAACCTGCATGTGCCGGGGGTCGACAAGACCAAGCCGAATCAGGAAACCCCACAGCTTTAAGGCCTAACACCCATCAAAAATGTGGGAGCGGGCTTGCTCGCGAAAGCGGTGTGTCAGTCGACATCAACTTTGACTGATACACCGCTTTCGCGAGAAGCCCGCTCCCACATTTGGTTTTGTGTTTGGCTTTAGGCTTTTGCAGCGGCCAGGATCAGTGCTTTCATTTCAGACACCGCCGACTTGAACCCGACGAACAACGCATGAGCCACCAGCGCGTGGCCGATGTTGAGTTCGTTGATGCCCTTGATCGCCGCTACAGCTTCAACGTTGTGGTAATGCAGACCGTGACCGGCGTTAACGATCAGGCCTTGAGCCAGACCAAACGCCACGCCATCCGCCACACGCTTGAGCTCTTCAGCCACTTCGGTCGGCGTCTCGGCATCGGCGTAACGACCGGTATGCAATTCAATAGCCGGCGCACCAACACGACGGGACGCTTCGATCTGCCGCTCGTCAGCATCAATGAACAGCGACACTTCACAGCCGATCTTTGACAGGCGATCCACCGCTGCTTTAATCCGTGCTTCCTGCCCCGCTACATCCAGACCACCTTCGGTCGTCAGCTCCTGACGGGTTTCCGGTACCAGGCAAATGTGCGCCGGACGAATGTGTTCGGCGAACACCATCATCTCTTCGGTGACGCCCATTTCGAAGTTCATGCGGGTTTGCAGCACATCCTTGAGCAGCAACACGTCGCGCTCCTGAATGTGCCGACGGTCTTCGCGCAGGTGCACGGTAATGCCGTCAGCGCCCGCCTCTTCCGCGTCCAGTGCTGCCTTGACCGGATCCGGATAGCGCGTGCCCCGGGCCTGACGCAGGGTGGCAACATGGTCGATGTTCACGCCAAGAAGAATGCGATTGCTGGTGGTCACGGAAGCGCTCCTGAAAATGGGAAAGTTCGGCGCACAGCATACACGGGGAGATAGGGTCTGTTGATGTTTGGCAGCGGCCGCGACGGATGACCACTTGGTGCAGGGCAAGGCGCGAGGAACGTAGTTTGGTTGTTCCAAATAAGTTCCGAGCAACGCAGCCCGGCGCGGCCGTTGCCAAGCATCAACAGACCCTATGGCTTGCGAAACAACTCGCGACTCACCAAGGGACGACCGCCCAGATGAACGGCCAGTGCCTGACGCATCAAGCGCTTGGCTGCCGATAGCGCGCCAGGGGCAGACCAATCTGCATCGGCCATGGCCAGCAGTTCGGTGCCATTGAACAGACCGGGCTGAAGCAGGTAGACCCGTTCAAGTCCCGCATCCACTTGCAGACGGTAGAGACCATCCGGCGCGATAGGCTCGCCATGGATGTCGGTGGTCAGGGCGAAGCCGTAACCGAGATCATCGAGCAGCCGCCACTCGAAGGAACGCAACAACGGTTCCAGCGGTCGACCTTCGGCAAGCGCAAGCAGGGTCGCGGCGTAGTGATCGAAGACGGCGGGATGGGGATCTTCGGAGGGCAGCAGACGGATCAATAACTCGTTGAGGTAGAGACCACTGAACAGCGCCTCACCGTTGAGCCAGGTGGAGACGCCAGCGCTTTCCATGCGACCGACGTTCTTCAATTCACCACGCCCACGGAACTCGACTTCCAGCGGCACGAATGGCCGTGCCAACGTCCCGGCTTTGCCCCGAGCACTGCGCAACACCGCCCGCAGCCGACCTTGCGGCGTGAGGAAATCCACCAGCGCGCTGTTTTCGCGGTAGGCGCGACTGTGGAGCACGAAGGCGGGTTGGCCGATGGGTGGGTTTGGAGACATGGAAGTCAGCGTTCTCAATCAGTCAGCACAGATTTATAAACTACCCAAAACCAATGTGGGAGCGAGCTTGCTCGCGATTGCGGTCTGTCAGTCAACATGGATGTTGAATTTCAGGCCCTCATCGCGAGCAAGCTCGCTCCCACAGGGTACTTCGGTGTATCAGGAACCGGTGTTACAGGTCGCCGTAACCCAGCGAACGCAAGGCGCGTTCATCGTCGGACCAGCCGCCTTTCACCTTGACCCAAAGGTTGAGCATGATCTTGGAGTCGAACAGCAACTCCATGTCCTTGCGCGCCTCGGTGCCGATGCGTTTGATCCGCTCACCCTTGTCGCCAATGATGATTTTCTTCTGGCCGTCGCGCTCGACGAGGATCAAGGCATGAATATGCAGGGTTTTGCCCTGCTGCTTGAACTCTTCGATTTCGACGGTGATCTGGTACGGCAGCTCGGCGCCCATCTGGCGCATGATTTTCTCGCGTACCAGTTCAGCGGCGAGGAAGCGGCTGCTGCGGTCGGTGATCTGGTCTTCCGGGAAGAAGTGATCGTTTTCCGGCAGGTAACCGGCAATCACGCGCTCCAGCGTTTCGAGGTTATGCCCGTGCTGGGCCGAGATCGGCATGATCTGCGCGTTCGGCAACTGTTCCTGCAACCAGGTCAGGTGCGGCATCAGCTCGGCTTTATCTTCGATGCGGTCGGTCTTGTTCAGCGCCACGATCAACGGGCCGGTCACGTATTGAACGCGCTCGAGGACCATCTGGTCTTCGTCGGTCCACTTGGTGCGGTCAACCACGAAGATCACCACGTCGACGTCTTTCAACGCCGCCGAAGCGGTCTTGTTCATGTAGCGGTTCAGGGCTTTCTCGCCACCTTTGTGCATGCCGGGGGTGTCGACGTAGATCGCCTGCACGGCGCCTTCGGTCTTGATGCCGAGCATGTTGTGGCGAGTGGTCTGAGGCTTGCGCGAGGTGATCGCCAGCTTCTGACCGAGGATGTGGTTCAGCAGCGTGGACTTGCCCACGTTGGGACGGCCGACGATGGCGACATAGCCACAGCGAGTTGCAGTTGAATCAGTCATGGCCATTCTCCACGCCCAGGGCAATCAGTGCTGCAGCGGCCGCTACCTGTTCGGCAATACGACGACTCACACCCTGACCTCGGCTTTTTTCATTCAGTAAGGTGATTTCACATTCGACGAAGAACGTCCGGCAATGCGGCTCACCCTGGATATCCACCACTTCGTAACGCGGCAGCTCACAACCCCGCGACTGCAGGAACTCTTGCAGACGGGTTTTTGGATCTTTGTTGGTGTCGACCAGCGTCAGGCCTTCGAACTCCCCGGCCAGCCAAGCCAGCACGCGTTCGCGTGCCATGTCCATGCCGGCATCCAGGTAGATCGCACCAATCAGCGCTTCAAGGGCATCGGCCAGAATCGACTCGCGACGGAACCCGCCGCTTTTCAATTCACCGGAACCCAGGCGCAGGTAATCGCCCAGATCGAAACCACGGGCCAGTACGGCCAGGGTCTCGCCTTTCACCAAGCGTGCGCGCAAGCGCGACAATTGACCTTCGCGAGCCAGCGGGAAGCGATCGAACAGCGCCTCGCCAGCGACGAAGTTAAGGATGGCATCACCGAGGAATTCCAGGCGTTCGTTGTTACGCCCGGCAAAACTGCGGTGAGTCAGGGCCAGGACCATCAGTTCCTGATCCTTGAAGGTGTAACCGAGCTGACGCTCGAGACGGCTTAAGGAGACGCTCACGGTTTACCCACGCTGAGTTCGTGGTTGGATTCCACCGCCATCGCCGTGATGCGGCGCAGGCTTGGGACAATTAACGCTGTGTTCAAAAATAACGTCCTGAATATCATTGTTTTCATGCTTCTGATGCCGATTGTGCCGGCTCCAGAAATGCATTCGGCGCTGTGTTCAACAGCGCCGTGTGTGATTACTTGATCAGGCCAACCCGCGAGAAATTCGGCAGGTGACTGAGTTTGGGTTCCGGCCAGCTCATCCAGACTGCGAAGGCCTTGCCGACGATATTCTTGTCGGGAACCATGCCCAGCAGATCCTTGGGAATGCTCGGATCATCCCAGTAGCGACTGTCGTTCGAGTTGTCGCGGTTGTCGCCCATCATGAAGTAGTGCCCGGCAGGCACGGTCCACGAACGGTCCGGCGTTGCGCGGTAACGGCTCATTTCCTTGCGGATCAGGTGCTCGGCAACACCGAGTTTTTCCTTGTAGAGCTCAGCGCTGCCCAACGTGCCCGGCTCGGAGCCGACCAGTTGTTCGGCAATCGACTCACCGTTGACGAACAGACGCTTGTCAGCGGTGTAACGAATCTGGTCACCCGGCAGGCCCACCACACGTTTAATGTAGTTGACGTTCGGATCGCTCGGGAAGCGGAACACCATCACATCGCCGCGCTGTGGATCACCGACTTCGATGACTTTCTTGTCGATCACCGGCAAGCGGATCCCGTAAGAAAACTTGTTCACCAGAATGAAGTCGCCAACGTCCAGGGTCGGTTTCATCGAGCCGGAAGGAATCTGGAACGGTTCCACCAGGAACGAACGCAGTATCAGCACGATGAACAACACCGGGAAGAACGACTTGCCGTATTCGACCAGCAGCGGCTCTTTGTTCAGTTTCTCGACCACCACCCCATCAGGCTGGCTGACGCTGCCCTGATAGGAGGCAATGGCGGCACGCCGACGCGGCGCCAGGAAAACCAGATCGAGCAACGCCAACAGGCCGCAGACGAACACGGCGATGACCAGCAACAGCGGGAAATTTAGTGACATAGGACCTAACTATCCAACCTGAGCACTGCAAGGAAGGCTTCTTGTGGAATTTCCACGTTACCGACTTGCTTCATGCGTTTCTTACCGGCCTTTTGCTTTTCAAGCAGTTTCTTCTTACGGCTAACGTCACCGCCGTAGCATTTGGCCAATACGTTCTTTCTGAGTGCCTTGACAGAGGTCCGCGCAATAATCTGCCCGCCAATGGCGGCCTGGATCGCGACGTCGAACATCTGGCGTGGAATCAGTTCTTTCATCTTCTCGGTCAACTGGCGACCTTTGTAGTGCGCGTTATCCTTGTGCACGATCAACGCCAGGGCGTCGACCTTGTCACCGTTGATCAGCACATCCAGTTTCACCAGATTAGCCGATTGATAACGATCGAAATGGTAATCCAGCGAAGCATAGCCACGGCTGGTGGACTTCAGACGGTCGAAGAAGTCCAGGACCACTTCGTTCATCGGCAAATCGTAGGTCACTTGGACCTGGGTACCGAGGAACAGCATGTCGTGCTGTACGCCACGCTTCTCGATGCACAGGGTAATGACGTTGCCCAGGTGCTCTTGCGGCACAAGAATATTGGCCCGCACGATCGGCTCACGCATGTCTTCGATCGAGGACAGGTCTGGCAGCTTCGACGGGTTGTCGACGTAAATCGTTTCACCGGTTTTCAGCAGCAGCTCGAAAATTACCGTCGGCGCCGTGGTGATCAGGTCCAGGTCGTACTCGCGCTCCAGGCGCTCCTGGATGATTTCCATGTGCAGCATGCCGAGGAACCCGCACCGGAAGCCGAAGCCCAGGGCGTCGGAGCTTTCCGGGGTGTATTGCAGGGACGAGTCGTTGAGCGTGAGCTTTTGCAGGGCTTCACGGAAATCTTCGAAGTCGTCGGAGCTGACCGGGAACAGGCCGGCGTATACCTGTGGCTGAATGCGCTTGAAGCCTGGCAGCACGTCGACGTCCGGCGTGGAGCTCAAGGTCAGGGTGTCACCGACCGGTGCACCGTGAATGTCCTTGATGCCGGCGATGATGAAGCCCACTTCGCCAGCCTTCAGGTCAACGGTGGCGGTGTGTTTCGGGTTGAAGACACCGACACTGTCCACAAGGTGGATCTTGCCGGTGGACTTGACCAGGATCTTGTCGCCCTTCTTCACACGACCGTGGCGCACGCGAACCAGGGAAACAACGCCCAGGTAGTTGTCGAACCAGGAGTCGATGATCAACGCTTGCAGCGGATCTTCGTAGTTGCCGGTCGGCGCAGGAATGGTCTTGACCAGACGCTCCAGCACTTCGTCGACGCCCAGACCGGTCTTGGCACTGCACTCGACCGCGTCGGTGGCATCGATGCCGATGATTTTTTCGATTTCTTCTTTCACGCGGTCCGGATCGGCCTGAGGCAGGTCGATCTTGTTCAGGACCGGCATCACTTCCAGGCCCTGCTCAATCGCGGTGTAGCAGTTGGCTACCGACTGCGCTTCAACGCCCTGACCGGCATCGACCACCAGCAATGCGCCTTCACAGGCCGCCAGGGACCGGCTGACTTCGTAGGTGAAGTCAACGTGGCCCGGGGTGTCAATGAAGTTCAGCTGGTACTTGATACCATCGCGAGCGGTGTAGTACAGGGTGACGCTATGGGCCTTGATGGTGATCCCGCGTTCACGTTCCAGGTCCATGGAGTCCAGAACCTGGGCTTCCATTTCGCGCTCGGCAAGGCCGCCACACATCTGGATGAAGCGATCGGCCAGCGTCGACTTGCCATGGTCAATGTGGGCGATGATGGAGAAATTGCGGATATGACTCAAATCACTCACGGATCAACACTCAAAAAGGCTGCAGGCATAGCCCGCCGAAAAATAGCCGGGAATTGTACCTGATCCACGGCGCAAGCGTCACGCTCGCAGGTCAGACGGCGCCTACAAAAACGCCCCGGTCTTGCGACAGGGGCGTTTTGAGTGACCTGCAAGGTCAGGAGAAACCCTTGATCAACCGGCCCGGCGCAACAACCAGACCCCGGCCAAGGCACAAACACCCGCCGGAACCAGCACCGCAAACAGTGGCGAGAAACCGAACACCAGGCTCGAAGGACCGAGCAAATCCTGAACGATACGGAAGGTGAAGCCCACCAGCACGCCGGTGAATACTCGCTGACCGAGGGTCACCGAGCGCAATGGACCGAAGATGAAGGAAATCGCCATCAGTACCAGAGCGGCGGTGACCAGCGGTTGCAACACCTTGACCCAAAATGCCAGCCAGTAACGACCATTGTTCAGGCCCTGGTCAGCCAGGTAGTGGATGTAACCCCACAGACCGCTGATCGACAGCGTGTCAGGCGACATGACCACCGTACTCAACAGCTGCGGACTCAAGGCGACATTCCAGCGCTCGTCCGGGGTGGTGACCACTTCGGTGCTCTTTTCATGGAACAGCGTGGTGGTGACGTCGCTCAATTGCCAGTGATCCTGATCGAACTTCGCCCGCTTGGCGAAGCTGGAAGACAGCATATGACGCTCATTGTCGAAACGATAACGGGTGACGCCGTACAGCAGACCGTTGGGTTGCACCGAGTTGACGTGAATGAACTCATCACCCTGGCGATGCCACAAACCATGCTTGGCGCTCTGCGCATCTCCGCCACCCTGAGCCAGGGAGCGATTGGCCTGAGCGGTGACTTCGGTGGCCGGCGCGACGTATTCGCCGATCAGCACACCCACCACCATCAGGACCAGCATTGGCTTCATGACCGCCCAGACGATCCGCCCGATCGACACGCCTGCAGCGCGCATGATGGTCAGCTCGCTGTGACTGGCCAGGCTGCCGAGGCCTATCAGGCAACCGATCAGCGCTGCCATCGGCAACATGTCGTAGAGACGACGTGGCGCGGTCAACAGGACATAACTCAACACGTCGACCAGGGTGTAGGTATCGCTGACCTCACTCATTTCATCAATGAACGCAAACAGCGTCGCCAGACCGAGAATAATCCCCAGTACAGCCAGAATTGCCACGAACACGCTGCTACCAATGTAGCGATCGAGCTTATCCACGAGCCACCTCCAGCGCGCTGCGGCGACTCGCCCGCTTCAACTGCAAGGGTTCCCAATAGAGCAAGCCCAGGCCGATGACCAGGAAGATTGCATGCACCCACCACAACCCCAGAGCCGGCGGGATCTTGCCCTTTTCAAGGGCGCCACGGGCGGCAATCAGGATGGACAGGTAAGCCATATATAGAAGAATCGCCGGCAGCAGCTTGAGGAAACGGCCCTGACGCGGATTGACCCGCGACAGCGGCACCGCCATCAAGGCCACGATGAAGACCAGCAATGGCAAGGACAAACGCCATTGCAGTTCGGTGCGGGAGCGAATGTCATCACTGCCGATCAGGGAACGGGTGGTCATCGCGTCACGGTCGGTCACTTCGTCGCTGACGTCCGGCTTGGGCAGCAATACGCCGTACTCCTCGTACTTGATCGCCCGGTAGTCGGCCTGACCCGGATTGCCGTCATAGCGATAGCCGTTGTCGAGAATCAGGTAACGGTTACCGTCGGGTCGAATTTCCTGACGGCCCTTCTCGGCCACCAGCACGGAAATCCCGCGATCCTTCTTGTCGGACGAGACGTTTTTCTGCGAAATGAAGACGCCACCAAGGTTGATGCGGTCATCCGACAGCGTTTCGGTGTAGGTCACCCGCGTACCGTCACGCAGCGCCTGGAAGCGGCCCGGTTCGAGGGTGTCGAACTCGGTCAGGGCATCCTGCTTGTTCAACAGCAACTGGAACTGATTGGCACCTTGTGGCGCCAGGCTCAGGCTCAGCCACGCCACCACCAGTGCAACCAGGGTGGCCGGAAAAAGGGTCATGACAAACAGGCGCTGCTGGCTCATGCCGGTGGCAGACAAAACGGTCATTTCGCTTTCAAGGTACAGGCGACCGTAAGACAGCAGAATTCCGAGAAACAGCCCCAGCGGCAGAATCAGTTGCAGGAAACCCGGCAGACGAAAGCCCATGATCAGGAACAGCGAGCCCGGATCCAGGAGGCCAGAGGCCGCCTGGGCGAGGTACTTGATGAAGCGACCGCTCATGATGATGACCAGCAGCACAGCGCTGACGGCGCTCAAGGTCAACAGGACTTCGCGGGATAGGTAACGGAAGACGATCAAACCAGACACTCCAGGGTTGTCAGGCTAAGGCGGCCAAACAAGCAAACGTATCAGACGGCCCGCAGGGCAGAGCCGCCGAAAAAGTTGGCGCATTATCCTGTGATTGGGTGCGCCTGTCACTGCGCATGCTCAAGCAGGCGGGTAAAGCGTTGAAGATCGTACGAGCGAGGGTTGTCAGGCTCGGGGCGCGAGGTTCAAACTGCGGCCTTTGTCGCGGGCCGTGACCTGCGTCTTTCTATTTATAAGCAAGCTCGAACGCATGCCGTCGAGCTCTTGCGTGTTGACCATTAATTCAGGGACCCGGACATGGAACTGGTTGTAAAAAGCGTTAGCCCAGAAACGTTGAAAACCGCCACTCTGGTGGTCGCCGTCGGCGAAGGCCGCAAGCTCGGCGCCGTTGCCAAACAACTCGACGAACTGAGCGGTGGCACCATCAGCGCTGTGCTCAAGCGCGGCGACCTGGCTGGCAAAGTCGGTCAGAGCCTGTTGCTGCACAGCCTGCCGAACCTCAAGGCCGAGCGCGTGCTGCTGGTGGGCGTTGGCAAGGACGAAGAGCTGGGCGACCGCCCGTTCCGCAAAATCATCGCCGGCATCCTCAACACTCTTAAAGGACTGGGCGGCAGCGATGCGGTGCTGGCCCTGGACGAAGTCGTGGTCAAAGGCCGCGACAGCTACGGCAAGACCCGCCTGCTGGCCGAAACCCTGGTGGACGGCGAATACACGTTCGACCAGTTCAAAAGCCAGAAAGCCGAGCCTCGCGCCCTGAAGAAAGTCACCCTGGTGACCATCAAGGCTGCCCAGGCTGAAGTCGAGCGCGCCGTGGCCCATGCCACTGCCATCGCCAACGGCATGGCGTTTACCCGCGACCTGGGTAACCTGCCGCCGAACATCTGCCACCCGACGTTCCTCGGCGAACAAGCCAAGAACCTCGGCAAAGAATTCAAAAGCCTGAAAGTCGAAGTCCTCGATGAGAAGAAGATCAAGGACCTGGGCATGGGCTCGTTCTACGCCGTCGGCCAGGGCAGCGCCCAGCCACCGCGCCTGATCGTCATGCAATACAACGGCGGCAAGAAATCCGAGAAGCCGTACGCGCTGGTCGGCAAAGGCATCACCTTTGACACCGGCGGCATCAGCCTGAAACCGGGCGCCGGCATGGACGAAATGAAGTACGACATGGGCGGCGCTGCCAGTGTCTTCGGTACCCTGCGTGCCGTGCTCGAGCTGAAACTGCCGATCAACCTGGTGTGCATCCTGGCCTGCGCCGAGAACATGCCGAGCGGTAATGCTTCGCGTCCTGGCGACATCGTCACCACCATGAGTGGCCAGACCGTGGAAATCCTCAACACCGACGCCGAAGGCCGTCTGGTGCTGTGCGACGCCCTGACCTACTCCGAGCGCTTCAAGCCGCAAGCAGTGATCGACATCGCCACCCTGACCGGCGCTTGCATCGTTGCGCTGGGTTCCCACACGTCGGGCCTGCTGGGCAACAACGACGAGCTGATCGGCCAACTGCTGAGCGCCGGCCAATCGGCTGACGATCGCGCCTGGCAACTGCCGCTGTTCGATGAGTACCAGGAGCAACTGGACAGCCCGTTCGCCGACATCGCCAACATTGGCGGCCCGAAAGCCGGCACCATCACCGCTGCCTGCTTCCTGTCGCGCTTCACCAAGAACCTCAACTGGGCGCACCTGGACATCGCCGGCACGGCCTGGACCAGCGGCGGCAAGGACAAGGGCGCCACTGGCCGTCCCGTTCCATTGCTGACCCAATACCTGCTGGACCGCGCCAAAGCCTGAAACCGATGACCCAGGGCGGCGTCACTTCCGGGTGACGCCGCCCTTGGCTCAGGAACCGCAATGACCAAAGTCGACTTCTATATCCTGCCCAGCGCCGATCCTTCGGCGCGGCTGGACTTTGCCTGCAAGCTCACCGAAAAAGCCTGGCGCATGGGCCACCGCATCTACCTGCATTGCAGCGATGCCGCCCAACGCGACGATCTCGATGCGCGCCTGTGGGCCTTCAAGGGCGAAAGCTTTGTGCCTCACGGCCCCGCTGAAAATGAGCCGGACAATTTGATTGTGTTGGGCCTTGGCGATGACTGCGGTCCGCATCAGGACCTGTTGGTCAATCTCGCCCTGAAAGTCCCGGCATTCGCCAACAAGTTCGCCCGCGTGGCGGAAGTGGTGGTGGAAGATCCGACGATTCGTACGGCTGCGCGGGAGAGTTTCCGTTTCTACCGCGAACAGGGCTATCCTCTGCAAGATCACCGTTTACAGCGACTCTGAGCATTCCGATGGACACTCCAAAACCGCAGCAAAAGTCCGCGCACCTGCTGGATGACCTTGAGTCGATCCGTCAATTGCTCGGCGATGACAACCTGCAACCGCCCTTGCTCACCGATACGGTCGAGGAAGGTGACCAGGAACAGATTCCGATGCTGTTCGATACGGTCGGCGCCAGCCCGCCAATTCTCGAACCGGCGCCACCCGCCCCTGCTGCCCCTGCCGCCCAACCGGCGCCCGCCGCCAGCAAGAGCCCCGACGACCTGCTGCACCTGGATGGCGAACTGCGCGCCGCCGCGCAATTGATCATGCAAGACGTGATCGACGACTTCGCCCCGCACATCGAAACCGAAATCAAACGCCGCCTCAGCGCGCGGATGGAACGGCTCCTCAGCCAGTACAACGACTGAACCGAACACAAACCCCTGTGGGAGCGGGCTTGCTCGCGAATGCGGTCTGACATTCAATAATTATGCTGACTGACACAACGCCTTCGCGAGCAAGCCCGCTCCCACATTGGATCTGCGGCGCCTTTGATAACGCGCCCTGTCTGCACTCACTCGCCCTGCGCCCCATGCCCCGCTATACTTGCCGGCTTTTCCTGAATAAATGCCAATAGGGTCCCGCCGCGCATGGATAAGACCTACCAGCCGCACGCCATTGAAACTTCCTGGTACAACACCTGGGAGTCAGAGAATTACTTCGCCCCGCAAGGCGCGGGCGAGTCCTACACCATCATGATCCCGCCGCCGAACGTCACCGGCAGCCTGCACATGGGTCACGGCTTCAACAACGCGATCATGGACGCCCTGATCCGTTTCCGCCGCATGCAGGGTCGTAACACCCTGTGGCAGCCGGGTACCGACCACGCCGGTATCGCCACGCAAATGCTGGTGGAGCGTCAACTCGAAGCAAAAGGCCAGAGCCGCCACGACCTGGGCCGCGAGAAATTCCTCGAAAAAATCTGGGAATGGAAAGATGAGTCCGGTGGCAACATCAGCCGTCAGATCCGCCGCCTCGGCTCGTCCGTGGACTGGAGCCGCGAGCGCTTCACCATGGACGACGGCCTGTCGGAATCGGTGAAAGAAGCTTTCGTGCGCTTGCATGAAGACGGCCTGATCTATCGCGGCAAGCGTCTGGTCAACTGGGACACCAAGTTGCACACGGCGATTTCCGACCTCGAAGTGGAAAACCACGACGAGAAAGGTTTCCTGTGGAACCTGAAATACCCGCTGGCCGACGGCGCCAAGACCGCTGAAGGCAATGATTACCTGATCGTCGCGACCACTCGCCCGGAAACCATGCTCGGCGACTCCGCCGTCGCGGTAAACCCGAACGATGAGCGCTACAAAGCCCTGATCGGCAAGTTTGTCGAGCTGCCGCTGGTTGGCCGCCGCATCCCGATCATCGCCGACGATTACTGCGACCCTGAATTCGGCACCGGCTGCGTGAAAATCACCCCGGCCCACGATTTCAACGACTACGAAGTCGGCAAGCGCCACAACCTGCCGCTGCTGAACATCTTCGACAAGAACGCCGCCGTATTGCCAGCCTGCCAGGTTTTCAACCTCGACGGCACGCTCAACGAAAGCATCGACGGCAAGATCCCGGCCGAATACGCCGGCCTCGACCGTTTCGAAGCGCGCAAGCAGATCGTTGCTGCATTCGACGCCGCCGGCCTGCTGGTCAGCGTTGATGATCATGCCCTGAAAGTGCCGAAAGGCGACCGTTCCGGGACCATCATCGAGCCGTGGCTGACCGACCAGTGGTACGTGTCGACCAAGCCATTGGCTGAGCCAGCCATCGCCGCTGTTGAAGACGGTCGCATCGCGTTCGTGCCGAAACAGTACGAAAACATGTACTTCTCGTGGATGCGCGATATCCAGGACTGGTGCATCAGCCGTCAGCTGTGGTGGGGCCACCGGATTCCGGCCTGGTACGACGAGTCGGGCAAGGTCTACGTCGGTCGCGACGAAGCCGAAGTGCGTGCCAAGCACAACCTCGGCCCGGACGTTGCGCTGCAACAGGACAACGACGTTCTCGACACCTGGTTCAGTTCGGGCCTGTGGACCTTCTCCACGCTCGGATGGCCTGAGCAGACCGAATTCCTGAAGAAATTCCACTCCACCGACGTGTTGGTCACCGGTTTCGACATCATTTTCTTCTGGGTTGCCCGGATGATCATGCTCACCATGCACTTGGTGAAAAACGAAGACGGCACGCCGCAGGTTCCGTTCAAGACTGTTTATGTGCACGGCCTGGTGCGTGATGGCCAGGGCCAGAAGATGTCCAAGTCCAAGGGCAACGTCCTGGACCCGCTGGACATCATCGACGGCATTGAGCTGGAAGACCTGGTGCAGAAACGCACCTCGGGCATGATGCAGCCGAAACTGGCGAAGAAGATCGAGAAGCAGACCCGCGACGAGTTCGCCGACGGCATCGCCAGCTACGGCACCGATGCCCTGCGCTTCACCTTCTGCTCGCTGGCGTCCACCGGTCGCGACATCAAGTTCGACATGGGCCGCGTCGAGGGCTATCGCAACTTCTGCAACAAGATCTGGAACGCCGCGCGCTACGTGCTGGACAAGGGCGAAGACTGCGGCCAGAACGGCGAGGCTTACGAGCTGTCGCTGGCGGATCGCTGGATCATTTCGCAGCTGCAACGCACCGAAGCTGAAGTGACCCGTCAACTCGATCAGTTCCGTTTCGACCTGGCTGCACAGGCCTTGTACGAGTTCATCTGGAACCAGTATTGCGACTGGTACCTGGAACTGTCCAAGCCTGTGCTGTGGGACGAAAACGCGCCGGTCGAACGTCAGCGCGGCACCCGCCGCACGCTGGTTCGGGTATTGGAAGTCGCGCTGCGTCTGGCGCATCCGTTCATGCCGTTCATCACCGAAGAAATCTGGCAGCGCATCGCGCCGCTGGCCGGTATCGAAGGCAAGACGATCATGCTGCAACCGTGGCCAGTGGCCAATGAAGAGCGCATTGATCAGGGCGCCGAGAACGACATCGAATGGCTCAAGGGCCTGATGCTCGGCACGCGCAACATCCGTGGCGAAATGAACATCGGACCGGGCAAGCCGCTGAACCTGTTCCTGAAAAACGTCAGCGCCGAAGATCAGCGTCGCCTCACCGAGAACGAAGCCCTGCTAAAGAAGCTGGCTCGCCTCGAATCGATCACTGTATTGGCTGCCGGCGAAGAAGCACCGCTGTCCGCCACCGCACTGGTTGGCGAGATGGAAGTGCTGGTGCCGATGGCTGGCCTGATCGACAAAGATGCTGAGCTGGCGCGTCTGGACAAGGAAATCCTGCGTCTGCAGGGCGAAGTTCAGCGAGTGGGTGGCAAGCTGTCTAACGCCGGCTTCGTCGACAAGGCCCCGGCCGAAGTCATCGAGAAGGAACGCGCCAAACTGGCTGAAGCTGAACAGGCTTTGGGCAAGTTGGCCGAGCAGCATGCGCGGATTGCCAGCCTGTAACGGCAAATCGCAATGAAAACGGGAGGCCAAATGGTCTCCCGTTTTTTTTGCGCCGAGAATCCTCCGTGGATGTGGGACAATACCCGCCACTTTTAGCCATACCCGAATCGACCACGCCCATGAACGCCCCCCGCACACCCCGCCCCGCGCGCAAGAAGCCTGACACCGCCACCCCGGCCAAAGCCGTGGAGCCTCGTGAGAAGGCCAGCCTGCACCCGCGCAACCGCCATCAGGGTCGTTACGACTTCCCGGCGCTGATCAAAACCACGCCGGAACTGGCGAAGTTCGTGATCATCAACCCGTACGGCAAGGAAAGTATCGACTTCGCCAGCCCGGACGCAGTGCGGGTGTTCAACCGTGCGTTGCTCAAGTCGTTCTACGGCGTCGCCCATTGGGACATCCCGGCCGATTACCTCTGCCCTCCGGTTCCGGGCCGTGCCGATTACGTGCACTTCCTGGCCGACCTGCTGGCCAGCGTCAACGACGGCGAGATCCCTCGCGGCGCGCCGGTCAAGGTGCTGGATATCGGCATGGGCGCCAACTGCGTCTATCCGTTGATCGGCTACAGCGACTACCGCTGGCACTTCCTCGGCTCGGAAATCGACCCGACGGCCGTGGCCGCCGCCAAAGCCATCGTCCAGTCCAACGGGCTGAACAAGGCCATCCAGTTGCGCCTGCAAAGTAATCCCAAGCACATTCTGCTGGGTCTGCTCGAACCCGGTGAACGCTTTGACCTGACCATGTGCAACCCGCCGTTCCACGCGTCGATGGACGAAGCCACCAAGGGCAGCGAGCGGAAATGGCGCGCCCTGGGCCGTGCCGACCCAAAACGCAAACTGCCAGTGCTGAACTTTGGCGGTCAATCGGCAGAATTGTGGTGTGAAGGTGGCGAAGCGCGGTTTGTGACGCAACTGATCGCCGAGAGCGCGCATTTCCAACACAAAGTGCTTTGGTTCAGCACCCTGGTCTCGAAAGCCTCCAACCTGCCGGCGATTCAGACGGCGCTGAAAAAGGCCGGCGTACTGGAAAGCCAGGTTGTGGAAATGTCTCAGGGCCAGAAGCAAAGCCGCTTCGTCGCCTGGACCTTCCAGACCAAATCCGAGCAGCAGGTCTGGCGCGAACGCTGGGTTAAAAAAAGCTGAGTAACTGACCGACACAAATCAACTGTGGGAGCGGGCTTGCTCGCGAATGCGGTGTATCAGTCACCATTTAAGTCGACTGACACACCGCATTCGCGAGCAAGCCCGCTCCCACACTGGTTTTGTGGTGTTTGTGGGCCAGTAATCAAATCGCAGACACAAAAAAGCCGTGCCCGGATCACTCCGGAGCACGGCTTTTTTTTACTGCGTCTTACTTGTTAACAGCGTCGGTCAGGCCTTTGGCCACAACCAGCTTGATAACTTTCTTGGCAGCGATTTCGATGGCAGCGCCAGTCGAAGGGTTGCGGCCGGTACGGGCAGGACGCTCAGTCACTTTCAGCTTGCCGATACCTGGCAGGGTGATTTCGCCGCCGTTTTCCAGCTGATCAGCAACGATTTGGCCCAGTTGGTCCAGAGCGTTACGCGCGGTGGTTTTTGGCGCGTCGATAGCTTCAGCGATGTCGGCGATCAGTTGGTCTTTAGTAAGAGCCATGTAATGTTCCTTCCCTATCAAATTCATATGGATTGCAGAGTGCAGTGTCAGCCATCGAGCCCGATCTTCTGGATCTGGCACCCTCGGCCATAACCACGACGAGTCGGGGTTATAGATACCGAAATCAGGGTTTGGTTCGACCTGACAAATGCTGAATGCACGCTTAACGCAGTGACTTCGCGTAAGACCGGGCAAAACTAGCACAGAGACGGGGAAATATCCGCCTCTAGCTACCCATTTGGTCAGCTTTATTGCTCTAAAACTGTAAAAAACAGCATAAGCGCCATCGGACGCCTGCGAATTGCCCTTCGTGCCGCGCCAAAACCAGTGGTTGCGGTACACTTGGCACTTTTTGGGGGAGCACGCCCTCCTCTCTTCAATCAGCCGAGAAGCCCATGCCGATCCGTCATTGCATCGTCCACTTGATCGACAAAAAACCCGACGGCACGCCCGCAGTTCTCCACGCTCGCGACTCCGAACTGGCCGAGTCGAGCGCCATCGAGTACATGCTTGCCGACCTCAATGAGAGCTACAACGCCAAACAAGGCAAGGCCTGGGGTTTCTTCCATGCCGAGTCCGGGGCGCATCCGTTCAGCGGCTGGCTGAAGGAATACCTCGATGGCGGCAAGGATTTCACCGCGTTCAGCCGGGTGGCGGTAGAACATCTGCAAAAGCTGATGGAAGAGTCGAACCTCTCTGTGGGCGGCCACGTGCTGTTTGCGCATTATCAGCAAGGCATGACCGACTACCTGGCGATCGCGCTGCTGCACCACAGTGAAGGCGTTGCAGTGACCGATCAGCTGGACGTGACCCCGTCCCGGCACCTGGATCTGGGCCAACTGCACCTGGCGGCACGGATCAACGTTTCCGAGTGGCAGAACAACAAGCAGTCCAAGCAGTACATTTCGTTCATCAAAGGCAAGAACGGCAAAAAGGTTTCGGAGTATTTCCGCGACTTCATCGGCTGCCAGGAAGGTGTCGACGGCCCCGGCGAGACCCGCACCCTGCTCAAGGCCTTCAGTGACTTCGTCGAAAGCGAAGACCTGCCGGAAGAATCCGCCCGCGAGAAGACCAAGACCCTGGTGGATTACGCCAGCAGCCAGGCAAAACTGGGCGAACCCATGGGCCTGGAAGAACTCTCGGAGCTGATCGACGAAGAGCGCCCGAAGGCCTTCTACGATCACATCCGCAATAAGGACTACGGCCTGTCGCCGGAGATTCCGGCAGATAAACGTACCCTCAACCAGTTCCGCCGCTTCACCGGTCGCGCCGAAGGCCTGTCCATCAGCTTCGAAGCGCACCTGCTGGGTTCGAAGATCGAATACGACGAAGAAGCCGGCACGCTGATCATCAAAGGTCTGCCGACCCAGCTCACCGACCAGCTCAAGCGACGTAACTGATGCTCGGCGGCGTACTGAAGAAATGCCTGCTGATCCTGCTGGTGGTCGTGGTCTACCAGAACTGGGGCAAGATCGAGCGGGTATTCCATCCGGCGCAGGTGGTGTCCGAGCAGACTCAGGCCAAGGCCAACGTCGTGCTCTACGCCACCGAATGGTGTGGCTACTGCAAACTGACCCGGCGCTTTCTCGATCAGAAGGGCATTCCGTACAAGGAATTCGATATCGAGAAGGATGCCGAGGCGCGCAAGGCCTACGAGGCGCTGGGTGGCGGCGGAATTCCGATCATCGATGTGAACGGGACGTTGATTCGCGGGTATGACCCGGACAGCATTCTCGCCGCGTTGAAATAACTGATCAGGCTCACATTCATCTGTGGCGAGGGAATTTATCCCCTCGCCACAGATGGTTGTGTCAGTGTTTTTCGATGCGAAACCCGAACCGCGGAAAGTGCACATGCACCACACCGCCCCGCTCGTCTTCGCGACGCAGAATCAATTCTTCACTGCCTGCAAACAGCAATTCACCCGCCACCGGGTCAACGCCGTAGTCGATGGCAGCAATGACCACCTGCTGGCCAGCCTCAAAACCATTCGGCTCGTCGAATTGCTCATCCGGCAATGCGGCCGGCGTGGCATTGCGGGCAACCTCCAGCGCCTCCTCGGAGCTCATCTCGCTGAACGCGCCATGACCGAAGCCCAGTACACGACCCAGCCACGCCGAAACCGCCGGATAAGCATCGACCAACGGTGAAGTGACGGGCGTCGCCTTAAGGAACCACAACGGATGGGCCAGGGCGAAGTCGGCAATCGACGGCTCGCCGAACAGGAAGTCGCCCTGCTCGCGCTGAAGCTGTTGCTCCAGACGCGTCATGATGGTCGGCCATTGATGCCGGGCCTGCTCTGCCGACAACCGTGTGGCGCTGCCACCGCTGAACAACTCCGCGCGATCGGCAATGAACGCCTTGATCGCTTCCGGCGGCATATTGCCGAAGCGCACGGCGATCGATTCCGGTTGGAACACCAGGCTGACCGCGTGCTGAAACACCACCGAATCCGCCCATGCGGCGAACGTGGAGGCAATCATTTCCTGACCTTCCGGGAAGAACGCCGGCAACGCTTTTTCCTGCTCCAGACGACGGGCGATCAGCGACGTGTCGCAATAGATATCCGCGCCGATCTGCAATACCGGCGTCTTGCGGTAGCCGCCGGTCAGCGCGGTCAGATCGGGTTTTGGCATCACCGGCGAGATCTTCACCGAGCGCCAGGACAACCCTTTGAAGCCCAGCAGCAAGCGGGCCTTTTCAGAAAAAGGGGACGTCGGGTAATGATGCAAAATCAACTCGGACATGCTCGGCTCCGCCGCACGGATAAGGAATCCGCAGCTTAGCGCGCATTCCATGTGCAGCCCACCGATCCGCCTGATGGGCACTTATCAGTCAGATTGATAAGCCCGCAGCGACACTCGCCACCAGACATTCCTTGGCGCTTTTCTTGAGTTTTTTGATCAGCCGTTCCTGACGCAGCGCTTCGCCTTTATCGCGGCAGGCTTCGGTGTAAACCAACGCCACGGCAGGGCTGGAGAGAAAAAAGCGCGCGCCCTTGCCGCTCTGGTGGGTGGCGAAGCGGCGCACGGGATCGTCGCTTATCCCGCAGTAGAGCGAACCATTGGCCGCGCGAACGAGGTAGACGAACCAGGGTTTGCTGACAGGCAGCGCCGGTTCGGCGGCAATGACGGAAGATTCGCTGGCGGTGTTCACGTGAAGATCAAGGCTTGTAGGAAACAAGCCGCGATCTTATCAGCGACTGGCCTGGAATGCCTTCAGCCCCTTCAAGGCTTGCGCGCGCACGGCGTTTCTCACAGCCGGCGTCCAGCCCAACAACAGCCCTTTGAAACCCAGCGCCTGTCGGGACCAGACCCACAGATCGAAACTGTCGTGATGCTCGCAGATTTTGCCGTCGCGAAAAACGAAGCGTGCCTGAATGTCGTTGACCACGGTGTTGCCGGTCTGGCTGAACAGGTACGTCGCCACCCAATGGGCGCCGCCCGTGCGCTCATCGCTGCGCACGTTATCGAACGTCAGGGAAAAATTCTTGGCCCGAGTGGTAAGCATCCGCCACATGTCGCCGGCCTCTTGGCCGCGCAGTTCGCCAAACGCCGGATCACTGAACACCACGTCGTCGGTATAACAGGCGCTCATGGCCTCGGCATCCAGCCGCTGGAAGGCTTGGTAGAACTGGGTGATCAATGCGTTGTGGGCATCACTCATGGACAGGCTCCCTGATGTGCAAAGTGGTTTCAAAGGATTGCCTGCACGATAGTCAACAAAGGCGCGAAACACTATCGGCATTCGTGAGCCGAATACCGACAGTGTGCGGGGTGTCAGACCTTTTCGCTTTCGACCTGGACGTACAGCGAACGTCCGGCACCGAGACCCGCGACGATCGCCCCCAGACCGATGATGCCGAAAATCCAGCCCAAGGCATTCCAGCCACCGGTCCAGTCATGCACGATGCCGACCGCGAACGGCCCCATGGAGGCCAGGGTGTAACCGAAGCCTTGGGCCATGCTCGACAGGTTCGCCGCGACATGGGCGTCCCGCGAGCGCAGCACGATCAGGGTCAACGCCAGACTGAACGCGCCGCCCTGCCCCAGACCGAGCAGGATCGCCCAGCCCCACAAGCCTTCGATCGGTGCGTAGAGGCAACCGAACAAGCCGCCAAGGGTCAGCAGCATGACGATGATGATCGCCAGACGCTGGTCCTTGCCACGCGTCGCCAGCCATGGCGCTGCCAGTGAACTCGCCAACTGAACAATGACCGAGCCTGACAGCACAAGACCCGCCTGGGTCGGCGTCAGGCCGCGGCCGATCAGGATCGACGGCAACCAGCCGAACACGATGTAGGCCAGCGAAGATTGCAGGCCCATGTAGAGCGTCACTTGCCAGGCCAGTGGATCACGCAACAGACCGCGAACCCGATACGCGACGTTGTGCGCGCCGTGTTTCTGGCCGACTTGTGGCAACCAGAAAATCGCCGCGACCAATGCCGGAACCACCCAGAAGCCGAGGCCCAAGGCCCAGCTCTTGTCGAAATGCTCGCTCAACGGCACGGTCGCGCCCGCGGCCATCGCCGCCCCCAGGCACAGGGCCATGGTGTAGACGCCAGTCATGGTGCCCGCGTGTTTCGCGAAGTCGCGTTTAACGATGCCGGGCAGCAATACGCCGATCACACCGATGCTCGCGCCGGCCAGCACGCTGCCGGCAAACAGGCCGATCTCGCCGAACGAACTGCGCAGTATGATCCCGCCGGCCAACATCAAGAGAATGCCCAGCACCACTCGCTCGGCGCCAAAACGTCGTGCCAGCACGGGCGCCAGCGGTGCAAACAAGCCAAGGCACAGCACCGGTAACGTCGTCAGCAAACCGGCCTGGGCTGCCGACAAACCGAGGGTTTTCGACACCTCGCTGAGCATCGGCGCCATGCTCGAGAGCGCCGGGCGCAGGTTCAGCGCCACCAGAATCAGGCCCAGCAACAGCAGCCACGGCCGCCGCAGGATCGGGTGACTTTGCTGGACCTGTTCGTCATCCGCCTCGGCGTCGATCAGCAGCTCTTCGAGCTCCGCCGTGCGCTTGGCCTGGGGGATGCTGCTGTTGTTGACCTGCTGGCTGGACATGGGGTTCTCGGTTTCAAGGTTCATTGATCAACTGCCTCGACAGGGCTTTGGCCCGTTCCGGGTCGCGTTGCTCGACGGCATCAAGCAGTTCGATATGGAGGTCGAACACCTCTTGGCGTCGAGGTGAAATGTTCAGGGTTTCGCGCAAATGCGCACCGACGACACTGGAGAAATAGCGGTACAGCTCGCTGAGGGTCGGGTTGTGTGCGGCATCAACCAGACGGCGGTGGAACACCAGATCGCAGGCGATATAAGTGTCGAGATCGCCGTGGTAGTGACTGCCACTGACACCTAACGCCTCGCGCAATGCCACCAGGTCCTCGTCGGTACGACGCAACGCGGCCAGGCCGATGGCCTCGACTTCCAGAATGTGCCGTGTTTCCCGGGCTTGCTCGTGGGAGCAGCGGGACAACGCCTTCAGGGTGTCGAGCGGATCGACCACCGCCCGCAGATAGCTGCCGTCGCCCTGGCGGATCTCGATCAACCCGGAAAACGCCAACACGCGCATGGCTTCGCGCACCGTGTTGCGGCTGATGCCCAGCTCGGCGGACAGCTCAGGTTCGGTGGGCAAGCGTTGGCCGACCGTCCAGACGCCTTCGGTGATGCGCAGGCGCAACTGGTCCAGCGCTTGGTCGACCAGGGATCGTTTAACTAATGGAGAAATGTCTGACATGGAATTCGCCCTTTCATCCAATCATAGGATGAATTTTCTGACATGTTAGTCAGCTTCGTCCGAGAGGACAACCGCCTAGGGTTAAGGGGCGGGAAAAGGAGCGGGATTTTCGATTGTTAAAATTACCCTTTAAGGGTAATTTTTATCTCAGAGTTGAAGTGTCTTATGGAAAAGAACACACCTCATTACGACTTGGCGGTGGTCAAGGCGGAGGTTGTCAGATTAGGGACAAAGGCATTTACCGGTGCAGCACGGGAAGGCGGCCGACGAATGGATTTAAGCCTTTCCCAAATGCTGCAAATCGTCTGCGCGCTGGAAAACAGAATGTTGTACAAATCGATGACAACCTTTGCCGATCACCGTATCTGGCAGGACGTTTATCACATGAAGACTCACAGTCTGGAGATTTACATCAAAGTGACTTACCGCCCCGGTGGTGGGCCTCCGGTAATCTCCTTCAAGGAGAAAGACGCATGAATGGAAAGCAATGTTTCAGCTGCGGCACTCATGATGGGTTGCAGTATTTCGAAGGGCGTAGCTTCACTATCGATTTCAAAAAGATGGCACGTCAGGTCGGTAACATTTCAGGCTACGAGTGTCGGGTCTGCGGTGAAATCGAATTCGATGACGGCAGCGCCGAGCGATATTCAGAGGCTAGTGATCAACTGCTGATCGATTGCCGTCAACTCATGGCTGCCGAGATGAAGCGTATCCGTCGCAAGCTGAAACTCTCGCAGAAAGAAGCGGTGAAATTGCTTTCCGGCGGCGGCCACAATGCTTTTTCCCGCTACGAGCGCGCCGAGCTGGCACCGCCTCAGCCGCTCTTTATGCTGATGCGCTTGCTGGATCGGCACCCACAGCTGCTGGGCGACGTGCAAGCACTTTGCGAAGGTGCAGATTTGCGCCGTTTAATGGCGAGCCTCGATCAGGAGCGCCAAGCCGCGCTTGCTTCCTGACTCACAAAACCCAGACAAAAATAAACCCGGAACACTGTCCGGGTTTATTTCACTGCCAAGCGCCAATCAATGCAAAATCTGGCTCAGGAACAGCTTGGTACGCTCATTCTGGGGGTTATCGAAGAAGTCGTTCGGCGCAGCCTGTTCGACGATTTCACCCTTGTCCATGAAGATCACGCGGTTGGCCACGGTGCGGGCGAAGCCCATTTCGTGGGTCACGCAGAGCATGGTCATGCCGTCTTCGGCCAGGCCGATCATGGTATCCAGAACCTCTTTCACCATTTCCGGGTCGAGTGCCGAGGTCGGCTCGTCGAACAACATGATTTTCGGTTTCATGCACAGGGCACGGGCAATCGCCACACGCTGTTGCTGACCGCCGGACAGTTGCCCCGGGAATTTATGCGCCTGCTCCGGAATGCGGACGCGTTCCAGGTAATGCATGGCGATTTCCTCGGCCTTGCGCTTGGGCATCTTGCGCACCCACATCGGCGCCAGCGTGCAATTCTGCAGGATGGTCAGGTGCGGGAAGAGGTTGAAGTGCTGGAACACCATGCCGACTTCACGGCGCACCGATTCGATCTGCTTGAGGTCGTTGGTCAGCTCCACGCCATCAACCACGATGCGGCCCTGCTGGTGTTCTTCCAGACGGTTGAGGCAACGGATGGTGGTGGATTTGCCGGAACCCGACGGGCCGCACAGGACGATACGCTCGCCCTGTTTAACGTTCAGGTTGATGTCTTTCAACACGTGGAACTGGCCGTACCACTTGTTCACGCCCTGCATCTGAATAATGCCTTCAGGGCTCACAGGCTTTTTGATTGCTTCGCTCATTACAGAACTCCTAACGCTTGTGGCCAGTGTCGAGCTTGCGTTCCAGATGCATGGAATAGCGCGACATACCAAAACAGAAAATCCAGAACACCAGGGCCGCGAACACATAGCCTTCGGTGGCCATGCCCAACCATTTCGGGTCGGCGGCGGCTTGTTTGACGCTGTTGAGCAAGTCGAACAGGCCGATGATGATCACCAGGCTCGTGTCCTTGAACAGCGCAATGAAGGTGTTGACGATGCCAGGGATTACCAGCTTCAGGGCTTGCGGCAGAATCACCAGGCCCATGCTGCGCCAGTAACCGAGGCCCATCGCTGCAGCGGCTTCGTACTGACCTTTGGGAATCGCTTGCAGACCGCCACGCACCACTTCGGCCACGTAGGCCGACTGGAAGAGGATCACGCCGATCAGTGCCCGCAGCAATTTGTCGAAGTTCATGCCTTCAGGCAGGAACAACGGCAGCATCACCGAGGACATGAACAGCACCGTGATCAACGGTACGCCGCGCCAGAACTCGATGAAGGTCACGCAGACCACCCGAATCGCCGGCATGTTCGAACGACGGCCCAGCGCCAGGACGATACCCAGCGGCAATGCACCGGCAATACCGACGGTGGCGATCACCAGAGTCAGCATCAGGCCGCCCCACTGGCTGGTCGCCACCTGGGTCAGGCCGAAGACGCCGCCGTGCAGCAGGCACCAGGCAACAATCGGGTACAGCACCAGGAAGCTCAGGCCATACACCGCTTTATGGTGGAAGCGAGAGATAAACAACGGTGCCACGCCGATGACCGCCAGCCACACGGTCAGGTCAACGCGCCAGCGCAGGTCCACCGGGTAGTAGCCGTACATGAACTGGCCGAAGCGCTGCTGGATGAACACCCAGCAGGCGCCCTCCTTGGTGCAGTCGGCCTGGCTGGTACCGACCCAGTTGGCATCGAGAATCGCCCAGCTCAGGATCGGCGGGACCACCAGGTAGATCAGGTAGAACGCGAACAGGGTCAGCAGGGTGTTGAGCCAGCTGGAGAACATGTTCGCGCGCATCCACGCCACCACACCGATGCTTCTGTTCGGTGGAGGCATGTCAGGCTTGAAAGTATGAGTCGTCATGCGCTTTTCCTTACCGCTCGATCAGCGCAATGCGCTTGTTGTACCAGTTCATCAGCAGGGAAATGCTGATACTGATCGCCAGGTACACGCTCATGGTGATGGCAATCACCTCGATCGCCTGCCCGGTCTGGTTCAGCACCGTACCGGCAAACAACGAGACCATTTCCGGATAACCGATACCGGCCGCCAGCGAGGAGTTCTTCGCCAGGTTCAGGTATTGGCTGGTCAGCGGTGGAATGATCACGCGCAGGGCTTGCGGGATGATCACCTTGCGCAGGGTCGGACCGTTGCGCAAACCCAGCGAGTGCGCCGCTTCGGTTTGGCCGTGGCTGACCGACTTGATGCCCGAACGCACGATCTCGGCGATAAACGCCGCGGTATACACGGTCAGGGCCAGGGTCAGCGCCAGCAGTTCCGGGATCAGCACCCAGCCACCGACGAAGTTGAAGCCTTGCAGCTTCGGCATTTCCCAGTGCACTGGCGCGCCGAAGATCAATGCGCACAGCGCAGGGATCACCAGGAACAGCGCCAGGCCCACCCAGAACTTGTGGAACGGTACGCCGGTCGCTTCGAAGCGTTTGGTCGCCCAGCGGCTCATCAGCACGATGGCGACAATGGCCACGACGACGCTGACCACAAACGGCCAGAAACCATCCGCAGCCAACGCGGCCGGCATGTTCAGGCCACGGCTGCTGACAAAGAAGGTGTCACCGAAGTTATGGCTGTTGCGTGGCCCCGGCATGGTCAGGAACACCGCGAAGTACCAGAACAGGATTTGCAGCAGCGGCGGGATGTTACGGAAAACCTCTACATACACCGTCGCCAGCTTGGCAATGATCCAGTTCTTCGACAGCCGTGACACACCAACGATGAACCCGAGGATCGTCGCCAGGATCACGCCGATGAAAGTCACCAGCAGCGTGTTGAGCAGGCCGATGACAAACACCCGGGCATAGCTGTCCGATTCGGTGTAGTCGATCAGGTGTTGAGCGATGCCAAAACCGGCACTGCGCTCCAGAAAGTCGAAACCGGAGGTAATGCCCCGGTGTTGAAGGTTGGTCTGCGTATTGTCGAACAGATACCAGCCCATCGAGACCACCGCCACAATGGTGATGATCTGAAATAGCCACGCACGCACTTTTGGATCGCTGAGGCTGAGCCTCTGCTTTGGTGCGCCGATTGAATTTTGCATGAAGTGCCCCGCAAATAATGGAACAGAACATCACCCGGTGGTTGGCCCACCGGGTGATAGAACCATCAGCGCACTGGTGGTGCGTATTGAATGCCGCCGTTGTTCCACAGGCCGTTCAGCCCGCGGTCGATGGCCAGTGGAGTGCCTTTGCCGAGGTTTCTCTCGAACACTTCACCGTAGTTACCCACTTGCTTGACGATCTGCACGACCCAGTCTTTCTTCACTTTCAGGTCTTTGCCGTATTCACCGTCAGCGCCCAGCAGACGAGCAACGTCCGGGTTCTTGGTGGCTTTGGCTTCAGCTTCAACGTTTTTCTGGGTGATACCCATTTCTTCAGCGTTGAGCATCGCGAACAGGGTCCACTTGACGATGCTGAACCATTCTTCGTCGCCTTTACGCACGACCGGGCCCAGAGGCTCCTTGGAGATGGTTTCCGGCAGAACGACGTAGTCGGTCGGGGTCGCCAGCTTGCTGCGTTGTGCGTAGAGCTGGGATTTGTCGGAGGTCAGCACGTCGCAACGACCGGATTCCAGCGACTTGGCGCTTTCATCGGAGGTGTCGAAGGTGATCGGGGTGTATTTCAGACCGTTACCGCGGAAGTAGTCGGAAACGTTCAGCTCGGTGGTGGTACCGGCTTGAATGCAGATGGTGGCGCCGTCGAGCTCTTTAGCGCTCTTCACGCCCAGCTTGTTGTTCACCAGGAAGCCGATGCCGTCGTAGTAAGTCACACCGGCAAACACCAGGCCCATGCCCGAATCGCGGGAGCTGGTCCAGGTGGTGTTACGCGACAGCACGTCGATTTCGCCGGACTGCAGCGCGGTGAAGCGCTCTTTGGCGTTCAACTGGCTGAATTTGACCTTGGTCGCATCGCCGAATACGGCAGCGGCCACAGCGCGGCAGACGTCAGCATCGATGCCGATGATCTTGCCAGTCGAGTCCGGTACCGAAAAACCAGGCAGACCGTCACTGACGCCGCACTGTACGAAACCTTTCTTCTGCACTGCATCCAGGGTTGCACCCGCCTGAGCGAACCCACTGACACCGAGTACTGCGGCTGCAGTCACGATAGCCAGGGTGGATTTCAACATCTTCATTCAAACCTCCAGTTTTGCTCTTGTTGTGTCGGAGCTTGAGTCCAGTCGCACCCTTATGAGGCGTTGTTGACCCGTGTTGGCTTTTTTTGGGGTCAACCGACGTAAGACCTGCGCTATGAGTCTAGTAGGAGAAAATCCACATCATGGACAACTCACTTCTCACCAATCGGCCGAACGGGCGGTAGCCCTTTCACGTTCGCGAAGCCCGTAGCGGCCACTGGCGAACATCCATCACCGGATTCTTTGCTATCCCACCGCCAGCAGTACACTGATAGTGTTACCGCAAGGCGCGAGATGGGTTGCACCGTTTCCCCATAGCAAACCCCGTACCAGACCGCTCGCCGAAGCGATTGCGCGACAGGTCAATAGCAAAACTTGTAGCCTTGCGACATCTTATTAACTGATCAACCAGACGTGCACTCGGGCCTCGCACCCAATGAGAGCGTCTGCACAAAATTGGAGCAACCATGACCGAGCCCTTGATTCTTCAGCCCGTCAAGCCCGCAGACGCCTGCGTTATCTGGCTGCACGGCCTGGGCGCCGATCGCTACGACTTCTTGCCGGTGGCCGAGGCGTTGCAGGAAAGCCTGCTGACCACCCGCTTCGTTCTCCCTCAGGCACCGACCTGCGCCGTGACCATCAATGGTGGTTACGAGATGCCGAGCTGGTACGACATATTGGCCATGAGCCCCGCGCGCGCGATCAACCGCGAGCAGCTGGAAGAGTCGGCGCAGAGGATCGTCAATTTGATCGAAGTGGAGCGCGCCATCGGAATAGACGCCTCGCGGATATTCCTGGCAGGGTTTTCCCAAGGTGGCGCGGTGGCGTTACACACCGCGTTTCTGAAATGGCAGGGGCCGCTGGGTGGCGTACTTGCCCTCTCCACCTACGCACCGACCTTCAGCGATGAACTGGAGCTTTCCGCCAGCCAGCAACGCATCCCCGTGCTGTCTTTACACGGCCAGTACGATGACGTCGTTCAAAACTCCATGGGCCGCACCGCTTACGAGTATTTAAAGCAGCATGGTGTCACCGTGACATGGCAGGAATACCCAATGGGCCACGAAGTGTTACCCGAGGAGATTCGCGACATTGGTGTCTGGCTCGCCGAGCGCTTGCGATAACTGTTTATGTGAAAAGCAGCCCATTGATCCATCCCACTACGCCGCGCCCGATTCTTGCATTACACTGGCCGGCGTATATTCCTTAACCAATTGATGAGATGACCGTGCTCAAAGCACTCAAGAAAATGTTCGGTAAAAGCGAGACTGAGCAGCTCGCGCCAGTCTCCAGCGCTCCGTCTCACAATCCCAGCCACCGCACCGACGGTAATCAGTCTGGCCGGACCGCAACCGTAGCGGTACCGATGCACGAGCCGATGACCACACCGGCCGTCCAACCCGTTGAGGCTCAGGCCTCTGAAGAACCGAGCAGCGAAGCTGCGAAACCTGCCCGACCGCGTCGCGAACCGAAGCCAAAAGCACCGGTTATCCCCTGGAAACTCGAAGACTTCGCTGTCGAACCCCAGGAAGGCAAAACCCGTTTTCACGATTTCAAACTCGCCCCCGAACTGATGCACGCCATCCAGGACCTGGGCTTCCCGTATTGCACGCCGATCCAGGCACAAGTGCTTGGCTTCACCCTCGCAGGCAAAGACGCCATCGGTCGCGCTCAGACCGGCACCGGCAAAACTGCTGCGTTCCTGATTTCGATCATCACCCAGTTGCTGGAAACCCCGCCGCCGAAAGAGCGCTACATGGGCGAGCCGCGGGCGCTGATTATTGCTCCGACCCGTGAACTGGTGGTGCAGATCGCCAAGGACGCGGCCGACCTGACCAAGTACACCGGCCTCAACGTCATGACGTTCGTTGGTGGTATGGACTTCGACAAGCAGCTCAAGCACCTCGAAGCCCGTCACTGCGACATCCTCGTGGCCACCCCGGGCCGTTTGCTGGACTTCAACCAGCGCGGCGACGTGCACCTGGACATGGTCGAAGTCATGGTCCTGGACGAAGCCGACCGGATGCTCGACATGGGTTTCATCCCACAAGTGCGTCAGATCATTCGCCAGACTCCGCCGAAGAACGAGCGTCAGACGCTGCTGTTCTCCGCGACCTTCACCGAAGACGTGATGAACCTCGCCAAGCAATGGACCACCGACCCGTCGATCGTCGAGATCGAGTCGCAGAACGTGGCCAGCGAAAACGTCGAGCAGCACATCTACGCCGTGGCCGGTGCCGACAAATACAAACTGCTCTACAACCTGGTCAACGACAACGGTTGGGAGCGGGTGATGGTGTTCGCCAACCGCAAGGATGAAGTGCGGCGCATCGAAGAACGTCTGGTGCGTGACGGCGTCAACGCCGCGCAGCTGTCCGGCGACGTGCCGCAGCACAAGCGCATCAAGACCCTGGAAGGTTTCCGCGAAGGCAAGATCCGCGTCCTGGTCGCCACCGATGTTGCCGGTCGCGGCATTCACATCGACGGCATCAGCCACGTGATCAACTTCACCCTGCCGGAAGTCCCGGACGATTACGTGCACCGTATCGGTCGTACCGGTCGTGCCGGCGCCGATGGCGTGTCCATCAGTTTTGCCGGTGAAGACGACTCCTACCAGCTACCGTCCATCGAGGCGCTGCTAGGTCGCAAGATCAGCTGTGAAACGCCACCGACGCATCTGCTGCGGGCGGTTGAGCGCAAGCGCCCGTAACGCGGGTCGCGTTAAAAGAGGCGCAGCCGGAAACGGACTGCGCTTTTTTTTCGTCCGGACATTGATCGAGACAACTAAAAGTCCATAATGGACAAATTAGTTTACTTCCAGCTCCCGGAGCCGACCATGTCCAGTACGCCTTACGTGATCACCCAACCTCAGGCCCGCGAGCTGCTGGCGCAGGTCGACGTGCCGCAGATCCTGCGCAAACTGTTCCGCGACCTCGCCGCCGGGCAAGCCGTGCAACCCGCGCAGCAACTGGTGGAGTTCCCGCAGGGCGCTGGCGACTTCATCAACTACCTGGGCGTGCTGGCCGAAGACTGCGTTTACGGGGTCAAGACTTCGCCCTACATCGTGCGTGAACAAGGCCCGCTGGTGACCGCCTGGACGCTGCTGATGTCGATGCAGACCGGCCAGCCGCTGTTGCTCTGCGATGCCGGCGAACTGACCACGGCGCGCACCGCTGCAACCACAGCAGTGGCGGTCGACGCCCTCGCCCCGCTGAAGGCCCGACGCCTGGCGATCATCGGCAGCGGCAAGGTTGCCCAGGCGCATTTGCACTACGTCAAAGGTCTGCGCGACTGGCAGAGCATCAGCCTCTACTCGCCGAGCCTGAGCGACAAGAATCCCGAAGTGTTGGCGCAGCTCAGAAGCCTCGATCCTCGGCTGACCATCGTCGACAGTCGTGAAACGGCCGTGCAAGACGCCGATGTCATCATGCTCTGCACCTCTTCCGCAGGCCCGGTGATCGACCCGTCAAGTTTGAGCAAACCGGCGCTGATCACCTCCATCAGCACCAACGCGCCGCGTGCCCATGAAGTACCGCCGCAGAGCCTCAATGACATGCAAGTGTTCTGCGACTATCGTCTGACCACCCCGGGCTCGGCCGGCGAGATGCTGATTGCCGGTGAACAGCATGGCTGGGACAAGAACGCGATCATCGGCGACCTGCCCGATCTGCTCAGCGAAAAAGTCCAGCGCCCTGGCTATGACCGTCATGTGTTCTTCCGCTCCATTGGTCTGGGCCTGGAAGACATCGCGCTGGCCAATGCCATCTACCGCCTACAGCACTAACACCACAAACCCTGTAGGAGCTGACGAGTGGAACGAGGCTGCGATCTTTTGATCTTGCCTATAAAAGCAAAGTCAAAAGATCGCAGCCTCGTTCCACTCGTCAGCTCCTACAAGGGATCTCTACAATTTTGGCATTTGCGCCCATCAGGAGACGTTCATGAGCCAGGCAGATTTCATCATCATCGGCGGCGGGATTGCCGGTGCTTCCACCGGATTCTGGTTGTCGCAGCACGCCCGAGTAATCGTGCTCGAACGCGAGTCCCATCCGGCTTACCACTCCACCGGACGTTCAGCCGCACTGTTCACCGCCGCCTACGGTACGCCTCAAGTTCGGGCGCTGACCCAGGCTAGCCGCGACTTCTTCGACGCGCCCCCATCCGGTTTCTGCGAACACCCGCTGCTGACCCCGCGTGGCGAGATGACCGTGGACTTCACCGGTGACCCGGCCGAACTGAACAATCAATACCTGAGTGCCAAAGCCACGGTGCCGGAGATGCAACTGCTCAGCGCCGACGAGGCCTGCGCGCGCCTGCCGATTCTGCGCCGGGAAAAAGTCCATGGTGCGATTTACGACCCGACCGCCAGCGACATCGACACCGATGCCTTGCACCAGGGTTACCTGCGCGGTATCCGACGCAATAAAGGCGAAGTTCATACCGACAGCGAAGTCCTGAGCCTGACCCGCGACGCCGAAGGTGTGTGGCACGTGCAAACCAGCGGTCAGACCTTCAGCGCCCCGATCATCATCAACGCGGCAGGCGCCTGGGCCGACAAAATCGGCGAGCTGGCCGGTGCCAAACCTCTGGGCCTGCAACCCAAGCGCCGTGCGGCGTTCATCTTCGCCGGCCCCGAGGGCGTGGACATCCACCATTGGCCAATGCTGGTCAGCCTCGATGAATCCTTCTACATGAAGCCCGACGCCGGAATGTTCCTCGGCTCGCCAGCCAACGCCGACCCGGTGGAACCACACGACGTGCAGCCTGAAGAGTTGGACATTGCGATGGGCATCTACCAGATCGAAGAAGCCACCACCCTGACCATCCGCCGTCCGACCCGCACCTGGGCCGGCTTGCGCAGTTTCGTGAGCGACGGTGATTTGTTGTCGGGGTTCGATCCGCAGGTACCGGGGTTATTCTGGGTGGCGGCACAAGGCGGTTATGGCATTCAGACCTCGCCGGCCATGGGCCAGGCCAGCGCTGCACTGGTACGCGGCGAAGCCTTGCCCGAGCAACTGACTCGCTTCGGCCTGAACCCCCAAATGCTCTCCCCTACGCGACTGGGCTGACTTTCGGACGCAGGTGACGTGTCGACACGATTGCGGCAAACTTCCAGCGCCTTTTTTTACGGGGCGCTGATGCTGTCTGGAGCTCCACTTTATGAACGCCCAAGAACAAGAACCAGCCGGTGATGACTCTGCATTGAAGAGCTCGCCGCTGGACAACTTCCGCGCGATCGCCGATGCCATCGCCACGTTGTTCTTTCCTCACGCCGAGGTGGTGCTGCACGATCTGCGTACGCAGAAGGTCGACTACATCGCCAACAACCTGTCCAAACGGGAAATCGGTGACGACTCGGCGCTGGAGGACATGCTCAGCGACGATATCAGCGAACGAAACATCGGGCCGTACGAAAAGCTCAATTGGGATGGCCAGAAGATTCGCAGCCTGAGCAGTGTGCTGCGCGACAGTGAAGGTCATCCACTGGCGGTGCTGTGCATTAATCTGAATATTTCGTTGTTCGAAAATGCCAAGGCCGCTCTGGATCTGTTCCTGTCGCCGAGCAAGTTGATTCCGCAACCGGACTCGCTGTTTCGCGATGACTGGCAGGAGCGGATCAACACTTTCCTCCACGCCTGGCTGCGCGAACGTCAGCTAAGCCTGAACCTGCTGACCCGTGACCATAAGCGCGAACTGGTGCTGGCACTGCACGCCGAAGGCGCCTTCAAAGGCAAAAGCGCCTCCAACTATGTGGCGAACGTGCTGAACATGGGGCGGGCGACGGTGTACAAACATTTGAAAGAATTGAAGGGCTGATACGTATTTGTAGGAGCCAGGCTTGCCGGCGAAGGCGATCTCGAATACGCCTTCGCCGGCAAGCCCGGCTCCTAGAGGTTTTGCGTACTATTCCAATGCCGAAGCCGGCCCGAAGAATTCGTAACGGCTTTGCTTCTCCGGTACACCCAACGCTTTGAGGTGGCGCTTGACCGCCGCCATGAAGCCTTTAGGCCCGAGGAAGTAAGCATCCAGGTCACGTTGCTGCGGCAACCACTCGCCCAGTTGCTCCTGGCTCAACAGGCCAACCTTGTGCGCCGCCGGGCTCACGCCATCATCTTCGTCGTAGCAATAGAAGCGTTTGAGTTGCGGATGACGCTCAGCCAAGCCATCGATCCAGTCGCGGAAAGCATGAACGCTACCGTTACGCGCACAGTGGATAAAGTGCACCGGCCGTTCGGTCGCCAGCGCCGCTTCGAGCATTGCCAGGGTCGGAGTGATGCCGACGCCGCCGCTGATCAGCACCAGCGGTTTATCGCTGTCGGTCAGGGTGAACTCGCCCGATGGCGGGAACAGCTGGATGCTGGAGCCCACATGCAGTTGATCGTGCAAATGGTTGGAGGCGCGGCCACCGGTTTCACGTTTGACGCTGATCCGGTACTGGCCCTTGTTGGCCAAGGCCGACAGCGAATAGTTACGACGAATCTCTTCGCCATCAAGGATCAGTTTCATGCCAATGTACTGGCCCGGCTCTGCCGCCAGGATCGGGCCTTTGTCCGCAGGTTCGAAGTAGAACGAGATGATTTCCGCACTCTCCTCGACCTTCGATACCACGATGAATTCCCGCGCCCCGCGCCAGCCGCCCGGTGCCTGTTCCTTTTGGTCGTAGATGCTGGTTTCGGCACCGATCAGGATGTCGGCCAATTGACCGTAAGCAGCCCCCCAGGCGGCCATCACTTCAGGGGTGGCAATCTCGTCGCCCAGCACTTCGGAGATGGCTCGCAGCAGGCAGGTACCGACAATCGGGTAATGTTCCGGGAGAATTTGCAGGGCGACGTGCTTGTTGATGATCTTGGCCACCAGGTCGCCCAACTGGTCGAGCTGGTCAATGTGCCGCGCATACATCAAGACACCGTTTGCCAGAGCTCGCGGCTGATCACCGCTGGCCTGGTGGGCCTGATTGAACATCGGGCGAACTTCCGGATACTCGGAAAGCATCATGCGGTAGAAATGAGTGATCAATGCTTCGCCACCGCTTTCCAGCAAGGGCACGGTGGATTTGACGATTGCACGGTCTAGAACGCTAAGCATAAGGCGACTCCTGATCTACTTGGATTGCTAACTGACTGCCTTGTACTTATCAGTTTTCGTGCCAAAAAATAAAACCTTTAAAATCAACTAGTTAGATTATTTATAGTCATATCGACACACCCTGACTTATAGTCATACCGACTACATGGAGTCACTATGACTGCAAAAGCCTTGCTCACCACCCTGCTGCCACTGGTCGCCGACCTGTCCCGCGAACTCCCCGAAGGCGAGCGTTATCGGCGCTTGCTCGAAGCCATGCGCGCCCTGCTCCCCTGCGATGCCGCCGCACTGCTGCGCCTCGATGGCGAATGGCTGGTGCCACTGGCCGTCGACGGGTTGAGTACCGACACCCTCGGCCGACGCTTCAAAGTCAGCGAACACCCGCGTTTTGAAGCGCTGCTCAGCAGCCACGGTCCGACCCGTTTCGCCGCCGACAGCGACTTGCCCGACCCTTACGACGGCCTGGTCGATGGCCTCGACGATCATCTGGAAGTCCACGACTGCATGGGTTGCCCGCTGTTTATCGACGAACGTCCGTGGGGTTTGCTGACCCTCGACGCACTCGATCCAGAGCGCTTCGAACCGATCGAACTGGACGCCCTGGAAGCCTTCGCCAGCCTCGCCGCCGCCACGGTCAACGCCGCCGAGCGCATCGAACGCCTGGCCAATCGTGTCGAAGACGAACATCAGCGTGCCGAGGTTTACCGACAAGCCAGCGGCCAGCAAAACCGCGAGATGATTGGCCAGAGCAAGGCCCACAAACGGCTGGTGGAAGAAATCAATCTGGTGGGCGGCAGTGATCTGACTGTGCTGATCACCGGCGAAACCGGGGTCGGCAAGGAACTGGTCGCCCAAGCCATCCACGCCGCATCGCCCCGGGCCGACAAGCCGATCATCAGCCTCAACTGCGCCGCGCTGCCGGACACGCTGGTGGAGAGCGAATTGTTCGGCCACGTCCGCGGCGCCTTCACCGGCGCGATGAACGATCGGCGCGGCAAGTTTGAACTGGCCAATGGCGGTACGCTGTTTCTCGATGAAGTCGGTGAGCTGTCCCTGACCGTCCAGGCCAAATTATTGCGAGTGTTGCAAAGCGGTCAATTGCAGCGATTGGGGTCGGATAAAGAACATCAGGTGGACGTACGGCTGATCGCCGCGACCAACCGCGACCTGGCCGAGGAAGTGCGCAGCGGCCGCTACCGTGCCGACTTCTATCACCGCCTGAGCGTTTATCCGTTGCTGGTGCCAGCACTGCGTGACCGTGGGCGGGATGTGCTGCTGCTCAGCGGCTACTTCCTGGAGCAAAACCGCTCTCGCATGGGCCTCAACAGCCTGCGTCTGAACAGCGATGCACAAGCTGCACTGCTGGCGTATGCATGGCCGGGCAATGTGCGGGAGCTGGAGCACTTGATTGGCCGCAGTGCCTTGAAGGCGCTGGGCAACTGCAAGGAGCGGCCGAAGATTCTCAGCTTGAGTGCGGCGGATCTGGATTTGCCCACTGGCAGGGTTGAGCTTGCAACCGAACCCGCCCCCATCAGCCCTGCGGCTTTGGTCTCGGGAGACTTGCGGGCGGCGACCGAGGATTATCAGCGTCGACTGATCGACGCCTGTCTGGAACGGCACCATAACAATTGGGCGAGTGCCGCGCGTGAGCTAGGCTTGGATCGGGCGAATCTTGGGCGAATGGCCAAACGCCTCGGCATGAAGTGAAGGCCCCATCGTCGGAACGCCGCCCGGAGCAAGCTCGCTCCCACAGGGGAATGCATTCCAATGTGGGAGCGAGCTTGCTCCGGGCGGCGTTCCGACGATGGCGTCATACCATTCACCTGAATTGCTAAAGCCTGTACGCAACAAGTCGATAACCCGGCATCGATAGCTGTTGGCGATCTTCGCGGTCGCCCATCACCTTTTTCCACAGAAGGTTTTTATGTCTTCAAACAAAGCCCGCGCAGATTCACTTTCGCTTCTGCTGTTTACCTTGCGCAGCGGCAAGCTGATGGCGATCAACCTGCTGAAAGTCAGTGAAATCATTCCATGCCCGCCGCTGACCAAGCTGCCGGAGTCGCACCCCCACGTCAAAGGCATCGCCACCCTGCGCGGTGCCTCGTTGTCGGTGATCGACCTCAGCCGCGCCATCGGCGAACGGCCGCTGGAAGACCCGAACGGTGGCTGTCTGATCGTCACCGATGTCAGCCGCTCCAAGCAAGGTTTGCACGTTCAAGCCGTGAGCAAAATCGTCCACTGCCTGACCACCGACATCCGTCCGCCGCCCTTTGGCTCTGGCGGTGTGCGTTCGTACATCACAGGCGTAACCTCGGTCGACGGCACATTGGTACAGGTACTGGACATCGAAAAAGTCATCCATGGCATCGCCCCGGCCCAGATCGAAACGGCCCCGACCGAACTGAGCATGGAAGACGCCGAAGTGCTCGGTAACGCGCGGATTCTGGTGGTCGATGACAGCCAGGTGGCGTTGCAGCAATCGGTGCATACCCTGCGCAACCTCGGCCTGCAATGCCACACCGCCCGCAGCGCCAAGGAAGCCATTGACTGCCTGTTGGACCTGCAAGGCACGGCCCAGCAGATCAACCTGATCGTCTCGGACATCGAAATGTCCGAAATGGACGGCTACGCCTTCACCCGCACCTTGCGTGAAACTCCGGACTTTTCGCACCTTTATGTTCTGCTGCACACCTCTTTGGACAGTGCGATGAACAGCGAAAAGGCCCGTCTTGCCGGCGCGAACGCGGTGTTGACCAAGTTCTCCTCGCCAGAACTGACCAAGTGCCTGATCGAAGCAGCCAAGGCTGTCGCTGAACAAGGTTATTGAGGCTTGAGCAAGGACTTCTGCTTTCTGATGCGGCGCAACCTTGCTGAAGGTGTGCCCGCGATCACGTGGCCTCAGGGAATCACCCTCAGCGACTACCGCCCCGAACTGTCAGTAGCCGTTCATCGTCTGATGGAGCTCGGTTTTCAGCAAGGTGGCGGTCGCGTGCCGGCACTGGACGTCTGGCAACAGCGTTTTGAAACCGATCCTGAATATGATCCGAGCCTGTGCTTTATCGCTCTGGATGCCGAAGGTATCGTCGGCGTATGCCAGTGCTGGACCAGCGCCTATATCAAAAACCTGGTGGTGCATCCACGGGCTCAGGGGCAAGGATTAGGACGCGCGTTGCTGCTACATGCTTTCAAGATATTTCAGCAACGACGCGAAGGTTTTGTGGATCTGAAGGTGCTGGAAGACAACCTACGGGCGCAGCGTTTGTATGAAAACGCCGGAATGCGTGTGATCCGCCGGGAACCGGTTCCGGCCTGACTGTGGCGAGGGGGCCGACACATTCAACCTGAAACCATCAGGCATACTCCAACCTTGCCCCCCAAGGATGCCCGACCCCATGAAAGCAGCAAGCCTAACCCTCCTCTGCCTCGCCGCTCTCGCCTCCCAGGCCCACGCCTCCAGCTCCGACGCCTGGGCTGCTTACGATAAAGCCGTGCTCGCCAGTTGCACCAAGGCCAGTGGTTTGACGAATGCCAAACCCGTGGGCAACGCCGCGCAGTTCGATGACCGGGTTGGCTACACCGCACTTCTGTTGCAAGGCCAATACCCGCAAAAACACATGAAAGGCCAACAAGGCACCGAACTGTGTCTCTACAACAAGAAAAGCAAAACCGCTTACATCACCGAATGGGACTCCATCCGCCCCACCGCCAAGGCGCAGTGACTGGCGCATAACTTGCTTCGATAGCGGCCTGTGCGGCGGCATTCTGTCGCCGTTTCATGTCCTTTTATGCGACTGGCCGTTCAATGAATACGACGTTTTCCTGCGTAGGCTGTGGCAAATGCTGCAACGACCACCACGTGCCCCTGACCCTGCCCGAAGCCCGGATGTGGGCGGCCGATGGCGGTCAGGTGATTGTGTTGGTGGAAGGTTTCCTGGGCAATGGCCTGGGGCTGCCGACACAGCAACGCGAACACGCCGAACGCCGTTCGGTGAGGGTTCGAAGCGGCGCTTGCGAGGCGTACATAGCCATCACCATTGCCGCCTACAACGTCGGTCCTTGCCGGAATCTTGACGAAGACAACCTCTGCCGCATCTACGAACGCCGGCCGCTGGTGTGCCGCATCTACCCGATGGAAATCAATCCGCACATCCCCCTGAACATTGCCGTAAAGGAATGTCCGCCCGAATCGTGGGAAAAAGGACCGGATCTGATTGTGGGTGGTGAATTGGTGGATCAGGAACTGGTCGGATTAATCCAGCGCTCCCGTCAGGCGGATCGCGATGACATTCGGGCCAAGGATGCGATTTGTGCGTTGTTGGGGATTCGGACTACGGCACTGAAGGGCGATGGCTTTACTGCTTATCTGCCGGACATGACGGCGTTTACGAGAGTCATCGACCAGGTTGCGACGCAGCCTGTGGCCGGGTCAGGCGCTGACTGGTTGTTTCATGTGTCGGGCGAGGACATTGCCGGGCAAGTGCAGGCGGCCGGGGCGCACGTGGCGACTGATGCTCCCGAGAATTACGCGTTCATTTCGTTGCGGGCCGCCTAAGACGAAAGACTTCGGACCTACTGCGCAATCCCGTCGCGCAGTGGCTCGTCGTCAAAACAGTTAACTGGCCGTCACCGCCAGACATTCCACTTCTACCCTCGCGTTCTCGACCAACTTGCCGGCAAACGTCGTACGTGCGGGCAAACGATCCGCCGGAAAGAAACTGCGATACACAGCACTCATGGCGGAAAAATCCCTTATGTCGGCAAGGATGACCGTGCATTTGGCCACTTGAGCCAGGGACGAACCGTTGCGTTGCAGCGCGGTACGCAAGTTCTCCATGGCCTGGGTCGTCTGCGGGCCCACGCCGCCCTTCACCAGCTCACCATCAGCTCCGAGGCCGATCACCCCGGAAAAGTAAAGGGTTTCGCCGACCTGCACCGCATCGGAGAATGGCAGACCTTCCTCATTCGGAAAGTAGCGTGGTGAGTCTGGTGCTGCGGGTGGCAAATAACGCTGGGTAATCGCCTGGTACTGGCCATTTTGCTTAAGACGCTCAAGTGCCGCATTCAGGTTATCGCGCAGCAGGGTGTCGGTTTTTCGCACAGCCATGGCCACGCCACTGCCCAGCATGGAGTCCTTGAGAGGGGCACCGGCGAACTCGAAAGCTTGCCCTTGGGGCAGGCTTGATAACACTTGGGTAATTTCAATGGAGTCTTGCAGGGTTGCATCGATATCCCCCGCCAGCAGGCTATCGACCAATTGATTGTTGAGAGCGAAACTGCGAATCGTCACTCCGGCCGGGGCCCAACGGGCCTTGGCGAACGCTTCGCGGCTGGTGCCTGTCAGTACGCCGACACGCTTGCCCTTGAGCGATTGCACATCCGGT
Organism: Pseudomonas arabinosi; assembly: GCF_047758675.1. NCBI lineage: Bacteria > Pseudomonadati > Pseudomonadota > Gammaproteobacteria > Pseudomonadales > Pseudomonadaceae > Pseudomonas > Pseudomonas arabinosi. The sequence goes on along the minus strand of NZ_CP180480.1, from coordinate 1,489,733 downwards.
TGAAGATTAGCCCCTTTGCGCGCCACCAGACGGCTGCTCAGGGGGTAAAGATTATCGGTGAAATCGACCCGCTCTCGACGCGCCGGTGTTGCCGTCATCGGCATGATCACGTCAAAAAGGTTGGATTCGAGGGCGTGAATGTTGGTCGCGTAATCCTGATCAACCCAGACACAGCGGGATTTGAGTTCGCCACACAGTGCATTGCCCAACTCGATATTCAATCCGACCAGCTCACCCTCGTCGTTACGACTCTCGAACGGTGGAACCAGGGCTTCGACACCGAAACGGATCTGCGGCTCGGGCACAAACGACATGCAGCCGGTGGTTAGGGCCACCAGCGAAAGGAGAGAGAGGGTTTTTACAAGAGGCATTTTGGCGGCCTTCATCAAAAATTCAGGGGTATGAATCTTTGACGAGTAGCCGCCGACTTTCCCAGAGGACGAATCGCTCATCCTTGTGGGAACTGTCTCAATGACAGGAAGAACAATTACCGCTCAACAAAATGCCTGACAGTCACCGTTTACCCATAGTGCGCCGAGTGCCAGGAGGCGCTGCCCCCGGCGTCTTGGTGTGGCCATTCTTGGCGCCATTCTTGTACCAAGGCTGGCTGGCGTTCTTCGCACCAGCCAACTCACCCGGTTTGAACGGGAACTTGAACGCCGGGATCGCGGCCTTGGTTTCGCTGTCTGCGCTGGAGTCGACGCTGTCTGGCAGGTCTGCCTGGCCGTCGCTCAAAGCGTCGGCAACCGGCGGTTGGGTCGGGGAAGTCATGAAAGCTCCGGGGGATGCCATAGAGTCGGGCCCGGTCAGCGAGCCGCGAAAGGCGGCAGTATACCTGTGTCGGAAGCAGCAAGCTTCAAGCCGCAAGCGAGTCCGTCGGGTTTAGTGGGAGGGGGCCAAATTCTTGTAACACTAATGGAGGAGGTGTCACTTCTTCTCGCTGCTACGATCGGAGCCCCCGCTACCTGCTGAAAAAGGACTTCCCATGCGCCGTATCAACAGCCTCGCGATCACCCTGCTGCTGTCGCCTCTCACCGCCTTGGCCGATAACACGCCCCTTGCCCAGTTGAAAGCGTACGAGGTGCCCCCTGTCTGGCTAACACCGATTGCGCCAGTCAAAATCAGCGACAACGTCTGGCAAATAGGCACTGCGAGCCTGACCGTACTGCTGGTCAAAACCAAAGACGGCGCGGTACTGATCGACGGGGGGATGCCGCAACAGGCAAACCTGATCCTCGACAACATCAAACGCGTGGGAATGGATCCGACGGATGTGCGCTTCATCCTCCACAGTCATGCCCACACCGATCACGCCGGTCCGCTAGCCGATTTGCGACAGGCCACCGGCGCCACGCTGGTGAGCAACGCCGAATCTGCCGTGCTGCTGCAACGCGGCGGCGCGGGCGACTTGCATTTTGGCGATGCCATTACCTTCGCTCCGGTGCACACCGACCGCTTGGTACAGGACGGCGAGTCCATCAGACTGGGCGACATGGACTTCACCGTACACTTCACCCCAGGCCATACACCGGGCAGCATGAGCTGGACCTGGACGGACACGCGCGAAGGCAAACCGCTGCGCATCGCCTATGTCGACAGTCTTAGTGCACCCGGCTACAAGCTTGCCAACAATTCGAGCTATCCCCGGCTGATAGAGGCATTCCGACAAAGCTTCACGACAATTCGTAGCCTGCCCTGCGACCTACTGCTGACTCCGCACGCCGAGGGCAGCGGCTGGGACTATTCCAATACCACCGCCCCTCACCGTGCACCGCTGACCTGCGCCGCCTATGCGGATACGGCGGAGCGCAATCTTGATCAACAGCTGAAGCAACAATCCGCGACCCACTGATCACATGTCCGGCATCGGTGCAGTGACTACCGGAACGGGACATGCATCAGCGTGACAGGCATGACCATTCAAGAGCGCAGCTCGGTCTGATTGACGTAGGCCTTACACTCGATTTCCACCAAGGCATTGGCTGCCAGGCGGGACGCTTCGAAGGCAGTTCGCGCGGGCAAACGACCTTCGGGAAAATACTGAATGTAGACCGCGTTGACCTCCGGCAGCGTCTGGATATCCGTCACAATCACCGTGCACTGCAAGACGTGTCCCAGTGATGAGCCATTTCGAGCCAATACGTCCCGAAGTCGTCCCATCACGGCATGCGTCTGAGCCGAGACATCTCCAACAATGCGCCCATCCGGACCGCTGCCCAACAATCCCGACAGGTACAGGACGTTGCCTGCACGCACGGCTGAGGATGCGGGCGCTCCTTTTCGTGCTGGCACATACTGTGGCGGTGAATCCGGCCCTGACAGGCCTGTCTGTTGGTCAGGTGAGTAATGGGCAGCATCGGCGTTCAACCGACGGCTATCGAAATTGCTGTCAGGGAACGAGGACGCTTTTATGTCTGCTGATGCCGTGAGACACGCGGCGCCCAGAAGTGCGCCAAACCGAATAGCCGAAAAAAAACGAGTCATGGAAAGCTCCTGGATGAAAGGGCTGAGAACTGGATTTGCACACGCAGACAGCAATAGGGCCTAGGTCAAAATCCGAGTGATCTCCCTAGCCTGCGTTACCCACTGGATCTCACCTTCTGTATGCGCGACACAATCAGCCGAAGACGAATACTTCGTGGGAAAAGACGCCGCAAGCCACCTCAGCCTGAAACTGCAGCCGTGCCATCGAGAACAATCCGCTTGCCCACAAAAATCAGAGACAAAACTGACAGCGCCGTCAGTTAGCAGTCACTTTCCTGACGGGCTAAGAGGTTTATAAAGGAAGGTATAAACCCGACAAAACTCCGACCACTTAGACCGGCGCCCCACTCGCATGCGAATTCAGAAAAAAAACGCCTTGATCGCAGGTCTGCTGATTGCCTTGGCAGCGCTGGGCACGTGGTACCTCACCAAACCCGCCACGGCAAAACTGGCCGCCCCGACCACCATCCCGGTGCGGGTCGTCAACGTCACCGAAAAAGATGTCCCCCGCTACGTCAGCGGCATCGGCTCGGTGCTGTCGCTGCACAGCGTGGTCGTGCGCCCGCAAATCGACGGTATCCTCACCAAAATCCTGGTCAAGGAAGGCCAACTGGTGAACAAAGGCGACCTGTTGGCCACCATCGACGACCGTTCGATCCGCGCCAGCCTCGATCAGGCCCGGGCGCAACTCGGTGAAAGCCAGGCGCAACTGCAAGTGGCGCAGGTCAACCTCAAGCGCTACAAGCTATTGAGTGTGGACGACGGCGTTTCCAAACAGACTTATGACCAGCAACAAGCCCTGGTCAACCAACTCAAAGCTACCGCCCAAGGTAACCAGGCCTCGATCGACGCTGCTCAGGTGCAGCTCTCCTACACACAGATTCGCTCCCCGGTGACCGGTCGCGTCGGTATTCGCACAGTGGACGAAGGCAACTTCCTGCGCATGACCGACGTTCAAGGCCTGTTCACGGTGACCCAGATCGACCCGATCGCCGTGGAGTTCTCCCTGCCACAGCAAATGCTGCCGACCCTGCAGGGTCTGATCGGCGACCCACAACGTGCAAAAGTGAAGGCCTACATTGGCGCCGACACTGACGGCGAAACCGGCAATCTGCTGGGCGAAGGTCATTTGACCCTGATCGACAACCAGATCAACGCCAACACCGGGACCATTCGCGCCAAAGCCGAATTCAACAACCCCGGGCAGAAACTCTGGCCGGGCCTGCTGGTGACGGTAAAAATTCAGACAGCACTGGATAAAGATGCGCTGGTGGTACCGCCCACCGTCGTACAACGCGGCCTCGATCAACATTTCGTGTACCGGGTCAACGGCGACAAGGTCGAAACCGTCACCGTACAAATGGTCTATCAAGGCAGCGGCCAGGACATCATCAAAGGCGTTAAACCGGGCGACGTGCTGGTCAGCGACGGCCAGTCGCGGCTCAAGCCCGGCTCGACGGTGCACGTAGTGACCGACCCGCCGCAAGTGGTCCAATCGGAGCCGAAACCATGAAGGGCCATGGCTCGGTCTCGGCCTGGTGCATCGACCATCCGGTTGCGACGATTCTACTGACCTTTGCGCTGGTGCTGCTCGGTGTCATCGCTTTCCCGCGCCTGCCCATCGCGCCATTGCCGGAAGCAGAATTTCCGACCATTCAGGTAGCCGCGCAATTGCCCGGGGCCAGTCCGGAAACCATGGCTTCATCGGTGGCCACACCGCTTGAAGTGCAATTCAGCGCCATCCCGGGCGTGACCCAGATGACCTCGAGCAGCGCACTGGGCTCAACCAACCTGACCCTGCAATTCACCCTCGACAAAAGCATCGACACCGCCGCTCAGGAAGTGCAGGCCGCGATCAACACCGCCGCCGGCAAACTGCCCAAAGACATGCCGACCTTGCCGACGTGGCGCAAGGTCAATCCGGCCGACAGCCCGGTACTGATCCTCAGCGTCAACTCGACCCAGATGCCCGGCACCGAACTCAGCGACCTGGTAGAAACCCTGCTCGCCCGTCAGATCAGTCAGATCGACGGTGTAGGCCAAATCAACATCACCGGCCAGCAACGTCCGGCGATCCGTGTACAGGCCTCGGCGGACAAACTCGCGGCCATCGGCCTGACGCTGGCGGACATTCGTCTGGCGATCCAGAACACCAGCCTCAACCTGGCCAAAGGGGCGTTGTACGGTGAGTCGAGCATCTCGACACTGTCGACCAACGACCAGTTGTTCCACCCTGAGGAATACAGTCAACTCATCGTTTCCTACAAGGACGGTGCCCCGGTTCACCTCAAGGATGTGGCGAAAGTCGTCAACGGTTCGGAAGATGCCTACGTGCAAGCCTGGGCCGGTGATAAACCTGGGGTGAACCTGGTGATTTCCCGGCAGCCGGGCGCCAACATCGTCGAAACCGTGGATCGCATCCAGGCCGCCCTGCCCGGCCTCGAAGCCATGCTGCCGGCATCGGTGCAGGTCAAGGTGCTGGTCGACCGCACCCAGACCATCCGCGCCTCCCTGCACGAAGTGGAAGTTACCCTGCTGATCGCGATCATGCTGGTGGTGGCGGTGATGGCGCTGTTCCTGCGCCAATGGTCGGCGACGCTGATCGTATCCGCCGTGCTCGGTGTGTCCCTGATCGCCAGTTTCGCCCTGATGTACATCATGGGTTTCAGCCTGAACAACCTGACGCTGGTGGCGATCGTGGTGGCCGTGGGGTTTGTGGTCGACGATGCGATTGTGGTGGTGGAGAACATTCACCGTCACCTTGAAGCTGGCGACGGCATGCGCGAGGCGGCGATCAAAGGTGCCGGCGAGATTGGTTTTACCGTGGTTTCCATCAGTTTCTCGCTGGTGGCGGCGTTTATTCCGTTGCTGTTCATGGGCGGCGTGGTCGGACGGCTGTTCAAGGAATTCGCCCTGACCGCCACTTCGACGATCATGATTTCGGTGGTGGTCTCGCTGACCTTGGCGCCGACGCTCGCCGCGCTGTTCATGCGTGCGCCGGTGCATCACGCCCACAGCAAACCTACGTTTGGCGAACGCTTGCTGACAGGCTATGAAAAACTTCTGCGCCGCGCCCTCGCCCACCAGAAGCTGATGATCGGGGTGTTCTGCCTGTCTCTGGGCCTGGCGATTGCCGGTTACATCTTTATTCCGAAGGGCTTCTTCCCGGTGCAAGACACCGGTTTCGTCCTCGGCACCACCGAAGCAGCCGCTGATATTTCCTACGGCGACATGGTGAAAAAACACCTCGCGATGGCCGAAATCGTCGCGGCGGATCCTGCGGTAGCGGCGTTTTCCCACTCGGTCGGCGTCGCTGGCAGTAACCAGACCATCGCCAACGGTCGCTTCTGGATCTCCCTGAAAAAACGCGGCGACCGCGACGTTTCCGCCAGTCAGTTCATTGACCGGATTCGTCCGCAACTGATGAAAGTCCCGGGCATCGTGCTGTACCTGCGCGCCGGGCAGGACATCAACCTCAGCTCCGGCCCGAGCCGCGCCCAGTACCAATACGTGCTCAAGAGCAACGACGGCACGACCCTCAGCACCTGGACCCAGCGCCTCACGGAAAAACTGCGCGCCAACCCGGCGTTCCGTGACATTTCCAATGACCTGCAACTGGGCGGCAGCATCACCCACATCAGCATCGATCGCAGCGCTGCCGCGCGTTTCGGCCTGACCGCCAGCGATGTCGACGAAGCGCTGTACGACGCCTTCGGTCAGCGCCAGATCAACGAATTCCAGACGCAGATCAACCAGTACAACGTGATTCTGGAACTGGACACCAAGCAGCGCGGCAAGGCCGAAAGCCTCAACTATTTCTATCTGCGCTCGCCGCTGAGCGGGGAAATGGTGCCGCTGTCGGCCCTGGCGAAATTCGATGCGCCGACCGTGGGTCCGCTGTCCATCGCCCATGACGGCATGTTCCCGGCCGCCAACCTGTCATTCAACCTGGCGCCCGGTGTGGCGTTGGGCGACGCGGTGATCATGCTCAACCAGGCCAAAGCTGAGATTGGCATGCCGGCGGCCATGAGCGGTAACTTCCAGGGCGCGGCCCAGGCGTTCCAGAGTTCGCTGGCCAGTCAGCCATGGCTGATCCTGGCGGCGCTGGTGGCGGTGTACATCATTCTCGGCGTGCTGTACGAAAGCTTCGTCCATCCGCTGACCATCATCTCAACGCTGCCGTCAGCGGGGCTCGGCGCGGTGATCATGCTGTGGATTTGCGGGCAGGACTTTTCGATCATGGCGCTGATCGGGCTGGTGTTGCTGATCGGGATCGTGAAGAAGAACGGCATCCTGATGATCGACTTCGCCCTCGAAGCGCAACGCAAGGGCGGCCTGCCGCCGGAAGAAGCGATCTACCAGGCCTGTATCACACGATTCCGGCCGATCATCATGACCACCCTCGCCGCCCTGCTCGGCGCGCTGCCATTGATGCTCGGCTACGGCACCGGCGCCGAATTGCGCCAGCCCTTGGGGATCGCGGTGGTCGGCGGTTTGCTGGTGAGCCAGGCGCTGACGTTGTTCACCACTCCGGTCATATACTTGTGGCTTGAGCGGCTATTTCATAGGCCCAAACCAGAGCCATTGCCGGCACTGGCGACTACAGACTGAGGCGGGGTCATGCGCGTTCTGATTATCGAAGACGAAGAAAAAACCGCGGACTATTTGCACCGCGGCCTGACGGAACAGGGTTACACCGTGGACCTGGCGCGCGACGGCGTTGAAGGCCTGCACCTGGCGCTGGAAAGCGACTACGCGGTGATCGTCCTCGACGTCATGCTGCCAGGCCTCGACGGCTTCGGCGTACTGCGCGCATTGCGTGCGCGCAAGCAAACCCCGGTGATCATGCTCACCGCCCGCGAGCGTGTGGAAGATCGCATTAAAGGCCTGCGCGACGGTGCCGACGATTACCTCGGCAAACCGTTTTCCTTTCTCGAACTGGTGGCGCGCCTGCAAGCGCTGACCCGTCGCAGCGGCGGTCACGAACCAGTGCAGGTGAGCATCGCCGACCTGTGGATAGACTTGATCAGCCGCAAAGCCACCCGCGCCGGCACGCGTCTGGACCTGACCGCCAAGGAGTTCTCGCTGCTGAGTGTACTGGCCCGCCGTGAGGGTGAAATCCTGTCGAAAACCGCCATCGCCGAAATGGTCTGGGACATCAATTTCGACAGCGACGCCAACGTGGTCGAAGTCGCGATCAAACGCTTGCGCGCCAAGCTCGACGGGCCGTTCGAAGAGAAACTGCTGCACACGATTCGTGGCATGGGTTATGTGTTGGAGAGCCGTGGTGTCCAGTAATTCTATTGCCCTGCGCCTCAGCGGGATGTTCACGCTGGTAGCGCTGCTGGTGTTTCTGTTGATCGGCTGGGCGCTGTATCAACAGGTCGATAAAGGTCTGGGTTTGTTGCCCGAGGCTGAATTGGACGCGCGCTACAGCGTGCTCGAATCCACCGTCGGCCGTTACGGCACACACGAGCATTGGGTGAAGATCAACAACAAGCTCAAGCTGCTCGGCGAAGAAGACAAGCGCATCAGTTTCTGGATCATCAGCGGTGATCCGCACTACGAATACGGCAACCTGACGCCGCAGATCCGCGCCTTTGCCGAAGGCCCGCTGGGCATGCGCGACATGCAAATGCCGGATCAGCCTTATCCACTGAAAGTGCTGGTCAGTCAGTTCCCGGCCAAGGATCAACGCCCACCGTTGCGCTTCATGATCGGCATCGACACCGAGACGTTTCTGCAGACTCAGCACCATTTGCTGATAGCCCTGATCAGCCTGGCGATCATCGGTGTATTACTGGCGTCGGCCCTCGGTTATTGGGTGGCCCGGATCGGCTTAAAACCGCTGATCAAGTTGTCCCAGGAAGCCCAGCGACTGGCCCCACCGCTGTTGTCCGGTCGCCTGCAATTGTCGCCGCTGCCGCCGGAACTGAATCAGTTCGTCAACTCGTTCAACTCGACACTGGAGCGAGTCGAACAGGCTTACTCGCGCCTTGAGTCGTTCAATGCGGATGTGGCCCATGAACTGCGCTCGCCCCTGACCAACCTGATCGGCCAGACCCAAGTCGCGCTGACCCGCGGGCGATCCGCCGAACACTATTTTGAAGTGCTGCAATCGAACCTTGAAGAGCTTGAGCGGCTGCGCTCGATCATCAATGACATGCTGTTTCTCGCCAGCGCGGATCAGGGCAGCAAAGCCACCAAACTTACGTCCACCTCGCTGGCCGATGAAGTGGCGACGACGCTGGAGTACCTGGATTTCATTCTTGAAGACGCTCAGGTTCAGGTGCAGGTCAGTGGTGACGCGCAAGTGCGGATCGAGATCGCTCATCTGCGCCGGGCGTTGATTAATCTGCTAAGCAATGCGGTGCAGCACACCGAGCCGGGCCAGGTGATTGAGGTGCGGATCGAAGTTGAGGAGCATCAGGTCAGCATCGGGGTTGCGAACCCTGGGTCACCGATTGCCAGCGAGCATTTGCCGCGGTTGTTTGAACGTTTTTATCGAGTCGATGCGTCGCGCAGCAACAGTGGCAACAGTGGCAACAGTGGCAACAGTGGCAACAACCATGGGCTGGGGCTGGCGATCGTCAAGGCGATTGCGCTGATGCACGGCGGGGATGTGTTTGTGCGCAGTGATCATGGGATGAATACGTTCGGTATCCACCTCCCCGTTTAACCCCGCCAAATGATCGTTCCCACGCTCCGCGTGGAAATGCAGCCAGGGACGCTCCGCGTCCCATCCCAAGCCGAACGCGGAGCGTCCGTTGAGGCATTCCCACGCAGAGCGTGGGAACGTTCAGCACGCCACTGTTGCTTTTAGCGCAACAGTCCTTTCATGAATCCGCTCTTTTTCCCCTCTCCAATCCCCCTTATCTTTGCCGCACCAAACAGCACTTGCCAAGCAAGAAGGTTTTAAAGATGTCCAACACTATGGGTATTGCCAGCGCTTTCGTTTTGTCCTCTTTGTTTCTGTCTCCGTTCGCCACCGCTGAAGAGTCGCAGACGTTCGTCGCGAAAAATTCCGCACGCGCTGCTGCATTCGAACAGTATCAGAGCGAAATGACGGCCAAGGCTCAGGAAGCTGCGCAAACCCCTCAAGCGTCGAGCACTCACGCCCAGCCACGGGTTGAGAAAGACAGCTGATCATTAAGTATCGCTCTGTTTCCCTCGACACTTTTCATCGGCTCTTCCCTTTGAAAAGTTGTCTTCAAAGCCGCTGCTATCAGCGGCTTTTTTTCGTTGTGGTTTTAAACAGCTTCAGTTCGTCTTCTCTAACAAGAAACATCCGGAGTCTCAAAACAATGAGGCTCTAAGTTGACCCAAGGAGCTTTACCGCTAGTGCGTTTCCCTCTTAGATACAGCCCGTTATTCATTGCAATCGCTGCAACGATGGCACCTGCTGCTCACGCCGCAGACAACTCAAACGCCGAAGGTTTTGTTGAAGGCTCGAGCCTCAATCTCAACGCCCGTAACTACTACATGAACCGCAACCGCCTGCAGCAGACGGACGACAACATTGAATGGGGCCAGGGTTTCCTCGGCCTCTTCGAGTCGGGCTACTCCCAAGGCACCGTCGGTTTCGGTGTTGATGTCCACGCCATGCTCGGGCTCAAGCTCGACGGCGGTGGCGGCACTGATAATTCGAGCATCCTGCCGGTCAGCGATGGCAACGGCAAAGCGCCAGGTTCGTTCTCGACGGCGGGCGGCACGCTGAAAATGCGTGCCTTCGATACTGAACTGAAGGCCGGTGACTTGTTTCTCACCAACCCGGTGATCGCCGGCGGCGAAACCCGCATGCTGCCCCAGACCTTTCGCGGCGTCAGCCTGACCAACCACAGCTTTGACGGCTGGATGATTGAAGGTGGCCAGGCAAGTTTCACCAAGCCATACAACCAGAGCGGACACACCCGAATCGGCACGTCCTATGGCAGCCTGGCCGACGGTGACGAAAGCCGGCACCTGAACTGGGCCGGCGTCGCCTGGAGCGGTCTGCCGGGGCTGACCAGCAGTCTTTATGCTTCCGAGCTCAAGGACATCTGGAACCAGTATTACTACGATCTGGACTACACCTACGCACTGAATGATCTGGTCAGCCTCAACCCGGGCCTGCACGCCTATCACACGCAAGACACCGGCAATGCGCTGCTGGGCAACATCGACAACAACACGTACAGCCTGCATTTCACCGTCGGTGTGGGCAATCACAGCGTTACCGCCGCGTATCAGCGGGTCAACGGCAACACGCCGTTTGACTACATCAGCCAGGGCGACAGCGTCTACCTCGACAACTCCCAGCAGTATTCGGACTTCAACGGCCCGAACGAACGCTCATGGAAACTCAAGTACGCCTACGACTTTGTCGGGCTCGGCCTGCCCGGCCTGACCTCGGCGGTCTCTTACTCCCGAGGTGAACTGGACCTGACCAAAGTTGATCCGGACAGCCCCGGTCATGCCTCGTGGTACAGCGCTGACGGCAAAAACGCCAAGCACTGGGAACGCGACATAGATCTCAAGTATGTGGTTCAGGGCGGCAAGGCCAAAAACCTCGCACTGCGCCTGCAATGGGCGACCAACCGTGGCGGCAACGGCTACGGCGCGCTGGATCAGGACACCGATGAATACCGGGTGATCGTCGACTACCCGCTCAATGTCTTCTAAGCTTCAATAAGTAAAAGGCCAGCATGTTTTGCTGGCCTTTTTTTTATCCGGGATTTATACAGGCGCTCCGAACGCAAACGGTTTCCGGGATTCTGCCTGAGTCTTGCAAAACACCTTCATAACGCCTCATTAGCAGAAGTCAGAACCATGAGTGTGAGCAGTGCAACATCTCACCATCCGATCAGGTCGACGCGATCGGAGCGGCTTCTGGTTCTCGGCAGTTTGCTATTGGTGATTGCGATATTGAGCATCGTGGCATTCCTGCTCATTCGCGAACGCGCCAATGCTGAACAATCTGCCACTCGCGCAGCAACCAATATCGTGCAATTGATCGACGCCGACGTGCTGCGCAATGTCGAACTCTATGACCTGTCCTTGCTCGGCTTGGTCGCTGCCTCGCAGCGCGAAGACCTCAAGAGCGTTTCCCCTGCCATCCGCCATCTGGCCTTGTTTGACCGTGCCACTGCCGCGCCGTACAAGGGCGACATTTTGTTGCTGGACAACAAGGGCGACGTGATCGCCGACTCGGCCTCGGTAGAGCCCAGAAAGGGCAATTTTGCTGACCGCGAGTACTTTCAGTCGCACGTGAACAATCGCGACCCGGGCATGCTCATCAGCCGTCCCTTCCGGTCCAGGCAGGCTGAACATGAATGGCGAATCAGCTTCAGTCGCCGTGTCAGCGGTTCACAGGGCGAATTCCTCGGTGTGGCCGAAGCCGCCATGCGCTTGAGTTACTTCGATCAGCTGTTCAACAGCTTGAGCATCGGTCGTGACAGCTCGGTCAACCTGATCAGCTCGGACGGGATTCTTCTGGCCCAGGAACCCCGCCTGGCCGAAGAGCTTATTGGCAAGGACTTCAGCAACCGCCCCAACTTTCAGCGCATCGTCAAAGAAGGCAACGGCAGCTTCACCGGTGATTCAAGCCGCTATAAGGACAAACGCCTGTACACGTTCTCCAAGGTGGGCAACTTGCCGTTGATCGTCATCGTTGCACTGTCCAGTGATGAAGTGTTTGCCTCGTGGAAGCGCACGGCGGTGGTGGTCAGCGTGGCGACTATTGCGCTGTGCATCAGCTTGCTCTGGCTGACTTGGCTGCTCAACCGGGAACTGCGTCTGCGCCACAACGCGGAACAGGAGCTGGCGCAACTGGCGGCCACCGATGCCTTGACTGGCCTGGCCAACCGCCGAACGCTGGATCAGGTCCTGCGTCATGAGTGGTTCCGCGCTCAACGTTCCGGCCAGCCATTGTCGCTGCTGATGATTGATGCCGACCACTTCAAGGCGTTCAACGATCGTCATGGGCATCAGGCTGGTGATGATGCGTTGCGCTCGTTGGCCAAGGTGATCTCCGACAATGTGAGGCGACCAGCGGATCTGGTCGCCCGTTACGGCGGTGAGGAGTTTTCGGTGATTCTCGCGGAAACCGACAGCCAGGGTGCGCAACAGATTGCCGAACACATCCGCGCGACAGTGGAGCAATTACCGCTGGTAGCAGGTGCCGAGTCGCCGATTACTGTCAGTATTGGTATCAGTACCTGGACCACCTCGGCCGAGATCAGCCTGGAACAGCTATTGTTTGCAGCGGACAAGGCGCTGTATCAGGCCAAGGAAAGTGGGCGCAATCGGGTGATCGCTGCGGATTGAGGCCTTTCCCGCAGGCATAAAAAAAGGCCACCCGAAGGTAGCCTTTAAAAAACTAGAGAGGTTTTTTACTTACACGGCCGCAACTGGACGCATGTAAGAGATCGGTGCAGTGCTGGCGTCTTCGAAAGTCACGACTTCCCAAGCATCTGTCTGCTCAATCAACTTGCGCAGCAGCTGGTTGTTCAATGCATGTCCGGACTTGAAGCCCTTGAACTCACCAATCAGGCTATTGCCCAGCAGGTAGAGGTCACCAATTGCATCGAGGATCTTGTGCTTCACGAATTCGTCTTCATAGCGAAGGCCGTCTTCGTTCAGTACACCATCCGCGTCGACCACAATAGCGTTTTCAACGCTGCCGCCGAGTGCGAGGTTGTGCTTGCGCAGGTACTCGATATCACTCATGAAACCAAAGGTACGGGCGCGGCTGACTTCTTTTACAAACGAAGTGCTGGAAAAATCCACGCTTGCACTTTGTACGCGGTCACGGAAAACCGGGTGATCGAAATCGATCTCGAAGCTCACTTTGAAACCTTCGAAAGGGACGAAAGTGGCGCGCTTGTCGCCATCTTCCACTGTCACTTCCCGCAGGATCCGGATGAACTTCTTGGCAGCGTCCTGTTCTTCCAGGCCGGCCGATTGGATCAGGAATACGAAAGGTCCAGCGCTACCATCCATGATCGGAACTTCAGACGCGGAGAGCTCGACGTAGGCGTTATCGATGCCCAGGCCAGCCATGGCCGAGAGCAAGTGCTCCACCGTATCCACTTTGGTGTCACCACTGACCAATGTGGTCGACATCGTGGTTTCACCAACGTTTTCCGCGCGGGCAGGAATCTGCACCACAGGGTCGAGATCGGCACGAACAAACACAATGCCGGTGTCGATAGGTGCGGGCTTGAGGGTCAGGTATACCTTCTCCCCGGAGTGCAGGCCTACACCTGTAGCACGGATAATATTTTTCAGTGTGCGTTGTTTAATCATGGCTTGGGCCGCTTCAGCGCAAATTGCGAACTGGTATCAACAAAGGCTGGCGATGATAGCAGACCAGACCTTTGCTGAACACCAATCACCTTCATAGCCCTGATACATTCCATTAATCGGCCTGACGACGCAGGAAAGCCGGGATGTCCAGATAGTCCAGATCATCTTGCGGATTCATCTTCGCGGCAGTCGCAGCACCGGCCTGAGCCTGGTTGCGCATGACGGTCGGACGGTCCAGGTCACGGTAGTTTACCGCTGGCGCTTCCTGACGCGAAGGCGCTTGTTGCTGCGGTTGCGAAGCCACGGACGTGTGCATGGTGTTGTCGATAACCTTTACAGGCTTCTCGATTTTCGCGCCCAGACCTGTGGCAACCACGGTCACGTGCAGCTCGTCGCGCATGTCCGGATCGATAACGGTACCGACCTTGACCATTGCGTGCTCGGAAGCGAAGGCTTCGATGATGCTACCCACGTCGGAGTACTCACCCAGGGACAGGTCAGGACCGGCGGTGATGTTCACCAGGATGCCGCGTGCACCTTGCAGGTTCACGTCTTCCAGCAATGGGTTGCGAATGGCCGCTTCGGTGGCCTCACGTGCACGGTTCGGACCGCTGGCGCAGCCAGTGCCCATCATCGCCATGCCCATTTCGCTCATCACGGTCCGTACGTCGGCAAAGTCGACGTTGATCATGCCCGGACGCTTGATGATGTCGGAGATACCGCGAACGGCACCGGCCAGTACATCGTCGGCCTTGGCGAATGCGGACAGCAGGCTTGCGTCCTTGCCAAGGATGGTCAGCAGCTTCTCGTTGGGAATGGTGATCAACGAGTCGACGCTTTCAGACAGCAGACGGATGCCTTCATCGGCGATCTGCATGCGCTTTCGGCCTTCGAACGGGAACGGACGAGTTACCACCGCAACGGTGAGAATCCCCATTTCCTTGGCCACTTCAGCAATGATCGGCGCAGCACCGGTACCGGTACCACCGCCCATTCCAGTGGTGATGAACACCATATTGGTGCCCTGCAGGACTTCGGCAATGCGCTCACGATCTTCGAGAGCGGCCTGACGACCTACTTCAGGGTTGGCGCCAGCGCCGAGACCTTTGGTCACGCCGGTGCCCAGTTGCAGGATGGTCCGCGCGCCGATGGATTTCAGCGCCTGGGCATCAGTGTTGGCGCAGATGAATTCAACGCCTTCAATGTTGCTCTTGACCATGTGGTTGACGGCGTTGCCGCCGCCTCCGCCAACACCGATAACTTTAATAACCGGGCTTGCGGGGATGTTGTCTACGAGTTCGAACATTTTCCCTCTCCTTTCATTTCTCTAGTTTTTTCGCCTACTGCCTGTATCTACAACGGTGCTGCGGTAAATCTTTAGAAGTTGCCTTGTACCCAGCTCTTGAAGCGATCGAGCAAGGCGACTTTCGGTTCTTCATTGCTGTAGCTGTCGCGGCTGCTGATGCCCGAGAACGAAATCCCGTCGGATTGCTTCTGCAGGCCGTACATCAACAGGCCAACGCCAGTGGAATAAATCGGGTTACGGACCACGTCGTCCAGGCCCTTGACGCCATGCGGCACGCCCAGGCGGACCGGCATGTGGAAGATTTCTTCGGCCAGTTCGACCGCGCCTTCCATCTTCGACGTACCACCGGTCAGCACGATGCCGGCCGGGATCAGGTCTTCGTAGCCGCTGCGACGCAGTTCGGCCTGGATCAGCGTGAACAGCTCGTCGTAACGCGGCTCGACCACTTCGGCCAGGGCCTGGCGGGAGAGCTCGCGCGGTGGACGGTCGCCAACGCTTGGAACCTTGATGGTTTCACCGGCACCGGCCAGTTTGGCCAGGGCGCAGGCGTAGCGAATCTTGATTTCTTCGGCGTACTGGGTCGGAGTGCGCAACGCCATGGCGATGTCGTTGGTCACCTGATCGCCCGCAATCGGGATCACCGCGGTGTGACGGATCGCGCCTTCGGTGAAGATCGCGATGTCGGTGGTGCCGCCACCGATGTCCACCAGGCACACGCCCAGTTCTTTCTCGTCGTCGGTCAGGACCGAGTAGGCCGATGCCAGTTGCTCGAGAATGATGTCGTCGATTTCCAGGCCGCAGCGACGCACGCATTTTTCAATGTTCTGTGCGGCGTTGACGGCGCAGGTGACCACGTGAACCTTGGCTTCCAGACGTACGCCCGACATGCCCAGAGGCTCGCGAACGCCTTCCTGGTTATCGATCACGTAATCCTGCGGCAGGGTGTGCAGCACGCGCTGGTCAGCCGGGATCGCTACAGCCTGAGCAGCGTCGAGAACGCGTTCGAGGTCGGCGGCGCTGACTTCGCGATCACGAATCGCCACGATGCCGTGGGAGTTCAGGCTGCGGATGTGATTGCCGGCCACGCCGACGAACGCCGAGTGAATTCGGCAACCAGCCATCAGTTGCGCCTCTTCGATCGCGCGCTGGATCGATTGCACGGTGGACTCAATGTTCACCACCACGCCTTTCTTCAGGCCACGGGACGGATGGGTACCGATCCCGACGATTTCCAGCGTGCCGTCGTCCGAGACCTCGCCGACCAGCGCCACCACCTTGGAGGTGCCGATATCGAGACCGACGATCATTTTGCCGCTTTGCACGTTTGCCATGGGTCCTGCCTCTTCTTAATTCTTCGCGACAGCGGGTTGGGCTGTCGTGGGCGCTACAGGTTCCCGCCAGCCAACAGCGAGGCCGTTGGCGTAGCGCAGATCGATGCGCGCAATGTTCGTAATCTGTTCTTTAAGCGTCTTGTCATAGATGGCAATGAAGCGGCGCATCTTTTCCAGCAGGTTGCCGCGTCCCAGCAACAGTTCGATTCCCGGGCCCGCGCTGCCTGCGCCAGTGGTCAGGAACCAGCTGCCTCGATCACGCAACTCCAGGCGTGCGATCGAGAAGCCCAACGGCCTGAGCATCTGGCTCAGCACCTGGTATTGCTGCATCACTTGCTGTTGGGCCCGTTGTGGGCCGAACAGCTGTGGCAAGTGTTCGTAATTCGCCAGCTCTCGCGGGGTGAACGCCTGACCCTGGTTGTTCAACAGCGACTCATCGCCCCAACGGGCCACCGGCAGTTGTTCTTCCAGGCGGATCACCACTTGATCCGGCCACACCCGACGCACTTCGGCGTGGGCAATCCATGGCATCGTTTCAAGCTCGGTGCGCATGCTCTCCAGGTCGATGGTGAAGAAGCTCGACGCCACGTACGGGGCGATCCGCTGCTGCACCGCTTGCTGGCTGATGTAACTCAAGTCGCCCTGCACGTTGATCTTGGTGATCGGCCGGTCGGCGTACGGCAACAATCGCTGCGCGCCTTCGTAAGTGCCGAAACCCAGCGCGACCAACAGCACCGGCCAGAACACGGATTTCAGAAAACCAAAATTGGCTTTCGGCAGGCGCGCAGACATCGGCTCTTTGGCCACCATTCGGCTGGCACCCCGCGGTACCGGCTTGCGGCCGGGTGGTGCGGAGGGCTGATGTCTCAGCTGTGCGCCTTGCATGGTCTTAACCTCGCGGCTCGATACTTGCGGCCAGAATCGCCAGAACCAGTTGCTGGAAATCCAGACCGGCAGCACGGGCCGCCATCGGCACCAGACTGTGATCGGTCATGCCCGGTGCGGTATTGACTTCCAGGAACCAGAACTGCCCGTCGGCGTCCTGCATCACGTCTGCCCTGCCCCAACCGGCGATACCCAGCGCCTCACAGGCTTTCGCCGTGAGGTCCATCAGTTCTTTTTCTTTGTTGCTGTCCAGGCCACACGGGATCCGGTACTGGGTATCGGAAGCCACGTACTTGGCGTCGTAGTCGTAGAAGCTGTGCGTCGTGCCCAGGGCAATCGGAGGCAACACCTGGTCACGCAGGGTGGCGATGGTGAACTCCGGACCTTGAATCCATTGCTCGACCAACACTTGCGAATCGTAGGTACTGGCCGCTTTCCACGCGTCGATCAACTCCGACGCGGAGGTCACTTTGGCCATCCCGATACTTGAACCTTCATGGGCCGGTTTGACGATCAAAGGGAAGCCCAGTTCCGTCGCCGCCGAAATACAATCGGCCTCGGAGCTCAGTACGGCATGGCGTGGCGTCGGAATACCGAGGCTATGCCAGACCTGTTTGGTGCGCAGCTTGTCCATGGCCAGTGCCGAGGCCAGAATGCCGCTGCCGGTGTACGGAATACCCAGGCATTCCAGCAGGCCCTGCATGCTGCCGTCTTCACCGCCACGACCGTGGAGAATGATGAAGGCGCGATCAATTTTTTCGTTCAGCAGACGCTGCAAAAGATCGTCGCCCACGTCGAGACCAAACGCGTCCACACCGGCGCTTAGCAGCGCGTCGAGAACCGCGTTACCCGACTTGAGAGAAACCTCACGCTCGGCACTCTTGCCGCCGAAGAGCACGGCGACGCGGCCGAAATCTTTCGGCAAAAGGGTGGAGACGAGGTTGGCGTACGCAGCAGTCATTTCAACTTCCCCACGCTCGGCGCAGCAACGGCGCCAGCGAACAACGGACTTTTCAACAGTTTCGGTGCGAGACCACCGATGTCACCGGCGCCCTGGCACAGCAGGATGTCGCCGGCACGCAGCAGCGGCTTGACGATAGGCGCGAGGTCAACACCGCGCTCGATGTAGATCGGGTCGAGCTGACCGCGCTGACGGATGCTGTTGCACAGCTTGCGGCTGTCGGCACCGGGGATCGGTTCTTCACCGGCCGGGTAGACTTCCATCAGCAGCAGGACGTTGGCGTCGGCCAATACATTGACGAAATCGTCGTACAGGTCGCGGGTGCGGCTGTAACGGTGCGGCTGGTAGACCATCACCAGACGGCGTTCCGGCCAGCCACCGCGTACGGCCTTGATGACCGCGGCGACTTCGGTCGGGTGGTGACCGTAGTCGTCGACCAGCATCACATTGCCGCCTTCTACCGGCAGTTCGCCGTAGACCTGGAAGCGTCGGCCGACACCCTGGAACCCGGACAGGCCCTGGACGATGGCTTCATCGCTGACGCCTTCATCGGTGGCGATGCAGATGGTTGCCAGTGCGTTCAGCACGTTGTGGTTACCCGGCATGTTCACCGAGACATCCAGCGGATCGCGATCAGGACGCAGCACGGTGAAGAAGGTCTGCATACCCTGCTGACGCACATTGATTGCGCGCACGTCGCAGTCGTCGCCGAAGCCATAAGTGACGGTCGGACGTTTCACCAGGGGCAGGATTTCACGCACCACCGGATCGTCCAGGCACACCACCGCCAGACCGTAGAACGGCAGGTTGTGCAGGAACTCGACGAAGGTTTTCTTCAGTTTGTTGAAGTCACCGCCGTAGGTCGCCATGTGGTCGGCGTCGATGTTGGTGACCACGGCCACCATCGGCTGCAAGTGCAGGAAGCTCGCATCGCTTTCGTCAGCTTCGGCGATCAGGTAACGGCTGGTGCCAAGCTGGGCATTAGTGCCCGCGGCATTCAGACGGCCACCGATGACGAATGTCGGGTCCAGGCCACCGGCGGCAAACACCGATGCGATCAGGCTGGTGGTGGTGGTTTTGCCATGGGTACCGGCGACGGCAATGCCGTGGCGGTAGCGCATCAGCTCAGCCAGCATTTCAGCGCGAGGCACCACCGGAATGCGGCGTTCCAGGGCGGTGGCGACTTCCGGGTTGGACGTGTTCACGGCACTGGAGGTGACCAGTACATCGGCGTTCGCGGCGTTCTCGGCGCGGTGGCCGATAAAGATCTGGGCGCCGAAGGACTCGAGACGCTCGGTCACCGGCGAAGCTTTCAGGTCGGAACCGGACACTTCATAGCCCAGGTTCAGCAACACTTCGGCAATGCCGCACATGCCCACGCCGCCGATGCCGACGAAGTGGATGCGACGGATGCGGCGCATTTCCGGTTGCGGCATGGCTTTCTGATTCTCAACCATGGGCCACCTCCAGGCAGGTATCGACCACGTTACGGGTTGCATCGGGTTTGGCCAGGCGGCGTGCCGCGGTAGCCATGTCGGTGAGTCGTTGTGGTTGCATCAGGACCTCTGTCAGGCGTGCGGCAAGATCCGCTGCGCCAGTCGTTCTTTGCGGCATCAGGAAGGCAGCGCCTTCACGGGCCAAATAATCGGCGTTGCGGGTCTGGTGATCGTCGATCGCGTGGGGCAAAGGCACCAGCATCGAGGGCAGACCGGCGGCGGCCAGTTCACTGATGGTCAGCGCGCCTGCGCGGCACACCACCAGGTCGGCCCAGCCATAGGCTTGGGCCATGTCTTTGATGAAAGGCTGCACTTGCGCCTCGACGCCAGCCGCGCGATAGCGCTCTGCAGTCACTTCATCGTGGTTTTTGCCGGCCTGATGAAACACTTCCGGGCGCAGGTCGGGTGCGACTTGCGACAGGGCTTCAGGCAGCAACTTGTTCAACGGTTCTGCGCCCAGGCTTCCACCCAGGATCAGCAAACGCGCCTTGCGACCGGCCAGAGCCTGTCGCGGTGTTTCGAGGAACAGCTCGGTGCGCACCGGGTTACCGGTGGTCCGACGGCTGCCCGACAGGGTAAAGGTGTCGGGGAATGCTTCACAGACTCGGGCGGCCAACGGCACCAGCAACCGATTGGCGGTACCGGCCACGGCGTTCTGCTCGTGAACGATCACCGGCACGCCGGCCAGTTTGGCTGCAACGCCACCAGGACCGGTCACATAACCACCAAAGCCGACAACACACACCGGCCGCAGCTGACGAATGATCGCCCGCGCCTGCCAGATCGACTTGAGCAACATGAACGGTGCCTTGAGCAGGGACAGCTTGCCCTTGCCACGCAGACCGCTGGCATTGATTCGATGCAATTCAATGCCGGCCACCGGAACCAGATCGTTCTCGATGCCACGCGGGGTCCCGAGCCAATGCACGGTGTAACCACGGGCCTGGAATTCGCGAGCACACGCCAGCGCCGGGAACACGTGGCCACCGGTGCCGCCCGCCATGATCAATACGTTAGCGCCCATGGGTCGGCTCCTCGGCGAAGTCGCTCTCATGGAACTCCATCTCTTCACTGCCCAAGTGGGTTCGACTCTCCCATTCGATGCGCAGCAACAAACCGAGACAGGCACAGCAGATCACCAACGAGCTACCGCCATAACTGAGGAACGGCAGGGTCAGCCCCTTGGTAGGCAGCAGCCCGACGTTCACCCCGATGTTGATCAGGAACTGACCAATCCACAGGAACGACAAGCCGTAGGCGATGTAGGCAGCAAAGAACTGCTTGGCCTTCTCGGCCCAATAACCGATGTACATGCCACGAATACAGACAAAGACGAACAGCGCTACTGTGCACAAAGAACCGACGGCACCCAGTTCTTCGGCCAGGACCGAGAACACGAAGTCGGTGTGGGCTTCCGGCAGGTAGAACTGTTTCTGCACGCTGTTGCCCAGGCCAACGCCCAGCCATTCGCCGCGACCAAAAGCGATCAACGCTTGAGACAACTGATAGCCGGCACCGAACTGGTCGGCCCACGGATCCGCGAAGTTGGTCAGGCGCGCCATTCGATACGGCTGCACTTGAATCAGCAACACCACCGCCGCGACCGCCAGGACAACCATCAAGGAAAAACGGAACAGCCCGACCCCGCCGAGGAACAGCATCGCAGCAGCAGCCCCCATCATCACGACGGTGGCACCGAAGTCCGGCTCCATCAGCAACAGACCCGCCATCGGCAGCAGAACGATGAACGGCTTGAAGAAGCCCATCCAGCTTTCACGCACTTCTTTCTGACGACGCACCAGGTAACCGGCCAGGTAAATAACGACAAAGACCTTGGCGATTTCCGACGGCTGAACGTTGAAGAAACTGAAGCCGATCCAGCGCATCGAACCGTTCACTTCACGGCCGATCCCCGGGATGATCACCATCACCAGCAAACCGAACGCACCAATCAGCATCAGCCAGCCCAGGCGTTGCCAGGTGGCGATCGGAATCATCATGGTGACAATGCAGGCACCCAGGCCCAGCACGATGTAGATAAGGTGGCGAATCATGTAATACAGGGCGCTGCCCGACTGCACAGCCGCCACTTCGGTCGAGGCCGATGCAATCATGACCAGCCCGAGGCCGATCAATGCCAGGCAGCCGGCGAGCATCGGGAAGTCGAGGTCGATGCCGCGCCCGGTGATGATCGGCGACGGATACGGCTTGATGATGTTCATCAGGCTCATGCCAGATCCTCCACAGCGCGGACGAACTGGTGACCACGGTCTTCGTAGTTCTTGAACATGTCGAAACTGGCGCAAGCCGGCGACAACAACACGGCGTCGCCTGTCTCTGCGATGGAGCGGCATTGCTCGACCGCTTCGATCAGCGAGTTGACGCGAATCAGTGGCACGGCATCGCCGATGGCCTGAGCGATCAGCTCGGAGTCGCGCCCTATCAGCACTACGGCGCGGCAGTTGGCCGCCACCGGATCACGCAGGCCCTTGAACTCGGCACCCTTGCCGTCGCCACCGGCGATCAGCACGAGTTTGCCGTCAATGTCCGCGCCCAGTCCTTCGATGGCAGCCAGTGCGGCGCCGACATTGGTGGCTTTGGAATCGTTGTAGTAGCTCACGCCATTCAGGTCACGGACCCATTGGCAGCGATGCTCAAGCCCGGCAAAAGTGCGCAGGCTCGACAGCATGGCATCAAACGGCAAGCCGACGGCGTGGCCGAGCGCCAATGCCGCCAGGGCATTGGACTGGTTGTGGGCGCCGCGAATTTTCAACTCGCGCACCGGCATCAGGTTCTGGAATTCGAAGGCCAGGTACTTCTCGCCGTCTTCTTCGCGGATACCGAACGCCTTGAAATCAGGTTTGCTCAAACCGAAGGTCCAGCATGGCTGACCTTCGCCTATCAGCGGACGGCTGAGGGCATCCTGACGGTTGACCACAAACTGCTTCGCACCCCGGAAGATCCGGTGCTTGGCCAGGTGATAGGCCGGCAGACCGCTGTAACGGTCCATGTGGTCTTCGCTGACGTTGAGCACGGTCGCCACTTCGGCGTTGAGCTGATCGGTGGTTTCGAGCTGGAAGCTCGACAGTTCCATCACGTACAGCTCGACGTCGTCGCTGAGCAGGTCCAGCGCCGGCGTACCGAGGTTGCCACCAACGGCAACACGCTTGCCGGCCGCTACGGCCATTTCGCCAACCAATGTGGTGACGGTGCTTTTCGCGTTGGAACCGCTGATGGCAACAATCGGCGCCTTCGCGTTACGCGCGAACAGCTCGATATCACCGGACAATTTCACGCCACGGGCGGCGGCAGCCTGCAGGGCCGGGGTCGCCAGCGCCAGGCCGGGGCTCACGTAGAGCTCGTCGGCGCGGCACAGGAACTCGACGTCCAGCTCGCCACAACGCACTTCCACGTGCGGATAGTCACGCTTGAGCGTGGCCAGTTCCGGTGGATTTTCCCGCGTATCGGCGACAGCAAACGACGTGCCCCGGTTCGCCAGGAAGCGAACCAGGGACATGCCGCTCTTGCCGAGGCCGACAACGATGCGGAAGTGGTCAGAAGCGATCAGAGACACTCGTTCTACCTCAGCTTCAGGGTGGCAAGGCCAACCAGCACGAGAATCACGGTGATGATCCAGAAACGGACGATCACGCGCGGCTCGGGCCAGCCCTTGAGTTCAAAGTGGTGGTGAATCGGTGCCATGCGAAACACACGGCGACCGGTGAGCTTGAAGGAAGCAACCTGGATGACGACTGAGAGGGTCTCCATCACGAACACGCCGCCCATGATGAACAGGACGATTTCCTGACGGACGATCACCGCGATGGTGCCCAGTGCCGCGCCCAGCGCCAGTGCGCCGACGTCGCCCATGAACACCTGAGCCGGATACGTGTTGAACCAGAGGAACCCGAGGCCCGCGCCGATCAAGGCGCCGCAGAACACGATCAACTCGCCTGCGCCCGGCACATACGGAATCAGAAGGTATTCAGCAAATTTCACGTTACCCGACAGGTAGCAGAAGATCCCCAACCCGCCGCCGACCATTACGGTGGGCATGATTGCCAGACCGTCGAGGCCGTCAGTCAGGTTGACCGCGTTGCTCGAGCCAACGATCACGAAGTAGGTCAGGACGACGAAGCCTATGCCCAGCGGAATGCTGTGGTCCTTGAGCATCGGCAGGATCAGGGTGGTTTCCACCGGCGTCGCTGCAGTCATATAAAGGAAGATCGCCGCGCCCAGGCCGAACACCGATTGCCAGAAGTACTTCCAGCGGCTCGGCAAGCCACGGGAGTTCTTCTCGATCACTTTGCGGTAGTCGTCGACCCAGCCGATGGCGCCGAACAGCAAAGTCACCAACAGCACGGTCCACACGTAACGGTTGCTCAGGTCAGCCCACAGCAACGTGCTGACGCCGATGGACGACAGGATCAGCGCGCCGCCCATGGTCGGGGTGCCGGACTTGGACAGGTGCGACTGTGGACCGTCGTTACGAACGGATTGTCCGATCTGACGGTTCTGTAAAGTGCGGATCATCCACGGGCCATAGCACAGCGACAAAACCAACGCGGTCAGCACACCGAGAATCCCGCGCAGGGTCAGGTACTGAAAGACCGCGAAGCCTTTGTAGAACTGTTGCAGATACTCCGCTAGCAGCAGCAGCATTAATGTTTCTCCAGGCTGGTCCCGCACAAAGCGGCGACGATGTTTTCCATCGCAGCGCTGCGCGAGCCCTTGATCAAAATGGTGGTGTTTGTGTCTTGCTCGGCGCCGAGGGCCTTGATCAGTTCAGCCTGAGTGGTGAAGTGATAAGCCTGCTCGCCGAAAGCGTTCACGGCGTGAGCCATCATTGGCCCGACAGCGTAAAGCGCGGAAACCTTGCCGCGGGCGTACTCGCCCACATCGCGGTGCCCCTGCTCCGCCCAATCGCCCAACTCGCCGATATCTCCGAGCACCAGAACGGTGCGGCCGGAAAAGCCGGCAAGTATATCAACAGCGGCGCACATGGAGGTGGGGTTCGCGTTGTAGGTGTCGTCGATTACGCGCATGCCATTGCTGGCCAGTTGCGCGACGGTGCGACCTTTGACCGGCTGCACCGCGCCAAGGCCGGTGGCGATGCCGAACAGCGACACGCCCAGCGCATGGGCGGCGGCGGCGGCGGCCATGGCATTGGCGACGTTATGGGTGCCGAGCAGGTTCAGTTGAACGCGCTCCATACCTTCAGGAGTGTGCAGGTTGAACGCCGGGCAACCGCGAGCGTCGCGGTCCAGATCGCTGGCGTAGAAATCGGCACTGACATTGCTCAGGGCGAAGGTCAGCACTTTGCGACCGGCAGCGCGGGTCTTCCAGATGTCGAACGCCTTGTCGTCAAGATTGAGAACGGCGACGCCATCGGCATCCAGCCCTTCAATAATCTCGCCCTTGGCTTCAACGATTTTTTCCGGCCCGCCGAACTCGCCGACGTGGGCGGTCCCGGCGTTGTTGAGCACGGCCACATGAGGCTTGGTCATGCCGACGGTGTAGGCAATTTCGCCGAGACGTGAAGCACCCAGCTCGATCACCGCAGCGGTATGTTCCGGTGCGAGTTCGAGCAGGGTCAGCGGAACGCCGAGATCATTGTTCAGATTGCCACGGGTCGCCAACACCGGACCGCGCGTGCGCAGGATGCTGGCGAGCATTTCCTTGACCGTGGTCTTGCCGCTGGAACCGGTAATCGCTGCGACAGGATGGGTGTAAGCCGCACGGTTCAACGCACCGAGTTGCCCCAGCGCCTGACGAGTATCTTTCACCAGCAATTGCGGCAGCGTGCTGTCGGCGACTTCGCGCTCGACCAGCGCCGCTACGGCGCCTTTTGCGGCGACGTCATTGAGATAGTCATGACCATCGAAGCGCGGGCCGGTCAGGGCGATAAAGAGTTGGCCTGGTTTGATCGCGCGGCTGTCGATGCTGACGCCGTCGAAGCTGGCATCGGCAGTGACCAAGCGGGCATTCAGTGCGCCGGTCAGTTCGCTCAGTTTCAAGGCCTTAAGCATGGGCCACCTCCCACGCGGTCAAGGCGTGATCGGCCTCGACCAGATCGGAGAAAGAGTGACGCTGGCCGTTGATTTCCTGATAGTCCTCGTGACCTTTACCGGCCAGGACAATCACGTCTTCCGCCGAAGCGCTGGCGATCAATTGGGCAATCGCCTGGCCACGACCAGCGACGAAGGTGACTTTATCCACAGCGGTAAAACCGGCGCGGATGTCGTCGAAGATCACTGCCGGGTCTTCGGTGCGCGGGTTGTCATCGGTCACCAGCACGCCGTCAGCCAGACGCTCGACCACTTCAGCCATGAGTGGACGTTTGCCGCGATCGCGATCACCACCGCAACCGAACAGGCACAGCAAACGGCCTTTGGCGTGAGGACGCAGGGCCATCAAGACTTTTTCCAGCGCATCCGGTGTGTGGGCGTAATCGACCACCACCAGCGGCTGAGTACCGCCGCCGAGGCGCTGCATGCGTCCGGCCGGGCCTTCGAGTTTCGGCAGGACCTTGAGAATTTCGTCCAGCGCGTAGTCCAGCCCCAGCAAGGCGCCGACCGCGGCCAGTACGTTGCTCAGGTTGAAACGACCGAGCAAGGTGCTGCGCAAGTGATGCTCGCCCTGCGGCGTGACCAGCGTGGCGCGCACGCCTTCGTCATCGAACTGCGCTTCACGGCAATACAGGTAGGCGCTGGAGTCCTCCAGGCTGTAGGTGATCAAGCGCGACTCGCGTTTATCGGCTGCCAGCTGGCGGCCGAATTCGTCGTCGAGATTAACCACCCGGCACTTCAAATCATTCCAGGCAAACAGCTTGGCCTTGGCTTCGCCGTAGGCTTGCATGGTGCCGTGGTAATCCAGGTGATCGCGGGACAGGTTGGTCATCACCGCCACATCGAACGCCAGTGCAGTCACGCGGCCCTGATCCAGACCGTGGGAAGAAACTTCCATGGCGACGGCTTTGGCACCCGCCTTTTTCAGGTCGGCGAGGGTTGCCTGCACGGCGATCGGGTTCGGCGTGGTGTGCAAGCCGCTTTCGAGTGCGCCGTAAAAGCCGGTGCCCAACGTGCCGACGATGCCGCAGTGCTGGCCGAGCAAATCCAAGGCTTGCGCAACCAACTGCGTCACGCTGGTTTTGCCGTTGGTGCCAGTCACGCCGATCAGGTTCAGGTGACGACTCGGGTCACCGTAAAAACGCCCGGCGATGTCCGACAGCTGCGCCGCCAGGCCTTTGACCGGAATCAGCGGAACATCGGTAATCGGCAATACGGTCGCGCCTTCGACTTCATACGCCACAGCGGCAGCGCCGCGTTGCAGGGCGTCGGCGATGTGCGCGCGACCGTCGAACTTGCCGCCAGGGACGGCGAGAAACAGATCGCCAGCCCGCACATTGCGGCTGTCCAGGGTCAGTTCGCGGATCAATAGATCGCGGCCGGCGTGGGCGAAAATCTTGTTCAGACTCAGAGACATCAGCCTCGCCCTCCATTGGCTTTCAGCGGAACGACCGGTACTGCGTTCGCTTGTTGAGTAGGTGGCAGGTTGTCCGGGGTGATGTTCATCAGGCGCAAGGTCCCGGACATCACTTTGCTGAACACCGGGGCCGATACCAGACCACCGAAGTAGCCGGCCTTGGTCGGCTCATCGATCACCACCACAATGGCGTAACGCGGATCGCTCATCGGGCCGAAGCCTGCGAACAGCGAACGGTAGGAATTCTCGGCGTAGCCTTTGGTGCCCACAGATGTCTTACGCGCAGTACCCGACTTGCCTGCCACGTGGTACGCCGGCACTTGCGCACGGAAGACACCACGCGGGGCTTCGATCACTTGCGTCAGCATGCCTTGCATGGTTTTCGCGACCGCCTCCGGCAATACCTGTGTGGTTTGCGGTGGCTTGTCGGTCTTGATCAGGGTCAGCGGCGCGAGGCGACCATTGTTGGCCAGGGCCGAGAAGGCGTGGACCAACTGGATCGCGGTCACGGAAATACCGTAGCCGTAAGACAGCGTGGCGGTTTCAGCCTTGCGCCATTCGCGGTAGTTCGGCAGGTTGCCGACGCGCTCGCCCGGGAAGCCCAGGCCGGTGTCCTGGCCGAGGCCGACTTTTTGCGCCAGACGGAAAATCGTTTCGCCGCCGATATCGAAGGCGACCTTACTCATGCCGACGTTACTGGAGTTGATCAGGATGCCAGTCAGGTCGAGCACCGGACCTTCGCTCCGGGATACGTCCTTGATGGTGTATTTACCAATCTGCAAGGTGCCTGGGTAGACCTCAACGGTATCGGTCGGCTTCCAGCGTCCGGTTTCAATCGCGGCGCTCATGGAAATCGCTTTCATGGTCGAACCCGGTTCGAACACGTCGATCATCGCGCGGTTACGCATCATCGCCGGTTGCAGGTTGCGACGGTTGTTCGGGTTGTAGGTCGGCTGGTTGACCATGGCGAGGATCTCGCCGCTCTTTACGTCCATGATCACCAGGCTGCCGGCCTTGGCACCGTTCTCGATGATCGCGTTACGCAGTTCACGGTTGGCCAGGTATTGCAGACGCAGATCAATGGACAACGCCAAGGGCTTTCCGGCCTTGGCGTTTTTGGTGACCTGAACATCCTTGATAAGTCGGCCACGCCGATCCTTGATCACCTGTCGCTTGCCGGGGACCCCGGCCAGCCATTCGTCGTAGGCCAGCTCGACGCCTTCACGACCGTGGTCATCGATGTCGGTAAAACCAACCATATGGGCAGTGACTTCACCGGCCGGGTAGAAACGCCGGAATTCTTCGATGCCATAAACGCCCGGCACTTTCAGATCGAGCACGGACTGGCCCTGTTCGGGGGTCAGCCCGCGCACCAGATAAATGAATTCTTTGTTGGCCTGGGCCTCGAGTCGTTCGGCCAGGGCTTTCGGGTCCTGCCCCAAGGCAGCCGCCAGTGCAGGCCACTTTTCTTTGGCCGTTTGCATTTCCTTGGCATTGGCCCAAAGGGTGGTGACTGGGGTACTCACGGCCAAAGGCTCGCCGTTACGGTCGGTGATCAGACCACGGTGAGCCGGAATCGGAATATGACGAACACTGCGCGCATCGCCCTGACCTTTAAGAAAGGCACGGTCGACTACTTGCAGATCGATAATGCGCCAGGCAATCGCTGCGACCATGACGCTGAGCAAACCCACCACCAGTCGGAACCGCCATGGAAAGAGTGCGCCCTCGAGTTTCATCATGGCGCCACCATCTGCACTTCAGCGGCGCCAGGAATGCGCATCTTCAGTTGCTCGGTCGCCAGGACTTCGATACGGCTGTGGGCCGTCCAGGTGCTCTGTTCGAGAATCAAACGGCCCCACTCCGCTTGCGCCTTGTCGCGCACGCTCAACTCGTTGTACAGCGAGTTCAACAGTTGACGGTTCCAGTGGGCGCTATAGGAAACGCCGATGGCCGACACGAGCACGCCAATAAACAGCAGAAACATGAAAAAGCTTCCGCCGGGAAGTGGCTTGGCGAAAAGCTTGCTCACCGCAGCTTCTCCGCGACGCGCATGACGGCGCTACGGGAACGTGGGTTGGCTTTGAGTTCGGCCTCGGAGGCGGACTGCGCTTTGCCATGGATTTTGATTATGGGTTCGAAGGCGACGTGACGTACCGGCAGGTTGCGCGGCAGGTTGTCGGCTTCGCCTTTCACCAGTTTGCGCATGAACAGTTTGACGATGCGGTCTTCCAGCGAGTGGAAGCTGATGACGACCAGGCGGCCGCCGACTTCCAGGCATTCCAGCGCGGCTTCGAGGCCGGCTTCCAGATCACCCAGTTCGTTGTTGACGTGAATGCGCAGGCCCTGGAACGCACGGGTCGCCGGGTTTTTGCCCTTTTCCCATGCAGGGTTGGCGACTTTCAGGACTTCAGCCAGATCGGCAGTGCGCTCGAACGGCTTGATGTCGCGACGCTCGGCCACGGCACGGGCCATGCGGCCGGAGAAACGTTCTTCGCCGTATTGCTTGAACACCCGGGCGATTTCTTCCACGGGGGCGGTGTTGACGAATTCGGCAGCGCTGATCCCGCGGGATGGATCCATACGCATGTCCAGCGGGCCATCATTGAGGAAACTGAAGCCGCGCTCAGGGTCGTCGAGCTGCGGCGAGGACACGCCGAGGTCGAGCAAAATGCCGCTGACCTTGCCGGCCAGACCACGTTCGGCGACTTCCGAACCGAGCTCGGCAAAGCTGCGCTGCACAACGACAAAGCGGCCGTCTTCGGCCGCTAGCGTTTGCCCGGTGGCAATCGCTTGAGGATCTTTATCGAATCCGAGCACTCGACCATCGGGACCGAGCTGGCTGAGGATCAACCGGCTGTGTCCGCCGCGCCCGAACGTACCGTCCAGATAGCAGCCATCAGGACGTACGGCGAGAGCCTCCACGGCTTCGTCAAGCAGTACGGTGATGTGGTTAAAGCCGCTATCAATAGTCACAGGATCAAATCACGCAGTTCATCAGGCATGGCGCCCGGTTGTTGAATGGCAGCCAGGTCAGCGGCAGAAACCGCATCCCAGGCATCCTCGTCCCACAATTGGAACTTGTTCAGTTGGCCTACCAACATCGCGCGCTTATCCAACTTGGCATATTCACGAAGACGCGGCGGAACCAGAAAACGACCACTGCCATCGAGCTCGAGGTCGACGGCATTACCAATCAGTAAACGTTGCAGGCGGCGGTTCTCTTCGCGAAGCGAAGGCAGTGCGCGCAGTTTGGTTTCAATAATTTCCCACTCATCGAGGGGGTAAACACACAAACACGGATCAACGGCATCAATTGTGACGATTAACTGACCGGAACTACGCGAAACGAGCTCGTCACGGTACCGGCTCGGCATAGCGAGACGGCCCTTTGCGTCGAGACTGATAGCGTTAGCTCCGCGAAACACGTCAGCTTTTCTCCAAATATTAGCGTTTTGAGCTCAAAAAACCCACTTCATGCCACTTTCCGCCACTTGTGCACACTATAGGAATGCGGCCACCGCACCGTCAAGGCGCGGATTAAAGGAAAAGCCTTACAGAACTGAGATTTAGGAGCGTAAAAGGAGGGGTAGCGAGAATCTGACGTGTCATCCTGCTCAATAACTTGAACCAGCACTGAAGGCTGCGCTCGAAAGTTAAAGTAATTTGTTAAGAGTAAGATTTTTTTGGTATTACGAAAGTGCTTCTGCTGTTGATTCTGTAAGGAGGGAAATTGCTACTACAGGCGCCCTGCTCAATGATTAAAGCAGGGAGGGGAAAAAGGTGGAGAGTCGATCTGTAAGCCGGGTTCTGTCTTGAACAGTCATTCGTCTACGATGGCCATCACTGGACATCTTTAGCAACCTACCCGGTCCCAGCGCGGGCCACGCCTTGGGACCCTATTTGGTCTTGCTCCAAGTGGGGTTTACCTAAGCCACGAACTGTTGCCAGTCGTGCGGTGCGCTCTTACCGCACCTTTTCACCCTTACCGGCGCCGAAGCGCTTAGGCGGTTATTTTCTGTGGCACTTTCCGTAGGCTCACGCCTCCCAGGCATTACCTGGCACTTCGCCCTATGGAGCCCGGACTTTCCTCCCCCCCCTAATTTTCATAGAGGGCAGCGACTGTCCGATCGACTCTCCGCCGCGAAGATTAACGGCAGAGCAGCCGAAGGACAAGCGCTAAACGCCGTGGGCTACGCCTGCACGTCGATTTTTACTCGCCCTTCTGTTTATCCAGCGCGACCTGATAGAGCACATTCTTGCGCTCGCCGGTAATTTGCGCCGCCAACGCCGCGGCTCGCTTGAGCGGCATTTCTTCAAGCAACAGATTCAGAATGCGCATCGCTTCACTGCTGACGGCATCCTCGGTCTCGGGGGCAGACCAACCCGCCACCAACACCACGCACTCACCGCGCTGCTGATTGCTGTCTGACTCGACGAACTCGCGCAACTCGGCCAGCGGCAAGCCTTTAAGGGTTTCAAAGGTTTTAGTGATTTCACGGGCCAGCAAAGCCGGGCGCTCCCCACCGAACACCAGTTCCATGTCTTGCAGACATTCAAGGATGCGGTGTGGCGCCTCATAAAAAATCAGCGTGCGCGGCTCTTCCTTTACCAACTCAAGACGGGCGCGCCGACCGACAGCCTTGGCCGGCAGGAAGCCTTCGAAGATGAAACGGTCCGACGGCAACCCCGCCGCCGACAACGCCGCGATCAACGCGCAGGCGCCCGGAACCGGCACCACATTGATACCCGCAGCACGAGCCTGACGCACAAGGTGATAACCCGGATCGGAAATCAACGGCGTGCCGGCATCGGAAATCAGCGCCACATCGTCGCCGGCAAGCAAGCGAGTGATAAAGCGGCTACCTTCATCCCGCTCATTGTGTTCATGACAGGCTGCCAGCGGTGTAGGAATGCCGAAATGCTGCATCAATCGCTGAGAGTGACGGGTATCTTCGGCGGCGATCAGGGCGACCTCGCGCAGGATTTTCAGTGCACGCGCACTGATGTCGTCCAGGTTGCCGATGGGCGTCGCCACCACATAAAGCGAGCCAGCAGCGGAATTCAAAGCACCTGGAGCAGTCAAAGCGCACACCTCATGATCGGTAAAAGCTGCCATTGTAGCGCGTCATGACGTTCGCGATACGCGCAAGCAACCCTCGGTTTTGCAGCCTTTTGTGCAGTGCCGCAACATTTGCACGAGCTAAATTGATCGATTCACACCAGTAACATCGCGCCCCGGCCAGTGCTTGGGTACAATTCCACGCTAATTTGATCGAGTATCAGGAACACTTACATGATCGCTTGCCTGCGGCTGCTCACTGCCCTCTGCCTCGCTGCCTTGCTGGCGGCTTGCGCCAGCTCGCCCTCCTCCAGCCTTGGCGAACTTCCACGGACCCCGGATGCCAGTATCGAGCAATTGCTCGCACAGGCCGCTCAAAGCAAAGACCCGGAAAAAGCCTCCCTGTTGCGCCTGAGCGCGGCAGACCTGGCCTATCGTCAGGGGAACGCCGGCCAATCCGCGCAAATCCTGCAACAGGTCCCCGTCGAAACACTCAAGCCTGGCCAACAGGTTTTCGCCAGTACCCTGGCGGCTGAACTGGCCATGGTTCGCAATCAGCCCAAAGCGGCGCTGACAGCCTTGAGTCATCCGAGCCTGCAACGCCTGAGTGAACTGCCGGTTGAGCAACAGGTTCGCACCGGCACTGTTCATGCCCGCGCCCTTGAAGCCGATGGCCAGACCCTGGCTGCCGCACGGGAGCGCATCTTCATTGCGCCAATGCTTGAAGGCGAAGCGGCAAGCAAAAACCACGAAGCTATCTGGACCCTGATCGCCTCGCTGCCGACTGATCAATTGCAGCCGAGCGCCACCGACGACCTCGGCGGCTGGATGGGCCTGGCACAGGCGGTGAAAACTGCCGGCACCCTGGAACAGCAGCAAGCCGCGATCGACAACTGGCGCGCACAGAATCCAAAGCACCCGGCCGCCATTCAGTTGCCGCTGCCACTGACCAAGCTCAAGGAACTGGCCAGCCAGCCCTTGAGCAAAATCGCCCTGCTGCTGCCACAAGACGGCCCGTTGGCGTCGGTCGGCAAAGCACTGCGCGAAGGCTTCATGGCTGCTCACTACCAGGCCCAACAAGCCGGGCAGAAGCCGCCAGCCATCGAGTTCTATGACAGCTCGCGCCTGACGTCCCTCGACGAGTTCTATCGCAAGGCCCAGGCCGACGGCGTGCAACTGGTCGTCGGCCCGCTGGAGAAACCGCTGGTCAAACAGCTCAGCGCTCGCCCGCAACTGCCGATCACCACCCTGGCGCTGAATTACAGCGAAGGCGCACAAGGCCCGGCCCAACTGTTCCAGTTCGGTCTTGCGGCTGAAGACGAAGCCCGCGAAGTGTCCCGCCGTGCTCGCGCCGATGGCCTGCATCGCGCAGCCATCATGGTGCCGAAAGGCGAATGGGGTGATCGCGTCTTGAAAGCGTTCAGCCAGGATTGGCAGGCCAACGGTGGCAGCATTGTCGCTACCGAACGTGTCGACCAACCGGTTCAACTGGCCCAGCAGATTGCCGACATGTTCCAGCTGCGTCAGAGCGAAGGTCGCGCCAAGAGCCTGCAAAGCACCGTTGGCGGGCAGGTAGCCGCCCAGCCTTCGCGTCGCCAGGACATCGAGTTCATCTTCCTGGCTGCAACGCCTCAGCAAGCCCAGCAGATCAAGCCGACCCTGAACTTCCAGTACGCTGGTGATGTGCCGGTTTACGCCACCTCCCACGTATTCAGCGCCAGCGGCGATGTGAACCAGTACAACGACATGAACGGCATTCGCTTCTGCGAAACCCCATGGTTGCTGGAGGCCAACGATCCACTGCGCAAACAGGTCACTGCTCAATGGCCACAGGCCGGTGGCAGCCTGGGTCGTCTGTACGCAATGGGCGTTGACGCCTATCGTCTGGCTCCGCGCCTGGGACAACTCAAGGCATTGCCGGACAGCCGCATCGAAGGTCAATCGGGCAGCCTGGGCATGACTGCTAACCAGCGAGTCGTGCGTCAGTTGCCATGGGCACAGTTCGTCAGCGGCCAGGTTCAACGCCTCCCGGACACCCCGCGCTGATGCCCGACAGATCACGCCAGCAAAGCGGTAAAGATGCCGAGCGCCATGCGCTCGAGCATCTTCAACAACAGGGTCTGCGCCTGCTGGCGCAGAACTGGTTGTGTAAACGCGGCGAGCTTGATCTGGTCATGCTTGATGGCGATACAGTAGTATTCGTTGAAGTCCGCTACAGAAAAAACACTCAATGGGGTGGCGCGCTCGATAGCATTGATGAGCGCAAACGGCAGAAGCTGATATTTGCCGCGCAATATTTTCTTCAGCGCGAGTCGCGCTGGGCCAATTCCCCTTGCCGTTTCGACGTGGTTGCCATCGACAGCAACCTCGATCAGTTGAATTGGTTGCAGAATGCCTTCGACAGCTGATCGCGAGCACACCGAACCGGACACCTCCACCCAACACTTTTGCTCTTTGCTTTGCGGGCTGCACATTCATGTGCCGAGTAGCCGCGCTAATTAAGGTCACACAGATGGACATGCAATCCCGAATTCGCCAGCTTTTTCAGGCCAGTATCGATACCAAGCAAATGGCGATGGACGTACTTGCACCGCACATCGAGCAAGCCAGCCAGGTGATGGTCAACGCCCTGCTCAACGAAGGCAAAATGCTGTCCTGCGGTAACGGCGGCTCTGCCGGTGATGCCCAGCACTTCTCGTCGGAGCTGCTCAACCGTTTTGAGCGCGAGCGTCCGAGCCTGCCAGCGATTGCGCTGACCACCGACAGCTCGACGATCACCTCGATCGCCAACGACTACAGCTACAACGAAATCTTCTCCAAACAGATCCGCGCCCTCGGCCAGCCGGGTGACGTATTGCTGGCGATTTCCACCAGCGGCAACTCGGCAAACATTATTCAAGCGATCCAGGCCGCACATGATCGCGAAATGATTGTCGTAGCATTGACCGGTCGCGATGGCGGCGGCATGGCGTCGCTGCTATTGCCCGAGGACGTCGAGATTCGCGTACCGGCCAACGTCACCGCACGTATTCAGGAAGTCCACCTGCTGGCGATCCATTGCCTTTGCGATTTGATCGACAGCCAACTGTTCGGGAGTGAAGAATGACCCCTAATCGCCTAGGCCTTCTGGCCTTGACCCTGTGCCTCGGCATCAGCGGCTGCACCTCGGTGGTTAACGCCAGCCGTGAAGCACCGATCGAAGATGACCGCGGCACCCGCACCTTCGGCAGTAAGATCGACGACTCTCTGATCGACACCAAGGTCGGCGTGAACATCGCCAAGGCCGATCCAGCCCTGGACAACGATTCGCACATCGTCGTCACCAGCTTCAACGGTGTCGTACTGCTCGCCGGGCAAACTCCGCGTGCCGACCTCAAGGCCAAGGCCGAACAGGCCGCTGCGGCTGTTCAGCGCGTGAAGACAGTCCACAACGAACTGCAAGTCCTGCCACCCTCCGGCTTCCTTGCCCGCCAGAACGACACCTGGCTGACTTCCAAGATCAAGACCCAGATGCTCACCGACCCGAACATCCCGGGCTCGCGCATCAAGGTTGTCACCGAGAACGGCATTGTCTACTTACTGGGCCTGCTGACCAAGCAGGAAGCCGCTCAGGCCACCAACCTGGTGCAAGGCGTTTCCGGCGTACAGAAGATCGTGAAACTGTTTGAGTACATCGACTGACACGCAACACGCAGGCACAAAAAAGGCGATCCATCCGGATCGCCTTTTTTATTACTTCACCACCTTCAAACTCGGTCGACCGCTGGGACGCGGCGGCTCGCTGTCGGGTGGCGGAATATCGTCATCCGGCTCGATCTCTTCCTCGTCTTCCATAGGCGATTCCAGATCGAACACCATGCCCTGACCGTTCTCCCGGGCGTAAATGCCCAGGATCGATGCGATAGGCACGTACAGGGTATGCGGCACGCCACCGAAACGCCCTTCGAAGCTGACCGCTTCGTTGTCCATGTGCAGATGACGCACGGCTGCCGGCGATACGTTCAGGACAATCTGTCCGTCACTGGCAAACCCCTGAGGCACCTGCACCGACGGATACTCGGAATTGACCAGCATGTGCGGGGTGCAATCGTTGTCCACAATCCACTCGTAGAGCGCGCGGACCAGATAAGGTCGACTGGAGTTCATAGCGGCTCCTTAAGCCTTAGCGCATATCGCGTTCGACACCAGACAGACTCGCCTGGAAAGCCTCACGCGCAAACGAGCGCTCCATGTAATCAAGCAGCGGCTTGGCAGGCCGCGGCAGTTCAATACCCAGAATCGGCAATCGCCAGAGTATTGGCAATAGGCAGCAATCCACCAGACTTTGTTCCTCACTGAGGAAAAACGGCTTGTCGGCGAACAACGGCGACACGCCGGTCAGGCTTTCGCGCAGCTCTTTACGAGCCACGACACGGGCTGCTTCCTTGGACTTGGAATCCAGAATCAGATCCACCAGGCCACACCAGTCACGCTGAATACGATGAATCAGCAGACGGCTGTTGGCACGCGCCACTGGATAAACCGGCAGTAAAGGCGGGTGCGGGTAACGCTCATCCAGATATTCCATCACCACGGTCGACTCCCACAACGCCAGGTCACGATCGACCAGGGTGGGCAAGCTGCCGTAAGGGTTCACTTCAATCAGTTTAGGCGGCTGGCGACCAGCTTCCACGTAAATGATCTCGGCGCTGACACCCTTCTCTGCAAGTACGATACGCACTCGGTGGGAATAGTGGTCGGCGGGGTCGGAGTAACAGGCCAACCGATTGGTCACGCCCATGGCGGTCCTCCTCGCTTGTTGAAATTATCGGAAACGGAAAAACGCGCGCGCCCAGAGGGCGCCTCTCGTAACGCCTGGATCACCAGGCTCGTTACACCTTCAGAGACGCCCTTGGGCGCGCGCGATTGACAGCAATTTTACAGCAATATCAATGGACGTCTTTCCAGTATTCACGCTTGAGCAAATATGCGAATACGAAGAAGAACGCCAGGTACAGCAACACATAGGTACCGATGCGCTGATGCTGCAGCTTCACCGGGTTGGCCGAGTAGGCCAGGAAGGTCACCAGATTCTTGACCTTCTCGTCGAACTGCTCTTCGTTCAGCGTGCCGGTTTTCGGCAGCACGGTCAGCTGGTCGCAGGCTTCATGAGTCAAAGCCGTGCCCGTCAGCGGATCGTATTGCTTCTTGCCGTCTTCGACGATTTGAACTTGTTTACAGCCTACCACCTGACGACCTTGCAGGCCGACCAGAACGTTAGGCATCCCGACGTTCGGGAACACCTTGTTGTTCACGCCCCAAGGACGCGATGGGTCTTCGTAGAAAGATTGCAGGTAACCGTAGAGCCAGTCAGTGCCACGAACGCGAGCGACCAGGGTCAGGTCGGGCGGCGCCGCACCGAACCAGGTCTTGGCGTCAGCCGGCTGCATGCCGATGCTCATGTGGTCGCCGATCTTGGCGCCGGTGAACACCAGCTTCTCAAGCATCAGCTCATGAGGAATGCCCAGATCATCGGCCACACGCTCGTAGCGCTGGAACTTGGCGCTGTGGCAGCCCATGCAATAGTTGGCGAACGTACGTGCGCCGTCCTGCATGGCTGCTTTGTCGGAGACGTCGATATCGACCTTTTCCAACTCGGGAGCGCCAGCTGTCGAGGCGAACGAGAACACAGGCATCGCCGCAAGAATCAGTACAGCAAATAGCTTTTTCATCAGCCAGTCACCCTTTCCGGAACCGGTTTGGTCTTCTCAAGCCTGGTGTAGAACGGCATCAGAATGAAGTAGGCGAAGTACAGGAAGGTACATACCTGCGACAGCAACGTCCGACCAGGGGTTGGGGCCAATACGCCCAGCACGCCCAGGATCACGAACGAGATGCAGAACACCCAGAGCCAGATCTTGCTCATCCAGCCTTTGTAGCGCATCGACTTGACCGGACTACGATCGAGCCATGGCAGGACAAACAGCACAGCGATGGCCGCGCCCATGGCGATAACGCCCAGGAGCTTGTCCGGAATCGCCCGCAGAATCGCGTAGAACGGGGTGAAGTACCAGACCGGAGCGATGTGCTCTGGCGTCTTGAAGGCGTTCGCCACTTCAAAGTTCGGCTTCTCGAGGAAGTAGCCGCCCATTTCCGGGAAGAAGAACACGATCGAGCAGAAGATGAACAGGAACACCACCACGCCGACGATATCTTTCACGGTGTAGTACGGGTGGAAGGCAATGCCGTCCAGCGGTACGCCGTTTTCGTCTTTGTATTTCTTGATGTCCACGCCGTCCGGGTTGTTCGACCCAACTTCGTGCAGCGCCAGAACGTGCAGCACCACCAGACCGAGGATCACGATCGGCAAGGCCACAACGTGCAGGGCGAAGAAGCGGTTCAGGGTGATACCGGAAATCAGGTAGTCACCACGGATCCACTGAGTCAGGTCGTTGCCGATGACCGGGATCGCACCGAACAGCGAGATGATCACCTGGGCACCCCAGTAGGACATCTGCCCCCACGGCAACAGATAACCCATGAAGGCTTCAGCCATCAGCGCCAGATAGATCAGCATGCCGAAGACCCACACCAGCTCACGCGGCTTCTGGTACGAACCGTAGAGCAAGCCACGGAACATGTGCAGATAGACCACGATGAAGAACGCCGAAGCGCCAGTGGAGTGCAGCAGGCGCAGAATCGAGCCGTACTCGACGTCGCGCATGATGTATTCGACGGAAGCAAACGCCTCTTCCGCCGACGGGGTGTAGCTCATGGTCAGCCAGACACCGGTAACGATCTGGTTGACCAGAACGAGCAGTGCGAGGGAACCAAAGAAATAGAAGAAGTTAAAGTTCTTCGGGGCGTAGTACTTGCTGAGATGGTCTTCCCACATTTTGGTCGCGGGAAAGCGCGCATCAACCCAATCCATGAACTTGCTCATCACGCTTTCTCCGTATCGACGCCAATGACAATGATGTCATCGGTCTCATAGGAATGCGGGGGAACTGGCAGGTTCAAAGGCGCAGGTTGCGACTTGTAGACGCGGCCAGCCAGATCGTAGTGGGAACCGTGGCAAGGGCAGAAATATCCACCTACCCAGTCCTTGCCCAGATCCGCAGGTGCCACTTCTGGACGGAAGGTCGGCGAACAACCCAGGTGCGTGCAGATACCGATCAGCAGCAGAACCTCTGGCTTGATCGATCGCGTTTCCGGGTCGACATAGGTCGGTTGTGTCGAGTTCTTGGAGGTCGGGTCAGACAGCTGGCCCTCGATCTTTTTCAGATTCCCCAGGATTTCCTCGGTACGGCGGACAATAAACACCGGCTGACCGCGCCACTCAGCAATCATCTGCTGGCCTGGCTCGATCTTGCTGACATTCACCTTCACCGGTGCACCTGCGGCTTTCGCCTTGGCACTGGGAAACCATGACCCCACGAACGGGACCGCAGCCCCCACCGCTCCTGCAGCACCCACCACGGATGTGGCTGCTACCAAGAAGCGACGCCGGCCTGCATTCACGCCGTCATTGCTCATTCAGTCCTCTCCCATCAGCTTTGTGGCCTGTTAAATCAGGCGTCTACTAAGTAAAAATCTGAACTTATAAAAATTTTGCCGAATGGTAATGAAAAGCCCCAATTCTGACAAGGTAATTACCGAGGGGCTCCACTGCCAAGCCTTGCAGTATAGGGCTTCTACGGCTGTGGCAAGTTGTCACAGAGCAATTCTTTGATAAATCTCGCCCATAAAAAAACGCCCAGCTTCGCGAGGAAACTGGGCGTTCTTTTTGAACGTAAAAGCGAATTAACGCTTCGAGTACTGCG
This sequence comes from Pseudomonas arabinosi, assembly GCF_047758675.1. Taxonomy (NCBI): domain Bacteria; kingdom Pseudomonadati; phylum Pseudomonadota; class Gammaproteobacteria; order Pseudomonadales; family Pseudomonadaceae; genus Pseudomonas; species Pseudomonas arabinosi. The sequence continues at coordinate 1,449,635 of NZ_CP180480.1, read as the reverse complement.
GACGCTTACGCGCTTTACGCAGACCAACTTTCTTACGTTCAACTTCACGTGCATCGCGAGTAACGAAGCCAGCTTTGCGCAGAGCGCCACGCAGGGTTTCGTCGTACTGCATCAGTGCGCGAGTGATACCGTGGCGGATTGCGCCAGCTTGACCACTTACACCACCACCGATCACGGTGACGTAGATGTCGAATTTCTCGACAGTCTCAGTCAGTTCCAGCGGCTGACGAACTACCATGCGGGCAGTTTCGCGGCCGAAGAAATTTTCCAGGGTGCGGTTGTTGATGGAGATGTTACCAGTACCCGGACGCAGGAAAACGCGTGCGGTTGCGGTCTTGCGACGGCCAGTGCCGTAATTTTGAGTCGCCGACATAATGAACTATTCCGTTAAAACTTCAGTTCTTGGGGCTGCTGAGCAGTATGAGGGTGTACAGCGCCCGCATAGACTTTCAGCTTACGATACATGTCGCGACCCAGTGGGTTCTTAGGCAGCATGCCTTTGACCGCGGTCTCGATCACGCGCTCAGGGGCTTTAGCAATCAGCTTTTCGAAGTTGATCGACTTGATGCCGCCCGGGAAACCGGAGTGGGAGTAGTAGATTTTGTCGGTGGTTTTAGCACCGGTTACACGAATCTGCTCGGCATTGATAACAACGATGTAATCGCCGGTGTCAACGTGAGGAGTGTACTCAGCTTTATGCTTGCCACGCAGACGGCTCGCGATTTCGGTGGCCAGACGACCCAGGGTCTGACCTGCAGCGTCGACGACAAACCAGTCGTGCTGTACTGTTTCCGGTTTAGCAGTAAAAGTTTTCATTCTTTATAGCCTCAGGGGCCGCCCTGTAAATTAGACGGCGGATCTTACTGAATAGTGCGTACTTTGACAAGTCAAAGGCAGCCGGATACAGACGCTTTCGGGGGCTCGGGTCGGCGCGTCCGTTCAACGGCAAGATTCTTCGGCGGCGGCGCATCACTTCCACTGCAGAAAGAGGTGCGCAATTATGCAGATTGCGAAAAATAATTCAACCTGCTTTTATGATTGTTTTGCCCAAGGAGCACCCGATGGACTATCGACAGCTAGGCCGAACCAATCTGAATGTGAGCGCCATCTGCCTCGGAACCATGACCTGGGGCGAGCAAAACAGTGAGGCTGAAGCCTTCGCCCAGATTGAACGGGCCAAGAGTGCCGGGATCAATTTCATCGATACCGCCGAGATGTACCCGGTACCGCCCAAGGCCGAAACCTACGCCACCACCGAACGCTACATCGGCAATTACTTCAAAAGCCGTGGTGATCGCGCTGACTGGATCCTGGCCAGCAAGATCGCCGGCCCCGGAAACACCATCGACTACATCCGCGACAAAAACCTGCGGCACAACCGCCAGCACATCACCGAAGCCGTGGACGCCAGCCTCAAGCGCTTGCAGACCGACTACATCGACCTCTACCAGTTGCACTGGCCGGAGCGCAGCACCAATTTCTTCGGCCAGCTCGGTTACAAACACCAGACCGAAGCCAACCTCACGCCGCTGGAGGACACCCTCGAAGCGCTGGACGAACAGGTCAAGGCCGGCAAGATCCGCCACATCGGCCTGTCCAATGAAACGCCATGGGGCACCATGCGCTTCCTCGCCCTGGCCGAAGCTCGTGGATGGCCGCGCGCGGTGTCGATCCAGAACCCGTATAACCTGCTCAACCGCAGCTTTGAAGTCGGCCTGGCGGAAATCGCCATCCGCGAACAGTGCGGCCTGCTCGCCTATTCGCCGCTGGCGTTCGGTTTCCTGTCGGGCAAGTACGAAGGTGGCGCGCGTCCGCCTAAAGGCCGCCTGAGCCTCTACAGCCGCTTCAGCCGCTATTTCAACCCGCAGTCGGAAGCAGCGTGCAGTCGTTATGTGGCACTGGCGCGTGAACACGGCCTGGACCCGGCGCAAATGGCGTTGGCGTTTGTCACTCAGCAGCCGTTTGTGACCAGCAACATCATTGGCGCGACGACGATGGAGCAGCTTGAAAGCAACATTGCCAGCTTCGATCTGAAACTTTCCGATGAAGTGCTGGAAGGTATTGAGGCGATTCATAAGGATCACCCGAATCCGGCACCTTGATCGCCAGGTAAAAAGCCCTCGCGAGCAAGCTCGCTCCCACAGGTTTTGCGCAATCCCTGTGGGAGCGAGCCTGCTCGCGATGGCGGTCTAACAGTCATCGCAAGGTCAAAGCGACCGCGCAATAATCTCCTTCATGATTTCGTTGGTCCCCGCATAAATCCTCTGCACCCGCGCATCCGCCCACGCCCGGGCGATCGGGTATTCCCACATGAAACCGTAACCGCCATGCAACTGCACGCATTCGTCGAGCACCTTGCATTGCAGGTCGGTGCCCCAATACTTGGCCATCGCCGCGGTCGGCACGTCGAGCTTGCCTTGCAGGTGCAGTTCCAGACAGCGATCGACGAAGACCCGACCGATCTGAATCTCGGTCGCCATCTCCGCCAGTTTGAAGCGAGTGTTCTGGAAGTCGGCGATCGCCTTGCCGAATGCCTTGCGCTCGCGGGTGTAATCCAGCGTCCATTGCAACGCAGCTTCAGCCGAAGCCAGCCCGCCGATGGCAACGGTAAGACGCTCTTGGGGCAATTCCTGCATCAGGTAAGCGAAGCCCATTCCGGCCTGCCCCAGCAGGTTTTCCTTGGGCACCCGAACGTCCTGGAAGAACAGTTCCGAGGTGTCCTGAGCCTTCATGCCGACTTTTTCCAGACGCTTGCCCTTGGCGAAGCCCGGGGTTTCGGCTTCCACCAGAAACAGGCTGGTGCCTTTCGCGCCAGCCTTCGGATCGGTCTTGGCCACGACAATCACCAGGTCCGCCAGATAGCCGTTGGTGATAAACGTCTTCGAACCGTTGATCACATACTCGTCGCCATCGAGCACCGCGGTGGTTTTCACCCCTTGCAGGTCGGAACCGGCACCCGGCTCGGTCATGGCAATCGCCGTGACCATCTCGCCAGACACCAGTTTCGGCAGGTATTTGTGTTTCAGCGCTTCACTGCCGTAATGCAGGATGTACGGCGCAACGATGTCCGAATGCAGGGAAAAACCGATACCGGTCAGGCCGAGACGACCAACCTCTTCGATCACCACCGCACTGTAGAGAAAGTCCGCCCCCAGGCCTCCGTACTCTTCCGGCAGATGCGAACAGAGCATCCCCGCCTCCCCTGCCTTGTTCCAGAGTTTGCGGTCGATATAGCCTTGTTTTTCCCATTGCCCATGAAACGGCACGGCCTCTTTTTCGAGGAACGTTCGTACGCTGTCGCGAAAAAGTTCGTGCTCGGAACTGAACAAGGTTCTGGGGATCATGCGGCACCTGTCGTTACTGTTAGCCGGAATTGACCTTCAGAGACTATGCCCCGCATCCGATACAGGACACTGGACACATCAGACAAAAAATAAGACGATCCAGCCGTCTGGTGACCACTTTCCCCTATAAGAATAAAGTTGAATTATGTCTAACCAAGTCTCCACGCCCTTGCGGCGCGTCAGCATCCTGGCTATCGACCGGGTTTTCGCTTCCACCCTCATGCAAGCCAAGGATTTCTTCCACCTGGCCAGCCTCCGTTACGGCAAACAACTGGGCCAAGGCCTGACGCCGGCGTTCGAAACCCGCCTGGTCAGCCCCGACGGCAAACCGGTGAACAGCTTCAGCGATGTGATCATCCCGGTGGACGGCGGCCTGGAAAATGCCGACATCATTGTCCTTCCAGCCTTTTGGGACGATTTCGACACCCTTTGCCAACGTTATCCACAAGTGCTGCCCTGGCTGCGCCAGCAACATGCTCGCGGCGCAGTGCTCTGCGGCGAAGCCACCGGGGTGTTCTGGCTGGCCGAGGCCGGGCTGCTCGACGGCAAGGAAGCGACCACTTACTGGCGCTTCTTCAATGCGTTTGCCGAACGCTTCCCGCGGGTTCAGCTCAATCAGGACAAGCACCTGACCGATGCCGATAACCTGTATTGCGCAGGCGGTACCACGTCGGCCTGCGACCTTTACATCTACCTGATCGAACGCTTCTGTGGCGCCAACGTGTCCCAGGCCGTGGCGCGGGACATTCTTTATGAAGTGCAGCGCAGCTACTCGCCAGGACGAATCGGTTTCGGCGGTCAGAAGCTGCACCAGGATGTGATCATCCTGCAGATCCAGCACTGGCTCGAAGAACATTTCGCCGACAAATTCCGCTTCGAAGACGTGGCTCGCGAACACGGCATGAGCATCCGCAATTTCATGCGGCGCTTCCAGACCGCTACCGGCGACAAGCCGCTGCATTACCTGCAACGACTGCGCATCGAAACCGCCAAGGGTCTGCTCTCCGGCAGCCGCAAGAGCATCAAAACCATCAGCTATGAAGTCGGTTACGACGATGCGAGCTTCTTCGCGCGGCTGTTCCGCCAGCACACCGAGCTGTCGCCGAACCAGTATCGACAGCAGTTTCAGCAGGCTGCATAACTGTTGATATAGGCGTCGTCACGGAACTGCCAGGCGGCGCCTGCTTCAGAATTAAACTGCAAATACCAACAACGTTTAAAGTTAACGATCGCGTGATTATTTCCCTTACATGAAAAACGGAATGCGGAGTACCGAACTGGTCCTTTGGACGCTTGCGAGCCGCTGACTGAAAACCCACTCTATTCTTCCCGCCAGCTGAATTGCATTTCAGGGAAGATCAACAATGACAACAGATACAAGTTCCCAGCTTCTCTCACTTAACGACAAGACCGAAAATCTCCAGGCTAAAAAGAAATGGTCAGGCCGATTCCCAAATCCGCCGGACTTATGCTTTGACTACCGGGCGTTAATTGAGCAGGAACACGGCGTAGCAAAGGCAACTGATCCCACCCATAAAATATGCATCATTGGCGCAGGCGTTACCGGACTCACTGCTGCCCGAGAACTTTATCGTTGCGGTTTTACCGACGTGACACTGATAGAACAATCCACACGCATTGGCGGCAGGCACCTGACCGTCCATGGCAGCCATCCAATAAAAGAAAGTCATACACCTTTCGAGATGGGCGCCATGCGCCTGCCATTCTTCAATAGAGAAAACGAGCCACCCAAAGAGGGTCGATCGCTGATGGCTTACTACGCCAAGGCATTTGACCTGGCGCTATCGGACTTCCCCAATCCGGGAAGTCAGTGGGTGAGTTCGACAGGCATTTATCTTCAGGAAGGCAGCCTGGGTGGTCGCGCGGATCCGCACATGTTGATCTGGACGAATGAAGACGGCTTGACGCCTCCACCCGACGAGGCGCTGCAAACGGTTTATGCCAAGTGGAAGGCCTTTGCCACCAGGATGACTCGCCAGATTGCGCTGATCTACGCCACGCAGGAGTGGGAAGCGGTCTGGGCGGCCATCGTCGAAAGGTACGAGCGTGTTTCGTTTCGCGACCTGGTCTGCATGGCTGTGCTGGAAACCTGGAACAAGGACAAACCCGGGGATTTCGGCGGAGTCGGAATGACCTCGCATGAATCAACCCTGTTCTATTCGATCGGCATCGGCGATGGTAGCTGGGGCGCTTTTTATGACGTGTGCGCGCTCTACCCGCTGCGCACCGCCATTTTCGGATTCAGCAGTCGCCTGCAACTGGTTCACGGTCGGGTCGATTCGTGCGGCGAACCGCTTCCCGCGCCTTACTTGCACAGCGACGCTGTTCTCGATGCGAAGGGTCTGCCTTTCGACAGTCCGCGCTACATCGGCCTCGCGGCGCTGGACGAATGCCTGCTGTTCATGAACACCGACAGCGCGCACACGTCGTTCTACGAACATTGTCTTGAAAGAGGCGGCGGTTTTCTCACCGATTCATCCGTCAACAAACTGAAGAAGCTGGACGATCAAAAAGTACGCGTGTACTACACATGGAAATTCAGCCAGCCCTGTCAATCGCAGGAACTGTTCGATGACTTTGACGCTGTCATCATGACCCTGCCTTCATGGCTGATTGAAACAGGTATCCGACTCGAAAACTTCAATCAGCAGATGCTGCCATTCGCGATGATCAACGCTTACAAAACAGCACATTGGGAAACAAGTTGCAAAGTGTACGCCCCCTTAAACAAATCATTCCTTTCAAGCCAAACCCGAATCCCCCACGCCATTGTGACCGACAGTTTCATTCATGACGTATACAGCTATCGCTATAACGAGAATTATCCATACGACTGCATATTATTAAGTTACACATGGGAAGATGACGCCACCAAACTGGCGTTGTTTAACGACCAGGAACTGGTGGCGAAGTGCGTAGAGGAACTTGACCGGATACTGATGAATTCCGCCAATATCCAGCAGAAGATTTCTCCCTACATTAAAACTGAACATGCCGTGGTCCAACGCTGGATGACGGACAGAAACGCTTTGGGCTGCGCAAAGTTATACAGGCCCGGCACTTATTACGACGCGGTGAGCCTGATGAAGTACAACCGGGATTTCTCGCATGTGTCCGGCCTGTATTTTTCCGGCGAATCGTTTTCAGTCGATGCCGGCTGGACAGAGCCCTGCTTTCGCGGTGCCGTGGATGCCGTGATTCATATCTGCAATAAAACCGCAGCGGTATTCAACGGCGGATTCTGCATGAGCGACTACCCACACTACCGCACCCGCAACTGACACCCGGCTCCCTCTCGGAACCAATGCGCCCTGCGCGTTGGTTCTGTCTCTGCGTAATCGCTCTATTACGCCATCTTGCGCCCCGGCAGAAGTATTCGGGCGCTCTGCCCTGCGCGATCTTCGGACACGGACTACAGCTCAAACGGAAGCCGCTGACTTACGCAAAAATGCCATTTCAACTCTTATAAACACGCAACTAAACAGCGTGAATAACAATAAAAAAGAGGTCATCGAGAATGAGCGAGCCAACAAGTCCTGTTCGTGTAGCAGTCGTGCAATTCGACCCACAAGTCGGCAAAGAGAAACGTGCAGATAATCTGCGTCATGGTCTGGAGTTGGTCCTGGAAGCGGTAAATGGCGGTGCCAATCTCATCGTGCTGCCCGAGCTTTGCAGCACCGGTTATTTCTTCAGCAATCGGCAAGACGCGTTCGACCATTCGGAGGTGATTCCCGACGGGCCAAGTGTGCAAATCTGGGTGGACTTCGCCCGCCAGCACAAGGTTTACCTGGTGGCCGGCTTGACCGAGCGCGATGGCATGCGGCTGTTCAACACCGGCGTTCTGGTCGGGCCTGACGGTTTTATCGGCAAGTATCGCAAAGCCCATTTGTGGAACCTGGAGAAGCTGTGGTTCACACCGGGAGATCTGGGCTTTCCAGTTTTCGATACGCCTATTGGCCGTATCGGAATGTTGATCTGCTGGGATATCTGGTTCCCGGAAGTGCCGCGAATCCTCAGTCAGCAAGGCGCGGACATCATTTGCAGCCTGAACAACTGGGTGTGGACCCCGCCGCCCCTGTTCGATGACGCCGGCAAGTGCATGGCGTCGTACCTGACGATGACGGCGGCTCACGTCAACAATGTGTTTATTGCGGCGGCGAGCCGGATCGGCGAAGAGCGAGGTGCACGTTACCTGGGTTGCTCGCTGATCGCGGGCACCAACGGCTGGCCGATTGGCCAGGTGGCTTCAGCGGACAAACAGGAAATCCTGTTTGCCGACATCGACCTGACCAGCTCGCGCAGCGCGCCCATCTGGAACAACCTGAACGATTTGCACCGCGATCGTCGAGCCGATCTCTACGATCAGATGCTCGGTTACACCCAGCACCCTTGTCTGCCGCGCTGATAAGGGGGCATGACTGATGGAAACCGCAAACGAAAAAACGCAAAACCGGCTCGCCGCCAGGTCACCACTGGATACGGCGATCATCTGGCTGATGCTCGGCACGGCATTGCTGATCATCTGGCTTTCATTCACCTTCCGGACATCCTGGTCAGCCCATTGGCCAGACTACAGTCACATGGTATCGAGACTCCCGGAGCCGAGTGCCTGGCTGCGTTGGGTCCTGGGAGACATCAGCGAGGTGGCGTTCTACAAACATGAGTTCGCTTCGATCGGGTTGCTTGCAGGCGCCTATCTGGCCTACTGGGCGAATAGAACGGGAAAAGCCTGGCAAGGTTTTACCATTTGCTACGGCAGCGGATTATGGCCGTGGCTCGTTACCAGCTCGTTGCTGGGCCTGTTGTTGAGCAACCTGCTGTGGGGCTGGACGGTCACGGCCACCAGTTGGCAACCCACGTTTGCCGCCTTTGTTTCGTTGCCAGCGGCGATGGTGCTGATATTTGGCGGCGGCTGGAAGGTCACAATCAATGGCGCAATCATGGGCGCCGTGTTCGTCACTCCGATGTGCTTGTTGATCGTCAATTACGTCTGCAACCCCCTCGGATTGCCGGCGGTGATCGGCAATGTCACGGGCATGGCGGTCGCCAGCGTCGGCGCTTTTCTGCTCTGTCGTTACCTGCCGAGCCTGGTGAAGTCCGCCCCACCCAAGAAACCGCCCTCCCCTGTGCCCGTACCCGCCATCACCAAAACGCCCGATTACGGTGTCGTGTGGAGCCTGCGCCGGGTGTTGGCCGACTTTTCGGAAGCGCCGTTCTTTGGCAATGAATGGGCCAGTCTCGGTTTGATCGCAGGCGCCTTGATGGCTTACACCTTGAACCCCACAAGCCCGGTGTATGGCACGGGCTTGCTGCCCCAACTGATCGCCGCGCAAGCGTTAACCTCGGCGCTAGGCGTAGTGATCTGGCGTCAGCAATGGATATTGCGCGGCTGGTATCCCACCTACGTACCGTTGGTGTCAGTCGTACCGGCGGCCGTTCTGACGTACGGCGGCAGTTGGCAGGTCATCGCCTCAAGCGCACTGCTCGGGGCACTGATTGCGCCACCGCTGGCGTGCGCGATTGCCAAGCGGTTGCCGGCCGACATGCACGGTTTCATCGGCAATGTACTGGCCATGGCTATCAGCACGTTGCTGATCATTCCGTTTATTGGACTGCTGGTAGCCAGCTGACAAACGTCGCGACTGGGCTGTATCACGGACTCAAATCCGGATACAGCCACCTCTCATCACACGCTAATGAGGTATCACATGGACCTGCCCAAACTGGCCATTGCAGCGCTCGGCGGCACCGTGAGCATGCAAGCCAGGAACGCTGGCGAAGGGGTAATCCCTACCATCAGCGGCGAAACCCTGCTGGCCTCGGTGCCAGAGTTGACGACCTTGGCACGGGTCACCGTAGAAACGCTCGGACTGTTGCCCAGTGCCTCACTGGATTTCGACTTTCTGCTGAGTGCCCTTTCCTGGGCGAATTTCCAGATCAAGCAAGGTGCCGTCGGTGTCGTCATTACCCAGGGCACGGACACGCTTGAAGAAACAGCCACGTTTTTTGACCATTTGTGGGACCACGAAGAACCGCTGATCCTGACCGGTGCCATGCGCTCGGCAGCCCAGCCGGGGGCTGATGGTCCGGCAAATCTGCTGGATGCTTGCCGAGTCGCACTGGCTGAAGACAGTCGACTGCGAGGCGTTCAGGTGGTCATGAACGGGCAGATTCACCCGGCATGCCGCGTGCGTAAAACCGATTCATTGGCAGTGCAGGCGTTTTCCTCTCCAGTCTTTGGCCCCGCCGGCATGCTCGTCGAAAACGTCGTCCGCTATGTGCGCCCACCGGCCCATCGAACGGTTTTGCCGTTGCCGCAACAGACCACACAGAAGGTTGCGATGCTGGAGGCGTCGCTCTCTGCCGACACGCTGTTACTGGAGAACATCCTCGAACTTGGCTATGACGGACTGGTGATCGGCGGTTTCGGTGCTGGACATGTTTCGGAGAGTTGGGCCGAGGTTATCAAGCACATTGCCAAGAAAATCCCGGTGATCATCGCAACCCGGACCGGTTCCGGTTCCACCGCGCAATCTTCCTACGGCTTTATTGGCGGCGAGATGGACCTGATTCGTAAAGGTGCATCGATGGCCGGATTCCTCTGCCCGCGCAAAGCCCGGGTCTTGCTGTGGCTGCTCATTGGCTGCCAACGAGAAGATGAACTGGCGCGGTATCTCTTAGAAGACTGACACAGGGGTCCAGCAGACAGTAGGGATCTACTGCGCACAAAAAAGGCCTGCAATGCAGGCCTTTTTCATTTACCGAAATGTCCTACGGCTTGTGTGCCCGGGACAGGAATTCGTGAGACTGCATTTCCAGCAGACGACTCAGGGTGCGCTGGAACTCGAAGTTCAGGCGACCGCCGGTGTAGAGGTCTTTGAGCTCGACTTCAGCGGAAATGATCAGTTTCACGTTGCGGTCGTAGAACTCGTCGACCATGTTGATAAAGCGTCGGGCGATGTCGTCGGTGGTGACGCTCATCTGCTCGACACCGCTGAGCAACACGGCGTGGAAGATCTTGCCCAGTTCGATGTAATCGTTCTGGCTGCGCGGGCCGTCGCAGAGTTCGCGGAAGTCGAACCAGGCCACGTCATCGCAGGTGCGCACGGCACGGATTTCGCGGTTCTCGATCATCAACACATCGTTCTCGATGGCTGCCGTGCATTCCGGCGTCAGGGCACGGAAGCTCTTGCGCAGGCTTTCGTGGGACGCATCATCCAGCGGGAAGTGGAACAGCTCCGCCTGCTCAAGGTGACGCAGACGATAATCGACGCCGCTGTCGACGTTGACGATCTCGGTGTTCTGCTTGATCAGCGCAATGGCCGGCAGGAAGCGCGCACGTTGCAGGCCGTCCTTGTACAGACCGTCCGGCACGATGTTCGACGTCGCGACCAGGGTCACGCCGTTCTTGAACAGCTCTTCCATCAGCGTGCCGAGGATCATCGCGTCGGTGATGTCGGACACGAAGAACTCATCGAAACAAATCACCCGGGCTTCGTCAGAGAAACGTTTGGCGATGATGGTCAGCGGGTTTTTCTCGCCGCCGAGGGTCTTCATCTCTTCGTGCACGCGCTTCATGAAGCGGTGAAAGTGAGTGCGGACCTTTTCCTCGAACGGCAGCGCTTCGAAGAAGGTGTCGACCAGATAGGTCTTGCCACGGCCGACGCCGCCCCAGAAGTACAGGCCCTTGACCGGTGCTGCGTCTTTCTTGCCAAACAGTTTGCCAAACAGGCTCGGTTTGCTGTGCGAGGCCGCGACCAGATCGTCGTACAGGCGCTGCAAGTGGCGCACCGCAGTTTCCTGCGAGGCGTCATGGAAGAATTCCGGGCGTTTCAGATCAGCTTGATATCGTTCTAGGGGCGTCATAATTCGTTAGCAAGGCAACAAAAACGGGCCGTCACTGTAGCGACGGCCCGTGGGAATGGCAATCAGCCCTTGGTCGGACTGAGCCGTTGATTATTCCTGAACCGGGGTCAGGGCAACCCGCAAGGTGTCGATGGCGACGTCGCGAGCGACGTCGTCAGCAAACGTCGGGCTGTCGGCCACGCACTCGCCTTCCAGCCAGACGCTGAAACTCCGGTCTTCACTACGCACATCCAACGGTTGACCCGATTGCAACTGCTTGGTCACTTGACCTGCTGTTTTGCCGTCGGCGAAGTTGCGCGACAACAGCAGCTGCTCGCCATCGGCCGCCAGCAGACGGAAACGGAAGCTGCTGTCTTCTTCGCGGAAACTGACAAAACGAGCGGCTTTCGCGGCTTTTTTCTTGGTGGTGGCAGCGACTTGAGTCTGAGCGACGAAAGAGCGCAGACCCACCGCTTCACGCAGTTCGTGGAGGAACGGTGTCGCCACCGAGCGAGCCTTTTTGGCGCCGAGCTGCAGCATGTCTTCCAGGTCCGCCGGGCGTTCAATCAGCTGATGATAACGCTCGCGGGACTCACCCAGCTCGCTGTCGAGCAACTGGAACAGACGATTCTTCGCCTCGCCCCAACCCAGGCCCTGCAACAGTTCGCTGCGGAATTCGTCGGACTGCGCCGGGGTGGCGAAGGCCTGGAACAAGGTGAACAGGTGCGAGTTATCCGGATCTTTCGCCTCGCCCGGCGCACGGGAGTCGGTGACGATCCGCGAAATCGCGTCCTTCATTTCCTTGGCGCTGCTGAACAACGGAATGGTGTTGTCGTAGCTCTTCGACATCTTGCGACCGTCGAGGCCTGGCAGCGTGGCGACGCTTTCTTCGATCAGTGCCTCGGGCATGGTGAAGAATTCTTTGCCCTGACCGAACAGATGGTTGAAGCGCTGACCGATGTCACGGGCCATTTCCACGTGCTGGATCTGGTCACGACCAACCGGCACCTTGTGGGCGTTGAACATCAGAATGTCCGCAGCCATCAGCACCGGATAGCTGTACAAGCCCATGGTAATGCCGGCGTCCGGGTCTTCGCCGGTTTCGACGTTCTTGTCCACCGAGGCCTTGTAGGCGTGGGCACGATTGAGCAGGCCCTTGGCGGCGACGCAGGTCAGCAACCAGGTCAGCTCAGGGATTTCCGGGATGTCGGACTGGCGGTAGAACGTTACGCGCTCCACATCCAGGCCACCGGCCAGCCAGGTCGCGGCGATTTCCAGACGCGAGCGCTGGATGCGCAGCGGGTCATCGCATTTGATCAGGGCGTGGTAGTCGGCCAGGAAGTAGAACGAATCGGCATTGCTGTCACGGCTGGCGATGATCGCCGGGCGGATGGCGCCGGCGTAGTTGCCCAGGTGCGGCGTGCCGGTGGTGGTGATGCCGGTGAGGATACGGGTACGAGTCGTCATGGGTAATCGCTTGTCAGACTGCAATCAATTCGAAAGACGCGGCAGGATCAGATCCTTGAGATCGGTCAGCTTGCCATGAAAAAAGTGTCCGCATTCTGCCACTTTCAGCAGCTCATGGGGGCGCTCGAGTTTCTCGGACCAGTCGTAGACAGCTTGCGGGTCGATGACTTCGTCGGTTTCTGGCTGGATCAGGGTCAGCTCGCCGTGTTGCGGCAGTTGATCCTGATCGCCGAGACGCATGACAGCAGGTGCGACCATGAACAAATGTTTCAGTTGTTCGCCCTTCGCGTCCAGACGTCCGCCGAGACTGGCGGCAACAAAACCGCCGAAGGAGAAACCGAACAGGGTCAGCGGCAAGTCTGGATGTTTGGCCCGCAGCCATTCGGCGACCGCCTGGGCATCGTCGACTTCGCCGGTGCCCATGTCGTGCGCGCCTTCACTGGCACCCACGCCACGGTAGTTGAAACGCAAAGTAATCAAACCGGCGTCACGCGCAGTGCGCTGCAAGGTCGAGACGACTTTATTGAGCATGGTGCCGCCCTGCACCGGGTTCGGGTGGCAAATCAGCGCCAGGCCACGGGGCTGGTCACTGTCCAGGTAAAGTGCTTCCAGTTGGCCGACCGGGCCATCAATCACTACAGGGGTTTCGCGCATAAGCAAGGAAGGAACTCCGTGACCTCAAATCGGGTCGACTCGTCTAGCAAATTGTCTGTGCCAATCTATTGCGAGTGAATCGCGGTATACAGCGCAGGTTCGAGCCGTTAACGTAAAGCAAAGCCGTTTATAGAGGAAGGACTCGTGGAACACTCGCTCTTAGTTTGGTTGTTGCCGACTCTTGCCCTGGTTGTGGGTGTCGCCATTGGTTTCCTGATCGCTCGCCTGGTGCCGAATGCCGCGCCTAGCAGCACACAACGTCAGCTGGATGACATTCAGGAACGTTTCGACAGTTATCAGAACGAGGTGGTCACCCACTTCAACAGCACTGCAACACTGGTCAAGAAGCTGACTCAGAGCTATCAGGAAGTGCAGGATCACCTCGCCGAGGGCGCCAACCGCCTGGCCCTGGACGAGCAAACCCGCCAACGCCTGCTGGCCGCGCTGCACGCCGATGCGGCAACCGCCCCACGGGAACGCCTGACGCCGCCGCGCAATCAGGAGCCGCCTCGCGACTACGCCCCCAAAGCCCCGAACGCGCCGGGCATGCTCGATGAGCATTACGGCCTGAAGAAGTAATCAGGTTTCGCGCGACATGAAAAAGCCCCCGGATGAGTGATTTGTCCGGGGGCTTTTTAATTGCTGATGTTTTTTTGTTGCCTGCTCTGGCCCCATCGCGAGCAGGCTCGCTCCCACAGGGGAACGCATTTCAACTGTGGGAGCGAGCCTGCTCGCGATGGGGCCACAACTGGCGACACAAAAAAAGCCCGCCCGATCTGTTCAGGATCGGGCGGGCTTTTTTACGCCTGGGGTTCAGTCAGACGATTATGGATACTGCTGAACGGTACCTTGCTGCTGACCACCATACTGCTGACCCGGAATCGCCTTCAGGTTGACCTCGACCCGGCGGTTCTGCGCCCGGCCATTGACGTCACCGTTGCTGGCAATCGGGTTATCCGGCCCGGCACCGCGAGCCGACAGGTTGGCACCGCTCACGCCCTGCGACGTCAGGTAAGTCGCCACGCTCTGGGCGCGACGCTGGGACAGATCCATGTTGTGCTGGCGGCTGCCGGTGCTGTCGGTATAGCCGACGATCTCGATCTGGTTCTGACTGAACTCCTTGAGCGAGCCCGCCAGATTGTTCAGCGGCTGATAGAAACCCGACGCGATGTTCGCCGAATCAGTGGCGAAGGTGATGTTGCCCGGCATGATCAGTTTGATCTGATCACCCTGGCGCTGCACTTCCACCCCGGTGTTGGCCATGCTGGCGCGCAGCTTTTTCTCTTGCTGGTCGGCGTAATAACCGTAACCGGCAGCGGAAGCACCCACCACCGCAGCGCCAATCAGCGCGCCCTTGCCACGGTTATCGTGACTGATGGCAGCACCGGCCAGAGCACCGGCCAAAGCGCCGAGGCCACCGTATTTAGCGGTTTTGCTCATGCCCGTGGAACCACTGTCGGCCTGGCCCTGGTTGTCGTAAGGGTTAGGCGTGGCGCAGCCAGACAGCAAGGCCACAGCCGTAGCGACAATAATCAAACGCTGCTTGGTGAACATGAAGAGCTCCTACTTTTTGCATTCTGTGGTGCAACGGACTAAGGCATTAAACCTTTGCGGGCGTTGGATCATTGCGGATGAAAATAATTCCGCCACGCCCCTCACAACGTTAGATATCACGCCCGCACAAAAGGGTTCTCGCGCATTTCATCGCCCAGACGTGTGTCCGGACCATGCCCGGTCACCACCGTCGCCTCTTCGTCGAGGGTATACAGCCGCTGCTTGATCGACCGCACGATGGTCGCCTGATCGCCACCCCACAAATCCGTGCGCCCTACCCCTCGACGAAACAGCGTGTCACCGGCAATCAGCAGCTTAGCCTCTGAAAACCAAAAGCTCATGGAACCCGGCGTATGACCCGGCGTATGACCCGGCGTATGCAACGCCACGCCGCAACCGCAGGCCAGTTCTTCATCATCGGCCAACCAGCGATCCGGCGGCGGCACCGGCGTATAAGGGACACCGAACATCTGGCACTGCATCTCCAGGTTGTCCCACAAAAATTGATCTTCTTTATGCAGATGCAGGGTTGCGCCGGTTTTCTCCTTCAACTGACCGGACGCCAGGAAGTGATCGAGGTGCGCATGGGTATGAATGATGCTGACCACCTTCAGGCCCAGCGCGTCGAGCCGCGCGAGGATCAGTTCATGATTACCGCCCGGATCCACCACGATGGCCTTTTTGGTGATCGGGTCGCCGATGATCGTGCAGTTGCACTGCAAAGGGCCGACGGGGAAGGTTTCTCGGATGAGGGCTGTATTCGGGGTTTGCATGCGTTTAATCCTGGTGCCAGGGCTGGGTACTGCGGTTATGATCCGCAAAATTGATAGGTTATCCTCGCGCCGCGCCTAAATTGAAACAAGACGGCAGGAAGCCAATGTCTGGTTCAAACGACTCTTGAAGCGTTTTTTGTAACGCTCAGCCCAAAAGGATAATTCCATGCAAGAAGACTATCTCCTTCGTCAGGACAGTAAAGGTATCGAAGCCTGGGCGCAGGTCTGAACCATGCCTGAGAATCCGGAAGACTTCAGCTGTAAAACGGCCTGCGCGTATGTGGCAGGACGCGAGCACCTCAGCACTCAAACGCCTTGCCAGGACTATGTCGCGGCCAGGGAGTCCAACGAGGTGACCTGCATTTCATTGGCGGTTGGGGCTGGCTCCAGAGCCAGATCCGATATCGGCGCCCAAGTAGCGGTCACGGCGACCCTGGCTTTTGTTTGCAAAAACTTTGAAAGCCTCTGGCAAAACATGGACAAACACAACGCGAAGGCAGCCCAGCGCCTGGTTAATCGCTGCCTGGACGCGTTCAGACGCAAAGCTGCAAAACTTGGCGGCGATATCAACGACCTGGCCTGTACCTTGTCGTTTGTCGCTTACTCACAAGGCCGCTACCTCGCAGGTCACTTGGGCGATGGCGTCATCGCAAGCGTTGATGCGGGCGGTCAACTTCTGGCCCTTTCTCATCCGGAAAATGGTGAGTCGGCCAGTACCGTCCCGTTGCTGACTGACCATAAAGCGGCGTCGCGGCTCAGGTTGTACCGTGGGCAAATCGAAGCCACGACTGGCTTCGCGATCATGAGCGACGGCACCGCGCAAAGTCTCTATGACAAATCCAGCGGCGTCCCCGCCCCGGCGATCCAAAAGCTGCTGGAGTGGAATGCAACGTTGCCCAGAAAAAAAATGAGGGACGTGTTGGGTGACAACTTGCAACAGTCCATTGCCAGTCAAACCGAAGATGACTGCTCCATAGGCTTACTGTCGATCCTGAAGCACTCCATCGACGTGGGGCAGACATCCGGAGTGACTGTCTCAGAGGAGAAATGACCGAAAACCTCTGATCGCAAGGCCCAACTTGTTTCAGAGGTCTTCAAACGGCGATTACTGCAATACACCCAAGTCTTTCGCCCTGGCGACCGCTTGCGTTCGCCGCTCCACCCCAAGCTTGCTGTTGATATGGCTGGCATGGGTTTTCACCGTGTGCAGCGAGATAAACAGCTGATCGCTGATTTCCTGATTTGAACACCCCTGGGCGATCAGTCGCAGGACAGCCATTTCCCGCGTACTGAGTTGTTCCGCTGCGGCGGATGACTCCACTGTGGGACGGGCTGCGACTGTCGGAAGTTGTTCTGAAAGACTCTGTGAAACGGGCGTCGGCACACCGAGTTGAAGTTGGCTACGCAGCCAGTCCGGATGTTCAGCCAACAACCTGTCAAACGGCTGCAGCACTCCACCGGCCGCCGCTTCCAGCGCCTGACTCAGTGCCTTGCGGGCCTCGGGTTCGCGTCCGCACCCCAGCAATAACGTCACTTTCTGAGTCAGCGCCATCACGCTGAGCAGCTGCCTGCCGGTTTGCTGCCCATGCTCAAGCAACGCGTTCAATCGTCCTTCGGCCAGCATCGGCTGTCCCTGAATGACCTCCAGCAAGGCTTGCTGCAACTCGATATGCAGCGGCAGTTGCGGATGAAATTCCGGAGGGGCTGCTGCGTGTTCGCCGTTATAGGTCTGCCCCAAGCGAGCGAGCCAGGCTTCGGCCAGATCGGTTCGCCCCTGAGCCAGCCAGAGTTCGCATTTGACCAGGGTGATCATCGCCAGGTAGTAGATCGGTGGCACGTCCCAGATGTGCATCAGGCGCTCGGCTTCGGCGAGTTCGGCGAAGGCTTTGGCGTATTCGCCGCTGCTGCCCTCAAGCCTGGCGATCACGCAGTGACCGATCAATACGCTGATATCACGACAGGCGCGTGCTTCATTCAAACCGGCTTGCAAGCGTGCCCGTGCGGCTTGGGGCTGCAAGCGCAGGGCTAACAAAAAACCTTCGTACAAAGTCAGTCGGGCGCGGACGGCATACAGCCGTTGCGGGGATAACCCTTGCAGGCGTTGCAGCCCCTGGCGCACCTCATCCAGCGCACGAAGGATTTCCCCTCGCGCCTGCAGCACACGAGCGCGGTCGTAATGAGCCAGCGCTTCGAATAGCGGGTTGCCGACCCGTTGCGCCAACTCCAGAGACTCACGGTTCAACCCGCGTGCACGCCACAAGTCGCCGTCGGCAATGGCCAGGTTGGACAGGGTCGAGAGGCACATCAGGCGCTGACCGTAGCGTTTGGCGGGCAGGCTCTCCTGCGCTTCGGTGCAATAGAGCAGCGTCAGCTCACGATTGCCGCGCCCGCGAGCGATGATCCCGCTCAGGGCCAGCCATTGCGCCAGCATGGATTTTTGCGCAGTGGCCGACGGGGCCGGCAGGAAGCGGCTCAAATGACTGGCCAGCTCCTCGGCGGCGTCCAGCTGACAGGCCAGCCCCAACGCCCAGCTGTACAGCACGATCAGCCGTGGTGTGCTGATCAGCAGGCTGTCGGGCAAGTCCATTTTCCAGCGCAGCAACATGCCGACGTTCTGTTCGGCCAGCAGTTGTTCTTCGGACAGGTTCTGCACCAGGTTCGCCGCGACGTCCAGGTGCCCGGCACGCAACGCCTGCTCAACCGCTTCATCGAGCAGCCCCTGGGCATTGAACCAGCGACAGGCGCGCAGGTGCAGGCTGGCCGCCGGCACCATCGCTTGCGCGGTAGGCCGGGTGCGCAACAGGTCGGAAAACAAATGGTGGTAGCGATACCAGTGACCGTTTTCATCCAGTGGCACCAGGAACACCTGATGGGCCAGCAGAAAACGCAGGATCTCGGCACTGTCATGGGCTTCGCGAACGGCGTCGCACAGTTCACTGCAAAAGCGTTCCTGAGGTGCGGTGTCGTAAAGGAATGACTGCACCTCGGCGGGCAGACAATCGATGACTTCTTCCAGCAGATAATCGCGGATCAGCCCTTCCCCGCCATGCAAGGCCTGCGGAAAAGCACCCTGGGCGCCCGCTTCAGACGCTGCCAACAGCCAGAAACGCAGTCCGGCAACCCAACCTTCGCTGCGCTGGATGAGACTCTCCAGCGCTTCGCCGCGCAAGGAACTGCTGTGCCGATCAAGCAGGGTCAGGGCTTCATCGTGAGTCAGGCGCAAATCCTGTTCATTCAACTCGAGCAGTTGCCGCGACAGCCGCAGGCGCGCCAGATGCCAGTCCGGCCGCTGCCGACTGGTGACCATGACCAGCAAGCCGTCAGGCAGGTGATTGAGGAAAAATTGCAGGCAGCGATCGAGAACCGGACCCTGCGCCAGATGGTAGTCATCCAGCACCAACAGCAGGGGCGTACTCGTAGACAGGTGCACGGCCAACTCATCGAGCAAACCGTCCAGCCATTCTTCAAAGGCAAACGGTTGATGCCGCTGGCGCATTTTCAGCAGGCCCAGGGACTTGCTGCCCAGTTGCGGAAAAAAGTCCTGCAGGCCTTCGAGCAACCGCTCGAGAAAACGACCGGGATCGCTGTCTCGCGGACTCAACCCCAGCCACAGACTTTGCCAGTGAGCCGGCAAGCCCTGGCAGAACTCAACCGCCAACGAACTCTTGCCAAACCCCGCCGGTGCGCTGACCAGCAAAAGCCTGCCACCGAGACCCGCACTCAGGCGCTCGCACAGACGAGGCCGCAGCACATGGCCGTCGGGCAACGGAGGCCGAAAAAAACGCCCGTCCAGTGCCGCGACGGCAACGTTTGCAGGGCCCGGGTGTGGGGACAGATCAGTCATGGCCGGCTCTTGTTTGAATGGCGGTTGGCGGCGTTGCAGATGTCCGCAGCCTAGCGGTAAACGAAGAGGGAATGAAGGTTATTGCTACAAATGGCTACAAAAAGAATACAAGCAGAAGTTGCCGGTCTGCAGAAGGAGTTTTCTGACAACCCGTGTCGCACCCTTCGCGAGCAAGCCCGCTCCCACATTTGATCTTCGGTGGGCATAACATCTGTGAACACTGGAGATCAAATGTGGGAGCGGGCTTGCTCGCGAAGAGGCCATCACAGGCACCGAAAATCCATTGGCCAAATCCCGGACAAAAAAAACGCCCCGAACCAGTCGGGGCGTTTCTCGAGGATGCGGCCTCTGTTCAGGGCAGCTTAGCGAACACCATCCTGGCGCAGAGCCGCCGGAGTGAAGTCGCTGGTGGTGGCGGTGAAGCCGAAGTCATACGCCGATTTCTCTTCGTTCTTCATGCCCAGTGCCAGGTAGCGGCCCGATTGCAGGTCGTACAAGGTTTCCAGGGTGTACCACGGCACTTGAACGTTGTAGTAATTCTGGGAGTGAGCTTCCGCCACACGCCACAGTTGATTACGACCGTCGTAGTGGTCGATCACGGCCGCTTGCCAGGTGTCTTCGTCGATGTAGAAGTCACGCTTGGCATAGATGTGGCGCTGACCTTCCTTCAAGGTAGCCACCACATGCCAGACCCGGCGCAGCTCGTAACGAGTCAGGTCCTGGTTGATGTGACCGGCCTTGATGATGTCGTCGTACTTGAGTTGCGGCGAGTCGAGCTTGTAGCTGTCGGAGGCGATGTACATCTCTTTTTTGCCTTCGAGCTTCCAGTCGTAACGATCCGGTGCACCGTTGTACATGTCCAGGTTGTCGGAGGTACGCAGGCCATCGGCTGCGGTACCCGGCCCGTCATAGGACACTTGTGGTGCGCGACGAACACGACGCTGACCGGCGTTGTAGACCCACGCCGAACGTGGTTCCTTCACCTGGTCGAGGGTTTCGTGCACCAGCAGCACACCACCGGCCAGACGTGCCGGAGCGGTCACTTTCTGCTTGAAGTAGAACAGGATGTTGCCCGGGTTCGCCGGATCGTAGTCCTTCATCTTGTCGCGGAACACGAACTGGTCCTGGAAGTACACCAGGCTGTACGAGCCGTTCGGCTGAGGCGTGGCCTGGGTCACCAGACGAGTCACGCTGCCACCGCGATAGCGGGTGATGTGGTTCCAGATGACTTCGACGCCGGTCTTCGGAATCGGGAATGGAACGGCGGTTTCGAAGTTCTCCAGACCGTTGCCGCCGGACACCAGGTTAGTGGCGGTGGCGTTTTTCTTGATGGAGGCAAACACGGCATCCGGCACGGTCGCGCCGCGATGGGACGGGTAGACCGGCATCTTGAAGGTTTCCGGGTAGCGCTTGAACATCGCGTACTGGCCCGGTGCGAGTTTGTCCTTGTACTGGTCGACGTTCTGCGCGGTGATGGTGAACAGTGGTTTTTCACTGGCGAACGGGTCGGACAGGAAACCTTTGCTGTCGGCGGTGCCGGCGTTTTTCGCCATCGGCTTCCAGGCCGGGATCGATCCGTCAGCATTGCCCGCCATCTCGGCGCCCATCGGGGTCAGGCTCTTGCCCAGTTTGTCCGCTTCGGCCGCAGGGACCGCCGCCATGACGCCGGTCGCCAGCAGCGAAAGCCCCAGAACACCGACGTGGAACAGACTCTTTGTTATTTTCATAGGTGTGTTCGTCCTGATAATGCAGTGCTTAGAAGTTCACGCCGAGGCTGAGCGCAACGAAGTCGCGGTCATCGACGGTGGTGTACTTGCCATCAAAGAAGTTGGTGTAAGCCAGGCTCGCGGTGTAGGTGTTCTGGTACTCGGCATCGACGCCCAGGCTCACCGCTTTGCGACCTTCCTCGAAGTTGCCGCCAGGGCCAGGCGAGTAGCCTTCCACGTCATGGGACCAGGCCACGTTCGGCTTGAGGTTTACACCGGCGAATACGTCGTTGTATTCCCAGATGGCACGACCGCGGTAACCCCAGGAGTTTGCAGTGGTGAACCCGTCGTTTTCACAGTAGCGACTCACGTTGTTTTGTGGTCCGCCGGCCAGGGTGCCGCTGTTCAATGTCTGGCACTGCCCACCTGGCAACGGGCCCGGGCCGTAGCTCGGGTCACGGCCGTAACGCGCTTTGTTAGTGCTTTCCAGACCACCCACGTGAGTAAAGCCGACCTCGCCCACCAGGGTCAGTCGCTCGGCACCCATCACCTGGTCGAAGAAGTGAGTCAGGGTCGTCTGGAGCTGGGTCACTTCCTTGCGACGATAGCCTTTCTGATCCTCCCCTGGCGTGCCCTGGAGTACGGAAACGTTAGGGTTCAGAGGTGTCAGACCGGAAAAGAGAATGTCGGTGGTGTTGAGCTGAACCGGAGCATTCGGCCGGTAGCTGACTTCACCACTCCACGCAGTACCTGTGGGTAACGTGGTAGAGAAGCTCAAGCCATACAGGCGAATATCTTCAGGGTACTCGACGTAGTAGCTGGAGTTACCGGCCACATTCAATGGCAACAAGGTCGGTGCCAGGTTACGCGCGACAGCGAGTGGAACACCCCTGGCCACCAGCGAGCCCACCAGGCCCGCCGCGCTGTAAGCGCTCGCCGGAGCACCTTTGCCGCTGAAAATCGGCGCACGGCTGTGGTAGTTCATGAAGTAGGCGCCGAACTCGGTGTCCAGCGGATCGAACATGTATTTGAAGGACACGCCAAATTGACCGCTGTCACGGGCATCGCGATCCGGACCGCGACGAACGATGACGCCTTCATCCGGGTCACCCCAGGTCACGCCCCTGGCAGCCAGGGTGTTGATGCTGGCATTACGCAACGAAGCCGGCAGCCCCGCAGCCGTCAGTGCGCTGTTGAGTCCGTTACGGGTGCGCAGTACGGCCAGGTTGTTGTCGCAGCCATCCGAAATCACATCCGGTTGCGAGAAGAAGGTGCCGCAGTTGTCGGTAACGGTCTGGTCCCATTCGAGCTGGTAGAAGGCTTCGGTCGAGAGGTTCTCGGTGAGGCTCTGGGACACGTAGAACATGTTGACCGGGATCAGGCCTTCCTTGATCTCGGCACCTGGACGACGGAACGCAGACACGTCGATCGGGTTGATCGAGTTGATACCGCCGCCGATGAAGGTACTTTCGCCCCAACTCACTACTTGCTTGCCCAGACGCACGGAGCCCGGCTGATCGGCAACGGAATAGTTGTGGTAGACGAAGGCGTCGAGGATCTGGCCGCCGGAGGACTTGGCGCCTTCCTTGCGGTTGCTGTCGCTGATGTCTTTGAACGGACGGCTTTCGTCCTTGAGTTCAAAGTCGTACCAGTATTTGCCACGGACGAAAACGCCGGTATCGCCATATTTCAATTCGAGGTCATGGATGCCCTTGAAGATCTTGGAGAACGTTTCGCCGCTCTTGAAGTTCAGGTGACCGTCGTCGGAAGTCTGGGACAGGCCACGGCCGCCGTTGTTGACGCCGATGAGGTTCTTGTTGGCACTTTCAGTAGACCAACTGGCACCGACCGACAGGGACGAGTCGAACTGACCTTCGATTTCACCAACGTTGAAACTGACGCCGAATGCTGGCCCGGCGAGCGTAGAGGCAAGACTGACCGCCAGGGGCAGTTTTGCCCGGCGCCAGAACTGGTTTACTGATGTCATCGACGCTACTCCATGTGCATTATTGTTATGGCAGTTAGCACTTCTAAAAACGCTGTGGATGACTGGGAGCCAAGATGTCCCTAAGTCATTCCAAAGTTGCATCGCCCCGGTGTGTGCGTTTGCTCCGTTCTTAAAAATCCGTGAGCGGACTATAGCCAGCAGGTAGTACTGCTTGATCCCTCTAAAGTGTGATTTGCAGCTGCTAGCCACTCTGGAACAGTCCTTTGCCAAGCCGACGCCCGTCGGCACGGCAAGAATGGCTGAAATTTCAGATTTGACAAGCCAAGCGCTTGCTTGGTGGGGCTGGCGTGCCCTTTTGGGCACGCCGGGTGACGCTTAAAGCGTCGAGAGGAAGGTGCTGTTGTTGGCTTGCCATTCGGTGATGTCGACGCGAATGCGCTTCTTGTCGAGTTTGCCGACACTGGTCTTGGGAATTTCAGTAACAAGGGCGATCTGGCTCGGGATGGCCCACTTGCTCAGGTGCCCCAGTTCCACGAACGGCTTGAGGTGTTCCTTCAGTTCTTTGGCCCCGATCTCATGGCCTTCGCGGACCACCAGCAGTGCGAACGGACGTTCGCCCCACTGCGGATCGGCGATGCCCACCACTGCTACTTCGCGTACCGCAGGGTGGCGGCTGATCAAGTCTTCAAGGTCCAGGGAGGAGATCCACTCGCCGCCGGTCTTGATCACGTCCTTGATCCGGTCGCGGATGTCGATCACACCCATGCTGTCCAGGGTCGCTACGTCACCGGTGTGCAGCCAGCCCCCGGCCCAGAGCTCGGCGCCCTTTTGCGGTTCGTTGAAATAGCCCTCGGTGAGCCACGGTGCACGCAGCACCAGTTCGCCCTGGGTCTCGCCATCGGCGGGCAGGAAGTTGCCGTCGGTGTCGACGATCGCCGCCTCCACCAATGGCCCCGGCACACCGGCCTTGATCCGGTAAGTGGTGCGTTCGTCTTCGGTGCCGGCCATCAGCTCATCGTTGAGGTGTGCACACGACACCAACGGCCCGGTTTCCGACATGCCATAAGCGGCGGTCAGCTGAATGCCCTTGGCCTTGGCCGCGTCGTAAAGCGCACGGTTCAGTGCACTGCCGCCGATGACGATTTTCCAGCCACCGAAATCCGTGCCTTGCGCCGCTTTTGAATTGAGGACCATTTGCAGGATGGTCGGCACGCAATGGGAAAAGGTGACCTTCTCCTTGCGCCACAGCTCCACCAGGTACTCAGGGTCATAGCGACCGGGATAGACCTGCTTGAGCCCGAGCATGGTCGCCACATACGGCAGGCCCCAGGCGTGCACATGGAACATCGGGGTGATCGGCATGTACACGTCGTTGGTGCCCAGCAACCGCACGCTGTCGATGGCGCCCATGATGGTCGACACACCCATGGTGTGCAGCACCAGCTGCCGATGGGTGAAGTACACACCTTTGGGATTACCGGTGGTGCCGGTGGTGTAGAACGTGGTCGCGACCGAGTTTTCGTCGAAGTCCTGGAAGTCGTACTGCGTGCTCGCCGCCGCCAGCAACTGCTCATACTCGCCGATGAGGTTCGGCAGGTCGGCGGTTTTTTCCGGCAGGTCGGTCAGCAGCAGGGTTTTCTCTACCGTGGTCAGGTGCCCGGCAATGGCCTGGTACAACCCGACGAACTCGCTGTTGACCAGCACAAAGCGGTCCTCGGCGTGGTTCATGGTGTAGAGGATCTGTTCCGGCGACAGGCGCACGTTGATGGTGTGGATCACCGCGCCGATCATCGGGATGGCGAACATGCATTCCAGATAACGATGGCTGTCCCAGTCCATCACCGCCACGGTATCCCCGGCCTTGACGCCGGCCGCCGTCAGCACGTTGGCCAGCCTGGCGACCCGTTCGATCAGGGTCGGATAGCTGTAGCGCAACTGGTCGCGGTAAATGATCTCGCGGGTTTTTTCATAACGAGCGCCGGACATCAGCAGCCGTTTAATCAGCAGCGGATACTGGTAAGCGCCTTCGGCTGGAGGGATAACGCGAGTCTGCAACATAAGAGTCCCTTTTCTGACTGCACGGTCGTGGCTGAAAGTAAGCACTTTAGTGCCCTTGGACGCCAGCCAAATCAGCCAAAGGAATGATTTGCAAAGTCGTGCAAATGCTAGCGTTGCGCCAGCACCTGCTGGTATTTCATTTCCATGACGCGTAGCGCGATCAATGCATCTCGGTAAACGCGAGTTTCACACCGATGGCGATCAGTACCGCGCCCATCGTCCGATCGAACCAGTGCCCCATCCGGGCAAAACCTGCGCGCACGCGCTGCTGGCTGAACAGCATCGCCACCAGGCAGAACCACACCGCGGTGGCCACTGCGAGGTAGAGGCCGTAGCCCGCCTGTACCGTCAGCGGCGTGTGCGGGTTGATCACCACGGTGAACAGTGAGAGGAAGAACAGCGTCGCTTTCGGGTTCAGGCCGTTGGTCACGAAACCCGACGTGAAGGCGCCGCGAGCAGTGCGCTCGCCCGCTTCCTTGTGCAGATCGTCAGCCGCAGGTTGGGCCGGCTGTGCTCGCAGGGCCTTGAAGCCGATGTACAGCAAGTATGCGGCGGCCGCCCATTTCAGGGCATTAAACAACACGATCGACTGGGACACGATCAGGCCAATGCCGAGCAACGAATAGCCAACGTGCAGGAAAATGGCCGTGCCGACACCCAGCGCCGTCCAGGTGCCCGCGCGACGACCATGGGTCACGCTCTCACGCACCACCACCGCAAAGTCCGGGCCGGGGCTGGCCACGGCCAGCAAGTGAATCAGGGCGACGGTCAAAAACTCTGTCCAGTACATGGGGTTTCCTTTTGGCCAAGCGTAACTGTTTGTTTCATCTGGTAGGCTCGGCAGAGTACGCCTTCAGTTCATTGCACAAAAGGTACAGTTGATGACGAACACTCACCGCGCCGTTTTCCTCGACCACCCGTCCCTGGACCTGGGCGACCTCGACCTCAGCCCGCTGCAAGAGTGTTTCAGCGACTTACAGCTTTTCGCCCAGACCACGCCGGACCAGGTGATCGAACGCCTCAAGGGCGCCACCGTTGCCATCAGCAACAAGATCCTGATCGACGCCGCCGCCATCGCTGCCAGCCCCGAGCTGAAGCTGATCCTGATCACGGCCACCGGCACCAACAACGTCGACCTCGCCGCCGCCCGCGCCCACGGGATCACCGTGTGCAATTGCCAGGGTTACGGTACGCCGTCGGTGGCGCAGCACACGATCATGTTGCTGCTCAACCTGGCAACGCGCCTGGCCGATTATCAAAAGGCTGTGGGCGAAGGTCGCTGGCAGCAGGCGAAACAGTTCTGTCTGCTGGATTACCCGATTGTCGAACTGGAAGGCAAAACCCTCGGCCTGCTCGGTCACGGCGAACTGGGCGGCGCGGTCGCACGACTGGCCGAAGCCTTTGGCATGCGCGTACTGCTCGGTCAGATTCCCGGGCGCCCTGCCCGGCCGGATCGTTTGCCACTGGATGAGCTGCTGCCGCAGATCGACGCGCTGACCCTGCATTGCCCGCTCAACGAACACACCCGCCACTTCATCGGAGCCCGTGAGTTGGCCTCGATGAAACCCGGTGCGTTCGTGGTCAACACCGCACGCGGCGGCCTGATCGACGAACAGGCCCTGGCCGATGCCTTGCGCAACGGTCACCTGGGTGGCGCGGCCACCGACGTGTTGAGCGTCGAGCCGCCGACCGCTGGCAATCCGCTGCTGGCCCATGACATTCCACGGTTGATTGTCACCCCGCACAACGCCTGGGGCAGTCGCGAGGCACGCCAGCGGATCGTGGGCCAGTTGACCGAAAACGCGCAGGGATACTTCAGCGGTAAAGCACTGCGGGTCGTCAGTTGATAGACTGCGGCACTTTTTTACAGGAGCAGAGTATGGATCCGCGCAGTGAAGTACTGCTTCGTCAGGCCGAGTTATTCCAGGGTTCGGTGCTGCTGGCCGGTTTGCCCGCCGATGACCTGCTAGGCCGTCTGCCCGACGCTCATGGCTGGTGCTGGCATGCCGGCGATCAAGCAGCGCTGGATGCCCGCTTCGCCGAGCGCAGCCATTTCGGTGTGAATGCACCGGAGCGCGCGTTCGACACCGCCGTGGTGTTTCTGCCCAAGTCCAAGGACCTGACCGACTACATCCTCAACGCCCTCGCCTCCAGACTGGCCGGTCGTGAACTGTATCTGGTGGGTGAAAAACGCAGCGGCATCGAAGGCGCGGCCAAACAGCTGAACCCCTTCGGCAAACCGCGCAAGCTCGACAGCGCGCGGCATTGCCAACTCTGGCTGGTTACCGTGGCCACGGCGCCAGAAGCCAAGTCGCTGGAAAGCCTGGCCCAGACTTACGAGTTGCCGCTGGCCGAAGGTCCGCTAAAAGTCATCAGCCTGCCGGGCGTGTTCAGCCACGGTCGACTGGATCGCGGCAGCGCACTGTTGCTGGAGCATCTGGACAAATTGCCGAGCGGCCATTTGCTGGACTTCGGTTGCGGTGCCGGTGTGTTGGGAGCAGCGGTGAAACGCCGTTATCCACACAACCAGGTCACCTTGCTTGATGTGGATGCGTTTGCGGCTGCCAGTAGTCAAATGACATTGGCTGCCAACGGTCTGGAAGCTGATGTGATTACCGGTGACGGCATCGACGCAGCACCGATGGGTTTGAGTGCGATTTTGAGCAACCCACCGTTCCATGTCGGGGTTCACACCGACTACTTCGCTACCGAGAACTTGCTGCGAAAAGCAGCCAAACATCTGAAAAACGGCGGCGAACTGCGCTTGGTAGCCAACAGCTTCCTGAAGTACCAACCGCTGATCGAAGAGCACCTCGGCGTGTGTGCAATCAAGGCCGAGGGACAGGGTTTCAGAATCTATCGGGCCAAACGCGGCTGATAAATAAGTGCTTGCCTAACGGATTTTGCCTAGGCAGAATCCGCTCCGTCCTAGGGGAGTAGTCTCCCACGAGCGCCATGCTCGTCCGGCATACGTCAACATACTTGGTCAACAGACCATGGCGTATGCGACCCAAGCGTCCGCATCAGACGGATCGCAGGGTTTGACAAGACCTATGACACGAACACCTTACCCGGGGCGGGAAGGCTGTACGTGTCATAGCCGTGTCGACCCGCCCCTTAGGAAAACCCTGATGCTGGATTCACTTCTCGTTCCCACCGCAATCGTTGCCTTGGCCGAAATCGGCGACAAGACGCAACTGCTCGCGCTCATTCTCGCCGCTCGCTTTCGCAAACCCTGGCCGATCATCGCCGGTATCGTCGCTGCAACCCTGGCCAACCACGCTGCAGCCGGCGCGGTAGGCGCCTGGGTCGGTAGTTTCTTCTCGAATGCGACGCTGCACTGGATCCTCGCCGCGAGCTTCACCGCGACCGCATTGTGGACCCTGGTGCCGGACAAGATGGACGACGACGAAGCCAGCACCGCCCGCAAGTTCGGACCGTTTCTGACCACGTTGATCGCGTTTTTCCTTGCGGAGATGGGCGACAAGACTCAAGTCGCCACGGTGATGCTCGCGGCGCAATACCCGGAACTGTGGCTGGTGATCATCGGCACCACCGTCGGGATGTTGATTGCCAACGTGCCGGTGGTTTTGGCGGGTAACTTTGCCGCGGATAAATTGCCGCTCACCCTGATCCGTCGCCTGGCGGCGTCGGCGTTCTTCATCCTCGCCATTGTCGCGGTGTACAAGGCGATGCAGAGCAGCGGGTGGGTTTGACGCGGTAAGTCAGTGACTCCGCGTCATCGTTCATCGCGAGCAAGCTCGCTCCCACAGGGGTCAGTGTCGATCACAAAACCAATGTGGGAGCGAGCTTGCTCGCGATGAGGCCGGAAGCCTCAATACATGACTGTCAGGACTTCTTGGCTTTCTCGTACAACGGCATGACTTTCGGAATCGCCGCCTGCAACGAAGCAATACGACTCGACGACGCCGGGTGAGTGCTCATGAACTCCGGCGGCGAACCTTCCGAGGCCTTGGTCATCTTGTTCCACAGGGTGATCGCGGCGTTTGGGTTGTAACCGGCGCGAGCGGCCAGCTCCAGGCCGATCAGGTCCGCCTCGTTTTCATTGGCGCGACTGTTGGGCAAGGTCATGCCGTAGTTGGCCACGGTATCCGCCAACGCCAGGCTGTCCTGACCCAGACCGAACAAGGCACCGGCGCCTTGCTTGGCCATTTCGATGCCGTAAGCCTTGGACATCGCTTCACGACCATGCTCGCGCAGGGCGTGGGCGATTTCGTGACCTATGATCGCGGCGATTTCATCGTCGGTGAGTTGCAGGCTGTCGATCAGCCCCGTGTAGAAAATGATCTTGCCGCCAGGCCCGCAGTTGGCGTTGAGTTCGTCGCTCTTGATCAGGTTGACTTCCCACTTCCATTGGGCCGAATCCGGACGGAAAACCGGCGCCTGGGCAATCAGCCGGTCGGCAATGACCTGGACACGTTTGGCCTCGTTACTGGTCTTGTCCAGCACGCCTTTGGTGTTCGCCTCGCCGACAGTCTTTTGATAGGACTGGGCGTACATCTGGTTGACCTCGTCAGTCGAGAGCATGCTGAACATGTACTGTTTACGCTCAACGCCCACCGCGCCACCACTGGTGGTGTTGACCGACTGACAACCGGCGAGCAGCAAACCTGCGCTCAATGCACACAAAACCAATGTCTTACTCATCAAAAATCTCCCTGAAAACATGCGGCGTATCCTAGGCGTGGAATTGTATCGACGCCAGATACAACGGACGTGTAGCACACACTAATTCATTTACGACATCAAACATTCCAAAACAGCCAATTCGCCAAACCCCGCTCATGGCCATCGACACCCCGCCGATACAGCACCGCAGACGTCCTCTTGCGTGCGGAGCACCCATGAAATTCAAGTCGATCCAGTTTTCCGTGGCGGCCCTCGCCGGCGCCATCGTTCTTAGTGTCGTGGCAGCCCTGGTGCTGTACGCGTTGTTTTCCGGCGCACGGACACAAGACATGGTCCAGCAGCGGACCCAGGCACAATTCGAGCAAGTCATCGAACAGCGCCTGACGTCACTGGCGCAAACCCAGGTCAGCCAGATCCAGCGCGAGCTCGAAGCGCCACTACTGATTGCCGGCGGACTGGTGCGAGTCAACGCATTGATCGGCACACCGGGTGCCGATGGCCAGCCACAGTTAAACCTGAGCCGTGAGCAATTGATCAGCCTGATCAAGGAAAACGTCACCAAGAACCCGAAAATTCTCGGCACCTACATCGGCTGGGAAAAAAACGCCCTCGATCACAACGATGCGGCCTACGTCGACACCCAGGTGGTCGGCATCGACGCCAGCAACGGTCGCTTCCTGCCGTGGTGGTTCCGCAACGAAGACGGCAGCCTGGGCCTGGACAAACTGGTGGACGTCGACGACCAGAAAACCCTGTCCACCGGCGTTCGCGCCAGCGAGTACTACCTGTGCTCGAAAGAAACCAAAAAATCCTGCGTGATCGATCCGGCGCCCTACAAGGTCGGCGACAAGATCGTCATGCTCGCCTCCTTTATAGAACCGATCATGCTCAACGGCGCCTTTCAAGGCATCGTCGGCGCCGACCTGTCGGTGAACTTCATCCAGGAAATGCTCCTCGGCGCGAATCAGAAGTTGTACAGCGGCGCTGGCGAAATGGCCCTGATTGGCGGCAACAGCCGGATCGTTGCCTACACCAAGGATCCGAGCAAATTCGGCGAGAAAGTCAGCGACATCCTCGACAGCCAGCAGATCGCCAACATGGCCAATCTCAAGCGCGGCGAAGTCACCTACACCGTCGACAAGGCCCTGGGCCGGATCGAGTTGTACCTGCCGTTCGGTATTGGCCAGACCGACGCTCGCTGGACCCTCATGCTGCAATTGCCGCTGAACGCAGTGATGGCCGATCTGCAAAAACTTCAGGGCGATCTGGACGCCCAGCGCAAGTCCGACACCTTCGGCATGGCCATGGTCGGCTTGTTGATTGCCGGTGTCGGCTTGCTGGTGATCTGGCTGGTGGGCCACGGCATTGCCCGGCCGCTGAAGCAGATGGTCGCGATGCTCGACGACATCGCTCAGGGCGAAGGCGACCTGACTCGCCGCCTGACCAGCGACCGCGCCGACGAACTGGGCTCAATCGCCAAAGGCTTCAACACCTTCCTGGCCAAGTTGCAGGTGATGATCACCCAAGTGGTGACTTCGGTGCAGAGCGTCAGCGACTCGTCGGAACACACCGCCGACATCGCCATCCGCACCAACATCGGCGTGCACAAGCAAATGGCCGAGATCGATCAGGTGGCCACGGCGGTGCATGAAATGACAGCGACCGCCCAGGACGTGGCGCGCAACGCGACCCAGGCTGCGCAAGCCGCCAGCCATGCCGATCAGGCAGCGGCGCAGGGCATGCAAATCGTGCGCGATACGTCGAACTCCATTGGCGTACTGGCGATAGAAATCGGTAAGGCTGTCGGCGTGGTGCAAACCTTGGCCAAGGACAGCGAGAACATCAATGCGATCCTGACGGCGATTCGCGGGATTGCCGAGCAGACCAACCTGCTGGCCTTGAACGCCGCCATCGAAGCGGCCCGCGCCGGCGAACAGGGACGCGGTTTTGCGGTGGTAGCCGATGAAGTGCGCAACCTGGCACAGAAGACTCAGAAAGCCACTGAAGAAATCCAGACCATGATTCAGCAGCTGCAACAAGGCACGCGCGATGTGGTGCGGGTGATGGAGGACAGTCAGAACCGTACCGACGAAAGCGTGCAGCACGCGGCGAAAGCGGCCGAGGCACTGGAGACGATTACTCAGGCGGTGTCGGTGATCAACGACATGAACACGCAGATTGCCAGTGCGGCTGAGGAACAGAGTGCGGTGGCTGATGACATTAATCGGAACGTGATCAACATCGGGCAAGTGGCCAATGAAGTGGCGGGCGGAGCGGATGAATCGAGTGCGGCGAGTGCGGACCTGACCAAGCTGGCTGAGCAGCAGCGGCGGTTGATCAATCAGTTCAAGGTTTAAAAATAGCTGGAAGGTCCTGCGGACCTTATCGCGAGCAAGCTCGCTCCCACAGGGATTTGCGGCGTTCACAAAACCTGTGGGAGCGAGCTTGCTCGCGATGGGGCCAGCCCAGACAACTCATCAGCCGGGGGTCAAACACTCCGGCCCATTGAGCTTCGGATCATTCACCAGATTCGCCAACACCCGCTCGCGCAACGCCGCGGGCTCACTGGCGAGCAACGCTTGCAAGGCATGCAGCGGAGTCTCGGGATTAAGCCACGCCTCCTGCCCCGCCGCATCGAGTATCAACGGCCGGCGCTGACTCGCCGCCGGCTGAGTGATCACCGCCGTACTCAGCCACACCTGCTCTTGCACTGGATACGCTTCCCAAATCGCCGCAAAGAACAGCGTCGAGCCCTCCCCCGGGGTCAGCCAATACGGGCGCTTGCGGGTCGTGCCGCGCCATTCGTAAAAACCGTTGGCCGGCAGCAGGCAACGGCGTTCGCGCAGGGCCTGGCGAAACATCGGTTGTTCGGCAACGGTTTCGGCCCGGGCATGGGCTGGCGTGCGGGACAAATCGGTCAGCCACGGCGGCGTCAAACCCCAACGCGCGCGGGCCAGCTCACGCTGACCGTCAACGCCGGCTCGCAGCATCAGCACCGAATCGTTGGGAGAAATATTCCACTGGGCCTGCTGATCGGCGGGGAAGCCAGGCAGGGCCGCGAAGGCGGGGTTCCAGCGAAACAGGGCATAACGTCCACACATGGGGCAACACGACTCTTGATAAACGAACGTCAGCCTAACAGACCAGCGTGCCGGGAAAACTCTCCGGTTCATCGCCGGGCAGTGGCAGCGCGGCATTGTACGCGGTGATCAACTCCCGGGCGTACTCGGCCTCGTCGTTATCGACTGACAAGCCCAGCAGTCCAAAGATCGGCAATTCGCCGCTGCCACCGAGCAAATCGCGCCCCACCAGATGCGCTTCAATGCCCTCACTGGCCAACATGCTTTGCAGCAACTCACCTTCCATGAGGTTTTCCGGCTCGTAGATTCGCTGCATGGGGTGCCCCTTTCATTCGTTTTCGCTGTGAACTTCGAGCAACCATTCCTGACCGTCAGTCTGCAGAACAAACGTGATGGGGCGACAACACACCGGACAGTCTTCGATATAGGTCTGATCGCCCCCGGACAAGTCCAGAACGGCCTCAGCCTCTTCACCACAATACGGACATTCGTAGCGCTCGGTTTCCAGCATCGCGGTCTCCCAGGTGACTTGTGCGTATAATCGCCGGTCTATTTGCAGGGCTATTTTTGTCTGGCTAACTTTTCAGACCGTACCCCGTTGGATTTCGATCAAAACCTTTACTTACCCTAGCCGTTTCTAACAAGAGAGCATGATGGGCGAATTCGATGCCATCCGACCTTACAATGACAGCGAAGTCCCGGCAGTGCTGGACCGGCTGCTCGGCGACAAGGCGTTTCTAGATATCCTCATCCACTTCCGCTTCCCGCGTTTTGCCGGTGCTTTCGGCTGGATGCTCAAACCTCTTATAGCTCATCGGCTGCGCCGTGAGTTCGCCGGCGTTACGTCGGTGGCCACGTTGCAGGATAAAGTCGAGATGTACGTCGACCACACCATCGAACGAGCCACGGACGGTGTGACGTACACCGGCGTCGAGCAGTTCAAGTCCGGCAGCGCCTACCTGTTCATCGCCAACCATCGCGACATCGTAATGGACCCGGCCTTCGTCAACTACGCCGTGTACCACGCCGGCCTGCCGACACCGCGCATCGCGATCGGCGACAACCTGCTGCAAAAGCCCTTCGTCAGCGATCTGATGCGCCTGAACAAGAGCTTCATCGTGCACCGTTCAATCGCCGGTCGACGCGAGAAGATGGCGGCGTATCAGCTGCTGTCGGCCTACATCAACCACTCGATCCGCAAGGATTGCGCCTCGATCTGGATCGCCCAGGCCGAAGGCCGGGCCAAGGACGGCGACGACCGCACTGAGTCGGCCATCCTCAAGATGTTCCACATGAGCCGCAAGGACGAGCCGTTTGGCGAAGTCATTCGCTCGCTGAACCTCACCCCGGTGTCGATCAGCTACGAATATGACCCGTGCGATCAAGCCAAGGCGCGCGAACTGTTCATCCGCGCCACCACCGGCAGCTACACCAAAGTGCCGGGCGAGGACGATGTGAGCATTGCCAAGGGCATCACCGGCTACAAGGGCCGCGTGCATGTGAACTTCGCCTCGCCGATCACTGAACTGTTCGACGACACCAAGCAATTGGCGATCGAGATGGACCGGCAGATCCTCGGCGGCTACCGCCTGTTCCCGGTGCATTATCTGGCTTACGCCCAGTGGAAAGACGCCGACCCGCAATTGCAGGTGCCGAAAGCCTCCGAGGTGTTTGCGGCCGATGAACTGGCCAAGGCTCAGGAGCAATGGCAACAGCGTCTGGACGCATGCCCTGAGGAGCATCGTCCGTTCATGGTCCTGCAATACGCGACGCCGGTGCGCAATCAGTACCGTGTGAAAGCAGGTTTACCGCTGTAACGTCTTTTTGAAGCAAGATCAAAAGATCGCAGCCTCGTTTCACTCGACAGCTCCTACAGGGGATAGCGTTCGCCCTGTAGGAGCTGTCGAGTGAAACGAGGCTGCGATCTTTTGCTTTTTAGCAATTCAAACCCGAGTGCTGATCCACGACACCAGCAGCGCCAACCCCAGGCAGGCAAAACCGAACCCATAGAAAAACCGGTTCATGCGCAAGGTCGCCCCATCCAGCATCAACGTCGGTTCATCGATACGACGGCTCTGGCTTTGCGCTTGGAGAATGGCCAGCGCGCGCTGTTCGCGGCGGCGAGTGGCATGCAGCAACCAGCCGCCCGGAAAGGCAAACAACAAGGCCAACAGGTTGATCAACTTGGCGGGATGGTTGGTAAACAGCGAAATCAAATGCAACGACATCACGAACCTCAGCAAAACAGGTGGCAGACGCCGAACCGACGACCGCGGCGCGAATTCTACCGAAAGCCTCGCCACCTGCCCTTGCTTTCCGACAAATAACGAACCATTTGACCGATTCCTGTCCTGTGTCACGGCGCCGTCATTTGAATACGCCAGTCTGGCGCCCCTCAAAACGGACACGGAAACCGTCATGTTGCACGCCGAAAACCAGGATCGCCTCTACCTCATTGCTCAAAGCGACGAACAACAAAACCTCGTTGGCAGCCTCGCCTTCAATGTCCAGGACCGCCACTGGCTGGTGTACTGCGCATTGAGTGGGCATCAGCATGCGGATTTGCCGGAGACGGATTTGCTGACGGGCGTGAGTGTTCTGGATTTTTATTCACAAGCGGCCTGACACCGCTGCCCCCCTGTGGGAGCGAGCTTGCTCGCGATGACGGTTTAACATTCAGCACTGATGCCGCCTGACACGCCGCCATCGCGAGCAAGCTCGCTCCCACAGGGGATGGGCGCACTCCCACCAAAAATCAGCAAGCATGAAAAAGCCCGGGGCCATTGCTGGCACCGGGCTTTTTTGATTTCGACGAAAGTTTATTCGCCGAGAACCTGACCCACGGTCGGATCCTTGAACAGACGCGTCAACGCATCGCTCAGCACATCACTGACCAGCTTGGTATTGGTTTCCTGATTCGGCGCCATACCAAAACGTTGATCCAGGGACGCACCGTAACGACCGCTGTAACGACGATTGGCATTCTGCACATCGGAGCGGAACGTCGCGCCGATGGTCGCTTCGGTCACGTACATGCCTTCTTTAGGCGACTGATACTTCAGCTCGGCCAGGGTCACGGTTATTTGCGGTGCATTCGGTGCATTGTTGGTTGGCGTGAAACCCAGCAACCGCACGGCCGCTTCGGCCTGGGCCTGCAACTTCGGCAGAATCTGCGCGCCCTGCACGGTGATCGCGCTGGTCTCAGGGTACAGGCCACCACGGGTGCCCAACGTCGGCGACGGACGACCGTCCACCACACGCACCACCACCGGTTGACCATGACCGACCGGTGCCAGCTGAGTCGTCAGCTTGGGTTCCGGATTCAGTTGTTGCGGGCTGTGGGCGCAGCCAACCAGGGTCAAACTGGTCACAGTGATCAAACCGAACAACAGGCGTTGCAACATGCTCTTCTCTCCAGAATCAGGCACAAACAGGCCGGCAGTATAGCGGTGCGCCACTGCGGCTAACCAGCACCCCACAGTGATTACTGAAATCTCTGACAAACCCTTCAGACCGCGGTTCCTGTCACAGAGATGTCACCGCCCATACACTTGCTCGTCACGGCTCGCTGGCAACCTTCACAGCAGTCACCCCACAAGGTACTTCGCCATGCGCTATCTCATTTCGCTGTTCAACCCACGCCCTCTGCATCGCTGCTTCGCCCTGCTCGACCGCAACGGCCATTGCCAGGCATTCAAACAGTGCAGCCTCCAGCCGATGGGTGATGACTGGGTCGAAATCGAAGAAATCCGTCTCAACTGGCTGCACCATCCCCTGCCCCCTAGCGCCCGTGTCAGCCAGCGCCAGCCACGTGCGCGGGCTCAACACCTGTTGACCACCTGACCGAACACCTAATAAAAGTCATTAAACACGACCATTTCCCTGCGTTTCTTCGCTACAATCTCCCCCCGATTATAAGGACGTCTCCTGATCGGGCCTCGCAGCATCGTCAATGCGCTTGTATTGACACCCCGCACCGCCCTACAGAGAGCCGCCCACACAGATCGAGTGAAGCTGGCGCGCTTGCTGTTCCTTGAGCAAAAACCCCACTTTTCGCGAATCTGCAGAGCTGTCATTACGCTCGGTCACTGAGCTGTTTGCCCGTTTTGCCTGTCATGTATCCCATGGCGGCAATCCATCCGGGCACGGTGCCAGGCTGGGGCAGCCCTTTTTTGAGGTTCACGTCTTCAAAAGAGCGTGAAAAAAACGGGTTTTCACAACTTCACAAGAGTGTGGCGAGCAAATGAATAGTTTTGCGTCTGAATATGCACCATTAGCGTCTGAAACAGCCCAACGACACAGGACCGAGTACGCCTCGAATACCGGATCCTGAAGCCTGTCCTCTACGGATTTGGTTGCACAAACGGATGTATCGACCATAAGTCGAATTGCCAGCCGCGCGTTGAAGTGAGTTCATGTAACTCTTTTAGACCCGGCCGGTAGCGTCCGTCGAAGTTGCGAAAAATTGCGAAGATTCGGACATGGCGATACTGCCATGGGTACTTGGGGCATCACTGACACGCCCCTGAACGCCTGGCAGCCATGCCGACAATTTGGTGCTGCAGATTTTGGAGACGCGTTAAATGGCGCATAACGAAGCAGTCGACGTAGTACTGGTTGGGGCGGGCATCATGAGTGCCACCCTCGCTGTACTGCTCAAAGAGCTCGACCCCGCGATCAAGCTGGAAGTCGTCGAGCTGATGGATTCCGGTGCCGCGGAGAGTTCGAACCCGTGGAACAACGCCGGTACCGGTCACGCCGGGCTGTGTGAGCTCAACTACACGCCGCAGGCCGCCGACGGCACCGTCGACATCAAGAAAGCCGTGCACATCAACACCCAGTTCGAGGTGTCGAAGCAGTTCTGGTCCTACCTGACCAAGAAAAGCACCTTCGGCTCGTGCAAGACGTTCATCAGCCCGGTGCCGCACCTGAGCTTCGTCCAGAACGACGATGGCGTTTCCTTCCTCAAGGAACGCTTCAAGACGCTGAGCAAGCACCACGCTTTCTCGGACATGGAGTACACCGAAGACAAGGCCACCATGGCCGAGTGGATGCCACTGATGATGCCTGGCCGGCCGGCCGACGAAGTCGTCGCCGCCACCCGCGTCATGAACGGCACCGACGTCAACTTCGGCGCCCTGACCAATCAACTGCTCAAGCACCTGACCAGCGCACCCGATGCCCTGGTCAAGTACTGCAAGCGCGTGACCGGCCTCAAGCGTAACGGCAGTGGCTGGACCGTCAGCATCAAGGACGTCAACAACGGCAATTCCCGTGACGTCGACGCCAAATTCGTGTTCCTCGGCGCGGGTGGCGCGGCACTGCCGCTGCTGCAAGCGTCGGGCATCGAAGAAAGCAAAGGCTTCGGCGGCTTCCCGATCAGCGGCCAGTGGCTGCGTTGCGACAACCCGGAAGTGGTCAAACACCACCAGGCCAAGGTTTACAGCCAGGCGGCCGTGGGTTCGCCACCGATGTCGGTGCCGCACCTGGACACCCGCGTAGTCGATGGCAAGAAGTCCCTGCTGTTCGGACCTTACGCCGGTTTCACCACCAAGTTCCTCAAGCACGGCTCCTTCATGGACCTGCCGATGTCGGTTCGCGCCGGCAACATCGGCCCGATGCTGGCCGTGGCGAAAAACAACATGGACCTGACCAAGTACCTGGTCAGCGAAGTGATGCAGTCGATGGAGCAGCGCCTGGATTCCCTGCGTCGCTTCTACCCTGAAGCGAAAGCCGAAGACTGGCGCCTGGAAGTGGCCGGCCAACGGGTGCAGATCATCAAGAAAGACCCGAAAAAGGGCGGCGTTCTGCAGTTCGGTACCGAACTGGTCGCGGCCAAGGACGGTACGCTTGCTGCCCTGCTCGGCGCTTCGCCTGGCGCGTCGGTGACCGTTTCGATCATGCTGGAACTGATCGAAAAATGCTTCCCGAACAAAACTTCTGGTGAATGGGCTGCCAAACTGGCGGAAATCTTCCCGGCCCGGGAAAAGGTTCTGGAAACCGACGCTGCGCTTTATCGCAAGATCAACGTGCAGAACAACGTCGCGCTGGAACTGGTTGAAGCCAGCAACGAGACCGAAAGCTACGCTTGATTTGGCCGCATAAAAAACGCCCCGTTCTCATTGAGAGCGGGGCGTTTTTTTATGGCCGCTGAAATGGATGATCCGGGATATCCAGGGCTAGTCCCGGCCTCATCGCGAGCAAGCTCCCACAGGGGTTTTGTGAACGACACAGATCCAATGTGGGAGCGAGCTTGCTCGCGATGGGGCCAGCACAAACACCACCGATTCGGGCAGCCGTTTAACCGCGGGCCTTGGCAATCAGTTCGATGTACTCGGCCGCGTTACGCTGATCCTTGATCAGGGCAACAAAGTCATTGCCGTGCTCATCCTTGCCGTCCAGATCCAGACCGGCTTCGACGAAGAACGCCAGAAAACGCCCGAAGTCATCGATGCGCAGGCCGCGATAGGCCTTGATCAGTTTGTGCAGCGACGGCGACGTGGCGTCGACCGGTTCGAAATCGAGGAACAGCTTGATCTGCTCATCGCCGATCTCGTCACCAATCACTTGCTTCTTATCTTTACGCATTGCCGACTCCAGCTCGCAGACATTTCACGGGGCGGGCAGTTTACCCCTCCCTTGCCACCGGGCTCAACGCGGACGAACAGCGCCCGTGTGCAGATCGGCCCAGACATGGCCATTGGCGTAGCTGAGGAACTGGCAATACACCGTGTCATTGCGCAACAAGTCGATCACCACCCGGTACTGAGCCATCGGATAAAACAGCGTCAGGGTTTTGCTTTTGTCGTCGTAGATCGGCTTTTTCAGGCTTTTGCTTTCGCCATCGAAATTGACCAGCACCTGGTTGATGGTCGCGCCCTTGTTCAAGGATTTGCCCTTGAGACGGATCAATAACGGTGATGTCACCGGAATCGGCTGCTGGTTGGACTGGCGTTGACTGCCGACCACCACCGAGTATTCGGTGACCTGCAACAGCTGTTGCTGCTCGGGTTCCGCGTCACGCAGGGTCAGATCATCGGGGGGCAGGAACTGCGCGTGCATCGGCGCCGGGGCGGCCGCCAGAGGCAGGCTGAGGGTCAGCAACAGGGCGGCGCAGCTGCGGATCAAAAGGCTCATGACAGGCTCCCAAGGCGAAGCCGAGCACTCTAGCATGAGGATCAACCGCGCGAATTAGCGATATGGGTCAATACTTCGCAGTGCGAGGCTGGCCATACTGAAAGAGCTTTCAGCCGTCGTTCAACGGTGCGCCGTCTTCCGTGGAGTGCTCATGTCGTTCTCCGTTCCCCCGTTGTTCGCCGCCTGGCGTCAGACCTGGCGCGCCGGCTATACCCTCAGACGCTTACGCGGCGACATCAGTGCCGGGGTGACGGTAGGGATTATCGCCATCCCGTTGGCCATGGCCCTGGCGATTGCCGTGGGTGTGCCCCCCCAGCAAGGGTTGTATACGGTGCTGATCGCCGCGCCTTTAATCGCGCTGACAGGAGGTTCGCGTTTCAACGTCAGCGGGCCGACCGCTGCGTTCGTGGTCATTCTGCTGCCCATCACCCAACAATATGGCTTGGGCGGCCTGCTGCTCTGCACCATGCTCGCCGGCGTCATCCTCATTGCCCTGGGGCTGATCCGAGCCGGACGGTTGATTCAGTACATTCCATATCCGGTCACCCTGGGCTTTACCGCCGGGATCGGCATTGTCATTGCCACCCTGCAATTGAAGGACCTGCTGGGCCTGAACACCGCTGGCCAGGCAGAACACTACATCGAACAGCTGGGTGTATTGATACTGGCGTTGCCCAGCGCCCGGTTGGGGGACGGGATCATAGGCATCACATGCCTGGCCGTTCTGATTGTCTGGCCACGGTGGGTGCCGAGGATTCCGGGGCATCTGGTGGCGCTGACCATCGGGGCGCTCCTGGGGTTGGCGCTGGAACACAGCGGGTTGGCGGTGGCGACATTGGGTGAGCGTTTCAGTTATATGGTCGAAAACGTCAG
Source organism: Pseudomonas arabinosi (assembly GCF_047758675.1). Taxonomy (NCBI): domain Bacteria; kingdom Pseudomonadati; phylum Pseudomonadota; class Gammaproteobacteria; order Pseudomonadales; family Pseudomonadaceae; genus Pseudomonas; species Pseudomonas arabinosi. Next base: position 1,408,681 of record NZ_CP180480.1, on the reverse strand, counting down.
CCATCCGGGCATTCCGCCGTTCCTGCCAAGCTTCGATTGGCCGTGGAATTTACCCGGTCCCGACGGCCAGCCTCTGCACCTGTCTTACGACTTGATCCGTCAGTTACTGGCGCCGGCGTTCGCCATTGCCATGCTCGGGGCCATCGAATCCTTGTTGTGTGCGGTGGTGGCAGATGGCATGACCGGCAGCAAACACGACCCCAACGCAGAACTGCTGGGCCAGGGCCTGGGCAACCTGATCGCACCGCTGTTCGGCGGCATTACCGCCACGGCGGCGATTGCCCGTAGTGCCACCAGCGTGCGCAGCGGAGCCTTTTCGCCATTGGCCGCCATTATTCACAGCGCAGTGGTGCTGATGGCGATACTCGTCCTCGCGCCACTTTTCAGCTACCTGCCGATGGCTGCATTGGCCGCGTTGCTGGTCATGGTGGCGTGGAACATGAGCGAAGCCCGGCACGTGCTGCATACCTTGTGCATTGCGCCCCGCAGCGATGTGCTGGTCTTGCTGACCTGCCTGAGCCTGACGGTGCTGTTCGACATGGTGATGGCTGTCGCCGTCGGCCTGCTGTTGGCCGCCGGTCTGTTCATCAAACGCATGAGCGATCTCACGGACACCGCCGAACTGCCTCGCGAGTTCCATCAAGCCTTACGGGATATGCCGGAGCATGTTCGTTGCTATGCGATACGCGGGCCGCTGTTCTTCGGCGCGGCCGAAAAAGCCTTGGGCGTGCTACGCAAATTCAGTCCGGAGGTCAAAGTGGTGATCGTCGAGATGAGCGCTGTGCCCATGCTGGACATGACGGCGCTGGCTGCCTTCGACAATATCCTCAGGGATTACCGCACCGACGGCATCGGCCTGATTCTGGTAGGAACCGCCCCACGGGTGCGCCTGAAACTCAGGCGCGCGGGGATTCATCGGGAGCAGCGCCAGTTGGCCTATGTGAATAATCTGGAACAGGCTCGTCGCAAAAGCGAACGCTGGCTGGCCGGACAGGGCTGAGCGCGCAGCTCAAGCAAACTGCGCAGACAGTCACCTCATTCACATGCCTTTAACGGCGAAAATCCCGTTGGCATTACGCCAGTAACCTTTGTAGTCCATGCCGTAACCGAAGATGTAACGGTCGATGCATGGCAGGCCGACGAAATCGGCTTTCAGGTCCGGGCGAGCCTTGCGGTCGTGGTCCTTGTCGATCAGCACGGCGGTGTGCACAGCACGGGCGCCGGCGTGTTTGCAGTAGTCGATGATCGCGCCCAGGGTGTGACCTTCGTCGAGGATGTCGTCGATGATCAGCACGTCGCGGTCGAGGAACGAGACTTCCGGCTTGGCTTTCCAGAACAGATCGCCGCCGCTGGTTTCGTTGCGATAACGGGTGGCGTGCAGGTAGGACGCTTCCAGCGGGAAGTTCAGATAGGTCAGCAGCTTGCCGGAGAAAATCAGCCCGCCGTTCATCACGCAGAACACCACCGGATTGCTTTCAGCCAGCTGGTCGTTGATTTGTGCACCGACGCGGGCGATGGCCGCCTCGACTTCAGCTTCGGTGTACAGGCAGTCAGCCTCTCGCATGATTTGACGGATATGCTCGAGATCTGCGGGCATGGCGTTCTCCAGGGGGTGGCGGTTCAGGAAAAGCGGGCAAAGGTACGCATCAAGCGAGGCCAGATCAAGCGTTTGTGGACTAACGTTCTGTATGTCTATAGGACAACACCCTCGGATAGATTAATCTAGGCCGGTTTTTTTGCCCGCCGCCGGAGCCTTTCCCATGCCCATCCTCGAGATCCGCCATCCGCTGATCCGCCATAAACTCGGCCTTATGCGCCGCGCCGACATCAGCACGAAAAATTTCCGTGAGCTCGCTCAGGAAGTCGGTGCCCTGCTGACCTATGAAGCCACCAAAGACCTGCCGCTGGAAAGCTACGACATCGAAGGCTGGTGCGGCACGGTGTCGGTCGAGAAAATCGCCGGCAAGAAAATTACTGTAGTGCCGATCCTGCGCGCCGGCATCGGCATGCTCGAAGGCGTGCTGAGCCTGATCCCGGGCGCCAAAGTCAGCGCCGTCGGCGTGGCCCGCAACGAGCAGACCCTGCAGGCCCACACCTATCTGGAAAAACTGGTTCCGGAAATCAACGAACGCCTGGCGATGATCATCGACCCGATGCTCGCCACCGGCAGTTCCATGGTCGCGACCATCGACCTGTTGAAAAAGGCCGGTTGCCGGGATATCCGCGCGATGGTGCTGGTGGCTGCCCCTGAAGGCATTGCCGCCGTAGAGAAGGCTCACCCGGACGTGACCATCTACACCGCGTCCATTGACGAAAAACTGAACGAACACGGTTACATCATCCCAGGCCTGGGCGATGCCGGTGACAAGATCTTCGGCACCAAGCAGAAGGACGCTTGAGCATGCAGCAAGAGTTCAACGATCCGCTCTGGCGCACGGTGTTGTCGGGTGCGCAGATGCTGTTCGTGGCCTTCGGCGCCCTGGTGTTGATGCCGCTGATTACCGGCCTCGACCCGAACGTGGCGCTGTTCACCGCAGGCCTGGGGACGATTCTGTTCCAGATCGTCACCAGGCGTCAGGTACCGGTGTTCCTGGCGTCGAGCTTTGCCTTCATCACCCCGATCATTCTCGCCAAAGGCCAGTTCGGCCTCGCGGCGACCATGGGCGGCGTGATGGCAGCCGGTTTCGTCTACACCTTCCTCGGCCTTGCCGTGAAGATCAAAGGCACCGGTTTCATTGACCGTCTGCTGCCACCGGTGGTGATTGGCCCGGTGATCATTTCCATCGGCCTGGCCATGGCGCCGATCGCCGCCAACATGGCGATGGGCAAGGCTGGCGACGGCACCGAGCTGATTCATTATCAGACGGCGATGCTGATCTCGATGCCAGCGCTGCTGACCACCCTGATCGTCGCGGTGTTCGGCAAAGGCATTTTCCGCCTGGTACCGATCATTTCTGGCGTGCTGGTGGGTTTTGCGATGGCGTTCTACTTCGGCGTCGTTGATACCGCGAAAATTGCCGCTGCACCGTGGTTTGCGATCCCGCACTTCACCGCGCCGGAATTCAACTGGCAGGCGATTCTGTTCATCGTTCCGGTGGCTCTGGCCCCGGCCATCGAGCACATCGGCGGCGTGATCGCAGTTGGTAGCGTGACCGGTCGCGATTACCTGAAGAACCCCGGCCTGCACCGCACCCTGCTCGGCGATGGCATTGCCACCACCGCAGCCGGCCTGTTTGGCGGTCCACCCAACACCACCTATGCCGAAGTAACGGGCGCGGTGATGCTGACCAAGAACTACAACCCGAAGATCATGACCTGGGCGGCGATTTTCGCCATCAGCCTGGCGTTCATCGGCAAGTTCGGCGCGCTGCTGCAAAGCATTCCGGTGCCGGTGATGGGCGGGATTCTGTGCCTGTTGTTCGGTTCGATTGCGGCCGTGGGCATGAACACGCTGATTCGCCACAAGATCGACCTGGGCGAAGCGCGCAATCTGGTGATTGTCTCGGTGACCCTGGTGTTCGGGATTGGCGGCGTACTGGTCGGCACCGGCACAGGGCCGGACGACTTCGGCCTCAAAGGCATCGCGCTGTGCGCGGTGACGGCGATTGCGCTGAACCTGTTGCTGCCGGGTAATGACAGCTGGAAGCACAAGAAGGCGAATGAGTCGCTGCTGTAAGCAGGCTCAAGATTATCGCTGACTGACAGGACGCCTTCGCGAGCAAGCCCGCTCCCACATTTGATATTCGGTGAACTCAGATTTTGTGTTCGACACCGATCAAATGTGGGAGCGGGCTTGCTCGCGAAGCTTTTAAAGCGCCAACGGGGCTCTTTCGCACAAGGTGCTCAACGCCCGCGCCCACTGCGGATCGTCGTTAAGGCACGGCACCAGCACCAACTCCTCTCCCCCCGCTTCGCGGAACAGCTCTTTGCCGCGATCACCGATTTCTTCCAGCGTCTCGATGCAATCGGCGACGAACGCCGGGCACATCACCAGCACTTTCTTCACGCCCATTCCAGCCAACTCATCAAGGCGCGCTTCGGTGTAGGGTTCGATCCATTTCGCCCGACCCAATCGCGACTGAAACGACACTGACCACTTGCCGTCCTGCAGCCCCAACCGCTTGGCAAACTCGGAGGCAGTGCGCAGGCATTGGGCGCGGTAGCAGGTCGCCAATACTTCTGGCGAAGCGTTCAGGCAGCAATTATCGCTTTGGAAGCAATGGTGACCGGTAGGGTCGATTTTCTTCAGATGCCGCTCCGGCAAACCGTGGAAGCTCAACAGCAAGTGATCGTAATCCTGCTGCAGATACGGCTTGGCGCTGGCCACCAGCGCATCGAGGTATTCCGGTTGATCGTAGAACGGCTGGAGAATCGAAAACTGCACATCCAGCTGCTTATCGCGCGCCACCCGCTTGGCCTCCTCGATCACCGTGGTCACGGTGCTGTCGGCGAACTGTGGATAGAGCGGCGCGATCGTGATCCTCTTGTGACCCTGAGCCGCCAGGCGCACCAGCGTCGATTCAATAGACGGCTCACCGTAACGCATCGCCAACTCCACCGGACCGTGGGTCCACTGGGCAGTCATGGCTTGTTGCAGGCGACGGCTGAGCACCACCAACGGCGAGCCCTCTTCCCACCAGATCGAGGCATAGGCGTGGGCGGACTGCTCGGGGCGCTTGAACAGGATCAGCGACACCAGCAAACGTCGCACCGGCCATGACAGGTCGATCACATACGGGTCCATCAGAAATTGATTGAGGTAACTGCGCACATCCGCCACCGAAGTGGAGGCCGGTGAGCCCAGATTGACCAGAAGCAATGCGTGATCAGTCATGCAACGTCCTATTTCAAAGGCGGCTGGAAAGGTCGTCCAGTGCCGCGCGCAAATCAGTGAACTGGAAAGTGAAACCCGCTTCCAGCAAGCGAGCCGGTACGGCCTTCTGGCCGCCCAGCAACAGCAATGACAACTCGCCCAGACACACCTTTAACGCCAGGGCTGGCATGGGCATGAACGTCGGGCGGTGCAGCACGCTGCCCAACGTCTTGGCAAACTCGCGGTTGCGCACCGGCTTGGGCGCGCAGGCATTATAAGGACCACTGGTGTCTTCCTGATGCAGAAGAAAATCAATCAGGGCGATTTGATCGTTGATATGGATCCATGGCATCCACTGCCGACCACTGCCGATAGGCCCGCCCAGCCCCACTTTGAACGGCAGCAACAGCCGCGACAAAAAGCCGCCTTCAGCCGACAACACCAACCCGGTGCGAATGAAGATCACGCGAATGCCCAAGCCTTCGGCACGCTGGGCGGTTTCTTCCCAGGCGATGCACAACTGGCTGGCGAAATCATCGATGACCGGTGGAGACTTCTCGGTCAATTCCCGCTCGCCCCCGTCACCGTACCAACCGACCGCAGACCCCGAAATCAACACCTGTGGTTTTTGTTCACGGGTTTCGAGCCAGGCCAGCAGGGTTTCGGTCAGGGTGATGCGGCTACTCCACAACAGCGCTTTGCGTCTGGTTGTCCAGGGACGATCAGCAATCGGTGCACCTGCGAGGTTGATAATCGCATCCACCGGCTCCCGGCCAATGTCCTCGAGGCGAGCCACTCCGCGCACTTGGGCACCGCAGATTTTCGCGACTTTTTCAGGTTTGCGACTCCAGACCGTCAGGCGATGTCCCTGACTCAACCAGAGGCGGCAGAGTTGACGTCCTATCAAACCAGTACCGCCGGTCAGCAATATGTGCATGACTACTTCCTCGCGTAGCGTTTTACCCTGATCACTAGTCTATTTTTATAAGCAGGGATCTTTGGTATCGGGCAGGCTCTGTGATTAACAATAGGCCAAGCTGTCAGAACGAGAACGCTAAAAGTTATACCAAAAAACAATATTGTACAGGTTTCAACCACGGCGTAGTCTGTACAGAAAGGTAAACGAGGCCCCTATGACTGTACCAATCGCAATCATCGGCACCGGCATCGCCGGGCTCTCCGCCGCCCAGGCCCTGACAGAGGTCGGGCATGTCGTTCAACTTTTCGATAAAAGCCGCGGCAGTGGCGGACGCATGTCGAGCAAGCGCAGCGATGCGGGTGCTCTGGACTTGGGCGCTCAATATTTTACTGCCCGCGATCGCCGCTTCGTCACTGAAGTCCAGCGCTGGCAAGGCAACGGCTGGGTCGCTGAATGGATGCCGCAGCTCTACACCTACCATGGCGGCCAGCTCAGCCTGTCGCCTGACGAACAGACGCGCTGGGTCGGTACGCCGCACATGAGCGCCATTACCCGCGGCCTGCTCGGCGACCTGGAAGTGCATTTCGCCTGCCGCATCACCGAGGTCTATCGCGGCGAGGAGCACTGGCACCTGCAGGACGCCGAAGGCTTCACCCACGGCCCGTTCAGTCATGTGATTATTGCCACACCGGCGCCTCAGGCGACTGCACTGCTGGCCTCCGCGCCGAAACTCGCCGGTGCCGCCGCCGGAGTGAAAATGGACCCGACCTGGGCTGTCGCGCTGGCGTTCGAGACACCGCTGGATACGCCCATGGAAGGTTGCTTCGTACAGGACAGCCCGCTCGACTGGCTGGCTCGCAACCGTAGCAAACCCGGGCGAGACAACACACTCGACACTTGGGTTCTGCACGCCACCAGCGCCTGGAGCCGGCAACATATCGACCTGTCCAAGGAAGCGGTGATCGAGCAATTGCACGGCGCATTTGCCGAGCTGCTACACGACGCCATGCCCGCCCCGACCTTCAGCCTCGCCCACCGCTGGCTCTACGCCCGCCCCGCCAGCAGCCATGAATGGGGAGCCCTGGCCGATGCCGATCTGGGCCTCTATGTGTGTGGCGACTGGTGCTTGTCCGGACGCGTCGAAGGCGCCTGGCTCAGCGGTCAGGAAGCCGCCCGCCGCTTGCATGCGCATCTGCAGTGAACCGCAACGTGCCGGCAGGAGGCCCACTGTAAAACCTATACAAACAGTTTGACTTGTACACCTTTGAATCTATGATGAAGCTATGTTGTACAGACCAAGCAGTCTGTATAGGTTTAGATTCGAGGTGCTCCGATGCCCGACGTCACCGTGAAACCGAAGATTGCCATCAGCGCCTGCCTGATGGGCGCAGAAGTGCGTTACAACGGCGGGCACAAGGCGTCGCAGCTGTGCAGTCGCACCCTCACTGACTATTTCGATTTCGTCCCGGTTTGCCCCGAAGTCGCCATCGGCCTCGGTATTCCTCGGGAGCCGATCCGTCTGGTTGGCGATCCACAACATCCCGAAGCCGTCGGAACCGTTAACACAACACTCAATGTCACTCAGCCGCTGGCCGAGTACGGTCAGAAAATGGCCGCCGAACTGGGTGACCTCTGCGGCTACATCTTCATGCAGAAATCCCCGTCATGCGGCCTGGACCGGGTCAAGGTCTACCACGCCAACGGTGCGCCGGTGGACGGTGGTGGCCGTGGCATCTACGCCCAGGCGTTCTGCGCGCGGCATCCGGATTTGCCGGTGGAAGAAGACGGCCGACTCAACGACCCGGTACTGCGGGAAAACTTCCTTACCCGCGTGTTCGCCTATAGCGCCTGGCAGCAGTTGCTGCGCGAAGGCCTGACTCGCCGTGGTCTAACGGACTTTCACTCGCGCTACAAATACCTGCTGATGGCCCACAACCCGGTGCAATACAAAACGCTGGGCAACCTGCTGGGCAACATGGGTCAGACCGACCCGAACGAACTCGGTCCACGCTATTTCAGCGAGCTGATGGCGGCATTGAAAAAATGCGCCACACGCCGCACCCACACCAATGTCCTGCAACACATCAGTGGCTATCTCAAACAGACGATCAGCCCTGAAGACAAACAGGAAGTGCAGCACGTCATCGGCCAATACCGCCACGGTATCGTGCCGCTGGTGGTGCCGTTGACGCTGCTCAAACACTACTTCCGCCAACACCCGGATCCATACATTGCGCAACAGGTTTACCTGCAACCGCATCCAGAAAATCTCAGCCTGCGAAACGCGATCTAATGACAATCGAATGAAAAGCCCACTCGACACCAGCGCCAGCGAAGACCTCGGCGCCGACTTCAAGAAAGCCCTCGACGAAGGCTGGCTGCCGATCCGTGAGGTCGCGCGGCAGACCGGGGTCAACGCCGTCACCCTGCGGGCCTGGGAACGGCGTTATGGCCTGATCGTGCCGCAACGCACGCCCAAGGGGCATCGGCTGTTCTCTGCCGAACACGTTCAACGCATCCTGACGATTCTCACCTGGCTCAACCGCGGCGTGGCCGTCAGCCAGGTCAAGCAACTGCTCAACACCCCCCAGGCCTTTACCGAGTCCGTCGAAAGCGATTGGCAAGTGCTGCGCCATACGCTGCTGCAAGCAGTCACTCAACTGAACGAACGCACCCTCGATGACACCGTCAATCAGGCGATGGCGCTGTATCCACCGCGGACCTTGTGCGCACAACTGCTGATGCCATTACTGGCTGAACTGGAGCAACGGTGGCAAGGACAGTTCGGTGCACAGATGGAACGGGTGTTTTTTTACTCCTGGTTACGCAGCAAATTTGGCGCACGCATCTACCATAACAACCGTCAGTTACGCACCGCGCCACTGTTGTTGATCAATCAATCGGACCTGCCACTGGAACCTCACCTGTGGCTGACCGCTTGGCTGATCAGCAGCGCCGATTGCCCGGTGGAGGTGTTCGACTGGCCACTTCCCGCCGGCGAACTCGCGCTGGCGGTCGATCACCTTCAAGCCCGCGGCGTACTGCTGTATTCCAGCAAAGCGATGAACCTTTCGCAGCTGCCGAAACTTTTGAATGGTGTCAGTTGCCCAAAAATGATTGCCGGACCCACGGTTTGCATCCACCACGCCGAGTTGTCCGCACGAACGTTCAAGATTACTGATTTGTTCCTGGCTGAAGATCCGTTAGCGGCGCATCAGGGCCTGGTTCAACGTGGGCTCATTTAATGGCGAATTTTTAATGAATCGTGCGGACCCCTCTCTGCAATTGATCTGGTTGCGCAGCGACTTGCGCCTCCATGACAACACCGCCCTCTCGGCCGCCGCAGCCCGCGGCCCGACTGTGGCGGTGTATCTGCTAAGCCCGGAGCAATGGCTGGAGCACGATGACGCGTCGTGCAAAGTGGATTTCTGGCTGCGCAACCTGAGCGAGTTACGCAGCGCGTTGGGTGAGCTGAACATTCCCTTGTTGATCCGCAAGGCATCTCGCTGGGATGAGGCACCCAAGGTGCTGCTCGATCTTTGCCAACAGTTGAAGATTGACGCGGTGCACGTCAACGAGGAGTACGGCATTCATGAAAGCCGTCGTGACGCAGCCGTGGCCGAAACACTGAAAGCCAATGCCATCGACTTTTACAGCTACCTTGATCAATTGCTGTTCAAACCAGGCACCGTACTGACCAAAACGGGCACTTACTTTCAGGTGTTCAGCCAATTCCGCAAGGTGTGTTACGACCGCCTGCACGGGTCGTTACCGAGGCGGGTCACCGCACCCGCCGTACAGGCGACGCTGGCGATCAGCAGCGACAAGGTCCCATCAAACGTTGAAGGCTTCGCCACGCCCAGCGACAGCTTGCGCAGCCTTTGGCCAGCCGGTGAAGCCGAAGCCCAGCGTCGCCTCATCACCTTCGCCGATGCCCAGATCGACCACTACAAAAACGAACGCGATTTCCCGGCCAAACCGGGCACCAGTCAGCTGTCGGCCTATCTCGCAGCCGGGGTGATTTCCCCCCGTCAGTGTCTGCACGCCGCGCTGCAAAGCAATCAGGGCGAGTTCGAAAGTGGCAAGGTCGGCGCCGTCACCTGGATCAACGAATTGCTGTGGCGTGAGTTCTACAAACACATACTGGTGGGCTACCCACGGGTCTCGCGTCATCGCGCCTTCCGCCCGGAAACCGAAGCCCTCGCCTGGCGCGATGCCCCAGATGAACTCCTGGCCTGGCAAGAGGCGCGGACCGGCCTGCCGATTATCGACGCGGCCATGCGCCAATTGCTTGAAACCGGCTGGATGCATAATCGCCTGCGCATGGTGGTGGCGATGTTCCTGACCAAGAACCTGCTGATCGACTGGCGTGAAGGCGAGCGTTTTTTCATGCGTCATCTGATCGATGGCGACCTGGCGGCGAACAACGGTGGCTGGCAGTGGAGCTCGTCCACTGGCACCGATTCGGCGCCCTACTTCCGGATTTTCAACCCGCTGAGCCAGTCGGAGAAATTCGACAGCGAGGGGCTGTTCATCAAGCACTGGCTGCCGGAGCTGGCCAAGCTGAACAAGAAAGAAGTGCACAACCCGGCGAACCTCGGCGGCCTGTTTGGCGCGGTGGATTATCCGTCGCCGATCGTCAATCTGAACACCTCTCGCCAACGGGCGCTGGCCGCTTTCAAGAACCTGCCATCGCGACAAAATGCCGGGCAATGACCTGACTGAAAAGGAGAATGGGATGAGTTTTACACCTCCACGGCGATATTGGTTGACGGGTGCCAGCAACGGCATTGGCGCCTCGCTGGCCGAAGAAATACTGAAAACCGGTGCTCACCTCGCCGCGAGCTCTCGCTCGGTGGCGCCACTCAAAGTCTTGTCCCAGCGTTATCCGGGACAAGTGCTGGTGGTGGCCGGTGACCTGACCAACAGCCAGACCGTGCGAGAAATCGGCGAGCAGATCGCTGAGGCGTGGGGAGCTCTGGACACGGTGATCCTCAACGCCGGCACTTGCGAATACGTCGACGTTCAGCAGTTCGATTCGTCGATCGTCGAGCACGTAGTGCGCACCAACCTGCTTGCCAGCAGCTATTGCATTCAGGCTGCCCTGCCACTCTTGCGCGCTGGCACCGCGCCGCATCTGGTGGGCGTCGCCAGCTCGGTCACCTACCTGCCGCTGCCGCGGTCCGAGGCTCATGGCGCCTCAAAGCCCGGGCTGCGTTACCTGTTTGAATCGTCGCGAATTGATCTTGCACCGCAAGGCATCGAAGTCACCGTGGTCAGTCCTGGGTTTGTCGAGACACCGCTGACGGCGCAAAACGCCCCCATGCCACTCAGCTGGCCGGTGGACAAGTCCGCACGCTACATCTTCGCTGAACTAAAGAATCGTCCGTTGGAATTAGCCTTTCCGGCGTTGTTCATGGCCGACCTTTGGCCATTATCGAAAGTATCCAACCGGGGGAAACTGGCGATCGGTAAACGCATGGTGCGCAGCAATCCGCCGATCAAGGACCAGCCGTGAAATCACCCGCATCTCGGGGCTGATCGCACCTGGCTGCTGAATCGCAGCCATGAGATCAACCTGTTCGAACCCGACGACCAAGCGTCCGTCAGGCCTTTCACACAGCACCGGCCCACTGCCTTACACTGGGCGCCATGAAAACCATTCCCCATACGCAAATCGCCGAGCCTGCGGTCACATGCTCGACCTGCGCAGCTTGCTGCTGTCAGCTCGAAGTCATGCTGATCACGGACACGGGCGTGCCCGAACGTTTTATCGATACCGATGACTGGGGCGGGGAAGTCATGCTGCGTCTGGATGACGGCTGGTGCGCCGCGCTGGATCGCAACACGATGATGTGCACTATCTATGAAAAACGCCCGTTGATCTGCCGGGAGTTCGAGATGGGCGCACCGGAATGCATCGAAGAACGCCAAGGGATTACCACGGCGTATCGCTGAAAGTCAGACCAATGAAGATTTAATGTGGGAGCGAGCTTGCTCGCGATGGCGGCCTGTCAGTCAACATCAATGTTGAATGATCAACCGCATTCGCGAGCAAGCCCGCTCCCACATTTATCGATGCCTAGGCTTACAACGGCATCGTGTAATGCAGCGCGTAGCTTTCTACACCATCGTTCGGGCTGCTCAGCCCGGCATTTGAATAGTGCGTCGCACGAATCCCGACTTCATGTCCGCCCGTAAAGCGCAGCCCAAAACCGAACCGGTCTTCAAACTGAAAGGCATTGCCGAGATTGTTGTTTTCGACTTCGGTATTGGCGAACACTGCTACGCCAACCCCCAACTCAACATAAGGTTTGATGGTCTGCCCGGCAAACTCGTAAACCAGCACCGGCGCGAACGACAGGCTGTGGTTGCTGGAGGTCTTGTCGCCTTCCCAATAGGTGTAGGCACCGCTCCAGTAACCGGTCAAACGACCGATATCACTCTGCAACCAGCTCTTGTCCCAATCGAATTGCATGCCCAGTCGATAGGTCATGGTCGACTCGCTAGTCTGGCCGACCGCGAACTCCACGCCTGCCGCCTGTGCGGTAAAACTGTGCCCCATCAGTGCGGCCGCAATCGCGGCCAAGCAGAATAGTCGCTTCATTAGAAACATCCTTTTCCGAACGATTTCGTATGGTTTTTTTGTTGCTTGATGCTATAGAAGTCGACGCTTAATCAGAAGTTCACCCCAATTACTCGCTTGCCCCGAGTTTTGTTTACTCCTTGAAGCTTCGCACAACGCCAGCGGTATTCCACAGTATCGGCAAGATATTTCTGAAATGCTCCGGATCGGCACTCGTCCAGAACTGCGCAGCACGTGCAGGCCCCTCGGCGAGCAACTCCCGCTCGGCCAACAATCGCTGAAGTTGCCGCGCTACAGCGGCGCCGGTATCAATCAAGCTGATGTCATCGGGGATCATCTGCTTTAGCAACGGCTTTAGGAAGGGATAATGCGTGCAGCCAAGAATTATCGTGTCGCACCCGGCACCGAGCAGCGGTTCGACATACCTGGCCAGCAACTGGCGCAATGCCTCGCTGTGCAGATCGCCGTTTTCAATCAGCTCCACCAGGCCGGGGCACGGCTGAGTGATGACTCGCACATCGGTGGCGAATCGGTCGAGCAACGCGGCGAACTTGGCACTCTGCAAGGTGCCGGTGGTGGCGAGCACACCGACCACACCGCTGCGGGTGGCGGCAGCGGCCGGCTTGACCGCCGGCTCCATGCCGACGATGGGCCACTCGGGATAATCGCGCCGCAAGTCTGCAACGCCAGCGACCGTCGCCGTGTTACAGGCCAGCACCAAGGCCTTGGCGCCCTGCTGCTGAAAAAAACCGGCCATCACGCTGCAGCGATGACGGATGAATTCCGGGGTTTTCTCGCCGTAGGGAATATTCCCGCAATCGGCGACGTATAACAGTGACTCGTTGGGCAGCAAACGCTGGATCTCGGCCAGCACCGAAAGCCCACCGACGCCGGAGTCGAACACGCCGATCGGCGCTTCACGCATGCTTCGAACCACAGACACTGCAGCCCGGATCACGCTTGACCCGCAATTCACGAAAGCGCGAGCCCAAGGCATCGATCAACAACAGGCGCCCCACCAGCGGCTCGCCGAACCCGACCAGCAATTTCATGGCTTCCAGCGCCTGGAGGCTGCCCACCAGGCCAACCAAAGGGCCTACGACACCGGCTTCGCTGCACGTCAGTTCGGCTTCGCTGCCGTGACCATATAAACAGTGGTAGCACGGGCTTTCCGGACGGCGCGGGTCAAACACTGACAACTGACCTTCGAGCCGAATCGCTGCGCCGCTGACCAGAGGTTTGCCGGCGGCGACACACGCAGCGTTAACCGCTTCGCGGGTGGAGAAATTGTCGGAACAGTCCAGCACCAGATCCACCGCAGCCACGGCGGCGGCCAGGGAATCTTCGTCCAGCGCGGTGCGATGGGCGATCAACTGAATCTCGGGATTGATTGCAGTCAGTCGGCGGATCGCCGAGTCGACTTTGCTCAGGCCGACGCTGTCGGTGTCATGGACGATCTGGCGTTGCAGGTTGGTCAGGTCGACCGTGTCGAAGTCCGCCAAATGCAATTCACCGACGCCGGCGGCTGCCAGATACAGCGCAACCGGCGAGCCGAGACCGCCAAGACCGACGATCAATACGCGGCTTTCTTTCAGCCGCAACTGGCCGTCGATGTCGACGTGTTGCAACAGAATTTGCCGACTGTAGCGCAACAATTCCTGATCATTCAGCACGGCAGGAGCCCCAGGCTGATACGTTCGTGACCGCCCAGATCGGTGCGGCTGTGGACTTCTTCAAAACCGCGGGTCAGCAGTAAATCGCGTACCGCAGTGGCTTGATCGTAACCGTGTTCAAGCATCAGCCAACCGCCCGCCTCCAGATAATCCGGCGACTGGGCGACGATCAGACGCAGATCGTCGAGCCCGTCGACGCCAGCCACCAAGGCACTGGCCGGTTCGAAGCGCACATCGCCTTCCACCAGATGCGGGTCGGCGGAGGCGATGTAAGGCGGGTTGCTGATGATCAGTTGAAAGCGCTGACCTTCCAAAGCGCTGAACCAATGACTGCTCAGCACGGTGGCGTTGTTCAGGTGCAAGCGCTGGCGATTGCGCTCGGCCAAAGCCACGGCTTCGAGCACGCGATCCACGGCGGTCACCTTCCAGGCCGGACGCTCGCTGGCCAGGGCCAACGCAATGGCGCCGCTGCCGGTGCCGAGATCGAGGACCTTGGCAGGTGTGGCTGGCAGGAGTTCAAGCGCCGCTTCTACCAACAGTTCGGTGTCCGGGCGCGGGATCAGCGTATGCGGCGCCACTTCCAGATCAAGCTTCCAGAAACCTTGCTGCCCGAGGATGTAGGCCACTGGCTCGCCGCCACGGCGGCGCTGCAAATACTCGGCAAATTTAAGCGCCGCTTCGCTTGGAACAATGCGCTCGGGCCAGGTGTGCAGAAAACTGCGGGACTTGCCCAACGCAGCGGCCAGCAACAACTCGGCATCCAGGCGCGCGGAAGGCGAATCAGGCAGGTCGGCGGCGCGTAACAAACTGGCAATGATCGTCATTTACTCACCTATCGCTGCCAATTGGTCGGCCTGGTATTCGGCCAGCAACGGCTCGATCACCGCATCGACGCCACCCGCGAGGATTTCGTCGAGGGAATACAGCGTCAGGTTGACCCGATGGTCGGTGACCCGCCCCTGGGCAAAGTTATACGTCCGGATCCGCTCCGAGCGATCGCCCGAACCGACCAGCAATTTACGCTCGCTTGCGATAGCGTTCGCAGCGGCACTGGTCTGCTGATCATTGAGCTTGGCCGACAGCCAGGACATCGCCCGGGCGCGGTTCTTGTGCTGGGAACGCTCTTCCTGGCACTCAACGACAATACCGGATGGCAAGTGCGTGATGCGGATCGCCGAGTCCGTCTTGTTGACGTGCTGACCACCGGCCCCGGAGGATTTGTAGGTATCGATGCGCAAATCCGAGGGGTTGATCTCGATCGTTTCCTGCTCGTCCGGCTCGGGCAACACCGCTACGGTGCAGGCCGAGGTGTGGATGCGGCCCTGGGACTCGGTGGCTGGAACCCGTTGTACGCGGTGGGCACCGGATTCGAATTTCAGCTTGCCGTAGACGTTGTCGCCTTCGACGCGGGCGATGACTTCTTTGAAGCCACCATGCTCACCGATGTTCTCCGAGAGGATTTCCACCCGCCAGCCGCGACGCTCGGCGTAACGCGAATACATGCGGAACAGGTCGCCGGAGAAAATCGCCGCCTCGTCACCGCCAGTGCCGGCGCGGATTTCGAGGAACACGTTACGCCCATCGTTCGGATCCTTGGGCAGCAGCATGCGTTGCAGGCCGGCTTCGATGTCGATCAGTTGCTCTTTGGCTTCGCGGACTTCTTCCACGGCCATTTCGCGTATGTCCGGGTCGCTGTCCTTGAGCAGCGCCTGGGCACCCTCGAGATCGCTTTGTACCTTGAGCAACTGTTTATAGGTTTCGACAATCGGTTCGACTTCCGCGTATTCCTTGGAATAGGTGCGGAATTTGGTCTGATCGGAAATGACTTCGCCGTCGCCAAGCAAGGCGGTCAATTCCTCGAAACGGTCCTGGAGGATGTCCAGCTTATTGAGCAGTGACGCTTTCATTGCGGTTTCTTATCCGAAAAGCTATCCGATGAGCCCTCATTCAGGGCAAAGAGTTCCTGGGCCATGGCCAGCGCATCGAGGCGGCCTTCGGCAGAGAGCTTTTTCAACTGCACGCTCGGTGCGTGCAAGAGTTTGTTGGTCAGGCCCCGCGCCAGTTGCACCAGCACGTCTTCGGCGCTGCTGCCGTTGGCCAGCATTCGCTGGGCCTTCTGCAATTCTTCGTCGCGCATGCGTTCGCTTTGTTGGCGATAGGCCTTGAGCACATCCACCGCCGCCAGTTCACGCAGGCGGACCATGAAATCTTCGGCACCGATCGAGACCATCTCTTCCGCCGCCTGGGCTGCACCCTGGCGGCTTTTGAGGTTCTCGGCGACCACTTCGTGGAGGTCGTCGACGCTATAGAGGTAAACGTCGTCCAGTTCGCCGACTTCTGGCTCGATATCCCGGGGGACGGCGATATCCACCATGAAAATCGGCTTGTGCTTGCGCAGTTTCAAGGCGCTTTCCACCGCGCCCTTGCCCAGGATCGGCAACTGGCTGGCAGTGGAGCTGATGACGATGTCGCTGCGCACCAGTTCCGCCGGGATGTCCGAAAGCAACACCGCGTGGGCGCCGAACTGCTCGGCCAGAATGCTCGCGCGCTCCAGGGTGCGGTTGGCGACAACGATGCGCTTTACACCCAATTCGTGCAGATGGCGGGCAACCAGGGTGATGGTCTCGCCGGCGCCGATCAGCAGGGCCTGGCTGCGTTGCAGGTCGCTGAAAATCTGTTTCGCCAGACTGACCGCGGCAAACGCCACAGACACCGGGTTCTCGCCAATGGCAGTGTCGGTGCGCACCTGTTTGGCCGAATTGAACGTGGCCTGGAACAGCCGCCCGAGCAACGGACCGATGGTGCCGGCCTCGCGGGCCACGGCGTAGGCCGATTTCATCTGACCGAGAATCTGCGGTTCGCCCAACACCAGCGAATCGAGCCCGGAGGCCACCCGCATCATGTGACGAACTGCCGCATCATCTTCGTGCACATAAGCACACGCGCGCAGCTCTTCGAGGCTCAAATGGTGGTAATCGGCCAGCCAGCGCAATATGACGTCTGCCGAAAGGTGATCCTGTTCTATATAGAGTTCACTGCGATTGCAGGTGGAGAGGATCGCAGCTTCGCGGCTGTCGGTGAGTCGGCAGAGCTGCTGCAAGGCCTCCACCAGCTGCTCAGGGGTAAAGGCCACGCGCTCGCGGACGCCTACTGAAGCAGTCTTGTGGTTAATACCGAGTGCAAGGAAGGCCATTCAAAGTCGCTGATGGTGACGTGAAGCCGGCAATTGTCCTACTTCGACAGAGCCAGAACAACTACCGCTGACTATTGTCCCAATGACCCGCCTCTATAAAGACACCAATTGAGACTCGGTTATGTTTGGCTGAAGGCTTGTGTCATGATGATCCGACCGCAGGTTAGTCGTCCTCTTCCTATATGAATAGATCTTCCGCGTTGCTCCTCGCTTTTGTCTTCCTCAGCGGCTGCCAGGCCTTGGCACCCGTTTCGTCGGACGGTACGCCGCCGGTCGAAGACAGCACTCCGGCCCCTGAAAAGCCCAAGGTTTACAGCTCATTCAGTGAAGAAACCATCTTCAGCCTGTTGAGTGCCGAACTGGCTGGCCAGCGCAATCGTTTCGACATTGCCCTGGACAACTACGTGACCCAGGCGATCAATACTCAGGACCCGGGCATCTCCGAGCGGGCATTCCGTATCGCCGAGTACCTGGGCGCCGATCAGGCTGCCCTGGACACCGCGTTGATCTGGGCGAAAAACGCGCCGCAAGACCTTGAGGCGCAACGGGCCGCTGCTGTGCAACTGGCTCGTGCCGGGCGTTATGACGACTCCATGGTCTATATGGAGAAAGTCCTGCAAGGCAAGGGCGACACGCATTTCGACTTCCTCGCCCTGTCTGCGGCCGATACCGACCAGGACACGCGCAACGGCCTGATGAAAAGTTTTGACCGTTTATTGCAGCGCCATCCGAACAACAGTCAGCTGATTTTCGGCAAAGCCTTGCTCCTGCAACAGGACGGTGACGCCAAGGGTGCGCTGGGCCTGCTGGAAGACAATCCACCGGACGAAGGCGAAATAGCGCCCATCCTGCTGCGCGCACGCCTGCTGCAGACGCTCAGTCGTGGCGATGAAGCCTTGCCGCTGCTGCAAAAAAGCATCAAGAAATACCCGGACGACAAACGCCTGCGCCTGACTTACGCGCGCATGCTGGTTGAACAGAACCGCATGGACGATGCCAAAGTCGAGTTCTCGAAACTGGTTCAGCAGTACCCCGAAGACGACGAACTGCGTTACTCCCTGGCGTTGGTCTGCCTGGAAGCCAAGGCCTGGGATGAGGCCAAGGGCTATCTGGAAGACCTGATTGCCCGGGAAAGCCACGTCGATTCGGCGCACCTGAACCTCGGTCGTATCGCTGAAGAGCGCAACGACCCTCAAGGCGCGCTGATCGAGTACGCCCAGGTCGGCCCGGGCAACGATTACCTGCCAGCGCAATTGCGTCAGGCCGATATCCTGATGAGCAATGGCAAGACCGCCGAAGCCCAAAGCCGTCTGGCTGCGGAGCGCGGTGAGCAGCCCGATTACGCGATTCAGTTGTATTTGATCGAAGCCGAAACCCTGTCCGCCAATAAACAGCCCGACAAGGCCTGGAATGTATTGAAGCAAGCCTTGCAGCAATATCCGGACGATCTGAACCTGCTGTACACCCGCGCCATGCAAGCGGAAAAACGCAATGACCTGGCGCAGATGGAAAAAGACCTGCGCCTGATCATCAAGCGCGACCCGGACAATGCGATGGCGTTGAACGCCCTCGGCTACACCCTGTCCGACCGTACGACACGCTACGCCGAAGCCAAGGCCCTGATCGAACAGGCACACAAGATCAATCCGGAAGACCCGGCGGTACTCGACAGTCTCGGCTGGGTGAATTTTCGCATGGGCAATCTCGACGAAGCCGAACGCCTGCTGCGCCAGGCGCTGGAGCGCTTCCCCGATCAGGAAGTCGCCGCGCACCTGGGCGAAGTCCTGTGGGCCAATGGCAAGCAACGGGAAGCCAAGCAAATCTGGAGCAAGTTCCTCAAGGAACAGCCCGACAGCCCCATCCTGCGCAGCACCATCAAGCGCCTGACCGGATCAGAGACTCTTTAAGATTATGTTTTTGCGCCACCTCATTGTTTTCAGCTTCATCGCCCTGCTCGCCGGTTGCGCGGGCTTCGGTGCCCGCGAATCAGTCCAAGGCAAAGGCAACACGGCCCAGTGGCGCGAGTACAAACAGCAACTGACCAGCCTCGACGGCTGGCAGATCAACGGCAAGATCGGCATTCGCGCCCCGAAAGACTCGGGCAGTGGCACGTTGTTCTGGCTGCAGCGACAGGATTACTACGACATTCGCCTCTCCGGCCCCCTGGGTCGCGGTGCAGCACGCCTGACCGGTCGCCCCGGCAAGGTCTCGCTGGAAGTCGCCAACCAGGGCCGCTATGAAGCGCAGACACCTGAAGTGTTGGTCGAAGAACAACTGGGCTGGAAGTTACCGGTGTCCAATCTCGCCTGGTGGGTTCGCGGGCTCCCGGCCCCGAACAGTAAAAGCCGCCTGACGCTGGATGCCGACAGCCGCCTGGCCAATCTTGAGCAGGATGGCTGGCAGGTCGAATACCTCAGCTATGCCGAGCAAAACGGCTTTTGGCTGCCCGAGCGGATCAAACTGCACGGCACCGACCTTGACGTCACGCTGGTGATCAAGGAATGGCAACCTCGCAAACTGGGGCAGTGAACATGACCGCTCCGCGCTTGACGCTGCCCTCCCCGGCCAAACTCAATCTGATGTTGCACATCCTCGGCCGCCGTGAAGACGGTTATCACGAGTTGCAGACTATTTTTCAGTTTCTCGATTACGGCGATGAAATCACGTTCGCCGTTCGTGATGACGGCGTGATTCGGTTGCACACCGAATTCGATGGCGTTCCTCACGACAGCAATCTGATTGTTCGAGCAGCAAAAAAACTTCAGGAGCAATCCGGTTGTTCGCTCGGTATCGACATCTGGATCGAAAAAATCCTGCCCATGGGCGGTGGCATCGGTGGCGGCAGTTCAAATGCCGCGACGACTTTGCTCGGCCTCAATCATCTCTGGCAACTGGGTTGGGATGAGGATCGGTTGGCCACTTTGGGCCTGACGCTTGGCGCCGACGTCCCGGTTTTCGTGCGTGGGCACGCGGCTTTTGCCGAAGGCGTGGGGGAGAAACTGACCCCTGTAGACCCCGAAGAACCTTGGTATCTCGTGCTTGTGCCGCAAGTCTCTGTAAGTACAGCAGAAATTTTTTCAGATCCGTTGTTGACACGTAACTCTTCTCCCATTAAAGTGCGCCCCGTTCCCAAGGGAAACAGTCGAAATGACTGCTTACCGGTGGTAGCAAGGCGTTACCCAGATGTACGTAACGCATTGAATTTGTTAGGCAAATTTACCGAAGCAAAACTCACCGGAACTGGAAGTTGTGTGTTTGGGGGCTTCCCAAGCAAAGCTGAAGCTGATAAAGTCTCGGCCCTTCTTACAGAGACCCTTACAGGGTTTGTAGCAAAGGGAAGCAACGTTTCGATGTTGCATCGCAAGCTGCAAAGTCTGCTCTAAAAGGAATCGAGTACTGGGTACTCGTTGCAACAGATACAGGGGCGTCGCCAAGCGGTAAGGCAGCAGGTTTTGATCCTGCCATGCGTTGGTTCGAATCCAGCCGCCCCTGCCATTTTCTATACTCATCCAGGTTACCCTCAGCCTCTAGGTACTGCGCGTGTCCAAGATGATGGTCTTTACGGGGAACGCTAACCCCGATCTGGCTCGGCGTGTTGTACGTCAGCTGCATATCCCTCTCGGTGACATCTCTGTCGGTAAGTTTTCCGACGGCGAAATTACTGCCGAGATCAATGAAAACGTCCGCGGTAAAGATGTTTTCATTATTCAGCCGACTTGCGCTCCGACCAACGATAACCTGATGGAACTGGTAGTGATGGCTGATGCCTTCCGCCGCTCCTCGGCTACTCGTATCACTGCTGTTATTCCTTACTTTGGTTATGCCCGTCAGGATCGCCGTCCGCGTTCCGCACGTGTAGCTATCAGCGCGAAAGTCGTTGCTGACATGCTTACCGTAGTCGGCATCGACCGTGTTCTCACGGTTGATCTGCATGCTGACCAAATCCAGGGTTTCTTCGATATTCCGGTAGATAACATCTACGGCTCCCCCGTATTGGTGGATGACATTGAAGATCAGCGCTTCGAAAACCTGATGATCGTGTCCCCGGACATTGGCGGCGTCGTGCGTGCACGTGCTGTTGCCAAATCCCTGGGCGTGGATCTCGGGATCATCGACAAACGCCGTGAGAAAGCTAATCACTCTGAAGTGATGCATATCATCGGTGATGTCGAAGGGCGTACCTGTATTCTGGTCGATGACATGGTCGATACCGCCGGCACTCTGTGCCACGCGGCCAAGGCCCTGAAAGAGCATGGCGCTGCCAAGGTTTTCGCCTACTGCACACACCCTGTGCTGTCCGGTCGGGCGATCGAAAACATCGAAAATTCAATGCTGGACGAACTGGTGGTGACTAACACCATCCCGTTGTCCGCTGCTGCTCAAGCCTGCTCGCGTATCCGTCAACTGGATATCGCGCCGGTAGTTGCCGAAGCGGTTCGCCGCATCAGCAACGAGGAATCGATCAGCGCGATGTTCCGTTAAGGGCCCTGCCCTTTTCGATTATCTCGTTGACGAAAAGCGCCCCGCCCCGGCATTCCTGTCGGGGCGGGGCTTTTTTGCCCATATCGCCTTTAGCGCTGGTCGCAAACGCTGGGGCGAATGTGGTTATTTTGGAGATACAACATGAACGAATTTACTCTGAATGCTGAAGTGCGTTCCGACCTGGGGAAAGGTGCGAGCCGCCGCCTGCGTCGTCTCGCAAGCCTGGTACCTGCTGTAGTTTACGGTGGCGAAAAAGCCCCTGAATCCATCAGCATGCTGGCTAAAGAAGTTGCCAAACTGCTCGAAAACGAAGCGGCTTACAGCCACATCATCGAGCTGAACGTTGGCGGCACCAAGCAAAACGTAATCATCAAAGCTCTGCAGCGTCACCCGGCCAAAGGCCACGTGTTGCACGCTGACTTCGTACGCGTTGTAGCTGGCCAGAAACTGACCGCTATCGTGCCTGTACACTTTGTTGGTGAAGAAGCTCCGATCAAGAAAGGCGGCGAAGTTTCGCACGTTGTTGCTGAAATCGAAGTTTCGTGCCTGCCAAAAGACCTGCCTGAATTCATCGAAGTTGACCTGACTAACGCCGAAGTCGGCTCGATCATTCACCTGTCTGACCTCAAAGCCCCTAAAGGCGTTGAGTTTGTTGCTCTGGCACACGGCGATGACAAGGCTGTTGCCAACGTTCACGCGCCACGTGTTGCTCCAGAAGCTACTGAAGAAGGCGCAGCAGAGTAATTTCACTCTGTTCGCCGGAGTGACCGGAAACATCGCGGACTAGAGCGTAGCGAGAAAGCGGGCGAGAACGCGGAGTTTACATAATGGTAAATGAGCACTTGTCGTCCACTTTCGCCGCACACCACTGTCGCGGCGATGTTATCCACCACTCCAAGGAAGGGCCCCTATCGTGACTGCCATCAAACTGATCGTTGGCCTGGGTAATCCAGGCGCTGAATACGAACAGACCCGGCATAACGCAGGGGCCCTTTTTGTTGAGCGCATCGCGAACGCACAAGGCGTAAACCTTGTGGCGGATCGCAAATATTTCGGCCTGACCGGGCGCTATTCGCATCAGGGTCAGGATGTTCGTCTGCTGATTCCCACCACCTACATGAACCGCAGCGGCCAAGCCGTCGCGGCACTTGCCGGCTTCTTCCGCATTACGCCTGAAGAAATACTGGTGGCGCATGACGAACTCGACCTGCCACCGGGTGTTGCCAAGCTCAAACAGGGCGGCGGCCATGGCGGGCACAACGGGTTGCGCGACATCATCGCGCAATTGGGCAATCAGAATACCTTTCACCGCTTGCGGCTTGGCATTGGCCACCCGGGCGTTGCCAGTATGGTTTCAAATTTCGTCCTGGGTCGTGCGCCACGCGCCGAACAGGAAAAACTCGATGCCAGCATCGACTTTGCCCTCGGCGTGCTGCCGGATATCCTCGCCGGTGAATGGAACCGTGCGATGAAAAACCTGCACAGCCAGAAGGCCTGACTCACTCCTCGGGGAAAACACCATGGGATTCAATTGCGGCATCGTCGGCCTGCCTAACGTCGGCAAGTCCACCCTATTCAACGCCCTGACCAAATCCGGGATCGCGGCCGAGAACTTCCCCTTCTGCACCATCGAACCGAACACCGGTATCGTGCCGATGCCGGATCCGCGTCTGGAAGCCTTGGCAGCCATCGTCAATCCCAAGCGCATCCTGCCGACCACCATGGAATTCGTCGACATCGCAGGCCTGGTGGCCGGCGCCTCGAAAGGTGAAGGCCTGGGCAACAAGTTCCTCGCCAACATTCGTGAAACCGATGCCATCGCCCACGTAGTCCGCTGCTTCGAAGACGAGAACGTGATTCACGTCTCCAACAGCGTCGACCCGAAACGCGACATCGAAATCATCGACCTGGAACTGATCTTCGCCGACCTCGACAGCTGCGAGAAGCAACTGCAGAAAGTCGCTCGCAACGCCAAGGGTGGTGACAAGGACGCCGTGGTCCAGAAAGGCCTGCTGGAGCAACTGATTGCTCACTTCACCCTCGGCAAGCCTGCGCGCACGCTGATGAAGACCATGGGCGCCGACGACAAAGCGGTGATTCGTGGTTTCCACCTGCTGACCACCAAGCCGGTCATGTACATCGCTAACGTCGCTGAAGACGGTTTCGAGAACAACCCGCTGCTGGACATCGTCAAAGCCATCGCCGAAGAAGAAGGCGCCATGGTGGTTCCGGTCTGCAACAAGATCGAAGCCGAAATCGCCGAGCTGGATGACGGCGAAGAGAAAGACATGTTCCTCGAAGCCCTGGGCCTCGAAGAGCCTGGCCTGAACCGCGTAATCCGCGCCGGCTACGAAATGCTGCACCTGCAAACCTACTTCACCGCCGGTGTCGAAGAAGTCCGCGCCTGGACCGTCCGCGTCGGTGCCACCGCACCACAAGCCGCTGGCGTGATCCACACCGACTTCGAAAAAGGCTTCATCCGCGCCGAAGTCATCGCCTACGACGACTTCATCCAGTACAAAGGCGAAGCCGGTACCAAAGAAGCCGGTAAATGGCGTCTGGAAGGCAAGGACTACATCGTTAAAGACGGCGACGTGATGCACTTCCGTTTCAACGTGTAACGGTGACCGTGGATTTACACGGAACTCGATAGACTGAAAATCCCCGTAATCACTCGCTGATACGGGGATTTTTTTGTCTTGGGATTGCCATCTTCCTCCATCCGAATTGTTGATTGAGTACGCGACCAATGACGCTCATGGTCATAGCTCGACTCCATTTGGCGGCTCTGAATATCATTGCATTTGCAATCATATCGAGGCGTGCAGTATGGTGCAAGGACGACGGAACGCACGGAGTGCTTTGAAATATGATCGGTTTTTCCAGTTTCAGCACAACGCGGGAGACCGGCCTGGCAGCCCAGGCCTGCATCGAAAAAATCCAGACGTTTGCGCATCAGGCCAATGAGGGATTCTCTTCACCGCTCTACACCATGATCGATATCGCCAATCGCCTGGAACGAGATCCGGGAACAGCCAAGAACATTTGGGTAGTGCGATCCAACAAGCAACCTGGCGTTGAAGCAGCGCACACACGAATCAGCGCCTGGCCACTGCGGTTCAGCCCACAGGCCTGCGCCAGCGAAAAGCCCCTGCTGTATCTAACCAGTTCCGCGACTTCGGCAGAGCTTTGCGCACTGTCGAGCGAGTCCGATCAGCGTGGGATTTTCTGCAATGACATTGAAACGGTGTCCTGCGCCTGGCCCAAGGGGGCTCATCCCTGGGTGCCGCTCTGGCTGACCGCAAATCCGCAATGCCTTCCGTACGATCCAGCCAGCGGCGCTGAGGCGCGCGCTATTGCGATTGCGGCCTTGCAGAGTTTGTATGTCGACGGCAGCAACGGGTTTTATTACATGGCACTTCACGATGAGCCCAATGACTTCATTGGACCAATAAGTGGTCTCAGTGCGAGCCAGGCCCTCAAGGGAATGTACAAAGTCAACGAGATGGACACCGGCACAGAGCAACCCAAAGTTCGCCTGCTGGGCGCCGGGTTGACCTTGCGCGCAGTGATTTCGGCTGCACGGATGTTGCGTGACGATTGGGGCGTGGCCAGCGAGCTCTGGAGTTGTCCCAGCTATACCCGTCTGGCGCGGGATGCCGATAGCGCGCAACACTGGAACAGAGTGCATCCCGGCATGCCCCGGCGCACCTCGCATTTGCGCGAATGCTTGAATGCAGAGGACTCCCCGGTCATTGCCGTGACCGGCTACGCACAGCATGTAGCCGATCAGATCGGTGCGCACATCACTTCCCGTTTCGTGGCCCTTGGCGCTGACTCAACCGAATCGCTATCGGCCAATCCGATCTCAGGCAAGAGGGTGGACAAGCGCTGGATTGTCACCTTGGCGCTGCGCGCCCTGGCCCAGGAAAACAAGATTCCACAGGAGCACGTCGAGCAGGCAATGCGGCGCTATCTTCTGCAATGAACAGTCACTGGTCACTCCGCCCGCGCGCTGTTTCGTGCGGCACTGGCCGCGCGCTCCAGGGCGTCACTGAAGAAGCGTTGTTGCTGATCATCGAATTGCGACAGAAACAATTCGTCAACGGCGCTTTCGTAAACCAGCCACATCTTCTTGCGCAACACTTTGCCGTTCTCAGTGATGGAGGCACAGGCTCCGCGACCATCCTCGCTGGCACGACTGCGCTCCACCAGCCCTTCGGCTTCCAGGCGGTCGATCAAGCGCGTGAGGTTGTAGCGTTCGATAGCCATCACATCTGCCAGTTCATTCATGCGTCGAGTGCCACCTGGTCCGCTTTCCAGCCCCCACAACGCATCATACCAAGCATAAGCAGGCAACCCGGCCGCAGCCAGGCGGCGCTCGATTTCCCGTATCAGGCACCGGTGGGCCCTGACGAATCTGAACCAGGTATCCGGCTCGCTTGAAGACATGTTTCACCCTTCCAATGAAATCGATTTAGTTGCAATTGTAGCGCGCAGCACGATAAGTTCCGCACATAGTTGCACTTGCAACTACAAGAATTCTGAAGAAACGGCGCATACCGCCCCCTTCGCCAGGGCACCGAACGGCTCGGTGTCCCCGCTGCACTATCCAGGAGACGACGATGGCACAACAATCAGTGTTTCTCGACGAGGATCCACAAGAGACTCGCGAATGGCTCGAATCCATTGAATCGGTTTTGAACGTCGAAGGCCGCCCTCGAGCCCATTACCTGATCGATCAGTTGCTGGATTTCGATGTCAGCCAGCACGGTGACTTTTATGGGCGTGTCACCACTCCCTACGTCAACACCATTGCCGTGGACCGGCAGCAAGCTTATCCCGGCGACCTGGGCGTGGAGCGACGGATCAATGCCTACATCCGCTGGAATGCCCTGGCCATGGTGTTGCGCGCCGGAAAGCATTCGAACGTTGGCGGGCATATCGCCTCCTATGCCTCGGCCGCCATCCTCTACGACGTCGGTTTCGATCATTTCTTCCGTGGCCGGACCGAGCAGTTCGGAGGCGACATGGTGTATATCCAGGGCCATTCCTCACCAGGCATCTACGGGCGCGCCTACCTCGAAGGTCGACTGAGCGAAGAGCAACTGGATAACTTTCGTCGCGAGACCGATCGCGATGGCGTGTCTTCGTATCCACACCCTCGGCTGATGCCCGATTTCTGGCAGTTTCCCACTGTATCCATGGGGCTTGGGCCGATTACCGCGGCTTACCAGGCACGTTTCATGCGCTATCTGGAAGATCGCGGCCTGAAGGAACACCAGGGTCGAAAAGTCTGGGCGTTCCTGGGCGATGGGGAAATGGACCAACCAGAGTCCCTGGCAGCCATCTCCCTGGCGGGCCGGGAAAAGCTCGACAACATCATCTTCGTCGTCAACTGCAACCTGCAGCGCCTGGACGGCCCGGTTCGCGGCAATAGCAAAGTGATCCAGGAATTCGAAAGCCTGTACCGGGCGGCAGGCTGGAATGTGATCAAAGTGATCTGGGGCGGTGGCTGGGATGCCTTGCTGGAAAAGGACAAAAGCGGTCTGCTACGCCAGCGCATGATGGAGTGCGTTGACGGCGAATATCAAAATTACAAATCCCAGAACGGCGCTTACGTACGCGAGCACTTCTTCGGCAAATACCCTGAGTTGCTGGAATTGGTCAGCGACATGACGGATGAACAGATCTGGAAGCTTTCTCGCGGCGGCCACGATCCGGAAAAAGTCTACAACGCCTATGCTGCGGCCATGCGCCACACCGGCGGACCGACCGTCATCCTGGCCAAGACCGTCAAAGGCTTTGGCATGGGCGAAGCGGGCGAAGGACAGAACATCAATCACCAGCTCAAGAAGATGGGCGACGATGCGATCAAGGCCTTCCGCGATCGTTTCTCGCTGGAAATCACGGACGATCAACTGGGTGATATGCCCTACCTCAAACCTGCTGTGGACAGTACTGAAGCGCGCTACCTGCAAGCCAGGCGCACCGAGCTGGGTGGCTACATTCCAGAGCGAGTCAGTGTTGCGCAGCCCTTGCTGATCCCACCGCTATCGACCCTGAACACACAGCTCAAAGGTACGGGCGAACGCGAAATCTCCACCACCATGGCTTTCGTACGCATCCTGGGGACGCTGCTTAAGGATCCGAATATCGGAAAAGTGATCGTGCCCATCGTCCCGGACGAATCACGGACCTTCGGCATGGAAAGCCTGTTTCGCCAAATTGGCATCCACTCCCATGTCGGCCAGCTCTACACGCCCCAGGACGCGGGCCAACTCAGCTACTACAAAGAGGCCAAGGACGGGCAAATCATGCAGGAGGGGCTGAACGAATCCGGCGCGATCTCCTCCTGGATTGCGGCCAGTACCTCTTACAGCACCCACGGCGTCATGACCGTCCCCTTTTACATCTTCTATTCCATGTTTGGCTTCCAGCGCGTAGGCGACCTCGCCTGGGCCGCCGGTGATGCGCGCGCCAGGGGGTTTCTGCTCGGCGCAACTTCAGGCCGAACCACCTTGATGGGTGAAGGTTTGCAACACGACGACGGCCACAGCCACGTGCTGTCTTCAACGGTCCCCTGCTGCGTGTCCTACGACCCGACCTACGCCTACGAGTTGGCCGTCATCATCCAGGACGGCATGCGGCGAATGTACGTCGAGAACGAGGACATCTACTACTACATCACCCTGCTCAACGAAAACTACGCCCACCCGGACATGCCCGAAGGAGCCGAACAAGGGATTCTCAAAGGCCTTTACCCGCTTCCGGCCACTACCGTGCAGACCGACGACAAGCATGTGCAACTGATGGGCTGCGGCTCGATCCTGCTGGAAGTCATCGCCGCCGCACAACTGCTGGAGTCGGACTTCGGCGTCAGCAGTGAAGTCTGGAGCGTGACGAGCCTGACCGAACTGCGTCGAGAAGGTCAGGACGTCGAGCGCTGGAACTTGCTGCACCCGCAAGAGACGCCACGCGTCAGCCATGTAGAAAGCAGCTTGCAGGACAAACAGGGGCCCATCGTGGTCGCGACCGACTACATGAAAATATTCGCCGATCAAATCCGCCCCTTCGTGCCCAAACGTCGCTTCATCGCGCTGGGCACAGATGGTTTCGGCCAATCGGATACGCGCGAATCACTGCGCAAATTTTTCGAGGTCGATCGCCACTTTATTGCCGTCGCCGCATTGAAGGCTCTGGCGGACGAAGGCACTTTTCCGCGGGAGAAAGTAGCCGAGGCGATTGCTCTTTATGGCATTGATCCGGAGAAACAGAACCCCGCCAAAGTCTGATAACGCGTCAAACACTCGCCCAAGAAAAAGCCGCGTTCATACGCGGCTTTCTTGTACCCCACGCTCCTGTAGGAGCATAGCTTGCTCCTACAGGACGGTGAGCTATCAAGCCTTTTTGGTTCTTGGCAGGAAGATCGCCAGCACACCAAACAACGGCAGGAACGAACACAGGAAGTACACGTATTCAATGCCGTGTACATCCGCCAGATGCCCCAGCAACGCCGCACCAATCCCGCCAAAGCCGAACATCAATCCGAAGAACACCCCGGCAATCATTCCGACATTGCCCGGCACCAGTTCCTGCGCATACACCACGATCGCCGAGAATGCTGACGCCAGGATGAAGCCGATCACGACGCTGAGGATGCTGGTCCAGAATAGATCAACGTGGGGCAGAATCAGGGTGAACGGCGCGACGCCGAGGATCGAGAACCAGATCACCGCCTTACGCCCGATCTTGTCTCCGATCGGCCCACCGAAGAAGGTCCCCGCCGCTACCGCTCCGAGAAACAGGAACAGATGCAACTGCGAACTCGCCACCGACAGGTCGAATTTCTCGATCAGGTAGAAGGTGAAGTAACTGGTGAGGCTGGACATGTAGAAATACTTGGAGAACACCAGCAACCCGAGCACCACCAGTGCACTGATCACGCGGTTCTTCGACAAGCCATGCGTCGCCGCCTGGCCTTGCTTGAGTTTGAACAGACTCAGGTGGTTGGCGTACCAGCGGCTGATCCGATAAAGCACGAACAGCGCAAACACCGCGAACAGTCCGAACCAGGCCACATTGCCCTGACCGAACGGAATGATGATCGCCGCAGCGAGCAACGGGCCGAGGGCCGAACCCGCATTACCGCCGACTTGAAACGTTGACTGCGCCAAACCAAACCGCCCGCCAGACGCTAATCGCGCCACGCGAGAAGCTTCCGGGTGAAAGGTCGAGGAGCCGATGCCAATCAACCCTGCAGCCAGCAGAATCATCGGAAAACTGCCGACCACCGACATCATCAAAATGCCGATCAATGTGCAAACCGTCCCGGCCGGTAACAGCCAGGGTTTGGGGTGCCGATCGGTGTAGTAACCGACCCACGGCTGCAACAGCGAAGCCGTCAGCTGGAACGTCAAAGTGATCAGGCCAACCTGGGTGAAGGTCAGGCCATAGTTGGCCTTGAGCATCGGATAGATCGACGGCAGCACCGACTGGATCAAGTCGTTGATCAAATGCGCCAGCGCCACGGCGCCGATGATGCGCATGACCAAAGGGCTGCTTTGTGAAGTCGCGGATGCCGGCTGCGCGCCGGTCTGGACATTGCTGATAGCCATAAGAGTTTCCGTACAACAGATGGGTGCACACGGGCAGGTGCGTCAATGTGCCATTTTTCGGTGCAGCAGCGCCATCCCCTTAGCCTGCTAACGACTTCGATTTTCATCACTGAAAAGGTGATAGCGCAACGCCATGGTCTGAATCTTGCCTTGGTAATCCGCTTCAACGCGGCCCCTTACAAAGGGGACCGAGAATGGGAAGTTTCGCTACAGAGTCGGCCTACAGAGCTGACGAGGGTGAACTTTCGAGGCCTTTTAAAAGGGCACAGGTCGCGACCGCAACGGTTGTGACGCACGCCAATGGCGCGTGGTGTCCAGAGGAGTCATGGGGCATGCAGGCTTTTTTATCACCGGGGATCGGGCTGCTGGGGCGTTTTGGCTTCGCACGCAAATTTCAGCTGTTGTTTCTCCTGTTTATCCTGCCGCTGACGGGCAGCCTGTGGATGATCGGTCAGGACTATCGCGACAAACTGAACCTGATCTCCGGCGAGCGTGCCGGGGTTCGGCAACTGCTCGCCCTCGATGCACTGGATAATCTGCTCGCCGCCCAGCGTGACCGCGCGGCTCGCTGGCGCGCCACGGAAACCAATCGTCAGCCGACACCCGCGACGATCGCGGCGATGGCTGCTTTCGATACGGTTCAGCCCGCCGTCGCCCAAGCCACCTCGGACCTCGGCAACGCACTGCAAACCGAAGGCGCCGAGGGCGAAACCCTGGCTCGTTATCAAGCCCTGCAAACCGCCCTCAACGGCCTCGACTCGAAAAGCTTGAGCAGCGTCGGCTGGTGGCCGGACGGTTACGATCGTTTCACCAATGCCTTGAGTGCCCTGCAAGCCTTGCGCGAGCAAATTGCCATGGACAATCGCCTGACGCTGGCGCCGTGGCTGGAAACTTATCTGCTGACCCAGATCTCCACGCAGCACGCGCCAGACCTGATTGAGCGAGTCGGCCGTCTCGCCAGCGTTGGCCAGGCATCAGTGGTGTCCGGGCAGTTCACCCTTCAAAGCCGTCTGCAATTGCGCGACTTGCGCAGCCGCATCGGCGATGCCCGGGAGCAGCTGGTCAAAACCGCCAGCCTGCTGGAAGCCCGACTGCCCAGCGCGTTGCAAGCCTGGGCCGGGCAATACCATGACAGCCTCAAGCACCTGGACGCCGAGTTGAAAGTGCTCGATGACGGCGTGTTCGGCGGCAGCATCAAGCTCAAGCCGGAAGAGTTCGAACGCAGCCTCGACACCCTGCTCTCCGACCTCGCTTCGCTGCGTCAGCAGTCATTGGTGTCGCTGGATCAGCGTCTGGACTATTACCACGGTTCTGCCATCCGCCAGTTCATCCTGGTAGCGACCATTTTTGGCTGCCTGCTGCTGGCCGCGCTGTACCTGTTCATCTGCTTGCAGGCCTCGATCCGTCGCAGCGCCAGCGGCATTACCCTGTTGGCCGAAGCCTTGCGCGATGGCAATCTGAGCCTGCAAGTCCCGGTAGAAGGCCGCGACGAACTGGCCGCCATCAGCACCGCCCTCAACGTCGCGGTGGTGCAACTGCGCAACAGCCTGCTGGGTGTCGATCACGAAACCTTGCAGCTGAGCAACGCGGTGCGCACCCTCAACCATCACTCCAGCGGTGCCCTTGGGGAAGTCGAAGCTCAGCAGTTGCAGATTAGCCAGATCGCGGCGGCAGCCACGCAATTGGCCGCGACTTCTCAAGGGGTCGCCCAGAGTTGCGAACAGGCTTCCGGCAGCGCTCAGCACACTCAGCGCATCGCCGCCGACAGCAGCCGTGACAGCCAGCGCACGACGGCAAGTATTCAGCAACTCAATCAGCGCTTGAACGACACCGCGGCGGCACTGGGCCGGGTCAGTGAACAAGGGCAGCAGATTCAGTTGGTGGTGGACACCATTCGCGGGGTGGCCGAGCAGACCAACCTGTTGGCACTTAACGCCGCCATCGAGGCCGCTCGCGCGGGTGAGCAAGGCCGTGGCTTTGCGGTGGTGGCCGATGAAGTGCGCAGCCTGTCGCAACGCACCCAGTCCTCCACCGCGCAGATTGCCGGCACTGTCGACAGCCTGCGCAGTACCGTGAACGAAGCGGTGAGCCTGATGGAAGCCGCTTGCGGCCAGGCTCAGTCCGACGCCCAGGCCGTCACTGGCCTCGGCGAACGCCTGGGGGAAATTGCCAGTGCCGTGCAAAGCGTCACCGACACCCTGGCGCAGATCGCCACAGCGGTCGACGAGCAAGCGACCACCGCCGACGAGGTCAGCGGCAACATCCAGCAAGTCGATCAGGCGGCGGTACGCTTGCTCGAAGGCGCGCGGGCGGTGAACCTGGCGGCGGACACCTTGAGCCAGGGCAGCAAGGCCTTGAGTGCCAATACCGGGAGATTTCAGCTCAGTTGACGCCCTTTCCTGACCCGTTTTTTCGGGGCAGGCGGATAAGCGGTTGAAAGCGTAGAGAAATATTTTAGATTTACGCTTGACACATCTCTGTTACGAGCCAATAATGCGCGCCACTTGGCTACATAGCTCAGTTGGTTAGAGCATAGCATTCATAATGCTGGGGTCCGGGGTTCAAGTCCCTGTGTAGCCACCAAGTACTAAAAACGGCTTACCGAAAGGTAGGCCGTTTTTTTATGCCTCGAGAAAAGTGCTCCCGGCCCACAGAGCGGTTAATGCCCGCTCTTCGCGGTTCTCTCCTACAGTTAATGCCAAAGCTTAAACGCAGAGAGACCACCCTATGCACTGGGGCCTGGACGAGATCATTCTGTTTTTCATCGTGGTCGCCATCTTCTGCGTGGTGCTGGAACTCGCTTTTCGTCTCGGCCGTCATCACCGAACGCACAGCAGTGATTCGAACCGATCCCACCTCACCGTTTTGCAAACCGCCCTCCTCGGTCTGCTCGCGTTGTTGCTGGGTTTCAACTTCGCCATGGCCACCTCACGTTTCGAAGCGCGCAAAACATTGATTCAAGATGAAGTCACGGTGATCGGCTCAACCTATCTTCGAACGAAGCTGCTGCCGTCTGATCTGCGCGCAAAGATGTCGGCGTTGCTCAAGGATTATGTCTCGGCGCGGATTGAATTCATGCGCGCCGGCACGGACGAGAAATTGCTGAAAGCAGCCAGCGAATCGTCCAGGGCGATTGAAGATCAGTTATGGAATCTGGCTGCCGCCGCCGAGGCCCAGGGCGAAGCGACAGCCGCCATGAACCTGGTGATCCAATCGTTGACCGACGTCTACAACGTCAATGAAAAGCGCCGCGCCGCGCAGGACAATCATGTCCCGGCAACCGTCATCAATCTGCTGTTCGTCGTGGCCATCGGTGCGCTGGGTTTGATCGCTTACAGCTATGGCCTGGGCCACCGTCGACGGCACGGTTCGACGGCCGTCTTCGCGATCCTGATTGCCATGGTCTTCACCATCACCCTCGACCTGGATCAGCCCCGCAGTGGCTTCATCCGCGTCGGCGAAGAAAGCCTGCTGCGGTTGCAGGAGGATTTGAACCGCACGAGTTCGGGCAACCAGAGGCCACTTCCCCGTAAATCACGTCAGGAGCGAATGGCCGGCAATGCTGACAACGCCCGCTCCCAAATCTGCCAGGTGCGCAGCCAGACCATCGCCTGCCAGTCGCTGTCGGCGGGATAGAACTGCTCAACCAGATTCAGTTTGATCCCGCGCCCCACGGCATCACTCGGATTGCCATGCAAGTGCAGCCAGTGATCATCGCGCAGATGACGATGAACCTCGGCGCCGGGATACGTCCCGCACTCGATCACAAACGGCATCAACCGCACGTTCGGCAACGCATTGATCAACGCCTGCGAGGTGTAGCCGGTGGCGGTGGCGGCGACGCCGGTTTCGCTCAGCGTGTCGGCCCCTGTGTGCAAGGTATAGAGCCAGGGACCATAAATGGCCTGCGCATCTGCAAGCGCTGGATACGCCGCTTCGGTGATGGTCAGCAACATCGGATGCCCGTACTCCCCGGCACCGGTGTGCAAGTCGAAACACATCGCCACTTCTGCATGCGAGACATGCTTTTGAATGATCTGATGCAACGTGCGGTTCGACCAGCTCGGTGCCAATCCGCCGTAAAACAAACCCTCGGGATGACGGTGCTGGCCGCCCTCGACAATCGACATCACCGCTGGCCAGCCGTGTTCGGCGATTTGCTCATCGAGCAAGGCATCGGCGCGATCACGCTCCGGGCCCTGCAACTGCGTGCAGGCATAGATTTCATGCAACGCTGCGTAGGCCCGATTATCTGGCAATGCGTGGTCGAAGTTCAGGTGATTGCGGTTCAGGTCAATGTTGTCTTCGTTGACCCGACGCAGCCACGCAGTACCCCAGGGATTGATCAAGTGGATCATCACGACTGCGACATCGGCCGGCAGCGAACGCTTGCCCAGCTCCTGCATCCACTTGATCTGACATCCCGAACCATAGAAGCCTTCGACGCCATGGGTGCCACTCAGCACAATCAGCAAACGCTTGGCGCCCGGATCACCCAGCACCGCCACATCGGTGCTCAACGGCTCACCGAACGGCCCTTTGAGCGGATGCGGGTACTCGGTCAGCGTCGCACCGGCCGCGGTCGCGACGGCCAGGAATTGATCACGCTGGGTACGGTAACTTGGCTGGGTGGGGAACTCGGTCTGCATGTCTACCTCTTGTTGATCTTCTGGCCAGTCTGTTGCCCTCGACCCTACAGAAAATCCGTGGAGTCATGAAGGGCAAAAGCATCTTTGCTGTAGACCTTGGTTTGCGTCACTTCCTTTCGGCCGATAAAGTCCCCTGATCTTTCCCACGGACGGAGTGCCCCCACGTGTTCTCAGCCTTCCACTTGAGCCGCTATCGCCTGTCAGCCCTTTCGCTGATCGCCGCTGCTTTAACCCTCGCAGCCTGTAGTGCCCCGACCACTTCGACGTTGCCTGTTGCGCCGGAAGTCGCTTCGGGTTATCGCACAGACCTGCAAACCCAATACGCCTCGAAACACATGGCGGCCGCGGCCAATCCGCTGGCGGCCGAGGCCGGGCGGGAAATGTTGCGCCGGGGCGGTTCGGCAATCGATGCCGCGATTGCGATGCAAGCCGTGCTGACCCTGGTCGAGCCGCAATCCTCGGGCATTGGCGGTGGTGCGTTGATCGTGCTGTGGGATGGCAAAGCTGTACGTACTTATGACGGTCGCGAAACCGCTCCGGCCGGCGCCACCGAGAAGCTGTTCCTGCAAGCCGACGGCAAACCGATGCCGTTCACCCAGGCGCAGATTGGCGGTCGTTCGGTGGGGACACCGGGCGTGTTGCGAGCGCTTGAGTTGGCCCATCAGAAACACGGTCATCTGCCGTGGGCGCAGCTGTTCGAACCGGCGATCAAACTCGCGGAGCAAGGCTTCGCCATCTCGCCACGCCTTCACCAGTTGATCGCCTCGGACTCGTCCATTCGACGCTCGCCGGACATGGCGGCCTACTTCCTGAATGCCGATGGCAGCCCGAAAGCCGCAGGCACACAACTGAAAAACCCGGCACTGGCCGCGGTGTTCAAACGCATCGCCAAGGAAGGACCGGATGCGTTGTACAAAGGCCCCGTCGCACAGGAGATCGTCGCCAAGGTTCAGGGCCACGCCAACCCGGGCAGCCTGTCGCTGAACGACCTCAACGGCTACAGCGCCAAGGAGCGAGCGCCGCTGTGCACCGACTACAAACGCTGGCAGGTCTGCGGCATGCCACCACCGTCGTCAGGCGGGATCGCCGTGGCGCAGATCCTCGGCACCTTGCAGGCCCTGGAAACCCGCGACCCACGTTTTGCCCTGGCGCCGCTCAAACCGGTCAAGACAAACAAACCTGCGGGCATCGAACCGGCGCCTGAAGCCGTACACCTGATCTCCGAGGCCGAACGCCTGGCCTACGCCGACCGTGCGCTGTACGTGGCCGACGCAGATTTCCTGCCCGTCCCCGTCAAAGGTCTGGTGGACCCAGCCTATCTGGCCGACCGCGCCGCCCTGATCGGCGATCGCAGCATGGGCACGGCCAAACCCGGCACCCCGCCGGGCATTCAGGTCGCCTACGCACCGGACCGTTCGCCGCTGCGCATCTCCACCTCGCAAGTGGTGGCGGTGGATGACGAAGGCGGCGCCGTGTCCATGACCACCACCGTGGAATCCGCGTTTGGCTCGCACCTGATGGTTCAGGGTTTCCTGCTGAACAATCAGATGACCGACTTCTCGTTCATCCCCGAAGAGAATGGCCAGAAGGTTGCCAACCGCGTCGAACCCGGCAAACGCCCACGCTCGTCCATGGCACCGACCCTGATCTTCGACCGCCAGAGCGGCGAATTCCTCGCCACCATCGGCTCCCCCGGCGGCTCGCAGATCATCGAATACGTCGCCAAATCCACCATCGGCCTGCTCGACTGGAACCTCGACCCACAAGCCGCCATCAGCCTGCCCAACTTCGGCAGCCGCAACGGCCCGACGGAGCTGGAACAGGGGCAGTTCAGCCCGGCACTGATTCAGGCGCTGAAAGACAAAGGGCACAGCGTGAACGAGATCGACATGACCAGCGGGACCCAGGCGATTGTCCGGGTGAAGGATGCGCAAGGGAAAACGTCGTTGGCGGGCGGGGCCGATCCGCGGCGTGAGGGGGCGGCGTTGGGGGATTGAGTCGTACGCGAGAATGAGCAAGGGCTTACCGGGAGGTAGGCCCTTTTTTATGCCTGATAAATCCTGATCAGCCACTTCACGCAGCCTTTTCCTACCTGCAAATGACTGCTTCTTGGATAGAGTTGGCACTCACAAACAGTACGACGCAATCGACGCTGATACCGTCGAGATGGAGTAACCCATGAACATTCGCCCCATTCACACTGACGAGGACTATCGTGCAGCCCTTAAGAACGTGTCAGCGCTGTTCGACAACGAACCAGAGCCTGGCACCCCTGAGGGTGATTACTTCGACATTATGATCACGCTTATTGAAGCCTATGAATCGAAGCAGTTTCCGGTGGATCTGCCCAATCCGATCGATGCAATCAAGTTTCGTATGGAGCAGTCCGGTCTGTCTGCTGCTGACCTCGCACCCGCCATTGGCCGCACAAACCGAGTGTATGAAGTGCTCAATGGCAAACGTGCGTTGACGCTTCCGATGATCTGGAAACTTCACGATTTGTTCGGTATACCCGCGCAAAGCCTGATCAAACCGATAAAGCAGGCTTGATCAGGGGTCGACTCCGGAAGTCAGGCCGGCACACGCTGTACTCAGCCTAGCGAGAGACCTTCAGCGCCTGTCGCGCCTGATGTTTCTCAAGCGCGAGTTCGATCAAACGGCTGACCAGCTCGCTGTAAGTCATACCGGTGGCCTGCCATAACTTGGGGTACATGCTGATGCGGGTGAAGCCGGGCAACGAGTTGATCTCATTGATCAGCACTTCGCCGCTGTCGGTCAGGAACACGTCGACCCGCGCCAGCCCGGAACAGCCCAACACCTGAAACGCCTCGACGGCCAGGGCACGGATGCGCTCACTGGCTTCGATGCTGATGTTAGCCGGCACCACCACTTCAGCCGCTTGAGCGTCGATGTATTTGCTGTCGTAGGAATAGAACCCGCTGCGCACCACGATCTCGCCGCAACCGCTGGCGATGGCGTCTTCGTTGCCGAGTACCGCGCATTCAATCTCGCGACCGCTGACGGCGGACTCGACCAGGACTTTCTCATCGAAACCCAGGGCCAGCTCGACTGCTGCCGCGTACTCGGCTTCGTCATTCACTTTGCTTACGCCAACGGAAGATCCCTGGTTTGCCGGTTTGACGAACAATGGCAGACCGAGTTTGCCTTGCACCTCGGCGAACCCGGTGCGCGCCGCGGTGGCGCGGGTCAGGGTGACGAACGGCGTGACCGCCAACCCGGCGTCACGCAGCAGGCGCTTGCTGATGTCCTTGTCCATGCAGACGGCCGAACCGAGCACATCGGAACCGACAAACGGCAGATCGGCCATACGCAGCAAGCCTTGCAGGCAACCGTCTTCGCCCAGGGTGCCGTGTACGATGGGGAAGATCACATCGACGTGGCCCAGCAGTTCCTGACCGGAGGTTTCCACCAATTGCTGACTGGCCTTGCCCGGCACGACGGCCAGTTCACGGTTGGACTGGTTAAGGGCAATCAGCGCCGGGTTCTCCTGGTTGAGCAGGAAGTTCGAAGGGTCGTTCAGATGCCAATGGCCTTGCTTGTCGATGCCGATCAGCACCGGCTCGAAGCGCGAACGGTCCAGCGCATCGACGATGTTTTTCGCCGATTGCAGCGACACTTCGTGTTCAGCCGAACGGCCGCCAAAAATAATGCCTACCCGCAGTTTGCTCATTCAAAACTCCTCAACGATTGGCCACCAAATGTGCGCCGAACAACAGATAGCAACTGCCGGCGAAGCGATCCAGCCATTTACGCGAACGATCATAGGCACCCGCAACCCGACGGTTGGCGAACAGCAGCGCCACGCTGCAATACCAACTGAATGACAAGGTCGCCATGGTCAGCACGGCCAGCGCCAGCAACATCGGTGGCGGCGAGGCCGGCATGGCCGTGGCGAAAATCGTTGCAACGAATAGCGCAGCCTTGGGATTGGTCATGTTGCCCACAAAGCCCCGGCCATAAGCCGATAACAACGTGCAACCGGCGCCATTCAGCGAGCCGCTATCGCCCGGTACACTCGGTGGTTTGCGCTTGAACTGCTTCAATCCCAGATAGATCAGGTAACAACCGCCGGCAATCTTGAAGCTCAGGTAGAGCGTCGGCGCAGCGCTGAACAGCGACTTGATGCCCAGGCCACCCGCCAATCCCCACAGCACCGTGCCCGTGGCCACGCCGAGTGCGGCGACAACCCCGTGGCGCCGGGAGCAACTGGCAGCCAGTTGCGCGGTGTTGAAGAAGTTCGGCCCCGGCGTCACCACCGCAACCGTCCACAACAGCGCCAACGACAACAACGGAGCGGCGTAACTCAGGTGGGATATTTCCATGATGTGGGATCGCCTTCGTGGCTTAAAAAATATGCAACACCTTGCAACATTAGTCCGGGATTTTCTACCCGCTGGGTGATTCGAACGGCAGCAGACAGGCGGCTAGTCAGTGGGGTAACGTGTTCAGCATCGAGTTCAAGGCAACACCACCATGGCCAAGCACACGCCCCCTATCGACTGGTTCCACCGCGCGCCCGACGTCGGCGGGCTTCAGCGTTTCGAAGCGTTTTTTGCTGGTCACGGCTACGACCTTCACCGCCACGACACCTACGCCATCGGCCATACCCTGGCCGGTGTGCAGAGTTTTCAGTACCGCGGTGGCTGGCGCCACAGTCTGCCGGGCGGGACCATGGTGCTGCACCCGGACGAAGTTCACGATGGCGAAGCCGGCACCGAGACCGGGTTCCAGTATCGAATGATGTACATCGAACCGGCGCTGATCCAGCAGATGCTCGGCGGCCAGCCGTTGCCATTCATCAAGACGGGCCTGTCGAACGATCCACGTTTGTTCGCCGCCACCGCCGTGCTGCTGCGAAGCCTCGATTGCCCCCTCGATCCTCTGGAAGAGCAGGATGCGCTGTTCGATCTGGCCCAAGCCTTGAACAGCGTTTCCGGAGTGCCTGCCACCCGCCAAAGCTTCGACTACGTGGCCGCCGAACGCGCGCGGGAATTCATCCACAGCGCGCTGGATCGCACCGTGACGCTGGAAGAACTGGCGCAACACAGCGGTCGCGATCGCTGGAGTCTGTCGCGGGATTTTCGCCTGTTGTTCGGCACCAGCCCTTATCGATACCTGACCATGCGCCGCCTCGACCTGGTCCGCTCGCTGCTGCTCCAGGGCCAGTCACTGGTCAGCGCCGCGCTGATCGCAGGCTTCACCGATCAAAGCCACATGACCCGGCAGTTCAGCAAAACCTACGGCCTGTCGCCGGCCCGCTGGATGAAAATGCACCGCCGCTGAGCCACGCACAATCGTTCAAGAAGCACGCCGATGCGCCGGCTATCGTGGATTTACGATCAACCACGAGAGCTGCTTCATGAAAGCTTACGAAAGCCTGAACTTCGCTGAAAAAATCGCCAGGATCGAACCGTACTGGACGCCTCGGGTCATCGCCGAAATGAACGACTACCAGTTCAAGGTGGTGAAGCTGCTGGGGGATTTCATCTGGCACGATCACCCTGATACCGACGAAACCTTCATCGTGCTCGAAGGGCAACTGCGCATCGACTTACGCGATGGCCACGTGCTGGTGAACGCCGGCGAAATGTATGTGGTGTCAAAAGGTGTCGAGCACAAACCGTTCGCCGAGCAGGAGGTGAAACTCCTGCTGATCGAACCCAAAGGCGTGCTGAACACGGGCAACGAAGGTGGCGAGCGCACGGCGCAGAATGACGTCTGGGTGTGAAAGGCTGGCTGCTTACGGCTGCAAGGTTTTGCCGTCCACCGGATCGCCGATTTTCAGGAAATGCCCGCCCGCCACATGGTGCAAGGTGCGCAACGCGTCTTGCCCTTCGAAGTGCCAGCGACCGTCACTGAACACCCGCTCGTCTGCCTGAGCGGCAATCACTTCGGCCAGGAACAGATCGTACTGCTGGTGATTGCCTGGCTCCGGCAGCAGTCGGCATTCCAGCCAGGCGACGCAGCCTTCGAGCATCGGCGCATCAATCAATTCAGCGCTGAAGGTCGCCAAGCCATAGACCTGGAACTTGTCCCGGCCCTGGTCCCGGGTCAATTCCAGGCCGGACGTCGAACCCACGGTCTGGACAATATCGGCCTGGGCGGCGCAGGGAACATTCAGCACAAACGTGCCCGAAGCCTCGAGCAATTGCCGTGTCCAGGTGGACTTATCCAGCACCACGGCAATTTTCGGCGGCTCGAAATCCAGCGGCATCGCCCAGGCCGCCGCCATGATGTTGCGCTGACCGTCATGGGCCGCACTGACCAACACGGTCGGGCCGTGATTAAGCAGGCGATAAGCCTTGGCCAAGGGAACCGGACGGCGGTGAGAAACGCTCATGATGGCTGCTCCTGGGAAAAACGCCGATTGTAGCGATTTACGGCGCGATGGCAGGCATCAAGTCGCTAACTGATTGGCAAACTGCCCGACCGCGTTCACCACTTTCTGTGCGCCGTCCTGAATCTCGACAATCACCGTCCCCGCCTCTGCCGCCAGCGCCAGCCCCTGTTCAGCCTGGAGTTTGCCCTCGGTCATCAGCGCCACGGCGTTGCGCGCCATGTCCTGGTTCTGCCGCACTACGCCGACAATCTCATCGGTTGCCTGGCTGGTGCGCGAAGCCAATTGCCGGACCTCGTCCGCCACCACCGCGAAACCACGTCCCTGCTCCCCTGCCCGGGCCGCTTCGATGGCCGCGTTGAGCGCCAGCAGGTTGGTCTGTTCGGCAATCCCGCTGATGGTTTTGACGATGGTACCGATCACCAGCGACTGCTCGTTCAGCGCTTCGATGCCTTCACCGGCGGTCTGCATGTGCGTGGCAAGATCACGCATCACGTTGACCGCCTGAGTCACCACGGCGTTACCGCGCTGCGCGCTGCTGTCGGTTTGCTGCGAGGTGCTGTAGGCAATGTTGGCCGCTTCGGCGACGGCTTGCTCCTGATTGACCTGATCGGTAATCACCGTGGCGAATTTCACCACTTTGTAGAGTTTGTTGTTGGCATCGACCACCGGGTTGTAGGAGGCCTCCAGCCAGACCACGCGACCGTGGCTGTCGATCCGTTTGAAACGCTCGGCGACATACTCGCCTGCATTCAAGCGGCGCCAGAAGTCCTGATACCCGGCGCTGTTGGCTTCCTCGGGTTCGCAGAACATGCGGTGATGTTTGCCCTTGATCTGCGCCAGGCTGTAACCCATGCCGCTGAGGAACCGTTCGTTGGCCGCCAGCACGTTGCCATTGAGGTCGAACTCGATCACTGCCGTGGAGCGCACAAGCGCGCCGATCAGGTTCTCATGCTCACGAGACGCTTCGATGGTGCGGGTCAGGTCGCTGGAATAAATCGAGAAGTTCTTGATCTGGCCGCCTGCGGACCGGACCGGCTGCACGATCGAGCGCAGCCAGGCTTCCTGGCCATTGCCACGCAACAATCGCACCGTGCCGGCAAAGTGCTCGCCACGGGTCAACGCGACCTTGAAGCGCTGGTGGAATTCGTCGGACTTCACATGGGCCGGGACGATGTCTTCGATGTGCCGCCCTATCAGGTCGCTGCTTTTGTAGAGCATCTCGCCGATGAAGTTCTGGTTGACCGATTGAATCCGCCCATCGGCATCGAGGGTCAGGACCAGCATCTCGCTTTCCAGACTTTCCTTCACTTGCTGGAGGCTGGAGAGTTCTTCGCGAAGAGCCGACAGCTCCTGCTTCAAGCGTTTGTTGAACATGGGGATACACCGATGGACAGGGATAGAAAGCGGTATGCAGCCTAGCCATCGGCCTGGGGGATATTTTCTGAAGAGTGTTTCAGGGTTGTCCTACAAAAATAGTTAGGCATCTTGATGCGCGTCGTGTCGCCAGAAGCCGAATGGTTGTCGAGACATCGTTTCTTCCCAACATTTCCGGAAACTAAACACCGCTCGACAGCGCTTGTTTAAAACGCCTCTAGGTTACTTCCTGCAAGCTACAACACCTTGCGTCGTTGCCTACGGCTACGCCAGAATCCGCCGGCTTGTGCGCCTTGGGGGCGGTCGGTAACTTGGTTCCTGTCACTGCCCATCAGTGATCGGGTTTAGTCGCTCGCTGGTAATTGAAGTTGCACAAGCTTCTGTCAGACAGGTATTTCCTACCTGCATTTGATGGTGGCTGTGCGTAGGGCACCTTCGGGTGCGCCGGCTTCTTCAATTCCCCGGTCCGACTAACCTGCGTACAGCTGCCACCCCTTCGTTTAGTCGGCGAAGTGTTGTCAGCATCATTCAAGGAATTGAAGATCATGTTCAAAGTCACACCCAACCCGCCAGACGCCGACCCAATCTCCCCCTACGAAAGCTCCGATTCAAACAAACTCAACGAAGCCGCCGAGCGCGCCCTCGACCATCACTTCCCGCCAGCCGACCCAAAACCACCAAAACGCAACGGCCAGCTCTTCAGTGTCAGCCCGGGCATCAACCCTGAAACCCTTCTCGCCAATGCCTCGGAAGATTTGCTGTCCATCAGCGCTATTGCCGCCAACCTCGCCGATGATGTGGACGGCTCACGCCGCTCCGTAGCCCTGGCGCTCAGCCGCATGGCTGACGGCGTGCATTTGTTGGTGGAGCGAATGCTGGATTATCTGGATGAACCCGAGATAGCGGCGATTTTCGCCAAGCAACAAAGCCGAGTCAGCTGATTCGTCAGGCATAAAAAAATGGGCACCCAACCTCGTTGGCGTGCCCATTTTTTATCCCGCTCACCCGCTACGCGGGAAGTCGGTGCCTGTTACGGATTAACGCAGTCTTTCAACGATTTGCCCTGGCTTGAAGCCACGCTACGGCTCCCGACATTAGGCATCCGCGTCCCGAAATACGCGGCACAGCTCACCCCCACAACCC
Organism: Pseudomonas arabinosi; assembly: GCF_047758675.1. Lineage (NCBI taxonomy): Bacteria > Pseudomonadati > Pseudomonadota > Gammaproteobacteria > Pseudomonadales > Pseudomonadaceae > Pseudomonas > Pseudomonas arabinosi. Next base: position 1,364,870 of record NZ_CP180480.1, on the reverse strand, counting down.
CCATCACCGCGCAGAAAATCACGCAGACCCATGGGCTCCACGGCATCAGACCGATCAGCAACAACGGTGTGATACTCGCCCAGACGGCGTAGGCAATGTTGTAGGTGAAGGAAATCCCCGAGACACGAATCCGCGCCGGGAACAGGCTGACCATCACCGACGGCACCGCGCCGACCACCCCGCAACCAAGGCCGGCCACCGCATACGCCAGACCGATCCAGCTGCCACCGATGATCAGGCAGGTATAGAGCACGCCAATGCCCAACGGCAGCAGCAGGCTATAGAGCATCACCGTGCGCCAGGCGCCAATGCGGTCGACCAGCAGCCCGGCGAGTACACAGCCAATATTCAGAAAGACAATGCCCAAGGCACTCAGGGCGAAGGTGTGGCTGGCGGTCATACCGAAGGTTTTCTGCATCATGGTCGGGGTGATCACCACGAACACCACCACCGCCGAGGTCAGTACGCAGGTGAGGATCATCGCCGGCAGCATGGCCAGACGGTGTTCACGCAAGACCGTGCGCAGCGGCAGTTCGACGGCCGCATCACGTTGCGCCTGCATGGCCATGAACACCGGGGTTTCGCTGAGCCAGCGGCGTAGCCAGACGCCGATTACGCCGAACACGCCGCCCAGCAGGAACGGGTAACGCCAGGCGTAATCAAGGATTTCTGCCGGGGTGAACGCCTGTGCCAGAAACGTCGCCGTCAGTGCACCGATCAGGTAACCAAACGTCAGCCCGGCCTGCAGGAAACCGAGGGCATAACCGCGATGCCCGACGGGTGCATGCTCGGCGACGAACACCCAGGCGCTCGGCACTTCGCCGCCCACCGCCGCGCCCTGGAGGATTCGCAGGGCCAACAGCAGCAGCGGCGCGAAATAACCGATCTGCGCGTAGGTCGGCATGATGCCGATCAGCAGACAGGGCAGCGCCATCATCAGGATGCTCAGGCTGAAGACCTTCTTGCGGCCCAGTCGGTCGGCGAAATGTGCCATCAGAATCCCGCCCAACGGCCGCGCCAGATAACCGGTAGCGAAGATCCCGAAGCTTTGCAGCAGTCGCAGCCACTCAGGCATTTCCGGTGGGAAGAACAGCTGGCTGAGGGTCAGGGCAAAAAATACGAAAATGATGAAATCGTAGATTTCCAGCGCGCCGCCCAGGGCCGCAAGGCCGAGGGTCTTGTAGTCCGAGCGGGTGAACGGCGCCGGGTGCGCGTGGGTGTTGGCGGTCATGAAAAGAACTCTGGCATAGGCGAAAAACCAAGGCGCCCATGGTCTACGCAAACGCGCCAACGGACAACCCGTTAGACCAAAGTCCTAGACTCGTAAAACTTCGTCACAAAATAGAACCGATTGTTTTACTGTTGGCACCTGTCTAGACGGGCCTTTGCGGCCCCAAAGACCACAACAAACATAAAAATTCGAGGTACACCCGTGGCCGCTGATATCGAAGATACCCGCTCCGCCCGCTTTGCCCTGCGCTGCTCAAGTTTTGCCGAACGCTGGTTTCCCGACTCCTGGGTGTTTGCCGCACTGGCGGTGATTATCGTCGCCGTGGCCACTCTGTTCATGGGCGCCAAACCCACCGACGCCGCCATGGCCTTCGGTGACGGCTTCTGGAGCCTGATCCCGTTCACCATGCAGATGGCTTTCGTGGTCATCGGCGGTTATGTGGTCGCCAGCTCGCCACCGGCAGTGAAGCTGATCGACCGGCTGGCGCGGATCCCGAAAAACGGCCGCTCGGCCGTGGCCTGGGTTGCGTTGATCTCCATGGTCGCTTCGCTGCTGAACTGGGGGCTGTCGCTGGTGTTTGGCGGTTTGCTGGTGCGCGCCCTCGCCCGCCGTACCGATCTGAAAATGGATTACCGTGCCGCCGGTGCCGCCGCCTACCTGGGTCTCGGCGCGGTGTGGGCCTTGGGCCTGTCCTCGTCCGCCGCACAATTGCAGGCCAACCCGGCCAGCCTGCCGCCGTCGATTCTGTCGATCACCGGGGTGATTCCTTTCACGCAAACAATCTTTCTCTGGCAGTCCGGCGTGATGTTGCTGGCGCTGATTGTGATCTCGCTGATCATTGCCTACGCCACTGCACCCGGCCCGAACTCGGCCCGTGATGCCAAAGCCTGCGGCATCGATCCGAGCTTTAACCTGCCGCCGTTGCAACCGCGCACCCGCCCCGGCGAATGGCTGGAGCACAGCCCGCTGCTGACGATTTTGCTGGTGCTGCTGGCGGCCGGATGGCTGTTCCACGAGTTCTCGACCAAACCGGCGATCAGTGCGATTTCCGGGCTGAACACCTACAACTTCCTGTTCATCATGCTCGGTGCCCTGCTGCACTGGCGCCCACGCAGCTTCCTTGACGCGGTGTCCCGCGCGGTACCGACCACCACGGGCGTACTGATCCAGTTCCCGTTGTACGGTTCGATCGCCGCACTGATGACCACCGTCAAAGGGACTGACGCTCAGACGCTGGCTCACCACATCTCGACCTTTTTCGTACAAATCGCGTCCCACGACACCTACGCGCTGCTGATGGGCGTGTACTCGGCGATCCTCGGGTTCTTCATCCCGTCCGGCGGCGGCAAGTGGATCATCGAAGCGCCGTACGTGATGCAAGTGGCCACCGACCTCAACTATCACCTGGGCTGGGCCGTGCAGATCTACAACGCCGCCGAAGCCCTGCCGAACCTGATCAACCCGTTCTACATGCTGCCGCTGCTGGGTGTGCTCGGATTGAAGGCGCGGGACTTGATCGGGTTTTCGTTCGTGCAACTGCTGGTGCACACGCCGCTGGTGCTGTTTCTGCTGTGGGCGTTGGGGACGACGCTGACGTATACGCCGCCGGTGATGCCTTAACGCAAAGAAGGGCCGATATATCTATCGGCCCCCACTTCATGTTCGGTCTAGTCTGTTTCAGTATGTATGCGTCCCGAAGCCAAGGGCCCACACGCTGAAAAGGATCTGAGCATGTTCAAATTCGCAGGACTCACCCTCGCGGCCCTCACCCTGAGTGCCGCCGCCCATGCCGATGTCGACCTGAAGCTGGGCAGTACCGAACGCGTCACCCGCCTGTTCGCTTACCCCAACAACTGCAACGTGATCTGCTTTCGCAACTGGACGCTGGAGCAAACGGTCGAGCATTACCTGACCCAAAGCGTGCAGCGCGATGGTTACAGCGCGGCGAAAGTGCTGGTCAAAACCGATAACAAGCAGCTCTACGCCGAAATAAGCGGCGTACCCCGTGGCTATGAAAAACCGTTGGCGGCGTTGCTCGATGCCGGTGATCTCGCCTACACCGGCGCCAGCAAGCTGAATGCCGACGGCAAGTGGGCTTATAGCTGGTATCTGTTCCTGCCACTGGGCATGGCCCTGGAAAACCGCAAAAGCGTTGAACTGTTGCACTTCCCACCCGACTATTCGTTGACCCAGGCTCAGGATTACCTGCGATCCGCCACCACCGATCGCTGGGCCACACTGCTGACTGTCAACGGAATTCCGGCCGACCAGACGCCGGGCTACCAGACCATCATCGACATTGCACCGATTGCAGCGCCGTCAAACGCTGGCAAAGATCTGGAAGGCGTCTACGACTACTTCAAGGACTATCAGACCACGATGGTCAAGCAACTCAGCCAGAATGCCAGTGGTCTGGCGTTGCCGATGGTCGCCTTCGGCGCGCCAGTGCGTAACTGGATCAAGCAGCAATACGGGCCGACCGTGAACGTGCTGGGCCTGGTCAGCATCAGTCCGAGCGACGGGGTGAAAGTGCCAGTGCTGGGTTCCAACCACCCAAGCTACATTTGGTACGCCGCCGACCCGGAAAGCTATACCGGCAGCGATGCCCAGGCCAAGGCCGATGCCGCAGGCCTTAAAGTCATGGGCCAGGATTTGAGTGCCGCGTGCTGGCAGGCCGCCATGGGCCGCCAACCGGACAGCAATCCCGACATTGAACTGAGAAGTTGCACCCAGACCTGGCAAGTGGCCCAGGCAGACAAAACCTGCGAGCTGTTCTACACCTCGATTCGCAACCTGACGCCCGAAAAAGCCGTGGCCAAGTGCGCGACGGCACCGATCAAATCTCAGCTCAAACAGCTGAAAGCTCCGATACCCGCGCCTGCGACCCCTGTTCCGACCCTGTAAAACGATGAACGGCGGATCCACTGTCATAACTGACAGTAGACCCGCCATTTCATTTGCGAGAGGCTTGAGTCGTACCCATGTGTTGCAGAGCTGACAGGATCGTCAGCTGATGGAAGTCGCAGCACCCAGCCGACAAGGATCGTTATGAAAACCCACGCCCTGCACGAGACGCTTGCACAACCTCCCGACGGGATTTATCCATTTGCGGAGCTGCCCGTTCGCCTGGGATTCCCCTCCAGGGCCGACTTCGAGATTATCGACAACACCAACGGATCGGCGGCAGCCGTCGCAGTACTTCGGGATTTTCCACGCATCAGCCGAATTTGTCGGGCTTCGGGGCATCTGCTGCCTTATCGGTGCCGGCATACCCGGCAACTGGCCCATGGCATCCATGTCTACGACCCGCGCTTCTGCGGGCTGCTGCGACACTCCTGCGACCCAAACGTATTTCTCGACATGAGCGAGCTGTGGTTGTGGGCGCTGAAGGACATCAAAAAAGGCGACCGACTGACGATGGACTACGCTTCCACCGAAGACAAACTCTTGCGTCAGTTCGCCTGCCAGTGCGGCTCGTTCGACTGCCGAGGCTGGATCACCGGCTACGATGAATCGCCGAACGCCGACGGCCAGTTGTTTCTGCAGCACTGGCGCCGGCGAAGTCTATGCTGAAGGGCGTTACAACGCCTCGACCGGACGCAGACGGTATTGCGGCGGCAATTGCTCGAAACCGCTAATGGTAGCGTTCAGGCTTTTCCAGCGACCGTCCTTGATGCCATAGATGCAGCCGTGAATAGACAGGCTCTGCCCGCGGTGCCAGGCGTTTTGCACAATGCTGGTGTGCCCGACATTGGCCACTTGCTGGATCACGTTGTATTCGCAGAGGCGGTCGACCCGCTCTTCTTCAGTCGGCAATTTGGCGAGTTCTTCGCGTTTTTCATAATAGAGATCGCGAATCGAGCGCAGCCAGCCGTCGATCAGGCCCAACTGACGGTCCTGCATCGAGGCGCGCACGCCGCCGCAGCCATAGTGGCCGGTCACGAGGATGTGTTTGACCTTCAGCACGTCGACCGCGTACTGAATCACCGACAGGCAGTTGAGGTCGGTGTGCAGCACCACGTTGGCCACGTTGCGGTGTACAAACAGATCGCCAGGCAGCATGCCGACGATCTCGTTCGCCGGCACCCGGGCGTCGGAGCAACCGATCCACAGGTATTCCGGGGTTTGCTGACGGGCCAGCTTGGCGAAGAAATCAGGATCTTCTTTGGTGATTGCGTCAGCCCAGCGCTCGTTGTTATCAATCAGATCTTGTAATTCGTTCATGCAATGAAGCCTCGAGAATGATGCGCTTCTATGACAGACAACCATCTGTCGGGGTCACGCGCCAGATGCAGATACCCGGTTTTCCATGCCGGAGGAATTCTCAGCAGCCCAGGGGGTCCACCCTAGTAAGGCCTACAGTATGAGGAATTGCCATGACTGAATCACGACGTCCGTACGATGCGGTGCAACCCGAGCCCATCGATGACAACGAAGACCGCATGGGTTCGATGCATGAGCTGGATTTCGACGAGGAAGAACCCAGCGCCAAAATCGGCGACGAGCTGACGCAAACGGAGCGTGAACGCCTGATGCCTCGGGAACGCGTACGTGAAGCCGGCATGACCGGGGCCTCGACCGATGACCATGAGTCCACCGACGACGACATGAGCCCGGAAACCCTGATCCGTGAAGACGGCGCACGCGACGCCCACGAAGCGGGTGAAGGTGGCCAGGCCGATTGGGATTTGAGCATTGTCGATGAAGACGACATCGGCGGAGGCAATGGGCTGGATGAAGAGGAACTGGCGCGGCGGGATCCGATGGACGGTAATCGTTGATTCTCTAGCGCCTGACAAGCCGCCTTCGTCGGATCGCCGCCCGGAGCAAGCCCGCTCCCACATTGAATCGGTGTCGTACACAAATGCTGTGATCGACTGGAATCAATGTGGGAGCGGCGGTGCGGCGATCCGACTTGCTCGCGAAGCTTTTAAAACAGCTCAGTCAACGAGGGTGCAGGCCATGACGACCGCATCTTCACGCCCACCCACCGCCGGGTAGTAATCACGTCGACGCCCAATCTCGTTAAACCCATAACGCTCATACAACTTGAACGCGCCACGGTTGCTGTCGCGCACTTCCAGAAAACACTCCCGCGCCTTGGCGTCATACGCCCGGGACATCAAATGCTCCAGCAACGTCAAGCCCAGGCCACGGCCCTGGTTCTCCGGTTTGACGGTGATGTTCAGCAGATGCGCTTCATCAAGGATGATCTGCACCACACCGTGGCCGACCTGCTGCTGGCCTTCAAACATCAGCCATATTTGATATTTGCCCAGCCCATCGAGAAAAATCCCGCGAGTCCAGGGATGGCTGTAAGCCGCGTATTCAATTTTCAGTACAGCGTCCAGGTCCACCTCGGTCATCGGGCGGAACGATACAGCGTCACTCATTCGATTCTTTCCAGCGCGCCATCAGCCGACGCATGGCTTGCCAGACATCAGCCTTACGCTGTGGCTCTTCCATTAATAATTCCAGGCCCGGCAGGGCCCAGACCGAGCCCAGGCCGTCGACCTGGAGTTCACGGTTGAAGGATTCAGCGTTCGCCTCACCGGCAAAACGCACCGCCGGCAGGCCGATCAGCCACACGCAAACGCACGGTGCGTCTTCCAGCCGGGCGGAGAGAAAACCTTGCACGAAGTCGCGAGCCGCTTCCGGGCCTTGATCCATGGTGCCCCGAGACAACAGCGGCCAACGCACCGGCTCGCCGACGATCTGCGGGCTGTCCGGCAGACCGGCGGCGCGCAACATGTCTTTGAGCAACAGATAGGCGGGGTCGCGGGTCTGGAAGGATTCGCCTGTGGGTAACTCCACCAGCAGCAGGCAACGCCCGGCCCGCAGTAATTGCAGGGCGAAACGCGGTGGCGGCACGACTGGCGCCTTGGCCACAACCGGAGCGGCCTGCTCTTCAACCTTGGCATTCGTGCGCGTGCTGGCCAGCGATGGCCGTGGCACCTCGATTTTCACCCGTTCGACCGGTTTGGCCACTGGTTCCACGGGCGAATCAGCCACAGGCACGGGCGCAACCGGAGCAACCGGCGCGACGACCAACGGCTCGGGCATCTCCAGCAATTCGGGGCGCGAGGGCGCTGCAAAGGGCAATTCGGTGCGCGGCAGCCAGTTGACCACCTGCATGGCGGTCAAATAAGCGCGGCGACGGGACTCGATAAGCAAAGGTCGGCCACTTGTGGATAACTAAAGTGCGGTGATTCTACCGCCCTTCGCTCAAGATCGCCCACGCTTGATCGATAGAAAGCCAACTGTCCGTCCCGAGAGTGAATCGCAACGGGCGTGATGCAGTACAATCGCTGCTTTTATTCGTCAACCAGCCGGCCATTCCGATGATCGAACCCAAGCGCGTCTTGCGCGCCCTCGCTGAACACTGGGCACTTCTGGAGCCACTGTGCGAGCACTTCGACCAAGGCACACTGAGCCTCAACGAACTGCGCACGCAACTGGCCGCCCAGCAACTCGACAGTACGCCGCAGGACATCACCAGCCTGCTGGACGTGTGGATCCGCCTCGACATTCTGGTTCCCGTGGCGAAAAGCCCGAACCGTTTCGAGCTCAATGCGCAGATCCACGACTTCCTCGCTTACCTGCGCCGTGAGCACCGTCTGGGCCTGTGCCTGGAGATCGAAGCCTATCTGCGCCATCTCGAGCGCCTGGCCGGTTATATCCAGGACGCCTTCGACATCCGCGACGGCCACGACCTGGCGCGCCAGTTGCGCCTGCTCGACATGCGCGTACGGGACGTATTGAAAAAACTCGCCAACGACGAACAGGCCCTGGTGGCCGTCGCCGAGCGAGCCAAGACCAGCGACCGACAGATTCCCCTGCGTCAGCGTTACGCTGAAGTACTGGCGACCTGGGACGAATACGTCGAGCCGATGATTCAGCTGGTGAACGCCGACGGCGCCTTCGAACAAGGCGTGCGCAAGGTCGAGAACGTGCTGCTGAAAATGCTCACGGAGCAGCAGCGCCTCGGCCATCTGGTCGATGACGACATGCTGCTGCGCACCCACGCGCGCATCCTCGAAATGCAGACCAGCGCCCAGCTGACCCTGCGTCACGCCCGCGAGCTGTTGCTGCCGCTGCGTGAAGAAGCCCGTCGACACAACGCCGTGACCCGCGGCGCGGCGCTGGCCTTGTCGGCCATTCGTCGCAAAGGCATCGATGCGGTGCCACAAGCGGCGATGCCGATGTTCACCCGCCCGCAAAGCACGTTCCTCGGCAGTGCCAGTCAGGTTGAAGCCTACGTTTATGCGCTGGCCCGCTTCGAGCCGAAACCGGCGCGCTTCCCCAAGGCCCACAAGACTCAGAAAGGCGAAGCGCCGCGCGCGCCACGCACGGTTCGGGAAATGCTCGAACGCTGCGAAGACGCCCTGCCGATGCCGGACTTGATGACCTGGCTGCTGGAGCAGGAGCCGGACGGCGCTACCGACGAATTGCTTTACTGGTTCTCGCGCCTGTCGCGGGAAAAGCGCTTCACACGCGAGCGTCTGGAACGCCGCGATTACCACACTCACGAGCATCAGGTCAGCCTGCGCTCCTTCGCCCTGCTCTCGGCCCGCGACACCGCCGCCGAGGATTCTGCGAGCACCCCTCATGCATCTTGATCTAAACGAACTGTCCCAGCTGGCGCCGATCTTTCGCGAGCTGTTCAAGGGCTATCACGTCAGCCGCCGCGACCCCGAGCTGTACGCGCAACTGTCGAACTTCCAGGACCAGTACCGCACGCTGTTCAAGGCGCTGGGCTTTGAACTGGTCTGCGACACCCGTGGTTTCTACTACTTCGTCCCGGACCTCGCTGCTGCGGCGGTGAACAAGACCGCACAACGTCTGGCGCTGTTCACCTTCATTCTCGTCGAGCATCTGGCCGACCAGGGCCGCGATCCAGTCGCCGTGCTCGACGGTGGCAGCCTCGGCCGCGATGAATTGCCATCGCTGCTGGAGAAGTACCGCGACCTGTTTATCCAGGCCGAAGTGCAGACCGTCGAAGAACTCGAAGAAAAAATCATGCGCCGCATGACCCAGCTCGGTTTTGCCGGCGAAGAAAACGGCATCTACCGTTTCCTGCCGCCGATGCACCGCTTCCTCGATGTCTGCCTGTCGGTCCAGCAAGACCGTGACCTGGCCGCCAGCCTGCACAGCGTCTTGCCTCTGCCGGTTCCGGTGCTGATCGATGACGACAGCGACGAAAAGCTTTTGGAAACCGATGACCCGCTCGATCTCAGCGACTTCGCTGAAGAAAGCGAAGAAGACGCCATGGCCCGCGCCATTGCCGAAGAACAGGAGACCGACGCATGAGCAAGGAACGCTACGGCATTCGCCGCTTTGCCCTTTTGAACACCGCCGGTTACAGCCTCGGCCTGTTCCCGCTGGAAGAACCGTTGTCGGTTTACGGCGCGAACAACCTCGGCAAATCCGCCTCGATCAACGCCTTGCAGTTCCCGATTCTGGCGCGCATGTCGGACATGAGTTTCGGCAAGTACAGCCTGGAACAATCCCGGCGCTTCTACTTCGCCTCGGACACCAGCTACATCCTGGTCGAAGTCTCGCTGCCTCACGGTCCACATGTGATTGGTGTGGTCGGTCGCGGCCCGGGCGGTGGTTTCGGTCACCAGTTCTTTGCCTACGCTGGCAAACTGGATCTGGCCCATTACCAGAAAAACGACACCTGCCTGCGTCAGAAAGAATTGTTCACCAACCTTGAGCGCGAAGGACTGAAAGCCTACGAGTTGAAGCCTGATGAACTGCGTCGTTTGCTGGTCGGCGGTCACACCTCGATCCCGCTGGACCTGACGCTGATCCCGCTGCGCTCCACCAGCGAGCAGAGCCTGAAGACCTTCCGCGCACTGTTCATCAACCTGCTGCACATGCGCGAAATCACCGCAGCCAAGCTCAAGCAGCTGTTTCTTGATGCGTTTGAACACAGCCTGCGTTCCGGTAGCGTCGACTACATCGCCGCATGCGAAGAAGCCTTCCGCGATGTCCGTCGCATGGAACAGGACTACAACTCGCTAGTCACTGCCGGCCCATTGGTCGAAGCCCTTGCGGCAGGCGTGACCCAGCGCAATATCCTGCGCGGCAAACTGCACCGGATCTCGCCGCTGCTCGATTCCCTGCTCGGCACCTGGTCGGACTACGCCAGTGCGCGCAAGGAAGAACTGACGATTCAGGCCGAGCACTACCGCAACGAGCAAGACGCGTTGCAAAACGATCAGCGCGGCGGCACTCAAGAGCTGATGCGTCTGGAGCGGGAAATTTCCGGCATCCAGCGCTGGCTCGGCGAGCTGTCGGTGCTCAAGCATCGCTTCGCCTTGGTCACTGACGTCAAAGTCCTTGAGCAGCAACTGCTCGCGGCCAAGGACGCGCACGATGAACTGGCCGGTGCGCTGGCGCAGTCGCGACAGTTCAGCGCCGAAGATCTGGAAGAGCGTCTGCGGGATCTGGAAAAACGCCTGAAGTCGGTGAAACAGCAACTCGATCATGCCGACAACAACAGCTACGCCCGTCTGCGCGAGGAATTCTCGCAACAGGATGTCGAGCGTCTGATGCGCCTGTTCAACAGCGCACTGTTCAGCCTGCCGTTGGGTGAGCACGGTATTACGCTGGACGAGGACGGTCAGTGGGTCAAATCCATGGAGCTGATTCTCGACGGCTTCAAAGGCGAGCGCTTCGAAGTACCGGGACTGTCCATCGACATCTCGCACATCGAGCCGCCGGCCCTGCAAGCCTTGGCTGACCGCGCCGCGTTGCGCGATCAGAAAGAGCGTCTGGACAAAGAACTCAAGCAACTGAAAACCCAGCAAGCCGTGGCCGCCGACCGCGCCGCGAGCAAGACCCAGACCGAAGCGATGTACCAGCAAGTGCTGGATGCGCAGAAAGCCCTGGAAGATTTCCGCCGCGCGCAAACCCTGAGCGCCGAGGAAGGCGACAAACTGGAACAACTGGCGCAGATGGAAGCGGCGCAGGACGAATTGAAGCGCTCCAGCGATGCCTTCACCGAACGCGTCCAGCAACTGTCGGCCAAACTGCAACTGGTCGGCCGGCAGATCGGCGACATGGAAGCCAAGCAACGCACCCTCGACGACGCCCTGCGCCGCCGTCAACTGTTGCCTGCAGACCTGCCGTTCGGTACGCCGTTCATGGACCCGATCGACGATTCCATGGACAACCTGTTGCCGCTGCTCAATGACTATCAGGACAGCTGGCAAGGTTTGCAGCGCAGCGACGGTCAGATCGAGGCGCTGTACGCTCAGGTCCGCCTCAAGGGTGTGGCCAAGTTCGACAGCGAAGACGATATGGAGCGTCGCCTGCAACTGCTGATCAACGCTTACGCACACCGCACCGACGAAGCCCTGACCCTTGGCAAGGCGCGTCGTGCCGCCGTTACCGACATCGCCCGGACCCTGCGCAACATCCGCAGCGACTACGACAGCCTTGAGCATCAACTGGCGCTGTTCAACCGCGAGATCAACAAGCGTCAGGTCTCCAACCTGCAAAGCTTCCGCATCGTACTGGCGCCGAACAAGGAAGCGCTCAAGCACATCGACCAGATCATCCACAGCGCCGGCCAGTACGAAGAAGGCGAAACCCTTTCGGTCTTCGACCTGAGCCAAAGCGCCGATCAGGACAACAAGAACGAAGAAGCCAAGGAATATCTGGCGCGGCTGGTGGCGGCGAACCACAACCAGCTCGGCCTCAAGGATTTGTTCGAGCTGGCGTTCGAGATCACCAAGGTCAACGGTCAGCCGGTTATCCACACCGACATCGACGGAGCGGCATCCAACGGCACCACGATGACCATCAAAGCGCTGACCAACATGTACTTGTTGTTGCACTTGATGGACCGCGACCAAGCCGGTCGCGTGCGCCTGCCGTACTACCTCGACGAGGCAGCGGACATCGACGAGAAGAACCAGGCAGCGCTCTTGGAAACCAGCCTGCAACTGGGCTTCGTACCGATCCTGGCGAGTGTGAAGCCGCAGGTCTGCGCCAGTGTGGCGATTGACCTGGAAGGTGGTAGCGGGCCGAACGGGATCTACATCGATGAGGCGGACTGGAAGTACATTCGTCGTCACGATGAAGTGAAGGCTGCCGTTAATGTTGAAGCGGACGAGCCGGAGCTGGATGCGGTTTGAGTTAAACCGTTAGATACGAAAAGGCCGCGATCCATTGGATTGCGGCCTTTTTTATTGACGACTCTCAGTGGCTTTGATGGCGGCAGCGCAGACGCCGCTAGATTACTTGCCGATTGAGATCTTCGGCGCCCAGGTCAGCCATTCGTCTTCGAACTTATCGAACAGCGGGAACGTTTGCTCAGCTAGCGCCGGACTGCCCATGCGTTCGCCATCTGGCGTGGCGAAAGCGATGCCGCCTTGAATCAGCGTCTCCAGCGATTCGGTACGCATCGTCGCCCCCTTGAACAAGCCGTAATCAAAGCCAAAACCACTGGAGTTCCAGAACCGCGTGCCGCTGCGCACCAACGGCGCGTACTTCGGCTCGATCAGGATGTGCACCAACACACGGTCCGCCGTCTGGCCGAGTTCATAGCCTGTCACCTTGCCCACGGTGATTTCGCGATAAGTGACCGGCACACCGGTTTTCAGCGAACCACGGCGGGCAGCGCTCAACACCAGACTCAAACCGGCTTCCTGTTTAGCGGTTTCCGGCGGATTGGCCAGGGCCACGAAGTTCTTCTGCGGGCCGAGGTTTTTCGCGGCCGGTTGTACTTCGATGTATTGGCCAGTGACCAGCGTTTCGAGGTTGGACGTCTTGATCAGACCCAGTTCAGGTTTGACCACCCAGAATTGACTACCGACCCGAGCGATACGCTCCGGCACTTCGGTGATTCGTGCCGTCAGCAGCACCGATTGCAGGTCATCGCTGAGGTCGACGTCTTCAATCTTGCCGACATCCAGGCCTTTGAAGCGAATCGGCGTGCCGCTGCGCAAACCATCGGCGCGATCAACCCTGATCGTTACCACGGCGCCTTTTTGCGTCGCCTCATCATGACTGGCGAACAAACGGAAACGCGGAATCCGCTTCTGCAACGGTGCCTTGGCTTCCGGGGTTTCGAAGGCAATGCCGCCGGCCATCAGGCTTTGCAGCGACTCACTTTTGACCTGGATTCCACCCGTCAATCCACCCGTCAGCGTAATGCCGCTGGCATTCCAGAATCGTGTCGAGGCGTTGACCAGACCTTCGTATTCCTTCTCGATGTGTACACCAATCACTAACTGCTTTTTAGTGCGTGAGAACTGATAACTCTGGACCGAACCGACCTTGACCTGTTTGTAGAGAATCGGGCTGCCGACCTCCAGCGAACCGAGGTTTTCGGTGAACAGCACCAGGTGCAATCCTGGCGCACGCAAGTCGAGCGGCGGTGCCTTCGGCCGTGCGACAAACTCGCGCTGCGGTGCGGCGCCTTTGTCTCCTGGACGCACGGCGATGTAGTTACCTTTGACCAACGCTTCGAGACCGGTGATACCGGCAAGCGAGATCGACGGTTTGACCACCCAGAACTGGGTGCCTTCGACCAGGTAATCTTCAGCCAGAGGATCGAGGGTCAATTCGGCGGTGGCACTGGATAGATCTGGATCGATCTTGAGCGCTTTCAGATTGCCGACCTGGATGCCTTTGTACATAACCGGTGTACGACCAGCCTGCATTCCTTCGAAGTCGCTGAGTTTGACCTTGACCCGAATACCGGCGGCGGCTGCATCGAAATCTTCGTAGAGACGAAACGGCAGGCTCGGATCGGTTGGCGGACTGTCCTTGCGGTTCTCCGGTGTGGCGAACGCGATACCGCCGGCGACGATGCTCGCCAGCGACTCGCTGCGCACTTTCACACCCGACAGGTTGGCGTCGATGCTGATGCCGCTGGCGTTCCAGAAACGCGTGTGTTTGCGCACCAGTTTGGCGTAGGTCGGCTCGATGAAAACTTTGAGCTCGACGGTGCTTTGGTCTTCGGAGAGCAAGTAGCTTTTGATCTGGCCAACCTTGATCTGCTTGTAGAACACCGGACTGCCGCGATTCAGCGAGCCAAGGCGATCAGCCTTGATCGTCAGGTGCAAACCGGGCTGGGCGTCCGACAGCGGCGGCTCTTCGGCCAGGGCTTTGAACTTGCGCGTCGGCTCACCCTCGCCCGGGCTTATCGCGATGTAGTTACCCGAGACCAGTGTCTCCAGGCCAGTGATGCCGGCCAGCGTCACGCTCGGTTTGATCAGCCAGAAACGGGTGCTGGTCCGCAGGTATGGCTCCACGTCCTTGTTCATTTCGACGGTGGCGATCACGCCTTTGGAGTTGCCTTCATCATCAAGTTTGAGGGTCTTTACCTTACCCACCGACATGCCTTTGTAGACGACTTCGGTCTTGTTGGCCTGAATGCCTTCACCACTTTCGAAACGCACCTGAATCTCGATGCCGGTCTCGTTGTAGGCACGCCAGCCGAGCCAGCCACCGATGATCAGGGCGATCAGGGGCAACACCCAAATAGCTGACCAGTTCGAGGCCGGTCGGGTTTTTGCTGTAGGCAAATCAGTCATGGTCGTCGTCCGACTCCGTGTTATCCCAAATCAGTCGGGGATCGAAAGTTACTGCGGCAAGCATCGTCAGAATCACCACACTGGCGAAAGCGATGGCGCCAAGATTGGCTTCGACGCTGGCAAGCCGGCCGAAATTCACAACCGCCACCAGGATGGCGATCACAAAGATATCGAGCATTGACCAGCGGCCAATGAACTCAATAAAGCGGTACATCCAAATGCGTTGGCGAGCCGACAGTGGCTGCCGGCGCTGCACGGAAAACAGCAGCAGTGCGATGCCCACCAATTTGAACGTTGGTACCAGAATACTGGCGATAAAAACCACGGCGGCGATTGGAATCATGCCGTGTTGAACCAGTTGGATCACACCAGACATGATCGTGCTGGGATCACCCTGCCCCAGTGAACTGACGGTCATGATCGGCAGCACGTTGGCCGGGATGTAGAGAACCGCGGCGGTCACCAGCAACGCCCAGGTACGCATCACACTGTTCGGGCGACGGGCGTGAACCAGCGCACCGCAACGGGTGCAGACCTGTTCGTCGGTGTCCGCTTCCTGCTTGTTCAGTTCATGGCATTCGGCGCAAATCAGAATGCCTGCATCAATCGCCCGCATGGGCATCCTCTCCTGATAAAGCCTGCCAGATCTGATGGGGCGACATCACAACCTCCAACCAGACCTGAACCAACAACAAACCGATAAAGCACGCCAGGCCGAGCCCGACGGTAATTGCTGCCATATCTGCCAGTTTGACGATCGCCACCAGTACGCCCATGAGGTAGACCTCGAGCATCCCCCAATCGCGTAAATGGTGATAAATGCGGTAGAGCAACAGGCCGTAACTGCGTCCGATATCAAAACGAATACTCAGCAGTACAACCAATTGGCAAAGCAACTTGAGCAACGGGATTCCCATGCTGCAGAGAAACACCACGACTGCAACACCCTGCATTCCGGTATCGAACAGGCCAACAACGCCGCTCCAGACAGTGTCATGCGATGACTGCCCGAGTAGATGGAGTTGCATGATGGGTAAAAAGTTCGCAGGGATATACAACAACAGAGCGGCGATAACCAACGCGAGACTGCGCTGTACGACGTTATGCCGATGGGCGTAGAGCTCGTAACCGCAGCGCGGACAGAGCGCTTTCTCGCCATGGGCAAGTTCCGGCTTGCGCATCAGCAAGTCGCACTCATGACACGCTACCAAGTCGTCCAGCGGTAATTCTGACAGCCCTGGGGCGTCAACCGGATCTGGCATAAAGGCTCTGGCTCCGAAAAAGTTGGACCTATTCTAGTGTCATGGATCGAAAATAACTGTGCAAATTTGTGCTTTAACTGAAAGCCACTTTCCTGCGGGCAAAACAAAACCCCTACCTGCATACGCAGATAGGGGTTTCGGAATTTAATCTTGACGATGACCTACTCTCACATGGGGAAACCCCACACTACCATCGGCGATGCATCGTTTCACTGCTGAGTTCGGGATGGGATCAGGTGGTTCCAATGCTCTATGGTCGTCAAGAAATTCGGTAGCCAGGTCGTTTACCTTTCGGTTCACGCTCCAGCGAATGGGTATGCGATAGTTGGGTGTTTTGTGAGTATCTCGAACTTTCGGTTCGTTTCGTCTTCACACACCGCAATCTGGCCTTTCGACGCAAATTGCTTGGGTGTTATATGGTCAAGCCTCACGGGCAATTAGTATTGGTTAGCTCAACGCCTCACAGCGCTTACACACCCAACCTATCAACGTCGTAGTCTTCGACGGCCCTTCAGGGGACTCAAGGTCCCAGTGAGATCTCATCTTGAGGCTAGTTTCCCGCTTAGATGCTTTCAGCGGTTATCTATTCCGAACATAGCTACCCGGCAATGCCACTGGCGTGACAACCGGAACACCAGAGGTTCGTCCACTCCGGTCCTCTCGTACTAGGAGCAGCCCCTCTCAAATCTCAAACGTCCACGGCAGATAGGGACCGAACTGTCTCACGACGTTCTAAACCCAGCTCGCGTACCACTTTAAATGGCGAACAGCCATACCCTTGGGACCGGCTTCAGCCCCAGGATGTGATGAGCCGACATCGAGGTGCCAAACACCGCCGTCGATATGAACTCTTGGGCGGTATCAGCCTGTTATCCCCGGAGTACCTTTTATCCGTTGAGCGATGGCCCTTCCATACAGAACCACCGGATCACTAAGACCTACTTTCGTACCTGCTCGACGTGTCTGTCTCGCAGTCAAGCGCGCTTTTGCCTTTATACTCTACGACCGATTTCCGACCGGTCTGAGCGCACCTTCGTACTCCTCCGTTACTCTTTAGGAGGAGACCGCCCCAGTCAAACTACCCACCATACACTGTCCTCGATCCGGATAACGGACCTGAGTTAGAACCTCAAAGTTGCCAGGGTGGTATTTCAAGGTTGGCTCCACGCGAACTGGCGTCCACGCTTCAAAGCCTCCCACCTATCCTACACAAGCAAATTCAAAGTCCAGTGCAAAGCTATAGTAAAGGTTCACGGGGTCTTTCCGTCTAGCCGCGGATACACTGCATCTTCACAGCGATTTCAATTTCACTGAGTCTCGGGTGGAGACAGCGCCGCCATCGTTACGCCATTCGTGCAGGTCGGAACTTACCCGACAAGGAATTTCGCTACCTTAGGACCGTTATAGTTACGGCCGCCGTTTACCGGGGCTTCGATCAAGAGCTTCGCGTTAGCTAACCCCATCAATTAACCTTCCGGCACCGGGCAGGCGTCACACCCTATACGTCCACTTTCGTGTTTGCAGAGTGCTGTGTTTTTAATAAACAGTCGCAGCGGCCTGGTATCTTCGACCGGCATGGGCTTACGCAGTAAATGCTTCACCCTCACCGGCGCACCTTCTCCCGAAGTTACGGTGCCATTTTGCCTAGTTCCTTCACCCGAGTTCTCTCAAGCGCCTTGGTATTCTCTACCCAACCACCTGTGTCGGTTTGGGGTACGGTTCCTGGTTACCTGAAGCTTAGAAGCTTTTCTTGGAAGCATGGCATCAACCACTTCGTCACCCAAAGGGTAACTCGTCATCAGCTCTCGGCCTTAGAATCCCGGATTTACCTAAGATTCCAGCCTACCACCTTAAACTTGGACAACCAACGCCAAGCTGGCCTAGCCTTCTCCGTCCCTCCATCGCAATAACCAGAAGTACAGGAATATTAACCTGTTTTCCATCGACTACGCTTTTCAGCCTCGCCTTAGGGACCGACTAACCCTGCGTCGATTAACGTTGCGCAGGAAACCTTGGTCTTTCGGCGTGGGTGTTTTTCACACCCATTGTCGTTACTCATGTCAGCATTCGCACTTCTGATACCTCCAGCAAGCTTCTCAACTCACCTTCACAGGCTTACAGAACGCTCCTCTACCGCATCACCTAAGTGATACCCGTAGCTTCGGTGTATGGTTTGAGCCCCGTTACATCTTCCGCGCAGGCCGACTCGACTAGTGAGCTATTACGCTTTCTTTAAAGGGTGGCTGCTTCTAAGCCAACCTCCTAGCTGTCTAAGCCTTCCCACATCGTTTCCCACTTAACCATAACTTTGGGACCTTAGCTGACGGTCTGGGTTGTTTCCCTTTTCACGACGGACGTTAGCACCCGCCGTGTGTCTCCCATGCTCGGCACTTGTAGGTATTCGGAGTTTGCATCGGTTTGGTAAGTCGGGATGACCCCCTAGCCGAAACAGTGCTCTACCCCCTACAGTGATACATGAGGCGCTACCTAAATAGCTTTCGAGGAGAACCAGCTATCTCCGAGCTTGATTAGCCTTTCACTCCGATCCACAGGTCATCCGCTAACTTTTCAACGGTAGTCGGTTCGGTCCTCCAGTTAGTGTTACCCAACCTTCAACCTGCCCATGGATAGATCGCCCGGTTTCGGGTCTATTCCCAGCGACTAGACGCCCTATTAAGACTCGCTTTCGCTACGCCTCCCCTATTCGGTTAAGCTCGCCACTGAAAATAAGTCGCTGACCCATTATACAAAAGGTACGCAGTCACCCAACAAAGTGGGCTCCCACTGCTTGTACGCATACGGTTTCAGGATCTATTTCACTCCCCTCTCCGGGGTTCTTTTCGCCTTTCCCTCACGGTACTAGTTCACTATCGGTCAGTCAGTAGTATTTAGCCTTGGAGGATGGTCCCCCCATATTCAGACAAAGTTTCTCGTGCTCCGTCCTACTCGATTTCATGACTAAGAGATTTTCGCGTACAGGGCTATCACCCACTATGGCCGCACTTTCCAGAGCGTTCCGCTAATCTCAAAGCCACTTAAGGGCTAGTCCCCGTTCGCTCGCCACTACTAAGGGAATCTCGGTTGATTTCTTTTCCTCAGGGTACTTAGATGTTTCAGTTCCCCTGGTTCGCCTCTTAAGCCTATGTATTCAGCTTAAGATAACCATCTTATGATGGCTGGGTTCCCCCATTCAGACATCTCCGGATCAAAGTCTGTTTGCCGACTCCCCGAAGCTTTTCGCAGGCTACCACGTCTTTCATCGCCTCTGACTGCCAAGGCATCCACCGTATGCGCTTCTTCACTTGACCATATAACCCCAAGCAATCTGGTTATACTGTGAAGACGACATTCGCCGAAAATTCGATAATACTCAATTAAGAGCAACTCACAAATTTTACCTTAGCCTGATCCAACACCAGTGAAAGTGTTGTCCAGTCTATCTTTCTATCACATACCCAAATTTTTAAAGAACGATCTAATCCAAAGACTAGAAATCAACATTCACCATCATCACGATGGAATGCTCATTTCTAAGCTTTCAACAAACAGAAGCAGTAGTGGTGGAGCCAAACGGGATCGAACCGTTGACCTCCTGCGTGCAAGGCAGGCGCTCTCCCAGCTGAGCTATGGCCCCGTATTTCTACAGGTTCCCACACAAAATTGGTGGGTCTGGGCAGATTCGAACTGCCGACCTCACCCTTATCAGGGGTGCGCTCTAACCAACTGAGCTACAGACCCAATTTCGGGCTGCTTCTTTATCGTCTTCTTCAATGAATCAAGCAATTCGTGTGGGAGCTTATGGAGCAGCTGATGTCGTCGATTAAGGAGGTGATCCAGCCGCAGGTTCCCCTACGGCTACCTTGTTACGACTTCACCCCAGTCATGAATCACACCGTGGTAACCGTCCTCCCGAAGGTTAGACTAGCTACTTCTGGTGCAACCCACTCCCATGGTGTGACGGGCGGTGTGTACAAGGCCCGGGAACGTATTCACCGCGACATTCTGATTCGCGATTACTAGCGATTCCGACTTCACGCAGTCGAGTTGCAGACTGCGATCCGGACTACGATCGGTTTTCTGGGATTAGCTCCACCTCGCGGCTTGGCAACCCTCTGTACCGACCATTGTAGCACGTGTGTAGCCCAGGCCGTAAGGGCCATGATGACTTGACGTCATCCCCACCTTCCTCCGGTTTGTCACCGGCAGTCTCCTTAGAGTGCCCACCATGACGTGCTGGTAACTAAGGACAAGGGTTGCGCTCGTTACGGGACTTAACCCAACATCTCACGACACGAGCTGACGACAGCCATGCAGCACCTGTCTCAATGCTCCCGAAGGCACCAATCCATCTCTGGAAAGTTCATTGGATGTCAAGGCCTGGTAAGGTTCTTCGCGTTGCTTCGAATTAAACCACATGCTCCACCGCTTGTGCGGGCCCCCGTCAATTCATTTGAGTTTTAACCTTGCGGCCGTACTCCCCAGGCGGTCAACTTAATGCGTTAGCTGCGCCACTAAGAGCTCAAGGCTCCCAACGGCTAGTTGACATCGTTTACGGCGTGGACTACCAGGGTATCTAATCCTGTTTGCTCCCCACGCTTTCGCACCTCAGTGTCAGTATCAGTCCAGGTGGTCGCCTTCGCCACTGGTGTTCCTTCCTATATCTACGCATTTCACCGCTACACAGGAAATTCCACCACCCTCTACCATACTCTAGCTTGTCAGTTTTGAATGCAGTTCCCAGGTTGAGCCCGGGGATTTCACATCCAACTTAACAAACCACCTACGCGCGCTTTACGCCCAGTAATTCCGATTAACGCTTGCACCCTCTGTATTACCGCGGCTGCTGGCACAGAGTTAGCCGGTGCTTATTCTGTCGGTAACGTCAAGACACCAACGTATTAGGTTAATGCCCTTCCTCCCAACTTAAAGTGCTTTACAATCCGAAGACCTTCTTCACACACGCGGCATGGCTGGATCAGGCTTTCGCCCATTGTCCAATATTCCCCACTGCTGCCTCCCGTAGGAGTCTGGACCGTGTCTCAGTTCCAGTGTGACTGATCATCCTCTCAGACCAGTTACGGATCGTCGCCTTGGTGAGCCATTACCTCACCAACTAGCTAATCCGACCTAGGCTCATCTGATAGCGCAAGGCCCGAAGGTCCCCTGCTTTCTCCCGTAGGACGTATGCGGTATTAGCGTCCGTTTCCGAGCGTTATCCCCCACTACCAGGCAGATTCCTAGGCATTACTCACCCGTCCGCCGCTCGCCACCAGGTACAAGTACCCGTGCTGCCGCTCGACTTGCATGTGTTAGGCCTGCCGCCAGCGTTCAATCTGAGCCATGATCAAACTCTTCAGTTCAAACATCTTTGGGTTTTTAAGAAACCCTAAACTTGGCTCAGCAATCGTTGGTTACATCTTTGATTTCTCGCGGAGTAACTTGTGATGCTGATAATCTTGTTGACTATCAGTCTGACTCCACAAGCACCCACACGAATTGCTTGATTCAGTTGTTAAAGAGCGGTTGGTTAAGATCTTTCGTCTCAACCGAGGCGCGCATTCTACAGCAGCCTCTGTTACTGTCAAGCGGTTATTTTTCGAAGCTTTCAAAGTTTCCTTTGCAACTTCAACCACTTGCGCTTTCGATCTCTCGTTAGCGGGAGGCGAATTCTACAGCGTTACTCGCTGCTGTCAACACCTCTTTTTCAACCCCTTTCGCGCTTCGATGACCTGAAGCAACTCACTGCCGAAAACCGCGTAACTCTTTGTTTACCAAGGAATTTTCCGTTTCGACTGCGCCGGAAGTGGGGCGAATTATAGACTTCCAGAATCTGCCGTCAACACCTAATTACGCTTTTCGTGCAGGAGATGTCTTTTTGGCTATTAATCGTGGGATTCGGCGGGCTACGGGGGGTAGTCGCAACACTAGTAGCAATGCACCTATAGAGGCATAAACCGCCCACTCCTTAAGATCAGCACGCACGATCCACAACATATGCAGCAATCCAAGGCCGAGAACCACATAGGCAAGACGATGCAATGTCTTCCAGCGAGCCCCCAAACGCCGCTGACTATAGCGATTTGAGGTCACCGCCAAGGCCAATAAACAGAGAAAACCCAGCGTCCCGACAATAATGTACGGCCGTTTCCGCAACTCGACACCCAGCTGCGACCAATCAAAGCCGAGGATGAACGCCGTATACCCACTCAAATGCAAAACCACATAAGCGAAGCACCACAACCCCAGTTGCCTCCGGACAGCAACCCACCCCGCCCAACCGGTAAGCTTCTGCACAGGCGTCATGCTTAACGTAATGAGCAGCAGGACAAGCGTCCCCAGCCCCAACCGGTCAACCAGCACCTTGCCCGGATCAGGCCCCAGCACGTCCTCCCAGGCCTGATACAACCAAAGCAGCGGCCAGACCGCAGCAGCTGTAAAGACGCCAATTCGCCAAAACGGAAATCGCATCAGTAGTTCTTCCGCAAATCGATCCCTGTATATAAGGAGGCGACTTCATCCGAGTAGCCATTGAACATCTGCGTGTCCCGTACATTGGGCTTGAACAATCCACTCGGCAAACGCCGCTCACGCGCCTGAGTCCAACGAGGGTGGTCGACCGCAGGATTCACGTTCGCATAAAAGCCATACTCATCCGAGGCAATGCTCTGCCAGGTGGTTTTCGGCTGCTCACTCACCAGACTGATCCGCACGATGGATTTGATGCTCTTGAAGCCGTACTTCCACGGGACCACCAAACGCAGAGGCGCGCCGTTCTGATTCGGCAACTCCCGCCCGTACATACCCACGGCAAGAATCGCCAACGGGTTCATCGCCTCATCCAGGCGCAGCCCTTCCACATATGGCCAATCGATCAAGGCAAAACCGGAGCGCTGCCCCGGCAAACTCTTGGGATCTTGCAGGGTTTCGAAGCGAATGAATTTGGCTTTGGAAGTCGGCTCGACTTCCTTGAGCAGGGCCGAGATGGGAAATCCGATCCATGGAATCACCATCGACCAGGCCTCTACACAGCGAAGACGGTAAATACGCTCCTCCAACTGATAAGGCTTCATGAAGTCTTCCAGTGCATACCGCCCCGGCTTGCCCACCTCCCCGTCTACTACCACGCTCCAAGGCTCGGTTTTCAGTGCGCCCGCGTTGGCGGCAGGATCACCTTTATCGGTGCCGAGCTCATAGAAGTTGTTGTAATGGGTCGCATCCTTGAATGGCGTGATCGCCTCATCCTTGACGTTGACCGCCCCCCATTTGGTAGCAGGCAGTTTTTCGGCAAACCAGGAAGGCGCCTTGCCAGGCTCGACATCCGCATAACGCGCAGCATCGGCAGCACTGCCCCAACGCGGCAAGCTGCTCACGGCCAAGCCGGCGACAGCGGCACCGAGTACGTTGCGGCGAGATAGATAGAAGGATTCAGGCGTGACGTCCGACTCATGGCAGTCAGACGCTTTGGAGACTTTGATCAGCATGGCAACTCCGCAGCATTGGAGAACAGATGCACCAACAGACTGCGGAGTATGAGGGAAATTACATCACTCGGCTTTTTTGTGCCGACGAAGACGCAACAGGTACTGCACCGGACCAGAAGCCGCATAAGCGAGGAAAACCAGCAGCAGGATGCGCGGCGGATCACTGAACACTACGGCAAACACCAACACCACCGCGAGGATGGCCACGAAAGGTACGCGCCCTTTCAGATCCAACTCCTTGAAGCTGTTGTACTTGATGTTGCTGACCATCAGCATGCCGGCGGCAGCGACCATCAGCGCAACCAGGAAGGACATCTTCGAGCCCTGAATGCCGTAATCACTGAACGCCCAGACAATGCCTGCAACCACACCAGCAGCAGCCGGACTGGCCAGACCAATGAAGTAGCGCTTGTCCGCAGTGCCGACCTGGGTGTTGAAACGCGCCAGACGCAACGCCGCACCGGCTACATAAATGAAGGCGACCATCCAGCCGACCTTACCCATGTCGCCCAAGGCCCAACCGAATGCCAACAATGCTGGCGCAACACCAAAGGCGACCATGTCGGACAGCGAGTCGTACTCGGCACCGAAGGCGCTCTGGGTATTGGTCATACGGGCAACGCGACCATCGAGGCCGTCGAGCACCATCGCGACAAAAATCGCGATCGCTGCAAAAGCAAAATACTTGCTCGCACCAATCGAATCACCGGCACTCAAGGCGCTCTGGGCACTCATCGAGTTGATGATGGAATAAAACCCTGCGAACAAGTTCGCAGTGGTAAACAGATTCGGCAGAAGATAGATACCACGATGCCGGACTTTACGACCTTCAGCGTCATGCCCTTCCTCGATGTGTTCATCGATGGGCAGCAGGCTTTCGGCGTCAGAAGCCTGGTTTGGCTCTTCGGGACGTTCGCTCATGGACATTACCTTGCAACGGGGTGGAAAGTTTGGACAGGTGTCTGGGACGACGGTTCGGCCGCAAACGATGCAGCTTTATACCAGAACCAGCCACCCAAACGAAAAAACGCGGCCTAGGCCGCGTTTTTCGTACAAGTGCGCGACTTAGTTTTTAGCTTTGTCGACGATCTTGTTGGCACCGATCCACGGCATCATGGAGCGCAGTTGCTCGCCGATGATTTCGATACCGTGAGCGGCGTTGTTACGACGCTTGGCGGTCATCGAAGGATAGCCGGTAGCGCCTTCGCTGATGAACATCTTGGCGTATTCGCCGTCCTGAATACGTTTCAGGGCGTTGCGCATGGCCTGACGGGATTCGGCGTTGATCACTTCCGGACCGGTCACGTACTCGCCGTATTCAGCGTTGTTGGAGATCGAGTAGTTCATGTTGGCGATACCGCCTTCGTACATGAGGTCAACGATCAGTTTCAGTTCGTGCAGGCATTCGAAGTAGGCCATTTCCGGCGCGTAGCCAGCTTCAACCAGGGTTTCGAAACCGGCTTTAACCAGCTCGACGGTACCGCCGCACAGAACGGCTTGTTCGCCGAACAGGTCGGTTTCAGTCTCGTCCTTGAAGGTGGTTTCGATGATGCCGGTACGACCGCCACCAACGCCAGCAGCGTAGGACAGTGCAACGTTTTTGGCGTTGCCGGAAGCATCCTGATAGATAGCGATCAGGTCAGGAATACCGCCGCCTTTGACGAACTCGGAACGCACGGTGTGGCCCGGAGCTTTCGGCGCGATCATGATCACGTCGAGATCAGCGCGCGGAACAACCTGGTTGTAGTGGATCGCGAAGCCGTGGGAGAAGGCCAGGGTGGCGCCTTTCTTGATGTTCGGCTCGATTTCGTTCTTGTACAGAGCGGACTGGAACTCGTCCGGGGTCAGGATCATGACCAGGTCGGCAGCCGCAACAGCGGAAGCAACGTCGGTCACTTTCAGGCCGTGAGCTTCGGCTTTGGCAACAGTGGCCGAACCTTTACGCAGGCCAACAGTAACGTCAACGCCGGAGTCTTTCAGGTTGCACGCTTGAGCGTGGCCCTGGGAACCGTAACCGATGATGGCAACTTTCTTACCCTGGATGATCGACAGGTCGCAGTCTTTTTCGTAATAAACTTTCATGAAATTCCCCTATATATCCAGGCCGTTCAGGCCATTCGCTAATTTGGTTTAGATGCTGAGTACTTTGTCGCCGCGGGCAATGCCGGTTACGCCGCTGCGGACGGTTTCCAGAATCGAGGCGGTGCCAATGGACTGAATGAAGCTGTCTAGCTTGTCGCTGGTACCGGTCAATTGAACGGTATACACGCTAGCGCTGACATCAACGATCTGCCCACGATAAATATCGGTAGTGCGTTTGATCTCGGCGCGCTGGGCACCGGTGGCCTTGACCTTGACCAGCATCAGCTCGCGCTCGATGTGAGCACTCTCCGACAGGTCGACCAGCTTGACCACTTCGATCAGCTTGTTCAGGTTTTTGGTGATCTGCTCAATAACTTCATCGTGACCAACCGTGGTCAGCGTCAGACGCGACAATGTCGGGTCCTCGGTAGGTGCCACGGTCAGACTTTCGATGTTGTAGTTGCGCTGCGAGAACAGGCCGACTACACGAGACAGAGCGCCGGGTTCGTTTTCCAGAAGCAAGGAAATAATGTGCCGCATGATTAAGTACGCTCCGTCTTGCTCAGCCACATATCGCGCATGGAGCCGTCTTTGATCTGCATCGGGTAGACGTGCTCGCTGGTGTCGACCGAAACATCGATGATCACCAAACGATCCTTCATGGCGAACGCTTCTTCCATCTTCGACTTCAAATCTTTCGATTCGGTGATGCGCACGCCGACGTGACCATAGGCCTCGGCCAGCTTGACGAAGTCAGGCAACGATTCCATGTAAGAGTGCGAGTGACGGCTGCCGTAACTCATGTCCTGCCACTGGCGAACCATACCCAGAACACCGTTGTTCAGGATGACGATTTTCACCGGCAAGCCATATTGCAGACAGGTGGACAGTTCCTGAATGTTCATCTGGATACTGCCCTCGCCCGTCACGCAAACGACGTCGTCATCCGGGAAGCTCAGCTTGATGCCCATGGCCGCTGGAAAACCGAAGCCCATGGTGCCCAAGCCACCGGAGTTGATCCAGCGGTTCGGCTTGTTGAACGCGTAGTACTGCGCCGCAAACATTTGGTGCTGGCCCACGTCGGAGGCCACAAAGGCATCGCCCTTGGTGACTTCGCACAGGGTTTCGATCACGGTCTGCGGCTTGATGACGCTGCCGTCGCCCTTGTCGTAAGGGAACAGGCCGCGGTCACCGCGCCACTCATCAACTTGCTTCCACCAACTGGTAACGGACTCCTTGTTCGGGGTCTCGCCGATTTCCTTGAGGATCGCGACCATCTCGGTCAGGACACTCTCGACCGGACCGACGATAGGCACGTCTGCCTTGATGGTCTTGGAAATCGAAGCCGGGTCGATGTCGATGTGAATGATCTTGGCATTCGGACAGAACTTGGCCGGGCCGTTGATCACGCGGTCATCGAAACGAGCGCCGACTGCAAGGATCACATCGGCATGGTGCATCGCCAGGTTAGCGGTGTAGCTGCCGTGCATGCCGAGCATGCCGATGAACTGACGGTCGGTGCCAGGGTAGGCACCCAGCCCCATCAGGGTATTGGTCACTGGCAGGTTGAGCATCTTCGCCAATTCGGTCAGCGGCGCGGAGCCACCACCGAGAATCACGCCGCCGCCTGCGTACATCACAGGACGCTTGGCCGCCAGGAGCATTTCTGCCGCCTTGCGGATTTGCCCGGAGTGGCCGCGAACGGCCGGGCTGTAGGAACGCAGCTTGGCTTTTTTCGGGAAGATGTATTCGAACTTCTCGGCCGGGTTGGTCATGTCTTTCGGGATATCGACAACGACCGGACCAGGACGACCGGATTGCGCCAGGTAGAACGCCTTCTTCATGACTTCCGGGATTTCCGACGCGTGCTTGATCATGAAGCTGTGCTTCACGATCGGCCGGGAGATACCGATCATGTCGGTTTCCTGGAACGCATCGGTGCCCACCATGTTGCTAGGCACCTGGCCGGAAATGACCACCATCGGAATGGAGTCCATGTAGGCGGTGGCAATGCCGGTAATGGCATTGGTTGCGCCAGGACCGGAAGTCACCAGTACCACGCCGGCTTTACCGGTGGCACGGGCATAGCCGTCAGCCATATGGGTCGCAGCCTGTTCGTGACGAACCAGGATGTGGGTCACTTCCGGTTCTTTGAACAGGGCATCGTAGACATGAAGAAGAGCACCACCCGGGTACCCGTAGATATATTTGACGCCTTCGTCACGCAAAAAGCGGACGAGCATCTCACCGCCAGATAAAAGCTCCACGTTGTTCACCTCTAAAACGCCAGAATACCGCCCACATAAAAGAGGACGGGTCTTAATAGGTTTACTTCTCAGCAGAGCATGAGCGACGGTGGTCGCCGACTACGTCAGCACTGACTGAGCAAGTATTGGGATCGTCCCAAGTGTTGCGGGCCTTTCCCACCCAGCGCGAGGTAACGCGTTGCGGGTGTAACAGGTCGGCGCGGATGTGCGCCTCATGATCTGCTGAGCGGGCCTGCTTCTGGCAGTCCCTCTACAGCGGACTTTGGATTCTTCTGTTTCGTCCTCTCCAAGTCAAGTCGTCTATGTGCTTTATTGAACTAAGCACATGAGAAAGCAAGAAAAAACCGCTAAACAGCAACTGTGTTAGCTTCAATTGCGCAACCCAATACAAGGAAATGGCATGCGAACGTTTTTCCTGACCGTCAGCCTGCTGATTGGCATCAGCCCTTTGTGCATGGCCGCTCAGATCTACAAATGGGTCGACGCCCAGGGCGTTACCCACTTCGACGCCCAGCCGCCGCAAGGTCAGGAAGCCACCACCGTGGTCACGCCCTCCTCGCCGGCCAGCAACCAAACACCGCCGCCACGCAGCGGTGCCATTGGCGATCAACAGGCCATCGACAAAAAAGTGAAAAAACAGGTCACCGAGCAGCAAGCCCAGCTAAAGGAGTTCTGCGAACAGGCGCGGACGAACCTGGCTCAACTGCAGAACAATCCGCGAATACGGGAGGATGTCGAAGGCGAGATGCGCCGCCTGACCGACCAGCAACGTCAGGAGCGCATCACCGAAGCACAAAAGCAGATTGCGGATAACTGCCAGTAGACACTGGCCGCCTCCGGTTTAGCGGGAGGCGGTGATCAGTAAGTCAAACTCTTTGAGCAGCACCTGCAACTGCCGGTCCTTGCCCTGGACATTACGGGCGGCGAAGACCATTTCGGCCATCTCCTGAATTCCCGAAGCGTTTGGCAAGGGCAGATCCTGCTCGAGGATCACCTTCATCCGCGGAAGGAAGATCCATTGCAGCCACTGCTCGAAATCCAGCGTATCGACCGAGAAGGGTTCGACACTGGAAAGCGCTTCGGTGGAGGGCGAGACCTCGTCCCACCAACCCTGAACCCGCAGCTCGCGCTCGATCAACAGCAACTGTTCGGCAATCTTCGGAAAACGCGCGTCCATCACAGCGAAACCTTGGCCTTCTGACGGGCCAATGCTGCGCCAGCAGAATCACCCTGTTTCTCACGCGCCTGAGCGATCAATCCCCACAGGCTGGCCTGAAGTGCCGGACGACCATTGGCGAAGGTCAGGCCACGACGAGCAAACTGTTCGGCTTGTGGCGCATCGCCTTGGGCCATACGCACCTGAGCCAGACGATAAAGCACTTGCGGCTCACGCGGCGCAACACGCTGGGCGCGCTCGAGGCTGGAGGAAGCACCGTTGAGATCACCGCTCGCCTGTTGCTGCTGAGCGGTAGTCAGCAAGGCCAGAACCGGACCGTCCAATTGCTCGTCGGCAGACAAGCCGCCGGAGTTCGCCGAAGGAATCCCGCTCGGCGTCGACGGCATGCTGTAGCTGCCCTGATTGATCGGTGCCGACTGGACCGGCGAAGTATCGATCGGCCCCGGGGTAATCGGGCCGGGCGTGATCGGCGCAGTGCTGATCGGTGCCGACGACACTGCACCACCACCTGGCACCATCACAACGACGCCGGTATCACCTTGTGGAATTGCCTGGGTCTGGGCTTGCGCAGGACGCTTAGTCGTCGTCTGACGGAAACCGCCATTTGCCGAAACCCGTTCACTGTTCGAAACGGCGCTACCGGAATCCACAACCGGAATCGACCCGCGCTGTACGGAGGAGCAACCGCTGAGCAAAGCCACGGCGGTAACCGCTGGAATCAACCACTTGTTCACTTGAAACCCTCTTTGCTTAATTCATCCAGCCCTTGACCCAATCCATCACCGTTTCGCCGGAAACAGGGCTTTCGCCACCGCAAGCGGCACCGGGAGGCGGTTCGCTGCCGCGAATATACGGCATCTGCACGGCACCTGGGCAGTTGGCATCAGAGCCTTGTCCGGTACGCGAATCAACCCAGGCCTGAACAATGTTGTCTGGTTGCGGCATGTCCAGCGGCAGCGGATCGGCCTTGCGCATGAAACTGGTCCAGACCTGCAGCGCACCGGTGGCACCGGTGAACGGTGTCTTGCCATTGTCATCGCGACCCAGCCAGACCACAGCCAGCAGGTCCTGACTGAAACCGGCGAACCAGCTGTCCCGCGAATCGTTACTGGTACCGGTCTTGCCGGCCAGGGTCAGGGTTTTCGGCAACACGTTGTAAACCGAACTGCCGGTACCTTCACGCATGACCCGCTGCATGGCGCTCTGGATCAGGTAAATGGAGGCCGGATCGAAACGTTGCTGAATCTGAAACGGATAACGCTTGAGCGGTTCGCCTTCAGCGGTCAATACGCTACGGATCCCGCGCATCGGCGTATTGAAACCACCGTTGGCCAGGGTTTGGTACATGGTCGCCACTTCGATCGGGGTCAGACCGCCAGCACCCAGCAACATCGACGGGAAGGCCGGGAATTCACGACTCACACCGAGACGTGCCAGGGTCTTCAGGACATTCGGTACGCCCACCGCCAACCCGAGACGCGCGGTCGACAGGTTGTAGGAATGCGCCAACCCCTGATACAGAAATACGGTGCCATGGGAGCGGCGATCGTAGTTCTGCGGTTTCCAGACTTGACCGTCCGCGCCTTTGACCGAGAAGGAATCGTCCGACAGCCAACTGGTCAAGGTGTACTGGCTCGGCTTCTCAAGGGCTGTCAGATAAACCGCCGGTTTGATCAAAGAACCGATCGGTCGCACAGCATCCAGCGCACGGTTGAAGCCGGCAAAACCTGCCTGACGACTACCAATCATGGCCTGGACTTCACCGGTTTCCGGGTTGGTCACAACCATGGCCGCTTCAACCTCATCGGAACCCTTGCGCCCGGAGAGCCTCTTGAAGGTGTCGTTGACCGACGCCTCGGCTTTCATCTGCAGGATCGGGTCGAAACTTGTGAAAATCCGCAGACCTTCTTCGGTCAAGTCTTCGTCGCGATAGTCTTCACGCAGCTGACGCTTGACCAGATCGAGGAAGCCCGGGAACGAGCTGTCCGCCAACTTGCCGCGAGTGGTCACACCCAGTGGCATTTTCTTCGCCGCCTCAACCTGCTCGGCGGTGGCAACGCCTTGCTCCCCCAGAACATCGAGCACCAGATTGCGCCGCTCCAGCGCCCGCTCAGGGTTACGACGAGGGTTGTAATAGGACGGCCCCTTGACCATGCCCACCAGCATCGCGACTTGATGCAGCTTCAGTTCAGACAACGGCTGCCCGAAGAAAAACTGGCTTGCCAAGCCGAAACCGTGCACCGCGCGCTGCCCATCCTGACCGACGAACACTTCATTGAGGTAAGCCTCAAGAATTTCTCGTTTGTCGTAATGCAGCTCAAGCAACATCGCCATCATGGCTTCGGTGAGTTTACGGGTCAGGCTGCGTTCGCTGGTCAGGTAGAAGTTCTTGACCAATTGTTGCGTCAGCGTACTGCCGCCCTGGGTCATCTTGCCGCCCGAGGTGTTGACGTAGATGGCTCGGGCAATCGACTTGGGCGACACGCCCCAGTGGCTGTAGAAATCCCGGTCTTCCACAGCGACCAGTGTTTCGAGCAAATACGGCGGGACCTGATCAATTTTGATCAAAATGCGATCTTCGAGATTTTTCGGGTAAATCCCGCCAATCAGTAGCGGCTCCAACCGCACCACAGAGAGTTTCAAACCGTTGGTCGCCGATAGTTCGGCCACGTAGTCGCCAGAGAAACGCACCCGTACTGGTTGCGCTTGCTCCATGCCTTCATAGAACTGGAAGCCACGGGTATTCAAGTCGACAGTATTGCCGCTGACCGCCGCCGCGCCGGGTCCATTGCTCACGCTTTCGCGTCGATAGCCCAAGGCATCGAGTTCGGTCAGAAAATCGTCCTTGCTGAGCTTTTGTCCGACGAACAGCTCCAGCGGGCGCGCGTACACCTTGGCCGGAATGGTCCAGCGCTTGCCGGAGAACTTCTCCTGGACGATCGCGTCGAGGTAAACCGCGAACCCGGCCAGCACCACAAGGCCGACCAGACTGAGTTTAAGGGCCCAGCCCAGCCAGGGGCGCAGGCCCTTGGAAGGTGGTTTTTTGGGGGTGCGGGGGGATCGAGTACGAGTCATGGCGGCGGATTATACGCACTTTATTCATACTCAACAGGAGCCCTCCGAGGTTTGCGTCAGACGGACTTGCGGCCATAATGGCGGCCGTGAATTTTCCCCAGACTCTGAAGGATCGCCTGTGAGCCAGTCCCTGATCGCTGCCCTGCAAAACCCGGCCCTCTACCCGCATCCCGTAGACGGGTTCCAGGTCATCGAAACCCATATTTCCTGGGTAATCCTCACCGGCCCCTTTGCTTATAAAGTGAAGAAGCCCGTGAATTTCGGCTTCCTGGATTTCACCAACCTCGACGCCCGCAAGCATTTTTGCGGGGAAGAGCTGCGTCTTAACCAGCGCCTGACCAACGATTTGTACCTCGAAGTGTTGCCAATCACCGGCAGCGCCGAAGCACCACAACTGGGTGGCGAGGGTCCGGTCGTCGATTACGCACTGAAAATGCGTCAATTCCCACAGAGCCAACTGCTCAGCACGCTGCAAGCCAACGGCGAATTGACTACCGCGCACATCGACGAGATGGCCGCGCAGATTGCCCAATTCCACCTCAGCGCACCGAAAGTGCCTGCCGAACACGAAGCCGGCACGCCGGACAGCGTGATGGCGCCGGTACGTCAGAACTTCGAACAGATCCGCCCGTTCCTCAGCGACAAGGCCGATCTGCTGCAACTGGATGCGTTGCAAGCCTGGGCCGAAAGCAGCTTCGAACGCCTCAAGCCACTGTTCGCCCAACGCAAGGCAGAAGGTTTCATTCGTGAATGCCACGGTGACATCCACCTGGGCAACGCCACCGTGATCGACGGCAAGGTCGTGATCTTCGACTGCATCGAGTTCAACGAACCGTTCCGCTTCACCGACGTTTATGCCGACACCGGCTTCCTGGCGATGGACCTGGAAGACCGTGGCCTGAAGAGCCTGGCGCGCCGCTTCATCAGCCAGTACCTGGAACTGACCGGCGATTACCAGGGCCTGGAGTTGCTGAACTTCTATAAAGCCTACCGCGCACTGGTTCGCGCCAAGGTCAGCCTGTTCAGCATGCCGGCAGAGGCCGATCCTGTGCAGCGAGCCACCACCCTGCGTCAATACCGCAATTACGCCAACCTGGCGGAAAGCTACAGCACCATCCCTTCGCGCTTCATGGCCATCACCCACGGTGTTTCTGCCGTCGGCAAGAGCCGCGTGGCCATGCGCCTGGTGGAAGCGTTGGGCGCCATTCGCCTGCGTTCCGATGTAGAGCGCAAACGTCTGTTCGGCGAGCAAACCGTGCCAAACGACCCTCAGGCCGGCATCTATAGCGCCGACGCCAGCGCCGCCACTTACACCCACCTGCATGAAATTGCCGCGCTGATCCTGCGTGCTGGTTTCCCGGTGGTGATCGATGCGACGTACCTCAAGCGCGACCAGCGTGACGGCGCAGCAAAAATCGCCGAAGCCACCGGCGCGCCATTCCTGATCCTCGACTGCAATGCGCCGCAAGCGGTGATCGAGAGCTGGCTGGCCCTGCGTCAGGCAGACAAAAAGGACCCGTCCGACGCCAACCTGGCGGTTATCGAAGCCCAGCAAGCGACTCGCGAGGCTCTGACGCCAGCAGAGATTCTCTGCAGCAAACGCGTTCAGACCAATGAAAGCGGAACCCTCGACACAGTCGTTGCACAGATTCGCCAGCGCCTGCCGGGTCTGTAAGAAACTATTTCAGCCGTGAAGCCTTCGCCGGCTTCACGGCTGCCAAATAGTGGCACTATACTGGCGTCATAAAACCAACAGGTGATCTGACATGAGCCAGCCGAAACTTCTCGACACCCCGCTTTATGCGTTGCTGCACAAAGACGACATCACTGGCTTCAACAACGAGCGCCCAAAAGACGGACCTATCGACATGGTCGGTGGCGATTTCCGGGGTCTGGACCTGCGTGAACTGAACGCCGACGGCGTCGACTTTACCGATGCCTACTTCCGCTCCGCCGACTTGCGCGGCATCGACTTTCGCAATGCCTCCCTGGAAGGTGCAAGCCTTGCTCACGCACAGATCTCCGGCGCCTACTTCCCGCCAGAGCTGAGTGCTGACGAGATCCTGATGTCGATGAATTTCGGTACACGCCTGCGTTATCGCACCCGCTAATACCCGCATCTGACACGATCCCTGTGGGAGCGAGCTTGCTCGCGAAGGCGGTATGACATTCAACATTGATGTCGACTGACACTACGTCTTCGCGAGCAAGCTCGCTCCCACAGGGATTGTGTTGCCTGCCTCTCCTGCACTCGCAGACATTTCCTCTCTCTCCAGACATCTGCTTCTTAGAAGCTTTTGCGTCGAAACCGACCAAACAATCACGCTTTTCCTACTGATGGCTACACTCCTGAGAAGCTCGCCCACGCACCGTTCGGCCGTCGCAAGGAGGCTTGATGAATGATGAACTGCAGCACCTGAAGAATCTCGGTAAGACGTCGGCGCAGTGGCTGCATGCCGTGGGCATCCACAGCGCCTCGGACTTGCGTCGCCTGGGGGCGGTGGATGCTTATCGGGCCGTGCGCACGCGCGGGTTTCGGGCGTCCAAGGTGTTGTTATATGCCATCGAAGGTGCCCTGATGGATGTGCACTGGAACGACATTCCCGCCGAGCGCAAGGACGCCTTGAACAAACAGCTGGAAGCTATCTCGTCACGTCACAAGAACTGAACGGACGCAGCGACCATGTACCTACTTGGGGAACAACCGGCTTACGCCGACGCGCTGATCAACCGACTGCAACATATTCCCGTCCGGCTGCTGGAAGGTTTGATGCCCTGCGGACCGAGCCTGGAATTTTCAGCCGTCGATGATCTGGCCGTCCTGTTACCCGGCGATCAACTGTTTGTGCTGGACAATGGCCTGCTGCATGGATGCATCGACGATCGGGCATTGTTCTATTTGCACGAGGGAGATCTGGTCGGCTTGCGTCAGGGCATGGAACTGCCGCGCTGCCGCTTTCGCAGCGATAGCCCTTTGGCTCTGACGCCGTATCTGCGCACCGAGGTTTTTCAGCACATCTACGCCGACCCGGAGCGTTCGGAGTTGTTTCTTCAATACATGGCCGGTCAGTCCGCCCTGCTGTCCGACGCACTCGCCCGCCTGAAACAACCCGAATTTCGAAGCACAAATGGTTTTCAGCGCGTAGCCAGTGGCGAAGTGTTGATCCATCAGGGCGAAGACGCGGATCACGTATTCGTCATCATTGATGGCCACGCCGAAGCCTTTGTCGACGGGCATAAAGTCGGCGATGTACCCAAGGACGAGATTTTCGGCGCGATGGCGGTGTTCACCGGCGAGAAGCGTAACGCTAGCGTGATCACCAGCGAACCCAGCACTGTCATGCTGATCCCCAAGGATCAGTTTCTCAGCCTGACCCAAAACAATCCGAAGATCGCCCACAGTCTGATCGAGAGCATGGCCCGACGCATCGACCTGCTGAACAAGCAGATCATTCAGCTGAGCTCGCTCAACCGCACAGGCTGAAACCCAATGGTTACGGGCGTTTCCCACATACTAACAGCGCATTTCAAATAATTGAGGAATCAGCGGTTGACTTGGTAATGAGAATCGCTATGATTATCACAACTGGTCGCGAGACTGGTCGATATTTGAAAAGCCCTTGGTTCGGACTCTCAGATATCTCCTCATCAGGCTAATCACGGTTATTTGACCCGGCTCTTGCCGGGTCTTTTTTTGCCTGGAGAAAAGTCGTTCGATCACTTGCCAAACTGCTTACGCATTTGCGCGCAGTAATCCTGAGGCGGCGTGGCAGGTGTGTACCAGACGTAATCAGCCATGGCCGGTGTGACCTCGCTACCCTGCTCCGCCAGCATCAACACCACAGGCGCCTGGGGTTCTCCCAGATCAAGCACATGAATCGGCACGCCGACATCCTTGCGCGCATGGTAAGCGCCGGCAAACAGCAGTGAAGGCGTGGGTGCCGCCAACAAGCGCTCGGCCATCCGTCGGTCACGTTGCTGCTGGACCGCCAGCATTGCCGGCATCTGCGATTTCGGCAGCAGGCCACAGTGGGAGTCGCTGACTTGCATCAGCAACTCGTCTTTGACTGAAGCAGCGTTGGAGCGCGAACCGCTCAATGTCGGAGGGTTAGCGTAAACGGCACGGACTTCAAGCGTGTCCAGATTGGCTGCCAGCAGCGGGTATTGCTGGGTCAGGGCAAAACGAACGATCGGCCCGTACAGATTCCATTCCCAACCAGACTGCCAGGCCAATGCACTGGGCAAATCCGCCGATGGTGTCGAGGCGTGACGAACATCATCGACACGCGGCTGTTGATCTGGCGTGAGCATTTCCAGCAACAGACTGCCTTGAGCTCGCCGTTCGCCCAGCGACTGCAATAACCACAATTGCAGTTCATGGTGATCGCGATTGTCATGTTGCTCGCCCACGATCAGCCGTGAAGGCGTCTCCAACCGCGCAACCAGCTCCTCTGCCGTGAGGGCCTGACCACTGCGCAGGTCCCGGATCTCGCCGACAACCGGCGGCGGAGTCGAAACATGCTGACAGGCACTCAGCATCAGCAAGGCCAGCATCAAAATCCCACGCATGTTTTCACTCCATAAAAAACTCAGCGGGCGATGATCAGCGGATGCCCACGCTCCGGGTGTTGCTGCACCAGCACTTCCAGCCCGAACACGGCCTTCAGTGGTTCCGGGCGCAACACCTGCTCCGGTGTATCGAGCGCCACCGGACGCCCGCCTTCGAGCAGTAACAGGCGATCACAATAGCGCGCTGCCAGGTTCAGATCATGCAGGATCACCAGCACCGCCGCGCCGCGATTGGCGAACTCGCGTACGGCTTGCAACGTGGTGTGCTGATGAAGCGGGTCGAGCATCGACGTTGGCTCATCGAGCAACAATGTTTGCCCTGCTTCGCCCGGCCAGAGCTGCGCCAGAACCCGCGCCAGATGCACTCGCTGACGTTCGCCACCGGACAAGGCCAGATAGCTGCGGCCACTCAAATGCCCGGCATCGGCTGCGCGCAATGCGGCGGCAACTATTTCGTCATCGCGAACCCGGCCGCTTTGATGCGGCAAGCGGCCCATGCCGACCACTTCTTCGACACGAAAGGCGAAGTCCAGGGTCGAGACCTGCGGCAATACCGCCAAGCGCTGCGCTCGCGCCGTCCCCTTCCAATCGCTCAACTCGCGCTCGTCAAGCCAGACACTGCCGTGATCGGCATGCAACTCGCCGCACAAGGCGCCGAGCAAGGTGCTTTTACCGGCCCCGTTAGGTCCCAGCACACCGAGGACTTCGCCCGGCTTGAGCTCAAGCGTGATGTCCGTGAGGACAATCTTTGGGCCTCGACGGATTTGCAGATTTTGCGTTCGCAACATCAGGCACGCCCTCTGAGCAGTAAATACAGAAAGAACGGCGCACCGATGAAAGCCGTGACGATCCCGATCGGCAATTCGGCCGGCGCCAGGGCCAGTCGCGCCACCAGGTCGGCAAACAACAAAAGACTGGCCCCCGCCAGTACTGACGCTGGCAACAGCACACGATGATCAGGGCCCGCCAGCAATCGCACCAGATGCGGCACCACCAGGCCGACAAACCCGATCATCCCCGCCGCGGCCACCGCCGCACCGACACCCAACGCTGTGCAAAACACCAATTCGCGCTTGAGCCCTTCGACATCGATACCCAAGTGACCGGCCTCCGACTCACCCAGCAACAACGCATTCAAGGCTTTGGCCCGGCGCGGCAGCCACAACGCCACGCCGGCACTGATCAGCAGCAACGGCCAGAGCCGCGAATAGCTGGCGCCATTGAGGCTGCCCAGGTTCCAGAACGTCAGGGTGCGCAGCGTCGCGTCATCCGCCAGATAGGTGAACAGCCCCACAGCGGAGCCGGCCAGCGCAGTCAACGCAATACCGGCCAGCAGCATGGTCGCGACATTGGTCTGCCCGTTGCGCCGGCCCAGTCGATACACCAACGCCGTCACGCCAAGCCCGCCGAGAAATGCGCACAGCGATAACAGATAAGGCCCGAAGGATTCGGGCAGTCCGCCGAATACCGAGCCACCGACAATCGCAATCGCCGCGCCCAACGCCGCACCGCTGGAGACGCCGACCAGCCCCGGATCAGCCAGAGGATTTCGAAACAACCCCTGCATCGCCACGCCGGACAATGCCAACACCCCTCCCACGGCCAAACCCAACAAAGTTCGCGGTAAGCGAATCTGCCCGAGGATCAGTTCGGCCTGCTCCAGTCCGTCGGGCGCGATCGGTACACCCACCAGCCGCAGGGCCGCACGCAAGGTGTCGAACAGCGGCAAGCTTACCGGCCCAAGCGCCAACGACAGCCAGATGGCCAGCAAACACAGCAGGATCAGACCAATGAATAAAGCGCGGGGTTTAACCAGGATGGTCATTGGCCGGCCGAACCGGGGTAGAAAGCGTCAGACAGGTTTTTCAACGCATCGGGCAGCCGCGGCCCCAAGCCCCCTACCAATAAAGTCGGATCAAGCTCCATGACTCGCCCGTCCTTGGCCGCGCGGGTCGATGACAGGATCGGGTTCTCCTTGAACAACGCCGCACGGGCCGCATCGCCGGTCAGAGCACGATCGGCAAACACCAGCACCTCGGGATCCAGGCTGACCAGGGATTCGACAGAAAAGGGTTTGTAGCCGGTATGCGTGGCCAGATTGTGCCCGCCGGCCTGTTGCAGCAACCAATTGGCGGCGGTGTCCTTGCCAGCGATGAGCGGTTTGCCGCCCGCGTGGCCAAGCAACAACAGCACGCCCGGCGTTTTTTCCTTCAACTGTGCCCGAGTGACCCGGATCTTTTGTTGATCGAGTTGCTGTTGATAAGTCTGAAACACCTGCGAAGCCTGAACTTCAGCGCCGAGTAACTTGCCCAGATGCTGCAAATTGCCCTGCAAGGTTGGCAGATCCGGCTGGGCCGAGAACAGTTCGACCTGCACGCCTGCACTGCGAACCTGCGAAAGTACCGGTGGCGGTCCCATTTCCTCGGTGCCGACCAGTATCTGCGGGCGTAAGCTCAAAATACCCTCCGCTGACAGCTGCCGCTGATACCCGATGCTTGGTAATGCCTTGAGCGATTCCGGGTGCTGACTGGTGGTGTCGACACCGACCAGTTTCGATTCACCACCCAGCGCGCTGATCCATTCCGATAAAGCTCCACCGGCACTGACCCAACGTTGTGGCAACTCGGCCGCTGCGGCGTGGTGGCTGACGAGGAGTCCGACACAGAGCGCAGCAACGCGGGTACTCAAGCGCATAAACAGCTTCCTTTAAGGGTTTTCCCGGGCATCGAGATGACAGGCCAAGTATCCTCGGCATCTGGCACCTGAACCCGACAGGCAAGGCAGCCATTTGATAATTGTTTGCATTTGAACGTCAAGCTCGGACATATCCAGTCACGAGCCGCAGGACTTGAGGATAGACATGAAGTTTCTTTGTGCAGGCGTTGAGCTGGCCGATGCCAGCAGTCGCGGTTTCGACATCGATGGCCAGAAGCTCTTTGCCGTGCGCCGTGGCGGCCAGGTTTACGTCTACATCAATCGCTGCCCGCACCGTGGCGTGGGACTGGAATGGAAGCCCGACCAGTTTCTCGATCCCAGCAACAGCCTGATCCAGTGCGCGACCCACGGCGCACTGTTTTTGATCGAAGACGGGGAATGCGTCGCCGGCCCTT
This sequence comes from Pseudomonas arabinosi, assembly GCF_047758675.1. Classification (NCBI taxonomy): domain Bacteria; kingdom Pseudomonadati; phylum Pseudomonadota; class Gammaproteobacteria; order Pseudomonadales; family Pseudomonadaceae; genus Pseudomonas; species Pseudomonas arabinosi. The sequence goes on along the minus strand of NZ_CP180480.1, from coordinate 1,325,063 downwards.
GCGCCGGGCAGTCCCTGACCACCGTCGCCTGTCGCGAAGACGAGCAAGGGATCTGGGTCAGTCTTTAACCGTTGAGCAACACGTCCAGGCGCCGATCGACCTGCATTTCCTCGTGGGTCAAGTGCACGCCATAGGCCAGCACCTCGACCCCGCACGACACCGCCTCACGCAAGGCTGCGGCGTAGGCCGAATCGATTTCTTCTGCCGGACGCACAGCGTCGATGCCGGTGAGATTGACGCAATACAACTGCACGGCACGAATTCCGTCCCGGGCCAAATGCGCCAATTCGCGCAAATGCTTGGCCCCGCGCTGGGTCACTGCATCGGGAAATGCCGCTACCGATGAGCCATCGAAGCCCAAAGTGACGCTTTTGACTTCCACGTAAGCCGGCCCGTTCGGGTAATCGAGGCGGAAATCGATGCGGCTGCTTTCCTGACCGTAGGCCACTTCGCGTTTCAGCTCAGTAAAGCCGTTCAATTCGGTGATGACACCGGCTCGCAGTGCCTCTTCGATCAATCCGTTGGCCCGTCCGGTGTTCACACAAAACAAGCGTCCCTGCGGGGTTTCGCCGATTTCCCAAGTGCCGGGCAACTTGCGCTTGGGGTCATTGGAACGGCTGAACCAGACTTGTCCGCCTTCAACCTGGCAATTAAGCATCGAACCGGTGTTCGGGCAGTGAATGGTCAGCAACTCGCCGTTAACGGTTTCGATATCGACGAGAAAACGCTTGTAACGACGAATCAAACGGCCTTCTTCGAGGGGAGGATGAAAACGCATCAGCCTTGCCAGCTCTTCAAGCCGCGCGCAATCCGCTCGACCGCTTCCTGTAGGCGCGGAAGACTTTGGGTGTAGGCAAACCGCACGTGGTGGCCAGCCTGATAACGACCGAAGTCCAGACCCGGAGTAATCGCCACGTGTTCGGTTTCGAGGAAATGTCGGCAGAACGCGAAGGCATCGCCGCCGAACTTGCTGATATCGGCATACAAGTAGAACGCGCCTTCAGGCTCGACGGCGATACCAAAGCCCAACTCTCGCAGGGCTGGCAGCAGGAAATCCCGACGACGGCCGAATTCGGCGCGACGCTCTTCGAGAATGGCAATGGTCGCGGGTTCGAAGCAGGCCAGAGCGGCGTGCTGAGCCATGCTCGGGGCGCTGATGTAGAGGTTCTGGGCGAGTTTTTCCAGCTCACCGACCGCCGCTTCAGGTGCCACCAGCCAACCAAGTCGCCATCCCGTCATGCCGAAATACTTGGAAAAACTATTCAGTACAAAGGCACTGTCATCGACTTCCAGCACGCTGGCCGCATCGGTCCCGTAAGTCAGACCGTGATAGATCTCGTCCACCACCAGATGACCGTGGCGCTCCTTGATCGCGGCAGACAGGCCCGCCAGCTCATCGCGGGTCAGGATCGTCCCGGTCGGGTTGGCGGGCGACGCCACCAGGGCGCCGACGCTGTCGTGATCCCAATGGCGGGCAATCAGGTCCGGCGTCAGTTGATAGCGCACGTCCGGACCTACAGGAACAAGCTGCGCCGCGCCTTCCACCAACCGCAAAAAGTGCCGGTTGCACGGGTATCCCGGGTCCGCCAGCAGCCAGTGTTTGCCCGGATCCACCAATAAGGCGCTGGCCAGCAGCAACGCACCGGAACCGCCAGGCGTGATGAGGATTCGCTGCGGATCGATGTTCAAACCGTAACGCTGCTGGTAAAAGCCGGAAATGGCCTCACGCAACTCGGGAATGCCGCGCGCGGCGGTGTAACGGGTCTTCCCCGCCGTCAATGCGGCCTGGCCGGCCTGAATGATCGGCTCGGCGGTGGTGAAGTCGGGTTCGCCGATTTCCAGGTGGATCACGTCGTGACCAGCGGCTTGCAGCTCATTGGCCCGCGCCAGCAGCGCCATGACATGGAAAGGTTCGATCGCGCGACTGCGGGCACTGTAGGACTGAGCCATTAGCCTTCCTTCAACGGGGAAAAAAACCAATTCTACCCAAGCGCAGGAACGAGCGAGAACCTAAAGCGGTCAGACCGATATAACGCTGGTCTCAAACGACTCAAGCGAGTGTCTCAGGTTTGACTAAAATCAATAATTGATCAGGCCTCCAGCACCGCCAGACAAGGCTTTGCAATCATTTGCAAGCACAACGGGCCACTACCTCGACATCCGGGAGTAGCGCGGTCCGATTTGATCTGGTAAGTTCGCCCGCTTGCAGCCGCAGGGCCGGCAGGTGTCGGTGATGGAGCAATCCTGCGCAATGGATTACAAGAGTAGAGGCGGTCCATTTCATGCCCACCCAAGCAAAGCAGCAAAACCAGTCGATCAGCGGTTTCGAACCCTACAAAGAAGTAAAGGGCGAGGAATACATGGGCAAGCCCATGCGCGCTCACTTCACCAAGATCCTGAATAAGTGGAAACAGGACTTGATGCAGGAAGTCGACCGTACGGTTGATCACATGAAAGACGAAGCGGCCAACTTCCCGGACCCGGCAGACCGTGCCAGCCAGGAAGAAGAATTCAGCCTCGAGCTGCGTGCCCGCGACCGCGAGCGCAAGCTGATCAAGAAGATCGACAAGACGCTGCAACTGATCGAAGACGAAGAATATGGCTGGTGCGAGTCCTGCGGCGTCGAAATCGGCGTCAAGCGACTGGAAGCCCGCCCTACCGCCGACATGTGCGTTGACTGCAAGACCCTGGCGGAAATCAAGGAAAAGCAAGTCGGCAAGTAATCTCGACTTGAACGAAAAACGGAGCGTGCGAACGCTCCGTTTTTGTTTCTGACATTCGCCTCGGCATAAAACCACAGGTAGTTGGTGCACGCCCATGCAAGTAATATCGCCCTTATGACTGCCATCGTCTCCTCCCCCTACATCGGACGCTTCGCCCCCACGCCCAGTGGACATCTGCATTTCGGTTCGCTGGTTGCAGCGCTGGCCTCGTACCTCGACGCGCGCTCGGTGGGTGGCCGTTGGCTGATGCGCATGGAAGATCTCGATCCGCCACGGGAAGAGCCCGGCGCTCAAGCGGCGATCCTTAAAGCCCTGGAAAGCTACGGTTTCGAGTGGGATGGCGAAATGGTCCGACAAAGTGACCGGCACGATGCCTACGCCGAAGTCCTCAATCGCCTGTTCAATCACGGCCTGGCCTACGCGTGCACCTGCTCACGCAAAACTCTTGCGCCCTATCACGGGATTTATCCTGGGCTGTGCCGCAACGCCGGCCATGGCACTGAAGACGCCGCGATTCGCCTGCGTGTCCCCGAGCTGGAATATCACTTCATCGACCGGGTGCAAGGCGAATACCGACAACACCTGGGCCGGGAGGTCGGCGATTTCGTGATCCGCCGCCGCGACGGGCTCTACGCCTATCAACTGGCGGTGGTGCTGGACGACGCCTGGCAAGGCATCACCGATATTGTCCGTGGCGCTGATCTGCTCGACTCCACACCGCGCCAGCTCTACCTGCAAGAACTGCTTGGCCTGCCGCAACCGCGCTATCTGCATATCCCGCTGATCACCCAGCCCGATGGCAACAAGCTCGGCAAGTCCTACCGTTCGCCGCCGCTGACCGAAGATCAGGCGACTCCCTTGTTGCTGCGTGCGTTGCGCGCACTGGGGCAGAATCCAGGTGCCGAACTGGCTTACGCCACCCCACGGGAAGTGTTGAACTGGGGCATCGCCCACTGGGATGCCGTGTTGATCCCGCGCACACTCAACCTGCCCGAAGCGCAACTACAGTGATCACACTTGCAGTGGCGCGCCCATCCGTTACCATCGCCGCACGTTTTCGGGCACGCGCATAAAAAAGAGAGGCCGGGATGTACATCTATCGCTTGGTCCTGCTCCTGGTAGTGGGGATTTATCTGTTCTCCCCGGCCATCATGGATTGGTGGATCGACGCCACTGGCGCCTGGTATCGCCCTTATCTGCTCTGGCTGATTCTGATCGTCGTGACCTTCATCCTGCAGAGCCAAAAAGATGCCGATGAGCTTTAGCCTGACCCAGATGATCCTGATCAGCGCCGCCTACCTGGCGGTGCTGTTCGGCGTAGCCTGGGTCAGCGAACGGGGCATGATCCCCCGGGCGATCATTCGCCACCCGCTGACGTACACCCTGTCGCTGGGCGTTTACGCCAGTGCGTGGGCGTTTTACGGCACGGTGGGCCTGGCCTATCAATACGGCTACGGATTTTTGTCCAGCTATCTGGGCGTCTCCGGCGCGTTTCTGCTGGCGCCGGTGCTGTTGTATCCGATCCTGAAAATCACCCGCACGTATCAGCTGTCGTCGCTGGCCGATCTGTTCGCCTTCCGCTTCCGCAGTACCTGGGCCGGCGCACTGACCACAATCTTCATGCTGATCGGCGTGCTGCCGTTGCTGGCGTTGCAGATTCAGGCGGTGGCCGACTCCATCGGCATCCTCACCCGCGAGCCGGTGCAGCATCGCGTGGCCCTGAGCTTCTGCGCACTGATTACGCTGTTCACGATTTTCTTTGGCTCGCGCCACATCGCCACCCGCGAGAAACACGAAGGCCTGGTGTTCGCGATTGCTTTCGAGTCGGTGATCAAACTGATTGCCATCGGTGGCGTTGGTCTCTACGCGCTGTACGGCGTGTTCGACGGCCCGCAACAGCTGGAACTGTGGCTGCTGCAAAACCAGACCGCCCTCGCCGCTTTGCACACGCCATTGCAGGAAGGCCCGTGGCGTACGCTGCTGCTGGTGTTCTTCGCTTCGGCGATTGTGATGCCGCACATGTACCACATGACATTTACCGAAAACCTCAACCCACGCTCGCTGGTCAGTGCGAGCTGGGGCTTGCCGCTGTTCCTGCTGTTGATGAGCCTGGCGGTACCGCTGATTCTCTGGGCCGGTCTGAAACTCGGCGCGACCACCAACCCGGAATACTTCACGCTGGGTATCGGCATCGCCGCCAACAGCAAGGCCCTGGCGCTATTGGCCTATATCGGCGGTTTGTCGGCAGCCAGCGGGTTGATCATCGTCACCACCCTGGCCCTGTCCGGGATGGCGCTGAACCATTTGGTGCTGCCGCTCTATCAGCCGCCGGCCGAAGGCAATATCTACCGCTGGCTGAAGTGGACCCGCCGGGGACTGATCGTCGCGATCATCATGGCCGGTTACGGTTTCTACCTGCTGCTGGGCGCGGAACAGGATCTGGCGAATCTGGGCATCGTCGCCTTTGTCGCCACCCTGCAGTTCCTGCCGGGCGTGCTGTCGGTACTGTACTGGCCGACCGCCAACCGCCGCGGTTTCATCGCCGGCTTGCTCGCGGGGATTCTGGTGTGGCTGGTGACCATGCTGCTGCCTCTGGTCGGCAATCTGCAGGGCTTTTACATCCCGCTGCTGAACATGATCTACGTGCTGGACGACACCAGTTGGCACATGGCAGCGATCGCCTCGCTGGCCGCCAACGTGCTGATGTTCACCCTGATCTCGCTGTTCACCAACGCCAGCCCGGAAGAAGCCAGCGCCGCCGAAGCCTGCGCCGTGGACAACGTACGTCGCCCGCAACGCCGCGAATTGCACGCCGCCTCGCCTCAGGAATTCGCCACGCAGCTGGCAAAACCCTTGGGCGCCAAGGCTGCGCAGAAAGAAGTCGAACAAGCACTGCGCGACCTCTATCTGCCATTCGACGAGCGCCGGCCTTATGCCTTGCGCCGCCTGCGCGACCGCATCGAAGCCAACCTCTCCGGCCTGATGGGGCCGAGTGTGGCTCAGGACATGGTCGAGACTTTCCTGCCTTATAAGGCCGGCGGCGAAAACTACGTCACCGAAGACATCCACTTCATCGAAAGTCGCCTCGAGGATTACCATTCACGCCTGACCGGGCTTGCCGCCGAACTCGATGCCCTGCGCCGCTATCACCGCCAGACCCTGCAGGAATTGCCGATGGGCGTTTGCTCGCTGGCCAAGGATCAGGAAATCCTCATGTGGAACAAAGCCATGGAGGAGCTGACCGGGATTGCCGCGCAGCGTGTGGTCGGTTCGCGCCTGAGCACCATCGCCGATCCATGGAAAGAGCTGCTGCAAGGCTTCATCAATCTGCCGGACGAACATTTGCACAAACAGCACCTGGCCCTCGACGGCCAGACCCGATGGCTGAACCTGCACAAAGCCGCGATCGATGAACCGCTCGCACCGGGTAACAGCGGCTTGGTGTTGCTGGTAGAAGACCTGACCGAAACCCAGATGCTCGAAGACAAACTGGTGCACTCCGAGCGTCTGGCCAGTATCGGTCGACTGGCTGCCGGCGTGGCCCATGAAATTGGCAACCCGATCACCGGCATCGCTTGCCTGGCGCAGAACCTGCGCGAAGAGCGCGAAGAAGACAGCGAACTGAAGGAGATCAGCGGGCAGATCCTGGAGCAGACCAAACGCGTGTCGCGCATCGTTCAGTCGCTGATGAGCTTCGCCCACGCCGGCAGTCATCAGCACAGCGACGAGCCCGTCTGTCTGGCGGAAGTGGCCCAGGATGCCATCGGTTTGCTGGCCCTGAACCGGCGCAATTTCGAAGTGCAGTTCTACAACCTGTGCGATCCCGATCACTGGGTCGAAGGCGATCCGCAGCGGCTTGCACAAGTACTGATCAACCTGCTCTCAAACGCCCGCGATGCCTCGCCTCCCGGCAGTGCGGTGCGGGTCAAAAGCGAAGCCGGCGAACACACGGTCGACTTGATCGTGGAAGACGAAGGCAGCGGTATTCCGAAGAACATCATGGATAGATTGTTCGAACCTTTCTTCACCACCAAGGATCCTGGCGAAGGCACCGGTCTGGGCCTTGCACTGGTCTATTCCATCGTTGAAGAGCATTATGGACAAATCACCATCGACAGCCCGGCTGATGTTCAAAGCCAACGCGGCACCCGTATCCGGGTGACCTTGCCGCGTCATGTCGAAGCGACGTCCGCTGTGAACTGAGACCGTCGAGAGTATCGAATCAATGCCGCACATTTTGATCGTCGAAGACGAAACAATTATCCGCTCCGCCTTGCGCCGCCTGCTGGAACGTAACCAGTACCAGGTCAGCGAAGCCGGTTCAGTGCAGGAAGCACAAGAACGCTTCACCATTCCCACGTTCGACCTGATCGTCAGCGACCTGCGTCTGCCTGGCGCGCCTGGCACCGAGTTGATCAAACTCGGCCAGGGCACACCGGTGCTGATCATGACCAGCTACGCCAGCCTGCGTTCGGCGGTCGACTCGATGAAGATGGGCGCGGTGGATTACATCGCCAAGCCTTTCGATCATGACGAAATGCTCCAGGCCGTCGCGCGAATCCTGCGTGACCGTCAAGCTGTGCAAGCCAGCGGTGAGCCTGCCGTCAGCAAAGCCGGCAACGGCGCCGCGAAACCGGGCGCCAGCAACAACAACGGCGAAATCGGCATCATCGGCTCCTGCCCGCCGATGCAGGATCTGTACAGCAAGATCCGCAAAGTCGCGCCAACCGACTCCAATGTTTTGATTCAGGGCGAATCCGGCACCGGTAAAGAACTGGTGGCGCGCGCCCTGCACAACCTGTCCAAACGTGCCAAGGCGCCGATGATTTCGGTGAACTGCGCGGCCATTCCAGAAAGCCTGATCGAGTCCGAACTGTTCGGCCACGAAAAAGGCGCGTTCACTGGCGCCAGCGCCGGGCGTGCCGGCCTGGTCGAAGCGGCCGACGGCGGCACCTTGTTCCTCGACGAAATCGGCGAACTGCCACTGGAAGCCCAGGCCCGCCTGCTGCGCGTGCTGCAGGAAGGTGAAATTCGTCGTGTGGGTTCGGTGCAGTCCCAGAAAGTCGATGTGCGCCTGATCGCCGCGACTCACCGGGACCTCAAGAGCCTGGCGAAGATCGGCCAGTTCCGTGAAGACTTGTATTACCGCCTTCACGTGATCGCCCTGAAACTACCGGCCCTGCGCGAACGTGGCGCCGACGTCAATGAAATTGCCACCGCGTTCCTGGCGCGGCAGAGCGCACGGGTCAACCGCACCGACCTGAAGTTCGCCCCGGATGCCGAGCAGGCCATTCGTCATTACTCTTGGCCGGGTAACGTTCGGGAGCTGGAAAACGCAGTAGAACGTGCGGTCATCCTGTGCGAGAGCCCGGAGATTTCCGCCGAGCTGCTGGGTATCGACATTGAACTGAGCGATCTGGACGATGACGATTTCATCGGCCTGCCTCCACAACAGGGCAGCGCTGCCGGTAACAATAGCCATGAGCCGACCGAAGACCTGTCACTGGAAGACTACTTCCAGCACTTCGTTCTCGAGCATCAGGACCACATGACCGAAACCGAGTTGGCGCGCAAACTCGGTGTCAGTCGCAAATGCCTGTGGGAACGCCGTCAGCGCCTGGGCATTCCGCGGCGCAAGACCGGGGTGGCCAGCGAGAGCTGAACCGCACCTGTCTGATGTGCGGGCAACACGTGACACTGTGGAAAAACTGTTACCTCAGTTTTTTCACGTAACAGAAGCCGGGGCTTACGGTAACGAAGCCCCGGTTTTTTTTGGCCTCTGAAAAGCACACTCGCCGGCCTAACCCCTTGTTTTGCTGGGTCTCGCAAAAGTTGGCACGCCCCCTGCTATATGTTTGGTACAAGAACAATAACAAGCAATGCACAAGACAATAAAAATAAGACGTATCGACTCACGCACAATAAAAACAAGACGGCGAGAGGCGCAGCTAACTGATTCTTTTGGAGAGGCGTTGTATTTGGGGCTTGCCCCACGACCAGGCCGAGAACAACAAAAACTGTCACAAGACAGAGCCTGAACTGGTTGGATCGCAAGATCACTGCAACACAGCGACCAAAGCAATCCGTTTGCTCTTGGCTCCCGATTGGGAGGGCCATGAAGGAAAAGCTTCATGGCGAGGGCACTTAACAAAAACAAAAAGCCCGAATCAAAAATAAAAATAGAGCATGCAACTACTTTCTTGGGGAGCTTCGGCTCCCCTTGTAGTTTCTGGCGTTTAGACTTTGTAGCAGCTGCTACATAGAGCCAATCCGCACCAACAAGCCCACTCCTTCAAGCGCTTGCGCAGCTTCCTACACCATCCCCCGACTAAATGCTAGAATCCCCGCCCATCATGCGGTCATTCTTCGTTTTGGCCGAACATTCCTTCAAACAGTGCATCCCATGCTGAAGAAGCTGTTCCAGTCATTCCGTTCTCCCAAGCGTCATACGCAACACATTCGCAGTACGCCTGAAGTGCTCAACAGCGGCCAACATTCGCTGCAAAAAGCCCAATTCAGTCGCTACGCGGTGAACATCGTCGAACGCCTGCAGAACGCCGGTTACCAGGCTTACCTGGTCGGCGGCTGTGTGCGTGACATGCTGCTCGGCATCACGCCAAAAGATTTCGACGTCGCCACCAGTGCCACGCCTGAACAGGTACGAGCCGAATTCCGCAACGCGCGGATCATCGGTCGTCGCTTCAAGCTGGTGCACATCCACTTTGGCCGCGAAATCATTGAAGTCGCGACCTTCCGCGCCAATCACCCGCAAAACGACGAAGAGGAAGACAGCAACCAGTCCTCGCGAAACGAGAGCGGGCGCATCCTGCGCGATAACGTCTACGGCACGCTGGAAGAAGACGCGCAACGCCGCGACTTCACCATCAACGCCTTGTATTACGATCCGGTCAGCGAGCGCATCCTCGATTACGCCAACGGCGTACACGACATCCGCAATCACCTGATCCGCCTGATCGGCGACCCGAAGCAACGCTACCAGGAAGATCCGGTACGGATGCTGCGAGCCGTGCGTTTCGCCGCCAAGCTGAATTTCGGCATCGAAAAACACAGCGCCGCGCCAATCCGCGAACTGGCGCCGATGCTGCGCGAGATCCCATCGGCCCGTCTGTTCGAAGAGGTGCTCAAGCTGTTCCTCTCCGGCCATGCCGCGGACACCTTCGAGATGCTGGTCGACCTGCAGTTGTTCGATCCGCTGTTCCCGGCCAGTGCCGAGTCGCTGGAATACAACCCGACCTATACCCACACGCTAATCAGCGAAGCGTTGATCAACACCGATCTGCGGATCAAACAGAACAAACCGGTGACCCCGGCGTTCCTGTTTGCGGCGCTGCTTTGGCCTGCCCTGCCGGCCCGCGTGTTGCGCCTGCAAGAGCGTGGCATGCCGCCGATTCCGGCCATGCAGGAAGCGGCTCACGAGTTGATCGCCGAACAGTGCCAGCGCATCGCGATTCCGAAACGCTTCACCATGCCGATCCGCGAGATCTGGGACATGCAGGAGCGTCTGCCACGCCGCAGCGGCAAGCGCGCCGACCTGTTGCTGGACAACCCACGATTCCGTGCCGGTTACGACTTCCTGCTGCTGCGCGAAAGCGCTGGCGAGCAGACCGATGGCCTGGGCGAATGGTGGACGGATTATCAGGACGCCAATGACAGCGAACGTCGCGACATGATCCGCGACCTCAGCGGCAAGGATGACGGCACTGGCGCTCCACGCAAACGTCGCCGTAGCGGTGGCGCCAAGCGCAAACGCACCGCCGGCGCACCGAGCGCCACGGGCGAGTAATCCATGGAACGCATCTACATCGGCATGGGCAGCAATCTGGCTGACCCCGCCGAACAATTGCGCAGCGCCGTCGAGGCGCTGGCACAATTGCCGCAGACCGAACTGATCGGGGTTTCCACGTTTTATCAGAGCGACTCGCTGTTGCCCGGTCAACCGCGTTATACCAACGCGGTTGCCGCCCTCGACAGCACGCTCCCGCCGCTGGAGCTGCTGGATGCGCTGCAAGCCATCGAGAACGGACAGGGCCGCGAGCGCCTTGAACGTTGGGGGCCGCGTACGCTGGATCTCGACATCGTACTGTTCGGTGACCGGCTGATCGATGAACCTCGCCTCAAGGTGCCTCACTACCATCTGCAGGAACGAGCTTTCGTTCTCTATCCACTGGCCGAACTGGCGCCTGCGGATTTGCGTCTGGCCGATGGCCGCAGCCTGAGTGACTTGCTCGCTGCCTGCCCGTTCGTCGGGTTGGAACGCCTCCCTCCGAATTAATGCAAATCCCTTGTGGGAGCGGGCTTGCTCGCGAAGGCGGTGTGCCATTCGGCATCAATATTAACTGACACACCGCCTTCGCGAGCAAGCCCGCTCCCACATTGGTTTTGTGTCGAACATGAGATTGGTAGTTGCTGAATCGCATCAGTTACCCCGGTAACACCCCACGCGTAACAATGCGGTAACACACGCAATTGACTTCCCGAGTTCTCCTCACGACTATAGGCGTCCCGCTGCCGCCAACACGGCGTTGAAGGGCGCAATCCAGGCCTTAAAAGCACGACAACAGACCGTGCGCCTGTATTTAACGAAGAATCACGCGCGTTACTCGCAGTAGTTTTCATAGCGCCTGAATGAGGAACTTTTCATGCCAGCCATCACCCTGACCACTCTGCAAGGTCTCAAGCAAAAAGGTGAAAAAATCACCATGCTGACCTGCTATGACGCGACCTTCGCCCACGCCTGCAACGAGGCTGGTGTCGAAGTGCTGCTGGTGGGCGACTCCCTTGGCATGGTTTTGCAAGGTCACGACAGCACCCTACCGGTCACCACCGCTGAAATGGCTTACCACGTAGCGTGCGTCAAACGCGGTAACACCGATGCGTTGATCCTCGCCGACCTGCCCTTCATGGCCTACGCCACCACCGAACAAGCCATGACCAACAGCGCCCTGTTGATGCAGGCGGGTGCGCACATGGTCAAGGTTGAAGGTGCGCTGTGGCTGGCGGACTCGATCCGTCTGCTGGCCGAACGCGGTATCCCGGTGTGCGCGCACATGGGGCTGACACCGCAATCGGTGAATATCCTCGGCGGTTACAAAGTCCAGGGCCGTAGCGAGAACCAGGCACGCCAGATGCGCGCTGATGCCATCGCTCTGGAACAGGCGGGTGCAGCCATGCTGTTGCTCGAGTGCGTACCGAGTGAACTGGCCCAGGAAATCACCCAGGCTGTGGGTATTCCGGTGATCGGCATTGGCGCCGGCAGTGGCACCGACGGCCAGGTACTGGTTCTGCACGACATGCTCGGCCTGTCGATCACTGGCCGTGTACCGAAGTTCGTGAAGAACTTCATGGCCGGGCAACAAAACATTCAAGCAGCGCTCGGTGCGTACGTCACTGAAGTCAAAGCGGCGACTTTCCCAGGTATCGAACACGGATTCTCTGCATGAACACCGTAAAAACCGTACGCGAATTGCGGGCCGCCGTGGCCCGTGCCCGCAGTGAAGGCAAGCGCATCGGCTTCGTGCCGACCATGGGCAACCTGCACAGCGGTCATGTGGCACTGGTGACCAAAGCCTCCCAACGGGTGGATTTCGTGGTCGCGAGCATTTTCGTCAACCCGTTGCAGTTCGGCGCCGGCGAAGACCTCGACAAATACCCGCGCACCCTCGCAGCCGATCAGGAGAAACTGCTCCAGGCCGGTTGCCACTTGCTGTTCGCGCCAACTGTTGAAGAAATGTACCCCGACGGCATGGCCGGTCAGACCCGCGTCAGCGTTCCGCAACTCTCAGAAGGCCTCTGCGGCGCCAGCCGTCCCGGGCATTTCGAAGGTGTGGCGACGGTAGTCACCAAGCTGTTCAACATGGTCCAGCCAGACCTGGCGATCTTCGGCCAGAAAGACTTCCAGCAACTGGCGGTAATCCGCGCCCTGGTGCATGACCTGAACATGCCGATCCAGATCATCGGCGAACCGACCGTACGTGCGGCCGATGGTTTGGCGCTGTCGTCGCGCAATGGTTTCCTCAGTGAAGAACAGCGGGCCGTTGCGCCGATTGTGTATCGCGGCTTGAGCCAGATTGCCGACGCGATCAAACAGGGCGAACGGGATTTCCCAGCGTTGATCGGTGCGCAGATCAAGCAGCTTGAAGCGGCGGGTTTGCGTCCTGACTATCTGGAAATTCGTCATGCCCAGACCTTGCGCCCGGCAACGGCGGAAGATCGGGATCTGGTGATTCTGGTGGCAGCGTTCCTGGGCACTACGCGGTTGATCGATAACCTGCATCTGAACCTCGACGCTACTGCCTAAAAGCACCCCATTGCCCCTGTGGGAGCGAGCTTGCTCGCTCCCACAGGGGTTCGGCGGTGACTCCACACGCCCCATTGCTGGCCCTCAAGCCTTTGGGCACAATGCCCGCCGTTCGATTTCGACCTGGGGAAACACTCATGCACGCCATCATGCTCAAAGCCAAGCGGCATCGCGCCGAAGCCCCCCCGGTTCAGGTCGCCTGATCCCGTCTTAGCCCCTCCCCCTTCCGTTTGTCGGACCGTTCCCTGCTTGATGTATAAAAAAGTACCGGGAACGGGTCAGACAAAGTCAAGACAGATCGCAGCGCGAGGTTTACTGTATTCGCCCTGTGTCATGAAATCGTGTCGACGCAGTTGACCGGACGCCCACCCCACAGCGCTCCGGTATTTTTAGTGTTCAAAAGGCCGTTCAAGTAAAAAGGAAACCCGCAGCGATGGCGTATTACCGCACCCCTCAAGACGTTACCGCTCTGCCCGCCTGGCAAGCGTTGAATGACCACCGCCAAGCCATGCAAGATTTCAGCATGCGCGAAGCCTTTAATGCCGATCCGCAGCGCTTTACCCAATTCACCCTCAGCAGCTGCGGCCTGTTTCTCGACTACTCGAAGAACCTGATCAACGCTCAGACCCGCGATCTGCTGGTGGGCCTGGCCAACGAAGTCGACCTCCAGGGCGCGATCAAAGCGCTGTTCGAAGGCGAAATCGTCAACTCCTCCGAAGGTCGTCCGGCCTTGCACACCGCCCTGCGTCGTCCGGTCGGCGACAAGCTGAAGGTCAACGGCGTCAACGTGATGCCGGAAGTGCACAAGGTCCTGAACCAGATCACCGACCTCGTGGGCCGTATCCACGACGGTTTGTGGCGCGGTTACTCCGAGAAGCCGATCACTGACGTGGTGAACATCGGCATCGGTGGCTCGTTCCTCGGCCCGGAGCTGGTCTCCGAAGCGCTGCTGTCTTACGCCCAGAAGGGCGTGCGCTGCCACTACCTGGCGAACATCGACGGCAGTGAGTTTCACGAACTGACCATGAAACTGCGCGCCGAGACCACGCTGTTCATCGTTTCGTCGAAATCCTTCAACACCCTCGAAACCCTGAAGAATGCCCAGGCCGCACGCGCCTGGTACCTGGCTCAGGGTGGCTCGGAAGCCGAGCTGTATCGTCACTTCATCGCTGTCTCCAGCAACAATGCAGCGGCGGTGGCATTCGGGATCCGCGAAGAAAACATCTTCCCGATGTGGGACTGGGTTGGCGGCCGTTACTCGCTGTGGTCGGCCATCGGTTTGCCGATTGCCCTGGCCATCGGCATGTCGAACTTCAAGGAACTGCTGTCCGGTGCCTACACCATGGACCAGCATTTCCAGAGCGCGCCGTTCGAGCAGAACATGCCGGTGCTGCTGGCCCTGCTCGGTGTGTGGTACGGAAATTTCTGGGGCGCACAGAGCCACGCGATCCTGCCGTACGACCACTACCTGCGTAACATCACCAAGCACTTGCAACAGCTGGACATGGAATCCAACGGCAAGAGCGTGCGTCAGGACGGCACCCCGGTTTCCACCGACACCGGCCCGGTGATCTGGGGTGGCGTGGGCTGCAACGGTCAGCATGCGTATCACCAGTTGCTGCACCAGGGCACCCAACTGATCCCGGCCGACTTCATCGTGCCGATCGTCAGCTTCAACCCGGTGTCCGACCACCACCAGTGGCTGTACGCCAACTGCCTGTCGCAAAGCCAGGCGCTGATGCTGGGCAAAACCCTTGCCGAGGCCGAAGCCGAGTTGCGCGACAAAGGCATGAGCGAAGAAGAGGTGCACAAAATCGCACCGCACAAGGTGATCCCGGGCAACCGTCCGAGCAACACTTTGGTGGTTGAGCGCATCAGCCCGCGTCGTCTCGGCGCACTGGTGGCGATGTACGAACACAAAGTCTTCGTACAAAGCGTGATCTGGGGCATCAACGCCTTCGACCAGTGGGGCGTGGAGCTGGGTAAAGAGCTGGGCAAAGGCGTCTACAACCGCCTGGTCGGCAGCGAAGAAACCCCGGCTGACGATGCTTCGACCCAAGGCCTGATCAACTACTTCCGCGGTCGTCACCGCGGGTGATAGGCTGAAGGGGCGGCTTACCCGCCCCTTCTACTTACAACATCGACAATTCCACGGCACCGGGTTTACCGCAAAATCGGTGGCGTGCGCTATCACTGTAGGAGCTGCCGAAGGCTGCGATCTTTTGATTTTGATTGTTAAAAACAAGATCAAAAGATCGCAGCCTTCGGCAGCTCCTACGAGGGTCGCGCAGCTCCCCTCTTGTCGCAAAACAAGAATAAGGAACCGTCATGTTCGATATCAGCACGTTCCCCCAAGCCGATGCCGTCCGCCGGGCTGCACAATTAAGTCAAGACGACTACAAGCGCCTGTACCGCCAATCCATCGAACACCCCAGCACCTTCTGGGCCGAACAGGCCACACGCTTTCTCGACTGGAGTAAGCCGTGGGATACCGTCCAGCGCTATAACCTGAAAACCGGTGAGGCCAGCTGGTTCGCCGGCGCAAAGTTGAATGTCAGTTACAACTGCATCGACCGTCACCTGGAAAAGCGCGGCGATCAAATCGCGATCATCTGGGAAGGCGACGACCCTGCCGAATCCACTCAGATCACCTACAAAAAACTTCATCACAACGTCTGTCGCCTGGCCAACGTGCTCAAAAGCCGTGGCGTGAAAAAAGGCGACCGCGTGTGCATCTACATGCCGATGATCCCCGAAGCGGCCTACGCCATGCTCGCCTGCACGCGCATTGGTGCGGTGCATTCGGTGGTGTTCGGTGGTTTCTCTCCGGACTCTGTGCGTGACCGGATTCTCGATGCCGACTGCCGCACCGTGATCACCGCCGATGAAGGCGTGCGCGGCGGTAAAGTCGTGCCGCTCAAGCAGAAGGTCGACAAGGCGCTGCTCAGTTGCCCGAACGTCAGCACCGTCATCGTGGTCGAGCGCACTCAGGGCGAAGTGGACTGGGTCGAGGGCCGGGACATCTGGTATCACCAGGCGCTGCGCGACGTCAGCGACGATTGTCCGCCTGAGCCGATGGACGCCGAAGACCCGCTGTTTATCCTCTACACCTCTGGCAGCACCGGCAAACCCAAAGGCGTGCTGCACACCACCGGCGGCTACCTGCTGCAAGCGGCGATGACCTTCAAGTACGTACTCGACTACCGCGACGACGAAGTCTTCTGGTGCACCGCCGATGTCGGCTGGGTCACCGGCCACAGCTACATCGTCTACGGTCCTCTAGCCAACGGCGCGACCACGCTGATCTTCGAAGGCGTGCCGAGCTATCCGAGCAGCTCGCGCTTCTGGCAGGTGATCGACAAGCACCATGTGAACATTTTCTATACCGCCCCGACCGCCCTGCGTTCCCTGATGCGTGAAGGCCCCGAACCGTTGAAGGAAACTTCCCGCGCGAGCCTCAGATTACTCGGCAGTGTCGGTGAGCCCATCAACCCGGAAGCGTGGGAATGGTACTTCAATGCCGTCGGCGAACAGCGCTGTCCGATCGTCGATACCTGGTGGCAGACCGAAACCGGCGGCATCATGCTCAGCCCATTGGTCAGCGCTCAACGGATCAAACCCGGCTGCGCCACACAACCGATGTTCGGTGTGCAACCGGTGCTGCTTGATGAAGTGGGCAAGGAAATCAAAGGCGCCGGCAGCGGCGTGCTGGCGATCAAATCCAGCTGGCCGGCGCAGATCCGCAGCGTCTACGGCGACCCGCAACGAATGGTCGACACCTACTTCAAGCCCTACCCCGGTTACTACTTCACCGGCGACGGCGCACGGCGCGATGAGGATGGTGACTACTGGATCACCGGGCGCATCGACGACGTGATCAACGTTTCCGGACACCGCATCGGCACCGCGGAAGTGGAAAGCGCATTGGTGCTGCACGACAGCATCGCCGAAGCGGCGGTGGTCGGTTACCCGCACGACGTCAAGGGTCAGGGCATCTACGCTTTCGTCACCCCCATGAACGGCACCGAGCCCAGTGACGAACTGAAGAAAGCACTGCTGGCTCACGTCAGCGAGGAAATCGGCAGCTTCGCCAAACCGGACCTGATCCAGTGGGCGCCGGCCTTGCCGAAAACCCGTTCGGGCAAGATCATGCGGCGCATTCTGCGCAAGATCGCCTGCAACGAACTGGATAGCCTGGGCGACACCTCGACCCTGGCTGACCCGAGCGTGGTTCAGGAGTTGGTCGATAAACGCCTGAACCAGTAATCGCTTGTGTCAAAAGCCTGCGCGGCCGTTAATGGCCGCGCCTCCTTTTCCGCCACTGAGTCGCCATGGAATTCATTCGAACCCGCATCGAAACCCAGATCATGAGCCTGACCGGTCTGTCCCTGGGCAAGCTCGACCTGGAAAACCCCAAGGGTGATCCCGGCCTGTTCGGCCCCGACTCGGTGAGCTGGCAAGTGCATGGCGACTTCAGCAGCATGCTGATCGGCGGCATCAGCGCCCTGATGCTGCAAGCACTGCATCCACTGGCCCTGGCCGGTGTCTGGGACCATTCGAATTTTCGCGAGGACATGATCGGCCGACTGCGCCGCACCGGGCAGTTCATTTCCGGCACCACTTTCGGTTCGCGAAAGGACGCCGACTGGTTGATCGAGAAAGTCCGCACCATCCACCTGCAAGTGACCGGCACGGCACCGGATGGCCGGCCCTACGCCGCCAGCGATCCCGATCTGTTGACCTGGGTGCACGTGGCCGAAGTCAGCAACTTCCTCGCCGCCCATTTGCGTTACCGCAATCCCAACCTTTCCCTTGCTGATCAGAACCGTTACTACGCGGAAATCGCGCTGGTCGCCGAACGGCTCGGCGCCCGTGACGTACCGCGTTCGCGGGTGGAAATTGCCGATTACCTTGAACGCATTCGCCCACAACTGCTGTGCGATGAGCGCAGTCGAGAGGTGTTACGGCTGTTGTTGAACGCCCCATCCCCCAGCCGTTTGGCCAGACCTTTCGGCGGGTTGATGATGAAGGCCGGGATCGACCTGCTGCCGGACTGGGCCAGTGACATGCTTGGCGTCAGCCAGAGCCCGCTGCAACGCAAGCTGATCCGCGCCAGCGTCAATCGCAGCGTGCCGATGCTGCGCTGGGCGGTGCGTAACGGCTCGGTGCACCGCGCCAAACGACGGATGGGTTTGCTGACCTGATCCTGCCTGCATGATCGTTCCCACGCTCCGCGTGGGAATGCAGCCCGGGACGCTCCGCGTCCCAGAAGCGGACGCAGAGCGTCCATAGAGGCATTCCCACGCAGAGTGAGGGAACGATCAGTGACTCGGGATCAGGTGCAATGCTGTTAAACTCCCGCGCCAAATTCCCTCCTGCAAGGCGCCCGGCATGTCTTCCTTGAATCAGGCGCTGCGCGCCGCCCTCGATCGTCGTCAGGACTTGCTGGCCGAACTGCATCAGCAAGGCACCGATTGCTATCGTCTGTTCCACGGCAGCCAGGAAGGCGCCGGCGGCCTGACGATCGACCGCTACGGCCCACAATTGCTGGTGCAAAGCTTTCACCAGTCGCTGGAACGAGATGCGCTGCTGCAACTGCATGACACCATCAATCAGCACCTGGGTCTCGAAACGCTGCTGGTCTACAACGATCGCTCCCGTGGCAACTCGCGTATCGACCGTGAAGACACCGTCTACCGCGCCGACGAGGCCGCCCTGCAAGACTTGATCGGTCACGAATGGGGCTTGAATTACCGGGTTCGCGGCCGCCACGCCGGCCAGGATCCGCTGCTGTTCCTCGACCTGCGCAACACGCGCGGCTGGGTCAAGCAGCACAGCAAAAACAAAAGCGTACTGAACCTGTTCGCCTACACCTGTGGCGTTGGCCTGAGTGCGGCGGCCGGTGGCGCGAGCGAAGTCTGCAACCTCGATTTCGCTGAGGGCAACCTGGCCGTCGGCCGTGAGAACGGCCTGCTCAATCCGCAGTTGCCGACCATGGACTTCGTCCAGTCCGACTACTTCCCAGCCATCCGCCAGTTGGCCGGCCTGCCGATCAGCCAGCGTCGCGGGCAGAAACTGCCGAGCTATCAGCGTCTGGAACAGCGTCAGTACGACCTGGTGCTGCTGGATCCGCCGGCCTGGGCCAAGAGCGCTTTTGGCACCGTCGACCTGCTGCGCGACTATCAGAGCCTGCTGAAGCCGGCACTGCTGACCACCGCCGACAATGGCGTGTTGATCTGCTGCAACAACCTGGCAAAAGTCAGCATGGACGACTGGCGCGAGCAGGTTTTGCGTTGTGCAGAGAAAGCCGGCCGGCCGGTGCGCGAGTGGACCGTGATGAAGCCGGGCGGCGATTTTCCGTCAATGGATGAGCAGCCGCCACTGAAAACCCTGATTCTGCAGCTCTGAGATTCGTCCGGAAAATCAGATAAATCCTATAAAGCATGATCACTTCGGAACCGGAATCGCGTGCCATACTCCAACGCACTCCGATTCAGACAGATGAAGCCGCACATGCCCAAAGGATTGATTCGCGCTATTGGCGCTCTGTTGACCGCTCTAGCCCTCTACAGCCTGCTGGGGTTTCTGATTTTGCCGGGCATCGCGTTGCGGGTGGCCAATCAACAATTGGCCAACTACGCGACGACGCCCGCGACGATCCAGCGTATCGAACTCAACCCCTTCAGCCTTGAAGTGACCCTGTGGGGCCTGATCATCGGCGAGCCGGGCAAGGAGCAGGTCGGCTTCGAGCGGCTGTATGCAAACTTGCAGATCGACAGCCTCTGGACCAAGGCGCTGCACCTGTCCGATATCGAAATAGACAAACCCAAGACCGAAATCCTCTTCGGCAAGGACGGCAAGCTCAATCTGCTTGGCCTGTTCAAAATCCCCGCCAGTGAACCGACCCCGGCCGACCCGGACGCCAAACCGTTCCCGTTGCGCATTGAGCGGATCAAACTCGCCAGTGGTTATGTGCACTTCCAGGATGCGCGGCCCAGCGAGCCCATTGAATTCCTCTACGACCAACTCGATTTCGAGTTGAAGAACCTCAGCACCCTGCCAGAAGACAGTGCCGATATGACCTTGATGGCCGTTGGCCCGGGAGGTGGGAAGCTTGACTGGACCGGAAATTTCAGCCTGATCCCGCTCGCCTCCGAAGGTAAGCTGAAAATCACCGACGGCAAGATGAAATCCTTTTGGCCCTACGTGCGTGACTCGGTGCCACTGGTACTCGAAGACGGCATCATGAACCTCAGCACCGACTACAAACTGAACCTATCCAAAGAGACCGAACTGCTGTTGAGCAACGTCGCCGTCAGCATCGCGCCGTTCGCGATCAAGGCACCAGACGGTCGACCGCTGGCGAAACTCGAGCGTCTGGACATCAGCGAAACCACCGTCGACCTGGCCAAGCAGCAAGTGGTCGTCGGCAAGATCCGCAGCCAGAAACTGGAAACCTGGGCCGCCCTCGAAGCCGACGGGCAACTCGATTGGCAAAAACTGTTCGCCAGCCAACCGTCCAAACCGGCCGCCAAAGCCAACGCCGAACCGGCCAGCACCCCGGCAGCCGCCGATTCACCGAAACCCGACCCGGCGCCACCGAGCAAACCATGGCAGGTGCTGCTCAAAGACGTGCAACTGCGCAATTACCAGGTGCATCTGGCTGACCGCAAGGCGCAACCTGCCGTCGCGTTGGATGTCGGCCCGCTGAACCTGGACCTGCAGAATTTCGACAGCCTCAATGGCTCGCCTTTTAACCTCAAGCTCGATACGGGCGTGGGCAAACAAGGCAAGATCACCGCAGACGGCGTCGTCAATCTCGCCCCGGTCAGCGCCAGGTTAAAAGTACAAACCAGGGACATCGACCTGCGCGTCGCCCAGTCCTATATCAACCCGTTCATTCGCCTGGAACTGCGCAGCGGCATGCTCGGCAGTGATCTGGCGGTCGATCTGAAAAGCACCGAGCCGCTGGCATTCAGCGTCACCGGCCGTGCTCAGGTCGATCAACTGCATACCCTCGACACCCTTAAAACCCGCGACTTCCTCAAGTGGCAGCAGTTGGTGCTCGAAGGCCTGAACTATCAGCACGGCGACAGCCTGTCGATCGACAAGGTCAACCTGTTCCAGCCCTATGTGCGCTTCATGATCAACGATGACCGCACCACTAACGTCGACGACTTGCTGATCCCGCAACCGGCCGACTCCGGTGCCAAAACCGCGGCGGCTAAACCTGCCAGCAAGGAAAAACCGCTGGGCATCCACGTGGGTGGCATTGCCATCAATGACGGCTCGGCCAACTTCGCCGACTTCAGCCTGACCCCGAATTTCGCCACGGCCGTTCAACAGCTCAATGGGCAAATTGGAACCATCGACAGCCGTCAGGCGAAACCGGCCAGCGTGGATATCAAAGGCAAGGTCGACCGCTATGCACCGGTCACCATCAAGGGCTCGGTCAACCCGTTCGACCCAATGGCCAGCCTCGACATCGCCACCAGTTTCAAACGTGTTGAACTGACCACGCTCACGCCCTACTCCGGCAAGTTCGCCGGTTACCGCATCCGCAAGGGCCGCCTCAATCTCGACCTGCATTACATGATCACCAAGGGCCAGCTCAAGGCCGAAAACAAAGTGGTGGTCGAGCAACTGCAACTGGGTGAGAAAGTCGACAGCCCAGACGCCGTGAGCCTGCCGCTGAAACTGGCGATCGCGTTGCTCAAGGACGTCGATGGCAAGATTTCCATTGAACTGCCGGTGACTGGCGACCTGAACAACCCGCAGTTCAGCATCATGCCGATTGTCTGGCAGACCTTGCGCAACCTGATCGTCAAAGCCGCCGCAGCGCCATTCAAAATGATTGGCGGACTGGTCAGTGGTGGTGGTTCGGAAGATTTGGGCACCGTGTCGTTTGCCCCGGGTTCAAGCGACCTGAGCAAGGAGGCCGAGGGCTCGCTGGTCAAACTGTCCCAGGCCCTCAAGGAACGTCCGGCCCTGCGCCTGGAAATCGAAGGCACGGCAGCTGCAAGCAGCGATGGCCCGCTGATCGCCGAACAACGTCTGGAACGGGAGTATCAGTACAACTACTACAAAATGCTCCAGCGTCGCGGTGACAAGGTGCCGGCCAAGGCTTCATTGCTGGAAGTACCTGATAACGAAAAAGGTCCACTGCTGGAAGGGATCTACCGCACGCGCCTGAAAACCCAGCCGCCCGCCGAATGGAAGGACCTGGGCAAGGAAGAACGCACGGTAAAAATGCGCGAAGGCGTGATCAAGTTCTGGAGTTCCAGCGACGTGCTGTTGCGTGAGTTGGGTCAGGAACGCGCCAGCAGCATCAAGGACTATCTGGTCGACAAGGGTCAGTTGGCCGATGACCGCGTGTACTTCATCGACGCTAGCCTCGGTGAAGCGGAAAGTGACGGTCGGGTGGTTACGCCGCTGCACCTGGACGCCGAGTGATGGGCGCGAAATGGCTGATGAGCCTGGCTCTGGCGATGGCCGCCAGTCAGGCCTCGGCAGCCGACACCCTGCGCTGTGGCAGTCAATTGGTCAGTGTCGGGGACAGGTCCAGCGAAGTGCTGCAGAAATGCGGTGAACCGGTCAGCCGTGATCTGTTGGGCTACAAGCGCAGCGCTAACCGACGGGAAGAGTTTCAAGTCGAGGAATGGACCTACGGACCCAACGGCGGGATGTATCAGTACCTGCGTTTTGAAGGTAATCGTTTGAAGCAGATCACCAGCAAGCGCGGTAACTGAGTCCACCACAATCTTACGTAGACCCCACATTTGGTTTTGCGTCGCTCACAAATAGAACAGGCCCTGACACGAATGCCGGGGCCTGTAATGGCCACATCCTTATGGCCTTTCGCATGAACTCTCCTGAGGCGGCAGACGTATTGCTCGGCCCGCCTGTCGCGCCTTCTCCCAGTCCAGGCGAGAAGTCTTGTCTTACTCGGCTTTCAGGCCGTCAGCGGAGACCGCCTGGACGCCTTTGATTTTCTTGGTGATCGCCACGGCGGTGGCTTTCTGAGCTTCAGTCACCGCAACGGTGGACGACAGGGACACGACGCCTTTGTTGGTTTCAACTTTGATATCGGTACCAGGAATGCCTTTTTCAGTCACCAGGTCACTTTTGACTTTGGTGGTGATCCAGGTGTCGGAAGTAGCTTCCTTGGCCTTGGTCACTTCACCCGCCGCCAGAGTCATCGGAGCCTGGGTGGTTTGAGTGGTCTGTGCAAATGCAGCGTTGGCCATGGTCAGGGTCAGCGCGGTAGCAGTAGCGGCAGCGATAGCGAACTTCTTCATACGAGTAACTCCTGTTTTTCATAAAGTCTGCTGCGTGTCTTGTCAGCAGGGTTACTGGAGATAGTGCGAACGCTGT
Organism: Pseudomonas arabinosi; assembly: GCF_047758675.1. Classification (NCBI taxonomy): domain Bacteria; kingdom Pseudomonadati; phylum Pseudomonadota; class Gammaproteobacteria; order Pseudomonadales; family Pseudomonadaceae; genus Pseudomonas; species Pseudomonas arabinosi. The sequence goes on along the minus strand of NZ_CP180480.1, from coordinate 1,301,648 downwards.
GCCAACTTTGAAACAGTCAACAAATACATATAAATCAACAACTTACAAAAACACCTGATTTTCGGAATCATGCAAATTGCATGACTTGGAAATTATCGACATGCAAGTTGCGGGTTTTGCCGCAGGCCTAAGGCCATGAATTGTTGGAAGTTTTCTCAATTACTTCAATTTGCCCCGAACGGCGAACAAAAAAATACCCCGCATCGGAAGAGGCGGGGTATTCATCAGCGCGTAAGGATCAGACGCCTGTGCAGCCTTTAGGCGAGTATTCCTGAGCAACGGTGGTGGCACACGTCCAGCCAGTCAGCGCACGCGTCAGCGTGATTGTTTTACTCAGAACCGGTCCCGGCGCGTTGAGAATCGTGCATCCGATCGTACCGGTACCATCAGTCGCGACCCCAGCGACTGTGGTTGTGCAGTTGGAGGTCGTGAGGGTTCCGCCGACGGTTGCCAGATCCGGATTGGTCCCTTGATTCATAAGGTCCTCAAACGGAACCTTCAACGCCGTAATCTCTGCAAGCCCGGCAGTTACCTTGGCCCGGGCCTGATACTTGGAGTACTGCGGCAACGCAAACGTCGCCAGAATCCCGATGATCGCCACCACGATCAGCAGCTCGATCAGGGTAAAACCTTTTTGAGTCTTCATAGACAAGCTCCATGCATGAGTCGAAATCTCATGATCTGAGCTAGGCGCAGCACAGCCCATGCCAAGCGCCGCGCTCCCTGTTGGCGGGGACCTGAGGCGAGTGCATCGCCCTTTCCTACCCCCAGAATCCGCACTATCTGACACTTTTTGTCACCTGAACGCCGCTGGTTTGGTTCCACCGCTTGACTAGGCTATAAGTCATGAACTGTCTGCGTCCGGTATCCCAATGAATGACATCGCCCTTAGCGGTCTGGCCAAGCAATTGGTCCTGGCCGAGCTGCTCACTGACAAAAGCGCGCAACAGGCGTTTCAGCAAGCCCAACGCAACAAAATCTCCCTGGTCAGTTATCTGGTGCAGAACAAACTGGTGAAGAGTCGCCAGGTCGCCGAGATCGCTTCGGAACACTTCGGCATGGCCTTGCTCGACCTCAACTGTCTGGACAAGGAAACCCAACCCAAGGGTCTGGTCAGCGAGAAGTTGATTCGCCAGCACCACGCCCTGCCCCTCTGGCGGCGCGGCAACAAGTTGTTCGTGGGCGTTTCCGACCCGACCAATCATCAGGCCATCAATGACATCCAGTTCAGTACCGGGCTGACTACCGAAGCCATCCTGGTGGAGGACGACAAGCTCAGCGACGCCATCGAAAAATTTTTCGATACCCAAGGCACTGGCCTCGAAGACATGGCCGACGTCGACCTCGATGGCGTGGACATCGAGTCGATCGATGACAAGCAAGACGCCATCGCCGGCCAGGATGCCGAGGACGCGCCCGTGGTGCGCTTCGTTCACAAGATGTTGCTGGACGCGATCAAAAGCGGCTCTTCCGACCTGCATTTCGAGCCCTACGAAAAGACCTACCGAGTGCGGATGCGCACCGACGGTATTTTGCGTGAAGTCGCCAAGCCACCGATTCACCTGGCCAATCGCATTGCCGCGCGACTGAAAGTCATGGCCAGTCTCGACATCTCCGAACGGCGCCGCCCCCAGGACGGGCGGATCAAAATGCGCCTGTCCAAGAGCAAATCCATCGACTTTCGGGTCAATACCCTGCCGACCCTGTGGGGCGAGAAAGTGGTGATCCGGATCCTCGACCCGTCCAGCGCTCAAATGGGCATCGACGCCCTCGGCTATGAGCCCGACCAGAAAGACCTGTACATGGCCGCCCTCAAGCAGCCACAGGGGATGATTCTGGTGACCGGGCCCACCGGCTCGGGCAAGACCGTATCGCTCTACACCGGGCTGAACATTCTCAACACCGTGGACATCAACATCTCCACCGCCGAAGACCCGGTAGAGATCAACATGGAAGGCATCAACCAGGTCAACGTCAATCCCAAACAGGGAATGGACTTCGCCCAGGCGCTGCGCTCGTTTCTGCGTCAAGACCCGGACGTGATCATGGTCGGCGAGATCCGCGACCTCGAAACCGCCGAAATCGCCATCAAAGCCGCCCAGACCGGACACCTGGTGCTGTCGACCCTGCACACCAACAGCGCCGCCGAAACCCTGACTCGCCTGCATAACATGGGCATTCCGGGTTTCAACATTGCCACTTCGATCAGCCTGATCATTGCCCAGCGCCTGGCACGCAAGCTGTGCAGCCATTGCAAGAAACCCATCGAGATCCCCCGGGAAGCGCTGCTCAAGGAAGGCTTCCCCGAGGAACGCATCGGCTCGTTCACGATCTTTGAACCGGTCGGTTGCGATTACTGCAACGGCGGTTACAAAGGGCGAGTCGGGATTTATGAAGTGGTGAAGAACACACAGGACCTGCAACGGCTGATCATGGCCGAAGGCAATTCACTGGAAATCGACAGTCAGATGCGTAAAGACGGCTTCAACGACCTGCGCACGTCAGGCCTGCTCAAGGCCATGCAAGGCATCACCAGCCTTGAAGAAATCAACCGGGTCACCAAGGACTGAATATGGCGGTCAAAGCAGCAAAAATCAGCGTCTATGCCTGGGAAGGCACAGACCGCAAAGGCACCAGAATGACGGGCGAATTGAGCGGTCAGAACCCGGCGTTGATCAAGGCCCAATTGCGCAAGCAGGGCATCACCCCCGGCAAGGTACGCAAGAAGTCCACCTCGATTTTCAACCTGGGCAAGCGCATCAAGGCCCAGGACATTGCCCTGTTCACCCGGCAAATGGCGACCATGATGAAAGCCGGTGTGCCGCTGTTGCAGTCCTTCGACATCATCGGTGAGGGCTTCGATAACCCGGCCATGCGCACACTGGTCGACGAGGTGAAGCAGGAAGTCGCGGCGGGTAACAGTTTCGCCGCGTCGTTGCGCAAAAAGCCTAAATACTTCGATGAGCTCTACTGCAACCTGGTCGATGCCGGTGAGCAGGCTGGTGCCCTCGATACCCTGCTGGAGAGAGTGGCGACCTATAAGGAAAAGAGCGAAAGCCTCAAGGCCAAGATCAAGAAAGCCATGACCTACCCACTGGCAGTGGTGTTCGTCGCGATCATTGTGACCGGGATTCTGCTGGTCAAAGTGGTGCCGCAGTTCGAATCGGTATTCAAAGGGTTTGGCGCCGAATTGCCAGCCTTCACGGTGATGGTCATCGGCCTCTCGGAGTTCATGCAGGACTGGTGGTGGGCGATGCTCGGCGTGCTGATCGCGGCCATCTTCGGTGTGCGCCACGCGTTTAAAACGTCGCAAGCCTTTCGGGACCGAATGGACACCTGGCTGCTGAAACTGCCGCTGATTGGCACGCTGATGTACAAGTCGGCCGTGGCCCGTTACGCCCGCACGCTGTCGACGACCTTTGCGGCAGGAGTGCCGCTGGTGGAAGCCCTGGATTCGGTGGCCGGCGCTACCGGCAACATCGTGTTCAAGCGCGCGGTGCTGCGCATCAAGCAGGACGTATCGACCGGTATGCAGCTGAATTTTTCCATGCGCGCCTCCGGTATCTTTCCGAACATGGCGATCCAGATGACCGCGATTGGCGAAGAGTCCGGCGCGCTGGACGATATGCTCGACAAGGTCGCGAGCTTCTATGAGGACGAAGTGGACAACATGGTCGATAACCTCACCAGTCTGATGGAGCCGTTCATCATGGTGGTGCTGGGTGTTATCGTCGGAGGCCTGGTGGTTGCGATGTACCTGCCCATCTTCCAACTCGGCACAGCGATCTGACATGCCCTTGAACGACATTCTGACCCTCCACCCGTTGACCTTCGTGATCGCCGCCCTGTTGGTCGGCCTGCTGATCGGCAGCTTTCTCAACGTGGTGGTCTGGCGCCTGCCAAAAATGCTTGATCGCGAATGGCGTGAGGAGGCTCGTGAAGTGTTGGGCTTGCCAGGCGAAACACCGCTGCCAACCTTCAACCTGATGCTGCCCCATTCCCAGTGCCCACAGTGCGGCCATCGAATCCGCGCCTGGGAAAATATTCCGGTGCTCAGTTATCTGCTCTTGCGGGGTCGATGCTCGAACTGCACGGCAGCCATCAGCAAACGCTACCCGCTGACCGAACTGGCCTGCGGTCTGCTCTCGGCGTTCATCGCCTGGCATTTCGGTTTCGGCTGGCAGGCCTGCATGGCGCTGGTTCTGAGCTGGGGGTTGCTGACCATGAGCCTGATCGATGCCGAGCACCAACTGCTGCCGGATGTGCTGGTGCTGCCGCTGATATGGCTGGGGCTGATCGTCAACAGCTTCGGACTTTTCGTGTCCTTGCATGAAGCGTTGTGGGGCGCGGTGGCCGGCTATATGGCGCTGTGGTCGGTGTTCTGGCTGTTCAAGCTGATCACCGGCAAGGACGGCATGGGCCACGGTGATTTCAAGTTGTTAGCGATGTTCGGCGCCTGGGGTGGCTGGCAGATCTTGCCACTGACCATCCTGTTATCGTCGATGGTGGGCGCCGTTGTCGGCGTGATTTTGCTGCGATTGCGCAACGCGAAAACCTCCACGCCGATCCCCTTCGGACCCTTTCTGGCAATTGCCGGCTGGATTGCCTTGCTCTGGGGTGGTCAAATAACCGACTTCTATTGGCAGTTTGTCGGTTTGAAATGAATACCCCTGTGGAAAAACCCTGGATTCTCGGCCTGACCGGCGGCATCGGCAGCGGCAAAAGCGCGGCTGCCCAGCACTTCATCGACCTGGGCGTGCACGTAGTGGACGCCGATCACGCGGCGCGCTGGGTGGTAGAACCGGGTCGCCCGGCGCTGGCCAAAATCGCCGAACACTTCGGCCCCGGCGTATTGCAAGCCGACGGGCAGCTGGATCGCGCGGCGTTGCGCAAACTGATCTTCGAAGTGCCTGAGGAACGCCGCTGGCTCGAAGCGTTGCTGCATCCGTTGATCGCCAAGGAAATCGCCGATCATCTGGCCAAGGCACAATCGCCTTACGCGATTCTGGTTTCGCCGCTGCTGATCGAGTCCAGGCAGTACGCCATGACCCAACGGGTACTGGTGATCGATGCCCCGGAACAACTACAGATCGAGCGCACCCTGCAGCGTGACCAGACCAGCGAGCAACAGGTCCAGGCGATCCTCAAGGCCCAGTCCAGCCGACAGGACCGCGTGAGCCATGCCGACGATGTGGTGGTCAACGACCGCGACCTCGCCTGGCTGCACAGCGAGGTCGAACGCCTGCATCACTTTTACCTTACTTTGCGTGGAGGCCAGTCATGAGCCAAACCCCAACCGTCGATTGCCCAACCTGCGGCGCCCCTGTTGAATGGAGCCCGGAAAACAAATTCCGGCCATTCTGTTCGGACCGTTGCAAGCTGATTGACCTGGGCGCCTGGGCGTCGGAAGAACACAAGATTCCGGTCAGCCCGGATGCCGAAGACGACCTGTTCAGCGAAGACTTCGAGCCGCGCCACTGATCTTCAAGGCCGCATAAAACCGTAGTCCTGGCTGTCATCGAGGTTTTCCGCAAGAAAACGCAACTCATCGGCCAGGTCTTCGGCGCTGCGCACTGCCTTGCTCTGTTGCACCACTGCACTGAGCAAGGCGCGCAGGCTCAATCCCGGATCAAACCCCACTTCCTGCGCCCCATCCAGACTCTGACGCAACTCCTGCCTTGCCCATTCGTAGACACTCATTTCGATGCTCCTGAAGGTTTTCCAGAGCATGGATTCGTGAGCGGTTTTTGCCTTTGATGTGGATCAAGATTTGGGATCGTCGTCCTTCCAGGGTGCCGAAAGGTAGCGCGTGCGATTGAACGTCTCCAGCCACTCGGGGCAGAAAACCACCAGCGCGCTGACCACCATGCCGTTGATGAACGCTTCCGGGAAAATCAGCAGCCACAGATATCCGACAAAATCTTCCAGCCAATACGGCATGGCGAAACGTTCGTCGAACCACAGCAGCCACAGCGCCAATAGCAGGCACAGCAACGCCGACAGCGCCGCTGCAAAAAACCCGGACACGAAGATATACACAAAGGGATTACGCGGTTGCGCTCGCTCCACCAGGATCGCGCAGCACTCGGTGATCAGCACCGGCAGCAGAATCAGCAGCGCGCCGTTGACCCCCATCGCCGCCAGATCCTGCCGCCCGAGCAGCACGAGTCCTGCTTGCGCGACCAACCCGCCGACAATCGCCAGCGGCCAGTCGAGCAACAGGGTCACGGCGGTCATGCCAATGAAGTGGTAGGACACGCCGGTGTCGAAGTCTTGTCGCACCAGCCAGAGCATGAACAGCGCGAACACCGTGCCGAACAACAGATGTTGGCGGCGACTGTCGCTGAACAGTTCGACCCACGGCGCTCGCGCAACGGCCCAGATCAGCACGGGTACATAGATCAACCACCCTGCCGTGAGGGTTTCAGGTGACAGCAACTCGGCGCCGATCATGGCTGCGCACACTCCCTTGTCTTGCCGAAAGAGAACAGGCCCTCAGTCTACACCGCCCTTCGCACGCCCTTCGACGTCAGGCCCAATGCCGTGGATCGTTCATCACCGCCTCGTGTTCAGCGAATAGCTTGGGCAATTCGGCCTTGAGAAAGTCCACCCAGGTCCTGACCTTGGCATCGAGAAATCGCCGCGACGGGTACAACGCATACACGTTGCGCTCACGGGGGCGCCAGGCCGGCAGCAAGCGCAACAAGGTGCCATCGCTCAAGGAGCGCGTCGCGGTGTAGAACGGAATCAGGCTAATCCCCATGCCGGCCTCCGACGCCTTGACCATCGACTCGGCGACGTTGCATTGAAAGGTCCTGGCCGGGCTGACGGCATGCTCTCCCACTTCGTCCCGGAACACCCATTCATCGCTGTACAACGGGTCGAGCATGCGCAGGCACCGATGATCGTTCAGCGCCAGCGGTGTGTGCGGCACGCCATGCCGTTGCAGGTATTCCGGGGAGGCGCAGGGCACGCTATAAATCTGCCCGATCGCATGGGCAACCATTTGCGAGTCGGCCAGTTCATGGGCAATCGAAATCACCACATCGTGCCCTTCCTCCAGTGGATCGGGATTGCGCTGCGACAGGGTCAGCTCAAACACCACATCGGGGTAAAGCTCGCTGTAACGGGCGATCAATGGCGTGATCAGCACGCCCAGGCCATTCATGCTGTGAACCCGCAGCCGTCCACTCGGTTTCAGATGGGCGCCGCGGGCCTCTGCCGTTGCCACCTCCATTTCTTCGAGTATTTGCCGACTGCGCACCAAAAAGCGTTCACCGGCCTCAGTCAGGCTCAACCGCCGCGTGGTGCGTTGCAGCAAGCGAGCTTGCACATGCTGCTCCAGATCAGCCACCAGTCGCGACACTTGCGCGGTCGACAGGTCCAGCGCATCGGCGGCGGCGGTAAAGCTTGCGCACTCCACCACGCGGACGAACACCCGCAAGTTATTGAGCAGATCCATAAGCCCTCCACGGGCGGTGACTGTTACGTTTCATGTAAGGCTGCATCAGGCGCGGGCCCCTTTATCGGTCGCGGGCAAAGACTAGAATTCAGGTATCGGAATCAACACGGAGCACAGAAAAATGAAAACCCTGATCAGCCTGTTTCTGACCGTTGTCGCCACCTCGGCCATGGCCGCCGGCAACGAACCCACCGCTACCTCGTACAACCCTGCACAGCCTCTGGACATCGCCGAAGTGGTTTCAGTGTCGAACACCGCGACCGCCTGCGGGGTTGTGCCGGCGACCATGGAGTACGTCGATCATCAAGGCCAGACCCATCGCGTGACGTACGAAGTCATGGGTGATTGCACCAGCAACCTGTAATCACTGGCACGCAGCACGACTCACACGATCATTCGTTTCGCCTGCAAGGCCAGATCATGCAAACCGGCCAAGCGCGCCATGATGCGTTCGACCACCTCGACCCTGGCAACCGCACCGCTTTGCAGTTCGCCCATCGAGTGCAGGGCCACTCCGGCCTTTTCCAGACCCAGACGTGTGGAGCCGGACAACTGCTGAAGACCTTGGCGTGCCTGTTCAGCGGACTGTTCCAGCCCCGTAGCGATTTGCCGGATCTGCGCGCTGGAGTCCGCGGCCTGACGCGAGAGATTGCGCACCTCATCGGCCACCACCGCAAACCCTCGGCCATGGCTGCCCGCCCTCGCCGCCTCAATGGCTGCGTTCAACGCCAACAGGTTGGTCTGACGGGAAATGTCCTGGATGCTGCCGACAATCGCGCCGATGCGCATCGACTGACTGCCGAGCTCGTCGAACACTTGATCCAGACGCTGCATGTAGAGGTTCAGGTCTTCCAGCACACTGGCCGAAGACTGCATGCTCAGCGCACTCGCCTTCACCCGCTCACCTGCCGTGCGCGCCAGTTGATTGGCAAAGCGCATGTCTTCCTCGGTTTGCAGCACGGACTCGGTCAATTGCTCCAGCTTGACCTGCAAGCCGATTTTGTAAGTGGGTTGTTCTTTTTCAGTGGTCATAGCAGCGTCCATGTGTAACTGAGGATCAAGCGGTTTTCGTCGATATCACTGCGGTAGTTGGAGCGGGCCATCGCGTTGCGCACTCGGATCCCGAGGCCTTTGAGGCTGCCGCTCTGCAGCACATAGCCGATGTCCAGATCGCGTTCGCGGTCCTTGCCCTCGAACCCTTTGCCGGTATCGACATTGTTGCCGGTGATGTAGCGCACGGTGCTGGTCAGCCCCGGCACGCCGAGGGCCGCAAAATCGTAGTCGTAACGCGCCTGCCAGGAGCGCTCATCGGTGTAGGCGAACTCGTAGGTCGGCACCTCGTTACCCAGTGGGCTGATGTTGGCAAACACTCGCGGGAATGCACTGTCGCCGAACATGCCCTGATAGCCGACATAGAACGTGTGGCCGCCACGCTTGGCTGACAGCAAGGAGAAGAACGCCTGGTTATCGATGTTGCCCAGCAGCTTTTTGCCGTCTTCGCGCGAATCGTAATAACCAAGGTTGGCGCCCAGGATCCAGTTACCGAGTGGCTCGCTATGCTTGAGGCCGAGAAAACGCTGGTTGTAGATATCTTCCAGTTGCCCGAACCAAGCGCTGACCGAGCTGCGTTTATCGTTGAAAGCGTAATCGGCGCCGGCAAAGTTGAAGCCATCACTGCTGACCTGACGCTGCGGTACGTGACCGAGCATGGCTTGCATCTTTTCGTCGCCAGCCTCGTTGCGCAGGCTGGTCGAACTCAAGTGGCCACCCTGCACAGTCAGGCCATTGATCTCGTTTGAGCTGATGCTCGCACCCTGATAGCTGGGCGGCAGCAAACGGATATCACTGAAGGCCAGTACCGGCAGGTTGGGTTGCAACTCACCCACCTTCAGTTCGGTTTTGGAGACACGCACCTTCAACGCGCCTTCCAGACGGCTGTAATCATTCGCCGCGCGCCCGTCACCCTGCACCGGCAACAAACCGGTATTGACCCGATCCGGGCTGCTGTCGAGCTTGAGGCCGAGCAGGCCAATGACATCCACTCCAAAACCGACGGGGCCTTGGGTATAACCGGATTTGACGTTAAGGATGAAGCCCTGCGCCCACTCTTCGGCCTTCGATTGTTGGTTGGCCCCGACGATGTCGGAGAAGTCCCGACTGAAATAGTAATTGCGTGCTTGCAAGGTCGCAGTGGTGTCTTCGATGAAGCCACTCTCGGCCGCTATCGCACCGGCGGAGAAACTCGAGACGACAGCCATGGACAACACTGAACCGGTTGTTGGAAGAATCTGCTTCATCGTTTTTTCTCTTATTTTTATTGATCGACAGGTTGAAGTGCTTCAGCCGCCGCGGACTCGCGGTGGGGAACGGGACGACGGGCGTTTAACAACAAGTGCGTGACCATGCCGAAAATCAGCCCCCAAAAGGCGGCGGACAAACCCAACAACGACATGCCCGACGCGGTGGTCAAAAAAGTCACCAACGCGGCTTCGCGATCATTCGGCACGGCCATTGCGCCGGCCAACGCCCCGGCAATCGCAGCAAACAGCGCCAGCCCGGCCAAGGCCGCGATCAGTTCTTTGGGGAACGCCGAAAACAGTGAAACCAGGGTGGCGCCGAAGATCCCCAGCACCAGGTAACACAGCCCGCCCACAACCCCGGCCACATAGCGTTTGCCGGGACTTTCATGGGCCTCGCGCCCGGTACAAATCGCCGCGGTGATGGCGGCCAGATTCAGCCCATGGCAACCAAACGGCGCCAACAGCGCCGTGCCCACCGCACTGCTGGCGATGATCGGGCCGGCCGGTGTTGCGTAACCGCTGGCGCGCAGCACCGCCATGCCGGGAACGAACTGGCCGGTCAGCGCCACCATCACCAGCGGCAAGGCGATATTCAGGGTCGCGCTCAGGCTGAACGCGGGGGTGATCCACACCGGCGTGGCCAACCCGATCACCAACGCCTCGCGGTGCAAATCACCGGCGAGAAAAGCCATCGAGCAGCCCACCACCAGCACCATCAACACCGCATACCGCGGCATCAACCGTTTGCAGATCAGGTACGTGACAAACATCGCCAGCACCAGCAGCGGCTTGCCCTGCAACGAGACGAACAACCCGGTGCCGAAGCTGAACAAAATTCCCGCCAGCATCGCTGCCGCAATCGCCGCCGGCAGTTTGCCGATGATCCGGTCAAACGCCCCCGACACCCCGACCAGAAAGATAATCAGGCTGCTGACCAGATACGCGCCGACCGCTTCCGGCATGGAGATCCCCGGCAACAGCGCCACCAGCAACGCCGAACCCGGCGCCGACCACGCGATGATCACCGGGACGCGGTAACGCAGGCTCAAACCGATACCGAGCACCGCGCTGCCGACGGAAATCGCCCAGACCCAGGAAGACAGCACCTCCCGCGAGAGGTGCGCGGTCTCGGCAGCCTGAAAGATGATCACCAACGGGCCTGCGTAGGAAATCACCGTGGCGACAAATCCGGCGACTGCCGCAGACAGGGAAAAGTCCTGGAATAAGGTTTTCATGAAACCTCGCCGACAGCCCCGTCAGGCGATTCGTTGCGCAGGCCCGACAGCGCTTGTTTAGCACTGTGCCGACTGCTGATGGCGAACACGGTCATGGCGATGGCGGCCACCGCACCGGGCAAGGCAAAGGCCATGAAGTTCAGTTGCAGCGGCAGGCTGATCCCGAGCAAGGCACCGCCCAGCAGCGGTCCGACGATGGCACCGTTGCGCCCGATACCTGACGCCCAACCCAAACCGGTGGAGCGAATGGTCATGGAGTAGAACTGCGCGGCGCAGGCGTACAACAGGATCTGAGAGCCGATGGTGGTGGCGCCGGCAATGGCGATCAACAGGTACAACAGCGGCATCGGGCTGTTGAAACCCAGCAAGGTGATCGACACGGCAGCCACGGCGAAGAACACCGCCAACACCCGAGGCAAGTTGAGTTTGTCCCCCAGCACACCGCCGCCCACCGCGCCGAAAATGGCGCCGAAGTTGAGCACCAGCAGGAACGACAGACTCGAGCCCAAGCTGTAACCAGCGTTGGCCATCAGTTTTGGCAGCCACGAACTCAAGGCGTAGACCATCAGCAAGCAGCAGAAAAATGCCAGCCACAACATCAGCGTGCGCAGCGCACGACCTTCGCGAAACAGTTGCAACACCGGAGTGCCAGTGCCCTTCACTTCGCTCATGTGCAACTGATCGCCAGTTTGCGCGACGTAAGCCGGCTCAATCCGCTGCAGGATGTTGCGCGCCTCTTCATTGCGCCCCTGACGCAGCATGAAACCCACCGACTCGGGCAGGAAGTACATGATCAACGGCAACAACAGCAACGGCAGCACCGCCACGTAAAACACCGATTGCCAGCCAAAACTCGGGATCAGCACGATACCGAGCCCCGCCGAAAGCATGCCGCCCACCGAGTAGCCGCTGAACATGATCGCCACTAGCGTGCTGCGGATTTTCTTCGGCGCGTACTCGTTCATCAGCGCCACGACGTTAGGCATCACCCCGCCAATGCCAAGCCCGGCAATGAACCGGCAGAGGCCAAACTCGGTGGGGTTGCGGGCAAAACCATTGAGCACGGTAAAACCGCTGAACAGCATCACGCAGATCGTGATGGCTTTTTTGCGGCCGATCTTGTCTGACAGCGGGCCGAAGAACAGCGCGCCGAACATCATCCCGAACAGTGCATAACTTCCCAGTGCGCCCGCTTGCAGAGGACTGAGCCCCCACTCTTTCATCAGCATCGGCAGCACCACGCCGTAGATCACCAAATCGTAACCGTCGAAAATGATGATCAGGGCACACCAGAACAGCACCATCCAGTGAAAGCGGTTGAATCGTGCGTTGTCGATAACCTCATGTACGTCGATCTTGCGCATGGCATTTATCTCTTGTTGTTATTTTAAGATCGTCGGCAACACGGCTAACGTCCGTACAGCCGAGGGTAAAGGCGACAGGCACGGGGCAATATCCGCTTTACGCAGATCGCTATCCGTTTTGTGCAATGCCCTGAACCGGGCGTGGGATGAGGAGTGTTGCGGGGGATGGCAGGCCGCAAATCCGGCAGGTCGCAACCTCTGCGATGAACTGCCTTCATTGCGATCACATTTGAACGCTAAGCACGGGCCTATGGATGACCCAGATGTTGTCAGTGTCTGCGGTTACGCAAGCTTTGCGCCGATCAAGGCAGGGCCTTCTCCAGCGCCTCACGCAATTGCGCAGCCGTGGCGTATTCGTGCTGATCCACCAACTGACCGTCCTTGAGCTGCAGCCACAGCACTTTATCCACGGACCCGGGGTAGCGCGGCGCCACGCGCCCATCACGGTCAAGCATCACTCGATAGGCATAATCGCGCATGGCCGGTACTGCGAACATTTTCGCGATCATTCGAGGCATGCGCTGGATGTCCGCCACAAACACCGCGTGCCGAGCCTCCAGGTAGCCCTTGGGCTGACCCTGCAGAGCGGCGCCGACCAGTTTGGCGGCGTCCATGCTGCGCGCCACCAGCAGCGTCTGAGTCTGATTATCGAGCGTGAAGGCCTGATCGAACTGATCAAGCAAGGTCCACGGCGCCAGCCGCTCACCCACCTCCAGCGCCTGCGCCCAAAGAGGCAGAAGACTGAGCAACAACACCGGCCAATATTTCACGTTCGACTCCTCGTTTGAGCGCATATGCGTAATGGCCATCAGTCTACACCGCCCTTTCCAAGTGCCCAGTTCCCCTCTTTACCGTTTCACGCTTTCTGCTTGTCGCAAATGAACGCTAAGCTTGGGCCTATGGATGACTCAGATTATTTACGCCTGCTGACCATCGCGGCCGAGCAAGCCAACGCGTTCCTGTCCAATGCCCGCAAATGGGAGCGTGAGCGTTGGGTTTGTCAGCGCCTGCTGCAAGGCCTGAACATTCCCTATCGCGCCGATGAATTCGCCCCCGCCGGAGAGCCGCCGGACGTGCTGTTTCGTGACGCCAGTTTCGAAGTGTTTTTCGTGCTCGATGAAGGCCGACGCCTCAACGACGAATGGCGCGACGAGCTGCAACGCCGGCGCAGCGCGTTTTCCCTGAGTTCGCTGGTGCGCCGCGAGGCCAAGCCCCGGCGCATTCCGGCCAATGAGTTTCTGCTGAGACTGGCGCCGACCTTGCGCAAAAAAGCGCACAACTACAAAGAACGCGGCATGGACCTGGGCGAACTGGACATCATCGCCTTCGCCAGCCTCAAGCGCGAAGTGCTGGACCTCAACAGCCATTTCCCGCCACCGACCGAATACCTGCGCCAGGGCTGGCGCTCGTTGTCGCTGGTCGGTCCAACCTTCGCCCGTGTGCTGTTCGCACACCCGGACGCACCGGATTTCCTGCGCAGCAACCTGGGCCGCAGCATTGTTTTCGATGTCGGGATCAGCCTGTGAGTCCATTGCAGGAGCTGATTGCCGAAGTGCCGCAAACGGGTCGCGTTCGCTGGATCGGCGTGCGGCCGCAGTCACGTTCTCAGATGATCGAACTCGATGCCGTGGAGGCGCGGCTTGAAGCCGGTTTGACCGGTGATCACACGCGTCCCGGCATACGCAATGCGCGGCAGGTCACGCTGATTCAATGGGAGCATCTGGCGGTGATCAACTCGCTGATGGGCCGCCCGGCGGATCAACCGGTGTTAGCGCAGGATTTGCGACGCAACATCGTCGTCAGCGGCATCAATCTCTTCAGTCTCAAGGGCCGTCGCTTCAGGATCGGACAGGCGATTTTCGAAACTACGGGCTGGTGTCAGCCCTGCGCCCGCCTCGAGAACAACCTCGGCCCCGGGACCTTTCAGGCCGTTCGCGGACATGGCGGAATCACCGCCCGGGTGTTACAAAGTGGAATCATTCGCCTGGACGATACGGTGAGCGTCGAGCCCATTCCTGCCAGCGGCTATGCTCCGTTCAATGTGGGCTAAAGCCTGCTGTAGCTTCTACACATTTAGCAACGTCTACCCCCTGACGAGGCCCAATATGACCAGCCGCCTGAACCCCGACGACCAAAAGCATGTCGAAGAGTACCTGCAACTGTCCCAGCACCAAGTCGAGCGCCGGCCTTTCCGGCCGTGGATGCTCCTGGTGGTGGTGTTGGCAGTGACCATTGGTTTAGGCCTGTTGAGCCGATTTATCAGTTACCTGACGCTATGAGCCGCATCGCGCTCGCTCGGGTAATTGCACCGATTTCTTTTAGCCTTGCGAGATATCCCCATGACTCATCGTATTGTCATCGTTGGCGGCGGCGCCGGCGGTCTGGAGTTGGCTACCCGTCTGGGTAAGACTCTGGGCAAGCGCGGCACGGCCAGTGTGATGCTGGTCGACGCGAACCTGACCCACATCTGGAAACCGCTGTTGCACGAAGTGGCGGCAGGTTCCCTGAACTCTTCCGAAGACGAACTCAACTATGTTGCCCAGGCGAAATGGAACCACTTCGAGTTCCAGCTGGGGCGCATGAGCGGGCTTGATCGCGCACAGAAGAAAATCCAGCTCGCCGCCACCTACGACGAGGCCGGCATTGAACTGGTCCCGGCACGCGAAGTGGGTTACGACTCGCTAGTGATCTCGGTCGGCAGCACCACCAACGATTTCGGGACTCAGGGCGCGGCGCAACACTGTCTGTTCCTCGACACCCGCAAACAGGCCGAGCGTTTCCATCAGCAATTGCTCAACCACTACCTGCGCGCCCATGCCGGGCAGACCGACAAGGTCGAGCAGATCAGCGTCGCCATCGTCGGCGCCGGTGCTACCGGAGTAGAACTGGCCGCAGAACTGCACAACGCTGCGCATGAATTGGCCGCCTATGGTCTTGACCGGATCAAACCGGAAAACATGCACATCACCCTGATCGAAGCCGGACCACGGGTGCTGCCCGCCCTGCCGGAACGTATCGGCGGGCCTGTGCATAAAACCCTGGAGAAACTCGGGGTCAACGTCATGACCAATGCCGCCGTCAGTGAAGTGACGGCCGACAGCCTGATTACCGCCGATGGCAAAGTCATCAACGCCAGCCTGAAAGTCTGGGCCGCCGGGATTCGTGCACCGGGTTTCCTCAAGGACATCGATGGCCTGGAGACCAACCGGATCAATCAGCTGCAAGTACTGCCGACCCTGCAAACCACCCGCGACGAGAACATCTTCGCCTTCGGTGACTGCGCGGCCTGCCCGCAGCCGGGCACCGATCGCAATGTGCCGCCGCGCGCCCAGGCTGCGCATCAGCAGGCTTCGTTGCTGGCCAAATCGCTGAAGTTGCGGATCGAAGGCAAGCCTCTGCCTGCGTATAAATACACCGACTATGGCTCGCTGATCTCGCTGTCGCGTTTTTCGGCTGTGGGTAACTTGATGGGCAACCTCACCGGCAGCGTGATGCTGGAAGGCTGGCTGGCGCGGATGTTTTACGTGTCGCTGTACCGCATGCACCAGATGGCGCTGTATGGCGCGTTTCGCACGGCGATGCTGATGTTGGGTAGCAAGATCGGTCGCGGGACTGAGCCGCGACTCAAACTGCACTGACACACATCCACTGTGGGAGCGAGCTTGCTCGCGATGACGGCTTAACATTCAACAGATGCGCTGAATGTCAGACCGCTATCGCGAGCAAGCTCGCTCCCACATTTGTTATTCATTGATTTGGAGAACTGTGTCTCACTGTATCTCCCCCGCCGTTTCATCCCCTTCGCTTACAAACTCCCCCTTACGCGACACAGTAGCGATACACCACGCCCGCTAAATGGCCACACCCGAGCAAGGCACCCCGCCTGCTACGGTTATCGCCGCACTGACGTGGCGTCCTTTATCGAACGGTTGTGTCGTGCAACCCAGGAGTATTGAAATGTCCCGTACCACCAAAAACACTATCGGTTTGCTCGGCGCTGTTTTGGCCGGTGGCATGATGTTGTCCGGCGCTGTGTTCGCCTCGCAACCCCTGACTCAGGGTTACCTGCTGGCCTCGGCCGAACAGGTCGTGAAGACGCCTGAAGGCAAATGTGGCGAAGGCAAGTGTGGCGATGCGTCGATGGCAAAAACCGACACCGATGACGACGGCAAGGTCTCCCGTGCCGAATTCCAGAAAGTCGCGCCGAAGTCCAATTTCGACAAGATCGACACCAACCATGACGGCTTCATCGACGAGCAAGAGGCATTCGATAACGTGAAAGCTAACTACGAAGCCAATGGCAAGAAAATGCCAAAAGGCCTGTTCGAGCACTTGAAAGACCAAGACGGCGCCTAAGCGTCTGAGAACCAAGCCGCGCTTTTCCGTCGAGAAGCGCGGCTTTTTTGCGTCTGGAACATTTTTCGAAGACAAAAAAAATCCCCGTATCTTTCGATACGAGGATTTTTAATATGGTCGGGGTAAGGGGATTCGAACTCCTGACATCCTGCTCCCAAAGCAGGCGCGCTACCGGACTGCGCTATACCCCGGTAATAAAAAGGCGACCTTTAAAAAGTCGCCTTCTTCGATCAGTGCTTTTGGCCTCTGATCTTAAGATCTGATTCCAGCGTGAACTGGTTTCAAAAATGGTGGGTCGTGTGGGATTCGAACCTACGACCAATTGGTTAAAAGCCAACTGCTCTACCAACTGAGCTAACGACCCAAAAATGGTCGGGGTAAGGGGATTCGAACTCCTGACATCCTGCTCCCAAAGCAGGCGCGCTACCGGACTGCGCTATACCCCGGCTTGAAATTGGCTCCGTGACCAGGACTCGAACCTGGGACCCAATGATTAACAGTCATTTGCTCTACCGACTGAGCTATCACGGAACTACATATTTCAATTTACAACGATGAAGCTTTTTGCGTTCTCTTCGACCCGTTCGCATCGCTGCGTTCGTGTGTCTGAGGCGCGCTATTCTACAATTTTAAGCACCTCTGTCAACCCCCTAAATTGCTTTCAAGTTAATGATTTGCAACTTATTTCAGATTCCGGCTTGGGGAGCTGGAACCCTTCGGAGCGACTTACTGCGGGGCGCACTTTACAAGCCTTTTCCTTTCAGTTCAACAGCCTGGCGAAAAAAAGGCCTCGCAATGCGAGGCCTCTTCAATTTTAAAGCCGCCGTGAATCAGACGAATACGATTTCGTCGTTCTCCACAACGCCGTTGGCGGTATCGCCCGGCATGAAACGACCGGACAGAATCAACTGAGCCAGCGGGTTCTCGATCCAGCGCTGAATCGCTCGTTTGAGCGGCCGCGCGCCGTAAACCGGGTCGTAACCTACCGCGATCAGCTTATCCATAGCCTCAGGGCTCAGATCAAGCTTGAGCTCGCGCTCGGTCAGGCGACTGCGCAGGCGACCCAACTGGATCTCGGTAATGCCCGCGATCTGATCCCGAGCCAACGGCTCAAAGATCACCACTTCATCGACCCGGTTGATGAACTCCGGCCGGAAGTGCGTGGAAATCGCATCCATCACCGCCGCACGCTGCGCCTCACGATCACCGACCAATTCCTGGATCTGCACCGAGCCGAGGTTGGAGGTCATGACAATCACGGTATTTTTGAAATCCACCGTGCGGCCATGACTGTCGGTCAGTCGGCCATCCTCCAGCACTTGCAGCAAGATGTTGAAGACGTCCGGGTGGGCCTTCTCGACCTCGTCCAGGAGGATCACCGAATAAGGCTTGCGACGCACCGCCTCGGTCAGGTAACCGCCCTCTTCATAGCCTACGTAGCCTGGTGGCGCGCCGATCAGACGAGCCACGGAATGTTTCTCCATGAACTCGGACATGTCGATCCGCACCATCGCCTCTTCCGTATCAAAGAGGAACTCGGCCAGCGCCTTGCACAGCTCGGTTTTACCGACACCGGTCGGGCCGAGGAACATGAACGAACCGCTCGGGCGATTCGGATCGGACAAACCGGCGCGGGACCGCCGCACGGCGTTGGAAACGGCAATCACCGCTTCGTCCTGACCGATCACACGTTGGTGCAACAGGCTTTCCATCTTCATCAGCTTGTCGCGCTCGCCTTCGAGCATTTTCGACACCGGAATACCGGTCCACTTCGAAACGACTTCAGCAATCTCTTCTTCAGTCACCTTGCTGCGCAGCAACTGGTTTTCAGTTTTGCCGTGCTGGTCGACCATTTGCAGGCTGCGCTCCAGGTCCGGGATGATCCCGTACTGCAACTCGGCCATGCGGTTCAAGTCGCCTTTGCGGCGGGCGGCTTCCAGTTCCTGACGGGACTGTTCGATTTTCTGCTGGATCTGCGCAGAACCCTGAACTTCGGCTTTTTCCGCGTTCCAGATTTCTTCCAGGTCCGAATACTCACGTTCGAGGCGAACGATTTCTTCCTGGAGTTTTTCCAGGCGTTTTATCGCGGCTTCGTCACTTTCTTTCTTCAGCGCCTGGGATTCCACCTTCAGCTGAATCAGACGACGTTCCAGTCGATCGAGCACTTCCGGCTTGGAGTCGATCTCCATGCGGATGCGGCTAGCCGCTTCGTCGATCAGGTCGATGGCCTTGTCCGGCAACTGACGGTCAGTGATGTAGCGATGACTGAGCTTGGCCGCAGCGATGATCGCGCCGTCGGTGATCGCCACTTTGTGGTGAACCTCGTAGCGCTCTTTCAGGCCACGCAGAATCGCGATGGTGTCTTCTTCGCTCGGCTCGTCCACCAAGACTTTCTGGAAACGCCGTTCGAGGGCCGCGTCCTTCTCTATATATTGGCGGTACTCGTTGAGCGTGGTCGCGCCGACGCAGTGCAGTTCACCACGGGCCAACGCAGGCTTGAGCATATTGCCCGCGTCCATCGAGCCTTCGCCTTTACCGGCGCCGACCATGGTGTGCAGTTCGTCGATGAACAGAATGATCTGCCCTTCCTGCTTCGACAGTTCGTTGAGCAGGGATTTGAGGCGCTCTTCGAACTCGCCACGGTACTTGGCACCGGCAATCAGCGACCCCATGTCCAGGGACAGCAGACGTTTGCCTTTCAGTCCATCGGGCACTTCGCCGTTAATGATGCGCTGGGCCAAGCCTTCGGCGATGGCGGTTTTACCAACACCAGGCTCACCGATCAGCACCGGGTTGTTCTTGGTTCGGCGTTGCAGGACCTGAATGGTCCGGCGAATTTCGTCGTCACGGCCGATCACCGGATCGAGCTTGCCTTCTTCGGCGCGCTTGGTCAGGTCGACGGTGTATTTATCCAGCGCCTGGCGCGACTCTTCGTGGTTGGCGTCATTGACGGCCTCACCACCGCGCAGGTTGTTGATCGCGTTCTCCAGGGCTTTCTTGCTGACGCCCTGACCGAGCAACAATTTGCCGAGCTTGCTGTTCTCGTCCATGGCGGCGAGCAACACCAGCTCGCTGGAGATGAACTGGTCGCCCTTCTGCTGGGCCAGACGATCGGCCTGATTGAGCAGGCGTGCCAAATCCTGCGACATGTTGACGTCGCCGGTCGGGTTCTGGATTTTTGGTAGTTGGTCGAGCTCTTTGGTCAGCTCTTTACGCAAGCTATTGACGTCGAAACCAACCTGCATCAGCAGGGGTTTGATCGAACCACCCTGCTGTTCAAGCATGGCTTGCATCAAGTGCGCCGGTTCAATGCCCGGATGATCGAGGCCGACGGCCAGGGATTGGGCGTCGGACAAGGCTAACTGCAACTTGCTGGTTAAACGGTCTATACGCATGGGTCACCTTCCTTTTGAGCAGGCCGGACCTATAAAACATCCTGAATGAAGAAGCCTGCCGGATACCTCACTAGATGTGGTCGATTCTGGAAGATTCAAGCGTCGTACAGTTGATGTAGATCAGAGAAGTCTAGCGTTCGATCCAGACTAAAGAGGCAAACCGACCGGTGCGCGGGCTGCGGCGGTAAGAAAAGAAGCGAGGATCGGTCACGGTGCAGAAACCGCCACCATAAACAGCGGTGACGCCGCGAGCCGCCAGACGCAAGCGCGCCAGCTCGTAAATGTCGGCCATGAATTTGCCAGCATTTTGACTCGGCACAAAGGCTTTGGCGGCTTCGGGCAATTGCTCGACGAAGGTTTCGCGCACTTCAGGGCCGACTTCAAAGGCTTGCGGGCCAATGGCAGGACCGAGCCAGACCAGCACTTCTTCTGGTGGCACGGCCAGCGTGTCTAGAGTCGCTTCCAGCACACCCGCCGCCAATCCGCGCCAACCGGCATGGGCCGCCGCGACGCGAGTGCCTGCACGGTCGCAAAACAATGCCGGCAGGCAATCCGCGGTCATCGCCGTGCAGGCGATACCGGGCGTTGCCGTCCAGCTGGCATCGGCAGTGGCCGTAAGGCTTGGGTCTGCATGGGCCACGGCAATGCCGTGAACCTGCTTTAACCAGGCCGGCTGAATAGAGAAGTGATCGGTGAGGCGACGGCGGTTTTCGACAACAGCTTCTGGGCTGTCATCGACGTGATCGCCGAGGTTGAGGCTGTCGAACGGCGCCAGACTGACGCCGCCCGCACGGGTGGTAACGCAGGCTTTCACCCCGGCAGGCGCAGGCCAGTCGGGAATCAGCCAGTCACTCATCCGATGAACGCCTCGCGGTCTTGCTTGAGCAGCGTCAGCAACCAGACGAAATCGTCCGGCAGTGGCGATTCCCAGCTCATGCGTTTACCGGTGGTCGGGTGATCCAGCTCCAGGAACCGCGCATGCAGCGCCTGACGCGGGAACGCCTTCAACGATTCGATCATGGTCACACTGGCTGCCGGCGGAATACGGAAACGACCGCCGTAGGCAGGATCTCCGACCAACGGGAAGTTGATGTGAGCCATATGCACACGAATCTGGTGCGTACGACCGGTTTCCAGCTTCACCCGCACGTGAGTGTGGGAGCGGAAACGCTCGAGCACGCGGTAATGACTGACGGCTTGCTTGCCACCTTCCATCACGGCCATGCGCTGGCGTTGCTGACCGTGACGACCGATCGGCGCGTTGATCTTGCCGCCGGCAGTGACCACACCGATCACGATGCACTCGTAGATCCGGCTTACGCTGCGGCTCTGCAATTGCGTGACAAGCTGTGTCTGCGCCTGAATGGTCTTGGCCACTACCATCAGACCGGTGGTGTCCTTGTCCAGGCGATGCACGATACCGGCACGGGGCACATTGATGATGTCCGGCACGTGGTGCAGCAAGGCGTTGAGCAAGGTGCCATCTGCGTGGCCGGCGGCAGGATGCACCACCAGACCCGCGGGTTTGTTGATCACCAGGATGTCGTCGTCTTCATAGACGATGTCCAGCTCGATGTCTTGAGCGATCCATTCGCCCTGAGCTTCCTGCTCGGCAGTGAGTTCAAGAATGGCACCACCATGAACGATGTCTCGCGGGCGGATAACCGCCCCATCCACAGTCAGGCGGCCGTCTTTGATCCAGGCGGAAAGGCGCGAGCGCGAGTGCTCAGCGAATAATTGTGCGGCGACTTGATCGAGGCGTTGGCCGCCCAATTCGGACGGCACCTCTGCGCGAAGTTCAATTTTATCGGACATGCTCAGACTAGGCGTCGGCACAGCCTTTGGTTTCGGCTGCGCGCTTGTGGTTAAATACGGCGTCTTTTGCCCCGAGGCTATTCAACGGGGCGCTCATCATAACAGGACGGCCCCGCCCAAGACAGCGGCCGTCATAGGGACGCAAGCCGCCATGCAAGTGAAACACCTGCTGCTGATCGCCATCCTCGCATTGACCGCTGCTTGCTCATCGAAGGAAGTCGTAGACGAAAACCTGAGCGAGGTCGAGCTGTACCAGCAGGCTCAGCACGATCTGGACAACAATAGCTACACCGCCGCCACAGCCAAGCTGAAGGCGCTGGAGTCGCGTTATCCGTTCGGTCGCTACGCCGATCAGGCTCAACTCGAGCTCATCTATGCCAACTACAAGAACACCGAGCCTGAAGCGGCGAAGTCCGCCGCCGAGCGCTTCATTCGCCTGCACCCGCAGCACCCGAACGTGGATTACGCGTATTACCTCAAGGGTCTGACTTCTTTCGACCAGGACGTCGGCCTGTTGTCGCGCTTCCTGCCGTTGGACATGACCAAGCGTGACCCGGGCGCCGCTCGCGACTCCTACAACGAGTTCGCCCAACTGACCAGCCGCTTCCCCAACAGCCGCTACTCGCCGGACGCCAAGCAGCGCATGATCTACCTGCGCAACCTGCTGGCGGCCTACGAGATTCACGTTGCCGACTACTACCTGACCCGTCAGGCCTATGTCGCCGCCGCGAACCGTGGTCGCTACGTGGTGGAAAACTTCCAGGAAACCCCTTCGGTCGGTGACGGCCTGGCGGTGATGACAGAGGCCTACCAGCGTCTGCACCTGGACGACCTGGCCGCTACCAGCCTTGAAACCCTGAAGCTCAACTACCCGAACCATCCAAGCCTGGTCGACGGTCAGTTCCAGCCTTCGGTGGCCGAAGCCGACAACCGTTCGTGGCTGAGCAAGGCAACCCTGGGCCTGATCGAGTCCCGTCCACCGCTGCCGCCGGGCGAAACCCGCGCCAACCAGGACGTGCAGAAGCAGTTCCAGGACGCCAAGGACGCGATTCCGAACGATCTCAAGCCTAAAGATGAAAATGGCGACGTGATCGAAGAAGAGGAACACGAGTCCGAAGCCAACAACAGCGACCGCTCGTGGTTCAGCTACATGACCTTCGGCGTGTTTGACTGACGCATCGGGTTGTACAAAAAGGAGCCTTTCGAGGCTCCTTTTTTATGGGCTCGATGATTACGCTGTGCGCTGGTCATGTCCTTGGCTAAACTCACTCATCACTCGTCGAATAGCAGCTCATCATGCTTCGTTTACTGTTCTGGATCGCCCTGATTGCCGCTGCGGTATGGTTCTGGCGCAAGTTCAAGGGCCAGGCTTCCGTGCCCAAGTCCTCTGCCGAGCTGGAAGCGGCCCCGATGGTCCGCTGCGCCCATTGCGGCGTACACCTGCCACGCGACCGCGCGCTGAGCCTTCAACAACAGTGGTATTGCAGCCAGGCTCATCTTGAGCAAGGCCCGGGCTCCAGTGATCGCTGAGACCTCCAGTCCCGGCAGCAAACAGGCCCGGCGACTGCTGCGCCTCTATCACCTTTACCGTTTGAGCATCGGCATCACCCTGGTGCTGTTGATCTCCAGCAACATGGACAACCAGCTGCTGACGTTCAGCAATGATGACCTGCTGCGCAGTGGCAGCTGGTTTTACCTGGTGCTGAATATCCTGCTGGTGGTATTCCTCGGGAACACCCGGCGCCCGGCGCAACTGTTCAGCCTGGCGCTGACCGACGTCCTGCTTCTGTGCGGTCTGTTCTACGCCGCCGGCGGTGTGGCCAGCGCCATCGGCAACTTGCTGATCGTATCGGTGGCCATCAGTAACACCTTGTTGCGAGGGCGCATCGGCCTGCTGATTGCCGCCGTTGGCGCACTTGGCATCGTCGGGCTGAGCTTCCTCCTGAGTTTCAGCCATCCCGCCACCCCCAACGATTACCTGCAAGTCGGCACGCTCGGTGCCTTGTGTTTTGCTGCGGCATTGCTGGTGCAAGGGCTGAGCCGACGCCTGGAGGTCAGCGAAACCCTCGCCGAACAACGGGCCAGCGAAGTCGTCGGCCTCGAAGCCCTCAACGCACTGATCCTGCAACGCATGCGTACCGGCATCCTGGTACTCGACGACAAGCGGCGGGTTCAACTGGCCAACCACAGCGCCTTGAACCTGTTAGGCAGGGAAAATCTTTCAGGCGAGCTGATCGACGACTACCTACCCAGCCTGGTCGAACGCCTGCAACTGTGGCTCAACAATCCGACGCTGCGCCCCCAGAGCCTGAAAGTCGCCAGTAGCAGTCTGGAGCTGCAACCGAGCTTCATTGCCCTGGACCAAAGCCCACACCACCAGACCCTGGTCTTTCTCGAAGACCTCGCGCAAATCGCTCAACAAGCCCAGCAATTGAAGCTCGCCGCCCTCGGTCACCTGACCGCCGGTATCGCCCATGAAATCCGCAATCCACTGGGCGCCGTTAGTCATGCCGCGCAGCTATTGCAGGAATCGGAGGAACTGAACCGCGCGGATCGACGTCTGACACAGATTATTCAAGACCACTCTCAGCGAATGAATCGGGTAATCGAAAACGTCCTGCAACTGTCCCGTCGCCAGCAAACCGTGGCGCAACGGCTTGATCTGAAGCCGTGGCTGGAACAGTTCGTCAACGAAACCCGCGAGGGGGCGACCGAACATCAGCAAATTCATCTGCGCATCGGCTCAGGAGACTTCAAAACCCTGATGGATCCAGACCAACTGACTCAGATTCTCGACAATCTGTTGCGCAACGCCTGGCGCCATAGCGCCTTGAATCACGACCTGGCGCAGGTCTGGCTTGAGTTGTTCGTCGACCCGGACAGCCAGCTGCCGGTCCTCGAAATCCTGGACGACGGCCCCGGCGTGGCACCGGAGCATTATGTGCACTTGTTCGAACCGTTCTTCACCACGAGCCCCCAAGGCACCGGTCTGGGGCTTTATCTGTCCCGTGAGCTGTGCGAAAGCAACCAGGCCCGCCTAGACTTCAATCCACGCCAAGGCGGCGGCTGCTTTCGCATCACCTTTGCTCACGGACGGAAACAAAGTTGAACATGAGCCCACGGCAAAAAGTCCTGATCGTCGACGACGAACCGGATATCCGCGAACTCCTGGAAATCACCCTGGGACGGATGAAACTCGACACCTTCAGTGCCCGCAACCTCGGCGAAGCCCAGGCCCTGCTGTCGCGAGAAACGTTCGACCTGTGCCTGACCGATATGCGCCTGCCGGACGGTACCGGCCTTGAGCTGGTGCAGCACATCCAGCAACGCCACCCAAATGTACCGGTGGCAATGATCACCGCTTACGGCAGCCTGGAAACGGCGATCAACGCCCTCAAGGCCGGCGCCTTCGACTTCCTGACCAAACCGGTGGACCTCACTCGCCTGCGGGAACTGGTCAGCAGCGCGCTTCGGTTGCCTGCGCCGGGCGGTACCGGCATCGCCATCGATCGCCGGCTGCTGGGTGATTCACTGCCCATGCGCGCTCTGCGCAAACACATCGACAAACTGGCCCGCAGCCAGGCGCCGGTGTACATCAGCGGAGAATCCGGCAGTGGCAAGGAATTGGTCGCGCGACTGATCCATGAGCAAGGCCCCCGCGCCAACCAACCGTTTATCCCGGTCAATTGCGGGGCGATTCCGTCGGAATTGATGGAGAGCGAGTTTTTCGGGCATCGCAAAGGCAGCTTCAGCGGCGCCATCGAAGACAAACCCGGACTGTTCCAGGCGGCCCATGGCGGCACCCTGTTCCTCGACGAAGTGGCTGATTTACCGCTGGCGATGCAGGTCAAACTGCTACGGGCAATACAGGAAAAAGCCGTTCGCGGTGTCGGCGAGCAGCAGGAAACCGTGGTCGATGTGCGTATTCTTTGCGCCACCCATAAAGACCTCGACGCCGAAGTCGCCGCCGAACGTTTTCGCCAGGATTTGTACTACCGGTTGAACGTCATCGAACTACGGGTGCCGCCCTTGCGCGAACGCCGTGACGACATCGAATCCCTCGCCAGCCATGTGCTCAAACGCCTGGCCATCAGCACCGGCCAACCCGCCGCAAAACTCCACCCCCAAGCCCTCGATGCGCTGAAAAGCTATCGCTTCCCCGGCAATGTGCGGGAACTGGAGAATGTGCTCGAACGGGCGCACACGTTGTGCGAAAACAAACAAATTGAAGCCAGCGACCTGCGACTGGCCGAAGGCAACTGCAACCCGGAAGGCGGTGTGCCGGACCTGACACAGATCGACAACCTGGAAGACTACCTGGAAAACGTCGAACGCAACCTTATCCTCCAGGCCCTGGAAGAAACCCGCTGGAACCGCACGGCGGCGGCTCAGCGGTTGAATCTTTCATTCCGGTCGATGCGCTACAGGCTCAAGAAACTTGGATTGGATTGAGTCTCAGATCCGTCCAGCCGGTGCATACGGCGCCGGATCAATGATCGGCTCACGCCCCAGCATCACATCCGCAAACAACTGACATGACGCCGGCGCCAACACCAGGCCATTACGGTAATGCCCGCAATTGAGCCAAAGCCCTTCGAACCCTGGCACCCGACCGATGTAGGGAATGCCTTCCGGTGAGCCCGGTCGCAACCCGGCCCAGTGGCCGACAACCTCGGCATCCGCCAGTGCAGGAATCAACTCCACCGCCGACGCCTTCAGGCTCTCCAGGGCAGATTCGGTTGGCGTCTTGTCGAAGCCTTCATGTTCCAGCGTACTGCCGATCAGAATGTGCCCGTCGCGCCGGGGAATCGCATAACGCCCCTTGGCCAGAACCATGCTCGGCAGGAAATCCGCTGCGCATTTGTACAGAATCATCTGCCCTTTCACCGGCTCGACCGGCAGCTCCAGATCCAGGCTCTTGAGTAAATCACCGCTCCAGGCACCTGCGGTCAGCACTACCTGATCGCCATGAATCGCTCCCGCCGAGGTCTGCACCCCGACCACCGTTGCGCCTTCACGGATAAACCCGCTGACTTCACACTGCTCATGAATCGTCACGTTCGGCAGCGCCAGCAACGCAGCCTTGAGGGACTTTACCAGCCGCGGATTACGCACATTGGCCACATCGGCCATGTAGATCGCCCGGGAAAAACCGCTCCCCAGCACCGGCACCGCGTCGTGAGCCGCCGAGATATCCACAGCCCGCAACGGACGGTTTTCCCGCCCAGCCCAAGCCAGCGCCTCGGCCTCGTCATCCAGATCCAGCCAGTACAACCCGGTGGTATGCACCTCGGGATCGACACCGGTGGCAGCAAACAGTCGCTCACCGAGCTGTGGATAAAAATCCTGGGACCAATGCGCCAACGCGGTGACCGCCAGGCTGTAGCGCCACGGGTAAAGCGGCGAAACGATGCCGCCACCCGCCCAGGACGACTCCTGACCGACGCTCGAACGATCCAGCAGCACAACACTGTGCACTTCAGACGCGAGATTGAACGCCGTCAGCAAGCCAATCACACCGCCGCCGACAATCACCACTTGCTGTTGCCTGGTCATGTTCTGATCCAACCGTTAAATAGACAGAGGGCACAAAAGGCACCCGAAAAAGGAACTCAACGACCCCAGCAATCCTTAGTCGTGGCCGTCGCATTGACCATGCTTCTGACGCCAGTGTTGGTGATGGTGAAATCACCGCACTTGTCAGCAGCCATGGCCTTGCCTGGCTTGCGCTCCGCCGTCAGCAGGAAGGTCTGATCGGTCATGGTCGGCTTGATGGTGTAAAAGTCATTACCGGCGCTCAGCCCGGTGGCATTGGTGTAGACATTATTCTTCGAATAGAAGCGTTCAAGGATCTGCGCCTGTTCGGAGAGCAGGCCGGCGACTTCAGTTCGACGGCCCTTTTTTACGTACTCGGTGAGGCTCGGGTAGCCAATGGTGATGACGATCCCGATGATCGCAATCACGATCATGATTTCGATCAGGGTAAAACCTCGGTTGGATCTGCGCATGCCTCAACTCTCACTTACTGTATTTGTCGCCACATGATGCGACGACTGCCGCCGCTGCCGGGCTTTTCCGCCAGGGAGCCGATGCCACCACTGGAGTCGCTCACAATCTTGCTGGACGCATTGTTGACGATCGCGTTCAGCGTCGGAATACCACCGGTGAAAATCACCCCGCTGGAAATCGAATCCTTGATGTCGACCAACCCGTCGCCATTGCTGTCGAGCACGGCGTAATTGAGCATCTTACCGCTGAATGCATCCAGCTCGACCAGTTTGCCGGTGCCGAAACTGGCGCATGGGTCGGTGGTGTCCACGCTGGCCGTGGTGAACACGATCCGGCCGGCCACCAGACTGGCCTGATTGATCACCCGCTCACCGGTTAGCACGTTGTTGTACACCAGCGGCAGGTACCAGCCTTTTTTCGCCGGATAGGTCACGTCGTTCTGGCTGGTGGTGATGAATTGCCCACTGCTACCCGAGAACACGCCCGTCACCGACTGCGCCTGCAAGCTGGATGTTGTGATTTGCCCGGAGCCACCTTCCGCATCCCACACGGCATAGAACGACTGAAGGTCTTTGTTGGTCTTGTCAGCAGTCTCATTGAATTTACCGGTACCGAAAAATACTTCCTTCCCTCCCAGCGAGTTGTCTGCCAGCAAGGGTTGCGCGGTAATCGGCTGGGTGACGCCACCTGCGGTGGTAAACAGCGGTTTGCGGGAAAACGCCAGATCCCACGACTCCGGGGCGGTGGCGCTCAAATCAAACTTCCATAGACGCCCTTTCAGGTCGCCGCCATAGGCTGCCTGCACCACATTCTGCGAGTTGACCCTGAGCTTCACCGACGACAGGCCGTTGGTGGTCTCGGCACCGTCGACCACTATCTTCTTGATCAGCGTGCCGTCGCGAATGTCGACCACGTACAACGCTGCCACCCCGGAGTTGCTGCCATAACCGTTGGAGATGAATGCCGCCCATCGACCGTCGGCCAAGCGTGCCACTTCCGGTCGTGCGTAGGCATAACCCAGATCATTGAAAACGTTCGCCGTATTTGCTGTGGCCGGAGCGCTGATCTCCCACAACGCTTTCGTTACGTTACCGGCCGATGCGTCGAACAGTTGCAGCGCATAGAAGGTTCGCCCCCCCGCCCCTGCCCCGCCCAACGCGAGGGTTTTCCAGGCACTGTTGAGCTGGGCATCGAACACGCCCACCTGGCCGTCCACCAGAAACTTGTGGCTCACCCCGTTTATGTAAGTCGGGTCGGCGATGTAGCGCAGTGACGGCAACACACTGGACGGCATAAAAGCGTAACGCCGTGTGCCGTTGGCCGTGCTGATGACGTTTACAAAGCCGTCGTTGGCGTTCACCACGAGGCTGGCGTTCATGCTTGCCGCTTTGGTTGCCAGATAGGTGCTGTAAGTGGTGTCGCCTGACAGATCGGACGCGGTTTTATCCGTGGGCGATGCCAGGGCCAACGGCGAATTGATGATGTCGCCAAGCAGCACACTGCGCACTTTCAGGCCGGCCTTGTTGGTGCCCTTGCTCCACTCCACCAGATCGCTGCCGGTGATGCCGGTGGGCAAACTCTGGTTGAGGGAAGTTTGCTGGGCAGGGGAAAAACTGGCGTAGGCCAGTGTCACAGCCGAATTGGTCAGGGTGTTCCAGGATTGATAGATCGGCGCCGTGGCACCGGGCACGATGGCGGTATCGGTTGTCCACAACACCGAGGCGGTGTTGACCGTGCCAGCGGAGGTAAATCCGTAGGACTTTATCGTGCCGCGCCAGTCCTTGGGATCGAAACTGGTCTGAAAGTAACTCGAACCGCTGGCCACAGTGGTCCCGCTGGCGACGCCACCGCCGCCGGAGCCGGCCTTGGAGGTGATGTCGCTCAGGGCGGACGAGAGTGCACTGTTGAGGCCTGCACTGTCGGTCGCCTGGTAATACTTGCCCTGCCCGTAAGCCGCCGCGTCCGACAACATCTGATTCGCAGTGGCGAAACCGACGGTGTAGGTGTTCATGTTCTGCTTTGGAAAATCTGCTGCGTCCCAGCTTTTGCTCGCAGAATCGGTGCCCGTCGTGCGCATGTCGATGTCGAAGGCGAATTTGGCAATGTCATCCAGATAAAGGGTGTCGCCCTCATCGTCGCCGCCGGGGCCGTCGTTGTTTACACCGTCCCAATTGGGCAGTCGGGTACCGCCCAAGGTATCGGTGGTCGGGAAGGTCCGGTCAAAGGTGGGCAAGCCATCGGTAATCACCACACCGTAGTTTTTCTGACAGCGGTATTGGATCGGACTGGTGTAGGTGGCGGGCGTCGAGTTGTAGAACGGCGCCATGCCGCGCATGTAGCGGGTGACTTCGTAATAGGTTTCCGCCAGCGGCGTGTTGGCGACCGCACTCAAACCGTTGATCGAGGTAATCAGGGCGCTGTAGTTGGCTTGGTCCGCCAGATCGCTGATGGAACGGGCGATGTAGCCACCATTGCCAGCGTTGTTGCTGTTGACCGGGTTGAACGTTGCCAGACCTATACGCAGCCCGCGGTTCGTGGTCACCAGATCGGTGGCCGCCTTGCGCGCAACGTTCATGCGGTAATCGGTGGGGATTGAGCCCGTGGTGAAATCACGGTTGCTACCGTTGGCCAGCCCCACCAAGTACGAAATGTAATCCGCTGAATATCGGGTATTTTCGTTACCTACCGGATCGGGCAGCTTGAGGCACTGGGGCGTGAGGTTGTTGTTGTAAAACGCGTAGTAACCGTTGGAGCAGCCGGACGTCGGCAAGCTGGAGAGGAAGACCGTGTCACCGGTGATGTTGGAGAAACCCAGACACAGCCCCAGCAGCGCATTGCATTGCCGGGCCGGGGTTCGGTGCACTGCCGGATCGAACCCCGCAGCGTAGATGATGCTGTTCATGCTGCCCGAATCGTCGATCAACAACATCACGTTTGGTGCGACGGCTGCAGCGCTCAGTAGCGGTGAATCCGACGGAGTGAAGGCATACGCGGGCGCTGAAAGATAAAAACCCAACAATACGCCGCAAACCAGGCGCCACAGACCGGCGTGCCGTTCAGTACTTCGCATAGATACTCTCCACCACACTGCGCGAGTTACCCGCGATGCCGACTGCGGTCACCCGGTACAGAGTTGTCGAGGTGTTGCTTGGCACATTCACGGCGGTCAGGGTGGTGCCGATGTTCTGCACCCCGTAAAAACCGCTGCCGGAGGCGATCCAGGTCACCCCCGAGGTGGAATTGAATCCGGCGCCAGTGATTGTCGACGACTCGGCCGGTGGCGCGCATCGGGTGGTGCCGCTGCAGACCGGCAACGAAAAGGTCTCCAGTTGCACCGCGCTTTCACCTACGCGCAACGCCGACTCGGCGCCCTGGAACGACTGATTGCGCAAGGTCACGCTGGCAGCCATTTTTTCCTGCAGGGTGGCGTTTTGCATCGATGAAAGACCGATCAATGTCAGCAACAGAAGAAACACCAGGCTAACCAGCAGCGCCATGCCACGCTGGGTGTGAGGGGTCACGGAAGAAATACTCATCGGCCCTCCCCTCATGGCAAGCGGTTGCGCAGAGCGGCAACCACGTTGAAGGTTTGATTGCGTACCCGGTTGTTCGGGTCGGTGAGGGTTAACGTCAGGCGAACACTACGAATTCGCGCCGAATCAGAGGGGTTGCTGCTGTAACTTGAGGCGGCCACATCAGTAGCGGAACTGGCGAGGCCGAAGCTCACGTTGAAGGCACTGACGTTGTTAACCAGCACCGCCTGAGTCGGCGTGCCGGTGCCGACACCCATCAGCAGTTGATTGTTGCTGAAGCTGTAGATCAAGCGCCGGATCGGAAACGCTAACTCGCCCGACGCCGGAACTCGGGTGCCGGTGTAGGCCGTTGCATTGTTCCGACAATCGGAAACCACCGTCCAGGTCGGCACCCCGCCGCTGCCGCCAACATCGGCAGTCACCAGTGTCAGTTTGAGATTGGCGCTGTCCCAACTGATCGGCGTTGTCTGGCTGGCTTTGAAGTCACCTGCCGAGCTTGAATCGGTGACTGTCCCCAAACATCCGAACATGCCAACCATGCGAATTTCCTGAATCAGCTTGCTCATCACGAAACGCGCATCTTCCTGCATGGCGGCAGCTGTGTTCTGGCTGACATAAGTATTCTTGGCCGCGATGAAAATCTGCGCCACGCCCAGGACCACGACCAGGCTCAACGCCAGGGCGATCAGTAACTCGATCAGGCCGAAACCTCTGTTGGTCTGGTTCATGGCATCGGATCGACGGTGGCGCGACTGGTCAGGACGAAACTGCGCCGCGAATTGGCAATATTCGCAGCCCGCGAGTCATCCCAAGTGATGGTGATGGTGTACACCCGCTGATTGAGCGTAACGCTTCCAGTGGCAGTGGCGCCGCCGAAATTGACAATGTTGGTGGTGAAGTCGTAGAGGTCCTGATCCCGGGCGACGCTCAGGTTGCCTGAGGTCGGAGGCGTGACGGTGTAGTCGGCACCGGAGTTGGCGCGAATGCGGTCCATCATGTCGTAGGCGATAAAACTCGCCTGGCTGGTCATCCGCGCGCTGTCAGTGTACTTCAGCGCATTGAGCTGAATCGCTGCCGCCCCCAACAGCCCCACCGTCAGAATCAACAACGCAACCAAGACTTCGATCAGCGTCATGCCCTCCTGTGCACGCTTGCTCCATCCCCTCATCCGCAGCTTCCACCCAATAGAATTCGTCCGTTCAAACACACATTCAGTGTCCTGCTTTGCGCCCCCCGTACGTAGCTGATCACCACCGCCGTGGACGGTGCCGACAACCCGCCAAGGTTGTTGAAATCGATGGCGGTCACTCCTGAGGTTAGCGTCAGAGTCGCACCGCTGCTCATCGCTGGAACAACCCGCAATACATTGGCCGGATTGCCAGTACCGTCAAAGACCGTTAATTCTCCGGTCCAGACGCTGCCGCCGGCCGTCGGGCGCAGCCGGGTGGTGACACCACGGTCGATAGCCTCCAGTCGGGCGAAATTGAGTCCGCGTTGCAGATCGCCGATTTCGGTGTCGGCCTTGGTGCTTTGCACTGAACGGGTAAATGCCGGTACGGCCAGCGTGATCAGGATCAGAAGCACCGCGAGCGCGATCAGCAACTCGATCAGCGTGAAACCTTTTGTACGATGATCCATCGGTGCCCTCCGTTGCCGTCGGCTATACCTGCTTCTACACGCTAGAACATTCGACCGGCGGATGTACGGTTGTTTTGCCATTACTCGCGCAGGGATCGCGCGGGCCGCAGCACTCCAGGGAGGGAGATGACATGCATCAGCGAGGTTTCAGCCTGATCGAACTGCTCATGGGACTGACAATTGTCGGGATTGTTCTGCTGTTGGTCAGTCCGGCGTTTGCGGCACTGACTGAATCGAACCATCGCGAGCAGGTGGCAGAGTCGCTTATCAGCGGTATACGCAACGCCAGAACCGTTGCCATCACACGCAACCAGAGCGTCGTGATTCACGGCATCAACGACGACTGGAGTCAGGGCTGGCGGATCATTCTGGATATCAGTGGCAAAGGGGCGGAGGACAACAGCAATCCGCTGCTGATTGAGCGCGCGAGTGACACTCGGGTGCAGATTGTCGGTAATTGGCCGGTCAGGCGATACATACGTTTCAACAGTATTGGCGAACCACAGATGCCCGGACGGGCCTTTCAAGCGGGGACATTGCACATTTGCGCAGCCCGCGAACCGGTCACTCAGCTCCAGGTGGTGCTGGCCGCGACCGGTCGCGTCAGCCTGCGCAGCCATAAGGCTGAGCAGGCGCTGTGCCCAGGGGGCAAAAGCGTTAAAGCAGGGAGCGGACGCGCAACTCTTTAGGCATGGAGAAGGTAATGTTCTCCTCGCGACCGGCCAGTTCATCGGCGCCGGTAGCGCCCCACGCGTGCAACTGCTGGATCACGCCACGCACCAGGACTTCCGGTGCGGAGGCGCCAGCGGTGATGCCGATTCGCTCGACACCTTCGAACCAGCTCTTTTGCAGGTCTTCGGCGCCGTCGATCAGGTAGGCCGGGGTAGCCATGCGCTCGGCCAGTTCACGCAAGCGATTGGAGTTTGAGCTGTTCGGGCTGCCGACCACCAGTACCACGTCGCACTCGTCGGCCAGTTGCTTGACCGCATCCTGACGGTTTTGCGTGGCGTAGCAGATGTCGTCCTTGCGCGGGCCACCGATCGCCGGGAAGCGTGTACGCAGGGCGTCGATGACGCGGCTGGTATCGTCCATGGACAGGGTGGTCTGGGTCACGAACGCCAGTTTTTCAGGGTTGTTCACCTGCAAGGAGGCGACGTCTTTCTCGTCTTCGACCAGATAGATCGCGCCACCATTGCTGCCATCGTACTGGCCCATGGTGCCTTCGACTTCCGGATGACCGGCGTGGCCGATGAGGATGCATTCACGGCCGTCGCGGCTGTAGCGCGCCACTTCAATGTGTACCTTGGTCACCAGCGGACAGGTGGCATCGAACACCTTCAGGCCACGACCGGCAGCTTCGGTGCGCACGGCCTGGGAAACACCGTGGGCACTGAAGATCACGATGACGTCGTCCGGCACCTGATCCAGTTCTTCGACGAAGATCGCCCCGCGAGCGCGCAGGTCTTCGACGACGAATTTGTTGTGGACCACTTCGTGGCGCACGTAGATCGGCGGCCCGAAGACTTCCAGGGCGCGGTTGACGATTTCGATCGCCCGGTCCACACCGGCGCAGAAGCCACGGGGGTTGGCGAGTTTGATTTGCATGCTGTGCCTCGTGTCTTGCGCGCGAAAACAATGAAAAACCTATGTGGGAGCGAGCTTGCTCGCGATGGCGAAGTGTCAGTCAACTTCAATGTTGAATGTCAGATACTCATCGCGAACAAGCTCGCTCCCACATTTGACCCTATTCAGTCAGTTACAGCGATTTGACGTTGATGATCTCGACGTCAAAGGTCAATGTCTTGCCGGCCAGCGGGTGGTTGAAGTCGATGGTCACTTGCTCGTCATCGAACTCTTTCACTACACCAGGCAGCTCAGTATTCGCCGCATCGTTGAAGATCACCAGCAAGCCAGGCGACAGTTCCATGTCCTTGAACTGCGAGCGTGGGATGATCTGTACGTTCTGCGGGTTGGGTTGGCCAAAAGCGTTTTCCGGCGGAATCGTCAGCGTACGCTTGTCGCCAGCCTTGAAGCCGAACAGTGCAGCTTCGAACCCTGGCAACAGGTTGCCGTCACCGACCTTGAAGGTCGCTGGGGCTTTGTCGAAGGTGCTGTCGACGGTGTCGCCGTTCTCCAGGCGCAGTGCAAAGTGCAAAGTGACTTCCGTGTTCTGGCGGATGCGTTGCTCAGCCAATACCTGTTCAGTCATGAACGGCTTCTCCGGTCTTCTTACTTTTGAACATGTCCAGCGCAAGCATTACGGCACCGACAGTGATAGCACTGTCGGCAAAGTTGAACGCCGGGAAATACCAGCGGTTCTGCCAATGCACCAGAATGAAGTCGATCACATGGCCCAGGGCAATGCGGTCATACAGATTACCCAACGCGCCACCCAGCACCAGCGCCAAAGCGACGGCCAGCCAGGTTTCGTTGCGCCCCAGACGCTTGAGCCACACTACCAGCACCGCACTGACCACGACCGCGATCAGGGCAAACAACCAGCGCTGCCAGCCGGAGCTGTCGGCCAGGAAGCTGAACGCCGCGCCCGTGTTGTAGGCCAGGGTCCAGCTGAACAAATCGGGGATCACCACGATTTGCTGGTACATCTCGAGCTTGCCTTCGAAGTAGAACTTGCTGGCCTGGTCAATGACCAGGACCAGCAAACTCAACCAGAGCCAGCTCAGCCGTCCGAAACGGCCAGCCGCATTAGGCATAGTGACGAACCTCGCCTGCGCCGCTGATGTTATCGACGCAACGACCGCAGATTTCCGGATGTTCCGGGTTCACGCCGACGTCTTCACGGCAGTGCCAGCAACGGGCGCACTTGGCGTGGCTCGACTTGACCACTTGCAGTTTCAAACCGCTGACTTCGGTGACTACCGCGTCCGCCGGTGCCTGAACAAAAGGCGCAACGGTAGCTGTCGAAGTGATCAATACGAAGCGCAGTTCGTTGCTCAGCTTGGCCAGGTCGGCGCTCAGCGCCTCTTCGGCGTACAGCGTCACTTCGGCTTGCAGGTTGCCACCGACGGCCTTGGCCGCGCGCTGGATTTCCATTTCCTTGTTGACCGCGACTTTCACCGCCATGATCCGCTCCCAATAGGCGCGGTCCAGCTCGACGTTTTCCGGCAACTCGGTCAGACCTTCGTACCAAGTGTTGAGCATTACCGATTCGTTACGCTCGCCCGGCAGGTATTCCCACAGTTCATCGGCGGTGAATGCCAGGATCGGCGCGATCCAGCGCACCAGCGCTTCGGAGATGTGGTACAGCGCGGTTTGCGCCGAACGGCGGGCCTTGCTGTTGGCGCCAGTGGTGTACTGACGGTCCTTGATGATGTCGAGGTAGAAACCGCCCAGCTCCTGCACGCAGAAGTTGTGGATCTTGGAGTAGACGTTCCAGAAGCGGTATTCACCGTAGTGCTCTTGCAGCTCGCGTTGCAGCAGCAGGGTGCGGTCCACGGCCCAACGGTCCAGCGCCAGCATTTCTTCGGCCGGCAGGATGTCGGTGGCCGGGTTGAAGCCGGTCAGGTTGGAGAGCAGGAAGCGCGCGGTGTTACGGATCCGCCGGTAGGCGTCCGCACTGCGCTGCAGGATCTGCTCGGAAACTGCCATTTCACCCGAGTAATCGGTGGAAGCGACCCACAGACGCATGATGTCGGCGCCCAGGGTGTCGTTGACCTTTTGCGGCGCGATCACATTGCCCAGGGACTTGGACATCTTGCGACCGGACTCATCGACGGTGAAGCCGTGAGTCAGCAGTTCGCGGTATGGCGCGTGGTTGTCGATGGCGCAACCGGTCAGCAACGACGAATGGAACCAGCCACGGTGCTGGTCCGAGCCTTCCAGGTACAGGTCGGCACGCGGACCGGTTTCGTGGCCCATCGGGTGCGAACCGCGCAGAACGTGCCAGTGCGTGGTGCCCGAATCGAACCAGACGTCCAGGGTGTCGCTGATCTTGTCGTATTGCGGCGCTTCGTCACCGAGCAGCTCGGCGGCGTCCATCTTGAACCAGGCTTCGATGCCTTCGACTTCGACGCGCTTGGCGACTTCTT
This sequence comes from Pseudomonas arabinosi, assembly GCF_047758675.1. Classification (NCBI taxonomy): domain Bacteria; kingdom Pseudomonadati; phylum Pseudomonadota; class Gammaproteobacteria; order Pseudomonadales; family Pseudomonadaceae; genus Pseudomonas; species Pseudomonas arabinosi. The sequence continues at coordinate 1,264,492 of NZ_CP180480.1, read as the reverse complement.
CCATCAGTTCGGCGGTACGTGGGTGCAGCTCGCCGCTTTCCTTATTCAGGAAGAACGGGATCGGCACGCCCCAGTTGCGCTGACGGGAGATGCACCAGTCCGGACGGTTGGCGATCATCGAGTGCAGGCGCGCCTGGCCCCAGGTCGGAACGAACTTGGTCTCTTCGATGGCTTTGATCGCCCGCTTGCGCAGGGTGTCGCCGGTCACAGGTTCTTTGTCCATGCCGATGAACCACTGCGCGGTGGCGCGGTAGATCAGCGGGGTCTTGTGACGCCAGCAGTGCATATAGCTGTGTTCGATGATGCTGGTGTGCAGTAGCGCACCCACTTCGGTCAACTTGTCGACGATGGCCGGGTTGGCCTTCCAGATGAACTGGCCGCCGAAGAATTCCAGCGACGGTACGTAAACGCCGTTGCTTTGAACCGGGTTGATGATGTCATCGTTGACCATGCCGTACTTCTTGCAGGTCACGAAGTCATCCACGCCGTAGGCTGGCGAGGAGTGAACCACACCGGTGCCAGCGCCCAGTTCAACGTAGTCCGCCAGGTAAACCGGCGACAGACGGTCGTAGAACGGGTGACGGAAGTTGATCAGTTCCAGCTCTTTACCGGTGGTGGTCGCAATGACCGAGCCTTCCAGGCTGTAACGGGCCAGGCACGACTCGACCAGCTCTTCAGCCAGCACCAGCAGTTTGTCGCCGACGTCGACCAGGGCGTAGTTGAATTCCGGGTGGACGTTCAACGCCTGGTTGGCCGGGATGGTCCACGGGGTGGTGGTCCAGATCACGATCGAAGCGGGTTTGCCCAGCGACGGCAGACCGAAAGCGGCAGCCAGCTTGGCTTCGTCGGCAATCGGGAACGCCACGTCGATGGTCGAGGACTTTTTGTTCTCGTACTCGACTTCCGCTTCAGCCAGGGCCGAACCACAATCGAAGCACCAGTTCACAGGCTTCAGGCCCTTGAACACGAAACCGCCCTTGACGATTTCTGCCAAGGCACGGATTTCACCGGCCTCGTTTTTGAAATCCATGGTCTTGTACGGGTTGGCGAAATCGCCCAACACGCCCAGACGGATGAATTCGGACTTCTGGCCTTCGATCTGCTCGGTGGCATAGGCGCGGCACAGTTCGCGGGTTTTGTCCGCGCCCAGGTTTTTACCGTGGGTCACTTCGACTTTGTGCTCGATCGGCAGACCGTGGCAGTCCCAGCCCGGAACATAAGGCGCGTCGAAACCCGACAGGGTTTTCGAGCGGATGATCATGTCCTTGAGAATCTTGTTCAGCGCATGACCGATGTGAATCGTGCCGTTGGCGTACGGAGGACCGTCGTGAAGTACGAACTTCGGACGATCCTTGCCAATCTCGCGCAACTTACCGTACAGGCCAATGCTGTCCCAGCGCTGCAGAATCTGCGGTTCGCGCTGAGGCAGGCCGGCCTTCATTGGGAAGGCGGTGTCCGGAAGGTTTAGCGTGGCTTTATAGTCGGTCATTTAAGGCTCTTCATTAGCGATTGGCGCTAGGTGCGACAGGGCACGGGCGGCGGCAACATCCGCATTGATCGCCGTCTTAAGCGCCTCCAGAGAGGCGAAACGCTGCTCTTCACGCAGCTTGTGGTGGAAAACCACCGTCAAACGCCGGTCATACAGATCGCCGGCAAAATCTAAAAGATGCACTTCAAGGTGGGCTTTGCCATCACCTTGAACGGTTGGCCGCACGCCAATGTTGGCGACGCCTGGCCAGGTCTTGCCGTCGATGTCGACGTTGACCAGGTAAACCCCGGTCAGCGGCACGCGACGACGCTTGAGTTGTATGTTGGCTGTGGGCGTACCCAACTGGCGCGCCAGCTTCTGGCCATGCAGGACCCGCCCGGCAATCCGGAACGGACGCCCGAGCAGTCGCTCGGCCAAGGCAAAATCGGCAGCGGCCAGGGCATTGCGGACCTGGGTGCTGCTGACGCGAATACCGTCCAGCTCGACGGTTTGCGCCGCTTCGACGGTAAAGCCTTGCAGGACGCCGGCCTGTTGCAGGAAATCGAAATCCCCTACCCGGTCACAGCCAAAACGGAAATCGTCACCGACCTCAAGATGTTGTACACCGAGGCCGTCCACCAGAATGGTGTCGACGAATTCGGCGGCGCTGAGTTTGCTCAGGCGATGGTTGAAGGCCAGGCACAGGACCCGGTCGACACCTTCCTCGGCCAGCAGCTGCAGTTTATCCCGCAGCCGGGCCAGACGAGCCGGCGCCGTGTCCGGCGCGAAGAACTCTCGCGGCTGCGGCTCAAAAATCACCACGCAGCTGGGCACGCCCAACTCGAGCGCACGCTCACGGAGCCTCGCCAGGATAGCCTGGTGGCCACGGTGAACACCGTCAAAGTTGCCAATAGTGGCGACACAGCCCCGATGCTGGGGGCGCAAGTTGTGGAGGCCTCGAACCAGCTGCATAACGCGCTTCTTGCTCATAAAGTGGTCGATTATAACCACACCCGGCGGCCGACGACAGGCAACACCGTAACCCAAAGTGATCGAGCCGACAAAACCGCCGGCTCGCCCGTGTTTATCGAGGTCGTGACCTCAGCTCAGCGTTTTGCGATTGAAGTCGCGCAAACGGAAGCCCATCAACAGCAACATGCCGAAATAAGCCCCCACACCGGCAACGACCAACGCGCCCAGACGCAGGAACCGCTCCAGCATATGCCCCTGATCCCAGGCTGGCATGAAATGCATTCCGACCAGTAACACAGCGGACATCACCAACACTGCAATCACTAGCTTGAAGCTGAACTTCGCCCAACCCGGTTGCGGCTCATACATCTGCTGCTTGCGCAGCTGATAGAACAGCAGGCCGGCGTTAATGCACGCACCGATGCTGATGGCCAGTGCGAGGCCGGCATGGGCCAGCGGGCCAATCAACACCAGGTTGAACAATTGGGTAACGATCAGGGTGAAAATTGCAATTTTTACCGGAGTGCGGATGTTTTGTTGCGCATAAAAGCCAGGCGCCAGCACTTTGATCACGATAATCCCGAGCAAACCGACCGAATAAGCGATCAGCGCCCGCTGGGTCATGGAGGCGTCAAACGCGCTGAACTGGCCGTACTGGAACAAAGAAACCGTCAACGGCTCGGCGAGAATCCCCAACGCCAGGGAGCACGGCAACACCAGCATGAAGCATAGGCGCAGCCCCCAATCGAGGATCCGCGAGTATTCCTGGCGATCCTTGCTGGCGTAGGTCTTGGCCAGGGTCGGCAGAAGAATCGTGCCCAGCGCCACGCCCAGCACACCGGACGGTAATTCCATCAAACGGTCGGCGTAGTACATCCATGACACGGAACCGGCGACCAGGAACGAGGCGAAAATGGTGTTGATGATCAGCGAAATCTGGCTCACGGATACACCGAGAATCGCCGGCAGCATTTGTTTCATGACCCGCCAGACGCCGCTGTCACGCAGGTTCAGTCGCGGCAACACCAGCAGGCCGATCTTTTTCAGGTGCGGCAGCTGATAGAGCAATTGCGCCAGACCGCCCACCAGTACTGCCCAGCCCAGCGCCATGACCGGCGGATCGAAGTACGGCGTCAGGAACACCGAAAAGACGATCATGCTGACGTTGAGCAAAGTCGGCACAAAGGCCGGCACCGAAAAACGGTTATAGGTGTTGAGGATCGCCCCGGCCAATGAAGACAGGGAGATCAGCAATATATAAGGAAAGGTCACGCGCAACAGGCTGGCTGTCAGCTCGAATTTTTCCGGCGTATCGGCGAAACCCGGCGCGGTCGCCCAGATGACCCACGGCGCAGCGATCATGCCCAAAGCGGTGACCAATGCCAGCACCAGCGTCAGCAGGCCCGAGACATAGGCAATGAAGGTTCGCGTCGCCTCCTCGCCCTTCTGGCTTTTGTATTCGGCAAGAATCGGCACGAATGCCTGGGAAAAAGCCCCCTCGGCGAAGATCCTCCGCAGCAGATTAGGCAGTTTGAAGGCGATAAAGAAGGCGTCGGTCGCCATCCCCGCGCCAAATGTTCGCGCGATAAGGGTGTCACGAACGAACCCCAGAATCCGGGAAAGCATCGTGATAGAGCTGACGGCGGCCAACGATTTGAGCAGATTCATTGAAAGAGTTTGTGCCTGTCGATAAACAGCAGGCGAACAAAGCGCCTACTTATGCGATACTCCGCGCCGCAGCAGCACAGAGCCAAAGCTCGCGAGTTTACAGGTCAAGCGCCGGAAATAAATATCCCGCCTCTTTATACCTACCACTTAGCGGAACGTCTCAACCGCCCTTGACAAGACATCAACTCATCGGCATGATTCGCGGCCTATTTTGTTTGCTATTTCCTAAAAAGTCTTTCGAGGAGCTCGACGGTGGCCAACACACCTTCCGCCAAAAAACGTGCAAAACAGGCTGAGAAGCGTCGCAGCCACAACGCCAGCCTGCGTTCCATGGTTCGTACCTACATCAAGAATGTAGTTAAAGCCATCGACGCAAAAGACGCTGAAAAAGCTCAAGCTGCTTACGTTCTGGCCGTGCCAGTTATCGACCGTATGGCCGATAAAGGCATCATCCACAAGAACAAGGCTGCTCGTCATAAGAGCCGCCTGAACGGTCACGTCAAGGCTCTGAACCTTGCTGTTGCCGCATAAGCGATAAGCTTGTTAAAAAACCGACCTCAGGGTCGGTTTTTTATTGCCTGCGATTTGGCTGTATAACCCGACCAAAACCCCGCGCAGGGAGCACATCCACCCACGGATGCGCTCACCCACCCCTCACTTATTCACCAAAATTGAATACAACCGGCTTCGGTGGCGGACATCCTTGTGGCGGCGGAAAGTTCTGCACACCCGCCTCGTCGTAACCGGTGTAGCAACCTACCAACTTGTCATCCTTGAAGTTGAAGCGCCGCTCGACCACGCCCGTAGGGTAATAGCAGACCTTCTCGCCCTCACGCCTGGCAGAAGCGTAGTCCTTGTATTCTTTTCCCTCGACGGTGATCAGGCGAAAACCCTGCATGGCCTCCGAACACTTCAACTGCCCGTTGGGGTAGTAGTCGTTGCGCGTGACCCGATCATCCGGGCCCAACAACACCTCGCGAACCTTCCGCCCATCTTTCTCGACCCGAATACTTTGCTCACTGCCAAAGAGATATTCGGCCTCATAGTCGAATTTGCCGTTATTAAAGCCGCCGCGCTGCTTGCCGCAGAGTTTGATGCTGGTGTATTTGCCATCCGCCACATGGCAATAATTTTTATCCTCGACCAACACGCCAGCTTCATCAAATGACTGAAGATTGCCGATCGGCTCGCCGGCTTCGTAGGTAGCGACCCTGTCGGGCTGCCCATTGGGGTGATAGTCACGAAACGCGCCGTCTATCGAACCGTTCCGCCATGAGACATCCGAACGCAGCACAACACCATCGTCGCTATAGGTCAGCGCTCGCCCCTCGATCTGACCATTGGCATAAGTGGCCGAATAGGTGAGCTTGCCATTGGCAGCATAAGTTTGCCTGAGCCCATCAAGAACATCGGCGCGATAGTGCTCAACCAGCCGCAGAACGCCTGCCGCATCAACCTCGCGCAACTCCCCTTGCTTTTTGCCGCCGACAAAGTTGACGGTCTGTACACGCCCGTCTTCAACCTTCAACTTCCAGGTGCCTTCCCGGACACCCGACAGATAACTGCCCTCACCCCACGTGGTTATCCAGTAACCCTGCTGTTTGCCCCGCACAAAATCGCCATGCAGGACAATCGCGCCATTACGCAGGCGCTCGGTAGGACCATCAGGCTCGCCGTGCTTGTAGGTATCGAATCCCGTCAGCTCGTCTTCACTGGAGCCCTCACGAACCGTCCAACGCCCCTCATAAAAGTCGTCGACAATCAGACCTTCGGAAACGGTCTCGCCGTCGCTGATAATCCAGCGGCCCTGACGCAACCCGTCCACGTAGGCACCCCTGGACTCATCACCCGAGTCTTCGACGATGACCCAGTCGCCAGACTGCTTGCCTTGAACAAATGCACCTCGCGCCAGCAGCCTCCCCTCACTCAGCAACACCGACACACCATCTTCTGTCCCTCTATAGCGCTTCGGATCGGCCTCCCAAGCCATCCGGCTAACCCGATAGGCAGAGCCGACATCATCCTCAGCGCGATAGACACGCTCGTACGTGAGCGTCAGCCAACGCCCCTCACGCTGCTCGAAAGTCTTTTTGTAAGTGTCGCGATGACCATCATCCGGCCCCTGCCCTGCGCTGGCCGGCACACCATCAACGCCGAAATACCCCACCAGTGTTCCACCAACAGGATCGAGCGCATCAAATTCGGCGACGCCGGTTTTCACCATGGACCGACCGTAGTCATAAGGCGGCAACTTGCCCAGCTCACGCTGGACCAGCGCGGCATTGAGGTTTTTTTGGCTGCTGGCGATTCGATCCAGTACTGACTGAAGCGTTTCGAGTCGGCGGTACTTGCCCGCCTGCGGGATGAATCGATAACCATGAAGGGCCGAGCGCCCCTGAGCCCGAGTCAACACAATCAACGTCTGGAGGTCGCCGTCGAGATTGGCATAGAACACCGACTCGACACTCGCATCTCCGTAGTTTTCCAGTAGCTGCGGCGCATCGCCGGGCGATTCACACACACAGGAATAAGCGCTGACCCCGCCCGCCTCACGAATAAACGCCAGCGTCGCGCCACTGTCCTGAGAACCCTTTATCACCGGGTGCGCCAGCGACTTTGCGGCATAAAACGGCTCGGCCGACGCCCAACCAGAAACCGAACAGCAAAAAACCGACAACAGTAAAAACGAACGCATACGAATCCCTTCGCGCTGGAAGCACATCAATTCAACAAACAAAAAAATGGCGAGCCGAACGGCTCGCCAGTCAATCAAACAGAGCTTAACGCCACGGCAAAATCGGAATCGCCGTCACCGCATTCTGCGGACTGCCTTCGATCACACGATCGCTATAGACCAGGTACACCAGCGTATTGCGCTTCTTGTCGAAGAATCGCACCACCTGCATGGTCTTGAACACCAGTGACGTGCGCTCCTTGAACACCTCGTCACCATCCTTCAATTCGCCTTTGAAGCTGATCGGCCCGACCTGACGACAAGCGATAGACGCTTCTGCGCGATCTTCAGCCAACCCCAAGCCACCCTTCACGCCCCCCGTCTTGGCCCGCGACAGGTAGCAGGTCACGCCCTCAACCTTTGGATCATCAAACGCTTCGACGACGATGCGGTCGTTCGGACCGACAAACTTGAACACCGTCGACACCTGACCAATCTCCTCGGCCGAGGCCAGCAGCGGCATCGCCAACAGCAGACCCAACAATCCTTTTGCCACGCGCATTCAGGTATTCCTTCAGACCAGGATCAGGTTATCGCGATGAACCAGTTCCGGCTCCGCCATGTAACCCAACAGACCGACAATCGCCTCAGACGACTGACCAATGATTTTTTGTGCTTCCAGCGCGCTGTAGTTGGCCAGGCCTCGGGCGATTTCACGACCGTCCGGCGCCACGCAAACCACCATCTCGCCACGACGGAAGCTGCCCTGGACCAGTTTGACACCCACTGGCAGCAAACTTTTGTTGCCTTTGGACAGCGCAGTCACCGCACCGGCATCCAGCACAAGCGTGCCGCGGGTTTGCAGGTGCCCGGCCAGCCATTGCTTGCGCGCCGCCAACAGGCCACGCTCAGGCGACAGCAAGGTGCCGATGCGCTCGCCCGCCTTGAGGCGATCCAGCACACGGTCAATACGCCCACCAACGATGATGGTATGCGCACCGGAGCGAGCCGCCAGCCGCGCAGCACGCAATTTGGTCTGCATGCCACCACGACCCAGCGCACCACCCGTACCGCCCGCCACCGCATCCAGCGCCGGATCGTCAGCGCGCGCTTCGTAAATCAGGTTGGCGTCAGGGTTGTTGCGCGGATCGGCGTCGAACATGCCATCGCGATCTGTGAGGATCACCAACAGATCAGCCTCGACCAGGTTGGCCACCAGCGCCGCGAGCGTGTCGTTGTCGCCGAAACGGATTTCGTCAGTGACCACAGTGTCGTTTTCGTTGATCACCGGAATAACTTTCAGCTCGACCAACGCGCGCAAGGTGCTGCGGGCGTTCAGGTAGCGCTTGCGGTCGGACAAGTCGTCGTGGGTCAGGAGAATCTGCGCGGTATGCCGGCCATGCTCGGCAAAGCTCGACTCCCAGGCCTGCACCAACCCCATCTGACCGATGGCGGCAGCGGCCTGCAACTCGTGCATCGCACTGGGTCGTACGGTCCAGCCCAAGCGACTCATGCCGGCCGCCACTGCCCCGGAGGACACCAGCACCAGCTCGACGCCAGCCTCATGCAAAGCCACCATCTGCTCGACCCAAACACCCATTGCCGCGCGATCCAGGCCCTTGCCGTCCGCCGTCAGCAAAGCGCTGCCGATCTTCACGACCCAACGCTGCGCACCTGTCACCTTGCTCCGCATCATCTTCAACCTTAGCTTGAGGACAGCGCGACCTGGCACTGCCCATAACGTTATTCGTGGTTATTCGTGACCAACTATCGATTTCCAGATACTAAAACGCCGCTCTAGTGAGCGGCGTTTAAGTTTATCGCAACGAATCAGTCACGCACGTAAATGATTTCCGGACCGTCTTCGTCATCCACATCTTCTTCGTCCCAATCATCGTCGCCGATGTCGTGGACCGACTTCACGCCGCTACGGCGCAGGGCACGCTGGTCATCCAGGGCCTGCAGCTGAGCACGGGCTTCGTCTTCGATGTTCCGATCGAGCTCGGCCAACTCTTCTTTGTAAACCGGGTCGTTAGCCAGGCGATCAGCACGGTCTTCCATGTAACGCATGATGTCGTGGCAAAGACGCTCGGTGCCCAGCTTGGAAATAGCCGAGATCACGTAGACCGGACCGGTCCATTCCAGGCGATCGACGATTTCCTTGACGCGAGCATCGTGCTCTTCTTCGAGGATCTGGTCGCACTTGTTCAGCACCAACCAACGATCACGCTCAGCCAGGGACGGGCTGAACTTGGTCAGCTCGCTGACGATCACTTCAGCAGCATCCGGGGCGCTGGCGTCATCGAGCGGCGCCATGTCCACGAGGTGCAGGAGCAAACGGGTACGCGACAAGTGCTTGAGGAAGCGAATCCCCAGGCCCGCGCCATCGGAAGCACCTTCGATCAGGCCCGGAATGTCCGCGACCACGAAGCTTTTCCAGCGATCGACGCTGACCACACCCAGGTTCGGCACCAGCGTGGTGAACGGGTAGTCGGCGACTTTCGGCTTGGCAGCCGATACCGAACGAATGAAGGTACTTTTACCAGCGTTCGGCAAGCCCAGCAGACCGACGTCAGCCAACACTTTCATTTCCAGCTTCAGATCACGCGCCTCACCCGGCTTGCCCGGAGTGGTCTGACGCGGAGCACGGTTGGTACTGGACTTGAATCGGGTGTTACCCAAACCGTGCCAGCCGCCGTGAGCAACCAACAAACGCTGACCGGCCTTGGTCAGGTCGCCAATCACTTCCTGAGTAGCGGAGTCGATGACAGTGGTGCCGACCGGAACGCGCAGGACCAGCTCTTCACCTTTCTTGCCGGTGCAGTCAGTACTGCCGCCGTTGGAACCACGCTCGGCATCAAAGTGCCGGGTGTAACGGTAGTCCACCAGGGTGTTGAGGTTTTCGTCGGCGATCATGTAGACCGAGCCGCCATCACCACCGTCACCGCCGTTCGGGCCGCCGTTTTCAATGAATTTTTCGCGACGGAAGCTCATGCAACCGTTGCCGCCGTCGCCGGCCTTTACTCGAATCGATACTTCATCAACAAACTTCATAACAAAACGCCTCTCGTCATACGGACGAGCCGAAAAACACTAAGACATAAGACTCTTGCAAAAATGAGCGCAGCGACCTCAATCAACGACCGCAAATCCAGCGCTGGAGCCCATCACAAACAGCTTTGCAAGAGACTCACCCCACAAACGAAAAAGCCCCGTCGCGAGACAGGGCTTTTCCAGCAACTACGTAATTATGCCGCGACGACTTCAGTCTTCGGGACAATGCTCACGTAACGGCGGTTGAAAGCGCCTTTTACTTCAAACTTGATCACGCCGTCGATTTTAGCGAACAGAGTGTGATCTTTACCCATGCCAACACCGTAACCGGCGTGGAATTGGGTGCCGCGCTGACGCACGATGATGTTGCCCGGAATGATAACCTGGCCGCCATACATCTTCACGCCAAGGCGTTTGGCTTCTGAGTCGCGACCGTTACGGGTACTACCACCAGCTTTTTTGTGTGCCATGAGTCAATTCTCCTAGTGAGGAATTAGGCTGAAATTAAGCCTGAATACCGGTGATTTTGATCTCGGTGTACCACTGGCGGTGGCCCATACGCTTCATGTGGTGCTTACGACGACGGAACTTGATGATGCGGACTTTATCGTGACGACCTTGGGAGATCACTTCAGCCACAACGGTAGCGCCAGCAACAACTGGAGCGCCGATGTTCACGTCATCGCCATTGGCGACCAACAGAACGCGATCAAAAGTAACGGATTCGCCGGTAGCGATTTCCAGTTTTTCGATCTTCAGGTATTCACCTGGGGCGACCTTGTATTGCTTGCCACCAGTAACAATTACTGCGTACGACATGGTATTTCTCCGATAATCCTGCTCACCCAGCTCTTTATAAGAAGAGGTATTGGCTGGCATGGCTGCATTGGGCTGGAAGGCCTGTTTGCAATTGCGTAAGGCAGGTGCTGCCCAGGAAGTTCAGGGTGCGCGATTGTACGCAAGCTGCCGGGGCGATGCAAGAGGCCGTCCATCGTACCTTGACACCTGCCGACGTGGGTCCTAGCATGCCGCGCAACCCTTCTGGAGCAACTGTCGCTGATGCAACCCCAAGCTTTCTACCGCGCGGTGGCGGACGATTTTAGCGCCGTCGACGGCATCATCAAGAAGCAGCTGACTTCCCGAGTGCCGCTGGTATCGAAAATCGGCGATTACATTACCTCGGCTGGCGGTAAACGCCTGCGCCCTCTATTAGTGTTGCTGTGTGGCAAGGCTCTGGGTCGCGAAGGCGATGACCTGCGCCTGCTGGCCGCAACCATCGAGTTCCTGCACACCGCCACCCTGCTACATGACGACGTGGTCGACATGTCCGGCATGCGCCGTGGCCGCTCGACGGCCAACGCCATGTGGGGCAACGCCCCTAGCGTGCTGGTGGGTGACTTCCTGTATTCGCGGTCCTTCGAAATGATGGTCGAACTGGGCTCCATGCCGGTGATGAAAATCCTTTCGCAAGCCACGCGCATCATCGCCGAAGGCGAAGTGTTGCAGCTGTCCAAGGTTCGTGACGCCAGCACCACCGAAGAAACCTACATGGAAGTCATCCGCGGCAAGACCGCGATGCTCTTCGAAGCATCAACCCACAGTGCTGCAGCGCTCTGCGAAGCGACATCGGAACAGTCAGAAGCCCTGCGTACATTCGGCGATCATCTGGGCGTGGCGTTCCAATTGGTTGACGACCTGCTGGACTACAAAGGCGACGCCGAGACCCTGGGCAAGAACGTCGGTGACGATCTGGCTGAAGGCAAACCGACCCTGCCGCTGATCTACACCATGCGCGAAGGCACGCCGGAGCAGGCTGCACTGGTGCGCAAGGCGATTCAGAAAGGCGGCATCGAAGACCTGGAAAGCATCCGCGAAGCCGTGGAAGCCTCAGGTTCGCTGGATTACACCGCGCAACTGGCCCGTGATTACGTGGCCCGCGCGATCAAATGCCTCGACGCGCTGCCTGCCAGCGAATACCGCGATGCACTGGTCGAATTGAGTGAGTTTGCGGTCGCCCGCACGCACTGATTTTTACAGCAAGATCAAAAGATCGCAGCCTGCGGCAGCTCCTTAGGGGCTGCGATCTTTCGCTGTCACCCCTCCTCCGCCTAAAACCCTATATAATGTGCGACTTTTAGCGATCCTCAATCCAAGGAGCTTTAGTGAGCACGTTGCCACCCTGCCCAAAATGCAATTCCGAATACACCTACGAAGACGGCGCCCAGCTGATCTGCCCTGAGTGCGCCCACGAGTGGTCCGCCAGCGGCGAAGCCGAAGCAGTGTCCGATGACACCGTGAAAAAGGATTCGGTCGGCAACGTCCTGCAGGACGGCGACACCATCACCGTGATCAAGGACCTCAAGGTCAAAGGCACGTCGCTGGTGGTCAAGGTCGGCACCAAGGTCAAGAACATCCGCCTGTGCGATGGTGATCACGACATCGACTGCAAGATCGACGGCATCGGCCCGATGAAGCTCAAATCCGAGTTCGTCAGAAAAGTCTGAGCCTGCTGTATTCCATCCCGCGTCCTGCGTGGGATGGTGCTTCATCCTCCCCGCTTCGCCCAACAATCCCTCGCAATAGCCAAACGCCAGCCGTTTTGACCTTACGCAACCTTTACCCTTAAAAAAACACAAACTGCCAATAGGTCCTTGCTATTTGATGAATAAGAATTATTCTCATTGAAACCCAATCAATGGAGATGAGACCCATGACTTATTTGATCGATGCCTGGCTGGACCGCCCACACCCTTACCTCAGGATCCTGCATCGGGAAACCGGGGAAGTCTGTGCGGTGCTTGAAGAAGAAGCCTTGAACGAGCTGCAGGATCAGGGCGATCTGGACGTCAACGGCTTGAGTTCCAGCGAGCCGGTGGTGCTCAAGGAACTGGTGCGCAATCTGTTTCTGTTCTGCTATGCCCGGGCATTGCGCCCGACAAGCGAACTGCACCACAAGATCGAAATATGAGACGCCGCAAAAAACTGTGGGAGCGAGCTTGCTCGCGATGACTGGCTAGCATTCAACATCTCTGTCAACTGATAAGCCGCTATCGCGAGCAAGCTCGCTCCCACATTAGCCCGACGTAGCATCGGGCCAGGTCTTACAGAACGTCGAGCAGTTCGACGTCGAATACCAGTACGCTGTGCGGCGGAATGCTGCCAACGCCTTGAGCGCCGTAAGCCAGTTCGCTCGGCACGTACAGACGCCATTTGCTGCCGGCGTTCATCAGTTGCAGGGCTTCGGTCCAGCCAGCGATCACGCCGCCAACCGGGAATTCTGCAGGCTGACCACGATCGTAGGAGCTGTCGAACACAGTGCCGTCGATCAGAGTGCCGTGGTAGTGAGTGCGCACTTGATGTTCACGGGTTGGCTTGGCGCCTTCACCTTGAGTCAGCACTTCGAATTGCAGGCCGGAAGCCAGGGTGGTGATGCCGTCACGCTTGGCGTTTTCAGCCAGGAATGCCAGGCCTTCGCCAGCAGCGGCTTCAGCTTTGGCAGCTGCTTCAGCTTGCATGATTTCGCGAATGACTTTGAAGCTCGCGGACATTTCTTCCTGACCCACACGGCTTTCCTTGCCGGCGAAAGCGTCGGTCAGACCTGCCAGGATCGCGTCCAGGCTAACGCCCGGTGGCGGGTTGTCGCGCAGTTGATCGCCCAGCTGACGGCCAATACCGTAGCTGACGCGGGTTTCGTCGGTGGACAGATTTACTTCGGACATGACACTGCTCCGCTGTGCGGACAGCCCTGGAACTTGCCGTGCGTACACAGCGCGCCCCGGAGCGCCCGGAACCAAAAGGGCCAGCAGACTAGCACAGATGCCATTGTGTTGATGAGGGGCGTCAGTGCTGACACCCGATCGGGACCTTCAGACTCTCTTCGGTGCTGCCCCCCAGCCCGCACATTTCATCATGAACCGAGGTGTGCACAAGGTTGAATGGCAAGTTGGGGAAGGAATGAAGCAATTCACGCGCATGCTCGACCGAACGCAGATGAAACGTCTGGCCGCGGGCATCACTCAATGGATACGCCGCGCCATGCATCCGCGCTTCCAACAGGTAGATCCCGCCTTCCATCGAGATCAGGTTGAGCTCATCAACCTTCCCGGCGATGGCATAGGCATTCAACTCTTGCAGGTTCATGAACACACCTCACACAGTGGCGAGCCAAGATCCTTACAGGCATAGGCCTCGGCGCATCAAAGTACAAGCCACAAACGACACCGCCCGTCTGTTTCGCAACAGACGGGCGGTTGGGTATAGCGATAAAACGATCAGTGCTTGGTCAGCTTATCCAGATAACCCATGGCAAACGCCGAAATCACGAAGGTCATGTGGATGATGACGTACCACTTCAAATGCTCGGGATCGACGTTCTTGGCGTCCATGAAAATGCGCAGCAGGTGGATGGACGAAATGGCCACGATGGAAGCGGCCACCTTCATCTTCAATGAAGAGGAATCCATGGTGCCCAGCCAGTTGAGCTTTTCCTTGTCGTCATCGATATCCAGTTGGGAAACGAAGTTCTCGTAACCGGAAATCATCACCATCACCAGCAAACCGCCTACCAGCGCCATGTCGATCAGTGACAGCAGCACCAGAATCAGATCCGACTCGGCCATCGAGAACACGTTAGGGATGACGTGGAAGACTTCCTGGAAGAATTTCAGCGCCAGGGCCAGCAGCCCAAGGGAGAGACCGAAGTAGATCGGCGCCAGCAGCCAGCGGCTGGCGTACATTGCATTTTCGATAAAGCGTTCCATTAAATCTCACACATTGGACTGGAAATGTCCGCGAGTATACCAGCCACCTGTCTATACCCAGAAGCAGCCGGAAACCATCGGGAAATCCGCAACCTGCGCGTGTGTGACAAGGTTTTTCTGCTAGTGTCCAAAGCATTGACAGCTCAGCGACATCGGACAGGAAGACGGGAAATGGATGTGCGATTGCCTTTAACGAGCGCCGGAATTTGCCTGGCTTTGCTGATGAGCGCTTGCTCACCCAGCGATGAGAAGCGCCAGGTCAGCCTCGAGGAAAAGACTGCACAGTTCGAGAAGTCTCTGGATGCGATTCAGGACCCAAAACTCAAGGAAGCCGTGGCTGAACTCGGCGGCTCACTGTTGTTGCTCGAGCGTGCGCAACTCAAGCTCGACAGCAAACCGGTGGAAACAGAATATGGCGAGGACGCCCTCGCCGTCCTCAAGCACTACCCCACCCCACAAGCCTTGGTCGACACGTACATCAACGGTCTGTTCGTGCTGTACAAAGATTCCAGTTCTGACTATCTGACCGACCTGCAACCGGTGTTCCCCTTCAACTTCAACATTCCGGCCGCGTTTCTCTTTCCCCATAGTCTTGAATGGCAGTCGGTGACTCTGAGCAACAAACGCGTCATCCCGTTTCAGCCGGAATGGTCTGAAACCGATCCTGGAATTCAACTGAGCCCATCGAGCTCAAACCTGACCAACCCCGACGACCTGACGGTGACCTACCCCTTCATCGATGGTCTGGATGTCGAAAACAAGAACCAGCCACAACCGGTGAGCCTGCAAGGCAAGGTGGAAGTGATCGCGCCGCGCCGGCTCTACAGCTTCGACCTGACGAAAAAGGACGTTGGCCAGACTCGCACCAACGACAACCTCAGCGTCACCCTGCTGAACCTTGCAAACAACTACGCCGAAATCGAATTCAACAACAGCGCGCCACAGGCCCCCGAGCTCGGCGAAACACCGCTGAACCCGCTGATCGTCCAGGCCAAGGACAGCACCGGACAACTTCTCTCGCGCTCAGGCTCGATCAACGAAACGGCAGCACAAATAGCCTTCTATCAAAAGCAACTGGCGAAAATGCAACAGCAGAAAGCCTGGAGCGAGAGCTTCGAGAAACAGATCGAGGAAGAGCATCGCGCCTTTGAGAAGCAACAGAGCCACCAGTATTCCAAGGTGTACTTCAACGGGCCGATCGAAACGCTTGAGGTCAGCGTACTGGACTTTTCAACCGCCACGGTGACCCGCAAGGACCTGAACCTGCCGGTACTTCGCTTCGACCCACACACCACGCAAAAGACCATCCAGCCGCTGACGCTGCCAGTGGTGGTGTACGACGACCAGGCCCCGATCTGGCTCAAGGGCGCCACGCTTGGCGAGGAACAACTGAAAAAGAGCGTCAGCATCAGTCAGTCGGTCGAAGACCCCAGCGCCGCGCGTATCGAGTTCGATCACCCCAAAAGCTTCAATGATGAGCTGCTCGGCACCTCCTTCAGCCCCGGCGAAAGCCCGGTCAGCTTCTTTACCGAGGACGGTAACGGCAAACGCGATGAGCCGATCGAATTGCCGCCAGAGGCTTACCAGGTCGATCCCTTGCGCGGCACCATCACCTACGACTTGAACCTGTTTCCAGAAACTCCGGCTTATGCGGTGGGCTCCATGCCGCTGTTTCTCGCCACCGTCGAAAAGAAAACCATCGACGCCCACCAGTTGCCCAAAGGCCTGGCGCTCAAAGGCAATGCGCTGGTGGTTGATCTGAAACAGTTTCCCGCCCAGGACTGGCGTTTCTTCGCCAAGGACGACAGCGGCAATTATCTGAAGGAGATTCTTTCGGTCAGCCACGATGCGAGCGCAGAAGGCCCGGCATTATTGGGGGTGCATTATTTCTACGGGCAGCCTGCCCGTCTGGAAACCTATCAACGAACCGATCTCTCCACCGTGCAATATGGCTTCGAGGTCAAACTCGACAAGGCGGACACGTCCAGCCTTGCTCAATAGCCTGTTCAGTGCTCGGGCCGAAACTCGAAACCTCCAGGGTTGCGGCAGCGGCCACCATTGATTTCCCGCAGCTGGGCTTGCAGGTGCAGGCACCAGATTTGCGGATCATCGGCCAGCTCATAGCCGTGCAGGGTGAGACTTTCAACAATGGTGTCGAGGATCGACTCAGCCACAAAAGGACCATGAAACGGGCCCTGGGCTTTGATGGCAGAAGGTTGTTCGCCGGCCATTCCAGCAGCGAAGAGTAAGGTCCACATGCCCGTATCCCCCGCCAATGGGCGGATGGCACACTCGATACGGGTCACAAGGCCCAGGCATTGACGGGTGAGGCAGAGGTTGCGCGACATGGCGGCGACCCTCGGTAGATCCGGTGTTCAGCCCCCACGGGAGGGCTGTCTCGATCCAGTGATTACTGTCGATATCCTTGACCTGAGAATAGAGGAAAAGTCTGACTAGCACGTCAAGTTAGACCAGAAGGCGCCGAATGGTCATTGTGTGAATATTGACGCCAGAGTGATGGCACTTTTTTCAGCGTTCACTTAATACAAGTGTGGGAGCGAGCCTGCTCGCGATAGCGGACTTCCGGCCAACACATGTGTTGGATGGCAGTGCCTCATCGCGAGCAGGCTCGCTCCCACAATGGATCGGTGTGATCCTTCAGATCGGTCAGGCCGGCTTGGCCTCGACCAGTGCTTCCTGTGCAGCTTCTTTCTCGGCTTCCTTGAGGTCTTCTTCGCTGATCATTTCTGCGATGACCCGCAAGCGTTCCACCACCCGCGCGTTAACGCTGCCTTCTGGGAACTGGCCATCGGCATCCGGCGCACCGGCCGGCTCGCCGACCAACAGGCTCAGGGCTTCATCAGCCTGGCGCACGGCGTAGACGTGGAACTGCCCCGCACGCACCGCCGTCAGCACTTTCTCGTCGAGCATCAGCGTGGCAACGTTGGCGTGGGGAATGATTGCGCCCTGCTCACCGGTCAGTCCGCGGGCTTCGCAGAGCCGGAAGAAGCCTTCGATCTTCTCGTTGACCCCACCCACCGCCTGCACTTCACCGAACTGGTTGATCGAGCCGGTGATCGCAAAACACTGCTTGAGCGGGGTTTTCGACAACGCCGAAATCAAGGTGCAAGCCTCGCCCAGCGATGCACTGTCACCATCGACGTAACCGTAGGATTGTTCCAGGGCGATACTCGCGGAAATCGCCAGCGGGAATTCCTGGGCGTAACGGCTGCCCAGGTACCCGGTGAGAATCATCACGCCTTTGGAGTGAATGGGCTGACCGAGGTTGACCTCGCGCTCGATGTCGACGATGCCGCTACCGCCCGGATAGACCGTGGCGGAAATCCGCGCCGGCACACCGAACGCCGAGTCGCCGACCTCCAGCACTGTCAGCCCGTTGCATTTGCCCACCGCCGCGCCGTCCGTGTCGATCAGGATGATCCCGGCCAGCATGTCATCGAGAATCCGCGCCGAGACGCGCCCGGTACGCGTGGCCTTGGCCTTGAGCGCACGTTCGATGTGCCCGGCGTCGGTCATTTCATCACTGGCCAGTTGGCGAATGAAATCCGCCTCGCTGACCAGTTGGAACAGATCACCGATCCGCGCCGACAAACGCCCCTGGTGCTCAGCCAGGCGAGCACTGTAAGTCGCCAGGCGTGCCACCGCATCAGCGGTCAGCGGCGCCATGCCTTCTTCGGAGGTGCGGGTTTTAAGTAACTGGGCGAACTGCTCCAGGCTTTCGTCGACCATCGGAATGTCTTCGTCGAAGTCCACCAGGACGCGGAACATCTCCTGGAAGTCCGGATCGAGGTCCTGCAGCGTGTAGTAGAGCTGTCGGGCGCCGATGATGACCACTTTGACCTGCAACGGAATGTGTTGCGGAGTCAGGGTCACGGTGGCGAAACGGCCCATCTCGCCCAGCGGCGATTCCATTTTCAATTTGCGCGATTGCAGCGCGCGTTTGAGTGCATCCCACACAAACGGCTCGCTGAGCATTTTTTCCGCTTCGAGAATCAGGAAGCCGCCGTTGGCGCGGTGCAGCGCACCCGGACGCAACTGTCGATACGTGGTGTAGAGCGCGCCCTGATCGGTGGTGTACTCGATGCGGCCGAACAGGTTTTCGTAAGTCGGGTGCGGCTCGAAGACCACTGGCGCACCGCCGCTGAACGGATGACCGACCACCAGGCTCGGCGCGTATTGCTCTTCCAGCAGCTTGCGGGCGATGGCGTCGGTCTTGCTGTCGTCCACCAGTTGCTCGACCACGGTCTTGAGCAGGTACACCTGCATGGCTTGCAGGTAACCGCAGACCGCCGCGTTTTCCGCATACTTCTCGGACAACGGAGAAAGCAATGGCTGCAAGGCCAGGGTGATGGTTTCTTCGTTGAGCTGGCGCAGTAGATTGCTCGACTCACGCTTCCATTGCGGCAGGCTGGCGAGTTCTTCGTTCAGCCGCTCTTCCAGCCACGAAATGTCGTCGTGAAAACGCTCGCGATCGGCTTCCGGCAACTGGGCAAATTCGGCTTCGTCCACGGCCTTGCCTTCGCTCATCGGCGTAAAGGCGATATTGGTACTGTCGCGGTACAGCGCAACGTCCTTCTCCAGCGCCAGGCGCTCGATCACGTCCAGCGCCTTGTCGTAACGCTGGTTGAAGGCGCGGTCGATGGCGCTTTTCTTCTGCTGATAGGACGGGTGCTCGAACACGGCCGGGAAAGTCGCCAGCAGGTTGTCGATCAAGCCGTTGATGTCTTCGATAAAGGCGCCAGCGGTGCCCGACGGCAACTCCAGCGCGCGAGGTTCGCGAGGATCATCGAAATTGTTGACGTAGACCCAGTCCGCCGGGGTCTGCAGGCGTTTGCCTTCGGCTTTCAGGTAGCGTTTGACGAACGAAAACCGGCCGGTGCCGGGCTCGCCCATGACGAATACGTTGTAACCGGGGCGTGGCATTGCCACACCGAACTGCAAGGCTTCGACCGCACGTTCCTGGCCAAGCACACCGCGGAAGGGCTCCAAATCATTGGTGGTAGAGAAGCTGAACTGTTCAGCGGAAAACGGACGGGTCAGCGCTTCGGGCGCTAGACGCAAGCTGGCAGCAACAGGATCAGGCATCGGGCTTCCTTACATCAGGCGGGGCAGATAGCGGCATTCTGGCGCTGCCCATACCTCACTTGCAAGGCGCGCCTCTAGCCAAAGCATAGACAAAGCGGCATCTCCAGGCGGGACGGGCCTAAATCAATGTTTTCAACGAATGTTTCGCAAAAAATCACGGAACCTGCGGAACGTGCCTAAACTCCAAACTGCGCGGCTGGAACAATAACCGGCCCACTGGCGCCAGATCGGGCCAGACCCCTGTCCATTGGTATGCACATAAAGAGAACAAAGCTATGAAACGGATTCTTCTCGGTACTCTCTTCACCGCTGTATCCATCAACGCCATGGCTCAGGCGCCAGGCGGCCCGGACTGCGGTTGGGGCAACATGCTGTTCGAAGGTCAGCGTGGCACCCCGGCTCACTTCCTGGCATCCACCACCAACGGCACTTCCGGCAACGCAACGTTCGGTATGACCTCGGGTACCAACGGTTGCTCGACTAATGCGTCGCTGACCTATGGCGGCAAATCCTGGATTGCCATGAATGGCATGATGAACGAGCTCTCTGAAGACATGGCAAAAGGTCAGGGCGAAGCGCTGACCACTTACGCCGTGGTACTGGGCGTGGCGCCGGAAGACCGTGCGCATTTCGCCGCCGTCACTCATGAGCACTTCCAGCAGATCTTCAGCAAGGCTGACGTGACCGCTGACGACGTGCATACCAACACCCTGGCCGTTCTGAAGAGCGATCCTCGTCTGGCCAAGTACGCTACGCAAGCTTAAGCTCGACATGCCCGCTCCTTCTCGGAGCGGGTTTTATTTTTTGAACCTGGCCCTTTTGGCCTGCCCCTTTGGGTTTTTGTTCCTTTCGACTTAAGTTGCTCACTATGCTCAAACGCCTTGTCTGGCTGGCGCTCTGTGTCTGCGCCCCGCTGTCTGCCACGCCCAAAATCGACAATCAACGTTTGCAGCAATTGGCCAATGACCCCTTCTGGATTTCCCTGGGTCACTACGAAACCGCCAAACTCGGCGGCTGGCGCAGCTATGTCAGCGACAAAAAATTCTTCCTCGCCGCCGATGGCAATGAACATCCTGACCGTGAACTGGCGGCGACCGTGCAAGCGCTGTACGCCCCGGCGAGTGCCGGTGAAAAGCATGCGCAATGCGTCTACCCGGCCCGCACCCGTTGGCTGAAGGCGCAGCTCAAGTTGAACGATTTGCCGACACTGGACTGCAGTGAATTCAAGCAATGGTTCAAGGATGTTTCGCCCCACAGTGCGGTGATGATTTTCCCGGCGGCGTATCTGAACAGTCCGTCATCGATGTTCGGCCACACATTGCTGCGCATCGACCAGGCCAATGTGCAGAGCGATCAAACTGCCCTGCTCAGTTATGCAATCAACTTTGGCGCGTACATCGAAGGCTCGGACAACAGCATCCTGTATGCCTGGAAAGGCTTGATGGGCGGCTATCCCGGCTTGTTTGCGCTGGTGCCGTATCAAGAAAAACTCTCGGAGTACCGCAGTCTCGAGAACCGCGATCTGTGGGAATACCGCCTCAATCTGACCCAGGCAGAAACCGAGCGCATGGTCGAGCACGTCTGGGAGCTCAAGCAGATCCAGTTCGATTATTTTTTCTTCGATGAAAACTGCTCTTATCGTCTGCTGGAATTGCTGCAAGTCGCCCGCCCGAGCCTGCGATTGACCGAACAGTTCCCGCTGACCGCGATTCCTACGGACACCGTCAAAGCGGTGAAAGAAGCCGGACTGGTGGAGTCCATTCAGTATCGACCGTCTCGCGAACGTGAACTGCTGAGCCGCGCCGAGCCGTTGACCCATGAAGAAGAGGAATGGGTGCTGAAAGTCAGCGCCGACCAGAAGCAACTGCAAGAGCCGGCGTTCAAGGCTCAACCCAAGGACCGTCAGGCGCTGATCATCGACGCGGCCTATCGCCTGGAGCGCTACCGCGCCAACGGCCAGGAACGCGATCCGCAACGGGCGCAGCGCAGTTTTGAATTGCTGCGGGCGATCAACCAGAACCCGGCACCGGAACTGGACATCCCGCAACCCGGCTTGCCCGAGGACGGCCATGAATCGCGCACCTGGCAGGCCGGCATCGGCACTCGGGGCGACAAGGCGTTTGGCGAGTATGGCTTGCGCATGGCGTATCACGACCTCA
Organism: Pseudomonas arabinosi; assembly: GCF_047758675.1. NCBI lineage: Bacteria > Pseudomonadati > Pseudomonadota > Gammaproteobacteria > Pseudomonadales > Pseudomonadaceae > Pseudomonas > Pseudomonas arabinosi. Next base: position 1,242,631 of record NZ_CP180480.1, on the reverse strand, counting down.
ACGACAACGCCGAAAGCTTCCCCCTCGGCGCGCAGATTGAAATCCTGCAAATGAAACTGCGCCAGTACGAAGGCAATCACTGGCAGTTGCAGCAATTGGACCTGGCGACCATCCGCTCCCTGACCCCGCGCAATGAATTGCTGCAACCACTCTCGTGGCAAGTCACCGGCGGCCTGGAGCGCGTGCCGGGCAAGCATGACGACGAAACCCTGGTCAGCCACGTCAATGGCGGTGGCGGCGGGACCTGGCAACTGGGCGACGACATGCTTGGCTTTGCTTTGGGCACCGTGCGCGTTGAGCACAACAACGACTTCGCCGGCTTCATCGCCCCGGCAGCAGGCTTCAACAGCGGCGTGCTGTGGAAAAACCCGCTGGGCAACTTCAGCCTGGAAGCCAAGGGCGACTTCTTCACCAACGGCGAAGTGCGCCGTAGCGTGAGTCTGAACCAGCAGTGGGAATTATCGCGCAACCTGGGTTTGCGCCTGAGTGCCCAGCGCGAATTCAGCCACCTGGCTTCGCCCGAGAACGAAGTGATGCTTGAGGTGAAGTGGTATCACTACTAGCTCGAAAACACCGCAATTCCCATGTGGGAGCGAGCCTGCTCGCGAATGAGGAGTATCAGTCGACATCAATGTTGGCTGATCCACCGCCTTCGCGAGCAGGCTCGCTCCCACAGTTGTACTGAGGTGTTGAATGGTTTTTTCACAGACCTTCTACAAACACCTCACGAATCCACTCCTAGACTTCTCCCATAGGCCGTTGACGGCCTGGGAGTCTGAGATGTGGCGTTGCGTGGGTGTGGTGGGTTTGCTGATGTTGATCGCGGGTTGCCAGACGACCCACGAGGATTTGATCGCCAAGGGTTATCCACCGGCATTCGCCGATGGCTTCGATGACGGGTGCAGCAGTGGCCGGCAGGCGGCGGGGGCAATCACCGGAGAGTTTCGTAAAAACGTTCCGCGTTACCTCAAGGACAAGCAATACGCCGAGGGCTGGAGCGATGGCTTCCGTCAGTGTCAGGCAATGCGCGAAAGCGAGGACCGTGAGGATTATCGCAGCCACCATTGGGACGACCGGGACAAAGCCTGGCAGCAGCAGAAGGATCAGGACGCCGCTCGTGCTTTTCGCTCGCAATAAGTCGCCCACAGATATCTGTCGAAACTAAAAGCCTGCGACCATGGCCCAAACCCTATAACGGGAGAAAACCATGAGTCGTGCCTTCGTCAATGAAGATAACGCCGCCGCGCAAGCCGATCAGCCTGTCGAACGGCAAGTCAGCGCACAGCCCAATTACGTCACGCCCACGGGACTGGCCCAGTTGCAGGTGAAAGTCGCCGAATTACAACACCTGCACAGCGAGCAATCGGCCAAAGGTGAGCACGCCGACAAGCAGCGCCTGGCGGACCTTGAACGCGATTTGCGGTATTTTAACCAGCGCCTGCAAAGCGCTCAGGTCGTGACCGCCGCCAACTCAACGCAAAAAGTGCAGATCGGCAGCCGCGTGACCTTCGCCGACGAACACAGCACCGAGCAAACCGTGCAACTGGTCGGTGAAGACCAGGCCAACGCGTCTGCGGGCCTGATCAACTGGGGTTCACCGCTGGGCCGGGCGCTGCTCGGGGCGCAACTCGGCGACGAGGTGCTGTGGCAACGTCCGGCGGGCGATCAGGTGATCGAGATCATCCGTATCGAACCGGCTTAAACCACGCCCTGGGCGAGCATCGCGTCGGCAACTTTGACGAAGCCGGCGATGTTCGCGCCTTTGACGTAGTTGATCCGGCCATTCTCTTCGCCGTAATGCACGCAAGCGTGGTGGATCGACTGCATGATCGCGTGGAGTTTGCTGTCCACTTCACCACCGGTCCACAGCAGGCGCATGGCGTTCTGCGACATCTCCAGCCCGCTCACCGCGACGCCACCGGCGTTGGACGCCTTGCCCGGCGCGAACAGAATCCCCGCCTCGATAAACAGGTCTACCGCTTCAAGGGTGGTCGGCATGTTCGCGCCTTCCGCCACGCAGATGCAGCCATTGCGCAGCAACGTGCGAGCTGCTTCGACATCCAGTTCGTTTTGTGTCGCGCAAGGCAGCGCGATGTCGCAACTCAGCGCCCATGGGTGCTGGCCGGCCTTGAACTCCAGGCCAAAACGGCCGGCCAGTTCACTGATGCGCCCGCGCTGGACGTTTTTCAGCTCCAGCACCGCCAGCCATTGCTCTTCGGTCAAACCGCTTTCGCAGTACAGCGTGCCTTCGGAGTCGGACAACGAAATCACTTTGCCGCCCAGGTCCATGACTTTGCGCGCCGCGTATTGCGCAACGTTGCCGGAACCGGAGATGGCCACGCGCTTGCCTTCGACGGTTTCACCGCTGCGCTTGAGCATTTCTTCAGCGAAGTACACACAGCCGAAACCGGTGGCTTCCGGGCGAATCAGGCTGCCGCCATAGCTCGGGCCCTTGCCGGTCAACACGCTGGTGAACTGGTTGCTCAGGCGCTTGTACTGGCCGAACAGGAAACCGATCTCCCGAGCACCGACGCCGATATCACCGGCCGGAACGTCAACGTCTGCACCGATGTGACGGTACAACTCGCTCATGAAGGCCTGGCAGAACCGCATGACTTCAGCGTCGCTTTTGCCTTTGGGATCGAAATCCGAACCACCCTTGCCACCGCCCATCGGCAACGACGTCAGCGAGTTTTTGAAGGTCTGCTCGAAGGCAAGGAACTTCAACACGCCAAGGTTCACCGAAGGATGGAAACGCAGCCCACCCTTGTACGGACCGATGGCGCTGTTCATCTGGATGCGGAATCCGCGGTTGACCTGCACTTTGCCTTGATCGTCGACCCAGGAAACCCTGAAAACGACCGCCCGCTCCGGTTCGCACATCCGCTCCAGAATACCGGATGTCAGATAGTGCGGATGGGCTTCAAGAAACGGCCACAGGCTACGCAGCACCTCTTCCACAGCCTGGTGGAATTCAGGCTGATCGGGGTCGCGTTTTTTCAGGCGGGCAAGGAAGGATTCAACGGATTCGATCATGGAAAAGTCTCGGCAAATTTATTGTCGTTGGAACAGATTGGGCCGGACTTTAGCAAACTGATTGCGCACCATGACAGAACAAAATGTCGCAATTATGAAATTAAATGGTGCGCTTGATATAAATACGCACCTGAAAAGCTCTTTATTGCACCCGATTAGGGATTATCAGATCCCGGTTTGCACTGATTTGGGAATCGCCATCGCGAGCAAGCTCGCTCCCACAGTAGATCTCCATTGGATTAAAGATTTTCCGCCTGGATAAATCCCATGTGGGAGCGGGCTTGCTCGCGAATGTCGCACCTCGGTCTATCTGAAAGACAAAAAAAAACGGAGCCCCGAAGGCTCCGTTTTTTCATACAACCAACCTGAAATCAGGCCAGTTTTTTGTGCCGGACGCGGTGCGGCTGGGAAGCCGCTTCGCCGAGGCGTTTCTTGCGATCGGCTTCGTACTCGGTGTAGTTGCCTTCGAAGAACACCGCTTGCGAGTCGTCTTCGTACGCCAGGATGTGAGTCGCGACGCGGTCAAGGAACCACCGATCGTGAGAGATCACAATGGCAGCGCCCGGGAAGTCCAGCAGGGCTTCTTCCAGGGAACGCAGGGTTTCAACGTCGAGGTCGTTGGACGGTTCGTCGAGCAGCAGGACGTTGCCGCCCTCTTTCAGGGTCAGGGCCAGGTGCAAGCGACCGCGCTCACCGCCGGACAAGTCCTTGACGAACTTCTGCTGATCGCCGCCCTTGAAGTTGAAGCGACCGACGTAGGTGCGCGACGGGATCTCGTAGTTGCCGATGCGGATCTGATCGGAACCGTCGGAGATTTGCTGGAACACAGTCTTGCTGCCGTCCAGGTCTTCGCGGCTCTGATCGACGCACGCCAGTTGCACGGTTTCGCCGACTTCAATGCTGCCCGAATCCGGTGTTTCCTTGCCCATCAACATACGGAACAGGGTCGATTTACCGGCACCGTTACCGCCGATCACGCCAACGATGGCGCCTTTAGGCATGGAGAACGACAGGTTGTCGATCAGCACGCGATCGCCATACCCCTTGGAAACGTTCTTGAATTCGATGACCTTGTCGCCCAGGCGTGGACCGGCCGGGATGTAGATCTCGTTGGTTTCGCTGCGCTTCTGGAATTCCTGCGATTGCATTTCTTCGAAGCGTTGCAGACGAGCCTTGGATTTGGACTGGCGGGCCTTGGCGCCTTTGCGCACCCACTCCAGTTCTTCCTTCATGGCTTTTTCGTGAGCCGACTGCTGCTTGGATTCGGCAGCCAGACGATCGGACTTGGCTTCAAGCCAACCCGAATAGTTGCCCTCGTACGGGATACCGGCGCCGCGGTCGAGCTCGAGGATCCAGCCGGCAACGTTGTCCAGGAAGTAACGGTCGTGCGTGATCGCTACCACAGTGCCCGGGAAATCGTGCAGGAAGTGCTCCAGCCAGGCGACGGAATCGGCGTCCAGGTGGTTGGTGGGTTCGTCGAGCAGCAGCATGTCGGGTGCGGACAGCAGCAGGCGGCACAGGGCCACACGACGCTTCTCACCACCGGACAGGAATTCGACCTTGGCATCCCAGGCCGGCAGACGCAGCGCATCGGCGGCGACTTCCAGTTGGCGATCCAGGTTGTGACCATCGCTGGCTTGCAGGATGGCTTCGAGCTTGGCCTGTTCGGCGGCCAGTTTGTCGAAGTCGGCATCTTCATCAGCGTAAGCCGCGTAGACCTCGTCCAGGCGCGCCTGGGCGTTCTTGATCACGCTGACCGCTTCCTCGACCACTTCACGCACGGTCTTGGTCGGGTCCAGGATCGGTTCTTGCGGCAGGTAGCCGATGTTCAGGTCCGGCATCGGACGGGCTTCGCCTTCGAACTCGGTGTCGACGCCCGCCATGATTTTCAACAGCGTGGATTTACCCGAACCGTTGAGGCCGAGTACGCCAATCTTGGCGCCCGGGAAGAACGACAGCGAAATGTTTTTCAGGATTTCCCGCTTCGGCGGAACAACTTTACCCAGCCGATGCATGGTGAATACGTATTGAGCCATGGAGAACCTAGGGTCAGTGAACGATGAATGATTGGGGCGCGGGCGATGCCCGGCCAGGCCGTGCGCGTCGTCCGATTGAGGGGTATCAATGCGTGCGCGCTGAAAAAGCCTGATTCTAGGAGCTGGAACGCTCCCGCGTAACCGGCAAAGCTACCTGATTGACGGAAGGCAGTCCAGCCGAGCGGGACTGGCACTTTGCCACAACTCAAGGCATGCTAGCCGCCCTTCGGGCGTCCGGCTTATAGTGCACGTCGCGCCAGTCCAGCCAAACCGCAGGATTACAGTTTGTCTAATGTCACTCCCCCATCTTCCGTGAGCGCACTCAATCCTGCGACCGGCTCACCCCTGCGTGGATCCTTGAAGGGCGCGCTGGCGGCGCTCGTCCTGTTGTTGCTCGCACTGCTGTTCTGGCAGTTGCTGGATCAGCTTCGTGATGCCCAAAAACACCAGCGTCAGTACACCATCGACTACACCGCCGATCTGGCCTCGCAAGTCAGCCTGAACATGGCGCTGAACGCCCAGATCGCCCTCAACCTGCTACCGATCGTCGAACAACCGCAAAGCGCCGACGAACAGCAGGCGCTGTTTCGCAAACTGCAAAAATCCTTGCCTGACCTGCGCAGCCTCGCGCTGCTCAGCCCTTCCGGAAAAGTCCTCACCGACAGCGCCGACAACAGCGACGATGCCGACTACCTGAGCGAACTGGTCCGGCGCAGTCACGCCCAGGCCCATTATTTCAGCAACGCCAATGACGGCTCGGTGGTGCATCTGCTGCTGCATCAAGCCAGCGGCAGCACTCGCGGCTACTGGGTTCTGCGCCTGACGCCGACATTTTTCTCATCGCTGACCCAACAAAACGAAACCGGAATTCGTCCGCTGTGGCTGGTGGAAAACCGCTTCAATCACCAAGTCATCAGTCGCGATGAGTCACTACCCTTGGCCAAGCCCGGCGAACTGACCGAGGACGATGTGGCCAACAGCGTGCTGACCGTGCCCCTGAGCAGTAGCGACTGGCAACTGCGCGGGTTGTTCGACCGGCAACGGATGATCGAACAGCTGCTGCCGGCGTTCATCGGCAAATGCCTTCTGGGCCTGGCCTTCTCGCTGCTGCCGTTCATCGCCCTGCTGAACATGCGCCGCCGTCAACGCCAGGTGCACGAAGGCCGTCGACGTTACCAGGATATTTTCGAAGGCACCGGCGTCGCCTTGTGTGTACTCGACGTGTCCGGGCTCAAAAGCTTCTTCGACAAGGCTCAGTTGCACAGCAGCGAACAACTGAAGGCCTGGCTCGAGACACCGGAACAGCGCCAGCAACTGCTGCAGGAACTGCGCATCACCGAGGTCAACCTGGTCGCCCTGCAACTGCTCAACGTCAACACGTGCGATCAAGCCTGGAAACTGCTGATCGACGGTAACCCGCAGGACGGAACCGCGATCGGCAATCAAGTGCTCGATGCGGTGCTCAACCAGCAGAAACAGCTTGAACTGGAAATCAAACTGCAAGACGCCAATGGCCGAGACCAGCACTTGTGGCTGGTCCTGCGTCTGCCAGAAGACCAGGATGACTATAAAGCGGTAATCCTGAGCATCACCGACATCACCAGCCGCAAGCTCGTCGAACTGTCGCTGCTGGAGCGCGAAGGATTCTGGTCCGACGTGGTGCGCACCGTACCGGATCATCTGTACGTGCAAGACGTGATCAGCCAGCGAATGATTTTCAGCAACCATCACCTGGGCCAGACGCTCGGTTACAACCGAACCGAACTGCACCAGATGGGCGAGTATTTCTGGGAAATTCTGCTGCACCCCGAAGATGCCGACTTCTACCACCGCTCGCGCCAAACCCAGCGCCAGACCGGTTACAGACAATTGATGCAATGCCAGCTGCGCTTCCGCCACCGGGACGGTAAATGGCGGCGCTTCGACATCCGCGAACAGGCGCTGGCGCGGGACAAGCACGATCAGGTCACGCGAATCATCGGCGTGGCCAAGGACATCACCGATCAGATTGAAGCCAGTGAGTCCCTGCGCGACAGCGAGCAGCGTTACCGGATGCTCGCAGAAAGCATCAGCGACGTGATTTTCTCGACCGACAGCAAGATGGCGCTCAACTACGTCAGCCCGTCGGTGCAAGCCGTGCTGGGCTACGACGCCGACTGGATTTTCCAGAACGGCTGGCAATCGACCATCGCCAACCCGCAACAGCTGACCGGCATTTACAGCCTGATGGACCGGGTCAGCAAAGCGCTGAATAAACCGGAGCAACTGGCGCTGTTGCGCAGCCAGGTGCAGACCCAACTGTTTTTGTTCGACTGCCTGCGGGCCGACGGGCGCAAGATTCCTATCGAACTGCGGTTGGTGCTGGTCTGGGACGAACACGGTGCATTCGAGGGCGTGCTGGGCGTCGGTCGCGACATCAGTCAGCAACGCAGGGCCGAAAAAGACCTGCGCATGGCCGCGACCGTATTTGAGCACTCGACCTCGGCGATCCTGATCACCGACCCGGCCGGCTACATCGTCCAGGCCAACGAAGCCTTCAGCCGCGTCAGCGGTTATGCGGTAGAGCAGGTGCTCGACCAGTTGCCGAACATGCTGACCGTCGACGAACAGCAGGAAGCCCACCTGCGTTACGTGCTCAAGCAATTGCATCAGCACAGCACGTGGGAAGGCGAAGTCTGGCTCAAACGACGCAATGGCGAGCATTACCCGGCCTGGGTCGGGATCACGGCGGTGCTGGATGACGAAGGTGATCTGGCCAGCTACGTGTGCTTCTTCAGCGACATCAGCGAACGCAAGGCCAGTGAGCAGCGGATTCACCGCCTCGCCTATTACGACGCCCTGACCCACCTGCCCAACCGCACGCTGTTCCAGGATCGCCTGCACACGGCGCTGCAATCGGCCGAACGGCAAAAGTCCTGGGTGGTGCTGATGTTCCTCGACCTGGACCGCTTCAAACCGATCAACGACTCCCTGGGCCACGCCGCCGGCGATCGCATGCTCAAGGAAATGGCCACGCGCCTGCTCGGCTGTGTCGATGATGACGACACCGTGGCGCGCATGGGCGGCGATGAATTCACCTTGCTGCTGCAACCGCGGGCCAACCGTGAAATCGCCTTGAACCGGGCAATTCATGTGGCTGAACAGATTCTCGCCAGCCTGGTGAAACCGTTCGTGCTTGAAGGCCGCGAGTTCTTCGTCACCGCCAGTATCGGCATCGCCCTGAGCCCTCAGGACGGCAACGAACTCAGCCAGCTGATGAAAAACGCCGACACCGCGATGTATCACGCCAAGGAGCGTGGCAAGAACAACTTCCAGTTCTATCAGGCCGATATGAACGCCAGCGCCCTGGAGCGTCTGGAGCTGGAAAGCGACTTGCGTCATGCCTTGGAGCAAGACGAATTTGTGCTGTATTACCAGCCGCAGTTCAGCGGCGATGGCAAACGCCTGACCGGCGCCGAAGCCTTGTTGCGCTGGCGTCACCCGCGACGCGGTCTGGTGCCACCGGGAGACTTCATTCCGGTGCTCGAAGAGCTCGGGCTGGTGGTGGATGTCGGCGACTGGGTGATCAGCGAGGCCTGCCGTCAACTCAAGACCTGGCATCAGGCCAAGGTCCGGGTACCCAAGGTGTCGGTGAACATTTCGGCCCGGCAATTCTCCGACGGCCAACTCGGGACGCGGATCGCCACCATCCTCAAGGAAACCGGCCTGCCGCCAGCGTGCCTGGAGCTGGAGCTGACCGAAAGTATCCTGATGCGCGAAGTCAGTGAAGCGATGCAGATTCTCGCCGGGCTGAAAAATCTCGGCCTGAGCATCGCGGTCGACGACTTCGGCACCGGTTACTCATCGCTCAACTACCTCAAGCAGTTCCCCATCGACGTGCTGAAAATCGACCGCACCTTTGTCGACGGCCTGCCGTCGGGCGAGCAGGATGCACAGATTGCCCGCGCGATCATCGCCATGGCCCACAGCCTCAATCTGGCGGTTATCGCCGAGGGCGTGGAAACCCACGAGCAACTCGACTTCCTGCGTGAGCATGGTTGCGACGAGGTTCAGGGCTATCTGTTCGGGCGGCCGATGCCGGCGAGCCGGTTTGAGGCGCAGTTCAGCAATGATGCGCTCTTCATGTTCGACTGAGGTTGATCGTTCCCACGCTCTGCGTGGGAATGCAGCCAGTGACGCTCCGCGTCACATGCCGAAGCGGACGCAGAGCGTCCAGTGAGGCATTCCCACGCAGAGCGTGGGAACGATCACCTATCACCCGCTGGCACGATCACCGCTGATCCCGTCATGAAGCCCACTTGTCTGCGACATGATGTCCTTTCATATGCCATCTAAAACCCATTGGGTTAGAATGCCCCCCTTTTCTGCCCCGATCCTTGAGGACCGCCATGTTCAGCCGTGATTTGACTATTGCCAAGTACGACGCCGATCTCTTTGCCGCCATGGAGCAAGAAGCTCAGCGCCAGGAAGAACACATCGAGCTGATCGCTTCGGAAAACTACACCAGCCCTGCGGTCATGGAAGCTCAAGGCTCGGTACTGACCAACAAGTACGCCGAAGGCTACCCGGGCAAGCGCTACTACGGTGGTTGCGAGTTCGTCGACGTGGTCGAGCAACTGGCCATCGACCGTGCAAAAGAACTGTTCGGCGCCGATTACGCCAACGTTCAACCGCACGCCGGTTCGCAAGCCAACAGCGCCGTTTACCTGGCTCTGCTACAAGCGGGCGACACCATCCTGGGCATGAGCCTGGCGCACGGCGGTCACCTGACCCACGGTGCCAGCGTTTCCTCCTCCGGCAAGCTGTACAACGCCGTTCAGTACGGTATCGACGGCAACGGCCTGATCGACTACGACGAAGTCGAGCGTCTGGCGGTTGAACACAAGCCGAAAATGATCGTGGCCGGTTTCTCTGCCTATTCGCAGATTCTGGACTTCCCGCGTTTCCGCGAAATCGCTGACAAAGTTGGCGCCTACCTGTTCGTTGACATGGCCCACGTGGCCGGTCTGGTCGCCGCTGGCGTCTACCCGAACCCGGTGCCTTTCGCTGACGTCGTGACCACCACCACGCACAAGACCCTGCGCGGTCCACGTGGCGGCCTGATCCTGGCTCGCGCCAACGCCGACATCGAGAAGAAACTGAACTCCGCGGTATTCCCGGGCGCCCAGGGTGGCCCGCTGGAGCACGTGATCGCCGCTAAAGCGATCTGCTTCAAGGAAGCGCTGCAGCCTGAGTTCAAGACCTACCAGCAACAAGTGGTGAAGAACGCCAAGGCCATGGCCGGTGTGTTCATCGAGCGCGGTTTCGACGTGGTATCGGGCGGTACTGAAAACCACCTGTTCCTGCTGTCGCTGATCAAGCAGGAAATCTCCGGTAAAGACGCTGACGCCGCTCTGGGCAAAGCGTTCATCACCGTGAACAAGAACTCCGTGCCAAACGATCCACGCTCCCCGTTCGTCACCTCCGGCCTGCGCTTCGGTACTCCGGCTGTGACCACTCGTGGCTTCAAGGAAGCAGAGTGCAAAGAACTGGCCGGCTGGATCTGCGACATCCTGGCTGACCTTTCCAACGAAGCGGTGATCGACGCCGTTCGTGAGAAGGTCAAGGCCATCTGCAAGAAGCTGCCGGTATACGGCGCTTAATCAGCCCGCTAAACCGCAGCAATGAAAAAACCGGCCAGTGATGGCCGGTTTTTTTTCGTCCGCATTTTTTTTTCAAACCGCGAAAAGGCTCAAGGTCGGGGCATTGCACCCAACTGGTAAGACCGGTCATGCCAATTACTCAAAATCTGCTTGCGATCACCCAAAAACAGCGCCTAGACTGCGCCTGCACTGGACATACCGGTAAGACCACAATAATTAAGTCCTGAATCTGATGCGCGTAGCGCACGGCAGCCAGGACACCGACCAGGATTCCTCCCATGCTCAGATGGTGCTCGCGTTCAATCTTCCTCCAAGTGGTTCTCGGACTGGTGCTCGGCATCGTCTGCGGGCTGACCCTTCCTGAATACTCCGCCCAGCTCAAACCGCTCGGCGATGGCTTCATCAAACTGATCAAGATGCTCATCGGTCTGATCGTGTTCTGCGTAGTGGTCAGCGGCATCAGCGGTGCTGGCGACCTGAAGAAAGTCGGACGCATCGGCCTGAAATCGGTGATCTACTTCGAAATCCTGACCACCATCGCCCTGGTGATTGGTCTGGTGTTCGCTTTCACCACCGGCATCGGCAGCGGCGCGAACATTCATCTGGATCAGCTTTCCGCTGCCGACATGGGCGACATCGCCCAGCGCGGTCAGCACATGCAAACCACTTCCCAGTTCCTGATGAACCTGATTCCAACCTCGGTAATCGGCGCCTTCGCGGAGAACAACATTCTGCAAGTGCTGCTGTTTTCGGTGCTGTTCGGCAGTGCGCTGAACCTGGTGGGCGAAGCAGCGTCGGGGATTTCCCGGCTGATCAATGAGCTGAGCCACGTGATCTTCCGCATCATGGGCATGATCGTGCGTCTGGCGCCGATCGGCGTGTTCGGCGCCATCGCTTTCACCACCAGCAAATATGGCCTGGATTCGCTGCAGCACCTGGGTAGCCTGGTTGGCCTGTTTTACCTGACCTGTTTCGCGTTTGTGTCATTGATTCTCGGCCTGGTGATGCGCCTTTCGGGCCTGAAGATGTGGCCGTTGCTCAAGTACCTGCGCGAAGAACTGCTGATTGTCATGGGCACCGCTTCTTCTGACGCCGTGCTGCCACAAATCATGCGCAAGCTTGAGCATCTGGGCATCGGCAGTTCGACAGTCGGGCTGGTGATTCCGACCGGTTACTCGTTCAACCTGGACGGTTTCTCGATCTACCTCACCCTCGCCATCGTGTTCATCGCCAATGCCACCGGCACGCCGCTGGCCATGACCGACCTGCTGACGATTCTGCTGGTGTCGTTGATCACCTCCAAAGGTGCCCACGGGATTCCCGGCTCGGCGCTGGTGATTCTGGCGGCGACACTGACGGCGATCCCGGCAATTCCGGTGGTCGGCCTGGTGCTGGTGTTGGCAGTGGACTGGTTCATGGGCATCGGCCGGGCGCTGACCAACCTGATCGGCAACTGCGTCGCCACCGTGGCCATCGCGCGCTGGGAAAAGGACATCGATATTCAACGGGCGAACAAAGTACTTTCTGGCCAGGTGGGTTATACCTTCCAGCCGAGAAAACCTGTCGGCCCTGCGCATCAGCAGGAATTCTGAATAATCGCCGTGCCTGCCCACGGGCAGGCACGGTCATCAATCGTTTTGGATGCTCATGGAGCGAACAGTGATCACCACGTCAACCGTCGTCAATTCAGTCGTAGAGAAACTCCGGGCCGCTTTGGCCCGTGGTCAGTGGCGCTCCGGCGAAATGCTGCCGGGGCAGCGTGAGCTGGCCGAACAACTGGGTATCAGCCGCCCGAGCCTGCGCGAAGCCGTCATCGTGCTGGAAACCCTCGGACTGGTGCGCTCCATGCCGGGTAAAGGTGTGGTGGTGCTGGAGGCCAATCTCAGCGACAGCCAAAGCCACGACAGCGCAGTCGCCGGTGCGAGTCTGGAAGACGTGCTGCAACTGCGCTACACGCTTGAACCGTTCATTGTCGGCCTGGTGGCGCAATCGATCAGCAGCAAGGAAGTCGGGCAACTACGCCTGACCCTGATGGACATGCGCGAAGCGCTGGAAGCCAACGACAGCGAAGCCGGGGTGAACGCCTACATCGCGTTTCACGAAGAGCTGTTCACGCTGACCTCTAACCCTATTTTCCAGAGTGTGGTGCAACAGACCAGCAACGCCCTCAAGCAAAGCGCCGACGTGCTGCGCAACTCCCCGGAGCATTTGGCTGAGCGCCTTGAGGAGAACGAAGCCGTGGTGCGCGCTATTCGCAGTAAAAACAGCGCCCAGGCCAGCGCCGAAATGCGTCGGCACATCCTTCGGGAAGGCCAGCGGATGGGCATCGAACTGAATATTCCGGACGACAACCTCGTCAGTTGAGTCCGCTTCGAACTGGAGACAGGCCATGAACAGCTTCGCCTCACCGCAAACCCTCACTGCCCTGCCCTTCCCCCGAACGAACACTGGGAAGCCGTCGGCGGATGATCTTTACTCACGGGTATTCGATGCCATTCTCGAACAGCGCATCCATGCAGCCAGTCGCTTTACTGAAGACAGCCTGGCGCAGATGTTCAGCGCTCGACGCAGTGACATTCGTAGCGCGCTGACGCAGCTGTCCCATCAGCAGATCATTATCCTTCGGACCCATCATCGTCCCCGAGTCGCCGCGCCCGATGCCGAGCAGACTCGGCAGACGCTGCATGCCCGACGACTGACCGAGCTCACGCTGGTACGGCTGGCCTGTCAGCAGCCTCGCCCGAAAGACCTCAATCGTCTGCGCGACTTGATCGATAGTGAGCGCCGGTGTCTGGAGCGCGATCAGCGTGGCCCGGCAATTCGGTTGTCCGGGGAGTTTCATTTACGGTTGGCCGAAATGGCGGGGAATGCACCTTTGGCGCATTTTCTTGGCAGCCTGGTGCCGCTTACTTCGCTGGCGATTGCGCAGTTTGATGCGCAGGCCGAGGGTTATTGCGTGTGGCAGGCGCATGAGGGGATTCTGGATGCGGTTGAGCGCGGGGATGCTCGGAAGGCCGAGACGCTACTGAGCCGGCATCTGGATCTGCTGGAGGAAACATTGCTAAATACTGTTTCGGTTTCTAGCCAAAATCGTGTTACCGGTTAAATCGCCATCGCGAGCAAGCTCGCTCCCACAGTTGATCCGCGGCGCGCAGATATTCTGTGTCCACAGGAGATCCAATGTGGGAGCGAGCCTGCTCGCGATGAGGCCATAGCAGACGCCGACAGTGCTTCAGGTTGCAGCCACCCGCGCAAACCCCTCACGGATTTTCTCTTCCGGCAAATCATCGGCAATGAACACGATCACGCTTTCACGCGTTTCATCGTCCGCCCACTCCGTGTCCCAATCGAATCCGTATAACTTCAACACACCCTGAAACACCATGCGTCGCGGCTCGCCAAGGATGTTCAACACGCCTTTGTAGCGCAGCAATTGCTTGCCATGGTCCTCCAGCAGTTCATTCATGAACTCGCTGAGTTTATCGATATCCAGCGGCTTGTCGGTGCGCAGCACGAGGCTGGAAATGCGGTCGATGGACGGCGTTTTGCTCACCGGGCGCAGGCTGACACCTCCGCCAAGGTCTGCATTGAGATTGAAACCGCGCACGTCGAGTAATTCGGCCAGATCGATCTTGCCGTGCTCGACCACGCGGATCGGTGCGCGACGGTTGATGCGGGTCAGGCGCTCGCTCAGCGCGTTAAAGGTCGCCTCGTCCACCAGATCGCGTTTGCTCACCAGCAAGCGGTCGGCGAAACCGATCTGCGCCTGAGCAATGGTTTGAGTCAGGTGAGTGTCCGCGTGCGCCGCATCGACCAGGGTAATGATGCCGTCAAGGATGTAGCGCTCGCGCAGCTCTTCATCGATGAAAAAGGTTTGGGCCACAGGTGCCGGGTCGGCCAGGCCGGTGCATTCGATCACCAGACGGTCGAAGGCGATTTCGCCGCTGTCCAGGCGTTCGAGCAGCAGGTACAAAGCCTTGGTCAGGTCGGTGTGGATGGTGCAGCAGACGCAGCCGTTGGACAGCGTCATCACTTGCACCGGTTCGTCGCCCAACAGTTGGGTATCGATACCGGCGTCGCTGAATTCGTTCTCGATCACGGCGATTTTCAGGCCATGTTCGGCTTTGAGCAGGTAGCGCAACAGCGTGGTTTTTCCCGCGCCGAGAAAGCCACTGAGGATTGTGACTGGGATGGGAGAGGACAAACTGGATCTCCTTCTACTACACAAAAAAAGGGAGCGGTCCTGTGGGAGCGAGCTTGCTCGCGATGGCATCACCTCGGTGTTGACGATATACCGAGTTGTCTGCATCGCGAGCAAGCTCGCTCCCACAAAAGCCCGCTCCACATTACATCTGATAACCCGCTACTAGTAGATCAACAGCACTTCGGCCCACCCTTGCCACCGTAACGAGCCTCTTGGCGTTCCCGGAAGAACATCTCGTAAGTCATCACCGGTTTGTCCGGGTGTTTGGTTTGCATATGCTCGACGTAATTGTCGTAGTCGGGCATGCCGACCATCAGGCGCGCGGCCTGACCGAGGTATTTACCGAGGCGACTCAGGTCATTGAACATGCTGCACTCCTCGATTACGCATCCGGCAGAGCCTGGAATGGCGCTTCTTTATCCGTACGTTCCTTGCTGCCCCAGGCGGAAATACCGACCTTGAGCGCATAGAACAGGATACTGAATACCACGAACAGGAACAGCGCCGTCAGCGTTGCGTTGGTGTAGGCGTTGAAGATTACGTGCTGCATCTGCGTAATGTCCTTGGCCGGGGCGAGGATCTGACCGTTGGCCAGCGCATCGCTGTACTTCTTGGCCAGCGACAGGAAGCCGATCGCCGGGTTGGCGTCGAACAGCTTGATGAAGCCTGCGGTGGTGGTGCAGATCAGCAGCCACACAGCGGGCAGCATGGTCACCCAGACGTAGCGCTGGCGTTTCATTTTGATCAGCACAACGGTCGCCAGCATCAGCGCGATACCGGCCAGCATCTGGTTGGAGATACCGAACAACGGCCACAAGGTGTTGATGCCACCCAGCGGATCGATCACGCCCTGGTACAGCAACCAACCCCACATCGCCACGCAACCGGCGGTTGCGATCAGGTTGGCGGTCCAGGATTCAGTGCGTTTCAGCGCTGGCACGAAGGAACCGAGCAAGTCCTGCAGCATGAAGCGGCCGGCACGGGTACCGGCATCGACGGCGGTCAGGATGAACAGCGCTTCGAACAGAATCGCAAAGTGGTACCAGAACGCCATGGTGTTTTCACCCGGCAGGACACTGTGCAGGATCTGTGCGATACCGACCGCCAGGGTCGGCGCACCGCCGGCACGGGCCAGGATGGTGGTTTCACCGATGTCCTTGGCCACCGCTTGCAACGCTTCCGGGGTAATTGCAAAGCCCCAACTGCTGACGGTTTGAGCCACAGCCACCACGTCACTGCCGACGACTGCCGCCGGGCTGTTCATGGCGAAATACACACCTGGCTCGATCACCGACGCCGCCACCATCGCCATGATGGCGACGAAGGATTCCATCAGCATGCCGCCGTAACCGATGTAACGGGCGTTGACTTCGTTATCCAGCAGTTTCGGCGTGGTGCCGGAGGAGATCAGCGCGTGGAAACCGGAGACCGCGCCACAGGCGATGGTGATGAACAGGAACGGGAACAGACCGCCTTTCCACACCGGCCCCGTACCGTCGATAAACTGGGTCAGCGCCGGCATTTTCAGCTCAGGCATGGTGATCAGGATGCCGATCGCCAACGCCACGATGGTGCCGATTTTCAGAAACGTCGACAGGTAGTCACGCGGCGCCAGAATCAGCCAGACCGGTAACGAGGCGGCCACAAAACCGTAACCAACCAGCATCCACGTAATCTGCACGCCGGTGAAGCTGAACGCCTTGGCCCAGACCGGATCAGCGGCAATCTGCCCGCCCAGCCAGATCGAACCCAGCAGCAGCAGTACGCCGACCACGGAAATTTCACCGATGCGGCCCGGGCGGATGTAGCGCATGTAAATGCCCATGAACATCGCGATCGGGATGGTCGCCATCACCGTGAAAATGCCCCAAGGGCTTTCGGCCAGGGCTTTCACAACGATCAGCGCCAGCACCGCGAGGATGATGATCATGATCAGGAAACAGCCAAACAGCGCGATGGTCCCGGGGATGCGGCCCATTTCTTCACGGACCATGTCGCCGAGGGAACGGCCGTTGCGGCGAGTGGACATGAACAGGACCATGAAGTCCTGAACGGCACCGGCCAGCACCACGCCGGCAATCAGCCACAGCGTACCGGGCAGGTAACCCATCTGCGCCGCCAGGACCGGACCGACCAACGGCCCCGCGCCAGCGATGGCCGCGAAGTGGTGACCGAAGAGGATGTGTTTGTTGGTGGGGACGTAGTCCAGACCGTCATTATTGAGCACGGCGGGGGTGGCCCGTCGCGGGTCGAGTTGCATCACGTTGTTAGCGATGAACAGACTGTAGTAACGGTACGCAACCAGATAGATGGCCACAGCGGCGACCACAATCCATAAGGCGTTGATCGCCTCGCCTCGGCGCAATGCCACTACACCAAGGGCGCACGCCCCTACGATTGCCAGCAGCAGCCAGGGTAAGTGGCGTAGCAGGCTATTATTATTTTTCATTTTATGATTCCAGCCAGGGTGGACAAGAAAGACAGCCATCCCGAGTTTAGCGCTAACGGCCGCAAAGGCCATCCCCCGACATGGGTTGAGCCATCACTTTGCTGGCCGCCTTTGACAATGCGGGTCTATAGTCAGCGAACATTTACGAGGATTGCGCCATGAGCGAGCACCCTGCCGATCGCCGCCGCTTCAAACGTATCGCGTTCGATGCCCGAACCGAGCTGAGCCAAGGGGAATTCATCTGGCCTGTGAAGTTGATCGACCTGTCACTCAAGGGACTGTTGATCGAAAAGCCCGAACCGTGGCTGGGGAATCGGGAGCATCACTTTTGCGTCGATATTCATCTGACTGATGAAGTCGCTATCAAGATGGATGTGCTGCTGACCCACGATGACCGTGGCCAGCTCGGCTTCGTCTGCAAACACATCAGCCTGGAATCCATCGAACGCCTGCGGCGGTTGGTTGAACTCAACCTGGGGGATCCCGAGGAACTGGAGCGCGAATTGGGCGCCTTGATCGAAGTCTGACAGCCCAACACAAACCCTGTGGGAGCAAGCTCGCTTGTATGGTAGGACTTGAAGGGAGGAGGAGGGACAAGGCTCGATTCTGACTGTTGACGCAGTACAGACCGTGGGAGATTTCGCCCCTCCTCCTTTCACCCAAGCGCCGATAAAGAATGCATCTGGCTAGACCGACGATAGGAACAAGCCTGCGCCTCTGGGTGAGCCCTTCAAGTGCTCAAACCTTATCTCGGAGGAAATCCTATGGCAATGCCGGTCTCTCTATCAAAACCGATCGTGGGCGTGGATGTCGCCAAGAATGAACTGGTGATTTATCAGGCGGATAACGATTTGCTTGAAGAGATTCCTAACACTAAAACATCCATCAAGCAGTGGCTGAAGACGTTGCCGGGGACGGTGGCTATTGCCATTGAGGCGACCAACATCTATCACCTGGACTTTGCTGATCTAGCCTATGAGGCCGGATGCGCGATTTACATGGTGGGAGGCTATGAACTCAAACATTATCGCGAAGGCGTAAAGATCCGCGCCAAAACCGACGCGCTGGACGCCAAGTTGCTGGCCCGTTACCTGAAGAACGAAGCCGAGGAGTTGCGCCCTTGGACCCCACCATCACCGCTGTACCGCCAGCTCCTGAGCCTCTTCCGTCGCCGGGCTGCCTTGGTCCAGGCTAGGGTTGGCCTGGTGCAGAGTTGGTCGAATGAGTCGCTGCTGAAGGCGGCTTTTGCAGAACAAGTGAAGTCCATGCAGCAGCTTGAAACGCTGATCGAAAAGACGATCAACGATCAGCTCAAAGAAGCCGGTTTACTCGGTCAACTGAAACGTTGCCTGAAAGTTGAAGGCATTGGATTTTTGACTGGGGCTCGCTTGATAACTGCGTTTCAGCGCGGGGATTTTAGAAACGCGGATGCGTTTATCGCCTTCCTGGGCATGGATTTACGGGTGTCTAAATCAGGACAGAAGGACGGTCGCCGCAGTTTGACCAAGCGCGGTGACCCCGAGGCTCGCCGGCTTCTGCACAATGCAGCGATGTCGGCTAGCCGTACGAAAGCCTGGAAAGGGTTTTACGAAGCCCAAAGAGCCCGGGGTTTCAGCACCACTGAGGCGCTGGTGATGCTGGCTCGCAAGCTTGCGCGGGTGGCATTCGCCTTGCTGAAAGGGCAAAGCGAATATCAGTCAAAGGTCAGTTGAGGGCTTCCCCTCAACCATAGAATCTCCCACAGGGATTGTGTTCTGTCTGGAAATTTATTCGAACAGCGCGTCCAACGCCTGTTCCAGACGCGTCACGGCGATAATCTGCAACCCCGGCGGCGCCTCTTTCGGCGCATTGCCCTTGGGCACGATGGCGCGTTTGAAGCCGTGTTTGGCAGCCTCTTTCAAGCGCTCCTGGCCACTCGGCACCGGGCGTACTTCGCCGGAAAGCCCCACCTCGCCGAACACCAGCAGATCATGGGGCAGTGGCCGGTTGCGCAAACTGGACATGACCGCCGCCATCAGCGCCAGATCGGAGGCCGTTTCCAACACCTTCACCCCGCCAACCACGTTGAGAAACACATCCTGATCGTGGGTCGGAATGCCGCCGTGACGGTGCAGCACCGCCAACAACATCGCCAGACGATTCTGATCCAGCCCCAGCGTTACCCGACGGGGATTGGCCAAATGGCTGTCATCCACCAGTGCCTGGACTTCCACCAGCATCGGCCGCGTCCCTTCCCACGTCGCCATGACCACACTGCCCGGCACTTCTTCCTGCGCACGGGTCAGGAAAATCGCTGACGGGTTGGAGACTTCTTTCAGCCCCTTGTCGGTCATACCGAACACGCCCAGTTCGTTGACGGCGCCGAAACGGTTTTTCACCGCTCGCAGCAAACGCAAACGCCCATCGGATTCGCCTTCGAAATACAGAACCGTGTCGACCATGTGCTCCAGCACTCGCGGCCCGGCCAATGCACCTTCTTTCGTCACGTGACCGACCAGGAAAATGGCCGTGCCGCTCTGCTTCGCATAGCGCACCAGCAACGCCGCGCTTTCCCTGACCTGGGACACGCCGCCCGGTGCCGATTGCAGTTGCTCGGTGAAGATCGTCTGAATCGAATCGATCACCATCACCTTGGGCTTTTCCTGACGGGCCGTGGCGATGATGGTTTCGATGCAGGTTTCGGTCATCACCCGCAGTTGATCCTGAGGCAAACCGAGACGGCGGGCGCGCATGGCCACTTGCTGCTGGGATTCTTCGCCGGTGACGTACAGCGCCGGCATGACTTTGGCGAGGTTGCACAAGGTTTGCAGCAGGATGGTCGATTTGCCGATACCCGGATCACCGCCGATCAGCACCACCGAACCGTCTACCAGACCACCGCCCAGCACTCGATCGAGCTCGCTGGAGGCTGTGGAAAAACGCGGAATCTCTTCGACGCTGACTTCGGCAAGGGTCCTGATCTGCGCCTGTTGACCGGTCCAGCCGGTGCGACCGCTGGGGGCTGCGGCGCCACCGCTCTCCACCATGGTTTCAGTCAGGGTGTTCCAGGCCCCGCACTCACCGCACTGGCCAGCCCACTTGGGGAAGGTTGAGCCGCACTCGGTGCAGCCGTACATGCGCTTGGCCTTGGCCATCTGAACTCCCGGCAAAAAACGCGATGATAGCTCAGCTGGTGCGGATCAGCGCGGCGAAGTTACCCAGCGGATCGCCGGTAGCAACTTGTTCAGCCCCTGGAATATATTCACTGCATTACTAATTATAAAAATTTGTACAACTTCCCGCCCCGACACACCCAATCAAATACTAGTCTTGTCCAATGAAACAAAAATCGAAACTTGTACAAATCTTAGCCATTTAAAACCCGAACGTACAACCCAACTGTTAAGCCAAACTTACAATATGAACAACCAAGCCAATGGCAATATAATGGCCTTCAGATATTTAGCACAGGTAATTTGTTTGAGGCGCGAGTCTTTACACCCTGCAAACCATTCATATAAAACTTCATCTACCGCACATTGCCTTGCATCAACCCAGTGCGAATACCCCTACTTTCTATAGTTTTATCCTGCACCTCCTTCCACTCGGCTGAGGCGAGTGATCGACGGATAAAATGTTCAGCGAGCGCGCTGGAGCCCCTTAGTCCCGGCTACCCGAGCAGAGTGATGGCAATGTAGCCGGCAAGCTCTGTAAGCAGTTGTTTCGAGCAGGAAGCATCATGCTGATTTACACTGTTCTCACCAACCTCATCTGTAACAAGGAAATAACCTATGGGCGTGATAAGTGAGTTCAAGGCCTTCGCGGTCAAAGGTAACGTGGTCGACATGGCCGTCGGTATCATCATCGGTGCCGCCTTCGGCAAGATCGTTTCATCGTTTGTCGGCGACGTGGTGATGCCACCCATTGGCCTGCTGATCGGGGGGGTGGACTTCAGTGACCTGGCCGTCACGCTCAAAGCAGCCAACGGCGATATCCCGGCGGTAGTGCTGGCGTACGGCAAATTCATCCAGAGCCTGATTGACTTCATCATCGTCGCCTTCGCGATCTTCATGGGCGTCAAAGCCATCAACCGTCTGAAACGCGAAGAAGCCGTTGCGCCAACGCTGCCGCCGGTTCCGACCAAGGAAGAAGAGCTGCTGGAAGAGATCCGCGATTTGCTCAAGGCTCAGAACAATCGGCCCTGAACACGTTAGTCAAACAAGAAACGGCGCCCTTGAGGCGCCGTTTTTTTTACCAGTAGTTTTCCACCGCCACTTGCCCCGGTCGGCGACTGAGGCTCAAGTGCATGTGGCGCTGTTTGAGCAATTTGCGCGTGTCATCGATCATCTGCGGATTGCCGCAGAGCATGACCCTCGAGTGCTCGGCCGTCAGCGTCAGGCCTGCCGCCCGCTCGAGCTCGCCATTTTCGATCAGCGCAGTGATCCGCCCGCTCAGAGCGCCATGATGCTGCTCGCGCGTGACCGTGGTGATGAACTGCAGCTTGTGCGCAAACTCCGCTAAATAGTCGCGCTGGGCCAACCCGCTGACGAGATCCTGATAAGCCAGTTCCCGGGCTTCGCGCACACTGTAGACCAAGATGATTCGTTCGAACTTCTCCCAGACCTCGAAGTCCTGCAGGATCGACAGAAACGGCGCCAGGCCGGTGCCTGTGGATAACAACCAGAGATCACGGCCGTCGACAAAGCGATCCAGCGTCAGGTAACCAAAGGCCTGGCGCTCGACCAGCAGCGTATCGCCGACTCCCAGCCGACTCAGCTCACTGGTGAACTCCCCCCCTGGCACCACAATGGAAAAGAATTCGAGGAACTCGTCATAGGGCGACGACACCATGGAATAGGCGCGCCATACGGTGCTGCCGTCAGCCTTGGTTACGCCCAGCCGGGCGAATTGCCCCGCACGAAAACGAAAACCCGGATCCCGGGTGGTCCGCAGGGTAAACAGACTGGGGGTCAGCGACTGGACGTCGAGCAAGGTCTGACGAGTGAATTTTTCTGCACTGGCGGTCATGGGGTGCTCCATTCAACAGATAACCCTAGTGTCCCGCAAAGCGGGTGGCTTAAACACCGGTGATTTGTAGTGGCTTTAGCCAGAGCTTCATTCATATTAACTTCATCATACGACTTAACATTAACCACCCGGTTAACACACAAATCCAAACCTGATTGTAATAAGCCCGACATTTCGTTATCTACACCAGCTCTCGCCAACGTTAGAACCAGATACTTATTTAAAAATCGCAAATAAAGCCAAAAAGTCTCACACGAATATAGGAAACCTCCTACACTCGGCTCTTGCAGGATCTTGGATCCAAAAAGACACCCCAAGTAATGCCACACCTGGAGAGACACAATGGAGAGGTGGAAGGAATCACAACTCAACCAATTATCGCGAACAACGGAGATTGATGTCGCCTACCGGATTTCACTGGGTTTCGCGAAAAATATAGGCTTTAAATTTTTCGCCTTTTCAACAACATACCCAACAAAAACTGACCACTTTAATACAGTCCAGCTCAACAACTACCCTACGGACTGGAACATTGAATATGAACAAAAAAATTTCAACGCAATAGACCCGGTAGTGGCTCACTGCAATCATTCCAGGTTGCCTGTCCTTTGGAGCGAAGAACTTTTTTCCAAGACCCCGTGGTTATGGGACTCGCTTGAGAAACAAGGACTGCAGCACGGCTGGTCGCAATCGGTCCATGACGAGGACAGTGGTGTTTGCAGCATTCTGAGCCTGGCCAGAAGCCATTGCCCGATCACTGCCTTTGAGCTGTATGAAAACCTCGGTTTTTCAGTGTTCATCGGGCGCCATCTGCATGCGTTGATCGTACAGACACTGCCCAGGAAATCGACGAAGCCACCCGTGCCGCATTTGTCCCCCCGCGAGATCGATGTGTTGAAACTGGCGGCTGATGGCAAGACTGCGTATGAGAGTGCCAGAATCCTTAATCTCAGCGCACGTACGGTCAATTTTCATGTGCAAAGCGCGATTCTGAAACTGGGAGTCAATAACAAGATTTCCGCAGTCATCGCCGCCGCCAAGGATGGTTTTCTAAATAGCAGCGCGATGCGTTGATCCAGAAAACCTGCAAGTAATCCAAAAGAAAAAAACGTACCATTTGCGGTCCTTCTTGAGTGATGACGTGTGAACCTTCACGACGCAGTACACTCGGACGGTCTCGCCCGCTTCAACGCCCTTGGGCCGCGGGACACCTGTTGATGACCCCGTTGATTACCCAGAGCCCCGCCTCATGCCCTTGCTCGAAACACCCTTCGCCCGACTCGACCTGATCCGCCAGCCCGAACAGCAGAACGAACCGCTGCAGGCGTTTGATGCCGCAGACGAATACCTGCTCACCCATCTGGCTGACCAACAACCCTCGGCCGACACTCGGGTATTGGTGCTCAACGACAGCTTCGGCGCAGTGGCCGCCAGCCTGGTGGGCAAGGTTCAAGTGACCAGCAGCGGCGACTCGTTCCTGGCCTTTCAGGGACTGGAAAAAAATCTGATCCGTAATGGCCAGGCGTTTGATGCGGTGCCAAGCGTACCTGCCAGTGAGGCCTTTTCAGGCCCCTTTGACCGGGTACTGATTCGGGTACCGAAAACCCTCGCCTTGCTGGAAGAGCAATTGATTCGCTTGCAGGGCCAACTGGCGCCGGGGGCTCAGGTGATTGCTGCAGCGATGATCAAGCATTTGCCCCGAGCCGCAGGCGATCTGCTGGAACGCTACATCGGCCCGGTGCAAGCCTCGTTGGCGGTGAAAAAGGCTCGGCTATTGATCGCGACCGCTGAGGTCAAAGCACCCGTTGTGTCCCCCTACCCGACCCGTTATCGACTCGACGCCCCTGAGATCGAACTGCTGAATCACGCCAATGTGTTCTGCCGCGAAGGGCTGGACATCGGCACGCGAGCGTTTTTGCCGCACCTGCCAAAAAACCTCGGCTCAGCGCGGGTTGCCGACCTCGGTTGTGGCAACGGGGTTTTGGCCATCGCCAGCGCCCTGCAAAACCCCGAGGCCCACTACACGCTTGTGGACGAGTCGTACATGGCCGTGCAATCGGCAGCCGAAAACTGGCGCGCGGCGCTGGGTGACCGGGAAGTGGTTGTACGGGCTGGTGATGGTTTGGCAGGTCAGGAACCTCAGTCTCTGGACGTCGTACTGTGCAACCCACCGTTTCACCAACAACAAGTCGTCGGCGACTTCCTGGCCTGGCGCATGTTCCAGCAGGCCCGAGAGGCTCTGGTGGTTGGCGGCGCGTTGTACATCGTCGGCAATCGTCATCTGGGGTATCACAGCAAGCTCGCGCGGTTGTTCCGCGGCGTCGAGCAAGTGGCGGCCACACCCAAGTTCGTGATCCTTAAAGCCCGAAAATAATCCCAGGCAAAAAAAACCCTCCAGCGAAGGAGGGTTGTAAATCCGTGCCGCAAGGCAACGGGATGGGATCTGACACAAAAAATCAGTGGGTCGTCAGGCCCGCGGCATTCATGAACATCCGCATCAGGCTGGCCACGATAAACAGCGCCACAACGCTGCCGGTCCAGATCATCGCCAGCCAGCCGAGTCGCTGCCAGAGCGGCTTTTTCTCTGCTGCTTCGATTTCCTGTAAGGAATGTTTACCCGCCTTCATCGCAATCTCCTCTGACGAAATGACGCAGGTCTCAGCCCTGCGCCACTGTCGCGTGCTCTAGTGATAGCCATCTTCGTGGGTGACCTTGCCGCGGAACACGTAGTAGCTCCAGAAGGTGTAACCCAGGATGAACGGGATGATGAACAGCGTGCCCACCAGCATGAAGCCCTGACTTTGCGGCGGTGCGGCGGCGTCCCAGATCGAGATCGACGGCGGCACGATGTTCGGCCACAGGCTGATGCCCAAACCGCTGTAGCCGAGGAAGATCAGCACCAGGGTCAGCAGGAATGGCGTATAGTGCGCATTGCGAGCCACCGCTCGGATCAGACCGTACATGGTCACCAGCACCAGAATCGGCACCGGCAGGAACCAGAACAGGTTCGGCAGGGTGAACCAGCGAGCCGCAATCTCGGCGTGGGCCAGCGGGGTCCAGATGCTGACAATACCGATCACCGCCAACACCACGAAAGCCAGTGGCCGAGCCAGGTCATGCATCTGTTCTTGCAACTTGCCTTCGGTCTTCATGATCAGCCACGTGCAACCGAGCAGCGCATAAGCCACCACCAGCGCCACACCGCAGAACAGCGTGAACGGCGTCAACCAGTCCAGTGAGCCACCGGCAAATTGGCGATTGACCACCGGCAATCCATCAATGAACGCACCCAACGCAACGCCCTGGAAAAAGGTCGCGGCGAGCGAGCCCCCGATGAACGCCTTGTCCCAGAGATGGCGCTTGTCGTCCTTGGCCTTGAAGCGGAACTCGAAGGCCACACCGCGGAAGATCAGCCCGATCAGCATAAAAATCAGCGGCAGGTACAACGCCGAAAGCACCACCGAATACGCCAGTGGGAAGGCGCCAAACAATGCCGCGCCCCCTAGCACCAGCCAGGTTTCATTGCCGTCCCAGACCGGCGCGACGGTGTTCATCATGACGTCACGATCGGTCTTGCCCGGAATGAACGGGAAGAGAATCCCGATCCCCAAATCGAAACCGTCCATGACCACGTACATCATGATGCCGAAGATGATGATCACGGCCCAGATCAGCGGAAGATCAATACCCATGAGTCAAATCTCCTTGGTCAGGCTGGGGCTGTGGTCGCCGTCACCGTTGTCATCGGCGGCGGACAGCGGACGGGACGGCGTGCGTTTCTGGCCAGGACCACCCTCATTGGTTTCCTTGCCTTCGTCGATCTTCGGCCCTTTGCGCACCAGGCGCATCATGTAGCCAAGACCGGCACCAAACAGCGCGAAATAGACCACGACGAACATGATCAACGTGATGCTCATCTGCATGAAGCTGTGATTGGAGGACGCATCCGCCGTGCGCATCAGCCCGTAGATCACCCACGGCTGACGGCCGATTTCAGTGGTGAACCAACCGGCAAGAATCGCGATCAGGCCGGACGGCCCCATCCACAAAGCCAGGTACAGGAACGGACGCGAGGTATAGAGCTTGTCGCGTTTACGCAGCCACAGACTCCACAAACCGGTGAAGATCATCAGGAAGCCGAGCCCGACCATGATCCGGAACGACCAGAACACGATGGTCGAATTCGGTCGGTCTTCAGGCGGGAATTCCTTGAGTGCCGGGACCTGTTTGTCCAGCGAGTGCGTGAGGATCAGGCTGCCCAAATACGGGATCTCTACCGCGAATTTGGTCCGCTCTTCTTTCATGTCCGGCCAGCCGAACAGGATCAGCGGGGTCGGTTCATCGCCATGATTCTCCCAGTGACCTTCGATCGCGGCGATTTTCGCCGGCTGATGCTTGAGCGTATTGAGGCCGTGGAAGTCACCGATGACGGCTTGAATCGGCGCCACGATCAAGGCCATCCACATGGCCATCGAGAGCATGGTGCGGATCGCCGGGTTGTCCTTGCCACGCAGCAAATGCCAGGCCGCCGAGGAACCGACGAAGAAAGCAGTCGCGACAAACGCCGCCGTCGACATGTGTAACAGACGGTACGGGAACGACGGGTTGAAGATTACCGCCAGCCAGTCCACCGGAATGACCTGGCCATTGACGATTTCATAGCCTTGCGGCGTCTGCATCCAGCTGTTGGAAGCGAGAATCCAGAAGGTCGAGATCAAGGTGCCGATGGCGACCATGACCGTGGCGAAGAAGTGCAGATTGCGCCCGACCTTGTTCCAGCCGAACAGCATGACACCGAGGAAACCGGCTTCGAGGAAGAAAGCGGTGAGTACTTCGTACGTCAGCAGCGGACCGGTCACCGAGCCGGCAAAGTCCGAGAAACGGCTCCAGTTGGTGCCGAACTGATAGGCCATGACCAGCCCGGAGACCACGCCCATGCCGAAGTTGACGGCAAAGATCTTCGACCAGAAGTGGTACAGATCGCGGTATGTGTCGTTATGGGTTTTCAGCCACAGGCCTTCGAGCACCGCCAGGTAACTCGCCAGGCCAATGGTGATGGCGGGAAATAGAATGTGAAACGAAATGGTGAACGCGAACTGCATCCGGGCGAGATCAAGTGCCTCCAAACCGAACATAAGTCTTCCTCTGTCAGGTAATACCGGCTGAAGGCTTTTGGCCTACACCCACTGCCCCCACGGATATGGAGTGTGGCGAATTTGAATTCGTTCTTTTTTTACAAACATCACAACGTAGGGAGTCTGGCCATCTGGCCACCGGATCAATTCCACGAGCGGTCTTGATCTGGATCAAGCAACGTTAAAAGAGTAGTCCCATTTTTGACGATGGACGGTGTGGTCTTTTGACGCGTGACAGGTTGCCTCACTGATGACAGCCAGGCATATCGGTGTCTAGCTAACGAAATTCCCCAGCCCTGCAACTTTTGGTTACAGTTTGGTGATAATCTCGACCCTCCCCTCGCTCAAGACCGGCCCTCAGATGCCCAGCCAAGCGCCCTTGCTGTTACGTCATCACCGCCCATTTATTGCGTTTTGGCTGGCTCGGGTGTTTACCGCCAGCGGTTTCCAGATGCTCACGGTGGCCATTGGCTGGAACCTCTACCAATTGACCGGCAATGTGCTCGACCTGGGCCTGGTCGGCCTGGTGGAATTCGCCCCGCGAGTGCTGTTCATGCTGCACACCGGGCATGTTGCGGACCGCTATGACCGGCGCAAGGTCGCGGCTATCTGTCAGTCCCTGCAAGCATTGATCGCCCTGTCGCTGGCCATCGGCAGCGCGACCGACAATGTCACCCGGGAAATGATCTTCATCCTCGCATTCCTGCTCGGTGCCGCGCGCTCCTTCGAGATGCCGACCACCCAGGCCCTGTTGCCGAGCATCGTGCCCAGCGCGCTGTTTCCCCGCGCCGTTGCCGCCGCCCAATCCGCACAGCAATCGGCGACTATCGTTGCCCCGGCCCTCGGTGGGTTGCTTTACGCCTTCGGCAGCGTCTGGGTCTACGGTCCGACGGTGATCCTCTACATCATCGCGTGCATGCTGATGCTCAACCTGCCTGCACGGCAGACACCGCTGAACAAGGGCAAGGCAACCCTGGATTCGCTGCTGGCGGGCATCCGTTTCATTCGTAGTCGTCCGGACATTCTCGGGGCGATTTCTCTGGATCTGTTTGCGGTATTGCTCGGGGGTGCGACGGCGTTGCTGCCGGTGTTCGCCAAGGACATTCTGCTGACCGGCCCTTGGGGGCTGGGCCTTTTGCGTTCGGCGCCGGCAGTCGGTGCGTTGCTGATGTCGCTGTACCTGGCGAGATTTGCCGTGGAACGCAAAGTCGGACGAGTCATGTTCACCGCAGTGGGTGTATTCGGTGTCGCGACCATTGCGTTCGGCCTGTCGACCTCGTTCTGGTTTTCCCTGGCGGTGTTGGTGGTGTTGGGCGCGGCGGACATGATCAGCATGGTGATCCGCGCCTCCTTCGTGCAACTGGAAACCCCGGACGAAATGCGCGGCCGGGTCAGTGCCGTGAACGGTCTGTTCATCGGCGCTTCGAACCAGTTGGGCGAGTTTGAATCAGGCTTGACTGCCCACTGGTTCGGCACCGTGCCAGCGGTGGTCATGGGCGGTATTGGCACATTGGTGGTGACCGGGGCGTGGATCAAACTGTTCCCGACACTGGCTAACCGCGACCGCATGCATGTGGCGGCGGAAGAAGTGAAGGCTTGAAGCAGTTTGCCCGGGGCACTCTCTAGACCACCAACTCCCCCGCCACCGTCGTTCGCGTGGCTTTGCCGCAGAGTTGTTCCACCAGCGTCAGGGCGAATTGCAACGCCGCCCCTGAACCTTGGGCAGTGATGCAGTTGCCATCGACCACCACTGGTTGATCGACGAAGTTGCACCCCGACAGTTGATGGCTGGCCGAAGGCAGGCAGGTCATGCGCCGCTGACGCAGTACGCCAAAGGCTTGCAGCGCCAGCGCCGGGGCCTCGGCGATGCCGGCGAACAGGCGCCCGGCCGCCACTTGATCCTTGATTAATTGTTGCAGGGGTTGATGCGCCGCCAGATGTTGTGCCCCCACAGCGCCGCCGGGCAGGACAATCAGGTCGAACGGCTGTGCCAGCACGTCCACCAACATCGCATCGGACGTCACTCGGGTGCCGCGCGCGCAGGTGAGCATGCGCCGTCCCTCGATGCTGGCCACCACCACTTCAACCTTGGCACGGCGCAGCACATCGATCAGGGTCACTGCTTGCAGGTCATCGATGCCCTCGGCGAGGGTAATCAGAGCTCTAAAGGTCATGGGCGCAGTCCACTGGAAGATCTTTAAAGCGTAGTCAGCTTTCCTGCCCCTTGTTCGAGCCCGCCGTTACTTGATGTAAAGCTGCGTCGACAGCGTATTGCCTGGGGCGTTGATCGACGTGTTGCTGAAGGTGAACGTGCCTTCCTGTTTACCCGCCAGATCGAAGACATACAGATAGCCGACGGTTTTTTTCCCGACGGTGCACTCAGTCAGGTTGCCGTTATCAAAAGCACAGACCGGGGTCCGGGTGCCGTTCACCTCAAAACCGTCCAGCCCGACATGCGCGCTACGACCGTAACCGACTTCCAGCACGTAGATCTTTATGTTCGGTCCGCTGTGATTGCAGCGGGTCTGCGCCTGCCCCTCGGCAATATCTTCAAAACCACAGCCCGGCGACTCGACCTTGAGTACTTTCACCTGACTCAGCGGTGCCGCCGATGCGGCCGAGGCGGTGTGTGCCCCCAGGAACATGGCGATCGCCGTTGCGAATACGGCAATCAGACGTTTATTCATGCAATACATAAGTACCCCCAAAACCAGCGCGCAGTATGGCGCACTTGGCTTTACCGCAAAACATCGACGACGATCGCAGCCATAAGCAGCCATAGCCCCACGCTGCTGGTATGATGCGCGGCTTTTTCCGACCCACAGAAAATTACCAGGCGCCTGCAGCGGTCTGTGCTTTGCTGTTGAGGTCGATACATTCACGGCGCCTGGCGCGCCACGGGGAGCAGACATGCTGGAAAGGCTGTTTCAACTCAAGGCACATAACACCAACGTGCGGACCGAGATTCTGGCGGGCTTCACGACCTTTTTGGCCATGGCCTACATTCTGTTCGTCAACCCGAGCATCCTCGGCGAGACCGGCATGGACAAGGGCGCGGTGTTCGTCGCCACGTGCCTGGCAGCCGCCATCGGCTCCACGGTGATGGGACTGATCGCCAACTACCCGATCGCTCTCGCGCCGGGCATGGGCCTGAACGCCTTCTTTACCTACACCGTTGTCCTGCACATGGGCCACACCTGGCAAGTGGCGCTGGGTGCGGTATTCATCTCGGCGGTGCTGTTCTTCTTGCTGTCGATCTTCCGCATCCGCGAATGGATCATCAACAGCATCCCGTTGCCGCTGCGTTCGGCGATTGCCGCCGGTATCGGCCTGTTCCTGGCCCTGATCGCCCTGCATAACGCGGGCATCGTGGTGAGCAACCCGGCCACCATGGTCGGCCTCGGCGATTTGAAACAACCGGCCCCGATCCTCGCGACCCTCGGCTTTGCCCTGATCGTGGCGCTTGAAGCGTTGAAAGTGCGCGGCGCGGTACTGATCGGCATTCTGGCGGTGACCATCGCTTCGATCGTGATGGGCTTTACTCCGTTCGGCGGCGTGATGTCGATGCCGCCGTCGTTGGCCCCGACCTTCCTGCAACTGGACATCAAAGGTGCCCTGGACGTCGGTCTGGTCACCGTGATCTTCTCCTTCCTGTTCGTCGACCTGTTCGACAACTCCGGCACCCTGATCGGCGTCGCCAAGCGCGCGGGCCTGATGGGCAAGGACGGCCACATGCCGAAAATGGGCCGTGCCCTGATCGCCGACAGTACCGCGGCCATGGCCGGTTCGCTGCTGGGCACGTCGACCACCACCAGCTACATCGAATCCGCAGCCGGCGTGAGTGCCGGTGGCCGCACCGGCCTGACCGCCGTTGTCGTGGCGATTCTGTTCCTGTTGGCGCTGTTTTTCTCGCCATTGGCGGCCAGTGTTCCAGCCTTCGCTACCGCGCCTGCACTGCTGTTCGTCGCGGTATTGATGACATCCGGCCTGGCCGAAATAGACTGGGACGACATCACCGTCGCCGCACCGGTCGTGGTCACCGCTCTGGCCATGCCGTTCACTTATTCCATCGCCAACGGCATCGCCTTCGGTTTCATCTCCTGGACCGCGATCAAGTTGCTGTCCGGCCGCGGCCGTGAGCTGAACTCGGCACTGGTGATTCTGTCGATTCTGTTCGTGATCAAGTTGGGTTGGTTCAACGCATGACTTTTGATTCCCAGGCTTACGCCGTTCAACTCGAAGAAAAGGTTACGCGCCTGCGTGATCTGTTGGCCCCGTTCGGTGCGCCAGAACCTGCGGTGTTCGACTCGCCACTGAAAAACTTCCGCCTGCGCGCGGAGTTTCGCCTGTGGCGCGAAGCCGGTGATCGTCACTACGCGATGTTTTCCCAGGAAGACAAACGCACGCCGATCCTGATCGAAGAGTTCCCGATCGCCAGCCTGCGCATCAATGAGCTGATGCCCAAGCTCAAAGCGGCGTGGCAAGCCAGTGCGGCCCTGAGCAACAAGCTGTTCCAGGTGGAGTTCCTGACCACCCTGGCCGGCGATGCGATGATCACGCTGTGCTATCACCGCCCACTGGACGAGCACTGGCACACCGCCGCGTCGAAACTGGCGGCGGACCTGAACGTCAGCATCATCGGTCGCTCCAAGGGCAAGCGCGAAGTCATCGGCCATGATTATGTGGTCGAGCAATTCGAAGTCGGCGGCCGCACCTTCAGCTACCGCCAACCGGAAGGCGCGTTCACCCAGCCCAACGGCACCGTGAACCAGAAGATGCTGAATTGGGCTTACGATGCCTTGGGCGATCGCACCGACGATTTGCTGGAACTGTATTGCGGCAACGGCAACTTCACCCTGCCCCTCGCCACTCGCGCACGCAAAGCGCTGGCCACCGAAATCAGCAAGAGCTCGGTCAACGCGGCGTTGAGCAACCTCAGTGAAAACGCTGTGGATAACGTCACCCTGGTGCGCTTGTCCGCCGAGGAGCTGACCGAAGCCCTGAACGAAGTTCGTCCTTTCCGTCGTCTGCAGGGTATCGATCTGAAGAGCTACGAGTTCGGTAGCGTCTTCGTCGATCCGCCTCGCGCCGGCATGGACCCGGACACCTGCGAGCTGACCCGTCGCTTCGACAACATCCTCTACATCTCCTGCAACCCGGAAACCCTGGCGGCCAACATCGCCCAGTTGCACGACACCCATCGCATCACCCGATGCGCAATGTTCGACCAGTTCCCGTGGACCCACCACATGGAATCCGGGGTGTTGTTGACCCGTCGTTGATTGCCGTTGGCAGAAACAAATCAGCCGTCATCACGACGGCTTTTTTGTGCGTGCTTAAAGGGTGATATCTGTCTTGCGCGGGCGCCCGCCCTTACGGCCATTGGCCCGCGCAGCCTCTGCTTTGGCGGCGCTGCTTTGGCGACCATTACGCGAGGCGATGACCGACGCGGCCATGTCCATCAGCGGCTTGCTGGCCGAAACCATCCCGGCGATGGAGACCTGCAGATCCTTGCCCTCGTGGCAAAGGGCTGTCCCGGAAAAGCCGACTTTCAGGTCTGCGAAATCCTCGACGTCGAAATCATCGAACTCCGGATAGTGCTGCACGGGCAACAGCACGCCACTGCCATCAATGAAATTGACCGCCAGGCACGGTTCCACAAAAGTCACCGACGTCGCCCGCAGGCCGCCTTTGTGGCGCACTTGGCCACGCTGGACGGCTTCATCCAGCACGGCTTCGGTGACGGGCCGATCCACCAACATTTTTGCTGTTATCGTTTTCATAGTTCGATCTCCACGCCCTCCGGAACGCCCATCAGCGCCAGCAGGGTCTTGTTCGTATCGGGCTCATAGCAAGCCGAGCCAATCATGCAGGTCGTACTGGCGACCCTTTTCACCACCACGACTTCGCAGGTTTGCCAGTCCCATATCTGATGATCGAGGCAGACCGTGTGCAGCTTGTCCCACCAGACACACCGGGCGCGGCGCAAATGAGCGGGTTGTCCGAGCGCGTGACGCAACCCTTCCAGCACCGCCACAGGTGGCCTGCGAGAATGAGGAACCACGTCCCACAGCTCGACACTGTTGTGCCAGAAGCTGAATTTGAAGCGCGCACTCCAGGTGCCGGCATCCACATGCGCATGCGGCGGGCAGTGCTCATCGCGCAACATGATCACCATTGAAAACCCTTTGTAGCTGAATAATCTCATGCTAACCCATCCGTTAGGTTAATGAGCCCGAAGACCCGACATTCCCTGGAAAATCCGATAACCGGCGCTGTGTTGAATCATCACTGCGACTTTTGAGACTAGCGCCAAGGCTCGGCTCGGGCCGGTGGATAACACCGCAAAATGGTAAGCAATCCTTTCCTCGCGCCTACAAAAAAGCCGTCCCGAGGACGGCTGTCTTGGCTTGTCAGGAAATCAGCCCGACTGGTTTGCTCATCACGAACTCGCTGTATCTGTGTGCAGGCATCTGATAAACACTGAGTCACACACTTCATTTGATCCTCGGCGTAATCAATCATGCAGCGTCAATTCGACGATCTTCAGCTGGGCAGCATCGAACTGTTTTGTCTGGCGGCCGAAGCCGGCAGTTTTACCGCCGCCGCGCTGGTGGCGGGTGTGACGCCCGCAGCCGTGAGCCGCTCGGTGTCGCGCATGGAGGAACGCCTGGGCGTGCAGTTGTTCGCCCGCACCACCCGCAGCGTCAAACTGACCGACAGTGGTCGGCGGTATTACGAGGAATGTCGCCCGGCGCTGGCGCAACTGGTCGAGGCCCAGCGTGAGGTCATGGGTCAGCAGCAACAGCCTTCCGGCACCTTGCGCATCAGCATTCCCACCACCTATGCCCATCACCGGATTCTGCCGCTGTTGCCGGCATTTCGGGCCCGCTTTCCGGCGGTGAAGGTCGAGTCGCACATCAGCAATCGCAACATCGATTTCGTTGGTGAAGGCTATGACATGGCCATCCGCGTGCGGGCGATTCCGGATTCCGGCCTGATCGCCCGACAGTTGGAAGATGCCGCGCTGGTGATGATTGCCAGCCCCGACTACCTCAAGCACGCGGGTATTCCACAAACACTGGACGATCTCAAACAGCACGAGTGCATCCAGTATGAGTTACCCAGCAGCGGTCGGCGGATTGCCTGGCTGTTCAACGACAATGGCGTGCACCGGGAGATTCTGGCCGAGGGCAATCTCAGTTGTTCCGACGACGTACTGGGCGGCGTGACCTTGGCCAAACATGGCGCGGGACTGTTCCAGACCTATCGTTTCATCGTCGAAAACGAACTGGCCAATGGTTCGCTGGTGGAAGTGCTCAAGCCTTATGGCGGACGCTCGCGACCGTTCACCCTGCTCTACCCGCAAACTCGCCATATGCCGCTGCGCTTAAGGGCCTTCATCGATTTTCTGGTGGAGCATCTGCCCCGCTGAAAAGCGGAAACCGTCCGATCACCGCACACATTAACCCTGAGAACCGCCTCTTCAATTGACCAAATTAACCAGCTAGTACAATTTATCTCCACAGGCTGAAACCCTCGGCCAATGCCAAAAATAATAAGTGGAGAGACTCCGATGCCCCCTATCGTTCTGGTGCTCAACGGCCCGAATCTGAACCTGCTCGGCACCCGCGAGCCGGCGACTTACGGCCACGAAACCTTGGCCGACATCTCAGCGTTATGCGGTCGTGCCGCCGAAGAATTCGGCCTGGCAGTGGAATTTCGCCAGACCAATCATGAAGGCGAACTGCTCGACTGGATTCACGCCGCGCGCGGCCGTTGCGCCGGGATCGTCATCAACCCGGCCGCCTGGACCCACACCTCGGTCGCGATCCGCGATGCCCTGGTCGCCAGCGAATTGCCGGTGATCGAAGTCCACCTGTCCAACGTTCATGCCCGCGAACCCTTCCGCCACCACTCGTTTGTTTCGGCCATCGCCACGGCGGTGATGGCCGGTTTCGGCAGCCACGGCTATCGCCTGGCGCTGGAGCATTTCAGTCAACGTTTGAAGGGGTGAAGGCCGTGGCTCAGAACAACGCGGTATTGGCGGGACTGATCGGCGCCGGCATCCAGGCTTCTCGCACCCCGGCGCTGCACGAGCATGAAGGCGATGCCCAGGGTTTGCGTTACCTCTATCGCCTGATCGATCTGGATCAGTTGAAACTCGACAGCGGCGCCCTGTCCGATCTGTTGACAGCCGCCGAGCGGATGAACTTCACAGGCCTGAACATCACCTTTCCGTGCAAGCAAACGATCATCCCGCTGCTCGACGAATTGTCACCGGAAGCCCGAGGCATTGGGGCGGTAAACACGGTTGTGCTGAAGGACGGCAAACGCATCGGCCACAACACCGATTGCCTGGGGTTCGCCGAGGGTTTTCGTCGAGGCTTGAAGGGCGTTGCCCTTGAGCGCGTCGTGCAAATGGGCGCCGGTGGCGCTGGCGCGGCAGTGGCCCATGCCCTATTGAGTGAAGGCATACAGCTGCTGAGCATTTTCGACGTGGAAATCAGCCGTGCCCAGAGCCTGGCAGACAATCTCAATCAACATTTCGGCGTCGGCCGGGCTGTGGCGGGCCATGACTTGCCGAGCACCCTGGCCCAGGCTGACGGCCTGGTGAACACCACCCCCATGGGCATGAAAAAACTGCCGGGCATGCCAGTGCCGGTGGAATTGCTTCGCGGTGAGTTGTGGGTGGCGGAGATCGTTTACTTCCCGCTGGAAACCGAACTGCTGCGCAATGCCCGCGCGTTGGGTTGCCGCACGCTGGATGGCGGCAACATGGCCGTGTTTCAGGCGGTGAAGGCGTTTGAGTTGTTCAGTGGCGTGGTGCCGGATGCGCAGCGAATGCTGGAACATTTTCAGAGCATGAATGGCTGAACGGATGTGGCGAGGGGGCAATCCCCTCACCCCACATCAGGCCTGCAGATAGCGCAAAACCGACTCGCAAATCATCTCGCGATGACGCTGCTTGATGCTTTCGTCCGGCAAGTCGACCTGAAAGATCTCACCGAAAGTATGGCGGTTCGACACGCGATAAAAGCAGAACGAGCTGATCAGCAGATGCACATCCAACGGCACGAGCCCCGCACGGAACACACCGTCCTCAGCACCGCGACGCAAAATCTCGCCCAGTGAATCGAGAATGGTGTTGTTCATCGCCTTGATCGCATCGGAGCGCTTCACGTATTCAGCGTTGTGAATGTTCTCGATGCTGACGATACGCACAAAATCGACGTTGTGATCATGGTGGTCGAAAGTGAATTCCACCAACCGCCGAATAGCCTCGACCGGAGCCAGCTCGGTCAGGTGCAAGCGGTTTTCAGTGCTGCGAATATCGCCGTAGAGCTTCTCCAGCACCTCGACATAGAGCTGTTCCTTACTGCCGAAGTAGTAATAGATCATGCGTTTTGAGGTGTGGATGCGCTCGGCGATCGCATCGACGCGAGCGCCGGAAAGTCCCTGCTGGACGAACTCGACAATCGCCTCTTGAAGGATGTTCTCGCGGGTCTTTTCCGGGTTGTTCTTGCGACTCTTGCGCGGCTCGACAATCGGCTCGTCGGGCGCTGCGGAGAGTTCTGAAGTTATCGTCATTGCGGGCTCACGGCCATCACTGCACAGGTTGGCGATTATGGGCCGCGCCGCACAGTGAAGGAAGCCGCGCGGCAGCGGTTTGTACCCGTGTTTACGATTTTCCTACAACTTTGCCTGACGTAAGGCACCACTGCGGGATTTGGCCATGGCCGCCAGTCGCACCGCGACATTGGCTGCGCCGTAACCTGCGTAACCGTTCTTGCGCTGGATGATCTCGAAGAAGAAGCGTCCTTCAAACGGCTCGGTATACACATGGAACAGCTCGCCACCCTGGGCATCTCGGTCGTAGAGCACGTTGTAATAAGCCAGTTCGCTGAGAAACTCGTCGTCGAAATCGAACCGTGCGGCGAGGTCATCGTAGTAATTGAGCGGGATATCCAGCAGCGGTACGCCCGCCTCCTTGGCCCGCCTGACTTCGGCAAAGATGTCGTCGCAATCGAAGGCGATGTGATGCACACCGGAGCCGCGATAACTCGACAGCGCGTGTGAGATCGCGGTGTTGCGGTTCTCGGAAATGTTCAGCGGCAAGCGGATCGAACTGTCCCGGCTGCGAAGCGCCCGACTCTTTACCAAACCGTACGGGTCAGGCAGCACCACTTCATCGTCGGCCTCAAAATCCAGCAGGCTTTTATAGAACAGCACCCAACTGTCGAGGCTGTCGGCCGGCAGCGCCATGGCCATGTGGTCGATGCGCTTGAGGCCGCCGCTGGCCACGGCAGTGGGTTGCAGATTGAAGTCGGTACCGTAGACATCGGCGTCCTGGTCCACCAGATAAATCAGGCTGCCATCCGGCGCGCGCACCGCGGCGAGTTCCAGTTCATTGGGGCCAACCAGCCCGCGATACGGCTGACCTTTATAGGCCACGGCCCGCGCCAGCGCACTGGCGCTGTCCTTGACCCGCACGGCGGTGGCGCACAGCGAGGGGCCGTGAGCTTCGAAAAAACTGTGGGCAAACGAGTAAGGCTCGGAGTTGAGGATCAGGTTGATATCACCCTGGCGCAGCAGGCTCACGCTCTTGGAACGATGTTGCCCTGCCTTGACGAAACCCAGCCGCTCCAGCCAATGGGACAGCTTGGCGCCAAGGCTTTCGTCCACGGCGAATTCAAGAAACTCGATGCCGTTGTACTCGCTGGCCTTGGGCGTCTCGAACAGAATGTCGACAGTGGCCGGTGGCGTGGATTCCTGCGCCAGACGCTCGCGGGTTTTCTCTTCCAGGTACAGCAACGAGCGCAAACCGTCGGCGGCATTGGCCCGTGGCGGCGCGGCGCGGAAGCCATCGTTGAAGATCTCCAGCGACAACGGCCCGGTGTAACCGCTCTTGATGATCGGTGCGAGGAAACCCGGCAGATCGAATTCGCCCTGGCCCGGGAAACAACGGAAATGCCGGCTCCACTCCAGCACGTCCATGGCCAGGATCGGCGCGTCGGCCATTTGCACGAAGAAAATCTTGTCGCCGGGAATCTCGGCAATCGCGCTCGGGTCCCCCTTGAGCGACAGCGTGTGGAAGCTGTCCAGCAATACGCCGAGGCTTGGGTGATCGGCCTGACGGACGATGTTCCACACCTGTTGATAAGTGTTCACGTGGCGGCCCCAGGCCAGCGCTTCGTAGCCGATCCGCAAACCACGGGCACCGGCGTGTTCGGCCAGCAGGCGCAAGTCGTCGACTAAAATCTGTTCATCGCCGATGGCGTCGGCCGAGGCGTTGCTGCACACCAGCACCAGGTCCGTGCCCAGTTCCTGCATCAGGTCGAACTTGCGCTCGGCCCGCTCCAGGTTGCGCGGCAGACGGTCGCGGCGGCAGCCCTCGAAATCCCGGAAGGGTTGAAACAGCGTGATCGCGATCCCGAGATCGGCGCACATCTGTTTAATTTCCCGCGGACTGCCGTCGTAGTAGAGAAGGTCATTCTCGAAAATCTCCACCCCGTCGAAACCGGCGGCGGCGATGGCTTCAATTTTTTCCGGCAGGGTACCGCTCAAGGACACGGTGGCAATGGAACGCTGCATATTTCGACTCCCGGTGTTGGAGACAGTCTTGTTATCGACATCGCACGCTTTCGCTTTTACGTAGGAGCTGTCGAGTGAAACGAGGCTGCGATCTTTTGATGTCGGTTTTTAAGATCAAAAGATCGCAGCCTCGTTTCACTCGACAGCTCCTACAGGGATCGCGTTTATCTGTGAGCGAATTATTGGCCGGTCGAATCGACACAGCAATTCAAAGTGTACTACCCGGTTAGTTTTGCGTGCGATTATCGAACACAATGGCCCTTGGCGAATTGACGATTTTTCGTCCACTGCGCAACATCGACTCCACATTGAGCCCGGTCACACACATCGGTCTCGGTGACCAAAGACCCAGAACACCACATAAAAATAATCGGTGGCCTACATGACTCCTTCTCAAAGCTCTCCCGTGGAGCGCTCCTCCATGACTCCTGCCACTGGCGGCATCGGCGACAAGATCCGCGGCGCGATGGCGGTCGGCAAAACCCGTTGGGGCATGCTGGCGCTGGTGTTCTTCGCAACCACCCTGAACTACATTGACCGCGCCGCACTGGGCGTCATGCAGCCTATCCTCGCCAAGGAAATGAGCTGGACGGCGATGGACTACGCCAACATCAACTTCTGGTTCCAGGTCGGCTACGCCATCGGTTTCGTGCTGCAAGGCCGGTTGATCGATCGGGTCGGCGTCAAGCGCGTGTTCTTCTTCGCCGTGCTGCTCTGGAGCCTGGCGACCGGCGCCCATGGCCTGGCCACTTCGGCCGTCGGTTTCATGGTCTGCCGGTTCATTCTGGGTCTGACGGAAGCCGCCAACTACCCGGCGTGCGTGAAGACCACCCGGTTGTGGTTCCCGGCCGGCGAACGCGCCGTGGCCACCGGCATCTTCAACGCCGGGACCAACGTCGGTGCGATGTTCACCCCCATGTTGTTGCCGCTGATCCTGCATGTCTGGGGCTGGCAGGCCGCGTTCCTGTGCATGGCGTCACTGGGCGGGATCTGGCTGGTGTTCTGGGGTTTGAAGTACTTCAACCCGGAAGATCACCCGAGCGTTAAACAATCGGAACTGGACTACATCCAGAAGGAAGTCGAACCGGAACAATCCCGCGTACCGTTCTCGAAAATCCTGCGCATGCGTGGCACCTGGGCCTTCGCCCTGGCTTACGCAATCACCGCGCCGGTGTTCTGGTTCTACCTCTACTGGCTGCCACCGTTCCTCAATCAGCAATACAACCTGGGAATCAACGTGACCCAAATGGGTATCCCGCTGATCATCATCTACCTCACTGCCGATTTCGGCAGCGTCGGCGGCGGGATCCTGTCCTCGTTCCTGATCGGCCGCGGGGTCAACCCGATCAAGGCGCGACTGATGTCCATGTTCCTGTTCGCCTGCTGCATCATCGGCGTGATCATGGCTGCCGGCTCAAGCAACCTGTGGGTCGCCGTGTTCGCCATCTCCCTGGCCATCGGTGCGCACCAGGCCTGGACCGCGAACATCTGGAGCCTGGTGATGGACTACACACCTAAACACATGATGAGTACGGTGTTCGGCTTCGGTGGCATGTGCGCGGCCATCGGCGGGATGTTCATGACCCAGTTGGTCGGCCACATTCTGACGATCACCAACAACAACTACACCGTGCTGTTCACCATGATTCCGGCGATGTACTTCATCGCGCTGATCTGGATGTACTTCATGGCACCGCGCAAGATTCCGACCGTCACCCCGTAAACCCCCCCTCCCCCGGCAGGCCTGATTCCAGGCCTGCCCTGCTGCTCTCACCGACGACTCTGCTGCCAGGCTGCTGCCAACCCGCTGCAACAAATCACCGCGATCCCGACCACGGTGGTCAGGGTCGGCGTGTGAGAAAACAGCAACCAGCCCAGCAAACCGGCAAAGACAATCTGGCAATAACCGAACGGCGCCAACAACGCGGGGGCGGCGTGGCGGAAGGCTTGCGTCAGAAACAGGTGAGCCGTCATCCCGCAGGCGCCCAGCGCCACCATCATGAATCCATGGCCCAGGCTGGGGACTTGCCAGAAGAATGGCACCAGCGCACTCATCACCAATGTGTTGCACAACCCAGCGAAAAAGTTGCTGGTGGTCGGGCTATCGATGTTGCTTAGCTTGCGGGTGAGCAACTGATAGAAGCAGAAAAACAGCGCCGAGCAGAGCGGCAGCAACACCGCTGGGGTAAAGAGTTCTCCGCCGGGATGGACGATGATCAACACGCCGATGAATCCGCAAATCACCGCAATCCACTGGCCACGCGTGACGTGCTCGCGCAGCAGTGGCACCGACAGCGCTGTCACCAGAACCGGTGCAAGAAAGTTGACCGCAGTGGCTTCGGCCAAGGGGATGTACTGCAAGCCGGTGGTGAAAAACAGACTGGTGCCCAACAAGCACAACGCCCGCAACAGCTGAAGTAACGGCCGTTTGGTTCGTAGGACACCCAGTCCGGATTGCGGCAGAAAAATCCCGGCCATCAGTAAGGTGTGAACCACATACCGGGCCCAGACCACCATGACGATCGGGTAGAAGCCCGAGAGGTATTTCGACAAGGCGTCGTGACTGGAAAACAGGAAGGTCGCAACGACGATCAGCAGAATCCCTTTGAAGGGTTGGTTTACGCCGGAGAGCGGAGTGCTGACGGTCATTCGGTATCCCTTGTGTATTGCATCAACTATTTAAAAGCATCCCTTACAGGAAAGACGAACACCAATAATTTAGAACCCGATTCCAGATTCTCACATAAGCAAACAGAGAAAGCGTGCGAACAGCGCACAGCTTCTGTAGGAGCAAACCTTGCACCTACAGGGGAAACCATCAACTGAACAGCTCAGACGCCAGACTGGCCGCCGACAGCTCCTCGGTAAACTTCAACAACAGCGGCGCCAACTCATGCAGTCGCGCCCCCGGCATCCGCGCGCTGGGCCCGGCGATGCTCAGCACACCGATGACTCGACCATCACTCGGATGCCGCACCACCGCAGCAATCGCCGAGGTGCCCACCGCCGAACTCTCCTCGACCCAGGCATAACCCTGCTCCCGCGCCATACGCAGGCGTTCCAGCAGTTCGATGTTGGAACGCGGTGCATTCGGCCCGAGGTCCCTCGGCCGCTCGTCACCTTGGCGCTCCACCAGCGACAAGGCTTCGGCATCGCTCATGCACGCCAGCCACGCGTGCCCCGACGCGGTGTAAAACAACGGTGCATCGCGGCCCATGTCCGGGTCGTAGCGCAGGCCGGAACGGGCGCCCTGGGATTTGGCGATCCAGATCTGCCGCTCACCTTCAATCACCCCAAGCCGCACCAGCTCGCCGGTTTCCTGGGCGAGGCGATCAAGCACCGGCTGCACAATATCGGCGCCACTGCCCGAGAGGTAACGGAAACCCATGGCCACCAGTTTGGTCGACAGGTGGTACCGAAGGTTCTCCGGATTCTGTCGCACGTAACCCAGCCGAATCAGTTCGGCGAGTAACCGATGGGTCGCGCTTTTGGGAATATCCAGTTGCGCCGCCAGCGTCTGCATCGGCAGGCCACGAGGGTCTCCGGTGAGGCTTTCAAGCACGCTGAAAACACGTTCGATCTGACTGCCGGCCATGGG
Source organism: Pseudomonas arabinosi (assembly GCF_047758675.1). NCBI lineage: Bacteria > Pseudomonadati > Pseudomonadota > Gammaproteobacteria > Pseudomonadales > Pseudomonadaceae > Pseudomonas > Pseudomonas arabinosi. Next base: position 1,199,929 of record NZ_CP180480.1, on the reverse strand, counting down.
AGGTTCCACACAAAATTTGTCCGATTCTAGAAGACAACCGTCCGAATGCGAAATCTGGAACCCTACCCCTCGCGATCAAATCCACCTCACCACAAAGTCTGGTGCCAGCAGTGTGGGAGGCGTTCGACCGGTAATTCCCTCGACGCAGGCGGTCGCCTGCTCGATAAAAACCCGTCGCCTGAAGGAATTAGATGGGTTGTCCGTGTTCAATACGAGTCTGGAAGACTCCCGGCCACCCACCACAGGTTGCCGGGAAGGCTGCTGTGCGCAACAAAAGATGGACGACCGGACTGGCGCCGCTCCTACTCAGCAGCAACACTCATCCCCACGGACAATCAGAGGATTCCCACATGCTATGGAAAAAAGGCCGACGCAGCGACAACGTGGTCGATGCCCGTGGAGATGATGTCGGCGGCGGTGGCGGCGGGATGCGCTTTGGGGGCGGCAAGGGCCTGAGCCTGACGGCGATTATCTTGATCGTCGGGATCGGCTGGATGACCGGCCAGGACCCGATGCAAATCCTCGGACAACTGACCGGGCAGATGAGCGAGCAGTCGGCACCGGCCCCGACTCAAACCCGCAAGGCGCCACCGGCCACTGATGAAGGAGCCGAGTTCGTGCGTTCGATCCTCGGCGATACCGAAGACACCTGGGGTCAGATTTTCCAGCAGGCCGGTCGTCAATATAAGGACCCGACCCTGGTGCTGTTCAGCAACCGCGTCAACTCGGCCTGTGGCCTGGCGACATCGGCGACCGGCCCGTTCTATTGCCCGGCGGACCAGAAGGTCTACCTGGACATGAGTTTCTTCCAGGAAATGTCCCAACGTTTTTCCGCCGCTGGCGACTTCGCTCAGGCCTACGTGATCGCTCACGAAATCGGACACCATGTGCAGACCTTGCTCGGTGTGTCGGCGAAAATTCAGACCGCCCGCCAACAGGGCCGTCAGATGGAAGGCGACGGTGGTTTGTTGGTACGCCAGGAACTGCAGGCCGATTGCCTGGCCGGAGTCTGGGCCAACAATGCGCAGAAACGGCTGAACTGGCTGGAACCCGGTGACATCGAAGAAGCCTTGAACGCCGCCAATGCCATCGGCGATGACCGTTTGCAGCAGCAAGGTCAGGGGCGTGTGGTGCCGGACTCGTTTACTCATGGTACGTCGGCGCAAAGGGTGCGCTGGTTCAAAACCGGATTCGCGCAAGGCCAGGTTGGCCAGTGCGACACCTTTGCAGCGAAAAACCTATAAATGAATAAGTGGCTGTTAGCTCTACTGATCACCTGCGCAAACGCCCAGGCTGCCGAGCATGCGGTCAAGGAAGTCAGCTCCGGACGCCTGCTGCTGACTGCAGGTGAAATCGCGGTGGGCATCGGCACGGCGCCGACGAAAATCGAACGCGTGCTGATCATCATCCATGGTCGATTGCGCAATGCCGACACCTATCGCCAGAGCGCCGTGCACGCGACCGAACAGGCCGGGCAAACCGCGAGCACCTTGGTGATCGCCCCGCAATTTCTCAATGAAACCGACGTCGCGGCCCATCCCGTGGCTGACAGCGTATTGCGCTGGCAGGGCAATGACTGGATGGCGGGCGGTGAATCCAGCGCTCCGTTTTCCATGAGTTCCTACGCGGCGCTCGACGAAATCATCGCCCGAATCGGTGATCGAAAACAGTTTCCGGACGTGAAGCAGATTGTCATCGCCGGTCACTCCGGCGGCGCTCAGGTGGTGCAGCGATACGCGTTGCTGGGCCACGAGCAGCCAGCGCTCAAGGAGGCCGACATACAGGTGCGTTACGTCATTGCCAACCCGTCGTCTTATGCGTACTTCGACGAGCGACGGCCGGTGGCGTTCAAACACGCCGGTTGCCCGAATTTCAATCGCTGGAAATATGGACTGGCGGATTTACCCGCCTATGCCGAAGGGCAAACCGCCAAGCAGTTGAAGGAAAACTACGTCAAACGCGATGTCGTTTATCTACTCGGGCAGCAGGACAACGACCCGAAGCAGCCGGCGCTGGATAAAAGCTGTGAGGCCCAAGCTCAGGGAGCCAATCGATTGGCTCGCGGGCGCAATTATTTTGCTTATCTGAAGCGGCTGCATCCTCAGGGGTTGAGTCAGCAACTGATTGAAGTGCCCGGGGTCGGGCATGACGGGGATGGGATGTTTAACTCGCCGCAGGGGCAGAAGGCGTTGTTCGGTCAGTGAGTTTTTGTGGTGCCTGACCTGACGCCATCGCGAGCAAGCTCGCTCCCACATTGGTTTTGTGAACACTGAAGATCCCCTGTGGGAGCGAGCCTGCTCGCGATGGGTCCCTCAAACCGACAACATTTCCCGCAACACCACGCAATCGGCAGCATGCCAATCCGTCAACTCAGGCCAGGGATTATCCGGCAGGTTCACCAACACCGTCCGCGCCCCTGCCGCCCGACCGCAATCCAGATCAAAACGATAATCACCGACCATCACCATCTCACTGGCCGGGACATTCCAGGCCTGGGCCAACTTCAACAACCCACCGGGATGCGGTTTTGGCGGTGCCTCATCACGACCCAGCACATCCTCCACCGCGAAGCAGTCGGCCAGGCCGATCGCCTCCAGCGTGACGTGCGCCAGTTCGCGAGCATTGCGCGTGAGAATGCCCAAGCGATAACCGCGCCCGGCCAGTTCACGCACCAGTTCTACCGCGCCCGGTGCCGCTTTCGACCCCAGCGCCAGGTCCCGTTCGTGTTCCAGCAACCACGCATGTTTGGCGGCGGCTTCATCGGCCGGCAGCGCGGCGAGGTGGGTCAGGATGTCGTCTTCGGCAGGAATCGCCAACGCCACGCGGATCGCCGCGAAGTCATGCACGGCCACCGTCAGGGTGCCGTCCATGTCGAACACCCAGTGCCGCACCTCGGCCAGGCTCATGCCCAATCCTTGCGGTGGCGAATCAAACCTTCCTGAGTGACCGACGCCACCAGTTGCCCGGCGCGGTTGAACACGCTGCCACGGGAGAAACCACGGGAATTGCCGGCCCACGGGCTGTCCATCGCATACAGCAACCAGTCATCGGCGCGCAGATCCTGATGAAACCACAGCGCGTGATCGAGGCTGGCGACCTGCATGTCTTTCTGCCAGACCGATTTGCCATGGGGCTGCATCGACGTGGTCAACAGACCGAAGTCCGAGGCATAGGCCAGCAGGTATTTGTGCAGCGCCGGAGAGTCGGCCAAGGCACCGTCGGCGCGAAACCAGACGTACTTGATCGGATCGGATGGTTGCGGGTTGTAGGGATCTTTCTCGGTGATCGGTCGGAACTCGATCGGTTTCGGGCACAGCAACTTTTCGCGCATGTGCTCGGGAATCAGGTGCGCACGCTGCTGAGCAAGCTCCAGCTCTGACGGCAGGTTTTCCGGGCCGACTACAGTGGGCATCTCGGACTGATGCTGGAAGCCTTCTTCGTCGTACTGGAACGACGCACTGCAAGTGAAAATCGGGTTGCCCTTCTGGATCGCCGTCACCCGGCGCGTGCTGAAACTGCCACCGTCGCGCACCCGATCAACCTGATAAACCACAGGCAACGCAGAATCGCCCGGACGCAGGAAATAGCCGTGCATCGAATGCACATGGCGCGCTTCTTCGACCGTCTGACTGGCCGCCGACAGGGACTGACCGATCACCTGACCACCGAACAGCTGACGAAAACCCAGGTCCTGGCTGCGGCCACGGAACAGGTTTTCTTCAATCGGTTCCAGGGTCAGCAGGTCAACCAGATCATCCAACACTTGGCTCATTCAGACTCTCCTCACACAACGCATGCCGCGCAGTCTTGGCTGCGACGGTCGATTCAATTTCTGGCCAGGGCCCATGGGAGCCATTGTAAACGTCCGTGCAGGCTTATCCATGCAAGGTTTGCAGCCATTGTTCACGGGTGATGCGGTACAGCGCATGGTGACGCAGGGGATGATCGGCCGCGAGCATCGGGTGGTCGAAATCATCGGCTGAATCATGGTGCATGCCGATTGCCTGCATGACTTTCTGCGACGGCGTGTTGGTTTCGGTGGTGAAGGACACGACCTCTTTCAGCGCCAACCGGTCAAACCCGCAGCGCAGAGCGGTCCACGCCGCTTCACTGGCGTAGCCAAGGCCCCAGTGCTCTCGGGCCAGGCGCCAGCCGATTTCGGTGGCCGGGGTAAAACGCGCGTCGAAGCCGACCACCAGGAGCCCGGTAAAACCGATAAATGCCCCGGTGTCCTTGCGCTCCAGCGCCCAGAGACCGAAGCCATGCTCGGCGAAATGGCCACGAATCCGTCCGATCAGCGAGGCACTTTCCAGACGACTCAAGGGCGCCGGAAAATATCGCATCACCTGTGGATCGGCGCACATCGCCGCAAACTCCGGCAAATCCTCGTCGCGCCACTGCCGCAACAGCAGTCGCGCGCTCTCGAGTTCCAGTATCGGTTCCATCAGCCCCCCCGTTCCCATGCCGCAAGTCTACATCGCTGGTAGGATCCTTCACTCATTCCTACCGACCGTCCTGTATAAATCAGCCATGCCCCTGCCCCTGATCTACCACGAAGACTACAGTCCCGAGTTCCCGGCGGATCACCGCTTCCCCATGGACAAGTTTCGCCTGCTGCGCGATCACCTGGTGGACAGCGGACTGACTCGCGACGCCGACCTGCTGCGCCCCGACCTCTGCCCGCCAGAGATTCTCGCGCTCGCACATGACCCTGCGTATATCGAACGCTACATGGGCGGCGAGTTGTCCCGCGAAGACCAGCGGCGCCTCGGCCTGCCGTGGAGCGAAGCCCTGGCCCGGCGCACAGTACGTGCGGTTGGCGGCTCGCTGCTGGCGGCCGAGCAGGCGCTGGAACATGGTTTGGCCTGTCACTTGGCCGGCGGCACCCATCACGCGCATTACGACCATCCTGCCGGGTTCTGCATCTTCAACGACCTGGCGGTGATCAGCCATTTCCTGCTGGAAAGTGGCCGTGTGAATCGGGTGCTGATCTTCGACTGCGATGTGCATCAGGGCGACGGGACTGCACGGATCCTGCACAACACCCCGGAAGCGGTGACCGTTTCCCTGCACTGCGAGAAGAACTTTCCTGCACGCAAAGCCGAAAGTGACTGGGACATTCCACTGCCCAAGGGCATGGGCGATGCCGATTACCTGAAGGTGGTGGACGATGCGCTCAACTATTTGCTCCCGCTCTACCAACCTGACCTGGTGTTGTACGACGCCGGCGTCGATGTGCATAAAGATGACGCGCTCGGCTACCTGAAGCTGACAGACGAAGGCGTCGCCGCCAGGGATGAAAGTGTTATGCGCCATTGCCTGGGCCGGGATATTCCAGTGGTCGGGGTCATCGGCGGCGGCTACAGCAAGGACCGCAAGGCGTTGGCGCGCCGTCATGGAATCCTGCATCACAGTGCGCAACGGGTCTGGCAGTCATCAGGCTGTCATTGAGGTATGAGTCTTTACCCACAATGCCTGTGGAACTGCCTGTGGATAACCTGAGTGAAAGCTCCTACAGGCCATGCTGGATATAGCCTGCACAGCGGTGGTTATTTTTTAACCAGCCATTTGAAACGACACAGTTCCAATGTGGGAGCGGGCTTGCTCGCGAAAGCGGTGTATCAGTCGACATCAATGTTGGATGTTAAATCGCTTTCGCGAGCAAGCCCGCTCCCACAGGGATCTGTGCTGGTAGAATGCGCCGCTTATCCCGCCAAACCGCAGCGCACTCCATGACTCAGCCTTCAACCGCCCTCTCCCCCCACGTTTCCATCATCGGTGGCGGCCCCGCCGGTTTGATGGCGGCCGAAGTGCTGAGTCAGGCCGGGATCAAGGTCGACCTGTACGACGGCATGCCTTCGGTGGGGCGAAAATTCCTGCTGGCCGGTGTGGGTGGCATGAACATCACCCATTCCGAAGCCTACCCGGCGTTTCTCTCACGCTACGCCGAACGCGCGCCGCAGATTGCACCGCTGTTGCGGTCATTTGGCGCTGATGCGCTGTGCCAATGGATTCATGACCTGGGCATCGAAACCTTTGTCGGCAGCTCCGGGCGAGTCTTTCCTACAGACATGAAAGCCGCCCCTCTGTTGCGCGCCTGGCTCAAACGCCTGCGAGATGCCGGCGTAGTTATCCACACCCGTCACCGCTGGCTCGGCTGGGATGACCACGGTGGATTACGTATCGACAGCCCCGAAGGCGAAAAAACCGTCAAACCTGACGCAACCTTGCTGGCCCTCGGCGGCGGCAGCTGGTCGCGACTCGGCTCGGACGGCGCCTGGATGCTGCCACTGGAACAACGCGGCGTAGGACTCGCGCCGCTGCAACCGAGTAATTGCGGCTTCGAGGTGCAGGCCTGGAGCGAGTTGATGGTCAGCAAATTCGCCGGTGCACCGCTGAAAAACATCGCCATTGGCCTCAATGACGACGTGCCGCGGCTCGGGGAATGTGTGATCACGGCAACCGGGATTGAAGGCAGCCTGATCTACGCCTTGTCGGCGCCGATCCGCGAAGCCATCAATCAGCACGCCTCGGCGACCATTCACTTGGACCTATTGCCGGGCAAGCCTGTGGATAAGGTTCAGGCTGCGCTGAGCAAACCGCGCGGTTCACGCTCAATGTCGAAACACCTGCACAGCCAACTTGGAATCGATGGTGTGAAAGCGGCGTTGCTGCGCGAACTCTCTCCGGCCGAAAGCTTCGTCGATCCGGCGCTGCTGGCCAAAGCGATCAAGGCGCTGCCGCTGACACTGGTGAAAACCCGCCCACTGGACGAGGCCATCAGCAGCGCCGGTGGCGTGATGTTCGAGTCGATGGATGAGCGTTTGATGCTCAAGCAACTGCCTGGCGTGTTCTGCGCGGGGGAAATGCTCGATTGGGAAGCGCCGACGGGCGGCTATTTGCTGACCGCGTGTTTCGCCAGTGGGCGAGCGGCGGGGTTGGGGGTGGTGGAGTGGTTGAAACACAAGGGCTGAAGACCGAGCCGCGCCCTTCGCGAGCAAGCCCACTCCCACATTCGACCGAGTTCTTTCAGAAAGAATACGGTTAATGTGGGAGCGGGCTTGCTCGCGAAGGCGTCCTGTCAGACGCCGCAGCTATTTAAGGCTTCTTCTTACGCGGTCCGGTATTAAACACCGGCACCTTGCGCACAGGCTTGATCGAAGGCTCCGGCGCCGAAGCATCCCCACTCTCAACCCATTTACCCAAGTTGCGTTTACCGCCACCGGAAGTCTTCGGCTTCTTCGGTTTTTTCGGCTTCTTGACCACCTGACCGCTGGCATCAGTATCCGGCACCCGGTGCTCAGGTTCGAAGTCATGCTCCATCTGGCGAGGCAATGTCTGACGGGTCAACGTCTCAATGGCCGACAGCAGATTCACTTCATCGGCGCAGACCAGCGAAATCGCCTGCCCGGTTGCACCCGCGCGACCGGTACGACCGATCCGGTGAATGTAGTCCTCCGCCACGATCGGCAGGTCGAAGTTGACCACCAATGGCAAATCTTCGATATCCAGACCACGGGCCGCAACGTCGGTGGCGACAAGGATCTGCACTTCACTGAGTTTGAAGCGATCGAGCGCACGCTGACGAGTTGCCTGCGGTTTGTCGCCGTGAATGCCGTCAGCGTTGATGCCCAGGCCCTGGAGTTTTTCCACCAGCGCGTCCACGCCGTTACGGGTCTTGGCGAACACCAGCACTTGCTTCCACTTGCCCTTGCGCATCAAGTGAACGAACAGCTCGGGCTTGCGCTTCTTGTCCACCACCACGACCCATTGCTTGACGGTGCTGGCAGCCACGTTGCGCGGGCTGACTTCGATGCTCAACGGATCGTTGAGCATTTGCCCGGCCAGCAAGCGGATCGCGTCGGAGAACGTCGCGGAGAACAGCAGCGTCTGACGTTGCTTGGGCAGTACGCGGTAGATATTCCCCAGTTCCTCGGAGAAACCCAGATCAAGCATACGATCGGCTTCGTCCAGGATCAGGGTTTGCAGCTGATTGAACTTGAGGGCCTTCTGGCGATACAGGTCGAGCAAACGACCCGGCGTCGCCACCAGCACGTCAACACCCTTGCGCAGCTTCATCATTTGCGGGTTGATGCTGACGCCGCCGTACACCGCGTAAGTGCTCAACGGCAGGTTCTCGGCGTACTGACGCACGGCTTCGTGAACCTGTTCGGCCAATTCGCGGGTCGGCACCAGGATCAGTGCGCGCACCGAGTTAGACGCCACTTTCGGCCCTTCCATGGCCAGCAATTGCAGGAGCGGCAGCGCGAAGCCGGCGGTCTTGCCCGTCCCGGTCTGGGCGGCGGCCATCAGGTCGCGACCGGCCAGCACCGCCGGAATGGCTTGCGCCTGAACCGGCGTCGGGGTCTGGTAGCCGAGCGTCTCGAGAGAGCGCAGCAAGGGTTCGATCAGGCCAAGGGAGGCGAAAGTCATGGGATTACCGTAGGAAAATTCAGCGCGGTTGTGCAAAACGAATGTGCAATGGCGCGCAGTTTACCCTAATTCACACGGGATTCTGTCGGCACCGCTACGGCAGGTTGAACGGGAGTTCGACGCCACTGCGGCAACCCGATCAATACCACGGCGCTAATGATCACCAACATGGCCAGCGCTTCTTCGATTCCAATGGTCTCGCCGACAAACACGATCCCCAGCAACACCGCCACGGCCGGGTTGACGTAGGCATAACTGGTGGCCGCCGCCGGACGCACGTTTTTCAACAGATACATATAAGCGTTGAACGCGATGATCGAACCGAAGAAAGTCAGATAGGCCAGGGCCGCCCAACCTTCGATCGGCGGCATGGCCTCCAGATGCTCACCGCTCAGCGCACTGCCGATCAGCAGCGCTACACCGCCCACCAACATTTCCACGGCACTGGCCATCGCGCCTTGGGGCAGCGGCAAGTGTTTGCTCCACACCGAACCGAATGCCCAGGAAGCTGCCGCGAATATCAGCAACGCGGCACCCAACGGGCTCGATTGCAGGTTGGAACCGAGATTGAGCATGGCAATGCCGATCAGCCCGAGCGCAATCCCGGCCCATTCGAGACGGGTATTACGCGCGCCCCAGAAATATCCGCAGAGCAAAGTAAACAGCGGCACCGTCGCCACCGCCAACGCCGCCACACCCGAGGCCACGCCCATGTGTTCGGCCACGCTCACCCCACCGTTACCGCACGCCAGCAGCAAAATCCCGATGATCCCGGCGGCCTTCCACTGCGCCCAGGTCGGTGCCGGCGCCCCGCGCCAACGCAGGAACGCGTACATCAACGTCCCGGCGATCACGAAGCGGATACCGGCGAGCAGCAACGGCGGCCAGTACTCAACGCCGATGCGAATCACCAGGTAAGTCGAGCCCCAAATCACGTACAACGCGAAAAAGGCAGCGATCAACGGTAAGGGAAAACGACGTAAGCCAGGCATGGGGCAGCTCGTAGGCAAGACAAGTGAACAGCTATTCTAGAAAGGCCAGCGGCGTAAAATAAGTTACAAAACCTGTTTATAGCGCCGGTACACTTTTCAAAACACGGAGATCACCGCTATAAACCGTGTTTTCGAAAGTCAGTCATTTTTCAGGAGTCCGACGATGGACAAATACGACCGCATGCTCCTCAGCGCCCTGTTGGAAAACGGTCGTGCGTCCTACGCCGACCTGGCGCGCAAAGTGAACCTGTCCGCCCCGGCCGTGGCCGAGCGCGTCGCCAAACTGGAAGCCTGCGGGGTCATCACGGGTTATCAGGCGAAAGTCGACATGGCCAAGCTTGGCTTGCCGATCCAGTGCGTCATCGAACTGCGCTTGAACCAGCACGGAAACCAGAAGGCCTACGACGACCTGATCAAAATCCCACAACTGACCGAATGCCACCGGGTGACGGGAGATCCGTGCGTGATCATGCAGGCTGCGGTGGGGTCTATGCCGGAGCTGGAAGAGCTGATCAACCGGATCGCCAAGTTCGGGTTCAGCAAGACGTCGATTGTGTTGTCGAGCGCGATAGAGAAGCGCGTGCCGCTGGGGCAACTTGAGGGAAATGGTAAATAGCGATCCCGTAGGAGCTGTCGAGTGAAACGAGGCTACGATCTTTTGATTTTGCTCTTTAAAAACAAGATCCAAAGATCGCAGCCTCGTTTCACTCGACAGCTCCTACAGAAGTTCAGCGGTATCGTCAGATTCCGCGAACGCCGCTATATCCGGCGCCCAACAAACACGGCATATCTTTTAAACGAACCCAGGGTTCCGTCCGCCAATGCAGCAGGCTCAACGTGCCTCCTGCCCATTCCATCAAGCGCAAACTCGGCGCCTGATTCGAGGCAACCCTCCACCGTCCCGCAGCATCGGCACCACGTGATGGGTCAGCCAACGCCGCAGATTCCGGTTCTCCGGGCAGTAGTGATAGACCAGCATCGCGTACACGCCGGACTCGCTCAGCATCAGCGTTTCCTGGGGCTCGTCGCTTCCGGACAAACACACCATCCGACGCTGGTCGGCGTCGAGCTTGAGCGCGTGTCGCCCGTTGATATCCACACCCATCAATCGGCCGATATCGCGTGCGCAGAACCACGCCTCGGCATGCAGTAGCAGTGCTCTCAGTGGGATGTGATGACGGATGAATGTTTTGGGGATGAAGTGAGCTTCTCTTGAAGCTGGTTGCGCTATTTCGGACTGATCTGAGTCAGCATTGTTATCAGGGATATTGGGGGTAACTTTGACCATGGGCGAATCTCCGAACCAAGTGTGCCCCTAACGATTTTCGGGCTTGCAGTCCCGGTTACTGCATTGGCAGCGACGACCCAGAGGTTATCGATGCCGCAGGTACGGGGCAAGACGGACAAATTCCTAATATTTGGTAGGAGCAATCATCGAATTTGAGGCGTGGTTAAACACAAGGATTGAGATCGAACACCGACCCTGTGGGAGCGAGCCTGCTCGCGATGGCGGAGTGTCAGTCGACATCACTGTTGAAGATGAACCGCTATCGCGAGCAGGCTCGCTCCCACAGGGGAATGGCGTTGCTTCTAGAACCCGCGATAGCGTTTGAGGTGCTCGCCTACTTTCGCCGCCGGCACTTTCTGCAAGCTGACCAACAGATCATGCGACAACTCCCGCAACCCATGCTTCTGCCGCAGTTCCTGCGCCAAATGCGCCGTCAGGTTGGCCGCCATTTCCGCATCCGCCATCGCCCGGTGAGCTTTACCGGTGTGGGGCAGGTTGGCGAACGTGGTAAGCGTGCCGAGTTTGTGGTTCGGCGCGGCGGGCATCAAACGGCGGGCGAGGAGCAGCGAGCAGGCAAAGTTCTGCAAGCGTGTGCGCTTGATCCGCCCCAGCTCAAAGTCCCAGAACTTCTGGTCGAACGCGGCGTTGTGGGCCAGCAGCGGTGTGATGCCGACGAATTCGTTGACTTCGTTCATCACCTGCTCGGCCGATGGCGCGGTGCGCAGCATGGCGTTGCTGATGCCGGTGAGTTGTTCGATGAAGGCCGGGACGCGCACGCCGGCATTCATCAGGCTTTGGTAACGCTCGACGATGCGCCCCTGTTCAAGGATCACCACGGCAATTTCCGTGGCCCGGCAGCTGCTGCTCGGGGAGATCCCGGTGGTTTCAAAGTCGATGACTGCTATGCGTTCCAAACTTGTTTCAACTCCGTAAAAATCAATTCTTGAGCAGCAGCGCGCCTTCGATCGGCACGTAGCGGCTGGCGGCGCGGATCAGCGAGTTGGCCGTCAGGCCCGGCACGCCGTAGGCCACGGCTTGCACCCCGTGCTTGGTGATGATGCGCTCCAGCAGCATGTCGAAATCACCGTCACCGGAGGCCAGCACCACTTCGTCGACATGATCGGCGGCGTCCATGATGTCGAGGGTGATGCCCACGTCCCAGTCACCCTTGGCCGAGCCATCGCTGCGCTGGATGTAGGGCTTGAGCTTCACGACGAAGCCGAGGTTGCGCAGGATCTGCTGGAATTGCTGCTGTTTGCTGTCGCCGCGATCGATGGCGTAGGCATAGGCCTCGACGATATCGCCCTGCTTGCTGATATCAGCCCACAGCGCGGCATAGTTGAAATGGCAACCATAGGCCTGACGCACGGTGTAATAGAGGTTCTGGACATCGGCGAACACTGCGATTTTTTTCACCGGTCATCCTCGTTGGCGCGCCGCAGCGCAGGCAGGATCAGGCACCAGGCCCGAAAAGTTGCCCAGTATGCCAGCCTGAAGGATTGTTCCGCGAATAATCGGCCGTGTGGCGAGGAAGCTTGCTCCCTCGCCACAGATGAATCAGACGAAGGAATCGTCGTCGCCGCCGAAGAACGATGAGCTGTCATCGCTGTAGTCGGCGTCGGTAAAACCGCCCTGATCATAGGAGTTATCAGCCACGCGCTGATCGTCGCCCGAGACGTTGTCACCGCTCTGATCGTTGACCTGGGCCGGTTCTTCCTTGATGACTTCAACCACTTCCGGCTGCTGATTGTGATGGAACAGGCTGCTGATGCCTTGCGCCAGCATCACACCACCGGCCACACCGGCGGCGGTTTTCAGCGCCCCCCCGAGGAAGCTGCTGCCGGCAGGTTGTTGCGGCGCGTAATTCTGCTGAGGCGGTGCGGCACCGAAATTTTGCTGAGGTGGCTGCGAGTTGAACGACGGCCGCGCCGGTTCACGCCAGCCGCCACCGCTCGATGGGGGTGCACTTTGGGTCGGCGCTGGCTGCGGATCACGGGAACCGCCACCAAAGATGCTCGACAAGAAGCCACCGCTGCTCGGTGCCGCAGCAGCCGGTTGAGCCTTGGCCGATTGCAGTTCGGCCTGCAATTGCTGGACTTGCAGGGCGAGTTGTTTGTTCTGTTCATCGAGGCTTTTGATGGCGGCCTCTTGCACCAGAATCGCCTGGGTCATGAAATAGCCCGCCGCGGGCTGGCGAGTCAGGTGTTCCTTGATCCGCGCCTCGGCCTGGGCGTCGCGCGGGGCTGAGTCCGTTTCGGCCTGTTGCAGCCGGGAAAACAGTCCATCGATCAGGGTTTGTTCTTCGCTGTTCATGGCGACCTCGTAGATTGCCGGGAATATCGTCGCCCTTATCCACTGTGGATAAGGTGCTCATCCGTAATGGAGGTTGATGCAGGATGTTTCAATGGTCTTTACCGAACGTTTACGTTTGCGCCCCAAAGCGCTTCATCGGTTAAAGTGGGCCACTGCTTTCAACCTGCGATACCGACTGATGAATTCGTTCGATGTGCTGCGTGACTCACTGTATTTCTTCAAGCGCAATCTGGGTCAGATCGTGCGGCTGTGCCTGCCGCTGGTGATCTTCGAGGCGCTGCTGCAACAAGTGGTCGACCACTCCACCGAGCCGGACAGCTTTCCCGGTATCAGCGTGATGGTCGGCTTGCTGGTTTATCCGCTGTACACCGCCGCGCTGATCCTGTTTCTCGATGCCCGCAGCCGTGGCGAATCACCGCGCAATCGCGACCTGCTGTCGAGGGCGGCCTACCTGTGGCCGCGCTTCGCCCTGCTCACCGCGCTCAATACCTTGCTGATCCTGATCGGCCTGTCGCTGTATTTCCTGCCGGGTATCTGGCTGATGGTGACCCTGGCGTTTGGCGAGTACCTGCTGGTGCTGCGCGGCTTCGCACCGCTGGCGGCGATGAAGGAAAGCCTGCGCCTGACCCGCGGCAACTTCCTGCGCATTCTGGTGTGCATTCTCTGTGTGATGGGCCCGTTGTGGGTGCTCAAGGGCGCAACCCTGGCGGTTTACCCGGAACCGCAGAACCCGGTGATTTCGCTGCTGATCGACAGCGCTCAGAGCTTCCTGCAATTGTTCGTCAGCGTGGTGCTGTTCCGCTTGTTCATGCTGATCGACGATGTGCCCGAGAAAATTGACGGCCAGCTCTGACTGCTATCCCCGTGGGCTTAAGCCCGTCTGTCGGTTATGCTCGGGGTCAACTTTTGTAACGCTATAAGCCGAGCCATGACCCGTCTACTGCGCTACACCCTGCTGGGCCTGCTGACCGTGACCGGCCTGATTGCCTTGCTGATCTACAACCTGACCTGGCGCCCCGAAGCCAAGGAAGCCTTACCGGTCAGTTGCAACGCCCAGGCACCGACGCTGGTGCCCGGTCAGGCGCTGAAGGTGATGACCTGGAACGTCCAGTACCTGGCGGGAAAACGCTACGTGTTCTGGAATGACCTGGCGGCCGGCAATGACGAAAAACCTACGCCCGAAGACATGGCCTTCAGCCTCGATGAAGTGGCGCGAGTGATCCGCGACGAGCAACCGGACGTCGTGTTGTTGCAGGAGCTCGATGAAGGCGCCAAGGCCAGCGATTACCAAAACCAGTTCAAGCTGCTTCAGGAGCGAGTCGCGGACCTGTATCCGTGCAGCGCTCACGCCTTCGACTGGAAAGCCGACTTCGTGCCTGAGCCACACATCTTCGGCAGCGTCGGCCGGCAGCTGGCCACCCTCAGTCGCTACCAGATCAAACATGCCGAACGCCTGCAATTACCGGTCGCACCAGCCAACTTCATCACCCGCCAGTTCAAACCGAAAAACGCCTTGCTGGTCACGTATCTGCCGTTGAGCGACGGCGGTCAGATAGCGGTGCTCAACACCCATCTGGACCGCGTTATTGCGCCAGACGAAACGCTGCAGTCTCAGGTGACGGCCATGGTCAAAATCCTCGACAAGTTCGAAAGCCACAGCACACCGTGGTTGATCGGTGGGGACTTCAACCTGTTGCCGCTGGGGCAATTTCGACGCCTGCCCGACGCGCAACGCACGCCCTACTCTGCCGACAGCGCGCTGCATGCGCTGTGGGACAAATACCCGATGATCCCGACCAACAACGAAGCCAGCGGCATCGACCGGGCGCGGTGGCTGACTCATTACCCGAATGATCCGGGCTTGAACGGCCCGGACCGGACTGTCGACTACCTGTTCTACAGTCCGCGGATCAAACGGGTCGAAGCGACGGTGAGGCAGGACGACACCTTGCGGATCTCCGATCATTTGCCGGTGATTGCACGGTTCCTCCTGCCGGCAGCACCTTAGCCTCCGCTTAATGCAAAACCTGTGGGAGCGAGCCTGCTCGCGATGGCGTAGTGTCAGTCGACATCATTGTTGAATGATCAATCGCAATCGCGAGCAGGCTCGCTCCCACAGGGGATTTGGGCATGACGGGAAATCGGCTCAATGCACCTCCTCCAAATCATCATGTAGCAGCCCGAAAATCTTGCGCTTCATGTCGATGAACGAGCGCTCCATGACCATGTCCAGGGTCCGTGGGCGTTCGATCGGCACGTCCAGAATCTGCTTGATCCGACCCGGCCGAGCGCCCATCACGTAGACCCGGTCGCCCAGCAGAATCGCCTCGTCGATATCGTGGGTCACGAACAACACGGTCTTCTTGCTATTGCCCCAGACCCGCAACAACAGTTGCTGCATTTGCAGACGCGTCTGACTGTCGAGTGCACCAAATGGCTCGTCCATCAGCAAGATTTGCGGATCGTTGGCCAACGCCCGAGCAATCGCCACACGCTGCATCATGCCGCCGGACAGCTGCTTGGCGTAGTTGTCGGCGAACCCGGTCAAGCCGACTTCATTGACGTAGTAATCGACGATCTCCTTGCGCTTGGCGGCTGCCATACCGCGACGCTTGAGACCGAACTCGACGTTCTGCCGCACGGTCAGCCACGGGAACAGCGTGTAGCTCTGGAACACCATGCCGCGATCCGCGCCCGGTCCTTGAACTTGCTGGCCACCGACATAGATTTCGCCTTCCGTGGGCTCATTCAATCCGGCGGTGAGGTACAGCAAACTCGACTTGCCACAGCCCGAAGGCCCCACCAGTACGGCGAATTGCTGATCCGGCACTTCGAACGACACCTGATCCAGCGCGGTAAACACGCCACCGTCGGGCTTTTGATAGCGAAGGCTGACCTTGTCCACTTGCAGCCGTGGCGCGGCGTGCACCGGGGCGGCCTGTGGCGTGATGAAACGAGGGTTGACGGCGCTTACTGAGCCCATGCGGCGATCCTCAGACGGAGAAAACGGAACAGTTGATCGGTGACCAGGCCCAGCAGGCCGATGATCGCGATGGCCAGGAAAATCACATCCACCTGAAAGCCGCGCATGGCTTTGAGGCTCAAGTAACCCAGACCGCTGGAGGCCGCGACCAGCTCGGCGACCACCAGGTAAGTCCAGGCCCAGCCCATGGTCACCCGCAACGTGTCGAGTACACCCGGCAACGACGCCGGGGCGATCACATGCAACACCGCATCGCGGCGGTTCGAACCCAAGGTGTAAGACGCGTTGATCAGGTCCTTGGAGATGCCTTTGGACACGTCCGCGATCATCACCAGTTGCTGGAAAAACACGCCGAAGATGATTACCGAAACCCGCTGCTCCAGACCGATGCCGATCCACAGAATGAACAGCGGCACGAACGAAGTTACCGGGAGGTAACGGATGAAGTTCACCATCGGTTCAAGGAACGCCTGAACGATACGGAAGCTGCCCATCAGCAGCCCCAACGGCACCGCCACCAGCGACGACACGATGAAACCGACCATCACCACTTCGAGGCTGGCCCACACATGCAGACCGAGCGTACCGTCGCGGCTCAGGCGCACGGCGGCTTCGACCACCGCGCCCGGTGTCGGCAGGAACATGCCCGGCACCACGCCACCGTAAGACAACCCGGCCCACAGGCCGACCAACAACACCCAGGCCAGACCGCTCGCGCTCCAGATCACTGAAACCGGCAGGCCGGTCTTGGGCGTGATGCAGCGGCTCAGCCATGAATTGCGCTTGAACATGCAAACCTCCTAGAGCGGGCTGACGAAGCGGTTGTCGATCAGGTCGTCATTGCTGACGTTGTAGGGTTTGCCTTGCAATTCACTGGCGGTCTCGTTGGCCAGTTTGATCAGAGGTTCGCTGTCACCCGGTTTGCCCGGCGAGCCGAGGAGTTTTTCGCTCATGGCCTGATCGTAGAAGCGCACGCCTTGCGCAGCTGCGGCCAATTCCTTCGGATCGGCCAGGTAGCCGCCGACGCCTTTGGCCATGATTTTGTAGGCTTCTTGCGGATGGTCCTTGGTGTACTGGACCGCCTTGTACAGTCCGGCCACCAACGCCTTGACGTCTTCCGGCTGCTTCTCGATGACCGTGCAGTTGAGCGCGACCACGTCGACAATCACTCCCGGCGTGCTGCTGCTGTCGATCAGCACCTTGCCTTGTTGCTTGCTGCGAACCATCGACAGGTGCGGTTCCCACGTCACCGCGGCTGGCACTCGACCGGCGATGAACGCGGTAGCGGCATCGTCAGCCGTCATGTTTTGCACGGTGATGTCGCTCATTTTCATGCCGTGTTTTTTCAGCAGGTAAGACAGCCAGAACTGCGAAGTCGACCCTTCGTTCACCGCCACGGCTTTGCCTTTCAGCTCCTGCAGACTCTTGACGTCCTTGCCGACCAAAACACCGTCGCCACCATGGCTGTCATCCAGTGCAGCCACTGCTTTGAAGCAGAATTGCGGACGGTATTTGAGCACTTCGTCGATGGTCGACGCCGAGCCCGACAACTCGCCTGAGGCTTGCGCGGCCATGTACATCGAAGCCTCTTCGACGACAGGCAACTCGACGGTCAAACCGTTTTCCTTGAAGTAGCCCAGGTCCTGAGCCAGGTAGAGCGTGCCGTAACCGACCCACGTGGTGTGGCCGATAGAGAGGGTGCCGGCCTGGGCGCTGGTAGCGACCGTCGCGGCGATGGCGGTGACCGCCAGTGGATGAGTGATGCAGTTCAGCAAGGACTTGATCATGGAGCACTCCCAAAGCTGTTGATTTAGTTTTGTCATGGGCAGTACGGCCAGCGGCCTTGGAAAAGTGCTGACACCTGAGGTCTCTGATGGACCTTTCGGCGAGCAGCGTTTGGCTGACTGGCGAGGTCGATGTTGGCCCAAGGCGGGGATTAGGAAAATTAGGAAATATGTCGATGGGAGTGATGAAAAAACTGGGTAGCGCGCACTGCGAAAGGGCGCCAAAGGCGAGGGTGCACGGGGAGAGTGCAAAGCGCTATCAAAAGCAAAAGATCGCAGCCTTCGGCAGCTCCTACATAGGAATGCGATCCCCTGTAGGAGCTGCCGAAGGCTGCGATCTTTTTGGGATCACACTATTTTCAGATCAGAGACGGCCGTATTCCTGCGCCGTACGATCCACCGCTTTCAGGGTTTTGCCGACCAGTTCATCAACCTCTTCACGACTGGCAATCAACGCCGGGGCCATGATCATCCGCCCCAGTGTCGAACGAATAATCACCCCCTCTTCAAAGCCAATCGTGCGGCAACGCCAGGCAATGTCGTTCTCGTTGGCAAAACGCTTGCGACTGGTTTTATCTTCAGCCAATTGCAGCGCCGCCACCATGCCGACACCCTGAATATCGCCCACCAACGGGTGCTTGCCGAACACCTCGCGCAAGCACTGTTGCAGGTACGGCCCGATGTCATCCTTGACCCGCGCCACCACCCCTTCATCGCGCAATGCCGTGAGGTTGGCGATGGCCACCGCCGCTGCCACCGGGTGCCCGGAATAGGTCAAGCCGTGGGCAAACACCCCGCCCTGCTCCACCAGTACCTGAGCCATTTTCTTCGACAGAATCAGACCGCCCATGGGGATGTAACCCGAGGTCAAACCCTTGGCGATCGACAGCGTGTCCGGCTCGAAACCGAAGTGCTCGTGGGCGAACCATTCGCCCGTGCGACCGAAGCCGCCAATCACTTCGTCAGCGCACAACAGCACATCGTACTTGCGGCAGATCCGCTGAATTTCCGGCCAGTAACTTTCTGGTGGAAAGATCATCCCGCCCGCACCCTGGAACGGTTCGGCGATGAACCCGGCGACCTTGTCCGCTCCGAGTTCGAGAATCTTCGCTTCGAGTTGCTGCGCCGCCCGCAGGCCAAATTCAGCCGGGGTCAGGTTGCCCTCGTGGGCAAAAAAGTACGGCTCATCGATGTGTTCGATGTCGGGAATCATGCCGCCCATTTCGTGCATGAACTTCATGCCACCGAGCGCCGTCGCCGCCAGGGTCGAGCCGTGGTAACCGTTCCAGCGACCGATCATGATTTTCTTCTCGGGCTTGCCGAGGATCGTCCAGTAACGGCGTACGGTGCGGATCAGCACTTCGTTGGCCTCGGAGCCGGAATTGGTGTAGATCGCGTGGCTGTAGTGCCCCGGCAACAGGCTGAACAGCAGCTCCGACAGCTCGATCACTTGCGGGTGGGTGGTGTGGAAAAACATGTTGTAGTACGGCAACTGCTCCAACTGCCGAGTCGCGGCGGCGGCCAGATCCTTGCGGCCGTAACCGAGGTTGGTGCACCACAGCCCGGACATGCCGTCGAGGTAACGCCGACCATCGTTGTCCCACAGGTGCAGGCGCTCGCCACGGACCATCACCCGAGGCCCTTCATCGTTGAGCGCTTTTTGATCGACGAATGCGTGGATGTGGTGCGCAGCGTCGGCGGCCTGGTAGTCGCGGGTTTCACGTGATGTGGTCATCGCCAGTTCTCCGTTTTGTTATTAGCGGCTGTTATGAGCGCAGCTGAAACCAGGTGGTCTTCAACTGGGTGTATTTATCGAATGAATGCAGCGACAGGTCGCGGCCGAAACCGGATTGTTTACCGCCACCGAAAGGCACGGTCACGTCCAGCGCATCGACACTGTTGACCGACACCGTGCCGGCTCGCAATTGTCGCGCCACGCGGTGGGCGCGATTGAGGTCGTCGGTCCACAGTGACGCGGCCAAACCGTAGACGCTGTCGTTGGCCAGTTGCAAGGCGTATGCCTCGTCATCGAACGCCGTGACTGCCAGCACCGGACCGAATACTTCATCGCGAAACAGCGGCATGTCCGGCGTCACGCCGGTGAAAATGGTCGGCTGAATGAAGTTGTCGGAGCCGTTAAAGATCGACTGCCGACCGCCGCACAGTTTTGTTGCGCCTTGGCGTTCGGCCTGCTGGATGAACTTCATGATGCGTGCGGTCTGGCGGCTGTCGACAATCGCCCCGGCGCGGCTCGACGGGTCCAGCGGATCGCCCGGCTGCCAACGTTCGGCGTGTGCTTTGAGGCGCTCGACGAACTCGTCATGAATCGAACGTTGCACCAGCAACCGCGAGTTGGCCGAACAGACTTCACCCTGATTGAAGAAGATCCCGAACGCGGCTTTCTCGGCGGCGAGGTCGAGGTCCTGACAATCGGCGAACACCAGATTGGCGCTCTTGCCGCCGCACTCCAGCCACACCTGTTTCAGGTTCGATTGCGCCGAGTACTGCATGAAATATTTGCCGACTTCGGTGGAACCGGTGAACACCAGGCAATCGACGTCCGGGTGCAGACCGAGGGCTTTGCCGGTTTGCTCGCCGAGCCCCGGCAACACGTTCAACACGCCGGCTGGCAGGCCGGCTTCCAGCGCCAGCTCGGCCAGACGCAGGGCGGAAAACGGTGACTGCTCGGCGGGTTTGAGGATCACCGAATTGCCCGCCGCCAACGCGGGTGCGAGTTTCCAGGCGGCCATGTCCAGCGGGAAATTCCAGGGCACCACGGCAGCAACCACGCCCAACGCTTCGCGGGTGATGGTCGCCAATACGTTCTGCGCGCTGGGGGCGATCTGGTCGTAGAGTTTGTCGAGGCTTTCGGCGTACCAGCGAAACACCCCGGCGGCGCCCGGCACGTCGATGTTGTAGGCGTCCATCACCGGTTTACCCATGTTCAGCGAATCGAGCAGCGCCAGTTCTTCGCGATGGGTCATGATCAGGTCGGCCAGGCGCAACAGCACTTGCTTGCGCTCACTCGGCGAACGCGCCGACCAGGTGCCGGCCTCGAACACTTGCCGCGCATTGCGCACCGCGGCGTCCACGTCTTCATTGCCGCACGCGGCCACGTTGGCCAGGCACTGGCCGGTGGCGGGGTTGATCGCGGCGAAGGTCTGCCCCGACTGCGCCGCACGGGGTTTGCCGTCGATCACGGCTTGATCGGGAAACCGCAGCGCAGCGGCTTTGTTTTGCCAGAATGTAAGCTCGAACACGTTCAGATGCTCCATGGGCTTTCTTGTGGATTGGATGGTGGCCCAGGCCTGTGTCCAGGAAAAATAGTAAAAATGTCTTCGCAGACCATGAAAAAACTGGGCAGCCAATATCCCCGCTGGCGCGGTATGTGGTTATTGTTCAGGCACAACAACACCGTCGTCAGAACGGATGCAGTCGGCGCGAAAATTGCCTGGATGTCGAAATCATCCACCCCGAGGTTTGCCGTGGCTGCCTACAACCTGCGTCAATTGAAGTACTTCATCACCACCGTCGAATGCGGCAGCGTCGCCGAGGCGTCGCGCAAGCTGTACATCGCCCAACCGGCGATTTCCACGGCGATCAAAGGCCTGGAAGACAGCTTCGGCGTGCAACTGCTGATCCGTCATCACGCCCAGGGCGTGTCCTTGACCCCCAGCGGCGCACGCTTCTACCGCAAGGCCCAGGAACTGCTGCGCATGGCCAAGGAGTTCGAACAGAACGCCCTGGCCGACAACGACGTGGTGGCCGGGCAAATCGATATCGGTTGCTTCGAAACGGTCGCGCCGCTGTACCTGCCGCAATTGATTGCCGGGTTTTCGGCGCTGTATCCGGGGGTGAAAATCCGCATCCGCGACGGCGAACAACAAGAGCTGGTGCAAGGCCTGACCTCGGGCACCTTCGATTTGGCGATCCTGTATGAACACGACCTCGACGCCACCATTCAGACCGAACCTTTGATGCCGGCGCAGCGACCTTATGCGTTGCTGCCGGCGGATCATCGCTTTGCTCAGCTGAAACAAGTGTCACTGCGCGATCTGTGCCTGGAGCCGATGATTCTGCTGGACGTGCAACCGAGCCGGACCTACTTCGTCAGCCTGTTCGAAGAGTTGGGGCTGACGCCGAACATTGCCTTCAGTTCACCGTCGATCGAGATGGTCCGGGGCATGGTCGGGCAAGGGTTCGGCTTCTCGATCCTGGTCACCCGGCCGCATTCGGAGTGCACCTATGACGGCCAGAAAGTGGTGTGCGTGGACATCGTCGAAGACGTCACCGGCTCAGGGCTGGTGGCGGCGTGGCTCAAGCGCGGGCAACTGACCAAACCGGCGCAGTTGTTTGCGGATTACTGCCGGGAACAATTGACCGCGAAGGCCGCCTCTTGAACATCAACGTCAAAAGATCGCAGCCTCGTTTCACTCGACAGCTCCTACATGCACCGCGCATCCCTTGTAGGAGCTGTCGAGTGAAACGAGGCTGCGATCTTTTGATCTTCAGCTTTTACGCGGCTTGATACGCGCCGTCGCTTCGGCCACCAACGGATCATCCGGCCAGTAGTGCTTAGGATACCGACCCTTTAAATCCTTCTTCACCTCGGCATATGTGCTGCGCCAGAAGTTCGCCAGGTCCTGGGTCACCTGCACCGGCCGCCGCGCCGGGGACAGCAAATGCAGTTTGACCACCTGCCGGCCACCGGCAATCCGCGGGGTTTCGGCCAGGCCGAACAACTCCTGCAACCGTACCGCCAGAATCGGCGGCTGCTCGCTGTAATCCAGGCGAATCGACGACCCCGATGGCACGCTCAGATGATGCGGCGCCAGCTCATCCAGCCGTTGCGGCAGCGGCCACGGCAACAGGTTATGCACGATGCTCGACAGGTCCAGATTGGCGAAGTGACTGAGTCGCGAGACTTTGCCCAGATACGGCATCAGCCAATGTTCGAGGCTTTTGAGCAGGGCGGCGTCGCTGACATCCGGCCATTCACTTTGCTCTTTACTGCTGAGGTCCAGCTGTCGCAGCAACGCCACTCGCGCTTGCCACTGACGCAGCTCCGGAGTCCACGGCAATAGCTCCAGACCTTTGCGCCGCACCAGATTGACCAGCGCCTGACTGCGAGCAGTTTCATCGAGCCCGGTCAGGGGTTCACGGCTGAGGATCAACTCACCGACCTTGCGCTGCCGCTCGGCGCGCAATACGCCTTCACGCTCATCCCAATCCAGTTGATCGACGCAGCGCACCTGTTCGGCCAGCACTGAATCGAACAGCGCCGGATCGAAATCCGCCGCCAGATAAATCCGTTCCTCACGCTGGCCCTGACGACTGCCGAGATCGGCGATCACCAGCCACGGCTGCTTCATCAAACTGTCGGCTTCGGCAAACAGCGCTGCGCGACCGTTGGCTAGGCGATACTCCGCGCCACCGGCCCGGCGCTGCTGGGCAACGCGGTCGGGATAGGCCAACGCCAACAACGCGCCAAGCCAGCGCGGATGATCCGGATCGCTGACCGGTTCCGACGCCTTGCCCCGCAGATAACCGCGATACTGCCGCGCCAGTTGCCGGGCTCGTTGCACGCCACCCTGAGCACCGCGAGCGGCGCGCTCTTCGCCGGACAACAGCACCAGTCGGCTGTGTAGATCGGCACCGGCACCGCGCAAGATATCTCGCTCGCCGAGCAAGGCCGCGACATCGCAAGCCATGTTGGCCAAGCCGAGCGCCTGACCGCGCAACAGCAAATGCGCGATGCGCGGATGCGCTGGCAGTTCGGCCATCGCCTGACCGTGACGAGTCAGCGCTTCGCCGTCCAATGCGCCCAGGCGATCAAGCAAGTCCTGAGCCTGTGCAAAAGCGGCCGCGGGCGGCACGTCGAGCCACACCAATTGCCCCGGCGTCACGCCCCAGCGACCGAGCTGCAAGGCTAACCCGGCAAGATCCGCCGAGAGGATTTCCGCACTGGCATAGGCCGCCAGTTGCTCGTGCTGATCCTGCGACCACAACCGATAACACACGCCCGGTTCCAGCCGCCCCGCCCGGCCCGCGCGCTGAGTGGCGCTGGCTTTGGAAATACGCTGAGTATCGAGGCGGGCCATGCCGCTGCCCGGATCGAACCGCGGCACCCGCGCCAGCCCGGCATCGATCACCACGCGCACGCCGTTGATGGTCAGACTGGTCTCGGCGATGTTGGTCGCCAGCACCACTTTGCGTTTGCCGGCGGGGGCCGGATCTATCGCCGCGCGTTGGGCGGCGAGGTCCAGTTCACCGTGCAACGGGCAGAGCAGAACCGGTGTGCTCTCGCCCAGTGCATCGGCGAGTTGTTGATGCACCCGACGGATTTCCGCCTGCCCCGGCAGGAACACCAGCACACTGCCGGTTTCGTCATTCAGCGCTTCGAGAATGGTTTGCACCAAGCGCGGCTCGATGAATTCACCGGGCTGGAACGGTCGGCCCCAGCGCATCGCCACCGGGTACATGCGGCCTTCGCTGCGCAGGATCGGCGCGTCATCGAGCAACCCGGCCAGCCGTTCGCCTTCCAGGGTTGCCGACATCAACAGAATTTTCAGCGGTTGATCGTCACGAAACAGCTCACGGCCATTCAGGCTCAGGGCCAGCGCCAGATCGGCGTCGAGGCTGCGCTCGTGGAATTCGTCGAAGATCAGTAAACCCACGCCTTCGAGTGCCGGGTCGTCCTGCAAGCGTCGGGTCAGAATCCCTTCGGTGACCACTTCGATACGGGTTTTGGGGCCGACTTTGCTGTCGAGACGAATGCGATAGCCGACGGTTTCGCCGACCTTCTCGCCCAACTCACTGGCCAGACGCTCCGCTGCTGCCCGCGCGGCCAAACGGCGCGGTTCGAGCATCAGAATGGTCTGCCCGGCCAACCAGGGCTCGTTGAGCAAGGCCAACGGCACGCGGGTGGTTTTACCGGCGCCGGGCGGTGCTTCGAGCACGGCTTCGTGGCGTGTAGCCAAGGCTTCACGCAGGGCGGGTAAAACTTCATCAATCGGCAAAGAAATCATGCTGGCTCCCCAGGGCGTGCCCACAGTAAATTGCGAGTCGCGTTGAAGCTGTGGGCGTGCCAGGCAAGGCGCAGGACGCCGGTAAGGGTCGTTTCCTTACCAAGTCCCGCAACGCAGCATGGCGCGTCCACAGCTTCAGCCCGGAGGGCCGAACCCCGACAAAATCCATCAGCCGCCACGCGTTGTCGATCTGGAAAAAACAACATCAATCCTCAACTATTCCAGTAGGGGTGAGACGCGGCCGCAATTTACTGTGGGCACGCCCTGCCGAGCGCGAGTATAACGGCGAACTGCTCGGCGTTAATCACGGTCCTAATTCATATAGACGCCCCTTCGTTTTCCAGATGACTCAGGAGATTTCATATGCGTGTTCCCTTTCGCTTGATTGGCGGTGTATTGGTCGCGACGTTGCTGACCCAGATGACCGCTTGCGGATCGATTTTCTACCCGGACCGTCGCGGTCAGATTGACGGCAAGATCGACCCGGCCATCGCCGCACTCGATGCCGTGGGCTTGCTGTTCTACATCATTCCCGGCCTGATCGCGTTTGCCGTGGACTTCGCCACTGGCACGATTTACTACGCGCCCGGCGAGACCGCACAGGTGGCCCCGGAAAAACTCAAGGAAGCCATCGGCGCCGACGGCAAGGTCGATAACCACAAATTGCAGACTATTCTCGAAACCGAACTGGGCCGCAGCTTCCCGCTGGATGACCCGCGCCTGATCCAGCACAAGGGCAGCGCCCAGCAACTGGCCATGTTCGGCCTGCAACCTGCCGCGTAAACCGTGCATTTAAAGGAATAGCCGCACTTATGATTTCCAGCTCCGAACACGCCCGCCTGCTGCGTCTCGCGACCCGTGCCTCGGTGGCGGTGGCATGCACGCTGATCGTCGCCAAAGCCATCGCCTGGTGGTTGAGCGGTTCGGTAAGCATGCTCGCCGGGCTGACTGACTCGACCCTCGACGGCGTCACCTCGCTGCTCAACCTGCTCGCGGTGCATTACGCCTTGCGCCCGGCCGATGATGATCACCGTTACGGACACGGCAAGGCCGAATCGCTGGCGGGCATGGCTCAGGCGTTGTTCATTGGCGGCAGTGCGGTGCTGATTGCCTTGCAGGCGATTGATCGACTGAAACACCCGGAACCGGTGGGGGCGCCATGGATCAGTATCGGGGTGATTGTGTTTTCCCTGGTGCTGACCCTGGCCCTGCTGATGTTGCAACATCGGGTCGTCAAGGCGACCGGCTCCAACGCGGTGCGCGCCGATTCCTTGCATTACCGTTCGGACCTGCTGCTCAACGGCAGCATTCTGGTGGCGCTGGTGCTCGCCGGGTTTGGCTGGCATCAGGTCGACCCTTGGTTCGGCTTGGGGATCGCCGCCTACATTCTCTGGAGCGCGATTCATATCGCCCGGGAAAGTTTTACGGTACTGATGGATGAAGAGCTGCCAACGGACGTCAGCCAGCACATGCTCGAACTGGCCTGCAGCGTACCGGGAGTATTGGGGGCGCACGACCTGCGCACGCGGATTTCCGGCAACCAGTGGTTCGTGCAGTTGCACCTGGAATTGCCGGGGGATTTGACCCTGTCAGTCGCTCACGGCATCAGCGACCAAGCCGCCGATGCGATTCACGCGGCTTATCCGCGAGCCGAAGTGCTGGTGCACGCCGACCCGCAGGAAGTAGTGCTGGCAGACAGGGCTCAGAAAGAAACCTGATAACCGCGACTGCTCAGGCAGTTGCCCTGGGCCTGGCGGTAGGCTTGTACCACCGACGGGTCCGGCTGGTAGGTGGCCGTTCGCGGATCGAAGCCACTCTGCTGCACCGCGTATTGATAGCACTCGTAACCGTCCTGGTTGACCTGCTCTGGCGACTGGCCGTTGGCCGGATACGCCACCACGTCATAACCATTGCTGACCGGTTGCGGCTGCGATTGCACGGGCGGCTCGACCACGACGTAATCCTGAGTGCTTTCCTGATAGGCGTAATAAGAACCGGCCGCCAGGAACAACAGCGCACCGCCGATCCACACTTCACGCGCGTAATCGGGCAAGTAGCTGACGCGAATTCCTCGTGGCGGCTGCACCACCACATAACGCGGGCCTTGTGGGCGATACCAGTAGCCGCCGGAGTAGAAGTAATCCTGACCACGGTACGGCACACGGTAATCACGGTCCGGGAAGCGATCGATCACATGACCGGGACGGTACTGCGGGCCGGGGCCCCAGCCATTGCCATGCCCATCCGGGCGACCGGCCCAGCGATGGTCATCGGGACGCGGACCGTTGTTCTGCCAATGCGGGTTGTTATCGTTGCGCCGCGGCACGTCCTGGTAGTGACCACGCTGCGGCTGCTGGGTCTGGCGCACGGTGTCGGGCCGGCCCTGGATCGGCAGGTCGTTGGCTGGTAACTGCGGAGGAGGCGGCGGCGAGCGAACCGGATTGTTGTAATCGTGCTGTGGCCGGGGCTGGTTCTGCCACTGGCCGTTGTTCTGATTCTGGCCGTTGTGCTCGAACTGGCGACTGTTGTCGCCACGAATGATGTCGTTATTCTGCGCACGCGGCGGGTTCTGCTGCGGATTGTTCTGCGGGCGCGGCTGGTTATTGCCGCCGTGCCCCTGATTGTTTCCCTGGTGGCCATCCGACCCGTGTTGCCCGCCATCGGGGCCACGGTTTTGCGGCTCATCGGCCAGCGATTGCGCAGTGACACTGATACACAGCAAACCAACACCGGCCAAACGCCAGATGCGCGACTTCATGCTTTTCCTCACTGCGGGTTAGGGCCTGTACGTAAGACTGGGAAAGCACCGGCCGGTTCTGCAACAGGTTATCAGTCGCGAAACTTATTTATTGAGCGCCGTCGTCAAATTCCGGGCAAAAGAAAAGGGAGACCCGTCGGCCTCCCTTTGAGAACTTCGTCCGTGCTCGACGCTTTTGACGTCGGCTCACCTCACGCCGTCTTCTGGACAGTGTGTAGCTCGGGGGCCGGCTCATCCCCGGTGGGGGTGGCGACCGCAGCAGGCCTGATTGGGCGAGCCGCACTGGACTGTTTGTCCGAGCAGTGATTCTGGTGATAAGAATAGGCTCGCGGCGCCGGCAGAGGATTGCGAAGATTGCTCAAATAAACATCACTTGCGCAATTTTTAACCCTGGATAGATAATCCACCGCAATAGTTATGACAAAGGCCTGATTGATGAGCAAACTCGACCGATACGACCTGAGCATTTTGGCGGAATTGCAGCGTGACGCGCGCATCTCCAACCAGGAGCTGGCCGAACGCATCGGCCTGTCGCCTTCGCCTTGCTCGCGCCGGGTCAAGCAACTGGAAGACGACGGCTATATCTCCCGCCAGGTGGCCCTGCTGGACCGCAAGATGCTCGGTTTGAGCCTGACGGCTTACGTGTTGATCGGTATGGACCGCCATACACCAGAACGGTTCGAGAACTTCGAAGCGGCGATTCGTACGTTGCCGCAGGTGCTGGAATGCAGCCTGGTGACCGGGATGGATGCCGACTATCAGCTCAAGGTCGTTGTGCCGGACATGGACCATTATCAAAAATTGCTGCTGGGACACCTCACCCGGATTGAAGGGGTGACCAGTGTGCGGTCGAGTTTTGTGTTGAATCAGGTGCTCAACAGTACCGAGTTGCCGCTGACTCATCTGCGCAGCTGAGGACTGCTTCTGTAGGAGCTGTCGAGTGAAACGAGGCTGCGATCTTTTGATCTTGTTCTTAAAAGCAAAATCAAAAGATCGCAGCCTCGTTTCACTCGACAGCTCCTACAAGAGCGGGCCCGGCGTCGGTCAGGGCGACGAATAGCTGCGACACGCTGCCGCAGGTCAATACTTCGCCAATCGCCCATGACGTATACTCCAGCGCCTTTTAGCCCCGCCCGCGCTGGAGATGTTCGATGGATCCTGCAGTATTCGAAGAGTGGATGATGACCGGACTGGTCAGCATCCTGATCATTTTCATGGGCTTCATCGTCTGGGATCTGGCGAAGAAATCCAAGGCCGGCCGCTTTGGCTCGTTCATCCTGTTCTTCGTACTCGGCTTGGGCGTGGCCGCATTCGTGATCAAAAGTGTGGTCATCGGCCTGATCGAATCCGGTACGTTATAAACGCGCCGGCACTTCCTTCCACTGGCCCTGATCGAGCCCTTCGATCGACCAGTCGCCGATTCTGACCCGCACCAGACGCAACGTTGGCAAGCCGACCGCCGCAGTCATGCGCCGTACCTGACGGTTGCGCCCTTCGCGAATCACCAATTCCAGCCAGCTCGTCGGAACGCTTTTGCGAAAGCGTACGGGCGGGTTGCGTGGCCACAGTTCAGGTTCTTCAAGCTGCCGCGCCTCAGCCGGTAGCGTCATGCCATCGTTCAGCTCGACGCCATCGCGTAAACGCTGCAATTGCTCGCCACTCGGCTCGCCTTCCACCTGCACCCAATAGGTCTTCGCCAGTTTGTGTTTCGGGTCGGCGATCCGCGCCTGAAGCTGGCCGTCGTTAGTCAGCAGCAGCAAACCTTCGCTGTCGCGGTCCAGCCGTCCTGCCGGGTAAATCCCGGGAATCTCGATGTAGTCCTTGAGCGTCGCCCGCCCTTCTCCGTCGCTGAATTGCGTCAGCACATCAAAAGGCTTGTTGAACAGAATCAGCTTCGGCTCGGCCGGCGGCGCTTTGGCGACACGGCGCGGGGCTGAGGACGATGGCGCAGGCTTCACGCCTGGGCGGCGGGAAACGGGACGTTGAGGACGAGACATGGGAAAAGGAACATCTAACGGTCAGGGCTGCTAATGCTAGTGCCCTGACCGCCAAATGACCACGACAAACCGTTAGCGGAACGGCGGCTC
Organism: Pseudomonas arabinosi; assembly: GCF_047758675.1. NCBI lineage: Bacteria > Pseudomonadati > Pseudomonadota > Gammaproteobacteria > Pseudomonadales > Pseudomonadaceae > Pseudomonas > Pseudomonas arabinosi. Next base: position 1,170,263 of record NZ_CP180480.1, on the reverse strand, counting down.
GTCGAAGCTGCGCAGTTTGCGCGAGTGCAGCGAGTTGAGTTCGGTGCGCAACAGATCCACCGCCTCGATGCCGATCTTCAAATGCTGGCTGACCGCGCGCTCATAGAAGGCGTTGGCCGAACCCGGCAGTTTGATTTCGCTGTGCAACGGTTTGTCCGAAACACAGAGCAACGTGCCATACGGAACCCGCAAGCGATAACCTTGCGCTGCGATGGTGCCGCTTTCCATGTCCACCGCCACGGCGCGAGACAGGTTGATCAGCGGACGCTCCTGAGCCCAGCGCAACTCCCAGTTACGGTCGTCGTAGGTCAGTACGGTGCCGGTGCGCAGGCGTTTTTTCAGTTCATCGCCCTTCTCACCGGTGATATTGGCCGCCGCTTGCTGCAACGCCATTTGCACTTCGGCCAGGGCCGGAATCGGAATATTCGGCGGCACGACCCGATCGAGAATCCCGTCGCGGCGCATGTAAGCGTGCGCCAGCACGTAATCGCCAATCGTCTGCGACTGACGCAAGCCGCCACAGTGACCGATCATCAGCCAGCAATGCGGTCGCAGCACCGCCAGGTGGTCGGTGATGTTCTTGGCGTTGGACGGGCCGACGCCGATGTTCACCAGGGTCACGCCATGGCCGTCGCTGGCGATCAGGTGATAGGCCGGCATTTGGTAGCGGTGCCAAACCACACCGGCGGCAATCGCCGAGGCTTCGCCGTGGTCCATGCTCTTTTCGATGATCACGTTGCCCGGCAAGACCATGCGCACGAAACGCGGATCGCTGCGCAACTGTTCCAGGCCATGAACGATGAACTGGTCGACATAACGGTGATAGTTGGTCAGCAGAATCCATGGCTGCACATGACGCCAGTCGCTGCCGGTGTAATGCACCAGACGGCGCAGGGAGAAATCCACCCGCGCGGCGTCGAACAGGGCCAACGGCAGCGGGTCGGTATTTTCCCAATCGTACAAACCGTCGGCGATGCCATCGGTCGCGGCAGACAAATCCGTACTCGGGAACACCCGCGCCAGCACGGCAGCAGTGACGCCGGAGCCGGCCAGTTCATCGCCCTGCTCGACCACGTACGGATAAGGAATGTTTTGCTGGCTGATGCCGACTTCCACCGTCACGGTGAAGTCGTGCATCAACGGCACCAGCTGTTCCAGCAGGTATTTACGGAAGGCGGCGGGATGCGTGACGGTGACGCTGTAAGTCCCCGGCAGTTGAACCTTGGCGTAGGCCCGAGTGGTCTGTGGGACTTCGCCCTGGCAAAGGTAGGTCAGACGCAGTTCGGGATAACGAAACATCGCACGCTGTTCGGCGTCCGGTTCGACTCGATCCTTGAGGTAACGCTTGAGCGCCTGGTTCAGCGCGGTGGTTGCACGATTGTGCAAGAGCGCAAGCCGGTCCACGGCTTGCTCGGCGGTTTGAACGACAATAAAAGCTTCGGTCACGATCAGCATCCTGTGTTCTGACTTGCAGGCCTTCATCTTGCCTGCATCGTCGCTTCACGGGAACAGCGGTTGCTACACAAATGCCAAGTCCATCCTAGATCCAATGTGGGAGCGAGCCTGCTCGCGATAGCGGTATGACAATCGACATAACTGTTGAATGTTGAACAGTCATCGCGAGCAGGCTCGCTCCCACAGTGGATCGGTGTCGATCATAAAAGCGGTGTCGAGCGGGTGACAATCGCGTCCACATCCAGCCCACGTGGCAACGCGCCATACACCCGACCGGCGGAACCAAGGCGACTGGCGATGAAGGCATCGCTGACGGCGCTGTTGCCCGCCTCCAGCAACAGCTTGGCCTGAAGGCCCAAGGCAATGTCTTCGGTGAGCTGACGGGCGCGGTATTGAATGTCGCTGGTGTCCTTGAACGCTGCCTGCAATTGAGTGATGTGTGCGGCCAGGCGCTTGTCGCCATGACCATCACCCAATTCGCTGAACAGTACGTCGAGTACACCCGGCTCCTTCGACAACGCTCGCAATACGTCGAGGCATTGGACGTTGCCGGAACCTTCCCACGTCGAATTGACCGGTGCCTCACGGTACAACCGCGGCAGGATGCTGTCTTCGACATAACCGGCGCCGCCCATGCATTCGGCGGCTTCGTTGATCATTCCGGGCGCGCGTTTGCAGATCCAGTACTTGCCCACCGCCGTGACCAGCCGAGCGAATTTGGCTTCATGGTTGTCATCCAGATGATCCAGCGCCTGGCCCATGCGCAGGCTCAAGGCCAGGGCGGCTTCGCTTTCCAGGGCCAGGTCTGCCAATACGTTCTGCATCAAGGGTTGATCGCTGAGCAATTTGCCGCCGACCTTGCGGTGAGCGCAGTGATGGCTGGCCTGGGTCAGGGCCTGGCGCATCAGCGAACTGGAACCGACCATGCAATCGAAGCGGGTCATGGCGACCATTTCGATGATGGTCGGAACGCCGCGCCCCTCCTCGCCGACCATCCACGCCAGCGCACCACGGAACTCCACTTCGCTGGAAGCGTTGGAGCAATTGCCGAGTTTGTTCTTCAGGCGCTGTATGTAGAACTGATTGCGCGTGTCGTCCGGGCGATGGCGCGGCAGCAGGAAACAGGTCAAACCTTTGTCAGTCTGTGCCAGGGTCAGGAAGGCATCGCACATCGGCGCCGAACAGAACCATTTGTGGCCCACCAGCTCATACGCCTGGCCCGGACCACTGGCGCCGACCGGATAAGCCTTGGTGGTGTTGGCCCGCACGTCGGTGCCGCCCTGTTTCTCGGTCATGGCCATGCCGATGGTGACCCCGGCCTTGTGGGCCATACCGACGTTGCGCGGGTCATATTCGGTAGAGAGGATTTTCGGCAGCCACTGCTCGGCCAGGTCCGGTTGCAGGCGCATCGCTGGAACGCTGGCGAAGGTCATGGTCAGCGGGCAACCACTGCCGGCTTCGGCCTGGCTGTGCAGATAGGTCATGGAGGCGCGGGCGACGTGGGCGCCGGACTGCGGATGCGCCCAGGGCAACGACGTCAAACCGTGCTCGACCGCCGTGCGCATCAGTTCGTGATAGGCCGGGTGAAATTCCACCAGGTCGATGCGATGGCCATAACGGTCATGGCTGCTGAAAACCGGCTTGTTCTGATTGGCCAGGAACCCCGCTTCCATCAGCGGCCCGCCGGCCAGTGCGCCGTAAGCGTCGATCCGCGACTCGGCCCACCCGGCCCCGAAACGCCGCGACCACTCCTGCAACGGCAGGTCGATGCGATACAGGTTGGCGCCGTCCAGCGACGGTGGCTGGTTGGTGACTTCGTGGGTTTCGGCGAACTGATGCAGGTTCATGACGGGGCTCCTTTGATCAGCCAAGAGACTTCAGTTAAGCACCGCCCCCTGGCCGAACAAAGTGTCATATCTGCCTAACTGCCGGCGCTTTCGCCTTGCCTTGGGCACAGCACCCGGCGATAGAGCGCTGCCTGCAGGTCCTCGAATTTCACCGGTTTGCTCAGGTAGTCGATCAAGGCACCGGTCGGGCAGCGTTCCCGATCAATGCTCAAGGCAATCACGAATACCGGCAGTTCGGCGCAGCCCGGCAACGCGCGGATCTGGCAACAGAGGGACGCGCCACCCAGCGATGGAAGCTGGCAATCGAGCAATACCGCATCGAAGGTTTCGCGCTGCAAGTGATCGATCGCGCTAACCCCGTTATCGGCGGTGCGCACCCGGAAGCCCAGCTTGAGCAACATGCCACGCATCACCAGCTGATTGATGCTGTTGTCATCAACCAGCAGGACGGTGCAGTCCTGAGGCAGTCGCAGGCTAGGAGATTCCCGGCTCATCAGGGGCACTGGCGACCGCTCCACCACGGGCAGTTCGAACTCGACGTCGAGCTGGAAGCGGCTGCCACGACCAGGCTCGGAGCGGTGAGTCAGTTTTCCACCGAGCAATTCGACCAGTTGCCGACAGATCGCCAGGCCGACGCCCAGACCGCCGTATTCACGGGTCATCGAGCCGTCGAGCTGGAAGAACCGTTGATACAGCGTCGCCTCCCCCAGATCGGTGAAGCCAATGCCGGTGTCGATCACCGCAAAGGACAGTGCCAGTCGGTCGGGCGCCACGGGTTTACCCGTCACCCGCAGCGCCAGTCCGCCGACCCGAGTGAACTTGATCGCGTTATCCAGCAGGCATTCCAGGCATTGCGCCAACTTGGCGCTGTCGCCGTGCAAGCGATCCGGCAGCCCCGGCGTGACCTCGACTTTGAAGTCCAGCGACTTGCTCGACGCGTTGCCCTCGAACTGCAGGCGCAAAGCCTCGACCACGCCGCGCAAACTGAAAACGGCCGGATAGGTCTTGAGCTTGCCGGCCTGCAACTCGGTCAGGGTGAGGATGCCATTGACCATGCGCATCATGTCTCGCGCCGAACCGGCGGCCGTTTGCTGATATTGCTCCAGCTCCGGGTCCATCTCGACGGTCTGCATCAGCTCCAGCGAACCGATCACACCGTTCATGGGCGTGCGCAGTTCGTGGGTCAAGGTGGCGAGGAATTCATCCTTCAGCTTGTTACTGTGAGCCAGTTGCTGGTTGAGCACTTCAAGCGTTTGACCGGCATCGAACAGGGTCTGTGCCTGTTGCTCGCGCATGGCGTTGATGCGATCGGCCAGCGCCAGGGACAGCAGCGCCACTTCAATCGCCGAGCCGATCTGGCTGGAATACATGGTCAGGAACACGTTTGGCAGGTAACCCAGCACCATTAGGGTGTTGACGATGCCGCCGAGTAAAAACGCCGACCAGGCAATGATGAAATAACGCGCCACTCGCAGACCACGCAGCCAGGCGAAAATCCCGGCGGCAAAAATCACGACGGTGAAGGTCAGTGCCAGCGCCGTCGCCAGGCGCAGGGCCAAGGCGTAACTGGTCATCAACGACAACCCGACCACCACCGCGCTAAACGCAATCAACGCCAACAGCAAGCGGTCGAGCCAACGACTGTAGGTCGCCGTCTGCAAGAAGCTGCGCGCGAACTGGCTGCCGAACAGGCCTGCACAACCGATGAAAAACGGCGTCGCGGCGTTGGCCCACCAGGGATTGTTCGGCCAGAAATACTCCACGGCCGCGCCGTTCACTGACAGCTGATACAAGCCGAACGAGGCGATATAGAAGATGTAATAGAGGTAGCTGGTATCGCGCACGCTGAGATAGATGAACAGGTTGTACACCAGCATCCCCAGCAATACGCCGTAGATCAGCCCCAGCACATACAGTCGGATCGGTTGCTCTTCCAGGTAGGCAGTGCTCGACCACAGGGTGACCGGCGCCTGGATCGACCCTTCACTTTGCAGGCGCAGGTACAGGGTTTGCGCTTGATCAGGGGTGAAGTTCAGATCGAACAGGTAGTTGTTCTGGCGGATCTCGCGACTGTCGAACGGCAAGGCATCGCCGGTCTGACGTGCCAGTTGATAGCCACCGGCCGCATCGGGCAAATAGAGGTCAATGTGATCAAGGGGCGGATAGGCCAGTTCGAGCAACCAGGTGCGCTGCACCGCGGGGTTGTTCGGGCGGTAATGCAGGTCGATTTTCAGCCAGAACACTGAACGCGAGTAACCGGCGTTGAGGGTGGCTTTGTCGTGGAGTTTGAAGTTTCCGGCCGCGGCTTGTGCACGGACATCGGCGATGGTCGCCTGACCGCCCGCGTCTTCGAACACTTGCAGGGTTCGGCCCAGGGGAAGGCTTTGAGTGAATTCGTCGAATTCGACTGCACTCGCCATGAGGGGCAAGCACAACAGCAACATCAGCAAATAGCGCATTTAAGCCCCAGCGTGGCCTGTCCGGTTATCTCAGGAAGCCCCTCATTCCTTTTGAGTAGACGTAAAACCGGTATTACCTGTTATTGGTTTGGATCCACTCTAGCATAGCCGTTGGTGGCCATTAAACACCATTGAAATTTTTCCTACAAAGGCTCTAGCACGGGCGTTCCAGCTCGGCGCACGGGGCTAGAGCTGTTTCGTCAGTCAGCTTGTGACAACGCCCGATTCCCTGTAGCAGCTGGCGAAGCCTGCGTTCGGCTGCGCAGCAGTCGTGAAGTCAGTCGCTGCGGTGTATCAGGCAGACCGCGTGTTCAGGTTTTACGACTGCTGCGCAGCCGAACGCAGGCTTCGCAAGCTGCTACAAAGTCCGTGTCATGACTCGTTGGTCGACTGGTGGTAAGCTCGCGCACCATGAATATCTACAGCTCTCGCCCCGTTGTCCTCTGTCTCTCCGGCCACGACCCAAGTGGTGGCGCCGGCTTGCAGGCAGATATCGAAGCCCTGCTCGCTCAGGGTTGTCATGCGGCCCCGGCCGTCACCGCCCTGACCGTGCAAGACACGGTCAACGTCACTGACTTTCGCGTGCTCGACCGTGAGTGGGTGTTGGCCCAGGCCAATGCCGTGCTCAACGACTCCGAAGTCGCGGCGGTGAAACTGGGCATGCTCGGTTCCCTGGAAATGGTCGACACCGTGGTCGAACTGTTGTCGGCGCACCCGCATTTGCCGGTGGTCTGCGACCCGGTGCTACGCGCCGGTGGCGGCGGACGCCTGGGCAAGGACGAAGTCGGCTACGCCATGCGCGAGCGCCTGCTGCCACTGTCGATCATCGCCACCCCTAACCTTCCCGAAGCCCGCATCCTCGCCGAACTGCCCGAAGGCACCGCGGACGAGTGCGCCGAAAAACTCCTGCCATTCGTCAAACACCTGCTGATCACCGGCGGCCATGGCGATGAACACGAAATCCACAATCGCCTGTACAGCCGCGACGGTCACCGCGAAACCTTCACCTGCCAACGCTTGCCCGGCAGTTATCACGGCTCCGGCTGCACGCTGGCCAGTGCGCTGGCCGGTCGTCTGGCCCTCGGTGAAAATCTCGCCAGTGCCGTGCAGACCGCGCTTAACTACACGTGGCGCACCCTGCGTGATGCGGAGCAGTTGGGCAAAGGCCAGTTCGTGCCGCGCCGCCTGCCGCTGGATTTCTGTTCGTAACTGTCCATGCGTAATGCAAAAAGGATTGCCTGATGAAGCTACGTGGCCTGTACGCCATTACCGATAGCCAACTGTTGGCAGGTAAATTTCTTTCGTGCGTGGAGGCGGCGCTGGATGGCGGCGTCACCCTGCTGCAATACCGCGACAAGAGCAGCGACGAGGCCCGCCGCCTGCGCGAGGCCGAAGCCTTGCGCGATCTGTGCGAGCGCTACAAGACCCAGTTGATCATCAACGACGATGCCGAACTCGCTGCACGCCTGAACGTCGGTGTGCACCTGGGCCAGACCGACGGCCCGCTGATGCCGGTTCGGGCACTGCTCGGTCGCCAGGCGATCATCGGTTCGACCTGCCACGCGCAACTCGAACTCGCCGAGCAGGCAGCGAAGGAAGGCGCCAGTTACGTCGCCTTCGGTCGCTTCTTCAACTCCAACACCAAACCCGGCGCACCGACTTGCAGCCTCGAACTGCTCGACCAGGCCCGCAGCAAACTGCACCTGCCGATCTGCGCGATTGGCGGCATCACCCTGGAAAACGCCGCGCCACTGGTGGCCCACGGGGTCGATTTGCTGGCGGTAGTCCATGGCCTGTTTGGCGCCGAGAGCACGGCTGAAGTGACACGCCGCGCCCGCGCTTTTAACGAATTACTAAAAATCTGATTTGAGAGCCCGATCATGTCTCGTTCCGAAACGCTATTTGCCAATGCCCAGAAACACATTCCCGGTGGCGTGAACTCGCCTGTTCGCGCATTCAAAAGCGTTGGCGGCACGCCGTTGTTCTTCAAGCACGCGGAAGGCGCCTACGTCACCGACGAAGACAACAAGCGTTATGTGGATTACGTCGGTTCCTGGGGGCCGATGATTCTCGGCCACAGCCACCCGGACGTGCTGGACGCCGTGCGCAAACAGCTTGAGCACGGCTTGTCCTACGGCGCGCCGACCGAGATGGAAACCCAGATGGCGGATCTGGTCTGCTCGATCGTGCCGTCGATTGAAATGGTGCGCATGGTCAGCTCCGGCACCGAAGCCACCATGAGTGCGATCCGTCTGGCCCGTGGCTTCACCGGCCGCGACAGCATCATCAAGTTCGAAGGCTGCTACCACGGTCACTCCGACAGTCTGCTGGTCAAGGCCGGCTCCGGCGCCCTGACCCAGGGCGTGCCGAGCTCGGCCGGTGTGCCGGCGGCCTTCGCCAAGCACACCCTGACCCTGCCGTTCAACGACATCGACGCCGTCGAAACCATGCTCGCCGACGTCGGCCAGGACGTGGCGTGCATCATCGTCGAGCCCGTGGCCGGCAACATGAACTGCGTACCGCCGGCGCCAGGTTTCCTCGAAGGCCTGCGCACCCTGTGCGACAAGCATGGCGTGGTGCTGATTTTCGACGAAGTGATGACCGGTTTCCGTGTCGCCCTCGGCGGTGCACAAGCCCACTACGGTGTGAAGCCAGACCTGACCACCTTCGGCAAAATCATCGGTGGCGGCATGCCGGTTGGCTGCTTCGGCGGCAAGCGTGGAATCATGTCGCACATCGCACCATTGGGCCCGGTCTATCAGGCGGGCACCTTGTCGGGTAACCCGTTGGCCATGGCTGCGGGCCTGACGACCCTGCGCCTGATCAGCCGCCCTGGTTTCCACGCCGAGTTGACTGACTACACCAGCCGCCTGCTCGATGGCCTGCAACAGCGCGCCGATGCGGCGGGTATTCCGTTCGTGACCACACAGGCCGGCGGCATGTTTGGTCTGTACTTCAGCGGCGCCGACGACATCGTGACCTTCGATGACGTGATGGCCAGCGACGCCGCCCTGTTCGGGCGCTTCTTCCACTTGATGCTCGAAGGCGGCGTGTACCTCGCGCCAAGCGCCTTCGAAGCCGGCTTCACCTCGATCGCCCACGGCGAAGCCGAGCTGAAACTGACGCTGGATGCCGCAGAGCGCGCATTTGCTGCATTGAAATAACGCTGTGCTGCTGACGCTGGCGATTGCCAGCGTCAGCTTTCACCTGCATTCCCGCCCTTATTCCTAAGCTTCTGCTCAAAATTCCTAGCAAAGTGGGCGATATATTCCCCGCGCAGCAGAAAAACGAGTAAAGACTTTGTAAGGTTGGCCCTGCTTATTTCATAATGCGCGCTTATTGGATCCCTCGATGGGTCCGCGCGCCCTTCAGAGGTAAGTCGATTCCCATGAACCGCACCGGCCGCGCCCTTGCACTGGGCTGCCTGTTGCTCCTTCAGCCCCTGCTCGCGCTCGCACAAGCAGGCGGCAACTCGTTGTTAATCCCAGCGATGGGTCGTTGCACCCTCAATACTCAGCCGCAAGACTTGGCGCAGGCTCTCGCCGCCTGCCAGAAAGCGTCGGATGAAGGGGATGCGCAAGCGCAATACGAGTTGGGTGAGTTCTACTACGACGGCAAAAATACGCCGCGCGACCTCAAAAAAGCCCTGGGCTACTTCGAAAAGGCCTCGCTGCAAGGCCATGCTCAGGCGCAATTCAAACTCGGCACCATGTTCTTCCACGGCGAAGGCGTACCGGCCAATAACGTTCAGGCGTATATCGTGCTGAAAATGGCTGCGGTCAATGGCGCTGAAGAAGCGCTGGACACCGCCGACGAAGTCGCCGAGAAAATGCCCCGCGAAGAACTTGAAGTGGCTACCCAGGTGCTGGGACAAATCTTCCGCAAGTATCTGATGGAATTGCAGAGCGCCGATGGGCGTACGCCGTTCTCACCACTGCCTTGAATTCCGCGTCGTTCTGATTGGCCCCATCGCGAGCAAGCTCGCTCCCACATTTAACCGCGTTCTAACTTAAGGACACGGTCTACTGTGGGAGCGGACTTGCTCGCGAAGGGGGCGACTCGGTCTTGAGGCTTACTTCTCAGGCATCGGCATCGGAAACGGCATGACATTGCCGACCGCGCCGCGGGCTTCGCTGATTTTCGGCGTGCCGAGGCGCTCGACCTCGTCGATCCGCACGATCGAATGCATCGGCACAAAGCTGCGCACAACGCCTTCGAACTGAGCCTTGAGCTTCTCTTCACTCGGATCGACGACCACTTGCGTGCGCTCGCCAAAGACGAACTCTTCCACTTCCAGGAAGCCCCACAGATCACTTTGATAGATCTGCTTGGCATACATTTCGTACACCTGGCCTTGGTTGAGGAAAATCACCTTGTAGATTGGAGCTTCACGTTTGGTCATGGTGGGCGAGCAACACATCGGGGATAAAAATGAGGGCGCGAACTATAGCATAGCCACCGGACGCACAGCGGTAGGAACCTTGAGACATGTTCCCTATAATGCGCGGTTCTTTGAATCACGTGATGACTCTTTCCATGGCCAAGAAGCTTTACATCGAAACCCACGGTTGCCAGATGAACGAGTACGACAGCTCGCGCATGGTCGATCTGCTGGGCGAACATCAGGCCCTGGAAGTCACCGCTCGCGCTGAAGATGCCGACGTGATCCTGCTCAATACCTGCTCGATCCGCGAACGCGCCCAGGACCGGGTGTATTCCCAGCTCGGCCGCTGGCGCGAACTGAAACTGGCCAACCCGGACATGGTCATTGCCGTCGGCGGTTGCGTGGCCAGCCAGGAAGGCGCGGCCATTCGCGACCGCGCCCCGTACGTGGACGTGGTCTTCGGCCCGCAGACCCTGCACCGCCTGCCGGAAATGATCGATGCCGCCCGCGCAACCAAACTGCCGCAAGTCGACGTCTCGTTCCCGGAAATCGAAAAGTTCGACCACTTGCCCGAGCCGCGCGTCGATGGCCCAAGCGCCTACGTGTCGGTCATGGAAGGCTGCAGCAAGTACTGCACGTTCTGCGTGGTGCCTTACACCCGCGGTGAAGAAGTCAGCCGACCTTTCGATGACGTGATCGCCGAGATCATCCACCTGGCTGAAAACGGCGTGCGCGAAGTGACCCTGCTGGGGCAGAACGTCAACGGTTACCGCGGGACCACTCATGATGGTCGTTTGGCTGACCTGGCCGAACTGATCCGCGTCGTCGCTGCTGTCGATGGCATCGACCGCATCCGCTACACCACCTCACACCCGCTGGAGTTCTCCGACAGCCTGATCCAGGCCCACGCCGACGTACCGGAACTGGTCAAACACCTGCACTTGCCGGTGCAATCGGGTTCGGACCGAATCCTCTCGGCGATGAAGCGCAACCACACCGCGCTGGAATACAAATCCAAACTGCGCAAACTGCGGGCCGCCGTGCCGGGGATTTGCATCAGCTCGGACTTCATCGTCGGCTTCCCGGGCGAGACCGAGAAAGATTTCGAACAGACCATGAAGCTGATCGAAGACGTCGGTTTCGACTTCTCCTACTCGTTCGTCTATAGCCAGCGCCCGGGGACTCCGGCTGCCGATCTGGCCGACGAAACACCGGAAGCGCTGAAAAAAGAACGCCTGAACGCCCTGCAACATCGCCTGAACCAGCAAGGATTCGAGATCAGCCGACAAATGGTCGGTTCGATCCAGCGGATCCTGGTAACCGATTATTCGAAAAAGGACCCCGGTGAACTGCAAGGCCGGACCGAGAATAACCGCATCGTCAATTTCCGCTGCGACAACCCGACGTTGATTGGGCAGTTCGCCGATGTGCACATTGATGCCGCTCAGCCGCACTCGCTGCGGGGCTCGCTGATCCAATAACACCTCATTACCCTGTGGGAGCGAGCTTGCTCGCGATGGCGCCAGATCAGACAACTTAAATGTTGAATGTCAGACTCTCATCGCGAGCAAGCTCGCTCCCACAGGGGAAGGTGTTCAACATTGGTCTGTATAAGACCTTTCGCACCCAGGCCACTGGCGTTATCCTTGATTTCATCTTAATTGCCCCAGGGCGGCTAAATACGACCTTGAACGCACCCATAGAACCACATCGTTTTATCCTCGAGCCTTTTGAAGCTCGCCGCTTCGCCAATCTGTGCGGGCAATTCGACGAGCATCTGCGCTTGATCGAACAGCGCCTGAATATCGAGATCCGCAACCGCGGAGACCAGTTCGAACTGATCGGCGACCCCAAGCACACCACCTCCGCGGAAAACCTCCTGCGCCGCCTGTACCGGGAAACCAAGGGTACCGAGCTGTCGCCGGACATGGTTCACCTGTTCCTGCAGGAATCGGCCGTCGAAGAGCTGGACAACGTCTCCCCCTCCGAACCTTCCGTCGCCCTGCGCACCAAAAAAGGCATGATTCGCCCTCGCGGCTTGAATCAGTTGCGCTACGTGAAGGAAATCCTCGGTAACGACATCAACTTCGGCATCGGCCCGGCCGGTACCGGCAAGACCTATCTGGCCGTTGCCTGCGCGGTCGACGCGCTGGAACGCGAACAGATTCGCCGCATCCTGCTGGTGCGACCGGCGGTTGAAGCGGGCGAAAAGCTCGGCTTCCTGCCCGGCGACCTGTCGCAGAAGATCGACCCGTACCTGCGCCCGCTCTACGACGCACTCTACGAAATGCTCGGCTTCGAATATGTCGCCAAACTGATCGAGCGCCAGGTGATCGAAGTTGCACCGCTGGCCTACATGCGCGGTCGCACCTTGAACAACAGCTTCATCATCCTCGACGAAAGCCAGAACACCACCGTCGAGCAGATGAAAATGTTCCTGACCCGGATCGGCTTTGGCTCCACGGCGGTTATCACCGGTGACATCACCCAGGTCGACCTGCCGAAAGGCACCAAGTCCGGGCTGCACCATGTGATCGAAGTGCTCAAGGACGTACCGGGAATCAGCTTCACCCATTTCATGCCCAAAGACGTCGTGCGCCATCCACTGGTGCAGCGCATCGTCGAAGCCTACGAGCGCTTCGAGAATCGCGTGGCCGACGAACCGGCGAAGTTCTCGTCCAAGGACAACCGCCACGATGCTTGAGCTTGATCTGCAACTGGCTACCGACGCGCCTGCCCCAAGCGAAGCCGAGTTCCGCCAATGGTGCGAACTGGCGCTGCGCCAGCGCACCGCTGACTCCGAGATGACCATTCGCCTGGTCGACGAAGCCGAAGGTCGTGAACTCAATCACACCTGGCGGCAAAAGGATTACGCCACTAACGTTCTGTCGTTCCCAGCAGACGTTCCCGACGAATTTCTGGATATCCCGCTACTGGGCGATCTGGTGATCTGTGTGGCGGTGGTCGAGCGCGAAGCCGCTGAACAAGGCAAGGCACTCAAGGCCCATTGGGCTCATCTGGTCATTCACGGCTGCTTGCATCTGCTTGGTTACGACCATATAGATGACGACGAAGCCGAAGAAATGGAAGCACTGGAACGAACGTTGCTTGCAGAGTTGGGCTATCCCGACCCGTATGCGGACGACGAAACAGACACATCCCCTATCGTTACAACAAAGGATTCAGAGTAATCGCTATGAGCGAAGATCGATCGAGCAACGGGCAAAAGTCATGGCTGGGTAAACTCACCCAGGCGTTTGCCCACGAGCCGAAGAACCGCCAGGAGCTGCTGGAGCTGCTGCGCGATGCACACCAAAACAAGTTGCTGGACAGCGAAGCGCTGGCCATCGTCGAAGGCGCTATCCAGGTTGCCGACCTGCAAGTACGGGACATCATGGTCCCGCGCTCGCAGATGATCAGCATCAAGGCGACCCAGACACCCCGCGAGTTCCTGCCTGCCGTGGTCGACTCGGCCCACTCCCGCTACCCGGTGATCGGCGAAAGCCACGATGACGTGATGGGCGTGTTGCTGGCCAAGGACTTGCTGCCGTTGATCCTCAAGGAGAACGGCGACAGCTTCAACATCAAGGACCTGCTGCGCCCGGCCACTTTCGTGCCTGAGTCCAAGCGTCTGAATGTGCTGCTGCGCGAGTTCCGCGCCAACCATAACCACATGGCCATCGTCATTGACGAATACGGCGGTGTGGCGGGCCTGGTGACCATCGAAGACGTGCTGGAACAGATCGTCGGCGACATCGAAGACGAGCACGACGTCGAAGAAGACAGCTACATCAAGCCGCTGCCCAGCGGTGATTTCCTGATCAAGGCCCTGACGCCGATCGAGAACTTCAACGAGTTCTTCGACAGCCAATTCTCCGATGACGAATTCGACACTGTCGGCGGTCTGGTGATGAGCGCGTTCGGGCACCTGCCAAAACGCAACGAAATCACTGAAATCGGCCCTTATCGCTTCCGCATCCTGAACGCCGACAGCCGTCGGATTCACCTGCTGCGCCTGACACCCATTGCCCGGTAACTCTAAGGATTGAAATGCATCGTCTGACCCGCCCCGGCTGGCCCGGTAACCTGCTGGCCGTGGTGGCCGGTGCACTCACCACCCTGGCCCTGGCGCCGTTCGATATCTGGCCGTTGGCGTTGCTGGCGGTCGGTTTCTTCTATGCCGGCTTGCGTGAACTGAGCCCCCGCCAGGCCTTGGGCCGTGGGTGGTGTTTCGGTTTCGGCCTGTTTGGTGCTGGCACCAGTTGGATCTACTACAGCATTCACCACTTCGGCGGCGCGTCGGTGCTATTGGCCGGTTTCCTGATGCTGATCTTCACGGCGGCGATTGCCTGGTTCTTCGCCCTGCCCGCCTGGATCTGGGCGCGCTGGCTGCGCCGTAACGAAGCACCGTTGGCCGACGCCCTGGCGTTCGCGGCATTGTGGGTCGGTCAGGAAGCCTTTCGCGGCTGGTTCCTGACCGGATTTCCCTGGCTTTACTCCGGCTACAGCCAGCTCGACGGCCCGTTGTCCGGGCTCGCGCCACTCGGCGGGATGTGGCTGATCTCCTTCACCCTGGCCCTGACGGCTGCGCTGATCTATAACGCTTTGCGTCTGGTGCGCACCGGCCGCAAAGGTTTCATCGCCGCGGGTGTGTTGCTGCTGGTCGGCCCTTGGGTGGCCGGCATGGCACTCAAGGAACACGCCTGGACAACCCCGGCGGGAGCTCCGCTGAGTGTCGCGGCGATTCAGGGCAACATCGAACAGAGCATGAAGTGGGACCCGGCACAGCTCAACTCGCAGTTGGCGCTGTACCGCGACATGAGCTTCAGTTCGAAACCGGTCGACTTGCTGATCTGGCCGGAAACGGCCGTTCCGGTGCTCAAGGAGTCCGCCGAGGGCTACCTGAACATGATGGGAAGCTTCGCTGCAGAGCGTAAATCCGCGCTGATTACCGGCGTGCCGATTCGCGAGGAAGTCCATCACCAGAAGCGTTTCTACAACGGCATCACCGTCGTGGGCGAAGGCGATGGCACTTACCTCAAACAGAAGCTGGTGCCGTTTGGCGAATATGTTCCGTTACAGGACGTGCTGCGCGGGCTGATCGCCTTCTTTGACCTTCCGATGTCGGACTTTGCCCGCGGCCCGGCCGATCAGCCGATGCTGCAGGCCAAGGGTTATCAGATTGCGCCATTCATCTGCTACGAAGTGGTTTACCCCGAATTCGCCGCCAGCCTTGCGGCGCGTAGCGATCTGCTGCTGACCATCAGCAATGACACCTGGTTTGGTACGTCCATCGGCCCGCTGCAACACTTGCAAATGGCACAGATGCGCGCACTGGAGGCCGGTCGCTGGATGATCCGCGCCACCAACAACGGCGTGACCGGTTTGATTAACCCGTTCGGCCAGATCACCGTGCAGATCCCGCAGTTCGAGCGCGGTATTTTGTACGGTGAAGTGGTGCCGATGCACAACCTGACGCCCTATCTGCAATGGCGTTCGTGGCCGCTGATCATTGTTTGCGTGTTGTTGTTTGGTTGGGCGTTGGTGGCGAGCCGGATGGCCAAGACCGTTTAAGTCAGCTTTTGTTGATCGTTCCCACGCTCTGCGTGGGAACGATCAACAGTAAATCAGCGGTAAAACAGTGAATACCCCACCTGCCCCACCGCCTCATTCAACAACTGCCCGCTCTGCCAGATCGACTTGAACTCCGGCATCCAGCCACCCAGTGGCCGGGCGTTGTCCACGCCTAAAAACCCCACCGGCGCTGGCACCACTTCAAAACCTGCTTTTTTGAAACTCCAGACCGCTCGTGGCATGTGCCAGGCCTGAGTCACGACGACCACGCGTTTGACCCCTTCCGGCAACAACACCTCGGCGCTGAACTGCGCGTTCTCCCTGGTCGTGCGGCTGCGCCCTTCCTGCCAACGCACCGTCACGCCGAAATCATCGCGCAACGAGTCCGTCATCAACTTCGCTTCGGTCGGCGGGGTGCCGTAATGCAGGCCTCCGCTGGTCAGAATCGGCAAACCGGAGGCCTTGGCCAGCCGCGCCGCATAGCGTTCGCGTTCCAGGCCCACGCCCGTTGGCTGGTCAGCGCCCCATGCCAGGTCGCCCCGCTCACGCCCCGAACCGAGCACCACGATCGCATCGGCGCGCTGACTCAGCGTTGCCCACTCATCGCGAGCCAGCGGCGCTTCACGCTCCAGCGCCTTGGCGCCCCACTGCACCACCACCGGCAAGCTCATCAGCCAGAAGCCGCCCACGCCCAATGCAAAGCACAACCCGGCAAGGCGCGGTCTTGAGCGACGCAACCACCAGGCAAGCACCAACAACAGCAAAAGAATGCCGGGTGGCAACAGGAGTTGTTTAACGAAATATCGAAAAGGCATCGAGCATCTCCAAAAAGATGCCCGAAGCCTAAGTGGGTTGACGCAATGCGACAACAAATACGAAAGGACTATGCTTCACAAATACATCAGACATTGCTTCCAGTGTCCTTACTTGAATTGCAAAGACCGGACCTTTACTGCGTCCCTGCCGGTAACCTTGTCCTTGAGCCAGATGATCTTGGCCGAACGTGGTGCGTCGAGTTGCTTCACTGCTTCTGACAAGCATCCGTGTGTCTCACGTTCACTGCGATCGAGATACGCCTTGACCAGTGCAAACTCTGCGGGGCTCAAGCCACGCAATTCCAGTTCCAGCGGACGCTCATCGCGTAACCGGCCAGCGGTTTTAGCCGCGTCCAGGGCTATTCCCAGACGATCGATCAATCTTTCGTACAGCTCCGGTTTTGTAACTTTTTGCCGTGACTCAACCATCCATCACCTCATTGAAGATAAGACTCACTCCCCATTTAGAGCTTAGCTTCCATGAACAAACCGGCTGAATGCTGCGACCAACGGCCCTCGCAGCGATTTTTGGGCGACCCGCAGCAGTAATCAGGGTTTCCCTCGGTAGAGTGCGGTCATGTATGCTACGGCGCTTCCTGTAACTCCACTTCCAGCTCGTCTGGGCACCGAAACGCCGATTTGGCGTGATCACCGTCCAGCGTTGCATTGAAGAGGATTAGGCCACCCCTATTCAGTTCAAAAGTAGCCATGCACGAACAATATCAGCCCCGTGAAATCGAAGCCGCCGCCCAGTCGTTCTGGGACGAGCAAAAGTCCTTTGA
Organism: Pseudomonas arabinosi; assembly: GCF_047758675.1. Classification (NCBI taxonomy): domain Bacteria; kingdom Pseudomonadati; phylum Pseudomonadota; class Gammaproteobacteria; order Pseudomonadales; family Pseudomonadaceae; genus Pseudomonas; species Pseudomonas arabinosi. The sequence goes on along the minus strand of NZ_CP180480.1, from coordinate 1,152,947 downwards.
AGTCAGTGAACAGCCAGGCAAGGAGACTTTCTACTGCCTGTCGATGTTCCCTTACCCCAGCGGCAAGCTACACATGGGGCACGTGCGCAACTACACCATCGGCGACGTGATCTCCCGCTACCAGCGCATGCAAGGCAAGAACGTCCTGCAACCCATGGGTTGGGACGCCTTCGGCATGCCGGCGGAAAACGCCGCGATGAAGAACAACGTAGCGCCCGCCAAGTGGACCTACGAAAACATCGCCTACATGAAAACCCAGCTGCGCAGCCTGGGCCTCGCGGTGGACTGGTCCCGCGAAGTCACCACCTGCAAGCCTGATTACTACCGCTGGGAACAATGGCTGTTCACTCGCCTGTTCGAAAAAGGCGTGATCTACAAAAAAAGCGGCACCGTGAACTGGGACCCGGTCGACCAGACCGTCCTGGCCAACGAGCAGGTGATCGACGGTCGCGGCTGGCGTTCCGGCGCGCTGATCGAAAAGCGCGAAATCCCGATGTACTACTTCAAGATCACCGCCTACGCGGATGAGCTGTTGGAGAGCCTCGACGAACTGACTGGCTGGCCTGAACAGGTCAAAACCATGCAGCGCAACTGGATCGGCAAATCCCGCGGCATGGAAGTGCAGTTTCCGTATGACGTCGCTTCCATCGGCGAAGCCGGTGCCCTGAAAGTGTTCACCACCCGTCCGGACACCCTGATGGGCGCGACCTACGTTGCCGTAGCCGCCGAACACCCTCTGGCGACGCTGGCCGCGCAGAACAACCCTGAGCTGCAAGCGTTCATCGCTGAATGCAAGGGCGGCAGCGTCGCCGAAGCCGATGTCGCCACCCAAGAGAAAAAAGGCCTGCGCACTTCGCTGTTCGTCGAACACCCGCTGACCGGTGAGAAACTCCCGGTGTGGGTCGCCAACTACGTGCTGATGCACTACGGCGACGGCGCGGTAATGGCTGTTCCGGCGCATGACGAACGTGATTTCGAGTTCGCCACCAAATACAGCCTGCCAGTCAAACCTGTCGTGCGCACCAGCGCCGGCGACGAAACGCCGACTCCGTGGCAGGACGCTTACAACGAATACGGCACGCTGATCAATTCCGGCGAGTTCGACGGCCTCGACTTCGCGGGCGCTTTCGACGCCATCGAAGTCGCGCTGATCAAGAAGAACCTTGGCGCCTCTCGCACCCAGTTCCGCCTGCGCGACTGGGGCATCAGCCGCCAGCGCTACTGGGGCTGCCCGATCCCGATCATCCACTGCAACACCTGCGGTGATGTGCCGGTCCCGGAAGATCAGTTGCCAGTCATATTGCCGGAAGACGTCGTACCGGATGGCGCGGGCTCGCCACTGGCGCGCATGCCCGAGTTCTACGAGTGCAGCTGCCCGAAATGCGGCGCACCGGCCAAGCGTGAAACCGACACCATGGACACCTTTGTCGAGTCCTCGTGGTACTACGCCCGTTACGCCTCGCCGCACTATGAAGGCGGCCTGGTGGAAAAATCGGCGGCCGACCATTGGTTGCCGGTTGATCAGTACATCGGCGGTATCGAACACGCCATTCTTCACCTGCTCTACGCGCGCTTCTTCCACAAGCTGATGCGCGATGAAGGCCTGGTGAGCTCCAACGAGCCGTTCAAGAACCTGCTGACCCAAGGCATGGTGATCGCCGAGACTTACTATCGTCGCGAAGCCAACGGTGCCTACACCTGGTTCAACCCGGCGGACGTCGAACTCGAACGCGACAGCAAAGCCAAAGTCGTTAGCGCCAAGCTGATCGCAGACGGCCTGCCGGTGGAAATCGGTGGCACCGAGAAGATGGCCAAGTCGAAGAACAACGGCGTTGACCCACAGTCGATGATTGACCAGTTCGGCGCAGACACCTGCCGCCTGTTCATGATGTTCGCCTCGCCACCCGACATGAGCGCGGAATGGTCCGACTCCGGTGTGGAAGGTTCGCACCGCTTCCTCAAGCGCGTCTGGCGCCTGGCTCAAGCCCACGTCACTCAGGGCCTGCCGGGCAAACTGGACGTCGCCGGCCTGAATGACGAACAGAAAGTCATTCGCCGTTCGATCCACCAGGCCATCAAGCAGGCCAGCCACGACGTCGGCCAGAACCACAAATTCAACACCGCCATCGCCCAGGTGATGACGCTGATGAACGTGCTGGAAAAAGCCCCGCAAGGCACCGAACAGGATCGCGCGCTGGTTCACGAAGGCCTGGAAACCGTGGTCCTGTTGCTGGCACCAATCACTCCGCATATCAGCCACGAGCTGTGGCATCGCCTGGGTCACGCCGATCCGGTGATCGACGCCGCTTGGCCGGTGCTGGACGAGAACGCTCTGGTGCAAGACAGCCTGCAACTGGTCATCCAGGTCAACGGCAAGCTGCGCGGCCACATCGAAATGCCCGCCAGCGCCAGCCGCGAAGAAGTCGAAGCCGCCGCACGGGCCAACGAGAACGTGCTGCGATTTGTCGACGGTCTGACCATTCGTAAAGTGATCGTAGTGCCCGGGAAACTGGTCAATATCGTCGCCAGCTAATTGGATCAGGCGCCAGGTCATGCCTGGCGCCGAGTAAAACCTTTCGGGCCGCAAGATCGGCCCACATGGTTTCAAGGGGAGCAACAAGATGATCAAACGCAATTTGCTGGTGATGGGCCTTGCGGTCCTGTTGAGCGCCTGCGGTTTCCAGCTGCGCGGCACCGGCACTACTGAACTGGCGATCAAGGAACTCGACCTGAGTGCCCGTAACGCCTACGGCGAAGTCGTGACGCAACTGCGTCAGGTGCTGGAGAGCAGCGGCGTCAAGGTCTACAGCGGCGCACCTTACAAGCTGGTGCTGACCGATGAACAGGAAAGCCAGCGCATCCTCAGCTACGCAGGTGCCGGTCGTACTGGCGAGTATCAGGTGAACACGGTGCTGAACTACGACATCCGTGGCGAGAAAAACCTGACGCTGCTGAGCGACAAACTCGAAGTGCAAAAAATCTTTATCCACGACGGCAACAACCTGGTGGGTTCCGACCAGGAAGGCAACGACGCCCGCAAGGAAACCCGTCGTGAACTGGTTCAACGGATGATGCTGCGCCTGCAACAGATCACGCCGACTCAGCTGGATCAGCTGCAACAGACCGCCGAAGCCAGAGCCAAGGCTGAAGCCGATGCACTGGAAGCGGCGCAGAAGGCTGAAGCGCAAACCCCGCGCCAGTCGCCAATCGAACTGCCGCAGCAGTAAGACTTACGGGGCGCTCAGGCGCCCCGTTCGCCCTCTCCTATGAAACTCGCCCCCGCCCAACTCGCCAAACACCTGCAAGGTGCCCTCGCGCCGGTCTACATCATCAGTGGCGATGACCCATTGCTGTGTCAGGAAGCCGCCGACGCCATTCGTGCCGCCGCCCGCCAACAGGGATTCGACGAACGCCAGGTCTTCGCCGCCGACGCCAGTTTCGACTGGGGAACGTTGCTGCAAGCCGGCGCGAGCATGTCGCTGTTCGCCGAAAAGCGCCTGCTGGAACTGCGTTTGCCGTCCGGCAAACCCGGTGACAAAGGCGCTGCCGCGTTTATCGAGTACTGCTCGCGACCGGCCGAAGACACGATACTGCTGATCAGCCTGCCCAAGCTGGATGGCAGTGCGCAGAAAACCAAGTGGGGCAAGGCGCTGGTCGAAGGCCAGCACACTCAGTTCGTGCAAATTTGGCCGGTGGATGCCAACCAATTGCCAAGCTGGATCCGTCAACGGTTGTCCCAGGCCGGGCTTTCCGCCAGCCAGGACGCCGTCGAACTGATCGCCGCACGGGTCGAAGGCAACCTGCTGGCTGCCGCCCAGGAAATCGAAAAGCTCAAGCTGATGGCCGAAGGTGGTCAGATCACCGTTGAAACCGTACAGGCGGCTGTCGCTGACAGTGCGCGCTTCGATGTTTTCGGCCTGACCGATGCGATTCTCAACGGCGAAGCGGCTCATGCCCTGCGCATGCTCGAAGGGCTGCGCGGTGAAGGTGTCGAACCGCCAGTGATTCTCTGGGCGCTGGCCCGGGAGCTGCGTCTGCTGGCCAACCTGTCGCTGCAGTACAGCCAGGGTGTGCCGCTGGACAAAGCCTTCAGCTCTGCCCGACCGCCGGTCTGGGACAAACGCAAACCGCTGATGAGCAAAGCCCTGCAACGCTACTCGGCGCAACGCTGGGCGCAGTTGTTGTTGGAAGCGCAGCGCATCGACGCGCAGATCAAAGGCCAGGCGGCCGGTTCACCGTGGATGAGCCTTAGTCGGTTGACGCTGTTGATGGCCGGTCAGAGATTGTCGTTGCCCGCTGAATAAGATCAAAAGATCGGGCCGCGTTCGGACGATCTTTTGATCCTGCTTCCTACAAAAACAACCTGCATTTGTCCTATAGACAGATCCCTGACTTCGGCCGATGATTTGCCCCGCAAAACCCACTCACTTGCGAGAAATTATCATGAGCAAAAAGCCATCCAAAAATGGCCCCAACAAGGCCAAATCCATCATCGCCCAGCCTCTGTTCCGCAGCCGTCAGGAACCCGCCGGCAAGGGCAAAGGCAGCTACCGCCGCGAAGCCTTCCAGTCTAATAGCTGGGAGGCTTCTTACTTTCTGGCGGCCTGAAAGGCAAGCGCTCGCTCAACATGTTAAGGTCTGCACCTGATTCGTACTCCCTGGACCCGTGCATGCCCCTTTGTATTTCCCGTCGTTGGCCCCTGCGCCAACTGATAGCTGCCTCCAGCCTCGTTTTGCTAGTCGCCTGCGCGGAAAAACCGACCGCCGCCGACGCCAAGCCGCTTCAGACCCTCCCCGTCGCGACAGCCCCTGCGGTCATTCCGCCCGTGGTTCCGACCGGTGAAAATCTCGATATCCAGCCCACCCAGACCTTCGCCGAATGGCAGGCAGGTTTCCGCAAGGACGCTCTGGCCGCCGGTATCCGCGCCGATCTGTTCGACCGCGCCTTCGCCAATGTCAGTCTCGATACCAGCGTGATCCGTGCCGATCGCAGCCAGCCGGAATTTTCCCGCCCTGTGTGGGAATACCTCGACGGCGCCCTTTCGCCGCTGCGGGTACGCAAAGGCGAGGCGCTGGTCAGCCAATATGCCGACATCCTGCAAAGCATCGAGCAGCGCTATGGCGTCGATCGTCAGGCACTGGTCTCGGTGTGGGGGATGGAAAGTAACTTCGGGCAGTTCCAGGGCAACAAGTCAGTGATCAACTCCCTGGCGACCCTGGCCTATGAGGGCCGGCGCCCCGGTTTTGCCCACGCGCAACTGATCGCCGCCCTGCAGATCCTGCAACAGGGTGATATCGAGCCTGAGAAAATGCTCGGTTCCTGGGCGGGTGCCATGGGCCAGACCCAGTTCATCCCGACCACCTACAATACCCACGCCGTGGACTTTGATGGCGATGGTCGCCGCGATATCTGGGGCAGCCCGGCCGACGCGCTGGCCTCGACGGCGCACTACCTGCAAAGCTCAGGCTGGCAGAAAGGTCAGCCGTGGGGCTTTGAAGTGCAGCTACCGGGCAGTTTCAACTACGTCCTGGCCGATGGCACGATTCGCAAGAGCGTCGCCGAATGGCTGCAACTGGGCGTCACCCTGCCCAATGGCGGCCAGGTCCCGCCAGGCTCCGAACACCTGTCAGCCGCCCTGCTGCTGCCGGCCGGTTACCGTGGCCCGGCGTTCCTGGTCCTCGACAACTTCCGCGCGATCCTCAAGTACAACAACTCGTCGTCCTACGCCTTGGCCGTTAGCTTGTTGTCCGAGCGTTTCAACGGCGGCGGCCTGATCAACGGCACATGGCCCAAAGATGATTTGCCGCTGAGCCGTACCGAGCGGATCGAACTGCAAAGTCTGTTGAGCGCGCAGAATTACGACGCGGGCAACGCTGATGGCATTATCGGTGCCAACACCCGCAAGGCGATCCGCAGTGCCCAACAGTCGTTTGGCTGGCCGGCGGATGGGTATCCGACGCACAAGTTGCTGGAAGGCCTGCGTAACCGCTAAAAGCATCGCGAGCAGGCTCGCTCCCACACTGATCCCTGTCGAACACAAATAGTGAGTTCACTGAAGATCAAATGTGGGAGCGAGCTTGCTCCGGGCGGCGTTCCGACGATGACTGACTAACAGGCGACCACACTCTAGCGCCTGACAACCACATCCTGCTCCAACACCAATTCCTTGTTCCCCGCATCCAATCTGACCAGCGCGCCCATCGGCAATGTCAGGTTCGGGTCGCAATGCCCGCTGCGCCACCCTGCCAATACCGGTATCCGCAACGGTGCAAAGGTCTGCTTGAGCAAGCGCTCCAACGCAACCGTTTCAACCCCCGCCACATCCCCCACCAGAACCCCGCGCAGCTTGTGCAGCGTGCCAGCAAGGCGCAGATGGGTCAGCAGCCGGTCGATTCGATACAACGGTTCGTTGATGTCCTCGATGAACAGGATGACGCCCTCGGCATCCAACTCATACGGCGTACCCGTGGTCGCGGCGATCAGCGACAGATTGCCCCCCAGCAAACGCCCGTGAGCGATACCAGGCTCAATTGTGGTCAACGGGTAGGCCACCGGGTGCGTCAACACGCTACCGGCCTTCAGCTGTCCTCTGAGCATGTTGAAGAACGAAGGCTCGGTAGGTTTTTGCTTGTCACCCAGCAGGTCGGCGTTGAGCATCGGGCCATGAAAGGTCACGAAGCCCGCATAACGGCTGATCGCCAAATGCAGCGCGGTGATGTCGCTGTAGCCGATGAACGGCTTGGCATTGTTGCGCAGCAATTCAAAGTCGATGCGATCGAGCAACCGCGGCGTACCGTACCCCCCACGCATGCAGATGATGGCGTCGACTTCACTGTCGGCAAACGCCGCGTGCAGGTCATTGAGCCGTACATCATCACTGCCGGCTAGATAATCATCTTTCTCGTACACGCCAGGGAAAACCCGCAGTGAATATCCGCGAGCGCGCATCCAGGCGATGGCTTTATCGGTGTCCAGCACTGCGGGACCGGCGGGCGCGATGACGCCAATCAGCCCTTGCGACGGCAAGGCTGGAACGGGTGCGTGAGGACAAAGGGTGTGAGTCGGTCGAACGGTCATCCATGAATCTCCCTGCGTGAAAGCGTCAAGCACACAGTAGTCAGGAACGGGGACAAACAGAAGAGGGTCAGTCGCCCCGCAGGTTGCAGGAAAAAGCGCTGATTGCCGTGGGCAAGGCAAAAAAACGCCCGCAAGGCGCAATGCCTTGCGGGCGTTTTCATGTCTTGCAGCCGATCAGGACGACATCAGCTCGGCTTTAACCAGTTTCGCCTGCTCGTCGGCGTGGTACGAGGAACGTACCAGCGGGCCGGAAGCGACGTTCTTGAAGCCCATCTTGTAACCTTCCTCGGCGAACCAGGCGAACACGTCCGGATGCACAAAGCGCTGGACCGGCAAGTGGCTGCGGGACGGTTGCAGGTACTGGCCCAGGGTCAGCATGTCGATGTCGTGTTCGCGCATGCGCTTCATGACTTCGATCACTTCTTCGTCGGTCTCGCCCAAACCCAGCATCAGGCCGGACTTGGTCGGAATGTGCGGCATCATCTGCTTGAAGCGTTGCAGCAGGGTCAGCGACCACTGGTAATCCGAACCCGGACGCGCAGCCTTGTACAGGCGCGGCACGGTTTCCAGGTTGTGGTTGAACACATCCGGTGGCTCGGCAGCGGTGATTTCCAGCGCGACGTCCATACGGCCACGGTAGTCCGGGACCAGGGTTTCGAGCTGCACGTTCGGCGACAGCTTGCGGATCTCGCGGATGCAGTCGGCAAAGTGCTGTGCACCGCCGTCACGCAGGTCGTCGCGGTCAACCGAGGTGATCACTACATACTTGAGTTTCAGGTCGGCGATGGCGATGGCCAGGCTTTCCGGCTCGTTGGTGTCCAGTGGCTTCGGACGACCGTGGCCAACGTCGCAGAACGGGCAGCGACGGGTGCAGATGTCACCCATGATCATGAAGGTCGCGGTGCCGCCGGAGAAGCACTCGCCCAGGTTCGGGCAGGATGCTTCTTCGCAAACGCTGTGCAGCTTGTGTTTGCGCAGCAGGGCCTTGATACGGTCGACTTCCGGGGAAACCGGGATACGCACGCGAATCCAGTCAGGTTTCTTCGGCAGTTCGGTGGTCGGAATGATCTTCACCGGGATACGTGCAACCTTCTCGGCGCCGCGCAGCTTGACGCCGGCTTCAACCTTGGCACGCGGGGCCGGACGCTCGGTGACATCCAGCGTCGGGATCATGGTTTGCACTGCATCAGTAGTCATATCAGTCGATTCCGCCCGTTAGGGTCGTCTGCTCAGCATAGTCGAGGTGTTTGACGAGCTGCGCGCGCAGCCGGGCACTTACCTCGGCAAATTCAATCGATCCTGCGTGATCGCTCAGCTGGGTCATCGCCAGCCCGGCGTAGCCGCAGGGATTAATCCGTCGAAACGGTTCCAGGTTCATGTCCACATTCAGGGCCAGGCCATGAAAGGAGCAACCGTGGCGGATCCGCAGACCCAGAGAAGCGATTTTCGCCCCATTGACGTAGACACCCGGCGCATCCGGCTTGGCCACGGCAGTGATGCCGTAGCTGGCCAGCAACTCGATCAGGCATTGTTCCATGCGGCTGACCAGGTCACGCACGCCGAAACCCAGCTTGCGCACATCGAGCAACAGGTAGGCCACCAATTGGCCGGGACCGTGATAAGTCACCTGACCACCGCGATCAACCTTTACCACCGGAATATCCCCCGGGAGCAACACGTGCTCGGCCTTGCCGGCCTGCCCCTGGGTGAACACCGGTGGATGCTCGACCAGCCAGATCTCGTCCGCGGCATCGCTGCCGCGCTCGTTGGTGAAGCGTTGCATGGCATGCCAGACCGGCTCGTAAGCCATCTGGCCGAGCTCGCGAAAGCCCAGCGTGCCGGACATCACAGCACCATGTGCACGAAACCGGTAGCCCGCAACTCGCTGTTGATGTCGTACAGCTGTTCTTGACCGGTGGCGATGATGTGCAACTGGATGGTCGTGTACTTGCCGTTGGTACTCTGGCGCTCGGCCAGGGTCTCGTGGTCAACGGTCGCGTGTTTTTCAAGGATTGCGATGATCTTGGCCTTGAAACCCACGCCGGTGTCGCCGATCACCTTGATAGGGTAATCCGCGCAGGGAAATTCGATTTTTGGCGCCTTTACTTCGGTGTCTGTCATGGCGTAACGGCCTCGTAAGCCGTGGCAACGGACATGGCCCCGTTCCGGATTGGAACAGGGCCATGCAAGTCCACACTAATTCAGTTGAACAAGCCGTAGAAGAATAGACGGATGCTATCCCACATGCGACGGAAGATACCACCCTCGTCGACCGCGTCCAGAGCGATCAGATCAGCGCTATGCACGACTTTGTCGTCCAGCTTCACTTCGACTTTACCGATTACGTCGCCCTTGGCGATTGGTGCAATCAGTTGCGGGTTCATGGTCATGCTGGCGGCGAGCTTTTTCAGCTGGCCTTTTGGCAAGGTCATGGTCAGGTCTTCAGCCAGGCCGGCCTTGACTTGATTGGTGGTGCCTTTCCAGACAGGAGCCTGAGCCAGCTCGGCGCCTTTCTGATAGAACGTCTGGGTTTCGAAGAAACGGAAGCCGTAAGTCAGCAGCTTCTGGGTTTCAGAGGCGCGAGCCACTTCGCTGTTGGTGCCGAATACCACGGCGATCAGGCGCATGCCGTCACGTACAGCCGAAGACACCATGCAATAGCCGGCTTCGTCGGTGTGGCCGGTTTTCAGGCCGTCGACCGTCTTGTCGCGCCACAGCAGCAGGTTACGGTTAGGTTGCTTGATGCCGTTCCAGAAGAACTCTTTCTGCGAGTAGATCGCGTAGTGAGCCGGGTCTTCGTGGATGATCGCGCGAGCCAGCACCGCCATGTCGTGAGCCGACGAGTAGTGCTCAGGGTTCGGCAGACCGGTCGGGTTCATGAAGTGGCTGTTGGTCATGCCCAGATCGGCCACGGTTTTGTTCATCATGTCAGCGAAGGCGTCTTCGCTGCCGGCGATGTGCTCGGAGAGCGCAACGCTGGCGTCGTTACCCGACTGAATGATGATGCCGTGCAGCAGGTCGCTGACAGTGACTTGCGAGCCGACCTTGATGAACATCCGCGAACCGCCGGTACGCCAGGCGTTTTCGCTGACGGTCACCGGATCGTTTTCGCCGATCTGGCCACGACGGATTTCCAGGGTCGCGATGTACGCGGTCATCAGCTTGGTCAGGCTGGCCGGAGGCAGACGCTGGTCACCGTTGTTCTCCACCAGCACGTTGCCGCTGCTGGCGTCCATGAGTACATAGGCTTTGGCGGCCAGTTGCGGTGGCGACGGCATCATCTCGACCGCGAAAGCGGCAGGCGAGAGGAGCAGCGGGACTAGCAGGCACAGGCGTTTGGCAAAGGTGGTGATGTTCATCCGTCTCTCGAAATCGCTAATGGAAACTGCCCGAAGGCAAAACTAATCAGATGACCTTCTAACGGGTCATCGCGTGTTCAGTTGCTCACTCTGTAACCCTTGCCGGGCTTTTGTTCTTTAACGAGCCAACAACCCGGTTCGCCCCCCAAACCGCAAGCGAACCGTCAATCAAGTACTACGTATTACTCGGCAGTGACCAGGCTCGGCGAACCGAGATTGGCCAGACGCACACTGTTCTGCACTTGCTGGATTTCACCCGGCGAGCCGATCGGCCCCAGGCGCACCCGATGCAGCGTCTGTTGATTGCGCACGATCGAGCTGATGAACACCGGAGCGCTCACCATCCCGCTGAGCTTCGATCTCAGGAGTTCTGCAGCGTCCGGGTTGGCGAACGCGCCCACCTGCAGATACTGGCCAGAGGCTGGTACAGAAGCGTTTTTTTTTGCATCGATCGGCGAGGGCACAACGGCCGCGGCGTGCTGCTGCGGCGGTGGCGTCCATTGTTCGACGGTGCCGGCCGAAGCCGTAATCGTCGGGGCGCTATTTTGCGCGACTTGCGGCTCGTTAAGCATCAAAGGCGCCGGACGGCCTTTGGCTGCCCACCATTGCTGCGGGTCGATGCCTTCGACCTTGACCCGCGCAGTACCGGTTTCGGCATAGCCGAGCTTCTTGGCGGCCGCGTAAGACAAGTCGATAATTCGGTCCGAGTAGAACGGCCCGCGGTCGTTGACTCGCAGGACTACGCTCTTGTTGTTGTCCAGGTTGGTCACCCGAACGTAACTTGGTAGCGGCAAGGTCTTGTGAGCAGCACTCATGCCGTACAGGTCGTAAACCTCGCCATTGGCGGTGTTCTGACCGTGGAACTTGGTGCCATACCAGGACGCAGTGCCCGAAGCGACATACGTCTTGGATTCTTGTAACGGAAAGTAGGTTTTGCCCAGTACCGAGTACGGGCTGGCCTTGTACGGGCCGGAATGCAGGGTAGGCGTGGCGTCCGGGATGCGCGAAACGTCAACATCCCACCATGGCGCGCCATCCTTGTGAGCCCGATTGATGTCCAGCCCCGGCGCTGCGCGCACGGCGGTGGAAGACTTCTGGGCCGGCGCACGGCTGGTCGAACAACTGGCGACCAGCACTGCCAACGCGGCGAATGCCATCAGCTTCAGGGGTTTATTCATAGGCAATGCCCGCATTACTTGACGCCCCGTGCTTGGACCAGCTGTTCAGACAGTTGATGTACGGCCATGGCGTACATCACGCTGCGGTTATAACGCGTGATTGCGTAAAAATTCGTCAGGCCCATCCAGTATTCGGGGCCATTGTCACCTTCCAGGCGGAAAGCCGTGACCGGCATATCATCGCGCAGCGCATCATGACTTGACCACCCCAGCGCCCGCAACTCCCCGACGGTTTTAGTCGGTTCGATGCCCGTGGTCAAACCTTCGTCCACCTGATCGCCACGCACATCGGCGCGGCTGACCACCGGTTCGCCGGCGACCCAGCCGTGACGCTTGAAATAACTGGCGACGCTGCCAATGGCATCGTCCGGATTGGTCCAGATATTAATGTGGCCGTCACCGTCAAAGTCCACCGCATAAGCACGAAAGCTGCTCGGCATGAACTGCGGCAACCCCATGGCGCCGGCATAGGAGCCTTTGAGGGTCAGTGGATCGACCTGCTCTTCCCGCGCCAGCAACAGGAACTCACGCAATTCCTTGCGGAAAAACTCGGCACGAGGAGGATAGTCGAAACCCAGGGTCGACAAGGCATCGATCACCCGAAAATTGCCGGTATTGCGGCCAAAAAAGGTCTCAACGCCGATGATCGAAACAATAACCTGCGCCGGCACGCCGTATTCCTGCTCGGCACGGGCCAGTACCGCTTCGTGCTGACGCCAGAAGTCGACACCGCGGGCGATGCGCGCGTCGGTGATGAACATCGGGCGATATTCGTTCCACTGCTTGACCCGCTCGGCCGGTTTCGAGATCGCGTCCAGAATCGACTGCTTGCGCTCGGCTTCGCGGAACACGCTCATCAGTTGTTCACCGGCAAAACCGTAGTCGCGGGTCATTTCACCGACGAATTCAGCCACCTGCGGTGAGCCTTCGTAATCGCCGGCCAACGCTTCCTGCGCTGTGCCAAGGATGCTTACCAGGCCGACCCATGGCGCATATCGAGTCGCCCAGCCACGCATTACTTGCATTGAAATCTTCACCTTATTCAAACCTGAGCGATCCACTTACGATGGGTATGGATCGACATCAAAACCCCAAACGCTGACAGTAGCGTCACCAGCGAAGTTCCTCCGTAGCTAATGAACGGCAACGGCACCCCCACAACCGGCAACAGGCCACTGACCATACCGATGTTGACGAAAACGTAAACAAAAAACGTCATGGTCAGGCTGCCCGCGAGCAATTTTCCGAACAATGTCTGGGCCTGGGCGGTAATCACCAGTCCGCGGCCGATCAACAGCAGGTAAATCAGCAGCAGTGCGCAGATACCCACCAGACCGAATTCTTCGCCCATGACCGCAATAATGAAGTCGGTGTGGCTTTCCGGCAGGAAGTCCAGGTGCGACTGGGTGCCGAGCAACCAGCCCTTGCCGAACACACCGCCGGAACCGATGGCGGCTTTTGATTGAATGATGTTCCAGCCAGTGCCCAGCGGATCGCTTTCAGGGTCGAGGAAGGTCAGGATTCGCTGCTTCTGGTAGTCGTGCATGATGAAGTACCACATGCCGACCGCCACCGGCACAGCCGCGGCAATCACGCTGAGAATCCAGCGCCAGCGCAGGCCGCCCATGAACAGAACGAACGCGCCACCGGCAAGGATCAGCAGCGAAGTGCCGAGGTCGGGCTGACGCACGATCAGGATGAACGGCAAGCCGATCAGAAACAGACTGACGCCCACATGCTTGAGCTGCGGCGGCAAGGTGCGCTTGGACAGATACCAGGCGATGGTCGCCGGCATCAGGATCTTCATGAATTCCGAGGGCTGGAAGCGGATCACCCCGGGAATGTTGATCCAGCGCGTGGCGCCCATGGCGTTGTGGCCCATGACGTCCACCACGACCAGCAACAGCACGCCGACCACATAACCGACCGGCACCCAGCGGGCCATGAAGCGCGGCTCGAATTGGGCGATAACGATCATCGACACCAGGCCGATGCCGAACGAAGTGGCTTGCTTGGCCAGCAGATCCCAGCTTTTGCCGCTGGCTGAATACAGCACGAACAGGCTGCCGGCGGCGAGGGTCAGCAGCAGGATCAGCAACGGGCCGTCAATGTGCATGCGTTGCAACAGCGTCGCGCGGCGACGCATCACATCCTCACTGGAGAGGATGCGATCAAAATTACTCTTCACGGGCCGTAGCCTCCGCACTGATAGGGCTGGCGTACTCGGCCTTCAACCGACCGTCCTGGTCCAGAAGCCAGGCGTCCATGATTTGACGCACCACGGGCGCGGCGACGCCGGAACCGGACTCGCCGTTCTCGACCATCACCGACACCACGATTTGCGGGTTGTCGGCGGGTGCGAAGCCGACGAACAAGGCGTGGTCGCGATGGCGTTCCTGAACCTTGGAGCGGTCGTACTTCTCGCCCTGCTTGATCGCGACGACCTGGGCCGTACCACTTTTGCCCGCGATGCGGTATTGCGCGCCAATCGCCGCTTTGCGTGCCGTACCCCGGGCACCGTGCATCACCTGTTGCATGCCGTGGTTGACCTTGGTCCAGTCGGACGGGTCACGCAGGATGATGTCCGGCATCGGGTTGTCATCCTTCGGCCGCTCGCCTTCGACGGTCTTGGCCAGGTGCGGACGGTTCCAGACACCCTTGTTCGCGACCAGCGCCGTGGCCTGGGCCAGTTGCAAGGGAGTTGATTGCATGTAGCCCTGACCGATCCCCAGAATCAGCGTTTCACCCGGGAACCAGGCCTGACGCCGGGTTGCACGCTTCCATTCACGTGTTGGCATCAGCCCCGGCGACTCTTCGAACATGTCCAGCGAAACCTTCTGGCCGATGCCGAACTTGCTCATGTACGCCGACAAGCGATCGATTCCCAGCTTGTGGGCCAGGTCGTAGAAGTAGGTGTCGTTGGACCGCATGATCGCCGTGTCCAGATCGACGTAGCCGTCACCGGTACGGTTCCAGTTACGGTATTTGTGATCGTAGTTGGGCAACTGGTAATAGCCGGGGTCATACACCCGACTCGACGCGGTCACGACGCCAGAATCCAGGCCGGCAATTGCCACGGCCGGTTTGATGGTCGAGCCCGGCGGATACAGGCCGCGCAGCACGCGGTTGAACAGTGGCCGGTCGATGGAATCGCGCAGCTCGGAATAGGCCTTGAAACTGATGCCGGTGACGAACAGGTTCGGATCGAAACTCGGTGCACTGACCATCGCCAGGACTTCGCCGGTTTTCGGGTCCAGCGCCACCACTGCGCCACGGCGACCGCCGAGTGCAGCTTCGGCGGCCTCCTGCAATTTGATGTCCAGGCTCAGGACGATGTCCTTGCCGGAAATCGGTTCGGTACGTTTGAGTACCCGCAGCACGCGGCCACGGGCGTTGGTCTCGACTTCTTCGTAACCGACCTGACCGTGCAATTCGGGCTCGTAGAAGCGCTCGATGCCAGTTTTGCCAATTTGATGGGTGCCGCTGTAACTCACCGGGTCCAGAGACTTGAGCTCTTTCTCGTTGATCCGCCCCATATATCCCACCGAGTGCGCAAAGTGCGGGCCCTGCGGATAGTGACGAACCAGCTGCGCGACCACTTCCACACCCGGCAGACGGAACTGGTTCACCGCGATGCGGGCGATCTGTTCTTCGGTCAGCTCGAACAGGATCGGCACCGGCTCGAACGGCCGACGCCCCTGACGCATGCGTTTCTCGAAGATCACCCTATCCTCGGGTGTCAGCTCCAGCACTTCGACGATCACGTCGAGCACTTGCTGCCATTCGCCGGAGCGCTCGCGGGTCATGCTCAGGCTGAAGCTAGGCCGGTTATCCGCCACCACCACGCCATTGCGATCGAAGATCAAGCCCCGAGTCGGCGGAATCGGCTGCACATGGACACGGTTGTTTTCCGACAGGGTCGAGTGGTACTCGTACTGGATCACCTGAAGGAAATACAGCCGCGCGATCAGCACAGCGATCAGCGTCACGACCGCAATTGCCCCGAACACGACGCGGCCACGCACCAGACGGGCGTCTTTTTCGTGGTCCTTGATGCGGATCGGCTGGGGCATGAGGGCAGAACTACTTGTGGTAAGGGTGGCCGGACAGGACTGTCCAGGCACGATACAGCTGTTCGCCGATCAGAATTCGCACCAGCGGGTGCGGCAACGTCAACGCCGACAATGACCAGCGCTGATCGGCTCGGGCACAGACTTCCGGCGCCAGCCCTTCGGGGCCGCCGACCATGAAATTCACCGTGCGCGAGTCCAGCCGCCAGCGATCGAGCTCGACTGCCAGCTGCTCGGTGCTCCAGGGCTTGCCATGGACTTCGAGGGTCACAACACGCTCGTTCGGCCCGACCTTGGCCAACATGGCTTCGCCTTCCTGACGGATGAAGCGCGCCACGTCGGCGTTCTTGCCACGGGTGTTGAGCGGTATTTCCACCAGTTCCAGCGCCAGCTCGGACGGAAGACGCTTGGCATATTCATGCCAGCCTTCTTCCACCCACTTGGGCATGCGTGAACCGACGGCGATCAGTCGCAGTCGCACAGCGGTCCCTTATTGCTGGTCTTTGTTGAGCTTGACGAAATGCTCATGGGTGTTTTCCGGGCTGTGGTGAGCCGCGTTCAGAGCACGGCTCTGTTCTGCACCGGACCACAGACGCTCCAGGTCGTAAAACTGACGAGCCGAAGCGGTCATCATGTGCACGATGACGTCATCCATATCCAGCAGGACCCAGTCGCTGTCGCCCTTGCCTTCTTCACCCAGCGGCTTGACGCCCAAGGCTTTGACCGCCTCGCGGACCTTATCCAGCATCGCGCCGATCTGGCGGTTGGACGTACCGGTAGCGATGATCATGAAATCAGTGATGCTCTGCTTTTCACGAACGTCGATGACCTGAATGTCCTGGCCTTTCACGTCTTCCAGGGCCGCTACAGCAACCTTGACCAGCTCTTCGCCGCGCAGTTCAGGGCCGGTTGGAACTTCTACTGGCAGCGGGGCGCTCTTGAACGTGCCTTTGCGCTTTACTTTAGTTACGTCTTTGTTCGTCATATAAAACTCGTTTTGCTCGTATGTTCGGGCGCTTCGGTACACGCGTTCACGTGTTTTGAAGCGCGCCCTTTTTCAGTTCGACGCACGGTAGAGACCGTGCGCATCGATGTAGGCCAGGACCGCGTCGGGCACCAGGAAACGTACCGACTTACCGCTGGCCAGCAGTTGACGGATCTGGGTGGCGGATACCGCGAGCGGTGTCTGCCAGACGAATGCAATCTGTCCGCTCGGCCCTTTGAGGGCCAGCGGGTCGCTCACCGAGCGTGCCGCCAACAGATTGCGCAAGGCATCCGGCGGTTCGCTGTCGGCATCCGGGCGTTGCAGCACCAGGATGTGGCAATGCTGGAGCAACTCTTCCCAGCGGTGCCAAGTGGGCAGGCCGCAAAATGCGTCCCAGCCCAAAAGTAGAAAAACCTGGTCTTCGGCGGCAAGTTCTGCGCGCATCAGTTCCAGGGTGTCGATGGTGTAGGACGGTTTGTCCCGCTGCAATTCGCGGGCGTCCACCACCAACGGTGCCACACCGGCCACCGCGCACTCGACCATCGCCAGACGGTCTTTCGCCGACACCTGCGGCGTACCGCGATGAGGCGGTCTGGCACTGGGTGTCAGACGTAGTTCATCGAGCGCCAGCGATCCGGCGACTTCCAGCGCACTGCGCAAATGGCCGATGTGCACCGGGTCGAAGGTTCCGCCCAGCATGCCAATGCGTCGAGGCGCAGGCTCGCTGGCGGTTACCGGGGCTGCCAGGTCGTGGTCGCCCAAGTCAGTCCGACGCCTGGCCGCGCAACTGGCCATCACCGACCACGATGTACTTCTCGCAGGTCAGACCTTCGAGGCCCACCGGGCCGCGGGCGTGCAGCTTATCAGTAGAAATGCCAATCTCGGCACCCAATCCGTATTCGAAGCCATCGGCGAAGCATGTCGGGGTGTTGATCATCACCGACGACGAATCGACTTCCGCGACGAAACGCCGGGTGTCAGCAAGGTTTTCGCTGACGATCGAATCGGTGTGATGGGAGCCGAACTTATTAATGTGTTCGATGGCCTGGTCCAGCCCGTCGACCACACGGATCGAAAGAATCGGCGCCAGGTACTCGGTGTTCCAGTCTTCTTCAGTGGCCGCCACCGCCTCGATGATCGCCCGGGTGCGTTCGCAACCGCGCAGCTCGACGCCTTTTTCGCGGAACTGTGCCGCCATCGAAGGCAGGAAATCTTTGGCAACGGTTTGATCAACCAGCAGCGTTTCCATCGCACCGCAGATGCCATAGCGGTAAGTCTTGGCGTTGAACGCGATACGCTGGGCTTTCGGCAGATCGGCATGGGCACTGACGTAAACGTGGCAGATGCCGTCCAGATGCTTGATAACCGGCACGCGGGCGTCACGGCTAACGCGCTCGATCAGGCCACGGCCGCCACGGGGCACGATAACGTCGACGTATTCAGGCATGGTGATCAGCGCGCCAACGGCGGCGCGATCAGTGGTTTCGACCACTTGCACCACGGCAGCAGGCAGTTCGGCTTCGGCCAGACCGCGCTGGATGCAGGCGGCAATGGCACGGTTGGAATGAATCGCCTCGGAGCCGCCACGCAGGATGGTCGCGTTGCCGGACTTCAGGCACAGGCTGGCGGCATCGATGGTCACGTTCGGCCGGGATTCGTAGATGATCCCGATCACGCCCAACGGCACGCGCATCTTGCCGACCTGAATGCCCGATGGCCGAAAGCTCATGTCGCGGATCGCGCCGACCGGGTCCGGCAGAGCCGCTACCTGACGCAAACCGACGATCATGCCGTCGATGCGTTCCGGGGTCAGCGACAGACGCTCAAGCAATGCAGGCTCAAGACCATTGGCGCGGCCAGCGGCCAAATCCAGTTCATTGGCAGCCGTCAGCTCGGCGCGTGCGGCGTCCAACGCATTGGCAGCAGCCTGCAAGGCGCGGTTTTTCTGCGCGGTGCTGGCACGGCCGATGACGCGAGAAGCTTCGCGGGCAGCGCGACCCAATCGGGTCATGTAGTCAAGAACGGACTCAGTCATGGTCTGGAGTGGTCTTTGCTAAGATCTTGGTAAAGAGTAAAGCGGCAGATTATAGCTGTCGCGTCCCGGGACTAACAGCGGTGACGGGCGGATGGTCGAAATGGAGGGCAATTTGCCGACGTTCAGCCGTGATTAAGCTGCAAATTGTTATCATCGCGACTCAATCAGCCCTGATAAACGCCGTTCATCATGACTAACCTGACTGTTCCCACGTCCACAACGAGCCTGCCCGAGGGGCTCGCGGACGCTTTTTTCGACAGAGATGCCCAAACGCTGGCCCAGGATTTACTCGGCAAAGTCATCCGTCACCGGGTCGGTGACCTGTGGCTCAGCGCCCGGATTATCGAGACCGAGGCTTATTACTTCGAAGAAAAAGGCAGCCACGCCTCCCTCGGCTACACAGAAAAACGTAAGGCTTTGTTTCTGGATGGCGGCCACATCTATATGTACTACGCCCGTGGCGGCGATTCCCTGAACTTCAGCGCCCAGGGTCCGGGCAATGCAGTGCTGATCAAATCCGCCTATCCATGGATTGATGACTTGAGCGGGCCGGCGAGCCTGGCGCAGATGCTGTTGAACAATCCCGACGCCCAAGGTCGCCCTCGCCCCTCGCAAAAGCTTTGCGCCGGACAGACTTTGCTTTGCAAGGCGCTGGGCCTGAAGGTGCCGGTGTGGGACGCCAAGCGCTTCGACCATGAAGTGCTGCTGGTGGAGGATGTCGGCCCGGCGCCGGCTCACATCATACAAACCACGCGCCTGGGCATTCCGCACGGGCGCGATGAGCATTTGATGTACCGCTTCGTCGATGCGGCTTACGCGCCGTATTGCACGCGCAACCCGCTGCGACGGGGGCAGGTCGAAGGTCGCGATTATTTTTTGCTGACATGAACAATGAAAATCCCCCTGTGGGAGCGGGCTTGCTCGCGAAGGGGCCATGCCAGTCGATATCAATGTTGACTGTCAGTCCGCTTTCGCGAGCAAGCCCGCTCCCACAGGGGATTTATAGTGTTTTGAAGATTGTGTTCGTCCCTTGGGACCAATTGAATAGTCGATGGAGTTGTTTTTATGGGCCCATGGCTCGATAGCGTGACCGGTTGGTTGACGGTCAACCCGCAATGGCTGGCCGCGGCGGTGTTTATAGTGGCCTGTGTGGAATGCCTGGCGATTGCCGGGCTGATCGTGCCCGGCACGGTGTTGCTGTTTGCCGTCGCGGTACTGGCCGGCAGCGGTGCGCTGTCGCTGGGCGAAACGCTGCTGCTGGGGTTCCTCGGCGGCGTGCTGGGCGACATCATTTCGTACTTCCTCGGACGACATTTCCATCAGAACATCCGGCGCCTGCCAGGGTTGCGCCATCATCCGGAATGGATCACCGGGGCCGAGGCGTATTTCCAGCGCTACGGCATCGCCAGCCTGTTGGTCGGGCGTTTCATCGGTCCGCTGCGGCCGATGTTGCCGATGGTCGCGGGGATGTTCGACATGCCCTTCCCGCGCTTCGCCGCCGTCAGTCTGCTGGCCGCCGCTGGCTGGACCGTTGCCTATCTGCTGCCCGGCTGGGCAACGGGGGCGGCGATTCGCCTGCCGTTGCCAGAGGGTTTCTGGCCCGAGGCCGGGATCGTTGCCGGTAGCATCGCGGTGATGATCGGTTTGAGCGTCACCAGTAGCCTGCGCCGACATCGCCACGCTACCGCCTATATAGCGGGCCTGGGGTCGTTGATTCTGCTGGGCCTGTTTATTGGCTATCCATACCTGACCGCCCTCGATCAAGGCGTGATGACCCTCGTGCAGGAACACCGCAGCGCGACACTCGATGAAGTGGCCGTGACGTTCACCCTGATCGGCGAATTCCGCAATATGCTGATGTTCAGCGCCCTGCTGACCGGCTTGCTGCTGATCACACGCCAATGGCGGCAGGCAATTTTTGCGGGCGGCACCCTGCTCTGCACTGCACTCGGCAACACGTTCACCAAACAGTTTTTCGCCCGCGTGCGCCCGGAAGTATTGAGTGATCCGCTGGTCAGTTACAGCATGCCCAGTGGCCACGCTTCGGGTGCCTTTGCACTTTTCTTGACGTTGGCAGTGTTGGCTGGCCGCGGCCAACCACTGCGGATGCGCCTGACCTGGCTGCTGCTGGGTTGCCTGCCGGCACTGGCCATCGCTTTGTCGCGGGTGTATCTGGGCGCGCACTGGCCATCAGATGTACTGGCCGGTGCGATGTTGGCGGCGTGTGTCTGCGCGGCGAGCCTGTGGCTGAGTCAGCGACGGACGCCGCTGAATGCCATGCCGCTCAAGGTTTGGTGGCTGGTGTTGCCGGCATTGACTGCATTGTTTGCATTCTTCGCATTACGGCATCTACCGCACGCTATGTTGCGGTATGCCTATTGACTGTCGAAACTTACGACTGGAGAAACATATTAGTGTTTCGTACAACCACTAACTAACAGCAGGCAAATAAAACACCCTTCCATAAAAAACCCCATTCTCAAAATGGGGTTTTTACTGCACGTGCAATACGTGGCAGAACGCTATTTAAGCGCGCTCACGCCTACGCATTTCCAGCACCAGGGCATCGGCCAATTTGCCCGCGAATTCGGCCGTTTCTTCACGGGAACTGCTCGAGTACTTTGCCAGCATGTATCCAACTGCTACCGCTTCCCAGAGTGCTTTTTCATTCGAATAAATAGTCATCTATCAACATCCATTTTAATTTAATTAGTTAACCACCCGCTTCATGCAAGCGAAACTTAATTTAATTAAAGCAGGCGATAAAGGCAACAGTACCCGTCTAGCTTAGTTGCATCAAAATGCAACTAAGCAAACAACTCACCCTGCAACTCATCCAGCAGCGCCTGAATCGCATCCAGTCGCTGCTGCGGATCATCGAGTTGCAGCAGGTCGATCTTGTCCACTTCGGCAAACGGCAACAGGTACGCCAACTGATTGGCCAGTGACTGCTGCCCGGTTGCCTCAGTACCCATGTTCAACGCTTCGACCATCGGGTGTTCGGCCAAAGCTTTGAGCAGCGCAACCAGGTCGGCGTCCTCGTCCTGCAGCGGTTGCTCAGGTTCGTCCTCCAGCCACTCGACCTCGGCGACGGTCAGCTGATCGCGCTGAATCTCGGTGCGCAACACGTGGAAACGCCGTCCGCCCTGCACCCGAATGCCCAGCAAGCCATTGTCCTGCTGTTTGAAATCAGTGATCAGCGCCTCGCATCCGACCAGCGCGTAGCCCGCCGGGGCGATGCCGACCTCTTCGCCGTCGAGGATGCACACCACGCCGAAGCCGCCGCCCTGTTTCATGCAGCGACTGATCATGTCCAGGTAGCGCGCCTCGAAGATTTGCAAATCGAGGATGCAGCCAGGAAACAACACCGTGTTCAGCGGAAAAAGCGGCAAGCTCATAGACATTTCCTTACACCACCATCGACACCGCCAACGGCAGGAAAACTGCCGTGGCCACGCCCATCAGACTCATCGCCAGCGCCGCGAAGGCGCCGCACTCTTCATTTTCCTGCATGGCCACCGCAGTGCCGACCGCGTGCGCCGTCATGCCCAGTGCCATACCGCGCGCCTCAGGGCTGTGCACACCCAGGCGGGTCAAAAGACTCGGCCCGAATATCGCCCCGATCACCCCGGTAATCAACACGAACACTGCCGCCAGCGCCGCAACACCACCGATCTGCTCCGCCACCAGCATGGCAATCGGCGACGTCACCGACTTCGGCGCCATGGTCATCAGGATCATGTGTTCGGCACCAAACGACCAGCCCAGCAATACGCCCATGCCAGTGGCGACGACGCCACCTATCACCAGCGTAGTAAATATCGGCCAGAACAACTGCCGAATGCGTCGCAGATTGAGGTACAGCGGCACAGCCAGCGCAACGGTCGCAGGCCCCAGCAGGATGCTGAGGATCTCAGTGCTCTTGCGGTACTCGGCATAGGTCAGCCCGCAACCCACCAGCACGCCGATCACCAGCAGCATCGAGACCAGCACCGGTTGCAAAAAGATCCAGCGGGTTTTCTCGTACGCCGCCAGCACCAGCTGATAAGCACCCAGCGTAATGCCGATACCGAACAACGGATGATGAATCACCGACGCCCAGGCGCCGTGCCAGTCGAGGATCATTGGCCGTCCTCACGATGAGCGTGACGCTTGACCATGCTTTGCATCAGCACGCCAGCGAAGGCCAGGGACAGCAACAGTGACAACACCAGCGCGCCGACGATGGCCCAGAAATCTGCGGCAATGTCTTTGGCATAAACCATCACACCCACGGCTGGCGGTACCAGCAGCAACGGCAGGTAACGCAGCAGACTGCTCGCCGCGAGGTTCAGCGGTTCTCCGACCTGGCCACGGCTGATCAGGAACACCAGCAGCAATAGCAGCCCGACAATCGGCCCCGGCAGGATCGGTAAAAACAAGTGGTTGATGGCTGTGCCCAGCAATTGGAACAGCACCAGCCAGGTCAGGCCACGTAACAACATCCGTCATCTCCCGCCAATATCATCCCGCACAAGCGGGCCGAGCATTATAAGCACGTCAACGCTATAGACCGGCATTCGCCAAAATCATGGTCAGTTGACCGGAGCCATTTGCCATGTTGATCTAAAGTGGTAATCCGGGAGGTCAAATCCCCCCACCTCAAAACTATAAAACCGATGAACCCAAGGAGAGTCTCAATGCCCTATGTTCCCGTTGCAGAGCTCAAAGATTATGTCGGCAAGGAACTCGGACGTTCCGAATGGCTCACCATCGATCAGGAGCGCATCAACCTGTTCGCCGAAGCCACAGGGGACTATCAGTTCATCCACGTCGACCCGGTCAAAGCCGCGCAAACGCCATTTGGCAGCACCATTGCACACGGTTTCCTGTCGCTGTCGCTGATCCCCAAACTGATGGAAGACATCCTGATCCTGCCTGAAGGGGCGAAGATGGTGGTCAACTACGGCTTGGATACCGTGCGTTTCATCCAGCCAGTGAAGGTCAATTCCAGGGTACGACTCAAGGTCGACATGAACGAAGTCACCGAGAAGAAACCCGGCCAATGGCTGCTCAAGGCCACCGCCACGCTTGAGATCGAAGGCTCGGACAAACCGGCCTACATCGCCGAGCCACTGTCGCTCTGCTTCGTGTAACCCATCCCGGATGCGAAGCAGCTCACGCTGTTTCGCACCCTCTCCTGTTTCCTGGCTATATAAGGTCAAACAGCTGCGGCATACTCGGTCGCCTAATTGCCCGGATCCCGCTATGCGCCCACTTGCACTCCTCGCTCTGACCCTATTGCTCACCGCTTGCGGCGACGGCGAATCGCTGTTGCCCCCCGACGCCCGCTTGCCGGACGGCGGACGCTATCGCGGTGAACTGGTCAACGGATTGCTGCAAGGCCAGGGCCGTATCGATTACCCGAACGGCAGCTGGTACGCCGGCGATTTCGACAAGGGCCAATGGCATGGCCAGGGCGAATGGCACGGCAGCAACGGCGAAGTCTATCGCGGGGGATTCAATCTGGGGCTGTTCGACGGCAAGGGCACACTGACCACCAGCGGCAGCAGCTTCACCGGCGGTTTCAAAGCCGGTCGACGGGACGGCGAAGGCACCCTCAAAGAAAACGGTATGACCTACCGCGGTGAATTCAAGGCCGATCAATATTCAGGGCTCGGTCGTCTCGAACTCGAAGACGGCAGCTCGTATCAGGGCCAGTTCGCCCACGGCAAACCCAACGGCGAAGGCCAACGCGGCGACGCCAGCGGCAATCAGTTCACCGGGCATTTCGTTGACGGTCAGCTCGAAGGCAATGGGACTTTCAACAGCGCCGATGGCGATATCTATGTCGGCGGCTTCAAGAACAACCAACTGCACGGCAAGGGCCGCTACGAGAACGCCGACGGTGATGTCTGGCTCGGTCAATTCAAGGAAGGAACGCTGAACGGCAAGGGCGAGTTGATCGGCGCCGACGGCAGCCATTACATTGGCCAGTTCAGTGACTGGCGCTTCACCGGCCAAGGTCGATTGAACCTGTCTGACGGCAGCTTCTACATCGGCCAGTTTGACGGTGACAGTTACTCGGGGCGCGGCACCCTGGTGCTGACTGACGGCACGGTGCAAAGCGGTACGTGGATCAATGGCCAGCGTGTTCGCGATGCCGATGGCAAGTTGCTGCCCGACAGCCTGGAACTCGGTTTGCTGGCCCAGGGCCGTTTGCTCGACGATGCATTGTCCAGCGTGCCGGCTTCGACCCCGGCAGTCGAGTTGTACACCCTGACACTCGGCGGTGACGGCAAGCAAAGCGTGTTCCTGCGCGAATCCGATTACGTCAGCAACATGCTCAACAGTCGCTTTGGTGCGTTTGGCCAGATCCGCCTGGTGAACCATCGCGACCACCTCGTCGACCGGCCGATGGCCACCCGGGAAAACCTGCGCCGCGCCGCTGCCGCCCTGGCCGAACGCAGTGGCCCGGAAGACTTGATCTTCATTTACCTGACCAGCCACGGCACCAGCGAACACGAACTGGTACTCGACCAGCCGCGCATGGAACTGTCCGATCTGCCGGCCGACGAACTCGCCGCAGTGCTCTCTCCGCTGAAAAACCGCGACAAGATCATCGTGATTTCGTCCTGCTACTCCGGTGGCTTCATTCCCGCGCTCAAGGATGAACGCACCCTGATCATGACCGCCTCGCGCGCTGACCGCGTGTCCTTCGGTTGCTCGGAAGAAGCCAACTTCACCTACTTCGGCGATGCGCTGTTCGCCCAGGCACTGAACCAGACCGACGACCTGGAGCAAGCCTTCAAACTGGCCAAGGCCACCGTTGCGGAACGCGAACTGGCGGACAGCTTCGAAGCCTCTGAACCGCAGATCTGGGCGCCGAAAACAGTTCTCTCTCACTGGCAGCTATTACGCAAACAGCAAGCACGAAAGGCGTTGCAAAGTGTCTCTACCGGCAGCAAGGACGCAAAGAACAACTAAGCTGAATAGTATCAAGGGGGAAACACTATGTACTTGACGCCTCAGCACGTACTGCTTGCCGGAGCTACCGGTTTGACCGGTGAACATCTTCTTGACCGTCTGCTCAATGAGCCCACGATTTCACGGGTATTGGCGCCCTCACGCCGGCCACTGGCCGAGCACCCCCATCTGGAAAACCCGGTCGGCGACCCAGCGGAGTTTCTGCCGCAACTGAATGGTCGCGTCGACATCGCCTACTGCTGCCTGGGCACCACCATCAAGAAAGCCGGCTCGGAACAGGCGTTTCGCGCGGTGGACCTGGACATGGTGGTGGCGTTCGCCAAACGTGCACGGGAGATGGGCGCTCGGCACCTGATCGTGATCAGTGCATTGGGGGCTGATCGCAGATCCCCTATTTTCTACAACCGGGTCAAAGGCGAGATGGAATATGCATTGCGCGCGCAGGACTGGCCGCAACTGACCATTTGCCGACCTTCGCTGCTGCTGGGCGAGCGTATGGAACCGCGTATGGCTGAGCAATTCGTCGGGCCTTTGTCCCGCTTGATCCCCGGCAAATACCGCGGTATCGAAGCCTGCCAACTGGCCCGCGCCATGTGGCGACTGGCGCTGGAAGAGCAGGATGGGGTGCGGATTGTGGAGTCGGATGAGTTGCGCAAGTTAGGTAAATAAGATCAAAAGATCGCAGCCTTCGGCAGCTCCTACATTGGTATTGCGTACACCTGAGGAGCTGCCGAAGGCTGCGATCTTTTGCTTTTTACAATCCGCCCGTTGCCTGAAAACTGACCCCGATCACCGTAAGCAGCGACAGCGGCAACAGCAGCGTGTCGAGCAACGCACTGGCCGGCAGGTCGACGCCGGGGTAGCTAGGGGCTTCGGCGCCGAAGCGGTCCATGGCGCAGCAACCGCCGTTCAGGGCATACAAATCCAGACGCGTCCCCGAATACACCACCGGCGCACCAGGTTTGGCGGCATCAAGCGTTCGCGCCGTGGCGCAGCCAGCCAATTGCAGCGCCAGCACAATCGCCAGCAGCTTATTCATCGCTGGTCAGATGGTGTTCGCCCCAACGCGGCAGCATGTCCTGGGGAATGTTCAGCAGATTGAGAATTCGCGCCACGACAAAATCGATCAAGTCGTCGATGGTTTGCGGCTGATGATAAAAGCCTGGCGACGCCGGCAAAATCGTCACGCCCATGTTCGACAACTTGAGCATGTTCTCCAGATGGATGCTCGAATACGGCGCCTCACGCGGCACCAGAATCAGCTGACGGCGCTCCTTCAAGGTGACGTCGGCGGCACGCTCGATCAGGTTGTTGCAGGCCCCCGTCGCAATAGCCGACAAAGTCCCGGTGGAACACGGCACCACCACCATCGCTGCCGGCGCGCCGGAGCCCGAGGCCACCGGCGACATCCAGTCTTCCTTGCCGTACACCCGAATCTGTCCGGCGGCAGCCCCGGTGTATTCGGTGAGAAAGGCCTGCATCATCTGGGTTTTCGGCGGCAGCGTAACGTCTGTTTCGGTGGCCATCACCAGTTGCGCAGCCTTGGAGATCATGAAGTGCACTTCGCGGTCTTCACGAATCAGGCAGTCAAGCAGGCGCAAACCGTACTGGGCGCCGGAAGCACCGGTCATCGCCAGCGTGATGCGTTCCGGGCTGTTGTTCATTGCAGCGCCTCGGCAAGTTTGCCGTGCAGGCCACCGAAGCCGCCGTTGCTCATGATCACCACGTGAGTGCCGGGCTGGGCCTGACTCTTCACGCGCTCGATGATGCCTTCCAGCGAATCGCTGACGATCGACGGCACGGTGCACAACGCAGCAGTCGCCCCCAGATCCCAACCGAGGTTGGCCGGCGCGTACCAGATCACCTGATCGGCATCGACCACGCTTTCCGGCAAGCCGTCGCGGTGAGCACCGAGCTTCATGGAGTTGGAGCGCGGCTCGATGATCGCAATCAACGGTGCATCGCCGATGCGCTTGCGCAGACCGTCAAGGGTCGTCGCAATGGCCGTCGGATGGTGAGCGAAGTCGTCATAGATGGTAATGCCACGGACCTCCGCGACTTTCTCCATCCGGCGCTTGACGCTTTTGAATGCGCTCAGCGCAGCGATGCCCATGGACGGCACAACACCGACGTGACGGGCCGCAGCCAACGTGGCCAGGGCGTTGGCGACGTTGTGTTGGCCGGTCATGTCCCACTCGACCACACCTTGAGCGACACCTTCGAACATCACTTCGAATTTCGAGCCGTCTTCGCTCAGCAGTTTGACCTGCCACTGACCGCCGGCGCCGGTGGTTTGCACCGGGGTCCAGCAGCCCATCTCGATCACACGCTGCAACGCAGGTTCGGTGGTCGGGTGGATCACCAGGCCTTCGCTCGGGATGGTCCGCACCAAATGGTGGAACTGCCGCTCGATGGCCGGTAGATCGGGGAAGATGTCGGCGTGATCGTATTCCAGATTATTCAGGATCGCCGTGCGCGGGCGGTAGTGAACGAACTTGGAGCGCTTGTCGAAAAATGCGCTGTCGTACTCGTCGGCTTCAATCACGAAGAATGGCGTGTCACCCAGACGAGCGGACACCGAGAAGTTTTGCGGCACGCCACCGATCAGGAAACCCGGGCTCATGCCCGCGTGTTCCAGCACCCAGGCGAGCATGCTGCTGGTGGTGGTTTTGCCGTGAGTACCGGCGACGGCCAGCACCCAGCGACCTTGCAGCACGTGATCTGACAGCCATTGCGGGCCGGAGACGTACGGCAGGCCTTTGTTCAGCACGTATTCGACAGCCGGGTTGCCGCGGGACATGGCATTGCCGATCACCACCAGATCCGGTGCCGGATCGAGCTGCGCCGGGTCATAGCCTTGGGTCAACTCAATGCCCTGGGCCTCCAGCTGAGTGCTCATTGGCGGATAGACGTTGGCATCAGAGCCCGTCACATGATGGCCCAGCTCTTTGGCCAGAACCGCCATCGAACCCATGAAAGTGCCGCAGATACCAAGAATATGAATGTGCATTAGTCGACCTCGTAAAACATGGCCGCAGGTTAGCTTAGGGTGGGAAAATTCGCACTCTGTCTTTAATGATCGTTCCCACGCGTGGGAACGATCAGTCACGCAGAACGGGCGATGCCGTGTTTACGCAGTTTTCTGTAAAGGGTGTTACGGCTGACGCCAAGTTGTTCAGCCGTATGGGTCATATGCCAGCGCGTCTGTTCCAGCGCATTCAGCAACGCCAGCCGCTCAGCGTCATCCAGCGGATAGTCCGACGGCTCTTCAACGGCAACAACCGGAACCGGCCGAGCCTGACGAATCATCGCCGGCAAATCCTCCAGTCCGATCCGCCCACCGTCGCACAGCGCCGCTAACGTGCGCAGCACATTGCGCAACTGCCGCACGTTCCCCGGCCAGGCGAAGGCCAGCAACGCCTGGCGTGCCGGACCGTCGATCAGTACGGTTTCCCCGCCCGCCTCTTCGGCCAACAAAAAGTCGAGCAACTGAGACTTATCACTGCGATCACGCAGCGCCGGCAGCGCAACTTCCAGCCCGTTGAGCCGGTAATACAAATCCTCGCGGAAGCTGCCGTCCTGCACCCGCTCCAGCAAGTTACGGTGAGTGGCGCTGATGATCCGCACATTGACCGATTCCGGCTCACCGCCGATCGGCACCACCTGACGATCCTCCAGCACCCTTAATAGCCGGGTCTGCATAGCCAAGGGCATGTCGCCGATTTCATCGAGGAACAGTGTCCCGCCATCAGCCTGTTGCAACTTGCCGCGCATGCCTTCCTTGCGCGCACCGGTAAAACTGCCGCCGCGATAGCCAAACAGTTCGCTCTCGATCAGGCTTTCGGGGATGGCGGCGCAGTTGAGGGCGACGAAGGCTTTTTCTGCTCGCTGGCTGGCCTGGTGGACGGCTTTGGCAAACGCTTCTTTGCCGGACCCGGTTTCGCCGTTGATCAGCAGCGGTACGTCCCGCTCGAAAACGCGCAAGGATTTGCGGAAGTCCTCTTGCAACCCTGTATCGCCCAGACAGATGCCCGACAAACGCGAAGGTGCGGCGATCACAGCACTTTGCACCACCGGCACCGGAATGCTGCGTGGCTGCCCGCGCAACAGCGCAAACAGGCTCCGTCCGTCGCGCGTGCGCAACGGCCAGCTGGCGCTGGCATTGACGCTGGCGCGGCCGAGCAATTCATCCAGCGAGCAGTCGAAAAACGCCTCCACCGGTTTGCCCAGCAACCCACCGCGAATATGCCCCAGCAGGTTCAGCGCACTCTGGTTGACCGCACTGATCCGCCCTTCCCCGTCAAACGCCAGCAACCCTTCGCTGAACAGCCCGACGGATTCGGCCTGAAGGTGAAAACGCAGCAACCACTGATTGTCGAAATAGCGCAGGAAATAACAGCTCTCGATCATCTTCGCCGAAAGATTGACCAGCGCCATGGTGTGGAATTGGCTTTGACGCGAGACTTCGTGACGCGCCGAGGACACGTCGAGCACCGCCAGCAGTTCGCCATGCGGGTCGAACACCGGGCTCGCCGAGCAGGTCAGGCCGGTGTGGCGGCCACGAAAGTGCTCGTCCTGGTGGATGGTCAGGGACTGACGCTCCACCAGACAGGTGCCAATGCCGTTGGTGCCCTCGCAGGCTTCGCTCCAGTCAGCCCCGAGCCAGAGGCCGGCGCGCTCGAAAATCCTCCGCTCGGCAGGTGCGGTAACGCAATTGAGGATCACGCCGCGGGCGTCGGTCAGCAGGACCGCGTGGCCGGCGCCGGAGAGTTGCTGATGAAGGCTGGTCATTTCGCTGCCGGCGATGTGCAGCACTTGCTGCAAGCGCTCGCGGCTTTCCAGTACGCGGCCATGTTCCAGCACCGTCGGCGCCATGGTCAGGGCCGGGTCGAGGTGATAATCCTCAAGACAACGCAGCCAGGAACGGGCAATCGACGGATCGCTGCCGGGACCGTGCAGGTGGGATTTGCCCTGAGTGACAGTCAGGACCTGCTGGGCATGGCGACTCAAATGGTTGTCGTGCATTTCTTATTGTTCTCCCCGGGGCTCGGCGACCCGTGCTTGAGGTGACGCCCAGCATCCTCCTGCCATCGGCGCATTGCAATGCTGGCGAGACCGACCCGTCACATGCTGTGCCAGAAGCGGTACAAAGTGTCACCGGGGCCGTACCAAAACCGTCACAGGCAGAGGCCGTCGGTCCGACATAAACCGCGTAAGGCCTTGATTTTCCTTACCTACAAGGCAGTGGCCCGACCTTTGCTCTACGCTTATAACAAGCGCACATGCGCCTCCGCAGGATCGGTACGAAAACTCGCCGAGCGGCGATCAGGCAAGGCAAAAACAGGCGAGGAAGCGGAGTTTAGGGAACCTAAATGAGCATTCCGAGCCTGTTTTTAACGCAGCATGATCGTCGCGCAGGCCGTTTGCGTACTGATCCTTATAAGTACAAAAGCCAAGGAGAAATATCATGCGTTACGCTCACCCCGGTACTGAAGGCGCTATCGTTTCGTTCAAGAGCAAATACGGTAACTACATCGGCGGCGAGTTCGTCGCGCCTGTTAAAGGTCAGTACTTCACCAATACCTCGCCAGTGAATGGCCAACCGATTGCCGAATTCCCGCGCTCCACGGCCGAAGACATCGAAAAGGCCCTGGACGCTGCCCACGCGGCGGCTGATGCCTGGGGCGCCACGTCCGCCCAGGCTCGCTCGCTGGTGCTGCTGAAAATCGCCGACCGCATCGAACAGAACCTGGAAGTCCTGGCAATCACCGAGTCCTGGGACAACGGCAAAGCCGTGCGTGAAACCCTCAACGCCGACATCCCGCTGGCCGCCGACCACTTCCGTTACTTCGCCGGTTGCATCCGCGCCCAGGAAGGCAGCGCCGCCGAGATCGATGGCAACACCGTGGCCTATCACATCCATGAACCACTGGGCGTGGTCGGGCAGATCATTCCGTGGAACTTCCCGATCCTGATGGCCGCCTGGAAACTCGCCCCGGCCCTCGCCGCCGGTAACTGCGTGGTACTCAAGCCTGCCGAACAGACCCCGTTGGGCATTACCGTGCTGATGGAACTGATCGGCGACCTGCTGCCGCCGGGCGTGCTGAACGTGGTGCAAGGCTTCGGCAAAGAAGCCGGCGAAGCCCTGGCCACCAGCAAACGCATCGCCAAGATCGCCTTCACCGGCTCGACCCCGGTCGGCTCGCACATCATGAAATGCGCCGCCGAAAACATCATTCCGTCCACCGTGGAGCTGGGTGGCAAGTCGCCGAACATCTTCTTCGAAGACATCATGAAGGCCGAACCGTCCTTCATCGAGAAGGCCGCCGAAGGCCTGGTGCTGGCGTTCTTCAACCAGGGCGAAGTCTGCACCTGCCCGTCCCGCGCCTTGGTGCAAGAGTCGATCTACGACGACTTCATGAAAGTCGTGATGAAAAAAGTGCTGTCGATCAAACGTGGCGACCCGCTGGACACCGACACCATGGTCGGCGCCCAGGCGTCCGAGCAGCAATTCGACAAAATCCTTTCGTACCTGGAAATCGCCAAGGGCGAAGGCGCCGAGCTGCTGACTGGCGGCAAGGTGGAAAAACTCGAGGGCAACCTGGCGACCGGGTATTACATCCAGCCGACCCTGCTCAAGGGCACCAACAAAATGCGTGTGTTCCAGGAAGAAATCTTTGGCCCGGTGGTGAGCATCACCACCTTCAAGGACGAAGCCGAAGCGCTGGCCATCGCCAACGACACCGAGTTCGGCCTCGGCGCCGGTCTGTGGACCCGCGACATCAACCGCGCCTATCGCATGGGCCGCGCCATCAAGGCCGGACGTGTCTGGACCAACTGCTACCACCTGTACCCGGCGCACGCTGCGTTCGGCGGTTACAAGAAGTCCGGCGTCGGCCGTGAAACCCACAAAATGATGCTCGACCACTATCAGCAGACCAAAAACCTGCTGGTGAGCTACGACATCAATCCGTTGGGCTTCTTCTAAAAACCGGGGGCGATGCAGAGGTTGCTGCGTCGCCCTTCAGATGGCCATCGCGAGCAAGCTCGCGATGGCGTCCTCAATGACACACCGAACATTGCCCTGCCGCTCTGGCACGAGCTTTGCGTGCCCGCTTTACACGAAAACGTCGCACTTGAAAGTCCAACAAATCAAAAAATAAAAAAGACAGCGAGGACTTATGACTTCTACTACACAGCTCAAACCCACACTCGGCACCCTGCATTTATGGGGCATTGCCGTCGGCCTGGTGATTTCCGGCGAGTATTTCGGCTGGAGTTACGGCTGGGGCACCGCAGGCACCCTGGGTTTCCTCGTCACCGCGCTGATGGTGGCGACGATGTACACCTGTTTCATCTTCAGCTTCACCGAATTGACTACCGCGATTCCCCACGCCGGCGGGCCGTTTGCCTACAGCCGGCGGGCCTTTGGTGAGAAAGGCGGACTGATCGCCGGCATCGCCACGCTGATCGAGTTCGTCTTTGCGCCCCCGGCGATTGCCATGGCCATCGGCGCCTACCTCAACGTGCAATACCCGGAACTGGACCCGAAGATCGCCGCCGTTGGCGCCTATTTCGTGTTCATGGGTTTGAATATCCTCGGCGTCAGCATCGCCGCGACGTTTGAACTGGTGGTCACCGTGCTGGCAGTCGCCGAGTTGCTGGTGTTCATGGGCGTCGTTGCGCCGGGCTTCAGCTTCAGTAATTTCGCGCTTAACGGCTGGTCGGGCGCCAACGAGTTCACCATGGGCTCGATCCCTGGCATCTTTGCGGCGATCCCCTTTGCGATCTGGTTTTTCCTTGCGATTGAAGGCGCGGCGATGGCGGCCGAAGAAGCCAAGGACCCGAAACGCACGATTCCCAGGGCTTATGTCAGTGGCATTCTGACCCTGGTGTTCCTGGCCATCGGCGTGATGGTGATGGCAGGCGGCGTAGGCGATTGGCGTCAACTGTCGAACATCAACGACCCGTTGCCGCAGGCGATGAAAGCAGTGGTCGGCAACAATTCGTCCTGGATGCACATGCTGGTGTGGATCGGCCTGTTCGGTCTGGTGGCGAGCTTCCACGGGATCATTCTCGGCTACTCACGGCAATTCTTTGCGCTGGCCCGGGCCGGTTACCTGCCTCGCGGCCTGGCCAAGCTCTCGCGCTTCCAGACTCCGCACCGGGCGATCCTGGCCGGCGGCGTGATCGGCATCGCGGCGATCTACAGCGACGGCCTGGTCAACCTGCAAGGCATGACCCTGACGGCAGCGATGATCACCATGTCGGTATTCGGTGCCATCGTGATGTACATCATCAGTATGCTGAGCCTGTTCAAACTGCGGAAAACCGAGCCGAACCTTGAACGTACCTTCCGCGCGCCGGGTTATCCGATCGTGCCGGGGATTGCGCTGTTTCTGGCGGTGGTGTGCCTGGTGGCGATGGCCTGGTTCAACACACTGATCGGGTGTGTGTTCCTCGGGTTTATGGCTGTCGGTTACTTGTATTTCCAATTGACCGCCAAGCAGCGCTTCGATGCGCCGGCGGACGCGATGCTCGAAGGCGTCTGAGTTGCACCGGCGCCGGGCTGATTCCCGGCGCCTGCCATATTGAAGTGCACAACAATCCCCTGTGGGAGCGGGCTTGCTCGCGATAGCGGTGTTACATCCGACATATGTGCTGAATGACACACCGCTATCGCGAGCAAGCTCGCTCCCACAATGGTTCGGTGGTGTATTTGAATTATTTATAGATCAGGAGAACTCCGTCCCATGGCCGCATTTGCCCATTCCGTCGGTGCCCAGACCTATCGTTTCGAGAGTCTCAAGGACGTCATGGCCAAGGCCAGTCCGGCGCGCTCCGGGGACTTTCTGGCCGGCGTCGCCGCCCTCAACGATGGCGAGCGTGTGGCCGCGCAGATGGCCCTCGCCGACATCCCGCTCAGCCACTTCCTGCAAGAAGTACTCATTCCTTACGAGGCCGATGAAGTCACCCGACTGATCATCGACACTCACGACAAACAAGCATTCACCGCCGTCAGCCACCTCACCGTCGGCGGCTTCCGCGACTGGCTGCTCAGCGATGCCGCCGACGAACAGAGCCTGCGCACCCTCGCGCCCGGTCTGACCCCGGAAATGGCCGCTGCCGTGTCGAAGATCATGCGCGTGCAGGATCTGGTGCTGGTGGCGCAAAAAATCCGTGTAGTTACAAAATTCCGCGGCACGATGGGTTTGCGCGGCCGGTTATCCACACGCCTGCAACCCAATCACCCCACCGATGAACCGGCCGGCATCGCCGCGAGCATTTTGGACGGCCTGCTGTACGGCAACGGCGACGCGATGATCGGCATCAACCCGGCCACCGACAGCATCGCCTCTATCTGCGCCATGCTGGAAATGCTCGATGCGATTATCCAGCGCTACGAAATTCCGACCCAAGCCTGCGTGCTGACGCATGTCACCACGTCCATTGAGGCAATAAATCGCGGCGTTCCGCTGGACCTGGTGTTCCAGTCGATCGCCGGCACCGAGGCGGCCAACGCCAGTTTCGGTATCAACTTGAACGTGCTGCAGGAAGGCTATGACGCCGGTTTGAGCCTGAATCGCGGCACTCTGGGCCAGAACCTGATGTATTTCGAGACCGGCCAAGGCAGCGCCCTGTCAGCCAACGCCCACCATGGCATCGATCAACAGACCTGCGAAACCCGCGCCTACGCCGTGGCGCGACATTTCAAACCGTTCCTGGTGAACACGGTTGTAGGATTCATCGGCCCGGAATACCTCTACAACGGCAAACAGATCATCCGCGCCGGCCTCGAAGACCACTTCTGCGGCAAGCTCCTGGGCGTGCCCATGGGTTGCGACATCTGTTACACCAACCACGCCGAAGCCGATCAGGACGACATGGACACCCTGCTGACCCTGTTGGGCGTGGCCGGAATTAACTTCATCATGGGCATCCCCGGCTCCGACGACATCATGCTCAACTACCAGACCACCTCGTTCCACGACGCCCTTTACGCCCGCCAGACGCTGGGCCTGAAACCGGCGCCGGAATTCGAACAGTGGCTGGCGAGAATGGGCATTTTCACCCAGACAGACGGCAAGATTCACTTCGGCGACAGCCTGCCGCCGGCTTTCCGCCAAGCGATGGGGCAACTGGGATGAGTGTTGAAATGGACAAACCACCTGCTGATCCAGAAAACCCGTTACTGGAACTGCGCCGCCTGACACCGGCACGGATTGCCCTTGGTCGTACGGGCACCAGCATGCCGACCAGCGCGCAGCTGGACTTCCAGTACGCCCACGCTCAGGCACGGGATGCGGTGCACTTGCCGTTCGACCATGTGGGCCTCAGCTCACAACTGGCGGAACGCGGGCGTGCCAGCCTGCTGCTACACAGCGCCGCTACGGACCGGAACAGTTATTTACAGCGCCCCGATTTGGGGCGAAAGCTCAGTGATGATTCGGCGCAGACACTGCGCGATTACGCATTGGCCAATCCCGGCGGTGTTGATCTGGCAATTGTCGTTGCCGATGGATTATCGGCGCTGGCCGTTCATCGCCATACCTTGCCGATTCTGGCGCGGATGGAAGATCAGATTGTGAATGACGGCTGGTCCGTCTCACCGGTCATTCTGGTGGAACAGGGCCGGGTCGCCGTAGCCGACGAGATCGGTGAACTGCTGGGTGCCAAAATGGTGGTGATCCTGATCGGCGAACGCCCTGGCCTCAGCTCCCCGGACAGCCTGGGGCTGTATTTCACCTACAATCCAAAGGTCGGTTTGACGGACGCCTATCGCAACTGCATCTCCAATGTCCGGCTCGAAGGCCTGAGTTACGGCATGGCGGCACACCGTTTGCTGTATTTGATGCGCGAAGCCTGCCGGCGGCAGCTGTCAGGGGTCAATCTGAAGGACGAAGCCCAGGTTCTGACACTGGAGTCGGACGCAGGAGCGGACATGAAAGGTAATTTCCTACTGAGTTCGTCGGATGCCTGAACCGTTTCCGCATTGCGTTTCTGATCCAGTTTCAGGCAGGATCGAAACACGGCCGCCCGAGTGAGAACCGTTCGCCGTCACAGTACGTGAAGACAGCCACTTGAAGACGAGACCTACCATGCGGATTATTCAAGCGACCCTCGAACACCTGGACCTGTTGACCCCGTTGTTCGTCAAATATCGCGAGTTTTATGGCTCCCTGGCTTATCCGGACTCGTCCCGAGCGTTCCTTGAAAAGCGCCTGCGTCGCAAGGAGTCGGTGATCTACCTGGCCCTGGCCGATGACGACAGCAACAAACTGATGGGTTTCTGTCAGTTATATCCGAGCTTTTCGTCCCTTTCGCTTAAGCGCGTGTGGATCCTCAACGACATCTACGTCGCCGAAGAGGCCCGCCGCCAGCTGGTGGCCGACAACCTCATCCGCACCGCGAAGAAAATGGCCAAGGAAACCAACGCTGTACGCATGCGCGTTTCCACCAGCAGCAACAACGAAGTCGCACAGAAAACCTACGAATCCATCGGGTTCAAGGAAGACACCGAATTCAAGAACTACGTGTTGCCGATCAGCGACGAGCTCTGATCTGCATCGAACATTGTGGGAGCGAGCTTGCTCGCGATAGCTTCTCCTCGGGATGACTGACACACCGAGGTGCCTGAATCGCGAGCAAGCTCGCTCCCACAGGAATCGATTGCACCACTCCAACCGGTGAGGAACCCTAGACATCCCCCGCTACAAACTCAACGCGCTTTTCACCTCTCAGCCCGTATAATGCCGACCTTTCCGGCTTGTAAGAAAAACTACACCCGTCTGTAGCCTTTCGCGAAGTCATCCGCACAGGCCTGCCGAGTCGGGCCGTCACCTCAGGTGCTCTCCATGGATTTCAACCCGCTCGACCTTATCCTGCATCTCGATGTTTACCTCGATTTGCTGGTAACCAACTACGGGCCATGGATTTACGCCATTCTGTTCCTGGTGATCTTCTGCGAAACCGGTCTGGTGGTGATGCCGTTCCTGCCGGGCGATTCCTTGCTATTCATCGCGGGTGCCGTTGCGGCCGGTGGCGGCATGGACCCGGTGCTGCTGGGCGGCCTGCTGATGCTGGCGGCGATCCTTGGCGACAGCACCAACTATGTGATCGGACGAACGGCGGGTGAGCGTTTGTTCAGCAACCCGAACTCGAAAATCTTCCGCCGCGACTACCTGCAGCAAACCCACGACTTCTACGACAAACACGGCGGCAAAACCGTGACCCTGGCGCGCTTCCTGCCCATCATCCGCACCTTTGCACCGTTCGTCGCCGGTGTCGCCAAAATGCCTTACCCGCGTTTCTTCGCCTTCAGCGTCCTCGGCACTATTCTGTGGGTGGGTGGCCTGGTGACCCTCGGTTTCTTCTTCGGCAACGTACCGTTCATCAAGCAAAATCTGTCGCTGCTGGTCGTGGGCATCATCTTGCTGTCGCTGGTGCCGATGATCATCGGCATCATCCGCAGCCGCTTCGGCAACGCCGCGTCCAAAGCTCAATCGCGCTGATTCACCATGTGGTCCCTTAGCGCCTGGCGTCGCCAGCGCACCTTGGCCAAACACCCGATTGCCGACGACATGTGGCAGCGGGTGCGTCATCACCTGAGTTTTCTCGATGGCCTCAGCGCCACCGAAGACCAGTGGCTGCGTGAAGCCAGCGTGCTGTTCCTCCAGGACAAACACCTGACCGCCCTGCCCGGCGTCGAACTCCACCAGGAACAGCGCCTGCTGCTTGCCGCCCAGGCGCAATTGCCGTTGCTGCACCTGGGCGATCTGAACTGGTATCAGGGTTTCCACGAAATCGTCCTCTATCCCGACGACTTCCTCAGCCCCCAACGCCATCGCGATGCCAGCGGCGTCGAACACGAATGGGATGGCGAACACAGCGGCGAAGCCTGGCAGCAAGGCCCGATCATCCTCGCCTGGCCCGGTGTGATGGCCAGCGGTGGCTGGGAAGGCTACAACCTGGTGATCCACGAACTCGCGCATAAAC
Organism: Pseudomonas arabinosi; assembly: GCF_047758675.1. Lineage (NCBI taxonomy): Bacteria > Pseudomonadati > Pseudomonadota > Gammaproteobacteria > Pseudomonadales > Pseudomonadaceae > Pseudomonas > Pseudomonas arabinosi. The sequence continues at coordinate 1,114,280 of NZ_CP180480.1, read as the reverse complement.
TCGACATGCTCAACGGCGACGCCAATGGCCTGCCGCCGCTGCACGCCAACATGCGGGTCAGCGACTGGGCCAAGGTCATGCAAGAGGCCTACGACGACCTTGATCGGCAACTGGACCGCAATCCCGACGCTGACACAGCCATCGACCCGTACGCTGCGGAAAACCCGGCCGAGTTCTTCGCGGTCACCAGCGAATACTTCTTTAGCGCCCCGGATTTGCTGCACGAGGCGTATCCTCAGGTCTATGAGCAACTGAAGCTGTTTTATCGTCAGGACCCTCTGGCCCGGCTGCGGCAACTTCTGGCCGAAGACCCGGTCTATCAGGCACGCGACTAAGGTCTCTACGACCTCTGGCACATAGCATCGGCGGCAGAATATGCCTATAATCGCCGCCACTTTTTGGTCAATCCGGCCAAGTGTTTTTGGTCAACTAACGGGGGCAACGCCCAATGAGCTACAGCAAGATTCCGGCTGGCAAAGACCTGCCGAACGACATCTACGTCGCGATCGAGATTCCGGCCAACCACGCGCCGATCAAATACGAAATCGACAAAGACAGCGATTGCCTGTTCGTTGACCGTTTCATGGCCACCCCGATGTTCTACCCGGCCAACTACGGTTTCATCCCGAACACCCTGGCTGACGACGGTGACCCCCTCGACGTGCTGGTCGTGACCCCTTACCCGGTTGCTCCAGGTTCGGTCATCCGCGCCCGTCCAATCGGCATTCTGCACATGACCGACGACGGCGGCGGCGATGCCAAAGTCATCGCAGTGCCACACGACAAGCTGTCCCAGCTGTACGTCGACGTGAAGGAATGCAGCGACCTGCCACAGCTGCTGATCCAGCAGATCGAGCACTTCTTCGCGAACTACAAAGACCTCGAAAAAGGCAAATGGGTGAAGATCGAAGGTTGGGGCGACTCAGAAGCCGCTCGCACCGAGATCATGAAGTCGGTTGCTGCCTATAAAGGCTGATAGCCGTCTCTCACGAACGGCTATAACGAAGAACCCCGGTTGATCCGGGGTTTTTTGTGGGCGTTTGAAAATCATGCTCAACAGCACATTTAACGGGCGGGCAAAGCGGTTTTTTCTTGTTTAATTTTTACAAAAGACGTCTTACATCAGGACTTAAATTTCACGCCAGATTTGAACGTTTTGTTGAATAAAAGCCTTATGCCGCAAGGCTAGACTCGTGTTTATGAAAAAGAACAAAACCTGCGGCCCACGATTCAGAATGCTCCTGAAAGAGCTCCAAATCTCGACAACGCGATTTGCCGAATTCCTGGGTATTTCCGACCCTCAAACTGTCCATAACTGGTATACCCGCGGAGTTCCTGACTACCGCATGGAGGATGTCGCCAGAAGACTGTCCGTGAACACTGAATGGCTGAAAACCGGCGAAGGACCGCAAGACGCCAGGGCATTGCATCTGATCGATGCATCCGGCAACACCTTCGACGCCCAGTCAATCCGGGGCACCTATCGGGTCATCGACCCAGTCGATATCGAACTACCTTTTTACAAAGAAGCGACCACGGCCCCCGGCTCCGACAAAACCCATGTCATCAAAGACCCCAGCGAAACGATCCGCCTGCCGCGCAGCGATCTTGACTCCCTGGAAATCAACCACGCCAATGCCATCTGCGCCCGCATGGTTGGAAACAGCATGGCCGAAAAAATTGAAGATGGCTCCATCGTCGCCATCGACCGCGGGCTCACGCAAATTGTCGACGGAGAGATTTACGCAATCGAGCACGACGGCATGTTGCGCATCAAATACCTGAGCCGGGTACCAGGCAACGCGATACGCATGCGCAGCCACAACAGCTCCGAATACCCGGATGAAGTCTTCAGACCTCCGCAAATCGAAGAGCAAAACATAAGAGTTCTGGGATGGGTGTTCTGGTGGTCGACCCTGAACAAACGCAGGCCACCTATACCTTTTCTGTAAACACATGACTGTGTAGCAGCTGGCGAAGCCTGCGTTCGGCTGCGCAGCAGTCGTATAACCATCCAACCCGGTGTTTCAGGTACACCGCGGATACTGGATTCACGACTGCTGCGCAGCCGAACGCAGGCTTCGCCAGCTGCTACGCGTAACCGCAATCGCTCTAGGGCGCACGCCACGCTGGGAATTCTGCAAAAAAATCAGTATGCTGCGCCCCACATTTGCGCATCGACCCGCCCCACGGCGTCAGATCGCACCGACAAGGCAGATGATTTTCTCGCCGAGTCCCACAGCCGGACGCAAGATCCGGGTGTACGTTTTGAAGGCTGGCGCGGTTTACCAAAAATGAACCAAGCCAGTCCCCGAGAAGCCGGCCACAAGCCGGCTTTTTAATGTCTGCGTTTTGAGTCAAGGTCACCCTTCATGCAATCGGGCAGCAAGCTGCTGCCCAATTCAATTGTGCAAGAGCTACTTGCACAATCCCCCTCACGGATAACTAAACCCCTTAACCAACGTCAACTCCCCCACCGCCCGCATCGGCACCAGGAACGTCTCCATCTTCTCGTTCGGCGTCCCTTCCTCCGTAATCACCGTCACCTGCGCCGTCGTCAGCGGCTGAACCGCATCCTCTTGCCCTTCCTCATCACTGCGATACCCGCCCCCGAAGTAGTTCACATACACCAAATACTGCCCCTTGATCGGCGCCGGCATGGCGAAGATTTCCGGGCCATACCCCGTCGTCACGTCCACATCGAGCGCAGCACCATTGGGAACAACGCGGTCGCCGTACCAGATATGGGCGCCGTCGGGTGTGATGAGGTGCAAGTCGAGGTCCGTGCCATCACTGTCCCAAGCCAGCAGCACCCGCAACTTCGCCGGAGTGGCCCCGCCGCTGGCGTTCAGGAATTGCGTGCGATGCCGTTGCTGGCCATCGGGGCTGCGGACTTCAACGCTGTTGCTGCCATTCGGAAATGAGAACGGGCGATCAAAGCGGCCAGTGGGATCAATCTTCAGCGGCATGCTGACGCCGTTGACGATCAAACGGCCCGGCTCACCGGACTTGGGCGAGGCGTTGATTTGCCCGGTGATGCGTGCCGTGTTGGCCTGCCCCACCGGGGTGTTCACCGAGGAGGCCGGGTAGTTGACGATCTGGCGAAAGCTTTCGCCTTCGCCTTCCGGCGCGCCGGTGCGCCAGCCGCCAACGGGTGTGTCGAGTTTGGCGGTGCTTTCGGCGGCGAACGTTGTCGGCCATACGCAAACAGAGCAGAGGAACAGGAAGACCTGTGGATAACGGAGTTTCATGGCCTATTCCAGCAAGAGGTGGCGGGCGAGCCCTTCGATGTAGGTTTCATCCTGGCCGTTGGGGTGTGCTTCGAAGGCCAGGTGCAGGTATTCGTGGGTCAGGTCGAGGCGGTCTTGCAGCGACAGCACACCGCGCACGTAAATGCGCTGGCGTTCGCGGTCGACATAGGGGCGGCCGAAGGCGAGGCGGCAGACGGCGAAGGTGCTGACTTCGTTGTAGCCCACCTCGCTTTCCAACCGCGGACGCCAGCCGCGGCGTTGGTGTTGCAGCCAGTCTTGCGCGGCGGGGAGTGTTTCGCAGGAGGCGACTGGATTGTCCCAGCGGCTGAGGCTGGCGCGGGGGTAGGCGTGGAGCAGGATGGCATCGTAGCGTTGGCCGGCGTTGGCTTGTTCGACGGCTTGCTGCCAGGAGAGCTTGTCCGGGCCGGGCTGGTCGGAGTGGTAGGTGACGGTGCTGCCGGCGAGGACCAGGTCGCTGGTCCAGGCGGCGATGTTGCGTGATTCGGCGGTGGCTGGACGTGGGGCGACGCGTTGCCGGCTGCTGCTGTCGTCGATGCTCAGGCAGTCGCCGTTGCGGGTGGCGTTTTGCAGCAGGTACGTGCGGATCGCGACGGCCAGGGCTTTGGCGGCTTCGGCGGGTTCGGGTTTGGCTTCGCGCTGGAGGACGCGGGCGACATATTCTTCGCGGTCCAGGCGAGCGACGAGTTTGTCTTTGAGCAAAAAGAGCTCGCCGTCGCTGTGGATATCGAGTTGATTGCCGTTGGTGAATTCGACGCGGTAGTCGCCCTGCAAGGGCCCGGACTCGACAATACGATCCCCCGCCAGAACGCGCCCGATGGGATAGCGTGAAAACAGCCCCACCTCAACACAGCGTCCCGCCTCCAAAGGCCAATTCACTGGCAACACCGAAGCCAACGCCCCACCGTAGCTACGCAAGACCATCTGACTGGTCCCACGCCCACCGGCCCAAATCGGCGTACCGTCCGCCGTCCACCCAGCAAATCCGCCCTGACGTGACGAAGGGTCCTGATCCCCCAACCAGCTCCAGGTTTTCACCCGCAACCGGCCACCGAGTTCGCCCACAACATTGCCGTCAGCCGCATTCAACACCACATCCAGCAACACCCGCCGCGCTTGATCCTGCGCCGGCATCACGGCCAGCATTCGCAGCAACTCAGTGACTGAAACGCGCGTGGAAGGCTGCAACGAAGCCAAGTCCATCAACCACTCCGGCGCCTGCCGTGTCTGCCAATACGCCCGCCAATCAGCGTCAGCGATGCCCAATCGCTGCGGCTCAAAGTACAACCCGCAAGACTTCACCAACGCCTGATCGCGCTCAATCTTGCCGCCCGCCGTGCAGCAATAAACTTCGTCTTTCGACTGACCGCGACATTCGTAAGCCGGCTCATGGGCGTTGGTATCCACCAACCAGCCATACACAAACAACTTCCACACACTGCCCAGCGGCGTCTGCACATCAGCAGGCAACGGCTCGCGCGCGATCACCTGAGTCCGGCTTAACGACAGCAACTCACCTTTAAAAGCCAGCCGCAGCGGCTCCTCCTGCGCTGTCGCCAGCGCAGGGATCAGACACAGCCACCACCAGAGCAAACGCCGGGTCATGTCAGTTGACTGTGACCTGGCCCAAGGCCGGCTTCTGTTCCTGAGCCTGATGCTGCGGCGCGTAAACCTGAGTGAAACGCACCGGCGGCAGGTTGAACTGGCCTTTCTGCGAGAAGCGCACCAGATGACGCAGACGCAACTCGCCACTCAAGGCATCCACCGGAATCGCGTAAGCCATTTGCCCCGGTTCAAAACGCGCTTTCTCCAACGCGGACGGTTCGGTGCCAGCCTTGCCCATGAGCTTGATGCCCCACGTGGTGCGCTCGACATCGGCACCCGGCGGCAGCGGTACTTCGATCATCCCGTAGCGCAGTGGTTTGGCCGCTTTGCTGGTGATGATCACTTCGTCCAGATACAGGCTGTCGCTGGACAACGGTTTGTTGCCGACCGCTTCCAGTTTGAAGGTGAAGGCTTCGTCGCCCGGCACCAGACGCGACAGGCGACGGGTGATGGTCACGGCCATCGGATCAACCAGCGGTTGCTTGGTCTGGAAGCTCAAAGCCGCTCGCAACGGACGCTCTTGCGCACCGCTCAGCGACAGCACCGCAGGCACTGGCGCAGCCCCCTGCCACGTCCAATAAGTTTCCCCGGTATCACCGTATTTTTTCTTCCAGCCTTCACCCGGAGCCAGTGCGATGGTGGGCGAAGCCTGCTCGATGCTGCGTTGCAACCAGGTCAGCGCCAATGCACGTTCCAGGGTCGATTGCTGTGGCAACAATCGTTGCAACAACGCTTGCGCGTGAGCCTGATCGAAGGCTTGCAGCGACAGGTTCAAGGCTTCGGCAAACGGCTGCGAACTGACCGCCAATCGTTGTTGCGCGTCTGGCAATTGACGATTGAATGCGTCCGGCAGAGTCACCTTCGATTGCTTCGCCAACGAGGCAGTCAACGCACGAGCAGCCGCCAGACCGAGCGCCGAATCCGGATCGCTCATGACGATGCTGTCTTCGCCATCGTCCATCAGGTTCGCCGCATTGCCGTCGCCCGCTTTCGCCAGATCATCCATCAAGCCGCTGAGCAAGGTGTTCACCGGCAATTGCATCTGTTTGGCGAACGACAGAATCAGCGCCCGCTGCAACAGCGGCGTGTTTTTGGCCTGTTTCGAATAGACCTCCAGCACCCGCTGCCAATGCTCCGGCGGCAGGCTCAGTTCCAAGGCTTTACTGGCGTGCCAGTCAGCGTAGTAAGCGTAAGCAGTGAGGAATGCATCCGGCTCGCCGTCCATGCCCCACCAGGTGAAGCTCGCCGATGGACCAGCCATTTGCACCAGGCGCAGACGGCTGTTTTGCATGATCAGGCGCAAGCGATCACGAATCTGTGGGTTCGACGACAAGGTCGGATACGCGATGCTCAGCGGCAGCAAACGACTGGCCGTTTGTTCGACGCCGCCGTACGGATAACTCAACAGATCGTCGAGTGCCGAGCGGAACAACGCTTGCGGACTGTCGTCCAGACGCAGGCGAATATCCGTGGCATCTGCCGGCAAGGTCAGCGGCGTATCACCGCTGGCCACGTCCAGGCTTTGGCTCTGGGTCACCTGCCAGCCTTCGCCGGTCGCGGTCAGCCGCACAGCCAAGGCATCAGCCGTTTTGCCGTCTTGCACCAGCTCAGCCGTCCACTCGCCACTGGCCAACGCGAACGCTGGCAGCGCGATGTAGTTGATGCCGTTGTTCAGCGTCACGGGGACGCGTTGTTCGGTACCGCCGAAATGAATCACCAGCTCAGCCTTGGCCGGTTTTTCCGCTTGGCTGAAAGCAAACACGCCGAGATCCGGTTTGTCGCCTGTGCGGAATTTGGTCGGGCCGCTCCACTTCAGGTACAGCGGCTTTTCCGAGCGTACGAATTGCTTCTTCTGCCCGACCTGACCGTCATCGGCGATGGCCCGGGCGGTGATGCGCCAGCGGGTCAGCGAGTCCGGCATCTTGAAGGTGAAACGGGTTTTGCCGTTGGCGTCGGTGATCAATTCCGGCTGCCACGCGGCAGTATCGACGTCTTCACGACGCGGTCGCTCCAGCACTTTCACGCCCCGTTCGCTACGGTTGGCTTTGCCCGGCGCGCCAGGGCTGCCCGGCAATGCCACGTCGTAGCTGATGAACGACAGACTGGCGCTGGTGCGCACGTTGTTGCGGCGCGGGTGGTAGAAAAACTGGTCGATGGTCGGCGCAACTTCCGGTTGCAACGCGTAGACCATTTCATCCACCACACTGACCGTCAGGTGCGCTGGAACAGGCTTGCCAGCGAACTGGGTGGTCAGGTCGACCGACACGGTATCGCCCGGCTGATACGACTCTTTGTCCGTAGCAATCGCCACGTCGATTTGCGGCGCGATCACCTTGATGCCGGCGTTCTGGAAGCTGTACTGACCGCCCTTGGTGTAAAGCACGGAGAACGTCAGGTTCGGCGCAAAATTGTCCTTCACCGAGATCCGCGCGCGGTATTGGGTCTCGCTGAGTTTTTCCATCTTCAGCCAGTCGCCGCCCTTGGACAGCAGCGCTGTGGCCTCGACTTTGTCGCGTTCCAGCGACAGCAGTGCATCGATGATCGGCTCAGGGAACGTGATCAATGCGAGGGCTTCGTCGCCGGCCTTGTACTCGGGTTTATCGAGGACGATTTCCACGGTGCCCGGCACGGCTTTGACGCCGTCGCCCGTGACCGAATGCCCGGTGGCACCCACCACGCGGCCATGGTCATCCTTCAAAGTCAGGTTGTAAGTACCCGGACGGTCGAAGGCCAAGGTGAAACCTTTGTCTTTCGCGGCAAGTTTGCCCTCGCCGGTGGACTGGTCTTCCAGACGCACCCAACTGTAGCTGCCTGGCGTGACGGCTTTACTTTGCTCGCTGCCGCCTTCATTCAAGTAACTGAACGCAACCTTGTCACCCACCGCACTAAAACGCTTAGGCGCGCGCAGGCTGAAACTCGCCGCGCCGCGGTCGATGAGGATTTCCTTGGTGGTCTTGACCCGATACGCTGCGCCGTCGCTGGCGAACACGGTGAGCATGTAGCGACTCGGCTTCTCGGCAGCCGGCAGATCCAGCGTCGCGTTGCCCTTGGAGTCAGTGGTCAGTTCGGTGCTGGTCAACTCCACCGGGAATTGCCCGAGGTATTGCAGTTCGTTGTCGACCATCGACAGTTGTTGGGCGCGCAGGCTCAAGCTCAACTTGGCGTTGGCCACCGGTTTGCCGTCCGGGTACAGCAGCACGAGGCTGCCTTTTACCGGTTCGCCGGTGCGGTAGTCCTGCTTGGCCAGGTTCAGGGAAATTTCGAAGTGCGGCTTGATGTATTCGGCGACGCGGAAGGCGCTGCTGTAGGCCTGATCCTTGTAGCTGAAACGCAGCTCATAACCGCCCGCCACCGCGTTGTCCGGCAACTGGAACCGGCCTTGAGTGCCCGCCTTGGAATCGAGTTTCAGCGCCAACGATTGCAGCGCCGTGCCGGTGGCATCGAGCACAGTCACGTTGACGTCGGCTGCAGTCGGCAGCACCGAATCACGAGCGTTCTTGAACTCACGACCGACGATTTTCAGCGACACCCAATCCCCCGGCCGATACAACGGCCGGTCGGTGAAGGCATAAAGTTTGGTGTCGTAGATTTCGCTGTCGTAATAGAAGTTTTCGGAGACAAACACCCCGCCCTCTTCGTCCTCGCCAATCACAAACGAACGCTCGGGGCTGACGTGTTTCAGTCGCAGCAAACCATCGGTATCGGTGGTGCCGCTGCTCATCACGCCGAGGCCATCGGTCCACAGCACATTCACCTTCGGCACCGAACTGCCTTCATGTTTGCGCGCAGCCCACACCAGCAATTCATCACCGGCAATCTTGCTCACGGCCACGGTGTTGGACACAAAGACCATGGTGGTCGCACGGTACTTGCCGATCAGCGCTTCCACCAGGTACAGGCCCGGCTTCAGGTTACCCAAAGGAATGTAAACGTTGCCCGGCGAGACACTGACGAAGTCGCTGGAAGAACCGGCCAGGTTCACGCCTTCAGGCGGCTGGATCGGTTTGGCTTGCCACAGCGGATAGCGGAATTGGCTGACCACCGGCAAGCCCGGAATCAGCGCGAATTGCGGCTGAGCGTCGTAAGGCGTTGGCGCGACCATCGCGGTGCCCATCTTTAGTTCCGGCACTTCCTCGGTGACTTGCTTACGCGATTCGTAGGAGAACGCTCGCTGCATCACGCGACGGGATTTGCGGTACCAGTTGTCCCACAGGTACGCGAGGGTGTTCGACAGGCCTTCGCCCTTGAACTGGCCGTCGCTGACGACGCGGTGCAGGTTCTTCTGGCGCTTGAGAAAATCCAGCGGCTTGTCGATGCGGTACACGCGAATGTCGGCGCCACCGTAAGGCTCCATGCGGAACCGGCGGTAGTCGCGGCCCGGCGCTTCGAGGCGCACCATCGCCTGCTCATCGGCGGCGAAACTGCTGTCGGCCAACAGGAAAAAGCTTTCACCGGCCACCGGCGTGTAGCCGCTCGGCTCGACGGTGTCTTCGGCGTTGACCGCCGAAAAAGGAAGCACTAAGACCAACAGCAGAGGCAGTAAACGCAGCATGCGGGCACCGATCATTGGGAGAGAAAGTTCAGTCGATAGACGCCGATGAAGTTGGGGTTGGCTGCGTCGGGTATCCATCGGGTGTCCTTCCATGTCATGAGTTGCTGCAGGCTTGCGGAGCGCATGCCGTTGTCAGTCGGGGTGGTGGTGCCGGTGTGATAGGCGATGTAGCGGCCCATCCAGATCATCAGGTGCTGGTCGTCGCCCTGATCGAAAAACATCAGGTCACCGGGCCGGGCTTGCGACACGTCCCGGCTGACCAGATGGCTGTTGAACTGAATCAGTTTGATCGCGTTGACGTACGGTCCGACCTTGCCGCCGCCCTGCTGCCATTGCTGGGCGAGACCGCGCTGGGCCTCGCTCAATTGCAGCTCTGGCGGCAGGTAACGGTTGGACAAGCCATTGCTGCGCAGCCATTTATCGTCATGAACTTTCAGCGCTTCGTTGGCGGCGAAACGCACCAGGCCCGCGCAGTCCTGCTGATACCAGCGCGGGCTCGGGCCTTGGGTCAGTTGTTCCTGGGCGATGCGCACGAACCAGGCGCGGAACACCTGGGATTGCTGCGGATCCAGCGCTGCGGCTTCACTGGCAAATGCGCGACTGCCCAGCAACATCGCCAGCAGGCCAAGGCCTCGGATGAGTGCGGTCACAGGGCTTTCCATTCCAGTGGCAGCCATTGCCAGTGGCCGTCGGGTTCGCTGCCTTCCGGTAAGGTCAGGGCGTATTTGCCGTAGCCGCCGAGCTTGCGCAGTTTCGGGATCAGGTAGGTTTGCGCGGCGTTGTAGAACACCGGTTCCATGTCCTGCGGCAAGCTGTCGAGGGTTTCCTGTTGCATCAGTTGCGCCATCGAATCCGGGCCGAAGTAAACCGGCATCAGCAGGTCTTTCGGCACCACGTCGGCCATCGGCGGGAAGCGTTTGTCGAGAGTACCGAGGGCCTTGTCCACGAGTTTGTCGTCGAGGGAAAACAGCAGCGTCGAACCGTGGCGCGCCAGGCTGACTTTCATGAACGCCTTGCCGGTGATCGCGTCCGGTTGCTCGGCATCTTTGGCCTTGTAAGGACCGAAGTTGGAGCTGACCTGGCGTTGCCATTGGTGGGTTGGGCCTTCCTGTTTCTCGACCACCGGGAACGCGTGCTCTTCGACGTTGCCTTCGTAAGCACCGACCATCGAGCCGAACAGGTTGCCCAGGTCGCCGTCGAGTTTGGCGCTGTCATCATCGTTCAGGCTGGCCACCAGCAACGGCGTGTACAACCGCGAATCGGCGTACCAGCACAGGCCGGCGGCACCGGCCATGTGTTCGGTCAGGGCCTGGGCAACAGACTCTTCGGCGCCGAGTTTCACCAGCAGCGGTTTCTGTTGTTCGGCGGCGAGCGGCAAGGCGACACAGGCACTGGCGCCCATCGGCATGGCTTGCCAGATTGGTTTGAAATCGAAGTCCGGCTGGTCGTCCAGTTCGTCCATGGCGAGGAAGCTGTGCCAGCCCTTGTCGTCCATGTCGAAGCGCAGGCCGGCGAAGTTCGGGATAAAACGCTGATATCCCATGGCCAGGACGCTGGAGTTGACCGAGAGGCGTTGTTTCACTTCAGGTGCGCGCGGTGGCAGGCCAAAGGCTTCGGGAAACAGTTTCTGGCCGCCAAGCAACGCTTCCAGGGATTCCATCGAGACCATGCCGGGCTCATCGACCGGGCCGTGCCCGGTCTCGTACAGCTTCGCCGGGTTGGACAACACCACCAGTTTGTCGCCATGGGACGCGAACAGCAGCGCTTTGCTGTTGTTGTAAGTGAGCTGATACAGCGGCACCACATCGCCCGCGACCTTGATTTCACTGAGCTTGCTCAACTGCGAATCATCCAGCGCCACTTTCGCCAGCGGCTCCAGCACCTTGGCCAGACCACCGCGATCCATCACCAACAAAAAGTCTTTCAGGCGACCATCCGCCCCACGCCACAGCGCCACATCCGCTGGTTGATCGAAGATCTGTTCGATCAGGCTGTCCTGCAACTTCAGGTCATGCTCGTAAATGATCCGCCGCAGACTGCCGATCAAACCGAGACGATCCGCATGCGCTTCGTAATAGAAGACGAAATCTTCGGTCAGGGTTTCCTTGAGGAACGGCACCGCCAGCAAGTCCTTGGGCAATTGGCTCAAGGAATGGGTTTCGAGCAGACCGTCCGGCCGGCTCATGCCCAGTTTGTCGCTGGCCAACTCCGCCGGAGGCGCCTTGGGTTTGTGCATGAACCAGCCCAACCCGGCCGCGACACCGGCCACCAGGACCAGCCCGACCAACAGCGCCGGCCAGCGGCGAGGAGTTTTGGCTGCAGGCGTTTCGGCGGCCGGAGAAACAGTGTTATCGCTCATGTTCACAAAACCCGATGTCATCCGTGGAGCGGGATGCTTAATAGTTGAAAGTCTTGACCAGCAGCAGGTCACCGATGGCCCGCAGGGGCACGATGAAGGTCTCGCGTTTTTCGTCGACGGTGTTTTCGTTGAGCACCAGGTTGATCTGCGAAGTGATCACCTCGTTCTGGTTGCTGGTCTCATCGAAGTTATAGCCGCCACTGCCGAAGTTGCCCCAATAGTTCACGTAAACCAGATAGGTGCCATGCATCGGCGCGGTCATGGTGAACATTTCCGGGCCGGGGCCATCTACACCGTCCGGGTCCAGACCGCCGCCGTTGCTCATCGCCGGGCGAGCCCAGAACGCGTGTTGGCCGTCGGGAGTAATGATGTGCAGGTCGAGTTCGGCCTTCGGGTCATCCCACCCCAGGACCACGCGAATCCGCGCCGGCGTGCGCAGGTTGTTGGCTTCGTAGAATTGAACGCGCTTGAGCGACTTGCCTTCAGAGCTGCGCACTTCAACGCTGTTGGAGCCAGCGCCAAACGCATACGGCCGGGCGAAACGCCCTTGGTCGTCGGTGTACAGATTCAGCGGATTGCCGTTGACGGCCAGGGTGTGCGGCCCTCGCTGGGTGCCGATGGCCTTGAGTTGGCCCTGGATCATGGTGCGATTGCGCTGCACACCGCGATCAATGGGTGGCGTGGGATAGGCGACCTGAGGATTTTCACTGCGGTCCAGCAGGCCGGAATAACGCCAGCCACCCACCGGTTCCGACACCTCGGCCGAAGGCTCGGCCAACGCCGCGGTCGCGCAGACGAGCCCCATCAGCAATAGAAGAAATGAACGCATGTGACGCCTCCTGCCATGCATAACGAAACCTTGCGCCCGATCCTCGGCGCGTTACAGATCCAAAAACTGCGTTTCGTCAGAAAGACCCGTGACTATCGGGTCGTAGAAGGCGCGAAGATTAGCCATTCGGCGGTTTTTTAACAATCGGATACATCTATATTTGCGGTGGGATTCACGGTGATTGTTGGGCGTGAGCCGAATAGCGAGGTTATTCGGCTCACAAAATGAGCCGAATAAGATCGCTCCGTTAAGCCGTAATGCGATCTGTAGCAGCCGGACGCAGGCTTCGCCAGCTGCTACAAAGAGTGCGTCATAGCTGAACCAGTTGCCGCCGGCGCAGTGGCCGAAATGCCCGTCTCATTTGCCCATACCCCCCATGTCTGCTAGTGTCGCGCCGGTTTAACGTCAACCGGAAATAGCCGCCATGGCCCGCAAAAAAGCTGCACTGGATTTCGAACAATCTCTCGCTGACCTGCAAACGCTGGTAGAGCGTCTGGAGAACGGCGAATTGTCGCTGGAAGACTCGCTGACGGCTTTCGAGCAAGGCATCGGTCTGACCCGCGATTGCCAGGCGGCGCTGGCCCAGGCCGAGCAAAAGGTTCAGGTGCTGCTCGAGCGTGATGGCGAGCTGGCCGAGGAACCCTTCGAAGCGGATCAGCCAGAATGATTGCAGCGTATTCGGCGACCAGCCAGGCCCGCGTCAATGCTGCACTGGAAACCCTGTTCAACGCGCCGAGCCCTGAGCTCGCGCGTCTGTACGAAGCCATGCGCTACAGCGTGATGAATGGCGGCAAACGGGTCCGCCCGCTGCTGGCCTACGCCGCGTGCGAAGCGCTGGGCGGCAAGGCTGAGCAAGCCAACGGTGCGGCGTGCGCGGTGGAGCTGATTCACGCTTATTCCCTGGTGCATGACGATTTGCCGGCCATGGACGACGACGATCTGCGTCGCGGTCAGCCGACCACTCACAAAAAATTCGATGAAGCCTGCGCGATTCTGGCCGGTGACGGCTTGCAGAGCCTGGCCTTCAGCGCCCTGCTTGATCCACGCCTGAGCAACTCTGACGCTGCTCTCACCTCCGATCACCTCCGCCTGCAAATGGTCAGCGCTCTCGCATTGGCCGCAGGCCCGGCCGGCATGGTCGGCGGTCAAGCCATTGACCTCGGTTCGGTCGGTCTGAAACTCGATCAAAAAGCCCTCGAATACATGCACCGGCACAAGACCGGCGCGCTGATCGAAGTCAGCGTCAAGCTCGGCGCCCTGGCCAGCGGTCGTGCCGAGAAGGACGAACTGAAGTCTTTGCAGGCTTATGCACAGGCCATCGGCCTCGCGTTCCAAGTGCAGGACGACATTCTCGACGTCGAAAGCGATACCGAAACCCTCGGCAAACGCCAGGGCGCCGACATCGCACGCGACAAGCCAACCTACCCGGCCCTGCTCGGTCTCGACGCAGCAAAGGCCTACGCCCTGGAACTGCGCGATCAGGCCCTGCATGCGCTGCGACCGTTTGACGCGGCGGCCGAGCCGTTGCGCGATCTGGCCCGGTACATCGTTGACCGGCGCAGCTGATGGCGTATCCGCCAAGTTAAAAGCAACGCGTGGGCAGGGGGCGATGCATCAGGTAAACTGCCGCATCTTTTATACCTATAACGATTCGCCTGATGCCCACGACGTTTCATGAGATTCCCCGCAAGCGCCCGACCACGCCCCTGCTCGACCGTGCCAACACGCCGGACGGCCTGCGCCGGTTAGGCGAAGCCGAGCTGGAAACCCTGGCTGATGAGTTGCGCCAGGAATTGCTCTACACGGTCGGTCAGACCGGCGGGCATTTCGGTGCCGGCCTGGGCGTCATCGAGCTGACTATCGCGTTGCATTACGTCTTCGACACCCCGGACGACCGGCTGGTGTGGGACGTGGGTCATCAGGCCTATCCGCACAAAATCCTCACCGGCCGTCGCGAGCGCATGGGCACCCTGCGCCAGAAGGACGGCGTCGCAGCCTTCCCGCGTCGTTCCGAGAGCGAGTACGACACCTTTGGCGTCGGCCACTCCAGCACGTCGATCAGCGCAGCGCTGGGCATGGCCATTGCCGCCCGCCTGCAAAACAGTGATCGCAAGGCGATTGCCGTGATCGGCGATGGCGCACTGACCGCCGGCATGGCTTTCGAGGCGCTGAACCATGCGCCGGAAGTGAACGCCAACATGCTGGTGATTCTCAACGACAACGACATGTCGATCTCGCGCAACGTCGGCGGGCTGTCGAATTACCTGGCGAAAATCCTTTCCAGCCGCACTTACGCGAGCATGCGTGAAGGCAGCAAAAAGGTCCTGTCGCGCCTGCCCGGCGCTTGGGAAATCGCCCGTCGCACCGAAGAATACGCAAAAGGCATGCTGGTTCCCGGCACGCTGTTTGAAGAGCTGGGCTGGAACTACATCGGCCCGATCGATGGCCACGACCTGCCGACCCTGATCGCCACCCTGCGCAACATGCGTGATCTCAAAGGCCCGCAGTTCCTGCACATCGTCACCAAGAAAGGCAAAGGCTTCGCCCCGGCGGAAGTCGACCCGATCGGTTACCACGCGATCACCAAACTCGAACCGCTGGACGCTCCGGCCGCCGCGCCGAAGAAAGCGGGCGGACCGAAGTATTCCGGTGTGTTCGGTGAATGGCTGTGTGACATGGCCGCGTCTG
This sequence comes from Pseudomonas arabinosi, assembly GCF_047758675.1. Taxonomy (NCBI): domain Bacteria; kingdom Pseudomonadati; phylum Pseudomonadota; class Gammaproteobacteria; order Pseudomonadales; family Pseudomonadaceae; genus Pseudomonas; species Pseudomonas arabinosi. The sequence continues at coordinate 1,098,978 of NZ_CP180480.1, read as the reverse complement.
ATCCGCGCTTGGTCGGCATCACTCCCGCGATGAAAGAAGGCTCCGATCTGGTGGCCTTCAGCGAGCGTTTCCCGCTGCGCTATTTCGATGTGGCGATTGCCGAGCAACACGCCGTGACCCTCGCGGCCGGCATGGCCTGCGAAGGCGCGAAGCCGGTGGTGGCGATTTATTCGACGTTCCTGCAACGTGGCTACGATCAATTGATTCATGACGTCGCGGTGCAAAACCTCGACGTGCTGTTCGCCATCGACCGCGCGGGCCTGGTGGGCGAAGACGGTCCGACTCACGCGGGCAGCTTCGACCTGTCGTTCCTGCGCTGCATCCCCGGCATGCTGGTGATGACCCCGAGCGACGAAAACGAACTGCGCAAAATGCTCACCACCGGCCACCTGTTCAACGGCCCGGCGGCGGTGCGTTATCCGCGCGGCTCTGGCCCGAACGCGACGATCGAGAAAAACCTCGAGCCGATCGAAATCGGCAAGGGTGTGGTTCGTCGTCAGGGCAGCAAAGTCGCCCTGCTGGTGTTCGGCGTGCAACTGGCCGAGGCGCTGAAAGTCGCCGAGACGCTGGATGCCACCGTGGTCGACATGCGTTTCGTCAAACCGCTCGATGAAGCACTGGTTCGCGAGATCGCCGGCAGCCACGAGTTGCTGGTGACCATCGAAGAGAACGCGATCATGGGCGGTGCCGGTGGCGCCGTCAGCGAGTTTCTCGCCCGCGAAAACATCCTCAAGTCGATGCTGCAGCTGGGCTTGCCGGACAGTTACGTCGAGCACGCCAAGCCTGCGCAAATGCTGGCCGAGTGCGGGCTGGATGAGGCCGGGATCGAGGCTTCGGTGCGTGAGCGCTTGCAACTGCTGAACATCTAAACCTCAGACTTATGCAAAACCCCTTGTGGGAGCGAGCCTGCTCGCGATAGCGGACTGACAGTCAACTTATTCATTGACTGACACACCGTCATCGCGAGCAGGCTCGCTCCCACATTGGTTTTCTGTGTCCTTCAAAATTTGTGTTCGGCCTGAAGTGCCAATGGACTGTCGATGAAACTCTCTCCCCTCGCCCTGACGCTGACCCTGCTGCCGGCCGGCCAACTGCTGGCCGCCCCCTTCGAACGCGACCAGGCCCTGAAGCTTCCCGACGTGCTGATCAGCGCCAACCGTCAGGTCGAAGCGCGCAATGACAGCAGCGCCGCCAACACCGTGTTCACCCGCGAAGACATTGATCGTCTGCAACCGAGCAGCGTGACTGACTTGCTGCGTCGTGTGCCGGGTGTGGAGGTCGGACAAACCGGCGGGCGCGGGAGTCTGCCGGGGATTTACATTCGCGGCACCAAGTCGGCCCAAAGCCTGGTGCTGGTTGACGGCCAGCGCATCGGCAACTCCACCTCGGGCGACAGCAACCTGCAACACATCAACATCGAACAGGTCGAGCGCGTGGAAGTGCTGCGCGGCTCCCGCTCGGTGATTTATGGCAGCGATGCGATTGGCGGGGTGATCCAGATCTTCACTCGTCGCGGTGGCGAGCAAGGTTTGCAACCGCGAATGCACGTGGGCTTTGGCAGCAACCAGACCTGGGAACGCAGCCTCGGGCTGTCCGGCGGCGATGAGCAAACTCGCTTCAATCTGGGCGCCAGCCTCGATGAGACCGCCGGGATCAATCGCACCCGTGAGTCGTATCCCAGCGATGGCGATCATGACGAGTACCGCAACAAATCGGTGAGTTTGAGCCTGAGTCACGCCCTCACCGACGACATCGAAATCGGCGCCAACCTGCTGGATAACCGTGGCAAAAGTGAGTTCGACAATCCGTTCGGCCGCTTCGACATGGACACGTTCGAGTCAGTCCAGCAGCAACCCTACAGCGACTTCACGGTCAGCAGCGTCAGCAGTTACGTCGATGCGCGGATCAATGACCTGTGGAAAACCCGCGTCGAGTTCGGCCACAGCGAAAACCGCGAGAAGACTTTGGACAAGCTCAGTGACGAACTCAGTGTGTTCAACACTTACCGTGATTCGGTGAACTGGCAGAACGACCTGACCCTAGACGAGCGCAACAGCCTGATCCTCGGCGGCGACTGGTACGAAGACCGGATCAACAGCAGCACGCCATTCGACGAGGACAGCCGCTGGAACCGTGCCGCGTTCATTCAACATCATTACCAGGCGGATAGTTTCTCCACCGAACTGGGCCTGCGCCGGGATCAGAACCAGCAGTTCGGCGGCCAGAACAGCTGGAGCGGCACCTTCACCCTGCCGCTGAATCCGGACAACGATGTGCTGCTGACCTACAGCGAAGGCTTCCGCGCGCCGACGTTCAATGATCTGTATTACCCCGACTTCAGTAATCCTGATCTGAAACCAGAAACCTCGAAAAGCTATGAGCTGCAGTGGCGCAGTCAACTGACCGACACCGCTCGCCTGGAGGCTTCGCTTTACCGTACGGACCTGGAAGACGCGATTATTTTCGGCAGCAACTCACGGCCGCAGAACGTGGCCTCGGCACGGATCAACGGGTTTGAAGCGGCATTGAAACAGGAACTGTTTGGCTGGCAGAGCAACCTCGGCGTGGCGATCATCGACCCACGGGATCGCGACAGCGGTCACACCCTGGCTCGGCGCGCGCGGCGGACCTTGAGTCTGGATCTGGATCGGCAATTCGACCGGCTAGGACTCGGCGCCAGTTGGCAGGCTGTGAGCAGCAGCTACGACGATGAGAACAATCAGCAGCCGTTGGGCGGGTATGCGTTGCTGGGGTTGCGCAGTAGCTGGGAATTGAATCGTGAGATCAAGCTTGAGCTGAAGGTCGATAACCTGCTGGACAAGGGTTACAGCCGGGCGCTGTACAGCCATGATGGCAGCCAGAATGGGTATCGCGAGGAAGGTCGGGCGTGGATGTTTGGCGTGACCTGGACGCCGGAGCTCTGACCTGAGGTTAGTGGCGTTTGGGCTGGCCTCATCGCGAGCAAGCTCGCTCCCACACTGGTTCTGTGATCGGCATAAAACCCTGTGGGAGCGAGCTTGCTCGCGATGCAGGCACCTCGGTTTCAGCGATCGGGTGCGATCACCTGGCACAACTTGGCCGTCGCTTCGATCATCTGCCCACTCGGCCGCTCCAGCCCCTTATCCGTCACCAGCAGCAATTGCCCCTGCGCCACTGCTGCAACCTGCGGCCAGGCTTTCCACGCATCGAGTTGCGCCTGATCACTGGCCAGAATCACGTCTGGATTACGCTGCAATACCGCCTCGACACTGACCTGCGGCGCCGGCAATGTCAGGTCGGCAAACACATTGCGCGCCCCGCACACTTCAAGCGCATCGCTGATGATCTGCCCACCACCAACGGTGTAAAGCGGCCGATCCCAGACCTGATAAAACACCCGCAATGGCACATCCCGACGATAGCGCTGGCGCAGCGAATCCAATCGTTGACGCAACTTTTCAGCCAATAAAACGCCACGTTCCAGACGGCCGAGCTGTGAGGCAATCGCCTCAATCTGCGACGTGAGTTGTTCGAGGTTATGGGGTTCTGCAACGTAGGTCGGGAGGTTCAACCGTTTGAGCTGTTCACGCTGGGCCGGGCCAACGCTGCCGGGCCAGAGCAACAGCAGATCGGGTTTGAGACTGAGCAACTGCTCCATGTCCAACTGGCCGTAGCGGCCAACCGAAGGAAGGTCTTTGAGCTCGTCAGGACGCTCACCGGCATCCAGCACACCCACCAGCAGGTCGGCTGAACCCAGCTCAACAACGATTTCAGAGAGAGACGGCGCGAGGCTGACAACGCGTTCGACCGCAGCCGCCGGGCCGCTGACGGCCAGCAGCAAAACCGCCAGCCAGACGGGTCGCATCAGCCGAGTTGACGCGGAATACGGTAGAGGTAAAACAGCACCAGGGTCGACAGCGACAGCAGCATCAACGGCACGGCTTCAAGACCGACGAATACCGCCAGCGCGCCGATCCAGGCCGGCAGGCCGGCAGCCAGGAATGCCGTGCGACGCTTGGCAGCCAGGGCGATCCAGGCAGCAGGTTCTTCAGGGGTATCGAGGGCTTTTTGAGTGGCGATCAACGCGTGTTTGTATCCGCCAAAGAATTTCAGGCTGACAAACATCGACGCCACACCCGCGATGAACAACGGCATCGCCAGCACCGGCAGGATCTCCTCGCTCTGGCCAAATACGCCGTTGATCACAATCAGCGGCACCAAGGCCAGCGCCAGGTATTGCCACCAATTGACGGACAGTCGCCGCCGAACCTGACCGCGGGTCACGCCCGGTCAGCCTCACCCTGATGCTCGTTGCCCATCATGTGGTCGAGCTTGCTGGCCTTGGTGGCCAGGTAGAGTTTGTTATGCGGGTTATGACCGGTGTGCAGCGGCACACGCTCGGCGACCACGATGCCCATGTCGGTCAAGGCTTTGACCTTGCGTGGGTTATTAGTCATCAAACGGAGGGATTTCACGCCCAGGTGCTCCAGCATCGGCAGGCACATGGCGTAGTCACGTTGGTCGGCGGCAAAGCCCAGACGCTCGTTGGCTTCAACGGTATCGGCGCCGCCATCCTGCAATTCATAGGCGCGGATCTTGTTCAACAGGCCAATGCCACGACCTTCTTGACGCAAGTACAGCAACACGCCACGGCCTTCACGGGCGATGGCCTGCAAGGCAGCCTCGAGTTGCGAGCCGCAGTCGCAACGCTGACTGAACAAGGCATCGCCGGTCAGGCATTCGGAGTGCAACCGGCCGAGTACCGGGGCACCGTCGGCGAACTCACCCAGGCTCAGCACAACGTGCTCGCGCCCGTTTTCTTCATCGAGAAAGCCGTGCATGGTGAATTGCGCAAAAGGCGTTGGCAGCTTGGAAGCGGCGACAAAAACGACAGGCACCGGTGTGCTCCTGATCAATAAGTACTGGAGATTCGCAGAGGCGGCATTGTAACAGCACGTTCCGACAGACGCTTAGGCTGAATTATGGGGCATAACAATCAAAAAGTTAGATATCGACCCTGCCGTCGACCGTGTGGGAGCGGGCTTGCTCGCGAATGCGGTATGTCAGCCGGCATCAATGCTAGCTGATACACCGCATTCGCGAGCAAGCCCGCTCCCACATTGACCGTGTTTAGTTCGGGTCGAACGGATAGGGTTGTTTCCAGCGCTCGAAGATCGGTTTCAGCTGGCCGTTTTTCACCAGTTGTTCCATACGCTGATCGAACAGCGCCATCAGGGAGCGAGCCTTGGGGGTCTTGGCAAAGCACAGATACAGCGGCAATTCCGCGATGTGGGTGCGACGAAACTGTGACGGATCCTTGGCCCACTTGAGGACATAGTCGACCTCGGTCAGCGCGTCGATGTAAAAGTCCGCTCGGTTGTGGGTCAACATCGACAAAATCCCGGTACGCCGCATGACTTCGTTATAGCGGCGTACGTTGGGCAGGTAATCCTGATAATCGTAGCCGCGGACCCAGGCCAGTCGATAGCTGCCCAGGGTTTCCGGGGTCGGCGCGGGGTTGCTGGCCAGGCCCAAGGCATAGATGTGATCGGTATCGAAGTTCCAGCGCGGATAGAGCAGATCGCTGGACTCATCAAGATAGGAGCCGACACAGGCATCCACTTCGCCGCGCTGGGCCAGGCCCATGGAGCGGATGTAGGGTTCGCTGCGGATGTCCAGTTTGACCCCCGCCGGCTCGAAGACTTCCCGCAACACGTCCCAGCCCAGACCGCGGCCATCGGCGGCGGTGTAGTCTTCCCAGTCTTCGCTGGCCAGATGAATCACCGACGGCGGCGTCGCCTCGTCACTCGCCTGGGCGAGCGAGCAAAACATCGCGAAAATCATCACAGCCAACCAGCGTCGAGCCATCCCTAGTCCCCTGTTTTGCCCGTCAGGCAAAAATCCATACCAGCCCCTGCATCGCCAACCACGCAAATACCCCGGCCAATACGTCATCGAGCATGATCCCGACGCCGCCGTGCACATGCCGGTCGATCCAGCGAATCGGCCACGGCTTGAGGATGTCGAAGAAGCGGAACATCAGAAACCCCGCCAACAACCAGTACCAACCTTCCGGCACCAGCCATAAGGTGATCCACATCCCGACCATTTCGTCCCAGACGATGCCTTCATGGTCGTGCACCCGCAAATCGTCGGCGACCTTGCCGCACAGCCAGAAGCCAAACAGCATGGTGATGCCGAGCATCAGCCAGTAACCCCAATCGGGCAGCATCTGCCACAACGGGATAAAGGGTAGCGCAACTAACGAACCCCAGGTGCCCGGTGCTTTTGGCAGGGTGCCCGAGCCGAAGCCGAACGCCAGGAAATGCCACGGATTGCGCCAGACCGACGGCGGTACGAATTCCGCCGGGACCTGCTTGGGATGATCTGTCACGGTGTCTCCCGAAAATGTTGATAGCCCCGGGCTTGCGGGGTGATGTCTTGACCGTCGGCGTCCAGCAGCACCACGCCCTGCCCCGTCACAACACGCCCGACCACATGGATCGGCCAGCCGTCGCTCAACAATTGCGGCAGCTCGACGGACGGCAAGGTAAAGGCCAGCACGTAATCATCACCACCGCTCAGGGCCGCTTTTTCGGCACCCGACTGGCCGAGGAAGGCGACTAAAGCGTTCGACAATGGCAGCGTGTCCAGCTCAACCTGAATGCCGACCTGTGACGCGAGGGCGATATGCCCGCAGTCGGCGAGCAGGCCGTCGGAGATGTCCAGCGCCGAGGTCGCTTTGCCGCGAAGCGCCATTCCCAGCCCAAGCTGCGGCTGCGGCGACCAGTAGTGTGCCAATAGCGGATCGGCGATGGCGGCTTCAGCCGTCCGCTGGCCGAGTACCAGCGGCAATGCCCCCGCCGCGTTGCCAAGTTCACCGCCAACGCACAGCAAGTCGCCAGGCTGCGCACCGCTGCGGGTCAACGCCAGACCTGCCGGCACACGGCCGAACACGGTCATCGTCAGGCTCAACGGCCCACGGGTGGTATCACCGCCCACCAGCGCCACACCGCAGTGCTGCGCCATGATGTTCAAACCACGGGCGTAGGCGTCCAGCCAATCGGCGGTCACCGTCGGCAAAGTCAGCGCAAGGGTAAAGGCAACGGGAGTAGCGCCCATGGCAGCCAGATCGCTGACGGCCACGGCCAGCGAACGCTGACCGAGCAGAAACGGGTCGCAAGGATCTGCGAAATGCACACCGGCAACCAGTGTGTCGGTGGAAATGGCCAACTGCTCCCCGGGGGGAACAGCCAGCAAGGCGCAGTCATCGCCGATCCCGAGGGCAACGCCTTCGCCGCCTTGCGCACAAGGCGCGGCGGCGAAGAAATTGCGGATCAGCTCAAACTCACCCATCGCAAATTCAAGCGCCGATTAGCGCTTGAACGCCTTCACTTCAGCTTCACGCAGACGCGGGGCCAGCTTGTCGAGTACACCGTTGACGAACTTGTGACCGTCGGTGGAACCGAAGACTTTCGCCAGCTCGATACCTTCGTTGATCACAACGCGGTACGGCACGTCGACGCGCTTGAGCAGTTCCCAGGTCGACAGGCGCAGAACGGCCAGTTCAACCGGGTCCAGCTCTTCGATGGTGATGTCCAGGCACGGCGTCAGTGCAGCGTCGATCTCAGGCTTGTGGGCCGGAACGCCGTGCAGGATGTCGTGAAAGTAAGCGGCATCGACATCGCTGAAATCGTTATCGACCCGGAACTGCGCTTCGATCTCGTTCAAAGATTGCTTGGCCATGTGCCACTGGTACAGCGCCTGAGTCGCAAGCTGACGGGCTTCGCGACGCTTGACGCTTTTCGATGGCTTGCCGGCATCCGCAGGCTTTGGATCGCGCGGGTTGAAACGATCGCTTTCGTCGCTAATCACTTGGCCTCCAACTGCGCCAGCAGGCTGACCATTTCCAGAGCGGACAGGGCAGCTTCAGCACCTTTGTTACCGGCCTTGGTGCCGGAACGTTCGATGGCTTGCTCGATGGAATCAACGGTCAGCACGCCAAATGCGACTGGAACGCCGAACTCCATGGACACCTGGGACAGGCCCTTGGTGCATTCGCCAGCCACGTATTCGAAGTGCGGAGTACCGCCACGAATGACCGCGCCCAGGGCGATGATTGCCGCGTATTCGCCCTTCTGAGCGACTTTCTGCGCAACCAGCGGGATTTCGAAGGCGCCAGGTGCGCGGATGATGGTGATGTCGCTTTCGCTCACGCCGTGGCGAACCAGGGCATCAACTGCACCGCTGACCAGACTTTCAACGACGAAGCTGTTGAAACGGCCTACTACCAAAGCGTAGCGGCCTTTAGGGGCGATGAAGGTACCTTCGATGGTCTTCAGGGTCATTCGTTAGATCTCTTAAAGAGCCGGGACGCGTTTTCTACGCGTCCCTCAGTGATGTGTTAACCGCGAATCAAGGACTGGAAACAACCGGTCATTATTCGGAGGGCACGTATTCTACAACTTCCAGATCGAAACCGGATATCGCATTAAATTTCATTGGCGCACTCATCAGGCGCATTTTACGCACGCCCAGGTCCCGAAGGATCTGCGAACCGGCACCGACGATGCTGTAGGTGGTCGGTTTTTTCGCCGGTACGTGCTCCGCGGTTTCGCGGATATGCGCCAGCAACACGTCGCCATCGAGCGGGTGACCGAGCAACAGCACGACACCGCTGCCAGCCTCGGCAACCGCAGCCATCGCGGCGCGCAGGCTCCAGCGACCAGGTTGCTTGACCATCAACAGGTCGCGCAACGGGTCCATGTTGTGCACCCGAACCAGGGTCGGCTCTTCGGCGCACACGGTGCCCAGAGTCAGGGCCATGTGCACATCGCCTTCCACGGAATCACGATAGGTCACCAGGTTGAATTGGCCCAGTTCGCTGTCCAGCGGCTGCTCGGCAATCCGCTGAACGGTACGTTCGTGGATCATCCGGTAGTGAATCAGGTCGGCGATGGTGCCGATCTTGATGTTGTGTTCGGCAGCAAACGCTTCCAGTTCCGCGCGGCGGGACATGGTGCCGTCGTCGTTCATCACTTCGCAGATCACGCCGCTCGGCTCGAAACCGGCCATGCGCGCCAGGTCGCACGCCGCTTCGGTGTGGCCGGCGCGAGCGAGGGTGCCGCCAGCCTGGGCCATCAGCGGGAAGATGTGGCCGGGGCTGACGATGTCTTCAGCCTTGGCGTCTTTCGCGGCAGCGGCCTGCACGGTACGCGCACGGTCAGCGGCGGAAATGCCGGTGGTCACGCCGGTGGCCGCCTCGATGGACACGGTGAACTTGGTGCCGAAACCGGAACCGTTACGGGGCGCCATCAAAGGCAGCTTCAGCAGTTCGCAGCGCTCGCGGCTCATCGGCATGCAGATCAGGCCACGGGCGTGCTTGGCCATGAAGTTGATGTGTTCTGGCTGGCAGCACTCGGCGGCCATGATCAAGTCGCCTTCGTTCTCGCGATCTTCGTCATCCATGAGGATGACCATCTTGCCTTGGCGGATGTCTTCAACCAGTTCTTCGATGCTATTGAGCGCCACAAGGCACCCCCTTGGGTCAGGATTTGAGGTAGCCGTTCTCGGCCAGAAAGCTTTCGGTGATGTTACTGGACGTAGGCTCTGCGGCCTTGTCACCTAGTAACAGGCGTTCCAGATAACGTGCCAGCAAGTCAACTTCAAGATTCACCCGGCGACCTGGCTGGTAAGACGCCATGATGGTTTCGCTCAGGGTGTGCGGAATGATCGTCAGCAGGAACTCGGCGCCATCGACCGCGTTCACGGTCAGGCTGGTGCCGTCGACGGTGATCGAGCCTTTATGGGCGATGTACTTGGCCAGCTCTTTCGGGGCGCGGATGCGGAACTCCACCGCGCGAGCATTCTCGGTACGGGCAACCACTTCGCCCACGCCATCGACGTGGCCGCTGACCAGATGCCCGCCGAGGCGAGTGGTCGGTGTCAGGGCTTTTTCCAGGTTCACCGGACTGCCGCTTTTCAGGTCGTTCATCGCGGTGCAGTCGAGGGTTTCGCGGCTGACGTCCGCCGCAAAGCCGTTGCCTGGCAATTCAACCGCGGTCAGGCACACGCCGTTGACCGCGATGCTGTCGCCCAGTTTGACGTCGCTCAGGTCGAGCTTGCCGGTTTCTACGTGTACCCGCACATCTCCGCCTTTTGGGGTCAATGCACGAATACTGCCGATGGATTCGATGATGCCGGTAAACATGGAGTCCTCCTCGAGAACAAGACCTTCGCTTGGCGCAGGCCGGGAATTATACGCTCGCTGCTGGCACAGGAATGGCGATGACTCGCCAGTCATCGCCAACCGCGCGAATTTCGGTGATTTTGAGTTCAGGCGCATCCTTCATTTGCGCGAGCGGCCAATCCAGCAACGGACGCGCAGACGAACCTAAAAACTTGCCCGCGATAAAAATCTGGAATTCGTCGACCAGCCCTTGCTGAGCGAAAGCCCCGGCCAGACGCGGTCCCGCTTCGACCAGCACTTCGTTGACCCCACGGGCGGCGAGTTCGACCAGCAGTTTGCGCAGGTCGACCAAGCCGTCCTCGCCCGCCACGATCAGGCATTCCGGACCGTTGGCGTATTGCTCTTCGATCGCCATGCACGTGGCGACCAGCGCCGGGCCAGCCTTGAAGAACGGTGCATCCAGCGGCACTCGCAGACGACCGTCGATCAACACACGCAGCGGCGGACGGCTCATGGCCAGGGCAGTTTGCTCAGGATCCAGGCCCAGCTCATCGGCACGCACGGTGAGACGGGCGTTGTCTGCCAGCACCGTGTCGGCGCCAGTCAGTACCACGCTGGCCTGGGCGCGCAGGCGTTGTACCGCCGAACGCGCCGCAGGACCGGTGATCCATTGGCTTTCACCGCTTTCCATCGCCGTACGGCCGTCGAGGCTCATGGCCAACTTGACCCGCACGAACGGCAAGCCGTGCTCCATGCGCTTGAGGAAACCTTCATTAAGCTTGCGCGCTTCGCCTTCCAGCACACCACTTTCGGTAGCGATGCCGGCCTGGGCCAGGCGCTGCATGCCACGACCGGCAACCGACGGATTCGGGTCTTGCATCGCCGCCACTACCCGAGCCACACCGGCATGTACCAGCGCATCGGCGCAGGGCGGCGTATGTCCGTGGTGACTACAAGGTTCGAGGGTCACGTAAGCGGTGGCGCCTCGAGCCTTATCGCCGGCGGCGCGCAGGGCGTGGACTTCGGCGTGGGGTTCGCCGGTGCGCACGTGCCAGCCTTCGCCGACAATTTGCCCGTCACGCACGATCACGCAGCCAACCCGAGGGTTGGGGTGTGTCGTGTAATGACCTTTGCGCGCCAGTTCCAGGGCACGGGCCATGTAATGGGCGTCGAAGATGGCTTGTTCTACAGAGGTGGTCATTCTTTCACCGGCTCACGGGCCAGGCGATCGATCTCTTCGCGGAACTCGTTGAGGTCCTGGAAGCGCCGATACACGGAGGCGAAACGAATGTAGGCGACTTCGTCGAGCTTTTGCAGCTCGGCCATCACCAGTTCACCGACGACAAGGGATTTAACCTCTCGCTCACCGGTGGCGCGCAGTTTATGTTTGATGTGCACCAACGACGATTCCAGGCGTTCGACACTCACCGGGCGCTTCTCGAGCGCACGCTGCATGCCGGCGCGGAGTTTTTCTTCGTCGAACGGCTGGCGGCTGCCGTCGGTTTTGATCAGGCGCGGCAACACCAGTTCGGCGGTCTCGAACGTCGTGAAACGCTCGCCGCAGGCCAGGCATTCACGCCGGCGGCGCACCTGTTCGCCCTCGGCGACCAGACGCGAGTCGATGACCTTGGTGTCGTTGGCACCGCAGAAGGGACAGTGCATGGTGGCAGGCAACAAAAAAAGGGAGGGCCATGGTAGCGCATCCCCGTGGCAAGACAAGCCATAGGGTTTGCGGTATACAGACGGGCTATAGAGCTAGATCCATGGATTTCACCTTGCTGGAGCCGAAAATGTCCCTAAGACCGCTCGTTTTGCTCAGTCTTTTCAGCCTGCTGGTGGCCTGCAGCAGCGATGCGCCCAAGCCCCAGCCGCCGACGCCAGGCCCCGCGCCGCAACAGGCACAGAAGAAAGCCAGGGAGTCAGCCAATCTTGGCCCGCTGCCCGCTTATCAGCGTGAATTGAGCGGCACCCTGCAAGGCGTGCCGGCCGGTGCCGAAGTCGAGCTGGCGCTGCTGGTGATCGACGACAAGGACCGTCCGCAACAATTGCTGGCCAGTTCCAGCCTGATTGGCACCAATCAGGTTCTGCCGTTTCACCTGCGTTTCAACCCGGAATCCTTCCCGGTCGGTGCCCGCGTTGAACTGCGCGGCCGCGCCAGCCAGTCCGGCCAGCTGATTTTGCATCTGCCATCGCAAGTCATCAGCCAGCCAACGACGCAAGTGTTGGGTCAGCTGCAATTCGTCAAAGCGCCATGATTGCACCGTTCGACCTGCAACAGGCGTTAGGCGAACTGCTCGGTGACGCACAGCTTGTTGCCTGTGAATTGCCGGACACCGACCTGAAGCTTTGGCTGATCGACGGCGACAACATGGACCGCGCGTTCAGCCCGGAAGAAACCCGGCGGATTCTGCATGAGCCGCCTTATTGGAGTTTCTGCTGGGCCAGCGGCCTGGCGGTCGCCCGTTATCTCGCCCAGAACCCGCACTGGGTCGAGGGCAAACGGGTGCTGGATTTCGGCGCCGGTTCCGGGGTGGCGGGGATCGCGGCAGTCAAGGCCGGAGCGCTCGAAGTGGTGGCCTGTGACCTCGACCCGCTGGCGATTGCTGCCTGTCGGGCGAATGCCGAACTCAATGACGTACACCTCAACTACTCAACGGACTTTTTCGCCGAGGCGGATCGCTTTGATCTGATTCTGGTGGCCGACGTGCTGTACGACCGGGCGAATCTGCCGTTGCTCGATGAATTCCTGAGTCGCGGCCAGCAAGCACTGGTGGCGGATTCACGTGTAAGGGATTTTCGCCACCCGTTGTATCAACGCATCGAGATGCTGGAAGCGATGACATTGCCGGATCTGGCCGAACCCGAAGAGTTTCGGCATGTGAGCCTCTACCACGCGCGGCGCGGCTAGCCTTATAGTTGCCCCATTCACGCTTTTACGAGATCCCCCATGAGTCAGGAAACGCCGTACATCTTCGACGCCACGACTGCCGATTTCGAGCAGTCGGTGATCGAAAACTCTTTCCACAAACCAGTGCTGGTGGATTTCTGGGCCGAATGGTGTGCGCCGTGCAAGGCCTTGATGCCGATGCTGCAAACCATCGCCGAGAGCTATCAGGGCGAGTTGCTGCTGGCCAAGGTCAACTGCGACGTCGAGCCGGACATCGTTTCGCGCTTCGGTATTCGCAGCCTGCCGACGGTGGTGCTGTTCAAGGACGGTCAGCCGGTGGATGGTTTCGCCGGAGCACAACCGGAATCTGCGGTGCGCGCGATGCTTGAGCCTCACGTGCAAATGCCGCCACCGGCTGCTGCCGATCCGTTCGAACAGGCTCAGGCGCTGTTTGATGACAACCGCTTTGCCGACGCCGAAGCCACACTGAAAGTGTTGCTGGGCGAAGACAACACCAATGCCAAGGCGCTGATTCTCTACGCTCGCTGCCTGACCGAACGTGGCGAGTTGGGCGAAGCGCAAATCGTGCTCGATGCGGTCACGAGCGATGAGCACAAGGCCGCCCTGGCCGGCGCCAAGGCGCAGATCCAGTTTCTCGGCCAGGCCAAGGATTTGCCGGATGCGGCAGACCTGAAAGCGCGCCTGGCGAAAAATCCGCAGGACGATGAAGCGGTTTATCAACTGGCGATCCAGCAACTGGCCCGCCAGCAGTACGACGCGGCGCTGGATGCGTTGCTCAAGCTGTTCGTACGCAATCGCAGTTACAGCGAAGGCTTGCCGCACAAGACCTTGCTGCAGGTGTTCGAACTGCTGGGCAACGATCACCCACTGGTGACCACGTACCGCCGCAAGTTGTTTGCTGCTCTTTATTGAAAGATCAAAAGATCGCAGCCTCGTTTCACTCGACAGCTCCTACATGGGATCTTGTTTCCCTGTAGGAGCTGTCGAGCGAAGCGAGGCTGCGATCTTTGCGATTTACTCGATCCAGCTGTAGAGCGGCGTATCCCCGCCGCTCGTCACCTGCACATCAGAGCAGTGACGCAAACGCACCAGCAAGCGTTTGCCCGATGCCGCACTGCCGGTCAGTCCTTCCAACTGATCCAGCAAATCCGGCCCGCTCAATTGCCCGGCCTTGCGCAGTAAGTCCTTGGCGATCTGCCACAGCGCATCATCCTGATTGATCGGTTTTGCCGGCGCTGTACTGGCCTCCGGTTTCATCACCTGCAACTGCGCACCGAGCCGTGCCCAGTCGCCGTCATCCATCTCCAGCGTCAAATCCACCGGCCAGTCGCCAATGCTTCCGCGTATACGCAACATAAGTCTGCCCCTGCACATTTCTGACTTGCATGCTCCCATGGGACTTGTGCAACGCCAAGCAGGCGGTCAAACTCTCGGCACTTACGTTATAAGATTACATAACAAACTCTTCATTTTACTTTTCGGAGACCCGCCATGCGCCGTCTGCTTCTCGCTCTGCCGTTTGCCCTGTTGCCGCTGGCCGTCGCCCACGCCGCTGATGAACATGATCATGAGCACGGCAGCCTCAGCGCCCACGAACATGGCGTCGGTCGCCTGAACGCAGCATTGGATGGTCAGACCCTGGAGCTGGAGCTGGAAAGCCCGGCGATGAACCTGGTGGGTTTCGAACACGCCGCCACCACCGACGCCGACAAAGCCAAAGTCGCCGCCGTTCGTGCGCAGCTAGAGAAACCGCTGGTGCTGTTCAACCTGCCGAAAGCCGCCGGTTGCGTGATTGCGACTCAGGAACTGGAAAGCCCGTTGTTCGGCGACAAGCCGGATGCCGATGATGATCACGACGAAGATGCCAAGGGCGAGCATCACCACGACCACAGCGAAATCCACGCGCATTATCAATTCAGCTGCTCGGCACCCGGCGCGCTGAAAAACCTGGACCTGGCAAACATCTTCAACACCTTCCCGGCGACCCAGAAGATTCAGGTACAACTGATCAGCCCGAGCGGGCAGCAAGGTGTAGAAGTGACGGCCAAGGCTGCCGCCCTGAAATTCTGACCCACCCCGATCCCCTGTAGGAGCTGTCGAGTGCAACGAGGCTGCGATCTTTTGACTTTAAAGATCAAGATCAAAAGATCGCAGCCTCGTTGCACTCGACAGCTCCTACAGGTCATCAACATTCATGAAACTGGTTAAATGACCCAAGCACTCATCGAACTGTCCGACCTGGGCTTCAGCTGGCCCGGTCATCCGCCGCTGCTGGATATCCCGGCGTTTCGCCTGGAACCCGGCGAAACCCTGTTCCTCAAAGGCCCCAGCGGCAGCGGCAAGACCACCCTGCTCGGCCTGCTCGGCGGTGTGCAGAAGCCCGATCGCGGCAGCATCCGATTGCTGGGCCAGGAACTGACCGACCTCGGTGCCGGCGCTCGCGACCGCTTCCGGGTCGATCACACCGGCTACATCTTCCAGCAGTTCAACTTGCTGCCGTTTCTCTCGGTGCGCGAGAACGTCGAGCTGCCCTGCCACTTCTCCAAGCTGCGCGCCGAACGAGCGAAACAGCGCCACGGCAGCGTCGATCAGGCGGCGGCCACCCTGCTCGCCCACTTGGGTCTGAAGGATGAAAGCATCCTAAGTCGCCGCGCCGATTCGCTGTCCATCGGCCAGCAGCAACGGGTTGCCGCTGCGCGCGCGTTGATCGGTCAGCCTGAATTGGTAATCGCCGACGAACCGACTTCGGCCCTGGATTACGACGCCCGCGAGAACTTCCTTCGCTTGCTGTTCGCCGAATGCCGCGAAGCCGGGTCGAGCCTGCTGTTTGTCAGTCATGACCAAAGCCTCGCACCGCTGTTCGATCGCCACTTGTCGCTGGCCGATCTCAATCGCGCCGCCACCCCGTCCGAGGTCTGAGATGTATTTGTTTCGTCTAGCCATGGCCAGCCTGGCTAACCGCCGCTTCACCGCGATCCTCACCGCGTTCGCCATTGCCCTGTCGGTCTGCCTGCTGTTGGCCGTGGAACGGGTGCGCACCGAAGCCAAGGCCAGTTTCGCCAGCACCATCAGCGGTACCGACCTGATCGTCGGCGCACGTTCCGGTTCGGTGAACCTGCTGCTGTATTCGGTGTTCCGCATCGGCAACGCCACCAACAACATCCGTTGGGACAGCTTCGAGCACTTCGCCAACAACCCGAAAGTGAAGTGGGCAATCCCGATGTCCCTCGGCGACTCCCATCGCGGTTATCGAGTGATGGGCACCACCGAGGCGTACTTCGAGCATTACCAGTACGGCCATCAACAACACCTGGAACTGGCCGACGGCCGCGCGTTCGCCACCGACCCTTTCGAAGTGGTACTCGGCGCCGAAGTGGCCGATGCGCTGCATTACAAACTCGGCGACAAACTGGTGCTGGCCCACGGCGTGGCAGTGATCAGCCTGGTCAAGCACGACGACAAACCGTTCACCGTGGTCGGCATTCTCAAACGCACCGGCACCCCGGTGGACCGCACGTTGCACATCAGCCTCGGCGGCATGGAAGCGATTCACATCGACTGGCATAACGGTGTGCCGGCGCGCGGCAACGGTCGGATCAGTGCCGATCAGGCGCGCAACATGGACCTCACGCCGCAAGCGATCACCGCGTTCATGCTCGGCCTCAACAGCAAGATTTCGACCTTCGCGCTACAGCGTGAGATCAATGAGTTTCGGGGTGAGCCGATGCTGGCGATCCTGCCGGGCGTGGCGCTGCAAGAGCTGTGGAGTTTGATGAGCACGGCGGAAAAAGCCTTGTTCGTGGTCTCGCTGTTCGTGGTGCTGACCGGGTTGATCGGCATGCTCACGGCGATCCTCACCAGTCTCAACGAGCGCCGTCGGGAGATGGCGATTCTGCGTTCGGTGGGTGCCCGCCCGTGGCACATCGCAACCTTGCTGGTGCTGGAGGCGTTTGCCTTGGCGCTGTCGGGGGTGATTGCCGGTGTGGCGCTGTTGTATGTGGGCATCGCCTTGGCCCAAGGTTATGTGCAAGCGAATTACGGCTTGTACCTGCCGCTGGCCTGGCCGAGCGAATATGAATGGACGCTGCTCGGTGGCATCCTGATCGCCGCGTTGCTGATGGGCAGTGTGCCGGCCTGGCGCGCGTATCGCCAATCTTTGGCCGATGGCCTGTCGATCCGTTTATGAGGACGTTGAACATGCCCCGCGCTGTGCTTGCGCTGTTGATGCTGGTCGCCTTGCCCCTGTGGGCGGCCGAGCCGAAAGACCTGACCTGGTCGGAAATGATCCCGCCGGACGCTGCACCGGAAGTGCCGAACATGACACCGCTGCACGACCTGTCGCAGATGGGCAACGCGTTGGCCGCCGAGTCGGCACCCGCGGCCAAGCAAGACATGCCCAATGCACCGGTGGTGAAAAGCCTCGACGGTCAGAACATTCGTTTACCGGGCTACATCGTGCCGCTGGAAGTGAGTGAAGAAGGTCGCACCACGGAGTTTCTGCTGGTGCCTTATTTCGGCGCCTGCATCCACGTGCCGCCACCGCCGTCGAACCAGATCGTGCATGTCAAAAGCGAGGTGGGTGTGAAGCTTGATGAGTTGTATCAGCCGTACTGGATCGAAGGGGCATTGCAGGTTAAAGCATCGACCAGCGAGTTGGCGGATGCCGGGTATCAGATGCAGGCGGACAAGATTTATGTGTATGAATTGCCGGAGTGAAACCGGTAGTTGTGGGTTGCTTGTTAGATAGCCATCGCGAGCAAGCTCGCTCCCACAGGGGAACGCATTCCAAATGTGGGAGCGAGCCTGCTCGCGATGGGGCCCTCAAAGGTTCCACAAAAAACAGGGCCATCACTGTTTCATTGAGCTGAGTCAAAAGACCGTATCAGACAGCTCCGTACCATTGGACATCAAAAATTTTTAACGTCCTTTGGAGCCCTCCATGCACAAGTCCTTGCTCAGCGCTTCGCTGTTTGCCCTCGCGCTCGCAGCACCGTTAGCCTACGCCCACGAAGCCGGCGATATCATCGTTCGTGCCGGTGCAATCACCGTCAACCCGAAAGCCGACAGCTCCAGCGTCAAGGTTGATCAAGGTCCGCTGAAGGGTGCCGATCTGGGTGGCAAGGCCACCATGAGCAGCGACACGCAACTGGGTCTGAACTTCGCTTACATGCTCAACAGCCACTGGGGGATCGAGTTGCTGGCGGCCTCGCCGTTCGAGCATGACGTGAAGATCAAAGGCACCGCCCTCGGCGCGGCCAATGGCAAACTCGGTACGCTGAAACACCTGCCACCGACGCTGAGCATTGTGTATTACCCACTGGACGGGAAGTCCGCGTTCCAGCCGTATGTCGGTGCCGGTATCAACTACACCTGGATCTACGACGAGCACGTTGGCAGCGAAGCCAGCGCCAACGGCTTCAGCAATTTCAAGGCGGATAACTCCTGGGGCATGGCGTTCCAGGTCGGCGCCGACTACATGCTGACCGACAGCATCATGATCAACGCCCAGGTGCGCTACATCGACATCGACACCACCGCGACCGTGCAAAATAACGCTGTGGCACAGGGCACTCGCGCCAAGGTCGATGTGGACGTAGACCCGTTCATCTACATGGTTGGTCTGGGTTACAAGTTCTAATATTGCCGCACAAAAAAAGGCGCCTCGAAAGGCGCCTTTTTCATGACTGCGTAAACCTCAGCGCCCCAACAACCGCGCCAGGCCGACACGCATCGGTGTCTGCTGCGGGTAGGTAAAGCGCTCCAGCAAACGCTGATTGTTCGCTCGCGAGTGGCGGATGTCACCGGAGCGCGCCGGGCCATAGCTCACCGGCGGCAATTGACCGACCACCGCTTCAAGGGCTTCAAGCATTTGCTTGAGGGTCGTGGCCTGGTTCCAGCCGACGTTGACCGCGCCGACTTCGACCTGCGGTTTCTCGATCGCTTGCACCAGCAAGTCGACCAGGTCTTCGACGTAGACGAAATCGCGAGTCTGCTCACCATCGCCGAACACAGTGATCGGCAGGCCCTTCTGCGCACGCTCGCTGAAAATGCTGATCACCCCGGAGTACGGCGAGGACGGATCCTGGCGCGGGCCGAAGATGTTGAAGAAGCGGAACACCACCGGCTCCAGACCATGCTGGCGACGGTAGAAATCAAAGTAGTGCTCGCTCGCCAACTTGTCTGAAGCGTAGGGCGTCAACGGTGCCTTGGGTGTGTCTTCGTCGATCGACTCGCCTTCGCCATTGTTGCCGTAGACCGCTGCGCTGGACGCGTACAGCACGCGTTTGACGCCAGTCTGGCGCATGGCTTCGCAGACATTCAGCGAGCCAATGAAGTTGCTCTGGTGAGTCTTCACCGGATCATCCACCGACGCCTGCACCGAGGCCACTGCGGCCAGGTGCGCCACAGCGCTGCAACCGAGCATCGCCTGCGCTACAAGCGCGGCATCGGCGACATCGCCCACGATCAGTTCGACGCCTGGATTGTCCAGCGGCAGGTTGCTGCGTTTGCCGGTGGAGAGGTCATCGAGAATGCGCACCGAATGGCCCTTGGCGAGTAAGGCATCGGTGAGGTGCGAGCCAATGAAGCCGGCGCCGCCGGTGATTAAAACAGGGCCGTCAACCATGGCGATAAAACCTATCCAGTAAGCCCGGGAGTGCCGCACGCCAGGCGCGGGGCTTGATCCCGAAAGTGTGCAGAATTTTCTTGCAGGCCAGCACCGCGTGTTGCGGCTCTTCGGCGGCGTCCGGTCGCGCGGCGTGAGCCTGGGCGGTCGGTGCTTCGATGGCCAGCGGATGCAGAGCACGTGCTTCGGTGAGGATCGCCTGCCCAAGCGCCAGCGGCGTGGTCGCCTCATGCCCGGCGTAATGGTAGGTGCCCCACAGCGGCGCCGAGCAATCGAGTTGCTTGAGGACCGAGATGATCACCCGGGCAGCGTCATCCACCGGCGTCGGATTGCCCCGACGGTCGTCGGCCATCAGCAATTCTTCAGGCAGTTCGGCGCGGCCGAGGAAACGCCCGAGGGTGCCGTCGGGGCTGTCATCCAGCAGCCAGCCGAATCGCAGCAACACGTGTTGCGGGCAGGTGGCGCGCACGCTTTGTTCGATCCGCCACAAGGCCTGACCGCGCAGGCCCAAGGGCACCGGTTCGTCTTTTTCGCTGTACGCCGTCGCCCGGGAGCCATCGAACACGCGATAGCTCGACGGTTGCAACAGCACGATGTTGTGATGCTGGCACAGTTCGGCCAGACGCTCGATCGCCCGCTCCTGCCCGGCCAGACGCTGTTCGCTGACTGTCTCCGCCTGAAACCAGTCGAAGTAATAGGCGAGATTGATCAACGCGTCTGGACGGGTGTCGTCGAGCAGTTGCGTCAGGGTTGCGGCGTCCCAGCCGTCTTGCGGTGGGCGGGGGGCGAGGAAGCCGATGTCTTCCTCCGCACCGAGGCGAATCAGCGCCTGCCCAAGGGCATTTCCGCCGCCCAGTAACATAAGGCGCATTCGCATAGAGTCAGCAGGCCCAGTCTGATTGAAACAATGGCTTTATCGACACCGCTCGCGGGCGATGCCGTCGATAGTTGCCGGAATCGTTGCATTTTGCGGGTTTAGTGCGCAACCGTCATCCGTAAAGTGTAGATACCTGAGAACGGCGGCGCCTGTTTCGGCCCTATCGCGAGCAAGCTCGCTCCCACACTGGTTTTGTGTACGCAGAAGATCCCTTGCTCGCGATAGGGCCCTCAGCAACGACGCAGATCCCGAGCGGTACTTGCAACTTCCCCGACTCGCCCGCATAAATCAGGACATGAATCTGCCAATCCCGACGGACAGCGCCCTGTCAGGCTTCCACCCCGCCGTCAGCGCCTGGTTCAGCAGCACCTTCCCGACGGTCACCGCCGCCCAGGCCCGGGCGTGGCCGTTGATCCGCCAGCACCGTTCGACACTGGTCGCCGCGCCCACGGGCTCTGGCAAGACCCTCACCGCGTTCCTCGCGGTCATCGATGACCTGGTCCACCGCGCAATGGCCAACGACGGCCATCTGCCGGATGAAACCCTGGTGGTCTACGTTTCGCCGCTAAAGGCCTTGTCCAACGACATCCAGATCAACCTGCAAGACCCGCTGGCCGGCATCACCGAGCAGTTACGCGCCATGGGCCTGCCGCAATTGCAGATCAACACCGCCGTACGCACCGGCGATACGCCGCAAAAAGACCGCTCGGCGATGCGCAAGACCGCGCCGCATATCCTGGTGACCACCCCGGAATCCCTTTACGTGCTGCTCGGTTCCGACTCCGGCCGACAAATGCTCAGTACCGCCCGCACGGTGATCGTCGACGAAATTCACGCGATCGCCGCCAGCAAGCGCGGCAGTCACCTGGCCCTGAGCCTCGAGCGACTGCAAGCGTTGTGCGCGCAACCGCTAATGCGGATTGGCCTGTCTGCAACGCAAAAACCCATTGAGGCCGTCTCGCAATTTCTGGTGGGCCGTGATCGCGAGTGCGAAATCATCGACATCGGCCACGCCCGCCCGCGGGATCTGGACATCGAAGTGCCGCCCGTGCCGTTGTCGGCGGTGATGGCCAACGACATCTGGGAATTGGTCTACGACCGCCTCGCCGCCCTCGCCCGCGAACACCGCACCACGCTGATTTTCGTCAACACCCGACGCCTCGCCGAACGCCTGAGCCGTCACTTGAGCGAACGTCTCGGCAAGGAGGCGGTGGCCGCCCACCACGGCAGTCTGGCCAAGGAGTTTCGTCTCGACGCCGAACAGCGGCTCAAGCGCGGCGAACTGCAAGTGCTGATTGCCACGGCGTCCCTGGAACTGGGGATCGATATCGGCGATGTAGACCTGGTCTGCCAGATTGCCTCGCCGCGTTCGATTGCCGGGTTTCTGCAACGGGTCGGCCGCTCCGGGCACCAGGTCGGCGGTACGCCCAAGGGCCGTTTGTTCGCCACCACCCGCGACGACCTGATCGAATGCGCCGCTCTGCTCGACTGCGTGCGGCGCGGCGAACTCGACACCTTGCTGATTCCCAAGGCACCGCTGGACGTGCTGGCCCAGCAGATCATCGCCGAGGTCAGTTGCCAGGAATGGCAAGAGCAGGCGCTGCTGGAGATGTTCCGCAACGCCTCGCCCTACCGCGAACTCGACGACAAACACTATCAAGCGTTGCTGCAGATGCTCGCCGAAGGCTACAACGGTCGCCTGGGCATCCGCAGCGCTTACCTGCACCGAGACGCCGTGACCCGCACCCTGCGCGGGCGCCGGGGCGCAAAACTGACGGCCGTGACCAGCGGCGGGACGATCCCGGACAACGCCGACTACAGCGTTTTACTCGAACCCCAAGGGCTGAACATCGGCAGCGTCAACGAAGACTTTGCGGTGGAAAGCATCGCCGGGGATGTCTTCCAGCTGGGCAACACCTCCTACCGAATCCTGCGGGTCGAAACTGGCAAGGTCCGGGTCGAAGACGCTCAGGGCCAACCGCCGACCATTCCATTCTGGCTCGGCGAGGCGCCGGGACGCAGCGCTGAACTGTCGTTCGCCGTGGCCCGCCTGCAAGCGCAACTCGATGAACTGCTCGGCGCCACACCCGGTCACTTGCAGCCCGCGACCGACTGGCTGACCGACACCCTCGGTCTGAACCTCGCCAGTGCCGAACAATTGGTCGATTACCTGGCCCGTGCGCGCCTGACGCTGGGAGCCCTGCCGTCACAAGACACGCTGCTGATGGAGCGGTTTTTCGACGAGTCCGGCGGCACGCAATTGATCATCCACACGCCTTTCGGTAGCCGCATCAACCGTGCCTGGGGCCTGGCCCTGCGCAAGCGTTTTTGCCGCACCTTCAACTTCGAATTGCAGGCCGCCGCCAGCGAAGACGCCATCGTCCTCTCGCTGTCCACCAGCCACAGTTTTGAACTCGATGACGTTTGGCGCTATTTGCATAGCAACAGCGCCGAGCACACCCTGGTTCAAGCCGTGCTCGACGCGCCGCTGTTCGGCGTGCGCTGGCGCTGGAATGCCGGGGTCGCTCTGGCGCTGCCGCGCTACAGTGGCGGCCGCAAAGTCCCGCCGCAGATCCAGCGGATGAAAAGCGAAGACCTGATCGCCAGCGTATTTCCCGATCAGATTGCCTGCGTGGAAAACCTCGCGGGCGAACGGGAAATTCCCGACCATCCACTGGTGGAACAAACCCTCGACGATTGCCTGCACGAGGCCATGGACAGCGAAGGCTGGCTGGCGTTATTGCGGCGCATGGAACGTGGCGACATCCGTTTGATCAGCCGCGACCTGCCGGCCCCCTCGCCGCTGGCAGCGGAAATTCTCAGCGCCCGGCCCTACACCTTTCTCGACGATGCGCCGCTGGAAGAGCGCCGCACTCAAGCGGTACTCAACCGCCGCTGGAGCGATCCGCAGTCCACCGACGACCTCGGTGCGCTGGACGCGGACGCGATTCAAGCCGTGCGCGAGGAAGCCTGGCCAACGCCCACCGGCATCGATGAAATGCATGAAGCGTTGATGAGCCTCGCGTGCATCACCGACGTCGAGGCCCAGGCCCATCCAGACTGGCTTGACTGGCTGAACACCCTGGCCGACAGCGGTCGCGCCAGCCGCTTGCCAGTCAATACCGGGCAAGCGCTGTGGTTGGCACTGGAGCGGCTGACCTGCCTGCAAGCGATTTATCCACAAGCGATTTTGCAGCCACCGTTGGAGGCGTTGTCCGGGTTCGATGAAGTCTGGGCGCCGGACGAAGCGGTGCTGGAAGTGATTCGTGCGCGGCTCGGCGCGTTCGGCC
The DNA here is from genome assembly GCF_047758675.1 of Pseudomonas arabinosi. Classification (NCBI taxonomy): domain Bacteria; kingdom Pseudomonadati; phylum Pseudomonadota; class Gammaproteobacteria; order Pseudomonadales; family Pseudomonadaceae; genus Pseudomonas; species Pseudomonas arabinosi. Next base: position 1,075,110 of record NZ_CP180480.1, on the reverse strand, counting down.
CGCTGCCGCTGGACGCGATTGCCGAACCGCTCGGTTTACCGGCGACTCAAGTCACCCAGGCGTTGGCGCAACTGGAACGCGAAGGCTATGTGCTGCGTGGCCAATTCACGCCAGGCACGACTGAAGAAGAATGGTGCGAGCGGCACCTGCTGGCGCGGATTCACCGCTACACCGTCAAGCGTCTGCGGCGGGAAATCGAGCCCGTGGCGTTGCAGGATTTCATGCGTTTCCTGTTCGACTGGCAGCACCTGTCCGCCGCGACACAGGGTCAGGGCAGCGCAGTATTGCCCGCGATAGTCGGTCAGTTCGAAGGCTACCCCGCCGCCGCTTCGGCCTGGGACAGCGATATTTTGCCGGCGCGGATCAAAGACTATTCAGCGAGTTGGCTGGATGACCTGTGCCGCAGCGGCAAACTGGTCTGGACTCGCCTGACGGCACGCAACAAGAGCGCCAGCACGGCGCTGCGCAGCACACCGATTCTGCTATTGCCGCGCAGTCAGGTCGGGTTGTGGAGCGGGTTGACCGAGCAGACGCCGGTCAGCGAACTGTCGCCCAAGACGCAAAAAGTCTACGAAGCCCTGAGCCAACACGGCGCGTTGTTTTTCGATGAGCTGATTCACGAAGCTCATCTGCTGCGCTCGGAACTGGAAATCGCCTTGCAGGAATTGGTCGGTGCCGGACTGGTGAACGCCGACAGCTTCGCTGGTCTGCGAGCGCTGATTACTCCCGCCAGCAAACGCCAGAATCGCAGCAGCCGACGCGGGCGCGGAGCGTTTGTCGGCGGGATGGACGATGCCGGGCGCTGGGCCTTGCTGCGACGCGGGGCGCAAGCTCCGGTTGTGGAGAACAAACGTCCGACACCGACCGACACCCTTGAACATATCGCCATGACTTTGCTCCGACGCTACGGCGTGGTGTTCTGGCGCTTGCTGGAACGTGAAGCGGATTGGCTGCCGAGCTGGCGAGAATTGCTGCGCACTTTCCATCGGCTGGAAGCTCGCGGCGAGATTCGCGGCGGGCGGTTTGTCAGTGGCTTGGCGGGTGAGCAGTTTGCGTTGCCTGAAGCCATTCCGTTACTGCGCGAGGTGCGGCGACGGCCGCATGACGGGAGTTTGATTGCCGTGTGCGGAGTTGATCCGTTTAACCTCGCCGGGACGCTTTTACCGGGTGCAAAAGTACCGGCATTGGCGAGTAATCGATTGGTGTATCGCGATGGATTGCCGGCGGCTGCCGAGATTGCCGGCAAGCAGATTTTCTGGCTTGAGCTGGATCAGCAATCAACTGCCGAGCTGCACAACAAACTGATCCGGCATTGATGTTGTCAGCACCGGCCTGCTCGCGATGAGGCCAGTAAGCGCACCAAAATTATTGAGTACGCGGCTGATCCGGCAGGAACACCGATGAATGCTCCGATGCAAGCCCATCGCTTTGCGGTGGCTCAACAGCCTGCCTGGGCATCAAGACCTGCTGTGGATAAGTCTGCGCGAAATGCACCCACGGACTGTTATCCACAAGCTTTTTCAAACGCTGATTGAACGCCCGACTCACCGCGTATTGCCCCCCCGACACGGTGCGGAACTGTGCCGTCAGCACCACGCCGTTAAGGTCCATCTTGTCGACCCCAAACACATCCAGCGGCCCTTGCAGGTTGTACTTGAGGAACGCGTCATCGCGAATGGAATCCCCGGCCTCGCGGATCAACTCGATAGCCTTGTCGACATCGGTGTCGTAGGTGAATTGCACCGAGAAAAATGCATAGGCGAATTGCCGCGATTGATTGGTCACGGCCTTGATCTGACCGAACGGCACCGAGTGCACAAACCCCTTGCCGTCACGCAGGCGCAAGGTGCGGATGGTCAGGCCCTCAACGGTGCCGGCGTGGCCAGAGTCGAGCACGACCCAATCGCCAATCGACAACGTGTCTTCGATGATGATGAACAACCCGGTGATCACGTCCTGCACCAGCTGCTGGGAACCGAAACCGATCGCCAGCCCCACAACACCGGCACCGGCCAGGAAGGGTGCAACGTTGATCCCCAGGTTAGCCATGGTGGTGATCGCGCAGATCACCACCAGAATGATTTTGATCGCATTGCGCAGCAGCGGCAGGATGGTTTTGATCCGGGTGCTGGGCTGGCGCGTCGAACGTTTGCTGACAGGTGGTTTCAGGGCTTCCTGAATCGCCGTGTCCAACACCACCCAGACCATCCAGGTCACCAGGAAAATCAAACCGATACGGCTCAGGGAATCACTGATCGCCCGGCCAACCGAATTGCTTACCGCAAACTCGAACAGCGACACGCCCCAGATGCGCCCCAGGACATCGATAAACACAATCGCCAGGGCGATGCGCAGCAAAGCGTGCGAAAGGCTGAGAAAGCGCTCTTTGTAGGCACTGCTGCGACGCACGGCCAACTCACTGCGCGACTTGAACAGGTGATGAAGCGACGTGCTGAGAAACACCGTCGCAATCAGCAACACCGTGGTAAACAGCGCACAGCGCAGTACTTTCTGGTTGTCATCGCCAATGCCGATCAGGTTGATCACCGACACCAGCACCATCAACAGAATCGGCCAGTACCAGAGCCCGGAAAAGATCCGCAGCATTTCACGCAAGGCCGGCTGACTGAGGCGCTGGGGCAACGGCAAAATGCGGATCAGATGGGCGACCGGACGGCGCATCTTGATCACCAAAATGCCAAAGGTGACCGAGGCCGCCACCCCGGTGAACACCGCGACGCTGCTGGTGAGATTGCCGCCGAGCAGACGGGCGATCTGCGGACTGGTCAAGCCATCGCTCAGGGCCACGAGGAAGCCCATCAAAAAGAGCGGTCGCGGGCTGTACTGACGAATAATCTGCACCGCTCGGCGCTTGTGGCCGGCGTTGAACAGCACCACCAGCGACAACAGCAACGACGCGGCGAAAATGCCGCTGCTGGTGGCATAGGCGAAACACAATGCCAGCGCCCGGCCGGCGGACACTTGCAGAAAATGGCTGACATACAACGTCAGCGGCAGGCTGATCAGCGCCGGAACCGTGTAGGGCAACACATAACCCAGCAAGGCCTGACCGCGCTCGCGAGTGAGCAGCAAGCGGTTCTGGCACAGACGTTTGGTGAGCAGCCCTCCCAGCAGCCAGAGCAGCGCAAAGACGCCCATCCACACACCGGACAACAGCAGGAAATCCCCCGCCACGCTCCAGCTCGAACGGGACGATGGATGATTGACCAGTTGATCCACCTCAACCGCCGCCCGGTCTGCACGCAGACGCCAGGCGTCCAGCAGGTCCTCGTTGAGATCGAGTTTTCCCTGGACTTGATCAATGCTCGAACTGATGGCACCCAGCAAACCACCCTGTACCAGCGGTTCGGGGTGTGCCAATGGTGTCGCGGCGGCGGCCGGCACACCCGGTATTGCGGCAGCCTCCAGCTCGTTGCTGCCCAGAATCAGCAATGCCCCCAGTAGTATCGCGGTCTTGAACTTGAACAAACGCGGCGCTCCTGCAAAAGGGTCTGTAAGGAACTGATCGGGAAAGTGTAGGCAAGTTCGGTTATTGGGTGAAATCAAGGGCCACCCCTCACCCCAGCCCTCTCCCCAGAGGGGAGAGGGGGAAAGGGAGCCGATCTCCATGGCTTTCCGAACCTGAGTTCGACTCCGAATATTCAGGTCGCAGTATTTCTAAAGACACTTCGGTCAGTCCCCTCGCCCCTTGGGGAGAGGGTTAGGGTGAGGGGGCGCTTTTGATCTTTGCGCACAAAGCAAATATCAAATGCCCATCCCTGTATTTTTCCACACACCCCAAACCCCGACACTGCGCTCCATCAATCAATCCACCGGAGTTGCAGCCATGCCCATTGCCTTGCTCGCGCTGACCCTCAGCGCCTTCGCCATCGGGACGACCGAGTTCGTCATCGTTGGCCTGTTACCCACCATCGGTGCCGACCTCGGCGTCAGCCTGCCGTCCGCCGGCCTGTTGGTCAGCCTCTACGCATTGGGCGTTGCCATTGGCGCCCCGGTGCTGACCGCCCTCACCGGCAAAGTCCCGCGCAAAATGCTGCTGTTGTCGCTGATGGTGCTGTTCACCCTCGGCAATCTTCTGGCCTGGAAAGCGCCAAGCTACGAATCGCTGATCATCGCGCGGATCGTCACCGGCCTGGCCCACGGGGTGTTTTTCTCGATTGGCTCGACCATCGCCACCAGCCTCGTGCCGAAAGAGAAAGCCGCCAGCGCGATCGCCATCATGTTCACCGGCCTGACCGTCGCGCTAGTCACCGGCGTGCCACTGGGGACGTTCATTGGCCAGCATTTCGGCTGGCGTGAAACCTTCCTCGCGGTGTCTGCCCTAGGCGTGATCGCGTTTATCGGCAGCCTGCTTTACGTGCCGAAAAATATTGCCCACAGCAAACCGGCTTCACTGTTGCAGCAATTGCAGGTGCTCAAGCAGCCGCGTTTGTTGCTGGTGTATGCCATGACCGCAGTCGGTTACGGCGGCTCGTTCATTGCGTTCACCTTCCTGGCACCGATTCTTCAGGACATTTCCGGCTTCAGCGCCAGCACCGTCAGCCTGGTGCTGCTGGTCTACGGCATCTCGGTGGCCGTCGGTAACATCTGGGGCGGCAAACTGGCGGACAAACGCGGCCCGATCAGCGCCCTGAAAATAATCTTCGCCCTGCTCGCGGCGGTGTTGTTCGTACTGACGTTCACCGCTGGCAATCCATGGCTGGCCCTGGCCACCGTACTGGTCTGGGGCGCCGTTGCGTTCGGCAACGTGCCGGGGCTGCAGGTTTATGTAGTGCGTCAGGCCGAACATCACACGCCGCATGCGGTGGACGTGGCATCGGGCCTGAACATCGCCGCGTTCAACCTCGGCATCGCCGGTGGCGCGTGGGGTGGCGGCTTGATCGTTGCTCACATGGGCCTGATCCACACCGCGTGGATTGGTGGTCTGGTGGTGTTGGTCGCGTTGGCGCTGACCCTGTGGAGCGGTCGTCTTGATCGGTTGGGCCCGGTGTATGCCGAACCGGTTGAAGGCTCGACCCGAGTGGTCGCCGGACACTAAACCCTGTGGGAGCGAGCTTGCTCGCGATGACGGAGTGTCAGTCAACCTCTCCATCGACTGATAGTCCGCTATCGCGAGCAGGCTCACTCCCACATTTGATTTGTGTGGGTCTGTTAAGCATTAACCGTCCGTAGTCCCGTCGAAACTTTCTCGCCCGCCCCGCAGTCATCAAAAGACAGGGGCAGTCCGAAGACCATTAGACGGGAGGCGACATGGCGGCGATCCACATCGGTATTTCAGGCTGGCGCTACACGCCCTGGCGGGGGGATTTCTACCCGAAGGGGCTGACCCACAAGCGCGAATTGCAATTCGCCTCACGGGCGGTCAACAGCATCGAAATCAATGGATCGTTTTACGCCCTGCAACGGCCCGAACGTTATGCCCAGTGGTACGCCGAAACCCCGAGGGGCTTCGTTTTCAGCATCAAGGCCCCCCGTTTCATCACCCACATCAGGCGACTGCGGGACGTCCATAAACCCCTGGCGAATTTCTTTGCGTCCGGGGTGCTGGAACTGAAAGAAAAACTCGGCCCGATCCTCTGGCAATTCCCGCCCAATTTCAAATTCGATGCCGAGCTGTTCGAGAGCTTTCTGGAGCAGTTGCCGCACAACACCGAAGAGGCCGCCGCCCTCGCCCGCCAGCATGATTCGCACGTGAACGATCACGCCAGCCTGAAGGCCTACGGGAAAAAGCCTTTGCGCCATGCCGTAGAAATCAGAAACGAGAGCTTCGTCGACCCCGCCTTCATCCGCCTGCTCAAGCGCCACAATGCTGCGCTGGTTATCGCCGACACCGCCGGTAAATGGCCGTACCGCGAAGACCTCACCAGTGACTTCGTTTACCTGCGACTGCACGGTGCCGAAGAACTCTACGCCAGCGGTTACACCCCCGAAGCACTGAAACGCTGGGGTGACCGGATCGAGGCCTGGTACCACGGCCAGCAACCGCCCGACCCGCAGCTGATCGCGCCCCGGCAAAAGCCCAAGGCGCGCAAGTCCCGTGAGGTGTTTTGCTACTTCGACAACGACATCAAAGTCCGCGCGCCCTTCGATGCCCGCCGCTTGCTGGAGCGCTTTCATCTGGATAAAGACCTCGCCACCCGTCCCGGTGAACTGGCCGCCGAAGGAGTGCTGTCATGAGCATTTCCGAACCGGTCGGCACCACCGACGAACAGCAACCCATCATCACCTCCGTGCGCCGCTTTACCGTGCTGACGGTCAACACGCACAAGGGGTTCACCGCGCTCAACCGGCGTTTCATCCTGCCGGAGTTGCGCGAAGCGGTGCGCAGCGTGTCCGCCGACGTGGTGTTTTTGCAGGAGGTCCACGGCACCCACGAGCATCACCCCCAGCGCTACAGCAATTGGCCGGCGATGCCGCAGTACGAATTCCTCGCCGACACCCTGTGGCCGCAGTTCGCCTATGGACGCAACGCGGTCTATCCGGCGGGCGATCACGGCAATGCGCTGCTGTCGAAATTCCAGATCATTCGCCACGACAACCTCGACGTTTCCATCAGCGGTCACGAGAACCGCGGCATCCTGCATTGCGTGCTGCGCCTGCCCGGTGACGGCCAGGAAGTGCATGCCATCTGTGTGCATCTGGGCCTTCGTGAAACCCACCGGACCGAACAACTCAAGTTGCTGGCCCAGCGTCTCGACGAACTGCCCAGCGATGCCCCGGTGATCGTTGCCGGTGACTTCAACGACTGGCGCCAGCGCGCCGACGCACTGCTCAAACCCAGTGGTTTACGAGAGGTTTTCGCCGAACTCCACGGCAAACCGGCGCGCAGTTTTCCAGCGCGATTGCCAGCGCTGCGCCTTGACCGCATCTACGTGCGCAACCTCAAGGCCAGCCAGCCGCAAGTGCTGGCCGCGCGGCCCTGGTCACACCTTTCCGACCATGCACCGCTATCGGTGGAGATCGAGCTATGAGCAGCCCATCGATGGATAAAACCAACGTGGAGCACTTATCCACAACCCCGCCGATCCGTGAGCCGGGCGTGGTCGACGTCGAATATGGCTGGCAAGGCAATAACCGCGTAGAGCTGCTGGAAAACGGCGAAGCGTATTTCCCTCGGGTGTTCGAGGCCATGCGTCAGGCCAAGACTGAAATCCTGCTGGAAACCTTCATTGTGTTTGAGGACAAGGTCGGTGATGAGCTGCAGGAAGTACTGATCGCCGCGGCTCAACGCGGCGTGCGAATCACCGCCAGTCTCGATGGCTTTGGCTGCGGTGAACTGAGCACGGGATACCTCACCGCACTGAGCGAGGCCGGCGTGCGTATCCAGATTTTCGACCCGGCGCCCAAACGTCTGGGCATCCGCACCAACTGGTTCCGCCGCCTGCACCGCAAGATCGTGGTGGTCGACGGCACAATTGCGTTCATCGGTGGCATCAACTTTTCGGCCGACCATCTGGCTGACTTCGGACCTGAGGCCAAGCAGGATTATTCCGTTGAAGTGCAAGGCCCGGCGGTGGCCGACATTCATCATTTCGCCCTGCTGCAATGCGGTCGCCCGGCTCGCGCCAAATACTGGTGGCAACGCCGCAGGCAACGGCGCTCGGAGCTGGCGTTCACCGGTCATGACGGCCAGGTTCGCCTGGTGTACCGCGACAACGGCGAACATCCGACCGACATCGAAGAGGTTTACCGACAGGTGCTGCGCAGTGCCCAGCGCCGGGTGGTGATCGCTAACGCCTACTTCTTTCCGGGCTATCGCTTGCTGCGCGAGATCCGCAACGCGGCGCGCCGTGGCGTCGATGTGCGACTGATCCTGCAAGGTCAGCCCGATATGCTGGCGGCCAAACTCGCCGCGCGCATGACCTATGACTACCTGCTCAAATCCGGCGTGCAGATTTACGAATATTGCGACCGTCCGCTGCACGGCAAAGTCGCGCTGGTGGATGAAGATTGGAGCACGGTCGGTTCGAGCAACCTCGATCCGTTGAGCCTGTCCTTGAACCTGGAAGCCAATGTGTTGATCCGCGATCGCGCCTTCAACCGCGACCTGTTCGAGCGCCTCGAAGACCTGAGTAACAACCATTGCAAGGTCATGTCCGCAGACAAGTCCCCGCGCGGGCGGGTCTGGCACATGACCGTCGGTTTCCTGGTGTTTCACTTTCTGCGGCACTTCCCGGCCTGGGCCGGTTGGCTGCCGGCGCATAAACCGCGCCTGAAACCTTTTTCCCATTCCGCCGGGAGTGACACCAGATGAGCCACTCTGATACACAATCGGCGGCCCACGCCGACACCCCGCCCAAATCCCGCTGGAGCCGCTGGAAACGGCCGCTGACCATGCTGTTTTTCCTGGCGCTGATCGTGCTGTTCACGATGCTTGCCCAGCGCATCGAATGGGATGAAGTGTTCGACAACCTCGCAGATTTCAAGGTGCGCACACTGATCATCGCGTCCGGTCTGACCTTGGTGAGTTTTCTGGTCTACGCCTGCTTCGACCTGATCGGCCGTACCTACATTCGCCAGGACCTGACGTGGAAGCAGATCCTGCCGGTGGGAATTATCAGCTATGCCTTCAACCTCAACCTGAGTGCCTGGGTCGGTGGCATTGCCATGCGTTATCGGCTGTATTCGCGGCTCGGGGTGAGCAAGGGCAACATCGCGAAAATTCTCGGGTTGAGCCTGGCGACCAACTGGTTCGGTTACATGGTGATTGCCGGCGCGGTGTTCAGCAGCGGACTGGTGCGAATGCCGCCAGGCTGGAAGCTGAGCACTGATGCGTTGCAAGGTGTGGGCGTGTTGTTGCTGCTGGTGAGCGCCGGGTATCTGGCAGCGTGCCAATTTTCCAAGCGTCGGGAATGGGCAATACGCGGGGTGGAAATCAACCTGCCGTCCCTGCGCATGGCCGTGCTGCAACTGGCCCTCGGAGCGCTGAACTGGTCGCTGATGGCGGCAGTGATTTTCACCTTGCTGCCGAGCAAGCTGGATTATCCGCTGGTGCTTGGGGTGTTGTTGATCAGCGCGATTGCCGGGGTCATCACGCACATTCCCGCCGGGCTTGGCGTGCTGGAAGCGGTGTTCGTGGCGCTGCTGCAACATGAAGTGTCCCGAGGCAGCCTGGTGGCCGGATTGCTGGCCTATCGGGCGATCTATTTCATCTTGCCGCTACTGATTACCCTGGTGATGTACCTGATCGTGGAAGCCAAGGCCAAGTCGTTGCGGATCGCGAAAAAGCCCCGGGATTAGAAGCAAGATCAAAAGATCGCAGCCTCGTTTCACTCAACAGCTCCTACAGGTCTACGCGATCCCCTGTAGGAGCTGTCGAGTGAAACGAGGCTGCGATCTTTTTACGATGACTGGATAATACTCAACCGCTCGCCCACCACCATTTCGGTGATCCAGTCCACCAGAATCGAGGTGTACGCCTGTTGCGAAACAGGCTCGCTCAAGGCGTGATCGGCGCCGTCGATAATCCGGTGGGTCAGCGAGTGAGTCTGCTGACAGGCCGCGCGGTAACTCATGATGGTTGCGTGGGGCACATAGTCGTCAGTTTCTGATTCGACCAGCAGCACATCCCCGGTGAATTGCGAACAGGCATGCAGCGCACGATTGCTGTCGGCGCGCACTAGCGTGCGGCGGTAATCACGTAAATCGAGCTTGTCCAGATCACGTTTGGGCGTGTGCCATTGATCATCGCGATACAGCGCCGGCACCCGTAGCGCCAGCCAGCGCACCGGACGCAATGACGTCAGGATCGAGGCCAGATAGCCGCCATAACTGGTGCCGACCACGGCAATCGCCGATGTATCGAGCGCCGGGTGCGCGAGCAAGCGATCGTACGCTGCCAGCAAGTCGCGCAGGTTGTCTTCGCGCGTGACTCGACTCAGCGCAATTCCGGTCCCACCGGTATGCCCACGCAAGTCGAACGTCAGGCACACGCAACCCAAACCGGCGATGCCTTTTGCCCGTTCCAGGTCCCGCTCCTGACTGCCGCCCCAACCGTGTACAAAGAGCACGCCGGGGACTTTCGATTTTGGACTGAGAAAGGTCCCAATCATCTGTTCATCGTCGATGTCGATTTGAATGGTTTCGCTTCTAGCCGTCATAGGATTTAACCGTTACGTACTTGAGAAGAAAGTCACTGTTTTGCGCCGGCCCGCGATACACCTCGATGGCGTCCACCGGCAGCGGCTGGTCGATGTAAGTCTCGACCGACGACACGCAAATGGCGCGCATCCCGGGGTCGTTGACGAAGCTCTGCAAGGCGGCGACTTCGGCGCTGCTGGCACCGCCCATCCGCCAGGACTGCTCGAGTACACCGCTGCGCTGCTTGCCGTTGCTGTCCACGCCTTGGGCGATGTCGTAGTTGCGCCGCGAGGCGTAGAAACCGGGATAAGCCTCATCCGCGGCACGGTCGAACACTTGCGCCTGCCGGATCGCCAGCTGCACATCGTCCGGCAGTTCCAGTTCGAGCAGATCGTCGTAGTCACCCCGCACCACCAGCAGGTTGGAGCCTCCATAAACCTGCTCGCCCTGACCGTCTTTGGTCAAGTATTGATCACCGCAATAACTCAGTACCTTGTCGCCGATAAAGCTCTGCCCGACGCTGTGGGTGATCACTTTGTCCAGGTCCTGCTCCAGCACCACGCCTTCGGTGAACAGCGCTTTGGCCTCGGGTCTGGTGAGGATGGCATCGAACTGGTCGAGGCTTTTGATCACTTCCTGACCGCGTCCGGCGCAGGCGTGAATAGGCTTGATGCGGATCGGGCCGCTGTAGAGCAGATGCTCCGCCGCAGGACGCGCATCGTCCATGGAAAAAACACTGAGGCCGTCGAGCACCACGCTGCGCACACGTTCGGAAAACAACGGTGACCAGCCTTCCGGAGCGTGAGCATTTTTGTTGCGCAACCCGTGACTGATGGCTTTGGTGCAGATGAAATCATGGTCGACGTAACCGCCCCACAAATCCTCCGGCCCCTTGACGCCCAATTGCCGGGCGGCAGCGGCGCCAACAAGCGTCTGGGTCGGCAACAGATACAGGTCTCGACCGTTGTGCAGTTCGGGGTCGTAACTGCCTCCGTATTTCAGCCCCAGGATCTGCGCCAGCCAACGGGCCAGCGCACGATTGGTTTCCACTTCGTGCAACGGCGCCTCGGGGCGCACGGAATGGGCGACCACCAGTTTCTTGCGATTTGTTGGGGTCATGCGTCCCCCTTCAACTGCGCTTGATGAATGTAGTTGAAAGGGTGCAGAGATCAGGCCAAGGGGGGCCGAAGACAAACGTTTTTCAAATCAGCCAGTTACAAAAAAAATGATGGCACCGTGCCTGTTTGATTCTGCACGACAGCCTTCAAGATTCCTGCATTTTGCACGACCGGAAGGCTTACACAGATCTGGCTACCGAGTCACAGCTGAGGGTGTCACCCCAAACCGTGCCCGGTAATCACTTGGCGCCAACCCGGTAATCTTCTTGAACGTCGCCCGAAAGGCACTCGGATCCTGATAACCCACGGTCCAGGCAATATGATCGATGGTGCCGTTGGTGAACTCGAGCATTTCCCGGGCCTTGCCGACCCGCAGATGCTGGCAGTACTCGGTGGGTTTAAGCCCGGTTGCGGCGCGAAATCGACGCAGGAACGTGCGCTCTTCCAGCCCTGCCCGCTCGGCCATCGTCGCCAGCGACACATCGGTCGCTCCGGTGCTCTGCAGCCAATGCTGGACCTTGAGAATCGAGGCGTCGCCATGGCTGAGAATGGGTGAAAAGTTGCTTCCACATTCACTCGCGCTGTCGCTGTGTTCCACCACCAAAAACCGCGCGGTGCTGGTGGCGATGCTTGGCCCCAGCAGACGGTTGACCAGGCGCAAGCCCAGTTCGGACCAGGCCATCAGCCCGGCGGTGGTGATCAGGTCGCCGTCGTCAACAATGGGTGTGTCGGCCTTGAGCTTGATCGCCGGATAACGCTCGGCGAAGGCTTTGGCCGAGGTCCAGTGGGTGGTGGCGCTGCGACCGTCGAGCAGGCCGCTCTCGGCCAACAGAATCGACCCCACACAAACCCCGCCGAGTGTCGCGCCATTGGCGTGTTGCTGTCGCAGCCAGCGAATCAGCCCCTGCGGTGCCTGGCCTTCGGAGAAACCGGCAATCGACGGCGGGATCAACACCGCCACCAACGCACCGTCCGCAGCGGGATGACTGTCGTAGACCCGCTCGGGCGCCTGATCGCCATCAACCTGCCAATGGCTGACCCGCAACAACGGTAACTGCGCCGCCTGATGCTCGGCGGCAATCCGGTTCGCCACCCCGAACAGGTCCGTCAATCCATGCACCGCCGCCATCTGCGCACCGGAATAAATCAGCACGCCCAACTCGGCGATTGGCCTTTCTGCGTCCATTGTCAGTTTTCCCCCTTCTATTGTCGGTGTGGCCAATCCTCGGACGGCCTGCCAGACCCAATACTTCATTCCACACCAACAAGCACTTCGAGGAAACAGTCATGGCCAAGCAAGCACTCATCGTAGTTGATATCCAAAACGACTACTTCCCTCAAGGCAAGTGGCCGCTGGTCGGCGCCGATACAGCCGCGGACAACGCCGTTCGTCTGCTCAAAGCCTTCCGCGATGCGGGTGATTCGGTGGTGCACATCCGTCACGAATTCACTTCCGACGAAGCGCCCTTTTTCACTCCGGGCTCCGAGGGCGCGAAGCTGCACCCTAAAGTCCTCAACCGCGCCGACGAACCGGTCGTGCTCAAACACTTCGTCAACTCGTTCCGCGAAACACAACTGAAATCGATCCTCGACGAACAAAGCATCAAGGAGCTCGTGGTCGTCGGCAGCATGAGCCACATGTGTGTCGATGGCATCACCCGCGCCGCTGCTGACTTCGGCTACACCGTTACGGTCGTTCACGACGCCTGTGCTACCCGTGATCTGGAATTCAACGGCGTCACCGTCCCGGCTGCTCACGCTCACGCGGCCTTCATGTCGGCCCTGGGCTTCGCCTATGCAAGCGTGGTGTCCACTGACGAGTTCCTCGCGGCGCATCACTGACCAACGCTTCTGCCTCGGGTGCTGCAATCCGACGCTCCCGAAACTGAGAAGGCCAGTCACGTGCGCACATGACTGGCCTTTTTTCTGAGACTTACGGCCGAAAAGCCGGATAATGGCGGCCAAATCGTCTAGCCGTTATTCTGGTAATCCCCCATGGAAATCAAGGTCAACTTTCTCGACAACCTTCGACTTGAAGCCAAGTTCGACGACTTCACGGTGGTGGCCGATCAACCTATCCGCTACAAGGGCGATGGCTCGGCACCGGGTCCGTTCGACTACTTCCTGGCTTCGTCGGCGTTGTGTGCGGCTTATTTCGTGAAGCTGTACTGCGACACTCGCAGTATTCCCACCGAAAACATCCGCCTGTCGCAGAACAACATTGTTGATCCGGAAAACCGCTACAACCAGATTTTCAAGATCCAGGTCGAGTTGCCGGCGGATATTTCCGACAAGGACCGCCAGGGCATCCTGCGTTCCATCGACCGGTGTACCGTGAAAAAAGTGGTCCAGGCCGGGCCTGAGTTTGTGATCGAAGAGGTGGAAAACCTCGACGCCGATGCCCAGGCGTTGCTGATGCCTGCGTCTAATTCAGAGGCGCACACCTATATCGCGGGCAAGGATCTGCCGCTGGAGCAAACCATCGCCAACATGTCGGCCATTCTGGCGGGCCTGGGCATGAAGATTGAAATCGCCTCGTGGCGCAATATCGTTCCCAACGTGTGGTCGCTGCATATCCGCGATGCGCACTCGCCGATGTGTTTTACCAACGGTAAGGGCGCAACCAAGGAAGGCGCGCTGGCGTCGGCGCTGGGCGAGTTTATCGAGCGACTCAACTGCAACTTCTTCTACAACGATCAGTTCTGGGGCGAAGAGATCGCCAACGCGCCGTTTGTGCATTACCCGGACGAACGCTGGTTCAAGCCTGGCCGTAAAGATGAACTGCCGGCCGAAATCCTCGACGCGTACTGCCTGAAGATTTACAACCGCGACGGCGAGTTGCGTGGCTCCCACCTGATCGACACCAACTCGGGCAATGAAGAGCGCGGCATCTGCTCGCTGCCATACGTGCGCCAGTCGGACGGCGAAACGGTGTATTTCCCGTCCAACTTGATTGAAAACCTGTTCCTGAGCAACGGCATGAGTGCCGGCAACACGCTGGCCGAAGCCCAGGTGCAATGCCTGTCGGAGATCTTCGAGCGTGCGGTAAAACGCGAAATCATCGAAGGTGAATTTGCACTGCCGGATGTGCCCGCCGATGTGCTGGCGAAATACCCCGGGATACTGGCCGGTATTCAGGCGCTGGAAGAGCAAGGGTTCCCCGTGTTGGTGAAGGATGCGTCCCTGGGCGGTGAATTCCCGGTGATGTGCGTCACGTTGATGAACCCGCGTACCGGCGGTGTGTTCGCCTCGTTCGGCGCACATCCAAGCCTGGAAGTGGCGCTGGAACGCAGCCTGACCGAACTGCTCCAGGGCCGCAGCTTCGAAGGCCTCAACGACTTGCCCCAGCCGACATTTGAAGGCCATGCGGTGACCGAGCCGAATAACTTCGTCGAGCACTTCATCGATTCCAGCGGCGTGGTGTCGTGGCGCTTCTTCAGCTCCAAGTCCGATTACGAATTCGTGGAGTGGGACTTCTCCGGCCAGGGTGAAAACTCGAATGCCGAGGAAGCCGCGACCTTGTTCGGCATTCTCGAAGGCATGGGCAAAGAATCGTACATGGCGGTTTACGAGCACATCGGCGCAACGGCGTGCCGCATCCTGGTGCCAGACTATTCGGAAATCTATCCCGCGGACGACCTGATCTGGGATAACACCAACAAAGCGCTGTTCTTCCGTGCCGACATCCTGAACCTGCATCGCCTGGACGAAGACGAACTGCAAGCGCTGGTTGAGCGTCTGGTGGAAAGTGAGCTGGACGACTACACCGACATCACCAGCCTGATCGGCATCGAATTTGACGACAATACGGCGTGGGGTCAGCTGACGATCCTGGAGTTGAAGCTGCTGATTTATCTCGCCTTGCAGCAATTTGAAGAGGCGAAAGAGGCAGTGGAGATGTTCCTGCAGTACAACGACAACACGGTTGAGCGCGGCTTGTTCTACCAAGCCGTCAACGCGGTGTTGGAGATGAAGCTGGACGAAGACCTGGAACTGGAAGACTACGAGGCCAATTTCCGCCGGATGTTTGGCAACGAACGAATGGATGCAGTGATCGGCTCGGTGGACGGCAGCGTGCGTTTCCATGGCTTGACGCCGACCAGCTTGAAGCTGGAGGGGCTCGACAGGCACCTGCGGTTGATCGATAGCTACAAGAAACTGCACTCGGCGCGGGCCAATGTGACCGCGTTATCCAGTTAACAGCGCCCACAAAAAAAGCGAAGCCAGATGGCTTCGCTTTTTTGTTACTGACTGGATAGCTGCTTTTTAGAACGGGATATCGTCATCAAAGCTGTCGAAATCCGGAGCCGGTTGCGGGGCAGCCTGCTGTGGAGCCGGAGCCTGACGCGACTGTTGCGGTGCTGCCGACTGCTGCGGACGCGGAGCCTGCTGGCGTGGGGCTGGGGCGGACTGCTGGTAGTTATTGCCCCCGCCTTGTTGGTCGCCCTGTTGTGGACGGCCGCCCAGCAGTTGCATGGTGCCTTGCATGTCGACCACGATTTCAGTGGTGTAACGCTTGATACCGTCTTTTTCCCACTCGCGGGTCTGCAGCTTGCCTTCGATGTAGACCTGCGAACCTTTACGCAGGTACTCGCCGGCGATCTCTGCAACTTTGCCGAACATCGACACACGGTGCCATTCGGTCTTCTCGACCTTCTGACCGGTTTGCTTGTCGGTCCACTGTTCGCTGGTCGCCAGACTCAGGTTGGTCACGGCGTTACCGTTAGGCAAGTAGCGAACTTCGGGATCCTGGCCGCAAGTGCCGACCAATATGACTTTGTTAACCCCACGGGCCATAACGTTCTCCTAGGCTACGCACGCTGCCTCGGGCGGGTTGTTCACCAGGCGCTCGAGGGTGGTGCGATCCAATAGTTCGGTGTCCAATTTGATGTAAATCGCCGCTTCGTCTGCGACGATCACTGCATCTGTTACCCCTACGACAGCCTTCAGGCGCTCGACCAGACCCGCTTCGCGGATCGCCTCGGGCGACAGCGGCAAGCGCAGACTCGTCACGTAGGGAGGTTCGCGCATGGTAACAGCAAAGGCCAGCCAGAGGGCAGCCAGACCGGCGCATCCAAGGAACACAACCGACAGACCGCCATGCTGGAACAACCAGCCGCCGAGGATGCCGCCCAGTGCCGAACCGAGGAACTGGCTGGTGGAATAAACCCCCATCGCCGTGCCCTTGCCGCCTGCCGGTGAAACCTTGCTGATCAGCGATGGCAACGAAGCTTCCAGCAAGTTGAACGCGGTAAAGAACACCACCGTCCCGATCACCAGAGCTCGCAAGCTATCGCCGAACTGCCAGAAGAATAGCTCAGTGAGCATCAGCGTCGCGACGGCGCCGAGTAAAACTCGTTTCATTTTGCGTTTCTTCTCGCCGTAGATAATGAACGGGATCATGGCGAAGAAGGAAATCAGCAGCGCAGTGAGGTAGACCCACCAGTGCTGCTCTTTAGGCAGCCCGGCTTTTTCGACCAGCGCCAAAGGCAACGCAACGAAGCTCGACATCAACATCGCGTGCAACACAAAAATACCCAGGTCCAGACGCAGCAAGTCTGGATGCTTGAGCGTCGGGATCAGCGCCTGGCGCGCAACACCGGATTCGCGGTGCTGCAACGGCCCGGTCGAGCGCGGCACCATGAACATCACGATCACTATGCCAAACAACGCCATGCCACCCGTGGCGAGGAACAACCCGGACAGGCCAAAGGCGCGGGTCAGCAACGGTCCTACAACCATCGCGACAGCGAACGACAGACCGATCGTCATGCCGATCATGGCCATGGCTTTGGTCCGATGCTGTTCGCGGGTCAGGTCTGACAGCAACGCCATCACCGCCGCGGAAATCGCCCCTGCGCCTTGCAGGATTCGCCCGGCGATCACGCCCCAGATCGAGTCGGCATTGGCCGCCAGCACGCTACCGAGGGCGAAGACGATCAGCCCCAGGTAAATCACCGGACGGCGACCGATGCGATCGGAAATGAAGCCGAAAGGAATTTGAAAGATCGCCTGGGTCAGGCCGTAAGCGCCAATCGCCAGCCCGATAAGGGCCGGGGTCGCTCCTGCCAGATCCATCCCATAGGTCGCCAGTACGGGCAACACCATGAACATGCCAAGCATACGGAAGGCGAACACCAGGGCCAGACCGCTTGCTGCGCGGGTCTCGCTGCCACTCATGCGTTCGCTGTGGGGATCGTGCATGGAAAAACCTCATGTGAACCGGCGGCGATTCTACCAGTCCCATCGATTGACGGGGTATATCGCGACGCTTTGACGCGCTCTGCTGACAGACTCTTCATGTAAGCCTGCAACCCGCTTATTCGATAGTGTGCATCCATCCAGTATTTGGCCGTATACTCCTACGTTTTCGACGCCCGCCGAGCGAGGCCACTTTGGACAAGATCCTGATTCGTGGGGCCCGAACCCACAACCTGAAGAACATCGACCTGACCCTGCCACGGGACAAACTGATCGTCATCACCGGCCTGTCCGGCTCCGGCAAATCATCCCTGGCGTTCGACACGCTGTACGCCGAAGGCCAGCGCCGCTACGTCGAATCGCTGTCGGCCTATGCCCGGCAATTTTTGTCGATGATGGAAAAGCCTGACGTCGACACCATTGAAGGTTTGTCGCCAGCCATTTCCATCGAGCAGAAATCGACCTCGCACAACCCGCGTTCGACGGTCGGCACCATCACCGAAATCTACGATTACCTGCGCCTGCTTTACGCTCGCGTGGGTATTCCGCGTTGCCCGGATCACGACATTCCGCTGGAAGCCCAGACCGTCAGCCAAATGGTCGATCTGGTCCTCGCCCAACCGGAGGGCAGCAAGCTTATGCTGCTGGCCCCGGTGATTCGCGAGCGTAAAGGCGAGCACCTTTCGGTCTTCGAAGAACTGCGCGCCCAAGGCTTTGTGCGGGCCCGGGTCAACGGCAGGCTCTGCGAGCTGGACGAATTGCCGAAGCTGGATAAGCAGAAGAAGCACACGATCGATGTGGTGGTCGACCGCTTCAAGGTGCGCGCCGACCTGCAACAGCGCCTGGCCGAGTCGTTCGAGACCGCGCTGAAGCTCGCGGACGGCATCGCCCTGGTCGCGCCGATGGACGACGAGCCCGGCGAAGAAATCATCTTCTCCGCGCGATTCGCCTGCCCGATTTGCGGTCATGCCATCAGCGAGCTTGAACCCAAGCTGTTCTCCTTCAACAACCCGGCCGGCGCTTGCCCTACGTGCGATGGCCTGGGCGTTAAGCAGTTCTTCGACATCAAGCGATTGGTCAATGGTGAACTGACGCTGGCCGAGGGCGCGATTCGTGGCTGGGACCGGCGCAACGTCTATTACTTCCAGATGCTCGGCTCGTTGGCTTCACACTACAAGTTCAGCCTGGAAGTGCCATTCAACGAACTGACGGCCGATCAGCAGAAGTTCATCCTGCACGGCAGCGGGTCGCAAAACGTCGACTTCAAATACCTGAACGACCGCGGCGACATCGTCAAACGCTCGCACCCGTTCGAAGGCATCGTGCCGAATCTGGACCGTCGCTACCGTGAAACCGAGTCCGCATCGGTGCGTGAAGAGCTGGCCAAGTTCCTCAGCACCCAGCCTTGCCCGGATTGCCGTGGTACTCGCCTGCGTCGTGAGGCGCGGCATGTGTGGGTGGGTGAGAAGACGCTGCCGGCGGTGACCAATCTGCCGATTGGCGATGCCTGTGAATATTTCGGCGTACTGAAACTCACCGGCCGACGTGGCGAAATTGCCGACAAGATTCTCAAGGAAATTCGCGAGCGACTGCAGTTCCTGGTCAATGTTGGCCTGGACTATTTGTCGCTGGATCGCAGTGCGGACACCTTGTCCGGCGGTGAAGCGCAGCGTATCCGTCTGGCCAGCCAGATCGGCGCCGGACTGGTGGGCGTTCTGTACATCCTCGACGAACCGTCGATTGGCTTGCACCAGCGGGACAACGATCGGCTGCTCGGTACGCTCAAGCACCTGCGGGACATCGGTAATACGGTGATTGTGGTCGAGCACGACGAAGATGCGATTCGCCTGGCTGACTACGTGGTGGATATCGGTCCTGGCGCGGGTGTACACGGCGGGCATATCGTCGCCGAAGGTACGCCGGCCGAGGTCATGGCTCATCCAGATTCGTTGACCGGCAAGTACTTGTCGGGTCGGGTGAAGATTGCCGTTCCGGCCCAACGCACGCCGCGTAACAAGAAGTTGTCGCTGTCCCTCAAGGGCGCCCGTGGCAACAACTTGCGCGATGTCGATCTGGACATTCCGATCGGCCTGCTGACCTGCGTGACCGGTGTGTCCGGCTCGGGCAAGTCGACGCTGATCAACAACACCTTGTTCCCGCTGAGCGCTACGGCATTGAACGGTGCGACGACACTCGAAGCGGCCGCTCACGACAGCATCAAAGGTCTGGAGCATCTGGACAAGGTTGTCGACATCGACCAGAGCCCGATCGGCCGAACGCCGCGCTCAAACCCGGCGACCTACACCGGGTTGTTCACACCGATTCGCGAACTGTTCGCCGGCGTGCCGGAGTCCCGCTCCCGCGGTTATGGTCCTGGACGTTTCTCCTTCAACGTGAAGGGCGGCCGTTGCGAAGCGTGTCAGGGCGATGGCCTGATCAAGGTGGAAATGCACTTCCTGCCGGACATCTATGTCCCGTGCGACGTCTGCAAGAGCAAGCGCTACAACCGCGAAACTCTCGAGATCAAGTACAAGGGCAAGAACATTCACGAAACCCTCGAGATGACGATCGAGGAAGCGCGAGTGTTCTTTGATGCGGTTCCAGCCCTGGCGCGCAAGCTTCAGACGCTGATGGATGTCGGCCTGTCGTACATCAAGCTCGGGCAGTCAGCGACCACACTGTCGGGTGGTGAAGCCCAACGGGTGAAGCTGTCCCGTGAACTGTCCAAGCGCGATACCGGCAAGACGCTGTATATCCTCGATGAGCCGACAACCGGCCTGCACTTCGCGGATATTCAGCAACTGCTCGACGTACTGCATCGATTGCGCGACCACGGCAACACCGTGGTGGTGATCGAACACAACCTGGACGTGATCAAGACCGCAGACTGGTTGGTGGACCTTGGACCAGAGGGTGGCTCCAAAGGCGGGCAGATCATTGCCGTCGGCACACCGGAAGAAGTGTCCGAGATGAAACAGTCTCATACCGGCTTCTACCTCAAGCCGCTGTTGGCACGCGACAAGGCCTGAATCACGGCCATGAAAAAGCCCCTGTCACTTCTCGGTGACAGGGGCTTTTTTGTATCCGGTGGAATCAGGCGTGTGATTGCAGGTAATTTTCCAGACCGATCAGCTTGATCAGACCCATCTGCTTTTCAAGCCAGTAGGTGTGGTCTTCTTCGGTGTCATGCAATTGAACCCGCAGCATCTCGCGGCTGACGTAGTCCTTGTGCTGTTCGCAGAGCTTTATGCCCTTGCAGAGCGCGGCGCGGACTTTGTATTCCAGCCGCAGGTCAGCGGCGAGCATATCCGGTACGGTAGTGCCGACATCAAGGTCGTCCGGACGCATGCGCGGCGTACCTTCGAGCATCAGAATTCGGCGCATCAGGGCATCAGCGTGCCCGGCTTCTTCTTCCATCTCGTGGTTGATACGTTCGTAGAGCTTGGTGAAACCCCAGTCCTCATACATCCGCGAATGGACGAAATATTGATCACGTGCCGCCAGTTCGCCGGTCAGCAACGTGTTGAGGTAATCGATTACGTCTGGGTGGCCTTGCATCGCCCTACATCTCCCTGCTTGAAAGTCTGTAGTTTGAACCAAGCAGACTGTTTGGTCACTCTGCCTACGCGATAAAAGCGAAGATATTCTGAGAAAAGGGGTTTAAATAACGCAAAAACCGCCCAAATAAGGGCGGTTCTGCTTCTCATTTAGACTTCGTTAAGCTGTACGTTGAGCAGCTTTGCGATTGCTTCTCCATACGCCGGGTCGGCTTTGTAGAAATGCTGCAATTGGCGGTCAACTACATCACTGGAGACCCCGGCCATTGCGCCTGCAATGTTGCTGACCAAGAGCGCTTTCTGCTCATCGCTCATCAAACGGAACAGCGCACCCGCGTGGCTGTAGTAGTCGATATCCTCGCGGTGATCGTAGCGATCAGCCGAACCACTTAGCGCCAATGGCGGCTCTGCATAACGAGGTGCTTGCTTCGGCGATTCGACGTAGCTGTTCGGCTCGTAGTTAGGTGTTGCACCACCATTGCTGCCAAACGCCATCGAACCATCGCGCTGATAGCTGTTCACCGGACTGCGAGGCGCGTTCACCGGCAGCTGCTGGTGGTTGGTGCCAATGCGGTAGCGGTGAGCATCGGCGTAAGCGAACACTCGCCCTTGCAGCATGCGGTCAGGCGACAAGCCGACACCCGGGACCATGTTGCTCGGACCGAAAGCGGCTTGCTCGACTTCAGCAAAATAGTTCTGCGGGTTGCGGTTGAGTTCCAACTCGCCCACTTCAATCAGCGGAAACTCTTTCTGCGACCAGGTCTTGGTCACATCAAACGGGTTCTCGTAGTGCGCTGCGGCCTGAGCCTCAGTCATGATCTGGATGCACACGCGCCATTTCGGGAAATCACCGCGCTCGATCGCGCCGAACAGATCACGCTGTGCGTAATCCGGATCGGTACCGGCCAGGCGCGCTGCTTCTGCCGGCGCCAGGTTTTTAATCCCTTGCTTGGTCTTGTAGTGCCACTTCACCCAGTGACGCTCGCCAGTGGCGTTGATCAGGCTGTAGGTGTGGCTGCCGAAGCCGTGCATGTGACGGTAGCCGTCGGGGATGCCACGGTCCGAGAACAGAATGGTGACCTGGTGCAGCGCCTCAGGTGAGTGGGACCAGAAGTCCCACATCATTTGCGCGCTTTTCAGATTGCTTTGCGGCAGACGTTTTTGGGTGTGAATAAAGTCCGGGAATTTCAAAGGATCGCGGATGAAGAACACGGGGGTGTTGTTGCCAACGATGTCCCAGTTGCCTTCTTCGGTGTAGAACTTCAGCGCGAAACCACGTGGATCGCGCTCGGTGTCGGCCGAACCACGCTCACCGCCCACGGTGGAAAACCGCAGGAAGGTTGGGGTTTGCTTGCCGACAGACTCAAACAGTTTGGCGCTTGTGTACTCGGTGATGTCCCGAGTTACGGTGAACGTACCGTAAGCACCCGAACCTTTGGCGTGTACGCGGCGCTCAGGGATGTTTTCACGATTGAAGTGGGCAAGCTTCTCGATCAGGTGAAAGTCGTCGAGCAGCAGCGGGCCACGAGGGCCGGCGGAACGGGAATTCTGGTTATCAGCGACAGGAGCGCCACTGGCGGTGGTAAGTGTTTTATTTTGGCTCATGCGATGTCTTCCTCTGTCTGTCTTTCCTACTGCCGGCTAATCGGCTGAGAGGGAGTATTGACCATCAACATGACACCATCAAATTCATTAAATTGTGAGAATCGATAGATAAATACTAATGAAGCTGTATCGCCTAAGCCACTCGATACTTTTCGAACGCGCACAAAAAACCGGGCACTAGGCCCGGTTCTTCGTTTCAGACTGACGTCTTACTCAGCGGATACAGCTTCACCGCCGGCAGGACGATCAACCAACTCGACGTACGCCATAGGCGCGTTGTCGCCAGTGCGGAAACCGCACTTGAGGATGCGCAGGTAGCCACCCTCACGGGTAGCGTAACGCTTGCCCAGGTCGTTGAAGAGCTTACCAACGATAGCTTTCGAACGAGTACGGTCGAAAGCCAGACGGCGGTTAGCCAGGCTGTCTGTCTTGGCCAAAGTGATCAGCGGCTCAGCAACGCGACGCAGTTCTTTAGCTTTCGGCAGTGTAGTTTTGATCAGCTCGTGCTCGAACAGCGACACTGCCATGTTTTGAAACATGGCCTTGCGGTGCGAGCTAGTGCGGCTCAGGTGACGACCACTTTTACGATGACGCATGGTTCATTCCTTACCAAACACAACGTTCGGTGATTACGACGATCAGGCAGTCGCCTTGTCGTCCTTCTTAAGACTTGCAGGCGGCCAGTTGTCGAGGCGCATGCCGAGGGACAGACCGCGGGAGGCCAGAACGTCCTTGATTTCAGTCAAGGATTTCTTGCCAAGGTTCGGAGTCTTCAACAGCTCTACTTCGGTACGCTGAATCAGGTCACCGATGTAGTAGATGTTTTCCGCCTTAAGGCAGTTAGCCGAACGTACAGTCAGTTCCAGATCGTCAACCGGGCGAAGCAGGATCGGATCGATCTCGTCTTCCTGCTCGACAACCACTGGCTCACTGTCACCTTTGAGGTCGACGAACGCAGCCAACTGCTGTTGCAGAATGGTTGCAGCGCGGCGAATTGCCTCTTCAGGATCCAGAGTACCGTTGGTTTCCAGATCAATAACCAGCTTGTCCAGGTTAGTACGCTGTTCGACACGGGCGTTTTCCACCACGTATGCGATACGGCGAACCGGGCTGAACGAAGAGTCAAGCTGCAAGCGACCGATGCTGCGGCTTTCGTCTTCATCGCTCTGACGCGAGTCTGCCGGTTCATAACCACGACCACGAGCTACGGTGAGCTTCATGTTCAGGGCGCCGTTAGACGCCAGGTTAGCGATTACGTGATCGGGATTAACGATCTCGACATCATGATCCAGCTGAATATCGGCAGCGGTAACCACCCCCGAACCCTTCTTCGACAAGGTCAGCGTAACTTCGTCACGGCCGTGCAGCTTGATAGCCAGACCTTTAAGGTTCAACAGGATTTCAATTACGTCTTCCTGTACACCTTCGATGGCGCTGTACTCATGGAGCACACCGTCAATCTCGGCCTCGACTACTGCGCAGCCGGGCATTGAGGACAACAGGATGCGTCGCAGCGCGTTGCCCAGGGTGTGGCCGAAACCACGCTCGAGAGGCTCGAGAGTGATCTTGGCGCGGGTTGGACTGACAACCTGCACATCAATATGGCGGGGTGTCAGGAACTCATTTACCGAAATCTGCATGGATGCACCTATTTTCTAGCCCTTACTTGGAGTAGAGCTCGACAATCAGGCTTTCGTTGATGTCGGCGGACAGATCACTGCGAGCAGGAACGTTCTTGAAAACGCCCGACTTCTTCTCAGTGTCTACTTCTACCCATTCTACGCGGCCACGTTGGGCACACAGATCGAGAGCTTGGACAATGCGAAGTTGGTTCTTTGCTTTCTCGCGAATCGCGACCACGTCACCAGCACGAACCTGGTACGACGGCACGTTTACGGTCTGACCGTTAACGCTTACGGATTTGTGCGATACCAGCTGACGGGATTCGGCACGAGTAGAGCCAAAACCCATACGGTATACAACGTTGTCCAGACGGCATTCGAGCAGTTGCAACAGGTTTTCGCCAGTTGCGCCTTTCTTGCCAGCAGCTTCTTTGTAGTAGCCGCTGAATTGACGCTCGAGAACGCCGTAGATACGACGGACCTTCTGCTTTTCACGCAGTTGGGTGCCGTAATCGGACTGGCGACCGCGGCGTTGGCCGTGGATACCAGGTGCTGCTTCAATGTTGCACTTCGATTCGATCGCGCGCACGCCGCTCTTCAAGAAGAGATCGGTGCCTTCGCGACGAGCGAGTTTGCATTTTGGACCAATGTAACGAGCCATTCTTTACAATCTCCTGGATTACACGCGGCGCTTCTTCGGCGGACGGCACCCGTTGTGCGGGATTGGCGTCACGTCGGTGATGCTGGCGATCTTGTAGCCACAGCCGTTCAAAGCGCGGACTGCAGATTCACGACCTGGACCTGGACCTTTGACGTTAACGTCGAGGTTTTTCAGGCCGTATTCCAGCGCAGCTTGACCAGCACGTTCAGCAGCTACTTGAGCAGCAAACGGGGTGGACTTGCGGGAACCGCGGAAACCCGAACCACCGGAGGTAGCCCAGGAAAGAGCGTTGCCTTGACGGTCGGTGATGGTCACGATTGTGTTGTTAAAAGATGCATGGATGTGGGCGATGCCATCAACCACTGTCTTTTTAACTTTTTTACGAGGACGAGCAGCAGGTTTTGCCATGATAATTTTCCTGTCGATTCGCGGGGGCGATTACTTGCGGATCGGCTTACGCGGACCTTTACGGGTACGCGCGTTAGTCTTGGTACGCTGACCGCGCACTGGAAGACCACGACGATGACGCAGACCGCGATAGCAACCGAGGTCCATCAAACGCTTGATTTTCATGTTGATTTCGCGACGCAGGTCACCTTCAGTGGTGAACTTCGCCACTTCGCCACGCAGCTGTTCAATCTGCTCGTCGCTCAGATCTTTGATCTTTGCGGCTGGGTTTACCCCAGTCACTGCACAGATCTTCTGTGCAGTAGTGCGACCAACACCATAGATGTAGGTCAGCGAGATAACAGTATGCTTGTTATCTGGAATGTTAACGCCTGCAATACGGGCCATTCAGTGGGACTCCAATTGACAGCTACCTACGCCCCGGAAGCCAAGAAATAGGGCGCGAGATAATATCGCTGTAATAACAAATAATCAACCCGGCAGCGCACTAGCTGCCGGGCTTGAAGCACAATCACACTCAGCCTTGGCGCTGTTTGTGACGCGGTTCCGCGCTGCAAATTACTCGAACAACACCTTCGCGGCGAATAATCTTGCAGTTACGGCACAGCTTTTTCACCGATGCACGAACTTTCATCACCAACTCCTCGAACCTTATGGGTACTCAGCGCAACATGCCGCTGCCGTAACCCTTCAGGTTGGCTTTCTTCATCAGGGATTCGTACTGGTGCGAAACGAGGTGCGATTGTACTTGGGACATGAAGTCCATCACAACCACGACCACGATCAGCAACGAGGTCCCGCCAAGGTAGAACGGAACGTTTGCTGCAACCACCAGGAACTGGGGCAACAGGCACACGGCCGTCATATATAGAGCACCGAACAGGGTCAAACGAGTCAGAACGCCATCAATGTAGCGCGCAGACTGCTCACCTGGACGGATGCCCGGAATAAAGGCACCGGACTTCTTCAGGTTTTCCGCTACGTCTTTCGGATTGAACATCAACGCCGTATAGAAGAAGCAGAAGAAAATAATCCCTGCACTAAACAGCAGAATATTCAACGGCTGACCAGGAGCGATCGACTGCGAGATGTCCTGCAGCCAGCCCATACCTTCAGACTGACCAAACCAGGTACCCAACGAAGCCGGGAACAGCAAAATGCTGCTCGCGAAAATGGCTGGAATAACACCGGCCATGTTCACCTTCAACGGCAAGTGGCTAGTCTGCGCAGCAAAGACCTTACGGCCCTGCTGACGCTTGGCGTAATGAACAGCAATACGACGCTGACCACGCTCAATGAACACCACAAAACCGATAATCGCTACTGCCAGCAAACCGATGGCAACCAGGGCGAAAATATTGATATCACCCTGACGCGCAGACTCGAAAGACTGCCCGATCGCTCTCGGAAGACCGGCGACGATACCTGCGAAAATCAACATCGAGATACCGTTGCCAACACCACGCTCAGTAATCTGCTCACCCAGCCACATCATGAACATCGCACCAGCCACAAAAGTGGATACCGCGACGAAATGGAAGCCAAAGTCACCAGTGAACGAAACGCCCTGCCCCGCCAGACCAATGGACATGCCAATTGCCTGAACGAGAGCGAGGACGACAGTGCCGTAGCGGGTGTACTGAGCAATCTTGCGACGCCCAGCTTCACCTTCCTTCTTCAACTGTTCCAGCTGCGGGCTGACGGCGGTCATCAACTGCATGATGATCGATGCCGAAATGTACGGCATGATCCCCAGTGCAAAGATGCTCATCCGTTCCAGCGCGCCGCCGGAAAACATGTTGAACAAGCTAAGAATGGTCCCCTCATTCTGTCGAAACAGGTCCGCGAGTCGGTCCGGGTTGATACCTGGAACCGGGATGTGTGCGCCTATTCGGTAGACGATAATCGCCAAGAATAGAAAACGCAGACGAGCCCAGAGTTCAGACATACCGCCTTTGCCGAGCGCAGAGAGAGCACCTTGCTTAGCCATTTATTCCTCGAACTTGCCGCCAGCTGCTTCGATAGCCGCACGCGCACCTTTGGTGGCGCCGATTCCCTTTCCGATGGTAACAGCGCGAGTAACTTCGCCGGACAGCATGATTTTCACACGCTGTACGTTGACGTTGATCACGTTGGCATCTTTCAGGGACTGCACGGTGACGATGTCGCCTTCCACTTTAGCCAGCTCGGACAAACGCACTTCTGCGCGGTCCATGGCTTTCAGGGAAACGAAACCGAACTTCGGCAGGCGACGATGCAGCGGCTGTTGACCGCCTTCAAAGCCTGGAGCAATGGTGCCACCGGAGCGGGAGGACTGACCTTTGTGGCCACGGCCACCGGTCTTGCCCAAACCACTACCGATACCACGGCCCGGACGATGCTTTTCGCGACGGGAACCCGGCGCTGGACTCAGATCATTGAGTTTCATCGATTAACCCTCGACACGCAGCATGTAGTAAGCCTTGTTGATCATCCCGCGATTCTCGGGAGTATCAAGTACTTCTACAGTGTGACCGATGCGACGCAGACCCAGACCCTTAACGCACAATTTGTGGTTAGGGATGCGGCCGGTCATGCTTTTGATCAGCGTAACTTTTACGGTAGCCATGATCAGAAGATCTCCTTGACGCTTTTGCCACGCTTGGCGGCAATGGATTCAGGAGACTGCATAGCTTTCAAACCTTTGAAAGTGGCGTGAACCACGTTTACCGGGTTAGTCGAGCCGTAGCACTTGGCCAGAACGTTCTGAACGCCAGCAACTTCGAGGACAGCACGCATAGCGCCGCCAGCGATGATACCGGTACCTTCAGAAGCAGGCTGCATGTACACCTTCGAAGCGCCGTGACCGGACTTCATTGCGTACTGCAGAGTGGTGCCGTTCAGATCAACTTGGATCATGTTGCGGCGAGCAGCTTCCATTGCCTTCTGGATCGCAGCAGGCACTTCACGCGACTTGCCACGGCCGAAGCCAACACGCCCTTTACCATCACCAACCACGGTCAACGCGGTGAAAGTGAAGATACGGCCGCCTTTAACGGTTTTGGCTACGCGGTTAACTTGAACCAGCTTCTCGATGTAGCCTTCGTCGCGCTTTTGGTCGTTATTTGACATAACTTAGAACTCCAGCCCAGCTTCACGAGCAGCATCAGCCAGCGCCTTGACGCGGCCGTGATACTTGAAGCCAGAGCGGTCGAAAGCCACCTGCGAGACGCCAGCGGCTTTAGCACGCGTAGCGACCAGCTGGCCAACCTTAGTGGCCGCGTCGATGTTGCCAGTGGCGCCATCACGCAGTTCTTTATCCAAAGTCGAGGCAGATGCCAGGACTTTGTTGCCGTCGGCCGAAATGACCTGGGCGTAGATGTGCTGCGACGAGCGGAACACGCAGAGACGCACGACTTCGAGTTCGTGCATTTTCAGGCGTGCTTTGCGAGCGCGACGCAGTCGAGTAACTTTTTTGTCGGTCATTTGCTATGCCCTACTTCTTCTTGGCTTCTTTACGACGGACGACTTCGTCCGCGTAGCGCACACCTTTGCCTTTGTACGGCTCTGGTGGACGGAAGTCGCGGATCTCGGCGGCCACTTGACCTACCAGCTGCTTATCGATGCCCTTGATCAGGATATCGGTCTGGCTAGGAGTCTCAGCGGTGATGCCTTCCGGCAGTTCATAATCCACTGGGTGCGAGAAGCCAAGAGCCAGGTTCAGCACTGTGCCTTTTGCTTGCGCTTTGTAACCAACACCGACCAGCTGGAGCTTGCGCTCGAAGCCTTGGCTTACGCCTTGGACCATGTTGTTTACCAACGCACGAGTGGTACCAGCCATTGCGCGAGTTTGTTGATCGCCATTGCGAGCAGCGAAACGCAGCTCACCAGCTTCTTCAACGATCTCAACGGACGAATGGATGTTCAGTTCGAGAGTGCCCTTGGCACCCTTCACCGAAAGCTGTTGGCCTGCGAATTTAACTTCGACACCGGCTGGCAGCTTAACGGGGTTCTTAGCGACGCGTGACATGCTTATCCCCCCTTAGAACACAGTGCAAAGAACTTCGCCGCCGACACCGGCAGCGCGCGCAGCACGATCCGTCATCACACCTTTGTTGGTGGAGACGATAGACACACCGAGACCGCCACGAACTTTTGGCAGATCATCGACGGACTTGTACTGACGCAGGCCTGGACGGCTAACGCGCTTCACTTCTTCGATAACCGGACGGCCTTCGAAGTACTTCAGCTCGATGGACAGCAGTGGTTTGATTTCGCTGCTGATCTGATAACCCGCAATGTAACCTTCGTCCTTCAGGACTTTGGCAACAGCTACCTTCAAAGTAGAAGATGGCATGCTTACGACGGACTTTTCAGCCATCTGGGCATTACGGATTCGAGTTAGCATGTCCGCTAACGGGTCCTGCATACTCATGGGCTAGACGCTCCTAATACAAAAAAATTAGCCTTGCGGCTACTACTTGTCGCCGAGCTCATCCATGCGGAAAAAGCACGGGCTCAGGCGAGCCGGGTATTCTAGACACACCCCACAAATGAATCAAGCCCCAAAAGGGGCTTGATTCAAGTTCAAGGTCACCGGCGGTCAGGATCTTGCGACCCCGAACACCGAGACTTTGATAGTGCTTACCAGCTGGCTTTAACCAGACCAGGTACGTCACCACGCATTGCAGCTTCACGCAGTTTGTTACGGCCAAGGCCGAACTTGCGGTAAACGCCGTGTGGACGACCGGTCAGGCGGCAGCGGTTACGCATGCGCGAGGCGCTTGCGTCACGTGGCTGCTTCTGCAGAGCTACTGTAGCTTCCCAACGTGCTTCTGGACTTGCGTTCAGATCAACGATGATAGCTTTCAGTGCTGCACGCTTTTTGGCGTACTTGGCAACCGTGAGCTGACGCTTCAGCTCGCGGTTTTTCATGCTCATCTTGGCCATTTTCCTACTCCAATCAGTTGCGGAACGGGAATTTGAAAGCACGCAACAGGGCGCGACCTTCATCATCGTTCTTGGCAGTGGTGGTCAGGGTAATGTCCAGACCGCGGAGAGCATCGATCTTGTCGTAGTCGATTTCCGGGAAGATGATCTGCTCTTTAACGCCCATGCTGTAGTTACCACGACCATCGAAGGACTTGGCATTCAGGCCGCGGAAGTCGCGAACCCGAGGCAGGGAGATCGACAGCAGACGATCCAGGAACTCGTACATACGCTCACGGCGCAGGGTCACTTTGACGCCGATCGGCCAACCTTCACGGACTTTAAAGCCAGCGATGGATTTCCGAGCGTAGGTCACAACGACTTTCTGGCCGGTGATCTTTTCCAGGTCAGCAACAGCGTGCTCGATGACTTTTTTGTCACCGACCGCTTCGCCCAGACCCATGTTCAGGGTGATTTTTGTAACGCGTGGAACTTCCATCACGTTCGAAAGCTTAAGTTCTTCCTTAAGCTTCGGTGCGATTTCCTTCCAGTAAATCTCTTTTAGTCGTGCCATGGTCTTCTACCTAGCAGTGTTCAAGCATCAACCGCTTTTTGGGTCGACTTGAAGACACGAATTTTCTTGCCGTCTTCTACTTTGAAACCAACGCGGTCAGCCTTGTTGGTTTCGCCGTTGAAAATGGCGACGTTAGAAGCGTCCAGTGGAGCTTCTTTTTCGACGATACCGCCTTGTACGCCCGACGCCGGGTTAGGCTTGGTATGACGCTTAACCAGGTTCAGACCACCAATAACCAGACGGTTATTAGCGAGAACCTTAAGCACCTTACCGCGCTTACCTTTGTCTTTGCCGGCGATCACGATGATCTCGTCGTCACGACGAATCTTTTGCATGTCGGATCTCCTTACAGCACTTCTGGGGCGAGCGAGACGATCTTCATGAACTTCTCAGTACGAAGTTCACGGGTCACTGGCCCAAAGATACGGGTGCCGATCGGCTCTTGCTTGTTGTTCAGAAGAACAGCAGCGTTGCCATCAAAGCGGATAATGGAGCCATCAGCACGACGTACGCCGTGACGAGTGCGGACTACAACAGCAGTCATCACTTGGCCTTTTTTCACTTTACCGCGAGGAATTGCTTCCTTCACGGTAACTTTGATGATGTCACCGATACCAGCGTAACGACGATGGGAGCCACCCAGCACCTTGATGCACATAACACGGCGAGCGCCGCTGTTATCGGCCACATCGAGCATGGATTGAGTCTGAATCATATAATTTCTCCGACCCCTAGTCCTTAGACTTCCACAGCGCGTTCGAGAACATCAACCAATGCCCAAGACTTGGTCTTGGCCAGCGGACGAGTTTCACGAATAGTGACTTTGTCGCCGATGTGGCACTGGTTGGTTTCGTCGTGCGCGTGCAGCTTAGTCGAACGCTTAACGTATTTACCGTAGATCGGGTGCTTAACGCGACGCTCGATCAGAACGGTGATGGTTTTGTCCATCTTGTCGCTGACAACACGGCCAGTCAGCGTACGGACAGTTTTTTCGGCTTCAGCCATGATTACTTACCTGCCTGCTGGTTAAGCACAGTCTTCACGCGAGCGATGTCACGTTTAACTTGCGAGAGCAGATGAGACTGCCCCAACTGGCCAGTTGCTTTCTGCATACGCAGATTGAACTGGTCGCGCAGCAGGCCGAGCAGTTGCTCGTTCAGCTGCTGTGCGGATTTTTCACGAAGTTCATTCGCTTTCATCACATCACCGTCCGTTTAACAAAGGCGGTGGCGAGCGGCAGCTTTGCAGCAGCCAGGGCAAAAGCCTCACGCGCCAGCTCTTCAGTAACACCCTCGATTTCATACAGGACTTTGCCTGGCTGAATCTGGGCAACCCAGTACTCCACACTACCCTTACCTTTACCCATCCGAACTTCGAGTGGCTTTTTGGAAATAGGCTTGTCCGGGAATACACGGATCCAGATCTTGCCGCCACGTTTAACGTGACGGGTCAGAGCACGACGCGCTGACTCGATCTGACGAGCGGTGAGACGACCACGAGCTACAGACTTCAGCGCGAACTCGCCGAAGCTGACTTTGCTACCGCGCTGTGCCAGACCACGGTTGTGGCCTGTCATCTGCTTGCGGAACTTCGTACGCTTTGGTTGCAACATTTGGCGTACCCCTTACTTAGCAGCTTTTTTACGAGGCGCTGGTGCTTGTGGTTTCAGTTCTTCTTGGCGACCACCAATTACTTCGCCTTTGAAGATCCAAACCTTTACACCGATCACACCGTAAGTGGTGTGAGCTTCGTAGTTGGCATAGTCGATGTCGGCACGCAGGGTGTGCAGTGGCACACGACCTTCGCGATACCATTCAGTACGTGCGATTTCAGCACCGCCGAGACGACCGCTCACTTGGATTTTGATGCCTTTGGCACCAATGCGCATGGCGTTCTGAACAGCGCGCTTCATAGCGCGACGGAACATTACGCGACGCTCCAGCTGCTGAGCTACGCTCTGCGCAACCAGCATACCGTCGAGTTCCGGCTTGCGGATCTCTTCGATATTGATGTGCACAGGCACACCCATTTGCTTGGTCAGGTCCTGACGCAGTTTCTCAACATCTTCACCTTTCTTCCCGATAACGATACCTGGACGAGCGGTGTGGATGGTGATACGTGCAGTCTGAGCCGGACGATGGATATCGATACGGCTTACGGACGCGCTTTTTAGTTTGTCTTGGAGATACTCGCGCACCTTCAGATCAGCGAACAAATAGTCCGCATAAGTCCGACCGTCTGCGTACCAGACGGAGGTGTGCTCCTTGACGATTCCCAGGCGAATGCCAATGGGATGTACTTTCTGACCCATCTCTTCGACTCCGTTACTTGTCAGCAACCTTGACAGTGATATGGCAAGACCGCTTGACGATGCGATCAGCACGGCCTTTGGCACGTGGCATGATTCGCTTCAGCGAACGCCCTTCGTTGACGAAAACGGTGCTGACTTTAAGGTCATCAACGTCTGCGCCTTCGTTATGCTCGGCGTTGGCTACGGCCGACTCCAGCACTTTCTTCATGATCTCGGCGGCTTTCTTACTGCTGAAAGCCAACAGGTTGAGCGCTTCGCCCACCTTCTTCCCGCGGATCTGGTCGGCGACCAAGCGGGCTTTCTGGGCGGAGATTCGAGCGCCCGACAACTTAGCGGCTACTTCCATCGTTCCTTACCCCTTAACGCTTGGCTTTCTTGTCTGCCACGTGCCCACGATATGTGCGGGTACCGGCAAACTCGCCCAGTTTGTGGCCGACCATGTCTTCGTTCACGAGAACTGGAACATGTTGACGACCGTTATGCACTGCAATGGTCAAACCGACCATTTGTGGCAGGATCATCGAACGACGCGACCAGGTTTTAACTGGTTTGCGATCGTTCTTTTCCGCCGCCACTTCGATCTTCTTCAGTAGGTGAAGATCAATAAAAGGACCTTTTTTCAGAGAACGTGGCACTGTCGTATCCCTCTATTTACTTGCGACGACGGACGATCATTTTGTCGGTACGCTTATTACCACGAGTCTTCGCGCCCTTAGTCGGGAAGCCCCATGGCGATACCGGATGACGACCACCAGAGGTACGACCTTCACCACCACCATGTGGGTGGTCAACCGGGTTCATGGCAACACCACGAACGGTTGGGCGAACGCCACGCCAGCGTTTGGCACCAGCTTTACCCAGCGAACGCAGGCTGTGCTCGGAGTTCGAGACTTCACCCAGGGTCGCGCGGCATTCAGCCAGCACTTTACGCATCTCACCAGAACGCAGACGCAGGGTCACGTAGACACCTTCACGAGCGATCAGCTGAGCCGAAGCACCAGCGGAACGAGCGATTTGCGCGCCTTTACCTGGCTTCAATTCGATGCCGTGTACGGTGCTACCAACTGGAATGTTACGCAGTTGCAGAGCGTTGCCCGGCTTGATCGGCGCCAGAGCACCTGCGATCAGCTGGTCGCCAGCACTCACGCCTTTAGGGGCGATGATGTAGCGACGCTCGCCATCTGCGTACAGCAGCAGAGCGATGTGAGCAGTACGGTTTGGATCGTATTCAATACGCTCGACAGTGGCAGAGATGCCATCTTTGTCGTTGCGACGGAAATCGACCAGACGATAATGCTGCTTATGGCCACCACCGATGTGACGAGTGGTAATACGACCATTGTTGTTACGACCACCAGTCTTCGATTTTTTCTCGAGCAGCGGTGCGTGAGGAGCGCCTTTATGCAGCTCCTGGTTGACCACCTTGACCACAAAACGGCGGCCAGGGGAAGTCGGTTTGCATTTAACGATTGCCATGATGCACCCCTTCCTTACTCAGCACTGCTGCTGAAATCGAGATCTTGGCCTGGCTGAAGGGAGATAACTGCCTTCTTCCAGTCATTACGCTTGCCCAGACCGCGAGCAGTGCGCTTGCTCTTACCCAGAACATTCAGGGTAGTAACACGCTCTACTTTCACGCTGAACAGGCTTTCGACGGCCTTCTTGATTTCCAGCTTGGTTGCGTCAGTTGCAACCTTGAAAACGAACTGGCCTTTCTTGTCAGCCAGAACCGTAGCCTTCTCGGAAACGTGCGGGCCAAGCAGAACTTTAAATACGCGTTCCTGGTTCATCCCAGCAGCTCCTCGAATTTCTTCACGGCCGACACGGTGATCAACACCTTGTCGTATGCGATCAGACTAACTGGATCGGAACCTTGCACGTCACGTACATCAACGTGTGGCAGGTTACGAGCAGCCAGGTACAGGTTCTGATCAACTACTTCAGACACGATCAAGACGTCAGTCAGGCCCATGCCGGTCAGTTTGTTCAGCAGATCTTTGGTCTTCGGTGCATCAACAGCGAAGTCCTGAACCACAACCAGACGATCAGTACGCACCAGCTCAGCAAGGATGGAACGCATTGCTGCGCGATACATCTTCTTGTTCAGCTTCTGGGTGTGATCCTGAGGACGAGCTGCGAAAGTGGTACCGCCGCCACGCCAGATTGGGCTACGGATAGTACCGGCACGAGCACGGCCAGTACCTTTCTGACGCCATGGGCGCTTACCGCCACCACGAACGTCGGAACGGGTCTTTTGCTGCTTGGTACCTTGACGGCCGCCGGCCATGTAGGCCACGACTGCTTGGTGAACCAGCGTCTCGTTGAACTCGCCGCCAAATGTCAGTTCGGAAACTTCGATCGCTTGAGCGTCATTTACATTTAATTGCATGTCAGCTTCCCCTTAACCGCGAGCCTTGGCTGCTGGACGTACAACCAAGTTGCCGCCAGTAGCGCCAGGAACAGCGCCCTTGACCAACAACAGATTGCGTTCAGCGTCCACGCGCACTACTTCGAGGGACTGCACGGTCACGCGCTCAGCGCCCATATGACCGGACATTTTTTTGCCCTTGAATACACGACCAGGAGTCTGGCACTGGCCGATAGAGCCTGGAACGCGGTGGGATACGGAGTTACCGTGGGTATTATCTTGCCCGCGGAAATTCCAACGCTTGATCGTACCCTGGAAGCCTTTACCTTTGGACTGACCGGTTACATCAACCAGTTGACCAGCGGCGAAGATTTCAGCGTTGATCAGATCGCCGGCCTGGTACTCGCCTTCTTCAAGACGGAATTCCATTACGGTACGACCAGCGGCAACGTTCGCTTTAGCGAAGTGGCCAGCTTGAGCAGCTGTAACACGCGAAGCACGACGCTCGCCTACAGTGACTTGCACTGCACGATAGCCATCGGTCTCTTCAGTTTTGAACTGGGTGACGCGATTCGGTTCGATCTCAATGACCGTGACCGGAATGGAGACACCTTCTTCGGTGAAAATACGGGTCATACCGCATTTACGACCGACTACACCAATAGTCATGTTGTAAACCTCATGAGTGTACGGGGCTTTCACCCGCTATGGCCGCCCATTTCAGAGCGTTACACGACTAAGACCGAGTCTTAGCCGAGGCTGATCTGCACTTCCACACCGGCCGCAAGATCAAGCTTCATAAGAGCATCAACGGTTTTATCCGTTGGCTGGACGATGTCCAGAACGCGCTTATGAGTACGGATCTCATACTGGTCACGCGCGTCTTTGTTGACGTGCGGGGAGACCAGAACGGTGAACCGCTCTTTACGGGTAGGCAGTGGAATTGGACCACGCACTTGAGCACCAGTACGTTTCGCGGTTTCCACGATTTCCTGGGTGGATTGGTCGATCAGGCGATGGTCAAAAGCCTTCAACCTGATACGGATTTGCTGATTTTGCATTGGATTTCAGACTCCGGCTGCTATTCCCAGCGAGCGCAATACGCCCGTTAAAAGGAGGCGCAATTCTATAGACGGGCTACTACAGTGTCAACCCAATAAAAAAGCCCCCGCTAGGCGGGGGCTTTTTCAAGTCATCACTTATTAAGCGATGATTTTGGCTACGACGCCAGCGCCGACGGTACGACCGCCTTCACGAATAGCGAAACGCAGACCATCTTCCATTGCGATGGTTTTGATCAGGGTGACAACCATTTTGATGTTGTCGCCTGGCATTACCATTTCAACGCCTTCCGGCAGTTCGCAGTTACCGGTCACGTCAGTGGTCCGGAAGTAGAACTGTGGACGGTAGCCTTTGAAGAACGGAGTGTGGCGACCGCCTTCTTCTTTGCTCAACACGTACACTTCAGCTTCGAAGGTAGTGTGCGGCTTAACCGAACCTGGCTTGACCAGAACCTGGCCACGCTCAACGTCGTCACGCTTGGTGCCGCGCAGCAGCACGCCGCAGTTCTCGCCAGCACGACCTTCGTCGAGCAGCTTACGGAACATTTCAACACCGGTGCAGGTGGTGACGGTAGTGTCACGCAGACCAACGATTTCCAGTGGATCCTGAACCTTGACGATACCGCGCTCGATACGGCCAGTTACAACAGTACCGCGACCGGAGATCGAGAATACGTCTTCGATTGGCATCAGGAACGGCTTGTCGATAACACGAACTGGATCTGGGATGTAGCTGTCCAGAGTTTCTACCAGGCGCTTAACAGCGGTGGTACCCATTTCGTTGTCGTCTTGGCCGTTCAGAGCCATCAGAGCCGAACCGATGATGATCGGAGTGTCGTCACCTGGGAAGTCGTAAGTGCTCAGCAGATCGCGCACTTCCATCTCAACCAGCTCCAACAGCTCAGCGTCGTCAACCATGTCAGCCTTGTTCAGGAAGACAACGATGTACGGAACGCCAACCTGACGGGACAGCAGGATGTGCTCACGAGTTTGTGGCATCGGACCATCAGCGGCCGAGCAAACCAGAATAGCGCCGTCCATTTGAGCAGCACCGGTGATCATGTTCTTCACATAGTCAGCGTGACCTGGGCAGTCAACGTGAGCGTAGTGACGGATCAGCGAGTTGTATTCAACGTGTGCGGTGTTGATGGTGATACCACGAGCCTTTTCTTCCGGAGCGCTGTCGATTTTGTCGAAAGCAACAACGGCCGAACCGAAAATTTCGGAGCAGACGCGAGTCAGAGCAGCGGTCAGCGTGGTTTTACCGTGGTCGACGTGACCGATGGTGCCAACGTTGACGTGCGGGAGGGTACGGTCAAATTTTTCTTTAGCCACGACAATTAACTCCTAGCCTAAAGGGGCTGAATCAGCCTTGTTTTTTGGTAACAGTTTCGACGATATGCGACGGAGCTGTATTGTATTTTTTGAATTCCATAGAGTAGCTTGCGCGACCTTGGGACATGGAACGAACGTCGGTTGCGTAACCGAACATCTCACCCAACGGAACCTCGGCGCGAATCACTTTGCCGGAAACCGTGTCTTCCATACCCAGGATCATGCCGCGACGACGGTTAAGGTCGCCCATCACGTCACCCATATAGTCTTCAGGTGTAACTACCTCTACCGCCATGATCGGCTCAAGCAACTCACCACCACCCTTCTGGGCCAGTTGCTTAGTTGCCATGGAAGCAGCCACCTTAAACGCCATCTCGTTGGAGTCGACGTCGTGGTAGGAACCATCAAACACGGTAGCCTTCAGGCCGATCAGCGGATAGCCGGCAACAACGCCGTTCTTCATCTGCTCTTCGATACCCTTCTGGATAGCCGGGATGTATTCCTTAGGAACCACACCACCCACTACTTCGTTCAGGAATTGCAGACCTTCCTGACCTTCGTCAGCAGGAGCAAAACGAATCCAGCAATGACCGAACTGGCCACGACCGCCGGACTGGCGAACGAACTTGCCTTCAATTTCGCAGCTCTTCGTGATGCGCTCACGGTACGAAACTTGAGGCTTACCGATGTTGGCTTCGACGTTGAACTCACGGCGCATCCGGTCAACCAGGATGTCCAGGTGCAACTCGCCCATGCCGGAGATGATCGTTTGACCAGTCTCTTCATCAGTCTTGACGCGGAAAGACGGGTCTTCCTGAGCAAGTTTGCCCAGAGCGATACCCATTTTTTCCTGGTCGTCCTTGGTCTTAGGCTCTACGGCAACCGAAATAACCGGCTCCGGGAAGTCCATGCGAACCAGGATGATTGGCTTGTCAGCGTTGCACAAAGTTTCACCAGTGGTGACGTCCTTCATGCCGATCAAGGCCGCGATGTCACCAGCGCGTACTTCCTTGATTTCTTCACGGGCGTTTGCGTGCATTTGCACCATACGACCCACGCGCTCTTTCTTGCCTTTAACCGAGTTGATCACGCCGTCGCCGGAGGCCAACACGCCCGAGTAAACTCGAACAAAGGTCAAGGTACCCACGAATGGGTCGGTAGCGATCTTGAACGCCAGAGCCGAGAACGGCTCGCTGTCGTCTGCGTGACGCTCCATTTCCTGGGTCTCGTCATCCGGGTCAGTACCCTTGATGGCAGGAATGTCGCTTGGAGCAGGCAGGTAGTCGATAACGGCGTCGAGAACCAGGGGAACACCCTTGTTCTTGAAAGAAGAACCGCAAACAGCCAGAACGATCTCACCAGCAATAGTACGCTGACGCAGAGCGGCCTTGATTTCCGCGTTGGTGAGTTCTTCACCTTCGAGGTACTTGTTCATCAGCTCTTCACTGGCTTCGGCCGCAGCCTCAACCATATTGCCGCGCCACTCGTCAGCCAATTCCTGCAGTTCAGCAGGGATAGGCTTACGAACTGGAACCATACCTTTGTCAGCGTCATTCCAGTAAACAGCTTCCATGGCCATCAGATCGATCTGACCCTGGAAGTTGTCTTCGGAACCGATGGCCAACTGGATTGGCACCGGAGTGTGACCCAGACGCTGCTTGATCTGACCGATCACGCGCAGGAAGTTTGCACCAGCACGGTCCATCTTGTTTACGTAAACAAGACGTGGAACGCCGTATTTGTTGGCTTGACGCCATACGGTTTCCGACTGAGGCTCAACACCCGAGGTGCCGCAGAACACAACGACCGCGCCATCGAGTACACGCAGGGAACGTTCAACTTCAATAGTGAAGTCAACGTGGCCCGGGGTATCAATAACGTTGAAGCGGTATTGGTCTTTGTGCTGCTTCTCGGAACCCTGCCAGAAGGCGGTGATAGCAGCAGAAGTAATGGTAATACCACGCTCCTGCTCCTGCACCATCCAGTCTGTGGTCGCGGCGCCGTCATGCACCTCGCCCATCTTGTGACTTTTGCCAGTGTAAAAAAGGACGCGCTCGGTGGTGGTGGTTTTACCAGCATCCACGTGAGCAACGATACCAATGTTACGGTAGCGATTAATCGGTGTAGTACGAGCCATAAAGCCCTCGCAAAATTAGTGACGCTAAAATTAGAAGCGGTAGTGCGAGAAAGCCTTGTTGGCTTCAGCCATACGGTGCACGTCTTCACGCTTCTTAACTGCAGCACCTTTACCTTCAGCAGCGTCCAACAGTTCGCCAGCCAAACGCAGAGCCATAGACTTCTCGCCGCGCTTGCGGGCGAAGTCTACCAACCAGCGCATTGCCAGGGCGTTACGACGGGACGGACGAACTTCAACCGGAACCTGGTAAGTAGCACCGCCTACACGGCGCGACTTTACTTCGACCAGCGGAGCGATGGCGTCGAGAGCTTTCTCGAAGATTTCCAGGGGGTCGCTGTTCTTGCGTTCTTTAACCTTCTCCAGCGCGCCATAAACGATACGCTCGGCAACGGCTTTCTTGCCGCTTTCCATAACGTGGTTCATGAACTTGGCCAGGATTTGGCTTCCGTATTTTGGATCGTCAAGCACTTCGCGCTTGGCTGCTACGCGTCTTCTTGGCATGGATAAGCCCTCAAACGGTCTTCAGGTTCGCTCGGAATCGGTGCCCTTTCGGGACGCCTCCGACCTTACTCTTATCGACTCAGAAAAATAGAAAATCAGTTTTTACAAAAAGCCGCTACTACTTAGGCTTCTTGGTACCGTACTTCGAACGACCCTGGTTACGACCTTTAACGCCGGAAGTATCCAAAGAACCGCGTACGGTGTGGTAACGAACACCTGGCAAGTCTTTTACACGACCGCCGCGGATCAGTACCACGCTGTGCTCTTGCAGGTTGTGGCCTTCACCGCCGATGTACGAGGAAACCTCGAAACCGTTGGTCAGACGCACACGGCATACTTTACGCAGTGCCGAGTTAGGTTTTTTCGGCGTGGTGGTATACACACGGGTGCATACGCCACGACGTTGCGGGCAGTTCTGCAGCGCAGGCACGTCGGATTTCTCGACGATACGCTTACGCGGCTGACGTACCAGCTGGTTGATAGTTGCCATCTACTAGCTCCACTGTTGTCTTGCGACGCTATTGTCTTGCAAGAAAAGCAAAATGGCAGGAACGAATTCCCGCCAAATTTAGGGGTACAAGAGTCTAAAGAGGATCTTGCCCCCAGTCAAGGCAAGGCCCCGACCTCCCCGCTCATCGAACCTCGACAAATTGTCTCAATTCGATGAACGGAACGGCCAGGGCCTTACGCTCATTTATCGCAGAACTCAGTTACCGCTCGAGTTCAGCGCTTCGGTCAGTGCAGCTTCCACTTCACTGGCGCTTACGCGCAACGGTTTGTCAGCTTCACGGCGGCGCTTGCGCTCGCTGTGATATGCCAGACCGGTACCAGCCGGGATCAGACGACCCACGACCACGTTTTCTTTCAGGCCGCGCAGGTAATCGCGCTTGCCGGTTACCGCCGCTTCGGTCAGTACGCGAGTGGTTTCCTGGAAGGAAGCCGCCGAGATGAACGATTCGGTGGACAACGACGCCTTGGTGATACCCAACAGCACCCGAGTGAACTTGGAAACGAATTTCTCGTCGCCAGCCAGTCGCTCGTTCTCTACCAGAACGTGAGTCAACTCCATCTGGTCACCCTTGATGAAAGTCGAGTCGCCGGATTCAGCGATTTCAACCTTACGCAACATCTGACGCAGGATGGTCTCGATGTGCTTGTCGTTGATCTTCACGCCTTGCAGACGATAAACGTCCTGGATCTCGTTCACGATGTACTTGGCCAGCGCACTCACACCCAGCAAACGCAGGATGTCGTGTGGATCGCTCGGACCGTCGGAGATAACTTCGCCGCGGTTTACCTGTTCGCCTTCGAAGACGTTCAGGTGACGCCACTTCGGAATCAGCTCTTCGTACGGATCGGTGCCGTCGTTCGGGGTGATAACCAGACGGCGCTTGCCTTTGGTCTCTTTACCGAACGCGATGGTGCCGCTGACTTCAGCCAGAATCGAGGCTTCTTTCGGACGACGTGCTTCGAACAAGTCGGCAACACGTGGCAGACCACCGGTGATGTCACGGGTCTTCGAAGTCTCTTGCGGGATACGAGCGATAACATCACCGATCGCAATCTTCGCGCCATCCGCTACACCAACCAGGGCGTTAGCAGGCAGGAAGTACTGAGCAATAACGTCAGTACCCGGCAGCAAGAGATCCTTGCCGTTGTCATCAACCATCTTCACAGCAGGACGGATATCTTTACCGGCAGCTGGACGGTCTTTGGCGTCGAGTACTTCAATGTTGGTCATACCGGTCAATTCGTCAGTCTGACGCTTGATCGTGATGCCTTCTTCCATGCCCACGTAGGTCACGGTACCTTTCATTTCGGTAACGATTGGGTGAGTGTGCGGATCCCACTTGGCCACGATTGCGCCAGCGTCGACCTTGTCACCTTCTTTAACCGAAATCACAGCACCGTACGGCAGCTTGTAACGCTCGCGCTCACGACCGAAGTCATCAGCGATTGCCAGCTCACCGGAACGGGACACAGCAACCAGGCAACCATCCACTCGCTCCACGTGCTTCAAATTGTGCAGACGAACGGTACCGCCATTCTTCACCTGGACGCTGTCCGCAGCGGAGGTCCGGCTGGCCGCACCACCGATGTGGAACGTACGCATTGTCAGCTGGGTACCTGGCTCACCGATGGACTGGGCAGCGATAACGCCGACCGCTTCACCGATGTTCACCTGGTGACCACGAGCCAAGTCACGGCCGTAGCACTTGGCGCAAATGCCGTAGCGGGTTTCGCAGCTGATCGGCGAACGCACGATCACTTCATCGATGCTGTTCAGCTCGATGAACTCGACCCACTTCTCGTCTACCAGTGTGCCGGCAGGAACGATGATTTCTTCGGTACCCGGCTTGTACACGTCACGGGCAATAACACGACCCAATACGCGCTCACCCAGCGGCTCAACAACGTCACCGCCTTCAATGTGCGGAGTCATTACCAGGCCATGTTCGGTGCCGCAATCGATCTCGGTTACTACCAGATCCTGCGCCACGTCTACCAGACGACGAGTCAGGTAACCGGAGTTCGCAGTTTTCAACGCGGTATCCGCCAAACCTTTACGAGCACCGTGAGTGGAGATGAAGTACTGAAGTACGCTCAAACCTTCACGGAAGTTCGCAGTAATCGGCGTTTCGATGATGGAACCGTCCGGCTTGGCCATCAGGCCACGCATACCGGCGAGCTGACGGATCTGCGCGGCAGAACCCCGTGCGCCCGAGTCGGCCATCATGTACATCGAGTTGAAGGATTCCTGGTCGACTTCGACGCCATGACGGTCGATGACTTTCTCTTTCGAGAGGTTGGCCATCATCGCCTTGGAAACTTCGTCGTTCGCCTTGGACCAAAGGTCGATCACTTTGTTGTACTTCTCGCCCTGGGTTACCAGGCCGGAGGCGTACTGACTTTCGATCTCTTTCACTTCATCAGTAGCAGCATTGATGATGCGGGCTTTTTCATCCGGGATAACGAAGTCGTTAACACCGATGGAAACGCCGGAAATGGTCGAATAGGCAAAACCGGTGTACATCAACTGGTCAGCGAAGATCACGGTCTCTTTCAAACCAACCACGCGGTAGCACTGGTTGATCAGCTTGGAGATCGCCTTTTTCTTCATCGGCTGGTTGACGACGTCGTACGACAGGCCAGGTGGAACAACCTGGAACAACAGCGCACGGCCGACAGTGGTGTCGACGATACGAGTGCC
Source organism: Pseudomonas arabinosi (assembly GCF_047758675.1). Lineage (NCBI taxonomy): Bacteria > Pseudomonadati > Pseudomonadota > Gammaproteobacteria > Pseudomonadales > Pseudomonadaceae > Pseudomonas > Pseudomonas arabinosi. Next base: position 1,031,431 of record NZ_CP180480.1, on the reverse strand, counting down.
GCTCACGCTGCCGCCATCACGGTCGTTGACGGTTTCGTTGATCCGCACTTTGACTTTAGCGTGCAGTGCGGCTTCGCCGGCACGGAACACACGGTCAACTTCTTGCAGATCCGCGAACACACGACCTTCGCCCTTGGCGTTGATCGCTTCACGAGTCATGTAGTACAGACCCAATACAACGTCCTGCGACGGAACGATGATTGGCTCACCGTTGGCTGGCGACAGAATGTTGTTGGTCGACATCATCAACGCACGCGCTTCCAACTGGGCTTCCAGTGTCAGCGGTACGTGCACGGCCATTTGGTCGCCGTCGAAGTCGGCGTTGTACGCAGCACAGACCAACGGGTGCAGCTGGATAGCCTTACCTTCGATCAGTACCGGTTCAAACGCCTGGATACCCAGACGGTGAAGGGTCGGTGCACGGTTGAGGAGAACCGGGTGTTCACGGATCACTTCAGCGAGAACGTCCCAAACCTCTGGCAGTTCGCGCTCGACCATCTTCTTGGCAGCTTTGATGGTGGTAGCGAGACCACGCATTTCCAGCTTGCCGAAAATGAACGGCTTGAACAGCTCGAGAGCCATCTTCTTCGGCAGACCGCACTGGTGCAGACGCAGGGTCGGACCTACGGTAATTACCGAACGACCGGAGTAGTCAACACGCTTACCGAGCAAGTTCTGACGGAAACGACCCTGTTTACCCTTGATCATGTCGGCCAGGGATTTCAGAGGACGCTTGTTGGAACCGGTGATAGCGCGACCACGACGGCCGTTATCGAGCAGTGCGTCGACAGCTTCCTGCAACATACGCTTTTCGTTGCGCACGATGATGTCCGGAGCGGACAGATCAAGCAGGCGCTTCAAGCGGTTGTTACGGTTGATCACTCGACGATACAGATCGTTGAGGTCGGAAGTCGCGAAGCGACCGCCATCCAGCGGGACCAGTGGACGCAGATCTGGCGGCAGAACCGGCAGAACGGTCAGCACCATCCATTCTGGAAGGTTGCCGGAACCCTGGAAGGCTTCCATCAACTTCAGACGCTTGGACAGCTTCTTGATTTTGGTTTCGGAGTTGGTTTGCGGAATTTCTTCACGCAGACGGCCAATCTCGTGTTCCAGGTCGATAGCGTGCAGCAGTTCACGGACAGCTTCAGCACCCATACGGGCATCGAAATCGTCGCCGAACTCTTCCAGCGCTTCGAAGTACTGCTCATCGTTGAGCAGCTGACCTTTTTCAAGGGTGGTCATGCCTGGATCGATAACGACATAGCTCTCGAAGTAGAGAACGCGTTCGATATCACGCAGGGTCATGTCCATCAGCAAGCCGATACGCGACGGCAGCGATTTCAGGAACCAGATGTGGGCAACCGGGGAAGCCAGTTCGATGTGCGCCATGCGCTCACGACGAACTTTGGCCAGCGCGACTTCAACGCCGCACTTCTCGCAGATCACACCACGGTGCTTCAAGCGCTTGTACTTACCGCACAGGCACTCGTAATCCTTTACCGGGCCAAAGATCTTGGCGCAGAACAGGCCGTCACGCTCAGGTTTGAACGTACGGTAGTTGATGGTTTCCGGCTTTTTAACTTCACCGAACGACCACGAACGGATCATCTCAGGCGATGCCAATCCAATACGGATGGCGTCGAACTCTTCGACTTGACCCTGGTTTTTCAGCAAATTCAGTAGGTCTTTCAAGGCCTTTCCTCCTGGCGGAGCAGAGAGCGGGCAATCCTGCCCCGCTCTCGATTCGCGTCACGTGTTATTCGGTTTCCAGATCGATATCGATGCCGAGGGAACGAATTTCCTTGATCAACACGTTGAAGGACTCGGGCATGCCCGGCTCCATACGGTGATCGCCATCCACGATGTTTTTGTACATCTTGGTACGGCCGTTCACATCGTCCGACTTCACTGTGAGCATTTCTTGCAGAGTGTAAGCGGCACCGTATGCTTCCAGTGCCCAGACCTCCATCTCCCCGAAACGCTGACCACCGAACTGTGCCTTACCACCCAGCGGCTGCTGGGTAACCAGGCTGTACGAACCGGTAGAACGAGCGTGCATCTTGTCGTCTACCAAGTGGTTCAGCTTCAGCATGTACATGTAGCCAACAGTAACCGGGCGCTCGAACTTGTTGCCGGTACGGCCGTCGGTCAGCTGCATCTGGCCGCTTTCTGGCAGGTCTGCCAGTTTCAGCATGGCCTTGATTTCGCTTTCCTTGGCGCCGTCGAACACTGGAGTGGCCATTGGAACGCCGCCACGCAGGTTCTTCGCCAGGTCCAGGATTTCCTGGTCGGAGAAGCTATCCAGATCTTCGTTACGACCGCCGATCTGGTTGTAGATCTCGTCGAGGAATTTACGAAGCTCAGCGACTTTGCGCTGCTCTTCGATCATCCGGTTGATCTTCTCGCCCAAGCCTTTAGCCGCGAGGCCCAGGTGGGTTTCAAGGATCTGACCAACGTTCATACGCGAAGGTACGCCCAACGGGTTGAGGACGACGTCGACCGGGGTGCCATTGGCATCGTGCGGCATGTCTTCAACCGGCATGATCACGGAGACCACACCTTTGTTACCGTGACGACCGGCCATCTTGTCGCCCGGCTGGATGCGGCGACGGATTGCCAGGTAAACCTTGACGATTTTCAGCACGCCTGGAGCCAGGTCATCGCCCTGCTGCAGTTTGCGCTTCTTGTCTTCGAACTTGTCGTCCAGCAGACGGCGGCGATCAACGATGTAGGCCTGAGCCTTCTCGAGCTGCTCGTTCAGAGCATCTTCAGCCATGCGCAGTTTGAACCACTGACCATGCTCAAGACCGTCGAGAACTTCGTCGGTGATTTCCTGACCTTTCTTCAGACCGGCGCCGCCTTCGGCTTTGTGGCCGACCAGAGCGGAACGCAGACGTTCGAAAGTTGCGCCTTCAACGATACGGAACTCTTCGTTCAGGTCCTTGCGGATCTCGTCGAGTTGAGTCTTCTCGATCGACAGTGCACGAGCATCACGCTCAACGCCGTCGCGGGTGAAGACCTGTACGTCGATAACGGTACCCTTGGTGCCGGTAGGCACGCGCAGGGAAGTGTCTTTAACGTCGCTGGCTTTTTCACCGAAGATGGCACGCAGCAGTTTTTCTTCCGGAGTCAGCTGGGTCTCGCCTTTCGGAGTGACCTTACCAACCAGGATGTCGCCTGCGCCAACTTCAGCACCTACGTAAACGATACCGGCTTCGTCCAGCTTGTTCAGTGCAGCTTCACCCACGTTAGGGATGTCTGCAGTGATTTCCTCTGGCCCAAGCTTGGTGTCACGTGCCACACAGGTCAGTTCCTGAATGTGGATCGTGGTAAAGCGGTCTTCTTGAACAACTCGTTCCGACAGGCAGATGGAGTCTTCGAAGTTGTAACCGTTCCAGGCCATGAACGCGATGCGCATGTTCTGACCCAGCGCCAGTTCACCCATGTCGGTGGACGGGCCGTCAGCCATGATGTCGCTACGCTGTACCCGATCACCTTTACGCACCAGCGGACGCTGGTTGATGCAGGTGTTCTGGTTGGAGCGGGTGTATTTGGTCAGGTTGTAGATGTCGACACCAGCTTCACCGGTTTCAACTTCATCATCAGCAACACGAACCACGATACGGCTGGCGTCGACGGAATCGATAACGCCACCACGACGAGCCACGACGCAAACGCCGGAGTCACGAGCTACGTTACGCTCCATGCCAGTACCGACCAGCGGCTTGTCAGCGCGCAGGGTTGGTACAGCTTGACGCTGCATGTTCGAACCCATCAACGCACGGTTGGCGTCATCGTGCTCGAGGAACGGGATCAGCGACGCTGCAACCGAAACTACCTGCTTCGGAGAAACGTCCATCAAGGTGACGTCTTCCGGCGCCTTGACGGTGAACTCGTTCAAGTGACGAACAGCTACCAGCTCGTCGATCAGCATTTTCTTGTCGTTCATCGTGGCCGAAGCCTGAGCGATCACGTGATCAGCTTCTTCGATGGCGGACAGGAACACGATCTCGTCGGTGACCAGAGCGTCTTTCACCACACGGTACGGGCTCTCAAGGAAGCCGTACTGGTTGGTGCGCGCATAAGCGGCCAGGGAGTTGATCAGACCGATGTTCGGACCTTCCGGCGTTTCAATCGGGCATACACGACCGTAGTGAGTCGGGTGTACGTCACGAACTTCAAAGCCAGCACGCTCACGAGTCAAACCGCCAGGGCCGAGTGCAGAAACACGACGCTTGTGGGTGATCTCGGACAGCGGGTTGTTCTGGTCCATGAACTGGGAAAGCTGGCTGGAACCGAAGAACTCTTTCACCGCCGCAGCCACTGGCTTCGCGTTGATCAGGTCTTGCGGCATCAGGCCTTCGCTTTCAGCCATCGACAGACGCTCTTTGACCGCACGCTCAACACGTACCAGGCCAACGCGGAACTGGTTCTCGGCCATTTCGCCTACACAGCGAACACGACGGTTACCCAGGTGGTCGATGTCATCGACGATGCCTTTACCGTTACGGATGTCGACCAGAGTCTTCAGCACCGCAACGATGTCTTCTTTGCACAACACGCCCGAACCTTCGATCTCGGTACGACCGATACGACGGTTGAACTTCATCCGGCCGACCGCAGACAGGTCATAGCGCTCAGGGCTGAAGAACAGGTTGTTGAACAGAGTCTCGGCAGCGTCTTTGGTTGGTGGCTCGCCTGGACGCATCATGCGATAGATCTCGACCAGCGCTTCCAATTGGTTGCTGGTGGAGTCGATCTTCAGAGTGTCGGAGACGAACGGACCGCAGTCGATATCGTTGGTGTACAGAGTTTCGATGCGAACAACCTGGGACTTGGCGATTTTGGCCAGGATCTCGGTGTTCAGTTCGGTGTTGCACTCTGCCAGGATTTCGCCGGTTGCCGGATGCACGATGACCTTGGCGGTAGTGCGACCCAGGACGTAGTCCAGAGGCATAACCAACTCTTTGATCCCGGCTTTTTCCAGCTGGTTGATGTGACGAGCGGTGATACGACGACCCTGCTCGACAATAACCTTGCCCTTGTCATCGAGAATATCGATAACAGCGATTTCACCACGCAGGCGCTGAGGCACCAATTCCAGGCTGATGCTTTCGCCCTGCACATGGAATACGTTGGTGGTGTAGAACGCGTCGAGCACTTCTTCAGTGGTATAGCCGAGCGCGCGCAGCAGTACCGATGCAGGCAGCTTGCGACGACGGTCGATACGCACGAATACGCAGTCTTTCGGGTCGAACTCGAAGTCCAACCACGAACCGCGGTAAGGAATGATACGCGCCGAGTACAACAGTTTACCGGAGCTGTGCGTCTTGCCACGGTCGTGGTCGAAGAACACGCCCGGGGAACGGTGCAGCTGGGAAACGATTACACGCTCGGTACCGTTGATTACGAAGGTACCGTTCTCAGTCATCAGGGGGATTTCACCCATGTAGACTTCTTGCTCTTTGATGTCCTTGATCGCTTTGTTCGACGATTCTTTGTCGAAAATGATCAGGCGCACTTTTACCCGCAAAGGTACGGCGTAAGTTACACCGCGCAATACGCATTCTTTGACATCAAATGCCGGTTCGCCCAGGCGATAACCGACGTACTCCAGCGCAGCATTGCCGGAGTAGCTGATGATCGGGAAAACGGATTTGAAGGCCGCATGCAGGCCCACGTCGCGGAACTGATCTTTAGTCGCTCCCGCTTGCAAGAATTCACGATACGAATCCAGCTGGATGGCCAGGAGGTACGGCACATCCATGACGTCCGGCAACTTGCTAAAGTCCTTGCGGATACGTTTTTTCTCAGTATATGAGTAAGCCATCAGCGTTCCCCAGCTTGGTCACCTGCTTGTTTGGCCCCTCCCGACGGGAGCAGCCAGAAAATCGTGCAAACCCCATGGTTTGCTCCACCGCATCGGGTGGTTACAGCTCGTTACCAGCACCGACCCAGTCGGCTGCCAATAACGGAAAAAGGCCGGTGGCAAGAGCCACCAGCCATCAGCCTTTCGCTTAACGCTCGGGCTGGAGACGCAAAGTCGATGCTTACTTCAGCTCGACTTTAGCGCCTGCTTCTTCCAGAGTGGCTTTGGCTTTGTCAGCTGCGTCTTTCGAAACAGCTTCCAGAACCATGCCAGGAGCGCCGTCAACTACAGCCTTGGCTTCTTTCAAGCCCAGACCGGTCAGTTCACGTACTGCCTTGATCACGTTAACTTTCTTCTCGCCAGCTTCCAGCAGCATGACGTTGAATTCAGTTTGTTCTTCAACAACGGCAGCGACAGCAGCTGGACCAGCGGAAGCAGCGGCAGCGGAAACGCCGAACTTCTCTTCCATGGCCTTGATCAGCTCAACGATTTCCAGAACGGATTTTTCGCCGATTGCTTCGATGATTTGGTCGTTAGTCAGAGACATGACTATAAATTCCTGTATTGGGGTGACAGCCTACGCGGCCATCGAAATAAACAATAAACGCTGAAAGGAGTCGCTCAGCCTTAGGCTGCAGCAGCTTCTTTCTGGTCGCGAAGAGCCGCCAGAGTACGAGCCAATTTGCTGGTTGCGCCTTGAATCACGCTCATCAGCTGAGAAATTGCTTCGTCACGGGTCGGCAGGCTTGCCAGTACGTCGATCTGATTAGCTGCGAGGAACTTGCCCTCGAACGCAGCTGCCTTGATCTCGAACTTATCCTGACCTTTTGCGAACTCTTTGAAGATACGAGCAGCAGCGCCCGGATGATCTTTGGAGAATGCAATCAAGGTCGGGCCGGTGAACACGTCGTTGAGCACGTCATATTGAGTGCCAGCAACGGCGCGCTTGAGCAGGGTGTTACGTACAACACGTACGTAAACGCCAGCTTCACGAGCCTCTTTACGGAGTCCGGTCATAGCGCCTACTGTTACGCCACGGGCATCAGCCACGACAGCGGACAGAGCAACTTGGGCAGCCTTGTTGACTTCAGCGACGATGGCCTTCTTGTCTTCAAGTTTAATTGCCACGGGAAAAACTCCTGCTTGTTACCGTTTCATCCAACCGAGGCCAGATGTCGTTTTGGTGTCTGATTCGGTAAGGAACCGGGAGCACCATCTGCGTAGGCTTGAGGTTTAAGACTTGCGCCGCCTACGGTCTTGGATAGCCCCCGCCAGGCAGGGACCCCAATCTTTCAATTGGCGCAATCGCTTGCGCCAATCTTTGTCTTACGCGTCGAGCGAGCCTTGGTCGATGACCAGACCTGGACCCATGGTGGTGCTCAGGGTAACGCGCTTGACGTAAATACCTTTCGAGGAAGCTGGCTTGATACGCTTCAGATCAGCGATCAGGGCTTCAACGTTTTCCTTCAGCTTGACGGCGTCGAAGCCAACCTTGCCAACGGAGGTGTGGATGATGCCGTTTTTGTCGGTGCGATAACGAACCTGACCAGCCTTGGCGTTCTTAACCGCGGTAGCTACGTCTGGCGTTACGGTGCCGACTTTAGGGTTAGGCATCAGGCCACGTGGGCCCAGGATCTGACCCAACTGACCAACAACGCGCATTGCATCCGGGGATGCGATAACTACGTCATAGTTCAGGTCGCCGCCTTTCATTTCGGCAGCCAGATCGTCCATACCTACACGGTCAGCGCCGGCAGCCAAAGCGGCCTCAGCAGCTGGACCCTGGGTGAACACAGCAACGCGAACGGTCTTGCCAGTGCCGTGTGGCAGCACAGTAGCGCTACGAACGACCTGGTCGGATTTACGCGGGTCAACACCCAAGTTTACAGCAACGTCGAACGACTCGCTGAACTTGACGGTCGACAGCTCAGCCAGCAGAGCAGCAGCGTCTACAAAGTTGTAGGACTTGCCTGCTTCGATTTTGCCGGCGATAGCCTTTTGACGCTTGGTCAACTTAGCCATTACACACCCTCCACGTTAAGGCCCATGCTACGAGCAGAACCGGCGATAGTACGCACGGCCGCGTCCATATCAGCTGCAGTCAGATCCGCGTTTTTGGTTTTCGCGATTTCTTCCAGCTGAGCACGGGTAACGGTGCCAACCTTAACTGTGTTCGGACGAGCGGAACCGCTAGTCAGACCAGCAGCTTTCTTCAGCAGAACCGAAGCAGGCGTGGATTTGGTTTCGAAAGTGAAGCTACGGTCGCTGTAGACAGTGATGATCACTGGAGTCGGCAGACCTGGCTCAATACCCTGAGTACGGGCGTTGAAAGCCTTGCAGAATTCCATGATGTTCACGCCGTGCTGACCCAGAGCAGGACCAACAGGTGGGCTTGGGTTAGCCTGAGCGGCCTTCACTTGCAGCTTGATGTAAGCGGTAATCTTCTTGGCCATGAGGCACTCCAATTACGGGTTCGAACGCCTCGAAAGGCTCCCCGGTTACTTGCGCGTTTATCCCAGTGACGACAAAACCCCACAGCCTAGGGCTGCGGGGTTGGGATGCTTGCTCAGCTAGACTTTTTCGACCTGGCTGAACTCTAGCTCTACCGGAGTAGAGCGACCGAAAATGAGCACTGCCACTTGGATCCGGCTCTTCTCGTAGTTAACTTCTTCGACCGTGCCGGTAAAGTCGGCAAACGGACCGTCGTTGACACGCACCGACTCACCTGGCTCGAACAACGTCTTCGGCTTCGGCTTGTCGCTACCATCAGCAACGCGACGCAGAATTGCTTCTGCCTCTTTATCTGTGATAGGTGCAGGCTTATCCGCAGTACCGCCGATAAAGCCCATCACCCGAGGAGTATCCTTGACCAAGTGCCAAGTACCCTCATTCATGTCCATCTGAACCAGCACATAACCTGGGAAGAACTTGCGCTCGCTTTTGCGTTTCTGGCCATTACGCATTTCAACCACTTCTTCAGTGGGAACCAGAATTTCGCCGAAGCCTTCTTCCATGCCAGCCAGCTTTACGCGCTCTACCAACGAGCGCATGACATGCTTCTCGTAACCGGAGTAAGCATGCACAACGTACCAACGCTTAGCCACGGGACACCCTTAGCCGACAATCAAGGAAACAAGCCAGCCGAGCAGGGAATCAAGCCCCCACAACAGCAACGCCATAACCAGAACAACAGCCACTACAATCAACGTGGTCTGCGTGGTTTCTTGGCGAGTTGGCCATACGACTTTACGAATCTCGGTGCGAGCTTCCTTAACCAGTACAAAGAAAGACTTGCCCTTGACCGTCTGCAGGCCTACAAAGGCAGCTACAGCAGCAATGGCGAGCAAAGCAAGTACGCGGTACAGGATCGGCGAAGCAGAGTAATACTGATTGCCAACAACGCCAACAATCACCAAAGCAACTACTACTAGCCACTTGAGCAGATCGAAGCGAGAGCCTTGAGCTTCAGCTTTAGGAGTCATCTATGAAGATCCTGTGAAAAGAAAGCCAGACACACCAAGTGAATCTGGCAGGTCAGGAGGGAATCGAACCCCCAACCTACGGTTTTGGAGACCGTCGCTCTGCCAATTGAGCTACTGACCTAAAACAAAATCAGGCCGACCATTATGCCGGCCCGAAAAAGACATTACAACAACTTACTCGATAACCTTAGCAACGACACCAGCACCGACGGTACGACCGCCTTCACGAATGGCGAAACGCAGACCATCCTCCATTGCGATGGTTTTGATCAGAGTGACCGTCATCTGGACGTTATCACCTGGCATCACCATCTCAACGCCTTCCGGCAGTTCGCAGTTACCGGTCACATCGGTGGTCCGGAAGTAGAACTGTGGACGGTAGCCTTTGAAGAATGGCGTATGACGACCACCCTCTTCCTTGCTCAGAACGTAAACTTCAGCTGTGAACTTGGTATGCGGCTTGACAGTGCCCGGCTTGACCAGAACCTGGCCACGCTCAACATCATCACGCTTAGTACCACGCAGCAGCACACCGCAGTTCTCGCCAGCACGACCTTCGTCGAGCAGCTTGCGGAACATCTCAACACCAGTGCAAGTAGTTTTGACAGTGTCACGAAGACCAACAATCTCAACTTCTTCCTGAATGCGGACAATGCCACGCTCAACACGACCAGTCACAACAGTACCGCGACCGGAGATCGAGAAAACATCCTCGATCGGCATCAGGAACGGCTTATCAATAGCACGCTCAGGCTGCGGAATGTAGCTATCCAGAGTCTCGACCAACTTCTTGACGGCAGTAGTACCCATCTCGTTGTCGTCTTGACCATTCAGCGCCATCAGCGCCGAACCAATGATGATCGGAGTGTCATCACCCGGGAAATCATAAGTGCTCAGCAGGTCGCGCACTTCCATCTCAACCAACTCCAGCAGCTCGGCATCATCGACCATGTCAGCCTTGTTCAGGAAGACAACAATGTACGGAACGCCAACCTGCCGGGACAAAAGGATGTGCTCACGGGTTTGCGGCATCGGACCATCAGCGGCCGAGCAAACCAGAATCGCACCATCCATCTGAGCAGCACCGGTAATCATGTTTTTTACGTAGTCGGCGTGACCTGGACAGTCAACGTGTGCGTAGTGACGCGCAGCCGAATCGTACTCAACATGAGCCGTGTTGATGGTAATACCACGAGCTTTTTCTTCAGGGGCGCTATCGATCTTGTCGAAGTCAACCTTTGCCGAACCGAAAACCTCGGAGCAGACGCGGGTCAAAGCAGCAGTCAGAGTAGTTTTACCGTGATCGACGTGACCAATGGTACCAACGTTGACGTGCGGCTTATTACGTTCGAACTTTTCCTTAGCCATCAAAATCACCCCTAGGAGAAGAATTGAGCAAGCCAAACAAGCCATTAAAACAAAGGCAGATATTTTCATATCTGCCTTGTTATATGGAGCTCTTGAGCGGATTTGAACCGCTGACCTCACCCTTACCAAGGGTGTGCTCTACCAACTGAGCTACAAGAGCGTAACGCTATGCAGGATCTGCAAACTTGGAGCGGGTAGCGGGAATCGAACCCGCATCATCAGCTTGGAAGGCTGAGGTTCTACCACTAAACTATACCCGCGAGCTTGCAGCTCTCGCTAAAAATGGTGGAGGGGGAAGGATTCGAACCTTCGAAGTCGTAGACGTCAGATTTACAGTCTGATCCCTTTGGCCGCTCGGGAACCCCTCCTAAGCGAGCCGGCATTCTATATCATGCCAGCCTTCTGTCAAGCATTTTCTCATTAAAAACCTGAGGTTAGCTGCGTTGACATCACTTTGCGGTGTTAGCCGTTAAAGGTCTTCACTGCGAAGCGGGCGCCATTCTATGCAAACTATTCGGCGGGTGCAACCCCCTCGCACGGCATTATTTTATGTTTTAACTCATTGAATTCTCTAGAAAGGTTTTTCAGCTGCGAGTCATCCAGCCAACGCCGGCTTTCTGGTGCCACACGCACCCAGTAACCATCCGACTCGGCAGGGGGCCTCAGCAAGGACTCAAACTTGATTTCCATGCCACTCAATCGCCGCTCAACCGCCTGAGCCGCCTCCTGACGAGTAAAACCGCCAAGATAGAGACATCCATCGTCTGCCTGGGAAGGCTTTCCTTTATCACGAGCCGCGTCAGTCGTTTCACTCAACAAGCGAATATCCTGCTGCGAACCCCTATACAAATTCAAAGGGGTTACATCCTTCGCACGCAGAGGAGCCTCTTGTTGGTGCCAGATGTAATAGAACACATTGAGAACAAGCAGCAGCAAAAACAACCAACGCATAAAAACCTCACGACAAGGGACACGCCATAGCCAAACCTACAAACACCAGATCAGGAACCACCCTGGCCTCAGGCACGATCTCGGAAACCAGGCCTGCATCTCCTCCAGTGAGGAACACCGCAAAATCATCCCCCCAATAGCTACGTGCCAACTCTAGCTGTGTCAGGACAAAGCCTCTCAGCATCAACGAGCACCCCCGCTCGACCGCTTCGACAGTTGTCCGACCAGGAACGAGACGTTCCAGAGCGCGCTCAGCTGCTAGATCGCCATAACGAATTCTACGGGTATGGGTACGCAATTGGTTTCGCATCAGAGGCATTCCCGGGCATATGAACCCTCCGAGGTGCTCTCCATCCCTAGAGATGAAGTCCGCGGTAACAGCCGTACCAAAATCAAGCACAAGGCAAGCACCCGAAGCCAGCTGGAACCCCCCAAGCATCGCCAGCCAACGGTCAAGCCCTAACCGCTCGAACTCCTCATAACCATTACGAACCCCGGACATTTCGCGGGACGGCGCTGCACATACCACCGACACACCAAAAGCTTCTGTCAGCAGAGAAATCAGTGCACTGGTTTCTTCGGCGGTCCTGACACTGACCAACCGACAAAACTTGAGGGCGAGCCCCTTAAGCGCTTTCAAGCTCTCCAACAAAGCAAGATCCGAATCAACGACGCCCTCGCCAACCACCCGCCGAACATCCGCGTCGAGCACACGCCACTTGATAAAACTGTTTCCGCAGTCGAGCTCAAGAATCATCACGCAACCTCAGACTGAGCTCACCACCACTAAAGACTTTTTCCACACCACCCACCTTCAAGCGCAGGGCACCCTGACTATCAATACCCAGCACTTCGCCATCTATATGGTTAACACCTGCGATCAACGACACGGCCCGCCCCTGCCAGAGATGATTTTGCTCCCACTCTGCCTGGATAGCTGAAAATCCGTCGACTTGATGACGAGACAGATATGCCTGGAGCATCGCGCCCAACTCTCCGACCAAGTGATTTCGATCAAACACCCTGCCCGACTCTAGCCGCATGGACGTCCACTGCTGATCTACCTCATCGGTAATCTGCATGTTCACATTAATTCCCACACCCAGCACAACGTGACACACATCAGCAGGATCTCCCACCAGCTCGAGCAATATCCCGGCGATCTTCTTCTGACCAACCAGAACATCGTTTGGCCACTTCAATCCAGCCCCCGAAATACCCAGCTCACGCAGGGCCTGCATGACGGCGAGCCCAACAACAAGACTCAAGCCTTCCAGCTGACGCATCCCACCTTCAATACGTAACACGAGGCTGTAATAGATGTTTTCCGCGAATGGACTCGCCCATTTACGTCCACGCCGCCCGCGTCCTGCAGTTTGCCGTTCGGCAAGCACCAGAAAGGGTGCCGCCTGCCCCCGCTCTATGGCGCGCAAAGCCTCGGCATTAGTGGAGTCAATTGAATCGAAAACCAGGATGGGCCAATCACAAGAAGGCGCCTGCTCTCTTATCTCGACAGGATCAAGCAGCGTCAATGGCGCAGCCAGTTGATAGCCGCGCCCCCGCACCTTATGAATGGATAACCCCAGCTCAGCCTCTAAATGCTGAAGCTGCTTCCAAACGGCACTACGACTGACACCCAAGGCGACGCCCAAGGCCTGGCCCGAATGAAATCGGCCATCTTTAAGAAGCTTTAACAATGTCAGCATGCAAGTCTCGCCTCACAATGAGGCCCGCATGATAGCCATGCCCCGCGCCATTGCATAGAAACCCTACAGAGCAGTTTTCCTGCGGACAAAACAAAACCCCTACCTGCATACGCAGATAGGGGTTTCGGAATTTAATCTTGACGATGACCTACTCTCACATGGGGAAACCCCACACTACCATCGGCGATGCATCGTTTCACTGCTGAGTTCGGGATGGGATCAGGTGGTTCCAATGCTCTATGGTCGTCAAGAAATTCGGTAGCCAGGTCGTTTACCTTTCGGTTCACGCTCCAGCGAATGGGTATGCGATAGTTGGGTGTTTTGTGAGTATCTCGAACTTTCGGTTCGTTTCGTCTTCACACACCGCAATCTGGCCTTTCGACGCAAATTGCTTGGGTGTTATATGGTCAAGCCTCACGGGCAATTAGTATTGGTTAGCTCAACGCCTCACAGCGCTTACACACCCAACCTATCAACGTCGTAGTCTTCGACGGCCCTTCAGGGGACTCAAGGTCCCAGTGAGATCTCATCTTGAGGCTAGTTTCCCGCTTAGATGCTTTCAGCGGTTATCTATTCCGAACATAGCTACCCGGCAATGCCACTGGCGTGACAACCGGAACACCAGAGGTTCGTCCACTCCGGTCCTCTCGTACTAGGAGCAGCCCCTCTCAAATCTCAAACGTCCACGGCAGATAGGGACCGAACTGTCTCACGACGTTCTAAACCCAGCTCGCGTACCACTTTAAATGGCGAACAGCCATACCCTTGGGACCGGCTTCAGCCCCAGGATGTGATGAGCCGACATCGAGGTGCCAAACACCGCCGTCGATATGAACTCTTGGGCGGTATCAGCCTGTTATCCCCGGAGTACCTTTTATCCGTTGAGCGATGGCCCTTCCATACAGAACCACCGGATCACTAAGACCTACTTTCGTACCTGCTCGACGTGTCTGTCTCGCAGTCAAGCGCGCTTTTGCCTTTATACTCTACGACCGATTTCCGACCGGTCTGAGCGCACCTTCGTACTCCTCCGTTACTCTTTAGGAGGAGACCGCCCCAGTCAAACTACCCACCATACACTGTCCTCGATCCGGATAACGGACCTGAGTTAGAACCTCAAAGTTGCCAGGGTGGTATTTCAAGGTTGGCTCCACGCGAACTGGCGTCCACGCTTCAAAGCCTCCCACCTATCCTACACAAGCAAATTCAAAGTCCAGTGCAAAGCTATAGTAAAGGTTCACGGGGTCTTTCCGTCTAGCCGCGGATACACTGCATCTTCACAGCGATTTCAATTTCACTGAGTCTCGGGTGGAGACAGCGCCGCCATCGTTACGCCATTCGTGCAGGTCGGAACTTACCCGACAAGGAATTTCGCTACCTTAGGACCGTTATAGTTACGGCCGCCGTTTACCGGGGCTTCGATCAAGAGCTTCGCGTTAGCTAACCCCATCAATTAACCTTCCGGCACCGGGCAGGCGTCACACCCTATACGTCCACTTTCGTGTTTGCAGAGTGCTGTGTTTTTAATAAACAGTCGCAGCGGCCTGGTATCTTCGACCGGCATGGGCTTACGCAGTAAATGCTTCACCCTCACCGGCGCACCTTCTCCCGAAGTTACGGTGCCATTTTGCCTAGTTCCTTCACCCGAGTTCTCTCAAGCGCCTTGGTATTCTCTACCCAACCACCTGTGTCGGTTTGGGGTACGGTTCCTGGTTACCTGAAGCTTAGAAGCTTTTCTTGGAAGCATGGCATCAACCACTTCGTCACCCAAAGGGTAACTCGTCATCAGCTCTCGGCCTTAGAATCCCGGATTTACCTAAGATTCCAGCCTACCACCTTAAACTTGGACAACCAACGCCAAGCTGGCCTAGCCTTCTCCGTCCCTCCATCGCAATAACCAGAAGTACAGGAATATTAACCTGTTTTCCATCGACTACGCTTTTCAGCCTCGCCTTAGGGACCGACTAACCCTGCGTCGATTAACGTTGCGCAGGAAACCTTGGTCTTTCGGCGTGGGTGTTTTTCACACCCATTGTCGTTACTCATGTCAGCATTCGCACTTCTGATACCTCCAGCAAGCTTCTCAACTCACCTTCACAGGCTTACAGAACGCTCCTCTACCGCATCACCTAAGTGATACCCGTAGCTTCGGTGTATGGTTTGAGCCCCGTTACATCTTCCGCGCAGGCCGACTCGACTAGTGAGCTATTACGCTTTCTTTAAAGGGTGGCTGCTTCTAAGCCAACCTCCTAGCTGTCTAAGCCTTCCCACATCGTTTCCCACTTAACCATAACTTTGGGACCTTAGCTGACGGTCTGGGTTGTTTCCCTTTTCACGACGGACGTTAGCACCCGCCGTGTGTCTCCCATGCT
This sequence comes from Pseudomonas arabinosi, assembly GCF_047758675.1. Classification (NCBI taxonomy): domain Bacteria; kingdom Pseudomonadati; phylum Pseudomonadota; class Gammaproteobacteria; order Pseudomonadales; family Pseudomonadaceae; genus Pseudomonas; species Pseudomonas arabinosi. The sequence continues at coordinate 1,015,680 of NZ_CP180480.1, read as the reverse complement.
CGGCACTTGTAGGTATTCGGAGTTTGCATCGGTTTGGTAAGTCGGGATGACCCCCTAGCCGAAACAGTGCTCTACCCCCTACAGTGATACATGAGGCGCTACCTAAATAGCTTTCGAGGAGAACCAGCTATCTCCGAGCTTGATTAGCCTTTCACTCCGATCCACAGGTCATCCGCTAACTTTTCAACGGTAGTCGGTTCGGTCCTCCAGTTAGTGTTACCCAACCTTCAACCTGCCCATGGATAGATCGCCCGGTTTCGGGTCTATTCCCAGCGACTAGACGCCCTATTAAGACTCGCTTTCGCTACGCCTCCCCTATTCGGTTAAGCTCGCCACTGAAAATAAGTCGCTGACCCATTATACAAAAGGTACGCAGTCACCCAACAAAGTGGGCTCCCACTGCTTGTACGCATACGGTTTCAGGATCTATTTCACCCCCCTCTCCGGGGTTCTTTTCGCCTTTCCCTCACGGTACTAGTTCACTATCGGTCAGTCAGTAGTATTTAGCCTTGGAGGATGGTCCCCCCATATTCAGACAAAGTTTCTCGTGCTCCGTCCTACTCGATTTCATGACTAAGAGATTTTCGCGTACAGGGCTATCACCCACTATGGCCGCACTTTCCAGAGCGTTCCGCTAATCTCAAAGCCACTTAAGGGCTAGTCCCCGTTCGCTCGCCACTACTAAGGGAATCTCGGTTGATTTCTTTTCCTCAGGGTACTTAGATGTTTCAGTTCCCCTGGTTCGCCTCTTAAGCCTATGTATTCAGCTTAAGATAACCATCTTATGATGGCTGGGTTCCCCCATTCAGACATCTCCGGATCAAAGTCTGTTTGCCGACTCCCCGAAGCTTTTCGCAGGCTACCACGTCTTTCATCGCCTCTGACTGCCAAGGCATCCACCGTATGCGCTTCTTCACTTGACCATATAACCCCAAGCAATCTGGTTATACTGTGAAGACGACATTCGCCGAAAATTCGATAATACTCAATTAAGAGCAACTCACAAATTTTACCTTAGCCTGATCCAACACCAGTGAAAGTGTTGTCCAGTCTATCTTTCTATCACATACCCAAATTTTTAAAGAACGATCTAATCCAAAGACTAGAAATCAACATTCACCATCATCACGATGGAATGCTCATTTCTAAGCTTTCAACAAACAGAAGCAGTAGTGGTGGAGCCAAACGGGATCGAACCGTTGACCTCCTGCGTGCAAGGCAGGCGCTCTCCCAGCTGAGCTATGGCCCCGTATTTCTACAGGTTCCCACACAAAATTGGTGGGTCTGGGCAGATTCGAACTGCCGACCTCACCCTTATCAGGGGTGCGCTCTAACCAACTGAGCTACAGACCCAATTTCGGGCTGCTTCTTTATCGTCTTCTTCAATGAATCAAGCAATTCGTGTGGGAGCTTATGGAGCAGCTGATGTCGTCGATTAAGGAGGTGATCCAGCCGCAGGTTCCCCTACGGCTACCTTGTTACGACTTCACCCCAGTCATGAATCACACCGTGGTAACCGTCCTCCCGAAGGTTAGACTAGCTACTTCTGGTGCAACCCACTCCCATGGTGTGACGGGCGGTGTGTACAAGGCCCGGGAACGTATTCACCGCGACATTCTGATTCGCGATTACTAGCGATTCCGACTTCACGCAGTCGAGTTGCAGACTGCGATCCGGACTACGATCGGTTTTCTGGGATTAGCTCCACCTCGCGGCTTGGCAACCCTCTGTACCGACCATTGTAGCACGTGTGTAGCCCAGGCCGTAAGGGCCATGATGACTTGACGTCATCCCCACCTTCCTCCGGTTTGTCACCGGCAGTCTCCTTAGAGTGCCCACCATGACGTGCTGGTAACTAAGGACAAGGGTTGCGCTCGTTACGGGACTTAACCCAACATCTCACGACACGAGCTGACGACAGCCATGCAGCACCTGTCTCAATGTTCCCGAAGGCACCAATCCATCTCTGGAAAGTTCATTGGATGTCAAGGCCTGGTAAGGTTCTTCGCGTTGCTTCGAATTAAACCACATGCTCCACCGCTTGTGCGGGCCCCCGTCAATTCATTTGAGTTTTAACCTTGCGGCCGTACTCCCCAGGCGGTCAACTTAATGCGTTAGCTGCGCCACTAAGAGCTCAAGGCTCCCAACGGCTAGTTGACATCGTTTACGGCGTGGACTACCAGGGTATCTAATCCTGTTTGCTCCCCACGCTTTCGCACCTCAGTGTCAGTATCAGTCCAGGTGGTCGCCTTCGCCACTGGTGTTCCTTCCTATATCTACGCATTTCACCGCTACACAGGAAATTCCACCACCCTCTACCATACTCTAGCTTGTCAGTTTTGAATGCAGTTCCCAGGTTGAGCCCGGGGATTTCACATCCAACTTAACAAACCACCTACGCGCGCTTTACGCCCAGTAATTCCGATTAACGCTTGCACCCTCTGTATTACCGCGGCTGCTGGCACAGAGTTAGCCGGTGCTTATTCTGTCGGTAACGTCAAGACACCAACGTATTAGGTTAATGCCCTTCCTCCCAACTTAAAGTGCTTTACAATCCGAAGACCTTCTTCACACACGCGGCATGGCTGGATCAGGCTTTCGCCCATTGTCCAATATTCCCCACTGCTGCCTCCCGTAGGAGTCTGGACCGTGTCTCAGTTCCAGTGTGACTGATCATCCTCTCAGACCAGTTACGGATCGTCGCCTTGGTGAGCCATTACCTCACCAACTAGCTAATCCGACCTAGGCTCATCTGATAGCGCAAGGCCCGAAGGTCCCCTGCTTTCTCCCGTAGGACGTATGCGGTATTAGCGTCCGTTTCCGAGCGTTATCCCCCACTACCAGGCAGATTCCTAGGCATTACTCACCCGTCCGCCGCTCGCCACCAGGTACAAGTACCCGTGCTGCCGCTCGACTTGCATGTGTTAGGCCTGCCGCCAGCGTTCAATCTGAGCCATGATCAAACTCTTCAGTTCAAACATCTTTGGGTTTTTAAGAAACCCTAAACTTGGCTCAGCAATCGCTGGTTACATCTTTGATTTCTCGCGGAGTAACTTGTGATGCTGATAATCTTGTTGACTATCAGTCTGACTCCACAAGCACCCACACGAATTGCTTGATTCAGTTGTTAAAGAGCGGTTGGTTAAGATCTTTCGTCTCAACCGAGGCGCGCATTCTACAGCAGCCCCTGTTGCTGTCAAGCGGTTATTTTTCGAAGTTTTCAAAGTTTCCTTTGCAACTTCAACCACTTGCGCTTTCGATCTCTCGTTAGCGGGAGGCGAATTCTACAGCGTTACTCGCTGCTGTCAACACCTCTTTTTCAACCCCTTTCGCGCTTCGATGACCTGAAGCAACTCACTGCCGAAAACCGCGTAACTCTTTGTTTACCAAGGAGTTTTCCGTTTCGACTGCGCCGGAAGTGGGGCGAATTATAGACTTCCAGAATCTGCCGTCAACACCTAATTTTAGCTTTATTCGGATTTGAGCGTAATACGCGCAAACGCCTTCTTCCCGGCCTGGCAAACATGGGTCGCGCCCAGCACATATATAAAGGTGCGATCGACAACCTCGCCATCTATACGCACACCACCAGAACCCAGAAGATCCCTAGCAACAGCCGAGTTCTTGACCAGACCGGCCTTATTAAGAACAGCAGCGATTGGCATGTCTTCACTAGCAGTCAATTCGATCTCTGGCAGATCATCCGGCAGCTCGCCTTCCTTCATGCGGTTACCCGCCGCACGGTGAGCATTGGCCGCAGCCTCTTCACCATGGAAACGCGCAACAATTTCTTCGGCCAGCTTGATCTTGATATCACGCGGATTGGCACCCGACTCGACATCGGCACGGAATGCATTGATCTCATCCATGGAGCGGAAGCTGAGCAGTTCGAAATAGCGCCACATCAACGCATCCGGAATGGAAACCAGCTTGCCGTACATCACACCCGGCGCTTCCTGAATACCTACGTAGTTGCCCAAGGACTTGGACATCTTCTTCACGCCATCCAGACCCTCGAGCAACGGCATGGTTAGAATGCACTGTGCCTCTTGACCATATCCACGCTGCAGTTCACGCCCCATCAACAGGTTGAACTTCTGATCAGTACCACCCAGTTCGACGTCCGCGCGCAAAGCAACCGAGTCATAACCCTGAACCAGCGGATAGAGGAACTCGTGAATGGCAATTGGCTGATTGGTTGTGTAGCGCTTGTCGAAGTCGTCGCGCTCGAGCATGCGAGCTACGGTGTACTGCGAAGTCAGACGAATGAAGTCGGCCGGCCCCATCTGATCCATCCATGTGGAGTTGAACGCGACTTCAGTTTTCGCCGGATCAAGAATCTTGAAAACCTGGGTCTTGTAGGTCTCGGCATTTTCGAGAACCTGCTCGCGTGTAAGAGGAGGACGTGTCGCACTCTTGCCGCTCGGATCGCCGATCATCCCGGTGAAGTCACCTATAAGGAAGATCACCTGATGCCCCAGCTCCTGGAACTGGCGCAGCTTATTAATAAGCACGGTATGACCCAGGTGCAAATCCGGCGCAGTCGGATCAAAGCCTGCCTTAATACGTAGCGGCTGGCCACGCTTGAGCTTTTCGATCAGCTCGGACTCGACCAACAGTTCTTCCGCACCACGTTTAATCAGCGCTAGCTGCTCTTCAACCGACTTCATAACAGACCCGCAAGGCTCGAATTCAAAGGGAACCAACCATACAAGATCGCGCGTCAAATACAAGTTTTGCCCGGCGCACGGACGCCAATCCACGGACACAGCGTTCGAGGACTTGCTTCAGAGATGATTTGGTTATATTTTATACAGTTATTTCATCTTCATCATGTCATTCATCTTTTCCAATTCATCTTTTTCAAAGTCAAAAATTACCTATGACCAAAGAATCGTCTAAAGCGCCGCCGCTTTACCCGAAGACCCACCTGCTCGCAGCAAGTGGCATCGCAGCCCTTCTGAGCCTGGCGCTTCTGGTATTTCCTTCCAGTGATGTTGAAGCCAAAAAGACAACCCTGAGTCTTGAACTGGAAAGCCCTGCTGAACAACTGACACAAGATCAAGACGCTGCCGAGGCCGTCCAGGCCACAAATGAACCAGCAGCTTCCCCTTTCGCGCAGATCGAAAACAGCGCCGAAGAACCCCAGGAAACCGCTCAGGCCGCACCCGCGCCGGCGCCTGTGATCGAAGAAAAAAAGTCTCCAAACCACAGGGAAGTGATCGTCTCTAAAGGCGATACCCTCTCCACACTGTTCGAGAAAGTCGGGCTTCCAGCAGCTTCGGTGCATGAAGTGCTAGCCAGTGACAAGCAGGCCAAGCAGTTCAGCCAACTCAAACACGGCCAGAAACTTGAATTCGAACTGAGCCCCGATGGTCAGCTGACCAATCTGCACAGCAAGGTCAGCGACGTCGAAAGCATCACCTTGACCAAGAATGACAAGGGTTATGCATTCAACCGCATTACCGCCAAGCCAACCGTGCGCTCTGCCTACGTTCATGGCGTGATCAACAGCTCGCTGTCGCAGTCCGCTGCACGCGCCGGTTTGTCCCACAGCCTGACCATGGACATGGCCAGCGTGTTTGGCTATGACGTCGACTTCGCCCAGGATATTCGCCAGGGTGACCAGTTCGATGTCATCTACGAACAGAAGGTCGTCAACGGCAAGGCTGTCGGCAATGGCCCGATCCTTTCCGCTCGCTTCACTAACCGCGGCAAGACCTACACCGCCGTGCGTTACACCAATAAACAAGGCAACAGCAGCTACTACACTGCTGACGGCAACAGCATGCGCAAGGCGTTTATCCGTACCCCGGTGGACTTCGCCCGCATCAGCTCGAAATTCTCGATGGGCCGCAAGCATCCGATCCTGAACAAGATCCGCGCTCACAAAGGCGTCGACTATGCAGCGCCGCGTGGCACTCCAATCAAAGCTGCCGGCGACGGCAAAGTGTTGTTGGCCGGTCGCCGTGGCGGCTACGGCAACACCGTGATCATCCAGCACGGCAATACCTACCGTACGCTGTACGGCCACATGCAGGGCTTTGCCAAAGGCGTGCAGACTGGCAGTAGCGTCAAACAAGGCCAGGTAATCGGCTACATCGGCACCACCGGACTTTCCACCGGACCGCATTTGCATTACGAGTTCCAGGTCAATGGCGTGCACGTCGACCCACTAGGCCAAAAGGTAGCGATGGCCGATCCGATCTCCAAAGCCGAACGCGCACGTTTCCTCGCGCAGAGCCAACCGCTGATGGCGCGCATGGATCAAGAGAAATCCACGCAGCTAGCTTCGAGCAAGCGCTAAGCCATGACGTTCTATATAGGTGTGATGTCCGGGACCAGCCTTGATGGCCTGGACATTGCGCTGATCGAGCTGACTCCGGCTATCAACCTGATCGCCACGCACTACACCCCAATGCCTGAATCCCTGCGCGCCGAGCTGCTTGGCTTGTGCGCCAGCGGCCCGGATGAGATTGCCCGCTCTGCCATCGCCCAGCAAAACTGGGTAACCCTGGCAGCGCAGGGCATTCATACCCTTCTCGACCAACAAAACCTGAAACCCGAAGACATTCGTGCGATTGGCAGCCATGGCCAAACCATTCGCCACGAGCCGGCGCGCGGCTTCACCGTGCAGATTGGCAACCCTGCCCTTCTGACCGAGTTGACCGGCATCACCGTGGTCAGCGACTTTCGCAGCCGCGATGTTGCGGCTGGCGGACAAGGCGCCCCACTGGTCCCTGCCTTTCACGAAGCGTTGTTTGAAGAACGCGCAGGCAATCGCGCGGTATTGAACGTTGGCGGATTCAGCAACCTCAGCCTGATCGAGCCCGGCAACCCGGTAGCCGGCTTCGACTGTGGCCCGGGCAATGTTCTGCTGGATGCCTGGATTCACCAGCAACGCGGAGACAACTTTGATCGCGATGGCCAATGGGCTGCCAGCGGCAAGGTCGAACCGGTTCTGCTGAATGAACTGCTGAGCGATCCATTTTTCGTGACCAAAGGCCCCAAGAGCACCGGCCGCGAAGTGTTCAACCTGCCATGGCTGACACAGCATCTATCGAAACTGCCGACCTTCGCCACCGAAGATGTACAGGCAACCCTGCTCGAACTGACCGTCCTGACCATCGTCGAGTCACTGCAAAGCGCTCAATCAGATACTCAGGAACTGTTGGTCTGCGGCGGCGGCGCCCACAACGCCACGCTGATGAACCGCTTGGCCAGCTTGCTGCCGAACACCAATGTCAGCAGCACCGCGGCTTACGGTGTAGACCCGGACTGGGTCGAAGCCATGGCCTTCGCCTGGCTGGCCCATTGCTGCCTTGAAGGCATCGCAGCCAATCGCCCGAGCGTCACCGGCGCCCGCGGCCTGCGCGTACTTGGCGCCATTTACCCTGCCTGACCATCCATACCAAATCCCAGACAGCAAAACGCCGCAGAGCCCTGAGGCCATGCGGCGCTTGGTGATGCGGTGACTTGCGATCAGATCGAGAACGAAGAGCCGCAGCCACACGTGGTGCTCGCGTTCGGATTCTTGATCACGAAGCGCGAACCTTCCAGACCTTCCTGATAATCCACCTCGGCACCTGCCAGGTACTGGAAGCTCATCGGATCAACGACCAGACTCACCCCTTCGCGCTCGACAATGGTGTCGTCATCGGCCACTTCCTCATCGAAGGTGAAGCCGTACTGAAAACCTGAACAACCGCCGCCCGTAACGAATACGCGCAGCTTCAAGCGATCATTCCCCTCTTCATCGACCAGGCTCTTCACCTTGTGCGCGGCACCGTGGGTGAATTGCAAAGCCGTGGGGGTGAAGGATTCGACGCTCATGCTAACTATCTCCCGGCGTTACGCCGCCATAATGCGTGATGACGCGCATTATCCGCTTCTCCTAGAAAATTGGTCAACTATTGTTACGGTATATCAATCAACCCAATCGTAAGCCCGGAATGCAAAAAGGCCCGTCAGACGGGCCTTTTTGCTGAGCAGGAAAAAGCCTTACGGCAGCATGCCTGCATGGGACAGGCCCAAACGCTCATCCAGGCCGAACAGGATGTTCATGTTCTGCACCGCCTGCCCCGACGCGCCTTTGACCAGGTTGTCGATCACCGACAACACCACCACCAGGTCACCATCCTGCGGACGATGCACCGCAATACGGCAAACGTTGGCACCGCGCACACTGCGGGTTTCCGGATGGCTGCCGGCCGGCATGACATCGACGAACGGTTCGTTGGCATAACGCTTTTCAAACAGCGCCTGCAGATCCACCGAGCGATCCACAACCGTCGCGTAGAGCGTCGAGTGGATGCCTCGAATCATTGGCGTCAGGTGCGGAACGAACGTCAGACCGACGTCCTTGCCCGCGGCACGACGCAGACCCTGGCGGATTTCCGGCAGGTGACGGTGACCTTTGACAGCGTAAGCCTTCATGCTTTCCGATGTCTCGGAGTACAACGAACCTACAGACGCGCCACGACCGGCACCACTGACACCGGATTTGCAGTCAGCAATCAAGCGAGTGGTATCGGCCAGACCTGCTTCCAGCAATGGCAGGAAACCCAATTGCGTAGCAGTCGGGTAGCAACCCGGCACGGCGATCAGGCGAGCCTGCTTGATCTGCTCGCGATTGACTTCCGGCAAGCCGTAAACCGCCTCTTCCAGCAGTTCCGGCGCTCCGTGCGGCTGACCGTACCACTTGGCCCACTCATCAGCGTCTTGCAGACGGAAGTCCGCCGACAGGTCGATGACTTTGGTCCCGGCCGCCAGCAACTCGCCAGCCAGCGCATGGGCGACCCCGTGAGGCGTGGCGAAAAACACCACGTCGCAAGCGCCCAGCGTCTTGATGTCTGGAACGCTGAACGCCAGGCCATCGTAATGACCGCGCAGGTTCGGATACATATCAGCCACGGCCAGACCGGCCTCGGATCGGGAAGTGATGACTGCCACTTCAGCTTGCGGATGCTGTGCCAACAGACGCAGCAGTTCGACACCGGTGTAACCCGTGCCGCCGACGATACCGACCTTGACCATAAACCTGCCCTCAACGAACCCACTGGAAAGCCGTCGATAATAGGGGCCGCGCGGCTCTGCGACAACCGTCAAGGTGACGTGCGGGCGCTCTACCCTCTACTATCTTCGCTACCGTGAACCTGGGAATAACTAAAAATGCTTTATCTGTGGCTCAAAGCGCTTCACATCGTCAGCATGGTCTGCTGGTTTGCCGGCCTGTTCTATCTGCCGCGCCTGTTTGTCTATCACGCCCAAAGTGAAGACACCGTCAGCAAGGAACGCTTCAGCATCATGGAGCGCAAGCTGTATCGCGGCATCATGGGGCCGGCGATGATCGCCACCTTGATTTTCGGCATCGCACTGATCGGCCTGAACCCAAGCATATTCAGTCAGGGTGCGTGGATTCACGCCAAGTTGACCCTGGTGGTGATCCTGATCGGCTACCACCACATGTGCGGTGCCCAGTTGAAACGTTTTGCCCGTGGCGAGAACACCCGCAGCCATGTCTTTTATCGCTGGTTCAATGAAGTGCCGGTTCTGATATTGCTGGCTATCGTGATTCTGGTCGTCGTTCGGCCGTTCTAACTCCAATAAGCACTACTCACCGGGGTACTTCCAATGTCGCTGCCCGCTCTGCTCGAACAACGCTTGCGTCTGCCTGTAGTGGCAGCGCCAATGTTCCTGATCTCCAACCCACAACTGGTGCTCGCCTGCTGCCGTAATGGCGTGGTGGGCAGCTTTCCTGCACTGAACCAGCGCGAGAGCAGCGGGTTCAAGGCCTGGCTGGAAGAGATCGAAGCAGGATTGGCGACATTGGACAATCCAGCGCCTTATGCAGTGAACTTGATCGTCCACAACACCAACCCGCGGCTGCAAGCGGACCTGGCGATCTGCATCGAGCACAAAGTGCCGATCGTGATCACCAGCCTCGGCGCCGTGAAAGAACTGGTCGATGCAGTGCACAGCTATGGCGGTCTGGTGTTCCATGACGTGACGACTCGTCGCCATGCAGAGAAAGCCGCCGAGGCCGGCGTTGACGGTTTGATCGCGGTGGCAGCAGGCGCCGGTGGACACGCCGGAACCTGGAGCCCGTTCTCACTGATTGCCGAGATACGCCAATTCTTCGACAAGACCCTGCTGCTGGCCGGTTGCCTGAACCACGGTCACGAAATTCTCGCAGCACAATTGCTCGGTGCGGATCTGGCCTACTTCGGTACGCGATTTATCGGCACCACCGAAAGTCATGCGCCTGACGCCTATAAAGAGATGTTGCTGACTTCCAGTGCCGCGGACATCGTCCATACTCCAGCGGTGTCGGGAGTACCGGCGAGTTTTATGCGTCAGAGCCTTGAGGCTGCGGGTTTCGACATGGCCGCGCTGCAAGGCAAGGGCGAAGTGGACTTCGGCTCCAAACTCAAGCCCATAAGCGATGAAGCCAAAGCCTGGAAAACCGTCTGGTCCGCAGGCCAGGGTGTCGGCGAGATCGATGACCTGCCGAGTGTCGATCAATTGGTCGCTCGCCTTGATGCCGAGTACCGCAAAGCACTGGAACTGGCGGCAGCGCTGCCCAAACGCTGGCCGCGCTGACTGTAAAACTTGGTCAGCCCATTCCGGCTGGCCTTACACTCCATCAGCAAGACTCCCTGAAACATTCGCGACAAGGATGCCTCGCAATGAGCGAAAACCGTTTCAAGATCGTGTTCGACGGCGCTCTGCTGCCAGGCGTTGACGTCACCACCGCCAAGCTAAATCTCGCCGAGTTGTTCAAAAGCGATGTGGCGGCCATCGAGCGGTTGTTTAGTGGCAAGCCGGTTGCGCTCAAACGCGACCTGTCGCAGGTCGATGCGCAGACTTATCTCCAGGCGCTGACCAAAACCGGTATCGATGCCCGGATCGAATCCGAACCTTCGATCGAGCTGAACCTGGCTGACGTTCATGAACACGCCCCTGCCGTCGCGGCAGATCCCGAATCCCCTTACGCACCACCCCGGGCTCCCGTTGGCGAAGTTTTGCCTGAATTTTCCACACTCAAGCCATTCAGCTTCGAGGGTCGGATCGGCCGCTTGCGTTATCTGGCCTGGACGATGTCCCTGACGCTGGTGACCCTTAGCGTTGGCTCTTTGCTTGCTGTTTTCGCCTTGGCTCTCATCAATACGGACTCGACCATCGCCCTCATTCTCGGAGGCCTGCTGGCCTTGATCGGCTTCGTGGCGCTCGGCCTCGTCAGCATCCAGTTCAGTGTCCAGCGCCTGCATGATGCTGGCTGGTCTGGCTGGCTCTGGCTGCTGACGCTCGTGCCATTCGTGGGCAGCATCTTTCCGTTCGTAATGGTGATTGTGCCGGGTAATACCACCGCCAATCGATACGGTGCGCCACCACCGCCCAACAGCACCGCGGTCAAAATCCTGGCTTCATTGTGGCTGGTGTTTATCGCGATTTTGTTCATCAGTGGACTGAGCGGAGGCCTTAGCACCATTCAGAGCGAATACGAAAGCGCCACCCAAAGTAGCTATGAAAGTGACTCCGTGACCACCGAAGAGATCGAAGATCAAACCGCCGTGGAAGCAGAGCCAGCGCCAAATTCGGCCGACGATGCAGCCGAAGCAGCCCAGCCCCCTGTAGACTCTGCGAAAGAATGAACAGCGCTCCCCGCCCGTGACACCTGCGTCGCCGGCGCGGAGCTGTTGCGATGGAGAAATGCATGACCCGTTACGCTCTGATCACCGGCGCTTCCAGCGGCATCGGCCTGGCGATGGCCGAAGCGCTGGCCCGGCGCGGCCGCAGCCTGATTCTGGTGGCCCGTCAGCGTGATCAGCTGGAAAGTATTGCTATTGAGCTGACCCAACGTTTTGGTGTGGAAGTGTTGTTCCGAGCCTGTGACCTCGGCGAGCCGCTACGGCTGTCCGGGTTTCTGCTGGAGCTGGAGGAAGGTGACCGGCAGATCGATTTGCTGGTCAACTGCGCCGGCATCGGCACCTGCGGCCCTTTTCTGGCTCAGGACTGGATGACCGAGCAGGACCTGATCGAAGTGAACATCCTCGCGCTCACACGCCTGTGTCATGCGGTCGGCAACAGTATGGCGCTGCAGGGCGGCGGGCAGATTTTGAATGTCGCCTCGGTGGCGGCGTTCCATCCAGGCCCGTGGATGAGTACTTATTACGCCAGCAAGGCCTATGTGCTGCACTTTTCCGAAGGGTTGCGCGTCGAACTGAAAAAATGCGCGGTCAAAGTGTCGGTGCTCTGCCCCGGCCCTACCCGCACAGCGTTTTTCCGCACCGCGCAACTGGACGCTGGCAAACTGAGCGACAGCAAAATGCTGATGAGCCCCGAGGAAGTCGCGCTCTACACCGTGCGGGCTCTGGAGAAAAATCGCGCCATCATTATTCCGGGTCGACGCAACCGCTGGCGCGCCTTCCTGCCGCGGCTCGGCTCGCGCTGGCTGACCCGGACAATCGCCGGCATGGTCAACAAGGCTTACTGCCCGCGCTGATCGCACCCTCAAGGTAAAAGGCTGGGCTCGGGCATAACCCATGGTTACACTCAGGCCAGCCCAAACAACGGAGAAAACAGCTGTGGATACTCTGTTCACCAAGATCATCAACCGGGAAATCCCGGCCAAGATCATTTACGAGGACGACCAGGTACTGGCCTTCCACGACATCGCCCCACAGGCACCGGTACATTTTCTGGTGATCCCGAAAAAAGCGGTGCGCACGCTTAACGACCTGACCGAGGACGACAAGGCATTGGCTGGGCATATTCTGTTCACCGCCCAGCGTCTGGCCCTGGAACTGGGTTGCGAAGAGGGCTTCCGCGTGGTCATGAATTGCAATCCACTGGGGGGACAAACCGTCTATCACATTCATATGCATGTACTGGGTCAGCGCCAGATGCATTGGCCGCCGGGCTGATTGCAGTAAACCCCGTGGGGGTGGGCAACCGCTCCCACAAGTACCTGCGTCGCAATGACCCAGCGCAAACCTTCCCCGGCCGATTGGGTTAAACTGGCCGCCGAGATTCTTCCCGGAGGTCAGCATGACTACCCAACGTCACTACTCGCCGATTGACCGCCTTCTGCTGCAAGCCGATGCCGCGATGCGTACCTTGTTGCCCTTCAGTGGTCAGCCGTACCGTCCTTCGCCCGCTATCGTTCAGCCGGATGCGCAAATGAGCGACGAAGACACCCGGCACGTCGCCGGTCTGATGCGCATCAACCATACCGGCGAAGTCTGTGCCCAGGCGCTGTATCAGGGTCAGGCCCTGACCGCCAAGCTGCCGCAAGTGCGCGCCGCGATGGAACATGCCGCCGAAGAAGAAATCGACCACCTGGTCTGGTGCGAACAACGCATAAAACAGTTGGGCAGCCACACCAGCATTCTCAATCCGCTGTTCTACGGCATGTCGTTCGGGATTGGTGCGGTAGCCGGGCTGATCAGCGATAAAGTCAGCCTGGGTTTCGTTGCCGCGACCGAGCATCAGGTGTGCAAACACCTGAACGAACACCTTGAGCAACTGCCGGCCGAGGACGAAAAGTCCCGGGCGATCCTCGAGCAGATGCGCATTGATGAAGAGCACCACGCCGAAAGCGCGCTGGAGGCTGGGGGTTTCCGCTTCCCGGCACCGGTGAAGTTCGGCATGAGCCTGATGGCCAAGGTCATGACCAAAAGTACTTACCGGATCTGATCCTCCCCCCAAAAAAACACCGGGCACAAAAAAGGGCGCTTTTCAGCGCCCTTTCTTTTTTCGCAGAAAATCAGCTCGACATGTTGCGCGCGTAGAAGATTTCCAGCATTTCGTGTTTCACACGCTCGGTCACCTGGGCACGCTGCTCAACGGACAGGTTGCTGGTAGCGTCGCCGAACAGGTAGTTATCGAGTTCGAAGTTCTTCAGCAGCATTTTGGTGTGGAACAGGTTTTCCTGATACACGTTCACATCGGTCATCTGGTACGCGTCGCGGGTGTCTTCGGAAAGGTAGTTCTGAATCGAGTTGATCTCGTGGTCGATGAAGTGCTTTTTACCTTCCACGTCACGGGTGAAGCCGCGCACGCGATAATCCACGGTCACGATGTCCGAATCGAACTGGTGGATCAGGAAGTTGAGCGCCTTGAGCGGTGAAATGACGCCACAGGTCGACACGTCAATGTCCACACGGAATGTCGCGATGCCATCGTCCGGATGGATTTCCGGGTAGGTGTGCACCGTGATGTGGCTCTTGTCGAGGTGGGCCAGGATAATTTCAGGCAGCGGGCCCGGAGACTCTTCGATTTGACTGTCGGTGGGGGTCACCGGCTCTTCGGAGATCAGAATCGTGACACTGGCGCCCTGGGGCTCATAGTCCTGACTCGCGATGTTCAGGATGTTGGCACCAATGATATCGACAACTTCTGTGAGGATCTGCGTCAGGCGCTTCGCGTTGTACTCTTTATTGATGTACTCGACGTAAGCCTGTTGGTCTTGCGGGGTTTCCGCATAGCAGATGTCATAGATGTTGAAGCTCAAGGTCTTTGTCAGGTTATTGAACCCGTGGAGCTTGAGTTTGCTTTTCACCGTTAAAGACTCTCTATGTGTTGCGGCCCGGCCGCATGATCAAGCATGCCCGTCAGATGCGAACGACACACCTGCGTAGGACGGTTAACACCTCTTCGCAATGGCGACTTTGGTTGTCTGTTCGGGTGCGCGGCCTGTCGGCGGACAGGCCACTACCCTGAAAAAAGTGGCGCATTGTGCAGACGTCAGCTTGGGATCGCCACAGTCTGCACTGCCTTTATGATAGTTGAATGTTGATTCAACCGAGCTCGATGATCTCGTAGTCGTGTGTAATCTCTACGCCCGCCGCACCCAGCATGATCGACGCCGAGCAATACTTCTCGGCAGACAGCTCGATGGCGCGTTTGACCTGGGCTTCTTTCAAGCCGCGGCCCTTGACCACAAAGTGCATGTGGATCTTGGTGAAAACCTTCGGATCTTCGGTGGCGCGCTCGGCTTCGAGGAAGGCTTCACAGCTTTCAACGGCCTGACGGGACTTCTTGAGGATGCTGACCACGTCGAAATTGCTGCAACCGCCAACACCCAGCAGGAGCATTTCCATCGGCCGGACACCCAGGTTGCGACCGCCGGCATCGGGCGGGCCGTCCATGACCACGACATGACCGCTGCCGGATTCGCCGAGGAACATGGCTTCGCCAGCCCATTGGATGCGTGCCTTCATCGCCAAGACTCCACTGTATAAAAAAGGGTCGCCAGCTTAGCACAGGGGCCTTGATTGACGGCGTCTCGACTTCCTACGACGCAAGCCGCTGCGCTGTAGGTAAATTCTCGAATATTGCAGGAAGTGTCTGTTAAGCTGGCGCCAATTCACTGGCGCATAGCCAGCTTTGTAGCAACCTCAGCGACTCATAAGAAAACCAAACACACCGTGAAGTCTTTTCGGGATACAACCATGGTTGCTATTACCCCAACACCCAAAATCAAAAACCTCGACAAGCTGCTGATGCACTGCCAGCGCCGTCGTTATGCGGCCAAAAGCAACATCATTTGTGCGGGCGATCGCTCGGAAACCCTGTTCTTCATCATCAAGGGGTCGGTCACCATCCTGATCGAGGATGACGACGGCCGCGAAATGATCATTGCCTACCTGAACACCGGAGACTTTTTCGGCGAGTTGGGTCTGTTCGAACAGGCCGGCCTGGAACAGGAACGCAGCGCCTGGGTTCGCGCCAAGATCGAATGCGAAGTGGCGGAGATCAGTTACGCGAAATTCCGCGAACTGTCCCAACAGGATCCAGACATTCTTTACGTGCTCAGCGGACAAATCGCACAGCGCCTGCGCAACACCACCCGCAAGGTGGGAGACCTGGCGTTCTTCGACGTTACCGGCCGCGTCGCACGCTGCCTGCTGGAACTGTGCAAACAGCCAGATGCAATGACCCATCCCGATGGCATGCAGATCAAGGTGACCCGTCAGGAGATTGGGCGGATTGTCGGTTGTTCACGTGAGATGGTCGGTCGCGTACTCAAGGATCTGGAAGAACGCAACCTGGTGGACGTCAAAGGTAAGACCATGGTGGTCTTCGGTACCCGCTAAACCCTGAACATGTCTGCCAGCAACTGGCGGTACAACGTGTCGAGTCGTTCCAACGCATCAGGTACCGCATATTTTTCATGAAGAGCAATGTGGCTCTCGGCGCGAACTCGCTGCTCCAGGCCACAGGCTTCATTGAACCGGTTAACCGCCGCAACCATCGACTCACGCTCGTTATCGAGCAACAAAGCCCCGTGCACCAACCCAACCGGACGCGTACCGCCCTTGCTCTGGCGCCAGCGTTGAGCCGTGCCGACCATCTTGCGCCCATCAAGGTTGACGTTGAAACGCCCATCACAGAACGCCCCCTCTATTTCGCCCAAAGACGAAACACCGCCCAGTTCATCGAGCAACTGACAAATCGGATCGCAAAGCCGGCGATAACCGGTTTCGATGCGGTTCTGGTCACCCTCGCTACGCGGTGGCGCGTAGACCAGCGCGATGTTGATCGTTGAGGCCGATTGCGGCACCGGTTCACCGCCGGTTTCACGCAACAACACCGGCCAACCTGCCGCCGCCGACACTTCGCACGCGGCCTCGAACCCAGGCAGACGATTCAACCGTCGCGGCATGACCAGCGCCCGATCACTGGGCTGCCAGAACAACAGCCCAAACTCCGAATCGCCGGTGCACACATGGGCCAACAGATCCTGTTCGGCGAGCAGGCCGGCTTCGGTCGTCAGGGAGGTAATCAGGGTCATAAGGTATTCCGTCGGACGTTAAGTCTGTGGTGCTTCTTACGCCGCCATCGTCGGAGCGCCGCCCGGAGCAAGCTCGCTCCCACATTTGATCTGGGGGCTCACAAATTTTGTGTCCACCAACAATCACTGTGGGAGCGAGCTTGCTCCGGGCGGCGCTCCGACGATGCTTTTCAGTCGAGTGTAGAACCGCTCACCGCGATGCCACGCTCAGGAAAGAACAGACGCTGCAGTTCGGTGCCCGGGCTTTCGGCGCGCATGAACGCTTCGCCAACCAGGAACGCGTACACATCGCTGATTTCCATCAGCTCGACATCGGCCCGGTTGAGAATGCCACTTTCGGTGATCACCAAGCGATCACGCGGGATACGCGGCAACAGATCGAGGGTGGTTTCCAGATTAACTTCGAAGGTGTGCAGGTTGCGGTTGTTCACGCCGACCAACGGAGTGTCGAGGGTTTTCAAGGCCCGCTCCAGCTCGTCGCCATCGTGAACTTCCACCAGCACATCGAGGCCGACACTTTTGGCCACGGCCGCCAGCTCGGCCATTTTCACGTCATCCAGTGCGGAGACGATCAACAGCACGCAGTCGGCGCCCAACGCTCGGGCTTCAATGATCTGGTACGGATCGATCATGAAGTCCTTGCGGATCACCGGCAGATTGCACGCCGCCCGCGCCTGTTGCAGATACGCATCGGCGCCCTGGAAGTAATCGATATCGGTGAGCACTGACAGGCAGGTCGCGCCGCCCTTCTCGTAACTCTTGGCGATGTCGGCGGGAACGAAGTTCTCGCGGATAACGCCTTTGCTCGGTGAAGCTTTTTTGATTTCTGCAATGACCGCGGGCTGCTTGAGCTTGGCCTGAGCCAACAATGCCTTGGCAAAACCACGGGGTGCATCGGCCGCCTTGGCCAGACTTTCCAGCTCCGCCAGGCTTACGCGAGCGCTACGCTCGGCGACTTCCTGGATTTTACGGGCCAGAATGTTTTCCAGAACCGTCGGTACACTCATCCCTCATTCTCCACTTTGAATACCGCGGTAAATGCACCCAACTCCTCCAGTTTTTCCCGAGCGAGGCCTGTGTGCAGCGCATCGTGCGCCAGGGCAACGCCTTCTTTCAAACTGCTGGCATGGTCGGCGGCGTACAGCGCGGCACCGGCATTGAGCATAATCATTTCCGCGGCTTTCTGACCGTTCTCGGTCTTGCGCTTGCCCAGGGCATCGCGAATCAACTCCAGCGAGGCCGCCGGGCTATCCACTGCCAGACCGTGCAGGCTCTGGCTCTTCATCCCCAGGTCTTCTGGCTCGACCCAATACTCGGTGATCTGGTCATCCTTCAATTCCGCCACGAAGGTTGGCGCCGCCAGACTGAACTCGTCCAGGCCATCCTTCGAGTGCACCACCAACACGTGCTTGCTGCCCATACGTTGCAAGACTTCAGCCAGCGGCCGGCACAACGCCTGATTGAACACGCCCACCACCTGATGCTTCACGCCGGCCGGATTCGTAAGCGGGCCGAGCATGTTGAACAAGGTGCGCAAGCCCAGCTCCCGGCGCGGGCCGGCGGCGTGCTTCATGGCGCTGTGATGGGTTTGGGCGAACATGAAACCGATGCCGACGTTGTCGATGCAGCGTGCTACCTGAACCGGCGTCAGGTTCAGGTAGATACCCGCCGCCTCCAGCAAATCGGCGCTGCCGCTTTTGCCCGAGACTGCACGGTTACCGTGCTTGGCGACGGTGCAACCGGCCGCCGCGACCACGAACGAGGCAGCCGTCGATACGTTGAAGATGTTCGCACCGTCACCGCCGGTACCCACCACATCAACGACGCCGTCGAGGGTCTTGAGTTCGACCTTGTCTGCCAGCTCACGCATGACCGACACGGCGCCGACGATCTCGTCGATGCTTTCACTCTTCATGCGCATGGCCATCATGAACGCGCCGATCTGCGCATCCGTGCATTGACCGGTCATGATTTCGCGCATGACATCGCGCATCTCATCGGTGCTGAGGTCGAGCTGTTCGACGATACGGCTCAGGGCTGTCTTGATATTCATGAAAAGTCCTTAGCGCGTGCCGCCGGTTTGTTTGAGGAAATTAGCGAACAGCTCGTGGCCCTGTTCGGTGAGGATCGACTCAGGGTGAAACTGGACGCCCTCGATGTTCAGTGTCTTGTGGCGCAGCCCCATGATCTCGTCGACCGAACCGTCTTCAAGCTGAGTCCAGGCGGTCAGTTCCAGGCAATCGGGCAGGGTTTCGCGTTTGACGATCAGTGAATGATAGCGGGTGACCGTCAGCGGATGGTTCAGGCCTTCAAATACGCCTTTATCCTCGTGGAACACCGGGCTGGTTTTGCCGTGCATGACGTGACGGGCGCGGACCACATCGCCACCAAAGGCCTGGCCGATGGACTGATGGCCCAGGCACACGCCGAGGATCGGCAATTTACCGCCAAAATGCTTGATCACATCAATCGACACGCCGGCTTCGTTCGGCGTGCAAGGGCCGGGTGAAACGACGATCCGCTCAGGGTTGAGGGCTTCGATTTCGGCAATGGTGAGCTCATCGTTGCGCACGACTTTGACCTGGGAGCCGAGCTCACCGAGGTATTGCACAACGTTGTAAGTAAAAGAGTCGTAGTTATCGATCATCAGCAACATGGCTTAAGAACCTCTTGAATTTACTGACTTTGAATACAGCCTTCGAATGATTTACCCGCAGCGTCCTGCACTTTGTCAGTCGCTGGAGTCGCGCTGCAAAGCGGTTTGTCTTACGGGTAAAGAAGGCAAAGCGGTAAAGATCCGGCCGGGCCGGCAGAAGGATTCAGGCGCGCCAACGCCAACGGGCGTGTGCCTTGATGACTTGATCCAGAAGTTTGCTGACGATCAACACGGGGGAAGGTCTCATTTATACGTCTCGGCACAGTAACTTAGCTGGGCAGAGCGTGCAATATGGGGCGATCGAACCTCTTGAAACAATTGACGGGTTCGCGCCGAACGGCAACAGGCTCTATAGTTTTTGGCACTATCGTTCTGCTCACTACAACAATAACAAACGGACTTGCTCATGATCAGACAGACGCTGGCTGTACCGCTTGCCGGGTGCTTGCTCGCCATGGCCTGCACCCAGGCGATCGCGGCGCCCAACCCTTATTCGAATTTCATCGTCTTCGGCGATAGCCTCAACGATGCCGGGCAGTTTACCGACACGGGCGGCCCTCCCGGCTCGACCGTGCGCTTCACCAACCGCACCGGACCGGTTTACCAGGACGGCAGCGGCGAAATCTACTCCGCCAACTCGACCCAACTGCTGGGTGGAAGGCTCGGGTTTTCACCGGACCAGACGGCCGCTTCAACCTCGGCGGCGCGTGCGAATCAGGGGCTGCCAGACGGTAATAACTGGGCCGTTGGCGGATATCGCACCGACCAGATCCTCACCTCGATCACCACCGCATCCGCCACGGGTGAACGCACGCGTCCGGGCTATCTGCCGACAAACAACTTCAATGCCGATCCGAATGCGCTGTATTACATTTCCGGGGGTGGTAACGATTTTCTTCAGGGACGTGTGCAAAGTGGCGCTCAGGCGAATGCCGCTGCGGATCGACTGGCCAACAGCGTCCAGGTTCTGCAAACCGCCGGCGCCCGATACATCATGGTCTGGCTGCTGCCCGACCTGGGTTTGGCGCCCGCTATCAATGGCACGCCCCAGCAGACAGCCACCTCACTACTGAGCTCTGCCTTCAACCGGCAACTGGTCACTCGACTGGCGGGGATCGATGCCGAAATCATCCCGCTGAACATTCCGTTGCTGTTGCAGGAAACTTTCGCCGATCCGGCTCGATTCGGTTTTGCTACCGGCCAGAGCCTGACGGCGACTTGCTTCAGCGGTAACAGCTGCACCGAAAACCCTGCGTATGGCATCAACAGTGCCACCCCGGACCCCAGCAAGCTGATTTATAACGATGGGGTTCATCCGACCGAAGCCGGGCAAAAACTGATTTCCGACTACGCCTACTCCCTACTGGCTGCGCCGTGGGAACTGACATTACTGCCAGAAATGGCCCACGCCACCTTGCGTGCGCACCAGTATGAACTGCGCAGCCAATGGCAGTCGGACTGGGAGAACTGGCAGGCGGTCGGCCAATGGCGCGCGATTGTCGCCGGTGGCGGTCAGCATCTGGATGTCGATAGCCAAAGCAGCGGAGCCAGCGCCGACGGCGACGGTTACAACCTGAATATCGGCGGCAGCTATCGTCTCAATGACGCCTGGCGCGTCGGTGTGGCGGCGGGCTTCTATCGTCAGAACCTGGAAGCAGGCAATAACGATTCGGACTACAAACTCAACAGCTACCTGGCCACCGCCTTCGCCCAGTTCCAGCAGAATCGCTGGTGGGCCGATGCCGCGTTGACCGGCGGCAAGCTGGATTACGACAACCTCAAACGCAAATTCAACCTGGGTGCCAGCGAAGGAGCGGAGAAAGGCGATACCGATGGCGATCTCTGGGCCTTCAGCACACGGGTTGGCTACGACATTGCGCAACCGGGCAGCGAGTGGCACCTGTCGCCGTTCATCAGCGCCGATTACGCAAAAGTGGAAGTCGACGGTTACTCGGAAAACAGCACTCGTTCCACGGCGCTGACCTTTGATGATCAGACGCGCGATTCAAAACGTCTGGGCGCCGGTCTGCAGGGTAAGTATCAGATCACCCCGCAGACTCAAGTGTTCGGCGAATACGCGTATGAGCATGAGTACGAGGATGACACTCAGAAAGTAAACATCGCGCTCAACAGCCTGCCGTCCCTGGACTTCAAACTGGACGGCTATACACCGCAAAGCCACTTGAATCGCGTGAGCCTGGGGGTCAGCCACAAGTTGACGGCCGATCTGGCGCTGCGTGGCGGATACACGTTCCGCAAGGATGATGACTTTACCCAGCAAGGGCTTACCGTTGGGGTTGCGCTGGATTTCTGATCCGGCAAACAGCAGGCACAAAAAACGCGGCGCCCTCACAGGTGCCGCGTTTTTTATGGTGCAGAGGTCTTTGTGGGAACTCAGCTGTCCGGGGTTTGCTCGGCCAGGGCCACTGCACGGAACATCGCGCGGCGCTTGTTCAGGGTTTCTTCCCATTCCAGCGCCGGCACCGAGTCGGCAACGATGCCGCCACCGGCCTGCACGTGCAGCTCGCCGTTCTTGATCACCGCGGTGCGGATCGCGATTGCGGTGTCCATGTTGCCGTTCCAGGCGAAGTAGCCGACGGCGCCGCCGTAGACACCACGCTTGACCGGTTCCAGTTCGTCGATGATTTCCATCGCGCGAATCTTCGGTGCGCCAGACAAGGTACCCGCCGGCAGAATCGCCCGCAGTGCGTCCATCGCTGTCAGCCCGGCCTTCAGTTGGCCGGTGACGTTGGAAACAATGTGCATCACGTTGGAATACCGCTCGATGACCATTTTTTCGGTGAGTTTCACCGAACCGATTTCCGAGACCCGACCAGTGTCGTTACGGCCCAGGTCTATCAGCATCAAGTGCTCGGCAATTTCCTTGTCGTCGGACAGCAGGTCTTTTTCCAGTGCCAGGTCGGCCTCTTCGTTGGCGCCCCTCGGACGGGTGCCGGCGATCGGGCGCACGGTGATCAGGTTGTCTTCGACCCGCACCAGCACTTCCGGCGAACTGCCGACGACGTGGAAGTCGCCGAAGTTGAAGAAGTACATGTAAGGCGTCGGGTTGAAGCAACGCAGCGCGCGGTACAAGTCGATGGGCGCAGCCTTGAAGTCGATCGACATGCGCTGGGACGGCACGACCTGCATGCAGTCACCGGCCAAGATGTATTCCTTGATGGTGTCGACGGCTTTTTCGTAATCGTCCTGGGTGAAGCTCGAACGAAACACCGGATCAGCAGACTGTTGCTTGCTGAAATCCAGGCCACGGCGCGGGGTAATTGGCTGACGGAGTTTTTCCAACAACTCTTCCAGACGCGCCTGACCTTGCTCGAAAGCATCGTCTTGCGAGGGATCGGCCAGGACAATCGCGTGCATCTTGCCGGCGAGGTTGTCGAATACCACTACCGCGTCAGAAACCATCAGCAGAATGTCCGGCACGCCCAGTGGATCCGGGTTCGGGCACTTGCCCAGACGCTTCTCCACATAGCGCACGCAGTCGTAACCGAAATAACCCACCAGACCGCCATTGAAGCGCGGCAGGCCAGGGATGGTTGGCACGTTGTAGCGGGCTTTAAATTCTTCGACGAACGCCAGTGGATCTTCGGCTTCGTGGCTTTCGATCTCGATGCCGTCGTGGGTCACGCTGACGTGATGGTCGTGAACCCGCAATACGGTGCGGCACGGCAGGCCGATGATCGAGTAACGCCCCCACTTCTCCCCGCCCTGCACCGATTCCAGCAGGTAGGAGTTGGGCTCGTCGGCCAGTTTCAGGTAGATCGACAGCGGCGTGTCGAAGTCAGCCAGGGTTTCACAGGCAAGCGGGATGCGGTTATAGCCGGCAGCGGCCAAACGCAGGAATTCTTCGCGGATCATGGGGTAGCCTCGTGGCTTGAGGGTCTAACAGTCAGGTATGCAAACGCGCCGGTATGCCGGCCAGGAACAAGTCAGGCGCGCCAACGCCAGCGGGCCAGGGCCTTGATGACTTTCATCCAGAGTTTGCGAGTGACCACCACGATGGCGTTTCCAGAAGGGGGTTGAACAGCGTCGGCCAACGTTATCTCAGCGGCCGGATCCAGGCAACCGCGAATTAACTTGCGCAGATCGTCGATCACCAGCGCCGGCGACTCTTCGGCAATCGGTCGGCCGTGGTTATAACCGTAACTGAGCGCCACGCATTTGACCCCCGCCGCTTTCGCCGCCAGCACATCGCTGCGCGAGTCGCCGACGAACAACGATTGGGAGGCCGGAATATTGGCCATCTTCATCACGAAAAACAGCGCGGCCGGGTCCGGTTTCTTCTGCGGCAGGGTGTCGCCGCCGATGATCCATTTGAAGTAACGGCCGATCTTCATCTGATCCAGCAGCGGTGCGACGAAGCGCTCCGGCTTGTTGGTGATCAGCGCCATCTCGACGCCCTGCTTTTGCAGCCATTTCAGGGTATCGCGCACGCCAGGATAGACCACGGTCAAATCGTGTCCATCCTCGTAAAAGCCGTTGAACAGCTCCAGGGCATGCTCGGCTTCGACCTCATCGACACCCTCGGCGTCAATGTGGTTGGCCAAGGCCCGGCGTACCAGCGTGTGCACGCCGTTGCCTACCCAGTCACGCACCGATTCGATGCCGGCAGGTTTTCGCCCGAGTTTGAGCAGCATGTTATCCACAGCCGCTGCGAGGTCAGGGACCGAATCGACCAGCGTGCCATCCAGATCGAACATCACCAGCCGCGGCAGAGACCCCGGGAACAGCTGCTCAAAGCCACTCATGAACGGGACAGCGCCAGTTCGGAACGCATCTTTTCAATTACCTCTTGGTAATTCGGTGCATTGAAGATCGCCGAGCCGGCAACGAAGGTGTCAGCGCCAGCAGCGGCGATTTCACGAATGTTATTTACGTTCACGCCGCCGTCGATTTCCAGGCGGATGTCACGGCCGGATGCATCGATCAGCGCCCGCGCTTCACGCAGTTTGTCGAGGGTGCCGGGGATGAACTTTTGCCCGCCGAAGCCCGGGTTGACGCTCATCAGCAGGATCATGTCGACCTTGTCCATCACGTACTTGAGCACGTCCAGCGGGGTCGCCGGGTTGAACACCAGGCCCGACTTGCAGCCGCCTTCGCGGATCAGTTGCAGGGAGCGGTCGACGTGCTGCGAGGCTTCCGGGTGGAACGTGATGTAGGTCGCGCCGGCTTCGATGAAGTCACCGACGATGCGGTCCACCGGGCTGACCATCAGGTGCGCGTCGATCGGCGCAGTCACGCCGTACTTGCGCAGCGCGGCACACACCATCGGGCCGATGGTCAGGTTGGGCACGTAGTGGTTGTCCATGACATCGAAGTGCACGAAGTCGGCGCCAGCGGCCAGGACGTTGTCCACTTCTTCACCCAGGCGGGCGAAGTCAGCGGAGAGAATCGACGGAGCAATTACGAAGGGCTGCATGACGCACCTTTTTTGAGCAGAATCACGATGGCGCGCATTGTATACCTCATGCTTTGACGTGCGCGACGTGACTGCGATGATCAGTAGGCCGCTCGGTAAATCTTCTCTATGTCGACGGCGCTCAGTTTGCGCGGATTGTTGCGCATCAGGCGCTCGATTCCCGCCGCCTCCACCGCCATGGCCGGGATGGCTGCTTCTGGAACACCGAAGCTGTGCAGGCCCGGCGGGATTTCCACCGCAGCGCACAACTCGGTCATCGCCTCTACGGCCTTGTCCGCCGCGTCGTTGGCGCTCAGATGAGCGGTCTTCACCCCCATGGCCTCGGCGATATCTTGCATGCGCTCCACGCAGGCCATTTTGTTCCAGCTCATGACATACGGCAGCAGCAAGGCGTTGCTGACGCCATGGGCAATGTTGTAACGGCCGCCCAGCGGATACGCCAGCGCGTGCACCGCGCCGACCCCGGCATTACCAAACGCCATGCCGGCCATCAGGCTGGCGGTGGCCATGTCTTCGCGGGCCTGGAGATTGGACGGATTGGCGTAAGCCTTCGGCAGCGCCTTGGCGATGAGCTTGATGGCGCCGATGGCCAACGCGTCGGTAATCGGTGAGGCGTTCAGCGACAGATAGGATTCGATGGCGTGCACCAGTGCATCGACGCCACTGGCGGCCGTGACACTGCGCGGACAGGTCAGGGTCATTTGTGGGCTGACCAGCGCCACGTCCGGTAATAGATAGTCGCTGACGATGCCTTTCTTCAGCTGCGCGACCTTGTCGGAGAGGATCGCCACGTTAGTGACTTCCGAGCCGGTGCCGGCGGTGGTCGGAATGGCGATCAGCGGCGGACCTTTGCGCGGCACCTGATCGATGCCAAACAGATCCTCCAGCGCCCCGTGATAACCGGCGTAGGCCGCGACACTTTTAGCGATGTCGATGGCACTGCCGCCACCCAGGCCGATCAGTCCGTCGTGCCCGCCCTCGCGGTAGACCCGCATGCAGTCTTCAACGATGGCGATTTCCGGGTCTGGCAACACACGGTCGAAAATTTCGTAGGCTCGGTCGCCCAGCTGCGCCAGCGCCAGCTCGACCGTGCCGGACTTGACCAGTGCGGCATCGGTGACGATCAGCGGGTTGTCGATGTCCAGGCGTGTCAGCTCAGCCGCCAGTTGCTCGATGGCCCCTGCACCGGTGATCAGTTTGTGAGCGATTTTGAAAGAGGAAAGACTCATGTGCGCAGCCTCTTATAGATAGGGGAGCTGGGCACAAGAGTAGCTGGGGATTGGGGTTTGTCTGCTATTCAGGTCATGAATGACCATGACACAGTGAAAATCCAATGTGGGAGCGGGCTTGCTCGCGAAAGCGGTGGATCAGTCGACATCTATTGTGAATGTCACTCCGCATTCGCGAGCAAGCCCGCTCCCACATTTTGACCGTGTACGGCCTCAGACCTGAGCGGTGCGCAGTTTTTCGCTACGGCCACGCAGCCACTCGAGGGTCAGCAGCAGGATTACCGAGAAGGCAATCAGCAGGGTCGCTGCGGCAGCAATTGTCGGGCTGAGGTTTTCGCGGATGCCGCTGAACATCTGCCGTGGCAGGGTCGCTTGCTCAGGGCCGGCGAGGAACAGCGTCACCACCACTTCATCGAACGAAGTCGCGAAGGCAAACAGCGCACCGGAGATCACGCCAGGCGCAATCAGCGGCAAGGTCACCCGACGGAACGCGGTCAGTGGCGAAGCACCCAGGCTTGCAGCAGCGCGCACCAGGTTTTGGTTAAACCCCTGCAACGTCGCCGACACCGTGATGATCACAAACGGCACGCCCAACACCGCATGCACCACGATCAGCGAGAAGAAGCTGTTGCCCAGACCCAGTGGCGCGAAAAACAGATAGCTGGCCACACCGATGATCACCACCGGTACCACCATCGGCGAAATCACCAGCGCCATCACCAGCGCCTTGCCGCGGAATTCGCCCCGCGTCAGGCCGATGGCCGCCAGCGTACCGAAGATCATCGCCAGCACAGTCGCCGCCGGAGCAACGATGATGCTGTTCTTCAGCGCACGCATCCACTCGGCCGAGGCGAAGAAGTCCTGATACCAGTGCAGCGAGAAGCCTTGCAGCGGATAGACCAGGAAACTGCCCGAGTTGAACGACAGCGGAATGATCACCAGCACCGGCAGGATCAGGAACAACAAAATCAAGCCGCAGAGAATCCGCAAACTGTAGAACCACACCCGCTCAATGGGCGACATATAAGGACTCAGCATTTCGTTCTCCCCTTAGCTCAGGCGCAGGCGACTGGCGCCCACCAGCCAGCTGTAAATCAGATAAAGCACCACGGTCGCCAACAGCAGCAGCCCACCGAGTGCGGTCGCCATGCCCCAGTTGATGCTGGTGTTGGTGTAGAAGGCGACGAAGTAACTGACCATCTGATCGTTCGGGCTGCCCAGCAAGGCCGGGGTGATGTAGTAGCCGATAGCGAGGATGAACACCAACAGGCAACCGGCGCCGACACCGGCATAGGTCTGCGGGAAGTACACCCGCCAGAAACTGGCGAACGGGTGGCATCCGAGGGAAATCGCGGCACGCATGTAGGTCGGCGAGATGCCTTTCATCACGCTGTAGATCGGCAGAATCATGAACGGCAGCAGAATGTGCACCATGGAGATGTAAACCCCGGTGCGGTTGAACACCAGCTCCAGCGGTTTATCGATAATGCCCATCGCCATCAGGCCGCTGTTGATCAAGCCACCCGATTGCAGCAACACGATCCACGCGGCGACCCGCACCAGGATTGAAGTCCAGAACGGCAGTAGCACCAGGATCATCAGCAGGTTGCTTTGCCGTGACGGCAAGTTCGCCAGCAAGTAAGCCAACGGATACGCCAGCAACAGGCAAATCACGGTGATGATCAGCCCCATCCAGAACGTCCGGGCAAAGATGTCGAGGTAAATCGCCTGATCGGGCGTGGCCGGGGCAATTTCGCCGAGGTCGTCGATACGGTGATCGACCGCCGCCAGCAAGTAATACGGTGTGATGTTGCTGGTGTTGCGGCGCACGGCTTGCCAATAGGCCGGGTCGCCCCAGCGCTCGTCGAGACCTTCCAGCGCTTCTTTATAAGAGACCGGTTCGGTAGCGAACGGTAAGGCACGTGCAGTTTTGGTCAGCAGGCTGCGGTAGCCGGCCAATTCCATGTTCAAGCGCTTGGACAGGTCGCCCAGGGTCTGATTCTTGCGGGCTTCAGCGAGGTCTTCACTGGCCGCCTTGTAAACCGGTTCAGCGGGCAAGCCTCGGCCATCCCAACTGGCGATAGCCGCCACGGTGCGTGGCATACCGCCGACCACTTCCGGGTTACCAACACTTTTGTAGAGCAGCGCCACGATGGGCACCAGGAACACCAGCAACAGAAACAGCACCAACGGCGCGATCAAGGCTTGTGCTTTCCAGCGGTTGATCCGCTCGGCGTGCTTGAGCCGCTGCTTCAAGGTGGGGTCGGTGCCCGCGTTCAGGGGAATGGCGGTGGCCATGGCGTACTCCGGAAATCTTTGATCGTTACAGAGGCATACAAACAACCTGTGGGAGCGAGCTTGCTCGCGATGGGGGCATTACATTCAACATCAATGTTGACTGACCCACTGCTATCGCGAGCAAGCTCGCTCCCACAAGGATTGCGGTGTTCAAACCACAGGGTATTGCTTACTTCGCAGCCCAGGAATTGAAGCGCTGTTCCAGTTGCTCACCGTTGTCAGCCCAGAAGCTGACGTCGATCTGCACCTGGTTGGCGATGTTTTCCGGGGTGGTCGGCATGTCTTTCAGGACATCCTTGGCCAGCAACGGTACGGCTTGAATGTTGGCCGGGCCGTAGGCGATGTTTTCCGAGTAAGTCTTCTGCTGCTGCGGCGCCACCGAGAACGCGATGAATTTCTTCGCCGCTTCAGCGCGTGCCTTATCCAGACCTTTTGGAATGGCCCATGCGTCGAAGTCGTAGATGCCGCCGTTCCACACGACTTTCAGGTTGCTTTCTTTCTGCACGGCAGCGATCCGGCCGTTGTAGGCCGAGCTCATGACCACGTCGCCGGAAGCGAGGTACTGCGGCGGTTGCGCGCCGGCTTCCCACCACTGGATGCTTGGCTTGAGTTCATCAAGCTTCTTGAACGCGCGGTCCTGACCATCCTTGCCGGCCAGTACTTTGTAGACGTCCTTCGGCGCAACGCCGTCGGCCATCAGAGCGAATTCCAGGGTGTACTTGGCGCCTTTACGCAGGCCACGTTTGCCCGGGAATTTCTTGGTGTCCCAGAAATCCACCCAGCTGGTCGGTGCGGAAGCCAGTTTGTCGGCGTTGTAAGCCAGCACGGTCGACCACACGAAGAAGCCCACGCCGCATGGCTGGATGGCACCTTTGACGTAGTCTTCGGACTTGCCGAACAACTTCGGATCAAGCTGCTCGAACATGTCTTCGTCGCAACCACGGGACAGTTCTGGCGATTCAACTTCTACCAGGTCCCAGGACACGCTTTTGGTGTCGACCATGGCTTTGACCTTGGCCATTTCGCCGTTGTACTCGCCCGCCACGATCTTGCCGTTACCTGCCGCTTCCCACGGTGCGTAGAAGGCTTTGACCTGCGCCGCCTTGTTCGCCCCGCCAAAGGACACCACGGTCAGGTCCGGGCCCGCCGCCATTGCGTGTGCCGCACCGATCATGCCCATGACCAAAGCGGTGAATTTCAGGGATCTCAACATTTATTGTTCTCTCCACGTGCAGGGTTGGTGTTGTTGAAGCAGGGGGCGATCAATGCGCCTCTAGAAGTGGGTCGAGCGCGCGAACGTGTTCGACCTGCCAGCCAAGCGGTACCACGTCGCCGACAGCCAGCGCGGGATCGAGCTCGGCAATCGGTTGTTTCACAAAAAAATCGGTCTTGCCGCAGACTTCCAGGCGAACCCGGACGTGGTCGCCCAGGTAGATGAATTCCTCCACCCTCCCTGAGAAGCGGTTGACGCATTGATCGCTTGCGCCGTTGAGGCTGATGCGCTCGGGGCGAATCGACAGCGTGACGGGTTCGCCGGTCTTGCCGACGTTGACTGCCAGAGCTTCAACCTTTTCACCGCGACCCAACTCAACCACGCAGCGGTCGCCGGTGTGGCTGTGCAAGCGGCCGTTGAGGCGGTTGTTCTCGCCGATGAAGTTGGCGACGAAGGTGTTTTTCGGCTCTTCGTAGAGGGTGCGCGGTGGCGCGATCTGCTGGATTTCGCCCTGGTGGAAGACTGCCACGCGGTCGGACATGGTCAGGGCTTCGCCCTGGTCGTGGGTCACGTAGACCACAGTCACGCCGAGGCGCTGGTGCAGGTGCTTGATCTCCATCTGCATGTGTTCGCGCAGTTGTTTGTCGAGTGCGCCGAGGGGTTCGTCCATCAGCACCAGTTGCGGCTCGAACACCAACGCCCGGGCCAGGGCCACACGCTGCTGCTGACCGCCGGACAGTTGTGCCGGGTAACGCTGGGCGAAGGTGTCGAGCTGAACCATGCTCAGGACTTTTTTGACCTTGTCGCTGACATCGCTCTTGTTCAAGCCGCGCACGCTCAACGGGAACGCCAGGTTCTCGGCGACCGTCATGTGCGGAAACAATGCGTAGTTCTGGAACACCATGCCGATGTCGCGCTTGTGCGGCGGCACGTTATTGATGGAACGCCCGGCCAGCTGGATTTCGCCTGCGGTCGGTGTTTCGAAACCGGCGAGCATCATCAGGCTGGTGGTCTTGCCGGAGCCGGACGGCCCGAGCAAGGTGAGGAATTCGCCTTTGCGAATCTCCAGGTTGAGGTCTTTGACGATCAGGTTCTCGCCGTCGTAGCTTTTTTGCACTCCACGAAAGCTGACCAGAATATCGCTGGCCCCTGCGTTTGAATCAACCTGGCTCATACCCACACCTTTGTTGTGATGACTGCTGTGGACTAAGCCTAGTGGACGCTGCCGACCACGCAAATCGGGGCGCAGGAGAGAATGGCCTCAGCAGGATGGAAGGTTGGGGGTAGGGATTGCCCTACAAGGATGGCGGGGATGGATATGTGGATTGGGTATTGCGACGGGCGGGGGGCTGCAAGCCGCAGGAACCGGCAAAAGCAGCGTTGGAAGCATGTCGCAATTGGACATGCCACCAAAATCTCTGTGGGAGTGAGCCTGCTCGCGATAGCGGTGGCTCAGTGCAAATTATGTCGACTGACACACCGCTATCGCGAGCAGGCTCACTCCTACAATGTTCGGTGGTGTGTGTCAGAGGAGTTTGTGCTCCATCGCGTACTTCACCAGTTCCGCCAGGGAGGTGATGTTGAGTTTCTGCATCAGCCGCGCCTTGTGGGTGCTGATGGTTTTGCTGCTCAAGGCCAGTTGCTGGGCGATGTCGTTGACGTTGGCGCCCTGGGCCAGGCGTTCGAACACCGAGAATTCGCGCTCGGACAGCAACGAATGCAACGGCCGCGAATCGGTCAGGCCGACTTCGAAGACCATGCGGTCGGCCAGGTCCGGGTCGATGTAGCGCCCGCCCGCCGCGACCTTGCGGATCGCCGTCAGCAGCAATGCCGGATCGCTGTCCTTGGTCGCATAACCGGCGGCGCCGACCTTCAACGCACGGGCGGCCATTTGCGCTTCGTCGTGCATCGATAACACCAGAATCGCCGGCGGATTGTTCAGTGCACGAATCCGCGGGATCGCCTCCAGCCCGTTAACCCCGGGCATGGAGATGTCCAGCAAGACCACTTCGCAGGGAACATGACGCAAGGTCTCGAGCAACTGCTCGCCATTGCTCGCCTCCCCTACCACCAGCAAATCCTTGGCCAGGCCGATCAATTGCTTGATGCCTTCGCGGACGATGGTGTGGTCTTCGGCTACCAGTACACGGATCACTTACTTCTCCTCATCCAGCGGCACTCGCACGCTCAGGGTCGTGCCTTCACCCGGTTCACTCTCAAGCGACAACTGCCCGCCCATGATCAACACTCGCTCGCGCATGCCGACCACCCCGAAGGATGTTGACCTACCGGTGGCGGGGACAAATCCTACGCCATCATCGCTGACGGTCAGACACAACTCGTCGCCCTCCAGCGCCAATGTCAGTTCGACAGTATGCGCCTGGGCATGGCGCATGACATTGGTCAGCGCTTCCTGAAGGATCCGGAACAGGCCAATCGCCTTGGCATCACTGAGCACCGGCAGATTCTCCGGCACCTGCACCAGACACGGAATCTGCGTGCGCGCCTCGAATCGGCGGGCCTGCCACTCGATGGCCGAGGCGATCCCGGCGTCGAGAATCGGCGGCCGCAGTGCCGTGGCGACATCGCGAACCAGTTGGAACAGCTGAGCGATCAGTCGCTTCATGCTGTTCAAGCGTTCGTTCAGACCGGGGTCGAGCTGGGCGTAGGCCAGTTCGCACATGGAGGTTTCCAGTTTGAGCACGGTCAACATCTGACCCAGCTCGTCGTGTACTTCCCGGGCGATGCGGGCCTTTTCCTCTTCCCGCACGCTCTCCAGGTGCGCGGACAACTCACGCAACTGCTCGCGAGAACTGGCCAGTTCCAGTTCGATGCGTTTGCTCTCGCTGATGTCCCAGACGATCCCGTCCCAGACATAGGCGCCGTCTTCGAGTCGGCGGGTGATGGCTTTGATTTCGGCCCAGCGCTGTTCGCCGGATCGGGTGAGAATCCTTCCCTGCCACGACCAGTCACTGTCGGTGTCCAGTGCATGGTCCTGGGTTTGGTGATAACTGGCCTTGTCGTCGGGGTGCACCAAGCTGCGCAGGCCTTTGTCGCGATGGGCCAGGGTGGCCGGCGAGTAACCGACCAGGCTCTCGCTGCCTTCACTGATGTAGGCAAAGTCGATCTGCCCCGTCACCGGCGCCCGTTCCAGACGAAAGACCAGTCCTGGAACGTTGGCGGCGATCCCTTGCAATCGGGCCTCGCTTTCCTGCAACGCGGCCAATGCACGACGGCGCTCGGTGACGTCGTTGAGGTAAACCACCAGGTATTCGCTCTCGCGAAACCGCAAAAAGCTCAGCGAAACATCCACCGGCAGGTTGCTGCCATCCGCCCGTATACAGTTGGTTTCGAAACTTTGCGGGCCGTCCTCACTGGCCCGGGCGCGTTTCCACAGGTTCAGCCAGCGATCCATGTGCAAGCCGGGCTCGAAGTCGATCAGCGGCCGATCAATGATCCCGCCCGCCGGATAACCCAGCATGGTTTCGGCCGCGCGATTGGCGTAGCGCACATGGCTGTCCCAGTTGACCCAAAGGATGCCGACGGTGCTCTGGTCGATGGAAAACTGGGTGAGGCGCAGGGCTTCTTCGCTGGCGGCACGCAGGGCAATGTCCTCGCGCGCGGCCAGCAAACGATGCTCAAGACTGTGCTGCTGCCGACGCTGCCAGAACACGATAGCCATGCTGCTCAGCGTCAACACCGCCAACAGCAGACAGAGGTTTTGCCAGAACCCCGGGGACTCGGTCAACCGCGGGTATTTGGGTTGCAGCCACTGGTTGTGCAGTTGCTCCAGGTCCTTGGCCGGGATCGCCCGCAACGCACTTTCGACGATGCCGGCCAGTTCCGGCCAGTCCCGGCGCGTAGCCACCCGCAACAGTTGCGGCAAGCCGATGTCGCCCACCACCACCAGCCCGGCGAATTCCGGCTCGGCGGACAAACGCCCTAGTTGCGCTTCGTCGACCACGGCGTAACTGGCCTGCTGACTCAATAACAGTTGCAGTGCCTGGCGCTCGATCGGTACGCCTTGAAGGTTCAGGTGCGGGTAATTGCTGCGCAGGTAATCGGCGGTGGCGCCGGGCATGCGCACGGCGACGCGGGTTTGGCTGTCGAGTTTTTCCAGCTCTACCACGCCGGTGCTTTTCTGATCGCTGACCACCAGTTGCGGCACCCGCATATACGGGTCGGAAAACTGCCAGAGCCGCAGGCCACCGGGTGTTTGGGTCAGCCCCGGAGCGATGTCGATTTCACCCTCGCGCGCGGCGGCTTCCAGTTGCGCCAGGTCGGGAAAGTTACGCCAGCTCAGCTCGACTTTGAGCGCCTTGGCCAGCCACTTCATCAGCTCGACATTGACCCCGGACAAACGCTGCAAGCGGCGATCGTATTGGGCATAGGGCACTTGCAACACCAGCCCCACCCGCAACTCGCCATGTTGCGCCAGCCATTGCTGCTGGCCCGCGGACAATTGCGCGACGTGCACCGGTGGCGCGGGAGCCGCCCAGCCCATCAAGGGAAACCACAAACAGCCGATAACCCACAGGCAGCGAAAACGCATCATCGAAATCTCACACACTGACAAATACTGACCAACCCATTAGGCTGCCGGAATAACTTCTGGCCTGGAATATCCGATGCCCCCTGTTTACCGCCTGGCACTGCCAGCATTGTGCCTGTCGCTGATCCTGCCTTGCGCCTTTTCTGTCGAGGCCGCCGACCCGGTACCTGCCGCAACGGAAACACCCGCTGAAGAAAAACCGGTCGAGCGCCAGCCGCTGCTTGAGCGTAGTCAGGAAGAAGCGAACGCACTTGAGCGACAGATCCCTGTTCAGGAACAGCAGCAACTGCAAGCGGGCAGCGACACGTTTCTGGCCTTGTGGAAACCGGCCAATACCGCCGAACCCAAAGGCGCGGTGATTATCATCCCGGGCGCCGGCGAAACCGTTGACTGGCCGCAAGCAATCGGTCCATTGCGACGTAAATTGCCGGACGCCGAGTGGAGCAGCCTGAGTATCACCTTGCCGGACCTGCAAAGCGATGCCATTGCGCCGCGTATCGTCGAAGTGGCGCCCACACCAAAAGCCCCCGACACCGGCAGCAAAAACTCGACCACTGCTGCGCCCATCGAACAAGCGGCGGGCGGTGAAGCGGAGGTGGCAGACAAGGCGATCGCCGAAACTAGCGAGGAACAGGCCAACGCCGACGCCGAACGAATCTTCGCCCGCATCGACGCTGCGATTGCCTACGCCGAACAGCAAAGCGCTCGCAGCATTGTCGTGCTGGGGCATGGCACTGGCGCCTACTGGGCCGCGCGCTACCTGAGCGAGAAGCAGCCCTCGCAAGTGGAAAAGTTTGTGATGGTCGCCGCTCAGATGCCGGCGAAAGCCAAACCAGAGCTGGTCGAACTGACACCGACCCTGAAGCTGCCCACCGCAGACATCTTCTATATGGATAGGCCGCTGGATCGCAATCTGGCGCTGGAACGTTTGCAGGCCAGCAAACGTTTGAAGACTTCGGGGTTCAGTCAGGTTTCGCTCAAGGCTTTGCCGGGTAATTCCAAGGCAGAGCAAGAGCAACTGTTCCGTCGGGTGCGGGGCTGGTTGAGTCCTCAGCCAGCGACAGACTGATCAACCGAGTAGCCCTTCTTCGCGAGCAAGCCCGCTCCCACATATGATCTCGGTCGTCCGCACATTCTGTGTCCACTGAAGATCTCATGTGGGAGCGGGCTTGCTCGCGAAGTGGGCCTACAAACACTACAAATCTGTTGCCCTAACGAAAATCCCGCCGCTCACGAATCAATGTGTAGGCGCTATGCAGTTCGCGGGTCTTGTCAGTGGCTTCGCGAACCTGCAACGCCGTCGCACCGCTGCCGGCGATCTTGTCCGGGTGATGGCGACTCAGCAGGCGTCGATAAGCACGCTTGATCTGCGCCGGCTCACTGGTCGCCGAAACGCCCAAAAGCCGCAGGGCATCTTGATAGGTCAGAACGCTGCTGGCCTGTGCAAACTTGTGCTTTTCGTAATCGGCCGCCAGAACCTGCACCTGTTGTGACGACCAGCCCAGCCATTTACCCCACTGCCTGATCAGCTCTCGTTCAGCGCTACCGGCGCGGCCATCGGCCCAAATCATCCGCCAACAGGCGCGCAGGACGCCTTCGGCGGCATGAGGTTGACGACCCAAGCGGCGCAGGTAACCGCGCAACCGGTCATCTCCCGACTTGCCGCGATTGAACGCGGCAATTGCCCGGCGCTGGGCCGACTCGCTCATGTCCAGCGAGCGCATTTCCTGACGGGCCTGCTGGATGTGGCCTTCCACCACCCGTCCATCGCTCTTGGCCAGCCGTCCCAACAACACAAACAGCAGTTCATCGTTGCGCAGCACCGAGCGGCCACCGAGCCTTTCTCGCAAGTGCGCCCAGCTCTGTATGTGCAAGTGCCGATCCAGCACCTGCCCCAACAAGGCGCCCAGCATGGCCCCCGGAATGCTGGCGATGTAAAAGCCCGCCCCGGCGCCAATCAGAGTCGCTGGCCACAACATCTCAGCGTCTCGCTTCTAACAGGGTTTCGACTTCAGCCAGACGCTCGTGAGTGCCAACATCCACCCAATGTCCATTCAAGTGCTCGCCGGTGACGTGTCCATCGGCCATGGCCTTGCGCAGCAGCGGTGCAAGCTTGAAGGCGCCGGCGGAGCAGCCGTCGAACAGTTTCGGGTGCAGGACCGCGATGCCGCTGTAGGTCAGGTTTGCAGTGTCCGGCTGACCGTCGCGTACTTGCCCGTCGATCAGACTGAAATCGCCGGTCGGATGATGGGCAGGGTTGTCCGCCAACACCAAATGCGCCAGCCCGGTGATGGGTTGGTGCAACACGCTGAAGTCGTAGTCGGTCCAGATGTCACCGTTGACCACCATAAAGGCCTCGTTACCCAGCAACGGCAGCGCGCGGAAAATCCCGCCTCCGGTTTCCAGCGGCTCACCTTCCGGCGAGTACTGAATACGTACGCCGTATTGCGAGCCATCACCCAGATAGTTTTCGATCAGCTGGCCGAGCCAGGCATGGTTGATCACCACCTCGGTAAACCCCGCCACCGCCAAGGCTTTCAAGTGATACTCGATCAACGGTATACCGCCCGCGCGAACCAGTGGTTTCGGCGTGCTTAAGGTCAGCGGGCGCATGCGCTCGCCTTTGCCTGCTGCCAGAATCATTGCCTTCATGCATTCACTCCAGCACGCAGACTCAGCAGCAACACATCCAGCTCGGCCAGTTCAGGGCGGCGGGCGATCACGGCGTCTATATAAGCAAAGAAGCGTGGCACATCGCCGAGATAGCGTGGCTTGCCGTCGCGGTGGCAGATGCGGGCAAAGATGCCGATCACTTTCAGGTGCCGCTGCACGCCCATCAGGTCGCTGGCACGCAGGAAGTCTTCGAAGTCTGGCTGAACCGGGATCCCGAGATCGCCCGCTTGCTGCCAGTACGCTTCCAGCCAACCGCGCACACGCTCCTCGGGCCAGCTGAGGAACGCATCCTTGAACAGGCAGGTCACGTCGTAGGTCACCGGACCATAGACGGCGTCCTGGAAATCCAGCACGCCGGGATTTGGCTCGCTGAGCATCAAGTTGCGTGGCATGTAGTCGCGGTGCACCAGCACTTTAGGCTGGGCCAGTGCGCTGTCGATCAATAACTCGGTCACGTTCTGCCAGAGCATTTGCTGCGCCGAGTCGAACTCGATGCCCAACTCGCGCTTCACGTACCACTCGGGGAACAATTCCAGCTCGCGACGCAGCAGCGCCACGTCATAACTTGGCAGCGGAGCAACCATCGGCAACTGCTGAAAAGCCAGCAGCGCTTGCAGGGCATCCTTGAACAAATCGTCGGCATTTTCGCTGTCGATCACGTCCAGGTAAGTCTTGTTGCCCAGGTCATTGAGCAAAAGAAAACCACGCTCGAGGTCTTCGGCATAAATTTTCGGAACATTTATTCCGGATTTCGCCAGCAAAAAAGCGATATCCACGAAGGGTTTACAGTTTTCCTGGGGCGGTGGCGCGTCCATCACGACGAAGCTTCTGCCCTCGCCTTCCCAGCGGAAATAACGTCGAAAACTCGCATCGCTACTGGCCGCAGTCAACGTGGCCGGGGGTACGGCACCCCAACCCTGTTCTGCAAAGAGGGCAGCCAATTGCTCATCGAGCCAAACTTTCAGGTGTTGCAAACGTACATCTTGGTCAGGCATTGCAAGGGTCTCCGACGGCGCTAGCCGTCAAGCGGGTCATGCTTTATTATCCAGCATCTTTTTCAGACCATCGAGAGGCGTGCGGCCCACACCGCGGGCAGATGGCACGCAGGAAGCCCGGACTAATAAGATGGCATTGAAATCCCCCGCGTTTCGTAAAAAATTTCCGTTGTTGGTTACCGGCAGTCTGCTGGCCCTGCAACCTCTAGCCACTTCGTTCGTGGTCGCCGCGGAACAGTATGACTGCTCAGTCTCTGCTTCGGGTGCCTGGAACTGTGCGCCAAAATCTCCAGCAGCTGCGCTGCCACCTCGCCCCGTCCATGACGGCAGCGCGGCGGTAAGCACGAGCGGCGAGACTCCGGCTGACAGCGGTTTAAGTCAAGACACCGGCGCCAAGCCTGTGCTGGTGACCGAATCCAAGGGCCGCGGCCTGAAGTCGCGTAGCGAAGACTACAGTCACCTCGATTGGGTTCCGCGCGAGAAGCTCACTGCAGCGCA
Organism: Pseudomonas arabinosi; assembly: GCF_047758675.1. Lineage (NCBI taxonomy): Bacteria > Pseudomonadati > Pseudomonadota > Gammaproteobacteria > Pseudomonadales > Pseudomonadaceae > Pseudomonas > Pseudomonas arabinosi. The sequence continues at coordinate 977,331 of NZ_CP180480.1, read as the reverse complement.
ATTGGCCGAAACCGGTCCTTACTGCGCTGGTTCCTATATCGAACCAATTCGTCCTGGCATGAATGACAAGACGAATAAAAGTGACGCTCCGACCTTTCTCGGCGCCAAAGCCTCTCGCTATAAGCAGGATGAGCAGGTCGCGACCCTCGCGGGTGACGTGGTCATGCGTCAGGGCAGCATGCAGGTCGAAGCCGACGAAGCGAATCTTTACCAGGCCGAGAGCCGTGGCGAACTGAGCGGCAACGTCCGTGTTCGCGACAACGGCGCACTGATCGTGGGCGACCACGCCGACGTGCAGCTCGACACCGGTGAAGCCAAGGTCGACAACGCCGAATACGTAATGCACAAATCCCGTATCCGCGGTAATGCGCTGTACGCCAAGCGTGCCGAGAACGCGATCATCCGCCTCAAGGATGGTACGTACACCACGTGCGAACCGGACAGCAACGCCTGGCAGCTCAAGGGCAACAACATCACCTTGAACCCGGCCACCGGTTTCGGTACCGCGACCAACGTGACGCTGCGGGTCAAAGACATTCCGGTTCTGTACACGCCGTACATCTATTTCCCGATCGACGACCGTCGCCAGTCCGGCTTCCTGCCGCCGACCATCGGCACCGGCAGCGATACCGGCTTCTTGCTGGTCACACCGTATTACTTCAACCTGGCACCAAACTACGATGCCACGTTGTACCCGCGCTACATGAGCAAGCACGGGCTGTTGATGGAAGGCGAATTCCGTTACCTGACCCCTTCCAGCGAAGGTCAGTTCGGCGCCGCGTACCTCAACGACGAAGACACTGATCGCAGTGGCCAGACCGATTACCAAAAAAACCGCTACATGTATAACTGGCAGCACAAGGGCGGTCTCGACTCGCGCGTTCTGACACAAGTCGATTACACCAAGATCAGCGACCCGTATTACTTCCAGGATCTGCAAACCGATCAGATCGGGGTAAAAAGCTCTGACTTCGTGAACCAGCAGGGTTCTGTCACCTATCGTGGCGACAGCTACACCGCTCGTTTGAATGCACAGGCTTATCAGCTCGCGACCGTTTCGAACATTACGCCGTACGACCGCCTGCCGCAGATCACTTTCAATGGTCAGCTGCCGACTCACCCTGGTGGCCTGAATTTCGACTACGAGACAGAAGTCGTACGATTCGACCGTGATTTGAAGAACGGTAATTTCGTAAACGAAGATGGCACCGTCGAACCGCGTCTTGATAACAACGTTACGGGACTGGCACGTGCCAACGGCGACCGTTTGAATCTCAAACCGGGCGTCAGCCTGCCTTTGGACTGGACTTATGGCTTCGTGAAGCCATCGCTCAAGTATCAGTACACCCAGTACCAACTGGATCTGGACGGTACCGGCAAAAGCCAGATTGACGCGCAAACCGCGGAGCAGCAAAAGCTCAACGGTACCTTCAGCAGCAGCCAGAACCGTGGCGTGCCGATCGCAAGCATCGATAGCGGCCTGTACTTCGATCGCAACACCCAATGGTTCGGCAAGAATTATCGCCAGACCCTCGAACCGCGCCTGTTCTACCTGTACGTCCCTGAAACGGATCAGGAAGACATTCCGGTCTTCGACACCAGCGAATACACCTTCAACTACGCGTCGCTGTTCCGTGACAACCGCTTCTCTGGCACCGACCGCGTCGGCGACGAGAACAAACTGTCTCTGGGCGTAACCAACCGCTGGATCGAAGACAATGGCTTCGAACGTCAACGCATCAGCGTCGGCCAAGCCATGTATTTCAAGGATCGTGAAGTTCAGTTGCCGGGTATCGATGCAAAAACCCGCCAGGACGCGCAGGCTAATGTCTCGCCGTATGCGCTGGAATACGAATACCGCTGGAATCGTGATTGGCGCACCACGGCCGATTACAACTGGGACCCGGACAGCCGCAGCCCTCGCTCGGGCAGCGCGATGTTCCACTACCAGCCTGAAGACAACCCGAACAAGGTCATCAACGCCGGCTATCGCTATCGCAATGACCAGGTCCGTTACGACCAGAACACCGGTAAGTGGCAAGTGGGCGGTGGCGACTACGGCACCCCGGGCCAACCTGGCTACGTGAAGGACTACTACAAGATTCAGCAGCACGATTTCTCGGTGATCTGGCCGATCGTGCCGCAATGGAACGCCATCAGCCGCTGGCAGTATGACTACAACCGTAACCGTACCCTGGAAGCTTTCGGTGGTTTCGAGTACGACAACTGCTGCTGGAAACTGCGCCTGATCAACCGTTACTGGGTTTCGTATGACGAGTTCAGTCAGAACGCCCCGGAAAACGAAAAAGGCGACCACGGCATCTTCCTACAAATTGTTCTGAAGGGACTCGGCGGCCTCACCGGCGCCAAAGTAGAGAGCTTCCTCGACAAAGGCATCCAAGGTTATCGTGAACGTGAAGACCAAGCTTTCTGATTGTCTGCGCCCGCTGATGCTGGGCGCGCTGTTCCTGGGTACCGCGGCGAACGCCGCGGTACAGTCCATCGATAAAGTGGTGGCCATTGTCGACAACGACGTGGTCATGCAGAGCCAACTGGACCAACGGGTTCATGAAGTTCAGCAAACCATCGCCAAGCGCGGTTCTGCTGTACCGCCGGCCAACGTGCTGGATCAGCAGGTACTTGAACGTCTGATCGTCGAAAACCTGCAACTGCAGATCGGCGAACGTTCCGGTATCCGCATTACCGATGAAGAACTGAACCAGGCTGTCGGCACCATTGCCCAACGCAACAACATGTCCGTGGATCAATTCCGCGCCGCTCTGACTCGCGACGGTCTGTCTTACGACGACGCCCGCGACCAGATTCGCCGCGAGATGGTTATCAGCCGTGTGCGTCAGCGTCGTGTGGCCGAACGTATCCAGGTTTCCGAACAGGAAGTGAAGAACTTCCTCGCTTCCGACCTTGGCAAAATGCAGCTGTCCGAAGAATTCCGCTTGGCCAACATCCTGATTCCTACGCCGGAAAGCGCCAACTCCGACGCGATTCAGAATGCAGCCAAACAGGCAGACGCGGTTTACCAGCAGCTCAAGCAAGGCGCTGACTTCGGTCAGTTGGCAATCGCCAAATCCGCCAGCGAAACCGCACTGGAAGGTGGCGATATGGGCTGGCGTAAAGCCGGTCAACTGCCACCTCCGTTCGATCGTATACTGAGCACCATGACTGTCGGCGACATTACCCAGCCAATGCGTACGCCGGGCGGCTTCATCATCCTGAAGATCCTCGACAAGCGTGGCGGTGAGACCCAGGTACGTGATGAAGTGCACGTGCGTCATATCCTGGTCAAGCCGAGCCCGATCCGCGACGAAGCAAAAACCAAAGCCCTCGCTGAGTCCCTCTACACCCGTATCGAAGCGGGCGAAGATTTCGGCGAACTGGCGAAAAGCTTCTCGGAAGATCCTGGTTCCGCCCTCAACGGTGGTGACCTGAACTGGATCGACCCGAATGCATTGGTGCCTGAATTCCGCGAAGTGATGGCCAAGACCCCACAAGGTCAGCTGTCCAAGCCGTTCCAGACCCAATATGGCTGGCACGTTCTGGAAGTCCTTGGCCGTCGCGCCACTGACAGCACCACCCAGGCCCGTGAGCAGCAAGCAATGACCGTATTGCGTAACCGCAAATACGACGAAGAACTGCAAACCTGGCTGCGTCAGATCCGTGACGAAGCGTACGTAGAGATCAAACTCCCTGGTGCAGACCAGGCAGCGCAGTGAAACCCAAACGTTTCGCGCTGACACCCGGCGAACCGGCCGGCATAGGTCCCGACCTGTGCCTGCTGCTCGCCTCGCAAGCCCAGCCACATCCCCTGATTGCCATTACCAGCCGCGACCTGCTCCTTGAGCGGGCCGTGCAGCTGGGTGTGGTTGTCGATTTGCTGCCGGTCACCCCGGACAGCTGGCCGGATGTGCCCGCGCCAGCCAACAGCCTGTATGTCTGGGATACACCGCTCAACGCCAAGGTCACTGCCGGGCAACTGGACAAGGCCAATGCGGCTTTCGTTCTCGAAACCCTGACTCGAGCTGGCCAAGGCTGCCTGGACGGGCATTTTGCCGGCATGATCACGGCCCCTGTACACAAGGGCGTGATCAATGAATCCGGGATCGCCTTTTCCGGGCACACAGAATTTCTCGCCGACCTGACCCATACCGCCCAAGTGGTGATGATGCTCGCCACTCGCGGTTTGCGCGTGGCGCTGGTCACCACTCACCTGCCTCTTCGCGAGATTGCCGATGCGATCACACCGGAGCGTCTGGAACGGGTCACGCGAATCCTGCACACCGATCTACAAGAAAAATTCGGCATTGCCCGGCCACGCATCCTCGTCTGTGGGCTCAACCCCCATGCCGGCGAAGGCGGACACCTGGGCCATGAAGAAATCGACATCATCGAACCTACATTAGAGCGCCTGCGCGGCGAAGGAATGGACCTTCGTGGCCCCCTGCCCGCCGACACTCTGTTTACCCCCAAATATCTGGAGCACTGCGATGCGGTGCTGGCGATGTACCACGACCAGGGCCTGCCTGTGCTGAAGTACAAAGGCTTCGGCGCGGCAGTCAACGTGACCCTCGGCTTGCCGATCATCCGCACATCGGTCGACCACGGCACTGCCCTGGACCTGGCCGGCAGCGGCAAAATCGATACCGGCAGCCTGCAAGTCGCCCTGGAAACAGCCTACCAGATGGCCGAGACCCGTTTATGACCGAGCATTACCAACACCGGGCGCGCAAGCGCTTCGGCCAGAACTTTCTGCACGATGCTGGCGTTATCGACCGCATCCTGCGCGCCATCCGCGCCAAACCCGAAGACCACCTGCTGGAAATCGGCCCTGGCCAGGGTGCGCTGACTGAGGGCCTGCTTAACAGCGGCGCCCAGTTGGACGTGGTGGAACTGGACAAGGATCTGATCCCGATCCTCAACCAGCAATTTGCCAGCAAGAGCAACTTCAACCTGCACCAGGGCGACGCACTGAAGTTCGACTTCAACAGCCTGAACGCTGCGCCGAACAGCCTGCGGGTGGTTGGCAACCTGCCGTACAACATCTCTACGCCGCTGATTTTTCACCTGCTGCATAACGCCAGCCTGATTCGCGACATGCATTTCATGCTGCAAAAAGAAGTGGTCGAGCGCCTGGCAGCAGGCCCTGGTGGTGGTGACTGGGGTCGCTTGTCGATCATGGTTCAGTATCACTGCCGGGTCGAACACCTGTTCAACGTTGGCCCGGGCGCGTTCAATCCGCCGCCCAAAGTCGATTCGGCTATCGTGCGCCTGGTGCCTCACGCGGTGCTCCCGCACCCGGCCAAGGATCACAAGCTGTTGGAGCGTGTCGTGCGCGAAGCCTTTAACCAGCGCCGCAAGACCCTGCGCAACACCCTCAAGCTGCTGCTGAGCAATGCTGAAATCGAAGCCGCCGGCGTTGATGGCAGCCTGCGTCCCGAACAGCTCGATCTGGCCGCCTTCGTGCGCCTTGCCGACAAGCTCAGCGAACAAGTCCTACAGACGCCCGCCGCCGACTGACAGGCAATGAGCGTTATCGGGTAGGACACCAGCCGTCATGTCTGGTTTACTACCCGATACTTGGCCTAGACTGATCTCCATCAGCTACGCCCCGCGTTCCGCTTCGTTTAAGGCCTCTTGCATGTCCGATCCTCGTTACCAGGTCGACGTCAGCGTCGTCACCCGCTATCTGGCAGAACAATCGCAACCCGAGCAAAACCGCTTTGCCTTCGCCTACACCATCACCGTGCACAACAATGGCGAGCTACCGGCCAAGCTGTTGTCACGGCACTGGGTGATCACCGACGGTGACGGGCATGTCGAAGAGGTTCGCGGAGCCGGCGTTGTTGGCCAGCAACCGTTGATCGAGGTGGGCGAGAGCCACACCTACAGCAGCGGCACCGTCATGACCTCCAAGGTCGGCACGATGCAGGGCACTTATGAAATGGTTGCCGACGACGGCAAACACTTCGACGCCATCATCGCCCCATTCCGTCTGGCGGTGCCCGGAGCCCTGCACTGATGGCAACGTATGCCGTCGGCGATCTGCAAGGCTGCCTTCAAGCATTGCAATGCCTGCTCAAGCAGGTCGCCTTCGACCCGACACAGGATCGTCTGTGGCTGGTCGGCGATCTGGTCAACCGTGGCCCGCAGTCGCTGGATACCTTGCGCTTCCTCTATAGCATCCGCGAATCGCTGGTGTGCGTGCTCGGCAACCATGACCTGCACTTGCTGGCTGCCGGGAAAAACATCGAACGCTTGAAGAAGTCCGACACCCTGCTCGAGATTCTCGCAGCGCCCGATTGCGCGGAACTGCTGGAGTGGCTGCGTCAGCAAAAGCTCATGCACTATGACGAACAGCGCGACGTCGCCCTGGTACATGCGGGCATTCCGCCCCAGTGGTCACTGCGCAAGGCCTTGAAGTATGCCGCCGAAGTCGAGACGGCATTGCGCGATGACAACCTGTTGCCACCCTACCTCGATGGCATGTACGGCAACGATCCGGCGAAATGGGACAACGACCTCAAAGGCGTGACACGTCTGCGGGTGATCACCAACTATTTCACCCGCATGCGGTTTTGTACCGCTGAGGGCAAGCTTGACCTCAAAAGCAAGGAAGGCCTCGACAATGCGCCACCGGGCTACAAACCCTGGTTTCAGCACAAAGAGCGCAAGACCAAGGGCTTGAAGATCATCTTCGGCCACTGGGCCGCTCTGGAAGGCCGATGCAATGAGCCGGGCATCTCGGCCCTCGACACCGGTTGTGTCTGGGGTGGCGCCCTGACCCTCATGAATGTCGACAGCGGTGAACGCCTGTCTTGCAAATGCGACGAGCATGGCCTTGCCCTGCCGCCAGTCGCCGCACTTATCCCCGAACCATCGTCAGCAAGCGCCCCGCGCTAAACTGCGCTTTCAGCCGAGCCACAGGAGCCCGCCATGAGCGAATTCAAACGTATCCCCCCGGAACAAGCCCAGGCCCTGCGCGAACAAGGCGCAGTGGTGGTCGATGTTCGCGACCCAGCGACCTTTGCCGCACTGCACATTGCCGGATCCAAGCATCTGGACAACGTTTCCATCTCGGACTTCATCCGTGCCGCCGACCTTGATGCACCGACGGTAGTGGTCTGCTACCACGGCAATTCCAGTCAGAGCGCCGCTGCGTACCTCATTAGCCAGGGCTTCTCCGACGTCTACAGCATGGATGGCGGTTTTGAGCTGTGGCGTACGACGTATCCTTCGGAAACAGCGCAAGGCACTTCCGAATAATTTTTTTGTAACGCGCAAGCCCCGGTCCCCGCGGGCTCGCGCGGTGGCAGACGAACGGTCTGCCACAACTAATTACGTATCTCGCCTTTACCTCCCGAATTCCCAACTATCCTTAAGCGCAGGCCATCCAAAACAGGGGAGAGCCGGTACACCGGCGCGCGGGTCATCGGGAGTAGCTTTCGGGGTAGTCAACTTCGAAAGAGTTCTGGGGGGTAAACAGCGACTGCATATTCGGTCGCTGCCAGCATCGACTGAATGATCCGGCGTCGGCTCCACGTATCGAGCGAGGTGACGTCATGAGTATCTTTAGCCACTTCCAACAACGCTTCGAGTCCACACGCCAGGAAGAACTCTCGCTGCAAGAGTATCTGGAGCTGTGCAAAAGCGACCGCAGCGCCTACGCCTCCGCCGCCGAGCGTCTGTTACTGGCCATCGGTGAGCCGGAGCTTCTCGACACCTCGGCCAACTCGAGGCTGTCGCGAATCTTCTCCAACAAGGTAATCCGCCGCTATCCGGCCTTTGAAGACTTCCACGGGATGGAAGAATGCATCGACCAGATCGTGTCGTATTTCCGCCATGCCGCTCAGGGCCTGGAAGAGAAGAAACAAATTCTTTATCTGCTCGGCCCTGTGGGTGGCGGTAAATCGTCCCTGGCCGAAAAGCTGAAACAGCTGATCGAAAAAGTGCCCTTCTACGCGATCAAGGGCTCGCCGGTATTCGAATCGCCTCTGGGTCTGTTCAACGCCACCGAAGATGGCGCGATCCTCGAGGAAGACTTCGGCATTCCACGGCGCTACCTCAACACCATCATGTCGCCATGGGCTACCAAACGCCTCGCCGAATTCGGCGGCGACATCAGCCAGTTCCGTGTGGTGAAGCTGTATCCGTCGATCCTCAACCAGATCGCCGTGGCCAAAACCGAGCCGGGAGATGAAAACAACCAGGACATCTCGGCGCTGGTGGGCAAGGTCGATATCCGCAAACTGGAGGAATACCCACAGAACGACGCCGACGCCTACAGCTACTCGGGCGCACTGTGCCGGGCCAACCAGGGCCTGATGGAATTCGTCGAAATGTTCAAGGCGCCGATCAAGGTGCTGCACCCACTGCTGACCGCCACTCAGGAAGGCAACTACAACAGTACCGAAGGTCTGGGGGCAATTCCGTTTACCGGGATCCTGTTGGCCCACTCCAACGAATCGGAATGGCACACCTTCCGCAACAATAAGAACAACGAAGCCTTCATCGACCGGATCTACATCGTCAAAGTGCCGTACTGCCTGCGGGTCAGCGACGAAGTGAAGATCTACGACAAGCTCTTGTTCAACAGCTCCCTGGCCAAGGCTCACTGCGCGCCTGACACCCTGAAGATGCTTGCCCAGTTCACCGTGCTTTCGCGACTGAAAGAGCCGGAAAACTCCAACATCTACTCCAAGATGCGCGTGTATGACGGCGAAAACCTCAAGGACACCGATCCGAAGGCCAAGTCGATCCAGGAATACCGCGACAATGCGGGTGTCGACGAAGGCATGAACGGTTTGTCGACCCGCTTCGCGTTCAAGATCCTGTCGAAAGTGTTCAACTTCGATCCGCACGAAATCGCCGCCAACCCGGTGCACTTGCTCTACGTGCTGGAACAACAGATCGAGCAGGAACAATTCCAGGCCGAAACCCGCGAACGCTATCTGCGCTTCCTCAAGGAGTACCTGGCACCGCGTTATATCGAGTTCATCGGCAAGGAAATCCAGACCGCCTACCTCGAGTCTTACAGCGAGTACGGCCAGAACATCTTCGATCGCTACGTGCTGTACGCCGACTTCTGGATCCAGGACCAGGAATACCGCGACCCGGAAACCGGCGAGATCCTCAACCGCGTAGCGCTGAACGAAGAACTGGAGAAAATCGAAAAACCGGCCGGCATCAGCAATCCGAAGGATTTCCGCAACGAAATCGTCAACTTCGTACTGCGCGCCCGGGCCAACAACAACGGCAAAAACCCGACCTGGCTCAGCTACGAAAAACTGCGGGTGGTCATCGAGAAGAAAATGTTCTCCAACACCGAGGACCTCCTGCCAGTCATCAGCTTCAACGCCAAGGCCAGCAAAGAGGACCAGCAGAAGCACAACGACTTCGTCACACGGATGGTCGAGCGGGGTTACACCGACAAACAGGTACGACTGCTGTCCGAGTGGTACCTGCGGGTCAGAAAATCACAATAACCCGCTGCCGGTCAGACCGGTTGTCGTCAGCCAGAGGCCTGTGTACGCATTTTCTGTTACACAGACCTCTGGAAGGTGTTCGAAAGTCGGTAGCGAGGTTCAGTCAGCGTCCAAAAGCGCTTGGGGGAGCGTGAACATCCCTTGGCACCGTCGATGCTGCATAACCGCTCGCCCCTTTCAGGACAGCTTCTAAGGAGCAGTCATGAGCTATGTGATCGACCGACGTCTCAATGGCAAGAACAAGAGCACGGTGAACCGTCAGCGGTTTCTGCGGCGTTACCGTGATCACATCAAAAAGGCTGTCGAAGAGGCGGTCAGTCGGCGCTCCATTACCGATATGGAGCACGGCGAACAGATCAGCATCCCCGGCCGCGACATTGACGAGCCGGTGCTTCACCACGGTCGCGGTGGCAAGCAGACCGTCGTGCACCCGGGCAATAAGGAATTCACCAGCGGCGAGCACATTGCCCGCCCACCCGGAGGTGGCGGTGGCAGAGGCCCCGGCAAGGCCGGCAACTCGGGCGAAGGGATGGACGAGTTTGTCTTCCAGATCACCCAGGAGGAATTCCTCGAATTCATGTTCGAGGACCTTGAGTTGCCTAACCTGGTCAAGCGTAACCTGACCGGCACTGACACCTTCAAGACCGTTCGTGCCGGGATCAGTAACGAGGGCAATCCGTCGCGGATCAACATTATCCGCACCTTGCGCTCGGCCCATGCACGGCGAATCGCCCTGTCTGGCAGCAGTCGGGCAAAATTACGCGAAGCCAAAGAAGAACTGCTGCGATTGAAGCGGGATGAGCCCGACAACTTCGGCGATATTCAGAAAATCGAAGCAGAAATCGAAAAACTCAGTGCGCGCATTCATCGCGTACCGTTCCTCGATACCTTCGACCTCAAATACAACCTGCTCATCAAGCAACCCAACCCCAGTTCCAAGGCGGTAATGTTCTGCCTGATGGACGTGTCCGGCTCCATGACCCAGGCGACCAAGGACATCGCCAAGCGTTTCTTTATCCTGCTGTACCTGTTCCTTAAACGTAACTACGACAAGATCGACGTCGTGTTCATCCGCCACCACACCAGTGCCCGGGAAGTGGATGAAGAGGAGTTTTTCTATTCTCGCGAAACCGGCGGCACCATCGTTTCCAGCGCTTTGAAACTGATGCAGGAGATCATGGCCGAACGCTATCCGAGCAACGAGTGGAATATCTATGCCGCCCAGGCCTCCGACGGCGATAACTGGAACGATGACTCGCCAATCTGCCGCGACATTCTGATCAACCAGATCATGCCGTTCGTGCAGTACTACACTTACGTTGAGATCACCCCCCGCGAACATCAGGCCCTGTGGTTCGAGTACGAACGCATCGCCGAAGCCTTCTCTGACACTTTTGCCCAGCAACAACTGGTCTCGGCCGGGGATATCTACCCGGTCTTCCGTGAACTCTTCCAGCGCAGGTTAGTGACATGACCGCCAAAGAGCAGAAGCGCCAACCCATTTCCACCGGCTCCGAATGGACGTTCGAGCTGATTCAGGCCTACGACAAAGAAATCAGTCGTCTGGCGGCTCGCTACGCGCTCGATACTTACCCTAACCAGATCGAAGTGATCACCGCCGAGCAGATGATGGACGCCTACGCCTCTGTCGGCATGCCGCTGGGTTATCACCATTGGTCCTACGGCAAACACTTCCTCAGCACCGAGAAATCCTACTCTCGCGGCCAGATGGGTCTGGCGTACGAAATCGTGATCAACTCGGACCCCTGCATCGCCTACTTGATGGAAGAAAACACCATCTGCATGCAGGCGTTGGTCGTCGCCCATGCCTGCTACGGGCATAACAGTTTTTTCAAAGGCAACTACCTGTTCCGCACCTGGACTGACGCCAGTTCGATCATCGACTACCTGGTTTTCGCCAAGCAATACATCATGCAGTGCGAAGAGCGCCACGGTATCGACGCGGTCGAGGACCTGCTGGATTCCTGCCACGCCCTGATGAACTACGGGGTCGATCGCTACAAACGCCCCTATCCGATTTCCGCCGAAGAAGAACGTCGCCGGCAAAAGGATCGGGAAGAGCATTTGCAGAAACAGATCAACGATCTGTGGCGGACCATTCCAAAAGGTGCAGACAAGTACAGCGACAAGGACAACGCGCGTTTCCCCGCCGAACCTCAGGAAAATATCCTCTACTTCATCGAAAAACATGCACCGCTGCTGGAGCCATGGCAGCGGGAAATCGTGCGAATCGTGCGCAAGATCGCTCAGTATTTCTACCCGCAACGACAGACTCAGGTGATGAACGAAGGCTGGGCCACGTTCTGGCATTACACCCTGATGAATGACCTGTATGACGAAGGCCTGGTGACTGACGGCTTCATGATGGAGTTTTTGACGTCCCATACCAGCGTGGTCTATCAACCCGGCTTCGACAGCCCCTACTACAACGGCATCAATCCCTACACCCTGGGCTTTGCCATGTACCGGGACATCCGCCGCATGTGTGAACACCCGACCGAAGAGGACTACCGCTGGTTCCCTGAGATTGCCGGCACCGACTGGCTGTCGAGCATCAAGTTCGCCATGAGCAGCTTCAAGGATGAAAGCTTCATCCTGCAGTACCTGTCACCCCAGGTGATCCGTGACCTGAAGTTGTTCAGCATTCTTGATGACGACCAGAAGGACGATCTGCTGGTGCCCGCCATACACGATGAGCCGGGCTACCGCATCATCCGTGAAACCCTGGCGGCGCAGTACAACCTCGGCAATCGCGAACCCAACGTGCAGATCTACAGCATCGACCGGCGCGGCGACCGCTCCCTGACCTTGCGTCACCAGCAACACGACCGCAAACCGCTGGGCGAGTCCACCGAGGAAGTGCTCAAACACCTGCACCGCCTCTGGGGCTTCGACATTCACCTGGAAACCCTGCAAGGCGATCAGGTGATGAAAGTCCATCATGTTCCACCCAGAGGTGAACACGCCGAGGGGGATTACGGCCGGCTGGACCTGGCTGTCATCCATCTTTGATCCTGTTTCTGCCTCCGGAAGTTCGACGCAAAGGTTATTCTGTCGGGCTAACGGAGGTTTTTTATGCAGATTTATAAAGTCGGCGGCGCGGTACGTGATCGCCTGCTGGGCAAGCCTGTCACCGACATCGACTGGGTTGTGGTTGGCGCTACCACTGAAGAAATGCTCGCCAAGGGCTTTCGGCCGGTGGGTGCTGATTTCCCGGTATTTCTTCACCCAAAAAGCGGTGAGGAGTACGCCCTCGCCCGGACCGAGCGCAAAAGCGGACGCGGTTACGGCGGCTTTACCTTTCACGCCAGCCCCGAAGTCACCCTCGAAGAAGACTTGATTCGCCGTGACCTGACCATCAATGCCATGGCCGAAGACGATCAGCAGAACCTGACCGACCCTTACCACGGTCAGCGCGATCTCGAGGCGCGCTTGCTTCGTCACGTTTCCCCCGCGTTCGCCGAAGATCCGCTCCGGGTTCTGCGTGTTGCCCGCTTCGCTGCTCGTTATGCAGGGCTCGGTTTCACCGTCGCGCCGGAGACACTGGAACTGATGCGCCAACTCAGCGAGTCAGGAGAACTCGAAGCCTTGACCGCCGAACGTAGCTGGAAGGAAATTTCCCGCGCCCTGATGGAAGATCAGCCACAGGTGTTCATCGAAGTACTGCGCGAGTGTGGAGCTCTCAAGGTATTGATGCCGGAAGTCGATGCCCTGTTCGGCGTACCGCAACCGGAAGCCCATCACCCGGAAATCGACACGGGCGTGCACACCCTGAGCGTGCTGGAGCAAGCGGCGCAGCACAAACAACCACTCACCGTGCGCTGGGCCTGCCTACTGCACGACCTCGGCAAGGGACTGACGCCCGAGGAAGAGTGGCCCCGACACATTGCTCATGAGCACAAGGGCTTGAAGCTGATCAAAGCGGTCAACGAACGCTTCAAGGCGCCGAAGGACTGTCAGGAGCTGGCACTGCTGGTGGGCGAATATCACACCCACGGCCATCGTGCCCTGGAGCTGAAGCCGTCGACGCTGCTGGAGTTGCTGCAGAGTTTTGACGTTTACCGTCGGCCACATCGGTTCGAGGAATTTATCGCGGCGTGCGAGATGGACGCCCGAGGACGCAAAGGCCTGGAACAGCGAAGTTATCCACAGGCGGAATATTTGCGGGGAGCGGCAAATGCTACTCGGACCGTAGCGGTTCAGCCGTTGCTGGAGAAGGGATTCAAAGGGCCGGAGTTGGGTGAGGCGATCAAGCGTGAGCGGCTTAAAGCGCTAAAGGCTTACAAAGAGGCGGCGTCTGCCTGAAAAGCTTCGCGAGCAAGCCCGCTCCCACAAGGTCAGCGCAAGCCCTGTGGGAGCGGGCTTGCCCGCGAAGGCGTCATCCGCCTCACAACAAATTCGAAGGCGTCAGCTGCTCACCGCGCCATTCAAACGCCACCGGCGCCAACACCTGATCAATCTGCGCCTCACGCCACAACGTCGCAAAGCTTTTGCCTACCCCCGGATGCACGCGATCCGGCGCAATCAGCGACAACGGCCACAGCACGAAGGCATTTTTCAGAATTTCTGCCCGCGGCAGGATCAAGCCATCGAAGTTACCCACCAGATCGCCGAACAGCAGCACATCGATATCCAGCGGCAAACCCTTGCGGTCTGGCGCATAACGGCCATTGTCCGCCTCGATGAATTTCAGCCGGCGATCCAGCTCCATCAGCGGCAAATCGGTAAAAGCCGACACCACAAAATTGAAGAACGGCCCGCTCTTGATCCCCACTGGCTGGCTTTCGAACACCGCCGAGCAGCGTATATCCACCAGGAAGCCCGCCAAGGCTTCCAGGCCAGCCTGCAAATGGGATTCGCGCTCGATATTGCTACCGAGCCCGAGAAACACCTGAGTCAGCGACATCCGCGCTCGATCTCCACGCCCACACCACCCGTGGCAGCCGGGATGGCGCCTGGCTTGGTCAGCTTGAGGCGCATCCAGGTGATGTTGAATTCGCTCATCAGGACTTCAGCCAGACGCTCGGCGAAGGTCTCGACCAGCTGGAACTGCGCCTGCTCGGCAAAGGCCTGGATACGCGACGACACACTGGCGTAATCGAGCGCCAGCGTCAGGTCATCACCGGCGGCGGCCGGGCGATTATCCCAGGCGAAGCTCAGATCAAGACGCAAGCACTGTCGGATGCCTCGCTCCCAGTCGTAGGCACCAATCACGGTGTCGACTTCCAGGCCCTCGATAAACACTCTGTCCAAGCACTTTTCTCCGCTGCACGACAAGGGCGCAATGCGCCGTTAGAATCAGGGCGTCCTCGCCCGGAATAGTTAGCATGTTTTGGTTACTGGCGACCCTCGCCTACCTGCTCGGCTCTCTGTCCTTCGCCATTTTGCTCAGCCGCCTGACCGGTAACCCCGATCCGCGAATGAGTGGCTCGGGCAATGCCGGCGCCACCAACATGTTGCGCCTGGCCGGCAAAAAACTCGCCGTCCTGACCTTGATCGGGGACCTCTTCAAAGGTCTGCTACCCGTACTGATCGCCGGCGTTGCGGGCCTTTCGCTTCAAGAGCAGGCCTGGATCGGCGTCTGTGCCGTCATCGGTCACCTGTTCCCGCTGTACTTTCGCTTTCGCGGTGGCAAGGGTGTCGCCACTTCTGCCGGCATGTTGCTGGGTCTCTATCCGCCCGCCGCACTGCTGGCAGTCTGCGCCTGGCTGCTGACGTTCTACCTGACTCGCACCAGCTCACTGGCAGCCTTAATCGCCACACCGCTGACCCTGCCGCTACTGGCCTGGCAAGAGCCGGCAGCACTGCTGCCCATGAGCGCACTCACGGGACTGATCGTCTGGCGCCATCGGGGCAATCTACGCGACCTGTTTGCCGGGCGCGAACGGCATTTTTAAATACCGGGCATGAGCGCCGCTCATCCCACACGTCATCACAGCGCCGACAATTGCTCCATCGGCCAACGCGCCTGCACGCTGATCGCCAGGCTTTCATGCTGACCGGCCTGCAAACGCTGGCAGCCGGCAAAGGCAATCATCGCGCCGTTGTCGGTGCAGAACTCCGGACGGGCATAAAAAACATCGCCCTTCATGTCGCCGAGCATCTTCTCCAGCGAAGTACGCAGAGCCTTGTTGGCGCTGACGCCGCCAGCGATCACCAGACGCTTCATACCGGCCTGTTTCAGGGCTCGCTTGCACTTGATGGTCAAAGTCTCCACCACGGCCTGCTGGAACGCCAGCGAGATGTCGCAACGGGCTTGCTCGCTGTCGTCCCCGGCGCTGACGCTCTGCTGCCAGGTGTTCAGGGCGAAGGTTTTCAAGCCACTGAAGCTGAAAGCCAGGCCCGGGCGGTCACACATCGGACGCGGGAAAGTGAAACGTCCTGCAACCCCCTGCTCCGCCAGCCGGGCGATTTCCGGGCCACCCGGATAATTGAGGCCCATCATCTTCGCGGTCTTGTCAAAAGCTTCACCGGCGGCATCGTCGAGGGTCTCGCCCAAGAGCGTGTATTGACCGATCCCGTCGACTTGAACCAGCTGCGTATGACCGCCCGACACCAACAAAGCGACGAACGGGAATTCCGGTGGTTGCGACTCCAGCATGGGCGCCAGCAGGTGACCTTCCATGTGATGCACACCCAGCGCCGGAATGCCCCAGGCGAAGGCCAGCGCCTGAGCGCAAGAGGCGCCCACCAGCAAGGCACCGACCAGGCCAGGACCCGCGGTATAAGCGATGGCGTCGATCTCGGTCGGCACACAGTCAGCTTCGGCCAACACCTGACGAATCAAGGGCAGCATGCGTTTGACGTGGTCACGCGAGGCCAGCTCCGGCACGACCCCGCCATAGGCGCGGTGCAGGTCGATCTGGCTGAACAGTGCGTCGGCCAGCAGGCCGCGCTCACTGTCATATAATGCGACACCGGTTTCGTCGCAGGAGGTTTCTAATCCCAGTACTAGCATGGGTTTGCGCCTTGTTTAGGCTGAATTCGAAGGCGCGCATAATAGTCGCCATGGGATGCCCCGACTAGCGGTTTTCGATCAGAGGCTTTGCATTCCGGTCGATGAGGAGTTAACATCCGCAACCCTTAAAAACCGACGTCTTCAAGTGCTCTTTTGCCACGAGGATGTTGACCCCGGTAATGAATGAAGGTAGCTCTGGATGCCAGCCGTCAAAGTAAAAGAGAACGAACCCTTCGACGTAGCTCTGCGTCGTTTCAAGCGCTCCTGCGAAAAAGCCGGTGTACTGGCTGAAGTTCGTAGCCGCGAATTCTACGAGAAGCCTACTTCTGAGCGTAAGCGTAAAGCAGCAGCCGCTGTTAAGCGTCACGCCAAGAAAGTTCAGCGCGAACAGCGCCGCGCGGTTCGTCTGTACTAATACACAGACGTTCGTAGCAAGCTTCTGCCAAGCCCGGCCCTCAGCCGGGCTAATGGCATTTGCGGAAAACGCTTGATGCTTCACCGTCAAAGCCGCAGACGCGACCGAGACAAATCTGCTTCACAGCGTCAGACCTGGCTCTTTTGCCAGCGGTGCACGTCTTTTCTGACGAGCCTTCCAAGGCTACTGACGAGCACACCCACTGATTCCTCTCACGACGATCAGCCCAAGGCACCTTCTTGCGTGCCAGCTTATGAGCTATCCGAGGCCATCGACTGGTCGCAGCCGGATTCAGCGCAACATTTTCAAATAGTCGAATACTGATTGGTACTAACGTCAGTGGATTTTCGGCAGATACACTTCCCGACAGCGATTACGCAGACGACACCGGTCGAGCCGCACATTTTGCGCGCCTCAAACAACGACCCGCGCTCAGCCGCTCTTCGTTTCGGATCCATTGCAGCGCAGATGACGAGAACGCCATGGCCGGGCTAATTCCCCAGAGCTTCATTGACGACCTTCTGAACCGCACCGACATCGTCGATGTGGTCAGCTCGCGCCTGCAAATGAAAAAGGCCGGCAAGAATTACACTGCCTGCTGCCCGTTTCACAAAGAGAAAACCCCCTCCTTCAGCGTCAGCCCCGACAAGCAGTTCTATTATTGCTTTGGCTGCGGCGCTGGCGGCAACGCCCTCGGCTTCATGATGGACCACGACAATCTGGATTTCGTCCAGGCTGTCGAAGAACTGGCCAAAGCCGCCGGCATGGAAATCCCCCGCGAAGAAAGCGGACGGCCGCACAAACCGCGGCAGCCGACCGATTCGCCGCTCTACCCGCTACTCACCGCCGCCGCCGACTTTTACCGTCAGGCACTGAAAAGCCATCCATCGCGAAAAGCAGCTGTGGATTACTTGAAAGGTCGCGGACTGACCGGCGAAATCGCCCGAGACTTCGGCCTCGGCTTTGCCCCGCCTGGCTGGGACAATCTGTTCAAGCACTTGAGCAGCGACACCCTGCAGCAGAAAGCCATGATCGATGCCGGCCTGCTGATCGAGAACGCCGAAACCGGCAAACGCTATGACCGCTTCCGCGATCGCGTGATGTTCCCGATCCGCGACAGCCGCGGGCGAATCATCGCTTTCGGCGGCCGGGTACTGGGCGACGACAAGCCGAAATACCTGAACTCACCGGAAACCCCGGTATTCCATAAGGGCCAGGAACTCTACGGCCTTTATGAAGCGCGCAAGAACAACCGCAACCTCGACGAAATCATCGTCGTCGAAGGCTACATGGATGTTATCGCCCTCGCCCAGCAAGGCCTGCGCAATGCTGTCGCGACCCTGGGCACCGCCACCAGCGAAGAGCACTTGAAGCGCCTGTTTCGCGTCGTGCCCAACGTGCTGTTCTGTTTCGACGGAGATCAGGCAGGTCGAAATGCCGCCTGGCGGGCATTGGAGGCAGCGCTACCGAGCCTGCAGGACGGGCGGCGCGCACGCTTTCTGTTCCTCCCCGAAGGCGAAGACCCGGACACGCTGGTCCGCTCCGAAGGCACCGATGCCTTCCGCGCACGGATCAACCAGCACGCCCAACCATTGGCGGATTATTTTTTTCAACAGCTGACCGAGGAATCGGACCCACGCTCGCTCGAAGGCAAGGCCCACATGGCCACCCTCGCAGCACCGCTAATCGACAAAGTCCCGGGGGCGAACCTGCGCATCCTGATGCGTCAGCGCCTGACCGAAATTACCGGGCTTAGCGGTGAAGCCGTGAGCCAACTGGTACAAAGCGCACCCCAGGAAGCGCCGCCGGCGTACGACCCGGGCATCGATTACGACGCCATGCCGGATTACAGCGACCACCATCAGCCGCAGGCACAAGAGATGTATGTGCCGCAGCAGGAATGGACGCCGAAGAAACCCGGCGCCGGCGGCAAAAAATGGGACAAAAAACCGTGGGACAAAAACGGCAAACGCGGCGGTGATCACGATCAACCCCGCGCGCCACGGGTGCCGGCCGCTGTAGAGCCACCGACCCTGGCCGCCTTGCGCACGCTATTGCATCACCCGCAATTGGCCGAGAAAGTCGAGGATGCCGGGCACTTTGCTGCCGAGGATCACACCAACACGCAATTACTGGTGGCCCTTCTCGAAGCCGTACAGAAGAATCCCAAGCTAAACTCATTTCAGTTGATTGCACGCTGGCACGGTACGGAGCAAGGACGTTTGCTCAAGGCGCTGGCAGAAAAGGAATGGCTGATTGACGGAGATAACCTTGAACAACAGTTTTTCGACACCATTACTAGCTTGTCAGCCCGCCAACGCGAGCGAAACCTGGAACAACTTCTCAGGAAAGCACGTCAAAGTGAACTGAGTGCCGAAGAGAAAAATCAACTGCGCGACCTATTAAGTCGCAATGTTTCCGCAACAAGCCCGACCTCAACTGGCGCGTGAGGTCATAGCTCAGGTATAATCCTCGGCTTGTTTTTTGCCCGCCAAGACCTTCAGTGGATAGGGTGTTATGTCCGGAAAAGCGCAACAGCAGTCTCGTATCAAAGAGTTGATCACACTTGGTCGTGAGCAGGGTTACCTGACTTACGCGGAGGTCAACGACCACCTGCCGGAGGATATTTCAGATCCGGAACAGGTGGAAGACATCATCCGCATGATCAATGACATGGGGATCAACGTATTC
This sequence comes from Pseudomonas arabinosi, assembly GCF_047758675.1. Classification (NCBI taxonomy): domain Bacteria; kingdom Pseudomonadati; phylum Pseudomonadota; class Gammaproteobacteria; order Pseudomonadales; family Pseudomonadaceae; genus Pseudomonas; species Pseudomonas arabinosi. The sequence goes on along the minus strand of NZ_CP180480.1, from coordinate 957,749 downwards.
GAGGTTGCGCCAGATAAGGATTCCCTTATGCTGGCCGACGCCGATACCGACGAAGCCGCGGCCGAAGAGGCAGCAGCAGCGTTGGCAGCGGTCGAGACCGACATTGGTCGCACCACCGACCCAGTGCGCATGTACATGCGTGAAATGGGTACGGTAGAGCTCCTCACACGTGAAGGCGAAATTGAAATCGCCAAGCGTATTGAAGAGGGCATCCGCGAAGTGATGGGCGCAATTGCGCACTTCCCTGGCACGGTTGACCACATTCTGTCCGAATACACTCGCGTCACCACCGAAGGTGGCCGCCTGTCCGACGTCCTGAGCGGTTATATCGACCCGGACGACGGCATTGCGCCGCCTGCAGCCGAAGTGCCGCCGCCTGTCGATCCGAAAGCCGTGAAAGCGGATGACGACACCGACGACGACGAAGCTGAAGCCAGCACCGACGACGAAGAAGAAGCCGAAAGCGGTCCGGATCCGGTCATCGCAGCTCAGCGCTTTGGCGCTGTCTCCGATCAGATGGAAGTCACCCGCAAGGCGCTGAAAAAGCACGGTCGTGGCAACAAGCTGGCAATTGCCGAGCTGGTGCTCCTGGCTGAGCTGTTCATGCCGATCAAACTGGTTCCGAAGCAATTCGAAGGCCTGGTCGAGCGTGTTCGCAGTGCCCTGGATCGTCTGCGTCAACAAGAGCGCGCGATCATGCAACTTTGCGTTCGTGATGCTCGTATGCCGCGTGCCGACTTCCTGCGCCAGTTCCCGGGCAACGAAGTTGACGAAAGCTGGACCGACGCACTGGCCAAAGGCAAAAGCAAATACGCTGAAGCCATTGGTCGCCTGCAACCGGACATCATTCGTTGCCAGCAGAAGCTGACCGCGCTGCAAACCGAAACCGGTTTGACGATCGCCGAGATCAAGGACATCAACCGTCGCATGTCGATCGGCGAGGCCAAGGCCCGCCGCGCGAAGAAAGAGATGGTAGAAGCGAACTTGCGTCTGGTGATCTCCATCGCCAAGAAGTACACCAACCGTGGTCTGCAATTCCTCGATCTGATCCAGGAAGGCAACATCGGCTTGATGAAAGCGGTAGACAAATTCGAATACCGCCGCGGCTACAAGTTCTCGACTTATGCCACCTGGTGGATCCGTCAAGCGATCACTCGCTCGATCGCCGACCAGGCCCGCACCATCCGTATTCCGGTGCACATGATCGAGACGATCAACAAGCTCAACCGCATTTCCCGCCAGATGTTGCAGGAAATGGGTCGCGAACCGACCCCGGAAGAGCTGGGCGAACGCATGGAAATGCCTGAGGACAAGATCCGCAAGGTATTGAAGATCGCTAAAGAGCCGATCTCCATGGAAACCCCGATCGGTGATGACGAAGACTCCCATTTGGGTGACTTCATCGAAGACTCGACCATGCAGTCGCCAATCGATGTCGCCACTGTTGAGAGCCTTAAAGAAGCGACTCGCGAAGTTCTGTCCGGCCTCACTGCCCGTGAAGCCAAGGTTCTGCGCATGCGCTTCGGTATCGACATGAATACCGACCACACCCTCGAGGAGGTTGGTAAGCAGTTCGACGTGACCCGTGAACGGATTCGTCAGATCGAAGCCAAGGCGCTGCGCAAGCTGCGCCACCCGACGAGAAGCGAGCATTTGCGCTCCTTCCTCGACGAGTAACAACAAAACCCCCGGCCCAGGCCGGGGGTTTTGCTTTTATACAGATTAAATCCTCTGCACCTCCCCCCCTCCGAATTGCCCGTCTACACTCGAAACATTCCCCGAGCCATAACGAGACCGTTATGCCCAGACTGCCGACCGTGCTTTTTTTGCTGTCGCTATTGACCTGGACCGCAACGGCTGGCGCGCTGACTCTGACCGACGAAGAACGTAGCTGGCTGGCGGCTCACCCGGACTTGCGCCTGGGTGTCGATGCGTCATGGCCACCCTTCGAGTTTCGCGACGATCAGGGCCGTTATCAGGGCCTTGCGGCAGACTATATCGACCTCATCCGTCAACGCCTGGCCATCAAGCTCACGCCTATCGAGCCCGTCAGCTGGACCGTCGTCCTGGAGCAGGCCAAACAAGCCAAGCTGGACCTGCTGCCTGGCATCATGTCGACCCCGGAGCGCCAGGCTTACCTGTCATTCACCCGCCCCTATCTGGACTTCCCGATTGTCATCCTTGCCCATGTCGGAGGCCCCCAGCCACGCAAACTCGAAGACTTGTACGGTCTGAAAGTCGCCGTGGTGGAAAACTACGCCCCCCACGAGCTGTTGCGCACCCACAATCCCGACCTCAATCTGGTGGCGATGCCTAACGTCAGCTCAGCGCTGCAGGCGCTGGCTACCGATGAAGTGGACGCGGTGGTCGGCGATCTCGCCTCCAGCGTCTGGAGCCTGCGTCAGCTCAAGCTCGACGGGCTCTACGTCAGCGGCGAAACCCCCTATCGCTATCAATTGGCAATGGGCGTGCCCCGGGATAACAAGATACTGGTCGGCATTCTGGATAAAGTCCTGGCGGACATGACCCCGAACGAAATCAATGAAATTCAGGAGCACTGGGTCGGCAACGTCCTCGATCATCGGACATTCTGGAACGATCTGCTGGTTTACGGTCTGCCAGGATTACTGCTGCTGATCATCGTGCTGGCGATGGTGATCCGGATCAACCGTCGGCTGAGTTCAGAAATTGCCCGCCGGGTCGACCTGGAGCAAGAACTGCGCAGCAGCGAATACCATTACCGCGGGCTGGTGGAGAGTCTTTCGGCCATCGCCTGGGAAGCGCGGATCAGCGATTTCACCTACAGCTATGTGTCGCCCCATGCCGAGGACCTGCTCGGTTACCCCTTGTCTCATTGGCTGATTCCGGGCTTCTGGCGCAACATTATCCACCCGGCCGACCTGACCCGCGCCCAGACCTTCTGTGATCACGAAGTATTGGCCGGGCGCGATCACAGCCTCGACTACCGGGTCATCACCGCCGATGGCCGCTGCATTTGGGTGCGCGATATCGTCAGCCTGATCGAACACGGTCATGAACCGGTGAGACGCGGGCTGATGATCGACATCAGCGAAGCCAAGCGCACCGAAGAGGCGTTGCGCCTGTCGGAACAGAAGTTCGCCTCGGTGTTCCAGCAATGCCCGGACATTCTGGTCATCGCGCGACTCTCCGACGGCTGCCTGCTGGAGGTCAACGAAGCGTTCGAAGAACAGATCGGTCTCAAGGCCGAAGACGTCATCGGCCAGACGGCCACCGACCTGAACATCTGGGGCATACCCGGCGTCGGGCCCGGGTTGTTGCAACGGTTGCAGGCCGGCAGCATCCGAAACCTGGAGATGCCCTTTCGCCGCAACAATGACCAAGTGTTTACCGGTCTGATCTCCGCTGAACCGTTCGACCTCGATACAACCCCTGCGCTGGTAGTGGTCGTGCGAGACATCAGCCAGCTCAAGGAAACCCAGAAACAGCTGCAAACCTCCGAAGAGAAATTCGCCAAGGCCTTCCATGCCTCACCCGACGGCTTGCTATTGTCCCGGCAGAGCGACGGTTTACTGATTGAGGTCAACGAGGGTTTCAGTCGCATTACCGGTTTCAACAGCGCGATGTCCGTGGATCGCTCCGCCCTCGAGCTGGGAATCTGGGTCAATCTCAACGAACGCAAACAATTGCTCGATTTGCTGCACCGGGACGGTTTCGTCCGCGACTTCAGTTGCCATATACGCCGCAGCGACGGACAGATCCGCCTCTGCGAGGTGTCCAGCCGTCCGCTACCGATCGGCGATGAAGATTGCATGCTGACCATCGCCCGGGACATCACCGAGCGACACCTGATGCAGGAGAAACTGCAACAGGCCGCCACGGTATTCGAGAGCACCGCCGAAGGCGTATTGATCACCGACACCCAACAGCACATCAGCGCGGTCAACCGTGCGTTTACCGAAATCACCGGCTACAGCGAGAGCGAAGCATTGGGCCACACCCCTCGCCTGCTCGCTTCGGGCCTGCACGACAGCGCGTTCTATGCCGCCATGTGGCATCAACTGACCGCCGAAGGTCATTGGCAGGGCGAAATTTCCAACCGGCGCAAGAATGGCGAGCTCTATCCGAGCTGGCTGACCATCAGTGCGGTGCGCAACCGGGACCGATTCGTCACCCACTTTGTCGCGGTGTTCGCGGACATTTCCAGCCTCAAACACGCCCAGGCCAAGCTCGATTACCAGGCACACCACGACCCGCTGACCGGGCTGCCGAATCGCACGCTGTTCGAGAGCCGATTGCTGACCGCGCTCAACAACCAACAGGAAAACGGCGGCCAGGGCGCGGTGCTGTTCCTGGACCTGGACCGTTTCAAACACATCAACGACAGCCTGGGGCACCCGGTCGGCGACCTGCTGCTCAAGGGCATTGCCGTGCGCCTCAAGGAGCAGTTGCGCGACATCGACACCGTGGCGCGCCTAGGCGGCGACGAATTCATCATCCTGCTGCCCGGGTTACAGCAATCCAGTGACGCCGACAACATCGCGACCAAGTTGCTCAATTGCTTCGGCGCACCGTTCCAGGCTGGAGAACATGAGTTTTTTATCAGCGCCAGTATCGGCACCAGCCTGTATCCCAAGGACGGCTGCGACGTCGCCACGCTGGTCAAAAACGCCGATGCGGCGATGTACCGCTCCAAGGCCAAGGGTCGCAACCGGGTCGAAAGCTACACCCGCGACCTCACCGCTCAAGCCAGCGAGCGAGTGGCACTGGAACATGAGCTGCGACGCGCTATCGAGCGCAACGAACTGCACCTCCATTATCAACCGAAGATCAGCCTGGTCGACCATCGTCTGGTCGGCGCAGAAGCGCTCATTCGCTGGCGCCACCCGACCTTCGGCGATGTGCCGCCGGAGCACTTCATTCCGCTGGCCGAAGAAAACGGCATGATCCTGCAAATCGGCGACTGGGTTCTCGAAACCGCCTGCCGGCAGATGTTCGAGTGGAATCAGGTTTACGAACCCGTCGGCCCGCTGTCGGTCAACCTCGCGGGGGCTCAATTGCGCCAGCCGAACCTGCTCGGCCGGATCGAACAATTGCTCAAGGACAACCGCCTCAAACCCGGTTTCCTGCAACTGGAAATTACTGAAAACTTCATCATGAGCCAGGCAGAAGAGGCGCTGGCAGTGCTGCATCAACTCAAACACCTGGGCGTGCAACTGGCCATCGACGACTTCGGTACCGGTTACTCGTCCCTGAGTTACCTCAAACGTCTGCCGTTGGACATTCTCAAGATCGACCAGTCTTTCGTCCGCGGCCTGCCGGATGATCCCCACGACGCAGCCATCGTTCGCGCCATCATCGCCTTAGGCCGCAGCATGCAATTCACCATCATCGCCGAGGGCGTCGAAACCCTCGCGCAGCAGCAATTCCTCGCTGCCGAAGGCTGTGAACAGATCCAGGGCTACATCGTCAGCCTGCCCTTGCCACCGGAAGAATTTGCCGCGACGTTTCTTCGTATAGCCATTTCAGACTTTTCGGATAGCACAGCCGAGAAACCGTCGCTATAATCCGCGGCCTACTGAGGGCCTATAGCTCAGTTGGTTAGAGCAGGGGACTCATAATCCCTTGGTCGTAGGTTCTTATGTGGTATGTAGTAAAGGGTGGTATTTAAACCATCGATTTTATAGCCTCAAAGATGTTTTTGGGCCTCTAGCTCATGTTGGTTAGAGCAGCGGACTTAACAGATCAGCACCTAAACCCTCAGGGCATGGTGCTGAACAAATGGGTTGCCTTGGGGTAAGTTCACTCTGTCCCTTGGTAGAATCGCTCAAATTCGGGGAAGCCTCTGCGTAAGCGTGGTAATCCCGAGCCAAGCCTCGAATTGAGGAAGGTGTAGAGACTGTACGGGCGGGCCGAAAGGTAAGAGACAGTCCAGACCACGAACCCGAAAGGGGCGGTGAAAATCGAAGTGGTAAGCATAATCCGTTGGTGCCCGGTTCGACTCCGGGGAGGCCCACCATTTAAAAAAAACCGCATCCATGATGCGGTTTTTTTATTCCCCGAAATTACTCTTCTTCAGCTATGGCATCGCAGGTATGCACCTTACTCGGTCATAGGCATTCACTTGAAACAGTCATCTGTACCGCATGCGTGGGATCAACTCCCTATCACACACTGCGGTATAGATAGCATTGCAAGCTCAACTTTTCCGCTTATAGAATCATTAACAGCTAACGCTTGCGCCTCCGGCGTGATGCTTCCCCATGTCGATAAAGGCTATCCACACACTCGGAAAAGGGGCAAGATTGTTCGGTTTATAACTTTGTTGATTACTCATCTAAAATGACGCTAGCCTCTCATACAAAAACCGACGGCGCCGCTGCTGCACGATATGCAGCCGGCCTACTGGGAATTGCTACCTGCGCTGAAACCACGGCTACTACGATGGCTGAGGACGCTGGGAAAGTTGACGTAAAGCTTTCGTTCCGACATATCGCACTAACGAATAAACTGATAACTGCACACGCGCAAGTGAAAGCTGGCCCGTCTTATCGTAGAACCTCAGATGCAGATTCAATTACGCTAGCAATCGATAGAAAAACGCTTGAAGCACTGTCAGGGACAGGAATGCCCGGACTGGTAATCTGGGTGCCACCACCGCCAATGGATCGACTCTATTGGTATGTAACCGACCCGCGCACCCCGCTCAAGACTCCTACCAAAATACCAAAAACACAGTACCTACGACCCTCGCTTCGGTACGACCTGACTCGACTGTACGACTACGCGTCATGGTCGTATCGCACCACTTCACAAACGATTGGCCCGCTTTCCACGGATGTGCTGCCGAAAGCACGGAGCGCATACAAAGCGCTGAAATCAAAGCAGTGGAGTAACCCCTTGGTGGGCCGCCTTCAAGTCACCCGGTTGGCTTGGCGACACATCACAAGACGCTCAAAGTCAGAGGCAAGACGTACATTGTCGCTTAGGGCTGTTCCCCACTTGAAAGCATTCCTCGGAAAACCGCCAGATCGTTACACCTGTAACTTCGTCGGTTTAGAAGTCAACGGCTCGATGACGAAGGAATCAAGGTATCTGATGTGCTGGTATCGGCAGGCACTTACGATTGACGGAGTGAGCCATTCACTCCTGGTTCGGATTCGAGAAGAAATCACCTATCCAACGGAGTGGACAAAGCGCCCGCTTAGCGCAGCAGACATCACTCAAGTAGCCACGTTGGCGGCTTGGTGGTGCAAAAAAGACAAGTGACGCACCCGCCTCGGATTTCCGTACTGACGCATTGTCGAAACAACGAGTCGCTTAAACTCCGCAGTCATCTAACCGGGATAGTTGAGACGGGTACGCCGGCCCGAATCGTACAGAATCCCAACCACCTGTTTCAAGTTCATTTCCATTGGCACCTTGGTGGTTACAAACGAACGAGACATTACATCAATAAATCCGATGGCTATTTTACTTTTTTTTGAATTTTATCCCTAGAAATTCGATGGGATCTACAAGAGATTGCGAGCGCTCATGGCACTAGGTCCACTAGTGAAATAATGTAGCGTATTGCCCAGTCAGAGCTATCCTTTCGCTCATCAGAAATAACTGCCCCGCAACAATAATTCGTTATCTACGCATGCCCCAATTTCCATGGAGGATGGTTGAGCAATGAATAAACTGAACCTTGCGCTGGAAAACTGCTACGGCATCCGTAAGCTCGATGCGGTTCTGGACTTCAGCAACTCCTCCACCGTCGCCATTTATGCGCCAAACGGCGCCATGAAAAGTTCGCTAGCTAACACGTTCCAAGACATCGCCGACGGTAATAAATCAAAAGATCGCATTTTTCCTGATCGAGCCACGCAGCGAGTAATAACCAACGAATTGGGGGAGGATCTGCCATCGAACTGCATCTTGGTTCTTCGTCCTTATGAAGAGGTATCCAACCAGAAGGAAGAGACGGCGACTCTTCTGGTGAACCTTGATTTACGTAAAGAGTTTGAAGCGCTCCATGCCGAAATAAATATCGCGAAATCTGCGTTTATTAAAGCACTTAAAACTCAGTCAAAAACCAAGCGGGATATCGAGCGCGAAATCTCCTCAACTTTTACTGCCGGTGCCGACCAGTTCAACGTTGCTCTGATCCGGATCAAGGATGAAATTGCAGAGCAACCAGACACCCCTCTTGCAGCTATCCCCTACGAGACGGTCATGGACGAGAAAGTCCAAGCATTTTTGGCCGACGGTGACTCCAAGACAGCCATTGACGACTACGTAAAAAAATACAACGAACTGCTTGCGGCTTCGAAATACTTTAAGAAGGGCACGTTCACCTATTACAACGCTTCCATCGTCGCGCGCCAATTGAAGGAGAACGGATTTTTCCAAGCCAAACACACCGTCAGTCTCAATGGCGACAGCCGGGTCGAAATTACTTCTGAGGATCAGCTTGAACAGCTTATACGAGAGGAGAAGGAAAAAATCTCTACCGACGCAGAGCTTCGTTCAAAGTTTGACGCGCTTGAAAAGCAGATTCAGAAAAACGTCACCCTACGCGACTTTGAGGCATATTTGCAGGAGCACGAAGAACTGCTGCCCGAACTGATAGACCTGCCGGCGTTCAAGGAAAAACTCTGGAAGTCATACATCAAAGCGAACTACGAGCTGTACGTAAATTTACTGGAGAAGGTTCAGGCTGCTGCAATTCGCACTAAGGAAATCCAAGAGCAAGCCGCCCGCGAAGGGACGCAATGGCAAGCAGTCATCGATATCTTTAATGATCGTTTTGTCGTGCCTTTCCGGTTGGAGGCGATCAACAAAGTTGAAGTGATGCTCGGCCAGGAAGCAGTACTGCGCCTAGGCTTCGTCTTTCAAGATGGGGAAGAGGAGGTTCAGGTCGGTCGTGAGGCCTTGCTGCAAACACTCAGTACCGGCGAGAAGAAAGCGTTCTATGTGCTCAACATGCTATTCGACATTGAAGTACGGCGTCAGTCTGGCAAAGAAACATTGGTGATTGTTGATGACATTGCGGATTCGTTCGACTACAAAAATAAGTATGCAATTATTCAATACCTCATCGACCTCGCCGAAGATCACACCTTCAAACAACTGATCCTGACTCATAACTTTGATTTTTATCGCACCATCGAAAGCCGTAGCCTAGTGCGGCGAAGCAATTGCTTCATGGTGTCCAAAACCAGCGCCGGGGTGAAGCTGGAAGAGGCAATCGGCATCAAAAATATCTTCATGAACTCTTGGAAACCCAACTTCTACGGGGATCGTCGTAAGAAGATCGGCTGCATTCCTTTCATGCGAAACTTAATCGAGTACACCAAAGGCGATGGCGACGCTGATTACGATCTGTTGACCGCCCTCTTGCACTGGAAGGCAAGGTCAAACCAGATCACTGTTGCAGATCTGGACGGCATCTATGACCGACTCTTTGGCGCCACGGGAAGGTCCCCAAACGGGGCAGAAACAGTTCTTGAGATCATAGATTTTGAGGCTAAGGCGTGCTTGCAGGCGCCGGATGGTATCAATTTCGAGAACAAGGTCGTACTTGCTATTGCCACGAGACTGTTGGCTGAGAAATTCATGGCCGCCCGGATCATCGATGACGATTGGCTCGCCAGTATCAACTCGAATCAAACACCCGTCCTGCTACGGCGCTACAGAGAAACATTTTCAGATCAAGTCGAAGCGATTCAGATACTGCAACGTGTCACGCTGATGACGCCGGAGAACATCCATCTGAACTCGTTCATGTACGAGCCGATTCTGGACATGTCTGACCAGCATTTGAGGCGCCTATACCAAGATGTATCAGCGTTGAACTGATACCACTTGGGTACACGACCAAACATCATTAAGGCTATCACCGAGAAAACCGCTTTCGAGGGGTACACCCATCGCTTGATGGTTCCAAACTGCTAGCATGAAGCCCCGGCCTATTGGGGCTTTTTTTCGTCTGTCATTAGGGACGGAACGTGGAAGAAGATTTCCCAGAGTATGAAGATTACCAGCACCACCAACGGCCCACGCTGGTGGACGACAAGAGCCATCAAAATCATTGGCGGAATCGTGCTAACGACCTTCATGCCTCTGCCGGTGCCATTTGGCTTTCCATGTCAAACGGGCGTGGCCATGACGCAGCTAGGGAGCTTGGTTTAGGTGAAGGGTTCGACATGCACCTTGCCTGTTCCCACGTTTACCACATGCTCTGCGGGCTCTCGCTGGAAGTAGCAATGAAGTCAGTGCTTGTAAGCCTAGGTCTTAACCCACCAGAGCATCACGACTTGAACCTATTGGCTCATTTGCTTGGAGTGAAGAGAAACCCTGCTCAGAGGAAGATCCTGAATTTCTATCAGCACAGCGTTGTATGGGCTGGACGCTATCCCGTGCCTGTGAACGCGACTGACGAAAAGCTCATCGACTACTACGAGATGGCCAACACTGTTCTGTACAAAGGCAAGACGGCGATTAAGGGCACGACCATCAACATCAAAATCTACTCACCGAGTGGGGCAACGTCATGGGAGCGGTATGACGCTCTCTACAAGAGCTACACCGCCCTCTTCGATCATCGCTACCCAGTTAAGGCCCAATAAAATGAGCGAGTGGGAAGAATTCTGTGAGTCCGGTGGCTTCTCCACGGGGGAAGAAGACTATGAAAAAATCATCGACAGTCTTGAGAAAACTCCACGTCAAGAATCTTTGAGCAAACCGCCTCCCTGTGATCTTAACCAGGAGGAAGTGAGCGCTTTGATGAAGCTTGATGCCCATGGCATCCCCAAGCATTCCGAAATCTCTCTCATGGTTTGGACGGGCCAAACGGCTGAAATCGGTCAGTGGTCATTGGATGGCTTGATCGCGGGTAAATATGAAGGGCTAATTGTTCGCTTTCGAGAAAAGGACGGTGATTATTTCGCGCCTTTGCACATGCTCATCGAGGCACTGCGCTCAACGCGCTTACCTCTGCAATTGGATGACCAACTTGTGATCTGGGATTCCAAAAACGAGTGCTTGGATAGCTGGCGGGGTATTTTTAAAGAGTCTTTTTTGGTCCAACGTTCCGATAGGGTTCCCTCGGGGCAGGACGATCTGAACATGCTGCACCTTCTGGATCGTGCAAAGGCCGCTGACCATTCTTTAAAACCACTACTGATAGCAGCCACTGACCTTGAACGAGCGCTGGCCGGTGGAGTTGTTGAGTTCATTGATGGTAGCTCGCTGTCAGCAGAAACCCTGTCTGATGCTTTCCTCGTTTACGTCACCAGCAAGGGCGTACCAGTCAGCAAGTCGCTTCGGTCTATAGTTAACTTCGTGATGGAGCTGCACACTCGAAATGGCACTTACAAGCTCTCAGATGGCAAGGTTCGCACAGTGAACGGCCCTGCTCGATTCACTGCCGGTGCAATCCTTCTAGACAAGGTAACGAAGTACCCAACGTACTACCTGCGGGCCGACCATGGGACGATCTACCAGCCTGTGTACAGAAAGGTTCCCGAGGACGAGATCCCGGATCACGATCCAAGCAGCATTTTCGCCACTGATGGTACCCATCCGCTTGAGCTGAATGGAACGCACAGCGCTGATCGATACGTTACGACACTGCCCTATGCAGAGCGTTACAAATACAGTTTATTTAAAGAAATGATGGAGCAAGATATTTTTCTATCGACAGAAAAACATGTCAGCCACAGCTAGGACTGAAAATATTTCTGTAAGCGGCCCCGTTAAACAGTGGTGCACGTAAGGAGAGGAGCCTGAATGTAAAGGCTAAATGAGAGCGGCAAAAAGTGCGGCTAATGTGCGGCAACACGCATATTTGATATTAACGGCCATCTGTTGAAATTCCTAAGGATGTTTCCGCCAGTGTGCCTGTACTCCCCATTTCGGTTCGACTCCGGGGACGCCCACCAATTCCAGAGCCGGACCGACAGGTCTGGCTTTTTTATTTTGTGTCTGAAAAGTCGTCACGTGCAAATTTCTTGTTGACACTGCAAACGCCACACCCAATGCTTGATGGGTGTGGTACTTGGAAGCGGTGCGTATGAAAAATTTTATCCTCGTTCAAGCCCCGGTGACAGTCGAGGCCTCGCACCTCCTTCTCCACCTTGACCCGGCGATCCCAGATGATCAGCGCGAGTTTGGGCCATTCACCCATTACTCCCGGTGGCTAGCTCAGCGCGGCTATGCATTCAATACCGATCTTCTCTACTCTGAACACGTAGGCCGATTCATCGACTATGTGTATGAGGTTTCCATCTCCCAGTTCGATTCGGATGTAGAACTCTCAATTTCGTCGATCATCTACAGCTACCAGTCCTTCCTACTTTTTGGCAAAAGCTCATCAAACCCGATAGCCGCAAGAATGGCGGAGCAGCTGGGAAAGGAAAAGACCACCAGCCAGTCATCACTTGCTCAAACAATCGAATCTTCTATCAGGTGGTTTCTTCAAGTCTGTGAAACCCGTAACAGCATTTCGCCAGACACGCTTTTCAGTCGGTTCTACATCAACCGTCCTGAATACAGGCAGAATCATGAGATCTCGGCAATAAAAGCAAACTCTTGGCTAGCCGGTACGATAAGAGATGCTCTTGTCGCCGCTCTCCCGAAGCGGAAAGGGGAAACCCTCTTCCCGCGTGCGAAACGTCGGGACAGAAAAAACGATAAGCAGGCCTATAAAACGGTTGCCTTTCCCATCGAAACATCTGTGTCTCTCGTTCGCCAAGAAAAACCGAAGAGATCCAAGGTGTTTCACCGTGATATGGCCATTTATGCGCTGCTGGCTGCATCCGGGGGTCGCACGAGCGAAGTGCTTCAGCTGAGACTTATCGATATTGACGCTGACAACTTAGCCGTGTACCTGAGAGATCCATTTTCGAGAAAAAATCCGGGCATAACTGAAGAAGAGCACCGCCTGCTCGCTTGGAAAGGTCGCGACACAGAAATTACGTTCCTCATAGAACCTTTCGGTAAGATATTTTTTGAGCACTTAGAGCAGTATTTGGCCCTGGAATATAACTCTAGTTGCGGGCATGACTTCCTATTCCAAGATATTGATGGAAGGCCATACTTCACCAGTGACAGAAGTAGTAGAGATAAAACGTTCAAGAGCTATGCTAGCAGAGCAGGGCTGGACGACTGCAAGGGGATCAGCCTGCACTCCCTAAGGCACATGTACGGAACCTATACACTGAATTACATGCCAGTTCCTGGCCAGGAAACACCAGGCCTTCCGCTAACATACGTCAAGATCCTGATGGGGCACTCCAACATCACTTCGACAATGAAGTACGCAAAGCATGACACTGATTTGATTGAAGCATACTTTCACCACGCCAACCAATACATAACCCAACGGGGCGAGCAGTCGATGAGCACCATTCGACAAGAGTTCCACATCCGCCAATTGGAGATTTTGCAACAAGAAGTCCAGCGGATCGAGGGAACGACCGCATGATTAATCTTACCCGTGAAGTATTGATCATAAAATCGGGACCAGAACTGTCCGACTCTATCAAGTTTGCCATATCGCTCTCTAAGAACTGCGTAAAAAACGAGCTATACAACGGGACTTATATCTCCCCAAGCAAAATATCTAGCTCCTCTAGAAATGAATTCTATCAGGCATCTATTTTCCGTTTATTCGACAACTACCTTGATCCTACTCTCTCGCCTATCTACGATGAGGACTGGGTGCGAAATATTTTTTTATGCACGCAGAAAACACCGGTAGCTGACTTGGCAAAGCGTGTTCTCCCTACAAGCGCACATGAATGGCTTAATAAATCATCCTTAGAGCGGCTACAGCAGGATTCTGTGCTCATCCTACATTTTCTTTGGCATGTCGGCGCAGTTCTTTTACCAGTAACGCTTAGAAGGCCAACCGGCAGGGATTCCGCCACAGGCGGAAACTACAAAGAATTTGCAGCATCAACATATCCAGAGGTATTAGCGCTGGTAAGCCTCCCTTACGTCACACATGTCGAATACACGGACATACCCGACATTCGCACAGTGATGCCATCTTCTGCTCTAAAGAATTTTGGGTGGTATGCATGGCGAATGGTACGGGCAACCAACTGGTACAAGATTGAAGACATAGATCCGGTGGACGTTGCAGCATGCATCAAGGCTCTACTTTCAGCTAGAAAAGGTGAGAGCGACTGGGTAACCTACCCCATCGCGCCTAAAGCATTCTTTTCGTATATTCAGAAGCTTTACCCAACCCGCTGCCAGCTCGAAACTCCAGAGCACGGGATACAAAATGATGTGCAGGCATCTGCGAGCGCTATAAACAGAGGGGATTTCCACATCCCTGATGAACACTCTGAGTGCGTTTCGACATGGTTGAAATACCAAGCCAAGTTCATTGAAAGCCTAAAAGCTCGCGGGCTGAAGACTTATGATGCCTACAAGCGTTCACTTGCGATACTGAACACATTCTTATTCAGCACTGTACTAGCTGCTGGCATTCCTCCGCCCTTGCCAAACCAATTCAACCGGAGGCACCTAGAGGGCGACGGATTCGATGGCTTATTGAAGCTACTCCGATCCGGCAGATCCTCTAATACGGTACAGCAACTGCTGTATCAGCTGGATACATACTTTGATTACATGGCAGCACACTCAAGCTCCGATGAGGGCTTAACGGGGTTCGTTAATCCACTCGTCGACATTGACTTCCCGATAGTAAAAAGAAAATCCGGCACGAACAAGGCAGCATTCGAATCGGAGCATTTTCCATATCTTATCCAGTATTGTTATGCTGTAGAGTCGTTTGCAAACTACCTTTCCGACAAGGTGCATTTCGAGCAGATAAACTTATACGCGGAAGAATACAGGCCGGACATTGAAGCAAAAAACTGGAATTACACGCGAAAAGTTATTCAGACAGAGAAGTTTGGCTACGTTCCGTTAGTATTCTACAAAAACCCTTTGTTTGACCCGTCATCTCCGAAAAGCAGTTCAAACAGGCCGATGAAGTACGAGCCACTGCGGCTGATCTCTAAATCACTAATTCCTATAATTGACGTAGCCATAGAAATCAATGGATGTTGGGTTTTCTATCCGCAGCTTAACTACATTCGCCACAATATAGTTGCATTGGAAACGGGAATCCGAAGCATCCATATCCGGTGGCTTGACAGGAGAACC
This sequence comes from Pseudomonas arabinosi, assembly GCF_047758675.1. Taxonomy (NCBI): domain Bacteria; kingdom Pseudomonadati; phylum Pseudomonadota; class Gammaproteobacteria; order Pseudomonadales; family Pseudomonadaceae; genus Pseudomonas; species Pseudomonas arabinosi. The sequence goes on along the minus strand of NZ_CP180480.1, from coordinate 942,602 downwards.
TATGATCAGAACATCGACCGTTCTCGACCGCTACCTCCAATATGCAAGCTTCACATCAATACGGACAAAGTGAATGGTGCTTGGGACGCATCGGTGTCTAGAGATGTAATCCAAGTGTTGGATCGGCAATACGCGATGGTGAATTGGTACAACAATTCGCCAATGTCAGAAGAAGTTTGGTATGACGACCATGAGGATAGCGTCTTCGGAAAGATTGTTACCATCTTCCCCAAATGGATGGCATCCGGCCCCCTTCAGCCTGATTCCTATATGAAGTATTTTAAAAAGCTAATTTACTCGTTCGACTTATTCTGTCGATATCAGTTAAAGGTTGAAGCATCTAACCAGATGCCTGAGGCTTTGGCTGATATGGAGTCAATTGAAGACCCTGTAGAATTTTTAGCGGCGGTTAAACTAGAAGCGGAAGCAAGCAAGCTTATTGAGCACACGCCCCACTCCTGCCGGGTGTCTGTAGTATCTGAGTACATCCGAATTTTACCTCCTCACATCATCGGCAGCCACCTTACAGGACATGCCACTGATGCCCATGTGATGTATTACGCAAAGCTTGATCGGGCATACTTGAAAACGGTAGCCCAACATCAAAAAATGAGCGTTGAGCAGGGCTGGCTGCTGGATCGACCAGCAATGTCCTCCATCAAGGCTGAAGATGTTACATCCAAGTTGCAGCAAGCATTCCGCCGAGACAAAGAACAATCCCTGGTAGATTTCGGTGCAATTTCGTTCGACCGCGAAACCAAGGATGACGTCCTATCAGGAATCAAGGCAGCAAAGCAGCGCCCCATTGATTCGCTTGCTTTTATGCCCACTCACATTTGCCCTTTTGGGAACCAGTGCCCAGCAGATGTAATGAAAGACTTGGGCGCTGTGCCGGGGTCAAGAATGCCCTGCGGCGGTTGCTATTACTCGATCAAAACCGTCGACCACCTGCCCAGAATCCATGGGCTTATTCGCGTGCTCACTGATGAGTGCAGTGAGCTGGAAAGCCACATAGCTGAGGCCAGAAAAAATGGGGCGTCGCCCCAAAGCCTGATGCAGAAAGCCAATCACCGCAAATTCTTGGCCTCAGAGGTCATTTCATGGAGCGTTACCGCTCACTGCCTTGAGCAAATGCATAGCGAGATCAAGACTCGATCTAGTTTTCTGGTGGAAAAGCCAGAGATCATTTCTGAGCATCTGGAGCGACTCGACTTGGGCGGTCACAGTTTATCTAACTTGATTGCTCGCACTGTGGAAGCCAAATCACAGGCAGAGTATTTCACCCCACAGTTGAAGCAACAGATCATGGTTGCGCGTAACAAGCTCCTGGCTTTCACTGGTGACTTCAATCGCATGCTACAGGAGGCCCCGACTGGGTTCACATTGATCGATGAGTTCAGGGGGCTGATTCGATCTGCGTGTGAAGTCCTTAACCTTTCCCTGCATGACCTGAGCAGTGCGATGGACAAGCCCTTGGCGCTTGACCGCCCCAACGTGATTCTGAAGCTGGTCTCGAACCCTGGGAGTGTTCCAGCATGAGTAAGGGAGCTAAACCAGGACAGAACCGTTTTGCAGGCGCCCAACAGCGCCGTCGCGATTACAGGGTCACTCGAATTAAAGATGAGGTCATTCCAAAGCTGAAAGCTTTCGTGGGGAAAACGTCATTCGACGGAATCACGCCGTTCTCCAGATTTTGTGCCGAACTCTACAATGATGGCCTTCCCGTAAATGAAAAGAACATTGGCTACAGAACCCTTGTCCAGAGCACTGAATACTGGTCGCTGATCGGGCCGCTTTTCTACAGGCACTGGGATTCGTCTGGCAGCATGGAATCCAAGAAAGAAAAACTTGTAGGGAAGCTGGCATCACAACGCGCAGACGGACTTCAAGCAGAGACAGAAAGGCTGAAGAAGGAGGTAGAGGCTCTTAGGGCAGCCCTGCGTAATCATGGCGCTTCGCCTATGACCCTGCCGGACTCAAAACATACTGATCAAGATTTCATGACGAAATTTGACAAAACCTGCCGCGCCCTCAAATTGGTACTTGATGCGAGCGATAGTATGTTTGCTGTTGATTTAGACGCCATCAAGATTAGCTGTGCATACAATGACCTTGAGCCGATTGAGGGACTTGTCCCAAAAGAGCTAGCTGCACCCTTTGTCCAATGGATGAAAGCAAAAGGGAAAAATCATGGCGAGCAGTGAAAAAAAACGGTCGCCATTCGAGCGTTACAGGGACTATGTTTTAGAGCTGGAGCAAGCTGGCAAAAAATTTCCGGTCAACCAGTTCGGAGATGTCAACTTCAGCAAAATTGCTGACGAGTGCGGAAATCGTCGGCAGTGGTTTTCCGAAAGCGCAAAGAAGGTCTTTTGCTCCCATGGAGATACCCTGGAGCAGGTCATCGCCAAAGATATTCGTCGCATTGGCAGCGAATTTGTTTTGGCTAAAGATCCCGAGGCAGTTCTGGTTGATATCGCCGATTCAAAAAGCCGAGAAGCTAACCGGCTACGCTCGATGCTGGAACAGAAGTCCAAGGAAAACGAGATACTACGAGAACAGGTCGAACGCCTATCCGCTGAGGTGCGCCTGCTTCGTGCTAGTGCCGCCGAAATCACTACCCAGCAGGAACTGATTATCGATTCAGGGCGGTCATTTATTTTATGAGTAGCCTGTCCAATGTAATTCAAGTCAGTTCAGTGAAGCCAGGTGGCTTTGGCGGTGCCATTTTTTCTGGTCGAATCCTTGGCGAAAACAAAATCTACACCTGTAAAGCTAGCTATAAAATCATCACTCGCGTGCCACAACCCGGCGAGTGCTGGCAATTCAAGGGTTCAATCGTAGGCCACGATCAATTCAGGGACTTTGTTCTAGTCGAAAGCTGCCACATTGTGAGCCTGCCTATTGCTGCGTATGTGGAGCGTTTGCTCATAAAACACCCAGCATTTAGGGGGCTTTCATTTGGCAAGGCAAAAGTTTCGAAACTTATCAGAGAGTTTGGAGCAGAGAACCTTGCTCAGACTCTAACTGCCGGAAAGGTCAGTCACTTAGCAGACGTGATCAATCCAGAACTTGCTCAAAAACTCGTAGATGCTTGGATGACATTGCAGAACGAGATTTCAACTATTGAATTTCTCATGGAGCACCATTTCGACCCAGCCCTCGCTAAAAGCATCCTCAGAGTCTGCCAAACGGACACAGTGGAGCGCCTGAAGCGCAACCCGTACAGCTTGATTGCGTTTCAAGGCATTCACCCTAACATGTGGAAAATAGTGGAGGCCGCTGCATCCAAGTTAGGTATCGCTCCCAATGATCCTCGCAGGTTGGCCGGCATCGTTGAAAATCTGTTGTACCTCCGTTTGGATCAAGGACATACAGCCTGCCCGGTTGACGAACTCAGAAATGAGCTGAGTCAGAAACTGTCGTCTTCTGCGCTGGCTGATCTCGCTATCACTTGTGCCCTTGATCGTCGTGCCGTGTGTGTGAAAAAGCTGCACGGCGTAACGTTGCTACAGCCACTTGGGGCCGCCCTCGTTGAGAGTCAACTTGAGCAGTGCGTAGGAAATCTACTTACCGCTCAGAGTTCGCTACTCCATGGCTCGCCACAGGAACTAGAGCACGCGATTGAGAACTACTGCCTACGCAGCGAAATTTCCTCTGGACATTCCTTCACCCCAGAGCAAAAAGGTGCGGTGCTCATGGCCCTCACTAACCGGGTCAGCACGCTCACCGGATTCGGGGGCACGGGAAAAACAACAGTACTGAAAGCTATCGTCGATGTTGCTTCCGGCTATCGTCCCGTACATATTCTGGCGCTGAGCGGTAAGGCTAAAGAGCGGGCTAAGGAAGCAATTGGTCGAGACACTTTTACCATTCACAACTTCTTGATAAAGATCGGCAGCAAGGACTCGGGCCTCACCAATGGAGGCGATCCGCTTGTGATAGTCGATGAGGCCAGCATGGTTGATATTGCACTCATGCTGAAGCTTCTGAATGCTTTCGCCAAGAAAGAACTCTCCCTCCTGCTTGTAGGGGATACCGGTCAGCTATCCCCTGTGGGCTATGGAGTTTTCTTTCACGTCCTGGCGAAATCGACGGCGATGCCATTGACGCATCTGACTAAAATTCACAGGACTATCGGCGATAGTGACCTTCAGAAAACCGCCATGCAGGTTCGATCAGGGCAGCTAAATACCCTCCCAGCCTGGAGAGGTGAGCGAGACGGAGTGTTTTTGATCCACTGCACCAACACTAAGGATTTGCTCGCCCATCTGGCGTCAATCAAACAAATCATCCCAGACGCCCAAATCCTTACGCCCCACATGTCTGACCGGATGCCTGATTCCGGCCACAAAATAAACAACTACCTACAAAGCGCTTTTCAGCAAACTGATGAGGCGCAAGGTATATGGATGGGCAAGTATTGGCTGCGGATTAACGACCCTGTAATCGTCACTCAGAACAGCTATGAGCACAATCTGTTCAACGGCAACACCGGCGTCATGTCTGGTCTTATCTCAATTGATGACCAGATTTCCGGCATATTCATTTTCAATGGGGTCGAAATAACCCTCTCCAGGATGGACTTGTTCGTGCTTGGGATGAAGCTTGCCTACGCAATATCGATCCATAAATCGCAGGGAAGCGAGTACCAGACATCCATCATTTGCTCTCTGAGCCAAAGTGAATTTGTGGAGCGGAGCATGCTGTACACCGGCATCTCACGATCAAAACGACTTGCGCTGATACTAAGCACCCAAGAGATTTTGCAGCAGGGCGTAGCTCGGCCGAACCGCAGTGACACCCTATGTGTTGGCTTCTCGATTTGAGTTCGCTGTTCATTTCTCACCCCCCCATTTCGCTTTGTCAAAAAAAATCACGGAGTGTCTGCCTGTGCGAAGCACAGGTAGAAACCGTTATTTTTATTGACAACACCTCATCCAGCGAAGCGATCAGCCTTGGCTCTGGAAGTGATGAGGCTCCGCCTCACCGCTTCCCGAGCCCCTCGGGCGGCGTAGAGCGAGGTCTGGGGCAGCGCCCCAGGGTTTTGCCTCTCTAGTTGGGTAACTGCACGGACTTACCCACCCATTGCCCCGGAACCACAATGGTCAAATCTAGGTATTTAAAACCAAGACGTTTTCTTCATGCACTGCATAAAGAGTTCGAGGAACCGAGTGCTCGGAACGAGGTTCGCACCCACGACATGTCCCTCGATGTCTCCAGCATCAAACTCTTGTTCAATGATATTTTTAGATTCGTAGTCATATTTCAGCCTCCCGATGACCAGTTGGCTTGAGCGCCCATTAGCCAAGCTCTCCTCTAAGGATTCCTCAGATGAGCGCCTGCTATAGAAAAACAGGGCGGAGTAAAATTCATAGCGAGCAAAGAGAAGTTGGAGACTACTGACGCCGGCGAAGTTTGGAGCCCAAACTGGCAGAAGCCGTTCAACGATACGGTTGCTTACAGGGGTTTCACGTTTCGTTGCTCCTTCTTCGTCCCAAAGCTCAGAGCCAGTCCTAGATTGAAAGTATGAAGGATTGAAAAATTCTCCTAGAGTCGAGGTGATTCGCTCATCTACTAAAACGTTTAGAGCCATTAGGCTTTGCAGGGTGCTCAGCCTGCCTGCTCGGGTCAGTCCTAAGCTGTAGGCCGTGAATAGGAGAAACGCTGGGTAGAACTTCATTTTTTTCCAGTCGACCCTGTGGGCACCACTAGGAGTTCTTGCTGCGTCAGCCACCAATTCCTTTATTGTGGAAATCACCAGCGTATGTTCCGATTCGCCACCCCACCTGCCTATGACCGCCCCTAAATGAGCAAGAGGAGTTGTCGCGTGCTCATATATTTCTTTCCACTTTTCAGTTTCTCTTCCAAGTTTGTTTTGGTCTGAAAATATGGGGGTAAGAGTTTCCATGAGTCGACCGTGCTCAGAGGTAAGCAGGTCGTCCAGCTGGATCTTGTAATCAGGTTTTGAAAGAAACCGCTTGGTCATCGCGACCATCAGGTCAAGGCTTGCGGGATTGCGCTGCTCGCCGTCAGCGAGCGTTTGAAGCTTTAATTTCAGCGCCTCGAAAAACGAATCGGCGTCTGGGATACTGACGTTTATCGCTTTTCGCTGCGTTACGAGATCCTGCGCGCGTGCGCCGAGTTTTCCTCGCGAGAGCCAGAAGGTTGGATACCGCCTGCTTGGAGCCCGCATGAAAGCGGCACGCAGAGCGTTATCCCACTCTCCAGACCAGCCAGCGATGATCAATCCAAACTCATCAAGGATTCTGTCTAACAGAGAGTTAAATTCTGGTGGATACGAATCAAGCTCTACATCTGTATTGAGGATTCTGGCGTCTTTGTAATCGCCATGAATTTTTAAGACGTAGCACTTGGCATGAGTAATTGGTTCAGCCCCGGATAGGCCATCAAGTGAGCTGACAACGGTCGGCTCAATTCCAACATCCCTCAGTGCATTCTCCATCAACCGGTCAAAATTGGTGGTGACTATGACACGGATATGCCCTGATCTGACCATCTCTGCAATAGCCCTATGGGCTGGTGTCGGTAGCTTTAAGCCATCTGAAAATTCTTGTTCTGTGGGCTCCAAAAAACCTTGAATAATGGCCCTGCGCTCCGTTGGTGTCTGTGCGAGTTCCTCCAGCAGGGTAGAGTAGTTAGGCTGTTTTCCTGTTGTGGTCACGTACCACTGTGCCCAGTCTTCCTGTTCCGAAACTCCTGCCGCTAAGCCTGCCCGTCTAATCAGTTCTACAGTGATCTCCCAGCCAGTAGGTATCCGGGCAGATCGTGAGAGCCCTGATCCTATGAGTACTGCATATACACCTTGGTTTTCGTGCATTGAAAACGCGAGGCGGGTCGTAGGATCGTTGGAGATTATGCTCATGGAGTAAATCCTTGTGTCCTTATTGTCGCCATCTTGGCAATTGGTATTGCTGGTGCTCGATTACGATGCAAGATTAGATAGCGCACTGCTGGGTCGTTTTCAACAGTTCACTTCTAGGGCAGTCGACACAATGCAAAAAGGGCCCTGTCGGGCCCTTTTTTAGTCACAGGAAAAAACTACTCGGAGAGCCAAGATTCGACATTGGCTGCATGCCCCAAAACAAGGAACGGCGCCATAGCAACTGAGTCTGGTTTAGCCAGCATCCTCATTATTTGGTGTGCACGAAATCATTTCCGGTCTGACGTCGCCAATTGCTGTCGCCAGCAACGCTCCAAGGCTGGTGGACGGATCGCGATGCAGGTAGCACTGAAGCACTAATGCTAATGGAGAGATGCCGATCACCTCAGAGATGTTATCAATCGCCTCCAAGCTAGGCGAGCGTAGCCCGCGCTCAAGCAAACTGATGTATTCCCGGCTGACTGTCGGTGGAAAGTCAGCCTGTGCCAGACTGGCCCCGAGCCGCATATCCCTTAGGGCCTGCGCAAATGCGTCATTCAGCTCCCGCATGGCAACTCCTTAAAAAGGAGTATATGGCCACATTGAGAGATTCTTAGCAGCGTACTATAGTACTCATTAGAATTTCCAGGAGATATAATATGTTCGAAACCCACGATCAGGCACGATTGCCGTCCCCATTCTTCGTGCTTGAAGAAGGCGCACGCCGCTGGAAGTACATCTCGCAAACGACGAATGACGAGTGGTTTTTTGTCACATATGAAGTAGCAGGCGAGGAGGGTTCTTCGCAGCAGCAGTTCATGATTTCGAAAGTACAATTCCTCTTGGATTTGGCCTCAAGAGATACGCCCGGGCAGTTCATTCATGAGGTTCAGCTCGTATCGCCCCCTTGGCTGAACCAAAAGGGTAAATGGCTGATGGAGCCAATTCGGGAGATTCAGGAAGTGGACGAGCGGGTCTGCTACGAGCTGATGGACGGACAAGTGTATCCATCAAAATTGCTAGGTCAGACCCGCGTCCCGTTGTGGTCAAAGCGGGCAATGGGTAATGAATAATTTCATCGAAAGGCTTCTCGCAGATCAGTACCGCACTCTGCTCTTTTCGAAAGATTTTTCCGAGGGTGCAATCTTTGGTTTTGAATGCAATGACGGGTGGGCGAATCTCATCGAAGCGACTCTTCGGCTAACCCAGCAACATGCTGAGCTGAAGGCGCTCGACGTAAAGGTCACGCAGGTGAAAGAGAAGTTTGGTCAGCTCAGGATCTACCATCGCGGAGGGGACGGAAGCATCGGTGCCGCTTTCGAGATCGCGGAGTCGGTATCAGGTAGTGTTTGTGAGATGTGCGGGATGCCAGGTGCGGCGATATGTATTGATGGTTGGCTCCAAGCGCGATGTGGCCACCATTCGAGGCCGCATCAGATAGCTCGGGATGAAAACCTCAAGAGCGACGAAAACTACATCGCCAGCTACGTCGAGGCCGTGAACTTGATTTTGTCATTTTTCGGAGAAGGCGCAGTGCTTTGGGTACAGCAAGAACGCACCGCTTTTGCTGGTCGGCGACCTTGCGAAATGCTGGCGACGGAAGAGGGGTGTCAGACGATTTTCACTTTTCTGAATCGGTTGGAACATGGGGTTGGCGTGTGACTTTATGGAACTGATTACTGCTCCAACTGTGGCGATGGCGAATCATCCAAATCTCCAGGATCATTTGCGCCGCGAACTGGAATGGGAATTCAGCCAAGGTCCTGTAGATTTAAGGTATGTGCGAAGTCTCGTATCGTCGCCGAGGTTGAGGTCGTTGTTCGTCCGTGCTTTCAGCCATTCCGCAATAGCCGAAGCTGGCGACACATATTTGGATTCGCGCACGCTCTTGGCGGACTACCCTCAAAAAACCATGGCCATATCGCTCACGAATTATCTGCTTTTGGAGGGCACGTTAGAGGTTGTCGATGAATACAGTCCCAACGACCCGTCGCTGATGAAACTTCAAGTTTGGCCATTCGAGCCAGGAGATCTGAATGAGTTTGCTATGGCGGTCGCGGTGGCTTTGAGTTACACGCCTGCGGAGCTGATGGCTGAGTCGAGGATTTCGCTCGCGATAGATGAATTGGTCGGTAAGTGGGGTTTTTTTACCGATGAGTTCTGAGGGCGAACCTTCCCAGCTAATATCTTTTGGCGACAGGGCCGCTCGCGCATTGGCAGGTCGGACGAGTCGGATACCGAAGGCTCCACAAGGCTGGCAATCCTGGTGAATTAGAATTCCTTTCCCACTGACGCCATTTTTTCCCAGACTTCGTCACGACTGTTCTCAGGTGTTTCCGCTAGCAGGCTCTCAAGGGAAAGCTTCATCCGCTTGAGGGCTGCTTCAGAAGGGATCTTTTCCGATGAGCCCACGGACCGCTCCACCTGCGGGTCTTCGGGTCGGGCCTGTGGTCTTTTTCGTTTCATGTGTATCCTCCGGCTTTGGTCGTATGAGTTTCCATCGGGTGGTCAAGTCATTGAGACTATCCAGAGTCAATGGATCTGGAGAAATGGCTCCAGCCAGAGGCGAGTTCAGCTAGCCATTCCGTACCAGTTACTCAAGGACGAAAACCATGCCAGATTACTCTGAAGCCAACATAGTCACTGCGGATGCTCTCACACTGCTTCTGCACAACCAGCACGCCATATGCGCAGCAATTGAAGAGGTGACCAAGTCGCTGTCTGAGAATGGAGTGGAGGGTGTCGCCGCCAATGCAATTGCGGCCATGGCAACGCTGGACACTAACGCTCAAGGCATCATAGACGCCATCATGCGGCTTCGGCAGTTATAGGCATCAGCTAATTTTCCACCGCACCTTCTTCATGACCGAGTCCGATGCAAGTATCCGTCCGGCCAAGTCATCTATGCACGGGCATCGGTCATTGATCTATGACGGCTCAAAGCTAAGAAATTTGAGCCGTTTTACAAAGGGTCAGGACGCTCCGTTAATTGCGTTGAGCAGCTGATCACGCAAGCCACGCCCTTGCTCATCCTTCTTCTGCGCCATGAGGTAGATCCCCTTACCACCAGACTTCTTAGCCCAAAGCTCACCTATCAGGCGCTTCTCTTTGCTGTCATCGTTGCTCACGCGGTCGCCGCCTTTGTACTCAATCACGAAAAGGCGTCCGTCCTTGAGACGAGCTACGAAATCAGGGTATGTGCGTTGAATCGCCGTAGGCATCCAGAATTGGGTCGCATGAACGAGATTCCTGACCCAAAATTCGACCTCATTCAACAGCTCGATAGCCTGCGCACAGAGATATTCCTCAGCATCCTCACCCTTGGATGTTTTCCAAGGAAGCATGCCCGGAAACGGGTAGTAGTGCTTCTTGAACTTGAATGACCCGGCGTAATACGAGGTTGCCGGGTACAGCGCCATGTCTGCTGGATAGGTAAACGCATGGTCAGGTTCTGAGGACGTGACCAGCTCCAGATCATCATGGAACAGAGCCTGCTGGAACCCCTTGTCATAGGCGTTCTTCTTCGCAAGCAACAACTGCTCACCAAGCTTTCTACGAAGAATGAACTGACCTTTCAAAAGCTGCGACAGGGAGAAGCCGCGATCCTCCAATAGCCCCGTAACCGCTCGACGCAACCATTCGCGAAGCACTGGCTGCTTGATTGAAGGCTCACGAATTTCCTGATCCAACCATCCTATAAGGTCTGATGCAGTACGGTCCTGCGCGAAGCCGGGAAGGTAAGTGCCCACATCGTCTTTCACGTTTTGGAACTGAACCGTTTTGTCGTCGAGATACACCTCGAACGTCATGCTCGATTCATCAAACCGGAAGGATGATAGGTCTGGTGGTGACGACAGCAGATCCCAGCTAAACGATGCTGAAACCGCGCCCCGGTCAACCAGTTCAAGCTCACCTTGCTCGACTGAGTAAAGGCGTGGAACCTGAAACACCACTCCCCTTTCACTAGGAGCTTTAGCAGCTACCGTAGCTTGCTGATGCCTCTCTATCTCAGCAGCGACCGCTGCCTTCTTATCCTTGCCTGAAACGGTCGAAACGATGGCTTCAACAGTTAGCAGGTCGAGTTCGTCTTTTAACTCGATTACCCCTCCAGGTCCTTCAGCATCGAGCATGAACAGAACTCGTTCATGGTCACGCTCAGGAATCTTCGAAAAGTCAGGAGCCTTAGTTACAACCACCCTAGACACTGGAAGCTCAGGAGTACCCACCTGACCTCCTTGCAGTGCCAGCTCAGGGGTCTTTTCCTTACGGATGGCGGCAGCAGCCTCCATAGGGTTGAAGCCGATGTTTATGAGCGATTGGGTAAGCTCTCCGGCAGCACGTCCAAAAGTATCCGTGGTGACGTGTGCATATGCTTTGCTCATCGCTTCCTGACGGCGGGAAACCGCATACGGCATACGCAAAACACGTCCAAGAAGCTGCTGAATGTCCTTGTCTGATTTCACCTGAGCCACAGAGCAGAAGACATATGCAAACGAGCAGTCCCAGCCCTCTTTCAGCGCCTGCTTGGTGATGATGACTTCGATTGGGCAGTCTTTTGCAAAAAGGTCGATTCCATCAATTTCGCGCTGTGTGCCAGTAGCGATAGCGATAGCTTTTTCATCCACACCATCCGTGTCGATGAGGTGTCGCTTGACCTCTTCAACAGTAGCTTCGCTCTTGGCGTTCTCAGCCTGAATTAGCAGGATCGGACGAATGTATTCGGGTTCACCAACCGCCGTTTTTTCGAGGCTTTTTCGTCTTGCTACGGCACTGCTGACAGCAACCTGCCATTCCCCATTGTGTTCCTTTAGGATGACAGGGAATTTGATCATGTTTTCGGCTTTCAGCTCGAATGCAGAAACGCTGACCAGTACGTTCGAGCTGGAAACATCAGGGGTGGCTGTAAGCTCTACCACAGCCTTTGGACCCAAACGTTCATACACAGTGTAAGAAAGCGGCGTCGTGGCGTTGTGAGCTTCGTCCATGATGACCAACGGACCATGAAGCTTGAGAAGATTCGCGAAGGACGCTACTGCTTTTCCGTCCTTTCCTTTATCAAGGTGTTCAAGATGCTTTGCAGATCCAGTGAAATGCCCCTCCAGTTCCTCATGATACTCGTAGACCTTTCGCCCCTCTTCCTTATCCACACGTAGCGCTGCCACGGTGGAGATAATTACACAGACCTTAGTGACCAAATCTGCTGGGCGGATGCGCGTGAATTCAGCAACATCAAAAATCGCAACCTGCCCGCCAAAAGCATCATCAAGCTCTTGGCGGTACGGATGACGATGGTCGCGAAAAGCGTCAATGGTCTGGTTCTTAATCTGGGTAGTCGGCACCATCCAGAGAACCACTGGGTACTGCCGCTCAAGGTAGGACGAGCCACAAATTTGGATGATGTGGGCACCCATTACAGTCTTCCCGCCGCCCGTAGGAATGCGGAGACATACGTATGGGATTTCAGGCAGACCCGGCATCAACTTGTAGTCGCTGACCAGCCCAACATCTACGGTCTGTTCGAATGACTTTGATGGTCCTTCCAAACGAGCAACATCGAGGAATTTCTCAAGGCTCGACAATGCACGGTTCTGGTACAGCTTTAGCGTGAGAGCCATGGTTAGCGAGCCTTAATGTCGTATGGGGTTTGCCGGAAGGTGATTTTGGATTCCAGAAGAAGCTCAGATGGAATAGCGCACGCCTCTCCGTAAATCACCATAGGACCATCAGTCTTAGGCAAGGCTTTGAGAATGCGCTTAGTCAGGACGTTGCCGCCTGCCGCAGTCAGATCCCCGAGAATGCCGTTGAACAGGAGGTAATAGGACGTGCCATGGTGCTCACCGAGAAATGGGGATTTCTCAGCGGATGATGAACGAGCAGTACCGGTTTCTGCGAACCATACGTGAGCGGCTAATTGCTCGAAGGAAATGCCTTCCCGAATGTGTCCTGAATCATCGAAAACGGGAACACCCAATTTATAATATCGGTAGCCTCCCCCACCAATCCAGCCCATCGCTTCGGAGATACCACCTTGTTCCCCGTTAACAACCTGCCGCAGTCGAGGGGCACAGAAAAGCCGAGCGTTGGCTGACATTTCAATACCTATCCAATTACGCTTCATTTTGTGCGCAACCGCAGCAGTGGTGCCTGAGCCTAGGAAACTATCCAGTACCAAATCACCGGGCTTGCTTGCCACTTCCAAAACCTGCCTCAAAAGGCGTTCAGGCTTCGGAGTGTCGAAGGCTTCTACATCCTGAAACAGAGCCAAAATTTCCTTTTTCGCTTCTTCGGTCGTGCCAGCCTCCGAGGCATGCCAAAGCGTCATTGGCACTAGACCTTCGTCCTCCCATGGAAACCGCTTAAGGCGCGGCTTGCCCTTGCCGTCTTTTGGAAAGTAAACACGGTCTTCGGCACGATACCGATTAAATACCGACTCCACCGCGCCCCAGCACCTACCTTTCGGAGGCAGATGAACGTCACCTGAGTCACTGGTGATTGGGTACATCTGATTAGGTCGGAATCCCTGCGCTGAAAACGGAATGGATCGCCAAGGACCGCGTGGATCTTGGTCAGCATTCCCGTAGCCCTTATCGTTGGAAGGAAGAAGATTTCTGTATTTCTTCCACTTCGACGCTTCCATTTTGGCGTAGACCAGCATGGTGTCGTGGGATGAGCCAACTGCCGCCCGGTTCTCACGGGACGTGCGTTTTTGCCAGATGATTTCAGCGATGAAATTCTTGCGCCCAAAAATCTCGTCGCAGATGACTTTCAGATAGTGAGCTTCGTTGTCGTCGATGGTGATCCAAATCGATCCCTCTTGACTCATAAGCTCACGAAGAAGCTCCAGCCGAGGGTAGATCATGGACAGCCATTTTGAGTGTTCTAGGTTGTCGTCGTAACGTTCAAACGCTGACTTCGTGTTGTACGGCGGATCGATGAAAATGCATTTCACCTGACCAGCGTAGTAAGGGAGAAGCGCTTTCAGCGCGTCGAGGTTATCGCCTTCAATCAGCATGTTCGGAGAGTCCGGCTCTCCATGAGACAGTTTAGCAACCGGCTCAAGCAGACGGTATGGCGCAAGGGCAGCCCGCGTCAGGTCGGCATCACGGTTGAACCAAGACAATAGAGGCATTCAGAAGGCTTCCAGGGACGGCAAAATCAATCCCCTACTTTACCCGCTTAGGAGGTCGGCTAGCCATCGCCAAAGCCCCCTAATCGCGGATCGCCGGTATGCTATAGACTGGGTAATGGTTGCCCAAATTCTCATTGGGTATCAGGGTCAGAAATGCATCCACTATCCGAAGAAGCAGAAGCGCTCCAGAACATTCTGGTCTCACAGGCTACAGGCGGTAACGAGGACGACAAGGCGTATCTCAGGCTCAGGCGCGCCATTCTAGATGATCCAACCCTTGCCACGATGGTGCCTCGATGCGTGAACACCTGCCGTAGCCTCAGTCAGTTTTGGCAGTTCATCAAGAACAAATACGGCGCATACGCCGAGCGCAGAACCTACCTATGGGACGAATTCCGTCCGCTTCTGGACTACGTTGAGAAGGGTGGTTCATCACCCGCGGACCATGTGGTTACTGGTGCGATTGAGCGGTTCGACTCTGAGCATGTGAGGGTTGCATGGACGAAATCGCTGGAGAGGCGTACCACAGATCCAGAAGGCGCAATCACCATGGCGCGGACCCTTCTGGAATCTGTCTGCAAGCACATCTTGGAAGAAGCCGGGACTGAGTACGACGAAACGCCAGACCTCAACAAGCTGTACCGCCAAACAGCAGAATTACTCAACCTTGCTCCATCCCAACACACTGAGAAGGTCTTTAAGCAGATCCTAGGCGGCTGCACGTCAGTGGTGGAAGGATTGGGTGCGCTACGAAATCGACTCAGCGATTCTCATGGCACAGGTAAGGCAGGCGTGAAACCAGCTCCACGCCATGCTGAATTGGCAGTGAATCTGGCAGGCTCGCTTGCCTTGTACTTACTGAGCACATGGGATGTTGGCGCTGATTGAAAACTGGTCGCGGTAGGAACGGCAGTTGCCTGCCGCCCCCTACTGCCGCAGTGGGTGCCGGCCTAACTTGCGCAAGGTGAGTTGGCCAGACGCTTACCGATGCAATGCGGGAAAAGCGGATCTTTGGAGAGTGGGAAATCGGCCGCTCTCTGCCGGTCGTAATTCGTGTCGAAGGCCCATCCGACAAGCCTGTAAAATCGGCGTAGATGACAATGCAGGATCCCAGAGAGTGACGTAGATCACGCGGGCGAAGCGTTTTCCTGCTGAAAGGCTTGGTATGCCTTGATATCGAACAGGTTGATGGTTTTGATTTCGCTTAAAGGGAAGGCCACCTCAAACAACTCGGGGTTCAAGTGGCTAAGTGACTCATCCTTTTTGAATCGCTGATACACATTTATGTACCAGGTGGTGAAACAAAGCTTCATTTCCTCTCCAGCGCGATAGCCGCTCACCACGGGCAGGATCCTAAGCATGTCGCGTTTGTCACCCGGATCAATCGCCCCGGTCACATAGCCTATGTATACCTTACCGTTCCCCAAGGTCACGGATACTGGAATGGTCAACTCTAATGACCTCATCAAGATAATCTCAAGATCGGCATTCAGCACACGCACTGCTGTCTTAAGCGCAGTCCGGTTGGAATAGGCATAAATCAGCCCAAAAAACTGGTGATCACGATTTTTAATCCGACGTACGAGCAGTCGGAAAAACTCTTGTCCTGAAATGGTTTTGAGCGCTAGCAGCCAGTTGAGAAAATAACCACCAATCATCCCTAAAAATAATGTGGAAAACAGAACGAGGAGCCAAAAAGCTGTATCTGTCGGCCGGTCACTGGACTCCTGAAGTATTGCCAGGTCTGCCCACTCCCTTACGAATGCCAGATATGGCTCTACCTTTTGTTTGACCGAGGTGAGAAAAGCAAAGGCTAGAAGGAATAGCCAAATACCCCAGAATGCGGCCCTGATGTAGACTTTCTGAGAGTCTTCACGTTTTATCAGGTATCTGGTTTGATGCCATGTGCTTACGAAAAGATAGCCCGCTATCAAGGGGAAAAACGCCAGCGCTGCTTTGAGCATCAACCTATCCTTAGGAGGCGATTAACGCCCGGTTTAATCGCCTTGTGCGACGCACTTTCTAGGATCGCTCTTCTTATCTTGAATCTCCGTCCTCAAAGATTCGAATGCTGAAAGCTGATTTTGCACAGCTTGCGAGCGAATCACCTCTTTTGGGTCAGCAAACATTACGCCGTCTCCCGTGACGTAGAAAGGCGTTGTTTTTGCGGCTTCACGCTCGGCACCTTGGTAATAGCTTTTCAGTCTATCCATCAAAGTTTTATGCTCGCGATGTTTGCTCACTTGTCATTCTCCTCTAGCAATTCGTCATCCCTTCTTACATAAAAACAGCTTCCTTGTTGACGCAACATAGGAGATAGCTCCTAGGAGCCCTAGCCCAGCCGACAATTGTCGATGGCGCGAGGCAGGGAGGATATTCCCCTACCTACCCATCAGCAAGAGCCTTGCATCGGCTGTGGGCCCCTATGGATCTACCTAGGGTTTAGCATATATTCGCCCTTGCACCCTTTTATTCTGACCTCTGGTCGCTGACTGTATTCCATCCATAGAGGGCCGGCGTGCGGTACGGGCACAACGAGCAGAAGTGACTCGGTGAAACTCACCCTGCCGTAAGGCGTGGATTTGTAAAAGCGGTTGAAAGAGGTTTCTTTTCCAAGGCCAGAGAGGACCGGATACCACCACTTTGCGCTCAGATTACAGAGGATGTCTCCAGAGTCGAAGCCTCAAAGTAAAGGATATGAAAATGGTGCGGCCCTATGAGCGAAGCGCAGAGTTTGAAGGTGAGTTTAATGTTCTGATCACGCTGATGGCTGACATGATCACGCTCACACACAAGCGGAATATGGCAAAGTCAATGCTCCGGCGTGGTCAGTGTACTTGCATAATTTTTCGACTGCGTAATTGCATGGGATCGACCACCCATTTCCCTTGCCACTGAACATTGCATCCTGCTGACCAAGCGTGTGCATTCGAGTTGAGCTTCACCGAGCCTACTCAATTCCTTAAAAACGCTACATGCCCCGCATCGGCGGGACCACTGATGTTAATTAATATCCATCTACCCCTAGCGAGCGCAAAATGGGGCGACGAGGGTCGCCAAGCATTCTGGATATCCCAGTAAAATACGCTGCAACTTCTAAATCTCTGTCGTCAATTCCCCGCCAAAAGAACGGGACATTTTTGTTTTCTAGACTTTCTATAAAAGTTATATGGGTCAGACAGATAAATATCCTTGCGAAATTCGCCGGATTATTAAAGTCGTTCTTTAATAGATGCATTATGATGTGGCGATTAAAACCATTCACGTCGCCATAGCTAGGTTTGTAAAGAATATTCTTGAAATATATTCTGAATGCGTTAATTACGTCGGACTGAGGGCAAATGTGCGTTAAAAAATCAATCTCTACTGGCTGATTATAATCTTTCCCTGGGTGCCAAACATATGTCTCAAGCCTTCTCCGCCCCCACTGTATTATGATGTCTCTAAGGTAGCGTTCAAATTTTTCACCACTGACGTTACCAGGATCTACGCAAAGCCGTAAATTTTGGATATTCCTCAATCCTGCCTCAAATACCGGTATTAGAGACATGATCGCCACATGATCCATCCCAAGATAATAGGCTTCAATCGCTTCAAATACGATTAGTCGATAATCTTTGAGCGAATCGCTGACAGAAAAAAATTTATTGAAATAGGTTGCTGCGATTTCAGGTGCAAAAAATTCATTAAGCCAAGAATCCGCAGCATCTTTCGGGTTTTCGGCGTTATTCATTTTGAATATCGCCTCGTTCAACTGACCTTCACCTATAATATGAAGCGGTACTGGTAAAAACAACGGCAATGCTCTTTCTTGCGCCCCAGTAACCCGCCCCCATCTATCATTATAATAGCTTATCGGTCGCTCTGTGATGAAGCACAAACCAGCATCGGTAGCGATCTCAAATCCAGGTTTTTCGATAGTCTTAGCGCAGACATCTACATCTTTGTTTTCATACTTATTAAAAGCTGCGACTATTAGTTCTTCTGTCAGCTTGGGGTTCCCAGACAACTTTCTGAGTATTTTTTCATACTTCATTTCGTGATCCCTGCTTGATGAAGTGATCGACCTGCCGATAGTGTTTGTAAAAATTAGCCTTCGCGACACCACCATGCCTGCGCGTAGGCGCATCCATCAATGTACTCGATAACACTCAGAACAAATCCTGTTATTGCCATCCCTGCCAGCGTGGCATCAAGCAGCAGCGGTAAAGGGCACATACCCTTCAGGAGGCAGTAGCGAGCTGTAGCTCTGCCAATGTGGCGGCGTATTCAGCTCGGTATCTTGTAAAACTGTGCCCCCATCCGTGATGCTCAGACGCCCAATGTTGAGGATTCCAACCTGACTCAATTAGGTCTGAACTTGCGAATATGAACTCAAGGGTGTCGGTGAGAAAAGGCATAAACGGTTCCACTTTTGAGTAATCTATATCTCCGGCACTACCATGCACAAAAAAGTTTCTACATTTAACTGCAATGCTAGCAATAAGAGACAGGTCTGGAAAAATGCTTCCTAATTCCGCAGTGACAACAGAGGCTCGATAAGCTACTTTTTTCGGTAGAGATGGTTTTCCCATTCTACCCAATGCATTCAGTGCGCTGTTTCGGTCTATTCCGACAGGTAGGTTCTTGAGTAATGCTTTGCAGGCATCTCGGGTGGTAATTAATTCTTCGGATAATTCATTGGGCAACGGGATTGCGTGTTGCGGTAATATATCGAACATGTTAGCAGCTGCAACTAGTCTGTCAGCATCATAATTGTTTCCTTTCTGCATGCACCCTAGATGTCGAACGCGTGCTATTCGCCAGTCTTTATCTCTCTTAACCCAGTTTGACAAAGCAGTGTCAAATTCGCTTGGTCTACGTACAGCATCTAATGGAATATCTCCAGGATGCGGTTTTAGATTGGAGGCATTGTTGCTTTTCCAGGGTAGGGTTGGATTAATGGAGAAGGGAGTTAAGTGTGCTTCCGAGGAGTTTTCCGTGTTGACTGTGATATGGCTAACGCTCTGGGCGCGGCCCGCTGCTACCGATAAGAAATTCGCTACACGATGTAACCTGTCGATTGACTCATCGAATGTAATAGAGGACTCTGGCTCTATCGATACGACTATTCGATTATCTAAGAATACTCCCGATGGCCCGCCCATATTATAGGAGGGGCGGTGATGAACTGAAATCTTACCAAGTTCTGTAGAGACTTCGATGATACGATTTTTACCGGTGAAATATGCAACCAATGGTCGTTCACCCGACTCTACGGGACGAATTTTACGGCGTTCTTCAAGGACAGAATTAATGACAGTTTTTGAATCGATTACATGACCAAAGGCATCGAAGTCGTAAAAAATACTACTAAGATCATTTGTTGAAAATTCTATGATAGTGATATTAGAGCTTTCCGGACTTAAATGCCTGTCGCCTATTGCAACAAAATGTGGGAAAACGTCGGTATGATACTTAACTAGCTGTCCTCTGATGAATGTATGTCCAGAACCAGGGCTATAGCAATCAATGAGTGTAATGCACTCCCCCGTGTATGCGGTACCTTTGAGAGATGAGGATGTCATTGCGCCCAAAGGTTTATCGGAGTGAAGTTTAAGTAAAGTGTTAGAACCTTTTAATTTCAAGTCACCTATAGCAGACTCACCAGTCTCTTGAGGGAACACACCGATATATTGAGTTGGAGTCTTCTTTTTTTTTCGTTCTTTCCCCATCAAATATTATCCTTATTTCTGATTATCTTGAATTCGCCTATCACAATCTCGCGCTTTTGGACATTTTCTCCAGTTGACCAAGAATCCTGATAGACGAAGCATAGCAGCGACAGTGCCCCTAATTGGCACCGAAAGCGATTGCTCAACATTCGCTACAGAGGATGTTCAATCTGGCGAAAAACAAGGTGAGGCGTTTCAGCGGGAGGGGATACGTGCGTTTCCATATTTTTTAACGGGTTGTGAAATTTTGCGCTCTAACTCAACTTCCTGGGGTAGGATTGAATTAGGGCGGTCCTCGCTAAGCCAGGACGTCTTAGGGGGGTGACTCCTCTGACTGCGACCCCGTCAGGCCGCTTAAGGTGATTGTGTACGAGCCCGTTCCCGGCGGTGCCGATCGGATACCTCAAACACTGGAGCCGATGCTTGCGGCCATTCGCGGTAAGCCAAAAGCAAGCGCCCGGCAAGGCGCTTAATAAATAACCAACCCTTAAAAGTTGGCAGCGCTGTCAGCACTTCGCAGGGCTTTTGCCATGTTCAAGTTGCAGACAAAGGTGGTACAGGTGGAAGTCAGTCTTTGGGCGCTAGCATTTATTGCTAACGGTCTTTTAGACAGATTTGTTTCCTAGGCTGATGGGGGGAGGG
Source organism: Pseudomonas arabinosi (assembly GCF_047758675.1). Classification (NCBI taxonomy): domain Bacteria; kingdom Pseudomonadati; phylum Pseudomonadota; class Gammaproteobacteria; order Pseudomonadales; family Pseudomonadaceae; genus Pseudomonas; species Pseudomonas arabinosi. The sequence goes on along the minus strand of NZ_CP180480.1, from coordinate 922,237 downwards.
ATACCTCCCCCCTGATCCTGGCCATTCTTTTCCGAATTCTCACTAGCTCCACCCTCCCCTAGGGATGTCTTTAATGTTGGGCGTAGGCTATCAGGCTGACTCTGCTTGTCGCGACTGACTGCTTATGGCCATTCGCTGCCGTCGTGGTGCCAAAGCGCGCTGGTCAAATCCAATGCAATCGTGGTCAGAGCAGGGGGCAAGTGGAGTGCCATTTCGCATCTGGTAGCCATGACGAAATATGCGTCAAACCAAACACCACACCCAGGTTATATTTATAAAACCGAAGTTTCATGATCATCGAATTGGCATAAAGTCCATATATAGCTGGATATTTTCGGTCGCAAGACCGGACGGACAGTGTCTATCCGGACAATTTGAGTACCACATAAGGGTTCGAGTCCTACTGGGCCCACCATACTCAAAGCCGCGCATTGCGCGGCTTTCGCGTTTCTGGATGGACCACCGCAGATACAGTCCTATGGTCCAAGGGTACAAATTAGGTACAGTGCTGGTTCGCCAGCCGCCTAGGAGCACCCTCTCATGGCAACTCTCGTCAAAACTCCTTCCGGCACCTGGAAGGCTCTGATTCGTAAAACTGGCTGGCCCACCGTCGCCAAAACCTTCCGCACCAAGCGTGATGCGGAGGACTGGTCTCGGCGCACCGAAGACGAAATGGTCAGAGGTGCGTACATCCAGCGCAGCGGCTCTGAGCGCACGACGCTGGAAGCAGCCCTCAAGCGCTACCTGAGCGACATTACCCCCACCAAGAAGCCCACCACTCAGCGTGGCGAAACCTCGAAAGCCAAGAAGCTCATCGAGCACCTGGGCAAGTACTCATTGGCTGCCCTCTCCGCCGAAATCATCGCTGGCTATCGCGACAAGCGTCTGAACGAACCCAGCCGCAATGGGAACATCAGCAACAACACCGTGCGTCTCGAACTTGCGCTATTGAGCCACCTGTACACGGTAGCGATTCAGGAATGGGGTTTGGGTCTGACGTTCAACCCAGTGCTGAACATCCGCAAGCCGAGCCCTGGGGATGGTCGTGACCGAAGATTATCGCCGGCGGAAGAACGCCTTCTGCTCGCGGCCGTGAATCGACATAGCAACCCTATGTTGGGCTGGATTGTTTGCATCGCTCTGGAAACGGGTATGCGCTCGTCAGAGATCTCATCCCTACGGCGACCCCAAGTGGATCTGGCAAAGCGTGTAATACGTCTCTCAGACACGAAGAACGGCGGCTCCCGAACCGTTCCACTGAGCAAGCGCGCCACTGAAGTATTCAAAGCTGCGATGGATAACCCGGTGCGACCAATCGACTGCAATCTGGTGTTTTTCGGTGAGCCTGGAAAGGACGGGAAGCGTCGGCCGTATACCTTCACCAAAATTTGGGGTCAGCTGAAGAAGAAGCTCGATCTACCTGACTTCAGATTTCACGACCTGCGTCACGAAGCAGTGAGTCGGCTTGTCGAAGGCGGACTGTCCGACCAGGAGGTATCAGCTATCAGTGGGCATAAATCGATGCAGATGCTTAAGCGTTACACACACCTGCGAGCCGAAGACCTCGTCAGTAAACTGGACAAAATAACGAGACCTGGCGCTGAAGCTTACTAATTTAAGACGGGGGATTTTGGCCACGTCCCCCCTCACCTCCGGAGCTTTTCTGTATGCGAAATTGCACTCCACTTGACCACCTGACTGCAGACCAGCACGCTTCGTGACCATGAGCGGCGGAGAGCTGCGCATTGCTGCCGGTCGTGACCGGCAGAAATCGACCAGACCCATAACTGCCGCTCGGCCTTGGGATAAATTGGGCAAAAATTGTTGCTCAAGGTAGCTACGAGAGTGTCCGATTCAGAGGGTTGCAAACCACCTACGCCGGTTCAATTCCGACCTCGCCCTCCACTCTAAAAAATCCCTTAGATTAATGATCTGCGCGGTTTTTTATCTCTTCAGGAAAGTGAGGCGTCGCCCAATTTCCCGGCGGGGTTCCGCAACCTCGATAATTTTTGACCTAAAAGGCAGCATTGATACACTGATGGCTTTTTGATGTTGTTCGCAAGTGTGAGTGTGTTATCTTCGCTGGAGAGTGGGGATTAGCGTTTCATGCCTAATCAAGCATAACTAATAATTCACTATCGATTAATCTAATAAAGAAGATCTTTATGTGTTTAAAAAGCGTTAGGGGAGCGGCTGCTACTATCTTGTCTTGGGTCTTTAGCCTAGGCCCTATAGAAAAAAATATAGGTGATCCTGCGGAGAAACTTTTGAACAGCATGCGCGTGACCGCTAGATGCAGATTCAATGCTTCTGTGCGCTTAAAAAGGCAAAGTAATTTTTCGTTTTTTACTACTACCATGCTGTCGTTAGGCTTGATTTTTATACCCTTGGTACAGAATTCAGATGTGAGTATTGCATTCAGCTCCAAGGTTTTGAACATGCTGCAGATTTTTCTCGCAGTAGCGGTTTTAGTTTATTCGGTCATAAATTCTACTGCTAGATATGAAGTTCGATCTCAAACTCTAAATGAGTGTGGGGACAAGATAAAAGAATTGATTAGAGAGCTCAGGACAGAGATAAAACAGTCAAAGTTAAGCGGCATAAGCATTCCACTAGACAAATTTCATGATCGGTATAATCTCATATCTACTGACTCTGAAAATCATACTCGGGTGGATTTTTCACTAGCCTCACTTGAAATGAAGGATGATTATCGTATAACTGGTATCTCGAGAGTGTATCAACGAATTCGCGCGGGTACTATTTATGCTATACCATATATGGTTCCAGTCTCATTCATTGCGTTTCAAATTTTGTTTATTTTGGATATGCTGGGGGTTACTTGTGTCTTGACTCCTTATCTTAAACCATTAGCCACTTGAATAAGTTATAATAGTTGAGTTGGATTGGCCGACAACCCGTTAAGGAATTACATATCATCATTGCTCGCACTCAATGCGAATGCGCTGTAGATGTAGATATTTGAGTTGGTAGTGTCGGAGCCGGAATAGGAAACGCGACCAAAGGGGCCGTGTCGTAGAAATAGACACCAGATGCCTTTAAGAATCCGAAATTGGGATCGTCTGCAACATGATCACCTCCTCCTACTGAAGGCAGCCACCCTTTAATATTAGCCTCATAGGATAAAAGCCAGTGTTCTTCATATAGTCCAGCCGAGGTCATATGGGTTTGCCAATTGGACTTGTCGAGTACTGCCGACATAAGTCCTCTACTCTCACAATCTAGCGCCATCAGCGCCACCACCGAGTCATCTGCCATCGACAGTGCGGCCACGGCCTCAGTCGTAAGTGTGACTCCGAGGGCGATACTCGCCCACAGCGCATGTGAAACCTCGCTGGAATGCGCTAATGGCGCGTGAGTAGTAATTATCGAGTTTACGACCTCATGTAATTCTGGAATTGCCGAAGCAAAGCCGGCGTTTACCCATTTGATAATTAGATCAATGGCATAGGGAAATGTCGCTGGCTCTGGCGTTACACAAAGAAGCAACAGTTGCTGAAATAATTCCCAGTTATCCGGAAGTAGTTCGACCACTCTAAGTTTGGCGATTGCGTAACTTAAGACTGCTTCACCTGGGAATAGCTTATGCAAATGAAAGGCCTTATTTATAAGCGCCTCCATGTCCACTGCCTGGCCAGATGCTGATGCCCGAATATTATGACTTCGAAGTTCGGTGACCCATGACGCCTCAAATTGTAAAGGCAACTCAAGAACCTTGGTTTTCTTTGGGTTTAAAGCCAGCTCATAATTGCTCAACGCTCTTTCGAGTAGATGAAATGCGTCTTCAGCTTCCGTTCTGGTATAGAAGCTTAACTCATAATCATCAATGAATCGGTGTCCTTTTAGCTTCGGAACTCTTGCGATTAATTCAGCATCGCATCGCTGCATAAGAAGCTCGGCTAAAACCAGCGATGTGTCAGGGCCAATAGGGATTCCGATAGTTTGTCCATCCTGCCCCATTCTCACAAGGTAATCTAGATTGTTTCCGAGTAAAGTCGTCCGGCTGCGATTTATCTTGGCGGCAGCCTTCGTATGGAGAGCCCAAGGTATCGAATGAGTGTAGATGCTACTATAGAAGCGACTGATATCCGTCTCTAATAAAAATCTTCTACCCAAACGATTCTTCTGTGCAAGCATTGCCCGCGCACCCTGGGAATGCCGACCTTCGATTGCCCGACCCAAACTTTTTAATTCTGGTGCAGTTGCAGCAATGGCAGTTCCAGAAACCATGGGAGATATAATCGCCCAGTTATCAATTATTGCCTTGGCGAGGAGATAGTAGTGTAGTGGATTACATATTCCCAGTTTGCGTCGTAATAGCCCACCACGGGCGTGAGAGTATCTAGTGATTTTTGATGTCGGTAGCTGCTTGTACTTTGGATCTGCTCCATTCGCGAAATCTGCAGGAAGTGAGCTGGTCGGTGCAGCAACAATATTTGCAAAGGGCGTCGTGGTGAACGGAGGGCTAGGTAACTCTTTCGGGAAATAGCCTCGCTCTAATAAATCTTTTAGAGACATTCGATATCCTTTCAATGTTCAACACGGGCCACTTTAAGCTACCAATTTGCCACCAAGCTGTCCACGGCCGTTTTGGGTGGCAGCATCTCAGCGGCGGTGCGCGTTCGCTTCTGGGCCGATTGCTGTCGGTCATGGTCGTCTGCTTTTGGCCGATTGCTGTCTGTGGTGAGGGGCTCGGCACGGATTGAAAACTGACCGACCCTGTCGATCGTGATTTGATCTAGGGCAGGTTGCTGATTTCGAGTCCGGCGAGCCCTGTCCTCCTACTCGAAAGCTAATGGGCGCAAATTGAATACCTGGGGACAGTTTTCAGCCGGCAGGACAGCCGTTATCAAGTCAATGCTCGGCCAGCGGCAACAGCTTGGCTACACCATCATCACCCACTGATACCTCATAGCCATTATGCGCAAGAAGTTGCGCAGTTATTTCGCAAAAAACACCTCCGACATCGCTGAGAGTCAGGCCCGCCGCGGCCTCCAGCCGAGTGCGCAAGAAGTTGCGCAGTACTGCGCAAGAAGTTGCGCACTTTGTGGGGTGTTTTCCCTTGAAAATCACTCAAGCGATTGAAAAACCTCGGCTATCCCCCCGATTTGATTGGTCCTCAACTTTTCTGGCACGGACCTTGATAACAGTCAGGCACCCACCGGGCGATATCGCCTCCCGGGCACCCTCATTTATTTAGCAAGGAGCACATCCATGGCTACACCAGCGTACATGTCCGTCACTGGCGAAAAACAAGGTCTGATCACTGCCGGTGCGTTCACCGCCGACTCGGTTGGCAACACCTACCAGGAAGGTCACGAAGACCAGGTCATGGTTCAGGCTTTCAACCACGACGTAATCATCCCGCGTGACCCGCAGTCCGGCCAACCGACCGGTCAGCGCGTACACAAACCAGTTGTGATCACCAAGGTCTACGACAAGTCTTCGCCACTGCTGCAAGCGGCTCTGACCTCGGGCGAGCGCATGAGCGAAATCGTTATCCAGTGGTTCCGTACTTCGGCCCAAGGCACCCAAGAGCACTACTACACCACCAAACTGGAAGACGCGATCATCGTCGCCATCAACAACAAAATGCACAACTGCCAGGATCCGTCGAACTCCCACTTCACGCACCTGGAAGAAGTACAGTTCACCTACCGCAAAATCACCTGGACCCACGAAGTATCCGGTACTTCGGGTTCCGATGACTGGCGTCAGCCAGTCGCTTAATCGCGGCTGACCGCTTCACGCATCGGCCAGCTCTGCTGGTCGATGTTGTTTACGCCTTTCCAGAATTTGCGTCTGCTGATCCTTTGATCGGGTATTGGTTTACGCCGCAGCACTGCACGAGGAACAAGGGATGTTCGCGCCGGCCAATCAAACCCACTTTGCCCTGACCATCGAAGGTCTTTCCAGCGACTTCCAGGTCCTTTCCCTGCAAGGTCGGGAAGCCATCAGCCAGCCTTTTGTGTTTGAGGTGGAGCTGGTCAGTGAACAGCCGTCCCTGGACCTCGAGACCCTGCTGCACAAACCGGCCTTCTTGCAGCTCTCGCCTGACGGCAGCGGCATCCATGGCCAGATCTATCGCGCCGCCCAGGGTGATTCCGGCAAACGCCTGACCCGCTACGCGGTGACCCTGCGCCCGCAACTGTCCTACCTCGCGCACCGCATCAACCAACGCATCTTCCAGAACCTCAGCGTGCCGAAAATCATCGGCATGGTCCTTGAAGAGCACGGCATCCAAAGCAACGCCTATGAATTCAAAGTCGGGGCGATCTATCCCGAGCGCATTTACTGCGTTCAATACGATGAGTCGGACCTGCAATTCATCCAGCGCCTGTGCGAGGAGGAAGGTATCCACTACCACTTCCAGCACAGCGCCACGGCCCACAAGCTGGTGTTCGGCGATGACCAGACGGTGTTCCCGAAACTCGCCCCCGTGGCCTATCAGCAAGACTCCGGCATGGTCGCCAACAACCCGGTAATCAAGCGTTTCGACCTGCGCCTGGAAACCCGCACCAGCCGCACCACCCGCCGCGACTACGACTTCGAAAAACCACGCCTGACCCTGGAAAGCGAAAACCGTGGCGACGCCCTGCCCGACCTCGAAGACTACGACTACCCCGGTCGTTTTATCGACCGCGAACGTGGCAAGCACCTGGCCAAACGCGCCCTCGAACGTCACCGCAGCGACTTCCAGCTCGCCGAAGGCAAAAGCGATCAGCCGTTGCTGGTCAGCGGCCATTTCCTGGCCCTGACCCAACACCCGAAAGCCAAATGGAACGATCTGTGGCTGCTGACCGAAATCCTCCACGAAGGCAAACAGCCGCAAGTGCTGGAAGAGTCAGTCACCAGCGACACCACCAAGCTGAAAGACGATTTCCACCAGGGCTACCGCAACCGCTTCCAGGCCACCCCGTGGGACGTGCCGAACCGCCCACCGCTGACCCAGAAAAAGCCGCGCATCCTCGGCAGCCAAAGCGCCGTGGTCACCGGGCCCAAGGGTGAAGAGATCCACTGCGACCAATACGGCCGCGTCAAAGTGCAATTCCACTGGGACCGCGAAGGCCAGGCCGACGACAAGACCAGCTGCTGGCTGCGCGTCTCCTCCGCCTGGGCCGGCGCCCATTACGGCGGCATCGCCATCCCGCGGATCGGCATGGAAGTGCTGGTTTCGTTTTTGGAAGGCGACCCCGACCAACCGTTGATCAGCGGCTGCCTGTACCACAAGGAAAACGTCGTCCCGTACGCCCTGCCGGCGAACAAAACCCGCAGCACCTTCAAAACCCTGAGCTCCCCCGGCGGCGGCGGTTACAACGAACTGCGCATCGAAGACAAAAAGGGCCAGGAACAAATCTTCCTGCACGCCCAACGCGACTGGGACGAAAACGTCGAGCACGACCAGAAAATCCGCGTCGGCAACGAACGCCACGACACTGTCGAGCAAAACAGCTACAGCGAATTCAAGGCCGAAGAACACCACACCGTCTACGCCGACCGCAAAGTCGAAACCCGCGCCAACGACCACCTCACCGTGGGCGTCAACCAGCACATCAAAGTCGGCACCGGCCAATTCATCGAAGCCGGCCAGGAAATCCACCTGAGCAGCGGCATGAAAGTCGTACTCGAAGCCGGCAGCGAACTGACCCTCAAGGGCGGCGGCAGCTTCATCAAGATCGACGGCAGTGGCGTCACCCTGAGCGGCCCGGTGATCAACATGAACTCGGGTGGCAGCCCCGGCAACGGCACTGGCGCCGCGCCACTGATGCCCGGCGTGCTGAAACAGGCGGATGCCGACAAGGCCGGCGCGGTCCTGACCCCGGCGCAGATCAACACCCTCAAACGCAACGCGCCGTTCTGTGAAGAGTGCGAGAAATGCAAGGCAGGTGCTTGTGCGATCTGATCTTTTGACCCCGCAGGATTGGCTGGCGGAACGGCCGTTGCAGGCTAATGAACGTCTTTATTTGATTGTCAGTGCGGCGAGCGATGCAGAGCCACTGAAGGCCTTCTACCAGCAGGAGATGGCGCCGGAGCTGATCCCGATCTGGAGCGGCACGCCGTACGCCGATTGGCAGCCAGTGATGCCCTACCTCGCCGAGCTGAAACCCAACGCCGGTTTCCTTCAGTGGATTGCTGAAACCGACGCTCAGGATTGGGGCTGGCTGGCGGTGTCCACCAGCACCCCGGACGTGGTGTTCGAACATCTTCGCAGTTTGACTCAAGTGCGGATGCCGGATGGGACCGAGGTGTTCTTTCGGTTTTGGGATGGGCGGCATATTTTCCCGATTCTTGAAGGATTGGGTGCTGGCGCGGGTGAAGTTTTGCCAGTGTTCGACCGCTACCTGATCAATGGCCAGAAACTGGAAGTGGGACCGAGGGGAGTGCCACCGGCCAAGGCCTGGCCGTGGTGGGAGGTGCCGCAGAAGTTAGTCGACACGCTGGCGGAAAAAGACCACACCACCGTCGTCGACAACCTAATGCAGTGGTTGGGAGAGGATTGCCCAGAACTCTTCTTCTCCTTCCCCGAAAGAAATCTGCGCCACAAAGTCGAGCGCTTCGCGCGCCAACAATCCAATACAGAAGATATGGCAGAGCGTCTGGCTGCTGAGCTGACAAAGGAAGTCACGTCATGATTGATCCCATCGGTAATTTGGTTATTCGAGTTCTCGACGCCAAGACCCCAGACGTGAATGTCATTCTCAAAGACTTCAATAATTGCCTGACCGACTACAAAACCTGGGCTGACGGCTTCTGGACTGGCTGGGCCATGGATGTCGACCAGAAGTTCAAGGTGGGTAACGAAGTCAGCGTCACTGAGCGCAAAACTAAGACGGGACCGGTTGAAACCTACGCAACCTGTCCGTTGATGGGCGATTTCACGCTGATCCATATGTTTGAGAGTGCGCGCTACGTGCCGATCGGCAATACACCGGTCAGGCTCGAACCCGTCAAAAAAGCGATGTTCGGCGGATACGACGTTGTCGGTCCGGTAATTCCTGCGAATATCGGCCCGAGCGGCATTGAAGTCATCAAAGGCTGTAAGCCGGGCCAGATGTACCGCATCACTTTTTTTCCCAACGTTTCTGAAAGCAACGTCAAAGCGCTGTACGACTCATACCAGGGTGTCATCGGCAATCTTGACGGCTGGTTGAAAAGCGAATGGTCGAGTAAGTTCCAGCCACAGTGGGCGAGCTACTCGGCGACAGACCGGGCGGGTCGCTCGCTCATATTGATGCAGTCTGCACTCGATAGTCTTGAGAAAGCGCTTCTAGGTCTGTGGGATGACATCAAAAGCCTGTTCGAACTATTAGCCGACCCCTTTAAAAATGTGGAGAAACTTCTTCATTACCTGAGTAAAGAGGAAGTTGAGAAACTCTACTCAGCATCGAAAGAAGCCATAGCCACTGGATTGTTGATCCTCAGCGACGAACCGCTGATGTACATCTATCTATCCGCCATTATCGCGTGGGTTGGCATGTTGCCACCGCAAGTCTGTGTGGAAGTGATTACTGCCATCGGCGCTTCCTTTCTGATCAACGTGATACTAGGGATCTGTCTGTCTGGCGGCCTCGGGCTGGCTATACGTGTTGGCACAAAAACCTTGGCCAAGGTCAAATCCGGTACAGCGGTAAAAATGCTAGAGGAGCTCGCGGAAAAACTCTTGGCCGCGAGTAAGGGACACGCCTTGAAGGCTCACGGCGAAACCGTGAAACCACTGTTGGCCAGTGCGCAAGGCGTACCGATGGACGCCGCCAAAAAGGCTGCATTGAAAATCGAGCAAGCCACCGCAGCAAGAGCAAAAGGTCCTTTGCCGATCACCAGCGACACCCCAACACTACTGGAAAAAAACGCCTCGGCATTTGCTCGAAAAAAAGCAGAAAAACAATTCGTCCTGGAGCCAAAGGAAAAAGTCAGCGATGCTCCGGCCCAGTCAAAAACGCCCGACGAAAAGAGCTCAACCTGCGCCAAGAAAACCTGCACCAACAATTGCCCGGTTTCCATGGTTACCGGTGAAGAGCTACTGACGCTGACCGATGGTCAGCTCGACGGGCTACTACCTTTCGAGTGGACTCGCCTTTACCGCACCAGCGCTGCGGAAATTGATTGCGGCCTCGGCTACGGCTGGAGCCACGCCTTGGCACAACGGGTCGATATACAGGGCGACGAGGTAGTCTGGACCGACCACGAAAACCGTATCACCACGTTCCCGTTACCGAGTGTGCAGCGTCCGGCGATCACCAACAGCCTGTCAGAAGCAGCGATTTTCCTTGGTGATGATCCCTCTGAACTGATCCTCACCCAGGCCGGAGAACGTGCCCAGTTCTACCACTTTCGCTACAACAGCAAGGGCGCCACGCTGATCGCCATCAGCGACAACTACGGCAATCGGCTGCACATCACCCGTGACATTCACGGGCGAATCAAGCGCGTCGATAACGGCGCCGGTCGTGCCCTTCTCGTGCGATACGACCGCAAGCACATCGTCGCCATCGACTACCAGCAGTTCATCCCGGCCGACAATCTGGAAGACGCCTGGAGCACCATCCAGACCCTGGTCACCTACAGTTACGACGCCCAACACCGCCTGATCGAAGCCAAAAACGCCGCCGGCGAAGCCGAGCGTTATGCCTACAACGACCAGAACGTCATTCTTGAGCGGCAACTCGCCGGCGGCACCAGTTTTTACTGGGAATGGGAAAAAGAAGGTAAATCGGCGCGCTGCATCCATCACTGGGCTAGCTTCTCGCAGATGGACGCGCATTACGCCTGGGATGACAAAGGCAGCGTCACAGTTACCAATGCTGACGGCAGCGAAGAGGTCTATACCCACGACGATAAGGCGCGACTGGTTGCCAAGGTTGATCCGGACGGTGCGGAGCACCTCAAGGCCTACGACGACAAGGGCCGCCTGATCGCCGAGAAAGATCCACTCGGCGCCGTCACCGAATACCAATACAACGAAGCAGGCCGACTGATCGCGGTTATTCCACCCGAAGACACCCCGACCTCTTATGAGTATTACCACGGCTACGTCCGTGTGGTGAATCGTGGCCCGGCGAAGTGGATATATTGGCGCAACGACCAAGGCGATATCACCGAACAAATCGACCCGGACGGCAATTCAACCCACTACAACTATAACCGCCAGGGCCGTCTTCTAGAAATCCGTCATCCGGATGGCAGCCGTCATCAACTAGGATGGAACAATCTCGGCCAACTGCTCGAAGAACAGTTGCCCGATGGTGGTCAGCGCAAGTATCGCTACGACGCGTTGGGCCGGCAGATCACCCGTCAGGACGAAAGCGACGCGATCACCCAATACCAATGGGATGCTGCCAACCGGCTCGCGCAAATCACCCTGCCCGGTGGCGCTACGCGCGCGTTCACTTACAACCCATACGGCCGCGTCACCGCCGAGCGCGATGAGTTGGGCCGAGTCACCCGCTACGAATATGCCGATAACCTGCACTTGGTCAGCCGCCGCATCAACCCGGATGGCAGCCAACTGCGCTATCGCTACGACAACGCACGTCTGCTGCTCAGCGAGATCGAAAACGAACGTGGCGAGCACTACCACCTCGATTACTACCCGAACGGCCTCATCCAGCAGGAAACCGGCTTCGACGGTCGTCGTACCGCTTATGAATACGACCTTAATGGTCAGTTGCTGAAGAAAACCGAGTTCGGCGACGACGGTAACGAACTGATTACCGAGTACCAGCGCGATGCCGCTGGCCGCCTGCTGGTGAAAACCCTGGCCGATGGCGAGGAAATTCACTACAGCTACGACGCCCTCGGGCGCCTGGTGAACGTCGATGACGGAAACTGGCCGCTGGCCTACGAATACGACCTGCAAGACCGCCTGATCACCGAGCACCAAGGCTGGGGGACCCTGCGTTACGAGTACGACCAACTCGGCCAACTCAGCCACTGCCGCTTACCCGACGGCAGCAAGCTTGATTATCGCCACCAACGAGGCGGTCAACTGAGCAGTATCGACCTCAACGGTTCACGCCTGACCACTCACCAGTTCAGCGCAGGTCGCGAACAGCAGCGTCAACAGGGTTTGTTGCTCAGCCAATACCAATACGACGAACAAGGCCGCCTGCAAGCTCACAGCGTTAGCCAGCAGGATCGCAACCTGTTCCAGCGTCGCTACGCTTACGATGCAAACGGCAACCTCGCCGGCATCAATGACAGCCGGAAAGGCAATCGTAGTTATCACTACGACCCGCTCGACCGTTTGATCAACGTTCGAGGCGCCACCCCGGAAAGTTTTGCCCACGACCCGGCGGGCAACCTTCTAGGTCAAGGTGACCAACCCACCGCGAACTTGGCCAATGTCAAAGGCAACCGTTTGCTGATGCAGGGCGATCGACATTACGACTACGACGCCTTTGGCAATTTGAGCCGTGAGCGCCGCGGAACCGAGCAAAAGCTCGTCACCGAATACCGCTACGACTGCCAACACCGCCTCATCGGTGTCAGCCTCCCCAGCGGCAGCATCGCAAGCTACAAGTACGACGCCTTCGGCCGCCGTATCGCCAAAACCGTCAACGACCAAACCACAGAGTTCCTGTGGCAAGGCGAACGCCTCATCGCAGAAAGCGCCAATAACCGCTATCGCAGCTACATCTACGAGCCGGGCTCCTTCCGGCCTTTGGCGATGCTCGACGGTGAAGGCCCGCTCAAAGCTGAGCCGTTCTACTACCAACTCGACCACCTCGGCACGCCGCAGGAACTCACCGATTACAGCGGCGAGATCATGTGGTCGGCGAAATACCGCGCCTATGGCAACCTCGCCACGCTCGACGTTGCAGAAATCGACAACCCGCTGCGCTTTCAGGGCCAGTACTTCGATGCGGAAACGGGCTTACATTACAACCGGCATCGCTACTACAATCCGGGGACTGGACGGTATCTGACGCCGGATCCGATCAAGCTTGCAGGCGGGCTGAACAATTACCAGTACGTGCCTAACCCTACAGGATGGGTGGATCCATTAGGGTTGAGCTGCGAACCGTGCGACGGTCCTGATGAGAAGCAATCAAACCAATCTCGCGAAACGGACTACGAGAATCTTCCTCGTCTCCCAAGCACTCCAGAGGAAGGATATCTGTATCGCGGTGTTCATAAGGGCCATCCTGCCGAAAATGACGCATTTTCCGGAAAGGTAACTCCCGGAAAAATTGATGGCGTAGTAAATCCTGACGATCACAATTATGGAGGACACTCGGGAGACAGCCCCTATACTTCATGGACAAGATCACCTGATATCGCCAGGCAATTTGCGAAAGAGGATGGACTTATTCTGAGAGTTAAAATTGGCGCCCCAAAAGAAGGAGATAAGTGGTCATGGCAGTATTCGGAAGATCGTTGGGGGGAGCAAGAAGTTCTCTTGAAAGGACCCCGCAGCGGGGATATCGAGGTGTTTAAGCCATGAATATATTAGATTTGTTACAGCAGAATTTTCATCTCGCAGACGGCGGGATAAAATCGGCCCAACTATTAAAAAAATCAACTGAAGAAAGTTTCATTTTTAAAAACGATTACATTATAAAAAAAACTAGCGATGCGTATAAAAAAGAACTCACCACTCAAAAAGAAATTGCAAACACAACTTCATCGGTAATACCAGGAGTTGAAGAGCTTATAAATGCGCTTTCAAGTATGGCGCCTGACGCAATACTATCAATGCGTTTCATTGACAGTACAAGTTGGGACGGTCGCATTTTTTATGATGAAAAAAATACATTTATTGGCGCAATAATTGGACAAAAGAAAAATAAAAATTGGGAGACGCCCCCGAACTGGGACGGTTCAGAGGAAATGCTACGAACCTACAACGCCCAAAAAGACAACTAAAAACCCTAATGAAACGGGAAACCCATTAGCCGGTCTCCAGTCAAGGCTAAAGGGTTTCTTCTTTCGTTTAAAGGCATGTCGAATTTGGATAGAGCGAAAGAAGGCGGCGCATCATTACATAATGAAGGATGCGGTTCCTCAACAGCTTCAGTTGCACTACTTAAGACAAAATGGAAAGGGACCGCTTTTTGAGCTAAGTCGTAAACCTGCATCTAGTCAGCCGTCGTATCAATCCGGATAGTAGCCAACTGCGCTATCGCTACGACAATGCGCGCCTACTGCTCAGTGAGATCGAAAACGAACGTCGCGAACACTACCAACTCGATTACTACTCTAACGTAAGCGCTCCATGAACCCCACATTCAAAGTCACCACCTGTCCCAGACGCGGTGCCCCATATTTCTCTACCTGTGGCACATAAATAGCTCACTTACTATTTTGCTGGCATAAGAATGCCAATGTTTGGCTATTTTAGTGGCACAAAAATGCCAAAGTTTGGTTATTTCAGTGGCACAAAAATGCCAAGGCCAGGTATTTCAGGTGGTACAAAAGATGGGCCCTATTTTTGTGGTATTTAAATGCCATTCAAATGCCACATAAATGCCACGAAAATGGAGAAGTACGCCCTATCTGTGCTCATGTGAGCCATTTTGGACCTGTACCGGGGGTAGGACTATTTTTGTACCGGGGGTAGGATTTTCCGTTTTTACAGGGCTTTGGAGGCCCAAAAAACGTACCGAGTCTATTACGTGTTGGGTGGATTTGTCGGTACAGCAAAGGATATCGAAAGGTCTCGATAGCGTACGATCCAACCACCCACGATAGGGTCAGGCTTAACGTCGTATCTCTGGCAAACAGTTCCACGGCAGCAGTGCTTCATAGTCCGCCACCGACTGCGCATGTGGTAACTGCTCCAGTACGTGGCGTAGCCACGTATAAGGCTCTTGGCCGTTGACCTTGGCGGTCTCCACCAGACTGTAGATCTGAGCACTGGCGGTAGCGCCTTTGGGCGTGTCGCTGAACAGCCACGCCTTACGACCGATAACGAACGGTTTTATCGCCCTTTCGGCCGCATTGTTGTCGATAGGTAAAAAACCGGCTTCTACATAACGCTCCAGCCGGCTCCAGTTGCTGGCCAGATAATTAATGGCCTTACCCAGCACACTTTGTGGCGTGACTTGGGGCTGCGTTTTCTCAATCCAGCTTTTCAACTGAGCCAGGATCGGTACGCTCTTTTGCTGACGGCCGATTAAACGCTGTTCATCATCGCCGTCCTTGAGCTCGCGCTCGATGCCATACAGCTCGTTGATCATTTTTAGGGCGATATCGGCACGTCCCGTCTTGCCCTTCGGCTGCACTTTCTGAGCCTCGACAAACTTGCGGCGCGCATGGGCCATGCAGGCCAGCCGTTCAACCCCCGGTTGCAACGCCAAGGCGTTATAGCCCGCGTAATCATCGGTCATAACATAGCCGCAATAACTTTCCAGCAGACGCAACGGAACCTCCTGCGCACGGCTGGACGTGTACTCGAACAACACGACTTTGCGATCTGGCGGGCCGCTGGCTTGTACCCACATCCAGGATTGGCTGGTAGGGTCTCGACCTGGCTCTTTCAATACTTGAACACGGGTTTCATCGCAGTGGATCACCGGGCTTTCCAGTAATCGGTCGCGCATTAAGTTCAGCAGTGGCTGAAAGTGTGCGCTGCACTGCATCACCCAGCGCGCCAGTGTTTGCCTTGGTATATCGATACCGTGTCGACTTAACACCGTCTCGAAACGATGCAGCGGCAAGCCATCGACGTACTTGGTGGTCAGCAACATGGCCAGAACGCTTGGGCTGGCCATGCTCTTTTCGATCAGTTGAGCCGGTTTGTCGGCGGTGACCGGTGCCGTTTCGCAGCCACGGCAACCGTAAACCTTGCGGATATGTTTGATGACACGGATCTGCATCGGCACGATATCCAACTGTTCGCTGATTTCTTCGCTGATCACGTGCTTGCGGCAACCGCAGGCACAGGTCAGTTCGTGCTCGGGCAGTTCGTGGATGACCTCGACACGCGGCAGCTCAGCCGACAATGCCTTACGTTTTCCTCGGCGCGGCCCCGGGGAAACGACTTCCTCTTCGGCATCGCCGATCAATGGCATCGGCTCGCTTTCAGGCTCATTGAACAGTGCAAGTTGCGGCGTATTGGGCTGCGCTGTCTGCTCGGACTTACGCCCGAACAAGCGGTCGCGCAACAGCTTGATCTGTCCTTTCAGGTCGACGATGTGAGCCTGATAAGCCTGGGCAACTTCTTCCTGGCGATTGAGTGCCTCAAGCAGCATCTGCTTGAGCAAAACGGGGTCATCAGGAAGATCGTCGGGCAGAGAAATCATGGCCCGGATTATACCGGGTCAGGCTACGTAGCGTGGAGTCAAAACCTGGTGAGGACGGTTGCGCCACAGGTCAAAACCGTCGAGCAGCCAGTTCAGTTCCTGGACGGTCAGAACGATCACTTCATCGCTGAGATCAGGCGATGTTTTGAATCGCTCGGACTCCAAGCGCTTAAGCCAAAGGCAGAAGCCGTTGCGCTCCCAGTACAAAATCTTCACGCGGTTACGGGGCTTGTTGAGAAAAACGAAGAGCACGGGATCGAACACCGCCACTTTTATGTCCAGCTCGACCAGCGCAGCGAGGCCATCAATGGACTTTCTGAAGTCCACGGGCTTGGGGTAGAGATAAACTTTTTCAACTTTGGCGTCGGGTCGCATCATGACGAGCTGGCTCCTGAGAGAATCGGGAGCACAGCATCCGGCATCAGCTAAGCGCTTTGAATGTGGGGTTCATGGAGCGCTTACACTCTAACGGCCTAATCCAGCAGGAAACCGGCTTCGACGGTCGTCGTACCGCTTATGAATACGACCTCAAAGGCCAGTTGCTAAAGAAAACGGAGTTCGGCGACGAAATACCGAGCTGCCGGCAACGATTGGCGGGTGCTAAATAGCGAGCTAAACCTTGGCGCAAAAACTCTAGAGGGCGAGGGCATATATATATCGTTAAAATCAAGCCTGACGACCCAAGATTCCGCTATGAAATGCCTAATGGAAAAGAAAATGGTGCGTACCCGAACGAATGGGTTCCTGGCGGGGCAACCAAAAGTGGGACAAAAGAAGCTGCTCTGATCGGATCAGAGAGCGTTTCCCATAATAGTGACGTGGGAACGCTGTTGAAAAATTTTGATGACTGGGAAAAGCTTCAATGAAAACCACTTTCGAAACGGCTCTAGATCAGCATGAAATCGCCGATTTTTTCAAGGGAAACGGCATTTACTTCGCGAGGGGATCTGATTGGGGCGATCATCTTTATGTCAGCAACTGGCAGGAAATGTGCAGCGTACTTAAAACGCAGCACGAAGCTTACTGACAAACATATTTGAAGAGTATGCAAAGTACCTCGGAGAAAATTACGAAGACGCGGCAGGATTACTTTCGAACATTACAGCCTATTACGTAATAAAGCACAAGTTTGAGTTTTTATCTGCCGACAACTATGACCTTATTAACAGTCTCAACAGCAAAACAAAAGAAAAAACAGGCAAGCTATTTAGACTTCTCAGGAACGAGTACGACAAACAAAATAAAGACCTGCCAAACTACACATTCGAACAAGAAATCCAAAGGCTGAAAAAACTTGGTTGCACTACCGAGTTCGAACCCCTTTAAAGATTTAAATAAATAAAAACAAATAAAATAGGACAGGGCTAACCACGCTCCGCGTGCGCGACGTCGCCGATGAACACCTCTACAGGTGGCACGATGGTAACTACCATGTTGCCGCTGACCGAAAACTGACCCAGTAAAGGCTGTTCTGCCGACTGAAAACTGACCCAGGTGTTCAATTGCTTCTGCTCACTTTTCGAGCAGGAGAACACAGGGTGATCAGCATGGAAATGTTGGGAAAAATCCGGCGGATGTACTTCCGCGACAAGCTCTCGCTGCATCAGATAGCCAAGCGTACCGGGCTGTCGAGAAACACCATTCGAAAATGGGTCAGAGCACCCGAAGCCACTCAGCCGGCGTACCAACGGTGCGCAACCTTCAACAAACTCAGTCCATTTCACGAGACGCTTGAGCAGGCGCTCAAGGCCGATTCGTTTCGGGCAAAGCACAACCGCAGAAGTGCCAAAGCACTCTTCGAACAGATCAAGGCCGAGGGGTACGACGGCGGCTACAGCCAGCTCACCGCCTTCATACGCACGTGGCGCGGCCAGCAAGGCAAGTCTTTACGGGCCTTTGTGCCGCTGACCTTTGCACTCGGCGAGGCCTTTCAATTCGACTGGAGCGAAGAAGGTCTGCTGATCGGCGGCCTGTTCCGACGCATCCAGGTCTCCCATATGAAGCTGTGCGCCAGTCGCGCATTTTGGTTGGTTGCGTATCCCAGCCAAGGCCACGAGATGTTGTTCGATGCCCATACCCGCTCTTTTGGCGCGTTAGGTGGGGTGCCGCGTCGTGGCATCTACGACAACATGAAAACGGCTGTCGACAAGGTCAACAAGGGTAAAGGCCGCACGGTCAATGCCCGGTTTGCGGTCATGTGTGCGCACTACCTATTCGATCCGGACTTCTGCAACGTGGCCTCCGGCTGGGAAAAAGGCATCGTTGAAAAGAACGTCCAAGACAGCCGACGGCGCATCTGGCTCGATGCTCAAAACTGCATGTTCCACACCTTCGAGGAATTGAATGCCTGGCTCGGCCAACGCTGCCGTGCGCTCTGGGACGAACTGGTGCACCCGCAGTACAACGGGCTGACAGTGGCGGACGTCCTGGCGCTGGAACGCGCCGAATTGATGCCGATGCCGACTGCCTTTGATGGCTACGTCGAGCGCACCGTACGGGTCTCCAGCACATGCCTGATCAGCGTGGCGCGAAATCGCTACTCGGTGCCGTGTGAGCGGGTCGGTCAGTGGGTCAGCAGCCGTTTGTATCCCACGCGGGTGGTGGTCATCGCCGATGAAACGATGATTGCCAGTCACGAGCGCCTGTTTGATCGAGATCAGGTCAGTTTTGACTGGCAGCATTACATCCCGCTCATCGAACGCAAGCCCGGTGCGCTGCGCAATGGCGCTCCGTTTGCCGATCTGCCGAAGCCGTTGCAACTGCTAAAACGCGGTCTGAGGCGGCACACCAATGGTGATCGAGTCATGACGCAGGTACTGGCGGCTGTTCCCATCGCCGGGCTCGACGCCGTATTGGTGGCTGTGGAGTTGGTACTGGAATCAGGCAGCTTGAGTGCTGACCACATCCTGAATGTCCTGGCTCGACTGACATCGACAGCAGCCCCTCCGTCCGCCGAAACCAGCCTGCAACTCAAGATAGCGCCTGTCGCCAATACGGCACGCTACGACCGGCTCCGTACCACCGATGAGGAGACTCGCAATGCGTGATCTTAAGGCGGAACTCAAAGAACTGCGTCTGCATGGCATGGCCAGCGCCTGGGAAGAACTGGCCTCGCAAGGCGAAGCCTCAACGACCTCGTCGAAATGGCTGCTTGAGCATCTTCTCCAACAAGAACATGCGGATCGAGCGGTGCGCTCAGTGAACCACCAGATGAACATGGCCAAACTCCCCATGCATCGTGATTTGGCCGGTTTCGACTTCAGCGCTTCCAGCGCAGACGCCCGCCTGGTCAGGGATTTGTCCAGCCTGGAATTCACCGATACCGCGCAGAATGTCGTGTTCATCGGCGGGCCTGGTACAGGCAAAACACACCTCGCCACCGCCTTAGCCGTGTCCGGGATCACGACGCATCACAAACGCGTGCGCTTCTACTCCACGGTGGATCTGGTCAATCTGCTGGAGCGCGAAAAGTACGACGGCAAGACGGGCCGCATAGCTCAAGGGCTGTTACGAACAGACCTGGTGATACTCGATGAACTGGGGTATTTGCCCTTCAGTCAGAGCGGTGGTGCCCTGTTATTTCACTTGCTATCCAAGCTATACGAGCACACCAGCGTGGTGATCACCACCAACCTCAGCTTCTCGGAATGGTCGAGTGTATTTGGTGACGCCAAGATGACCACAGCGCTGCTGGATCGGCTGACACACCACTGCCACATCGTCGAAACGGGCAACGAGTCCTACCGCCTGCAACACAGCACTCTGGCCGCGCAGACAAAGATCAAATCACGTGAACGAAAGCGCAAGGACGAAGATGGTATCGAGGACGATGAGCTATTCTGATCAGCACCGAAAATACCCTGCCGCATGCCCACATGCGGTGGGGCTTAATGCCTCTTCCACCGGGACACGACTGCTAAGCTTATCCACAATTGCTGATGCAAAAATCAGCAATCCGCCCTGGGTCAATTTTCAATCGGCAGGGTGGGTCAGTTTTCAATCAGCGCCGACACTCCGGACGTCGCTGACCATTCAGCGATCGGGCTTGGAAACCCGACGAGCGAATAGCAACAACGCGCCCCCACATGACCGCAGACGTTTTTACGGCTGCAATCCCTGTGTCATGGCGGCTGTGCGTGGGACGTCTTCGGACGTGCCGGTTTCCTAGGCTCCCGGTTTCCAACCTGCGCACAGCTGCCACCCATTCGCTTGGAAACGAACGTGGCAGCTCATCAAGCTTAGGAGCTACACCATGACCAAAACAAACCCGTCCGAGCCTTCAGAACTGAAAACCATCGGCTTCACCCCGTTGATTTATTGCTCGAATCAAGCGCTGTTCAACGTCCGCGCCGGCGTCCCTATCAGCGACGCGCTGGCACAGGCTTCTGATTTTCTTTTCCTAGCCAAAGCGCTTGCGGTGGATGCCGCCTACGCAAAAGACACCGACCGCCACGCCTGGGCCGCGCACTATCTGACGGCAATGAGCAAAGCAGTGATTGATGATGTGGTGAAGGTGCTGACACGGTGACCGGCTCGGACTGCGGCGAAGTCCGAAGAATACCGGCAGCTCTTCCTTGAGATACGCCCCGACTTTTCGGGGCTTCCAATCTTCATAAGCGCACATCACCCTCAACTAGTCAGAAGCAACAGTTAACGCAGGAATGGCCTGCACTGATCGCAGCCGTTCAAGCATTTCACCCGTCCATACGACTTCATACGTATCTGCCGCCCTACCCCACTGCTCCACGATGACCATGTCATCTACCAGCTCCCCTCCCAATCCGGTAATCGTATCGGCCAATGCCTCGACGATTTTTTGAGTCCGAAACCACACACGATCAGTAATCTCTTTCAGCTCAGCCGTGATGCGGTCAGACGACGCCGGATCCGTATCGGGGTAGGCGATATTGCGCAGCAAATGCCGCAATTCCCTTATTTTTGCGTAATCCTGTTCCGCCCCAAGCTCTCCTTTGAGGATGGCTGTCGCTTTCGACTTATCGACGTTTTTTTTGGGCGAATGCTTTGAAGCTAATGTCTGCCCCATAGCGCCAGCAAACAGGACCATCATCCGAGCTTCCAGATGTTCCCTCATGGCTTCCATCGACGAAATCGACCGCGCCAAGTTTATGGACGCCCCGCCTTGATGCCGCAGGTCCATGGTCACTGTCAGGGTCACGCCGCCCGTTTCAAACCCCAAAGCTCGGGCCATGACGTAGTGCGCCATTTCGTGATTGGCAATCTGCAATGCATGTTCCCGCACAGCGGGAGGCATCTTGTTCTTCATTTCCATCGCCTCGCATCCCTCGATGTCGCATTCGACTACGAGTGACTGTTGCTGTCTACCCACGAAAAAGCCGCGCAATTGCGCGGCTTTTTCGTACCTGCGATTCAGCCTTTACTTCGGCAAGGCATACGCAATCACGTAGTCCCCACGATCCGTTGACTGACGCGCACCGCCAACGGTGAGCAGGATGTACTGCTTACCGGATTTCGGTGAAACGTAGGTCATCGGACCCGACTGGCTACCCACGGGCAAGCGGGCTTTCCAGATTTCGTTGCCGTTGCCGGTATCGAAGGCGCGCAGGTAGAAGTCCTGGGTGCCGGCGAAGAACAACAAGCCCGACTGGGTGGCCAGGGAAGCGCCGAGGGTCGGCATGCCGATCGGGATCGGCAGGTGCATGCGGATGCCCAGCGGGCCGGTGTCTTGCACGGTGCCGACCGGGACTTGCCACATCAGTTTGTGGGTTTTTAGGTCGATGGCGGACATCGTGCCGAACGGTGGTTTCTGGCACGGAATGCCGGCCGCGGAGAGGAAGCGTTCGCGCATCGCACCGAACGGCGTGCCTTCCTGTGGCACGACGCCCATTTCGATACCACTGGCCCCGGCGGCGATCTTGTTGCGCGGGATCATGTAGTTGGCCAGGCCCAGGCGCATGTCGTTGACGAACATGTAATTTGTGTTCGGATCAACCGAGACGCTGCCCCAGTTCATACCGCCCAATGAGCCCGGGAATTGCAACGCACGGTCCATGCCCGGCGGGGTGTAGACGCCTTCGTGGCGCATGCCTTTGAACTGGATGCGGCACATCAACTGGTCGAACGGTGTCGCGCCCCACATGTCGGACTCGGTCAGTGTCTTGTTGCCGATTGACGGCATGTCCACCGAGAACGGCTGGGTCGGCGAGTAGCGTTCGCCAGGCACGCTGCCCTGAGGCACCGGGCGCTCTTCGACGCGTGCGATCGGCGCACCGGTTTCACGGTTGAGCAGGAAGATCTCGCCCTGCTTGGTGACTTGCGCCAAGGCCGGCTGCATTGCGCCCTTCTCGTCAGGGACGTCGTACAGCAGCGGTTGCGCAGGCAGGTCGAAATCCCACAGATCATGGTGAGTGGTCTGGAAATGCCAGCGTACCTGACCGGTCTTCACGTCGATGGCGACGATGGACGAGTTCCACTTGTCGTCGAATTCCGTACGTTGGCCGCCGAAAAAGTCCGGGGTGGCGTTGCCGGTTGGCAGGTAAACCAGGCCGAGTTTGGCGTCGTAGGACATGGCCGACCAGACGTTCGGCGTGCCACGGGTATAGGTCTCACCCGCTGGCGGACGTTTGGTGGTGTTCGGATTGCCCGGATCCCACGCCCACACCAGTTCACCACTGCGCACGTCGTACGCACGGACTACGCCTGGCGGTTCGCCGGTGGAATAGTTATCAGCCACGCGACCACCGACGATTACCACGTCACCTGCGACCAATGGGGTCGAGGTTTGTTGGTAGTAGCCGGGTTTCACTTCGCCCATATCGGTTTTCAGGTCGACGGTGCCTTTGTCGCCAAAGGCTTCACAGGGTTTGCCGGTTTCAGCATTGATTGCGATCAGACGCGCATCGCCGGTCGGCAGAAACAGACGTTTCGTACAAGCGGTTAGCTGATTGTCCAAAGGTGCGGGAGTTTCGGAGTACCCCAGACCCCGGCAGCGTTGCCAGTTTGGCGCAGAGCCCTGCGGGTCGAACTTCCAGCGCTGGGCGCCGGTGTCGGCATCGAGGGCGAAGACTTTGCCGTAGGCGGTGCAGGTGTAGACCGTGTCGCCGATTTGCAGCGGCGTGTTCTGGTCTTCAGCCCCAGCACCAGTACTTTGCGGGATGTCGCCGGTGCGGAAGGTCCAGGCGACTTGCAGCTTGTCGATGTTGCCCTTGTTGATCTGATCCAGCGCGGCAAAGCGGTTCCCTGCGGTGGTATTGCCCCAATGGGCCCAGTCTTTCTGTTCGGTGCCCGGTGCGACCGGTGTTACCGCAGGTTCACTGCTGGCCTTGACCACGTGGGTCGGCACGAACATGTAGGCCAGCGTTGCGACGACACCCACGCCCAGAATGCCGGCCAGACCGTAAGCGCCACGGCCCGCGGTCGCGCCCGAAGCACGCACCAGCGTTGGATAGACCAGCGCGACAACCAGACCGATCACGGCAAACGTCAGCACCCGCGAGACCAACGGCCAGTATTCCAAACCTGTGTCCCACACCGCCCAGATCGCAGTAAGGATCAACGCCAAGCCATACAACAACGCCCCCTGCGGCTTACGACGGGCGATCATCAGCCCGGAAACCAGCATCGCCAGGCCCATCAGCAGGAAATACCCACTACCGCCGAGCGAGACCAGATAGCCGCCGCCACTGGCCAGGCCGAGCCCGATCAACGCAATCAGGACACCCAGCCCCAACAGCAACCATTTGCCGCCGCCGGCAGCCCCAGAATTATTCATGTCGGAAATTTTCCCCATTTGTGACAAGCGCGGAATAATGTACCACCTAGTTACTTATGGCAAATTGTCGCAGGTGAAAATCGACTGAACGGTACTGAAGACTAGATCAAACATCCGCGGTGCGAGATGTGCCTGTAACATGCCAACCCATTGATCTGTACCGCTGGAGACGACCTTTGCCTGACACCCGCCCGCCCGTTCTTGACGAAATCGACCGCCAATTGATTGCAGCCCTGCAGATCAATGCCCGCGAGAGCGTGGCCATGCTCGCGCGACAACTGGGCATTGCTCGCACCACCGTCACTTCGCGATTGGCCCGGCTGGAAAAAGCCAAGGTGATCACCGGTTACGGCGTGCGTTTGGGGCAACGTGTCGTGGATGGCGGCTTGCAGGCGTACGTCGGGATCACCGTGCAACCGCGCTCGGGAAAGGAAGTGTTGCGACGTCTCAGCGCGATGGCTCAGGTGCAGCAGTTGTGTGCGGTCAGTGGCGAATTTGATTACGTGGCGTGGTTGCGCACCGATTCACCTGAGCAGCTGGATCAGTTGCTGGATCAGATCGGCAGTGTGGATGGGGTGGAGAAGACCACGACCTCGATCATTCTCAGCAGCAAGATTGATCGGGGGCAGCCGGTTTAATCCAATCTGTTCGTCACACTCGTCAAATTGCATCATTAACAAGCAAAACGACGACACATTGCGTCTTATTAACGTGTTCTACGCTCTCTAGAATGGCTGCCATCTTTTCCTATACTCAGACGCGCATGCCGCGTCCGGTCGCCAGCAAGGTCAGCCATGAACAAGAACAATCGCCATCCTGCAGACGGTAAAAAACCAGTCACCATTTTCGGTCCGGACTTTCCTTTCGCCTTCGACGACTGGATCGAGCACCCGGCCGGCCTGGGCAGCATCCCTGCGCACAACCATGGCGCGGAAGTAGCGATCGTCGGTGCCGGCATCGCAGGCCTGGTGGCAGCGTACGAATTAATGAAACTGGGCCTGAAACCCGTCGTCTACGAAGCCTCGAAAATGGGCGGCCGTCTGCGTTCCCAGGCATTCAACGGCGCTGAAGGCATCATCGCCGAGCTCGGCGGCATGCGTTTCCCGGTGTCGTCCACCGCGTTTTATCACTACGTCGACAAGCTCGGCCTTGAAACCAAGCCTTTCCCGAACCCGCTGACGCCTGCCTCGGGCAGCACGGTGATCGACCTCGAAGGCCAGACCCATTACGCACAGAAACTGGCGGATCTTCCTGCACTGTTCCAGGAAGTCGCCGACGCCTGGGCCGATGCGCTGGAAGCCGGTTCGCAGTTCTCTGACATCCAGCAAGCGATCCGCGACCGCGATGTGCCGCGCCTCAAAGAGCTGTGGAACACCCTCGTTCCGCTGTGGGACGACCGCACCTTCTACGACTTCGTTGCCACCTCCAAAGCTTTCGCCAAACTCTCGTTCCATCACCGCGAAGTGTTTGGCCAAGTTGGTTTCGGTACCGGCGGCTGGGACTCGGACTTCCCGAACTCGATGCTGGAAATCTTCCGTGTGGTCATGACCAACTGCGACGATCACCAGCACTTGGTGGTCGGCGGCGTGGAACAAGTGCCGCTGGGGATCTGGCGTCATGTGCCGGAACGTTGCGTGCACTGGCCAGAAGGCACCAGCCTCAGCTCGCTTCACAACGGCGCACCGCGTACCGGCGTGAAAAAAATTGCCCACGCGGCAGACGGGCGCTTTGCCGTCACCGATAACTGGGGCGACACCCGCGAATACGCAGCAGTGCTGACCACGTGCCAGAGCTGGCTGCTGACCACCCAGATCGAATGCGACGAAAGCCTTTTCTCGCAAAAGATGTGGATGGCCCTCGACCGCACCCGCTACATGCAATCGTCGAAAACTTTCGTGATGGTCGATCGGCCATTCTGGAAAGACAAGGACCCGGAAACCGGCCGCGACTTGATGAGCATGACCCTCACCGATCGCCTGACCCGTGGCACCTACCTGTTCGACAACGGCGACGACAAGCCGGGCGTGATTTGCCTGTCGTACTCGTGGATGAGCGACGCGTTGAAAATGCTCCCGCAACCCGTGGAAAAACGCGTGAAACTGGCGCTGGATGCGTTGAAGAAGATCTACCCGAAAGTCGACATCGCTGCGCGAATCATTGGCGATCCGATCACCGTGTCCTGGGAAGCCGACCCGCATTTCCTCGGTGCTTTCAAAGGCGCCCTGCCCGGTCACTATCGCTACAACCAGCGCATGTACGCGCACTTCATGCAGACCGACATGCCGGCCGAGCAGCGCGGGATTTTCATCGCTGGTGACGATGTTTCGTGGACACCTGCATGGGTCGAAGGCGCGGTGCAGACCTCGCTCAATGCGGTGTGGGGCATCATGAAACACTTCGGCGGTGAAACTCACGCCGAGAACCCGGGTCCAGGAGATGTGTTCAACGAGATCGGTCCGATCGCCCTGCCCGAGTAAGAGGAATCCGAAATGCGCGTAGCCCTTTACCAATGTCCACCGCTGCCCCTGGATGTCGCAGGCAACCTGCAACGTCTGCATCAATTGGCGCTGGAAGCCAAGGGCGCGGACTTGCTGGTGCTGCCGGAGATGTTTTTGACCGGCTACAACATCGGCCTCGATGCCGTCAGCGTGCTGGCGGAGGTGCACAACGGTGAGTCGGCGCAGCAGATCGCGCGCATCGCCAAGACGGCCGGGATCGCCATTTTGTATGGCTACCCCGAGCGCACCGAAGACGGTCAGATTTACAACGCCGTGCAGCTGATCGACGCCAATGGCGAACGGTTGTGCAACTACCGCAAGACTCACCTGTTCGGCGACCTCGATCACTCGATGTTCAGCGCCGGGCCGGATGACTTTCCGCTGGTTGAACTCAATGGCTGGAAGCTCGGCTTCCTGATCTGCTACGACCTGGAGTTCCCGGAAAACGCCCGACGCCTGGCCCTGGCCGGCGCCGAGCTGATCCTGGTGCCGACGGCGAACATGATTCCCTACGACTTCATTGCCGACGTCACCGTCCGCGCCCGAGCCTTCGAAAACCAGTGCTATGTGGCTTACGCCAACTATTGCGGTAACGAAGGCGAGATCCAGTATTGCGGCCAGAGCAGCATTGCCGCACCGGATGGCAGCCGCATCGCCCAGGCGGGCCTGGATGAAGCACTGATTGTCGGTGAGCTGGACCGTCAGTTGATGGTCGATTCCCGCGCCGCCAATCGCTACTTCCTCGATCGCCGTCCCGAGCTTTATGGCGAGCTGAACAAGCGCTGATCCACCGTAATCCGCTAGCATTAGCGCTTCTCTGCTCTGGAAGTGCTCATGCCTGCGCTGAATCACCCCCACCTTCACACTGAAACCCTGGCGAACGGTCTTCGGGTGACGCTGCGTCATGTTCCCGATTTGAAGCGCAGTGCTGCTGCGTTGCGGGTCGCTGCTGGCAGCCATGACGTGCCGGCGGCCTGGCCCGGGCTGGCGCACTTTCTCGAACACCTGCTGTTTCTCGGTACAGAGCGTTTTCCTGCGAGCCAAGCACTGATGGCCTACGTCCAGGGTCATGGCGGTCAGGTGAATGCGCGGACCAGCGAACGCACCACGGACTACTTTTTCGAGCTACCGCCTCAGTCGTTTAGCGGGGGACTGGAGCGCCTGTCGAACATGCTCGCACATCCGCGTATGAATCTGGACGATCAGCGGCGGGAACGGGAAGTGCTGCACGCAGAATTTGTCGCCTGGTCGCGGGATACGACCGCTCAGCAGCAATTCGCGTTGTTCGATGGTGTTTCAGCGGCGCATCCACTGCGGGCGTTTCATGCCGGCAACCGCTACAGCCTGCCGGTGCCGCAACCTGAGTTCCAGCAAGCCTTGCAGGATTTTTATCAGCGGTTTTATCAGACCGGGCAAATGACCTTGTGCTTGGCTGGGCCGCAGAGTCTCGATGAGTTGAGGGCGATGGCTCAGCGCTTTGGCGCTGCGATTCCCGTAGGGGAAAAAGTCCCGCAACAGGCGCCTACATCGCTGATGGACTCTTCGGACAAAAGTTATCAACAAGCAGGAGCACGTCGGCTGGATCTGCTGTTTGCCTTCGACGCGTTGCCCGATTCATCGCCCGAGGCGCTGGCGTTCCTGTGTCATTGGCTGAACGCCGCGAAACCCGGTGGCCTGCTGGCGCAATTGCGAGAGTGCGGGCTGGCTGACAGCCTCAAAGCTGCGCCGTTGTATCAGTTCGCCGGCCAGGCGTTGTTGCACATCGAGTTCACGTTGTCTGCCAACGCGACGCCCGACGGGATCCGCGGGCGGCTACTGGATTGGCTTGGATTCTTTGCCTCGCAGCAACCCTGGACTGGTTTGCGCGAAGAATACGCCGCCCTGCTGCAGCGTCAGCAGCAAGTCAGCGGCGCCCTGCAACTGGCCCGATGGGACAGCGAACAGCGCGAAGCCGGGTTATCCGAATCGGGCGTTGCAGCCCTCAAGGAAGTCCTGAAACAAATCGGTGCTGTGGATAACTTCACCGGCCAATGGCAACTGCCAACACCTAATCCGTTTTTACGCGCCGAGGCACCGGCACCGAGTGCAGGACTGATCCGCGGCCAGACCAGCAAACACCGAGGCTTGCGGACCTTTGCCCAGGATCGCTCACGCGGTCGTCGTGAACGTTCGCCCATGCAGTTCAGTCAGTCGTTGCCCGATAACAGTGCCGAAGGTGCCGTTTACCTGCGCTGGCGTCTGGACTCGGCACCTCGCAGCAACGTTCAGACAAGCCTGGAAAACCGCCTTCAGCCATTGCGTGAGGACGCTCGTCAGGCAGGTGTGGACTTTTCCTTCAGCGCATCAGGCAATGAATGGCTGCTGAAAATGACCGGACTGCAGGAGCCGATGCCGACCGTCCTCGAGCACGCGCTGAAAGAACTGACAAACCCTGATGCCGATTTCTCGCAAGAAGAGCCGCCGATCGTTGCGTTGATGCCGATTCGACAATTGCTTAAAGCGCTGCCCGATCACTGCCTTGTGCGCACCGCCGACTCGGACGATTTGGCTCAGCTTTGGTCGAGCGCACGCTGGGATGGTCTGGCGACCGGCCTGTCCGCCCAGACGCAAGCGGCGATGGGCTTCGCCTTGAGTCGTGTGCCTGGCATTGCGGACAATCAACTGACGCCGCCCTCTCCGATAAACGCGCAGCATCTGTGGAGCGCGGTCGATACCGGGTCCAGCGAACATGCCTTGTTGCTCTTCTGTCCGACCGCAACCCCGGACATCGCTGACGAAGCCGCCTGGCGCTTGCTGGCTCACCTCTGCCAGACGCCGTTTTACCAACGCCTGCGGGTAGAACTGCAGCTCGGCTATGCAGTGTTCAGCGCCCTGCGGCAGATCCATGGGCAGACAGGATTGTTGTTCGGCGTGCAATCACCCAGCGTCGCCCCTCTGGATCTGCTGGAACACATCGAACACTTCCTGCGTGGATTGGCCGGGATGATCGACGATATCGATCACGAGACCTTCATCGGCCACCGCCAGGCACTGGCCGATCAATTCGATAGCGCGGCGCTGCCCAATGCGCAGGCCGCCGAGCTGCTTTGGCAGGGCAAACTGGCCGGCCGCTCGTCGGATTATCTGGAGCTTCTACCTCAGACGATTCTGATGATCGACCGTGAAACGCTACTGGCCGCCGTACAACGACTGAATCAGGCCGAAGGCGGTTGGCGCTGTCTGGCCAGCGGACCGTGCCCGGGCTCGCCTTGGCAAGCGGCAAAATGATCATTACCGGTGCTGCAATTAGCTTTCTCAAAGATTCCCGGCCAATCGCCCTGTAATTTTGAGTAACATAGCCACCTAACTATCTGAACATCTCCGGCTGGAGGTGGACTATATGTATAGATCTCAACTGTCCCATCACCTGAAGGAGCGCTTCTATGTCCTGGTCCAAACCTGCTTACACCGACCTGCGTATCGGCTTTGAAGTCACCATGTACTTCGCAAGCCGCTAATCTTTTTGTAGCGCAGTGCAACGCCTCGGCTCGCCGAGGCGTTTTTATTTTCAGTTTTCGAATGATGGAGCGGCCATGTTTGTCCAGATTCTAGGTTCCGCCGCCGGCGGTGGTTTCCCCCAGTGGAACTGCAACTGCGTGAACTGCGCCGGTTTTCGCGATGGCAGCCTGAACGCCAAGGCGCGGACCCAGTCGTCCATCGCAATTTCCGATAACGGCGTGAACTGGGTGTTGTGCAACGCATCGCCGGACATCCGCGCCCAGCTCCAGAGCTTCGCCCCGATGCAACCGGGGCGCGCCCTGCGCGATACCGGCATCAACGCGATCATCCTGATGGACAGCCAGATCGACCACACCACCGGCCTGCTCAGCCTGCGCGAAGGTTGCCCGCACCAGGTCTGGTGCACCGACATGGTCCACGAAGACCTGAGCACCGGTTTCCCGCTGTTCACCATGTTGACCCACTGGAACGGCGGGCTGACCTGGAACCAGATCGAGCTGGACCGCAGCTTCACCATCCCGGCCTGCCCGAGCCTGCGTTTCACCCCGCTGCCGTTGCGCAGCGCCGCACCGCCGTACTCGCCCCACCGTTTCGACCCGCACCCGGGCGACAACATCGGCCTGATCGTTGAAGACCTCAACACCGGCGGCAAACTGTTCTACGCACCGGGCCTGGGCAAGGTCGACGCACCGCTGCTGGAGATCATGGCGGGCAGCGATTGTCTGCTGGTGGACGGCACGATGTGGGATGACGACGAAATGCAGCGCCGTGGCGTCGGCACCCGCACCGGCCGGGAAATGGGCCACCTGGCGCAGAACGGCCCCGGCGGCATGCTGGAAGTGCTGGAACAGCTGCCCAACCAGCGCAAAGTCCTTATCCACATCAACAACACCAACCCGATTCTCGATGAGGATTCGCCAGAGCGTGCAGAACTGGCTCGGCGTGATGTTGAAGTGGCGTATGACGGCATGAGTCTTGTGCTGTAGGGACATCGAGCCCGCTGCGCGGTCTATCGCCAGCAGGCTGGCTCCCACAGGGGAATGCGATCAACTGTGGAAGCGAGCTTGCTCGCGATGAGACCGGCACAAGCACTACACACCTACGGTTGTTCCCGGAGAACCGAAATGACTGACACAGCAATGTCCCCCGCCGAGTTCGAAGCAGCCCTGCGCGCCAAGGGCGCCTACTACCACATCCATCACCCATACCACGTGGCGATGTATGAAGGCCGGGCAACGCGCGAACAGATCCAGGGCTGGGTGGCCAACCGTTTCTATTATCAAGTGAACATCCCGCTCAAGGACGCCGCAATCCTCGCCAACTGCCCGGACCGCGAGATTCGTCGTGAGTGGATTCAGCGCTTGCTCGACCACGACGGCGCCCCTGGTGAAGACGGTGGCATCGAAGCCTGGCTGCGCCTGGGCCAGGCCGTCGGCCTCGATCCGGAGCAGCTGCGCTCGCAGGAATTGGTGCTACCCGGCGTGCGTTTTGCCGTCGATGCCTACGTCAACTTCGCCCGCCGTGCCAGTTGGCAGGAAGCCGCCAGCAGTTCGCTGACCGAACTGTTTGCGCCGCAGATCCACCAGTCGCGGCTGGACAGCTGGCCGCAGCATTACCCGTGGATCGATCCGGCTGGTTACGAGTATTTCCGCACGCGTCTGGGTCAGGCGCGTCGCGACGTGGAACACGGCTTGGCGATCACTTTGCAGCACTACACGACGCGGGCCGGCCAAGAGCGCATGCTGGAAATTCTCCAGTTCAAACTGGACATTCTTTGGAGCATGCTCGATGCCATGAGCATGGCCTACGAACTGAAACGCCCGCCGTATCACAGCGTGACCGAGCAACGGGTCTGGCATAAAGGAATCACCTTATGAGTTTTGATCGCAGCAGGACCCCGACCTGGCGTCAGGGCTACCGCTACCAGTACGAACCGGCGCAGAAAGGTCATGTGCTGCTCTACCCGGAAGGCATGATCAAACTCAACGAAAGCGCCGCACTGATCGGCGGTTTGATCGATGGCGAGCGTGACGTCGCAACGATCATCGCCGAACTGGACGCACAGTTCCCCGGCGTGCCCGAGCTCGGTGACGACATCGAGCAATTCATGGAGGTCGCCCGTGCTCAGCACTGGATCGAACTTGCCTGATTGCGCGTCAGACAAGTTACCGCCCAAACCGGAAATCGGCCTGCCGCTATGGCTGCTGGCCGAGCTGACCTATCGCTGCCCGCTGCAATGCCCGTACTGCTCCAACCCGCTGGACTTCGCCGAGCAAGGCAAAGAGCTGAGTACCGAGCAGTGGATCAAAGTGTTCCGCGAAGCGAGGGAGATGGGCGCGGCGCAGTTGGGCTTTTCCGGCGGCGAACCGCTGGTGCGCCAGGACCTCGCCGAGCTGATTACCGAGGCGCGCAAGCTGGGTTTCTACACCAACCTGATCACCTCCGGCATCGGCCTGACCGAGCAGAAAATCAGCGACTTCAAGAAGGCCGGCCTGGACCACATTCAGATCAGCTTTCAGGCCAGCGACGAGCAAGTGAACAACTTGCTGGCCGGCTCGAAAAAAGCCTTCGCCCAGAAGCTGGAAATGGCCCGCGCGGTGAAAGCACACGGCTATCCGATGGTGCTGAACTTCGTGACCCATCGGCACAACATCGACAAGATCGACCGGATCATCGAGCTGTGCATCGCCCTTGAGGCGGACTTTGTGGAACTCGCCACGTGCCAGTTCTACGGTTGGGCGCAGCTCAATCGGGTCGGTCTGTTGCCGACCAAGGAACAACTGGTCCGCGCCGAACGCATCACCAACGAATACCGCGCCAAGCTCGAAGCCGAAGGGCATCCGTGCAAGCTGATTTTCGTCACCCCGGACTATTACGAAGAGCGCCCGAAAGCCTGCATGAATGGCTGGGGCAGTATTTTTCTGACAGTCACGCCGGACGGAACCGCCCTGCCCTGTCACGGCGCCCGACAGATGCCGGTGCAGTTTCCCAACGTGCGCGACCACAGCATGCAGCACATCTGGTACGACTCATTCGGCTTCAACCGCTTTCGCGGTTACGACTGGATGCCCGAGCCGTGCCGTTCCTGCGACGAGAAAGAAAAAGACTTCGGCGGCTGTCGCTGCCAGGCATTCATGCTCACGGGGGACGCGAGCAACGCCGACCCGGTGTGCAGCAAATCGGAACATCACGGCGTGATCCTCAAGGCTCGCGAAGAAGCCGAACACGCGACCCAGACCATTGAACAACTGGCCTTTCGCAATGAACGAAATTCACGACTCATCGCTAAAAGCTGAACCCTTCAGCGCTGCCAGGGCCGTCGCGGCCGGCATCGACTTCGCCGAGTTGCAGGTCGGCCGCCACGGCTTGTTCTGGAACGAGTACCGTCCCGAGGATGCCGCCTGCCGAATCTGGCATTGGCGTGACGGCCAGGCGCATTGCCTGACGCCTGCGGGCTTCAGTGTGCGCAGTCGGGTGTACGAATATGGCGGCGGCGCGTTCTGTCTGACCGATGACGGGACAGTGTTCGTCAACGAAGCGGACCAACAGCTGTATCGGCAGTCGCTGGCCGGTGAGACACCTGAGTTACTGAGCTCAGGCGAATGCCGATACGGCGATCTACAGTTCGCTAACGGGCAGGTATTGGCGGTTGAAGAAAACCGCGATCGGCATCGTCTGGTGGCTATCGATCTGGTTGACGGGGTACGTCATCTGCTGGCCGAAGGCGCCGACTTCTACGCCGCGCCGACGTTGAGTCCCGACGCACAACGACTGGCGTGGATCGAGTGGAGCCGCCCGGATCAGCCATGGACCGCGACCCGCCTGATGGTTGCCGAACGCCAGAACGACGGCCGTTTTGCTCCGCCGCGTTGCGTGGCGGGCGAAGACGCTGAGGAGTCGCTGCAACAACCGAGATTCGATACCAGCGGCCGTCTGTTTTGCCTGACTGATCGCGGCGGCTACTGGCAGCCTTGGGTGGAATCGGCAGACGGTCTGAGTCCGCTGCCGAGTGCCGCAGCGGATCATGGGCCAGCGCCGTGGCAGCTGGGTGGCTGCACCTGGTTGCCGCTGAGCGAAGGCCGCTATCTGGCGAGCTGGACCGAAGACGGGTTTGGCAAACTGGGTCTTTGTGGTGGTGCCCGTGAAGATTTCACCGGCGATTACAGCCGCTTCCGTTCTCTCGCACGGGATGAGCAGTTCATTTACTGCATCGCTGCTTCGCCAGTCAGTTCGTCGGCAGTCATTGCCATCGACCGCCAGACCCGGCAGGTCAAAACACTGGCTGGCGGTATTGCACCGTTGCCCGCCGAGCAGATCAGCGTCCCGCAAACCCTGCGCTACCCGAGCGGTTCGGGCGAGGCACACGGCTTCTTCTATCCAGCGATGACCGGTGATGCGAAACCGCCTTTGGTGGTATTCATCCACGGCGGCCCGACGTCGGCCTGCTACCCGATGCTCGATCCGCGTATCCAGTACTGGGCGCAACGCGGCTTCGCCGTGGCCGACCTCAACTACCGCGGCAGCAGTGGCTACGGCCGGGCCTATCGACAAGCGCTGCATTTGAGCTGGGGCGAAGTGGACGTGGAGGACGCCTGCGCCGTCGTCGCTCATCTCGCCGATCGCGGACTGATCGACGGCAACAAGGCGTTTATTCGCGGCGGCAGTGCTGGCGGCTACACCACACTGTGCGCGCTGGCCTTTCACACAGTCTTCCGCGCCGGCGCCAGCCTGTATGGCGTCAGCGATCCTGTGGCGCTGGGACGGACGACCCACAAATTCGAAGGTGATTATCTGGATTGGCTGATTGGTGATCCGGTACAGGATGCCGAACGCTACACCGCTCGAACGCCGTTGCTGCACGCGGGCAACATCCGTGTTCCGGTGATTTTCTTCCAGGGTGAACTGGACGCCGTGGTGGTGCCGCAACAGACCCGCGACATGGTCACGGCGTTACAGGACAACGGCATTCTGGTTGAAGCGCATTACTACGCCGACGAACGCCATGGCTTTCGCAAGGCCGGCAATCAGGCCCATGCGCTGGAACAGGAGTGGTTGTTTTATGGAAGGGTGGTGGAATTGGCGGGCTGAAGATCGCGCTGAGTGCGGAAATTGCGGTGCCCCTTTCGCGAGCAAGCCCGCTCCCACACTGACCGAGTCCTCCCAGGGGAATACGGTCGAATGTGGGAGCGGGCTTGCTCGCGAAAGCGATCTACCTGACGCCGATGATTTCAGCGCTTGGCGATGATGTACACCGCATGCACGATCCCGGGGATGTAACCGCACAGCGTCAACAGAATATTCAGCCAGAACGCCCCGGCGAAACCGACTTGCAGAAACACACCCAGTGGCGGCAACAGAATGGCGATGATGATGCGAATAAAGTCCATGGGGTCAGCTCCTGATTAAAGTTGGCTCGTGTGAGCCTACAGCTAATCGACCTTTGCCGTTCGTCAGGGTTCAGTGCCATCACGTCCGAGAGTGAAACCTTTCCGGCGAAACGCAGAGACAAAAAAACGCCCCACGCCAAAAGAATCAGGCGTGGGGCGATGCGTTATACCGCGAGACGGTTCGGGAATTCGTGTAGGGCGGGTCTGATCAGACGGCAATCCCTTTACGGCACTGCAGTTGCGCAGTGCGCACGCGGGAGAAGGCGCGGGCCAGGCGCAGGAGCATTTCGTCGATGTTGGTTTTGCTGACGGTCAGGGCCGGGGTAAAGCGCAGGCAATCGGGTTGCGGAGCGTTGAGCAGCAAGCCTTCGTACAACGCCGCTTTGACGACGGCGTCAGCCGATTCGTCGGACAAGGTAAGACCCCAGAACAGTCCTAGCCCGCGCAACTCGCCGTGACCATAGCGATGGGACAAACACTGCAGCCCTTCGCACAGGTGCTGACCGATTTCCCCGACATGATCGAGAAAACCCTTGTCCTGCACGCTGTCGAGTACCGCTAGACCGGCCGCCGTCATCAGCGCATTGCCATGATGAGTGCCTGTCACTTCGCCGATGTCGAAACAGCAGGCCTTGCCCCGCGCCAGCAACGCTGCCAATGGCACGCCACCGCCCAGCCCTTTGCCGAGAACGACGATATCTGCCCGCACGTCGTAGGATTGTTCGGCGAGCAAAGTGCCACAACGGCCGATACCGGTTTGCACTTCGTCAAAGATCAGCAGAATGCCCAGCTCACGGCACAGGCGCTCGACCCCTTTGAGGTAATGCTCGGTGGCCGGTATTACCCCGGCTTCGCTCTGGATCGGTTCGAGCATGATCGCCACGGTCTGGGCGTCGACGGCCGCATGCAAGGCCGAAAGATCATTGAACGGCACGTGACTGAAGCCCGGAAGCAACGGCTCGAATCGGTTAGTCAGATTCGAACTGTCCGATGCCGAAATCGTCCCCAGACTACGACCATGGCAGCCGTTTCTGGCAACGATGATCCGCGAAGCCCCGCCGCGATGCCGTTGGCCCCATTTGCGCGCCAGTTTGATCGCGGCTTCACAGGCTTCGCTGCCACTGTTGAGCAGGTACGCCTGATCACTGCCGGTGCTGGAGCAGAGGCGCTCAGCAAGATTGAGCATGCCGCGGTTATGCAGGCCGAAACCGGGATTGATCAGCGACTGAGCTTGCGTCGCAATGGCGTTGACCAGTACCGAAGGGCTGTGTCCGAGGCTATTGGCCCCGCCACCCTGTGAGAAATCCAGATACGCGCGGTCATCGCTGTCCCACAACCACGAACCCTGGCCGCGCACGAATATCTGTTTCGGTCGCTCGACACTGGGCATCAGGCACTCGCTGGAAAGATCGTCGTCTTTGGACGGCAAAAAAGCGTCTACGGCCAAGTCATCAAGACTGGGAGGATTGCGCCGTAAGTTGAATAAATTCATCTGATCAAACCTCGTGCGAGGTTTTTTGCCTTACCTATGTAAACACCATCGAAGCAAACGGTATTCATCGCGCTCTGTGGCCCTGTAAGCCTTGTGAATGCGGTTAGACTAGGCTCAGCCAAGGCCTTGAGCCATTTCGATTTCCCAGCATTTTCGATAAGCATTACTTATGGATTTAAAGCAACTGCGTTATTTCGTCGCGGTCTACGAAGAAGGTCATGTGGGCCGGGCTGCCGAGCGGCTTTCAATCTCCCAACCGGCGCTGTCCCAGCAGATCCGCCACCTCGAACAAAACCTCGATGTGAGCTTGTTCGAACGCAGCAGCAAACGTCTGCTGCCCACCCTGGCTGCTCATACTTTGTACAACCACGCCCTGCCCTTGCTGGATGGATTGCAGCGGGCACGGGAAGCCTTAGGCAACTTCAAGGGCCAGGCACTGCGCACGTTGGCCATCGGCGTATTGCAAACTGTCCACACCAGCCTGGTGCCGCAGATGCTCGAACGCGTGCGCAAGGCGCAGCCGCATTTGGTGGTGCAGATTTATGAACTGACAGGGCTGGAAATCGAACGGCGCTTGCTCAACGGTTCTCTGGACATCGGTATCAGCTATCTGCCACCTCGTCAGCCGGGATTGCACGGCGTGATGCTGTACGAAGACGAGCTCACCCTGGTCATCCCGGCGGATCACCCGTTGCGGGAATTCAAGAAGGTCTCGATGAGGCAGGCCGCCGAATTGCCAATGTTGCTACTGGGTGAAGAGTTTCAAGTACGGCAGATCTGGCAGGCACAACTGGCCAATCTGGGACGACGTCCGCAGGTACAGGCAGAACTGAACAACATGGCGGGGATTCTCGACAGTTTGCCGCACACGCGACTGGCGACGGTGCTGCCCGGACGCTCGCAACAGGCACACGGCAACAAGGAACTGTTGTGGAAACCATTGAGCGAGCCGAGGGTGCCGCTGAAAGTTGGATTGGTGTGTCGGGATGTGCAGAGACAACAGGCCTCGCTGGCTTTATTGCGTACGTTGCTGGAAGAAGTGATGAATGGCTCGGGTGGGCGTTTGAGCAGCCCGGCAACACTGGATGAGATGAACTGAGCACTTTTCTGCAGGCAAAAGAAAACCCCGCCGAAGCGGGGCTTTGCAGACTGTTTCCCTGACATCCATTTCACTCCGCCGTCCTGGCAGAATCCTACGTGTCCGTGTTGTTGCTTTGCGCTTCCTGCGCGACGTCCATGTGAAGTAGATTAGCTGTGGATCCAATCTTCATCTATGGGAGATGAGCAGCACGTCATGTAAGAGAATGCTTACATAGCGTTACATTGTCAGAACTGTCCTGCGTCCAGCAGGAACAAGGACTCGCTACCGGCCTTCACCGACGCGCTCAACGAGTGAATGCGCGGCAGCAGACGGGCGAAATAGAAGCGCGCCGTGCCCAACTTGCTCGCGTAGAAATCGTCCTGCGCTTCTTTGCCAAAAGCCGCCTTGGCCATCAGTGCCCACATGTACGCATACGACACGTAACCGAATGCTTGCAGATACTCGACCGAGGCAGCGCCGATTTCGTTCGGGTTGCTTTTCGCCCGATCGAGCAGCCACGCGGTCAGTTCGTCGAGGGTAGTTACCGCATCGTTCAGCGGCTTGGTGAACTCGGCCAGATCAGCACTGGCAGTCGCGGTGAAATGACGGATCTCGTCGGCAAACAGGTTGTAGAACGCCCCGCCAGTGCCGACGATCTTGCGCCCGACCAAGTCCAGCGCCTGAATGCCGTTGGTGCCTTCGTAGATCTGGGTGATGCGCACATCGCGGACCAATTGCTCCTGGCCCCACTCGCGGATGTAACCGTGGCCACCGAACACCTGCTGGCCGTGAATCGTGGTTTCCAGACCCAGGTCGGTCAGGAACGCCTTGGCCACCGGGGTCAGCAAGGCCACCAAATCTTCCGCGCGTTTGCGGGTGGTGGCGTCTTCGCTGAACTTGGCGGTGTCGAGTTGCATGGCCACATACGTCGAGAAGGCACGACCGCCTTCGTTCGAGGCTTTCATGGTCAGCAGCATGCGACGCACGTCCGGGTGGACGATGATCGGGTCAGCGACCTTGTCCTTGTTCTGCGCACCGGTCGGCGAACGGCTTTGCAGACGGTCGCGGGCGTATTCGACGGCGTTCTGGTAAGAGCGCTCGCCGGTGGCCAGGCCCTGGATACCGACCCCCAGACGCTCGTAGTTCATCATGGTGAACATCGCCGCCAGGCCTTTGTTCGGCTCGCCGACCAGATAACCCACGGCCTCGTCGAAGTTCATCACACAGGTCGCGGACGCCTGGATGCCCATCTTGTGTTCGATCGAACCGCAGGTCGCCGGGTTGCGCGCGCCGAGGCTGCCGTCGGCATTGACCATGAACTTCGGCACCAGGAACAGCGAAATGCCTTTCGGCCCCGCCGGTGCGTCCGGCAGTTTGGCCAGTACCAAATGAATGATGTTCTCGGTCAGGTCGTGCTCACCGCCGGTGATGAAGATCTTGGTGCCGCTGACTTTGTAGGACCCGTCGGCCTGAGGCTCGGCCTTGGTGCGGATGATCCCCAGGTCAGTCCCGGCGTGTGGCTCGGTCAGGCACATGGAGCCGGCCCAGACGCCGGCGTACATGTTCGGCAGGTAGGCGGCTTTCAGCGCTTCGCTGGCGTGGGCGTTGATCGACAGGCAGGCGCCCGCGGTCAGCATCGGGTACAGACCGAACGACAGGCTGGCGGAGTTGACCATTTCTTCGACCTGAGCCGACACAGCCTTGGGCATGCCCATGCCGCCGTAGGTCGGATCGCCACCGACACCGACCCAACCGCCTTGCGCATAAGTCTGATAAGCCTGTGGGAAACCTGCCGGCGTGGTGACGGCACCGTCCGCCCAATGGCAACCTTCTTCATCAGCCGCACGGCTCAGCGGCGCGATACTTTTGCTGGTGACCTTGCCGGCTTCTTCGAGAATGGCTTCGACCGTTTCAGCGTCGACAGTCTCGGCCAGCGCAGGCAGCTCG
Organism: Pseudomonas arabinosi; assembly: GCF_047758675.1. Classification (NCBI taxonomy): domain Bacteria; kingdom Pseudomonadati; phylum Pseudomonadota; class Gammaproteobacteria; order Pseudomonadales; family Pseudomonadaceae; genus Pseudomonas; species Pseudomonas arabinosi. The sequence goes on along the minus strand of NZ_CP180480.1, from coordinate 882,319 downwards.
GCCCAGAGTTTGGCGACCTCGAAAACTTCATTGAGGACGAAGCGCATATCGCGCAGGGGCGCTTTGTAGTCAGCCATGGCAAACCTCGCAAGATCTAAACAGGTGATTCGTAGGAGTGGTGCTTTCGTTGAGTTCGAGTGTAACCCAACAACTTTTACGACACATAGGGTCAGATCATGACCGTTTTGTTATTTTTAGTCACTAAAGAACGAACCATTAAAGAAGCCCGCAACCAGGCGGGCTCTTTTACGTCGGCTTGAAACACTATAGTGCGAATAACTCCGCAGGCAGGTTCATCAGACAATCGCTGCCCGCCTCGATGGCCGCCCGATGAGCCGCCGTGCGTGGCAGCAAACGCTTGAAGTAAAACTCGCTGGTTGCCAGTTTTGCCTGGCAGTAATCGGCATCGCCGCTGCCCGAATCGAGCTGCGCCTGAGCGACCAGCGCCATGCGCAGCCACAGATAGCCGAGGATGATGTAACCGCTGTACATCAGGTAATCCACCGAAGCCGCGCCGACTTCATCCGGATTTTTCATCGCGGCCATGCCGACCTTGGTGGTCACCTCTCCCCACTGCTGATTCAGCTCGTTGAGATGCGCCACGTAGCTGGCGAGTTGCGGATGTCCGGCGTTTGCCGCACAGAACTTGTGAACGATTTTGGTGAACCCTCGCAGCAATTTCCCTTGGCTGCCGAGGACTTTTCTTCCAAGCAAGTCCAGCGCCTGAATGCCGTTGGTGCCTTCGTAGATCGGAGCGATGCGGCAGTCACGAACCAACTGCTCCATGCCCCATTCGCGGATGAATCCGTGACCACCGAACACCTGCATGCCGTGGTTGGTGACTTCCAGTCCGGTATCGGTCATGAAGGCTTTGCAGATCGGCGTGAGGAACGCCAGCAGGTCTTCGGCATCCTGACGCGCCGTCTCATCCGTACTCAGATGTGCCACGTCCAGCAACTGCGCAGTGAAGTAAGTCAGCGCCCGATTGCCTTCGTTGAAGGCCTTCATGGTCAGTAACATCCTGCGCACGTCAGGATGAACAATGATCGGATCGGCTGGTTTGTCCGGCGCTTTCGGGCCGGTCAGCGCGCGCATCTGCAGACGATCATTGGCGTACTTGATTGCGCCTTGAAAGCTCGCCTCCCCCAGACACAAACCCTGCATGCCGGTGCCGAGCCGCGCGTGGTTCATCATGGTGAACATGCAGTTCAGGCCCTTGTTCGGCTCACCGATCAAGAAGCCCTTGGCATCGTCGAAGTTCAGCACGCAGGTGGCCGAGGCCTTGATGCCCATTTTGTGTTCGATCGAGCCACAGGAAACGCCATTACGTTCTCCCGCCTCACCCTCGTCATTGGGTAGGAATTTAGGAACGATAAACAGCGAAATGCCCTTGGTGCCTGCCGGAGCGTCCGGCAGTTTCGCCAGCACCAGGTGAATGATGTTTTCACTCATATCGTGCTCGCCGGCAGAGATGAAAATCTTGCTGCCGGAGATCGAATAGCTACCGTCAGCCGCAGGCACGGCGCGGGTTTTGATGATGCCCAGGTCAGTGCCGCAATGGGCTTCGGTCAGGCACATGGTGCCGGTCCATTGGCCTGCGGTGAGTTTGCTCAGGTAAGTCTGCTTCTGTTCTTCAGTGCCATGGGCGTGGATCGCCGACATTGCACCGTGAGTCAGACCGGGGTACATGCCCCAGGAGGTGTTGCTGGAGCCGACCATTTCGCTGATCACCAGCCTCAGTGAGCTCGGCAAACCCTGGCCACCGTAAACCGGATCAGCTGCCAGACCGTGCCAGCCACCTTCAACGTATTGTGCGAAGGCCTGCTTGAAGCCTGTAGGCGTAGTCACCACGCCATTGTCGAAATGGCAGCCTTCTTCGTCGCCGCTGCGGTTCAGCGGTGCGAGAACGTTCTCACAGAACTTTGCACCTTCTTCGAGGATCGCATTGATCATGTCCGGGCTGGCATCGGTGGCGCCCAGCGCGGCGTAGTTGCTGTGAAAATCGAAGACGTGGTCGATCAGAAAGCGCATGTCGCGCAGGGGAGCTTTGTACTCAGGCATGGTCATTTCTCCGGCAGCAGATTCCCCAAACCTACTGCCGCGCAACCGGCCTCACAATCACAGTCCAGACGCTGAATGCGCCATCATCACTCAATCAGTAGCGGCGTCCATTCGCACCGCGCCACGACGGTTTTGACCGAACGCCACCACACAGTTTCGCCCCGCTCCCTTGGCACTGTAGAGCGCCTCGTCCGCGGACTTGAGCACTTTCTCGGGGGTACGCTGCTCCAGTCGCTCGGCCACGCCGATGCTGACGGTGACCGACACACTTGAGGCGCCCGAGCCTGCGCGACGTTGACGACCTTGCTGGTCGTCCTGAGGACGGCTGTCCTGATTGCGCAGTTGAATGTTGTAAGTGGCGATGGATTCGCGGATGACTTCCAGGTGCGGCATGCACTCTTCGAGGGTCTTGCCTGCGAACACCAGGGCGAATTCTTCACCGCCGTAGCGATACGCCCTACCGCCTCCGCCGATTTTCGACAGCTTGCTGGCGACAAGTCGCAATACCTGATCGCCGACATCGTGACCGTGGGTGTCATTGAATTTCTTGAAGTGATCGACGTCGCTCATCGCCAGCACGTAATTGCGCCCCAATCGCTGCATCCGCTCGTTCAAGGCGCGGCGCCCCGGCAGGCCGGTAAGTTCGTCGCGGAAGGCCATTTGATAGGCCTCATGGGCGACCGCTGCGGCAATCATCAACATCACCTGACTGCACATGATGTTCAGGGTGAACGGCAGGATGAAGGTTTTCGGCAACATCCAGAACAACCCGAGCAGGCCCACCAGTTGGGCGGCATGCAAGGGTCTCGGGTTACGCCAGTATTGCCAGGCCAGTAACACAAACGAGGCGATGAACACGGGATAAGACAACTGGATCAGGCTCATCCAGGCACCATGCAAGGCTGGCCAACGGATCTCCGACAACCACATCAACAGCGCCTGCGGGTAACTTTGTTCCAACCCCAACGCCACGCTACCGAAGGCCAGCAACACGGCGAAGCGCGCCACCATGTCCTGGAACAGGTGGGTGCGCTCCTGCCAGCCGGCGAACAAGCCATAGAGCAACGGCAGCAACAGGCAGCACAGATGGAAGACCACTGCGGCGTCTTCTCGAACCTTGCCGTTGTCGCGGTAATAGTCGGTCTGGGTGTCGAGCAGGAAGTAGGCGATGTACACAGTGACCATCAGAAACAGCTCACGCTGACGTCGGTAAACCGCACAGTAAGCACCGCCGAGCAACAACACCAGGGTTGGCAGCACGTTGAACAGTGAGGTGAAAAAGACGTTCAGATCCTTCACGTACGCAGCCGCCAGCCCCGCGAGCAAAAGCAGTAATGACGGCAGGAAATGGCTGAAACGTACAGCGGAAGAACGCGGCAAGGGTAAAGCTCCGACCCGGCAAACAAGGATGGCATTGTGCCTTTTCCTCGGGCGACATGTCACATCGCCACCCTCTTTAACGGCAGCAAAGGCATTCTTCTTAACGTTTTAGTCAGGAATATTTACGCGTAGATATCGCACACAAAAAAGCCGCTGCTCCCGAGGAAGCAGCGGCTTTATGAAGCGACAGCGTGGGACTTAGTAACCCAGCGCGAAGTCTTCTTCTTTCATGTCCATCAGGTTGCTAGCGCCCGACAGCATGGTGACAACGTGAGTGCGGGTACGCGGCAGGATGCGCTGGAAGTAGAAGCGCGCAGTCTGCAGCTTGGCGGTGTAGAACGCCGTTTCGGTGGTGCCGGCAGCCAATTTCTCGGCAGCCAGACGCGCCATGTCAGCCCAGAAGTAAGCCAGGCAGGCGTAACCGGAGTACATCAGGTAATCCACCGACGCTGCGCCGACTTCTTCGCGGTCTTTCATGGCAGCCATACCGACCTTCATGGTCAGCTCGCCCCACTCTTTGTTCAGCGCAGCCAATGGCTCGACGAACTCTTTGACCGCTTCGTTGCCTTCGTTGGTCTGGCAGAACTTGTGGACGATCTTGGTGAAGCTTTTCAGGGCTTCGCCTTGAGTCATCAGCACTTTACGGCCCAGCAAGTCGAGTGCCTGGATACCGGTGGTGCCTTCGTACAGCATCGAAATGCGGCTGTCGCGAACGTTCTGCTCCATGCCCCACTCGGCGATGAAGCCGTGGCCGCCGTAGATTTGCACGCCGTGGTTAGCAGATTCGAAACCGACTTCAGTCATGAAGGCTTTAGCGATCGGAGTCATGAAGGCCAGCAGTGCGTCGGCTTTCTTCTTCTCTTCTTCGTCCACGCCGTACTTGACGATGTCGACTTGCTTGGCCGTGAAGTAAACCATCGCACGGTTGCCTTCGGCGAAAGCCTTCATAGTCAACAGCATGCGACGTACATCGGGGTGAACGATGATCGGGTCAGCGGCTTTTTCCGGCGCTTTCGGGCCAGTCAGGGAGCGCATTTGCAGACGATCACGAGCGTATTTCAGTCCGCCCTGGAAGCCGATCTCGGCGTGGGCCAGGCCTTGCAACGCAGTGCCCAGACGTGCGGTGTTCATGAAGGTGAACATGCAGTTCAGGCCTTTGTTCGCCGGGCCGATCAGGTAACCGGTGGCCGCGTCGAAGTTCATTACGCAGGTGGCGTTACCGTGGATGCCCATCTTGTGTTCCAGGGAACCACAGGTCACAGCGTTGCGTGCGCCGACCGAACCGTCTTCGTTCGGCATGAACTTGGGAACGATGAACAGCGAAATGCCTTTGGTGCCCGCCGGCGCATCCGGCAGACGTGCCAGCACGATGTGGACGATGTTGTCGGCCATGTCGTGTTCACCGGCCGAGATGAAGATTTTGGTGCCGGAGACTTTGTAGGAACCGTCGGCCTGAGGTTCGGCCTTGGTGCGCAGCATGCCCAGGTCGGTGCCGCAGTGCGGTTCGGTCAGGCACATGGTGCCGGTCCATTCGCCAGAAACCAGTTTGGTCAGGTAAGCCTCTTGCTGCTCAGGCGTGCCGTGCTCGGAAATGGTGTTCATCGCGCCATGTGACAGGCCTGGGTACATGCCCCACGACCAGTTGGCTTCGCCAACCATTTCGCTGACGGCCAGACCCAGAGATTCCGGCAGGCCTTGGCCGCCGTGCTCTACGTCATGAGCCAGGCTTGGCCAGCCGCCTTCGACGAATTGTTTGTAGGCTTCTTTGAAGCCCGTCGGTGTTTTAACGCCGGACTCGCTCCAGGTGCAGCCTTCGGTGTCACCCACGCGGTTCAGCGGAGCCAGCACCTGCTCACAAAACTTGGCGCCTTCTTCGAGAATGGCGTCAACCATGTCTGGAGTTGCGTCCTGGCAAGCCGGAAGGCTCTGATAGTGCGCTTCGTAGCCGAGCAGTTCGTCACGAACGAAGCGAATATCACGCAAGGGGGCCTTGTAGTCAGGCATAGCGATAAACCTCTGCTGATGTAACCGGGAATGAACGACCGCGTTGATTTGTTGTGGCGGTCAAACAGTTGTTTGAAACATACGTTTACGCCCAAATCTTGTCAAGCGCCGATCTTTTGCCGTTCGTCATGCGCGAGGCTGTCGACTATGGAAACTCCCGGCCACTGGCCCTTGAAGCAAGTTTATTGGCTTCTAAAGAATGACGAACTGTCAGTTCTCACAGGTTCGGACTCGGTGCAAAAGCTGTGTACTGACTATAGCGGACGCATCTTCGGGCTACTGCGGTCTGGGGGAATATTTGCCGCAGGAGAAACGATATGGAAGTGAAGCCAAGTGACAACAGTCAACCTCGCACACCCGGCGATCTCGACCGTACCTTCGCAATCGATGGCCGCATCGAGATCAGCGAAAGAGGCACCGCAAACTCAATCACCTCTGATCAGGACGGCAAACTGATTCTTGCCTCACAGATCGGCGACCGTTTTCGGCTATCGCGCTACCTTGTCGACGGCGCTAAAGATGACTCGTTCGGGGAAACGACCAGGAACTTCGAAGATGGCGATCAATCCGCACCGATGCGCGTTCTGCTGCAAGAAGATGGAAAAATCCTGGTTATCGGTGACTCGTTAAAAGCCGGAGTAATGAGGCCCGCCGTCACTCGCTTTAACTCCAGCGGTAGTCCCGACCTGGTGTTTGGTCGCAGAGTCATTACAACAGGGCCAGAAGATGCGACACCCGGTAGAATCAGGTACAAATTCGTAGATGGCTGCCTGCAAAAAGGCCAAAAAACACTCATAGCAGCGAGTTACGAACTTCAATCAGGGCGCCCTTTGAGCAGGCTGTTTTGTCTGCAAGCTGATGGCGAGCCTGACAAGCTGTTTGGCGAAGGCCGCGGGTTCATCGATATCAAGTTCCATGAGCACGATAGCTATGCCTGTCACGTCCAGATCCAACGTAATGGCAGCATTATCGTGGCGGGCAGTTGGAGATATAAAGGTGAACCACAGAGAACACGGACCGTGGCTCGCTACACGGCTGAGGGCATTCTGGACAATACCTTTGGCCTAGCAGGTTATGCCGATGTTGTGGTGCCCGGCGAGAAAGGGAAAAAGTCACAGGTTGAGGGGCTTCTCTGGCCCGATATTGTCGCCGGAGTTGCCATCCAGAATGACGACAAGATCATCCTCGCCGGCTCAACATACGACCCTGACGGCCTGCAAAACGGGTTACTTGCCAGGCTCGAATCTGACGGCAGGATTGATGAACATTTCAACAAGGGAAATCCTCTTGTGATGCCTGACGACAATGTGTCCCTCCACTCCCTTGCGATCCAACCAGACAGCAAAATTGTGGTCGTGGGCAGAAGCAACATCGAAGGCACGACCAGGGAATTTTACGAACGGGTTAGCGAAAACGGAGAAATAGAGAGTTTTAGGAGCGACTATAGTTTCGGTGACTGTACCGATGTGACGATACAACCGGGAGGGCGAGTTGTTATTCCGGGCAGTTCCGGGGCCACTACCATTGGGCCTCGCTTTCCAAGAGTATCGGGCCGTCTGGGGGCCTGATTCTGATTTATTAGCCACACAAATGCGTTCAATGGTCACAAGCCATTGAGCGTACGCATTAAAAGAATATTGGTTTGTCGCTAAGCCAAGCGATCAGGCGAAAGTATCGATCAACGTACCGAGCACTTCGTCGGATGCCTTGGCGACTTTGACACCCAGTTCAACCTGAAATTTCCCCTGGGACATCTCGACCATATTACTGGCCAGATCCGACTGCTGACTGAGATCCACCGAGCGCAGGCGATCAACCTGAGCCTCGGAAGACTGGCTGGTGACCGAACGCTCGATCGTCGTGTTGGCGATCTGGCCAGAGGCTTGATCGACACGGTTCTGCCCTGTCTGAATAGTGCTCAGACCGGCATAAAAAGCGGTGTTTCCTGAGATTTCCATGGGAGAACTCGTCCTACAAAGGATCAACTGCGGCCATTGAACCAGACCCACCGTCAAAAGGCCCGACAAAAACACTAATGGCACACTGCCTTGTCATAGTTAAAACCCCTGTTAGAAAACTCAGTCCAGTAAGTCCAGTTGCAGATGCTCCGCCACCGCTTCAGCCGTCACCAACTTGAGTTTCGGCACTCGCCCAAGGCACGGTGCCGGGATCCGCTCAGCAAGTGTCGCGAGATTTTCTTCCAGACGCGAAGTCTTTGGATCGATGATATTGGCCACCCACCCCGCCAACTGCAAACCGTCCTGAGCAATCGCCTCAGCCGTCAACAGCGCATGGTTGATACAACCCAGGCGCACGCCCACCACCAGGATCACCGGCAGATCCAGCGCCATCGCCAGGTCCGAAAGATTGTCCTGATCCGCCAAAGGCACTCGCCAGCCTCCAGCACCTTCGATCAAGGTGAAGTCCGCTTGCATATCGAGAATTTCCAGCATGGGCGTCAACAGTGATTGCACCGTCAATGCCACGCCGGCCTCCCGCGCTGCCAGATGCGGTGCGATCGGCGGTTCGAACGCCATAGGGTTGACCTGTGCATAAGTCAAAGGCACTGAACATTCCGCCAGCAACGCCAACGCATCGGCATTGCGCAAGCCCTTGGGCGTCACATCGCAGCCGGAGGCGACCGGCTTGCCCGCCGCCGTGCTCAAACCGGCCGACCGCGCAGCGTGCAACAAACCCGCTGCAATGGTGGTCTTGCCGACATCGGTGTCAGTGCCAGTGATGAAATAGGCTGCGCTCATAAGGGTTTCTCCAACACGGCGTAGACCACTTGATAAGTCGCCGGCAGGCCTTGGGCCTGACGAAATTGCTCATACGCCTCGATCATTCCGAGGATCCGCGCCCTGCCGGTCAAACCACCCGGCCGACCGGGGTTCAAATTGTGCGCACCCAGTGCCTTGAGTTCATGGGTCAGGCTGCGCACATCCGGGTAATGCAACACGTGCGGTCGGGTTTCCAGACTCACGACGCTCAACCCACTGTCCGCGCAAAGCTGTTGATAAACCCCGAACTCGCGGAAGCGGTTGACGTGCACCCTGCCATCCACCTGACGCCAGCTGTCACGCAGCTCTAACAGTGTGCCCACGCACAGACTAGCAAACGCGAAAATGCCGCCAGGTTTCAATACGCGATGGGCCTCACTGAGCACCGAAGCGAAGTCCGCACACCACTGCACCGCCAGGCTGGAGAAGATCAGATCGCAGGTCGAATCCTGCAAGGGCAACCGCTCTGCATCGCCGGCGATGAAATGCGTTGCGCCACCCAACGGCCTGGCGTGATTGAGCATGCCTTCGGCGATGTCCAGTGCCAGCCCGTGACTGGCGGGAAATCGCTCGCCCAATGCACGACTGAAATGCCCGGTGCCGCAGCCCAGGTCCAGCCAGACACCCGGCACAAAGTCCTCTGGCAAACGACTCGACAACTCACTGCCAACGTCGCGCTGCAATTCGGCCACGCTGTCGTAGCTGGCCGCCGCACGGGAAAAAGATGCCGCCACCTGGCGTTTGTCGGGCAAGCCGCCGGGCAGGTTGGGAAGGGATAGATCAGTCATCACCGGACTCATGCAAAAAGGCCTGAATTGCCCCCGCCACACCGTGAGGGTCTTCCAGAAGAAACGCGTGACTGGCCTGCTCGATCAGACCAATTTCAACATCCGGCAGCAATGTCAGCAGGTCGCCCGCCGCTTCGGCTGGAACCAGTCCATCGAGGCCGGCGAACAAGTGCAGTTGCGGGCCGCGGAACGCCTGCAAAGCCTGTCGGGTGTCCAGTTGTGCGAGCAGCTCCAGGCCGCTCATCAGCACCTCTGCCGAAGTGTGTGGCGCGCCACCGAGCAACAGCCGAGACAGCCCGCGCGGGTCTTCGGCCCCCTGAGCGCAGAGCAGCGAGAAACGTTTCAACGTCATGCGCGGATCAGCCTTGCAGCCGGCCAGAAACGCATCGAAGGTCTCGGCAGGCATCGCGCTCGGCCATTGCTCATGGGCGACAAAAGAAGGATTGCTCGCCAGGGTCAGCAAGCCGCAGCAGCGATCACCGCGCCGGGCTGCCAACTCTGAAGCGAGCATGCCGCCGAGCGACCAGCCGCCGAGCCAGGCGTCCTGAGGCACCGTCGAATCCAGCTCATCGAGCCACTCCTCAAGATCGCTCGATTCCAGTTCCGGCAACGGTTCGATCTCGACCCGCAAGTGTTCATCCAGTCCTTGTAACGCTGCCGCCAAGGGCTCCAGGGGAGAAATGCCGAGACCCCAGCCGGGCAGCAGAATCAGACGATCACGCATGGCTTGGCTCCGTTCCCAGTTGTTGAAAACAATCGGCCAGTCCATTTAACAATAGCTGTACCTGCGCCTCGCTGTGCGCGGCGGTCAGGGTCACTCGCAGTCGGGCGCTGCCGGCGGGCACGGTCGGTGGACGGATCGCAGTGACCATCAGACCGCGTTCGCGCAGCATCTGCGACAGTCGAACCGCGCGCCCGGCATCGCCGATCATGATCGGCTGGATCGGTGTGAAACTGTCCATCAACTCCAGGCCGATTTGTTCGGCACCGTGGCGGAACTGGGCAATGAGCGTCTTCAGATGCTCACGTCGCCAGTGTTCAGTGCGCAGCAATTCGAGGCTTTTCAGCGTCGCGCAGGCCAGCGCCGGCGGCTGGCTGGTGGTGTAAATGTAGGGTCGGGCGAACTGGATCAGGCTCTCGATCAGCTCTTCGCTGCCAGCCACAAAAGCGCCGGCGGTCCCGAACGCCTTGCCGAGGGTGCCGACCAGTACCGGCACGTCTTCCTGGCTCAGGCCGAAATGCTCGACGATCCCGCCACCAGTGGCGCCCAGCGGACCAAAGCCGTGAGCGTCATCGACCATCAACCAGGCACCTTTGGCCCTGGCTTCCCGAGCCAGCGCCGGCAGGTCGGCAATGTCGCCGTCCATGCTGAACACACCATCGGTGACCACCAGAGTATTGCCGGTCGCCTTCTCAAGACGCTTGGCCAGACTCGCTGCGTCGTTGTGCAGATAGCGATTGAAGCGCGCTCCGGACAACAGACCCGCATCCAGCAGGGACGCGTGATTGAGCCGGTCTTCCAGCACCGTATCGCCCTGCCCGATCAGCGCGGTGACCGCGCCGAGGTTGGCCATGTAACCGGTGGTGAACAACAGCGCGCGCGGGCGACCGGTGAAATCGGCCAAGGCCTCTTCCAGCGCGTGATGTGGGCTGCTGTGGCCGATAACCAAATGCGACGCCCCGCCGCCGACGCCCCAACGGGTCGCACCGGCGCGCCAGGCTTCGATCACTTGCGGGTGATTGGCCAGGCCCAGGTAGTCGTTGTTACAGAACGCCAGCAACGGCCGACCATCGACCACCACTTCCGGGCCCTGGGGGCTTTCGAGCAATGGGCGTTGGCGGTAGAGATTTTCGGCACGACGGGCAGCAAGGCGCGCGCTGAGATCGAAAGACATGCAGGCCTCGTGGATCAGAATTCAGAAGCGATGTCGCAGAACCTGTGGGAGCGAGCTTGCTCGCGAATGCGGCGACACATTCGACTTAAATATCGACTGACAGATCGCTATCGCGAGCATGCTCGCTCCCACAGTGTTTTGCATTCCTTCAGAGGAATCGGTGGAGGCTTCAAACAGCGGCGTTATAGAACTGCTCGCTGCTCTTCTGCTCAACCAGCGCTTGTTCGATTGCAGCTTGATGCACTTCATCTGCGTGCTCTTCGCGCGCTTCCGGCAGGATGCCCAGGCGCGAGAACAGTTGCATGTCCTTGTCGGCCTGCGGGTTCGCGGTGGTCAGCAGTTTTTCGCCGTAGAAAATCGAGTTGGCACCGGCGAAGAACGCCAGGGCCTGCATCTGCTCGTTCATCGCTTCGCGGCCAGCGGACAGGCGCACGTGGGATTGCGGCATCAGGATACGTGCGACAGCGAGCATGCGGATGAAGTCGAACGGGTCGATATCGTCAGCATTTTCCAGCGGCGTACCGGCGACTTTCACCAGCATGTTGATCGGCACCGACTCTGGGTGCTCTGGCAGGTTGGCCAGCTGGATCAGCAGATTGGCGCGGTCATCAAGCGACTCGCCCATGCCGAGGATGCCGCCGGAGCAGATCTTCATCCCCGACTCACGCACGTAGGCCAGGGTCTGCAGGCGCTCGCCGTAAGTGCGGGTGGTGATGATGCTGCCGTAGAACTCCGGCGAGGTATCGAGGTTGTGGTTGTAGTAGTCGAGGCCGGCGTCGGCCAGCGCAACGGTCTGGTCCTGATCGAGACGGCCGAGGGTCATGCAGGTTTCCAGACCCATGGCTTTCACGCCTTTGACCATTTCCAGCACGTAAGGCATGTCTTTGGCCGATGGATGTTTCCACGCCGCGCCCATGCAGAAACGGGTCGAACCGATGGCCTTGGCGCGAGCGGCCTCTTCGAGGACCTTCTGCACTTCCATCAGTTTTTCTTTTTCCAGGCCGGTGTTGTAGTGACCGGACTGCGGACAATATTTGCAATCTTCCGGGCAGGCACCGGTCTTGATCGACAGCAGCGTCGACACCTGGACCCGGTTGGCGTCGAAATGCGCGCGGTGCACCGTCTGCGCCTGGAACAACAGGTCATTGAATGGCTGAACGAAGAGTGCTTTGACTTCGGCCAAAGACCAGTCATGACGCAGGGTTGCAGTGGTGCTGGCGCTCATGGGCGTTTCCTTTGTTTTATGCTTGGCAAGCGACTGGGGAATGGAATACCCACAGACGCGACACGGATGTTCGGCATATTTAAGGAAGACTCATGCGCTGTCAACCACGATACGAAGGACCGGTTTACATCTGGTTAAAAAACGAACAACTCTGTTTGCTCTGTTCAGAACCCGCCGATGAATGCACCCCCCTCTGCATGGCCTGTGAAACGGAGTTGCCCTGGCTGGGCGATCAATGCCAAACCTGCGCTCTGCCGTTGCCCACTGCTGGCCTGACCTGTGGCCAATGTTTGAAACAGCCGCCAGCCTTTGAACGGGTCGCTACGCCCTGGACTTACAGTTTTCCGGTGGACACGCTGATCACGCGCTTCAAACACTCTGCGAAGTGGCCGTTTGGTCGCCTGCTTGCCGAGCTTCTCGCTCAGTTCCTGCAACATCGCTTCGATGAAGACCTGAATCGACCCGACGCGCTCATCCCGGTGCCACTGGCCACCAAGCGCCTGCGCCAACGGGGTTTCAACCAGGCCGCAATGCTCGCCCGCTGGCTCAGCGCCAACCTCGACATTCCGTGCGATGAAACGCTGTTGCTGAGGACTCAGGACACCAGCGCCCAACAGGACCTGAATGCCGAGGCCCGCAAAAAGAACCTGCGCAACGCCTTCGCCCTGACGCCCGAGGCGTGCATCAAGGGTCGTCGTTTAGCATTGGTGGACGATGTGTTGACCACCGGCGCCACGGCGCAAGCATTGGCTCGTCTGTTGATGGACGCCGGCGCGGCACGGGTTGACGTCTACTGCCTGGCCCGCACACCCAAACCGGGTGACGTAGCCTGATTGAATGCATTCAGCGTGGGAGCGAGCCTGCTCGCGATAGCAGTGTGTCAGACGACTTTAATTCTGAATGTCAGACCGCCATCGCGAGCAGGCTCGCTCCCACAGGGATTACCGCCTGACTTGACTCCCGCAGCCCAAGCGGCCAACGTCTTCTTAATTGTCACAGCCCAAAGCGTCTTGCCATGTCCTTGCCTACGTTGTTGTCCCAGCACATCGTCCGTCGTCCACAGCGCATCGCGTTGCTGCAACACATCGCCGAACAGGGCTCGATCACCCGTGCCGCGAAAAGCGCGGGGCTGAGCTACAAAGCGGCCTGGGACGCCATCGATGAGTTGAACAACCTCGCGCAAAAACCGTTGGTGGAGCGCAGTGTCGGCGGCAAGGGCGGCGGCGGCGCCAAACTCTCCAGCGAAGGCGAGCGCGTATTGCGCCTGTATCAAAAGCTGCAAGCTTTACAGGCTCAGGTGCTGGAAGCCGCCGAAGATGCCAGCGATCTCGACCTGCTCGGCCGACTGATGCTCAGAACCAGCGCGCGCAATCAACTGCATGGCAAGGTTGTGGCGATTGATAACCAAGGGCATAACGACCGGATTCGCCTTGAACTGGCCGAAGGCTTGAGCATCGATGCGCAGATCACTCACGACAGCACCCTGCGTCTGGAACTCGAAACCGGTACCGAAGTGGTCGCACTGATCAAGGCCGGCTGGCTGGAGTTGCTGGGCATCGATCAAGGGGCAACACCCGGCAATAATTGCCTGAAGGGCATCATCGAGGAAATTCTCGACGCCGAGGACGGCCCCAGCGAAGTGCGCATCGGCCTGCCCAATGGCCAGACACTCTGCGCGCTGGCCGAACCGCTGCACTTGAGAACCCTCGGCCTCGCCGCTGATAAACCGGTGCTGGTGCAGTTCGCACCCTCCAACGTTTTGCTCGGTACACCGCTTTGAAACACAAGTGTCATTAACGCTCATTAAGGTGACTGCAAAAACCCGCAGGGAGCCTGATGTGAGCCTATTAGAAGACAACCAATCCACCGACCTCGAGAACATGGTCGGCCTCAGCCGCCGAGGCTTCATCAGCGCCGGCGCCCTTTGCGGTGCAGCGATGTTCCTGGGTGGCAACCTGCTGAGCCGCAGCGTGCTGGCCGCCAGCGTCAGCGCCGGCTCCAGCAAACTGTTGGGTTTTGACAGTATTCCCGCCGCCACCAACGACGCCATCACCCTGCCGCCAGGTTACAAATCTTCGGTATTGATCAGTTGGGGCCAGCCCCTGCAGAAGAACGGCCCGGCATTCGACCCGAGTGGCAACGGCTCCGCCGAACATCAGGAAGTCCAGTTCGGCGACAACAACGACGGCATGAGTCTGTTTGAGTTTCCCGGTGACAACAACCGGGCGCTGATGGCGATCAACAACGAATACACCAACTATCGCTACCTCTACGCCCACGGCGGCATGCCGCAATCGGCTGCTGACGTGCGCAAGGCATTGGCCTGTGAAGGCGTGTCGGTGATCGAAGTGCAGCGCAAGAACGGCCAGTGGCATTTCGTCCAGGGCTCGCGCTACAACCGACGCATTCACGGCAACGCACCGATCAGCCTGAGCGGCCCGGCCGCCGGCCACGCGTTGCTGAAAACCAGCGCCGACCCGCACGGCAAGAACGTTCTCGGCACCTTCCAGAACTGCGCCAACGGCAAGACGCCGTGGGGCACGTATCTGACCTGCGAAGAGAACTTCACCGATTGCTTCGGCAGCAGCAATGCCGAACAGAAATTCGATGCTGCACAGAAACGCTACGGCGTGGTGGCCGCCAGCAAAGAGATCAACTGGCACCCACACGACGAGCGCTTCGACCTGGCGAAAAACCCCAACGAACTCAACCGTCACGGTTGGGTCGTGGAGATCGACCCGTTCGACCCGCAATCGACGCCGGTCAAACGCACCGCGCTGGGCCGCTTCAAACATGAAAACGCCGCCCTGGCCGAAACCAGTGACGGTCACGCGGTGGTGTACATGGGCGACGATGAACGTGGTGAGTTCATCTACAAATTCGTCAGCCGCGACAAGATCAACCACAAAACCCCCAAGGCCAACCGCGACCTGCTGGACCATGGCACCTTGTACGTGGCGCGCTTCGACGCGGGCGACGGCAACGCCGATCATCCGAAAGGCCAGGGCGAATGGGTCGAACTGACCCACGGCAAAAACGGCATCGACGCCAGCAGCGGTTTCGCCGACCAGGCCGAAGTGTTGATTCACGCGCGCCTCGCGGCCAGCGTGGTGAAGGCCACGCGCATGGACCGCCCGGAGTGGATCGTCGTCAGCCCCAAGGATGGTCAGGTCTATTGCACGCTGACCAACAACGCCAAGCGTGGCGAGGATGGCCAACCGGTGGGCGGACCGAACCCGCGCGAGAAGAACGTCTACGGACAGATTCTGCGCTGGCGCACTGACCGTGACGATCACGGTGCCAAGAGCTTTTCCTGGGACCTGTTTGTGGTCGCCGGCAACCCGGGTGTTCACGCCGGTACGCCGAAGGGCGGCTCCTCGAACATCACCCCGCAGAACATGTTCAACAGCCCGGACGGCTTGGGTTTCGACAAGGCCGGAAGGTTGTGGATTCTCACCGATGGTGATTCGAGCAACGCCGGCGACTTCGCGGGCATGGGCAACAATCAGATGCTCTGCGCTGATCCGGTCACCGGGGAAATACGTCGTTTCATGGTCGGGCCAGTGGGCTGCGAAGTGACGGGAATCAGCTTCTCGCCAGACCAGAAAACCCTGTTTGTCGGGATTCAGCATCCGGGGGAAAACGGTGGGTCGACGTTCCCTGAGCATCTGCCTAATGGCAAGCCGCGGTCTTCGGTGATGGCGATTTCACGGGAAGATGGCGGGGTCGTCGGCGCCTGACAAGGCCCCTTCGCGAGCAAGCCCGCTCCCACATTAGATCTAAGGTGTGCCGCAATTTGCATTCACACTGAAGATCCACTGTGGGAGCGGGCTTGCTCGCGAAGGCGTCAGCTCAGACAACACTCATCTCAAGCCCAACCCCTAAAGAAGCCCCGTCTGCGCTACCATGCTTGGCCGGACGCGGCAGCCTGCTGCGCGCAGGAGTCAGCATGGCCCACCCGTTTGCAACCCTCACCCCAGACCTCGTGCTCGATGCCGTCGAAAGCATCGGCTTTCTCAGCGACGCGCGCATTCTGGCGCTCAACAGCTACGAGAACCGTGTCTATCAGGTCGGTATCGAAGACTCCGAGCCGCTGATCGCCAAGTTCTACCGTCCGCAGCGCTGGACCAATGAAGCGATTCTCGAAGAACACCAATTCACCTTCGAACTCGCCGAGTGCGACGTACCGGTGGTCGCGCCGATGATTCACAACGGTGCCAGCCTGCACGAACACAACGGTTTCCGTTTCACCCTGTTCCCCCGCCGTGGCGGCCGTGCGCCGGAGCCGGGCAATCTCGATCAGCTGTATCGCCTGGGGCAACTGCTCGGTCGCTTGCACGCCGTCGGCACTACAAAACCGTTCGAGCACCGTGAAGCGCTGGGGGTGAAGAACTTCGGTCATGACTCGCTGACGACATTGCTCGAAGGCAATTTCGTACCCAAAAGTCTGCTGCCGGCCTACGAGTCCGTGGCCCGAGACCTGCTCAAACGGGTGGAAGAGGTCTACAAGGCCACGCCGCACAAGAACATCCGCATGCACGGCGACTGCCATCCCGGCAACATGATGTGCCGCGACGAGATGTTCCACATCGTCGACCTCGACGACTGCCGCATGGGCCCGGCAGTGCAGGACATCTGGATGATGCTGGCGGGTGATCGTCAGGAATGTCTCGGTCAGTTGTCGGAATTGATGGACGGCTACAGCGAGTTCCACGACTTCGATCCGCGGGAACTGGCGTTGATCGAACCGCTGCGCGCCTTGCGCCTGATGCACTACAGCGCCTGGCTCGCCCGCCGCTGGGACGACCCGGCGTTCCCGCACAGTTTTCCGTGGTTTGGTACCGAGCGGTATTGGGGCGATCAGGTGTTGGCGTTGCGCGAACAACTGGCGGCGCTCAATGAAGAGCCATTGAAGCTTTTTTAAATTCAAGAGCAAAAGATCGCAGCCTTCGGCAGCTCCTACAGGTGTACGCAATTCCTCTGTAGGAGCTGCCGAAGGCTGCGATCTTTTGCTTTCAGACACGACACATCTATACAACCTCCTTACAATCCCCTCTTTGTTAGCTGCCTAAGCAAGGATTCTGCATGCAAGCTGCCAACCCGCGTCGCGGGTACATCCTGGGCCTGAGTGCCTACATCATCTGGGGCCTTTTCCCCATCTACTTCAAAGCCATCGCCTCGGTGCCGGCCGTAGAAATCATCATCCACCGAGTGCTTTGGTCCGCGCTGTTCGGCGCCTTGCTGCTGATGGTGTGGAAACATCCGGGCTGGTGGCGCGAGTTGCGTGATAACCCGAAACGCCTGGCGATCCTGGCCCTGAGCGGCACGTTGATCGCGGCCAACTGGCTGACCTACGTCTGGTCGGTGAACAACGGGCGCATGCTGGAAGCCAGTCTCGGTTACTACATCAACCCGCTGGTGAACGTTCTGTTGGGCATGCTGATCCTTGGCGAACGACTGCGGCGCATGCAATGGCTGGCGGTTGGCCTGGCGGCGGTCGGCGTCGCGCAGCAGGTCTGGCAAGTCGGCAGTCTGCCGTGGGTGTCCCTGGTGCTGGCGCTGACCTTCGGTTTTTACGGACTGATCCGCAAGCAGGCACCGGTCAAGGCGTTGCCTGGGCTGGTGGTGGAAACCTGGATGCTGGTGCCGATTGCGATTGCCTGGCTGCTATTCAATCAGACGGCCACCAGCGCTCAGCCCGAATTCTGGACCACATCCGAAGCCTGGTGGCTGGTGGCCGCCGGTCCCGTGACGCTGGTGCCGCTGGTGTGTTTCAACGCCGCTGCACGGCATTTGCCCTACACCACGCTGGGATTCCTCCAATACCTGGCGCCGACGCTGGTGCTGTTGCAGGCCGTCCTGCTGTTTGGCGAACATTTGTCGTCAAGCACATTGGTAGCGTTCATCTTTATCTGGGCGGGCCTGGCGGTTTACAGCGTCGATGCGTGGATAAGTCTGCGACGCCGCCGCTGATCAAAAAACACCCAAACCTCTGCAAGCCACGGCTCCCGTGGCTTGCATCGATCCTTCCCAAGGTTATCCACAACGTGATCCCCGGCGTTTGTGCGCAAGTCTCTGAAACTGCTGGTTTTTTGATCAGATCCTGAAGAGCCCCCGCCGACGTGGCCTGGCGGGCTGTCTCTACAGGTTATCCACAGGCAGGTGCACGTATAACTTGGATAACCTTTTCAGGGGTCACTGCGCAGCACCAATTCGACCATCAAATCGTCCGCCAGGGTTTCCAGGCGCGATTGCAGCACGTCCAGGGACAGCGTCAGCGGCACTGCCAGAATCGCTTCAGCGTGGAACAAAGGTTCGCTGCTCATCGGCGCCGGACGTACTTCGGTGACCAACCTTTCCAGATTCACGCCCTGCTCGCTCAGCAGACGGGTGATGTCTCGCACGATCCCGGGGCGGTCATTGCCCACCAATTCCATGGCTATCGGTTTCCAGGTGCAGGATTGCTCGATGCCGCTTTCGGCAATCAGCACGCGAATGCCATGGGCGGACAATGCCTGTAGGGCATCGACCAATTCATCGTAGGCCTCGGCCGGCACGCCCACCCGAAGAATCCCGGCGAACTGCCCGGCCATGCGCGACATGCGGCTCTCCAGCCAGTTGCCGCCGTGCTCGGCGATGCATTGGGCAATGCGCTCGACCTGCCCTGGCTTGTCCGGAGCGAAAACAGTGAGTACGAGGTGGTCCATGGCGCAGCCCTCTTGTCATGACTTTTGTTATAGAAAAGCAAGTATAGGCAAGGGCCGGGAATCGGCTCGGCGTGTCAGAAAACCAAAGCCCCATAGCAGGGCAATGAAGATTATGTGTACAAGTTTTTATATTTAACTGGAACAATCCAATGGTTTTTTGAGAACATCCCGTTCCCCGACGTGACTGCAATGCGTCATGGCGTCGCAGAACGACGTAATTAGTCTAATTTTCACAAGCGCAATTCATCATGTAGTATGCCGCAGCGCGCACTACATAACGCTGGATCGATGTCTGCCGCAGGTGCAGCCACAACCCTGAAAGCCCCGTCAGCAAGGCCTCAACGCCGTTGATTGGTCATAACCCAGCCGCCCGCAATGGCATGTACTGGTCAAAAGGTTTGTGGTTTAAATGCCAGAGGCTTCATTGTTAAATTGAAGAGCTGAAAAGCGAAATAGCTGAGCAGAGTGAGGCAAGCAATGACTGAACACGTTCAAGTCGGTGGCCTGCAGGTCGCCAAAGTCCTGTTCGACTTCGTGAACAACGAAGCCATTCCCGGTACCGGCCTCACCGCCGATAAGTTCTGGGCCGGTGCCGATAAGGTCATTCATGACCTGGCGCCGAAGAACAAAGCCCTACTCGCCAAACGCGATGATTTCCAGGCTCGTATCGATGGCTGGCACCAATCCCGTGCCGGTCAATCACACGACGCCGTGGCCTATAAAGCCTTCTTGCAAGACATCGGTTATCTGCTGCCAGAAGCGGCCGATTTCCAGGCAACGACGCAAAACGTCGATGACGAAATCGCCCGCATGGCCGGTCCACAGCTTGTGGTTCCGGTGATGAACGCCCGTTTCGCGCTCAATGCCTCGAACGCCCGTTGGGGTTCGCTGTATGACGCGCTCTACGGCACCGATGCCATCAGCGAAGCTGACGGCGCGGAAAAAGGCAAAGGCTACAACAAGGTTCGCGGCGACAAGGTCATCGCCTTCGCCCGTGCCTTCCTCGACGAAGCGGCACCATTGGCTGCCGGCACTCACGTCGATTCCACCGGCTACAAGATCGTTGACGGCAAACTGGTGGTGGCCCTTAAAGGCGGCAGCAATACCGGCCTGCGCAACGATGCACAGCTGATCGGTTTCCACGGCGATACAGCCGCACCGACCGCGATCCTGCTGAAAAACAACGGCCTGCACTTCGAAATCCAGATCGATGCCAGCACCCCGGTCGGCCAGACCGACCCTGCCGGCCTCAAAGACATCCTGATGGAAGCCGCGCTGACCACCATCATGGACTGCGAAGACTCCGTCGCCGCCGTCGATGCCGATGACAAAGTGGTGATCTACCGCAACTGGCTCGGCCTGATGAAGGGCGATCTGTCGGAAGAAGTCTCCAAGGGTGGTCAGACCTTTACCCGCACCATGAACGCCGATCGCACTTATACCGGCGTCGATGGTAAAGAACTGAGCCTGCATGGTCGTTCGCTGTTGTTCGTGCGCAACGTCGGTCACCTGATGACCATCGACGCGATCCTCGATAAGGATGGCAACGAAGTGCCGGAAGGCATCCTCGACGGTCTGGTCACCAGCCTCGCGGCGATCCACAGCCTCAACGGTAACAACTCACGTAAGAACAGCCGCACTGGCTCGGTCTACATCGTGAAGCCGAAGATGCACGGTCCGGAAGAAGCGGCGTTCTCCAACGAGCTGTTCGGTCGCATCGAAGAAGTACTCGGTCTGCCGCGCAACACGCTGAAAGTCGGGATCATGGACGAGGAACGCCGTACCACGGTCAACCTCAAGGCCTGCATCAAGGCTGCCAGCGAGCGTGTAGTGTTCATCAACACCGGTTTCCTCGACCGTACCGGCGATGAAATCCACACCTCCATGGAAGCCGGCCCGATGGTGCGCAAGGCGGATATGAAGGCTGAGAAGTGGATCGGCGCCTATGAGAACTGGAACGTCGATATCGGTTTGAGCACCGGCCTGCAAGGTCGCGCCCAGATCGGTAAAGGCATGTGGGCCATGCCGGACCTGATGGCAGCGATGCTCGAACAGAAAATCGCTCACCCGATGGCCGGCGCCAACACTGCCTGGGTTCCATCGCCGACCGCTGCTGCGCTGCATGCGCTGCACTACCACAAGGTCGATGTGTTTGCCCGTCAGGCCGAACTGGCCAAACGTGCTCGCGCTTCGGTGGACGACATCCTGACCATCCCATTGGCGGTGAACCCGCAGTGGACTGCAGAACAGATCAAGAACGAACTGGACAACAACGCCCAGGGCATTCTCGGTTATGTGGTGCGCTGGATCGACCAAGGCGTCGGTTGCTCGAAAGTGCCGGACATCAATGACGTCGGCCTGATGGAAGACCGTGCAACGCTGCGTATTTCCAGCCAGCACATCGCCAACTGGTTGCGTCACGGCATCGTCACCGAAGATCAGGTCATGGAAAGCCTCAAGCGCATGGCGCCCGTGGTTGACCGTCAAAACGCCAATGACCCGCTGTACCGTCCATTGGCGCCGAACTTCGACAGCAACATCGCCTTCCAGGCGGCCATCGAACTGGTGGTCGAAGGCACGAAGCAGCCGAACGGCTACACCGAGCCGGTCCTGCACCGTCGTCGCCGCGAGTTCAAGGCTGCCAATGGCCTGTAACTAAGCGCTGACGCCGGACAAAAAAAAGCCCTGATCGAAAGATCAGGGCTTTTTTGTTTCAAATCGGTTCCTACACATCCATTCCCAACTCATGTTTGACCAGCTCCAACAGCTTGCCGGTATCGATAGGCTTGAGCAGGAAGTCGACCACGCTCAAGTGCATCGCAGCGATCGCATCTTTCACGTCGGCGTCACCGGAAACGATGATGAACGGCATTGCTGCCCGAACGGATTCACGGACCTGGCGGATCAGGTCCAGACCATCGACATTGCCCATCCGCAGATCGGTGATCACCAGGCCAATCGAGGGCATCGTCTCCAACATCTTGAGTGCGGTTTCGCCACTGGCGGCAGTCATGCAGCGCACCCCGTCCAGCGCCAGAATCTCCGACAGCAACTCGCGCGCATCTTTATCGTCGTCGACGATCAGCACCCGCTGCGGCGGCAGGTCAGGTTCCAGCATGACGTCACTCAGCGCCTTGCGCTCCGCGTCACTCAAAATATCGTGGTCGGACATGGCTTACTCTACGTTTTCATTTCTATTCCCTAGCACATCCGTCAGACATCGCTAAGCACACCTTCAATGTGCACTTCGTCGGAAAAGTTTCCTATAGCCAATGTAGGAGGTTTTTCCCACTCTTGCGTCGGACATTTCCCAAATATCGACACCCTTACTGCCTACCTAGACTTACGTCCAATGGGCACCCCGCGCGCAGGGGCCGACCATGGCTCAGTCATCCGACAACAACAATTCAAAAAAGACTGCGGTAATGGTTATGAGTAAAGAGGACGCCTTCACACAGGCCGGGAAAACCGCGGTGTTGCAGAACATCCAGGGCACGTTGCAATTCCTTCAGCGCTTCCCGCCCTTCAATCAAATGGAACAGGCCCACCTGGCGTACCTGGTCGAGCAGTGTCAGCTGCGTTTTTATGCGCCCGGCGAGAGCATCCTCAAGCCCGCCGACGGCCCGGTTGAGCATTTCTACATCGTCAAGCAAGGCCGGGTCGTGGGTGAACGCCCCCATACGGCCAAGGGCGGCACCGAAACCACCTTCGAAATCACCACCGGCGAGTGTTTCCCCCTCGCCGCGCTGCTGGGTGAGCGCGCGACGCGTACTGAGCATCTGGCCTCCGAAGACACCTTTTGCCTACAGCTGAACAAGCTGGCGTTCATCAAACTGTTCGCACTTTCCAACGCGTTTCGCGACTTTGCCCTACGCGGCGTGAGCAGCCTGCTGGATCAGGTCAACCAGCAAGTCCAGCAAAAAGCCGTGGAAACCCTCGGCACCCAGTACTCGCTCAATACCCGCCTGGGTGAATTGGCCATGCGCCACCCGGTGACCTGCAGCCCGACCACGCCGCTGCGTGAAGCCGTGACCCTGATGCACGGGCAGCAGGTCGGCAGCATTGTGGTGGTCGACGAACATAAAGCGCCGCTGGGGATTTTCACCCTGCGCGACCTGCGCCATGTGGTGGCCGACGGCACTAACGATTTCAACGAAGCCATCGAGCGCCACATGACCCAGGCGCCGTTTTTCCTGTCGCCGGATCACAGCGCCTTCGATGCGGCGATTGCCATGACCGAACGGCACATCGCCCACGTCTGCCTGGTCAAGGATCATCGCCTGTGCGGCGTGGTCTCGGAACGTGACCTGTTTTCCCTGCAACGGGTCGACCTGGTGCACCTGGCGCGGACTATCCGCAGCGCCCAGAAGGTGGAAAATCTGGTCGCGATGCGCGGCGAGATCGGCCAACTGGTGGAACGCATGCTGGCCCACGGTGCCTCTTCAACCCAGATCACGCACATCATCACCTTGCTCAACGACCACACCGTGTGCCGGGTGATCGAACTGACCCTCGCCGAGAAAGGTGACCCCGGCATTCCGTTCAGCTGGCTGTGCTTCGGTAGCGAAGGCCGTCGCGAACAGACGCTGCACACCGATCAGGACAACGGCATTCTGTTCGAAGCCCGGGACGCAGCCCACGCCGCCGAGATTCGCGGCAAGTTGCTGCCCATTGCCCAGCAGATCAACCAGAGCCTGGCGCTCTGCGGTTTCACCCTGTGCAAGGGCAATATCATGGCCGGCAACCCGGAGCTGTGTCTGTCCCGGGCCGAATGGTCGCGACGTTTTGCGGCGTTTATCCGCGAGGCAACGCCGGAGAACCTGCTGGGTTCGAGCATTTATTTCGACTTGCGGGTGGTCTGGGGCGACGAGCAAGGCTGCGAGCAGCTGCGCCAGGGCATTCTCGATCAAGTGAATGACAACCGACTGTTCCAACGGATGATGGCCGAGAACGCCCTGCGTAACCGTCCGCCCGTAGGACGTTTCCGTGAGTTCGTACTGGCTCGCAAAAATGGCGAGAAAGCCACTCTGGACTTAAAAGTCCAGGGGCTGACGCCGTTTGTCGACGGTGCCCGACTGCTCGCCTTGGCCCATGGGATCGAGGCGAACAACACGCTGGAGCGCTTCCGCCAACTGGTGGACAAAGAAGTCATCGAACGGCTGGACGGTGCGGCGTACGAAGAGGCCTATCACTTCATCCAGCAAGCCCGCATGCAGCAACATCAGCTACAGACCCGGGAGAACTTGCCCTACTCCAACCGGGTCGATCCGGACAGCCTCAATCATCTGGATCGACGGATCCTGCGTGAATCCCTGCGCCAGGCACAACGCCTGCAAAGCAGCCTGGCCCTGCGGTATCAGCTATGAGCCTGTTTTCATGGCTGCGCCCGGCAGGTCCCAGCCTTCCCTGCGAACTTCAACAACGTCTGCAACGCTTGCCTTCGGCCGCAGAGCTGGGCGAATGCAGCCTGCGCGAACAGCGCTGGGTGGTGCTCGACCTGGAAACCACCGGGCTGAACCTGAACAAGGATCGAGTGTTGTCCATCGGCGCGGTAGTGATCGAGGACGGCGCGATCGATTTCAGCCAGCAGTTCGAACGCACGTTGCAATGCACCGACATGAAATTGGCTCCCAGCGTGTTGATCCATGGCCTGGGGCCGAGTGCGATTGCCGCGGGCAGTGATCCGGCGCAGGCGCTGGTCGAATTCATGGAGTTTGTTGGCGACAGCCCGGTGCTGGCGTTTCATGCACCGTTCGATCAGCACATGCTCGGGCGCGCGCTGAAAAATCATCTGGGTTACAAGTTGCAGCATCCATTTCTGGATGTGGCTGATATCGCGCCGCTGCTTTGCCCTCAGGCGCACATTCGCGATGCCGGGCTGGATCAGTGGATCGACTGGTTCAAACTGGAAGTGTTCGAGCGCCACAATGCCAGTGCCGATGCGTTGGCCACCGCTGAACTGGCGTTGATTTTGTTCAGCCGGGCACGGCAGATGCAGATTCATAGCCCGTTGAATTTGCAGCAGCGGATGAATCAGTGGAAGCGCAGACAGCGAGCGCCTTCTTTCTAAAAGACACCACAATCCTTTGTAGGAGCTGCCGAAGGCTGCGATCTTTAGATCTTAAAATCCAAAGTCAAAAGATCGCAGCCTTCGGCAGCTCCTACAGGGGTTTTGCGCCAATACACCGACGTTGGCGGCCACCCGACCAGCGCCAATTGCTTACCTCCCCCGCCTCTGCCACAATCGCGAACAATTCTCGTTAGTTAATACTTCCCAGTCGGTGATGCTGCGTGTCGTCAGTCCAAAGCCCTCAAAGTGAGCTCGTTGGTGCGCTGTATCGCGACCATCGCGGTTGGCTATTGGCCTGGCTGCGACGCAATGTGGCCTGTCCGCAACGGGCCGAAGACCTGAGTCAGGACACTTTCGTGCGTTTGCTGGGTCGTGAAGAACTGAAGGAGCCGCGCGAACCGCGCGCGTTTCTGGTGGCGATTGCCAAGGGTCTGCTGTTCGACTATTTCCGCCGCGCCGCGCTGGAACAGGCCTATCTCACCGAACTGATGCTGATCCCCGCCGGTGAACAACCGTCGGTGGAGGAACAGCAGCTGATCCTCGAAGACCTCAAAGCCATCGACCGCCTGCTCGGCAAGCTCTCAAGCAAAGCCCGCGCAGCGTTTCTCTATAACCGTCTC
Organism: Pseudomonas arabinosi; assembly: GCF_047758675.1. Taxonomy (NCBI): domain Bacteria; kingdom Pseudomonadati; phylum Pseudomonadota; class Gammaproteobacteria; order Pseudomonadales; family Pseudomonadaceae; genus Pseudomonas; species Pseudomonas arabinosi. The sequence goes on along the minus strand of NZ_CP180480.1, from coordinate 856,789 downwards.
GACGGCCTCGGCCACGCCGAAATCGCCGAGCGCCTGGGTGTGTCAGTACCGCGGGTGCGTCAGTATCTGGCCCAAGGCATTCGTCAGTGCTACATCGCGTTGTACGGTGAGCCGGTATGAGTCCGGTCAGCTCCAAACCCGTCTCGGCGCAGGTGCTGGATGCCGCGATTGCCTGGCAATTGTCCCTGGACTCCGGCAACCCGGTGGAGCGCGAAGAGTTCGCCAAATGGCACGCCGCCCACGAAGAACATGCGCGGGCCTGGCGCCAACTGGGCATGCTCGACCAGCGCTTCAGTGTCGCCAGCGGCCCGGCTCGCACTGCTTTACTGCAATCGCGCGAAAGCATTCGCCGGCGCGTGCGCAAACTCGGCAGCGGCGTGGCCAGCATCGTCGCGGTGATCGGGTTGGCGTTGTTCGCCGGTGATCGTTATCTGCCGATCGACTATTGGCTGGCCGACCAGCGCACCGCCACCGGTGAGCAACGCACCCTGCGCCTGACCGACGGCACGCTGATCAACCTCAACACCCACAGTGCCGTGGATGTGCGTTTTGATGAAAAACAACGGCTGATCATCCTCCAGGAAGGGGAAATCCTCGTCGAAACCGGCCATGGCGACGCTCGGCCGTTTATCGTCGAAACCCGCGAAGGCAGCATGCGTGCACTGGGCACGCGGTTCCTGGTCAAGCGTGAAGAAGAAGGTACGCGCCTGAGCGTGCTGAAATCGGCGGTGGCGGCCCATCCCGAGTCGAGTCCTGAAGAGCAGATTCTGCGTGAAGGCCAGCAAGTCCTGATGCGCAGCAATGGCCTGGGGCCGATCGTCGCGCTCAACCTCGGTGCCGACGCCTGGACCCGCGGCATGCTGGTGGTGGATAACTCGCGGCTGGAGGACCTGGTCCATGAACTCGGTCGTTATCGCCGCGGGCATCTTGGCGTTGCGCCAGAAATCGCCGACCTGCGAATCACCGGCAGCTTCCCGCTACACGACACCGATCTGGCCCTGAGCGCCCTGCTGCCGACCCTGCCGGTGCAGATCGAACAGCACACGCCGTGGTGGGTGACGGTGGCGGCGAAGACTGAAGCTAAACCCTGAGAGGTGTTGCGCCTGATAGGCCGCCTTCGCGAGCAAGCCCGCTCCCACATTCGACCGAGTTCCTCCAGGGGGTAACCATAGATGTGGGAGCGGGCTTGCTCGCGAAGAGGCCAACATCCTCACCACGAAACCCTGACTTGTTTACTGAATCTAAATTATTTTCAATCAGCCCTATCACTTTTGAATTCTCGTTCGGCACCTAGGCAATTGAGAAATATTTCCATTCAGGAGCCGCTGTATGTCCCGTTCGCTAGACACCGTGTTGCGCCCCAGTTTGCTGGCGATTGCCATTGCCCTTAGTGCCCCTCTGGCCAGCAGTCAGCTGATGGCCGCTGAACAGGCGTCCAGTGTTCGCGCCTACAACCTGCCGACCGCGCCATTGGCCAGCACCCTGAACCAGATCGCCAGCCAGGCTGGTTTAGCGCTGTCGTTGAACCCGTCACTGGCGGCAGGCAAGACCTCGGCGCCGGTCAACGGCCAGTTCGACGCAGCCGGCGCCTTGCGCGAAGCCTTGCGTGGCAGCGGTCTGCAACTGGAACAAAGCAGCACTGGCACCTTCAGCCTGGTGGCCGTGCCCGAGGGCGTGATGGCCCTGCCGGTGACCAGCGTGATCGGCGCGGAAAACACCGAGAACGCCTGGGGTCCGGTGCAAGGCTACCTCGCAAAACGTACGGCCGCCGGGACTAAAACCGATACGGCACTGGCGGAGGCACCTCGGTCAATTTCTGTTGCCACCCGTGAACAGATGCAAGACCGCGCCGTACAAAACCTCGATGACGCAGTTCGTTACATGCCCGGCGTCGTAGCCAGCAGCTACGGCAGCGATAGCCGCGCCGAGTGGTTGAAGGTTCGTGGCTTTGAGCCCACCCAATTCCTCGATGGACTGCCCCTGCCCAAGGGCACCTATACCATGCCGAAGATGGAAACCTGGGATCTGGAGCGTGTCGCCTTGCTGCGCGGCCCTGCGTCCTCGGTTTACGGCCAGACACCGCCTGGTGGTTTGATCGACATGGTCAGCCGCCGCCCTGAAGACATTGCCAGCAACGAAGTGCAATTGCAGATCGGCAGCTATCAGCGCAAGCAGATCAGCTTCGACAGCACCGGCCCCATCGATGATGAAGGGCGTTTTCTTTACCGTGTCAGCGGCGTGGTGCGAGACAGCAACACAACCATCGAGCACAACGACGACAAGCGTTACAACATCGCCCCCAGCCTGACATGGAACATCGATCCCGACACCAAGCTGACATTCCTCAGCCAGTTCAACCGTGACGACACAGGCATCACCAGCCAGTTTCTTCCTTTACAGGGCACCAAACTTTCAACGCCTGCAGGCGAAGTGAAGTACCACAAGAATCTCGGTGACCCGGAGTGGGAGTTCTACGACAAGACCTATTACGCTTTGGGATATGCCTTTGAGCACCGGATGAACGATGTCTGGCAGTTCCGTCAGAATCTGCGCTACACCAAAAGCGACCTGTCCTTCCAAGGCATCACCGCAGGCGGTTTTTTTGGTTCGGTCAGTGACGACGGTACCGTGGCCCGAGGTGCCAACGTCGTCAACGAAGACATCAGCCAGTTCGCCGTGGATAACAATTTCCAGGCGGATTTCGACACGGGTTCGATCAAGCACACAGTGTTGCTGGGGCTGGACCACCAGCGCGTCAACACCCATTACAAATGGCTGTTTGGCAGCGCGCCGACCAGCAATATCATCAACCCGATTTACGGCCAGGACTTCAGCAACGTCAGCTACACCGCGTTCAATGATTACAACCAGAAGACCCATGACACAGGTCTGTACTTCCAGGACCAGATGGCCCTGGATAACTGGCGCCTGACGTTGGGCGGCCGTCAGGACTGGCTGCACACCGACTCGACCTTCTACAACATGAACGATGCAAAGGACACTCGCGACGACACCGCCTTCACCGGCAACGCGGCGCTTAGCTACGTGTTCGACTCCGGCTTTACTCCTTACATCTCCTACGCCGAATCCTTCCAGGCAGAAGCCGGTGGAGCCAATGGCGCGGCTTTCCGTCCAGGTACTGGCAAACAATATGAGATCGGTATCAAGTACCAGCCTCCGGGCAGCGACATCCTGTTCACCGCAGCTGCCTATGACCTGACCCGCAAGGACATCGTACTGAGTGACACCCTGGGTGTATCTCGCCCACTGGGTGAGGCCAATGTGCGCGGGTTCGAGTTGGAAGCTACCGGTAACGTCAACGAGAACTTGAAATTGACGGCCGCGTACACCTACGCCAACAGCAAGATGACTAAAGTCACCGACCCTCTGGATAAAAACCGCCCACTACCACTGACCCCGGAAAACCAGGCTTCTGCATGGGCTGACTACACGTGGCATACAGGTGTACTGGATGGCTTTGGAATTGGCTTCGGCGTGCGCTATATCGGCGAAACCGACAACATCGCCATCGGCAGTATGGGCTTCGTACGCGACCCGTCAGATGGTCATAGCAGTTCCTACACCGTCTATGACGCGGCAGTCCATTACGACCTGGGCCGCCTGAACAATACGCTCAAGGGTGTCAGTCTCAGCGTCAATGCCAACAACGTATTCGATAAAGAATACATTTCGACCTGCGACGGTTTTTACTGCTATTACGGCGACCGCCGCAACGTAATGGCCAGCGTCGGCTACAAGTGGTAACGGCTTGATCTGACACACCTGATACCCAGGCCGTCCTTCGAGGACGGCTTTGGTATTTCTGAAGGCTATGAAATGAAAAGCAAAACAATTCGCCGCTGGTCCTTCGTCCACACCTGGACCAGCCTGATCTGCACCGTGTTCCTGCTGATACTCGCGCTGACCGGCCTGCCATTGATCTTCCATCACGAGATCGACCACTTGCTGGGCGATGCCGCTGAATTGAAGACGATGCCGGCGGACACCCCACAGCTGAATTTGCAGCAGTTGGTGCAAGCGGCTGAAAAGCATCGGCCCGGCGAGGTCATGCAGTATTTCGGCTTCGATGAAGACGAGCCCAACGCCGCGATTACGATCATGGCGGCCACCGCCGGCACTGAACCGAATTCGTCTCACACCTTCATGCTCGACGCCCGTACCGGCGAAGCGCTGGAGATGCCGTCGGCCAATGGCGGCTTCATGATGATCATGTTGCGCCTGCACGTGGACATGTTCGCCGGTCTGCCGGGCAAGTTGCTGCTGGCGTTCATGGGCATTCTGTTCGTGGCGGCGCTTGTCTCCGGGACGGTGCTGTACCTGCCGTTCATGCGCCGTTTGAAATTCGCCACCGTGCGCCAGGACAAATCCACCCGCCTGCGTTGGCTCGATCTGCATAACCTGATCGGTGTAGTGACGCTGACCTGGGCCTTGGTGGTCGGTGTCACCGGCGTCATCAGCGCCTGCGCCGACCTGTTGATCGCCGCGTGGCGCAACGACAGTCTGAGCGCGATGGTCGCGCCGTATCGCGACGCACCGCCGCTGACACATCTGGCGCCCGCGACCCGTTTGCTCGACATCGCCAAGGAGGTCGCACCGGGCATGCAGCCGGACTTCATCGCCTTCCCCGGCACACGCTTCTCCAGCGAACACCATTACGCGGTGTTCATGAAAGGCAGCACCCAACTGACCTCGCACCTGCTGACACCGGTGCTGATCGACGCCAGTACCCTGCAAGTCACCGCCGTGGCCGAGCGCCCTTGGTACATGGACGCCATGGGCATGTCTCAACCGTTGCACTTCGGTGATTACGGCGGCATGCCGATGAAGATCCTCTGGGCGACGCTGGATGGACTGACCATCATCGTCCTCGGTAGCGGGGTTTACCTGTGGGTGGTGCGGCGCAAAGCTGCGAAACCGGTGCTCAAGAGCGTGGAGAGTCCAGCATGAGGCCGAGGCAGTCGAATTTCTGGAAGGTGTTCTCCACCCCCACGGTAATCGCCCTGCTCAGCGCCGCGGGGTTGTTTGCCGCGTTGCTGGGGGATGGCGTGTGGGACGCCCTGAGCTGGCTTGGCCTGGGCATTCCCGCAATCCTCGCCCTGCGCGGCCTGCTGCAACGCCACTAAAACCCTGTGGGAGCGGGCTTGCTCGCTCCCACATGGGTTAATCTTGAGCTCTCGGACCAACGCGCTATGCTGCCCAGCACTGTCCCACACCGAGACGCTGCCATGTCCGCCCCCAGCATGACCCTGTTCCACAACCCGTTGTCGCCCTTCGTTCGCAAAGTCATGGTGCTGCTGCACGAAACCGGTCAACAAGACCGCGTGGCGCTGCAAGACTGCGTGCTCACGCCGGTCAGCCCGGACCTGATACTCAACGAAGACAATCCGCTGGGTAAAATCCCGGCCTTGCGCCTGGCCGATGGCAACGTCATCCATGACAGCCGGGTGATCCTCGATTACCTCGACCACCAGCACGTCGGCAACCCGCTGATCCCGCGTAACGGCTCGGCCCGTTGGCGGCGCCTGACCCTGGCCTCCCTCGCCGACGGGATCATGGACGCTGCGGTGCTGATTCGTTATGAAGTCGCCCTGCGTGCCCCGGAAAAACACTGGGACGAGTGGCTCGATGGCCAGCGCGAGAAGATTCGTCGCGGCCTGGCATTGCTGGAAGTGGACGCGATTGCCGAGCTGACCAGCCATTTCGATGTCGCGGCGATCAGTGTTGCCTGTGCGTTGGGTTACCTGGATTTGCGCCATCCGGATCTGGAATGGCGCACGACGAATCCGAAGCTGGCGAACTGGTACTTTGAGGTGAGTCAGCGGGCTTCGATGCTGGCGACGATGCCCAAGGTTTAGATTTTCACTGGTTGCCCGGGCCTCTTCGCGAGCAGGCTCGCTCCCACATTTGATCGGTTGTGTGCACGAATTTTGTGTTCACTGGAGATCCCTTGTGGGAGCGAGCCTGCTCGCGATGGCACCACACCGGATCTAACGGAAACAACCCGAATATCAGCGTCGCCAACACCTCGCCCTCCCGCTGATCCTCGCGCAACCCCAACGACCGGCTCATTCCACCGCTCCCATATCAAACACCAACGGCTTGGCCGACTTCTGCCCAATCCCATACCAGTCCAGCTTGCGGGTCAGCACCATAAACACGCCCAACAACCCGAACAACAGCAGCGAACCCATCAACAACGCGTAATCCTCGGCACTCAGCAAGCCATAGAGCAAGCCATACAACGCCGCCAATCCCGCCGAAAAACTCAAGCCGTGACGCACGCTGCGCAGCACATGGCAGACATAAAAACCGATCAACAACACACAGCTGCCCGCCGACAACAGGTACGCCAGGGCAAAGCCGATGTGCTCGGACAGCGACAGCAACAGCAGGTAGAAAAACGCCAGGGCCACGCCCACCAGCGCGTATTGCACCGGGTGTACCGCCAGGCTTTTCAGCACTTCGAAGAGGAAGAAACCGGCGAAGGTCAGGACGATAAACAGCAACGCATATTTGATGGCCCGATCGCTCTTCAGGTACTGATCCACCGGGTCGATGAAGCTCACGCCGAAACTGCGGCCGGTATAGGCTTCGCAACCGCCGCCGGACACACAGCTGCTCAAGGCTTCTTGCAGGTTGGTGGAGAAAAACGAGGTCTGCCAATTGGCGGTGAAACCCTGATCGCTGATTTCACGCTGGGCCGGCAGGTAGTTGCCGATGAAACTCGGATGCGGCCAATTGGCGGCCAGCGATACTTTGCTGGTCTTGCCCACCGGAAGAATCTGCAACTGGCCAGTGCCTTGCAGACGCAGGTCGAAACCAAAGGCCAGTTCCGTGGCTTGCTTCACATCGAGCGCCGGCAGGGTTACATGCACACCCTCCCCCAACCAGCCCACTTGGCTACCGGGAACAAAGTCGAGTTTCTGGCCATTGAGTTCGAGTTTCAGGGCATTTTCGATGCCGCGAATGTCGCTGATCCCGACCGCCAAAAACGGCTGGTCGAACTGGTAATCGGCGAAATCCTCCTTGATACCCAATTGAGCCGGGACCGAAAAGTGCCCGCTGATGCGGTTGTCCGCATGAAACAGACGCGCCTCATAAATGCCCCGGGAACGCAGTTCGGTCTGGACCTGGCCGTCGAGTTCGAAGCGTTCCGGGAGGAAATACAAACGGCCGCGCTCTTCACCCACTTCCTGGTAACGCTCGTTGGTTTTCTCGTTGAGTTTCCAGGTGCGCACCACTTTGCGATACGGCACCACCATCAGCGGCCCGCTCAGTTGCTGGCTGTAGCTGGAACTGCGGGCGATGTCTTCGAGGACACCGTCGCGCAGCTGCTGACGGTCCTGGATCACGCCGTTGATCATCAGGAGCGGGATCAGCAACAACAGAATCAGAAGGGCAATTGCCCCGAGTTTTATGGTCAGGCTGCGGTTCATGGGACTCTCCCTGTTTGGATGGGGCGAGTCTGGGATGGGTGTGTGGGTAATTTATGGGAGAAATGTGGAGAGTGTGTGGAGACTGATGCTAAGGCAGATGCAACATGACCTCTACGCCGTCGTCGACATTACCGATGCTCACCGCTCCACCATGCAACTTGACCACTTCTTCAACGAAGTTGAGCCCCAACCCCGTGCTCTTGCGCCCGCTGTCCGGCCGCGGCAATGAATAGAAGCGTTCGCTCAACCGCGGTAACGCATAGTCGGGAATCGCCTCAGCCTGATTGAACAACCTGAACTCAATTTGCTCCCCAATGCGTTCGGCACTGAATCGCAGCAAGCCCTGAGCCGGGGTGAAATCCAACGCATTCTCCAGCAGATTGCCCAGCGCCTGACGCAACAGGAACGGTTCACCGGTCAGCACCAGATCCGCTGCAATAGTTTGTTCCACGCGCAACTGCTTACCTTCGATGCGCGCTGCCTGGGCGCTCAGTAATTCATCGACCAACTTCGCCAGCGGCACCGCCACCCGCTCTTCCAGCCCTTGGCGTTGCTCGACCAGTGCCAGATTCAACAGGCGCTCGATCAACTGCTGCATCCGCGCGCTTTCGCTGTCGATGTTGCTGACAAAACGCTGTTGCTGAGCCAGCGGCATCTCGCCTTGCAGCAACTCCGCCGCGCCGCGAATGGCCGCCAGCGGGCTTTTCAGTTCGTGGGTCAATGTGTGCACGTAACGCTCGACGTAGGCTTTGCCTTCTAGCTGCGTGCGCATCTGCTCCACCGCTGTCGCCAGTTGTTCCAGTTCGCCGCCACGGTAGTGCGGAACCTCGACCCGCCGGCCTTCGCTGACTGCCTGAGCGTAAGCCGTCAGCCGTCGCAGCGCCGCGCTCAACCACCACGACAACAACGCGCCGAACAGCAGACCGAGGCCGATCAGCCCGGCACCCCAGGCAAGCAATCGCCGTTCGGTGCGATCAACGTATGGCTGCAACGAACTGTTGGGTTTGGCCACGGTGACCACGCCGATGATCTGGCCGTTGTCGCGAATCGGGGCGCCGACGTGCATCACTGAGGAGTTCGGATCGGCCGGATCGCTGCGGCTGGAACGAGCGCCATATTCACCCCGCAGGGTCAGTAAAACGTCGTTCCAGCGCGAGTAATCCTGCCCCACTGCCACACCGCTGGAGTCCAGCACCACAACGCCCTTGGCATCGGTGACGTAGATGCGGTGGTTGACCTGATTCTTCGGCAAGCCCCAGATGCTCGCCTTCGGTTGCCGTTCGCCATAAGCCTTGAGCAGCTCGGGCCAGCGGTTCTGATTCAGGGTGCCGGCCTTGAAGTCGTCGCGCAGGATTTCGGCCATGAGGTTTGCGGTGTCGACCAGCGTTTCTTCGGTGGACTGGCGCACGCCGGGACGGATTTCTTCCATCACGGTGTTCAGCACGAAGTAACCGGTCAGTCCGATAAACAGCACATAGACGAGAAAAATCCGGATCCCCAGAGGCATCAGCTACGCCCCGGGCTGTAGCTGTAGCCGAGGCCGCGATGGGTCTGGATCGGTTCCGCGTCGGCTTTCACCTGGCGCAGTTTGGCGCGCACGCTCTTGATGTGGCTGTCGATGCTGCGCTCGTACCCGGCATCAGCGGCGACGCCCAGCGCATCGAGCAATTGCTCGCGACTGAAGACGCGTTCGGGTTGGTCCAGCAGGCATTGCAGCAGACGAAACTCATGGCGGGTCAGGGTTAAAAGCTGACCGCGGTAGCTGATCTGCACCCGTTCGCTGTCGATTCGAAACAGCGCCGATGCAACCTCGGCGGTCGCGCGCGGCGCCATGCGTTTGAGGATCGCCCGGACCCGCGCCGCCACTTCGCGTGGGCTGAACGGCTTGACCACGTAATCGTCGGCACCGATTTCCAGGCCCACGACGCGATCGATTTCGGCATCACGGGCGCTGAGGAAAATCACCGGCACTTCGCTGAAACGCCGCAATTGCTTGCAGGTCTCGAAGCCGCTGATGTCCGGCAGACCAATGTCGAGAATGATCAGGTCGGCCGGAGTCTGGCGCTGATGCTCAAGCGCAGCGGCGCCAAGGCTCAGCCAGGTGGTGGTGAAGCCCTCGCCCTGCAAGGCGAAAATCAGGGTGTCGGCAATCGCCGCTTCGTCTTCGACTATCAGGATATGAGGCATGGCGTCCGAGCCCGGGAGTTAAGTGGGCGAACGGTGCCCCAAGGCTCACGTCACGTCAATGAGACCACTGGAAATCAGCAGTCGGGTTTGTCCGCGGTAAAGCGCCGTGCCGGGTTCACCGCCGCGCCGAACTCACGCAAGGCTTTGGCACCGATCAACAATGGGTAGTTGAAGCTGCTGCGGTCGGTGAGGTTGACCTCAACGGTGCGCTTGACGTTGCCCAGGCACAGTTCCAGATCGACCACCGGACGCTTGGTGGGTTCGACCGCTTCGTTGTCGTCCTCGTCTTCTTCGGAGCGGGTCTTGATCTTGCTGATCCGCGCGACCTTATGTTCGTAGACCTTGTTGCTCGCGCCTTTGGTGGCGAGGCGGAAGCGTACCCACTCGTCACCATCGCGGGTGAAGGTTTCGATGTCTTTGGCCGACAGCGACGCGGTCAGGGCGCCGGTGTCCATCTTGGCCTTGAGGACTTCGCCACCGATTTCCGGCAGCGCGATGTATTCGTAGCGCCCGTACAGGGTCGGCTCAGCGGCCAGGACCGGCAGGGCCACGAGGGAAAGCAGTGCAAGGAGGGATTTCACGTAATGGGCTTCCTTGAGGAGTGGGCAGCGGAATTTTAGACCGTGGGTGAGCAATTCGTTCGTTCTTGAAATCGCTTCGCGGGCAAGCCACGCTCCCACAGGGTTTCGTGTCGTTCACAAACCTTGGGTACACCCCAATCTACTGTGGGAGCGGGCTTGCCCGCGAAGAGGCCGGAACAGTCCCCACAAATGCCTGACAGGTTCAAATCTGCTCAAGCATACCGCCGAAAAGGTGAAACATTCGTCGTCACCGATTTGGCCTGCCGTCCGAAGCTGCTTATCATTGCGCGCCCAAAGGCTTTCAAGAGTTATTTATGCGCCGCCTGCTCACCGGCTGTTTCGTTACCCTGCTGCTGTTGCTCAACACCCTGGTCCTGTTCGGGCCGCTGATGGTGTTCGCCTTGCTCAAACTGGTCCTGCCCGGGCGCTTGCGTGATTACGCCTCATGGACGGTGATGGGGATCGCCGAGACCTGGGCCGAAATCGACAAGCTGATTTTCCGCCTGTGCATCCCCACGCAATGGGACATCCGTGGCGGCGATGACCTGCGGGTCGACACGTCGTATCTGGTAATCAGCAACCATCAATCCTGGGTCGATATCCCGGCGCTGATCCAGACACTGAATCGCCGCACGCCGTTCTTCAAGTTCTTCCTCAAGAAAGAGCTGATCTGGGTGCCGTTCCTGGGGTTGGCGTGGTGGGCGCTGGATTATCCGTTCATGAAACGCTACACCAAGGCATTCCTGGCGAAGCACCCTGAGCTGGCCGGCAAGGATCTGGAGATCACCCAAGCGGCGTGCGAGTTGTACAAGCGTCAGCCGGTGACGGTGGTCAATTACCTGGAAGGCACACGCTTTACCGCCGCGAAACGTGCCCAGCAGCAATCACCCTTCACCCACCTGCTCCGGCCCAAGGCCGGCGGCGTGGCGTTTGTTCTGGCGGCAATGGGCGAACAGCTGGACGCCGTCCTTGATGTGACGGTGGTGTATCCGCAGCAGACGATTCCGGGGTTCTGGGATTTGCTCAGTGGCAACGTGCCGAGGGTCATCATCGACATCAAGACCCGCGAACTCGACCCGGCGCTGTGGCAGGGCGATTACGAAAATGACCCGCAGTTTCGCGAAACCATCCAGAACTGGGTCAACCAGCTCTGGATCGAGAAGGACCAGCGCATCGACGCGTTGCGCGCCGAGCGCCGCTGAATCAGGTACCGGTGCCTGCGCCCCAGATCCCGCCCAGATTTGTCAGCAGCGACCCGCCGACGCCCTGCTGACCGAAAAATTGCAGAAGCACGGGGGCAAACAGGCCGATCATGCCAGTGTCCATGCCCAGTGCGTTGAAGGCACTGTTCAGGTCGTTGGTGTTATTCAGGTTGCCCAAGACGTTGCCCAGACCTGCCGCTTGACCGGACGAGCCAAGCAAGCCGCTGAGGACACCCAGTCCACCGCCACCGGACAGTAAGTCGATTCCGGGCACGCTTTTGGACAACTCCGAGTAGTCGGTCGAACTCAATTGATTCTTCGCCAGACCGAGCATCGCCCCGGCACCGCCAATGGCTTGTTCTGGCGTCACGTTCAATTGGCTGAGCGCACTCAGCAGACCGGCGGTCTGCGCGGTCGTAGCGGTCGGCGCGGACACGGCGGCGTCATCGTCCTCCGCGCCGGAGAGAGCATTGGCCGCATCGAACAGGCTGAACTGAGCAAAGACCGGACTGGCCGCCAGGCACATCAGCGAAGCCAGTGCAAAACCGCGTGAAATCTTCATCCAGACATCCTCATGGGCCATGAAAACCGCCCGGCAATGGGCGGCGAAAAACCGTGTGTTGGACTGGCATCCCAGGGGATTGTTCCGAGTCTTGGCGAGCCCCCGACGAACAGTCGAAAAAGAATTGACCGGCGCTGCATCCAGTCTGGCCCCGCCCGCGTATATCAAGCACGGACAGACATTCCTGGCCGATTCCCTGCACGAGGATCATCACCATGAAACGCACTTCGATCAAAACGCCGTTGATTGCCAGCCTGCTGACCCTGGCCCTTGGCGGCGGATTCGTCCTGAACACTGTGCAAGCGGCAGACACGGGCCACGCGGTCATTGTCGGCGGCCAGAGCATGATGCCGAGCAAGGACATCATCGATAACGCGGTGAACTCCGCCGACCACACCACCCTGGTCGCCGCCGTGAAAGCCGCAGGCCTGGTGGACACCCTCAAGGGCAAAGGTCCGTTCACCGTGTTCGCCCCGGTCAACTCGGCCTTCGCCGCCCTGCCGGCCGGGACTGTCGATACCCTGCTCAAACCCGCCAACAAGGCGACCCTGACTCACGTCCTCACCTACCACGTGGTCGCCGGGAAACTCGACATGATGACCCTGACCGAGAAGATCAAGGCTGGTGGCGGCAAAGCCGAACTGACCACCGTCGCAGGCGGCAAGCTGTGGGCGATGATGAACGGCCCGCACAACATCACCATCAAGGATGAAAAAGGTGACGTCGCCGACATCACCACCTATGACGTGTATCAGTCCAACGGCGTGATTCAGGTCATCGACAAAGTACTGATGCCGAAAAGCTGAAGCGTGCCGCCGACCCTGCGCATCAGGGTCGGCGGTTTCCGAGGTGGCACCCGTGAATGGAACAACCGCGCACCGTGAACTAACCTCTGCCTGCAACCGGCACCTCACCCAGCTCACTTCGATTGCCCGGAGAACTGCCATTCCCATCGCCGACGCCGATCAGCTCAGGCAGCTTCTGGCCCAGTGTTCACTGGGCGACCGCCGCGCTTTCGAGACGCTTTACCGCAGCGTCGGCCCACGGCTGCATGGCGTAGCGCTGCGTTTCATGGGGCGGCCGGATCTGGCTGAAGAAGTGTTGCAGGAAAGCTTCGTGCGCATCTGGAACAACGCCTCGCGTTATGAAGCGCATCTGTCGGCGCCGCTGACCTGGATGATCAACATCACCCGTCATCAGGCCATCGATCAGTTGCGCAAACACCGCGACCGGCCGTTGAGCGACCTTGAAGAACAGGCGCTGGTGGACGAAAGCCCATCGGCCCACGAACAGCTAAGCAGTGCCCGTGAGGCCAACGCCTTGAACCGCTGCCTGGAAAGCCTCGACGGCATGCAGCGCCAATCGATCACCGTGGCTTACTTTCAGGGGCTGTCCTGCTCTGAGCTCGCCGAACACCTGGCCGCGCCGCTGGGCTCGGTGAAATCCTGGATCCGCCGCGGTATGGAGCGACTGCGCAGGTGCCTTGAATCATGAACTATCAAACCCCGCCCCTGCGCCGCGCCCTCGCCGCCGATTACGCCATTGGCTTGATGCCCTCTGCCGCTCGTCGGCGTTTCGAACAGCTGTTGCTGGAAGACGCGGCGCTTCGTGCGGAATTGGCGCAGTGGCAGGAAAGCCTGGCCAGTTTGACCGAAGCACTGCCCGAGCAGCCGGTGCCGGAGCGGGTGTGGCAGGGAATTACGGCACGGATTGAGCCGCAAGTGCTGCACATGCCGGAAAAACGTCGGTTCTGGAACTGGTTGCGAGTATCGGCTGCGGTTTGCTCGCTAGTGATCGCCGTGACGTTGGGTGTGATCTATAACCGCGACAGCGCGCGTTACAGCGCCACGTTGCTGACCGCCGACGCGCAGCCTGCGCTGAAGGTTGAAGCGCATGAGGATTATTTGAACGTTGAGCCGCTGACACTGGCGGCGGTTGATCCGGGGCAAAGTCTGGAGCTGTGGGCGATTCCGGCGGATGGCAAACCGATTTCCCTTGGTGTGATCCCGGCGGGCGGTAAAGGCAAGGTTCAACTGAGCGACGTGCAGAAGGCGCTGATTGGCAAACCGATTGCGTTGGCGGTCAGTCTTGAACCGAAGGGTGGGTCGCCGACGGGGCAACCGACGGGTCCCGTTCTATATCAAGGAGCGTTGGCGGCCCTTTAATCGAACAAAAAACGGCGACCCTCGGGTCGCCGTTTTGTTTTGCGTGAAGCCTTACGCCGCACTAAACAACTTGTGCGGATCGATCACAAACTTCTTCGGCACGCCCGCGTCGAACTCGCCGTAACCGCGTGGCGCGTCATCCAGGCTGATGACTTCCACGCCCACGATGTCGGCAATGTGGATACGGTCCCACATGATCGCCTGCATCAGCTGGCGGTTGTACTTCATCACTGGCGTCTGACCGGTGTGGAAGCTGTGGGATTTGGCCCAGCCCAGACCGAAGCGGATGCTCAGGCTGCCCATTTTCGCGGCTGCATCGACTGCACCCGGATCTTCCGTCACGTACAGGCCTGGGATACCGATTTTGCCGGCAACCCGAACCACGCCCATCAGCGAGTTGAGCACGGTGGCCGGAGCCTCGTGTTTCACGCCGTCATGGCCGTGACCACGCGCTTCGAAGCCCACGGCGTCGACGGCGCAATCCACTTCTGGTTCGCCCAGCAGTGCAGCGATCTGTTCGTGCAGCGGGGTGTCCAGGGACAGGTCGGCGATTTCGAAACCCTGAGCCTTGGCGTGCGCCAGGCGCACGGTGTTGACGTCACCGATGATCACCACCGCTGCGCCCAACAGGCGAGCGGAAGCGGCGGCGGCCAGACCGACCGGGCCAGCGCCCGCGATGTACACGGTGCTGCCTGGGCCAACGCCGGCCGTCACTGCACCGTGGTAACCGGTCGGCAGGATGTCGGAGAGGCAGGTCAGGTCGCGGATTTTTTCCATCGCGCGATCGCGATCCGGAAGTTTCAGCAGGTTGAAGTCGGCATACGGCACCATCGCGTATTCAGCCTGGCCGCCGGTCCAGTCGCCCATGTCGACATAACCGTAAGCACCGCCCGGACGCGCCGGGTTAACGCTCAGGCAAACACCCGTGTGCATTTCCTTGCAGGAACGGCAGCGCCCGCAAGCCACGTTGAACGGTACGGACACCAGGTCGCCGATTTGCAGGTTTTCGACGTCGCTGCCCTTCTCGATCACTTCACCGGTGATCTCATGGCCCAGCACCAGGCCGGTTTGAGCGGTAGTACGGCCGCGCACCATGTGCTGGTCGGAACCACAGATGTTGGTGGAAACCACACGCAGGATGACAGCGTGGTTAATCTTCCTGCCGCGCGGGTCCTGCATTTTCGGATAGTCGATTTTCTGTATTTCGACTTTGCCATTGCCGAGATACACCACACCACGATTGCCAGACATGCTTTCACCTCGCTGTTGTTTTTATGTAGCGGTCGCGTCGCCATGGAACGGCGGCGCGTTGATTGCTCGGGTTATTGCTTGTGTGTCTTGTGTTGTTTGTAAGGGCCTCATCGCGAGCAGGCTCGCTCCCACAATGGATCTTTGGTGTGTCCGGGATTTGTGCACTGACACAAATCCCTGTGGGAGCGAGCCTGCTCGCGATGGCGATCTAAAGAACGACAGTGCGATTAGCGTTCAGGAAAACCCTTCGTTCAATGTGATAACCAACGGCCCGGGCCAGGGTCAGCCCTTCGATATCCCGCCCCTTGGCGATCAAATCTTCCGGGTAATGACTGTGGTCCACCGCCTCAACGCCCTGGGCAATGATCGGCCCCTCGTCCAGGTCGTTGTTGATGTAATGCGCCGTGGCGCCGACCAGCTTCACGCCCTTGTTGTAGGCCTGGTGATAGGGCTTGGCGCCCTTGAAACCGGGCAGCAGGGAGTGATGGATGTTGATCGCCTTGCCGTCGAGTTTGCGGCACAGCTCTGGCGACAGGACTTGCATGTAGCGGGCAAGGATCACCAGTTCGGCGCCGGACTCTTCGATCACCTGCCAGACCTGACGCTCCTGCGACGGTTTGTCGTTCGGGTCCAGCGGGAAGTGGTAATACGGAATCTGGTGCCAGTCCGCCAACGGCTTGAGGTCCGGGTGGTTGGAGACCACGGCGGCCACGTCCATGGACAATTGGCCGATGCGCTGGCGGTAGAGCAAATCGTTGAGGCAGTGATCGGCCTTGGAAACCATGATCACCACTTTCGGGCGGTAGTTCGGCGCCGTGAGTTCGAAGATCATGCCGAAGGCTTGGCCGCGTTCTTCGAGGCCGGCGCGGAAGGCTTGTTCGTCGAAGCCGTCGGGCTGACGGAATTCCACACGAATGAAGAAACGGCCCGAAAGCCGATCATCAAAGGAATGGTGTTCGGTGACGTAGCAGCCCTGCTCGAACAGAAAGCGGGTCACCGCGTCCACGGTGCCGAGGACGCTTGGGCAGTCGGCGGTCAGAATCCATGTGTCTGGGGCGCGGCTCATAATGCGGTGACTCCTATCTGATCGTTCCCACGCTCTGCGAGGGAACGCCGCCATGGACGCTCTGCGTCCGCTTTGGGACGCGGAGCGTCCCGGGATGCATTCCCACGCAGAGCGTGGGAACGATCGTTACGCCTGGACGCTGAGGCCGTATTCAGCGGCAGCATCCTGCAACCACAACCACCAGTAATCCGAGAAGCTGCGACGAATCAGCAGTTCCCAAGTGTCTTCGGCAGTATGGCGAATCACCAGTTGCGACTTGGCAAACACGGTGCCCACAGCCTTGCCCACCGGGAAGCTGTTGGGGTGCACGTCGTAGCTGGTGGACTTCATCAGCACCTGGCGCACGTTCGGGCCGCTCAGTTCGAGGAGCT
This sequence comes from Pseudomonas arabinosi, assembly GCF_047758675.1. Classification (NCBI taxonomy): domain Bacteria; kingdom Pseudomonadati; phylum Pseudomonadota; class Gammaproteobacteria; order Pseudomonadales; family Pseudomonadaceae; genus Pseudomonas; species Pseudomonas arabinosi. Next base: position 839,947 of record NZ_CP180480.1, on the reverse strand, counting down.
GTTGGCCGCCGCTGACGTTGGTGATCGCAATGTGCAGGTCGCCCAGCGCTTCACGCAGTTTCTGCTCGGCGGCGAATTCTTCACCGGTCGGCACGATCAGCAGCCATTCATCCGGCCCCATCCATTGCAGGCTGGTTTCGCCTTTGACGATGACGGTCAGCGCGCCCGGCAATTCGATACCGAGGGCTTTGTGCACCCCGGCAGCGAACGCCGCATCATGACCATCGCCACGAATGGTCAGGTGGCCGAGGAGTTTTTTCTCACGCACGATCACGCCGGCGCTTTTGCGGCCCTTGCCCACCAGGCTTGGCAGGCCTGCGTGATGCAGCGACGACTCGGCCTTGGCCCCAGTGGTTGGGCGTTGTTGGTAAACATTGGCTGCGGTCATAAAGCACCTTTCTTTTGTTGATCGTTCCCACGCTCTGCGTGGGAATGCCGCCATGGACGCTCTGCGTCCGCTCTTGGGACGCGGAGCGTCCCGGGATGCATTCCCACGCAGAGCGTGGGAACGATCGACTTACACGTTCTGGCGATCACCCTTTGGATCGAAGAACACCGAAGAAACGATTTCCGCCTCGATCACGCTGCCATCGGCCAGCGGTGCGAACACCCGCTCACCCATGCGCTTCAAGCCGCCCTTGACCACGCCCATGGCAAACGAATAGCCCAGGGAGTTGTGCAAGTAGCTGGAGGTGACGTGACCGACCATGGTCATCGGGATCGCTTGCTTGGTGTTGAACACCAGTTGCGCACCTTCCGGCAGCCATTTGGTCGGATCGATCGGCTTCAGACCAACCAGCTGTTTGCGCTGATCACGCACGCAGTCTTCGCGGTTCATGCCACGCTGGCCAATCCACGAGAACGGTTTGGTGCGACCGACACACCAGCCCATGTTCAGGTCGTCCGGGGTCATCGAGCTGTCGGTGTCCTGACCGACGATGATGAAACCCTTCTCGGCCCGCAGCACGTGCATGGTTTCGGTGCCGTACGGGGTCAGGTTGTACTGCTTGCCGGCCTCGACGATTTTCTCGAGCACGCCCATGGCGTAGTCGGCCTGAACGTTGACTTCGTACGACAGTTCACCGGTAAACGAAATCCGGAACACCCGCGCCGGTACACCGCCGACCAGACCTTCTTTCCAGGTCATGAACGGGAAGGCTTCGTTGCTCAGGTCGATGTCGGTGACTTCGCTGAGCAGCTTGCGGCTGTTCGGCCCGGACAGGGTCATGGTTGCCCAGTGATCCGTCACGGACGTGAAGTACACCTTCAGGTCTGGCCATTCGGTCTGGTGGTAGATTTCCAGCCATTGCAGCACGCGTGCAGCGCCGCCGGTGGTGGTGGTCATCACGAAGTGGTTGTCGGCGAGGCAGGCGGTTACGCCGTCGTCGAACACCATGCCGTCTTCTTTGCACATCAGGCCGTAGCGCGCCTTGCCCACGTCGAGCTTGGTCCAGGCGTTGGTGTAGATGCGGTTGAGGAACTCGCGCGAATCCGGGCCCTGGATGTCGATTTTGCCCAGGGTCGAAGCGTCCAGCAGGCCGACGCTGTCGCGCACGGCTTTGCATTCGCGCTTCACGGCGGTGTGCAGGTCTTCACCGTGTTTCGGGAAGTACCACGGACGTTTCCACTGACCGACGTCTTCAAACTCGGCGCCGTTCTTCACGTGCCAGTGATGCAGCGCGGTGAAACGCACAGGCTCGAAGATGTGCCCACAGTGACGGCCGGCCACAGCACCGAAGGTCACCGGCGTGTAGTTCGGACGGAACATGGTGGTGCCCATCTGCGGGATGGTCACGTTCAGCGAACGGGCGGCGATGGCCAGACCGTTGACGTTGCCGAGCTTGCCCTGGTCAGTACCGAAGCCCAGTGCGGTATAGCGTTTGACATGCTCGACCGACTCGAAGCCTTCGCGGGTCGCCAGTTCGATGGCGGCCGCAGTGACGTCGTTTTGCAGGTCGACGAATTGCTTCGGCGCACGTGCGGTGTTCTTTTCGTGCGGCACCTGGAACAGCGCCAGTGTCGGCTCTTCCAGACGGCTCAGGGCTTTCGGCAAGGTGCCTTCGACCACGCTGAAACCGGCTTCGCTGGCTGCGCGAGCGCCGCCTTCAAAACCATCGGCCAGGGAATCGCCGAGGCCATAAACGCCGTTGATGCCACCGACGCACACGCGTTTCTGCGGTGCTTCGCCCGGTACGAAACCGAGGATGTCTTCACGCCAGATCGGCTTGCCACCCAAGTGCGACGCCAGGTGAACCACCGGGCTGTAACCGCCGGAACTGGCAACCAGGTCGCATTCAAGCCATTCACCAGGACTGGTCACGGTGTGCGCTTTGACATCGATCGCGGCAACGCGAGCGGCGGTCACGTGCTTGCTGCCACGGGCCTCGATCACGGCGCTGCCGGTCAGGATGCGGATGCCTTTGGCGCGCGCTTCTTCAACCAGCGCACCGCGCGGATTGCTGCGCGCATCGGCGATGGCGACGACTTGCAGGCTGGCGTCGAGCCAATCCAGAGCCACGCGATAGGCGTGATCGTTGTTGGTCGACAGCACCAGTTTTTTGCCCGGTGCCACGCCGTAACGACGCACATAAGTCGACACAGCGCCGGCGAGCATGTTGCCCGGCACGTCGTTGTTGCCGTAAACCAGCGGACGCTCGTGAGCACCGGTCGCCAGCACTACACGCTTGGCGCGAACGCGGTGGATGCGCTGACGGACCTGGCCAATCGGGGCGCGGTCGCCGAGGTGATCGGTCAGGCGCTCGTGAATGGTCAGGAAGTTATGGTCGTGGTAACCGTTGACCGTGGCGCGCGGCAACAGCAGCACGTCCGGGGTGTCTTTCAGTTCGGCGATGACGCTGGCGATCCATTCGGCAGCAGGCTTGCCGTCGAGGCTTTCGCGGGAATCGAGCAGGCTGCCGCCGAACTCTTCCTGTTCATCAGCGAGGATCACACGGGCACCGCTGCGCGCGGCAGCGAGTGCAGCGGCCAGGCCAGCAGGGCCACCGCCGACGATCAGCACGTCGCAGTGCTGGTTCATGTAGTCGTAGGTGTCCGGATCGTTCTCGGTCGGCGAGCGGCCAAGACCGGCGGCCTTACGAATGTACTTTTCGTACGTCATCCAGAACGATTGCGGGTACATGAAGGTTTTGTAGTAGAAGCCCGGCGGCATTAGCTTGCCGCCGACCTTGCCGAGAATCCCCATCATGTCGTTGTTCACGCTCGGCCAGCCGTTGGTGCTGGTGGCGACCAGACCTTGATACAGCGCTTGTTGCGTGGCGCGTACGTTCGGGATCTGCGTGGCTTCGGTCGCGCCGATTTGCAGCACAGCGTTCGGCTCTTCGGCGCCAGCGGCGAAGATGCCGCGCGGACGGGAATACTTGAAGCTGCGACCGATGATGTCGACACCGTTGGCCAGCAAAGCGGCGGCCAGGGAGTCGCCCTCAAAGCCTTTGTAGGTCTGGCCGTTGAAGGTGAAGCTCAGCACTTTGTTGCGGTCGATCCGTCCGCCGTTGGACAGGCGATTGATCTGGCTCATACCTTCTCTCCCAGAGCCGTGGCGGCCGCTTTCGGGCTATCGGTCTTGTCGGTGAATTGTGGCTTTGCACCGATCTTGTAAGTCTCGAGGATCTCGTAGGTCACGGTGTCACGGGTGGCGTTGAAGTACTGACGGCAACCGGCGACGTGATCCCACAGCTCATGGTGCAGACCGCGAGGGTTATCGCGGAAGAACATGTAGTCGCCCCACTCCTCGTCGGTGCAGTTGGTCGGATCCAGTGGACGCGGAATGTGCGCCTGGCCGGATGCGTGGAATTCCTCTTCGGAGCGCAGTTCGCCGCAGTGAGGACAGAAGATATGCAACATGGGGATTTCTCCTGTTAGTGGGCAACCGCAGCAGCGCCGTGTTCATCGATCAACGCACCGTTGTGGAAACGGTCGATGGAGAAAGGTGCAGCCAATGGGTGCATTTCACCCTTGGCCAGACTCGCGGCAAACACGTTGCCCGAGCCAGGTGTTGCCTTGAAGCCACCGGTGCCCCAACCGCAGTTGAAGAACATGTTCGGGACCGGGGTTTTCGAGATGATCGGGCATGCGTCCGGCGTGGTGTCGACGATGCCGCCCCACTGACGGTTCATGCGAACGCGGGACAACACCGGGAACATCTCGACGATGGCCTGAATGGTGTGCTCGATCACCGGGTACGAACCACGCTGGCCGTAGCCGTTGTAGCCGTCGATACCGGCGCCGATCACCAGGTCACCCTTGTCGGACTGGCTGATGTAACCGTGTACGGCGTTGGACATGATCACGCTGTCGATAATCGGCTTGATCGGCTCGGACACCAGCGCTTGCAGCGGATGCGATTCGATCGGCAGACGGAAACCGGCGAGCTTGGCCATGTGCCCGGAGTTACCGGCGGTCACCACACCGACGCGCTTGGCGCCGATGAAGCCCTTGTTGGTTTCAACACCGATGCACACTCCGTTTTCCTTGCGGAAACCGATCACTTCGGTCTGTTGAATCAGGTCCACGCCCAAGGCGTCGGCGGCACGGGCAAAGCCCCAGGCCACGGCGTCGTGACGGGCCACGCCGCCGCGACGCTGGACGGTAGCGCCCATCACCGGGTAGCGAGTGTTTTTCGAGCAGTCGAGGTACGGAATCTCGTCAGCCACTTGTTTGGCATCGAGCAGTTCGCCATCGACGCCGTTGAGGCGGTTGGCGCTGACACGACGTTCGGAATCACGGATGTCTTGCAGGGTGTGACACAGGTTGTAAACGCCGCGCTGGGAGAACATCACGTTGTAGTTCAGGTCCTGGGACAGGCCTTCCCACAATTTCATTGCGTGTTCGTACAGGTGCGCCGACTCGTCCCACAGGTAGTTGGAGCGAACGATGGTGGTGTTGCGCGCGGTGTTACCGCCGCCCAGCCAGCCTTTTTCGACCACGGCCACGTTAGTGATGCCGTGCTCTTTGGCGAGGTAGTAGGCGGTCGCCAGACCATGCCCGCCACCGCCGACGATGACCACGTCATAGACCTTTTTAGGGGTCGGCGTGCGCCACATCTTCTGCCAGTTTTCGTGATGGCTGAGGGAGTGTTTGAAGAGGCCGAAGCCTGAGTAGCGTTGCATAGTCATTTACTCCAAAACCGCGCTCAGCGATAAACCGGGAAGTCCGCGCACAGGGCCGAAACTTGCTGCGCAACATTGGCCTCTACATCGGCGTCGCCGAGGTTGTCGAGGATGTCGCAGATCCAGCCGGCAAGCGTGACGCACTGGGTAACCTTGAAGCCGCGCGTGGTCACCGCCGGGGTGCCGATGCGCAGGCCGGAGGTCACGAACGGCGACTGTGGATCGTTCGGGACAGCGTTCTTGTTCACGGTGATGTGGGCGCGACCGAGTGCTGCGTCCGCCTCTTTGCCGGTGAGGCCCTGACGGATCAGGCTGACCAGGAACAGGTGGTTATCGGTGCCGCCGGACACTACATCGTAGCCGCGTTTGATAAATACGCCGGCCATGGCCTGGGCGTTGTCGATCACTTGTTGCTGGTAAGCCTTGAAGCTCGGCTCCAGCGCTTCCTTGAAGCACACCGCTTTACCAGCGATCACGTGCATCAGCGGACCGCCCTGGGCACCCGGGAACACGGCAGCGTTGAGCTTTTTCTCGATTTCTTCGTTGGACTTGGCCAGGATCAGGCCGCCACGTGGACCGCGCAGGGTCTTGTGGGTGGTGGTGGTGACCACATCAGCGTAAGGCAGCGGGTTCGGGTACAGGCCGGCAGCGACCAGACCGGCGACGTGGGCCATGTCGACGAACAGCAGTGCACCGACCTTGTCAGCGATCTGACGGAAACGCGGGAAGTCGAGGGTCTTGGAGTAGGCAGAGAAGCCGGCAACGATCATCTTCGGCTTGCACTCGACGGCCAGGCGCTCGACTTCGTCGTAGTCGATCAGACCGGTTTTGGTGTCGATGCCGTACTGCACGGCGTTGTACAGCTTGCCCGAGGACGACACTTTGGCGCCGTGGGTCAGGTGACCACCGTGAGCCAGGCTCATGCCGAGGATGGTGTCGCCAGGCTGGATCAGGGCCAGATACACGGCGCTGTTGGCCGACGAGCCGGAATGCGGCTGCACGTTGGCGTAATCAGCACCGAACAGCTGCTTGGCGCGTTCGATGGCCAGCGCTTCAACTTTATCGACGTGCTCGCAGCCACCATAGTAGCGCTTGCCCGGATAGCCTTCGGCGTATTTGTTGGTCAGGCCACTGCCTTGCGCTTCCATGACGCGTTTGCTGGTGTAGTTCTCTGACGCGATCAGCTCGATGTGATCTTCCTGGCGTTGCTCCTCGGCATTCATCGCCGCCAGCAGTGCATCGTCGTAACCCTGGATCTGGTCTTGCTTGCTGAACATCGCGTCTCTCCCAGCGGCATCTATGCGCCATTCGTCTCGGTAAGGCACTGGTGTTTCGACAGTGCCCTTTGAATGCGATGGTATGACCGGCGCAGACAGGCCAAATGCCTACGGACGCCACGCAAAGGTGCGTTTACGACATGGCGGGAAATGGCATGCCGAACACACTCTCCAAACCAACAGAGATCCCCTGTGAGCGAGCCTGCTCGCGATGACGGTGAGTCAGCAACATTGATGTCGCCTGACACTCCCTCATTCGCGAGCAGGCTCGCTCCCACAGGGGTTAGGCGATGATCTGTCGCACTGCGAGCAACAGTAGAAAATGCAGCGGATACAGCGCATACGCCCAGCGACGCATCGGTGGCGGAGGTTTGAACTGGCCGGCGTGGCGCAGCAAAAGCAGGCCGGCCAGTGGCGCGATCAGACAAGTGGCGATGCCGAGGATGGCTTCAACATTGTGAAACTGCGCGGAGGAATAAAGCACTGGCCACTGATTGGCCGCCAGGCAGACCAGCCCCGGCAACAGGCTGAAGTACCAGGGACGCTTGATCACCAGCAACATCGCCAGCGGCAACAGGACGCCGAAGAAGCCGAACATCAGTCGCTCCGGGAACAGCGCCGCCAGCAGCAAGGCGCCTGCCGCCAACAGTCGCGCTTGCAGGGTTCGGTCCTGCCAGCCACGGGCTATTAGCAACCCCAGCGCCAACGTGGGCAGCACGTTCAAGGTGTCGGGATCAGGTATGTACATTCGGTAGGGAATTTCGCTGATGGCGCTAAACAGCAGCAACCAGCCCAGATAGCGCCACTGGCCGTCGGTCGCCACGACGCGGACCCGCGCCAGGTTTGCCGCCATCGCCAGACAGAACCACGGAAAGGCCAGCCTACCCGGAACATACAGAATATCGACGGAATAACCGACATATCGCAGGTGATCGAGCACCATGCTCAACAGCGCCAGCCACTTGAGCAGATCCAGTGCCCCATCCCTTTGCGTCATGTGCATAATTGCCCGTCGTCTTTGTATTTTTCTGTCAGACACATCGCGTGTGCTCTCCGGATGATCTTCGGTAAAGTGCGCACCATCATTGACCACGAGGTTCTTCACCATAAGAGTCTCGACCACGGAAAGCAGGGCCATGACCGATAAGAGCCAACAATTCGCCAGCGACAACTATTCCGGTATCTGCCCTGAAGCCTGGGCGGCCATGGAACAGGCCAACCACGGCCACCAACGCGCCTACGGCGACGACGAATGGACGGCACGCGCGTCCGACGATTTCCGCAAACTGTTCGAAACCGACTGCGAAGTGTTCTTCGCCTTCAACGGCACCGCGGCCAACTCCCTGGCCCTGTCGTCGCTGTGCCAGAGTTACCACAGCGTGATCTGCTCGGAAACCGCTCACGTCGAAACCGACGAATGCGGTGCACCGGAATTCTTTTCCAACGGTTCCAAACTGCTCGTCGCCCGCACTGAAAACGGCAAGCTGACCCCGGAATCGATCCGCGAAATCGCGCTCAAGCGCCAGGACATCCACTACCCGAAACCGCGCGTAGTCACCCTGACCCAAGCCACCGAAGTCGGCAGCGTCTACACCCCGGAAGAAATCCGCGCCATCAGCGCCACCTGCAAAGAGCTGGGCCTGAACCTGCACATGGACGGCGCGCGGTTCTCCAACGCCTGCGCTTTCCTCGGCTGCTCGCCGGCCGACCTGACCTGGAAGGCCGGCGTCGACGTGTTGTGCTTCGGCGGCACGAAAAACGGCATGGCGGTGGGGGAAGCGATTCTGTTCTTCAACCACAAGCTGGCTGAAGACTTCGACTACCGCTGCAAACAGGCCGGGCAACTGGCCTCGAAAATGCGTTTCCTGTCGGCGCCTTGGGTCGGGATTCTGGAAAACGACGCCTGGCTCAAATACGCCAAACACGCCAACCACTGCGCGCAACTGTTGGCTGAACTGGTGAGCGACATTCCAGACGTGGAACTGATGTTCCCGGTGCAGGCAAACGGCGTGTTCCTGCAACTCTCGGAACCGGCCATCGCCGCACTGACAGCCAAGGGCTGGCGCTTCTACACCTTTATCGGCAACGGCGGCGCACGCTTCATGTGCTCGTGGGACACCGAAGAAGAACGCGTACGGGAATTGGCGGCGGATATTCGCGAAGTCATGTCCCGCTAACACCCGCCAGCCTGCTGATCGTTCACTCCGCGTGGGAACGATCAGTGGCGGCTGGAGAGTTGGTCTACATTTGACTGCGAGCTGTTTTGATCTGCTCAGACAATAATAATCAGGAGCGCACGCATGTCATTGAAAGGCAAAACCCTGTTCATTACCGGCGCCAGCCGCGGGATTGGTCGTGAGATCGCACTGCGGGCTGCGCGGGATGGGGCCAACATTGTGATTGCCGCTAAAAGCGCCGAGCCGCACCCCAAGTTGCCGGGCACTATTTTCAGCGTGGCGAAGGAAGTCGAAGCTGCGGGCGGCAAGGCGTTGGCCTTGCAGGTGGATGTGCGTGACGAAGTCGCGGTGCGTGAGGCGCTGGCCCAGGCCCACGAACATTTCGGCGCCATTGATGCGCTGATCAACAATGCCGGCGCGATCAAATTGACCGGGGTTCAACACATCGAACTCAAACGCTTCGACCTGATGCATCAGATCAATACCCGCGCCGTGCTGCTGTGCAGCCAGGCTGCCCTGCCCTATCTGAAGAAAACCAATGGTCACATTCTTAACCTGTCGCCACCGTTGAACCTGGCGACGAAATGGTTCGCCCAATACAGCCCCTACACGGTGACCAAATACGGCATGAGCATGCTGACCCTGGGCATGAGCGAGGAATTTGCCAGTTATGGCATCAGCGTTAATTCGCTGTGGCCGCAGACGATGATTGCGACGGCAGCGATCGAGTTTCAGCTCGGATCACGTGAGTCGTTCAAGCATGCGCGTACGCCGGCGATCATGGCGGATGCTGCTTACGCGATTCTGAGCAGCAACGGACGTAGCATTACCGGTCGGCTGTTGATTGATGAAGAGATTCTACGGGAGCATGGCGTGACCGAATTCGATCACTACCGCTTTGAGCCCGGCACCAACGACAAGCTGATGCCGGACCTATTTGTCGACTGAAGAAAACAATCGATCAGAAGAGACACAAAACCTGTGGGAGCGAGCTTGCTCGCGATGACGGCGGCACATCAAACATCGATGTTGGCTGACCTACCGCTATCGCGAGCAAGCTCGCTCCCCCAGGTTGTGTGGCGTGTATCAGAACTCGATGCGCACGTCGCCCTTCGGCACGCTGCAGCACGAAAGAATGAATCCTTCGGCTTCGTCTTCCTCGGTGATCCCGCCGTTGTGGTCCATTTCGACCTCGCCACCCAGCTTCATCACCTTGCACGTCCCGCAAATCCCCATCCCGCACGCCTTTGGAATCAACAACCCCAACTTGGCAGCGGCAGCGTGAACAGTTTCCCCCGGCGCCACACGAATGCTTTTCCCGGACGCGGTGAATTCCACCTGATGCAGGTCCGCCACGTCGATGTCCGGAGCGTCGGCGGCGATTTCGGCTTGCTCCACCGCATCGGCACGGGCTTCCGCTGGCGTAGCACCAAAAGATTCCTCGTGATAACGCGACATGTCGAAGCCGACCGCTTCCAGCATGCGCTTGACCGCGTTCATATACGGCGTCGGGCCGCAGCAGAAGACTTCGCGCTCCATGAAGTCCGGCGCCATCAGCTCCAGCATCTTGTGGTTCAGGTAACCGCGATAACCGGCCCACGGCTCGCCCAGACCATGCTTCTCGCAGATCAGGTGCAGGCTGAAGTTGTCGATCCGCGACGCCATGTGTTCCAGTTCGCGGTGGTAAATGATGTCTTTAGGCGAACGGGCGCTGTGGATAAACACCATGTCGACGTTGCCGTTGGTGTCGTAGAACCAACGCGCCATCGACATCACCGGCGTGATGCCAACGCCGCCGCTGAGGTACAGCACCTTCGGCGCGGTGAAGTCCATGGCGTTGAACAGCCCGACCGGCCCGTGCACCGCCAGCTCCTGGCCTTCATGCAGCGTGTCGTGCAGCCAGTTGGAGACCTTGCCGCCCGGGACGCGCTTGATCGTTACGGAAAAGCTGTACGGCACCGATGGCGAGCTGGAAATGGTGTAGGAGCGCATGATCGGCACGCCTTCGATTTCCAGCTCCAGGGTGACAAACTGCCCCGGCTTAAAGAAGAACAGGATCGGCTGGTCAGCCATAAAGCAGAAGGTGCGCACATCCCAGGTTTCCTGGATGACTTTGACGCAACGGACGATGTGTCGACCATTGGCCCAGGTCTGGGTGGTTACCGGATTCAGGAAGCTGTTGGACATGCTGTTCTCCACCGCCGATGGTCGGCCTTATGTTGGCGATTCTGCGTAACGTGCGAACCACCCATTTACCTATCTGCGACATTCACATACTTATCGCGACCAGCCCGCATCTACCGGGGGTTACGCGTCGGGAACAGATTGGGCCATGTCGCCCATGGATAAGGTTCTGCCCAGCGCCGGCCCCACACTCGCTCCATACCAAGACACAATCTTTACACCATGCTTTACACCTTGCGTAGCAAACCTGATTAGCCACTTTTCGCCGGCCACACAGAATGGCCTTGAGGATCAAATCGATGGACGTCACCGCAAAAATCAGCCTGGGCGATCCGCTGGAACCCGCACGCAAGGCCACCGCGCAGATGCTGCAAGAACGCGAGCGCACTTTCTCGCTGCCGCAGCCGTTTTACTCTGACGAGCGGCTGTTTGATATCGATATGCAGGAGATCTTCCAGAAAGAGTGGTTGATCGCCGGCATGGCCTGCGAAATCCCGACCAAGGGCAACTACCTGACCCTGCAAGTCGGCAAGAACCCGATCATCGTGATTCGCGGCGCCGAAGGCGTGATCCATGCGTTCCACAACGTCTGCCGTCACCGTGGTTCGCGGCTGTGCACCAGTGAAAAAGGCAAAGTTGCCAAACTGGTCTGCCACTACCACCAGTGGACGTACGAACTGGACGGTCGCCTGCTGTTCGCCGGCACCGAGATGGGCGCCGACTTCGACATGAAGGAGTACGGCCTCAAACCGGTGAACGTGAAGACCGCCGGCGGCTACATCTTCATCAGCCTGTCGGAAAATCCGCCAGCCATTGATGACTTCCTGTCGACGCTGAACCATTACATGGAACCGTACGATATGGAGAACACCAAGGTGGCGATTACCACCACCTTGATGGAAAAGGCCAACTGGAAACTGGTGCTGGAAAACAACCGCGAGTGCTACCACTGCAACGCGTCGCACCCGGAACTGCTGAAAACCCTGCTGGAATGGGACGACGTCACCGACCCGCGCGCCGACCAGGCCTTCAAGGACCACGTCGCCGCCTCCGCCGCTGCCTGGGAAGCCGAGAAGATCCCTTACGCCCACGCCAGCTTCGGCCTGCGTAACCGCATCGTGCGCATGCCGCTGCTCAAGGGCACCGTGTCGATGACCCTGGACGGCAAACAAGGCTGCGCCAAACTCATGGGCCGCATCAAAAACCCGGACCTGGGCTCGATGCGCATCCTGCACCTGCCGCACTCGTGGAACCACTGCATGGGCGACCACATCATCGTGTTCACCGTGTGGCCGATCAGCGCGCAGGAAACCATGGTCACCACCAAGTGGATCGTCCACAAGGACGCCGTCGAAGGCGTGGACTACGACGTGGAACGCATGCGCCAGGTCTGGGATGCGACCAACGATCAGGACCGTCGTCTGGCCGAAGAGAACCAGCGCGGCATCAACTCCACCGCTTACCAGCCAGGGCCTTACTCCAAGACTTATGAGTTTGGCGTGGTCAACTTCGTGGACTGGTACAGCGAGCGTTTGCTGAACAACCTGGGCGCGGAACCTGCGCCTTACCTCAAAGGGGTTCCGGTTCAGGGCTAACAACAAAAGCATCGCGAGCAGGCTCGCTCCCACAGGGGATCTTTGGTGCGCCGAAGATCAAATGTGGGAGCGAGCCTGCTCGCGATGGCGGCCTCACATTCACCTGATCAGCTTGAAGACCACCTCACGCTGCCATCCTCGCCAATAAACGTCTCCTCGATGTTCTCTCCCACCAGCCGCACCTTCACATAACCGTTCAGCACCCTGTCCGGGTACGCTTCATCCCGCGCATTTTGAGTTTCCGACCACAACACCCGCGAATGCCCGTCCAGTTCGCTGGCATTGCCATACGGAATCGCTCCGTGCCCGGCGCAGCGCGCATGCAAGCCACCCTGAGCGGCGTAGCAAATGCCATTGTGCAAATGCCCCCAATACCAGTAATCCGGCTCACGCCCCAAGGCATCACACACTGTTTGATACAGCGCAGTCTTGTTGTGCCCGGAGATATCAAAACCCTGATGGTGACTGAGCACCATGAGCTTCTTGCGCTGAGGCAGGTCTTTCATCCAGGCGATCTGCTCCTTGTTCAACGTGCCGTCCATGTACAGATTGATCGCATCAGAGGCATAAGCGCTGTCGAGCCCGACCACCAGCCAGTCGTCGTTGTACAACGCGAAGTAACTGGTGCCTTGCTGCGCCGGAAAACGTTTGGCCAGTTCCTTGAAGTAACCGTGGGCGCCGCTGTACATCTCGTGGTTGGAATTGAGGGTGAACGAACCGTGCTTGCCCATGGGCCAACCGACCATGTCGACGTCTTCCTGAGAGTGGGTGCCGGCGTAATACACATCGCCGAGGTGAATGGTGAAATCGGCCTGAGCCAGTTGCATCTGATTGGCTACCGCCACCGCCGGTGCATGACTGTCGAACGGCCCGGTGCCCCAGTCCCCGGCGATTGCCAGCACCACGTCGCTGTCCATCTTCATCAGCGCCGGGTTGGTGGCGAAAGGGGCGTGATGCCGCAGGTTCTCGATCCACTTCAGCAGCGCTTCGCTCCACAGCAGATCCAGCAGCTCCCATTTGCGACAACCCAGCAAACTGCCGTCCTTGAGTACCCGGGTTTGCAACTCGTCTACCGATTGCGGCAAGGGCGTGGCGTTGCCGATGTGCAGGATCGACAAACCGTGGGACAACTCCCACGGCACGCTCGGCTGATCGTCCGGCAAGTCGCCGTGTTTGAGCACGTACTGCGCCTGGTCGTGACCGCGCTGCAGCAACGCGACGATGGCCTCGAACTCCTCCGGCTCAAGCTCGCTGACGAGTTTCTTCCAGGACATTTCCAGCCGCGTGAACAGCCCGTGCACGCGCAGCTTGACCTTGTCGTATTCATGTTCCCAATGAGTGACGAGTGACATGTCGGTATTCCTCCATCCGTAGTGGGATTACAGGGTTTTCATGAACTCGATGAGCGCCCGTTTATCGAGTTCCGACAGCTGCGTGCCGTACAGGTGGCCACCGTTGTGGTTGCCCTCAAGGCGCGTGTCGTATTTGAAGTCCGCCGAGGCTTTCATTTGTTCACCGCTGGTGACGAAGCCGACCTTGTCCTGGTCGTACACATCGGAGCCGGTGAAGAACACCTGCGGCCGCTGTTCCGGTGGTTGCAGCAAATCCCACAGGGTCGGCACCGAACCGTTGTGCAAATACGGCGCACGCAACCAGACACCGTCGGTCGGCGTGTTGCTGTAACTCTGGGTCTTGCGGTAGGCGCCAAAATCGAACGGCGATGTCTTGAAGCCGTGGAAGGCCGTCACTAAACCGGTGGTGAACGAGTTCAGCCGATGGGGATCGGTGCCCAGCTCATCAATGTTGGTGGTGACCTGACCGGTGTCGGCGCGGCCGAAATCATGGCAACTGGCGCAGTTCGTTTCCCAGACTGGCTTGCCTTGGGCGACCTTGGCCTGATCCAGCGTGAACGGCCAGGCCGGGGATTTGTGGCCCAGCAGCCAGTTGGTCACCCGGTTGAAACTGGCCGGCAGCACCGACTCCGGCGTCGCGCCCACGGCCATGGCCGCGGCGTAGTTGCGCTCATGAATATCATTGTTATTGCCGTCCCAGTGCAGGTACAGCGACTCCCGGGGCTTCTGGTTCCAGACTTGCGGCAAGTCGACGGTGCCGATGGTCGAGTCATCCGGGAAGCCGAACACCACCATTTTGGTCGGGTTGAACGTATCGGTGCGCCCCGGCCCTTGCGGTGCGCGCAGTTGCTGCCAGGCATAGGCCTGTTTCTGTTTGATCAGCGCGCTCGTGGCCATCGGGATGATCAGGTAGCGGTTGTACAAGCGCTCGAAGAACCCGAGCTGGAACTTGCTGTTGATCGCGGTCATCACCGCGTCGGTGGTGAATTTCGGGTCGCTGGCGCAATCGTAGGCGAACCACTGGAAGGCCTGCAGTTGCAGGGTATTGGCCGGTGCAGTGGCCACCGGGATGGCGACGTCGCTGGTATTGGCCCGATAGGAGCCGGTGTGGCACAAGGCGCAGTTGGGCTCCACGGTCGGGTAGCCGATCTGCCGCTTGGCCATGCCGATGGGCAAATCGTTGCCATTCTCGTAGAGGAAACCAAAGACTTCGTAGCCGCCGGGTTTCGGCATTTTCTCCGGGCACATCTGCGGCAATACGGCGAACAGGTAATAGGGAATCCGCGCTTCGATGCCCAGGCCGATGGCGGCGTACTTGTAGTGATCTTCATCGGAGGCGTATTGCTCTGCCGGCACCACCCGCAGCATCTGGTACCAGGTCTGGTAACCGATGAATCCCAGCGCCAGCACCACGACCAGCGTGGCGACCTTGAAGCTGTGCCGCTGCCAGCGTCGCGTCCACGCTGCACGCCACTCAAGCCAGCCGTCGCGAAGCAACGCCAAGGGCCGATTGGCCGGCGCGCTGCCCAGGTACAGCAGGATCCCGAGGATCAGGAACATGCTCAGATCGCCCAGCAGCATCGGCACGAACACCTGGGCCTGATTGCTGGTATTGATCAGGTAGATCCAGAACGCCACGGCGACCAGTCGCGACAACACGCACAGCCACGAATGCACGACGTATCTTGGTGCGTTGAAGCCTGATGGCATGTAGAACAGGCTGATCCCCACCAACAGCATGCCCGCGTTTTCCAGCCACGGATCGGAGAGTTGCGGTGGCATCCCGAGCATCGAGGTCAGCAGCGCCGGAGCAAAAAGCGCCGGGATTGCGAAGACCATGTTCATCACGATGCCTAGCCAGATGAAGCGTTGAAACCAGCGGATGTAACTGTCCATATCATCCATTTCCTTGTCGTTCATCCCGAGCGAGACACCGCCCCCGTAGGAGCTGCCGCAGGCTGCGATCTGTTGACGTTGCCTTTTAAAAACAAGATCAAAAGATCGCAGCCTGCGGCAGCTCCTACGGGGATAGCGTGATTTCAGCCCTGAGCGGTTTTCTCCAGGTGTTGCAAGATGATCGGGTACACATCGACCACCGCATCCTTGCCGAACATGCAGTCGATGTGTCCATAACCCGGCACTACATGCCGGCTATAGCGCTCCGGCCCATGCACCTTGCACACGCGTTCGTAGGTCTTGAGCGTGCTTTCCGGCAGGTAGCACTGATTCTCCGCCCCGCTAATAAAGCAGATCGGCATGCTGAGCCTGTCGAAGTGCGGCATGTAGACGTCCTCGCCCTTGAAGTCCACCAGATGCCCTTTGCGCACGATCAGCGCCAGGTGCTCGAAGGTGTGCATGTTCGACTCGCCGAACAGCTCGTGCAGGTTGTCGTGCAGGGTTTCGTTGAGGGTGTCGTGGCGGTACAGCGACGCGTACATGAAGGTAATGCGATGGCACACCGGGTTGGTGCAGTAACCCTGGGCCTCGATCCGGGCGTAGCCATTGAGAGCCTTGTCGTAGAGTTTGTTGAACCAGTTTTCCTTGTTGTCGGCGTACGCCGTGAGGGATTTGATGCCAATGGCGTCGAGCATGCCGGGCAGGTGCAAACCGGCCTTGAGGCCGGTCGCCGTGGCAACAACGGCATCTGCCGCGATCTGCGAGCAGACCACCGAACGTACGCCCTGCAACCCGGCCAGCAATGACATGAAGAAGGTTGTCGCGCCGTAGCAGTGCACCAGGCATTGCACGTCTGGCGCTTTGGTTTCCTGCTGGATCTGCGCGATGGCAGCCTTGAAATCGTACTGGGCGATCTGGTCGCCATTCCATTCCTTCTTGCTCGCCGGCAGCAGGATGCTCACCCGCAAATCCAGCAACCAGACGTCGTACTCGTGCTTGCACAAATACTCCAACAGATTGGTCTGGATGGTGTCGGTGGAGAAAATATTCGAGCCCACACCCAAGCCATGAACCAGCATCACCGGCCCTTTATTGCCGCCCTGATAACGGGTCAGGCGCAGTTCGACGCTGTCTTCGGTCTGGAAGAAATGCACCGCCGGTGTCGGCGCATCCAGCGGTCGCTTCAGCCGTGGTGGTGCGTCGGGGTTGAAGTAAATGTCGCCAGCGAACACACCGCCGTAACTTTCCCAGAGAATCCCGGCGAAGAACTTGCCGAATCGCGCCAGGCCCTCAATGCGCTCGCGCTCGTTGCGGGCGTTGAGCACCTTCATGGTGGTCATTTGCTTGGCGAAATCGGTCGGATGGATATGCATCACCCCGGAGCCGATCACCTCACCGCTCTTGTCCGCCCCGCGATAAAGCGTCACGTAAAGCGTGCTGGTGTCGTGCCAGATGTTCAGCACGCCGTTGTCTTCGGGCACGGTTTTGAAGGCGCTGAAGAAATAGTCGTTACCGTCCTCGGCGGTCAGTTTCATGTCGTACTTCATGTGCCGCACGCCGACCTGTTCCTGATACTGCTCGAACAGGTTGAACACGCCATTGCTGGCGGTCAGCGGCTGCGGTGACAGACCCGGTGCGTTGACGGTGCCAACCAGAGTGGCCGCATGTTCCGGTTCCTTGATCATGCGATTGAGGTCGTTGGCGGTGATGGTCAGGGTGAAGTCGATGGGCGAGTTGTCCGCCTCACCGCGTTTGGCCGCGGCTTCGTAGACCTTCAGGTCAGTGCTCTGGGCCGCCGTGAAGGCCCGGGAGAAGTAGCCTTTCATGGTTTCGGTGAATTGCACGCCAAGGGTCGGTGGCGCCACTTGTTTGCGCGGCGCCGAGGGCAGTGTGTAGTCGATCTGCCAACCGCGATCGGCGGCCAGCAGGCCCATATTGCGTTCGCTCACCGCCGAAATGGTCAGCAGAGGATTAACAGCCAGGGATGTCGGAATCACCGCGCCGTCAGTCACGTACAAGCTCGCATACACGTCGGTGCCGTTGGCCCCGCTGAACACCTGGCCCTTGTGATTGACCACGCCCTGCTCCGCGTCCTCGCCCATGACGCAACCGCCCAGCGGGTGAACCGAAACGATGCTGTGCTTGAGCAGCTTGGTCCAGATCGGATTCTCGACCCAGATCCCGCCCAACGCCTTGGTGCTCTGGTGCAGGCGTTCGTTGCCGATCTTGACGTTTTCCTGCTCGCCGACGCCCGGCCAGTCGATGCGCAGCTGATCCTTGCTATCCAGCACCATGCGCCCCTTGCCGTTATCGTGGCTCATGATCAGGTACGTCTGCATGTTGTGCAGAGCGCCATAGTACGGGCCACGTAGAAAGCTTTCGGCTTCGCGCTCCTTGTACTTCAACATGCCGGTAAAACTGTCGTCGGCGGGTTTGCCGATCAGCTCGGCGAACCCGGCCATGCTCGGCACCATCGGCCGGCCGAGGGCGCCGGGGATCGAACCTTCTTCGATGACCATGCGGCTGCGCCAGTCGCCTTCGGTGCGCATGTCGATGACCGAGGTGATGCACGGGCCGACCGGTTGCAGTTCCTTGGCCGGGTGCGCGCCGAAACCGATGCCGTTGATCGGTTGCTCGCAGTTGTGGCCGAAACCGAGGATGTCACCGTTGCCGCTCATGTTTTCCCCGAGCTGGCCGGACATCGACAGGCCTTTATCTCGGGAGCGCAGGAGAATTTCAGTAGAGCCCAGGGTGCCGGCGGAGACCACCACAATGTCGGCTTTGACGAACAGCGTCGGCGCCGAAAACTTCTCGCGACCGCTGTCCAGGTACTGGAAATGCACAATCCAGCCATCGCCGTCGCGCTCCAGATGACGCACCTGGGCCTGGCAGAAAATCTCCGCACCATGATTCCAGGCGTCCGGCAGGTAGTTCATCAGCGTGGTGTTCTTGGCCTTGTTGTTACAGCCCGACACGCAGTCGCCGCAGTGATTGCAAGGCAGCTGCTCGACGCCGACGTGGTTGAGGTTGTTCGGCAGTTTGTCGAACGTCACGTTGATCGGCGGCCTGTAGAAATGCGCGCCTTGCTTGAGGTAATCCGCCGACTTTTTGTTGGCTTCGAGTTTGGGCAACACCGGCGAAGTGCTGGGGTACGGCATGGGCTTGAGCATTTCCCGAGCCCGGGCGTAACCGTCCTTGAGCAAGGTGTCGCGATGTTCACGCACCGCCAGTGGCCAGCGCGGATCGTCGAATACACCGGGCTCCGGCTCCAGGGCGACGTTGGCGTTGATCAGTGATGTACCGCCCAGGCCGCAACCGACCACCACGTTCTGCTGGGCGTTGACGTGCAGGTCGAATAAGCCGGTGCGCGAGCCGATGTGGCCATCCGGGTCATGCACCTGCAACTCCTCGGTCGCCGCCAACATCGTGTTGGGATACTCGCCGGGCTGCATTTCGCGACCGCGTTCCAACAGGCAGACTCGTTTGCCGGCGCGGGACAGGCGCGACGCAGCGATCCCGCCGCCATAACCCGAGCCGATAACGATCACGTCGTAATGTTCCTTGATGTCGCTGATGGGCGTTGCGATCCGTGTCATGGGTCTATTCCTCTCTCAGGCAGATGGGGCAACTCTGCGGTTGCCTGCAATCGATGGGCGAACGAACACCTGGCCACTGAGTGAACTCAGCGGCAGCCAGCGGGGGCATTGGAAATGTCAGGCGCTATAGACGAGCGCGCTGATTGGTGGCGTGTCGGTGAATGCGTCTGCGCAACAAAGCCGCCGGTGTGGGCACGCAGGTCGCGCAGAGAATGGGGGGTGAGCAATGTGGCTGGCTATCCATCACGCGTTCTCCCTGAACCAGATGTGGATAAGTGACGGCTGTCCTTGTGCCCTGTGAGTGAAGACAGCCGACAGATCGAAGTCAAGGATCCCACCTAGAACTGTATGAAATCTGATCTATTCCGTTCAGGCCTATACGGTACGTGGCTTACAGGGTTTAGCGAACAAGTTATCCACACCTCCACCCACAGTTAATGGGGGCAAGTGTGGATTTCGTGGAAACTTTCTCCACAGAAACTGAAGAAAATCCGTGACTTATCCAGAAGCAGGGTTTTGAGCAAGGATTGGTTGTTTTTTGATCGGAAGCTTGTAAGGCACGTTATACGTGGCTTGCAGAGGATGGCGAACACCTTATCCACAGAAGCGCCAACAGACTTTGGGGGCAACTTGGGCGGATCTGTGGAAAACCGTTGGAAGCCGCGATAAATCGGGGTTTGCGCGAAGTTTATCGGTCTAAAACGACGATTTGATCGTTTTTTGATCACGCGCCTGATAAGCCCGGTTTATATGGCCTGTAGAGGACAGCGAACATCTTATCCACAGATGCGCTAACAGAGATTGGGGGCAAGTATTGGCTCGCGTAGAAAGTTATCCTCTGGAAAAAGCCTGAAAAAACCGCAAGTTAGGCTGGTTGTTTTTTGTACGAAGGGTTGCAGGGCTTGATTTGTATGGGGTGTAGCGATGGGCGAACACGTTATCCACAGAAGCGCTAACAGGGATTGTGGGTAACCGCGATCAGGTCCTGTTGAAACATGACCGACCCGAGTCGATGTCCAGATTCAACTCATAGTCATTGAATGCACCCCACCCAAGCAAAAGCGAAGGCACGTACTCACCCAGCAACAACGACGGTGGAATCGTAAAGTCCGGGTAGTAGTTGTAGGTGATCCGTTGGATATGTCCCGCCAGGCTCAATTCACCTTTGAAGGTTTGGGAACGCGGCTTATCGGTGACTTGAATGGGTGAGTTGCCCGGCGAGGACGACGTCAGGTAATCAACATTGCCAGTGTCGATAATCGCCGGCGTGGCCCGACGATCCAGGCGTGCGGCAATGATCAGTCGTTGATTGATGTCGAGACGCGCATAGGTAATGGGCGAATCACATCGCGCGGGAGGTTCGGCGTTAAGTTCAAGGGTGTTTTTGGTAACCTTCAAACGCCCCAACTTACCGATCAGATCAAGCCCCAACAGGTTTTCCCGGTCGCTGACAAACACCAGGACGTTTCTGAACTCGCTTGAGCCTATCTTTAAAGACTCAAAGATCCCGAGTTTGGCAGACAGATCGCGTTCACCGTAAAACGTGCTGTAGCCATAGTGAGAGTCGGTTAACAACCTGACTCCCATCAGCTTCGCGGTGTCGTGGTTGACCCGGGTTTGCGGCGCGCCGGTGTCCAGAATGAAGCGTGACGAGACACCATTCGCCGCTTTAACATCGAGGTAGGGCAGCACCTCGTCAGTCGCGTGACCGTCACTGGCGTAAGGATGGATAACAAGTACCTCGTGCCGCTTCGCTCTTGTCACCGAAAAATCGCCGACCGCCCGCAGGGTCGCGAGGGATTCGCTGCCGAACATGGAAAACATTGCGTTGAGTTCAGGATCATCCGCGATGGCCTGAGCGTGACGACGCTTGATCGCCAGATAGTATTCGGGGATCTGGTTTGCGGTTTTGGTCTCGAACATTCGGGCGAGAACGGACACTGAACAATTCAGGTTTTTTTCAGCATCCAACACCTTGGCGCATTGCTGTTTCAGCTGCACCAAGGACGCTTTTTGTCCCTGTTCGGACGCTAACCATGTGTAGAAATCCGGAGCTGCCTGCCGGGTATCTGCCATCGAACTTGTTGCTGCACAGATAAAAAATGCAAGCAGCACCGGAGACGACTTTGAACTCACGCCGCCGATCAGACTTGCCTCACGCCGACTGACCGCCCTCATATTCAACCCATTCTTGAAAACGAGTTTTATGAACTAGCGCTGCGGCAACCCTGAGCAGCTCATAGAGAAATGTAGCTCACTACGGCCGATACATCAGATAAGCCTCACCCGTGACCCGAATCATCGGATGGGGCGTAATCTGGCAGGTATCGACGATACGAAAGCCATGTCGCTCGTAAAACCGACGGGCGCCGGTGTTCACGGCGTAGTCGATCAGGCTCAAGCCATTGAGCCCCAGCTGGTTGGCACGGTCGTAAGCGTAGGCGAGGAATTGCTTGCCCAGGCCCTGGTTTCGCCAGCCTTCATGGAGCGCCAGGCTGGATATATAGAGGGTGTCGGGGATTTCCATCTTGGCGTACGGCGCCAGGACTGGATCGGTCGTCGGCTCTGCCAGAGGATCGTGACGCATCACGTAGCTGTGCATCATGCCAATGACGTTTCCATCAACCTCGGCGATGAGGCAGTTTTGATAAGAAAAATCTACGTCGTCACGGGCGTAACGACTGGCGCCCACGTCCAGTAAATCCTGACCGGGCTGCGCGAGTTGGCTCCAGATGTAATCCGCCGCGCCTTCCGATGAAATCTGAAACAAACGAGCAATCTCCCGCGCATCCGCGCGCAGGGCCGAACGAAATTCAACTGCCATTTACCTGACTCCACAGGACATTGAGCGCCCGTTTTAACCCGGGCACTTGAGGCGCGACAACGCACCGGAGGGACGGTTATATATCCGGTTGTTACAGCGTCAGCGAACCACGCCTTCTTCGATCAGCAATTTGAGGATGGCCTCAGCCCCGGCTTGCGCCGTCACGCCTTTAAGCACCTGCCCGCCGCCCCCACTGGCCTTCGCCGTCGCGGCTTTCATCCGGTCTGCGCCGCTCTTGGCCTTGATCACCTTCAAGCGTTTAGGCCGTGGCTTGGCCGGTTGCAGGGTGGCGACCGCCAGCAGTTCATCGTCGATCACTTCGACTTCATCCGCCTGCAACACACCGCGTCGGGCCGGGCCGTAAGCGCTCTGCCGAGGCTTCGGCGCGGCGTTATCCACAGTCGCGAGGAACGGCAGCCGCACTTTCAGGCGACGACGCTGACCTCGAGGCAAGGCTTGCAGCACCAGTGCTGAATTACCGTCGATGGATTCAACTTGAGCCAGCCCTACCACCAGCGGCCAACCCAGATTTTCCGCCAGCAGGAACGGCAGCATGCCCGAGCCTTCGCCGGTTTCCGCCTGGCTACCGGTCAGCACGACCTGAGCCCCGGCGTCACGCAAATACGCGGTCAATGCCGGCAGTGCATCGGCGCCTTCCGGCTGCTCAAGCACATGCAGCTGTTCAAGGCCCATGCCCAGATACGCACGCAACGCCGGTTCCGCGACATCGCCGGCATGCAGCACTTGCAAGTTATCCCCAGCCAGTTGCAGGCCCAGCTCCACCGCCCGCGCATCCTGCTCCGCGCGACGTGGCCGGCCGGAGGTCGGGTGGGCGCCGATGGACACCAGGCTGATGATTTTCGTGCTCATAACCCTTTCCTTTCCTTAAGCCGCATCGCGCTTGGCTTCGTTGCGGTAAGCCGCTACCGCATCGATCAAGGCTTGAAGAATCCCGGCACTCTCGCCGATCACCGACAGGTCGGCCCGTTTGATCATGTCGCAGCCAGGATCGAGGTTGATCGCCACCACCTTGTCGCAGGCACCGATGCCTTGCAGGTGCTGGATCGCCCCGGAAATCCCTACCGCCACGTAAACCCGCGCGGTGACCCAGGTGCCGGACGCGCCGACCTGACGGTCGCGAGCCATAAAGCCATCGTCCACCGCCACACGGGAGGCGCCTTCGGTAGCGCCCAGCGCTTCGGCGGTCCTGTGGAAAAGTCCCCAGTCCTTGACCCCGTTGCCGCCGGAGAAGATGAACTCGGCCTCGGCCATCGGAATCGCCGCCGGATCCACTGCCACCGCGCCCAAATCCTCGATGCGCGAGAGACTGCGCGCCACCGCTGTGGATAACTCCACCGGCAACGCTTCGTGACGGGTTTCGCTGACCGGTTCGGCGCATTCGACGGCGGCCAGGATCAAGCGTGCCACCGGGCGCGCAAGGTCCTGCAAACCGGCCCCGGCGCGGCCGATGCATTCCTGATCCTTGACCTGCCAGACCCGCGTGGCCGGGCGTTCGCCCAGCGCGGCGGCAAAGCGTCGACCCAGTTCACCACCGCCGCTGCGGCTGTCCGGCAGCAACCAGTGACGCGGGCTGAACTGGTTATCCACAGCCCGCAAGCCCTGGACCCGTTGTTCCGGTGCATAACCGCTGAATTCGTCGCCATCGAGCACCAGCAAGCGATCAACGCCAGCGGTGGCGAAGGCATTCTCTTTGTGTTCGCCGAAGACCACGGCCAATACCGCGCCGTCCTGGCCGGCCAACTGATGCGCCAGCCCCAGCAAGTCGCGGTCCTGGCTGCTCAAGCGGCCGCCGACCATGTCCGGCACCACGCTGATGTAGAACGCCGGTTGCGGCACTTGATGCAGCGGCAATTGCACTTCAACCGCGGCCGAGCGTTTGCTCGCCCCGCCCTGTTGAGCGCCGCTGCGGTCGATTCGCTTGATGCCATTGGGACCGATAAATCCGATGCCATGGGGATTCTTGCGGATGACGCCGTTAGGCCCCATCCAGCTGTGTTGCGCCGGCTGCATGGCCGCGTGCAGCGGGTGCAAACGGTTACGGGCGATCCATTCGGCGCGTGGGTCGCGGCGGATAATGTCGCTCATCAGTGGGCCTCCGCAGGTTCACGTTGGGCCGGCTTGGTCGGCTTGCTCGGGGCAGCGTCTTCGAGCAACGCGTCCGCCACCAGTTCGGCGATGTCCTTGATCAGCGGCCGGGGTTCGACCACTCCTTCGAGCATCGCGGTGCACTGTGGACAACCCACGGCCACCAGTTCGGCGCCGGTTTCGCGGATGTCTTCCATGCGCATATCAGGGATCCGCTGCTTGCCCGGGATGTCGGTGATCGGCGCACCGCCGCCACCGCCGCAGCAGCGCGAGCGGAAACCGGAGCGTTGCATTTCCTTGATCTCGATACCCAGGGCGCGCAGCACTTCACGCGGCGCCTCGTATTCGCCGTTGTAACGGCCGAGGTAGCACGGATCGTGATAAGTCACGCTGCTGCCTTTGTGCTGGCCGAGGTTCAGGGCGCCAGCACCGATGATTTCCGCCATGTAGGTGCTGTGGTGCTGCACGAGGTAGTTGCCGTCGAAGGCGCCGTACTCGTTTTTCAGCACGTGGAAGCTGTGCGGGTCGCAGGTGACGATGCGGTTGAAGCTGTACTTGGCCAGGGTCTGGATGTTGCGTTTGGCCAACAACTGGAAGGTGGCTTCGTCGCCCAGACGTCGGGCCACGTCACCGCTGTCACGCTCTTCGAGGCCCAGCACCGCGAAGTCGACCTTGGCCGCTTTCAGCACTTTGACGAAGGCGCGCAAGGTGCGCTGGTTGCGCATGTCGAAGGCACCGTCGCCGACCCAGAACAGCACGTCGACGGATTTCTTCTCGCTCATCAGATTGAGGTTCAAGTCCGCCGCCCAGTTCATCCGCCCGCCCGGGGCGAAGCCGCCAGGGTTGTCGGTGGCGATCAGGTTTTCCAGGACTTCGGCGCCCTTGTTCGGGGTCGCGCCTTTTTCCAGGGTCAGGTGACGGCGCATGTCGACGATGGCATCGACGTGCTCGATCATCATCGGGCACTCCTCAACGCAAGCGCGGCAGGTGGTGCAGGACCAGAGGGTTTCAGCGTCCACCAGACCGTTGACGATCGGTTGATGCGGGTTACCGGCGTGTTCGCCGATCGCCTTGCCTGGATACGCGCTGCCAGCGAATTTGGCATCGGTGCCACTGGCCAGGCCGACGACCATGTCTTGAATCAGTTTTTTCGGGTTCAGCGGCTGGCCGGCGGCGAACGCCGGGCACGCGGCTTCGCACTTACCGCACTGCACGCAGGCGTCGAAGCCGAGCAGTTGGTTCCAGGTGAAATCCTTGGGTTTTTCCACGCCCAGTGGCGCGTTTGGATCGCTCAGGTCCAGCGGTTTCAAACCGGTGGAACGGCCGCCACCAAAGCGCTCGGCGCGACGGTGCCAGGCCAGGTGCAAAGCCCCGGCGAAGGCGTGCTTCATCGGCCCGCCCCAGGTCATGCCAAAGAACAATTCCGATACGCCCCACAGCACACCGACGCCGAGGATCGCAGCCACCACCCAACCGCCGAAGTTTTCCGGGAGGATGCCGGCGACCGGCAGGGTCAACAGGAAGAAGCTTGCAGAGAACGCCAACAGGCTTTTCGGCAGACGCATCCACGGCCCTTTGGAAAGGCGAGCCGGTGGGTTGCGACGACGCAGGAACATGAAAATCGCACCGACGAACATCACCGCCGAGGCAATCAACAGGGCAAACCCGAGAATGCGACTCTGCAGGCCGAAACCGTGAACCAGGATCGCCAGCACAATGGACGCCACCGCACCGCCAGCCGTGGCAACGTGAGTGTTGGCGATGTATTTGTCCCGCGCGACCACATGGTGCAAATCGACCATGTAACGCTTGGGCATGGCGAACAGGCCGCCGATCAGGTCGACTTTCGAAGCCCGGCCTCGGCGCCACATAGCCACCCGCCGCAACGCGCCGAGGACGGCAAGACCCAGGGCTGCGAACAACAGGATTGGAAGAAGGGTGTTCAACATGGTGGAGCTCCCAAAGACCTCGGGTCTTGCAGGCCTGACGACCTGGATGCCTTGCTCGATTCCTGTGGGAGTGAGCCTGCTCGCGATTCAGGCGCCGCGGTGCCTCAGGCAAACCGCGTTATCGTTCATCGCGAGCAATCCCGCTCCCACAGGGTTATCCACAAGCTCTTAGAAATCCTTGCACAACCGCAACGCGTCGTAGATCGCCGCGTGGGTGTTGCGCTGCGCCACGCAGTCGCCGATGCGGAACAGCAAGTAGCCGTCGCCCGGTTGGCTCAGCGAAGGTTGCGGCTTGATCGCGAACAAAGCTTCGATGTCCATCTGGCCTTTGTTGCGCGAGCCTTCCTTCATGGCGTAGTAGATTTCTTCGTCCGGACGCACGCCGTTTTCGACGACGACCTGGTCCACCACCCGCTCCTCTTTGGCGCCGGTGTATTCGTTTTCCAGCACCGCCACCAGCTTGTCGCCTTCGCGGTAGACCTTCTCCAGCATCATGTCCCCGGTCATGATCACTTCTTTCGGGTACATGCTGCGGTAGTACGTCGGGAACGAGGTGCCGCCAATCGCAACGCCCGGTTTGATGTCGTCGGTGACGATCTCGACCTGGCTGCCCTTGTCGGCGAGGAAGTCCGCGGTGGACATCCCGGTGAACTCGCAAATGGTGTCGTAGACCAGCACGTTTTTGCCTGGTGCTACCTTGCCGTCGAGGATGTCCCAGCTGCTGACCACCAGGCCTTCAGCCGCGCCCCAGTGCTCGTTCTGCTCCAGGAATGGATGGCCGCCGACGGCGAGTACCACCACGTCCGGACGCAGGTCGAGAATGGTTGCCGCATCGGCCGCCACGCCCAGGCGCAGGTCAACTTTCAACCGCGCCAACTCCAGTTGGAACCAGCGAGTGATACCGGCGATCTGGTCCCGTTGCGGGGCTTTCGAGGCGGTGGTGATCTGGCCGCCGATGAACTCTTTCTTCTCGAACAGGGTCACGTCGTGGCCACGTTCGGCCGACACGCGAGCGGCTTCCATCCCGGCAGGACCGGCACCGACCACCACAACCTTGCGCTTCACACCGGTCGATTTCTCGATGATGTGCGGCACGCCCATGTATTCACGGGAGGTCGCGGCGTTCTGGATGCACAACACGTCCAGCCCCTGGTACTGACGGTCGATGCAGTAGTTGGCACCGACGCATTGTTTGATCTGGTCGACCTGGCCCATCTTGATCTTGGCGATCAGGTGCGGGTCGGCGATGTGGGCGCGGGTCATGCCGACCATGTCCACGTAGCCGCCTTCCAGAATCCGCGTCGCCTGGTTCGGGTCCTTGATGTTCTGCGCATGCAGTACAGGGGCCTTCACCACTTCCTTGATACCGGCCGCCAAGTGCAGGAACGGCTCCGGTGGATAACTCATGTTCGGGATAACGTTGGCCAGGGTGTTGTGGGTGTCGCAACCCGAACCCACCACACCAATGAAGTCGATCATGCCGGTGTCGTCGTAGTACTTGGCGATCTGTTTCATGTCCTCGTGGGACAAGCCGTCCGGGTGGAATTCGTCACCGCACAGACGAATGCCGACGCAGAAATCCGGGCCGACTTCAGCCCGCACAGCCTTGATCACTTCCAGGCCGAAACGCATGCGGTTCTCGAAACTGCCGCCCCATTCGTCGGTACGTTTGTTAACGCGTGGGCTCCAGAACTGGTCGATCATGTGCTGGTGCACGGCGGACAGCTCGACGCCGTCCAGGCCACCGGCCTTCGCCCGTGCCGCAGCGCTGGCGTAGTTGCCGATCACCCGCCAGATTTCTTCCGGCTCGATGGTTTTGCAGGTCGCACGGTGCACCGGCTCACGGATGCCCGACGGCGACAGCAGGGTTGGCCAATGCTCACCGTCCCAACGGGAACGACGACCCATGTGAGTAATCTGGATCATGATCTTGGCGCCATGCTTGTGCATGGCATCGGCCAGGTTCTGGAAGTGCGGGATGATCCGGTCGTCGGCCAGGTTGACCGACTTCCACCAGCCTTGCGGGCTGTCGATGGCCACACTGGAGGAACCGCCGCAAATCGCCAGGCCGATTCCGCCCTTGGCTTTCTCTTCGTAATACTTGACGTACCGGTCGGTGGTCATGCCGCCGTCGGTGGCATAGACCTCGGCGTGCGCGGTGCTGAGCACGCGGTTGCGGATGGTCAGTTTGCCGATCTGGATCGGCTGGAACATTGCTTCGAAAGCCATGGCGGGTTCCTCGACTTACAACGGCTTGACGGTGAACAGGCCGTCGTCGTGGCCTTCTTCGGAGCCACCGTAAACCTGTTCGGCAACGGTGCGGATCTTGCTGCCACGGGCTTGCAGAATCTGGTCCATGGCACCGGCAAACCAGCCAGTGAACATGTAGTCGACCTTGCGCCCGACCTTGCCGTACACGTAGACGAACGCCGAGTGTTCGAGCTTGACGCTGGCAGTGCCTTTGTCGAGGTCGATGTCCTGGATCTTGAACAGGCCCCAGCCGCGCTGCGACAGGCGCTTCATGTAGTGCTCGAACACCGCAACGCCTTCCAGGCCGTGGCATTCAGCTTCTTTTTCACACCAGTGCCAGGCGGACTTGTAGCCGGCCTTGTAGAGGATTTCGGCGTAGGCGTCGGCGCCCAGCACTTCCTCGATGCCCATGTGGTTATTCACGAAGAAGTGACGCGGTACGTACAGCATTGGCAGGGCGTCGGAGGTCCAGACACCGGTTTCGCTGTCGACTTCGATTGGCAATTGCGGGGCGATCTTGGCCATGGAAACTTAACTCCAGAAAAATTTTGGTGTTGCCCCCGGCACGGACGGCCGGGGGAAAGGATTCAGAGGTGCTGTGGCTTACTCGCCCCAGACGTCCTTCAAGACGTTGACCCAGTTCTCGCCCATGATCTTGCGGACCACGCGCTCGGAATGGCCGCGCTTGAGCAGGGTTTCGGTCAGGTTCGGGAACTCGCCGACGGTGCGGATGCCCAGCGGGTTGATGATCTTGCCGAAGCTGGTCAGGCGGCGGGCGTAGCCCTTGTCGTGGGTCAGGTATTCGAAGAAATCCTGGCCATGGCCCTGGGTGAAGTCGGTGCCGATACCGATGGCGTCTTCGCCGACGATATTCATGGTGTATTCGATGGCTTCGGCGTAATCGTCGATGGTCGAATCGATGCCCTTGGCCAGGAATGGCGCAAACATGGTCACGCCGACGAAACCGCCGTGATCGGCGATGAACTTCAGTTCTTCATCGGATTTGTTGCGCGGGTGAATTTTCAGACCCGACGGCAGGCAATGGGAGTAGCAGACCGGCTTCTTGGATTCGAGGATGACTTCTTCGGAGGTTTTCGAACCTACGTGAGACAGGTCGCACATGACGCCGACGCGGTTCATCTCGGCGACGATTTCGCGACCGAAACCCGACAGGCCGCCATCACGTTCGTAGCAACCGGTACCGACCAGGTTCTGGGTGTTGTAGCACATCTGCACGATACCGACGCCCAGCTGCTTGAAGACCTCGACGTAACCGATCTGGTCCTCAAAGGCGTGAGCATTCTGGAAGCCGAAGAGGATGCCGGTCTTGCCCTGCTCCTTGGCCTTGCGGATATCGGCGGTGGTGCGCACTGGAATCACCAGGTCGCTGTTTTCGCGGATCAGCTTCTGGCTGGCGGCGATATTGTTGACGGTGGCCTGAAAGCCCTCCCACACCGACACGGTGCAGTTGGCCGCGGTCAGACCGCCCTTGCGCATGTCTTCGAACAGCTCACGGTTCCACTTGGCAATAATCAGACCGTCGATAACGATGCTGTCGGCGTGCAATTCGGCTGGGCTCATCAGGCTGTCCCCTATTAGCGATTCATGCGCCGAATCGTGTGCCGGCGCTTTGGGGCCAGCATATGCCTGAGGGAGGGGGCAGCCGGGTGCAAAAACGACAGGGGGTTTGCCGAAAGCGTCAATCCGCGACAAAGGGTCGTCGCCGAACGTCATGGGCCACCTGTTCAAGGGCCTGCGCATGGGCCAGAATTCGCGCCATTACTGGATGCTTTACTGGAATAAGGGGCGGCGGCGCAATGAAATCGATCTTCCTGGCTTTGGCACTGATAGCGACCGGCGTACACGCGGCTGAAGAGGCCGACGACAACCCCTGCGACAAAGTCGAAAACGAAGTCCAGACCCTGGAATGCTCGACCTACAGCAGAACCACCGCCGAAGACCTGCTGAAAGACAACTACCAAAGCCTGACCGAGCGCATGCAAACGCTCTACGGCAAGAACCCGGCGCAACTGACCGACATCACCGCCAAACTCAAAGCCGCTCAACAGCAGTGGCTGAAGACCCGGGATGCGGATTGCGCGGTTGAAGCGTTTCCGGCGACGAGCGGTAGCAAGGCATTCACGATTGCGCAGAATGATTGCGTGGCGCGGATGAGTGATGAGCGGTCGGAGTTTTTGGAGTCGATTGGGCAGGAGTGAGGCGTCAGAGCGCCTGCCACACTGACTCAAGAGCGGTCAGCATTTTTTTGCTCGCCGCTTTATCGATCTCCAGATCGTCGCAACAGATAACCCACCCGGAAAAAGCATCCAGCGTCTGTTCGATGTAGCGTTCGGGGTCAAGGAAACTGAACGGTTTGCACACGTCAATGAGTGCCTTGCGTGTGGGTTTGCCTCTTCCCGCGAAGGCTGTGGTGTGCTCGTTGCCGCGCCCTGCGGTGCTGGAAAAGGTCAGATCGTAAGCCGGAGCCATTTTCCAGCCGTCCTGGCCGCCAAAAAACGAGAAGTTCTTCGCGTGATCGTCGTGGTTATGAGCGAGAGCGTTGAAGACCATCAATCGAGCCATTTTCTCGACCTCGGTCGCATCCTTGGTCATTGTCCAGGTCGCTCGCAGCAAATCACTGTAATCGAGGCTTGGCGCACGAAAGTCAGCATATAGAATCGCCGCAGCGGTAAGCATGTGGCGCTTGGAACCTGCTTCTCGATCGAAACGTTTCGTGGCGAAGAATTGCTCGACCCCCTTGGTGGTTTCTACCTGAAAAAGCTTCGACTCAGAAATTTCGACCCCTGCCCGATGGGACATCAGAGCATAAGCCTGCTCAATAGCGCCGCTATCACGATGCTCTTCTTCGCAGCGAAACTTGATCAACCAGTGCTCATAACCTTTGGGCATTTCACCGAATGACGAAACTGCGCGGCATTTGTCCGGCGACAGACCAATCACTGCTTTGGGCCGAGCACCACCTGGGGACCCTCCCGCCAGGCGCAGGGATGTGATGACCTCATCAGCACTGCCTGAAAGTATCGTTTGTGATGCCTCATAGAGCGCGGCCAAATCAAGGTCTTCGTCGGCGTCAACGGTCTCGAACATCGGCACATACTCGAGCGCCCCCATGCTTCGGTTGCCCATATAGGCCAGACGATCCAGCGGGCCGATTGCGTGGCGCTCGACTCCCAACCGACTTCGGAAAAATCGATCCATGAGCAACAACCCCCAGCCATCGGGCAACGAATCGCTGAAAGCGCCGTGCAGGCCATCAAACAGCAACGAGTCGGCAGCCTTCTGGGGGGTGATAGAGAAATCCATGTGCAACGGAGCGAGGTTGAATCCTTTCGCCAGCCACCCGGGATCATAGGAAAAAAACAGGCCTTGACGAGGAATCGCAACCAATTCGCCGACCCTTGATTCCTGAAGCATGACGCTGAGTGCCTTAACGGATTTCATTGTCGGCCACGAGCCCTTTCGTAGTTTTTCAGTTGTTCGAGTGTCAGCGATTGAGCCGAGGCGAACAAATTCGTCAGTGGTTCTTCTGCCCCGAGGCAGATCGCGATGAGTAACAATCCATCCAGAGAGATTTTGCCGGTGGTTTCAAAGCGCTTGATATTCGACTCGGGGACGCCTGACTTTTGCGCGAGCGTGCGCCGCGAAAGGTTTTTGCTGAGCCTCAGACGCTTGGCGTTCCCGGCTATCTGTAAAGCGACCTCTCCGGGGGAGTAGAGGATATGGGTAAGGGCCATGAGTCGACCTCAAAAGGAATGTGAGCAAGTGTAGCAGCGCTATAGTTTAATTAATTTAATAGGCTACATTTTACCTTTTAACTCTTAAATTCATTATTAACAGATAATATTTAGACCTTTATGTGCACGAGTTAAATGCCACTTGGACATATCGTGTACAAGCTACGTTTAGGCCTTGCGCTATAAGCTGCACATCATTCACTGGGAAAGAGACTCAAATGAAAATCTGCGGCATCGAAATCAAAGGCAGCGAAGCGATCATCGCCGTGGCCTCCCTCGACGATCAGGTGCTGAGCCACGTCGCTCTAGCCACCAAGAAAATCGCCCTCGACGATGACGACGAAGCCGCGAACGTCAAAGTCTTTGCCGCTCAGGTGGCGTCGTTTGTGCGCGAGAACTCCATCGACAGGATTGCGATCAAGAAGCGCAGCAAGAAAGGCGAGTTCGCCGGTGGGCCGACCACGTTCAAGATCGAGGGTGTTTTCCAGCTGTTGGAAAATTGCGAAGTGACGCTGCTGTCGCCACAGACGATTAATGCGCAGAACAAGAAGTTCGACTTTGCACTGCCGGGCACGCTGAACAAGTATCAGCATGAAGCCTATAAAGCAGCCTGCTCGGCCTTAATGAAGAAGTAACGTCCAAAGCAGATCAAAACTGTGGGAGCGAGCCTGCTCGCGATAGCGGTGGATCAGTCGACATCAACTTGTATGACAGACCGCCATCGCGAGCAGGCTCACTCCTACAGGGCCTGTGATCAAACCAGCTCCCGCCCATCCCCCAACCGTCGGCGATCTTCGCGCGGACACCGCGCAAATCGAGCCCGATAGCTGCGGGTGAAATACGACGGCGATTCAAACCCGCAAGCAATGCTTACCTCCAGCACGCTCATATCGGTCTGGCGTAGCAACTGGCGCGCCTTCTCCAACCTCAACCGCAGGTAGAAATTGCTCGGCGTGTCGTTCAAGTGCAGGCGAAACAATCGCTCCAGTTGCCGCCGGGTCACCTTGATCGATTCCGCCAGTTCCAGCGTGCTCAGCGGCGGTTCGCTGTGCTGTTCCATCTCCCCAATCACATGCACCAGTTTCTTGTTGCTGATGCCATAACGCGTGGCGACTTCCATACGCTGGTGGTCTTTGCGCGGGCGGATGCGGCCGAGTACGAATTGTTCGCTGACCTGGATCGCCAGTTCCGGGCCGTGGGCCTGGCTGATGAGGTCGAGCATCAGGTCGATGGAAGCGGTGCCGCCGGCGGAGGTAATGCGTCGGCGGTCGATCTCGAACAGCTCCTGGGTGACGCTGAGCTGTGGATAGGACTCCTTGAAGGCGTCGATGGCTTCCCAGTGCAGGGTCAAACGATGGCCGTCGAGCAGGCCGGCTTCGGCGAGGACGAAACTGCCGGTGTCGATGGCGCCGAGGGTCACGCCTTCGTTGTCCAGGCGGCGCAGCCAGTGTTCCAGCGCCGGGGTGGCGAACTTCAGCGGCTCGAAACCGGCGACCACCAGCAAGGTTGCGCCTTTCTTCAGCGGTTCCAGCGCCGCATCGGCGTTGACCGACATGCCGTTGCTGGCCAATACCGCCCCGCCGTCCGCGCTGAGCACATGCCAGCGGTAAAGCTCGCCACGAAAGCGATTGGCGACCCGCAGCGGCTCGATGGCCGAGATGAAACCGATGGCCGAGAAACCCGGCATCAACATGAAGTAGAAATCCTGGGACATGGAGCGCACTCGACTGGCAGGTAACGAGAGGGCGGGTAGC
The DNA here is from genome assembly GCF_047758675.1 of Pseudomonas arabinosi. NCBI lineage: Bacteria > Pseudomonadati > Pseudomonadota > Gammaproteobacteria > Pseudomonadales > Pseudomonadaceae > Pseudomonas > Pseudomonas arabinosi. The sequence goes on along the minus strand of NZ_CP180480.1, from coordinate 806,106 downwards.
GTGTGGACGTTGATACGCCACTTGCCGGCGGCATTCAAGAGCGCAGGTCGCTGCAGTGCAAGAGCTGGTCGCCGCAGTGCGCTTTAGCGGGCCCTAAGCTGCGTAACTTGGCATCACCGGCGCACAAAGATGCCGGAACCCACAATAACGTCTGCCGAGGAACCTGAGATGAAACGACTGATCAGCAGCTGTGTTCTTGCACTCAGCGGTACCGCTTTCCTGAGCGCCAGCGTCATGGCGGCCGAACCTGCTTCATGCCAGAACGTGCGCATGGGCGTCGTGAACTGGACCGACGTGATCGCCACCAGTGCCATGACCCAAGTCCTGCTCGATGGCCTCGGCTACAACACCAAACAAACCAGCGCGTCCCAGCAAATTATCTTCGCCGGGATCCGCGACCAGCGCCTGGACTTGTTCCTGGGCTACTGGAACCCGTTGATGACCCAGACCATCACCCCGTTCGTCGCGGCCAATCAGGTCAAGGTGCTTGAGGCGCCAAGCCTGAAAGATGCCCGCGCCACACTCGCGGTACCGACTTACCTCGCCGACAAGGGCCTGAAAACCTTTGCCGACATCGCCAAGTTTGAAAAGGAACTGGGCGGCAAAATCTACGGCATCGAGCCAGGTTCGGGCGCCAACACCCAGATCAAGGCGATGATCGCCAAGAACCAGTTTGGCCTCGGCAAGTTCCAGTTGGTCGAGTCCAGTGAGGCCGGCATGCTCGCGGCGGTGGATCGCGCCGTGCGACGCAAAGAGGCCGTGGTGTTCTTCGGCTGGGCGCCGCATCCGATGAACGTCAACGTGCAAATGACTTACCTCACCGGCAGCGAAGACGCTCTGGGCCCGAACGAAGGCATGGCCACGGTCTGGACCGTCACCGCACCGAAATACGCCGAACAATGCCCGAACATCGGTCGTTTGCTCAGTAATCTGACCTACACCGCCGAAGACGAGAGCCGGATGATGCAGCCGCTGCTGGATCACAAGGACGCCTTCGAGTCGGCCAAGCAATGGCTGAAAGATCACCCGCAAGACAAGCAACGCTGGCTCGAAGGCGTGACCACCTTCGATGGCAAGCCAGCCGCTGAAAACCTGCAACTGACCACCAAATAAACCCGATTGAACCACCGACTCGCAGCCCGACCGGGCTGCGAACGGAATCATCACGCCTGCAAGGAACCCGCCTCATGAACCACGACGTCATCATCACCTGCGCACTCACCGGTGCTGGCGACACGACCAGCAAAAGCCCACACGTGCCGGTCACCCCGAAACAAATCGCCGCGGCCGCCGTGGAAGCCGCCAAGGCCGGCGCCACGGTCGTTCACTGCCACGTTCGTAACCCCGAAACCGGCAAATTCAGCCGTGATGTCGAGCTGTATCGCGAAGTGATGGAGCGCATCCGCGAGGCGGACGTCGACATCATCGTCAACCTCACCGCCGGCATGGGCGGCGACCTGGAAATCGGCGCCGGCGAGAACCCGATGGCGTTCGGCCCGAACACCGACCTGGTCGGCCCACTGACCCGTCTGGCCCACGTTGAAGCACTGCTGCCGGAAATCTGCACCCTCGATTGCGGCACCCTGAACTTCGGCGACGGCGACACCATCTACGTGTCCACCCCGGCCCAGCTACGCGCTGGCGCCAAACGCATTCAAGAGCTGGGCGTGAAGGCCGAGCTGGAAATTTTCGACACCGGTCACCTGTGGTTCGCCAAGCAGTTGATCAAGGAGGGGTTGCTCGACGACCCGCTGTTCCAGCTCTGCCTGGGCATTCCGTGGGGCGCGCCGGCTGATACCACCACCATGAAAGCCATGGTCGATAACCTGCCTGCCAATGCGGTCTGGGCCGGGTTCGGCATCGGTCGCATGCAAATGCCGATGGCGGCGCAAGCGGTGCTGCTCGGCGGCAACGTGCGGGTCGGTCTGGAAGACAACATCTGGCTGGACAAGGGCGTACTGGCGACCAACGGCCAACTGGTCGAACGCGCCTCGGAAATCCTCAGCCGTCTCGGCGCCCGCGTTCTGACCCCGGCGGAAGGCCGGGCAAAAATGGGCCTGACCAAGCGCGGCTAACCCCACACACAAAACCTGTAGGAGCTGCCGCAGGCTGCGATCTTTTGATGTTGCTTTTAAAACAGAATCAAAGGATCGCAGCCTTCGGCAGCTCCTACAGGGATCACCAAAATTCTTTAGGACGTCGCCATGAGCTTTATCACCGAAATCAAAACCTTCGCAGCCTTGGGCAGCGGTGTCATCGGCAGCGGTTGGGTGTCCCGCGCCCTCGCCCACGGCCTCGACGTGGTGGCCTGGGACCCGGCGCCCGGTGCCGAAGCCGCGCTGCGCAAACGCGTCGCCAATGCCTGGGGCGCGTTGGAGAAACAGGGCCTGGCGCCGGGTGCATCGCAGGAGCGGCTGCGCTTTGTCGCCACCATTGAAGAATGCGTTCGCGATGCGGATTTCATTCAGGAAAGCGCCCCTGAGCGTCTGGACCTGAAACTGGAACTACACGCCAAAATAAGCGCGGCAGCCAAGCCCAATGCCTTGATCGGCTCCAGTACTTCCGGCCTGTTGCCGAGCGAGTTCTACGAGAGTTCGACGCACCCGGAACGCTGCGTGGTCGGCCACCCGTTCAACCCGGTTTATCTGCTGCCGCTGGTGGAAGTGGTTGGTGGCAAAAACACCGCGCCGGAAGCTGTTCAAGCGGCAATGAAAGTCTATGAATCCTTGGGCATGCGTCCGCTGCATGTGCGCAAGGAAGTACCCGGTTTTATCGCCGACCGCTTGCTCGAAGCGCTGTGGCGTGAGGCGCTGCACCTGGTCAACGACGGTGTGGCGACCACCGGTGAAATCGATGATGCGATCCGCTTTGGTGCGGGTCTGCGCTGGTCGTTCATGGGTACTTTCCTGACGTACACCCTGGCGGGTGGCGATGCGGGCATGCGGCACTTCATGGCGCAATTCGGGCCGGCGTTGCAGTTGCCGTGGACGTATCTGCCGGCACCGGAGCTGACCGACAAGTTGATCGATGATGTGGTGGATGGCACCAGCGATCAGCTGGGCACGCACAGCATTTCGGCGCTGGAGCGCTATCGTGATGATTGCTTGCTGGCAGTGCTGGAAGCGGTGAAGACCACCAAAGAGAAGCATGGGATGGCCTTCAGCGAGTAAACCTCCCCTCTGATCGTTCCCACGCTCTGCGTGGGAATGCCTCAATGGACGCTCTGCGTCAGCTCTTGGGACGCGGAGCGTCCCGGGCTGCATTCCCACGCGGAGCGTGGGAACGATCATCCCCGATCATGCCTGGAGAGAATCATGCCCCCCCTCACCACCTACCAAACCAAAATCATCCCCGACTGGGTCGACTACAACGGCCACCTGCGCGACGCCTTCTACCTGCTCATCTTCAGCTACGCCACCGACGCGCTGATGGATCGGCTGGGCATGGACAGCAACAACCGCGAAGCCAGCGGCAACTCACTGTTCACCCTCGAACTGCACCTCAATTACCTGCACGAAGTGAAGCTCGACGCCGACGTCGAAGTGCACACCCAAATCATCGGCCACGACAGCAAACGCCTGCACCTCTATCACAGCCTGCATTTGGCAGGCGATGACAAGGAGCTGGCGGGTAACGAGCAAATGCTGCTGCACGTTGACCTCGCCGGGCCGCGCTCCGCACCGTTTAGCGAAGACACTTTGAGCAAGCTGCAAGCCATCGTCGCCGAGCAAACCGACCTGCCCGCCCCCGCCTACATCGGCCGAGTGATCGCATTACCCCCTAAAAAATAACAAGGAGATCGCCATTGAACACCGCCGCCGCTTTTGCCGACTTCCGTACCTACCCGTTGATCAGCGCGTTGACCGCCGTACACACCCTGGCGGATCGAATTCAAGTGAAATGGGCTGATGACCGTGTCAGCCCGTTTCATCATCAGTGGCTGCGGGACAACTGCCCGTGCCCGCTGTGCGTCTACACCGTGACCCGCGAGCAAGTGCTGGAAATCGTCGACGTCGCCGAAAACCTGAAGCCCTCGTACGTCAGCATTGATGCCGAAGGCTGCCTGCGTGTCGATTGGCAGGACGGCCATCTCAGCCGCTTCGATCCTGGCTGGTTACGGGCCCACGCCTACGACGATGAGTCCCGCGCCGAACGCCGGGCTGCCAAGCCCAAAAGCCAGCTCTGGAACAGCGACCTGACGCTGCCGGTGTTCGACTATCAGGCGTTGATGAACGACAACGATGCCTTGCTGCAATGGCTGCTGGCCGTGCGCGACATCGGCCTGACCCAGGTCCGCGGTGTGCCCACCGAGCCGGGCTCGCTGAAGTTGATTGCCCAGCGGATTTCCTTCATCCGCGAGAGCAATTTTGGCGTGCTGTTCAACGTGCAATCCAAGGCCGATGCCGACAGCAATGCCTACACCGCTTTCAACCTGCCGCTGCACAGCGACCTGCCGACCCGGGAGTTGCAACCGGGGCTGCAGTTTCTGCATTGCCTGGTGAATGACGCCGAAGGTGGCGAGAGTATTTTCGTCGACGGTTTTGCCATTGCCGAAGCCTTGCGCGATGAAGATCCCGAGGCGTTCAAAAGCCTTTGCGAAATACCTGTGGAGTTCCGCAACAAAGACCGCCACAGCGACTACCGCCGTCTCGCGCCGATCATCGCGCTGGATGCCTTTGGGCTGGTTTCGGAAATTCGCATGGCGAATTTTCTACGCGGTCCATTCGATGCGTCGGTCGAGCAGATGCCCGCTCTCTATCACGCCTACCGCCGCTTTATTGCGATGACCCGGGAAACGCGATTCCGGGTGATGACGCGGTTAAATCCCGGTGAAATGTGGTGTTTCGACAATCGCCGCACCCTACATGCGCGCAATGCGTTTGATCCCGCCACCGGCGCCCGGCATTTTCAGGGTTGCTATGTCGACCGTGATGAATTGTTGTCGCGGATATTGGTGCTGCAACGCTAGACCGCGTCATCGTTCATCGTCGGAACGCCGCCCGGAGCAAGCTCGCTCCCACAGGGTTATGCGATCCCATGTGGGAGCGAGCTCGCTCGCGATGGCGCCAGTCCATACACCTCATATCTCCCTGATTCACAGGCAAAAAAACCCCGATCAAGCCGTGACAGGATCGGGGCAGAGGTGGGTACTGTTGAGGAGCCGTTGCGCGAGGGTGACCAAACCTTCGTGAAGCCAGCTGACTCCAGTGTGCCCACTCCTATCCGCAGCAAGTTAGCCGAAAACGACCTGTTCATAGGTATTGCGGCCATTGCGACAAATCGTCCTTGCCGCCACTCCGTACCCCTACGAGAATCGATCCACGACACCGTTCCCTGAAGAAGGATTGCGTCATGATGTACGCCGATTTGATTGACCAGGAAGACCTGTTGGGCCAGCTCAAGGCGTTGGGATTCGCAGTGCCCCCTGGTGCAACCGCTGAGCAAGCCTGCGAATGCGCGGTACGGGGTTTAAACAACGAACGGGCAACGGAACTGCGCACGATGGTCAAGCAGATGTACACCAGCAGCGCGACCATTCTGCCGGCCGTGCGCCAGGCCATCGACAGGCAATTGCTGCCCGCGTTGGCGGAGTATCAGCAGAGCCGTAGCGCCTGATAGAACCCATCGCGAGCAAGCTCGCTCCCACAGGGAATCGCATATCCCTGTGGGAGCGAGCTTGCTCGCGATGAAAGCGCCTCGGTTTAGAGCCTTACGCTGGCAAACGTCGACTCGTTACGCGCCTGACTCAACGCCGACAACGGCCCGGACAACGGCGACAGCACCAGTGCTTGCGGCAGCGGCATCATCGCCACTTGTTGCGTGGTGTTGGAACCTACGCGCTCGTCACGCGGCGGAATGCCGAAGTATTCGCGGTAGCACTTGGAGAAGTGCGGCGTAGACACGAATCCACACACCGACGCCACTTCGATGATCGACATCGGCGTTTGCTTGAGCAGCTGCCGGGCGCGGATCAAGCGCAGCTTCAGGTAATAACGCGACGGCGAGCAGTGCAGGTATTTCTGGAACAACCGCTCCAGCTGACGACGCGACACGGCGACATAAACCGCCAGTTCGTCGAGGTCGATCGGCTCTTCCAGGTTGGCCTCCATCAGCGCGACGATTTCCTGCAACTTCGGCTGGTTGGTGCCGAGCATGTGCTTGAGCGGCACACGCTGGTGATCCTGCTCGTTGCGAATACGCTCGTAGACAAACATCTCCGAAATCGCGGCGGACAGTTCACGGCCGTGATCGCGGCTGATCAGGTGCAGCATCATGTCCAGCGGCGCGGTGCCACCGGAGCTGGTGAAACGGTTACGGTCGAGGGTGAACAGACGGGTACTCATGGCCACACGCGGGAAAGCTTCCTGCATCGAGGCCAGGCATTCCCAGTGCACGCTGCAATCGAAACCATCCAGCAGGCCGGCGCACGCCAGGGCCCAGCTGCCGGTGCAGACCGCACCGAGACGGCGCGACTGACGCGCCTGGCTTTGCAGCCATGAAACGTGTTCACGGGTAACAGTGCGCTGGATACCGATACCGCCACAGACAATGATGGTGTCCATGGCGGGTGCTTTGTGCATGGAACAGTCGGGAGTGATCTGCAGGCCATCACTGGCCCAGACCTGACCGCCATCGACTGTAATCGTGGTCCAGCGATACAGCTCACGACCGGACAACTGGTTGGCCATGCGCAGGGGTTCTACTGCGGAGGCCAAAGAAATAAGCGTGAAATTGTCCAGCAGCAGAAAGCCGATGGATTGAGGCGCACGGTTCTGGGGTTGGGCCCCGGAGTTGAACGTCGTCATCGCGGTATCTCCTCACACAAAGCGGGTGATGGCCTCAGGCGGAGGCTCTTGTTATTGCCATCGTTCTCGCGTGGGAGACGGGCTTTGTAATGACAGAGCAAATGCCATGCCTAAAGTTGAATGGCTGTTCAATAACTCCTGAAAACGACGTCGCGCCGTGTCTATGTAAGCCGCGTCACGAGTGGGGGTTATAAGTGCCATTATCGGCGGTAGGCGCTCTGCCCCGTTGGGCGTGAGCAAATCGGTAGCACTTGTGGGAACAGGGCTACAGCGACCTGAGGGAGAGTGTCACCGCAAGCACAGGTGACAGGCGGTAATGGCCAACTTGGATCCCGGATCTCGGGTAAGTCGCTTATCTGTAAGCGACGCTCCAAAACGTGGCGCATTTTGAATCGGGTGTTCACTTAGTGCGCAGTTTTGACTGGTCTGACGCCTTCGCGAGCAAGCCCGCTCCCACATTTGATCCGCGTCGTGCACAAATCCAGTGTGGGAGCGGGCTTGCTCCGGGCGGCGATCCGACGAAGCAGACAACTCGGTCTTACTGAATCAGCACTCCACCGCGCTTACCGCCAATCCACCCCGCGATGTCTCTTTATATTTGTCATGCATGTCCGCGCCGGTATCACGCATCGTGCGGATCACCCGATCCAGCGAGATAAAGTGCTGACCGTCGCCACGCAGCGCCATCTGCGCCGCGTTGATCGCCTTCACCGCGGCAATCGCATTGCGCTCGATGCACGGCACTTGCACCAACCCGCCCACCGGGTCGCAGGTCAGGCCGAGGTTGTGTTCCAGACCGATTTCCGCCGCGTTACACAGCTGCTCCGGTGTCGCACCCAGAATCTCCGCCAGCCCGGCCGCCGCCATGGCGCAAGCCGAACCGACTTCGCCCTGGCAACCGACTTCGGCACCGGAAATCGAAGCGTTCTTCTTGCACAGAATCCCTACCGCCGCCGCACTGAGGAAATAGTCGACCACGTTGGCGTCGGTCACCACCTCGCTGAACTTCATAAAGTAGTGCAACACCGCCGGAATGATCCCCGCCGCGCCATTAGTCGGCGCCGTCACCATGCGCCCGCCAGCGGCGTTTTCTTCGTTGACCGCCAGGGCGAACAGGTTGACCCACTCCATGGCGCTCAAGGTCGAGCCGATCACGTTGGGCTTGTTCAGTTCTTGAAGGCTGCGATGCAGTTTGGCCGCGCGACGACGCACATTCAGGCCACCGGGCAGAATGCCTTCGTGCTTGAGGCCTTGCTCCACGCAATCCTGCATGGCGCGCCAGAGTGTCATCAGGCCGGCGCGAATTTCCTCTTCGCTGCGCCAGACTTTCTCGTTGGCCATCATCAACTCTGCAACGCGCAAGTTGTGCTGCTTGCAGAGGCTCAGCAGTTCGACGGCGCTGGAGAAGTCGTAAGGCAGCACGGTGCGGTCCAGATCGACCACACCGCTGGAAGCCTGTGCCTCATCGACGACAAAACCGCCGCCGATGGAATAGTAGGTGTCGCGATGCAGCTCGCCGTCATCGCCTTCGACGATCAGCGTCATCGCGTTGGGGTGGAACGGCAGGTTCTCGTCGATCAGGCGCATGTCCCGGGCCCAGATGAACGGGACCGACAAACGACCGTCGAGCAACAGTGTGTGAGTTTCGCGCAGGGTTTCGATGTGGAGACCGATTTGCGACGGATCGATCGCGTCCGGCCACTCGCCCATCAGGCCCATGATCACTGCGTTGTCGCTGCCGTGACCGATGCCGGTGGCCGACAACGAACCATAAAGCTGAACTTCGACGCGCCGTACTTGTTCCAAAAGACCCTGCTCACGCAAACCTTGCACGAACAACGCCGCGGCGCGCATAGGCCCCACGGTGTGCGAACTGGAAGGGCCGATGCCGATTTTGAACAGGTCGAAAACACTGATAGCCATTACTGCCGAACTCCTGGATGTGCCAACTCCAGACGCAAAAGCGCCCAGTGACGGAGCTGCTACGCTCAAGCTGCAATCCGCCGAGATGGCCGCATCATCAGGCTTTTGTCATGTCGTTCGACGTCTCACACCGACGCACTCATGCTCACTAACGCCGCGTGTCTTTTACGTCGCGTTTTCGCCGTTTTTTTGCGGATCAGAGGGGCAAAGAGGGCCGAAAAAATCTGTAAACGACGTCACCGACACTGGATGCGACCATCCCTGTACTGGATACGACGCACCCTGTAGGCGTCAGATTTTCAGTGGTACATGATCGTATCGACTCGATTGCAAGGCGCCGTGGTAGAGATGTCTCCAAAACGCCATCCAACCGCAACCTATAAGTGCGGTGGTCCAGTCGGAACACTGCCAAAAAAAACACCAAGGAGTCCATCCATGAAAGGTTCCCCGTCGTTGTTGTTGGCCGCCATGCTGAGTCTGCCGTTACTGGCTCAAGCCGCCGAACCGGCTCAATGCAGTACCGTAAACTTCTCCGATGTCGGCTGGACTGACATTACCGTCACCACCGCCACCACCAGCGTCGTTCTCGATGCCCTCGGCTACAAGACCAAAACCACGATGATTTCCGTACCGGTGACCTACAAGTCCCTGGCCGACGGCAAGAACATGGACGTATTCCTGGGTAACTGGATGCCAACCATGGAAAACGACATCAAGGCCTACCGCGATGCCGGCACCGTGGACACCCTGCGCGCCAACCTGGAAAACGCAAAATACACACTCGCCGTCCCCGAAGAGTTGTATAACAAAGGTCTGAAAGATTTCGCCGACATCGCCAAGTTCAAGAAAGAACTCGACGGCAAGATCTACGGTATCGAACCAGGCAACGACGGCAACCGCCTGATCCAGAGCATGATCGACAAGAACGCCTTCGGCTTGAAAGATGCCGGCTTCAAGGTGGTCGAGTCCAGCGAGGCAGGCATGCTCTCGCAAGTCGATCGCGCCCAGCGCCGCAACACCGCCGTGGTGTTCCTGGGCTGGGAACCACACCCGATGAACACACGTTTCAAGATGAAGTACCTGACCGGCGGCGACGACTATTTCGGCCCGAACTTCGGCCAGGCAACCATCTACACCAACACCCGCAAGGGCTATGCGCAGGAATGCAGCAACGTCGGTCAGCTGCTGAAAAACCTGCAGTTCACGCTGAACATGGAAAGCACCCTGATGGGCAACGTCCTGGACGACAAAATGAAGCCTGACGCGGCCGCCAAGGCCTGGCTGAAAAAGAATCCACAGGTGCTCGATACCTGGCTCGCTGGCGTGACCACCATTGACGGTAAACCAGGCCTGGAGGCCGTGAAAGCCAAGCTCGCGCAGCCTTGAATTAGGAAGCATCGCTTACGCCGGGCGAGTTCGCTCGCCCGGGCTGTTTATTTCCTTGCATGCGGACGTTCACTACCATGCTGATTGATCAGAAAATACCTTTAGGCCAGTACATCGCGGGCTTCGTTGAATGGTTGACGCAAAACGGCGCCAGCACCTTCGACGCAATCGCCGTGTCACTGGAAACGATGATCCACGGTGTGACTTTTGCGCTGACCTGGTTCAACCCGCTGGCATTGATCGGCCTCATCGCGCTACTGGCACACTTCATTCAACGAAAGTGGGGCCTGACCGTTTTTGTCATCGCCTCCTTCCTGCTGATCCTCAATCTGGGTTATTGGCAGGAAACCATGGAAACCCTTGCCCAGGTGTTGTTCGCCACCCTGGTCTGCGTGTTGATCGGCGTGCCGTTGGGCATCGTCGCCGCGCACAAACCGATGTTCTACACAGTGATGCGGCCGGTGCTCGATCTGATGCAGACCGTGCCGACCTTCGTGTACCTCATTCCTACCCTGACCCTCTTCGGTCTGGGTGTGGTCCCGGGTCTGATCTCTACGGTGGTGTTCGCGATTGCCGCACCTATCCGCCTGACTTACCTGGGTATTCGCGATGTCCCGGAAGAATTGATGGACGCTGGCAAGGCCTTTGGCTGCTCGCGACGTCAGCTGCTCTCGCGAATCGAACTGCCCCACGCCATGCCAAGCATCGCGGCCGGTATCACCCAGTGCATCATGCTGTCGTTGTCGATGGTGGTGATCGCGGCACTGGTGGGCGCCGATGGCCTGGGCAAACCCGTGGTCAACGCACTGAACACTGCTGATATCGCCCTGGGCTTCGAAGCCGGCCTGGCGATCGTACTGCTGGCGATCATGCTCGACCGTATCTGCAAACAACCCGAAGCCAAAGTAGGGGGTGACGCATGAGCATTATTCGCTTCGAAGACGTCGACGTAATCTTCTCCAAGGATCCACGCGAGGCACTCAAGCTGCTGGATCAAGGCATGACCCGTAACGAGATCCTGAAAAAGACCGGGCAGATTGTTGGCGTCGAAAAGGCCAGCCTGGATGTCGAAAAAGGTGAAATCTGCGTACTGATGGGCCTGTCCGGCTCCGGCAAGTCCAGCTTGCTGCGTTGCATCAACGGCCTCAACACCGTCAGCCGCGGCAAGTTGTTCGTCGAGCACGAAGGCAAGCAGATCGACATCGCTTCCTGCACCCCGGCGGAACTGAAAATGATGCGCACCAAGCGCATTGCGATGGTGTTCCAGAAGTTCGCCCTGATGCCTTGGCTGACCGTTCGCGAGAACATCAGCTTCGGTCTGGAAATGCAGGGTCGTCCGGAGAAAGAGCGGAAAAAACTGGTCGATGAAAAACTTGAGCTGGTGGGCCTGACCCAATGGCGCAACAAGAAACCCAACGAGCTGTCCGGTGGTATGCAACAACGCGTGGGCCTGGCCCGTGCCCTGGCGATGGACGCCGACATCCTGCTGATGGACGAACCGTTCTCGGCCCTCGACCCACTGATCCGCCAAGGCCTGCAAGACGAACTGCTGGAACTGCAACGCAAGCTGAGCAAGACCATCGTTTTCGTGAGCCACGACCTCGATGAAGCCCTGAAGCTCGGCAGCCGTATTGCAATCATGAAAGACGGTCGGATCATTCAGTACAGCAAACCTGAAGAGATCGTGTTGAACCCTGCGGACGACTACGTGCGGACCTTCGTCGCCCACACCAACCCGCTAAACGTACTGTGCGGTCGCAGCCTGATGCGCACCCTGGACAACTGCAAACGCATCAACGGTTCGGTATGCCTCGATCCGGGCGGCGATTCCTGGCTGGACCTGGCCGAAGGCAACACCATCAAAGGCGCCCGTCAGAACGGCGCGAGCCTGGACCTGCAGAACTGGATTCCCGGGCAAGCGGTTGAAGGCTTGGGCCGTCGTCCAACGCTGGTGGATTCGAATATCGGCATGCGCGATGCGCTGCAGATTCGTTATCAAACGGGTAATAAGCTGGTGCTGCACGACAACAACAAGGTTGTCGGGATTCTCGGGGACAGCGAGCTGTATCACGCACTGCTCGGCAAGAACCTGGGGTAAGGCAACACACACAAAAACGCCGCGAAAGGATCGCGGCGTTTTTGTTTATAGAGATATCGGGTCAAACAGTATTGCGGCTGATGGCCCCTTCGCGAGCAAGCCCGCTCCCACATTCGACCGCATGTCCCTGATAGAACTCGGTCACCTGTGGGAGCGGGCTTGCTCGCGAAGGATACGACGCGGTGCAACTGAAACACCGCGCCCCTCACCTCTTAGCTATAAACCCGGCCAAGGAGCTGCCGATGGCTTTCAAACTGATCGAGCACGTCACGGGTGATCTGATCCTGAGTGAAGCCCATCAAGTCGTAGTCCTGGCTGCCGTTGTGCAGGTACACCTCGGCGCGGTAGTAACGTGCGCGGGGCTCATCAGCACTTTCCGCCGACACCGTGTCGCTCGCCGCCGCCAGATAGCCGTCCAGGCTCACTTCGTAGACAAAAGGGTTGCCCTCTTCCATCTCGATCCGCACGCCCATGCAGCGTTTCGACTTGCCCAGCAACGTCTGCACATCCAGACCCTGAGCACGCAATTGCACAGCCGCATCTTCCAGCGCCGGGCTGACTTGCTTGTCCATGAAACGCTGAACAATCGACTGGTTCGGCTGCAAGTCCAGCTGCGTCAAACGCTCGCTGAAACCACGACGACCACGGGCTGCGAGCTCCGCTTGCTCCTGTTCGACCTGCACATCCTGGCGCATCTGCTTGTGCAAACCGAACATGAAGAACACCAGCACCACCGAGAACGGCAGACCGGCCAGCACCACCATGGTTTGCATGGCTTCGAAGTTACCGGCAAACAACAGACCGATGGTCACCAGGGTGATCACCGCCGACCAGAAGATCCGCAACCAGTGCGGCGCATCTTCATCAACGTTGCCGCCCTTGCAGGACAAGTTGGCCATCATCACCGCGCCGGAATCCGCCGGGGTCAGGAACAGCACGAAACCGACAAAAATCGACACGCCGATCACAACCTTCGACGCCGGGTAATGCTCCAGCAACTGGTAGATCGCCATGGACGGCTGTTCCAGCGCCGTCTTCCCGAGCTCCACCGCCCCATGGTTCATCACCAGGTCCAGGGCCGAGTTACCGAAGATCGACAGCCACGCCAGGGTGAAACCCAGCGGAATCAGCAGCACGCCGGCCACCAGCTCACGCACCGTGCGACCACGGGAAATACGCGCGATGAACATCCCTACGAATGGGGCCCAGGAAATCCACCAGGCCCAGTAGAACAGGGTCCACAGGCCCAACCAGCGGTCAGACTTCTCACTGTCGCCTTCGTACACATAGAGGTCGAAAGTCTTCAGCACCACGCCGTTCAGGTAGTCGCCGATGTTCTGCACGAAGCCGTTGAGCAGGTGCAGAGTCGGGCCGAACAGCAGGACGAAAATCAGCAGGCCGCTGAACAGCACGATGTTCAGGTTGGACAGACGGCGAATGCCGTTTTCCACGCCGGACACGGCCGCGATGGTCGCCACGGTGCTCATCACGATGATCACGATCAGCAGGTTGGTGTTGCTGTGCTCCATGCCGAACAGGTTTTCCAGCCCCGACGACACTTGCAGCGAACCAATCCCCAGGTTCGTCACCAGACCCAGCAGGGTCACGAACATGCCGAAGCCGTCCACCGCATGACCGGCCGCGCCTTTGACCCAACGCTCGCCGACCAGCGGATACAGCGCCGAACGCAACGCCAGCGGCTGGTTATGACGGTAAGCAAAGTACGCCACGGCCAGGCCGACCAATGCGTAGATCGCCCAGCCATGCAGGCCCCAGTGCAGGAACGTCAGCTGAACCGCCTGACGTGCGGCCATGTTGCTGGCCGCCACACCTTCCGGCGGATTGAAGTAGTGGTCCAGCGGTTCGGAAGCACCGAAGTACAGCAGCGAGATACCGATACCCGACGAGAACAGCATCCCCGCCCAGGCGCCGTAGCTGAAGTCCGGGGTGTCGTCCTTGCTGCCCAGTTTGAGCTTGCCGTAGGACGAAAACGCCAGGCCGACCACGAACACCAGGTAAGCGGCAATCACCACCATGTAGTACCAGCCGAAGCTGCGGGACAACCAGGCCTGGGCAATACCGAGCAATCTGCCGGCCTCTTGCGGGGCGATGATCAGAATGGCGGTCAACAACAGGATCAACGCGGTAGAGGTGTAGAACACCCAACCGTTGACCGTCACCTTCTCGGGTGGGGTCTTTATTAGAGAGGCAGAACTCATGGCACAGATGCTCCAGGCAGTGCGAGAGAAGAACACAAGGCAACGCGGTACCCGACTAATCGGTTAGTTGGCAGCCGACCGGCGGGTGATATAAAGACACCCCGAAAAAAGCCCGAAGCCCGGGAGCGCCAGTGCGCGTGGGTTTCGAGCGTTTTCGGATGTCGTTTTTCCGCCCACTACATGTAGGAAAAACCTGTAGGCAGCGACGAATTGTCGCAGATCTTATTCTTTGTTGATTGAACGTTCAATCAAAACAAAATAGACTGGCCTTCAATCCGATAGACGTTTCACGTCCGCCGGAAGGCCTAAGGAGATGTGCAAGATGCCCAAGGTCGGTATGCAACCCATCCGCCGTCAGCAGTTGATCGAAGCCACATTGCAGGCGGTAGATCAGGTCGGAATGGGGGACGCCAGCATTGCGCTGATCGCCCGTTTGGCCGGTGTCTCGAATGGCATCATCAGTCACTATTTTCAGGACAAGAACGGCCTGATCGCGGCCACCGCGCAGTATCTGATGAGTGTCCTCAGCGAGAACGTCACCGCGCGTCGTCAGGCGCTGGAAGACAGCAGCCCACGGGCGCACCTTCAGGTGATTATCGAAGGCAACTTCGACGCCAGCCAGGTCAATGGCCCGGCAATGAAAACCTGGCTGGCCTTCTGGGCCACCAGCATGCACCACCCGTCTTTGCACAGGTTGCAGCGGATCAACGATCACCGCCTGTATTCCAACCTGTGTTGCCAGTTCCGCCGTGTATTGCCGCTCAATGATGCGCGCAGTGCAGCTCGCGGCCTGGCAGCCCTAATCGACGGTTTGTGGTTGCGCGGCGCCCTGTCGGGAGATGCTTTCGACACTGAGCAAGCGCACCGCATCGCTTACGAATACATGGATTTCCAACTGGCCAAGCAGGTGAGTTAGAGCACACAGAACCGCTCAGCACCTGAACTGCCACTGACCAGCGTTGCCCAAGCTATTAGGCACGCCCAGTGGTTACCGCCAACCAACTTATGCTCTTGCGAGGACTTTATGGCCCGTTTCGAACTGCAAAAACTTTACATCGATGGCGGCTACTCCGACGCCAGCAGCGACGCCACCTTCGAAGCCATCAACCCGGCTAACGGTGAAGTCCTCGCAACCGTACAACGTGCGACCAAGGAAGACGTTGAGCGTGCTGTGGTCAGCGCCGAAAAGGGCCAGAAAATCTGGGCCGCGATGACCGCCATGGAGCGTTCGCGCATCCTGCGTCGTGCCGTCGACATCCTGCGCGAGCGCAACGATGAACTGGCTGCCCTGGAAACCCTGGACACCGGTAAGTCGTTCTCCGAAACCAAGTACGTCGACATCGTCACCGGCGCTGACGTGCTGGAGTACTACGCAGGTCTGGTTCCGGCCATCGAAGGCGAGCAAATCCCGCTGCGCACCACTTCGTTCGTCTACACCCGTCGCGAGCCACTGGGCGTCGTGGCCGGTATCGGCGCGTGGAACTACCCGATCCAGATCGCCCTGTGGAAATCCGCACCAGCCCTGGCGGCCGGTAACGCGATGATCTTCAAGCCAAGCGAAGTCACTTCCCTGACCACGCTGAAACTGGCCGAGATCTACACCGAAGCTGGCGTTCCGGCGGGCGTGTTCAACGTGCTGACCGGCAGCGGCCGTGAAGTCGGCACCTGGTTGACCGAGCACCCACGCATCGAAAAAATCTCCTTCACCGGCGGCACCGACACCGGCAAGAAGGTGATGGCCAGCGCTTCCGCTTCGTCGCTGAAAGACGTGACCATGGAACTGGGCGGCAAATCCCCGCTGATCATCTTCGACGACGCCGACCTCGATCGCGCCGCCGACACCGCGATGATGGCCAACTTCTACAGCTCCGGTCAGGTCTGCACCAACGGCACTCGCGTGTTCGTGCCAAGCCACCTGAAAGCCGCTTTCGAAGCCAAGATCGTTGAACGCGTTGCGCGCATCCGCGTCGGCAACCCGGAAGACGAGAACACCAACTTCGGCCCGCTGGTCAGCTTCGCCCACATGGAAAGCGTGCTGGGTTACATCGCCAAAGGTAAGGAAGAAGGCGCTCGCGTGCTGTGCGGCGGCAACCGTCTAACCGAAGGCGAATTCGCCAAAGGCGCATTCGTGGCACCGACCGTGTTCACCGACTGCACCGACGAGATGACCATCGTTCGCGAAGAAATCTTCGGCCCGGTGATGAGCATCCTGACTTACGAAACCGAAGAAGAAGTGATCCGTCGTGCCAACGACACCGATTTCGGTCTGGCCGCTGGCGTCGTCACCAAAGACCTGAACCGCGCCCACCGCGTGATTCATCAACTGGAAGCCGGTATCTGCTGGATCAACGCCTGGGGCGAATCCGACGCCAAGATGCCGGTCGGCGGCTACAAGCAGTCGGGTGTGGGCCGTGAAAACGGCATCAGCTCGCTGAACAACTTCACACGCATCAAATCGGTACAGGTCGAACTGGGCGATTACGCCTCGGTTTTCTAAGGCGATATCCGCTTCGCCTGCGAGGCCGTCATCGCCAGCAGGCTGGCTCCCACAGGAGTACGCATTCCAATGTGGGAGCCAGGCTGCTGGCGATCGAGTGCGCAGCACTCGTCAGGCCTGACCTGACCAACTTCAAAGAGGGTGCATTCAATGTCCCAAGAATTCGATTACATCATCATCGGTGCCGGCTCGGCCGGTAACACCCTGGCGACCCGTCTGACGGAAGACGAAGGCGTCACCGTCCTGCTGCTCGAAGCTGGCGGCCCGGACTACCGTATGGATTTCCGCACGCAAATGCCGGCTGCTTTGGCGTTCCCGCTGCAAGGTCGTCGCTACAACTGGGGTTACGAAACCGATCCAGAACCACACATGGACGGTCGCCGGATGGAATGCGGTCGCGGCAAGGGCCTGGGTGGTTCCTCGCTGATCAACGGCATGTGCTACATCCGCGGCAACGCGATGGACTACGACAACTGGGCCAAACTGCCAGGTCTGGAAGACTGGGATTACCTGAACTGCCTGCCGTATTTCCGCAAAGCCGAAACCCGCGACATCGGCCCGAACGACTACCACGGTGGCGACGGTCCGGTCAGCGTGACCACGCCGAAAGCCGGCAACAACCCGCTGTTCAATGCGATGGTTGAAGCCGGCGTACAAGCCGGTTACCCGCGCACCGAAGACCTGAACGGTTACCAGCAGGAAGGCTTTGGTCCGATGGACCGTACCGTGACGCCGAACGGCCGTCGCGCCAGCACCGCTCGCGGTTACCTGGACATCGCCAAGAAGCGCTCGACCCTGACCATCGTCACCCACGCCCTGACCGACAAGATTCTGTTCGAAGGCAAGCGTGCAGTCGGCGTGCGTTACTTGATCGGCGCCGCAGAAGAGCGCGTTGAAGCCCGCGCCCGCAAAGAAGTGCTGCTGTGCTCCGGCGCCATCGCTTCACCGCAGATTCTGCAACGCTCCGGCGTCGGCCCGGCCGAGCTGCTGAAAAAACTCGACATCCCGGTGGTCCACGACCTGCCGGGCGTGGGTGAAAACCTGCAGGATCACCTCGAGTTGTACCTGCAATACGCCTGCACCCAACCGGTCTCGTTGTACCCGTCGCTGCTCTGGTACAACCAGCCGGCCATCGGTGCCGAGTGGCTGTTCAACGGCACCGGCATCGGCGCCAGCAACCAGTTCGAAGCCGGCGGTTTCATCCGTACCCGTCCCGAATTCGATTGGCCGAACATCCAGTACCACTTCCTGCCGGTCGCGATTAACTACAACGGCAGCAACGGTGTGAAAGAGCACGGCTTCCAGGCGCACATGGGCTCCATGCGTTCGCCAAGCCGTGGTCGCATCCAGGCCAAGTCCAAGGATCCGCGCGAGTACCCGAGCATCCTGTTCAACTACATGGCCACCGAGCAGGACTGGCAGGAATTCCGCGACGGCATCCGCCTGACCCGTGAAATCATGCAACAGCCTGCACTGGACGCTTTCCGTGGCCGCGAAATCAGCCCGGGCATCGACGTGCAAACCGATGAGCAGCTCGACACGTTCATCCGCGAACACGCCGAAACTGCGTTCCACCCGTCCTGCTCGTGCAAGATGGGCACCGACGAAATGGCGGTGGTTGACGCTGAAGGTCGTGTGCATGGCATGCAGAGCCTGCGTGTGGTCGATGCCTCGATCATGCCAATCATCACCACCGGCAACCTGAACGCGCCGACGATCATGATCGCCGAGAAAATCGCCGACAAGATCCGTGGTCGCCAGCCATTGCCGCGTAGCAAGGCTGCTTACTTCGTCGCCGGTGATGCACCGGTGCGTAATAAGCCGTTGCGTGATGTGAGCCTGACCGCACAGTAATAGTTAACACATTTGATTCAAACAAAACCGTCAACCTTCCTAGGTTGGCGGTTTTTTTTCGCCTGGCACAAGCTCATAACATCAAACAATAATCATTACACCAAGCAACTACACCTTCATTATAAACACCCAACAAAACTGGCAACACTTGCATTGCCACGCACTTAAAAACTTCCATTACTATCCGCACCGCGCTCAAGCCGAACGCCAAATAATCTTAATGAAAACCCAAAACATGCATAACAATGAGCTGATCACGGACGCGAGCTTATTTCGAGAAAAAATATCCAAAGAAAAAACAATTATTCTGGACTTTAGTTATCTGACTGGCGTCATTGAGTCCTGGTGGAAAAAAAATAACAATCAAGATACACACGTCCTAAAAATACAATTGGTTAACCTTTTTCTAACTTACCTTCGCACCGAAGACACTTTCCACTTTGACAAAGTAGGCCTGGCAAATGAAGGCGCCGCCGCCGTCTGTATAAAAAATGTATTCAGCCTGGACTCTCCCAAACTGGCCTTAACGGTACACGAAGCTTTGGCCGACCTGTTTCACCTCACTGACATAAATTACGAATACGAAGAACACAAAGCTTTGTATCTAAAACCTTCTGCAGAAAAATATCGGGAATGGGGCAACGGGCATGGTGATATCACACCGCACTCCGATGATTTATATGAAAATCTGAATGTTGACTACCTGGCCCTGACCGTTTGCCGCGACATCACAAATACCCCCACCGCCTACTATTTCCCAAGCGACTTACTTTGCGAGTTGAACGATGAAGAGATACGCGAATTACTGACGATGCAAGCCGTGTTTGTTTCCGGCAAAAACGTCAACGGTTTAAAAGAGCGGGTCCGTCATGTGGTTGAGTTTTCCGACATCTACGGCTTTCAGTTTGCGCTGGATTTCCGCATTGATTCGCAGAACGGTGAACGGATGCGTGCAATAAATGGCGGCCAGCACGTGCTGGACAAAATCCGGGCCGGCCTGCCCAACGCAAAAAATCATGTTTCAACGGCTGAAACCGGTACGTTCCTGATCGTAGCCAACCACAAGATACTGCATGCACGTCCGATGCTGAATATCGATGCCAATGAGGTTCGCCAACAAGCGAACACTTCGACGTTCAATACAACGCCTCGGCTTTTATTCCGAAGCAAGGGTCCTAGAAAGCAATACTACCCACTGGATGAAACAACTTACACACGAGCAGCCCGTTGATGGTTACCGCGGGCACATCCGTTCGATCTTCGGCCGCTGACGTATTTAGAGAAGGCGTTCGCGACGCAATCACGTTTGGCGTCGCGTTTATTTTTCTGTACTTATCAATTGGTATTTTAAGTGCCGCGCAATCGTTATCCTTAGGCCAAGCTCTTGCAACAACCCTATTAATATTCTCCACTCCACTGCAGTTTCTGCTGATACAAAACTATAACGATGGATGGATATTACTCCCCATAATCTTGGCACTCAACGCTCGCTTCGTACTGCTCTCCGCGACACTTGCACCTTATATAAGAAACACCTCGACCCTGACAATCATGGCCTCCTTGATTCTCATTACGCCATCGATATTCACCGGGTGCGTCACTCGATTCAAACGGCGAACCGACCACCCCTTCACTTACTTGGTCGGCATTGGTCTTCCGATATTCGCTGTATCGATTATCTGCACCTATATCGGTTTCATCGCCGGTGCAGAACTGGCCTCACCGGTCATCTATGCCGTCATGACACTCTTGTTACCGCTTCAATTCACAGCCCTGGCCGGCAAGCACTGGCCTCATTATGCGGAAGTATCGAGTTACTGGCTGGGTCTTGTCGGTGCGCCACTGCTGGTCTATCTATTCAAGGATTACAGCTTGCTCTGCACGCCTTTTATAATCGGCGGATTGATCGTACTGATTGAAAACAATTACAAAAAACGAGGCACTGTAACTTCATGACAATCTGGCTTCTTATCGCCTTTTCCGCCCTTACTGCCTTTGCATTTCGTGCCCTGCCTTTTGCCTTCAAAAACAGTGCTGCACTCACACAAACCCAGGGTTCCTTTTATCGGTTTATCAGCTACAGCGCGCAAGCCATGTTGGGGGTCATCATTTACGACACTGCGTTCAACAAAATGGATGCGCTAACGCTGATACAGCAGTTTCAAATGCTGGATGCGCTGAAGCTGTCCTTGCTTGTGGGCACCTTCATCATGGTCGCCAAAACAAAGAAAATCCTGCCTGCTTTCTTTGCAAGCCTATCCATTTATCTGGCAGCGCTTGTCTATCTGAACGCCTGAAGCAGCTCTTTGCCTGACAGAGGGATTGATCGCGAGCAAGCCGCAATGGGATGTTCGCGAACTTCAATCAAAAGCCTACTCGTCACGCGCGTTCTGCACTGCGTAATCCCTTCCTACACCGCTCCGCGCTTGATCCTACCCCCCGCGCAGGCCTAATCTAGCGCCACGCAAACGTTTCACCCCCTCGCAACATCGATACACCGCCACTCCATACCAAGGAGGTTCCCGAATGTTCGATTTCCACCCCCAGCTCAAGCAGCGTTTTGCTGCTTTGCGCACGGGCGCTGAATTCTTTTCGCTGCGTTATGTGCGCGAGTCCGGCCAATACCTGTCGGTACGCAAGAATGTCGCCGAACCTCCCAGCCTGAGCCGTGACGAAGGCGCGATGCTGACCGTTCGGATCAACGGCGTCGAAGCCTACGCCGCGACCAATGACCTGTCGCAATCCGGCCTGCAAGCCGCGCTGGAGCGAGCCGAGCAGCAAGCCCGTCGACTCAAGCCCCACGCCCTGCTCGACCTGCGCGAGCAAGCCGTTTCCAGCGACCGCGCCGATTACTTTTCGCCGAACCTCGACCAGCCCTTCCCGTCCCTGAGTGATTGCTACCAACTGCTCGGTGCAGAATCCGCATCCGTGCCCAAGGACGAGCGACTGGTGAACTGGCAGGTGAGCATCGGCATCACTAACGTCGAGCAGATCTACCTCAACAGCGCCGGCGCCGAACTGCGCCAGGCCCAGCGTTTCGTCTACCCGAGCCTGGAAGTCACCGCCTACGACGGCAACGACAGCCAGACCCGAACCCTGGGCCGCGAAAATTTCGGCCAACAAGGCGGCTTTGATGTGATCAGCCGCTGCGGCCTGGTCGGTGCCGGCCCGAAAGTCGCCGATCAGGCGTTGCAATTGCTGCTGGCGCCGAACACCCCGAAAGGCCCGCGTGACCTGCTGTTGATGCCGGACCAGATGATGCTGCAGATCCACGAGTCCATCGGTCACCCGCTGGAACTGGACCGCATCCTCGGTGACGAGCGCAATTACGCCGGCACCAGTTTCGTCAAGGCCGAAGACTTTGGCAGCCTGCAGTACGGCTCCAAACTGCTCAACGTGACCTTCGACCCGGACATCCCCGAACAACTTGCCAGCTACGGGCATGACGACGACGGTACTGCCGCGAGCAAACAATTCCTGATCAAAGAAGGCTTGCTGCTGCGCCCATTGGGCGGTGCGCTGTCGCAATTCCGTGCCGGCATGGATGGCGTGGCCAACAGCCGCGCCTGCAGCTGGAACCGTCCGCCGATCGATCGCATGGCCAACCTGAACATCGAGGCCGGCGATCAACCGCTGGAGCAGATGATCGGCAACATCGAGCACCGCATCTTGATGAGCACCAACCGCTCGTGGTCCATCGACGATGCCCGTAACAAATTCCAGTTCGGCTGTGAATGGGGCCAACTGATCGAAAACGGCGAACTCAAAGGCGTGGTCAAGAACCCGAACTATCGGGCGATTTCCGCGCAGTTCTGGAAAAGCCTCAGCGCCGTTGGTGATGCCAACTCCGTCAAGGTCCTGGGCACACCGAACTGCGGCAAGGGCGAACCGAACCAGGTGATCCGCGTCGGCCATGCGTCGCCGGCCTGTGTATTCAGCAACGTTGATGTGTTTGGGGGAGATGCCTGATGAGTACTTCAAAAAGTCAGGCTGATGCGTTCAAGGCCTTGGTCAATTGGCTGCGCGAGGCGATTCACGAGCCGGAACAGTTCACCCTCAGTTACGCCGCGGAATCGTCGGCCTTCGTGCGCTTCAACCACGCCAAGGTGCGTCAGGCCGGTCAGGTGCAGCAGGCGAGCGTCGGTTTCAAACTGATCGATGATGGCCGGCATGCCGACCTGAACATCACCCTTTCCGGTGATGCTGAAGTCGACGTTCAGCGTCTGGTCGAAGGTCTGCAACAGTTGCGCGAAACCTTGCCGTTGCTGCCGCAGGATCCGTACCTGCTGCTCAACTACAACGGCTGGCAAAGCAAGAACGTGCAGGATCACCCGCTGCCGGACACCGAGCAGGTGGTCGCTGAAATCACCCAGGCGGCCGAAGGGCTGGACCTGGTGGGTTTCTACGCCGCGGGCCCGATCAGTCGTGGTTTCGCCAGTTCTTCGGGCGCGTTCGGCTGGCATCAGGCCAACAGCTTCAACTTTGATTTCAGTCTGGTCCATGAAAACGGCCAAGCAGTGAAAGCCAGTTACGCCGGGCACGACTGGAACAGCGAAGGGTTTGCCAAGCGCTTTGCGCAGGCACGCGAGCAGTTGGCGTTTCTCGGCAGACCGCAACACACCCTGGCGCCCGGTCAGTACCGCGCCTATCTGGCGCCGGCAGCCTTGGGAGAAATCATGGACATGCTGGGCTGGGGCGGTTTCTCGGCGCAGTCGATTGCCAGCAAAAACAGTCCGCTGCAGAAGCTTTACGCGGGCGACAGTGCGTTCAGCCCGCTGGTGTCGGTGGATGAAAAGGTCAGCGGTTCATTGAGCCCGGCATTCTCTGGCGAAGGTTATCCGCGCAGCGATCTGGGGTTGATCGTCAACGGCAAGGCCGGCGCGCAGATGGTCAGTTCACGCAGTGCGGCCGAATACGGCCTGACCGCCAATGGCGCCAGCGGTGGTGAAATGCCAAGCGCAGTGAACATGGCGGCCGGTACGTTGCCTGATGCAGAGATTCTCAAGCAACTGGGCACGGGGCTGTACATCAGCAACCTGTGGTACCTGAACTACTCGGACCAACCGGCAGCACGCCTGACCGGCATGACGCGATTTGCGACCTTCTGGGTCGAGAACGGCGAGATTCAGGCGCCGGTGAGTACGATGCGGTTTGATGACAGTGCGTACAGTTTGCTTGGATCGCAGCTGGAAGCGTTGACCGAGGAGCGCGAGCTGATGTTGTCGGCCAGCACCTACAGCCAGCGGGCCACCGCTTCGGCATTGTTGCCGGGGGCGCTGGTCAGCAAACTGACCTTGACCCTGTAAAAGCATCGTCGGAACGCCGCCCGGGGCAAGCTCGCTCCCACATGGACAGCGAACATCCTGTGGGAGCGAGCTTGCTCGCGATGAAGTCACCGCGGACTCCCTGAATCACACCCACAAGAGGTCCCATGCCCAACCGCCCGCCTCTCGACGCTGTCACCGCCCGCTGGGTGCCGTGGGTTGTCGCCATCGCGTTCTTCATGCAATCCCTCGACGGGACCATCCTCAACACCGCCCTGCCCGCCATGGCCCGAGACCTGGCCGAAGACCCGTTGCGCATGCAGGGCGTGATCATCGCCTACATGCTCACCGTCGCCTTGCTGATCCCTGCCTCGGGCTGGATCGCCGACCGTTTCGGTACCAAGAAAATCTTCTTCAGCGCGATCCTGCTGTTCAGCCTCGGCTCGTTGCTCTGCGCACTGTCGAGCACCCTGAGCCAGCTGATTGGCGCACGGGTGATTCAGGGCCTGGGCGGTGCGCTGATGTTGCCGGTCGGAAGGCTGGTGGTGCTGCGTGCCTACCCGCGCTCGGAGCTGGTACGAATCATGGGCTTCATCACCATTCCCGGATTGCTCGGCCCGTTGATCGGCCCGACCATGGGCGGCTGGATGGTGGAATACCTGACCTGGCACTGGATCTTCCTGATCAACTTGCCGGTGGGCGCCGTCGGTTGCTACGCCGTGTGGAAATTCATCCCCGACCTGCGCGGCACCGAACGTACCCGCTTCGATAGCCTGGGCTTTTTACTGTTCGGCGCGGCGATGGTGCTGATCACCATCGCCATGGAAGGCCTCGGCGAGCTGCACCTGCCGCACTTGCGCGTGATGCTGCTGCTGTTCGGCGGCATGGCCTGTCTGGCGGCGTATTGGTTGCGGGCCGGGCACATCGAAAATCCGCTGTTCGCACCGTCGTTGTTCAAGACCCGGACGTTTGCCGTGGGCATTCTCGGCAACCTGTTCGCCCGACTGGGCAGCGGCGCCCTGCCGTTTCTCGTGCCGTTGCTGCTGCAAGTGGCGCTGGGTTACTCGCCGTCCCAGGCCGGGATGAGCATGTTGCCGCTGGCGGCGGCAGCGATGGTCGCCAAGTCGGTGGCGCGACCGCTGATCGAACGTTTGGGCTATCGCATCGTGCTGACCGGCAATACGTTGGCGCTGGGGCTGATGCTGGCGAGCATGGGCCTGGTCAGCGAGCAAACGCCGTACTGGCTGCTGTTGGTGATGCTATCGATTCTGGGGGCGATCAACTCCTTGCAGTTCACCGCGATGAACACCGTAACCCTGATCGACCTCGACGACGCCAGCGCCAGCAGCGGCAACAGCTTGCTGTCGGTGGTCGCGCAATTGTCCCTGAGCCTTGGCGTTGCCTGTGCCGGTGCGCTGCTCGGCGGCTTCACGGCGGAGATCGGCAACGACGGAGTGGACACGGTTCTGGGCGCGTTCCAGCTGACCTTCGTAACGGTCGGGATCATGGCGATGCTGGCTGCAACGATCTTTTCTCAGCTCTCAAAGGAAGACGGACGGCGCGTCAAGCGTCCGGAAGAGCACATAGAGCCTTAGGGCGAATGGCCACCGGACTGGTACACTGCGCGACATTTTGTTTTGCAGGCCAGTCCCGTGACCACCATCGCCACCGCTTTTAATACTTTGCCGCTGTCCGCCGCCATGCTGGCTAACCTCGACTCTTTGGGTTATGCCGAGATGACGCCGATCCAGGCGCAAAGCTTGCCGGTGATCCTCAAGGGGATGGACCTGATCGCCCAGGCCAAGACCGGCAGCGGCAAGACCGCCGCCTTCGGTATCGGCCTGCTGAACCCGATCAATCCGCGCTTCTTCGGTTGCCAGGCGCTGGTCATTTGCCCGACACGTGAGCTGGCTGACCAGGTCGCCAAGGAACTCCGTCGTCTGGCCCGAGCCGAAGACAACATCAAGATCCTGACCTTGTGTGGCGGCGTGTCCTTCGGCCCGCAGATCGGCTCTCTGGAGCATGGCGCGCACATCATCGTCGGCACCCCGGGCCGCCTTCAGCAGCACCTGCGCAAGGGTTCGCTGATTCTCCATGGCCTGAACACGCTGATCCTCGACGAAGCCGACCGCATGCTCGACATGGGTTTCTACGATTCCATCGAAGAAATCATTGCCCAGTGCCCGGAGCGTCGCCAGACCCTGCTGTTCTCCGCCACGTACCCGACGGGCATCAAGCAGTTGGCCGCGAAGTTCATGCGCAACCCTCAGATCGTGAAGGCCGAGGCGTTCCACGACGACACGCAGATCGAGCAGCGCTTCTACGAGATTTCCCCGGAAGAGCGCATGGACGCCGTGGTCAAAGTCCTCGCGCATCATCGTCCAGCCTCCTGTGTAGCCTTCTGCTTCACCAAGCAGCAGGTTCAGGAAACCGTCGATCACCTGACCTCCAAAGGCATCTCCGCCGTCGGCCTGCATGGCGATCTGGAACAGCGTGACCGTGACCAGGTACTGGCCATGTTCGCCAACCGCAGTACTTCGGTGCTGGTTGCCACCGACGTCGCCGCTCGCGGTCTGGACATCGATGCGCTGGACATGGTGATCAACGTCGAACTGGCCCGTGATTCGGAAATCCACATCCACCGTGTTGGCCGTACCGGTCGTGCTGGCGAGAAAGGTATTGCGATCAGCCTGGTCGCACCGTCCGAAGCGCACCGCGCCCAAGCCATCGAGCTACTGCAGAAGTCGCCGTTGAGCTGGGATCAGCTGGACAACCTCAAATCCCAGGGCGGCGCACCGCTGCTGCCGGTGATGAGCACGCTGGTCATCGGCGCTGGCCGTAAAGACAAGGTGCGTCCGGGCGACATTCTGGGCGCACTGACGGGCGATGCCGGTATTCCGGGCGCTCAGGTTGGCAAGATCGCGATTTTCGACTTCCAGGCCTATGTGGCTGTGGAACGCGGGATCGCCAAGCAAGCCTTGCAGCGCCTGAACGACGGCAAGATCAAAGGCCGTTCGCTGCGCGTGCGTATTCTGTAAGAACAACGCAACTCCCCTGTGGGAGCGAGCCTGCTCGCGAATGCAATTTGTCAGTCGGCCTATAGGCTGACTGACACACCGCTTTCGCGAGCAGGCTCGCTCCCACAGTTTGTTTTGTGGTGACACATCAAGAGGACACCGTTTTGCGCTCTACCGAAGTCGTGATCATTGGCGCTGGCGCCGCAGGTTTGATGTGTGCGCTGACCGCCGCCGGGCGCGGGCGCAAGGTGATGTTGCTCGACCATGCGAACAAGGCCGGCAAGAAAATCCTGATGTCGGGCGGTGGCCGCTGCAATTTCACCAACATGTACACCGAACCGAGCAATTTCCTCTCGCAGAACGAACACTTCTGCAAATCCGCCCTGGCGCGCTACACCCAGTGGGATTTCATCGGGATGGTTGCCAAACACGGCGTGCCGTACCACGAGAAGAAACTCGGTCAGTTGTTCTGTGATAACAAATCCAGCGACATCCTTGAAATGCTGCTCAACGAGTGCGACCAAGTCGGCGTCAGCCTGCACCTGGACACCTCGATCCAGCACATCGAGAAAATGGAAAGCGGCTACCTGCTGCAAACCACCCTCGATCAGATCACCTGTGAATCGTTAGTGATCGCCACTGGCGGCTTGTCGATCCCGACGCTGGGCGCCACTGGTTTCGGTTATCAAGTGGCCAAGCAGTTCGGCCACGACCTGCTGCCGACCCGGGCAGGTTTGGTGCCGTTCACCATCACCGATCAGCTCAAGGAGCTTTGTACCGAACTGTCTGGTACGTCGGTGGATTGCCTGGTGAGCTGCAATGACCAGAGTTTCCGCGAGAACATCCTGTTCACTCACCGCGGCCTCAGTGGTCCGGCGATTTTGCAGATCTCTTCGTTCTGGGAATCCGGCGATACGGTTGAGATCAATCTGATGCCGGACCATGACGTGCCGAGCTGGCTGCAACAGCAGCAAGCCGAACGTCCGAACAGCGAGCTGAAAACCCTGCTCGGGGAAATCTTCACCAAGAAGATGGCCAACCTGCTGGCGGACAACTGGTTCGTCTCCAAACCGATGAAGCAGTACACCCACGCGGAAATTGCCGACATCGCCGAAAAACTGGCGAGCTGGAAAGTGGTGCCGGCCGGCACTGAAGGTTATCGCACCGCTGAAGTGACATTGGGCGGCGTCGACACCAACGAGGTGTCGTCCAAGACCATGGAATCACTGAAAAGCCCCGGCCTGTATTTCATCGGCGAAGTGCTCGACGTGACCGGGCATCTGGGTGGTTTCAACTTCCAGTGGGCCTGGGCCTCCGGCTACGCTGCTGCGCAGTACGTCTGACCAAAGCCGTACACAAAACAAAATGTGGGAGCGAGCCTGCTCGCGAAAGCGGCCTGACAGACAACTTCAATGTTGAATGTACTGGCCTCTTCGCGAGCAGGCTCGCTCCCACATTGGTTATGTGTTGATAAGTAAGGAACAGATTTTGCTGTCAGATGTGATCGGCGCCATTGCGTCGACGTCATTACTGGCTCAATTTAGCGTCATTGCCTCGGAAGGCCCTCGCACTTCATGTCATCGACCCCGTTTAGTCAGTCTCTGCGTCGCCTCTGGGCGCTGGATAAATTCAGCTACAGCGTGCGGGTGTTCATCGCCCTGACCGGCAGCATGGCGCTGTGTTGGTACAAGGATGAAATGGGGCTGCTGATCCCGCTGTTCCTCGGGATCATCGCCAGCGCCCTGGCCGAGACCGACGACAGTTGGCAAGGCCGCCTCAACGCACTGGCCGTGACGCTGGTGTGCTTCAGCGTCGCCGCCCTCTCCGTCGAGTTGCTCTTCCCCTACCCCATCGTTTTTGTCATCGCCCTGGCCCTGGCCAGTTTCGGCCTGACCATGCTCGGCGCCTTGGGTGAACGCTATGGCGCGATTGCGTCAGCGACGTTGATTCTGTCGGTCTACACCATGATCGGCGTGGACCAGCGCGGCGGTGCAGTCACCGATTTCTGGCACGAGCCAGTGCTGCTGGTGGCCGGTGCGGCCTGGTACGGTTTGCTCTCGGTGCTGTGGCAGGCGATGTTTTCCAATCAGCCGGTGCAGCAAAGCCTGGCGCGGTTGTTCCGCGAGTTGGGTTACTACCTGAAGCTGAAATCGTCGCTGTTCGAGCCGATCCGGCAGATGGACGTGGAAGCGCGTCGACTGGAACTGGCGCAGCAAAACGGTCGTGTCGTGGCCGCCCTGAACGCCGCCAAGGAAATCATCCTGCACCGGGTCGGCAACGGTCGACCGGGCTCGAAACTCAGCCGTTACCTGAAGCTGTACTTCCTCGCTCAGGACATCCACGAGCGCGCCAGTTCCTCGCACTACCCTTACAACGCCCTCGCCGATGCCTTCTTTCACAGCGACGTGATGTTCCGCTGCCAGCGCTTGCTGCGCCAGCAAGGCAAGGCCTGCCGGGCGCTAGCCGAGTCGATCCAGATGCGCCAGCCGTTCATCTATGACGCGAGCTTCGCCGAAGCCCTGAGCGACCT
Organism: Pseudomonas arabinosi; assembly: GCF_047758675.1. NCBI lineage: Bacteria > Pseudomonadati > Pseudomonadota > Gammaproteobacteria > Pseudomonadales > Pseudomonadaceae > Pseudomonas > Pseudomonas arabinosi. The sequence continues at coordinate 776,512 of NZ_CP180480.1, read as the reverse complement.
GCACGCCTCCCTCGAACATTTGCGCATTCAGAGCAACCCGGCGTGGCGCGGATTGCTGCGTTCGTTGCGGGCATTGGCGGCCAACCTCGGCACGCTCGACCGTTTGCTCAGCGATGCCAGCAACCCCGACGCCTTGGCCGATGCCACCGACAGCAGCCTGCTCGACCGTTCGCCCCGTAGCCTCAAGGATGTGTGGATTCGGTTACGCACGCAGCTGACACCGACGTCATTGCTGTTCCGTCATGCACTGCGTTTGCCCCTGGCCTTGAGCATCGGCTACGGGATGGTGCATTTGATCCACCCGTCCCAGGGTTACTGGATCATCCTCACCACGCTGTTTGTCTGCCAGCCAAACTACGGCGCCACCCGCCGCAAACTCGGCCAACGGATCATCGGCACCGCCATCGGCCTGACCGTGGCCTGGGCGCTGTTCGATCTGTTTCCGAATCCCTTGGTCCAATCGTGCTTCGCAATCGCCGCCGGGGTGGTGTTCTTTATCAACCGCACCACCCGCTACACCTTGGCGACGGCCGCGATCACCTTGATGGTGCTCTTCTGCTTCAACCAGGTCGGGGATGGTTATGGGCTGTTCCTGCCGCGGTTGTTCGATACCTTGCTCGGCAGCCTGATCGCCGGGCTGACGGTGTTCCTTTTCCTGCCGGACTGGCAGGGCCGACGCCTGAACAAGGTGCTGGCCAACACCCTGACCTGCAACAGCATTTACCTGCGCCAGATCATGCAGCAATACGCCGCCGGCAAAAGCGACGACCTGGCGTATCGCCTGGCCCGACGCAATGCGCACAACGCTGACGCGGCACTGTCGACGACGCTCGCCAACATGCTGATGGAACCGGGGCATTTCCGTAAGGAGGCGGATGTCGGGTTCCGCTTCCTGGTGCTGTCGCACACCTTGCTCAGTTATTTGTCCGGACTGGGCGCACACCGGGAAACCCAGCTACCGCCCGACGTGCGCGAGCATTTGATCGACGGTGCCGGCGTGAGACTGGCCACCAGCATTGATGAGATTGCCCAAGGGTTGGCGAGCAAACTGCCGATTGCGATTCAAAGCGATGAGGAAGAGGCACTGGCCAATACGCTCGAACAGATGCCGGACGAACTTGATGAAGGCCAACGGCTGGTGCAGACGCAATTGGCATTGATGTGCCGTCAGCTTGGGCCATTGCGGACGTTGGCAGCGCACCTCATCAAGGAAACGAGTGAGGATTGAGATCTGCGGTGGCTGAGCGGGCCCCTTCGCGAGCAAGCCCGCTCCCACACTGATTTGTGGCGCAATGAAGATCAAATGTGGGAACGAGCTTGCTCGCGATGAGGCCATCAGCCACACCACAAAACTCACATCCCATGCTGTTTCATCAACCGCTGATAACTGCCATCCACCTTCATCGCCGCGATCTCGCGGTCGAAACCGGCGACGATCTGTTCATGCCTGGGGTTCTTCAAGCTGACCAGGATGTGCAGGCTGTTCTCGCTCAATGGCTTGGGCAAAAACTCCACGGCATTGCGCACCTTGCTTGATTCCCGGGCCAGGTAGTAACGCGCGACGTATTCGTCTTCCAGGGTCAATTTGACCCGGTTGGCGGCGACCATGCGCACAGCCATGGAGAAGCTGTGCACCGGGACTTTCTGCAGCGATACGTCGTCATCGAACTCTGGCGAATAGGCATAACCGCGCACCACCGCAATCGGGTAGGTATGCAGTTGTTGCAGGTTGTTGTATTCGATCGGCGTGTCTTTGCGCTTGAGAAAGCGCACCCGGTTGAGCAGGTATTCGCCGGAAAACTGGCCAAGCTTTGTACGATCGTCGGTGTACCAGGCGTTGACCAACACGTCGTATCGACCCTCGCCAACCCCCAGCAAGGCCCGCGCCCAAGGCACTTGTTCAAAGTCACTGGCATATCCGGCCCGGGCCAGTGCGGTGCTGACGATGTCCGTGGCCAAACCACCGTTGACCAGCGAGGAGTCGGTAAAGGGCGGCCAGGCATCGGCGACCAATCGCAGCTTTTCCGCTGCCGCGCTTTGAGTCAGCAACAGCAATCCAATCAAAGCAAAGGCTCGATGCAATCGCGGCATGCTAGAAAATCCTTAGCGGGCGGGACGCCCGACGTGTTTTCAGCCAAAACTCCAAGGTCCCCGTACTGCCAAACCCAAGTACCAACATTAGCTCATCGAAGCCACTGCACAGCGCTTCACCTCAGATTACACAAACAAGACAAGGCCGCGCGAAATGAATGATGGCATTTTGGCCTTTGTCACAGATTTCTCTGCCATACAGACATCTTTCGCCTGGGCGCTTAGTATCGGAGCGACGATGTTCAAGGAGTGTGAAGATGACAATCGATTGGGTCTGCAAACACCACAGCGATCTAGGCAAAGAACAGCTGTACGCCATTCTGCAGCTACGTGCCGAGGTGTTTGTCGTTGAGCAGAAATGCGTCTATCAGGACATCGATGGCCAGGATCTGGAAGGTGACACCTGCCATTTAATGGCTTGGGACGGGGATCGGCTGGTGGCGTACCTGCGGTTGCTCGACCCGGAGTTACAGGGTGGCGACGTGGTCATCGGGCGGGTGATCATTGCCCCTCAAGCGCGCGGTACAGGGCTTGGTCATGAGTTGATGGCGCAGGCGTTGAAACAGGCGGAAAAGCGCTGGCCTGAAGTACCGATCTATCTCTCGGCCCAGGCGCATTTGCAGGGGTATTACGCTAAATATGGATTTGTGGTGGCGGGCGAGGAGTTTCTCGAAGATGACATTCCCCACATAGGAATGCGCCGCCTTTAAGTACCCCTTCGCGAGCAAGCCCGCTCCCACATTGATCTGCGGCGCAATGGATATCTAATGTGGGAGCGGGCTTGCTCGCGAAGGCGTCAGTCCATTCACCACAAAATCTCAGGGATACTCCAGCACCGCTTTGATCTGCCGAAGATTGCGCTCGATCCATCCCCTATCTATCGCCCCCCACTCGCGAATCCGATAGCGCCCGGCATGATTGCGCGCACCCTCTTCCTGCTGGAACTCGCAAACAATATCCAGATCCGCCAACGCCGCGATGGTGTCCTGCGCCGTGCGCCGGGGCATGCCGGTCACTTCGGTCAGCGCCGGGACGCTACTGGCCAGCCCGCTATCAATCAGGTACGCCACGTACAACCGACGATAGAAGCTGCTCTTGGTCTTGCTTACATCCATCTAAACACTCCCGGTTGCGATATTTTGATCTCTATTGCATATCCCGCCACGTCAGGTACACCCGCACATCGAACTCCACCTGGTGATACCCCGGCAACATGTGTTCGCAAAGCTTGTAGAACGCCTTGTTGTGATCCGACTCTTTGAAGTGCGCCAGCTCATGCACCACGATCATTTTCAGAAACTCGGCAGGTGCATCCTTGAACAACGAAGCAACACGAATTTCTTTCTTGGCCTTGAGCTTGCCGCCCTGCACCCGGGATATCGCGGTGTGCAATCCGAGGGCGCGGTGGGTCAGGTCCAGGCGGTTGTCGAACAACACCTTATCGATGGCCGGGGCATTTCGCAGGTATTCCTGCTTGAGGTCCAGCGTATAGGTGTACAACGCCTTGTCGCTCTGTACCCGGTGTTTTTCCGGGTAACGCTGACTCAGGTAATCGCCCAGCCGACCGTCGGCGATCAGCTGGCGCACTTGGTCCTGCAGTGCAGCAGGATAGGCCTGGAGGTATTTCAACGCGGTCATTGGGGCGGCAACACGATTCACGAAAAGGTCGCCAGTGTAGCGAATTCAGCCGGTCAGCGTGTTCCAGTCGAACGGCCGCACGAAGTCGCCGACGTCCTCGGCCATCATCGGCCGTGCGACCAGAAACCCTTGCACGTACTCGCAACCATTGGCTTGCAGCCATCGATATTGCGCAACGGTTTCCACCCCCTCGGCAATCACCAGCATCCCGTACTCCTTGCACAGCCCGATCACATTGCGCACCAGCGCCGCATCGCGTGAGGACTCCAGAAGCCGCGCAATCAAATGCCGGTCGAACTTGAGCGTGTCCAACTCCAGATCCCGCAGATGAGACAGCGAACACGGCCCGGAACCAAAGTCATCCAGGGCCACTCGCACACCCAGATTACGCAGCAGGCGAAGCTGTTTACGGGTTTCCTCGGGGTTTTGCATCAAGGCCTCTTCAGTGACCTCGACTTCCAGATGGCGCGCCTGCAACCCATGGCGCTCCAGCACCTGGCGCAACTCGGTGACCAGATTGGGCATGCCGAACTGCGTGCTGCTCAAACTGACACCCAGCACCAGGTCGTCGGCAAACACGGTTTCCCAGGCTTTTCGCTGGCTCGCCCCTTGCTGATAGATCCAGCTGCCCAGGTGACTGATCAACCGCGCCTCTTCCAGCAATGGCAAAAACAGCCCCGGTGGTACATCACCGACGCTCGGGTGCTGCCAGCGGATCAGCGCTTCGAACCCGCGAGTCTGCCCACTGGCAATGGCCACCTGCGGTTGATACACCAAATTGAAATCACGGTTCTCGATCGCCGCGCGCACACTTTCTTCGAGCATCAGCCGCGAGCGCGCCCGGCCGTTCATTTCGTGATCGTAGAAACGATATTGCTGACGGCCGGCGCGCTTGGCTTCGTACATGGCGATGTCTGACGCGCGCAACAAACCGTCGAGATTGGAACCGCAATCCGGGTACGTCGCAATGCCGATGCTGGCGCCCAACGCGATATCCAGACCATCGATCTGCTGACAGATCGACACCCGCTCAATCAGCTTCTCGGCAATCTTTGCCGCTTGCTCGGGGAATTCCAGATCCAGCAACGCAGTGAACTCATCACCGCCCATGCGCGCCAGAATGTCGAAGGGCCGCAGACAGGCCTTCAACTGCTCGGACACCCACCGCAGCACCCGGTCGCCGGCATCGTGACCGAGGGAATCGTTGACCCGTTTGAAGCCGTCGAGGTCCAGATACAGCAGCACCCAGGCGCTGTCAGAGCGGTCGCCACGCAGCAGCAGGTTTTCCGCCGTCTGGTAAAAGCCGCGACGATTGAGCAGCCCGGTCAATGGATCAGTGACCGCCTGGAACTCCAGTTGCTGATGCAGATGGCGCACCACCGACATGTCCAGCACCGTCACCACCATCGCATGTTGCTCGCTGGGCAACGGCGCGCAGGACAGCGCCACAGGCACCTGTTGGCCGGGCGCCGTACGCAGCAATGCATCATGCAGGCGCAGGATCTCGCCGCGTTTATAACCGGCGAACAGCTCGGAGTCAGCCCAGATCGGGATGTGCGGATGTTGCAGGAAATCCAGGAACTCTTTGCCTTGCAGATCTTGCACCGTGGCATTGAGCAGCCGCGACATCGCCGGATTGGCAAACCGGATCAGACCGTCCTCACCCACCACCAGAATGCCTTCGGCGGCATTGTCGAGCACCGAGGCATTAAACGCGCGTGCGACCTCCAGATCGCGGCTCAGGCGCTGCAATGCACGACGATTGCGCTGATGTTCGAGCAGCGCCTGGACTTTGGGCTTGAGAATTTGCGGGTCGAACGGTTTGAACAGGTAATCCACCGCTCCACTGGCATAGCCCTTGAGCACGGCGTCCTGGGACTGTTCGTTGGCGGTAAGGAAAATGATCGGCGTGAGGCGGGTTCGCTGGCTGCCGCGCATCAGGCGTGCCACTTCAAAACCGTCCATGCCCGGCATCTGCACATCCAGCAGCACCAGGTCGACATCGTGCTCGAGTAACAGACTGAGCGCCTCGAAGCCCGAGGCGGCGGTCATGACCTGCCAGTCCTGGCGCTGCAACAACGCGCGCATGCTGATCAGGTTTTCAGGGTAATCATCAACGATTAAAAGAATTGAGTTGCCTTCAGCTGGCGTGGGTTGCGCGCATTCCATGCTGCTTCTCTTATGCGGGACGTCAGGCCGGTTTCTCGTGAAAACCGGACAAATACTAAGCCTTCACTCTAGACCGGGTTCCGCAAAAGCAGAAGCTATCAGTACGCCATCATTTAACCAAAGCGTCCATTTGCCGACTAACGGTCAGCGCCACAGGCCCCTGAAACCGGGAAAGATGGCATTTCGACAGGATGTTGGCGTCAACGATCTGCCAGACGGGCATTAACAAATACCCCTTCTGCGCTTATAAAGACTGCCCTCCAAGGCGCGTGCTAGAGCTTCTGGCACGTGCGTGCAGCAAAAAAAACCGTGGAAGCTTTTGTCTATGATCGATCTCGCAACCTGGAACCTGAGCGTTCCCGTCGGCAATCCGCCGTACACCGTTGAAACGTCAAAACTGGTGAATGGCTTCAAGGACCAATACTTCCACTCCGACACCGGCACCTTGTTTTTCTGGGCCCCGGTCACCGGTTCCAAAACTGAAAACGCAAAGTACCCCCGCACTGAACTTCGCGAAACCTACAGCAATGGCACCCTGAAAAACTGGCTCTACCCGGACGCCGACAACTCCCTGCGTGCCACCCTGGCGGTGAACCAGGTACCGAGCTCGGGCAAGATCGTCATTGGCCAGATCCACGCCTATGAAAGCCAGAAGCCCATGGTGAAGCTCGAGTATCAGTACTCGACCAGCTCGCAGTCGGGCAACATCGTCGCCAAGGTTCGCATGCGCCCCGATGACGGTGAAGGACGGGTAATCACCATTGCTACCGGGGTGAAACTGGATCGGGAGTTTTCCTACCTCATCCACCTGAGCCCGGGCGGCGCGCTGGGCATCAGTGCGGCGGGCTACCAGTGGGACACCGACATCAGCAAGACCTGGCGCGACAAGCCGCTGTACTTCAAGGCCGGTGTTTATGTGCAGGACCACACCGGGTACACCAGTGAAGGCGGGAAAGTGACGTTCAGCAAACTCGATATTGATCACGATAAGTAGCCTCACCCCAGATCGGGACGCTCCGCGTCCCAACCCTCCCAAGAACAACTCGATCTCTGTAGCAGCTGCCGAGCCTGCGAGGCTGCGCCCGAGGACGAAGTCCTCGCAACCGGTCTACCGGAATAAACGCGTTGCCTGATTTACGACTGCTACGTCCGAACGCGGCCCGAGCCGAACGCAGCCTCGCTCGCTCGACAGCTGCTACAAAACCCCAGCGTCTGCAAAACTCGTAGGACCACTCCGACCGTGGCGAGGGAGCTTGCTCCCGCTGGGCGGCGAAGCAGCCCCAAACCCTCCCCCCAATTTCCTCAGACACACCGCAGTGCCCGGTTTTACGACGGCTGCGCCGCCGAACGGGAGCAAGCTCCCTCGCCACATGACCGCAAAGGCGTCCTACAGCCCGGTTGCGGCCACCCGAATCGCTGCCTAAAGTTGGCCTGTCGCTGACATCGTTGGCGATAGGGTTTCGCAGCCCTTACGGTACGAGTAGCTCTCCTTTTAGATACAAGGAAGATTTACTTATGACAATGAACAATCCGCCCCGCCGCTTCACCCCCATGTCCCAATTCGCCACCGACTACCCCGTCCTCCTTATCGACAGCGACGCCCCCATCCGCGAACTCCACAACTGCGTCAGCGAACGCCTCAACGCCGTCCTCAAATACCTCAATCTCATGGCCTGCACCAGCCTGCCGGACTACGCCGAGAACGACATCAACACCGTCACCAACATCGCCTTGATCCTGATCCGAGATGTGCATGATGTGTTTCGGGTGATTGAGCAGCGTGGGTTTGAAACACCTACTGCCCAGTAGCCGACAGGCAATAAAAAACCCGCATTTACTGCGGGTTTTTTGACGAACTTCTACCTGGATTCTTTCGGAAGTGTGAAGGGGGCATGTCTTTTTCCGTTTCCGCTATCACCCAAAGGGGATGGTACAGGCACTGTGTAAGGCGCAGGCTTTTTACCATCTGGCTTTAGATCCTTCGTACTCATAATTGCGCACTCCATCACTTGGTTGTTTTTATGTATTCATTTTTAGATGAAAACAATAGCAAATAATAAAGTGGACAGATCCATTAAATTCCAGGACCGGTACACTTTTAGCGCCTAGTTCGCTGCGAGATGCTTTTAGAGCCTATCCGGATCGACCCGCACCTTCTTAGGACCCTTACCATTTTCATTACCACCCAGAACTGTCGTCTCACCAGCAGGAATGGTAAGAGACTTTGACTTGTATTCGGGCTTTGTATCTCTCAGCGTGGGGCAGATCAATTAGCCCACTACTTCTTATTACATTTTTCAGGATCATAATTCTCCTTGGTGCACTCAGCAGCAATCACGGTTTTTGAAGAACGCCCTAGTGCGTCATAAGATGTGCGCTGAGCTGTATCATTAGCAAGAACCGATCCACACGCGCTGGACAAACTCATGACTACAAATAACGTTGCAGTTATTTTTTTCATAATTCACCTTAATCTCGAGACCAATACATATCATACAGGGACAAGAAAGTGGCCAGATCTATTTAATCCTAACTCTTTCTTTTCGGGTTGCGCCTTCAACGATAGGTAACAACCAGCATTAAGTCACCTGTAATAAATGACAGTTTTTAATACGTCTTTGCGATAACTGATATAACTTCAAGGAAAAAATGCTGGAAACGGCTTTTCCGGCAGGAGCACGGCCTGCAGTCGATACATCGAGCTAAACCCGGTGCGAGTGCAAATGGTTCGGCAGGCACAAGATTACCCCTCGTCGAGCTTGCACCTGCGCCTCAACGGAACTGCAGAAAACCATTGGCTGGATGAAGACCTTTGCTTTAACGAACTCGGTAAAACCCATACCGAGTGCCTTTCTCGCTATACCAAACTGAACACTTTTAGCCATATTAATCAGTCACATTTAGAACTATCTCCTCAAATTCACCAGGCAGTTCCCGCACCACGATGGAAATCTTTTCACCCTTACTCAGACTTAATAACGCAAGAGGAATTACCAGCCCACCGGAAACTGCCATCACACTACCCGACAGGCTTACATATTCGCCACCGGCACCAGTAACTTCAACTGCAATTCTATGAGTGATCTCCCCAGGCTCGAACGTTACCCTTGATCCTTCCGGGCCAATATCATTAAGGTGAAGATTCATTCCTAACCTACCCTGAATTGCATAACGCGGCACAGTCTTGGCATTGGTCATTTTATAAAACCCTCAAGTCAAAATCTCAGATAAAGGAACCAACTACTTATATAGTCTGTAGCGACACAGTAGAGTAGCCGAACTCCTACAATCAAAACACCTGTTACATTTGACAGTTTTTTATAAGATTTGGCGATAAAGAATGACAAAAGCCTTCGCCTACAAAAAAACCGCCTCTCGGCGGGTTCTTTGTCAACGCTGTTTAACACCCAGGCTTAGTTAACCTTCGCGTTCAACTCACCCTTCAAATACCGTTGATACATCGCTTCCAACGAGATCGGTTTGATCTTCGAAGCATTGTTATCGAATCATTAAGCGCCATCAGCCGCCCCGCATCCCATTCAGTCTGCATACCCGAAAACAGCTCACCGTCTGTGCGATGTTGATTGTTCGCGAGCGCCTCAGTCATCGCCTCGGCAATCCGCTCGATGATTAACGCGGGCCTATCCACAACACAATGCTTGCGACCAAATTCAATCAATTGCTGGCGGTCAGGGTAACTTTTCACACAGGCGCATTTCATCCACCTGCATATGCTTGGCCATCCGGCGCTTGATCTGGTCCGCCAGAAATCCTTCTGGCACGTTCATATCGAATATTGGATGCAGCACGTTGCTGACTCGCCCGACAGCCCTTGCGGAGTCATGACCTCAAGCAATTTGACTTTACTCATCGTGCTCTACCAAATCAGAGAGAGATTTGAGGTCGATTCGTTTATCCACGATTTCGAGTGCCATTCCCAGCGCCGCAATGACCCTGAACAAGGTGTAGACCGCCACGTTTTCACCGGCTTCCAAGTCAATAATCGTTTTACGATTGCACTTGGCTTTGTCCGCCAGCTGTTGCTGGCTATAGCCTTTAGCACGGCGCAGCAGGCGTATTCTCTCGCCGAGGGCTGGGGGATTCAGAATCAGCACAATGTTACCTATATCGGACTTTTACAGATTAAAGGCTGATTACGTCCGCTATGTTGAACATTTCAAGCACCTTAAGCCTGGAAGAACTCCCAGGCATTAAAAAACCCGCCTCTCGGCGGGTTTATTAATGCGATTCAAACACCAAAGGCTTAGTTGACCTTGGCGTTCAACTCACCTTTCAGGTAACGCTGGTACATCGCTTCCAGAGAGATCGGTTTGATCTTCGAAGCATTACCCGCCGTACCAAACGCTTCATAACGTGCGATACACACATCACGCATGGCAGTAACAGTCGCGCCGAAGAACTTACGCGGGTCAAACTCGCTCGGGTTGGTAGCCATCAGGCGACGCATCGCACCGGTGGACGCCAGACGCAGGTCGGTGTCGATGTTGACCTTGCGCACGCCGTGCTTGATGCCTTCGACGATTTCTTCAACCGGTACGCCGTAGGTTTCTTTGATGTCGCCGCCGTACTGGTTGATGATCGCCAACCAGTCTTGCGGAACCGAAGACGAACCGTGCATCACCAGGTGGGTGTTCGGGATGCGTTTGTGGATTTCTTTGATGCGGTCGATGGCCAGTACGTCGCCGGTAGGCGGCTTGGTGAACTTGTACGCGCCGTGGCTGGTGCCGATGGCGATGGCCAGGGCGTCGACCTGGGTGCGCTTGACGAAGTCAGCGGCTTCTTCCGGGTCGGTCAGCATTTGGCTGTGATCCAGAACGCCTTCGGCGCCGATACCGTCTTCTTCACCGGCCATGCCGGTTTCCAGCGAACCCAGGCAGCCCAGCTCGCCTTCTACCGATACGCCGCAGGCGTGAGCCAGGGCTACAGTTTGTTGGGTGACGCGGATGTTGTAGTCGTAGTCGGTCGGGGTCTTGCCGTCTTCGCCCAGGGAACCGTCCATCATCACCGAGCTGAAGCCCAGTTGGATGGAGCGCTGGCAGACGTCAGGGCTGGTGCCGTGATCCTGGTGCATGCACACCGGGATGTGCGGGAATTCTTCGATTGCCGCCAGGATCAGGTGACGCAGGAACGGTGCGCCGGCGTATTTGCGAGCACCGGCCGAAGCCTGGACGATCACCGGGGAGTCAGTCTTGTCAGCGGCTTCCATGATGGCGCGCATCTGCTCAAGGTTGTTGACGTTGAAGGCTGGAACGCCGTAGCCGAACTCGGCTGCGTGGTCCAGCATCTGGCGCATGCTGATAAGTGCCATTGTGTGTGTATCTCCCGGTTGAGGGTCGTTAATCGTGCCAGCCTGCCGTAGCGGCGGCGGCTATTCAAGTTATTGCAGATCGGGGGTCAGCCCGGCCTGCCAATTCGGTGTTGCCTCAATCTTGTGGCGTTACTGCGCTTTGCAACCGCGGCCGATCAAATCATTGGTGGCGACCCAGTACACCAGGCCTTCCTCACCTTTTATGTGAAACGCCAGCATGTCATTGCTGTACAGCGAACCTTCGGCGCCCGGCTCATGCTTCAAGCGGTAGACCTGATCGGCACCGCCCAGGCGAACGTCGACTTCCTTGCGGCTTTCGTCGGTGTAGCGCCAGAGCACTTTGGCCTGACTGTCGCAGGTCCAGGTGGTCCAGCTGTCCGTCGATTCGGCAGGCTTGAACAGGTTCAAATTAGCGCAGCCTGCCAGCAGAGCCAGTGCCGTAACGGCGATAAAACCTTTCATCCATGTTCCTCGACTGACGACGCACGCCGCCAGCCCTGAGTAAAGTGTCAGACCCGTCAAGGGCAGCCATGTTCCTTGGCCGGGGTCTGTGTCTCGTATTTGTCCAGGCCATCAGGCCCGGAACGCTTGTTGATCACCGGGTTGGTTTCGGCCTGCCAGTCGGCCTGGTAGCAGCCTTTGTCCTGTTCAGGCGTCTCGGGTACCTTCGGAGCTTTCGGGTTACTCCCGCAAGCGGCCAGCGACCCCGCGATAATCAACAGCGCTAATGTTTTGACCATCTGAACACTCCTTTGCCTGGTCAAATGGGCGGCCTCAGGCCTTGGCCCGGCTTTCCAGGACCTCAACGGCTGGCAGAACCTTGCCTTCGACAAATTCGAGGAACGCGCCGCCACCGGTAGAAATGTAGGAGATCTGATCGGCAACGCCATATTTATCGATGGCGGCCAGGGTGTCGCCACCGCCCGCGATGGAGAATGCCGAGCTTTCGGCGATAGCCTGGGCCAGCACTTTGGTGCCGTTACCGAACTGGTCGAATTCGAACACGCCCACCGGGCCGTTCCACAGGATGGTCTTGGACGACTTCAGCAGCTCGGCGAAATTCGCCGCGGTCTGTGGGCCGATGTCCAGAATCATGTCGTCTGCGGCCACATCAGCGATCAGCTTGACGGTAGCGGTCGCGCTTTCAGCGAATTCCTTGGCAACCACGACGTCGACCGGCAGCGGCACGCTGACCTTGGCGGCGATGGCGCGAGCGGTGTCCAGCAGATCCGGCTCGTACAAGGACTTGCCGACCGGGTGACCGGCAGCGGCCAGGAAGGTGTTGGCAATGCCGCCGCCGACGATCAGCTGGTTGCAGATCTGGCTCAGGCTGTTCAGCACGTCAAGTTTGGTCGAGACCTTGGAGCCCGCAACAATGGCAGCCATTGGCTGAGCCGGGGCGCCCAGGGCTTTGCCCAGTGCGTCCAGTTCGGCAGCCAGCAACGGACCAGCAGCAGCGACTTTGGCGAACTTGGCCACGCCATGGGTCGAACCCTCGGCGCGGTGAGCGGTGCCGAAGGCGTCCATCACAAACACGTCGCACAGGGCGGCGTATTGCTGGGCCAATTCGTCAGCGTTCTTTTTCTCGCCCTTGTTGAAGCGCACGTTTTCGAACAGCACGATGTCGCCGGCCTTCACGTCAACGCCGTTCAGGTAATCGGCCACCAGCGGCACTTCACGCCCCAGAGCCTTGCTCAGGTAGTCAGCGACTGGCTTGAGGCTGTTCTCGGCCGAGAACTCGCCTTCGGTCGGACGACCAAGGTGCGAGCAGACCATCACGGCCGCGCCTTTTTCCAGGGCCAGCTTGATGGTCGGCAGCGAGGCCAGGATTCGCGCATCGCTGGTGACAACACCGTCCTTGACTGGGACGTTGAGGTCTTCGCGGATCAGTACGCGCTTACCTTGCAGATCGAGGTCGGTCATCTTCAACACGGTCATGGGTCGCAATTCCTGGATTACTGTTTTGTGGAAATAGCTGTTTGCAAATAGTGCTCTGCAACGTCCAGCATTCGGTTGGCAAAACCCCATTCGTTGTCGAACCAGGCCAGGATGTTCACCAGCCGAGGGCCGGAAACTCGGGTCTGACTGGCATCGACGATGGCCGAATGTGGGTCATGGTTGAAATCACAACTGGCGTGAGGCAACTCGGTGTAGGCCAGAAGGCCCTTGAGCGGGCCGCTGGTGGCAGCCTCGCGCAAAATCCGGTTGACCTCAGTGGCGTCGGTGTCGCTCACGGTCTGCATCGTAATGTCGAGGCAAGACACGTTAACCGTCGGCACCCGCACGGCTTTGGCCTGAATTCTCCCGGCAAGTTCCGGCAACAGGCGTTCGATGCCACGTGCCAGACCAGTGGACACCGGAATCACCGACTGAAACGCCGAACGGGTGCGGCGCAAGTCTTCGTGATGATAGGCGTCGATCACTGGCTGATCGTTCATCGCCGAGTGAATGGTGGTGATCGACACGTATTCCAGACCAATGGCCTGATCCAGCAGGCGCAACAGCGGCACGCCGCAGTTGGTGGTGCAGGACGCGTTGGACACCAGCAACTCATCACCGGTCAGGCAATCCTGGTTCACGCCGTAGACGATGGTGGCGTCGACATCCGCCTCGCTGGCCATCGGCTGGGAAAACAGCACGCGCGGCGCACCGGCATCGAGGAAACGCTGGCCGTCTTCACGGGTGTGGTAAGCGCCGGAGCACTCCAGCACCAGATCGACGCCCAGGGACGCCCAATCGATGCCTTCGGGGGTGGCACTGCGCAGGACCTTCACGCAGTCGCCATTAATATGCAGACAATCGCCGTCGACTTTCACTTCCCCGGGAAAACGCCCGTGAGTGGAGTCGAAGCGTGTCAGGTATTCGATGCTGGCCATGTCAGCCAGATCGTTGATTGCAACAATTTCAAACCCGGCCTTATCGCCTCGCTCAAACAACGCACGCAAGACGCAACGACCAATCCGGCCGTAGCCGTTGAGTGCAACTTTGTAAGGACGCGGTTGAGGCATGGGGTTCTCGATTACCGTTGTGAATCCGTTATTGCAGTGTTGGCCGGACTGCCGCCTTCGCGAGCAAGCCCGCTCCCACAGGAGAATGCATTCCAATGTGGGAGCGGGCTTGCTCGCGAAAGCGGCAGTCCAGACAAAGCAACTTCTGGATCAGTCTTCCAGCAGCTCTTCAGCCTGACCCAGGATGTTTTCCAGGGTGAAGCCGAACTCTTCGAACAAGGCAGGCGCGGGCGCCGACTCGCCGTAGGTGGTCATGCCGATCACGCGGCCTTCCAGGCCCACGTACTTGTACCAGTAGTCCGCGTGGGCGGCTTCGATGGCGATACGGGCGCTGACCTGCAACGGCAGAACCTCTTGCTTGTAGCCAGCGTCCTGAGCATCGAACACGCTGGTGCAAGGCATCGAAACAACACGTACTTTGCGACCTTGTTCGGTCAGCTTGTCGTAAGCCTGAACCGCCAGGCCGACTTCCGAACCGGTAGAGATCAGGATCAGCTCAGGCTCGCCGTCGCAGTCCTTCAACACGTAACCGCCACGGGCGATGTCGGCGATCTGGAACGCATTGCGGGTTTGGTGCTGCAGGTTCTGACGCGAGAAGATCAGCGCCGAAGGGCCGTCCTTGCGTTCCAGAGCCAGTTTCCAGCACACCGCCGATTCAACGGCATCGGCTGGGCGCCAGGTGTCGAGGTTCGGCGTGCTGCGCAAGCTGGTCAGTTGCTCGATCGGCTGGTGAGTCGGGCCGTCTTCGCCCAGACCGATGGAGTCGTGGGTGTAGACGAACACCACACGCTGCTTCATCAGCGAGGCCATGCGCACGGCGTTGCGGGCGTATTCCATGAACATCAGGAAGGTCGCGCCGTAAGGCACCAGACCGCCGTGCAGGGTCACGCCGTTCATGATCGCGCTCATGCCGAACTCGCGAACGCCGTAGTACATGTAGTTGCCGCTGGCGTCTTCAGCCGTAACACCTTTGCAACCTTTCCACAGGGTCAGGTTGGAACCGGCCAGGTCAGCGGAGCCGCCCAGCAGTTCAGGCAGCAGCGGGCCGTAGGCATTCAATGCGTTCTGGCTGGCTTTACGGCTGGCGATGGTTTCGCCTTTGGCAGCGACTTCAGCAATATAAGCCGAGGCTTTTTCAGCGAAGTCTTCCGGCAGTTCGCCGCTCAGACGACGAATCAGCTCGTTGGCCAACTCAGGGAAGGCAGCAGAGTAGGCAGCGAAACGCTGATCCCATTCGGCTTCGGCCGCGCGACCGGTTTCCTTGGCGTCCCACTCGGCATAGATGTCGGCCGGGATTTCGAACGGACCGTGGTTCCATTTCAGCGCAGCACGGGTCAGAGCGATTTCCGCGTCACCCAGTGGGGCGCCGTGGCAGTCTTCCTTGCCTTGCTTGTTCGGCGAACCGAAACCGATAGTGGTCTTGCAGCAGATCAGGGTTGGCTGATCGCTTTTGCGCGCAGTTTCGATCGCGATCTTGATCTCTTCAGGATCGTGACCGTCGACGTTGCGGATCACCAGCCAGTTATAGGCTTCGAAACGCTTGGGCGTGTCGTCGGTGAACCAGCCTTCGACTTCGCCGTCGATGGAGATGCCGTTGTCATCGTAGAAGGCGATCAGTTTGCTCAGGCCCAAAGTACCGGCCAGGGAGCCGACCTCGTGGGAAATGCCTTCCATCATGCAGCCATCACCCAGGAACACGTAGGTGTGGTGGTCGACAACGTTGTGGCCCGGACGGTTGAACTGCGCCGCCAGGACTTTTTCTGCCAGGGCAAAACCAACGGCGTTGGCCAGGCCTTGGCCCAGTGGGCCGGTGGTGGTTTCAACGCCCGGGGTGTAGCCAAATTCCGGGTGACCCGGAGTGCGGCTGTGCAGCTGGCGGAAGTTCTTCAGGTCATCGATTGACAGGTCATAGCCGGTCAGGTGCAGCAGCGAGTAGATCAACATCGAGCCGTGACCGTTGGACAGCACGAAGCGGTCTCGGTCGGCGAACGATGGATTGCTCGGGTTGTGCTTCAGGTAGTCACGCCAAAGTACTTCGGCGATATCCGCCATACCCATAGGGGCACCGGGATGGCCGCTGTTGGCTTTTTGCACGGCATCCATGCTGAGGGCACGAATGGCGTTGGCACGCTCACGACGGCTGGGCATCGCTGTTCTCCTGCGGATATTGAATCGAGAGTGAATAAAACGAAACGGAAAAAAGGCGAGCATTTTCCCTCACCCACCCGCCTCGGGGCAATGACAGATAGTCATCTGAAGGCGTTTTTCCGGTGGATAAAGTCGCATTCGCCTGATGAAACCTTTCCGCTGACGATTTGTAGAGTGACCCTTTTCCCGAGAAGTGCCATCTATCGAGCAATATCAAAACTTTTTGATATTGCTCTTGCGGTGTTTTCAGACCGTCACTAGACTGCTGGCCTTATGAATTTACGTGTGCCTTCCATTCGACATGACGATTGCGATGAGCTGGCGGCCCTGTGCAAGGCCGGCGGCGATCCTCTGCGGCTGAATGTATTGCGCGCGCTGGCCAACGACTCGTTTGGCGTACTGGAGCTGGCGCAGATCTTTGGCATCGGCCAGTCCGGCATGAGCCATCACCTCAAGGTATTGGCCCAGGCCGAGCTGGTGGCGACGCGCCGTGAAGGCAACGCGATTTTCTACCGTCGCGCCCTGCCCCACACCGACCTGCTGGGCGGCAAGCTGCATACCGCGCTACTGGAAGAAGTGGACAACCTGACCCTGCCTGCCGAGGTGCAGTCGCGGATCGCTCAAGTCCATGGACAACGAGCGGCGGCCAGCCAGGACTTTTTCTCACGGGTTGCGGAGAAGTTTCGCGCCCAGCAAGACTTGATCGCCGGTCTGCCGCAATACCGCGAAAGCGTGGTGGCATTGCTCGACAAGCTGAGTTTCAGCGAAGGCGCCACGGCCATCGAAGTCGGCCCCGGAGATGGCGCATTTTTGCCGGAACTGGCGCGCCGCTTCACCCAGGTCACGGCGCTGGACAACAGCCCGGCGATGCTCGAACTGGCGCGCCAGGTTTGCGAACGAGAAACGCTGGCTAACGTCAGCCTGCAATTGGCCGATGCATTGAACGGCGTCCGCCTCAAGGCTGACTGCGTTGTACTGAACATGGTGCTGCACCATTTCGCCGCGCCGGCCGAAGCTCTCAAGCACATGGCCGACTTGCTGCAACCGGGCGGTAGCCTGCTCGTGACAGAGTTATGTAGCCACAACCAGAGTTGGGCCAGGGAGGCCTGCGGTGATCTTTGGTTGGGGTTTGAACAGGACGATTTGGCCCGTTGGGCCACCGCTGCGGGACTCGTTCCCGGGGAAAGCCTCTATGTAGGCTTACGTAATGGTTTCCAGATCCAGGTCCGCCATTTTCAGCGACCGGCTGGCGACACTCACCATCGGTAAATTCAGGAAAAAATCGAGATGAGCGAATACTCCCTCTTCACCTCCGAGTCCGTGTCCGAAGGGCATCCGGACAAAATCGCCGACCAGATTTCCGATGCGGTGCTGGACGCCATCATTGCTGAAGATAAATTCGCCCGTGTAGCGGTCGAGACCCTGGTAAAAACCGGCGTGGCAATCATCGCAGGTGAAGTCACCACGTCGGCCTGGGTCGACCTGGAAGAGATCGTGCGTAACGTGATTCTCGACATCGGCTACAACAGCTCCGATGTCGGCTTCGACGGCGCCACTTGCGGCGTGATGAACATCATCGGCAAGCAGTCCCCTGATATCAACCAGGGTGTCGACCGTGCCAAGCCTGAAGATCAGGGCGCCGGCGACCAGGGCCTGATGTTCGGCTACGCCAGCAACGAAACCGACGTGCTGATGCCAGCACCGATCACCTTCTCGCACCAGCTGGTTCAGCGTCAGGCCGAAGCCCGTAAATCCGGCCTGCTGCCTTGGCTGCGCCCGGACGCCAAGTCGCAAGTGACTTGCCGTTACGAAGGCGGCAAGGTTGTCGGTATCGACGCCGTTGTACTGTCGACCCAGCACAACCCTGACGTGTCCTACAAAGACCTGCGCGAAGGCGTGATGGAGCTGATCGTCAAGCACGTACTGCCTGCCGAGCTGCTGTCCAAAGACACCCAGTTCCACATCAACCCGACTGGCCAGTTCATCATCGGTGGCCCGGTAGGCGACTGCGGCCTGACCGGTCGCAAGATCATCGTTGACAGCTACGGCGGCATGGCCCGCCACGGCGGCGGCGCGTTCTCCGGCAAGGATCCATCGAAGGTTGACCGTTCGGCCGCCTACGCCGGTCGTTACGTCGCCAAGAACATCGTGGCAGCCGGCCTGGCCGAGCGTTGCGAGATTCAGGTTTCCTACGCGATCGGTGTTGCTCAGCCGACGTCGATCTCGTTGAACACCTTCGGCACCGGCAAGATCAGCGACGACAAAATCGTCAAACTGGTTCGCGAAGTGTTCGACCTGCGTCCATACGCAATCACCACCATGCTCGACCTGCTGCACCCGATGTACCAGGAAACCGCTGCGTACGGCCACTTCGGTCGCACCCCGGCAACCAAGACTGTGGGCGAAGACACTTTCACCACCTTCACCTGGGAAAAGACCGACCGCGCCGATTCCTTGCGCGCTGCTGCCGGCCTGTAAGACTTCCCCGGCGGTACCAAAAGCCCTGCACGGTTCGCCGTGTGGGGCTTTTTATTGCGCGAAAATCAAAAGATCGCAGCCTCGTTCCACTCGACAGCTCCTACAGAGATTTGTGTAGGAGCTGTCGAGTGGAACGAGGCTGCGATCTCTTGATCTTCCTGCCTCTCGAAACACACCGAAAAACATCCTCGCTACCGACGCCCGAAAGCTGACTAGCCTTGAAAGCATTCTCCCTGAGCAAGGACGCTCACGATGTTTCTGCGCCTGTTTTTCTGTTTTTTCCTGACCTTTCTTTGCCTGAGTTCAAACGCTGCCGAGTGCCCCGACTGGCCACCCGCACGCGCTCTGGACGAAATCACGTCACTGCAGAAACAAATCGACCTCTGGGACGACAGCTATCACCGGGGCGGCCGTTCATTGGTCGCCGATGAACTCTATGATCAGTCCCGTGCGCGATTGACCGAATGGCGCACTTGTTTCGACCTGGACCCATCCGCGGAGCCGCTACGTACCGCCGGCGGCACGATGCCTCATCCCATCGCCCACACGGGCCTGGGAAAACTGCGCGATGGTCGCGCCGTCGAAGCCTGGCTAAAAGGACGGAGCGATGTCTGGATTCAACCCAAGATCGACGGCGTGGCGGTGACGCTGATCTACCGCAAAGGCCTGCTGACTCAGGCAATCAGCCGCGGTGACGGAGTAAATGGCCAGGACTGGACGGCTTCGGCACGCCAGATAGCCGCCATCCCCCAACAATTGCCAGAGCCACTGGACCTGCTGCTGCAAGGTGAACTCTATTGGCGCCTGACCGACCACGTACAGGCCCGTGCCGGCAGCCTCAATGCACGCGCCACAGTGGCCGGCTTGATGGCCCGCAAAAATTTGAGCACTGAGCAAGCCGCCGGGATCGGCCTGTTTGTCTGGGACTGGCCCCAAGGCCCGGCCAGTTTGCCCGCCCGCATCGCAGTCCTCGATGAATTGGGTTTCCCGAGCACCGCAGCTTACAGTCACTCGATCAAGGTATTTGCCGACGCAGAACGCTGGCGCGATCACTGGTATCGCTCGCCCCTGCCTTTCACCAGTGACGGCATCGTCCTGCGCCAGGATCAGCGCCCACCCGCCGAGCGCTGGCAGGCTAAACCGCCTTACTGGAGCGTCGCCTGGAAATACCCTTTTGCCCAGGCCTTGGCCGAGGTGCGTAAGGTCCATTTCAAGATTGGACGGACCGGACGAATCACCCCGGTGCTGGAACTGACACCGGTAATGCTTGATGACCGGCAGATCAAGCGCGTCAGTGTGAGCTCGCTGCAACGCTGGGAAGCACTTGATATCCGGCCCGGAGATCAGGTCGCCATCAGCCTGGCAGGCCTGACCATTCCCAGGCTTGACGGGGTCATGCTGCGCAGCACCCAACGCGCTGAATTGAGCGTACCGCTGGCGGAAGACTTTCATCATTTGAGTTGCTGGCAGCCGACACCGGGGTGCGAAAGCCAATTCCTCGCCCGACTGACCTGGCTCAGCGGCAAGCAGGGACTGGCCTTGCCGCATGTCGGTCCTGGCACTTGGGAGAAACTTTTCGAAACAGGCCGCCTGAATGGCCTGCTGGATTGGTTGACCCTCGATGCTCAAGAGCTTGCTAACATCGACGGCTTCGGCGAACGCAGCAGCGCTCGGCTATTGGACAGTCTCAACAGTGCCCGACAACGCCCTTTCGCTCGCTGGCTCAAAGCCCTGGGTTTACCGCCGACCGGCCAGGCACGGCTTGCCGATTCATGGCAGGAACTGGCACAACGAAATATCGAACAATGGCAGGCAGAAACCGGCATCGGCCCGGGACGCGCAGCGCAATTGAGCGCATTTTTTCGCGACCCGCAGGTCCTGGCCTTGAGTGAAACATTACGTGTTGCAGGGATTGACGGTTTTTAGCGGCCGGCGATGCCCGCCAACCCGGGAACCCAATGGTGCCGCCGGGCTCAAACACCCCATCGTCACATCGACCCGATTACCTTTTCACATGGAGCCTTTATGAAACTTCTTTCACCGCTCGCCCTGTTGACCCTTTGCAGCGTGCTGGCCGCTCCACTGATGGCCGCCGAAGAAGCTCCGGGCCTGACCGGCTGCGCCGCAAAGAAGCAGGGCATCATCAATCAGATTGAACTGGCCAAGTCTCACGGTAACGCCGATCAGCAGGCAGGCCTTGAAACGGCCCTGAGCGAAGTCACTGCTCATTGCACCGATGCTTCCCTGAAGAAAGAACGGGAGAACAAGGTGCTCGACGCCAAGCATGAAGTCAGCAAGCGTCAGGCTGATCTGGACAAGGCCATGAAGAAAGGCGACGCCGAGAAGATCAACAAGCGCAAAGACAAACTCGCCGAGTCCCGCAAGGAATTGCAAAACGCACTTGATGAGCTGGATAAGTAAGGATCAGTTCAGGACTGATCGTTCCCACGCTCTGCGTGGGAACGATCGATCAGCTCAGGAATCAATGATCCCGGAACTCTTTATGGCAGGCACTGCAGGCATCTTCGACTTTCTGCACCGCGGGCCCAAGGTTACTGACCTTGTAAGGCTGGACCTTGCTGGCAATCACCAATTCACCGGTGGCGGCTTCAAGGGTGCGGGCCATGTTCTGGAAGTGTTCCTGCTTCTGCCAGACATCGCTCTTGGCGCTGGTGTGATCTTCTTCGCGCACCTGCGGAAAATGTTTCCAGGGCTCACGGGACAACGCATCGAGCTTCACGGCACCGTCAGCGAATTTCGGACCGTCAAACGGGATGCGACCTCGCAACATGCCGCCCAGGTCTTCGCCGGTCTTGAGCATTTGCTTGAAGATTGCCTTGCGCTGGCCCAGCGGCGAGTTGGGGTCGACACCACCGCAGGCGGACAACGTCAGGCAGGCCAGCAATACAACAGAAAGTCTTTTAAGAGTCATGGTGGCTTCAGGTCACGGGAAACGGCGGCCAGTATCCTCGCGTCATCGGCAAAGACCAATAGCCCTATTATCAATACGGGTTGTTTGAGCGCATGGAGCACTCAGGCAACCGACAAAGGAATTACTCCATGAACAGCCGTTTCAAGGCATGGCGTCACAACCTCGCCTGGACCCTTCCGATGGTAGCCGTGCTTGCGGGCTGCACCGGTGGCGACAACAACAACACACCGAAAACCCACGCCCTGGCGACCTACTCCAGCGCCACATGGGAAGCGCTTCCGACGGTGTCCGACAACGACCTGGTCGCCGGCTTCGGTTCGTGGCGCAGCGCCTGCACCCGACTCAAAGCCGACCCGGTGTGGGGCTCGACGTGTGCGGCTGCCGCCAACGTGCCGCAAACCGCCAGCGACATTCGTGGCTTCCTCAAGCAGAACCTCGACGTCTACGGGTTGCGCGCCGCCAATGACAATCCCAACGGCTTGATCACCGGCTATTACGAGCCGGTCTACCCCGGCAGCCTGACCCAGACCGAAGTGGCAAACATCCCGGTGTACGGTGTGCCCGAGGACATGATCATCGTCTCGCTGGACAGCATCTACCCGGAACTCAAAGGCAAACGCCTGCGCGGACGACTCGAAGGTCGCGTGCTCAAGCCTTACGACGATGCGGCCGCGATTGAAACCAAAGGGGTCAAGGCACCGGTTGTTGCCTGGCTGACCGATCCGATGAACCTGCAATTCCTGCAAATCCAGGGTTCAGGTCGTATCCAGCTCGATGATGGCCGCCAGTTGCGCATTGCGTATGCCGACCAGAACGGTCACCCGTATCGACCGATCGGCCGCTGGCTGGTGGACCAGGGTGAGCTGAAAAAAGAAGAAGTAACCATGGGCGCCATCAGCAATTGGGCCAAGGCCAATCCGACGCGCATTCCGGAACTGCTGGGCAGCAACCCCAGCTACGTATTCTTCACCCGCAACCCGGACAGCAACGAAGGACCTCGCGGCTCGTTGAACGTACCGCTGACCGCCGGCTATAGCGCGGCGGTGGATCGCAAAGTGATTCCGCTGGGCAGCCTGTTGTGGTTATCGACCACTAAACCGGACGGTACCGCACTGGTACGCCCGGTTGCAGCTCAGGATACCGGCGGCGCAATTGCCGGCGAAGTCCGTGCAGACCTGTTCTGGGGCACAGGCGAGGCGGCCGGGCAATTGGCTGGTGACATGAAACAGCAGGGGCAAATCTGGATGCTCTGGCCTAAAGGCGCGGCCCTGCCTCAAGTGCCGCAAGTGACCGACAAGCTTTAAAGTCAAAAGATCGCTGGCTTAGCCAGCGATCTTTTGAGCTTGCTCTTACACAGAAACCACAAAAAAACTGACGATCAACCCCAGCCCCACCAACCACACCAACGACCGCAAAATCGCCCAGTCCGCCAAGTAGCAAATGATGTACAGCAGCCGACTGGTGATGAACAACACCGCCAGCACATTGATCGTCACCAGTTCGGCATTGCCGGCCAGGTGCGCAACGATCACCGCCGCAGCGAACGCGGGAATCACTTCAAGACTGTTCAGATGCGCCGCATACGCGCGTCGGCCAAAACCATTCAGTGACTCGAGAAAGTCACGAGGGTCATGGTTGTCTTTCGGCCTGAACCCGCCACTGACCCTGGCGATACTCGTGCAGATATAGGGCAGGAAAATCGCGATCAAAATGCACCACAGAGCAACCGTCATAACGCAATCCCTTCTTCAAGTTTCAAGAGTCGAGTTCCAGTCAAAACTTCATCACCAGTATGCCGATCAGCACCAGCCCACAGGCTAAGAGTCGCGGCCTGCCGAAAGGTTCTTTCAGGTAACGCATGCCGAACAGCACCACCAGAATCACGCTGATCTCGCGCAATGCCGCCGCTTCGGCAATCGAGCCCAGCTGCATGGCCCACAGCACCAGAGCGTAGCTGAACAACACGCAAAACCCGACCGCCAACCCCAGTCGCCATTGTTCACGCCAGAACAACATGAAGGCCGGTCGCTTACGCACCAGCGCCAGTAACGGGAACGGCCAGGCGCTGAGCAACGTGACCCACACCAGGTAATCCAGCGGATGCGACCAGCGCCGCAACGCCTGGCCATCGATGTAGGTGTAGCAGCCGATACACAGGCCGATCAACGCCACCACCGGCAGCATCGACCACGGCAATCGCGCACCGCCGCCGCCCTGCCAGAGCAGGCACAGCATGCCGAACGGGATCAGCAGAATCCCGAAGATCTGCTGGTTCGTCAGCACCTCCCCGGCAAAGATCAGCGTCAGTGCCAGCACCACCAGCGGTGACAAGCCACGCATCAGCGGATAAACCAGCCCGAGATCACCGACCCTATAGGCCTGGATCAGCAAATAGCGATAGAGCAATTCAAACGCCGCCGACGCCAGAATCCACGGCCAGATGTCCAGGGGTGGCAACGCCACGAACGGCAGCATCAGCGCGACAAACAGCATTGCAACGCTGTCCATACAGGCCACCACCAGCAGCCGCTCCGCACTGAATTTGATCAGGGTATTCCACGCCGCGTGCAACAGCGCCGCGACTAACACCAATACTGTTGCAAGCACGGCACACTCCTTTATTTATTTTTGTTCCCTGCGGGAAGCACCCAGATAATTGATTCGCCATATGTCAGCAGCTGTTTATACTGCAAGCGACCACGCCGCACTCAGTTGCGCACAGACTAATTCCAATAAATTTTTGCCACCGCCCGCTCTCCCCAAGAACGGGCGTCGGCATGCGTATGCCTGATCAGAGCGTCAAGACTACCGACAGAGACCTTGCGCATGCCACTCGCCTTGCTTGCCCTCGCTGTTGCCGCGTTCGGCATCGGCACCACTGAATTCGTCATCATGGGCTTGCTGCCCGACGTTGCCCGCGACCTCGCCGTGAGTATTCCTCATGCGGGTCTGCTGATCACCGGCTACGCCCTGGGCGTGGTGTTCGGTGCACCGATCCTCGCAGTCGGCACCGCCAACATGCCGCGCAAAGCCACGCTGCTGGGCATGACGTTGATGTTCATCCTCGGCAACATTCTTTGCGCATTGGCGCCGAACTACGCCACGCTGATGGCCGCACGAGTGGTCACTGCGCTCTGCCATGGTGCGTTCTTCGGCATCGGCTCGGTGGTTGCCGCTGGACTGGTTGCACCAAACAAACGCGCCCAAGCGATTGCGATGATGTTCACCGGCCTGACGCTAGCCAATGTGCTGGGCGTGCCTTTGGGCACCGCGCTCGGGCAATACGCCGGCTGGCGCTCGACGTTCTGGGCAGTGTCGGTGATCGGCGTGATTGCTGCGATTGCGCAGTGGGTCTGGTTGCCGAAGGATATCGCCATGGACAAGGCCAACCTCGCCAGCGAGTTCAAAGTGCTGGGCAAGGTCAACGTGTTGCTGGCGCTGGGCATGAGTGTGCTGGCGTCGACCAGCCTGTTCAGCGTGTTCACTTACATTGCCCCCATCCTGCAAGACATCACCGGTGTCAGCCCGCATGGAATCACCATCATGCTGCTGCTGTTCGGGGTCGGCCTGACCGCGGGCAGCATGCTCGGCGGCCGCCTGGCTGACAGTCGATTGTTGCCGTCGCTGGTGGGTATGGCGTTGGCCGTGCTGGTTGTGCTCGCCGCGTTCACACAGACCAGTCACTCGGTGATCCCGGCAGCGATCACGCTGGTGTTGTGGGGCATCTTCGCGTTTGCCCTGTGTCCGATTTTGCAATTGCTGATCATTGACCAGGCGCATGAGGCACCGAATCTGGGTTCAACGTTGAACCAGAGCGCGTTCAACCTCGGCAACGCAGCCGGTGCGTGGATTGGTGGACTGGTCGTCGCCAGTGGAGCAGATCTGGCGGACTTGCCGTGGACCGGCGCGCTGGTCAGCGGCTTGACGGTGCTGACGGCGCTTTTCTACATCTATCTGCAACGTCGCGGTGTTGCTGCGGTCAATGTGTCCAGCTGAAAGATTGCATCGTGGCTGAAACCGATCGCGAGCAGGCTCGCTCCCACAGTTGATCTTCAGTGAATACAAAATTTGTAAACGACTGAGGTCCAGTGTGGGAGCGGGCTTGCTCGCGAAGAAGCTGACGCGGTGCACCTGCCCAAACCTATTCTCCAACTCCCATCCAAGGACCCCGGATGCTTGAACTTGTCGCTGCGTTTATCTGCCTCACCACGCTCCTCACCTACGTGAACTTCCGCTTCATCGGCCTGCCCCCGACCATCGGCGTCATGGTCACCGCGCTGATGTTTTCCCTGCTGCTGCAAGGCTTGAGTTTCATCGGCTACCCCGGTCTCGAAGAACGCGTGCAACAGCTGATCGGCCAGATCGACTTCGGCGACCTGCTGATGAACTGGATGCTGTCCTTCCTGCTGTTTGCCGGCGCCCTGCACGTCAACCTGAATGACCTGCGCAGCCATCGCTGGCCCATCGGTTTGCTGGCGACTTTCGGGGTGTTGATCGCCACCGCCGTGATCGGCAGCCTCGCCTACTACATTTTTGCCCTGTTCGGCTGGCACGTGAGCTTCCTCTATTGCCTGCTGTTCGGCGCGCTGATTTCCCCCACCGACCCGATTGCGGTGCTCGGTGTGCTGCGGACCGCCAACGCATCCAAGCCCCTGAAAACCACCATCGTCGGCGAGTCGCTGTTCAACGATGGCACCGCTGTGGTGGTGTTCACCGTGCTGCTCGGCATCGCGCAACTCGGCGACACCCCGACCGTCGGCGCCACGGCCATGCTGTTCGCCCATGAGGCGATTGGCGGTGTGCTGTTTGGTGGGCTGATCGGATACCTGGTGTACCTGATGATCAAGAGCATCGAACAACACCAGATCGAGGTGATGCTGACCCTGGCACTGGTGATCGGCGGCTCGGCCATGGCCGCGGAACTGCACGTCTCCGCGCCGATCGCGATGGTGGTCGCCGGCCTGATCATCGGCAATCTGGGCCGCAATCTGGCGATGAACTGACAAAAAAATGCGAATGGCAAAATGTGGGAATTGCTCGATGACATGCTCAATGCGCTGCTATTCGCCCTGATCGGCATGGAGTTGTTGCTGCTGCCGTTCAACTGGTTGCACGTGCTGGCGGCGAGTTTGCTGGCGCTGGCGATTCTGCTCTCGCGCCTGCTGACGGTGGCGCCGGCCATCGTACTTCTTCGGCGCTGGCGCACAGTGCCGCGCGGGACGATCCGGATTTTGACCTGGGGTGGTTTGCGCGGCGGTGTTTCGGTGGCTCTGGCCCTGGCCTTGCCGCTGGGTCCGGAGCGTGACTTGCTGCTGAGCATCACCTACATCGTGGTGCTGTCGTCGATCCTGTTGCAGGGTTTGAGCATTGGCAAACTGGTCAAGCACGTGACCAAGGATGAGCCTGCGCCAGCGGCACAGGCCGAGCATCACTGATTATTTTTTGGTCTTCTGCGGGTCGGGCTCCGGGCCTTGATCCGTAGACTTCTTCGGCGGGCCGCTCTCGCTGCGAATTTGCGCATGGCTGATCAGCGCAAAGATGAAGCTGCCACCGATGATGTTCCCCGCCAGCGTCGGCCCGGCGAACACCAGCCAGAAATCCTTCCACGGCAACTCGCCGGCAAACACCAGGTACGAGACCTCCGCCGAACCGACCACGATATGGGTGAAATCCCCCAGCGCCATGAGGTAGGTGATAAGGATGATGATCCACATCTTCGCGCTCTCCATGGACGGAATCATCCAGACCATGGTGGCGATCATCCAGCCTGACACAATGCCCTTGGCGAACATCTGACTGGCGCTGTTCTCCATGATCTTGCGACCGATATCGAGGAAAGCCAGATCGGTCTTGCTGTCGAAAATCGGCAGATTCAGCATCACGTATGCCACCAGCAACGTGCCGCAGAGGTTGCCCACCAGCACCACCGACCACAGGCGCAGCAACCGGCCGAAATTGTTCAGTGTGGGTTTGGTCATGATCGGCAGCACCGCCGTCAGGGTGTTCTCGGTGAACAATTGCTGACGGGCGAGGATCACCGCGAGAAAGCCTGCGCAGTAACCGAAACTGGCGATCACCTTGAAGCCTTCGCCGTCCGGCAGACGGGAATTGAGCAGCCCCATCGCCATCAGAGACAGCCCCATGGTCAGGCCGGCGGCCAGCGCCGACCACCACAAGGCGGCGACACTGCGCTCGAGTTCCTGATCGCCCTGGGTGCGGATGATTTCGTGCAGCACCGCCGCTCGAGGCGGCTGGCTCTTGTCGACGTCGTGCTGTTCTTCAGGCGAGAGGTTCGGGGTCTTGCCGTCTTTTTGCGTGTCCATAAAGCTCCGGAACCTGTGGTGTGTCATGTAGGTACGACACGCAGGGTTCGGCGCTGTTCACTTCCCTCATCAGAAACCGAGGTGAGCCCATCGCGAGCAAGCTTTGCTCCTACGGGGCGTCGTCATCCTTGAACTGGTCTTTGACGTACGTGATCTCGGTCCGGCCGTGCGGCGCAGGCAAGCCGTCTTCGCCCAGATTGACGAAGACAATCTTCTCCACCGTCAGGATGCTTTTGCGGGTGATCTTGTTACGCACTTCGCACTTCAGGGTGATGGAGGTGCGACCGAACTCGGTGGCGGTGATGCCCAGTTCGATGATGTCGCCCTGGCGCGAGGCGCTGACGAAGTTGATCTCGGAAATGTACTTGGTGACCACACGCTGATTGCCCAATTGGACGATGGCGTAGATCGCCGCTTCTTCGTCGAGCCAGCGCAACAGGCTGCCGCCGAACAGCGTGCCGTTGGGGTTGAGGTCTTCGGGTTTTACCCATTTGCGGGTGTGGAAATTCATATTCACTCCTGAGCGTCTTGCCGAATGATGGTGGCCATCATGGCAGAGCCCGACCTAGAGCTCTATCAAGCATCGACTATGGCCTCGATTACCGTTCAGACATTGACCAACAGAAACGCTTTGGAAGTATCGCTCACACGGCTATAATCGCCACCGTTTCAAAACGGTAACGTTCCATTGATACCGTTTTCCCGCCACCTGTCCGAGGGGCGCTGCAGCAGGTTCGACCTGTCAGGCTCGGATGGGGCGTTGCTTGACCGTTATCGGTCAGACACTAAACGCACAACGGCGCCCATTCGCATACATTACGAATGGAGGCTCATCATGAGCGCTGTTATCACGCCTGCAGATTTTAACGATTACAAAGTTGCCGACATGTCCCTGGCTGCCTGGGGCCGTCGCGAAACCATCATCGCCGAATCCGAAATGCCAGCCCTGATGGGTCTTCGTCGCAAGTACGCCGGTGAGCAGCCGCTCAAAGGCGCGAAGATCCTCGGCTGCATCCACATGACCATTCAGACTGCCGTGCTGATCGAAACCCTGGTTGCCCTGGGTGCCGAAGTACGCTGGTCGTCCTGCAACATTTTCTCGACTCAGGACCAGGCCGCTGCCGCTATCGCCGCTGCCGGCATCCCGGTTTTCGCCTGGAAAGGCGAAACTGAAGAAGAGTACGAGTGGTGCCTGGAGCAAACCATCCTCAAAGATGGCGCGCCTTGGGATGCCAACATGATCCTCGACGACGGCGGCGACCTGACCGAGCTGCTGCACAAGAAATACCCGGCGATCCTGGACCGCGTCCACGGCGTCACCGAAGAAACCACCACGGGCGTTCACCGCCTGCTGGACATGCTGGCCAAGGGCGAGCTGAAAATCCCGGCCATCAACGTCAACGACTCGGTGACCAAGAGCAAGAACGACAACAAGTACGGCTGCCGTCACAGCCTGAACGATGCGATCAAGCGCGGTACCGACCACCTGCTGTCCGGCAAGCAAGCGCTGGTCATCGGTTACGGTGACGTGGGCAAGGGTTCGGCCCAGTCCCTGCGTCAGGAAGGCATGATCGTTAAAGTCTCCGAAGTCGACCCGATCTGCGCCATGCAGGCCTGCATGGACGGTTACGAGCTGGTTTCGCCGTTCATCGACGGTATCAACAACGGTACTGAAGCAAGCATCGACAAAGCGCTGCTGGGCAAGATCGACCTGATCGTGACCACCACCGGTAACGTCAACGTTTGCGACGCAAACATGCTCAAAGCCCTGAAGAAGCGCGCTGTTGTCTGCAACATCGGCCACTTCGACAACGAAATCGACACGGCTTTCATGCGCAAGAACTGGGCATGGGAAGAAGTGAAGCCACAGGTTCACAAGATCCACCGTACCGGCCCTGGCGCATTCGACGCTCAGAACGACGACTACCTGATCCTGCTGGCCGAAGGCCGTCTGGTTAACCTGGGTAATGCCACCGGTCACCCAAGCCGCATCATGGACGGTTCGTTCGCCAACCAGGTTCTGGCTCAGATCTTCCTGTTCGGCCAAAAGTACGCCGACCTGTCGCCAGCCCAGAAAGCCGAGCGCCTGACCGTTGAAGTACTGCCGAAGAAACTCGACGAAGAAGTGGCCCTGGAAATGGTCCGCGGTTTCGGCGGCGTTGTGACTCAACTGACCAAGACCCAGGCCGACTACATCGGCGTGACCGTTGAAGGTCCGTTCAAGCCGCACGCTTACCGCTACTGATTGGACCCGGCGGGCTTTGCGCCCGCCGATCCTGACCAGGCGGACCGGCCATCACCGGCCCGCCTTTTGCGATTGCAAAGGGTATTCCCATGTCCCAAGAACGTCGCTACAGCTTCGAGTTCTTCCCTACGAAGACCGACGCTGGGCATGAAAAACTGATCGCCACTGCCCGTCATCTGGCGACCTACAACCCTGACTTCTTCTCCTGCACCTACGGCGCCGGTGGTTCGACCCGTGATCGCACCCTCAACACCGTGTTGCAGCTCGAAAGCGAAGTCAAAGTCCCTGCCGCACCGCATTTGTCCTGCGTTGGCGACAGCAAGGACGACTTGCGCGGCCTGCTGACCCAATACAAGGCGGCCGGCATCACCCGTATTGTTGCCCTGCGCGGTGACCTGCCTTCCGGCATGGGCATGGCCAGTGGTGAAATGCGCCACGCCAATGACCTGGTTGAATTCATTCGTGAAGAAACCGGCGATCATTTCCACATCGAAGTCGCCGCCTACCCGGAAATGCATCCGCAAGCGCGCAATTTCGAAGACGATCTGAACAACTTCGTGCGCAAGGCCAACGCTGGCGCCAACAGTGCGATCACCCAGTACTTCTTCAACGCCGACAGCTACTTCTACTTCGTCGAGCGTGTACGGGCGATGGGCGTGAACATCCCGATCGTTCCGGGGATCATGCCGATCACCAACTACAGCAAGCTGGCGCGCTTCTCGGATGCCTGCGGTGCGGAAATCCCGCGCTGGATCCGCAAGCAGCTGGAAGCCTACGGCGACGACACCCAAAGCATTCAAGGCTTTGGTGAGCAAGTCATCACCGAGATGTGCGAACGCCTGCTGCAGGGTGGCGCTCCAGGGCTGCACTTTTACACGCTGAACCAGGCCGAACCGAGCCTGGCGGTGTGGAACAACCTGAAGTTGCCGCGCTAATAGTCGTTACCAGTAAGATCAAAAGATCGCAGCCTGCGGCAGCTCCTACATTTGGGCGTGTTTAATCCCTGTAGGAGCTGCCGCAGGCTGCGATCTTTTGCTATTAACGCCCTTTTTTTGTGCAGCAACACACTGAGTTAGAGCTTCTGGATCCCGCTTCTGGCTCTTTCCGGTTTCTCGTCGTAATCTCAAGCCATGCCTTTGATCGCGCAGTTACTGACCCTGTTTCTTTTTACTTGCCTGAGCTTCGCCGCTCGGGGCGAGAAGCTGCGCATTGTCACCGAACCCTGGGCGCCGTACGTGTATGAGGAAAACGGCAAATCCCTGGGACTGGACTACGAAACCACCGCCATCGTCTTCAAACGCCTGGGCATCGAAGTGGAATGGCAGTTCCTGCCATGGAAACGCTGCCTGTCGATGCTCGAAACAGGCCAGGCAGACGGCGCGCTGGACATCTTCCACAGCGATGAGCGCGACGCCACCCTGCTCTACCCCGGCGAGCCACTCTCGGAAGTGGAGTTCGTGATGTTCTACGCCAATGAGCGGCCCCACCCTTTTCACACCCTGGCCGACCTGAAAGGGCTGACCATCGGCACTTCCCCGGGCTATCTGTACAGCCAGGACTTCAGCGAATCGACCCTGTTCACTCGCGAGCCGGCGCCGACCCATGAAGCCAACTTCGGCAAACTGGTGCGCGGGCGGATCGACCTGCTGATCACCGATCGCAGGGTCGGTCAGCACTTGCTCGACGAATTGGGCATCCGCGACAAGATTACCGAGAACCCAACCGTCATCAGCCACCAGAGCCAGTTTCTGGCAGTGCGCCGCAACGCCGGCATGGACTTGTTGGTGCAGCGCTTCGGCGCCGAACTCAAACGCTTCAAGCGCGAGCCTGCGTACGCTGAATTGAGCGCCCGTTATGGCGCCGAACCGGCGGCCGAGGTCAAAGCCACCAGAGCCACCGCCACCAGCGGAAAAACCGTTGAGCAGCAGGAAAGCGGCGCGCAGTGATTGCTCTGTTATACTCCGGCCTTCCCGCCAGGCTCACGCCCGGACGCTCGGACTTGTTCAAGGCATCTCGACCCCGCTACAGCGCAGCTTTTCAGCCCGCGCGAGCACTCCAGATGAGCCTTCTTGACCCAGCAGGACCGGACGGGATTGCGTTCCTCTTAAACGCCATTCGCGCCAGGCAAGACTCCCATTGGGCCAAGCCCTAACTAAAACAGGATTACTCATGTCCTTTGCTTCCCTCGGTCTCTCCGAGGCTTTAGTCCGCGCCATCGAGGCAGCGGGCTATACCGAGCCTACTCCGGTGCAACAGCGGGCCATTCCCGCCGTGTTGCAAGGTCGCGACCTGATGGTCGCGGCTCAGA
This sequence comes from Pseudomonas arabinosi, assembly GCF_047758675.1. Classification (NCBI taxonomy): domain Bacteria; kingdom Pseudomonadati; phylum Pseudomonadota; class Gammaproteobacteria; order Pseudomonadales; family Pseudomonadaceae; genus Pseudomonas; species Pseudomonas arabinosi. The sequence continues at coordinate 743,843 of NZ_CP180480.1, read as the reverse complement.
CAGGTACTGGCAAAACCGGCGGCTTCGCCCTTCCGATTCTGGAGCGGTTGTTCCCCAACGGTCACCCGGACAAATCCCAGCGTCACGGCCCGCGCCAACCGCGCGTACTGGTCCTGACCCCTACCCGCGAACTCGCGGCTCAAGTACACGAGAGCTTCAAGGTCTATGCCCGTGACCTGAAGTTCGTCAGCGCCTGCATATTCGGCGGCGTCGGCATGAACCCACAGGTTCAGGCCATGTCCCGCGGTGTTGACGTGCTGGTGGCCTGCCCCGGCCGCCTGCTCGACCTCGCTGGTCAAGGCAGCGTCGATTTGTCCCACGTGGAAATCCTCGTGCTGGACGAAGCCGACCGCATGCTCGACATGGGCTTCGTCCATGACGTGAAAAAGGTCCTCGCCCGTCTGCCGAGCAAACGCCAGAACCTGCTGTTCTCGGCGACTTTCTCCAAAGACATCACCGACCTCGCCGGCAAGCTGCTGCACAACCCGGAACGCATCGAAGTCACGCCGCCGAACACCACGGTCGAGCGTATCGAACAGCGCGTATTCCGTCTGCCAGCCAACCACAAGCGTTCGCTGCTGGCGCACTTGATCACCGCAGGCGCCTGGGAACAGGTGCTGGTGTTCACCCGCACCAAGCACGGCGCCAACCGCCTGGCCGAGTACCTGGACAAACACGGCCTCAGCGCCGTCGCGATCCACGGTAACAAGAGCCAGAACGCTCGCACCAAAGCCCTGGCCGACTTCAAGGCTGGCGAAGTGCGCATCCTGGTCGCCACCGACATCGCCGCTCGCGGCCTCGATATCGACCAACTGCCACACGTGGTCAACTTCGAACTGCCGAACGTCGACGAAGACTACGTTCACCGTATCGGCCGTACTGGCCGTGCCGGTCGTTCGGGCGAGGCGATCTCGCTGGTCGCTCCGGACGAAGAAAAGCTGCTGAAAAGCATCGAGCGCATGACCAAGCAGAAGATTGCCGACGGCAACCTGATGGGCTTCGATTCCAGCGCTGTAGAAGCCGAGAAGCCTGAAGTCCGCGAGCGTCCGGATGTGCGTAACCCGCGCAACCCACGTGGCCCGCGCGGCGACGGTCCGAACGGCACCGGCGGTGGCGGCGGTCGTAAAGACAAAGGCAAGGACAAGGGCGGCAAGGAAAAACCTGCAGCCACTGGCCGCGGTGATCGCCCGGCGCGTGAACACAAGCCACGCGAAGGCACTCCGGCTCGCGAGCAACAGCGTCCGGCGCCACGCGCTGCTGCTGCAGACCGTGCTCCGGACGAGTTCCTGGACGACGATATCGATAATTTCGGTAACCGCGTCGACTACGTCCCTCAAGCCAAACCGGCTCAAGGTCGTGGCCGCCGTCCGGGTGCTCCGGCACAAGGCACGACAGCTGGCGCAGGTACTCCCCGCACCGGCGGCGCCAAGCCTCAGGGTCGTCAAAGCGGCCCACGCAGCAGCGATGGCGCTACCACCGGCACTCCGCCGGCCAAGCGCAGCGGCCCACGCAATGGCGCTCCACGTGACGGCCAGGCCCGTCGCGAAGAGTCCCGCAACCGGCGCCCGGCTCGTACCGACGACCAGCCGCGTTCGGAACCGGCCGTGCAAAACCCGCGCGGCCCGGCACCGAAGATCATTCACAAGGAGTCGAAAACCGATCGTTTCCCGACTCCTGAGCAACTTGATCAACTGCCAGGCCGTCCGCGCGGCGAGAAACCAGCGTTGCTGACCCGCAATCGCTGATTTAACGCAGTAACAAAAAATGCCCCTGATCGCGAGATCAGGGGCATTTTTGTTTTCCGGAATAGGTACAAATCCTCAACTGACCAAAGAACCCCTGTGGGAGCGAGCTTGCTCGCGATGGGGGTTTAACATTCAACATCTCCACTAACTGATCTACCGCTATCGCGAGCAAGCTCGCTCCCACAGTAGATTTGCGGTGGCCACGCAGATTATGCCAGGCAATAAAAAACGCCCCCGATCGTGAGACCGGGGGCGCTTTTGTATAGCGGCGAAAATTACTTCGCTTTCACACCTTCAAACGAAACATACAGCTCGACCGCGTCGGACTGTGGGCCCAGGTCTTTCTGCTTGCCGAAATCGGAACGCTTGATGCTGGTGGTGCCTTCGAAGCCGGCACGGTAGCCGCCCCATGGATCCTTGCCTTCACCCAGGAAGGTAGCCTTGACCACAACCGGCTTGGTCACGCCAAGGATAGTCAGGTCGCCGGTCACGTCGGCAGTGTCTTTGCCAGCGGCGTTTTTGCCGGTGGATTTGACACTGGTGGAGACGAACTTGGCTTTAGACCCGTTCAGGAAGTCTTTGCTGGCGATGTGCTTGTCGCGCTCGGCATGGTTGGTGAACACGCTGGCGGTGTTTACGTTGAACTCGATCTTGCTGTCTTCAGGCTTGGCAGCGTCGAAGCTGAACTTGCCGTCGATGTCCTTGAAGGTACCGGTGATGAAGCTGTAGCCCAAGTGGCTGATCTTGAAGTCAACGAAGGCGTGCTGGCCTTCCTTGTCGACAACGTAGTCAGCCGCCATCACGTTGGCGGACAGCAGGGCAGAACCGATTGCCAGAGCGGCGAGAGTCTTTTTCAACATGCTTTCTATTCCTTTGGAGTCGAGGTTGAACTTCAAGCTTTGCGGCCCAGCATTCGCGTCAGGGTCGCATCACGATCGATAAAATGGTGCTTCAGTGCTGCCAACGCATGGAGACCGGAAAAAATTACCAGTGCCCACGCCAGATACAGATGAATCACACCGGCGGTGTCTGCCTGATCCGGTAGCCCGGAAACCAGTGCAGGAACTTCAAACAGGCCAAACACCGGAATCCCGACACCGTCTGCGGTGGAAATCAGGTAACCGGCAATCATCACAGCGAACAGACTGAGATACAGGAACGAGTGCCCGAACTTGGCGCCAATGCGCGTCATGCGGTTGTAGCTTTCCAGTACTGGCGGCGGCGGGCTGATGAAACGCCACAGCACCCGTAGAACCATGACGGCTAACAACACCAGGCCAATGCTCTTGTGCAAGTCGGGCGCGTCTTTGCGCCAGGTGCTGTAGTAGTCGAGACCGACCATCCACAAGCCCAACGCAAACAGACCGAAGACCGCCAGCGCCACGCCCCAGTGCATGAAGATGCTGACCCAACCGTAGCGCGAAGAAGAATTACGTAGCTGCATTGCTCAAATCCTGTGAGAACTGCGAACAAGACTATCGAGTTATCTATCGAGTTAAAGCGGAAAATTTCGCTTTGAAATATCGAGAAATACGATCAAGAGTCTGAAATAGGTGAGTTAAGGAAAGATTAAAGACCCATGTGTAAGTAAAAATGAAGTCCAACTAAAGAACACCTGCGCCCCGGGATTTATTCGATTCTTGATATTGGTTCTCTTCGGGCATAAAAAAACGCGGCATTTCTGCCGCGTTTTTTTAATCCCAAAGCTTACTGCGCTTTGGTATCCGTCGCCGGAGTCGCAGCGGGCTTGGCCGCTACTTTCTTCGCCGGTTCAGCCTTCTTCGCCGGGGCCTTTTTAGCCTCGGCTTTGGCCGCAGGTTTTTTCGCCGCTGCTTTGGCCGGGGCTTTTTTGGCCGGCTCTGCTTTGGCTGGCACGACTGGTTTCGGCGCTTCGACCGGAGCTGGCGCCGGCGCAGGTGTTGGAGCCGGTGCCGGAGCAACCGGAGCCACTGGCTCTGGCGCCTTGACCGGTGCCGGTTTGTCGTCAGAACCACCGAACAGGTTGGTGAAGAAGTTACCTTTCTTCGCCGCCACCGCGCCGGCCGCCGCAACGGTCGCTGCCGGAACAACCTTCGCCGGTTCAAACGACTTGCCGGCCGCCAGGTCTTCTACCTGACTGGCTGCCCGCTGACCGGTGCGCAATGCGCCTTCCAGCGTGCCCGGGTACAAGGTGTCGGTGTGTTCGCCGGCAAAGGCTACACGCTGAATCGGACGCTCCCACAGACGCCAGTACTTGCTGATCTGGCCAGGGCCGAAGGCCAGGTAAGCGCCGCCCATCGATGGGTCGTTGCTGTAACGGCGGATCTCATAACCGGTGAACGAACCACGTGCCTGTGGATAAAAGGCGTGCAGACGGATCAGTACCTGATCGGCGATCTGCTTGTCGCCGAAGGCCTGCATCACGCGCGCGTTGTCGCCGGACAGGTTGATCACCACATTGGCGCCGCCCTTCAGCGCCGGCTCAACCCACAACATGCCCAGACCGGTGTTGCTGTAGATCTCGCCGGTCATCCGCGCCTTGCTTTCCCACACTGGCGTCTTGAACTTCAGCATGATCTGGTCGCGCCAACCGTAGTTGGTGCCCTTGATCGCGCCCATGTGCTGGGCATCCAGCGACGGAGTCATCTGAATCTTGTTCAGGGCGCGCAATGGCACGGCCACAACGACGTAATCAGCTTGGTAGCCAACGCTGCCGACTTTGACGGTCACGCCGTCCTTGTCCTGGGTGATCGCCGAGACCGGGGAACTGGTCTTGATGGTTTTCAGTTGTTTGACGAAGGCCTGAGCCAACACCGGGCTACCGCCGAGCAGACGTGAAGCGCGCAGGTCACGGTCGGCAACGCCTCGGTAAACGCGGCTTTGCTGTGCGAAGTACAGCAGCGACAGGCGCGATGGTTCGTCATAACGGGTACGAATCTGCTGATTCACCAACTGACGTGCCGTGGCCGGCAGATTCAGACGGTCGAGCCAGTTGGCCACGTTGATCTGGTCCAGGGCGAACAGTGTGCTGTTGGCCGCCGGGTTCTGCGGGTCTTCGATCGAGCGCGCCAGATCGTCCAGGGTCTTTTCGTAGCGTTTAAGCGCGTCGCTGGTGGCCGGTTGCTTGGTGGCCAGATCGGCGGCGGTGAAATACTCACCGTCAATCAGGTAGCCCGGGGTCCGCACGAACTCTGGGGCCGGCGTGGTGCTCAGCTTGAACGTCGATACGTACTTGTTCAGAACCGGTTGGGTCTTGTCGTTGCCGATCCACTCACTGGTGGCCATGCCGGAGCGACCGCCCATGCTCGATTTGGCTTCCAGCAGGGTAACCTGCCAGCCTTTGCTTTGCAGTTCGTAAGCCGCGGTGAGGCCAGACAGCCCTCCGCCGATCACGATCGCCGTTTTATCCTTGGCCAGCGCAGACACGCTGAACAGCCCCAACATCACCAGCGCACAGGCGCGCAGCCAACCAGCAGACATTCAGCGAACTCCGGAAATACACGTAGGAAAAAGCGGTTTTGCGAGTCAGACGACTCAAAGAACCGCGAAGAATACGTCAGCCATCAAAAGGCCGCCAGCGACGTCTATCCACCTATACAAAGTAGCTCAATCGACACAATGGGTTGTCCCCACGTCACGCATTGCATAGGCTTGCGCGATTGTTTGCCCGCGCACGTCGCGAGCCGCCTCGAGGAGACTGAAAATGGGCCTGAATAATCAGTGGATGCAACGCGATCTCGCGGTGTTGTGGCATCCCTGCACCCAGATGAAAGACCACGAACAGCTGCCGCTGATTCCTATCAAACGCGGTGAAGGCGTCTGGCTGGAAGACTTCGAAGGCAAACGCTACCTCGACGCCGTCAGCTCCTGGTGGGTCAACGTGTTTGGTCACGCCAACCCGAGGATCAACCAGCGCATCAAGGACCAGGTTGATCAGCTGGAGCACGTAATCCTTGCTGGTTTCAGTCATCAGCCAGTGATCGAGTTGTCCGAGCGCCTGGTGAAGATGACGCCGGAAGGCCTGACCCGGTGCTTCTACGCCGATAACGGTTCGTCCTGCATCGAAGTCGCGCTGAAAATGAGCTTTCACTATTGGCTCAACCGTGGCCAGCCGAACAAGAAGCGATTCGTCACCCTGACCAACAGCTACCACGGCGAGACCATGGCGGCGATGTCGGTGGGCGACGTGCCGCTGTTCACCGAAACCTACAAGGCCCTGCTGCTGGACACCATCAAGGTGCCGAGCCCCGATTGCTACCTGCGCCCGGAAGGCATGAGCTGGGAAGAACATTCGCGCAACATGTTCGCCGCCATGGAACAGACCCTGGCCGAGAACCACGACACCGTCGCCGCAGTGATCGTCGAGCCGCTGATCCAGGGCGCCGGCGGCATGCGCATGTACCATCCGGTTTATCTGAAACTGCTGCGCGAAGCCTGCGACCGCTATGGCGTGCACCTGATCCACGACGAAATCGCCGTCGGCTTCGGCCGCACCGGGACAATGTTCGCCTGTGAACAGGCCGGCATCCGCCCGGACTTCCTCTGCCTGTCCAAGGCCCTGACCGGCGGTTACCTGCCGTTGGCGGCCTGCGTGACCACCGAAGATGTCTACAGCGCGTTCTACGACGACTACCCGACCCTGCGCGCCTTCCTGCACTCCCACAGCTACACCGGCAATCCGCTGGCGTGCGCGGCGGCATTGGCGACGTTGGATATCTTCGAAGAAGACAACGTCATCGAGAACAACAAGGCGCTGGCTCAGCGCATGGCCAGCGCCACCGCGCATCTGGCCGATCACCCGAACGTTTCGGAAGTGCGTCAGACCGGCATGGTGCTGGCCATCGAGATGGTCAAGGACAAGGCCACCAAGGAAGCGTATCCGTGGCAGGAACGTCGCGGCTTGAAAGTGTTCCAGCATGCGCTGGAGCGTGGTGCTTTACTTCGACCGTTGGGCAGCGTGGTGTACTTCCTGCCGCCGTACGTGATCACGCCTGAACAGATCGACTTCCTGGCCGAAGTGGCCAGCGAAGGGATCGACATTGCGACCCGTGACAGCGTCAGCGTGTCGGTGCCGAAAGACTTTCACCCGGGCTTCCGCGATCCGGGCTGATGCATCGAACGATGCGGTCCATGTGGGAGTGAGCCTGCTCGCGATTGCGGTGTAACAGTCAAAATTGATGTCGACTGACACCCCGCTATCGCGAGCAGGCTCACTCCCACAAAGGTTCGCGCACAGAAGCCGACAATGATTCAGATGATTAACACCCTTTTCAGAGATCCAAGATGAGACTGTCCCGCTTCTTTATCGACGCCCCCTTGAGCACCGGCGAACACGAGTTGCCCGAGGCCCAGGCCCATTACATCAGCCGCGTGCTGCGCATGGCCGAGGGTGATGCGTTGCAACTGTTCGACGGTTCGGGCCATGAGTTTCGCGCCACGCTGGTGGAGGTCGGCAAGAAGCGCGTCGTCGTGCAGATCGATGAAAGCTTCGCCGGGCAGGTTGAGTCGCCATTGTCGATCCATCTCGGCCAGGGCTTGTCCCGTGGCGAGCGGATGGACTGGGCGATTCAGAAAGCCACCGAACTGGGTGTGACTGAAATCACTCCGATCTTCAGCGACCGCTGTGAAGTCCGGCTGAAAGATGAACGCGCCGACAAACGCCTGATGCACTGGCGCCAGGTGGCGATCAGCGCTTGCGAGCAGTGCGGGCGTTCACGGGTGCCGGTGATTCATCCGCCGCTGCTGTTGGCGGATTGGCTGAAGCAGACGGAGGCCGAATTGAAACTGGTACTGCATCCGGTGGCCGAACCATTGGTGAGCCATGCGAAACCGGCGACGCTGGCGTTTTTGATTGGCCCGGAGGGTGGGTTGTCCGACGCTGAAGTCGATCAGGCTAAATCGGCGGGGTTCCATGCTGCCCGCCTCGGTCCTCGGGTGTTGCGCACCGAGACCGCGCCGGTGGTGGCGTTGGCTGTGGCCCAGCAGCTTTGGGGTGACTTCTAGGGCCCTTTCGCGAGCAGGCTCGCTCCCACATTGAAATGCATTCCCCTGTGGGAGCGAGCCTGCTCGCGATTGGCCGCGACGCAGCCTAGCGATCGATCTGGCTGCTACTGAACCGGATCGCTCGTCGGCTTGACAATGATCGCCTTGAGTTCGCTGGTCATCGGGAACTCAAGGTTCAAGCCCTTGGGCGGAATCGGTTGCTGGAACCAGCGCTGGTAGATGCCGTTGATCTCGCCCGAGCTGTACAGATCGGCGAGGGTCGAGTTCACCAACGCAAGAAACTGCGGATCATCCTTGCGCACCATGCAGCTGTAGATTTCCCGTGACTGCTCCTCACCCACCACCACCCAGTTATGCGGATCGCGGGCCTTGGCGCGTTCACCGTAAAGCAGCGCGTCATCCATATAGAACGCCGCCGCCCGACCCGACTGCAGCATCTGGAACGCTTCGCCGTGGTCCTTGGCGCTGATCACGAACATATCGATCTTGTGATCGATGTTGTAGCTCTTCAGAAACCGTTCGTTGGTGGTGCCCGCAGTGGTCACGACGTTCTTGCCGCGCAGGTCGGCGAAGCTTTTGATGCCGCTGTCCTTCGCCGTGAGCAACTGCCCCTTCACGTAGATAAACCCGTAGGAAAACGCCACTTGCTGCATGCGCTCGGCGGTCACGCCGGTGGAGCCGCATTCAAGGTCGACCGTGCCGTTCTGCACCAGTGGAATGCGCGTTTGCGAGGTCACCAGGTTGTACTTCACCTGCAGATCCGGCAGCTCAAGCTTTTGCTTGATGCGCTCGACAATCTTGCTCGCCAGGTCCACCGAATAACCCATCGGCTGCCCCGTGTGATCACCCACGTAGGAGAACGGCACCGACGCGTCGCGATAACCCAGCGTGATGCTCTTGGCATTGGCGACCTTGTTCAGCGTGCCGGTCAGTGGCGCTTCGTTGGCCTGGACCTGGCTGGCGAGCAGCAGGCCGAGGGTGCAGCCGATCAACGTGATTTTTTGCATTGTTATTCTCCGTTGTGGGTAGAGCGATTAGCGGCGGGCGGCGATCACGGTGATTTCCACCAGAACTTCTGGACGGGCCAGTTGCGCTTGCAAGGTGGTGCGGGTCGGCGCTTTGCCCGGTGACAGCCACTGCGACCAGACCTCGTTCATGGCGGCGAAATCGCGGCCAATGTCGTTCAGGTAGATGGTCGCGTTGAGCAGATGATCCTTGTCGCTGCCAGCTTCGGCCAACAACACATCGATTTTCGCCAGCACCTCAGCGGTTTGGCCGGTGACGTCGGTGCTGTCGCCCGGAACCTGTCCCGAGAGAAACACCAGATCGCCAAAGGTCACCGCGCCAGAGAGTCGGCTGTTGCTGTTGATTCGGTTGATGTTCATTCGATCTTCCTTTTCAAGTCAGGCGACGCGGGGGGCGAGGCCCTGCATTTCGATTGAAGGTATGCGCCGGGCGATCAACTCGCTGAGCACCCGGGCGCTGCCACAGGCCAGGGTAAAACCCAGGGCGCCATGGCCGAGGTTGAGCCACAGGTTGCGGTACGCCGTGGCGCCGATCAACGGCACGCCGCTGGGGGTGGCCGGGCGCATGCCGGCCCATTTGATGGCGGCGTCGTAATCGCCGGCATTGGGCAAGGTTTCCTGCGCCTGACGCTTGATCAGCGCCAGGCGTTTGGGGTCGAGCGCCGGGTCGAAACCGACAATGTCGACCATCGCCGCCACGCGCAGTTGATCACCGATGCGGGCGTAAACAATCTTGCGGTTGTAATCGGTGATGCTCAGCTCCGGCGCGCGATGTTCGGCGCGGATCGGCAAGGTCAGGCTGTAGCCTTTTAGGGGATACAGCGGCAGGTTCATGCCGGGCAGCGCCAGCGCCGGACTGCGATGACCGGCGGCAATCACCAGTTGCTCGACCGGCAGCACTTGCGAGCCCATTTCGACGGCCTGCACCGCGCCGTCCGCGTGGCGAATGCCGGTGACCTTGCGCCCAAGTAAAAACTCGCAACGTCCCGATGCCTGGAGTCGAGCCAGCAGTTGCTGGCAGAAAGCATGGCAATCGGCGACTTCTTCATCGGGGGTATAAATCGCGCCCACAAACGGCGCCTCGGCGAGCGCAGGCTCCAGCTGCGCGCATTCGGCCCGCGACAGCACGTGCTGCTGTTGCGGATCGGCCAGGCCATGGCGCGCATGCTCAAAACTCGCGGCTTCACGAAACGTCACCAGTTTGCCGTTGCGCCGCCAGTCGAAACCGTCGAGGCGATCTTCGTCGCGCCAACCTTGCAGCGTGGACTGGCTGAGCAGCGCCAGACGCAGCAGGTGCGCACCGTTGCGCTGATTCACCGAACGGCGGCAGGCCGCCAGGAAGGACGCCATCCAGCGCCATTGTGCCGGGTCCAGGCGTGGGCGCAGCTTCAACGGTGAGTCACCGCGCAGCATCCAGCCAAGTGCCTGCAACGGTACGCCGGCATCGGCCAGTGGCGCGACGTAACGGTAGGACAACTGGCCGCCGTTGGCGAAACTGGTCTCGCTGCCCAGCGAATCCCGGGCCTCGATCAGCGTCACGTCGATGCCGTCGCGAACCAGTGCGTAAGCTGTCGTCAGCCCGATGACGCCGCCACCGATGATGCAAACCCGCTGAGCCATGTCTGTCCTTAACCGTTGTTGAAACAGGCTTCAGGTTAGGACCAGGTGACAGACCTTGAACAATGCTTAAAGATGCCTGACCCATAAACAAAGGTTATGGACTTGCCATGCGACTGCGACACATCGAGATCTTCCAGGCCATTCGCCAGACCGGTTCGGTTAGTGGCGCCGCGCAGTTGCTGCACGTGTCGCAGCCGGCGGTGAGCAAAGTGCTGCAACACGCCGAGCAGCAACTGGGCTTCCCGTTGTTCCTGCGGGTGCGCGGTAAATTGCAGGCTACGCCCGAAGCGCTGGAGCTTGAGCGCGAGGTCGACAAGGTCACCGAAAGCCTGCAAGGCGTGCGACGCCTGGCCCAGAGCCTGCGGCGCGAGCCGGGTCACAGCGTACGGATCGGTGCGATCCCGGCGCTGGCCTTGTCGCTGCTGCCGCCGGCCATCAACGAGTGGACGCAACGCTACCCGGACATCGTCTGCGAACTGTCCAGCGCCCACAGCCGTGAGCTGATGCAGAATTTGTTGATGCGCGAAGTGGATGTCGCGCTGACCTTGCAGCCGCCGGATCATCCGGGCCTGAAGGCGCAAGCCCTGGCCTGCGGGGTTTTGGTGGCGCTGGCACCGTTGGGCTATTGGACCGACGACGCCTTGAGCCAACCGTTGCCATTGATCGAACTGGCCGGTGCGCCGCTGATCGGCCTGTCCAGCGCCGACCCGTTGGCGGCCAGGCTCGACAGCTACCTTGAAGCGGTCGATCCGCCGCCACGGGTTCGCATCGCCGTGCAGACCTATTCGCTGGCGCGGGCGATGGTTGAATCCGGTGCCGGGCTGGCGGTGATCGACCCGTTTACCGCGCTCGGCGCATCCCCCGCCGCCACCGCGATTCGACCTCTGGCGCCAGCACTACCGATTACCCTGTATGCGGTCACCCGCGCCGACGAACCGCCGCCCCACACCTTGAGCGACTTGTTGCAGGTGTTCAGCCGACGGGCACAGGCGCAACTGGATCACCTCTATCCCTGTGGGAGCGGGCTTGCTCGCGAAAGCGGTGGATCAGTCAGCGATGATGTCGACTGACCTGACGCTTTCGCGAGCAAGCCCGCTCCCACAGGTTTTGCAATAGCAGCAGTGCGATCTACAAGACATAAAACAGAATCGCCACGAAGTGCAGCAAACTCCCGGCGATCACGAACAGATGCCAGATCCCGTGGGCATGGCGCAGGCGATGATCGAGGGCAAAAAAGATAATGCCCACGGTGTACAGCACGCCGCCCGACGCCAGCCAGGCGAAACCTGTACTGCCCAACGCCGCCAGTAACGGTTTGACCGCCACCAGCACGATCCAGCCCATCACCGCATAGATCACGATCGACAGAATCCGCGCCTCCGAGCGCGGTTTGATCTCTTGCAGGATGCCGATCAGCGCCAATCCCCAGACAATCCCGAACAGCGTCCAGCCCCACGGCCCGCGTAGTGTCACGAGACAGAACGGCGTGTAGCTGCCGGCAATCAGCAGGTAGATCGAAAAGTGATCGACCTTCTGCATGATCGCTTTCTTGCGCCCCCGTACGCTGTGGTAAACGGTCGACGCGCTGTAAAGCACCAGCAAGGTAAACCCGTAAATCGCCACGCTGACGATCTTCCACGGGCTGCCATCCATGCTGGCGATCACCAGCATCCACACCACGCCAACAACCGCTGCCACCGCCCCGACCAGATGCGTCCAGGCGTTCAATCTTTCCCCGTGATACATGTGTTGCTCACCTCAAGATTCGTTGCAACATCGCGCAAGGCTCAGGCCTGAAGGTTAAAAGCGCAATGTTTCAAAACACAAATCCCCGTAGGAGCTGCCGAAGGCTGCGATCTTTTGGCGATTTGCCTGACGCCGAAGATCAAAAGATCGCAGCCTTCGGCAGCTCCTACAAAGGCCTGCGTGCTCCGGAGGAATTGGGCACAATCGAGCCATTCGAATAAGAGTCTGCATCATGCTGATCGATGAAGAGTTGACCCTGAAAAAACTCGAGGTGTTCCTGGCCTTCATGCGCACCGGCAACCTGGCCCGGGCCGCCGCCGAGTTGCAGACCAGCAACGTCAGCGTGCACCGGGCGATCCATTCCCTGGAAAGCGCCCTGCGCTGCCCGCTGTTCAAGCACGAAGGCCGCAATCTCACGCCGCTGGAAAGCGCTTATGTGCTGGAAGAACGCGCACAGAAGCTGATTCAGGACGTGGTCGAAACCGTGCGCCTGACCCGCGAAGCCGCCGGGTTCTCCGCCGAGCGCTTCAAGCTCGGCTCGCTGTATTCGCTGACGGTGAAGACCGTGCCGCAGCTGATCATGGGCCTGAAGATCCGCCGCAGCGAACTCAACATCGACCTGATCCTCGGCTCGAACTTCGACCTGCTGTACAAGCTCAAGAACATGGAAGTCGACGCGATCCTGGTGTCGCTGGACGAGAGCGTCAACGACCCGGACTGCGAGCAGATCCCGCTGTTTTCCGACGACATCTTTCTCGCCACACCGGCGGATTCAAAGTTTGCCCAACGGAGCGAAGTCGACCTTGCCGAAGTGCGCGATGAGACGTTCATTACGCTGACCCAGGGCTTTGCCACGCACCAGGACGGTAATCGGGTGTTCAAGCAGGCGGGGTTCGAACCGAAGGTGGCGATGCAGGTCAACGACATCTTCACCCTGCTGAGCATGGTCAGCTCTGGCGTGGGTTATGCGTTGCTGCCGGGGCGGATTGCGGCGGTGTATGAGAACCGGGTGAAGCTGATTCCGTTGCAGGAAAAGTATCGGTTGCAGCAGCACATTGGGGTGGTGTTTTTGAAGGCCAAGGAGCGGGATCCGAATCTGTTGGCGTTGCTGGCGGAGTGTCGGATGTATGCCAATCGGAATGCTGCGGTGTGACTAAGAACCACCCCTCACCCCAGCCCTCTCCCCAGAGGGGAGAGGGAGCTAACCGAGTTGTTCTTTCAAGCTACATCGACCTGAAATATCGAGTCGAACTCAGGTTTTGAAACCATGGAGATCGGCTCCCTTTCCCCCTCTCCCCTCTGGGGAGAGGGCTGGGGTGAGGGGTGGTTTTTGAGTCCTACCCCACAATCCCGCGAACAATGAAGTACAGCAGCGAAGGCCCAAGCAAGCACCCAAGCCCGGTGTGGAACGTCGCCGTCAACGCCCCATAAGGCACCAACCGCCGATCCGTCGCCGCCAACCCCGCCGTCACACCGCTCACCGTCCCGGCCAGCCCTCCAAACACCATCGCCGAGCGCGGGTTATCCAGCCCCATCCAGCGTGCCGCCATCGGTGTGCCGACCATCACAAAAATCGCCTTGATCAACCCGGTGGCAATCGACAACGCCACCACATCGGAACTCGCGCCAATCGCGGCCCCGGTCACCGGCCCGACGATGTAGGTCACCGCCCCCGCGCCGATGGTGGTCATGCTGATCGCATCGCGATAACCGAACACCCAGGCCATGCTCGCCCCGACAATGAATGGCAGGATCGTGCCCAGCAGCAGCGCAATCACACCGATCAAACCGGCCTTTTTCGCTTCGGTGGCTTGCACTTCGAATGCCGTGGCGACGATCGCAAAGTCCCGCAGCATCGCGCCGCCCATCAGACCGATGCCGGAAAACAGCGTCAGGTCCGCCAGGCCTTTTTGCCCGCCCGTCATCGTGCCGCCGACCCAGGCCAGAACAAGCCCGATGACGATGGCAATCGCCGAACCATGAATCCTCCCAAACGTCAGGCGCTTGGACAGCACCACCGACACCCACATGATCACGCCGACGAACGCAAACGCCGTCACCAGACCGTTATGTTCCAGACCTTTTTCAATGAGATCCCACATATCAGCGACCTCCTACTGGAGTGCCAACCGGCCTGATGTTCGGGGTAGCGTCCGCCGGTTCATCGGGCAACGGTTCGCCTTTGTGAGTCCGGCTGATCAGGGCAATGGTGCAGCCGCAAATCACCACCGAACCGATCGCCGCCAGCACCGCCACCGGCCCACCATGCAGGGCGGTGACGACGTTCTGCTGCGCAGCCATCGCGACCACCACCGGAATGTACATGGCGCCCCAGAAACCGACGCCCATCTCGCAATCCTTGGTCATGCCGCCGTGTTTATGCATCCACAACCGCGCGCAGATCAGCAGGATCATCGCGATCCCGACCCCGCCGACGTTTGATTTCACACCCAGCAACACGCCGAGCATGTCGCCCACGATCACCCCTGCCAGCGTACAAATCGCCAACAGCGCCACACCGTAAATAATCATTGTTGTTGTCCTCAAAGTGCATCGTCGAATGTTGTTTTTGTTGTTCGAAGGCCTGAGTCGGTGTTCTAGGGTTGGCGGCTTCCCTCCTCACGCAACAGCGCCTGCAAGGTATCGAGCCGCGCACCGTCGAAGGCAATCACGGTGCCCTGCTCGAACACCCGGCGCGCCAGCCCGGTCAGCACCGCAGCGGGCGGCAGTTCGATCTGTAGACGTACGCCGCGCTCGTAGGCGCTTTGTACCGTGCCGCGCCAATCCACCACGCGGCACATGTTGAACGCCAGGTCGTCGCGCAAGGCTTCCGTGCTGATAACGGGCCGGGCGCGACTGCCGCTCAGGTAGCCCACCGATGGTGTTTTCAGCTGCACCTTGGCGAAGGCTTCGGCCAGGGTTTTCGCAGGGGCTTCCAGCAGCGGGCAGTGAGACGGCACGCTGACGGTCAGACGTTTCGCTAGACCTGCACCGCGACCTTTCGCCAACTCGGCCACCGCTTTCATCGCGCCATCGCTGCCGGCAATGACCACCTGGTTTTCGGCGTTGATGTTGGCCAGGTAAACCGGCGTTGCATCGCTGTGAATCTGCGCCAGCAAACCTTCCACCGTGGCCAGATCCAGACCGATGATTGCCGTCATTCCATAGCCTTGCGGATAAGCCTGTTGCATCAGCTCACCGCGCAGGCTGACCAGATGCAGCGCATCGCTGAAACTCAAGGCACCGGCAACCACGGCCGCCGGGTAGGCGCCGATGGACAACCCCGCCACGTAATCCGCCGTCATTAACAACTGTCGTGAAGCCGCGACGCCGGCGATCAGCAGGCAGAGCTGAACCGCTCTTGTCGACTTCAGCGCCTCGGCAGAATCCAGAAGAAAAGCGTCTTCCCCGAGGACTTCACTTGCCTCGATCACTGTTTCCACAGGCAAACGATGCAGCATGCCCGACTGCTGCGCGCCCTGGCCGGGGAACACCAGCAAACTGCTCACGCTGCTTGCTCCTGTGGGTTCCACGGGTCAATCACCAGAACAACCTGACTCTCATTTTTCAGCAAAACCCGACGTGCAGAGCTGGCCCATTCGCGCAAGGCGACTGCACCGAATGGAGTCTGCAACTGCATGTCCACCTGGCAGACAGCAGCATCGAGAAGCTTCACCAGTGCCTGCGCCTGCACACGATCCAACGGCTGCGGTGTACGCAGGATCAAGTCGAGATCGCTGCCCTCATGCAATGCCTGAAAACCGCTGGCCAATTCAAACCCGGCGCTGCCGCTGACACCCCACACCCACTCACAGGAATCGAGCATCGGCCGCAGTTGAGTGAGGGCGCGCACTGCCGGCAAATCCCGATCAATCGAGACATGGCAAAGCGCTTCCGGCCGAACTTGACGCTGGATCGCATCGACCGACATCACCGTCGCAAACCGCTGCTCACGCAAACGCCCACGCACCCCGACCGCGATGTGATCCGCCGCGCTCAACGCACGCCGAACCACCACCGGTTGACCCGCACTGATCGACTCGATCACCCACGAAGGTGCATCCGCAGGCAACTGCTCCGGGGTCAGCCCCCAGAGCAGGTCGTGGGCCAGAAGCGTGTTCACCACTGCGCTCTCAGCAATTGCCGAACCTGACTCGACGCCGCACGGTTGCTCGCGCCCAAGCGGCTGCTCAGGTCTCGGCCACTGGCGGCGACATCGCCAATCGCCTGGCTTAGGCATTCAGTCACGCGCGACAGATCCGCCGCCGTCGGCTGCTCGATCTGTTCCACCGACAAGGTTTCCCAAAGCAGTCCAAGGCTCGCGTAGCTGTCAATGTCATACGCCATCGGCGGCACGCTGGCGGCCAGTGCTTCGAGTTCTTCGACGCTGCGCAACGTCACCCGCGCCGCCGAAGCCTTGCCCATCGCTTGAACCATCACGCCGGGATCGCGCAGGGCGATCAGCCGATTGGCCTGATACCCATGAGCCAGAAACGCCCCGGACATCGCCTTGCCCACCAGCAAACCGATCACGGCATGGCCGGCCAGTCGGGCGCGGGCATAACTGTCTGCGGCACCGGCCAAAGCCTGATGAATGCCGAGCGCTTCTTCGCGCCGACCGTAGGCCTGACTCGGCACGTCGACGATGGCGATCAAGGCGCGTTTCTGCGATTTATCCAGATCCGCTGCGATGACGTCATCCACGGCTTTGGCCAGTCCCCAACCTTCCAGCAGACCGACCTCGCCATTGCGGGCGCGGACGAAGCGGTTGTCGGGATCAGCCACCACCGCGATAAAACGAACGGGCCGGTCACCCAAGACACCGTCGGCAACCTTCAAGGAAGCGGGCAAACCATCCACCGGTTTCGCGCCCGCACTCAAGGCGTTGAACCAGTTCAAACCTCTCAGGGAATACGAACTCATGAGCGCTCTCCTTGATACAGATCGCGAACCGTCGACGGCTCGATTTGCGGCTCGGCGTCCAGACGGGCCAGCCGTTGCAGGAACAGCTCGGCCTGACGGCTGCGTTGCTGTTCCGGCAAACCTTGCTTAAGCAATTCGCTGACCTGCTGCTGAACCTGCGCCACGTCGTCAGCGACAAAACGATCCACCAAACCACTGGCAAAACGTTGCTCGCCACCGGTCAGGCTCCAGATGAAAGGACGATCACGGGAGTCGTATTCCTCAAGCCCGGCTTCCTGTTCGATCACTTGCGGACCGTTGAGGCCAAGCCGCGCTTCCTGAGTCACCAGCAAATAGCTGCATAACCCGGCGGCAATCGACATCCCGCCAAAGCAGCCGACGCTGCCCGCCACCACACCCACAACAGGCTGGTATTGGCGCAGGTCGACAATCGCCGCATGAATATCGGCAATCGCCGCCAGCCCAAGGTTGGCCTCCTGCAAACGCACACCACCGGTTTCCAGCAGCAACACGGCGCGGGTCGGAATGCCATTGCGGTTGTCTTCGGCGGCGAGTTCCAGCGCACCGGCAATCTTCGCCCCGCCGACCTCACCGAGGCTGCCACCCTGGAATGCACCTTCAATGGCGGCGATCACCACCGGCAAACCGCCGATGCTGCCCTTGGCGATCACCACGCCATCATCGGCTTGCGGCACCACGCCCTGACGCGACAGCCACGGCGACATGACACGTTGAAACGGGTCGAGCAATTCGCGGAAGGTGCCGGCGTCGAGCAAGGCCTTGGCACGTTGCCGGGCGCCGAGTTCGACGAAGCTATGTTTGCGTAAGAGATCAGTCATGACCGATCTCCTCAAAGCCTTGTTCCAGACGCAAGCGCACCACACCCGGCGTCGCGCCGAAATCGTGGATATCGATTGCCATCGCCGGCGGTGTCTGACCGTCGAACATCCGCGCAAACAAATGCTGCCAGCGTTGTTCGGCGCCGTTGACCGAGGTCTGCACCTTGATCGTCAGTTTGCCGGCCTGGCCTGGCTCAATCAGCACTTCCAGATCGCCCGAGCCCACACAGCCCACCAGCGTCCGGCCGCGTGGCGGCTGCCCGGCGGGGAATTCAAAAGATAAGGTTTCCATCAGAAAGCTCCCTGGATGAGGCCGTCGCCAGACTCGATGCGGTCGATGAACAGGCAGGCTGCGAGCAAGTCGGCAGCACCGCCGGGCGAGGCATTCAACGCGATCAGTTGTTGGTCCAGCTCATGCAAACGGCGGCGGCCGGCGAGGCTGGCACTGCCGCCCGCATCGAGCACGGCTTGGGCGCCGAGTTGCATGGTCTGCAGGCCTTGTTCGCCCGCGCGGTAGAGCACGCAGGTGTCGGCCAGATTCGTCATGATCGCCAGCAAGGCATCGAGCCGGGCGTTCTGCTCGCCATGACCGGCGGCGCGGCTGCGTTTGAGTTGCGGCAGCGCCCGTTGAATCACCGCCGGGAAACCGAGCTGGGCTTCTTCACGGGCACCGCGAGCGCCGTAACGCTGGGCGACTTGCGCACCGTGGCTCAGCGGACGCGGCGCGTAACGGTCGTCGAGCAAGGCCAGACGTGCGGCGCGCAAGGTAATGGCGCTTGCCTTGGTATTCGTGGATTCCAGCGCGGCAGCAGCGACCAACAGGCCCAAGGCCCAGATGGCGCCACGATGGGTATTCACGCCGCCCGTGGTGGCGAGCATCACTTCCTCGCCTTCACGCCCGATCAGGCCAATGGCTTCGCGCAGCGGCACTCCGACTTCGCCGAATTCGATGGCGGCTTCCGCCATTTCCTTGAACGCAGGCCACAGGGACAGCGCCGAAGCGTGCATCAGCCCGAGGTGCAAATCGGTGTGAGCGCCATTGCCGCGACGGTCGACCAGCGCCGGTTTCGGCGACAGGTCCGCTTCGTCGATCAGCGCGTCTACCGCCAGATCCGCCAGCCGCTCAGCCAGGGACAGGGTTTTCGGTTGCAGGTTGAATGCGTGCATTACCAGCTCCTGAACTTGGCGGGCGGGTTGTAGAGGCCACCGGACCACTCGACCAGATCGGCCACGCTTTTCGCCGCCAGCAATTCGCGGGTGGCGTCGGTGCGGCGGATGCCGAGGTCTTCGGGGAAGGCGATCAGGCCTTCGCGGCGCATGCGCGCGGTGTCTTTCGGGTTGTGGCGCAAGCCGATAACGGTGACGCCGGCCACGGCCGCGATCATCGCCTGACGTTCTTCCAGCGAACGCGCTTTGTAGAGATAGGCGATGCCTTCTTCGGTCAGCAGGTGAGTGACGTCGTCGCCGTAGATCATGATCGGTGCCAGCGGCATGCCGCTTTTTCTCGCCACTTCTACCGCGTCGAGGGTTTCGACGAAGGTCGGTTTGCCGCCCTCCTGGAAGGTCTCGACCATTTGCACCACGAGTTTCTTGCCCCGCTCCAGCAGCGCTTCGGGCGCATCGTCGTGACGCATGTCGAGCCAGGCCGGTGTGCCGTGGCGGCGACCGCGCGGGTCGTGACCCATGTTCGGCGCACCACCGAAACCGGCCAGGCGGCCGCGCGTCACGGTCGAGGAATGGCCGTCGCCGTCGACTTGCAGGGTGGCGCCGATGAACAGGTCCACCGCGTATTGCCCGGCCAGTTGGCAGAACATCCGGTTGGAACGCAGGGAGCCATCGCGACCGGTGAAGAACACGTCGGGCCGGGCGGCGATGTAGTTTTCCATGCCCAATTCGGTGCCGAAGCAATGCACGCTTTCGACCCAACCGCTTTCGATGGCCGGGATCAAGGTTGGATGCGGATTGAGCGTCCAGTTGCGGCAGATCTTGCCCTTCAGACCGAGGGATTCGCCGTAGGTCGGCAGGATCAATTCGATAGCAGCGGTGTTGAAACCGATGCCGTGGTTCAGGGACTGGACGTTGTGTTTTTCGTAGATCCCACGGATCGCCATCATCGCCATCAACACATGCACAGGCTTGATGTGGCGCGGGTCACGGGTGAACAGCGGTTCGATGTAGAACGGCTTGTCGGCCACCACCACGAAATCCACCCAAGAGGCCGGGATATCGACGCGGGGCAACTCGCTGACATCGTCCACCAACTGATTGACCTGAACGATGACGATGCCGTCGCTGAAGGCGGCCGGTTCGATCAATGCCGGGGTGTCTTCGGTGCTTGGGCCCGTGTAGATGTTGCCGGCGCGGTCGGCCATGAAACCGGCCGAGAGCACGACGTTGGGAATCAGATCGACCACCAGCCGAGCATAGAGCTCGATGTAGGTGTGAATCGCACCGATTTCCAGCAGGCCATCTTCCAGCAACTGGCTGATGCGCAGGCTCTGGGTGCCGGCGAAAGAGAAGTCGAGCTTGCGGGCGATGCCGCGTTCAAACAGGTCCAGATGCTCGGAGCGTCCGACGCTGGGCATGATCATGTGCAGATCATGCAGCTTCGCGGGATCAGCCTTGGCCAGGGAGCGGGACAGGAAATCCGCCTGCTTCTGGTTATTGCCTTCCAGCACCACACGGTCGCCGGGCAGGATCAACGCCTCCAGCGCCGCAACGATTTTGTCGGTGGGTAAGACCACACCGTCGGCGAGACCCCGTACCAGCTCGAGACGCCGCTGCTTTTCGCTGCGCCGCCGCGTCCATCGCGAGTCGGGGGATATTGTTGTTGTCATGACCACTCCACGGGTTCGCTGTCGTGGGAGTCACCTTAGGAGTGTTGGGTGGGGGGCATCAATCAAGCAGAGAGACGGATCGTTACGGTCAGGGTAATGGTTGGCCATGCCGACGCCATCGCGAGCAGGCTCGCTCCCACATTGGATCGGCGGCGAACACAAAACCCTGTGGGAGTGAGCCTGCTCGCGATGGGGCCAGAACATTCACCGCAGATTTCAGCATTACAGCCTCGTCATCTGCTGCTGCACTCGAATCAGAAGCTGCTCAGCACTTTCCAACAACTGCGCCAACAACCCCGGATCTTCATCCATATAGCCTTCGTACTCCGCCAGGTTTCGTCGCTCATGACACAGGGCGAATAGCCGAACCTGGACTTTGCCAATATCAGCGGTATGAACCAGGCACTGAAACACCAGATATCGCTTGTCTGAACGGTAGCCGCACAAGCGAAGGGCCGTCAGTGCAAGGGCATGGGCAGCGTTGTAAGCCAGGTCGAAACGGCTCGCGAAGGAAAGCGAAGACGTTTGCGCGTCTTTCAATCGATCCACAGCCGAACGCATGAGCCCTTCGCATTCCTTGCGATCCGGCAGCTCCTACAGGGTTTCCCCCCATCAGATTGATCTTGTCCTGCTGCGCTACCCGCACGACGAAACTATTTTCAGCGGCCAGTTTGGCGGCCCAGTCGTCGGGGTGTAGAGCGTCGGGTTGAGGGTGCGGCCCAGTTGCTCCTCCATAGGCATGAGCCGCTCCATCACTTCACTGTAGTGGAGGCTTTCGCCGATCAGCATGAGATCAATGTCACTGGATACGTTTGCCGAATCCTTGGCGATTGAACCGTACACAAATGCCCAGGTGATCTGTTCGGCAAAGGGTTGGAGCGCTTGGCGCAGAGGCTCGGCAATACCAAAGGTTTTACGGGCGATGCCCAGCAGTTCGGCATAGATCGGGCAATCGGGATTGGCTTGATAGTGGGTCTGGTTGCCCTGACGGGTCATGGTCAGCACGCCTGCCCGCTGCAACCGATCCAGCTCGCGCATGAGGCTGCCTTTACCTACTTGAGCCCAGCGAGCGATCTCGTTGGCGTAAAAACTGCGGTCGGGTTTGCCGAACAACAAGCCCAGCACTTTTTGCTGAGTAGTCGTGAACAGGGCTTCGCTGAGGGAAAGGTTTTTCACAGTGGCAACCGATGAGTCCCAAAAAGGGAACGCGCCAATTCAGCGACCGGGCCTGGAAAACCCGAAGGACAGGATCAATGCACATGACATAATGCGGCGCTTTTTTTGCTCCGTAGTTCCAAGTTATGGCGGCTGTGCGTGGGAGACCTTCGGGTCTGCCGGGTTTGATCCTTACTCGGTTTTTCCAGTCCGCGTACAGCTGCCACCCTTTTCGTCTGGAAAACGAAAAATGGCAGCTCCATCACTACAAGGATCTTTGCCATGTTCAAACCAACTCCCAACCCGCCGGAAACCGACACCGGTTCCGAAGCCTCCCTCGAAGCCGAAAAACTCAAGGAAGCCGCCGACCGCGTCTTTTCCTACTACTTCCCACCCCATGAAAAACCGGGCAAGCGCCGCAAACATCACCTCTTCAGCGTCTCCCCCGATATCGATACCGAAGCCCTTCTGACCAATGCCTCCGAAGACCTGCTGTCCATCAGCGCCATTGCTGCCGATCTGGCGGACGATGTGGAGGGCTCACGCCGCTCTGTAGCTTTGGCGCTCAGCCGTATGGCGGATGGGGTGCAGTTGTTGGTGGAGCGGGCGCTGGATCATCATGAGTCGTTGCAGATGAAGGCTCGGGCCGGGGTTTAGCAGTGAAGTATTCGGTGAATTGACGGCCGCCATCGCGAGCAGGCTCGCTCCCACAGGGGTTTTGTGTACGCCGCAAATCCAATGTGGGAGCGAGCCTGCTCGCGAAGGGGTCCGTCAGACCAACCCTGCACTCACAAGTAACTCCTCCAACGCCAACAAATTCGGCACCTTGGCCACTTGCTCCCCCACCTGCACCGCCGCCTGTTCCAGCGAACACAACGGCACGTCCACATAGCTCAACTGGCTATCAAGCTTGTAAGACCGCGGAATCCCCTGCACCAGCAACGCAATGAATTTCAGATCGGGCCGCCCACCGAGAGCATTGAGAATGACAATACGCGCCCGCTCACCGATGACGATTTTCTGCCCACACGCCGACTCGAAACTCAGCAACGGAATCTGCCGGTTCCGCCACATGACCCGCCCGAGGTACCACGGCGGCGTGTCGAGGTCGAAGGCGCTGGGTTGGTAATCGATCAGCTCCGCAACCGCGACGTTGGGCAGGATCAGGTTGCGGTCAGCCAAGGGCAACAGCAGCCCGGTGAGGTTGCTGGTGCGGTGCTCAAGCATGGGTTTTGCTCCACAGGGTGATGCTTTCGAGCAGCACCGATTCCTGGTACGGCTTGCCGAGGTAGTCATTGACGCCGATGGCCATGGCGCGGTCGCGGTGTTTTTGCCCGGTGCGGGAGGTGATCATGATGATCGGCAGGTGCTGCAGACGTTCGTCGGCGCGGACTTGGGTGGCGACTTCGAAGCCGTCCATGCGCGGCATTTCGATGTCCAGCAGCATCACGTCGGGCAGGTGATCCTCAAGCAGCAGCATGGCGTCGACACCGTCCTTGGCGGTCAGCACGTTCATGCCGTGGCGTTCCAGCAGACGGCTGGTGACTTTGCGCACCGTCACCGAATCGTCGACCACCAACACCAGCAGCGGTTTATGCGGCTCGACCTCCGCCTCCTGAGTCACTGGCTGTTGCGGCACTCGGGCCTGCATGGCGCGGATTGGTGCCAGCAAATCGAGAATCAGCACCACCCGCCCATCGCCGAGAATCGTGGCCCCGGACAAACCCTGCACCGCTGCAAACTGCGGGCCGAGGCTTTTGACCACGATCTCGCGAGTGCCGGCCATGGAGTCGACTTGCACCGCGATGTGCCGCTCGTTGCACTGCACCAGCAACACCGGCAGCGGCAGGCTCTGGCCGAGTAGTTTCGG
This sequence comes from Pseudomonas arabinosi, assembly GCF_047758675.1. Lineage (NCBI taxonomy): Bacteria > Pseudomonadati > Pseudomonadota > Gammaproteobacteria > Pseudomonadales > Pseudomonadaceae > Pseudomonas > Pseudomonas arabinosi. The sequence continues at coordinate 720,101 of NZ_CP180480.1, read as the reverse complement.
GCGGTGGCTGGTTTTCAGCAGTTCACCGAGGTAGCACAGTTCATAGTGTTGCCCGGCGTATTTGTAGGTCGGCGGATCGAGCCGGTAATGCCCTTCAAGCTCGTTGGGCAGCACGCGAACGATGCCGTCGATGGTGTTCAGCGGGATCGCGTACTGATCATCAAAACACTGCACCATCAGCGCCCGGTTGACCGACACGGTGAACGGCAGGCGTATGCGGAAGTGCACGCCCTGCCCGGCCACAGAGTCGATGCTCATGCTGCCGCCGAGCTGCCGAACCTCTTCATGCACCACGTCCATGCCGACGCCGCGCCCGGAAATCTGGGTGATTTTCTCGGCGGTGGAGAACCCCGGTTGCAGGATGAATTGCAGGACATCGCGGTCGCTGATGTCGCTGTCCGGGGCCAGCAATCCGCGCTTGATCGCCTTGCTCCGCACCGCATCCAGCGGCACGCCGGCCCCATCGTCGCGGATGTCGAAAATGATGTCGGCGCCCTCTCGCGACAGGTCGAGGGTGATTCGACCCTGAGCGGGTTTACCCGCCGCGACACGCACCTCGGCGGATTCCAGCCCATGATCCACGGCATTGCGCAGCATGTGTTCCAACGGCGCAGCCATGCGTTCGAGGACGTTGCGGTCCATCTCGCCTTCGGCATTGCCGACGATGAATTCCACATCTTTGCCCAGCTCGCTGGAGACTTGGCGGACGATCCGTTTCAAGCGCGGCATCATCCGTTCGAACGGCACCATGCGCGTACGCATCAGGCCTTCCTGCAATTCGGTGTTGATGCGGCCCTGCTGTTGCAGCAGGTTTTCCGCATCCTGATTGCGTCGATCGAGGGTTTCCTTGAGGTCGAGCAAGTCGGAGGCGGATTCGAACAGCGCGCGCGACAGTTGCTGCAACTGTGAGTGACGGTCCATTTCCAGCGGATCGAATTCTTCGTAGCCCAGGCGTTCGGCTTCGACTTGCTGACGGCTGAGAATCCGCCCTTGGGTTTCAGTATCGAGACGACGCAACTGGTCGCGCATGCGCTCGATGGTGGTTTCCATCTCGCTCAGGGTCACGCGCGCATCGTTGACCTGTTGTTCGATCCGGCCACGGAAGATCGACGTCTCTCCGGCCAGGTTCACCAGATCGTCGAGCAGTTCTGCCGAGACCTTGACCATGTCTGCGCCAGCATCGGGTTGTGCTGCGGGCGCCTCGACTTTCGGCGTTGCTGACACCACGGCCGGTGCCGGTGTTTCGGGCACTGCCGGATGACTGAAGTTCTTGATCGCGTCGATCAGTTGATCGGCGGGCGGCAATGGCTGACCGGCACGGGTCGCGTCGAGCATCTGCGCCAGTCGGTCGTGGCTGCTTTGCAATAAGCCGAACAACGCGGCGGTGGGTTGCAGTACGCCAGCCGACAGACCTTCGTAGAGAAATTCCAGCTCATGGGCGAGGTCGCCAATCGGCGCGATTTCCACCATCCGCGCGCCACCCTTGAGGGTGTGCAGGTCACGCAGCAGGGTTTCCACCTCCTGACGATTCGACGGCTCGGCCTGCCAGCGCACCAGCGCCGCACCGGAGTTTTCGATGATGTCGAAACCTTCCTCGAGGAAGATCTCCAGCAGCTCTGGATCATGGCCCGGTGAATCCTCGGCCCGTGCCGGTTCGACCGTGTCGGCAGCGCTGGCATTGCCTTGGCGAAACTCTCGAATGGCCTCGATCACCTCACTCGGATCACCCAATGGCCGCTGGTTCTGCAACTGGTCAAGCAGCTGCGCGAGCCGGTCATGACTGTGTTGCAGCAGGTACGCCAAGGCTTCGCTGTAGGCGTAACGGCGGTCCACCAGCCCTTCGTAAAGGCTTTCCAGTTCATGAGCCAGATCACCGACCGGCTCGACCTCGGCCATCCGCGCGCCACCCTTGAGGGTGTGCAAATCTCGCTGCAACGACAACAGCGGCGCGGCGTTGTCCGGGTCGCTCAGCCAGCGCTGCAAGGCCTGGCCGGCGCTTTCGAGGATATCCACCGCCTCTTCGAGGAAGATCGAAACGATCTCATCGTCCAGCTCAACCTGGGTCGCGGTCTGTTCCAGTTCGGCCGTGGCACTGCCCAGTTCCCGGATGCTCAACGTGCGGCTGCCATCGCTGCGAATCAGGCCCATGGCCGACGGATCAAGGCTCTCATCGAGCAAGCCGCGCAAGGCCCGGATGCGTTCCGGTTGCGGACTGACTTCCTGGCCGGCGGCCAGTTCGTCGAGCATGTTGATCAGCGCTTCATGGGCACTTTGCGCTTCATGGAAAAACGCCTCGCTGACCGCCAGGCTGCTTTCTTCCACCGCGCCATAGAGGTCGAGCAAGGCTTCGCAAAGCTCATCCACCGGATGCAGATCCGCCAGGTGCGCGCCTTCGCCGAGGGTGGTCAATTCGTCCAGCAATGCGCTGAGTTCCTGACGCTCGCCGGGATGTTGCTGCCAGCGCTGCAACAGGCTTTCGGCGTCCAGCAGGATGTCCATGCCTTGCGCGAGGAAGTTGTTGATCAGTTGCGGATCACGCTTGATGCGCAACCCGGAATTCGGTGCACTCAGGAGCGTTTCCAGCCGCTCGGCCAGCAACGTCTGGGTTCGCTCGATCAATGAGCGGGCGCCAGGAATCTCGGCCAGCGGGTCGGTTTTGAGTTGTCGCAAGCCGAGACGGAACAGTCCTTCGGCTTCGAGTAACAGCTCGACTTCGTCCAGGTCGAGGGCGAGCAGGTGCGCCTTGTACTCCCGGGTCAAATGATCCAGTGGCTTCGCCAGTTCGGCAATCGGCAATACACCGGCCATGGAGGCGCTGCCCTTGAGGGTGTGCAGCGCCCGCTGCAACTCGTCGCTGGCCTGCAACGGCACGTGCTCGGCGGCTTGATCGAGGAAGCGGTTGAGGCTGCCCAAATGGGTTTCAGCTTCGTTGCGGAAGATCTCAAGTAGCAGCGGATCGAGGGCGGCGACGTCTTGTGCATCCTCGTCGGGTATCGGCTCATTGCCCTTGGCCAAGGCGTGGGCGCGCGCGGCCAATTGGTCGACATCGTTGCGCTGGCGCTGGGCATGGAGGGCGAACTCGGCCACCAGTTCCGGCAGCAGATTCAGCGCATCGCCCAGCAGTTGTTGCACCGCCGCCCCCGGCGGAACGCTGCGTTCCAGTACGCGGTTGAGCAGGTTTTCCACCGCCCAGGCCAGTTCGCCCAGCACCAAAGCGCGGACCATCCGGCCACTGCCCTTGAGCGTATGGAAGGCCCGGCGCAGTTCGCTCAGGGCCGATTTATCGTCGGGATTAACCGACCAGCGCGGCAGGTACTCGCGGAGGATTTCCAGGACTTCATCGGTTTCTTCGAGGAACACTTCCCGCAGCTCATCGTCCACCGGCTCTTCACCGGTGGGCGGCGGCAACAGGCTTCCCGGGGTGGTCAGGGCGGGCGGGTTGACGGAGGACACGGGGCTGGCCAATACATCGGCCAGTGACTGGACGGTCTCAGGGTCGTTCAGTTCCTGCAGATCCTGCATGACCTGCGCTTCACTCGGGCTGAGCACATCTTCAAGCACCGGCACCTGCTGCTCGCTGGGGAAAAAGCCGAGTGCGGCCAGGCTTTTTTCCGCGACGTCGAGCAACTTTTCGCCCGGCGCTTCGGGGTCGTCGCTGAGGCGCTCCAGGTAATACTCGATGCTGGTGATGACGTCGGCCAGGCTGTCCAGTTCCTGCCAGCCGGGATGATCCGGGTCGAGCAGCAAGTGCTCGCGGATGAAATGGTTGCAGGTTTCGATCAGGCTCGCCGCACGGCTCAACGGAATCATCGCCAGCGCACCGCGCACCTGGGTCAGCAAGGCCGGCAGTGGCTGCAAGTGCTGGCGGTCCCAGTCGGCGTCGATGTAGTCGACGATCATGTCCTTGGCCTGTTGCAGGCAGATGCGCGCTTCCTTGATCACGATCTGATGGATCTGGGTCAGGTCGGTGGTCGGCAGGCGGCTTTCTTCCTGGCTTTCCGGCTCGACGGTGCCAACCATGCCGGCCAGCGTCGCTTCGACGTAGAGCAAGGCACCGGCGACGTCCATCAGGATCGCGTCGTTGGGCTCACGCTGGCCCTGGGCGAGGCTGAGCACCACCGCCAGTTGGTCGATGATGACCTTGCGCGGCTGGCCGAAACCGAGCACCGCCAGGGTGTCGGCGATTTGCCGCAGAGGCGCCAGCAGGCTTTCGAGGTCCGAGGTGTGTTGACGGTCACTGCGCACGAACAGGTCCAGGCGTTCCTTGACCCGCACCAGCTCTTCACACAAAGCGGCCAACACCGAGCGCATGGCATCGCGGTCGGGACCGGCCAGCCGTGCTCGTTCTTCGTCGACCATCGCGCTGTCAGGTAGCGCGTCGTCCAGTCCGTAGCGATCTTTCATGGTCAGCATCTGCCCGGTGGGATGTTCGGCCTTGGCAATGTAGAACAGCAAACTCTTGAGCAACTCCAGCGGTGCCGGCTGATTGATTCCGGATATTCCCTGTTCGAGCAGGCGCTTCAGTTCTTTGTCGGCCTCCTTGAACAAACTGCGCAACGCCGGACTGTTAGCAATCGAGCCACCGCGCATGCCTTCGACCAGCGCCGAGGCGACTTGCCATAACGGGCTCAAGGGTGCGTTGCCGCACAGCCCTTCGAGGCGCGCAAAAACCTTGGTCAGGTAACCGAGATTGGTTTCGCCGTCCTGCTCACGCAGCAATCCGACCAGGGCCATCTGCAACATCTGCCGCAACTTGCGCAGCACATTGGGTAAATCCGCCGGCTCCAGCAGTGCCAGCGACTCTTCGTCCAGTGGCGGCAGGTCCGGCAATTGCGGGCTGAACAGGCTGGTTTCCGACAACAGGCTTTCGCCACGGGCGCTACGCAGGTCGTTGATCAGTGGCAACACCACCAGCGGCAGGTCGCGGCGCGCACCTTGCACCCGGTCGAGGTAAATCGGCAGCTGCCCAAGGGCTTGCAGCAACAGGTGGAGCGTCTCGTCGCGATGACTGACGCGGTTCTGTTGCAACGCCGTGGTCAGATGTTCCATCTCTTCGGCGAGCAGCGCCGCGCCGTAGAATTCGACCATCTGCAAACTGCCGTGAACCTGATGGATGCACGCCAGGCATTCACTGAGCGCGTGCGTCGCCTGCGGGTCATCAAGCAACGTTTCAATCGCCTGGTGAGCCACTTTCAGCGTTTCGGCAATCTCGCCTTTGACCCACTCGAGGGCCACATAGTCGTGCCGATCACCCATAACCACTCCAAATCACTGCTCTACTCAAAAAAAGCATTCGCTCGCAGGCGTTTCACACTTTATCCGCAACCTCAGCCTTGGCGGCCGGCAAGGTGAAACCGGACACCGAACGCCGCAGCTGGCTGGCCATTTTCGCCAGGTTGCCAATGCTCTCGGCGGTGGCGGTGGAGCCGGACGAGGTCTGCGTGGTGATCTGCTGGATCACGTTCATCGTCAGGGAAATCTGACCGGCCGAAGACGTCTGTTGCTGCGCCGCGTTGGAAATACTCTGGATCAACGCGGCGAGGGTCTTCGACACGCCTTCGATTTCTTCCAGGGCCACTCCGGCATCCTGCGCCAGACGCGCGCCGCGCACCACTTCGGTGGTGGTCTGCTCCATGGAAATCACGGCTTCGTTGGTGTCGGTCTGAATCGCCCGCACCAGGGTTTCGATCTGCCGGGTGGCGGCAGACGAGCGCTCGGCCAACCGCTGGACTTCATCGGCGACCACCGCAAAGCCGCGCCCGGCATCACCGGCCATGGAAGCCTGGATCGCCGCGTTGAGCGCAAGGATGTTGGTCTGGTCGGCAATGTCATCGATCAGGCTGACAATGTCGCCGATTTCCTGAGAGGACTCGCCGAGACGCTTGATGCGCTTGGCGGTGTCCTGAATCTGCTCGCGAATATTGTCCATGCCGTGGATGGTGTTGTGCACCACCTCGTTGCCCTTGTTGGCGATTTCCACCGAACGTTCGGCCACCGCCGAGGATTCGGCGGCGTTGGCCGAGACCTGATCGATGGACTGGGCCATGTCGTTGATCGCGGTGGAAGCTTCGGCAATCTGCTGCGCCTGATGCTCCGAAGCCTGGGCCAGGTGCATGGCGGTGGCCTGGGTTTCCTGCACGGCGGCAGCGACCTGGCCAGCGGTGAGGTTGATGGTCGCCACCAGGTCGCGCAGTTGGTCCACGGAATAGTTGATCGAGTCGGCGATGGTCCCGGTGAAGTCTTCGGTCACCGAGGCGGTCACGGTCAGGTCGCCGTCCGCCAGGTCTTCGATCTCGTCGAGCAGGCGCATGATCGCGTTCTGGTTACGCTCGTTCTTCTCGGCCGTTTCGCGCAGCTGACGGTTGGTTTCACGGACCATCACCAGACCAATGAGGATGATCGACATCAGCGCCAACAGGCCCAGCACGTAGCCGCCAATGGTGTCGGTGTTGCGCCCGCCGGCCAGGTTTTCAAAACCGCCGGCCAGGTGCGAGGCTTCCTCGAGCAGGGTCTGCGACAGGGTGAAAATACTGGTGGCCGATTCGCGGACCTTGAACAGCTCCGGCGAGGTTTCGAGGATTTCATCCACCGAACCCGAGACAAACTCGAACAGCTCGGAAATCTCGATCAACCGCGCGCGCGCATCGCGGTCTTCAACCTGGCTGACTTTCAGTGACGGATTGCCCTGGAGCATGCCGTTGAGCACCTGGCCGAATCGCGCCGCATCACGACCGAAGGCGTCGGCGGCCTGCTGCGAATTTTCATCACCGGACAGCACGGTGTTCACCGCGCCGAGAATCCGCTCAGCCAATAGCGACTGGCGCTGGGCCATGGCCACCTGCGCGGCCGGGGCACCGCGCTGGAGGAGCGTTTCGACGACTTTTTCATACTCGACCTGCAACTGCGGCACGGTTTCGGCCAGGGTCGCGGCGACTTGATGCAGCGACAGCACGGTCTGTTCGCTGGAGAGAATCGCGTCGGTGTTTTTCAGCAGGCGTTCCCAGTCCAGCTGCACGGCACGCATTTCCGGGCGCACGGTGGACGGCGCCGGCGGCAGGCCGGTGGCGGGGTCGCCTTTCTTCAGATAGCCCCAGCGTTGGGCAAAGTCATTACGCGCATCGCTCAGCAGCTTGAACGCCGCCGCCTTGCCGGCAGCGGCTTCGGTGGCATTCTTGGCAATGCGCTGGGACAGCACGCGCAGCTCACCGGCGTGGCCGATGTACTGTTTGTCGTACGAGGCCTGGGTGTTGAGGTACGCGAAGTTGGCGAACAGCAGCATGATGAAGACGATCAGCGCGATGAACAGCGCGATGATCTGTGACCGGCTGCGCGACCCTTCTGGCTTGCCTGTTTTTGCTTTTATCATCGGTCCTCGCCTGTTAACCAACACCTGTGAACCATGCCGAGAACCCTGTGGGAGCGAGCCTGCTCGCGATTCAGGCGCCGCGGTACATCAGGGAACAGGCGTTATCGTTCAATCGCGAGCAGGCTCGCTCCCACATGGATTACAGCGCGACGTGCATGAAGCTTTGTGACTGCACCAACGCAAACGGGCTGAACACCTGCCAGGTCTGCTCACGCTGAAACCGGCCTTTGATGAACGGTGCAATCGGGCCGCTCAAGGTATCTACCGGTTCCAGGCTGTCCTGGGCAAAGTGTTGCAAGCCGAAAACCTCATCGACCATCAACCCGGTAAACACCTCGTTATGCTCCACCACCAATACCCGGCGCTGCTTGCGCACGGCTGACAGCTCATGCCCGAAGAAGCCGCACAAGTCGATGATCGGCAACAGACGCCCGCGCAGATTGGCCACCCCCTTGACCCAGGGCCGGACCCCCGGCAGCTGGGTGAACCGCGGCTCATGCAACACTTCGCTGACCTCGCCCATCGGCGCGACGTACCAGTGCTCGCCCAGACGGAAGCCGATACCGCTCCAACTGTCTTGTCGGGTCGGCTGGGACGGCAAGTCTGCCGCCAGCAGACGACAACGCTGGTCGATCTGCAGCAGCAGTTCGAAAGCCGTCAGCGACTCGGTCATGGCCGGACGATCAACCGGCCAGCACGTTGTTCAGGGTCTTGATCAGGGTTTCTTCGTCGACCGGTTTGGTCAGGTAATCCTTGGCGCCCTGGCGCGTGCCCCAGACTTTGTCGGTTTCCTGATCCTTGGTGGTGATGATGATCACCGGGATGTGCCCGGTTTCCGGGTCTTTGGTCAGCTGACGGGTCGCCTGGAAACCATTTAGGCCAGGCATGACGATGTCCATCAGAACGGCGTCGGGTTTTTCCTGACGGGCCAGGGCCACGCCGTCGGCGCCGTTTTCGGCTTTCAACACTTCATGACCGTGCTTTTCCAGCATGCCGGTCAGTTTGTACATTTCGGTCGGCGAATCATCGACGATCAGAATACGTGCCATGGTCTTCCCCATTCTTGTCGACGCCGGGCCCGTTGGCCGAGCGTCACTGTGCGTGTCCTACTGCGGCAAAACGGCGGCGAAGCCCGGTACATGGGCCTGGATCGCGTTCAGCAGTTCTTCCTTGCTGAAAGGCTTGGTCAAAAACTGGTCGGAGCCGACGATGCGCCCCTTGGCCTTGTCGAACAGCCCGTCCTTGGACGACAGCATAATCACTGGCGTGGACTTGAACGCACTGTTGTTCTTGATTAAAGCGCAGGTCTGATAACCATCCAGACGCGGCATCATGATGTCGACAAAGATGATGCCGGGGTGATTGTCGGCAATCTTGGCCAGAGCATCGAAACCATCGATGGCCGTGATCACTTCACACCCCACGTTTTTCAAAAGCGTTTCGGCGGTACGGCGAATCGTTTTCGAATCGTCGATCACCATGACCTTCAAGGCGCTGGAATGCTGTTCCATAAATGCTCTGCCGTCGCCTTTGCGAATCAAATTGTCCATTTCCGATAACCGGAGGCTCGAAACCCTTGATGTTCAAGGGCCAGCGCGATATGGCAGCCTTTTTAGCACAGTCTCCAAAACCAATCTATCGGCCGACCCTGGCAGTGGTTTTTCCTTGACCGGGAACACACTCAGCGCCACTCTGACGCCACTTTTTCGTGTCCATTCGGACCACCCAATTTCGAGGAAAAACCCATGAGCGTTCGCGTCGGGATTGTCATGGATCCTATTGCCAGCATCTCCTATAAAAAGGATAGCTCGCTGGCCATGCTGCTGGCCGCACAGAAGCGCGGTTGGGAACTGTTCTATATGGAACAGAAGGATTTGTACCAGGGCGAAGGTGAAGCGCGGGCGCGGATGCGTCCGTTGAAAGTCTTCGCCAACCCGGAAAAATGGTTCGAACTGGAAGCCGAGACCGACGCGCTGCTGAGCGATCTGGACGTGATCCTGATGCGCAAGGATCCGCCGTTCGACATGGAATTCGTCTACTCCACTTACCTGCTGGAGCAAGCCGAACGCGCTGGTGTGCTGGTGGTCAACAAGCCGCAAAGCCTGCGTGACTGCAACGAAAAGCTGTTCGCCACGCTGTTCCCGCAGTGCACGCCGCCGACCATCGTCAGCCGTCGCCCGGACGTACTGCGTGAATTCGCCGATCACCACGGCGACGTGATCCTCAAGCCGCTGGACGGCATGGGCGGTTCATCGATCTTCCGTCACACCGCTGGCCACCCGAACCTGTCGGTGATCCTCGAAACCCTGACCCTGCATGGCAAACAGCAGATCATGATCCAGGGTTACCTGCCGGCGATCGTCGATGGCGACAAGCGCATCCTGATGATCGACGGCGAACCAGTGGATTACTGCCTGGCGCGGATTCCAGCTGCTGGCGAAACCCGTGGCAACCTCGCCGCCGGTGGCCGTGGCGAAGCCCGACCGCTGACCGACAAGGATCGCTGGATCGCCGCACAAGTCGGCCCGACCCTGCGCGAAAAAGGCCTGTTGTTCGTCGGTCTGGACGTGATCGGCGAGCATCTGACGGAAATCAACGTCACCAGCCCGACCTGCATTCGCGAGATTGATAATGCGTTTGGCACCGACATCGGCGGCCTGCTGATGGATGCCATCGATCAGAAGCTCAAGGCCCGTTGATATAGAACAGCCAAGAAACGACCAACATTGCGTTATCATCCGCGGCCTGTGAAAAACGCGATGTTGGTTTTTTTGTCATGACGCTCCCGTCCGATCTGCCCGCTGAACTCGCCCATCGTGGCGTGCGCCCGGCTGATCGCCTCGGTTTTACCCTGTTTCTCGCGGCGCTGATTCACCTGGCCTTGCTGTTGGGCGTCGGCTTTACGATGGTTGAACCCAAGCAAATCAGCAAAACCCTGGAAATCACCCTCGCCACCTTCAAAAGCGAAAAGAAGCCTGAGAAAGCCGATTTCCTCGCTCAAGAGAATCAGGAAGGCAGCGGCACCCTGGATAAAAAGGCAATTCCCAAGACCACCGAGGTCGCGCCTTTCCAGGACAACAAGGTGCAGAAAGTCACGCCACCGCCAGCGGCCAAGCCTGAAGTGAAGGAAGCCGCACCGAAGGCAGCCGTGACGACCGTCGCGCCCAAGCCGAAAAAGGCCCCGGCCAAAACCGAAGAACCCAAGCCCGTCACCAAACCCGCCGTCGCCGCGCCGACGTTCGACAGTGAACAGCTGTCCAGCGACATCGCCAGCCTGGAAGCGGAACTGGCCAACGAACAACAGCTGTATGCCAAGCGCCCGCGCATCCATCGCCTGAGCGCCGCGTCGACCATGCGCGATAAAGGCGCCTGGTATAAGGACGAGTGGCGCAAGAAGGTCGAGCGCATCGGCAACCTGAATTACCCCGACGAAGCGCGACGCAAGCAGATCTACGGCAATTTGCGCCTTTTGGTTTCGATCAACCGGGACGGCTCGCTCTTTGAAGTGCTGGTGCTGGAGTCGTCCGGGCAACCGCTGCTGGATCAGGCGGCGCAGCGCATCGTGCGGCTGGCGGCGCCGTTTTCACCGTTTACCGGGGATCTGTCGGATATCGACCGTCTGGAAATCATCCGGACCTGGAAGTTTGCCCGCGGCGACAGACTCTCCAGCAACTGACCACCACAGAACCCCTTGTGGGAGCGGGCTTGCTCGCGAATGCGGTCAATCATTCAACATTGATGTCGACTGACACGACGCCTTCGCGAGCAAGCCCGCTCCCACATTTGATGGGTGCCGACTGCCAAATTGCGCCATCCCCAGCTTGTCAGTTCGCCCCTCCAACGCCACACTAGCGCTCATGAAGAACGTCAGCCCCAGCTACCTCAAGCATCAATTCCTGATCGCCATGCCTCACATGGTCGACCCGAACTTTGCGCACACCTTGACCTACATCGTCGAGCACACGGCCAATGGTGCCATGGGCCTGGTGGTCAATCGTCCGCAAGACCTCAACCTGGCCGATATCCTCGAACAACTGCGCCCCGACATCGAACCGCCGGTGCTCTGCCAGCATGTGCCGATCTTCATCGGCGGCCCGGTGCAGACCGATCGCGGTTTTGTCCTGCACCCCTCGGGGCAGAGTTATCAGGCCACCGTTGAGCTTGATGAGAAACTGGCCCTGTCGACCTCCCAGGACGTGCTGTTCGCCATCGCCGACGGCGTCGGTCCGGCGAAAAGCCTGATCGCCCTCGGATACGCTGGCTGGGAAGCCGGGCAGCTGGAAGCCGAACTGGCTCAGAACGCCTGGCTGACCTGCCCGTTCGATGCCGATATTTTGTTCAACACCAGCAGCGAACTGCGCCTGGAAGCAGCGGCCAAGCACCTGGGCGTCAACCTCAGCCTGCTGACCAGCCAGGCGGGACACGCCTGATGGCCCTGCGCCTGATTTTGGGTTTCGACTACGGCACCAAACAGATCGGCGTCGCGGTCGGCCAGGTGATTACCGGCCAGGCCCGCGAGCTGTGCACCTTGAAAGCACAAAACGGTATTCCCGACTGGAATCAGGTCGAAGCCCTGATTAAAGAGTGGAAACCCGATGCCGTGGTGGTGGGCCTGCCCTTGAACATGGACGGCACGCCGAGCGACATGTGCCTGCGCGCCGAGAAATTCGCCCGCCGCCTCAACGGCCGCTACAACCTGCCCTTCTATACCCACGATGAACGCCTGACCACCTTCGAAGCCAAGGGTGAACGACGTGATCGCGGCGGACAAAAGGGCAGCTACCGCGACAACCCGGTGGACGCCATCGCCGCCGCCCTGCTGCTGCAAGGCTGGCTCGACGAAAACACCGCACTGTTCGAATCCTGAAGAGCCGCAACACGCGTCTCTACTTAGCGACAACCCGAGCCACCTCTCCAGCAGAACCAGGCTCGGGCCCAAGAAGGAGCAACCATGAGCCTGCCCAATCCCGCCGAACTGATCAGCCAGATGGCGACCCGTCTCAAGGCGCACCTGGAACACCGCGGCATCAGCGAGCCGCGCTACATCGGTATTCGTACCGGTGGCGTCTGGGTCGCCCAGGCGTTGCTCGATGAACTGGGCAGCGACTCGCCGCTCGGCACCCTGGACGTCTCCTTCTACCGCGACGACTTCAGCCAGAACGGCCTGCACCCACAAGTGCGCCCTTCGGCGCTGCCGTTCGAGATCGAAGGCCAGCACCTGGTGCTGATCGATGACGTGCTGATGAGCGGCCGGACCATCCGCGCCGCCCTCAATGAGCTGTTCGACTACGGCCGCCCGGCCAGCGTGACATTGGTGTGCCTGCTGGACCTGGACGCCGGTGAGCTGCCGATCCGCCCGAATGTGGTCGGCGCGACGCTGTCGCTGGCCGCCCACGAACGGGTGAAACTGTCCGGCCCGGAACTCAAGCTCGAACTGCAAGACCTCGCCCTTTAATTCGCCCTATTGAGAGTCCCCCTCGCGATGACGCCTCTAGAAACCAAGCGCCCGCTGCAGCTCAATGATCAGGGCCAGCTGCGCCACTTCCTCTCGCTCGACGGTTTGCGCCGCGAGCTGTTGACGGAAATCCTCGACACCGCCGACTCGTTCCTTGAAGTCGGCGCCCGGGCGGTGAAGAAAGTCCCGTTGCTGCGCGGCAAGACCGTGTGCAACGTGTTCTTCGAGAACTCCACCCGCACCCGCACCACCTTCGAACTGGCGGCCCAGCGGCTGTCGGCGGACGTGATCACCCTGAACGTGTCCACATCGTCGGCGAGCAAGGGCGAAACTCTGCTCGACACCCTGCGCAACCTGGAAGCCATGGCCGCCGACATGTTCGTCGTGCGTCACGGTGACTCCGGCGCGGCACACTTCATCGCCGAACATGTCTGCCCGCAGGTGGCGATCATCAACGGCGGTGACGGCCGTCACGCCCACCCGACCCAGGGCATGCTCGACATGCTCACGATTCGTCGGCACAAGGGAGGCTTCGAAAACCTTTCCGTAGCCATCGTCGGCGACATCCTGCACTCGCGGGTGGCGCGCTCGAACATGCTCGCGCTGAAAACCCTCGGCTGCCCGGACATCCGCGTGATCGCGCCGAAAACCCTGCTGCCAATCGGCGTCGAGCAGTACGGCGTGAAGGTCTACACCGACATGACCGAAGGCCTGAAAGACGTCGACGTGGTGATCATGCTGCGCCTGCAACGTGAACGCATGACCGGCGGCCTGCTGCCGAGCGAAGGTGAGTTCTACCGCCTGTTCGGCCTGACCACCGCGCGCCTGGCCGGGGCCAAACCGGATTGCATCGTCATGCACCCGGGGCCGATCAACCGTGGGGTGGAAATTGAGTCGGCGGTGGCCGACGGTCCGCACTCGGTGATCCTCAATCAGGTGACCTACGGCATCGCGATTCGTATGGCCGTGCTGTCCATGGCCATGAGCGGGCAAACAGCCCAGCGCCAATTCGAGCAGGAGAACGCCCAGTGAAGCTCAGCATTCTCGGCGCCCGCGTCATCGATCCGGCCAGCGGCCTAGATCAAGTTACCGATATCCATATTGAAGCCTGCAAGATCATTGCCCTTGGCGCCGCGCCGGCCGGTTTTGTCGCCGTCGACACCCTCGACGCCAAAGGCCTGGTCGCCGCCCCTGGGCTGGTTGACCTGAACGTCGCCCTGCGCGAACCGGGCTACAGCCGTAAAGGTTCAATCGTCAGCGAAACCCGCGCCGCCGCGGCCGGTGGCGTCACCAGCCTGTGCTGCCCGCCGAAAACCAAACCGGTGCTGGACACCTCGGCCGTGGCCGAACTGATCCTCGACCGCGCCCGCGAGGCCGGCAACACCAAGGTGTTCCCGATCGGCGCCCTGAGCAAAGGCCTGGACGGCGAACAGCTGGCCGAGCTGGTCGCCTTGCGCGATGCCGGTTGCGTGGCCTTCGGCAACGGCCTGGACAGCTTCCGCAACACCCGCACGCTGTGCCGGGCGCTGGAATACGCCGCAACATTCGACCTGACGGTGATTTTCAACTCTCAGGACCATGACCTGGCCGAAGGTGGCCTGGCTCATGAAGGCCCGACCGCCAGCTTCCTTGGTTTGCCGGGCATTCCCGAAACCGCTGAAACCGTGGCTCTCGCGCGGGATCTGCTGCTGGTCGAGCAAAGTGGCGTACGCGCGCACTTCAGCCAGCTCACCAGTGCACGTGGCGTGGCCCTGATCGCTCAGGCCCAGGCTCGCGGCCTGCCAGTGACGGCCGATGTCGCCCTGTATCAGCTGATCCTGACCGACGAAGCGCTGATCGACTTCAGCAGCCTCTATCACGTCCAGCCGCCGCTGCGCACCCGCGCTGACCGCGATGGCCTGCGTGAAGCGGTGAAATCGGGTGTGATCTCGGCCATCTCAAGCCATCACCAACCCCACGAGCGGGACGCCAAACTGGCGCCGTTCGGGGCCACCGAACCGGGCATCAGCAGCGTTGAACTGCTGCTGCCGTTGGCGATGACGCTGGTGGAGGATGGTTTGCTGGATCTGCCGACGCTGTTGGCGCGCTTGAGCACCGGACCTGCCGAGGCGTTGCGCCTGCCGGCGGGCAAACTGGCGGTAGGTGGACCGGCGGACATCGTGCTGTTCGATCCGGCGGCATCGACCGTGGCTGGTGAGACCTGGCTGTCCAAAGGCGAAAACTGCCCGTTCATTGGCCACAGTCTGCCGGGCGTGGTGCGTTACACCTTGGTGGATGGACGCATTAGCCACCAAGCCTAAAATCAAAAGATCGCAGCCTGCGGCAGCTCCTACAGGGAAACGCATATTCCAGTGTAGGAGCTGGCGAAGCCTGCGATCTTTTGATCTTTGCTTAACGACTCTGTGCGTTGCGAATCGACACCTGGTCATTCAGCGTCCAGAAGTCATACAGCACCCCCAGAAAGAACAACCCGCCCGTCACCAGGTACAGCAATCCGCTGATCCACTTCCCCTGATACATCCGGTGTACGCCGAATATCCCCAGAAACGTCAGCAGAATCCACGCCACGTTGTACTCAATGGGCCCGGCGGTAAAACGCAGGTCCGCTTCACGATCCATGGCCGGGATCAGAAACAGGTCGATCAGCCAGCCGATACCCAACAAACCGAAGGTGAAGAACCAGATCGTCCCCGTCACCGGCTTGCCGTAATAGAAGCGGTGAGCGCCGGTAAAACCGAAAATCCACAGCAGGTAACCAATCACTTTGCTGTGCGTGTCTTGATGCGGATCGGACTGTTGATAGGTGTTCATGAAGGACCTCGATTCACACGATAGATAAATATTCTTTAAATCTTTGTGACTTTTTTACAGGTGGCCGACGTATGGCAAATGCTACCTTGTGTCCCGTCAAACCCTTGTAGCACAAGCGTTGTGTCCGACAATCGCGTCTATTTTCTGCTTATTTGGTTCCGTTGCCCCCAAGGTTGAATCGACCAACGGCCGCGGAAGGGCCAAAAAAGCTGTTATAAAGTTGCGCGCTAACTTATATGAGCCTTGCCTAATGCGTCCATTTTTCAAGACATGGCTAACCATTTGCCTTTTGATGCCACTGGCCGCCCACGCCACCAATCGTGAGCAACGTCTTCCTAACGTTAATGGTTACACCCAGAAATCCCATGTTTCTGCTCCTTCGAGCAAAAACAAACAATCCGTAAAACGCGCTCCCCAGTTGAGCAGCAGCAAAAGCAGCCTTGTACCGCCGATGGCGAGCAAGGAAAGCAGCAACGTGCTGAGCCGCGCCGTAAACGTCCTGGGTACTCCGTACCGTTGGGGCGGCAGCAGCCCAAGTAAAGGGTTCGACTGCAGTGGCCTGGTGAAATACGCGTTCAACGACGCCACGTTTGACCTGCCGCGCACTTCCAACGCCATGGCCAGCGGTCATGGGGAGAAAGTCGATCGCAAGGATCTGAAGCCTGGCGACCTGATTTTCTTCAACATCAAGAGCCGTCGGGTCAATCACGTTGCCATCTATCTGGGCAACGACCGCTTCATCCACGCACCACGTCGTGGCAAGTCGGTGACCATCGACACGCTGAAAAAACCCTACTGGGAAAGCCACTACGTGGTTGCCAAGCGGGTTATGCCGAAAGAGAAGAACACCCTGCAGGTTGTTCAGCGCTGATTTGAAGCAAGATCAAAAGATCGCAGCCTGCGGCAGCTCCTACACGGGACTATGCATTTCCCTGTAGGAGCTGCCGCAGGCTGCGATCTTTTGCTTTTAAACCTCAAAACCCATCCGGCGTGCGCGCCTTCTCCCGCGCATGCTCGCGACTGATCAAGCCCTTGCTCACCAGCTCCTTCAAGCACATATCCAGCGTCTGCATCCCCAGGTTTCCCCCGGTCTGAATCGACGAGTACATCTGCGCCACCTTGTCTTCGCGGATCAGGTTACGGATCGCTGACGTGCCGAGCATGATTTCGTGGGCCGCAATCCGCCCGCCACCGATCTTCTTGACCAACGTCTGCGATACCACCGCCAGTAACGACTCGGACAGCATCGAACGAACCATCGATTTCTCGTCCCCCGGAAACACGTCCACCACCCGGTCGATGGTTTTCGCCGCCGATGTCGTGTGCAGCGTGCCAAACACCAGATGACCGGTTTCGGCGGCGGTCAACGCCAGGCGAATGGTCTCCAGATCCCGCATCTCCCCCACCAGAATCACGTCCGGGTCCTCCCGCAGGGCCGAGCGTAGAGCCGTGGCGAAGCTGCGCGTATCACGATGGACTTCACGCTGATTGATCAAGCATTTGCGCGACTCGTGGACGAACTCGATCGGGTCTTCGATCGTGAGAATATGCTGATGGCGATGGGTGTTCAGGTGATCGATCATCGCTGCCAGGGTGGTGGATTTGCCGGAACCGGTCGGACCGGTCACCAGCACCAGCCCTCGCGGCGCTTCGGTAATCTTGCGAAACACTTCCCCCATACCGAGATCTTCCATGCTCAGGACCTTGGACGGAATGGTCCGGAACACCGCGCCAGCACCGCGATTGTGGTTGAATGCGTTAACCCGAAAACGCGCCACGCCGGGCACGTCAAAGGAAAAGTCGGTCTCCAGGTGCTTCTCGAAGTCCACCCGTTGCGTGTCGTTCATGATGTCGTAGATCAGCGCCTGCACCTGTTTGTGGTCCAGGGCTGGCAGGTTGATGCGCCGCACATCGCCGTCGACCCGAATCATCGGTGGCAGGCCGGCAGACAGATGCAAGTCGGACGCGCCCTGTTTCGCGCTGAAAGCCAGCAGCTCAGTGATATCCATAGCGTTCCTCAATTCCAGTAGAATGCCGCGAACCTTCAGCCGCCGGCGCCTCTTGATGTCCACGATAGCAGACAACATTGCTCAGGTTAGTTCACGCATCCACGCTGCCGCCCTTGCCGCAAAACGCGACGAAGACAGCGTCCAGCTACTGGCTGTGAGCAAGACCAAGCCCGCCGAAGCCCTGCGCGAAGCGTATGCCGCCGGCCTCCGCGACTTTGGCGAGAACTACCTGCAGGAAGCCCTGAGCAAACAGCTCGAATTGGCCGACCTGCCCTTGATCTGGCACTTCATCGGCCCCATTCAATCGAACAAGACTCGCGCTATCGCCGAGCACTTCGCTTGGGTGCACTCCGTGGATCGTTTGAAAATCGCACAACGCCTGTCCGAACAACGTCCTGCCGATTTGCCGCCACTGAACATTTGCATCCAGGTCAACGTCAGCGGTGAAGCCAGCAAGTCCGGCTGCACTCCGGCTGATCTTCCGGCCCTGGCCAATGCCATCAGCGAACTGCCGCGCATCAAGCTGCGCGGGTTGATGGCAATCCCCGAGCCAACCGAAGATCGCGCCGCCCAGGATGCTGCTTTTGCCGCCGTACAAAGCCTGCAAGCCAGCCTGAACCTGCCGCTCGACACACTTTCCATGGGCATGAGCCACGACCTTGAGTCTGCCATCGCCATGGGCGCCACGTGGGTACGCATCGGTACGGCCCTGTTTGGCGCTCGCGACTCTCAACAAATGCATGGTCAGCCATGAAAAATGGCTGACGCCTCTCTTTATAAGGACCTGACATGAGCAAGACTCGTATTGCCTTTATCGGTGCCGGCAACATGGCGGCCAGCCTGATCGGCGGCCTGCGCGCCAAAGGTCTGGACGCCGCGCAGATCCGCGCCAGCGATCCGGGTGAAGAAACCCGTGCCCGCGTGAGCGCCGAACACGGCATCGAAGTGTTTGCCGACAACGCCGACGCCATTCAGGGCGTGGACGTGATCGTGCTGGCGGTCAAACCGCAGGCGATGAAAACCGTCTGCGAAGCGCTTCGCCCTAGCCTCAAGCCGAATCAATTGGTGGTTTCGATTGCGGCCGGCATCACCTGCGCCAGCATGAACAACTGGCTCGGCGCCCAGCCGATCGTGCGTTGCATGCCCAACACCCCGGCGCTGCTGCGCCAGGGCGTGAGTGGTTTGTTCGCCACAGCCGAAGTGAACACCGAGCAACGCAAACAGGCACAAGAACTGCTGTCCGCCGTCGGCATCGCACTGTGGCTGGATGAAGAACAGCAACTGGACGCGGTCACCGCCGTCTCCGGCTCGGGCCCTGCATACTTCTTCCTGCTGATCGAAGCCATGACCGCCGCTGGCGTGAAGCTCGGTCTGCCAGCAGACATCGCCGCACAACTGACCCTGCAAACCGCTTTGGGCGCTGCTCACATGGCCGTGGCCAGTGACGTCGATGCTGCGGAACTGCGTCGCCGCGTGACGTCGCCTGCGGGCACGACAGAAGCGGCGATCAAGTCGTTCCAGGCCGGCGGCTTCGAAGCCCTGGTAGAAAAAGCACTCGGCGCCGCTGCGCACCGCTCGGCCGAGATGGCCGAACAATTGGGTCAATAAGGAGCCTTACATGATTGGATTGAACACTGCAGCGGTCTACGTGCTGCAAACCCTCGGCAGCCTGTACCTGCTGATCGTGCTGCTGCGCTTCGTACTGCAACTGGTACGCGCAAACTTCTACAACCCGCTCTGCCAGTTCGCTGTGAAAGCCACCCAGCCGCTGCTCAAGCCATTGCGCCGGATCATCCCGAGCATGTTCGGCCTGGACATGTCCTCGCTAGTGCTGGCGATCCTCGTGCAACTGGCGCTGATGGCCCTGACCCTGCTGCTGACTTACGGCACCATCGGTAACCCGCTGCAATTGCTGATCTGGTCGCTGATCGGCGTGACCGCGCTGTTCCTGAAGATTTTCTTCTTTGCCCTGATCATCAGCGTGATCCTGTCCTGGGTCGCACCGGGCAGCCATAACCCTGGCGCCGAGCTGGTGAACCAGATCTGCGAACCGGCCCTGGCGCCATTTCGCAAGATTCTGCCAAGCCTTGGCGGCCTGGATATCTCGCCGATCCTGGCGTTCATGGTGCTCAAGCTGATCGACATGCTGGTGATCAACAACCTCGCCGCCATGACGATGATGCCGGAAATCCTGCGTCTGCTGATCTGACCCGGTGAGCTACTTTCGGTGGGACGGTGATGACCTGATTCTGGAGTGTCACCTGCAACCGGCGGCCCGCAGCGATGATTTCTGCGGGCTGCATGGTGATCGATTGAAAATCCGCCTGACGGCGCCGCCGGTTGAAGGCAAGGCCAATGCGTATTTGATAGCGTTTCTGGCCAAGGCGTTCGGGGTGTCCAAGAGTCAGGTGAGCTTGATTAGCGGCGAACTAAACCGGCAGAAGCGGGTTCGCATTTGTTCGCCGAAGAAGCTGCCGGATTTGCCGGACCTGCTGCGTCCGGCAGGCTGACCGCGTCATCGTTCATCGCGAGCAGGCTCGCTCCCACAGGGGAATGCAATCCAATGTGGGAGTGAGCCTGCTCGCGATTGCCACGCCTCGGTCTGACTGAATGAAATCAGGCCCGGCCTTTGCTTGCTGCTAAAGGCAGCGGTCTTTAGACTTACGCCTCATTTCAACGAGAGCAGGGTCGATGCCAGCTGCCTTCCCCCCCGATTCTGTTGGTCTGGTGACGCCGCAAGTGGCGCACTTCAGTGAACCCCTGGCCTTGGCCTGCGGCCGTTCGCTCCCAGCTTATGACCTGATCTACGAAACCTACGGCACGCTGAACGCCGCGGCGAGCAACGCCGTGCTGATCTGCCACGCCTTGTCGGGTCATCATCACGCTGCCGGTTTCCATAGCCCCGACGACCGCAAACCCGGTTGGTGGGACAGCTGCATCGGCCCCGGCAAACCGATCGACACCAACAAATTCTTCGTGGTCAGTCTGAACAACCTCGGCGGTTGCAACGGCTCTACCGGCCCGAGCAGCACCAACCCGGAAACCGGCAAGCCGTTCGGCGCCGACTTCCCGGTGTTGACCGTGGAAGACTGGGTTCACAGCCAGGCGCGCCTGGCTGACCTGCTCGGCATCGGCCAATGGGCCGCCGTGATTGGCGGCAGTCTCGGTGGCATGCAAGCCATGCAGTGGAGCATCACGTACCCGGATCGCATTCGCCACTGCCTGGCCATCGCCTCGGCTCCCAAGCTGTCGGCGCAAAACATCGCGTTCAACGAAGTGGCGCGCCAGGCGATCCTGACCGACCCCGAGTTCCACGGCGGTTCGTTCCAGGAAGCTGGCGTGATCCCCAAGCGTGGCTTGATGCTGGCGCGGATGGTCGGGCACATCACGTACCTGTCCGATGACTCCATGGGCGAGAAATTTGGCCGGGGCCTGAAGAGTGAAAAGCTCAACTACGACTTCCACAGCGTCGAGTTCCAGGTCGAGAGCTACCTGCGTTATCAGGGCGAAGAGTTTTCCGGACGTTTCGACGCCAACACGTACCTGCTGATGACGAAGGCGCTGGATTACTTCGATCCGGCGGCGAACTTCGACGATGACCTGGCGAAAACCTTCGCCAACGCCCAGGCGAAGTTCTGCGTGATGTCCTTCACCACCGACTGGCGCTTCTCCCCTGCCCGCTCGCGGGAACTGGTGGACGCGCTGATGGCGGCCAAGAAAGACGTCTGCTACCTCGAGATCGACGCTCCGCAAGGCCACGACGCCTTCCTGATTCCGATCCCGCGCTACCTGCAGGCGTTCAGCAACTACATGAACCGAATTACGTTGTGAGAAAGCCATGAGAGCTGATCTGGAAATCATCCAGGAATGGATCCCCGCCGGCAGCCGCGTACTCGACCTCGGTTGCGGCGATGGCGAATTGCTGACCTGGCTGCGCGATAACAAACAAGTCACCGGCTATGGCCTGGAAAACGACCCGGACAACATCGCCGAGTGCGTGGCCAAGGGCATCAACGTGATTGAGCAGGACCTGGACAAGGGCCTGGGCAACTTTGCCAGCAACAGCTTCGACGTCGTGGTCATGACCCAGGCACTGCAAGCCGTGCACTACCCGGACAGAATCCTCGACGAAATGCTGCGCGTCGGTCGCCAGTGCATCATCACCTTCCCCAACTTCGGTCACTGGCGCTGCCGCTGGTACCTGGCGAGCAAGGGCCGGATGCCGGTGTCCGATTTTCTGCCGTACACCTGGTACAACACGCCGAACATCCACTTTTGCACCTTCGAAGACTTTGAAGCGTTGTGTCGCGAACGTGAAGCCAGGGTCATTGATCGGCTTGCCGTGGATCAACAGCATCGGCACGGGTGGGCCAGTAAGCTATGGCCTAATCTGTTAGGTGAGATCGGTATTTACCGTGTCAGCAGCCCCGGGCTGCAGGATCACAAGATCGCTGTCTGAACCACGCCATTCCAAGGAGAACGAACATGGGTCGTCTAGCACTGTTTTTACTCACTGCCTGCCTGAGCGTCACCGCCATGGCCGCCGACGTCATCAAAGGCGAGCGCAAGGAAACCTTTGGCGATGTAACGGTGCACTACAACACCTTCAACTCCACCTTCCTGACACCCGACATCGCCAAAGCGGCCGGGCTGACGCGAAGCAAGAACCAGGGTGTGATCAACGTCTCCGTGCTCAAGGATGGCAAGCCTCTGACCGCCGAGGTCAACGGTACGGTCAAAGACCTCACCAGCCAGAGCGTCTCGTTGAAATTCAAACAGATCACCGAACAGGGCGCTATCTACTACATCGCGCAATATCCGGTCGATCAGCAGGAAACCCGTACCTTCCAGATCAACGTGAAGAGCGGCGATAAAATCAACACCATCAATTTCAACCAAGAGCTCTTCCCCGGCGAATGATCAACTTCACGCAACTCGTACTGGCCAGCCACAACGCCGGCAAACTCAAGGAACTTCAGGCCATGCTCGGCGAATCGGTGCAACTGCGCTCGATCGGCGAGTTCAGCAGTGTCGAGCCTGAAGAAACCGGCCTGTCGTTCGTCGAGAACGCCATCCTCAAGGCCCGCAATGCCGCGCGCATCTCCGGCCTGCCGGCACTGGCCGACGATTCGGGGTTGGCCGTGGATTTTCTCGGCGGTGCGCCGGGAATCTACTCGGCTCGTTATGCCGACGGTCAGGGCGATGCGGCGAACAACGCCAAGCTGCTGGACGTATTGAAGGACGTGCCGGAAGCTGAACGCGGCGCGCAGTTCGTCTGTGTGCTGGCTCTGGTGCGTCATGCCGACGATCCGTTGCCGATCCTCTGTGAAGGTCTTTGGCACGGGCGAATCCTGCCAGCGGCCAGCGGCGAACACGGTTTTGGTTACGATCCGCTGTTCTGGGTGCCGGAGCGCGATTGCTCCAGCGCCGAGTTGAGCCCGAGCGACAAGAACCTCATCAGCCACCGCGCCCGTGCAATGGATCTGCTGCGCCAGCGTCTGGGCTTGAAATGACCCATGAATCGTCCGCATCGCCGCTGATTTTCGGTGGCGCCGCGCAATCGCCTCGCGCGGCCCTGCCTGTGCTGCCGCCCCTGGCGTTGTACATCCACATCCCGTGGTGTGTGCGCAAATGCCCTTACTGCGACTTCAATTCCCACACCGCCAGCCCGGTGCTGCCAGAAGAAGAGTATGTGGACGCGCTGCTGGCCGACCTCGATCAGGACCTGCATGCGGTTTACGGCCGTGAGCTGAGTTCGATCTTCTTTGGTGGCGGCACGCCGAGCCTGTTCAGCGCCGAGGCTTTGGGCCGCTTGCTCAAAGGCGTCGAGCTGCGCATTCCGTTCGCCAGCGACATCGAAATCACCCTGGAAGCGAATCCCGGGACGTTCGAACAAGAGAAGTTCGTCGCCTACCGGGCGCTGGGCATCAATCGCCTGTCGATCGGCATCCAGAGCTTTCAGGAAGAGAAACTCAAGGCGCTGGGGCGGATTCACAACGGTGACGAAGCGGTACGTGCCGCCGGCATGGCTCGTCAGGCCGGGTTCGACAACTTCAATCTGGACCTGATGCACGGTTTGCCCGATCAGTCCCTGGACGACGCCCTGAGCGACCTGCACCAGGCCATCGCCCTGAAACCGACCCACTTGTCCTGGTATCAGCTGACCCTGGAACCGAACACGGTGTTCTGGAACCAGCCGCCGACGCTGCCGGAAGACGACACGCTGTGGGACATTCAGGAGGCTGGTCAGGCGTTGTTGGCCGAGCACGGTTACGCGCAATACGAAGTCTCGGCGTATGCCCAACCCGGTCGTCCGGCGCGGCATAACCTGAATTACTGGAGTTTCGGCGACTTCATCGGCATCGGCGCCGGGGCTCACGGCAAACTTAGCCACCCGGATGGACGCATCGTCCGCACCTGGAAGACCCGCCTGCCCAAGGATTACCTCAACCCGGCGAAAAGCTTCAAGGCCGGCGAGAAAGCGCTGACCAATGATGAGATGCCGTTCGAGTTCCTGATGAACGCGCTACGCCTGACCGAGGGCGTGGAATCGCGGCTGTATCCGGAACGCACCGGGATGACCTTGGAAAGCCTCGCCGAACACCGCCGCGAAGCCGAACAAAGTGGCTTGTTGCAGGTCGAACCGTCACGTCTGGCGGCCACCGAGCGCGGACAACTGTTTCTCAATGACTTGCTGCAGACATTTCTGAGCTGATTTCAGCCTTAAGGGAAAACGAATGGATTTGATACTCGACCTGCTCGCCACCGCATCCCGCTGGAGCCGTAGCAACCTGTCTGAAATCGCTCTGGCACTGGTGGGCTGCCTGCTGGTGTTGTTTGGCGCCGATATCAAAGGCTGGGTCGACGCACGTCTGGGCAGCATCGCCGGCGCCTTGCGCGTCCCGCTGATGGCCCTGCTGTGCATGATCGGCAGCGGCGTCGCGCTGATCTACGCCACGCCGTGGATCATCAAAGGCCTGAGCCAGTTCAACAACTACAGCCTGGCGCCGGTGTTGTTGGTGGTGCTGGTGCTGATCGGTGTCGTCGCCGACCGCCGCTGATCCTGCGGCACATACAAAACAACTGTGGGAGTGAGCCTGCTCGCGATAGCGGTCTGACATTCAACATCTTCGTTGACTGTCAGACCGCTATCGCGAGCAGGCTCACTCCCACAGTGGGTATTGCGTAGGGCTTAGGACTGTTTTTCGAACTTCAGGTCCCACACGCCATGCCCAAGACGTTCGCCGCGGCGTTCGAACTTGGTGATCGGGCGTTCAGTCGGGCGCGGGACGCATTTGCCGTCTTCGGCCAGGTTGCGATAACCCGGCGCAACGTTCATCACTTCCAGCATGTACTCGGCGTACGGTTCCCAGTCGGTGGCCATGTGCAGCACACCGCCGACCTTCAACTTGCTGCGCACCAGTTCAGCGAACGACGCCTGAACGATACGGCGCTTGTGGTGACGGCTCTTGTGCCATGGATCCGGGAAAAACAGCATCAGGCGATCGAGGCTGTTGTCGGCTACACAGCGGTTGAGCACTTCGATCGCGTCGCAATCGTAGACCCGCAGGTTGGTCAGGCCCTGAGTCAGCACGCCATTGAGCAGAGCACCAACACCCGGACGGTGCACTTCCACGCCGATGAAGTCCTGCTCCGGCGAGGCCGCGGCCATTTCCAGCAGCGAATGGCCCATGCCGAAACCGATTTCCAGCGAGCGCGGCGCCGAACGGCCGAACACCTTATCGAAGTCCACCGGCGCGTCGGCCAGAGGCAACACGAACAGCGGCGTGCCCTGATCCAGACCGCGTTGCTGGCCTTCGGTCATGCGCCCGGCGCGCATCACGAAACTCTTGATGCGGCGGTGCTGGCGCTCTTCGCCTTCTTCCGGCTGGATAGGCGTTTCGTTTGATTCAGTCATCAATGGCTCTTACTTGATCAGACCATCCAGCGGCGAGGAGGCGCTGGCATAGAGTTTTTTCGGCATGCGGCCGGCGAGGTAGGCCAAGCGACCTGCAACGATGGCGTGTTTCATGGCTTCAGCCATCATGATCGGCTGCTGGGCATGGGCGATGGCCGAGTTCATCAGCACCGCTTCGCAACCCAGTTCCATGGCGATGGTGGCATCGGAGGCGGTACCGACACCGGCATCCACCAGTACCGGAATCTTGGCTTCTTCGAGGATGATCTGCAGGTTGTACGGGTTGCAGATCCCCAGGCCCGTGCCAATCAGGCCAGCCAGCGGCATCACCGCGATAACGCCGATTTCCGCCAGTTGACGGGCGATGATCGGGTCATCACTGGTGTAAACCATCACGTCGAAGCCTTCTTTGACCAGCACTTCGGCGGCCTTGAGGGTTTCGATCACGTTGGGGAACAGGGTTTTCTGGTCCGCCAGCACTTCCAGCTTCACCAGGTTGTGACCACCGAGGAGCTCACGGGCCAAGCGGCAGGTGCGCACAGCCTCGGTAGCGTCGAAGCAACCGGCAGTGTTAGGCAGGAAGGTGTAGCGGTCCGGCGACAGGACTTCGAGCAGGTTCGGTTCGCCCGGGTTCTGGCCGAGGTTGGTGCGACGCACGGCGAAGGTGACGATCTCGGCACCCGAGGCTTCGATAGCCAGGCGGGTTTCTTCCATGTCACGGTACTTGCCGGTGCCTACCAGCAAACGCGACTGGTAAGTACGACCGGCCAGGACGAAGGGCTTGTCGCTACGAACGATGCTCATGGGAAATCCTCTGTAGGGGTGAGGTTCTTGCAGAATTCTGTGCCCTTGCGGGCCGGGCGACTAGCCGCCGCCGATGGCGTGAACGACTTCGACCGAATCGCCGTCGTTCAGCGTGGTGTCGGCATGCTGGCTGCGCGGGACGATATCCAGATTGAGTTCGACCGCCACCCGGCGCCCGGTCAGTTCCAGACGGGTCAGCAGGGCCGCAACGGTTTCACCGTCGGGCAGTTCAAGGGATTCGCCGTTCAACTGAATGCGCATGCCGAATGCCGCCATCATTTTTAGGGGCTGGCATTCTAGCCCGATCAGTCTTGGTGACCCAAGCCATTCGTCATGAAATGGACTGCTCGGTCAGCTCAACCGCCAGGCGGCAAGCCCCAGGCAGAACCAGCCGACCAGAAATGCCAGGCCGCCGAAGGGGGTGATGATCCCGAGCTTGCTGACGCCGGTCATGGTCAACAGGTACAGACTGCCGGAAAACAGCAGGATGCCGACGACAAACGATGCTCCCGCCCAGGTAATCAGGCGCCCGGGAATCTGCGTGGCCAGCAGTGCAACGCCCAGCAATGCCAATGTGTGCACCAGCTGATAGGTCACGCCGGTGTGGAAAACTGCCAGGTACTCGGGCGTCAGACGGCTTTTCAAGCCATGGGCGGCGAACGCGCCAAGGGCAACGCCGGTGAAGCCGAAAAAAGCGGCCAGCATCAGAAAGCCACGCAGCATGAAGAACTCCAGTCAGACTCGATCCACAGGGTCTGTATAATGGCCCGCTCAACGGGTTCGGCCAAGCCATCTCTATGCTGCGTTTATTTTTGCGACGATTCACGAAGGCCCTGCTCTGGTTCGCGGGCGGCAGCGTATTGCTGGTGCTGATCTTTCGCGTGGTACCGCCACCGGGAACCGCGCTGATGGTCGAGCGCAAGGTCGAATCCTGGTTCGACGGCGAGCCCATTGACCTGCAACGCACCTGGAAACCCTGGGATGAAATCTCCGATGACCTGAAAGTCGCGGTGATTGCCGGCGAAGATCAGAAATTCCCGGAGCATTGGGGCTTTGACTTTGGCGCGATCCAGGCCGCACTGGCCCACAACGAACTCGGCGGAACGATTCGCGGCGCCAGCACCTTGAGCCAGCAGGTCTCGAAGAATCTGTTTCTGTGGTCCGGCCGCAGCTGGTTGCGCAAAGGCCTGGAAGCCTGGTTTACCGGGCTGATCGAAGTGTTCTGGCCCAAGCAGCGAATTCTCGAGGTGTACCTCAACAGCGTTGAGTGGGATGACGGTGTGTTTGGCGCTGAAGCAGCCGCCAGGCATCACTTTGGCGTCGGCGCTCGTTCGCTGTCCCGGCAGCAGGCCAGTTTACTGGCTGCGGTGCTGCCTAACCCGCGGGTGTGGAGCGCCAGTCATCCAACTAACTACGTCGCACGGCGAGCGGGATGGATTCGACAGCAAATGAGCCAGCTCGGTGGCGATAGCTACCTTGTAGGAATCAATGATTCACGCCGCGCACCTTGGGCTCAGTAGCCGATCACTATCTTATGAACACTGAAGCCCCCCCTGTGGGAGCGAGCCTGCTCGCGATGGCGGTGGATCAAACAACATTTACAGTGCCTGACCTGACGCCATCGCGAGCAGGCTCGCTCCCCCAGGTGTCCGGTGTCAGCTAGACAAACTGGCCACAAACAAAAACGCCCCGATCAATGATCGGGGCGTTTTTTTATGCCGGAGCTGCGGTTAGGCGGCAATCGACAACTTGAGCTTGTTCATCGCGCTCTTCTCGAGCTGACGAATACGCTCGGCCGACACGTTGTACTTCTGCGCCAGGTCGTGCAGCGTGGCTTTTTCTTCCGCCAGCCAGCGCTGATAGAGGATGTCACGGCTGCGGTCGTCCAGCACTTCAAGCGCTTCGTGCAGGTTGTGGTTGGAGTTGTCGCTCCAGTCGGCATCTTCCAGTTGACGGGCCGGGTCGTACCGGTGGTCTTCCAGATAGTTGGCCGGGGATTGGAAAGCACTGTCGTCGTCCGCTTCCGTGGCCGGGTCGAAGGCCATGTCATGGCCGGTCAGGCGACTTTCCATCTCACGCACTTCCCGAGGCTCTACACCGAGGCTTTCCGCCACACGGTGGACTTCCTCGTTGTTCAGCCACGCCAGACGTTTCTTCTGGCTGCGCAGGTTGAAGAACAGCTTACGCTGGGCCTTGGTGGTCGCGACTTTCACAATGCGCCAGTTGCGCAGGATGAACTCGTGGATTTCCGCCTTGATCCAGTGCACAGCGAACGAAACCAGGCGCACTCCCATTTCCGGGTTGAAGCGCTTCACCGCCTTCATCAGGCCGACGTTGCCTTCCTGGATCAGGTCAGCCTGAGCCAGACCGTAGCCGGAATAGCTACGGGCGATATGTACAACAAAACGCAGGTGGGCGAGCACCATCTGCCGAGCCGCCCCCAAATCCTGCTCATAATAGAGACTCTCGGCCAGTTCACGCTCCTGCTCCGGCGTCAGCAATGGAATGCTGTTCACGGTGTGCACATAGGCCTCCAGGTTCGCACCCGGGACCAGAGCATATGCAGGTTGCAAAGAATTGGTCATACGAAAAAACCTCCGACTTACATAACTCGTGCAGTTCAGCACTGCGAAAATTGACCGGAAACCGAAAGACAAGTTCCCATAAACGCTGAAAGGTCAATACGAGCAAAATGATATTACTTTGGCGCAAGCTCCCGCAGGTGGCGTGCGACTGCAATCCATGCACCGATATACCCCAACAGCACCGCGCCAAGCAAGAGAGACAGACCGTCGGCAACTGGCACTCCGGCCAGCGCAAAATCACTGCCGTACAGGCCGGCCAGCCCAACCACCGCATCGTTCAGCCAATCAAGGCCGAACGCCAATACGCCCCAGGAAAGAATCCCCGCACCAAAGCCATAAAGCGCGCCCATATACAGAAAGGGTCTGCGCACATAGCTGTCAGTGCCGCCGACGAGTTTAATCACTTCTATCTCTGTGCGGCGGTTTTCAATATGAAGACGAATGGTATTGCCTATCACCAAAAGTAATGCAGAAACCAGAAGCACGGTCAGACCGAAGACAAAACGGTCACCCAGCTTGAGGATGGCTGCCAGACGCTCGACCCAGACTAGATCAAGTTGCGCCTGTTGTACCTTCGGCAACTCGGAAAGTTTTTGTCGTAATGCTTCAAGCGCGGGCTTGTCGACTTCGTTCGGCGTCACCAAAACCACGCCCGGCAGCGGGTTTTCCGGCAGTTCCTTGAGCGCCTCACCCAGACCTGATTGCTGCTGGAACTCTTCCAGCGCCTGATCGCGGCCGACATATTCAGCATCAGCTACACCAGGCATGCCTTTGATCTGCTCACGCAACGACTCACCCTCCGCAGGGCTGGCCTCGATTTGCAGGTACAGGGAAATTTGCGCCGCACGCTGCCAGGAACCGCCGAGACGCTCGACGTTACTTAGCAAAAGTGACAGGCCCATCGGCAAACTCAGGGCAACCGCCATCACCATGCAGGTGAAGAAACTACCGATGGGCTGCTTGCCCAAACGACGCAAGCTATCGAGCAGGCTGGCGCGATGACTCTCAACCCAAGCGCGGAACAGCGTGGCGAAATCCGGACCGTCATCATCGTCGCGTTTTTTCTTCTGCGGCTGCTGGTCGGCGGCCTTGGGGGCCACGCGCTCGGAAACCTTGGGGCTGCGTGTCGCACTCATACGCCGGCCTCCCCGTCACCGATCAATCGGCCGCGCTGCAGGGTCAGCATGCGGTGGCGCATGCGGGCGATCAGTGCCAGGTCGTGACTGGCAATCAGCACGCTGGTGCCCAGACGGTTGATGTCTTCGAACACGCCCATGATTTCTGCCGCCAGACGCGGGTCGAGGTTACCGGTCGGTTCGTCCGCCAGCAGCAAGGCCGGGCGGTGAACGATGGCGCGGGCGATGCCGACGCGCTGCTGCTGACCGGTGGACAGGTCGCCAGGGTACAAGTCGGTCTTGTCCGAGAGCGCGACGCGCTCCAGGGCCGAATCCACGCGCTTGGCGATCTCGGCCTTGGACAGCCCAAGGATCTGCAAGGGCAGCGCGATGTTGTTGAACACCGTGCGATCGAACAACAGCTGGTGATTCTGGAAAACCACGCCGATCTGCCGCCGCAAGTACGGGATCTGCGCATTGCTGATGGTGCTCAGGTCTTGCCCGGCCAACAGCAATTTGCCGGTGGTCGGACGCTCCATCGCCAGCAGCAGGCGCAACAAGGTGCTTTTACCGGCGCCAGAGTGGCCGGTCACAAACAAAAACTCGCCCCGACGGACTCGAAAGCTCAGCTCATGCAAGCCGACGTGACCGTTCGGGTAGCGCTTACCGACCTGTTCGAAACGAATCATGAACGCTCCCGCTCGGCAAACAGTGCCTGGACAAAGGGTTCTGCTTCAAAAGTACGCAAATCATCGATGCCTTCACCGACGCCGATGTAGCGAATCGGCAAGCCAAACTGCTTGGCGAGGGCGAAAATCACCCCGCCTTTGGCGGTGCCATCGAGCTTGGTCAGCGCCAGGCCGGTCAGTTCGACGGTCTGGTTGAATTGTTTGGCCTGGCTGATCGCGTTCTGGCCAGTGCCGGCATCGAGCACCAACAGCACCTCGTGAGGCGCGTCGGCGTCGAGCTTGCTGATCACCCGGCGAACCTTCTTCAGCTCTTCCATCAAGTTGTCTTTGGTGTGCAAGCGACCGGCGGTGTCGGCGATCAGCACGTCAATGCCTCGGGCCTTGGCGGCTTGCACGGCATCGAAGATAACCGAAGCCGAGTCAGCGCCGGTGTGCTGGGCGATGACTGGGATCTTGTTGCGCTCGCCCCAGACCTGCAATTGCTCGACGGCGGCGGCGCGGAAGGTATCGCCGGCCGCAAGCATGACTTTCTTGCCTTCGAGCTGCAGCTTCTTCGCCAGTTTGCCGATGGTGGTGGTCTTGCCAGCACCGTTGACGCCGACGACCAGGATTACGAACGGCTTACTCTGCGAGGTGATTTTCAGCGGTTGCTCGACGGGTTTGAGCATCGCCGCCAGTTCCGCTTGCAGGGACTTGTACAGCGCGTCGGCATCGGCCAGTTCTTTACGGGCGACCTTCTGGGTCAGACGCTGAATGATCACCGAAGTCGCCTCGACGCCCACGTCGGCGGTCAGCAGGCGGGTTTCGATGTCTTCAAGCAGCTCGTCATCGATGAGCTTCTTGCCCAGGAACAGGCTGGCCATGCCTTCGCCGATGCTGGCGCTGGTCTTGGACAAACCTTGTTTCAGGCGAGCAAAGAAACCGGCCTTGGTTTCTTCTGTACGCACAGGCTCGGCAGGCGCTTCGACGGGAACGACAGGTGCAGCGGCAACAGGGGCGACGGGAGCGACGACCGGTGCCGGCGCTTGGACAACCGGAGCAACCGGAGCAGCCGGAGCAACAAAAGCGGGTACCACAGGTTCCGGAACAACCGGTTCAGGCTCGGCCACCACCACTGGCGCGACAACCGGCTCAACCACTGGCGCTTGAACGGGCTCAGGAGCCAAGGCAGTCGGCGCTGGAATCGGCGGAGTAATGTGTGGCGCCAGCTCATCTTCAACCAATGCCACCGGCTCTTCTGCCACAGGCAACGTCAGCCATGGCTCGGCACTGGGCGTGAGCGGCACCTGGGTCACGACTTCGGCGACAACATCAGGCTCAGGCTCGATGGCCGTTTGCAGCACCGGTTCAGCGATCGGCAGGACAACCGGCGCGGGCTCTTCTTCTATTACCGGCGCAGGCGTGGGCTCAGGAAGTGGCTGTGGCTGTTCGACGACGGGTTCCTGCGGCTTTTTGCGCAGCCATCCGAACAGGCTTTTCTTCTCACCAGCCGCAGCTGGGGCTTTCTTGTCGTCGTTGGAACCAAACATGGAGGACGGCTATCTCACGGTAGCGACGCGCCAAAGGGCGCCTCGGCAAATAAATATTCGATGCAGAACAGACTGCGATTGACCCAGCTTGTTCACGCGCAACATTTTGTCGAGGTGCAAACAGCACCTCAAAGGTCGACTAATACGAAGGACTGGAACGGCATCGTCGGCGAAAACGCAGAGTTTAGCTGACAAACTCAAAGCTTCAGCCGCCAACCCAAACAACCTGCTGACCGATCAAAGGCCTGATAGGCGTGGCCGCCAGTAAAACGGATCAGTATCCTAGCACCCTCTCGCCCGCTGACGCTAAGAACAAGCGGGCAGCTCAACAGGTTTAAAAACGAATGAATGCTCTAGCCCGCCGCGCTGCAGGCCTGCTGCTCAGCACAGTTTGTCTGCCCCTCTCGGCCCTGGCTGCCGATCCACAACCCACCCACGAATTCACCCTCGATAACGGCCTGAAGGTCGTCGTGCGCGAAGACCATCGTGCGCCGGTGGTGGTTTCCCAAGTCTGGTATAAGGTCGGCTCCAGCTACGAGACCCCGGGTCAGACCGGTTTGTCCCACGCCCTGGAACACATGATGTTCAAGGGCAGCGAAAAAGTCGGCCCCGGCGAAGCTTCGCTGATCCTGCGCGACCTCGGCGCCGAAGAGAACGCGTTCACCAGCGATGACTTCACGGCGTATTACCAGGTGCTGGCCCGCGACCGCCTCGGTGTGGCCTTCGAGCTGGAAGCCGACCGCATGGCCAGCCTGCGTCTGCCGGCCGACGAGTTCGCCCGCGAGATCGAAGTCATTAAAGAAGAACGTCGCCTGCGCACTGACGACAAGCCGATGTCCAAGGCCTACGAACGCTTCAAGGCCATGGCCTACCCGGCCAGCGGTTACCACACGCCGACCATCGGCTGGATGGCTGACCTGGACCGCATGAAAGTCGAAGAGCTGCGCCACTGGTACCAATCCTGGTACGTGCCGAACAACGCCACGTTGGTGGTGGTCGGTGACGTGACCCCGGACGAGGTCAAAACCCTCGCCCAGCGTTACTTCGGCCCGATCGCCAAACGTGATGTGCCATCGGCGAAAATCCCGCTGGAACTGGCCGAACCCGGCGAACGGCAAATCACTCTGCATGTGAAGACCCAATTGCCGAGCCTGATGCTGGGTTTCAACGTGCCAAGCATCGCCACCGCTGAAGACAAACGCTCGGTCAACGCCTTGCGCCTGATCTCCGCCCTGCTCGACGGCGGCTACAGCGGACGTATCCCGACACAACTGGAGCGCGGCGAAGAGCTGGTCTCCGGCGGTTCGTCGAGTTACGACGCCTATACCCGTGGCGACAGCCTGTTCACCTTGTCGGCAACGCCCAATACCCAGAAAAAGAAAACCATGGCCCAGGCCGAAGCGGGTCTGTGGAAGCTGCTCGAACAGCTAAAAACCACCGCGCCGTCCGCTGAAGAACTCGAACGCGTCCGCGCGCAGGTCATTGCCGGCCTGGTTTACGAGCGTGACTCGATCACCAGCCAGGCCACCGCCATTGGCCAACTGGAAACGGTCGGCCTGTCGTGGAAGCTGATGGACACCGAACTCGCCGAGCTGGAAAGCGTGACTCCGGAAGACATCCAGAAAGCCGCCAAGCTGTATTTCACCCGCGAACGTCTCAGCGTCGCCCATGTATTGCCGGAGGAGACGACTCATGAGTGAGCGTAAAAAACCGCGCCTGGTCCTGATGGGCCTGATCGCCGTGGCATTGATCGGGTCTGCCGCGTTTTACTTTTCAAAGACCGACGAATCCAAGGCCAGCGAAGCCCTCGACAAGGCCAAGGCCAGTCAGAAGCTGCAATCGCTGGCCGAACTCGACGGCAAGGCGCCAAGCCACCGCACCCTGGACGTGCAGACCTGGAAAACCGCCGAGGGCGCCAAGGTGCTGTTCGTTGAAGCCAGGGAGCTGCCGATGTTCGACATGCGCCTGATCTTCGCCGCCGGCAGCAGCCAGGACGGCGACGCACCTGGCCTCTCCGTGCTGACCAACGCCATGCTCAATGAAGGTGTGGCCGGCAAAGATGTCGGCGCCATCGCTCAGGGCTTCGAAGGCCTGGGCGCAGACTTTGGCAACGGCGCGTTTAAAGACATGGCATTGGCGTCCCTGCGCAGCCTCAGCGCCGCGGACAAACGCGAACCGGCCCTGAAGTTGTTCTCTGAAGTCGTCGGCAAACCGACCTTCCCGGCCGACTCCTTTGCACGCATCAAGAACCAGATGCTCGCCGGTTTCGAGTACCAGAAGCAAAACCCCGGCAAACTCGCGAGCCTGGAGCTGATGAACCGTCTGTACGGCGATCACCCGTACGCGCACTCCAGCGATGGCACGGCGAAAACCGTTCCAGCGATCACACTGACTCAACTGAAAGCGTTCCATGAGAAGGCCTACGCGGCTGGCAACGTGGTGATTGCGCTGGTGGGCGACCTGTCTCGTGCCGAGGCGGAGGCGATTGCTGCGCAAGTCTCCAGCGCGCTGCCAAAAGGCCCGGAGCTGGCGAAAATCCCGCAACCGGAGGAACCGAAAGCCAGCATCGGTCACATCGAGTTTCCGTCCAAGCAGACCAACCTGATGCTCGCGCAATTGGGCATCGACCGTGACGACCCGGACTACGCGGCACTGTCCATGGGCAACCAGATTCTTGGCGGCGGTGGCTTCGGCACGCGGTTGATGAGCGAAGTGCGCGAGAAGCGCGGCCTGACGTATGGCGTGTATTCGGGCTTCACCCCGATGCAGGCTCGCGGCCCGTTCATGATCAACCTGCAAACCCGCGCCGAGATGAGCGAAGGCACGCTGAAACTGGTGCAGGACGTGCTCGCCGACTACCTTAAAACCGGCCCGACCCAGAAAGAACTCGACGACGCCAAGCGTGAACTGGCCGGCAGCTTCCCGCTGTCCACCGCCAGCAACGCCGATATCGTCGGCCAACTCGGCGCCATGGGTTTCTACAACCTGCCGCTGAGCTATCTGGATGACTTTATGCGCGAGTCCCAGAGCCTGACGGTCGAACAGGTCAAAACCGCACTGAACAAACACTTGAGCACGGACAAAATGGTCATCGTCAGCGCTGGCCCGACCGTGCCGCAAAAGCCGTTACCGGCCCCAACTGATAAACCTGCCGAGCAACCGCTCGGGGTTCCGGAGCATTAATGGCCACTCGTCCAAAAAAACCTGTTCACAACGTCCATAACGGCGTGAACCAACTGCGCATCATCGGCGGCGAATGGGGCAGCCGGAAGCTGAGCTTCCCGGACGCACCGGGCCTGCGCCCTACCCCGGACCGGGTGCGTGAAACCCTGTTCAACTGGCTCGCGCCTTATGTCGCTGGCGCCAAGGTGCTGGACCCGTTCGCCGGCAGCGGCGCGTTGTTCCTCGAAGCCTTGTCCCGTGGTGCGGCCATGGGTCAGGCGCTGGACGCCAGTAACATCGCGGTTGCCAGCATCAAGGAGCATCTGGGCACGCTGCGCTGCACCACCGGCCAGATTCAGACCGCCGATGCCCTGCGCTACCTGGAAACCCAGACAGCGACCGCTTACGACCTGGTGTTCCTCGATCCGCCGTTCAACCAGAACCTGTTGCCGGGTGTTTGCGCATTACTTGAAGAGCGTCAGTGGCTGGCTGATGAAGCCTGGATCTACACTGAAAGCGAGAATGCGCCATCGAGCCTTGACTTACCAGGCAACTGGCGCCTGCACCGGGAGCAGAAATCCGGGCGGGTGTATTACGCGCTGTGGCAACGTATGGCAGAGATTGCCGGTTAACCAACCGGCCTGAAAAAGGTGCGCGCCTCAAGCGAGGCTCGCACCGCTGCGTCGAGAACCATCGTGCCCCAAACGCCAGAACGCTTCACCCCCGCCTTCGGCCTTGGCAACCCGCACTTGCAAACCTTGTGGGGACCGCTGTGGCGCAAAACCACGCACATCGAACGCCAGCGCGAACGCTTGTGGCTTGAGGATGGCGACTTTCTCGATCTCGACTGGCACGGCCCGCACAGCGTCGATGCGCCACTGGTGCTGGTGTTGCACGGCCTGACCGGTTCTTCCAATTCGCCTTACGTGGCCGGCGTGCAGAAAGCACTGGGTGCCCAAGGCTGGGCCAGCGTCGCACTGAACTGGCGCGGCTGTTCGGGCGAACCAAATCTGTTGCCGCGCAGCTACCATTCCGGCGCCAGCGAAGACCTGGCCGAAACCATCAAACACCTGAAGGCCCAACGACCGCTCGCACCGTTGTATGCGGTCGGCTATTCCATGGGCGGCAATGTGTTGCTCAAGCACTTGGGCGAATCCGGCAGCAATAGTGGCGTGGTCGGTGCGGTGGCGGTGTCGGTGCCGTTTCGTCTCGATCAATGCGCCGACCGTATCGGCCAGGGTTTCTCCAAGGTCTATCAGGCGCATTTCATGCGCGAGATGGTGGCCTACATTAAAAACAAGCAGCGCCAGTTCCAGCACGATGGGCGCGAGGAAGGACTGGCGGCATTGGCCGCGCTGGGCTCGCTGGAGAACATGCGCACGTTCTGGGATTTCGATGGCCGGGTCACCGCGCCGCTGAACGGGTTTGCCGATGCCAAGGATTACTATGACCGCGCCTCAAGTCGCTATTTCCTTGGCGAAATTCGTACGCCAACCCTGATCATTCAAGCTGCCGATGACCCGTTTATATTTCCTCATAGCCTGCCGCAAGACGACGAATTGTCTGCCTGCACTCAATTCGAGTTACAGACCAAGGGTGGGCATGTCGGCTTCGTCGATGGTTCGTTCCGGCAACCGGGTTACTACCTGGAACGCCGCATCCCGCAGTGGCTGACCGCCGTGGGTCGCGAGTAAGGCCATGGACGTCGATCAGGGCGAGTCGATCCGATTCTGGCAAACAGCACCGTTGGCCGGCGTCGAGTTATTGTCCGCGCGCTATATCGAACGCCGTTTCGCGCCCCATGTTCACGACGGTTACGTGATCGGCATGATCATGGCCGGCGCCCAGCGTTATCGCTATCGCGGCGCCGAACACCTGGCGGGCAGCGGCACGCTGGTGCTGATCAATCCGGACGAACTGCACACCGGCCATAAAGGCACGGAGGATGGCTGGTTGTATCGGGCGTTCTATCCGGACAGCGGTCAGATTCTGTCGCTGTTGGCGGAGCTGGAATTGCCGACCAACAACTTGCCGGCGTTCGGCGCGACGCTGTATCGCGATCCGGATCTGGTGAAGGGTTTCTGCCAACTGCATCGTCTACTGGAAAGTCCGTCCACTGCCTTGCAACAACAAACGGTCTGGCGGGAAATGATGCTGTCGCTGCTGCAACGGCACGCGGCCGTGCCGATTGCTGGCAAGCCGGGCAAGGAACATCGCGCGGTGACGCTGGCCAAGGATCTGCTGCAAGCACAATTGGCGACGCCGCCTTCGCTGGAAGAACTGGCAGCAGCGGTCAATCTTTCGCCCTTCCACTTCGCCCGGGTGTTCCGCCGCGCCACAGGCATGCCGCCGCACACCTGGCTGATGCAGCAGCGCATTGCTCGGGCGCGGGCGCTGTTACAGAGCGGTTGTTTGCCGCTGGAAGTGGCGACGCAGCTGGGGTTTGCAGACCAGAGTCATCTGAGTCGGCAATTCAAGCAGGTTTACGGCGTGGGACCGGGCGCGTACCGCAGCGCCCGGCTTTAGAATCAAAAAGATCGCAGCCTGCGGCAGCTCCTACAGGTGTACACATTCCACTGTAGGAGCTGCCGCAGGCTGCGATCTTTTGATCTTCATTCACCGATGGCGATGCCGTGCGCAGGATCGTTGATCCACTCGCTCCATGAACCGGCATACAACGCGCCCAACGGATAACCCGCCAGGCACAGCGCGAACAGGTTGTGACAGGCTGTCACGCCAGAACCGCAATACGCCACCAGATCGCTCGGCGAACGATCACCGAGCTTCTCGTCAAAACGCTGTTTGAGCTGATCCGCCGGCAGAAAACGCCCGTCGCTGCCCAGGTTGTCGGTGAACGCCGCACATTGCGCGCCAGGGATGTGTCCGGCAATCGGGTCGATCGGTTCTACTTCGCCCTTGAAGCGTGGCAAGCCGCGGGCATCAAGCAGGGTCAGCGCGGGCTGGCCGAGACGTTGCTGGAGCTGTTCGGCGCTCAAGACCAGCGCATTGTCCGGCGCCCCCGTAAAGGTGCCCCGCTCAATCTGCGGCGCATCAAGACTCAGGGGCAAACCGGCCGCGTGCCAGGCCTTGAGTCCGCCATCCAGAATAAACACGCCGTCACGTTTGCCCAGCCAGGCCAGCAACCACCAGGCCCGCGCCGCGTAGGCACCCGGACCGTCGTCGTACAAAATCACATCGCTGTCGGCGTTGACGCCCCAGGCTTGCAGACGTTCGATCAAGTCTTCAGGTTCAGGCAACGGATGGCGCCCGGTCACCCCCTTGACCACTGTCCCGCTCAAATCACGCTCAAGATCGGCAAAGCTCGACCCGGCGATATGCCCTTCGGCATAACTGCGTTGACCGTAATCCGGGTCTTCGAGGGCAAAACGACAATCCAGAATCACCAGCCCCGGCTGCTCCTTTTTCAGGTCCAACGCTTGCGGGCTGATCAGTTGCGCAATGGGCATAACGGGCTCCTGTGATTAAGTCTGTTTTGAATCCTACTGCACTTCTTCCAGCGCTTGGGCCAGCGGCACGTAAAACTCCTCGAACAACGCGTTTACCGCGTCGCGAGATTGATCCGTGACGAAACCAGCCTCAAGCACCAGCACCTGATACACGCCACGTTTAATGGCTTGCTCGCTCAGGTGATTGGAATTTTCACGCGTGGTGCACAGAAAACGCACCCAGGACGTCAGGATGATCCAGGCATTGAGCGTCAGGGATTCGATCTGAACCTTGTCCATTTGCAGGATGCCGGCCTCGACGAAGCCCGCGTAGATGTGCGTGCCGTGGATCAGACAGCGCTGGGAAAAGCGCCGATAACGGGCGGCCAGCTCCGGATCACTGTCGAGCAGGTGCTCCAGATCGCGGTGCAAAAACCGGTAGCGCCACATGGCGGCCAGCAATTCCTGAAGGTAGAAGCGCTTGTCTTCGACCGTGGCGGCACGACCCTGGGGCGGGCGCAGGAAGCTGTCCACCAGGCTTTCGTACTCACTGAACAACACGGCGATGATCGCCTGCTTGTTGGGGAAGTGGTAGTACAGGTTGCCCGGGGAAATCTCCATGTGGGCAGCAATGTGGTTGGTGCTGATGCTGCGCTCACCCTGCTGATTGAACAGCTCCAGGCTGTTCTGCACGATGCGCTCGCTGGTTTTGATCCGAGGGGCCATGGCTTGGGCTTTAATTCAAAGTGCGTTGACCGGCATCTTACGACCTATCTGCGAGCGGATAAAACAAAGCTGCGCCAGGATGTCATTTGACTTTCTAGAGCATAGACTCTAAAAAGTCCCTAATTACAATAAATCCGGAGTCGACCATGACTGCTGACATCGCCTACTTGCAGAACCTGCAGCAGCCCCTGGAAGAACTCCAAACCCTGTTCGACGCCCAACGCGCGGCGTATGCCGCCAACCCGATGCCGCCCGCCGCACAGCGCCAGCAATGGCTGAAAGCCCTGCGCGATCTGCTGAGCAATGAGCGTCAGGCACTGATCGATGCCATCAGCCAGGATTTCAGCCACCGCAGCGCCGATGAAACCCTGCTCGCCGAACTGATGCCCAGCCTGCACGGCATTCACTACGCCAGTCAGCACCTCAAAGGCTGGATGAAGGCGTCGAAACGCAAGGTCGGGATTGCCTTTCAACCCGCGGCGGCCAAAGTCGTTTATCAACCGTTGGGTGTGGTCGGGGTGATCGTGCCGTGGAACTACCCGCTGTACCTGGCCATCGGGCCATTGGTCGGCGCGTTGTCGGCAGGCAATCGGGTGATGCTCAAGCTCAGCGAATCGACCCCTGCCACAGGATTGTTGCTCAAGGAACTGCTGGGCCGAATCTTCCCGCAAGACCTGGTCTGCGTGGTGCTGGGCGAAGCCGATATCGGCGTAGCGTTCTCCAGATTGCGTTTCGATCACCTGCTGTTCACCGGTGCCACCAGCATCGGCAAACACGTGATGCGTGCGGCGGCCGAGAACCTGACCCCGGTGACCCTCGAACTCGGCGGCAAATCCCCGGCCATCGTGTCCCGCGACGTGCCGCTCAAGGATGCCGCCGAACGCATCGCCTTCGGCAAGACGCTCAACGCCGGGCAGACCTGCGTGGCCCCGGACTATGTGCTGGTACCGGAAGATCGCGTAGGCGCTTTCGTCGAAGCCTATCGTCAGGCGGTTCGCGGGTTTTATCCGACCCTGACCGATAACCCGGACTACACCGCGATCATCAATGACCGACAATTGGCGCGTCTCAACGGCTACATCAGCGACGCCACCAGCAAGGGCGCGCTGCTGATTCCATTGTTCGACAAGGGCCAGGGTCGCCGCATGAGCCACAGCCTGCTGCTCAACGTCAGCAACGACATGATGGTGATGCAGGACGAAATCTTTGGCCCGCTGTTGCCGATCGTTCCCTACAAGGATCTGGATCAGGCCTTTGCCTACATCAATGAACGACCTCGTCCGCTGGCCCTGTATTACTTCGGCTATGACAAGCGTGAGCAACACCGCGTACTTCACGAAACCCATTCCGGCGGCGTGTGCCTGAACGACACCCTGCTGCACGTCGCTCAGGACGACATGCCATTCGGCGGCATCGGCGCCTCGGGCATGGGCCATTACCACGGCCACGAAGGTTTTCTGACCTTCAGTAAAGCCAAAGGCGTGCTGATCAAACAGCGGTTCAATGCGGCGAAATTGATCTACCCGCCGTACGGAAAATCCATTCAGAAGCTGATTCAGAAGCTGTTTATCCGCTAACGATCGTCCCCTTCGGGTAATAACAAGAATGAGCCCAAGTCTGTCCGATACACCCACATTGTCACGGCGCGGCTTGCTGAAATTCAGCCTGGGCGCCAGCGCGTTTCTCGCCACCGCCGGTTTGGGCGCGAGCCTCAGCGGCTGCTCATCGAGCATTCCGGCCAGCGGTTTCGCGATTCTGCGCAGCGGTGACTTGCTGTTTCTGCGGGCACTGATTCCGGTAATGCTCGACGGCGCTGTGGCCGTCGAAACAATGCCGACGGCTGTCGGTGAAACCCTGCACTGCCTGGATAACGGCCTGAATCACCTGTCGCCGGAAATGCTCAAGCTGACCCGGCAGTTATTCGATGTGCTGGGAATGAGCATCACCCGCGGACCACTGACCGGGATCTGGGGCAGTTGGGAAAACGCCAGCACCGACGATATCCGGCACTTTCTCGATCGCTGGGAAAACAGCTCGTTAAGTCTGCTGCGTATGGGCCACAGCTCGCTGCTGCAACTGGTGATGATGGCGTGGTACAGCCGGGCGGAGTCGTGGGCGCATTGCGGGTATCCCGGGCCGCCCACGGTTTAAAACCGAGTTGACCCTATCGCGAGCAGGCTCGCTCCCACAGGGGTTACGCGATCCATGTGGGAGTGAGCCTGCTCGCGATAGCGTCTGCTGCCTCACCACAGAAATCAAAATAAAAAGAGAACCTGAAGATGCCCGTACCCGATCCGTTCCGCGAAGGCCTGGCCCGTGGCTGGAAAACCTATAACGGCTCACAACTGACCCAGGACCTGACCCTCGAAGCGGACGTGGCGATTATCGGCAGCGGCGCGGGCGGTGGCACCACCGCCGAAATCCTCAGCGCCGCGGGCTACAAGGTATTGTTGATCGAGGAAGGCCCGCTCAAGACCAGCAGCGACTTCAAGATGCTCGAAGACCAGGCCTACACCAGCCTCTATCAGGAAGGTATCGGCCGCATGAGCAAGGACGGCGCGATCACCATCCTTCAGGGCCGGGCGGTGGGCGGCACCACGCTGATCAATTGGACCTCAAGCTTTCGCACGCCGGATCCGACCCTCGACCACTGGGCCAAGGAACACGACGTCAAAGGCCACACGCCGGCCGAGATGGCGCCGTGGTTCGAGAAAATGAAGCAACGCCTGGGCGTCGCCCCGTGGATGATCCCGCCCAACGCCAACAACGATGTGATCCGCAAAGGCTGCGAAAAGCTCGGTTACGCCTGGCATGTGATCCCGCGCAACGTGCGTGGCTGTTGGAACCTGGGCTACTGCGGCATGGGGTGCCCGACCAACGCCAAACAATCGATGCTGGTCACGACCATCCCGGCGACCCTGGAAAAAGGTGGGGAGTTGCTCTATCTGGCTCGTGCCGAAAAGCTCTTGATCAGCGGCGACAAGGTCACGGGCTTGCACTGCGTAGCGATGGACGACCGCTGCGTCGCGCCTACCGGACACACGATCACGGTCAAGGCGCGGCATTACGTGTTGGCTGGCGGCGGGATCAACAGCCCGGCGCTGCTGATGCGCTCTGAGGCGCCGGACCCACACAAACGACTGGGTAAACGGACTTTTCTACACTTGGTGAACATGTCGGCCGGGCTGTTCGACGAGGTGATCAACCCGTTTTATGGCGCGCCACAGTCGATCTATTCCGACCATTTCCAATGGCAGGACGGCACCACCGGAAAAATGTCTTACAAACTCGAAGTGCCGCCGCTGCACCCGGCGCTCGCGACCACTCTGCTCGGCGGTTTCGGCAAGGAAAACGCCCAACACATGGAAAACCTGCCCCACACCCACGCCATGCTGGCGTTGCTGCGGGACGGCTTTCACCCGGACAGCCCCGGCGGTAGCGTCGAGTTGCGCAGTGACGGCACGCCGGTGCTCGACTATCCGGTTTCACCGTATGCCTGGGACGGGTTGCGCCGGGCGTTCCACAGCATGGCCGAGATCCAGTTCGCGGGCGGTGCCAATGCGGTGATGCCAATGCATGCCGACGCTCGGTACGTGAAAACCCTGGCCGAAGCGCGCACGCTGATCGACAGCCTGAACCTGGAGCTGTATCGCACACGCCTGGGCAGCGCCCATGTGATGGGCGGTTGTGCCATGGGTGAAGACCCGAAAAACGCCGTGACCGACAGCCTCGGCCGGCATCATCAGCTAGGCAACCTGTCCATTCATGACGGCTCGCTGTTCCCCACCAGCATTGGCGCGAACCCGCAATTGTCGGTCTACGGGCTGACGGCGCAGCTGGCAACTTCTTTGGCCGAACGTTTGAAAAACCCATGAAAAGGGAGAATATTCCAATCGTCTATAGTGCTTTCTTACCCAAAAGGCGACTTGGCCGACCGGGAAGGCTGCGATACCATCCGACTCCCCAACGGACTCCCGCCAGGACGACGCGATGAACCGAGTGTTGTACCCAGGTACCTTCGACCCTATTACCAAGGGCCATGGCGATCTGGTCGAACGCGCCGCGCGCCTGTTCGATCATGTGATCATTGCCGTCGCCGCCAGCCCGAAGAAAAACCCGTTGTTTCCCCTGGAACAGCGTGTGGCGCTGGCCCGCGAGGTCACTAAACATCTGCCCAACGTTGAAGTCGTCGGCTTCTCGACGTTGCTGGCGCACTTCGCCAAAGAGAAGAACGCCAACGTGTTCCTGCGTGGTTTGCGTGCGGTGTCGGACTTCGAATACGAATTCCAGCTGGCCAACATGAACCGTCAGCTGGCGCCGGATGTGGAAAGCCTGTTTCTTACCCCGTCCGAACGTTATTCGTACATTTCCTCGACGCTGGTCCGTGAAATCGCAGCCCTGGGCGGCGATATCACCAAGTTCGTCCACCCTGCGGTGGCGGATGCCCTGAACGAACGCTTCAAGAAGTAACAACCGCTCAAGCGGCGTCCGCGTGCACTGCGGGCGCCAATGCGGCACAATTGTGCGCATTGGTTTATTGCGCCCGGGCTTTCCGCCCTGGCTGGAGTTAGCATGTCCCTGATCATCACCGACGATTGCATCAACTGCGACGTCTGCGAACCCGAGTGTCCGAACGCCGCCATCTCCCAGGGCGAAGAGATCTACGTGATCGACCCGAACCTGTGCACCCAGTGCGTCGGCCACTACGACGAACCTCAGTGCCAGCAAGTGTGCCCGGTGGATTGCATTCCGCTGGACGAAGCGCATCCGGAGACTGAAGAGCAGTTGATGGCGAAGTACCGGATCATTACCGGTAAGGCTTGAT
The DNA here is from genome assembly GCF_047758675.1 of Pseudomonas arabinosi. Lineage (NCBI taxonomy): Bacteria > Pseudomonadati > Pseudomonadota > Gammaproteobacteria > Pseudomonadales > Pseudomonadaceae > Pseudomonas > Pseudomonas arabinosi. Next base: position 675,661 of record NZ_CP180480.1, on the reverse strand, counting down.
TCGTTTGGCGCCTGCCCTGACGCCATCGCGAGCAAGCTCGCTCCCACATTAGACCGCGATCAACTGTGGGAGCGAGCTTGCTCCGGGCGGCGTTCCGACGATGAGGCCATCAGCCACACAAAAACTTCACTCCCTTTGCTCAAACCCCTCCCCGATACACCCCAGACACCGCACAAACGCCGCTTTCGCCGGGTCGACCACCAACGCCTGCCCCGCATCGCCGACGCCGCCGCCCAACGCGGTAAACGGCAACGACACCACAAACGCTCCCGCACCGATCACCGTCGCCACGACCAGCAAGGGTCGGGCTATCAGCAAATCGCCGAGCATGGCGTACGCCGGGGGATTCTGGATGGTGTAACGCGGGTCGCCGCTGCCGGTGTTTGCTGCCAGCGCTGGCGCACCGACGCTCAGCAGCAAAACGACGACAACGGTTCGAAACAGGTTCATGGCACGGTCCTTGGGCTAGGCAGTCAGAACACTGACTATAGACCGTAGGCGTATCAGCTCTGACAACGCGGGCAAAAGACGCTGGCGCGCTGCCCCAGCTTCACTTCCCGCAACTCTGTGCCACAGACCTTGCAGGGCGCACCGCCACGGCCGTACACGAACAGTTCCTGCTGGAAATAACCCGGTTGACCGTCACCGCCGATAAAGTCCCGCAGTGTGGTGCCGCCGCGCTCGATAGCGGCCGCCAGGATGCGTTTGATCTCGATTGCCAGCTTCAGATACCGCCCCCGAGAGATGCTCTTGGCCTCACGACGCGGGTCGATACCTGCCGCGAACAACGCTTCGGTGGCGTAGATATTGCCCACGCCGACCACCACTGCGTTGTCCATGATGAACGGTTTGACCGCCATGGATCGCCCGCGGGACTGCTGGAACAAGCGCTCGCCGTCGAACAGGTCGGTCAACGGCTCCGGCCCCAGGCGAATCAACAATTCGTGGTTGAGTGGATCAAGGCTCCAGAGCATCGCGCCAAACCGTCTCGGGTCGGTGTAACGCAAGGCCAGGCCGGACTCCAGTTCGATGTCCACATGCTCATGCTTGGCCACCGGCGTGCCGATTTCCACCAATCGCAGATTTCCCGACATCCCTAAATGACTGATCAGCGTGCCGACTTCGGCATTAATCAGCAGGTACTTCGCGCGTCGCTCCACCAGCACGATTCGCTGGCCGGACAGCCGCACATCCAGGTCTTCGGGAATCGGCCAGCGCAAGCGCCGCTCACGCACGATCACCCGGCTGACGCGCTGGCCTTCCAGGTGCGGCGCAATCCCGCGGCGGGTGGTTTCGACTTCAGGCAATTCCGGCATGGTGCTCTCGAATCAGGCTGTGCAACGTTCAGCGGTGAGCGCCAAGGTCACGAATCGTTTGTTTGAGGGTGTCGAAGTCGTAGTCCGAGAGGCCGACATAATCGAGAACCAGCGGCGCGATGCTGTCCCACTCGTGGTCATCACGCTGGTTACCCAGCACCCGGAAAGATGCACAAATGTGCTCGGCCATCTTCAGGATCGCCAGCAGGTTTTTCAGCTGGCTGTTGCGCGACGACTCATCGCTGAAGATCGCCAACGCATTGTGGTGATTGGCGATGGCGGCAGTCACATGCTCCGGCAGGCGCCAGGATTTGGCGGTGTAATAACCCACCACCGCATGATTGGTATTGAACACCCGATTCTCGGTATCCACCACCCGGCATTCGGCGCTGGCACTGGCGTAGGCCTCTTCCAGAACGGTCATGTAGTTGGGGAAGCGCTGGAGCATCAGCGGCACGCCGCAGTCATGGAACAGGCCCAACGCGTACGCTTCATCGCCGGCCTGGGTGCCAATGCGCTTGGCCAGGGTCAGGCAGGTCATCGCCACGTCCTGAGCGGTGTCCCAGAAACGATTCAAGGTGACGATGGTATCGTCGTTCATCTCGCTCTTGATCGACTGCGCGTTGATCAGGTTGATGATCGAGCGGCTGCCCAGCAGATTCACTGCACGCTGAATCGAGGCGATCTTGTTGCTCAAGCCGTAATACGGCGAGTTGACGATTTTCAACAAGGCGCCAGAGAGGCCCGGGTCCTGGGAGATCAGCTTCGCGATCACCTCCAGATCCGGATCGGGCATGTACTGTTCCATCTGCAAATCCACCATGATTTGCGGCTGGGCCGGCACGCTGATGCCTTGCAGGGACTGTTGAATCTGTTCGGAAGTCAGCTCTGGGGACATAAGTACACACTCTGGGACAGGCGGCGATTCTAACCCTTATAAAGTTGGATCCGACACCCTGGCCGGTTCTTCGCATGAAGTTTCATCAAATGCCTGCCCCTTCCTCACCGCATGTCCATCCGCCAAACCGTGGCCGTGCGCAACACGCTATACTCCCGCTCTTTTTTCCGGAGCGACGTCATGTCCCTGCCTAGCCTGCGCCTCAAAGCCAACGCCGACCGTCGCCTGCGAAACGGCCACTTGTGGGTCTACAGCAACGAAATCGATGTAGCCGCTACTCCTTTGCACGGTTTCAAGGCCGGCGACCAGGCGATCCTCGAAGCAGCCGGCGGCAAGCCGCTGGGCATCGTTGCCATGAGCCCGAACAACCTGATCTGCGCCCGTCTCTTGTCGCGCGACATCAAGTTGCCGCTGGACAAGTCGCTGCTGGTGCATCGCCTGAACGTTGCGCTGTCCCTGCGCGATCGCCTGTTCGACAAGCCGTTCTATCGCCTGGTCTACGGCGATTCCGACCTGTTGCCAGGTCTGGTGGTCGACCGTTTCGGCGACATCCTGGTGGTACAGATCGCTTCGGCAACCATGGAAGCCCATAAAGAAGACGTGATCGCAGCGCTGACCCAAGTGATCAAGCCTAGCGGCATTCTGTTCAAGAACGACTCCGCTGCCCGTGATGCCGAAGGCCTCAATCGCTACGTCGAAACCGTGTTCGGCCTGGTGCCGGAGTGGGTTGCCCTGGAAGAGAACGGCGTGAAATTCGAAGCACCCGTCATCCAGGGACAGAAAACCGGCTGGTTCTACGACCACCGCATGAACCGCGCACGCCTGGCACCTTATGCCAAAGGCAAACGCGTGCTGGACCTGTACAGCTACATCGGCGGCTGGGGCGTGCAAGCGGCTGCCTTCGGCGCCAGTGAAGTGTTCTGCGTCGACGCGTCGGCCTTCGCCCTCGACGGCGTCGAGCGCAACGCCGCGCTGAACGGTTTCGCCGACAAGATGACCTGCATTGAAGGTGACGTGTTCGAAGCCCTGAAAGAGCTGAAAGCCAGCGAAGAGCGTTTCGACGTGATCGTTGCCGATCCTCCGGCGTTCATCAAACGCAAGAAAGACATGAAAAACGGTGAAGGTGCCTACCGTCGCCTGAACGAGCAAGCCATGCGCCTGCTCAGCAAGGACGGCATCCTGGTCAGCGCTTCGTGCTCGATGCACCTGCCGGAAGACGATCTGCAGAACATCCTGCTGACCAGCGCCCGTCACCTGGACCGCAACATCCAGATGCTGGAGCGCGGCGGTCAGGGCCCGGATCACCCGGTTCACCCGGCCATCGCCGAAACCCGCTACATCAAGAGCATCACCTGCCGTCTGCTGCCAAACAGCTGATTTCGCCGGTTTGACGGGGAGCCAGCCGGCTCCCCGTTCTGTTTTCTGTTATTGAACTCTCCAACTTCCTACCCCAGCAGTCTTAATGACTTGCAGGAAGTTTCGCTGTGTCTTTTATTTTAGCGGAAAGAACTTACAAGATTTATCCAACCCTCAGATCGATCCGACAAAATTACTGGAACAGTCCTACCTAATCTCCCCTTGATAAGAACTCATTACAAACTATGATTAAGTCGTCACACAGGAGTGACACTCACTATCAATTACAAGGAGTTCAAAACATGAAAGCAATTACTCTGGAAACCAACAAAATCGCTAACCTGGCTTTTCTGGTTGCGTCAAAAGTCCGCTAAGTAAATAAAACGCTGGGGAGTGCCGGCTACCCAGCGTTTTCTATGGCAAAGACCAGAGTGAATCGCCAATCATGCAGATAAGCCCTTATATATTCATACTTCCTCGTTCGCCCGAACAAATAGTCTGGGATTACAAGAACCACAAACAGTTCGAATTGAACCTTGAGTATTCAACCCGCCTTGCACACCTTATCGACACCCCTGAAAAGTTTGATGACAACAACATAATAGACGCGCAACTACTGAGCGCGGGAATACTCACAACTTCAATACAAGACACCCTTGAATGGGGCTGGGATGAGCTGTCGAAGATATTTCATATCGGCACCAAGAACATTCCTTGTGAATATGTCCCCCAAGATATCAATGAATGGTCGAGACATTATCTGGACCATTGCGCCGAAGTACTGGCCACTCCTGCCCCGGAGGTCAGCCTCACAGAACGCCCGACGAGCGAACGGATTGCCCTGCCCCAACCTTCCTGTCTGCCGCAAAGCGCACTTGCAAAGACGTTGATCGACCGAAAGACCTGTCGCGCCTTCACGGGCGAAGAAGTCTCCCTCGACGATGTGGGCACTCTTTTGTATTTGTCCCTTGGCTATCTGCGTGAGCGCGACAACGACATCGACGAAGCCATCGCGGAAGGTCTTGGCGCCCGGCGCAGCAGTCCATCCGGTGGCGGGCTGAATGCCTGCGAAGGTTTTCTGCATGTTCAGAACGTCAGCGGCCTGAATCCCGGGCTCTACGCCTACCACCCCGACGAACATGCGTTGAGCTTCGTCAATCCGGTGCCTGACTCGCCCTTGGGCCAGTTGTTGTGTGGGCAGCATTTCATCAACAACCTGCCAGTCGGCCTGTTCATCACCGCTCGCTTCGACAAACTGTGGTGGAAATATGAACACTCGCGGGCCTACCGAATGGCTTACGTCGAGGCCGGTCATATTTCCCAGACCTTTCAACTGGTGGCCACCGCACTTGGGTTAAGCACCTGGCTGACCGGTGCGTTGGCCGACGATCAGGTCGAAACGATTGCTGGGAATCGAGGACAGCGCCGAACAAGCGTTGTTCTTTGTTGGCTGTGGCCAGAGTGACGGACAAGTGATGTGCAAGGAATTAAAAGCACTGCTAAGCAGCCGAGGCTCACAACAATGACCGAGCCCCGCACAGACGACCTGTCCCTGCCCGACGCCTGGGCACAGCGCTTCACCCTCGGTGACTGGAACACCCGGGCCTCGGTACGAACCAGCGAGCACACCTATCAATTGCCATCAGATCTGGAACGGCAACTGGAAACACGACACTGGTTCCCGCCCGCCTTCTTGCCCTACCTGAGTCACCCGGCGATCGAAGCAGCCGGCAGCGCGATCACTCATCGACTATCGGCCAACCATCTGGTGTATTTCCTCGACTACACCACCCGGCTCGAACATCGGATCGTCAACCGCTCCGTGGAAACCATCGTCCACGATGAGCTCGGTGCGTCCATCCCTCGACGGATGAAAACGGCTGCCCTCCAGCTCTATACCGATGAGGGTTATCACGCGCTGTTCTCCAATAGTCTCGCCGAGCAGATAGCCGACCTTTACGGCATGACCCAACGCCCGGTGATGCCGCACCGCATTACCCGACTGAACGCCCTGCTTGACCACGCACCTGACAGGCATAAGGCGCTGGCCTGGTTTCTCGTCGGCTTCGTGTCCGAGACCATCATTGCCAGGGAACTGCTCGAGGTTTGCCGCAACGAACTGGTGTCCAGCGTCCAGGAAATGCTCAGGGACCACCTCACCGACGAGGCCCGACACAGTCGTTACTTTTGCGAAGTGTTCCATTATCTGTGGCTGACCCTGAACAGCAGCCAACGCACGTTCGCCGCGAAGCTGCTGGTGGACATCCTCCTGATTTTCTTTGAGGTCGATGAGCGATGGCTGAAGGAAAGCCTGAACAGCGTGGATCTTGGGGAGAATTGCGTCGCAGAAATCCTCAGCGCCCTGACCGGCCCGCAAGCCTGCCTTCAGCGCGCCCGATCAGGTGCAGGCGCGACGCTACAGGCAATGGAAAAGGCAGGTTTTTTCGACCTGCCTTTTAACCAGCAGCTCTTCGCACAGGCAGAACTTGTCGATGGATGAAGGAAAATCTGCGGTCAGTGTCAAACACCGCCGCTCTGCGATCACCCTATTAATGACCATGGTGATGCTCGGGGTCTTCCCTCTGGATGTTCTGCTGCCATCGTTCCCGGCGCTGGCCGAACACTTCCGGACCACGCCAGGCGAGATCGCGTTTTCCATCAGCCTGTTTGCCATCGGGATCGCACTTTCCCAACTACTGGTCGGGCCGCTCTCGGATGTCATCGGGCGCAAAAGTCTGCTGCTGGCGGGAATGGCGGTCTCGATTGTCGGTGCGACGGGTTGCGTGCTGTCCACCGACTACGCCTGGTTCCTGATGTTCCGGGTGGTGCAGGCCATCGGCTGCGGTTGCTTCGTACTCTCGCAGGCGCTGGTCCAGGACCTGTTCGACGGCAAGGAGCGGGATCAACTGCGGATTCTGATGGTCACCGCCAGCGGGATCTTCATTTCCGTCTCGCCACTGGCTGGCACCCTGTTGCAACAGGCACTGGACTGGCCCGCAAGCTTCATTGTCTTTATTGCCCTCGCCGCCGCCGTGTTCCTGAAGGCCTGCTTCTTTCTTGAAAACCGACACACCGCCACAACCCCGCGCCGAAGCATTCTTCAGTCCTACCGGCGCGTCTGTCGCGATGCGGGTTTCCTCGGCTATTGGCTGATCGCCGCAATCGCCTTCACCTGCCACTTTTCCTTCATTGTCATCTCGCCCCTGATCTTCATGGAGCAGTTGCAGCTTTCGGCCTACGAGTTTTCCCTGACACTGCTGCTATATGGCGTGGCCTACATCATCGGCGGCATTGTCGCTCGAGTCCTCGCTGGGCGGATCGCACCCAATACACAGATCATTGTTGGTTTGAGCCTGATCTTCTTTTCGGGGCTGGTCATGCTCATGCTCTCAAACGCGATAGGGCTGTCGACCCTGACGGTGCTGATCCCGATGATTGTTTGCACCGCCGGTACCACCATCGCCCGGCCGGTCGCTACCTCGAAGGCGATGGAGGTATTCCCGGACATGGCCGGTACCTCGGCGTCGGCCGGGAACACACTGATATTCATCTCCGGTGGCCTGATCAGCGCCCTGATCAACCTGAGTCCCTTCGAACTGCAACTGACGCTGGCCCTCAGCTTCATCGCCTTGAGCAGCGTCGGTCTGGTCATGATCTATCGCATCCGACTGCGCAATCCGGCCTTGCGCGAAGCCTGAGGCAGTGGGTGCAGTGTTATTGGTCCTCAGGTTCGGGAACCAGCGAAAGCGTACCTATTTGAACGTTCTTGAAGCGCGGCTCGATGAGTTTCACTTCGCCCGCACGTAGATGGTCAAGGTGCTGCGGCGTGACATTCGCGCCCTGGAGCACGGTGACATATTTCCACTCACCGTCGGCTGCGCGTTTATAGAGGAACGTCCTGTGGTCCCACGGCTGTTGATTGAATTGCAGCACTTCGACTTGGCCATCGCCGTCCAGGTCGGCCGCCCACATCACGCACCCGTCATCCTGGCACTGACGCTTTTTGCTGTTGAGGCTGACAAATTGCTCGCTGCCGTCCACTTTCGGCCCCACCCATTCAATGTTCACGGGTGTCGGCTCCGCCGGCGGGTACTTAAAGGTGGTTTCGCCGGGCGTTTGTTTCATCTGGGTGCGCAGCACCTCGCGCGAGGGCGCATCGAGAATTTCATTGCGTTCAAGCCGCTCGGACAATGCCTCGAATTGCTGCCGTCCGGACACGCCGAGCCCGTTGCGCAAGTAGTTGGTATCGAACGTCAACACCGACGTGCGGCCATCGAGCAAGCGTTGCACCTGATCCCGTGCACTGAACGATTGCGCATTGAGCCAAGGCGTATTGATCAGCACCAACACCACGCACACTGCCAGGGCAAGGGCCGGGTTACTGCGCCGCAGCCCCTCCAGCCATTGGGTCTGGCGTTGCACCACGGCACACGTCGCGGCCAGGCTATACGCCGCGATGACCACGACCAACAACAGGCTGACAAACCGCCGGGGCGACAGGCCGTACTGTTCAATCCGCAGCCAGCTTGAGTACCCAGCCACCACCACCAGCACCGGCAAGCAAACCAAACCTGCCTCGACACAGCGCATCAGCCACGCCGGATAAGGTTGAGCCTGATGCCCGTCCTGAAATACCCCATTGAGCAAAAAAAGATAAGTCCCCACCAAACACAACAAAATCGGGGTCGAGTAGCCGGTGGCCCAGATCTGTTGCAAGCCGGTAAAGGGAAGCGTCACGGTAAACAAAACGGTAATGAGCGTGATCATCGGCAACAGAAAATGACACGCCGCGAGGAAGACACCCCGCAGCATGCCGATGACTTTTTCGTTGTTCAGCCCCAGGCGTATGGTCAGGGAAAACACCACCGGCCCACTCAGGCAAAAAAACATCGGGGAACTGAACAGCTCGGCAAAGAACTCGATGCCCAGCATGAGAAACAGCTTGCTCCAGAGCAGAAGCAGCAAACCAAATACACTGGTCAGCGTCAGTGCAAAAAACACCACGAACACATGACTCCAGGCGTACTGGAACAGATCGTCGTAGCGCCAGCTGCGGCCTTCACCGGAAGGCCAACTCGCCAGAAACGCACACACCACGTAAGACAGCGGCACGCAGGTCAGCAGCCAAGTGTTCGTTAGCCAGCGATTGCCATGCTCCATCGCGGACACCACGACCCAACTACTGACTGACATCGTCAACACACAAAAAACCAGCGTCAGCGCCAGAACCCGCGGGTTTCTGAGTTTAGGGCCGAGCAATTGCAAAAACACGCCACCCACCAACACCAGCGTCAGGCTTGCCGCCAGCCCCCCCGCACCCAATGTCTTGAGTGTTTCGAACTGCCAGAACACTAACCCTTGGCACAGGCCGGTCAGCAGGTAAAACCACAACGAACGATTCAACAGCGACATTCCAATTCCTTTTGGTGGGGTTGCGCGAGGCCGGGCAGTTTAGCCAAGCGTCCGGCGCGGTGATATCCCCACGAGGCGATTGCTCACCTACCGATGGTCATCCCACACGTTCCGTCAGCGCTGGATCACCCTTTTCCGGCATTCCCTCCTGACGCCAGCCGTGTAGAATCGCGACATTCATCGCCAGTCATCCCCCGGCGGGTTTATGAGCTCAAGCTGAAGCGCGCGGCGATCCCGCAAAGTTATCGGCAACTTCCGGACACACGGCCATTTCTGAGTGTTCCAGACGTCAATAGAAGCTCACTTCCCTTTTGATACCTGATTAGCCGCCCGGAGTGCTTCATGCCTGATTACCGCTCGAAAACATCCACCCATGGCCGCAACATGGCCGGCGCCCGCGCACTGTGGCGCGCCACGGGGATGAAAGATGACGACTTCAAAAAGCCGATCATCGCCATTTCCAACTCCTTCACCCAGTTCGTACCGGGCCACGTCCACCTCAAGGACCTGGGCCAACTGGTCGCCCGCGAAATCGAACGCGCCGGCGGTGTAGCCAAAGAATTCAATACCATTGCCGTGGATGACGGCATCGCCATGGGCCACGACGGCATGCTGTATTCGCTGCCGAGCCGCGAGATCATCGCCGACTCCGTCGAATACATGGTCAACGCCCACTGCGCCGACGCCATCGTCTGCATCTCCAACTGCGACAAGATCACCCCAGGCATGCTGATGGCTGCCCTGCGCCTGAACATCCCGGTGATCTTCGTTTCCGGCGGCCCGATGGAAGCCGGCAAGACCAAACTGGCCAGCCACGGTCTCGACCTCGTCGACGCCATGGTGATCGCCGCCGACTCCAGCGCTTCTGACGAGAAAGTCGCTGAGTACGAGCGCAGCGCCTGCCCGACCTGCGGTTCGTGCTCCGGCATGTTCACCGCCAACTCGATGAACTGCCTGGTCGAAGCCCTGGGCCTGGCATTGCCGGGCAACGGTTCGACCCTCGCCACCCACAGCGACCGCGAACAGCTGTTCCTGCAGGCCGGCCGCACCATCGTCGAGCTGTGCAAGCGTTACTACGGCGACAACGACGAGTCGGTATTGCCGCGCAACATCGCCAACTTCAAGGCGTTCGAAAACGCCATGACGTTGGACATCGCCATGGGCGGTTCCACCAACACCATCCTGCACTTGCTGGCCGCGGCCCAGGAAGCCGAGATCGATTTCGACCTGCGCGACATCGACCGTCTCTCCCGTCACGTGCCGCAACTGTGCAAAGTTGCGCCGAACATCCAGAAGTACCACATGGAAGACGTGCACCGTGCCGGCGGGATCTTCAGCATCCTCGGCTCGCTGGCCCGTGGCGGCCTGCTGCACACCGACCTGCCGACCGTGCACAGCAAGACCCTGGCCGAAGGCATCGCCAAGTGGGACATCACCCAGACTGACGACGAAGCGGTGCATCACTTCTTCAAGGCCGGTCCGGCGGGCATCCCGACGCAAACCGCGTTCAGCCAGTCGACCCGCTGGGAAACCCTGGACGACGACCGTGAAAACGGTTGCATCCGCAGTGTCGAACACGCTTATTCGAAAGAAGGCGGCCTGGCCGTTCTCTACGGCAACATCGCGCTGGATGGCTGCGTGGTGAAAACCGCCGGCGTCGACGAGTCGATTCATGTCTTCGAAGGCAACGCGAAGATCTTCGAAAGCCAGGACAGCGCCGTACGCGGCATCCTCGCTGACGAAGTGAAGGCCGGCGACATCGTGATCATTCGTTACGAAGGCCCGAAAGGCGGCCCGGGCATGCAGGAAATGCTGTACCCGACGTCCTACCTGAAATCCAAAGGCCTGGGCAAAGCTTGCGCCCTGCTCACCGATGGTCGCTTCTCCGGCGGCACCTCGGGCCTGTCCATCGGCCACGCTTCCCCGGAAGCGGCAGCGGGCGGCGCGATTGGCCTGGTGCAGGATGGCGACAAAGTGCTGATCGACATTCCGAACCGCTCGATCAACCTGTTGATCAGCGACGAAGAAATGGCCGGGCGTCGTGCCGAGCAGGATCAGAAAGGCTGGAAGCCTGTGGAAAAACGTCCACGCAAGGTGACCACCGCACTGAAGGCCTACGCTCTGTTGGCGACCAGCGCCGACAAGGGTGCCGTGCGTAACAAGGCAATGCTCGACGGGCTGTAAGCGTCAGTCGCAGAAATAAAAATGCCCCGCCAAGTGCGGGGCATTTTTTTGCTTGCGAAGCCGGATTAACAATCGATTGATGGGTGAACATTTTGGCCCCATCGCGAGCAAGCTCGCTCCCACATTGGATTTGCGTCGTTCACAAATCCCCTGTGGGAGCGAGCTTGCTCGCGATGGGAGCGCCTCGGTTTTACTGAATCTCTTCCGGCTTCACGATCACCCAGTTCTTGTCCGCCGTAACCTGCAACCCTTCCTTGGCCTGAGCCGCTGCGTGCTTGGCCATCATGCCGTTAATCTGGGTCATGTATTTGTCCTTGCGGTTGACCCACAAGTGGATGCCGCCCTTGGCCACATCGACGCTGTGGAACAACATGAAGCCATCGCTGGTTGGCGTATCACCGCCGACCAGCACCGGTTTTTTCCACTCATCGATGTAAGTCAGGATCGCCGCCTGCTTGCCCGCCATCCAGGTCGCCGGGGTCCACAGGTACGGGGTCAGTTCGAGGCCCAGGTTTGCTTTCTCGTCATACTTGCCCGCGGTGATCTGCTTACGCGCCGTGGTCAGCTCGCCGGTCTTCGGGTCCTTGAGCAACAAGCTCACGCCGATCACGTTCTGCGGTTTGACGTTGTAGCCGTACTTCGGATCGGCGGCGACCATCCGCACCAATTCTTCGGAGGCGGCGGTCATCACGTAGACCTCGATGCCGTTCTCCATCAGCTTGTTGTAGAGTTCTTTCTGACCGGTGAAGATTTTCGGCGGGTTGACGTCGAGTTTCTTGACCACGTCGCCTTCGTAATACGTCGCCGGCACCGGTTTACCGGACGCCATCAACTCATCGACGTAGCCTTTGAGTTCCTGGAGGGTGAAGCCGGAGAACACTTGGGCGACCCATGGATAGCAGACCATGTCGTCGATTTCGCAGAGGCGATAGTAGTAGCTGAACAGGCTTTCCTTGTGGTCGGCGGTGTCTTTGAACGGCATCAGCTTCAGGGAGGGGTCGAGTTTCTCGCGGGTGATCAGGCCCTTGTTTTCCATGAACGGCAGCAACGACTCTTCGAGGTCGTAGCGGTAACTGGTGTTGTCCATGTCGAACACCGCGTAGTTACCTTTGTTGGCGTTGGCGGCAATCATTGCGTCCAGCGCCTTGGCCTGATCGGCAGGCCAATGCTTCAAATCCGTGGCGAATACCTGGCCGGCAAGGCCCAGGCAGAGTGCAGCGACCAGAAATTTCGGTGCGAGCTTCATTGGCATGCTTCCCTTATTAAAAGACCCTGATTCAAAGAGATCGACGCTAACAAATTAGTGTGACAGTCCCCGTCTGCCTGCGACCGCCCGCGTCCCTTTCGCGCCAGCTGCATCTCCAACAACGACACCCTCTTATTCCAAAAACGACAGTTAACAGACCTTTTTGATATTAAATCATTAGTTTTCAAGCTGTTAGGCTTGCCGGTTCGCGGCTGCCCCGGAAGGTAGCTGGCACAAGTCTTTATCGGAGTTCCAATGAATCTGCCGCTGATCCTCAATCTGCTGGTGTTCCTCGCCCTGCTCTTTGGCCTGGCGCAAACCCGTCACACCACCTGGAGCCTGGCGAAAAAAGTCCTGCTCGCGTTGGTGCTGGGCGTGGTCTTCGGTGTGGCTCTGCACACCGTTTACGGTGCCGGCAACCCGGTACTGAAAGCCTCGATCGGCTGGTTCGATCTGGTAGGCAACGGTTACGTGCAGTTGCTGCAAATGATCGTGATCCCGCTGGTGTTCGCCTCGATCCTCAGCGCCGTGGCCCGTCTGCACAACGCCTCGTCGTTGGGCAAGATCAGCTTCCTGACCATCGGCACACTGTTGTTCACCACCGCCATCGCGGCGCTGATCGGTATCGGTTTGACCAACCTGTTTGGTCTGACCGCCGAAGGCCTGGTGGCCGGCACTCAAGAAATGGCGCGTCTGCAAACCATCCAGACCGACTACGCGGGCAAGGTTGCCGACCTGAATGTGCCGCAGCTGTTGCTGTCGTTCATTCCGCAAAACCCGTTCGCCGACCTCGCTCGCGCCAAGCCGACTTCGATCATCAGCGTGGTTATTTTTGCTGCGTTCCTTGGGGTCGCGGCGCTGCAACTGCTGAAAGATGACGTCGAAAAAGGTCAGAAAGTGATCAACGCCATCGACACCCTGCAAGCCTGGGTGATGCGTCTGGTGCGACTGGTGATGAAGCTGACCCCGTACGGTGTATTGGCGCTGATGACCAAAGTGGTCGCCGGCTCCAACCTGCAAGACATCATTAAACTCGGCAGTTTCGTGGTGGTTTCCTACATCGGGCTGGGCCTGATGTTTGTGGTCCATGGCCTGCTGGTGTCGGCCGCCGGGATCAATCCGCTGCGCTTCTTCCGCAAGATCTGGCCGGTGCTGACGTTTGCCTTCACCAGCCGTTCCAGCGCGGCGACCATTCCGCTGAGCATCGAAGCCCAGACCAGCCGCTTGGGTATTCCACAGTCCATCGCCAGTTTCGCCGCATCGTTCGGCGCGACCATTGGCCAGAATGGCTGTGCCGGTCTGTACCCGGCGATGTTGGCGGTGATGGTTGCGCCGACCGTGGGCATCAACCCGCTGGACCCGCTGTGGATCGCGACGCTGGTGGCGATTGTGACGCTGAGTTCGGCCGGTGTGGCCGGCGTGGGCGGTGGCGCGACGTTTGCGGCGTTGATCGTGTTGCCGGCGATGGGCTTGCCGGTGTCACTGGTGGCGTTGCTGATTTCGGTTGAGCCGTTGATTGATATGGGGCGTACGGCGTTGAACGTCAGCGGTTCGATAACGGCGGGTGCGATTACCAGCCAGATCATGCAGCAGACGGATAAAGAGCTGCTGGATGCGGATGAGCATTCGGAGTTGGCTCACGCTTAGATTTTTTAGCGTCTGATCTGGCCTCATCGCCAGCAGGCTGGGTCCCACAGGGGTTTTGCGTGTTCACACAATCCGTGTTTCACCTCAAACCCACTGTGGGAGCCAGCCTGCTGGCGATGCTTTTAGGCCTTTTCCCAAACTTCAAAGTTGTACGCCGGCTTATCCCCCTCGGCCGGATTCTCGGTGTTCGACACCAGTTTCCACTCGTTCAAATCAAACTCCGGAAACCACGCATCCCCTTCCGGGCTCAGCGCCACACGCGTCAAATACAGCCGATCCGCCTGAGCCAACCCTTGCGCATACAACTGCGCCCCACCAATCAGCATCAGCTCATCAACGCCCTGTTCCCGCGCCCACTCTTCTGCGCGAACAACGGCAGCCTCCAGCGACGGATAAACCTCCGCGCCCTCCAACGCCAGATCCACCTGACGGCTGACCACGATGTTCAACCGGCCCGGCAACGGGCGACCGAGGGAATCCCAGGTCTTGCGACCCATGATGATCGGCTTGCCGAGGGTGGTGGCCTTGAAGTATTTGAAGTCCCCCGGCAAGTGCCAGGGCATGCTGTTGTCGACGCCGATCACACGGTTTTCACCGAGGGCTGCAATCAGGCTGAGGGGGAGTGATTTAGTCATGCCGGCGAGGATACCAGAGCCTCCCGTACCCCGATAAGCGCCACAGCGGTTATGCTCACCACTGAATTAAGCGACGGGATGCCGCGTGACTGAACTGACTCCACTGCAAAACCTCTGGCTGACCGAGACGGTGCGCCTGCGCGAAGAACACGCCGGCCCCCTGGATGATCTGGAAGCCAACCGACTGGCCCGCAGCGCGGGCGGCGATCTGCCGACACGCATTCAACGCCGCGCCCTGTGGCTGGCCGAGCGCGATGGGCTGACCAGCGCCCTCAAACATTGGCTGCAAGGTGCGCGACTGGCGCTGTTGGTGCTGGCTGTTCTCGCCCTCGCCAGCGGCGCCGGCCTGGCGTTTGCCGCGTTGGGCGACGGACAAACTCCAGTGAATGTGTTCTGGGCCTTGGGCAGTCTGCTCGGGCTGAACCTGATTCTGTTGCTGAGCTGGGCATTGGGCCTGGCCTTCGCTGGCGAACACGGCACCACCCTCGGCCGCTTATGGTTATGGCTCAGCGAAAAACTCGCTCGCGATGCCAAAGCCGCGCAACTCGCGCCGGCCCTGCTCTTGCTGCTGCAACGACAGAAACTCAATCGCTGGGCGGTCGGCGTGCTGGTCAACGGTTTGTGGTTGCTCGCAATGCTCAGCGCGCTGGTGATGCTGTTGATGCTGATGGCGACCCGGCGTTACGGCTTCGTCTGGGAAACCACCCTCCTCGGCGGCGACACCTTCGTCGCCATGACCCAGGCCCTCGGCGCCCTGCCGGCCATGCTTGGTTTCAACGTACCGACCGTGGAGATGATTCGCGCCAGCGGCGATGCCGCGCTGAACATCGAAAGCGCCCGTCAGGCCTGGGCAACATGGCTGGTCGGCGTGCTGGTGGTCTACGGCGTTTTGCCGCGACTGTTGTTGGCGCTGTTTTGCCTGTGGCGCTGGAAAACCGGGCAAGCGGCATTACATCTGGATTTGAACCTGCCCGGTTATGCCCAACTGCGCGAACGGCTGATGCCGACCAGTGAACGCCTCGGCATCAGCGACGCTGCACCAGAGCAATTGCATCGTATTGAAAGCGCTGTCAGCGACCTGCAAAGCGATGGCGCGTTGTTAGTCGCCATCGAGCTGGACGATCAACGCCCCTGGCCGCCGCAATTACCGAAAACCGTGGGCAACGCCGGGATTCTCGACAGTCGCGAATCGCGCAACAAACTTCTCGAACAGCTGAGCCGCTTTCCCCCGGCCCGTTTGGCCATCGCCTGCGATCCACGCCGCTCGCCGGACCGCGGCAGTCTGGCACTGATCGCCGAACTGGCTCGCAGCGCCAGCGCCACTCGCGTCTGGCTGCTGCAAGCTCCGCCGGGCGAAGCGCTGGATGCCGAAAGGCTGGGTGACTGGCACGTGGCGCTGCAACAGCTGGACTTGCCGTTCGCCGATTGCGCGCCGCTGAACTGGCTGGAGAGCGGTCATGACTAATCCATGGAAAGCGCCCTTGAAGCTCGCGGTAGTCGGCCACACCAACGTCGGCAAAACCTCATTGCTGCGCACCCTGACCCGCGATGTCGGTTTCGGCGAAGTCTCCCATCGCCCCAGCACCACACGACACGTCGAAGGCGCGCGGTTGTCGGTGGACGGCGAGCCCTTGCTCGACCTCTACGACACTCCCGGCCTGGAAGACGCCATCGCCCTGCTCGACTACCTCGAACGTCTGGAACGACCGGGTGAACGCCTCGACGGCCCGGCGCGTCTGGCGCGTTTCCTTGAGGGCAGCGAAGCCCGGCAGCGTTTCGAACAGGAAGCCAAGGTACTGCGGCAATTGCTGACCTGCGATGCCGGTCTCTACGTGATCGACGCCCGGGAACCGGTGCTGGCCAAGTACCGCGACGAGCTGGAAGTGTTGGCCAGCTGCGGCAAACCGCTGCTGCCGGTGCTGAATTTTGTCAGCAGCGCCAACCACCGCGAGCCGGACTGGCGCGAAGCATTGGCGCGTCTGGGCTTGCACGCCTTGGTGCGTTTCGACAGCGTCGCACCGCCGGAGGATGGTGAACGTCGACTCTATGAAAGCCTCGCCCTGCTGCTGGAAAACGCCCGCCCGCAACTGGAACGCCTGATCGCCGATCAGCAAGCCCAACGCCAGGCCCGGCAACAAAGTGCGGCGCGGCTGATTGCCGAATTATTGATCGACTGTGCCGCGTGCCGACGCAGCGTGGTCAGCGAAGCGGAGCAAGAACAGCAAGCCATCAACGAACTGCGCAAAGCGGTTCGACAACGGGAACAACGCTGCGTCGAAGCGCTGCTCAAGCTCTACGCCTTCCGTCCGCAGGACGCGGCGGCCAGTGATCTGCCATTGCTCGATGGCCGCTGGGGTGACGACCTGTTCAACCCGGAAACCCTGAAACAGCTCGGCGTGCGAGTCGGTGGCGGTATCGCGGCCGGCGCGGCAGCCGGGGCCGGGGTCGATTTGTTGGTGGGCGGGCTGACCCTCGGCGCAGCGGCACTTGCCGGCGCAATTGCCGGCGGCGCCCTGCAAACCGCGCGCAGTTATGGCAGCCGCTTGCTGGGCAAGATCAAAGGCCAGCGAGAGCTGACCGTCGATGACAGCGTGCTGCGGCTGTTGGCATTGCGTCAGCGACAACTGCTGCAAGCGCTCAATGCGCGTGGGCATGCGGCGATGGACAGCATTCAGGTCGCCACACCCCAGGACAAATCCTGGCGCGAAGGCAAACTGCCCGAGGCACTGAACAAGGCTCGGGCGCATCCGCAGTGGTCGTCGCTTAATCCGCATCCGAAGTTGAATCAGGCGGAAAGGCAGGAACAGGTTGAGGTGTTGGCACAGCAGCTTTAGATCTGTGGTGTCGGGGCCGGCCTCTTCGCGAGCAAGCCCGCTCCCACAGGGGATCCGGGGTGTATCGAGATCCAGTGTGGGAGCGGGCTTGCTCGCGAAGGCCGCAACCCGGTTTCATGGAGTGATCGCTACCACCCCACCTTCAAAAACTGTTTCACCAGCGCCGTCACACGACTTCGATCCGTGCGATCCGAGCGTCCGTCATTGTCCACATCCGAACTCAGTATCACCTCTAGTCCACCATCGTTATCCAGATCGTGGGCCGCAGCCTTATAGGCAATAAGCGGTCCCTCGTGAAAATGCAGCCGCACTGTTTCCGGGCTGCCATCAGCGGAACGATTCTGCGAGAAGATGCGCAAGTGCCGCTCCTCACCTTCACCCTCGTTGAACCAGGCGCATTTCAAATAGGTTTTGCTGAAAGACTTGAGCCGCTGTCGATCCGACTCCGTCGCCTCACGCTGCAACTGTTCATCTTCATAGAACTGGAAATGAACGGTATCTGCCGCCCCCTGACCGCTTCGATCCTGTGCAATCACTTTCAAATAACGCATCCGTGCGCTTCCTTGCGAAAAGCCCAGATTGACCCGTTATCGCAAGCCCATCCATCCGCCGTTTCTCAATTGCCTGTGAGACAACTCATTGCGCCTCGCGGGACAATAGACCGACCGCTTTGCGCTTCAACACCTCCAGATCCATCACCGGCACCTCCATCTCCTTCGCCAACTCATCCCACTGGCGCATGCGCAGACTGACCTCGCACAACGGATCCTGCTCGAAGGTTTCAGCCTCTTCCGCGGTCATCACACCGCCCTGATATTCCAGGGTTCGACGACTGGCTTCACTCAAGCGCTCGTAGTACCCCGGTTCTTTAAGTGTCAGATAACGCTTGGCCTGAACGTGGTATTCCACCAGCCGCGCCATCCGCTCGCTGAAACCTGCGCGGCGCAAATAGTCAGCGCCCAGGCGTTCGTGGCTGACCACGCCGAAGCCGCCCATGTTCTCGGCGCTCTCGGCGCAGATATGGCCGATGTCGTGGAAGAACGCGGCCAACACCACTTCGTCATCAAAGCCCTCGGCCATGGCCAGTTCGGCGGCCTGGGACATGTGCTCGATCTGCGACACCGGCTCGCCGATGTAATCGCTGTCGCCAAAGCGCTCGTACAGCGCGAACACCTCGGCGATCACTTGCTCATGGCGGTCCATCAACTGTCTCCTAATAAGGTCACAACGTTACGTTCGGCCATCGCTGGCCCGACGCTCATGCCGACACCGGTGTGCATCAGTGCCACGCTCACACCCGGCATCGGACGCAGGAAGGAGAACGGCCCCGGTCCCCGTGAACCATAGACGCCCTGCCAGCGTTCGACCACCTGTACCTTGCAGCCCAATGTCTGCTCGGCCAGTTCAATCATCCAGTCATCTACCTGCTCAGCATTGAACGGTGATGGATCGCTACCGTAATGGTGGGAATCGCCGATGATCAACTCACCGTAAGGCGTCGGGCTGATCAGCAGGTGAATGCCGTTTTCATGCAGGTGCGGTTCGTCTCGCAGAATCTGCGCCTGCACCGCCGCCGCTTCCGGCAGATCGGCGAAGGCGCCGTAATGCACGCAGCTCAAACCGGTGAGCAGCGCGTGTTGCAGGTTGAGGTTGATTTGCGGTCGAGCGCGGAGCATTTGCAGGCGGCAGATTTGCGGGTTGAGTTCAGCGATCGGCTCGGCCAGCAACGTCTGATAATCGTGGCCGGAACAGACGATGATCTGTTCGGCACTGAAGGTGCCGGCGGTGCTGTGCAAGCGGCCGGGCTCGATGTCGCGCACGAGTGTGGAGAAGTGAAACGCGACGCCGAGTTCGCGGCGCAGGTAGTCGATCAGCGCTGGAATCGCTTCACGGGAATACAGTTGCTGATCGTCCAAACCGTGTAACGCCGCGCGATGATGTCTGAACTGGCCGCCGTACAAATCGCGCAATGCAGCGCCGCGTAGCAGGTCGACGCGGTAACCGTGCTCCACGGCACGACCGGCGCAGAAGGCTTCCAGCAGCTGTTCTTCGGCTTCGGTGCGGGCAAACAGGTACGAGCCGTTGCGCTTGAGTTGCAGACCGGCGAGCTGCGCCCATTGGCCCCAGATCTCGCGACTGGCTTTGGCTAGTTCGAGCATCGGGCCCGGTGGTTGGCCGGTGACCAGTGCCTGACCGAAATTGCGCACCGATGCGCCTAAGGGCGTTTCGCTGCGCTCGAAAACGGTGACTTTCAGACCGCGCCTGGCGGCGGCGTAAGCGTGGGACAGGCCGAGAATGCCGGCGCCTACGATCAGCATGTCGTTGTGTTGTGTCATGGGGTTTTGTCCTGAACTCAGGACCGCTATCGCGAGCAAGCTCGCTCCCACATTGGATTTGTGATCGACGCACATCCCCTGTGGGAGCGAGCTTGCTCGCGATGAGGCCCTGTCAGCCTACGAAGATTTACTTGGCAGCCACTTTCTCGGACTTGCCGTCATAGCGCTTGCGCCATTCGGTGAGGATTTCGTCGCGATTCTTCGACGCCCAGGCAAAGTCGTTCTTGATCAAACGCTGCTCGTAATCTGCCGGCAATTCGGTCTGCGGCTTGGCAATACCCGGTTGCGCGAGGACGGCGAAGTTCTCTTTATAAAGCTCCATCGCCGCGGGGCTGGCGGAGAAGTCAGCCAGTTTCTTCGCCGCTTCTTCGTGCGGTGTGCCCTTGATTACTGCGGTGGCTTCGATCTCCCAGCCCAGGCCTTCTTTCGGCAGGATGATGTCCAGCGGTGCGCCTTGGCGTTTCAGCTGAACAGCCGGGTATTCAAAAGAAATACCGATCGGGAACTCACCCGAAGCCGCCAGCTTGCACGGCTTGGAACCGGAGTGAACGTACTGGCCGATGTTCTGGTGCAGGTCGTCCATGTACTGCCAGCCCTGCTTCTCGCCGAAGGTTTGCAACCAGGCGCTGACGTCGAGGAAACCGGTGCCAGACGAGGCCGGGTTCGGCATGACGATCTTGCCTTTGTACTCAGGCTTGGTCAGGTCCTGCCAGCTCACGGGTTTGCTCAAGCCCTGCTTTTCGGCTTCGACGGTGTTGAAGCAAATGGTCGCGGCCCAGACGTCCATGCCAACCCAGGCTGGCGGGTTGGCGGCGTCGCGGTAGTTACCGCCGATTTTGCCCAGGTCCTTCGGCGCGTAGCTTTGCAGCATGCCTTGCTGGTCGAGGATCGCCAGGCTTGAAGCCGCCAGGCCCCACACCGCGTCAGCCTGCGGACGGGCTTTTTCGGCCAGCAGTTTGGCGGTGATGATGCCGGTGGAATCGCGCACCCACTTGATCTCGACGTCCGGGTTGGCCTTTTCGAAGGCTTCTTTATAGGTCTTCAGTTGTTCGGCTTCGAGGGCGGTGTACACCGTCAACTCGGTTTTCGCCGCGAAGGCGTTCAGGCTGAAAGCGGTGAGGACAGCAGCGGCCAGGGCCATAGGCTTGAACATGATCTTTTCCTGTTTGAGTTGAGGTTTGCGGGATTGGAAATCAATTGCCAGGCGCGGTCTGCCGCCAGGCCTGGGAGCGACGCAACAAACCGCGCGAGGCCCAGGCCAGCAGCAGGGAAACGCCCGCCGAGGTGAACAGAATCAGGGTCGACATCGCTGCGGCGCCGCCGACGTTGCCAGCGTCGTCCATGTTCAGCACCGCCACCGCCGCGAGAATGGTGTCGGGGCTGTAGAGGAAGATCGCCGCCGAAACGGTGGTCATGGCCGAGACGAACAGGTAGCGCACGATGTCCAGCAGCGCCGGCAGGCAGATCGGCACGGTGACGCGCAGGTAATGCCGATACAGCGGCGCCTTGAGCGACAGCGCGGCGGCTTCAAACTCGGCATCGAGTTGGCGCAGCGCCGTGGTCGCGGTCATTTGCGCGGTGGTCAAATAGTGAGCAATGGTGCAGACCACCAGCAGGGTCATGGTCCCGTAGAGCACATGCAGCGGGTTGCCGGTGAGGTTGAAGAAGAAGACGTAACCCAGGCCCAGCACCAGCCCCGGCACCGCCATCGGTACGAAACTGAGCATGCGCAGTGTCAGATTCAGCCCGCGCTGGCCCTTGGTTTTTTCCATCAGGTACGCGCCGGTGAAGATCAGCACGCTGCCAATCAGCGCCGTGCACAACGCCATCTTCACGCTGTTGCCATAGGCCAGCCAGCCACCGCCCGCCGTGTCGTTGAACTGGTAATGATTGAGCGAGAGCGACAGGTTGTACGGCCAGAATTTCACCAGTGACGAATACACCGCCATGCCGAACACCAGCAGCAACACCGCGCAGATCAGCAACACGATGGCCAGGTAGCAGCCGTCCCGCAGTTTCGACGGCGCCGGTTGAAAGACCTGCGCCCGGCCGCTCATGGAGTCGCCGTGACGGCGACGCAACCAGGCGTCGACACCGAAGCTGAACAGCGCCGGCAGCAGCAGGACCATGCCGATCAACGCACCGCGACCGAACTGTTGCTGGCCGACCACGGCTTTGTAGGCTTCCAGCGCCAGCACCTGATAATCGCCACCGACCACCACGGGTACGCCGAAGTCGGTGATGGTCAGGGTGAACACCAGACAGAACGCCGCGAACACAGCCTGACGGGTTGCCGGCCAGGTGATGCTGCGGAAAGCTTTCGCCGGACTGGCGCCCATGCTGGAGGCGGCATCGAACAGTCGCGCATCCGCCAGGGACAGCGCCGACAGCAGAATCATCAAGGCGTGTGGGAAGGTGTAGATGACCTCACCGAGAACAATCCCCCAGAAGCCGTAGATATTGTCCGAAAGCAAACCGCGCAACATGCCCTGGTTGCCGAACAGATAAACCAGCGCAATGCCCGGCAACATCGACGGCGCCATCAGCGGCAACAGCGACATGCCGCGCCAGATGCCCTTGCACGGTATCAATGTGCGTTGCAGCGCGTAGGCAAACAGGTAGGCCAGCGGTACGACAATCGCCGCAACGCTGAGGGAAACTTTCAGGCTATTGCCGAGCAACCAGTGGAAATTGGCACTGGTCACCAATTCACGGGCGGCCACCAGACCGCCGCCCTGCCCGGCTTCAGCGCTGAAACCGCGCCAGAAGATCGCCAGCAACGGCATCAGCACCGCAAGGCCGAGCAACACCAGCAACAGGACCTTGCCGCCGACCACGAACACCCGGTCGCCGATCTCGGCACGGGAGGTCTGCCGAACCTGCTTGTGCGGTATCGGCAGCGCGAGGTTCGCGCTCATCAGGCAAACACCTGCAGGCTGCGCGGTGGCAAGGCGACCATGATCTGCTGCGCGCCAAGGCGCGGCATGGCTTCGGGCGCGAGTTCCGCCAGCAATGCGTGGCCCGGCAGTTGATCGAGTTCGAAGCTCATGCGGCAGCGGTTGCCGAGGAAGGTGATTTCGCGAACCTTGGCCGGAAACAGGTTTTCTTCATGCACGGGCGGGTTGACGTTGATCGCTTCCGGGCGGCAGAACAGACGACCCGATGCGGCGTTGCCCGAATCGGCGGCCAGGCGCACGTTCATTCCGCCAACTTGCGCATGGCTGTCGCTGCTGCGCTGGAATGGCAGCCAGTTGCCCTGACCGACGAACTCCGCCACAAACGGTGTCGCCGGGCGGTCGTAGATTTCCTGTGGCGTAGCATATTGCTCGACCTTGCCGTTGTTCATCACGGCGATGCGGTCGGCCATCAGCATGGCCTCGTCCTGATTGTGCGTGACCATCAGGGTGGTGATGCCGAGGTTGCGCTGCAGTTGGCGCAGTTCGGTGCACAGATGCTCGCGAACCCGGGCGTCGAGGGCCGACATCGGTTCGTCCAGCAGCAACAACGAAGGCGCCGGCGCCAGGGCCCGCGCCAGTGCGACGCGCTGCTGTTGGCCGCCGGACAATTGGCCGGGGTACTTTTTCTCACTGCCGATCAGGCCGACCAGTTCCAACATCTGACCGACACGCTTGCGCACTTCATCGCGACCACTGCCGGCGAGGCCGTAGCCGATGTTCGCTTCGACGGTGAGATTGGGGAACAGCGCGTAGGACTGAAACAGAATGCCGTAGTCCCGAGCCTGGGGTGCCAGGTGGGAAACGTCGCGATCGCCGAGGTACAACTCGCCGCTGTCCTGCTTCTCAAGACCGGCGATGCAGCGCAGCAAGGTGGTTTTGCCACAGCCCGACGGACCAAGCAGACACACCAGTTCACCGGCCGCCACGTCGAGGGAAACGTTATCCAGCGCGGTGAAGGCGCCGAAGCGTTTCTGCACGCCGCGCACTTTCATCGGGGCGCCGGGGTTGGTCAGGGCAGTTGCGATCGAGTGGTTCATGGACAGGCCTCATCAAGCAGATGAAGGCCATCCTAGATTTGTAATGCGTCCGTCATGTGGCAGTGAGGCAAAAACGGTTGATAGTGGTATTCAAGGATTTGGGTTGCCCGGACTGACGCTATCGCGAGCAGGCTCGCTCCCACAGGGGAATGCGGTCACCTGTGGGAGCGAGCCTGCTCGCGATGGCGTCAGTTCAGTCAGCACAAGACTTCAGGCTGGGGCCATTTCCTGCGCCAGGCCGAGAAACGCCGCCGGCAGCCGCGCGCCTTTTCGCTCTTTGAGGCAGTACAAATACTCGGGGATCTGCGGCGCATTCTCGATGGTCAGCACGCGCAGTTGCGGATCATGCGGCACTTCCTGTCGGGCAATGATGCTGATGCCGATGTTGCGCAACACCGCCTCACGGATCGATTCACGGCTGCCAATCTCCAGCAGCGGACCGAAACTCACCCCGGCGCTGGCCAGCAATTCTTCGGTCAGACGTCGAGTGGTCGAACCCGTTTCGCGCATCAATAACGTATGCCCGGCCAATGCACTGAGCGGCACATGGTCGTGGACCGCCAGCGGATGATTGCGATGCACCGCCAGCACCAGCGGATCGCTGCCGAGCACCCGACGAATCAGCCGCGCATCCTCCAGTAACTGCGACGACGCCGCGACATCGACCCGGTAATCCTCCAGCGCTTCAAGCACCTGCTGGGAGTTGCCGATTTCCACCGACACTTCCACCTGTGGCAAGCGCTCGCGAAAGGTCTTCACCAGATCGAGGATGTAATAAGGCGCCGTGGCCGCAATGCGCAACGTGCCTTGAACCTGGCCGCTGTTGCGCAGGAAAAACTCGATGTCGGCTTCCTGCTGCAACAGCACCTTGACCATCGGCAGCAACCGCGCGCCTTCATCGCTGACGCTGAGGCGGCGGCCGCCACGGTAGAACAGCTCGACCGAGTACTGACTTTCCAGATTGCGAATCTGCGTCGTCACCGTGGGTTGGCTCAGGCCGAGTTTTTTCGCCGCCAGGGTAATGCTGCCCAGACGGGCAACCATGTAAAACGCCTTCAGCTCGGCACTCAGCACGCCCTTTCCTCATCGCTTATTTGCGCAACAGGCGCAAACCGTTAAACACCACCAACAGGCTCACGCCCATGTCGGCGAACACCGCCATCCACATGGTGGCGATCCCGGCGAAGGTTACCCCAAGAAAGATCGCTTTGATGACCAATGCCAGGGCAATGTTCTGTTTGAGGATGCTTGAGGTTTGCCGTGACAGCCGGATGAAGGTCGGGATCTTGCGCAGATCGTCGTCCATCAGGGCGACATCGGCGGTTTCGATGGCGGTATCGGTGCCCGCCGCCGCCATGGCAAAACCGATCTCGGCTCGCGCCAGCGCCGGGGCGTCGTTGATGCCGTCGCCGACCATGCCGACGTTATGGCCCTGTGCATAAAGGGCTTCGATGGCTTGCAGCTTGTCGGTCGGCAGTAGATCGCCCTTGGCCTCGTCGATGCCGACTTGCGCGGCAATCGCCTGAGCGGTGTGGACGTTATCGCCGGTCAGCATCAGGGTTTTGATGCCCAGGTCGTGCAGTTGCTGGATTGCTTCGCGGCTGGACTCTTTCACGGTGTCGGCCACGGCGAACAGCGCCAATGGACCGGACTTGTCGAGCAGCAGCACCACGGACTTGCCCTGCTTCTCCAGCGCGAACAGCTTCTCTTCCAGTTCGGGCGAGCACAGGTTCAGTTCTTCCACTAACCGGTGGTTGCCCAAGTGGTAAACCTGACCATTGATTTCGCCGCGTACACCGCGACCGGCCAGCGCCTCAAAGTTATCCACAATCAGCGGTGCGAGTTGTTTATCCACAGCCGCGTTGGCGATGGCCAAGGACACTGGGTGATCGGAGCGACCGGCCAGCGCCGCTGCAATCGCCGGGGCCGACTCGTCAGCGGTTGGATCAAGCGACAGGTAATCGGTCTGCACCGGTTTGCCGTGCGTGATCGTGCCGGTCTTGTCCAAAGCCAGGTAATCGAGCTTGTAACCGCCCTCCAGATAAACGCCGCCCTTCACCAGAATGCCTTTGCGCGCCGCTGCCGCGAGGCCGCTGACGATGGTCACTGGCGTAGAAATCACCAGTGCACATGGGCAAGCGACCACCAGCAACACCAATGCCCGGTAGATCCAGTCGAACCACAGCGCACCCATAAACAGTGGAGGAATCACCGCCACCGCGAGGGCCAGGATGAACACCGCCGGGGTGTAGATCTTCGAGAAGCTGTCGACGAAACGCTGGGTCGGTGCCCGCGCGCCCTGAGCCTGTTCCACGGCGTGGATGATTCGCGCCAGGGTCGAGTTGTTGGCCGCTGCGGTTACCGAGTACTCCAGGGAACCGGCCTGGTTGATGGTGCCGGCGAAAACCTTATCACCGACAGTCTTCTCAACTGGCAGGCTTTCACCGGTGATCGGCGCCTGATCGATGGTTGAACTGCCCGATACCACTTCACCGTCCAGACCGATTCGCTCGCCGGGACGCACCCGCACTCGCGCGCCCAACTCGATCGCTTTGACGTCCCGCTCGACCCAACTGCCATCGGCCTGCAGCACCGTGGCCTGTTCGGGGGTCATCTGCATCAGACCGCCAATGGCGTTGCGTGCCCGGTCCAGCGACTTGGCTTCGATCAACTCGGCTACGGTGAACAGGAACATCACCATCGCCGCTTCCGGCCACTGACCGATCAGGATCGCGCCGGTCACCGCGATGCTCATCAGCGCGTTGATGTTCAGGTTGAGGTTTTTAAGTGCGATCCAACCCTTTTTATAGGTGCCGAGGCCGCCGCTGAGGATCGAGATCAGCGCGATAACCGCCACCACCCAGTTCGGCGCGGCGTTGGTGAAGTGGATCACTTCGGCGGCGAGTGCACCGATACCGGACAGCGCCAAGGGCCACCAGGGCTTTTTCTCGGGGGCCGGCGCTGGCGGTTCAACGCCCTGCTCCAGCGGCTCGGCCTGCATGCCGAGGGACTTGATGGCGTCGATGATCGGCGCGGTGCTCGGCAGGTCATGGGTGACGCCCAGCACGCGGTTGATCAGGTTGAATTCCAGTTGCTGCACGCCCACGAGCTTGCCGAGTTTGTTCTCGATCAGCGTCTGCTCGGTCGGGCAATCCATGGCGTCGATGCGGAAGCTGCTCAGTCGCGCACCGGCCGTTGGGGTTTCGCTCAACTTGATCAGCGACGGCGCCGCCACTTTGGACGAACAGCAGGAATCCCCGTGGCCGCTGTGGTCATGCTTCTGTACAGGCTGCAGCTTGTGGCTGTGATCGTGATCGTGATCGTGATCAGCCTCGGGTTTGTTCGTGTGAAGGGAATCGCTCATTGGGTCGCGTCCGGAAAGGTGCCTGTTGCCAAGTAAAGACCCTGTAGCCACTATAGGGTCAAGCACCTATTTGGAGATTGCCGTCATGAAGATCGGAGAACTGGCCAAACTCACCGACTGCGCCGTGGAAACCATCCGCTACTACGAGCGTGAAAACCTGCTGCCGGAGCCGGCCCGCAGCGACGGCAACTACCGCGTCTACACCCAGGCCCACGCCGAGCGCCTGACCTTCATCCGCAACTGCCGAACCCTCGACATGACTCTGGAAGAAATCCGCAGCCTGCTGGCCCTGCGCGACAGCCCGCAGGATCAGTGCGAAAGCGTGAATGCGCTGATCGACGAACACATTCATCACGTGAAGGCGCGGATTGATGGGTTGCTGGCGTTGCAGACACAACTGCTCGACCTGCGCCAACGTTGCAGCGAAGGGCCGGATATCGATCAGTGCGGGATTTTGCAGCGATTGGAGGTGAGTGGCGGGGTTGTGGCGACGGAGGTTGAGCATTCCCATGTCGGCCGCAGTCACGGGCATTAAGAACACCACAAATCAAAATGTAGGAGTGAGCCTGCTCGCGATAGCGATTGTTCAGTCACATCGATATTGGATGTGCCGACGTCATCGCGAGCAGCCTCACTCCTACAGGGGTATTGCGTGGTTCTTCAGACCGCCATCGGCGCGGTCATTGGGGCGTGGTGCTCGTAGCCTTCCAGCGAAAAATCGCTCGGCTCGATCAACTCCAGCCACTCCGGCTGATACACACCGGTCTTGGCAAATTCCGGCACACGATCACTAATCACCAGTTTCGGCATCGGGAACGGCTCGCGCTTGAGCTGTTCATTCAGCATGTCCAAGTGGTTTTCGTAGACGTGTGCATCACCGATGAAATAGGTGAACCAGCGCGGCGTGTAACCGGTCAGGCGACCGATCAGGCTCAGCAGCGCGGCGCCTTCGGTGAGGTTGAACGGCGTGCCCAGGCCCAAATCATTGGAGCGGATGTACAGAGTCAAAGAGATCTCTTTGGTCTCCACATTCGGGTGGAACTGGTACAGCAAGTGGCACGGCGGCAGGGCCATTTCATCAAGTTGAGCCACGTTCCAGCCGTGGAACAGGATACGGCGACTGCCCGGATCCTTGATGATGGTGTCGATGCACTGGCGGATCTGGTCGATCGCCTTGTACAGCACCACGTAGGCCTGGCCGTCTTCTTCGCCTTCGGCAATCTGACGATAACCTTGGCTCAGGGTCTGCTCGATGGCCGCCTGGTTGCTGACCGGGATCTGCTTGTACGCCGGCCATTTGCGCCATTGCACGCCGTAGATCTCGCCGAGGTCGTCTTCGCCCTGACGGAACGGGTTGGCCAGCCACTGGGCGTTTTCGTTGGCGTTCTGATCCCAGACCTTGCAGCCCAAGGCACGGAACTCGGCAGCGTTGTTCACCCCGCGCAGAAAACCACACATCTCGCCGACGGCCGATTTGAAGGCCATCTTGCGCGTGGTGATCGCCGGGAAACCTTCCTTCAGGTCATAACGCAGCATCGCGCCAGGGAAGCTGATGGTGTTCACGCCAGTGCGGTTGGCTTGCTTGGTGCCGTTCTTGATGACGTGGGCGACCAGTTCGAGATATTGCTTCATGAGTTACCTGTGTCCTTGAACCCGGGACCGTCGCCCCGGGGTTCGAATTTATACGGCCGCCGCTGGAGCCGCCGGTGCACGGTGATACGCCAGCCAGATCAAGTACAAACCGCCGACGATCATCGGTACGCACAGTACCTGACCCATGGTCAGCCAGTTCCAGGCCAGATAGCCCAGTTGCGCGTCCGGCACCCGGACGAATTCGACGATGAAACGGAAGATGCCATAGAACAGCGCGAACATCCCGGACACCGCCATGGTCGGCCGCGGCTTGCGCGAGTACAACCAGAGAATGGCGAACAGCGCGACGCCCTCGAGGGCGAACTGGTACAGCTGCGACGGGTGACGCGCCAGTTGCGCCGGATCGGTCGGGAAGACCATCGCCCACGGCACATCGGTGGCCTTGCCCCACAACTCAGCGTTGATGAAGTTGCCGATACGTCCGGCGCCCAGACCGATCGGCACCATTGGCGCGACGAAATCCATCAGCTGGAAGAACGACTTGCCGTTCTTTTTACCGAACCACAACGCGGCCAACATCACGCCGATGAACCCGCCGTGGAACGACATGCCGCCCTTCCACACTTCAAAGATCAACAGCGGGTTGGCGATGTAGGCGCTCAGGTCGTAAAACAGCACATAACCCAAGCGACCACCGACGATGACGCCCATCGACATCCAGAACACCATGTCGGAGAGTTTCTCCTTGGTCCAGGTCGGGTCGAAGCGGTTCAGCCGACGCGATGCCAGCAGCCAGGCGCCGCCGATGCCGATCAGGTACATCAAGCCGTACCAGTGGATTTTCAGCGGACCGATGGCCAAGGCCACCGGGTCGATCTGCGGGTAAGGCAGCATTGCGACTCCTTGTTAGAGTTGAAACTTTCAAAATTCCCGGGCGACGCTGTCACGCCAGGATTAAGTCAGGATTGCGGTACACGTCAGAGCAAGAAATTCAGGCCCACGCAGAACAGCAAAGCGGCGAACAGTCTTTTCAGCAACTTCGGCGACAGGCTGTGGGCCAGTCGTGCGCCGAGGCGGGCGAAGAACATGCTGGTCAGGGCGATCCCCAGCAACGCCGGCAAATAAATAAAACCGAGACTATGGGCCGGCAGCGATGGATCGTGCCAGCCCAGAATCATGAAAAATAACGCACTGGACAACGCAATCGGCAGACCGCAGGCGGATGAAGTCGCCACGGCTTGCTGCATCGGTACGCTGCGCCAGGTCAGGAACGGCACCGTCAGCGAGCCGCCGCCAATCCCGAAAATCGCCGAGGCCCAGCCAATCACACTGCCGGCCACGGTCAGACCGACTTTACCCGGCACCATTCGGCTGGCCTTGGGTTTGAAATCCAGTGCCAGTTGCGCAGCGATGACCAGCGCGAAGACGCCAATGATTTTCTGCAAGTTGGGGCCGGAGATCGCTTCAGCCGTCAGCGCGCCGAAACCGGCACCAATGAGAATACCGAGCGTCATCCAGGCAAAAATCGGCCAACGCACGGCACCGCGACGGTGATGTTCGCGGATCGCATTGACCGAGGTAAATATGATCGTCGCCAGGGACGTGCCGACCGCCAGGTGCGTGAGGATCGACGGATCGAACCCTTGCAGCTTGAAACTGTAGACCAGCACCGGAACGATAATGATCCCGCCGCCGACCCCGAACAGCCCGGCCAGCACACCTGCACAGGCGCCGAGCGCCAGATAGAGCAGAAATTCCATGCGCATCCCCAAATGAGAGCGGCATGGTAACGGATGCATGGCCTCAAGCTCCACTGGATGGCGATGGATACCCACACGATGACTGAGTAGAGTGGGCAGAAAACACACAAGGACTACCTTATGTGCCTGATTGTTTTCGCTTGGCGACCGGGTCACGCCCAGCCGCTGATCGTGGCGGCCAACCGCGACGAATTCTATGCCCGGCCCAGCCTGCCGCTGGCGCAATGGCCCGAAGCACCGCACGTGCATGCCGGTCGCGACCTGGAGGCCGGGGGCACCTGGCTCGGTGTTGGCGCCAATGGACGCTTCGCCGCGCTGACCAATATCCGCGATCCGCATCAGCCTCCCGCACGCAAGTCGCGAGGGGATCTGGTGGCGCGATTTCTTGGCGGGGATATGCCGATAGATGACTATTTGAGCGACGTTGTTGCACGTTCGCTGGAATATTCCGGATTTAATCTGCTGATCGGTAACGCCAACGAACTGTGGCACTTCAATGCCCGGGAGACTGAGGCGGTGATGCTGCCACCGGGGGTTTACGGGTTGTCGAACGCGGGGCTGGATACGCCGTGGCCGAAACTGCTCAAGGCGCGGGCAGCGCTGGAGGAAGTGCTGGACGATCCGCAACCCCAGGCTTTATTGGCGTTGCTGAATGATCCGCTGACGGCGCCATTTGCCGAACTGCCGGATACCGGGGTCGGGTTGGCCACCGAGACGTTGCTGTCGAGTGTGTTTATTGCCAGTCCGACTTATGGGACGCGAGCGAGTACGGCGTTGATTGTTCAGGCGGATGGGACGCGGTGGATGGTTGAGCGGAGTTTTGGGCCGTATGGGGGGCATTTGGGGGAGGTGGAAGTACGAGTTTAGATTTGTGGGGTGTCAGTTAGAACCACCCCTCACCCTAACCCTCTCCCCAAGGGGTAGAGGGGACTGACCGAGGTGTTTTTTCGAGCTACATCGACCTGAGATATCGAGCCGAACTCAGGTTTGAACAGCATGGAGATCGGCTCCCTTTCCCCCTCTCCCCCATGGGGAGAGGGCTGGGGTGAGGGGTCGATTTTAGAGTCGCACCAGGTTTAGAGGGTCTTAACCGAAGCCGGATTAATCATCCGCGCCAACCCAAGGTTCTTCAGCGCGAGTTGCAGCGAGCTGTGGATAACTTGCGGGTTGTCGATGGTCATCAGCTCGGCGAGCAATTCCTTGGCCTTGCTCAGGTTGATCTGACGCAACATCCACTTCACTTTCGGCAAATTGGTGGCGTTCATCGACAGACTGTCGAAGCCCATCGCCATCAACAGCACCGCCGCTGCCGGATCGCCGGCCATCTCACCGCAGATACTCACTGGCTTGCCTTCGGCATGGGCATCACGCACCACGCTCTGAAGGGCTTGCAGCACCGCTGGGTGCAGGTAGTCGTAGAGGTCGGCTACCCGCGGGTTGTTTCGATCCACGGCCAGCAAGTACTGGGTCAGGTCGTTGGAGCCGACCGACAGGAAATCCACTTGCCGCGCCAGTTCCTTGGTCTGATAAACCGCCGCCGGAATTTCGATCATCACGCCGATCGGCGGCATAGGCACATCGCAGCCTTCGTCGCGGACTTCGCCCCAGGCCCGGTGAATCAAGTGAAGGGCTTCTTCCAGCTCGTGGGTGCCGGAGATCATCGGCAGCAGAATCCGCAGGTTGTTCAAGCCTTCGCTGGCCTTGAGCATGGCGCGGGTCTGCACCAGGAAGATTTCCGGGTGGTCGAGCGTGACGCGAATACCGCGCCAGCCGAGGAACGGGTTGTCTTCCTTGATCGGGAAATACGACAGCGACTTGTCACCGCCGATGTCCAGGCTGCGCATGGTCACCGGTTGCGGGTGGAAAGCGGCGAGCTGCTCGCGATAAATCGCCAGTTGCTCTTTTTCGCTCGGGAAGCGCTGGTTGATCATGAACGGCACTTCGGTGCGGTACAGGCCAACGCCTTCAGCGCCACGCTTCTGCGCTCGCGCCACGTCCGCCAGCAGGCCGGTGTTGACCCACAGCGGCATGCGGTGGCCATCGAGGGTCACGCACGGCAAGTCGCGCAGCTTATCCAGCCCGAGGGACAGTTGTTTCTCTTCCTCGACCACTTCGGCGAACTGCTTGCGCAGCACGTCACTCGGGTTGGTGTAGACCTCCCCGTGGTAGCCGTCGACGATCATCTGGATGCCGTCGACTTTCGAATACGGCAGGTCGACCAGGCCCATCACCGTCGGGATACCCATGGCTCGCGCCAGGATCGCCACGTGGGAGTTGCCGGAACCGAGTACCGAGACCAGACCGACCAGCTTGCCTTCCGGCACCTCGCCGAGCATCGCCGGCGTCAGTTCTTCACTGATCAGGATGGTGTTGTCTGGGTAAACCAGGGTCTGTTGACGCTCTTCCTGCAGATAAGCCAGCAAACGCCGGCCGAGGTCTTTGACGTCGGAAGCGCGCTCACGCAGGTAGGCGTCGTCCATCAATTCGAAACGGTTGACGTGTTCGGTGACCACCTGACGCAACGCGCCCTGGGCCCACTGACCGGTCTTGATCACGGTGGTGATTTCGCTGCCCAGCGAGGCATCGTCGAGCATCATCAAGTAGACATCGAACAGCGCACGCTCTTCCGGGCGCAACTGGTTCGCCAGCTTGGCGGACAAGGCGCGCATGTCGGCGCGCACGCCTTCGATGGCGGTCTTGAACAACCCAAGTTCGGCGGTGATGTCGGTGATGGTCTTGTCGGGCACCACGTCCAGATCGGCTGGCGGCAGCATGACCACCGCGGTACCGACCGCCGCACCCGGCGAACCCGGTACGCCGATGAACTTGGCTTCCTGAATGCCCTTGCCCTGACGGCCCAGGCCCCGGATCGAACCGGTGGCTTCGGCGTGGGCGATAACGCCGGCGAGCTGCGCGCTCATGGTCACGAGGAAGGCTTCTTCACCTTCGTCGAACTGGCGACGTTCTTTTTGCTGAATGACCAACACGCCGACGACGCGGCGGTGGTGAATGATCGGAGCCCCGAGGAATGAGGCATAGCGCTCTTCACCGGTCTCGGCGAAGTAGCGGTAGCGCGGGTGATCCGCGGCGTTTTCGAGGTTCAGGGGTTCTTCACGCGTGCCGACCAGGCCGACCAGACCTTCGTTGGGTGCCATGCTGACTTTGCCGATCGAGCGCTTGTTCAAGCCCTCGGTGGCCATCAGCACGAAGCGGTTGGTCTCAGGATCAAGCAGGTAGACCGAGCAGACCTGGCTGCCCATGGCCTCTTTGACGCGCAACACAATAATCCCCAACGCCGCCTTGAGATCCTTGGCGGAGTTAACTTCCTGGACGATCTTGCGCAGCGTATTGAGCATGGCTCGGGGTCGAACTCCGTCGTCAGTCGCGCGATAAAAGGCGCGGGGCAAGCTCTTTGAGAGCGCGTCGATACACTTCGCGCTTGAATGTCACCACCTGGCCCAACGGATACCAATAACTGACCCAGCGCCAGCCATCGAATTCCGGTTTACCGGTCAAATCCATCCGCACCCGCTGCTCGTTGGAGACCAGGCGCAGGAGAAACCATTTTTGTTTCTGGCCGATGCACAGCGGTTGGCTGTGCGTGCGGACCAGACGTTGCGGCAAACGATAGCGCAACCAGCCCCGGGTGCAGGCGAGAATTTCAACATCTTCGCGCTCAAGCCCCACTTCTTCGTTCAACTCGCGGTACAAGGCGTCTTCCGGCGTCTCCTGGGGGTTGATCCCGCCCTGTGGAAACTGCCAGGCATCTTGATTGATACGGCGAGCCCATAGCACCTGTCCGGCATCATTCGTGAGAATGATCCCGACATTGGGGCGGAAACCATCGGGGTCGATCACGGCAACAACCTCGCAAACGCATGTCGCCGCATTGTTCCACAAAGGTTGTGAAAGCAGCAACGAGCCGACCTACCTTATGTGCACTCTTGTGAAAAGTCCGTATTCTGGACGCCTTTCTACAGACTTTTCAGCGAGTAACTGCAATGCGGCTGGCTTTATTCGACTTGGACAACACGCTCTTGGGCGGTGACAGTGACCACGCCTGGGGCGATTACCTGTGCGAACGCGGCTTCCTCGACGCCGTCGCCTACAAGGCGCGCAACGATGAGTTCTATCAGGATTACCTGGCCGGCAAGCTGGATAACGACGCCTACCTGAACTTCTGCCTGGAAGTCCTCGGCCGCACCGAGATGGCCACACTGGATCAATGGCACCAGGATTACATGCGCGACTGCATTGAGCCGATTGTGTTGCCCAAGGGTCTCGAACTACTGGCCAAGCACCGCGAGGCCGGCGACAAACTGGTGATCATCACCGCGACCAACCGTTTTGTCACCGGGCCGATTGCCCAGCGTCTGGGCGTCGAAACCCTGATCGCCACGGAATGTGAAATGGTTGATGGCCGCTACACCGGGCGCAGCACCGACGTGCCGTGCTTCCGTGAAGGCAAGGTGACGCGGTTGAATCGCTGGCTGGAAGAGACCGGGTATTCGTTGGAGGACAGCTATTTCTACAGCGACTCGATGAATGATTTTCCGTTGCTGGAGCGGGTGACGCATCCAGTGGCTGTCGATCCGGACCCGAATCTGCGTGCCGAAGCCGAGAAGCGTAGTTGGCCGGTGATGTCGTTGCGCGATTGAAATCGCCATCGCGAGCAAGCTCGCTCCCACAGGGATTCGCGTCGATCACAAATCCAATGTGGGAACGAGCTTGCTCGCGATGGGGCCGACTCGGTCCAAAGCCTTAAACAGGCTTGGCGCCCATCAACCCCGCAATGGCGATAAAGCAGACAAAACTGAACAACGCCAAGGCAAAGGTGAACTTGCCGTTGCCACCCGGAACGATG
This sequence comes from Pseudomonas arabinosi, assembly GCF_047758675.1. Taxonomy (NCBI): domain Bacteria; kingdom Pseudomonadati; phylum Pseudomonadota; class Gammaproteobacteria; order Pseudomonadales; family Pseudomonadaceae; genus Pseudomonas; species Pseudomonas arabinosi. The sequence goes on along the minus strand of NZ_CP180480.1, from coordinate 640,222 downwards.
CGCAGTTTGTTAAGCCGCACCAGCAACCAGAACCAGCCCAACGCCGCGACGGTGTAAAGCACACTGGACGCCAACAACCAGGTCTGCCCCAACGGCCAGCCCACCAGATGCACCATCCACCAGCCGGTAAACGGCATGCTCAGTAGCGCCAGCCCCATCACCAGCCAGATAAACACCCGCGGGCGCTGCAACGTGCGTGCGTGAGCCGTTGCGTCACCATTACGGCGTGTACGCCAGACCCAGATCGCCAGACCCAGTGCGCTGACCAGCAGCAACACCGTCGCCACCATATGAGCGACTTTCAGGGCGGTTAACGTTTCCATTGTTCAATTTCCTTATGGCTTGGCCATCAGCGTAGCCGCTCAGCCGAGAAACAGCTGATAGGCCGGGTTGTCACTTTCGTCCCAGTACGGGTAGCCGATTTCTTCCAGCGCTGCGGGCACCAGGTGGCGTTCATCGTGAGGCACTTGCAGGCCCGCGACCACACGACCATCCGCGGCGCCATGGTTGCGGTAGTGGAACATCGAGATGTTCCAGCGCCCGCCGAGCTTGTTGAGGAAGTTGAACAGCGCGCCCGGACGCTCCGGGAATTCGAAGCGCAGAATCACTTCATCAACCACATGAGCCGCACGGCCGCCAACCATGTGGCGGATGTGCAACTTGGCCAACTCGTTGTCGGTCAGGTCGAGCACCGGGAAACCCTGCTCGGTCAGGCTGGCCAGCAGCGCACTGCGCGGATCGTTTTCCGGGTGCGTCTGCACGCCAACAAAGATGTGCGCCTCGCTGCCGGTGTTGTAGCGGTAGTTGAATTCGGTGATCTGACGCTTGCCGATGGCTTCACAGAACGCCTTGAAGCTGCCCGGCTTCTCGGGAATCGTCACAGCGATAATCGCTTCGCGGCCCTCGCCCAGTTCAGCGCGCTCGGCGACGTGGCGCAGGCGGTCGAAGTTGACGTTGGCGCCGGAGTCGATGGCCACAAAGGTGTGACCGGTGACGCCGCGTTGCTCGACGTATTTCTTGATCCCTGCCACGCCCAATGCGCCGGCAGGTTCAGTGATCGAGCGGGTATCGTCGTAGATATCCTTGATCGCCGCACAGATTTCATCGGTGCTGACGGTGATCACTTCATCGACATAGTCTTTGCAGATATCAAAGGTGTGCTGACCAATCTGCGCCACTGCGACGCCATCAGCGAAGAGGCCCACGGTCGGCAGGATCACACGCTCGCCGGCCGCCATGGCGGCTTGAAGGCAATTGGAATCGTCCGGCTCGACGCCGATGATTTTGATTTCAGGTCGCAAGTACTTCACGTACGCCGCGATCCCGGCGATCAATCCGCCACCGCCCACCGGGACGAAGATCGCGTCCAGACGGCCAGGGTGCTGGCGCAGAATCTCCATCGCCACCGTGCCCTGCCCGGCAATGGTGTGGGGATCGTCGTAAGGGTGGATGTAGACGTAGCCTTTTTCGTCGACCAGTTTCAGCGAGTAGGCCAGGGCTTCCGGGAACGAATCCCCGTGCAGCACCACTTTGCCGCCACGGGAACGCACGCCTTCGACTTTGATTTCCGGGGTGGTCTTGGGCATCACGATGGTCGCTTTCACGCCCAACACTTTCGCCGCCAGGGCCAGGCCTTGTGCGTGATTACCCGCTGAAGCGGTGACCACGCCGCGAGCGCGCTCTTCATCACTGAGCTGAGTCAGCTTGTTGTAGGCGCCACGAATCTTGAACGAGAACACCGGCTGCAAGTCTTCGCGCTTGAGCCAAATACTGTTGCCCAGCCGCTCGGAGAGCTGGCGGGCAGTCTGCAATGGGGTTTCTACGGCAACGTCATAAACGCGCGAGGTGAGGATCTTTTTGACGTACTGTTCGAGCATCGGAAAGCATCACTGAGCGGGTTGGGCAGGGCCAAGGAGTCTAACCCGGCTTTTGCCTGAGCGACCACACGAATCAAGAGGTTTTAACTCGGCATGGGGCTATAATGCCGGCCTTTCCGTTCCCCCCTTGCCCGCTTCGGAGCCCGCATGAACCAGGATCAACTCAAACAGGCAGTGGCTCAGGCCGCCGTCGACTTCATCCTCCCGAAACTCGACGACAAGAGCATCGTCGGGGTCGGCACCGGCTCCACCGCCAACTGCTTCATCGATGCACTGGCCAAGCACAAAGGCGCGTTCGACGGCGCGGTCGCCAGTTCCGAAGCCACCGCTGCCCGCCTCAAGGGCCACGGCATTCCGGTGTATGAGCTGAACACCGTCAGCGACCTGGAGTTCTACGTCGACGGCGCCGATGAAAGCGACGAGCACCTGAACCTGATCAAGGGCGGTGGCGCAGCCCTGACCCGCGAGAAGATTGTGGCGGCCGTGGCCAAGACCTTTATCTGCATCGCCGACGCCAGCAAACTGGTGCCGGTGCTCGGCGCGTTCCCGCTGCCGGTGGAAGTGATCCCGATGGCCCGCAGCCACGTGGCCCGCGAGCTGGTGAAGCTCGGTGGCGACCCGGTTTACCGTGAAGGCGTGTTGACCGACAACGGCAACATCATCCTCGACGTGTTCAACATGCAGATCACCAACCCGGTGGAGCTGGAGACCCAGATCAATGCGATCGTCGGCGTGGTCACCAACGGTTTGTTCGCGGCTCGTCCGGCGGATTTGCTGCTGCTGGGCACCAGCGAAGGCGTGAAAACCCTGCGCGCCCTGTAAACCCAAGAACACTGCAAAACCTGTGGGAGCGAACTTGCTCGCGATGAGGCCATGTCAGTCGACAGAGATGTTGAATGACAGACCACTATCGCGAGCAAGCTCGCTCCCACAGTGTTTTGGGGTGTTTGTTAGGGTTGTGCTGGTTTTTTGAAGACGTAGAACAGGTTCGGCTCGCTCACCAGGTACATCGTACCGTCGTCATCCATGGCGATCCCTTCCGCTTGCGGCACTGTCTTCTGCAACCCCTGACGCCCCTTGCTCAGTGACAGGGTGCTCAGCGGTCGCCCGTCGACATCGAGTTCCAGAATCAACCGCGACTCATCCGACAACGCCAGCAAATGGCCGCTGCGCTCGTCGTATTGCAGGCTCGACAGGTCCGTCACGAACATCCCGGCATCGCGCTTGGGGTTGTTCACTACGTGCACCGCGTAAGATTTTTCCGGGTTGTAATGGGGAAAGCCCTGCACTTCGTAGATCAACATCGGGTCGCGCTCCTTGGCGACGAACAACCGTTTGCCCACCGAGTCGTAGGCCAGGCCTTCGAAGCCCTTGTTGCCGCTCATGTGCACGCCAAGGGTCATCTGCTCGGCATCCGCTGCGTCGAGGAACGTTGTGTCCTTTTCCAGGTGAATCTTGATCAGCCGCTGCTCGCGCTCGTCAGTGATCACGTACGTGTCGGCGCTGATGAATTCCACGGCTTCCGGATCGCCAAACCCGACCAACGCAATGCGTCGAGTAATCTGGCCGTCCAGCGACAGTTCGATAAGCTCTGAGTTTTTGTTGGTGACGGTGAACAGGCTTTTGCGCACCGGATCGAAGGTCAGCGCCGAAACATCGTCGTCCAGCCCCTCAATGACTCGCGCCTCGACCGCTACCTGGTACTGATCCAGAGCGATGGACTGACTATTCATAGGCTGCCAAAGGGTATGCAGGTTGAACCAGGCGCGTTCGAACAGGCGCAGGTACTGGCCGGCCGCAACCAGCGCGATCAACGCAATGACCGACAGGATCAGAATCAGGGGTTTGGGGCGGGCAAGTCGGCGCATTCGGGCAAGCTCGGAATCAGGGCGGGCGGATGAAATACCACGGCTGTCTGAACTGAAGCTTAATGGCCAGTGGCCGCGGCCCCGCAGGTGTACCCCAACAGGTGACCGCGCGCCACCCTCACGGCAGGCTTATTTCTGCTTTTCGAAGCGATAGAACAGGTTCGGCTCGCTCACCAGGTACAGCGTGCCCGCATCGTCCATGGTCACGCCTTCGGCGCGAGGAATGGTTTTCTTCAAACCATTGAAGCCGCCCAGCAAGGTCATGAAGCTAACCTGCTCACCCTTCTCGTCCAGCTCCAGCAACAAATGGGAGTCGGCAGACAGCACCAGGGTGTGCCCGGTGTGCGGGTCGATGGCCAGCGCCGAGAGGTTGCGGATGTCCAGTTCATCACTGGTGAGTTTCTGCTTGTCACCGGTGAGTGTCTGGCCATCGTTGCTTTTCCAGGTGAACAACGCCGGAGGACGCTCTTCACCCAGCAACATTTGTTGATTGCGCGAATCCCAGACGATGGCTTCGAACGCCTTGTTCTGGTCTTTCGAAGGGCCGAGGTCGTATTTCGGGAAGTCGGCGATGTTCAGCTCGCGGGTATCGGCATCGACCTTGACGATGGAAAGCATGTGTTTGCGCTCATCGACGATGGCCAGCAGACCGTTGCCCATTACAGTCACGCCTTCCGGGTTGCTCCAGCCCACCAGCGGCATCTTGCGCAGCACGTCACCCTGCAACGTCAGCTGGACCAGGAACGGTTTATTGCCCATGACTGAAAACAGGGTTTTGGACTGCGGATCGTAGGCCAGGTCCGAGGCTTCGTCCTTCTCCATGCCCGGCAGCACCTTGGCATCGATCACTGCCCGGTAATCCGGCAGCCAGATGCTCTCCTGGCGTTCGGCGGGGCTTTCGAAACGCTCCAGCACCCAGAGCACACCACGGTCATCCCAATGCATCGCAAATGCGAGGCCATACGCGGCGGCGGCTACCAGCAAAAGCCAGGAATACCAACGCATGACAAAGCGCGAGCGGCGGGCAGTTTTAAGCTTGGGCAGTGGTTGGGTGACCATCGAGGGATGCGTTCCAGAAATTCAGGCTAAGGGTAATAGCACAATTGGGACCGGCTCAGACGCCGCAAGTCCCGGAATTATCCGGACGAGATGTGAAAAAAACGGGAAATGGCGGGAAAGCCCTTTTGTGGCTGAACACAAAAACCAATGTGGGAGCGAGCCTGCTCGCGATGAGGCCAGTACATCCAACAATGATGTTGAATGACAGACCGCTATCGCGAGCAGGCTCGCTCCCACAGTTTTTTTTGCGGTGATGCGACTAGCGGACGCTGCTGGTGAAGCTGCTGGCGCCTGGCAATTCGATCACCAGTTCGTCACCGACATTCAGCGGGCCAACGCCAACCGGCGTACCCGTCAGGATCACGTCACCGGCCTGCAGCGAGAAGCAGCCGGCCATGTGCTGGATCATCGGCACGATCGGGTTGAGCATCGCGCTGCTGTTGCCGTCCTGGCGCACTTCACCGTTGATGGTCAGGCGGATGCCGATGTCGGTCAGGTCAGCGAACGTGCTGCCGGACACGAATGGCGCAATCACCGCAGCACCGTCGAAGGACTTGGCGATTTCCCACGGCAGGCCCTTGGCTTTCAGCTCGGCCTGCTTGTCGCGCAGGGTCAGGTCCAGGGCCGGGGCGAAGCCGGAGATAGCATCGAGCACTTCTTCACGGCTCGGTTTGGTCGACAAAGGCTTGCCGATCAACACCGCGATTTCCGCTTCGTAATGCACCGAGCCACGTTCAGTCGGAATGCTGAAACCACCTTCCAGCGGCACTACGCAACTGCCCGGCTTGATGAACAGCAGCGGTTCTGTAGGCACCGGGTTGTCCAGTTCCTTGGCGTGTTCGGCGTAGTTACGGCCGATGCACACCACTTTCCCCAGCGGGAAGTGAATACGCGTACCGTCGACATACTGGTGCTGATAGCTCATTACCGACTCCTGTTTCGTTGCTCTTAAATTCAAAAGTCAAACAGCGAAAATTTTGCCCGGGTTCATGATGCCGTTCGGGTCGAACACCGCTTTGACGGCTTTCATGTACTCGATCTCGACCTTTGATCTGCTGTAGGTCAAGTAGTCACGCTTGGTCATGCCCACGCCATGTTCGGCGGAAATCGAACCGTTGTACTTCTCAACGGTTTCGAACACCCACTTGTTGACGGTCGCGCACTTGGCGAAGAACTCGTCCTTGCTCAGGTTTTCCGGCTTGAGGATGTTCAAGTGCAGGTTGCCGTCGCCGATGTGGCCGAACCAGACGATTTCGAAATCCGGGTAGTGTTCGCCGACGATCGCGTCGATTTCCTTCAGGAACGCCGGGACTTTCGACACAGTGACCGAAATGTCGTTCTTGTACGGCGTCCAGTGGGAAATGGTCTCGGAGATGTATTCACGCAGCTTCCAGAGGTTCTGCAGTTGGGTTTCGCTCTGGCTCATCACGCCGTCCAGCACCCAACCCTGCTCAACGCAGTGCTCGAAGGTTTCCAGGGCGTGGTTGGCCACTTCTTCGGTGGTCGCTTCGAATTCCAGCAGCGCGTAGAACGGGCAATCTGTTTCGAATGGCGCGGGTACGTCGCCTCGGCCCATGACCTTTGCCAAGGCTTTGTCGGAGAAGAATTCGAAGGCGGTCAGGTCGAGCTTGCTCTGGAACGCGTGCAGTACCGGCATGATCGAGTCGAAATCGGTGGTGCCAAGGACCATCGCGGTGAGGTTTTTCGGGGCACGGTCCAGACGCATGGTCGCTTCAACCACAAAACCGAGGGTGCCTTCAGCGCCGATGAACAGCTGACGCAGGTCGTAGCCGGTAGCGTTCTTGATCAGGTCTTTGTTCAGCTCCAGCAGATCGCCTTTGCCGGTGACCACTTTCATGCCAGCGACCCAGTTACGGGTCATGCCGTAGCGAATCACCTTGATCCCGCCGGCATTGGTGCCGATATTGCCGCCAATCTGGCTGGACCCTGCCGATGCGAAATCCACCGGGTAGTACAGGCCTTTTTCTTCGGCGACGTTCTGCAGGTGTTCGGTCACCACACCCGGCTGGCAGACCGCGGTACGGTCGGTCATGTTCACGTCGAGGATCTGGTTCATGTAGTCGAAGGACACAACGACTTCGCCATTGGCAGCCACCGCCGCGGCGGACAGCCCGGTGCGACCGCCGGACGGCACCAGCGCGATGTTGTGCTCATTGGCCCAACGGACAATGGCCTGGACCTGCTCGGTGGTCTTGGGGAACACGATGGCAGTCGGGGCCGGGGCGAAATGCTTGGTCCAATCCTTACCGTAAGCATTCAGGGAGTCGGCATCGGTCAACACCTTGCCAGGCTCAACCAGGGTCTTCAGCTCTTCAATCAGGGCAGGATTGGTCATCGACAGAACTCTCGAACAATTCATGGTCATCCTGAGAACGCTTCACGTCGCAGGAATGAGTGTTTAGCGGGGTGCATATGCTAGCATACCGACCCCGCAGGATAGTGCCCAACGGCTATTCTGTGGCGACGGCCTTCTTGCCGTCCGGGTCAGCATCTGTTGACCATTTCCTGCCATTTTTCTCCGGGATACAGGTTTACGCAGATGAGCAAGACTTCTCTCGATAAGAGCAAGATCAAGTTCCTTCTTCTCGAAGGCGTCCACCAATCGGCTGTCGACGTCCTCAAGTCGGCGGGCTACACCAGCATCGAGTACCTCACAGGTTCTCTGCCGGAAGCCCAGTTGAAGGAAAAGATCGCTGATGCGCACTTCATCGGCATTCGCTCCCGCACTCAACTGACCGAAGAGATCTTCGATCACGCGAAGAAACTGGTCGCTGTCGGCTGTTTCTGCATCGGCACCAACCAGGTTGACCTTAATGCTGCCCGCGAACGCGGCATCGCAGTGTTCAACGCTCCGTACTCCAACACTCGCTCCGTTGCCGAGCTGGTGCTGGCCGAAGCGATCCTGTTGCTGCGCGGCATCCCTGAGAAGAACGCTTCCTGCCACCGTGGCGGCTGGATCAAGAGCGCAGCCAACTCCTTCGAAATCCGCGGCAAGAAGCTCGGCATCGTCGGTTACGGCTCGATCGGTACTCAACTGTCGGTCCTGGCTGAAGGCCTGGGCATGCAGGTGTACTTCTACGACACCGTGACCAAGCTGCCATTGGGCAACGCGACTCAGGTCGGTAACCTGACCGAGCTGCTGGGCATGTCCGACATCGTTACCCTGCACGTTCCGGAAACCGCTGCGACCCAGTGGATGATCGGCGAGAAAGAAATCCGTGCGATCAAGAAGGGCGGCATTCTGATCAACGCGGCTCGCGGCACTGTAGTTGAACTGCAAGCGCTGGCGGACGCGATCAAGGACAAGCACCTGATCGGCGCGGCCATCGACGTGTTCCCGGTGGAGCCTCGCTCCAACGACGAAGAGTTCGAAAGCCCGCTGCGTGGCCTGGACAACGTCATCCTGACCCCGCACATCGGCGGTTCCACCGCTGAAGCGCAAGCCAACATCGGTCTGGAAGTGGCAGAGAAGCTGGTCAAGTACAGCGACAACGGTACGTCGGTGTCCTCGGTCAACTTCCCGGAAGTGGCCCTGCCGGCTCACCCTGGCAAGCACCGCCTGCTGCACATCCACGAGAACATTCCGGGTGTGATGAGCGAGATCAACAAGGTCTTCGCCGAAAACGGTATCAACATTTCCGGTCAGTTCCTGCAAACCAACGAGAAAGTCGGTTACGTCGTGATCGACGTCGACGCCGATTACTCGGAAATTGCCCAAGAGAAGCTGCAGCACATCAACGGCACCATTCGTTGCCGCGTGTTGTTCTGATAGTGACTTGAGCGACAAAAAAAGGAGACCTTCGGGTCTCCTTTTTCATGGGCGTGACTAATGTTACTTAACGTTGACGGTGATTTTCTCCGACACGATCGGCGGATCGAACGGCATGTGGCCGCTATCGCCCAGCTCCAGCTGCAAGGTGTGTTTGCCCGGCGTCAGTTTTACTTCAGCCTGGGTCTGCGCCTTGCCGAAATGCAGGTGGTTGGCATCGTTGGGGATCGGCGCACCGGCGGCTGGCAGTTGATCGACATCGATCAGCAAGTGGTGATGGCCGGTGTTCTTGGTGACATCGCCCGCTGGCGCCAGCGCAATGTTCTCGACCGCGAACTTGACGACGACGGTTTGCGGAACCGTGGCTCCATCCGCAGGAGAGACGATGGACACTTCTGCACCTTTGGGAGCCGGTGTAGCAGCCGTTGCCAGCATCGAAGCACCCATCAACAGGCCAGCCAATGCTGCTCGTGACATAAAGGTTTTCATTCTCTTCTCCAGTTTTTCCGTAAAATCCGTGTGGCCATGACAACTTCACGGCCAATCGTTGTCGAAGGCACTCGACAACCATAGCAAAGCGAGCCTGAATCAGAGCATCGCGATAATGAATTCAAAGGAGTGACCATGCGTTTTTTGCCTGGCCTGATCTGCGTGCTACCCCTTTTGAGCCCTTTGGCTCATGCCGAACTGATTGACGATGTAAACGACCGAGGCGAATTGCGTATTGCCCTTGAGGCTAATACACCGCCCTTTAATTTCAAGGAAGACGGCAAACTTACGGGCTTCGAAGTCGAATTGGGGCAACTGCTGGCCAACGAACTGGACGTACGGGCCGACTTCGTCGTTACCGATTCCAGCGATCTGTTGCAAGGTGTTGAAACCGGCAAGTACGACGTCGCCATCAACCACATAGCAGTGACCCCGGACCTCAAGGATCGTTTCGACTTCAGCGAACCTTACATTCACACCAACGCGCAATTGATCGCGCAGAAGGAAGAGCCACGTTCAATCCTGCTGGTGCAATCGCTGACTGAAGAAAAGCCAAAAGACAGCTCGCCGGTTAGCCTGGCGATTCCGTTTCAGAAGGGTAACCCGGCGTTTCATGCCAGCCTGGAGAATGCGTTGCAGCGGATCAAGGCGGATGGGCGATTGGAGGCACTGGAACAGAAGTGGTTGGGAGCGGATACGAGTGTGGCGCCGAAACCCTGATCAATCAGAACGACTGTTGGAAATCTAATGTGGGAGCGGGCTTGCTCGCGAAGGCGGGGTGTCAGTCGACATCAATGTTGCTTGATACTCCCTCTTCGCGAGCAAGCCCGCTCCCACATTTAGTTTTGTGTTGGCCGTCAGACCAAGATTTTCAGGGCTGCCGCCGCTTGCGGCAACTCGAGCTCACTGAAGACTTGCACGCCATGGCGCCTGAGCAACGCCGCAGTCACTCCCTCGCCACTCACCTTCACACCACTGAACGTCCCGTCATAGGTCAACAAATTCCCGCAAGACGGGCTGTTGGCCTTGAGCACGGCAATGCGGATGCCGTGCTTTTGCACCAGTTCCAACGCCTGATACGCCCCCGAGAGAAACTCGGCGCTGACGTCCTCGCCCTCGGTGGTGATCACTGAGGCATGGCCATCAAGCACTTCACCACCCTGCCCACCCGGAATTTCCGCCGCCGCCCTTGGCGTCGGCAACCCGCCAGCAACTTCCGGACACAGCGGCACCACCCGACCTTCATCAAGCCACTGCTGAAGCCGATCGAACGGCCCACTGGCCCCGCCGTCATAACGTACGCGATGACCCAGCAGACAGCGGCTTACCAGAATTTTTTGCATGATCAGAACGGCTCGTTGCCACGCCGCCGGAACCAGCCGGTCAACGACAGGCGATCCCGGATCGCGGGCAGGACTTCGTGGGGCACTTCACCCGACAGAAACACCACCAGGCATCCGCCGGCAGGCACTACATCGCGCTCGACGCCGTCACCCAGGTACATACGCAACTGGCCGCCGTGCTCGGGCAGCCAGTCGTCATTGAGATAGACCACCGCCGACACCATGCGCCGGTCATCGTCGCGGAAACGGTCGACATGCTTGAGGTAGAACGCGCCGGGCGGGTACAGCGCGAAATGGCTTTCGAAATCTTCCAGGCCCAGAAACAAACCGCGATTCATCGCCTCGCGCAGGCTGTCCATCAAATCCAGATAGCTGTCGCACGCCAACGCCTGGGCGGGCTCGACCCACTGGATATGGTCGCCGCGAATCCCCTCGCGAATCTCGGATGTTGCCCCTCGACCCACGGCGGCCGGGGCCAATTCGCCCTCGGCAGCACGTTTACGGCACTCAGCCGCCAGTTCCTGGGTCAGACCCAGAGGAAGGAAAATATTCTGCTGCGACCAGCCGTGTTCGGCCAGGTCGTCGACGATACGTAACAGCAGCGGGTGATCAGAGGGTATTCGCATGCCGCGCATAGTATTCCTGTGCCTGAAAATCCGACAGAGCCGCGCAGCGGGTTGATACGAATTCTCGACAAGGACGAATGCCACACGGAGAATAGTCGCCTGCTGACAGGAGTCCCTATGCGCCGTTTGCTTTTTTCACTGTTGATGTTCTGTGTATTGCCCGCTTGGGCAGACGGCCACGACCAGTTGTACAAGGTCGCCGGTTGGCCAGAACAACGCGCGCATTTCAACGACGCACTCTCGGCCGCTCAGCAGCGGTACCAGAACAGCCTGCCGCCGGCAGTGTTCCAGGCGCTGGTGAATAACAGCAATCAGCGCTTTGCCCCCCAGGCCGTGGACCAGCGCGCCGAAGCGCAATTGCGCAAGACCCTCGCCGATCCGAAACCCGCGCTGACGTTCTTTCAGTCACCCTTGGGCAAGAAAATCGTGGCCGCCGAATTGCTCGCGACCCGTCGCGATCAGTTGGCAAAAAACGCCAAGGGTTTGCCCAAGATCCAGGCCAGCGACAGCCGCATGCTGATCATCGGCCATCTGGCCCAGGCCCTGCCCGCTCGCGAAGCTGGCGCGGAAGTCAGCCTGGCGATTGCCGGCGTCGCGGCTGATAGCCTCAGTTCGATGATCCCAGGCTTGCTCGGCGGTGGTCAGGCTCAAGGCATGTTGAATGGTCAGCGTCAGCGCTTGATGGACCAGATCGGTAACGACCTGAACAACACGCTGTTGTATGTCTATCGCGACCTGTCGGATGAAGAACTGGAAGAGTTCGCGACCTTCGCCGAGTCCACCGAGGGCAAGGCTTATTACCAGGCCGCATTGGCGGCGATTCGCGCAGGGCTGGCGGTGGGGCAGGATACGCCGAGCCTCACCCAATAATCTTCGGTGCCTGATAGATCGCTATCGTCGGAACGCCGCCCGGAGCAAGCTCGCTCCCACAGGAGAATGCATTCCAATGTGGGAGTGAGCCTGCTCGCGATGAGGCCCTGACAGACGCTAAAGATTCCTGCCCTTGATCCGCTTCGTCAAAAACCCGAAATACTCCCGTCGCAACGCCAGCGTCTCATTCGCCAGGTGATGCCGCGCCTCAGGCAACATCAGCACCTGCGGCCGATCGAACTTGCCCCGCAACACTTCAAGGTTATGCTCCCAGTCCACGGTCATGTCCGCCTGCCCCTGCACAATCAGCGGTCGCCGCATGCTGTACGGTGCGGCTTCGATGCGTTTGATCCAGCGCGCCAGCGCACCGACCCAGGCGGTCGGCAGACGTAGCGGCTGCAACGGGTCCGCTTGAAGGAAGGGCAGAAAATCCGGGTCGTTGGAGTTCTCGCTGAAGCGCCGGGCGATGGCTTTGACGAAAGGCTTGAGCAGGTAATAGCTGAGTTGCGACCAGCCCCAGGCCCGTGGTCTTACCAACGGCGACAGCAGAATGACCTGGCCCTGGGCCGGACTGCTGGCGCCCTGATTGAGCACATGATCGATCACGATCGCGCCGCCAGTGCTTTGCCCGCACAGGTGCCACGGCTGCGGCAGATCCAGGGATTGCGCTTCGGTAAACAACCCTTGCAGCGTGTCCTGGTACTCGGTGAAATCCTTGATGCTGGCCCGTTCGCCACTGGACAGCCCGTGTCCCGGCAGGTCGCAGGCAATCACCGCAAAATCCTGATCCAGCGCCCATTCGATCACATGCCGGTAAAGCCCGGTGTGATCGTAAAAACCGTGGAACAAAAACAGCGTCGCCTTCGCCCGCTCGGGCCACCAGACCTGGCTGACCACGTCATAACCATCGACCGCGAAACGCCCAAGGCCACTGCGCACGTGTCGCCCCGCAAAATCCAGCCCGTAGAAATGCTGGTAAGCCAGCGCTTCCTCCGACAGAGGCTGCCAGTCGGCCAGCGGCCGCAGGCTGGCACGCAGATGATCGGAGTCGAAAGTGGCAGACATGAGCAATTCCAGAACGTGAAACGGACTTTATGGGCCTGCGATATTCATCTGTTGGGGCAAGCATGGCAAGCTAGCGCACCTTCGAGGACTGAAATCCATGCGCTCGCCCTACCGCGCCACACTGCTTGCCAGCCTGCTCGCCCTCGTGTGTGCCGGCGTGCTGTGGGCTGCTTACGACTGGTTTGAGGGGCGCTACCTGCGAGCGTTCAGCGAGCACACCGCAGTGTTCTCCGGTGACCCGCTGCGCCTGCCCGACAACCTCGCCGGCCCCGGCGCCATCCGCCTCGTGCACTTCTGGGACCCGGCCTGCCCGTGCAACGTCGGTAACCAACAACACCTGAGCGAACTGGTTGAGCGCTATGTACCGCAAGGCGTGGAATTTTCTGCGGTACAAAAGCCTGGCAGCCACGGGCAGTTACCGAGCACCTTAAGCAGCCTGAAAAGCATCGCCGTCCTGCCAGGCGCCGAACAGATCCCCGCCAGCCCGGCCGTGGCGATCTGGGATCGCAGCGGCAAACTGGCGTATTTCGGCCCGTACAGCGAAGGCCTGACCTGCAATTCGAACAACAGCTTTATCGAACCGATTCTGCAAGCGTTGAATGAAGGCCGCGCGGTGAATGCCACGCACACACTGGCCGTGGGTTGTTACTGCCCGTGGCCCATCGACGCAGTGAAGTAGAGCTGACAGGAGACGCGAATCCCTCCTAAGTGCGATGGCCATGTCGGCAAGCCGTGTTAAACAGTGGCGCCAGGGAACTGCAGCCACTGATAACAACAAGGAATCACCATGAAACGTAGCCTGACCGTTCTCGCCCTGCTGATTGTTGCGCTCGCCGCAGGTGCAGGTTGGTACGTCTACAGCAAGCAGCCGACACGCCAGGGCATGGTGGAGCTGCAACACCTGCAAGGTTCGGTCACCGTGCGCTACGACGAGCGAGGCATCCCGCACATCCGCGCCGAGAACGAAACCGACCTGTACCGTGCCCTCGGGTACGTGCACGCCCAAGACCGGCTGTTTCAAATGGAAGTCCTGCGTCGCCTCGCCCGTGGTGAGCTGGCCGAAGTCCTGGGCCCGAAACTGCTCGACACCGACAAGCTGATGCGCAGCCTGCGCATTCGCGAACGCGCCGACACTTACCTGGCGAACATGGACAAACAGTCGCCGGCCTTTATCGCCATGCAAGCCTATCTGGATGGCATCAACCAGTATCAGGACAGCCATCCAAAACCTGCAGAGTTTGATGTACTGGGCATCCCCAAACGCCCCTTTACCGCCCAGGACACCATCAGCATTGCCGGTTACATGGCCTACAGTTTTGCTGCGGCGTTTCGCACCGAACCGTTGCTGACTTACGTGCGCGATCAGTTGGGCGCCAACTACCTGAACGTCTTCGATCTCGACTGGCAGCCCAAGGGCGTGCTGGCGAAAAACCGCAGCGGCGCCATGCCACCCCTCGCCAGTACCGACTGGAAAGACCTCAACGCCCTCGCCCGCCTCAGCGAACAGGCACTGGCCGACAACGGCTTGCCGCAGTTCGAGGGCAGCAACGCCTGGGTTGTCTCCGGCAGTCGGACCAAAAGCGGCAAACCGCTGCTGGCCGGCGACCCGCATATCCGCTTTTCCGCGCCGTCGGTGTGGTATGAAGCGCAGCTCTCGGCGCCGGGTTTTGAGCTCTACGGCCACTATCAGGCATTGATGCCGTTCGCCTCCCTCGGAATGAACCGCGACTTCGGCTGGAGCATCACCATGTTCCAGAACGACGATCTCGACCTGATCGCCGAGAAGGTCAACCCGGACAATCCCAATCAGGTCTGGTATCGCGGCAAGTGGGTGGACATGGTGACCAGCGAACAGCAGATCGCGGTCAAGGGCCAGGCGCCGGTAACCCTGGTGCTGCGCCAGTCGCCCCACGGGCCGATCGTCAACGATGCGCTGGGCAGCAGCGTCGGCAAAACGCCGATCGCCATGTGGTGGGGTTTTCTCGAAAGCCAGAATCCTATCCTTGAGGGCTTCTACCAGCTCAACCGCGCCGACACCCTGGCCAAGGCGCGCAGTGCCTGCGCAAAGATCCAGGCACCGGGCCTGAACATCGTCTGGGCCAACGCCAAGGGCGACATCGGCTGGTGGGCAGCGGCGCAGCTGCCAAAACGTCCGGCGGGTGTGCGTCCGGGGTTCATCCTCGACGGCAGCACCGCTGACGCGGACAAGGAGGGTTTCTACCCGTTCAGCGCCAACCCACAGGAAGAGAACCCCGCTCGCGGTTACATCGTCTCGGCCAACTTCCAGCCGGTGTCGCCGACTGGCATGGAGATTCCCGGTTACTACAACCTGGCCGATCGCGGTCAGCAGCTCAATCGCCAGCTCAGCGACAAAACCATCAAGTGGGATCTGGACGCCAGCCAGAAGCTGCAACTGGGCACCACCACCGCCTACGGCCCGCGCTTGCTGGCGCCGTTGTTGCCCGTACTGCGTGAAGTAGTGAGCGATCCCGCCGAACTCAAACTGGTTGAGCAATTGGTCCAGTGGAAAGGCGACTACCCGCTCGATTCCACCAGCGCCACGCTGTTCAACCAGTTCCTGTTCATCCTGGCTGACGCGACGATGCACGATGAACTGGGCAATGACTTCTTCGAGACTTTGCTGTCGACCCGGGTGATTGATTCCGCACTGCCTCGCCTGGCCGCGACCGTCGATTCACCGTGGTGGGACAACCGCAACACCCTCGGCAAGGAAACCCGCGCCGATACGGTCAAGGTTGCGTGGCAGGCGAGCATTGCTCACCTCAAGACCACCCTCGGCGCCGATTTCGCGCAATGGCAATGGGGCAAGGCGCACACGCTGACCCATGGCCATCCGCTGGGGCAGCAAAAGCCGCTGGACCGGATCTTCAATGTCGGCCCGTTCGCGGCACCGGGCACTCACGAAGTACCGAACAACCTTTCGGCGAAAATCGGGCCGGCGCCGTGGCCAGTAACTTATGGTCCGTCGACTCGCCGTCTGATCGACTTCGCCGACCCGACCCACAGCCTGACCGTCAACCCGGTTGGCCAGAGTGGCGTACCGTTCGACAGTCACTATGACGACCAGGCTGAGGCGTATATCGAAGGGATCTACTACCAGGCGCACCTCAACGACGAAGAAGTCACGGCTAATACGCGCAGTACGTTGAAGCTGTTGCCAGCGCGGGCTGCGCAGTAGATTTTTAGTGGCCGGGCTGACGCCATCGCGAGCAAGCTCGCTCCCACATTGGAATGCATTCTCTTGTGGGAGCGAGCTTGCTCGCGATAAGGCCCTGACAAGCGACAAAAATGTCAGCTCAAACCATCGCCGCAAAGTTCAGCCTGAACTGCTGCGGCGTCACGCCCAGCCTGCGGTTGAACACACTGCGCATGTGCTGGGCATCGCGAAATCCGCACTGATACGCCACGGTCTTCAGCGGTGACTGGGTGCTTTCAAGCAGCACCCGCGCCGCATCCACCCTGGCCCGCTCAACGAATTCCGCCGGGGTGACTTTCGCCTCTTTGGCAAACACCCGTGAAAAGTTGCGGGCGCTCATGTTGGCGGCGTTGGCCAGGTCGGCAATTGCCAGGTCGCCCGTCAGGTTGGCCAACACGTAGAGCTGCACCAACGCCACGGCAGAAGTGGGTTGGGTGTGTGGCGTGAGGAATGGGCTGAACTGTGATTGCCCGCCCGAGCGCTGAGTGAACACCACCAATCGTTTTGCCACACTCAGCGCTACTTCCGGCCCGTGATCCCTGGCCAGCAAGTACAGCGACAGATCAATCCCGGCCGTGACACCCGCCGAGGTGTAGAGCTCGCCATCCTCCACGTAAAGACGATCCGCCTCGACCTGAGTCGACGGGCACAACTGCGCCAGCGCCGCGGCGTCGCCCCAGTGGGTGGTCACCGTTCGTCCTTCCAGCAACCCGGCCCGGGCGAGCATGAACGCGCCGTTGCAGATCGAGCCAAAGCGTTGCGCCCGTGCGCAGGCATCGCGCAGCCAGGCATCGAATGCCGCACCGAAATCCATGAACGGCAACTGCGGTCCACCGGCCACCAGCAGCAAGTCATAGGCCTCCAGCGCTTCGCTGAAATGCCGATGGGCATTGAGTGACAAACCGTTGGAACACGCCATCACCCCGCGCTCGACGCCGATCACCTCCAGTCGATAGTGATCTGGTGGCTCAAGGAAACGATTGGCTTCGCAAAACACATCCATGGGACCGGTGACGTCCAGGGACTGGACGCCGGCGAAGACCACGATGGCAACGGTTTTACTCATGGCAGGAATCGCTCTCAATGGATCAGGGCCAACACTAATCTGTGGCGTATTCGCCGAGACCAAACTTAGCCAATCCGCGCGCAACAAGCGAGGTTGGCGCGATATGCATGCTCATTGGCCGGGATTGCAGCCATGGATCGATTGTCCGGTTTCGGGTGCGCGGACAGACTGAACCCATCAGCGCCGCCACGGCGTTCCCCATGAGGAAAGCACCATGAGCAGCACCATCGCCGGTATCAAAATCCCCGACAGCGCGTTGGCCAAGGCCACCACGGAATACATTCGCGACGTCGAATCAGACCTGCTGTATCACCACTCGCGTCGGGTGTTTCTGTTCGGTGCGTTGAGCGGTGAACGCAAGCAACTGGCCTACAACCCCGAACTGTTGTACGTCGGCGCGATGTTCCATGACTTGGGTCTGGTGGAAGGGCATCGCACTGACGATGAGCGCTTCGAAGTCGATAGCGCCAACGCTGCCAAAGCGTTCCTCAAGCCTTACGGTTTGTCCGACGATGATATCGAGCAAGTGTGGTTGTCGATTGCCCTGCACACCACACCGGGCGTGCCCCAACACCTGCGACCTAATGTGGCGCTGGTCACCGCGGGCGTTGAAATGGATGTGCTGGGCATCGATTACGCAGCGTTCCCCAGCGCGCAACGCGAAGAAGTGGTGCACGCCCACCCGCGTGGCGAAGGGTTCAAGGAGTGCATCCTGTGTGCGTTTGCCAATGGCTTCAAACACAAGCCGGACACCACTTTCGGCACTGTGAACGCGGATGTGCTGGTCGACAGCGAGCCGGGGTTCAAGCCGATGAACTTTGTCGAGATCATCCGCAAATCCCCTTGGATTGCCTAGAACCAAATGTGGGAGCGGGCTTGCTCGCGAAGACGGACTGACATTCAACATCCATG
The DNA here is from genome assembly GCF_047758675.1 of Pseudomonas arabinosi. Classification (NCBI taxonomy): domain Bacteria; kingdom Pseudomonadati; phylum Pseudomonadota; class Gammaproteobacteria; order Pseudomonadales; family Pseudomonadaceae; genus Pseudomonas; species Pseudomonas arabinosi. Next base: position 622,040 of record NZ_CP180480.1, on the reverse strand, counting down.
TTGACTGACACACCGCTTTCGCGAGCAAGCCCGCTCCCACAATGGATCTGGGTTGGCCACACTGTTGTGGTCAACCCGGCATTACTTCAAGCCGCTTCCGGCGCCTGCTGGGCGCGACGCACGTCCGGTTGTTTCCAGGAGTCGGCTGCGCTTTCTTCGATCGCCTGCTGAATCGCACGCTTGCGTGCTTCTTCGGCACGGCGGCTGAAGAACCAGACCAGGAAGGTCATCAGCGATACCGCCAGCAAAATCAGACTGGCCACGGCGTTGATCTCGGGTTTCACGCCCAGGCGCACCGCCGAGAACACTTCCATCGGCAAGGTCGTGGAACCCGGACCGGACACGAAGCTCGCCAACACCAGGTCATCCAGCGACAGGGCGAAGGACATCATGCCGCCGGCACCCAAGGATGGCGCGATCATCGGAATGGTGATCAGAAAGAACACCTTCCACGGCTTCGCCCCGAGGTCCATGGCCGCTTCTTCGATGGACAGGTCCAGCTCACGCAAGCGCGCCGAGACCACCACCGCCACATACGCCGCACAGAACGTGGTGTGGGCGATCCAGATGGTGATGATGCCGCGTTCCTGCGGCCAACCGATCATCTGCGCCATCGCCACGAACAGCAGCAACAGCGACAGACCGGTGATCACTTCGGGCATCACCAGCGGCGCGGTGACCAGGCCACCGAACAACGTGCGCCCCTTGAAGTGGGTGATACGGGTCAGCACGAATGCCGCCAACGTACCCAGTGCCACCGCCGCCACCGCCGTGTAGCAGGCGATTTCCAGCGAGCGCACCACCGAGCCCATCAGTTGGGTGTTGTCCATCAAACCGACGTACCACTTGATCGACCAGCCGCCCCACACCGTCACCAGTTTCGAGGCGTTGAACGAGTAGATCACCAGGATCAGCATCGGCGCGTAGATGAACAGCAAACCCGCAACCAGCATGAAACTTGAGAAACGGAAGCGTTTCATTCTTTACCCTCCATTTCTTTGGCCTGACTGCGGTTGAACAGAATAATCGGCACAATCAGGATCAACAGCATCACCACCGCCAGGGCAGACGCCACCGGCCAGTCACGGTTGTTGAAGAACTCTTGCCAGAGCACTTTACCGATCATGAGGGTTTCCGGGCCGCCGAGCAGTTCCGGGATCACGAACTCGCCCACCACCGGAATGAACACCAGCATGCAGCCCGCGACGATGCCGTTCTTGGACAGCGGAATGGTGATTTTCCAGAAGCTGTTGAAGGTGCTCGAACCCAGGTCGGACGCGGCTTCCAGCAGGCTGTTGTCGTGTTTCACCAGGTTGGCGTAGAGCGGCAGGATCATGAACGGCAGGTACGAATAAACGACGCCGATGTACACCGCGAGGTTGGTGTTGAGGATCTGCAGCGGTTCGTCGATCCAGCCCATGGTCATCAGGAAACCATTGAGCAGGCCGTTGTTGCTGAGGATGCCCATCCACGCGTAAACGCGGATCAGGATCGCGGTCCAGGTCGGCATCATGATCAGCAGCACCAGCACCGTTTGCATCTCTTTGCGGGCACTGGCAATGGCGTAGGCCATCGGGTAGCCGATCAGCAAACAGAGGACGGTGCTGATCAGCGCCATCTTCAACGAGCCGAGGTAAGCAGCGATGTACAACTCGTCACCGGCCAGCATCGCGTAGTTGCTCAGGTTAAGCAGCAACTGCACTTTTTGGTCGAGGTAGCTGTAGATCTCGGTGTACGGCGGAATGGCCACGTCGGCTTCGGCGAAGCTGATCTTCAGAACGATGAAGAACGGCAACATGAAGAACAGGAACAGCCAGATAAACGGAACCCCGATGACCAGCTGGCGGCCACCGGGAATTATTCGATTGAGGCGGCGTTTGAATTTGCGCATGTTCATGAGCGAAGTACCACGCCGCTGTCGTCTTCCCAATACACGTAGACCTGGTCACCCCAGGTTGGGCGCTGACCGCGGCGCTCGGCGTTGGCGACGAAAGACTGGACGATCTTGCCGCTCGGCAGTTCGACGTAGAACACCGAGTGGCCACCGAGGTAGGCGATGTCGTGCACCTTGCCGCTGGACCAGTTGTATTCGCAGGTCGGCATGATCGGCGTCACCAGCAGTTTTTCCGGACGGATCGCGTAGGTCACGGATTTGTCCTGCACCGAGGTGCTGATGCCGTGGCCCACATAAATCTGGCGGTCCAGGTCCTTGCAGGTGATGGTTGCGTGGCCTTCAGCATCATCGATCACTTCACCGTCGAAGATGTTGACGTTGCCGATGAACTCGCAGACCAGACGGCTGGTCGGGGTTTCGTAGATATCGATCGGGCTGCCGATCTGGGCGATCCAGCCCAGGTGCATGATCGCGATGCGCTCGGCCATGGTCATGGCCTCTTCCTGGTCGTGGGTCACCATGACGCAGGTTACGCCGACCCGCTCGATGATCTCGACAAGCTCAAGCTGCATTTGCGAACGCAGCTTCTTGTCCAGAGCACCCATCGGTTCGTCGAGCAGCAACAGCTTCGGTCGCTTGGCCAGGGAACGCGCCAAGGCCACACGTTGACGCTGGCCGCCGGACAACTGATGCGGCTTACGCTTGGCGTATTGCGTCATCTGAACCAGCTTGAGCATGTCGGCTACGCGAGCATCGACTTCAGCTGCAGGGATTTTGTCCTGCTTGAGGCCGAACGCGATGTTCTGCGCCACGGTCATGTGCGGGAACAAGGCGTACGACTGGAACATCATGTTGATCGGCCGCTCGTACGGCGGCATGTCGGTGATGTCTACGCCATCGAGGAAAATCCGCCCCTCCGTGGGCCGTTCGAAGCCTGCGAGCATGCGCAGCAACGTGGATTTGCCCGATCCCGAACCGCCGAGCAGGGCGAAAATCTCGCCTTTCTTGATTTCCAGGGACACATCGTCCACGGCAATCGTCTCGTCGAACTTCTTCGTGACCCGGTCGATTTTGACCAACACCTGTTTAGGTGATTGGTCGCCCTCGAGGGCTTTCTTATAGGCGCCGGAGGCAACTGCCATTTACGAAACTCCCAGAAAAAAAGAGTGCAGTTCGCTCAAGGTGAGCCAACCTTGGATAGTTTGTGCCTTGAAGCTATTTACCCGACTTGACCTTGGTCCAGCTGCGGGTCATCAAACGTTGAATGTTTGGTGGTAACTCGATAGATACGTAAGTCTTGTCGATAACTGCTTGCGGTGGATAAACCGATTCGTCGGTGCGAATGGACTGTTCCATCAGTGTGTCCGACCCTGGATTAGGGTTGGCGTAACCCACGTAATCACTGACCTGGGCGATCACCTCGGGTTTCAGCAAATAGTTGATGAAGGCATGGGCTTCCTTGACGTTGGCCGCATCCTTGGGGATCGCCAGCATGTCGAACCAGAGCGCGCCGCCCTCTTTCGGAATCGAGTAGGCGATGTTCATGCCTTTGCCAGCTTCAGCCGCGCGGGCCTTGGCCTGGAACATGTCGCCGGAAAAACCGATCGCCACGCAGATATCGCCGTTGGCCAGGTCCGCGATGTATTTGGACGAGTGGAAATAGGTCACGTAAGGCCGCACCGCCAGCAACTTGGCTTCGGCCTTTTTGTAGTCTTCGGGGTTGGTGCTGTTGGCGTTCAGGCCCATGTAGTTGAGGACCGTGGGCATCATTTCATCGGCGGAGTCGAGGAACGCCACGCCGCAACTGTGCAGTTTCTTGATGTTTTCCGGTTCGAACACCACATCCCAGGAATCGATCTTGTCGAGGCCGAGCACAGCCTTGACCTTGTCGACGTTGTAACCGATGCCGTTAGTGCCCCACAGATACGGCACGGCGTACTGGTTACCCGGATCGTTTTGCTCCAGGCGCTTGAGCAGCACCGGGTCGAGGTTGGAATAGTTAGTGAGCTTGGACTTGTCGAGCTTCTGGAAAGCGCCCGCCTTGATCTGCTTGCCGAGGAAGTGGTTGGACGGCACGACCACGTCGTAACCGGTACGCCCGGCCAGCAACTTGCCTTCCAGGGTTTCGTTAGAGTCGAAGACGTCATAAACCGGTTTGATGCCGGTCTCTTTCTGGAAGTCGGCCAGGGTCGTCGAACCGATGTAGTCCGACCAGTTATAAATATGCACAGTGCCAGCGGCCTGGACACTAACGGCAAGCGTCAGTCCGGCGCCGACCAGCAGTGCATTGCGCAACAAAGAAAAAATAGGCACGTGGAGGTCCTCTAAAATTAGTTGGGCCCAAGTTGCCCCGCGTTACATGACAGCCATGGCTGCCTGGCAACAAAACCGGCGCGCAACTTACCCTCGAAAAACCGTTCCAGCAAAACTTTTATGCAGATACCTGTAGCAGCTGCCGAAGGCTGCGTTAAGGTCCGAAGGACCTTCCCGCGTGTTCAACAACACAACTGCTTCGCAGTTGGACGCAGCCTGCGGCAGCTGCTACAGGGTTTTACTTACTTACCGGATTTGATCTTGGTCCAGCTGCGAGTCAGGATCCGCTGGGTCGCGGCCGGCAAGTCGGCAATCGCGTACAGCTTGGCCAGCACGTCCGCTGGCGGGTAGATGCCTGGGTCGCTGGTGATTTCTTTATCGACCAATGCGGTGGCCGCCGCGTTACCGTTCGGGAAGCGTACGGCGTTGGTGATTTCAGCCATGATTTCCGGCTTCTGCAGGAAGGTCATGAACTTGTAGGCGCCTTCGACGTTTTCGGCATCTTTAGGGATGGCGACCATGTCGTAGAAGCTGCCTGCACCTTCTTTCGGAATGTTGTAGCTGACTTTCACCTTGTCACCGGCTTCAGCCGCGCGGGACTTGGCCTGGTAGATGTCGCCCGAGTAACCCACGGCGACGCAGATGTTGCCGTTGGCCAGGTCGGAGATGTACTTGGACGAGTGGAAGTAGCCCACCGAAGGACGAATTTTCAGGAATAGTGCTTCGGCTTCGGCCAGTTGTTTTTTGTCCTGGCTGTCGGTTGGATAGCCCAGGTAGTGCAACGCCACCGGAATCATCTCGGTTGGCGAATCGAGGAAGCTGATACCGCACGACTTCAACTTGGCGGCGTTTTCAGGTTTGAACAGCAGGTCCCAGGAATTGGTTGGCGCATCGGCACCCAGTGCAGCCTTGACCTTCTCGGCGTTGAAGCCGATACCGATCGAACCCCACATGTACGGGAACGCGTGTTCGTTGCCCGGGTCGCTCACCGATACCGCTTTGAGCAGGTCTTTGTTCAGGTTGTCCCAGTTAGGCAGCTTGGACTTGTCGAGCTTCTGGTAAACGCCGGCCTTGATCTGCTTGGCCAGGAAGTTGTTCGACGGAACGACGATGTCGTAGCCGGACTTGCCTGCCAGCAACTTGGCTTCCAGGGTTTCGTTACTGTCGAATACGTCGTAAACAACCTTGATCCCCGACTCGGCTTCGAACTTCTTGACGGTATCCGGTGCGATGTAATCGGACCAGTTGTACACGTGAAGAACCTTGTCGTCCGCCTGAACTGCGCCCGCCATCACGCCCATCAGGGACATGGCGAGGAGGGTCTTGCCAGCTATCTTCATACCTAATGCCTTCATGGGTAATGCTCCAATTTTTCTTTTTAACCACGTGCTCAGCGGCCTTTCCTGGGCATCTGAAACAACCGGTAGTCTGGCAAGATCCAAGGCAGGCTTTCAAGGAAAGACCCATCCTTTGTTTGCTCTGAGCGAAATGCGAACTTCGCACCCCGCTCAGAGCCTAGCACTTAGCCCTGCAACGCACTCAGGGTCAGGTCCAGACACTTGCGTGCCTTGGTCACCAACTCATCGATTTCTGCCGGTGTAATCACCAGTGGCGGAGCGATGATCATGGTGTCGCCGACGGCGCGCATGATCAGGCCGTTTTCGAAGCAGAACGTGCGGCAAATCATGCCGGCGCCCTTGCCTTCGTAACGCTTGCGAGTGGCCTTGTCCTGCACCAGCTCGATCGCCCCCAGCAGACCCACCCCACGCACTTCCCCCACCAACGGGTGATCGCTCAGTTCCCGTAGACGCTTTTGCAAATAGGGTGCCGTTTCTGCATGAACGTGCTCGATAATTTTTTCTTCGCGCAGGATGCGGATGTTTTCCAGTGCCACCGCAGCGGCCACCGGGTGCCCGGAATAGGTGAAGCCGTGGTTGAAATCACCACCTTCATTGAGCACCGCAACCACTTCGTCACGCACGATCAGGCCACCCATAGGGATGTAGCCGGATGTCAGGCCTTTGGCGATGGTCATCATGTCGGGTTTGAGGTCGTAGAAATCGCTACCGAACCACTCACCGGTACGACCGAAACCACAGATCACTTCGTCAGCCACGAACAGAATGTCGTACTTGGCGAGGATTTCCTTGATGCGCGGCCAGTAGGTGTCTGGCGGAATGATCACGCCACCGGCACCCTGGATCGGCTCGGCAATAAAGGCACCGACGTTGTCCACGCCGACTTCCAGAATCTTCTCTTCCAGCTGATTGGCCGCCCAGATACCGAACTCTTCCGGCGTCATCTCGCCGCCTTCAGCGAACCAGTACGGCTGCGCGATGTGGACGATGCCCGGGATCGGCAAGTCGCCTTGTTCGTGCATGTACGTCATGCCACCCAGGCTCGCGCCGGCCACGGTGGAACCGTGATAGCCGTTCTTGCGGCTGATGATGACTTTCTTCTTCGGCTGGCCCTTGATCGCCCAATAGTGACGAACCATACGCAGCATGGTGTCGTTGCCTTCGGAACCGGAACCGGTGAAGAACACGTGATTCATGCCTTGCGGCGCGATGTCGGAGATGGCCTTGGCCAGTTCCAGCACCGGCGGGTGAGCCGTCTGGAAGAACAGGTTGTAGTAAGGCAGTTCGCGCATTTGTTTACTGGCGGCATCGGCCAGTTCATCGCGGCCGTAGCCGATGGCTACGCACCACAGGCCGGCCATGCCGTCGAGGATCTTGTTGCCTTCGCTGTCCCAGAGGTAAACACCCTTGGCGTTGGTGATGATCCGTGGGCCTTTCTCTTTCAGCTGTTTGAAGTCGCTGAACGGGGCCAGGTGATGATCGTTGCTCAGGGTTTGCCATTCACGGGTTTGCGGGTTGTTGCTGGTCATGCGAATTCTCCTAAGATTTTCAGTGAGAGCGCCGCCCACATCAGCGGCGCCCGGCGCATCAGACGGCGAAGAGCAGGAATTCCCGCTCCCACGAACTGATCACGCGCTTGAAGTTTTCATGCTCGGCCCGCTTGACCGCGACGTAGCCAGTGATGAATTTCTTGCCCAGGTATTTCTCGATAGTCGCGCTGTGCTCCATACGTTCCAGCGCGTCTTCGATGGTCAGTGGCAGGCGCAGGTTGCGGCGTTCATAACCACGACCCACCACCGGCGCACTCGGGTTCAAGCCTTCGACCATGCCGATGTAACCGCAGAGCAGGCTCGCGGCAATCGCCAGGTACGGGTTGGCGTCGGCGCCCGGCAGGCGGTTTTCCACCCGACGGTTTTGCGGCCCGGCATCCGGAACCCGCAGGCCCACGGTGCGGTTCTCTTCGCCCCACTCCACGTTCACCGGTGCCGAAGTGTCCGGCAGGAAGCGGCGGAACGAGTTGACGTTAGGTGCGAACAACGGCAACAGCTCGGGGATCAGTTTCTGCAAACCACCGATGTGGTGCAGGAACAGCTGGCTCATGCTCCCGTCTTCGTTGGAGAAGACGTTCTTGCCGGTCTCAATGTCGATGATGCTCTGGTGCAAGTGCATCGCGCTGCCCGGCTCACCGGTCATGGGCTTGGCCATGAAGGTAGCTGCCACGTCGTGCTTGAGCGCGGCTTCGCGCATGGTGCGTTTGAACACCAGGATCTGGTCGGCCAGGGACAGGGCATCGCCGTGACGGAAGTTGATTTCCATCTGCGCCGTGCCGTCCTCGTGGATCAGCGTGTCGAGGTCCAGTTCCTGCAATTCGCACCAGTCGTAGACGTCTTCGAACAGCGGATCGAATTCGTTAGCCGCTTCGATCGAGAAGGACTGACGACCGGTTTCCGGGCGACCGGAACGGCCAATCGGCGGTTGCAGCGGGAAGTCCGGGTCTTCGCAGCGCTTGGTCAGGTAGAACTCCATTTCTGGCGCCACGATCGGCTGCCAGCCCTTGTCGGAATAGAGTTTCAGCACCTTTTTGAGCACGTTGCGCGGCGACAGCTCGATCGGGTTGCCTTGCTTGTCGTAGGTGTCGTGGATCACCTGAGCGGTGGGCTCGATGGCCCAGGGCACAAGGAATACCGCGTTCTGGTCGGGGCGGCAGATCATGTCGATGTCGGCCGGGTCGAGCAGTTCGTAATAGATGTCGTCTTCGACATAGTCGCCGGTCACGGTCTGCAACAGAACGCTCTCGGGCAGGCGCATGCCTTTTTCGGCAATGAACTTGTTGGTCGGCGAAATCTTGCCCCGGGTGATCCCGGTCAAGTCGGCGATCATGCATTCGACTTCTGTGATCTTGTGGTCTTTCAACCAATCGGTGAGCTGGTCGAGGTTGTTACTCATAAATGCCTCTTAGGCTGAGTTTCCTGACTCTTATAAGTCAGGCGTTGTTTGACGCATCGGCGTCGCGGTGTAATGCGTGCTTACGGCAGGCATCGCCAAATGCCTGGAAGATCGCAAGGTAATCCGGGTTTGAGCTTACCTGCCATTCGGGATGCCATTGCACTCCCAAAGCAAAACTCTTGCCCTGCGGGACCGAGACTGCCTCGATCAACCCGTCAGGCGCCAAGGCCTCGACGCAAAGACCCGGCGCCAGACGTTCAACGCCCTGGCCATGAATCGAATTGACCTGTATCTCGCTCGCCAGGCCCAGGCCTGCGAGCACACCACCCGATTGAATGTGCACCGGGTGACTGGGCGCATACTGTCCTTCAAGCGGTAGGCTATCGTCTTCACGGTGATCCATGAATGGACCGGCTTCGTGGACTTTTTGATGCAGGCTGCCGCCGAACGCCACATTCATTTCCTGGAACCCGCGGCAAATACCGAGCACGGGAATACCGGCCTCGACGGCGGCGCGGATCAACGGAAGAGTGGTGGCATCGCGTGCAGAATCATGAGCAGTGCCCGGCGCGCTGGCTGGGCCGCTATAGTGAAACGGTTCTATATTGGAAGGAGAGCCTGTAAAGAGGATGCCATCCAGACCGTCCAGAATATCGGACGGTGCCAGCAAATCGGACAGGGACGGAAGAATCACCGGCAGACCCTTAGCTGCTGAGGCCACGGCGCGGACGTACTTGTCGCCACTGATGTGATAAGCATGCAGACCGATCTGCTTAGAGCAGGCGGTGACGCCGATTAACGGCAGGCGAGACATGAAGCACCCCGGTATTATTGGTGTTATGGGTTTGAATCGAGCTTAGCCTTGTTCATTTTTTTACACAACACCCCCGTAAAAAATACAACACGGCCCGCTCAAGCCCGCAGGCGCTAAATCGCTCAAAGGCATAAAAACGCCCCAAAGTGCCTCAAAAAAGCCCCACGGGTGCTTTTTTAGGGCAAAAAAGGCCTCGCTTGACTTCGGCATGCCGTTCGGGTTGACTGGAATCCGAAGAGATCAATGATTGATATTTTTAACAACAAAGGTGTTGCATCATGTCGGTACCCCCGCGTGCCGTTCAGCTTAACGAAGCGAACGCGTTCCTTAAGGAACATCCTGAGGTTCTGTACGTTGACCTTCTGATTGCGGATATGAATGGTGTGGTGCGCGGCAAGCGCATTGAACGCACCAGCCTCCACAAGGTTTACGAGAAAGGCATCAACCTGCCGGCCTCTCTATTTGCTCTGGATATCAATGGCTCGACGGTGGAAAGCACCGGCCTGGGCCTGGACATCGGCGATGCTGACCGAATCTGCTATCCAATCCCTGACACCCTGTGCAACGAGCCTTGGCAGAAGCGCCCTACCGCGCAACTGTTAATGACCATGCACGAACTCGAAGGTGAACCTTTCTTCGCGGATCCCCGTGAAGTTCTGCGTCAAGTTGTTGCCAAGTTCGACGAGATGGGTCTGACCATCTGCGCCGCGTTCGAACTGGAGTTCTACCTGATCGACCAGGAGAACGTGAACGGTCGTCCACAACCGCCTCGCTCGCCGATCTCCGGCAAACGCCCGCATTCGACACAGGTTTACCTGATCGACGACCTCGACGAATACGTCGACTGCCTCCAGGACATTCTGGAAGGTGCGAAAGAGCAAGGCATCCCTGCCGACGCGATCGTCAAGGAAAGTGCCCCGGCGCAGTTTGAAGTGAACCTGCACCACGTTGCCGACCCGATCAAGGCCTGCGACTACGCGGTCCTGCTCAAGCGTCTGATCAAAAACATCGCCTACGACCATGAAATGGACACCACGTTCATGGCCAAGCCTTACCCGGGCCAGGCAGGCAACGGTCTGCACGTACATATCTCGATTCTTGATAAAGACGGCAAAAACATTTTTGCCAGTGAGGATCCCGAGCAGAACGCCGCACTGCGTCACGCGATCGGCGGTGTGCTCGAGACCCTACCGGCGCAGATGGCTTTCCTCTGCCCGAACGTCAACTCCTACCGTCGTTTCGGCGCACAGTTCTACGTGCCGAATGCACCGTGCTGGGGTCTGGACAACCGTACTGTTGCGGTGCGTGTGCCGACCGGTTCCGCCGACGCGGTCCGTCTGGAACACCGCGTTGCCGGCGCCGATGCCAACCCGTACCTGCTGATGGCTTCGGTCCTGGCAGGCGTGCATCACGGTCTGACCAACAAGATCGAGCCGGGCGCACCCGTGGAAGGCAACTCCTACGAGCAGAACGAGCAAAGCCTGCCGAACAACCTGCGCGATGCATTGCGTGAGCTGGACGACAGCGAAGTCATGGCCAAGTACATCGATCCGAAATACATCGATATCTTCGTCGCGTGTAAAGAGAGCGAGCTGGAGGAGTTCGAACACTCCATCTCCGACCTCGAGTACAACTGGTACCTGCATACCGTGTAAGCGGTTGCAGTAAAAACAACGCCGCCGGCCTCACAGCTTGCGGCGTTTTTTTATGGGTTCATAAAGTTGACCGAGTTGGATTCATCGCGAGCAGGCTCGCTCCCACAGGGGGATTTTCTGTGCACACAGAATTTATGCTCACTGGAGATCAACTGTGGGAGCGAGCCTGCTCGCGATGGCGGCCGGGCAGACAACATAGATGCCTGCTCGTACAATGCCCGCTGCCCCGCAGGAGACTCCAATGACCCGACTCGCCACCCCACGCAAACCCCGCGCCCGCAGCCAGGCCCGGATCGATTCGATACTCGATGCCGCCCGCACGCTGCTGGCTGCCGAGGGCGTGGCCAGTCTGTCGATCTATAGCGTCGCCGAACGCGCGGAGATCCCGCCCTCCTCCGTCTACCACTTCTTTGCCAGCGTCCCGGCGCTGCTCGAAGCCCTGACGGCCGACGTCCATGCCGCGTTCCGTGCCTGCCTGCAAGCGCCCATCGACCATGACGCCCTCAACGGCTGGCGCGATCTGTCGCGACTGGTGGAACAACGCATGCTCGCGATCTACAGCGAAGACGCCGCCGCCCGCCAGCTCATTCTTGCCCAGCACGGGCTGACCGAAGTCACCCAGGCCGACCGTCAGCACGACATCGAACTCGGCGACCTGATGCACAAACTCTTCGATCACCACTTCGAGCTGCCGAGACTGCCGAGCGACGTTGATGTGTTTGCGTTGGCCATGGAGCTCGGCGACCGCGTCTATGCGCGCTCGGTGCAGCAACATGGGCAGATCACGCCGCGCATGGCCGAGGAAGGGATGCGGGTATTCGACGCCTACCTAGGGCTGTATTTGCCGCCCTACCTGCCCAAGCGCGGCGTATAACGCAACGAGGTGTTCATGGCACACGTTCCAGACAACTACCTTGGCGTGTGGCAACGACGCCTGATCAAATTCCAGTCGGGGCGCGTCGACAGCGAAACAGCCGTGTACTGGCTGCAAACCCCGCGTTTGTTTGCTGACCTGCGCATCCCGCCGACAACGCTTCCCGCGCTGCCGCTCGAGCAACTGAGTCACGCTGACCTGCTGACCCTGAGCGAACAAAAAGGCTTCGCCGGCGTAACCGAGGTCAACGGCGACATTTGCCAGTGGCATCGCAAACTCGACTACCAGCCCGTCAGCACCGAAGAAGACATCGGGCGCATGCATTTCGAAACCAGCGAACGCCTGATCGAAACCGCCCTGGACGACAGCTACTACGAGATCTGGGAGCGACTGCCAGACTCTCGCGGCACCTGTCGCGGTCAGTGGTTGCAGGCGGTCGATGATCCGGCGCGATTTGCCTGCCTGGTGCTGGCCGGTGATTACTTTCTGTTCGCCGCCAGCCGCGCCGTTGCGCTGACACCTGGCGGACATTTGCGCGAACACATCGACTTGACCACCGCACAGGAACGGCTCGCCTGCGAACTGTCCTTTGGTCGTCACCACGCCGGACAAAACCCGTGGCACATCGACTATTCCACACTGCCGATGCAGGTCGGCCAGCCACTGTTGCCGGCAGACATCGATCCAAACGCCAGCTTGCTATTCAGCGACCCTCGCCTGCTGTCTTCACTCGGCACCTACGCGCCCGCCGCCGGTTGGCGCTGCGCACCCGAGCCTTGAACACCCGCGCATAAAAAACCCCGGAGGGTTCAAACCCTTCGGGGTTGAGCGCAATGCACGCGCTTACAACTTGGCGATCGACACCTCGGTGGATTTCACAAACGCGATCACTTCGCTGCCGACCACCAGTTCCAGCTCTTTCACCGAGCGAGTGGTGATCACCGAGGTGACGATGCCGGAAGCGGTCTGAACGTCGATTTCGGACAACACGTCACCCAGTACGATTTCCTTGATCGAGCCTTTGAACTGGTTACGAACGTTGATGGCTTTGATTGTCATGATGTTGATTCCTGTCATTGGATAAGGCTTGGGTTATTGAGCCCAGCGCAATTGCGTAGGCAATGGTGAAACAGGTTCCGGTGCCGGCGGTTCGCCGGGCAACGCCAGCACGCGATTGAGGACTTCGGTTTCCAGCGCCGCCAGCCGATGGGAGCCACGAACCCGAGGGCGCGGCAGCTCAACGTGCAGGTCGAGGCCGACTTCGCCCTCTTCGATCAGGATCACCCGATCGGCAATCGCCACCGCTTCACTGACATCGTGGGTGACCAGCAACACGGTGAAACCGTGCTTCTGCCAGAGCCGTTCGATCAGCTGCTGCATTTCAATTCGGGTCAGGGCATCCAGCGCGCCCAGCGGTTCGTCCAGCAACAGCAAACGCGGTTGATGGATCAGCGCGCGGGCCAGGGCCACGCGTTGCTTCTGGCCGCCGGACAGGGCCGCTGGCCATTCATTGGCGCGGTCGGCCAGACCGACCGACTCCAACGCTTCCAGCGCTTGCGGACGCCAGTTGCCCTTGAGCCCGAGGCCGACGTTGTCGATGACCTTTTTCCATGGCAGCAGACGTGCTTCCTGGAACATCAATCGGGTGTCTTCCCGCGCCTCACTCAGCGGAGCGGAACCGGCCAGCAGTTCACCGCCCGTGGGTTTGTCGAGACCGGCGAGCAAGCGCAGCAACGTACTTTTGCCGCAACCGCTACGACCGACCACGGCGACAAACTGACCGGCCGGGATATGCAGATCGATCTCGCGCAGCACTTGCCGCGCGCCGAAGGTTTTTTGCAGTTTGCGCACTGCCAGCGGAATCCCGCGCAGCAAGCGTGGAGGTTGTTGAGCCGTCATGCCGCACCTCCTTTAACAACCTGATAGGCCGGATGCCAGCGCAACCACACGCGTTCAAGTCCACGGGCCGCGAGGTCGGCAAGTTTGCCGAGCACGGCGTACAAAAGAATCGCCAGTACCACCACGTCGGTCTGCAAGAACTCCCGGGCATTCATCGCCAGGTAGCCGATGCCGGAGCTGGCGGAAATGGTTTCCGCGACGATCAACGTCAGCCACATGAAGCCCAGCGCGAACCGCACGCCGACCAGAATCGAAGGCAGCGCACCCGGCAGGATCACCTGACGGAACAGGCTGAAACCGGACAAGCCATAACTGCGGGACATTTCCACCAGCGCCGGATCGACGTTGCGGATGCCGTGATACGTGTTGAGGTAGATCGGGAACAACGTGCCCAACGCCACCAGGAAAATCTTCGCCGACTCATCGATGCCGAACCACAGGATCACCAGTGGAATCAGCGCCAGGTGCGGTACGTTGCGGATCATCTGCACCGAACTGTCGAGCAGGCGCTCGCCCCATTTCGACAGGCCGGTGATGAAGCCCAGGGTCAGGCCGATGCTGCCGCCGATGGCGAAGCCCAGCGCGGCGCGCCAGCCGCTGATCGCCAGGTGCGTCCAGATTTCACCGCTGCGCACCAGGCTGACGCCGGCTTCGATGACGGCGATTGGCGCCGGCAGAATCCGTGTCGACAACCAGCCCGCCGACACTGACAACTGCCACACCGCCAGCAGCAACACCGGCAACGCCCAGGGCGCGAGGTTATGGATGAGTCTCTTCATGGCGCGCCTCAGCTCTGCGACGCGGCTTTGGGGAGGATGTCGTTGGCGACCATCTCACCAAACGGGCTGACGTAACCGGCGCTTTTCGGCAATTCCGGACGTTCGATGTCCAGGTGCGGAAACAGCAATTCGGCGACGCGGTACGACTCTTCCAGGTGGGGGTAACCGGAGAAGATGAACGTGTCGATGCCCAGGTCCGCGTATTCCTTCACGCGAGCAGCCACGGTCGGACCGTCGCCCACTAATGCTGTACCGGCACCGCCACGCACCAGACCGACACCGGCCCACAGGTTGGGGCTGACTTCCAGGTTGTCACGGCTACCTCCGTGCAATGCGGCCATGCGTTGCTGACCAACCGAGTCGAAGCGCGCCAGAGAAGCCTGGGCGCGAGCGATGGTGTCGTCGTCCAGATGAGAGATCAGTCGATCCGCCGCTTGCCAGGCTTCGGCATTGGTTTCACGAACGATCACATGCAAGCGAATGCCGAAGCGCACGGTGCGCCCGAGCTTCGCGGCTTTGGCGCGTACTTGTTCGATCTTCTCGGCAACGGCGGCCGGTGGTTCGCCCCAGGTCAGGACCATGTCGACCTGTTCTGCCGCGAGGTCTTGCGCCGCTTCCGAAGAACCGCCGAAGTACAGCGGCGGACGCGGTTGCTGGATCGGCGGGTAGAGCAACTTCGCACCCTTCACGCTGATGTGCTGACCGTCGTAATCGACGGTTTCGCCTTCCAGCACGCGGCGCCAGATGCGGGTGAATTCCACCGAGGCTTGATAGCGCTCTTCGTGAGTCAGGAACAAACCGTCGCCGGCCAATTCTTCCGGATCGCCGCCGGTTACCAGGTTGAACAACGCACGGCCACCGGACAGGCGATCCAGCGTCGCGGCCTGACGCGCGGCCACCGTCGGGGAAATGATCCCGGGGCGCAGTGCGACGAGGAATTTCAAACGCTGGGTCACCGGGATCAGCGACGCGGCCACCAGCCACGAGTCTTCGCAAGAGCGACCCGTAGGAATCAGCACCCCGCCGAAGCCCAGACGATCCGCCGCTTGCGCGACTTGTTGCAGATAACCGTGGTCGACGGCGCGAGCGCCTTCGGCGGTGCCAAGGTAATGGCCGTCGCCGTGGGTAGGCAGGAACCAGAAGATATTGAGGCTCATGGAGTGGTCTCCTTAGGGATTCGAATTACTGAGCTTTGGCAACGGCCGCCGGAGGCGTCCAGATCACGTCTTTGATGCTCAGCGGCTTTGGAATCAGCTTGAGCTGAAAGAAGGTGTCGGCAATTTTCTGTTGGGCGGCGACCACTTCAGGCGTGAGGAACAGCGCACCGTAACCCTGGCGTTTCATCGAGGTCAGGGTGATGTCCGCCGGCAGGCCAATCAGTGGCGAGACTTGTTTAGTCACGTCTTCGGGATTGGCCTTGGACCATTCGCCGACGGCGCGCACTTCTTCCACCAGAGTCTTGATCACCTCAGGATTTTTCTGCGCGTATGGCTTGGTCGCGAGGTAGAACTGATGGTTGTCGACGATGCCTTGGCCATCACGCAGGGTGCGTGCCTGCAGCTGTTGTTCGGCGGCGGCCTGGTACGGGTCCCAGATCACCCAGGCATCGACGCTGCCACGTTCGAATGCGGCGCGGGCATCGGCTGGCGGCAGGAATACGGTCTGGATGTCGGTGTATTTGAGGCCGGCATCTTCCAATGCGCGGACCAGCAGGTAATGCACGTTGGAGCCTTTGTTCAGGACGACTTTCTTGCCCTTGAGGTCCTGTACCGATTTGATCGGCGAGTCCTTCGGCACCAGGATCGCTTCGCTGTGCGGCGCTGGCGGTTCGTAGGCGACATAGAGCAGGTCGGCGCCGGCTGCTTGAGCGAATACGGGGGGAGTTTCACCCGTAACGCCGAAGTCGATGGAGCCGACGTTCAGGCCTTCGAGCAGTTGCGGGCCACCGGGAAATTCAGTCCATTGCACGTCCACGCCTTGGGCGGCGAGGCGTTTTTCCAAAGTCCCTTTGGCTTTGAGCAACACCAAAGTGCCGTACTTTTGATAACCGATCCGAAGCGTCTCGGCCTGAGCTTGAGTAATGGCGCCGAAGGTTACAGCCGCAGCAAACAGAGCGACCAGACCACGACGCAAAATGACAGTGCGCATGGCGCTCTCCTTTTTGCAGTTGGGTTTTGGCTGCACCTGCTTGGCCGTTGGCGGCTGAGTAAGGTGAGTACTTCAAATTGGGGTAAGGCTTAAATGCTCCAGCGAGCACTCAACAAACGTTCATTCAACAGGTTCGGATCGATCGGCTTGGGCCGTCGGGCCATGGCGCTGAAAAACAGCTCCAGTGATTCATTCAGTCGTTGTTCCAGCTCCGGCGCCAACTGCGCCTGGACGCTGCCTTCGCCGTAGGCGATCTGGCTGTCTACGGCGAAAATCCCGTGGAGCATTTCCTGGGCTTTCAACGCCGACAGCACCGGCTTGAGCGCGTAATCCACCGCCAGCATGTGGGCGATGCTGCCACCGGTGGCCATTGGCAAAACCACCTTGTGGGCCAGGGCACGCTCGGGCAGCAGGTCCAGCACGGTTTTCAATGCGCCGGAGAACGACGCTTTGTAGACCGGCGTGGCGATCAGCAAGCCATCGGCGTTTTCAATCTGCTGCAGCAGGTCGATCACCTTCGGGCTGTCGAAGCGTGCATGCAGCAAGTCCTCGGCCGGGAAGTCCCGTACCTGGTAACTCACCACTTCCACACCTTGCTCCTGCAACCAGCATTGGGAGCGCTCCAGCAGCACCCCGGAACGGGAGCGTTGGCTGGGACTGCCACCGAGTGAGACGACCAGCATTCAGACGATTCCTTGAACGGTGTTGGCGATTCGCAGTTTGCGATCTCGCTTTGATGGAAGTGACCTTAACAGGTGGTTGTTATATCTATAAATCATATTTATTCATTTGGTTATTCGTTGTAGTTCTATATGAAATGGCTTTTGCCGGGCAAAAAAACAGGCCGTAAAAACGACCTGAAATCCCCTGCTTTGTGGTGATCGTTCCCACGCTCCGCGTGGTAATGCAGCCCGTGACGCTCCGCGTCACTGGACGCGGAGCGTCCCTAGAGGCATTCCCACGCGGAGCGTGGGAACGATCGTCCTTCAACGATTCGGTTGTGGCGTCAGACGCAGGTACGGTTTCACCGCGCGATAGCCCTTGGGAAAGCGTTTCTTGATTTCGTCTTCGTCCTTGAGTGACGGCACGATCACTACTTCATCACCGTCCTGCCAGTTGGCCGGGGTGGCCACCTTGTAATTGTCGGTGAGTTGCAGCGAGTCGATCACTCGCAGGATTTCATGGAAGTTACGGCCGGTGCTCGCCGGGTAGGTAATGGTCAGCCGAACCTTTTTGTTCGGGTCGATCACGAACAGCGAACGCACGGTCAGGGTGTCGTTGGCATTTGGATGGATCAGGTCGTAGAGGTCCGAAACCTTGCGGTCGGCGTCGGCCAGGATCGGGAAGTTGACGAGGGTGTTCTGGGTTTCGTTGATGTCTTCGATCCACCTGTGGTGCGAGTCCACCGGGTCTACGGACAGGGCAATGGCTTTCACACCGCGTTGGGCAAATTCGTCCTTGAGCTTGGCAGTGAAGCCCAACTCCGTGGTGCATACCGGGGTGAAGTCCGCCGGGTGGGAAAACAGCACGCCCCAGCTATCGCCCAGCCATTCGTGGAAACGGAGGGTGCCGGCGCTGGAATCCTGTTCAAAGTCGGGGGCGATATCGCCCAGTCTGAGGCTCATGGTGCTGCTCCTGATGAGTGCTTGTTGAGGTCAACTGTGCCTGCATTTCTTATTCATTAAAAAGAATAAATATCGATTTGTTTAGATCGTAAATGAATATTAAAAATGTGTTCACTGGACGTCGGCAGCGGTCAGGACGACCATCGCCCACAAGGTTCGAGAAGGCCTTGAGTTGCTGCACAAAGAGGGAAACTTCGAGGAGGGTTTACGGGGGTGAGCCTGACTTGAAAACGCAAAAGCCCCGCCCGGCGAGATGCCGGGCGGGGCTTTTTTTACCTCAGTTACGCGAGTGCTATTACAACAGCGGGATCGAGTAGCTGACGATCAGACGGTTTTCGTCCTGGTCGCGTTGGCCTGGGACGTCGCTGCGCCACATGGCGTTTTTCCACGTGAGGCCCAGGTTTTTCAGTGGGCCTTCCTGGACTACGTACGCCAGGGTCAGGTCGCGTTCCCACTCGGAGCGGCCACTACCGGAAACCGGGTGAGCGGCGGTGTTGGCGATGGTGTCGATGTTGTCACCGCGCAGGTAAACGATGCCGGCAGTAGCGCCTGGCAGGCCAACCTTGGCGAAGTCATACGAGTAGCGAGCTTGCCAGGTACGTTCGCCGGCACGGGCGAACTTCTGGATCTGCATGTCGGTAGTCAGGTAAGCCGACGCGCCGTCACCCTGGTTCAAGTAAGGGAAATCGCTGCTACCGTTGCTGACCTGGTAACCGCCACCGAAGGTGTGACCGGCAACGGTGTACAGGAACAAGCCGCTGTACAGGTTGTTGTCGACCTTGCCTTTACCCGCTCTGAAGCCTTGGTAGTTACCGGCGCTGAAGTAAGCCGGGTCGTGGCCGTTGGCACCATCATCGGAGCTGTTGAAGTAACGCAAGTCAGACTTCAATACACCAGGACCGATTGACCAGTTGTGAACCAGACCCAGGAAGTGTTGTTTGTAGAAATCTTCCAGGTTGCCGTAGTAGTACTGGGCAGTCAGGTCTTTGGTGATTTTGTAGTCGCCACCACCGTAGATGAACTTGTTGCTGTCACGACCAGCAGCCGTGCGAGCGTTCGCACCAACAATCGACAACTCTTCGTTGTTGCTGGAGTTACGACCCTTGGCGTGTTCGATCTGACCACCGACCAGTGTCAGGTCCTTGATCTCGCCCGAAGTGATCTGACCGCCCTGGAAGGTTTGTGGCAGCAGACGACCGTCGTTGGTCACGATCACCGGCAGTTTTGGCTGCAAGGTACCCAGCTTCAGTTCAGTCTGGGAGATCTTGGCTTTGGCAGTCAGGCCCAGGCTGGAGAAATTATCAACCGCTTCGCCGTTGGACTTGCTCGGGAACACAGTGCCGCCATAAGCGTTACCAGCGGAGCCATCGGCGTTAACGTTGCCATTAGTGCCGCCACCCGAATCCAGACGCACACCCAGCAGGCCGATAGCATCGATACCGAAGCCGACGGTACCTTGGGTGTAGCCGGAGATGAAGCGCAGATCGAAGCCTTGGCCCCATTCTTCGTTTCTGCTTGGATCGGCAGCACCGCTACGGTTATCGGTGTTGATGTAGAAGTTACGCAGCCCCAAAGTAGCTTTGCTGTCTTCGATGAAACCGGCGGCGCCTGCTTGCTGCGCCAAAACCCCTACGGCCACAGCCAGGGCCAAGGTGGACTTGTTCATTGGTTCGCTCCTATCGTTTCTAATTTTTGAGGTCCCGGGTCGAATGCCCTGGATCCTGAAATGCTCTTTGAGTGCCAGACCGTATGACTACAGCGATGGCCTGACCCCTGTGATTTTGGCCCGCATAATAAACACAAAAAGAATTATTTCATTATTTTTCATGCCATTCAGGAATATAGCTTCGTGCTATTACTCTGAGTCGGGACACAAGGTATCGGCTCGTAAGCTGGCCACTTTAGGCGTTTGGCCTAAAAGCCAAAAAGAATAAAAAATTACCATGTAAGCTCTATTTGGAATATTGAAAACCATAAAAAAGCCTCGCTTGCTGGCGAGGCTTTTCCTTGTGGCTTTTACAGGAAGCTGTAGGTGTAGTTGAAGATCAGACGAGTCTGGTCCTTGTCGGCAAGACCGGCTGCGTCGCCACGGTAGACGCCATGACGCACCGTTGCACCCAAGCCTTTGAGCGCGCCCTGCTGAATGGTGTAGTCCACCCGCATATCGCGCTCCCACTCGGACGCATCGCTGCCACCGGTTGCGGATTTGATGTTTTCGCCCTTCAAGTAAGCCACGGACGCTTTCAGACCCGGTACACCTGCAGCGGCGAAATCGTAGGAGTACTGACCGAAAGTGGTGTTTTCACCGGCACGGACGAAACCATTGATCATGGAGTCAGTGAACAGGTAGAAGCTCGCGCCTCCGTTCGCTTCTGGACGACCATTGCCGTCAACCACGTTGCCCTGGTTCAGATAGACGAAACCGCCGTCATCATTGACCCGTTGGTGACCAAGCAGGAAGGCGTTACCACCCAGGGTGTAGGTGAACATGGCGCTCCAGGTCTTGTTATCGACCTCGCCCGGGTTCTTGGCGAAACCACCGTTGTTGTTGAAGCGGTACCCGAGGTCGCCGTTCTTGCCATCGGAGCTGCTGTCAAAATAGCGCAGGTCTGTCTTGAAGGACTGTTTGGCGTCGATCGGAAAAACGTGAATCAAGCCCAGGAAGTCCTGCTTGTAGTAATCCTTCAGATTCGAGTGGTAGTACTGCAGGGTCAGGTCTTTGGTGACCTTCCAGTCAGCACCGGCGTAACGGAACTGGTTGCTGTCCTGAGTACCGCCAGCCACTGCCAGGCCGGTGGAGTTTGAAGAGGCGCGCCCCGCCGAGTGCTCCAACTGACCCGCGTTGAGGGTCACGTTGTCGATTTCCTTCGAGGTGATGGTGCCACCGTCAAAGGTCTGCGGCAGCAGGCGGCTGTCGTTCGCTACCAGAATCGGCATGTTCGGTTGCAAAGCGCCACCCAGGTGGGCTTCGGTCTTCGAGAAGCGGGCCTTGACGTTAGCCGCCGCACGGCTCCACTCGTCCACAGCCGAACCATCGGTGTCGCTTGGGAAGAACGTGTTGTTGTTGGCTGGGTGGTGACCCTTGCCGCCGTCCAGATGGATACCTACGAGGGCCTGGGCGTCGATACCGAAGCCGACAGTACCTTGGGTGAAACCGGACAGATAATCGAACTTGAGGCCTTCAGCGGTCTCTCTCTGATCGGTGCCACCGGCATCGCGGTTATCGTCGTTGTAATACATGGTGCGAGAGCTGACGGAAGCTTTACTGTCTTCGATGAAACCTGCGGCGCCTGCTTGCTGCGCCAGAACCCCGACGGCCACAGCCACGCCCAGAGCCAAGGTGGACTTGTTCATTGTTTCGCTCCTATCGTTTCTAATTCTTGTGTTCCTGGTCCTGGGTCGTATGCCCGGGCTCCTAAGATCCGCGATTAGCGCCAGACCGTGACCCACAAGTCAATCGTAACTTTGTGTGTCTACGACCATGGTCTAATCCCCAATAAATTCCTTCCTTGCCGGGCCATAAACCCAAAAAGAATCACCCAATTCTTTTTCATACCGTTTAGGAATTTAGCTCCGCATTTCCCCTTCAGCCGGGACACGGGTGCCGGCTCATAAGCTAATTCCTAAATGGTATTTGTTAGCCTTTTTTTAGATCGATTAGCTTTGATGCAATTCACGATCAATCCCTATCGAAGGCAGCGGCATGACAACCAAACGCGCACTATCCGGTCCAATTGTTACAGTTTGTGTATCGCTAATAATATCTTTTAGCGCTCACGCGGCGAACCTCACGATCGGCTATCAAACCGGTATCGACCCCAGCAAAGTCCCCCAGGCAGACGGACTGTACGAGAAAACCCTAGGCCAGAAAATTGACTGGCGTCGTTTCAATAGTGGCCCGGAAGTGGTTACGGCCATTGCTTCCGGCGATGTGCAGATTGGCAACCTCGGCTCCAGTCCGCTGGCAGCCGCTGCTTCGCGCAATCTGCCGATCGTTGCGTTCATTGTTTCCGCCCAGATCAATGCCGCTGAAGCACTGGTGGTGCGTAACGGCAGCGGCATCGATAAACCGGAAGATCTGATCGGCAAGACCATCGCCACACCCTTCGTTTCAACCTCCCACTACAGTTTGCTGGGTGCGTTGAAGCACTGGGGCCTGGACGCCTCGAAAGTCAAAGTGGTGAATTTGCAACCGGCGGAAATCGCGGCGGCGTGGAAGCGTGGTGACATCGATAGTGCGTTTGTCTGGTCACCCGCGCTGGGGGAAATTCGCAAGACCGGCAAGACCTTGACCGACGCGGCACAGGTCGGCCAATGGGGTGCACCGACCTTCGAAGTCTGGGTCGCACGCAAGGATTACGCCGAGAAGCACCCGGAAGTTGTGGCCAAATTTGCCAAGGTCACACTGGACTCGTTCGCCGACTATGCCGCGCATAAAGACAGCTGGACTGCTGACTCGGTACCGGTGCAAAAAATCGCCAAACTGACCGGTGCCAATGCCGTTGATGTGCCGGAGTTGCTGGCCGGTTCCACCTTCCCGGATGCTAAAGCCCAACAGACCACCGCGATGCTGGACGGCGGCACGGCCAAGGCGATTGGCGAGACGGCAAAGTTCTTGAAGGAACAAGGGAAGGTTGAAACGGTGTTGCCGGATTATTCGCCGTATGTCAGCGCGAAGTTTGTGCAGGATTAATGATCATTGACCGTTCCCACGCTTTGCGTAGGAACGGTCAGAGCCGGGTCAGAGGGTTTTTTCGAAGATCTTCGAATTACGCTGATAGTTGTACAGCGACGCCCGCGCTGATGGCAGACGTTCAACACTGCTCGGCACAAACCCACGCTCGCGAAACCAGTGAGCGGTCCGGGTCGTCAGTACGAACAAAGTTTTCAGCCCCTGCGCCCGGGCGCGGGTTTCGATGCGCTCCAGCAGCTCATCACCACGACCGCCATGGCGGTATTCCGGGTTCACCGCCAGACACGCCAACTCCCCCGCATCCGAATCAGCAATCTGATACAGCGCCGCACACGCGATGATCATGCCTTCGCGTTCGACCACACTGAACTGCTCGATCTCACGCTCCAGCACCTCGCGGGAACGGCGCACCAGAATGCCTTGCTCTTCCAGCGGGCTGATCAAATCCAGCAAACCTCCGACGTCTTCAATCGCCGCTTCGCGCACAATCTCGAATTGTTCCTGGGCCACCAGCGTACCGCCACCGTCACGGGTGAACAGTTCGGTCAGCAGCGCGCCGTTTTCGGCGTAGCTGACAATATGACTGCGAGCCACGCCGCCGCGACAGGCCTCAGCGGCCGCATCCAACAGCTCAGCTTGATAGTTGCTGCCCAGGCGCTGCAGATGCGCCGGCACCTGTTGCGGACGCAACTCACGAACCAGGCGACCGTTTTCATCGATCAAACCCAGGTCGGCGCCGAACAACAGCAGCTTGTCCGCTCCCAGATCGATAGCCGCGCGGGTGGCGACGTCTTCACAGGCGAGGTTGAAAATCTCACCGGTCGGCGAGTAACCCAGCGGCGACAGCAGCACGATGGAGCGTTCATCCAACAGACGATTGATGCCCTTGCGATCGACCCGACGGACTTCGCCGGTGTGGTGATAGTCGACGCCTTCGAGCACGCCGATCGGTCGTGCGGTCACCAAATTACCGCTGGCCACCCGCAGACGCGAGCCCTGCATCGGCGATGAAGCCATGTCCATGGACAGCCGCGCTTCGATGGCGATGCGCAGCTGGCCAACCGCATCGATCACACACTCCAGCGTTGCGGCATCGGTGATGCGCATGCCGTGGTGGTAATGCGGGGTCAGGCCGCGCGCAGCCAGGCGGGTTTCAATTTGCGGACGGGAACCGTGAACCAGCACCAATCGCACGCCCAGGCTGTGCAACAGCACCAGGTCGTGGACGATATTGCCGAAGTTCGGGTGCTCCACGCCGTCGCCGGGCAACATGACGACGAAGGTGCAATCGCGGTGGGCGTTGATGTAAGGCGAAGCGTGACGAAGCCAATTAACGTATTCGGGCATGAACCTGGGCCTGTAATAAATAGCAGCCAAAAAATGGGCGAAACAGAAAAACGCACAGCGGGCTGATGGTTATCGTCGGAACAGGCTTGGCGACACGCGCGCTCTCCTCATGAATACGGGTTGGGACACCGGCAATTTATACGGTTAGTTAGTCAAAACACAGAACCTGTGGGAGCGAGCTTGCTCGCGATGAGGCCATCACAGTCAATATCGATGTTGACTGACCTATCGCCATCGCGAGCAAGCTCGCTCCCACATGGATCTGTGCTCAATTGACTGGCATTGGCGTATTGGCCGGTGTCAGGCAGTAATGTTCAATCAGTTGACGTAATAGATGCACCGTAGGCTGCAAACGTGACATTTCGAGGTATTCCCCCGGTTGGTGCGCACAGGCGATGTCGCCAGGGCCGAGCACCAGGGTTTCGCAGCCAAGACGCTGAAGATAAGGCGCTTCGGTGCCGAACGCCACTGCTTCGGCACGATGGCCGGTGAGCTTTTCCGCGACCCGGACCAATTCTGCATCCTCGGCCTGCTCGAACGGCGGCACTGCGGGGAACAGCGGTGCGTAATCGATCTTCACCTGATGCCACTCGGCAATGGGCTTGAGCTTCTGCAGAATCTCCGCGCGCAGGGCATTGGGGTCCATGCCCGGTAACGGGCGCAGATCAAACTCCAGCGAACACTGGCCGCAAATACGGTTGGGATTATCGCCGCCATGAATGCAGCCGAAATTCAGGGTCGGCGTCGGCACGCTGAACTGTGGATTACGGAATTCGCGCTGCCACGCCAACCGCAAACCGCGCAGTTCACCGATGGCATCGTGCATGGCTTCAAGAGCGCTGTGGCCAAGGCGCGGATCAGAGGAGTGGCCGCTCTGACCGAGGATGTCGATGCGCTCCATCATGATGCCTTTATGCATGCGGATCGGCTTCAGCCCGGTCGGCTCGCCGATCACCGCCGCACGACCCAACGGACGCCCGGCTTCGGCCAAGGCGCGGGCGCCGGACATCGAGCTTTCTTCATCGCAAGTGGCGAGGATCAACAGCGGCTGCTTGAACGGCTGATCGAGCAGAGGTATGACGGCTTCGATGGCCAGCGCGAAAAAGCCCTTCATGTCGCAACTGCCCAGCCCCACCCAGCGGCCGTCGACTTCGGTCAGCTTCAAAGGATCGGTCTGCCACAGCGCGCCATCAAACGGCACCGTGTCACTGTGACCGGCCAGCACCAGGCCACCGGGGCCGGAACCGAAACTGGCCAGCAGGTTGAATTTGCCGGGGCTGACCTGCTGGATGTCGCAGGTGAAACCCAGATCGCCGAGCCACGTCGCCAGCAAATCAATCACCGGACGGTTGGTTTGATCGAGGCTGGCCTGCGTACAGCTGACGGACGGCGCAGCGATCAGCGCAGCGAACTGATCTTTCATGGACGGCAAAGGCATCGCTGACTCCCAAATCCCGATTTGAACTCCATCATAGAACCATCCGGCGACAGGAATAAACCGCCGCGGCGCGGGTAGGGTCTGTTGACGCTTGGTGACTGCCGAGACGGAGCCCCCCTTGGTGCAGGGCAAGGCGCGAGGAACGTGGTTTGGTTGTCCCAAATGAGTTCCGAGCAACGCAGCCCTGCGCCAAGGTGGGCCTGTCGCGGCAGTCACCAAGCGTCAACAGACCCTATCTCGGATGAGTCCTGTACACTGCACGACCTTGGCAGCCACACATTCCCCCCGGCTGCGCTCCCGATCCTGGATTTTCCGGCCATGCAGAAAGAAACCGAAATCAAACTCCGCGTCAGCCGAGAAACTCTCGCTGCCCTGCGCGAGCACCCGCTCCTGAAAAAACGCAACAAAAGTGGCTGGGAACGCCGTGAGTTGATGAACCAGTACTTCGACACGCCTGAGCGCGACCTGGCCCGCGCCAAGGTTGCCCTGCGCCTGCGCCGCGATGGCGAAGAAGTGATTCAGACCCTCAAGACCCGCGGCCAGAGCGTTGCCGGTCTGTCCGTGCGTAACGAATACGACTGGAACCTGCCCAAAGCCAAGCTCGACGTGAAGAAACTCGACGGCGAATGCTGGCCTGAAGAGTTGGCCGAGCTGGACAAGAAAACCCTGAAGGCGATCTTCACCACCGATTTCGTCCGCGAACGCGCTGAAATCGCCTGGGGCCGTGGCAAGACCAAAGTGGTCATCGAAGCTGCACTGGACCTCGGCCACGTGGTGGTCGGCAAGCAGAAAGAAGAAATCTGCGAGCTGGAACTTGAACTGCGCGAAGGCGAGCCGGCCGCTCTGCTGGAACTGGCCGCCGAACTGGCCGCGACCCTGGCCCTGATGCCGTGTGACATCAGCAAGGCCGAGCGCGGTTATCGCTTGTACGACGCCAACAGCTACTCGTTGAGCCTGCCAGCGCCACAGATCACCGCTGAAACCCCGCTGGACGACGCTTTCGCCGCGCTGAGCTGGCACTTGCTGAGCAGCAGCCAGCGTCTGGCCGAGCAGTATCGCTTCAATGGCCACTGGCGCCTGTTGCAAGACTGGGTCGAAAACCTGGCTGAGTTGCGCGCGTTGCTGAGCAGCCTGGGCCAAGCCGCGCCACGTCAGTCGACGCACGATCTGCGCGTCGCGCTGGATGCCTTGCTCGAAGACTGGCGTCCGCTGGTGCAAGCCGGTGTCGACGACGAAGACGTGCGCAAAGCCGCGCCGGAGCAGTTCCTCGAAGAACTGGAAGATCCGCGTTGGGGCTTGTTCTCGCTGAACACTTCACGCTGGTTGCTGGCCCGCACCTGGGCTGCCGATCGCAACGTCCGTGGCAATCGCCAGGGCGCTGCGCAATTGGGCAGCTGGTTGCCGCGCTTGCTGGGTGAAGAAGCGACCTCCCTGCAACTGCAGCGTTACCAGCAACAGCCGGAAGACCTGGCCGAGCAACTGCCGCGCATCGAGCGCATCCAGGCTTGGTTGCACCACGCCCGCAGCGTGCTGGAAATCCCGGAAATGGATCGCCTGTACGGCGAGCTCAAACAGCTTGCTCAATTGGCGAACGAGCCGATCACCGATGAATCGCTGGATGCGCGCAAGCAGCAGGCGATTGCGGTGTATCAGAATCGTGCGTGGAAGATGCTGCTGCGTATGTAATACAGCTAAAAGATCGCAGCCTGCGGCAGCTCCTACAGGTGTACGCATTTCCTTGTAGGAGCTGCCGCAGGCTGCGATCTTTTGCTTTACCGCAACACCGGCAAACTCGTCGTGGACTTGATTTCGGACAAAGCCACGATCGAATTCACCTCCTGAATCCCCGGCACCATCGACAGCTTCTCGAAGAAAAACCGCTCATACGCCTCAATGTCCGCCGTCACAATCCGCAGCAAGAAATCCACCGACCCCATCAGCACATAACACTCCAGCACTTCGGGAAAACCGCGAATCGCCTCGGTGAATTCGGTGAAGTTCGAACGCCCGTGAGCGTTGAGTTTGATTTCGGCAAAGATCTGCGTGTTGAGCCCGATTTTCTTCCGGTCGAGCAAGGTCACCTGCCCCCGAATGATCCCCTCCTCCTTCATCCGCTGAATCCGCCGCCAGCACGGCGACTGCGACAACCCCACCTGTTCCGCAATCTGCGCACTGGAGAGCGAAGCGTCCTCTTGCAGCAACGCGAGAATCTTGCGGTCGTAGCCATCCAGCGCGCTATGCATAAAAAAACCTTTGATTGATAACTTACCGAATAAAGCAATTCAAACAATCGCCAATAAGCCCAATAATAGATAAGAAATGCCCCGCACCGAATGTAAAAATTCCTCCAGTGATTTTGGAGACCTACCATGCCGCATCTAGAAGCCGTCAACACCCCACACACCCGCGCCGATGTCTGGAACGTCAGCAACGCCCACTGCCGCGTTCACTATCAAATGCTGGCCGAGGCCGAACCGGATCTGCTGTGCCGGGCGCTCAACCTGTTCGCTTTGCAGTTTCTGACGCCGCAACAGGTCAACGTGCAGCGGATGGACGATCTGCTGTCGATCGACATCGTGATGGACGGCCTGAGCTGGCACCGCGCCCAAGTGATTGCGGAAAAATTACGTAACCTGATCAGCGTCTGTTCGGTTGAGCTGCAAGCAGCTGATTGCGCGTGGGATGAACCGGCTCAGGCGGCGGGCTGAAAAAACTCGACACGGCTTCGTCGGGTAGTGGCCCAACGGTCTGCGGGTCCGCGACTATCCTTTGCGAACTGTTGTTCATGAGGAGCCCGCATGTCCGTTCAACTTGCCATTCAGGACCGCTGGCTGGATCTCAATGATTTGCTGCGTGAACTGGTCGCCCAAGGTTTTATTAGTCAGGACTCGGCCGAACACGCGCTCAATGCTCGACGCCGTCACGCTGCCAATGGCCAGATGCACCCGCTGGAATTCATCGCCAGCCAACACCTGGACGACCTCAGCCGTCCCGGTAAACACCTCGACCTGGAAAGCCTGACGCTTTGGCTGTCGCAGCAGGCCGGTCAGCCTTACTTGCGCATCGACCCGCTGAAAATCAACGTGGCGGCGATTACGCCGCTGATGTCCTACGCCTTCGCCCAGCGTCACAAGATTCTTGCGGTGTCCATCGACCGCGACGCAGTCACCGTGGCCAGCGCCCAGCCCTATGTCACCGGCTGGGAAGCCGACCTGACCCATGTGCTGAAACTGCCGATCAAGCGTGTGGTCGCCAACCCGGTCGACATCCAGCGCTTCAGCGTGGAGTTTTTCCGCCTGGCCAAATCGGTCAGCGGCGCGACCAACGCTGATCAGCAGATGAACACCCTGGGCAATTTCGAGCAGCTGCTTAACCTCGGCGCCAGCGACCAGGAACCGGACGCCAACGACGCGCACATCGTCAACATCGTCGACTGGTTGTTCCAGTACGCGTTCCAGCAGCGCGCCAGTGACATCCACATCGAACCCCGACGTGAACAAGGCACGGTGCGCTTTCGCATCGACGGCGTGCTGCACAACGTCTATCAATTCCCGCCGCAAGTGACCATGGCGATCGTCAGCCGCCTGAAAAGCCTCGGGCGGATGAACGTCGCGGAAAAACGCAAACCCCAGGATGGCCGGGTCAAGACCAAAACCCCGGACGGTGGCGAAGTCGAGCTGCGGCTGTCGACATTGCCTACTGCTTTTGGCGAAAAAATGGTCATGCGGATCTTCGACCCGGAAGTACTGCTCAAGGATTTCGATCAGTTGGGCTTCTCCGCCGACGACCTGCGCCGCTGGCAAGACATGACGTCCCAGCCCAACGGCATCATTCTGGTCACCGGCCCGACCGGGTCCGGCAAAACCACCACGCTGTACACCACCCTGAAAAAACTGGCGACGCCGGAGGTCAACCTCTGCACCATCGAAGACCCGATCGAAATGGTCGAGCCGGCGTTCAACCAGATGCAGGTCCAGCACAACATCGACCTGACCTTTGCCGCCGGTGTGCGCGCGCTGATGCGACAGGATCCGGACATCATCATGATCGGTGAGATCCGTGATCTGGAAACCGCTGAAATGGCAATCCAGGCTGCGCTCACGGGCCACTTGGTGCTGTCGACGCTGCACACCAACGATGCGCCGAGCGCGATCAGCCGCTTGCTGGAGCTGGGCGTGCCGCATTACCTGATCAAAGCCACGGTGCTCGGCGTCATGGCCCAGCGCCTGGTCCGCACCTTGTGCCCGCATTGCAAGGCGCCGCTGACCCTGGGTGAAGAAGACTGGCAAACCTTGACCCGGCCCTGGCAGGCACCGTTGCCGAACAACGCACATCGCGCCATCGGCTGCCTTGAATGCCGCGATACCGGTTACCGCGGCCGCGCCGGGGTCTACGAAATCATGCAGCTGACGGACGGCGTCAAAGCGCTGATCAACCCCGACACCGATTTGCTGGCGGTGCGGCGTCAGGCGTTCAAGGAAGGCATGCGCAGTTTGCGATTGTCAGGGGCGCAAAAAGTGGCGGCGGGTTTGACGACGATTGAGGAGGTGCTGCGGGTGACACCACAGAGCGAGCAGAAATAGCTGCGCTACCAGTCGGCCAGGCCCAATCCGGTATTGGGCTTGATCCATAACACTGCACCGTCCGGACTGCGCTGCAGGATCGAGTGACCCGCACTCTGCGTTTCGCCCGTGCGCAGGTTGTAGGCGGGATCTCCTTTGTTCGGGCTGAACATCAGCGTGTGCGGCGCGTCTTGGCGCACCCTCGTCAGACGCAGGTATTGCCAATCACCAAAGGTTGTCCTCTCGTCTAGCTGCGCCTCCCAACCCACGGCTTTTTGTTGTTTATCCAGCTTCACGGTCAGGGTCGGGCTGGACAACGGCATACCTTGAAGGACAACCCGCTCGCGTTCCCCCCACGGCCTCAGTTCGTATTCCTCGCCGTAACGGCGAACGTGACTGCCGGACGGCCATGTCAACCCGCCCAGCTCGGTGTTCGCCACCAGCGTGCAGGACTCGAAACGCCAGCGTTCAGGTTGCAGGCGAGTCTCGTCGTCGATGTCGAAAGTCACCCAGGTATCACCCGCACAAGGCCAGCCATCCACGACTTGATCGCTGGCCAGCCGCAGTTTCACATATGGGGCGCCATACATTTCCAGCGCCGTGACGTGGACGCCCTTGATCGGGTGCGGGGCAGAAAACTCGGCGGCAAAGAGGCTGGGCAGACCATGACTTTGTGGCTGGTCGTATTGATCCAGCGGGTCGACCGTACGCAGATGCAGCCTGGCGCCCGCTGGCAGCGGCAGGCCTTCGACTTGAACGTCCTGTTCAAGTGTCGGGTTTCGCTCCCGATCGTCGGCAGCGTCGAGCCAGTATTTGCATGACATGGCGCCAACAACGCTCAAACAGACCAGCCCAAGCGCACCGAACCGGCGAGGCTGGCGCAACATGTGTCGGCGCCAGGCGGGAACGCACAGCGCAAACAACAGTGCGGGCAAGCCGAGAAACGACAGGAACACCACATTCCACACAGCCACATAAAGTATTGCGCCAATAGCCAAGGGAAGCATCCGTGCATCGAGAACAATCGGCCATGGTGTCAAACAACCCCTCGCGGCTCCAGCCCACAGGGGGCAATTGCAGAAATGAAACCTTTTATGTCTCCTGATGATGCCAGGGGTGACTAACTTGTTCTTATCCCCGACTCACGCCGCTAAACTCCCGCGATCGAAATTTCATTGATTAACAGGGAATCGTTATGCAGATCGGAAGCGTGCTTTTACTTTTTGTCGGCCTGGTGGTCGCCATTCTGTTCATGGGTTTCAAGGTCGTACCTCAGGGTTACCAGTGGACCGTCGAGCGTTTCGGCCGTTACACCAACACGCTCAAGCCCGGCCTGAACATCATCATTCCGGTGATGGACCGCATCGGTCGCAAGATCAACGTGATGGAAAGCGTGCTGGATATTCCGCCCCAGGAAGTCATCACCGCCGATAACGCCACGGTGCAGATCGACGCCGTGTGCTTCTTCCAGGTGGTCAACACCGCCCAGGCTGCCTACGAGGTCAACAACCTCGAACACGCGATCCGCAACCTGCTGCAAACCAACATTCGTACCGTACTCGGCTCCATGGAGCTGGACGCGATGCTCAGCCAGCGTGACGGGATCAACGAAAAACTGCTGCGCACCGTCGACGAAGCCACGGCGCCGTGGGGCATCAAGATCACCCGGATCGAGATCAAGGACATCAGCCCGCCGGCTGACTTGATGGCTGCGATGTCGGGGCAGATGAAAGCCGAGCGGATCAAGCGCGCGCAAATCCTTGAAGCCGAAGGTCTGCGTGCCGCGGCGATTCTGACTGCCGAAGGCAAGAAGCAGGCGCAGATTCTGGAGGCCGAAGGGGGTCGTCAGGCAGCGTTCCTCGAAGCCGAAGCCCGTGAACGTCAAGCCGAAGCCGAAGCCCAGGCCACCAAAGTGGTGTCCGAAGCCATCGCAGGCGGCAACGTGCAGGCGGTCAATTACTTCGTTGCGCAAAAGTACATCGATGCGCTGGGCAAACTGGCCTCGGCCAACAACAGTAAAGTGATTCTGATGCCGCTCGAGGCCAGCTCGATGATCGGCGCAGTCGGCGGCATCGGCGAAATCGTCAAGGCCACGTTCGATAACAAGAAAGCCTGAGGCACGTTATGTGGGCATTCCTGCAGCATCTTTCGTTCTGGGACTGGCTGGCATTTGGCACGGTGCTGCTGATTCTCGAAGTGTTCGGCGCCGGCGGCTATTTGCTGTGGATCGGCATGGCAGCCGCTGCCGTTGGCGTGCTGGCCTTTGTAATGCCGGACATGTCCTGGGAGTTGCAGTTCCTGCTGTTTGGCCTGCTTTCGATCGCCACCGCCCTGTACTGGTGGAGACGCCAGCGCAGCGCGGTGCGGATGAGTGATCAGCCAAACCTCAATCTGCGCGGTCAGGAACTGATTGGTAAAACCTTTGTAGTGCATGAAGCGATTGTCGACGGCAGCGGCAAGATCAAGGTCGCCGACGGTGTGTGGATGGCCCGAGGGCCCGATGCCGCAGCGGGTAGCCGCGTTCGGGTGGTCGAGCAGCAAGGGGCTATTTTGTTGGTTGAACCGGCTGAATGAGCCGTTATGGAACTCGATTGGGGGATTGGCAATCAAACGCCGTAGTTAACCCAGTGGAGTCACCTAATATGCGTCTCAAACTTGCTGTCGCTACCATCGCCTTGTTGTCCCTTCCTGTCGGTTCGGCGATGGCCGATAGCTTTTGGCGTAACGTCATCTCATCCGGTGCGACCACCGGTTCGACCTACCTGACCTTCAAGGATCACAAGCTGATCGTTGCCGCCCAGGACGATGCTGGCAGCTTTGTCGCCAGTGACGGCGGCATTCGCGGTCCATACCTGGAGGCCGCGATGCAGAAAGTCCGCGCCGACAACCCTGGCCTGCAGGCCACGGACATGGAACTGGCGAACGCGATCCTGGCGAAGAATGCCGTCGCGTCGAATTAAGATTTACTGCTGAACAAAAATGCCGCTCCCATGAGCGGCATTTTTTTTTGCCCAATACAAAATCCTGTGGGAGCGAGCTTGCTCGCGATAGCGGTGTGACCGTCATGGATGATTTCGACTGATCCACCGCTATCGCGAGCAAGCTCGCTCCCACATTGGATTGTGTGTTTCCCGTGAGGTCAGCGGTAGTCGTCCACCGGTACACACGCGCAAAACAGATTGCGGTCACCGTAAACATTGTCCACCCGGTTCACCACCGGCCAGTACTTATGCGCCTTGGTGTGAGCATCCGGCGTCACGGCCTGCTCGATGCTGTAGGGCCGCTCCCAAACCCCGGTGATATCCGCCAGGGTATGCGGCGAACGTTTCAGCGGGTTGTCATCTGCCGGCCAGTTGCCATTCTGCACCTCGGTGATTTCCGCGCGGATACTCAGCATCGCCCCGATAAACCGGTCCAGCTCTGCCTTCGATTCACTTTCGGTGGGTTCCACCATCAACGTCCCCGGCACCGGAAACGACATGGTCGGCGCATGGAAGCCATAATCCATCAGCCGCTTGGCCACGTCCTCCTCGCTGATCCCGGTCAGCGCCTTGAGTGGCCGCAGGTCAAGAATGCATTCGTGCGCCACCCGCTCGTTGCGCCCGGTGTAAAGCACCGGAAACGCACCGGACAAGTGCTGCGCCAGATAATTCGCGGCGAGGATCGCCACCTCACTGGCATCCGCCAATTGCGGTCCCATCATCGCGATGTACATCCAGCTGATCGGCAGGATGCTCGCACTGCCCCAAGGCGCCGCGCTGACCGCGCCGTTTTGCGCCAGCGGCCCTTCGATCGGTACCACCGGATGATTGGCCACGAACGGCGCCAGATGCGCCCGCACACCAATCGGCCCCATGCCCGGCCCGCCGCCACCATGGGGAATGCAGAAAGTCTTGTGCAGGTTCATGTGGGACACGTCGGCGCCAATGTCCGCCGGGCGCGCCAGTCCGACCTGAGCGTTGAGGTTGGCGCCATCCATGTACACCTGGCCGCCGTGGCTGTGGATAACTTCGCAGATTTCGCTGATGCCTTCCTCGTATACGCCGTGGGTCGAAGGATACGTCGCCATCAGGCAGGCGAGTTTGTCTGCGGCCTCTGCGGCTTTGCCCTTGAGGTCATCCAGATCAACGTTGCCCGCCTCGTCGCACTCGACGATCACCACCCGCATGCCGGCCATCTGCGCCGAAGCCGGGTTGGTGCCGTGGGCCGAGGACGGGATCAGGCAAATATCCCGAGCGCCCTCATGACGACTCTCGTGATATTTACGAATCGCCAGCAACCCGGCGTATTCGCCTTGGGCCCCGGAGTTGGGTTGCATGCAGATCGCGTCGAAACCGGTAATCGCGCAGAGCCAGCGCTCCAGTTCTTCGATCATCAGCGAATAACCGACCGCCTGCTCTTTCGGCACAAACGGGTGCAGGTTGGCGAACTGCGGCCACGTGATCGGGATCATCTCGCTGGTAGCGTTGAGCTTCATGGTGCAGGAGCCCAGCGGGATCATCGATTGATTGAGCGCCAGGTCCTTGTTCTCCAGTTGTTTGAGGTAGCGCAGCATCTCGGTTTCGCTGTGATGGGCGCTGAACACCGGGTGGCGCAGATAAGGCGAGGTACGCAAAAGACCTGCGGGAATGCCGGAAGCAAGGGTTTCAGCGTCCAGTTCATCGACGTTGAGCCCATGATCGGCACCGAGGAACACATCAAACAACTTCGCGACGGTGGACTCGTCAGAGGTTTCGTCGAGGCTCAGCCCCAACTGCCCACGCCCGAGGATTCGCAAGTTGATCTGCGCCGCCTGGGCACTTTCGATGATTGCCGTCTGAGTACCACCGACCTCCAGCGTCAGCGTGTCGAAAAAGTGTGTGTTGAGGCGGGTGATGCCGTGGCGCTCCAGGCCAACGGCGAGGATGCTGGTCAGTCGATGGACGCGCTGGGCAATGCGTTTGAGCCCTTCCGGACCGTGGTAGACCGCATAGAAACTGGCAATGTTGGCCAGCAGCACCTGAGCGGTGCAAATGTTCGAATTGGCTTTCTCCCGGCGAATATGTTGCTCGCGGGTTTGCAGGGCCATGCGCAAAGCGACGTTGCCGCGAGCATCTTTCGACACACCGATGATCCGCCCGGGAATTGCCCGTTTGTACTCATCGCGACTGGCAAAAAACGCCGCGTGAGGCCCACCGTAACCCATGGGTACGCCGAAACGTTGGGATGAACCGAACACCACGTCGGCGCCCAACTCCCCCGGCGGCGTCAGTAACAGCAGACTCAGCAGATCGGTTGCGACACACGCCAAGGCTTGCTGTGAATGCAGATGATCGATCAACGGACGAAGATCGCGGATCTCGCCGTGGGTGTCGGGATATTGCAGAAGCGCGCCGAACACCTGGTGCTGTTTCAAGTTATCCACAGAGTCGATGATCAGCTCGAAGCCGAACCCTTCTGCCCGGGTCTGCACCACGGAAATGGTTTGCGGATGACAGTTTTCGTCAACGAAGAACAGATTGCTTCTGGACTTGGCGACACGCTTGGCCAATGCCATGGCTTCCGCCGCCGCCGTGGCTTCGTCCAGCAGCGAGGCGTTGGCCAGTTCCAGGCCCGTGAGGTCGATGGTCAATTGCTGGAAGTTCAGCAGCGCTTCGAGCCGGCCTTGGGCGATCTCTGGTTGATACGGTGTGTACGCGGTGTACCAACCGGGATTTTCCAGCACGTTGCGCACAATGACGGTCGGCGTGAGGGTGCCGTGGTAACCCATGCCGATCAGGCTGGTCCAGACCTGGTTTTGCTCGGCGTAACCGCGCAGTTTGGCCAACGCCGCTTCTTCGTCGAGCGCAGGTGGCAGGTCGAGCGGCCTGTTCAGGCGGATTCCCGGCGGCACCGTCTGCTCGATCAACTCGACCCGGCTGCCGAGGCCGAGGCTGTCGAGCATCGCCTGTTGCTCGGCGGCATCGGGCCCGAGGTGGCGGCGAAGGAAGGCATTGGGGTCGCGTAACTGGCTCAAGGACGGCAACTGGGACATGACGGGCTCTCTCTTGACTGGCGCTCAACGTCGATGCAACACGGTCAAACCAGCATAGCAGTCGATGTTCCTGTGTCCTTGAAGATCAAAAGATCGCAGCCTCGTTTCACTCGACAGCTCCTACATTGGAATGCGATCCCTGTAGGAGCTGTCGAGTGAAACGAGGCTGCGATCTTTTGATCTTGAATCGAGTAGGAGGCGGCTTTGCAGCCGCCGTCCTCTCACACCACCGTACGTACGGATCCGTATACGGCGGTTCAAGCTATGCGGCTAAGCCGGTTTATCGTATCCAGTAGCGAGACCAACCCAAGTTGATCCCATAGCTTCTTCGGCAGCGCCTGATTCATATGAGATGCTCCCGAGCTCCACCATGGGCCTCGGCCATTGAAGGCTGATTTGCAGGCGCGAGCTTCGCTAAGCCCCAGGCGCATCAAGCTACGTGCCCTCGTTGAGGGCCGCTTCCATTGACGCCAGACGGCGCAGCGGAGTTTGCGCCGCACCCAGCCGTCAATTTCCTCAAGTGGCCGTTTGCTCTGACTGAGCTTGAAGTAGCCTGCCCACCCGCGCAGCACAGGGTTTATCCGTTCGATGACATTCGCCATCTTGTGGCCCCGCGCCCCGCGCAGCAGGTCTCTTAATCGATCACGCAATCGACCCAGACTCATCATCGCCACTCTCAGCCTCGGTTGCTGATGCCAGCTCATCCCATAACCCAGATAGTCGCAGACCCAAGGCCGTGCTACGTGGCTCTTTTCCCGGTTCAGCGTCAGTTTCAGGCGCTGATTCAGGAAACGCTCAACACCGACCATCACCCGTGTGCCAGCTCGCTGACTGCGCACATAAATGTTCGCGTCGTCGGCATAACGCACGAAGCGATGGCCTCGCCGTTCCAGTTCGCGGTCGAGTTCGTTGAGCAGGATGTTCGACAGCAACGGCGAGAGCGGGCCGCCTTGCGGCGTCCCTTCCTGCCGTCGGCTGACGAGTCCGCCCGACATCGTTCCCGCTTCGAGGTAACGACGGATCAGCGTGAGCACACGCTTGTCTTCGATTTGACGCGCCACGTAGGCCATTAGGACATCGTGGTTGACCCGATCAAAGAACTTCTCGAGATCAAGTTCCACGCACCAGCGGTGACCCGCTGCCACGTGGCCGCGAGCGGTTTCGATGGCTTGGTGAGCGCTTCTACCCGGACGAAAGCCGTAGCTGTAGTCCGAGAACAGAGGATCGAAGATTGGCGTGAGCTGTTGCAGCAGCGCCTGTTGGATCAGGCGATCCACGACGCTGGGAATGCCCAGTTGTCTTGTACCGCCCTTGGGTTTAGGGATGTCGACAGCACGCACACCTTGCGGGTGATATTCGCCGGCCAGCAACCGGTTCTTGAGAATCGGCCAATACTGTTTCACGTAGCCTGCCAATTGTTCGACCGTCATGCCATCGGCACCCGGTGCGCCCTTGTTGCTGACCACGCGTTGATATGCACGCTTGAGGTTGGCGGGTGCAAGCACCCGCTCCATCAGCGTGTCCGGCTCCGCGTTCGTCCACGTCACAGACGCCGCCGATGCTTGCGCCCTGTCAGCCGTCATCTTCGGATACCGTCCGGGAATGGGGGTAACAGTTTTCTCTTGGAGAATATTCTGCGTTTCAACATTCGACGAGACTCTGACGCCTACTGGCGGCATAACCTGTTCAGCCCTTGGTGACGGGGTCATTCGTCACTTACTACGGCCTCGGCTGACTTCTGCACGTTCATCCCGTCGCCTCTCGACGCTCGGTAGCACAGTGGCAAACGTGCAGATCTCCCAGGGTAATTCGCGCGACCTTCCTGCTTATGCCTGTCGGATCTACGTCACAGCGTTCCGTGCAAGTATCGGGCTTTAGGGAAACACGCCCCTTTACCCCGCTGCGCCGCCTCTATCCGCTTGCTGTTCGTCAGGCCAGCATTTTGCCTCGGGCTTCCTTCAGATTCGCGGTCACCCGCGACACCCTTGCCTCTGGCTAACACTTCCCCTTGCCGGGTGTGTAGAGGACTTTCACCTCCAAGTCACCAGCGAGGCCACCACAGCCAAGCTGGTTGCGCTTGCGCGCAACGCGCCATGCCTGGCGCACGAATAAAAAAGCCCCGACTAGTCGGGGCTTTGGGGATGACGCTTAACGCTTACTCGCCGATGGCGGCCTTGTAGCCCGCTGCATCAAGCAGCTTGTCCAGATCGCCAGCGTTGCTTGGCTTGAGCTTGAAGATCCAGGCACCGTACGGGTCGGAGTTGAGCAACTCAGGGTTGGCGCTCAGTTCTTCGTTGATGGCAATCACTTCACCGGCAACCGGGGAGTAGATGTCCGAAGCGGCTTTAACCGACTCCACCACACCGGATTGATCACCGGCAGCGAAGACTGTTCCGACTTCAGTCAGCTCAACGAACACCACGTCGCCCAAGGCTTCCTGAGCGTGATCGCTGATGCCCACGGTGACGCTGCCATCGGCTTCGAGACGGGCCCACTCGTGACTTTCGGCAAAACGCAGGTCGGCAGGAATATCGCTCATGTTCTGTGTCCTCAAGAGAATTGTCAGCGGTCGTTGCCCGCCAGAAAAGGTTAGATCAAGGTTTTGCCATGGCGTACGAAGGTCGGTTTGACCACTCGGACCGGGTACCACTTGCCACGGATTTCCACTTCTGCGCGGTCGGCGGTCGCCATCGGCACGCGCGCCAGTGCTATCGACTTGCTAAGCGTAGGAGAGAAACTACCACTGGTGATCTCCCCTTCGCCAACATTGGCGATGCGGACCACTTGATGAGCGCGCAAAACCCCTCGCTCCTCAAGGACCAGACCGACCAGTTTGTGCTGCACGCCACCCGCCCGCTCGGCTTCCAGAGCGCTGCGACCGATGAACTGGCGAGTGGCCGGTTCCCAGGCAATGCTCCAGGCCATGTTGGAGGCCAGTGGTGAAACGTCTTGATGAATATCCTGACCGTAGAGATTCATGCCGGCTTCGACCCGCAGCGTATCGCGCGCGCCGAGGCCGATAGGCGAGATGCCCGCGCCCACCAGATCGTTGAAGAATCCTGGCGCTTGATTGGCCGGCAGAACGATTTCCAGGCCATCTTCGCCGGTGTAACCGGTGCGCGCGATGAACCAGTCCCCATCGGCCTGGCCTTCGAAGGGCTTGAGCATCTGAATCAGGTTGCCGCGGGACTGGGTCACCAGTTCGGAGATTTTGTGCCGGGCCTGGGGGCCTTGAATGGCCAGCATCGCCAGCTCGGAGCGCTCGTTGAGCTGCACATCGAAACCATCGAGGTGAGCCTGCATCCAGGCGAGGTCCTGATTACGGGTGGAGGCGTTGACCACCAAACGATAACCGTCCTCGAGACGGTAGACGATCATGTCGTCGACGATGCCGCCACGCTCGTTGAGCATGGTGCTGTACAAGGCACGGCCAGGGCTGTGCAGACGTTCGACGTCATTGGCCAGCAAATGCTGGAGCCAGGCCTTGGCCTGAGGGCCGCTGACATCGATCACGGTCATGTGGGATACATCGAAAACCCCGCAATCGCGACGCACCTGATGGTGTTCCTCGACCTGCGAGCCGTAATGCAAAGGCATATCCCAACCGCCAAAATCGACCATCTTCGCGCCGAGGGCGAGATGAAGGTCATACAGAGGCGTGCGCTGTCCCATGGGTTTCTCCTTCCGGGCGTGGCGAAGGTGCGGGCCGGTGCTGCACGGGGTGAAAGCCTTGAAATAAAAGGCTTTCAGCCGATTTCAGCTACCTGGTCTGTAGGACGGACCGCACCGAATGCGGCGCATTGTAGCCTCAAGGTGTAGGACTGGCACCTAGGCGTTTCGATGCGCCGAACGTCGAATCAATCCGATGACCGGTAACAGCCCGACCAAAACCAGAGTCAAGGCCGGCAAAGAGGCCCTCGCCCACTCGCCTTCGCTGGTCATTTCGAAGATGCGTACCGCCAGCGTATCCCAGCCAAACGGGCGCATCAGAAGGGTCGCGGGCATTTCCTTGAGCACATCGACGAACACCAGCAACGCAGCGCTCAACGTTCCTGGCAGCAATAACGGCAGATACACTTTGAAAAACAGTCGTGGCCCACTGACGCCAAGGCTACGTGCCGCTTCGGGCAAAGATGGCCGTATTCGCGCCAGACTGCTTTCCAGCGGCCCATAAGCCACCGCGATGAAACGCACCAGATAGGCCAGCAACAACGCCGACAGGCTGCCCAGCAGCAATGGCTTGCCTGCGCCGCCTAACCAACCCGATAAAGGGATCACCAGTTCGCGGTCCAGGTAACTGAACGCCAGCATGATCGACACCGCCAGCACCGAACCCGGCAAGGCGTAGCCGAGGTTGGCCAGGCTGATGCCGGAGCGGATCGCTCGGGTCGGGGCCAGACGTCGGGCAAACACCAGCACTAAAGCAACACTGACAGTGATCAGCGCCGCCATGCCGCCCAGGTACAGGGTATGGACGATCAGCCCCGCGTAACGCTCATCCAGGTCGAAGCGCCCGCGCTGCCAGAACCACACCACCAGTTGAAGCATTGGAATGACAAAAGCGCAGGCGAACACCAGACCGCACCAACTCATGGCCGCCAGCGCCTTGAAACCGCGCAGGTGATACAGCGCCTTGACCCGAGGTCGTTCGTTACTCGCCCGGTTGGCCCCGCGAGCACGACGCTCGCCGTACAGCACGACCATCACCACCAGCAGCAACAGGCTGGCCAGTTGCGCGGCGGTGGAGAGGCTGAAAAAACCGTACCAGGTCTTGTAGATGGCGGTCGTGAACGTGTCGAAATTGAACACCGACACCGCACCGAAGTCCGCCAGGGTTTCCATCAGTGCCAGCGCCACGCCAGCGCCGATGGCCGGGCGCGCCATGGGCAGCGCGACTCGCCAGAACGCTTGCCACGGGGATTGCCCCAGGACTCGCGCCGCTTCCATCAAGCCTTTGCCCTGAGCCAGGAACGCGGTCCGCGCCAACAGGTAAACGTAGGGATAGAAGACCAGCACCAGGACCAGAATCACGCCGCCGGTGGAGCGCACGCGCGGCAACCTCAAGCCCGTACCGAACCATTCGCGTAACAGGGTTTGCACAGGGCCGGCAAAATCCAACAGGCCGACGAAGACGAATGCCAGCACATAGGCGGGAATGGCGAATGGCAGCATCAGCGCCCAATCCAGCCAACGCCGACCGGGGAACTCGCAGAGGCTGGTGAGCCAAGCGAGGCTCACGCCCAAAAGCGTCACGCCGATGCCGACGCCGAGCACCAGGGTCAGGGTATTGCCCAGCAGGCGCGGCATCTGGGTATCCCAGAGGTGGGACCAGATTTGATGATCGATGGTTTGCCATGACAACAGCAAAACGCTAAGTGGCAGCAGGACCAGCGCAGCGATGGCGAAGACCAGGGGGTACCAGCGGCGTTGGGCGGGGTGGGCCAAGGAAAAGCTCTCGCGAGAATCGTGAAGAGGGGGGAGACCGCAAAAAGATCGCAGCCTGCGGCAGCTCCTACAGGGTGTACATCATCCCAACGTAGGAGCTGCCGCAGGCTGCGATCTTTTGATCTTTAAAGCGACAGATTCAGTTCCAACCCGCCCGATCCATCATGCGAATCGCTTCAGCCTGACGCTTGCCGGCAATTTCCACCGGCAAGGTATCAGCCACAAACTTGCCCCAGCTCGCCACTTCTGCAGAAGGCTGAACCGCAGGGTTGGCCGGGAATTCCTGGTTCACGTCAGCAAAGATCTTCTGTGCTTCAGGCGTGGTCATCCATTCCACCAGGGCCTTGGCCGCTTCCGGGTGCGGAGCATGTTTGGTCAGGCCGATGCCCGACAGGTTAACGTGAACGCCACGGTCGCCCTGGTTCGGCCAGAACAGCTTCACCGCCAGATCAGGTTTCTGCTTGTGCAGGCGACCGTAGTAGTACGTGTTGACGATGCCGACGTCGCATTGACCCGCGTTGATGGCTTCCAGCACCGCGATGTCATCCGAGAACACGTCGGTGGACAGGTTACTCACCCAGCCCTTGAGAATCTTCTCGGTTTTGTCGGCGCCATGGACTTCGATCATGGTGGCGGTGAGGGACTGGTTGTAGACCTTTTTCGCTGTGCGCAGGCACAGGCGGCCTTCCCAGTTCTTGTCGGCCAGACCTTCGTAGGTGGTCAACTCACCGGGTTTCACCCGGTCGGTGGAGTAAGCGATGGTCCGCGCCCGCAGGCTCAGGCCAGTCCAGGCATGGGCGGATGAGCGGTATTGCAGCGGGATGTTGGCGTCGATCACCTTGGAAGTGAACGGTTGCAGGATGCCCATTTGCTCAGCCTGCCAGAGGTTGCCGGCATCGACGGTCAGCAGCAGGTCCGCGGTGGCGTTTTCGCCCTCGGCCTTGATCCGCTGCATCAGCGGCGCTTCCTTGTCGGTGATGAATTTCACCTGCACGCCGGTTTTCGCGGTGTAGGCATCGAAGACCGGTTTGATCAGCTCGTCGATACGCGAGGAGTAAACCACCACCTCGTCAGCGGCCTGGGCTGCGGTGCTGCCAATCAGGGTCAGGGCGAGTGCGGTCAGTAGACGCTTCGGTACCAGCATGGGAGCGATCTCTCGATTAAAAAATTGAAGCCAAATGATATGGACTCACATTTACGTTCTCAATCGAACAGTTCGCGGAGGCGTTACCAGATGTTGCACCGTTGGAAATTTGCGGTGAATGTACCGGCCTCATCGCGAGCTTGCTCGCGATGGGGCCATCAGAAGCAGTGAATATTCAGGCTTTGGCCAACGAGGGCAGATCCCCGGTCAACCCCAGCGCCTCACGCACGAACAGCGCCTTGGCCTCGGGCATCTGGTCGACCACCTTTAACCCGGCATTG
Source organism: Pseudomonas arabinosi (assembly GCF_047758675.1). Classification (NCBI taxonomy): domain Bacteria; kingdom Pseudomonadati; phylum Pseudomonadota; class Gammaproteobacteria; order Pseudomonadales; family Pseudomonadaceae; genus Pseudomonas; species Pseudomonas arabinosi. Next base: position 578,812 of record NZ_CP180480.1, on the reverse strand, counting down.
CGCAACCAGCGCACCGGCAACGTATCAGCCTGGAACAAGCGTTCGAAGCCTTCCATCGCCGCCATCAATGCCAGGTTGTGAGGCATGCGCCGACGTTCGTAACGGCTGAGCACTTTCACATCCGCCAGACGCTCGCCACGCGTGGCCGCTTGCAACAGCACTTCGGCCAGCACGGCGGCATCGAGGAAACCGAGGTTCACGCCCTGCCCGGCCAGCGGGTGAATGGTGTGCGCCGCATCGCCGATCAACGCCAAACCTTCAGCCACATAACGCTTGGCATGACGCTGCCGCAGCGGTACGCACAGACGCGGGTCGGCGCTGAGCACGGTGCCCAGTCGGCCTTCGAAGGCCCGCTCCAGCTCTTTGCAGAAACCCTCGTCATCCAGCGCCATCAGGCTTTCGGCTTCGCTCGGGGTGGTCGACCAGACGATCGAACACCAATCCTGCTGACCGTCACGCTCCAGCGGCAGAAACGCCAGCGGACCGTTGTCGGTGAAACGCTGCCACGCGGTCAGTTGATGAGGTTTGGCGCTGCGCACGCTGGTGACGATCGCGTGGTGCATATAGTCCCACTCGCGCGTCGCCATGCCGGTCAGACGCCGAACGGCGGAATTAGCGCCATCCGCTGCGATCACCAAAGGTGCACGCAAAGTGCGGCCATCGGCCAGGGTCAGCAGCCAGTCGTCGCCGGAGCGACGCATCTGTTCCAGACGCGCATTGGCCAGCATTCCGAGGTCGCAGTCGTGCAAACGGTCGAGCAAGGCGTCCTGAACCACGCGGTTCTCGACGATATGCCCCAGTACATCGGCATGCACACTGGCTGCCGAGAAATGAATCTGCCCGGTGCCACTGCCATCCCAAACCTGCATGTCGGTGTAGGGGCTGCTGCGTCGATTGGCGATGCCATCCCAAACGCCCAGACGTTCAAGAATCCGCTGGCTGGCAGCCGATAAGGCACTCACTCGCGGTTCGAACGAAGCCTGGGCATTGAAGGGTTTGACGCTCATGGGGCTGCCGTCCAGCAGCAGGACTTCCAGCCCGCTGTCCTGCAACGCCAGCGCCAGGGCGCTGCCGACCATTCCGGCCCCGACAATCAGCAGATCTGCGCGCATTTCCATGCTTTAAGCCTGTCTCGCTTGCGGCTTGAGCCGCATAAAAAGGGATTTTCCGACCGCCACTCAAGCATCGGGACGCGTACCCAAACCCATGGCCTGCCGGGCGAACCAGCGCTTGGCCGGCGGCAACAGATCCAGCCCGAGCAGACCGATGTTACGGCCCAGGGAAACCAGCGGTTGAGTGCTGCCGAACAAACGGGTGACCTGATCGGAGAAACCCACGGTCAGGTTCTGATCCAGACGCTGACGCTCGCGGTAAGCCTGCAAGGTCGCAAAGTCTCCGGGAGATGTTTCGCTGGTCAACAACGCATCGGCCAGCGCTTGAGCATCGCGCAAGGACAGGTTGAAACCTTGCCCTGCAATCGGGTGCAGGCTGTGAGCAGCATTGCCGAGAATCGCCAGATGCGGGCGCACCTGCTCTTCGGCCTCGATCAATGTCAGCGGGTACAAATGCCGCGCGCCAACCTGCTTCAAAGTGCCGAGGCGATAACCGAACACGCCTTGCAACTCGCTGAGGAAGCTCTTTTCATCGAGGGCCGCCAGCCGTTGCGCGTCCATGCCCAATCGGGTCCAGACCAGTGCGCAGCGGTTTTCCGGCAACGGCAACAAGGCCATCGGCCCGTCATCGGTGAAACGCTCGAAGGCCATGCCGTTGTGCGCTTCACTCGGCGTGATGTTGGCAATCAACGCGCTCTGGTTGTACGGGCGCTTTTTGATGCCGATCCCCAGTTGCTCGCGCAGGCCGGAACGGCCGCCATCAGCCAGCACCGCAAGATCGCATTCCAGGGTGGTTTCGTCATTGAGGGTCAGACGATAGCCATCGATCAGCGGCTCCATGCGCGTGACCTCCGCCGGGCAACGCCAGCTGATCACGTCCTTGTCCAGACCCTGCCAGAGGCATTGGCCGAGCCAGGCGTTTTCCACCACATAACCCAGCGCCGGAACGCCCTCTTCCATCGCCGACAATCGCGCGGTGGAGAAGCGGCCACGGTCGGACACATGAATTTGCTTGATCGGCTCGGCGCGGCGGGAGATTTCCTGCCACACGCCCAACCGTTGATAAATCTGCTTGGCGCCGTAGGACAACGCCGAAGAACGGGCGTCGTAGCTCGGTTGATAAGTGTCCCCGGGGGCGAACGGTTCGATCAGCACGATCTTCCAGCCACGAGCCTTGGCTCCGGCCTGCAGTGCCAACGCCAGGCTGGCGCCGACCAGGCCACCACCGATGATTGCCAGGTTGACTCGACTCATGCCGCTTGTGTCCGCGCGGCGGCCATCAAGGCCTCGATTTCGGCGACCGTTTTCGGTACGCCTTTGGTCAGGATTTCACAGCCGCTTTTGGTGACCACTACGTCGTCCTCGATGCGCACGCCAATGCCGCGCCATTTCTTCGCCACGTTCTGGTTGCCCGGGGCAATGTAGATGCCCGGTTCCACAGTCAGCGCCATACCGACTTCCAGCACGCGCCATTCGCCGCCGACCTTGTATTCGCCGACATCATGCACATCCATGCCCAGCCAGTGGCCGGCGCGGTGCATGTAAAACGCTTTATAGGCTTCGCTGGCGATCAACTCGTCGACGTCGCCCTGCAACAGGCCCAACTTCACCAGACCGGCGGTAATCACCCGGACTGTGGCTTCATGGGCCTGATTCCAGTGTTTATTCGGGGCGATTTCGGCAAATGCAGCTTCTTGCGACGCCAACACCAACTCGTAGATCGCCTTCTGTTCCGCTGAATACTTGCCGTTGACCGGCCAGGTGCGGGTGATGTCGCTGGCGTAGCAGTCGATCTCGCAACCGGCATCGATCAGCACCAGGTCGCCGTCCTTGAGCACCGCGTCATTCTGCTGGTAATGCAGGATGCAGCTGTTGCGCCCAGCGGCAACGATCGAACCGTAGGCCGGCATTTTCGCCCCGCCCTTGCGGAACTCGTAGTCGAGCTCGGCTTCGAGGCTGAACTCATACAATCCTGCACGGCTGGCCTGCATCGCGCGGATGTGGGCCTGGGCGGAAATCCGTGCGGCTTCGCGCATCACTTTCACTTCTGCCGCCGATTTATACAGGCGCATGTCGTGAAGCAGATGATCCAGGGCAACGAATTCGTTCGGTGGCTGGGCGCCGAGGTGCGCTTTAGAGCGGATCACGTTGATCCAGTCCATCAGGTGCCGGTCGAATTCCGGGTTGCTGCCCATGGCCGAATACACCCGGTCGCGACCTTCGATCAGGCCCGGCAGGATGTCGTCGATGTCGGTGATGGGAAAAGCGTCATCGGCGCCAAAGTCGCGAATCGCGCCTTCCTGCCCGGCGCGCAGGCCGTCCCACAACTCCCGTTCGGCATTGCGTTCACGGCAGAACAGTATGTATTCGCCATGTAAGCGCCCAGGCATCAAAACGATGACCGCCTGAGGCTCGGGAAAGCCGCTGAGGTACTGGAAGTCGCTGTCTTGACGGTAGACGTGCTCGACGTCGCGGTTGCGGATCGCAACGGCGGCGGCGGGCAGGATGGCGATGCTGTTGGGTTCCATCTGCGCCATCAGGGCCTTGCGGCGACGGCTGTATTCCGATTTCGGGATATGAATCATGGGCAGATGGCTTTCCCTGGCACGCGATTAATGCAACGACGGTTTGGCGGCAGCCGGCGCGTCCGGCTTTTTGTTTTCGGTGAACAGCAGCAGCGGCGCGACGCGCAGGTACTCCATCACTTCCATGTAATCGCTTTCGCCGTCGTCGGACTCTTCCAGGGCGTCTTGCACCTGTGAAATAGCCGCCAGGTCCTGAAGTACTTCGGTGGCCTCGGTGCTCAGCATGCTGCTGTCACGGCAGTTCAGGCCGAAACCGCTGAGGAAACCCTGGCACCATTGGCCCAGTGCGGCGGCGCGGTCGGCCAGTGGCTCGTCATCGGTCGGCAGCAGCAGAACGACGGTCACGTCGTCGCCGGTGAGCTCGCCCTTGACCATCTCCTGCAAGCCGATCAAGGCGTTGCGGACATTATCCTGCGGCTCGCTTTCGAGCAGCTCGGCGGCATCGATCAACCATTCTTCTGCATTGAAGCCGGCACCGGCGCAACTGCGGCCGAGCAGCAGGCCATGCAGTTCGGCAGGCGAGACATTATGACCGCTGGAAGTCAGCAGTTTGGCGAAGGCTTGGTACGGGGAATTCTGAATGGGCATGGGCAGCTAGGCGCCAGACGGCGCTATGTCTAGAATGAAGGCCTTGTATCCTACATCGACAGACTCGCCAAGACTATTAAAGGCTGTCCGCCAGCTACCACTCATCAGACTCAAATTCAGTGGACACAATGGAAGACACCGACCTGCAAGCGCTGATGTCCAGACTCGAACTGCTAATTAGCCGCGTCGAGCAACTAAAGAGTCAAAACGGACTCCTATTAGCTCAGGAAAAGACCTGGCGCGAGGAACGCGCTCACCTCATTGAAAAGAACGAAATCGCCCGGCGTAAGGTCGAATCAATGATTTCGCGCCTCAAGGCCCTGGAGCAAGACTCATGAGTTCAAGCAATAGCGTTACCGTGCAGATCCTCGATAAAGAATATTCGATCATCTGCCCCCAGGAAGAGCGCAGCAACCTGGTGAGCGCCGCCCGTTACCTGGACGGCAAGATGCGCGAAATCCGCAGCAGCGGCAAAGTCATCGGCGCCGATCGCATCGCCGTGATGGCCGCGTTGAACATCACGCACGACCTTCTGCACAAGGAAGAACGCCGGGATGTGCAGGCCAGCGGTTCGACCCGTGAGCAGGTTCGCGACCTGCTGGACCGCGTCGATCTGGTGCTCGCTACCGATCCGGACGTCACCAAGGGCTGAAACGCGAAACCGCTTGGGGTATACTCGCATCACTCCCTGGGGTGCTTGCCAGTTGGCGATGTCCCTGAGCCGATTTGCTATACCCTGGAGGTTGCACGTTGGGCTGGTGTGCATGTCCGCTAGACGGAAAGCCTTAAAGCCTACTGCATCTTCCACCTTGAACTTTCGGGTTCAAGGGCTAAGTTGACAGCGGTACATCCGGGGAGCCTGATTCCAGTCCGATGCCGGTTTAAATACCGGCATCGGCTTTTTTACGGGTACGCTTTGTGTACCCGCACTGCCGAAGCCCGAATTCATGACCGAACCTGCGCTGCTGCCCCGCCCGCAACTTCGACGCATGCTGCGCAAGGCCCGTCGCGCACTGACTCCCAGTCAGCAACGCCAGGCCGCTCGCGGGCTGTACAAGCAATTGGCCCAGCAACCGCTGTTTCGCCGCGCAAAACATATCTCCCTTTATCTACCCACCGACGGTGAAATCGATCCGCGCGTTTTGCTGCGTGCCGCTCAGCGTCGGGGCAAGGCAACGTATCTGCCGGTGCTCAGCGCCTGGCCACGAACCAAAATGGTGTTCCAGCGAATTCGCCCCGGCGAAAAACTCAAACCCAACCGCTTTCGTATTCTCGAACCCCGGCACAACCTCGCCCGACAACGCAAAGTCTGGGCGCTCGATCTGGTGTTGTTGCCATTGGTGGGGTTTGACGATGTCGGCGGACGCCTGGGCATGGGCGGTGGTTTCTATGATCGAAGCCTGGCGTACCTGGCACGACGTAAAAACTGGCGCAAGCCGACGCTATTGGGGCTGGCCCATGAATGTCAGAAGGTCGAACGATTGGCTCAAGCGAGCTGGGATGTGCCGTTACAGGGAACGGTGACAGACAAGGCGTGGTATTTCGCCGGCTAGACGCCACTGGAATCAGCGACGTCCGAAGACAGATTCAGCGTTTGAAGGCCGACGGCTGTTGTTGCTGCGCGATTTCGATCGGAGCGTCGGTCTTGTTGCTCCACAGGCTTTGGGCATAGCCGGTGGTCACGACGCCGAGGCCGAACAAAATAACCAAAATCCATAGTAAATCCGGTTTGCGTTTCATCGATTGCCCCCCAAAGGCACATCAACACGATGACAGCAGCGGTTTCCGTTGTAGGTGTAGGCCGTGCAGCAGCGTCAAGCTTAGAAGGCCGGCATTTTGCGGCAACGTGAACCGACACGCAAACGCTGGCGTCAACCGACCGTCGGTTTGTCATAAAATTCCCCGACAACTTGCCCACTCATCTCGCAAGGAGCAAAAACCATGGCTTATTGGCTGATGAAATCCGAGCCCGACGAGCTCTCGATCAAGAACCTGGAGACGCTTGGCAAAGCGCGCTGGGACGGGGTTCGCAACTACCAGGCACGTAATTTTCTGCGGGCCATGGCCGTGGGCGACGAGTTTTTCTTCTATCACTCCAGTTGCCCCGAACCAGGGATCGCAGGGATAGGAAAGATCGTCGAAGCCGCGTATCCGGACCCGACGGCGCTGGAGCCGGAGAGTCATTACTACGATCCGAAGGCCACGGCAGAGAAAAACGCCTGGAGCGCGATCGATGTCGCGCATGTCGAGACGCTTCCCAAGGTGCTTAAGCTGGATTACCTGAAACAGCAGGCGGCGCTGGCCGAGATGCCGCTGGTGCAGAAAGGCTCGCGACTGTCGGTGATGCCGGTGACGGCCGAGCAGTGGGCTGCTGTTATTGCGTTGCGCTGACGGACGCCAAAAGATCGCAGCCTTCGGCAGCTCCTACGCCGAGCGCGGTTCCCTGTAGGAGCTGCCGAAGGCTGCGATCTTGGCAATCAATCAGACAAACCAAGACTCACTGGATAATGAGGTTGTTGAACAACAGATCCTCAACCACCGGCTTACCGGTTTCGTCATTCATGATTTGCTGGGTCTGCTTCAGGGCTTCCTGACGCAGCTTTTCCTTGGCCTCGACGTTGTTCATCGCTTCAATGGTCTGCTGGGCAAACAACGCCACCAGTTGATTACGAATCAACGGCTCATTGGCTTTCACCAGTTTGGTCGCCTCATCACCGGTCACTCGCAATGCCACATCGGCCTTGTAGACCTTGAGCTTCGGCGTCCCGTCCAGCCCGTAGTTGCCCACGAACGGCGGGCTCAGGGTGATGTAATTGACCTTCGGCGCTGCACCTTCTTTGGCTTCTTCGGCCATCGCTGCCACAGGCAGAGACAGGGCCAGCAACAACATGATCCACGCTTTCACAATTCGCTCCTTATCCGGTTTGCGGCCTAGCATAACGACCCGCCGCTCAAGCACAAGCTTATGGCTGACTATCAGGGCCGGGCATGCTCGTTGACCCATCGACTCACACACCTACACTTATCGGCCATCACTCCCAAAGGAATAGCCCTGATGAAAGCCGTGCTGTGCAAAGCCTTCGGCCCTGCCGAATCGCTGGTGCTGGAAGACGTCGCCAGCCCTGTCGCGAAGAAGAATGAAATCCTGCTGGACGTGCACGCCGCCGGGGTGAATTTCCCGGACACGCTGATCATCGAGGGCAAATATCAGTTCAAACCGCCCTTCCCGTTTTCCCCGGGTGGCGAAGCGGCTGGCGTGGTCAGCGAAGTAGGCGAAAAGGTCAGCCACCTCAAGGTCGGCGATCGGGTCATGGCGCTGACCGGCTGGGGCAGTTTTGCCGAACAGGTCGCGGTGCCGGGCTACAACGTGCTGCCCATCCCGCCATCGATGGACTTCAACACCGCCGCCGCGTTCAGCATGACCTACGGCACGTCGATGCACGCGCTCAAGCAACGGGGCAACCTGCAACCGGGTGAAACCTTACTGGTACTCGGTGCTTCCGGTGGTGTCGGCCTGGCCGCTGTAGAAATCGGAAAAGCCATGGGCGCCCGCGTGATCGCCGCCGCCAGCAGCGCTGAAAAACTCGCGGTGGCCAAAGCTGCCGGCGCCGATGAGCTGATCAACTACAGCGAAACCAGTCTCAAGGACGAAATCAAGCGCCTGACCGATGGCCAGGGTGCCGATGTGATCTACGACCCGGTCGGTGGCGACCTGTTCGACCAAGCCATCCGCGCCATTGCCTGGAACGGCCGCCTGCTGGTGGTCGGCTTCGCCAGCGGACGCATCCCCGAACTCCCCGTGAACCTGGCGCTGCTGAAAGGCGCAGCCGTGGTCGGCGTGTTCTGGGGTTCGTTCGCCCAGCGCCAGCCTCAAGACAACGCGGCGAACTTCCAGCAATTGTTTGGCTGGTTTGCCCAGGGCAAGTTGAAGCCGTTGGTGTCGCAGGTTTATCCGCTGAGCAATGCGGCGCAGGCGATCAATGATCTTGGCCAGCGCAAAGCGGTTGGGAAAGTGGTGGTTCAGGTTCGCTGAGCCCAATACAGCGGTCTGGACTTCAAATGAAGTTGTTCAGACCGCTTTTTATTGTCCGGGACTAAAGCAACTTCCGAATATCCACTGGAAGCAAACTCATGTATTTGCGGACGGGGCTCGTCCGGCATTCCCTGACGATTCTGGGTACCTGCTTATTCAGTTTGGCAATCAAGGCCAGACGCTGCTCGTTCTGCAACTGAGTCGTATAAATCACGTTCGACAGATAAGCACGAGTGTACTCAAACACCGCTGCATCAACCCACGCATACTCCGGAAAATCGACCAGCGCCTCGTTGAGGTCACGACATCTCAATTGTTTGAGCCACTGGTTGGTATGAATGGGCGTGTCCAGATCCAGTCTAAAAACCATCGGCGCAGTCACGTCCTGTTCGGGGGGATTGTCGCCTCCTGCCGTCCACGGTTTAAAGCGCCACTGCGCTATCGCCTTCCGGGTCGCTTCGGCCAGATCAGGATGGTCGCTTTGCAAAATGTTCACATTGCTGACCGAGCCATCGGCATTGGCAGCGAACCTGACCCGAACTTCACCCGTTATGCCTGCCCTGAAAAGCGCCCTGGGGTAAATCGGCTTGGGATTGTTTTCCGGCATCAGCAACACTTCCTCGGCCCGAACACCGACCGACACAACCAACAAAAGCACACACGCCAACCACCGCATAACCCCTCCCCCTACACAGCTGAAATGCCAGAGCTGGCAGTTGCGTAAAGGTTAAGGCTCGACGACCGGGAACAGAACGCCACGACCTCCCATTCATACGAAGGACATTTCCCAAAGCCTCGTCCTACCCTGGACCGAAATGCGGCACGTAGACCTGCAAGTAACGATTCCCACAACGCCCTACATTTATACCTGAGCGACATGTTCATAAAAGAACATGCAATCCCCAGCATTTCCGCTATTTGGCCGATGCGAAGCGGTGCTATTTTCGGTAACGAAACTGTAACATTCGCATCCGCAGTCAAAACAAGAAATCTGGAGCTCTTGAATGTTTGCTTTCTTTCGTCCTGCCGCACATCAGGCTCCATTGCCTGAAGAACAAATAGACAACACCTACCGACGCCTTCGCTGGCAGATCTTCGCCGGGATTTTTATCGGCTACGCCGGCTATTACCTGCTGCGCAAAAACTTCTCCCTGGCCATGCCCTATCTGATCGAAGAGGGCTATACCCGCGGTGAGCTGGGCCTGGCGCTGTCGGCCATTGCCATTGCCTACGGCCTGTCCAAGTTCCTGATGGGCATCGTGTCCGACCGTTCCAATCCGCGTTTCTTCCTGCCCTTCGGCCTGTTGGTATCGGCCGGTGTGATGTTCGTTTTCGGCTTCGCGCCCTGGGCGACGTCCAGCGTGACCATCATGTTCATCCTGCTCTTTATTAACGGCTGGGCCCAAGGCATGGGCTGGCCACCGAGTGGACGGACGATGGTGCACTGGTGGTCGCAGAAGGAACGCGGTGGCGTAGTGTCCTTGTGGAACGTGGCGCATAACGTCGGTGGCGGCCTGATCGGCCCGCTGTTCCTGCTCGGGATGGGCTTGTTCAATGACTGGCACGCAGCGTTTTACGTGCCGGCAGCGGTCGCCCTGGCGGTGGCGGTGTTTGCCTTCGCCACCATGCGCGACACCCCGCAATCGGTGGGCCTGCCGCCCATCGAGAAGTACAAGAACGACTACCCGGAAGGCTACGACGCCAGCCACGAAGAAGAATTCAGCGCCAAGGAAATCTTCGTCAAATACGTGCTGCGCAACAAAATGCTCTGGTACATCGCAATGGCTAACGTCTTTGTCTACCTGCTGCGCTACGGCGTGCTGGACTGGGCACCGACCTACCTCAAGGAAGCCAAAGGATTCAGCGTGGACAAAACCTCGTGGGCGTATTTCCTCTACGAGTGGGCAGGTATTCCCGGGACACTGTTATGTGGCTGGATGTCGGACAAGATCTTCCGTGGCAACCGTGGCCTGACCGGCATGGTGTTCATGGCGCTGGTGACCGTGGCGACGTTGGTATATTGGCTCAACCCGGCCGGCAACCCGACTGTCGACATGATCGCGCTGATCTCGATTGGCTTCCTGATCTACGGTCCGGTGATGCTGATCGGCTTGCAAGCGCTGGAACTGGCGCCGAAGAAAGCCGCCGGTACTGCAGCGGGCTTCACCGGTCTGTTCGGGTACTTGGGTGGCTCAGTCGCGGCCAGTGCAGCCATGGGCTATACCGTGGACCATTTCGGCTGGGACGGCGGTTTTGTCTTGCTGATCGGCGCGTGCCTGCTAGCGATGGCGTTCCTTGCGCCAACCTTGTGGCACAAACAAGTCGCCAGTCAGAGCCGCGAAGCAATCGCCTGATCGGCCTTTGATTTGCAGCGCTTGAGCCGCGCCTCCAGATTCCGGTCTGGCATGGCGTGGCTACGCAGGGCGTGGGCGGTCTGCTCGACATAATCGCGAGTAGTGCCGTAACGCCCGCAAGCGTTTTCGAACACGTGGCTCAGCACGTGATCCGGCAAGTTGCCCGCATAGCTGGGCAGATGCCGCTCCAATACAAACCCCAACGCCTGAACCTGACTTCCGTCTTCAAGACGGCAGTTGAGCCAGTGTGGGCGATAGGACGGGAATGGCATTTCGCGCTGCCAAAGTGCGTAAAGGGATGCTTCAAGTTGTTCTTCAGGCAAGCGATAGGCGAAGCCGCTGCAAGAACCACCGCGATCCAGGCCGAATACCAGCCCAGGTACTTCCGGTGTGCCTCGGTGTTCGTGGGACCACAAATACAAACCGCGATGGTAGCCATGCACACGACCACGCACTCGTTCCACCGCTGCACATTCGGGACGCCAGATCAGCGAACCGTAAGCGAACAGCCACACCGGCCCGCCCTTGTGGCGCGCCATCGTCGACTGCATTGAGCTGAGCAATTGTTCGTGCGTGAGCTGCGGCCCCAGATCGAGCAGCGGAGGGTAAGCCAGATTCAAAAAAGCAGATTCAATGGCGCTCATGGCGATTAGCGTTCAGCTCCCCGCGGGTGAAGAATTACTTAATAGAACGCACCGCTGTAACAATAAGGCACATATGTTTCAAGGCAATTTAAGTGCCATGGCACAGTTCTTAAATATTTACCTGGATGACATATAACCTACCGGCATTTATATAAATGTATAAATACCGATCGGCTATATAGGGAGTTATAACGATTAAGAGCGGGGATCAAGATCGAGGATCAAAATCGCGGATCAAGATCGAGGCGCGTACGCAAATACATCCGCACGCATTTGATGAGCGTCCATCCCGGCTTCGACCAAAGCATCCAGCGTGCCGTAGACCATGGCCGGAGAGCCGCTGGCGTAGACATGCAAGGGTTTCAGATTCGGGAAGTCCTCACACACCGCCTCATGCAACATCCCGCAACGCCCCTGCCAGCCGCATTGATCGCTGACGACTTTATGCAGGAACAGATTGGGCAGCTTCAGCCATTCATCCCAATGTTCGATGGCATAAAAATCTTCAGGACGACGCACGCCCCAATACAGGTGCACCGGATGTTTGAAGCCCTTGGCGCGGCAATGTTCGATCAGGCTATGGATCTGGCCCATTCCGGTGCCCGCACCGATCAGCACCAGCGGCCCCTCCGGCAGTTCCGCCAGATGGGTGTCGCCAAACGGCATTTCGATCCGCACCATCGGGTTGCGTTGCAACTGGTCGATCAGGCTCAGCGCACTGCTTTCGCGCGCCAGCACATGGATTTCCAGATCACGCCCGCCATGCGGTGCCGAGGCCAGGGAGAACGCGGATTTCTCACCGTTCTCGCGCTCGATCATCAAGTACTGACCGGCGTGATAACGCGGTGGTTTGCCGGCTGGCGCTCGCAGACGCACACGCCAGGTATCGCCGCCGACGTCCCTGCATTCAATGACCTGACACGACAAGCTGCGCACCGGCAATTCTCCCAGCGCGAGCACGCCATCCCACAGCACGATGCAGTCTTCCAGCGGCTCTGCAATGCAAGTGTAGAACTCGCCATGGTCGCGCACACCGCCTTCCTGTTCGACCCGCCCTTCCACGAGCAATGCGGCGCACACATGGCAATTGCCGTTTCGACAGCTTTGCGGGCATTCATAGCCCAGACGCCGCGCGCCATCGAGAATCCGCTCGCCGGGCAGAATCTGTAGCACTGCTCCGGAGGGCTGCAAGGTTACACGCATCAATCTATTCCTAACTGATTCCAGATGGCATCGATCCGCTGGGTAACGGCTTCGTCCTTGACGATCACCCGGCCCCACTCGCGAGTGGTTTCGCCCGGCCATTTATGCGTGGCATCGAGCCCCATCTTCGAACCCAGGCCGGAAACCGGCGAGGCAAAGTCGAGGTAGTCGATCGGCGTGTTGTCGATCATCACCGTGTCGCGCTTGGGGTCCATGCGCGTGGTGATGGCCCAGATCACGTCGTTCCAGTCGCGTGCGTTGATATCGTCATCACAGACGATAACGAACTTGGTGTACATGAACTGTCGCAAAAACGACCAGACACCCAGCATTACCCGCTTGGCATGGCCGGGATACGACTTCTTCATGGTCACGATGGCCATGCGGTACGAGCAGCCTTCGGGCGGCAGGTAGAAGTCGGTGATCTCCGGGAACTGCTTCTGCAGGATCGGCACGAACACTTCGTTCAACGCCACACCAAGAATAGCCGGCTCATCAGGTGGACGGCCGGTGTAGGTGCTGTGGTAGATCGGTTTGATCCGATGGGTGATGCGCTCGACGGTGAACACCGGGAAGCTGTCGACTTCGTTGTAGTAACCGGTGTGGTCGCCGTACGGGCCTTCATCGGCCATTTCGCCCGGATGGATCACGCCTTCAAGGATGATTTCGGCGGTTGCCGGGACCTGCAAGTCGTTGCCACGGCACTTCACCAGCTCGGTGCGGTTGCCGCGCAACAGGCCGGCGAAAGCGTATTCGGAGAGGCTGTCCGGCACAGGCGTTACCGCACCAAGAATGGTCGCCGGGTCAGCACCCAGCGCCACGGACACCGGGAACGGCTGACCAGGATGCTTCTCGCACCATTCGCGGTAATCCAGCGCGCCGCCACGGTGGCTCAGCCAGCGCATGATGACCTTGTTGCGGCCAATCACTTGCTGACGGTAGATGCCGAGGTTCTGGCGGTCCTTGTTCGGCCCTTTGGTGACGGTCAGGCCCCAGGTGATCAGCGGGCCGACGTCGCCCGGCCAGCAGGTCTGCACCGGCAGCATGGCGAGGTCGACGTCGTCGCCTTCGATGACCACTTCCTGGCACACCGCGTCTTTGACGACTTTCGGCGCCATGGCGATGATCTTGCGGAAGATCGGCAGCTTGGACCAGGCATCCTTCAGGCCTTTCGGCGGCTCGGGTTCCTTGAGGAACGCCAGCAGCTTGCCGATCTCGCGCAGCTCGCTGACCGCTTCTGCGCCCATGCCCAGCGCCACGCGCTCAGGGGTGCCGAACAGGTTGCCGAGCACCGGGATGTCATAACCCGTGGGCTTTTCGAAAAGCAGGGCCGGACCTTTGGCACGCAGGGTGCGGTCGCAGACCTCGGTCATTTCGAGCACTGGGGACACCGGAACCTGGATGCGCTTGAGTTCGCCGCGCTTTTCCAGGCCGCTGATAAAGTCGCGCAAGTCGCGATACTGCATGCGTGAGCCTCGTGTTGGCCGTGCCGTTCGGGGGTGGCAGTTTAGCGCCGAACCCCTCTATTCAGAACCACGAACTGCCGGTTCATCAAAAATCAGATAGCAAAAAGCCGGGTTTCCCCGGCTTTTGCTGACTTTCTGCGATTTACTTGCGTTTCATCGACAGGAAGAACTCATCGTTGGTCTTGGTCGTTTTCAGCTTGTCGACCAGGAACTCGATGGCAGCGATTTCGTCCATCGGGTGCAGCAGCTTGCGAAGGATCCACATGCGTTGCAACTCGTCGTCGGCTGTCAGCAACTCTTCGCGGCGGGTGCCGGAACGGTTGATGTTGATGGCCGGGAAGACGCGTTTTTCAGCGATACGACGATCCAGCGGCAGTTCCATGTTGCCCGTGCCTTTGAATTCTTCGTAGATCACTTCGTCCATCTTCGAGCCGGTTTCAACCAGCGCGGTGGCGATGATGGTCAGCGAACCGCCTTCTTCGATGTTCCGCGCGGCGCCGAAGAAACGTTTCGGTTTCTCCAGGGCGTGGGCATCGACACCACCGGTGAGCACTTTGCCGGAGCTCGGGATCACGGTGTTGTAGGCGCGAGCCAGACGGGTGATGGAGTCGAGCAGGATCACCACGTCTTTCTTGTGTTCGACCAGGCGCTTGGCCTTCTCGATCACCATTTCGGCAACCTGCACGTGGCGGGTTGGCGGCTCGTCGAACGTCGAGGCAACCACTTCGCCGCGCACGGTGCGCTGCATTTCGGTCACTTCTTCCGGACGTTCATCGATCAGCAATACGATCAGGTGAACTTCAGGGTTGTTACGAGCGATGTTGGCTGCGATGTTCTGCAGCATGATGGTTTTACCGGCTTTCGGCGGTGCAACGATCAGACCGCGCTGGCCTTTGCCGATCGGGGCGCACAGGTCGATAACACGACCGGTCAAGTCTTCGGTGGAACCGTTGCCGGCTTCCATCTTCATGCGCACGGTCGGGAACAGCGGGGTCAGGTTCTCGAAGAGAATCTTGTTTTTCGCGTTCTCGGGACGATCGTAGTTGATCGTGTCGACCTTGAGCAGCGCGAAATAACGCTCGCCTTCCTTTGGAGGACGGATCTTGCCAACGATGGTGTCACCGGTGCGCAAGTTGAAGCGACGGATCTGACTCGGCGAGACGTAGATATCGTCTGGGCCGGCGAGATAGGAAGCGTCAGCGGAGCGAAGGAAGCCGAAGCCGTCCTGGAGAATCTCCAGCACGCCATCACCGGAGATTTCCTCGCCGCTTTTAGCGTGCTTTTTGAGCAGGGAGAAAATCACGTCCTGCTTGCGCGAACGGGCCATATTTTCTATGCCCATCTGTTCGGCCAATTCGAGCAGTTCGGTAATCGGCTTTTGCTTGAGTTCAGTCAGATTCATATAGGAATGACGTAATCATTTATGGAGGGGGGGAAATTAAGCTTTTGGCTTAATGAGGCCGCGCCGCAGAGAAGGCGACAGGATCGCGTACTTATTCGAAAAGGAGTGCGTCGGCGACGGCTAGCAGGGGGCAGTGGAGAAACCAGTGCGGGGCCGAATGTACCACCTGAGTTTCGGAGCGTCTAGCCCTCAATAACGAAAAGGCCCCGCAATGTGCGGGGCCTTTTTGATGACACTTTAAACGACGCTTAGATGTTGGCGTCGAGGAAAGCAGCCAGTTGCGACTTCGACAGCGCGCCAACCTTGGTCGCTTCAACGTTGCCGTTCTTGAACAGCATCAGAGTCGGGATACCACGCACGCCATGCTTGGCCGGGGTTTCCTGGTTCTCGTCGATGTTCAGTTTGGCAACGGTCAGCTTGCCTTTGTAGGTTTCAGCAATTTCGTCCAGAACAGGAGCGATCATTTTGCAAGGGCCGCACCATTCAGCCCAGTAGTCGACCAGTACAGCGCCTTCGGCCTTGAGGACGTCGACGTCGAAGCTAGCGTCGGTGACGTGTTTAATAAGATCGCTGCTCATGGAAGTCTCCAGGTTGTAAGCAAAAAAACGTGGCCCATCATAGCTGCCCTTCCCTCGTTCAGGAAGGTGCAGATGATTGAGTCTCGCTATGGTGCCGCATGAGTTTGGGTATAGCCCAAGTCACGAGGTGGCGGAAGCGACGAAGGCAATTCCTGTGCGCAGTGCCGCGTTACGCACATGTTCGTGCATGGCCTTCTGCGCTGCGCCGGACGCCCGCCGGGCCAGTGCGCGGAGGATTTTGCGGTGTTCCTGCCAGGTTTCCATGGCCCGCTCGGCCCGGATGAACGGTAGCTTCTGGCTCTCCAGAAAGATGTCGGCGCTGGCGGTCAGAATGCTCAGCATCGCCTGATTGCCGCTAGCCAGCAGGATGCGCCGGTGAAACTCGAAGTCCAGTCGCGCCGCAGCCTCGAAGTCGCCGGCCTTCAATTCGATGCGCATGGCGGCGACGTTATCCTCCAGAGCATCGAGCTCCTGAGTACTCAGGGTCACCGCCGCCAAACCGGCGGCAAAGCCTTCCAGGGCATAGCGCAACTGGAAGATGTCCAGCGGCGAGGCCTGGGCCGCGAACGGCCAACTCAGCGCCGCATCACCTCGCGGCAAATCAACCGGTGACTGCACGAACACGCCTTTGCCCGGCTGGATGCTGATCACCCCCAACGCACTCAATGACGACAACGCTTCGCGCAGCGACGCCCGACTGACCCCCAATTGCACCGCCAAATCCCGTTGCGAGGGCAAGGCATCGCCCGGCCCGAAACCTTGCTCGGCAATCAGTTTACGGATGGCTTGCAGCGCCACTTCAGGTACGGCGCGAGAGATCGAGTTCATGGTTTTTCAGACGAACCAGGCCAATGATCGGTCAGTTGTAAAGCTATTCGCGACGCCCGGCAAGTCGTGCCCCATGGGGGTTCGGAGATTTTCATGGATGCGCTATCGGGGTGCGAAACATCGCCCAACTGTTCAGACCAGTAAGACCGAGAGACACCAGCAAAACCGTGGCCTTGCGCCCCCAAAACCCGATGTTGGCATGGCCCGTGCTCTGTCGATCCGCAGAATTCATTCCTCGCCGATTCGGAGATTTGCCATGACCCAGCGTTACAGCGCCCTCCTTGCAGCCCTGTTTGCCAGCCTGATGCTGAGCCAGGCGCCCGCCCACGCCGACGGTCTGGAGGATGTGGTCAAGCGCGGCGTCCTCAAGGTGGCCGTGCCTCAGGACTTCCCGCCCTTCGGCTCGGTCGGCCCTGACATGAAACCGCGCGGCCTCGATATCGACACCGCCAAGCTGCTGGCCGACCAACTCAAGGTCAAACTCGAGCTGACGCCGGTCAACAGCACCAACCGCATCCCGTTCCTGACCACCGGCAAGGTCGATCTGGTGATCTCCAGCCTCGGCAAGAACCCCGAGCGCGAGAAGGTCATCGACTTCTCCCGTGCCTACGCGCCGTTTTACCTCGCCGTATTCGGTCCGCCGGATGCCGACATCAAAGGCCTGGACGACCTCAAGGGCAAAACCATCAGCGTCACCCGTGGCGCCATCGAAGACATCGAGCTGACCAAAGTCGCGCCCGAAGGCGTGACCATCAAGCGCTTCGAAGACAACAACTCGACCATCGCCGCTTACCTCGCCGGGCAAGTTGATCTGATCGCCAGTGGCAACGTGGTGATGGTGACCATCAGCGAGCGCAACCCGAAACGCATTCCGGCGCTGAAAGTGAAGCTCAAGGATTCGCCGGTCTACGTCGGCGTGAACAAAAACGAGCCGGCGCTGCTGGACAAGGTCAACCAGATCCTCGCCACCGCCAAGACCGACGGCGCGCTGGAGAAGAACTCCCGGACCTGGCTCAAAGAGCCGCTGCCGGCCGATCTCTGATCATCGTTGCGGAGACGGAACATGGCCTATCAGTTCGATTTCATACCGGTGGTGCAAAACACCGACCTGCTGCTGCGCGGTGCGCTGTTCACCCTTGAACTGACGGCCATCGGCGCAGTGCTCGGGGTGGGTCTGGGCATCGTCGGGGCGCTGGTACGGGCGTGGAACATCCGCCCGTTCGCCGGCATTTTTTCGGTCTACGTCGAGTTGATCCGCAACACGCCGTTTCTGGTGCAGTTGTTTTTCATCTTCTTCGGCCTGCCGTCACTGGGTGTGCAGATTTCGGAATGGCAGGCGGCGGTGCTGGCGATGGTGATCAACCTGGGCGCCTATTCCACCGAGATCATCCGCGCCGGCATTCAAGCAATCCCTCGAGGACAGCTTGAAGCCGCTGCGGCACTGGCAATGACGCGCTTCGAAGCCTTTCGCCACGTGGTGCTGCTGCCGGCGCTGGGCAAGGTCTGGCCGGCATTGAGCAGCCAGATCATCATCGTCATGCTGGGTTCGGCGGTCTGCTCGCAGATCGCCACCGAAGAGCTGAGCTTCGCCGCCAACTTCATTCAGTCGCGCAACTTCCGTGCGTTTGAAACTTACGCCCTGACCACGCTGCTTTACCTGTGCATGGCTTTGTTGATCCGCCAGCTACTGAACTGGATCGGTCGGCGGTACATAGCAAGGAGCAGCCAATGAGCGATTTCACCTTCTGGGACGTTGTACGCAATCTGCTCACCGGCCTGCAATGGACCCTGGCGCTGTCGCTGGTGGCGTTTATCGGTGGTGGACTGATCGGCTTGCTGATCATGGTCATGCGCATCTCGAAAAAATCCCTGCCACGCAGCTTTGCCCGCACCTACATCGAGCTGTTCCAGGGCACGCCGCTGTTGATGCAGCTGTTTCTGGTGTTCTTCGGTGTGGCGTTGGCGGGGATTGAGATTTCGCCGTGGATGGCCGCGGCGATTGCCCTGACGCTGTTCACCAGCGCCTACCTGGCGGAGATCTGGCGTGGTTGCGTCGAATCGATTCCCAACGGTCAGTGGGAAGCTTCATCAAGCCTGGCGCTCAATCCTCTGGAGCAACTGCGCTACGTGATCCTGCCGCAAGCGCTGCGGATCGCCGTGGCACCGACCGTGGGTTTCTCGGTGCAAGTGGTCAAAGGCACCGCCGTCACCTCGATCATCGGCTTCACCGAACTGACCAAGACCGGCGGCATGCTCGCGAACGCGACCTTCGAACCGTTCATGGTCTACGGCCTCGTGGCCCTCGGTTATTTCCTGCTCTGCTACCCCTTGTCCCTCAGTGCCCGCTACCTGGAAAGGAGACTGCATGCCTCTGCTTAGAATCTCGGCCCTGCATAAATATTACGGCGACCACCACGTGCTCAAAGGCATCGACCTCAGCGTCGAGGAAGGCCAGGTGGTGGCGATCATCGGCCGCAGCGGCTCGGGAAAATCCACCTTGTTGCGCACCCTCAATGGTCTGGAATCGATCAACGACGGCGTGATCGAAGTCGACGGCGAATACCTCGACGCCGCCCGTGCCGATCTGCGCAGCTTGCGACAGAAAGTCGGGATGGTGTTTCAGCAGTTCAACCTGTTCCCGCACCTGACGGTCGGCGAGAACGTGATGCTCGCCCCGCAAGTAGTGCAGAAAGTGCCGAAAGCCAAAGCGGCCGAACTGGCGCGGGAGATGCTGGAGCGGGTCGGGCTGGGGGAAAAATTCGATGCCTTCCCGGATCGATTGTCTGGCGGGCAGCAACAGCGGGTGGCGATTGCCCGGGCGCTGGCGATGTCGCCGAAGGTCTTGCTGTGCGATGAGATTACCTCGGCGCTGGACCCGGAATTGGTCAATGAAGTGCTGAGCGTGGTCCGGCAACTGGCCAAGGAAGGGATGACGTTGATTATGGTCACCCATGAGATGCGCTTTGCCCGGGAGGTTGGGGATAAGTTGGTGTTCATGCATCAGGGCAAGGTGCATGAGGTTGGGGATCCGAAGGTGTTGTTTGCCAGTCCGCAGACGGCGGAGCTGGCGAATTTTATCGGGACGGTTGAGGCGGCGGGCTGATCGATCTTCAGTGCCCGTGAGACCGCCATCGCGAGCAAGCTCGCTCCCACAGGGTTCGGTGTGCGCCGCGATTCCGTGAACGACATAAAATCCATGTGGGAGCGAGCTTGCTCGCGATTGACCGCGCAGCGGTCACCGGCATTACTGCTCAGGATCAAGGCTTTGAACCGTACGCGTTGGCGTCAGCGTTTGATCGTGGCACGATGTCGAGGTTATCGACCGAGACCCCCTGACCATGCCGCAATCCCAAGCCAAGAATCTGTCCCTGATCGCCGCAATCGACCTGGGCTCCAACAGCTTTCACATGGTCGTGGCCAAGGCCCAGAACGGCGAAATCCGTATTCTCGAGCGTCTCGGGGAGAAGGTTCAGCTGGCCGCGGGCATCGACGATGAGCGTCAGCTCAGTGAAGAATCCATGCAACGCGGGCTCGATTGCCTGAAGCGTTTCGCCCAACTGATCAACGGTATGCCGACCGGCGCCGTGCGGATCGTTGGCACCAACGCCCTGCGTGAAGCCCGTAACCGCGGCGAATTTATCCGCCGCGCTGAAGAAATCCTTGGCCATCCGGTGGAAGTCATCTCCGGCCGAGAAGAAGCACGCCTGATTTACCTCGGCGTGTCCCACACCCTCGCCGACACCCCGGGCAAACGCCTGGTGGCCGACATCGGCGGCGGCAGTACCGAATTCATCATCGGCCAGCGCTTCGAACCGCTGCTGCGCGAAAGCCTGCAAATGGGCTGCGTCAGCTACACCCAGCGCTATTTCAAGGACGGCAAGATCACCCCGGCCCGCTACGCCCAGGCGTACACGGCGGCGCGGCTGGAGATCATGAGCATCGAACACGCCCTGCACCGCCTGACCTGGGATGAAGCCATCGGCTCCTCGGGCACCATCCGCGCCATCGGGCTGGCGCTGAAGGCCGGCGGGCATGGCACGGGCGAGGTTAACGCCCAAGGCCTGGCCTGGCTCAAGCGCAAGCTGATCAAACTTGGCGACATCGAGAAGATCGACTTCGAAGGCATCAAGCCTGACCGCCGGGCGATCTTCCCTGCGGGCCTGGCGATTCTCGAAGCGATCTTCGACGCACTCGAACTGCAACGCATGGACCACTGTGAAGGAGCCCTGCGCGAAGGCGTGCTCTATGACCTGTTGGGCCGTCATCATCACGAAGACGTCCGTGAGCGCACCCTCAGCTCGTTGATGGAGCGTTATCACGTCGATCTGGAACAAGCGGCGCGGGTTGAGCGCAAGGCGTTGCATGCCTTCGATCAAGTGGCTGAGGATTGGGATCTGGATGACGGCGTCTGGCGCGAATTGCTCGGCTGGGCGGCCAAGGTCCATGAAGTGGGCCTGGACATCGCCCACTATCACTACCACAAGCACGGCGCCTACCTGATCGAGCACTCGGACCTGGCCGGGTTCTCCCGTGAAGACCAACTGATGCTCGCGTTACTGGTGCGTGGCCACCGCCGCAACATTCCCCGGGACAAGTTTGCCGATTTCGGCGATGAAGGCATCAAGCTGATTCGCCTGTGCGTGCTGCTGCGCTTTGCGATTCTGTTCCATCACATCCGCGGCACCCAGGAAATGCCTCAGGTCGTGCTGCAGGCCAATGGCGACAGCCTGGATGTGTTGTTCCCGAAAAACTGGCTGGACGAAAACCAGCTGACCCAGGCCGACTTCGGCCTGGAGGCGGAATGGCTGACCCGGGTGGGCTTCACGCTTAACGTCCGCTGAAATTGAAAAAGGCCTTCTTCGGAAGGCCTTTTTTTGTGTCCAAAATTCAGCAAACGACGCATTGCCCCCTGTGGAAGCGAGCAAGCTCGCTCCCACAGGGTTTACGCGTTAACGAACAGCCAGAATCGGGCTACCCAAACGTTCCAGCAAAGTCGCCTGGGCGCTGCGCGGGTTCTGGTTGCCGGTCGGCGTGTTGCGGATGTAACGGCCGTCCGCCTGCAGGCTCCAGCTGTGAGTGTTATCGGTGAGATAAAGCTCCAGCTCTTTCTTGACCCGCATGATCAGCTTCTTGCCCTCGACCGGGAAGCAAGTCTCGACGCGCTTGTCGAGGTTGCGTTCCATCCAGTCGGCGCTGGACAGGAACATCTGCTCTTCGCCGCCATTGAGGAAGTAGAAGACCCGGGTGTGCTCCAGGAAACGCCCGATGATCGAGCGCACGTGGATGTTGTGCGAAACCCCGGCGATGCCCGGACGCAGGCAGCACATGCCGCGCACCACCAGATCGATACGCACCCCGGACTGACTGGCCTTGTACAGCGCGCGGATGATCTTCGGATCGGTCAGCGAGTTGAACTTGGCGATGATGTGCGCCGGCTTGCCGTCGAGGGCGAACTGGGTTTCGCGGGCAATCATGTCGAGCATGCCCTTCTTCAGCGTGAACGGCGCGTGCAGCAGCTTCTTCATGCGCAGGGTTTTACCCATGCCGATCAGTTGGCTGAACAGTTTGCCAACGTCTTCGCACAAGGCGTCATCCGAGGTCAGCAAGCTGTAGTCGGTGTACAGACGGGCGTTGGCCGCGTGGTAGTTGCCGGTCCCCAAGTGGGCGTAACGGACAATCTCGCCGGCCTCGCGACGCAAAATCAGCATCATTTTGGCGTGGGTCTTGAAGCCGACCACGCCGTAAATCACCACCGCACCGGCCGCTTGCAGACGGCTGGCCAGTTGCAGGTTGGACTCTTCGTCGAACCGTGCACGCAATTCGATCACCGCAGTGACTTCCTTGCCGTTACGCGCCGCATCGACCAGCGCATCGACGATTTCCGAGTTGGCGCCGGAGCGGTACAGGGTCTGACGGACCGCCAATACATGCGGGTCCTTGGCCGCTTGGCGCAGCAGGTCGACCACCGGAGTGAAGGACTCGAACGGGTGCAGCAACAGGATGTCCTGCTTGCTGATCACGCTGAAGATGTTCTCGCTGTTCTGCAGCAGTTTCGGGATCTGCGGAGTGAACGGCGTGTATTGCAGCGCTCGCTGACTGTCCAGACCGGTGATGCTGAACAGGCGGGTCAGGTTGACCGGACCGTTGACCTGATACAGCTCGGTCTCGTGCAGGTTGAACTGTTTGAGCAAGTAGTCGGACAGGTGTTTCGGGCACGTGTCCGCGACTTCCAGGCGCACCGCGTCACCGTAGCGACGCGAGAACAACTCGCCGCGCAGGGCGCGGGCCAGGTCTTCTACATCTTCGGTGTCGACGGCGAGGTCGGCGTTTCGGGTCAGACGGAACTGGTAGCAGCCCTTGACCTTCATGCCCTGGAACAGGTCATCGGCGTGAGCGTGGATCATCGACGACAGGAACACGTAGTTGTCGCCCGAGCCGCCCACTTCTTCCGGCAACTTGATGACCCGCGGCAGCAGACGTGGCGCCGGGATGATCGCCAGACCGGAATCGCGGCCGAAGGCATCGATACCTTCGAGCTCGACGATGAAGTTCAGGCTCTTGTTCACCAGCAACGGGAACGGGTGCGTCGGGTCGAGGCCGATCGGGGTAATGATCGGCGCGATCTCGTCGCGGAAATAGCGGCGCACCCAGGTTTTGATCTTGGTGGTCCAGTGACGCCGGCGGATGAAGCGGACCTGATGTTTCTCCAGTTCCGGCAACAGAATGTCGTTGAGGATGGCGTACTGGCGGTCGACGTGACCGTGTACCAGTTCGCTGATGCGCGCCAGGGCCTGGTGCGGTTGCAGGCCATCGGCGCCCGCCTGTTCACGGGCGAAGGTGATCTGCTTCTTCAGGCCGGCCACACGAATCTCGAAGAACTCGTCCAGGTTGCTGGAGAAGATCAACAGAAACTTCAGCCGCTCCAGCAACGGGTAGGACTCATCCAGCGCCTGCTCCAGCACGCGGATGTTGAACTGCAGTTGCGAGAGCTCGCGATGGATGTACAGGCTGCTGTCATCCAGGCCGGGAATGGCAATCGCTGGCGCCGCTATTGCGGGCTCGGCCACCACCGCGGGAGCAGCAGGCTCCAGTTCCGGCGGGGTTTCGGCGATTTGCTCCACCACAGGTTGAGCATCTTTTACGGCAACTTCAGTGAGTCCTTCGGTATTCATCGAATGTTCCTGGGAGGGCTATTTTTGCTCTCGTAACAATTGAGCAGCACGGACGGCAAAGTAAGTCAGGATGCCATCAGCGCCTGCACGTTTAAAAGCGGTCAGGGATTCGAGGATAACCCCTTCGCTCAACCAGCCATTCTGGATCGCCGCCATGTGCATGGCGTATTCACCGCTGACCTGATAAACAAAGGTCGGCACTTTAAATTCTTCTTTGACCCGGTAGAGGATGTCCAGATATGGCATGCCTGGCTTGACCATGACCATGTCCGCGCCTTCTGACAAGTCCGCCGCCACTTCGTGCAAGGCTTCGTTGCTGTTCGCCGGGTCCATCTGATAGGAGGCTTTGTTGGCCTTGCCCAGGTTCAGCGCCGAACCGACCGCATCGCGGAACGGGCCGTAATAGGCGCTGGCGTACTTCGCCGAGTAGGCCATGATCCGCACGTTGACGTGATCGGCCAGTTCCAGCGCTTCGCGGATCGCCTGGATGCGACCGTCCATCATGTCCGACGGGGCCACCACCTGAGCGCCGGCTTCGGCGTGGGACAGCGCCTGCTTGACCAGTGCGTCGACGGTGATGTCGTTCTGCACGTAGCCTTCTTCGTCGAGAATGCCATCCTGACCGTGGGTGGTGAACGGGTCCAGGGCGACATCGGTGATCACGCCCAGCTCAGGGAATTGCGCACGCAACGCGCGGGTAGCGCGCTGGGCGATCCCGTTCGGGTTCCAGGCTTCGGCGGCGTCCAGAGACTTGAGCTCCGGCGGCGTTACCGGGAACAACGCCAGCGCCGGAATCCCCAGCTCGACCCACTTGGCCGCTTCTTCAAGCAACAGATCGATGGTCAGGCGCTCGACGCCTGGCATCGACGCCACCGCTTCGCGACGGTTTTCACCGTCCAGCACGAACACCGGCAGGATCAGATCGTCGACGGTCAGAACGTTTTCACGGACCAGTCGACGCGAAAAATCATCACGGCGATTGCGACGCAGGCGGGTTGCTGGAAACAAACGGTTGGCGGGGGTAAAGCTCACGGCAGACTCCTGAGCCCGCGCTGGCGGGCGAGCGTGACAGTTATAAGCGGCCATTATGACCAACGTATGACAGTTGTGTGCATCCCTGCGTCACGTAGCCGCATTCCATTGTCCTTGTAGGAAATGTTCACGTCGAGACACATTTGGACACTTTCATGAATGTTCCCGAAGGGTTAGGCTGCGCGTTCATTTCGCCAGCATCCAGACAATGCTCCAACAATTTCTTCAGGAATTCGGCTACTTCGCCCTCTTTCTCGGCACGTTTTTCGAAGGCGAAACCATTCTGGTGCTCGCGGGCTTCCTCGCGTTCCGCGGATACATGGACCTCAAAGTGGTCATGATCGTGGCGTTCCTCGGCAGTTATGCCGGTGATCAGCTGTGGTATTTCCTGGGGCGCAAGCACGGCCGCAAGTTGCTGGCGCGCAAACCGCGCTGGCAATTGATGGGCGACCGGGCGCTGGAACACATCCGCAGGCACCCGGACATCTGGGTACTGAGCTTCCGCTTTGTTTATGGCCTGCGCACGGTGATGCCGGTGGCGATCGGCCTGTCGGGCTATCCGCCGGGACGTTATCTGCTGCTCAACGGGATTGGTGCCGCGATCTGGGCCACCGCGCTGGCTGCCGCCGCCTATCACTTCGGTGCGGTCCTCGAAGGCATGCTCGGCAGCGTCAAGAAGTACGAGCTGTGGGTGCTCGGCGCCCTGCTGATCCTGGGCTTTTTCCTGTGGTTGCGCCGCCGCCTCAAGAACGCCCGTCTGGCGAAGAAGATCTACGCCGACGAGCAGGCTGAACTGGCCAAATCTGCCGAGACTAAGACGCCAGCCGAGTGAAACGGTTTCTGCAACAGTAGAGACCGATTCCACTGAGCAGGCTGTAACTCAGCAGGCCGACCCAGCCCACCGCGCTGGCCGGCCACAGCCCAACGACCGGCGCCAGCCACACCAGCGGCACATTCGACGCCAGGCGCAGCAGCTCCAGCTTCAGCGCCCACGGGCGATTCTCCAGGGCCACGCCCAACGTAAACAAACCCAGCGCCACGGCACTCCAGCCGAGTACCAGCGCGGCGGTTGGCAAACTCTGCTCCAGGTTCATCAAGTAACTGCCCAGCGCGATGTAGACGCAGAACTGCAACACCACGTAAACCTGCTGACGCCCGTCCAGCGGCACCTCGAATTTACGGAACTGACTCAAGTCTGGCTTGTTCATCGGGTATTTGGCGGCCACATCCGCCGGCCGCCAACCGGTGCGCATGAACCAGATGCGCAGCTTGTCCCATTTGCTTTGCGCACGCCGCGCGTCATCCCACAGCTGCGCGTAGAACTGCACGTTCGCCCACAACGGATTCCAGCTCGCCAGCGGCGTGGTCACGCCGAAAATCACCGGTTCGTTATCGTCCTCTTCCTGGAACGAGCCGAATAGACGGTCCCAAATAATGAACACCCCGCCGTAGTTGCGATCCATGTAGAGAGCGTTCTGTGCATGGTGAGCCCGATGATTGGACGGCGTGACGAAGAACCACTCGAACCAGCCGAGCTTGGGAATGTGTTTGGTATGCACCCAGAATTGGTACAGCAAGTTCAGCGAGGCGACGCTGATGAACACCAGCAGCGGCACACCGAGCACCGCCATCGGCAGGTAGAAGATCCAGCTCAGCAGGAAGCCGGTACTGGTCTGGCGCAGCGCCGTGGACAGGTTGTAGTCCTCGCTCTGGTGATGTACCGAGTGTGCCGCCCAGAGGATGTTGCGTTCATGGCCCATGCGATGCAGCCAGTAGTAGCAGAAGTCGTAGAGGACAAAGGCGAAAACCCAGACCCAAACGCTGTCAGCCGAGAGTTCGAACAGCGCCAGGTGCTTGAGGGCAAACGCATACGTCACCAGGCCGATGCCTTTGGTCAGCAGGCCGGTGGTGGTCGACAGCACGCCGGTACTCATGCTGTTGATCGCGTCCGCCACGCGATAATTGCTCACCCCGCGCCAACGGTCAGCCAGCAGTTCGACAGCAATCAGCACAAAGAAAAACGGCACCGCATACAGAATGAAGTCCATGACGCGCCCTGATCGGAATCTTGAGGTCAGATCCTAGGTGTAGCCGCGAATTTACCCTATGGCAACGAGTGACAAATTAGTGGACATTTAACGCCATGAATCTGGAGAAAAGCCCATGAGCAAAAAAATTGCAGTGATCCTATCCGGCTGTGGCGTGTACGACGGCGCCGAGATCCACGAAAGCGTGATCACCCTGTTGCGTCTGGACCAGCGGGGGGCTCAGGTGCAGTGTTTCGCACCGAACATCGCGCAGTTGCATGTGATCAATCACCTGACCGGCGAAGAAATGCCCGAGTCGCGCAACGTACTGGTGGAGTCGGCGCGGATCGCCCGGGGCAATATCAAGGATATCCGCGAAGCGGACGTTGAAGACTTCGATGCGCTGATCGTTCCGGGCGGTTTCGGAGCGGCCAAGAACCTGTCGAACTTCGCCGTCGAAGGCGCCGGCTGCACCGTGCAACCGGAAGTCCTGGCGCTGGCTGAAGCCTTTGCCGAGGCCAGCAAACCCGTCGGGCTGATCTGCATTTCACCGGCGCTCGCGGCGAAGATCTATGGACCGGGCGTGACCTGCACCATCGGCAACGACGCCGATACTGCCGCCGCCATGAACAAGATGGGCGCTACACACGCCGACTGCGCGGTAACCGACATCGTTGAAGACAAAGCACGCAAACTGGTCAGCACCCCGGCGTACATGCTGGCGCAATCGATCAGCGAAGCGGCGTCCGGCATCAACAAACTGGTCGACCGCGTTCTGGAACTGACCCACGAAAACGACGCCTGACACTGTTCAAATGTGGGAGCGAGCCTGCTCGCGATAGCGGTCTAACCGTCGACATCAATGTTGAATGTGCCGACCCCATCGCGAGCAGGCTCGCTCCCACAGGGATCACCGTCATGCTTAAGACTTGCGCGATAGCCGCGTGAGGATCCGGTCCAGCGCATTGGCAAACGCCTGTTTCTCGCGCTCGCCAAACGGCGCGGGCCCGCCGCTCATCTGTCCCTGTTCACGCAAATCGGTGAACAGGTTACGCACCGCCAACCGATCGCCCATGTTCTGCGCATCGAACTCTTTGCCCCGAGGATCAAGCACCGCAACGCCCTTTTTCACCAGACGGTCGGCCAGCGGCACATCGCTGCAGATCACCAGTTCGCCGGGGACCGCGTATTCCACCAGGTAGTCGTCGGCGGCATCCGGACCGCTTGGCACCACGATCAGCTTCACCAGGGCCAAACCCGGTTTGATCTGCGGCTGTCCGGCCACCAGCACCACTTCGAACTGGCGCTTGAGGGCGAACTTCACCACCAGATCCTTGGCCGCCCGGGGGCAGGCGTCGGCATCGATCCAGACACGCATTGTGTTTATTCCTCTTGAAAGCATCGCGAGCAAGCTCGCTCCCACAGGTTATACGCAATCCTGTGGGAGCGAGCTTGCTCGCGATTGTGAGCGAAGCGAATGCTGTTTAAGAAGCCGGCACCCGCCGCTTCTCAGCCAGCCGACTACGGCTATACAGCACGATGATCGCGATAATCGCCACCGCCTGCGCACTCAGCGAATACGCGTCAGCGTGGATCCCCAGCCAGTCGAAGTCAAAGAACGGCACCGGCCGGGTGCCGAAAATCCCGGCTTCCTGCAACGCCTTCACGCCATGCCCGGCAAACACCACCGACAACGCACACAACAGACCGGCGTTGATACTGAAGAACAGCGACAGCGGCAGCTTCGCCGATCCACGCAGAATCACCCAAGCCAGACCGACCAACAACACCAACGCCGTCGCACCGCCAGCGAGCACCGCGTTATGGCCCGCTGGACCTGCCTGCAGCCACAAGGTCTCGTAGAACAAAATCACTTCAAACAGTTCGCGATACACCGAGAAGAACGCCAGCGTCGCAAACCCGAAACGCCCACCGCCGCCCACCAGGCTGCTCTTGATGTAATCCTGCCAGGCCGCCGCGTGACGACGGTCGTGCATCCACACGCCGAGCCAAAGCACCATGACGGCGGCAAACAACGCCGTCGCACCTTCCAGCAATTCACGCTGCGAACCGCTGACATCGATCACGTACGCCGCCAGCGCCCAGGTCGCCAGACCCGCCAGCAGCGCCAGCCCCCAGCCGACGTTGACGCTGCGCACCGCCGATTGCTGGCCGGTATTGCGCAGGAACGCGACGATTGCCGCCAACACCAGAATCGCTTCCAGGCCTTCGCGCAACAGAATCAACAAACCGGAGATGTAACTCAGGGACCAACTCAAACCATCGCTGCCCAGCAGGCCGGCGGATTCCTTCAATTTGGTCTTGGCTGCGTCCAGACGCTGCTGGACCTGAGCCACCGGCAAACCGTCCTGTAACGACTGACGGTAAGCCATCAGCGATTTTTCAGTGTCTTTACGCACATTGGCGTCGACGTTATCCAGAGAACTTTCGACCAGCTCGAAACCCTCCAGATAAGCCGCCACCGACAAGTCATACGCCTGATCGTGATAACCGGCACGGTAGGCGGCGATGCTCTTGTCCAGGGTCGCGGCGGTGTAGTCGAGCAACTGCGCCGGACCACGCTTGACCTGCGGCGGTTGCGCCCGCTGCGCACGGAAGGTCGCCGCCGCTTGCGGCCCCTCGGCAACCTGCACTTCTGCGGGAGTCTGGCGGGCCAGGTCAGCGATGTTGTAGGTCTTTTCAGATTTTGCAGCAGCCGGATCGGCGCTGAAGCTGGCGATGTAGGTCGCCAGGTCCCAACGCTGACGATCGTCCAGCTGATCGGCGAAGGCCGGCATGTCGGTGCCTTCGACACCGAGGCCCAGGGTGCTGTAGATCGCGTAGAGGCTCAGGTGATCCAGCCGCGCCGCATCACTCAGATTGGCTGGCGGCGGCGTCAGACCGACACCCGCCGGGCCATCCCCGGCACCCGCGTCGCCGTGGCACACCGAACAATGCTGAGCGTACAGCGGCGCACCACGGGTCGGATCCGGCGTAATGATCGGCGCCTGGCTGACTTCATAGGTCACCGCCAGCTTCGCGCCGAGTTGCCATGCCTGACGGGCGACGTCAGTGCCGTCTTGTCGCGCAGTGATCGCGCTGCGTAGCGTGCTGACGCCCTGCTCCAGCCCGGCTTTTTCCGGTTTAGCCGGCATCGCGGCGATCAAGCCTTGCAGCACCTTGATAAATTCCAGCTGCTCTTGGTATTCGGACTCATTGATGACCTTGCCCGCTTGCACCGTTCCCGGGTAATCCGCACCGATGTAATCGAGCAAATGCAGCGCTTGTGGCGCGCCTTCCACGGTGTCGGCCAGCAGGTTGAAACTGCACAGGGCAAACAACGGCAACATCAGCCAGGCCAGGAAACGGGACGGGGCAGTCATGAATGAATCTCAATTGGAAATACGAAGTAACACATTGTTCACTTCCAATGACTTTCACTCAAGTTTTGTTCGCATGCACTGCTGATTCTGTGCGGGTCCGGACATGAAAAAGGCGACCTCGAGGGTCGCCTTTTTTGCACCTGAGTGCGTTTAAACCACGGTTTTACGCAATGTCGCCATGAACGCCGCCGCACCGATGAACAGCCCGGCAAACGTGCGGTTCATGCGTCTCTGCTGCTTGGGCGTGCGCAACATCCGCAGCACCTTCGATGCAAGTCCGGTGTAACCGGCCATGACGATCAAGTCGACGCAGATCATGGTCACACCGAGGATCAGGTACTGCGCCACCAGCGGTGCATGCGGATCAATGAATTGCGGCAGCACCGCGAGCATGAACACCAACGCCTTGGGGTTGCTGACGTTCACCAGGAAACCCCGGAACACCAGCGCCATCGGCTTGCCGATTTGACGGACGGCCGCGTCGTCGCTCATGTCATTGGGCAGCGCGCGCCATTGCTTGACCGCCAGGTAAACCAGATAGGCCACGCCAAACCATTTGATCGCGTAGAAAGCGGTAGCCGAAGCCGCGAGGATTGCACCGACACCGGCGGCGACAATCGCAATCTGTAGCGCCAGACCCAGTTGCAGGCCCAGGGCGTTCCAATAACCGCGCCAGAAACCGTATCGCAGACCGCTGGACATCGACGCAATGGCGCCGGCACCGGGAGACAGACTGATCACCCAGCAGGCGGCAAAAAACGCCAGCCATGTTTCAAGCACCATCGCACACCTCGACTCAGACTCGTGACAGATGTCTAAGCTAATGCGGCTTTGGGCCGATGACTACCGATTTTTTGCAGGACAGGGTGGACTGCCGACCAGCGTTTATGGCTTGAGGCCCCCTTCGCGAGCAAGCCCGCTCCCACATGGGATCTCCAGTGGACACAACATTTGTGATCCTCATCAATCTAGTGTGGGAGCGGGCTTGCTCGCGAAAGCGGTGTATCAGACGACATCAATGCAGGAATTCAGAGCCTACTTTTCAAACCCATTGGAAGGGAATACATCGCTGCCGCGCCAGCGTCGAACCGAGCGCTGGAAGAACAGGCTGTTGGGCACTTGCACCATGGCGCTGCCGGTGCCGAGCTCTTCGGCTTCGATCAGCGTGGTGTAGAGCAGATTGATCGCAACGACCCGGCCTTTGACGCCAGGCTTGTCGGTGGTGTCCACCAATTCGACCACGTCACCGATACGGAATGGGCCGACAGTGAAGATCAGGATTGCGCACAACAGATTCGAGAGCACGCTCCACATGGCGAAGAACGCCACTGCCGCTACCGCGACAAACCCGGACAATGCGGTCCAGAGCACCGTCGCCGACACCCCGAGGCGTTCCAGCACGAAGATCAGCGCGCTGCCCATAATCAGCCAGCGCAGACCTCCGCGCAGCGGCATCAGCAACTGCGGCGGCAACGGATAGCGCTCGCCCAGACGTGTCAGGCACTTGGCCACGAAGCGCTGAGCGATGTAGCCCGCCAACAAGATCAGCAGGATTTGCCCAAAGAGCCACAGAGGCTCAATCCACACGGCAGACAATGGCAGCTTGAACGCTTCCATCAAGACAGCGCCTCCAGCTCCGCCTGCATGCTTTCAAGCAATTCCAGCGCTTCCATCCAGGCTTCTTCCAGCTCGGCTTCACGGACCTTCAGCTTGGCCTGTTCGGCCAGCAGATCACGCAAATCGTTCTTGCGCGCCGGCTCGTAAATGTCGCTGTCGCCGAGGCTGGTATCGATCTTCGCCAGTTTCTCATGCAGCTTGCCCAGTTCGACTTCGAGCTTGTCGGCCTCGCGCTTGTGCGGTGCCAGTTGCTGACGCAACGCGGCCGCCGCCTGGCGCTGGGCCTTTTTGTCGGTCTTGTCCGGATTGACCGGCGTATTGCTGACCGGGGCGTTGCGCTGGCGGTAGTCCACCAGCCAACGGGTGTAGTCTTCCAGGTCGCCGTCGAATTCCTCGACTTTGCCGTCCGCCACCAGATAGAAATTGTCAGTGGTGCTTTTGAGCAAATGACGATCGTGAGAGACCACCAGTACCGCGCCACTGAATTCCTGAAGGGCCATGGTCAGCGCCAGGCGCATTTCCAGGTCCAGGTGGTTGGTCGGTTCGTCGAGCAGCAGCAGGTTCGGGCGGCCCCAGGCGATCAACGCCAGCGCCAGACGAGCCTTTTCGCCACCGGAGAAATTCAGCACCGGCTCATCGATCCGCGCACCGCGGAAGTCGAAACCACCGAGGAAGTCGCGCAGCGTCTGCTCGCGCTCGGTCGGCGCCAGGCGCTGCATGTGCAGCAACGGGCTGGCCTTGGAGTCGAGTGAGTCCAGTTGATGCTGGGCGAAGTAACCGACGACGGTGTTCTCGCCACGGGTCAGTCGGCCGGACAGCGGCTCGAGTTCACCGGCAAGGTTTTTGATCAGGGTCGATTTACCGGCACCGTTCGGGCCGAGCAATCCGATCCGCGCACCGGGGGTCAGTTGCAGCTTGACCTTCTCCAGCACGGCTCGCTCGCCGTAACCCAGTCGGGCGTCGGAGAGGTCAATCAACGGGCTGGAGATTTTCACTGATTCGCGGAAAACGAAATCGAATGGCGAATCGACGTGGGCGGCGGACAGCTCTTCCATCCGCTCCAGCGCCTTGATCCGGCTCTGGGCCTGACGGGCCTTGGTGGCCTGGGCCTTGAAGCGGGCAATGTAGCTTTCCATGTGCGCACGTTGCGCCTGCTGCTTCTCGTAGGCTTGTTGTTGCTGGGCCAGACGTTCGGCACGGGCGCGTTCGAAGGCGCTGTAGCCACCGCGATACAGGGTGATCTTG
Source organism: Pseudomonas arabinosi (assembly GCF_047758675.1). Classification (NCBI taxonomy): domain Bacteria; kingdom Pseudomonadati; phylum Pseudomonadota; class Gammaproteobacteria; order Pseudomonadales; family Pseudomonadaceae; genus Pseudomonas; species Pseudomonas arabinosi. The sequence goes on along the minus strand of NZ_CP180480.1, from coordinate 545,543 downwards.
CGCTGATCGACGTGGGCCACATGATCGACCACGGCATCGAGGAAGTCCCGGTCGTGGGAAATCAGCATCAAGGTGCCGGGATAGCTTTTGAGCCATTCTTCGAGCCAGATGATGGCGTCGAGGTCCAAGTGGTTGGTCGGTTCGTCGAGCAACAACAAGTCCGAAGGGCACATCAAAGCCTGCGCCAGGTTCAGACGCATCCTCCAACCACCAGAGAAATCTCCTACCTGGCGATCCATCTGTTCATTGGTAAACCCAAGGCCGGCCAGCAGCTTTCGGGCCCGGGCATCGGCGGTGTAACCGTCGGCGCTGTCGAGTTCCGAGTGCAGGCGGGCCTGGGCGGTACCGTCATGGGCCGCTTCGGCTGCCGCGAGGTCGCGTTGCACCTCACGCAGGCGCAGGTCGCCATCGAGCACATAGTCGACCGCCACCCTATCAAGGGTGTCGATCTCCTGGCGCATGTGGGCGATGCGCCAGTCGGCCGGCAAGAAGCAATCACCCGAGTCCGGGTGCAGGTCACCCAGAAGCAAGGCGAACAGGCTCGATTTGCCGGCGCCGTTGGCACCGATGAGGCCGGCTTTGTGGCCGGCGTGCAGGGTCAGCTCAGCGTCTTCTAGCAGACGTTGAGGGCCACGCTGTAAAGTCAGGTTCTGAAGTCGAATCATAATGGCGGCGGAGTCTACCAGCTTCGCTCGCAACTGGCGCGAGTAGCACTATGTCCTCTGACCTGTGGAGCTTTTCCCTTAGTACTTACGCCTGTCCCGGCGTTGAACCCGCCTGCCTGCAATTACAGTCGGCGGGTATCAATGTGTGCTTGCTGCTCTGCGGGCTGTGGCTGGGCGAACGTGGCGTCGCCTGTAACGAACACCGATTGCAGCAACTGCGTAGCGTGGCCGAGCCGTGGGACGCAGACGTGGTGCGACCGCTGCGAGCCTTGCGGGTGAATTGGAAAGTCGTCGCCGCCGGCGATGGCGAACTGAATGCTTTGCGCGAGCAAGTGAAGGCACTCGAGCTGGAAGCCGAGCGACATCTGTTGGTACGACTGGAACGATCGGCGCTGAGTTGGCCGCAAGCTGAGGCGACCGATCTATCGGCCTGGCTGGAAGGTGTAACGGCAGGCGCCGCCCACCTGGACCGCGACGCGCTGCATCAGCTGCGCGTCGCGGTAAGCAGCACTTAGGAAGCGCTGGTTGGGGTGGTTGCTGCGATCGATGCGGCGGCCGGCGTTGGCGCTGGCGTGGCTGTCGAGGTGGCTGCTGCTAAAGCAGACGTTGCTGCCGGAGCCGGGTTGGCTGGCTTGGCAACTGGCGCGGCGGCCGGCTTGGCGGCAACCGGTTTTTTCACGGCTGGTTTTGCAGCTGGCTTGGCGGCTGGTTTTACAGCCGGTTTGGCAGCGGCAGGCTTGGCTGCTGGTTTCGCTGCGGCAGGTTTTGCAGCAGCAGTTTTGGCAGCCGGTTTAGCTGCAGCTTTTGCCGCTGGTTTTGCAGCTGGCTTGGCAGCAGTTTTAGTCGCGACTGGTTTCGCGGCAGGCTTGGCAGCAGGTTTCGCAGCGGCAGTTCTAGCCGCTGGTTTTGCGGCCGGTTTGGCAGCTGGTTTAGCCGATGCAGTTCTCGCTACCGCAGGTTTGGCAGCAGCGGTTCTTGCAGCCGGTTTAGCGGCAGCTGTTTTGGCAGCGGCTGGCTTGGCGGCAGGTTTGGCGGCGGCTGTTTTAGCAGCCGGTTTTGCAGCACTAGCAGCGACTGGTTTTTTTGCCGCAGGTTTAGCGGCAGGTTTTGCTGCGGCTTTCACCGGTGCTTTGGCAGCCGGTTTGGAAGCAGGCTTGGCCGGTGCTTTTGCAGCAGCCGGTTTGGCAGCGGCTTTCTTGGCAGGAGCCGCAGCAGGCTTGGCCGAACGCAGGGACAACGCCTTGCCGACAGCCTCTTGTACACGACCGACGCCCTGGGCCAGTTTCAGGCTTTCTTGAGCATCGCGCTTGAGTTGCAGAATGTAGCTGCGAGTTTCGGATTGACGATCCTTGAGGGCATCGAGCAAGTCCTCAAGCTCCTTCACCGCGCCCTTGGCTTTGGCTTGTGCCTTGGCCTTGCCGGCCGCCGCAGCGTCCTGCAATTTGGTACGGGACTTGTGCAGTTTTTCTTGCGCTTTGCCGCGTTGCTTTTCCAGTTTGGCGAGCAGTTTTTCAGCATCAGCCAAGGCTTGGGAACAAGCGTTTTCCAGATGCTCGAGCAAGCTGCCCGAGAGTTGTTGGAGTAAGTGCAACGGAGTATTTACTGGCTTCTTGGTGGCCGACATGGTTTACCTCCTGGCTGACGTGGGTGCGGCTCATACTAGACCTCTGCAGCTACCGCCGCTAGGGCATGTTGACAGTATCCAAAGCGCTGCGTTGCAACGGATTGAAATTCTTCTGCGCTTGCGCAAAACCAGTTCACCGTCGAGCGCATTCACACTGGCATAATCCCCCGCATCTCAGGTTGGAGAGTGCCCATGTCGCGCTACCTTTTTTTATCACTGTGCGTGTTTTTTTCCGTGGCCCACGCCGCCGAAAAAACCAAAGAAAATGACACTCATGATCTCTCTTACAGCCTAGGCGCAAGCCTCGGCGAACGCCTGCGCCAAGAGGTTCCCGATCTGCAGCTTCAGGCGCTGATCCAAGGCTTGCAACAAGCCTATCAAGGCAAACCCCTGGCGCTGAAAGATGAGCAGATCGAACAGATTCTTGCCGAGCACGAAGCCCAAGTCGCCTTGCAACCGAGCATGCCGCAAAGCGAAGTCGCCCTCGAAAAAGAGCAGGCTTTTCTCGCCGAGGAAAAAGCCAGACCGGGCGTTCGTGAGCTGGCCGATGGAATATTGCTAACTGAGTTGACGCCAGGCACGGGTGCCAAAGCCGGCCCCAACGGCAAAGTCCAGGTGCTGTACATCGGTCGCCTTCCCGACGGCACGGTGTTCGATCAGAACAGTCAGCCGCAGTGGTTCAGTCTCGACAGCGTGATCAGCGGATGGCGCAGCGCGTTGCAGCAAATGCCGGTCGGTGCGAAATGGCGCCTGGTGATTCCATCGGCCGAAGCCTATGGCGCAGAGGGTGCCGGCGACCTGATTGCGCCATTCACACCGCTGGTATTCGAAGTCGAATTGCGCGGTGCCACAGGCTGAATACCGGAAACGAAAAACGGCGCGCATAGCGCACCGTTTTTGGAGGTCTTGCGGGAAGGGGTTCAGGCCTGAACCGAATCCTCTTCCTTGTGAGCGGTGTGCAGCACTTCGATCAGGCAGTCTTCCAGCTCGAAGCGTTCGTGCAACAGGCCACCCAGCTCTTTGAATTTCTCTGCCACGCATTGACCTGCATCACACAGGTCGTTGAACGCGAGCAGCTTCTCGGTAATGACGTCGATGCGAGGGTAGATGGTCTCGGCCAACTCGAGCCCGCGAGTATCACCAAACGCCTTGGCTTCGCCGGTCAGCTGTTCGTAGATCTCGAAGTGCCCTGCAGACACGTAATCGACCAGCACACCGCAGAATTCCTGCAACGGCTTGCGGTTCTCACCCAGTGCCTCAGGCTTGGCGCCGAGAGCATCATAGGCCCGAACCAGTTCGTGACGCTCCTGCAACCAGCGATCGATCAGCAGATGCACTCCACCCCAACGTTCCTGAGCATTCTGACAACTTTCGAGCATGGTGATCTCTCTTCCCTTGTGGGTCATGCTGCCCTACACCCGTCGCCACACTTGAAGGTCAAGTATCGGCCAGGCAGAGCGTCATTCGAGCAACATAATTCCAATGACACGTGCGGGCCAGATTATGCCCGCGCGACAATGGCTTCAAGGTACGCAGGAGATAAAGTTCATACAAGTGTTTAATCACCCGCCAGCGCCCGGTGCGACGAACCGCCGCTGAGCGGTCGCAGACAGGCTTTCCAGACAACGCGCAGCAGCTGATAAATTCCCAGAATTGTCATTGCCATGAAGAACAGCAGACTCCATTCAGGAATACTCAGGTCGAACAGTGTCCAGGAAATCTCCGCGCATTCAGCCTCCCCTTTAAACATCTGCGTGGCCTGACACAACCAAGGCATATCCTTGTACTGAACTGCCAGATTGGGCGAGCACGTCAACAGCTGATGCATGGGATCGCTCTGCAGCAATACCTGCCGCCACGCCGTGACCGTACCCGCCAAACTGCAAAACAGCCCGAGCATCCAATACAGGAAAGACCCGAAGCGGCCCGGCCCATGCACCGAAGCCGCCAGGCAGACACCTGTGAGCAACGCGAGGCAAAAGCGCTGCAACAGGCACAACCCGCAAGGCTTGAGGCCGACCGCATATTCCAGGTAATAGGACACGCCCAGGGCCAGGGCACCTGCAATGAAAGCCATGAAAAACTAGGAGCGTGAGCAGGCCAAAGACATGGCATTTCCGTAACAGTAGAGACAGGCGGTTACGGTAGAGGAAAGCGCGCCAGCCTTTCAAGGCGGGCCAGCGGGGACACTTCAACAGAAGTGTAGGGAAATCCCGACAGGAACGAGAGGATTAGGTGTAGTCCTCTGTAGGACTCTGCCGTTAACGGATTACAACGCTGAAACAGTGGCGGATTCAAAGCGATTCCCGCCCCTTGTAATTGGATGGACTCGCCCAAGCCGAGGCGTCAATGCGCCACCGTGGCAGTCTAAACAGACACCACAGTTTGGTCAGGCGAGTCGCATAAACTTGGACGACTGCTGCGCAGCCGAACGCAGGCTGCGCCAGCTACAGGGGCAGGAATCAAGCGTGGACAGGAACCGGCAACGGTGCCGCCAACAAGCGCTCGTCCAACAAGCCCAAGCCCTCCTGGAACAACTGATTGCTGCGTTCTGTGTCACCCAGCTGCGCCAGCAGCCGCGCCAGTTCCGCGCAGGCTTCCGGGTTGCGCTGCACTCGCAGGCTGCTTTCCAGATAGTCCCGGGCCTTGCCCCAAAGGCTGCTTTGCAGACACAAGCGCCCCAGGGTCAGCAACAGGCTTGGGTCAGCCGGATGGTCCTTGAGCCAGCCCTCGGCGGTGTGGAGTTGACGTGCCGGATCGCTGCCGCGAACGAGTCCGTAGAGGCGCGCCAGATGACTGTCGTAGTTGCGCTTGAGCGCCGTTCGCAGGATCTCTTCGGCCTCGACCTGAGCACCCAGTTGCCGAAGTTGCTCGGCATAAGCGAGCACCAGTTGCGGCTCCTGACGCTGAGCTGAGGTCAACTGCTGCCAGGCGCGATTGAGCGATTGCAAGCCGACCGTCCCGTCTTCTTCCTGATGCGCCGCCAGGGACAGGTTCTCACCCCAGGCCCGGCGTTCCAGTTCGGCCAGTTCGGCCGACGGCAGGACTTTGTCCTTGCGCAGCTCCGGCAGCAGACGAATCACGGCTGACCAGTCGCCCCGCTGTTGGTGCAAGCGCTGCAACTGGCGCAAGGTCTGGACGTTATGAGGATGACGCTCGTGCATGGCTTGCAGGGTCACCAGGGCGCCTTCGGTATCGCCGCGGTCAGTCTGTAATTGCGCGTGGCTCAGGGCAATTGCCAACTCTGCCTGGGGCTGTCGCTCCAGAGCGCGCTCCAGCAGGTTGTCGCTCTCCTCGTATTGACCTTGTTCGTTCGCGGCCCGGGCAGCGCCGAGGTAGTAAAGCAAAGGCTGGCGCTCGGCTTCCGCTGCCCGATGCAGATGACGCTGCGCACTGGCCCAGCGACCTTCGGCCAGATCCAGCTGACCGTGTTCAATCGCCACCTGCACCCGGCGACTGCGATTGCGCCGCGACCAGGGATTGACCACGCCGCTGGAGGTCGTCACCAATTCGATCAACGCCTTGATGCCCCAGAACACCAGCCACAGTACGGCGACCAACGCCAGGGTTGCCCACAGGCTCGACTCATAGCGAAAGCTTTTGTAGGCGATCAGCACGTAACCGGAATGCTCGGCAATCGCCAGCCCGAGCGCGGCAGCAGCGGCGATCACCAGGAACACGATCACATAGAGGCGTTTCATGGCGTCGCCTCCTGAGCGGTGTCCGCGGCAGGTTTGGCCATCGGTTTGATCGAGTCCTCGGCGTTGACATTACGCCGCTCCAGATACCCCTGAACCGCACTCAGCGTGCCAGTCAGGTCTGGCGTGACAACGGTGACCGGTTGCTTGCTCAACTCGCCAACCTGCTCAAGCATCACTTTGCTCTGAGGGTTGTCCGGGTTGAAGTTGCCCTTGAGCACGTCCCGCGCTTCGGCCAGCGCCTGGGTATAAACCGCGGCCTGGCCATTGAGCGCGGCCCATTGAGCCTGCTCCAGCGCCAGGCTCAGGGCCAGGCGCACCTGGCTCAGGCTCTGCCCGGCCAGCAACGGACGCACATTCTTGTCGGCGTTAAAGTCGATGCGGATGTAGCGCGAGACCTGATCCCACCATTGCGCCCAGCGACTGGCGCCGTCGCCATCGGCGGTGAGACCCAATAGGGATTCGCCACGGTCCTTGTACTCGGGTGCCAGCTCGGTGAGGCTGATCACCTGATCGCGCAGCGCCCCAAGTCGCAGGAACAGACCGGTGCGATCCGGCTGTTGGGTGCTACGCAATGCCACCAACGTTTTGGCCACTTGCTCGCGAGCGGCAAAAGAGCCCGGGTCGTTCTGTTCGCGCAGAATTTCATCGGCGCCCTGCACCAAAGCCTGCGCACTGCTGATGTCCTGCAACGCGGAAAGACGCAGGCTGGCCAGGCGCAGCAGGTGCTCGGCCTCCGCCAGACGCCAATCCTTGCGACTGGCGCCGAGAACGGTTTCCAGGCGTTGATTCAAGCGTTGCTGATCGCCTTGAAGCTGAGTGACCAAACGACTGCGCGCGTCGAGCTCGGCGGCGGCAGGCATTTGTTCCAGGCGGGCAGTCAGGCGTTGTTCATTGAGCTTCAGGTCCTGCGCCTGATCGTTCAATGCCTGGACCTGACTCAACTGCTGTTGAGTATTGGCTTGCAGGTGACGCACCTGCCAGACTCCCCAACCGCCCACCGCAACACCGGCGGCGCCCAGCAATAGCGCGACGATTGCCAGCCCATTGCCTCGGCGCTGCGCTGCAGCAGGTGGCCCGGTTTCAACCGGTGCTTCAACCGGTGCATCGAGCACTGGCTTGACGTCATCTTTAGGCAAGGCTGTTTCGCTCACGTATCCATCCTTTGCATTAGAGAACGGGTCCGGGATGCTCCCGTAACGCCGTCAGCAAAGCCGCGGCACTGGCGCCACGACAATCCACAACTGTTTGGGCCCCGGCGGCACGTGCCAGCTCGGCGACCCTGGGGCTTGGAACAAACAACGGCAACCGCGCCAATTGCGGCCAGGCATCGCCGGCCAATTGATGCAGGTGCTCAAAACCCTGTCCACTGCTGACCACCAGCCCGTTCAAGCGTTCCGCTTCGATCCGGTCAGGCAGCGCTGCCGGTGGGTACTGCGGCAGGTCGCGGCGGTACAACTCCAGATACTCGACACTAGCACCAAGCTCGCGCAAACGCTCAGCCAGCAACTCGCGCCCGCCCTCCCCGCGCATGATCAGCACACGTGGGCCGGGCCGCGCGATTGCCTCGCGCAACTGAGGAAGTTCAAGCAAGGCTTCGCTGTCATCGCCATCCACCGGAAAGCTGATGTCCAACCCGCGATCCTCGAGGATCTGCGCGGTGGCTGCGCCCACGCTGAACCACTTCAAACAAGGGGGTTGCGGCCGATACCGGTCGAGCAGTTCCACAGCAATTCTGGCGGCCGGCTTGCTGACCACGATCACCGCACAATAGCGATCCAGACCCTGAATCACCTCGCGCATTGTGTCAGAGGCAGGAATAGGCTCGATCTCCAAAAGCGGCAAACTGCTGCTGAAAATCCCCTTTTCGGCCAAAAGACTGCTCAGCGTCGCCGACTCATCCGCGGGACGCGTCAGCAGCAGTCGCCAGCCCGTCACTCGTGACCTGCCTCGCCGTAGACTGCTTTCAGGATGTCGTTGGCGCCTTGACTCAGCAGGTCTTCAGCCACTTGCACGCCCAGGGCTTCGGCGTCGCTGCGTGGCGCACGAGCCTCGGCGCTGAGCAGCAGGCCGCCGTTCGGGTCACCGACAAGACCACGCAACCAGATCTGCTCGCCTTCAAGCACGGCATAGCAGGCGATCGGCACTTGGCAGCCGCCATTCAGATGTTTGTTGAGAGCACGTTCGGCGGTCACGCGAGTGGCGGTGTCCCGATGGTGCAGCGGTGCCAACAGCGCGTGAATTTCGCTGTCGACGCTGCGGCATTCGATACCCACCGCGCCTTGGCCACCGGCCGGCAGACTGTCGTCGACGCTGATGGCCGAGGTAATCCGATCTTCAAAGCCGAGACGAATCAGGCCGGCGGCAGCGAGGATAATGGCGTCGTATTCGCCGGCATCGAGCTTGGCCAGGCGCGTGTTGACGTTGCCGCGCAGGAAGCGAATTTCCAGGTCCGGACGACGGGTCAGCAACTGAGCCTGGCGGCGCAGGCTGGAGGTGCCGACGATGCTGCCTTGCGGCAATTCATCCAGGCTGGCGTAGGTATTGGAAACGAAGGCATCACGCGGGTCTTCTCGCTCGCAGATGCAAAACAGACCGAGGCCTTCAGGAAAGTCCATCGGCACGTCTTTCATCGAGTGCACGGCGATGTCGGCTTCGTTTTCCAGCAGCGCGGTTTCCAGTTCTTTGACGAACAGGCCCTTGCCGCCGATTTTCGACAGTGGCGAGTCGAGCAACTTGTCACCGCGACTGACCATGGGCACCAACGTCACGAGCAGACCCGGATGGGCCTCTTCCAGACGGGCTTTGACGTATTCGGCCTGCCACAGGGCGAGTGCACTTTTACGGGTGGCGATGCGGATTTCGCGAGAGGACATGGATCAATCCGTACTGAATAGATACGGCGGATAATAACAGCTCAACCAAATCCACTTTGACTTGTATCAGAAAACGCGTGGCCTCCCTGGCCTCAGACGTCCAGCAATCGGGATGAAATCCGCCGGTAAATGGCGGATTAAAGCTGTTGCATCATCTTGCGCACGCCGGCCACATGCCGTCGGCTGACGATCAGGGCGTCGCCGTTCAAGCCTTTGAGGAACAGCTGAAAATGCCCAAGAGGCGTGCGTTGCAGGCGTTCGATGCGCTCGCGAGCGACCAGCGCGTTGCGGTGGATTCGCACGAAGCGGTCGCCGAATTCATCTTCAAGGGCCTTGAGCGGCTCATCCAGCAGCACTTCGCCGCCTTCGTGGCGCAAGGTCACGTATTTGTGATCCGCAATGAAGTAGACCACCTGACCCAACGGGATCAGTTCGATACCTTTACGGGTACGGGCGCTGATGTGGCTGCGCGGGCCGCTGCCACTTTCGGCGGCGGGGCGGGTCAGGGCCGCGAGCTGGACACGATTGGGTCGCTCGGCTTTTTTCAACGCTTCATGCAATTGTTCTGTACGCACAGGTTTCACCAGATAGCCTACGGCGCTGGCCTGTAAGGCTTCCACGGCAAATTCATCGGGCCCTGTGCAAAACACCACGGCGGGCGGGGTTTCGCGTTCGCACAATCGTGCAGCCACTTGCAGGCCATCGAGGCCCGGCATGCCGATATCGAGCAGCACGATATCGGGTTTGTGGCTGTCGATCAGAGCCAACGCCTCATCGCCGTTCGTGGCGCTAGGCTCCAGGACACTGTATCCCTCGAGTTCGCCAACCATTCGGCTCAGGCGCTCGCGGGCAAGGGGTTCGTCATCAACGATCAGGACATTCATATTGCGCTGGATTCCTGCGTGAGTCTCGCACAAGGATAGCGTAGACAGGTGAAGTGACGTCCGTCACCGCGATCCACGCTAAGACTAGCGCGAGGGCCAAAAAGTGCCGCCCGACCGACGGTTAAATTTTCATCTGTCGCGCGTTTGGAGGCCCTGGCCCGCGTTGGCGAGGCATCGCCGTAGGGTTTGTTGATACACAATATGAACACCCCCTCTTCTTATAGTCAGCTGCAGCGTCTGGAAGTGCGCTGATCCTACTGTCCAACTGTAGACGGTTGCCGGCACGATATTGCTCAATTGAAAAATATCGTTGCGTAAATCCCCTCGGCGTTGACTCGAGTATGGACCGGCGCATGAGAAAAAAACGTCTCGACCAGTGTCAGCGACAGGATTGGCAACCCTGTTATTATCCGCGACAGCTTTCTACGCCATCTTTCTTCAGCCGACACGAGCGAATTCATGAGCACTGACAAGACCAATCAGTCCTGGGGCGGCCGCTTCAGTGAACCCGTCGACGCCTTCGTCGCCCGCTTCACCGCCTCCGTCACTTTCGACCAGCGCCTATATCGCCACGACATCATGGGCTCGATCGCTCACGCCACGATGCTGGCCAAGGTCGGCGTGCTGACCGATGCCGAGCGCGACAGCATCACCGATGGCCTGAAGACCATCCAGGGTGAAATCGAGGCCGGCCAGTTCGACTGGCGCATCGACCTCGAAGACGTGCACATGAACATCGAGGCGCGTCTGACCGACCGCATCGGCGTCACCGGTAAAAAGCTGCACACCGGCCGCAGCCGCAACGACCAGGTCGCCACCGACATCCGCCTATGGCTGCGTGACGAGATCGACCTGATCCTGAGCGAAATCACCCGCCTGCAAAAAGGCTTGCTGGAGCAGGCCGAGCGCGAAGCCGGCAGCATCATGCCGGGCTTCACTCACCTGCAAACCGCGCAGCCGGTGACCTTCGGGCACCACATGCTGGCCTGGTTCGAGATGCTCAGCCGCGACTACGAGCGCCTGGTCGACTGCCGCAAGCGTACCAACCGCATGCCGCTGGGCAGCGCCGCACTGGCCGGCACCACCTACCCGATCGACCGCGAATTCACCGCTCAACTGCTGGGCTTCGACGCCGTGGGCGGCAACTCGCTGGACAACGTGTCCGATCGTGACTTCGCCATCGAGTTCTGCTCGGCCGCGAGCATCGCGATGATGCACTTGTCGCGCTTCTCCGAAGAGCTGGTGCTATGGACCAGCGCGCAGTTCCAGTTCATCGATCTGCCAGACCGTTTCTGCACCGGCAGCTCGATCATGCCGCAAAAGAAAAACCCGGACGTTCCGGAGCTGGTGCGTGGCAAGACCGGTCGCGTATTCGGCGCGCTGATGGGCCTGCTGACCCTGATGAAAGGCCAGCCACTGGCCTACAACAAGGACAACCAGGAAGATAAAGAGCCACTGTTCGATGCCGCCGACACATTGCGCGATTCGCTGCGGGCCTTTGCCGACATGATCCCGGCGATCAAACCCAAGCACGCGATGATGCGTGAAGCAGCCCTGCGCGGTTTCTCCACCGCCACCGACCTGGCCGACTACCTGGTTCGCCGCGGTCTGCCGTTCCGTGACTGCCACGAAATCGTTGGCCATGCCGTGAAGTACGGCGTGGAAAGCGGTAAAGACCTGGCGGAAATGAGCCTGGAAGAGCTGCGCAAGTTCAGCGACCAGATCGATCAGGACGTGTTTGCCGTGTTGACCCTGGAAGGCTCGGTGAATGCCCGTGACCACATCGGCGGGACTGCGCCGGCACAGGTCAAGAAGGCTGTGGCTCGCGGCCAGGCATTGCTCGCCAGCCGCTAAACCGTCAAAAGCTTCGCGAGCAAGTCGAATCGTCGCACCGCCGCTCCCACATTTGGAATCCCTGTGGGAGCGGCGGTGCGACGATTCGACTTGCTCGCGAAAGCGGTCTTGAAAACGCTACAAAAACCTACTTCTTGCTGGCAACCATCGCCAAAAACGCTGGCATCGCCGCCTCCTTGTCCTTTGCAATCCGCTGTACATTCGGATTTTGCCCCAGACGCTCCAGCAGCGCCTTGGCCGCCGGCATCTCAGCCAGCAAATCCAGGTCAAACAGCTTCTGCGCCACCGCGCAGGCCAATGGCACGCTGTAGAGGAAATACAAATCCGCAATGCTCAGGCTGTCGCCTGCCACAAAAGGGGCGAACTTGCCGTGCCTGCCCAGTGAGGCAAACCCCAGCAGCAACTCGGCTTTGGTCTTGTCCTTGATCGCATCCGGCACAGTCATGCCGAAAAATGCTTCGGCGTAGCAGGCTCGCCCCGGCAATTCGATGTACAGCTCGATTTCCTTGGCCAGTGCCAGGACCTGCGACCGCTCAAAGGGATCACTCGGCAGCAGTGGCGTGCCTTTCTGGCTTTGTTCGAGGTATTCGAGAATCACGCTGGTTTCGTTGACGAAACCCTGTTCGACGCCCAGCACCGGCACCTTCCCGCGCGGGCTGATGGCTAATGCCTCAGGGCTCGGCCCCGGGTAAAACGTTACCTCTTCAAACGGCAGTCCCTTCTCGAGCAGCGCCAGCTTGACCATGTTGTAGTAGTTGCTGACGGAGAATCCATAAAGCTTGAGCATCACATAGCCTCCAGGCCGTGCGGGGTTGGCAGGTGCCTTTTATAGAACGCCGCGACGTTTCTTGCCAGCAGCATCACAGCGCTGAATGCAGGTAAACTGGCCGCCTTAACTTGAGGAGCCTGCCATGAGCGAGCCAACCCCCGGCATCAACGACGACGACATCGACGAAGAAGAGTTCGCCGAAAACACCCTGGTTGAAGCCATCGAAAACCAGATCGAAAGCGACAACCCGCCAGCCGCCAAGGCGACCTTCAACAAGCTGACATTGGTGGGTTACGAGCGTGAGGAAATCCTCAATCTGATGGCTCACGTTCTGGCGGTGGAAATCGACGCGATCCTCGAAGAAGACCGCGCGTTCAACACCGAATGGTATGAAGCTGCGTTGCGTGCATTGCCAGAGTTGCCGCCGGAAAAGAAGTAACCCCGACACCTGCGGCGAGTGCTTCTGTGGCGAGGGGATTTATCCCCGCTCGGCTGCGCAGCAGTCGTAAAACCTGTGAGCGCGGCTTACTAGAAACACCGCGATTACAGGTTTTAGGGTCGCTTCGCGACCCAACGGGGATAAATCCCCTCGCCACAGTAAGCTCCACAGTGCCATTCGCTCATTCCACACAAATTGTCACCCATCAATCCCGCCTTCCCCCAGCCCCTGACTACACTGAATCCACCCCGCTTCCGCACCACCCACCGGGGAATGCTTCCCAAGGCGAAAAAACCCTGTCGCGAGCACTGGACATGCCGCCCGAGTCGGATCACCTTAGGGGCGCTGTCGTCCAATTCCTAGAAAGTCTGGAGTCCTTATGTCGCTTACCCCTGAGTTGGTTGCCGAACTGGAAATCCTCGCACTCTTCAACCTGGACAGTTCCCAGGAAGGTTTGAAAATTCATCAGACCGCTGCCCCGAAAGCCATTGCCGCCGCCCAAAGACTGTTCGACAAAGAACTGATCACCCAGCCAGATGGTGGTTACCTGACCAGCCTGGGCCGTGACGCCGCGCAAAATGTGCAAACCGTTCTGACCATTCTCAACGTCCGGGAAACTGCCTGAGCATTACCGTAGCGCCCACGGAAACCCCTGCTATGGGATTTCCGCGGGCACATTTCGTTACCTGCCCCGCTGCCTGCCGCCGCCCCGCGATAAAAATCTGACGTCAGAAAAACAAAATCAGCTTAAAAGTCCTGGAGCCGAGGCGCTAAACTGCCCTCATCCGCAGACACCCACGTCTGAGCCCCGCGAGCCGGTTTGAGCTGACATGACCCGCCACCATGAAATCCGCCCCGATCTGGACGAGGGAATCGACCGCAAGGTTCTCAGCCAGCTGCGCGCACGTTTTCTGAAGCTCAATGAAGGCCGTATGGCCCGCGCCATGGAAGGGTTGTCGACCCGCCAGCAAGCGGTGCTGACCTTGTTGCCGCTGTTTTTCCACGTCAATCATCCGCTGTTGCCAGGGTATGTTTCGGGCAGCACGCCGGCCGGGCTGTCGAATTACGAACCCGACGCCAACACCCTCGCCGAAGCCCAGCGCCTGACCCGCTCGTTTTCCTATAAGCCCCGCCATGGCAGCAATCCGCCGCGACCGATTCACGGCCTGTTCCTGATGGGCAGCCTCGGCACCCTCGCCCAGGCCGACCAGAGCGACATGGACGTGTGGGTTTGTCATGGACCGGACTTGAGCGAAAGCGAGCTCGCCGAGCTGCGCAAAAAATGCCAACTCCTCGAAATCTGGGCCGCCAGCCAGGGCGCCGAGGCGCATTTTTTCCTGATCGACCCGACCCGTTTCGTACGCGGCGAACGTGATACGCAACTGAGCTCGGAAGACTGCGGCACCACCCAGCACTATCTGCTGCTGGACGAGTTTTATCGCACCGCAATCTGGCTGGCCGGACGCACGCCCGTCTGGTGGCTGGTGCCGGTCTATGAAGAAGCGAGCTACGACCGTTACACCCACACGCTGATGTCCAAGCGCTTCATCCGTGCCGACGAAACCCTGGACCTGGGACATCTGGCCTGTATCCCGCCAGGGGAGTTCATCGGCGCAGGGCTCTGGCAGTTGTTCAAGGGCATCGAGTCGCCGTACAAATCGGTGCTCAAACTGCTGCTGATTGAGGTCTACGCCAGCGAACACCCCAAGGTTCATTGCCTGAGCCTGCGCTTCAAGCAAGCGGTGTTTGCCAATCGGCTCGACCTTGATGAGCTGGACCCGTACGTCGTGGTCTACCGGCGCATCGAGGAATACCTGACCGCCCGTGGCGAGCCGGAACGACTGGAGCTGGTACGCCGGGCGTTGTATCTGAAGGTCAATCGCAAACTCACCGGTAGCAACAGTCGCACTCAGAGCTGGCAGCGTTCGTTGCTCAAACGCCTGGCCCACGAATGGCAGTGGGATCATCGTCAACTGGCCCTGCTCGATAGCCGCAGCCAGTGGAAAGTCCGTCAGGTCGGCTCTGAACGCAGGGCCTTGGTCAACGAGCTCAATTACAGCTACCGCTTCCTGACCCAGTTCGCCCGCAACGAACAGACCGTCAGCCTGATCAACAAGCGCGACCTCAACGTGCTGGGTCGACGGTTGTACGCGGCCTTCGAGCGCAAGGCCGACAAAGTCGAGTTCATCAACCCTGGCATCGCCCCGGATCTGGCCGAAGACACCCTCACGCTGGTGCACGCGCCGAACAAAAAAGAATCGGGTCAAACTCAGTGGGGTTTGTACAACGGCAGCCTGACGGCTCTCGAATGGGAGCATTTCGCACCGATCAAGCGCAGCCGCCAATTGCTGGAACTGCTGACCTGGTGCCACCGCAACGGCGTGATCGACAGCAGCACCCGCCTGGCCTTGCACCCCGGCAGCAGCGACCTGAGCGAGTTCGAGCTGTTCAACCTGCTCGGCAGCCTGCAACAGAGCATCGTCCTGCCACTGACGACCGTCGCTGAAGAACCGTTACTGCGCGCCAGTGTGCCGAGTGAAGTGCTGATCCTGGTGAATGTCGGCGTCGATCCACTCAAGCACCACCGCGACCTGAACATCCTGATGACCACCGAGCGCACCGATTCCCTCAGTTACGCCGGCGTCCGGGAAAACCTGGTGCTGACCCTGGATCAGGTCACGCTCAATAGTTGGAACGAAGTGCTGGTCAGCCGCTTCGACGGCCCCCACGCATTGCTCGACTGCGTGCGCGATTACCTCAACAACCTGCCCGACGGGCTACAACAACCCACGTTGCGGGTTCGGTGCTTCTGCCACAACCGCGCACAGTTCATCGCCCGGCGGGTCGAAGAGATCCTCGACACCGCGCAGAACCTGCTGTTGAGCAAACTCAATCATCGCTACCTGATTCAGGTCCAGCAGCACTACCACGTACTGGAACTGGTGCCCGGCCAGGTCAATCATGTCGCCCTCACCACGCTGCCGGCGCTGGTCGATTACCTGGGCGAAGAGCGGGCAAGCTACAGCCCACTGCACCTGGACCCGATGGCACTGGAAGACCACGATCTGGCGCTGGTCCTGCCGATGGGCCAGCCCGATTGCATTCAGGTGTTCTACCGGATCAACGAATACCACGCCGACCTGTACGTGCTGGATGAATTCAATGCCCTGTGGCAGCAGCGCTTGCCCTACCACGACGAGCAAAGCCTGCTGGTGCCGCTGCAACGTTTCCTGCAATCAATCCAGTACCGGCGCGACGCCTTGCTGCCGATGGACGTCGCCCAGCCGCTGAGCCTGGACACCTTGTATTACCAACTGCTGCCCTCCGGCCCCGTGCGGGCACGTCGGGTCGAAGCTCGGCCAGCGCCGCAAACCCCGGTCAACAAACCGTTCTACGACGTGCAGGCGATTGTCGGCAAAGCCGCACCGGGACAGGTGCAGGTCACGTTGTATTGCAATCAGCGGGAATTTTCAGAGCTGGAACATGGCGACCGATTGTTCAGCGTGGTCGCCCGGGAAATCGTCGAGCAGCGCCGTGAAACCGAACGCTATCGCTGCTACATCACCGACCTGGACCTGTCGGGCCTGCTCGGTGATGGTCAGAGTTCAAGTATTTTGTATTTGCGCTACAAGGCTGACCTGGAGCGCTCATTGAACGAGGCGCTCGAGCAGGTTTAAGGGGTTTATTCCGGAAAGTGGCCGCCTTCAGCTGGCTGCGATTCGACTTCCAGCAGGGTCAGTTTCAGTGTCTTGCCGCCCGGAGCCGGCCAGTCGATGTGCTGACCAACCTTGAGACCGAGCAGTGCGCTGCCGACTGGCGCCAGAATGGAAATCTTGCCTTCGTCGGCATTGGCATCCTTCGGATAAACCAGCGTCAGGTGATAGTCCTTGCCGCTGATTTCTTCACGGCAATGCACTCGGGAATTCATGGTCACGACATCGGCGGGCACTTCATCGTGACCGACCAGGGTATCGGCGCGGTCCAGTTCGGTTTGCAGCGCGACAACGCCCGGCAGCGTGTCATCCAGGCTGTCGATCAGGCGCTCCAGACGTTGAACGTCCAGACGGGTAAGGGTGATGGAAGGTGAGGTCATGATAGAGGCAGACTCCTTTCTTCTGCACAGAAAAAGCAAAACCCCGCCAGAATAAGGCGGGGTTTTCACGAGCCTCGATGGGTTGAGGCGTTTCTCGACACTATCACAGCTCAATAAATATACAAGTGAGGGGCGACGACACACTTTTGTAGGTCGCGTGAAGGTGTCAGGTGTCGGTTTTGCGCTGTGCCGCCTGGGCGCAGATGACACGACGCCGATCGTCATCGGCCGAGCGCCATTCGCGGATGTCTTCGACATGGCGAAAACACCCAAGGCAGACCTTCTGCTCATCCAGCCGACACACGCCGCTGCACGGCGAAGCCACCGCCGGGCTGACATTGCTGTAGAGCGGTTTGGGCAGACGAACGGGCGCAGGCTGGGTCACGATTTCACAGACCTTCGAAATCGAGCTCGGCGTCAGCTTGCTGCTTGACGATGCGCTCGAGCATCTCGCCGAGTTGTTCGTCGCTCTTGTCACACATCCAGCGCTTGCTCTCTTCGTCGTAATCGAAGTGGAACCCGCCAGACACGGCCGCCAGCCACAGCTGCCGCAGGGGTTCCTGACGGCTGAAAATCAACTGGCTGCCGTTTTCGAACTTGACGGTGAGCACACCGGCCGAGCTCTCCAGATCGATATCCAGGTCACACTCGTCAAAAATATCCTCCAGCATCTGCTGGGTGGCATCGACCAGATCGTGGAAACGGGCTTCAGTCAAACTCATTGCGGGAACCTCAGAAAGTGTCTACTCACGCTCAAGCGCCGCAAGATACGGGCGAGCCCCGGTGATTGCAAAGGATAACGACCAAGAGCCGATTTCGATACGTTCAGCGCTGTACCTGTGGGAGCGGCGATGCGGCGACCCGACTTGCTCGCGAAGGGGCCAGCACATCCAACATGTTTGTTGGCTGAACCACCGCATTCGCGAGCAAGCCCGCCCCCACAATGGATTGCACATAACTTACCGGCATCAGGCGAAGCCCCGCCGGACGGGAGGTGCGTCGCATAGGCAAGCTGCCAGGTGGCCGGTATACTCCGGCGCAATTAACGCATTTTCAAGGATTTCGCCATGAAGCGCCTGATCTCTTCCCTTGCTGCGCTCGTCGCGGTCGCCTGCCTTGTATCGGCCTGTGGTCAAAAAGGCCCGCTGTACCTGCCTGATGAAAATCAGGATCCTGCAGAACAAGCCAAATCGTCGCAGCAGACTCCGTCGAAAGCACACAAGCACGACGTCTACTAAGGGAACGCTATGGACGCTTTTAACTACCGTGACGGTGAGCTGTTCGCGGAAGGTGTTGCCCTGTCCGCCATCGCCGAACGCTTTGGCACACCGACCTACGTCTACTCCCGTGCGCACATCGAAGCCCAGTACCTGGCTTACGCCGATGCGCTGGCCGGCATGCCACACCTGGTCTGCTTTGCGGTCAAGGCCAACTCCAACCTGGGTGTACTGAATGTCCTGGCACGTCTGGGCGCCGGTTTCGACATCGTCTCTCGTGGCGAGCTGGAACGCGTACTGGCCGCTGGCGGCAGCGCCGACAAGATCGTGTTCTCCGGTGTCGGCAAGACCCGTGACGACATGCGTCGCGCCCTGGAAGTCGGCGTGCACTGCTTCAACGTCGAATCCACCGATGAGCTGGAACGTCTGCAAGTGGTGGCTGCCGAGCTGGGCGTTCGCGCGCCGATCTCGCTGCGCGTGAACCCGGATGTCGACGCCGGCACCCACCCGTACATTTCCACCGGTCTTAAAGAGAACAAGTTCGGCATCGCCATCGCCGACGCCGAAGACGTGTACATCCGCGCCGCCCAATTGCCAAACCTGGAAGTGGTCGGTGTCGATTGCCACATCGGTTCGCAACTGACCACCCTGCCGCCGTTCATCGATGCCCTCGACCGCCTGCTGGGCCTGGTCGACCGTCTCGGCGATTGCGGCATTTACCTGCGCCACATCGATCTCGGTGGTGGTTTGGGCGTGCGTTATCGCGATGAAGAGCCGCCATTGGCTGCCGACTACATCAAAGCCGTGCGCGAGCGTCTCGACGGTCGTGACCTGGCGTTGGTGTTTGAGCCGGGCCGCTTCATCGTCGCCAACGCCGGCGTGCTGCTGACCCAGGTCGAATACCTCAAGCACACCGAACACAAAGACTTTGCCATCGTCGACGCGGCCATGAACGACTTGATCCGCCCGGCGCTGTACCAGGCCTGGATGGACGTCACCGCCGTGCGCCCACGCACTACCGCAGCTCGCGCCTACGACATCGTCGGGCCGATCTGCGAGACCGGCGACTTCCTGGCCAAGGATCGTGAGTTGGCCCTGGAAGAAGGCGACCTGCTGGCCGTGCATTCGGCCGGTGCCTACGGGTTTGTCATGAGTTCCAACTACAACACCCGCGGCCGTGCCGCTGAAGTGTTGGTGGACGGTGATCAGGCATTTGAAGTGCGTCGCCGTGAGACGGTAGCCGAGTTGTTTGCTGGCGAAAGCCTGCTGCCGGAGTAAAACCATGCTGCTGCGTTTTACCAAGATGCACGGCCTGGGCAATGACTTCATGGTCCTTGACCTGGTCAGCCAGCATGCGCACATCCTGCCCAAACACGCCAAGCAATGGGGCGATCGGCATACGGGTATTGGTTTCGACCAGTTGCTGATCGTCGAAGCGCCCAGCAACCCGGACGTGGATTTCCGCTATCGGATTTTCAACGCCGACGGCTCCGAAGTGGAACAGTGCGGCAACGGTGCGCGCTGTTTCGCGCGCTTCGTGCTCGACAAGCGCCTGACCGCGAAGCGGCAGATCCGCGTCGAGACCAAAAGCGGCATCATCGAACTGGATATCCGCAGCGACGGGCAGATCGGCGTCAACATGGGCGCACCGCGCCTGGTGCCGGCCGAGATTCCATTTGAAGCGCCGGAGCAGGCCACGAGCTATCAGGTTGACGTCGACGGCACCCTGGTCGACCTGGCCGCCGTGTCCATGGGCAACCCCCATGCCGTGCTGCGGGTCAGCGACATCAACAATGCACCGGTGCGTGAACTGGGGCCGAAAATCGAAAACCATCCGCGCTTCCCGGCGCGGGTCAATGTCGGTTTTCTCCAGGTCATCGACCGGAGCCGTGCGCAGCTGCGCGTCTGGGAACGCGGGACCGGGGAAACCCAGGCTTGCGGAACCGGCGCTTGCGCTGCCGCAGTGGCCGCGATCAGCCAGGGGTGGATGGATTCGCCGCTATTGATCGACCTGCCCGGCGGGCGTTTGTCCATTGAATGGGCAGGCCCTGGCCAACCGGTCATGATGACCGGCCCGGCAGTGCGCGTTTATGAAGGACAAGTGCGTCTTTGAGAGAGTCGAATCCATGAAAGATAAGCCCCAGGTTCCCGCCCTACAGCCCGACGAATCCCCTTCCGAAAGCCTTGAGGCGGCGGCGATTGCCGCGTACCTGGAGGCTCATCCGGATTTCTTCGTCGAGCATGAAGACCTGCTCGCAACCTTGCGCATTCCGCACCAGCGCGGCGACACCATCTCGCTGGTCGAACGCCAGATGACCATCCTGCGCGACCGCAATATCGAGTTGCGTCATCGCCTCTCGCACTTGATGGACGTGGCCCGCGACAACGACCGCCTCTTCGACAAGACCCGCCGCCTGATTCTCGCGCTGATGGACGCCACCAGCCTGGAAGATGTGGTGATCAGCGTCGAAGACAGTCTGCGCCAGGACTTCCAGGTGCCCTTCGTCAGCCTGATCCTGCTGGGTGACAACCCGATGCCAGTGGGCCGCTGGGTCACTCATGCCGACGCGCAAACGGCCATCGGCGGCTTGCTCTCGGAAGACAAAAGCGTCAGTGGCAGCCTGCGTGAACACGAGCTGGACTTCCTGTTTGGCGAAGAACAGCGCAAGCAGATCGGCTCCACCGCCGTCGTCGCCATCAGCTACCAAGGCATCCACGGCATCCTGGCCATCGCCAGCCGTGACCCGCAGCACTACAAGAGTTCGGTGGGCACGCTGTTCCTCAGCTACATCGCCGAAGTCATGGGTCGCGTGCTGCCACGGGTCAATACCTCCCTGCGCTCGGTACGCTGATGATGGAACGGCAACTGGACGCTTACTGCGAACACCTGCGCAGTGAGCGGCAGGTGTCGCCTCACACGCTGTACGCCTACCGCCGCGACCTCGACAAAGTGCTGGGCTGGTGCGTCAAACAGAACATCAGCAGTTGGGCAGCCCTGGACATCCAGCGCCTGCGCAGCCTGATCGCTCGCCTGCATTCACAGGGCCAATCTTCGCGCAGCCTGGCGCGGCTGCTGTCGGCGGTGCGCGGGCTCTACCACTATCTGAACCGAGAAGGCCTCTGCGACCACGACCCGGCCAACGGTCTGGCGCCGCCGAAGGGCGAACGTCGTCTGCCAAAAACCCTCGACACCGACCGTGCGCTGCAACTGCTTGAGGGCGCGGTGGAAGATGACTTTCTGGCACGTCGGGATCAAGCGATCCTGGAGTTGTTCTATTCCTCGGGCTTGCGCCTTTCGGAACTGACCGGGCTCAATCTGGATCAGCTGGACCTGGCCGACGGCATGGTTCAAGTGCTCGGCAAGGGCAGCAAGACCCGACTGCTGCCGGTCGGCAAAAAAGCTCGCGAAGCGCTAGAGCTGTGGCTGCCGCTACGCGCCATGACCAACCCGGCGGACGACGCGGTGTTTGTCAGCCAGCAAGGCCGGCGCCTCGGCCCACGGGCGATTCAGGTGCGGGTTAAAGCCGCTGGCGAGCGCGAACTGGGGCAGAACCTGCACCCGCACATGCTGCGGCACTCCTTTGCCAGCCATTTGCTGGAGTCTTCCCAGGACCTGCGGGCGGTTCAGGAGTTGCTCGGCCACTCGGACATCAAAACCACCCAGATCTACACTCATCTGGACTTCCAGCACCTGGCGACGGTTTACGACAGCGCCCATCCAAGGGCCAAACGCATCAAAGGCGATGAGTCATGAGAATTCAATTGATCACCTTCGACCTCGACGACACCCTGTGGGATACCGCCCCGGTGATCGTCAGCGCCGAAGCCATATTGCGTGAATGGCTGACCGAGCATGCACCGAATCTGGGCGCCGTGCCGGTGGAGCATTTGTGGGCGATTCGCGAGCGGATCCTGAGCAGTGAGCCGGGCCTCAAGCACCGCATCAGCGCCCTGCGCCGCCGAGTCTTGTTCCATGCACTGGAAGAGGCCGGTTACGACCATGATCAGGCCTCAAACCTGGCCGATCAGAGCTTTGAAGTGTTTCTGCATGCGCGGCATCAGCTGGAAATCTTCCCGGAGGTGCAACCGACCCTGGAGACGCTGGCCAATCACTATGCTCTCGGCGTGGTCACCAATGGCAACGCCGATGTGCGTCGGTTAGGGCTGGCGGATTACTTCAAGTTTGCCTTGTGCGCCGAAGACATCGGCATCGGCAAGCCGGATGCGCGACTGTTTCATGAGGCGTTGCAACGGGGTGGTGCGACGGCCGAGACGGCCGTGCATATCGGCGATCATCCGGGTGACGACATTGCCGGCGCCCAGCAGGCGGGATTGCGGGCGATCTGGTTTAACCCGGCGGGCAAGGTTTGGGAAGCACGGACGGCACCGGATGCCGAGATTCGCAGCCTGAGCGAGTTGCCGGCGTTGTTGGCCCTCTGGAACGCCCAACACTAACCTTGAGATCACCGATTCCCATTGTGGGAGTGAGCCTGCTCGCGATAGCGGAGTGACATTCAGTATTTATATTGCCTGACACACCGCTATCGCGAGCAGGCTCACTCCCACAGGGGATCGATGCAGGCTCAAAAGTTTTGTTTTACCCATGAAAAAGCCCGCAGCGACGGCGGGCTTTTTCAGCAAGCAAGCGGCGGCCTTAGATAGGCCGGCTGCCATACTTGTTGTCAGGCTTCTTGGGCGGATCGGCGACCACATTGGCCTCCACTTCCTGCACCTTGCCGCCCTTGGCCAGGAACTCTTCCATGGCCCGCGCCAGAGCATCACGCTCCTTGTTTTTTGCTTCGACGCTCGGCAGCTCATCGACCGATACCGCTGCCTTGGCTTTGCCTTTGGCGGTCGGAACGGGCGTTTCACCGCCATCGTCGTCAGCAACGTCTTCCGCTGCTGTTTCCAGACCTTCTTCGGTTTCGTCGTCGTCGCCTACTTCGAGGTCGTCGTTTTCCAGATCATCGTCGCTCATGTTCTACCTCATGACTTGCGAAAAGCAGATTAGTTATAGCCCAGCTTCGCCGTCTGTCGAAGGCCGCCGGAAAAAATTCTACAACCGCTGGTAACCAGCGGCTTATGCCTCTTCACCGTGCACGGTGGCGAGGACTTTACGGGCACCGCCAAAATCACGGTGCTCGCCCAGATAAACGCCTTGCCAGGTTCCCAGCGCCAGTCGGCCTGCCGAAATCGGCAAACTGAGCTGACAGCCAAGCACGCTGGCCTTGAAGTGCGCCGGGAGGTCGTCCAGGCCTTCGTCGTTATGCTCATAGCCGTCTGTTCCTTGTGGGATCAGACGATTGAAAAATCGTTCGAAGTCGCGACGTACCGCCGGATCGGCGTTCTCGTTGATGGTCAACGACGCCGAGGTATGCTGCAGCCACAAATGCAACAGACCGACCCGACATGCCTTGAGTTCAGGCAGGCCGGCGAGTAACTCGTCCGTTACCAGATGAAAGCCCCGGGGCCTTGCCCGCAGGGTAATCAGAGTCTGTTGCCACATACAGTTCTCCGCACGTTCGGGGCGCATTCTAGCGCGCTCTGGGAAAAAACAAAGGCCCTAATATTCCTTCTATCATGTAAGACATTGGCCGCAGAAAAACGCCCGTCGTAAACGCCTCCAAACGTGTACGAAAAAACCTTTCAGCAATTCCTTCACTGACAAATTCCAGACAAAAAAATGCCCGGCAAGCCGGGCAAGTTTTTTTGTGCGCGTACTTACAAGTTGTAGCCGCGTTCGTTGTGAAGTGCCAGATCGATGCCGACCGCCTCTTCTTCTTCAGTGATACGCAGACCCATGACAGCGTCCAGCACCTTGAGGATGATGTAGGTGACGATCGCGGTGTAGATCACCGTGAAGCCCACGCCTTTGCACTGAATCCAGACTTGTGCGGCGATGTCGGTCACGGTGCCGAAGCCACCCAGCGACGGTGCAGCGAAGACACCGGTCAGGATCGCGCCGAGGATACCGCCGATACCGTGCACGCCGAAGGCGTCCAGGGAGTCGTCATAGCCGAGCTTGCGTTTCAGGGTGGTGGCGCAGAAGAAGCACACCACGCCGGCTGCCAGACCGATGACCAGAGCGCCCATCGGGCCCACGGTGCCAGCGGCTGGCGTAATTGCCACCAGACCGGCCACAACACCCGAAGCGATACCCAGGGCACTTGGTTTGCCGTGAGTAATCCACTCGGCGAACATCCAGCCCATTGCAGCAGCGGCGGTTGCGATCTGGGTCACCAGCATCGCCATACCGGCCGTGCCGTTGGCGGCTGCGGCGGAACCGGCGTTGAAGCCGAACCAGCCAACCCACAGCATGGCAGCACCCATCAGGGTGTAACCGAGGTTGTGCGGCGCCATCGGGGTGGTCGGGAAGCCTTTGCGTTTGCCCAGTACCAGGCAGGCAATCAGACCGGCCACACCGGCGTTGATGTGCACCACGGTGCCGCCGGCGAAGTCCAGCACGCCCCAGTCCCACATCAGGCCGCCGTTGCCGGACCAGACCATGTGCGCAATTGGTGCATAAACCAGGGTGAACCAGACGCCCATGAAGATCAGCATCGCGGAGAACTTCATCCGCTCGGCGAAGGCACCGACGATCAGCGCAGGGGTGATGATGGCGAAGGTCATCTGGAAGGTGATGAACACCGCCTCAGGGAACAGCGCCGCGGGACCGGTCAGGCTCGATGGCGTGACACCGGCGAGGAAAGCCTTGCCCATGCCGCCGAAGAATGAGTTGAAGTTGACGACGCCCTGTTCCATGCCGGTGGTGTCGAACGCGATGCTGTAGCCATAAATGACCCACAGGATGCTGATCAGACCGGTAATGGCAAAGCACTGCATCATCACGGAAAGAATGTTTTTGGAGCGAACCATACCGCCGTAGAACAGCGCGAGGCCGGGAATGGTCATGAACAGCACGAGGGCTGTCGAGGTCATCATCCAGGCAGTGTCGCCGGAATTGAGGACTGGGGCCGCCACTTCGTCTGCCGCCATAACCAGGCCGGGCATTACGAGGGACAACAGGGCTCCTAGCCCTGCGAATTTACGCAGAGTCATATTGTTTTCTCCTGGGGCGTTGGGTTTGTGGCGGCTTAGATTGCGTCGGTATCGGTTTCGCCGGTACGGATGCGAATCGCCTGTTCCAGATTGACCACGAAGATCTTGCCGTCCCCGATCTTGCCGGTGTTGGCAGCCTTGGTTATCGCCTCGATAACCCGGTCAAGATCCTTGTCGTCAATGGCGACATCGATCTTCACCTTTGGCAGGAAATCGACCACGTATTCCGCGCCGCGATACAGCTCGGTGTGACCCTTCTGCCGACCGAAGCCTTTGACTTCAGTAACGGTAATGCCCTGCACGCCGATCTCGGACAGCGACTCGCGTACGTCGTCCAGTTTGAACGGCTTGATGATGGCAGTGACTAGCTTCATGAAAACTCTCTCCCGAATTGGTGGACTTGCCCCAGGAAAACAAACCCGACTCAAGTCTAAGCGCAGTGCCTGGCTTTGTAACGCATCGTCGGCCTTACCTGCCCGTCCGACGCCTGCTAACCACTCCGCACGAAACACTTCCCCCGTTCCGCTTGGCGCACTGCATTCGTCACAGCGACTGCATCAGTGCATGGGTCACTACCGACTAAGCAGAAAGCTTGCCATCTCCACAAAGCTCCCTGTTTTCAGGCCTTTAGCCGCTGATCCCTGCCACTTCACCGCAACTCCCGCTGCGTTACGCACAACAACAGTGCGATGCCATCCGTCCGCATGCGCGAAAAACGTGCACGGCCTCCTGTCGGGATTGACTATAGACACTGCGTGATACACTGCCCGCCATTGTTGACAGGACATTTCCCATGCTCGCACCCAAAGACTTCCTCGATGCCCTGAGCGGCACCGCCTCCCGCCTCTTCAGCGGCGACACCCCACTGCCGAAAAGCGAAATCGAAAGCCAGTTCAAGGCTCTGTTGCAGAGCGGCTTCAGCAAGCTGGATCTTGTGAGCCGGGAAGAGTTTGATAGCCAGATGGTTGTGCTGGCGCGGACGCGGGCACGGTTGGAGAGTCTTGAGGCGAAGGTTGCCGAGCTTGAAGCGAAGCTGAATCCACCCGTCGAGTAACACCGCAGATCCCACGGTGAAACCCAATCCACTGTGGGAGCGAGCCTGCTCGCGATAAGGTCGGAACGACCTTCAGATTCAACTGTAGGAGCTGCCGAAGGCTGCGATCTTTTGATCTTTAAGCCCTCAAAAATCCCGGCAACGTCCTACAAAGATCACCACCGCCGTCCGATAGCGCCGCGAAGCCCAGGTTCCTAAGCTCATCCTCAGCTGAATATTCAGCTCTGGGTTTGGCGACCCGGAAGACCCCGACGCACCGCGACCACATTCGACCGAGGAATTTATTCCCACCTCGAATTATGGCGGCTATGCGTGGGAGACCTTCGGGTCTGCCGGGTTTCGGGAGTCACCGGTTCGCCAACCCGCGCATGGCTGCCACCCTTTTCGTTTGGCGACGATCAGAAGCAGTTTTCTTCACTCGACCCCGAGAATGCACCATGAATGAAAACTATCTAATCCCTCACGTCTTCATCCGCCATAAACTCCACCTTCACGCGCTTTTGATCGAAAACCAGCCTTGGTTCAGCGCCCGAGACTTAGGCCGTCTGCTTCGTCTTTTCCTCGACGAACGCGCCGTCCGCAAACTCGATCCCGATCAACATCAATCCGCGCGAGTCGTCATCCACGGCACCATCGAAAACACCCTGCTGATCAGCGAGTCCGGCGTCTACGCCCTACTCGTCTACCACTACTGCCCCGAATACCGGGCGCTGCGCGAATGGCTAACCCACGACGTCGTTCCAGCCCTCAGAGACGCTCAACAACCACCTTCCAGCGAACGCCCGATTCTGAGCCTGCTGAACTGGCCAGAGATGTCGCTGAGTTTGCTGCACTGGAATAACCAGCCGTGGATTCGGCTGCAGGATGTTCCGCAAATGCTTCCAGAGGGAGAACGGCCACAGCGCGCAGTCAATGCGCCGTGGTGGAAGCGTGCTTCCCGAATACTCCTGGCAATCTGAACGACAAAAAACCCCACGCTTGTAACGTGGGGTTTGTTCAGGAGCAGAGGATCAGGCGCAGTGCGAAAGACGCTCAACCTGATCCCGGATCGCAGCCCCTCGTTCAATCTCGGCTTTGCGCAAATCGTAAGTCGATTGCAAGTTCAACCAAAATTCAGGGGTCGTATCCAGACAAATAGAAAGCCTGAGAGCCATATCAGCACTGACGCCCCGACGCTGAAGCACGATGTCGTTCACCGTGGGGGTCGAAACGCGCAATGCTCTGGCCAGAGCAGCAGCCGTAAGGCTCAGAGGCTCCAGGTATTCCTCTTTGAGGATCTCGCCAGGGTGCACCGGGCGCATACCATTCTTAGTCATTACTCACCTCAGTGATAATCGACGATTTCGACATTCTCTGGTCCGTTAGGACCCCAAACAAAGCAAATTCGCCATTGAGCGTTGATGCGGATGCTGTGCTGACCTCTTCGATCCCCCTCCAATGCCTCCAGACGATTGCCCGGTGGTGATCGAAGGTCAATCAGTACGGCAGCAGCATCAAGCATCGTCAGCTTTCGTTCCACGACACTCAGAATGGCTGACCACATACGGGTCTTACCGTTGCGAAACAGGTACTCAGTCTCAGAACACTTAAAGCTAACGATCATAATTTAAAGCTTAACGTTATGCATTAATCCTGAGTGTAGAAGCTGAACTCATGAATTCCAACCCACCGCTTCCAGTTTGGGCCCTCCTTTCAAAACTTTAAGAAATAGACTACCTACGTCCTTCAGAAGGACTTTGAATTGAAGCCGAATCCTACAAAAATAAGTGCCAATTCTTATTGCGCCCCAACCACGCTCACCTCTTAAGCTGACAGACCTAAAAAGCAGTCTTCAAATCCAAAAGAGGTCGCTATGAAACCAAGAAAACGAAAAGCCAAACTGCTCCTGGTCGCTGAACATCATGCTGAGGCTCTCCGGTTAGCCGGGAACGTATCGGCGAATCAACGCCGCTTTTTCGATGTCGCCGCTGCTCACGGCAAAGAACTTGAGCCGAGTGGCTGGCTTGCAGGCACGAGCCTGACTAAGCTCCCCAAAGAAACCGTCTGACTCGCGTTTCCTTTCGCCTCCGAATTAGCTCATCAGCACTCGCAACATCCTGCGAAAGTTTGGCGCCTCCATCGCCACGCGAAATCACCACCTCCCGACTACCCTTCAAAAACCGCAGGAAGCGGTGCTACTTCAGCTCAAGGAACGACCATGTCCCTCTCCATCGTCCACAGCCGCGCCCAGATTGGCGTGGATGCGCCCGCCGTCACCGTCGAAGTCCATCTCGCCAACGGCTTGCCTTCGCTGACAATGGTCGGTTTACCCGAAGCGGCCGTGAAGGAAAGCAAGGATCGAGTACGCAGTGCGATCATCAATTCAGGGCTGCAATTCCCGGCACGGCGTATCACCTTGAATCTCGCGCCTGCGGACTTGCCTAAGGATGGCGGACGGTTTGATCTGGCGATTGCCCTGGGGATTCTGTCCGCCAGTGTGCAGGTGCCGACGTTGACGCTGGATGACATTGAATGCCTGGGAGAATTGGCGCTGTCAGGCGCGGTACGTGCGGTGAGAGGCGTGTTGCCAGCTGCGCTAGCAGCACGCAAGGCCGGGCGTTCGCTTATGGTGCCGCGGGCGAATGCCGAGGAGGCGTGCCTGGCGTCGGGATTGAAGGTGTTTGCCGTGGATCACCTGCTGGAAGCCGTTGCGCACTTCAACGGACATACGCCGGTCGAGCCCTACGTTTCCAACGGGTTGCTCTACGCCAGCAAACCCTATCCGGACCTGAATGAAGTGCAGGGACAACTTTCGGCCAAACGCGCATTGCTGATTGCGGCGGCGGGCGCTCATAACCTTCTGTTCAGCGGACCACCCGGGACCGGGAAAACGCTGTTGGCGAGTCGTTTGCCGGGGCTGCTCCCTCCTTTGGCCGAAAACGAGGCGCTGGAAGTCGCAGCCATTCAATCCGTCACCAGTTGCGTGCCCTTGAGCCACTGGCCGCAAAGACCATTCCGCCAGCCCCATCACTCGGCCTCCGGCCCGGCATTGGTGGGCGGTGGTTCAAAGCCGCAACCCGGTGAAATCACCCTCGCCCACCATGGCGTTCTGTTCCTTGATGAACTCAAGCTTAGGTGTTGGAAGTCTTAAGGGAGCCCCTGGAATCCGGTCACATCGTGATTTCCCGCGCCAAGGATCGCGTGAGATTTCCGGCTCGCTTTCAATTAGTGGCGGCGATGAACCCGTGCCCCTGTGGGTATCTTGGCGAACCCAGCGGCAAATGCAGTTGTACACCTGACATGGTCCAACGCTACCGCAACAAACTCTCCGGCCCGTTGCTGGACCGAATCGACCTGCACTTGACCGTCGCCCGTGAAGCTACGGCATTGAACCCCGCGTTGAAGGCCGGCGACGACACGGCCACCGCCGCGGTTCTGGTCGCCGATGCACGAGAGCGGCAACACAAACGCCAGGGCTGCGCCAACGCCTTCCTCGATCTGCCAGGCCTGCGTCGCCATTGCAACTTATCCACAGTCGACGAAACCTGGCTGGAAACTGCGTGTGAACGACTGACTTTGTCGCTGAGGTCAGCCCATCGACTGCTCAAAGTGGCGCGCACCCTGGCGGACCTTGAGCAAGTCGATGGCATCACCCGTGAACATCTGGCGGAAGCGCTGCAGTATCGGCCGAGCGCCAATTGATCGGTTTACTCCTTGGTGAGATCCACCAACGGAGTCTGCCGCACCTCAGTCTCCCGCCCGCCCTGAATCTCGTTCACTCGCTTCAACGCCTTATCCACAGCCCCCTTGTCCGCCAGCAAGCTGTAGCTGATCTGGAACTGCTTTTGCTCCTTGGCCGCAATCGTCGGCACCAGATTCAGTGGCCGCTGATACCGGCGGTTGTAGGAAAAGCTCGTTCCTGGCTCAAGACCCGTGACATAGCCCTGCCCTTGGGTGTCCGTGTTTTTCCACAGGGAGAACACCGGCAACTGCTGAGTATTGAAACCCACCGAAACCCCAAGGCTCCCCGCCTTGTTATGCAGCACGGTCAACGTGTCACCCTTGGCATCGGCATATGGCACGACGTTGTAAACCGTCTCGTCGTAGTCCTTGGTCGGCGCGCGGTAGGTTTGCCAGTCCGGCAGATCGCCCTTGGCCTTGTCATTGAACGGCGAGACCTGTTTCACCGGTGCGGCGAAACGAGCGCCCTGCTCCAGGAATGGGGTGCTGAAGTTGCTGTGGTACAGCGCCTGGTATTCCTTCGGATAATCGCCGTTGTTGGTGAGGGTGTCGTTGAGGGCGAACGCTGTGCTGCCGGGTTCGGTGACCAGTTCGGTCTTCACCGTGAAGTCGACTTTCTTGAACGCCTGCTCTTTCAGCTCGCCGCGCAAGCTGATGGCGTAAGGTGGTTTTTCATCGATGTGCAGCGTGACTTTGTTCGCAGGGATGTTAGCGGCGCGGCCGTGCAGGGTCAGCAGTTCGCCGTTGTCTATGCCGGGGTGGCCGACCCATTCGTAGCCACAGCGGGTGACCAGTTCATTGAAACCTTCCAGCCAGCCCAGACCGCCACGACCATTGAGCTCGATGAAGGATGGATTGACCACCTCTTTGACCGGCGAGTCCCACCCCATGCGCACATCACCGACCGACGCCTGCAGGACGTTCATCCCGCGGGTGGGGACCACCGAGAGTTTCATCGTGCCGTTATCGATGTCGACGATGCTGACGCCCTCCTGCCGACCGCCGTGCAAGGTGCGCAGGGTGACCGAGAAGGGTTTGTCGGTTTTGATGCCGAGCTGCTGACTGGTGATCTGCCAGTTCTGGGCCGCTTTGTCGGTGTCGAGCAGCACGTAGTCCCAGGCCATGGCGTGGGAGGTAGCCGACAGCGCACCGAGAGCGATGATGAGTTTGAGCGGAGTCATGACAGGAGCCTTTCTTGGAGTTGTGCCATTTTTATAGACTTGCTGAAACGATTCATCAAGCTTAAAAATGGTGAATGACAAGAAGTGCTGCCTACGGACTGGGAGCGGGTTGATGCGAAAGATGAGGTAAACACGAAAATGCAGGTGATCCCATCGCGAGCAAGCTCGCTCCCACAATTGATCTCGGGTGTTCACAAACTCTGTGTTTCCACCGATCCAATGTGGGAGCGAGCTTGCTACCGATAGCTATTCCAAAGGTGCCTCAGCGGAACCGGTCAACCTCATGCCGCAAGTCCGCCGCCAGCTTCTCCAGCTCTTTGGCGGTGATCGCCAGATTGGACACCACTTCACGCTGCTCACTGTTCGCCAGAGCAATGCTTTGCAGGTTGCTGCTGAGCAAGGTGGCGGTGCTGCTCTGCTCCTGAGTCGCGGTGGTGATCGCCGCGAATTGCTGACCGGCAGAACGGCTTTGCTCATCGATCCGTGCCAGGGCACTGGCGACATTGGCGTTGCGCGACAGGCCTTCCTGCATCAAAACGTTGCCCTGTTCCATGGTGCTGATGGCGTTACCGGTTTCCAGTTGAATGCTCTGGATCATCCCGGAAATCTCGTCCGTCGCCTGGCGAGTACGTGACGCCAGGTTGCGAACTTCATCGGCCACGACCGCAAAACCACGACCCTGCTCGCCGGCACGTGCGGCTTCGATGGCGGCATTGAGCGCCAGCAGGTTGGTTTGATCGGCAATCGAGGTAATCACACCGACAATGCCGCCGATTTCCTGGGAGCGCTGACCCAAGGTATTGATCACCGTCGCCGTGCTGTTCAGCGCGCCAGCGATTTGCTCCAGGGACGAGGACGCTTCGTCCATCGACGTACGACCGATCTGGGTTTGCTGTGCGTTTTCCTGGGCCAGACGCTGGGTGTTGCCCATGTTGTCGGCGATGTTCAGGGAGGTGGCGCTGAACTCTTCAACGGCGCCGGCCATGCTGGTGATTTCGCCTGACTGCTGCTCCATGCCTTCATAGGCGCCACCGGACAGACCGGACAAGGCCTGGGCGCGGCTGTTGACCTCTTGCGAGGCCTTGCGGATGTGCTCGACCATGGTCGACAGCGCTTGGCTCATCTGGTTGAACGCACGGGCCAGTTGACCGATCTCGTCGTTGCTCGATACGTTCAGCCGCACGCTCAAATCACCGGCACCCAAGGCTTCC
Organism: Pseudomonas arabinosi; assembly: GCF_047758675.1. Lineage (NCBI taxonomy): Bacteria > Pseudomonadati > Pseudomonadota > Gammaproteobacteria > Pseudomonadales > Pseudomonadaceae > Pseudomonas > Pseudomonas arabinosi. The sequence goes on along the minus strand of NZ_CP180480.1, from coordinate 513,199 downwards.
GCCTGACGCACCAGATCACCCAAAGGCGCGAGTTTGCTGCGCAGCAACCAGACCGCTGAACCTACAGCGATCAACATCGCCAGCAGACTGCCAATCGCCAATTGAATGCCGACACTCCAGGTCACGGCACGGATTTCGGTTTTCGGCATGCTCGCTACGACCGACCATGGGCCGCCTTCAAACGGTACGGCAATGCTGTAGAAATCTTCGGACTTGTCGCTCCAGAACTCGCCCTTGCCCGGCGTTTTCGCCAAGCCAACGATGGTCGGCGTCGCCTGATCCAGCGCTTGTACGCCCGCGATTGGCACCAGCCATTTGCCTTGGTCATCGAGCAACGCCAAGGAACCGGTCTGGCCGATACGGAAGCGTTTGAGGTTGGCGAACTGCGCGTTCTGAGCGTCGGTGTAATCGAATCCTACGAACAGAACAGCAATCACCTTACCGCCGCTGTCACGTACGGGGGTGTACTGAGTCATGTAGGAGCGTTCGAACAACAAGGCGCGACCGACGTAGGCCTGCCCTGCCATCAAGCGGGCATACGCCGGATTGGCGTGATCGAGCAGCGTACCGATGGCTCGGCTGCCGTCCTGTTTGCTCAGGGACGTGCTGACCCGAATGAAGTCTTCGCCGCTGCGCACAAACACCGTCGCCACGCCGGCGGTCATTTGCTTGAACTCGTCCACTTCCTTGAAATTGTTGTTCAACACTTCGCTACCCAGGTGCAGGCCCGGGGTCTGGGTGCCCGCCACGGCCACCGGCTCGTCCGGGTGCACGCTCAACCCGGCGCTGAAGCGCTTCTCGAACAGACCGGCCAAGCGTTGGGTGCTTTCACGCAACGTGCCGTGAAAGGTGCTCAGCTGATCCGCCAGCAGCCGGGCTTCACTGGCCAGGTGCTCTTCGCGGGTGGCGAGGTTGGCGGTGTCCAGCGAACGCAGGGCGAACACGGTACTGCCGCTGATGACAATCGCCAGTATCACGGCAAGCGCAAGACCAAGCTGTGAGGCGATCCGGGCACGTGGTTGAGACATGACAGCTCCTGGCCGAGCGACCGGATCCTCCTTGATCTGGTTGCACACTCAGCAAAATTCTAATAATGGGAATTGCGTCGAACCTGCACGAAGGTTCCACCTGCATTTTCGGCGGAAAATCTGAATACTTGAGTAATTAACCGGGATATGGCTCAAGGCCGCTATTGCGGCGGCTCTATCGATTCAGCCCAAGTGTTGAACGTCGGGCAATTCCATTGCTCGGGCTTCGCCTTGCAGGAAGTCGCTGAGCCTGCGCAAACGTTCACCACCGGGGCGAGTTTTCGGCCAGACCAGGTAATATTTCTCACCGCTGGCGACGGCCGTCGGCCACGGCAGACTCAGACGTCCCTGAGCCACATCTTCCGCCACCATCAGCAGATCGCCCATGGACACGCCATAACCTCGGGCGGCGGCGATCATGCCCAGTTCCAGCGTGTCGAACACCTGCCCGCCCTTGAGCGACACCTGATCCGCCAGCCCCATGCGTTCCAGCCAACTGCGCCAGTCACGTCGGTCCGGCGTCGGGTGCAGCAGTTCGGCGTTGGCCAGCCGTGCAACATCCCACGGTTGATCCTGCAGAAGATTCGGCGCGCCGACTGGAATCAGCTCTTCCGGGAACAGGAAACTCGCCTCCCAGTCCGGCGGGAAATTTCCGTTGCTGAGGATGACGGCGCAGTCGAACGGTTCATGGTTGAAGTCCACCGAGTCGACGTCCATCCAGGCGCTGGTCAATTGCACCTCGTTACCCGGTTGCAGGTGCCGAAAGCGGCTGAGCCGTGCCAGCAGCCAGCGCATGGTCAGGGTCGACGGCGCTTTCATGCGCAGGATGTCATCTTCGGCGCGCAAGGTATTGCAGGCCCGCTCCAGGGCGGTGAAGCCTTCGCGAATGCCGGGCAGGATCAGCCGCGCCGACTCGGTCAGTTGCAAATTGCGCCCACTGCGGTGAAACAGCCGACAGGCAAAATGCTCTTCGAGCGTACGAATGTGCCGGCTGACCGCGCTTTGGGTGATCGATAATTCTTCGGCCGCACGGGTAAACGAACTGTGCCGCGCCGCCGCTTCGAATGCGCGCAGAGCATACAAGGGAGGAAGACGACGAGACATTCGGAAAGCTCCTATAGCGGGATTCGGTCAACCTAGCAGAAACTCTCCAGCATGAGTTTGAATCATGCAACCCATCCTTTTTATCCCTTTGTGCAAACCCTGTAGAGCGCCGAGAATCGACGCTTTCCTGTCCCTCTTTAATTATCGAGCGTGATGACCATGCAGCATCCAGCACGTACCGAACTCTGGGCCATCCTGCGGCTGGCGGGGCCGTTGATTGCCTCGCAGTTGGCGCACATGTTGATGGTCCTCACCGACACCTTGATGATGGCGCGCCTGAGTCCAGAGGCGCTGGCCGGTGGCGGCCTGGGCGCAGCGACTTACTCGTTCGTGTCGATTTTCTGCATTGGGGTGATCGCCGCGGTCGGCACCCTCGTGGCCATCCGCCAGGGTGCCGGCGACATCGTCGGCGCCACCCGGCTGACCCAGGCAGGGTTATGGCTGGCGTGGTTGATGGCGTTGGTGGCCGGGCTGCTGCTGTGGAACCTCAAACCGGTGTTGCTGCTGTTCGGCCAGACCGAAACCAACGTCCACGCGGCCGGGCAGTTCCTGCTGATCCTGCCGTTCGCCCTGCCCGGTTACCTGAGTTTCATGGCCCTGCGCGGCTTCACCAGCGCCATTGGCCGGGCGACGCCAGTGATGGTCATCAGCCTCGGCGGCACCGTGGCTAACTTCCTGCTCAATTACGCATTGATTACCGGCATGTTCGGCCTGCCGAAACTGGGGTTGATGGGCATCGGGCTGGTTACCGCTGTTGTCGCCAACTGCATGGCGCTCGCGCTGGCCTGGTACATCCGTCGGCATCCGGCCTACGACGCTTATCCCTTGCGTCAGGGCCTGTCGCGACCTAACCGTCAATACCTCAAGGAACTGTGGCGCCTGGGCCTGCCGATTGGTGGCACCTACGCGGTGGAAGTCGGGCTGTTTGCGTTCGCCGCGCTGTGCATGGGCACCATGGGCAGTACGCAAATGGGCGCACACCAGATTGCCCTGCAGATCGTCTCGGTAGCGTTCATGGTTCCGGCGGGGATTTCCTATGCGATCACCATGCGCATCGGGCAGCACTACGGCGCCGGGCAGCTGCTGAATGCACGGCTGGCTGGACGGGTCGGCATCGCTTTTGGCGCGGCAGCGATGCTGGCCTTCGCCATGGTCTTCTGGTTGCTGCCGAATCAGTTGATCGGTTTGTTCCTGGACCACAACGACCCGGCGTTTCGCGACGTCATCAACCTGGCCGTGAGCCTGTTGGCGGTCGCCGCGTGGTTCGAGCTGTTCGACGGCACGCAAACCATCGCCATGGGTTGCATTCGCGGGCTCAAGGATGCCAAGACCACGTTCCTGGTGGGGCTGGGTTGCTATTGGCTGATTGGCGCGCCAGCCGCCTGGTGGATGGCCTTCCATTTGAATTGGGGGCCGACAGGTGTCTGGTGGGGATTGGCGCTGGGGCTGGCGTGCGCGGCGGTGAGCCTGACGTGGGCGTTTGAGTGGAAGATGAAGCGGATGATTCGGCAGGAGCCGTCGTCACAGCGTTTCGACATCGCCCAGACCGAGTGAAATTCCCTGTGGGAGCGAGCTTGCTCGCGATAGCGGTCTGTCAGTGAACAACGATACTGACTGATACACCGCTATCGCGAGCAGGCTCACTCCTACAGGGGGCGGGGTTAGCTCACGACTTCCAGTGATGGCTGCTGACTGCTGCCAAAGGTCAGGTACTCAACCAACTCCGCCAACGGCAATGGTTTGCTGATCAAATATCCCTGCACCTGATCGCAACCAAACCCGCGCAACAGATCCAGTTGCTCCGGCGTTTCTACGCCTTCGGCGACCACTTCAAGATTGAGGTTGTGCGCCAGATTGATCATCGCGTGCACCAGTTTGCGATTCTCTTCGCGCTGTTCCATGCCGCCGACAAAGCTCTTATCGATCTTCAGCAAGGTAATCGGCAGGCTGTTGAGGTGCACGAACGAAGAGAAACCGGTGCCGAAGTCGTCCAGGGAAAAGCGCACACCCAGACGCCCCAACGCATCCATGGTCTGCTTGACCAGATCGCTGCGGCGCATCACCGCGGTTTCAGTCAGTTCGAATTCCAGCCATTGCGCCTCGACGCCGCGCTCGGCAATCAGCCGACTCAGTGTCGAGAGTAACTGGCTGTCCTGAAACTGCCGGAACGACAGGTTGATCGCCATGTGCAACGCCGGCAAACCCCGTTCGCGCAAAGCTTGCATGTCGCGCAAGGCCCGGGAAATCACCCAGTAGCCCAGCGGCACAATCAAGCCGCTTTGCTCGGCCAGCGGCACGAATTCGCTGGGTGGCAGCAAACCGCGCTCGCCATGACGCCAGCGCACCAAGGCTTCGAGGCCGACGATCTGCCCGTCCTCGAGGTTCAGACGTGGCTGGTAATGCAGTTCCAGTTCATCCCGACGCAACGCCCGGCGCAGCTCGCTTTCGAGGTCGGCCATGCTGCGGGCATTGCGATTGATGCGTTCATTGAAGATGTGAAAAGTGCAGCCCTGCGTACTTTTGGCTTGTTGCATGGCGATGTGCGCGTGCCACATCAGCGGGTCGGCGCCGGCTTGGGCCCGGGCGTGGGCGATGCCCAGGCTGGAACCGATCAACAGGCTTTCGCCGTCGACCCAGTAAGGCTCGGCCAGCGCTTCGGTGATCCGTTCGGCCATCCATTCGGCACGCTGAGGCGCGCGGCGGGTGTCGATCAGCAGGGCGAACTCATCACTGCCCAGTCGGGCCAACTGATCGCTGGCCTCAAGCTGGCTTTTCAGCCGCGCGACCACTTGCAGGATCAACCGGTCACCCGCCTGATGGCCAAGGGCATCGTTGGCGTGACGGAAGTTGTCGAGGTCGAGGTGACCGAGGGCCAGACCACGGCCGTCGTTTTCCGCCAGGCGTGCCGCCAGCAAGGTCTGGAAACCCTGGCGGTTGGCGATGCCGGTCAGCGGGTCTTGCTCGGCCAGGCGCTGCAGGGTGTTTTCCAGCACGCCACGCTCGCGCACATGCCGCAGGCACCGGCGCAACATGCCGGGATCGAGGTGATCGCGTACCAGCCAGTCACTCACCCCATCGGGTGGCGACAGCGGCTCATGTTCGAGCAGCAATACCGTCGGCAGGCTGCAACGGCCAGGTAGAGGTTGAAGCGCTGGAATCGTCAACAACACCGCACCGCGGTTGTCATCGAACAGACTGCTGACCGACTCCCAGCTCGGCGCGCTGATCAGCACGGTCGAGCTCCCCATCGGAGCCAGACACTCGCGCAACAACGCTGCCCACGCTGGCTCTTCGGCCAGTAGCAGCAAACGCAAGGGTTCGACAGGCGTAGACAAGCTAGCTCCCTAGACTCTGCAAAGATGTAGGCGGCGGGCATTATGCAGCGCCGGTAACCAATGACCAAATGACCTCGGTTATCCAACGCGGCTTTGTATCTTGAATAACGAACAATAGACGCACATTCATCGCGCATCCTGCGTGAAAGTATCAAAACCGGCAAATATAGATAGCGTGCTGCGTCACAAGTCGGAGAGAGCAGCACAATTCGCTGAGCCTGTTAAAATGCCGGCCCATTTCGCAAACGACTCCCTGATTTCGTATGTCCCGACTCAATCCCCGGCAGCAAGAAGCCGTGAGCTACGTCGGCGGCCCTCTTTTGGTGCTCGCCGGTGCAGGCTCCGGCAAGACCAGCGTGATCACCCGCAAAATTGCGCATCTGATCCAGAACTGCGGCATTCGCGCCCAGTACATCGTCGCCATGACCTTTACCAACAAGGCCGCGCGCGAGATGAAGGAACGGGTCGGCACCCTGCTCAAGGGCGGCGAAGGCCGCGGCCTGACCGTCTGCACCTTCCACAATCTGGGCCTGAACATCATCCGCAAGGAACACGTGCGGCTGGGCTACAAGCCAGGTTTCTCGATCTTCGACGAGACCGATGTCAAAGCCTTGATGACCGACATCATGCAGAAGGAATACTCGGGCGACGACGGCGTCGACGAGATCAAGAATATGATCGGATCGTGGAAGAACGACCTGATCCTGCCGCCCGAAGCCCTGGAAAACGCACGCAACCCCAAGGAACAGACCGCCGCCATCGTCTACACCCACTATCAGCGCACGCTCAAGGCGTTCAACGCGGTGGACTTCGACGACCTGATCCTGCTGCCGGTGAAGCTGTTCCAGGAACACGCCGACATCCTGGAAAAATGGCAGAACAAAGTCCGCTACCTGCTGGTGGACGAATACCAGGACACCAACGCCAGCCAGTATTTGCTGGTGAAGTTGCTGATCGGTACGCGCAACCAGTTCACCGTGGTGGGCGATGACGATCAGTCGATCTATGCCTGGCGCGGCGCGCGTCCGGAAAACCTGATGCTGCTCAAGGACGATTACCCGTCCCTGAAAGTGGTGATGCTGGAGCAAAACTATCGCTCCACCAGCCGCATCCTGCGCTGCGCCAACGTGCTGATCTCGAACAACCCGCACGAATTCGAAAAGCAGCTGTGGAGCGAGATGGGCCACGGCGACGAGATCCGCGTGATCCGTTGCCGCAACGAAGACGCCGAAGCCGAACGCGTGGCCGTGGAACTGCTGACCCTGCACTTGCGCACGGATCGGCCCTACAGCGATTTTGCGATCCTGTACCGCGGCAACTACCAGGCCAAGCTGATCGAGCTGAAGCTGCAACACCACCAGATTCCGTATCGCCTGTCCGGCGGCAACAGCTTTTTCGGACGTCAGGAAGTAAAAGACCTGATGGCCTACTTCCGCTTGATCGTGAACCCGGACGACGACAACGCCTTCCTGCGGGTGATCAACGTCCCACGCCGGGAGATCGGTTCGACCACGCTGGAAAAGCTTGGCAACTACGCCACCGAACGCAAAATCTCGATGTACGCCGCCACCGACGAAATCGGTCTGGGCGAGCATCTGGATACGCGGTTCACCGATCGTCTGTCGCGCTTCAAGCGCTTCATGGACAAGGTCCGTGAGCAGTGCGCCGGCGAAGACCCGATCTCGGCGCTGCGCAGCATGGTCATGGACATCGACTACGAGAACTGGCTGCGCACCAACAGCTCCAGCGACAAGGCCGCCGATTACCGCATGGGTAACGTCTGGTTCCTGATCGAGGCGTTGAAGAACACCCTCGAAAAAGACGAAGAAGGCGAGATGACCGTCGAAGACGCCATCGGCAAACTCGTCCTGCGCGACATGCTGGAACGTCAGCAGGAAGAGGAAGACGGTGCCGAAGGTGTGCAGATGATGACCTTGCACGCCTCCAAGGGCCTGGAGTTTCCCTACGTGTTCATCATGGGCATGGAAGAGGAAATTCTCCCGCACCGTTCCAGTATCGAAGCCGACACCATCGAAGAAGAACGTCGGCTGGCCTACGTCGGAATTACCCGGGCGCGTCAGACGCTGGCCTTCACCTTCGCCGCCAAGCGTAAGCAATACGGCGAGATCATCGACTGCGCGCCGAGCCGCTTCCTCGATGAACTGCCACCGGACGACCTGGCCTGGGAAGGCACCGACGACACACCCGTTGAAGTCAAAGCCGTTCGCGGCAATACCGCATTGGCGGATATACGCGCGATGTTAAAGCGCTAGAATCGACTACTTTTTAACCAGCCTTAGACGCATAGCCGTCCTTAGAGGAACGCTTCATGGAAGCACTGCACAAGAAAATTCGCGAAGAAGGCATCGTGCTTTCCGACCAGGTCCTGAAAGTTGACGCCTTTCTGAACCACCAGATCGACCCGGCCCTGATGAAGCTGATCGGCGACGAATTCGCCACGCTGTTCAAGGATTCGGGCATCACCAAGATCGTCACCATCGAAGCCTCGGGCATTGCTCCGGCGATCATGACCGGCCTGAACCTCGGCGTGCCGGTGATTTTTGCGCGCAAGCATCAGTCCCTGACCCTGACCGAAAACCTGCTGTCGGCGACCGTTTACTCGTTCACCAAGCAAACCGAAAGCACCGTGGCGATCTCCCCGCGCCACCTGACCAGCAGCGACCGCGTGCTGATCATCGATGACTTTTTGGCCAACGGTAAGGCGTCGCAAGCGCTGATCTCGATCATCAAACAAGCCGGCGCTACCGTCGCGGGTTTGGGTATCGTGATCGAGAAGTCGTTCCAGGGTGGCCGTGCGGAACTGGATGCCCAGGGTTATCGCGTTGAGTCCCTGGCTCGCGTGCAGTCGCTGGCTGGCGGCGTCGTGACCTTCATCGAATAACGCCACACCGCAACACCCCCTGTAGGAGTGAGCCTGCTCGCGATTGCGGTGTATCAGTCGACATTTTCGTTGGCTGATACACCGCAATCGCGAGCAGGCTCACTCCTACAGTTGTTTTCGGCTGGCTGTTACTGCGTGGTGGCTTTGAGGCCGGTGAGCAATAGTCGCTGAAACAAATCCTCTTTCAGCCCTTCCGGTTTCGTCAGCTTCATCCGTTCCAGATGTTCGGGAAACGATGAAGGCTCCGGCGCATCCAGCGCTGCTTTGCCCAGCTCCAGGATCTCCGTGAGCTTGAACTTGCTCTTCAACCAGTTCAGCGCCCGCAGCAGATCCTTCTCCTCGGCGGTGAAATCACAGCCCAACGGATACTCCGGAAACAGCTGCGGATGCAGCGCCTGAATGGCCTGCAAGCGCTGCGCACTGTTGTCGGCGAACCGTGGATCAATACGGAAATGCTTCGGCAGCTTGCCAACGGCCTGAGCCTGTTCGATCAACCCCGGCTGGAAACGCGAGTCGCTGATGTTCAGCAACGCCTCGATCACCGCCGCATCGGTCTTGCCCCGCAGATCGGCGATGCCGTACTCGGTGACCACAATGTCGCGCAAATGCCGCGGGATCGTGCAATGGCCGTACTCCCAAACGATGTTCGAACTCACCTCACCGCCCGACTCGCGCCAGCTGCGCAGAAGCAGCACCGAACGCGCGCCTTCCAGTGCATGGCCTTGGGCGACGAAGTTGTATTGCCCGCCGACACCGCTGAGTACTCGCCCGTCTTCAAGCTGATCCGATACGGCTGCTCCAAGCAGGGTCATCGTGAAAGCGGTGTTGATGAAACGCGCATCGAGGCGCTGCAAGCGTTTGAGTTCTTCCTGACCGTAGAGCTCGTTGATGTAACTGATGCGGGTCATGTTGAACTCGAGCCGCTTGCTGTGCGGCAGCTCGCGCAGGCGTTCATAGAAACTGCGCGGCCCAAGGAAGAAGCCGCCATGCACCGAGATGCCGTCAGTCTGCGCGGCTTCGTCCAGCGTACCGGCATTCGCCTGTTGCTGGGTCGGCACATCGGGATAGACCTTGCGCCGCACGATCCCGGCATCAGCCAGCACCAGCAAGCCGTTGACGAACATTTCGCTGCAACCATAAAGGCCTTTGGCGAAAGGTTCGACGCCGCCTTCGCGGTCGATGAGCTGCGCCCACTGGCTGAGATTCACGTCCGCCAGCAACGCCTTGTAACCGTCATTGTCGGCCTGCCGCGCCAGCAGCGCAGCGGTCAGCGCATCGCCCATGGCACCGATGCCGATCTGCAAGGTGCCGCCGTCGCGCACCAGCGTGCTGGCGTGCAGCCCGATGAAGTGATCCTGGAAACCCACCGGCATGTTCGGCGTGGAGAACAGCGTGGTGTTGTCCTTCTCGTCGATCAGCAGGTCGAACGTGTCGATACCGATTTCGGCATCACCGGGCATGTACGGCAAATCGTTGTGCACCTGCCCCACCAGCAGGATCGTCTCCCCCGCCGCCCGGCGTTTGGCGATCATCGGGAACAGGTCAAGGGTGATGTCCGGGTTGCAGCTCAGGCTCAGGCGGTCGGGATGCTCGCTGTGGCTGGCCACCAATTGCGCCACCAGGTTCAATCCGGCGGTGTTGATGTCTCGAGCGGCGTGGCTGTAATTGCTGCTGATGTAATCCTGCTGGGCCTGTGCGCTGTGGAGCAGACTGCCAGGCTGCATGAAGAATTGCTGAACATGGATGTTGGACGGCAGGCTGTCACGATGCAGGTCGGCCAGGAAATCCAGTTCCGGATAATCGCCGAAAACCCGCTCGATGAAGGGCTCAAGAAAGCGCTTTTGCAAACCGTCGCCCAAGGAAGGACGGCCCAGGCACAGGGCGGTGTAGATCGTCAGCTGCCGCTCGGGCAACTGCGCGATGCGTTGGAACAGCGCGTTGACGAAATGGTTGGGTTTGCCCAGACCGAGGGGCAGGCCCATGTGGATATGCGCCGGCAACCGTGCCAGGACATCATCGACCGCTTGCTCGATAGAACACAGCTGCACCATCTGATCCTCCCTTACATTCCGTGAACTGGGGTTGGACCGAGCTTGCCGGGTCTTTGCTGCAATGAACAGTCTCAGGCGCAAATCGCAGGCACAAAAAAACCGCTCGTAAGCGGTTTTTTGATGAAGATGAAGGCTTACTTCAGGCCGGACATCTTCTGGATGGCGCCTTTGAGATCGGCGTCGGTGCAATCTGCACAGGTGCCTTTAGGCGGCATCGCATTGATACCGGTAATGGCTTTGGCCAGGATGCCATCGAGGCCGCCCTGGTGATCGGCACGTTCTTTCCACGCCGCCGTGTCACCGATTTTTGGCGCGCCCAACAGGCCAGTACCGTGGCAAGCGTTGCAATGTTTTGCAATCACTGAGTCTGGGGTTTTGGCATCTCCACCACCCGCAGAAGCAGCGACTTCCATCCCCTTGCACTCTTTACCCGTCACACAGACCTGGCCGACTGGCTCAAGGCGTTTAGCAATATCGTCGTTGGTCGCAGCTTGTGCGCTGACTGCCCAAAGGGCCAATACGGTTGCTGGTACGGCCAGCATTTTCATAATTAGATTCACGCGTTCACCCTCAATGGTGGCTAGTCACGCCCACGGCCACGGTTCGCAGGCGGGCGCAAGTATAACGGTAAGCCCGCCACACTGAAACAACCCTAAAGTCGAAGGGGTCTTGTGCGTGGCGGAAAAACAACTCGGGCACCTGCGCAATGCTGGCGGGGCGCCTCTTTTCTTAGAAATTCGCTGGAGTCGCTGCGCTGATTAGTCGCGCTGGCGCATCGAACGGATTACGGAAACGGTGCGGTTTAGTACTTTCAAAGTAGTAGCTGTCGCCGGCTTCCAGCACAAAAGTTTCAAGCCCTACCACCAGTTCAAGTCGACCTTCGAGCAAAATCCCGGTTTCCTCGCCCTCATGGGTGAGCATCTCGTCACCGGTGTCGGCGCCAGGCGGGTAGATTTCGTTGAGGAACGCGATGGCCCGGCTCGGATGAGCCCTGCCGACCAGTTTCATGGTCACTGCGCCATCGGAAATATCGATCAGCTCGTTGGCTTTGTAGACGATCTGAGTCGGTTTTTCCTGCAGGATCTCTTCGGAAAAGAACTCGACCATGGACATGGGAATCCCGCCCAGTACTTTCCTCAGCGAACTGATCGAGGGGCTGACGCTGTTCTTCTCGATCATCGAAATGGTGCTGTTGGTGACGCCCGCGCGTTTGGCGAGTTCACGCTGGGAAAGTCCTTTGAGCTTACGGATGGATTGCAGTCGTTCACCGACGTCCAATGCTGGAGCCTCCAGGGATTCAGGTTGTTGGAATAATGAGCGTTATCATGGCGACAGCGTTCAGTATTTACAACACTTGGACCTGAATCCTGTTCGGCGAAGCGACTTTCGGTCGGAGCGCTTTAACCTAAGCCCGGGAATAGAGCATTGGCACCCGGCGCAGGTTGCAGAAGATCTGGTAAGGAATCGTGCCCGCGGCGGCGGCCACATCACTGGCGAGAATGTTTTTGCCCCACAACTCGACGGTCGAACCGAGGCCGGCTTGCGGCACATCGGTCAGGTCGATGCAGAGCATGTCCATCGACACCCGGCCAATCAACTGGCTGCGCTGCCCGGCAACCATCACGGGCGTACCGGTCGGTGCCTGGCGCGGATAGCCGTCGGCGTAACCCATGGCCACCACGCCCACGCGCATTGGTTTCTGGGTGATGAAGGTGGCGCCGTAACCGATCGGCTCGCCGGCCGGCAGTTCACGCACGCAGATCACTTTCGATTCGAGGGTCATCACTGGTTGCAGGCGGGACGCCACGGCATTGGCTTCTTCAAACGGAGTCGCGCCGTAGAGCATGATGCCCGGGCGCACCCAATCACTTGGAATCTGCGGCCAACCGAGCACTGCCGGCGAGTTGCGCAGGCTGACCTCGGCCGACAAACCCTGGCGCGCCGCTTCGAACACCGCGACCTGCTCGGCACTGGCCTGACTGTGCAGCTCATCGGCTCGGGCGAAGTGGCTCATCAGTACAATCTTCGCGACCTTGCCGCTGGCCAGCAGCCGTTGATAGCCCGCCTGATAATCCTTTGGATGCAAGCCCACCCGGTGCATGCCCGAATCGAGCTTGAGCCAGACCGTGATCGGCTTGCTCAGTGCAGCGTTCTCGATGGCTTCGAGCTGCCACAGCGAATGCACCACGCACCAGAAGTCATGCTCGACGATCAGCGACAGCTCATCGGCCTCGAAAAAACCTTCCAGCAGCAACACCGGCGCACGAATGCCCGCGGCTCGCAGCTCCAACGCTTCTTCGATGCAGGCCACGGCAAACCCGTCCGCCTCAGCTTCCAGCGCTTGGGCGCAACGCACCGCGCCATGACCGTAGGCATCGGCCTTGATCACCGCGAGGGCCTTGGCCCCCGTGACTTCACGGGCGATTTGGTAGTTGTGACGCAGGGCTTGAAGGTCGATCAGGGCACGGGCTGGACGCATGGCGGCAGACTTCTAGGCGGTCATGGGAAGAAAAACCGGCGCTGGCTGACGGCGTGAACCACCAGTAGCACCGGGAGAGGGATTTTTCAGACGGGTTTATGGCAGAGCGGCGACAACCGACAGCTCAACCAGGATTTCCGGTTCGCACAACTTCGATTCAACAGTGGCACGGGCCGGTGCGACGCCTTTTGGCAGCCACTTGTCCCAGACCGCGTTCATGCCTTCAAAGTGAGCATCGATGTCTTTCAAGTAAATCGTCACCGACAGCAAACGGCTCTTGTCGGTCCCGGCCAGATCCAGCAAACGCTCGATGTTGGCAAGCGTTTCACGGGTCTGCTGTTCAATCCCGGCGTTCATATCGTCGCCGACCTGCCCTGCCAGATACACGGTACCGCTGTGGACTACGATCTGGCTCATGCGCTCATTGGTGAGCTGGCGCTGGATTGACATGTTTTGCAGACTCCTGAAGTTTTTTTCCATAACGGGAAATATCGAGGCCTTCGGCGCTGATCTGCGGCGTTTTCTTCGCCATCAGATCGGCCAGCAAGCGACCGGAACCGCACGCCATGGTCCAACCAAGCGTGCCGTGACCCGTGTTCAAAAACAGATTGCTGAACGGCGTAGCACCCACGATCGGCGTGCCGTCCGGAGTGGTCGGACGCAGACCGGTCCAGAAACTCGCCTGGGCCAGATCGCCGCCCTGAGGATAGAGGTCGTTGACGATCATCTCCAGGGTTTCGCGCCGACGCGGGTTCAGCGACAGGTCAAAACCGGCTATTTCAGCCATGCCACCGACGCGGATGCGGTTGTCGAAACGGGTGATCGCGACCTTGTAGGTCTCGTCGAGAATAGTCGAAGTCGGGGCCATCGCCGGGTTAGTAATCGGCACGGTCAGGGAGTAACCCTTGAGCGGATACACCGGCGCCTTGATACCCAGCGGCTTAAGCAGCTGCGGCGAGTAACTGCCCAGCGCCAGCACGTAGCGATCAGCGGTTTCCAGCTTGCCGTCGATCCACACGCCATTGATGCGGTCGCCAGCGTAATCGAGGCGTTGAATGTCCTGGTCGAAGCGGAATTCCACACCCAGTTTGGTCGCCATTTCGACCAGGCGGGTGGTGAACATCTGGCAGTCGCCGGTCTGGTCGTTCGGCAGGCGCAGGGCACCGGCGAGGATGTCGGTGACGCTGGCCAGCGCTGGCTCAACGCGGGCAATGCCGGCGCGGTCGAGCAGTTCGAACGGCACGCCGGATTCTTTCAGCACGGCGATGTCTTTCCAGGCGCCGTCGAGTTGAGCCTGGGTGCGGAACAGTTGGGTGGTACCGAGGCTACGGCCTTCGTAGGCAATACCGGTTTCGGCGCGTAATTCGTCGAGGCAGTCACGGCTGTACTCGGACAGGCGGACCATGCGCTCCTTGTTCACCGCATAACGGCTGGCGGTGCAGTTGCGCAGCATCTGCGCCATCCACAGGTATTGGTCGATGTCAGCGGTGGCCTTGATCGCCAGCGGCGCGTGGCGCTGCAACAACCACTTGATGGCTTTAAGCGGAACACCCGGTGCAGCCCACGGCGAGGCATAACCCGGCGAAACCTGCCCGGCGTTGGCGAAACTGGTCTCCATGGCAGCGGCCGGCTGACGGTCCACGACCACCACTTCAAACCCGGCACGCGCCAGATAGTAAGCACTGGTGGTGCCGATGACGCCGCTACCCAAGACCATAACGCGCATTTTCATATCCCTCATCGCGGCTTGCCGCTGACGTTCGTAGTTGTCGAGCATTGATGTGCGCAGTGTAAAAAAGATTAGGCAGTGCTTTTCACTATATAAGTGCCTATATTTGGCGAGAATTCTCGGCAAAAACGCTTTTCACGGAGGCGCATCCCCTATGCGTACCAACACTCAGACCAAACGTGAGCTGGACAAGATCGACCGCAACATCCTGCGGATCCTGCAAGCGGACGGGCGTATCTCCTTCACCGAACTGGGGGAAAAGGTCGGGCTCTCGACCACGCCGTGTACCGAGCGGGTCCGGCGGCTGGAGCGCGAAGGAATCATCATGGGCTACAACGCCCGGCTGAATCCGCAGCACCTCAAGGGTAGTCTTCTGGTGTTCGTCGAGATCAGTCTCGACTATAAATCCGGCGATACTTTCGAAGAGTTCCGACGCGCGGTCCTGAAACTTCCCCACGTGCTGGAGTGCCATTTGGTGTCAGGAGATTTCGACTATCTGGTGAAGGCGCGGATTTCCGAGATGGCCTCGTACCGCAAACTGCTGGGCGACATCCTGCTCAAGCTGCCGCATGTGCGCGAATCCAAGAGCTATATCGTGATGGAAGAAGTAAAAGAGAGCTTGAATCTGCCGATTCCCGACTGAGCATTTTTCGGTGCCGGTTAGGGCCCCATCGCGAGCAAGCTCGCGATGGCGGCGACTAGGTCTACTAGACCAACACCTGCCGGGTGCTGGCCATGTACTCGTGAATCTGCTTCTCGACCCGCGGATGAATCAGCTCCACCGGTCCCCGCCCATTCGGGCACGGCAAGGTCTTGGTGGTGCCGAACAACCGGCAGATCAGCGGCCGCTCGTCATACACGGTGCAGCCGTTAGGTCCGAGATGCACACAGTTGAGCTCATCCATCGCCGCGTCCTGCTCGGCGCGGGTCTTGCGCGGCAGTCGGGACATTTCTTCCGGTGAGGTGGTGACCGGCCCACAGCAGTCATGGCAGCCGGGCACGCACTCGAACAAGGGAATCTGCTGCCGTAACGTGCGAATTTTCTGACTGTTGCAGCTCATCGAAGCGGTAACCAAAAGCGGAATAGAGCGGGATTCTGACGTAAAAGCCCCGATCCAGACAGCACCAACCGACCAGTGTTGCCCGTGCCCGAAGGTCCGGCTTATGCTCCGTCAAATTTTCTAAACACAAGAATCAGGTACACGCACATGAATGCCCGTGCTCAGCAACCGGCCCCGAACCACCAGCATCCTGCTTCTTACTACGCCGCCAGCAGCCTGCCGCAGCCCGAACATCCGGTGCTCACAGCCGACCTGGTGGCGGACGTGTGCGTGGTCGGTGGCGGGTTCTCCGGGTTGAACACGGCGCTCGAACTGGCCGAACGCGGCTTCAGTGTGATCCTGCTCGAAGCCCACAAAATTGGTTGGGGCGCCAGCGGACGCAACGGCGGGCAGTTGATTCGTGGCGTCGGTCATGGTCTCGATCAGTTCGCCAACGTGATCGGTGCGGACGGCGTGCGTCAGATGAAACTCATGGGCCTGGAAGCGGTGGAAATCGTCCGACAGCGCGTCGAGCGTTTTCAGATCCCTTGCGACCTCACGTGGGGCTATTGCGATCTGGCCAACAAACCCCGGGACCTCGAAGGTTTTGCCGAGGACGCCGAAGAGCTGCGCAGCCTCGGTTACCGTTACGAAACCCGTCTGCTGCAAGCCAGTGAAATGCATTCCGTTGTGGGTTCCGACCGCTACGTCGGCGGTTTGATCGACATGGGCTCGGGGCATCTGCATCCGCTGAACCTGGCACTGGGCGAAGCGGCCGCTGCGCTGCAGTTGGGGGTGAAGCTGTTCGAACAATCGGCGGTCACCCGCATCGATTATGGCCCCGAGGTCAAGGTCCATACCGCCCAGGGCTCGGTTCGCGCCAAGACGCTGGTGCTGGGCTGCAACGCCTACCTCAATGAACTCAATCCCGATCTCGGCGGCAAGGTGCTGCCCGCCGGCAGCTACATCATCGCCACCGAACCCTTGAGCGAAGAACTGGCTCACTCGCTGCTGCCGCAGAACATGGCGGTCTGCGATCAACGGGTGGCACTGGATTACTACCGGCTCTCGGCGGACCGACGCTTGCTGTTTGGCGGCGCCTGTCATTATTCAGGTCGCGACCCGAAGGACATCGCCGCCTACATGCAGCCGAAGATGCTGGAGGTTTTCCCGCAGCTGGCCGGGGTGAAGATCGACTATCAATGGGGCGGTATGATCGGCATCGGCGCCAACCGTCTGCCGCAGATCGGGCGGCTCAAGGACCAGCCGAATGTGTATTACGCCCAGGCTTATTCCGGTCATGGCGTAAATGCCACGCACCTCGCGGGGAAACTGTTGGCTGAGGCTATCAGTGGTCAGCAGGGTGGTGGGTTTGATCTGTTTGCCAAGGTGCCGCATATCACGTTCCCTGGCGGCAAGCATTTGCGCTCGCCGTTGTTGGCGTTGGGGATGTTGTGGCATCGGCTTAAAGAGTTGGTCTGACCTGATCGTTCCCACGCTCCTGCGTGGGAATGCATCCCGTGACGCTCTGCGTCACAGCGGACGCGGAGCGTCCGAGGCGGCATTCCCACGCGGAGTGAACGATCGTGACTAGATCCGCCAGAAGGGCTTAAGCCCCTCCTCCCGCGCCTGCTCCCGACTCAGCCCCACATCCCTCAGTTGCTCAGTCGTGAGCTCCAGCAACGCCTTGCGCGTGTGCAAACGATGCCAGAACAGAGCCCAGCGACTCAGGCCGGACGGTGCGTTGCGCATGACCGCCTCGCGTGCGCCGTTGATTTGCCCTGCCGCCAATTCCTGACTGTGTAACGTCAGCCGCACATCGCTCAAGCCGTTCATTTTGATTGCTCCTGTTTACTTGGGTAGCCAGAGCTTTCATGATGCGCGGACGGCAAAAAGCATTACAGATTCAACAAGACCGTATTAACTCCATACAGATTTTGCATTTCAGCGTCTGAATCCTATATTTTCGCCCCATCTGTACTGGTTAACCGAATCACCCAGACCGAGACTGCACCATGCCCCTTTACGTCAACCTCGCCGAACTGCTCGGCACGCGTATCGAACAGGGCTTCTATCGCCCCGGTGACCGGCTGCCGTCAGTGCGGGCGTTGAGTGTTGAACACGGCGTCAGCTTGAGCACGGTGCAGCAGGCGTATCGCGTGCTGGAAGACAGCGGCCTGGCGACACCTAAACCCAAGTCGGGCTACTTCGTACCAGTGGGTCGCGAACTGCCGGAGCTTCCGGCCATTGGTCGCCCGGCGCAGCGGCCGGTGGATATTTCCCAGTGGGATCAGGTGCTGGAACTGATCCGCGCGGTGCCACGCAAGGATGTGGTGCAACTGGGTCGCGGCATGCCGGACATCACCACGCCGACCATGAAACCGCTGCTGCGCAACCTAGCGCGAATCAGCCGGCGGCAGGACATGCCCGGTCTGTATTACGACAACATCTACGGCACCCTCGAACTGCGCGAACAGATTGCCCGTCTGCTGCTCGATTCCGGTTGCCAATTGACGGCCCACGACCTGGTGATCACCACCGGTTGTCACGAAGCGCTTTCCACCAGCATCCGCGCCATATGCGACCCGGGCGACATCGTAGCCGTGGACTCGCCAAGCTTTCACGGCGCCATGCAGACCCTCAAGGGCCTGGGCATGAAAGCCCTGGAAATCCCCACCGACCCGCTCACCGGGATCAGCCTAGATGCCCTCGAACTGGCCTTGGAACAATGGCCAATCAAGGCCATACAGTTGACCCCCAACTGCAACAACCCGCTGGGCTACATCATGCCGGAGTCGCGCAAACGCGCGCTGTTGACGCTCGCACAGCGTTTCGACGTAGCGATCATCGAGGACGATGTGTATGGCGAACTGGCCTACACCTATCCGCGCCCGCGCACGATCAAATCCTTCGACGAAGACGGCCGCGTCCTGCTCTGCAGTTCCTTTTCCAAGACCCTGGCACCGGGGCTGCGTATTGGCTGGGTGGCGCCGGGACGGTATCTGGAACGGGTGCTGCACATGAAATACATCAGCACCGGCTCCACCGCGCCGCAACCGCAAATTGCCATTGCAGAATTCCTCAAGGGCGGACACTTCGAACCGCATTTGCGGCGGATGCGCACTCAATACCAGCGCAATCGCGACGTGATGATCGATTGGGTCAGCCGCTATTTTCCGGCCGGTACCCGAGCCAGTCGCCCTCAGGGTAGTTTCATGCTCTGGGTCGAACTGCCGGAGGGTTTCGACACCCTGAAACTGAATCGTGCACTGCACGATCAAGGCGTACAGATTGCCGTCGGCAGTATCTTTTCCGCCTCGGGCAAATACCGCAATTGCCTGCGGATGAACTACGCTGCCAAGCCTACGCCGCAAATTGAAGAAGCGGTGCGCAAGGTCGGCGCCGCCGCGATCAAACTGCTCGCGGAAACCGACTGCTTCACCGACTGACCTTTCTCGGGAACCCAGCGTCCATATGCCGACACCTGCCGCCAATCGGAACGATCCCACGTGAGAGTCAGACAGCCCCTGCTCGCTCTTCTGTTACTCGCCTCGTTCCTCGGCGGCTGTGCGACGCTCAACGTTCCGCGCGAACCGAGCCAGGCGCTGCCCGCCAGTGACTCGGCGTTCGGTCGCTCGATTCAAGCTCAGGCTGCGCCCCACGAGGGGCAATCCGGCTTTCGCCTGCTGTCCGACAGCACCGAAGCCTTCACGGCCCGCGCAGAGCTGATCCGCAACGCCCAAAGCAGCCTGGATTTGCAGTACTACATCGTGCATGACGGCATCAGCACACGGATGCTGGTGGACGAACTGCTCAAGGCCGCCGACCGCGGCGTGCGCGTGCGCATTCTGCTCGACGACACCACCAGCGATGGCCTGGACCGGATCATCGCCACGCTGGCGGCGCATCCGCAGATCCAGATCCGTGTGTTCAACCCATTGCACCTTGGCCGCAGTACCGGCGTGACACGAACGGCGGGACGGTTGCTCAACCTGTCGCAGCAACACCGACGCATGCACAACAAGCTGTGGCTGGCCGACAACAGCATCGCCATCGTCGGTGGACGCAATCTGGGGGATGAGTACTTCGATGCCGAACCCAACCTGAATTTCACTGACATCGACATGCTCAGCGTCGGCCCGGTCGCCGAACAGCTGGGGCACAGTTTCGACCAATACTGGAACAGTGCGCTGAGCAAGCCGATCGACGAGTTCCTCTCGAGCAAACCGACGGCCCGGGACCTGGAAAACACCCGGACCCGACTGGAAGAATCGCTTGAGGAAACACGCAAACAGAATCACGCGCTCTACCAGCAGTTGATGACCTACACCACGCACCCGCGCCTGGCAATCTGGCGTCGGGAGTTGATCTGGGCCTGGAACCAGGCACTGTGGGACGCGCCGAGCAAGGTGCTGGCCGACGGCGAGCCCGACCCGCAGTTGCTGCTGACCACGCAGTTGGCGCCCGAGCTCAATGGCGTCAGCAAAGAGCTGATCATGGTTTCGGCCTACTTCGTACCCGGCCAGCCGGGGCTGGTGTACCTGACCGGGCGCGCCGATGCCGGGGTGTCGGTGAGCCTGCTGACCAACTCACTGGAAGCCACTGACGTCCCGGCGGTGCATGGCGGTTACGCGCCGTATCGCAAGGCACTGCTGGAGCATGGCGTGCAGCTGTTCGAAATGCGTCGCCAGCCTGGCGAAGGTGGCGGCAGCGGACCCCATCTGTTTTACAGCAAGTCCTACCGCGGCTCCGACTCCAGCCTGCACAGCAAGGCAATGATTTTCGACCAGCAGAAGTCTTTCATCGGCTCGTTCAATTTCGACCCGCGCTCAGTGCTGTGGAACACCGAAGTCGGAGTGCTGGTGGACAGCCCGGAACTCGCCGCACGCGTGCGTGAACTGGCGTTTCAAGGCATGGCTCCGGCCCTGAGTTATCAGGCGAAACTGGAAAATGGCCAGGTCGTCTGGGTTACCGAGGACGACGGAAAACTGCACACGCTAACCAAGGAGCCGGGGACTTGGTGGCGTCGCTTTAATTCGTGGATGAGCACCACCGTTGGCCTTGAGCGGATGCTCTAGGCAGGTTCGGCCACAGTGCCAAATGCTCCTTGCCGCGACAGCAGAATCACCAACCCCAGCGCACCGGCCGCCATCAGCAGTGGCAACGCATGCCCGCTGATCCACTGACTGCCGGCACCGGCCGCCAGCGGTCCGATCAGGCAACCGATACCCCACAGCTGCGCGATATGCGCATTGGCGCGCACCAGCGCATCGTCGCGATAGCGCTCGCCGATCAGGATCAGTGACAAGGTGAACAAGCCGCCGGCACTGGCACCGAACAACACCCACAACGGCCAGATCAGCAACGTGTCGATCAACAACGGGATGGCCAGGCTCGATATCAGCAGGACCACCGCACACCCGGTGAACAACGTACGTCGCGACAAGCGATCAGCCAGCGCGCCAATCGGCAATTGCAGCAAGGCATCACCCACCACCACCGTGCTGACCATCGCCAACGCAATGTCCGTCGTAAAGCCCTGACGCAGGCAATACACCGGCAACAACGTCAGGATCATCGCTTCGAACGCTGCGAACAGCGACACCGCCCAGGCAATCGCCGGCAGGCCACGACAGAAGACCAGCAAGTCGCTGAAGGTCACACTGCAGGCTTCACTGGTCGGTGCGCCGCTGCGGCCCAGCAACAGGAGCGGTGCCGCCATCAGCAAACCGACGCCGACCCAGAATCCGTAATCGTGTTCGGTGCCCACAACGCCAAGCAGCAACGGCCCGGCCAGCTGACTCAGCGCATAACTGCTGCCATACAGCGCCACCAATCGACCGCGCCATTGTTCGACCACCAACTGGTTGATCCAGCTTTCGCCGAGGATGAAGACGAGGGTCAGGATCACCCCGATCATCAGTCGCAATACCAGCCAAATCGGATAGCTTGGCAACAGCGCCAGCAAACCGATGGACAACGCCCCGGCCCACAGGCACAAGCGCATCAGATTGGCCGTGCCCAGACGCGCGGCCAGATGGCTGGAGATCTTTGCCCCCAGCAATACGCCAATGGCAGGCATTGCTGCCATCACACCGATGGCGAACGAGCCGTAACCCCAGCCTTCCAGGCGAAACGACACCAACGGCATGCTGACGCCCAAGGCCAGGCCGACACTCAAGACAGACGCCAACACGGCGAAATAAGTCGCCCAACGCATTTCCCACGCTCCTGTGGATACTTTTTGTACAGCACAAAACACTGTGGGAGCGAGCCTGCTCGCGATGACGGTACAACATTCAACATTTCCGTCGACTGTCACACCGCAATCGCGAGCAGGCTCGCTCCCACATAGGATCTGAGTCGTTTGGGAGGCCTGTTACTGCGACAAGCCTCCTTTAACGACTTACAACTTGATCCAGGTCGCCTTCAGCTCGGTGTACTTGTCGAACGCATGCAGCGACTTGTCGCGACCGTTGCCGGACTGCTTGAAGCCACCAAACGGAGCCGTCATGTCGCCACCGTCATACTGGTTGACCCACACGCTACCCGCGCGCAGTGCCTTGGCAGTCAGATGGGCCTTGGAAATATCCTTGGTCCACACTGCTGCGGCCAAGCCGTAAGGGGTGTCGTTGGCAATCGCAATGGCTTCTTCGGCGGTATCGAAAGTGATCACCGACAGCACTGGGCCGAAGATTTCTTCCTGAGCGATTTTCATCGCGTTGCTGACGCCGTCGAAAATCGTTGGCTCAACGTAGGTGCCACCGGTTTCCTGAAGAATGCGCTTGCCGCCCGCTACCAGTTTGGCGCCGTCGGTGTGGCCGGATTCGATATAGGAAAGCACGGTGTTCATCTGCTGAGTATCCACCAGCGCGCCGACGTTGGTCGCCGGATCCAGCGGGTTGCCCGGCTTCCAGGTTTTGAGGGCCTCGATCACCAGCGGCAGGAATGTATCCTTGATCGAACGCTCCACCAGTAGGCGCGAGCCGGCGGTGCAGACTTCGCCCTGGTTGAAGGCGATGGCACCGGCAGCCGATTCAGCGGCAGCTTGCAGGTCCGGCGCATCGGCGAACACGATGTTCGGGCTCTTGCCGCCGGCTTCGAGCCAGACGCGCTTCATGTTCGATTCGCCGGAGTAGATCAGCAGTTGCTTGGCGATTTTGGTCGAACCGGTGAACACCAGGGTGTCCACATCATTGTGCAGCGCCAGGGCCTTGCCGACGGTGTGACCGTAACCTGGCAGGACGTTCAACACGCCTTTCGGGATGCCGGCCTCAACGGCCAGCGCAGCGATGCGAATGGCGGTCAGCGGGGATTTTTCGGATGGCTTGAGGATCACCGAGTTACCGGTGGACAGCGCCGGGCCGAGTTTCCAGCACGCCATCATCAGCGGGAAGTTCCACGGCACGATCGCGCCGACGACGCCGACCGGTTCGCGGGTCACCAGACCCAACTGGTCATGGGGCGTCGCGGCCACTTCATCGTAGATCTTGTCGATGGCTTCACCGCTCCAGCTCAGGGCTTGCGCCGCGCCGGGAACGTCAATGTACAGGGAATCGCTGATTGGCTTGCCCATGTCCAGGGTTTCAAGCAGGGCCAGCTCTTCGGCGTGCTGCTTTAGCAGGCCGGCAAAACGGATCATGGTGGCTTTGCGTTTGGTCGGCGCCAGGCGCGACCAGACGCCGGAATTGAAGGTGGCGCGAGCGTTTTCAACAGCGCGCTGGGCGTCGGCGGCGTCACAGCTGGCAATCTTGCCCAGCAGACGGCCATCGACCGGGCTGATGCACTCGAAGGTCTCGGCGGAGACAGCATCGGTGTATTCGCCATTGATGTAGGCGCGGCCTTCGATCTTCAGATCGCGAGCCCGTTGTTCCCAATCGGCACGAGTCAGGGTGGTCATACGAGTGTCCTCCTCTTATTGAATACGAACGCTCCACGGTCTTCGCGGGCGCTGTCAGGAATTCTGCCTGGCCAGCCTGCTTTTTCGGCCCAAGGCAACTGCCACCCTAAACCAGTGGCCGGGGTTGTTTCAATATATTTGACACAAGGTCGGCAAACGGCCTTGCAGTGTTCATTTTAATAAACATAGACTTTGGACTTTCCAACCACTCGCGCCGCAATCACGGGGGATTACAAGAATGAGCATCCAGGACATCGTCGACTTCAACCAGGCCACCACCCAGCCCGATCGCTATCGACCAGACCCGGCGAAAGTCCTCAAGGGCGACCCTGAACAAGCAGTGTACAACCACTACAACAGCCCTTGCGGCCAGATGAGCGCAGGTGTGTGGGAAGGCGAAGTCGGCCAGTGGCATGTGAACTACACCGAGCATGAATACTGCGAAATCGTTCAGGGCGTTTCAGTGCTGCGCGACAACGAAGGCAACGGCAAGACCCTGCGCGTGGGCGATCGCTTCGTGATCCCGGCCGGGTTCAGAGGCACCTGGGAGGTGCTGGAGCCGTGCCGCAAGATCTATGTGGTGTTTGAACAGAAAGCCTGAAGATTTTTGCTGCCTGGGCTGGCCTCATCGCGAGCAAGCTCGCTCCCACAGGGGGTTTGCGTCGATCACAAAACCTGTGGGAGCGAGCTTGCTCGCGATGAGGGCCTGACAGCCAACACAAAACCTGCAGGCCACAAAAAAGGCCCGTATCTCGCGATACAGGCCTTTTTTGTAAGTCGGAAAAATCAATTACTTGATTTTGCCTTCTTTGTACATCACGTGCTTGCGAACGCGCGGATCGAACATGCGCTTTTCGAGCTTGTCCGGAGTAGTACGCTTGTTCTTGTCGGTAGTGTAGAAGTGACCAGTACCGGCGCTAGAAATCATTCGAATCAATTCACGCATGATTAGCTCCCTTAGATCTTGCCAGCTTTGCGAATTTCGGCCAGCACGACAGTAATGCCACGCTTGTCGATGATACGCATGCCTTTGGCAGATACGCGCAGACGCACGAAACGTTTCTCTTCTTCAACCCAGAAGCGGTGATGCTGCAGGTTCGGCAGGAAACGACGACGGGTTTTGTTGTTTGCGTGGGAAATGTTATTCCCAGTCACCGGACCCTTACCGGTAACTTGACATACTCTCGACATGCCTCAGCCCTCTAAAACCACATGCCCAACCCGGCATGGGTTGGCCGCTTAATCTCTCAGTCATTTGGCGCCAGGCGCCGCGTTTCTTTAGAGGTCTTACCGGCTACACCTACAGTGAAGGAACCGGGCCCCTAGAAAAGAGCGCTGCTTTATACCAGAAAGACTGGAGAGCAACAACATTCCGTGCGCACAGACTTAATAAAAACCCCGTTTTTCTGGCTCTGAGCGCCTTGGATAAAGGCTATCGTCGATGAAGACCGCTCGTCGCAGAGAATCGGCCAACAGGCCAATCCAGGGTTTTGCTCAACCGGTACTCACCGAAAACAATCGCCTATAGTCCCCTTAAAATGAAAAAGGGGATAGTCATTTACAAAAGAGCCCACTAGGGTAAGCCTTTTCCAGACTGCACTTGCAGATGGGCCTTCGATCTGTAAAGGAATCCGACCATGCGCCTCGCTGCCCTACCGCTGTTGCTCGCCCCTCTTCTGCTGAGCCCATTGGCCCATGCCGCCGCGCTAAGCGTCTGCACTGAGGCAAGCCCGGAAGGGTTCGACGTGGTGCAATACAACTCGCTGACCACCACCAACGCCTCGGCCGACGTGCTGATGAACCGTCTGGTGGACTTCGATACCGCCAGCGGCAAAGTGGTCGCCAGCCTTGCCGACAGCTGGGAAGTCACGCCCGACGGCCTGACCTATGTATTCAAACTGCACCCGCAGGTGAAATTCCACCGCACCGAATACTTCAGTCCGACGCGTGACCTGACCGCCGAGGACGTGAAGTTCAGCTTCGACCGCATGCTCGACCCGGCAAACCCGTGGCACAAGGTCGCCCAGAGTGGCTTCCCGCACGCCCAGTCGATGCAATTACCGGCGCTGATCAAGAAGATCGACTCGTTGGACCCGCTGACCATACGGTTCACCCTCGACCACCCGGACTCGACCTTCCTCGCGACACTGAGCATGGGCTTCGCTTCGATCTACTCCGCCGAATACGCCGACAAACTGCTGAAGGTCGGCACCCCGGAAAAGCTCAACAGCCAGCCAATCGGCAGCGGGCCGTTCATCTTCACGCGCTTCCAGAAAGATGCTTCGATCCGCTATAAGGCCAACCCGGACTACTTCCGCGGCAAGCCTTCGGTGGATCCACTGATTTTCGCCATCACCCCTGACGCTAATGTGCGTTTGCAGAAATTGCGCCGCAACGAGTGCCAGATCGCCCTGTCGCCCAAGCCTCTGGACGTACAGGCAGCGCTGAAAGAACCGACCCTGAAAGTCGAAAAGACTGACGCCTTCATGACCGCGTTCGTCGGCATCAACAGCCAGCATCCGCCGCTGGACAAGCCTGAAGTGCGCCAGGCGATCAACCTCGCGTTCGACAAGGCCAACTACGTCAAAGCCGTGTTCGAAGACACCGCCGAACCTGCCAACGGTCCATACCCGCCGAACACCTGGAGCTATGCCAAAGGCCTGCCGGGTTACCCGCATGACGTCGAAAAAGCCAAAGCACTCATGGCGAAGGCCGGGCTCAAGGATGGTTTCCAGACCACCATCTGGACCCGACCTTCCGGCAGCCTGCTGAACCCGAACCCGAGCCTCAGCGCTCAAATGCTGCAATCGGACCTCGCGGAAATCGGTATTCAGGCCGAGATTCGGGTGATCGAATGGGGCGAACTGATTCGCCGCGCCAAGGCCGGTGAACACGATCTGTTGTTCATGGGCTGGGCGGGCGACAACGGTGACCCGGACAACTTCCTCACGCCGCAGTTTTCCTGCGCCGCGGTCAAATCCGGCACCAACTTCGCCCGCTATTGCAATCAGGACCTGGACAAGCTGATCAGCGCCGGCAAGACCACCGGCGAGCAAGGTGTGCGCACCAAGCTCTACGAACAGGCCCAGGCACAGATCCAGCAGCAGGCGCTGTGGCTGCCGCTGGCCCACCCGACCGCCTTCGCGCTGACGCGCAAGGACGTTGAGGGCTATCAGGTCAGCCCGTTTGGTCGTCAGGATTACTCGAAGGTCATCCTCAAATAACCCGCCATACACAAAACCTGTAGGAGTGAGCCTGCTCGCGATTGCAATCTTTCAGTTACCGGGCAAGGTGACTGACACGACGCCATCGCGAGCAGGCTCGCTCCTACAGTGGGTTTGTATTCTCCCTCCAGAGCTACATCCACCCATACTCGGCCATGGACAGCGGATCGCCGTCACCGATGATGAAATGGTCGAGCACCCGCACATCGATCAGGTCCAGCGCCTCTTGCAGGCGCTTGGTCAGCGTTCGGTCGGCTTGACTGGGGTTGGTATTACCCGACGGATGGTTATGGCAGAGGATCAGGGCTGCGGCGTTGTGGGCCAACGCGCGTTTAACCACTTGCCTCGGATAGACACTGGTGCTGTCGATGGAGCCGCGAAACAGCACTTCAAAGGTCAGCACTTGATGCCTGGAATCCAAAAACAGACAGCCGAACACCTCGTGAGGCTCATGGCGCAGCATTGACTTCAGGTAATCACGAACCGCCTGCGGATTTTCCAGCGCCGATTTTTGGCGCGCACGTTCGGCCAAATGCCGCCGGCTCATTTCCTGAACCGCTTGCAACTGAGCGAATTTCGCCGGCCCGAGCCCCAACTGCCTGCTGAATGCTGCCTGATCGGCCTCGAGCAGTAAGCGCAGGCTGCCAAACTGACTCAACAGGTGTCGCGCCAGATCTACCGCGCTTTTACCCGACACGCCCGTTCGTAAAAAAATCGCCAGCAGTTCGGCGTCCGAAAGGCTCCCCGAGCCCAACTCAAGCAATCTCTCCCGCGGCCGTTCCGCCGCTGGCCAATCGCGAATACTCATAGCACCTCCCTGGTCTGTGGGCGCCGCTGTTCCATAGCGGGCGCTGTGATATCTTAGCCCATCTTTTTTGCGGGCGATTTCATCCCTGGGGAGGGGGTATCGCCATGCAGTCATCAACGAAATGAAAGGCAGACCTATGCAGCGGCTGTATCGGAAACGCATCGTTCTGGGCGTCGGCGGCGGCATCGCTGCCTATAAGAGCGCCGACCTGGTTCGCCGCCTGATCGACCAGGGCGCCGAAGTGCGCGTGGTCATGACCCGCGGCGGCAGCGAGTTCATCACACCGTTGACCATGCAGGCCTTGTCCGGGCATCCGGTCCACCTCGATTTGCTCGACCCGGCGGCCGAAGCTGCCATGGGCCACATCGAGCTGGCCAAATGGGCCGACCTGGTGCTGATCGCTCCCGCCACCGCGGACCTCATCGCCCGCCTGGCCCAAGGCATTGCTGACGACCTGCTGACCACGCTGGTGCTGGCCACCGACGCCGTGGTCGCCGTTGCCCCGGCGATGAACCAGGCCATGTGGCGCGACCCGGCCACCCAGGCCAACCTGCAAACCCTCGAAAGCCGTGGCTTGAAAACCTTCGGCCCAGCCTCCGGCAGCCAGGCCTGCGGCGACGTCGGCATGGGTCGCATGCTCGAAGCCACCGACCTCGCCCAGTGCGCGGCGGACTGCTTCCAGCGTCAGGCACTGACCGGCAAACACGTGCTGATCACCGCCGGCCCGACCCAGGAAAACATCGACCCGGTGCGTTACATCACCAACCACAGCTCCGGAAAGATGGGCTTTGCCCTGGCCGAGGCCGCAGTGGAAGCCGGCGCCCGCGTAACGCTGATCACTGGCCCGGTGCATCTGCCGACCCCGGATCGCGTCACGCGCATCGACGTGGTCAGCGCCCGCGACATGCTCGCCGCGTGTGAAGCCGCGATCCCTTGCGACCTGTTCATCGCCTCGGCAGCGGTCGCGGATTACCGCCCGGAAGTCGTCGCCCCACAAAAACTCAAGAAAGACCCTACGAACGGCGACGGCTTGTTGCTACAGATGGTGCGTAACCCGGACATCCTGGCCACCATTGCCACACGCCCCGACCGTCCGTTCAGTGTCGGGTTCGCCGCCGAAACCGAACACCTGCTCGACTACGCTGCCCGCAAGTTGAAAGACAAGAACCTCGATTTGATCGTCGCCAACGACGTCGCCAACCCGAGTATTGGCTTCAACAGTGAAGAAAACGCCTGCAGCGTGATCGACCGCCAGCTACACGCCACACTTTTCGCCCAGACCAGCAAGAGCAAGATTGCTCGCCAGCTGATCACTTTTATCGCCGAACGTCTGAACCAGGTTTAATTTACATGCACGCTTTGCAAGCCAAGATCCTCGACCCTCGCATCGGCACCGATTTCCCGCTGCCACAGTACGCCACGCCAGGCTCCGCCGGCCTCGACCTGCGCGCCATGCTGGAAAAAGACACCGTCATCAAGCCAGGCGAAACCCTGCTGATCCCGACTGGCCTGTCCGTCTACATTGGCGACCCGGGCTTGGCGGCGCTGATTCTCCCGCGCTCCGGCCTGGGCCATAAGCACGGCATCGTGCTGGGCAACCTGGTCGGCCTGATCGACTCCGATTACCAGGGCCCGCTGATGGTGTCGTGCTGGAACCGTGGCCAGACCGAATTCACCATGGTCGTTGGCGAGCGTTTGGCTCAGCTGGTTCTGGTGCCAGTGGTTCAAGCGCACTTCGAGATGGTTGAAGAGTTCGTTGAAACCGAGCGCGGCACTGGCGGTTTCGGACACTCCGGCAGCCATTGATCCGATAAAGAACCTGTGGCGAGGGAGCTTGCTCCCGCTGGGCTGCGAAGCGGCCCCAAGATTTTGTGGGCGCTGCGCACCCAAGCGGGAGCAAGCTCCCTCGCCACAATTCGTACAACGTTCATCTGGAAGGTTTACCGTCCAAAATCAAGGCATTGACCGGTGATTACCCCACAAACGCAGATGGCATGGCCTTTACACACCACGAACTCTCAGTGGAAAACGCCGTCATACCCTTCAGTTTGAGCCGGCCGACGAGTTCTTCGCGGCAGGTCCAGCCACTTTCGAGATGGAGCATTTCTACAGATGAGCACCCCAGCCCAAGTCGCACCCAAGTTCCCCGACAGCATCTTCCGCGCCTACGATATTCGCGGCACCGTCCCGGAATTCTTGAACGCTGAAACCGCTTATTGGCTCGGTCGCGCCATCGGCTCCCAGAGCCTGGCCCAGGACGAACCTAATGTGTCCGTCGGCCGTGACGGTCGCCTGTCCGGCCCAGAACTGGTCGAACAACTGATCAAAGGCCTCGCCGACAGCGGTTGCCACGTCAGCGACGTCGGCCTGGTGCCAACGCCTGCGCTGTACTACGCCGCCAACGTGCTGGCCGGCAAATCCGGCGTGATGCTCACCGGCAGCCACAACCCGTCAAACTACAACGGCTTCAAAATCGTCATTGCCGGCGACACTCTGGCCAACGAACAGATCCAGGCCCTGCACGAACGCCTCAAGACCAACAACCTGAGCAGCGGCAAGGGCAGCATCACCCAGGTCGAGATCCTCGACCGCTACAACACCGAAATCGTCCAGGACATCAAACTGGCTCGCCGCCTCAAAGTCGTGGTCGACTGCGGCAACGGCGCGGCCGGCGTGATCGCCCCGCAACTGATCGAAGCCCTGAACTGCGAAGTCATCCCGCTGTTCTGCGAGGTCGACGGCAACTTCCCTAATCACCACCCGGACCCGGGCAAGCCTGAAAACCTCGTGGACCTGATCGCCAAGGTCAAGGAAACCAACGCTGACCTGGGCCTGGCCTTCGACGGCGACGGCGACCGCGTCGGCGTGGTGACCAACACTGGCAGCATCGTCTACCCGGACCGCCTGCTGATGCTGTTCGCCCGTGACGTACTGGCGCGCAACGCTGACGCGGAAATCATCTTCGACGTCAAATGCACCCGTCGCCTGACGCCGCTGATCAAGGAATATGGCGGCCGTCCGCTAATGTGGAAGACCGGTCACTCGTTGATCAAAAAGAAAATGAAACAAACCGGCGCCCTGCTGGCCGGCGAAATGAGCGGCCACATCTTCTTCAAGGAGCGCTGGTTCGGTTTCGACGACGGCATTTACAGCGCCGCGCGTCTGCTGGAGATCCTCAGCAAAGAAAAATCCAACGCGGAAGAGCTGTTTGCGACCTTCCCGAACGATATTTCTACGCCGGAAATCAATATCCATGTGACCGAAGAGAGCAAATTCAGCATCATTGATGCTCTGCACGACGCGAAGTGGGGCGAAGGCGCCGACCTGACCACCATCGACGGCGTGCGAGTCGACTACGCCAAAGGCTGGGGCCTGGTTCGCGCGTCCAACACCACACCGGTGCTGGTGCTGCGTTTCGAGGCTGATGACGAGGCTGAACTGCAGCGCATCAAGGACGTATTCAAAGTCCAGTTGAAGCGTGTTGCACCTGATCTCCAATTACCGTTTTGATCTTCTGAAGTACCCGGAGCCCTGAATGACCCTCGAACGCGAAGCCGCCGCCAACACCGCCAAGGTCCTGTCCGAAGCGCTGCCTTACATTCGCCGCTATGTCGGCAAGACGCTGGTGATCAAATACGGCGGCAACGCGATGGAAAGCGAGGAGCTGAAAACCGGCTTCGCCCGCGACATCGTGCTGATGAAGGCTGTCGGCATAAACCCGGTAGTGGTTCACGGCGGCGGCCCGCAAATCGGCGACCTGCTCAAGCGTTTGTCGATCGAGAGCCACTTCATCGATGGCATGCGCGTCACTGACGCGCAAACCATGGACGTGGTGGAAATGGTCCTCGGCGGCCAGGTGAACAAGGACATCGTCAACCTGATCAACCGTCATGGCGGTAGC
The DNA here is from genome assembly GCF_047758675.1 of Pseudomonas arabinosi. NCBI lineage: Bacteria > Pseudomonadati > Pseudomonadota > Gammaproteobacteria > Pseudomonadales > Pseudomonadaceae > Pseudomonas > Pseudomonas arabinosi. The sequence goes on along the minus strand of NZ_CP180480.1, from coordinate 481,698 downwards.
GCCATCGGCCTGACCGGTAAAGACGCCGAGCTGATTCGTGCGAAAAAGCTCACCGTGACCCGCCAGACGCCGGAGATGACCCAACCGGAAATCATCGACATCGGCCAGGTGGGCGAAGTGGTCGGAATCAACACCGACCTGCTGAACCTGCTGGTCAAAGGTGACTTCATCCCGGTGATCGCGCCAATCGGTGTCGGCGCCAACGGCGAGTCTTACAACATCAACGCCGACCTGGTGGCCGGTAAAGTTGCCGAAGCGCTGAAAGCTGAAAAGCTGATGCTGCTGACCAACATCGCCGGCCTGATGGACAAGTCGGGCACGGTCCTGACCGGCCTGACCACCCAACAGGTCGACGACTTGATCGCCGACGGCACCATCTACGGCGGCATGCTGCCGAAGATCCGTTGCGCGCTGGAAGCCGTGCAAGGTGGCGTGGGCAGTTCGTTGATCATCGATGGTCGTGTGCCGAATGCGATTCTTCTGGAAATCTTCACCGACACCGGTGTGGGTACCTTGATCAGCAATCGCAAGCGTCACTGATTCAAGAACGTCAAAAGATCGCACCCTTCTGCGGCACCTACGGATGTACGAATATTCCGTAGGAGCTGACGAAGTCTGCGATCTTTTTTATGCGCGCAGGAAATGTCTGACCTGACTAAGCGAAACATCCGACATCCAGCCAGCATTAGTCCGCATAGGATCTTCCCTGTATCCACAGGAGATCTTCCCCATGAAAAAAGACCACGTTCCCTACGGCAGTGATGTTTCAGCAGGCACTTACGAGTGCGCAGATTGCGGGCGCGAATACACCAATCAGTCAAAGACTTCGCTTCCGCCGTGCCCAGACTTCAAACCCAGCACCCACGTACTTAATGGCTGGAATATCCTGACTGGCCAAGGTGACGCCGTGGCAGATCCGTATCCAAACAAGCCTTCCAAGTAATCGCGGGGGTTTGAACCATGCAGATCTCGTTCACGATTGACGCCCAGGTATTCGACCTTGAGCAAAGGGAGCCGGTCAAAAAGACCTTGAGGATCACCGACCACGAAATCGCCCACGCCCTGCAACGTATCGCCAAGGCGAGCCTGACCGAATACTTGAAAATGCTGGTAGAGGGCGGCATGCCGAGTCGGGCCGATGAAGCGAAACAGGACCGCTTGCTGTATCTGATTCAAAGCTACTTCGGGCAGACATTGCCGACCGAATCTCAGATATCGACGATTTTTCAACTGACCCAGAGCCAAAGCAAAACCCTGCTGAAAAACACGGTTTCGCGCTTTCGTAATCAGCTGGACGATATTCTGCAGCACAGCATGCGAGCCGTGATCGAGTCTGCGGAACATGCGCAGACGGTGTACCTGGTGGTGATCAGTTCGGACGTCATTCGTGATGAGCTGAACATGCTGATCACACAGAACCAACCGACCTTCAAACCCATCACAAAACGTAAAGGCAGCGCCGGGCAGTTCGAGATCAGTGAGGATTCCCACGACCTGCTCTGCGCCACGCTGGGGATCAATGCCGTTCAGTGACATCGTGGCGGTCAGTGGATTGCTGCTGACCTTGACCACCTTCATGTTCAACCTGGCGTGGCCGAGGCTGCATGAAGCACTGGAGCTGGATGAAAGCCAATCTGGTCCGCTCGCCAGAAAACGAAGCCGAAAAAAGGTAACGAACGTTTTGTTCGCCTGTGCCCTCCCTCTGACCAGCGCCTTCCTGGCGCTGTTTTACGTCAACTTGCCTGCTGCCGTGAGGATCATGGGCAGCAGCACACTGAATCTTTGGGACTTTGACGTGGATCGCACGCTTTACGTGATGGTTGCGTTCGCACTCATGGTGTTTGCGCTGTTCAACCTGGGATTGGTACTAAAACTAATCGGAAAATGGCGAAGACTGCACTGACGACAAAAAAAGACCCCGCTCAGGCCGACTGAGCGGGGTCTTTTTGGCCTACACAACCCTGTGGGATTGTGGTTAGACGCCGAACTGCGCGCGGTAGGCTTCAACCGCCGGCAGGTGTTGCTTGAGCTGCGGATCGTCAGCCAGGAATTCGAGCACCTGGTTCAGCGAAACAATGCTGATCACCGGAATGCCGAAGTCACGCTCCACTTCCTGGATGGCCGACAACTCGCCGTTGCCACGCTCCTGACGGTTCAGGGCGATGAGCACGCCCGCAGCTTTGGCGCCGTCCTGGGAAGCGATGATCTGCATCACTTCACGGATGGCAGTGCCTGCGGTGATCACGTCGTCGATGATCAGCACGTCGCCGGTCAACGGTGCGCCGACCAGACTGCCGCCTTCGCCGTGAGCCTTGGCTTCCTTGCGGTTGAAGCACCATGGCAAATCACGGCCATGATGTTCGGCCAGGGCCACTGCGGTGGTCGCCGCCAAAGGGATGCCTTTGTAGGCCGGGCCGAACAGTACGTCGAACGAAATGCCGCTCTCGACGATGGCCGCCGCGTAGAAACGACCCAGCTGTGCAAGGGCCGAACCCGAGTTGAACAGGCCGGCATTGAAGAAGTAAGGACTGGTGCGTCCGGACTTCAGGGTGAACTCGCCGAAGCGCAAAACGCCGCGATCGATGGCAAAACGAATGAAATCGCGCTGATACGCTTGCATGAAAAAAACCCCAAATACCACGGCTTTAGCTAATTAGGTTGACGCCGTGTATCATACACGCACGCGATTTTTGGGGCCATTTATGCGGATCATCAGTGTGAACGTCAATGGTATTCAGGCTGCAGTGGAGCGAGGGTTGCTCAGTTGGCTGCAAGCACAGAATGCCGACGTCATCTGCCTGCAGGACACCCGCGCCTCCGCCTTTGAACTGGACGATCCAGCTTTCCAACTGGATGGCTACTTCCTTTATGCCTGCGAAGCCGAAGTTCCCGCCCAAGGTGGCGTGGCTTTGTATTCGCGGCTGCAACCGAAGGCAGTCATCAGCGGTCTCGGCTTCGAGACAGCCGACCGCTACGGGCGCTACCTGCAAGCCGATTTCGACAAGGTCAGCATCGCGACCTTACTGCTCCCTTCGGGGCAGAACGGCGATGAAGACTTGAACCAGAAGTTCAAGCTAATGGACGATTTCGCCCGTTATCTGGATAAACAGCGACGCAAACGTCGCGAGTACATTTACTGTGGCTCGCTGTACGTGGCGCAACAGAAGCTGGATATCAAGAACTGGCGTGACAGCCAGCAATCCCCGGGCTTCCTGGCACCTGAACGTGCCTGGATGGACGAGATTGTCGGCAACATGGGCTATGTCGATGCCCTGCGTGAAGTCAGCCGTGAAGGTGACCAGTACAGCTGGTGGCCGGATAACGAACAGGCTGAAATGCTCAACCTCGGTTGGCGTTTCGACTATCAGTTGCTGACTCCGGGCCTGCGTCGCTTCGTACGCAGCGCACGCTTGCCACGTCAGCCACGGTTCTCGCAGCACGCTCCGCTGATCGTGGACTACGACTGGACGCTGACCATCTAAGCGTCGTTCCGCACACACAAAAAAGCCGACATCTCTGTCGGCTTTTTTGTGGACAACGATTTATTTGATCAACCGCCAGGTGAACGGATACCGATAAGGCACCCCTTCATTGGCCTTCACGCCGCCGATGATCGTCAGCACCAGCGCACCGATCGCCAACAGACCAAACAGGAAGAACCCGACGATCACCACCATCAACAAGAAGCAGATGGCGGAGGCAATGGCGACGGTGATCTGAAAGTTCAGCGCCTCCTTGCCTTGAGCATCAACAAACGGATCCATCTCGCGCTTCATCTGCCAGAGAATCAGCGGTCCGATCAACGTACCGAATGGAACCCAGATCCCCAGCAAGGCGGACAGGTGACAAAACATTGCCCACTGCCGAACCTCTTTGCTCGGTGTGGGAAGCAGCTGTTGCTCGTCACTCATGGCGTCCTCCTTGCGTGGAGCGGTCCAATCAGTCGGCCAGTGCAGCCTTTTGCAGTTCGAAGATTTCGGTCATGCCTTTCTTCGCCAACTCAAGCATAGCGTTCAGCTCTTCCGGCTGGAACGGAGCGCCTTCGGCAGTGCCCTGGACTTCGATGAAGCCGCCAGTGCTGGTCATCACCACGTTCAGGTCGGTCTCGGCGGCCGAATCTTCCAGGTAGTCGAGGTCAAGTACTGGCTCGCCTTGGTACATGCCCACCGATACGGCAGCGATCATTTGCTTCAGCGGGTCGCCGCCTTTCAGGCCGCCGCGCTTCTTGATCACTTTCAAGGCATCGACCAGTGCAACCATGGCGCCGGTGATGGACGCGGTACGGGTGCCGCCGTCCGCCTGGATCACGTCGCAGTCGACGTACAGGGTGACGTCGCCCAGCTTGGACATGTCCAGCGAAGCGCGCAGGGAACGACCGATCAGACGCTGGATTTCCAGGGTGCGGCCGCCTTGTTTGCCGCGACTCGCTTCACGCTGGTTACGCTCGCCAGTGGCGCGCGGCAGCATGCCGTATTCAGCGGTCAACCAGCCTTGGCCCTGACCTTTGAGGAAACGCGGCACGCCGTTCTCGACGCTGACGGTGCAGATGACTTTGGTATCACCGAACTCGACCAGTACAGATCCCTCGGCGTGTTTGGTGTAGTTGCGGGTAATGCGGATCGAGCGGAGCTGATCGGCAGCGCGACCACTTGGACGTTTCATAGGGAATACCTGTACGGGGGACGGAAAACTGCGGAGCATTATAGAGCCGCAGGGCCACGAGTGGGCACTTCTAAAAAATCCCCCGACGACTGAAGGCCCTGAACAGCGCTTTGCCGACGACCTGCAGCCCTTTGTCACACCGTGTGTTTGGGCGCATTCGCCCCACTGCGCTACAATCCTGCGCCTTTGCTGCCTCTGGGCTTAAATTCATATAGATCAGGCCTGCGAAACCTTTGGTATTGCATGAACCTGCATTGCGAGGTACCTCCATGGTGCACAGCATGACCGCCTTTGCCCGCGTCGAAAAAGCCGGCGCCCAAGGCACCCTGAGCTGGGAACTGCGCTCGGTCAACAGCCGCTACCTGGAGCCGCATCTGCGTCTGCCGGAGTCCTTTCGCGACCTCGAAGGCGCGGTCCGCGAAGCACTGCGCCAGGGAATCTCGCGCGGCAAGCTCGAATGCACCCTGCGCTTCACCGAAGAAAATACCGACAAACCACTGCAAGTGGACCGCGAGCGCGCCGCGCAATTGGTCGCCGCTGCCGAGACCATCGCCAGCCTGATCAAAAATCCGGCCGCGCTGAACCCGCTGGAAGTGCTGGCCTGGCCCGGTGTGCTGGTGGGCGATGCGACTGACCCGCAAGCGCTGAATGCCGAAGCTCTGGCGCTGTTCAACGAAGGCCTGAAAGAACTCAAGGCCGGCCGCGAGCGCGAAGGCGCGGAGCTGGCACGGTTGATCAACGATCGCCTGACCTCTATTGAAGAAGATGTGGTGACCCTGCGTGAACTGGTCCCGCAGATGCTCGCCACCCAGCGCCAGAAAGTGCTCGACCGCTTTGCCGATATGAAGGCCGAGATGGACCCGCAGCGGCTGGAGCAGGAAATGGTCATGCTCGCGCAAAAGAGCGACGTCGCCGAAGAACTGGATCGCCTGAGCACTCACATCATCGAAGTTCGCCGGGTGCTCAAATCCGGTGGCGCTGCCGGTCGGCGCCTGGACTTCCTGATGCAAGAGCTCAACCGCGAAGCCAACACACTGGGCTCCAAAGCCTTCGACCCGCGCAGCACCCAGGCGGCGGTCAACCTCAAAGTGTTGATCGAGCAGATGCGCGAACAAGTGCAGAATATTGAGTAAGGCAACCCTGACATGACCCACAGCACCGGCACCCTGTACATCATTTCCGCACCTTCGGGCGCGGGCAAGAGCAGCCTGGTCAAGGCCCTGACCGACGCTGATCAGGAGATCCGCGTCTCCGTCTCCCACACCACCCGCGCCATGCGCCCCGGTGAAGTGAACGGCGTGAACTATCACTTCGTCGAACGCAGCGAGTTCGTGAAGATGATCGAGCATGGGGATTTCCTCGAGCGCGCCGAAGTGTTCGGCAATCTCTACGGCACCTCGCAAAGCCATTTGCAGCAGACCCTGGACGAAGGCCACGACCTGATTCTGGAAATCGACTGGCAGGGTGCAGAACAAGTGCGCAAGTTGATGCCCCAGGCTCGTTCGATCTTCATTCTGCCGCCGTCTCTGCAAGCCTTGCACCAGCGCCTGACTAATCGCGGCCAGGACAGCGACGAGATCATCGATGGCCGGATGCGCGAAGCCGTCAGCGAAATGAGCCACTACGTCGACTACGATTATCTGATCATCAACGACGATTTCGCCCACGCACTGCGCGATTTGCAGGCGATTTTCCGTGCCAATCAGCTGCATCAGAAGCGTCAGCAGCAGCGTAACGGAAAACTTTTGGCCGAATTGCTCGGCTAAACAGCTCTTCCCAAAACCGTTGCAAGGGCTTTACATTGGCACTTGCAGCGCGTTGAAGGGCTTGGTCAAAAAATCAGCGCTTCCCTAATCGCTGGTGATTTTTTAAACTGTTGAGTCCGCTCGCCCAACCGGGCAGCGCGCATATTGCATTCGCTCCGAGGAATACCATGGCCCGCGTAACCGTTGAAGATTGCCTAAACCACGTGGAAAACCGCTTTGAGCTGGTCATGCTGTCTACCAAGCGTGCCCGTCAACTGGCCACCGGCGGCAAAGAGCCACTGGTTCAGTGGGAAAACGACAAGCCTACCGTTGTAGCCTTGCGTGAAATCGCTGAAGGCCTGATGAGCTACGAGTTCATCGCCAACGCTGAAATCGTCGAAGACGAACCGCTGTTCGCAGCGTTCGAGGACGAGTCCAACGAGGCAGTCTAAGCCATGCCTGGTCGACGTAGCACGGCGCGGGGTCACAGCGAACGGCAGGTTTCATCATGCCGAGCATAGACGCCCTCGCCGATCGCTTATCGACCTACCTCGGCAAGGACCAGGTCAACCTGGTCCGCCGAGCGTACTTCTACGCCGAACAAGCCCACGACGGCCAACGCCGCCGTAGCGGTGAGGCGTACGTCACGCACCCACTCGCGGTTGCGAATATTCTTGCCGACATGCACATGGACCATCAGAGCCTGATGGCTGCGATGCTGCATGACGTGATCGAAGACACCGGTATTGCCAAGGAAGCGCTGCAAGCGCAATTCGGCGAAACCGTGGCCGAACTGGTCGACGGGGTCAGCAAACTGACCCAGATGAACTTCGAGACCAAGGCCGAAGCCCAGGCCGAAAACTTCCAGAAGATGGCCATGGCCATGGCCCGCGACATTCGCGTGATCCTGGTCAAACTGGCTGATCGCCTGCACAACATGCGGACCCTGGAAGTCCTGTCCGGCGAAAAACGCCGACGGATCGCCAAGGAAACCCTGGAAATCTATGCGCCTATTGCCAACCGGCTGGGCATGCACGCCATCCGCATAGAATTCGAAGACCTCGGCTTCAAGGCGATGCACCCGATGCGTTCCGCACGGATCAACCAGGCGGTCAAACGCGCCCGGGGCAACCGCAAGGAAATCGTCAATAAGATCGAAGAATCACTCAGCCACTGCCTGGCCATCGACGGCATTCAGGGCGAGGTCAGCGGTCGTCAGAAACACCTCTACGGCATCTACAAGAAAATGCGCGGCAAGCGTCGGGCCTTCAACGAGATCATGGACGTCTATGCGTTCCGGATCATCGTCGACAAGGTCGATACCTGCTATCGCGTACTGGGTGCTGTGCATAATTTGTACAAACCGTTGCCAGGTCGCTTCAAGGATTACATCGCGATCCCCAAGGCCAACGGCTACCAGTCGCTGCACACCACGTTGTTCGGCATGCACGGTGTTCCGATCGAGATTCAGATCCGCACCCGTGAAATGGAAGAGATGGCCAACAACGGCATCGCCGCCCATTGGCTGTACAAATCCAGCGGCGACGAGCAGCCAAAAGGCACTCACGCTCGCGCCCGGCAGTGGGTCAAAGGCGTGCTGGAGATGCAGCAACGGGCCGGCAACTCGCTGGAATTCATCGAGAGCGTGAAGATCGACCTGTTCCCGGACGAGGTCTACGTGTTCACGCCCAAAGGCCGGATCATGGAGCTGCCCAAAGGCTCTACAGCGGTCGATTTCGCCTACGCAGTGCACACCGACGTGGGCAACAGCTGCATTGCCTGTCGGATCAATCGTCGACTCGCACCGCTGTCCGAACCGCTGCAAAGCGGCTCCACGGTCGAGATCGTCAGCGCCCCCGGCGCGCGACCGAACCCGGCATGGCTTAACTTCGTGGTCACCGGCAAGGCGCGGACCCACATCCGCCATGCGCTGAAACTGCAACGCCGCTCCGAATCCATCAGCCTCGGCGAACGCCTGCTGAACAAGGTCCTCAACGGTTTCGACAGCTCGCTGGAGAAAGTCGCAGCCGAGCGCGTCAAGGCGATGCTCACCGAGTACCGCCTGGAATTGATCGAAGACCTGCTTGAAGACATCGGGTTGGGCAATCGCATGGCTTACGTGGTCGCCCGCCGCCTGCTCGGCGAAGGCGAACAGCTGCCAAGCGCGGAAGGTCCGCTGGCAATTCGCGGCACCGAAGGCCTGGTGCTCAGTTACGCCAAGTGCTGCACACCAATCCCGGGCGACCCGATTGTCGGCCACCTGTCCGCAGGCAAAGGCATGGTCGTGCACCTGGACAACTGCCGCAACATCAGCGAAATCCGCCACAACCCGGAAAAATGCATCCAGCTTTCGTGGGCCAAGGATGTCACCGGCGAATTCAATGTCGAGCTGCGCGTCGAGCTGGAACACCAGCGCGGCCTGATCGCTCTGCTGGCCAGCAGCGTCAACGCGGCCGACGGCAATATCGAAAAAATCAGCATGGACGAACGCGATGGTCGCATCAGCGTGGTCCAACTGGTGGTCAGCGTGCACGACCGTGTGCACCTGGCCCGCGTGATCAAGAAACTGCGCGCCCTGACCGGGGTGATTCGCATCACTCGCATGCGTGCGTAAGCCACTCATTACAAGGAGTCATTCATGACCAAAACAGTTATCACCAGCGACAAGGCCCCGGCCGCCATCGGCACTTACTCCCAGGCGATCAAGGCCGGCAACACCGTTTACATGTCGGGTCAAATTCCTCTGGACCCAAAAACCATGGAACTGGTTGAAGGCTTCGAAGCCCAGACCGTCCAGGTGTTCGAGAACCTCAAAGCCGTGGCCGAAGCGGCCGGCGGCTCGTTCAAAGACATCGTCAAACTGAACATTTTTCTCACCGACCTGAGCCACTTCGCCAAGGTCAACGAGATCATGGGCAAGTACTTTGACCAGCCTTACCCTGCCCGCGCCGCCATCGGCGTAGCAGCCCTGCCAAAGGGTTCGCAGGTTGAGATGGATGCCATTCTGGTCATCGAGTAATGCGTCCGGCGCAGCTTTAAAGGCTGCGCCGTCTTCGTTTTGAAAGGATTCCACCATGCGCCAAGCGCTAGCTCTCTCGCTGGTCGCCCTACTCTTGGGCGGTTGTGCCAGCAAACCTGCCGACCGTGACATCAGCGGCACCTGGATCAATCAGGTGGCGATCGATGCTGCAGCCAAAGGCGGCCCCCTGCGCGAAGCGCTCCAGGCCTATGGCCCGAACCTGGAATGGGACGTCAACACCAAGGCCGGCCAGGCCCGCTACACCAACGGTTTTGAAAACGTCGACGGCAAGCTGCTGGGCGAAGCCTCCGGCGCCTGGAAGGTCGACTTTTATGGCAGCTCCGCCAGCGAGTTGAAGCGTGACGGCAAGCAACTGAGCCAGGTCGCCAGCGACAATGAGCCTGAGCAAGTCTTCGACCGCGCGCAGGTTACGGTGCCGGACGGCGCACCGATGGGTGCCAGTTTCGAACGCGCACTGTATTCGGCCTACATGGGCGGCAGCTGGAAAGTTGTCAGCGGTCCCGGTGAAGGCAATACCGTGCAATTCCAGGCTGACGGCCAGGTTGCCGGCCTGCCGGGGGCGGATCGCTATGCCCTGTGTCTGGCGGGCGATTGCGCATCGATGAGCGGCGGCAACGACAACATGTGGCTGCAACTCAACGGCCAGGGCAACACCTGGATCTTTGCGCGCAAGGGCAAGGAACTGGAGATTTTCCAGACCATGAACACCGCTCAGGCGGACGAGATGCCATCGTTCACGCCGGGTGATCGCAAGTGGTTGCTGGAAAAACAGTGATACAGAATACAGGAGCCTGCGGGCTCCTTTTTCTTTAGCCTGCACCGTCGAATTCTTTGCCCCCCGTTCAAGGATTGATCATGCGCCCACTGCTTATCCTTGGCCTATTACTGCTCGGCGGCTGTACCGCCATGCCCGCAGAAACGGATATCAGCGGTATCTGGATCAATCAGGCGGCCATCGATGCAGCGGCCCAAGGCCAGTCTTTACATGAATCCTTAAACACCCACGGCCGGAATCTGGAATGGGACATCAACACCCGCACCGGCAAGGCGCAAGTGAGCAGCGGTTTTGAGAGAGCTGAAGGCCAACTGCTGCAAAAGTCATCCAATGCCTGGACCGTCGACTACAACGGCTACGGCACTGACGGGCTGCGCCTGGATGGCAAGCGACTGACTCAACTGGCCAAGGAGCACTTCCCCCAGCAGGTGTTCAGTCGCCCCAGCAAGACCGCCAAAACGCATGCAAAGTGGGGTAGCACCTTCAGGAAAGCCCTGAACGCTGCTTATATGGGCGGGCAGTGGAAAATCATCGACAGTCACGGAACAGGCCAAATGGTCGTGTTTACGGAAGATGGCCATGTTTCAGGATTACCGGGAACCGATCGATACGAGTTATGCCTGGACGGTGATTGCGCCAGCCAAGGCGCAGGCAATGACACCTTGGCCCTGGGCACGGACGACCTGAATGCCACATGGATTTTCGTTCGCAAAGGCAAGCAACTGGAGATTTTCCTGGCAATCAATCAATCCCGGCCAGACGAAATCCCCCACTTCACCCCCGGCCCACGCCAGTGGCTGCTGGTAAAACAATGACTCAAAAACAAAGGCGCCCGCAGGCGCCTGTTGTTTAGAGACTCGCTCCGCTCCCCTGGGCAAGTATCGCAGCATAACCTTCGCGGTAACTTGGGTACTTCGGCGTCCAGCCCAAGGCTTTCGCCCGAGCATTGCTGCATTGCTTACTGCCCGTGCGACGCACGCTCGCGTCTTCGGCCCATTCGGTCACGCCCAGATACTCACGCAACCAGCCCACCACTTCGGCCAGCGGCGCAGGCGCATCATCCACACCGATGTAGACGTTATCCAGCGCCACGCCGCGATGATCAGCCTCAAGCAGAAACGCCATCAACCCCGCCGCATCGTCGGCGTGAATGCGATTGCCGTACAACGGTGGATCGATGGCCACGCGATAACCTCGACGCACCTGTGTCAGCAACCATTCGCGGCCCGGGGCGTAAATGCCGGTCAAACGCACGATGCTGGCCGGGATGCCGCTATCGAGCGCCACTTGCTCCGCCTCTAGCATCAATCGACCCGAATAGCCTGTTGCAATGGTCGGCGAAGTCTCATCGACCCACTCGCCATCCTGCTGGCCATACACACTGCTGCTGGAAACGAACAGCAGGCGATTGGGCACCTGCCCGTAGTCGTTCAGCCATTCCAGAACATGCTGCAAGCCCTGCACATAAGCGGCGCGATAACCGGCTTCATCGTGATCGGTGGCGGCCGCGCAATACACCAGGTAATCCACCGCACCGACTGGCCAGGTCTCTGGACAGTCTTCATTGAACAAATCACCGGCAACGCCGATCACGCCCTTTGGCAGACGCGAGACATCACGCCGCAAGCCGTGAACCTCCCATCCGCCAGCCAGCAATTGCGTGGCCAGACGACTACCAACATCACCGCAGCCGGCGATCAAAACAGAAGGCGCGGACATCAGAAAACTCCCATTGGAAAGGCACAGACTAGCGCCGGCAAAGGACGAGCGGCTAGCAATGAAGGAAAAAAAGATACTCTATTACTTTTGTTAACAAGAATTACTTGCAATAATGCCTGCCACTTTTGTTCTCGGCCTCACGAGGCCTGGAAGAACATTTACCGTCTTTTTCTCTCAGGTCCGGCCAGCATGACACGCAATCAATTCCCCGCTTCGCCAACCAAACGACCTCGCGCCTGGAGCGCGGTGGCCGCCCTGCTGCTCAGCCTGATGCTGGCGCCGACCGCCGCTTTCGCTGACGCACAAGCGCCAGCCGCTCCGGCAGCCACTGTTGCTCCAGCTCCTGCCGATCACGCCGCACCGGCCGTTACCCCGGCTGCGACCGACCCGGCCCAAGCCGTTGACACCACCGCCGAAGACGTTCCGGAAGCCCTCGAAGCCGACAACACTCTGGGCATGGCCCACGACCTGTCGCCGTGGGGCATGTACCAGAACGCCGACATCATCGTGAAAATCGTGATGATCGGTCTGGCCATCGCCTCGATCATCACCTGGACGATCTGGATCGCCAAGGGTTTCGAGCTGATGGGCGCCAAGCGTCGTCTGCGCACCGAAATCGTCCACCTGAAAAAAGCCACCACCCTTAAAGAAGCCAGTGTGACCGCCACCAAGCAAGGCACCCTCGCCAATTTGCTGGTGCATGACGCCCTGGAAGAGATGCGCTTGTCGGTCAACAGCCGCGAGAAAGAAGGCATCAAGGAACGCGTCGCCTTCCGCCTTGAGCGTCTGGTTGCAGCCTGCGGTCGTAATATGAGCAGCGGCACCGGCGTGCTCGCCACCATCGGCTCTACCGCGCCGTTCGTCGGCCTGTTCGGTACCGTGTGGGGCATCATGAACAGCTTTATCGGCATCGCCAAAACCCAGACCACCAACCTCGCCGTCGTGGCTCCCGGCATCGCCGAAGCCCTGCTGGCAACCGCGTTGGGTCTGGTTGCAGCGATTCCGGCCGTCGTGATCTACAACGTCTTTGCCCGCTCCATCGCAGGTTACAAGGCCCAAGTGTCCGACGCTTCGGCAGAAGTCCTGCTGCTGGTCAGCCGTGACCTCGATCACCTGCCGACCACCGAGCGCAGCTCGCAACCGCACATGGTGAAAGTGGGGTAATCAGCCATGGGCTTGCATTTGAAAGAAGGCGCAGACGACGATCTGGCCGAGAACCACGAAATCAACGTCACACCGTTCATCGACGTGATGCTGGTGCTGTTGATCATCTTCATGGTGGCGGCCCCACTCGCCACCGTGGACATCAAGGTCGACCTGCCCGCTTCCAGCGCCAAACCGGCGCCACGACCAGAGAAACCGGTGTTCCTCAGCGTCAAGGCAGACCAACGCCTGTTCCTCGGCGAAGACGAAGTGAAGGCCGAAGCACTCGGCGCCACCCTCGACGCCAGGACCAAAGGCAAGAAAGACACGACGATCTTCTTCCAGGCCGATAAAGGCGTGGATTACGGCGACCTGATGAGCGTGATGGACAACCTGCGCTCTGCCGGTTACCTGAAGGTGGGCCTGGTCGGACTCGAGACGGCAGTCAAGAAATGATCACGACGCGCCAAAAGCTGACGCGTTACAGCGCGAGCCTGGCCGTGGTGCTGGGCGTCCATGCGCTGGCCATTGCGCTGGCGCTGAACTGGACGTCGCGCCCACCGATCGAGCTGCCGCCACAGGCGATGATGGTCGAGTTGGCGCCGGTTCCGGCACCGCCACCGCCGGCACCGCCGAAGGTCATAACGCCGCCACAGCCACCCGCCCCGGTGGAAGAACTGCCGATACCGAAACTGGCTGAAGTGCCGAAAGCCGAGATCGCCGTGCCGAAACCGGTCAAACCCAAGCCAAAGCCTCAACCGCCCAAGCCTGTGGAGAAAAAGCCGGAACCGCCTAAAGAGAAGCCGTCTGAGGAAAAACCGAGCGACGCGCAACCGACTCAGGCGCCAACGGAGAAATCCGCTCAGCCGGCACCGGGCCCATCACCGGCGCAGCAAGCGGCGAAGGCCAGCTGGCAAGGCACCCTGCTCGCTCACTTGGCCAAGTACAAGAAGTACCCGGCCAGTGCGCAGGCGCGGGGCAAGGAAGGCATGAACCGTCTGCGCTTCGTGGTGGATGCTGAAGGTAACGTGTTGTCGTTCGAACTGGTGGGCGCCTCTGGCACTGCCGATCTGGACCGGGCCACCCTGGAAATGATCCGCCGCGCCCAACCGCTGCCCAAGCCACCGGCTGACATGTTGACCAATGGCGCCATCGAAATCGTTGCACCGTTTGTTTACTCGCTGGAAAAACGCCGACGTTAAACCACCGCAGATCCCCATGTGGGAGCGAGCTTGCTCGCGATGGCGGAGTTACAGTCAATGAAGATGTTGAATGTTATTGCCTCATCGCGAGCAAGCTCGCTCCCACAGGTTCTGCGGCGGCTACAACATCCGAGGAAGGCACCCGAAAAGGTGCCTTTTGCATATCCGCCAGCGGCAAACCTGCTTTGCCCTGTGTCACTCAACACACTCAGTCTGATAACGTGCGTCTATCGATTGCAGCCGGTATGCTTGGCTCGCAACTTCATGGACGCTTGCTATGACTCTTACAGAATTACGCTACATCGTTACCCTCGCCCAAGAGCAGCACTTCGGCCACGCGGCCGAGCGTTGCCATGTCAGCCAGCCGACCCTGTCGGTGGGCGTGAAAAAGCTTGAAGACGAACTCGGTGTGCTGATTTTCGAGCGCAGCAAGAGTGCCGTGCGCCTGACCCCGGTCGGCGAAGGCATTGTCGCCCAGGCGCAGAAAGTGCTGGAACAAGCCCAAGGCATCCGCGAATTGGCCCAGGCCGGCAAGAACCAGCTGACCGCACCGCTGAAAGTCGGCGCCATCTACACCGTCGGCCCGTACCTGTTTCCGCACCTGATTCCACAACTGCACCGGGTCGCCCCGCAGATGCCGTTGTACATCGAAGAAAACTTCACCCACGTGCTGCGCGACAAACTGCGCAACGGCGAGCTCGACGCGATCATCATCGCCCTGCCGTTCAACGAAGCTGACGTGCTGACCCTGCAGCTCTACGACGAACCGTTCTACGTCCTGATGCCGGCCCAGCACCCGTGGACCCAAAAAGAATCCATCGACGCCGCCCTGCTCAACGACAAGAGCCTGCTGCTGCTCGGCGAAGGCCACTGCTTCCGCGATCAAGTGCTGGAAGCCTGCCCGACCCTGGCCAAAGGCAACGACGGCGCCAAGCACACCACGGTGGAATCCAGCTCCCTGGAAACCATCCGCCACATGGTTGCGTCCGGCCTGGGTATCTCGATCCTGCCGCTGTCGGCGGTCGACAGCCATCACTACGCCCCCGGCGTGATCGAAGTGCGTCCACTGACGCCTCCGGTGCCGTTCCGCACCGTGGCCATCGCCTGGCGCGCGAGCTTCCCGCGGCCGAAGGCGATTGAAATCCTCGCTGACTCCATTCGCCTGTGCTCAGTGGCCAAGCCGCAAGCACCGGTGGTTGCGGCCTAAGTCGCTGCCATGACCGAGTTGTCGCAAGTGTCGGTGACGGCACTCAAGGGTGTCGGCGAAGCCATGGCCGAGAAATTGGCCAAGGTCGGCCTGGAGAATCTCCAGGACGTGCTTTTTCACCTGCCGTTGCGCTATCAGGACCGCACGCGCGTGGTCCCGATCGGCCATTTACGACCCGGGCAAGACGCCGTGATCGAAGGCACCGTCAGCGGCGCCGATGTGGTCATGGGCCGCCGCCGCAGCCTCGTTGTTCGTCTGCAGGACAGCACCGGCGGGCTCAGCCTGCGTTTCTACCATTTCAGCAACGCCCAGAAAGAAGGCCTCAAACGCGGTACGCGGATTCGCTGCTACGGCGAAGCACGGCCCGGCGCGTCGGGGCTGGAAATCTACCACCCGGAATACCGCGCCATCACCGGCGACGAGCCGCCGCCGGTGGATGAAACCCTGACCCCGGTTTACCCGCTCACCGAAGGCCTGACCCAACAGCGTCTGCGCCAACTGTGCATGCAAACCCTGACGATGCTCGGCCCCACCAGCCTGCCCGATTGGCTGCCGAACGAACTGGCGCGGGACTATCAACTGGCGCCGCTGGCCGATGCAATCCGCTACCTGCACCACCCGCCGGCCGATGCCGATGTCGACGAACTCGCCCTCGGTCATCACTGGGCGCAGCACCGTCTGGCCTTTGAAGAACTGCTGACCCATCAACTGTCCCAGCAGCGCCTGCGTGAGAGCATGCGCTCCCTGCGCGCCCCGGCGATGCCGAAAGCCAGCAAACTGCCGGCCCAGTATCTGGCCAACCTCGGTTTCACCCCGACCGGCGCCCAGCAACGGGTCGGCAACGAAATCGCCTACGACCTCAGTCAGCACGAACCGATGCTGCGGCTTATTCAGGGCGACGTCGGCGCGGGTAAAACCGTGGTCGCAGCCCTCGCCGCCCTCCAGGCCTTGGAGGCCGGATATCAAGTGGCGCTGATGGCGCCCACCGAAATCCTCGCCGAGCAGCACTTCATCACCTTCAAGCGCTGGCTCGAACCGCTGGGCATCGAAGTCGCATGGCTGGCCGGCAAACTCAAAGGCAAGAACCGCGTGGCCGCACTGGAGCAGATTGCCAACGGCGCACCGATGGTGGTCGGCACCCACGCGCTGTTCCAGGACGAAGTGCAGTTCAAAAACCTCGCACTGGCGATCATCGACGAACAACACCGCTTCGGCGTGCAGCAACGGCTGGCGTTGCGGCAGAAAGGTGTCGGCGGGCGGATGTGTCCGCATCAGCTGATCATGACCGCCACACCGATTCCCCGGACGCTGGCCATGAGCGCCTACGCCGACCTCGACACCTCGATCCTCGACGAACTACCGCCCGGCCGAACCCCGGTGAACACCGTGCTGATCACCGATACCCGGCGCGTCGAAGTCATCGAACGGGTGCGCGGCGCCTGTGCCGAAGGGCGTCAGGCCTATTGGGTGTGCACGCTGATTGAAGAGTCGGAAGAGCTGACCTGCCAGGCCGCCGAAACCACTTACGAAGACCTCACCGCCGCCCTCGGCGAGTTGAAGGTCGGGCTGATCCACGGCCGCATGAAGCCCGTCGAGAAAGCCGCGGTCATGGCCGAATTCAAGGCCGGCAACCTGCAACTGCTGGTCGCCACCACGGTGATTGAAGTCGGCGTCGACGTGCCCAACGCCAGCCTGATGATCATCGAAAACCCAGAACGCCTCGGGCTTGCGCAATTGCACCAGTTGCGCGGTCGAGTGGGTCGGGGCAGCGCCGCCAGCCACTGCGTGCTGCTCTACCATCCACCGCTGTCACAGATCGGTCGTCAGCGTTTGGGCATCATGCGCGAAACCAACGACGGGTTTGTCATCGCTGAAAAAGACCTCGAGCTGCGCGGCCCCGGCGAAATGCTCGGCACGCGCCAGACCGGCCTGCTGCAATTCAAGGTCGCAGACCTGATGCGTGACGCCGATCTGCTACCCGCCGTGCGCGACGCCGCCCAGGCGCTGCTGGAACGCTGGCCGGATCACGTCAGCCCGCTGCTCGACCGCTGGCTACGTCATGGGCAGCAATACGGCCAAGTGTGAGCACCGTCGCAGTTTCTGAACCACCGTTCTGAGCAAGCTGGTTATACTCCTGCCATTGTTTTAAAACGGATACAGACCATGACCGAAGTTGCCCTCGCACCCGCCACCCCGCACGCTCCGTCGGTTATTCGGCTGATGCTGGGCAAATTGGGTATCGCCTACGAAGAAGTCCTCGACCATCACGGCCTGAACGCCGCACGCAAAGTGCAGGCTGTTCTGCTTGATGACGCCGTGGGCACGCTCATGGTGCTGTTCCCGCAGAGCCAATTGCTGGACCTCAATCGCCTCGCCGAACTGACCGGCCGCCGCCTCACCGCCGTGTCCACCGAACGCCTGGTGAAAATGCTCGGCAAACACAACCTGAGCCTGCTGCCCGGCATGCCGGCGCTCACCAGCTCACCGTGCCTGTATGAAGAAAGCCTGCTGTGCGAGCCGAAGTTGCTGATCAACTCGGGCGAGCCGGGCGTGTTGCTGGAGATCACCAGCGAAGACTTCAAGACCATGCTGACCAAGGCCAGCGCCGCCAACTTCGGCGAAGCGCTGATCAGCATTCGCCCGAACCTCGACCGCCCCCACGATGACCGCGAGGAAATCACCCAGGCCGTTCAAGCGTTCACCGCACGGCGCATCCAGCAACGCCTGGAAGAGACCATCGAGATTCCGCCGCTGGCCGAGACCGCGCAGAAAATCATCAAACTGCGCGTCGACCCCAACGCCACCATCGACGACATCACCGGCGTCGTCGAAACCGACCCGGCCCTGGCCGCACAAGTCGTGAGCTGGGCGGCGTCGCCGTACTACGCCTCGCCGGGCAAGATTCGCTCAGTAGAAGACGCCATCGTGCGGGTGCTGGGCTTCGACCTGGTGATCAACCTGGCGCTGGGCCTGGCCCTGGGCAAAACCCTGAGCCTGCCAAAAGACCATCCGCAACACACCACGCCGTACTGGCAGCAATCGATCTACACCGCCGCCGTCATCGAAGGCCTGACCCGCGCCATGCCCCGCGCCCAGCGCCCGGAAGCCGGCCTGACCTACCTCGCCGGCCTGCTGCACAACTTCGGCTACTTGCTGCTGGCCCACGTGTTCCCACCGCACTTCTCGCTGATCTGCCGCCACCTGGAGGTCAACCCGCACCTGTGCCACAGCTACGTCGAGCAACACCTGCTCGGCATCAGCCGTGAACAGATCGGCTCGTGGCTGATGCGCTACTGGGACATGCCCGAAGAACTGGCCACTGCGCTGCGCTTCCAGCACGACCCGGGCTACGACGGCGATTACGCCGAGTACCCCAACCTCGTGTGCCTGGCGGTACGTTTGCTGCGTAGCCGCGGGATTGGGTCTGGGCCGGATGAAGACATTCCGGATGCGTTGTTGGAGCGTGTGGGTTTGACGCGTGACAAAGCCAACGACGTCGTCACTAAAGTGCTTGAAGCCGAAGTGCTGCTACGCGAACTGGCTTCGCAATTCACCCAGGTATAAAAAAACCCGCTCCCACACTCGGTCAAATGTGGGAGCGGGCTTGCTCGCGAAGAATCCAACTCGGTCCAACTGACCCACTCAAGCCTTAGCCTTCGCCTTCCTCGGCTTCAAATACTTGGTCAACCCCTGGAACCAGATCACCAGAGCCGGGTTGCCCTTGATCTGAATCGACTTATCCTGAATCCCCGTCATAAACGCCAACTGCTTGTTCTTCGCCTGCATCGTGGCAAAGCCATACGCTGCATCTTTAAAGGCAATCGCAAACGCAGGCTCGGCATACACGCCCGACTTGCTGGTAATGCGCTGATCCTTCACAAAGAAATGCCGCGCCACTTTCCCGTCCAGGGTCTGTAGCTGAAACACCAACTCCTTGTCACCCAACTGCTGCTGAAACGCAGGATTAGTCCGACTGGCCTTACCCATCAACAAACCCAGCATCCACAGAAGAAAACGAAATTTCATGCGCACAGCCTCAAAAGGAAAATGAACGGCCGGCGCAGTGTAGCGGCTTCAAGCAAGAACACCACTGTCTGGTTGCGTTAGAAGAAGATGCCGGTTTTTTTGACGCTGATGACTACCAAGTCACGCCGACCTGATCGTCCCCACGCGCAGCAAAGGAATGCATCCCATGACGTCCGCGTCACCTTCCCTACACCCGAAGAAACACAATCTGTAGGAGCTGCCGAAGGCTGCGATCTTTTGATCTTGATCCCCTCAAACCTCTCGGACATTTCCTTCAACACGCCGGGCTGTCCGTGAACTAGGCAGTCTTCGGTATCACCGATAGTCTCTGGTGGTCGCCGCAAATCGGTGACACGGACGTGCAAGTCCGATCTGGAACACATTCGTTATGGCTATTGACCGAGCATTTTCTTATGCTCGCGAATCGTTATGGCGACTGTGTGTGGGAGACCTTCGGGTCTGCCGGAGTTCCGGACCGGTCTTGCACACCTATACACAGTTGCCACCTCTTTCGAAGTGCGAGCGAAACGGTGTCAGCTCCAATTTCCGGAAGATACCTAATGATCAAGCCAACACCAAATCCCCCCGAACACGAAGACACATCCCCCTACGAATCCTTAGATTCAAAAAAACTCCACGAAGCCGCCGAACGCGCCCTCGATCTTCACCTCGGCACGCCTGCGGATAAAAAACCTAAACGTCGCAATGGCGACCTCTTCATCGTCGCTCCCGACGTCCACACCGAAACCGTCCTGGCCAACGCCTCGGAAGACCTGCTGTCCATCAGCGCCATCGCCGCCGACCTGGCCGACAGCGTAGAAGGCTCACGCCGCTCCGTCGCACTGGCACTCAGCAGAATGGCGGTCGGTGTGCATCTGTTAGTGGAGCGAGCGCTGGATCATATTGATTCACCGAATCCGGCGGAGCATCGCGCCAACGCGAAATAGCAAACAGGGGGGGAGCGATGGGTTCAGCCTGAAAACCCATCCTTTCCCCGCTCTACGGACGACTGTCTTTCGGCCAAAAAATAGCGACTACGCCGCTTAACAAGCTCAAGACCAACAGCACCCACGCCACGGTGAAGGCAACATCAAGGCCGCTGGATACGCTTCCGCTGCCAGTCGCTCCAGCAGCGATCCCCCCCAGCCCCAGCACTGCGCTGAATATCGAAAGGGCTAACAACACAGCCGCCAAAATCCCCAAGGTTTTACGCATTACAGTGCTCCTTCATTCGTCGAGTCCTTCATGGACATGCTTGAGTCGAAAACCTGTGCACCGCGAGTTTGAGCGGGATGCTTTTTTCTGACGCAGAGTCTCTCATTTCGTTGCAGGATTAGTAGTCGTCATCACGTCCCGTGGGTTTCCAGTTGATGTCTTTATCGGCGTGATAGCCCTGAACAGGGTGTGGCGGCAGCGGATAATCTTTCGCTAAATCAGGAAACCGCAGATCTGGATTTTTATATAGCTGACTAGAGATATTGCTATAAGCTTTCACTACTCTTTGGTTTTTTGCATAGCCAAACTCGCCATCCGTGAAAGTGTTTTCAACTAGCAACGCGCCTTTTTTCATACCGAGTGAAGCGGCACGCTGATAGTAATGCATGGCGACCGGGTAGTTTCTATCAACTATTTTGTAATATGCCGCAAGCTCATAGTTTGCTTCCGCATCATCCTGATGTGCCGCACATCGCAGATAAGACTCACCAAGCTTGATTCGCTTTAATTCGTATATGTATATATTGCCTAGCCTACTCTGCGCTAGTGGACTACCCATATCTCCAGCTTTCAGCAAAAACATCATGGCGTCTTTTTCGGACTGCACTACTCCAACGCCACGCTGGGTCATCACACCCATATCGTAATAACCCAAGGGCACCTGTAACTTCACCATCTCCATATATAGGTCGATAGCTCTATTTGTATCCCTGACAACCCCGTCGCCGCGCAAATGAAGCTCAGCGAGATTATGCATGGCCTTCCAATGACTTTTTTCTGCCGCTTGCTGATAGAACCGAGCGACTTCCGTCCAGTTTGCAGGGCGCTCTTTACTGATAGAGCGTCCCTGTTGAAACCACTGCTCCGCCTGTTGATTCAAAGGCGGAGCAGTCTCTTGTTCATGGACACACTTGAATTCGTCGGCCACAACAAGTCCACTGACACTTAATAAGCCCGCAGCCAGCAATGCTTTAATAATCGTCATCACGCCCAGTAGGTTTCCAGTTGATATCTTTATCGCCGTGATAGCCCTGAACCAGATTTGGTGGAAGAGGAATATCTTTGGCTAGATTGGGAAGACGAAGTTCTGGGTTATTTGATAATTGGCTCGACACTTCGTAGTACGCCTTAGCTAGCCTCCCATCCTTTCCATAAGAAAACTTGCCTTCCCGTAACGTATTTTCGATTTCCATAGCACCTTTACGTTCCCCCAAGGAAGCAGCGCGTTGATAGTAATGCATTGCCACGGGGTAATTCCTATCCAACAACTCATAGTAGTTACCCAGTTCATAATTTGCCTCTGCGTTGCCCTGAAGCGCTGCACAGCGCAAATAAGACACTCCTAGCTGATATCTTTTCAAGTTGTAAATGTACTTATTTCCCAGCCTAATCTGCGCTATTGGGCTCCCCATGTCTCCGGCCTTAAGCAAAAAAAGTACGGCGTCTTTTTCGGACTGCACTACTCCAACACCACGCTGGGTCATCACACTCATATCGTAATAACCCAAGGGCACTTGTAACTTCACCATCTCCATATATAGGTCGATAGCCTTATTTGTATCCTTGTCAACCCCATCGCCGCGCAAATAAAGCTCGGCAAGATTGTGCATGGCCTTCCAATGGTTTTTCTCTACCGCTTGTTGATAGAGCCGAGCGACTTCCGTCCATTTCGGTAGGCGCTCTTTACTGATAGAACGTCCCTGTTGAAACCACTGCTCCGCCTGTTGATTCAAAGGCGGAGCAGTCTCTTGTTCATGGACACACTTGAATTCGTCGGCCACAACAAGTCCATTGGCACATAATAAGCCTGCCGCCAGCCATGCTTTAATAATCGTCATCACGTCCCGTAGGTTTCCAATTGATATCTTTATCGCCGTGATAGCCCTGAATAGGATGCGGTGGGAGTGGATAGTCTTTTGCCAAGTTAGGCAAACGCAGATCAGAATCACGGTAGAAGCGACTAGATATATCGTCATATACTTTCGCTAATTTGGCATTCTTCGGATAACCGTTCAGTCCTTCTTCAAAAACGTCCTTAATCTCCATAGCTCCCTTATCCTCCCCTAGGGCAGCCGCTCGCTGATAATAATGCATGGCGACCGGATAGTTTTTATCTATCCCTTGATAGTATGTCCCCAGCTTGTAATTAGCATCTGCATACCCTTGTTTAGCGGCGCACTTCATATAGCCTAAGCCGATAGCATCTTTGTTTTTATCATATACATATATGTAACCGATTCTTGTTTGTGCTTCAGGGCTCCCTAGATCAGCCGCTTTGATTAGGAAGAGCATGGCATCCTTGTCCGATTGCACCACACCAACTCCACGCTGAGTCATCACACTCATATCATAATAACCTAGCGGCACCTGCAACTTGACCATCCGCATATAAAGATCGATAGCTTTGTTGGTATCTTTCGCTACGCCATCACCACGCAAGTATAACTCAGCAAGATTATGCATAGCCTTCCAGTGATCTTTCTCTACAGCCTGCTGGTATAGATCGGCTACTTTTGTCCAATCAGGCAGTCTCTCCTTACCAATAACACGAGCTTGTTTAAACAAACTATCTGCTTTCTGATCTAGAGCTGGAGCAGTGTCTTGTTCGTGAACACACTTGAACTCGCCCGCCATAACCGTCACTCCAAAAAAACATAAAAATAGAGGAACCAATAATTTAATCAACAGCTTTTGCATAAGGTGTCACCACATCCCAAAATCTAACTAAATTCCCAATTAGGGGCATTTTTTTCTTTTGAAATTCCCAGTTTTTATTTATAACCCGTTCCCAGATTTTGTAATCTGCACCTATGTTCTCTACGACTGTTGCTTTTCCTGTGCTTATCCCCGCCCCCGAATGCATCTCCCACAACCGCTCTCTCCAGGTCCGCGTCGTTTTCGGACTAGGCATGGCAATGTTCAATTCAGAGTCAGTCTGCAAGCTGCGTAAGTTGATATTGGCGGAGCCCAGAGTGAAAAACAGATCATCAACCAGCAGCAATTTGCTGTGCACATAAATCGACTTGTACTGCGCCGTGCCCTGTTCAGGGCCGAGGTGTTCTTCGATGGCCTTATCCGTTTGCCGCTCCGTGCTGGTTTTTGCGGCCACCGGAGCGCCACTGTCCTTGCAGCTGACCAAGGTGGCAACGATGATTTTGAGCCCCTTCGGCGGGATCAGTTCGGGTTCCAGCTCACGCGCCGCGGCCTGGTTGTAGTGCTTGTTGGGGTCCGTTTCGATCAGGTCGTCGGCCCGGCTGGAGTCGATGTTCTCCTTGGCCATCTGCGTTTTCACGTCTGCCAGGTCCCGATCGCGCTGAGGCGAGCTGGGGCGGGCCGTCAATTCACGTTCGCGGAGGGCGAGTTGGCGCTGGTCGTATTTGAGATCGCGGTGAGCCAAGGGCATCAGCTCTCCCTGCCCGAGGGTATCCAGCGTCTCGTGAGTGGTGCTTGAGAAGTGCCCGCTTTCCGGGTTGTTGGTCACCACAAACAGGTACAGATCTTGAAGCTTGCCCGCGGCGGTGTAGTCGGCCGCGGTCTTTTTCAGGCGTTCGGCCAAGGGTTTGTAGCGGAAATACTGATTCTCGATGTAGGCGTACTGGTGCACGTTGCCCAGTGCCTTTTCATACACTTCGAGAATGGTGGTTTCCGGCCCTTCTTCTGGCTGGGTTCTGCAGATTTGCGCAGGCTCACCGCCATTGCAGATGAGGCTCAATGGCTTGATCACTTTTCGCTGGTCGATCAACGTGCCGGTGAAGGCACGTTTTATCCAGTGGGTGCCCTTGTCCCAGGCATTGCAAAAGTTGTGATTCAGGTCGAACAGCACCGGGCCACGCACATGCAGGGAGAGGTCCTGCCAAGGTCCGAAGCCTTGGTCGCGCTTGCCGGCCTGGTCGTCGAAGGCATGCTCGGTGGTGTCCCAGTAGTTGCGTTGCAGGTTGTGCCCCATGACGAAGCCTTCGGCCGTTTGCGGGTCCATGTAGTCGATCACCAGGGTTTTCTGGTGATGGCTGGGGAACAGGCCGAGTGCGAGCATCTGAATAAAAGGCACATCCGGGGACTCGCTTTTCATCAACCGCCACAGAATGGCAAGACGCCCGTAATGGACCCGCAAGCCGTTTTCGTCGTCGTAGGTCAGTTCGCCCGCCCAGTTGAAGTCGCGCGTGCGAAATTCGATGTTGCGTGCCTCACTGCTGTGCACCCAGCGGTGCCAGTCACGCGTGTTGATCTGTTCGTTCGGGTCTTGCACTGTTCCGCCCGAATCGCTGCCCTTGGTGTAGCCGCTGTCCAGCGCATCCAGGTCAATCTGGATCTTGATCAACTTGTCACGCGCAGCGCGTCTGCCACTCTCGTCGCTGGGTGAAAGCTTGGCCAGCTTTGTCTGCTCTTCCTTCTGCTTTTGCAGGAGCTTCTGGCGTTTGGCATCTCGTCCGCTGGTGTCCGCAGGCTGGCCCTGGGTCATGCCCGAGCCCATCGACGTTCCGCCAGAACCATTCCAGCCTTCACCGATGACCGAGTTTTCCCCGAGCTGGGCCAGTCGGTTATTCCAGATCAGTACACGGACTTCCACACCCTGATTAGCCTTTTTCTTGAGCAATTCGCCGAGACTAAGACTGTCGGCTGAGCCGCGATTGAGGCGTAAACCTGGGTCAAACCCCCAGCTGATGAGGTCGATACTGCGCTTGGCCTTCTGTATGCACTCATACACTTTGCCGAACGCTTCCTCCCCACACACCAGCGGGGTGACGATGTTGCCCGCCGGGCGTGGCGGGCTCAGCGGATTATTTTTGTGCGCGAACCAGTCAGCACTCAGGGTCGCTGCGCTTTCTTCAACCGAAAGCGATAATTTCTGATCGAGGTAGGTCATTCATGTAACTCCATTTACGCCTTCGGCTCACTTTGATCTGCCCACAGTTGGCGGAATACATCGCCGATATTCGCGGATTCCAATGACGCCGCGCCCTCAGGAAAATCACGGTAGCCTTCGCGCCCCAGCCGTTCAGTGCGGTGACGTGTCTGGTCGGTAGACTCTTCACTCATGTCCATGCTGAAACGATGGCCGTTGACGGTTTCCACGACATAGTTGCGGGTACCGGGAATGTGCTGAAACACCACGTTGCCCTGCTCATCACTGAAGCCTTTGCTGATCGGCGCGCCATCCGCATAGAGCTGATAGGGCTCATCGGCATAACCGGGCATGTTCGGCAAAGGCGCAATGCGCAGACGCAGCTGTCCGGGGGGCGTTTCCTTCACAGGATTGGCTAACGCCTGATCCATCAAACTCCCCGCCTTATCCGCATCCGCAGCCCCCGGCAGCACCGGTGGTTTAATCCCAATCCCCGTCCCACTCCCAGCAGCCCCACCGGCATTAATTTTCACCACCGGCCCAACAACTGTGATGCCGCCGGCATCGAGCTTGATGAAGCTGCCACCTGCTTTTACTGTCAACTCCATCCCGGCTTCGATGACAATCTTGTCCCCAGCCTTCAGATGAATCTCTTTCCCAACACTGGTCAGCTGCGCAGTCCCCAGCTTCACATGCTGGTTCTGCCCAATCGTCAGGTGGTCATCCATCCGCGCTTCAGTCTTGCGATCCGCAATCGTGGTCCGATGCTCTTCCGCCTTCAACTCGGTGTAGGTGTTCTTCACCACCGTATCGTGACGTTCATTCCCCACGCGAATCTTCTGATCATGCTCAATGTTTTCATCCCAATCCCGCTGGGCATGAATGAAGATCTGCTCGGCCCCTTTCTTGTCCTCAATCCGCAGTTCATTAAACCCGCCGCCACCCGGTGAGCTGAGGGTTTTGAACACGCTGCGGGTTTTGTTCGCCGGCAGATCGTAGGGGACGAGGTTTTCCTTGTGGTACAGGCAACCGGTCACCAGCGGCTGGTCGGGATCCCCTTCGAGGAAGGTCACCAACACTTCCATGCCGATGCGCGGGATGGCGATGGCGCCGTAGCGATCGCCGGCCCAGCTGGAGGAGACGCGCATCCAGCAGCTGGTTTTGTCGTCAGCCAACCCTTCGCGGTCCCAGTGGAATTGCACCTTGATGCGGCCGTACTGGTCGCAGTGGATTTCTTCACCTTTAGGCCCGGTGACCATCGCCGTTTGGCTGCCGAGGACGCGGGGTTTCGGATGTTCCAGCGCCGGGCGGTAGAACACGTCCCATGGGGTGGCGAGGAAGCGGTTGCGGTAGCCCTGGTGGAAGTCGTCTTTGTGGTCGGTGGTGTCGCTGGTGACCGACTCTTCCAGCACTTGCGGTTGTTTGCCTTCGTGGAAGATTTCGGTCAGCAGCCAGAGGTCGTTCCACTCGGTGCGCGGGTGGTCGGACATTTCCAGGAAGTGGCCACTGACCAGGGTGGTCTGATCGCTTTTGCCTTCGGCCTGACGGTAGTCGGCGCGGTGGCGTTCGAGGGCGCGTTGGCTGAGGAATTTGCCGCGCGCGCGGTCGATGAAGCGGCCGGGGTAGTCGTAGTCTTCGAGGTCCGGCGCGTCACTTTGGGCCTCGGGCTTGTAGGCGGATTCGAGTTGCAGGCGTGGTTTTTCGAAGTCGTAGTCGCGGCGGGTGACGCGGCCGGTGCGGGTTTCCAGGCGCAGTTTGAAACCTTTGATCACCGGCTCGTCGGCGACCATGCCGCTGCCTTGCACATAAGCGGTCGGCTGGCCGAGTTTGGGGAACACGGTCTGGTCGTCGCCGAACACCAGCAGATGACCTTTGGCACTGTGCTGGAAGTGGTAATGAATGCCTTCCTCTTCGCACAGGCGCTGCACGAAGTGCAGGTCGGTTTCGTCGTACTGCACGCAGTAGTCGCGGTCCGGGCACGGCTGGCTGAGCTGGAAGTTGTAGGCGTTGCCCTTGATGCCGTGTTCGTCGAGGATCAGCGCGATGATTTTCGGCGCGGACATCTGCTGGTAGATGCGCTGGTTGGTGCGGTGATGCAGGTATTGCAGTTGCGGCACCAAGGAGATTTTGTAGCGGGTCAGGCGTTTGCCGGCATCGCCTTGGGCGATGCGGTAGATCTGGCCGTGGATGCCGCTGCCCTGCGGATCGAACGCCAAAAAAGCCTGTTTGTGCAAAAGCTTTTCCAGGTCGAGGTCGGGGTTTTCGCTGACCAGTTCCAGGTCGAAGCGATACGGCTGGCTGATGCCTTCGGTGCCGGTGAACGACAGCACTTGCAGGTCGCCGACGTAGTCTTCGACGGTCAGGCTGAAATGCGTTTCGTTGGAAGGGTTAAACATTGTTTGCTCCCTGTTCGGTAATCATCCGTTACGCCCGCAGTCGCAGGCGTTGCAGCCAAGTCGATGTGGCGCCCATAGCGTCACGCAGTTGGGCGGCAGTGATCGTTCGATCTGCCGCATTGAATGCCAGCGCCGTTCGCAGGGCTGGCCAGCAGTGTTTCGGGAGATTCCTGGGGGCGTGCAGCTCGCGTTCGAGGTGGCCGTCGCGGGCTTCGGTCGAGGGCAAGCGGCGGAACGGGTGTTTGCCGCCGGCCAATTCGTAGAGCACGCAGGCCACGCCGTAGACATCCGCTCTGGCTGACAGCGGCTGGCCTTCGAGCAGTTCGGGGGCGGCGTAGCCGGGGGTCCAGGCGTTGAAGCGGTTGCGGCTCAGGTGTGGCAGGCCGGGCAGGATGCCCTCCTCGGCCTGGCCCAGACCGAAGTCGAACAGGCGCACGCCTTCTTCGCTGAGCATGACGTTGCTCGGTTTCATGTCACCGTGCAGCACGCCGCGAGCGTGGGCGAAGGCCAGCGCGTCGAGCAGCGGCAGCGCGATGTCGCGCAGTTCTTTCCACGGCAGGCCCAGGGGCCGCTCGCAGAGTAGTTTGTCCAGGGTCAGCCCACGCATGAGTTCCATGGTGATGAAGGCGCGCTGGCAGTCGGTGTCCACTTCAAAGCTGTGCAAACGCAGCACGTTGTCGTGGCGCAGGCGTCGGGTCAGGGCGAACTCGCTGTAGAGCAAGGCACTGGCGTCCGGCGATTCGGCAAATTCTTCGCTGAGGATTTTCAGCGCGATGTAAGGGTCGGGATCGCCGAACTGCTCACTCAGCAGATCCCGTGCGCGGTAAACCGCGCCCATGCCTCCGGCACCGAGCAGGCGCTCGATGCGGTAACGGCCTGCGAGTACGTCCGGCATTTCGCCGATGCTGGCCTTTGTAGGCGCCAGTGCGGGCTCTGCTTTGTGCGATTTGGCGAACGCAAAGTAAGTCAGGTTATTGGCTTCCTCGTCAGTCACCAGCAGGTCGTCGAGCGGCGGCATGAGTTGAGTCATTTTCGGATCACCACAGCAGTCAGATTGTCCCGGGCCGAGCCACGCAAAGCACCGTCGAACAGACGCTCCAGCGCAACGTGCGGCGCGGTCAGGCTCAGGGCGTTGCCCAAGGCATCGGTGCTCAGCCCCTGGTACAAACCGTCGCTGCACAACAGAAACGTATCGCCGGGGTAAACCTCGAGTTCGAGCACGTCCAGCGTCAGCACATCGGCTGCCCCGACCGCACGGGTCAGGGCATGAGCGGAAGGATGTGCACGGGCGTCCTCGACGCTCATGTTCTGCTCGTCGATGAGTTGCTGTTGCAGCGAATGGTCCTTGGACAGCTGATACAAGCGCTGGCCACGCCACAGGTAGCAACGGCTGTCGCCGGCCCAGATGCAGGCCGCGCGATTACCTTCCACCAGCAGCGCCACCACGGTGCTGCCCATGATGCTGTCGTGGCGCCCGGCCGTGACGGTCAACTCCTGACCCAAGCGACGGTTGAGCCAGTGCAGGCACTGGCGGATGCCTTTGAGTCGTTCGTCGAAGTCGTCCTGCACCGGCAATTCCGCCAGGCTGGCGACGATCAACTGGCTGGCGATGTCGCCACCCTGATGACCGCCCATGCCATCCGCGACCACCCACAGCCCCTGCTGTGGGCAATCGAGAAAAGCATCTTCGTTGCGCGCCCGAACCTTGCCCGGATCGGTACGCGCAGCGCTGCGCCAGGGACTGGCAACCAGCATCAGAGCTGCACCGGCATACGGAAGGTACGCAGCACGCCCATGTCGAACGGGTTTGGTGTGCGCTGGCTGCTAAGCAGGTAATTGGCGCGCAGGCCGCCAACGTCAGCTTTGAGCACCAGCACATCGCGACCGCTCAGGTACTCGGTCTGCATCAGGTCGAACAGACGGAACAGCGACCATGGGCCGGTGTTCTTCTCGATGCCGATCGGGCGGCCGGCCATTTTGTCGAGGACCAGGCTGGTGCGACCGTCTTCAGCATCGGTCGGCCATTTGAACGACACCGGCACGATCGGGCCGTGGCGGTATTCGATGGTCTTGTCGCCAAACTTGAACTCGGAACGGCTGACGGCCGGGTCGAGGGTGTACGGCTCCAGTTTGAATTGCACTTGCGGTTCGGCCGGGTTGATCGAGAAGAAGCTCTGGCGAATCACTTGTGCCGCGGCCATCTGGTCAAGGTAGACCTTGGAGATCGGCATGCTGTGCCCGTCGATGCTGCGCAGACGATAGTTG
Organism: Pseudomonas arabinosi; assembly: GCF_047758675.1. Lineage (NCBI taxonomy): Bacteria > Pseudomonadati > Pseudomonadota > Gammaproteobacteria > Pseudomonadales > Pseudomonadaceae > Pseudomonas > Pseudomonas arabinosi. The sequence continues at coordinate 451,460 of NZ_CP180480.1, read as the reverse complement.
CCTGGATCGCCACTCACGAACGGACGCATGTAGGTTTCAAAGAAGCGATCGTTGATGCCCTGCGCCTTGAAGAACTCGCGGAAGTCGCTGATCGCAACGTCGCTGGTGCTGTGGGCGCTGAACGGGTAACGCTTGTTGATCGCCTTGCCATAGAAGCTGTACAGCTCGCTCTGATAACGCTGGTTCAGGTACTGGTAGGAATCGTTCAGCACCAGACGCCAGGTGTCTTCAGCCAGTACGTTGAACCACACGCTGACCGGACGCGGCAGACGGTTGGAGGCATTGCGCAGGTTGCTCAGCGCATCACGCTGGCCACTCATGCGGGTCTTGGCCATTTCGAACGCAGCCTGTTCCGGCGCACTGGCACGCGCCAGGCTCGCCAGTTGCAGTTGCAGGTCGTTGAGTGCCGTCAGCGCCGGGGTCAAATCAGCGGCCGGGCCGTTGTTGTCATCCAGCAAACGGTGCAGCGGTTCGAAGCGGCGTTGCAGGAATTTCTTTGCGGTATCCGGCAGGTTTTTGATCGCCGCCATCTCCGAAGCCTGGTCCGCTGCGGCAGACGCCAGTTTGCCCAGCTTGCCCAATTTGCCTTTCTGATCGGCCAGTGCTCCAGCGGCATCAGCCGCTTGCTCAGCCGGTTCGGCTTCTGCCGGGAACCGGGTGTTCTCGCGCACTTCCACCAGCAGTTGCAGCACTGGAGAATTGGCCGAAGTCAGGCCCGCCAATTGCTCGGCGCCCTCGCCCGCATCGTTGATCGGTGGCAAGGCAACCTGCCCGACTGCTTCACTCCAGAAGTTGGCGTAGTCGCGGAAGTACAGTTGCTCCAGTTCGACCATCAGGCGACGCAAGTCCATGCCGCTGATGCCCGAGCCTTCGCCCAGCACCCAGTTGTCACGCAGGATATCGGTGACCAGCGCAGAGCCCTGAACCGAGAAGTACTGCTGATAACCCTGTTGGGTGTAGAAACCCGGGATCACGTATTCCGTGCCGACAAACAGCGAAGCCTGCGGGCCGATGTGTTGGCTCAGACGGTATTCCGGCAGGTTGCGGGCCTGCTCGCGCAGCATCCGGTAAACCACGTTGGCCAGCGATTCGCTGCGCAGTACCTGACGCGCTTGCGCTACCAGTTGATCGTTCAGCGGATAGATAAACGGCTGCTTCAGCAAACGCTCGAAGTGCGTGTTCAAACCGTTCTGCACGGCGGTGTTGCCGGCGTAACGCTGGGACCATTCGGTGGCCACCCAATCCTTGAGCCACGGGCCGTCGCGACGGTCTTTCATGTTCAACATCAGGTACGCACGCAGGCTGTTGAGCAGGCGTTCGCGATCCTTCATGTTGGCGCGGATCTGCCCTTCCAGCAGCGTCGCGACCTTCGGCAGCAGTTGCACTTCAAGCTCACGCTCGTAGGCCTGCTTGACCACCGGATTGACCTCTTCGCCCTGATACAGACCGCCGCGCTCGTGGTACGACACGTCACCTTTTTTCGGGAAGACCTGAGTCGCCGCGTAGCGGGTGTCGAGGGGCTTGAGCACGGCCATGGAATCATCACGCGCGGTCAGGGCCGAACGTTGCTGGGTCCAGTTGGTAGCCAGGTTACGCAGGTTTTCCAGACGCTCGTAGTTGGCCGAGAATCCGCCCGCCCACAGCATGCCGAACAGGCCCAGCGCCGCCAATGCGCCTACGTACAGGGCACGTTGGCCCCAATGGATGCGGCTGCGTTCGCGCTTGTCCAGACCGGCCAGATCGGCTTCCGGGAAGATAACGCGGCTCAGCAAATGGTGAATGAAGCGCGAACGACCGCTGCGCAAAGTCGGCAGCATGCCAGCGTTCATCCCCAGATTGGCGCCGATGCCGGCGGTGGTCTGGTCCATCTCTTGAGTCAGGTGCGGTGCGCTGGTCAGGTAGAAACCGCGCAACTGGCTGACACGCTGGTAGCGGTTGCCGGTGAACGCCATGTCGACGAACAGGCACAAGCGCTCGCCGATCTGCCCCAGTTGATGCGGGAAGTCGAGAATGCGACCACGGCGCTGGGTGTCGCGCTCCTGGTGCATGCGCATGATCACTTGGCTGTTCAGGCGACGCAGCAGTTCTTCGAACTCGGCGCGCAGCACGGCGACGTCGGTGCCGCTCTGCTCTTTGCGGAAGCTGGTGCCGAGCACCTGATCGCTTTCTTCGCGGGTCAGTTGATCGAAGAACTCGTCGAAACCGAGCAGCTTGTCAGCCTTGCTCAGCACCAGATAAACCGGCACATCGACGTGCAGTTTTTGATGCACGTCTTGCAGACGGGCACGCACCTGGCGAGCCAGGGTGTCGAGGTCTTGCTCGGTGTTGCCCAGCAGCATTTCCACCGGAATGGTCACCAGCACGCCGTTCAACGGACGGTTGCGGCGACGCTTGCGCAGCAGGTCGAGCAAGGTGCTCCAGGCGCTGCCATCGACTTCGGCATCCGGCTGGGTCAGGTAACGCCCGGCGGTGTCGATCAGCACACCGTGGTCGGCGAAGTACCAGTCGCAATGACGGGTGCCGAGGGTGTCGCGGGTCAGTTTGCGGTCGATCTTGTTGATCGGAAACTCAAGGCCCGAGAAGTCCAGCAGGCTGGTCTTGCCGCTGCCCTGTGGACCGATCAGCAGGTACCAAGGCAAATCGCTGCGCCAGCGTTCGCTGCGACCGCGATAGAGGCTCGAGGTCTTCAGGGTTTTCAACGCATCCTTGAAGCGCACGCGAAGCTCTTTCTGCTCTTCGTCGATCAGCTCTTCACGGCGGATACGATCCTGGCCGTCTTCGGTGTCTTCGATGGCTTTCTTGCGTACGCCAGCGCGCCAGCTGACGAAGACCATGGTCAGGCCCCAAATCAGGAACAGCACACTGATGGTCAGCAGGCGGGAGGTCGAACCTTCCCAGAACTTGTAGTCATTGACCGCCAGCAGCGGCCCGACGAACCACACCAGCAGCGCGACAAACAGCACCAGCAGCAAGGTCCAGACCCAGGTCTGACGCAAGAATGCGCCGACTTTCTTGAAAAACTTTTTCATCACACGTCCCTGTTTACGGCTGCGACTGCGGCTGGACCGCGGCCGGATCTAGCTGCTGATAAGGTTGCAGAACGGTTTCGCGTTGCTCGCCCAATACCCAGGCGAAGCCCGAATACATCACCACCAGGCAAACCACGGTGAACAGCACCACCATCCACGCCGGTACGATGCGCACCAGGCTGCGGCGCTGATCGTTCAAGCCTTCCCAATGCGGCGACAGTTCGCGAGGCACGTCGCCGCGCAACTGACGAATCTGGCGATACAAGGCGTCGCGGATGCCTTCGAGCTCGAGCATGCCGCGGGCTTGCACGCGGTACTTGCCTTCGAAACCGAGGGACAGGCACAGGTACATCAGCTCCAGCATCGGCAGGTGCTTGACCGGGTTTTTCGACAGGCGATCCAGCAGCTGGAAGAACTTCTCGCCGCCGAAGGTTTCGTTGTGGAAGCTGCTGAGCAGGCTCATCTGCGACCACTCGCTTTCGTTGCCCCACGGCGTGGTCACGACGGCTTCGTCGACCACGGTGCACAGCACGTAACGCGCGGCCATCACCTGGCTGCTTTCGGCGCCGTTGTGCAGCGCCCGCACTTCAAACAGTTTCAGCCCGGCGGTCAGCCGCTCGTTGAGCGCGTACATGTCTTCGCGGGTGTCGCTGTGCTTGAGTCGCACCACTTCCGACAACAGGTCGGAGGCGGCGGCCACCAGCGAATTGAGGCTGATGTTGAAGGCTTCGGCCGGGCGCAAGCGCGCGGCATAGATCATCCGCTCTTCCAGCTGTTCAAAACGCGGCGGTGCGGCGAAATCTGTCAGCGGGCTCGAAGCAGGGCCGTGGCCCTGGCGGTCGAGCAGGACGGTTTTATCGTCCTGGGTATGTTCCATGTCCTTGATCATGTCGGTCAGTTCCTGATGGCCCAGAATTTCAGTTCAAGCTCGGCGAATTCGCCGGACACATGGAACGCGAAGCCGCCGGAGCGCTCGAGTTGTGCCAGGTCTTCGGAACTGAGTTCGAGAATGAAATAGGTTTTGTTGGAGTGGAACGCGATCTGCCGCGGGGCCACCGGCAACGGTTTGACCTTGATGCCCGGCAGATGCAGGTTGACCAGTTGGCGGATGCGCTCCACCGGGCCGACCTTGAGGTGCGCCGGCAAGCGATGGCGCAGTTCTTCGGAGTCGCAGTTGGCGCTGGCCGCCAGCACGAACGAGGCCGAGCCCAGCAGTTTGTGGTCGTGCAACGGCGAGACGATGATCCCGTACTGGCGCGCTTGCAGGACCAGTTCGATGGCGTGCTGTTCGAGCACCATCGACAGTACCTGACGAATCGCTTCCATCAGCTTGCGGAAGCTCGCGCCCTGGTCGCTGTGCTGGTAACGGCTGTCCAGACGCGGGCGTTTGCTGTCGCTGGAAAACGTCGCCAAATCGCCGAGCATGGTCAGCAGCGCGCGGTACAACTCTTCCGGGTGAACCTGCTCCAGGCCGAGGTAGTGACGCAGCAGCAGTTCGGTGCGGTTGATCAGTTGCAGCATCATGAAGTCGCCGACTTCCGCGCCACCGACTTTGCCGTTCGAGCGGATGCGCTCGGCGATGGTGTCGCCCCGGTGGCCGAGCATGCTGATCACTTCTTTGAGGCACGACAGCAGGTAGCTGGACGAGTGCGCCTGAATGTAGGTCGGCACGAAATCCGGGTCGAGGCTGATCACGCCGTCGGGCGTGGTGTCGAGCACTTCGCAGATCTTCAGTTTCACGTAGGCCTGGTCGCTCTGCTGCTCACCGAGCAACAGTTTGAAGTCCGGGCGGCCGCAGCTGACCTGGCTGGCGGAGTCGTCGCCGGCGTTAGAGTCGGCGACTTCCGCTTCGTACGCGGTGTAGCGCGCCAGCACGTCGGATTGCTCCGGACGACGCGACTCGATGTGGTTACCGGTGACCAGCGGCAGCGCCAGGTAGATCGGCGTATTGCCGGTGTTCGGCGGTACGTCGAGCGCCAGCGGTTCGGTGTTGCCACCGAGTTCGAACAGGCTGCCGTCCGGCAGAATCCCCGAGGCCTGGCTGATCACCAGTTTGCCCATGTTGAGGAACTGCAAGTCGATGTCCAGGTTCAGGAAGCCCCAGGTGTAGCTGCCCAGCAACTGCGTGCGGGTCTTCATCTGGTGGTCGTAGTAGCGATCGTTGTGCTGGAAGTGCTGCGGACGCAGCAGCATGCCTTCCTGCCAAATCACTTTATGGGAATTCATGATCAGTCATCCGCCTTGGCGAGCGTTTCGTTGCTGTTGCGAATACCAGCCTGGTCGAGGGTCAGATCAGCGTCGGTGACTTCCACCGGGGTGACTTGCACCGTGTAGCGCCATTTGGTTTCCGGCAGATCGCGGTAGGCGGCGAGGATGCCGACGTAGCGGCTGCCCTCCTCCACGCTGAGTTTCATCTCCACGGTTTCACCTGGACGCAGTTCGATTTCTTCGCTGGCCACCAGGTCCGGGGCAAGGGATTCCTTCGCGCGCTCGTACAGGCTGAAGAAGTCAGCGTTCTCGAATGTCACCGGATGCTTGAGCTCGAACAGACGCACAACGATCGGCGACGGACGCCCATTGAGGTCCGGGTTCAGCTGATCGCTGGCGGTCAGCTTCAGGTTGAGCTTGGTGACGTGGGAATACGGCGACAGCGACGAGCAACCGGCCAGCAGCACCAGGGCCGCGAACGCCGTCAGCGTCTTGAAAAAAGCGGTCGAGCAGCGAGACATGCGCATCATCCTTGGTGGTCGGTGTGAAGGGTGGAAATCAGGCGGATCTGTTCTTCGTAGGCTTGAGCGAAGTCTCGGGCCAGCAGGCGCTCGCTCCAGTCATCGTCCTGACGCAGGGCCTGGTGATAACGACCGTAAGCTCTCCAGCGACTGCCGGACGTGGCGAGCAACGGCTTGTTGTCGCGTTCGAAACGCAGGGTCAATTGCTGTGGCGAGAAGTGCTCCAGCGTGCCGCGAACCGCCGCACGGCTGGCGGTCAGCAAGGCCACCTGATGCGCCTGCAAATCGCGGAACGCACGGGAGATCGCCTGCTCGGCCGGCAACTGGCCCGGCTTGTTCGGCTGCAACAAAATGCCCAACGCTTCGCCGGCATCGACGGCAAATTTCAGCGGGTTCTTTTGGGTGCCTTGCACGGTGGTCTGGGCCAGACGCAGTTCGTTTTTCAGTTCGCTGCGGGTGCGCAGGCTCTGCTGTAAACCGCCAACGCTTTGCTTGAGCAAGCGTGCAGCGTTCAGCGCCAGGGCTTCGCGGGCGTCGTGGTCCAGACCTTTGAGGTCCACGCCCAGCGCCGCACCGAAGTGCTCCCAGAAACCTTCGCTCTGACGCTCGACCGCTTTGGGCGGTGGCGCGGGGGCTGGCTCTGCCGGGGCGTTGATCAGCTCCGGCACCATCAGGCTTTCCATGTCGATGCGCGCATAGTCGGCGCGCTGACGGGTGTCCTCGATGGTCGTGCTCGGGGAGATCAGCTCGTCGATTTCCGAGTACACGCGCTCTTGCTGATCAAGGGCATTGAGCGGGTCGAGATCGAGAAACGCATCGTCCGGAATGATGCTGCCCGCCGCTTGCGGGCGGCCGACTTCAACGTCGAAGGTCGCCGGGTCGCGCACCAGCCGCGCACGGATCTCGAAGTCACCCAACACGTAGACACTGCCGTGCTCGATGCGCATCGCTTCGCCTTTGCGCAGGCGCGCGCCGCTTTCGCTGTCCTGGATACCGTTGCTGCTGGTATCGGTCAGGAAAAACGTGCCTTCGCGGTAGCTGATCAACGCGTGATGGTTGGACAGGTGACGCTTGCGGTCGGGGATGATCCAGTCGCAATCCTCACCCCGACCGATCACGCCACCGGCCTGTTTGAAGGTCTTCTGGCACAAATCCGTGGGCACGAACTGCTTGGTGTTGAGCATTTCGAAAACCAGTTCCATGGTGATACTCCTTGCGGTCACTTGCCGCGATTGACCGCCTGCGGATCACCCAATGGGCGATAGGTGTTGTCGTTGTATTTGTAATTGCCGCTACAGCCGCCGAGGCCGCATAGAACGACGAGGGTCAGCAGGACGGCTTGCCAGTGACGAACAGACATCAGAGGGTCTCCAGGGGTAGACAAAGGACAAAGCGCCGACCCGTTTGGGCGGCGCTGTTAGAAGCGGACAAGGTGAAATCGACGGTCGTTTGCCTACCCATCGAAATCACCCAAATTGATATTCAGGCGCCCGAGGCGATACAGCAGCGTGCGGCGCGGCAGGCCTAATTCGCGGGCGGCAAGGGTTTGGTTGCCGTCGTTTTTGCGCAGGCAATCGAGCAGCAGACTGCGCTCGACCTGTTCCAGGCGTTCGCGCAGGTTCAGGCCGCTGCTGTCTTCCGGCATGGCTTCCATGCGCAGAGAGAAATGCTCGGCCAGTAACTCACCGCCCTCGCACAGCAGCACCGCACGTTCGACCAGGCCTTTGAGTTCACGCACGTTGCCGGGGAAGGTATAACCGGACAGGTGATCCAGCGCCGCATCGGACCAACTCACGGCGTCCCGTTGCAAGAACGAGCAGGCCTTGTCGGCGAAGTGCCGGGCCAGATCGAGGATGTCGCCTTCGCGCTGACGCAGGGCCGGCAACTCGATCGGGAATTGCGCGAGGCGGTAGTACAAGTCCTCGCGAAATTTGCCTTCGCTGACCAGCACCGACAAATCCCGGTGCGTCGCGGCGATGATGCGCACGTCGATCTTGTGGGTGTCGTTGGAACCCAACGGGCGGATCTCGCCTTCCTGTAGAACCCGCAACAGCTTGGCTTGCAGGGACAACGGCATGTCGCCGATTTCATCGAGCAGCAAGGTGCCGCCGTTAGCCGCATCGAACAGCCCGGCACGGTCGCGATCAGCACCGGTGAACGCACCTTTGCGATAGCCGAACAGTTCGCTTTCCAGCAGGTTCTCGGGGAACGCCGCGCAGTTCTGCACGATGAACGCCTGGGAACGGCGTGGGCCGCAATCGTGAATCGCCCGCGCGACCACTTCTTTGCCGGTGCCGGTTTCGCCACGCAGCAGCACCGTGTACGGGCTGTGCAGGACTTTGCTGATCAGCGAATAGGTCTGGCGCATGGCCGAACTCTTGCCGATCAAACCGTAACCGCTGGCGCTGGGAACGCTGACCTTCGCCGGTCGTGCATCACCGGTCGGCTTACGCAGACGTTGCAGCAAATGCAGTTGACCGAGCACGAACGAACCGAGTTGACCGAGGGAATCGGCAAAGCCTTGCAGGTCGACATGCCGGCGACTGGCGCACAGCAGCAAGCCTTCGACGGCTTTCTGCTGATTGACCAACGGTACACACAACAGCGACTGCCAGGGCATGGCCTGAGGCGGCAGGAAACTGGTTTCGTGCAGGCTGCCGCTCAGCTCGCTGAGGCATACCACGCGGTTCTGGCACAGGGCGAATTGCAGCAGCTGTTCACCGTTGTAATCCGCCGGCAGGCTCGCCGCTTCCCGGGGTTGCAAGATGCCGTTCAGGCATTCGGCGTTCATCCCCAGGCACGTGTGAGTCGCGTCCAGCAGATACAGCTGCGTCAACTCGCAACCGCTGAGCTCGGCCAACCCGCGCACGAAGTCACCCAGCAGCGCAGCACCGTCCGCCGCGCGCGACAGGCTGGCAAACTGCGCCAGCAAGGCTTCGGCATAGACCAGCGGTTGCGGCACTTGAGTGAACATCACGCCCACCTCAGACGAACTCGCACGTCACGCTGGCGTTGCCGTCTAGCGTCGCGTGGACACGCTTGAGGCTTTCGCCCGTGGCCATCGCATCGAGCAAGCGGTCGGCCACCAACGGCAGCACGTGCAGGTCCAGCAGATGGTCGATCAGGCGTGCGCCGCTGTCGCTCTGGGTGCAGCGTTCGGCCAAGTGATCGACGAGGTCTTGCGAGTAAGTGAAATCCAGCTGACGACGGTTCAGGCGCTCGCCCAAACGGCCGAGTTTGATTTCGATCAGCTCGCGCAGAACCGGGCCGCCCACCGGGTAGTAAGGCACCACACGCATGCGCGCCAGCAGCGCCGGTTTGAAGTGTTTGCTCAGCACCGGGCGGATGGTTTCTTCGAGTACTTCGGCCGACGGCCGCGCGCCGTTTTCACAGAGCTCGGCAATGCGATCGCTGCCCAGGTTCGAGGTCATCAGGATCAGCGTGTTGCGGAAGTCGATCTCGCGCCCTTCGCCGTCGTTGGCCACGCCTTTGTCGAAGATTTGGTAGAACAGGTTCAGCACGTCCGGGTCGGCTTTCTCGACTTCATCGAGCAGCACCACCGAGTACGGTTTCTGGCGCACGGCTTCGGTGAGCATGCCGCCCTCGCCGTAACCGACGTAGCCCGGCGGCGCACCGATCAGGCGCGAGACGGTGTGTTTCTCCTGGAACTCGGACATGTTGATGGTGGTGATGAAACGATCACCGCCGTAGAGCAAGTCCGCCAGGGCCAGCGCGGTTTCGGTCTTGCCGACGCCGCTCGGGCCGACCAGCAGGAACACGCCGACCGGTGCATCAGGTTTGTTCAGACCGGCAGCGGTGGCGCGCATCGAGCGGTCCAGCGCGTGAACGGCTTGTTCCTGACCACGAATGCGCGTGCGCAAGTCGGTGGCGAAGCTCGCGACCTTGGCGTTGTGTTCGCGGGCCAGTTGCGCCAATGGCACGCCGGTCCAGGCGCTGATCACTTCGGCCACCAGACGCGGGCAGACTTCGAAGCTCACCAGACGCTCTTTGACCTGAAGTTCGGTCAGCGCTTTGTGAGTTTCGTTGAGTGCGCTTTCCAGCGTTTCGACGCTTTGCGCTTCGTCCACGGCCGTTTCAACGGTTTCGATCACGGTGCCTTCGGCATCTTCTTCAACCGTGACAGTAGGATCGACGGCGGCAGCTTCGCGAGCCTTGGCCAGTTGCTGACGCAGGTCCAGCAGGCGCTCGGCCATTTCTTTCTGCTCGGTCCACAGCGCTTCGAGGGCGACCCTTTCATCTTCGGCTTCGGCCAGGCGATCTTCCAAAGCGTCCAGCGCTTCATGATCGATCAGCAGACCAGCCTCAGCATCACGGCGCAGGGCCTGACGCTGACGGCCACCTTCAGCCAGTTCACCACGCAAGCGTTCAAGGCTTTCCGGCGCGGCGGCGAGGCTGATGCGTACGCGAGCGCACGCGGTGTCGAGGACGTCGACGGCTTTGTCCGGCAGCTGACGGCCCGCGAGATAACGAGCGGACAACTCGGCCGCCGCAACCACCGCGTCATCGCGCAGGTAGATGCCGTGGCTCTTCTCGTAAACCTGAGCCAGGCCACGCAGGATGGTCACCGCTTCGCTGACGGTCGGTTCGTGCAGTTGCACCGGTTGGAAGCGACGGGCCAGGGCCGGGTCTTTTTCAAAGTATTTTTTGTATTCCGCCCAGGTGGTGGCGGCGATGGTGCGCAACTCGCCACGGGCCAGGGCTGGCTTGAGCAGGTTGGCCGCGTCGGAACCGCCGGCGTTGCCGCCCGCGCCGATCAGTGTGTGAGCTTCGTCGATGAACAGGATGATCGGTTTCGGCGAGGCTTTGACTTCGTCGATCACGCCTTTGAGGCGACGTTCAAACTCACCTTTGACGCTGGCGCCGGCCTGCAACAGGCCCATGTCCAGCGACAGCAACTCAACGCCTTTCAAGACTTGCGGCACTTCACCGGCGGCGATGCGTGAGGCCAGGCCTTCGACGATGGCGGTTTTGCCGACGCCGGCTTCACCGACCACGATCGGGTTGTTCTTGCGGCGACGGGCGAGGATGTCGACCATCTGCCGGATCGCGCCATCGCGGCACAGCACAGGGTCGAGTTTGCCGTCGCGGGCCTGCTGGGTAAGGTTGTGAGTGAAGCGCTGCAGCAGCGATTCGCCCGGCACAGCGGGTTTACCGGTGGCCGGTTGTTCTTTCTGCGACAGGGCGAATTCTTTCAGGCGTTCGATGTTCAGTTTGGCCAGCAACGACTGGTAGCGGCTGCCGGCGTAGCGCATCGGATTGCGCAACAGTGCGAGGATCAACGCGGCTTGCTCGACCTGGCTCTGGCCCAATTCAAGGTTGGCCACCAGCAACGCGTCTTGCAGCCACTGCACCAGTTCCGGGGCGAACACCGGGTTGCGCGAAGCGCTGTGCTCGACCCGCGATTGCAAGGCTGCGCTCAGCTCACCGGCATCCATTTCGGCGTCTTGCAGCGCGCGTGCGAGCAAGCCTTGCGGGCGCTCCAGCAAGCCCAGCAGCAAGTCTTCGACGAGGATCTTGCTGCCGCCACGGGCGACGCAGCGTTCGGCCGAACTTTCCAGGTCACGACGGGTTTCGGCGTCCAGCGCCTGGATAAGTTGTTGCAGGTCTACGTTGATCATTGGTCATCTGTCCTTAATGAATTTTGCTGCCCAGGGTCACCACGCCGTCCGCTTTTTCGCGGCCGAGCCAACTGGTCCATCCCAGGCGGCAGGCGTTCTGCTCACCGATGCGCAGTTCGCGGATTTCTTCCTGGCGCAGCACCAGGCGAATGTCGTAATCGAGCGGGTCACGCAGGGTGAACCGCACCAGCGCGCAGAGCGGCTGGTAGCCGAAACCGATCGGCAGGAATTCGTGGAAGCGTTGCCAGTCGAGTTCGCGGATATGAATGCGGAATTTGCCGCTGCGGTCGCGCACGTGTTCGCCCAGCACCAGGTCTTCGCCGAGCAGGCTGTTGGCGCGGCCCAAGCGATTGCGCTGCTCGTCGAGGATTTCGACGCGGCGCTCGATGCACTGCTCGATGGTCAGTTCGGCATGTTTGAAGTAGTAACGCAGCACCGCTTCGATCAGCGCCGCCGAGTGCGCCCGCAAGCTGAGCAAGCCGAGGTACGGCAGCAGGCGTTTCCAGTTCAGTTCCTGGGCCCGACGGATCTCTTCGCCACCGAGGCCGATCAACGCAAACAGCTGCGACGAAAACGGGTCGAGGGCGCCGCTCTGGAAGCTTGCGCGGTAGCGGTATTTTTTCCAGATCGGCAGCATCAGCCGTTGCAGGCGATGGTGGAACAGGTCGAGGAAGTTGCGGGTCGGGTTGCCGTCTTCGCTATCGCCCAGGGCCTGTTCGCCGTAGAACGCCGGCAGCGGCGAACCGGAACCGACCAGGCCGATCAGGTTGAAACGCAGACGCGCGCGCATCTGCCCGTGCTCTTCGAAAAACTCCACGCGATCGACGTCACTGCCGGGGAAACCCAGGCTCGGGTTGGCCTGGAATTCCAGCTGGTCGTACAGATCGTCTTCGCTCAGGTACGGGTGCGCCTCGCGCAGCCGGTCAACCACCAGCAGCACGGCCTGAAACAGCGAGTACTCGCGTATTACCCGGGTCAGCCCGCTTAAAGCAGGGGTTGCAGACCCATACGTGGTGTCCATTGGTACACCTCTCCCTGTGTGCTTTTTACTCGCAGCTCGTGGTACGAATTGAGACTGGCGTAAAGCGCGAAAAACTCGTTAAGAACCGAAGCGAAAACGAACAGGTCGCCCTCGCCGATATACCCTTCCGGGTCGATGGTCAGCTCGGTGCGCAACCCGCGTACCGGCAACCCTCGGTGCAAGCGGTCGACGTGTTGGTGTTTGATCGACTTGAGCCCGCCCAACAGGCGCTTGCTGACTTTTTCAGCGTGTTGGTCGTAGTAGCGCGGCAGGTCGTAGGTTTCGAGAATCACCTTCAACGCATTGACGTCGGCCAGCGACAGATAGTTAAGCGACATGTTGCTGATCAGCTTCCAGAGGAAGTCACGGTTCAGCGGCGGCGCATAACTGGGGGTGGCCGGGGTGATGTTGCGGAAACTGAGGAACTCCGGCGTCTCTTCGCAGGCCATGCAGATGTCGCCGAGCTTGAGCTTGCGCGGCAGGTTCTGGTTGGTGCACATCAGCTCGATCGACAGGGTTTCGTGGGCTTCGGTGTGACGGATGCCGAAGCTCAGATACGTGTCGAGGCCGTTGTGCAACGAGGACGAACGCTGGCGAATGCTGTAGTGCGGACGGCTGTTGGGCACGTCGAAACTCGGGTCATGCTCGAACGATTCGAACGGCACGTACTCCTGATAACCGAGGCCGCCGGGCTTCCAGCCGGTGACGGTTTCCACCGAAAACACACCGCAGTTTTCCAGGTCGTATTCGGCCGGCAGCAGCAGGTATTCGTCCTGTTTACCGTCGAGGCGGATCGGCAGTGCGTCGTGCTTGAACAGGTTGACGATCGGCGTGCAGTAGAGCTTCACGTTGTCCAGCGTCGGACGCAGACGCTGGATGCCGCTCTTGCGAATATCGAAGCGCAATTCGAGGCCGCGCATCTGCTTCAGCGTGTCTTCCGGCAGCGCCTTGAGAATGTCCAGACCGTTGACGTCGACGAACAGGAATTTGTCCTGGAAGGCGAAATATTCCTGCAAGTAACGGTAGCCGCGGAAGGTGTTCAGCGGATACGGGATCAACGCCTCTTCTTCGGCAAAACCCACCGGCTGCACGCGGTCGCCGGGCATCTTGAAGGCCATTGGCGTGCCGTTGACGCCGTTGATGGGCTTGCCGGCACCGTCCAGCGGGATCAGCTCGATGCCTTCCAGGTTGCGCAACAGGCTCAGGTACAGCATCTGGCTGATGTAGCGCTCACCGGCGAAGTGCAGACGCAGACGACTCAGCTCCAGCTCGCCGAGGTGACCGTCAGCGCTCATCTCCAGACGCAGGCTCAACAGCGAACCATCGCCTTTCACCGAGTAATTCAGCGCGGCCAGATCCAGCGGCAAAACTTCGGTCGGGTAGCAGGTACGGAAACGGCAGCGTACGTCATCGATCAGCACACTCTCGACCGGCGTGTCGCGCTCGACCATTAACGCAGGTCCCGAGCGCTTCAACGGATCGAACTGCAGAATGCTGAACGCCGGCAGCGGGCGCATGTAGTTGGGCCACAGCAAATGCATCAGCGAATGGCTGAGCTCCGGCAACTCGTCGTCGAGCTTCTGACGCAGGCGGCCGGTCAGGAACGCAAAGCCTTCCAGCAACCGCTCCACGTCCGGATCCCGCCCGGCCTGGCCGAGGAAAGGCGCCAGCGCCGGGCTACGCTCGGCGAATCGACGACCTAACTGGCGAAGTGCGGTGAGTTCGCTTTGGTAGTAGTGGTTAAAGGACACGGGTTACCTGCCTGGTGTTGAATCTCATGAATAAAACGTCCTGTAGAGCGCAACCGTCAGACCGGCACAGTCGTAGCCGGCGATCAGAAGGTACGGCACGATCAGGATCCAGCCGTAGGCCATGTAAGAGTCACTGAGCGGCCCGGCGACCAGACTGAACAAGCCATAAAGCATCCATGGCACGGCGTAGAACGGAATGAACTTCAAGGGCGCCAACCAGACCATCCGCAGTGCTTGTTGCTCGTTTCGGCTCTTGGCGGATCGAGAAGTCCACAGCGAAAACATCAACAGCCCGGGGATGCCCCACCACAACAGGTACACCCAATGGGTCTCGGATGAATCGAACGTGGAGTACTCGCCAATCCACAGGCCATAGGAAAAAATTACCAGCACCGCCAGCAATGGCCACCACAAGGCAACCATGAAGAAAGTCAGTCGCGCGCGGCTAAGCATGGTCGGCCCCCGACGCGATCTTCGAGGCTTTGGCGCCTGCAAATTTGCGCTTGTACCAGCCATCCAGCCCGGTGCTGAGAAGGATCGCCGTCAAGGTGAATGTCCCTTGGTCAATGCCATAGAGCAGCGCCCGCAGCGGATGATCCGGCAGCATCCACAAGAGAATCAGCCCCACCCAGATCGCCCACAGGATCAACTTCACTCGTAGCACAGGAATCAGTGCCAGCACCGCGTTGAAGACGAGGAAAAACTCGTAGATGAATTTGCTGGTGAGACGAATGTTCACGCCACGGGAAGTCAAGCCGCCGTAGGTCGAGATGTACCAGTCGGCCGCGAAGTTATTCAGAAACGTGTAACCCACACAGAAAACACTGTGGATCAACAGGCAGCAGATGATGCGCGCGGGCATGTTCATGCGGGAGGCACCGATGAGTAGCAACTGCCGGCGATTTCGATGGCCACCAACGAAATCAGGACCATGAAAGTCAGCGCGCGATGCAGCCATGACTGGCGCAGTCGCTTGCTGATTGCCGTAACAATCAGCAGAAAACTCACGATCGCGATGCCGCCGAACAGATTGCTGTCGGCGATGAACATCAGGTACATGCGCATCTCGTCCGATACGTCGATCATGGGCAAAAGACTCCATCCTTGAGTGTCCAGATACGGCGACTGCCATCGCGCTCACGCTTGATGCCAAGCAGGGCGTAGCGTATGTCGTCCGCACTGAAGAGACGCGTTTGTTCCGATCCTTTGACGGTCAGCGAGAAGTTGTCATCGACCCGTATATCGCCGTCTTCGTCGTAGGACAAGTAACTGGCCACGGCGAACTGCTTGCCCGGTGCAAGGACGCGCGGCTCCATCAGCGGCAGCCAGTTGCTGGCGTTCTGCGATTCGACCTGCAGCGGCACGCCGCAGGTATTCAACAGGTCAATTTCGTAGATGTACTTCAGTTGAGTCGTGCAGCCGACCAATAACAGGCAACCCACCGCCAACACAGACGCCACGAAGGAGAGAAGGTTCATGGGCGAGCCCCTCCTTTGTTCGGTGACATGGGCAGATACGAGTCGACATAGAGGTACTCGCCATCGGCGCTGTTGACCCGCGCCATCGTCAGCGGTTTGCCGTCAGGGGTTTGGAACCGGATCCAGCCCTCGCTATGGAGATCACCGGTTTCATATCGCACCTGCGCAAAGTAATCCGGCGGATTGGACCGGGTGATCTCGATGAAAAAGCCGCCATCCTGCGCCCCGCGCCATACCGCATCGGGGTGACCGGGCAATACCGGCGTTGATGTGTTGGCGGGACTCGAAGCAATGAAAAATGTCACGACCCCGATAATGGCCAACGCGCCAATCAGGCTCAGTAAATGATTGAGCCATTTCCACACCTGCATCCAAGACGTCATGGCGTGCACCATGTGCGGACATCGCGCTTGTCAAAGCCCGCACACTGATTGCCTTTGGCGATCAGCCGGTAAGGTGTTTCGGGGGTGTAGGCAAAGTAGTAATAGTTGAACCAGTCCTCACCATAGAGCCAGTACGACGAGGACCCCTGGTTGATTTCATACGGTTCGAACGTCCAGATCGACGACTGCGCCGGGATGAAATTCTCCCGGTCCATAAGCAACATCAGGGCGTTGGAAAACACGGGCGTCGTCCAGGCAAGGAGCGCGACTGCCAACAGGAGCACAGCCAGCCCCTTGGCCAAACGCTGTATGACGAATGCGCGCACGCTCAACCTGGCCATCAGCGACATTCGGCCACCGTCCAGCTTTCCCAGCCTTGCGTGCCGGGATACAAAACCGTCTCACCAAGGAACTCAGGGGCAACACTGGCGTTGCCCTCTCTCATCCACAGATACCATTCGGACGATTTGAGCAGCACGTCGTCTTTTGTGTACACACGATAAAAGTACGGGCTGCTGTACAACTCGATCATCCGCCCGACCGCACCCCACACTTTGTAGCCGGGGGCGTATCTGACGACATAGCACTTACCCGACTCGCTCCAGTCTTTATCCAAGGGCTTCGCCGTCAGGGAACTCACGATCTTCATGCCAAGGAAGACAACCAGCACGAAGAGGCCCATCAGGGCTGGGATCAATACTAGGGGCGAGGTAAATCGGCGGTTGCGAATCAAGACCTGGCCACTCCCCCGCGCTGCGCGCCAGCGGGTAAAAGCAGCATCGAGAACGCGGGTGAGCAAGATGGCGCAAACGGTCAAACCGCCCGCCAAGGCGCAATACGCCATGCCGCGAACGGGATACTGCGGCAGCATGTAAAACAGGATCGACAGCATCATGAAGATCGCCACGCCAAACTTGATGGCCAGGCGACGAATGAAGACCAAAACAAAATTCAAGAAGACGAAAAAGTAAAAAATAAAGTACATGCCCATACCGATGGCGACACCGCGAGACGTCAGCCCGCCGACGAGCTGTTTGTAGACAGGCACGGCATAGTTGTTCATGACGATGTAGAGCACGCAGGCCAGCGCATGCACGACCAGACCGATGATTCGTTCGCTATTCATGGTCAACCGCAGCCATGGCTTTATCGGAACGTAGAACCTTGCAGGCAAGCGGACCCATTGCCATGAGGAGGCGTTTTACCCAGATCACTTCGATACCTCCCTGCACGACGGTTTCATGGGCAGGACTACGCCGCCAAATGCCAATTACCCGATGATCACGGTCCCGGACCCGGCCGTAACCTTGTTGCCATGAGTCCCCACCGAGTCCACGGTGGCGGCAGGTTTGCCGTTAATCAAAACGGTCCCCGACAACCCACCGACCATCGCACCACCACACGCCGAGGCATCGCCTTGGCGGGCGGCCGCGAGGCCGTCGAAGAACACGTCGCCGGAACCGGCGACAATCGGGTTGGTGCCGTGACCGGGGAGCGGGCAAGCGGTAGGGTCGGTGACACGTGCTGCGGGTTTACCGGACATAGGAGTCTCCTTAGTTGACCTTGACTTGACCGCTGCCATCCAGGCGCGCGGCGAAACTGACCTGACGCTTGAAACCATCAACTTCCAGAAAGCCTTCAATGCTGAAGGACAGGCGAAGTTGATCGTGGTCACGCGGCAGGGAAATGACACGCACATTGCTCAGGCGTGGCTCGTAGGCTTCGATGAAATTTTCGATGGCCAGACGGGCCTGACTCAGGGAGTCGTGCAGGCTCAGACGCATGTCATTGAGATCGGGTAGCCCGTAATCGGACAGCGTTTGCACGCTGCCCGCACGGGTGCTGAGCATCTTGGCCAGATGGGCAGCCACGGACGCCATGGCGGAGACCTCGCGGCTCCAGCCGACGCGTTTGTCCGCGTCGCCACCCAGGCGTTCGAAAAGGCTGCCGTATCCAGTCATGAGTTAGCTCCGCTTACTCTTTGTCCAGCTTGCCAACCAGCGACAGGGTGAAATCGGCACCCATGTACTTGAAGTGCGGGCGCACGTTCAGGCTGACGCGGTACCAGCCAGGCTCGCCTTCAACATCGCTGACGATGATCTGGGCAGCGCGCAGTGGACGACGGCCACGGACTTCGGCACTTGGGTTTTCCTGGTCGGCCACGTACTGGCGGATCCACTTGTTCAGTTCCAGCTCGAGGTCGGTACGTTCTTTCCACGAACCGAGTTGCTCGCGCTGCAGCACTTTCAAGTAGTGAGCCAGGCGGTTGACGATCATCATGTACGGCAGTTGGGTGCCGAGCTTGTAGTTCAGCTCTGCTGCCTTGCCTTCTGCGCTGATGCCGAAGAACTTCGGCTTCTGCACCGAGCTTGCGGAGAAGAACGCCGCGTTGTCGGAGCCTTTGCGCATGGTCAGGGAGATGAAGCCTTCCTCGGCCAGTTCGTATTCACGACGGTCGCTAACCAGAACCTCGGTAGGAATCTTGGTTTCGATTTCGCCCATGCTTTCGAAATGGTGCAACGGCAGGTCTTCAACCGCGCCACCGCTCTGCGGGCCGATGATGTTCGGGCACCAGCGGAACTTGGCGAAGCTGTCGGTCAGCTTGGTGCCGAACGCGTAGGCAGTGTTGCCCCACAGGTAGTGCTCGTGGCTGTTGGCGACGGTTTCTTTGTACACGAACGATTTGACCGGGTTTTCTTCCGGGTCGTACGGGTTACGCAGCAGGAAACGCGGCACGGTCAGGCCAACGTAACGGGAGTCTTCCGACTCGCGGAAGCTCTGCCATTTGGCGAATTGCGGGCCTTCGAAGTGATCCTTCAGATCCTTCAGGTCCGGCAGACCGGTGAAGCTTTCCAGGCCGAAGAATTTCGGGCCTGCCGCTGCAATGAACGGTGCGTGCGACATGCAGGCAACGCTGGACACGTACTGCATCAGTTTCACGTCCGGCGAGCTTGGGGACATGAAGTAGTTAGCGATGATCGCGCCAACCGGCTGACCACCGAACTGACCGTATTCAGCGGTGTAGATGTGCTTGTACAGGCCAGCCTGCATCACTTCCGGCGAATCTTCGAAATCGTCCAGCAGGTCTTCTTTGGAGACGTTGAGGATTTCGATCTTGATGTTTTCGCGGAAGTTGGTGCGGTCGACCAGCAACTGCAGGCCACGCCACGACGATTCCAGGGACTGGAACGCCGGGTGGTGCAGGATTTCGTCCATCTGGCGGCTGAGCTTGGCATCGATCTCGGCGATCATGCGGTCAACCATGGCCTTCTTGACTGGCTCGCCGTTGTTCTGCGGCTTGAGCAGCTCTTCGATGAAGGCCGACACACCGCGCTTGGCGATGTCGTAGGCTTCGTCGTCCGGCGTCAGGCGGGTTTCGGCGATGATGCTGTCGAGAATGCTGTATTCGCCGTTCTCTTTGCTCTTTTGCTGTGCTGCGCTAGTGCTCATTGTTGGCTTCCTTGACTGATGATGGCTCAGACGTTCTGGGGGGCGTCCTGGGCTGCGGCGTTCAAGCCCAGCTCACCCAATACGCGACCGCGGGATTCGTCGTCGGCGAGAACGCCTTCGATGGCTTTGCGGAACGCAGGCGCGTTACCCAGCGGGCCTTTGAGGGCCACCAGCGCGTCGCGCAGTTCCATCAGTTTTTTCAGCTCAGGCACTTGCTCGACCAGGCTGGCCGGGTTGAAGTCCTTCATCGAGTTGACGCGCAGTTTCACGGCCAATTCTTCAGTGTCGCCTTCTTCCTGAAGACGGTTCGGTACGCTCAACGTCAGCTGCAGCTCTTGCTTGGCCAGCACTTCGTCGAAGGTCATCTTGTCGATGCTGATCGGCTTGCGATCTTCGACTTTACGTTCGTCCTTGCGGTGGGTGTAGTCACCGATTGCCAGTAGTTTCAACGGCAGTTCAATTTCTTCCTGAGCACCACCGGTGGCAGGTTTGAAAGTGACGTTGATGCGTTCCTTGGGGGCTACCGAGCCTTCTTTGGCCATGGCTATTCTCCTTGCGGTTGTGGCCCTGGGGCCTATTCGAGTACCACTTCGAGATCGAGGTGGCACAGCCTGCGATAAATCTCTTCCTTGCGTTCACGTACGGCATGGTTCTGCGGTAACAACTCGCAGCAGCTATGCAGTAAATGCAGCACTTCCAGCGCAAGATCGGGCTCCCAGGCGTTCAGGCCTGAGTCCTGTAATGTTTGGTCCAGGGTTTCGAGTTGGGTCCTGGCCAGTTCGTATTTCTTGGCCAAGAAGCACAGCCGCGCGAGGGCGAACTGCCAGAAGAACCGGACGCGTCCACCTTGGGCGCTTTGCAGGCCTTGCTTGAGGATCTGCACGGCGGCCTTGAGGCCGTCCTTGCGCAGGATCGGCAAGACTTCTTCCAGGGCTACTTCCCAAGCCGGCTGGCTGTCGGCGACTTCGACCTTGCGCGGCGCACTGGCGCTTTGCAGGTGCGGCATGACGTGGGCACTGACCCAGGCGCGGGTCGCCGGATCAGCAAACGGGGCGCCGTCATGGAAACGCAACTCGATGATGCCGGGCAGGCGCTGAATCAAAAGCGCGAAGTGGATTTCCACTTCGCGCATAGCCATCTCGGCGTTGAGCCCCTGGAGGCATTCCCAAACCATTCGTTGGCCATCGAACCAGAACGGCGCCTTCGCCAGGCTCGCCTCCAGTTCCACCAGCAGATCGGCGTATTTGGCCTGGTCGTAACGGTCCTGATAGGCCTTGAGCTTGTCGGCTGGCAAACCACGCAGAACGGTGATTTGCTCGGCATTGCGCTCGGGCACCGCGTCGATGGGCAACCACAACAGTGTGCGATTGAGGCGCAAGGCGCGCAGGTCGGTGGCTTTCTGCTTGAGCCACCAGGCACACAATGGTCGCGCGCTTTCCTGCTGGGCACGCAGGGCCTTGTGGGCTTCTTTCTCGTTATCGATCGGTGCGCCGGGGGTGAACAGTTGCGTGGCGGCTTGTTTGACCTGAGCCACCGCCGCGCCGACGACGCCAGGTTCCGGCTGATTGTCGGCGGCACGCTGGACCATGTTCTTCAGGCGGCGGGAGATCGGCAGCAGCAACGGCGCATCGTCGCCCAAGTACTCGGTGCAAGCGGCATCGAGACCTTCAAGGTGTTCGACCAGCCGCCGGAACATCGGCAACTGCTCTTTGATCGCGACGTTTTCGGTCAGTACCTGCTCAAGACGCGGTACCAGCCAACTGATGGCAGCGGAGCGGGTGCGGGCCTTGTTCGGGTGGACTTCGGCCCAGTGGCTTTCGCACAGGTAGTGCAGCAAACCGAGGCCGGCCAGCAGCCCTTGAAAGGATTCGCGCTGGTACAGCGCCCAGGTCAGCCAGGCGCCAACCCGCAAATCCTTGGACTGGGTGCGCAGGAGGCTTTCGCTGTTTTCGCGGATTTTCAGCCAGTCGATCTGACCGCTTTCGTGCATGGATTGGGCTTTGCCCAGCTCGCTTTCCAGCGCCTCATATTCGCTTGAAAAGCGAACGTCCTCGCCCGCGAAATTCTCTTTGGAAACAGAGGCTTTTGCGAGTTCGAGGTAATGAGCGGAAAGTTTGCTTGAGTAGGACATCCATGGCCTTTAGTTAGGATTACAGTCATACGTCTATTGGAGTTCCAACGACGCGAGACAGAATCAAAGAGCTGCGATGAGTCTCATCCAATTGAGTTCGTGCTCTTTCAAGTGCGCGCATCGTACTCACGATGATGGCCACTAGCAAGCATCTGGTTAAACAACAAGACGAAGTGTCTCTATTGCTCGTAGGAGATCTCCTCATATATCGCAAGGGATTCCCTGATATCAGTTTAATATTCCCTCACCCGGCGTATCGATCGGAAAGCACCGATTTAGAGCTATCGCGGCAATCAACCGCGGTCGCTGCCGATTGAATCGCTGCCACGCGTCTGAATCATGACAACAATAAAAAATATTAAATGTAGGAGGCTTCCGAAAGGCGCTGTCATATTTCAACAAATTGGGGCGACAACAGTCCGCATGAAAAGTGCCATCACAGTGATGGCACTCCATTCACAAAACAAAGTTCCACATTGGAACTTTCGGTATCGCGGAAATTTCATATCGGGTTTTAAGGAGTCTCAACATTTCCGATGGGTTAAACACCGCTCAATAGCGCTTGTTTAAAACGCCTCAAGGTTACTTCCTGCAAGCTACAACACCTTGCGCCGTTGCCAACGGCTACGCCAGAATCCGCCGGCTTGTGCGCCTTGGGGTCGGTCGGTAATTTGGTTCCTGTCACTGCCCATCAGTGATCGGGTTTAGCAGCCCGTGGTAGTTAGTGAGGTGCATAGCGTTTCCTTCAGTCAGGTATTTATATCCCTGCACTTGATGGTGGCTGTGCGTGGGGCGCCCTCGGGCGCGCCGGTTTGCTAACTCCCCGGTCTGCTAACCCGCGCACAGCCGCCACCCTTCGTTTAGCAGCGACGTGTGAACGGCTCCATTTCAGGAGTTAGTAAAATGTTCAAAGTCACCCCAAACCCGCCTGACTCTGATCCAGTCTCCCCCTACGAAAGCCCCGATTCAAACAAACTCAACGAAGCCGCCGAGCACGCCCTCGACCACCACCTCCCGCCAGCCGAGCCCAAATCACCAAAACGCAACGGCCAGCTCTTCAGCGTCTGCTCGGGCATCCACCCTGAAACCCTTCTCGCCAACGCCTCGGAAGATCTGTTGTCCATCAGCGCCATCGCCGCCAACCTCGCCGACGATGTGGACGGTTCCCGCCGCTCCGTAGCCTTGGCGCTCAGCCGCATGGCCGATGGGGTGCATTTGTTGGTGGAGCGAGTGCTGGATCATCTGGATGAACCCGAGATGGCGGCGATTTTCGCCAAGCAACAAAATCAAGTCAGCTGATTCGTCAGGCATAAAAAAATGGGCACCCAACCTCGTTGGCGTGCCCATTTTTTATCCCACTCACCCGCTACGCGGGAAGTCGGTGCGTGTTACGGATTAACGCTGTCTTTCAACGATTTGCCTGGCTTGAACGCAACAGTGTTGCTGGCCTTGATTTTGACGGGCTCACCGGTTTGCGGGTTTTTGCCGGTGCGGGCACCGCGGTGGCGTTGCAGGAAGGTACCGAAGCCCACCAGCGTAACGCTGTCCTTGCGGTGCAGAGCGCCGGTGATTTCTTCGAGAACGGCGTTGAGAACGCGGTTGGCCTGCTCTTTGGTGAGGTCTGCTTTTTCAGCAATTGCAGCGGCGAGTTCTGGTTTACGCATTAGTGAAGCCCCTTTGACGGTTTTTTGTTGTTATGTCCGTGCTGTTCTCGTTGGAACAGCGCCCAAAGCGCCGCAGGTGCTCTACTCTGCGGCAGACGGGAGTGAGGATGGCACGCAGCGAAGAGCCGCGCCAGTCTCGGCGCGACCTTTGTAAGGGCAAAAGAGGGGTGATTCCGACAGAACGACCGGTATTTACGCCAGCAGTGCCGGAAGCTCTTTGTTCAGGGCCAGTTTTTCCATCACCGCCGCGCCTGTCAGGGCATAACCCAGCAGTTTGCCGCTGGCATCGCGGCACAATACCTTGATGTCCGCGCCCTGCCCTTCGACTGTCCAGACGCCCTCCAAACCCCGTGGCGGCGGTGAAACCACCAAGGGGCAGACCGGCGTTTTGACGGTGATGGGCATCGGGCCATAACTGACCGCCGTCGGGTTTCCGGCGAGGGTCTGGGCCAGCGCTCTCGCACAGCTCATGAGGGGCATCACGTACAACAGATTCAGCCCATCGACTTCGGCGCAGTCGCCCAAGGCAAAGATATTGGCGTGGGAGGTTTTCAGGTGGCGATCGACCACCACGCCGCGATTGACCTGCACACCGGCCGCCGCCGCCAGGTCGATGCGCGGACGCAGGCCGATGGCCGACACCACCACATCGCAAGGGATCACCTGGCCATCGGACAGATGCGCTTCCAGTCCGTCAGCAACGCGCTGCAAGCGATTGAGCACCGGCCCGAGGTGGAAGCGTGCGCCGAGGCTTTCCAGCCCGGCCTGGACCGCAGCGGCCGCCGCCGGGTGCAACAGGGTCGGCATGACCTGCTCGCACGGTGCAACCAGTTGCACCTCGTAGCCGCCAAGGATCAGGTCGTTGGCGAACTCGCAGCCGATCAGACCGGCGCCCAGCAACAACACCCGACGCTTGCCGGCCGCCGCTGCGCGAAAACGTGCGTAATCTTCCAGATCGTTGATCGGGAAGACTGCGTCAGCCGCATCGCCTTCGATCGGCACTCGCACGGTTTCCGCGCCCCAGGCGAGGATCAGGTCACGGTAAAACACCGCTTCCTCACCGATCCACAAACGCTTGTGGCCAGGGTCGATGCCGCTGATGCGCGTGTGCGTCCGCACTTCGGCCTTCAACTGCTCGGCCATGGTGCCGGGTTCGGCCATGCTCAGGCCGTCGGCGTCTTTGTTTTTGCCGAAACCGGTGGAGAGCATCGGCTTGGAGTAGGAGCGTCCGTCATCGGCAGTAATCAGCAGCAGCGGGGTTTCGCCATCGAGTTTGCGAAACTCCCGGGCCAGGTTGTAGCCAGCCAGCCCGGTGCCGACGATCACGACAGGTGCGTTCATTCCTTACTCCTCTAAATGTCTTAAATGTCTTAGTTGATTTCGATCATTTCGAAATCCATCTTGCCCACGCCGCAGTCCGGGCACAGCCAGTCTTCCGGCACGTCTTGCCACAGGGTGCCCGGCGCAATGCCGTCATCCGGCCAGCCGTCGGCCTCGTTGTAGATCAGGCCGCAGACCACACATTGCCACTTTTTCATTCACGTACATCCTCAAGATTCAGGCTTTTGCCGGCGCGAACGGTCGATGGTTGGAGCGCTGCCGTCCGGCTCAGCGCGTTTTGTACTGATCGTGCCCGACAGATGCAAGCCTGTTCGACGCAATGGCCGGCCGGAGCAATCAAAATCGCAGGCTGACATGGTAAGCTCGCCGCCTCATTTGCTGCCAATAATGACTCACTGTGCCGCACTCAAAATCCCCTGCCGCGACCCCGCTTTGGCTCCCTCGAAGCCAACTGACGCCCCTCCCCGACACGTCTACCCTCGACTGGTTGTTCGATGAAGGCTCTTTGACCCGACGGCTGATCCGTTTGTCGAATGACGGTTTCAGCGTCACGCCAGTCTTCGAAGGCTGGCAACCGCTTCGCGCCGACGAATGTGCCGCGCTGGACCTGGCCGAAGGCAGCGAGGGTTGGGTTCGCGAGGTGTATCTGTACGGCCACGGCGAAGCCTGGGTGTTTGCCCGCAGCGTGGCAGCGCGCAGTGCGTTGCAGGGCGACGGATTGCACATGGACGAATTGGGTAGCCGCTCCCTGGGCGAGTTGCTGTTTTGCGATCAGGCGTTCCAGCGCCGCGCTATCGAGGTTTGTCACTATCCTCAGGAGTGGCTGCCGATGGAGTCCCGGGCACCTGAACTGTGGGGCCGCCGTTCGCGTTTCGACCGCGGCGCCTTGAGCGTGCTGGTGGCCGAAATTTTCTTGCCGACCTTGTGGAACGCTACCCGCGCCCATCCGGAGAATTGCTGATGTACCAGAGCCTGCTCAAGTCCCTGAATCGCTTGAATCCACGGGCCTGGGATTTCATTCAACTGACCCGCATGGACAAACCGATCGGCATTTATCTGCTGCTGTGGCCGACGCTGTGGGCACTGTGGATTGCCGGCAAAGGGTCGCCGTCGCTGGCCAACATCGTGATTTTCGTCCTGGGCGTGGTGCTGACCCGCGCCGGCGGCTGCGTGATCAACGATTGGGCAGACCGCAAGGTCGACGGCCACGTGAAACGCACCGAACAGCGGCCATTGGTGAGCGGCAAGATCAGCTCCAAAGAAGCGCTGGTGTTCTTCGCGCTGCTGATGGGCGTGAGTTTCCTGCTGGTGTTGTGCACCAATGCGGCCACGGTCTGGTTGTCGTTCGGTGGCTTGGCGCTGGCCTTCACTTACCCGTTCATGAAGCGCTACACCTATTACCCGCAAGTGGTGTTGGGCGCGGCGTTCTCTTGGGGCATGCCGATGGCGTTCACCGCCGAAACCGGTGAACTCCCGGCGGCGGCGTGGTTGCTGTGGATCGCCAACCTGCTGTGGACGGTGGGCTACGACACTTATTACGCGATGACTGATCGCGATGACGACTTGAAGATCGGCGTGAAATCCACGGCGATTCTGTTTGGCGAGGCGGACCGGGTGATCATCCTGACGCTGCAAGGGTTGGCGCTGGGTTGCCTGCTGCTGGCCGGGTCGAAATTCGAGCTCGGTGGTTGGTTCCACTTGGGGTTGCTGGCGGCAGCGGGGTGTTTTGCGTGGGAGTTCTGGTACACCCGTGGCAAGGACCGGATGCGTTGCTTCAAGGCGTTTCTGCACAACCATTGGGCCGGGTTGGCGATTTTTGTCGGGATCGTGCTGGATTACGCATTGCGCTGATTTCCACGCTTTATGTAGCACTCTGCGATTTTGTAGCAGCTGCCGAACAGGTGTTTCGGCAGCAGCTCCAGGCTTTGGGTCGCTTACTTCTGCGACTCGTGGACGACGTGCCAGACATCCTTCATGCCGTCACCCTTCATTTCTCCAGGTTTTTCGTCCTTCACAAACGTGTAGAGCGGCTTACCGTCATAGGCATATTGCATCATGCCGTCATCACGCTTGATGACACTCCATTTGCCTTCGGCCTTGGCGCCCGCCGGCGCCATCATCGGTGGCCAGTTCTTGGCACATTCATCGTTACACATGGACTTGCCACCGGCGTCCTTGTCGAATGTGTAAACGGTCATTCCCTTGTGATCGACCATCATGCCGCCCTTCATCATGGCCGGGTCGGCAGCGAAGGCCATTGTCGGCAAAGCCAGAGCAGCGGCCAACATCAGAGCCTTAAAGGAGAACGTGTATTGAGTCATGGAAACCTTCTCTTGTGGTTGTCAGGATTCGGACTTAGAGCTTAGTTCAGGATCATGACAATCGCCGGGCGACTAAAATACTGTCACACGACTGCAATAATTCCGTTATCTAATGCGGCGCAAGACAGTTAAATGACAAGAGGATTAAGGCATGGTTGGCAGGAGCATTCTGATCGTCGACGACGAAGCGCCCATTCGCGAAATGATCGCCGTTGCGTTGGAAATGGCCGGCTATGACTGCATGGAGGCTGAGAACTCGCAGCAGGCCCACGCCATCATTGTCGACCGCAAGCCGGACCTGATCCTGCTCGACTGGATGCTGCCCGGCACGTCCGGCATCGAGCTGGCCCGACGCCTCAAGCGCGATGAGCTGACCGGGGACATCCCGATCATCATGCTCACCGCCAAGGGCGAAGAGGACAACAAGATCCAGGGCCTGGAAGTCGGCGCCGATGACTACATCACCAAACCTTTTTCCCCACGTGAGCTGGTCGCGCGCCTGAAGGCCGTGCTGCGCCGTGCCGGCCCTACCGATGGAGAGACGCCGATCGAAGTCGGCGGCCTGCTGCTGGACCCGATCAGCCACCGCGTGACCATCGACGGCAAACCCGCCGAGATGGGCCCGACCGAATACCGCCTGCTGCAATTCTTCATGACCCACCAGGAACGTGCCTACACCCGCGGCCAGTTGCTGGATCAGGTCTGGGGCGGCAACGTTTATGTCGAAGAGCGCACCGTCGACGTGCACATCCGCCGCCTGCGCAAAGCCCTCGGCGACGCTTACGAAAATCTGGTACAAACCGTGCGCGGTACCGGCTACCGGTTCTCCACCAAGGCCTGATCCGGACCTTTCCCGCCCGACAAGCTGACAAGGACGCGCGTTCAAGTGAACCAAAACTGGCATGGCACCCTGATCCGCCACATGCTTTTGCTGGTGACCGGCTGCCTGGTGATCGGCCTGATTACCGGCTATTACGGCTGGAGCCTCGCCGCGGGCCTGGGCCTTTACCTGGCCTGGACCCTCAAGCAACTGCTGCGCTTGCACGAATGGCTGCGCCAGCAAAAACCCGATGAGGCACCGCCCGATGGCTTTGGCCTGTGGGGCGAAGTGTTCGACAGCATCTACCACCTGCAGCGTCGCGACCAACGTGTGCGCGGGCGACTGCAAGCGGTGATCGATCGGGTCCAGGAATCCACCGCTGCGCTGAAAGACGCAGTGATCATGCTCGACAGCGACGGCAACCTCGAATGGTGGAACCGCGCCGCCGAAACCCTGCTCGGCCTCAAGACGCCACAAGACAGCGGCCAGCCGGTGACCAACCTGGTGCGCCATCCACGCTTCAAGGAATACTTCGAGCAGGACAGCTACGCCGAGCCGCTGGAAATCCCTTCACCGATCAACGATCGCCTGCGCATTCAGCTGTACATCACCCGCTACGGCAACAACGAACATTTGATGCTGGTGCGCGACGTGACGCGTATCCATCAACTGGAACAGATGCGCAAAGACTTCATCGCCAACGTCTCCCATGAATTGCGCACGCCGTTGACAGTGATCTGCGGTTATCTGGAAACCCTGCTCGACAACGTCGAGGACGTGAACCCGCGCTGGTCCCGTGCCCTGCAACAGATGCAGCAGCAAGGCGGACGCATGCAGACGCTGCTCAACGACTTGCTGCTCTTGGCCAAACTGGAAGCCACCGATTACCCGTCGGACAACCAGCCGGTGGCTATCGACGGCTTGCTGCAATCGATCAAGAGCGACGCTCAGCAACTGTCCGCCCAGCGCAATCAGAAGATCACCCTGGAAGCCGACCCGACGATTCTGCTCAAGGGCAGCGAAGCCGAGTTGCGCAGCGCGTTTTCCAATCTGGTGTTCAACGCGGTGAAATACACACCGGCCGAGGGCAATATCCGCATTCGCTGGTGGGGCGATGAGCAAGGCGCACACTTGAGCGTGCAGGATTCCGGGATCGGCATCGACAGCAAACACCTGCCGCGCCTGACCGAACGCTTCTACCGCGTCGATTCCAGCCGCAACTCCAACACCGGCGGTACGGGGCTCGGGCTGGCGATCGTCAAACACGTGCTGCTGCGTCACCGCGCGCGGATGGAAATCAGCAGTGTGCCGGGCCATGGCAGCACCTTTACCTGCCATTTTGCGCCGGCCCAGGTCACCAAATCCCGGGTCATCAGCGCCACCGACTGATACCGGCCGGCACGCGCCACTAGGCAATCGCACGGTCAGCCGCTACATTGGCTGACTTGTGCCTGCCCTTCAGGCACCGCATTTCCCCCTTTTTTGAATACACGGAACCCGCAAAACTCCATCATGGACCCATCCCCTGGCTTGACCCTCGCGACACTCTTCGCCGATTTCGGCATGATTCTTTTTGCTCTGATCCTGGTTTTGCTCAACGGCTTTTTCGTTGCGGCGGAATTCGCCATGGTCAAATTGCGCTCGACCCGGGTCGAAGCCATCGCTGAAAAAAACGGCTGGCGCGGACACATCCTGCGCACCGTTCACAGTCAGCTCGATGCTTACCTGTCGGCGTGCCAATTGGGTATCACCCTCGCCTCCCTCGGCCTCGGCTGGGTCGGTGAGCCGGCGTTCGCGCACATCCTCGAGCCGATCCTTGAAGCCGTCGGCGTGCAGTCGGCCGAAGTGATCAAAGGCGTGTCGTTCTTTGCCGCGTTCTTCGTCATCTCGTACCTGCACATCGTGGTCGGTGAGCTGGCCCCGAAATCCTGGGCCATCCGCAAACCCGAACTGCTGTCGCTCTGGACCGCCGTGCCGCTGTACCTATTCTATTGGGCCATGTACCCGGCCATTTACCTGCTCAACGCCAGCGCCAACACGATCCTGCGGATCGCCGGCCAAGGTGAGCCTGGCCCTCATCACGAACACCATTACAGCCGTGAAGAACTGAAACTGATCCTGCACTCCAGCCGTGGCCAGGACCCGAGTGACCAAGGCATGCGCGTTTTGGCCTCGGCGGTGGAAATGGGCGAGCTGGAAGTGGTCGACTGGGCCAATTCCCGGGAAGACCTGGTGACGCTGGAGTTCAACGCGCCACTGAAGGAAATTCTGGCGATGTTCCGTCGCCACAAGTTCAGCCGCTACCCGGTGTACGACAGCGAGCGCCAGGAGTTCGTCGGCCTGCTGCACATCAAGGATTTGCTGCTTGAGTTGGCCGCACTGGATCACATTCCCGAGTCGTTCAACCTCGCCGAACTGACCCGGCCGCTGGAGCGGGTTTCGCGCCATATGCCGCTGTCGCAGTTGCTGGAACAGTTCCGCAAAGGCGGCTCGCACTTCGCCCTGGTCGAAGAAGCCGATGGCAACATCATCGGTTACCTGACCATGGAAGACGTGCTGGAAGTACTGGTCGGCGACATTCAGGACGAACACCGCAAGGCTGAGCGCGGGATCCTCGCGTACCAGCCGGGCAAGCTGCTGGTGCGCGGCGACACGCCGCTGTTCAAGGTCGAGCGCCTGCTGGGCATCGATCTGGACCACATTGAAGCCGAAACCCTCGCCGGGCTGGTCTACGAAACCCTGAAACGGGTGCCGGAAGAGGAAGAAGTGCTGGAAGTCGAAGGCTTGCGGATCATCATCAAGAAGATGAAAGGGCCGAAGATCATTCTGGCCAAGGTGTTGATGCTCGATTGATTGCAATGCGGGAAACCGCATTGACCCCAAAAGATCGCAGCCTTCGGCAGCTCCTACAGGGAATCGCAATCCAATGTAGGAGCTGCCGAAGGCTGCGATCTTTTGCCTTTATGGCCTCACTGTTTGCCGAGCGCAAAGTTCGGCAGGCTGCCTACCGGCTGATTGAACTGGTACGGAATTGACACCAGCCCCAACCCGGTATTGCGCTGCACCACGAAATGCAGGTGCGGCCCGCTGCTGTTGCCGGTATTGCCCGACAAGGCCAGCGGACTCCCCACCGACACCCGTTGCCCCTCGCGAACGCTCACCGAACCTTGCTTGAGGTGCAGGTACACGCCCATCGTCCCGTCATCGTGCAGCACCCGCACGAAATTACCCGACGGATCGGTGCCGCGCCCGGTCTGGGCATTCTCGGTTTTCACCACCACACCGCCACGCGCCGCGATGATCGGCGTGCCTTCAGGCATGGCGATGTCCATGGCGTAGCGGTTCTTTGGACCGAAGTGGCTGTATTGACCGTTGGCGCCCTGACTCAGCCGAAACGGTCCGCCACGCCACGGCAGCGGGTATCGATAGGCC
This sequence comes from Pseudomonas arabinosi, assembly GCF_047758675.1. Lineage (NCBI taxonomy): Bacteria > Pseudomonadati > Pseudomonadota > Gammaproteobacteria > Pseudomonadales > Pseudomonadaceae > Pseudomonas > Pseudomonas arabinosi. The sequence continues at coordinate 420,271 of NZ_CP180480.1, read as the reverse complement.
ATGGCGGCCCCTGAAGGGTCGCCCAGGGAGTATTCAAATTTTGGGGTGTACGCGAGCGGCCTTTCGGGCTGCGTGGCCGTGAGCAGCGCCAGACGAATACTGCTGCGTGCCGGCATCACCCGGCGGATCGGTCGGCTCGGCGCACCGCTGACGTTCTTCAGTCCGCCGAAGCTCAACTCGATTTCTACCGGCGCATACAGGTCATTGCGCACGTAAACGCTGTCCACGCCCTTCTTCTTCGTGATGACGACGTACACCTGGCGCTCAAGATTCTCGACCATGCGATCACGAAAAACGAGCACCTTGGAGCCCGTCGTGGGGCGGTCGCTGTAGGAGACCACGCCATTGGTGTCGGTGGACTTGTAGATCGTCATGGCCATCGCCGAGGCGGATGCCATGAAAAGACCGCAGAAAAACAGCAGGCGCGCGAGCATGGGCAAGATTCTGTCGAGTAAGTCCTGGGTAGGAGCCTAGCAGCTGCAATGGACCCGGGTAGTCGGCAGATGTTTCAAAATGGGCAGTTCATCGGATGTGTGGTGAATCTGATGGCCCCTTCGCGAGCAGGCTCGCTCCCACAGGAGAATGCATTCCAATGTGGGAGCGAGCCTGCTCGCGATGGCGGACTATCAGGCGAGGCGAGGCTTAAGCGCCGGGTATGAAATGCTTCTGCGCCGTACCACGTGCTATCAACCGCGAGATGTAATCGAGCTTCTGCGCATCCTGGTCGACGAAGCGGAAGGTCAGTTGCAGCCAGTCGCTGTCGGGTTTCTGCTCGTGGGCGACGATGGCGTGCAGGTAGCCGTTCAGACGGGCGGTTTCGGCGTTATCGCCCTGCTCCAGGTCGAGCACGGCGCTGTCGAGCACTTGCGGCAGGGTGTCGGTGCGTTTCACCACCAGCAAGGCTTCCTTGAGACTCAAGGCCTTGATCACACATTGCGCAATGCCGTTCGGCAGGCGCAGTTGGCCCTGGCCACGTCCGCCCGTTGGCGCTGCGGAGGACGCTGGAGGCTTGATCGGCGGGCTGTTGAGCAGACCGCGAGACGGCGCTGCAGCCGGGGCTGGCGCGGCGGCGACAGGTTTGGCGAACGGGTTGACCGGTGCCGCGGCGGGTGCGACCACGGCAGCCTTGCCGCCGGTCAATGCACTCAGGGAATCGTTGCCGAACGCCGAGTTCATTTTGGTCGGCGCGCTGTTCATCAAGGTATCGAGCTTGCCGACCTTGTTCAGGGCCTGCTTGACCTTGGTCAGCAGTTGCTCGTTGGTGAATGGCTTGCTGACGTAGCCCGAAACCCCGGCCTGGATCGCCTGGACGACGTTCTCTTTATCGCCACGGCTGGTCACCATCACGAACGGCATGGTCTTGAGGTTGTCCTGCTCGCGGCACCAGGTCAGCAGCTCCAGGCCGGACATTTCCGGCATTTCCCAGTCGCACAGGACCAGGTCGAACGCTTCCCGAGCCAGCAAGGCCTGAGCCTTCTTGCCGTTGACCGCGTCTTCAATCCGGATCCCCGGGAAGTAGTTGCGCAAGCACTTCTTCACCAGGTCACGAATGAACGACGCATCGTCCACGACCAACACACTGACCTTACTCATCCATCACCCCTTTAAAAAATCCCGGCAAGCATACCGCTTTGCTGATGGCACATTGCCAAAAACCTTCAGTCACGCCGGGACTTTTCGTTCGCGGGTGCTGCTTTCGAATTCATCAACCACAAACAAAAACGCCCGGCCAAAAGGCCGGGCGCTTTTCTCAGGCAATCTTACTTATCGTCAGCTTTGCCCGGAACATTAGCGGTTTCACCACTTGTGCCTTCAACTTCTTCTTTCATGCGCTTGAGGCCCAAGTGCCGCACGTCGGTGCCGCGCACCAGGTAAATCACCAGCTCCGAAATATTGCGTGCGTGGTCGCCGATCCGTTCCAGCGAACGCAGCACCCAAATGATGCTCAAGACCCGCGAGATAGAGCGCGGGTCTTCCATCATGTAGGTGGCGAGCTCGCGCAGCGCGGTTTTGTATTCGCGGTCGATGATCTTGTCGTACTGGGCCACTGACAACGCCAGGTCGGCGTCGAAGCGGGCAAAGGCGTCCAGCGCATCGCGAACCATGTTGCGGACCTGGTCGCCGATGTGGCGAACCTCGACGTAACCTCGCGGGGCTTCGCCTTCTTCACACAACTGGATGGCGCGACGGGCGATCTTAGTCGCTTCGTCACCGATGCGCTCCAGGTCGATCACCGACTTGGAGATGCTGATGATCAAACGCAAGTCCGACGCTGCCGGCTGACGGCGAGCCAGAATGCGCAGGCATTCTTCGTCGATGTTGCGTTCCATCTGGTTGATCTGGTCGTCGATCTCGCGAACCTGCTGGGCCAGGCCGGAGTCGGCCTCGATCAGCGCGGTCACCGCGTCGTTGACCTGCTTTTCCACCAACCCGCCCATGGCCAGGAGGTGGCTGCGCACTTCCTCGAGCTCAGCGTTGAACTGCGCGGAGATGTGATGGGTAAGGCCTTCTTTACTAATCATGTTGGCGTCCTTGGAGCGTCCGGTAAGGTGCGGTGGACCGCAGCGTCAGTTCAGTGAGCAACAACAGCTTCCTAGCCGTAGCGACCCGTGATGTAGTCTTCGGTCTGCTTCTTCGCCGGATTGGTGAACAGGGTATCGGTGTCGCCGAATTCCACCAGTTTGCCCATGTACATGAACGCCGTGTAATCGGAAACCCGCGCGGCCTGTTGCATGTTGTGGGTCACGATGACGATGGTGAACTTGGATTTCAGTTCGTAGATCAGCTCTTCGACTTTCAGCGTGGAGATCGGGTCGAGTGCCGAGCACGGTTCGTCGAGCAGCAGCACTTCCGGCTCCACGGCGATGGTGCGAGCGATCACCAGACGTTGTTGCTGACCACCGGACAAGCCCAGCGCCGACTCATGCAGACGGTCTTTGACTTCGTCCCACAGCGCCGCGCCTTTCAACGCCCACTCGACGGCTTCGTCGAGTACGCGTTTTTTGTTGATGCCCTGGATGCGCAGGCCGTAGACCACGTTCTCGTAGATGGTTTTCGGGAACGGGTTCGGCTTCTGGAACACCATGCCCACGCGACGACGCAGCTCGGCCACGTCTTCGCCCTTACGGTAGATGTTGTTGCCGTAGAGGTTGATCTCGCCTTCGACACGGCAGCCATCCACCAGGTCGTTCATGCGGTTGAACGTACGCAGCAGCGTGGACTTGCCGCAGCCGGACGGGCCGATGAAGGCGGTCACGCGCTGTTTCGGGATGTTCATGCTGACGTCGTACAGCGCTTGTTTGTCGCCGTAGAACAGGCTCAGGCCCGGCACTTCAATCGCGACGGTTTCCTGTTCAAGGCTCAAGCTCTGTTTGTCGCGGCCCAAGGCAGACATGTTGATGCCGTGGGTATGTGCTTCGTGCTGCATGGGAGGCTCCCTGTGCTAACAAATTCGGTTCGGTTTTTGTGGGAGCGAGCCTGCTCGCGATTCAGGCAACGCGGTCAATCTGTAAACCGCGGTGATGCCATCGCCAGCAGGCTGGCTCCCACATAAGAAATCAGCTATCCAGCGCCTTGTACTTCTCGCGCAGGTGGTTCCGGATGTACACCGCCGACAGGTTCAATGTGGCGATCACCAGCACCAGCAGCAGCGCCGTGGCGTACACCAGCGGCCGCGCAGCTTCGACGTTCGGACTCTGGAAGCCGACGTCATAGATGTGGAAGCCCAAGTGCATGATCTTCTGGTCCAGGTGAAGGTACGGGTAGTTGCCGTCCAGCGGCAGCGACGGCGCCAGTTTCACCACACCTACGAGCATCAGCGGCGCCACTTCACCGGCGGCGCGAGCCACCGCGAGGATCATGCCGGTCATCATCGCCGGGCTGGCCATCGGCAGCACGATCTTCCACAAGGTTTCAGCCTTGGTTGCGCCGAGGGCCAACGAGCCTTCGCGCACGGTGCGAGGAATCCGCGCCAGGCCTTCTTCCGTGGCCACGATCACCACCGGCACCGCCAGCAGCGCCAGTGTCAGCGAGGCCCAGAGCAGACCCGGCGTACCGAAGGTCGGTGCCGGCAGTGCTTCAGGGAAGAACAACCGGTCAACCGAACCGCCCAATACGTAGACGAAGAAGCCCAGACCGAACACGCCGTAAACGATGGCCGGAACACCCGCGAGGTTGTTCACCGCGATGCGGATCAAGCGCGTCATGGTGTTCTGTTTCGCGTATTCACGCAGGTAAACCGCTGCCAACACGCCGAACGGGGTCACGATCATCGCCATGATCAACGTCATCATCACGGTGCCGAAAATCGCCGGGAAGATCCCGCCTTCGGTGTTCGCTTCACGCGGATCGTCGCTGAGGAATTCCCAGACCTTGCTGAAGTAGAAGCCGATCTTGGTGAAGGTGTTCATGCTGTTCGGCTGATAGGCATGAACCACTTTGCCGATACCGATTTCGATCTCTTTGCCGTTGGCATCGCGGGCCGTCAGGCTGTCGCGGTTGAACTGGGCGTGCAGGTCGTTCAGGCGGGCTTCGATGTCCTGATAACGCGCGTTCAGTTCGGCGCGCTCGGACTCCATGTCCGCTTGCGCGGTAGCGTCCATCGTGCCGGCCAGTTCCAGCTTGCGACCGTGCAGACGGACGCGCTCCAGCCCTGCGTTGATTGCGCCAATGTCGGTTTTTTCCAGGGTCTTGAGCTGCGCGGCGAGCTTGTTGACGCGTTCCACTCGTGCCTGCAACTCAGGCCAGGCGGCTTCGCCTTCGGCGATGACCTTGCCGTCCTGTTTGACGTTGACCAGGTAGCCGTAGAAGTTGCCCCACTCACGACGCTCGATGGCCATCAGCTCTGGCGGCGTCTTCTGGTTAGTCAGCCACTCGCCGACGATCCAGGTGAAGTCGTTGCCGTTCAGGTCACGGTTGCCGACCTTGATCAGCTCGCGGGTCATGAACTCCGGGCCCTGATCGGGCACCGGCAAACCAGCGCTTTTCAGGCGCTCGCGTGGCACTTCTTCTTTCTGCACCACTTCGCCGATGACGAGGTGATTTGCCTGGCCCGGCACGTCGTAACTGGCGTGCACCAGGTCCGCCGGCCAGAAATGGCCCAGACCGCGCACGGCAATCACTGCCAGCAAGCCAATGGTCATGATGACCGCGATGGACACCGCGCCACCGCTGATCCAGACGCCCGGGGCGCCGCTCTTGAACCATCCTTTCAGGGAGTTCTGTTTCACAGACTTCTACCTTTCTTAAAGCGACGAGTATTTCTTGCGCAGACGCTGACGAATCAGTTCCGCGAGGGTGTTCATGACGAAGGTGAACATCAGCAGCACCAGCGCCGAGAGGAACAGCACGCGGTAGTGGCTGCCGCCGACTTCCGATTCGGGCATTTCCACCGCGACGTTGGCGGCCAGGGTGCGCAGGCCTTCGAACAGGTTCATTTCCATAACCGGCGTGTTACCGGTGGCCATCAGCACGATCATGGTTTCACCGACCGCACGGCCCATGCCGATCATCAGCGCCGAGAAAATGCCCGGGCTGGCGGTGAGGATCACCACGCGAGTCATGGTCTGCCACGGCGTCGCACCGAGGGCCAGGGAGCCAAGCGTCAGGCCACGTGGCACGCTGAACACGGCGTCTTCGGCGATGGAGTAGATGTTCGGGATCACCGCGAAGCCCATGGCCAGACCGACCACCAGAGCGTTGCGCTGGTCGTAGGTGATGCCCAGGTCGTGAGAGATCCACATGCGCATGTCGCCGCCGAAGAACCAGGTTTCCATGTACGGGCTCATGTACAGCGAGAGCCAGCCCACGAACAGGATCACCGGAATCAGGATCGCGCTTTCCCAGCCGTCCGGCACCCGCAGGCGCAGCGATTCAGGCAGGCGACTGAAGGTGAAACCGGCGACCAGGATGCCGATCGGCATCAACAGCAGCAGGCTGAAGATGCCTGGCAAATGTCCTTCAACATACGGTGCCAGGAACAAGCCAGCGAAGAAGCCGAGGATCACCGTCGGCATCGCTTCCATCAGCTCGATCACCGGTTTGACCTTGCGGCGCAAGCTTGGGGCCATGAAGTAGGCGGTGTAGATCGCCGCCGCGACGGCCAGCGGCGCGGCCAACAGCATGGCGTAGAACGCAGCCTTCAAGGTACCGAAGGTCAGCGGAGACAAACTCATTTTCGGTTCGAAGTCGGTGTTGGCCGCAGTCGATTGCCAGACGTATTTAGGCTCGTCGTAGTTCTCGTACCAGACTTTGCTCCACAACGCGCTCCACGATACTTCCGGGTGCGGGTTGTCCAGCAACAGTGGCTGCACCTTACCGTTGGCCTCGACGATGATGCGGTTGGCACGCGGCGACAGACCGAAAATGCCTTGGCCTTCCACCACCTGATCGACCAGCAACGTGCGGTGAGCGGTACTGTGGAAGACGCCGAGCTTGCCGGACGCATCGAGGGCGATGAAGCCCTTGCGACGTTCTTCGGCGGTGATTTCAACGATCGGCGCAGTGCCCATCTGGAAGTTGCGAATCTGCTTCAGGCGCAGCTCGCCGTCCGGGTCGCGCGCCATGAACCATTGGGCCAGACCACCTTTGGAATCGCCGAGGATCAGCGAGATGCCGCCCACCAGTTGAGTACTGGCAGTGATCTGCGCTTCGCCATCATCCAGCAGTTTGTAGCGACCGTTGAGACTCTTGTCGCGCAGGCTGAACACATCGGCCTGGGCCCGACCGTTAATCACGTACAGCCACTGCTGACGCGGGTCGACAAAGATGTTCTTCACCGGCTCGGTCATCTGCGGCAGATCGATGCGCTTCTGCTCATTGGTGACTTCGCCGGTCATCATGTTTTCTTCGCTGGTCAGCGACAAAACATTGAGTTGCGAACCGGTGGAACCAACCAGCATCAGGGTCGAATCGGTCGCGTTAAGGCTGACGTGCTCAAGGGCTCCGCCCGCCTCGTTCAGCACGATCGGCGTTTCGCCATACGGGTACTCGATGGCCGGCGAGATGGTTTTTTTGCCGTCCGGGTAGCTGACTTTGTAAGTGTGACGGAATACCAGTGCCTGGCCGTTGGACAAGCCCACCGCCACCAATGGATGGCCTGGTTGGTCTTCGCCGATAGAAGTCACGCTGACGCCGGCCGGAACCTTCAGATCGACGCGTTTGAGTTCAGCGCCACTGTCGATATCGAAGAACAGTGCCTGGCCCTTGTCGGAAACCCGCATGGCGACCTGGTTCTGTTCTTCCAGGGAAATCATCAACGGCTTGCCGGCGTCTTGCATCCAGGCGGGCGTGATGGCGTCCTTGGCAGTCAGGTCGGCGCCCTGAAACAGGGGCGCGACAACGTAAGCGAGGAAGAAAAAGATCAGCGTGATCGCGCCGAGAACGGCGAGGCCGCCCACGAGGACGTACCAGCGGGTCAGGCGATCTTTGAGCGCGCGGATGCGGCGCTTGCGTTGCAGCTCAGGCGTATTGAAGTCAATTCGCTTGGGGGGATTAGTAGTCATGGTGGAATTGGCCAGATCATTCATTCGCACACCCTAGCGATCCTGTATGACAGAAAGATGACAATGCAGTGACGCAACAAATCCGCCGCCTGTGAAAACTGGCAGTGGACCGAAAATTTGGGGGTTGTAGGAGCTGTCGAGGGAATCGAGGCTGCGATCTTTTGATCTTGCGGTTAGAGGCCAGATCAAAAGATCGCAGCCTCGGTTCCCTCGACAGCTCCTACAGAGTCCGGGTTTACCCCGGACTCAGGGTTTTACTTTTTTGCTACGTTGTTGCCTTCTTGCAGACCCAGGTCAGCCAGTGCTTTTGCAGCAACCTTGGCTGGCAGCGGGATGTAGCCGTCTTTCACAACCACTTCCTGACCCTGTTTGGACAGGATCAGTTTCACGAACTCGGCTTCCAGCGGGGCCAGAGGCTTGTTCGGGGCCTTGTTGACGTAAACGTAGAGGAAACGCGACAGCGGATACTTGCCGTTCAGGGCGTTTTCTTCGGTGTCTTCGATGAACTCGGTGCTGCCTTTCTTGGCCAGGGCCACAGTTTTCACGCTAGCGGTCTTGTAGCCGATGCCCGAGTAACCGACGCCGTTCAGCGAGGAGCTGATCGACTGCACGACCGAAGCCGAGCCTGGTTGTTCGTTGACGTTTGGCTTGTAGTCGCCTTTGCACAGGGCTTCTTCTTTGAAGTAGCCATAAGTGCCGGATACCGAGTTACGACCGAACAGTTGCACTGGCTTGTTGGCCAGGTCGCCGGTCACACCCAGGTCGCCCCAGGTTTTCACGTCGGTTTTAGCGCCGCACAGACGAGTGGACGAGAAGATCGCGTCGACTTGTTCCATGGTCAGGTGCTGGATCGGGTTGTCCTTGTGTACAAATACAGCCAGGGCATCCACGGCGACCGGGATAGCGGTTGGCTTGTAGCCGTATTTGGTTTCGAAGGCTTGCAGCTCGTTGTCCTTCATCTTGCGGCTCATCGGGCCCAGGTTAGCGGTGCCTTCAGTCAGCGCAGGTGGCGCGGTAGAAGAACCGGCAGCCTGAATCTGGATGTTTACGTTCGGGTATTCTTTTTTGTAGTTCTCAGCCCACAGGGTCATGAGGTTGGCCAGGGTATCGGAGCCGACGCTGGACAGGTTGCCCGACACACCAGTGGTCTTGGTGTAGCTCGGGATAGCAGGGTCAACAGCGGCAACCGCGTTGGCAGTCGCAACGCCAGCAGCGACAAAAGTCATTGCCGCCATCAAACGCTTCAGTTTCATGCCTTACTCCTAGCAGATAGGTGTGTTAAGTCGGGGCCAAGTATCAGCAGGCCGTGTGAACACTCTATGGCTGAAATATGACAATTAGATGAAAGGCCAGCATTCGGCTTTTTTGCAGGATATTTCGCGTCGCCTTCATCGCGAGCAGGCTCGCTCCCACAGGGGATCTGCGGTGAACACAGAACCAATGTGGGAGCGAGCCTGCTCGCGATGGGGCCGGTGCAGTCGATACAGAGGGTCGGTTTAACGCCCCTTCTTCCAAAGGTAGGCGCCCACCAGAATCCCGACACCGCAGATGATCGCCACGTAATAGGCAGGCCCCATCGGGCTTTCCTTGAGCAGCAAGGTGACCACCATCGGGGTCAGGCCGCCGAAGATGGCGTAGGCCAGGTTGTAGGAGAACGACAGCCCGCTGAAGCGCACCACTGCCGGGAAGGCTTTGACCATCACATAAGGCACTGCACCGATGGTGCCGACCAGCAAGCCGGTCAAGGCGTACATCGGGAACAGCCAGTCCGGGTGGTTGAACAGGCTGTGGTAGAAGGTCCACGAACTGATCAGCAGCGCAGCACTGCCGAACACGAAGATACGACCTGCACCGAACCGGTCAGCCAGTGCACCGGAGGCGACGCAGCCCAGGCTCAGAAACACGATCGCCAGGCTGTTGGCCTGCAACGCGGTGGTTGGCGAGAAGTGGTAGACGGTCTGCAGCACGGTCGGGGTCATGAGGATGACCACGATGATGCCGGCGGACAGCAGCCAGGTCAGCAGCATGGAAATCAGGATCGCCCCGCGATGGTCGCGCAACACGGCGCGCAGCGGCACTTCTTCTGCCAGGGCCTTGCGCAGTTGCAGCTCGGCGAATACCGGCGTCTCGTGCAACCAGCGGCGCAGGTAAACCGAGAACAGGCCGAACACGCCACCCAGCAGGAACGGAATCCGCCAGGCGTAATCCGAGACTTCGACCGGGGTGTAAATGCTGTTGATCGCGGTGGCGACCAGCGAGCCCAGCAGGATACCGGCCGTCAGGCCGCAGGTCAGGGTGCCGCAGGCGTAGCCGATGTGTCGCTGCGGCACGTGTTCGGAAACGAATACCCACGCGCCCGGCACTTCACCGCCAATCGCAGCGCCTTGAATCACCCGCATCAGCAGCAACAGGATCGGCGCCCACATGCCGATCTGCGCGTAAGTCGGTAGCAGGCCCATGATCAGGGTCGGTACCGCCATCATGAAAATGCTCAGGGTGAACATCTTCTTGCGTCCCAGCAGGTCGCCGAAGTGCGCCATGACAATGCCGCCCAGCGGCCGCGCCAGGTAGCCGGCGGCAAAGATCCCGAAGGTCTGCATCAAGCGCAGCCACTCGGGCATGTCGGCCGGGAAGAACAGCTTGCCGACCACCGTGGCGAAGAACACGAAAATGATGAAGTCGTAAAACTCCAGCGCGCCGCCCAGGGCAGACAGCGATAACGTCTTGTAGTCGTTGCGAGTCAGCGGACGTGCGGACTGGGTGGGTTGCGCGATGCTCGAAGGCGCTGTGGTCATGGCAAGGCTTCTCTTATAGTCAGATCTGCAACCCCAACAACGCTGGCTGAGGCTTGGGCAGGTCCGGCACGATAGCAAATTGTTCGAAAAAGCACATAGAGGTGCGTAATTGACGGTCGAAATGAGAACCGGACGGTCGTCTCGGAGTCTACCGATCGATATACTCGCAATCCTGCACCTGCTTGTAAGGGTTGCTGTGCGAAAACGTCGTTGGCACCCGTCAGCCGATTTCGCAGAGTTTCCCTTTAGGCGCCTTACGAAAAACGTGACGAACGTAGTATGTTCGGGGCTGAATCGTTTTTCTTGAAGACGGCTATTCACCTGAAATACCAATGAGAGTCACGGGTCAGAGGCACCCCCGGCATGATAGAGCTCGAACAAGAAGATCCAATCCCGCAAGGCGACCTTGCCCTGCAAATTACCGCGCTTCCTCGCGAAACCAACGGCTTTGGCGATATTTTCGGCGGTTGGCTGGTGTCGCAGATGGATTTGGCCGGTACCGCAATGGCCAGCAAAGTCGCGGGTGGCCGCGTGGCTACGGTTGCGATCGACCGCATGGCGTTTCTGGTTCCGGTAGCGGTGGGCGCTCAGCTCTCCTTCTATACCCAGGCGCTGGAAATCGGCCGCAGCTCGATTCAGATGATGGTCGAAGTCTGGAGTGACGATCCGCTGTCCAGCGAATGGCGTAAAGTGACTGAAGCCGTGTTTGTGTTCGTCGCCATCGACGGCAGCGGCCGCACCCGCTCGGTTCCGCCTAGAGCTCGTTAAACACTGCGACCTTTCTGCGGTCCATTGCAGTCATTGTTCCTGATCGAGAGTTGCCCCATGAGCACGCCCAACGTTGAAGCCGTGAAACTGGATGAACTGAACTGCTGGCGCATCCGCCACGGTCAGGCCGAACTGCTGGTTGCCCAGCAGGGCGCGCACATCCTCAGTTATCAAGTGGCCGGGGAACCGCCACTGATCTGGCTCAACGACGAGGCAGCGTTCAAGACTGGCAAGAGCATCCGCGCCGGGGTTCCGGTGTGCTGGCCGTGGTTCGGCAATCTGCCGCGCAACCCGCAGAGCGTTCAGGCCATGCGCGTCAGCAACGAAGCGCCGACCGCCCACGGGCTGGTAAGGGCGATGGACTGGGAACTGGGCGGCATTGAAACCGAGGGCGAAAGCCTCAAGGTGGAGTTTGTTCTGCCTTACCCTGAAGACGGCTTGCCAGGCTGGCCGCATCAAGTGGATTTGAAGCTGAGCATTCGTCTGGATGAGCAACTGCACATCAGCCTGACCAGCCATAACCAGGGCGCTGACAACGTCACCATCAGCCAGGCGTTGCACAGCTATTTCGCGGTCAGCGATGTGCGCGAAGTGCATGTCGAAGGGCTGGATGGTTTGAGTTACATCGAAACCCTGGACGACTGGAAAACTGTTACTCAGACCGGCGATCTGCATTTTTCCGGCGAGACCGATCGTATCTACCTCAATACCCCGGCGAAGCTGAGCATTGTCGATCCGGCCTGGGAACGGCGCATCGAGCTGACCAGCAGCGGTTCACGCTCGGCGGTGATCTGGAATCCGTGGATTGAACGCGCTGCGGCGTTCAGTGACATGGCCGACGATGGCTGGCAGCGCATGCTGTGCATTGAAACGGCGAACGTGATGGATGATGTGGTGACGTTGGCGCCGGGTGCGAGCCATACCCTGGGTGTCAGCATCGGCAGCAAACCCCTGTAAGCAACACCCCAGAACAACTGTGGGAGTGAGCCTGCTCGCGATGAGGCCATAACATCCAACTTCAATGTTGACTGTTACACCACCATCGCGAGCAGTCTCACTCCCACATTTGATCACCTACAGATCTGATTCTTTGACCACCCGCACCTTCGCCGCATCCAGCGCATACGCTGCGTCAGCCAGGTCGTTGTTGACCTTCTCGACCTTCAGCGTGCCGGTCACCCACAGCGGCGTGTAGATGTCATTCAGCTTCAAACCTTTCGGATAACGCACCAACACCAATTGATTAGGTGGTGGCGGCGGCACGTGGATGCAGGCGCCCGGATACGGCACGAGGAAGAACAGCGTGCTGCGGCCCTGGGCGTCGGATTCCAGTGGCACCGGATAACCACCGATGCGGATGTTCTTGTCGTTCATCGACGGCACGGTTTTGGTCGAATACATCACCGCCGGCAAGCCCTTGCTCTGCTTCATGCCACCCTTTTCGGTAAAGGTGCCATTGGCTTCGGGGGAGTCGTGGTCGATTTCGGGCATGGCCTCGAGGGCTTTCTGGTCCGACTTGGGCATCAGTTCGAGCCAGTCGGTTTCCGGCAGTTCGCCGGCATGGGCGAGGCCCGAGCCCAGTAAAAGGAGAGTGAACAGAAGACGGCGCATGGAGGTGCTCGGCAAAGGAGAGGACGGTGCAACGCCGAGCATTCTAGCCCGCTCTGCGTGCGGCGCAGAGGGGGCTTTGTCGCTTTGGATCAGTTCTTTCTGATCAAACCGTAGATCACCAGCAACACCACCGCGCCAACCAGCGCACCGATGAAGCCAGCACCTTCACCCGCGTGGTAGATGCCCAGAGCCTGGCCGCCATAAGTGGCCGCCAACGAACCGCCGATACCGAGCAGGATGGTCATGATCCAGCCCATGCTGTCATCGCCCGGTTTCAGGAACCGAGCCAGCAGGCCGACGATCAAGCCGATAAAGATGGTTCCAATAATTCCCATGGCATTTCCCTCTGATTAAGTGCTACGTCCAAGCCTAGTCAGACTTTGGCATCCTGCCATGAGAGAACGGCGGCCCCTGAATGGTTCCGCCGCTGCCACATGAAACTATTCGGCGATGAGCGCTTCGACCTTGAGGATCTGCTGCTCCAGCGTGGCCTTGTCGGCGCAGCGCAGGTTGGCGTGACCGACCTTGCGACCGACCTTGAACGCCTTGCCATAGTGATGCAGATGGCAATCGGCAATGGCCAGGACTTTCTCGGTCTCCGGCACTTTACCGATGAAGTTGAGCATCGCGCTCTCGCCGACCTTGGCCGTCGAACCCAGCGGCAGACCGGCAACGGCCCGCAGGTGGTTTTCGAACTGGCTGCACTCGGCACCTTCAGTGGTCCAGTGACCCGAGTTGTGCACACGCGGGGCGATCTCGTTGGCCTTGAGGCCACCGTCGACTTCAAAGAACTCGAACGCCATCACGCCGACGTAATTCAGCTGCTTGAGCACACGGCTGGAATAGTCTTCCGCCAAGGCTTGCAGCGGGTGGTCGGTGCTGGCCACGGACAACTTGAGAATGCCGCTGTCGTGGGTGTTGTGAACCAGCGGATAGAACCTGGTTTCGCCATCGCGAGCGCGCACGGCGATCAACGAGACTTCACCGGTGAACGGCACGAAACCTTCCAGCAGGCAGGCTACGCTGCCCAGTTCGGCGAACGTGCCGACCACGTCTTCAGGTTTGCGCAGGACCTTCTGGCCCTTGCCGTCGTAACCCAGGGTGCGGGTTTTCAGCACGGCCGGCAGACCGATGGAAGCCACGGCCGCGTCCAGATCGGCTTGCGATTGAATGTCGGCGAACGCCGGGGTGGGAATCCCCAGGTCCTTGAACATGCTCTTCTCGAACCAGCGATCACGGGCGATGCGCAGGGCTTCGGCGCTCGGGTAGACCGGGACGAATTGCGACAGGAAAGCGACGGTTTCAGCCGGGACGCTTTCGAACTCGAAAGTCACCAGATCGACTTCATCGGCCAGCTGACGCAGGTGATCCTGATCGCCGTAATCGGCCCGCAGGTGCTCGCCCAATGCGGCTGCGCAAGCATCCGGCGCGGGGTCCAGGAAAGCGAAGTTCATGCCCAGCGGAGTGCCCGCCAGCGCCAACATGCGACCCAACTGGCCGCCACCGATTACACCGATCTTCATCGTCAACAACCTCAGGCGATGCGTGGGTCTGGATTTTCCAGGACGCTGTCTGTCTGCTCAGCGCGGAATTTTTTCAGCACCGCGTGGAACTGCGGGCGCTTGGCGCCGAGGATGCTCGCCGAGAGCAGCGCTGCGTTGATCGCACCAGCCTTGCCGATGGCCAGGGTGGCGACCGGAATGCCCGCGGGCATCTGCACGATAGACAGCAGCGAATCGACGCCCGAGAGCATCGACGACTGCACCGGCACGCCCAGTACCGGCAAGTGGGTCTTGGCCGCACACATGCCTGGCAAGTGAGCCGCGCCGCCGGCACCGGCGATAATCACCTCGATGCCACGCGCCTCAGCCTCTTCGGCGTACTGGAAGAGCAGGTCCGGGGTGCGGTGGGCAGAGACCACTTTCACCTCGTAAGGAATGCCGAGCTTTTCCAGCATATCGGCGGTGTGGCTAAGGGTGGACCAATCGGACTTGGAGCCCATGATCACGCCAACCAGTGCACTCATCGTCGTGCCTCTTCTCTCTGGGCGCCCGCAGGCGCGTCAAAAAACAACAAACCACGCAAAATGCGTGGCTTGATTGTACGAATTATGGCCGGACGAACCGGCCGAAGGCCGCGCAGTATACCTCAATGAAGCAGATAAACAGCCCCCATAGCGACCATCTGTCATTCGGCGCAAAGTGCCGGTTTTATTGACTTGAAGGTCAACGGAATACACCACAAATCTACTGTGGGAGCGAGCCTGCTCGCGAAAGCGTTATGTCAGGCAACATTGATGTCGACTGATGTACCGCATTCGCGAGCAGGCTCGCTCCCACATTGGACATTCGCAGGGTTCAAGAACCCGTTGTACCTTGCGCTG
The DNA here is from genome assembly GCF_047758675.1 of Pseudomonas arabinosi. Lineage (NCBI taxonomy): Bacteria > Pseudomonadati > Pseudomonadota > Gammaproteobacteria > Pseudomonadales > Pseudomonadaceae > Pseudomonas > Pseudomonas arabinosi. The sequence goes on along the minus strand of NZ_CP180480.1, from coordinate 405,212 downwards.
CGCCGCCTTCCAGCTTGCGCCACAGCAGCCGCACGTTCGCCTTGCGCACCAGCGCGCAGCGATACAAACGAATCTCCAGCGGCACATGCCATTGCGGGCCGCCGCAAACCACCAGTTCACCACGAGCCAGTTCGGCGCGCACGCTGAGCCGCGGCACCCAGGCAATGCCCAATCCTTCCAGCGCCATGCTTTTAAGACTGTCGGCCATGGCGGTCTCATAGATAGTGCTGAACCGCAGCGCACGCTGGCGCAGCAGCATGTTCACCGAACGCCCGAGAAATGCACCGGCACTGTAAGCCAGCAGCGGCACACTGCCTTCGCCTTCCAGATCGAACAGCGGCTTGCCCTCGGTATCTGCCGCGCAAACCGGGAGCATTTCGGTGTCGCCAAGGTGCAGCGACGGGAAGATTTCCGGGTCCATCTGCATCGCGGCATCCGGGTCGTAGAACGCCAGCATCAGATCGCAACCGCCTTCGCGCAGGGCATGCACCGCATCACCGACGTTGGTTGCCACCAGGCGCGTCGCGATGTTCAGCCCTTCATTACGCAACTGCGCGATCCAGCGCGGGAAGAAACCCAGCGCCAGGGAGTGAGCGGCGGCGACTTGCATTACCTCGCCCTGCCCGCCTTCCAGGTGATGAAGGTGACGCAACACTTCACCGAGCTGCTCGACCACCGTCCGCGCGGTGACCAGAAACAACTGCCCCGCCGCCGTCAACTCGATCGGCGTGCGCGAGCGATTGACCAGGGTCAGCCCCAGCGCGGCTTCAAGGCTGCGGATTCGTCGACTGAACGCCGGCTGAGTCACGAAGCGTCGTTCGGCAGCCTGGGAAAAACTGCGGGTGGCGGCCAGAGCACTAAAGTCCTCCAGCCATTTACTTTCAAGGTTCATCACGGCCTCCCGGACACGCACCAATTTAGGTCACACGCTCGCCGCAGACACGGCGTCACACGGGCATTATGCCGAATGTGCATAGGCTAGTGTTTAACAGCATTGGCCCAAAATTCTCCACAAGCCTAGCATTTGCAGTGTTCCGGCACAGACCGGGTCCATATCGAGATGATTTCTATCATGTCCTCCGCTGCATCTTTCCGCACAGAAAAAGACCTGCTTGGCGTACTCGAAGTACCTGCTCAAGCGTATTACGGCATCCAGACCCTGCGAGCGGTGAATAACTTCCGTCTCTCCGGCGTTCCGATTTCGCATTACCCGAAGCTGGTTGTCGGGCTGGCCATGGTCAAACAGGCCGCCGCTGACGCCAACCGCGAACTGGGTCACCTGAGCGAAGCCAAGCACGCTGCCATCAGCGAAGCCTGTGCACGTTTGATCCGCGGCGATTTCCACGAAGAGTTCGTGGTGGACATGATTCAAGGCGGCGCTGGCACTTCAACCAACATGAATGCCAACGAAGTCATCGCCAACATCGCGCTGGAGGCCATGGGTCACCAGAAGGGCGAATACCAATACCTGCACCCGAACAACGACGTGAACATGGCGCAGTCGACCAACGACGCCTACCCGACCGCGATCCGTCTGGGTCTGCTGCTGGGTCACGACGCGCTGCTGGCCAGCCTCGACAGCCTGATCCAGGCGTTCGCCGCCAAGGGTGTTGAGTTCAGCCACGTCCTGAAGATGGGCCGTACCCAGCTGCAAGACGCCGTGCCGATGACCCTGGGTCAAGAATTCCGTGCCTTCGCCACGACCCTGAGCGAAGACCTGGCACGCCTGAAAACGCTGGCCCCTGAACTGCTGACCGAAGTGAACCTGGGCGGCACCGCGATCGGTACCGGCATCAACGCCGACCCGCGTTACCAGCTTCTGGCCGTTCAGCGTCTGGCACTGATCAGCGGTCAACCGCTGGTTCCGGCCGCCGACCTGATCGAAGCCACCTCCGACATGGGCGCCTTCGTGCTGTTCTCCGGCATGCTCAAGCGCACCGCGGTCAAGCTGTCGAAGATCTGCAACGACCTGCGCCTGCTGTCCAGCGGCCCACGCACCGGCATCAACGAAATCAACCTGCCAGCGCGTCAGCCAGGCAGCTCGATCATGCCAGGCAAGGTCAACCCGGTTATCCCGGAAGCGGTTAACCAAGTGGCGTTCCAGATCATCGGCAACGACCTGGCCCTGACCATCGCGGCCGAAGGCGGCCAGTTGCAACTGAACGTGATGGAGCCGCTGATCGCGTTCAAGATCTTCGACTCGATCCGCCTGCTGCAACGCGCCATGGACATGCTGCGCGAGCACTGCATCGTCGGCATCACCGCCAACGAAGAGCGCTGCCGCGAACTGGTCGAACACTCGATCGGTCTGGTCACCGCGCTGAACCCGTACATCGGCTATGAAAACGCTACCCGCATCGCCCGTATCGCCCTCGAAAGCGGCCGCGGCGTGCTGGAACTGGTGCGCGAAGAAGGCTTGCTCGACGACGAAATGCTCGCCGACATCCTGCGCCCGGAAAACATGATTGCTCCGCGTCTGGTTCCGCTTAAAGCCTGATCCGACGCGTTACTTGTAGCACCGCTCACCAGGTCGAGGGACTAGACACCTCTCACCTTTTGAGGGCTTGGGGATTTATTCCCCAAGCCCTTTTTTTTAACTCATTGGCAGGAAAAAAGACTTCTGTGGAATTGGGGCTCTCGCCCTTCCACACGAGCCTGACTTCAAAAAAGTCAGGTGTTTCAAAGGCTTGGATTTATCGCTTGCACCACAACCGTGCAGACGGACGGCACGCTCATCGGTATAGTGCCGCCCCTCTTCGCGTGAGCGGTCGTCGGTAACGAGGCCCAAACCCATGCGAAACCCGAACTAATAACAAACCCGCAATATGAAATCGGGACGAACCTTCGCCTCACCTGTTTTGCCGCGCGCAATCCGGTGTAACGCGATGTTTCTGACCGCACAGCATTTGCCTACACAAAAAACAGCGAGGAATACTCCATGCTCGAAGTCATCAACGGCTTCCTCTCAGAGAAAGTACTGATCGTGCTCATTGTCGGGCTCGGTGGCTACTTCACGATCCGCTCGCGTTTCGTACAACTGCGTCACTTCTTCCACATGTTCGCGGTGTTCCGTGACAGCCTGAAAAGCAGCGCCGGTCAACTCAGCTCGTTCCAGGCCCTGATGCTCAGCCTCGCCGGCCGCGTCGGTGCAGGCAACATCGCCGGTGTCGGCATCGCCGTGACCATGGGCGGCCCCGGTGCGGTGTTCTGGATGTGGGTGACCGCGCTGGTCGGCATGTCCAGCAGCTTCTTCGAATGCTCCCTCGGCCAGCTCTACAAGCGCTGCGATTCCGACGGCACCTACCGTGGCGGTCCGTCCTATTACATTCAGCACGGCCTGCAAAAACGCTGGTTGGGCATGGTCATGGCGTTCCTGCTGCTCGTGACCTTCGGCTTCGCCTTCAACGGCCTGCAATCCCACGCCGTGACTCACTCGCTGCAGGACGCCTTCAAATTCGATCCGCATTACACCGGAGCGGCCCTGGCCGTGTTGCTGGGCCTGGTGTTCATCGGCGGGATCAAGCGTATCGCCAAGGTCGCTGACCTGTTGGTTCCAGTGAAAACCCTGGTCTACATCGGCGTGACCCTGTACGTGATCGTGCTGCAGTTCGACCACGTTCCAGCCATGCTGATGACCATCGTCAAAAGCGCCTTCGGTCTGGATCAGGCCTTCGGCGGCCTGGTCGGCAGCGCGATCATCATGGGCGTGAAACGCGGCGTGTTCGCCAACGAAGCGGGCCTGGGCAGTGCGCCTAACGTGGCCGCTGTGGCTTCGGTCGAGCACCCGGTGGCACAAGGCGTGGTTCAGGCGTTCAGCGTGTTCCTCGACACCTTCGTGATCTGCACCTGCACCGCGTTGCTGATCCTGCTTTCGGGTTTCTATACCCCTGGTTTCGAAGGCGACGGCATTGCCCTGACCCAGAACTCCCTGGCCGCCGTGGTGGGTGACTGGGGTCGGGTGTTCATCTCCGTGGCCCTGTCGTTGTTCGTGTTCACCTCGATCCTCTACAACTACTACCTGGGCGAGAGCAACCTGCGCTTCCTGATCGGTGAAAACCGCTGGGCGCTGATGGGCTACCGTGCCTTGGTATTGGTGTTGATCTTCTGGGGTGCGATCGAGAACCTGGGCACGGTGTTCGCCTTCGCGGACATCACCATGACCCTGCTGGCGTTCGTGAACCTGATCGCGCTGTTCCTGCTGTTCAAAGTCGGCATGCGCATCCTGCGTGACTACGATGACCAGCGCGCGGCCGGCATCAAGACGCCTGTGTTCGATTCGAGCAAATTCCCGGATCTGGACCTGGACCTGAAAGCCTGGCCAGCCAATCCGCCAGCCGCCGCCACCAAGGCTGAAGCTGAGCCGCAAGGCGTACCCGCAGCGCAACGCTGATCGGTTAAAGTGCGTAATCCCCTGTGGGAGCGGGCTTGCTCGCGAAAGCGGTGTGTCAATCGACATCAGTGTTGAATGATCAACCGCATTCGCGAGCAAGTCGAAACGTCGCACCGCCACCCCCACAATGGAACTCATTGTTCTCGGAGCGTCTCCATGAATTCCTCGACCTACCCTGCCGCCCAGCACGTCATGGTGCTCTACACCGGTGGCACCATCGGTATGCAAGCCAGCGCTCATGGCCTGGCCCCGGCGTCCGGTTTCGAAGCCCGGATGCGCGAATATCTGCACAGCCAGCCTGACCTTGTCGTACCGCAGTGGCGCTTTCGCGAGATGTCGCCGCTGATCGACAGCGCCAACATGACCCCGGCTTACTGGCAGCAATTGCGTGAAGCAGTGGTCGACGCCGTCGATGTCCAGGGCTGCGACAGCGTGCTGATCCTGCACGGCACCGACACCCTCGCCTACAGCGCGGCGGCCATGAGTTTTCAATTGCTCGGCCTGCATGCCCGCGTGGTGTTCACCGGTTCCATGCTGCCGGCCGGCGTGACCGACAGCGATGCCTGGGAAAACCTCAGTGGCGCGCTGGTTGCTTTGGGTCACGGCCTTGCCCCGGGCGTTCATCTGTACTTCCACGGCGAACTGCTGGACCCGACCCGTTGCGCGAAGGTGCGCAGTTTCGGTCGTCATCCGTTCAAGCGTCTTGAGCGTCAGGGTGGCGGTGAGAAGGCTTCTTCAATACCGGCATCGCTGACCTACAACCAGCCCAAGCAATTGGCGAAAGTCGCTGTGCTGCCGCTGTTCCCCGGCATCGGCGCCAAGATATTGGACGGCCTGCTCGACAGTGGCATTCAAGGCCTGGTGCTGGAGTGCTACGGCAGCGGCACCGGACCGAGCGACAATCCAGAGTTCCTCGCCAGCCTGGAACGGGCGCGGGACAAGGGTGTTGTGGTGGTCGCGGTTACGCAATGCCATGAAGGTGGCGTCGAGCTGGATGTTTACGAGGCAGGTAGTCGGTTGCGTGGTGTCGGCGTGTTGTCCGGTGGCGGGATGACTCGCGAAGCGGCGTTCGGCAAGCTCAATGCGCTGCTCGGCGTCGACCTGGATAGCGCCGAAGTGCGGCGTCTGGTCGAGCTGGATCTGTGTGGTGAGTTGAGCTGATACACCGCGGTGTCTGCACCGCCGGCCAGCCGGCTCCTACGGTCTTGCAGGAGCCGGCTGGCCGTGAGGGTTACTTCTTGACCTGATAGTCCTGGCCCCACACTCGTACGGTGCTGGACGTCTCGATCGGCCCTTCAAAAATGAATTTCTGCCGCACGGCCGCTTTTGGCGGAATGGTGACCTGATCGGGGTTGTCCAGACTGGCCGTAAGCCCGTTGGCATACCCGTCCTGATCGATCGCCAGCAAGGCACCGGTCTGCTTGAGGTTGATCAAACGCAGCTGGCTGTCGCTGCTGTTCTTGAAGCCCAGGGTGACATTGAAAGTGTCGCCAACGGCCTCGGTCTTCAGCACCTGAACATCGATGCGGTCCTTCATTTGCTCGCGAGAGGAAACGATCGAAGCACCGTCAACGCCCTGTGCCGACTGGCGCCCGTCGAGCACCCCTTCACTGACTCCGCCCAACAGGTTCTTGCCGGCCGAAATCGCCGAAGAAACCGCGGCCTTGGCCGAATCCTTGATGGTGCTGTCGTTGGCCGGCTCGGCCTCGGCAAGGCACAGCGAGCTGAGCAACAAACTGGAGGCAAAGAGAATGGAGCGCGAGGGAGTGAACATCATACCTAGTCCTTTATGGTTGTCTGCAACACCACCCAAGGGGTGAATGGCAGGCAGGTTGCACCAATCGGCTATCGCCGGCAAGCCGGCACCAACAGGAGCGGCATGCAACTTGCTCCCCTCATGCTGACCTCATGAACGGAAGCGAGCATGCTCCACTCCCACCTCACCACCCTCAATGCCGTCTCTCTGATTCTCAACGCCTTCAAGGACCAGGGCCCGCCCAGCGAAGCCTTGCTGGCTGGAAGCGGCATCAGCCCGGCGGATTTGAGCCGGGCGGACACGCGCATCACCACCAATCAGGAGATGCAGGTCTGCGCCAACGCCGTCGCGCTCAAGCGTGACATCGGCCTGGAGTTAGGCCGGCGGATGCACGTTTCGTCCTACGGCATGCTCGGTTATGCGCTGCTCACCAGTGCCACCTTCGGTGACGCTTTGCGGTTGGCGATGCGCTATCCGGCGCTGTTGGGAACACTTTTCGAGCTGAGCCTGGAAGACGACGGAGAGCGCGTCTGGTTCGTCGCCGCCGATTACCGGGAAAGCGCGGCACTGGCGGTATTCAATGCCGAGTTCTGTCTGGTGTCGTTGAAAGTCATCTGCGACGACCTGCTCGGTCATCCACTGCCCGTGCTCGCGGCTCGCTTTGAACATAGCGCGCCAGACTATCAAGCGACTTACACCGAGCACTTCGACTGCCCGCTGCACTTCGAGGCGCGGGACAACGCCTTCGCCTTTGATAAACGCTGGCTCGATCAACCCTTGCCGCTGGCCGACGTCATCACCCATCAGGCCATGGCCGAACGCTGCCGCAAACAGAACACCGAGTTCACGGGGCGCCAGGTGTGGCTGGGGCGAATTCGCCAGCTACTCAGCGCGCAGTTGAATGCGGCGCCCGGCCTCGAAGGTTTGGCCGAACAGATGAATTGCTCGGCGCGCACCTTGCGTCGGCACCTGAAGGATCTGGGTTGCAGCTATCAGGAATTGCTGGATGAGCTACGGTTCGAGCAGGCCAAGCAAATGCTGTGTGAGGACCAACTGCCGATCTATCAAATCGCCGAGGCATTGGGTTTCAGCGAGACCGCGAGTTTCCGTCATGCGTTCGTGCGCTGGAGCGGTGTAGCGCCGAGTCAGTTCCGCCCCTGACCCAGCTCCCTCGCCACAGAGGGGCGAATTCCGGTCAATTCTTTTGGCCATATCGATCCCCTTTTGGCCTTTCCTGCCGTTCTCTCAAACGCCGCGCGCCGCAAGACTGTGTTCAACCGAATCAGCCTGCGGAGAACAAGAAATGCTGACGATCTACTCGGACGATCACCACCTGCACCACGGCCGCTGTGAATTGATGGACGGGCAACTGATGCCCTGCTTCGAAATGCCTTCGCGAGCCGACCATGTTCTGCAGCGCGTGCAGTACCGCGACCTCGGTCCGGTCGAAGCACCGCAGGATTTCGGCCTCGACCCGATCGCGCGCATCCACAGCCGCGATTACCTCGACTTCTTCAAAGGTGCCTGGGCGCGCTGGACCGAATTCGGTACCGACGGCGACTTGCTGCCCTACACCTGGCCGGCCCGCACCCTGCGCCGGATCATTCCCACCAGCCTGCACGGCCAACTCGGCTATTACAGCTTCGACGGCGGCGCACCGATTACCGCCGGTACCTGGCAAGCGGCGTACAGCGCGGCACAAGTCGCGTTGACCGCTCAGGCCGTCATTCAACGCGGCGCCCGCAGTGCCTTCGCTTTGTGCCGTCCACCGGGACACCACGCCGCCAGCGATTTGATGGGCGGTTATTGCTACCTCAACAACGCCGCCATCGCTGCGCAGGCGTTCCTCGATCAGGGCCACAAAAAAGTCGCGATCCTCGACGTCGACTACCACCACGGCAATGGCACCCAGTCGATTTTCTACGAGCGCAGCGACGTGCTGTTCACCTCGATCCACGGGCATCCGGAAGCCGAGTTCCCGTTCTTCCTCGGCTATGAAGATGAGCTGGGTGAAGGTGCCGGCGAAGGTTTCAACTTCAACTACCCTTTGCCGGCCGGCAGCGGTTGGGACAGTTGGAGCGCCGCGCTGGAACAAGCCTGCAAAGAGATCGAAAAATACGGCGCCGATATCGTCGTCGTCTCCCTCGGAGTCGATACGTTCAAGGACGATCCGATCTCCCAGTTCAAGCTCGACAGCCCGGATTACCTGGCCATGGGCGCACGCATCGCGGGCCTCGGCAAGCCGACGCTGTTCGTGATGGAAGGCGGCTACGCGGTAGAAGAAATCGGCATCAACGCCGTGAACGTTCTCGAAGGTTTCGAAAGCGCCCAATGAGGAATTAGAACAATGATCCGTCTCAAGCGTTTTATCGCGCCCGCACTCTTCCCCACAGTGCTGTGCGCCACAGTGCTCAGTGGTGCCGTTCATGCTGAAGAGCGAACGTTGCGCGTCTACAACTGGTTCGACTACATCACCCCTAAAGCGCTGGAAGACTTCAAGGCCCAGAACACCCAGACCAAACTGGTCTACGACATCTTCGACACCAACGAAGCGCTGGAGGCCAAGTTGCTGACCGGCAACTCCGGTTATGACGTGGTGGTGCCGTCCAACGTGTTCCTCGCCAAGCAGATCGAGGCCGGCGTTTTCCAGCCGCTGGACCGCAGCAAACTGCCGAACTGGAACCACCTCGATCCCAAGCTGATGAAGCTGATCGAAGCCAACGATCCGGGCAACAAATTTGCCGTGCCGTACATGTACGGGACCATCCTGATCGGCTTCAACCCGGACAAGATCAAGGCAGCATTGGGTGACAACGCACCGGTGGACAGCTGGGACCTGATCTTCAAGGAAGAGAACATCAGCAAGCTCAAGCAGTGCGGTGTCGCGCTACTCGACTCGCCGTCGGAGATCCTGCCACTGGCCTTGCAACACCTCGGACTGGACCCTAACAGCAAGAAACCGGCGGACTACGAAAAGGCTGAAGCGCTGGTGATGAAGATCCGTCCGTACGTCACCTACTTCCATTCTTCGAAGTACATGGCCGACATCGCCAACGGAGACATCTGCGTCGCAGTCGGTTACTCCGGCAGTTTCTCCCAGGCCGCCAACCGCGCCAAGGAAGCCAAGAACGGCGTGATCGTCGACATGCGGCTGCCGAAAGAAGGCGCGCCGATCTGGTTCGACATGCTCTCGATCCCCAAAGGCGCGAAGAACCCGGAAGACGCCTACACCTTCATCAATTACCTGTTGCAGCCGCAGGTGATTGCACCGGTCAGCGACTTCGTCGGGTACCCGAATCCGAACAAGGACGCCACAGAATTGGTCGACCCGGCGATCCGCAACAACCCGAACCTGTACCCGACCGAAGCGGCGATGAGCACGCTTTACACCCTGCAACCGCTGCCCCGTGACGCCGAACGGGCACGGACCCGGGCCTGGACCAAGATCAAGTCCGGGACCTGATACCGCAAGAAATCTCAGGCAAAACACGCTCCTGTAGCAGCAGGCTTCGCCAGCTGCTACAGATCGCGTTACGGCTTAGCGCGATATTTATGTACCGCCAGCCCCGTCAACCGAACCGATACCGTCCCTGCCTCAGCACTGTGCACCCCATAACGGGTTGCACGCTCAGCCAGGAGACCCCAATGCCCAAGACCCCTTCGCCGAATGCAGAAGATGTCCTGACCCAACTGGTTACCGGCCCCTCGATCCGGGAGGTCGCCGCTACCGCTTTACGCCCCGAACTCGATCGTCTTTATCCACAGTTGCAGATCGACCCGACTGTCGCCATCGTCGTCACGCCCACCTGGCGGATCACGGGTGATCGCGTCGTACCCGGCAACAACCGGTTCGAATCCCTCACTGATGCGCTGGTGCGAACCGGGCTGTATGCCACGACCGTGACGTACATCGACGGTGAACACTTTCTGACCTTGCACCCCGGCGACGAGCCAGCCACCCAACTGCCGGTGAAAATCGATGCCATCGGCTGCCTGATCAATGAGCTCGCGCCATTGCTCTTCATTGCCTATCAGCAACAACAACTCGATTACTGGAATCAGGCCATTCGCCCGGACACGCCTCGCTGGCATCAACTGTCGGTGTCGCTGCAAAACATCTGGAACATCGATACCGTTCCCGGTTGGGACGCCGATCAAAAGGTCATGGCCCACGGCGTTTTCATTGACCCCGACCGGGCCACCCGACGGGTACAGGACAAATACCTGACCAAGGCCTGCCTGATCGATATCGATATCGATATCGATACCGATGCCGATATCGATGCCGATATCGATGCCGTACAAGGCCAGACGAAGCAGCATCTGCAGGTTCTGGACATCTGCGTGCTCGTCGGGACATCAGGCAGTCGCAACCTCGTGCTCACCCATTCACTGGCTGAAGGCTTCAAGCAATACGATTCTCTTGAGGCGCTGGGTGGCACGCTGCTCAAGCGTATCGGCGGTTCAATGACCCACCGCACGGTGCAGTGGCGTCTGTATGAACCCTCCGGAAATTTTTTCCATCACCAGGCCTGCGCCTTGATTGCGCTGGAGGCCGAAGCGATAGGCTCTCTGGCTGACGATCCGAGCGCGTCCCTGCCGGGGTTTTCCGCTCAGGTCAGTGCGGCTACCAACAGCTTTTCCGACTTTCACGCCCTGCCGACATCGCACTTCAGCAAGGTCCAGACACTCGTGCCTGACTGGCTGAAAAATGCCGAGCCTGCCGATCTCACCCGCTACAGCCGCCACTTGATGGACCTCGCGCAACTGCGCGAGCAAGACGGTGGAAAATCCTTCCTGGACGCCATTCCGTCCCTCACGCAATTCACGTTACAAGCCCTGCGCAAACAGATGGACATTGATCATCCGCAAACAGCGCCCGTGAACCTTGAAAACATTCAAATCAGCATCACCAGTGTGGCTGTGCTGGGGACGGTGATAGTACCCGGCAAGACGCAAAATCTTACGCTGTCGCTGGTCGAGCTGGCCCTGCAAAATCTTGTTGCCGTGCCGTTGGGCAACAAAACCGTGCAGGACAAAACGGGGGCCGCCGTGCCGGACTGGATGACCGCGGCCTACCTGGAAACGCTGGTGACCACGCTCAACATCGGTGAAACCTACCCCGCGCTGATCAAACGCCAACTGTTAAGCGACCCGGCACAAACCCTGGAACGTCAGGCGCTGTACGTCCGGCATCTGCGCGTTCAGTTACCTCTGCAGGCGCTGCAATTCAAAATTCGTGGCGAGCGCGGCATCGATGAGCGCGGCTATCGATACACCGCCGCGGCCATGCTGGAAAACCCCGCCGAACGCTTTGTGGATGAACAGAAAATCGTCATCCGCCCATTGGCGTTTATCACCGGTGAGAGCAAAGACAGCCTCGGCGATGAAGTCGCCAACATGTTCGTTATCGGGCCGCGTCATGCCGATCAGGGCCCTTGCCTGCTTTACCGTCCCTTGCTCGATCCGCCGTTGATTCAGTATCCCGGCGAGGCGAACCTGCTGTATGCGATCAAACAGGACAGATCCCTGCGCGAATCGGTACTGGCCTGGCTAGCGGATGATGTGCGCTTCAACTACTCCCAATACGTATTCCCCGGCAAGTTGCCATCCGCCTGGACGCTGACACAATTACTGGTCGACCCCACTTCGGTGTTTGCCAGCATGGGCAGGGTTTCGCTCGCAGCAAGTCTGCTCGACGAAGACCCTGTGGTGGCGATGTTCAACGCCAACGCCAATGCCTTGATTACCCTCGCCGACCGGCAAACGGTGTCCAACGCCGAGGCTCGCTGGGAAACGTTCAAGCAAGGCGCATGGATGCTGTTCAACCTGGCCTTGCCGTTCCTGGGGCGTACCGCCGGCACCGCCGCCTGGATCTGGCAGATCCTGGACGACCTGCAGGAAGTGGTCGACGGTCAGGAAAACAACGACAGCCAACAGTCCGCCACCGCGCTGACCGATTTATTGCTGACCCTCGGCATGGTCCTCGCCCACCAGGCAGCGGCCCGGTACGCCCCACGTTTGCGGTCGTCCGAGAAAACCGCGATCAGCCTCCCGACACCCGAAACCACGGCGACGAAGATCACGGTCGCTCGATTGCCCGACGTCACCGCCACACAGCTACCGTCGTCCCACGAAATCTACGTTCACGCGACCGCTGCACTCCCGGCCACGGATCTGGGCGTTTTTCTGGACGGGCTGGCCATCGCGGAACCCAAAGGCGTCTCCTTCCCATCGCAGGACACAGGCCCTTATCAGCACCTGAGTACGCTCAACAAAAAATGGTACGCCAAGGTTGCCCACAGATGGTTCGAAGTCACGCTCAATGACAACAGTGACGTGCAGATCATCGACTCGCGCCAGTCTCCCCACCGCACAGGGCCGTTGCTGATCAGGAACGCCAAGGGCCAGTGGTTTATCGATACTCGCTTAAGGCTCAGAGGCGGGGGTAGAAGGGAACAGCTGCAAAAAGCCAACAAGCAGCACAGGGTCAAACTCAAGGAACAAATCATGGCATTCGAGGGGCAAAAGGCCGCCTTTTCGACGCAGCTCAACGCTGCTGAAGCTGCGTTGGTGTCGGCCCCCAGCAGTGAGAGCACCCAGCATTTTCTGGATGCGATCGACTCACAGCTAATGGCGATCAGCACCAACATCGAGCTGATAAAAACCTACAACGCTCTTGAGACGATTCCCAATTTCAGGTCCGCGATGATCAGTCGCCTGGAGTTTCAGCTATCACTGGCAATGCATTGGTTTCGCCAACAAAAAACCACTTTCGAAAAGCAGATGGGCCTCTCTCTCGCATTGATAAATAACGACGCGCTCGACGACCCGCGTCCCCCTCGGCAAATCCACCAACACACGAGTGAGCTGACCGAAACCTATATCAACAAAATCGAGTTTGCCCACTCGCGTTTTAGTGAGCTCAGCCTGCTTGGCAAAGAAGCTGCCGACGTCACCCGTCGCTTCAAAGCGGCGCTGCCGCCGTTCGCGTTGCAGAACTTGAAGCTGTTGCAGATCAGCATGGCTCAGGAGTTGTGTCTGAACGACAGCGGCACGCTGGCCACAGCCGATGCCCGTGCGGCGTTGGAAGGCGTGGTCGAAAACGCCGGCCTGACGATCCAGTCGTCAATGGATCTGGCGGCAGATGATGATGTCCTTCGTCTGGCCGAACGAATCGATGCACTTAGTGATCTGCTGGAACAATTTGCAACCGTGGACGAGCACATCGCCGGCCTGCCCACTGACTATCCGGAGGAGTTGTCACAGCCCTCCCTCGACCTGATGCGCAAACGCGTCGCTGCCTTCAATCAAGACGCGGTGAAGCACCTGGCAACCTTGTTGCGCGAGCGCCAGATCATCGAGCCACAGCCCGGCCCGTCGCGGGCGGCCGCGGTCCCCGTCAAGCGCATCATCAAGACCCGTTTCAAAGGCACTGTGGTCGGGCAGACCCGCAACAATGCGGCTGGCCAGGATTCCGGCCTGGTGGACGTGATTTCTCCAATGACGGGGAAAGTCATTGCCACGTTCCACGAAAAGACCCCAGGCGTGTGGCTCGAACGAAACACCACCAAAAAAACCGTCGAGGTCAAACCCAAGCCTGACGTGAACAAGAGCATTCAGGCAAGCAAGGCACTGCTTGATGGCGTGACCGCCTTCAAAAAGCGCACCGAGGCCGACATCAAGCGAGTGCCACGCATCCCCAAAGAGATCGAGGAAATTTACTACCAATACGCCTCTCGACTACGCAACGCCATGAGTGAGATCGATCAAAAACCTACCACCAGCAACAGCACTGAACTCCAGATCGAAGGTCCCTCCCCCCTGCAACTGCAACTTGAGCAGGCGGCGAACGCGCTTTACGAAGAAGGTCGGCGCAAACGGGTCGAGATGACCAAGCAACAACCGCCCACTGCCGCCCGCGTCGAATGGCTCAAAAGCAAAAACGAGGTCGAGATTTCCAAACCCGATACGACCCGCAGACGTCGGCTCAAAAGCCACAAAAAGGATTATCTGCTGGAGTACGCGATTCTCGACTCCGGCACCCGCCAGGTTTTGTGGTACGCCCACTTCCATTACCCGAAGCCCGATTCGCCGGTTCATGACTTCACCGCGGCGCATCTGAAAACCGCTCAGCAGCGCAACCTCGGGGGGCAGTACGACGTGCGGGGCGCCACCAGCGATGCGCAGGCGATTTCGATTTATCGGTCGGAGATCAGTCCTCAACTGGCCTCTTCTCTCTTTCTCTCCTGAATCCGGTGACGACCATGACCGTCAGCGCCAGACACTTTTCAGGCGTGCGAGCGCTTCGCTGATCGCAGTCTCGGGCACCGCCGCAAACCCCAGGACCAGCCCCGCTCGCTGGTCCACCGGGGTGCTTGATTCCGGTAGCCAGTAACTGCTCAGACCATTGATCTCGACATCGACACTGGCGGCTTTTTCGATCAGGTCCTGCTCAAGGGCCCGGGAGTCGACAGTCACCGTCAAATGCAGCCCTGCCGCAACCGTCGGCAGGCTGCCCACCCCGCAAATGCCCTGCGGCCAACCGGCCAGCAAGGTATTTCGCCGGCTCAGGGCCGCGCGCCGCATACGGCGGATATGTCGCTGAAAGTGCCCGGCCGCCATGAACTCGGCCATCACCGCTTGGGTGCTCACTTCCGAATGCCGGACATCCACCGCCCGACGTTGCGAAAACGCATCCACGAGCGCCGGTGGCAGCACCAGATACCCGAGACGCAGCGCCGGAAAGGCGACTTTGCCAAAAGTCCCGACATACAAGACCCGTCCCTGCCGGTCGAGCGCCGCCAATGGGGCCAGTGGCGCGCCGCTGTAACGGTACTCGCCATCGTAGTCGTCCTCGACGATCCAGCCTTGGGTGCGCTCGGCCCAGGCCAACAGTTCAAGGCGCCGCGCCAGGCTCATCACCACCCCGGTCGGGTACTGATGCGACGGCGTGACATACGCCAATCGACAATCGTTGAGCCCATTCAATTCGCTGCAATCGATGCCCTCGCTGTCCACCGCCACCCCGTGTAATCGCGCACCGGCCACGGCGAACGCATGACCCGCCGCCCTATACCCCGGATTCTCAATCGCCACGCCATCGCCGGGCTCTACCAACAGCTGTGCACAAAGGCTAATCCCCTGCTGTGCGCCACTGGTGATCACTATTTGCTCAGCCGTGCACTGCATCCCCCGGGAGCTGCGCAAATACGCGGCAATCAGGCCGCGTAATCGAGCATCGCCCGCTGGATCGCCGTAACACAGCTGCTGGAGATCCGGTTTACGCCAGAAAGCCGCATTCAGCTTGGCCCAGACCTCGAAAGGGAACAGATCAAAAGCCGGAACGCCCACACGAAATGCGCGGGGTGGACCGACGGGAGGCAGGGCCAAATGATTCCTTTCAACCCGCCCCAATGCGCCGCTGTGGATAACTTTGCTGGATGAAACCACAGGTAAATCCAGCCAATTTGTGGATAAGGCTGTGGGTAACCCTGTTGACAACCCTGTGGATACTTTTGTGGATAGTTTTTTCACCGGCAACACTGATTGAGGCAATTGTGCGACATACGTCCCATCGCCCACGCGCCCTTCAATAAAGCCCTCGGCGTAGAGCTGATCGTAGGCCCGGACCACACTGTTTCGGGAAATCGACAACGCCGCCGCCAGATCACGACTGGCGGGTAATCGCGTACCACTGGCCAGACGACCGTCGAGCACTCGCACCCGCAAGGCTTGATAGAGCTGACGACTCAAACCCTGGCGGCGATCGAGTTCGATGCCCGCCGGGTTGAATGACAAGGACAATGGCTCGCTGGTCATGGCAATGGACCTATGAAATTGGTCGTTAATGGCTCTTACAACAGACCATTAGCCTGCCTAGGATGCAGGCATTCGCCAAGGAAAATCTCCATGTACACGCCAAGCAGCTTTGCCATCGATGATTTGCATGAACTGCACCAGCAGATACTCGGCACCCGCCTCGCTGTGTTGGTCACACACGGGGAACAAGGTCTGCAAGCCAGCCATTTGCCGCTGCTGTTGAGTTCAGACCAGGGCCCGAATGGCACCCTTTACGGACACTTCGCCAAGGCCAATCCGCAATGGCGGGAATTGCAGAACGGCGCCGAAGCCCTGGTGATTTTTGCCGGCGCCGACGCTTACGTCAGCCCGGGGTTTTACCCGAGCAAAGCCGAGCACGGCAAAGTGGTGCCGACCTGGAACTACGTCGCCGTGCACGCGTACGGCACAGCCGAAGTGTTCACCGACGCCGATCGCCTGCGCACCCTGGTCAGCGCGCTGACTGATCGTCATGAAGCGGATCGCGTCAATCCATGGAAAGTCGCCGATGCCCCCGCCGACTACATTGACGGGATGCTCAAGGCCATCGTCGGTTTTGCCTTGCCGATCCAGCGCCTGGAAGGCAAGCGCAAGCTCAGCCAGAACCGCAACGCTGCAGACATCACCGGTGTGCGCGAGGGGCTTGCCGCCAGCCCTGATGTGCACGACCAGGCCCTCGCCCACTTGATGCGTTAAGGAATGAACATGAGTCAGATCGACATCCGCCAGGTCACCGCCGACGATCACGCCGCCTGGTTACCCTTGTGGCAAGCGTACCTGCGTTTCTACAACACTGAACTGCCTGAGGCCGTCACCCAAAGCACCTGGCAGCGCCTGCTCGACCCGAGCGAACCGACCCATGCCGCGCTGGCCTGGGCCGATGGCAAAGCGGTGGGCATGGTGCATTTCATCTACCATCGTTCAAACTGGAGCATCGAAAACTCCTGCTACCTGCAAGACTTGCTGGTAGTGCCGGAAACCCGTGGCACTGGCGTTGGCCGGCAGTTGATCGAATTCGTTTACGCCACAGCCAAAGAGGACGGTTGCGGCAAGGTCCACTGGCTGACCCACGAAACCAACGCCACAGCGATTCAGCTCTACGAGCGCATCGCCGAACGTCCCGGTTTCATCCAGTTTCGCAAAGCCCTTTAACGTTCAAGGAGAACAGCATGTCGACTTCGCTCGCCGACTGGAAAGGCGTCCCGGCGCCATCCGTCCAAACCATCGAAGGGCGTTTCATCCGCCTGGAAAAACTCGACCCGGCGCGTCACGCCGACGGTTTGTGGAAGGCCCTGCAAGGCCCGGGTGCCGACCCGAAACTCTGGGACTATTTGCCTTACGGTCCTTTCCCGGAGCGCAGCGTGTTCAACGATTGGCTAAACAATCATGCGGCCAATAGCGACCCGTATTTCTTCAGCGTGATCGACCGTGCCAGCGGCGATGTGCAAGGCATCCTCAGTTTGATGTCGATTGTTCCTTCACAAGGTCGGATCGAGATCGGCCATGTCACGTTTGGCGCGCCAATGCAGCGCTCGCCGAAAAGTACCGAGGCTGTTTATTTGCTGGCCAAGGAATCCTTTGCGCTGGGTTATCGCCGTCTGGAGTGGAAGTGCAACAACGGCAATGCCCGCTCCAAATACGCGGCCGAGCGGCTGGGGTTCAGTTTTGAAGGCGTGTTCCGCCAGCACATGGTGGTCAAGGGTCAGAACCGGGATACGGCGTGGTATTCGATTCTGGACTCGGAATGGCCGGCGATCGGGGCGGGGTTTGAGCGCTGGCTGTCCGATGAGAACCAGACGGATTCGGGGCAGGTGAAAACGTTGGCGGAGTGCCGCACCTAATTCGGTAGCGCCTGGACGGACGCCATCGCGAGCAGGCTCACTCCCACAATTGATCTGCGGCGATCCCCAATATTGCGTTCACCGAAAATCCCTGTGGGAGCGAGCCTGCTCGCGATTGGCTTCACGCTAATTTCTGGGCTAACACTGCAATATGCTCCGGCCCAATCCCGCAGCAACCACCCAAATGACTGGCGCCGCGTTCTTTCCAATCAGCCGCCCACTGCAAATAACCCGGCGGATCGAGATCGTCACGCAACGGGTCCAGACCGTCGTTGGCCGTGGCCTCTTTCGGTTGCGGCGGGAAGGCATTGGCGTAGGCGCCGATGTGAATCTTCACCCCCAAACGCTCAAAGGTTTCCCGCGCGGCATCAATCGCAGCACCGATTACTTCCGGCTGGCTGCAGTTGAACAGCAATGTCTCGACGCCCAGCTCAGCCGCCACGGCGGCGGCTTCAGCCACAGGCTCGCCCGAACGCAAGCGCGGCACTTCGTCCGTGTCCTCATCCTTCAAGGTAAACGACAGCCAAAACGGCTTGCCGTCCTTCGGTAGACCCGCATGGATCGCTCGCGCTTCAACAATCGAACTCTGGGTTTCTGCCAGCCACAGATCGACATGAGGCGCGAGCCCCTTCACCAGCGGCGCCAACAATTCAGTCGCCCGAGCAGCATCGAAAAGGTCCGGACGGTAGGAACCAAACAGCGGGGGCAATGAACCGGCCACACGCACCGGTTTGCCGGAAGCCTCTACCGCGCGCCGAGCCAGCTCACCGGCCAACGCCGCGAGCGCCTGCCCTTCGGCTGCAAAACGCTCTTCGCCAATATGAAACGGCACCACCGCGTAACTGTTGCTGGTGATCACGTTGGCACCGCTTTCGATATAAGCCGCGTGCACCGCCTCCACCGCTTGCGGCGCTTCGCTCAAGGCCAGCGCCGACCACTCGGGCTGTCTGAACGGCGCACCTCGACGCTGCAACTCACGACCCATGCCGCCATCCAGAATTACTGTGCTTGCTGCGCCCATATGCTTTTCACTCATAAGCTTATGAAAATAACTCACTATCAGAGTCGTTCTTATAACTATTTAATACGCACCATCCGGTTAATAACAACCTCTTTTTTATCAGGGATCGACTGTGAAATTCCAACCACTCCTGGCCCTGGGCCTGACGATTCTGGCTGCCTCCACCCAAGCCTTTGGCGGCGCCACGCTGGATCGCATCGAAAAAAAGAAAGAGCTCGTGGGCGTGTTGATGGAAAGCTACCCACCCTTCTCGTTCCTCAATGATCAGAACCAGCTCGATGGCTTCGACGTCGATGTGGCCAAGGCCGTGGCAGACAAACTGGGCGTCAAACTGCGCCTCGAAACCCCGTCCTGGGACGTGATCGCCGCCGGCCGCTGGAGTGGGCGCTACGACATCTGCATCTGCTCCATGACCCCGAGCAAGGCCCGCGCCGAAGTTTTCGACTTCCCGGTCGAGTACTACGCCTCGCCAGCCGTGATCGTGGTCAACGCCAAGGACGACAGCATCCACAGTGCCAAAGACCTGAGTGGCAAGAAAGTCGGCCTCACCAGCGCCTCCAGCTACGAAAGCTACCTGAACAAGAACCTGGTGATCGAAGGCGCCGAAGACACTCAATTGCAGTACCCGTTCGAGAACGTGCAGATCGCGCCGTATGACACTGACAACGTGGCATTCCAGGACCTTGGCCTGGGCGCTGGCGTGCGGCTGGACGCGATCCTCACCAACCTTGTCACCGCGCAACCGCGCCTGACCGAAGACAAACGCTTCAAGCTCGCCGGCGAGCCGCTGTACTCGGAGCCAAACTCGGTGGCCATTGAAAAAGGCGACGCCCAGTGGGACGCCAAAGTGCGTGACGTCTTCGCTCAGCTGAAACAGGACGGCACCCTGAGCAAGCTCTCGCAGAAATGGATCGGCGCCGACATCAGCAAATGACATCTTTCCCCAAACCTCCCCAGCCGCCACAACCGGTGGCTGAGTCGCTGTTGCAACGGATCTTCGGTTTCCGCACGCGGCTGTACCTGACCTGGGCAGCGATGCTCGGGTTGTTCGCCAGTTTCTTCCTGAGCTTCGACCTGAAGTTCTCGATCATCCTCGACAAACTGCCGAACCTGATCGGTCTGCACCTGGCACCTAACGGCTTTTTGCAGGGCGCGGCGCTGACGTTGTTCTTGTGCCTGTGCTCGATCGTGACCTCCTCGCTGCTGGGCTTCATCACCGCCCTGGCGCGGCTGTCGAAAAGCGCCGTGGCCTTCGGGATTGCGAGCTTCTATGCCTCGTTCTTTCGTGGCACACCGCTACTGATCCAGATCCTGCTGATCTACCTCGGCCTGCCACAACTCGGCATCGTCCCGGGCGCCATCGCCGCCGGCATCATCGCCCTGTCGCTGAACTACGGCGCGTACCTGAGCGAAATCTTCCGCGCCGGCATCCTCGGCGTCCCCCACGGCCAACGCGAAGCGTCCCTGGCCCTGGGCATGCGCGAAACCGTGATCTTCTGGCGCGTCACCCTGCCCCAAGCCATGCGCACCATCATCCCGCCGACCACCAACCAATTCATCTCGATGCTCAAAGACTCGTCGCTGATCTCGGTGATGGGGGTTTGGGAGGTGATGTTTCTGGCGCAATCGTATGGGCGCTCGAGCTATCGCTACATCGAGATGCTGACGACGGCGGCGGTGATTTATTGGGTGATGTCGATCGGGTTGGAGCTGATTCAGGCGCGGATGGAGCGGCATTATGGGAAGGCGTATTTGAGCCGTAGTTAGCGAAAGGCAGATGAGTTTCCGAGTTGCGATAGCCGACCATGTCTCGATTTGTTGTAAGAAAAAGCGTCAGCTCGAACAGTAAAAACAGCCTTCCTCAGGAGACTGGCAATTTTCTACACAACCTTCTGACAACCCCCGCAAACCTGCGGGAAGCAGCTGACATCGGCACCTATAGCCTGCCTCTTAGAGTTTGGCCTCCAGTCAACAGAGGCCGAATTCGATGTCCGTTCAACATAAATACCGACCAAAACACCTGGCGCTGGCCGTTGCGCTTGCGCTGGGTTGCGCTTAATTTACAAACGCCCAAGAACTACCAGAGCAAGCTGAACCGACGGGCCTCGCTGAGGAAACCAAGCGGCCGGAATCTATACCGAAACCGTTTTCCCGGCTCCAAGCCTTTATCAATGCGGACAGCACCTTCAAGAAGGAGATTGATTCGCCCCAACCTGCTCGGCGAGGTATTTCCGTAAGACCGGAAGACCGAGATGACCTCATCATCATCAAGAATGGTGGAAGCTTCGAAGGTCGGGTCGATGGCGGCAAAGGAACCAACGCCATACAACTTATTGGTACCGACGGTGGCCAATTGGGGAACACCCGCAACTTCAACGGTCTGTATGTTTCCCAAGGATCTTGGACACTAACCAGCACAGGAGATTTTCACGAAGGTGTGTTGGTGCTGAATGACGGGATACTGACCAATAAAGGAGAAATCGAAGGCGGAGCGATTGCAGCCGGAACGCTCTTCAACAACGGCGATATAAAGGGCCATGTGGACGTCTACGAGGAAGGCACTTTTGCAGGAGCGGGCACCGTCGCTAGCCTGGATGTGCAGGGCCGTCTCAACGTGAACAGCTTGCATGGCGCCCCAAAGGTCAAAGGTGACTTGAACCGCTCCAAGACCGCTGTACTCGCCTATGAAGTCAATCCCGACGGCCGTCACGAAACAATCAAAGTCGACGGTACCGCCAGCCTGGGCGGTGCAACCCTGAGAATCATCGCAGCACCGGGTGACTATCCGCAAACCACCCAGTACACCGTTATCGAGGCCGATAAGGTCGATGGGCATTTCGGCAATATCGAAAACAATCTCGCATTCATGACGGCCAACCCGGATTACAGCGACGAAAAGGCCGTCCGCCTGACCTACGCTCGCAACGAAGTGCCTATCGAGAATGCCGCGACCAGCGATAACGGTCGGGAACTCGCCCGCAGTATTGAAGAGCCCAAAACCAGTCCGACGGCGCAGACACCTCCTAATACCGCGAATGCCGCTGTCACGGCCCTACTTGCCTCCACCACCGAAACAGCCTCCCAGGCCATCGACCAACTGGACGGCGGCCAGAACGCCAACCTTGCGAAGGCGACCCTGAACAGTGACAGCCCAATCAGCGCGACCATGCTCTCGGCCATGCGTCAGCTGGACAGCGCCAGTAGCTACAGCAATTCCACCAGGCGCAATGCACCACGCCTGGCCGCCGGCAGCGAGGACAATGGCCGAGTCTGGCTTCAAGCATTGGGTCACGGCGGGACGCTGGATCGCGATTACGACGCTCTGAAACACTCCACCCAAGGCCTGGTTTTGGGCGCAGATTGGGGCATTGATGAGGAATGGCGCATCGGTGTAATGAGCGGCAAATCCGAAACGCGCCTGGACAGCCGCGGACTCGACGGCGATCTCGACAGCTGGCATTTGGGAGCTTATGCCCTGCGTCAAAACGGACCCATGTCACTGCGCCTGGGCGCGACCTATAGCAGCCACGACGGCAGCACTAAACGCCGGGTTGCCTTCAAAGGTTTCAGCGACCGCCCCGAAGGCCGTTACGATGCCAACACCCAGCAGGCTTTTGCGGAATTGGGTTACAACCTGGGCCAAGCGAACGTCAGCATCGAACCGTTTGCCAGCCTGGGCTACCAACGCTATCAGCGCGACACTTACACAGAAAAAGGCGGCGCAGCGGCGCTGAAGGTCCATGGTCAAACCCAGAACAACATGAACAGCACATTTGGCCTGCGGCTGGCGAAGCTCAACACGCTGGATAACGGCATGAAACTGACGCCACGGTTCAGTGCCGGCTGGAAACACACTTACGGGGACGTCTACAGCGATACCCGCCAACGATTGGTGACGGGCGGAAAAAACTTCACCGTTTCTGGCGCGCCGCTGGATCGTGACAGTCTGCTGGTCGATGCTGGGCTGGACCTTGGATTGTCAGCAAAACACACCCTGGGCGTCGGCCTCACTGGTGAGATCGGCACCGATAGCCGAAACCACGGCGTGACGGGTCAGTGGCGAATGAGTTTCTAACAGCCACAAACCCGGGGCGAAAAAAAAGGGGAGCACGTGCCCCCCCGAGGTTTAAAGCGGTATATCGAGGCTGTTAACTCAGCCTTCGATCTCGATCAGGATTTCGCCCGGGTTCACCCGGTCGCCCTTGGCCACGTGGATGGCGGTGACTTTGCCGGCGATGGCCGCCTGGACTTCGGTTTCCATCTTCATCGCTTCGGTGATCAGCACGGACTGGCCGGCTTTCACGGTATCGCCTTCCTTGACCAGCACGTCGACGATGTTGCCCGGCATGGTAGTGCTGACGTGGCCCGGTGCAGTGGCTTGCTTGCGCTTGCTGCTGCCGCCGCCGACGAATTCGTTGAGCGGTTCGAACACCACTTCTTCCGGCATGCCGTCGATCGACAGGTAGAAGTGGCGCTTGCCTTCAGCCTTGACGCCGACACCGGTGATGTCGACGCGGTAGGTTTCGCCGTGGACGTCGATGACGAACTCGGTCGGCACGCCTTCGCCACCGGCCGAGGTCACGCCGCCGGCTTCAGGAATCGGTAGCAGCACTTCAGGCGTCAGGGTGCCGGCGGCGCGTTCTTCGAGGAACTTGCGACCGATGTCCGGGAACATGGCGTAGGTCAGCACGTCTTCTTCAGACTTGGCGACGTTACCGATTTCGGCACGCAGTTTGGTCATCTCCGGCTTGAGCAGGTCAGCCGGACGCACGTCGATCACTTCTTCGCTGCCGATCGCCTGGCGACGCAGTTTTTCGTTCACGGTGCCCGGCGCCTTGCCATAGCCGCCTTGCAGGTAAAGCTTCACTTCGTTGGTGATGGTCTTGTAGCGCTCGCCGGCCAGCACGTTGAAGAACGCCTGGGTACCGACGATCTGCGAAGTCGGGGTCACCAGCGGCGGGAAACCAAGGTCTTCACGAACGCGCGGGATTTCGGCAAGCACTTCGCTCATGCGGTTCAGGGCGCCCTGCTCTTTCAACTGGTTGGCCAGGTTTGAAATCATCCCGCCCGGTACCTGGTTGACTTGAACGCGGGTGTCGACGGCGGTGAACTCGCTTTCGAACTGGTGGTACTTCTTGCGCACGGCGTAGAAGTACAGACCGATCTCTTGCAGCAGTTCCAGGTTCAGGCCTGTATCGAATTCGGTGCCTTTAAGGGCAGCGACCATCGATTCGGTGCCTGGGTGGCTGGTGCCGGATGCGAAGCTGGAGATCGCGGTGTCGATGTGGTCGGCGCCGTTTTCGATAGCCTTGAGCTGGCACATGGTGGCCATGCCAGAGGTATCGTGGGAGTGAATGAACACGGGCAGCGACTGCTCGGATTTCAACGCCTTGACCAGTTCGCCGGTGGCGTACGGAGTCAACAGGCCGGCCATGTCCTTGATTGCCACCGAGTCGCAACCCATGGCTTCCATTTGCCGGGCTTGCGCCACGAACGCGTCGATGGTGTGCACCGGGCTGGTGGTGTAGGCGATGGTGCCCTGAGCATGTTTGCCCGCCGCTTTTACGGCTTCAATGGCTACGCGCAGGTTACGCACATCGTTCATGGCGTCGAAGATGCGGAACACGTCGATGCCGTTGACCGCGGCCTTGGCGACGAAGGCTTTAACCACGTCGTCGCTGTAGTGGCGGTAGCCCAGCAGGTTCTGGCCACGCAGGAGCATTTGCAG
Organism: Pseudomonas arabinosi; assembly: GCF_047758675.1. Lineage (NCBI taxonomy): Bacteria > Pseudomonadati > Pseudomonadota > Gammaproteobacteria > Pseudomonadales > Pseudomonadaceae > Pseudomonas > Pseudomonas arabinosi. The sequence continues at coordinate 380,636 of NZ_CP180480.1, read as the reverse complement.
GCGAGTGTTAGGCAGCGCAGCGCGCAGTTGGCGCAGACGCTCCCACGGATCTTCTTTGAGGAAGCGTACGCAGGCGTCGAAGGTCGCGCCGCCCCAGCATTCCAGCGACCAGTAGCCGACTTTATCGAGCTTGTCGCAGATCGGCAGCATGTCTTCGGTGCGCATGCGGGTCGCGAGCAGCGATTGGTGGGCGTCGCGCAGGATTGTGTCGGTAACGTTTATCTTTTTAGAAACAGGGGGGTTGCTCATTGTTCTATTCCTCACAGGCCTGCGTGGGCGGCGATGGCGGCGGCGATGGCCAGGGCCAGCTCTTCGGGTTTGCGCTTGATCGAGTAGTTGGTCAGTTCAGGGTGGCTTTCAACGAAGCTGGTGTTGAACTGGCCGCTACGGAATTCCGGGTTACGCAGAATTTCCTGGTAGTACGCGGCGGTGGTCTTGACCCCTTGCAGTCGCATGTCGTCGAGGGCGCGCAAGCCACGGTCCATCGCCTCTTCCCAGGTCAGCGCCCAGACCACCAGCTTCAAGCACATTGAGTCGTAGAACGGCGGAATGGTGTAACCGGTGTAGATCGCCGTGTCGGTGCGCACGCCGGGGCCGCCGGGCGCGTAATAACGGGTGATCTTGCCGAAGCTCGGCAGGAAGTTGTTTTTCGGGTCTTCGGCGTTGATCCGGAATTGCAGCGCGAAACCGCGGTGCTGGATGTCTTCCTGTTTCACCGAAAGCGGCAGGCCGGACGCGATGCGAATCTGCTCGCGAACGATGTCGATGCCGGTGATTTCTTCGGTGATGGTGTGTTCCACCTGCACCCGGGTGTTCATCTCCATGAAGTACACCTCGCCTTCGGCGAGCAGGAACTCCACGGTGCCGGCGTTCTCGTAACCCACGGCTTTGGCTGCGCGCACCGACAGGTCGCCGATGTAGGCGCGCTGTTCCGGGGTCAGTTGCGGGCTCGGGGCGATCTCGATGAGCTTCTGGTTGCGACGCTGGATCGAGCAATCACGCTCGAATAAATGCACCACGTTGCCAAAGCTGTCGCCGAGGATCTGCGCTTCGATGTGTTTTGGATTGACGATGCATTTTTCCAGGAACACTTCCGCCGAACCAAAAGCCTTGGTGGCTTCGGAAATAACCCGTGGGAATGCTTGTTCAAGTTCTTCCCGGCTGTCGCAGCGACGGATACCACGGCCACCGCCACCGGAAGTCGCCTTGAGCATCACCGGATAACCGATGCGGTCGCCTTCAACCAAGGCTTCGGCGATATCCGCGACGTTGCCTTCGGTCCCCGGGGTGACGGGTACGCCAGCCTTGATCATGCTGCGACGGGCTTCGGTCTTGTCGCCCATGCGGCGAATCACTTCAGCCGATGGACCGATGAACTTGATGCCGCGCTCGGCGCAGATATCTGCCAGTTCAGCGTTTTCCGAGAGGAAACCGTAGCCGGGGTGCAGCGCATCGCAACCGGTTTCTACTGCCAGATTCACCAGCTTGCGCGCATTCAGGTAGCCGGCCAGTGGCTCGGCGCCGATGCTGTGGGCCTCGTCCGCACGCTTCACATGCAACGCATGGCGGTCGGCGTCGGAATAGATCGCGACCGAGCGAATGCCCATCTCGGCGCAGGCACGTACGATTCGTACGGCAATCTCACCACGGTTGGCGATCAGGATCTTTTTTATCACTTGGAGGTTCCCTTGAGCCGGTGGTACCCACGACCTGCTAGACCAGGTCGACGCGTGACCAAATGTTTCGATTCAGTCGCAGCCCCACACTAGCCCTCACAAGGGATTAACAAAAATGATTAATTATTGGGTCAGCCATAAGTAAAGACTTATAGTTGGCGCATCAGCCTGCGGCGAGAGTGTCTATAAAATGCGTAAGTCTTTGATGCGTATGACATTGCGTCAATTACAGATCTTTAATGAAGTCTGTGATTTACGGTCATACAGCCGAGCAGCCGATGAAATGTCTCTCACACAACCTGCCGTGAGCCTTCAGATTCGTCAACTTGAAGAGCTGATTGGTCAGCCGTTGTTCGATTACGTCGGCAAAAAGCTCTACATGACTGAGGCAGCCGAAGCCCTTCAACGCGCCAGCCGGGACATTTTCGGACGCCTGGAAAACCTCGATATGCAGCTTTCAGACATGCAGGGATCGCTGCAAGGACAGCTGAAACTGGCGGTGGAATCCAGCGCCAAGTATTTCGTGCCGCACCTGTTTGCAGCGTTTAAGCGCCAGCATCCGGAAGTAAACCTGCAACTGACGGTGGTCAATCGCGGGCAGGTCATTCGACGACTGTCGGACAACCGCGACGACCTGGTGATCATGTCCATGGTGCCGCAGGACATGGGGCTGGAGTTCTTGCCATTCCTCAACAACCCGATCGTTGCCGTGGCGCCACCGGACCATCCGCTGTGCCACATGGGCCCGCTGCGTTTGCAAGATCTTGAACCCTACACACTGCTGATGCGCGAATCCGGCTCCGGGACGCGGCTGGCGTGCGAAGAATATTTCAAAGAGAAGCGCGTGCACTTCAACCAGACCCAGGAAGTCTCGTCAGCCGAAGCCCAGCGTGAATGTGTGCTGGCGGGTCTGGGCGTGGCGCTGTTGACGCGTCACGCCCTGAACCTTGAGTTGGCGACCGGCGGATTGATTGAGTTGCCGGTCGAAGAGCTGCCGCTGTACCGCAGCTGGTGCCTGGTGCAAGCCAAGGCAAAACGGCTGTCACCGGTGGCGCACGCGTTCCTTGCGTTTATTCGCAGCGAGCGGGTGCAGATCAGCGTGCTGGTTGAGCGTTTCGACGGGAAGTTGTCGGTGCCGCCTGCCAGTAGTTGAGCTCCAGCTCAGGGAAATCACCGATGTCGGCCAGCAGCTGGCGACGTTCGCAGCGATCTTCGATAGCGCGGCGAAATTCCATGCGGCGCTGGTCTTCCTGCTGACGACGGGTTCTGACGGCGCTGTTGCGTTCTTCGTAGGGCTGGGCCATTTCGAGTCTCCCAAGGCGATTACGGGAGTTTCAAGATAGGCGCGAGGGATGACGGTTTGGCGGCGGGCGGGTTACAGGGATGTGAATCTTCGGCGTTTTCGAGGACGCCATCGCGAGCAGGCTCGCTCCCACAGGGGGAACGCATTCCAATGTGGGAGCGAGACCGGCTTGCCGGCGATTAAGGTCGGAACGACCTTACGACGACGTCAGTCGTCCAGCGCTTTGACCGATTTAGGTGACAGCCGCAAGCTACGCAGGCTGCGCTTGACGCTCTTGAGGTGATTGACCAGGCTCGGCCCGCGCGCCATGGCCACGCCCATCGCCAACACGTCGATCACCACCAGGTGGGCAATGCGCGAGGTCAGCGGCGTATAGATCTCGGTGTCTTCGTGCACATCGATCGCCAGGTTGACGGTCGACAGTTCGGCCAATGGTGTCTGGCTCGGGCACAAGGTAATCAGCGAAGCGCCGCTTTCGCGCACCAGATTGGCGGTGATCAGCAAATCTTTGGAACGGCCGGACTGGGAAATACAGATCGCCACGTCGGTCGGTTTCAACGTGACCGCCGACATCGCCTGCATGTGCGGGTCGGAATACGCCGCCGCCGTCAGCAACAAACGGAAGAACTTGTGCTGGGCATCGGCCGCCACTGCACCCGACGCACCAAAGCCATAGAACTCGACTCGCTGGGCCTGTGACATGAGCGATACAGCACGCTGCAACTCCACCGGATCGAGCTTCTCGCGAACCTCCATCAGGGTGTGCAGGGTGGTGTCGAAGATTTTCAGGCTGTAATCAGCGACCGAGTCGTCTTCATGAATCGCGAACTGACCAAAACTCGCGCCGGCAGCCAGGCTCTGCGCCAGCTTCAGCTTCAAATCCTGGAAACCGGAGCAACCGATGGCGCGGCAAAACCGCACGATGGTCGGCTCGCTGATGCCCACGTTGTGGGCCAGGTCGGCCATGGAGCTGTGCATCACCGCCGCAGGATCGAGCAGCACGTGGTCGGCGACCTTGAGCTCCGACTTGCGTAAGAGGTGGCGTGACTGGGCGATGTGTTGCAGCAGATTCAAAGGGCTGGACTCTTTGTTATTGGCAGGTGCCGGGGATGTAGCACGCTTGTAGTTATACTACATGAATCGGCTTTTTGCCTGCTCAATGCGTAACTCGATGTCCCCATTTCACGCCACATGCGCTCCATGTAGCCCTTACAAGGGTTTCGCGTCCGCACGCAACAGCGCCGCCAGGCCATCGGCCTCGACCGGGCGGCTAATCAAATAGCCCTGCACCTCATCGCAGTGCTCGGCTTTCAAAAACGCCAACTGCTCTGCCCGCTCCACACCCTCGGCCACCACTTTGAGCGACAGGCCGTGCGCCATGGCAATGATTGCCCGGGTGATCGCCGCATCCTCGCTGCCCTCCCCCAGACCGCGGATAAATGCCTGATCGATCTTCACGTAATCCACCGGGATGCGTTTGAGGTAGCTCAGGGACGAATACCCGGTGCCGAAGTCATCAATCGCCAACTTAACCCCCAAATCACGCAATTGCTGGAAGGTCGCGATGATGTGCTCGACGCTGTCCAGCAACTGACTTTCGGTGAGTTCCAACTCCAGGTAGTGCGGCGCCAGACCGGTTTCTTCCAGCACCTGACGCACCAGGCTGACCAGTTTGCCCTGACGCAATTGATGCACCGACAGATTGACCGACACCCGTATCGGTTCAAGTCCCTGACGCTGCCACTCACAGGCTTGCCAGCAAGCCTGACGCAGCACGAACTCGCCGATCGGGCCGATCAACCCGGTTTCCTCGGCCAGGCCGATGAAGTCCCCCGGCGGCACACGGCCCATGGTCGGGTGATCCCAGCGCACCAGCGCCTCGGCGGCATTCAGTCGGCCCGTGGCGAGGCACAACTTCGGTTGATAAAACACCTTCAGCTGCTTCTCTTCGATGGCCTTACGCAGCTGATTTTCCAGCTGCAAGCGCTCCAGCGTGCTGGCTTGCAGGCTGTCGGTGTAGAACTGGAAGTTATTTCCGCCCAGATGCTTGGCGTGCTGCATGGCCATATTTGACTGATGGACCAGCGCGGAAATTTCTCGCGCGTTGTCCGGCAACATACTGATGCCCATGGACGCGCTAACCACCAGTTCATGGCCGTCGACAGTGATCGGCAAGCGCAGCTTGGTCGACAGTCGGGTCGCCACCCGCGCCAGGCTCGACAGGTTGCCGTAGGCATTGAACAACACGGCAAACTCATCGCCGGACAAGCGAGCGATGGTGTCTGCTTCAGGCAACGCATTCACCAGCCGCCGAGCCATTTTCTGCAAGAGCTGGTCGGCGATTTCATGGCCAAGGCTGTCATTGAGCAGCTTGAAACGATCCAGATTGATGTGCAGCAACGCCAGACTGCGGTGGCCGCCCTGGCGCACCCGCTGATGAGCTTCGCTTAGCCGTTCGCGGAACAGAGAACGGTTAGCCAGCCCCGTTAATTCGTCGTAATGCGTCAGGTAACGCATGCGTTCTTCGGATTCGCGCCGAGCCGATAGATCGGCGAAGAAGCCCACGATATGGCTCACATTTCCCCGAGCATCGCGCACAGCGTTCAGTTGCAACCATTGCGGATACAACTCGCCATTCTTGCGGGTTTCTACCAGCTCGCCCTGCCAACTGCCGTGCTGCTCCAGCGCCTGATGAATCGCCGCGTAGTGGCGGCGGGCATCGCGGCTGCAAGCCAACTCGACCACGTTGCGTCCGATCATGTCTTCAATGTCATAGCCAGTGACTCGGCTGAAGGCCTGATTAACCGCGATCAACGCGTAATTCGGATCGAAAATCACGATACCTTCGCTGGCGGCTTCGAACACCGTCGCGGCCAGTTGCCGTTGCTCCTCCAGAGCCTTGCTGACGCTGATGTCGCGACGGGTGCCGACCATGCGGATCACCCGGCCATTTTCGCCGCGCTCAACCGCTCGGCCACGGTCTTCGATCCAGACCCAATGGCCATCGCCGTGGCGCACGCGGTACTCAATCTGGTAGTCCTCGCTGCGGCCCTTCAAATGCTCGACCAGTGCACGTTTGAGCGACGGCAAGTCATCAGGGTGCAGGCGCGGCTTGAGGTGGCGAAGCATCGCCGTCACGAATTCCGGCTCCAGGCCGAACAGCTCCTGAAGATGGGTGTGATGGACTTCGTCGGTTTGCAGGTTCCAGTCCCACAACCCGAGTTCACTGGCCTTCAACGCCAGGGCGAGACGCGCTTCACTCTTGCTCAGGGCCTGATTGGCAGCGTCCAGCTCCAGGCTGCGCTGGGCAACACGGCTTTCCAGCTCGATCTGAATTTGACGTAGCTCGTCTTCAGCACGACGGCGCTGGTCGATTTCCTTGGCCAGCTTTTGATTGAGCTGGTCGCTGCAGCTTTGAGCTTGCTGTAAATGCTCGATCAGTGCCTGATTCTGGAAGCGCCGCAACAGTCCGCTATCGATGAGCCGATTGACCTGCCAGGCGACCACACTCAACGCACCCAGTAAAATCAGACCAAACCAGCCCCAGCCCTGACTCTGTTCATCGCCGCCCCAGAACAGATAGCCGATGGCCGGCAACAGACAGGGCAAGGTAAAGGACAGGAACGCCGGCAGGCTGACCGCGTAGGCAACGCTGGCCGAAAGCGCTGCGGCGCCGATCAGGCCGAACACCCAGGCTTGTTGCATGAAGTTATCGGCGGGTACCAGCGCAATGCCGGCGCCGGCCAGGGTCAGGCCGGTCATGGCCGAACCCAGTAGAAACATGCGACGCCAGATCGGATGGGCCTGACGATTGGGTATCGCCGAATCGAAGGCCGCGACTTGAATCACCCGCAACGCCACCAGCGACAACAGCCACACCAGCCAGACGCTGACCAGGAAGTAACGCTGCGGACTCCAAAGCAAGCCAGCGCAGACCAGACCATTGATCAACATGAATAATGTGGGCAGCAATGAGCCCTGATAAAGCAGACGCGTGCGTTCGACCGCCATTTCCATGGCGTACTGTTTGCGGATAACCCGGGGCTCCACAACGGGGCCCGACAGGTCGGTGCTGAGGGTCATAGGCAATGTTCTTGTTCTTATAATGGTGAGCATGCGCCCGAAACGTCGACGGAGCATACACAAGCAAATGCCCGGACCAAACTGCTCCAGATCATAAATAGACCAAAGTATCGACTGCCTGGCCCCTGTGTAAAAGCAGCCAAGCGAGCCCCGCCAACGCCTGCAGCCAGTGACCGACCGGTCGTCATCCGTGCTTCTTTCATCGGCTAATGCAAAGCTCGGTTTGCCCGGTGTGACGGCGCACCCTAGAATGCCCCGATGCGCGATGATCTCTCCCTTCTGCTGAACCCCCTCAACGATGCCCAACGCCAGGCCGTAGCTGCCCGCGTGGGTCGTCAGTTGGTCCTGGCCGGTGCTGGTTCCGGTAAAACCCGAGTGCTGGTGCACCGTATCGCCTGGTTGATCCAGGTCGAAAACGCCTCGCCCCACTCCATCCTGTCGGTGACCTTCACCAATAAGGCCGCTGCCGAGATGCGCCATCGCATCGAGCAGCTGATGGGTATCAACCCGGCCGGCATGTGGGTCGGCACCTTCCACGGCCTGGCGCACCGCTTGCTGCGGGCGCACTGGCAGGAAGCCGGCCTGAGCCAGACTTTCCAGATTCTCGACAGCGACGACCAGCAACGACTGGTCAAGCGGGTGATCCGCGAGCTGGGCCTGGACGAACAACGCTGGCCGGCCCGTCAGGCCCAGTGGTTTATCAACGGGCAGAAAGACGAAGGTCTGCGTCCGCAACACATTCAAGCCAGCGGCGATCTGTTCCTGGCGACCATGCGCAGCATTTATGAAGCCTATGAGGCTGCGTGCCTGCGCGCTGGCGTAATCGACTTCTCCGAATTGCTGCTGCGCGCCCTCGACCTGTGGCGCGATCATCCTGGCCTGCTGGCGCACTATCAGAAGCGCTTCCGGCACATTTTGGTGGACGAGTTCCAGGACACCAACGCCGTGCAGTACGCCTGGTTGCGGTTGCTGGCCAAGGGCGGCGACAGCCTGATGGTGGTCGGCGACGACGATCAGTCGATCTACGGCTGGCGCGGCGCGAAAATCGAAAACATCTATCAGTATTCCGACGATTTTCCAGATGCCGAAACCATTCGTCTGGAGCAGAACTACCGCTCCACCGCCGGTATCCTCAAAGCGGCCAACGCCCTGATCGCCAACAATACCGGGCGCATGGGCAAAGAGCTGTGGACCGACGGCGGCGAAGGCGAAGCGATCAACCTGTACGCCGCGTTCAACGAACACGATGAAGCACGTTACGTGGTGGAAACCATCGAAAGCGCGCTGAAAACCGGCTTGGCCCGCAGCGATATTGCGATTTTGTACCGCTCCAACGCCCAATCGCGCGTTTTGGAAGAAGCCTTGTTGCGTGAGCGCATTCCGTACCGCATCTATGGCGGTCAGCGCTTCTTCGAACGGGCAGAAATCAAAAACGCCATGGCCTACCTGCGTTTGCTGGAAGGTCGCGGCAACGATGCAGCGCTGGAGCGGGTGATCAACGTTCCGGCCCGTGGCATTGGTGAGAAAACCGTCGAAGCCATTCGCGACCATGCCCGTCACAGCGATGTGTCGATGTGGGAAGCCATGCGCTTGCTGGTCGCCAATAAAGGCCTGACCGGTCGCGCTGCTGGCGCGCTCGGTGCATTTATCGAGTTGATCGAGAACCTCGCTGCCAAGTGCATGGAAATGCCGCTGCATCTGATGACCCAGACCGTCATCGAGCAGTCCGGGCTGATCGCCTATCACGAAGCGGAAAAAGGCGAGAAAGGCCAGGCTCGGGTAGAAAACCTTGAGGAACTAGTCAGCGCCGCGCGCAACTTCGAAAACGCTGAAGAAGACGAAGACCTGACGCCATTGGCGGCGTTCCTCGGTCACGCGTCGCTGGAGGCCGGTGACACTCAGGCTGACGAGCACGAAGACAGCGTTCAGCTGATGACGTTGCACAGCGCCAAGGGCCTGGAATTCCCTTACGTGTTCCTGGTGGGCATGGAAGAAGGCCTGTTCCCGCACAAGATGAGCCTTGAAGAACCGGGTCGTCTTGAAGAGGAGCGCCGTCTGGCCTACGTCGGTATCACCCGAGCGATGCAGAACCTGGTGATGACCTATGCTGAAACCCGACGCCTGTACGGCAGCGAGACCTACAACAAGGTGTCGCGTTTCGTACGTGAAGTGCCGAAAGGCCTGATCCAGGAAGTGCGGCTGTCCAACAGCGTCAGCCGTCCGTTCGGCGGTGGCCAGCAGCAGAGCTCCAGCAGCCTGTTTGGCGGTAGCGAGATCCCGGACACCGGCTTCAGCCTCGGCCAGGCTGTACGGCATTCGGTGTTTGGTGACGGCGTGATCCTGAACTTCGAAGGTGCCGGGGCTCAGGCTCGGGTGCAGGTGAACTTCAGCGAAGGCAGCAAGTGGCTGATGCTGGGTTACGCCAAGCTGGAAGCGATCTAAAACCCACCAGTGATTCAATGTGGGAGCGACGATTCGACTTGCTCGCGATAGCGCCGACGCGGTGTATCAGGAATACCGCGTCATCGTTCATCGCGAGCAAGCTCGCTCCCACAGGGTTCATCCGACCGGACACCCTTCCTACAGAACTAATCCACTCGTCCTACGGACCAAAGTTAACAGGCCTTGTTGCGCTGACTGAAGCTGAACGCAACCTGTCAGGCAAAAGCCCGAAACACTCTGCCGCTAGCCAGTAACACTTCAGCTGTGCAACATGGCGCGCGTGCCATCCACAAATGGGAATTCCCTTTATGAAACGTTTTCTTAGCATCGCCATGGCGTTGTGCATTGGCCTGACGATGAGCCTCGACGCCAACGCCAAGCGCTTTGGTGGCGGCAAGAGCTCCGGCGCTGCGCCGACTCACCAGACCAGCCAAATGGCTCCTTCTTCTGCCGCAGGTGGCGCTGCCGCCACTGCGGGCGCGGCCGGTGCCGCTGGCGCTGCCGCCAAGGCCGGCGGTGCTTCGCGCTGGCTCGGCCCTCTGGCCGGTATCGCGGCCGGTGGCCTGTTGGCCTCCATGTTCATGGGCGGCGGCTTCCAGGGCATGCAGATCTTCGACATCCTGATCATGGCGGTCATCGCCTTCCTGATCTTCCGCTTCATCGCCGCTCGTCGTCGCAAGCAGCAAGAGCACATGGCTCCAGCTGGCGCACCGATGCAGCGTGAAGTATTCGAGCAGAAGCCAGCGGCCATGGGTTCGATCTTCGGCGGCTCGGCAGCACCGGTTGCCGCTCGTCCGGTAATCAATGCTCCGGCCTGGTTCAATGAGAAGAACTTCATTGAAGCGGCCCGCAACCACTTCCAGTCCCTGCAGCAGCACTGGGACGCCAACGAAATGGACAAGATCGCCGAGTTCGTGACCCCGCAACTGCTGGAGTTCCTCAAGCGCGAACGTGCCGATCTGGGCGACGGTTTCCAGTCCACCTACATTGATAACCTCAATGTTCAACTGGACGGCGTGGATGATCGCGCCGACAAGACCATCGCCACCCTGACCTTCACCGGTGTGTCGAAGACCTCGCGTTTCGACCAGGGCGAAGTGTTCAGCGAAAGCTGGAACATGGAACGTCCGCAGGGCGAGAACCAGCCTTGGCTGGTCGCTGGTATCCGCCAGAACGGCTGATCCCTCCCGCGTTAAGCATGTTGTAATAAAAACCCCAGCCTCGGCTGGGGTTTTCTATTTCGCGGTTGCATCTATAGCGAGCTACTGTATAAACCGCCCCAACTAAACCGCGCCATCAAGCAAGAGGATCCCGGACGTGGAAGAAATCATCGAACAACTGCGTGAAGCCAACGAACCGGTACCGGTCCCCTTGGAGTTGCCCGACGAAGATCAACTGGTGGAAATCGAAGAACAGCTGTTCATCGACATCCCGTTTGTCTTCAGAGAGTTTTTGCTGACCGTCAGCGACGTCGTCTACGGCAGCCTGGAACCGGTAACCGTTACCGACCCGCAATCCCACACCTACCTGCCGGACGTTGCCGCCAACGCCTGGGATGCGGGTGTTGATCGCAGCATGATTCCGATCTGCCAGGACGGTGACAACTACTACCTGGTCGAAGAAGACGGCACCGTGGTGCTGTGGTTGGCCGAAGAAGAGCTGATCGCCGAAGAAACCTGGGAATCGGTGTGGCACTGGGCGCGGGACGTCTGGCTGGAAAGCTAAGACGACGCGCCACAGGGTTAATGCCCGGACGAATCCTTGTGGTTGTCCAATGTTTCGAGCAACGCCACCTGCATCCGCGTGTGCACGCGGATGAACCAGCGCCAGAGCAGTGCCGCTACAGCGGCCGCGACGACGACGATCAGCACCAGCAACTTGTTGGTCGGCAGAATACTGGCCGACAAGGCTGCCAGCAGCAGGAAAATCACCAGCAGCGAGAGGATCGGGATCACTTCGGCGATCACCCGACGCACTCGTTGCGTGTGGCGGCCGGCCATCTCCGGCTTCACGCCCATCTCCGCCAACAGCATCGAGAGCGCCTTGAGCTTGCGATAGGCGGCGATCAGGAACGGTAGCGACAACAGCAACGCCCCACCCCAAATCAACGCTTTCTGCCAGCTCGGGTCACTGATCCAGTCTTGCAGGTATGCGGACATGCGCTCGGCGAAATAAGCGCCCGAGAAGAAGATCGCAATCACCAGCGCCAGATTGACGCCCACCTGCAACAGAATCCGCCGAATCATCGACGCCAACAGCACGCCCTCGCCCTGAGGCTGGATGCTGCGCAGCCATTCGCCGTACATCCCCAATACCCTGCCCAGTCGCTTCGGCATCACCGCGGCAAGCTTGATCGACAGCGGATCAGCCGCGCGGATCAGGTAAGGCGTCAGCAACGTGGTGATCACCGAGACGGCTACGGCGACCGGGTAAAGAAAGTTGCTGGTGACCTGCAACGTCATGCCTAGCGCCGCGATGATGAAAGAAAACTCGCCAATCTGCGAAAGCCCCATCCCGACGCGAAGTGAGGTGCGTCCATCATTGCCAGCGATAAAGGCGCCAAGGCCGCAAGAAAACATCTTGCCCAGCACCACGGCCACGGTGATCACCGCAATCGGCCATGCATATTGCAGCAGGATCATAGGATCGAGCATCAGCCCAATGGCGACAAAGAAGATCGCGCTGAACAGATCGCGAACCGGTTCGATCAAGCGCTCGATTTTCAGCAATTGCCGGGACTCAGCCATGATCGCGCCAATCAGGAAGGCACCGAGCACCATGCTGTACTCAAGTTTGACCACCAGCAAACAGAAGCCGAAACACAGCCCCAATACTGTGATCAGCAGCATTTCATTGCTTTCGAACTTCGCCACGTAGGCCAGCAATCGCGGCACCAGCAGGATGCCGATGACCAGTGCGACGATCATGAACAGCGAGAGCTTGCCGACCGTGGAAAACACTTCGCCGGAACTGACCGTGCCGCTGACCGCGATGCTCGACAGCAAGGCGATGATGCCGATGCCAAGGATGTCTTCAACGATCAGCACGCCGAAAATCAGCTGTGCGAAGCGCTCGTTCTTCATCTTCAGATCGTTGAGTGCCTTGACGATGATGGTGGTTGAGGAAATCGCCAGGATCGCACCGAGGAACAGCGAGTCCATGGTGTTCCAGTCGAACCAGCGACCGATCTCGTAGCCGATCCAGATCATCAGCACGATTTCCAGGAACGCCGCAATGAACGCCGTGGCGCCGACCTTGAACAGCTTGCGCAGGCTGAACTCCAGGCCCAGGCAGAACATCAGGAAAATCACCCCGAGTTCGGCAAGGGTTTTGATGGTTTCTTCATCGTGGATCAGGCTGAACGGCGGGGTGTGCGGACCGATGATGAAACCGGCGACGATGTAGCCGAGTACCACCGGTTGTTTGAAGCGATGAAACAGCACGGTCACCACACCTGCGATCAACATGATCACTGCCAGATCTTGAATAAAACTGATGGCATGCATGGCGTGGGGCTCCTTAAGGGGGACTTTTGGAGGTTAACACCGGGACTTGCACTGCAAAGGCGGTGCAATATATGGAAACAGATCGAAACGGGCGTGACGGCAGCCACCTGCCCGGCGTCCCGATAACTGTTGGTTTGAAAAAGCTGACGAGGCCCCCGCAGAGGTGCCGCCCTCCCGAAATTCTGCCTTGAACCGTGAGAACGCTATGGAACCCGGAAACGCACAACTGTCGATGACGGTATTGATGACCCCCGACATGGCCAACTTCTCTGGCAATGTCCACGGCGGTACCTTGCTCAAATACCTCGACGAAGTGGCCTACGCGTGCGCCAGCCGCTATGCCGGCCGCTACGTAGTGACCCTGTCGGTGGACCAGGTGATTTTTCGCGAGCCGATTCATGTCGGCGAACTGGTGACCTTTCTGGCCTCGGTGAACTACACCGGCAACACCTCCATGGAGGTGGGCATCAAGGTCGTGACCGAGAACATCCGCGAGCGCTCGGTGCGCCATACCAACAGCTGCTTCTTCACCATGGTCGCAGTGGATGACGACCGCAAACCGGCTGCTGTCCCGCCACTGCAACCGCAGAACAGCGAAGACAAACGCCGCTTCATGCAGGCCCAGCAACGTCGGCAGATTCGTCAGGAACTGGAAAAGCGCTATCAGGACATCAAGGGCGACGCCTGAGCTGTTCAGTCAGTTTGATGGGGTTTTTGAGTGAGTCATCGCGAGCAAGCTCGCTCCCACAAGTGATCTACGACGGACACAATTTCTGTGTCCACTGAAGATCTGTGTGGGAGCGAGCTTGCTCGCGATGGGGTCTACGCCGATCAGAGACTGATCGCCGTCGCCTCGAACCGCACGCGCGGGTGGGCGATCCGGTCCTGAGCCCGTACCAGTTCCAGCTCATAGCTGGAGCACGCCTGGGTTTCCAGCAGCACTTCATGCACCGCCGACGCAGCGAATTCAAAAGCCGCCACCAGGCTATCGCCCAACAGAACGCGAGCCAGAAACAATCCGGAGGTCAGGTCGCCGACGCCCACCGGCTGACGCGGGAACGCCAGCAGCGGACGGCGCAGATGCCAGCTGTCTTCAGCCGTCACCAGCAACATCTCGAAAACATCCGCCGGTTTACCGGGATAGTCCAGATGCTTGACCAGCACAGCCTTCGGACCGCGCGCCAGCAACGCTCGCGCCATGGCCAGGCAATCGAACAACGATTGCGGCTTGCGCCCCGAAAAACTGTCCAGCTCCAGCTGGTTCGGGCACATGAAGTCCGCCACGGCAGCCGCCTCCTCCAGCAGGAAATCGCTGACTTCCGCAGGCACGCTGCAACCCTTCTCCGGATGGCCCATCACCGGATCACACAGATACAGTGCCTTGGGATTCATCGACTTGATCCGCGCCACACCTGTCAGGATCGCCCGGCCTTGGGCAGCACTGCCGAGATAGCCGGACAATACGGCGTCGCAGTTGCCCAGCTCGCCAATCGCCGCGATGCCCTCGATCAGGTCGGGAATCTGATGCGGCGCCAGCACTTCACCGGCCCACTGGCCGTACTGGGTGTGGTTGGAGAACTGCACCGTATTGAGCGGCCAGACATTCACCCCGACCCGCTGCATCGGGAAAACCGCGGCGCTGTTGCCAGCGTGGCCGAACACCACGTGGGACTGGATGGCGAGCAGATGGGGCGTACGTTTCATGCGGTGAGTTTTCCGTCAAACGATTGAAATTCAAGCCGCGCAGTATGCGACTAAACACAGCCTGTACGACAGACCGGCGACGCAGTTAAGCTGACACTATCTTGTTGGAGCAACGTGTTGATGCTGACCCTTGGAAATATCTTCGTCCTGATGCTGCTTGCCACCGGTGGCGCGTGGCTGTGGCACAACCATGGCTTGCGCGAGCGTGCGCTGGAGCGGGTCAAGCTGCATTGCGCAAAGCTCGGAATCGAGCTGCTGGACGGCAACGTGGCCTTGAAGAAGATCGCGTTCATTAAAGACGCAAACGACCGGCGGCGCCTCGCCCGTGTGTATAACTTCGAATTCACCGTGACCGGTGAAAGCCGTCACAACGGCACCATCACCCAGTTTGGCGCCCACAGTGCGCAGATTGAGCTGGCGCCCTACCCGATGCCGTTCGACGACACGCCTGCGGTGGCCGATGTAGTGAAACCGCGCGCTGAGGTCATCGAGATGAGCCAGTGGCGGCAAGAACACACTAAATGGCGTCCTTGATTCAAGTCGGGCTCGACCGGCAGTCGGTTAGCTCTCTTTGCAATGAATCAACATCCTGCGGCTCACTGAAAATCAGCTCGATTCGCGAATCACGCCGCCATTCGCTGGGCTGCCAGTCCAGCACCGAGTTTTCCAGCGCATTCGCCGAAACCCAACCGTCGAGGCTGTGGATAACCAGCTTCGCCCGCCGCCAGGCAAGGCTTTCAAGCCAACGGCTAAGAAGCGTCGCATCGAAAGTCTGACTTGGATGCCAGCGCCACCCAACACTCCAGCCACCCTCCTGTTCCTGGCTCAAGCAAATTGGCAGCGCAGGATCGGTCCAGATGGCCGGCAACTGCGCCAATCCTTTGGGCGCAACGAAGTTATCCACACCCGCTACGGCCTGAACCCCAAGCCCTGGTAACTCACTCAATGGCAACGCGGCTTGCTGCGTCCAATACAACGGACGCGTCGGCAACTGGGCGGCGATTCGCTGGCGATCAGCGTCGTCGATGTTTTCGGCTTTATTCATCAGCAACAGCCCGGCGCTCTTGAGCGCTTCCTGTTGCGCAACCGGCAGCGGTTTGCCGGCAGCAAGTGCCTGGGCGTCCAGCACCAGCACGCAGGGTTGAACAGCCAACACGCCTTGCCACGGCGCCTCACTCAACTGCCTGAGCAATTGCGCCGGATGCCCCAGCCCGGAGGGTTCGATAAACAGTCGGTCCGGCCGCGCCTTGCGCAGCAAACGCCCGAGACCGATCTGAAACGGCGCACCATTTACGCAACACAAACAGCCCCCGGCCACTTCACCCAGTGCGATACCATCGGCGTCCCGGGTCAGCAACGCAGCGTCGAGGCCGATCTGGCCGAACTCGTTGATCAGCACCGCCCAACGCTCATTCGCCGGCCGCTGCGCCAGCAGGTGCTTGATCAGGCTGGTCTTGCCGGCACCCAAGGGACCAGCAATGACGTGCGTGGGAATATTCTGCAACATGGTCGAAGTTTTCTGAGGAGGTAAACGATGCGGTTGATGGGGTTGTCGGTGCTCTTGGCGCTCATATCTGGCGACGCGCTGGCCCAGGCTTGCGTGGTACATAGCACGGCTGCGCGACTCGACGTGAAAGTCTGCCAGCAGAACCGCAACATCCCGGAAAAACTGTTCGCCGATGGTTTCTGCCAGCCGAACCTTCCCGGCCAGAAAGTCGAGGTGCAGTACGTCGACCAATGCCCCACCGGCGCGTTCGGCGTGTGCAACAACGCCCAAGTCGCCAATATGCCTTACCGACAGGATATTCACTATTACGGCGTAGCCACGGATGCGGCGTATTTGAAGCCGTTTTGCGAAGCCCAGAGCCAGGGAACCTGGCTCAAGCCGTGAGCCGCTAGCTTAGCCAGTCGAGCGTCAGGATCAACCGCCGCTCCCCGGACGCAAGCTGTGGCGAGCGGTGAATAAGGCCGAAACCTTCGTTGCCATGCCATTTCTCGCCTTTGAGCAACGCGACTTCGCCGCTGACGATCTGCTCGATCAGCGGACCGTCCTGGGGTTCGGCTTCGGCTTTACCCAGTTGTCGGCGATCCATCGCACCTTCCTTCAGCCACTGGCTGCCGATCCCGCAATACGTGGTGATCAGCCGCACCGGCACATGATCGACGTGAAAACGCGGGCACATGGCCTTGTCCAGGACTCGCAGGCGCAGGCCGAC
This sequence comes from Pseudomonas arabinosi, assembly GCF_047758675.1. Classification (NCBI taxonomy): domain Bacteria; kingdom Pseudomonadati; phylum Pseudomonadota; class Gammaproteobacteria; order Pseudomonadales; family Pseudomonadaceae; genus Pseudomonas; species Pseudomonas arabinosi. The sequence goes on along the minus strand of NZ_CP180480.1, from coordinate 363,706 downwards.
ACGCTTGGCGCCCAGCAAACAGGCGAAAGCACTGACCAGCCAGGAGACGTCGGCGATGAAACCTTCGTAACCTTCGAGATCACTGAAACCTGAGGCCAATCCGTGAAGGTTGGGCTCGGTGTCATCGCGGGGCAGTTCCAGGACCAGCGACTCGGCCAGCGGCTCATTCAGTGACAGCAGCAAACGCCCGAAATCAGCGATGTGCGCCGGCAGTTGGCGCTGCCAAACGGCGAGGTTTACGCCGTCATCCAGTATTCGGGTCAGCGCTTTCGGCGTCTCACCTTGAACCTGATAAATGATCGGCCGCAGTTTCAGACTGGGTGCCAACATCAGGCTGCCTCCTCTTCGTGCCACGGGCCAAATGGGTCTGGCATCAATCGCCAGCCCTCGACGCCCAGCGCCATTTCATCGTCGGTCAGCAGGCAATTGTCGAGCTCGCTGGTGAGTTGCGCGAAGTCCATGTTCTGGCCGATGAACACCAGTTCCTGGCGGCAATCGCCGCTGGTTGCGGTCCAGTTTTCCATGATCCCGGCGGTGCTTTCTTCGTCCTGCGGCCACTGGGTTTTCGGCACGAAACGCCACCAGCGTCCGGCGAAACCATGGCGCATCAATCCACCGGCCTGGGACCAGCTACCGGCGTCCATGTGCTTGCTGGCCAGCCAGAAGAAGCCCTTGGAGCGCAGTAGTTTGCCGTTCACCCACGGGCGGTCGATGAAGCTGAAAAAGCGCTGCGGATGAAACGGTCGGCGTGCTCGGTAGGCTGTCGAGGCGATGCCGTATTCCTCGGTTTCCGGCACGTGTTCGCCACGTAGTTCCTGTAACCAGCCCGGCGCCTGAGCGGCCTTCTCGAAGTCGAAACGACCGGTATTGAGGATCTTCTCCAAGGGAATTTCGCCCATGACCATCGGGATGATTTCCGCCTGGGCGTTAAGCCGCTCAAGGATCGCGATCAACTCCTGGCGTTCGCTGCTGCTGATCAAGTCGATCTTGCTGATCAGAATCACGTCGGCGAATTCGATCTGCTCGATCAACAGGTCGGTGATCGAGCGTTCGTCCTCCTCGCCCAAGGTTTCACCACGGGAAGCGAGACTTTCGGCGGCCTGATAGTCGAGCAGGAAGTTCATGCCATCGACCACGGTGACCATGGTGTCGAGCCGGGCGATATCGGCCAGGCTCTGCCCTTCTTCATCGCGGAAGGTGAAGGTTTCCGCCACGGGCAGTGGCTCGGAAATGCCGGTGGATTCGATCAATAAATAATCAAAACGCCCCTCCTTGGCGAGTTTGCTCACCTCTTCCAACAAGTCTTCGCGCAAGGTGCAGCAAATGCAGCCATTGCTCATCTCCACCAGTTTTTCTTCCGCGCGATTCAGGGTGACATCGCGCTGGACTTCGCCGCCATCGATGTTGATTTCGCTCATATCATTGACGATCACGGCGACGCGCAGGTTGTCGCGATTGCGCAGCACGTAGTTGAGCAGCGTGCTTTTACCAGCGCCGAGAAAGCCTGACAGGACGGTGACGGGGAGACGATTGGGCATCAGGTATTCCTCACAAGGATGCCCGGTCGCAGTGTCGGGCTTAACTTGATGTTATAGTATAACAACACAATCAAGCCACTCTCCTCTTGCCCACGATGACAAAGAGCACGATGCTCAAGCCCGTTCGGTCCGTGAGAAATCCTATGCGTGTAGCCCTGAAAATAACGCTGATGAGCGTTTCGCTGCTGGTCGCTGTCGATGCCTGGGCGCAGATCCCGAGCCTGGCCAAATGCACCCGAAGCGCCAATCTGCTGGCCTGCGTGGATGGCGACGGCAACGCCTACAGCGTCAACACCGTCGGCAGCACGATCTATCTGCGGGGCTTCGAAGCGGCCGGAAAACGCCATTGGGCGCAGACCAACAGTCGCTACGAACAACTCACGTTCTTCACTGGGCTCGCTTCCGATGGCGAGGCCTGGGTCGGCTACAACCGTCGCGTCGGCTGGACCACGATCAATCGGTTTTCCAGCTCCGGTGGCAGTAGCGGCAAGTTCACCTGTAGCCGAATTACGGGATGTTAGGCCTGGGATTTCTTCTGCTCCTGCTTCCAAGCGATGTAGCTGTTTACCGGCGGATTTTTCTGGAAATAGCGCTGTAAACCTTCGAACAAGCCATCGGCTACGGCCTGCTGGTGACGCGCGGTGACCAGTCGCTGACTGTCACGAGCGTTGGAGATGAAGCCGGTTTCTACCAGGATCGACGGCACATCCGGCGATTTCAGCACCGCAAATCCCGCTTGTTCCACACGCTTCTGATGCAATGTGGTGATGCCCGCCAGACTGCCGAGCACCGTACTGCCCAACTGCAAACTGGCGGCAAGGGTCGCGTTCATCGACATGTCGAGAATGACCCCGGCGAGCATCGGGTCCTTGTCCTTGAGATTGAGCAGGCTGGTAGCGCCCAGCAGGTCTGCGCCGTTCTCACGCTGCGCCATGAAACGCGCCGTCGCCGAGGTTGCTCCACCCTCGGACAGGCAGTAGACCGAAGCGCCTGACGCAGTGAGACGCGGCGCCGCATCGGCATGCACCGAGATGAACATGTCGGCGTTGTGCTTGCGAGCGATCTCCACACGCTTGCGCAACGGGACGAAGAAGTCGTCGTTGCGCACCAGTTTCACGTCGAAGCCCTTCTCGCGTTTCAGCCGTTTGGCCAACAGCTGGGCGATGGACAGCACCACGTCTTTCTCACGCTCACCTTTGGCGCCGACCGCGCCGGGGTCTTTGCCGCCGTGACCGGGGTCGACCACGACGATGATGTCGCGCTTGGGGTGAGCCTTGTCGATGGCCGTTTCGGGCGTAGCCGCCATTTGTATCGGCGCAGCCGTCTTCAGATCGAGTACCAGTCGATGTCCCTGACCGTCCTGTGGCGGCAGCAAAAAACTGGCGAGCTGCACTGGGCCGCTGAGGTCGAGGACGATTCGCGTATCGCCCTGCCTGAAGGGCCCAGAGCGGATCGAACGAATCACAGTGTTGCTGAGCGCCAACTGACTGAAATCGCCACTGAGGTTGGCACCTCTCAGATCGATGATCAGCCGTTCGGGAGCGCTCAGGGAAAACGTCTTGTATTGCACCGGCCCGCTCAGATCGAACACCAATCGCAACTTGTCATCCGAACGCCAGAGCCGCGCATTACGAATCTGAGTGGCCGAGACGCCTAGCGGTAAAGCGAAGGCCGCGCTGGCCAGGATAAGATTTAGCAAATGACGTCTGTGCATGATGAAAGCCTGTTCATGAAAAAGGCATGGTCGATTTAGATGTAATAACATAACATAAGGCATCGACTCCCACGATGGACCTGCTCATGAATGCGTCTCTGCCGGATATTGCCGCGCAGGCCTCACGCCAAGCCCTGCCACTTGAGTGGGTGGGCATGTGCGGCATTGCTCTTCCTGTTTTATTCGATGGCCAACGAATGAGTGCAAAGGCCGACGCGGGCGTTAGCCTCGACGATGGAGAGGCGCGCGGGATTCATATGTCGCGGCTGTACTTGGCGCTGGAAATGCTTGAGCGAGAAAACCTGACACCCGCCTTGATGCGGCGAGTTTTGGAACGTTTTCTCGAGACTCATGAGGGACTGTCCAACAGCGCGTACTTAAAAATCCACACCGATTTACTCCTCAAAAGACCGGCGCTGGTCAGTCCATTGGCCGGCTGGAAAACCTATCCAGTAAGCATCGAAGCACGTTTGAAAAACGCGATGTTCCACGTGGAACTAAAAATCGAGGTGCCTTATTCCTCGACCTGTCCCTGTTCAGCTGCGCTTTCCCGGCAGTTGATTCAACAGCAATTCGTCGATGACTTCGCCAACACGCCGCTGCAACACGCCGATGTCTTGGCTTGGCTCGGCTCCACAAAAGGCATCGTCGCAACGCCTCACAGCCAACGGAGCACTGCGAAATTGCGGCTTCGACTGGACGACTATCTGGATGACTTGCCGCTGATCGCGATCATCAACGACGCCGAAGCGGCCCTCGGCACCGCCGTACAAACCGCCGTAAAACGCGCCGACGAACAAGCCTTCGCACTGGCCAACGGGCAGAACCTGATGTTCTGCGAAGACGCCGCCCGACGTTTGAACCTGGCCCTGAAACGCTCCCCCGGCATCAACGCCTTCCACCTACGAGTCGTCCACGCGGAAAGCCTCCACGCACACGACGCGGTAGCCGAAAGCCGCTGGAATTGGGAGGCCGCATGATTCATTGCCAAGCCTTGCGATGGGGTGCACCCGGCCAGCCACTGACTCCACCCGTGGATTTCGAACTGGCCCAAGGAAGTCTCACCGCCGTAATCGGTGCGAACGGTTCGGGTAAAAGCAGCCTGCTGAAAGTCATCGCGGGGTTGCAAAAACCATTGACCGGCAAAGTCATCCTGGATGTTCCACGCAAGGGCAGCCTCTCGTTCCTTCCACAGCAACAACACCTGGATCGCCAATTCCCCATCAGCTTGCAAGAGTTAGTGGCCGCCGGTTTCTGGGGTAGCACGCAGTCTCCCGAGATACGCAGACAACGCCTCAAAGCCGTGCTGGAAAACTGGTGTCTGAGTGGACTGGAACAGCGCCCGTTGATGGCCTTGTCCGGCGGCGAATTACAACGTGCCCTGCTCGCCCGTTTGAGTCTCGCGGATTCGCCACTGCTGTTGCTCGACGAACCCCACGCCGCCCTCGACGAGCTCGGCCAAGCGCTGCTCTGGAAACACATTCACGTCTGGCATGCCGAGGGCCGAACCCAAGTGATCGTGTGCCATGACCTGGCCGCCGTTCGCCAACACATTCCTCAAACGTTGCTGATCAAAAGCACCGGCTGCGTCCTCGGATCGAGCGTTGATCTGATCCATCAACAACCACAAGCGCGGGTGGCTTGATGCTCGCGGCCGCTCATCTTTGGCAACCGTTCCACGAGTTCGTGTTCATGCGTCGAGCACTTCTCGGCGGGTTGGTTCTGGCGTGCAGCACCGCACCCTTGGGCGTGTTTCTGATCCTGCGACGGATGAGCCTGATCGGCGACGCGGTGGCTCACGGCATTCTGCCGGGGGCGGCATTGGGTTTCTGGTTCGCCGGATTGAGTCTGCCGGCGCTGACCATCGGCGGCCTCGGTGCCGGTCTCGGCATGGCCGGACTCGCCGCCTGGATCACCCGTCGCACCGGCCTGCGGGAAGACGCCAGCCTCGCCGCGATCTACCCGATCTCTCTTGCCTGCGGTGTGCTGATCCTCGGCATCGCCGGCAAACGTCTGGACCTGTTGCACCTGTTGTTTGGCTCGGCACTGGCGGTCGATGGCCCGACGTTGACGGGCATGCTCTGGGTCTCCGGCTTCAGCCTGATCGCCATGGCGTTCATCTACAAACCGCTGTTGCTGGACACCCTCGACCCACTCTTTCTGCAAACCGTCAGCCGACTTGGTCCCCTGGCACACGGCGTATTTCTAACCCTGGTGGTGCTGAATCTGGTGATCGGTTTCCAGGCCATCGGTGCACTGATGGTCGTCGGATTGATGATGTTGCCCGCCACCGCGTCGCGCTTCTGGAGTCGTCACTTGCCGACGTTGATTGCCATCGCCGCTCTGCTCGGCTGCCTCTCGGTGTGGCTCGGACTGTTGCTGTCCTTCTACTTCTCGCTGCCCAGTGGCCCGGCGATCGTGCTGGTGGCTGGCGGTTTGTATCTGCTGTCCGTGGTGTTCGGACCGGTGCACGGTTTGCTGCGGCGCCCGCCTTTGCTCACATCCCAATGAGGTGTTACCCGATGCGCGTTTTACTCGTGGTGTTCAGTTTGCTGCTGTCGATGTCGCTGTCTGCTGCGGAGAAACTTCAGGTAGTCACCAGTTTCAGCATCCTCGCCGACATGACCCATCAAGTCGGCGGCGACCATATCCAGATCACCAACATGGTCGGCCCGGATGCCGATGCTCACACGTACGAGCCGACACCTGACGATGCCAAGGCGTTGCTCAACGCCAAACTCATCATCAAAAACGGCTTGGGTTTCGAGCCATGGCTGGACCGTCTGGTGACCAGCACCGAGACCAAAGCGCCGGTGATCAGCGCGAGCCGCGGCGTCATCCCGCGCTCCCTGGATGAAGATGGCGAGACGATTCCCGACCCGCACGCTTGGCACAATCTGGCGAACGCTGAGCTGTATATCAGCAACATCACCAAGGCGCTGATCGCCGCCGACCCGACGAACAAAGCCGACTACGAACGCAACAGTCAGGCCTACCTGAAACAGATCTACGCGCTGCTTGCCGAAGCCAAGGTCAAACTCGGTTCGCTGCCACCGGGCAATCGTAAAATCGTGACGTCCCATGACGCCTTCGGTTATCTCGGTCAGGCTTATGGCATCGACTTCATGGCGCCTCAAGGCCTGTCCACCGAGCGCGAACCGTCAGCCGCTGAAGTCGCTGCGCTGATCACCCAGATTCGCCAGGCCAAGGTCAAAGCGGTGTTCATGGAAAACATCAAGGATGCACGCCTGCTCAAGCAGATTGCCGATGAAAGCGGCGCGCACATCGGTGGCACGTTGTATTCCGATGCGCTCGCGGCTAACGGTCCGGCCAGCACCTTCGTCGGGTTGTTCGAGTACAACCTCAACACCCTGTACAACGCGTTGAGCAAGCCATGATCCGCAAGAATCCTTCCGGTGATTTACCGGTGATAGCGGAATCTGCCTACGTGGATAAAACCGCCATCATCTGCGGCAAAGTGGTGATCGGCGAGAACGTCTTCGTCGGTCCTTACGCGGTGATTCGTGCTGATGAGGTGGATGCCTCAGGCGAGATGGAGCCGATCACCATCGGCGCCAACTCGAACATCCAGGATGGCGTGGTGATCCACTCCAAGTCCGGCGCGGCAGTGACCATCGGCGAGTTCAGTTCCATCGCACACCGCTCGATCGTTCATGGTCCGTGCAAGGTTGGCGACCGGGTGTTTATCGGGTTCAACAGCGTGCTGTTCAACTGCGCCGTCGGTGACGGTTGCGTGGTGCGGCACAACTCGGTGGTCGACGGTCGCGACTTGCCCGAAGACTTCTATGTGCCCTCCACCACCCGCATCGGCCCGAACACCGATCTGTCGCAGTTCCCACCGGTGAGCGTCAGCGCCTCGGAGTTTTCCGAGGACGTGGCGCGTACCAACGTCGACCTGGTGCGCGGCTACAAAGCCCTGCAGAACGAGTTCTGACCATGAGCAGCGTGCTGATTCGCAATGCCCGGCTGGTGAATGAAGGTCGTGAGTTTGAGGGTGATCTGTTGGTGAGCAACGGTCGAATCGTGAAGATCGCCAGCAGCATCCACGGTGAAAATGCCGACGTGGAAATCGACGCACAAGGGCAATGGCTGCTGCCCGGAATGATCGACGACCAAGTGCATTTCCGCGATCCAGGCTCGCCAGACAAAGGCAGCTTCTACACCGAATCCCGGGCTGCGGTGGCCGGTGGCATCACCAGCTTCATGGACATGCCCAACACTAATCCGGCGACCCTGACCCTCAGCGCACTGGCCGACAAAAAGCGTCGAGCCGCGATCAACTCCGTCGCCAATTACGGCTTTCATTTCGGCGTGAGCAACGACAATCTCGACACCGTCGCCAGGCTCAATCCCTGTGAAGTCGCCGGCGTCAAAGTGTTCATGGGCGCTTCGACCGGCAACATGCTGGTCGATGACCCACAGATTCTGGAGCGGTTATTCGCGCAGGTGCCGACCCTTTTATTGGCCCACTGCGAACACACGCCCAGCATCGACGCCAACGCCGCGAACCTGCGTGACTTGTTCGGTGAACACATTCCTGCTGCGGCCCACCCGCTGATCCGCAACGCCGAGGCCTGCTTTCGCTCTTCCTCTATGGCCGTGGACCTGGCCAGGCGTCACGGCACCCGACTGCATGTTCTGCACCTGACCACCGCCCGTGAACTGGCGTTGTTCGAAGACAAGCCGCTGGCCCAGAAACGCATCACCGCCGAAGTCTGCCTGCACCACTTGCTGTTCGATGACCGGGATTACCCGAGCCTCGGCAACCTGATCAAGTGCAATCCGGCGATCAAAACCCAGGCCGACCGCGATGCCTTGCGTAAAGCATTGCTGAGCCATCGGCTCGACGTGATCGGCAGCGATCATGCGCCCCACACCTGGGCCGAAAAACAGCGGCCGTACAGCCAGGCGCCTTCCGGTTTGCCGTTGGTGCAACACGCCCTGCCCGCGTTGCTGGAACTGGTCGCGGATGAAGTGTTGCCGATCACTACGCTCGTGGCCAAGACCAGTCACCGGGTCGCCGATCTGTTCGCCATTCCCGACCGCGGTTATCTGCGCGAAGGCTATTGGGCCGACCTCGTTCTGATCAAACCGGAACCCGGTGGCGTCGCCGTTTCCCAGCAGCCGATCCTGTCTCAATGCGGCTGGACACCTTTTGCCCGACAGCGTTTCCGCCACAGCGTCAGCAGCACGATCGTGTCGGGGCAAATTGCCTGGCACGACCAACGTCTTAATGACAACTGTCAGGGTTTACCACTACGGTTTATGCGCTAGCACTCGAGAGCACCGACATGATTCACATCACCCTGAGCGATGGTTCATTGCGTGAATACGACCAGCCACTGTCGGTGTACGAGCTCGCCGCGAGTATCGGATCCGAGCTGGCAAAAGCGGCGGTGGCCGGCCGAGTGGACGGCATCCTGGTGGACTGTGAGTTCATGATCGAGGCCGATGCCCGGGTCAGCATCGTCACGCCTCGAGAGCCTGATGGGCTGGAGATCCTGCGACGCTCCTGTGTACTGATGCTGGCCATGGCCGTTAAACAACTCCATCCACAAGTGCAACTGCACTCAGGAACGGCGCTAGGCGACGGGTTCTTTCATGAGTTCTCTGCCGAGCGATCCTTAACGCAGACAGACTTGCCACTGATCGAGGCCCGCATGCAGACGCTGGCGGCGACCAATCACTCGATTCGCCGTCAAGGAAAGACATCGCTGTACCGCCTGGGGAACTTCGAATCGACGACCGCTGGCCCGCATGTCCCCGCGACCAGAGTGCTGCAAGCGTTCACCCTCGACCACATCAGCGGTACGGTGCCGCAACGGATTTACGGTACGTGCTGGTCCTGCCAACAAGAGCTCGATAACTGGCGCACACCGCCACACGTCATGATCGTCAGCATGGACGAACGTCAGGCGGATTATGCGCAGTCAGTAACCGAGGCATTGCGCAGAAGTGGAGTGCATGCCCGCGCGGATCTGCGTCACGAGAAAGTCCGCCAAAAGATTCGCGAGCACAGTCAGCACGTGCCGTATCTGGTGGTGATCGGGGAGAAAGAAGAAGAAGGCAGGTTTGTCAGTGTGCGCAGCCGCACTGGGGAGGATTTCGGCAGGATGAGCGTTGAAACGGTGTGTGAGTGGTTGAATCAGGCCCGCTCCCACACAGTCATGTAGGGCGCGGGCCTGCTGGCGGGCTTTTAAGCTCTTGGCTTGACGGTCCCGCAATCCTGCCCCAACCACACGGCGCGGCTATCGAGGCTGCCCTTCTGCTGAATGCCGGTAGCATTGAAGGTGCCGTTAACCTTAGTGGTGAACTCACGATCACTTAGGAAAGTGGCGACACCGGTGCCCTGCGCTTTCGGACAGCTGAAGCGGAATTTCCACTGGTTCCCGGTGCGGTCGGTGATTTCCTGCTTGCAGCCCGACTGTGGATCGGTCAGCGGGATATTGTCTGTCTTCACCTGCTCCGGAGTCAGGCAAGCCCGAATCCCCTTGCCGCCCATGGTGATGCCCTGCTTTTCGAGCTGCGCGCGCTGTTGAGGGGTCATCTGGCTCTGTATCTGGCCAAGGATCAGCTGCAAATCCGGGAGATTCTGGTCATCGACCTTCATGTTGCTTGTGGTCATTTCCCACAAACCGGGCTGCAACATCTGCGCCTGAGCAGCCACAGGAAGTGACAAACCAACAGCCATGGCCAAACCCAGAAGACGAACGTTCATCGAGTAACTCCTGATCAGTAGTGGCCGTTAGACGTCAGCCAGCGGCTTCGGTTCATGGGCCAATTAAATAGCGACATTCTGCACGGAACATGGTCTGTTAAGCATTGAATCTTCAGGAGCAAGGCTGCCCCATGGATTACTTTGGACCGCATATTTTCGGCTACATGATTGCACTGCTTCACACGCTGGGCCTGATCGCTGCCATCCACGCCGTGCTCACCGTCCGGACCGCCCAGGGATCGATCGCCTGGGCCCTGTCGTTGCTGTTTATTCCCTACCTCACGCTCATCCCCTATCTGGTCTTCGGCCGCAGTACCTTCGATGGCTACATCAAGGCGCGGCGCCAGGCCAACGAAGAAATGCGCAAGGCAATCTCCGAGCTGAACTGGCGCCCCTGGGTAGAAGAGGCGCTGACCGCTCGCGCCTCAAGTGCTTACGCGTCCTTGAGGGCCATGCCGAAACTGGGGCGCATGCCGTGCCTGGCGAACAATGAAGTGCGTTTGCTGATCGACGGCCAAGCCACCTTCAACGCCATTTTTGAAGCCATCAGCAATGCGAAGGAAGCGGTGCTGATTCAGTTTTTCATCATCCACGACGATCGCCTCGGCCAACGCCTGCAAACCTTACTACTGCAGAAAGCCGCCGAAGGCGTGGCGGTTTATTTATTGTACGACCGCATCGGCAGCCATTCCCTGCCGCACAGTTACGTGCAGCCGCTGCGCGATGCCGGCGTCGAGGTCAAAGCCTTTGCCACCCGCAGCGGCTGGCTTAACCGCTTCCAGGTCAACTTCCGTAACCACCGCAAGATTGTGGTGGTCGATGGAGTGCTGGGGTTCGTCGGGGGGCACAACGTCGGCGACGAGTACATGGGCGAGAAACCACCCCTCGCCCCGTGGCGCGATACCCATGTGCAAGTACGCGGGCCGGTAGTTGCCTGCATGCAGGAATCGTTTGCTGAAGACTGGTTTTGGGCTGCCCGCTCATTGCCGCCGCTGATCCTGCCGGACGTTTACCCGGACGACGGCGTGCTCTGCCAATTGCTCGCCAGCGGTCCGGCGGATTCCTACGAAACCTGTTCGTTATTCTTCGTCGAAGCCATCCATGCCGCCACCGAGCGGGTGTGGATCACCAGTCCGTATTTCATCCCCGACGAAGCCGTGTTCGCAGCGTTAAGGCTGGCGGTTCTGCGAGGCGTGGATGTACGGCTGCTGCTGCCCTCTCGACCGGACCACCGGATCGTCTACGCCGCCTCCAGCCTTTATGCCTTCGAAGCCGTGCGCGCTGGCGTGCGGGTGTTCCGCTATGAGCCGGGGTTCCTGCATCAGAAAGTGGTGTTGATCGACAGCGAAATCAGCGCCATTGGCAGTGCCAATCTGGACAACCGCTCGTTCCGGCTGAATTTTGAAGTGATGCTGTTGACGGTCGACAGCGCGTTTGCCGCCGAAGTAGAACAGATGCTCAACGATGACTTCGCCCAGGCTCACGAGATCGCCAAAGAAGAAAGCCGGGAGACCCGCCGCCTGCAACAGGTCGGCATGCGGGTCGCCCGGCTTATTTCACCGATACTTTAAGGGTTGTAGATATCGTCTCGCGTCCATGGCAGTTCATGGCTGCCATCGGGGTGGGCTTTTACCGCGAGAATCTGGTGCAGATTGATCCAGCCCTTGGCGAACGCGTAAGCGCATCCCGCCAGGTACAGCCGCCAGATCCGTAAGGCCTGCTCGGGCACCAGCCTGGAAGCCGCTTCCAGATTGTCTTCCAGGCGTTCGCTCCAGTGGTCCAGGGTACGCGCGTAATGCAGACGCAGACTCTCGACGTCGACGATCTCCAGCCCTGCTTCGCTGATCTCGGCAGAGATCATCGACAGATGCGGCAGCTCGCCATTGGGGAACACGTATTTCTCGATGAATTCGCCGGCACCGCGCCCCACCGGACGGCCGTCGATGTGTTTGGCGGTGATCCCGTGGTTCATCACCAGGCCACCCTCCTTCACCGCACCGAACAAGGTGTTGCAGTACTCGGCCAGATTGGCGTGACCAACGTGTTCGAACATACCGACACTGACCACTTTGTCGAAGCGACCGTCCTGAGGCAGGTCGCGGTAGTCGAGCAGTTGCAGTTCGACCAGATCGTCCAGGCCTTCGGCAGTCACCCGTTCACGGGCAAGTGCCAGTTGCTCTTTACTGAGGGTGATCCCGAATACCTTCGCGCCAAACTCCCGAGCCGCATACCGGGCCAGTCCGCCCCAACCGCAGCCGACATCCAGCAGGTATTCCCCTGGTTGCAGCCGCAGCTTGCGGCACAAGTGACGGAATTTGGCTTGCTGGGCCTGCTCCAGCGTTTCACTGCCGGTCTCGAAATAGGCGCAGGAATACGCCATGTCACTGTCGAGCCACAGCTGATAAAACGCATTGGAAAGGTCGTAGTGGTAGGAAATCGCCTTGGCGTCGGCTTCTTTGTCGTGAGCGGTGCGCACTGGCTGACTGTCTTGATCGCCGAGCAACGCCTGGCTCCACTCATCGCAGACGCGGATCACGTCGCTGATGGAGCCTTCCAGCTCAAGTTTACCTTCGACAAACGCCGCTCCGAGCGCGTCCAGGCTTGGGTGAGTGAACTGGGTAACCATTTGTGGGTCCTTGACCACAATAGTGACGCTTGGCGTCGGCCCCAGATTGAATTCATGGCCGTCCCAGAGTCGCAGGCGTAGCGGTAACTGCAGATTCTGTAAGGCCGGAGGAAGATGCGCGAGCATGGATAGACCCTCTTGTTTCAGACGTCTGATGTGAGGGTAGTCCATCCTTGAAAAATAGCCGGCTACCGAATTGATAGCCCTTTTCTATGATTCGTAACGCTCGAACCCACCGTCGCGAATTCACAAAAGTGATTGCCCTCACCCTAGATGACTACGAATTCATCGCACAGTTCTGAAAACTTGAAACCGCCCGTGATCGCGCTGTTTAGAGCATTCAACCGGCGTACTCAATCCTCATCCTCAAGCTTGAGCAATGGTTCCTGAAAACGCAGTAAACGCCCGGCATTCCCCAACACCAGCAAGGTGCTGAAGTTGTGCAACAGCGCAGCAATCATCGCTCCCGCAGCACCAAGCCAGCCGAAGGCGGCGAAGACTACAATCGCCAGCGTCCAGCCCAGACCGATGATCACGTTAACCTGCAACGTGTGCCGGCATTGGCGACTCAAGCGCACACACGTGCCGAGTCGACGCAGGTCGCTGCCGATCAGGACGATATCGGCCGAGGCCAGCGCGATGTCCGCCCCACCCGCGCCCATGGCCACGCCGACCACACCGGCCTTGAGCGCCAGCGAATCGTTGATCCCGTCTCCTACGACCATCGGCCGGAAGCCGCTGCCGATTTCCTTCAGCACGCGATTGAGTTTGTCCTCGGGCAACGCTTGAGCTTCAACGTCGCTGATCCCGACATCCCGCGCCAGTGTGTGTGCGACGCTTTGTCGATCACCTGTCAGCAGCAACTGCCGGCCCAACCCCAATTCACGTAACTCGCTCAAGGCAAATCGAGCCTCGGGTTTGACGCTGTCGGCCAGCAAAAGCCAGGCGAGGAATTCACCGTTGAGCGCCAACCCGGCAATCGGGCCATCGTGGTCGGGGACGCTTGAAGTGGCGATGCCCAATTGCGCGAACAGCTCCGGACGCCCGAGCGCCGCCTCGCCCTGCTCCGTCATCGCCACCACACCCAGCCCCTGACGCTCGTGGATATCGGAGAGCAGCAGAAAATGTTCCTGGGTGACCAACCCGGCGAGCGCGCGGCTGACCGGATGACTGCTGGCGGACCCGAGGCTGGCGGCGAGTTTAAGGACGTGGCTGCGATCCTCGAGCGGACTGTCGATGGATTGCAAACGCAAGGTGCCGAAGGTCAGGGTTCCGGTCTTGTCGACCACCAGTGAAGTCAGGTCTGCCAACTCTTCGAGGAACGCAGAGCTGCGAATCAGAATCCCGTGACGAGCCGCCACCGCCACCCCGGCAATCGCCGTGGCCGGCGCGGACAACACCAACGCGCAAGGACAGGCAGCCACCAACACCGCGAGCATGGCCTGAGCATCGTTAGTGACGAACCAGGTCACAGCGGCCAGCAGCAACACCAGCACCATGTAGCTGCCAGCGTAGCGTTCCAGCAGTCGCGTGATCGGTGGTTTGGAACGCTCGGCACTTTGCATCAGCGCGATGACTTTACCGAGGGTCGACTCATTGCCGGTGCGAGTCACTTCAATACGCAGCAGACCGTCGAGGTTGATCGCGCCGCCGAAGACTTGCATGCCGATGCCCGCCTCCATCGGCACCGATTCGCCAGTAATCGAAGCGGTGTCCAGGCTCGCCTGACCGGACAACACCCGACCATCCGCCGGCACCCGGTCACCCGCGCGCACCTCGACGAGGTCGCCAGCCTTGAGTGTGCCGTTATCCACTTCGACGATGGAGCCATCGGCCTGAACCTTGCGCGCGTGGCTGCGCGTCAGCTTGCCGAGGGCGCGAATCGCCTCCTGCGAGCCGATCACACTGCGCTCTTCCAGCACGTGGCCGAAGATCATGATGATCGGCAGCAACGCTGCGGTCAGCAGATCACCCGTTGCCCACGCCCCCAGCATAGCCAGGGCGATCAATTGATCAGTGATCCCGTGCAGACTCGGATAACGCAAGCTGTACCAAGCTGAACGCATCACGGGCACGGCCACCAATAACGAAGCAAAGCCCAGCAGCAATTGACTGACGCCCGTCTGCTCCGGCGACAACCAGCGCCAGGTCAGGCCGAGCGCGAGCAGGCCCAATGCGAGCATGGCCAGGGTCAATTGTCGGGCGGCGCTGCGTTGTTCAGCCGAGGACAACATGCTCGGTGCGGCGGCGGTTTGGGTGGTCATTGTGCTGCTCCCTGAATGATCAGGCGGGAATCGTCTTTCGGGTTGACCGTGGTCACTGAGCCGGCCTGACCAAGAATCTTCGGCATCCGCTCGCGGTAGATGCGCAGCAGCATTTGCGGGTCGGTGCCTTGTTGTTGCGCCTTGGCCAGGCTCAATACCGTGGCCGTGTCAGCCGAGGCTTTGGCCAGGCGTTCACTCGCTTGGGCGTGAGCGACTTGCAGCGTGCGATCGGCTTGTTCGTTGGCAGTCTGAGTCAGTTTCTCGGCTTCAGTGCGAGCATTGGCCACGGTTTTGTCGGCTTGTTGACTGGCAGTCAGCACAGCGTTGAAGGCGTTGACCGCCGGACCGGGCAGACTCGATTGCACGTCGACTCGCGCCACTTCTATTCCTAATCCCTGCCCGGTCGCGGTCAGGTCAGCCAGGCGCTGATTGATGCCTTGCACCAGATCACCGCGTAGACGTTCACGTCTTTCGGCAGCCTGTTTATCCGCGCCAATGAGTTCCGGTCGCGCCACTAGAATGGTGTCCAGATCTCGCGCGGCAGTGAGGGTCACCGCGCTGCGAGTTACCAATCGATCCAATGCCGGCAATACATGTTCGCCTTGAAGAACGAAGGCATACGGCTCGGTGACTTTGTAGAAAACTCGCACATCCAGTTGCACCACGCCCGCGTCACCGGTGAGCAAATAACCAGAGCCGGCGAGTGCATCGCTGATCGGTGTAGCGAAACTCGCCGCTCGGTCTGCCTGCAACGCCGCATCAGTGCGCAGTAGGTTTTCCACCCGACGCTCAATTACCCGATCCGCCGCAGGCAACAAAATCACCTGCTCAAACGGACGGGGCCAAGCCAATAGCAGGCCAGCATTCTGGATGCGATCCAGCGCGCCGAAGTACAAAACCACCGCGCGATTTTGCGGATCGATCTGCCGCACATTGGAAAATGCCCACGCTAAAGCGGCTAACACTGTCACGGCGTAAAGGGCCAAAAAAGCCAATCGCCCCGCCTGAATCCAGGGACTGCTTAACTCATTTGTTCCACGTGGAACTAAATTCATGGCTGCGACCCGGACTTGTTATCGAGGGTCGGCGGACCGTCAACCAACACCCGGAACGGCGCGGCGTCGGTGCGCAGAATCAGTTTTGTACCGGGCGTGACGATCGTGCCTAGTGTGTCGAGGGAGCGCAGCAGGTTGTAGAGCTGTGGTGACCCGGCGTAGGCGCGACCATAAATCTGCGCGGCTTCAACCCGCGACTGTGCTTCGATATCGGCAGCTTTCACCGTGGCATCGGCTTGGACGATTCGTGCATCACGCTCAGCAGCGGAACGGATTTGCGCCGCTTCGCGCTTGCCGATGGCCGTGCGTTCGGTGGCGATTGTTTCACGCTCGGCACGCATGCGATCGACCGTAGCGGTGAGGGTAACCGACGGCAAGGTCAGACGCTCGATGCCAACTTGCAGCACCCTCACGCCATAGGTCGTGAGCAGCTGTTGATCGATTTGCTGACGCAACTGCGCTTCAAAATCAGCGATGTGTACTTTGTTGGCGTCGGTGTTCACCAGGTTAGCCAGATCAAAACTGCTGGCCGTGGTTTCCAGAGCCGAACCCACAAACGTACGAATCTGCCGCGCTGCTTCGTCCGGCTGATTCTGTACGGCGCGCATGAAGCGTTGCACGTTGTCCGGATCGCCCTGAACCTGCCACGCCACGTAAGCCTGAACGATGATGCGCAAACCGTCCCGCGTCCCCACATCCTGTAAACCACTCGAGGTCGTGCGCAGTCGCAGATCGACAGGAATCGCTGCTTCAAAAGGAGCAGGCCAACGCCAGCCAAGACCCGGCTCCAGCAGTACCCGCGACGGATTACCGAAACGCGTGATCACCGTGGCCTCCCCCGAACGCACTTGCACCAGGCTCGCTGCCGCAATGGCGAACGCCACCAGCAACGCTGCCCAGCCCATTCGCCGCCATGGAAACGGGCCCGCTTCTTGGGGGTCACCGTGGTGGTGATGGCCGTGGTGATGCCCGCCATGGCCGTGATCGTGGCCAGTGTGGTCATCGTGATCGTGAGTGTGCGACTGGCTCAATTGGCAGCTCCTGGCTGAGCAGTTTTACGCGCCGGCGCAGGATCAGCCGGCAGCGTGAATGTGCGTAAGTCGATGGTCGGCGCGTTACTGCTGCCGCCCAGACGATGATCGAGCACCAGCAACCTGGCGTTGGCCAGGCCCTGGGACAGTTGGCTGAAGTACTGTTCCAGCACGAAGGCCTGGCCGGCGCTGGCGTAGGCCTTTTGTTCGGCGCTGAATCGCAGATCCGCCGCTTGAGCGGTAGCGCTGATTTCACGAGCGCTGGCCGTCGCTTGATCGCGAGCGATGCTGGCCTGCAATTGCGCCTGGTTGGTGGCTTCCGCCGCCGCCCCACGCTCACGAGAAATCAATGCCTGGGCACCAATCTGCGCAGCCTGGACGCCGTGATAGGCATTGGCGGCACCGGCCGGCGGATGAATCGCCTCGACCACGGTGGCGAGAATTTCCACGCCGCTGTCGAGTTTCTGCAAGTCAGCCTGTACCGCCCGACCAATCTCTTCGGCAAGCCCTACCCTGTCTTCGCCGAGCAAACCGTCGAGGGTTCGCGAGGCGAAATCGTGGACCAGAATTCGGCTGGCGGTGCTGCGGATCAGTGTCGGGACATCAGCGCTGTTGTAGGTCGCCGCCAATGCCGCTTGATCGCTCAGGCCGATGCGATAGACGAAACGCACGTCCATGTTGACGATCTGGAAGCTCTGCTTGTCGGCTCGGCTGCTGGCAATGACTTGAGATTTGTCGTTCACGTGGCTGGCGTCCCACAAGCGATTGGCAATCGCCGGTGCGGGGCCTTCGGCGGGTTCGGCCACGACCGGCGCCGGTGTGTCGCCAACACTGGTGGCCAATTCGTGAACCACACCGTTCTCGACGCTCAACACTCGGCCCAGAGGCCAGGGCAAACCCGCGTGCAAACCAGGACCGAACACCTCCACCGGTTTGCCGAATCGCTCGTAGATGCCCCGCCCTTGCATGGGGATTTCGTGAATGCCGGTCAGTGACCAACCCACTATCGAGACCACGGCGAACACCGGCAGAAATGCCCGACGCATGTAGGTGAAGGCCCAGATCTGTCGAAGGTCGATGCCGAAGCGGTTGTGCAATTCGTGCTGTAAGGCCAGCAAAGGTTGCGGCGGCCAGCGCAGCATGTCGGCGACGAAGCTGCGCGCCAGCAAGGCAGGTTCGAGTTGTTCGCGCTGCGGACTGAACAACGACAGCATCGCGCGCAACAGTAGCTCGGCGGCGACGAGCCCCGGCAGCAGGCCGATCAGTACCGCCAGACGCGCCGGCCATACCGAGGATTCGCTACCCAACAACAAGCACAACGCGCTGAGCACCAGACAAATGATCGCCACCCGGGTCATCTGCGCCAACGACGCTGCCTCGGGCCATTGCGCGACGTTTTCCTGCGCCAGTTGACGCTCCAGCACCAGTAAACCGAAGGCCAGCAACAAGGACAGCGCCGCACCGACACTGGCCGACAATCCCAGTGCGGTCGGCGGCAGTGCAAGGTTCCAGACTTGTTCGATGCTCAACAACGTCAACAGCGACCAACCCGCGAGCCACAGCGTGGGAGCGCCGATCTGCACCAGCATTCGCAGCCATCGCTGGCTGAGCCGATCCAGCAACTGCTCGTACCAGCCCACCGGGGCAACAACTTCGTCAGCAACGACGACCTGCACGACCGGGTTCAACGCCCGCGCGCGCCATTGCGTCACCCACCAGGCCGATTGCAACCCGGCAACCAGCACCAGCAAACCGGCGCTCTGATTGACCAGCAACGCGGGCCAGAGCGACTGCGGCGCAAACAGCCCGACAAAAAACGCCAGCAACCCACCTGTCGCCGCAAGAGCGCCCAGACCGATTGCGAACTGACGTAATCGTCGCCCTTGAAAAACCGCCTGCTGGAAACGCGGCAGCCCGGCTACTTGCGTCCCATCGACATCGAGATCGACTTGCATACCACCCCAGTGTTTATCGTTGCTCATATCGCAATTCGTTACGATATAACGAAAGCCGTGAAATTTCCGTTCTTAAATGCTGTATCTAAAGGCGCTCAACCTGTCGCTTGGCTGAAACCTTGACCGAAATGCTGCGGAACGCACATATTACGTTCGTAATTTTACTCAAGAACTACGTTTACCCATTCCGATCCGATTCACTCCAGGAGTACACCATGAGCAACTATGACGTCGTGATTCTGGGCGGAGGCCCCGGTGGTTATAACGCGGCGATCCGCGCCGGTCAGTTGGGCCTCAGAGCGGTTTGCGTCGAAGGACGCGCCACGCTCGGCGGCACCTGCCTGAACGTCGGTTGCATGCCATCAAAAGCGCTGCTGCACGCCTCCGAACTCTACGACGCCGCCATGGGCGCGGAATTCGCCAACCTGGGGATTGACGTCAAACCCACGCTTAACCTCGCGCAGATGATGAAACAAAAGGATGAAAGCGTTGCCGGGTTGACCAAGGGCATCGAGTTTCTGTTTCGTAAAAACAAAGTCCATTGGGTCAAGGGCTGGGGCCACATCGACGGGCCCGGCAAAGTCACGGTGACCGACAGCCAGGGCGAAAAGACCGAACTGAACACCAAGAACATCATCATAGCCACCGGTTCCGAGCCCACTCCCCTGCCCGGTTTGGACATCGACAACAAACGCATCCTCGATTCGACAGGCGCGCTGTCACTGACTGAAGTGCCCAAGCATCTGGTGGTGATTGGCGCTGGAGTGATCGGTCTCGAGCTGGGTTCGGTGTGGCGGCGTTTGGGCGCGCAGGTGACGGTGATCGAGTTTCTCGACCGGATCTGCCCCGGTGTGGATGGTGAAGCCGGCAAAACCCTGCAACGTTCGTTGAGTAAACAGGGCATCAACTTCAAATTGAGTTCCAAAGTTACCAGCGCCACAACCTCGGCGACCGGCGTTCAGCTCAGCGTCGAACCCGCCGCCGGTGGTGCGGCCGAAACGATTGAAGCGGATTACGTGCTGGTGTCCATCGGACGCCGGCCTTACACCCAAGGCCTGGGGCTGGAAAACGTCGGCCTCGCCACGGATAAGCGCGGCATGCTTGCCAACAAAGGCCATCGCACTGAAGCGGCTGGCATCTGGGTGATTGGCGACGTCACGTCCGGGCCGATGCTCGCCCACAAGGCCGAAGACGAGGCCATGGTCTGCATCGAGCAGATTGTCGGCAAGGCGGCCGAGGTCAACTACGACCTGATCCCCAACGTGATCTACACCAAACCCGAACTGGCCAGCGTCGGCAAGACCGAAGAGCAGCTCAAGGCCGAAGGTCGCGCCTACAAGGTTGGCAAATTCCCCTTCACCGCTAACAGCCGGGCAAAGATCAATCACGAGACCGAAGGCTTCGCCAAAGTGCTGGCCGATGAGTGCACCGACGAGATTCTCGGTGTGCACCTTGTGGGACCAAGCGTCAGTGAAATGATTGGCGAATATTGCGTGGCCATGGAGTTCAGCGCTTCCGCCGAAGACATCGCCCTGACCTGCCATCCACACCCGACCCGCTCCGAGGCTTTGCGTCAGGCGGCGATGAATGTGGAGGGGATGGCGACGCAGATGTAATGGTGTCGCCCCTGATCGTTCCCACACTCTGCGTGGGAATGCCTCAACGGACGCTTCGCGTTCGGCTCTGGATGGGACGCGGAGCGTCCCGGGCTGCATTCCCACGCAGAGCGTGGGTACGATCTTAGTTCGCCGGTAAATGCTCCAGCGGCAATGCCCCCGGTGTCTTCACCGTATGAATCGCAAAGTTGCTGCGGATGTCGCTTACACCCGGCAACTTCAACAAACGCCCCGTGAGAAATCGGTCATAGGCGCGCAGGTCCGGTACCACTACTTGCAGCAGAAAATCCGATTCCCCTGACACCAGAAAAGCCGAAATCACCTCGGGTAACGCAGTCACGGCCAGGCGAAAGGATTCGGCCTGCTCATCGTTATGCCGCTCAACCTTGACCCCGACAAACACCGTCAGCCCAAGCCCTACTTCGTCGCGATCCAGATTGGCCTGGTAACCGCGTATCACCCCGGCGTCTTCGAGCATCCGTACCCGGCGCAAACAAGGCGAGGCGGACAGACCGATCTCGTCAGCCAGTTGCACGTTGCTCAGGCGACCGTCCCGTTGCAGCGCTGCGAGAATCTTGCGGTCGTAGGCGTCGAGTTTCATGGTTTGGCAGATCCTGATGGTTTTCCCGCAATTGAGTGGCAGGTTATGCCAACCGGAAGCATTTTAGAAGCGAACTACGCAACCACCTGCCCTGCCCTTCAGCCCTAGACTGGCCGTACCGAATCGACAACGAATGGGGTGCAACGTGGCAGGACTCTGGGTGTTTTTCATGGCGCTGGCGGTGGTCTATCTGTTGCCGGGCCCGGACATGATCCTGCTGTTGCAGACCGGCGCCCGCCAGGGCAAAGGCGCGGCGCTGGCGACGGCGGTGGGTCTGGGTGTTGCCCGGGGATGCCATGTGGCGTTGGCAGCGTTGGGGTTGGCGGCACTGTTCAAGGCTGCGCCCTGGACGTTCGACGTGGTACGCCTGGCCGGGGCCACGTATCTGCTATGGATCGGCATTCAATGCCTGCGAACCACCATGCTGCCGAACTTGAACGGAGCAGACGCCACCACCGAGAAACCTCGTTGGCGCGCAGCGATCCAGCGCGGTTTGCTGACCAACCTGCTCAACCCCAAGGCGTTGCTGTTCTGCTCGGTGCTGCTGCCCCAGTTCATCGATCCACACGCCGGGCCGGTGCTCGCGCAATTTGCGACCCTGGGCGTGGTGTTGGTTGGCGTGGGGTTGTTGTTCGACAGCGCTTACGCACTGACCGGCGCAGCGCTGGGCCGTTGGCTGCAACGCAGTCCTTCGGCCCAGCGCCTGCAGCAGTGGCTGTTTGGCAGTCTGCTGATCGGCTTCGCCGTGCGGCTGACCTTTGTGCAACAGGCTTGAGCCTTACCGCGTTTTGCGGCGGCGATTGATCAGCAACAACGCCGCTGCCGTGACCGCTATCACACCGCCAATCTGCAACGGTGTTTTGTAGGGCCGCAGCTGCGAGCGCGCGGCGTCGGAGACCTGGGTCACATAGCGCTTGTCGGCGCTCTGAAAGTCCGGATCCTGGCATTGATGACCAAAATCGCCGGCCCAGACCACATATGGACCTTCCTCGACATACCGACGGTAGAACGCGCTTTGCTCTTGCAGGCTGGTGCCCCACGACGAAGCCTTGCACAGCACCGAAGCAAACGCCTGACTGCTGTGGGGCAGATGATCCGCGGCCTTGCTTGCCAGCGCCGTGGCGACAAAACGGTAGTGGAAACGCTCATCAGGCTTCGCCACCGTGGCGTGCTGGCGCTGCACTTCACCCTCGGCGATTAGCGGTCCGACCTTGAGTTCTGCACTTTCGAGACTGTAATTGCCGCCGAAGGTGGCGTAATCCGGGGACAGCTCATAGCCCAACAACTCCATTCCGTCGAAACGCGCCAGTGTCGCGGCATGGTAGTAAGCGAATGCCCGTTTGGTCGGCCACCATTTGGATTCGGCGTCGTGACGCAACTGCCCGTACCAAGTGGCCTTATGTTGCAACTCGACGTTGTCGAAGTACGCCGGCGCCTCGTCATACCGCTCTTCGCGCAGCAAACGCCGCCCGAGCAAATTGCGCAGTTTCGCCGCCACCGGCAACTGCACATAGTTATCGCGATCCTGCTGAGTCAGAGGGGGCGGCGCCGGCACTTGAGTGTCGACGTATTGCTTGAGCTCATCGACGGTCAACACCCGCTCGGCGACCGTGGCGGCGTCGAACCAGTAGATATCTTTGCTGCGATAAAGCTGATCGAACGCTTGCAGATAATCCCCGCGTTGCAACGCCAGGATCGCGCTTTCACCCTCCACCCGGCACTTGGGCTGAAGCGTTTCGAAGTCCCAGTCTGGCGTGCGCCGCTCACCCCACGACTCATTCTGCGGGAAGGCTTGCGCAGCCTTGGCATACGCAGCAGCAGCCGCGTTTTTATCGCCATCGCGCACGGCCAGTTTGGCCCGCAGCCACCACGCCAGTCCGCCATCACCGGCGTGTTCGAGGAACGCCTTGGCGCTGGCGTAATCACCCTGTTGATAATTCACTGCCGCCAGACGATCCGCGTTGTCGAGACTACCGCGGGTGCTGTTTTGCAGCAGTTTGATCAGTTTCAATTCGTTCGGCGGTTGATCGCCGAATGACCAGCCGAGTCGGCTGATCAACGACGCCGTCACCAGTTGCTGCACCGGTTTGCCCTTGAGCAACACGGCCAGTTGATCGTCAGGCATCGCCGCGAGGTCGGCTACCAACAGTTTCAGCGAGGTGTAACCCACCGCCGAACCCTGAAGGTTTTGCGCGGCGTAGAGTTCGATGGCGCGGTTCCAGTCGCCGGCGGTGCGGGCCACGCGAGCCTCTTCACCGAGGCTGGCGACGCCCAGTTCCAGTGGATCGCTGAAACCGTCGATGCTTAGCTGACGGGTTTGCTCGAAAGCCTTTCGAGACTGGGCCAGCAGGTCAGGGCCAGCGTCCGCTTCGGAGCTCATGGCAAACAGCGCCCGGCCTAACGAGTAAGCCGCCCAAGTGCTGCGCAACGCCCGTTGATCCGCCGGCAATGCCAGCACCTTCTGGAAGTACTCGGCTGCCAGTCCATGATCACCGGCATTGAATGCCACAGCGCCGGCCAGATAGAGCTTGAGCTCAGCCGGCAGGTTCGCGCCCTGACTCTCGACTTCATGCGCATCAGTCAGGCTGCGTAACTGTTTCACCAGCCCCTGCTGCTCAGCCGTCAAACCGGATTGTTCAGCCTGATCCCGCTGTTCCGCGTAGTCGGGGGCATCCATGTTATAGGCGGTTTCGGCGACGTTCTTCAGCCCGGCGACCGCATGCCCGAGGCGACTGATTTCAAATCTGAAGTTACCTTCCGGCAGTTCCGCCAGCGACTGGCCGCGGTTGTCCAGCAGACGCATCGGAAAGTCCGGCCCACAGGCCAGCGCCGAACCCAGTGGCAGACTGAGGCTCAGGCAAAGCAGATGGCGGGGCCAGTTACGGGTCAACATTCGAACCTCCTTGATCAATATGTGCGCAACGAGCCCAACCCACGGCGCGTTGCCCGCCGGCCGGTATTCGACCGTCGCGCAGGCGGGTGAAGGTAAGCAGATCCGGGCGCTGTTGCAACGCATAACCGGCCAGTGCATCGGCACCGTCACAACCCTGCACCGCGAGTGTCAGGCGTTCGGGCCAGGCGCTGTCGAGGTTGCCCTGATTGCTGAGGCTGATGTCATAGAGGTCGTTTTGCACCGAGAGTTTCAGCGCCAGGCGACTGTCGAGTGCATCGCCACGCGCCACGGCGCTCAAGGTTGTCAGACTCCAGGCCCGACGGTCGCTGGCCAGCGGCAGACGAAACCAGATCAGGCCCGCCAGATGCGCCGGTGGATCGTTGCGCAACTCGCTCCCGAGCCGGCTCAGTTGCTGCGGATCGGCGAGCAATTCCCGGCGTTTGCCGCCCCGTTCGATCGGCACTTCGCTTTCCACTACCGGCGCACCGCCGTCTCCCGGCAACAACGCCACACCATAGGCCGGCAGCGCCAGATAGAAGGGTTTCGAAGTGATGCGGCTCCAGGCCTTGGTCCATTGTCGGGCCTGATCCGGGTCGAACAAACCAAGACGCGGATCGCTCACCGCGTGCACCTGCAACACGCTGCTATCGACTGTGGATAACAACGCCGGTAATTCTGGACTGTCGAGCCAGGCCGGCAATGCGGTGATGCTCAGCGCAATAGAGGCCGGCAAAACTGCGCGCAAGTGCGTAAGAAATTCGCGGTAGGCCAGTAGCCGAGCATTACCGGCATCGTGGTCGATTTCCACGCCGGAGAGATTCAACCCCTGCCCTTGCCAATCGCCGAGCAGCTGCTGGATCTGCGCGGTGACTTCGTCGCGATCCAGCGACTTGAGTTGGCCGTCGAGACGAACTACCGCGATCAGCGGCCGACCATCACGCTTGAGCAGTGCCGGATCAATCCGCGCCCGGCTCCACCCCGCCTCAGGGAATGCCTGCAAAACCAGCACCCGCAGGGTGGAAAAGTCAGCGCGGCTGTCCCTCAGCGCCGCTTCGTGGGCCGGTGTCCATTGCCGTTGCCAGACGTAGAGTTGCTGATCGAGCGGTGGCGCGTCCTGTCGTTCGCAACCGCTGAGCAACGCCACCGCGACAATCAACGCCGACAGACGAGCAAAAAAATACATACCGAATCTGATCCCTTATCGCAGCGGTCAGGAGCTGCGTTCGGCAGATGCTACAGGTCGAGGACCAAAGGCTGCGACCCCTGCGCCGGAATCGCACAACAAATCAGCACGTGTCCGTCGTCCGGCACTTCGGCGGGCGGCTGTGGATAACTCACCTGGCCGCTGATCAGGCGAGTCTTGCAGGTCCCGCAGGAACCACCGCGGCAGCTGAATTCCGGGCGCAACCCACGGCTTTCCGCCAACTCCAGCAAACTGCCACCGTCGGGTTGCCAGCGGGCCTCTTTAGCCGAGCGCTGAAACACCACCGGCACCGAGGTCGTAGCAGCGGGCGGTTGCTCGATAACCACCGCATCGGGGTCCGGCACCCGGCGCAAGGTCGAGGGGCCGAAGGTTTCGGCGTGAATCCTTGCATCACGGATGTCCAGTTCCCGCAGGCCGTCGTACAGCCCTTGGGTAAAACTGCCCGGACCGCAGAGGACAAAATCCAGCTGATCGTAGTCCTCCACTTCAAGGAGGGTTTTGAGCAGCGCGGTGTCGATCCGCCCCGTCAGGTCGAAATCCTCACCCTCCAAGGCCCCGGCTTCCGGCTGACTCACCAGACGCAGCACCCTGACCGCATCACCTGCGCCATCGAGCAAGCGATCCAGCTCAGGACGAAACACTTGATCGGCCAGCGTGCGCGAACTCTGGAACAACCAGGTCGGCCGAATGCGGCGAGTGCGCAGGCCTTGGTAAACCACTTCGCGCAGCATCGACAGCAGCGGCGTGATGCCGACACCGGCAGCCAACAACACCAGCGGCCGACGTTCATTGGGCGCCACGGTGAAATGCCCTTGAGGCGCACGGGCCTCCAACAGATCACCGACGCGCACCTGTTCATGCAGGTGCGAAGACACCAAACCTTCACGCTTCACACTGATGCGGAAAAAATCATCGGACGGCGCACTCGACAGGCTGTAAGTGCGGATATGCACCTCGCCGGCAATGTTGAACCGCAGCGGCAAATGCTGCCCGGCCTGAAACACTGGCAACCCCGCGCCATCGGCAGGCTCCAGATAGATCGAGCGGATGTTGTGGCTTTCCTCTTTGATGCGCGCCACCCGCAGCGGCCGCCAACGATCGCCCAAGGCCTGGGCTTGCAGACGGGCGTTGGCCTGCTCCCAGGTGCCGGTTAGCAAACTGGTGGGCGACACACCGTCGAAGCGCCAGCGCAGAGCAAGCGCGGCGGGCCGACGCACCACACTTTCCACCTCGACTGTCCACAAGCGCTCAGCCCCTTGAAACTCCTCGACCAGTGGGCCTTCAAGAATGACTTCGGCACGACCGCTGAGGTGCAGCAGGTCTCCCGAATTGAAATCGATAAACAGCAAACCGGCCCGGGGATTGAGCAGCAGGTTGCCCAAGGTGTTGAAAAACAGGTTGCCGGCGAAATCCGGAATGGTCAGGCGATTGCCTTCTACT
The DNA here is from genome assembly GCF_047758675.1 of Pseudomonas arabinosi. Taxonomy (NCBI): domain Bacteria; kingdom Pseudomonadati; phylum Pseudomonadota; class Gammaproteobacteria; order Pseudomonadales; family Pseudomonadaceae; genus Pseudomonas; species Pseudomonas arabinosi. The sequence goes on along the minus strand of NZ_CP180480.1, from coordinate 337,030 downwards.
TGTACGAAACCGGCCTGGCCGCCGCGGTGAGAAACGTCCACCGAACGTTGTCCATCAACGTCCACGTAACTGGCGACAAAGAACGTATCGGCTCCCGCGATCAGGGCGTTGGCCGCCTCATCCAGCCCGTTGAGGTGTTGCGCGAGGCGAGTCGACGGATCCGCCAACGGCACCGAGCGAAACTGGCGCAATTGGATGTATTGCGGGCAATTGCCGAAGGATTGTTCCACCGCCACATCGAAGCCGCTTGCCGTGATCGCGCCGACTCGCCCATTGAGGCGGTTGCGGCGACGGGTGTGCAGTTCGATCCCCAGCAGGCCGATCGCCGCGCGCTCCGTCAATTGCGCCGGATCATCAGCGCCCGGCAGGCTGCTAAATTGCAGCGCACCCGGTGTGGGCGAGTGAGCGAAACCCGGTGGCCCTTCAAGAATACTGGCCCAGGGATTACCGTCGGCATCCACCGCGCCGTACAGCATGAACGGCAGTTGCTCATAGAACGTGCGGTGCTGATCCGGCATCTCGCTGCGAATCACCTTACGACCGAGCACCTCCATTCGTTCGGCAATGCCCACATGAGCCTGCAATTGTTTCTCACCGGCGTGCCAGGGTGAACGGTCCACAACGACTTCTCCCCTGCGCCCTCGGCGCAGTGTGAACGACCCGAGAGTGTCGGGCCGTAAGCATCAGGCAGTTTTTTGCAGACCGGCAATGGTGCGCGGCATGCCGACAAACCCTGGCAACGCTTCGACCCGCGCCAACCAGGCGCGGATGTTGGCGTAGTCCTCAAGGGACACGTTGCCTTCTGGCGCATGGGCGATGTAGCTGTAGGCCGAAACGTCGGCAATGGTTGGCTCGGCGCCAGCCAGATACGGCGTTGTTGCCAGTTCCTGATCGATCACTTTGAGCACAGTGTGGGAGTAAGCGATCACCTCTTCAGCGTTGTAAGCCGCCCCAAACACCGTGATCAGCCTCGCTCTGGCGGGGCCAAAGGCGATCGGCCCAGCAGCAATCGACAACCAGCGCTGAACCTTGGCTGCCCCGACCGGATCGGCTGGCAGCCAACGGCCGTTGCCATATTTTTGCGCCAGATAAACCAGAATCGCGTTGGAGTCGGCCAGCACCACGCCTTGATCATCGATGACCGGAACCTGACCAAAAGCGTTGAGCGCGAGGAAGTCCGGCTGTTTGTGCGCGCCCTTCGGCAAGTCGACAAAGATCAGCTCAGTCGGCAGATGCAACAGGGACAGCATCAGCTCTACACGGTGAGCGTGGCCGGAACGTGGGAAGTTGTAGAGTTTGATCGCTTGCATGGTCGACTCCGCTGGGTGGTGGCGCTGTTGAACAGTGTTCAGCACCGATGGGGCGCTATCTTCCACCCGCCACCAAAACAACAGAATAACCAGCCAACGCAATCCATTATTTCACCCAGTGAAATAAATCATCACCCCTGCAAGGACGGGTGCTCACGCAGCGCGCTCACCGCAAAATCCACAAAACTGCGAATCCGCGCAGGGGCTTTGCGCCCGCCCTGATAGACCACATGGATAGGCAAGGGTGGAAGTTCGAAGTCCGCCAGAACGATTTCCAGCTCACCGGACGCGACTTTGCTCGCGACCTGATAAGACAGAACCCGGGTCAGCCCCAAACCCAGGCACGCCGCCGTAATAGCTGCCTGATTGGCAGTCACCACCAGGCGCGGCGCTGGGCGAACACTCAGCGACTCTCCTCCTTCGAGGAACGGCCAGGTTCTCGACTGACCGATAGAGGACGTCGCAATAACCGGTGCCTGAGCCAGATCCTGAGGATGTAAAGGTCGACCATAGGCCGCCAGGAATTCCGGCGAGCCGCAAATCACCCGCCGAACCTCACCCACGCGAATCGCGTGCTGATTGCTGTCGGGCAACTCACCGATCCGCACGGCGACATCGATGCCCTCCTCGACCATGCTGACCACTCGATCGACCAGCAACCCATTGATGCTGACCTCAGGAAATTGCGTCAGATAATTCACCATCACGGGCGTGACAAACAGCTCACCGAACAACACCGGCGCAGTAATCGTCAATTGCCCACGCGGTTGGGCATGGCTGCCCGCCGCCGAGTCCTCGGCTTCCTGCACCTCGGCGAGAATCCTCCGACAGTCTTCCAGGTAACGCTGACCCGCCTCGCTCAAATGCACGCTGCGGGTAGTGCGCGTCAGCAGCACCGTGCCGATGCGTTTCTCCAGCGCCGCCACGGCGCGAGTGACGCTGGCGGCCGACAAGCCCAGACGCCGCGCCGCCGCCGAGAAGCCTTGGTCTTGGGCGACAGCAGCGAAGACCTGCATTTCCTGGAATCGGTCCATGGGCGTGTCCTCAATTCAGATAAAAAAAATCGCAACCGTAGGCTGCGATTTTTAATGCTTCCATCACCTGTGGATAACTTATTCCACCGTCACCGACTTCGCCAGATTTCGCGGCTGGTCAACGTCGGTGCCTTTCAATACGGCAACGTAATACGAGAGCAACTGCAGCGGAATGGTGTAGAGGATCGGCGACAGGATGTCGTGGATATGTGGCATTTGCACAACGTGCGTGCCTTCGCCATTGGTCATGCCGGCCTGCTCGTCTGCAAAGACGATCAGCTCGCCGCCACGGGCACGGACTTCCTGGAGGTTGGATTTCAACTTCTCCAGCAGTTCGTTGTTCGGTGCCACGGTGACCACTGGCATGTCGTTATCCACAAGCGCCAACGGGCCGTGTTTCAGCTCGCCGGCCGGATAGGCTTCGGCGTGGATGTAGGAGATTTCCTTGAGCTTGAGCGCCCCTTCCATTGCCACCGGGAATTGCGCGCCACGACCGAGGAACAGGGTGTGGTTTTTCTCGGCGAACAGTTCGGCGATTTTTTCGACGGTGCCGTCCATGGCCAGGGCTTCGCCGAGGCGGGTCGGCAGGCGACGCAGCTCTTCAACCAATGTGGCTTCGACGCCTTTGGCCAACGTGCCGTGAACCTGGCCCAAGGACAGGGTCAGCAACAGCAGACCGACCAACTGAGTGGTAAAGGCTTTGGTCGAGGCCACGCCGATTTCGCGACCGGCCTGGGTCAGCAGAGTCAGATCGGATTCACGCACCAAGGAGCTGATGCCGACGTTGCAAATCGCCAGGCTGGCGAGGTAACCCAACTCCTTGGCGTTGCGCAGGGCTGCCAGGGTGTCGGCGGTTTCGCCGGACTGGGAGATGGTCACGAATAGCGTGTCGGCCTGCACCACTACCTTGCGGTAGCGGAACTCGCTGGCGACTTCGACCTGGCACGGGATACCGGCCAGTTCTTCGAGCCAGTAACGGGCAACCATGCCGGCGTGGTAACTGGTGCCGCACGCGACGATCTGCACGTTACGCACTTTGGCGAACAGCTCGGCAGCTTGTGGACCGAACGCTTGCACCAGCACTTGATTCTGGCTAATACGACCTTCCAGAGTGCGCTGCACCACAGCCGGTTGCTCGTGAATTTCCTTGAGCATGAAGTGGCGGAATTTGCCCTTGTCGGCGGCTTCGGCACCATCGCGGTACTGCACCGACTCACGTTCGACGACTTGGCCGCTAACGTCCCAGATCTGCACGCTGTCACGGCGAATTTCGGCGATATCGCCTTCTTCCAGGTACATGAAGCGGTCAGTGACCTGGCGCAGGGCCAGTTGATCGGAAGCCAGGAAGTTTTCACCCATGCCCAAACCGATGACCAGCGGGCTGCCGCTGCGGGCCGCGACCAGACGATCCGGTTGCTGAGCGCTGATGACCGCCAAACCGTATGCACCGTGCAGCTCTTTGACCGTAGCCTTCAGGGCCACGGTCAGATCAGGCAGATCCTTGAGTTTGTGGTTCAACAGGTGAGCAATGACTTCGGTGTCGGTGTCCGAGGTGAACACGTAACCCAAGGCTTTCAGTTGCTCGCGCAGGGCTTCGTGGTTCTCGATGATGCCGTTGTGCACCACCGCCAGATCACCGGAGAAATGCGGGTGAGCGTTGCGCTCGCACGGCGCACCGTGAGTGGCCCAGCGGGTGTGGGCGATACCCAGGCGGCCGACCAGCGGTTCTTCGGCCAGCGCCAGTTCTAATTCACTGACCTTGCCCGGGCGACGCAGGCGCTCAAGCTGTTGGTCATTGGTGTAGACCGCTACACCTGCACTGTCATAGCCACGGTATTCCAGGCGCTTCAGGCCTTCGAGCAGGATGGCGGTGATATTACGTTCTGCGACTGCGCCGACAATTCCACACATGTTATTTCTCCTGACTGACAGCCGCGAGGATCAAGTTGATTCCGCGGGCCTGAATCTGATCCCGTGCCTCGAGCGGCAGGCGATCATCGGTAATAAGGGTATGGACGCTGCTCCAGGGCAGCTCCAGGTTGGGGATCTTGCGGCCGATCTTGTCGGCCTCCACCATGACAACCACTTCCCGGGCGACTTCAGCCATGACTCGGCTCAGCCCCAGCAGCTCGTTGAAGGTGGTGGTACCGCGAACCAGGTCGATGCCATCGGCACCGATGAACAACTGGTCGAAATCGTAAGAGCGTAGGACCTGCTCGGCCACCTGCCCCTGAAAGGACTCGGAATGCGGGTCCCAGGTGCCGCCGGTCATCAACAGCACAGGCTCATGTTCAAGTTCGCTCAAGGCATTGGCAACATGCAGGGAGTTGGTCATCACGACCAGGCCCGGCTGCTGGCCGAGTTCCGGAATCATCGCCGCCGTAGTGCTGCCACTGTCGATGATGATCCGCGCATGCTCGCGAATCCGCGTAACGGCGGCGCGGGCGATAGCCTGCTTGTATTTGGACACCGGCTGACCAAGGTCGGCCACCAGTTCTTGAGGCAGGGTGATCGCTCCGCCATAACGGCGCAGCAGCAAACCATTGGTCTCAAGCGCCGCAAGATCCTTGCGGATCGTGACTTCCGACGTTTCGAAGCGCTTGGCCAGCTCATCCACACTGACTTCGCCCTGCTCATTGAGCAAGGCGAGGATGTTGTGACGGCGTTGAGGTGTGTTGCGTTTCGACATGGCTTGTAAGTTTCGATTCGAAAGATAACGGAAGCAATCAAAACCTATTGTCGAAACTTCGTCAAGCGTGGGGCGATAAAAAGACCTGTGGATAACCAAAAAAGATCGCAGCCTGCGGCCGCTCACAAATGGGTTTTTTGTTCACCCTGTAGGAGCTGCCGCAGGCTGCGATCTTTTGATCTTCAAGATCTGTGGATAACTCAGCTCTTCTTTATTTTCTCAGGCCGCTTCCAGCCATCGATATTCTTCTGCCGCGCACGACCCACAGCCAACTGCGCGTTATCCACATTCTGCGTAATGGTCGAACCCGCCGCCGTAGTTGCACCGGAAGAGATATCCACAGGCGCAACCAACGAGTTGTTGGAACCTATGAACACATCTTCACCCAGCACGGTTTTCCACTTATTGGCACCGTCGTAGTTGCAGGTGATGGTGCCCGCGCCGATGTTGGTACGTGCGCCGATCTCGGCATCCCCCAGATAGGTCAGATGACCGGCCTTGGCGCCCTCGCCCAAGTGAGCGTTTTTCAACTCAACAAAGTTACCCACATGGGCGCGTGCTTCGAGCACCGTGCCCGGGCGTAAACGAGCGAACGGGCCGGCATCGCTGCCTTCGCCGAGAATCGCGCCTTCGATGTGGCTGTTGGCCTTGATCACCACACCTTTGCGCAGGGTGCTGTCCTTGATCACGCAGTTCGGGCCGATCACCACGTCGTCCTCGATAACGACCTTGCCTTCGAGGATCACGTTGATGTCGATCAGCACGTCGCGGCCGACGGTAATTTCACCGCGCACATCAAAACGAGCCGGGTCACGCAGGGTCACGCCCTGGGCCATCAACCGACGACCAGCGCGCAGCTGATAGTGGCGCTCAAGCTCGGAAAGCTGCTTGCGGTCGTTAGCGCCCTGCACTTCCATGGCGTCATGCGGTTGCTCGGTGGCCACCACCAGACCGTCGCTGACTGCCATTGCGATCACGTCGGTCAGGTAGTACTCGCCTTGGGCGTTGTTGTTCGAAAGACGGCTCATCCAGCCAGCCAATTGCGCGAACGGCAGCGCCAGAATGCCGGTGTTGCCTTCAGTAATCGCTCGTTCAGCTTCGTTGGCGTCTTTCTGCTCGATGATGGCGGTGACTTGGCCATCGGCGTTGCGGACGATACGGCCATAGCCGGTTGGGTCGTCCAGTTCTACAGTCAGCAAACCCAGTTGCTGCGGCGCTACTTGCTTGAGCAGACGCTGCAGGGTCTCGACTTCGATCAATGGCACGTCACCATAAAGAATCAGGACGGTGTCGGACTCAATGAAAGGCACCGCTTGAGCAACGGCGTGGCCAGTCCCAAGCTGCTTGTCCTGCAAGACGAAATTCAGATCATCAGCCGCCAGACGCTCGCGCACTGCATCGGCGCCATGGCCTATCACTACGTGGATGCGCTGTGGATCAAGTTGCCGGGCGCTGTGGATAACATGGCCGAGCATCGAGTTGCCGGCAATCGGATGCAGAACTTTCGGCAATGCCGAACGCATGCGAGTGCCTTGACCAGCAGCGAGGATAACGATTTCTAAAGACATGACTGGCTACCAATCCTGGGAGGTCAGCGGCTGCGACCAGGTTTTGAGTATCTAAAAAGAAAAAAGGGTAGCCGAGGCTACCCTTTTTAATCAATCGCACAACAAGCGGTGGCCTATTAGTGGCCGAACTTCTTGCGGATCTGCTGGACGGTGCGCAGCTGAGCTGTCGCCTCGGCCAGACGTGCGGCGGCAGAACCGTAATCGAATTCTGCGCCACGGTCATGCAAGGCCTTCTCGGCAGCCTTAACGGCTTCCTGAGCGGAGGCTTCGTCCAGGTCGGCAGCACGTTGCACAGTGTCGGCAAGTACCTTGACCATGTTCGGCTGAACCTCGAGGAAACCGCCGGAGATGTAATACACCTCCTCTTCCCCGCCCTGCTTGATCAGGCGGATCGGGCCCGGCTTGAGATTAGTGATCAGCGGCGCGTGACCCAGGGCGATACCAAGATCACCCAGTGCACCGTGCGCAACCACCATCTCGACCAGGCCGGAGAAGATTTCCCCTTCCGCGCTGACGATATCGCAATGGACTGTCATAGCCATCTGATTGCCTCAACCTAAATTAGCGCCCGTTGCCGGGCGCCGGGATTACAGTTTCTTGGCTTTCTCGATCGCTTCTTCGATGCCGCCGACCATGTAGAACGCTTGTTCTGGCAGGTGGTCGTAGTCACCGTTGAGGATGCCTTTGAAGCCAGCAATGGTGTCTTTCAGGGAAACGTATTTACCCGAAGCACCGGTGAAGACTTCAGCCACGAAGAACGGCTGCGACAAGAAACGCTGGATCTTACGAGCACGGTTTACCAACTGCTTGTCGGTTTCCGACAGCTCGTCCATACCCAGGATCGCAATGATGTCCTTCAGTTCTTTGTAACGTTGCAGAACATACTGTACGCCGCGAGCGGTGTCGTAGTGGTCCTGGCCGATTACGTTCGGGTCCAGCTGGCGCGAAGTCGAGTCGAGTGGATCGACCGCTGGGTAGATACCCAGGGAAGCGATGTCACGGGACAGAACGACGGTGGCGTCCAAGTGGGCGAAAGTGGTCGCTGGCGACGGGTCAGTCAAGTCATCCGCAGGTACGTATACCGCTTGGATCGAAGTGATCGAACCGTTTTTGGTCGAAGTGATACGCTCTTGCAGAGTACCCATCTCTTCGGCCAGGGTCGGCTGGTAACCTACTGCGGAAGGCATACGGCCCAGCAGTGCGGATACTTCAGTACCGGCCAGGGTGTAACGATAGATGTTGTCGACGAACAGCAGAACGTCGTTACCTTCGTCACGGAACTTCTCGGCCATGGTCAGGCCGGTCAGTGCTACGCGCAGACGGTTACCCGGCGGCTCGTTCATCTGACCGTAAACCAGTGCCACTTTGTCCAGAACGTTGGAATCCTTCATCTCGTGGTAGAAGTCGTTACCCTCACGAGTACGCTCACCCACACCGGCGAACACGGAATAACCGCTGTGCTCGATGGCGATGTTACGGATCAGTTCCATCATGTTTACGGTTTTGCCTACACCGGCACCACCGAACAGACCGACTTTACCACCCTTGGCGAACGGGCAAACCAGGTCGATAACCTTGATGCCGGTTTCCAGCAGGTCGTTGCCGCCAGCTTGTTCAGCGAAGGTTGGCGCAGGACGGTGAATGCCCCAGCGCTCTTCGGTGTCAATCGGGCCAGCTTCGTCGATCGGGTTGCCCAGTACGTCCATGATCCGGCCCAGGGTCGCTTTACCGACCGGTACGGAGATGGCTGCGCCGGAGTCCTTGACTTCCAGACCGCGCTTCAAGCCTTCGGTGGAACCCATCGCAATGGTACGAACCACGCCGTCGCCCAGCTGTTGCTGAACTTCGAGAGTAGTCCCGGCCGCGCTTTGTACCAACAGCGCGTTGTAGATGCTCGGTACGCTGTCGCGTGGAAATTCCACGTCGATAACGGCGCCGATGATTTGAACGATACGTCCGCTACTCATAGCTGGATCCTCTGAATATTTGAACCGTTAAACCGCGGCAGCGCCGCCGACGATTTCCGAGATCTCTTGGGTGATCGCAGCCTGACGCGCCTTGTTGTAGACCAGCTGCAAATCGCTGATCAAATCACCGGCGTTGTCGGTAGCGTTCTTCATCGCGATCATCCGCGCAGCTTGTTCAGCCGCGTTGTTCTCGACCACCGCCTGGTAGACCTGCGACTCAACGTAGCGGACCATCAAGCCGTCAAGCAGCTCTTTGGCATCCGGTTCGTAGAGATAGTCCCAGTGGTGCTTGAGCGATTGATCCGCGGTTGCCTCCAGTGGAATCAACTGCTCCACAGTAGGCTGTTGCGTCATGGTGTTGATGAACTTGTTGGATACCACGGACAGGCGATCAATACGGCCGTCCAGGTAGGCATCCAGCATCACCTTGACGCTGCCAATCAGATCATTGATCGACGGCTCTTCACCCAGGTGGCTGATAGCTGCAACGACGTTACCGCCGAAGTTGCGGAAGAAAGCCGCACCCTTGCTACCAACAACACACAGATCGATCTCGACGCCGTTTTCGCGGTTTACCGCCATGTCCTTGACCAGGGCCTTGAACAGGTTGGTGTTCAAGCCACCACACAGACCACGGTCACTGCTCACTACGACATAACCGACGCGCTTGATTTCACGCTCGATCATGAAGGGGTGGCGATATTCCGGGTTGGCGTTGGCCAAATGACCAATAACCTGGCGGATGCGCTCCGCGTAAGGACGGCTAGCAGCCATGCGCATTTGTGCCTTGCGCATTTTACTGACCGCCACTTTTTCCATGGCGCTGGTAATCTTTTGCGTGCTTTTGATGCTCGCAATCTTACTGCGAATCTCTTTTGCGCCTGCCATGTAACACCTATCAGGTTAGCAAGCGGGAGCCTTGCGGCTCCCGCTGCGGCTTACCAGGTTTGGGTGGCCTTGAACTTCTCGATACCGGCTTTCATGCCAGCGTCGATTTCGTCATTGAAGTCACCCTTCACGTTGATCTTCGCCATCAAATCGGCGTGATCGCGGTTGAAGAAAGCAATCAGCGCTTGTTCGAAGCTGCCGATCTTGGCGATTTCAACGTCAGTCAGGAACCCACGCTCAGCGGCATACAGCGACAGCGCCATGTCAGCGATCGACATTGGTGCGTATTGCTTCTGCTTCATCAGCTCGGTAACGCGCTGACCATGCTCAAGTTGCTTACGGGTCGCTTCGTCCAGGTCAGAAGCGAACTGGGCGAATGCCGCCAGTTCACGGTACTGAGCCAGAGCGGTACGGATACCACCGGAGAGCTTCTTGATGATCTTGGTCTGAGCGGCACCACCCACACGGGATACCGAAACACCGGCGTTCACAGCAGGACGGATCCCGGAGTTGAACATGGCCGATTCCAGGAAGATCTGACCGTCGGTGATGGAAATCACGTTGGTCGGAACGAACGCGGAAACGTCGCCAGCCTGGGTTTCGATGATCGGCAGTGCGGTCAGGGAACCGGTTTTGCCGGTCACTGCGCCGTTGGTGAACTTCTCTACGTACTCTTCCGAAACGCGGGATGCGCGCTCCAGCAGACGGGAGTGGAGATAGAACACGTCGCCTGGGTAAGCTTCACGGCCTGGTGGACGGCGCAGCAGCAGGGAAATCTGGCGGTAAGCCACTGCTTGCTTGGACAGATCGTCATAAACGATCAGCGCGTCTTCACCGCGGTCGCGGAAGAATTCACCCATGGTGCAACCGGAGTACGGTGCCAGGAACTGCAGTGCTGCAGATTCCGAAGCGCTCGCGGCAACGACGATGGTATTAGCCAGTGCGCCGTTTTCTTCCAGCTTGCGAACCACGTTAGCGATGGTCGATTGTTTCTGACCGATCGCTACGTAGACGCAGAAAATACCGCTGTTTTTCTGGTTGATGATCGCGTCGATCGCCAGAGCGGTTTTACCGATCTGACGGTCACCGATGATCAGCTCACGCTGGCCACGGCCGACAGGAATCATGGCATCGACAGCCTTGTAGCCAGTCTGTACAGGCTGGTCTACCGACTTACGCCAGATCACGCCTGGAGCAACTTTCTCGACCGCATCGGTCTCGGTGTTGTTCAGCGGACCTTTGCCGTCAACTGGGTTACCCAGTGCGTCGACTACGCGACCCAGCAGTTCCTTACCAACCGGAACTTCGAGGATGCGGCCAGTGCACTTGGCGCTCATGCCTTCAGCCAGAGACTGGTAGGAGCCCAATACAACAGCACCTACAGAGTCTTGCTCAAGGTTGAGAGCCATACCGAAGACGCCGCCCGGAAACTCGATCATCTCGCCGTACATTACGTCGGCCAGACCGTGAATCCGCACGATACCGTCAGATACGCTGACGACAGTGCCTTCGTTACGGGCTTGGGAGGTCACATCGAGCTTGTCGATGCGGCCCTTGATAATTTCACTTATTTCGGAAGGATTGAGTTGCTGCATTGCTCTGCTGCCCCTTCAAACTCAAGATTTCAATGCTTCGGCAAGGTTCGCGAGTTTGCCGCGAATCGAGCCATCGATTACCAGGTCGCCGGCGCGGATGATGACACCACCAATAAGGGTGGCATCCTCCGCAGCGTGCAGTCGCACTTCCCGGCCGAGCCGTGCACTGAGAACCTTGGCGAGTTTGTCTTGCTGTTCTTGGTTCAATGCAAAAGCACTGGTTACGTCCACGTCTACCGATTTCTCTTGTTCGGCCTTGTACAGGTCAAACAGAGCGGCGATCTCCGGCAAAAGCGGGAGACGGTCGTTTTCGGCAACGACGTGAATGAAATTCTGTGCCTTGGCATCGAACTTGTCGCCACACACGTCAATAAACGTGGTGGCCTTGTTTGCGCTCGTCAGTCGCGGGGCCTTGAGCACGCGCTGCATGGTGTCGTCTTGCGACACTGCTGCAGCCAGGCCGAGCATGGCTGACCAAGAGGCCAGTTGCTGGTGGGCCTGGGCGTGCTCGAAGGCTGCCTTAGCGTAAGGTCGGGCCAACGTGGTCAATTCTGCCATGATCGCCCTCGCTTAAATTTCAGCAGCCAGTTTGTTTACCAGCTCCGCGTGCGCGTTTTGATCGATTGTGGCACCCAGGATCTTCTCGGCGCCGCCAACGGCCAGAGCACCCAATTGGGCACGCAGCGCGTCTTTGACACTGTTCAGTTCCTGCTCGATCTCGGCCTGAGCCTGAACCTTCACACGGTCAGCGTCGATACGGGCTTTTTCAACAGCCTCTTCGACGATCTGGTTACCGCGTTTCTTGGCTTGCTCAATGATTTCGGCTGCCTGAGCTTTAGCTTCGCGCAGTTGTTGACCCGCTTTATCTTGGGCCAACTCCAGGTCGCGAGCTGCTCGGGCGGCAGCGTCCAGTCCATCCGCGATCTTCTTCTGACGTTCGTGCAAAGCCGCGATGACCGGAGGCCACACGAACTTCATGCAAAACAGTACAAAAATGAAGAACGCAACGGACTGGCCAATCAGGGTTGCATTAATGTTCACGCCAACACCTCGCTCGTTCGTTGCACATCAAACCAATCACTCGAAGGTTCGAGTGATTAGCCAGCGAGTTGACCAACGAATGGGTTCGCGAAGGTGAAGAACAGAGCGATACCAACACCGATCATGGTTACGGCGTCGAGCAGACCGGCAACGATGAACATTTTGACTTGCAGCATTGGAACCATCTCTGGCTGACGCGCTGCGCCTTCCAGGAACTTGCCACCCAACAGGCCGAAACCAATTGCGGTACCCAGTGCGCCCAGGCCGATCAACAGTGCAACAGCGATAGCGGTTAGACCAACTACAGTTTCCATCTTTCCTCCCGACTTTTACGTCGTATGGTTTAGGTTTTTTAGATTTTAAAGCGGTAAAACAAATCGTTTCATAGCCCTGTTCGGGCACCCACTCGTTTGACCGAGTGGGACATCAGACTAGTCGAGACTGGTCTTAATGGTTCTCTTCGTGCGCCATCGAGAGGTAAACGATGGTCAGCATCATGAAGATAAACGCCTGCAGGGTGATGATCAGGATGTGGAACACAGCCCACGCCCACTGCAGAACTACGCCCAGGCCGCTAAGCCAGAGCAGACCACTGCCGAACATCACAGCGATCAGAATGAAGACCAGTTCGCCGGCGTACATGTTGCCGAACAGACGCAGTGCCAGAGAGATTGGCTTGGCGATCAGTGTCACGAACTCCAGCAGGAAGTTCACCGGAATCAGCAGGGCTTGAAGAAAGATGTTCTTGCTGCCGAAAGGGTGCAGGGTCAGTTCGCCGATGAAGCCGCCGATGCCCTTGACCTTGATGCTGTAGAAAATGATCAACGCGAACACCGACAGGGCCATGCCCAGGGTAGCGTTCGGGTCAGTGGTCGATACGGCACGGAACGGAATGTGCGAATCGCCAGTAATCAGGATGGCCAGCTGAGGAATCCAGTCGACCGGGATCAGGTCGACGGCGTTCATCAGGAAGACCCAGACGAAGATGGTCAGTGCCAGCGGTGCAATCACTGGGCTACGGCCATGGAAGCTGTCTTTCACGCTGCCATCGACGAATTCGACCAATACTTCAACGAAGTTCTGCAAAGCACCAGGCTGACCGGAAGTCGCCTTCTTTGCCGCCATGCGGAAAAGAAGAACGAAGATCAGACCCAACGCGACCGACCAGCCGAGAGTATCGACGTGGAAAGCCCAGAAGCCCATTTCTTTGGCTTCTGCTGCGGTGTGGGCAAAACCCCACCCGCCAGTTGGGTGCTGACCGAAGGTCAGGTTCTGCAAGTGGTGCTGGATATAGCCCGAAGCGGTTGTCTCTGCCATGGTTGCCTCAAACGCCCTAAGGTCTCGAAAGTCTTGTTCTCATCAGCAGGGGCGCGAACCAGCTGACCAGTTGGGTCAACACGAAGACGCCGAATACAGCTAGCGGCGCCAATGGCTTCACACCTGCAAACGTCAATGCAAAGAGCACTGCCGTCAAAATTAGTTTGCCCGCCTCGCCGGCATAAAATGACCGGACGATGGCTTGAGCTGCTCGGGCGCCGGAAAACCGAAATGCCCTGTGAGCGAAATAAACATTGGGTAGCAAGGCTATCAGGCCTCCGCAGAGTCCTGAGTACCCGGCTACGACTCCATGCCAGTACCAGAGCGCCAAAGCGGCCAGTACCAAAACGACAAATTGAGCCAGTAAGACCGGAAAAACTGCCAGGCGATGGAACGGCAAGCGGTTTGGCGTGCGGCTCTCCATCGTTTTTGCTCCCCAATGATCGGCTGCCAGAATTCAATAACTTGGCATAATTTGTGCCGACAAAATGCGCGCAGAGTATAGGGGCGGTTCTGCCCCTATTCAACTGTCAGGTAGTGATTTCCGACTGCTCGCTACATGAGGAAATGTTTCAGCGGATGTGCGCAAGTACACCTTGAAGCTCATCCAGGGAGTTGTAACCGATTACCAACTGCCCTTTCCCCTTTTTCCCGTGGCGAATCTGCACCGCAGAGCCTAGGCGCTCAGCCAGACGCTGTTCGAGTCGAGCGATATCCGGGTCCGGCTTTACCGGTTCAGCAGGTTCCTGTTTACCACTCAACCACTGGCGAACCAGCGCTTCAGTCTGGCGTACAGTCAGCCCCCGTGCGACAACGTGTCGCGCCCCTTCAACCTGTTGATTTTCCGGTAACCCGAGCAAAGCACGGGCATGACCCATTTCCAGGTCGCCGTGGGACAGCATGGTTTTGATGACTTCCGGCAACGCGATCAAGCGTAGCAGGTTGGCCACGGTCACGCGGGATTTGCCCACGGCTTCGGCCACTTGTTGCTGCGTCAGCTGGAATTCCTGCTGCAAACGCTGCAAAGCCACCGCTTCTTCGATCGGGTTGAGGTCTTCACGCTGAATGTTCTCGATCAGCGCCATGGCGATCGCGGTTTCATCCGGCACATCGCGAACCATCGCCGGGATGGTTTCCTGACCGGCCTGCTGGCTGGCGCGCCAGCGGCGTTCACCGGCGATGATTTCGAAGCGACCGCTGCCGATCGGACGAACCACGATCGGCTGCATCACGCCCTGAGCCTTGATCGACTGCGCCAGCTCTTCCAGCGCCTGAGGATCCATGTCCCGGCGCGGCTGGTACTTGCCGCGCTGGATCAGGTCCAGGGGCAGGTGCTGCAGCTCACGCTGATCAGCCTGCACCGCCTGTTCTTCCAGCGAGCTGACAGTCGGACCACTCAGCAGTGCATCCAGTCCACGTCCGAGACCTCGTTTCTTGACGGCCATGGGGATTCCTTAGGTTGCCTGAACAGCGGCAGTGCGTGAGTTTTTGCGTTGACGACGAACCATCTCGCCGGCCAATGCCAGATAGGCAATGGCGCCCCGCGATGATTTGTCGTACGCCAGCGCCGGCATGCCATAGCTTGGTGCTTCAGCCAGGCGGATGTTGCGCGGAATCACCGTGTCGTAGAGCTGCTCGCCGAAGTGTTCCTTGAGCTGCGCCGAAACATCGTTCATCAGGCTCAGGCGCGGGTCATACATGGTCCGCAACAGGCCTTCGATTTTCAGGTTCGGGTTCAGCAACTCAGCGATGCGCTTGATGTTATCCACAAGGTCGCTCAAGCCTTCGAGCGCGAAGTACTCGCACTGCATGGGGATAATCACCCCATCAGCGGCGACCAAAGCGTTCAGCGTGAGCATCGACAACGACGGCGGGCAGTCGATCAAAATGTAATCGTAGTTTTCACGGATCGGCGCCAACGCACTGCGCAGGCGGCTTTCCTTCATCTGCATTTCCAGCAGAACCACTTCGGCCGCGGTCAGGTCGCGGTTGGCCGGCAGCAGTTGGTAACCACCGTGCTCGGAATAGTGCATGGCCTGGGCCAGATCGCATTCGCCGATCAGCAGGTCGTAGACCGAGTTTTCCAGGCCGTGTTTATCCACACCGCTACCCATGGTGGCGTTGCCCTGTGGATCGAGATCGATCAACAGCACCCGGCGCTTGGTAGCGACCAGGGAAGCTGCGAGGTTGATACAGGTGGTGGTCTTGCCCACACCACCCTTTTGGTTCGCTATCGCGAATACCTTAGCCATTCTTGCTTGTGTTCCCAATCATGCCGTGCGGCGCAGTATCAGCAGATGGCGTTGGCCTTGGCAACCGGGTACGGCCAGGGCGTGTTCGCTATCGAGGTGGAAGTCTGCCGGCAATGCTACCAGCTCATCGGCGGGATGAACGCCCTTCATTGCCAGCCAACGTGTTTCGGTGTCGCCGAGGTGTCGAGTCCAGTTGCTGAAGTTCTCCATGCTGCTGAACGCCCGGGAAATGATCCCGTTGAATGGCTGATCAGGCTGAAAAGCTTCGACGCGACTGTGGATAACTTGCAGGTTATCCAGTTTGAGTTCGAGTTTGACCTGGGTCAGGAAGCGGGTCTTCTTGCCGTTGCTGTCCAGGCAGGTCACTTGGGACTCTGGAAACAGGATGGCCAACGGAATACCCGGCATGCCGCCACCGCTGCCGACGTCCAGCCAGCGGCCGTTTTCGACGAACGACATCACGCTCAAACTATCGAGCAAGTGACGGGAAACCATTTCATCCGGATCGCGTACGGCAGTCAGGTTGTAAGCCTTGTTCCATTTTATCAACAGGGCCAGATAACCCAGCAGCTGAGCATGCTGGGTTTCTGTCAACGTGACACCGAGCTGGCGAGCACCTGTGGATAACTCTTCTGCGTGTTGCGAGGTGACCAACGAACTCAAGCGCTTTGCTCCAACTGACGGCCCGCGCCGCGTTTTTTCAAATGAATCATCAACAGCGAAATCGCTGCCGGCGTCACACCCGGGATACGTGACGCCTGGCCCAAAGTCTCTGGACGGGTCGCACCGAGCTTGCTCTGAATCTCTTTGGAGAGACCGGAAATGTTCGTGTAATCGATATCCACAGGCAGTTTTGTGTCTTCGCTGGCCCGCAGCCGTGCGATTTCATCCTGCTGGCGATCGATGTAACCGGCGTATTTGGTCTTGATTTCGACCTGCTCGGCGACTTGTGGATCTTCTGCGCCGCCACCGGTTACGGCGATCAGACCAGCGTAGTCGATTTCCGGACGGCTCAGCAGGTTGAGCAAGTTGTATTCGTGGGTCAGCGGCGTGCCGAACTTTTCGGAAATCGCATCACCTTGCTCAGTGCCCGGGCGAACCCAGGTACTTTTCAGACGTTGCTCTTCCAGCGTAATACTTTCGCGTTTGGTGCAGAACGCAGCCCAACGCGCGTCATCCACCAGACCCAGTTCGCGACCTTTTTCGGTCAAGCGCAGGTCGGCGTTGTCTTCGCGCAGGATCAGGCGGTACTCGGCGCGGGACGTGAACATCCGATACGGTTCCTGGGTACCCAGGGTAATCAGGTCATCGACCAACACCCCGATGTACGCCTCGTCGCGACGCGGGCACCAGGCGTCTTTGCCCTGAGCACGCAATGCGGCGTTGGCCCCGGCCAGCAAACCCTGGGCGCCGGCTTCTTCGTAACCGGTGGTGCCGTTGATTTGCCCGGCGAAGAACAGACCGGCGATAACTTTGGTTTCCAGGTTGTATTTCAGGTCACGCGGGTCGAAGTAGTCGTATTCGATGGCGTAACCCGGACGAACGATGTGCGCATTTTCCATGCCGCGAATCGATTGCACGATTTGCAGTTGCACGTCGAATGGCAGAGATGTGGATATCCCGTTCGGGTACAGCTCGTTGGTCGTCAGGCCTTCCGGTTCGATGAAGACCTGATGGCTTTCCTTGTCGGCAAAGCGATGGATCTTGTCTTCGATCGACGGGCAGTAACGCGGGCCGATACCTTCGATCACACCGGCATCGGAATACATCGGCGACCGATCCAGGTTGGCGGCAATGATTTCGTGGGTACGGGCGTTGGTGTGGGTAATCCAGCAGCTGACCTGTTTCGGATGCTGCTCTTTGGAACCCATGAACGACATCACCGGGATCGGTGTATCGCCTGCTTGCTCGGTCATCACCGAGAAATCCACCGTACGACCGTCGATACGCGGTGGCGTGCCTGTTTTCAGGCGACCAACGCGTAATGGCAATTCACGCAGACGGTGAGCCAGCGCAATCGACGGCGGATCACCGGCACGGCCACCGGAAAAATTCTGCATTCCGATGTGGATAAGTCCACCGAGGAAGGTGCCAGTGGTCAACACCACGGAATCCGCGAAGAAACGCAGGCCCATTTGGGTGACAACACCGCGCACTTGTTCCTGCTCGACGATCAGATCGTCGGCGGCCTGTTGAAATATCCACAGGTTCGGCTGGTTTTCGAGGATTTCGCGGACAGCGGCCTTGTACAGAACCCGATCAGCCTGAGCGCGGGTTGCCCGCACGGCCGGGCCTTTGCGGCTGTTCAATACGCGAAATTGAATACCACCTTTGTCGGTAGCCATGGCCATCGCGCCGCCGAGGGCATCGATTTCCTTGACCAGATGGCTTTTGCCGATCCCACCGATAGCGGGGTTGCAACTCATGGCACCGAGGGTTTCCACGTTATGCGTCAGCAACAGGGTTTTTGCACCCATACGTGCTGAGGCCAGTGCTGCCTCGGTACCGGCATGACCGCCGCCGATGACGATCACTTCAAAACGGGAAGGGAAATCCACCACGCACCTCGTGCCTGCTTCAGTTAGGTAATCAGGAATAGTTTGAGCTCAGGTTTTTGGACCTGGTCGGCAAGTATAGGGACTTCGCCCTTCCTAAAGAACCCTTTGCACAAAATTTAACCAGCTGTGGAGAAGTCGCGGTTATAGAAATTAAAAAGAAAGAAATTTATTAAATCTTTGTTTTTATGTTTATTTCTACTGAGGCACATTTCTGTGGATAGATCTCTACAGGCCTTTATATTCAATATGTACAGAGATTCAAAACCCTGTGGTCATGTGCCAAGGAGGCCCTTGGATAACCGGTTTAAGCCTGTGGATGAAATGGATGCTTATCCACAGGGGCGGATATCTTCAGTTTTGAGGCCCTGTTATCAACTGCCCTTAGAGGCAGTTATTCACAGGGCTTAATCCACAGAAAACTGCTGAATAAGCAAATCCCGGGCACGGAAAATCCGCTCAAACAGAAAGAATCTGCTCAGCACTGGAAGAGAATTCAGGAAAAGGAGGGGACAGACAGGCACGAATGGCCTGTCTGTGGACAACGGGGAAGATTATTTACCGATACAGAAGCTGGAAAAGATCCGTCCCAGCAGGTCATCGGAGCTGAATGCACCGGTAATTTCACCCAAAGAGTGTTGGGCTTGTCGCAAATCCTCGGCCAACAGTTCACCGGCACCCGCCAGGGTCAGCTGTGCACGGCCGTGCTCAAGGGAAGCACTGGCGTGACGCAACGCTTCAAGGTGACGCCTGCGAGCACTGAAGCTGCTTTCAGAGGTCTGTTCGTAGCCCATGCAGGCCTTGAGGTGGTCGCGCAGCAATTCCAGCCCTTCGCCTGCAGACTTGGCGCTCAAGCTGATGGTGACGTGGCCATCCTCGCTGACTTCCAGGGCAATGGCTTCGCCCGTGAGGTCTGCCTTGTTTCGGATCAGCGTGACTTTCGCCGGATCGGGACGGATTTCCAGAAATTCGGGCCATAACGCGAACGGATCAAGTGCCTCAGGAGCGGTAGCATCGACCACCAACAGGACTCGATCAGCCTCGCCGATTGCTTTCAGCGCCCGTTCGACACCGATTTTTTCTACCTGGTCGTCGGTATCTCGCAGACCAGCGGTGTCGACCACGTGCAGCGGCATACCATCGATGTGGATATGTTCACGAAGAATGTCCCGGGTGGTGCCGGCGATCTCGGTGACAATCGCGGCTTCACGACCGGCCAGTGCATTCAACAGACTGGATTTACCGGCATTTGGCCGGCCGGCGATCACCACGGTCATCCCGTCACGCAGCAAGGCACCCTGCCCGGCTTCTCGTAGTACGGTGGATAACTCGTCACGTACTTTGTCGAGCATGCTCAGTACATGACCATCGGCGAGGAAGTCGATTTCTTCTTCAGGGAAGTCGATCGCCGCTTCGACATAGATGCGCAGGCCAATCAATTGCTCGGTGAGGTTATGCACACGTTCGGAAAATGCGCCCTGCAAGGAACGCAGGGCATTTCTTGCAGCCTGTGCAGAACTCGCTTCGATCAAGTCAGCGATTGCCTCGGCCTGAGCCAGGTCGAGTTTGTCGTTGAGGAACGCGCGCTCGCTGAATTCACCCGGCCGGGCCAACCGACAGCCCAGTTCCAGGCAACGCTTGAGCAGCATATCCAGAACTATCGGACCGCCATGGCCCTGGAGTTCCAGCACATCTTCACCGGTAAACGAGTTCGGGCCGGGAAAATACAGCGCGATGCCTTGATCCAGCACCTCATCGTTTTCACTGAGGAACGGGCCGTAGTGGGCAAACCTTGGCTTGAGTTCACGACCGCTGAAGGCCTTGGCCGCAACACTCGCCAGCGGCCCGGAAATACGGACGATGCCCACACCCCCGCGACCTTGAGCGGTGGCGACGGCGGCGATGGTTTCACGAGGAACGCTCATAAACCGTTATCCAGACAAAAGTGACAGATAGCAAAACGCCCCACTAGGGGGCGTTTTGAGTGGTTATTCACAGTGTAAATCAGGCAGCTGCTTTGGTAGCTGCTTCGATCTTACGAGTGATGTACCACTGTTGAGCGATCGACAGGCAGTTGTTCACTACCCAGTACAGCACCAGACCAGCCGGGAACCACAGGAAGAAGAAGGTGAAGATGATTGGCATCAGCTTCATCACCTTGGCCTGCATCGGATCCGGAGGAGTCGGGTTCAACTGCTGCTGGATGAACATGGTTACGCCCATGATGATCGGCAGAATGAAGAACGGATCCTTGATCGACAGGTCAGTAATCCACAGCATGAACGGCGCTTGGCGCATTTCAACGCTTTCCAGCAGAACCCAGTACAGCGAAAGGAAAACCGGCATCTGCACGAGGATTGGCAAGCAACCACCCAGCGGATTGATCTTCTCTTTCTTGTACAGCTCCATCATGGATTGCGACATTTTCTGCCGGTCGTCGCCATGTTGCTCTTTCAGCGCCGCCAGTTTCGGTGCCACTGCACGCATGCGCGCCATGGATTTGTAGCTGGCAGCCGACAGCGGGAAGAAGATCCCTTTGATCAGCATGGTCAGGAAGATGATCGACCAGCCCCAATTACCGACGATTGCGTGGATGTGTCCCAGCAACCAGAAGATGGGTTGGGCGATGAACCAAAGAATGCCGTAATCGACGGTCAGTTCCAGACCTGGGGACAACTCTTTCAGCACGGCCTGGCTTTTCGGACCGGCGTACAGAACGGCACTGGTTTCGGCTTTTGCACCTGGCGCAACGCTCATTGCCGGGCCGGTATAACCGATGATGTAGTTGCCCTTGCTGTCTTTACGGGTCTGGACGACGTTGTTTTCGCCCTTGGCCGGAATCCATGCGGTGACGAAGTAGTGTTGCAACCAGGCAACCCAACCACCATTGACCGTTTCCTTCAACTGCGCCTTGTCCATGTCCTTCATGGACACTTTCTTGTACGGCTCGTTACTTGTCCACAGGGCTGCGCCCAGGTAAGTCGCGGTACCGGTGGCGGTAGTTGAGGAAGGATCGCCGCTGGCGTCACGCTTCAATTGCGCGAACATTGCACCGGACCAGGGCTGAGCACTCTGGTTATCGATCAGGTAGGAAACGGTTACGTCATACAGGCCACGTTTCAATGTGAAACGCTTGATGTAGTTGACGCCGTCCTTGCTGAACTTCAGGTCTGCGACCAATTGGTCCTGACCGTCAGCCAGTTGGTAAATCTTCTTCTCCGAGGAGTAAACCGGACGACCGGCAGGACTTGCGTCCGGACCGTTGGTGCCGATCAAACCGCTTTGAGCCAGATAAGTCCGCTCGTTGCCGTTATCGAACAACTGGAATGGAATTTCCGGATGGTCCTGGCGACGTGGATACAGCGGCAGCGTCAACTGCGCAACATCACCACCTTGTGGATCGATTGCCAGGTTGAGCACATCCGTTTTGATCTGGATGAGGTCTTTGCTTGCAGCTACTGGTGTTTCAGCAGGTGCAGTTGCACTGGTATCGCTTGCGGCGCGTGGAATGTCGTCACTGACAGAAGCATTATTGCCAGTCGCCGTATCCGGTAGGCCCGGTGCGGTAGTACTGGAAGCAACATTCTGAGTCGGCAGGGCAGCCTGGCCATAGTCCTGGTTCCATTTAAGAACCATAACGTAGGACACGATTGCCAGGGCGACGATCAGGATCGTGCGTTTGATATCCATGATTACTCGGCCATCGAAGAAGAACGGGAGGTAGGGATAGATGGAACCGGGTCATAACCACCGGGATTCCACGGATGACAGCGACCTAAACGACGAAAGGCCAGCCAGCCACCGCGCAGAAGGCCATGATTTTCTATGGCTTCATACGCGTAGCAGGAACAACTGGGGTAGAAACGACAGTGACTGGCCATCAGAGGACTAATGGCATAGCGATAAAACTGGATCGGAACGAGTGCCAGTTTACGCATCGGGACTGTCTACCCCTACAGTTTCGGTTTTGACTGCTGGTACCGGCGTGCTACGTGCCAGACGCTTCCAGAGTTTGCCGAAATGCTGAATCAATTCGGGGTTTTCTACGTCACCCAAACCTTTGCGCGCGACGATTACGATGTCCCAGCCGGCCAGTGAGTCCTGGTTCAGACGGAACGATTCGCGCATCAGACGTTTGAGGCGATTGCGCTCGACGGAGAGCTTTACGCTCTTTTTCCCGATAACCAGCCCGAGACGGGGGTGATCAAGATCGTTGTTGCGCGCAAGGAGCAGGAGATTTTTCCCCGGAACCTTGCCGGTAGGGGAGTCAAAGACTGCCTTGAAATGCCGGGGAGTAAGCAGACGCTTTTCCCGACTGAAGTCCTGACTCACCTCCAGTGCCGGATTATCAAACTGCCAGACGCGCACGACCTTTGGCGCGACGACGCGACAGGACGGCACGACCGTTTTTGGTAGCCATGCGAGCACGGAAACCGTGGGTACGAGCGCGTTTGATAGTGCTTGGTTGGAAAGTACGTTTCATTGTCGTGTTACCTGGTTCGTCCACAACGGGCCGGAATGGCCCCCGTTTTAAGAGACCGGGGATTCTAGAGAAAGCAAGCCTCTAGGTCAATTTCCAACCAGCGTTTCCTTATAAATAGATCTCCAGGCGATTTTCCTGTCGAGCTCCTTGGCTAGATATAGAAATTAAGAAGGAAAGTATTTAAAGCTTTTCTGTAAAGCTTATAAAAGCTAGGGGCACGATCTTCTGTGGATAACTGGCATCAGCCCTTTAAAGTCGTGATGTACAGAGAATGACAACTACGGTGGAAAACGGTGGTAACCCTGTGCTGCGCTGTCGGATAAGCTGTGGGTGAAAGAGGTACTTATCCACAGGGTGGTTATCCACCGAGTTTCCCCCCCACTTGTACAACGACCTTAGACCCGGTTATCCACAGAGCTTATGCACAGACCGCTGGTCGTCTTTTTTTCGTATAGATCACTGATACTTCATGGGCGGTGCACAACCTACGTGTGGATAAGTCGGGGCTTGGTCGGCTACAATGGCGGCTTGTTTTTGCCTCACCGGCTTTCAACTTAGGGGATATCCGTGTCAGTGGAACTTTGGCAGCAGTGCGTGGAGCTTTTGCGCGATGAGCTGCCTGCCCAACAATTCAACACTTGGATCCGTCCACTACAGGTCGAAGCCGAAGGCGACGAGTTGCGTGTCTACGCACCGAATCGTTTTGTTCTCGACTGGGTCAACGAAAAGTACCTGGGCCGCGTTCTTGAACTGCTGGATGAGCATGGCAATGGCATGGCGCCGGCGCTGTCCTTATTAATAGGCAGCAAACGCAGTTCGGCACCACGTGCTGCCCCGAATGCTCCGTTGGCCGCCGCGGCTTCACAGGCTCAGGCCGCTCACGCACCTGTCAGCGCCCCGGCGCCAGCCCAAGTAGCCGCAACGACCAAGCGTGCGACGCAAAAAGTTGCCGAGGTTAATGAAGAGCCATCGCGCGACAGCTTCGACCCGATGGCCGGGGCCAGTTCGCAACAAGCTCCGATTCGCGCCGAACAGCGTACGGTGCAGGTTGAAGGCGCGCTCAAGCACACCAGCTACCTGAACCGCACCTTCACCTTCGAAAACTTCGTCGAGGGCAAGTCCAACCAACTGGCTCGGGCTGCGGCCTGGCAAGTGGCGGACAATCCCAAGCACGGTTACAACCCGCTCTTCCTTTATGGTGGCGTCGGCTTGGGTAAAACCCACTTGATGCACGCGGTGGGTAACCACCTATTAAAGAAGAATCCGAATGCCAAGGTTGTGTACCTGCATTCCGAGCGGTTCGTGGCCGATATGGTCAAGGCCCTGCAGCTGAACGCCATCAACGAGTTCAAGCGCTTCTACCGCTCGGTGGATGCGTTGTTGATCGATGACATTCAGTTCTTCGCCCGAAAGGAACGTTCCCAGGAAGAGTTTTTCCACACCTTCAACGCCTTGCTTGAAGGTGGCCAGCAGGTCATTCTCACCAGTGACCGCTACCCGAAAGAAATCGAAGGCCTTGAAGAGCGCCTTAAATCCCGCTTCGGCTGGGGCCTGACGGTAGCCGTCGAGCCGCCGGAGCTGGAAACCCGCGTGGCGATCCTGATGAAAAAGGCCGACCAGGCCAAAGTCGATCTGCCCCATGACGCGGCGTTCTTCATTGCCCAGCGTATTCGTTCCAACGTCCGTGAGCTGGAAGGCGCGCTGAAACGCGTGATCGCCCACTCGCACTTCATGGGCCGCGACATCACCATCGAGCTGATCCGCGAATCCCTGAAAGACTTGTTGGCGCTGCAAGACAAACTGGTCTCTGTGGATAACATTCAGCGCACGGTCGCCGAGTACTACAAGATCAAGATCTCCGACCTGCTGTCCAAGCGTCGTTCACGCTCGGTCGCACGTCCGCGTCAGGTTGCAATGGCATTGTCCAAAGAGTTGACTAACCACAGCCTGCCGGAAATCGGCGATGTGTTTGGCGGCCGGGACCACACGACTGTTTTGCACGCCTGCCGCAAGATCAACGAACTTAAGGAATCCGACGCGGACATCCGCGAGGACTACAAGAACCTGCTGCGTACACTGACCACTTGATGAACACCAGCGCAGCTTATTAAGGCAAGGGACTAGACCATGCATTTCACCATTCAACGCGAAGCCCTGTTGAAACCCCTGCAACTGGTCGCAGGCGTCGTCGAGCGCCGACAGACCTTGCCGGTGCTCTCCAACGTGCTGCTGGTTGTCGAAGGCCAGCAATTGTCGCTGACCGGTACCGACCTGGAAGTCGAGCTGGTCGGTCGTGTACAACTCGAAGAGCCTGCCGATCCAGGTTCAATCACTGTGCCTGCGCGCAAGCTGATGGATATCTGCAAAAGCTTGCCGAACGATGCGCTGATCGACATCAAGGTCGACGAGCAGAAGCTCGTGGTGAAGGCCGGCCGTAGCCGCTTCACCCTGTCGACCCTGCCGGCGAATGATTTCCCGACAGTGGAAGAAGGCCCAGGCTCGCTGACGTGCAGCCTCGAGCAAAGCAAATTGCGCCGTCTGATCGAACGCACCAGCTTCGCCATGGCCCAGCAAGACGTGCGTTACTACCTCAACGGCATGCTGCTGGAAGTTTCCGAAGGCATCATCCGCGCCGTGGCCACCGACGGTCACCGTCTGGCCATGTGCTCGATGAAGGCCGATATCGGTCAGCCGGATCGTCACCAGGTGATCGTGCCGCGCAAGGGTATCCTTGAGCTGGCGCGCCTGCTGACCGAGCCGGACGGCATCGTCAGTATCGTACTGGGTCAGCACCACATTCGTGCGACCACTGGCGAGTTCACCTTCACGTCGAAACTGGTCGACGGAAAATTCCCGGACTACGAGCGTGTTCTGCCGAAAGGTGGCGACAAGTTGGTACTCGGTGATCGTCAGGCCCTGCGTGAAGCCTTCAGCCGTACCGCGATTCTGTCCAACGAAAAGTACCGCGGCATCCGTCTGCAACTGGCCAACGGTCAGTTGAAGATCCAGGCGAACAACCCGGAACAGGAAGAAGCGGAAGAAGAAGTGGGCGTCGAGTACAACGGCGGCAATCTGGAAATCGGCTTCAACGTGAGCTACCTGCTCGACGTGTTGGGCGTCATGACGACTGAGCAGGTTCGCCTGATCCTGTCCGACTCCAACAGCAGTGCGCTGGTGCAAGAGTCTGACAATGATGACTCGGCCTACGTTGTCATGCCGATGCGTCTGTAATCATGCTCAGCAGAAGCTAGATGTCCTTAAGTCGCGTCTCGGTCACCGCGGTGCGCAATCTGCACCCGGTGACCTTCTCCCCCTCCCCCCGAATCAACATTCTTTACGGCGCCAACGGCAGCGGCAAAACCAGTGTTCTGGAAGCCATTCATCTGCTGGGGCTTGCCCGTTCGTTTCGTAGCACCCGCCTGTTACCCGTCATTCAGTACGAGCAGCTCGCCTGTACGGTGTTTGGGCAAGTGGAGTTGGCCGAGGGTGGGCACAGCGCCTTGGGGATCTCCCGCGACCGTCAAGGGGAGTTCCAGATCCGCATCGACGGGCAGAACGCTCGCAGCGCGGCGCAACTGGCGGAAATCCTGCCGCTGCAGCTGATCAACCCTGATAGCTTCCGCTTGCTGGAAGGCGCACCGAAGATTCGCCGGCAGTTTCTCGACTGGGGCGTGTTCCACGTGGAACCACGATTCATGTCCACCTGGCAGCGCTTGCAGAAGGCCCTGCGCCAGAGAAACTCTTGGCTGCGGCATGGTACACTTGACGCCGTTTCGCAAGCGGTTTGGGACAGGGAACTGTGCCAGGCCAGCGCTGAAATTGATGAATACCGCCGCGCTTATATCAAAGCCTTGAAACCAGTCTTTGAACAGACCTTGAGTGAACTGGTTGAGCTCGAGGGCTTAACGCTCAGCTATTACCGAGGTTGGGACAAAGACCGCGAACTGAGTGCAGTGCTCGCCGGGTCCCTTCAGCGGGATCAGCAAATGGGTCATACCCAGGCCGGACCACAGCGTGCTGATTTGCGTCTTAGATTGGGCGCACATAACGCCGCGGACATCTTGTCTCGCGGTCAGCAGAAGTTGGTGGTCTGTGCATTGCGGATTGCCCAAGGGCACTTGGTCAGCCAGGCCCGACGCGGCCAGTGTATTTATCTGGTGGATGACCTGCCGTCCGAACTGGACGAGCACCACCGCCGCGCGCTTTGCCGTTTGCTGGAAGACTTACGCTGCCAGGTGTTTATCACCTGTGTAGATCACGAATTATTGAGGGAAGGCTGGCAGACGGAAACGCCAGTCGCTCTGTTCCACGTGGAACAGGGCCGTATCACCCAGACCCACGACCATCGGGAGTGAAGGCATTGAGCGAAGAAAATACGAATACCTACGACTCAACGAGCATTAAAGTGCTGAAAGGCCTGGATGCCGTACGCAAACGTCCCGGTATGTACATTGGTGACACCGACGATGGTAGCGGTCTGCACCACATGGTCTTCGAGGTAGTCGACAACTCCATCGATGAAGCGCTCGCTGGCCACTGCGACGACATCAGCATCATCATCCACCCGGACGAATCCATCACCGTTCGCGACAACGGTCGTGGTATCCCGGTAGACGTGCACAAAGAAGAAGGCGTCTCGGCAGCCGAGGTCATCATGACCGTGCTGCACGCTGGTGGTAAGTTCGACGACAACTCCTACAAAGTATCTGGCGGCCTGCACGGTGTAGGTGTGTCGGTTGTGAACGCCCTGTCCGAAGAGCTGGTCCTGACCGTTCGCCGCAGCGGCAAGATCTGGGAACAGACCTATATTCACGGTGTTCCAAAAGAACCGATGAAAATCGTCGGTGAAAGCGAAACCACCGGTACCCAGATTCACTTCAAACCGTCCGACCTGACGTTCAAGAACATCCACTTCAGCTGGGACATCCTGGCCAAGCGGATTCGTGAACTGTCCTTCCTCAACTCCGGTGTCGGCATCGTCCTCAAGGATGAGCGCAGCGGCAAGGAAGAGCTGTTCAAGTACGAAGGTGGCCTGCGTGCGTTCGTTGAATACCTGAACACCAACAAGACTCCGGTCAACCAGGTGTTCCACTTCAACATCCAGCGCGAAGACGGCATCGGCGTGGAAATCGCCTTGCAGTGGAACGACAGCTTCAACGAGAACCTGTTGTGCTTCACCAACAACATTCCACAGCGCGATGGCGGTACTCACCTGGTGGGTTTCCGTTCCGCACTGACGCGTAACCTGAACACCTATATCGAAGCCGAAGGTCTGGCGAAGAAGCACAAAGTCGCGACCACCGGTGACGATGCCCGTGAAGGCCTGACCGCGATCATCTCGGTAAAAGTGCCGGATCCGAAGTTCAGCTCCCAGACCAAAGACAAGCTGGTTTCTTCCGAAGTGAAGACCGCGGTCGAACAGGAAATGGGCAAGCACTTCTCCGACTTCCTGCTGGAAAACCCGAACGAAGCCAAACTGGTCGTCGGCAAGATGATCGATGCGGCTCGCGCTCGTGAAGCGGCGCGTAAAGCCCGTGAGATGACCCGTCGTAAAGGCGCGCTGGATATCGCCGGCCTGCCGGGCAAACTGGCTGACTGCCAGGAAAAAGACCCTGCCCTTTCCGAACTGTACCTCGTGGAAGGTGACTCTGCTGGCGGCTCCGCCAAGCAGGGACGCAACCGTCGGACCCAAGCCATCCTGCCTCTCAAGGGCAAGATCCTGAACGTCGAGAAGGCGCGCTTCGACAAGATGATCTCTTCGCAAGAAGTGGGCACCTTGATCACCGCGCTGGGCTGTGGCATTGGCCGCGATGAGTACAACATCGCGAAGCTGCGTTACCACAACATCATCATCATGACCGATGCTGACGTCGACGGTTCGCACATCCGTACTCTGCTGCTGACCTTCTTCTTCCGTCAGTTGCCGGAGCTGATCGAGCGCGGCTACATCTACATCGCTCAGCCACCGCTGTACAAGGTCAAGAAAGGCAAGCAAGAGCAATACATCAAAGACGACGACGCCATGGAAGAGTACATGACGCAGTCGGCCCTGGAAGATGCGAGCCTGCACCTGAACGAGGAAGCCCCGGGGATTTCCGGACCCGCCCTCGAGCGTCTGGTGAATGATTTCCGTCTGGTAATGAAGACGCTCAAGCGTCTGTCGCGCCTGTACCCACAGGAGCTGACCGAGCACTTTATCTACCTGCCTGCCGTTAGCCTGGAGCAATTGTCCGATCACGCTGCGATGCAGGATTGGATGGCCCAGTACGAAGTTCGTCTGCGCACCGTCGAGAAGTCCGGCCTGGTCTACAAAGCCAGCCTGCGTGAGGACCGTGAACGTAACGTCTGGCTGCCTGAGGTCGAACTGATCTCCCACGGCTTGTCGAACTACGTCACCTTCAACCGCGACTTCTTCGGCAGCAACGATTACAAGACTGTTGTTTCTCTGGGCGCTCAACTGAGCACCTTGCTGGACGACGGCGCGTATATTCAGCGTGGCGAGCGCAAGAAGCCGGTCACCGAGTTCAAGGAAGCCCTTGAATGGCTGATGGCCGAAAGCACCAAGCGTCACACCATCCAGCGATACAAAGGTCTGGGTGAGATGAACCCGGATCAGCTGTGGGAAACCACCATGGACCCAAGCCAGCGCCGGATGCTCAAAGTAACCATCGAAGACGCCATTGGCGCGGATCAGATCTTCAACACCCTGATGGGTGATGCGGTCGAGCCTCGTCGTGACTTCATCGAAAGCAACGCCCTGGCGGTTTCCAACCTGGACTTCTGATCCAGCGAACCTGCCAAACGAAAAAGGCCAACGCTCAAGCGTTGGCCTTTTTTTATTGTCGGAGATGCTGCCTACACTCTCCAACAAAGATTGAAACACCTAAATCGAAGGCATAAAAAAACCGGCTATATCAGCCGGTTTTTTTACGTCCGAAAAAAACTTATGCACTTTTTTCGGTTTTTTATGGGTTTATAAAATATGTATATAAATCATAAACCTATGAACTAAATCCGACGCATTTCAACAAAACGGTACACAGGTTATCCACAAAATCTCAGACAGCCACTTGATCGGTAGCAGCCGGGGCTTGCGGGGCGGGTGGTAGCGAACCCATTTCACGTTGCATCTGCTCGTTCCAGGCCTGGACTCGATCATTGAGCTCGGCAACCGCGCGTGGCCCGCTACCCTCGGCATACATGGGCACGCCGATGATCACGGTAATGACGCCCTGCTTCTTCGCCCAACCGGCTTTCGGCCAGAACTTGCCAGCATTGTGCGCAATCGGCAGCACGGGAAGTGCGGCGTTGACGGCTAAAGCGGTACCACCGCGAGAGAATTTTCCGATGGTGCCGTAAGGAACGCGTGTTCCCTCAGGGAAGATCAGAACCCAGACACCATCCTTCAGTAGTTCATCGCCCTTCTTCGCCACATGCTTGAGCGCCGCTTTCGGGTTGTCGCGGTCGATGGCGATCGGTCGCAGCATGGCCATGGCCCAGCCGAAAAACGGAACGAAGAGCAGTTCGCGCTTAAGTACCTGGCTCAAAGGCTCAAAGTAGGCGGAAAGAAAGAACGTCTCCCACGTGCTCTGGTGGTTCGACTGAATCACGCAGGGCTGGTCGGGCACGTTCTCGGCGCCCTTCACTTCGTAGCTGATGCCCAGAAAGACTTTGCTCAGCCACAAGGCGCAGCGGCACCAGTACACATTGATGAAGCGATAGCGTGCCTTGAACGGCAGAAAAGGCGCGATAAAAAAGCTCAGGCTGCACCAGAGCAAAGAGGTGGTGCCCAGCAACAGATAAAAGAGGAAAGTTCTGATGGCCTGCAATATCGACATGGCGACGTTTACCGTGCGGGCTCTGCCCGTCTATATAAAGCGCACTCCCGATCAATCCTTGGTCAGGAACAATCGAAGCACTCTAATTGTGGATAAGTTCTGCGGCAATCGCCGCCAGATCGTCAAAAATCAAGGTGCCTACCGGTAGGGTCTTGCCCAAAGTCTTTTCGCCTTTCCCGGTCTTTACCAAAACTGGCTGAGAATCGACGGCTTTGGCGGCCTCCAGGTCACCAAGGGTATCGCCGACGAACCAAAGATTGGTCAGCGATACGTTGTAATGCGCGGCGATGGTTTTCAACATCCCGGGTTTTGGTTTGCGGCAATCGCAGCCATCGTCCGGCCCGTGCGGGCAATAGACGATCAGCCCGACTTCACCGCCCTGCTCCGCCACCAACGAGCGCAAGCGCTCGTGCATGGCGTCCAGGGTGGCGATGTCGTAATAGCCGCGAGCGATGCCCGACTGGTTGGTAGCCACCGCTACCGTCCAGCCGGCCTTGCTCAACTGCGCGATGGCTTCGATCGAACCCGGGAGCGGAATCCACTCATCCACCGACTTGATGTAAGCGTCGGAGTCGTAATTGATCACCCCGTCCCGATCGAGAATCAGCAGTTTCAACAGCAGCCCCTCAGCCCAGCAGCGAAATGTCGGCGACGCCGAGGAATAGTCCACGCAGACGCGCCAGCAACGCATAACGGTTGGCGCGGACCTTGGCATCTTCCGCGTTGACCATTACGGCTTCGAAGAACGCATCCACTGGCTCGCGCAACGCTGCCAGACGTGCCAGCGATTCGCTGTACTGACGCGCCGCAGCCATCGGCTGAACAGCCTGGTCAGCCTGCTGGATCGCCGAGTACAGGGAGAACTCGTTGGCGTTGTCGAAGTACTTGGCTTCCACGACCGAAGGAACAGACCCTTCGACCTTGCTCAGCAAGTTCGAAACGCGCTTGTTCACCGCGGCCAGGGCAGCGGCTTCCGGCAATTTGCGGAAAGCTTCTACCGCTTGTACGCGCTGATCGAAGTCCAGCGCCGAACCCGGCTTCAGGGCACGCACCGACAGGTAAGTCCCGACATCAACGCCTTCGTCTTCGTAACGGGCACGCAGACGGTCGAAGATGAACTCCAGCACCGAATCGTTGAGGCCGGCAGCCTTGACCTTGGTACCGAAGGCATTCACGGCGAAAGCCACGGCGTCGTTCAGGTCGAGGTCGAGCTTCTTGTCGATCAGGATGCGCAACACGCCGAGTGCAGCACGGCGCAAGGCGTACGGGTCTTTGCTACCGGTTGGCAGCATGCCGATACCAAAGATGCCGACCAGGGTGTCGAGCTTGTCCGCGATGGCCACGGCCGCACCGGTCAGGGTGGTCGGCAGTTCAGCACCGGCACCGCGCGGCATGTATTGCTCGTTCAGCGCCAGAGCGACTTCTTCCGGCTCGCCGTCGTTGAGGGCGTAGTAGTAACCGGCGACACCTTGCATCTCCGGGAACTCACCGACCATCTCGGTCGACAGGTCGCACTTGGACAGCAGGCCGGCACGGGAAGCCCATGCGGCGTTACCACCAATGCGTTGAGCAATGAACGCAGCGAGTTTGGAAACACGCTCGGCCTTGTCGTAGACGCTGCCGAGTTTTTCCTGGAACACCACGTTCTGCAGACGCAGGTTGAAGTCTTCGAGTTTCTGCTTCTTGTCTTGCTTGAAGAAGAACTCGGCGTCGGTCAGGCGTGGGCGAACCACTTTCTCGTTACCGGCGATGATCTGCTGCGGGTCTTTGCTTTCGATGTTGGCCACGGTAATGAAACGTGGCAGCAACTTGCCGTCGGCATCCAGCAGGCAGAAATACTTCTGGTTGTCCTGCATGGTGGTGATCAGGGCTTCTTGCGGCACGTCGAGGAAACGTTCTTCGAACGAGCACACCAGCGGCACCGGCCATTCAACCAGCGCGGTCACTTCGTCGAGCAGGGCTGGCGGCACGATCGCCGTCCCTTCCTGCATCGTCGCCAGCTCTTCGACGCGCTTGCTGATTAACTCGCGACGCTCATTGGCATCGGCCAACACGTAGGCGGCACGCAGGTCGGTCAAATAGTTGGCCGGCGAGGTGATGCGTACGCTTTCCGGGTGATGGAAGCGGTGACCACGGGAGTCGCGACCCGCCTTCTGGGCGAGGATGGTGCAATCGATGACCTGGTCACCGAGCAGCATCACCAGCCACTGGGTCGGACGAACGAATTCTTCCTTGCGAGCACCCCAGCGCATGCGCTTTGGAATTGGCAGGTCGTTCAGGGAATCTTCAACGATGGTCGGCAGCAGGCTCGCGGTCGGCTTGCCGGCGATGCTTTGGCTGTAACGCAGTTTCGGGCCGCTCTGATCGATTTCGCTCAAGTCGACGCCGCACTTCTTGGCGAAGCCCAGGGCTGCTTGAGTCGGGTTGCCTTCGGCATCGAACGCGGCCTGACGTGGCGGACCGTCGAGGTTGATGCTGCGATCCGGCTGCTGAGTCGCCAGATCGGTGATCAGCACAGCCAGACGACGTGGCGCGGCGTAGACGGTTTTGGTCTCGTAGTTCAGGCCCGCGGCTTGCAGGCCCTTGTCGATACCGGCCAGGAACGCTTCGGCCAGGGTGTTCAGGGCTTTGGGTGGCAGTTCTTCGGTGCCCAGTTCAACCAGAAAATCTTGAGCACTCATTGTGCTGCCTCCAGCTTGGCCAGTACTTCGTCACGCAGGTCCGGGGTCGCCATCGGGAAGCCCAGCTTGGCGCGAGCCAGCAGGTAGGCTTGCGCAACGGAACGCGCCAGGGTGCGGACACGCAGAATGTATTGCTGACGCGCGGTCACCGAGATTGCCCGGCGCGCATCCAGCAGGTTGAAGGTATGGGAGGCCTTCAACACCATTTCGTAGCTCGGCAACGGCAGCGGCTGGTCGAGTTCGATCAGGCGCTTGGCTTCGCTTTCGTAGAAATCGAACAGTTCGAACAGCTTCTCGACGTTGGCGTGTTCGAAGTTGTAGGTCGACTGCTCCACTTCGTTCTGGTGGAACACGTCGCCGTAGGTCACTTTGCCCATCGGACCGTCAGCCCAGACCAGGTCGTAGACCGAGTCCACGCCCTGCAGATACATGGCCAGACGTTCCAGACCGTAAGTGATCTCGCCGGTCACCGGGTAGCACTCGATGCCGCCCGCTTGCTGGAAGTAAGTGAACTGCGTCACTTCCATGCCGTTGAGCCAGACTTCCCAGCCCAGACCCCAGGCGCCGAGGGTCGGCGATTCCCAGTTGTCTTCAACAAAGCGAATGTCGTGGACCAGCGGGTCCAGGCCGACATGCTTGAGGGAGCCCAGGTACAGTTCCTGGAAGTTGTCCGGGTTCGGCTTCAGCACGACCTGGAACTGGTAGTAGTGCTGCAGACGATTCGGGTTTTCGCCGTAGCGGCCGTCAGTCGGGCGACGACTGGGCTGCACATAAGCGGCGTTCCAGGTTTCCGGGCCAATGGCGCGCAGAAACGTGGCAGTGTGGAAAGTCCCGGCGCCTACTTCCATATCGTAGGGCTGAAGTACCACACAACCTTGCTCGGCCCAGTATTGCTGGAGGGCGAGGATCAAGTCTTGGAAGGTACGCACGGCTGGCGTAGGCTGGCTCACGAAATTCACCTGTTTCTTGGGCTGCGATTTAAAGAGCGGGAGTATACCCGATTCGGTCCTGCGCACGCCCCCTGGAGCCTTATGCCACGCTGCTTTTGGTGTTCCGAAGATCCGCTGTACATGGCTTATCACGATCAGGAGTGGGGTACGCCGCTACGCGATGCGCAGGGATTGTTCGAGTTGCTTTTGCTCGAAGGGTTCCAGGCCGGCCTTTCCTGGATCACCGTGCTGCGCAAACGTGAGCACTATCGTCAGGTAATGTTCGGCTTCGACGTACAACGCGTGGCGCAAATGAGCGACGCCGAAATCGAAGAATTGATGCTCGATCCGGGCATTATTCGCAATCGCCTGAAACTCAATGCGGCCCGGCGCAATGCCCAGGCCTGGCTGGCGCTGGAAGATCCGGTGGAGTTTCTCTGGTCCTTCGTCGACGGCAAGCCTGTGATCAACCATTTCAAGGACCGCAGCGAAGTGCCGGCCGTGACGCCGACCGCCGTGGAGATGAGCAAAGGCCTGAAAAAGGCCGGCTTCACATTCGTCGGCCCGACTATTTGTTACGCGCTGATGCAGGCCTCGGGCATGGTCATGGACCACACCCAGGATTGTGATCGTTACGCGGAGCTGGCGATCGGCGGTTAGAATAGCCGCCTCGCGCACAGCACAAAATCAGGAGTGACCTGTGGATAAGTTGAAAGGCGCCTTGCTGGTAGGCGCTCTGCGGCTGTTTGCCCTGCTCCCGTGGCGGGCAGTGCAGGCAGTGGGCTCGGCCATTGGCTGGGTCATGTGGAAAACCCCCAACCGTTCCCGCGATGTGGTGCGGATCAATCTCGCCAAGTGTTTCCCGGACATGGACCCGGCCGAGCGTGAGCAGCTGGTAGGCCAGAGCCTGAAAGACATCGGCAAGTCCCTGACCGAAAGTGCCTGCGCCTGGATCTGGCCGGCCCAGCGCTCCATCGACCTGGTGCGTGAAGTCGAAGGTCTTGACGTATTAAAGGACGCCCTCGCCTCCGGCAAAGGTGTCGTCGGCATCACCAGTCACCTGGGCAACTGGGAAGTGTTGAACCACTTCTATTGCAACCAGTGCAAACCGATCATCTTTTATCGTCCGCCAAAGCTGAAGGCTGTGGATGATTTGCTGCGCAAACAGCGGGTGCAGTTGGGTAACCGGGTTGCCGCCTCCACCAAGGAAGGCATCCTCAGCGTCATCAAGGAAGTGCGCAAAGGTGGTGCAGTGGGCATTCCCGCTGACCCGGAACCGTCCGAATCCGCCGGGATTTTCGTGCCGTTCTTCGCCACCCAGGCCCTGACCAGCAAGTTCGTACCGAACATGCTCGCCGGCGGCAAAGCGGTCGGCGTGTTCCTGCATGCCCTGCGGTTGCCGGACGGTTCGGGTTACAAAGTGATCCTCGAAGCCGCGCCAGAGGCCATGTACAGCACCGATACCGAGACGTCCTGCGCAGCCATGAGCCAGGTGGTCGAGCGCTATGTGCGGGCGTATCCGAGCCAGTATATGTGGAGCATGAAGCGCTTCAAGAAGCGTCCGCCGGGTGAAGAACGCTGGTACTGAGTCGATTGGCATGATCTGTGGATAACCTAGGGCCAGGGTTATCCACAACCGTTCAATAAAGGGCGCAGAAGATGTCCGAACACCGCAAATCGTTTCGCATCAAGATCAGTCACCACAGCTTCGGCGAATGCCTGGGCCAGACGCGTAACCTGTCGACGACAGGCGTCTACGTCAAGCATCCGGGCTTGTCGGCATTGCCCAAGGGCGCGGTGGTGTACGGTCAGGTGCAGGACTTACCCACAGGCGCGCCGCGGGTGCGCATGGAAGTGGTGCTGGTGGATGCAGAGGGCATTGGCCTGCGCTACCTCTGATCAGTGAGTCTGACGCTCAAGCTTTTTCAGAAATACCGTCATTTCCTTTTCGGCCTGCTTGTCGCCATGGACGCGAGCGGCTTCCAGGCCCTGTTCCCACGCCTGACGTGCGGCTGCGAAATCCTTCAGCCCCAGATGGGCCTTGCCCAATAGCTTCCAGGCGGCTGAATACTTCGGATCAAATTCGACGCAACGCTGGAAATGCTCAGCGGCCTTGGCGTTTTCCCCAAGATCCAGATAACCCTTGCCCAGCCCGAAGCGCAGCAATGAGTTATCCACACCCTTGGCGAGCATTTTTTCCAGGGATTCGAGCACGGGTGTTTCCCCTCAGTCAGTGATCGTTCCCACGCTCTGCGTGGGAATGCAGCCCGGGACGCTCTGCGTCCCAAAAGCCGAACGCGGAGCGTCCGTTGAGGCATTCCCACGCGGAGCGTGGGAACGATCTGGTTGCGAGATCAGAAGAAGCTCAATCCCACATGGAACAGCTTTTCCACATCCCTAATATGCTTCTTATCCACAAGGAACAGAATCACATGGTCACCCGCCGCGATCACCGTGTCGTCGTGGGCAATGATCACCTCTTCGTCGCGAATGATCGCGCCAATAGTGGTGCCCGGCGGCAAGCCAATATTCTCAATGGACTTGCCGATGACCTTACTCGACTTCTCATCACCGTGTGCTATCGCCTCGATGGCTTCCGCCGCGCCCCGGCGCAATGAATGCACGCTGACGATATCGCCGCGGCGCACGTGGGCCAGCAAGGTACCGATGGTCGCCAGTTGCGGGCTGATGGCGATGTCGATGTCGCCGCCCTGGATCAGGTCGACGTAGGCCGGGTTGTTGATGATGGTCATCACCTTCTTCGCACCCAGGCGCTTGGCCAGCAGCGAAGACATGATGTTGGCTTCGTCGTCGTTGGTCAGCGCCAGGAAAAGGTCGGCGTCGGCGATGTTCTCTTCCATCAGCAAGTCGCGGTCGGAGGCACTGCCCTGCAACACCACGGTGCTGTCGAGGGTGTCCGAGAGATGACGGCAGCGCGCCGGGTTCATCTCGATGATCTTCACTTGGTAACGGCTTTCGATAGCCTCGGCCAGACGTTCACCGATCTGCCCGCCGCCCGCGATGACGATGCGCTTGTAGCTCTCATCGAGGCGGCGCATTTCGCTCATCACCGCGCGAATATTCGCCTTGGCGGCGATGAAAAAGACTTCGTCGTCCGCCTCGATCACCGTATCGCCCTGCGGCAGGATCGGCCGATCACGACGGAAAATCGCCGCGACACGGGTTTCGACATTTGGCATATGTTCACGCAACTGCCGCAGTTGCTGGCCCACCAGCGGGCCGCCGTAGTACGCCTTGACCGCCACCAATTGGGCTTTGCCTTCGGCGAAGTCGATCACCTGCAAGGCGCCCGGATGCTGGATCAGGCGCTTGATGTAGTTGGTAACCACTTGCTCCGGGCTGATCAGCACGTCCACCGGAATCGCTTCGTTGTCGAACAGCTCGGAGCGAGTGAGGTAGGCAGCTTCGCGAACCCGGGCAATCTTGGTCGGCGTGTGAAACAGGGAGTGGGCCACCTGGCAGGCAATCATGTTGGTTTCGTCGCTGTTGGTCACCGCCACCAGCATGTCGGCGTCGTCGGCGCCGGCCTGACGCAGCACCGTCGGCAGCGAGCCGCGGCCTTGCACGGTGCGAATGTCCAGCCGATCGCCGAGGTCGCGCAGGCGTTCGCCGTCCGTGTCGACCACGGTGATGTCGTTGGCTTCGCTGGCCAGGTGTTCTGCCAGCGAACCGCCGACCTGCCCTGCGCCGAGGATGATGATTTTCATCCAGTCACTCCCTTAAAACCCATTAACCGCGCGCGGCGGCGATCTTGATCAGCTTGGCGTAGTAGAACCCGTCGTGGCCGCCGTCCTGGGCCAGCAGTTGGCGACCGTGAGGTTGCTTGATACCGGCTTGAGTCGCGAGGTCCAGTTCACGGGCGCCTGGCGTGCGAGCGAGGAAGGCTTCGATGACTTCGGTGTTCTCGGTCGGCAGCGTCGAGCAGGTGGCGTAAAGCAGGATGCCGCCGACCTCCAAAGTTATCCACATGGCATCGAGCAGTTCGCCCTGGAGAACCGCGAGTGCGGCGATGTCATCGGGTTGGCGAGTCAACTTGATGTCCGGGTGACGACGAATCACACCGGTGGCCGAGCATGGCGCGTCCAGCAGAATGCGTTGGAACGGCTTGCCATCCCACCAGGTCGCGGTGTCGCGGCCGTCGGCGGCGATCAGTTCGGCGCTCAGGCCCAGGCGTGCGAGGTTTTCCCGCACTCGCACCAGACGCTTGGCTTCCAGGTCAACCGCCACCACGCCGGCGAGTGCTGGCTCGGCTTCAAGGATGTGGCAGGTCTTGCCGCCCGGTGCACAGCAGGCGTCCAGCACCCGTTGACCCGGTGCCAGGTCGAGCAGATCGGCGGCCAGTTGCGCGGCTTCGTCCTGCACGCTGATCCAGCCTTCGGCGAAACCCGGCAAGCTGCGCACGTCGGCAGCGGCGTCGAGAATGATGCCGTCCTGACTGTAAACACACGGCGTGGCGGCGATGCCGGCCTCGGTCAGCAACCCGAGATAAGCGTCGCGGCTGTGATGACGACGGTTGACCCGCAGGATCATCGGCGGATGCGCGTTGTTCGCCGCGCAAATGGCTTCCCACTGCTCAGGCCAGAATGCCTTTAAGGATTTTTGCAGCCAGCGCGGGTGGGCAGTGCGCACCACCGGATCGTGTTCCAGCTCGGCCAGCAGCGCTTCGCTTTCACGCTGGGCGCGGCGCAACACGGCGTTGAGCAAGGCCTTGGCCCACGGTTTTTTCAGCTTGTCGGCGCAACCCACGGTTTCACCGATGGCGGCATGGGCCGGAACCCGGGTGTAGAGCAACTGATAGAGACCGACCAACAACAGCGCTTCGACATCGGCGTCGGCTGCCTTGAACGGCTTCTGCAGCAACTTGGCCGCTAGCGCCGACAAGCGTGGCTGCCAGCGTGCGGTGCCGAACGCCAGATCTTGGGTGAAGCCGCGGTCGCGGTCTTCGACCTTGTCCATCTGTGTTGGCAGGGAACTGTTGAGTGAGGCTTTTCCGTTAAGAACAGCAGCAAGTGCCTTGGCGGCGGCCAGACGTGGATTCATTGAGTGTCCGCCGCTTGACCGAGGACGGTGCCGACGGCGAATTTCTCACGACGGCTGTTGAACAAGTCGCTGAAGTTCAGCGCCTTGCCGCCGGGCAATTGCAGACGAGTCAGACGCAGGGCTTGCTCACCGCAGGCGACGATCAAACCGTCCTTGCTGGTGCTGAGGATTTCCCCCGGTGCGCCCTGCCCTTCGGCGAGGCTCGCGGCCAACACCTTCAATGCTTCGCCATTCAGCGTGCTGTGGCAGATCGGCCATGGATTGAAGGCGCGGACCAGCCGTTCCAGCTCAACCGCCGGGCGGCTCCAGTCGATGCGCGCTTCGTCTTTGTTCAATTTGTGAGCATAAGTGGCGAGGCTGTCGTCCTGCACTTGGCCTTCCAGCGTTCCGGCAGCGAGACCGGCAATCGCCTGGATCACGGCTGACGGGCCCATTTCGGCCAGACGGTCATGGAGGCTGCCGCCGGTGTCTTCACCGGTGATTGGGGTGGTGACTTTGAGCAGCATCGGCCCGGTGTCGAGGCCCAGTTCCATGCGCATCACGGTCACGCCGCTTTCGCTGTCGCCCGCTTCGACGGCGCGTTGGATCGGTGCCGCACCGCGCCAGCGTGGCAGCAAGGAGGCGTGGCTGTTGATGCAACCCAGGCGTGGAATATCCAGCACCACTTGCGGCAGGATCAGGCCATAGGCAACCACCACCAGCAAGTCCGGCTTGAGCGCGGCCAGTTCAGCCTGAGCATCTTCGTTGCGCAGGGTTGGCGGTTGCAACACAGGAATGTTGTTTTCCAGAGCCAACTGCTTGACCGGACTTGGCATCAACTTTTGCCCGCGACCCGCCGGACGGTCCGGTTGGGTGTAGACCGCGACGATCTCGTAAGGGCTGTCGAGCAGGGCCTTGAGGTGTTCGGCGGCGAATTCCGGGGTGCCGGCAAAGACGATGCGCAGTGGCTCAGTCATTCAAAAGGTCTCGCAAAAGAAAAAGGCTTGCCGCAGCAAGCCTTTGAAAGGAGGGCATCAAGCGTTCTGGCGATGGAGCTTTTCCAGTTTCTTCTTGATTCGGTCGCGTTTGAGATTGGACAGGTAGTCGACGAACAATTTGCCATTCAGGTGGTCGCATTCATGCTGGATGCACACGGCGAGCAGGCCTTCGGCGATCAGTTCGTAAGGCTGGCCGTCGCGGTCCAGAGCCTTGACTTTAACCTTCTGTGGGCGATCGACGTTTTCGTAGAAGCCCGGCACCGAGAGGCAGCCTTCCTGATATTGCTCCATCTCGTCGGTCAGGGTTTCGAACTCGGGGTTGATGAACACCCGTGGTTCGCTGCGGTCTTCGGAGAGGTCCATCACGACGATACGTTTGTGCACGTTGACCTGGGTCGCGGCGAGGCCGATGCCTGGCGCTTCATACATTGTTTCAAACATGTCATCGACCAACTGACGCACTTCGTCGTCCACTACGGCCACAGGTTTGGCGATAGTGCGCAGGCGCGAATCGGGGAATTCGAGGATGTCTAAAATGGCCATAAGCTTAATTGCTGCACGTTTGAGGTAATGTCGGGTCGATGGCCTGGCGGGTCCGAAGATGCAGGCTACCGTTGTAAAACGTAGCTTCCGTCTCTTTTTGATAAAGAGTAGGGAGCGAGCCACGAGGGCTCTGGCGTTCTACGCGAATGCACATAATAAAGGGATTCACCGCATGAGGAAATCACTACTCGCCTTGCTCCTTCTGGCCTCGGCCGGTTTGGCGCACGGGCAAGTGCAACTCAAGGAAGGTTTTCCACAGCAATACACCGTGGTATCCGGTGACACACTCTGGGACATATCGGGGAAATTCCTTCGTGAGCCGTGGAAATGGCCGGAGCTCTGGCAAGCCAATCCACAGATCGAAAACCCCAATCTCATCTACCCTGGCGACTCGCTGTCGCTGGTCTACGTCAACGGGCAGCCACGCCTGACCCTCAACCGCGGCGCTTCCCGGGGCACCATCAAGCTGTCGCCACGCATCCGCAGCAGCCCGGTTGCCGATGCGATCCCGAGCATTCCGCTGCAATCGATCAACAGCTTTCTGCTGAGCAACCGCATCGTCGACAAGGTCGAGGACTTCGACAAGGCGCCTTATATCGTCGCCGGCGATGCCGAACGCGTGCTCAGTGGCACCGGTGACCGAATCTTCGCTCGCGGCCACTTCGACCCGGCCCAACCGGTCTACGGCATCTTCCGTCAGGGCAAGGTCTACACCGATCCTGTCAGTAAAGAATTTTTGGGGATCAATGCCGACGACATCGGCGGCGGCGAGATTGTGGCCACGGAAGGCGACGTCGCCACCCTGGCGCTGCAACGCACCACCCAGGAAGTCCGCCTCGGCGACCGCTTGTTCAGCGGTGAAGAGCGCTCGATCAACTCGACCTTTATGCCCAGTGCGCCAAAAACCGAGATCAACGGGTTGATCATCGACGTGCCGCGCGGGGTTACACAGATTGGTGCGCTGGATGTGGTCACGCTGAACAAGGGCCAGCGCGATGGCCTGGCCGAAGGCAACGTGTTGGTGGTGATGAAAACCGGCGAGACCGTGCGTGACCGGATCACCGGCCAGCCACTGAAAATCCCGGATGAGCGCGCCGGTTTGCTGATGGTTTTCCGCACCTACGACAAGCTCAGCTACGGGCTGGTGCTCAATGCATCACGCTCCCTGGCGGTGCTGGACAAGGTGCGAAATCCTTAACAGGCTCCACAAGTTACCAACAGAGTTATCCACAGCTTATTCCCGTTTGAACGGGGCTCATAACGATCAAGGATGATCCATGTCGCTGTCTGCTTTTGCACCGGTTTCCCCTGCGGAACTGGAAGCTCGTTTACGTTTGCATCGCCTGCCGGAACTCGGTCCTGCGCGTTTCAAGAAATTGCTCGAGGCCTTCGGCTCGGCGTCCAAGGCCATCAGCGCGCCGGCCAGTGCCTGGCGTTCGTTGGGTTTGCCCCTCGCTTGCGCTGAGGCCAGGCGCTCCAGTGAAATCCGTGATGGCGCGAGCCATGCACTGGCCTGGTTAGAGCGTCCGGGCCAGCATTTACTGATGTGGGACCAACCTGACTATCCGGCACTGTTGGCGGAAATCAGTGATGCGCCGCCGCTGTTATTTGTGGCGGGCGATCCCGGCATTCTGGAAAAACCGCAGTTGGCGATGGTCGGCAGCCGTCGCGCTTCGCGACCGGGCATGGACACCGCCGCCGCCTTTTCCCGCAGTCTGGCCGGCGCCGGTTTTGTCATTACCAGCGGTCTGGCGCTGGGCATTGATGCCGCCGCGCATCAAGCCGCTCTGGACGTGGGCGGGCGAACGGTCGGTGTACTTGGCACGGGACTTGAAAAGTTTTATCCACAGCGCAATCGACGACTGGCAGACGCCATGATCGCCTCGGGCAGCGCGGTGCTTTCGGAGTTCCCGCTGGACGCCGGACCGACCGCCAGTAACTTCCCCCGGCGTAATCGAATCATCAGCGGTTTATCCCTGGGCGTGCTGGTGGTCGAGGCGAGTATCGCCAGCGGTTCGCTGATCACCGCGAGGCTGGCGGCGGAACAGGGTCGAGAGGTGTATGCGATCCCAGGGTCGATTCATCACCCGGGCGCAAAGGGTTGTCATCAGCTGATCCGCGACGGCGCGGTGCTGGTGGAAACCATCGAGCATATCCTCGAAGCCTTGCGTGGCTGGCAGCAGTTGCCGTTATCCACAGCGACACCAGCGGTGACACATCCGTTGCTTATGCTCCTGCATGCCGCGCCCCACACCAGTGAAGCGTTGTCCGTCACCAGCGGCTGGGCTCTGCCAAAAGTGCTGGCAGCGCTGACGGAGCTGGAAATGGACGGCCGTGCGGTCTGCGAAAGCGGGCGCTGGTTTGCGCGGGTGAGCTAGGTTTTATAAGGAAGATCGGTAAACTGCGCAGAGCCTTATTCCGGAGAGTTTTTCATGGTCAACAGTTGGCGTGTGCAACAAGCCGCACGAGCCATTCGCGCAGGCGCGGTGATTGCCTACCCAACCGAAGCGGTCTGGGGTCTGGGTTGCGACCCGTGGGACGAAGAGGCGGTCTATCGTCTGCTGGCGATCAAGGGGCGGTCGGTGGAAAAAGGGTTGATTCTGGTGGCCGACAACATTCGCCAGTTCGATTTCCTCTTCGAAGACTTCCCTGAATTGTGGATGGACCGCATGGCCAGCACCTGGCCAGGGCCGAACACCTGGCTGGTGCCGCATCAGAATATGTTGCCGCAGTGGATTACCGGCGTGCATGAAACGGTGGCGTTGCGGGTCAGCGATCACCCGTTGGTGCGGGATTTGTGCGCGGTGGTCGGGCCGTTGGTTTCAACGTCGGCCAACCCACAGGGCCAACCGGCGGCGCGGACGCGGATTCGCGTCGAGCAGTATTTCCGTGGGCAGGTGGATTACGTGTTGGGTGGGAATCTGGGTGGGCGCAAGAATCCGAGCGTGATCCGGGATCTCGCGACCGGCCACGTTGTGCGCCCAGACTGACACCGCGGCGCGGCCAATCGTCGGAACGCCGCCCGGACCAAGCTCGCTCCCACAGGGGATTTGTGATCGACACCTAACCAATGTGGGAGCGAGCCTGCTCGCGATGGCGTCCGTCAAGGCAGCAAAACAGTTGAGCCAGTCGTGCGCCGCGCCGACAACTCGGTCTGCGCCTTCGCCGCTTCGGCCAAGGGATACTTCTGGCTGATGTCCACTTTCAGCTTCCCGCTGATGATCATCTCAAACAGCTCATCCGCCATACGCTGAAGGTTCTCGGCGTTGTTGGCGTAAGTCGCGAGCGTAGGCCGGGTCACGTACAACGAACCCTTCGCCGACAGAATCCCCAGGTTCACCCCGTCTACCGCACCGGACGCATTGCCGAAGCTCACCACCAGACCGCGAGGCGCCGCGCTATCAAGCGAAGTCAGCCAAGTGTCCTTGCCCACGCCGTCGTACACCACCGGCACCTTTTTCCCGTCAGTCAATTCC
The DNA here is from genome assembly GCF_047758675.1 of Pseudomonas arabinosi. Taxonomy (NCBI): domain Bacteria; kingdom Pseudomonadati; phylum Pseudomonadota; class Gammaproteobacteria; order Pseudomonadales; family Pseudomonadaceae; genus Pseudomonas; species Pseudomonas arabinosi. Next base: position 292,826 of record NZ_CP180480.1, on the reverse strand, counting down.
AGTACGCGCTGTGCGACGTTTTCATGGCTGTAGTCGATGGTCGCCCAAGCGCCGTTGGCCTTGGCCAGTGCGGCTTTCTCCGGTGAACTGACCGTGCCGATCAACTTCACGCCCAACGCCTTGGCCCATTGGCAGGCCAGGGAGCCGACGCCACCCGCGGCAGCGTGAAACAGGATGGTTTCGCCACCCTTGAGATCATAGGTCTGACGCAGCAGGTATTGAACGGTCAAGCCCTTGAGCATTACGCCGGCGGCCTGTTCGAAGCTGATCGCGTCCGGCAGGTGCACCAGATTGGCCTCCGGCAACACGTGAACGTCGCTGTAGGCGCCCAACGGACCGCTGCCATATGCCACGCGATCACCGACCTTGAACCGGGTGACTTCACTGCCCACCGCCTCGACCACGCCCGCGCCTTCCGAGCCCACGCCCGATGGCAGGGCTGGCGGCGCATAGAGACCGCTGCGGTAATAGGTGTCGATGAAATTCAGGCCGATGGCCTTGTTGGTCACGCGAACCTGTTGCGGGCCAGGCTCGGCGGGTTGGTAATCGACATACTCAAGCACTTCAGGGCCGCCATGGGCGCGGAACTGGATACGCTTAGCCATCAGAACTCTCCTTAGGTCGTCTTGCGAAGCTCCCTATCGGACTCCTAACCATGATCTTCGTCAACTGCGGCAGGTCCATCTGCGATGTTATGCTACGCGCCCATTTGCGCCGCCCCCGCTCCCATGGAGCGCCGCGTAGCTTTGCCCGATTCAAGGTGATGACATGACGACCCGCACCGAGGCCGTAAAAGCCTACCTGCTCGACCTGCAAGACCGCATTTGCGCGGCCCTCGAAGCTGAAGACGGCGGCACGCAGTTCGTCGAAGACGCCTGGACCCGGACTGCCGGTGGTGGCGGCCGCACCCGGGTGATCGAAAACGGCGCGGTCATCGAAAAGGGCGGCGTCAACTTTTCCCACGTCTTCGGCAGCGGTCTCCCACCGTCCGCCAGCGCCCATCGGCCAGAGCTGGCCGGCCGTGGCTTTGAAGCCCTCGGCGTTTCTTTGGTCATTCATCCGCACAACCCGTATGTGCCGACGTCCCACGCCAACGTGCGCTTTTTCATCGCTGAAAAAGAGGGTGAAGAACCGGTCTGGTGGTTCGGTGGCGGCTTTGATCTGACGCCTTATTACGGTAATGAAGAAGACTGCGTGCATTGGCACCGCGTCGCCGAGCAGGCCTGCGCGCCGTTCGGTCCGGATGTTTATTCGCGCTACAAGGCCTGGTGCGACAGCTATTTCCACATCAAGCATCGCCACGAGCCGCGCGGCATCGGCGGCCTGTTCTTCGATGACTTGAACGAGTGGGACTTCGACACCAGCTTCGCTTTCATGCGCGCCATCGGTGACGCGTTCATCGACGCCTACCTGCCGATCGTGCAGCGCCGCAAAAATGATGCGTTTACCGCCAAACAGCGTGAATTCCAGGAGTTCCGCCGTGGGCGCTACGTTGAATTCAACCTGGTCTACGACCGCGGCACGCTGTTCGGTCTGCAATCGGGCGGGCGTACCGAGTCGATCCTGATGTCTCTGCCACCGCAAGTACGCTGGAGCTACGACTGGAAAGCCGAGCCGGGCAGCGAAGAAGCACGGCTGACCGAGTACTTCCTGCAAGACCGCGATTGGTTGGCCAAGGCCTGAACGAGGAATTCTGATGGACCGTTACGTCGTATTCGGTAACCCGATTGGCCACAGCAAGTCGCCGCTGATCCACCGTCTGTTCGCCGAGCAGACGGCTCAAAAGCTGGACTACAGCACGTTGCTGGCGCCCCTCGACGATTTTTCCACCTGCGCCCGGACGTTTTTCCTCGAAGGTCGCGGGGCAAATGTGACGGTGCCGTTCAAGGAAGAGGCCTATCGGCTGGCGAACAGTCTGACGGCGCGGGCGCAGCGGGCTGGTGCAGTGAACACGTTGAGCAAACTGGCCGATGGCAGCCTGCTGGGCGACAACACCGATGGCGCCGGACTGGTGCGGGACCTGACGGTCAATGCCGGTTTCAGCCTCAAGGGCAAACGCATCCTGCTGCTCGGTGCTGGCGGCGCAGTGCGCGGTGCGCTGGAGCCATTGCTGGCCGAGCAACCCGCCTCGGTCATTATCGCCAACCGCACGGTGGAAAAAGCCGAACTGTTGGCTGAATTGTTCGCGGACCTGGGGCCGGTGTCAGCCAGTGGTTTTGATTGGTTGAAGGAGTCGGTGGACCTGATCATCAACGCGACGTCCGCCAGTCTGTCAGGGGATGTACCGCCGATTGCCAGCAGTTTGATCGAGCCGGGCAAGACCGTGTGCTACGACATGATGTACGGCAAGGAGCCGACCTCGTTCTGCCGTTGGGCCAGTGAACATGGCGCGGCGGTGTCGATGGATGGCTTGGGGATGCTCGCGGAACAAGCGGCAGAGGCTTTCTTCCTGTGGCGCGGCGTACGCCCGGACACCGCGCCGGTGCTCGCCGAGCTTCGCCGCCAATTGGCCCGTTAAAAGCTTCGCGAGCAAGTCGAATCGTCGCACCGCCGCTCCCACATTGGTTTTGTGAACGCCACAGATCAAATGTGGGAGCGGGCTTGCTCGCGAATGGCCGCGACACCGATTTCGGATCAGTCCTCAAACCGGATCGGGCATTTCTCCGCCCCTTCCAGCTTCCGCAACTCTTCCACCACCTGCGGCCGCGCGCGCCGCAGGGTCAGGCTGCGATCCTGCCGCAGCAGCCGTCGCGCTTCCTGATGCAGCATCTCCACGCCTGAATAGTCGATGAAGTTGATCTGTTGCGCCTCGATCACCACGCGCGCGCCGTGCATCCGTTGCAGGCGTACTTGCAGGTAATGGCTGGCGCCAAAAAAGATCGAACCGCCAACCCGCAGAATGTCTTCATCCCCATCTCGCCAATGCTGAACCCGCGGTTGCGAGGTGCGTTTGAGGTAGAAGAACAGCGAGGCCAGCACCCCGGCGTAGATCGCGGTCTGCAATTCCAGCAGCAGCGTGGCGACACAGGTCAGCGCCATGACCAGGAACTCGGCGCGGCTGACCCGCAACAACGCGCGAATGCCGCGATGATCCACCAGCCCCCAAGCGATCAACAGAATGCTGCCGGCCATGGCCGGGATTGGAATGTGCGCGATCAAATTCGCACCGAAGATGGCGAACAGCGCCACCCACACCGCCGAAAAAACCCCGGCCATTGGCGAGCAGGCACCTGCTTCGTAGCTCAAGCCCGAGCGGGTGAAGGAGCCGGCTGACAGCGATCCGGAAAAAAACGCACCGACCATGTTCGATAAACCCTGGGCGCGGACTTCCTGATTGGCGTCGAGCAACTGCTGGGAGCGGGCCGACAAGGAGCGGGCAATCGACAGACTGGTGACCAGCCCGAGCATGCCCACCGCCACCGCGCTGGGTAGCAAGCGCAGAATCAGGTCCAGATCCAGCGGCAATGGGCTTAAGGGCGGCAGTCGGCCGACAAATGCGCTGACCAACTTCACATGGCCGAGCATCGATGGCCAGAACCAGACCAGCAATCCGCTCAGCGCCAGGGTGATCAACAGCGTTGGCCAGCGCGGCAGGAGCAATTTGAGGATCACGCCCACGACGACCGTCGCCAGGCCCAGCATTAGCGACGGTTTATCCACTTCGCCGAGGTGACTGAACAGCATCATCAAGCTGTTCAGCGCTGTTGCCTGGTTGGGCAATTCCAGCCCCAACAGATTCGGCAGTTGGCCGATGGCAATCACCACCGCCGCGCCGAGGGTGAAACCCAGCACCACCGAGTGCGAGACGAAATTCACCAAGGCGCCGAAGCGCAGCAAACCGAGCAGCCACTGGAAAATGCCGGCCAGCAGCGTCAGCAACAGGATCAGGGTGACGTAGTCCTCTGACGCAGGAACGGCCAGCGGACTGACGCTGGCGTACAAGACAATAGAAATTGCCGCCGTAGGACCGCAGATCAAGTGCCACGAAGAACCCCAGAGACAGGCGATCAGCACCGGGATAATCGCTGCGTACAGACCGTATTCAGGTGGGAGACCGGCGATCAGCGCGTAGGCAATGGATTGCGGCAACGCGAGAATCGCACCGCTGAGGCCGACGATCAGATCACGACCGACGCTGGCGCGGGTTTGCCGGGGCATCCAGCTGAGGAAGGGGAAGAGCGAATGGCGGCTTGGGAAGGCCATGGGTCCTCTCGGGTGGGATTTTGCGCAAGGGTAGCAGGACTAGCCGTTGATCGTTCCCACGCAGAGCGTGGGAACGATCGGTGGCGAGGGTTCAGAGTTTGGCTTTCACCGCCCCCAACGCATCCTTCCCATCCACTGTCTTCACCCCGTCCAGCCACTTATCCAGTACCGCCGGATTAGCCTTGATCCACGCCTTGGCCGCATCAGCATTGCTGACTTTCTTGTTCACCACGTCGGCCATGATGCTGTTCTCCATGTCCTGGGTGAAACTCAGGTTGGTGAGCAGTTTGCCGACGTTCGGGCAGGCCTGTGCATAACCTTTGCGGGTCAGGGTGTGAACGCTGCCGGTGTCGCCGAAGTACTTCTCGCCGCCCTTGAGGTAGTGCATTTTCAGTTGCACGTTCATCGGGTGCGGGGTCCAGCCGAGGAAGGTCACGAACTTCTGTTTTTTCACCGCGCGAGACACTTCCGCCAGCATGGCCTGCTCGCTGGACTCGACCAGTTTCCACTGGCCCATGTCGAAGTCGTTCTTCTTGATGATTTCCTGCAAGGAGATGTTGGCGGGAGCGCCGGAGCCGATGCCGTAGATCTTCTTGTCGAACTTGTCGGCGTATTTGTTCAGGTCGGAAAAGTTATGCACACCCGCATCCCAGACGTAATCCGGGACCGCGAGGGTGAATTCGGTGCCGTCGAGGTTCTTCGCCAATTGCGTGACATCGCCGGTGGCCACGAACTTGTCGTAGAAACCCTGCTGCGCCGGCATCCAGTTACCCAGAAACACGTCGACCTGACCATCCTTCAAGCCGCCAAAGGTGATCGGCACCGCCAGCGTGTCGACCTTGGCCTTGTAGCCCATGCCGTCCAGCAGAAACCCGGTGATGGCGTTGGTCGCGGCGATGTCGCTCCAGCCAGGGTCGGCCATTTTCACCGTCTCGCAACTCTGATCGGCATAGGCCGATGCACTGCCCAGAGCCAGAAGCCCGACCGTCATTGCTGTGGATAACCTACGCATGGCATTCCCCTTAACATTATTGGTTTTGGCAGGGTTGTGGATAACGTGCTTTACGCTCCAGATCGTCGAGGTCGATGTGGTTGCGCATGTACTGCTGACTGGCGTCCACCAGCGGCTGGTGATCCCAGCTCTTTAGCTTGCCGAGGGTTAACGCCTCGGCGACAAAACGTCGGCGCCGTTGGCTGGCGAGTACTTGTTGATGGATCGCGGGGATATCCCATTTGGCCCGGGCTTCGGCGAGAAATTCATCGAAAAGCGGCCGATGTTGCGGCGATTGGCTGAGTTCTTCCTGTTCACGCGGGTCGTTGTGTACATCGAAGAGCAGGCAAGGATCGTCTTCGCTGTAGATGAATTTGTAGGCGCCGCGGCGAATCATCATCAGCGGGCTGATGGTGCCTTCAGCCATGTATTCGCCGAAGACTTCGTCATGACCGCCCTGCCCTTGCAGGTGCGAGACCAGAGAGCGGCCATCCAGCGGCAGCCCCGGCTCCAGCGAACCGCCGGCCAGTTCGACGAAGGTCGGCAACAGATCGGCAGTGGAGACCGCCGCGCTGACCCGGCCAGCCCCGAACTGCCCCGGCGCACTGATCAACAGCGGCACGCGGGCGGCCATTTCGTACCAATGCATTTTGTACCAGAGCCCACGCTCGCCGAGCATGTCGCCGTGGTCGCCGGAGAATACGATGATGGTGTCATCGATCAGGCCGGTTTCCTCGAGTGTTTGCAGGAGTTTGCCGACGTTACTATCGATATAGCTGCACGCACCGAAGTACGCCCGGCGCGCATCACGAATCTTATCCACAGGCAGCGGTTTGTCCCACAGGTCGTAAACCTTGAGCAAACGCTGGGAGTGCGGATCAAGTTCGGTCTGCGCCGGGGTTTCGGGCAACGGGATGTCGGCGTCGTCGTACATATCCCAGAAAGCCTTGGGAATGGTGTACGGGTCGTGTGGGTGAGTCATCGAAACGGTCAGGCAGAACGGCTGATCGCCGTCTTCCCGGATGTGATCGAACAAATACTGTTGGGCCTTGAACACCACCTCTTCGTCGAAATCCAGCTGATTGGTGCGTACGCACGGCCCGGCCTGCAGCACCGATGACATGTTGTGAAACCAGGTTGGACGCACGTCCGGCTCGTCCCAGTTCACAGACCAACCGTAATCGGCCGGGTAGATGTCGCTGGTCAGGCGTTCCTCATAGCCGTGCAGCTGATCCGGGCCGCAGAAATGCATCTTGCCCGACAGCGCGGTGCGGTAGCCGAGTCGACGCAGGTAGTGGGCATAAGTCGGTACATCGGCGGGGAAATCGGCCGCGTTGTCGTAGGCGCCGATCTTGCTCGGCAACTGACCGCTGACCAGGGTAAAACGCGACGGCGCGCACAGTGGGCTGTTGCAATACGCGGCGTCGAACACCACACCTTCGGCGGCGAGGCGGCTGAGATTCGGCAGTTTGATGGGCGAAGGGCCGTAGAACGGCAACATTGGCGCGGCCATCTGATCGGCCATGATGAAAAGAATATTCTTGCGCTTCATGTGATCGCGGCATTCCATAGTGAATATTTATGCGAGAGTGCTGCGATCGAGCATGTAGCCCATGCAATTTGTGGTAAAGCCCATGCGCGGCAATGACTAGGATAAGCACAGCTTATGTATGACGCCCTTGGTGATTTGTCTCTGGATTTACTTCGTGCTTTTGAAGCAGCGGCCCGTCAGCGCAGCTTCACGGCTGCAGCGGTGGAGCTCGGCACCACGCAACCGGCTATCAGCCAACAGATCAAACGGCTGGAAGAACAACTCGGGACACGGCTGTTCGACCGGATCTATCGCGGCATCGAGCTGACCGAGGCCGGGACGATCCTGTTTGAGCAGGTTCAGCTCGGATTGCAGAACATCGACGCAGGATTGAGTGCGATCAGCGCACAGCATCAGCATGAAGTGTTGCAGGTCGCCACCGATTTTGCCTTCGCCGCGTATTGGCTGATGCCGCGCCTGCACCGCTTTCATGCCGCCAATCCTCAAGTGGACGTCAGCCTGGTCACCAGCGAACGCAGCCTCAATATGCTGCGCACCGATATTGATGTGGCGGTTTTGTTTGGTGATGGCCGATTCAAGCAGGGCGAAAGCCATTGGCTGTTCAGCGAGGAAGTATTTCCGGTGTGCAGCCCGCTGCTGTTGAAGGATCGTCCCCTGCCCTTGCCCTCCCAGTCATTGCTCGAGTTCCCGCTGCTGCACCTTCGAGGCGAAAACAGCAGCAACTGGTTCGACTGGAGCGGCGTGTTTCGTGAGCTGGGGATCGCTTCGGCACCTGCGCCTGGGCAATTGCGCTTCGACAATTACACGCTGCTGATTCAAGCGGCGATTGGCGGCCAGGGCGTGGCGATTGGATGGCGGCACCTTGTGGATAACTTGCTGGCGCAAGGTTTGTTGTGTCGACCGATTGCGGAAACGGTGATTTCCAGGCTCGGCTATTACGTGGTCCTGCCCCAGCGGAAACGGCGTGGTGCGCTGATTCAACAGTTTGTGGACTGGCTGATGGCTGAGCAGGCCAGCAGTGCGCAATCGTTGAATGGCCTGCCGCTGCCGTCTATCGCTGTATAGCCTCGGTGGCGACGAAGGTCACGTGTTCGCCGACATGCAGGTTCAACCGCAACTCATCGGCAATTCCGACCGCCGCCCGGCTCAACTGTTCAAGCGGTTCGGCGAGGCCCGGCTCCAGGCTGCTGCTGACGTGGCTGAAATGCTCGATGGTCAGCCCGGGCACCCCGCGCGGCGTATTCACCAGCGTCCAGTGCAGGGTGCTGCTTTGCAGGGCCTCGCGGATTTCTTCGGCGGCGTGGCGTTGCAGTCGATCTTCTATCTCCGGATCGTCCAGTGCCTCGAAATCTCCGACCAGAAACAGCCGGGCAATCCCTGAGGCCTGCATGCCATCGATCAGAGCATCCACCGCCAGCACTTGCTCGACCGGGCCAGGTACGATGGATTTTTCCACGTGCTCGCTGTTCATCGGCAACCCGGGTGCATCCAGCAGACAGATCACCGCCGAACACCCGGCGACACTCTGCTTGACCCGCTTGGCGTCGAACAAATCGCCGGTCTTGGTCCGCAATCCCGGGCGCGGCGCGAGGGCCGTCAGGTCATCGAGAATCGCGATTACTTCATGTTGGCGCCTTAGCATTTCAGCCATCAGCGCACTGCCCAGGCTACTCATGGCACCATAAAGCACCACTTTCACCACCGGGGTTTCGGCATTTTTCATGGCCGTGCTCCGTTCTTCCTGTCTCTATGGCGTGTGACCTGTGGGAAACAACGCCGGTTCGACTCGGTTCAGAGGGTTTCAAATGCAGCGGATCAAGGGCTACCACGCCCATGTCTACTTCGACGCCAGCACCCTTGCTCAGGCGCGAGCCTTGTGTGAGCAGGCGGCGCAACTGTTTCCAGTGAAGATGGGCCGCGTCCATGAACGACCGGTGGGTCCGCATCCGGACTGGAGCTGCCAGTTGGCTTTCGAGCCGCAATACATCGGCGACGTGCTGCCCTGGCTTGCGCTCAACCGCAAGGGTTTGGTGGTGTTCCTGCACCCGGACACCGGCGACGATCTGCTCGACCACACCGAGCACGCCATCTGGATGGGCGCGATTCGGCCACTGGATCTGTCTATTTTTTGATCAGTTTACAACTGTTCCTCAGCTTCGCCGGGCAAATGTTCATCCAGATGCAGCCACGGCAGTCGGTTGTCAGTCCAGATATGTTTTTCGGCGGGTGCCTGCTCGGGATGATCGAGGGTGGCGATGGTCACGTCGATGCTGTCCGGGCTCAGCTGCGTTATCAGCGCCAGTTGCGCCCCACAGTTGCCGCAGAAATACCGCACGCAGGGTGTTGAAGAGTTGTACTGCGCTGGTGTTCCTTTCACCCATTCAAAGGCTGACGCGGGCACGGTGATCCAGGTGGTCACGATCCCGCCGCTGACCCGTCGGCAAATCGAACAATGACAGTGGGCGATATCGTGCAAAGGCCCGCTGAATTGATAGCGCAGATGTCCGCAGTGGCAGCCGCCCGTATGAATTTCGGCCATGTTTTGTCCTCCTGCCCTGTGTTCAGGGACTTGAAACCCGTCCGACGACCGGTTGCACATCTGGTCAATGCTTTCATCCGCGAAAGCTGGGTGAAAGCTTCCCCGATTAGGATCGCCCCCACTACCGGCAACAGACCGGTCGGCCAATGCCAGTGTTTTATCGCTCGCACAGCCCATTTAACAACAACAATGGTGATCCTGATGTCCTCTTCTACCCGCCGCTTCGCTGTCACTCCGCCCATACGCCTCGTGCTTCCCGTTCTGCGCTGACCCACCCGGTTCGCCCATTCCCTAGCCGCGCTATGCCTGGAGTATTCCCATGCTGACTTTCCTTGGCTTTGCCATGGTCATCACGTTCATGTTCCTGATCATGACCAAGCGCCTGTCCGCGCTGATCGCTCTGATCATCATCCCGATCCTGTTCGCGCTGTTCGGTGGTTTTGCGCCGAAGATCGGCCCGATGATGCTCGAAGGCATCACCAAGCTCGCACCGACCGGTGTGATGCTGATGTTCGCCATTCTGTACTTCGCCCTGATGATCGACTCCGGCCTGTTCGACCCGGCCGTGCGCAAGATCCTCAAAATGGTCAAGGGCGACCCGTTGAAAGTTTCGGTCGGCACCGCCGTACTGGCGCTCGTCGTCTCCCTCGATGGTGACGGCGCGACCACTTATATGATCTGCGTGGCCGCCATGCTGCCGCTCTACGCCCGTATCGGCATGAGCCCGCGGATCATGGCTGGCCTGATCATCCTCGCCGGTGGCGTGATGAACATGACGCCATGGGGCGGCCCGACCGCTCGTGCGGCCAGTGCGCTGCATGTGGACCCGTCCGACATCTTCGTACCGATGATTCCGGCGATGGCTTTCGGGGTGCTGGCCATCCTCGCGATTGCCTACTTCTACGGCAAGCGTGAACGTGCGCGCCTGGGTGAGCTGCACCTGGTGGGCGATGAAATCGACCACAGTGAAATCAGCGTTTCGCAATTCCCGGATGCCCGTCGTCCGAAGTTGATCTGGTTCAACGGCGCCCTGACCCTGGCCCTGATGTGCACCCTGGCTGCCGGTCTGTTGCCGCTGCCGGTGCTGTTCATGGTGGCTTTCAGCATCGCGATGATCGTCAACTACCCGTGCCTGCAACAACAGAAGGATCGCGTCGCGGCCCACGCCGGTAGCGTGCTGGCGGTGGTCGGTTTGATCTTCGCGGCCGGTATCTTCACCGGTATCCTGACGGGCACCGGCATGGTCGATGCGATGTCGAAAAGCCTGTTGGCGGTCATCCCGGACTTCCTCGGCCCGTACCTGGCGGTGATTACTGCACTGGTGAGCATGCCGTTCACATTCTTTATGTCGAACGATGCATTTTATTACGGCGTGTTACCGGTACTTGCGGAAGCCGCCAGCCATTACGGTATAACCGCGGTTGAAATGGCACGTGCCTCGATCGTCGGTCAGCCCGTCCACTTGCTGAGCCCGCTGGTACCATCGACCTATCTGTTGGTGGCCCTGGCCGGTATCGACTTCGGTGATCACCAGCGTTTTACCCTGAAGTGGGCAGTGCTGGTTTGCATGTGCATACTGATTGCCGCTTTGCTGATGGGGATTTTTCCGCTGTTCAGCACTCTATAAGCCCAAGACTCACCATGACGGGTCCAGGCTTTGTTGTTTGAAGCCTGGGCCCTTCGTGGTTTAACACTCGCACAAAGGAATACACATGGAATGGCTGACCAACCCTGAAATCTGGGTTGCCTTCTTCACCCTGACCGCCCTGGAAATCGTCCTGGGTATCGATAACATCATCATGATTTCGATCCTGGTCAGCCGCATGCCCAAGCACATGCAGCAGCGCACCCGGATTTTCGGCCTGGCACTGGCCATGGTTACGCGGATCCTGTTGCTGCTGTCGATCACCTGGGTCATGCGCCTTACCGCCGACTTGTTCGAAGTGTTCGGCCAGGGCATTTCCGGGCGAGACCTGATCCTGTTCTTTGGTGGCCTGTTCCTGCTGTGGAAGAGCTCGCAAGAGATGTACCACGCGCTGGAAGGTGAAGACGAAACCAATGAGGAGCCGGGCGGCAAGGGCGGCAACTTCCTCTACACCATCATTCAGATCGCAATTATCGACATCGTGTTCTCGCTGGACTCGGTCATCACTGCTGTGGGCATGGTGTCCCACGTACCGGTCATGGTCGCGGCGATCGTGGTTGCCGTGCTGGTGATGATGTGGGCTTCGGGCACCATCAGCGAGTTCATCGACAAGCACCCGTCGCTGAAGATGCTGGCGCTGTCGTTCCTGTTGATCGTCGGTACTGTGCTGATTGCTGAGTCCTTGGACGTTCACGTGCCAAAAGGCTACGTCTACTTCGCCATGGCGTTCTCGCTGGCGGTGGAAGCGATCAACATCAAGATGCGCACCGCGATGGCGAAAAAGCGCAAACAGCAGGACCCGGTGAAACTGCGCAAGGACATTCCGGGTCAATAACCCGAGCCTGTGCACTGGCTGGTGTCAGCCAGTGCACAAAACTTGTGGGAGCGAGCCTGCTCGCGATAGCGGCCTGTCAGTCAACATCGATGTTGAATGTGACGGCCCCATCGCGAGCAGGCTCGCTCCCACATTTTTTTTGCTCTGTGATTACCCTGGCGGATCGAGGTTATCCAGCACTCGATTCACCGCCAATTCCCCCAACATGATGCTTTGCTGAATCCCCAGCAGGGTGTTGCGCTGAGAACCTTCCAGAAAACCGGCAAAATCACTGGCCATGACACTGGCCGACGCCAACGATTCGCAGGCGTGAGCGAGCAGGGTTTCGTTATCGACCTCGGGGTTGATGAGGAAGATGGTGCTGGATTTTCGCGGTGGGTTGGGTGTGACTTTGAACATAGGGACTTTCTCCAGTATGGCCGCAACCCGTTCGCTACTAATACGAAAGGGTGGCAGCTGTGCACAGGTTAGTAGACCGGCAAAGTCACCTAAAACACCCGGCGCGCCCGAGGGCGCCCTATGCACAGCCACCATCAAGCGCAGGCGGATACCTGACTGGATGACGCTTGTACAACCGAGATGACTGGCCGGACTACTAAACCCGATCACTGATGGGCAGTGACGGGAGCCAAGTTACCGACGAGCCTCTAGGCGCACAAGCCGGCGGATTCTGGCGTAACCGTAGGCAACGGCGCAAGGCGTTGTAGCCTCCGAGAAGTAACTCTGGGTGTCATTAAACATGTGTTGCAGAGCGCGTGAATCACATCAACGCAGTTGAAGAATTAGCCGACAGTTCTTTCCAAAGGTTGACGCACAGACCGCAGGTTATGTTCGCGTAACCTTTCAACTGAGGTGCTGAGATCTATGGGCCCCTTTTTCATACCTGCATCAACCTGTTTTCATGACAGTTTTGTTTCAATCGCTACTTTAGCTGTGCGATGCTGGCGCGCAGACCGTTAGCCAACTACAGCTTAAGTACAGAACGTAGAAGAACGCGCGGCACCGTCAACTTGCCCCTTTGGGGCGCTACCACCACAGGGGGCCTGCATGCTCACCCTGCTCAATTTGTTATCTGCCGTGGCCTTGTTGATTTGGGGCACGCACATCGTCCGAACCGGCATCCTGCGGGTCTACGGTTCCAACCTGCGCCATGTGATTGGCCGGAACATGTCCAAGCGCTGGCTGGCGTTCGTCTCGGGGATCGTTGTGACGGCGATGGTCCAGAGCAGCAACGCCACCGCCATGCTCGTCACCTCCTTTGTCGGTCAGGGCCTGATGGCGCTGACCCCGGCCCTGGCGACCATGCTCGGGGCCGACGTCGGTACTGCGCTGATGGCGCGGGTGCTGACCTTCGACCTGTCGTGGCTGTCGCCGCTGCTGATCTTTCTTGGGGTGATTTTCTTCCTGTCGCGCAAACAGACCCGGGTCGGACAGATGGGTCGGGTCGGTATCGGCCTGGGGCTGATCATCCTGGCGCTGCAACTGATCGTCGAATCCGCCGCGCCGATCACCCAGGCCCAAGGCGTGAAAGTGATTTTCGCCTCGCTGACCGGCGACATCCTGCTGGATGCCTTGGTCGGCGCGCTGTTTGCGATGGTTTCCTACTCCAGCCTGGCCGCCGTCCTGCTGACCGCGACCCTGGCCGGTGCCGCAGTGATCAGCCTGCCCGTGGCCATCGGTCTGGTGATCGGCGCCAACATCGGCAGCGGCATCCTCGCCTTCCTCAGCACCAGCATGCAGAACGCCGCCGGCCGCCAGGTGGCGTTGGGCAGCTTGCTGTACAAGTTGATTGGTCTGTTGCTGATCATCCCGGTGCTCGACCCGTTGGTGCACTGGATCGACAGTCTGGACTTCAGCCCTCAGGAAATGGTCATCGGCTTTCACCTGCTCTACAACACCGCGCGCTGCCTGATTTTGCTGCCGAGTGTCGGGCCGATGGCCAGGTTCTGTGCGTGGGTGCTGCCGGAGCGCCCGCAACTCAACGGCACTGCCAAACCGCGGCATCTTGATCCGACGGCGCTGGTCACGCCCAGTTTGGCGCTGGCCAATGCCGCCCGGGAAACCCTGCGTATCGGCGACCTGATCGACAACATGCTCGAGGCCATGCTCGACGTGCTGAACGGCAAGCAAACCGCCGTTACCCAGGAAATGCGGCGCCTGACCGATGATGTGGAATCGCTCTACGGTGCGATCAAGCTGTATCTGGCGCAAATGCCCCGCGAAGACCTCAGCGAGCAGGACAGTCGGCGCTGGGCGGAAATCATCGAACTGGCGATCAACCTCAAGCTCGCCAGCGACCTCATCGAACGCATGCTGCGCAAGGTCCAGCAGCAGAAAACCTCGCAGCGCCGGTCTTTTTCCGAAGTCGGCCTGGAAGAGTTGGCGGGGCTGCACACTCAGTTGATATCCAATCTGCGCCTGGGGTTGTCGGTGTTCCTCAGTGCCGATAAGGAAAGTGCCCGCCAGTTATTGCGTGAGAAACGTCGCTTTCGCGCACAGGAACGCCGCCTGGCTCATGCTCACGTCAGCCGATTGCAACGTAAGATCGTGCAGAGTATCGAGACCAGCTCGTTGCACTTGGAGTTGATTGCCGACATGAAGCGTCTGAATTCGCTGTTTTGCAGCAGCGCCTATGTGGTGCTGGAAACTTCCGACACCGGTGCCCTGGCGGTCGACGATTTCGCTGACATCACTCATTCACCCTGAACGTCCACAGTTGCCTGAAGTCTGTTGAACTTACGCTAGCCGTATGGAAACCCGTTATGCGTTGTCTGTTGTTTGCCTGTCTGTTGCTTGGCTCATTCCCTTCATTTGCCCTGGATCGCTTTCAGGTCGAGGGCTATACGCTGCCCAATGGCCTGCAATTAATGCTCAAACCCGGCACCGAGCGCGGGCATGTGGCGATTCGTCTGGTGGTCGGCGTCGGCATCGATGATTTCAGTTGCGCCGACAAGGAGCTGCCGCACCTGCTTGAGCACTTGCTGTTCAGCGGCATCGACGCCACGGGCGAAGGCGGGCTGGAAGAACGCATGCAGGCCCTGGGTGGCGAGTGGAATGCCTACACCAGCAATGCCGACACGACGTTCGTCATCGAAGCCCCGGCGAAAAACCAGCGCAAGGTCCTCGACCTGCTGCTGGCGCTGCTGACCCAGACCCGAATCGACGACAACGCCATCAACGCCGCCAAACAAGTGGTCGAGCGCGAAGACGGCGGCCATTACTCGCACCTGCAACGCTGGCTGGATCGCCAGGACCTTGGCCACACGGCGAGTAATCAGCTGGCAGTGGAACTGGGCCTCAAATGCCCCGAGCGGCCCGAGGTCGATCACCTGACCCGCGATCAGTTGGAAAAGGTACGCAAGGCCTGGTACGCGCCCAACAACATGACCCTGATCGTGGTCGGCGACCTCGAGCGGGTGCTGCCGGCCTATCTGGAACGGTCTTATGGAGCGCTTGAAGCGGTCGACCCGACTGATCACCCGCCCCTGCCGGCCATCCAGGCCAGTGCTGCCCATGAGCGCACCCTGAGTCACGGTTTTGTCGGCGGCAGTGCCAAGTTGCATTGGCTGGTGCCAGAGCCGGTGCTGGAGGATCAGCATGACGAAACCTTCGACTTGCTCAAGGACTATCTGGACTGGGCGCTCTACCGCCAGATGCGCTTGGCCCATGGCTTGTCCTACGGGCCTTCGGCCGAGCGCGAGGTGTTTGGCGGCGTGGGCTTCATGAGCCTGAACGCGGACCTTGAGCGCGACGACGTGCCCGAGGCCGAACAGGTGCTGGAGGACCTGAAGGCCGGGTTGCTCAGGGACGGTCTCAATGCCAACACCTTCAACCGCCTCAAGCAGGCCGCCATCGCCCGCCAGGCCTGGGCCGTGCAAGGCAACAGCGCGTTGGCCGATTATTACTGGAGTGCCCTTGGGGACTACGAGGACGGCCGTTTCGCCAACCCGGCCAAGGAACTGCAAGGGGTGACGCTGGAGGAAGCCAACAAGGCCATGCGTGAATTGCTCATGCAGCCGGGCTACCTGCGGATCGAACAGCCGTTGATCAGTGATGATCAGTTTATTTGGGCGATTGCCGGGGTGCTGGGGCTCGTCGTATTGATGCTGATGGGTTGGCGCTTGCATCGAAGGAAGCCGCCAACCGTGTAGCGTTGTGGTGAGGGGATTCGTGATCGGACCGCAGCCCCTCGCCACGCCGCCCTCTCGGCGGTTACCCTGTCGGGGATTTTTCCCACGACTATTGCGAACCGCCGAATGCCTACTCTGACCCTATACGTCCAGCGCATCCTGGAACTGATGAAGCGCTACCCAGGGGTCATTGCGCTCGGCGGTTTCATTTCCGGGGTTGGCAGCTTCATTCTGGTGGATCGCCAGCAAGGTCTGGCGACCTGGATCACCACCATCATGCTGATCAGCTGGATCTGGCTGATGCTGGAAAACAGCCTCACCAAGCTGTTCGCCAGGATCTTCAAACGCGAAATCCCCAAACCTCTGCTGCGTTACGCCACGCAGATGATCCACCAGGAAAGCCTGTTCTTCGTCCTGCCGTTCTTTTTTATCACCACCACCTGGAACAGCGGCCAGTTGTTTTTCACCGGGCTGTTGGGCGTCGCCGCGCTGATCTCCATCATCGACCCGCTCTACTACAAATGGCTGGCCCCCCGGCGCTGGGCGTTCCTGGCACTGCACACCCTGACGCTGTTCGCTGCACTGCTGACCGCCCTGCCCGTCATCCTGCACCTGACCACCGCTCAGAGTTTCAAACTGGCCCTGGGCACCGCCGTTGTCCTGTCGTTCCCGAGTCTGGCGTCGATCTTCCCGATTCGTACCGTGCGCAATGCCTTGGCGATTCTCAGTATTACGGTGGGCATCGGCGCGCTCGGTTGGGTGCTGCGGTCCTGGGTGCCGCCGGCGACCCTGTGGATGACCGACGTGGCAATCAGCACGCAAATGCAGGACCGCACACCAGGCAAGAGTCTGGAAGAAGTCAGCGCCGAGCAGATTCGCGGAGGTGGGCTGTACGCGTACACCGCGATCAATGCCCCGCGCGGTCTGGCCGAACGGATTTATCACGTCTGGATGTTCAACGGTAAAGAAGTCGACCGTATCCCGCTGGATATCAACGGGGGGCGCAAGGAAGGCTATCGGGCCTGGACCCACAAGCAGAATTTCCCCGGCAACCCCGCGGGTAAATGGCAGGTTCGGGTGCTGACCGAAGATGGCCAGGTCATCGGTGTGTTGCGCTTCGTGGTAAAGGACAACAAGCCTGCGACTGCCGCAAAGTGACCCGTTCGTGCTATTACGTAGAGCCGCGTAATAGCCGATAAAGCATGGAGCTTATGACCAGCAGCACAATGCCCGGCAGTGCCCGACTGGACACCTCTCACTCCCCTGCTCAGTTGCGGGTCACGGGTGACTGGACGCTTGCCCATTACGCCGATCTCAAGCACCTGAGCGAAAAGCTCCGCGGCCAATACGACGACAGCACTCACATTGACCTCAACGGCCTCGGCGCGCTCGACACCGCCGGCGCGTCGCTGCTGGTGGAGTTGCTCGGGTCCGAGCGTTTGGGCCGATCCGCCGAACACCCCGATTGCACACTGTCCTCCGCCGACCGTGCCTTGTTGCAGACCGTCTATTGCTCGCTGACCGACTTCTGCGTGCCGATCAAGGAACCGGAAATCAGCGTCGGCATTCAACTGCTGACCCGCATCGGCCGCGCGGTCGACGCGGTCTGGCAGGACACCCTGCAACTGCTGGGTTTCGTCGGCCTGATTCTGGAAACCATCGCCCGCGGTCTGTTTCGCCCGAAACGTTGGCGCATTACGCCGATGGTGGCGCACATCGAACAGACCGGCCTCGACGCCGCGCCCATCGTTGCCCTGCTGACCTTTTTGGTGGGCGCGGTGGTGGCGTTTCTCGGGGCGACGGTGCTGGCGAGTTTCGGCGCGAGTATTTTCACCGTGGACCTGGTGGCGTTCTCCTTCCTGCGCGAATTCGGTGTGTTGCTGACCGCGATCCTGATGGCCGGCCGCACCGCCAGTGCGTTCACCGCGCAGATCGGCTCGATGAAAGCCAACGAAGAAATCGACGCCATCCGCACCTTGGGCCTCGACCCGATGGAGCTGCTGGTGGTGCCGCGCGTGTTGGCCCTGCTGGTCGCGCTGCCGATGCTGACCTTTCTGGCGATGCTTTCGGGGATTATCGGTGGCGGTGTGGTTTGCGCGGTGGCGCTGGATATCTCGCCGGCGATGTTCCTGTCGCTGCTGCAATCGGATATTGGCGTTCAGCATTTTCTGGTGGGGATCGTCAAAGCGCCGATCTTCGCGTTTCTGATCGCCGCGATCGGCTGTCTCGAAGGCTTCAAAGTCAGCGGCAGCGCCGAGTCCGTCGGTGCTCACACCACGTCGAGTGTGGTCCAGTCTATTTTCGTGGTGATCGTGCTCGACGCCGTGGCCGCGCTGTTTTTCATGGAGATGGGCTGGTGAGTCGTCTACCCCGAGCGCCCTCCGAGGCGGTGATCGAAGTCCGCGGTCTGTGCAATCGCTTCGGCAGTCAGAGCGTGCATGAAAACCTCGATCTGGATTTGTACAAGGGCGAAATCCTGGCGGTGGTCGGCGGTTCCGGCAGCGGCAAGTCAGTACTGTTGCGCAGCATCGTCGGCTTGCGCCAGCCCAGCGAAGGGGTGGTGAAGGTCTTCGGTAAAAACCTGCCGACCCTGTCTGAACACGAGCGCTCGATGGTCGAACGGCGCTTCGGCGTGCTGTTCCAGAAAGGCGCCCTGTTCTCTTCGCTGACGGTCACCGAGAACGTCGCCTTGCCCCTGATCGAGCATGCCGGTTTGAGCCGAGAGGATGCCGAGCACCTGGCGGCAGTGAAATTGGCCTTGGCCGGGCTGCCGCTGTCGGCGGCCGACAAGTACCCCGCTTCGCTGTCCGGCGGAATGATCAAGCGAGCGGCACTGGCCCGCGCGCTGGCGCTGGACCCGGACATCCTGTTTCTCGACGAACCCACCGCCGGCCTCGATCCGATTGGCGCGGCCGCGTTCGATCAATTGATCCTGACCCTGCGCGATGCGTTGGGCCTGAGTGTGTTTCTGGTCACCCACGACCTCGACACGCTCTACACCATCACCGACCGGGTGGCGGTGCTGGCGCAGAAAAAAGTGCTGGTGGCGGATGCCATCGACAAGGTGTCGGAAACTGACGACGCGTGGATTCACGAATACTTCCATGGCCCTCGCGGCCGCGCGGCGTTGACCGCCGCTCAACAGCTTAAGGAGGTCTGACATGGAAACCCGAGCCCATCATGTATTGATCGGCCTGTTCACCGTGATTGTGGTGGCGGGCGCCCTGCTCTTCGGCCTGTGGCTGGCCAAGTCCAGCGTCGACACCGAGTTCAAGGATTACGAAATCGTCTTCAACGAAGCCGTCAGCGGTCTGTCCAAGGGCAGCGCCGTGCAGTACAGCGGGATCAAGGTCGGCGACGTGGTGACCCTGCGCCTGGACCCGAAAGACCCGCGCCGGGTGTTGGCGCGGATTCGTCTGGGTGGTGATACGCCGATCAAGGAAGATACCCGGGCCATATTGGCGCTGACCGGCATCACCGGCACCTCGATCATTCAGCTCAGCGGTGGTACACCGCAAAGTCCGACGCTCAAGGGCAAGGACGGTCATTTACCGACGATCATTGCATCGCCCTCGCCCATCGCCCGTTTGCTGAATGACAGCGGCGACCTGGTGGCCGGTGTGAACATGCTGCTGCACAACGCCAATCAGATGTTTTCTTCGGAGAACGTCGAGCGCATCAGCAAGACCCTTGAGAATCTGGAACAAACCACCGGCACCATCGCCGACCAGCGCGGCGATATTCGCCAGGCGATGCAGCAACTGGCATCAGTCGGTAAACAGGCCGGCGCCATGCTTGAACAGACGTCGGCGCTGATGCGCAACGCCAATGGCATGCTCAACGATCAAGGCAAGCAGATGTTCGGCAGTGCCGAGCAGGCGATGAAGTCGCTGGAACAGAGCAGCGCGACCATCAACAAGCTGCTCACGACCAATCAGGACTCGCTCAACAGCGGCATGCAAGGCCTCAATGGCCTGGCTCCGGCGGTGCGTGAATTGCGTGACACCCTGACGTCGTTGCGGGCCATCTCCCAGCGTCTGGAAGCCAACCCCACCGGTTATTTGCTGGGCAATGACAAGAACAAGGAGTTCACGCCATGAAGCTGCCTCACCTCGCCCTCCTCGCCAGCTTCATTGTGCTCAGTTCTTGCTCGATCCTGCCCAAGTCTGAACCGTCCGATGTCTATCGGTTGCCTTCGGCCCAGAGCAGCACATCGGCCAGTCAAGGGGTGCCGCAGCGCTGGTCGCTGCGTCTGACCAAGCCGCAGGCCAGCGAGGCTTTGAACAGCCCCAAGATCGCCGTGATCCCTCAGGGTGATCTGATCAGCAGCTACAAGGCTTCGCGTTGGAGCGACCCGGCACCGGTGTTGCTGCGCAATCGTCTGCTTGATGGTTTCCAGCGTGATGGTCGGGTGCCATTGCTCAGTACCGATGACAGCAATTTCCAGGCTGATCTTGAACTGGGCGGTAACCTGCAGGCGTTCCAGACTGAGTACCAAGGAACGAACGCGAGCGTCGTCGTGCGTCTGGATGCATTGCTGGTGCGTGGTTATGACCAGCGAATTCTCGCCAGCCGACGCTTCGAAGTGCGCCAGCCGTTGAGTGATGTGAAGGTGCCGGCGGTGGTGGCCGGGTTTGGTCAGGCCGGTGATCAATTGACGGCGCAGGTGGTGAGCTGGGCGGTGGAGCAAGGACAGAAGGTTGCCCCGCCGCTGAGGCCTTGAAGACCTACACATATCAATGTGGGAGCGAGCCTGCTCGCGATGGCGGTTTAACAGCCAACAGAATTGTTGAATGTGCCGACCTCATCGCGAGCAGGCTCGCTCCCACAGGGTTTTTGGTTTATCCGAAGAACCAGTAGCAAACCCCGATCGCGCCGAGAACGCCGGCAAGCTCCGCCAGCAACGCGCAACCCACCGCATGCCGCGCCCGCTGGATCCCCACCGCGCCGAAGTACACCGCCAATACATAGAAGGTCGTTTCGGTACTGCCCTGAATCGTCGCCGCCACCAGCGCCGGGAAGCTGTCCACGCCGGACGTTTTCATGGTTTCGATCAGCATCGCCCGGGCGGCGCTGCCGGAGAACGGCTTGACCATGGCGGTCGGCAGCGCATCGACGAAGCGCGTATCCCAACCGGCCCATTCCACCAGATGCCGAATCCCGTCCAGGCCAAAGTCCAGCGCTCCGGACGCCCGCAGCACGCCGACGGCACACAGCATCGCCACCAGATACGGCAGCAGGTTCTTGGCCACGTCGAAGCCTTCTTTGGCGCCTTCGATGAACGCTTCGTACACCTTCACCTTACGCAGCGCGCCGATCACCAGAAACAACATGATCAGCCCGAACAGCGTCAGGTTGCCGAGGATCGATGACAGGCCGGCCAGAGCGGTCGCTGAGAGCGTCGCCAGCAGCGCCATGAAGGCACCGAGGGCGAGGGCGCCGGGAATCAGGTACGCGAGCACCACCGGGTCCCACAGGCGCAGACGCTGCATGAACGCCACCGACAGCAGGCCGACCACTGTCGAGCAACTGGTGGCGAGCAGGATGGGCAGGAACACCAGGGTCGGATCGGGCGCACCTTGCTGGGCGCGGTACATGAAGATCGTCACCGGCAGCAGGGTCAGGGAAGAGGCGTTGAGCACCAGAAAGAGGATCTGCGCGTTGCTGGCGATGGTGTCGCTGGGGTTGAGTTCTTGCAGCGCCTTCATGGCTTTGAGGCCGATCGGCGTGGCGGCGTTGTCCAGGCCCAGGCCGTTGGCGGCGAAGTTCAGCGTGATCAGGCCGATGGCTGGATGCCCGGCCGGCACTCCCGGCATCAACCGCAGGAACAACGGACCCAACGCTTTGGCCAGCCACTCGACGATCCCGGCCTTCTCGGCAATTCGCAGAAAGCCCAGCCAGAGCGTCAGAGTGCCGAACAACAGGACCATGACTTCGACTGACAACTTGGCCATGGCGAAAATGCTTTCCAC
Source organism: Pseudomonas arabinosi (assembly GCF_047758675.1). NCBI lineage: Bacteria > Pseudomonadati > Pseudomonadota > Gammaproteobacteria > Pseudomonadales > Pseudomonadaceae > Pseudomonas > Pseudomonas arabinosi. The sequence continues at coordinate 270,959 of NZ_CP180480.1, read as the reverse complement.
CATCGCCGCGAAGATCCCGGCGTTACCGCCGATCAGCCATTGCGCCAGTGCCGAAACGGCAGCCACGATGAAGAAGCCAAGCCACAGGCCATTAAGCATCAGTCAAATCCCCCGAAGAATGCGGCGAATGATAGCGGGGTAGCCAGAAACGACAAACCCCGGATTTCTCCAGGGTTTGTTTGGCACTGCATTGGGCCTTGTTGAACCCAATACTATGGGCTGGCCTCAATCAACTGTGGGAGCGAGCTTGCTCGCGATTGCGGTGTATCAGTCGACATCTAAGTTGGCTGGTAGTCCGTCATCGCGAGCGAGCTCGCTCCCACAGGGGTTATGCGTTAGTTGCTGGAAACTTCACCCACCGGCAATTTTTCCTTGCTGCGCCAGTGCGGCAGGGAGTTCCAGTAGCGCTCGCCCTTGGCGTCGTCGTACATGCCTTCCCAACGGGAGATGACCAGCACGGCCAAGGCGTTGCCGATCACGTTCAGTGCGGTACGGGCCATGTCCATGATGCGGTCGACACCGGCGATGAACGCCAGGCCTTCGAGTGGAATACCCACGCTGCCCAAGGTGGCCAGCAGCACCACAAAGGACACACCCGGTACGCCGGCGATGCCTTTGGAGGTGACCATCAGGGTCAGCACCAGCAGCAATTGCTGGCTGATCGACAGGTCGATGCCGTAGAGCTGGGCAATGAAGATGGCCGCGATGCTCTGGTACAGGGTCGAACCGTCGAGGTTGAACGAGTAGCCGGTCGGTACCACGAAGCTGCAAATGGCTTTCGGCGCGCCGTAGGCTTCCATCTTCTCGATCACGCGCGGCAGCACGGTTTCGGAACTGGCGGTGGAGTAGGCCAGCACCAGCTCATCCTTGAAGATGCGGATCAGCTTGATCACCGAGAAGCCGAACAGGCGAGCGATCAGGCCCAACACTACAAAGGCGAAGAAGGCGATGGCGACGTAAACCAGGATCACCAGTTTGGCCAGCGGTATCAGAGAGGCGAAGCCGAAGTTGGCCACGGTCACGGCGATCAGTGCGAAAACGCCGATCGGGGCGTAGTTCATGATCATGTGAGTGACTTTGAACATGCTTTCCGACACGCCCTGGAACATCTTCACCAGCGGCTCGCGCAGGTCCGATTGCAGGCTCGACAGACCGAGACCGAACAATACGGAGAAGAAGATGATCGGCAGCATCTCGCCGCGGGCCATGGCCGCGAAGATGTTCGACGGGATCAGGTTGAGGATCGTCTGGATGAACGCATGTTCATGTTGAACCTCGGCGGCAGTGGCCTGGTACTTGGAAATATCCACGGTACCCAGGGTGCTCATGTCGATGCCGGTGCCCGGATGGAACACGTTGGCCAACACCAGACCGACCACGATGGCGATGGTGGTGACGATCTCGAAGTAAAGGATGGTCTTGAGGCCGATGCGCCCAAGCTTCTTCGCGTCGCCGACACCTGCAATACCGACGATCAGCGAAGAGATCACGATCGGGATCACAATCATCTTGATCAGACGGATAAAGATATCGCCTGCTGGTTGCAGGACGTTGCTGATCCACCAGGCTTTTTCGGCACTGAAATGGTTGAGCAGCGCACCGATTGCAATCCCCAATACCAGACCGATGAGGATCTGCCAGGCGAGGCTAAGCTTTGCCTTCTTCATATCTTTACCCTTACTTGCGTTTGACTCAGGCAGATGCAAGAACTGGAACGCTTGTGGCGAAAAAGTCTTGTGCATCTACCCCCGTATAAGGTGCCCCGGAGCGCTTGTTATCGGCTCTCTGGCAGGCGAAAAAAGGCGCAACTATTCAGATGCAAGGAAGCGACGTCTAATGCCGTAAACGCCTACCCTATGCCGAATCGGCATGAGCTTTTTTAACTGAAACACGCGTCCCAACCGGTTCGAATACGACATTTCGGCAGGCATAAGTGCCGTGAACCGGCCATCGCAGAGGAGGTTGGTTGTTTTTTGAACAAGGGGATGTGGGCTAAAACTCGGGAAAAAGCCTACGTTTAAGCGCGAAATTTCTCGGTCTTTGAGTCGCAGTTTTCTCGATATACGGTCACCAAAGAAACACCGCGAAATGGTTTTGCGAGGGATTCACTGAGCAGGTGAGCAGAACGCTCTAAGACAATGCTTTGCGCTGAGGAAGCTCTTCGCAAGTTCGTCGATCCATGAGTGACCGGCGAACTTGCGTCGCAGCTTCTGCCTGACCCGGCCCTTGCGCAGGCACTCCCTGTACCCGTAGGTCACTCCGCCCCTGAAACAGGCAGAACGTCCCGGCCCCTTGATCATGCGTCTACCGTCCTCGGGTAGCGCAGTGGAAAGAAGCCATGCTGCTTCTTTCATGTTACGAATTCAGTACCAGTGTGGATCTTTCTTCAGCTGTTCCCTCAACAAGTCCTGCATACCCTGGTCCGGCTTTCCAAGAAAGCGGTAGTCGGCATGTCGCGTGGGCGACTTGTCGGCCGGCAGCCCCGCAGGCACTTCGACCAGCATGGCGTAGGCATCCTTCTTGTCGAAGCTGACGGCAACGATCAAGCGCTTGTTGAGGCATGTCGCCTGCGATTCGCAGAGCGGCCCAACCAGATATTTTTCACCATCTTCTTCAACAGCATTCATTTGCTCGGCGTCGCCGGACAGGTTCATGACCCATTCCGGCAGGCGTTCTTCTTTCTTCACCACGCCTTGCCAGGTTTCACGGTATTGCGGGTCTGCATTGAGTAACTCATTGACCCGCGCCTGGCCGTCATTGGCCGCTGTTGCCATGGCACTGCCGCCCAGAAGCAGGGCGGCTGCCAGTGTCTTTAACAAAACGCTCATATTCACCCTCGACCGCGACGGCCAAAGAAGAAGGAAGCAATGAACATCACCAGGAACACGACAAAGAGAATCTTGGCGATACCCGTGGCGGTGCCCGCGATACCACCGAAGCCCAGTACCGCAGCGATGATGGCAATGATCAAGAATGTGATTGCCCAGCTCAACATGGTGATTCTCCTTACGCTTCTATTTAGAGGTGCTGCTTGTGGTGCTTTTCCCGGCGCATCAAACGCGCCAAGTTCATGTGTCTAGAACACCCAACGTTCCTGGCGAGGCATCTCATCCGCAGGCTGAGCCTGGTCGACGTCCATCATTCGCATTGGGGGGCTGTCAGCCTGGTTACTGCTGGCCGCGCTGAAATGGGTTTGGGTCGGGTGCTGAATCGACAGGCGTGGCGCTTCTTGCTGCTGGTTCTGCTCCCAGCGCTGAAACTGCTGGCCGACGATCAAGGTGATCAGTAGCGCCAGAACAGCAAACAGACCTTGCTGGATATGCAGTGGCGAGATACGCAACTGGGCGGCACGTTGGCGACTCATCCTGAAGCTCCTCCCACACTGTGGTGATCTTGTTAGGGGCGACTTTTAAATGCCCTGGTTAATCAGACTATTGCAGCCTGCATGCCAGCTTTTCATGATAATAAAATCCAATAAAATCAATTAGTTATGAATGGTGTGGGAAACGCGTCGGACGCATCCTGCACGATGGTCCTTTTGAAGTCGTGCGTAATGCACGATGGACTCGTAGGAACTTTCAATATTTTTGAATTGCGAGGAGGGCGTGGATGTCACAAAGAGACACCGGCAATCGTCTGCGAACCGGCTATCTGATAAAAAAACAACAAAATCAGGCGATTAGCCGTAGGGTGAGGAGAGAGCTACGCTGCTGTAGCTGGAATCGACCAGAATCAACCATGCAACTTGCCCGATTTTTCCGGGACTAACCAAGATCATTCATTAAGGAGCGTAGGAAAATGGAATCAGCCACTGAGCACCAAGGCCGCATTCTGCTGGTGGACGATGAGTCCGCCATCCTGCGTACTTTCCGCTATTGCCTCGAAGATGAAGGCTATAGCGTCGCTACCGCCAACAGTGCCGCTCAGGCTGATGCACTGCTTCAGCGCCAAGTCTTCGACCTGTGCTTCCTCGACCTGCGCCTGGGTGAAGACAATGGCCTCGATGTGCTGGCCCAAATGCGCATTCAGGCGCCGTGGATGAGGGTGGTGATCGTCACCGCTCATTCGGCCGTGGATACCGCGGTGGATGCCATTCAGGCCGGTGCCGCAGACTATCTGGTCAAGCCTTGCAGCCCCGATCAATTACGCCTGGCCACCGCCAAGCAGCTGGAAGTGCGGCAACTGTCGGCACGTCTGGAAGCCCTTGAAGGCGAAGTGCGCAAACCCAAGGATGGCCTGGACTCTCACAGCCCGGCGATGAAAGTCGTGCTCGAAACCGCCCGCCAGGTGGCCAACACCGATGCCAATATTTTGATTCTCGGCGAATCAGGTACCGGTAAAGGCGAACTGTCCCAGGCCATTCACGGCTGGAGCAAGCGCGCGAAGAAATCCTGTATCACGATTAACTGCCCGTCCCTGACCGCCGAACTCATGGAAAGCGAGCTCTTCGGCCACAGCCGTGGCGCGTTCACCGGGGCCAGCGAAAGTACTCTGGGTCGTGTCAATCAGGCCGACGGTGGGACGCTGTTTCTTGACGAGATCGGCGATTTTCCGTTGATTTTGCAACCTAAACTGCTGCGTTTCATCCAGGATAAAGAATACGAGCGGGTGGGCGACCCGATCACCCGCCGTGCCGATGTGCGCATCCTCGCGGCCACTAACCAGAACCTCGAAGACATGGTGCGCGATGGCCGTTTCCGCGAAGACCTGCTCTACCGCCTGAACGTGATCACCCTGCACCTGCCGCCACTGCGCGAGCGCAGGGAGGATATTCTGAACCTGGCCGATCGCTTTCTGGCCCGTTTCGTCAAGGAGTACGCGCGCCCGGCTCGGGGCTTCAGCGACGAAGCCCGTGAAGCGCTGCTCGGCTACCGCTGGCCTGGGAACATTCGCGAACTGCGCAACGTTGTGGAGCGGGCAAGCATCATTTGTCCACAGGAACGGGTCGAGATCAGTCATTTGGGCATGGCTGAAAGCCCGGTCAACAACGCTCCTCGCATCGGCGCTGCGCTGAGTCTGGATGAATTGGAAAAAGCCCACATCGGAGCGGTCCTCGCCACTGCAGATACGCTGGACCAGGCCGCCAAGACCCTGGGTATCGATGCCTCGACGTTGTACCGAAAACGCAAGCAGTACAACTTGTGAGCTGTCTCCGATGAGACTGGCGATGAAGTTGCGCACGCGGCTGTTTCTGAGCATTTCCGCACTGATCACCGTGGCATTGCTTGGGCTGTTGCTCGGGTTGGTCAGCGTGATGCAGATGGCGAGTTCCCAGGAAGCGCTGATTCGCAATAATTTCGTCACGCTCGACCTGGGACTGAAATTGCGTCAGACCCTGGGCGATCAGCTGATGATCATGCTCAGCGAGAAGCCGGATCCTGCAGCGTTCGAGGCGTCCAAGCAGCATTATTTCCAGATGCTTGATGACGGCATTGTCCATGCCTCGGGTGGCGATGAGCGCCAGCACGGTTTCGAACAGGCCAAGAATGACTACCTGAGCTTTCTGCAGGCGTACGACCTGTCACGTGACTCGACACAGGTGTTGAGTGGCAACGAAGAGCTCATCGAAAAATTCAACGCGCTACGCACTGGTTTGATCGCCGTGCAACAGCGGGCGCTGGATAACATCAATGCCACCGAACGGCAGGCTCGGGAGAGGGCGCTGTTGGTTGCCGGCCTGCTCGGGCTGGTGGGGCTGGCGGTACTGATCATCGGCTTCGTCACCGCCCACGCTATCGCCCGACGTTTTGGTGAACCGATCGAGGCCCTGGTCCAGGCGGCGGACAACATCGGCCAAGGCAATTTCGAAGTGACGCTACCGATTTCCTCGGCCGTGGAAATGAACCAGCTGACCAAGCGCTTCGGGATCATGGCCGAGGCCTTGCGCGAGCATCAGGCCACCAATGTCGATGAACTGCTCGCAGGCCAGCAGCGTTTGCAGGCCGTGCTCGACAGCATCGACGATGGGCTGTTGATGATTGATCGCGATGGCCGTTTGGAGCACCTCAATCCAGTGGCGCAGCGTCAGTTGGGTTGGGACAGCGATCGTCTCGGTCAAGGTCTGGGTACGGCGCTTGAGCGTCCCGAACTCGATGATCAGCTACAACTGGTACTGCGCGGCGGCACCCTGGAGCGGGCGCCTGAGGACCTGAGTATTGAGGTCGACGGTGAGTCGCGGTTGCTGACCTTCAGTCTGACGCCGGTCAGCCATACACAGGGTCATATCCTCGGCGCCGTGATGGTGCTGCATGACGTCACCGAACAGCGGGCGTTTGAGCGGGTGCGCAGCGAGTTCGTGCTGCGCGCCTCGCATGAATTGCGAACGCCGGTTACCGGGATGCACATGGCGTTCGGCCTGTTCCGCGAGCGTGCGCACTTTGCCAAGGACTCGCGTGAAGCTGATCTGCTGGACACCGTGAATGAAGAGATGCAGCGCTTGATGCAGCTGATCAACGACTTGCTGAACTTCTCTCGCTACCAGAACGGATTGCAGAAACTCACGTTGGCGCCGTGCTCCATCGAGGATTTGCTGGAGCAGGCCCGTGCACGTTTTACCGGCCCGGCAGAAGAGCAGGGCATCGACCTGCTGGTGGAAGTGCAAGGGCCATTGCCGCGATTGCAGGCCGATCAGCCGCAGCTGGATCGGGTGCTCGATAACCTGATCGACAACGCGTTGCGCCACACCGCTTCCGGCGGGCAAATACGTTTGCAGGCTCGGCGCCATGGGGAGCGAGTGATTATCAGCGTCGAGGACAACGGCGAAGGCATTGCCTATGGTCAGCAGGGGCGGATTTTCGAACCTTTTGTCCAGGTCGGTCGCAAGAAGGGCGGTGCCGGACTCGGTCTGGCACTGTGCAAGGAAATCGTGCAGTTGCACGGCGGTCGGATGGGGGTTTATTCGCGGCCGGGGCAGGGTACTCAGTTCTATATGGCGCTGTCGGTTTGAGCCGCAGCCGCTTCAGGCTTCGTCATCGAGACGTCGGGCAGCCAATCGGCGACCACGGGTAATCAGCTCGATGAACTGCACCGCACTCAACGCACGGGCGAATAGCCAACCCTGACCGAACTTCACGCCTTCACTGCTCAGAAGCGCCGCCTGGGATTCAAGTTCGATGCCTTCGGCAATCACCTTGAGTTGCAGGGCCTGGGCCATGTGAATGATGTGGGGGGCGACACCGCTACTTGCAGCGTCATGACCCAGCGCATCGATAAACGCCTTGTCGATTTTCAGGCAATCGACGGGCAGGGTTTGCAGATAGGCGAGGCTGCAATAGCCGGTGCCAAAGTCATCAATCAGCACTTGATGCCCGACATCCCGCAAGGCTTGCAGGTTTTCCCGGGCTACCACGACATCGATCAATCCCCGCTCGGTGACCTCAAAGGCAATTTGCTTTGCCGCGACGCGGTGCAAAGTCAGCAGGCGCGCCATGACTTGGCCGATACGCGGCACCATGACGTCGCAGGCCGCCAGGTTGACCGAGATGTACAGTTGCGGATTGGCCCGCAACAATTGACCCAGCTGCTCAAGCAGGCGTTGCAGGACGAAGTCGGTCATCTGGCGAATCTGGCCGGTGTTCTCCGCCATCGGAATAAACAGGTCGGGGCTGGTCAGGGTGCCGTCCGGCCTTCGCCAGCGCAGCAAGGCCTCTGCCCCGACACAGTTGCGGCTGTCGAGGTCGAAGATCGGCTGATACAGCACCTGCAATTCGCCTCGCCGTATGGCGCCACTCAGTTCGGCGTCCAGCGACTGTCGCTGGCGCACCAGCAGAAGCACCAGAAAACCCACACATAAGGCGAGTGCCAGGCTGGCCGGCAGCAACCACCACCAGACTGCGGGCACATGCATACCGGTGCGTGGGCTGATCAGCACCAATTGGTATTCCGGATTGTTGGTGGGCATGCGGTAAATCAAGCGGGAATGCGTCACTTGTAGCGAGTCGAGGCTTTTCGGGGGCCAGGGTTCGGTGGGTGGCCAGGCCTGCGAGACACCCAGTACCGGAATCGCGCGCGTACCGTGGTCGAGCACTACCAGCAGGCTGCTTCCCGGTGGCAAGTCGACCATGTCGGTCAAATGCCCGCGAGACGTCGCGACACGAAAATTGCCGCGCCCGAGCATCAGCGCGGCACGGTTTTCATCGGGTTCGGTGGTGGTGTTCAGCCAGTAGCTGTAGGTCGGCCCCTTGATGTCTGGCGGCCTTATCATCGACAGCCCTTCCTGGCGGGGGCGGTTGGAACAGATCCGCGAGGCGTCCATATAAGCGGCTTCGTAAACGAAACGGTAATTGAAGCTGACCTGTTGCAAGGTCGCGATCATTTCGTCATCGCAGCCGCGTAACGGCTGGGCTTCCAGGTCGTCGAGGCTTTCTCGCAACTGCCCGAAAAGCTGCTCCAGACGAGCAAGGAAGCGCTCGCCCTGGGCATTCATTTCTTCGCTTTCGCTCTGCTCAACTTGATGCATGGCCACGAACAGGCTGCCAGCCATAAGGAGTGTCGCGCTCAAGGCAGCAGCCAGCATCGCCAAAAACCAAGGGCGAAAGAACCAACTACGTAGTGTCTCTCGAGCAGCAGGCATAGGGAATATCCGAAGAATTACCAATGAGTTATAGCTGCTGATTGGAAAAAAGCCCTGACCGTCGGGCGGGCGTCATTATTTTGTCTGGTTCAAGACTTGTAGTAGCGCCGCGGTTTGCGCATCCGGTGTGCCATCGAAACGTGTCGGTCGGAAATGCATCTGGAAGGCCGCAATCACATGACGTGTCGCGACATCCAGCTCGCCGGTTTGCGGCGTGGGATAACCCGCGCGGGCCAGTTGTGCCTGAAACCAGCTGATGGTTGGCAGTTGTACTTCGAACTGTGCTTGCTGACGCGTTACGGCCTGCTCGTTCGGCCAGATTCCCAGGCCTTCGGCAGCCAGACGCTTCCAGGGGAATAGCGGTCCCGGATCAAGCTTGCGCAGCGGGGCGATGTCGCTGTGGCCGATGATGCTGCGGGGATTGATGGCGTAACGCTTGCTGATGTCCTTGAGCAGGACGATCAGGGACTGGACCTGGTCTTCGCTGTAGGGGTACCAAAGACGCCCGGTAGGGGTGTCTTTAAAACCCGGATTGACGATTTCGATACCGATGGAGCTGGAGTTCAACCAGGTCCGGCCTTGCCATTCGCTTTCCCCGGCGTGCCAGGCTCGGAGGTTTTCATCCATCAGCTTGTAGATGGTGGCGCCCTTGTCGTCGCCAATCAGATAGTGGCTGCTGACGTCGCCGTGGGTCAGCAGTTGCAGCGAGCGCTCCAGTGATGCGGAGGTGTAGTGCACCACCACGAACTGAATGCGGCTGTCGTAATTGGCTGAAGGGTGACGGGTGTCGATTCGCGGGCCGCTGGCACAACCGGCCAACAGAATCAGCGAGGCGATGAGAGATAGATATTTCATGGCAGAAGGCAATACACGCAAGACAGTAATGCAACAGTGTAACGTACTGTCTTGCGCGCAGACGGCCAACGCGAAGTTTTAAACAAAATGGAACAATTACCCATCAGCCCAGTGCGACTTGGTTACGGCCGGCATGTTTCGCGCGATATAGGGCCTGATCGGCTCTTTTAAGAACCAGATCGCTATGTTCGCCGGGTTTGAATGCCGTCAGACCCATGGAAATGGTGATGGTTACTGGTTCGCCCTTGAAGTGGAAAGGGCAGGCTTCGATCGATGCACGGAGCTTTTCCAGCAGTTTCGCACCAGCAGTTAGCACTGTGTCTGGCATCAACAGGACAAACTCCTCACCGCCGAACCGGGCAATGAAATCCGTCCCGCGCAGGCGCTTGCGTAGCACGCTGGCGATGATTTTCAGTACTTTGTCACCCGCCAGGTGACCATAGTTATCGTTGATGCGTTTGAAATGGTCGAGGTCGAGCATTGCCAGCAACAGGGTGTTGCCGTGTTGCTGCCATTGGTTGATTTCGTGATCCAGTCGTTCGCTCCAGGCTGCCCGGTTAGGCAGGTCGGTGAGCGGGTCGATCAAGGCTTTCTGACGCTGCTCTTCAAGATGCTCGCGGTAGCCCAGGGCTTCCTGCTCCATGTGCGCAACGCGTTCGGCCAGACTATGAAGGCGGGCTGCGACTTCCTGCTCGCGCTCGTCACGCTGCTTCTGATGCTGGTCCATGGTGCCGAGCAGGCCTTCCAGATGGTTTTCCAGGACGTGCTTGAGATCGTCCAGGTCGGCGGCTTCCTGCATGCTGCTCTGCAAGCCGTCGACCTGCTCGCGGATCTGCGTGTCCATCTCGCGTGCGGCGGAACGGTTGTCGGCATGGCCTTCGCTGGCGGCTTGCAAGTTGCTTTGGAACGACTCGAGGCGTTCGTTCAGCTGTTGCAAGTAGGCTTCGAATTCATGCTGGCCACTGTCGGTGATTGCCAGCATCAAGGTTGCCAGATCATCGAGGATTGGCAGCAGTTCGTACCAATTCAAACCGTTTTGCAGACGATCACGCATCGCTTCGGCTTGCGGACGATGACGCTCGGGCAGCGTCAGGTCGTCGAGAAGGCCCAGTAGCGTGTCTTCGATATGCTTGGCCACCGAGCTGTAGGACGGCTCGGGCGAGTCCGGCAGGGCATAGAGAACATCCTGCTCGGCTTGTTCAGGGGCTACGGCGGTCAACATCTCGGCCATGGCTGGGGGCAACGGCAGGCTATCGAGATAGACCATCGGGGTCAGTTCGTCGGGATTGATGGCCGGTTGAGCCTGTATTTTCGGCTCGATGATTGATGGCGCGGGTTCTTCTGGATGTTCTATGTCCGGTTGCGGTTGCGGTTGCGTCTCTGGAGTCTGGGCGCGTGCTCGCTCCGGCTCGAGCACCGGCGGGACAAACGCTACAACTGCAGCAGAAGGCGCTGCAGCGGGCGGAGCCTCGACTGTCGGTGGCTCGGATGCAGTCGCGGGCGCGGCAACTTGTGTAACCGCCACTTGCGGCTTATCGATCTCTGGTGCGAGATCGACGGTTACCTGTGGTGTTTCGGCATGAGGCACAGCAACGGCTTCGGCTGGCTGCGGGGCGGGTGTCGGGAAGGTGCCGGAGGCAACCTGTAATGCCGCTTCATCCGCTTCACGGCTACCAAACAGTCGCTGCAGCAAGCCAGGGCGCCCGGGTTCTGCCGGGTTTTCAAGCTGATGCAGGGCTTTGCCTTGCAGACCGCTCAGTTCGCTGAGCAGTAACGGAATTTCGCGCGCCTGCCCGACTCTTGCATCCAGTTGCTTGGCGAAGTTTTTCAGAGGCCGGCTTACTTCGCGGGGTAGCGGTAATGTTTGCAGCTGCGAGACCAGCGCGGTCAATGCAGCGCTGGTCTGATTAACCCGGGTTTCCCGGCGTTGTTCGGAGTCGAGCACCGCTTTTTCCAGCCGCGGAAGCAGGGCGGCGAGGCCGGCGTCCATGTCGTCGGTGCGCACGACTTCACGCATTTCCTTCATGCATTGGTCAACGACGCGGTCGCTGCCCTCGGCGGCCAGCGTGCTGCGCACCAGGCCACGACGCAGCAGGTCGAGTCGGGCGTCCCAGCGACGTTCGAGCTTTTCCTGTTGTTCGATGCTTTTGAGGTATTTCTCTTTCCAGCGCTGTGCTTCGTCGCTCATTCATGGGATCCGCGAGGGGCAGGACTCAACGCGGGCAATGCATCAGCCGTGAGCGAACCCGGCAGACGAATCTCTACCGCGACCGGCAGGTGATCGGAAATGGGTTGTGCCAGCACCTCGACCTTTTCAAGGGTCAGGGTGGGGCTCAGCAGAATATGGTCCAGACAGCGCTGCGGGCGCCAGCTAGGGAACGTCGCTTCCAGTTGCGGTGCGAGCAGGCCGAGGTCACGCAACGGGGAATTTTGCAGCAAGTCACTGGCGTGGGTATTCATGTCGCCCATCAGCACCTGGTGTTTATAGCCGCCGATCAACTCGCGGATGTAAGCCAGTTGCATACTGCGGGCGCGGGCGCCCAGCGCCAGGTGCATCATGACCACCACCAACGCCTCAGGACCTTCGCCAAAGCGCACCAGAATCGCCCCGCGACCCTTGGGCCCCGGTAGCGGATGATCTTCAATCGCCCACGGGCGCAGGCGGCTGAGCACACCGTTGCTGTGCTGGCCGAGACGTCCGAGATTGCGATTGAGTTGTTGATACCAGTAGGGGAATGCGCCGAGCTGGGCCAGGTGTTCGACCTGGTTGACGTAGCCTGATCGCAAGCTGCCGCCATCGGCTTCCTGCAAGGCGACCAGATCGAAGTCGCCCAGCAGATTGCCGATCTTTTGCAGATTGTCGGCACGCCCGGTGTGCGGCAACAGATGCTGCCAGCCCCGGGTCAGGTAGTGGTGATAGCGCTCGGTACTGATGCCGACCTGGATATTGAAACTGAGCAGACGCAGACGACTGTCTGCGGGCAGGCCCGTCGACTCCAGATGATGTTCGTTGACCCGCGGATCGTGCAGGCCAACGACGCGTTCAGTGCCCCAGCGGCGCATGGCAGTCGCCGCGCTTAGTTGGCAGCAGCCTTGTTAGCCGCTCGCTCTTTGTCGATCAGCTTGTCGGCCAGTTGCAATGCTTGCTCGGCACCGCCGGCAGAGCCCACGTCGAAGCGATACTTGCCGTTGACGACCATGGTCGGAACGCCGGAGATTTCATACTTTTTGGCCAGGTCAGTGGCCTTGACGATCTGGCCTTTGATGGCGAAGGAGTCAAAGGTGGCCAGGAACTTGTCCTTGTCTACGCCCTGAGTGGCCAGGAAGTCTGCCATTTCATTCTTGTCGACCAGCTTCTTGTGTTCTTTCTGAATTGCGTTGAACACCGCGGCGTGAACCTTGTTTTCGACGCCCATGGCTTCAAGGGTCAGGAACATCTGGCCGTGTGCGTTCCACGGGCCGCCGAACATGGCCGGAATGCGGACGAAGTTCACGTCGGAAGGCAGTTTCTCAACCCATGGATTGATCACGGGCTCGAAAGAGTAGCAGTGCGGGCAGCCGTACCAGAACAGCTCCACCACTTCGATCTTGCCAGGCACAGCTACCGGGACGGGATTGGTCAGTTCGACATAAGGCGCTGCGGGTGCTTCAGCCGCTTGGGCGGTCATGCCGAACAGGCTGGCAGCGACGAGTGCGGCGCTGATGATCAGATTACGCATGCTTTACTCCTGGACAATTTTGGTCGCCTCGCGCGACCTGTTTTCAGACAGGTCCTGGCGGGCTTGAGTTCTGTAGTGTAACGGCAGCGGCCACAAAAAAGGGCGGCCAAAGCCACCCTTTTTATGCTTGCACCGACGGATTAATCGAGCGTTAACGTTGCGGGAGGTGTACACCTCCCGCAACGCCCGATTCGTCGGTCTTAGTGCAGACCTTGAATGTAGCTGGACACCGCTGCGATATCTTCATCGCTCAGCTTTTTGGAGATGCTCTGCATCGGCTTGGTGTCGCCATCGTTGGTGCGGCCGGCCTCTTCCTTGCGGAAGTCGGTCAGTTGCTTGGCGATGTATTGAGCGTGCTGGCCGCCCAGGTGCGGGAAGCCGGCAGCAGCGTTGCCCTTGCCGTCTGGAGAGTGGCAACCGGTGCAGGCCGGCAGGCCCTTGGCCAGATCGCCGCCGCGGAACAGTGCTTCACCGCGAGAAACGACTTTCGGGTCGGCGGCGCCCACGCTGCCTTTCTGGCTGGCGAAGTAGGCGGAAATATCGGCCAGATCCTGATCGCTCAGGTTGGTCAGCAGGCCGGTCATTTCCAGTACCGTGCGTTTGCCGGACTTGATGTCGTGTAGCTGCTTGTTCAGATAACGCTCGCCCTGGCCTGCCAGTTTCGGAAAGTTAGGCGCCATACTGTTGCCATCCGGGCCATGACAGGCGCCACATACTGCGGCTTTCGCCTGACCAGCAGTCGCATCACCTGCAGCATGGGCAATGCCGGAGATCCCCACGGTCAACAGCAGACTCACGATCAATTTGTTCATCAGCTAATCCAACTACGGCTAAGGGTTAAAGAGTTATGGGCCGGGATCACTCGCTCATCCACTGGATGATTGCTTGGTAATCCTCGGCACTGCAGTCCATGCACAAACCACGCGGCGGCATCGCCTTGAAACCCTGGGTCACGTGTTGCACCAGCGTCTCCATACCTTTCGCCAACCTCGGCGTCCAAGCTTCCTGATCGCCCTTTTGGGGCGCCATGGGTAGTTGGCCGGAATGACAGGCACCACAAACACGGTTGTACACAGCTTCCGGATCCTGTGTAGCCTGAGCGCTGTAAAGCGGCATCAAGACACCGGCAGCTAGCAGCCATTTCGTCATAAAACGACCTTTTCAGGGTTGAGAGCGTTCTGCGTTCTAATGCGCAATCAAGGTCAATCGCTCTCGTGAACTTCATCCTACGCTGGGACAAAGCGCACACAAAATCTGCGGCATTATATACTGGCGTCACTGAAACGGAAACGACACTGCTCGCCGCGTCCATTCCCGGCGCCGCCCACATCGGAAATCCCATGCAACTCAAGAACCCCATCCTCGGCCTGTGCCAACAGTCCACCTTCATGCTCAGCGCTGCCAAAGTCGATCAATGTCCCGACGACGAAGGCTTTGAAGTGGCCTTCGCCGGGCGTTCCAACGCCGGCAAGTCCAGTGCGCTGAACACCCTGACGCACGCCAGCCTTGCGCGGACCTCGAAAACTCCGGGTCGCACGCAGCTCTTGAACTTCTTCAAGCTAGACGATGATCGTCGTCTGGTCGACCTGCCGGGTTACGGTTACGCGAAAGTGCCTATCCCGTTGAAGCTGCACTGGCAGCGTCACCTGGAAGCCTATCTGGGTGGTCGGGAGAGTTTGAAGGGTCTGATTTTGATGATGGACATCCGTCATCCAATGACCGACTTCGACCTGCTGATGCTCGACTGGGCTGTCGCCAGCGGCATGCCGATGCACATTTTGCTGACCAAAGCCGACAAGCTGACCTACGGCGCGGCGAAAAACGTCCTGCTCAAGGTTCAGGCAGACATCCGCAAGGGTTGGGGAGATGCGATCAGCATCCAGCTGTTCTCGGCGCCAAAACGCATGGGCCTGGAAGACGCCTACACTGTACTGGCAGGCTGGATGGAACTGGCGGACAAGGGCGCCGAGCTCGCGGAGTAAGCTCATTACAAAACTGCGGGCAAAAAAAACCCCGGACTTCTTATGGGGAGGGGGAAGTTCCGGGGTTCAAGTTCCGGACCGCTAGGGCGGGGTCCAGATATCTGCCAACACTTAACACAACATTAGGAGCATCGAAGGGCTTCACCACCCATTCAGTAACTCTGAGTGGCGATTCAGGCGATTAGTTCAGAATTTTTTAAAAAGCCTTTGGAATAGACCATCGAATTTTCCGAACTATAGAGCCCTTCAGAGCCCTTCGGCCTTTCTGCTGCGGCACTATGCCGCAGCAGAAAACGCATTTTCAGACGGCTCAGTGAGCCTCATCCCAGTTATTTCCTACACCAACCTCTACCAACAGGGGCACATCAAGCTTCGCTGCGTCGCTCATGTGCGCGCGAATTTCATCGCGGACCTGGTCGACCAAATCTTCACGCACTTCCAGAACCAACTCATCGTGCACCTGCAGGATGACTTTGGCGTCGAGGCCTGACGCAGTCAGCCAGGTATCCACGGCAATCATGGCTTTCTTGATGATGTCCGCCGCGGTGCCTTGCATTGGGGCGTTGATCGCCGTGCGTTCGGCACCTTTACGCAGGGCCGGGTTTTTCGCGTTGATTTCCGGCAGGTACAGGCGACGACCGAAGATGGTTTCGACGAAACCTTGTTCGGCGGCCTGAGCGCGGGTGCGCTCCATGTACTCGAGCACGCCTGGGTAGCGGGCGAAGTAACGGTCGATGTAGGCCTGGGATTGCTTGCGATCAACACCAATCTGCTTGGCCAGGCCAAACGCGCTCATTCCGTAGATCAAGCCGAAGTTGATCGCCTTGGCGCTGCGTCGTTGGTCGGTGGTGACGTCCGCCAGTTCAACCCCGAAGACTTCCGCTGCAGTGGCTTTGTGCACGTCCAGATCGTTGCGGAACGCGTGCAGCAAACCTTCGTCCTTGGCCAGGTGAGCCATGATTCGCAATTCGATTTGCGAATAGTCCGCTGCCAGCAGCTTGTAGCCTTTTGGCGCGACGAACGCCTGACGAATCCGACGCCCTTCAGCGGTGCGGATCGGAATGTTCTGCAGGTTTGGATCACTGGACGACAAACGCCCGGTCGCCGCGACGGCCTGATGATAAGAGGTATGAATCCGCCCGGTGCGCGGGTTGATCTGCTCTGGCAGGCGATCGGTGTAGGTACTTTTCAGCTTGCTCATCGAGCGGTACTGCATCAGCACTTTGGGCAGCGGGAAATCCTGTTCGGCCAGTTCCGCCAGCACGGCTTCGGCGGTGGACGCCTGGCCCTTGGCGGTTTTGCTGAGGATTGGCAGGCCGAGTTTTTCGTACAGGATCACGCCCAATTGCTTCGGCGAGCCCAGGTTGAATTCTTCCCCGGCAATGGCGAACGCCTCGCGCTCGAGGGCGACCATTTTCTCGCCCAGCTCAACGCTCTGAATGCCCAGCAAGTTGGCATCAACCAGCGCGCCTTGGCGTTCGATCCGTGCCAGCACCGGCACCAACGGCATTTCGATTTCGCTCAGGACCTTGCTCAGGCTCGGGATGGCATTGAGCTTTTCCTGCAGGGTTTGATGCAGGCGCAGCGTCACGTCGGCGTCTTCGGCGGCGTAAGGCCCGGCCAGATCCAACGATATCTGATCGAACGTCAGCTGTTTGGCGCCTTTGCCGGCGATGTCCTGAAAGCTGGTGGTGGTGTGATTCAGGTACTTGAGCGCCAGGCTGTCCATGTCGTGGCGGGTCGCGGTGGAGTCCAGCACGTAGGATTCGAGCATCGTGTCGAAAGCGACGCCTTGCACGGTGATGCCGCAGCTCTGATCGCCACCGATGGCGCAGTTGGCCAGGATGTTCATGTCGAATTTGGCGTGCTGGCCAACCTTGAGTTTGCTCGGGTCTTCCAGGATTGGCTTCAGCGCGCGCAGCACGGTGTCGCGATCGAGCTGATCCGGCACGCCCATGTAGGAATGGGTCAGCGGGATGTAGGCCGCTTCGTTGGCTTGTACAGCGAAAGACAGGCCCACCAGTTGCGCCTGCTGAGCATCGATGCCGGTGGTTTCGGTATCGAAGGCAATCAGCTTGGCGTCGTTGAGCTTCTTCAGCCACAGGTCGAAATCAGCCTGGGTGAGGAGGGTGGTGTACTTGAGTTCGGTATCGACGGCCGCTTCTTCAGCCACCGGAGCGACGACTTCCTGGCCGGAACGCTTGGCGTCGCGCTGGTTCTCTTCGAACCAGCTTTTGAACTCCAGCAGGGTATAGAGCTCGGCGAGCTTGTCGTGATCCGGCTTGCCCATTTGCAGGTCGTCGAGGCCGATATCCAGCGGTACGTCGATCTTGATGGTTGCCAATTGATAGGAGAGAAACGCCATCTCCTTGTGCTCTTCGAGCTTGGCGGGCAGGGTTTTGGCCCCGCGAATCGGCAGGGTCGGGACGATATCGAGCTGCGCATAGAGCTCGGTCAGGCCACCGTTCACGCCGACTAACAAGCCGGAAGCGGTCTTCGGGCCAATGCCCGGAACGCCCGGAATGTTGTCGGAAGAATCGCCCATGAGTGCCAGGTAGTCGATGATCTGCTCGGGAGCGACGCCGAATTTCTCCTTCACGCCCTCCACGTCCAGCGCGCTACCGGTCATGGTATTGACCAAGGTAATGTGGCCGTCGACCAGCTGTGCCATGTCCTTGTCGCCGGTGGAGATCACCACCGGACGGTCGGCCGCTGCGCTGCTGCGGGCCAGGGTGCCGATCACGTCATCGGCTTCAACGCCTTCGACGCACAGGAGCGGGAAGCCCAGGGCGATCACGCTCTGGTGCAGCGGCTCGATCTGAACACGCATGTCGTCGGGCATGCTCGGGCGGTTGGCCTTGTATTCGGCGTACATGTCATCGCGAAATGTCCCACCCTTGGCGTCGAACACCACGGCGAACGGACTTTCCGGATACTGCTTGCGCAGGCTCTTGAGCATGTTCAATACGCCCTTGACCGCACCGGTCGGCAGACCTTTGGACGTGGTCAGCGGTGGGAGGGCGTGAAAGGCGCGGTACAGGTAAGAAGAACCGTCCACCAGGACGAGGGGGGCTTGGCTCATGAGCAGGATCAACCTTTTCGGCGGGTCCGGCGCTAGAATAGCGGGACCGTTGACGACAAAGGGACAAGGTTATCATGCGCACACTAAATCGCCTGTTGCTGGCTGGCTTGTTTGCAACCGTTCCACTGTCCGTCATGGCGGCGGATGGGGCCCCGACATCGGAGCCGGAAGTCACTATCCGCACGGAAGGGGATAAAACCATCCAGGAGTACCGCCAAAACGGTTTCCTGTATGCGATCAAGGTCACACCGAAGGGCGCACCGCCGTATTTTCTGGTGCGCGCGGACGGGACCGATGCAAACTTCATCCGCTCGGATCAGCCGGATATGCTGATTCCTTCGTGGAAGATCTTTGAGTGGAAGTAGTTTCTTAATTTCAATCGGCGCTGGCTCAAGCAGCGGCGCCCGTACTGGCAGTTCAAACATGTCTGTGTTCACCCCGCTGGCTCGGCCCGAGCTGGAAACCTTTCTCGCCCCTTACGGGCTCGGCCGCCTGCTTGATTTCCAGGGGATTGCCGCCGGTAGCGAAAACACCAATTTCTTTATCAGCCTGGAGCAGGGCGAATTTGTCCTGACCCTGGTTGAGCGTGGTCCCGTTCAGGAAATGCCGTTCTTCATAGAACTGCTCGACGTGCTGCATGACGCCGACCTGCCCGTGCCTTATGCCTTGCGCACTACCGACGGCGTCGCCTTGCGCGAACTCGCCGGCAAACCTGCGCTGTTGCAGCCACGTCTGGCTGGCAAACACATCAAGGAAGCCAATGCGCAGCATTGCGCTCAGGTGGGCGAGTTGCTCGGCCATCTGCATCTGGCGACCCAGGCCAACATGATCAAGCGCAAGACCGATCGCGGCCTGGACTGGATGCTGGAAGAGGGCACGCAGTTGCTGTCGCACCTCAATGCCGAGCAAAGCGATCTGCTGCAGCGGGCGCTGGACGAAATCACACAGCAGAAGACGAAAATTCTGGCGCTGCCGCGAGCTAACATCCACGCCGACCTGTTCCGCGATAACGCGATGTTCGAAGGCACTCACCTGACCGGGTTGATCGACTTCTACAATGCGTGTTCGGGGCCGATGCTCTACGACGTGGCGATCGCCTTGAACGACTGGTGTTCGGACGAGAGCGGGTTGATCGACGGGCCACGGGCGAGGGCGTTGCTCGGTGCTTATGCAGCGCTGCGACCGTTCACGGCGGCCGAGGCGGAGTTGTGGCCGACCATGCTGCGAGTGGCGTGTGTGCGGTTCTGGTTGTCGCGGTTGATCGCCGCCGAGTCGTTTGCCGGGCAGGATGTGTTGATTCACGATCCGATGGAGTTTCAGCAGCGTCTGGCGCAGCGGCAGAAAGTCAGCACGCCGCTGCCGTTCGCCCTTTAAATTGCCAGTCAGATAAGGGGTGGGATCACTGAAGTCCCTGTGGGAGCGAGCTTGCTCGCGATAGCGCCGGTTCAGTCAACATTGATGCTGAAAGTAATGCCGCCATCGCGAGCAAGCTCGCTCCCACAGGTTTTGTGTCGGTTACAACGACTCCAGACACCCCGCCAAATCATTCCCCAACTTCTCCAGCACCTGCTCATACCCCTGAGCGGTCGCCGGCGTGTACCCGCCCAGCGCGTCCAGTTCCGCCAGCTTCACCGGCAGACCGGCCACCAGGGTTTCCGCCAGGCGCGGACGCAGAGGCGGTTCGCTGAACACACAGGTTTTGCCGACTTCCTGCAATCGAGTGCGCATCGCCGCGACGTGCTGGGCGCCGGGCTGGACCTCGGCGGCGACGCTGAATACGCCGGTGTGCTTGAGGCCGTAGGCGTCTTCGAAGTAGTCGAAGGCCTCGTGGAATACGAAGTACGGTTTGCCCGCGATGCCGGCCAGACGCGCCTTCAAGCGAAGATCCATGGCATCCAGACGCTCATCGAACGCCTTGAGGTTACTCTGATAGCGCGCGGCATTGGCCGGATCGGCTGCGCTCAGGTCTGCGGCCATTTTTGTGGCGATGACACGGGCGTTGACCGGCGAAAGCCACAAGTGGGCATCCAGGCTGCCGGGACGGTGATCGTGATCATGCTCGTCGGCTTCTTCAGCGTGGGAGTGACTATCTTCGGCGAAATGTCGCAGTTTCAGGCCCGGTAAATCCTGCACGGCGATGCTGGGCAGCGTACGACCATTCAGCACGCGGGGCAGGAAACCTTCCATGCTCGGACCGATCCAGTAAAGCAGATCCACTGATTGCACCTTCCGTACGTCGGATGGGCGCAAGGCATAGTTATGAGGCGAGGCGCCGGGCGGCAGCAAGACTTCCGGAATCGCCACACCGTCCTGCACCGCCGCGGCGATCAGCTGTAGAGGCTTGATACTGGTGAGAACCTTGACTTCGGCTTGAGCTGAACTGATCAGCAGAAAACTTGCGACAAATGCGACAAAGATAGAAAAAAGTCGGGACACGATGACCACTCGAAGAGGCGAGAACGGGTAACATAATAACGTCTCTCACAAAACTCGTCGCCGCTCATGCCTAAAACACCGATTGCCAGCCGTCCCCACGACCACTCTCATTGCGTTCATAGCGCATTGTCTGAGGCCGATGTTCTGTGCGCACGTCAAGGTCTGCGCCTGACCGCCTTGCGCCGGCGGGTGCTGGAACTGGTCTGGCAAAGCCACAAACCGTTGGGTGCCTACGACATTCTCGCGGTACTCAGCGAGCAGGACGGCCGCCGTGCGGCGCCGCCGACCGTGTACCGTGCGCTGGATTTCCTGCTGGAAAACGGCCTCGTACACCGCATCTCCTCGCTGAACGCCTTCGTCGGCTGCAATCAGCCGGGGCACGCCCACCAGGGCCAGTTCCTGATTTGCCGCGAATGCCACGCCGCCATCGAGCTCGAACAGAAATCCATCAGTGACGCGATCATCAGTAGCGCCAAGGATGTCGGATTTGTCGTCGAGGGCCAGACCGTTGAAGTGGTCGGCCTCTGCTCAGGTTGCCAGGGGTGATGAGCAACGCGCTGATCCGCCTCGAGCAGGTTGCCGTCACCTTTGCCGGGCAAAACGTGCTGGATAACATCGAGCTGAGCGTCGAGCCGGGGCAGATCGTCACCCTGATCGGCCCTAACGGCGCCGGCAAGACCACGCTGGTGCGCGCTGTACTCGGTCTGTTGAAGCCAGACAGCGGCAGCGTGTGGCGCAAGCCGAAACTGCGGGTCGGTTACATGCCGCAAAAACTTCACGTCGATCCGACGCTGCCGCTGTCGGTGCTGCGCTTCTTGCGTCTGGTACCGGGCGTGGACCGCGCCATGGCCTTGGCGGCACTCAAGGAAGTCGGCGCCGAACAGGTGATCGACAGCCCGGTGCAAAGTGTTTCCGGTGGCGAAATGCAGCGCGTGCTGCTGGCCCGGGCATTGCTGCGTGAGCCGGAACTGCTGGTGCTCGACGAACCTGTGCAAGGCGTCGATGTGGCCGGTCAGGCCGAGCTCTACAGCCTGATCACACGATTGCGCGACCGCCACGGTTGCGGCGTGTTGATGGTGTCCCACGATCTGCACCTGGTCATGAGCACCACTGACCAGGTGGTCTGCCTCAACCGTCACGTCTGCTGCTCCGGGCACCCTGAGCAAGTCAGCGGCGATCCGGCTTTCGTCGAGCTGTTCGGAAAGAACGCACAAAGCCTGGCGATTTATCACCACCATCACGACCACGCCCATGACTTGCATGGCTCGGTGGTCAGCGCGGCCCCGTCGGCCCCTACCCACGTTCACGGAGATAGCTGCAAGCATGGCTGATTTTCTGCTCTACGCCCTGCTTGCAGGTCTGGCCCTGGCATTGGTCGCGGGCCCGCTGGGTTCGTTCGTGGTCTGGCGGCGCATGGCCTATTTCGGCGACACCCTTTCCCATGCCGCGCTGCTCGGCGTGGCGCTGGGTTTTCTGCTGGATGTCAGCCCGACCGTTGCGGTCACCGTGGGCTGCCTGCTGTTGGCGGTGTTGCTGGTGACCTTGCAACAACGCCAGCCACTGGCGTCCGACACGCTTTTGGGAATTCTCGCACCGAGCACGCTCTCTTTGGGTTTGGTCGTACTAAGCTTCATGCACGAAGTGCGGATCGACCTGATGGCTTATCTGTTCGGCGATTTGCTGGCGATCAGCCCGACCGATCTGGCCTGGATACTCGGTGGTAGCGCGGCCGTTCTGGCCTTGCTGGTGACGTTGTGGCGGCCATTGCTGGCAATCACGGTGCACGAAGAATTGGCCAGGGTTGAAGGTCTGCCGGTGGCGGCGTTGCGCCTGACCCTGATGTTGCTGATCGCTGTGGTGATCGCAGTGGCGATGAAAATCGTCGGTGTGTTGCTGATTACGTCCTTGCTGATCATCCCGGCGGCTGCGGCACAACGTCACGCCCGGTCACCGGAGCAGATGGCACTGGGCGCGAGCCTGCTGGGCATGCTCGCGGTCTGTGGCGGGCTGTCGCTGTCGTGGTTCAAGGACACCCCGGCGGGCCCATCGATTGTTGTGACGGCCGCCGCACTGTTTCTGCTGAGTTTTGTCCTGCCCCGTCGAGGGGTGTAGACTTGCTCGTTTTTTGCGCAAATAGAGAGTCGCAGGAATGAAGCCGTTCGCCTCCCGTTATCTGCTCCTTGTCGCATTTTCGCTGCTACTGGGCGCTTGTCAAAGCACGCCACCGGCGGCCCCCGAGGCTACCGGTGCACGGGCCACGGCCATCGCACAGCTGCAACAAAGCCTTGCCAGCAGTGAGCTGGCGACTGCCGAAGATCAACTCGCTGCCTTGCAGGCCGAGTCGCCCAATGATCAATCCCTTGAGCAATACCAGCGGCAACTGGCCGAAGCCTATCTGCGCCGCAGTCAGATCGTGCTGCAAAAAGGCGATGTGAATGCCGCTGCCACTGCGCTGAGCCGCGCCCGGGCGTTGATGCCCAAGGCTCCGGCGCTGACCGGTGGGCTGAACAATGCCATCGTCGATGCCCGCAAAGCCGAGCTGGATAGAGCCGAAGCGGCGCTCATGGCTGCCGAAGCCAAGCCACAGGCCAAGGTCATTGATCCGACGGCTGAAAGCACCACAGTTGCGTTGAACCTGACTGATATGACGAAACTTCGTCGTCAACTGGATGCGATCGCCGCCGATGTAGTGAATTACCAGTGCGACGTGAGCATTCAGGCGCCACGCACCCAGGACTTCCCTTGGTTGACCACGTTGCTGACCAAGCGAGTTAAGCGACTCGATGCGGATTTTGACCTGAATCTGGAGAAGCAGATTCTGCGCAACGTGCCTGCGCAGATGGTCTTGAGTCCGCGTAAACCCTAAAAGCTTCGCGAGCAAGCCCGCTCCCACATTTGATCTCCTGTGTACGCAATTTCTGTAACCAACTGAGATCAAATGTGGGAGCGGGCTTGCTTGCGAAGGCGTCCTTGCCATCGATACAAATCCTTAAGCCGGAATCGCCTTGGCTTTCGGCTCCCTGTCCCACACCCGATGTTGCCCGATCGCGGCAAAAAACGGTTTGATCAACTTCGCATCCGCCCCCACGATCAACCCTGCATCAGCCTCCAGCTTCAACACATCCAGTAACTGTTTGGCCTCGCCCTGCAGCGCAATCGCCTTCAAGTGCTTGTACGCCTCCAACACGTAATGCAGCGCCACACCATCAGTGCTCAACGCCTTGATCGACGCCGCGCCGCCGGGCACAAACACCGCATCGAACGCCACTGAAGGTAAGCCCTCCATCGACGCATCGACCGGCAATGCTTTGCCATCGGCAGTCGTCACTGGCGCAGACGTCGGGCCGAGCAGTTTGGCGTGCGCACCCTCGGCCTTCAGCGCGTTCTTCATGGCATCAATCGCTGCACCATCGACGCCATTGGCCGCCAGGATTGCCACTTTGCGGGTTTTGATATCCGCTGGCAGCAAGTTGGCCTGACTCAGGGCCGGCGAGTGATCCGGTGAGGTTTTGCGTACTTCGACCGTCCCGGCTTTCGGCGCTGGCAACCCCAGGTTCTGCGCCACGCGCTTGGCCAATTCCAGATCGATGTTGGCCAGAATCTCATTCACCTGGCGCGTGCGGATGAGCGCCCGCTCAACCTTGCCCAGCTCGAAGCTGTAAGCCGAGATGATGTGTTCCTGCTCGTGCTTGCTCATGCTGTTGAAAAACAGGCGCGCCTGGGAGAAGTGGTCGCTGAATGAATCGCTGCGCTGGCGGATCTTGTTGGCGTCGATGCGCTCCGGATAACTTTCGAAGCCGCCATCCTGGGCTGCCGGCGGTGTTTCTTTTGGCCAGCCGCTATCAATGGAGTTCGGCTCGTAGGACGCGCGGCCCTTGTCGATGGTGGTGCGATGCAGCGCATCCCGTTGACCATTGTGGAACGGTGCCACGGGGCGATTGATCGGGATCTCGTGAAAGTTCGGCCCGCCAAGTCGGCTGATCTGCGTATCGGTGTAGGAAAACAGCCGGCCTTGCAGCAATGGATCGTTGGAAAAGTCGATCCCCGGCACGATATGCCCAGGGCAGAAGGCGACCTGTTCGGTTTCGGCGAAGAAGTTGTCGGGGTTACGATTGAGGGTCATTTTGCCCAGTGGGGTGATCGGCACCAGTTCTTCCGGGATCAGCTTGGTCGGGTCGAGGATGTCGAAGTCGAATTTATGTTCGTTCTCCTCCTCGATGATCTGCACGCCCAGTTCCCATTGCGGGTAATCGCCCATCTCGATCGACTCCCAGAGATCGCGACGGTGGTAATCCGTGTCTTTACCGGCGAGTTTTTGCGCTTCATCCCACACCAGCGAACAGGTCCCGGCCGTGGGGCGCCAGTGAAATTTGACGAAGCGCGATTTACCTTCGGCATTGATCAGGCGGAAGGTGTGCACGCCGAAGCCTTGCATGCTGCGCAGGCTTTTCGGGATCGCCCGGTCGGACATGGTCCAGATCACCATGTGCGCCGACTCCGGTACCAGAGAGACAAAATCCCAAAAGGTGTCGTGAGCTGAACCGCCGGTGGGTATCTCATTGTGCGGCTCGGGTTTCACCGCATGCACGAAGTCAGGAAACTTGATCGCATCCTGAATGAAAAACACCGGCATGTTGTTGCCCACCAGGTCGAAGTTGCCTTCGTCGGTGAAAAACTTCACCGCGAAACCTCGTACGTCCCGCACGGTATCGCCCGACCCACGAGGGCCCTGCACCGTGGAGAAGCGGACGAAGACCGGGGTTTTTTGACTGGGGTCTTGTAGGAATCCGGCCTTGGTCAGCACGGAATGGGTTTCATAGCTCTGGAAGTAGCCGTGAGCACCGGTGCCGCGCGCGTGGACGATGCGCTCGGGGATGCGTTCATGGTCAAAGTGCGTGATCTTTTCACGCATGATGAAATCTTCCAGCAACGATGGCCCGCGGGCGCCGGCCTTCAACGTGTTCTGGTTGTCTGAGACTTTCACGCCCTGATTGGTACGCAGGGCCTGTTCAGTGGCGTCGGAGCGAAATGGCTCCAGGCTGTCGAGCTTGGTATTGGTGTTCCCGCGGTCCGGGGTATCGGTCCCGGCCAGTGCGCTTTTGGTTGCGGCAGGTTTTTTAGTACTCATCAGACAAAACTCCTCGTTGCGATTCCCGCCGTAGCCAGGACTCTTGAGCAATACCCCAGGCACGGACCGAGGGCGTTTTCGAGTTGCCTAATTAGTGACTGATGACGATTTGCGCCGTTCCTTTTTTCTAACCTTTGATCGCGTTATTGCCAAATGGAAGGTTGAATGCGGAATAAATGCTAATAACCTCTATACGGACAGGCTAAAATGCGCGCCCGGCTAACCGCTGATCCTTTTCCAACGCGCCCCACAAGGTTCGCTACGTGATCGAGTTTCAAAACGTCCACAAAACCTACCGCGTCGCCGGTAAGGATATTCCCGCCCTGCATCCGACCAGTCTGACGATTGAGAACGGACAGGTCTTCGGTCTGATCGGCCATTCCGGTGCGGGAAAAAGTACCCTGCTGCGTCTGATCAATCGCCTGGAAGAGTCCAGTGGCGGCAAGATATTCGTCGACGGCGAAGAAGTCACCGCGCTCGACGCCAACAGCCTGCGGCGCTTCCGTCAGCAAGTCGGGATGATTTTCCAGCACTTCAACTTGCTGGCGTCCAAGACCGTGGCCGACAACGTCGCGCTGCCACTGACCCTGGCCGGTGAACTGTCGCGCAGCGAGATCGACCGGCGTGTGGCCGAATTGCTGAAGCGGGTCGGCCTGTCCGACCACGCCAAAAAGTACCCGGCGCAGTTGTCCGGTGGCCAGAAGCAGCGCGTCGGCATTGCCCGCGCCCTGGCAACCAAGCCGAAAATCCTGCTGTGCGACGAAGCCACCAGCGCGCTGGACCCGCAGACCACTGCGTCGGTCCTGCAATTGTTGGCCGAGATCAATCGCGAGCTGAAGCTGACCATCGTGTTGATCACCCACGAGATGGACGTGATCCGCCGGGTCTGCGACCAGGTCGCGGTGATGGACGCTGGCGTGATCGTCGAGCAAGGTTCGGTGGCCGAGGTGTTCCTGCATCCGAAGCACCCGACCACCAAGCGCTTCGTGCAAGAAGACGAGCAGATCGACGAAAGCGAACAGCGCGACGACTTCGCTCACGTGCCGGGCCGCATCGTGCGTCTGACCTTCCAGGGCGAAGCGACCTACGCACCGCTACTGGGCACCGTCGCTCGTGAAACGGGTGTGGACTACAGCATCCTGGCCGGTCGTATCGACCGCATCAAAGACGTGCCCTACGGGCAGTTGACCCTGGCCGTTACCGGTGGCGACATGGAAGCGGCGTTCGCCCACTTCACCGCAGCTGAAGTCCACATGGAGGTCTTGCGCTAATGGAAGTCCTGGCAAGTTTCTTCGTCAATATCGACTGGTTCGAAATCTGGCTGGCCACCGGCGATACCTTTCTGATGCTCTTCGGTTCGCTGTTGTTCACCGTTTTGCTCGGTCTGCCCCTGGGCGTGCTGTTGTTCCTCTGCAGCCCGCGTCAGTTGCTGGAAGCCAAAGGCGTCTACGCGATGCTGTCGCTGGTGGTGAACATCCTGCGTTCGCTGCCGTTCATCATTCTGCTGATCGTGATGATTCCGTTCACGGTGTTGATCACCGGTACGTCCCTGGGTGTCGCCGGCGCGATTCCACCGCTGGTGGTGGGCGCTACGCCATTCTTCGCGCGACTGGTGGAAACCGCCCTGCGTGAAGTGGATCGCGGCATCATCGAGGCGACCCAGGCCATGGGCGCGACGACGCGGCAGATCATCACCAATGCCTTGCTGCCGGAAGCCCGCCCGGGCATCTTCGCAGCGATTACGGTGACAGCCATTACACTGGTGTCCTACACGGCGATGGCGGGTGTGGTTGGCGCGGGTGGTTTGGGCGACCTGGCGATCCGTTTCGGCTACCAGCGTTTCCAGCCTGATGTGATGGTCGTGACGGTAATGTTGCTGCTGGTGATCGTTCAGGTTCTGCAAACCGTTGGCGACAAGTTGGTTGTGCATTTCTCCAGGAAATAAAGCGTTCTCGTAATTGACAATTGAGCCGGCCATTCGCTGGCAGGCGCCGAAGACCGGCGTCTCACAAGGAGTTAGCTGAATGAAAAAACTACTCGTCGCGTTCGCAGCCGTTGCAGCGTTCTCTGCTCAGGCCAATGAAACCCTGACCGTCGCGGCCACCCCGGTTCCGCACGCAGAAATCCTCGAATTCGTGAAACCGGCCCTGGCCAAAGAAGGCGTGGACCTGAAGGTCAAAGTCTTCACCGACTACATCCAGCCGAACGTACAGGTGGCCGAAAAACGTCTGGACGCCAACTTCTTTCAGCACCAACCGTACCTCGATGAATTCAACAAGGCCAAGGGTACCAACCTGGTGGCCGTTGCCGGTGTGCACCTGGAACCGCTGGGCGCTTACTCCAGCAAGTACAAAGCACTGACCGAGCTGCCCGGCGGCGCCAACGTGGTGATCCCGAACGACGCCACCAACGGCGGCCGTGCGCTGTTGCTGCTGGCGAAGGCTGGCCTGATCAAGTTGAAGGATTCGAACAACATCCTCGCGACCGTGAAGGACATCACCGAGAACACCAAGGACCTGAAATTCCGTGAACTGGAAGCCGCGACCATTCCGCGCGTGCTGACCCAGGTCGACCTGGCGCTGATCAACACCAACTACGCGCTGGAAGCCAAGCTTGATCCGTCCAAGGACGCGCTGGTCATCGAAGGCAACGACTCGCCTTACGTGAACATCCTCGTTGCTCGTCCAGACGACAAGGACAGCGAAGCGATGAAGAAGCTGATTGCTGCCCTGCACAGCCCGGAAGTGAAAGCCTTCATCCTCGAGAAGTACAAAGGCGCGGTATTGCCAGCGTTCTGATCTGTTGCTGTAACGAAAAATGGGGCGCATTGAATGCGCCCCATTTTTTTATGCCTGAAACACCATCCCCTGTAGGAGCGAGCTTGCTCGCGATAGCGCAATCACTGCCAACATTGATGTTGAAGGTCAGGCCGCAATCGCGAGCAGGCTCACTCCTACAGGGGGTACGCGGTGTTTACTTATTTACGGTTAAGCATCACCGGCAACTGCGCCACCAATTTCACGTTGTTCAACGGCGCCCGAATGAACCCACGCTGCGTCCCGTCCGGCCCGATCACCGCCAGGTTGCCGCTGTGATCGACGGTGTAATTCGGCTTGCTGGTGTCCGCCGGAATGAACGGAATACTCACCGCGTTGGCCAGTTTCTGGATGTCTTCAACCGACGAAGCCGTCAGCCCTTGGAACTGCGGATCGAAGTAGCCCAGGTACTGCTTGAGCTGCTGCGGTGTATCGCGATTCGGGTCGACGCTGACCAGAATGATCTGCAACTTGGCCACCGCCTCTGGCGGCAGTTCGCTCTTGATCTGACGCAGTTGGGCGAGGGTGGTCGGGCAGATGTCCGGGCAGAAGGTGTAGCCGAAGAACAGCAGTGACCATTTGTCTTTCAGCTCGTTGACCGCCACCGGTTTGCCGTTCTGGTCGGTCATCGTCACGTTCGGCAGGTTGCGGCTTTGCGGTAGCAGAATGATCCCGGCATCGATCAGCGCCGTCGGGTCGCCCTGGCCTTTGCCGGACAGCACTTTGTTGATGGTCAGGCCCAGGACCAGCGCGATCAGGGCAACGAGGATGAAGATGGTTTTCTGGGTTCGAGTCATAGGTTCAACAGTAAGTAGTGGTCTACGAGCAACGCGATAAACAGCAGGAACAAGTAATAAATAGAGTACTTGAACGTGTTGATCGCCGCGTGCGGCCGAGTGCCACGGTACAGCACGATGGCCCATTGCAGAAACCTCGCGCCCAGTCCCAGCGCGCAAATCAGGTAGAGCACGCCGCTCATATGGATCACGTACGGCATCAGGCTGACGGCCAGCAGCACGAAGGTATAAAGCAGGATATGAACTTTGGTGTAGTGCTCGCCATGAGTCACCGGCAGCATCGGAATGTCGGCCTTGGCGTATTCCTCTTTGCGGTGAATGGCCAGCGCCCAGAAGTGCGGCGGGGTCCAGGCGAAGATGATCAGCACCAGTAACAGTGGTTCGGCGCTGACGTGGCCGGTGGCGGCGGTCCAGCCGAGCAGTGGCGGGGCAGCGCCGGCCAGTCCACCGATGACGATGTTTTGCGGCGTCGCGCGTTTCAGGAAACCGGTGTAGACCACCGCATAGCCGAGCAGCGAGGCCAGGGTCAGCCACGCCGTCAGTGGATTGGTGAAGGCCAACAGTATGGCTTGCCCAAGCACCGCCAATACCAAAGCAAACGTCAGCGCGGCCGCCGGTGACACCCGGCCTTCGGCCAGGGGACGTTTGTGCGTGCGGGCCATGACCGCATCGATCCGCCGGTCCACCACATGGTTGACCGCCGCCGCACCACCGGCACACAACGCGATCCCCAGATTGCCGAACACCAGCACCGTCCACGGCACCCCGGCGCGGGTCGCGAGGAACATGCCGACCAGCGAAGTGATGAGCATCAGCACCACCACTTTCGGTTTGGTCAGCTCCAGGTAGTCACGCCAGATCGCCTGACTGTGACGTGCGCCGATCAGAGTCGCCATGGCATCTCTCCTTTTATTGTTATGGGCCCGGCTGAGTGTTTACGCGGGCTGAACCGCCAGCGTGCAGGGGGTTGCTGCTTGACCCGAACCAGACTGGTTCGCGCGTGATAATTGACCAGCACCATCGTCAGCAACAGTGCGGCGCCGCCCGCGTTATGCGCGACGGCCACTGGCAGCGGCAGGTGAAACAGCACATTGCTGATGCCGAGGGTGATTTGCGCGGCGAGGGCGATCAGCACCAACCCCGCCAGGCGAGTCATGCCGACCACCTTCAGTTGCCACGCCAACCCGAGCAGCACCAGGGTCACCAGCAAAGCGCCGATGCGGTGAGTCAGATGAATCGCCGTGCGGGCATCGCTGTCCAGTTGCCCGCCGAGGTAATTGGGGCCGATGTGTTGGGTCAGGTGAAAACCGTTGGCGAAGTCCGCAGGCGGCAGCCATTGCCCGTGGCAGGTCGGGAAGTCGATACAGGCCACCGCCGCGTAGTTGGAACTGACCCATCCACCCAAGGCGATTTGCAGGATCACCAGCAGCAATCCGGCGGTCGCCCAGTACTGCAAACGCCGTGGCACGGTCAGCGCCGGCAACACGCCGGACAATCGCAACGTCAGCAAAAATAGCAGGCTCAACGTCGCAAAGCCGCCGAGCAAATGCCCGGTCACCACTTGCGGCCAGAGCTTGAGCGTCACCGTCCACATGCCGAATGCCGCTTGGGCAATCACCACTGCCAGCAAAAACAACGGCAACTTCACCGGTTGCCCCGGATGACGACGATGAACCCACGCGCGACCCGCCAGCACCGAGATCAACAGCCCCAGCGTGCCGGCGAAGTAGCGGTGAATCATCTCGTTCCAGCCCTTATGGGCTTCGACGGGAGCGTCGGGAAAATGCAGTTCGGCATGGGCCAATTGAACTTCGCCTTTGGGCACGCTGATAAAGCCATAGCAACCCGGCCAGTCCGGGCAGCCGAGGCCGGCGTGGGTCAGGCGGGTGTAGGCGCCGAGCAACACCACAATCAGTGCCAGCAAGGTGGCAAACAGCGCGAGGCGAAATCCAGGTTTGGCCATGACGATGCCCTTATCCGATGTTCGACAGTTTCAGCAAATGGCGCAGGTCGTTGAGCAGATCCTTACCTTTCACCGTCGGGTCGTAGCGCAGCACCAGATTGCCATGCGGATCGATGATCCACAGCTGCGGCACAGCCTTGTCGCCGGCAGTTTTCTGGAAGTCGGTCAGGCTCAGTGGATAGCGCTGCAATTGAGGATACTCGCGCGTCAGCTTGGCGTCGTATTCACTGCTCAGCGGTTGTGCCGCAGCCAAGGCATGACTGGCGCGCCCGGCATCACGGCCGAGGCCGATCTGGATCTGCCGCGCCAGATACACCAGTTGCTGGCAGTCCACCGAGCAATCCTTGGGCGCGGTCACCAGTATCTGCCAACGATCCTCCTGTGCCTGCACGCCAAGGTCGGCGCGGGTCTGGCCGTTGCCGATCAGTTCGCCGTGATAGCTGCGACCTTCCGGCACCCAGAACTGCAATTTGTACATGCCGGTGGCGAGGATCATCGGACCGATCACCCCAAGCAGGATCAGCAGCAACTGCAAACGACCTTTACGCCGACTCGCCGGCGTTTTTGCCTCAGACATGCTGGGTGGATTCATGGCCGCTCCCATGGTGTTTCTCCTTTGCGTTGTGCCAGCCGAGATAGAGATAGAGGCCGAACAGGGCGATCGACATGGCGAACCACTGCACGGCATAAGCCAGGTGTTTTTCCGGTCCCATGGCGACTACCGGCCAATCAGCCTGGTAAGTCGCGGGACCGCTTTCTGCGCGTAATTCGTAGGCAAAACCTTCGCGATCCAGCGCCGTCCAGAGCCTGGCCGGTTCGACCGCGGTGATCAGTTGTGGCCAGGTCGTGGTGTTCGGGTCGGCGTGCAATTGGAAGGTGGCGCCGGGGGAGACGTAGACCCAGGCCACGAGACTCAAGGCCTGAGCCGGTGTGGTGAATTGCGGTGGGGTGCGGCGATCCGGCCACGGCAGCCAGCCGCGATTGACCAGCAGCCAGAGCCCGGTCGCCTGATCCTGAAACGGTTGCAGCAGTTCGACGCCAACCTTGCCGTCGCGCTGACGGTTATCCAGCAACAGGCTGTGTGCGGCATCGAACTGGCCGTGCAGGTGAACCCGGCGGAAGGCCGGATCTGCGGTAGGTTGCAGCTCGGTGCTGGCCATCGGTTCAGCGGCACGGCGCTCGGTGTAGCTTTGCAGCAGCGCGCTTTTCTCTGCGCCCCGGCTCAATTGCCAGAACCCGAGTGACACCAGCATGGGCAACAACACTGCGACCACCAGGGTCGGCACGATGCCCGGCCGAAAACGCTTCATGGCGTCGCCAGAAAGTCGGTAGTCGCGATAGCTATACTCAAGTGCATCGCCTTTCCCCCGGAGTCTCACCATGCTCAAAGCAGCCATCGTCCTGATGCTGATTGCCACGGTTGTCAGCCTGTTCAGCGGCCTGTTTTTTCTGGTCAAGGACGACAGCCGCTCGAACCGCCTCGTCATTGCCTTGAGTGTTCGTGTGGCGCTGGCCGCCATTACCGTCGGCTTGATTGCCTGGGGTTTTTTCAGCGGCCAGTTGGTGTCGCACGCACCTTGGTAGCTCTTTAAGTCAAGAGCCTCAGAGCACGTAGACGAAAACGAAAAGCCCGATCCACACCACGTCCACGAAGTGCCAGTACCAACTCGCCGCTTCAAATGCGAACTGATGATCGGCGTCGAAGTGCCCGCGCATGACCCGCATCAACATCACAAACAGGATGATGGTGCCGATGGTCACGTGGGCGCCGTGGAAACCGGTGAGCATGAAGAAGGTCGCGCCGTAGATGCCCGAACCGAGCGTCAGGCCCAGTTCGTGGTAGGCGTGTATGTATTCTTCG
This sequence comes from Pseudomonas arabinosi, assembly GCF_047758675.1. Taxonomy (NCBI): domain Bacteria; kingdom Pseudomonadati; phylum Pseudomonadota; class Gammaproteobacteria; order Pseudomonadales; family Pseudomonadaceae; genus Pseudomonas; species Pseudomonas arabinosi. The sequence goes on along the minus strand of NZ_CP180480.1, from coordinate 237,748 downwards.
GCCTGGAAACCAAGGAACGCGCAGCCCAGCAGCACGGTGAGCGCCAGCCAGATTTTCAGCGCGCCGCGATGGCCCTTTTTCAAGGCGTGGTGAGCGATGGTCACGGTGACGCTGGAACTCACCAGCAGGACTGTGTTGAGCAACGGCAGGCCCCAGGGACTGATGACATCCTTGGGCGGCGGAAACAGTTTCGAATCAGGGTTGTTCAGCAACGGCCAGACGAACTCGAAATTAGGCCAGAGCATATGAGCGACGCCTTTGGCCCCTTCACCCCCGAGCGCCGGGCCAGAAATAGTTCTCACATAAAACAGCGCGCCGAAGAACGCGATGAAGAACATCACCTCCGAGAAGATGAACCAGCTCATGCCCCAGCGGAACGAGCGATCCATCTGTGCGCTGTACAACCCCTGGCGGCTTTCCTTTATCACCGTACCGAACCAGCCGAACAGCATGTAGGCCACCAGCAGGCCACCGACGAAAAAGATCAGCGGGCCGTGGGACTCCGGCCGCGCCGCCTTCAGGTCGTTGAACCAGGTGGCCAGGCCGAACACGGTGACGAACATGCCGACCGTGGCAATGATCGGCCATTTGCTCTGTGCCGGAACGTAATAATGCTCATGAGTTGCCATTTATTGTTCTCCTTATCGGGCACGCTTTAACGCCTAGCCACCAGTGTTTGCAGCAACAGCTGGGGGTGGATGACGTGCGGTGATATCGAACAGCGTGTAGGAAAGCGTCAGGTGCTTCACATCCTTGGGCATGTCACGGTCAACGATGAAACGTACCGGCATCTCGATCCGTTGACCGGGCTGCAGCACTTGCTGGGTAAAGCAGAAACATTCGGTCTTGTGAAAGTACGCCGCCGCAGCGCTGGGTGCGATGCTCGGAACCGCCTGGGCGCTCATCGGGCGATCGGTCGGGTTATGGGCGATGAAAATCATCTCGTTCACCGCCCCCGGATTCGCCACCAGTTCATCGCCTTTGGGGTAGAAGTCCCAGGACATGTCGGCGGAATTGGTCGACAGAAACTGCACGCGAACCTGCCGCGAGGTGTCGACCGTTTGCTCGCCCTCGTACTGTCCGCCGGTCTTGCCGTTGATGCCGAACGCCTTGCACATCACGTCGTAGATCGGCACCAGGGCAAACCCGAAGACAAACATCGCCACCACCACCATCAGCAGGCGAGTGACCAGTTTCTTCAACGAAATTGAGTCAGCCATGGTGGTGGGCCTCGAGGGCTACAGCGTTCATTTCACTTCCGGTGGCGTGGTGAAGGTGTGATACGGCGCCGGCGACGGGATGCTCCATTCCAGGCCTTCGGCCCCATCCCATGGTTTGGCCGGTGCTGGCGGGCCACCACGGATGGTCTTGATCACGATGAACAGGAAGAAGATCTGCGTGGCGCCGAACATGAACGCGCCGATCGACGACACCATGTTGAAGTCGGCGAACTGCAGGTTGTAGTCGGGAATCCGCCGCGGCATGCCCGCCAGCCCCACGAAGTGCATCGGGAAGAACGCCAGGTTCATGCCGATGAACGAGAGCCAGAAGTGCAGCTTGCCGAGGGTTTCGTCGTACATGTGGCCGGTCCATTTCGGCAGCCAGTAGTAGGCCGAGGCGAAGATCCCAAAGATCGCCCCCGGTACCAATACATAGTGGAAGTGCGCGACCACAAAGTAGGTGTCCTGGTACTGGAAGTCCGCCGGGGCGATGGCCAGCATCAACCCGGAGAAACCGCCGATGGAAAACAGGATCACGAACGCCACCGCAAACAGCATCGGTGTCTCGAAGGTCAGCGAGCCTTGCCACATGGTGCTGGCCCAGTTGAACACCTTCACTCCGGTCGGCACCGCGATCAGCAGCGTGGCGTACATGAAGAACAACTCGCCCACCAACGGAATGCCGACCACGAACATGTGGTGCGCCCAGACGATGAACGACAGGAACGCGATACTCGCTGTCGCATAGACCATCGAGGTGTAGCCGAACAGCGGCTTGCGTGAGAAGGCCGGAATGATCGAGCTGACGGCACCGAAGGCCGGCAGGATCATGATGTACACCTCGGGGTGACCGAAGAACCAGAACACGTGCTGGAACAACACCGGGTCACCGCCACCGGCGGCACTGAAGAAGCTGGTGCCGAAGTGGATGTCCATCAGCATCATCGTCACGCAACCGGCCAGTACCGGCATCACCGCGATCAGCAGGAACGCGGTAATCAGCCAGGTCCAGACGAACAGCGGCATTTTCATCAGCGTCATGCCGGGGGCGCGCAGGTTGAGGATGGTGGCGATCACGTTGATCGCGCCCATGATCGAACTGATCCCCATCAAGTGGATGGCGAAGATGAAGAAGGTCACGCTTTCCGGTGCGTAGGTCGTCGACAGCGGGGCGTAGAACGTCCAGCCGAAGTTCGGTCCACCGCCGGGAGTGAACAGGGTCGATACCAGCAGGATGAACGCCGCTGGCAATAGCCAGAAGCTGAAGTTGTTCATCCGTGGCAGGGCCATGTCCGGCGCGCCGATCATCAACGGGATCATCCAGTTGGCGAGGCCGACGAAGGCCGGCATCACCGCACCGAAGACCATCACCAGGCCGTGCATGGTGGTCATCTGGTTGAAGAACTCCGGCTGGACGATTTGCAGTCCCGGCTGGAACAACTCGGCACGAATCACCATCGCGAACGAGCCGCCGAGCAAGAACATGGAGAACGCGAACCACAGGTACAGCGTGCCGATATCCTTGTGGTTGGTGGTCAGCACCCAGCGCATCAGGCCTTTGGCGGGGCCGTGGGCATGGGCGGTGTCGGTATGAACATGGTCATCGACTACAGCAGTCATGTCCTGTCTCCTGCAAACAGATGGGCTGGGCGGACCGGGGCGCGATGCCCCGACGGGTTCCTTACGTGCGCAATAGACCGGGTCATTTGCTTTCCGCCTGTTTCAGCTCCAGCACTTCTTTAGGGGTGACCATGTCGCCCTTGTTGTTGCCCCAGGCGTTACGTTCGTAGGTCACGACCGCTGCGATATCGACTTCCGAGAGCTGCTTGCCGAACGCCGCCATGGCGGTGCCGGGCTTGCCGTGGAAGACAATGCTCAGGTGCCCTTCTTTCGGTCCGGTAGCGATTTTCGAGCCCTTGAGCGCCGGGAACATCGGCGGCAGGCCCTGACCTTCGGCCTGGTGACAGGCGACGCAGGTGGTGTGATAGATCTTGTCGCCGCGCTCTTTGAGCTCGTCGAGGGTCCATTCCTTGCTGGTCAGCTCTTTGAGCTGCAGGGCTTCAGCCTTGCGCTCGGCCAGCCATTTTTCGTAATCGGCCTTTTCCTTGACCTCGACCACGATCGGCATGAAGCCGTGGTCCTTGCCGCACAATTCAGCGCATTGACCGCGGTAAATGCCGGGCTTGTCGACGCGAGTCCAGGCTTCGTTGACGAACCCCGGAATCGCATCGCGCTTGACCGCAAAGGCCGGCACCCACCAGGAATGGATGACGTCGGCCGAAGTCACCAGGAAGCGCACCTTGGCGCCGATCGGCAGCACCAAAGGCTTATCGACCTCAAGCAAGTAGTGCTCGCCCTTGGCTTCCTTGTTGTGGATCTGATCGGCCGGCGTGGTCAGGTTGCTGAAGAACTCAACGTCCTGGCCCAGGTATTTGTAGTGCCACTTCCACTGATAGCCGGTGACCTGGATATCGATATCCGGCTCACTGGCGTCGTACATCTTGATCAGGGTTGCAGTCGCGGGAACCGCCATGGCCACCAGGATCAGGAAGGGCACGATGGTCCAGAGGATTTCAACGGTGGTGCTTTCATGAAATTTTGCGGCCACCTGCCCGGTCGAGCGGCGGTGGAGAATCATCGACCAGAACATGGCGCCGAAGACGATGATGCCGATCACTACACAGATCCAGAAAATGGTCATGTGCAGGTCAAATACTGCGTGACTGATTTCAGTCGCTCCCGGCGCCATATTCACAGTCCAGGCCGCTTGTGCCTGACTGAAAATCGACCACAACAGGAGGCCCATCCAGACGTGTGGATGTCGCATCATTGCGGGTTCCCCTTATAGTTCTTTTTATCCCGCCGGCTTTCACCTGCGGCAAGGGAGCGGCTTTTTCAGACTACGAACTTGAATCGCCGAGCCTTGCTGCGTGTGCAGTCGGGCGTCATCAGCTAACTCCATTCCCACCCGAGTATAGACAGCGACTGCCACCTCGCAATGTGAGGGCGTAAATCATCTGAAACAGGTGGGACTTGCGTTCCAGGGCACGAATGGAGAAGGATGCAGACGAGTGGTGGCAAATCGATATAACTTTGATGTATCAAGGATGAAATAATTATGACAAATGCGTCTTAGCATTTTTCGTATGCCAGCTAAGTTATGTCTTCCCTATTTCATTGCCTTTGTTTCCTGGAGTTTTCATGAACACCGCCGCATTGCGCGAGCAGATCCAAAAAGCCCAACAACACGAAGCCGAAACCGGTCTGCTGACTCGTCAGCTGGAAAGCAAACTGCCTCATCTACACCCATCCATCCAATTGCCGGAAGCGGACGCCAATGGTGTGCTGACGCGTTTTGTCGCCGCCTACATCGATGAAGTTCCTGATCTGCTGGATGCAGCCAATGAAGTTGCCAGGGAAGCGGGTATCGAGTCACAGATCAAACCGGTGCTGAAAATTGCCGAACAGTACTTCCTCCAGCCGCCGACGATAATGGCTGGGCACATCGGGCTCGACAGCCTGCTGGACGAAGCCTATCTGGCGCACCGTTTTGTCGAAGAGGTCAACGACCTGTACATCAAGCATTTTGGCCAGCCACTGATCCCCTTGGACATGACTGTCGCCAACCTGATTGCCCACCAACTGATCGGTGAGGAGTTTGCCAACCAACTGGATGAGGCTGTACATCACGCGGTGGACGAGATGCTCAACGACGAAAGCTTCGCGCTGGAGTCGGTTGAAACCTACCGTGGAAAGCTAAGCAGCCCGGACACTGGCGCTGCGTGGAAGCGCTGGCCGTGCATGTCGCGTCGGTTAGGCGTGGGCCTGGAGCTGGATCAGCCGGCGGCTTGATCCATTGATCAACACAATCCCCCTGTGGGAGCGAGCTTGCTCGCGATTGCGGTGTGTCAGTCGACATGAATGTTGAATGACCAATCGCCATCGCGAGCAAGCTCGCTCCCACATTGTTTTCTATGCAGCCGAACCCACTCCGGACGTGGTGCGCAATCGCCCTTCCAACCGGCGTTTCAACCCCCGCGCTTCAATCAACAGTTTTGATCCCTTGGCCGCATTGGCCCGACCCCATTCCTCCAGCAACTCCAGACACGAGTGATCGATGTAGCTCAGGTTGTTGAGCGGCACATGCACCGTCGCGCCTGGCGGAATGGTCCCCAGCACCTGGGTCAGCGCCGGCACTTTGAGAAAGGTCGCTGCGCCTATCAATCGCAGTTCCATTTCGCCGTCCTTGGGCAGATCGATCAGGCTGATTTTCAGCCGCGAAGCCTTCCAGGCCAGTTTGGCCAAGGTCAGGCCGAAGCCGATCAGCACGCCGGTCAGCAGGTCGGTGAAGATGATCGCCAGGGCTGTTGCTGCGTAGGTGAACATCGGCATCCGGCCATAACGACCCAGACCGCGGAAGGCCTTGAGGTCGACCAGTTTGAAACCGGTATAAACCAGAACCCCCGCCAGGCTCGCCACCGGAATGCTTTGCAGCACGCTGGACAGCAGCAATACGAAAGCCAGTAACCACAGGCCATGGAAGATCGTCGACATTCGCGTGGTGGCGCCCGCCTGGACGTTGGCCGAACTGCGCACGATCACGCCGGTCATTGGCAGTGCGCCGAGCAGACCACAGAGCATGTTGCCGACGCCTTGAGCCGACAATTCCCGGTCGAAGTCCGAGCGCTGACCACTGTGCATGCGGTCGACCGCGGCGGCCGACAGCAGGGTTTCGGCGCTGGCGATGAAGGCCACGGCAAACGCGGCAATGAGCAGCGTCGGGTCAGCCAGGTTGAGTAAATCTGCGGGTTTCAGCCAGTCGATGGCTTCCGCCAGGTTGGCCGGGACTTCCACTCGTTTGACCTGCAAGGCGAGCACCAGACTGGCGACGGTCGCCAGGCCTACACCCAGCAGTGCGCCGGGAATGAAGCGCAGGGAATGGGGGCGGAATTTCTCCCACAACCACATCACCGCAATCGTCGACAGACCGAGCAAACCGGCTTGCCAACCCAAGGACGGCAAGGCCTGCACGACGGCAGCCGGAAAGGCGGCCAGGTTATCCAGGCCGGAAGGCTTGGGCACGGCGTCGAGCATCACATGCACCTGTGACAACACGATCAGCACGCCAATCCCGGCGAGCATGCCGTACACCACCGCAGGCGCCGTGACCCGAAACCAGCAGCCCAGCTTCAAACGCCCAGCCACCAGCTGCAGAAAACCGGCCAGCAGCAGGATGGGTCCGAGCATGTCGATGCCGTGCTGGCGTACCAGTTCGAACACCAGAACCGCCAAACCGGCCGCCGGGCCGCTGACTTGCAGTGGCGAACCGGCAATCCAGCCCACCACCAGGCCACCGATGATCCCGGTGATCAAGCCTTTGGATGGCGGCAGCCCCGAGGCGATGGCGATGCCCATGCACAAGGGCAGGGCGACGAGAAACACAACCACGGACGCCAGCAGCTCCCGTGGCAGAACAGCTTTAAGTTGAGCAGCACGCATGGTGACTCTCCCGAAGTTTTCTTCAGGCGTGGCGAAGCCGGGCTGCCTGATCGGCAGCCTCGGCTAAAAACCACACAATGATTTAGGAGGATTTAGAAGCGCGCTTTGGGCGTCGCCACCGGAATCGGATGGCTGCCATCGAGCGGCAGGAAACAACCCTTGTCCGCGTCGTAAGCTCTGATTTCGCTGGTTTCGATGTTGTAGATCCAACCATGGATAAACAACTGACCATTGGCCATGCGCGAGGCAACCGACGGGTGCGTGCGCAAATGTTGCAGCTGAGCGATCACATTCTCCTCGGTGAGGACGTGCATGCTTTCGTTTTCGTCAGCGCAATGGCAGTTTTCCTGGACCATGGTTTTTGCCACTTCGGCATGACGCAACCAGGCTTTGACCGTCGGCATTTTTTCCAGGCTTTGCGGGTTGAGCACTGCGCGCATCGCGCCACAGTCAGAGTGCCCGCAGATGATGATGTGTTGCACGCCGAGGGCCAGAACGGCGTATTCGATTGCCGTGGAAACACCGCCGTTCATTTGCCCATAAGGCGGCACAACGTTGCCGACGTTACGGGTAACGAACAGGTCGCCGGGGGCGCTTTGGGTGATCAGCTCTGGAACGATGCGCGAATCGGCGCAGGCGATGAACATCGCTCTGGGGCTCTGGGCCGTGGCGAGTTTTTTGAAGAGTTCTTCCTGCTGTGGAAAAACCTCGTGATGAAAATGCAAAAAACCGTCAACGATATGCTTCAGCGCTGCATCGGCGGTTTCCGCCTCGGGTTGGGCTGAAGCCGACGCAGCCAACGGCTGTTTATCCTTGTCACTCATGATTCATCCTCTTTGGCGGAGTCAGGGAATTTTCCCGTGTTGTCCGGTGTGAAGCCAGTGGCTGTTTAAAAAACATCCAGGCCGAAAATATCGACCCGTCAGTCACTCGATGAACAAGGTAGCGGCCGAAACTTAACTCAAACTGAATAAAACGCTCTAGAACGTGTGTTCCAGGTTACAAAAAATGTGACCGGCGTAGTGGCAAAGTGCATTTCACACTACCCGACAATAGGTCAATTGTCCTCAAATCAACGACATCTGGCGACCCGGCGGACAGAAGGCTTCGCAGTCCAGATTGAAACCTTCCCGACGATTGAGCCCAAGGCGTTTGATGGTTTTGGCAAAGCGTTGCGCCAGCAGATCGGCAAACGGCCCTTCGCCACGCATCCTGGCACCGAAGCGACTGTCGTAGAGCTCGCCACCACGGCTCTGACGAATCAGGCTCAACACATGAGCGGCACGCTGAGGATAGTGGGCCGCCAGCCATTCTTCGAACAGCGGTGCAACTTCCAGTGGCAGGCGCAGCATCATGTAGGCCGCACTTTGCGCCCCCGCGGCATGCGCTTCGGTGAGCAGGCTTTCGAGTTCGCTGTCGTTGATCATTGGAATCATCGGCGAGCACAGAACGCCCACTGGAATTCCCGCTTCGCGCATCACGCGGATCGCCCGCAACCGAGCCTTGGGTGCCGCGGCGCGCGGTTCGAGGATGCGTTTGAGCTCGTCGTCCAGGGTGGTGAGGCTGATCATCACCGCCACCAGCCTTTGCTCGGCGAGTTCGACCAGCAAGTCCAGATCCCGAAGAATCAGCGAGCCCTTGGTAATGATGGTCACCGGGTGACGATAACGCAGCAGCACTTCGAGGGTTTTGCGGGTGATTTTGTGTTCGCGTTCGATCGGTTGATAAGGGTCCGTATTGGAGCCCAGATTGATCGGCGCACATTGATAGCCGCGCTTGGACAGTTGTTCTTCCAGCACATCGGCGGCGTTGGTCTTGGCGATCAGTTTGGTTTCGAAGTCCAGCCCTGGCGACATATCCCAATAAGCGTGGCTGGGCCGCGCATAGCAATAGATGCAACCGTGCTCGCAGCCGCGATAGGGATTGATCGAACGATCAAAGGGCAAGTCTGGCGAGTTGTTGCGAGTGATGATGGTTTTCGCCGTTTCGATGCGCACCTCGGTGCCTTGGGTGATCGGCGCTTCCTGATACCAGCCGTCATCCTCGGCCACCGAGCGATTCGGCGCGAAGCGGTTGTGCGGGTTGGTGGCGGTGCCGCGACCGCGCGGGGGAAGAGGGGTGGTCATGGCAAAGACTCGGTTGCTGTATGGGCATACAGTACATCGAGTTGTATGCCCGGGCCAGCACCGCTCGGCGGGGGGCGGAAAATCCCGTTACCGAGGTTGGTTTGAATGCAAGCTTTACGACTGTAAATCGCGCATCGACGCGAAGGACGTCGCGATTTTCCGGTAGATCAATTCATCGTCCTTATCAACATCCTCATCACCATCTGCGTCGATCGCATCCTTGATCGTGCGATAGCTGCCAAACGTGTCGGGATTTGTAGCGGTAACGGTAAAGTCTGGATTCTGCAGATCCGTATTACCAAGTCTAAAGTGCAAGATACTGACATCGGTTTCAATCGCATCTTTAAATAACAACAAGATGCGATCAAAGACTTTTCGATCTCCCACCGAACTCAGGCTCACCATGGCCGATACCAACTTGGCGGCTACCGTATAGTAGGATTCGTCCTCTTCGTCACGATCACCGTCGCCGTCAACGTCTTCCGGGCCGGTGGTGGTGTCAAAGATGCCGTCCTTGTTGGAGGAAGAAATGGTAATGGAGAAGTTCGGATGGCTCAGGTCGTTATTACCTTCGTTATAGCGCGACATCACCACTTCCGGAGAGCCGTCAGCTTCAATGTCTTTAATTTCATAGAGTTGTTTATAGCTCATGTTTGCTCCTTGCGAACCTGTCAGGTTTAGTAGTGGCTTCCATATTCGAAATTAGTCTGCACGCCAAGGAACGTCTACTGTCATAGTTGACAGGTGTTTATGCATCCAGTGATATAACAGACTGTCTGTATTTACACCTGACATCTTTGACAGTAGACGAGAGTATTGCACCGGGCTAGCTTGGCCAGAAAGCCTTTCACTTACGTGGGAACCTGACTCTTAATGTACTTACGGATGAGGTGGCATGATGGCGACTAAAGAATTTGTATTTCTATTGAAAGATCTTGATAGGGACGGAAGTGTTGCTTGAGTTCTATACAGAGCTTGTTACCGCAGTCGAACTTTTGAAATGACGATCTTGTCGAGGCAGCACGGAAGATTCCGTGCCGCCTCTGTTTTTGCCTAGTGTGTATTTATTTGGCCAAGGTCATCGTTTGACGTTGTTTTCATATCATCCTTGCGCAAGTCGGCCACCGTCCTCGCCTTGACCGGAGAACCTTTGTTACCCCAGCTGCCGCGGATGAAACTCACCACATCCGCCACTTCCTGATCCGACAGACGCCAGGCGAACCCGGGCATCGTGAAGGTCGAAGGGGCCATGTGAGTCGCCGGCAGCGTACCGCCCTTGAGCACAATGTGAATCAGCGATGTCGGGTCTTGCGACTGCAGCACCGGGTTGCCCGCCAGCGCCGGGAACACTCGGGTATAGCCATGACCATCGGTTCGGTGGCAAGCCGCGCAATTGTCGATGTACACCGAAGCGCCAGGCTTGCTGTCGTCTCCATTCCATAGCGCCTGTGCGACCTGTTTGTCGTACTGGTGCGGCTGATCATTGGGATCGTTCGCCGGCAAGGACTTGAGGTAACGGGCAATCGCGGTCAGATCGTTATCGGTCATGTACTGCATGCTGTGCGTCACCACATCACTCATGCCACCAAACACTGCGCTGCGATCGCTGCGACCGGTCTTGAGGAACTGCGCCAGTTGTTCTTCGCTCCAGCTACCGAGGCCGTCTTTGTGATCGCCGCGCAGACTTTTCGCGATCCAGCCTTCCAGTGGCGCACTGCCTGACAGAAAAGCGCTGCCTTCGCCGGCGCTCAGGGCTTTTTCCTGCATGGTCAGGGCACGTGGCGTATGGCACGCACCGCAATGTCCCAAGCCCTCGACCAGATAAGCCCCACGGCTGACCACGGCATCTTCACCCGCGGTGGCTTTGTAGTCCTCGGCGGCGGGGGCAAACATCCAGCGCCAGCCAGTCAGCGGCCAGCGCATGCTCAAAGGCCAGGGGATGTCGCTGTCCTTGTTCTCCTGAGCGACAGGCGCTACGCCGTGCATGAAGTAGGCGTACAAGGCTTGCATGTCGCGTTCGTTCACGCTGGCGTAGGACGGATAGGGCATCGCCGGGTACAACGTACTGCCGTTTTTGACGACGCCATGCCGGACTGCTTTGTCGAAGTCCTCGAAGCTGTAGTCGCCCAAGCCGGTTTTATCCGGCGTGATATTGGTGGAGTAGATCATCCCGATCGGCGTTTCCATCGGTAGGCCGCCGGCGAACGGCTTGCCGTCCTTGGCGGTATGGCAAGCCACGCAGTCACCCGCGCGGGCGAGGTACTCGCCTTGTTTGATCAGGTTCTGATCGATTTCTGCGGCGTTGATCGAGCCACAACCGAGCAGCGCCAGGGTCGCGATAACAAGTGCTTTCATGGTTATCGCTCCTTAGGCCTGAACCAGCGGGCCGGGGTTTTTCAGGTACTGCTCGCGGATCGCCCGGGCCGACCAGTAGGTCAAGGCTGCCACCAGGCCGGTAGGGTTGTAGCCCAGACCTTGTGGGAAAGCTGACGCTCCGGGGACGAAAACGTTATGCACATCCCAGCTCTGCAAGTAACGATTCAGGGCGCTGGTTTTCGGATTGGTGCCCATGATCGCACCACCGTTGAGGTGGGTGGTCTGGTAAGACGCGGTGTTGAAGTGATCGCCAACCTTCTTGCCCAGTACGGCGATGGCCTTGGGGCTCATCGCTTCGGCGATCTTGCCCATTTTCTCGACCATGAAGCGGTTCATCTTGATGTCGTTTTCCTGCCAGTCGAAGGTCATCCGCAACAGCGGCAAGCCGTAGGCATCGCGGTACACCGGGTCCAGATCGAGGTAATTGCCACGGTAGGATTGATGCGCGCCGTGAGCATCCATCGACACTTGATGGGTGTAGTAATCGGCGGTTGCACGTTTCCAGGCACTGCCCCAGGCCGGGGTGCCCGGCGGGTTGGATGTGCCTGCGATCGGTCGACTGCCTGCCTGGTTGACCCACATCGGCGAACCGCCGACGAAGCCATGGGGGCCGTGATCGAAGTTGTCGGCGTTGAAGTCGTCCACCGCCACGCCGTTACCGCCGGCACCAATAAAGTTATTGGTGTGGGTGTCTTTGTCGAAGTAGGCCTTGATGGTGGCCATGTTCTGGTAGGCGAAGTTCTTGCCGACCACGCCTTCGCCGCTGATCGGGTCGTACGGCTTACCGATACCCGAAAGCAACATCAGCCGCACATTGTGGAACTGGAAGGCACCGAGGATCACCAGGTCTGCCGGCTGCTCGATTTCCCGGCCCTGGCCATCGATGTAGGTGACGCCTGTCGCCTTGCTCTTGGTGCTGTCGAGGTTGACCCGCAGTACGTGGGAGTTGGGCCGCAACTCGAAATTGGGTAGCGGTTTGAGCGCCGGCAGAATGTTTACGTTCGGCGATGCCTTGGAATACATGTAGCAGACATAGCCGCTGCAAAAGCCGCAGAAGTTGCACGGCCCCATCTGTGCGCCGTAGGGGTTGGTGTAGGGGCCTGACGTATTGGCCGAGGGCAGGTTGTAGGGTTTGTAACCCACCGCGGTGGCCGCTTTCTGAAACAGCTGTGCGGAAACAGTGTTCTTCTGCGACTCCAGCGGGAAATGATTTGAACGATCCGGCGCGTACGGGTTGCCGCCCTTGCCTTCGCCGACCAACTGACCGTTCACCGTCCAGGCCTGACCCGACGTGCCAAAGACCTTCTCGGCGTAATCGAAAAACGGTTCCAGCTCTTCATAGCTGACGCCGAAGTCCTGGATGGTCATGTCCTTGGGAATGAAGCTTTTACCGTAGCGTTCTTCGTAGTGGCTGCGCATGCGCAACTCGATCGGGTCGACCCGAAAGTGCACACCGGACCAGTGCAAACCGGCGCCGCCGACACCATTGCCGGGCAGGAAGGCGCCCAGTTGACGGTTCGGCAGGGCGATGTCATTCACGCTATGGCGAATGGTCACGGTCTCTTTGGAAATGTCCTGGAAGAGTTTTTTCCGCACGCTGTAGGTGAGTTCGTCGATCACCTGTGGGTAGTTGCCGTCGGGGTAAGTGTCCTGCATCGGCCCGCGCTCCAGCGCCAGCACATTCAGGCCGGCTTCTGTCAGCTCCTTGGCCATGATCGCGCCCGTCCAGCCAAAACCGACGATCACTGCGTCGACCTTCTTCATTACCGTTGCCATGCTTACGCCCTCTCGCCGCGAATCGAAACTGCCGGGAAGGGGTATTGCTCGTTGCGTTCCACCCAATCCATGAAATCGGCGCGGGCGCCGGGAAAGCCGATCATGGTCCAGCCGACCATGCCTTTATTGCCGCCGTGAATCGGGTCGCAGAAGAACCCTTCTTTAGTGTTTTGCAGCAGCAGGTTGAAGAAAATCTTCGCTGGAACACTGTCGAACTGAGGTTTTCCGACCTCGAGTTGTTTGAGTAAATCGTCTCGGGTAGCGCTGTCTTGCTCAGCAAATACTTTACCGTTGAACGTTTTCGACCAAGCATCCGTGGCAGCGATGCCCAGGCGATAAATCTCTTTGGGCACCAGTTTGCTCTGCCAGCCCATTTCCGGCGCAGCGTCTGCGTTGAACGGTCCCTGCATGAACCACAGCGCGCCGGCCGCGTAAGGCGTGTTCATCTGGCGGTCGATGTATTCGGGTACACCAGCTTCCAGGGCGCCTGGCCCTTGGGCATCGCTCGGAATCAGCTGGGCGACAGCCGCCTGGATGAACGTCCATTCTTCGGCGGTGAAGTAGCTGGGTTCATAGGAGCTGGTGCTGACTGGCGCTTTGCCGGAACTGGCCGGGGGGGCTTCGGGCGCGGCCATCAGGACCGTGCTGCCCAGACCGGTGCTGGCAACGGTGACCACCGGGATCAAGGTCAGGGATTTGCGCAAAAACTCACGCCGCGGGTTGTCTCGATCTTGATCGGACATAGGGGGGCACCTCATCAGGCATAGCGGTTTTTCAGCCGTCTCGCAGGACGACTTTTCGTTTTGGCACCGATGAAGATCGCCAGCAAGCGGGGAGCAATAGGACGCATCGGTAATATGGAGAAACAAATGGTAGCAGGCTAAGCATAAAGATGAACCGATTCAGCTAAAAAACCTCGATTTTGTGACGAAGGCGGTCGGCCGATTCACGATTCTTTGACAGCGGGGTCACAGGCCTTTGACTGCTCGAGGTTGAAGCTGGGCGTCATCTTCCCGATTCTTCCTGAACGGTCACTCCAAGCATGTCTCTACCGCGTTGTATCCCGGCGATTTGCCTGTCGCTGGCCGCACTTTTGAACCTGACGCTGGCCCTTGCCGACGACAGTGCGTTGCCTCGACCTGCGGAGTGGGCTCAATCGGTCGAGGTGCAATACAACCTGTTCAAAATGTCCCCGACGCTCTATCGCAGTGCATTGCCCGACAGAGGCGCCGTGCCGTTACTGGAAAAACTCAAGGTCGGGACCGTTATCACGTTCCTGCCCGAGTCGGACTCCAGCTGGTTGTCGACACCAGGGATCGCACAAGTACAGCTGCCCTATCGCACCAACCATGTGGATGACGCGGATGTACTCAAAGCCCTTCGTACGATCCAGACTGCCGAAGCCATGGGACCGGTGCTGATGCACTGTAAACATGGCTCGGACCGCACGGGTCTGATGGCGGCCATGTACCGGGTCGTAGTGCAGGGCTGGAGCAAGGAAGACGCCCTGAACGAAATGACCCAGGGCGGCTTTGGTGACAGCACTCATTTCAAGGACGGCATCCGCTACATGATGCAGGCCGATGTCGACAAGCTCCGCACCGCGTTGGCCAACGGCGATTGCAGCACGAGCCCGTTCGCCAGTTGTTCGATGAAGAGCTGGTTCAAATCGGCCCATGTCGAGTAAACCGTTGCTTCAGCGGGCAACGGCCTCTGACGAAAGCGCGAAAAGATCGTCGGCGATCGGCCATTCAAGAAATGCTTCCAGAGCGGTCACCAAGGAGCGCGAATCGCCCGGAGAAAAAAACGCCTCGCGAAAGGCTCGCCCTGTTTGCACATTGAAGACCCAATCCTGACGGAATCGCTTGAAGGCTTCGATGGCCAGTACGCCTGACCACGTGTAGGCGTAAACGGAGGCGGCGTAACCGGTCACCATGTAGTCAAAGCTGCTTGCGAATCGGCAGTAAGACGGCAATTGCAAGTGGGGAGCCTCCCGCTGAACGTCTTCAAAAACCTGCTGAACGCTACGACCATCGCCTTGGCTGCGGTGCAATTCGAAATCGAACATTGCACCCGTCAGCAGGAGTGCGGCTTGTCGGCTGGTCTGGGTTTCGAGGGCTGCCAGTGCCGCGTCTACCCGCGCCTCGGTCAAGCGTTCACCGCTTTGATGGTGGGCACCCAGCCATAACAGAAACTCCCGTGACAGGCACCACTGCTCGAATACCTGCCCTGCGAATTCCGCGCTATCGCGCCCCAGTTGGGAAATGCCGGAAAGGTTGTGATGCGGCGAGCTCGTGAGCACGTGTTGCAGACAATGACCGAACTCATGAAAAAGCACCCGCAGATCCTTGTGCTCAAGCAGGCACGGATGGCCGTCGACCCCGGGCGTGAAGTTGCAGTGAAGATCGGCAATCGGTAGCGCTACGCGGCCTTCGGCGTTTATTCGTCGGTTTCGCAGCGTACCGGTCCAGGCGTAATCCGGAGCTTCTTTGCGGTGGAACGGGTCAAGATAAATATGCCCGATGGTCTGACCATGCTCGCTGATCTCAAACAGGCGCACGTCCTTATGCCAGCGACTGAATTCAGCCTGCTCGAGGATCCGGATCCCGAACAGGCGTTCGCAGAACAGGCAGAGTCGTCGCAAGGTGCCGTCCAGGGGAAAATAGTCGCGCAGATTCTTCAGGGCTTCAGGGAAACGATAGTGGCGCAGCTGTTCCGCGAGAAATTCGTGGTCCCAGGCGTGTATTTCAGAGATGCCCCGTTCGAGCGCAAACGCTTGTAGCTCTTTTGAATCCCGTGCCAGGGGCGGTGCGTTCAACGTCACTTGCCGACGCAGGAAACTATGAACTTGATCGGTGGACTCGGCCGCGGCGGTGGCCAGACGCAGTTGCGCGAAATTATCGAAACCTAGCAGTTCGGCTTTCTGGTGGCGCAGCGAAAGCAGCAACGTCAGTACAGGATCATTATCGAACTCGTCGGCATGCGGGCCTTGATCGGACGCGCGCGTGAAGTACGCCACGAAATACTCCTCTCGCAATGCCCGATTTTCGGCATACCTCATGATTTGCTGGTAGGTGTTTTCATCCAGGGGAATCAGCCAGCCTTCATGCCCTGCCTCTTTGGCCAGGTGTCTCAGACGATCTTTTACGGTGGGGTATAAACCTTCCAGTACCGCAATGTCATCGACGTGTTTCGTCCATGCAGCGTTGGCGCTTTTCAGGTGGATGAGAAACAGCTCTTCGAGCCGATCGATGTCGAGGTTCAACCGGGCCAGCTTTTCCCGTTGCGTCAGGGGCAAGTCGATTCCCGACAATTGAAACTTGCGCAGAGTCTTGGCCAGCACGGCCTTGCGCGGTTCATCGAAGTTGAGGGCGATCGAACTGTTCGCCAACCGCTGGTATGCATCAAACAACGGACGATTGTTCATTCTTTCGGATCGGTACTGCACCACAGCGTCGCTGCATGCGGCAGTTGCCGTGCTCCAGGCGGTATCGTTGTGTTTGGCCATCGACAGGATCTGGATGATCCCCAAAGCCTCGTCCAGGCGCGCATCGATTTCATCGATGGCCAGAACCAGGTCATCCCAATTGGGAAATACGGATTGGCTGATGATGGTTTCGGCAATGATGGCTGTGATTGCCGGCACGAGGTGGTCGGTGCGGACCTCCGACCAGGGCGGCAGGTCCCAGGCCTGCAAAAGCGGATTGGTATCGGGCATGGCGTCTTCCTTGAGTAGAGGCTGAATTCGGTCAGCCTATAAAGGAAGCGCAGGGGAAAGGTGGTAGATAGTTACCACCTCCACACAGCCCGGTGTGGAGGTGGTAGTGAATCAGTGTTGCTCGTCAGGCTTTTTCTTCAGCTTCGGGTTTGGGAAAAACTGCACGGCCTGAACCTTGGCGTCCGGCACTTTCAGCGCCGAGGTGTTGACCCGCGTGCCCAATTCCTTGGGCACGGACAGGCCTTGTTCATTCAACGTGTCGGAATAACCGCAGGCCACGCACTCGCGGTGCGGGACTTCGTCTTCGTTCCACATCATCAACTTGTCCGGCTCGCTGCAGGCCGGGCAGACCGCCCCGGCGATAAAGCGCTTTTTCGTGATCACAGGACCCTCGCTCATGCTGCCGCGACCTCACTCAGGCCGCTATGGCGCAAGAGTGCGTCAATCGACGGCGGGCGTCCGCGGAAGTCGACGAACAGCACCATCGGCTCCTGGGAGCCACCACGCGCCAGGATCGCTTCGCGGAACGCACGACCGGTCTCGGCGTTGAGCACACCTTCTTCTTCGAATTTCGAGAAGGCATCTGCCGACAACACTTCAGCCCACTTGTAGCTGTAGTAGCCCGCCGCATAACCGCCGGCGAAGATGTGGGCGAAGCTGTTCGGGAAACGGTTGTAGGCGGGTGGACGCATGACCGACACCTCGTCGCGCACACCTTCAAGTACCTGCGCCACGCTACGGCCGTCGCCGTGGGTGGCATGCAGGTCGAAGTCGAACAGCGAGAACTCCAGCTGACGGACCATCATCAGACCGGACTGGAAGTTCTTCGCCGCGAGCATTTTCTCCAGCAGGTCCTGAGGCAGCGGTTCGCCGGTTTCGTAGTGACCGGAAATCAGCGCCAGACCTTCCGGCTCCCAGCACCAGTTCTCCATGAACTGGCTTGGCAGCTCGACCGCATCCCAGGCCACGCCGTTGATGCCGGATACGCCGGCGTGTTCAACGCGGGTCAACAGGTGATGCAGGCCGTGACCGAATTCGTGGAACAGGGTGGTCACTTCATCGTGGGTCAGCAGGGCAGGTTTGCCGCTGTCGGCCGGGGTGAAGTTGCACACCAGGTTTGCCACGGGGCTCTGCAATACGCCGCTGATCGTGCGGCGACGGTCACGGGCGCCGTCCATCCAGGCACCGCCACGCTTGTTGGCGCGGGCGTAGAGGTCGAAGAAGAAGCGGCCGACGTGCTGGCCGTTTTCCTTGATTTCGAACAGGCGAACATCCGGGTGCCAGGTGTCGAAGCCTTTCTGCTCGGCGATTTCGATGCCGTACAGGCGCTGAACGATAGCGAACAGGCCGCCCAGCACTTTGTCGATCGGGAAGTAAGCGCGAAGGGTTTCCTGGGCAACGCTGTAGCGCTGCTCACGAAGCTTTTCACCGTAGAAACCGCTGTCCCAGCTTTGCAGGTCCGGGCAGCCTTGTTCGGCGGCGTACGCCTTGAGCTGTTCCAGATCCTGGGCGGCGAATGGCTTGCTGCGCTTGGCCAGATCGCGCAGGAAACTCAGTACCTGATCGCTCGATTCGGCCATTTTGGTGGCCAGGCTCAGCTCCGAGAAGCTGGCGAAGCCCAAGAGTTTTGCAAGCTCCTGACGCAGGTCGAGGATTTCTTCCATGACCGGACCGTTATCGTTCTGACCGGCATTCGGTCCTTGGTCCGACGCACGGGTGCAGTACGCGGCGTAGACTTCTTCGCGCAGGGCGCGGTCGTGGGCGTAGGTCATCACCGCGTAGTAGCTCGGGAATTCCAGCGTGATCAGGAAGCCTTCCAGACCTTTAGCCTGTGCCGCCGCAGCCATTTGCGCCTTGGCCGAATCGGTCAGGCCGGCGAGGGTAGCTTCGTCAGTGACGTGTTTGGTCCAGGCCTGAGTGGCGTCGAGCAGTTGGTTGGAGAAGCGGCTGCCCAGCTCCGATAATTTGCTCTGCACTTCGGCGTAACGCTTTTGTTCGGCTTCCGGCAGGTCGATACCCGACAGACGGAAGTCACGCAGGGAGTGTTCCAGGATAGTTTTCTGCGCCACCTCGAAACCGGCAGCGTCGGGGCTGTTAGCCAGTGCTTCGAACGCCTCGAACAACTCGCGGTTCTGGCCCAATTCGGTGGAATAGGCGCTCAAGGCTGGCAGGCAGGATTCGTAGGCTTCGCGCAATTCGGCGCTGTTGCACACGGCATTCAGGTGGCTGACCGGGCTCCAGGCGGCGCCCAGTCGATCATTCAGCTCGTCCATCGCCAGCACCAGGCCGGCCCAGGTCGGTTGTTTGCCCTGGGTTTTGAGGATCTCGATAATGGCGGCGCGGTTGTCAGCCAGGATCTGTTCGATGGCCGGTTGCACGTGTTCGGCCCGGATCGCCGAGAACGGCGGCAGGTCGTAGGACTGCAAAAGAGGGTTGTTCACGCTCACGTTTGGCACCTTGGCTGGAAGAAACATTGCGCCATCTTAATTACAATCGACGCTCACCGCAGCTATCAGCAAAAGAGAGAGAGCCTATCGTGACCCTTCGCAAGTATCAGAACCACACGCCGCTACTGGGCAAAGGCGCCTTTGTCGACGGTTCGGCGGTGGTGATCGGCGACGTCGAAATCGGCGAAGACAGCTCGGTCTGGCCGCTGACGGTGATTCGTGGCGACATGCACCGCATCCGTATTGGCGCGCGCACCAGCGTGCAGGACGGCTGTGTGCTGCACATCACCCATGCCGGGCCGTTCAATCCCGATGGCTTTCCGTTGCTGATTGGCGACGATGTGACCATCGCGCATAAAGTCATGCTCCACGGCTGCACCGTGGGCAATCGGATTCTGATCGGCATGGGCAGCATCGTCATGGACGGTGCGGTGGTCGAGGACGATGTGATCATTGGCGCTGGCAGCCTGGTGCCCCCGGGCAAACGCCTGGAAAGCGGCTTCCTTTATGTGGGCAGCCCGGTGAAACAGGTCCGGCCACTGACTGACAAGGAAAAAGCCTTTTTCACCTACAGCGCGGCGAACTACGTGAAGCTCAAGAATTTGCATCTGGCCGAAGGCTACGACCAGCTCTGACCCTGCGCCCTTATTCAGGATTCAACATGCATTACCAAACCGTATTGTTCGACCTCGATGGCACCCTGACCGATCCACGCGAGGGCATCACCCGTTCGATCCAGTTCGCCTTGAGCAAACTGGGCATCGATGAACCCGACCTGACCAAACTTGAACACTTTATCGGCCCGCCGTTGTTGCAGGCGTTCATGCAGTTCTACGACTTCGACGAGCCCAAGGCCTGGGAAGCGGTCAATTTCTATCGCGAACGCTTCAAGGTCACCGGTCTGTATGAGAACCGCGTATTCGACGGCGTCACACCATTGCTGGAAACCCTCGGCGGGCAAGGGCGACAGCTGTACATCGCGACGTCAAAACCGTGGATTTTCGCCCGGGAAATTGCCCGGCACTTCGACTTCGCCAAGCACTTCAAAGTGATCTATGGCAGCGAACTGGATGGAACCCGGACCAACAAAGTCGAGCTGATCGCCCACTTGATGGCCGAAGAAGGCCTGGACCCGGCCAACACCCTGATGATTGGCGACCGTAAGCACGATCTGATCGGTGCGCGCAGTAACGGGCTGGATGCGGCGGCAGTGGGTTACGGTTTTGGCAGTCGGGAAGAGTTGAGTGCAGAGGCTCCGGCTTATCACTTTGAAACGCTGGATGAAATGCATCAGGCGTTTTTGCAGCGTTAATTGAACCGCCATCGCGAGCAAGCTCGCTCCCACAGGAGCGGTGTCGTACACATTTTTCGTATACGACACGGATCCTGTGGGAGCGGGCTTGCCCGCGATGGGGCCCGTTCAGCCACTGAACTTTATGATCCCGCCAAAGCCTTCAACGCCACCTTGCGCTCACCTACCGGCAACGCGCCGAGCTGCTCGACTGCCGCATAAAACTTCACCCAATCCCCGCCCACCTGCCTGAACAACGCCGCAAACGCCGGCACCCATTGGTCGTACAGCCCAAATGGCAACAGCCGGGCATTGTTCATCGGCGCATTGATCCACGCGTCATAGCGTTTGTCCCCAGCCCATTGGCTGTCGCGCAGCTGTAGGTATTCACCCCGCAATCGTTCGAACTCGTCGGCTTTGCGCTGGCGCATCTGGTCGGCGGGCAGGGGCAGGGTGTACAGCCGTTCGAGTCGCGTGCGGGTATCCAGAACCAATTGAATGAACTGGTCCCGTTGCTGCATCGGCGCGCCGTTGTCTGGCGCCAGGCCGCGGAATGCACGCCATTGGCGGGTGCCTTCCTGTTCGACGAAGGTGGCGAAAGACTCATTGAACTCGGTGTCGTCCTTCACATAAAAACGTTGATGCGCCAGTTCATGGAAGATCAGCGTGGCCAGTCGTTCGTCACCCCAGGCCATCATCGAACTGATAATCGGATCGTTGAACCAGCCGAGCGTCGAATAAGCCTCGACGCCACCGATCGACACGTCCATACCTTGCAATCGTTGCAACGCAGCTTCACCGCGGGCCGCGCTCTGGCTGTAGTAACCGCGATAGGCGACGCAACCGGCGATCGGGAAGCAATGGTTCTGGGGTGTCAGGGAAAATTCCGGCGTGGCAAACACGTTCCAGACTACGAACGGCCGGCCAATGTCGGCGTACAAACGGTAACTCTGGTTATCCGGCAGCTGCAGCTTCTGGCTGGCGAACGTGCGGGCCTTTTGCGATTGAGTCAGGTGCGCACGCAATAGCGGATCGCGCCCGGGATCGGCAATCACTGTGGAAACCGGCTCGCGTGCCCGCAGCAATTGCAGCTGACCACTGGCCAATTGGCCGTAATAGCTGACGCCGGCGCAACCGTTGAGAAACAAAAACAACACACCCGGAAACAAAATGCGTAAAACGCGATCAAGTAACCCAAGGCTTGGAAGCGGCCTGATCAAAATGAATCATCCCTGGAGAGTCTGCCCGCAAGACTATCCCGCCTGACTGGAGCTCCGCTATGCGCACGTTGATGCTGACAGGAAGCCTGTTGATGCTGGCAGGTTGTGCTGGATTCGGATTACCCCCCCATGATCCGGCTCAAGCGTGGATCGACCTGGATTCGAAGCAGGAAGACACCGCGCTGCAAGCGCTGGAAGTCGATGACAAGGCCGCCACCGACAAGCGCTATTTCGAGGTTCAGCCGGGTAGCCATGAGTTGACGGTCCGTTACCAGTTTCCGGTCGCACCCACCAACATCGGACCAGATGCCGAGCCGCTATGGCGTGACTGCCAGCTAAACGTGAAATTCAACGACTTCAATGCTGGCGAGCGGTATCAGCTGAAAGCAGGAAATATCGGCTTTCGGCCGTGGGCAAAGCTCTACGATCAACAGCGAAAAGTGATTGGCCAGGGTGTACCGGCAGGCTGCCAACGCACCTGATCGGCGTTATTCTAAAGGACTAGTCCTTGAGAAAATCATCATGCGCAGGTTAACGCTGTTTCTTGCTGCAAGCATCGTTGCTGGCTGTCAGAGCCCGTTGCCAGCGGTTAATCCGCAGATGGCCTGGGTCGAGTTTTCTACGCCATTCCCCAACGATAAATTGCTGATGGCCGAACGCCTGGACAATCAGCGATTGCGCGACGGGCGTTTTTTCCAGGTCACCCCCGGCAGCCATGAGCTGATTGTTCGATTCGATTTTGAAGTACCCGGTGGTGGAGGCATGGGCATGATGAGTGAGCCCACGGATCGGTTGTGCTACCTGACCATCAACTACGACCATTTCGAAGCCGGCCAGCGTTATGTACTGGAAGGCCGTTCGATAGCGTTCACCCCTGGCGCCCGGTTGTACAACGCCAAGCGGGAGATTGTCGCTGAAGATCGGGAGTCTCATTGCGTCCCGTGAGGTGAATCAGCGGTCGTTCTTCTGGTAGATGATTTTCTTCGTGCCGCCGTCGCACGTACCAACGACCATATTCTGATCGTGCACTTCGTCGTTGGTGACGATTTCCAGCGTGTAGGACGAGACGTTATTGGCCTGGATCTTGGCTTCAATCTCGGCCTTGAGTTCTTCACAGGATTTCGTTGCCGCCAGGGCCGGTGTGGCCAGCGCGCAACAGATAATCGCCAAGGCAAAACGTTTCATGGTTGAAGCTCCTTTGAGGCAGCGCGCACGGTAATGCGCTTTAGCTGCTGTCATTTATTCGACCACAATCTCGCCAGCCAGGTTTTGTTCCAGGGCAAAAAAAGAACGCAGCCCGCCGAGGCTGCGATCTTTTATCGGGGATCGCGACAACTCCTATCAGCTGACCAATGTTGCATCCAGACTGATTTTCGCATTCAGCACTTTGGAAACCGGGCAGCCTTCTTTGGCTTTATTGCTCAATTCCTCAAACTGAGCCTGAGTCGCCCCAGGAATCTTCGCTTTGAGGATCAATTTCACTGCCGTGATCGCAAAACCGCCGTCCACCTGGTCCAGGGTGACTTCGGCATTGGTATCGATGCTGTCAGCCTTGAGACCGGCATCGCCGAGAATCATCGAAAACGCCATGGAGAAGCAGCCCGCGTGCGCTGCGCCGATCAGCTCTTCCGGATTGGTGCCCTTGCCGCCTTCGAAACGGGCCTTGAAGCCGTAGGGCGCTTCTCTGAGGACACCGGTTTCCGTGGAAATCGAGCCGATGCCGGTTTTCAGGTCACCTTCCCAGTGAGCCGATGCTTTCTTCGTAATAGCCATGTCTGCCTCCTCAAGATCCAGCGCGAAGCGTCGCGCCTTTGTGGTTTTCGGTTGCTAGGGTTCTGAGGATAGACCGTGGTGCAAAGTTCACCTGATCTGATCGGTCCTCTTATTTCGTAGGAATTTTGGCTCTGCCATTGAAACTCGGGTATATGCCCTCATTGCATGAATCACGCTTATAGATTCGGCAGGTTTTCGTTTGTAAGAAAAAACCTGCGCCCTCAATTGGAGAAGCAGGCTTATGAAACGACTGTCCGATATCAAGTTCTCGACCCTCGATCTGGTGCCCGTGCGGGAGAACGGCAGCGCGGCCCAGTCGCTGCGCAATTCCCTGGACCTGGCTCAGCACGTCGAAAAATTCGGCTACAACCGTTTCTGGGTTGCCGAACACCACAACATGGATGGCATTGCGAGTTCGGCGACTTCGGTACTGCTTGGCTACCTGGCTGGCGGCACCTCGACCATTCGTGTTGGCTCGGGCGGGGTGATGCTGCCAAACCACGCGCCACTGGTGATCGCCGAGCAGTTCGGCACGCTCGAAAGTCTGTACCCGGGCCGGATCGACCTGGGCCTGGGCCGTGCACCCGGTTCCGACCAGATGACCGCCCGCGCCTTACGTCGTGAACGCTCCGGCAGCGCCGACGAGTTTCCGGAGGACGTGGCGGAGCTGATGCGTTACCTCGGACCGCGCACCCCGGACCAGCGGATCATCGCAATGCCAGGCACTGGCACTAATGTCCCGGTCTGGCTGCTGGGCTCCAGCCTGTTCAGTGCACAACTGGCCGGTGAACGCGGTTTGCCCTATGCCTTCGCTTCACATTTCGCACCGCGCTTCATGCATGAGGCCATTCGCGTCTACCGCAATCACTTCAAGCCTTCAGCGGTATTGGATAAGCCTTACGTGATGCTCGGTGTGCCCTTGGTGGCTGCCGACACCGACGAGCAGGCCGATTATCTGGCGACCTCGGTCTATCAGCGCATCCTGGCGTTGATGCGTGGCCAGAGCCTGGTGCAACGTCCTCCGGTAAAAACCATGGACGGTCTGTGGCTGCCTCATGAAAAAGAAGCCGTCGGCGATTTCCTTGGCCTGGCGATGGTGGGCAGTCCGCAGAAAATCCGCGCCAAACTGGAAGTGCTGATCGAGCAGACCCAGGCGGACGAGCTGATTTTTACCTGCGACCTGTACGAACATGCCGATCGCGTGCACTCCTATGAACTGCTGGCCCAGGTCATGAAGGGCTGACGCCCAAATCGCGAGCGCAAAAAAGCCGACGTCATTGCGTCGGCTTTTTCATTTTCGAGGGAGGTCAGCCCTGCTTGTAGACGATTTGCTTGGAACCTTTTTCACAAGTGCCGACGACTTTGCCGTCAGCGGCAGCGCCTTTATCGACGATTTCCAGTGAATAATTAGCAATGCCCTTGGCATCCAGTTTCGCGGCGATTTCAGCTTTTAGCTCTTCGCACGACTTGCCCTGGGCCAGGGCTGTTCCCGCAAAAATCAACAAACCTACTGCTAAAATAAAATTCTTCATCGGGTCGCATTCCCTGGTCGGGTCAATAGGGTCACCCAGCAATCAGCCGGATGTAAATATGTAGCGCTTTGCCATTCCCTATGGCGCTCGGCCAGCGCGCAGGCTCAGAAGATTAGCTCAAACTCAGCTACTGGCAATCCGGAACCCGACTTTGAGCGTCACCTGAAAGTGCGCAGCCTTACCGTCCTTGATGTGCCCGCGGGTTTCGGTCACTTCAAACCATTCCATATATTTTAGGCTTTTGCTGGCCTCGGCCAGTGCGTTGTTGATGGCGTCTTCAATGCTGCTGGTGGACGAGCCGACGAGTTCGACTTTCTTGTAGGTGTGATGATCAGTCATGGCGTTCTCCTCAGGGTGTGAAATACAGCCTAGCAGTGATTTTTCGTATTACTTCTGTCGGCCAATCCGAAGTGGAAGTTCAGATTTACTGCACTTTCTCGAACCCCTGAAGTCCCAACCAACACACGCAACTCAATCAATGAAGGAGAGCCACCATGGCCAACACCTCTTTACGTAAAGCCTCATTGCAAAGCATGGAAGCCGAAATCGAGAGTCTGCTGAAGTCTTTGGAAAACCTGAAGGACGACGCCTCGGACGAGTCGCGTAAAACCCTTAAAGTCTTGAAAAGCAACGCCGAGAACGCGTTGAAGCATTCGCGCCATCTGCTCAGCGATGCGTACGAAGACGTCAAAGTCAAAACCCGTGAAACCGGGATTGCCACGCGGGATTACGCCCAGGAACACCCTTGGACGACAGCGGGTGTGGCTGTCGGTGCCTTGGGTCTGCTCGCGGCTTATCTGCTGTTCAAGCGCGGTGACTAATCCGTCTGGCGCAGCTCGTTTTTGAGCCACTGCGCCAGTTGCCTAGCGCGCCCATCCGCGGCGCGCTTGGGTAGCCACAACGCCAGTTGCGCCGGGGTTTCACTGAAGCCCCATGGTGCAACCAGGCGCCCGGCCTTCAAGTCCTCAGCGACCAGCGGCTCGGGCGCAATCGCCACACCCAGGCCGGCCACTGCTGCTTCCAGCAAATAATACAAATGCTCGAAACCCTGCCCGTACTTCAACGTGTTGGCGTCGAGGTCGCTTTGCTGTGCCCAGCTTGGCCAGGCCTGAGGGCGTGAGGTGGTGTGCAGTAATGGCTCGCTCAGCAGCGCTGCGGGCGGTGCGTTTTGCAGTCGTTCGTAGCCCGCGAATCGCGGGCTCATGACCGGGCCGATCCGTTCGCTCGCCAACTCATAGACCTGCATGTCCGCTGGCCACGGTGGCTCGGCAAACACCAGCAAGGCGTCCAGCCCCGGGCGACGTGGATCGAGATCACCCTCGCCAGCCGACAGGTGCAGGCGCAGGTCCGGCAGGTCGGTATTCAATCGTCCCAACCTGGGAATAAACCAGCGTGCCAACAAGCTGCCCGAGCAACCCAGTACGAACGGTGCATCGGCGGTGCTTTGGGTCAGTTCTGCACAAACAGTTCGTAAACGCTCGAACGCCTCGCCGCTGGCATCGCGCAAACGAATGCCGGCATCTGTGAGTTTAAGGCCGCGACCATCCTTGATGAACAGGCTCACGCCCAAGTGTTCTTCAAGCACCTTGAGTTGCCGGCTGACCGCACCATGGGTGACGTGCAGCTGTTCGGCCGCCTTGCTGACGCTGTTCAGGCGGGCAGTCGCTTCGAAGGCCCGAAGGGCGTTCAGAGGAGGAAGGTCATGGCTCATGATATCTGTGAGTTTTCCTGACAGGTTGCGGCGATCTTATCGGTTTTCAGCTCAAGGCGTCAGGGGTAGAGTTAGCCCACTCTCTCTTCAAAAGCATCATCCCACGCATTCAACTGGAGCGACCCATGACCCAGACTAATCTGCGCAACGGCCCCGACGCCAACGGCCTGTTTGGCGCGTTCGGCGGCCGTTACGTCGCCGAAACCCTGATGCCGTTGATCCTCGATCTGGCCCGTGAATACGAATTGGCTAAGGAAGATCCTGCATTCAAAGAGGAATTGGCCTACTTCCAGCGCGACTACGTGGGTCGTCCAAGCCCACTGTACTTTGCCGAACGTCTGACAGAGTTTTGCGGCGGCGCGAAGATTTACCTCAAGCGCGAAGAGCTGAACCACACCGGCGCGCACAAGATAAACAACTGCATCGGCCAGATTCTGCTGGCGCGGCGCATGGGCAAGAAACGCATCATCGCCGAGACCGGCGCTGGCATGCACGGTGTGGCGACCGCCACCGTGGCTGCGCGTTTTGGCCTCGATTGTGTGATCTACATGGGCACCACTGACATCGAACGTCAGCAGGCCAACGTATTTCGCATGAAGCTGCTGGGCGCCGAAGTGATCCCGGTCGTGGCCGGTACCGGCACCCTGAAAGACGCAATGAACGAAGCGCTGCGTGACTGGGTGACCAACGTCGACAGCACCTTCTACCTGATAGGCACGGTGGCCGGTCCGCACCCTTATCCAGCGATGGTTCGCGACTTCCAGTCCGTTATCGGCAAAGAAACCCGTACGCAACTGCAAGACCAGGAAGGTCGTCTGCCGGACAGCCTGGTGGCGTGCATCGGTGGCGGCTCCAACGCCATGGGCCTGTTTCACCCGTTCCTCGACGACAAAAGCGTCGAGATCATCGGCGTTGAAGCGGCCGGTTACGGCATCGAAACCGGCAAGCATGCGGCCAGCCTGAACGGTGGCGTACCGGGTGTGCTGCACGGCAACCGTACCTTCCTGCTGCAGGACGACGATGGCCAGATCATCGACGCTCACTCGATCTCTGCCGGCCTCGACTATCCAGGCATCGGCCCGGAACACGCATGGTTGCATGACATCGGCCGCGTCCAGTACACCTCGGTAACCGACGACGAAGCCCTCGACGCGTTCCACAAATGCTGCCGTCTGGAAGGGATTATTCCTGCACTGGAAAGCGCCCATGCCCTGGCCGAAGTGTTCAAGCGCGCACCGACCCTGCCGAAAGATCACCTGATGGTGGTCAACCTGTCCGGCCGCGGCGACAAAGATATGCAAACCGTGATGCATCACATGGAACAATCAAAGCAGGAGAAACACTGATGAGCCGCCTGCAAACGCGCTTTGCCGAACTCAAGGAACAGAATCGTGCCGCCCTGGTGACCTTCGTGACCGCTGGCGACCCGAGCTATGACACCTCTCTGGCGATCCTCAAAGGCTTGCCTGGCGCCGGTGCCGACGTGATCGAGTTGGGCATGCCCTTTACCGATCCGATGGCCGATGGCCCGGCAATCCAGTTGGCCAACATCCGCGCCCTCGGCGCCAAGCAGAACCTGGCGAAAACCCTGCAAATGGTTCGCGAGTTCCGTGAAGGCAATACCGAGACGCCGCTGGTGCTGATGGGTTACTTCAACCCGATTCACATGTATGGCGTGCCACGTTTCATCGCTGACGCCAAAGAGGCCGGTGTTGACGGTCTGATCGTGGTCGATCTGCCGCCCGAGCATAACGGCGAACTGTGCGAACCGGCCCAGGCTGCCGGTCTGGACTTCATCCGTCTGACCACCCCGACGACTGATGATGTGCGCCTGCCGACCGTCCTGAACGGCAGCTCAGGCTTCGTCTATTACGTGTCTGTTGCCGGTGTGACCGGTGCGGGCGCGGCGACGCTGGAGCATGTTGAAGAAGCGGTTGCGCGTCTGCGTCGCCATACCGATCTGCCGATCAGCATCGGTTTCGGTATTCGTACACCAGAGCAAGCGGCTTCCATCGCGCGTTTGGCTGATGGTGTGGTGGTGGGTTCGGCGCTGATTGATCACATCGCCAATGCCTCGACGCCGGATCAAGCCATTGATGGTGTGTTGAGCCTTTGCTCGGCGCTGGCAGACGGCGTGCGTAAAGCCCGCGTCAGCTGAAGGTAAAGTTCCTGATACAGAGGAATTAGAGCCTCGCGGCACAGACTAAACAGCAAGACCGAGGGCTTCAGGACTACGTTCTGAAGCCCTTTTTGCTGTATGTGCAGTGAGGAAAGACCCGATGAAAATGCCGAAACGTCTGATTGCCAGTCTGGGTGTGCTGATGCTCAGTGCCACTCCATTGCTGAATGCGAATGCCGATCAGCGTGACGATCACGACCGCGGCGGCCCGCAGCAGGGCCATTACGATAACCATGGTGAGAATCATGGCGACGATCACCGTGGCCCGCAGGACAATCATCGCGGCGCCCCTCCACCACGGGACTTCGGCCCGGTGCGCCAGACTATCCACGATAACCATGGCTATTTCGTGCGCGGTGCTCCGCCACCTCCAGGTATTCATCTGGTGCGTGGCCGACCGCTGCCTCACGGCTATTACGGCGAACGCCTGGATAACCGGGCGTTGGGCCGGCTGCCATATTACCCGGGGTACGAATGGCGCCGTGCGGGAGGCGATATTGTGCTGATCGCCGTAGGAACCGGGATCGTTTATGAAATTCTCGAAGGGGTGCTTTGAATAGCAGGTAGGCGGTGAAGGCTTCGCGGGTTAGCCGCGAAGCCTTTTGTTTACGGCAGCTCCAACCCGCCCGCAGCCTTGTGCAACTTCCTCAGATGCTCGCCAACCTGCTTCAGGTTGGCTTCATTGGCGGCCATTTCGGCTGCACGGCTCGGTTCGAGCAGCGCTCTCACTTCTTTGTCCAGATCGCCTGTCAGCGCCTGAAGTTGTTTCTGCCGCAGGCTGCTTTCCGATTCCAGCCGCTGCCACTCACTCGGCTGCGGCAATCCATAACCACCGGTGCCAAGCAACTCTGCCGGGCGGCTGAGGAAGCCGCTGTTGGCAAGAATTTGCTGCAAGGTCGCGTTGGCCTTGTCCATGCCGCCGTTCTTCAATTCCCGAGCACCCAGATAACGTTGCTTTACTTCGTCCTGGGCCAGCACCAATTGTTGGCGGAAGGCTGCCTGCTCCAGTAACAGTAATGCTGCGCTGGTGCGCAAATCGGCTTGGTCGATCCATTGCCGGCGCTCTTCAGCTTTCAATGCGAGCCAGTCTTCGACCTTTTCCTGCTTGATCGGCAAGTGCTTCTTCAGCACTTCGAACATCGCTTGATAACGATCGCGGAAGGAGTCGAATCGGTAGCCCAGACGCAGCGCTTCGCGGGGATCATCCAGCACGCTGGTGTCCGCCAGTCCGCGGCCCTTGAGCACTTCCAGCAAACCGTTGGGCATGATGCTGTCCAACCCGACCAGTTTTGTATTGTTGGTGCTGCTACGCAGTAACTTCAGGCCCTCTACAGCGCAGTTATTGGACAGGAAGAAGTAGTTGCCGTCGTAACTCCAGTGCATTTCGGCGGCGTGTTCCACCACGTCTTCAATCTCGTTGCGCGACAGGTTCAGCGGCACCGAGGCCAGGCTGCGCAGTTCGGTTTTGGTGTATTCGTCGATCACCTGGGCCAGAGGCAGGACAAACAGGCGCGACGGGTATTTGCCCACCAGTCCGTCCCAACTCGACAGCTGCACGTCACCGACGAAGGCGCGGTAGGACAACACCAGGTGCTGATCCAGATCCAGCCGACAATCCGGCCCACGTGGTCGCCCGGGTGCACAGATTACCAACCGCAACATGCTGTGGCCCCAGCGGCTGACCCAGTTCTGGTTGGCTTCAGCCAGCAGATAGTCGACGGCGTAGACCCGTTCCGGATCGACCTGGCCCAGTGGCGTTTTGGCGAAATCGTTGCCGGCATTGAGAAAGGAGAAGGTTTTGCCGCAGGTGTCTTTAGCGGCGGGCGCCCAGCCGAAATGTTCTTTGTAGTAGCGGTACAGCGCAGGACGGCGACAGGCGTAGGCCGGGTCGAGAAGGAAATATTCCATGTTGACCGCGACGAACTCCTTGGGGCTGCTCGTCTCGTAAATGTCCGGGCTGCGGGCAATTTGCCGGTTGTACTGTTCGCGCTCGCCACGACGGCCGACATACTGTGGCCAGCCGGCTAGGTCGAGCAGGTGCGGGTCGTCGCTGAGCGTAAAGCGTCGGTCGGACTGGCCGCGGCATTGATCGGGAATGCCAATCAGCCCTGTGCTGCTGTTACGCCGGGTGCAGTGCTGAATCAGCGTGCGCTCTGCGTCTGGCCACAGGCGCGAGCGGTCATAGATGTGGGTGAGTTCGTGCAACACCGTGGCAAGCATTTCGCGGCGCACGGTGCCATGGGGGCGATAAGTCTTTTTGGTCGCGGCGCTGCCGTCAGTGAGGCTGGCAAGCAGGTTGCGGTTCAGATCGAGCTCGGACACCAGCGACGCCTGGCCGTAAGCGTTGCTCGGCATGTCATCGGTCCAGCCGACGTCGATGCGTCGGTCTAGCTGCTCGATGAACCGCGGCGGCAGCGCCTGCATGGCTTCATCGAGCAACGCCTGACTGGCTTGTTGTTGAGCGGGGCTGAGGCCTTCGGTTTTAAGCCTTAATTGCAAGTCAGCCTGGGCCGTGTTGCCGAGCAGCAACATGACCCCGGCCAACAGCCAGGCGCCTGGCGACCTCACAATGCGAGGATGGCTTCGGCGAGAACCTGATCACTGGCATCGCGGGCTTCCGGTACGCGGGTACGCAACGTGTTGAAGGCCGCTTCCAGGTGCGCGCCACGAATCTCGCCATCGCTGGCGACGAAACTGGCCGCATCGTCGTGGGCTTCACGAACGATTTTCGAGTCACGGATGGACGTCGTGGTATCGGAAGTGAAATCAAGCGTGCGTTGGGTGGCATTGATGATGATGTTACTGGTGGCGACCAGAGTGTGCGCCTGAGCCACATCGGCCAATAACAGAAGGCCAAGGGCGGCAACAATCAGAGGGCTACGCATGGAACGACTCCGCAAGAACAAGGATAACTATTGGACGAGAATTGCCTGCGCCAGTTCAAGGTCGCTGGCATGAAGTTTTGGCTGGGTCCGGCGCAGATAAATCAGGGCGGACTCCAGTTGTGCTCCTCGCAGTTGACCGTCACTGGCGATGAACGCCGCAGCGTCATCGTGTGCCGCGAGTAGCAGCTTACGGTCGAAGGGAGCGGAGGTCACCATGCTTGTGGCGTAACCGGTGGCCACGATGCCTTGTGTAGACAGATTGAAGGCGTCATAGGCATGGACGGAGCCCACCCAGCAGGTGGCCACGAAAATCGGAGAGATCAACAGATTTGAAAGAAAACGCATGAGACTCGATAGCTGAAGGCGAGTCGCAAGGCTAGCGCAACACCCGGTCTAGAGCCAGCGCCGAAACATTGGGACACGGCGGGCGTGTCCCACGTCAGTGGTGACGCTTTAGATAGTCAGTATGGCTTGCGCCAGCTGTGCATCAGTCGCGTTCAGCTGAGGTGCCTGGTGGCGAATATGGTCGAGTGCGCTTTCCAGTTTCACGCCACGAATGGCGCCTTCGCTGGCCACGAAGCTGGCGGCATCATCACGGGCGGCGCGTACGATTTTGTCATCGCGAAAGGAAGAAGTGACATCGGAGGTCGCATCGGACGTGGCCTTGAGTGCGCCGACGACGGCGTCGGTGGTCACGATAAAGCTGGTGGCGTGGGAATTGGCGGCCACGGCAAGCAGGGCTGCAGCGCTGAGCAGACGAAGACGGGACATGGTGAAACTCCTTTGGGTAAACCGATTGAGAGGTGGCGCAGTGTCTGTTGAATCAGACGCCAATCATGCGGCGTTCGCCACGTTCAATCTGGATATTAGGCCTATGAGTATCGGTTCGCACAGTCCCGTCTGTTCAAGCAGGACGCTAGCGCCAGAACGGTTTATCCAATTCGTTGAGACGATCCGCGTGGCTGATGTTCAGGTCTGAGAGCTGCCGGTCATCAAGTTGGCCCAGTAAACGCCGGGTTCGGGCCCTTTCCAGGTTATTGGCAACGCTCCTCAGTAATCTACGAAACCAGAGGAAACGAGGCGTTGAGTGAGGTTTGGAAACGGAAACATCCAGTAAGTGATTCATGGCGCGGTCCTTTTGCTGGCAGTTCGGGATTTCATGGTGATCCCGTCCTTTCTTCCGCAACAGACACACTAGGATAAAATTGTACTGGTTCAATTGTTTAAATAGTAAAACTGTACCTGTAAGCGAGAGCGCTACTGTATGCCCCGTGTTGAGGATCTGAAAAACGACAAAGCCCGTCGTGGTTTCCCACGACGGGCTTTGTTTTTTCAATTTGGAGTGCTGGCGATGGACCCGGTGGGTCAGAGCCAGCGACGCTAACTTAGCGCCAGAACGGCTTGCTCAGCTCTTCGTAGCGTTGTGCTTCGCTAATCCCTGCGTCAGCCAGCAGACGCGAATCCAGACGAGCCAGTTGATGGCGGCTGGAGATGCGGCGCTGCCACAGCATCAGGTTGGCGAGAACGCGAAGAGGCGTGGAAGCCTGGGTTTTTACAGCGTTGTCTTCGAAAAACAGCTCGGAACTGAGTGTACGTTCCATGGTTGACATCCTTCCGCTTATGGCGGGATTAGGTAGTGGTTTAACTGATGCCAATGATCCTCTCGTTTGGCCAGTCTCTCTAGATACAGTTCATCTGTATTGTGAGGTACCAGTTAACTGTTAAAGGGCGGTGTACTGGTCGAATTTGAGGCAACTGTACTTGTCTGCACTAATATCGTGCGTTTTTGCTTGGTTGACTCGGAAAGGTAGGTCATTACGGTAGGAAAAGACCGGTACAGCAGTACAGTTTTATTCAGTATTTGGTCTGGCAACAGCAAGCTGACGAAACTGTGTTTGCGTCAGCTGCTATCTGTACCAATTACACCGCGAGCATTCGCCCGGTTTCTTCCAGGTTGATGTGCCAGCTCAGGGCATCACGCAGGATATGCGGCGTGTGCCCACCGACTACGCAAGCGGCTGTGAAGTAGTCATCCAGGGCTTGGCGATAGTCCGGGTGCACGCAGTTGTCGATGATGACTCGAGCGCGTTCTCGCGGCGCCAGGCCACGCAAGTCCGCCAGACCGATCTCGGTGACAAGGATGTCGACGTCATGCTCAGTGTGATCAACGTGGCTGACCATCGGTACCACACTGGAAATCGCGCCGCCCTTGGCGATCGATTTGGTTACGAAGATCGCCAAATGCGCATTGCGCGCAAAGTCGCCCGAGCCGCCGATGCCGTTCATCATCCGCGTGCCGCAGATGTGGGTGGAGTTGACGTTGCCGTACAAGTCGAACTCAAGCGCCGTGTTGATGCCGATGATGCCGAGCCGGCGCACCACTTCCGGGTGGTTGGAGATTTCTTGCGGGCGCAGGACCAGTTTGTCCTTGTAGCGCTCAAGGTTGCCGAAAACATCGGTATTGCGACGGCTCGACAAGGTGATTGAACTGCCCGAAGCAAAGCTCAGCTTGCCGGCGTCGATCAGGTCGAAGGTCGAGTCCTGAAGCACTTCGGAATACATCGTCAGGTCTTCGAACGGCGAGTCGATCAGGCCGCACATCACCGAGTTGGCGATGTTGCCAATCCCGGCTTGCAGCGGGCCGAGCTTGTTGGTCATGCGCCCGGCAGCCACTTCCTGCTTGAAGAAGTCGATCAGGTGGTCGGCAATGGCCTGGGTATCAACGTCCGGCGGCAGTACGGTGGACGGCGAGTCAGACTGATTGGTGATCACGATAGCGACGATCTTTTCCGGCGGAATCGGGATGGCAGTGCTGCCAATACGATCGTCGACCTTGACCAGCGGAATGGGTGTGCGGGTCGGCCGATAGGTCGGGATATAGATGTCGTGCAGACCTTCGAGATTCGGGTTGTGCGCCAGGTTGATCTCGACGATCACCTGTTTGGCGAAAATCGCGAAGCTGGCCGAGTTACCCACCGACGTGGTCGGCACGATATGGCCTTGCTCGGTGATCGCCACGGCTTCAATCACAGCGATGTCCGGCAGCTTGAGTTGCTGATTGCGCAGCGACTCCACGGTTTCCGACAGATGCTGGTCAATGAACATCACTTCGCCGGCGTTAATGGCCTTGCGCAGGGTGCTGTCGACCTGGAAGGGCATGCGTCGTGACAATACGCCGGCTTCGGTGAGCTGTTTATCGAGGTCGTTGCCCAGGCTCGCGCCGGTCATCAACGTGATTTTCAGCGGGGTGATTTTGGCGCGTTCGGCCAATGCGTGGGGCACGGCTTTGGCTTCGCCGGCGCGAGTGAAACCACTCATGCCGACGGTCATGCCGTCCTCAATCAGAGCGGCAGCGTCAGCGGCGCTCATCACCTTATCCAACAACGAAGGCAAGCGAATACGATCACGGTACATGGATTGTTATCTCGGGCAACGAAAGCAAGGTATGCAGTCTAGTGATTTCAAAAAAATTCCTCCCGCTACCATGGTCGAATGCAGAGCCCCGATTTAGAGCCTTTGGTCGGTTTTTAGCGGGCAATAAAAAACCCCAGCCTACTAAAGGCTGAGGTTTTGGGTATTGCGCTGGAGCAGGTTTTACTCGACGGCTTTGACCATGTCTTCGATGACTTTCTTGGCGTCGCCGAAGACCATCATGGTTTTGTCGAGGTAGAACAACTCGTTGTCCAGGCCGGCATAGCCGCTGGCCATCGAGCGCTTGTTGACGATCACGGTCTTGGCTTTATAAGCCTCGAGAATCGGCATACCGGCAATTGGCGATTTCGGATCGTTCTTCGCGGCCGGGTTGACCACGTCGTTGGCGCCGAGCACCAGCACCACGTCGGTCTGACCGAACTCGGAGTTGATGTCTTCCATCTCGAACACTTGCTCGTAAGGTACTTCGGCCTCGGCCAGCAGGACGTTCATGTGTCCTGGCATCCGCCCGGCGACCGGGTGGATCGCAAACTTCACAGTGACACCACGGTGAGTCAACTTCTCCGCCAGTTCCATCAGCGAGTGCTGGGCACGTGCCACCGCCAGGCCATAGCCCGGGACGATGATCACGGTGTCGGCGTTGGTCAGCAGGAACGCGGCGTCATCGGACGAGCCGGACTTCACCGGACGAGCTTCCTTGGCGCCAGCGGGGCCTGCGGTTTCCGTTGCACCGCCGAAACCGCCGAGCAGTACGTTGAAGAACGAGCGGTTCATCGCTTTGCACATGATGTACGAGAGGATTGCACCGGAAGAGCCCACCAGCGACCCGGCGATGATCAGCATCGAGTTGTTCAGCGAGAAGCCGATACCCGCTGCTGCCCAACCGGAATAGCTGTTGAGCATCGACACCACCACCGGCATATCGGCACCGCCGATCGGGATGATGATCAGCACGCCCATCACGAAGGCCAGGGCCAGCATCAGGGCGAAGGCGCCAAGGTTGCCGGTCAGCATGAAAGTGATGCCCAGGCCGAGCGTCGCCAAGCCCAACACCAGGTTCAACTTGTGTTGACCGCTGAACTGTACCGGTGCGCCCTGGAACAAACGGAACTTGTACTTGCCCGACAGCTTGCCGAAGGCAATTACCGAACCGGAGAAGGTGATGGCACCAATCGCTGCGCCAAGGAACAGCTCCATGCGGTTACCGGCCGGAATCGAATCACCTAGCTGTTTGACGATGCCCAGAGACTGCGGCTCGACCACCGCCGCAATGGCGATGAACACTGCGGCCAGACCGATCATGCTGTGCATGAAGGCGACCAGTTCCGGCATCTTGGTCATTTCAACGCGTTTGGCCATGATCGAACCGGCCGTGCCGCCGACCAGCAGGCCGACGATGACATAGCCGATCCCGGCGGTGGCCAGCTCTGCGCCGAGCTTATAGATGAGGCCCACGGTGGTCAGGATGGCCAGCGCCATGCCAAGCATGCCGAACAGGTTGCCGCGCCGCGACGTGGTCGGGTGCGACAGGCCTTTGAGGGCCTGGATGAAACAGATCGACGCGATCAAGTAGAGCGTCGTGACGAGATTCATGCTCATTACTTAGGCGCCTCTTCTTTTACTGCTTTTGGGGCTTTTTTCTTGAACATCTCAAGCATCCTGCGGGTAACCAGGAAGCCACCAAATACGTTCACCGCTGCCAGAGCTACCGCCAGGGTGCCCATGGTTTTGCCCAGGGGTGTGACGGTCAATGCCGCCGCCAGCATGGCGCCGACGATCACGATCGCCGAGATCGCGTTGGTCACTGCCATCAAAGGCGTGTGCAGTGCAGGTGTAACGTTCCAGACCACGTGATAACCGACATAAATCGCCAGCACGAAGATGATCAGGTTGTAGATACCGGGGGAGATAAGCTCTTCCATCGTCTGAATCCCTGCTTAGGCGTTTTTGCGGATGACTTGGCCGTCGCGGCACATCAGGCACGCGGCGACGATGTCGTCTTCGAGGTTGATCTCGAACTGGCCTTCTTTGTTGAAGACCAGCTTCAGGAAGTCCAGCAGGTTGCGCGCGTACAGTGCTGAAGCGTCTGCCGCGACTGCGCCGGCCAGATTGGTCGGGCCGCAAATGATCACGCCATTCTCGACGACGACCTGATCGGCCACGGTCAGCGGGCAGTTGCCGCCCTGGGCTGCAGCGAGGTCGATGACCACCGAGCCCGGCTTCATCTGCGCCACGGTTTCCGCGCTCAACAGCGTCGGTGCCTTGCGGCCCGGGATCAGTGCTGTGGTGATGATAATGTCAGCCTGTTTGGCGCGTTCGTGCACGGCCAAGGCCTGACGTTGCATCCAGCTGGCAGGCATTGGTCGTGCGTAACCGCCGACACCAACGGCGCATTCGCGCTCTTCATCGGTTTCGTAAGGTACGTCGACGAACTTGGCGCCGAGGGATTCGATCTGCTCTTTTACCGCAGGACGTACGTCAGAGGCTTCGATCACTGCACCCAGACGTTTCGCCGTAGCGATCGCCTGCAAACCGGCTACGCCTGCGCCGAGAATCAGCACGCGCGCCGCTTTCACGGTACCCGCAGCGGTCATCAGCATCGGCATGAAGCGTGGATAGTGGTGAGCGGCCAGTAACACAGCTTTATAACCGGCGATGTTGGCTTGGGAGGACAGCACATCCAGGCTCTGAGCGCGGGAGGTGCGTGGTGCGGCCTCCAATGCAAAAGCGGTAATGCCGCACTCAGCCAGCTTGGCAATGGTTTCATTGCTGAACGGGTTGAGCATGCCCACCACAACGGTGCCGCTTTTAATCAGCGTCAGTTCGCTGTCGCTGGGGGCGACCACCTTGAGAATCAGCTCGGCACCAAACGCATCGTTGGCGCTGCCAATAATTGCGCCTGCCGCTTCATAGGCACTGTCGACAACGCTGGCATTAATGCCGGCGCCGCTTTGCACAGTGACCTTATGACCCTGGCCGATCAGCTTCTTGATGGTTTCCGGGGTTGCAGCAACCCGTGTTTCACCGGTCTGGGTTTCGAGAGGAACACCAATGTGCACGTCAAATCTCCTGCGTGATCTTATTGAGTAAACCCAGGCACTTCGGATGGTGCGGCTGGGGGCGGCCGATCAGCACGATCCCGCCAAATCAGGGCGGGGCGCGGCATTTTGCAGGCGAACTTAGTGCCCTTCAAGGGTTTATGACGGGTGACGGAAAATTAACTACAAGTCACCCCGTGACCGAATGTCGCAACTGACCGGTTCAATCCCTTGCAGGCCGTGCCTTGTAAGGATTCTTGTAAAAATTGAAGAAATTGCGCATCGGTCAGGTGAATGAGTCGTTATTGCTCCGCAATAGAGGCTCAAGGCCACGTTTTCAGGCTCTTGTGGGACGTTTGTACTGCTTGTCGGTACAGTCTTCGAATATGCGACAAATACTTATATCTGTAGTGCTTTGAATTTTCTGACTACGAGGTCAGCTAATAGCGCCAAGCCTTTATCCTTCTAGGCTGTAGCTCTGTGCCTGATTGACCAGCCAATCGCGAAATGCCCTTAAAGAGGCCGATTCGACCTTTCGCTCGGGAATCATCAAGTAATACGCCTTGATGCTTGATAACGCCTGGGCGTTGGCAATGACCAGGCGCTTCTCGGCCAGTTCGCGTTGAATCAGGAACGGTGGGATCAGCGCTATTCCCATATCGTGCATGGCGGCTTGAGCAAGCATGGAGAATAGCTCGTAGCGCGGCCCTGTCATGTCTCGTGGGACATTTAGGTTTTGGGAATTGAACCATTGACGCCAGGCATAAGGGCGAGTGGTCTGCTGCAACAGGGGCAATTCGGCGACTTCGGCGGGAGACAGGTGTGTCTTTTTCCCCATGAGGTTGGGGCTGCACACCGGCATCGGATTTTCGCCCATCAGCCTGTGGGATTCAGTACCCGACCAGTCCGCGTCGCCAAAATAGATCGCGGCATCGAAGTCGGTATCAGCAAACAGGAAGGGGCGCGTTCGGTTGGTGAGGTTGACCGTCACCTCCGGGTGTTTTTGCTGGAAATCCTTGAGTCGTGGCAGCAGCCATTGAGTGCCGAACGTTGGAACCACCGCCAGCTCAATCACGTTGGCGCCTTGCTGACCCATCACTGACAAGGTGTCGCGCTCTACCGCATCGAGTTGGGTGGCCACTCGGCGGCTGTAGGAAAGTCCGGCTTCCGTCAGCTTGACCCCGCGTCGCGAGCGTCGGAACAGTTCTACGCTGAGGAACTCCTCAAGGCTGGCGATCTGTCGGCAAATGGCGCCTTGAGTGAGCGAAAGCTCCTGGGCTGCCTTGGTAAAACTTTCGTGGCGAGCTGCCGCTTCAAAGCTGATCAGGGCCGTGGTGCTGGGGATTTTCCTGCGCATGTACGTCAACCTCACTAATACATCGCATAAAAGCTATTTTGCGATGTTTCGGAGTGAGAAATTAGCACAACAGTATGCAAAATCCTCGTTTGCCGTAACGCCGAACCCGGCCTAGGATCAGCCCACGTTATTTGACCCGATTCGAGAGGACGCACTCATGGGCGGTAAAGCTAGCTTCAACTGGATTGATCCCCTGCTGCTGGATCAACAGCTCACCGAAGAAGAACGCATGATTCGCGACACCGCTGAGCAATTCGCTCAGCAGAAGCTTGCGCCGCGTGTTCTCGAAGCTTTCCGCCATGAAAAGACCGACCCGGCGATTTTCCGCGAGATGGGTGAAATAGGTCTGTTGGGCGCGACCATCCCTGAGCAGTATGGTGGAAGCGGCCTGAACTACGTCAGCTATGGCCTGATAGCCCGTGAAGTCGAGCGCGTCGACTCCGGCTATCGCTCGATGATGAGCGTGCAGTCCTCGCTGGTCATGGTGCCGATCAATGAATTCGGTACCGAAGCCCAGAAGCAGAAGTACCTGCCGAAACTGGCTTCAGGCGAATGGATTGGTTGCTTCGGTCTGACCGAGCCTGACCACGGTTCCGACCCGGGCTCGATGATCACTCGTGCGCGCAAAGTGGAAGGTGGCTACAGCCTGACCGGCAGCAAAATGTGGATCACCAACAGCCCGATCGCCGATGTGTTCGTCGTATGGGGCAAGGACGATGCGGGTGATATCCGTGGCTTCGTTCTGGAGAAGGGCTGGAAAGGCCTGAGCGCTCCGGCGATTCACGGCAAGGTCGGCTTGCGTGCATCCATCACCGGCGAGATCGTCATGGACAACGTGTTTGTCCCTGAAGAAAACATTTTCCCGGATGTGCGCGGTCTGAAGGGTCCGTTCACCTGCCTCAACTCCGCACGCTATGGCATCTCCTGGGGGGCGCTGGGTGCTGCCGAGTTCTGCTGGCATACCGCTCGCCAGTACACTCTGGATCGCAAGCAGTTCGGTCGCCCATTGGCCGCCACTCAGCTGATCCAGAAGAAGCTGGCCGACATGCAGACCGAGATCACCATGGCGCTGCAAGGCTGCCTGCGTCTGGGTCGTATGAAAGACGAGGGTACTGCAGCGGTCGAGATCACTTCGATGATGAAGCGCAACTCCTGCGGCAAGTCCCTGGACATTGCTCGCATGGCGCGCGACATGCTGGGTGGTAACGGTATTTCCGATGAGTTCGGTGTTGCTCGCCACTTGGTCAACCTGGAGGTGGTGAATACTTATGAGGGTACGCATGACGTCCATGCACTGATCCTCGGCCGTGCGCAGACTGGCATCCAGGCGTTCTATTAATAGGAGAACGGCCATGGGCGCGCTTTCGCATCTACGGGTACTGGATTTATCGCGGGTGCTGGCCGGGCCCTGGGCCGGGCAGATTCTTGCTGACCTCGGGGCTGAGGTGATCAAGGTCGAGCGCCCGGGCAACGGCGATGACACGCGCGCCTGGGGGCCTCCCTTCCTTAAAGACGCTTATGGCGAGAACACTAGCGAGGCCGCTTATTACTTGTCGGCCAATCGCAACAAGCAATCGGTGACCATCGACTTCACGCGGCCTGAAGGGCAGAAGCTGGTGCGTGATCTGGCGGCGAAGTCGGATATCCTGATCGAGAACTTCAAGGTCGGTGGGCTGGCGGCATATGGTTTGGACTATGAGTCTCTAAAGGCGATCAATCCGAATCTGATCTATTGCTCGATTACCGGGTTTGGCCAGACTGGCCCTTACGCCAAGCGCGCGGGTTATGACTTCATGATCCAGGGGCTGGGCGGTCTGATGAGTCTGACGGGGCGTCCCGAAGGTGACGAGGGGGCCGGGCCGGTGAAAGTCGGCGTGGCGCTGACGGACATTTTGACCGGACTCTATTCGACCGTGGCGATCCTTGCAGCGCTTGCGCATCGGGATCATGACGGTGGTGGTCAGCATATTGATATGGCGCTGCTGGATGTTCAGGTGGCTTGCCTGGCTAACCAGGCAATGAATTACCTGACTACGGGCAATGCTCCGAAGCGCTTGGGTAATGCTCATCCGAATATCGTCCCTTATCAGGACTTTCCTACGGCGGATGGAGACTTCATCCTTACCGTGGGTAATGACGGGCAGTTTCGCAAGTTTGCTGAAGTGGCTGGTCAGCCGCAGTGGGCAGATGATCTACGCTTTGTGACCAACAAGTTGCGGGTGGCGAATCGTGCGGTATTGATTCCGCTTATTCGCCAGGCGACGGTGTTCAAGACGACTGCTGAGTGGGTGCTGCAGCTGGAGCAAGCAGGTGTGCCGTGCGGGCCGATCAATGATCTGGCTCAGATGTTTGCGGATCCTCAGGTTAAGGCGCGTGGGTTGGCGATCGAGCTGCCCCATGTGCTGGCCGGGATGGTGCCGCAAGTGGCGAGTCCGATTCGACTGTCCGAAACGCCTGTGGAGTATCGCAATGCGCCTCCTCTATTGGGGGAGCACACGCTGGAGGTTCTGCAGCGGGTGTTGGGTCTGGATGCTGGCGTTGTGGCTGCATTCAAAGAGGCCGGGGTGCTCTGAGGGCTTCTTCTATATAGAGTGAGTCGGTTTCCTCTCCTGTATAGAGAGGAAACGGGCTGTTTTCCGGTGTTCTGCAAGTGTTTGATAGAAAAGCGTAATTAAGGGTTGACGGCAGATTCTGGAAGTCTATAATTCGCCCCACTTCCGGCGCAGTCGAAACGGAAAACTCCTTGGTAAACAAAGAGTTACGCAGTTTTCGGCGGCGAGTTGCTTCAGGTCATCGAAGCCCAGAAGGAGTCGGTCAGGCAGGGTGGTTTAGCTTGATTGACGATTCGATCTTCTCGGTCGAAAGCGGTGTAAAAGAGGTGTTGACAGCAGCGACTAACGCTGTAGAATTCGCCTCCCGCTAACGAGAGATCGAAAGCGCAAGTGGTTGAAGTTGCAAAGGAAACTTTGAAAACTTCGAAAAATAACCGCTTGACAGCAACAGGGGCTGCTGTAGAATGCGCGCCTCGGTTGAGACGAAAGATCTTAACCAACCGCTCTTTAACAACTGAATCAAGCAATTCGTGTGGGTGCTTGTGGAGTCAGACTGATAGTCAACAAGATTATCAGCATCACAAGTTACTCCGCGAGAAATCAAAGATGTAACCAACGATTGCTGAGCCAAGTTTAGGGTTTCTTAAAAACCCAAAGATGTTTGAACTGAAGAGTTTGATCATGGCTCAGATTGAACGCTGGCGGCAGGCCTAACACATGCAAGTCGAGCGGCAGCACGGGTACTTGTACCTGGTGGCGAGCGGCGGA
The DNA here is from genome assembly GCF_047758675.1 of Pseudomonas arabinosi. Lineage (NCBI taxonomy): Bacteria > Pseudomonadati > Pseudomonadota > Gammaproteobacteria > Pseudomonadales > Pseudomonadaceae > Pseudomonas > Pseudomonas arabinosi. The sequence continues at coordinate 194,848 of NZ_CP180480.1, read as the reverse complement.
CGGGTGAGTAATGCCTAGGAATCTGCCTGGTAGTGGGGGATAACGCTCGGAAACGGACGCTAATACCGCATACGTCCTACGGGAGAAAGCAGGGGACCTTCGGGCCTTGCGCTATCAGATGAGCCTAGGTCGGATTAGCTAGTTGGTGAGGTAATGGCTCACCAAGGCGACGATCCGTAACTGGTCTGAGAGGATGATCAGTCACACTGGAACTGAGACACGGTCCAGACTCCTACGGGAGGCAGCAGTGGGGAATATTGGACAATGGGCGAAAGCCTGATCCAGCCATGCCGCGTGTGTGAAGAAGGTCTTCGGATTGTAAAGCACTTTAAGTTGGGAGGAAGGGCATTAACCTAATACGTTGGTGTCTTGACGTTACCGACAGAATAAGCACCGGCTAACTCTGTGCCAGCAGCCGCGGTAATACAGAGGGTGCAAGCGTTAATCGGAATTACTGGGCGTAAAGCGCGCGTAGGTGGTTTGTTAAGTTGGATGTGAAATCCCCGGGCTCAACCTGGGAACTGCATTCAAAACTGACAAGCTAGAGTATGGTAGAGGGTGGTGGAATTTCCTGTGTAGCGGTGAAATGCGTAGATATAGGAAGGAACACCAGTGGCGAAGGCGACCACCTGGACTGATACTGACACTGAGGTGCGAAAGCGTGGGGAGCAAACAGGATTAGATACCCTGGTAGTCCACGCCGTAAACGATGTCAACTAGCCGTTGGGAGCCTTGAGCTCTTAGTGGCGCAGCTAACGCATTAAGTTGACCGCCTGGGGAGTACGGCCGCAAGGTTAAAACTCAAATGAATTGACGGGGGCCCGCACAAGCGGTGGAGCATGTGGTTTAATTCGAAGCAACGCGAAGAACCTTACCAGGCCTTGACATCCAATGAACTTTCCAGAGATGGATTGGTGCCTTCGGGAACATTGAGACAGGTGCTGCATGGCTGTCGTCAGCTCGTGTCGTGAGATGTTGGGTTAAGTCCCGTAACGAGCGCAACCCTTGTCCTTAGTTACCAGCACGTGATGGTGGGCACTCTAAGGAGACTGCCGGTGACAAACCGGAGGAAGGTGGGGATGACGTCAAGTCATCATGGCCCTTACGGCCTGGGCTACACACGTGCTACAATGGTCGGTACAGAGGGTTGCCAAGCCGCGAGGTGGAGCTAATCCCAGAAAACCGATCGTAGTCCGGATCGCAGTCTGCAACTCGACTGCGTGAAGTCGGAATCGCTAGTAATCGCGAATCAGAATGTCGCGGTGAATACGTTCCCGGGCCTTGTACACACCGCCCGTCACACCATGGGAGTGGGTTGCACCAGAAGTAGCTAGTCTAACCTTCGGGAGGACGGTTACCACGGTGTGATTCATGACTGGGGTGAAGTCGTAACAAGGTAGCCGTAGGGGAACCTGCGGCTGGATCACCTCCTTAATCGACGACATCAGCTGCTCCATAAGCTCCCACACGAATTGCTTGATTCATTGAAGAAGACGATAAAGAAGCAGCCCGAAATTGGGTCTGTAGCTCAGTTGGTTAGAGCGCACCCCTGATAAGGGTGAGGTCGGCAGTTCGAATCTGCCCAGACCCACCAATTTTGTGTGGGAACCTGTAGAAATACGGGGCCATAGCTCAGCTGGGAGAGCGCCTGCCTTGCACGCAGGAGGTCAACGGTTCGATCCCGTTTGGCTCCACCACTACTGCTTCTGTTTGTTGAAAGCTTAGAAATGAGCATTCCATCGTGATGATGGTGAATGTTGATTTCTAGTCTTTGGATTAGATCGTTCTTTAAAAATTTGGGTATGTGATAGAAAGATAGACTGGACAACACTTTCACTGGTGTTGGATCAGGCTAAGGTAAAATTTGTGAGTTGCTCTTAATTGAGTATTATCGAATTTTCGGCGAATGTCGTCTTCACAGTATAACCAGATTGCTTGGGGTTATATGGTCAAGTGAAGAAGCGCATACGGTGGATGCCTTGGCAGTCAGAGGCGATGAAAGACGTGGTAGCCTGCGAAAAGCTTCGGGGAGTCGGCAAACAGACTTTGATCCGGAGATGTCTGAATGGGGGAACCCAGCCATCATAAGATGGTTATCTTAAGCTGAATACATAGGCTTAAGAGGCGAACCAGGGGAACTGAAACATCTAAGTACCCTGAGGAAAAGAAATCAACCGAGATTCCCTTAGTAGTGGCGAGCGAACGGGGACTAGCCCTTAAGTGGCTTTGAGATTAGCGGAACGCTCTGGAAAGTGCGGCCATAGTGGGTGATAGCCCTGTACGCGAAAATCTCTTAGTCATGAAATCGAGTAGGACGGAGCACGAGAAACTTTGTCTGAATATGGGGGGACCATCCTCCAAGGCTAAATACTACTGACTGACCGATAGTGAACTAGTACCGTGAGGGAAAGGCGAAAAGAACCCCGGAGAGGGGAGTGAAATAGATCCTGAAACCGTATGCGTACAAGCAGTGGGAGCCCACTTTGTTGGGTGACTGCGTACCTTTTGTATAATGGGTCAGCGACTTATTTTCAGTGGCGAGCTTAACCGAATAGGGGAGGCGTAGCGAAAGCGAGTCTTAATAGGGCGTCTAGTCGCTGGGAATAGACCCGAAACCGGGCGATCTATCCATGGGCAGGTTGAAGGTTGGGTAACACTAACTGGAGGACCGAACCGACTACCGTTGAAAAGTTAGCGGATGACCTGTGGATCGGAGTGAAAGGCTAATCAAGCTCGGAGATAGCTGGTTCTCCTCGAAAGCTATTTAGGTAGCGCCTCATGTATCACTGTAGGGGGTAGAGCACTGTTTCGGCTAGGGGGTCATCCCGACTTACCAAACCGATGCAAACTCCGAATACCTACAAGTGCCGAGCATGGGAGACACACGGCGGGTGCTAACGTCCGTCGTGAAAAGGGAAACAACCCAGACCGTCAGCTAAGGTCCCAAAGTTATGGTTAAGTGGGAAACGATGTGGGAAGGCTTAGACAGCTAGGAGGTTGGCTTAGAAGCAGCCACCCTTTAAAGAAAGCGTAATAGCTCACTAGTCGAGTCGGCCTGCGCGGAAGATGTAACGGGGCTCAAACCATACACCGAAGCTACGGGTATCACTTAGGTGATGCGGTAGAGGAGCGTTCTGTAAGCCTGTGAAGGTGAGTTGAGAAGCTTGCTGGAGGTATCAGAAGTGCGAATGCTGACATGAGTAACGACAATGGGTGTGAAAAACACCCACGCCGAAAGACCAAGGTTTCCTGCGCAACGTTAATCGACGCAGGGTTAGTCGGTCCCTAAGGCGAGGCTGAAAAGCGTAGTCGATGGAAAACAGGTTAATATTCCTGTACTTCTGGTTATTGCGATGGAGGGACGGAGAAGGCTAGGCCAGCTTGGCGTTGGTTGTCCAAGTTTAAGGTGGTAGGCTGGAATCTTAGGTAAATCCGGGATTCTAAGGCCGAGAGCTGATGACGAGTTACCCTTTGGGTGACGAAGTGGTTGATGCCATGCTTCCAAGAAAAGCTTCTAAGCTTCAGGTAACCAGGAACCGTACCCCAAACCGACACAGGTGGTTGGGTAGAGAATACCAAGGCGCTTGAGAGAACTCGGGTGAAGGAACTAGGCAAAATGGCACCGTAACTTCGGGAGAAGGTGCGCCGGTGAGGGTGAAGCATTTACTGCGTAAGCCCATGCCGGTCGAAGATACCAGGCCGCTGCGACTGTTTATTAAAAACACAGCACTCTGCAAACACGAAAGTGGACGTATAGGGTGTGACGCCTGCCCGGTGCCGGAAGGTTAATTGATGGGGTTAGCTAACGCGAAGCTCTTGATCGAAGCCCCGGTAAACGGCGGCCGTAACTATAACGGTCCTAAGGTAGCGAAATTCCTTGTCGGGTAAGTTCCGACCTGCACGAATGGCGTAACGATGGCGGCGCTGTCTCCACCCGAGACTCAGTGAAATTGAAATCGCTGTGAAGATGCAGTGTATCCGCGGCTAGACGGAAAGACCCCGTGAACCTTTACTATAGCTTTGCACTGGACTTTGAATTTGCTTGTGTAGGATAGGTGGGAGGCTTTGAAGCGTGGACGCCAGTTCGCGTGGAGCCAACCTTGAAATACCACCCTGGCAACTTTGAGGTTCTAACTCAGGTCCGTTATCCGGATCGAGGACAGTGTATGGTGGGTAGTTTGACTGGGGCGGTCTCCTCCTAAAGAGTAACGGAGGAGTACGAAGGTGCGCTCAGACCGGTCGGAAATCGGTCGTAGAGTATAAAGGCAAAAGCGCGCTTGACTGCGAGACAGACACGTCGAGCAGGTACGAAAGTAGGTCTTAGTGATCCGGTGGTTCTGTATGGAAGGGCCATCGCTCAACGGATAAAAGGTACTCCGGGGATAACAGGCTGATACCGCCCAAGAGTTCATATCGACGGCGGTGTTTGGCACCTCGATGTCGGCTCATCACATCCTGGGGCTGAAGCCGGTCCCAAGGGTATGGCTGTTCGCCATTTAAAGTGGTACGCGAGCTGGGTTTAGAACGTCGTGAGACAGTTCGGTCCCTATCTGCCGTGGACGTTTGAGATTTGAGAGGGGCTGCTCCTAGTACGAGAGGACCGGAGTGGACGAACCTCTGGTGTTCCGGTTGTCACGCCAGTGGCATTGCCGGGTAGCTATGTTCGGAATAGATAACCGCTGAAAGCATCTAAGCGGGAAACTAGCCTCAAGATGAGATCTCACTGGGACCTTGAGTCCCCTGAAGGGCCGTCGAAGACTACGACGTTGATAGGTTGGGTGTGTAAGCGCTGTGAGGCGTTGAGCTAACCAATACTAATTGCCCGTGAGGCTTGACCATATAACACCCAAGCAATTTGCGTCGAAAGGCCAGATTGCGGTGTGTGAAGACGAAACGAACCGAAAGTTCGAGATACTCACAAAACACCAAGCTATCGCATACCCATTCGCTGGAGCGTGAACCGAAAGGTAAACGACCTGGCTACCGAATTTCTTGACGACCATAGAGCATTGGAACCACCTGATCCCATCCCGAACTCAGCAGTGAAACGATGCATCGCCGATGGTAGTGTGGGGTTTCCCCATGTGAGAGTAGGTCATCGTCAAGATTAAATTCCGAAACCCCTATCTGCGTATGCAGGTAGGGGTTTTGTTTTAGTAGAAGTCACCTATTTTGCTGGCACGTTACGCTGTAACGGGCTGGTCACAGAATTTCTTGACGACCATAGAGCATTGGAACCACCTGATCCCATCCCGAACTCAGCAGTGAAACGATGCATCGCCGATGGTAGTGTGGGGTTTCCCCATGTGAGAGTAGGTCATCGTCAAGATTGAATTCCGAAACCCCTGTCTGCTAACGCAGACAGGGGTTTTGTCGTTCTGGGCTCGCTAAACGCTCAGAAACGCCATCGCCAAACCAGTGGAATGTTCCCGCAGAGACGACAACGCCAGCCCCCGGATTCAGGCGCTGGCTTTGTTGGAATGACGAGGGATTAGAACTGGTAGCTTACCGTCGCGGCGACATTGCGTTCTTCGCCCAGGTAGCAGAAGTTCAGGCTGGCACAGGAGGCCACATAGGACTCATTGGTCAGGTTGTTCGCATTCAGGCGAACATCCACGCCCTTCAACCCTACTTTGCCTAAGTCATAGCCAACAGACGCATCAAACAGCGTGTAGGACGGCACCTTCATGGTGTTTTCCGCGTCGGCCCAGCTATAGCCGACATATCGCACACCACCACCCAATCGCAGACCATCGAGTGCCGCACTGTCGAACTTGTAGTCAGCCCAGATCGAGGCCATGTGCCGTGGCGCTTGGGTTGGCGAGTTACCCTTGTTCTCGATTATGTCGGTGGCCGTACTCAAGGTGCTGATCATCGACTTGGAGTACTCGAGGTCGGTGAAGGTGTAGCTGCCGAGCACTTTAAAGTTGTCAGTCAACTGCATGTGCGCTTCCAGTTCCAAGCCTTGGGAGCGCACAGCACCTATGGAGCGATAGAAGTTTTCCTGCGGCAGTTTGGTCGCCAGGTTCTCCTGATCGATGCGGAACAGCGACGCGGTGAACATGTTATCGGTGCCCGGCGGTTGGTACTTCAGACCCACCTCCCACTGAGTGCCATCGGTCGGTGCCAGGGGATTACCTGCACTGTCCGAATAGGAGTTCGGGTTGAACGACTCGGAGTAGCTGATGTAAGGCGCAATGCCGTTATCAAACAGATACAGCGCCCCGGCGCGACCCGTCAGCTTGGTGCGCTTGTCACTGATTTCAGTTCCCACCGGCCGGCCGGTTTCAGCCAGCCGATTCTCATCGGACGTTTCGACCCAGTCTTGGCGCAGCCCGAGCGAGAAGCGCCACTTGTCCATCTCGATCAGGTCTTGCAGGTACACACCGGTTTGTTCCAGGCGACGCAGGTAGCTGGTCGGACTGTAGAAGTCGATGTCCGAATTTCCATACACAGGGTTGAACGCATTAATCGGTGCAAGTCCACCGCTGGCCCAGTCGACCACGGTTTTGCGACGCTGGTAGTCCACGCCCATCAGTACAGTATGTTTGGTTGCACCGGTGAAGAACTCCGCTTGCAGCATGCTATCGACAATGAACGCATGCAGTTTCTCGTCACCACCGGTGAAATAACGATTCAACTCATTGCTGGTGGGTGTGGTCCAGCCATAGGCATAGACCTGATCCAGCTTCACTTTGGAGTCGAGGTAACGGAAGTTCTGTCGTGCAGTGAAGACGTCGTTGAAGCGATGCTCGAATTGATAACCGAAGGACTGCTGATCGCGCTGGAAGCCATCAATGCTCGGTTCTCCCTCGAAGAAGTGCGGGGAGATCCGATTCCCATTGCGCTGATGAATTGTGCCGTCGGCCGGCACGCCACCGTGATAACCGCCGTCCGGATCGTGTTGCAGATACGCTTGCAGGGTCAGCGAGGTGTCTTCGGTGAAATCGATGCTCACCGTAGGCGCGAGAGCGAAGCGTTTTTCTTTGTTGTGATCGAACTGTGTGTCGGACTGATCCGCCAGCCCTGTCAGGCGATAGGCAATGCGTTTGTCATCATCCACCGGGCCGCTGAAGTCGAAACCCATGCCGCGCTGCCCCTGGGAGCCCACTGTGGCTTGAACCTGATGATAGGCCTCAAACAGCGGCCTCTTGCTGGTTAGCGCCACCAGACCGCCGGGTGAGCTGCGACCGTAGAGCACCGATGACGGCCCTTTGAGAATATCGACGCGTTCGAGGAAATACGGGCCCACTTGCATGGTGCTGTAGGTGCCGCTATCCCCCATGGACTTCAAGCCATCCAGATAGATGTTATCCACCGAACCATCGTTGAAGCCCCGCAGCGCCACGTAGTCATAGCGGTGGGTTGCGCCATAAGGATTGGTCAACACGCCGGGGGTGTAACGCATGGCCTGGGAGACGGTTTGCGAACCTTGATCGTCCATTTGCTCACGGGTTACCACAGATACACTTTGCGAGGTTTCCAGCAATGCGATACTGGTCTTGGTGGCGATTTGGCGATTTGGCTATGCGTCGCGTTGTAGCCGTCCATGCTGCCCAACGCATTGCCGAGGGCGAAGCCTTTGATGTCTGTAGTGGGCAATGCCAGCGCATCGGCTGCATTACCCAACCGCGCGCGCAGCCACGTGTTGAGCCAACCGTGATGGCTACTGTAAAGCGCCTGAACTGCAAACTCAGGTGAGGACATGAACGCGACAGCCCGAACGTCACAAATGATAATTAGTCGCATTGTCATCAAGGGTTGAGGAATTTGCAACTGCCGCACGAACAAACGCCATCACAAAAGACTGAGCCGGCGCTCTGGGACGCCGTTCGGCGGGTATCTGACAGGAATGCCGACCATTTCGTACAAACGCCTAAGTTTTCTCCGGTTTGTGCCGACAGCCTGATGAGACATGCGTGCACCAAAGTAGAGCGGACACAGAGCCCTGCCTGCGCTGTTACATGGAATGTTGCAACCCGGAACGCATCCCCACTTTTTGCATAAGAAGTCCCATGAAATGAATCTCAAATTCAGCCATAAAATCCTTCTGGCCGCCTCCGGCGTCGTGGTGCTGGCTTTTGCGTTGTTCACTTTGTACAACGACTATCTGCAGCGAAACACCATCCGTCAAAACCTCGAATCCAGCGTCCAGCAGGCCGGCGATCTGACCGCCAGCAGCGTACAGAACTGGATGAGCGGCCGCGTGCTGGTGCTGGAAAACCTCGCGCAGAACGTCGCCCATCAAGGTGCCAATGCCGACCTCCCGGGGCTGGTCAATCAACCGTCCCTGACCTCGAACTTCCAGTTCACCTATGTCGGCCAGGCCAACGGTGTATTCACTCAGCGCCCGGACGCGAAGATGCCTGATGGCTACGATCCGCGTCAGCGCCCTTGGTACAAACAGGCCGTGGCTGCCGACAAGACCATGCTGACCCCGCCTTACATGGCCGCCGTCGGTGGCTTGGTGGTGACCATCGCCCTGCCGGTGAAAAAGAACGGCGAGTTGCTCGGCGTGGTCGGTGGTGACCTGAGCCTGGAAACCCTGGTGAAGATCATTAACTCGGTGGACTTCGGTGGTATCGGCCACGCATTCCTGGTCAGCGCCGACGGTCAGGTGATCGTCAGCCCGGACAAAGACCAGGTGATGAAAAATCTGAAGGACATCTACCCGAACGCCGGTGTGCGCATCGAGAAGGGCAACCAGGAAGTCACCCTGAACAAGCAGGACCGTATCCTTTCGTTCACGCCGGTCAGTGGTTTGCCGAATGCCGAGTGGTACATCGGTCTGTCGATCGACAAGGACAAGGCCTACGCACCCCTCAGCCAGTTCCGCACTTCTGCGCTGATCGCGATGTTTATCGCCGTGACGGCCATTGCCGTGCTGCTGAGCCTGCTGATCAACGTGCTGATGCGTCCGTTGACCACCATGAGCCGTGCAATGCAGGACATCGCTCAAGGTGAGGGCGACCTGACCCGACGTCTGGCCGTGGAAAGCAAAGACGAATTCGGTGAGCTGGGCGGTTCGTTCAATCAGTTCGTGGAGCGAATTCACGCGTCGATTTCCGAAGTGTCGTCGGCCACCCGCCAGGTTCACGACCTGTCGCAACGGGTAATGGCTTCGTCCAACGCCTCGATCGTCGGTTCCGACGAGCAAAGCGCCCGCACCAACAGTGTGGCCGCGGCGATCAACCAGTTGGGCGCCGCCACCCAGGAAATCGCCCGCAACGCCGCCGATGCTTCCCAGCACGCCAGCGGTGCGAGCGAGCAGGCTGATGACGGTCGTCAGGTGGTGGAAAAAACCATTCTGGCGATGACCGAGTTGTCGCAGAAAATCAGTCTGTCCTGCACCCAGATCGAAACCCTGAACGCCAGTACCGACAACATCGGGCACATTCTGGATGTGATCAAAGGCATCTCCCAGCAGACCAACTTGCTCGCGCTCAACGCGGCCATCGAAGCGGCCCGTGCCGGTGAAGCCGGTCGTGGTTTTGCGGTGGTGGCGGACGAGGTGCGCAACCTCGCTCACCGTACTCAGGAATCGGCGGAGGAGATCCACAAGATGATCACTTCGCTGCAGATCGGTTCTCGTGAAGCGGTGACCACCATGAACGCCAGTCAGGTCTCCAGCGAACAGAGTGTCGAAGTGGCGAATCAGGCCGGTTTGCGACTGGTCAGCGTGACCCAGCGCATTGGCGAAATCGATGGCATGAACCAGTCGGTGGCCGCGGCGACCGAAGAGCAGACGGCGGTCGTGGAAACCCTCAACGTGGACGTTAACCAGATCAACCTGCTGAACCAGCAGAGCGTAGCCAACCTCAATGAAACGTTGAAGGATTGCGATGCGTTGTCCCTGCAGGCGAACCGGTTGAAGCAGTTGGTCGACAGCTTCAAAATCTGATCAAACGATGTAAAAGAAGCCCGCTGTGGAGTCATCCACAGCGGGCTTTTTCATGCCTTACGCAAACAGCTTCAGCACATTGTTCATCGAGTCATCAGCAAAGCCCTGCACGAAATCCGTGAACCCCGGCAACGCCTCGGCGCCAGCCTGTGCGGGTTCGGCGATGATGGTCCAGGTCGCTCGGGATCTGCCCGCGCCCAGCGGCTCGACACTCATCGCTGCCCACAAATTGGCCACGCCCAAGGTGTTGTAAATCGTGGTCCAGGTCATGTTCAGCGCCTGGTCATCGCGGGAGTTGAGTTGCTCGACCACCAGGTTGCCGTCCTTGAAGAATTTCTTGCGCAGGGACGACACGCCTTCTCCGGTCATCTCGATGTGCGACAGCGCCGGAATGAATTGATCGAAGCCGGCAAAGTTACCGACCACTGCCCAGACCTTCTTGGCATCGGCCGGCACTTCCACCGAGGACACCACGTGGCAGCCTTGAGGATTCTTGATCAGGGTATCGGGTTGCAGAGTGCTCATGGTCTTGCTCCATTCTTGGGGTTGGGTTGAATCAGATGAAGTTGATTTCTTTCAGGTAATCGCAGCCGCGACGCAGCAGCGCCGGGGATTTTTCCGGGTAATGTGCGCCCATCTGCCGTACGCCCGCCTGGGCGTTGGCGTGGCCGATCATTGAGATGTCGCCGATGTCTTCCTCGAAGCCGTTGAGGTAGAAACCAAGCACGCCGAACAACGCGTTGTCGCTGTCGACCCGGCCCAGTTGCTGCTGCCAGTCGGCGACGCTGACCATGGAAAACTCCCGACCCGCCTCACGGAATGAGGCGACGTAGTTGTCCCAGCTCAGAGGCTCGGGGTTGTGCAGGTTGAACACCGCTTTCTCGGCTGAATAACGGCTGGCATGGAAGGCGATGAACCGGGCCAGAAAGTCCACCGGCATCAGGTCGAAATTCAGCGCGAATTCCGGCACCTGGCCTAGCTGGATCGAGCCTTTGAGCATCAGCATCAAGCGGTTTTTGTGCGGCTGGCAGACACCGGTGAGGCTGTTGAAGCTGATGTTGCCGGGGCGATAAAGATTGACCCGTACGCCACGTTCGCGAGCCCGCTCCAGGATCCGCTCACCGACCCATTTGGACAGGTTGTAGCCGTTCTTGATGTAGATCGGCGGGGTCTGCGCGGCGGGCAATTCCAGCACCCGGCCATCGGCGGCAATCGTGCTGGAAGCCGAGAGCGTCGAGACGAAGTTGAAGATCTTCTTGCTGCGCCCTTCGCACAACCGGAGGCACTCGAAAATCGGCTCGACGTTGTCCCGCGCCAGCGACTCGTAATCGAGTACGTGATTGACGTTGGCGGCGTTATGCACCAACGCGCCGAACTGCCGATCCAGTCGCTCGTATACATCCGCTTCGAGCCCCAATGACGGACGCGTAATGTCCGCCGCATAAACCCGCACCCGACTCAGGTCCAGATGCTCCAGACGGTTTTCTCGCAGGGCATGGGCAAACCGCTCGGCCGCCGACTGCCCACCGCCATCGCGTACCAGGCAGGCGACTTCGCTGGCGCCCCAGGCGAGCAACGCTTCGACGATGTGCACGCCGACAAAGCTGTTGGCGCCGGTAACGATCACCTTGTGCACATCGCCCATGCGGTTGACTGGTAACGGCTGGATATCCAGTTCGCGGAAGGCATCGGCCAAGGCTTTTTCGCTCAATACCTCTTCGGTGCCGGAGCCGCGCACCAAGGTCGCCAACTTGGCGATGGTCGGCAATTCGATGAAGCGGTTGATCGAGATGCTGCGACCGAACTCCTCACGCAGACGCAACAACATGCGCGATAGCAGGATCGAGTGGCCGCCGAGATTGAAGAAGCTTTCATCGGTGGAAATATCGCTGGTCGGCAGCTCCAGCAGCTCAGCCCAGATCTCCAGCAGCAGCGCCTCGTCGGCACTGACGGGCAAACGCCGCAGCGTGTTTTCGGACACATTCACGGGCATTGCCAGCAGCGCCTTGCGGTCGACCTTGCCGTTGCTGGCGAACGGCATGTTCGGCAGTTCGGTCCACGCTGTGGGCTGCATGTAATCCGGCAGAAACTGTGTCGCGTGAGCTTTCAGCGCTTCGCGAGCGACGCCGGGTTGGTCCTCCTGAGGCTGCGCGAGGAAGGCCAGAATCCGTCGCTGGCTGTCGATGACCACCGCCACCTGGCGGTACAACTGACTGTCGCGCAAGCAGCGTTCGATCTCTTCCGGTTCGACCCGAAAGCCGCGAATCTTCACCTGGTTGTCGCGCCGTCCGCACAGCTCGATGCCGTCGCGGGTCCACTTCGCCATGTCGCCGGTGCGGTAGGCGCGCAGGCCCTGGCCATTCGGCAGGCTCAGGTTCAGATAACGTTCGGCAGTCTGCTGCGGGTTGTTCAGATACCCCAGGCAGACGCCCGGCCCGACGATGTACAACTCACCGACAGTCTGTTCGGCCACCGGTTGAAAATCCTCATCGAGAATCAGCACCTGACTGTTGGCGATAGGCGCGCCGAGGGTGCGGTTGCTGTCGCCGGCGCGCAGTTGCCGCGCAGTGATCAACACCGTCGCTTCGGTCGGGCCATAGAGGTTGTAGAGGTTGCCCTGACGGGTGAGCTGCTCGATGACGTAGGGTTCGCAGACATCGCCGCCGGTCATCACGTGATCGAGGCAGCGCAATTGATCCAGCGGCAGGATGCTCAACAACGCTGGGGGCAAAAAGGCATGGCTCAGTTGTTGATGGCGGATCAGCTCGACCAGTTGCAACGGATCGCGGCGCTGATCGTCGTCGGGCACGATCAGTTCGGCGCCCTGGAGCAGGGTCGGGAAGATATCGATCAGCGACGAGTCGAAACTCAACGACGAAAACTGCAGCACCCGACTCTGTTCGGTCAGCTGCACATAGTCGGCGTACCACGCGGTGAAGTGCGCGAGGTTGGCCTGGCTGAGCAACACGCCTTTGGGATGGCCGGTGGTGCCCGAGGTGTAGAGCGCCATGCACGGCGCGTCTGGATCGGGTCGTTGGCGCATCAAGGGTTGATCGAGATCCACGTCACCGATGTCGATGCGGTTGATGTCGAGTCCCGGCATTTGCGCCGCGAGCGGATGCTCACCGTCATGCAGCAAAAACACTGCTCCGGCGTTTTCCAGAATGTACTGCTGACGTTGCAAGGGATGGCTCGGTTCCAGCGGCAGGTACACCGCGCCACTGCCAAGAATCGCGAGAATCCCCGCATACAACGCGCTGCATTTTGGCAGACAGATCCCGATCACCAACGGCCCGTGATGCTGAGCGAGCAATGGCTGCAAACGCTGCTGGATGGCGCGGCTGTGGGCGTGCAAATGCCGATAGCTCAGGGACGTGCCGGCAATGTTCAGCGCGGGTCGTTCGGCACACTGGATGAAGCGCCGCTCAAGGCGCTCGATCATCGGGATTTGGCTGAGCTCCAGTAGCGCGGGTGCCGCGGTGAGGTTGAGCCGATGGAAAAACGCGAGGTTCTCCAAATAGAGCAGGTTTTCCACGTGCTCGAAGCAAGCGGGAGCAACAGGCTCAGCCAGCAGAAAATAGTCGGCATCGCGAGAGATACGGCTGACCAGCAACGCCACGTGATCGACCAGTTCTGCCACTGCCCGCAGGCGCAATGCCTGGCCGTTGCCCGAAGGTTCGTCGGTGATCGGCACGCGAGTGAACAGCGTTGAACCGTAGGTGCACAGCAGGTCCAGCGGCGGCAGGCCTGAAACCCCAGGCACACCGATGCCCAGTTGCAGCGTCAGTCGCGGTGCAGCGCCGACGTCTTGAACAGGCAGGCTGGCGTCGTCGATCAGCAAATCAGCGCTACCCAACGGCTGCTCGTCGACGGCTGTCAGGCGCACCAGAGAATGACCGTGTTGTTCAAGTTCCAGCGCCAGGTCGGTCAAGGCCTGGCTGTGTCCAATGAGCAGAATGTCGAGACGTCTCATGATGGGCTCCTCGTTAAACCAGGTAATCGCTGAGGGCGTCTTGCACGCACGGCGAATCGAGCAGCGAACTGCTGCGGAAAAACCGCACGATGTTGGCGACCAGCGGGTGATGGCGATTGATCGGGAAGGCCAGCCCCGACACTTCGCTCTTGAGGGCGTGGCGTGCGCCATCGCTGATCTGCAAGGATTCGATCAGCCGGAAGTCGAACGACTTCTGGATGTCGTTGGTCAGGTAATGGCCAATGAATATCGGCAGGATGTGCGCGATGCAGTGGCGGTCGTCTTCGCTCGCGGTGTGCCAGTAGATGCGCACCAGCCGCGCCCAGAACCCGGAGTGGCGACCTTCGTCGAGCAAGTGGTCGGCCATCAGGCCCTTGATCGACTGCTTGACCGTGTCGTCCTTGGCGAACGCCGCGACATCGCCGGTCACGGTGTTCTCGGCGATGGCCACGCAGATCAATTCCACGGCGCTGCGCAAGTGTTCCGGCGCGAGCGCCACGGCCGCTGGAATGGCTCGGCTGAGTTCGATTTCATCCGGCAGTTCGATGGGCGTGATGCCGGTCATGGCGACGGTCTGTTGCATGAAATCCATTGCCACCAGCGCGTGGTAATCCTCGTCCACCACCACGGTCATGGCGTCGTAGCGGCAGGCGAACGGGAAGGCCACGGCGAAGCGATTCTTGGCGATGCTGCGGGCGGTCTTGTCAACGATTTCGGTTTCGAAAATCACCACGTCATTGATGAATTTGTAGAGCGTCTGCACCAGCGCAAAGTCGCGTTGCTCCGGGCATTCGCGCAGGAAGGTTTCGCTCAACACCAATGGTTGGCGGCTCAACGGGTAGATCAGCTTGTCGTCATTCTCCAGCACGCGCCGGGGGCGGGTACGGATGGTCGCGCGGCTTTCCCAGGCGTCGGCGAAGGATTGGTAGTCGGCGGCGTTCATGCGTTCACCTCAGGCATAGGTTCGGTCATGCTCAGGCGCAGGCCGTCCCACAGGGCGATGCGGCTTTCCACGGCGGCGATGGCGCTGGCGTAGACGTCTTCCTCGCGTTGCGGATCGCCATTGACCAGCCGGGCGAGGAGTTTTTCAGCGGCGGGGCCGTGGTCTTCGGAGTCGACTTCGATGTGCCGTTCGAGGTAGTAACGGAAGGTCGGCGCCTGTTCGATGCCGATGCCCCAGTCATCAAGAATTCGCTGGAACATCTGCGGGATGACGCTCTCGCGACCATGCAGAAATGCCGCCGCAACGCTGTGTCCCGGCGCATGCAACGCGGTATGCAATGTGTTGCGCACGAACTGCGCTGCCGCCGGATCGACGTCCACGCTTTGCAATGCCACGTCGTAACTCACGCCTTCTTTTTGCAGCGCGACGAAGCGTTCGACCACCGCCGTGCTGGCGCCAACTTCGCGCATGGCATCCAGGTACAACTCGAAATGGCTGTAGTGACCGTGAGCCGGACGATCATCGGACTCTTCACCCAGCACGATCTCGTTGATCAAACGCGCCGCCTGCGGATCTCGCGGCGGCAGCCAGGGCAGCTGGACGCAGGTCAGTTCCTGTTGCAGGCGTTTGGTCAGTGACATGAAATCCCATACCGCAAACACATGGGTTTCCATGAAACGTTGCAATACCGACAGTGAGTGGATTTCAGAAAATATCGGATGAGCGCTAAGTTCTGCTTTCTTCTGGTTGAGGCGTTCTTTAGTCGATTTCATGGGCGAGCCTATAAGTGAACTGAAAATACCGTTGGGGTGTTTGATAAGTAAGCGATTGTGAGTTGGAACTTTTGTTGGCGAGCAGATGCCTCAAACGAATTGATATGGGCAAGTTGCAATGCGTCGTTAAGTGACGGCCTGGCGCCAGTATTCAAGGCGGCGGAGAAAAACTAATACAGGAATAAAGTGTCGGGCAAGTTATTTTTATATTATTTGAAAGTTCAACTTTCCCGCGCGCGACAAGTTCCAATAAAACTTTTCATTTGAGTTTTATTTGGATGTAGTTACTCCTTCCGGCTTATATAAGTCAGAATTGAAATGAAGAGTGAATGCCTCACTCGAAGCAACTTTCTAATTGAGTCGTTGAAGTGAATTGAGGGGGCGGAAGTTGGCTGGGATCAACGCCGGTTCTTCCTTTCCCGTGGCAAGACTCCTTCCGTAGGTTCTTGGTGCGGGGACTGCTCCGCTCGTGCGGTGCGTCGCCCGTTCATTATTTATTGGCAGCCCAAGAGTGAGCGTAAATCACGACAGCCGCTATCACCGGCGCGTCATCGACTCGGAGTCATTGTTGGTCTTGAGAGGGGTCAATCGAGGGCAGGGCTTTGGAGAGGGGCGCAGCACAGCGCGGCAAGCGAGAACGAGCAGTTCGATCTGCTCGCTCAGGCTTGCCGGTGCGGTTTACTTGGAGGTTTTCTTGTTCAGCGCTTCGGGGCTGTTGAGGTAGCGTGTGATGACCTCGACGCCCCGGTTGAGGTGTTGTTCGAGCAACTTCACCGCGCGCTCGACGTCCCGGCCTTCGACGGCCAGCAACAGCGCCCGGTGGTCTTCCTGGGACAGTTTGCCCAGGCCCATGGCTTCCAGGTTGAAGCGCAGGAAGCGCTCTTCTTCGTTCAGTCCGTCTTCCACCAGCCTCAATAGCCGTTGGTTTGGCGCCTTGCAGTACAGCGCCATGTGGAAAAGCCGATTGAGCCGGCCGATTTCGGTGTAGTTGTTTTGCGTTTCCAGTTCGTCGATGTAGCGGGCTGCCTGTTCGAAATCCTCATTGACCAGTAACGGGATCGACAGGCGCAGCGCTTCGGATTCCAGCAGGATCCGCAGCGCGTAGGTTTCCACGGCATCGCCCTGAACCAGTGGTGCGACCACGGCGCCTTTATGGGCGATGACGTTGAGCAGGGCCTGGGCTTCGAGCTGGCGCAAGGCTTCGCGCACCGGCATGCGGCTAACACCGAAAAGATCAGCCAAATCTTGCTGACGCAGGGCGGTGCCGCAGGGTATGCGGCCGTCGAGAATGGCCGAACGCAGGGTTTCTTCGATCACCGAGCGTGCCAGGTGAGCGGGAATCGGCCCGTTGACCTTGATGCTGTTCAGAGGATTGGGCTTCTGTGTCACAACTACGCACCCTGTTTGACTGAAATAAATTTGGATCCAAGGGGACCCTAGTGACTGCCTGACAGGTTGTCAAACGGACAAAAGGTCGCCCCGACGTGGCCACGGTGTTTTTAATGACACCTGCCATTCAAAGTTTAGCGCGCCAGCGGTGATCTCACCGTGCCATTGTCTTTTACCGGGCTAACCTGCACCATCGACCGCTTTCCACCTGCCTGATCTGGATGCCTCGCATTGGCGGTACGTTTCGCGATCCCTCGGACTTTGCGCTGGCTGTGCTGCGCGTTGCTGCTGGCCGGCGTTATGCTGGGCGGGCTGCATGCCGATTGGGATTTTTCGCTGATCAGCCGTCGCGCGCAGGCATTGTACGGGCCATTGGGCGAAGGACAGCCACGCATTGATGCCTGGCAGCATTTGTTGGTCACGCAAAAGCAGGTCGGCGAGCTGGAACAGCTTAAAGTGGTCAACCAGTTCTTCAACAAACAGATGCGTTACGAGGAAGACATCGACCTGTGGCACGAGGTCGATTATTGGGAAACACCCATCGAGGCCCTGTGGAAGGGCGCCGGCGATTGCGAAGATTACGCGATCGCCAAGTATTTCAGCCTGCGTCATCTCGGCGTCGCCAGTGACAAGCTACGCATCACTTACGTCAAGGCCTTGCGCCTGAATCGGGCGCACATGGTGTTGACCTACTACTCAAGCCCCGAGGCCATGCCGCTGGTACTCGACAGCCTGATCGATGCGATCAAACCGGCCAGCCAACGAACCGATTTGCTGCCGGTCTACTCTTTTAATGCCGAAGGGTTGTGGTTGCCGGGCGCCAAGGGCAACAAGAAAGTCGGTGACACCAAACGCCTGTCTCGTTGGCAGGATGTGTTGAAGAAAATGCAGGCCGAAGGTTTCCCGGTCGAGACGACTAACTAGGAGCACGCGCTCAGATGTCCTTGTTCAAACAGCTGTTGATCGCTATCTGTCTATTCCTGGTGATCGCCTTCACCGGTAGCTTCGTGGTCAGCCTGGAAAGCTCGCGCACCCAATACGTCAACCAGTTGCGCTCCCACGCCCAGGATGCGGCGACGGCATTGGCGCTGTCCCTGACGCCAAGCATCGACGACCCGGCGATGGTCGAGTTGCTGGTCAGTTCGATCTTCGACAGCGGTTATTACGCGAACATCCGCGTGGTCGACCTCAAGACCGATCAGACCATCGTCGAGCGCAGCGGCATTCCAGCGGTGAACAACGTGCCGGACTGGTTCGTCAAAATGATCGGGCTGGAAGCGGCCGGTGGTGATGCCCTCGTCAGCCGTGGCTGGGAGCAGGCGGCGCGGGTCGAGGTGGTCAGCCACCCGATGTTCGCGTTGGCCAAACTCTGGCAGAGCGCGTTGGGCAGTCTTGGCTGGTTGCTGATCTGCGGTGCGGTGAGCGCGGTGCTGGGCGCGCTGTTGTTGCGTCGGCAACTGAAGCCGCTGGATTACATGGTCAAGCAATCCCACGCCATCGCTCGCCGAGAATTCCTCAGCTTGCCGGAACTGCCGCGCACGCCCGAATTGCGCCGCGTGGTGCAAGCCATGAATCAGATGGTCGAGAAGCTCAAGGCGTTGTTTCAGGAGCAGGCCGTGCGTAGTGAAAAACTGCGGGTCGAATCCTATCAAGACAATCTGACAGGCCTGGCCAACCGTCGCTATTTCGAAATGCAATTGAACGCCCGGGTAAGCAATCCGGAGCAGACAAGTTCCGGTTATTTGCTGCTATTGCGGGTCAGTGACCTGGCCGGATTGAACCAGCGGTTGGGCGGTCAACGCACTGATCAGTTGTTGATAGCGGTGGGCGAGCAGCTGTCCCGAGAGTGCGCCAAATACCCGGAAACCCTGAACCTCGTGACGCGGATTCGCGGCGGTGAGTTCGCCGTGCTGGCGCCGGGTCTGGTGCGCGCAGAAGCGCTGCAACTGGCACAGAACCTCGACAGTGCCTTGGCGAGCCTGCACGCGACGGGCGCCACCGACGTGGCCTCGGTGGCCTCGATCGGGCTGGCGCCGTTTGTGTATGGCGACTCCCCGCAAGCGGTGCTCGGGCTGGGTGATCAGGCATTGGCTCAGGCGGAAGGCAAGGGCGATTCGAGCTGGGTTTGCCTGGATCACAGCGCGTCGGCCAGCGTCGGCGACGACCATCATGCCTGGCACAACTTACTGGAGCAGGCGTTGAGCCAACAGCGTTTCGAGCTGTATTTCCAGCCGGTGGTGGCCGCCCAGGACACGCAGTTGGTGCTGCATTACAAGGTGCTGTCGCGTTTGATCGACGACGAGGGCCAGACCATTCCCGCCGGGCGCTTTCTGCCGTGGCTCGAGCGCTTTGGCTGGACCGCGCGGCTTGATCGGCTGATGTTGGAGCTGGTACTTGAGCAGATGGCCAACCATGAAGAGTCGCTGGCGCTGAACTTGTCTTCAGCGACGCTGGCCGACCCTCAGGCGTTGAATAAAGTCTTCGAAATTCTGCGTCAGCATTCGGATCTCGGGGAGCGATTGACCCTGGAAATTGGTGAGGAGCAGTTGCCGGAGCAAGCCATGCTGGAAGAGCTGACGCGACGCCTGCGCGAACTCGGGTTCTCCCTGAGCCTGCAACGCTTTGGCGGGCGCTTCAGCATGATCGGCAACCTGGCGCGGCTTGGGTTGGCGTATCTGAAGATCGACGGCAGTTACATCCGGGCGATTGATCAGGAGAGCGACAAGCGCCTGTTCATCGAGGCGATTCAGCGGGCGGCGCACAGCATCGACTTGCCGTTGATTGCCGAGCGGGTCGAGACGGAAGGGGAGTTGATGGTGATTCGCGAGATGGGGTTGTATGGGGTTCAGGGGCAGTTGTTTGGTGAGCCGAAGCCTTGGCAGTGAGGCTGATACCGCCATCGCGAGCAGGCTCGCTCCCACAGTGGATCTGTGTTGACCACTAAATTGGGGCCAACCCAAAACCCTGTGGGAGCGAGCCTGCTCGCGAAGGCGTCAGTACAGACAACAACAATGACGGGACCTTAGATCAACCCCGTCTCATCATCATCGATCAATTGACTCAACCCGCCCAACGCCTCACGGGCCTGTGTCCGGTCCATCAGCTTGGCTTGTGCGGCCGGCGGCAGGTCGGTGACGCGGATCACGCCTTTGCTGGTCAGCACCTGGATCAAGTCGTCGAGTACCCGGATCATTTCCAGGTCACTCTGCTTGAGTTGTTTGAGGCTGGTTTCCACTACTTCATTGGCATACCAGGCCTGGATTTCATGGTGGTCGGCCGGCAGTGTTTCCGTGGCCTCGGCGTAGGCCGCGGCTTCCACGCGCACTAACTGACCTTGCGCATCGCGTTGCACGTAGAACATTGAACATCCCTCGGAAATGGACCAGCGTCATGCTGTCAGCAGCATAGGCCAACTGGACGCGAGTATGCGGTGCGGCGACGAAATCGTCACCGGGGTGTTGGACGCAAACGTGACGGCCGCCCCATAAGGGCGGCCGTTTTTCGTTGGATCAGCTGTTGTTGTGATCGATCTTGATGGTCGGATCACTGCCGGCAATCAACGAGTGAATGTTGGCGCTGGACCAGTTGTTGCCTTCCAGTTTGATCGTCACATCGGGTTGCGCCGCTGCAGCGTCAGCGCCGTTGAACTTGCCGGCGGAGCTGACTTGCAGGGACGAAACGCCATCGACGGTGGTGATCTTCAGGAAGTTGTCGATGGTGCTGCCGGTTTCACCCTGCAGCAAATCGCGCAAGTCGATGCGATCACCCTCGCTGGCCTTGAAGTCCTTGATCACGTCGCTGCCGGTGTCGCCAGCCTTCCAGACGAAGGTGTCGGCACCCGAACCACCGATCAGAATATCGTTGCCCTGACCGCCCATCAGCGAGTCGTTACCGCTACCACCGAGCAGGATGTCATTGCCCTTGCCGCCGTCGAGCAGGTCGTTGCCGCCCTGGCCGAAGAGAATGTCATTGCCGGCACCGCCCAGCAGCGAGTCATTACCGTCATGCGCCCCGGACACATCGAACGCGGTGTAGTGCTCGGTGATGAACTGGTGCACGTTGCTGGTGGTGACTTTGCTGACGTCCACGCCGGTTTGCTGGGCGACGAACGACTGCATCGCCTGGTAACCCTCGCCAGCAACGCCGTTGAAGCTCACCAGGTCGCCGAACAGGATGTCGTTGCCATCGCCGCCATTGACCGTGTCGGCGCCTGGCATTGTCGCTTCGGTGTGACCGATGATCGAGTTGGCCAGGTCTTTCGGATCGATGTTGGTTTGCGGGGTTTTATCCGAGTCGTAGGGCTTCAGATCGGCAAGGGTGACGTCCTTGTTTATGCCGATGGCTTCTACCGTCGATACCTTGCCCAGCAGCGCGAAGCCGGCGGTTGAGTTGTCGATGGCGTTGGAGCCGGTGCTGCTGCCGTTGCCGTCGCGATAGGACAGCTCGTACGTGCCGTTGCCCTCGGCATGCAGGGTACCCAACTCGTCGCTGCTCCAGTAACCGCCCAACCATGAAGACTTGTACGTCTGCAGCGTGACTGAACCGGAAGTGTCGATGCTCAGGTAGTGAGTGCTGTCCAGATAATTGCCGAAGGTCTGCCCCAATTTGTAATTGGAGGTGTTGATGACTTCATCGAGCTGCACGTTGCCGAACAAGGTCGGGTTGGTCTGCTCGCCACTCTGGTAGTAAGTCGGTTTGCCGTCGGTGATGAAGTACGTGAGGTTCGTCGCGCCCTTGTTGGCGAGCGCGTCGGCGCTCTGGAACCAGTTGGCCGTGGTTTTGAACACGTCCTCGTAGTTGGTGCCGCCGCCGGAAGCCATCGAATCCAGTACCGCTTTGAGCAAGATCAGCGCATTCGGATCGTTCAGGTTGACCGACACCGACTTGTTGATCTGGGTGTCGAAGTCAACCAGGAAGATATTCACCGTCCCCGAGTTGCCGCCCATGCTCTGCTTGAGCGTGTTGAACACCGACGTCAGCGAGTCCTTCGCAGACTTGACCGAGGCGTCGCTCATACTGCCCGAGCTGTCGACCATGAATGCGATGTTGTAATTGGTGCCCGGCACCACGGTCAGCCCGCCGATATCGGCAACCATGATGTCGTTGCCGCTGGTGCCGGTAATGGTGTCATCAGCCGCTGTGGCGGTGACGGCGTTGTAGACCGCCGGGTTAATCGTGATCGGAATCTGTATCGAACTGGTGGCCGAATCACCCTGGCTTTCGGTCGAGACTGCCGTAACTGTCAGCGTGTTGGTACCGGTGGCGTACGGTGCCGGGGTGTAGCTCAACTTGCTCACATCCCACCCGCTGAGGTTGACGACAGCGTTACCGGTCGTGCCCGTGAAGGTGTGCGTGCCGTCGGTCAGGGTCGCACCTGCCGGGATGCCGCCGATTGTGGTGATGGTCTGGGTTTCAGAACCATCAGTGTCCGGCGACGTTACCTTCAAGCCCAACGCAATGCTGCTGTTCTCGGCCACCTGAGTCGTGGTGGCGGTCACGATCGGTGCATCTGCGACCGCGGTCACACTGATATCCAGGGTGGTGTTAGAACCGGTATTGGTGGTGTAGGTCACAGTCGGAACCTTGCCGCTCCAGTTGCTGACCGGGGTGAAGGTGTAAGTCCCGTTCGCCGCGAGCAGCAAGGTGCCCATGTTGGCGATGGTCGCCGTGACGCCTGCTGCGTACTCGGTGCCACCCACCGTGAACTTGGCCACGCTCAGGACGTTATCCACATCGCGGTCGTTAGTCAGCACGTTACCGGTGGCGATCTTGTCCTCGAGGACTATGTTGATGTCAGCAGCCAGCACACTCGGGTCATCGACCGGGGTGACGTTGATGTTCAGGGTCGAGGTGTCGTTGGTTCCTGAACCGTCAGTGACGGTGTAGCTGACCGTCGGCACTGTGCCGTTGTAGTTGGCGGCCGGGGTGAAGGTGTAAGCCCCGTTGGCTCCGATGACCAGGGTGCCGACGTTGGCGATAGTCGCCGTGGCGCCTGCCAAATAGGTGGTCGCACCGATGGTGAAGTTGACCACGCTGACCGCGCCATCGACGCTGCTCGTGCCGGTGAGGACGCTGCCGGTAATGGCGGTGTCTTCCAGCGTGGAGATCGATTCGTTGGCATCGGTGAAGCTGTCGTCAACCGGCGTGACGCTGATGTTCAGGGTCGAGGTGTCATTGGTACCTGAGCCGTCAGTCACGGTGTAGCTGACGGTCGGCACGCTGCCGTTGTAGTTGGCGGCCGGGGTGAAGGTGTAGGCCCCGTTGGTTCCGATCACCAGGGTGCCGACGTTGGCGATGGTCGCCGTGGTGCCTGCCGTGTAAGTGGTCGCACCGATGGTGAAGTTGATCACGCTGACCGCGCCGTCGACGCTGGAAGTGCCTGACAGCACGTTTCCGGTAGCCACGGAGTCTTCGTTAACGATGACGCTTTCACTGACGTCGGTGAAGCTGTCGTCAACCGGTGTGACGCTGATGTTGAGGGTCGAGGTGTCGTTGGTTCCTGAGCCGTCAGTTACGGTGTAGCTGACTGTCGGCACTGTGCCGTTGTAGTTGGCGGCCGGGGTGAAGGTGTAGGCCCCGTTGGTTCCGATCACCAGGGTGCCGACGTTGGCGATGGTCGCCGTGGTGCCTGCCGTGTAAGTGGTCGCACCGATGGTGAAGTTGACCACGCTGACCGCGCCATCGACGCTCGAAGTACCGGTCAGCACATTGCCGATGGCGGAGGTGTCTTCGTTGACCGTAACGCTTTCGCTGACATCGGTGAAACTGTCGTCTACCGGTGTGACGCTGATGTTCAGGGTCGAGGTGTCGTTGGTTCCTGAGCCGTCGGTGACGGTGTAGGTGACCGTCGGCACTGTGCCGTTGTAGTTGGCGGCCGGGGTGAAGGTGTAGGCCCCGTTGGTTCCGATCACCAGGGTGCCGACGTTGGCGATGGTCGCCGTGGTGCCTGCCAAATAGGTGGTCGCACCGATGGTGAAGTTGACCACGCTGACCGCGCCGTCGACGCTGGAAGTGCCTGACAGCACGTTTCCGGTAGCCACGGAGTCTTCGTTAACAATGACGCTTTCACTGACGTCGGTGAAGCTGTCGTCAACCGGTGTGACGCTGATGTTGAGGGTCGAGGTGTCGTTGGTTCCTGAGCCGTCAGTTACGGTGTAGCTGACTGTCGGCACCGTGCCGTTGTAGTTGGCGGTCGGAGTGAAGGTGTAAGCCCCGTTGGCCCCGATCACCAGGGTGCCGACGTTGGCGATGGTCGCCGTGCTGCCTGCCGTGTAAGTGGTCGCACCGATGGTGAAGTTGACCACGCTGACCGCGCCGTCGACGCTCGAAGTACCGGTCAGCACATTGCCGATGGCGGAGGTGTCTTCGTTGACCGCAACGCTTTCGCTGACATCGGTGAAACTGTCGTCGACCGGTGTGACGCTGATGTTCAGGGTCGAGGTGTCGTTGGTTCCCGAACCGTCGGTGACGGTGTAGGTGACCGTCGGCACCGTGCCATTGTAGTTGGCGGTCGGGGTGAAGGTGTAAGCCCCGTTCGCCGCAAGCACCAGGGTGCCGACGTTGGCGATGGTCGCCGTGGTGCCTGCCACATAGGTGGTCGCACCGACGGTGAAGTTGACCACGCTGACTGCGCCATCGACGCTGCTCGTGCCGGTGAGGACGCTGCCGGTAATGGCGGTGTCTTCCAGCGTGGAGATCGATTCGTTGGCATCGGTGAAGCTGTCGTCAACCGGCGTGACGCTGATGTTCAGGGTCGAGGTGTCGTTGGTTCCTGAGCCGTCAGTCACGGTGTAGCTGACGGTCGGCACCGTGCCGTTGTAGTTGGCGGCCGGGGTGAAGGTGTAAGCCCCGTTCGCCGCAAGCACCAGGGTGCCGACGTTGGCGATGGTCGCCGTGGCGCCTGCCACATAGGTGGTCGCACCGACGGTGAAGTTGACCACGCTGACCGCGCCATCGACGCTGGAAGTACCGGTCAGCACATTGCCGATGGCGGAGGTGTCTTCGTTGACCGTAACGCTTTCGCTGACATCGGTGAAACTGTCGTCGACCGGTGTGACGCTGATGTTCAGGGTCGAGGTGTCGTTGGTTCCTGAACCGTCGGTGACGGTGTAGGTGACTGTCGGCACTGTGCCGTTGTAGTTGGCGGCCGGGGTGAAGGTGTAAGCCCCGTTCGCCGCAAGCACCAGGGTGCCGACGTTGGCGATGGTCGCCGTGGTGCCTGCCGTGTAAGTGGTCGCACCGACGGTGAAGTTGACCACGCTGACCGCGCCATCGACGCTCGAAGTACCGGTCAGCACATTGCCGATGGCGGAGGTGTCTTCGTTGACCGTAACGCTTTCGCTGACATCGGTGAAACTGTCGTCGACCGGTGTGACGCTGATGTTCAGGGTCGAGGTGTCGTTGGTTCCCGAACCGTCGGTGACGGTGTAGGTGACCGTCGGCACCGTGCCGTTGTAGTTGGCGGCCGGGGTGAAGGTGTAAGCCCCGTTGGCCCCGATCACCAGGGTGCCGACGTTGGCGATGGTCGCCGTGCTGCCTGCCGTGTAAGTGGTCGCACCGATGGTGAAGTTGACCACGCTGACCGCGCCGTCGACGCTGCTCGTGCCGGTGAGGACGCTGCCGGTAATGGCGGTGTCTTCCAGCGTGGAGATCGATTCGTTGGCATCGGTGAAGCTGTCGTCAACCGGCGTGACGCTGATGTTCAGGGTCGAGGTGTCATTGGTACCTGAGCCGTCAGTCACGGTGTAGCTGACGGTCGGCACGCTGCCGTTGTAGTTGGCGGCCGGGGTGAAGGTGTAAGCCCCGTTCGCCGCAAGCACCAGGGTGCCGACGTTGGCGATGGTCGCGGTGCTGCCTGCGGCATAGGTGGTCGCACCGACGGTGAAGTTGACCACGCTGACTGCGCCATCGACGCTGCTCGTGCCGGTGAGGACGCTGCCGGTAATGGCGGTGTCTTCCAGGGTGGAGATCGATTCGTTGGCGTCGGTGAAGCTGTCGTCAACCGGCGTGACACTGATGTTCAGGGTCGAGGTGTCATTGGTACCTGAGCCGTCAGTCACGGTGTAGCTGACTGTCGGCACCGTGCCGTTGTAGTTGGCGGCCGGGGTGAAGGTGTAGGCCCCGTTCGCCGCAAGCACCAAGGTGCCGACGTTGGCGATGGTCGCCGTGGTGCCTGCCGTGTAAGTGGTCGCACCGATGGTGAAGTTGACCACGCTGACCAGGCCGTCAACGCTCGAAGTGCCCGACAACACGTTGCCGGTAGCCAAGGTGTCTTCGTTAACGGTGACGGTTTCACTGGCATCGGTGAAGTTGTCGTTGACCGGCGTGACGCTGATATTCAGGGTCGAGGTAACGTTGCTGCCCGAACCATCAGTGACGGTGTAGCTCACGCTCGGCACGCTGCCGTTGTAGTTGGCGGTCGGAGTGAAGGTATAAGCCCCGCTCGCCCCGATGACCAGGGTGCCGACGTTGGCGATGGTCGCGGTGCTGCCTGTGGCATAGGTGGTCTCACCGATGGTGAAGTTGACCACGCTGACTGCGCCATCGACGCTCGAAGTACCCGACAGCACGCTGCCGGTAGCCACGGAGTCTTCGTTAACGGTGACGGTTTCACTGGCATCGGTGAAGTTGTCATTAACTGGTGTAACGCTGATGTTCAGCGTACTGCTCGAGCCAGTGTTGGTGGTGTATGTCACCTGCGGAACGTTGCCATTCCAGTCGGCAGCCGGCTTGAAGGTGTAGTCACCGTTGCTGGCGATGATCAGCGTTCCGACACCGGTAATGGTCGCGGTCTGGCCCGCCGTGAAGCTGCCGTTGACCCCGGTCACGTTGAAGCTGGTGACGCTCAGGACGTTATCGATATCGCTGTCGTTACCCAGCACGTTGCCGGTCGCGTTGTGGTCTTCGTCGACAGTGATCTTGTCCGCCTGCAGCACGCTTGCGTCATCGACGGCACCGACGTGCACCACCAACGGCAGCGAGGTGCTGGCGCTTGGGGCATCGCCGTCTTTAGCGGT
Organism: Pseudomonas arabinosi; assembly: GCF_047758675.1. Lineage (NCBI taxonomy): Bacteria > Pseudomonadati > Pseudomonadota > Gammaproteobacteria > Pseudomonadales > Pseudomonadaceae > Pseudomonas > Pseudomonas arabinosi. Next base: position 167,853 of record NZ_CP180480.1, on the reverse strand, counting down.
GGCCGTCACGGTCAGGGGGATGTCGCCATTGAAGTTCGTCGGCGGTGTCAGCTTGAGCGTGGACAGGTTCCAACCGGTAATGTCCACCGACGTCGAGCCGCCGGCAGCATTGAAGGTGTGGGTGCCGTCGGTGAGTTGGGAACCCGCCGGCAAGCCGTTCAGCGTGAGGGTGAGTGTTTCCGAACCATCGACGTCGTTGGTGTGGGCCTGGATGGTCGACAACAGGATCGCGTGGTCTTCAAGGCCCGAGTTGAGCACCTGAGAGACATTGATGTTGTCCAGCAGGCCGCCCAGGCTGTTGCTGTCCCCAGCGCGGAACTCGAGTTTCTGGCTGCCATCGGCAGTGACCGGAACGTCGAAGCTGTAGTGCTGCATGCCGGGGGTCGAAGTGTTCAGGGTGCCAATGAGTTGGCCGCCCCAGTACACATTGATCAGCGAATTATCCACACCGGCACGCGGTGCGTAGTCGAGCGACACGTTATAGGTGCTGCCGGCCTTGGCATCGATAGTGGTGTAGAGGTTGCTGGCATCGCCGGCATTGCGCTCCAGTTCGATGACCTGGTTATCGCCGCCGGCACCGTAGACGCTGGCCTTGCCGATTTCGACCCTGCCACCGCTGTTGTCGGTGTGCCATACGCCGTTGCCGAGCTGGCTGACATTGACGTCGCCAACGGCGCCGTTCAGAGCGACTTCCTGGAAGTCGGTCGAAACGACCATACCGCCACCGGTCAGTGACAGGCTTGGGGTATCGGTTATTGGTGCGACGACGATGGTGCCGGTTGCCGAAGACACGGAAGGCATGCCCTGGTTGTCGGTCGAGCTGTAGGTGAAGTTGGTGGTGCCACTCCAATCGGCGGTTGGTTTGAAGTAAACCGTTGCGCCGTTGGCGGTTGCGGAGATGACGCTGCTGGCGGTCAACGCGATGGTCCCGGCGGCGTCAGCGTAAAACACGCCATTGGCCGGCAGGCCGGTCAGAGTGAAGTGGCCGATGCTGCCGTCGAGGTCATTGCCGCCGAGCTGCACGGCGATCAATTGATCTTCATTACCCGTGGCCGAGGTGGTATTGACGGTTGGTGCGTCGTTGACCGAGTTGACCGTGATGTTCAGCGTGCTGATGGAATTGGTGTTGGTGGTGTACGTGACTTGCGGCACCGCGCCATTCCAGTTCGCTGCCGGGGTGAAGCTGTAGTCGCCGTTGCTGGCGATGGTCACCGAGCCGACGCCGGCGATGGTGGCGACTTGGCCGGCGGAGAAGCTGCCAGTCACACCGGCGACGGTGAAGCTGGCCACGCTCAGGGTGCTTTCGACATCGCTGTCGTTGTCGAGCACGTTGCCGGTGGCAACGGTGTCTTCGGCGACGGTGTTGGCATCGGCGGTCAGCACGCTCGCGTCGTCGACCGGGGTAACGCTCAGGTCCAGGGTGCTGGTGGAACCGGTGTCGGTGGTGTACGTGACTTGCGGCACCGCGCCGTTCCAGTTCGCCGTTGGGGTGAAGTTGTAGTCGCCGTTGGCGGCGATAGTCACCGTGCCGACGCCGGCGATGGTGGCGACTTGGCCGGCGGAGAAGCTGCCAGTCACACCGGCGACGGTGAAGCTGGCCACGCTCAGGGTGCTTTCGACATCGCTGTCGTTGTCGAGCACGTTGCCGGTGGCAACGGTGTCTTCGGCGACGGTGTTGCTATCGGCGGTCAGCACGCTCGCGTCGTCGACCGGGGTGACGCTCAGGTCCAGGGTGCTGGTCGAGCCAGTGTTGGTGGTGTAGCTGACTTGTGGCACCGCACCGTTCCAGTTCGCTGCCGGGGTGAAGCTGTAGTCGCCGTTGCTGGCGATGGTCACCGTGCCGACGCCGGCGATGGTGGCGACTTGGCCTGCAGTAAAGGAACCGGTGACGCCTTGTACGGTGAAGGTCGCAACACTCAGGGTGCTTTCGACATCGCTGTCGTTGTCGAGCACGTTGCCGATGGCCGTGGTGTCTTCGGCGACGGTGTTGCTATCGGCGGTCAGCACGCTCGCGTCGTCGACCGGGGTAACGCTCAGGTCCAGGGTGCTGGTCGAGCCAGTGTTGGTGGTGTACGTGACTTGCGGCACCGCGCCGTTCCAGTTCGCCGTTGGGGTGAAGTTGTAGTCGCCGTTGGCGGCGATAGTCACCGTGCCGACGCCGGCGATGGTGGCGACTTGGCCGGCGGAGAAGCTGCCAGTCACACCGGCGACGGTGAAGCTGGCCACGCTCAGGGTGCTTTCGACATCGCTGTCGTTGTCGAGCACGTTGCCGGTGGCAACGGTGTCTTCGGCGACGGTGTTGCTATCGGCGGTCAGCACGCTTGCGTCGTCGACCGGGGTAACGCTCAGGTCCAGGGTGCTGGTCGAACCGGTGTCGGTGGTGTAAGTGACTTGCGGCACCGCACCGTTCCAGTTCGCTACCGGAGTAAAGCTGTAGTCGCCGTTGCTGGCGATGGTCACCGTGCCGACGCCGGCGATGGTGGCGACTTGGCCGGCGGAGAAGCTGCCAGTCACACCGGCGACGGTGAAGCTGGCCACGCTCAGGGTGCTTTCGACATCGCTGTCGTTGTCGAGCACGTTGCCGGTGGCAACGGTGTCTTCGGCGACGGTGTTGCTATCGGCGGTCAGGACGCTTGCGTCGTCGACCGGAGTAACGCTCAGGTCCAGGGTGCTGGTGGCGCCGGTGTCGGTGGTGTAGCTGATCTGTGGGGCGGTGCCATTCCAGTTCGCTGCCGGGGTGAAGCTGTAGTCGCCGTTGCTGGCGATGGTCACCGTGCCGACGCCGGCGATGGTGGCGACTTGGCCTGCAGTAAAGGAACCGGTGACGCCTTGTACGGTGAAGGTCGCAACACTCAGGGTGCTTTCGACATCGCTGTCGTTGTCGAGCACGTTGCCGATGGCCGTGGTGTCTTCGGCGACGGTGTTGCTATCGGCGGTCAGCACGCTCGCGTCGTCGACCGGGGTAACGCTCAGGTCCAGGGTGCTGCTCGAACCGGTGTCGGTGGTGTAGCTGATCTGTGGGGCGGTGCCGTTCCAGTTCGCCGTTGGGGTGAAGTTGTAGTCGCCGTTGCTGGCGATAGTCACCGTGCCGACGCCGGCGATGGTGGCGACTTGGCCGGCGGAGAAGCTGCCAGTCACACCGGCGACGGTGAAGCTGGCCACGCTCAGGGTGCTTTCGACATCGCTGTCGTTGTCGAGCACGTTGCCGATGGCCGTGGTGTCTTCGGCGACGGTGTTGGCATCGGCGGTCAGCACGCTCGCGTCGTCGACCGGGGTGACGTTGAGGTCCAGGGTGCTGGTCGAACCGGTGTCGGTGGTGTAAGTGACTTGCGGCACCGCACCGTTCCAGTTCGCTACCGGAGTAAAGCTGTAGTCGCCGTTGCTGGCGATGGTCACCGTGCCGACGCCGGCGATGGTGGCGACTTGGCCGGCGGAGAAGCTGCCAGTCACACCGGCGACGGTGAAGCTGGCCACGCTCAGGGTGCTTTCGACATCGCTGTCGTTGTCGAGCACGTTGCCGATGGCCGTGGTGTCTTCGGCGACGGTGTTGGCATCGGCGGTCAGCACGCTCGCGTCGTCGACCGGGGTAACGCTCAGGTCCAGGGTGCTGGTGGAACCGGTGTCGGTGGTGTACGTGACTTGCGGCACCGCGCCGTTCCAGTTCGCCGTTGGGGTGAAGTTGTAGTCGCCGTTGGCGGCGATAGTCACCGTGCCGACGCCGGCGATGGTGGCGACTTGGCCGGCGGAGAAGCTGCCAGTCACACCGGCGACGGTGAAGCTGGCCACGCTCAGGGTGCTTTCGACATCGCTGTCGTTGTCGAGCACGTTGCCGGTGGCAACGGTGTCTTCGGCGACGGTGTTGCTATCGGCGGTCAGGACGCTTGCGTCGTCGACCGGGGTAACGCTCAGGTCCAGGGTGCTGGTCGAACCGGTGTCGGTGGTGTAAGTGACTTGCGGCACCGCACCGTTCCAGTTCGCTACCGGAGTAAAGCTGTAGTCGCCGTTGCTGGCGATGGTCACCGTGCCGACGCCGGCGATGGTGGCGACTTGGCCGGCGGAGAAGCTGCCAGTCACACCGGCGACGGTGAAGCTGGCCACGCTCAGGGTGCTTTCGACATCGCTGTCGTTGTCGAGCACGTTGCCGGTGGCAACGGTGTCTTCGGCGACGGTGTTGCTATCGGCGGTCAGGACGCTTGCGTCGTCGACCGGAGTAACGCTCAGGTCCAGGGTGCTGGTGGCGCCGGTGTCGGTGGTGTAGCTGATCTGTGGGGCGGTGCCATTCCAGTTCGCTGCCGGGGTGAAGCTGTAGTCGCCGTTGCTGGCGATGGTCACCGTGCCGACGCCGGCGATGGTGGCGACTTGGCCTGCAGTAAAGGAACCGGTGACGCCTTGTACGGTGAAGGTCGCAACACTCAGGGTGCTTTCGACATCGCTGTCGTTGTCGAGCACGTTGCCGGTGGCCGTGGTGTCTTCGGCGACGGTGTTGGCATCGGCGGTCAGCACGCTTGCGTCGTCGACCGGGGTAACGCTCAGGTCCAGGGTGCTGGTGGCGCCGGTGTCGGTGGTGTAGCTGATCTGTGGGGCGGTGCCATTCCAGTTCGCTGCCGGGGTGAAGCTGTAGTCGCCGTTGCTGGCGATGGTCACCGAGCCGACGCCAGCGATGGTGGCGACTTGACCGGCGGAGAAGCTGCCAGTCACACCGGCGACGGTGAAGCTGGCCACGCTCAGGGTGCTTTCGACATCGCTGTCGTTGTCGAGCACGTTGCCGGTGGCAACGGTGTCTTCGGCGACGGTGTTGCTATCGGCGGTCAGGACGCTTGCGTCGTCGACCGGAGTAACGCTCAGGTCCAGGGTGCTGGTGGCGCCGGTGTCGGTGGTGTAGCTGATCTGTGGGGCGGTGCCATTCCAGTTCGCTGCCGGGGTGAAGCTGTAGTCGCCGTTGCTGGCGATGGTCACCGTGCCGACGCCGGCGATGGTGGCGACTTGGCCTGCAGTAAAGGAACCGGTGACGCCTTGTACGGTGAAGGTCGCAACACTCAGGGTGCTTTCGACATCGCTGTCGTTGTCGAGCACGTTGCCGGTGGCCGTGGTGTCTTCGGCGACGGTGTTGGCATCGGCGGTCAGCACGCTTGCGTCGTCGACCGGGGTAACGCTCAGGTCCAGGGTGCTGGTGGCGCCGGTGTCGGTGGTGTACGTGACTTGCGGCACCGCGCCGTTCCAGTTCGCTGCCGGGGTGAAGCTGTAGTCGCCGTTGCTGGCGATGGTCACCGAGCCGACGCCAGCGATGGTGGCGACTTGACCGGCGGAGAAGCTGCCAGTCACACCGGCGACGGTGAAGCTGGCCACGCTCAGGGTGCTTTCGACATCGCTGTCGTTGTCGAGCACGTTGCCGATGGCCGTGGTGTCTTCGGCGACGGTGTTGGCATCGGCGGTCAGGACGCTCGCGTCGTCGACCGGGGTAACGCTCAGGTCCAGGGTGCTGGTGGAACCGGTGTCGGTGGTGTACGTGACTTGCGGCACCGCACCGTTCCAGTTCGCTACCGGAGTAAAGCTGTAGTCGCCGTTGCTGGCGATGGTCACCGTGCCGACGCCGGCGATGGTGGCGACTTGGCCGGCGGAGAAGCTGCCAGTCACACCGGCGACGGTGAAGCTGGCCACGCTCAGGGTGCTTTCGACATCGCTGTCGTTGTCGAGCACGTTGCCGATGGCCGTGGTGTCTTCGGCGACGGTGTTGCTATCGGCGGTCAGCACGCTCGCGTCGTCGACCGGGGTAACGCTCAGGTCCAGGGTGCTGGTCGAACCGGTGTCGGTGGTGTAGCTGATCTGTGGGGCGGTGCCGTTCCAGTTCGCCGTTGGGGTGAAGTTGTAGTCGCCGTTGGCGGCGATAGTCACCGTGCCGACGCCGGCGATGGTGGCGACTTGGCCGGCGGAGAAGCTGCCAGTCACACCGGCGACGGTGAAGCTGGCCACGCTCAGGGTGCTTTCGACATCGCTGTCGTTGTCGAGCACGTTGCCGGTGGCCGTGGTGTCTTCGGCGACGGTGTTGGCATCGGCGGTCAGCACGCTTGCGTCGTCGACCGGAGTAACGCTCAGGTCCAGGGTGCTGGTCGAACCGGTGTCGGTGGTGTAAGTGACTTGCGGCACCGCACCGTTCCAGTTCGCTACCGGAGTAAAGCTGTAGTCGCCGTTGCTGGCGATGGTCACCGTGCCGACGCCGGCGATGGTGGCGACTTGGCCGGCGGAGAAGCTGCCAGTCACACCGGCGACGGTGAAGCTGGCCACGCTCAGGGTGCTTTCGACATCGCTGTCGTTGTCGAGCACGTTGCCGATGGCCGTGGTGTCTTCGGCGACGGTGTTGCTATCGGCGGTCAGGACGCTTGCGTCGTCGACCGGAGTAACGCTCAGGTCCAGGGTGCTGGTGGCGCCGGTGTCGGTGGTGTAGCTGATCTGTGGGGCGGTGCCATTCCAGTTCGCTGCCGGGGTGAAGCTGTAGTCGCCGTTGCTGGCGATGGTCACCGTGCCGACGCCGGCGATGGTGGCGACTTGGCCTGCAGTAAAGGAACCGGTGACGCCTTGTACGGTGAAGGTCGCAACACTCAGGGTGCTTTCGACATCGCTGTCGTTGTCGAGCACGTTGCCGGTGGCCGTGGTGTCTTCGGCGACGGTGTTGGCATCGGCGGTCAGGACGCTTGCGTCGTCGACCGGGGTAACGCTCAGGTCCAGGGTGCTGGTGGCGCCGGTGTCGGTGGTGTACGTGACTTGCGGCACCGCGCCGTTCCAGTTCGCTGCCGGGGTGAAGCTGTAGTCGCCGTTGCTGGCGATGGTCACCGAGCCGACGCCAGCGATGGTGGCGACTTGACCGGCGGAGAAGCTGCCAGTCACACCGGCGACGGTGAAGCTGGCCACGCTCAGGGTGCTTTCGACATCGCTGTCGTTGTCGAGCACGTTGCCGATGGCCGTGGTGTCTTCGGCGACGGTGTTGCTATCGGCGGTCAGGACGCTCGCGTCGTCGACCGGGGTAACGCTCAGGTCCAGGGTGCTGGTGGAACCGGTGTCGGTGGTGTACGTGACTTGCGGCACCGCACCGTTCCAGTTCGCTACCGGAGTAAAGCTGTAGTCGCCGTTGCTGGCGATGGTCACCGTGCCGACGCCGGCGATGGTGGCGACTTGGCCGGCGGAGAAGCTGCCAGTCACACCGGCGACGGTGAAGCTGGCCACGCTCAGGGTGCTTTCGACATCGCTGTCGTTGTCGAGCACGTTGCCGATGGCCGTGGTGTCTTCGGCGACGGTGTTGCTATCGGCGGTCAGCACGCTCGCGTCGTCGACCGGGGTAACGCTCAGGTCCAGGGTGCTGGTCGAACCGGTGTCGGTGGTGTAGCTGATCTGTGGGGCGGTGCCGTTCCAGTTCGCCGTTGGGGTGAAGTTGTAGTCGCCGTTGCTGGCGATGGTCACCGTGCCGACGCCGGCGATGGTGGCGACTTGGCCGGCGGAGAAGCTGCCAGTCACACCGGCGACGGTGAAGCTGGCCACGCTCAGGGTGCTTTCGACATCGCTGTCGTTGTCGAGCACGTTGCCGGTGGCAACGGTGTCTTCGGCGACGGTGTTGCTATCGGCGGTCAGGACGCTTGCGTCGTCGACCGGGGTAACGCTCAGGTCCAGGGTGCTGGTCGAACCGGTGTCGGTGGTGTAAGTGACTTGCGGCACCGCACCGTTCCAGTTCGCTACCGGAGTAAAGCTGTAGTCGCCGTTGCTGGCGATGGTCACCGTGCCGACGCCGGCGATGGTGGCGACTTGGCCGGCGGAGAAGCTGCCAGTCACACCGGCGACGGTGAAGCTGGCCACGCTCAGGGTGCTTTCGACATCGCTGTCGTTGTCGAGCACGTTGCCGGTGGCAACGGTGTCTTCGGCGACGGTGTTGCTATCGGCGGTCAGGACGCTTGCGTCGTCGACCGGAGTAACGCTCAGGTCCAGGGTGCTGGTGGCGCCGGTGTCGGTGGTGTAGCTGATCTGTGGGGCGGTGCCATTCCAGTTCGCTGCCGGGGTGAAGCTGTAGTCGCCGTTGCTGGCGATGGTCACCGTGCCGACGCCAGCGATGGTGGCGACTTGGCCTGCAGTAAAGGAACCGGTGACGCCTTGTACGGTGAAGGTCGCAACACTCAGGGTGCTTTCGACATCGCTGTCGTTGTCGAGCACGTTGCCGGTGGCCGTGGTGTCTTCGGCGACGGTGTTGGCATCGGCGGTCAGCACGCTTGCGTCGTCGACCGGGGTAACGCTCAGGTCCAGGGTGCTGGTGGCGCCGGTGTCGGTGGTGTACGTGACTTGCGGCACCGCGCCGTTCCAGTTCGCTGCCGGGGTGAAGCTGTAGTCGCCGTTGCTGGCGATGGTCACCGAGCCGACGCCAGCGATGGTGGCGACTTGACCGGCGGAGAAGCTGCCAGTCACACCGGCGACGGTGAAGCTGGCCACGCTCAGGGTGCTTTCGACATCGCTGTCGTTGTCGAGCACGTTGCCGATGGCCGTGGTGTCTTCGGCGACGGTGTTGGCATCGGCGGTCAGGACGCTCGCGTCGTCGACCGGGGTAACGCTCAGGTCCAGGGTGCTGGTGGAACCGGTGTCGGTGGTGTACGTGACTTGCGGCACCGCACCGTTCCAGTTCGCTACCGGAGTAAAGCTGTAGTCGCCGTTGCTGGCGATGGTCACCGTGCCGACGCCGGCGATGGTGGCGACTTGGCCGGCGGAGAAGCTGCCAGTCACACCGGCGACGGTGAAGCTGGCCACGCTCAGGGTGCTTTCGACATCGCTGTCGTTGTCGAGCACGTTGCCGGTGGCAACGGTGTCTTCGGCGACGGTGTTGCTATCGGCGGTCAGGACGCTTGCGTCGTCGACCGGGGTAACGCTCAGGTCCAGGGTGCTGGTCGAACCGGTGTCGGTGGTGTAAGTGACTTGCGGCACCGCACCGTTCCAGTTCGCTACCGGAGTAAAGCTGTAGTCGCCGTTGCTGGCGATGGTCACCGTGCCGACGCCGGCGATGGTGGCGACTTGGCCGGCGGAGAAGCTGCCAGTCACACCGGCGACGGTGAAGCTGGCCACGCTCAGGGTGCTTTCGACATCGCTGTCGTTGTCGAGCACGTTGCCGGTGGCAACGGTGTCTTCGGCGACGGTGTTGCTATCGGCGGTCAGCACGCTCGCGTCGTCGACCGGGGTAACGCTCAGGTCCAGGGTGCTGGTCGAACCGGTGTCGGTGGTGTAGCTGATCTGTGGGGCGGTGCCGTTCCAGTTCGCTGCCGGGGTGAAGCTGTAGTCGCCGTTGCTGGCGATGGTCACCGTGCCGACGCCGGCGATGGTGGCGACTTGGCCTGCAGTAAAGGAACCGGTGACGCCTTGTACGGTGAAGGTCGCAACACTCAGGGTGCTTTCGACATCGCTGTCGTTGTCGAGCACGTTGCCGGTGGCAACGGTGTCTTCGGCGACGGTGTTGCTATCGGCGGTCAGCACGCTTGCGTCGTCGACCGGAGTAACGCTCAGGTCCAGGGTGCTGGTGGCGCCGGTGTCGGTGGTGTAGCTGATCTGTGGGGCGGTGCCATTCCAGTTCGCTGCCGGGGTGAAGCTGTAGTCGCCGTTGCTGGCGATGGTCACCGTGCCGACGCCGGCGATGGTGGCGACTTGGCCTGCAGTAAAGGAACCGGTGACGCCTTGTACGGTGAAGGTCGCAACACTCAGGGTGCTTTCGACATCGCTGTCGTTGTCGAGCACGTTGCCGGTGGCCGTGGTGTCTTCGGCGACGGTGTTGGCATCGGCGGTCAGGACGCTTGCGTCGTCGACCGGGGTAACGCTCAGGTCCAGGGTGCTGGTGGCGCCGGTGTCGGTGGTGTACGTGACTTGCGGCACCGCGCCGTTCCAGTTCGCTACCGGAGTAAAGCTGTAGTCGCCGTTGCTGGCGATAGTCACCGTGCCGACGCCGGCGATGGTGGCGACTTGGCCGGCGGAGAAGCTGCCAGTCACACCGGCGACGGTGAAGCTGGCCACGCTCAGGGTGCTTTCGACATCGCTGTCGTTGTCGAGCACGTTGCCGGTGGCAACGGTGTCTTCGGCGACGGTGTTGGCATCGGCGGTCAGCACGCTTGCGTCGTCGACCGGGGTAACGCTCAGGTCCAGGGTGCTGGTGGCGCCGGTGTCGGTGGTGTACGTGACTTGCGGCACCGCGCCGTTCCAGTTCGCTGCCGGGGTGAAGCTGTAGTCGCCGTTGCTGGCGATGGTCACCGAGCCGACGCCAGCGATGGTGGCGACTTGACCGGCGGAGAAGCTGCCAGTCACACCGGCGACGGTGAAGCTGGCCACGCTCAGGGTGCTTTCGACATCGCTGTCGTTGTCGAGCACGTTGCCGGTGGCAACGGTGTCTTCGGCGACGGTGTTGCTATCGGCGGTCAGGACGCTTGCGTCGTCGACCGGGGTAACGCTCAGGTCCAGGGTGCTGGTCGAACCGGTGTCGGTGGTGTAAGTGACTTGCGGCACCGCACCGTTCCAGTTCGCTACCGGAGTAAAGCTGTAGTCGCCGTTGCTGGCGATAGTCACCGTGCCAACGCCAGCGATGGTGGCGACTTGACCCGCAGTAAAGGAGCCGGTGACACCGGCGACGGTAAAGGTCGCCACGCTCAGGCTGTTATCCACATCGCTGTCATTAGTCAGCACATTGCCGGTCGCTGTAGCGTCTTCGGCAATGGTTTGGGCGTCGGCGGTCAGTACGCTCGCGTCGTCGACCGGGGTGACATTGAGGTCCAGGGTGCTGCTCGAACCAGTGTTGGTGGTGTAGCTGACTTGCGGCACGGCGCCGTTGTAGTTCTCAACCGGGGTGAAGCTGTAGTCGCCGTTGGCGGCGATAGTCACTGTGCCTACGCCGGCGATCGTTGCAACTTGACCCGCAGTAAAGGAACCCGTCACACCAGCGACGGTAAAGGTCGCCACACTCAGGGCGTTGTCCACATCGCTGTCATTGCCCAACACATTGCCAATCGCAGGGGCGTCTTCTGCAATGGTTTGGGTATCTGCAGTCAAAACGCTCGGATCATCGACCGCCGTTACGGTGAGATCCAGCGTGCTGGTCGAGCCGGTGTTGGTGGTGTACGTGACTTGCGGTACGACGCCGTTGTAGTTGGCGTCCGGAGTAAAGGTGTAGTTGCCATTGGTGCCGATGGTCAGCGTGCCGACGCCGACGATGGTCGCCGTCTGGCCTGCGGTGAAGCTGCCGGTCATGCCGGCGACGGTGAAGCTGGCGACGCTGAGGGGCGTTTCGGCATCGCTATCGTTGTTCAGTACATTGCCGGTCGCGACGCTGTCTTCGGCCTGAGTGCCAGTATCAGCGATCAGTACACTCGGAGCGTTGGTGGCGTTGGTGGCCGAGGTGTTCTGGCTGCCGGTATCGAGCGTGGTGGTTGTGGCAGTGGAATCAGGGCCGTCGGTTGGGAAACCAATGGTCGGGTCCACCCGGCCAGCGGTGGCATCCAGCATCACGAAGCTGTGGCCGCCACCTGCTGCGCCGCCCGTGCCGGCAGCCGTCGGGCCGGCCGCGGTGGCTTCAAGGTCTGTGGTCGGGTCGGCACCGGCAACGATGGCTTGCTGCAGCTCTTCAACTGATGGCGCGGCTTGTGCAGTGGCTTGTGCAAGGTCAGCGCTGGAATCCGGATCGCTGCCGCTCCACTGGGTGTCGCGGCCCAGGTCCAGGGTCCGGCCGTCAGCCAGTTCAAGCGTAACGGCGCCTGCGGCGCCGGTGTCTACCTGATCGCCGACAAACAACCGATCGCCTTCAACGAGTACGCGGCGCACGCCCTCTGGGGACACAGCGAAAACCTGACCGACAATGCTTTTGACGATGGCCACAACACTGCTCATTGAAGACTCTCCGGGTGTCGCATTCAATTGACTTCCATGGACCTGGCGGCGTGTTTGCCAAACAGTCTGGACGTACTTTCAAGATAATAGAGGCACAACTTTGACGCGGTTATTCGTCAATAAATTGGCTATATTTTTTCGCTATAAACTTTATGCCAAACTATTGACCTTCTGCCTGTCATCCTAAACACTCCCCTCCGTAATGTCACATTGATATTTAGGTGGTGACCTGCCCCGTGAGTGTGACGCAGTTCAAAAATCAAACTTTCCGACACACGGTCATTCCGGTTGTCATCATCCGATGCAGCGGCACGTTCTGCAGTGATTCAAGACAAGTAATTCCTGGAAACTCCAACCATGCGTTTGCACCTGCTCAAGGCTTTACCCTTCGCCATAGCCGCCAGTTTTGTTCAGGCGCAGTCCCTTCCGGAAGCCATGCAACAGGCACTGGATGTCCATCCGGAGATCCAGGCAGGCGTTAACAGTCGATTGGCCGCGGATTATCAGTTAAAGGCAGCAAAAGGTGGATACCTCCCACGGGTCGATCTGCTGGGCGGTTATGGTCGCGAAGGCACTGATAACGTCACCACGCGCGTCGGCGCCACCAACAATCACTGGGAAAACCTGAATCGCAGCGAGTCGAGTGTGCGGTTGTCGCAAATGGTTTTTGACGGTTTTGCGACCTCCAGTGAAGTGGGGCGTCAACAAGCCACTGTTAATTCCCGCGCCTACTCCTTGCTGGGCACGTCCGAACGCACCGCACTCACCGTTGCGCAGGTATATCTCGACGTGTTGACCCGCCGCGAGTTCGTGCGCCTGGCAACCGACAACCTGAAAAGCCACGAGCGGATTTTCGATCAGATCAAACTGCGCACCCAGCGTGGCGTGGGCAGCGGCGCCGACCTCGATCAGGCCGAAGCGCGCATGGCTCAGGCCCGCAATAACCTGATCACTGAACAGACCAACCTGGCTGACGCCGAGACCAACTTCCTCAGCGCCGTCGGCCAGATGCCCGATCAGCTGGAGCGTCCTTCCGATTTCATGGCGCTGTTGCCGGCCAACCTGAATGAAGCCCGGGCGCAGATGCTGGAAAACAGCCCGATCCTGCGTTCCGCCGAGTCGGACATTGCCGCTGCCGAGAAACAGTACGCAGCCGCCAAGTCGACCTTCTACCCGCGCTTCGATGCCGAATTGGGTCGCACTGCCGACAACGATCTCGACGGCCAGAACGGTCACAGCAATGAATGGCAGGCCATGTTGCGCATGCGCTTCAATCTGTATGCCGGCGGCAGCAACAAGGCTGATCTGGAAGCCAAGTCCTACCTGTCCAACCAGGCACTGGATATTCGCAACAACGCCTTGCGGGTGTTGAACGAAGATCTGGGCCTGGCCTGGAATGCCTTGAACAACGCCAATGCCCAAGTGCCGATCGCCCAGCAATATGTCGATCACAGCACCCGCGTGCGCACCGCCTATCAGAAGCAGTTCAGTCTCGGCGAGCGCACCTTGCTCGACCTGCTCGACAGTGAAAACGAGCTGTTCTCGGCTTCTCGTCGCCTGGCGGAGATCAAGAACATTCAGTTATTTACTCAGTACCGAATCAAGGCGACCATGGGCGAGTTGCTCAAGAGCCAGGGAGTGGTCGCACCGTTGGCATCCGTTGTGCAAAACGACGTGAAGCCTAAGGTTCAACTGCCCGGTATGAATTGAGCAGAACCTTCATTGTTCAATTGTTAGCCAAGAGTGTGCCGAGCGTGGAATCAGAAGTCAGTCGAGTTCAACTCATTCATGATCCACGCGCGCTGCACGACGATCCGTTACTGGATGGCTTGCTGGCTCTTTGCACCCTGCATCAGAAACCGGCCAGCGCCGCGATGTTGACCACCGGCCTGCCGTTGCCCAAGCAGCGCCTGAGTGTCGAACTGTTGCCCCGCGCGGCCGCTCGCGCCGGCCTGCAAGGGCGGGTGCTGGTACGCAAACTGGAACAGATCCCGGCGATTGCCATGCCGGCGCTGTTGCTGCTCAAGGACGGTCGCAGTGCCGTCCTGCTCGGTTGGCTCGGTGACGACCAGGCGCGCCTGCTGCTCAGCGAAAGCGATGGCGGCGAAAGTGTCGTCAGCCGCGAACTGCTGGCCGATGACTACATCGGCAAAGTGTTCTTCGCTCAACCCCAGCACAAATTCGACGTCAATCACGGCACGCTGATCCCGCGCGCGCGCTCGTGGTTCCGCGACACCCTCAAGCGTTCGCGCTGGCTGTACGCCGACGCCATCGCCGCCAGTTTCCTGATCAACATCATTGCCATGGCCGCGCCGCTGTTCGTGATGAACGTCTACGACCGCGTCGTGCCGAACCAGGCTGAATCGACCTTGTGGGTGTTGGCCATCGGCATCACCGGGGCTTACCTGTTCGACCTGATCCTCAAAAGCCTGCGCAGCCTCTGCCTGGACCTGGCCGGGAAGAAAACCGACCTGATCATCTCGGCCACGTTGTTCGAACGCATCGTCGGCATGGCCATGAAGTACCGTCCCGCACGGGTCGGCAGCTTCGCCCAGAACATCCATGAGTTTCAGAGCCTGCGCGACTTCCTCGCTTCGCTGACCCTCACCAGCCTGATCGACCTGCCGTTTACGTTGCTGATCTTCATGGTCATCGCGATTCTTGGCGGGCATCTGGTGTGGATTCCGGTGCTGGCGTTCCCGATTGCCCTGCTCATCGGCTATGCCTTGCAGAAGCCGCTGGTGGCGACCATGGAGCGGACCATGGCCCTGGGCGCCGAGCGGCAGTCGAGCCTGATCGAAACCCTCGCCGGCCTCGATGCGGTGAAGGTCAACAACGCCGAAAGCGAACGCCAATATCAGTGGGAGCAGACCATCGGCACCCTCAGCCGCCTCGAGTTGCGGGTGAAAATGCTCTCCGGTCTGGCGATGAACATCACCTTGCTGATCCAGCAACTGGCCGGGGTGATCATGATCGTCTTCGGCGTGTACCAGATCATCGACGGTCACCTGAGCATGGGCGGTTTGATCGCCTGCTACATGCTCAGTGGCCGCGCGCTCAGCCCGCTGGCCTCGCTGTCTGGCCTGCTGACGCGTTACCAGCAAGCGCGGGTGACCATGACCTCGGTCGATCAGATGATGGAGCTGCCGCAAGAGCGCAACTTCGAGGAGCGCCCACTGAGCCGCAAGGTGCTGCAAGGCGCCATCGAATGCCGGCAGATGAACTTCACCTACCCGAATCAACAGAACGCGGCGCTGAAGAACATCAACCTGATCATCAAGCCTGGCGAGAAGATCGGCATCATTGGGCGCAGCGGCTCGGGGAAAAGCTCCCTGGCCAAACTGCTCGTAGGCCTCTACCAGCCGGACGACGGTGCCCTGTTGGTGGATGGCGTCGATATCCGTCAGATCGACGTCAGCGAATTGCGCCACAACATCGGCTACGTGGCCCAGGACATCCAGCTGCTGGCCGGGACCCTGCGCGACAACCTGGTGTCGGGCGCGCGTTATGTGGAAGACGAAATGGTGCTGCAAGCGGCCGAACTGGCCGGCGTCCACGAATTCGCCCGTCTGCACCCGCAAGGTTATGAGCTGCAAGTCGGCGAGCGTGGGCAGAACCTGTCTGGCGGTCAGCGCCAGAACGTTGCCCTGGCCCGTGCGTTGTTGCTCAACCCGCCGATCCTGCTGCTCGACGAACCGACCAGCGCCATGGACAACACCGGCGAAGAACGCCTCAAGCAACGCCTCGCGGCGGTGGTTGAAAACAAGACCGTGGTGCTGGTGACGCACCGGGCTTCACTGTTGTCGCTGGTGGATCGTCTGATCGTCATCGACCGCGGGCAGATACTTGCCGACGGCCCGAAAGCCGCGGTGATGGAAGCGTTGAAGAAGGGGCAGATCAGTGTTGCTTAAGTCGGGGTTCAAGAATTCGATCGGCCGTTATTTCAAAGGCACCGATTCGCTGCATGGCCAGCCACTTCCCGAGGTCAACAAAGCGCTGATCGAAGACGCCCCACGTGTGGTGCGGCTGACCATCTGGGCGATCATCGGCTTCTTCGTGTTCCTGATGCTCTGGGCCAACTTCGCCGTGATCGACGAAGTCACCAAGGGCGACGGCAAGGCGATTCCCTCGTCCAAGATCCAGAAAATCCAGAACCTTGAGGGCGGTATCGTCTCCGAGTTGTTCGTGACCGAAGGGCAGATCGTCGAAGCCGGCGCGCCGCTGATTCGCCTGGACGACACGCGATTCGCCTCCAACGTCGGCGAAACCGAGGCCGATCGGTTGTCGATGCTGCTGCGAGTTGAGCGCTTGAGCGCGGAAGTCGATGACCGTCCGCTGAACTTCCCGGCTGACGTGCTCAAGGCCGTGCCCGGTCAGGCAGCCAGCGAAGAGTCGCTGTACATCAGCCGCCGTCAGCAGTTGCACGATGAAATTGGCGGTTTGGAGGAGCAGTTGATCCAGCGTCAGCAGGAGCTGCGCGAGTTCACTTCCAAGCAGTCGCAGTACCGCAACGGTCTCGCGCTGCAACGCCAGGAAATCAACATGTCCGAGCCGTTGGTGGCCCAGGGCGCGGTATCGCCGGTTGAAGTGCTGCGACTCAAGCGCGCCGAGGTTGAAACCCGCGGGCAACTGGACGCGACCACCCTGGCCATTCCACGCGCCCAATCGGCGATCAAGGAAGTGCAACGCAAGATCGACGAGACTCGCGGCAAATTCCGCAGCGAAGCACTGACTCAACTCAATGAAGCACGCACTGATCTGAACAAGGCCCAGGCCACCGGCAAGGCGCTGGAAGACCGGGTCAGCCGGACGCTGGTTACCTCGCCGGTGCGCGGCATCGTCAACAAGTTGCTGGTCAATACCATTGGCGGCGTGATCCAGCCGGGCAGCGACCTGGTGGAAATCGTGCCGCTGGACGACACCTTGCTGGTGGAAGCAAAAGTTCGCCCGCAAGACATCGCCTTCCTGCATCCGGGGCAGGAAGCGACGGTGAAGTTCACGGCGTATGACTACACCATTTATGGTGGGCTGAAGGCCAAGCTTGAGCAGATCGGTGCTGACACCATTACCGATGAAGACAAGAAAACCACTTACTACATCATCAAACTGCGCACTGATCGCAGCCACTTGGGGACGGATGAAAAGCCGTTGCTGATCATCCCGGGGATGGTGGCTTCGGTGGACATCATCACGGGTAAGAAGACCGTGCTGAGCTACCTGCTCAAGCCGATCATTCGCGCCCGCGCCGAGGCGTTGCACGAGCGGTAATTTCTGTCTGGGGCTGACGGCCCTTTTTCGCGAGCAGGCGGCGTCAAATGGCGCCGTTTGTCAAAAAGTCATATCCGTTTTCGACTTGTCCATTGATTTGAATCAAGCATGAAAAGGTGCACTAGCGGCATATTGATATCGGCATAAGACCGATACTTCTACTAATAAAGAGACATGCCCGCATGCAGATATTTCAAATGTCTTCGCACAGTCCGGATGCACGCTTTAAACCGTTCTGCGTGCCGTTGCGATTTCATCCAGCCAGTTATTGACCCCTCATTTCGATCAACTCGACCGCATACGGAAATCGGCTGGGTTTGCCTCGCCGAGCGCCTGATATTTGGGAGGGATCCCAGCCCCTCATCGCTTCCCATTCAGTAGATCGCCGCCATGTCGAACCGTAAGGATCTCTCGCAAGTCTTCATCCAGACCCTGGAGCAAAGCGTTGACAGTGTCGTGGTCATCGACAGTCAAAACCGGATCATTCTGTTTAATGAGGCCTCGGAAAAGCTCTGGGGATACGGCATTGACGAGGTCTTGGGGCGAAATGTCGAACAGCTGGTTCCGAAACTGATTCGCCCCCTGCATGACAGTTACATCGAAGCGAACCGCCGTACCGGCATCAACAAAATCGTCGGCACCAGTCGCGATGTGTTGATCGAATGCAAGGACGGTTCCCGGCGATGGGGGTCAATGTCCATTTCCCGGATCGACGCTCAGGGGCAGATCCTCTACGCCGCGTTTATCAAAGACATTACCCGGCAACATGAAGAGCAGCGTCGATTATACCTGTTGTCATTGGTGGTCGATACCACCGAGAACGCGATCATCATCACTGACGCGTCATGGGCAATCATTTACGTCAACGACGGCTTCACGCAAATGTTCGGTTACAGCGCGCAAGACGTTGTCAGCAAGACGCCAATTGAAGTGCTAGCGCCGTACTTCACGCCTTCGCGCATCGCAGCGATCCGCAATCAGCTCGTCAAGAATGATGCTTATCACGGGCAGGAGTTCGGTTATGACTGCGACGGCCAGCGTGTGTGGTGTAACGTCACCACCTACCCGGTTCACGACGCTCATGGGCACCTGACCAATACGGTGAGTGTGATGATCGATGTGACCCATACACGCATGCATGAAGTGCTACGCCACAAGATGCTGGAGGCGATGGTCCGCGAAGAGTCGCTGGCAACCTTGATGAACCTGGCGTGTATGGAAGTGCAGCGAATCGCGCCGGAAGTGATTGCGACGGTATTGCGGGTCGATGGGCAGGGGTTGCTGCATACGTTGGCGGCCCCTGGTCTTCCGGCCGCTTATTCCAAGGCGCTGGATGGGACGGCAATCGGGCCCGAGTCAGGTTCTTGCGGGGCGGCGGCGTTCAGTGGCGAATCGGTCATGGTCAGCGATATCGCCTCTCACCCGTCCTGGGAGGCATTCCGCGATCTGGCGCTGCCACTTGGTTTAAAGGCCTGTTGGTCAACGCCGATAAAATCCAGCGACGGACGAGTGTTGGGCACGTTCGCATTCTATTACCGCGACGTGCGCGAGCCGAGCCCACTTCACTATTTGCTGGTCGATGCGTGCATCCATTTGTGCGCCCTGGCGCTGGAGCGTGAGGAGTCGCGCCTGCACATACGCCAATTGGCGTTCTATGACGACCTGACGGGGTTGGCCAATCGCAACTTGTTGCATGCCCGGGCGGAGCAGGCCATTGCTCAAGCTTCGCGGCATCAATCGAGTCTGGCTGTGGTGTTTATCGATCTGGATCGATTCAAGCAGGTCAACGACTCCCTTGGACACCCCGCCGGGGATGAGTTCTTGCGCGTCATTGCTCATCGATTGTCCGAACGTCGGCGGGAAAGCGATATTGTCAGCCGGCTATCTGGTGATGAGTTCGTTCTGGTCCTGCCGCAGTGCACGTTGGCGCATGCGACCGACTTGATAGAACAGATGAGAGGGCAACTGAGCGCTCCGTGCCAGATATCAGGCGTAACCCTCAAGCCGTCGGTGAGTATCGGCGTCAGTATGTTTCCGGATGACGGTCGGACGATGGAGGTGTTGCTGCATCGTGCCGACATGGCGATGTATCAAGCCAAGACCAGCGGCCGTGGGCGTGTCTGTTTTTTCAGTGACGGATTGGATCAACTGGCCCAAGGACGTTTGCGTCTGGAGGCGGCTTTACGTGAAGCCATTGATGGCGAAGCCCTGCATTTGGTTTATCAGCCGCAGATCAACCTTGATGGATCCGAGCTTTATGGCATTGAGGCCCTCGCGCGATGGACTCATCCTCAATTAGGGGAAGTCTCGCCCACGTGTTTTATTCCGCTGGCGGAAGAATGCGGCTTGATCGGTGAGTTCGGCTTATGGGCATTGCGTGAGGCCTGCCGACAATTGGCGACTTGGCGGCGACAAGGGCTGCGGGTTCCGACCGTGTCGGTGAACATGTCGCCGACCAATTTCCATAATCGCAATTTGCCGAGCATCATCGCCAGAACCCTTGAACAGTATGGTTTGCAGGCAAAGGATCTGACGCTGGAGATTACCGAAAGTGTTCTGATGGACACCAATCCCTACACCTTGACCACGATTGAAGAGGTGCATGCGCTGGGTATCAGCCTGGCGATGGATGATTTCGGCACGGGTTATTCCAGCCTGAGTTATTTGCGGCGTATGCCGATCCAGGAACTTAAGCTTGATCGCAGTTTTGTGCATGATCTGGAAAGCGACGCAACCAGCCAGGCATTGAGTGAGGCCGTCATTCGCATCGGCGAAAGTTTGCAATTAAGAGTGGTAGCCGAGGGCATTGAGACAGTGGAGCAACAGCGCATTCTGCAAAATCAGGGTTACCGGATCGCGCAAGGATTCCTGATCTCCAGACCCTTGGCCGCAGAGGATTTGGGACGTTGGCTGGAAAAACGCTATGCGTTCGGCTGAGTGCGCGCCAAAAGCCATATCGTTATTCGCTAACGGTATTTAAATTTCAGTTCTTATATCTATAAAGTCATTCTCCTGCGTACCTGCCGACCAATCGGCGCGCCGCACGACACGAACCAACACGGGACCTCCGTGAGTTTCTTGATCGACGCGCGCGCCCTTGAGCGTGCCGTGCGTGGGAGTGATTTATGTCTGCAGCAACGGCTTTCCCAAGCGCCGCGAATATCGCGCCGCAAACCTTCGACATCCGCCCGTTCAGTGGCGCCGTCGGTGCCGAAATCATCGGCCTAGACTTGTCCCGCCCGATCAATGATCAGGACTTCGCCCGCATCCATCGTGCGCACTTGGATCATCACGTCGTGGTGTTCCGCGACCAGCGCATTACCCCCGATCAGCAGATCGCTTTCAGCCGTCGTTTCGGTGTGTTGCAGATCCATGTGCTCAAGCAATTCCTGCTGGCCGGGCATCCGGAAATCCTCATCGTTTCCAACATCATCGAAAACGGCCAATCCATCGGCCTCGGTGACGCCGGCAAGTTCTGGCATTCCGACCTTTCCTATAAAGAACTGCCAAGCCTGGGCTCGATGCTGCACGCCCAGGAGCTGCCGTCCGAAGGCGGCGACACGCTGTTCGCTGACATGCACAAAGCCTGGGACAACCTGCCCGAAGCGCTGCGCAAAGCCGTCGAAGGGCGCTCGGCGGCGCATTCCTATACGGCGCGCTACAGCGAGACCAAATTCGAAGGCAACTGGCGCCCGACGCTGACGCCCGAGCAGCTTGCTCAGGTCGCTGAAGTGGTCCACCCGATTGTTCGTACCCACCCGGAAAACGGCCGCAAGGCGTTGTTCGTCAGCGAGGGTTTCACGACCCGCATCGTTGGTTTGCCGGAAGACGAAAGCCAACAACTGCTCGACGAGCTCTACGCCCACAGCGTGCTGCCGCAAAACATCTACCGCCATCAATGGCAGGCCCACGACCTGGTGTTCTGGGACAACCGTTCGCTGATTCATCTCGCCGCCGGATGCCCGAGCTACCTGCGCCGCAAGTTGTATCGCACCACCATCCAGGGCGACGCGCCTTTCTGATTTGTCGGAGAAACCCTCATGTCCAAACGTCTTCCATTTGCACCGTTGGCCGCGGCCATCGGCCTGGGTTTCAGCCTGATCGCCGGCAGCCTGGTGGCGCCGACTGTGGCCCGCGCTGAAGGTGAGATCCGCATCGCCGAGCAGTTCGGCATCGTTTATCTGTTGCTCAATGTGGTACGCGATCAAAACCTGATCGAGAAGTACGGCAAGCAGGAAGGCATCGACATCAAGGTCGACTGGACCCAGCTCTCCGGTGGCGCGGCGGTCAACGATGCGTTGCTCTCCGGTTCCATTGATATTGCCGGTGCGGGCGTTGGTCCGCTGCTGACGATTTGGGATCGCACTCACGGCAAGCAGAACGTCAAGGCCGTCGCCTCCCTCGGCAACTTTCCTTACTACCTGGTGAGCAACAATCCCAAGGTCAAAACCATCGCCGACTTCACCGAGAAGGACCGCATTGCAGTGCCGGCGGTCGGCGTGTCGGTGCAGTCGCGCATCCTGCAATACGCGGCCGCCAAGCAGTGGGGCGACAAGGAATTCAATCGCCTCGACAAGTACACCATCGCCGTTCCACACCCCGACGCCACCGCAGCGCTGATTGCCGGCGGCACCGAGTTGACCGGGCATTTTTCCAACCCGCCGTTCCAGGATCAAGAGCTGGCCAACCCTAACGTCCACGTCGTGCTGAATTCCAATGACGTGCTCGGCCCGAACTCGCCGACGGTGCTGTTCGCCACCGAGAAATTCCGCGACGAGAACCCGAAAACCTATAAGGCGTTCGTCCAGGCGCTGACTGAGGCGGCCGAGTTTGCCCAGAACGATAAAGGCGCGGCGGCGGACACTTACATTCGCGTCACCAAGGCCAAAATCGACCGCGCTGCGCTGCTGAAAATCATCGATAACCCGCAGTTCGAATTCAGCGTCACGCCGAAAAATACTTACCCGCTGGCCGAGTTCCTCTACCGCGTCGGCGCGATCAAAAACAAACCGGACTCGTGGAAGGACTACTTCTTCCAGGACGCCAAACCGCTGCAAGGGAGCTGATCGAGATGAACGCCCCTTTGCAAGGCCACACGGTCAGCAAACCGATCGCGGCAGCCCAAGCGCTGCTGTCGGTCGACAATGTCAGCCTCGAATACCGCACGCCTCAGCGGGTGGTTCGTGCGACCCATCAGGTCAGTTTTGAAATCGATCCGGCGGACCGCTTTGTGCTTCTCGGGCCGTCCGGTTGCGGCAAATCAACGTTGCTCAAGGCGGTCGCCGGGTTCATCCAGCCGTGTGAAGGCGAGATTCGTCTTCAGGGGCAAACCGTTCATGCCCCGGGGCCGGACCGGATCGTGGTGTTCCAGGAATTCGATCAACTGCCACCGTGGAAAACCGTCAAACAGAACGTGATGTTTCCGCTGCTTGCCTCGAAAACCCTCAAGCGCAAAGAAGCTGAGGAACGAGCGCTGCACTATCTGGACAAGGTTGGTCTGGCGGCGTTTGCCGATGCCTATCCGCATACCTTGTCCGGCGGCATGAAAGCACGGGTGGCGATTGCTCGTGCGTTGGCCATGCAGCCGAAAATCCTCTTGATGGACGAACCCTTCGCCGCCCTTGATGCGCTGACCCGCCGCAAGATGCAGGAAGAATTGCTGCTGCTCTGGGAAGAAGTGCGCTTCACGCTGCTGTTCGTCACGCACTCCATCGAAGAAGCGCTGGTGGTGGGCAATCGAATCCTGCTGCTGTCGCCGCATCCGGGGCGAGTGCGGGCGGAAGTCCACAGCCATCAATACGACTTGCACAGCCTCGGCGGCGTGGCGTTTCAGGAATCGGCGCGACGCATTCATCGGTTGTTGTTCGATGAAGGCCAGTCCCCGCAAACCGAGCGTGAGCTGGATTTCTCCGACATACGCATCGCTTATTGAGCCATTGAGAGGAGTGCCCGGTGAGCCTTTTATCATCCCCGCGTGAAGAATTTGAAACGGTGTTGCAGCCGCTGACGAGCGTGCCGCTGGAGCGTGAGTTACCGCTCGGTCAGCGCCTGTGGCAACAAGGCTGGTTACGCAAAAGCCTGATCCTGATTTTGCTCGCGGTCCTGTGGGAGGTGGTGGCCCGTGTTCAGGACAACGACCTGCTGCTGCCGAGTTTTCTGCAAACCGGGAGCGCGCTGTACGACGGTTTGCTCAGTGGTGAGTTGCTGGGCAAGGTGTGGATTTCCCTGGTGGTGTTGCTCAAGGGTTACCTGATCGGCATCGTCCTGGCGTTTGCCCTGACCACGCTGGCGGTGTCGACGCAGTTCGGTCGCGACCTGTTGAGTACGTTGACCTCGATGTTCAACCCTCTGCCGGCCATTGCGCTGTTGCCGTTGGCGTTGCTGTGGTTCGGCCTGGGGCAGAACAGCCTGATTTTTGTGTTGGTGCATTCGGTGCTTTGGGCATTGGCGTTGAACACTTATGCCGGGTTCCTCGGGGTCTCGGAAACCTTGCGCATGGCCGGGCGCAATTACGGCCTCAAAGGCATGCGCTTCGTGCTGTTCATCCTGATTCCGGCAGCGCTGCCATCGATTCTCGCCGGGCTGAAAATCGGCTGGGCCTTCGCCTGGCGCACACTGATCGCCGCTGAATTGGTGTTCGGCGCCACCAGTGGCAAGGGCGGCTTGGGCTGGTACATCTTCCAGAACCGCAACGAGCTGTACACCGACAAGGTGTTTGCGGGGTTGGCGGTGGTGATCCTGATCGGCTTGCTGGTGGAAAACCTGGTGTTCAGCACGTTGGAGCGGGTCACGGTGAAGCGTTGGGGGATGCAGCGCTAAATTCTGCGGTGACAGGTCTGACGCCATCGCGAGCAGGCTCACTCCCACAGTGATCTTCAGTGGATGCACACCCTGTATTCGACACATAACCCTGTGGGAGCGAGCCTGCTCGCGATGGGGCCAGTCCAGCCAACACATCAATTGAGAGATGTTTGCTAGCATTGCGTCTGCATCAATCCAGATCAGACACGAGTGCTCAGCATGCAACTCCCGGACATGAACTTGTTGGTCGCCCTCGACGCCTTGCTCGACGAGGGCAGTGTGGTGGGCGCTGCGCGGCGGATGAACCTCAGCCCGGCGGCCATGAGCCGGACGCTGACGCGCATTCGCGAGGCCCTCGGCGATCCGATCCTGGTGCGCGCCGGCCGTGGTTTGGTTCCGACGCCCAAGGCGCTGGCGTTACGCGAGCAGGTGCGTGACGTGGTGGAGCAGGCCGCGCTGTTGTTTCGCTCGGCCGATGCGGTGGAGCTGGGCACGTTGCGCCGTCGGTTCAGCATTCGCGCCAATGACTTTTTCGTCGGTGTTTACGGCGGGAAACTGTTCGACACCCTGGATCGTCAGGCGCCGCACTGCGAACTGCGTTTTGTGCCGGAAGGCGATGGCGATGATGAGGCGCTGCGCGAAGGGCGGATCGACTTGAGCATCAGCAATACCCGGCCGTTGACCCCGGAGGTGAAGATTCAGAATCTGTTCTCTACCCACTTTGTGGGCCTGGTTCGCGAAGACCATCCGCTGTTCGACGAAGAGATCACGGCTGAGCGTTACGCCGGGTTTTCCCATATCAGCATGTCCCGTCGCGGCATCGCCCGTGGCCCGATCGATACCGCGCTCAACGCCTTGGGGCTGGAGCGGCGGGTGGCGGTGATTGCACCGAGTTTCCATGCGGCGATGTTTGCCTTGCCTGATTCCGATTTGATTCTGCCGGTGCCGAAGGAGGCGTTACTGAGCGTCCAGCGCCTGGGTCTGAAGCTGCGGTCCTTCACGCTGCCGATTCCGCTGCCGACCATTATGCTGACCCAGTCCTGGCACCCGCGCTTCGACAAGGATCCGGCCCATCGCTGGCTGCGCGAAACCCTCAAAACCTGTTGCGACGAGACGTGGCTGGCCGCACAACCCACCTCAAGTTGATCACTGATCTAATGTGGGAGCGGGCTTGCTCGCGAAAGCGGTTTATCAGTCACCATTGATGTTGAATGTGATGGCCCCTTCGCGAGCAAGCTCGCTCCCACAGGGGTTTTGTATTGCTGCGTCCAGCGCACTTATAAGCTGCCAATAAGTCAATTTTCGTAAGGTCCCGCGCTTCTTAAAATGCTTCGGTATTCAAACCCCGGAGCTTGCAGTACATGAATTCCCTCACGGTCACGGCACCTCTCGCCGCGGCCAGCCCGGCTGCCGTCACGCCACCGGTCTTTGGTCCGCGGATCATCATCGGCCTGGTGGGCGTGTTGTTGGCGGTGCTGGTGTCGGGCCTGAACGAGATGGTGACCAAGGTTGCCCTCGCCGACATCCGCGGCGCATTGGCCATCGGCTACGACGAAGGCACCTGGCTGGTCGCCAGTTACACCGCGACCTCGGTGGCGGCCATGGCTTTCGCGCCGTGGTGCTCGGTGACGTTCTCGCTGCGACGGTTCACCCTCTGCGCCATCAGCGCATTCACCCTGTTGGGCGTGTTGTGCCCGTTCGCTCCAAACTACGAAAGCCTGCTGGTCATGCGCACCTTGCAAGGCCTGGCGGGCGGTGCGTTGCCGCCGATGCTGATGACCGTCGCGCTGCGCTTTTTGCCGGCCAGCGTGAAGCTTTATGGTCTGGCCGGTTATGCCCTGACCGCGACATTCGGCCCAGGCCTCGGCACGCCGCTGGCCGGGTTGTGGACCGAACACGTCGGATGGCAATGGACCTTCTGGCAAATCATCGCGCCGTGCCTGATCGCCATGGTCGCGGTGGCGTATGGCTTGCCCCAGGACCCGTTGCGCCTGGAGCGCTTCAAACAATTCAACTGGCGCGGCTTGCTGCTGGGGTTTCCGGCGATCTGCATGCTGGTGATCGGCATTTTGCAAGGCAATCGGCTGGACTGGTTCGAGTCGAGCCTGATCTGCGGATTGCTCGGGGGTGGATTGTTGTTGCTGGTGTTGTTCCTGATCAACGAATGGTCGCAACCGATGCCGTTTTTCAAGCTGCAGATGCTCGGCATCCGCAACCTGTCGTTCGCCTTGCTGACTTTGGCCGGGGTGTTGGTGGTGCTGCTGGCGGTGATCATTATTCCGTCCAGCTTCCTGGCGCAGGTGCAAGGTTATCGCCCGGTTCAGACCGCGCCGATCATGTTGCTGGCCGCGTTGCCACAGTTGATCGCGCTGCCGTTGGTGGCGGCGTTGTGCAACCTGCGTTGGGTCGATTGCCGCTGGGTGCTGGGGATCGGCCTGAGCATGCTGACGCTGTCCTGCATTGGTGGGTCGCAGCTGACGTCGGTGTGGATACGCGACGACTTCTATGTGCTGCAACTGCTGCAAATCTTCGGTCAGCCGATGGCGGTGCTGCCGCTGTTGATGCTCTCCACCGGCAGCATCAGCCCGATGGAAGGGCCCTTCGCTTCGGCCTGGTTCAACACCGTAAAAGGCCTGGCGGCGGTGATCGCCACCGGCGTGCTGGAGGCGTTGACCACCTCAAGGTTGCATTTCCACTCGGTGATGCTGGTGGACAACCTCGGCAATTCACCTCTGGTCGACAACGACAGCGCGGGACTTGCCCACCGACTGCATGAGCAGGCCGTGGTGCTGACGGCATCGGATCTTTATCTGTGCATGGCCGGCGTCGCACTGGCGCTGATCCTGCTGATTTTCTGGCTGCCGACGCGGATCTATCCGCCGCGCGCGCCGACTTGAATGCTTCACTGAAACAGAAGGTTTTTATGACAACTCAATCAAAGCAAAAAGTGGCCGTTGGCGTCGCCGCGGTGGTGGCGCTCGGTGTGCTGGTGTATTGGCTGGCGCCGGGCCTGTTCGGCAAGCGTACGCAGCAGAACACCAATGACGCCTTTGTCTCGGCGGACTTCACGCTGGTGGTACCGCGCGTGGCCGGGTTCATCAAGGAAGTGCTGGTGGAGGACAACCAGCAGGTCAAGGCCGGGCAGTTGCTGGCGTTGATTGATGACCGTGATCTGCGTGCCGCCGCTCAAGCGGCAGATGCTGAAACTCTGGTGGCCAGGGCGCAACTGCAAAATGCCCGTGCGACCCTTGAACGTCAGGCTTCGGTGATCGCTCAAGCGCAGGCCACGGTGGTGTCGGCCAAGGCTGAAATGGTTTTCGCCGAGCATGAACTGAATCGCTACAACCACCTCGCCGGGGTAGGCGCCGGCACGGTTCAGAACGCCCAACAAGCACGGACCCGCATCGATCAGGCCACCGCGCGGCTGGCCAACGTGACGGCGATGCTGGCGGCGGAGCGCAAGCAGGTGGAAATCCTCACTGCTCAGCGTGACGCGGCGGAAGGAGGGTTGAAACGGGCGCAAGCGGCGCTGGAAATGGCCAGCTACGAGCTGTCCTATACACGCATCGTTGCACCTCAGGACGGCATGGTCGGCGAGCGCGCCGTTCGGGTCGGTGCGTATGTCACGCCGGGGAGCAAAATCCTTGCGGTGGTGCCACTTGCGCAGGCCTATGTGGTCGCCAATTTTCAGGAGACCCAACTGACTGACGTGCAGCCGGGGCAGGACGTGCAAGTGCGTGTCGACAGCCTCGGCGGCGAGGCCCTGAGCGGTCGCGTCGAGAGCATCGCGCCGGCAACGGGCGTGACGTTCGCTTCGGTCAAACCGGACAACGCTACCGGCAATTTCACCAAGGTGGTGCAGCGGATTCCGGTGAAAATCGTCCTCGATCCGGGTCAGCCATTGGCGGAGCGGTTGCGCGTGGGGATGTCGGTTGAGGCGAGTATTGATACTGCCAGTGCGAGCGAGCATGAGGTCGCGCAACGATGAAGAGATTTATTGGCCGGGCTGACGTCATCGCGAGCAAGCTCGCTCCCACAGGGGACCGTGTTTCAATGTGGGAGCGAGCTTGCTCGCGAAGAGGCCGTCAGACTCAACTGACTTTTTGCGCCTTGCTGATCATGAGCCTTTCAGCCTGCACCGTCGGCCCGGACTTTCAGAAACCTCAGGCACCGCAAATCACCGATTGGTCGAAGCCATCCAAGTCCGCCGCCAGCCAAGCCGTCGCCGAAACCATGGACGAACGCTGGTGGGACGTCTTCCACGATCCCAAACTCTCGGCCCTGACTCAACGTGCCTTGACCGACAACCTCGACCTGAAACTCGCCAGCAGCCGCTTGCAGCAAAGCCGAGCTGTGCGTCAGGCCATCACCGCCGACCGTTACCCGAATACCGCTGCTACTGGCAGCTACGGGCGTAAACGCAACAGCGGCGAAGGCTTGAACGATCCGTCGGGACACAACGGCGACTCGGCGTACAACCTGTGGGACGCAGGCTTCTCCGCGTCCTGGGAACTGGATTTCTGGGGCCGTGTGCGCCGCGAAACCGAAGCCGCCGACGCCACCCTGGAAGTCGCGGAAAACGACCGACGCGGCGTGCTGCTGTCGGTGCTCGCCGAAACCGCCCAGGACTACATTCAGCTGCGCGGTGTGCAAAGCACCCGAGCCGTCACCGAGGAGAACCTCGACGTCGCCCGCCACAGCCTGAAACTCTCGCAGCTGCGCCTGGCCGACGGTGTCGCCACCGACCTGGATGTCGCCGAAGCCGCCGCTCAGGTAGCGGCTATCGAATCTCGCCTGCCCGCGCTGGAGCAGCGCCAGTCGCAACTGATCAACGCCTTGAGCCTGTTGATGGGCGAGCCGCCGCAAGCGCTGTCTGCCGAGTTATCCACAGACGCCCCGGTGCCGCAAACCCCGCGTCAGGTTGCTATCGGTCTGCCGTCGCAACTGGCCGAACGCCGCCCGGACATCCGCCAGGCCGAAGCCCGCCTGCATGCCGCGACCGCGAGCATTGGTGTGGCCAAGGGTGATTTCTATCCGCGGATCACCCTGTCGGGCAACATCGGATCGCAAGCCATGCAACTCAGTGATTTCGGCTCCTGGGGCTCGCGCTCGTTCGGTATCGGCCCGCAATTCAGCTTGCCGCTGTTTGACGGCGGTCGCCTACGCGGCGTGCTGAATTTACGCGAAGCCCAACAACAGGAAGCCGCCATCGCCTACCAGCAAACCGTTCTGCGCGCCTGGCATGAAATCGACGATCAACTGACCGCCTACAACGCCAGCCAACTGCGCCGCGACAGCCTTGCCGAAGCCGTCCGCCAAAACCAGATCGCCCTGCGCACCGCGCAACAGCAATATGTGGAAGGGGTGGTGGATTTCGTTAACGTGCTGACCGTGCAAGGCGCGTTGCTGGCGACTCAGGAGCAGCTTGTGGAGAGTTCGACCGGGGTGTCGCTGGCGATGGTCGGGTTGTACAAGGCGTTGGGTGGGGGATGGGAGTCGGTGTATCCGTTGGCTAGCGTCGTTACCAGTAATCCGGTTTGATGGCAGGCGTTTTACGGGTAGGTACGCGCTCCGGGAACTGGTGTGACTGCAACTCTTCTGCAGAGATGACTCGACGCATCCAATGGGAATGTTCCTTTAGCGAACCTGGTGAAGGACAGTTCAATTCAGCTCGATGAGGAAGAATGACCCCGATAGTTATGTCAGGAAAATCTTCGCGAATAGCTTTAAGGGCTGGAGTCATGTCTGTGTCGCTGGAAACCAGTACGAGTTGTTCAATACGGTCATGCACTTCAAGAGCGGCTTGCTTGGTAGCAGTGCGGTACATGCTGATCGCGATGTGAACATCCGTTTCTTTCTCTTCAAGCTTCCAAATGTCGACCTTGTCTTGACGTGAAGCACCTGTTTTCCTGTCTATGAAACGCGGAGCTTTCGCCGGCTCGAGCGAGTGCCGGCCATAGTGCACTGCTACTTTGGTCGCTTTCAGTGCTCGCACATAGGAGTCTTGAGCCTCTTTCGAGATTCTGCCCCGAGTGGCGAGTATCGGTTTGACGGAAGAAGTGAAGTAATCAACGGAGATGATTGAGCTTTGCGGGTTCTCGATATGTGCGACGTGGGCCAGCAGGCCTTTGAGGTTGAGCCACTTATAGGGAGTGCCCGCGAGCAACCCGTAAAACAGATTGTAGCCATCAACAAAAAAAGCGGTGCGCACTAACTTAATCCTCAAAAACGAAAAAACCGGCCTAGGCCGGTTTCTTCACCCCAACTGCCAGAGAACTGAATCTCTGCGTACGGGGTTGAGTTGGAGCAATCCTAAGTCGTGCTCGCCACGCACGTCAACCACCGATTGACCAGGAGCTGCACGACGGCATGCACTCCAGCGCCGGCGAGTCAGTTTTGATCACCGGCCTAGGTGATGGTCAAGGCGTTGTTGGCCTGATCTATTAGTGATTGCTACAGGAAGAGTGTCGAGGTGCTGCATTTCGATAAAAGTTTGAAGTGTCCACCGCTGCTCTCCGTATCGATTGAATGTATGTTCCCAATTTGATGTGAGATTTATTACCGAGAGGTACTGGAGGAAAGCCCAAGTATCTTTGCTGAGAAATTTGTCTATTTTGAAACATCACATTTCTATCCAAGGACATCTATCTCCTTGACGCCCACCCACGCTGTCATAGACTCCGCTCATCCGTAAGGGAGTAACGGTTATGCGGCGTGTTCGTGTGTGGGTTCTTGGATTGACCTTTGTAACGTGCGTAGTACAGGCGCAAACGCCTGCGCCCGATGATCCGCTGCTGGACAGCAGCGGCAGTGCAAACGCCAGCAGTGAGGCCCGTGGCGTGCTGCGGGCCCGGGATCAGGCGGTGCTGGCGAGTGAGTTGTCCGGGCGTATTGTCGAGTTGCCGTTCAGTGAGGGCGAGTCGTTCAAGAAGGGCGACACCCTGGCGCGTTTTGACTGTTCGGCTTATCAAGCCCAGCTCAATGCGGCCCAGGCTGCCAATCGTGGTGCCGGTGAAGAGCTGTCCCACAACAAGCAATTGGCGGCGTTGAATTCGGTCGGGCGTTTTGAAGTGGCGCGGGCCGAGGCCAAGGTCAGCGAGACTCAGGCGCAGTCCCAGGTTTATCAGGTCCAGGTCAAACGCTGCAGCGTGCTGGCGCCGTTTGATGGCCAGGTCGTCGAGCGCAAGGTCAAGCGTTATGAAAGCGTCGCTGCCGGCACGCCGTTACTGGACGTGGTCGACAACCGCACTCTGGAAATTCATCTGCTGGTGCCGTCACGCTGGATGGCCCGGCTCAAGCCTGGCCAGACCTTCAGTTTTGTTCCCGATGAAACCGGTCAGCCACTGGACGCGACGGTCAAACGCCTCGGCGCACGGATTGACGAAGGCAGTCAGACCTTGCTGCTGGTGGCGACGCTTCCCAACGCCAACGGTTTGCTGGCCGGCATGAGTGGCACGGCGCGTTTCGCGGAGTTCAAGTGAACGCCCCGGTCACGGGCGGCGCTGAACAGGTGTTCGCAAGGTTTCTGGATCTCGAACGCCTTACCCGCGCCGCTCGCACGCCTTCGCAATTGGCCTACAGCCTGGTCAATGACGGTCAGGCGCTGTTCGGCTTTCGCCATGCGGCGCTGGTGATTGCCGGCAAGGTGCAGGCCGTAACGGGTGTCAGTGCGGTGGAGCCGAATGCGCCGTTCGTGGCGTTTGTCGAGCAGGCCGTGGCGCAGTTGTTCAAACTCGAGGTGCTGAAACAGGCGCGGGTGATTCCGGCGAATGTTCTCAGCGAATCGATTCAGGCGGACTGGCAAAGCCTGTCAGCAGCTCAGGTATTTTGGCTGCCACTGATCGATCACCAAGGTGAAATGTTTGGCGGTCTGTGGCTGGCGCGGGATCTGCCGTGGAATCCTTCCGAGCAAGTGTTGCTGTCGCAATTGGGGGACACCTACAGCCATGCCTGGCTGGCGCTGCAACCGCGCAAACCTTGGCGGCTGCGCTGGACGAGAAAGCGTCAGGTGGCGTTGGTCGCGGTGGTGTTGCTCGGGTTGCTCATTCCGGTGCGCCAATCGGTGCTGGCACCGGCCGAAGTCGTTCCGCTGGGCGGCCGAGTCGTTGCGGCGCCGCTGGACGGGGTGATTGCCGAGTTCCTGGTCAAACCCAATCAGACGGTGAAAGCCGGCGACCTGTTGTTGCGCTTTGAAAGCACCACGCTTCGGGCTCAGGCCGACGTGGCCGAGCGCGCCTTGGGCGTTGCTGAAGCCGAGCTGAAGGCCAATTCCCAACGCTCGTTCGCCGATGCCGAATCGAGCTCGAAAATCGATCTGCTGGCTGCGCGAGTCGAGCAAAAACGCGCTGAACGGGATTACGCCCGCGAACTGCTCAAGCGCAGCGAAGTACGCGCCGAACGGGGCGGCATTGCGGTGTTCGCCGACGCGGAACGCTGGACCGGTAAGCCGGTGCAGACCGGCGAGCGGCTGATGGAAATCGCCGACCCGACCCAGGCTGAGTTGCGCATCGAACTGGCGGTGGGCGATGCGATTGCGCTGGAGCCGGGTGCGCAGGTCGCGCTGTTTCTCGACAGTGATCCGTTGCAACGGCATCTGGCCCGGCTCGAGCGCGCGGCTTATGAAGCACAACCCACGGCCGGCGGGCAGCTGGCTTATCGGCTCGACGCCAGTTTCCAGCAAATACCACCGCGTATCGGGCTGCGAGGGACGGCTAAAGTCTTCGGTGATCGTGCGCCACTGGCGCTGTACCTGTTACGTAAACCCCTGGCCGGTTTGCGCCAGAGCGTAGGGCTTTAGATGAGCCTGCCGAACCTGCGTGCAGATTTGCAGCTGACGCCTGCATCACCGGCGCTCGATGGCTCGCCGCGCTGGACCCTGGCCGATCCGGTGCGCGGTCGCTATTTCAAACTCGGCGTGGCGGCGATGCGCCTGCTGCGTCATTGGTCCTTGGGTGATCCCGAGCAAGTGCTGCGTGCAGCCAACCGCGAGCCAGGTTTGCCCCTCGATGGCGCGGAGCTTGAGCAATTGCTGGGCTTTTTGCGCAGCCACGACCTGATCACCGCCCTCGATCCGCAACAGCGCGCCAGTTACAGCCTCAAAGCGGCCGCTCAACGGCAGTCGCTGTGGCAGATCTTGTTGCACCAATACCTGTTTTTCCGCATTCCGCTGTGGCGCCCGGACGCTTTTCTCAATCGCGCCTGGCCATGGCTGGAGCGCTTCGGTCCGCGCGCGTTGCGCTATGGATTGCCGATAACCCTGGGGCTCGGCGTGTTTCTGGTGTCGCGGGACTGGCAGCGCTTCATCGCGACTTTTCCGCATCTGTTCAGCCTCGGCGGCGCGCTGGCGTTCGGCGTGGCGCTGTTCTTCGCCAAGCTCTGCCACGAATTCGGACACGCCTTCATGGCCAAGCGCGCCGGTTGTCGAGTGCAGAGCATGGGCGTGGCGTTCATGGTGTTGCTGCCGATGTTTTACACCGATGTCAGCGATGCCTGGCGGGTCAATGATCGCCGTGCGCGGTTGCTGATTGGCGCCGGTGGAGTGCTGGCGGAATTGCTTTTGGCGAGTATCGCGCTGCTCGCCTGGTCGCTGTTGCCGGACGGTCCCGGGCGCACGGCGGCCTTCATGCTGGCCAGCGCCACCTGGATGACCACGCTGGTGATCAACCTCAACCCGTTCATGCGGTTTGATGGCTATTTTTTGCTCAGCGACTATTGGCAAGTCGACAACCTTCAAGGGCGAGCGTTTGCCCTTTGTCGCTGGCGTTTGCGTGAGTTTTTATTCGGTTACGGTGCGCCGGCGCCAGAGCCATGGTCGCCGAAGATGCAACGGCGTTTGCTGATCTGGGGTTACGGCTCGTGGCTGTGGCGCGCGGTGTTGTTTTTCGGGATTGCGCTGGCGGTCTACCACCTGTTTTTCAAGGTGTTGGGGATTTTCCTGATGCTGGTGGAACTGGTGTGGTTCATCTTCCTGCCGATCATGAGTGAGTGGCGGCAATGGTGGACTCGCCGCGAACAGGCTTATGCGCCTCGCGTGCTGCTCAGTGGCCTGGCCTTGCTTGGGCTGTTGCTGATGCTGGTTGTGCCGTGGCGCAGCGCCGTTGAGTTGCCGACGATGCTGGAGGCTGGCCGCGCCAGTGCCTTGCATGCGCCGGTCGCGGCGCGGGTCAAAACGGTGAATGTTCACGACGGTGAAGCGGTTGCCCAGGGCCAGGTTTTGATTGAGTTGGAATCCCCGGACCTGGATTCGCGTCAGGCCATCGTCCGCCGCGAAATCCAGATCCAGCAGTTGCAGATGCGCCGCCAGGCCAGCCGCAGTGAAACCGCCGCCGACGCCGGTATCGTCGAGCAGCGCCTGGCCGAAGCGGTCGCCGAATACCGAGGCCTGGCCGCCCAGCGTGAGCGCCTGCTGCTGCGGGCGCCCCATGCCGGCAAGGTGCGCGATCTGTTGCCACAGTTGACGGTCGGTCGCTGGTTATCAACCAAAGATCCGCTGGCGCGGGTGGTCGAAGACGGCGCGCGGTTGCGCGGTTATCTGGCCGAAGTCGAGCTCTGGCGCGTCGCCACGGGCGCCAGCGGACGCTTCATCGCCGACGATCCGATGCACTCGGCGATCGCCGTGCAACTGAGCGAAATCGACACTAACGGTGCGGCCTTTGTCGATCAGGAAGCGTTGACCTCCGATCACCATGGACCGATTGCCGTGCGCCGGGATCAGCATCAAAGAGCGGAGCCGGTACAGGCTCAATATGGGGCGCGGTTGAGCGTCCTCGAAGAGGTGCCGACGCCGGTGCAACCTTTGCGCGGCATTGTGGTGTTGCAGGGGCGAGGCGAGTCGTTGCTGGGTGTCGCCTGGCGGCGTCTGGCGGCGCTGGGCGTAAGGGAAAGCGGTTTTTAAGGAGCGCAGCGATGGCAAGTACCGATTCAGTGACGGCCGACGGCTTGGTGGTTCGGCCTTCACGGGCCAGCGATGGGGCTTTTTTGCAGAGTCTTTATCAGTCGGCGCGGCCGGATTTGCAGTGGATTGATGGGGAGCAAGAGGTGGTTGAGCAGGTGGTGGCCCAGCAATTTCGAGTGCAGGAGCAAGGGCTGGGGGAGCGCTTCCCCAACGCCATGCATTACGTGATCGAGAAACTCGACACGGCCATCGGTGCGCTGACCAC
The DNA here is from genome assembly GCF_047758675.1 of Pseudomonas arabinosi. Classification (NCBI taxonomy): domain Bacteria; kingdom Pseudomonadati; phylum Pseudomonadota; class Gammaproteobacteria; order Pseudomonadales; family Pseudomonadaceae; genus Pseudomonas; species Pseudomonas arabinosi. Next base: position 132,739 of record NZ_CP180480.1, on the reverse strand, counting down.
CGATTTTGGCCCTAATGAAATTCGTGTGCTGTACCTGGCGTTCATTCCCAAGGCTCGCGGCCAGGGCTATGGGCGCAAGGTGCTGCAAGGTGTACAGAAAGCGGCGCAACAGATTCGTTGCCCGGTAGCGACGGTGGTCTGGGCCAATAATCCCCACGCGCGCCAGCATTACCTGGCGCTGGGGTTTCAGGTCGAAGAGCGCAACCCGGCGGCGGAGCGGTTGGTGTGGTATCCACAGGCTTGAAGCCATCACAATCCCGTGTAGGAGCTGCCGCAGGCTGCGATCTTTTGATCTTAAAAGAGCAAGATCAAAAGATCGCAGCCTGCGGCAGCTCCTACATAAGGCGATCAGCGTCGCTATTTAGTTGAAGGCGATATAGAAGTACCCCAGTTGCGGATCACGTCCCATGGTCGGTACCCGGGAGACAAAGATGTTTTCCACCTGACCCAGTTCCGGCAACTCCAGCGTGCATAACCCATCGACAAACGCTGTGGGTTGCAGGCTGTTGAACTCGACACTGAACGGCATGCGCTCGTTGTTGGGCATCCGCGAGCGAGGTGTTTCTTCAAGGCTGTCGATATGGATCGGCATTTCACTTCCATCCGGCAGTCGCAGGGTCCCTGTCTTGCCCAGCAGCGCCTGAAAGTGTTGGCTTTGAACCTGTTGCAGCATGGTGTCACTCCAAAAAACGAAAGTGACCGGGGGCGCTGAGTCCCCCGGCGCGTCCTCAGTTGCGCGAAGGGAACAACCCGTTCAAGGCGATGCTGAAGTTGAGCACCAGGAAGGGGTTCATCGTTTCCATGGGCAAGCCATTACCGGCGGACGAGATTTCCCCCGTGACCGTGGTGGCCACGCCTTTGAGTGGCACGGCTGAAGCGCCTTGCGCATCGGAGTAGATACTCGCCGAACCCGGGCCGCCGCCCGAGGCACCGATGTACGAGTTGGTCGCGGTCGGGTTGGTGACCGGGTTGCTCGCCGGGCTGGCCAGTTGCAGGGTGGTGGTGGCCGTGAGCCCGGACAAGGCGTGGGTGTGATTGGGCAGGTTGGTGATGGTGGCGGTGACGTTCTCGGTCCCGGAGAATTCACCGATGACGCGCGGGGTCAGTCCCAGGCCGTTGCCCTGTGCCATCGGCAGACGGCCTTGCAGGTTGGGTAGCATGAAATTGGTGGTGCCATTGCCTCCATAGTAGGTTCCCAGCAGTGAGAAAAGCGCCTGGTATTGCGAGATCCCCAGTGTCTGGCCGTTGCACAGGGCCCAGCCGTTGGGGGCAAAGTTAAAGGCGAAAGACTGAATCGTGCCCATGAATACTTCCATAGTTCCTCATCCCTCAGGTTAGTTGTCTGGCGCGCCACGCGGGTGGCCCGGGTACCCGGGCAGATCGTTGCGATTGGCCGATTCCTTTCATCTCCGTGGCTGGGTCACGCCACGCCAGAGCGTAGTTGATCCGCATCACTGCCGAATGTCGTTGGTCGCAAAGCCAGCATCGACGACGGCGCTGTCGCTGTCCTACAGTGATTGCAAGCTTCAAGGTTTTTCACCGGCAGTCTCGAGGGGAGGCAATGGAGGCGCGCAGAGAAACGCCGCTTGACGGCACCCAAGGCCCCCACGCGGCACCCGGCGCCTGGGCGAGTGTTCAGCGCTTGCTTCGATGGGTGCGCGAGCATTGGCTGCTGCCGATCCTGGCATTGGCCGCGCTGGCACGTTTTTATGACCTGACCGCGGCGGCGGTCTGGGGCGATGAAGGTTCCAGCCTGCTGCTGAGTCAGTATTCGCTGGCCGGGATCTGGACCCATGCCGCCCATGATGTGCATCCGCCGCTGTATTTCATGCTGCTGCATGGCTGGATCGAGCTGTTCGGCAATGGCATTTTTTCGATTCGAAGCCTGAGCGCGCTACCGGGGATTGCCACCGTGGCGCTGGGCGTCTGGCTGGTGGACTTGCTCGCCACTCGTCGCGCCGCGTTGTTGGCCGGCGTCTTGTTGGCGCTGCTGCCTACCGCCGTGCGTTACAGCCAGGAAGTGCGCATGTATTCGTTGCTGGGGCTGTGGCTGATCGGTGCCACGATCGCCCTGGTTTACTGGATCAAACGTCCTGGACGTAAACGCTATCTGGTGATTTACGCACTGCTGATGAGCGCGGCGTTCTACACCCATTACTTCACGGCCCTGTGCGTGCTGTGTCACTGGCTGTATCTGGGGCTGATCCGCGTACAGCCTGGTTATCGCTTGCGGCATATCCAGCAGCCCGGTTGGTGGGTGGCAAACATGGCGATTGCGTTGGTGTACTTTCCGTGGGTACCCAACCTGATCGATCTGATTCAACACATGGATCAACTCAAAGCCAATGGCGATGTGGGGTGGGAGACGCCGGTCACGTTCGCCTCGTTGCCTTCGATGATCTGGTCGTTCCTGACTCAGGACGATGGCGAGACCCTGCCCACATGGATTTTCATCACGTTACCCTTGGCGTCGCTGGCCTTGATGTGGGTGGCGCTGGCGCGGGATCGCAGTGTCATTCGTGGCAGTGCATTGGTGGTGATCTACACCGTTTTGCCGTTGTTGCTGGTGTTTTCGGTGTCGTTCATCTCACCGGTGTTCATCGAGCGTTACCTCACCGCGTATGCCCTCGGCCTGCCGATGATTGCCGCGCTGGCCATCGATCGCCTGTACGCCGTCTTCCGGGTGTTGGCCGTGACGGTGCTGGTGTTGTTTGTCGGCGTCGAACTGGTGGGCCTGAACAACAACGCCACGGTCGATACCAACGATCAAATCAGCGTCATGGTCGACTACGTGAACCAGCACTTCGTTGTCGGTGACCGGATCGTCACCAGCGACATGCTCTGGTACCTCAGTTACGTCTACTACAACCGCACCGACGCGAAACCGCTGCTGTACACCCCGCCGTTGGCCAATGGCGCTTCGAGCCGGCCGAATGCCTATGGTTTCGGCACGTTGGTGACTCAGGATATTTACCTCGACAGCCTCGGTAACTTGCCCAAAGGCACTGGCCGAGTGTGGTTGATCGGCACCGTCGAGGTGCCAGACGAGTTCGCGCCGTTGCCCGCAGGCTGGCAGAACGTTGGCGTAACGCAGGCGGGAGGCGCCAACGCGCGTTTGTTCGTGTTGCATTGAGCCTGTAACGAAAAATCGCGTTTTGGAGAGGGTTTAGTTTCGATTTGATATCAAAACAACATTACCCGTAAGACCATCCATGGTCTACGCTCCGTCATACATAAAGGACTTATGACCAGGGTGAAGGGATTGTCACAGTTCCATTTTATTTCCGGCTTGCCGCGCTCAGGCTCGACCCTGCTTTCTGCGATCCTTTTGCAGAACCCGCGCTTTCATGCCGGCATGACCAGCCCCGTTGGCGCCCTGTTTTCCGGTGTTCTGGAACAGTGCAGCGCCGGCAGCGAGTTCGGTGCGGTGATCGATACCGATCTGCGCCGCCGTTTGCTACGCGGTCTGTTCGACTCCTTCTACGCCGACAAGGCCGACAAACCGGTGGTGTTCGACACCAATCGGTTATGGAGTTCGCGCCTGCCGGCCATCAGCGATCTGTTCCCTCAAGCCAAGGTCATTGCCTGCGTGCGCAATGTCGCCTGGGTCATGGACAGCATCGAGCGTTTGTATCGCGCCAACCCCTTTGAAAACACCAAGCTGTTCGGCGACGCGGTCGAGCGCAACACGGTCTACAGCCGTTGCGAAACCCTGGCGCAACGCAATCGGCTGGTGGGGTTTGCCTGGGCCGCGCTCAAGGAAGCCTATTACGGCGAACACGCCGATTCGTTGCTGATTGTCGATTACGACTTGCTGACCCAGGCCCCTGAACGGGTCATGCGGCTGGTCTACGATTTCATTGGCGAGCCGTGGTTCGAGCATGACTTCAACAACCTCGCCTACGACGCGCCAGAGTTCGATCAAGCCCTCGGCGTCTCCGGCCTGCACAAAGTCAAACCCAAGGTCGAGCTGCAATCGCGGCGCACGATCCTGCCACCGGACTTGTTCAAACAATACGCAGAATTGTCCTTTTGGCTCGATGGCTCAGCCAGCGCCGCCAATGTCATTCGTATGAAGGCCGACGCCGCGATCAGTTGATCGCGGCGTTTTCATTGACGCATCAAGCAAGTTCGAGTCCGGGTGAGCAGCATGTGGTGGAGCAACGGCAAGTCGCGAGTTACCGAAGGCGCACGGGCGCTGGCCTCTCCCATGATCATGTCCCTGGAGCCGCGAATGCTGTTCGACGGCGCGGTGGCGGCCACGGTGGCCGATACCGCTCAGGCTGACAGCCACAGCACGGCGGATGCCGCCAAGACGCCGACGACCGACCAGCCGGTCGCCAGCAAGGACACCCACGGCCAGGCCGATGCCACGCCTGCACCAAACCCGGTGGCAGTGCCGGGCCAGAGCGTGGTGTTCGTCGATTCCCGGGTCAAGGAGGCCGACAGCCTGCTCAAGGGCGTGGCGCCTGGCACCCAAGTGGTCCAGCTGGACGCAAGCAAGGACGGTTTGCAGCAGATTGCCGCCTATCTGGACACCCATCAGGGCATCAGTTCGGTGCAGATCATTGCCCACGGCAACGCGGGCGATCTGTGGCTGGGCAACAGTTATTTGTCCGCCGACAACGTCGCGGCCCGCAGCGCGGTGCTGGCGGAAATCGGCAAGGACATGAACGTCGGCGGCGACATTCTGATCTACGGCTGCTACACCGCCGAAGGTGAGCGCGGCTTGAGTTTTGTCGACTCGCTGGCGCAACTGACCGGCCGCGATGTAGCCGCTTCCAGCAATCGGACCGGGATCGGTGGCGACTGGAATCTGGAAATCGCCACCGGCAATATTGAAAGCGCCAACGTCCTCTCGACCACGGCCATGAGCGAGTATCAGTGGGGCCTGGCCACCTGGACCGCCACCAACAACGCCAACACGGGCGTCGGCTCATTGCGTGCCGCCATCGCCTCCGCGCAGAACGGCGATCTCGTCACCTTCAGCAGCAGCATGACAGTGCAGCTGACGTCCGAGTTGCTGATCAACAAGAACATCACCGTTGATGGCGACTTAAACAACGATAACGTGGCTGACGTGACTCTCGATGGTCAGTACAAGACCCGAGTGATTGAAGTAGCGGCGGGCAAAATCGTGACGCTCGATGGCCTGGTGATCACCCGAGGCCTGGTGTCGGGCACGGGCGGCAACGGTGGCTACGGGGCCACGGGATCGATGGCAGGGGGGATTTTCAACGCAGGGATTCTGACGCTGAACAACGTGAGTGTGACCTCCAACGCCGCTTCCGGCGGCGGTGGCGGTGGCGGTGTTACGGGAGCGTCTTACGGAGGTGCCGGTGGCGGTGGGGGCGGTTTAGGCGGCCAGGGCGGCGGGCATGGCGGTTCAGCAGGAACTGGCATCGGCACTTATGGCGGCCAGGCGGGCGGCGGCGGTGTCGGTGGTTACGGCGGCGGTTATGATTCGATCCACATGGGCGGTCGCGGAGGCACCAGCACCGGCGGAGCGGGCGGGTTGGGTACTCGCGGTTACAGCAACGGCGGTAACGGTTCGACGGCCACCAATGGCACGATTTCCATTGGCGGCGGCGGCGGCGGGGCCGGTTGGGACAAGGTCGGTGGCGCTGGCGGCAACGCGGTAGGCGGGATCTACAACGCCACCACCGGCACCATGACCATCGTCGGCACCTCGACCATCAGCAACAACATTGGCGCCGGTGGCGGCGGCGGTGGCGGTGGTGGCTATGGCAGCAACGCCACCAATGGCGGCGTGGGCGGCAAGGGTGTCGGTGCGATCTGGAACAAAGGCACGCTGCTGATCACGGCCGCCAACTTCGCGGCCCTGGCCGGTAATGCCGCGGCCAGTGGTGCCGGTGGCGCTGCACTGGGCGGGGGAACAACGGGCACTTCGCCAGCCTCCGTCGCGACAATTTATAACGACGGTGGTGTACTCAACACCGCGTATTCGCCGCCGCCGACCGCGACCATTGTGGTCGCTGACACCACACTGGGCATCGGCGAAACGTCCTTGGTAACGATCACGTTCTCCGAGGCCGTGACCGGTCTCACCAATGCAGACCTGACCATCGCCAACGGCACGTTGACCTCGGTGAGCAGCGGCGATGGCGGCATCACCTGGACGGCAACGTTCACGCCGACCGCCAGTCTTTCCGATACGACCAACGTTATTACCCTGGACAACACCGGGGTGATCAACGGTCTGGGCACTGCCGGCGTCGGTACCACCAACTCCAATAACTACGTCGTCGATACGGCACGGCCAACCGCCAGCATCGTGTTCACCGACACGGCGCTCAGGGCCGGCGAAACCTCGCTGGTGACCATCACCTTCAACGAAGCGGTCACCGGCTTCACCAATGCCGACCTGACGATTGCCAACGGCACCTTGACGGCAGTAAGTAGCGGCGACGGCGGCATCACCTGGACGGGGACTTTCACCCCGACCGCCAGCATCACTGACGCGACCAACCTGATCTCCCTGGACAACACCGGGGTCAGCGATCTGGTGGGCAACGCCGGCAGTGGCACCACCGATTCGAACAACTACGCCATCGATACCGTGCGGCCGACCGCGACCATTGTGGTAACGGACACGGCGCTGAGAATTGGCGAAACCTCACTGGTGACCATCACCTTCTCCGAAGCGGTGAGTGGTTTCATCAACGCCGACCTGAGCATCGCCAACGGCACGTTGACCTCGGTGAGCAGCAGCGACGGCGGCATCACCTGGACCGCCACGTTCACCCCGAACGCGAGCATCAACGACACGACCAACCTGATCACCCTGAACAACACCGGGGTCAGCGATCTGGCGGGCAACGCCGGCAGCGGCACCACCGATTCCAACAACTATGCGATCGATACACTCCGTCCGACCGCGACCATCGTGGTGGCGGACAATGCGCTGAAAATCGGCGAAACCTCTCTGGTGACCATCACCTTCTCCGAGGCGGTGAGTGGTTTCACCAACGCCGACCTGACCATCACCAACGGCACGTTGACCGCGGTGAGCAGCAGTGACGGCGGCATCACCTGGACGGCGACCTTCACCCCGACCGCCAGCATTTCCGACACGACCAACCTGATCACCCTGGACAACACCGGGGTCAGCGACCTGGCGGGCAATGCTGGCAGCGGCACCACCGATTCGAACAATTACGCCATCGACACCGTGCGCCCGACGGCCACCATCGTGGTCGCAGACACGGCGCTGAGAATCGGCGAAACCTCGCTGGTCACGATCACCTTCAGTGAAGCGGTCAGCGGTTTCACCAACGCCGATTTGACCATCACCAACGGCACGTTGACCTCGGTGAGCAGCAGCGACGGCGGCATCACCTGGACGGCGACCTTCACGCCTTCCGCGAGCATCAACGACACGACCAACCTGATCACCCTGGACAACACCGGCGTGGTCGATCTAGCGGGCAACGCCGGCAGTGGCACCACCGATTCCAACAATTACGCGATCGACACCGTGCGCCCGACCGCGACGATTGTGCTGGCGGATACGGCGCTGACGGCGGGTGAAACCTCGCTGGTGACCATCACCTTCTCCGAAGCAGTGAGCGGTTTCACCAACGCTGACCTGTCGATTGCCAATGGCACGTTGACCGCGGTGAGCAGCAGCGACGGCGGGATTACCTGGACGGCCACGTTTACCCCGACAGCAGGCATCATCAGCGCGACCAACGTCATCAGCCTGGCCAACACCGGCGTGGCGGATCTGGCGGGCAATACCGGCAGCGGAGTCAGCTCCTCGGGCAACTACGCCATCGACACCGCTCCACCGACCGCGACGATTGTGGTGGCGGACACTGCGTTGAGAATTGGTGAAACGTCACTGGTGACCATCACCTTCAATCAGGCCGTGACCGGTTTCACCAACGCCGACCTGACGATTGCCAATGGCACGTTGACCGCGGTGAGCAGCAGCGACGGCGGCATCACCTGGACCGCCACTTTCACCCCGACTGCCAGCATCACCGATACGACCAACCTGATCACATTGGACAACACTGGCGTACAGGCTGCCGGCACCGGCAACGTGGGCAGCGGCACGACCAGTTCCAACAACTACGCCATCGACACCGTGCGCCCGACGGCCACCATCGTGGTCGCGGACACGGCGCTGAGAATCGGCGAAACCTCGCTGGTGACTATCACTTTCAGTGAAGCGGTCAGTGGTTTCACCAACGCAGACCTGACCATTACCAACGGCACGTTGACCTCGGTGAGCAGCAGCGACGGCGGCATTACCTGGACGGCGACCTTCACGCCTTCCGCGAGTATCAACGACACGACCAACCTGATCACCCTGGACAACACCGGGGTCGCCGACCTGGCGGGTAACGCCGGTAGCGGCACTACCGATTCGAACAACTATGCCGTCGACACTGTGCGCCCGACCGCCACGATTGTGCTGGCCGATCCCACACTGACAGCAGGCGAAACGTCGCTGGTGACCATTACCTTCAGCGAAGCGGTGAGCGGTTTCACCAACGCCGATCTGAGCATCGCCAACGGCACGTTGACCGCGGTGAGCAGCAGCGACGGCGGCATCACCTGGACCGGGACCTTCACGCCAACCGTTGGCGTGAATGACTCGAGCAACGTCATTACCCTGGCCAATACCGGTGTAACCGATGTGGCCGGCAACACCGGCAGCGGCACCACCAACTCCGGCAACTACACCGTCGATACCGTGCTGCCGACGGCCACCATCGTGGTGGCCGACAACGCGCTGAAAATCGGTGAAACCTCTCTGGTGACCATTACCTTCTCTGAAGCCGTGAGCGGTTTTAGCAACGCCGACCTGACCATCGCCAATGGCACGCTGACGGCGGTGAGCAGTGGCGATGGCGGCATTACCTGGATAGCGACGTTCACGCCGACGGCCAGCATTACCGACGCGACCAACCTGATCACCCTGGACAACAGCGGTGTGCAAAATGCCTCGGGCAACGCCGGTAGCGGCACCACCGACTCCAACAACTTCGCCATCGACACCGTGCGCCCGACGGCCACGGTCGTGGTGGCGGACACTGCGCTGAGAATCGGCGAAACCTCGCTGGTGACTATCACTTTCAGTGAAGCGGTCAGTGGTTTCACCAACGCAGACCTGACCATTACCAACGGCACGTTGACCTCGGTGAGCAGCAGCGACGGCGGCATCACCTGGACGGCGACCTTCACGCCTTCCGCGAGCATCAACGACACGACCAACCTGATCACCCTGGACAACACTGGCGTGGTCGATCTAGCGGGCAACGCCGGCAGTGGCACCACCGATTCCAACAATTACGCGATCGACACCGTGCGCCCGACCGCCACGATTGTCCTGGCAGACCCGACCCTGAGTGCCGGCGAAACCTCGCTGGTGACCATTACCTTCTCCGAAGCGGTGAGCGGTTTCACCAACGCCGACCTGAGCATCGCCAACGGCACTTTGACCGCGGTGAGCAGCAGCGACGGCGGCATCACCTGGACCGCGACGTTCACGCCTACGGTCGGCGTGAGTGACTCGAGCAACGTCATCACCCTCAACAATACCGGTGTGACCGATGTGGCCGGCAACACCGGCAGCGGCACGACTAACTCGGGTAACTACACCATCGATACGGTGTTGCCGACGGCCACCATCGTGGTCGCCGACAATGCGCTGAGCGTCGGTGAAACGTCGCTGGTGACCATCACCTTCAGCGAAGCCGTCAGCGGTTTCTCCAATGCCGACCTGACCATCGCCAACGGCACGTTGACCTCGGTGAGCAGCAGCGACGGCGGCATCACTTGGACCGCCACCTTTACGCCGACCAATGCCATCACCGACACCAGTAACGTCATCACCCTGGACAACAGCGGTGTACAAAACGGCTCGGGCAATGCTGGTAGCGGCACCACCGATTCCAACAATTACGCCATCGACACTCAGCGTCCGACGGCCACCATCGTGGTCGCGGACGCGGCGCTGGCGGTGGGTCAAACCTCGGTGGTGACCATCGCCTTCTCCGAGGCGGTAACCGGTTTTACTACAGCCGACCTGACGGTGAGCAACGGTACCCTGAGCAATCTGAGTACCAGCGATAACATCACCTGGACCGCAACCCTGACGCCGACGGCGAGCGTCACCGATTCGACCAACCTGATTACCCTGGACAACATCGGAGTGATCGATGGGGCTGGCAATACCGGTAGCGGCACCACCGATTCCAATAACTATGTGATCGACAGCCAACGCCCGACCGCGACCATCGTATTGAGCGATACAACCCTGAAACCGGGCGAAACCGCGCTGGTGACCATTACCTTCAGCGAGGCGGTAAGCGGTTTTGACAACAGCGATTTGAGCGTCGCCAACGGTACGTTGAGCAATGTCAGCAGCAGCGACGGCGGTATCACCTGGACCGGGACGTTCACGCCGACTATCGGCGTGACCGACGCCACCAATCTCATCACCCTGAACAACAGCGGCGTCTCGGACCTGGCCGGCAACGCGGGCTCGGGCACGACCAACTCCGCCAATTATGTGGTGGAGACACAGGTGCCGACCGCAACCATCGTGGTCGCCGACAACGCCCTCAAGGCCGGTGAAACCTCAGGGGTGACCATCACCTTCAGCGAAGCGGTCAGCGGTTTCACCAACGCCGACCTGTCCATTGCCAACGGCACGCTGAGCAACGTGTCGTCCAGCGATGGCGGCGTTACCTGGACCGCCACCTTCACGCCTACCATCAATGTGACCGATACCAGCAACCTGATCAGCCTGGACAACAGCGGTGTCACCAACGCCTCAGGCAACAGCGGCGTGGGCGTGACCGATTCCAACAACTACGCCATCGACACGGCGCGGCCGACGGCGACCATCGTGGTGGCGGATAACCGCTTGGGCATCGGCGAGACGACCACGGTCACCATCACCTTCACCGAGACGGTTTCAGGTTTCGACCTGTCGGACCTCAGCGTCGCCAATGGCACCTTGTCCAACCTGCTCAGCAGTGACGGCGGCAAGACCTGGACCGCCACGCTGACCCCGACCGCCGACATCAACGACACCACCAACCTGATCCTGCTCGACAGCAGCAATGTGGCGGACGCCGCGGGCAACGCCGGTGCCGGGATCGCGATCTCCAACAACTACGCGCTCGATGCCACCCGGCCGACGGCAACCATCGTGGTCGCCAACCCGAACCTGGGCGTGGGTCAAACCACGCTTGTGACGATCACCTTCAGCGAAGTGGTAAGCGATTTCGACCTGTCGGACCTCAGCGTCACCAACGGCGAGCTGACCAACCTGGTCAGCAGCGACGGCGGCAAGACCTGGACGGCGACCTTCACGCCGACCGCGAGCATCACCGACCCGAGCAATTTCATCGCGCTGGACACCAGCAACGTCAGCGACCTTTCGGGCAATGCCGTTAGCGGCGTGGCGGTCTCCAACAATTACGTGATCGACACCGTGCCGGTGCAGACGCCTGCCGTGGTCGTGACGCCTGACCCACTGGCCCGGATCCCGCCACCGGTCACCGTTTCCGATCAGCCCAACGTGCCACTGCAACCGATTATTTTCACTCCCCCGACCGGCGATCTCGGCTCACCGCTGACCTTTACCCCGTTGTTCGAAAGCCGCGTGATCGGCAACGGCATCCGGCCGCTGGGCGACATCTTCATGAACCACGGCGCGCTGGCGCCCAGCTTCATCGCCCAGGTGTTCAGCAGCAGTGACAACGGTGGCGAAGGCTCGGGCAACGGCTTCCTCGGCTTTGGCGGTGGCGATGGCGGGGTGTTCAGCACCAGTACGTTGTCGAGCCTGTTCAATCAGGATTCCGGCAGCGAACGAGACTCGCTGAGTTCATTCGGCAGTCATTCGATCAAGGCCGGGGATGTTTCACAGGGGCTGCGCGGCGTGTTTGGGGCGCCGAGTCTCGTCCAGCAATTGCAACAGCTCAAAGACACCGAGCAACGGCAGGTCGACAGCCTGGCCGCGGCTTTGCGACAGGTCGGCATCAGCGAAATGCAGGCCTGAAAAAACACCTAAAACAATGCTGTGTCCAGGGGCAGTCAAGGATGAATAGAAGTTCTAAGTTGTTCGGCGCCAGCCTGCTGGCGCTTGCAGTCAGCGGATGTGCAGTCACCAGTGAACCGATCGAACGCAGCGTCAGCCAACAGCGCGCCAGGAGCGACCTGCAGAATATGTACAAGGATCAGGAACCCCTCAGCGGTCCGCTGACCCTGCATCAGGCCATGGCCCGCGCGGTGAAGTACAACCTCGAAGGCCGGCTCAAAATCATGGAAGAGGCCCTGGCCAAGCGCCAACTCGACCTCGCCAGTTTCGACATGCTGCCGCGCATGGCGCTGGACGCCGGGTACGTCGGCCGCAACAACGTCAACGCCTCCAGCAGCCAGAGCGTACGGACCGGAACCCAGTCTCTGGAGCCATCGACCTCTCAGGACCGCGACCGTGAAGTCGCCGACCTGACCATGGTCTGGAACGTGCTCGATTTTGGCGTCAGCTACATCAGCGCCAAGCAACAGGGCGACCAGCGACTGATCGTTCAGGAGCGTCGGCGCAAGGTGATCAACACCATCGTTCAGGACGTGCGCTCGGCCTATTGGCGGGCCATGGCCGCCGAGCGTTTGCTCAAGCAGATCGACAGCCTCATGGCCCGGGTCGACACCGCACGCGGCAACAGCCAAAGCATGAGCCAGCAACGAATCGGCGATCCGATTCAGGCGCTGGGTTATCAACGCTCGCTGATCGAAGCCACGCGCCAACTGGAGGAACAGCGTCGTGCGCTGTCGCTGGCGAAAACCGAACTGGCGACCCTGATCAATCTCCCGCTGGGCACCGATCTGACCCTGGCGACCCAGGACGACTATGTCATTCCGGAATTGAAAGTTGACCTCGCCAGCCTGGAACAGGAAGCCCTGACCAGTCGTCCCGAGCTGCGCGAGCAGGATTACCAAAGCCGCATCAGCGCGGCCGAAACCCGCAAAGCCATGTTGCGGCTGCTGCCGGGTCTGGAGTTCTCGGCCGGCGGGCATTACGACAGCAACTCGTTCCTGGTGGAGCAGGGTTGGGCCGACTACGGCGTGAAAGTGACGTGGAACCTGTTCAACGTGATCTCCGCACCGGCGGCGATCAACGTCGCCAAGGCTGGCGAAGAAGTCGCCGCGGCGCGCCGCCAGGCCATGTCGATCGCGGTGCTGGCGCAGCTTTATGTGGCCAACGCCAACTACCGCGAGGCGTTGCGGCAGTTCAAGACCAATCAGCAACTGTCGGACATCGACGGACAGATCGTTGGCCAGCTGCGCAACCGTTATCAGGCGGCCAGTCTGGGTGAACTGGACTTGATCCAGGGCGAACTGAACACCTTGCAGGCCGATTTGCGTCGCGACCTGTCGTACGCCGATCTGCGTAACGCTTACGGCCAGATCTTTGCCAGTGCGGGGCTCGATCCACTGCCGGATCAGGTGCAATCCACCGAAGTGCAATCCATTGCCACCGCGTTGGCCAACCGCGAAGCGGCGTGGGCGGCCGGGAACATCACGATGCCGGTGGCCCATGCCCCGGTCCAATAACCTGCTGGCGCCGACGGCGAGCATCAGCCGCGCACAGCGGGAGGCGCGCAACGGTCATCGCGGCACGGCGATTTTGCTGACCGGTTTGCCGGCGGCGGGCAAATCGACCCTGGCCCAGGCGCTGCATGCCGAGCTGTTCGAGCACGGCGTGCAGAGCATCGTGCTCGATGGCGACGGGCTGCGGGTCGGGCTCAATCGTGATCTCGGTTTTGTCGACAGTGATCGTCTGGAGAACATCCGTCGCGCCAGCGAAGTCGCGGCGCTGCTGGTGGAGAATGGGCAGATCGTCATCCTCGCGATGATCGCGCCGCTGATGGAGCTGCGCGAGGTCTTCGCCCGGCGACTGGGCGAGGATTACCGCGAAGTCTGGTGCAGCGCCTCCCTGGCCGTCTGCGAGCAGCGCGATCCGAAAGGTCATTACGCCCGTGCACGACGGGGCGATTTGCCAGGATTTACCGGCGTGTCTGCGCCGTATGAACCGCCGCCGTCCGCCTCCTTGGTGCTCGATACCGGGGTGCAGTCGGTTGAGGCCTGTCTCGATCACTTGCTGACCTGGCTCGGCGAATGCGCGGTGTTGCCGAAGCGATGAGCCGAGCGGCGTTTTCTCGCTTGCCGGTGACGGTGGATCTGCCGTTGCTGTTGCAGGCACTGATGGCGATTGGCGAGGATGAGTGGCGCGGTCATTTCAACAGTGCTTACTACACCGGCGACTGGAGTGGTGTGGCGCTGATTTCTGCGGCGGATGCGTTGTCCGAACTGGCGCCGGGTCGCGGTGAACCGCTGTTGCGTGTGCCTTGGCTGCGAGATGTCAGGTGGCAGCAAGGCTTGCGGGATCTGCCATTGGAAATCGTGTCTGCGCGCCTGTTGCGGCTCGGTCCGGGCGGGCAAATTCATGAACATCGCGACTATGATCTGGGCGAGCCGGACGCCGATTTACGTCTGCACATTCCGCTGCTCAGCCCACCTCAAGTGGACTTCCTGCTCGATGGTCAGCGCATGCCGATGGCTGTCGGTGAATGCTGGTTTCTCGACCTGTCGCGGCCCCATCGCGTGGACAATCGCGACACCGGCACACGGATTCATCTGGTCCTCGATTGCCGCCCCGGTCCCTGGCTGGAGCAGGCGATTGTCGAGGGTTTACCGACCACGCCTTCGTCAGATACCGGTGAGGGGGCTTTGCTGCAGTTTCAGCGTTTGGTGGCCAGCGATTTGCAGCTTTCGAAGACGTTGCAGGGCTTGCCGGACACCGAGGTTTTTATCACCCGCACTCTGGAACTGGCGGTTGAGCGAGGTTTGATGTTTTCCCGCGAAGAACTGCGTGCGGCGATGCGTAACGGCCGACGCCAATGGAATGAACAATGGAACGCCTGAACCTGGACGGTTGGTTGCCGATTCGGGTCTGGCAGCCGGCCGGCGACTGGCAGGTCGATTGGTGCTGGTTCGGTGACACGCCGCTGCATCAGCCGTTTTTTCGTGATGCCGTGGAAGACGCGCTGAGGTTGCCGTTCAATCAGGCGTTTCGCCGGCAAACACCGCTGTCTGCCCTCGGCGACTGGCAGACGACCAGCCCCGGTTTGGCGCCGAGCGCGTTTATCTTCCACGCTTCGCGCTGCGGCTCGACGTTGATCAGTCAAATGCTCGCCCGACTCGACAGCCACATCGTTGTCAGCGAACCACCACCGTTGGACGCCTTGCTGCGCAGTGGTTTGCCGCCGGCCGAACGGCGTGTCGCCATCGAAGGGTTGTTGTCCGCGTATGGCCAGCGTCGGCTCGGTTCAGAGCAACGTTTGGTGATCAAGCTCGATGCCTGGAACATCGGTGAACTGCCGTTGCTGCGTGAGTGTTTTCCCGACACGCTGTGGCTGTTTCTTTATCGCGATCCGTTGGAAATTGCCGTTTCACATCTACGCCGTCCGGGCATGCACATGGTGCCGGGGATGATCGGGGCGAGTGTGCTCGATGATGAGTTGCCGTTTGCTGGCCGAGAGGACTTCATTGCACGGCGGTTGGGGCGATTGCTGCAAGCAGGGTTGGCGCAATGCCGGGCGTTTGGCGGGTTGGCGGTGAATTACAGTGAATTGCCCGGGGCAATGGCCGGGCGGTTGGCTGATTTTTTTGGATTGGATGACGTGCAGCGTGAGCAAGTGTTTGCGGCGGTGGGGCAGCATGCCAAACAGCCTTCTGACGTGTTTGTCGGGGACAGCGATAGCAAGCGCAGCGAAGCCTCGGTGCTGTTGCGTGAACGTGTGGAACGTTGGGCGCGAGCGCCTTATGAAGCGCTAGTTGCTGAGTCATGTATCGACAGCACTGACGCCATCGCGAGCAGGCTCACTCCCACATTGGATCTCGGTCGTACACAGAAGCTGTGTTCACTGAAGATCAACTGTGGGAGCGAGCCTGCTCGCGATGGCGGTAGTCAACTCACCACAAACACACCCGGCTAAACCTTGACCCGAGCCTGCATGATCTCCGACGCCTCCCAATGATCCTGCACTCGCTCTACGAGCAACTGCACGCCATCGGCCATGCGGCTGAGCGCCAAGGCTACCGAGCGCCGCGTCCCGTCCACTTCGTCTGCCAGATTGGCAGCGATGGCGCTGATGGACAGCAGGTCTTCGGCGGCGTTGGCCAGCAGGGTTTCGGTGTTGACCTCGGGGGCGACGGTGAAGAGGTGGCCTTTGCGGTGCCTGGGCGGCTTTTCGGTGGTCGGGGGGAAGTAGTGGGCGAAGGCGCGGTCGGCGGCTTCTTTGAGTTTTTCGGTTTCGAGGGAATCTTGGGAATCGGTTCCAGAGTTCTCTGGAGGATTCGGGGTAATTTTGTGCATATAAAAAATCCTAAACAGTAAGTTGGAGCCGTCACCGTTCGCTTGCACGCGAATTGGGTGGCGGCCGTGCGCAGGTGTGCAAGACCGGGACTGTTTAGGACACCCAGCAGATCCGAGGATCTCCTGCGCGCAGCCGCCATAAAGCAATGAGCCATGGCAATTGCGACCTAAACAGTTTCGTCGGACTTGCACGTCCGTGTCACCGTTTATTCAGTGACAAAGCCAGACTAGACCTGGCTTCGGACCGGAACAAGTTCACCAACACCGCTACAACTTGAAGGAAATCTCCGACGCGGTTACCGGACGTTGGTGTCTATGGGGAAGGTCAAAAGATCGCAGCCTTCGGCAGCTCCTACATGGGCGCGGCGTACACCTGTAGGAGCTGCCGAAGGCTGCGATCTTTTGGGGCCATCAAGGTTTTGAAGACAAATCCGCCATCCCCTTGAGCAGCTCGATCGGCAGCGGAAAGACAATCGTCGAACTCTTGTCCCCGGCAATCGAACTCAATGTCTGCATATACCGCAGTTGCATGGCCCCCGGCTGGCGCCCGAGCATTTCGGCGGCCTGCATGAGTTTTTCCGAGGCCTGCAATTCGCCTTCGGCGTGGATCACCTTGGCCCGGCGTTCCCGTTCGGCTTCAGCCTGTTTGGCGATGGCGCGGATCATCGATTCGTTGAGGTCCACGTGTTTGATCTCGACGTTGGCGACCTTGATGCCCCACGCATCGGTCTGGGCGTCGAGCACTTGCTGGATGTCGATGTTCAACCGCTCACGCTCGGCCAGCAGTTCATCGAGCTCATGTTTACCGAGCACCGCCCGCAACGTGGTCTGCGCCAATTGGCTGGTGGCCATGAGAAAGTCTTCAACCTGAATAATCGCTTTCTGCGGATCGAGGACGCGGAAATACAGCACCGCGTTGACCTTGACCGAGACGTTGTCACGGGTGATCACATCTTGCGGCGGCACGTCGAGAACCACGGTACGCAAGTCGACGCGAACCATTTGCTGCACCACCGGAATCAGCAGGATCAGGCCAGGGCCTTTGACCTGCCAGAAGCGTCCGAGCTGGAACACCACCCCGCGCTCGTATTCGCGCAGGATGCGGAAGGTCGACCCCGCCAGTGCAATCACCAGTAACAGCAGCGCGGCAAAACCCAGTTGCAGGCCCATGGTTATTCTCCACCCGGCGCCGCGTCAGCCGCGGCCACTTGCAGCAATAATCCCTTGCGTGCCACCACCCGGACCTGTTGCCCGGGTCGCAATGGCGTGGCGCTGAGTACTTGCCACTGTTCTCCTTGCAGGTGCACCCAGCCGTTACAGGCGTTGCCGGCTTGTAACGACATCACCGGGGTCACGCTGCCAATGAGTTCGGCATCGCCACTGACGTTGTGGCGCGGTCGGGTTTTCAGGGCACGGATCAGCAGGAAAATCAGCAGCAGGGCACTGACAAGTCCCAGGCCGATCATCAACGGAACCGGCACCTCGGTGTTGGTCAGAATCACCGCACCGATCACGAACATCACAATGCCGCCCAGGCCAATCACGCCGTAATTGGGCAAGGCCGCCTCGGCGATCAGAAACGCGATGCCGAACGTGATCAGCCAGATCCCGATGGGGTTGGGCACCAGCAGGACGACGGTGTCCGCCGCGAATACCGATCCGCTCAAGGCCAACAGCAGCGCAACTGCACAACAACGAGTGTTCACGTGACCCTCCCTGTAGGAGCGAGCTTGCTCGCGAAGAACCTGAGAGCACCGTGCCGATTCAGGCGATCCGCGTTACATACAGTCTAGCTGAGCTCTGAATCGTACGAATTTTGATCAGTTGTTGACGTTGTTCCGGCGGGCAGATTTCCCGCGCGATTGCGCCAGCGGGCCTAGACTTTTAGTGGAGAGAAAAGGTTTAACCATCGTCCGCGAAACGTTGTTGCGGACACCGAGGTGCATCATGCGTATGGCAAGAACAGTGCAGGACAGCCTGACCAAGGCTCACTGCGAATTTGACGTTGTCACCCATCCGCACTCGGCCAGCAGCCTTGAAACGGCGCGGGTCGCGGGCATTCCTGCTGAACGGGTGGCCAAATCGGTGATCCTCGACGACCACCACGGTCATTTCCTGATGGCTGTGCTGCCGGCGAGTCGTCACCTGGACCTGAGCAAAGTACGCGGCAGTGGCGAATGGCAGATCACCCGGGAAAGCACCCTGGCGCATCTGTTCCAGGATTGCGAACGCGGCGCGGTGCCTGCGTTGGGTGAATCCTATGGCCTGGACATGGTCATCGACCCACTGCTGACCCGGCAAAAAGACATCTACCTGGAGGCGGGTAACCACAACAACCTGCTGCACATGAGCGTGCCGGAATACCTGAAAATGGTGCCACATGCTGAAGTGTGCGAGTTGAGTCAGTAGTTTTTCGGCGTCAGTTACATCGCCATCGCGAGCAGGCTCGCTCCCACAGTTGAGCGCGATTCCATGTGGGAGCGAGCCTGCTCGCGATTGACTGCGCAGCAGTCACCCAATCATTTGCCATGAAAAAAGGAGCCCACCATGGAATCCCCAACCCACAGCCTCCCCAACCTGTTCAAACAACTCGGCCTGCCTGACGACGCCGAAAGCATCGACAAATTCATCGCCACCCACTCACCGCTCAAACCCGAATTGCACCTGGCGGATGCGTTCTTCTGGAGCAAGAGCCAGGCGGATTTCTTGCGTGACGATATTCTGGATGACGCCGATTGGGCGGAGGTGGTGGATCAGCTTGATGTGCTGTTGAGGAAGGGGCGGGGGGTGTGAAAATCACCTTTCTAGTGGCCACTGTCGAGATGTATGGAGTAGCGCGAGTATCCAAATTGCATCCGATCCCGGCTGATAAACCACTCGATAACTTTGATGGGGGATCATCTCGCGAGTACCTGCAATGATTCCGACAGGGCCGCTTTCAGGAAACTGGGAAATACGAGATATCGCATCAATTAAGCGGTTGTCCATTTCGAGGGCGGCTATCGGGTTGACGGAATGCAGGTAATCCCAGATGTCTGCACGATCCTGTGCGGCTGCGGGCGTCCAGATTATCTTCATCCTTTCTTGGTTACCTGCGCACGCCTGGCAGCGAATTGTGCTTCAACTTCCTCATTGGTCAAGCCTTCACCAGCTCGCATGGAAATACGTGCACTGTCGACTTTGCGTTGCAAGAACGCTTCGTACTCGCGCGACTCTCGTTGTGTTTGAACGAACTGACGCATCATTTCCCTGACGATTTGCGATGCGGGGCGATGAGAAGCTTCAGCTTCGGCCATGAACTCTTCTCGCAGTTCTGGTTCAAGTTTCATCGTGAAAACAGCTTGTTTAGACATTTTCATATCCTCGATTCGAATACTGACGAAGTATATACGTCTTCAGTACCGGCGTTCATTCAGGCAGCCGCCTCGCGACGGATGGCAGTCAATTTGTTACAAAACTTGACCAACTTTCCCCTCAAATGCCATATTGATAGTTAGCAAACTAACAGTGTGTGTTTCCCCTTCGTGCCGAAGAACCTCGACGCTCTCCAGATGAACATCAGCAGCTCCATGGTGGTGGCCGCCAGGCATTGGCGGAGGATCTGCCAAACCACGCTGGCCAACTATGGAATCTCCGAAGCCTGCGCCGTTCCGTTGTTGATGATCGGGCGTTTGGGCGAGGGTGTGCGGCAGGTGACGGTGGCGCAGGCGGCCGGGATGGAGAGCCCGTCGCTGGTGCGCCTGCTGGATCAGTTGTGTCATGCCGGCTACGTCTGCCGTACCGAAGACGCCCATGACCGTCGCGCCAAATGCCTGAGCCTGACCGAGACGGGTCGCGAGTTGGTGCAAGCCGTCGAAATCGAGCTGGTGCGCTTGCGCCATGAAGTGCTCGTAGGGATCGATCAGAGTGATCTGGAAGCGGCGTTGCGGGTGCTGAGGGCTTTTGAATCGGCCAATCACCTGCCGGTGATCAACCCTTGAGCGGATTTTTTACCGGTATGCCCCCGGCGCGGGACTGGTTCTACGGTGTGCGAACGTTCGCGGCATCGATGATCGCGTTGTACATCGCCATGCTCATGCAAATGCCCCGGCCGTATTGGGCGATGGCCACGGTCTACATCGTTTCCAGTCCGTTTGTCGGCCCTACCAGTTCCAAGGCGTTGTACCGCGCGGTCGGCACCCTTCTTGGTGCCGCCGCCGCGGTTTTTTTCGTGCCGATGTTTGTCCAGAGCCCTTATGTGCTGGTGGTGGTCATCGCGCTGTGGACCGGGATTCTGCTGTTCCTCTCAATGCACCTGCGCACCGCCAACAATTACGCGCTGATGCTCGCCGGGTACACCTTGCCGCTGATTGCCCTGCCCGTGGTGAATAACCCGTTAGCGGTATGGGACATCGCAGAGGCGCGGACTGAAGAAATCTTCCTCGGCATCGTCGTGGCAGCGGTGGTCGGCGCCATGTTCTGGCCCCGACGGCTGGCGCCGGTGTTCAACGATTCGGTGAACACATGGTTTGCCGATGCTTCGACTTACAGCCTGCGTTTCCTCAGCCGCAACGTGCAGCCGGACGAAGTCAGTGCGCTGCGCTCCTCGATGGTCGCGACCTTCAACACGCTGGAGTTGATGATCGGTCAGTTGCCCCACGAAGGCGCGCGGCCGCAAACGGTGCGCAACACCAAGGAACTGCGCGGGCGAATGATTCACCTGCTGCCGGTGATTGATGCCCTCGATGACGCGCTCTATGCCCTTGAGCGGCGCACGCCCGAGCTTGTGGATAAGTTCGCGCCGCTGCTGGCCGCGACCACCGAATGGCTCGGCCACAAAGACGCCGACCTCACCCGCTGGCAAGCGCTGAAAGACCAACTCGAAGCCCTGCAACCGTCCGCCGAAGCGTTGGATGATCGCAAGCAGCTGCTGTTCTCCAATGCTCTGTATCGCCTCGGCGAGTGGATCGATGTGTGGCAGGACTGCCGCAGCCTGCAGTACGCCATCCAGTGCGAAAGCCAGGACAGCTGGCGCGCGGTCTATCGCCACTGGCGGCTTGGTCGGCTGTCGCCGTTTCTCGACCGTGGGCTGATGCTCTATTCGGCGGCGTCCACGGTCACCGCCATCATCGTCGCGTCGGTGCTGTGGATTCTGCTCGGCTGGACCGACGGCGGCGCCGCGGTGATTCTGGCGGCGGTGGCGTGCAGTTTTTTCGCGTCGATGGACGACCCGGCGCCGCAGATCTACCGGTTCTTTTTCTGGACGGCGATGTCGGTATTGTTCGCCAGTCTTTATCTGTTTCTGGTCCTGCCCAACCTGCATGACTTCCCGATGCTGGTGCTGGCGTTTGCCGTGCCGTTTATTTGCATCGGCACCCTGACGGTCAAGCCGCAGTTCTATCTGGGCATGCTGCTGACCCTCGTCAACACCTCGTCGTTCATCAGTATTCAGGGCGCCTACGACGCGGATTTCCTTAGTTTCGTAAACTCCAACCTGGCGGGCCCCGTGGGCTTGTTGTTCGCCTTCGTCTGGACCCTGATTGCCCGGCCGTTCGGCTCTGAACTGGCGGCCAAGCGCCTGACCCGTTTCAGCTGGCGCGACATTGTCAGCCTGACCGAACCGGCCACGTTGTCTGAGCACCGGCACTTGGGTGTGCAGATGCTCGATCGCCTCATGCAGCATTTGCCGCGCCTGGCCATGACCGGCCAGGACACCGGCATCGCCCTGCGGGAAGTGCGCGTGGCGCTGAACCTGCTGGATTTGCTCGCCTATACACCGCGAGTGCTCGGCGCACCGCAAATGTTGCTGCATCAGGTGGTGGCCGAGGTTGGCGAGTATTTCAAGGCCTGCCTCAAGGCTGGCGAACGGTTGCCGGCACCGAGTCCGTTGCTGATGACCCTGGACCGCACCCGCCGTGCCCTCAACACGGAGTGCGATGAAGGTGCGCGTTTGCATCTGCTGCATGCCCTGAGCGGCCTGCGTCTGTCGCTGTTGCCAGGGGTGGAATTCGTCGGCACCGGCGAGCTCGAAGAACCGCTTCCCCATGGCATCGATGGAGCGCCTTTATGATCGGTGATCTGGATATCAGCGGGGTGTTCCTGCCCACGCTGCTGGTGCTGATGGGCATTACGTACGTGTTGTTCCTGCTGGTGCACGGGTTGCTGACGCGTCTGCACTTTTACCGTCTGGTCTGGCACCGGGCATTGTTTAACGTGGCTCTCTACGCTGTGCTGCTCGGCGCCGTGGACTCACTCAGTCGATACCTGATGACATGAAAAAACCTTTTTTGACCATCGGTCGCGTCGTGCTGACCCTGCTGATCGTGACCTTCGCCGTTGTCGTGGTCTGGCGCATGGTGATGTATTACATGTTCGCGCCCTGGACCCGGGACGGCCACATCCGTGCCGACATCGTGCAGATCGCGCCGGACGTGTCCGGGCTGATCCAGCGAGTCGATGTGCGTGACAACCAATTAGTGAAGCGCGGCCAGGTGTTGTTCAGCATTGATCAGGACCGTTTCAAACTGGCACTGCGTCAGGCCAAGGCGGCAGTCGCCGACCGTCAGGAAACCCTGGCGCAGGCGCAACGCGAAGCCAAGCGTAACCGTGGCCTCGGCAATCTGGTGCCGGGTGAGCAACTGGAAGAGAGTCAGTCCCGGGTGGCCCGCGCCGAGGTGGCGCTGATGGAGGCCCAGGTGGCGGTGGACAGCGCCCAGCTCAACCTCGACCGCTCGACCATCCGCAGCCCGGTGGACGGCTACGTCAACGACCGTGCACCGCGCAATCAGGAATTCGTTACCGCCGGGCGTCCGGTGTTGTCGGTGGTGGACAGCAATTCATTCCACATCGACGGTTATTTTGAAGAAACCAAACTGGACGGCATCCATGTCGGCCAGAGCGTCGATATTCGGGTGATCGGCGACCGCGCTCGCCTGCGCGGGCACGTGGAAAGCATCGTCGCCGGCATCGAAGACCGCGACCGCAGCAGCGGCAGCAACCTGCTGCCCAACGTCAACCCGGCGTTCAGTTGGGTGCGGCTGGCCCAGCGGATTCCGGTGCGGATCGCCTTCGACGACGTGCCGGCGGATTTCCGCATGATCGCCGGGCGGACCGCCACGGTGTCGATCATTGACGATCAAACCCAGGAGCCCGCGAAATGAGCAGGGCCTCGGGTTTGGCTATCGCCGGCTTAGGCCTGTTGCTGTCGGCCTGTCAGGTGGTCGGGCCGGATTATCACTTGCCGGACGAGGCCGCCGTACACCGTGAAGACTTGCAGGGCGACTTGGCGGTGAATGGCAAAAATGTCGTCTCGGCCCCGGTGCCCAGCGATTGGTGGCGCTTGTATCAGGATCCGCGCCTCGATCAAATGGTCCAGCAGGCCATGGCCTCCAACACCGATTTACGCGTGGCGGCGGCGAACCTTTCCCGAGCGCGCGCGCAGGTCGATGAAGCTCAAGCGGCAGGTGGCTGGAGCGGCGGCGTGAAGATGGGCGCCCAGCGTTTGCAGGAGTCCGGCGAAGCATTCCTGCTGCCGGAGAAAGTGCCGGTGGCCAACGTCGGCGACATTGGCATTACCACCTCGTATCAGTTCGATTTGTTCGGCACGTTGCAGCGCGGCATCGAGGCGGCCAAGGCCAATGCCGATGCGACGCAAGCCGCGGCCGATACTGCAAGAATCACCTTGGTAGCCGATGTCGTTCGGGCCTACACCCAAGTCTGCGCAGCCAACGAAGAGCAGGAAATCGCCCAGCATTCCCTCGACTTGCAAGCCCAGAGCACCACGCTGATCCAGCGCTTGCGTGACGCCGGGCGTGGCGATGAAACCCAGGTGACCCGCTCACAAACCCAATTCAAATCCTTGCGCGCCGATATGCCGCGTTATGAGGCGGCGCGTCAGGCCGGGTTGTTCCGATTGTCGATGCTGTTGGCCAAACCTGTGGATCAACTGCCAGCCGGCACCGACCGCTGCGCGGAGCTGCCGAAGATTGCGCAATTGTTGCCGGTGGGTGACGGCGCCACCTTGCTCAAACGCCGTCCCGATGTGCGGCAGGCCGAGCGACGATTGGCTGCGTCGACCGCCGGCATCGGCATCGCCACCGGCGAGTTGTACCCGGACATCAGTATCGGCGCGACCGTCGGTACCGTCGGGATCCTGGAAAACCTCGGCAAACCGGCGACCAATCGCTGGGGCTTCGGGCCGTTGCTGACCTGGACCGTGCCGTCCAACGGCTCCCGGGCGCGAATCCGCGAGGCCGAAGCAACGACCCAAGGCGCGCTGGCACATTTCGATGGCGTGGTGCTCAACGCCATCCGCGAAACCCAAACCGGTCTGGCCCAGTACTCCGCGTTGCTGCAACGTCGCGATGCGTTGGCCGACGCCGAGCAATCGGCGCAATTGGCCGCAGACCAGACTCACCGCTTCTTCCAGGCTGGCCGCGCATCGTTCCTGGCGGACTTGCAGGCGACCCGCACCTACACCGACGTGCGGGCGCAGCTGGCTTCCGCCAGCACGCAGGTTGCCATGAGTCAGATCGATTTGTTCCTGGCCTTGGGTGGCGGCTGGGAAAGCGGACGAACGCAAGGCACGAACTCCGGCAAACCCTGAGGCCGTTGCTATGCTTTGAGTTGATGAGGTCGCGCGTCGAGCTCATCAATCAAGGCTCGCGTTGGTCATGGGGATTCCAATAATGAAAAACCCTTATGCTCCCGGCTTCTGGTGCGCTATAGCGGCATTGGTGTTGCTGTCGGCCACTTATTTCTACGGCATCATGCTGGCCCACCAGATCGACAAGGCACTGGTGTTCCTCGACAGCGCCGCGGCATTGATTGCCGTGATGGCAATCGTGGTGGTGGCCTGGGCGTCGGTCCAGGGTCAGCGCATCAAAAAAAGACAGCTCGAACAAGGCAAGACCCTGGTGCTGATTTGGGACACCAAAGTCGCGCTGCGCCGTGTCGAAACGGTGTTCGATCGGTATTTCTGGGGCAGTTACTGGCAACCGGGGCGTACGTTCCAGGAAGTCATGGGCGAACTCACCGGCACACCGCTGGAAAAAAGCCTCGAAACCCTGAAAAAACAATGCCAGGCGCTGGACAAGCAAGTGTCCGAGGAGGGCTGGCACTGGCTCAATAACGCCCGTGAACTCTCCGATGTCGCCACCGCCATGGCCCGCGAACGTTATCAACTGGACTTCTGCGACCCGCGCTCGGAATCCCCAAGCGGCACGGCGGTGATCAATCGCGACTTCGAAGTGCTGGTCTATACATGGACCGCACGGCTCAAGAGCTTTGATCATCAATTGGATGAGATCGAGGTTCAGTATTCCTGATCTGTGTTGGCAGGACTGACGCCATCGCGAGCAGGCTCGCTCCCACATGGGTTATGTGTCGATCACAGGACCCTGTGGGAGCGAGCCTGCTCGCGATGGCGATTTCATATCCGCCGAAACTCTCGCCCCCTGCCAGTTGTCCACAAGCAGTGGCATTCCATAGACACTCTTTAACCTTTAATCATTGGGCCGCCCGGTGCGCCTGATGCTAATCTCCATCGCACTTTTATCGCAGTCGTGACCGCAACCCGTCATGGGTTCAGGGAAGACGACAACACCTTCAAACAACGGACATTGATCGGGTCATTCATGAATAAATCAGCAGGCGTGCTTCTTGGAATCGTCGTTGCCATCGGTGCAATCAGCGCCGGCGGAGCCTGGTACACCGGCACCAAACTCGAAGGTGTGCTGAACACCTCGATCTCCGACGCCAACAAAGAGCTGCAAGCCGCGCTGGTCGGTTCCAACGGCACAGCGTCGCTGGAACTGGTGTCGCTGGAGCGCCATGTGTTCAGCAGCACCGCGCACTACCGCCTCAAGGGCGAAGGCGAGATGTTCGGTGAAGCACCGGTAGAGTTGCTGTTCGTCGATCGCATCGAACACGGTCCGCTGCCGTTTTCGCGCCTGATGTCGTTGAAGTGGCTGCCGGTCCTGGCCACCAGTCACTACGAACTGGAAAGAACCCCGACCACCGAGAAATGGTTCGTCGCTGCCAAGGACAAATCGCCACTCACGGGCGTGGTCAACATCGGTTACGACAATGCCACCAACGGCACCCTGCAATTGCTGCCGCTGGACGTGGCGTTGGACGACAAGTCCAGCCTGAAATTCTCCGGGCTGAACCTCGATGTCGCCGCCAGCGCTCAAGCGCAAAAGGTCAAGGCCGACGGCTACATGGACAGCCTGACACTGAGCACGGTCGCTGAAGATCAGACGCCAGTGAAGGTCGAACTGAACGGCCTGACCCTGGCCAGCAACCTGACAAAAAGTACCTACGGCTACTACACCGGCGAGAACACCGTCGAGCTGACCGACAGCAAGACCACCTTCGGCGCCAAGCAGTCGGACTTGGGTATCAAGAAATTTGAAATGAAGAACCAGACCGAGGAATCCGGCACCAGCGCTTCGGGGCGTGCCGATTACAAGGTGGGTGAAGTGTCCTTGAACGGCAAGGCTGTCGGCTCTGCGCAGATGGCCATGAGCCTGAAGAACCTCGACATCCCGGCAACAATGTCGTTGATGCAGATTTACCAGACCAAACTGCAACCGTACGAGAGGGCCGCTGCTGAGGCCGTCGCTGCGGGTGAACCGGCGCCAGAGCTGGTCCTGACCCCGGCCGAAGAGGCGCAGGTCAAAACCGGCCTGGAGAAACTGCTGGCCGCCGGCCCGCAGGTTGCCCTGGAGAATCTGTCGTTCAACACCGCCAATGGCGAAAGCCGCGCCAACCTGGTGCTCGACCTGACCAAACCACAATCCATGGACCTGCCGCCCGACCAGTTGACCCAACAACTGATCGCGCTGCTGGACGTCAATGTGAAAGTGTCCAAGCCAATGCTCGTTGACCTGTTGAGCGTGCAGTCGCAAATCGACGGTCAGACTGACGCCAAGCTCATCGCCGATCAGGCGACCGCCACTGCCGACATGTTTGGCAGCATGGCAGTCGGTACGCAGTTGGCAAAACTGGAAGACAACAACATCGTCGCCAAACTGCACTACGCCAATAATCAGGTGGAATTCAACGGCCAGAAGATGACCGTCGAAGAGTTTGTCGGGTTTGTCATGAGCAAATTCGGCGGTAATGTCGCCGTCGAGTAAACCCAGGGCTTACACACCGACGCCCGGCCTCTGCGCAACGCAGACGCCGGGCGTTTTGCTGTGTGGCTTGTGGCGAGGGAGCTTGCTCCCGCTGGAGGTCGAAGGACTCCCTCATCTCGTTAATTCAGATCCCGAATCAGCTGCCACGCCTCATCCACCGGCAGCGGCTGTTTCATCCGTTCGGCGAGCAGCGCTATCGCACGTTCTTCATCGCATGCCACCGCGGCGACCACCAATCCATCCTTGCCGTACAGGCCGATAAAAGGGGGATGGTCAGGGTCACCTTTGAACTCGACCTCATCCCAGGTCGCGGCGTGTCCAAGGTAGTCGTAGTTTTTGCCGAAGTGCCAGGTCCAGAAATAGGGCACGTCGAGGTAATGCTCGTCGCCGCCGAGCATGTTCATCGCCGCGATCCGTGCCTGTTGCTGTGCCAGGCGCCAATGTTCGATCCGTTGGGGCTGGCCGTTGAGCGGGAAGGTCGCGATATCACCGGCGGCCCAAAGCCCATCGGTCACGCGCATCCCGCCGTCGACCTTCAGCGACTGGTCCTTTTCCAGGGGCAGGCCGGTAAATGCGCCGGTTGCCGGGCTGACGCCAATGCCGACGAGCACCAAATCCGCCGGTAAACGTTGACCGTTGTCCAGGCGCACCGCTTCAACTTTGGCAGTTCCTTCGATGTGCGTTGCGTTGCCATCCGTATGAAACACCACGCCATTGGCCTCGTGCAGGGCACGAATCGATTTGCCGACCGCGTCGCCAAACTGTTTGGCGAAAGGCACTGCATGGCGGGCCAGAACCGTGACGTCCAGACCGTATTGACGCAGGGAGGACGCGGATTCCAAGGCAATAAAACTGTCGCCGATGATCACCGCTCGTTGGCCTGGTTTTGCCGAGCCCAGAATCCGCTGCGCCTGATCCTTCGAACGCAGCACGAACACCTGCGGCAGGTCGGCGCCAGGCAGCGTCAGTGGGTTGGGTGTGCCGCCGGTGGCGAGCAGGGCAGCGTCGTAGCTCAGCGATTGACCATCAGACAGGCGCAACGTTTTGTTCGCGGCGTCCAGGCTCGTCACTTCAGCGTTTACTCGCTCAATGCGCTGTGCTTGGTAAAAGTGCTCATCACGCAGCGGTGGGACTTCTTCCGGCGGCATCTCCCCGGCAATCACGAATTTGCTCAAGACCGTGCGGTCGTAACCGGCGTCGGTTTCACGGTCGATCAACAGCACCCGGCCACCGAAACCCTTTTCGCGTAACGCTGCCGCGCACGCCGTGCCTGCTGCACCGGCACCGATGATCACAAACGTTCGCTCGTCGTCCGCCGGAGGGGTGTGAGCGTCGGACATCGGCTGATCGTCGACCCAGACCTCGTCATCGCGCACCTCCAGCGGATAGCGCTTGAGGCTGTCCAGGGCCGGCGGTTCGCACAGCGCGCCGTCCTCGATCCGGTACGCAGCCTTGTGCCACGGGCAGATCAAACGTCCGTGGCACAGAGCGCCTTCAGCCAGCGGCGCCCCGGCATGGGGACATTCGCCCTGAAAGGCGCGTAGTTGATCGCCCACCCGCAGCAGGACAATTTTCGTGTCTGCGATCTGAACCTCAAGGCCCCGGTTTTCGGACACATCGGCGAAACGGGCGACACGGTGCAGTGCCATGATCACTCTCCAGGCAAGCGTTTCACTTAAGAGTTTGGCGCTTATCTGGAGGTTCAGCCAATTCCCACTGCCACCGAATGAACGGTCCGGCTATAGTTTGCACGCCGACGACGGCCCCACCCGCACAAGGTGCTCCGGTATGCCCCGATTGACCTCTTTGAACCCTTGGCTGGCGGCCGTTGCAGTCGCCTTTTGCGTGCAGTTTCCGGCGCAGGCCCAGGAGCGTTTCACCCTGAACATCCCAGGTGTCACCGACGATCGACTGTTCACCTCGGCAGCCGCCAGCGATGCTCCGGGTTGCGGCGGGCATAACGCGTCACCGGCACTGAACTGGAACGCCGGGCCGGCGGGTACGTTGAGCTATGCCATCGTCATGCACGATCCTGACGGGCAAAAAGGCCAAGGCGTCGATCACTGGGTGCATTACGGCATCAAAGCCACGACGCATCAGATTGCCGCTGGCGTCGGCGCAAAATCCGCCCTTGAGGGCGTCGGTGGCACCAACAGCAAAGGCACCACGGGTTATGTCGGTCCTTGCCCGCCGGTCGGCGACAGCGCGCACCACTACATTATCCAGCTCTACGCCCTGGACCTGGCGCCGGAAGCTTTGCCCGCCGGCCTGACACGCGCGCAGCTACTGGAAAAAATCAAGGGCCATGTGCTGAAAAACAGCAGTGTGGTGCGGCGTTATCACCGCTGAAGTTTTTTTCAGCGGTCTTAACCCGAATCGACGGGGCTGTCCGTCTCAGAGGATGAATGGATCAATTTCCTCCTGAGGTCAGCCCCCATGTCCCTCCCTCTGCATTTTCTCCGCCCGGCCGCCCAGGGTTTCGCTGCCGGGTTGCTGCTGGTCATTGCCGGTTGCGGCGTTTCATCCAAGCCTGATTCCGCCTCGGCGCCGCCACCGGTTCAAGGTGCGCTGCCAGCTGAAGTATTGGTGCACAGCGAGGCTGTTATGGCAGACACCTCGATGGCCAAGCGCAGCGTTCGCACCGCCCCGACGGCGAGCTTTGCACCGATGCCGACGGGCGAGGCATCGGCGCAGGGATATCGGGATGAGCAGCGGGAGCAATATCAAGCGCTGGCGGATAACCCGATTCACAGCGTGGCCGAAGCGCCCGTCTCGACCTTCAGCGCCGACGTCGACACCGGTGCTTACGCCAACGTCCGCCGCTTGCTCAATCAGGGGCGCCTGCCACCGGAAGGTGCAGTGCGACTGGAGGAAATGGTCAATTACTTTCCCTACGATTACGCATTGCCCACCGATGGCTCGCCCTTCGGCGTGACCACCGAGCTGGCGCCGTCGCCGTGGAACCCGCATACCCGATTGCTGCGCATCGGCATCAAGGCCTCGGACCGCGCGGTGGCGGAACTGGCCCCGGCGAACCTGGTGTTTCTGGTGGACGTGTCTGGCTCGATGGACCGACGCGAGGGGTTGCCGCTGGTCAAAAGCACCCTGAAATTGCTGGTCGATCAATTGCGCGAGCAGGACCGGGTTTCATTGGTCGTCTATGCCGGCGATTCGCGTGTGGTGCTGGAGCCGACCTCAGGACGCGACAAAGCGAAAATTCGTACCGCCATCGATCAACTGACCGCTGGCGGATCAACCGCTGGGGCGTCAGGCATCGAACTGGCCTATCAGATGGCGCAGCAGGCGTTTATTCCCAAGGGCATCAACCGCATCCTGCTGGCCACCGACGGCGACTTCAATGTCGGCATCAGCGACTTCGACAGCCTCAAGCAAATGGCTGTGGATAAACGCAAGACAGGCGTTTCACTGACCACATTGGGTTTTGGTGTGGATAACTACAATGAACACCTGATGGAACAGTTGGCCGATGCCGGCGACGGTAACTACGCCTACATCGACAACCTGCGCGAGGCGCGCAAAGTGCTGGTGGATCAACTCGGTTCGACCCTCGCCGTCGTGGCGAAAAACGTGAAGCTGCAAGTGGAGTTCAACCCGGCGCAGGTCAGTGAATATCGGCTGTTGGGGTATGAAAACCGTGCGTTGAAGCGTGAGGATTTCAGCAACGACAAGGTCGATGCCGGTGAAATCGGCGCAGGACATACGGTAACGGCGTTGTACGAAATTGTGCCCAAGGGCGAGAAGGGCTGGCTGGAGCCGCTGCGGTATGGCAACTCTGGGGCAGTTGCATCCGGGAGATCTGGGGAAATGGCCATGCTGCGCGTGCGATATCAGTTGCCCGAAGGTGGCAACAGTCGCTTGATCGAGCGTCCGATCACTGACAGTGCTGCGCCAGCCAGTGAAGACCTGCGATTTGCGGCGGCCGTCGCGGCGTTTTCCCAGCAGCTCAAGGATGGGCGTTATACCGGTGATTTCAGTCTGAAGGACACCGAGGCTTTGGCGCGCGGTGCGCGGGGCGAGGATCGATTTGGTCTGCGGGCAGAGTTCGTGCAATTGGTGGAGTTGGCGCAAAGTCTGCGAACCACCACCGCATCGAACAGTGAGCCGCTTAAAGGAGGCTACAACTGACATGTCAGCGCCTGAATCGAGCGACGAATCGCTGCTGGCCCGTTATCGCGCAGGCGACGGGCCGGCGTTCGAGATTCTGTACGCCCGTCACCGCCAAGGGCTCTACCGATTCCTGCTCGGCCTGAGCGGCAAGTCCGAGCTGGCCGAAGAGGTTTACCAGGACACCTGGCTGAGCCTGATCCGCAGCACCAGTCAGCCACAAGGCCGGGCGAATTTTCGTACCTGGCTTTACCAGATTGCCCGCAACCGCCTGATCGATCACTGGCGCAAACACGGAATCCACAACCCCTTGCACGACAGCTATGACGAACAGATCCACGCGCTGAGCGATGATGCTGCCGATCCCGAACAACTGCTGAGCCTGAGCCGCGACAACCAGCGCCTCGAAGCGGCCCTGCAAAACCTGCCCGCGGACCAGCGCGAAGTGTTCCTGCTGCGCGCCCACGGCGATCTCGATTTGCCGCAGATCGCCACCCTCACCGAAACACCGCTGGAAACCGTCAAAAGCCGCTTGCGCTACGCCCAGCAAAAACTGCGTCGGCTGCTGGCCGAGGAGGTACTGACATGACTGACGCCCGTCCTACGCCCGAAGACGAAGTGTTGAAGCACTATCGTGAACACGCCACCAGCGAACCGCCTGCTCATCTCGACGCGTTCCTCCTGGCTGCCGCACACCGTGAAGTCCCGGTGCAGAAGCCAGGTCTGTGGAAACGCTGGGTCCAGGCCTGCCAGAAACCCCGTTGGCAAGTCGCATTTGCCAGCCTCGTCGGCGTGGCCCTGATGCTTGCACTGGTGCAACGCACGGAGGAGCAGCTGCCGAGTTATGACTTCGCCCCTGTTCCCAAAGCGTCTGCACCGGTCGCCAAAAAAGAAGCCGCAGAGGTATCACCTTCGGTTGCTCGCTCGCTGGCTGTCCCGGCCGGCGCGATGTCCGCCCCCGCGCCTGCTGCGCCAATGGCCGATTTTGCCGCCCCCGCGCAGAGCGAATCGATCAGCGCTGGCATGGCTGATGAAGCGAAGGTCAGCAAACGCTCGGCGATAGCTCCGGAAACGTTTATCGACGATCAATTAAGGGAAGTGATCCGCCTGCAAAAGGCTGGTCAGGCTCAAGCGGCCGCTGACCTGATGGCGACATTGCACAAACGCTTTCCCAAGGAAAATCTCACGGCCAGACTCAAGGATTTGCAGAAAAACTGAGAGGCAGAGCGGTCAGTCATTTGGCATCGACACCCGAAAGCGCGCACTATCGGCCTATAGCCGATGCGTTGGAGGTAGCCATGGCGAAAAAAATCGATCGCATCGCCCAAATGCTCAACTGCCCGGTGAAGGGTCAGGAATTACGGCGCGCGGTTACTGAGAGTCGTAAGGAGTTTCTGCTGGCGAAGCAGGCAGAGGAAGCGTTTGAGGAAGACGTTCTTGATGATGAAGTGGTCGAGGACGACGAGGATGATGAGTACGACGAGTTTGACTGGACGACAGAATGAAAAAACCGCTTCGGCGGTTTTTTTGTATTTGCGCTATCCGTACTTTTTGGTTCGATGGCTTCCGATCACGTTGCTTATGCGTATATGAAGAGCGACACATTCGATCACGCAGTCGAAACCTATTTCCAGGCGCAGGTAGTATCCATCCCGAAGGCGCGTCAGCACTCCTCTTAATGGACCGGCAAACTGGCTACCGCGCACTTCCACTTCGCTGATACCTGAGACCGTTGCATCGAGATTGCAATAGCTGAACGCTGTGCTTGGAGGCCAATGCGGTGGTCGAAAAATTAGTCTGTTTAACGGGCCCTCAATGCTTATTGTGAAACCTTCTTTGTGAAAAACCGGACCTTGGGTTGTTAGGTCATTAGGAGTAACGGCGAGATTGAAAACTTCCTTCCAGTTTTGAGGGTTGTCTACGCGGAACAACCAGTCGTGAGTTCCAAGATCGCGCTCAGGTATTTCTCTGCAACTCTGAAGAGTAGGTAACTTGGAGCGCCGCAGATCTTCCTGCCAGACCTCTTCGGCAATGTCTCTAATGGCCTGGAATAAACCTCGAGGGTCAGCGATTTCTGGCCAGTCACTTGGCCAAGACCAGTAGTCGTAAAAGTATTCTTCGTCCTCATCATCTTCCCAGACAGAGGCGAAGTCGAAATCTGGATCGGCTAATGCCTGCTCAAGCAAGTCATATTCTGCCCTGCGGTGACGGAAAGTTTCCCGTGGGGGCACGCGCAAACAGTACCGTCGAATCAGTAGGTCACGATCCATTGGGTCATTGGGGTCGTACTTGTTCAGTTCTTCACCCAAGGCTTCCTCCCTGTCATACACACTAAAGCTGCCGACCCAATACGAAAGCTTTGGTAGATAAGGTTGATTGAGGTATGGGTCAAGCAACATCGAGGACCTCCTGTCCAGAAATAAGGCGCGTATGAAAACCTTAATGTGCGTGGTACGGAAGGATAGAGATGTATCGGCATTTGTTTGGCTTGGGTGGTTGCTGATCAGATGCACGTTGACCGCGTGAAGATAAATCGAGCACTATCAGGTACCTTTTTCAGTACCTTGGAGCCTGCTCATGGAGCAACTACTTGCTAGCCGGTCAGTCAGCATCACAGAACTCAAGCGCAGCCCAAGCACTGTGATTGAGCAGGCCGGATCAGAGCCGGTGGCGGTGCTGAACCACAATCGCCCGGCCGCCTACCTTTTGCCGCAGGCGGCTTATCAACAGCTTCTTGATCGATTGCAGGCTGCCGAGATTCGCGAGGCGATTGCTGCCAGTAGAAATGATCCGCGCCCAGACATTGATGGGGACACGGTTTTTGCGGAGCTGGATGCCATTATTGATGACGTCGCAACCGAGCAAAATCGTCGATGAGGCGACTGATACTCACCGCGATGGCGCGTGACGATTTGCAGCAAATTGCCCGTTTTATCGCCCGGGACAATCCTGTCAGGGCCAAGTCTTTTGTTGGCGAGCTCCGTAGGCAATGTGAGCTACTTCTTGAGCAGCCTGTTCTTGGCGTTTCCCAAGAGGATTGCGCAAAAGGCTTGCGCAGAATAAGCCACGGCTCGTATCTGATCTTTTATTGCCAGGTCGAAAACGACATACGGATTGAGCGGGTGTTGCATGGAGCGAGAGACATAGGGCGCCTGTTCGAGTCTTCGACCAACAATCATTAATTGTCATCCGTGTTGCCAAACTTTCCCGAGACCCACAAAAAAGCCCCAGACCCTAAGATCTGAGGCTTTTTCATTTCTACGTATGGTGCCCAGGCGTCGTTTGAACTGGAGGCTCTGGTTCCCGGTTTATAAGGGCTTGGCTGGTCGTGCTTTGGTTAGGCATACACGTGGGCATACACAGTGTCCGCTGCTGCGGTCAGAGTGATGAACAAAATCAGTTCCTAGGATTGGCTCCCGGATGATCGTCCCAGTCGCAAACGCCACAGCTGAGATAGGAATCGCCGTCAGGAGCGATGTCTATGTCGTAGTGCTTGCGAACGTCACGAGATTTACAAACCGGGCACTGGTCTGTCCGATCCTGTTCTTCTCGTTTGAGGATCTGCATCATATGACCTACGACCGTCTGACAAGTATGTATGGCTATTGAAGATGCCGTCCTGCTCGCGCTCTTGGTGTGCGTCAACCAATTCGAAAGCTGCCAAGCCTCCTTGGCCAGATTCTTCAAATGCTGACGTAACTCCTTGTTGCTCCCGCCTCCACATAGATGATTCATCAACAATTCGATCCATGCGATGAAATTGGCATCCTGTGGGCGTTCCGCTTCTTGGGGAATTTCGCTCAATCTTCTGACGGCACCCATCAGCGAGACCAATGCCTCGCGCAACAGCATGCCTACGGCTTGAAAGTCTTCTGCTTCAACCGCCGCGCCATGACGAGCATCCGCCTGGTCCATGCGTCGAAAGACCTCGTCAAACGGTGTGGGGTCCGAGCTATCTATCCGATCAGGCCGGCTTCTCAGCCGCATCATCAGGCCAATGTGAAAAGAGATGGTGTAGTCGAGTGTCGGGAAATGCTTCTGGGAGTATAGATTCGTGAGGTTTGTGATCACCCACCAACGATCTTTATCGGTCGTTACGTCCCAAATTTCATAAATGTCTCCCAGCACGATTTCTTTTTTGATCCGCTCTACATGCTGAACAATCTCATCGGGTGCCTGGCCCTCAACATAATTAGCGATGTCCCTTTCAGCATGGAGGTCGCTCTCGACGCTGTAACGCGAGAGTTCATCGGCTGGGACGGGGTGGGAGTGAACGGTGCACTCCCCTTCAATCTGCGAATCTTGCTCGTCACTCATCATTGCTTTCCTTGCCAGTCGACTAGTCATTTTCAATAGCACTGCTATGGCGCGTACGCCAGCCGAAACGGTGGGGATGACAGCTTGGGCTGTTGCCGCTGACCGAAAACTGACCCAGTAAAGGCTGTTCTGCCGACTGAAAACTGACCCAGGTGTTCAATTGCTTCTGCTCACTTTTCGAGCAGGAGAACACAGGGTGATCAGCATGGAAATGTTGGGAAAAATCCGGCGGATGTACTTCCGCGACAAGCTCTCGCTGCATCAGATAGCCAAGCGTACCGGGCTGTCGAGAAACACCATTCGAAAATGGGTCAGAGCACCCGAAGCCACTCAGCCGGCGTACCAACGGTGCGCAACCTTCAACAAACTCAGTCCATTTCACGAGACGCTTGAGCAGGCGCTCAAGGCCGATTCGTTTCGGGCAAAGCACAACCGCAGAAGTGCCAAAGCACTCTTCGAACAGATCAAGGCCGAGGGGTACGACGGCGGCTACAGCCAGCTCACCGCCTTCATACGCACGTGGCGCGGCCAGCAAGGCAAGTCTTTACGGGCCTTTGTGCCGCTGACCTTTGCACTCGGCGAGGCCTTTCAATTCGACTGGAGCGAAGAAGGTCTGCTGATCGGCGGCCTGTTCCGACGCATCCAGGTCTCCCATATGAAGCTGTGCGCCAGTCGCGCATTTTGGTTGGTTGCGTATCCCAGCCAAGGCCACGAGATGTTGTTCGATGCCCATACCCGCTCTTTTGGCGCGTTAGGTGGGGTGCCGCGTCGTGGCATCTACGACAACATGAAAACGGCTGTCGACAAGGTCAACAAGGGTAAAGGCCGCACGGTCAATGCCCGGTTTGCGGTCATGTGTGCGCACTACCTATTCGATCCGGACTTCTGCAACGTGGCCTCCGGCTGGGAAAAAGGCATCGTTGAAAAGAACGTCCAAGACAGCCGACGGCGCATCTGGCTCGATGCTCAAAACTGCATGTTCCACACCTTCGAGGAATTGAATGCCTGGCTCGGCCAACGCTGCCGTGCGCTCTGGGACGAACTGGTGCACCCGCAGTACAACGGGCTGACAGTGGCGGACGTCCTGGCGCTGGAACGCGCCGAATTGATGCCGATGCCGACTGCCTTTGATGGCTACGTCGAGCGCACCGTACGGGTCTCCAGCACATGCCTGATCAGCGTGGCGCGAAATCGCTACTCGGTGCCGTGTGAGCGGGTCGGTCAGTGGGTCAGCAGCCGTTTGTATCCCACGCGGGTGGTGGTCATCGCCGATGAAACGATGATTGCCAGTCACGAGCGCCTGTTTGATCGAGATCAGGTCAGTTTTGACTGGCAGCATTACATCCCGCTCATCGAACGCAAGCCCGGTGCGCTGCGCAATGGCGCTCCGTTTACCGATCTGCCGAAGCCGTTGCAACTGCTAAAACGCGGTCTGAGGCGGCACACCAATGGTGATCGAGTCATGACGCAGGTACTGGCGGCTGTTCCCATCGCCGGGCTCGACGCCGTATTGGTGGCTGTGGAGTTGGTACTGGAATCAGGCAGCTTGAGTGCTGACCACATCCTGAATGTCCTGGCTCGACTGACATCGACAGCAGCCCCTCCGTCCGCCGAAACCAGCCTGCAACTCAAGATAGCGCCTGTCGCCAATACGGCACGCTACGACCGGCTCCGTACCACCGATGAGGAGACTCGCAATGCGTGATCTTAAGGCGGAACTCAAAGAACTGCGTCTGCATGGCATGGCCAGCGCCTGGGAAGAACTGGCCTCGCAAGGCGAAGCCTCAACGACCTCGTCGAAATGGCTGCTTGAGCATCTTCTCCAACAAGAACATGCGGATCGAGCGGTGCGCTCAGTGAACCACCAGATGAACATGGCCAAACTCCCCATGCATCGTGATTTGGCCGGTTTCGACTTCAGCGCTTCCAGCGCAGACGCCCGCCTGGTCAGGGATTTGTCCAGCCTGGAATTCACCGATACCGCGCAGAATGTCGTGTTCATCGGCGGGCCTGGTACAGGCAAAACACACCTCGCCACCGCCTTAGCCGTGTCCGGGATCACGACGCATCACAAACGCGTGCGCTTCTACTCCACGGTGGATCTGGTCAATCTGCTGGAGCGCGAAAAGTACGACGGCAAGACGGGCCGCATAGCTCAAGGGCTGTTACGAACAGACCTGGTGATACTCGATGAACTGGGGTATTTGCCCTTCAGTCAGAGCGGTGGTGCCCTGTTATTTCACTTGCTATCCAAGCTATACGAGCACACCAGCGTGGTGATCACCACCAACCTCAGCTTCTCGGAATGGTCGAGTGTATTTGGTGACGCCAAGATGACCACAGCGTTGCTGGATCGGCTGACACACCACTGCCACATCGTCGAAACGGGCAACGAGTCCTACCGCCTGCAACACAGCACTCTGGCCGCGCAGACAAAGATCAAATCACGTGAACGAAAGCGCAAGGACGAAGATGGTATCGAGGACGATGAGCTATTCTGATCAGCACCGAAAATACCCTGCCGCATGCCCACATGCGGTGGGGCTTAATGCCTCTTCCACCGGGACACGACTGCTAAGCTTATCCACAATTGCTGATGCAAAAATCAGCAATCCGCCCTGGGTCAATTTTCAATCGGCAGGGTGGGTCAGTTTTCAATCAGCGCCGACAGGTTTCGGACTTTCACAGGATTCCTGAATATGGATCACTGGCACGCGAACAATCTCTTTGCCAATTCACCCCAAGCCATCCCACGCCCTGTGTTTTTGCGGCAAAACCAGCGGGCCGAGCGTGGTCGCGCACACCGTAAATGGCTAGCCAGCAGTGGCAATGATGGGCTCTCGGTGTTACACCAATGGCTAGCGTTACACGAGGTGTATGCCACCGTTCTCAAACGTGTTACAGGCATAAAGCTCAATATAATCAATGGCTTGGTGTTGTTCGCTACACCGGTAACACGCGTAACACCGCTTTTGAAGGGGGGATGGATAAGAAATCTCATACTGCCTTTCCAAATTGGCCTTGCACGACATTGCCAGTGGCTAGCTCATCAAGACGATCGGCGTACCACTGCATCATGACTTTGCGCTGTGGCAGGTACACCGCCTTGTTGTACACACCTGCAATTCCTTCTTTTACGTGAGAGAGCTGAGCCTCGATATGGTTTTCGTCGAATCCCTGTTCATTCAGGATCGTGCTGGCGATGTGACGGAAACCATGACCGGTTTGCCGGCCCGCATATCCCAGTCTGCGCAGCGCCATCAGAAACACGGTATTGCTGCGGGGTATGGTCCGATCTTTTCTTCCTGGAAATAACAGAGGGTACGCCCCTGTCAGCGTGCGCAGCTCCGTTATCGCTTCAATGGCCTGCCGAGATAGAGGCACTACATGCTCGCGCCGACGCTTCATTCTCTCGGCTGGAATCGTCCAGAGCTTTTTATTGAGGTCGATTTCTGACCAGCGTGCTTCTCTAATCTCGCTCGGGCGTGCCGCTAACAGAGCAAGCAAACGGAGCCCAAGACGGACATCCTTTGCGTGAGGGTAAGAGTTGATAGCTCGAAGTAATGCAGGCAGCTCTTCTATTGATACGTGTGCATAATTTTTAGCACTACGTGTCTGGAGAAATTTATTAAGGCCTTCAAGGGGGTTGTGGATCGCTCGGCCTGTCACGCGTGCCAAGTCGTAGATCTCTTTGCAGAAGGCCCTAACTCTGCCCATTTGCTCAATGATCCCTTTCTGCTCCATGCCGCGCAGAAACTCCATCCATTCAAGGGGCAGTATTTCTGTGTAGATGCGTTTGCCGAAAACGGGGAATACGTGAAGCTCCAGGGCTCCAAGGACTCGACGGGACGTGCCGGCTTCCCAGCTTGAGCGCCTAGCCTCAAACCATTCGCGCCCTAACGCTTCGAAAGTGTTGTTGGCAGCCACCCGGTCAGCAATCTTGCGAGCCTGCTTACTGACTAAAGGATTTTTGCCAGTCGATGCGTCATCCCGCAGTTGCGCCGCCTTCTGCCTGGCTAGCGAGCCACTGATTTCGGGGTAACCGCCTAGGCCCAGCCAGGACCATTTCCCGTCTGGTTTTTTGTAGCGCAACTCCCACGACTTCTGCCCATTTGCCTTGACCCGAAAATACAAGCCGTTGCCGTCTTGCTCCCGGTACGTCGCACTCTCTGCCTCCAAGCCTGCAAGAGTAGTGTCGGCCAGTGGGCGGCGTTTGATTTCAGTACGCTTCACTGCGTGTATGCCTCCAGTTCAATGAATCTCAAAGCATACACGTGGGCATACACGGCGTGAAGTTATAGGGGTAGACAAGGAGGGATAGCCAGAAACAAGAAAGCCCGCACGGGGCGGGCTTCTTGGGGTGTTTCGTAGACTGTCTGAGACAGGTCTAGACTGCTATATGGTGCACCAGGCGGGATTCGAACCCACGACCACTGCCTTCGGAGGGCAGTACTCTATCCAGCTGAGCTACTGGTGCAATGCGGGCGCCATGATACTCATATGCACTGCGGGCGTCCATGCTGCTGAATCGCCTGCGTTTTTCAAAAGCGTAACCTGCGGTTGCTACGTTGATCAGAAAAATTAGGCAAATGCGGCGTTTTCGTTCTTTTTTTCGAACAGGCTATTGTCCTTTACCCCCTTTGATCCTAGGATTCGTTTGAGATTTCAAACGCTCTTGTCTGGGTGCTGAACCGCACGAGTTTCAATCAGTGCGCTATTTATGTGCTTCAGCCCGGTGAATGATTTCCCTGACGGCAGCCTATAAGGCGCCTTTCTATAATCATAATTCGCTCCGCGCTTGCCGCGGTGCTGTTAAGGAAAGCCGACATGCAGCTTAAAGACACCCAGTTGTTCCGCCAGCAAGCCTTCATCGATGGCGCTTGGGTTGATGCGGACAATGGTCAGACGATCAAGGTCAACAACCCGGCAACGGGCGAAATTCTGGGTACCGTGCCGAAAATGGGCGCTGCCGAAACCCGCCGTGCAATCGAAGCCGCTGACAAAGCGCTGCCGGCCTGGCGTGCACTGACCGCCAAGGACCGTGCGAACAAGCTGCGTCGCTGGTTCGAACTGATCATCGAGAACCAGGACGACCTGGCTCGCCTGATGACCCTGGAACAGGGCAAGCCATTGGCCGAAGCCAAGGGCGAAATCGTTTACGCCGCTTCCTTTATCGAGTGGTTCGCTGAAGAAGCCAAGCGCATTTACGGTGATGTGATTCCGGGCCACCAGCCAGACAAGCGCCTGATCGTGATCAAGCAGCCAATCGGCGTGACCGCTGCAATCACCCCGTGGAACTTCCCGGCTGCGATGATCACCCGTAAAGCCGGCCCGGCCCTGGCCGCCGGTTGCACCATGGTGCTCAAGCCTGCTTCGCAAACTCCGTTTTCCGCATTCGCTCTGGCTGAACTGGCCCAGCGTGCCGGCATTCCTGCCGGTGTGTTCAGCGTGGTGTCCGGCAGCGCCGGCGACATCGGCAGCGAGCTGACCAGCAACCCGATCGTGCGCAAATTGTCCTTCACCGGCTCGACCGAAATCGGTCGTCAGCTGATGGCTGAATGCGCCAAGGACATCAAGAAAGTGTCCCTGGAGCTGGGCGGCAACGCGCCGTTCATCGTGTTCGACGACGCGGACCTGGATAAGGCCGTCGAAGGCGCGATCATTTCCAAGTACCGCAACAACGGCCAGACCTGCGTCTGCGCCAACCGTCTGTACATTCAGGATTCGGTCTACGACGCGTTCGCCGAGAAGCTGAAAGTGGCAGTCGCCAAACTCAAGATCGGTAACGGTCTGGAAGAAGGCACCACCACGGGTCCGCTGATCGACGAAAAAGCCGTGGCCAAGGTTCAAGAGCACATTGCTGACGCGATCAGCAAAGGCGCAACCGTTCTGGCAGGTGGCAAGGTCATGGAAGGTAACTTCTTCGAGCCGACCATCCTGACCAACGTGCCGAAAAACGCTGCCGTGGCCAAGGAAGAAACCTTCGGTCCATTGGCTCCACTGTTCCGCTTCAAAGATGAAGCCGAAGTGATCGCGATGTCCAACGACACCGAGTTCGGTCTGGCTTCCTACTTCTATGCTCGCGACCTGGGTCGTGTGTTCCGTGTGGCTGAAGCCCTGGAATACGGCATGGTCGGCGTCAACACCGGGTTGATCTCCAACGAAGTCGCGCCATTCGGCGGCATCAAGGCGTCGGGCCTGGGCCGTGAAGGCTCCAAGTACGGCATCGAAGATTACCTGGAAATCAAATACCTCTGCCTGGGCATCTAAGCTCGAAGGGATAAGCCCGGCAAGGCATTGCTTCAAACGCAAAGGGCACGAGAGCGCTGTCCCTTTGCGTGCTTCAAACGGAATTTTCTCTGTGGCCGGGAAAGCTGTGGCAGTCGATCATCGCATGCTGCCGTAGTTGCCTCCCCGCCGCATTTTCCTTGAACCACGCCGCCCGATGAGCGGTGAATGAGGACTTTATGAGCAAGACTAACGCATCCCTGATGAAACGCCGCGAAGCCGCTGTACCACGCGGTGTTGGCCAGATTCACCCGATCTTCGCCGAGTCCGCGAAGAACGCCACCGTGACCGACGTTGAAGGTCGCGAGTTCATCGACTTCGCCGGCGGTATCGCCGTGCTGAACACCGGCCACGTTCACCCGAAAATCATCGCCGCCGTGACCGAGCAGCTGAACAAGCTGACCCACACGTGCTTCCAGGTACTGGCTTACGAACCGTACGTAGAAGTGTGCGAAAAAATCAACGCCAAGGTGCCGGGTGATTTCGACAAGAAAACCCTGCTGGTGACCACCGGCTCCGAAGCCGTGGAAAACGCCATCAAGATCGCCCGTGCCGCCACTGGTCGTGCCGGCGTGATCGCGTTCACCGGCGCTTACCACGGCCGCACCATGATGACCCTGGGCCTGACCGGTAAAGTCGTGCCTTACTCGGCCGGCATGGGCCTGATGCCAGGCGGCATCTTCCGCGCGCTGTACCCGAACGAACTGCACGGTGTGAGCATCGACGATTCGATCGCCAGCATCGAACGCATCTTCAAGAACGACGCCGAGCCGCGTGACATCGCTGCAATCATCATCGAGCCAGTTCAGGGCGAAGGTGGTTTCTACGTCGCACCTAAAGAGTTCATGAAGCGTCTGCGCGCCCTGTGCGACCAGCACGGCATCCTGCTGATCGCTGACGAAGTACAAACTGGCGCTGGTCGTACCGGCACTTTCTTCGCCATGGAACAGATGGGCGTTGCTGCCGACCTGACCACCTTCGCCAAATCCATCGCTGGCGGCTTCCCGTTGGCCGGTGTTTGCGGCAAGGCTGAATACATGGACGCCATTGCTCCAGGCGGCCTGGGCGGCACTTATGCCGGTAGCCCGATCGCTTGCGCCGCGGCCCTGGCCGTGATGGAAGTGTTCGAAGAAGAGCACTTGCTGGATCGCTGCAAAGCGGTCGGCGAGCGTCTGGTTACTGGTTTGAAAGCCATTCAGGCGAAATACCCGGTGATCGGCGAAGTCCGTGCCCTGGGCGCGATGATCGCGGTCGAGCTGTTCGTTGACGGAGACAGCCACAAACCGAACGCTCCAGCGGTAGCCGCCGTTGTGGCCAAGGCTCGCGACAAGGGTCTGATCCTGCTGTCCTGCGGCACTTACGGCAACGTTCTGCGCGTCCTGGTACCGCTGACTTCGCCGGACGAGCAATTGGACAAAGGTCTGGCAATCATCGAAGAGTGCTTCTCTGAGCTTTGATTTAAAGTGCTCCGATGAGTGTGTGAACTGATCGACAAAAAACCCGCTTCGGCGGGTTTTTTTGTGTCCCTGGAGCCTATCGATGGCAAATGCGCTGTATCGAATGGCCAGCATTGACTAAGGTGCAAGCACTACCTTGGAGTGTGTAAATGACTGCTGTGGTGTTACCCGCTGCGCCGCGTGTGCTGATTGCCGAAGCCGACCCCTGGTCCCGCGACCTGCTCAAGCAGGTGTTGTTGAATGTGCGCTGCGACGCACGGCTGGATCTGTGTGCCGATGGTCAGGAAGCGCTGCACCTGTTGGCGGAAAATCCTTACGACCTGGTGATCGTCGACTGGGAGCTGCCCGGCGTCGATGGTTTGAATGTCTTGCGCAATGTCCGTCAGCGCAAACGCAACCCGCCGCTGCCGTTCATTTTGATGAGCAGCCGTAACGACAGCGCCAGTGTGCGCGAAGTCTTGCCCCTGGCGCCTGCGGCGTACCTGACCAAACCCCTGAACATGGAAAGCCTGACCCAACGCCTGCAGGACTTGCTGCTGAACGCCGGTGAAGAGCTGACTTGCGAAACACCTTCGCTGTCGCCAGGCATGACGTTGGCGGTTTACCTGGAGCGTCGTCGTGAGTTTGCCGACGGTGCGCCGCTGATGACTGACGTGCAGTTGGCGGTCAAGCGCAGCCTCAATCCCAATGGCCTCGATCTGACACTGCTGCATGACGAGATCCGTACCGATCCGCAAATCACCGCTGTGCTGATCGCCGCCGCCAACAGCGCGGCCCAGCATCATGGCGCCGCCGTACAAACCCTGTCCCAGGCGCTGCACCGCCTCGGCACCGGGCAAAGCATGAACCTGATTCTGGGGCTGGCCCTCAAGCGCAGTGCCCGCCTCAGCGATCCGTTTCTGGCCGACTATGCCGAGCGCTATTGGGAGTTGTCGCTGCGCACCGCCGAGTATGGCCGGACCCTGGCGCGCTTGCTGGATCTGGATCAAGAGCGCTGTTACTGCGCTGGCATGCTGCATCGCCTCGGCGACCTTGCGCTGTTGCGGTGTTTGCAGGAGTGGAAGCAGGCCGGTGGTGAGCTGGATGAGTGGGAGGAGGTTGGCGAGGCGCTGGCTGAATTCG
This sequence comes from Pseudomonas arabinosi, assembly GCF_047758675.1. Lineage (NCBI taxonomy): Bacteria > Pseudomonadati > Pseudomonadota > Gammaproteobacteria > Pseudomonadales > Pseudomonadaceae > Pseudomonas > Pseudomonas arabinosi. The sequence continues at coordinate 87,887 of NZ_CP180480.1, read as the reverse complement.
GCGCGGCTTATGGTTCGGCGCTTCGCACTCGCTGGCGCCTGCCGCTGGAGCTGCGAGAGCTGATTGCAGCGGTCTACCAGTTCGGTGGCGGGGTTTACTCCCGCGAAGCGCTGGTGATGAACATGGCTGCGCAATTGGCGCGACTGACCGAGCATGAGGGCATTGAGGACCTGGCGAAGAGCCGGACGGCGCGGTTGCTCAAGATCGGGTTGCCGGAATTGATGCGTTTGCGCAAGAAATAGGCATCACACAAAACCTGTGGGAGCGAGCTTGCTCCCACATTGTTCTGTGTTGGGCCCACTAGCCGCAGACGATGCGGTTCTTGCCCTGGTGTTTGGCTTGGTACATCGCCGCATCCGCGCGGGCAAACAGGCTGTCGACGCTTTCGTCCTCGGCGGTGAGGCTGGTCAGGCCCTGGCTGACGGTGATGCCGAAGGTCTGGTCGCCATGGCTGAAACTCAATCGCTGAATCTCCCGTTGCAGGCGCTCGGCCACTTGCATGGCCATGTCTGGCGCACAACCGGGAAACACCGCTGCGAATTCCTCACCGCCAACTCGCCCGAACACATCGCCTCGACGCAAAGCCGCGCGACCGCTCTCGGCGATTCGTTGCAGCACGTTGTCGCCTTCCTGGTGGCCGTAGGTATCGTTGATTACTTTGAAGTTATCGATGTCCAGCAGCAGGAAGGCCAGCGGCGTGCCTTGGTGCCGTGCCTGTTCGAATTCGCGGTGAGCGCAGTCGAAGAAGTGGCGGCGGTTGCTGCTCTGTGTCAGCACGTCGGTGGTAGCCAGGCGTTGCAGCTCGGTTTCCATCTGCTTCTTGTCAGTAATGTCTTCGGCAATGCCGACGATGATCACCGGTTGCCCCGGCTCGGCCTGACGGTTGATGAAGCACTTGTCACTGAGCCAGCGGACCTGGCCGTCGGCGGCAATGATTCGATATTCGCGGTCTTCATCGGCACCTTTGACCAGTACTTCGGCCAGGCTGCGTTCGGCATAGTCCAGATCGTCGGGGTAAATGCTGTCGCGCCATTGGTTGTAGTCGGACAGCAACAAGCCTGCGGAGCGGCCGAAAATACGTTCATACGCGGGGCTGACATAGAGAACCCGACGGGATTCCCAGTCGAAGGCCCAAAGCACCGCGTTGACGCTCACCAGCAGAGCGCTGAACAGTTGTTCGCGTTCGCTCAGGCGCGCCACTTCGCCTTGTGCATGCATTAGCGCCAGCAGGGTTTGAGCGGCCTCGGGCCACTGCGGGAAGGATGAGTCTTGTAGGCTTTTATTGACCATCGACACAAAATCTCAAAGGGCGTGTGCCGCTCGAGGTTCGAAAGCGGCCAATACCAGGGCCCGCCTGGATGGCGAAGTGTCTTTGAGATAGGGGATTTTGAGCTTAGTTCCCGCCTTATGTGGTGAGGGAGCTTGCTCCCGCCGGGCGGTACTGGCGACGCGTTTTTCAATGAAAGAACGCGTCGTCAGGTTTTGCGACTGCTGCGCAGTCGAGCGGGAGCGAGCTCCCTCGCCACAGTCAGACTGCGGCGGCGGGGCGCAAGGAGTAGGTTTTCAACTGATCGGCGAAGTCGCGCAAGGATTGAATCCCGCTGGCTTCGGCTTCGTGTACCCAATCCTTGATGGCGGCCAGCATATCGTGACCATTTGAGCTGGTCTTGACCCAGATCTGCTGCAAGGCCAGGCGTTTCTCGTAAATTACCTTCAGCGCCTGACTGTGCTCGAGCATGGTCTGGATGCGAATGTGGTGTTTGTCATCCAGCAGGCTGGTTTCCCGCGAGAGCAGGCGCTTGGCGCGGTGGAACTGGTGACGGACCGAGTGATCGACCTTTTCCAGCTCTTGTTTGACCAGCGGTGCGATCACCAATTTGCGGTACTGGGCCATGATCTGGAAGCGATTGTTGAGGATCGCCATGGCGGTGTCCATGTCCAGGTTGCCTTTGCCTTCGACCCGATGGGCGATGGGCGCGACCCGCTGAACCTTGGCCAGGCGCAGGAAGCTGAAGACCTGGATCCAGGCCCAGCCGAGATCGAATTCCCACTTCTTCACCGACAGTTTTGCCGAATTAGGGTAGGTGTGATGGTTGTTATGCAGTTCTTCACCGCCGATCAGGATGCCCCATGGCACCAGATTGGTCGCCGCATCGCGGCATTCGAAGTTGCGGTAGCCGATGGCATGACCCAGGCCATTGACCACGCCGGCGGCCCAGACCGGGATCCACATCATCTGGATCGCCCAGATGGTGATGCCGATGGTGCCGAACAGCAGCAGGTCGATGACGCCCATGATGGCTACGCCCAGCAGCGGAAAACGGCTGTACAGGTTGCGTTCGATCCAGTCTTCGGGGCAGTTCTTGCCGTAGATGCGCAGGGTCTCGGGGTTTTCCGCCTCGGCACGGTACAGCTCGGCGCCTTTGCGCAGAACGGTGGAGAGGCCCTTGATGACCGGGCTGTGCGGGTCATCGACAGTTTCGCATTTGGCGTGGTGCTTGCGGTGGATAGCGGTCCACTCACGAGTGTTCTGTGCTGTAGTCAACCACAGCCAGAAGCGGAAGAAATGTTTCAGGCCTGCATTGAGCTCAAGCGAGCGATGGGCTGAATAACGATGCAGATAGACCGTGACGCCGATGATCGTCACGTGGGTCATCAGCAGGGTGACTGCCACCAGTGACCAGGGCGACAAGCCGAGAAAACCTTCGTACCACATAGGCTATTGGGCCCTCGATAAAGAAAAAAACAGCCGTTGCATTATCACTTAGCCCACAGATAAAACCAGTCGCCCTTTCAGATAAGAGTGGCTGGATGTTTCTTTTAACTATAATTCCTTCCATTTTAAAGGGACATGGACAGCCGAATGTCTGCCACCTATCGCGATGCTTTGCGTGCAGCGCTGCTTTACCTTCTGGTTTCTGTAGGTTGGTTGCTGTTTAGCGGTTATTTATTGAACAGTTTCTTCGATAGCTCCGCTGAGTTAATGCGATGGCAACTGATCAACGGTTACGCTTGGGTGGTATTCAGCGCCGGTTTGATTTTTCTCGCCCGGGCGCGATTATTCCGTTGCCTGGGGATCGGCGCAAAATTGCGTGAGCGTACTGAAGAGCGCGAGCGTTTGCGTCAGGCGGCCGCGGTGTTCGATTGCACGCGTGAGGGGGTGCTGGTCACCGACAACAAAGGGTTGATCGTCCATGTAAACCGGGCCTTCATGGCAATTACCGGCTATCAGAGCGAGGAGGTGCTCGGGCAGCGCCCCAGTCTGTTCAAGTCCGGTCATCACCCGCCGGCTTTCTACCAGGCGATGTTCGCGACACTCAACAGCACCTGCGAGTGGAGCGGGGAAATCTGGAACCGCCGCAAAAACGGCGAGATCTACCCGCAATGGCAGACCATCCGCGTCATTGATGACGAGAGGGGGCGGCGCAGCCATTACGTGGCCGTGTTTTCCGACATTAGTGCAATCAAGAACTCCGAACATGAGCTGACGCACCTGGCTCACTACGATCCGCTGACCGATCTGCCCAACCGCTTGCTGTTCACCGACCGCACCGAGCAGGCCCTGGCTTCGGCGCAGATTCACAAGCGCGGCTGTGCGTTACTGATGATCGATCTTGATCACTTCAAGATGATCAATGACAGCCTCGGGCATAGCATTGGGGACCAGTTGCTCAAGGGTGTTGCCGAGCGTTTGAGCGCGATGGTCGGTCCGGGAATCACCCTGGCGCGCCTTGGCGGTGACGAGTTCGCCGTGCTGGCTGAAAGCTGTCCGCAAATAGTGCACGCGGCGGCGCTGGCTCAGCGGATCATCGATGGTCTCAAAGAGCCGTTCCAGATCGACGGGCATCAATTGTTCGTCAATATCAGCGTCGGCATCAGCCTGTTCCCCGGCGACGCCTTGAGCGCCGAGCAGCTGTTGCGCAACTCCGACTCGGCGCTGTTCAAGGCCAAGAGTACCGGTCGCAACGGCTACGCCCTCTATACCGAAGAATTGACCGCTCATGCCCAGCAGCGGGTCGAGACTGCTTTCGAATTGCGCCGTGCGCTGGAGCAGCAGGAGCTTCGGGTTTATTACCAGCCGGTTCACGACCTCAACACCAGCCGCCTGATCGGCGTCGAGGCCTTAGTGCGCTGGGAGCATCCACAGCGAGGATTGGTGTCGCCGGCAGAATTCATTCCCATTGCCGAGCGCACCGGTCTGATCGCCGAAATTGATGCCTGGGTGATGCGCCAGGCGTGTGAGCAGATGTGCCAGTGGCAGCAGGCCGGGGTGGTGTTGTCGTTTGTCGCGGTGAATGTTTCTTCTCGTTTGTTCGCCCGCCGTGAGCTGTTTGGGCAGGTGGCGAAGGTGCTGCACGAAACCGGGCTGGATCCTGCCTGTCTGGAGCTGGAAGTCACTGAGAGCGCTGTGATGGATGACCCGGAAGTCGCGCTGGAGCAGATGCACCGGTTGCGTGAATTAGGTGTGCGGCTGGCCATCGATGACTTCGGTACAGGCTATTCGTCGTTGTTGCGCCTCAAGCGAATGCCGGTACAGAAACTCAAGATCGATCAGGGCTTCGTTGCGGGGTTGCCGTGGGATGAGGATGACGCGGCGATTGTGCGGGTGATCATTGCGCTGGCCCAGAGCATGGGAATGCAAGTTCATGCCGAGGGGATCGAGCAGGTCGAGCAGGCGGGTTTCCTGCTCGAGCACGGCTGCGATCTGGGGCAGGGCTACTGGTTTGGGCGGCCGGTGCCGGCCGGGCAGCTGGATTGGGGCCGGACGCCACAGATTCGCCAGCACTGATTGTTCTTTTGGTTATATTAAAATTCTTAAATAGTCTTTTTAAGAATATCAGCGCTTATCTACTATTGGTCTCACGCCGCAAGCAGTCTCGCCACTGCCAGGCAACCTCTAGTTGAAGGAGCAGCACCATGAGCGCATCCCTACGTAGCGTTGACGGCCAGGACGAAGCAACCATTTTGCGTGAGATCCAGAGCGCCTTGCGCGATCTGCGTTTTGGCGCAGTGGAAATCACCGTGCACAACGCGCAGGTGGTCCAGATCGAACGCAAAGAGAAATTCCGGTTGCAGAACCCAAGCAACAAACCGAGCTGAAACAAAGATCAAAAGATCGCAGCCTGCGGCAGCTCCTACGGGGGCTTTGTGTAGGAGCTGCCGAAGGCTGCGATCTTTGGCAGGCAACCCCGATTCCAGACCATAAAAAGCCATTACAAACAGAATTCCAGGAGCTTTCACCATGTCGTCGATTCGTCATTTCGCTTTGGCCGCCTTGGCCAGTGCCCTTTTTGCTGGTTCCGCGGTTGCCAAGGATTACGAACTGCTTAACGTGTCGTACGACCCGACTCGCGAGCTGTATCAGGACTACAACGCTGAATTCGTCAAGTTCTGGCAGAAAGACCACGCCGGCGACAGCGTGAAAATCCAGCAGTCCCACGGTGGTTCGGGCAAGCAGGGGCGGGCAGTGATCGACGGTCTGCGTGCCGACGTGGTGACCCTGGCCCTGGCCGGTGACATCGACGAAATCGCCAAGCTCGGCAAGACCCTGCCAGCGGATTGGCAGAAGCGTCTGCCGGAAGCGAGCACGCCTTACACCTCGACCATCGTGTTCCTGGTGCGCAAGGGCAACCCTAAAGGCATCAAGGACTGGGGTGACCTGACCAAGAACGGCGTGGAAGTCATCACCCCGAACCCGAAAACCTCCGGCGGCGCACGCTGGAACTTCCTCGCGGCGTGGGCCTATGGCCTGAAAGCCAATGGCGGTAACGAAGCGAAAGCCAAGGAATACGTGCAAACCCTGTTCAAGCACGTGCCTGTGTTGGACACCGGTGCTCGCGGTTCGACCATCACCTTCGTCAACAACGGTCAGGGCGACGTGTTGCTGGCTTGGGAAAACGAAGCCTTCCTGGCCCTGAAAGAAGACGGTGGCGCTGACAAGTTCGACATCGTCGTGCCTTCGCTGTCGATCCTTGCCGAACCACCGGTAGCCGTGGTCGACAAGAACGCCGAGAAAAAGGGCAACACCGAGATCGCCGAAGCGTACCTCAAGCACCTGTACAGCCCGGCCGGCCAGGAAATCGCGGCAAAAAACTTCTATCGTCCACGTGACAAGGATGTTGCCGCCAAGTACGCCAAACAGTTCCCGACACTGGACCTGGTGACCATCGACAAGGACTTCGGCGGCTGGAAAACCGCTCAACCGAAATTCTTCAACGACGGTGGCGTGTTCGACCAGATTTATCAGGCGCAATAACCTGAAATAAGCCATAAACGAGCCTCGAATTCCGATTCGAGGCTTTGCGCGTTCTCAACCAAGGACTTTTATGTCGCGTCGTATCTCCCCCGTCATACCCGGCTTCGGGCTGACGCTGGGCTACACCTTGGTGTACCTCAGCCTGATTGTGCTCATTCCACTGGCGGCGATGTTCGTGCATGCCGCTCAACTCACCTGGGACCAGTTCTGGGCGATTATCTCGGCGCCACGGGTGCTGGCGGCGTTGAAGCTCAGCTTCGGCACCGCGCTCTATGCCGCGATCATCAACGGCATCATCGGCACGCTGCTGGCCTGGGTGCTGGTGCGCTATACCTTCCCTGGACGCAAAGTCATCGATGCGATGATCGACTTACCCTTCGCATTGCCCACCGCTGTGGCCGGTATCGCGCTGACTGCGCTATACGCGCCCAATGGTTGGGTGGGTCAGTTTGCAGCGGACCTGGGTTTCAAGATCGCGTATACCCCCCTCGGCATCACCCTTGCCCTCACTTTTGTGACACTTCCATTCGTAGTACGTACCGTACAGCCAGTATTGGCCGATATCCCGCGTGAAGTGGAAGAAGCGGCGGCGTGCCTGGGTGCAAAACCGCTACAGGTTTTCCGCCATATTCTGGTGCCCGCGCTGCTCCCGGCTTGGCTCACAGGTTTTGCTTTGGCCTTTGCCCGCGGGGTCGGTGAGTACGGTTCGGTGATTTTCATCGCCGGCAACATGCCGATGAAAACCGAGATCCTGCCGCTGCTGATCATGGTCAAACTCGACCAGTACGATTACACCGGCGCCACGTCCATTGGTGTACTGATGCTGGTGGTTTCCTTCGTCCTGTTGCTGCTGATCAACTTGCTGCAGCGGCGCATCGAAACCCCATAAGGAGGCGCAAAAATGTCCCAATCGTCTATTGCTGCTGCTTCCTCGAACGCCGCCCGCCGTGGCAGTGCTTCATCGCGGCGAATCCTGATCGGCCTTGGCTGGCTGGTGTTCGCCCTGTTCCTGTTGCTGCCGCTGGTGATCGTGGTGTCTCAGGGCCTGAAGCTCGGAATCGGTGCGTTCTTCACCGCGATCTTCGAACCCGACGCTTTGTCGGCCCTGAAACTCACGGTGATCGCCGTGCTGATTTCAGTGCCGCTGAACCTGGTGTTCGGTGTCAGCGCCGCGTGGTGCGTGAGTAAATACTCGTTCCGCGGCAAGAGTATGTTGGTCACGCTGATCGACCTGCCATTCTCGGTTTCGCCGGTGATCGCCGGTCTGGTCTACGTGCTGATGTTCGGCGCCCAGGGTCTGTTCGGGCCGTGGCTGCAGGACCACGACATCCAGATCGTCTTCGCCTTGCCGGGCATCGTGCTGGCGACGATTTTCGTCACCGTGCCATTTGTGGCTCGCGAGCTGATCCCGCTGATGCAGGAACAAGGCACGCAGGAAGAAGAGGCCGCGCGCTTGCTCGGGGCCAATGGCTGGCAGATGTTCTGGCACGTCACCGTTCCCAACATCAAATGGGGCCTGATCTACGGCGTGGTGTTGTGTACGGCACGGGCCATGGGTGAGTTCGGTGCGGTGTCGGTGGTTTCCGGGCACATTCGCGGGGTGACCAACACCCTGCCGCTGCACGTCGAGATCCTCTACAACGAATACAACCACGTGGCCGCGTTCGCTGTGGCGAGCCTGTTGCTGATCCTGGCGCTCTTCATCCTGCTGCTCAAGCAGTGGAGCGAAAACCGTATTAACCGCCTGCGCGCCAGCGCCGCGGAGGAATAAGTCATGTCGATCGAAGTGCGTAACGTCAGCAAGAATTTTCACGCGTTCAAGGCGCTGGACAACATCAGCCTGGACATTCAAAGCGGCGAACTCGTGGCGCTGCTTGGCCCGTCCGGTTGCGGCAAGACCACCCTGCTGCGGATCATCGCCGGTCTGGAAACCCCGGATCAGGGCAACATCGTGTTCCACGGCGAAGACGTCTCCGGCCACGACGTGCGTGATCGCAACGTCGGTTTCGTGTTCCAGCACTACGCGCTGTTCCGCCACATGACCGTGTTCGACAACGTCGCGTTCGGCCTGCGCATGAAACCGAAAAAACAGCGCCCGAGCGAAAGCCAGATCGCGGTGAAAGTCCACGAGCTGCTGAACATGGTGCAACTGGATTGGCTGTCGGATCGCTACCCGGAACAACTCTCCGGCGGTCAGCGTCAACGTATTGCCTTGGCTCGTGCCTTGGCGGTTGAACCGAAAGTCCTGCTGCTCGACGAACCCTTCGGCGCCCTCGACGCCAAGGTCCGTAAAGAACTGCGTCGCTGGCTGGCGCGGCTGCACGAAGACATCAACCTGACCTCGGTGTTCGTGACCCACGACCAGGAAGAAGCGATGGAAGTCGCCGACCGCATCGTGGTGATGAACAAGGGCGTGATCGAGCAGATCGGCTCACCGGGTGACGTCTACGAAAACCCGGCCAGCGATTTCGTTTATCACTTCCTGGGTGACTCGAACCGGTTGCATCTGGGTGAAGACAACCATGTGCTGTTCCGTCCGCACGAAGTGTCGCTGTCGCGTCATGAGCTGGAGGATCACCACGCGGCCGAGGTGCGGGATATTCGTCCATTGGGCGCGACGACACGGGTGACGCTGAAGGTCGAAGGCCAGAGCGAGTTGATCGAAGCTGAAGTGGTGAAAGATCACGACAGCCTAATCGGGTTAGCGAAGGGCGAGACGCTGTTCTTCAAGCCGAAGGTCTGGCAGAAACTCGCCAACATCTAAAGCAAAAAGCATCGCCAGCAGGCTGGCTCCCACATTGGATCTGTGATCGACACAAATACCCTGTGGGAGCCAGCCTGCTGGCGATTGCGGTCTAAACCGCCGCACGATTCGGATTGACCCGCACGCCCCCAACCCGCGCCTCGATCTGCTCTTTCAGGTCATGCCGCAACCCCAGCAAAAACGCCAACTCAACCACCACAAACAACGGTCCGACAATAAGCCCCGTCACATCATCGACAAACGCCGGTTTGCGTCCTTCGTAGTGGTGACCGACAAACTGAATCGCCCAACCCACCACAAACATCCCGATGCCACTCGCCAGCCAGACCAGCGTGCTTTGTTGCGCGAGCACATGACCCAGCCAGACACATAGCCCCAGCAACACCGTCATCAGCATGCCCAGCCGTAACTCCAATCGCAGATAAAACCACGCCGAAGCCAGCGCCAGAAGCACGGCCGGTGACACCCAAACCCTGGCCAGCGACCACTCGGGCCGTGACAGCAGCACTGCCACGGCGACAACGATCAGCGGAATACCGATAAAGTGGCTGGCAATATTGCGCGGGTCACGGTGGTAGGCGGCGTATTGACTGAGATGGTCGACGAGGCTTTTCATTGTTGTTCCTCCTGTTGGGTGATGGATCATGCCCCGGGTCCACATTTCGCTCTGTCAGGCAGGCGACAATCTCCAGGAGTTTTCATGGACATGCAGGTTTGGCGTTCGCGGCTGGATAAAGGGCAGTGGTTCAGCCATTTACCTGTTCCTTTACAGAATAGTCTGCTGGCCGCCGCCAAGGTGCGGCGGTTGTCGCCAGGCCAGCGGCTGTTCAAGCGCGGCGATCCGCCGTGCGGGCTGTACGCGGTGCTCGAAGGTTCGGTGCGCATCGGCGCGGTGAGCGAGCAAGGCAAGGAGGCGCTGTTGAGCCTGGTGGAGTCGCCGCACTGGTTCGGCGAAATCTGCCTGTTCGATGGCCAGCCGCGCACCCATGATGCATTCGGTCTGGGTCATTGCACCCTGTTGCACATCCCGCAAGCAGTGCTGCTGACGTTGCTTGATGAGCAACCGGCGTACTGGCGGCAACTGGCGTTGCTGATGAGCCAGAAACTACGCCTGACCTTCATCAATCTCGAACAACTGAGCCTGATGCCAGCCGCCGCTCGACTGGCTCATCGCTTGCTGATGATCGCCGAGGGTTATGGCGAGATCGACCCGCCGCGACGGGTGTTGCAACTGCCCCAAGAACAATTGGCGTCGATGCTGTCGCTGTCGCGCCAGACCACCAACCAGATTCTCAAGGACTTGCAGGGGCAGGGGATTGTGAATCTCAAGTACGGCGAGATCGAGATTCTGGATGCGCAACGATTGCGCAAGTTGGCGATTATCTAAAACCCGGCGTTAGTGGTGGGCTTTGGACGCGAAGGCGCCTAGCCTGTGATGACGACAATCGAGGTGTGCCATGCGTGTGCTGTTAGTGGAAGACGAACCTGAGACCGCCAAACTCCTGGCTAAAGGTCTGAGCGAGGCAAGTTACTCAGTCGATGTGGCGGTCAACGGTATGGACGGCCGTCGTTTCATCGAGTCTGGCGAATACGAGCTGATCATCCTCGACGTGATGCTGCCCGGGCTCAATGGCTGGCAGTTGCTGCAGCAGATCCGCAAGCTCGGTGATACGTCGGTGCTGTTCCTGACCACCAAGGACGGCATTGAGGATCGCCTGCGCGACCTGGAGTTGCATGAGGATGATTACCTGCTCAAGCCGTTTGCCGTGAGTGAATTGGTGAAGCGAGTGCGCAAGTTGTTGCGGCGGGATCGGGGGCGCTGAGGCGTTTCTGTAGCGTCTGGTTTGGCCTCTTCGCGAGCAAGCTCGCTCCCACAGTTGACCGCATTCCAATGTGGGAGCGAGCTTGCTCGCGAAGAGGCCAGACCAGACAACCCACTTTCAGGATTTGTTACCGCAACCCATCCCGAAACTGCCCCGGTGTCATCCCCGTCCAGCGCTTGAATGCGCGGCTGAAGCTGCTCGTGTCCGCAAATCCCAGCAGATAGCTGATCTCGCTCAATGAGCATTGCGGATCGCGTAAATGCAGCAGCGCCAGGTTCTCGCGACTCTCGTTGAGCAGCGTATCGAACCGACAACCCTCGTCCGCCAGATGCCGTTGCAGGCTGCGCAAACTCAGGTGCAGGGCCTGGGCGATGTGTTCAGCGCTGGGCTCGCCTTCCGGCAATTGCTCCTCAATGGCGTCGCGAACCTTGCGTTCCCAGGTCAGGGGTTTGAGTTGGGCGAGGGTGCGTTTGAGCACGGCTTCGTTGTGCTCGGCCAGTTCCGGGTTGGCGTCGTCCAGGTGGCTGTCGAAGTCCACGACGGCGAACTCCAGTCGGTCTTCATCGGCGGCGAAGTACACCGGTGAACGGAAGACTTTGTGCCATTGATGCGGGTCCGCCGGCTCCGGGCGGCGCAGGTACACCGCCAGCGGGGCGTAATCGCGGCCCAGGCGATTGCGGCAGGTGCGTACGTAAATCGCCGTGAAGGCGTCGATGGCTTCGAAGGCCGGGGCCGGATTGCCTGGCGGGACTTTCAGACGGAAACGGTAGCGGTCCTCGGCGCGAGTCAGCTCCAGATCCAGGGCATCGCTGACCACCTGGTGATAACGCACGATGCGCTCGAACACTTCTCGCAGACTGCCACTGGCCACCAGCGCATAACCGAGTGCGTGAAACGTGGTGGGGCTGACGAAGCGCGATACGCGTAACCCAATCGCCGGGTCGCCGCTGACTTGCACCGCGATTTCCCACAGACGCGTGGTGCCGGACAACGGGTAACGGGCGTTCGGGTCGTCCATCAGTTGCGGGTCGAGCCCCGCCTGTTGGCACAGAGCGGTGCTGTCGAGGCCCAGGGCATCGAGTTGCTTGCGCAGGGCGCGGGTCCAGCTGGCGAGGGAGGTCGGTTCAGTCATGCTGATTGGCGCTTCCGGTCAACAGGTTGGCGTTCACGGCTACCGCGTTGCGAGGGTTCACAAGGCAGGATGCGAACATCAATAACCAGAGGATGGAAGCATGCACGGTACTTCTGCAAGTCCCCAGCGACTGAATGCAACTCAGCGATCAGCGCATATTCGCCAAGTGGTGCTGGCCAAGGGAGTCGAACTGCGTCAGCGCTACCCGATTCTCAACCATCAGGACGCCTTGGGCGCGGGCATTCTGGCCTTCGCACTGGTCGGCATGATTGGCTCGGCAACGCTCTACATGACTGGCCATATGGCCTGGTGGGTATGCTTGTTGCTCAACGCATTTTTTGCCTCGCTGACCCACGAGCTGGAACACGACCTGATTCATAGCATGTACTTTCGCAAACAGCGCGTGCCGCACAACCTGATGATGGGCCTGGTGTGGCTGGCGCGCCCGAGCACGATCAATCCGTGGATTCGTCGGCATCTGCACCTCAATCACCACAAAGTCTCCGGCACAGAGTCCGACCTGGAAGAGCGCGCCATCACCAACGGCGAGCCGTGGGGTTTTGCGCGGCTGTTGATGGTCGGCGACAACGTGATGTCGGCGTTCATTCGTATGTTGCGGGCCAAGACCTGGGCTCACAAGATCAGCATCATCAAGCGCACCCTGAAGGTCTACGCGCCGCTGGCGCTGGTGCATTGGGGCGCCTGGTACCTGTTCCTGGGCTTCCATGCGGCCAATGGCATCGCCTATCTGATGGGAACGTCGATTGAATGGTCGGCGACTGCTTTGTCGGTGATGCAAGTCATCGACATCGCCGCCGTGGTGATCATCGGCCCGAACGTGTTGCGTACCTTTTGCCTGCATTTCGTCAGCTCGAACATGCACTACTACGGTGACGTGGAGCCGGGCAATGTAATCCAGCAGACCCAGGTGCTGAACCCGTGGTGGATGTGGCCGTTGCAGGCGTTCTGCTTCAACTTCGGCAGCACTCACGGCATCCATCACTTTGTGGTCAAAGAACCGTTTTACATCCGCCAGATGACCGTGCCGGTGGCCCATAAGGTGATGCGCGAGATGGGTGTGCGGTTCAATGATTTCGGGACGTTTGGGCGGGCGAACCGGTTTGTGCGCAAGGAAACAGCAGAGGCGCAGGAGGTTCGTGCCGCTCAGGCTTGATCGATGTGCCCCGGAAACTCAAAACGGCAAAGGCGCTCGTCATCAATCTGACCCAAAAGGTCGCTACGTTATGACGCGAGCAGTGGTGCTCAGCGATCACTGTGGTGTGATTGGTATATGTGTTTTTGATCTAACAAAGTAATTAAATATTCCTTTATCAGATAACCGTTTCAGCCAATCATCGCATCCAGTGATGTTGATCGCGCTAACAGATTTTGAGTTTCCGGGGCCGTCTCCTTGGCAGGGTGCGGTCCCTTTTTTTTGCCCATCCCAAACTGCTGTATATTCTTTATAGATCTTAATAAATAGCTTCTTATTCCTTAACGAATATAACTCTCCTCCCTATACTTGCGCAGGAACAGACACGCAGCAGGAGAGCTCCCCCATGCGCAACGAATCAATTCGCTACCTGATTGTGCCGGGCTGGCAAGGATCGTCAGAAGATCATTGGCAAAGTCATTGGCAGAACAGCCTGCCGAACAGCGCGCGGGTGGAGCAGGCTGACTGGCTGACACCGCGTCGTGAAGACTGGGTCGCGGCACTGGCTGAGGCGATTGCCGCTGACAGCACGCCGGTGATCCTGATCGCCCATAGCCTGGGTTGCATCACTGTCGCGCATTGGGCTGCCGCCGCGCCCGTGCAGTTTTTGCGTCAGGTTCGTGGCGCCTTGCTGGTCGCCCCCGCGGACGTCGAACGTCCGGCCTGCGCACCGGCCTTGCGCAATTTCGCTCCGATTCCGACAAACCTGCTGCCGTTCCCGAGTCAGGTTGTCAGCTCCGACAACGACAGCGCCGTGAGCACACCGCGTGCATTGGAACTGGCACGTAACTGGGGCGCCGAGGCGGGGATTTTGTCGGGCGCCGGGCACATCAACGTGAAGTCCGGTCACCAACGCTGGGAGCAGGGTTTTGCCTATCTCTATCGCCTGCAAAACCGAATGGAACACCACGCCCTGCGCCGCGCTTGAACCTTTTCTTTTTTGCTTTTGTTTTTTAAACAACGCCCCCCGTCTCCCGGCGGTTCAGGGCGGGAGTCTGCCATGAGTTTTGAAGCCTTCGGTCAGCCGCTGCTGACCTTCCCCGATGCAGAAAAAAGTCCTCTGAGTATTCGCGCCAAGGCGCTGGTGTTTGTCGATCCGCGTTCGCGTCAGTTGCGCCAGGAGCTGGAGCTATTGGCACCGCGCTCGATCTCGGTGTTGATCCGTGGCGAAACCGGCAGCGGCAAGGAGTTGCTTGCGCGGCACATCCATCGTGCGAGTGATCGTGGCGGGTTGTTCGTCTCGGTCAATTGCGGCGCGATCAGCCCGACTTACGCCGATGCTGAATTGTTCGGTTATGCCGCCGGCAGTTACAGCGGTTCGGCCAGCAGTCGCGCAGGTTGGTTCGGTTCTGCCAATGGCGGGACGCTCTACCTGGATGAGATCGGCGACTTACCGCTACCGATCCAGATCAAATTGCTCGCGGCACTGGAAAATCACGAAGTCACTCGGGTCGGCGCTCACCAACCAAGCCCGGTGGATGTGCGCCTGGTCGCCGCGACCAGCATCGACCTGGCCCAAGCGGTGGCCGCCGGAAAATTCCATGAGCGGCTCTACCACTACCTCAGCGAGGGCCAGCTCGAACTGCCAGCCTTGCGTGAACGGGTGGGCGATATTCTGTCGCTGTCCGAATATTTCCTCGGCATCTATAGCCAACGCCTGGACCTGCCAGTGCCGCTGATCAGTGAAACCGCGCAGCATTTGTTAGAGCAACACAGTTGGCCGGGCAACACCCGGGAGCTGGAAAACGTCATTCACTTTGCGTTGTTGGTCAGCACTGGCGATGAGATTTTGCCGGAGCATTTGAATCTGCCCGAGGCGCCGCCGTCATTGGTGCAGATCGAGCAACAAGCTGCTCAGCTGATTAAAAACGGCACGGCTGCCGAGCGATCTGCACTCAAGCATTTGCTCGAAAGCCTGGCGCAGACGTTGTAGCGATCTGTATGAACAAAATGGAATATGAAAGTGAATAAAAGATATTGTTCGGGAATAAAAAATCCCGGTATTGTCCGCGTCACGCCAGCGATAGCACTTCACTGGCACTCGTACTAAACAAGCCGTCGTCGATCACGACCGCGATTTTCGATAAGGACACTGCATGAAAAAGGTTCTGTTGTTCACCGCATTGGCGGCTGCCCTGACCGCGGGCCTGGCCCAGGCTGGCGAGAAACTGGTGGTTGCGGCGACCCCGGTTCCACACGCCGAGATTCTGGAACTGATCAAGCCAACCCTCGCCAAAGAAGGCGTGGACCTGGAAATCAAAGTCTTCACCGACTACGTTCAGCCGAACGTTCAGGTCGACCAGCAGCGTCTGGACGCCAACTACTTCCAGACCCTGCCGTACCTGAAAAGCTTCAACGAAGGCAAAGGCACCAATCTGGTGACCGTGATCGGCGTACACGTCGAACCGTTCGGCGGCTATTCGAAGAAAGTCAAAACCCTGGCTGAGCTGAAAGACGGCGCAACCATCGCTATCCCGAACGAAGGCAGCAACAGCGGCCGCGCCCTGATCCTGCTGCAGAAGGCTGGCCTGATCGAGTTGAAAGACCCGAAAAACGCCCTGGCCACCCCGAAAGACATCGCCAAGAACCCGCACAAGTTCAAGTTCAAGGAACTGGAATCGGCCATGCTGCCGCGTGTTCTGGACCAGGTCGACCTGGACATGATCAACACCAATTACGCGCTGGAAGCAGGTCTGAACCCGGCTAAAGACGCGCTGGTGATCGAAGGTGCGGATTCGCCATACGTGAACTTCCTGGTGGCTCGTCCGGACAACAAGGACAGCGTTGCCATCCAGAAACTGGCCAAGGCTTTGACCAGTCCTGAAGTGAAAGCATTCATCGAGAAGAAGTACAGCGGCGCGGTATTGCCGGCGTTCTGATTCGCGAGGTAAACCCCTTCAAGGTTTCAACGCCGACGGCTTGTAGAGCGTCGGCGTTTTTTATTGCGCCAGGATCAACAGATCGCAGCCTCGTTTCACTCGACAGCTCCTACAGGGGATACGCATTTCAATGTAGGAGCTGTCGAGTGAAACGAGGCTGCGATCTTTTGCTTAAAGGTTCAGGCCGCCCCGGCCTTCAACGCCCTGCGCAACGCCATCAACAGCTTCACGATGTCCTGCGGGTCCAGCCGCTGTGGCACTTTTACGTCAGCCATTTTTCTCTTCCTTGTGATGGTTCGGCCGGGGAGTCTGGCCAAAAGCTGTGCATCCTTGGAGGGGGATTCTGAAAAAAAGATCCTTCCTACAGCGCAAAGAAAAATAGTCGTCTTCCGCTGCCACAGCAAATGCGGAGGATAGTTTTTTGCGTGATATCAATATGCTTTAACGGTATTTAAATTCTTCTTTTTATACCTTTAAAGTCGGTGCCTGCCGGGTGGTTATCCATCGCCCATGGACTGCACCACCGTCGCTTACCCTGCGGCGTCCAGGATGTTCAATGAACTTCGATTACGCATTTATCCTCAGCACCTTGCCGGCGTTTCTCAAAGCCGTGGGCGTGACGCTGCAAGTTGGCTTCATCGCTATCGGCACGTCGTTGCTGGTGGCGCTGATCAACGCGACGATTCTGGTGTTCCGCACGCCTTACTTGCAGCGCCTGGTCGGGCTCTATGTGGAACTGGCGCGCAACACGCCGCTGTTGATTCAACTGTTCTTCGTCTACTTCGCCTTGCCGGCACTGGGGATCAAGGTCTCGGGCTTTGCAGCGGCGATCATCACCATGACCTTCCTCGGCGGCGCCTACCTCACCGAAGTGCTGCGTGCCGGCGTCGATGCGGTGCCACAGGCGCAGCTCGAGTCCGGCCGCTCCATCGGCCTGTCCCACGGGCAATTGCTGCGCTACGTGATCCTGCCGCAAGCCGGCATCCTCAGCCTGCCGTCGCTGTTCGCCAATTTCATTTTCCTGCTCAAGGAAACCACCGTGGTCTCGGCAGTGGCGGTGCCGGAGATTCTCTACACCACCAAGAGCTACATCGCGCTCTACTACAAAACCTACGAAATGCTCGCCGTGCTGACGCTGATTTGCGTGCTGCTGTTTCTACCGCTGTCGCTGTTGCTCAGCCGTCTGGAAAGGAGGCTCCAGCATGGCCAGTTCGGGTCTTGAGTTGCTGTGGGTGTCGTTGCCGCAATTGGGCAAGGGCGCTGCGCAAACCCTGTCGATCTCTTTCCTGAGCATCGCCATCAGCACCGTTGGCGGCGTGCTTTACGGTGTGTTGCGCACGCTGAATTCGAAATGGCTGAACGCAATCCTGCGCGTTTATCTGGAATTGTTCCGCGCAATTCCGGTGCTGGTCTGGTTGTACTTACTGTTTTTTGGTCTGCCGATTTTCTTCGGCCTGAGCATTCCGAGTTTCTGGTGCGCAGTGCTGGTGTTGTCGTTGTGGGGCGCCAGCGAAGTCGGCGAAGTGGTGCGCGGTGCGTTGCATTCATTGCCGCGCGGGCAGCGCGAAGCGGGGTTGTCGATTGGCCTGGACGGCCCGCAACTCTACGGCTACGTGCTGCTGCCACAAGCGCTGAAGCGCATGACGCCACCGACCATCAACGTCTACACGCGGATCATCAAGACCAGCTCCCTGGCGGTGCTGATCGGCGTGGTTGACGTGATCAAGGTCGGTCAGCAGATCATCGAACGCACTTACGAATCGGTGCTGATCTACGGCGCACTGTTCCTGTTTTTCTTTTTCATCTGCTACCCGCTCTCGGCCGCCTCGCGCGTGCTGGAGCGGCGCTGGACGCAAGCATGAGCGCATTGATCGAGTTCAAGGGTTTCAACAAGTTTTTCGGCCAGCAGCAGGTGCTCAAAGAGATCGACCTGCAAGTGAAGTCAGGCGAAGTGATCGTCATCCTCGGCCCCAGCGGCTGCGGTAAAAGCACCTTGCTGCGTTGCCTGAATGGTCTTGAAGTTGCCCACAGCGGCAGCTTGAATTTTGCCGGCCGCGAGTTGCTGGGCAAAGGCACCGACTGGCGCGAAGTGCGGCAGCAGATCGGCATGGTGTTCCAGAGTTATCACCTGTTCCCGCACATGAGCGTGCTCGACAACCTGCTGCTCGGCCCGGTCAAAGTGCAGAAGCGCGACCGCCGCGAGGCCCGTGCCCAGGCCGAAGCCTTGCTCGAACGCGTGGGCCTTGCGGACAAACGCGATGCCTTCCCGCGTCAGCTCTCCGGTGGCCAGCAGCAACGCATCGCCATCGTCCGTTCGCTGTGCATGAACCCGAACGTCATGTTGTTCGATGAAGTCACCGCCGCCCTCGACCCGGAAATGGTCAAGGAAGTGCTGGAAGTCATCCAGGGCCTGGCCCGCGAAGGCATGACCCTGTTGATCGTCACCCACGAAATGGCGTTTGCCCGCGCCGTGGCTGACCGCATTGTGTTCATGGATGCCGGGCGAATCCTTGAGCAAAACCCTCCCGAGATTTTCTTTACGAACCCGCAAACCGCACGAGCGCAGCAGTTCCTGGAGAAGTTCTCCTACGTCGCCGCACTACCCAAAACGACTCAAACAAAGGAACTGGAACTGCTATGAAAACTGCCAAGACTTCACTGCTGCTACTCCCGCTGCTCGGCCTCGCGTTGCTGGCCGGTTGCAACAAAACCGAAGAACCGGCCAAACCTGCCGCGACCGCCAGCTACCTGGAAAAAATAAAGGCCCGGGACAAGCTGATCGTTGGCGTCTTTACCGACAAACCGCCGTTCGGTTTCGTCAACGAAGCCGGGCGCTACGTGGGTTTCGATACCGACATCGGCCGTCAATTCGCCAAAGATCTGTTGGGCGACGAAAACAAGGTCGAGTTCGTCGCGGTAGAACCGGCGAGCCGGATTCCGTTCCTGCAAAGCGACAAGGTCGATTTGATTCTGGCCAACATGACCGTTACCCCCGAGCGTAAGGAAGCGGTGGAATTCACCAACCCGAACCTCAAAGTTGCCGTGCAGGCGCTGGTGCCGCAGGCCAGTTCGGTGAAAAACCTTGATGACCTGGCGACCCGCACCACCATCGTCACCACCGGCACTACGGCGGATATCTGGCTGACCAAGAACCATCCGGACTGGAAGCTTCTGAAGTTCGAGAAAAACTCTGAATCCCTGCAAGCGTTGGCCAATGGACGGGGCGATGCGTATGCGCAGGACAATCTGGTGCTGTTCAGCTGGGCGAAGCAGAACCCTGGCTACCGCGTGCTGACCCAGACGTTGGGCGCTGAAGCACCGATTGCGCCGGCAGTGAAGAAGGGCAATATCGAGCTGCGTGATTGGGTGAATGTCGAGTTGGCGAAGCTGGGTGAAGAGAAGTTTTTGCTCAAGCTGTATGACCAGTATGTGCGTAAAGAACTGAGCGATGACACCAAGCCTGAGAGCGTGATTGTCGAGGGTGGGAAGTGGCAGGGGTGATCTGCTGATTATTCGGTGAGGCTGGAAACCACCCCTCACCCCAGCCCTCTCCCCACGGGGGAGAGGGGGAAAGGGAGCAGATTGGGGGCCTTTCAGAACCTGAGTTCGACTCGGACTTTCAGGTCGATGAAACTCGAAAGTACAACTCGGTCAGTCCCCTCGCCCCTCGGGGAGAGGGCTAGGGTGAGGGGGTGGATCTAAAGCCCAGCCAATCAATCCGGCCAATACCACGCCGGCTCATCCAGCATCCGCTGCCCGACAATCCCGGTCTGGCCCAATGTCTTCTCCAGCACAATGCAATTGCACTCCGGGTCCTCCTGCAACGCCGAGATCAACCGCCGGGCATGAGAGACCACCCACACCTGACACTGCTCCGACGCGCGAATAATCAACCGCGCCAACGCCGGCAACAGGTCCGGGTGCAGACTGGTTTCCGGCTCGTTCAGCACCATCAGCGTCGGCGGCCGAGGCGTCAGCAGCGCTGCGACCAGCAGCAAATAGCGCAACGTTCCGTCCGACAGCTCGGCCGCCGATAAGGGCCGCAACAATCCTTCCTGGTAAAACTCGATCGCAAACCGACCACCCTGCAACGGCGCGATATTCAATCGCGCACCAGGGAAGGCGTCGCTGACGGCGGCCTGCAAAGCGTCGGGATCGCCGATTTCGTGGATCGTCTGCAACGCGGCCGCCAAGTCTCGACCGTCGTGATGCAGCACCGGCGTGCGGGTGCCCAATTGCGGTTGGCGCACCGGCGCGTCGGCGTCACTGCGAAAGTGATCATAGAACCGCCAGCGACGGATGAATTCACGCAACTGCATGACTTCCGGCGAGGTGCGAAAGCTGCCGACCTGATCGAACAGGCTGTCGAAATTCGGCGTGTGTTGGGCCAGCACGTCCCAGGCGCGACCGACCCGGGTGCGGATCATCGGGCCGTCGCGGTCCACCAGCAGGCTGGCCGGGCGGTAAAACGGGCCGGACCAGATGCATTCCTTCTTGATTTCCGGGTCCAGAGAAAACTCGGAAAGGCTCGGCTCCGGCAGACCCAGCGCGATCGAGTAGCTGAAATCTTCCCCAGCAAACCCCAGGCGCAGGCGTTTGGCGCCATGCCGTACGCTCGCCTCGATCGGGACTTCGCCGTTTCGCATCCGTCGGCTGATGTTTTCCGGGCCGGCCCAAAAGGTCGAGTCCAGCCCACCCTCGCGGGCCAACGCATTGACCACGCCGCCCTGAGCGGTTTCCGCCAACAGGCGCAGCGCGCGGTAGAGGTTGGATTTGCCGCTGCCGTTGGGGCCGGTGATCAGATTCAACCGGCCCAACGGAATCACCAATTTATTGATCGAGCGGTAATTGGCCACCGCGAGGGTTTTGAGCATGGGAAGCTTCCTGCTGCGTGGTGCGCGATTCTGCCTTATTGTCGACGTCATCGTGCGCCAGGCTTTATTTCAAACCGTGAGGCGCGCCCTTGGAACCCTGTTCTAAGCTCACAGTCGTATCGCCATTGGCACGAACGTACAACGCAAAGGAGTCTGCATGGTAGGTCCCGGATTGAAAACAGTGGTTGGCCTGAGCCTCCTTGTCCTGCTGAGCGCCTGTGGCGATAAAAAACCGGTCGAAAAGGAGCGCCCTCGGGTGTTCGTGCAAGAGGTAAAACCCGCGGATTACGCGGCGACGGTGACCCTGACCGGTGATGTTCAGGCACGGGTCCAGACCGACCTGTCGTTCCGCGTTGCCGGCAAGATCATCCAGCGTACGGTCGATGTCGGTGATCGGGTTTCGGCCAAACAGGTCCTGGCTAAACTCGATCCCAAGGACCTGCAAACCAGCGTCGACTCGGCCCAGGCTCAGGTCGTTGCCGAGCAGGCCCGGGTCAAACAGACCGCCGCCGCATTTGTTCGCCAGCAAAAACTCCTGCCCAAGGGCTATACCAGCCAAAGCGAATACGATTCCGCCCAGGCCGCCTTGCGCAGCAGCCAAAGCGCCCTGACGGCGGCCCAGGCTCAACTGGCCAACGCCCGTGAACAACTGGGCTACACCGCGTTGGTCGCCGACGTGCCGGGGGTGATTACCGCGCGCCAGGCCGAGGTTGGCCAGGTGGTGCAGGCCACCGTGCCGATTTTCAGCCTGGCCCGGGACGGCGAGCGCGACGCAGTGTTCAACGTCTACGAGTCGCTGCTGACAGAGCCGCCAGAGGGTAAAACGTTGATCGTCAGCCTGCTCGACAACCCCGCGATCAAAACCACCGGCACCGTTCGGGAAATCACCCCGGCCGTCTCCGCGCAGACCGGCACAGTGCAGGTCAAAGTCACTCTGAACGGACTACCGGAAGGCATGCAGCTCGGCTCGGTGGTGAGTGCCACGGCCAAGACGCCAGGCAAATCGGCGGTCGAACTGCCCTGGTCGGCGCTGACGAAAAATCTCAGCGACCCGGCCGTGTGGCTGGTGGACGGCGAGGGCAAGGCACAGTTGCATACGGTCACTGTCGGCCGCTACCTGACCGGCAAAGTGATCATCAGCGCCGGCCTGAAGGGTGGCGAAAAAGTCGTCATCGCCGGCGGCCAGTTGCTGCACCCCGGCGTGAAGGTGGAGATCGCCGAAAACACCTATAAGGATTTAGCCGAAGGAGCCCAGCCATGAAGCGTCTGTTACTGGTTTGCGCCGGTGTGATGCTGGTGGCCTGCTCGGAAAAAGAACCGCCGCCGGAGCCTGTACGCCCGGTGCTATCGATCAAGGTCCAGGCGCTGGACGAAGAAAGCCTGGGCCGCTTCGCCGGCAGCATCCAGGCCCGTTATGAAAGCAATGTCGGGTTCCGGGTGCCGGGACGCATCGCCAGCCGTCATGTCGATGTCGGTGCCGAAGTCGATCAGGGCGCGTTGCTCGCCACGCTTGACCCCACCGATCAGCAGAACCAGTTGCGCTCCGCCCAGGGAGATCTGGCCAGCGTCCAGGCGCAACTTATCAACGCCCAGGCCAACGCCCGGCGTCAGCAAGAGTTGTTCGATCGCGGCGTGGGCGCCCAGGCGCAACTCGACGTCGCACAGACCGACCTCAAAACCACCCTGGCCTCCCTCGATCAAGCGAAGGCTGCGGTCGATCAGGCCAAGGACCAGCTCAACTACGTCGAACTGCGTGCCGATCACAAGGCCATCGTCACCGCGTGGAACGCCGAAGCCGGGCAAGTCGTCAGCGCCGGCCAGCAAGTGGTGACCCTGGCGCAGCCGGACATCAAGGAAGCGGTGATAGATCTGCCGGACACCCTGGTCGACCAGTTGCCGGAAGACGTGGTGTTTCAGGTGGCCGTCCAGCTCGACCCGAGCATCACCACCACAGCCATCGTGCGCGAAATCGAACCCCAGGCACAAAGCGCGACCCGTACCCGTAGGGCCCGCCTGACACTGACCGACACGCCGCCGGGGTTTCGCCTGGGCACGGCGATCAGTGTGACCCTCAGTTCCGCGATCAAACCGCGTATCGAACTGCCCCTGACCGCGCTTCAGGAGGTCGATGGAAAACCGCGGATCTGGGTCATCGATCAGCAGACCCAAACCGTTTCCCCGCGAGACGTCCGCCTGATCAGCCGCACTGACTCAACCATGGTCCTGGCCAGCGGCGTGAAGTCCGGCGAGCGAGTGGTCAGTGCCGGCGTGAACAGCCTGAAACCGGGGCAAAAAGTAAAAGTCGATGAGGACAGCCCGCAATGAAAGGGAGTTTCAACTTATCCGAATGGGCCCTCAAGCATCAGTCGTTTGTCTGGTATTTGATGTTCGTCGCGCTGCTGATGGGCGTGTTCTCGTACCTGAACCTCGGCCGTGAGGAAGACCCGTCGTTCACCATCAAAACCATGGTGATCCAGACCCGCTGGCCGGGCGCGACTCAGGAAGAAACCCTCAAACAGGTCACTGACCGGATCGAGAAAAAACTCGAAGAGCTCGACTCCCTCGACTACGTGAAAAGCTACACCCGCCCCGGGGAGTCGACGGTCTTCGTTAACTTGCGTGATACCACCAGCGCCAAGGACATTCCGGAAATCTGGTACCAGGTGCGCAAGAAGATCAACGACATTCGCGGCGACTTCCCACAAGGCCTGCAAGGACCGGGGTTCAACGATGAGTTCGGTGATGTATTTGGTTCGGTGTACGCCTTTACCGCCGACGGCTTATCGATGCGCCAGTTGCGCGATTACGTCGAGCAGGTCCGCGCCGAGATCCGCGAAGTGCCGGGGCTGGGCAAGGTCGAGATGGTCGGTGAGCAGGATGAAGTCCTTTACCTGAACTTCTCCACTCGCAAACTGGCGGCGCTGGGCATCGATCAGCGTCAAGTGGTGCAGAGCCTGCAATCGCAAAACGCGGTGACCCCGGCCGGGGTGATCGAGGCCGGTCCCGAGCGGATTTCCGTGCGTACGACGGGGCAGTTTGCCTCGGAGAAAGACCTGGAAAACGTCAACCTGCGACTCAACGATCGCTTCTACCGCCTCGCCGATGTCGCCGAAATCAGCCGTGGCTACGTTGACCCGGCGACGCCGGAATTCCGCTTTAACGGCCATCCAGCCATCGGCCTCGCCATTGCGATGAAGAAGGGCGGCAACATTCAGGTGTTCGGCAAGGCGTTGCACCAGCGCATGACCGACCTGACTGCCGATCTGCCGGTGGGCGTCGGCGTGCACAACGTTTCCGACCAGGCCGAAGTGGTGGAAAAAGCCGTCGGCGGTTTTACCAGCGCTCTGTTCGAAGCGGTGGTGATCGTGCTGATCGTCAGCTTCATCAGCCTCGGCGTACGCGCCGGACTGGTGGTGGCCTGCTCGATTCCGCTGGTGCTGGCGATGGTCTTCGTCTTCATGGAATACAGCGGCATCACCATGCAACGGATTTCCCTCGGCGCGTTGATCATTGCGCTCGGGTTGCTGGTGGACGACGCGATGATCACCGTCGAGATGATGGTCACGCGCCTGGAAATGGGCGAGACCAAGGAGCAAGCGGCCACGTTCGCCTACACATCGACCGCGTTCCCGATGCTCACCGGTACGTTGGTGACGGTGGCCGGTTTCGTGCCCATCGGCCTGAACGCGAGCTCGGCTGGCGAGTACACCTTCACGCTGTTCGCGGTGATCGCGGTGGCCATGATCGTGTCGTGGATTGTCGCGGTGCTGTTCGCCCCGGTGATCGGCGTGCACATCCTCAGCGCCAACGTGAAACCTCACAACGCAGAACCGGGGCGCATCGGTCGGGCGTTCAATTACGGCATGCTCTGGGCCATGCGCAATCGCTGGTGGGCGATCGGCATCACCGTTGCACTGTTTGCGGCGTCGGTGTTTTCCATGCAGTTCGTGCAGAACCAGTTCTTCCCGTCCTCGGACCGCCCGGAAATCCTCGTCGACCTGAACCTGCCGCAAAACGCTTCGATCGCCGAAACCCGCAAGGCTGTGGACAAGCTCGAAGCGACGCTCAAGGGCGATCCGGACATCGTGCGCTGGAGTACCTACATCGGCGAAGGGGCGATCCGTTTCTACCTGCCGCTCGACCAGCAATTGCAGAACCCGTATTACGCGCAACTGGTGATCGTCAGCAAAGGGCTGGAATCGCGTAACGCGCTTAGCCAACGCTTGCGCGAGCGGCTGCGCAAGGATTTTGTCGGTATCGGCAGTTACGTCCAGGCGCTGGAAATGGGCCCGCCAGTGGGGCGGCCGATTCAGTACCGGGTCAGCGGCAAGGACATCGATCAGGTGCGCAAACACGCCATTGCGCTGGCCACCGAACTGGATAAAAACTCGCACATTGGCGAGATCATTTACGACTGGAACGAACCGGGCAAAGTCCTGCGCATCGATATCGCGCAGGACAAGGCTCGGCAATTGGGACTGTCGTCGGAAGACGTGGCCAACCTGATGAACAGCATCGTGGTCGGTGCGCCAGTGACTCAGGTCGATGACGATATTTACCTGATCAACGTGGTGGGGCGTGCGGAAGACGCCGAACGCGGCACCCCGGAAACCCTGCAGAATTTGCAGATCGTCACGCCGGGCGGCACGTCGATTCCGCTGCTGGCATTCGCTTCCGTGCGTTATGAACTTGAGCAACCGCTGGTCTGGCGCCGCGACCGCAAACCGACCATCACCATCAAGGCCGCGGTGCGCGACGAGATCCAGCCGACCGATCTGGTGAAACAACTCCAACCCGACATCGATAAATTCGCCGCCAGTTTGCCGGTGGGCTACAAGGTCGCTACCGGCGGCACCGTCGAGGAAAGCGGCAAGGCCCAGGGGCCAATTGCCAAGGTTGTGCCGTTGATGCTGTTTTTGATGGCGACCTTTTTGATGATCCAGTTGCACAGCGTGCAGAAGCTATTCCTGGTGGCCAGCGTCGCGCCGCTCGGCTTGATCGGCGTGGTGCTGGCGCTGATCCCGACGGGCACGCCGATGGGCTTTGTGGCGATCCTGGGGATTCTGGCGCTGATCGGTATCATCATCCGCAACTCGGTGATTCTGGTGACGCAGATCGACGCGCTGGAGAAGGACGGTCATGCACCGTGGGATGCCGTGGTGCAAGCCACGGAGCATCGTCGCCGGCCGATTCTGCTGACGGCTGCGGCGGCGAGCCTGGGGATGATCCCGATCGCCCGGGAAGTGTTCTGGGGCCCGATGGCTTACGCGATGATTGGCGGGATTATTATTGCGACGTTGCTGACGTTGCTGTTTTTGCCGGCGCTTTATGTGGCCTGGTACAAGATTCGCGAACCGAAAAAAGAAGCGCAGTAATGGATGCGTTGATCGTTCCCGAGTGATGTTTGGGAACGGTCCTACTTACATGGCCGGTGCGTTGCTGTACGGTCCCTTTCCAAATGGAGGAGGGACTTCGATGTCACCGATGACCTATTGTCTGCGCTATGTGCTGTTGCTCGGCGCTCTGTTGTGTTCACCCCCGACGCTGGCCGGCAGCGTGCTGGAAAATTCGCTGTGGCGCGTCGAACTCGATCCCGCCACGCTGGCGATCCGCGTCATCCCCGCACAACATTCGCCAGTGCAAGCCTCGTCGGGCGTCACCGGGTATAAGGTCAGCAACCTCAAGCAAAGCGCCAGTCGCATGGACTGGCAGTGGGATGACGGGGCCTGGACGCTGAGTGCCGCCCTCGATCAGCGTGACCTGTCCCTGTCCATCACGGCCCGTGATCCCGGTGAGCTGAGCTTTCTAAAGCAGCCCGGCAGTTCTATGGGCAAAGGACTGATCTGGCCGCTGGCCGAGGGGCGTTACGTGCCTGCCGGTGATCCGCTGTGGCAAACCTTTCTGCTCGATCAGGGGGCGTTCAATACCACCCAAGACTTGAGTTTGCCGCTGTGGGGCGTTGATCACGGTGGCTTCACGCTGAACTGGCTGATGACCAATCCTTACAACAATCGCCTGATCTTCAGCGCCGAAAACAACAACACCCTTGCTCTGACTGTCCATCATCAATTCACCTACCTTGAGCCCAATGCACCGCTAACGTTCAAGCTGTCATTGGGTGATGTCGATCTGTTGGCGGGTGCCAAGCGCTATCGGAAATGGTTGGTCGAC
Source organism: Pseudomonas arabinosi (assembly GCF_047758675.1). Taxonomy (NCBI): domain Bacteria; kingdom Pseudomonadati; phylum Pseudomonadota; class Gammaproteobacteria; order Pseudomonadales; family Pseudomonadaceae; genus Pseudomonas; species Pseudomonas arabinosi. Next base: position 60,775 of record NZ_CP180480.1, on the reverse strand, counting down.
AACGGGCAATACGAAACCTTGAGCGACAAACTGCTGAAGACTCCCGAAGCCAAAAAGCTCCTGGGCGCCAGCCATGTTTATCTGTGGGGTAACGACCTGCTCGGACCGGACGATGTTCGAAGCTGGCCAGCCTTGCTGAAAGGGTTGCGCGGTAACGGCGTACTGGCCAGCGAGTTACGTACCGGTTTTGACGCTGAAAGCTCGCAGTTACTGGCCCGGGCTGAGCCACCGCTTGATCGTTACCAGCAAGTCACGTTGCTACGCAGCCTCAATGCTGCGCTCAACAAGAAGGCACGCAGCGGCTGGCAGTCTGTGGTCGAGCCGGACATGCAAAAATTGGCTGACGGCTACGGCGTGTTACGTGCAGAACTGGCAGTGGCGTTCGCCGATGCTTTGACGGCAATACCGGAACGGTGGGGCAATACCTTGTCACCCACGACGATCGAACAACTGAAAGCTGCGGGCCTGTCGCGATTATGGCTAGGCCTTGGCGAGGGTTGGGAAGGGGGGCTCTGGCACCCTGAAACGGTGCGTCAAGGTGTTGCCGCAGGCTACCTGGTGGCGCCTTATGATTCCTATGAGACGGCACTGACCATCACTGAAAACCCGGACTGGACCACCGCGCACCTGGGCTCCAGAGCCAATCAGGAATGTGCGATCGTGTTGGAATCCGGGACGTTCAAAAGCGGGTTTCAGCAATCGGGGCATTACACCGATCCGAGTTGTGTTCGGCCCTTGCTTGAGGCGCGCATCAAGGCTGTACAGAGCAAAGCCGGGTTCAATAGCTGGTTTCTGGATGCCTACGCCACCGGGATGCTGTTCGACAGCTACCGTGTGGGCGCGACCATGACTCAGATGCAAAATGCCGAGGGCAACATCGCCGCCTCGCGCTGGGTCAACGAGACGTTGAAGCTACCGACCGGCTCCGAGGATGGCAACGCCACCACGGCCCAAGGTGTTCTGTTTGCCCATGGGATGCAGACACCGGTGATTGGCTGGGGTGATTCGGATATGAGCAAGAATCCGAAGTCGCCCTATTACCTGGGCCCCTGGTTTCCTGATGAACAGCCGCAGGTTTTCTTCAAGACCGTGCCGCTCAAGGAACCCTACCGCACGGTTCACTTTGCTCCGCAAACGCGCTTGCCGCTTTATCAGGCGGTGTTCCATGGCTCGGTGATCACCACCCATCATTGGCTGTTCGACAGCCTTAAGTTGAGCAATGTGCGCGCCGAGAATGAGCTGACTCAATTGCTCTACAACGTGCCGCCGCTGTATCACCTGAGTGCGGCGACGCTGAAGCAGCGGTTACCGGTGATTGCGCGTCAGGATGTGTTCTTCCGCCCGCTGCATGAGCGTCTGGCGACTCAGGCGATGACAGATTTCCGTTGGCTGACTGAGGATCGTCAGGTACAGCAGACAACGTTCGCCGATGGCACCAGGCTGGTGGCGAATTTTGATGTGCGCGAACGTGAGATTGATGGGCGACAGCTGGCCGATCGAAGCATCACCGCGTTTGACGCGAATGGCGCAGTGGCAACCTATCAAGTCGCTGTGCAACCTTAGAAAACCTTCGCGAGCTCGCGAAGGCGTCCTGACAGGCTACGCCGGCTTACGCCAAACACTCGCCAACCAAGGCTGCTGCTCGCGCGGCAGTCCCGCCGGCCGGTAGTAATGCTCCAACTCCACAAACCCCGCCGCCGTCAGCAATTGCTGCCACGACTCAAGATCGTGGTACGCCCCATAACGCGGCCCATTCCACCCCTCCTGATTCTCGCCACGCGGATTGGAACTGAACAACACTCCGCCCGGCTTCAAAGCCCCGCACAACTCCTTCAACACCCGAGGCAATTCCTGACGCGGAATATGAAACAACACCGCATTGGCGAAGATCCCGTCAAAGCGCTCAGCCGGCAAATCCAGCTTCAGAAAATCTTGCTGCCAGACTTCACAACCACTGTCTTCGCGCGCCATCTGCGCGAACTTCTCCGAGCCATCAAGCCCGACAGCGGTGTGGCCCATGCGCGTGAAGGTTTGCAAATCACGACCCGGTCCACAGCCAAAGTCGAGAATGTTGAACGGCGCCTCACCCTGAATATGCCGCAGCAGCGCAGCAATGTTCTGGCTGACATCATGATCGCGAGTCCCTTCGCGAAAACTTTCAGCCACCGAGTTGTAATGGCCCAGGGTGGTGGAGGTTATCTGCTCGAGGTCGGTAGGGGTCTGTTTCATGGTCGGCTGCGCAGGCAATTGGGATTTGCCGAATATACGCCATGAGGCAGAAGGCTGCTGCGCAGCCATCGCGAGCAGGCTCGCTCCCACACTGGACCGGCAGTGAACACAAGATTTGTGTACGACGCGATCATTGTGGGAGCGAGCCTGCTCGCGAAAGCGGTGTCACTGACAACCAATAACTTCAGCCAGGCTCAACGCTTATTGAGCCCCCGAGCCAACCGATCCCCGCCCAACTGAATCGCCGCCACCAACACCACCAGCAACACAATCACCGTCAACATGATCTGGCTATCAAAGCGCTGATACCCATAGCGATAAGCGATGTCGCCCAACCCGCCGGCACCAATCGCGCCCGCCATGGCCGACGAGTTGATCATCGTCACCAACGTAATCGTGAAACCACCGACAATCCCCGGCAACGCCTCAGGCAACAACACATGCCAAACGATATGCCAGCGCCGGCAACCCATCGCCTGCGCCGCTTCTATCAACCCGTGATCAACCTCACGCAAACTGACTTCGGCAATGCGCGCAAAGAACGGTGTAGCGGCGATGGTCAGTGGTACCACGGCCGCCCAAACGCCGTACGTGGTGCCGACGATCAGCCGGGTAAACGGAATCAGCGCCACCATCAAAATCAGAAACGGAATCGAGCGGAACAGGTTCACGAACGCGCCCAACGCACGGTTCAGCGCCGGTGCTTCATAGATTCCGCCCTTGGAGCTGGTGACCAGAATCACCGCCAGCGGAATGCCCGCCAGCAGTGCGATCAATGACGACACGCCGACCATCAGGAAGGTGTCGATGAAGCCCTGCAGCAAGCGATCAAACCACATAACCCAGCACCTCCACCTGTTGCGCCCAGTTGCCGGCGCGTTGACGCAATTCCTCTGCGCCGAGGGACGAACCGGTCACCGCCAACAGCAATTGCCCGAGGGCATGGCCCTGAATCCGTTCCACGCCGCCTTGCAGCAAGCGCACGCGACCGCCGAGGGCACTGAACAACGCGGCCAAGTCGGGCTCGTCGCTGGCGCTGCCGGTGAACTGCAAGCGCAGCACAACAGCGGCGTCCGAGGACTGTGGATGTGCCTGCAAGCGGCTTTGCAGTTCTTCCGGCAAACCGTGTTGCAACGGCGCCAGCAAGGTTTTGCTGACCTCGTGCTGCGGGTTGCCAAAAACTTCCCAGACCGGGCCTTGCTCGACGATTCGTCCGTGTTCCAACACCACGACTCGATCACAGATATCGCGGATCACCGCCATCTCGTGGGTGATCAGCACGATGGTCAGGCCCAGGCGCTGATTGATCTCGCGCAGCAGGCCGAGGATTGATTGCGTGGTCTCCGGGTCCAGCGCCGAAGTGGCTTCGTCGCACAGCAGAATCGCCGGGTCATGCACCAAGGCGCGGGCGATGCCGACGCGCTGTTTCTGCCCGCCGGAAAGCTGCGCCGGGTAGGCCTTGTGCTTCTCTTGCAGGCCCACCAGTTCCAGCAATTCTCGGACTTTCTGCTCGCGTTTTTCCTTTGGCACACCTGCGACTTTCAACGGCAATTCGACGTTCTGCCAAACCGTCTTGGCCGACATCAGGTTGAAGTGCTGGAAGATCATGCCGATGCGCCGACGCAGCGCCACCAGGCGGTCTTCATCGAACTCGCCGATGTCGACCTGATCGATCAGCACGCGGCCCGTGCTCGGTTGCTCCAGGCGGTTGATGGTGCGGATCAGCGACGACTTGCCGGCGCCGCTGCGGCCGATGATGCCGAACACTTCACCGCGCTGGATCGCCAGGTCGATGCCGTGCAGCGCCGCGACCGGGCCTTGTTGACCGTTGTAGGTTTTGCCCAGACCGATGAAGCGCACGTGAGCGCGGTTCAGGTCTGGGTGCAGTTCGGTTTGTATAGCGTTGTGGGGCTCTGGAGTTTCCAGTCGCAGTTGAGTGGCTGCCGTCATATTCAGCTTTCCCAACCGGCTTGGTAGAGCTTGCCGTGGGCTTTATCCAGCGCGGCACGAACGGCCGGCGAATGCTGGTAGATGTCGACGAATTTGATCAGGCGCGGGTCGGTTTTGCTTTTCGGCTGGATCACGAACTGAATCACGTATTCCTTGTGATCGAGGCCATCGAACAGCAGGGCGGAGCCGGCATCGAAGGTCTTCGACAAGCGGATGTAGGCCGGGTAACCCTGGACCAGATCGGCGTCGTCATAGGCGCGTACCAGTTGCACGGCTTCGACCTGCAGGATTTTGATCTTCTTCGGATTGGCGATGATGTCTTCTTCGGTGGCTTTGTAGCCAACGCCGGGTTTGAGCGTGATCAGCCCGGCCTTGGCCAACAGTTGCAAACCACGACCGCTGTTGATCGGGTCATTGGCGATCGCCACGCTGGCGCCTTCCGGGAGCTCGTCGAAGCTTTTGTATTTCTTCGAGTAGAGGCCGACGTTGTTGATGATCCCCGGCGCGAACGGCACGAGGTCAAAACCGGCGGCGGCCTTGGCGTTTTCCAGGAACGGGACGTGCTGGAAGTAGTTCACGTCGATGTCGCCGGCAGCGAGGCTGACGTTGGGTGCGATCCAGTCGCTGAACTCCACCAGGTCGACTTGCAGGCCTTGTTTCTTGGCTTCTTCGACGGCAGCTTCCAGGGGAATGGCGAACGCGGCGGTGGTGCCGACCTTCAGCGGCGCATCGGCGGCGAAGGTGATGGAGCTGAAAAGGCCGAGGGCCAGGGCCAGTGCTTTGACTGGGTGAGTTAAGAGTTTCTTGGTCATGATGGTTATTCCAGTCAGTGCATTAAATGTGTGGTGTTTGGTCGGGCCTCTTCGCGAGCAGGCTCGCTCCCACAGTGGATCTTTAGTGGTCGCACAATCCCTGTGGGAGCGAGCCTGCTCGCGAAGCTTTTAGCGCCGGTAGGCCGAGCCAGTGTGTTGCTCAGGTAAATGCGCCTCGCCGTGAAACAGTTTTTCTCGCAGGCTGCCGCTGTCGTAAGCGGTCTTGTACGACCCGCGCCGTTGCAACTCCGGAATCACCAAGTCGATGAAATCCACATAGCTTTCCGGCGTGACAATCCGAGTCAGGTTGAAGCCATCCAGACCGGTTTGCGCGATCCACGACTCCAGCTCATCGGCGACTTGCTCAGGCGAACCAACCACCGTGATGTAGCGACCACCAAGTGCGTGTTGCTCGAGTAATTTGCGGCGGGTCCAGTCGTTGTTTTGCAGGTTCTTGGTAGCGGACTGGATCGCGTTGCTCTTCACGTACTGGATCGGTTCGTCGATGGCGTATTCGGAAAAATCGATCCCGGTGGAGGCCGAGAAATGCGCCACGCCGGCCTCGGCACTGGCGTAGCTCAAGTACTCGGCGTGCTTGGCCCAGGCCAGCTCTTCGGTGGCGCCGACAATCACGTTCAGCCCCATGAACACCTTGATGTCCTCAGGGTTGCGCCCGGCCTCGACGGCACTGGCGCGCACCTTGTCCACTTGAACCTTGGTCGATGGTTTGTTCTGGCCGCTGATGAACACGCATTCGGCATGTCGCCCGGCGAACAGCAATCCGCGATCCGAACTGCCGGCCTGGAACAGCACCGGTGTGCGCTGCGGCGAGGGTTCGCAGAGGTGATAACCCTCGACCTGATAGAACTCGCCCTTGTGCTCGACCTTGTGCACTTTCTCGGGCTGCGCGTAGATCCGCTGCTGCGGATCGTTAAGCACCGCGCCGTTTTCCCAGCTGCCTTCCCAAAGTTTGTAGAGCACTTGCAGGTATTCATCGGCCTGGTCGTAACGACGGTCGTGTTCCACCTGTTCGCTCAAACCCATGGCTTTGGCGGCGCTGTCGAGGTAGCCAGTGACGATGTTCCAGCCGACCCGGCCGCGACTCAGGTGATCGAGCGTGGACATGCGTCGGGCGAACAGATACGGCGGTTCGTACGTCAGGTTGGCGGTGAGGCCGAAGCCAAGGTTTTTGGTGACTGCGGCCATGGCCGAAACCAGCAGCAGCGGGTCGTTGACTGGAAGTTGAATCGACTCTTTGAGCGGCACATCCACCGAGTTTTGATAGACGTCGTAAACCCCGACGATGTCAGCGATGAACAACCCGTCGAACAGTCCGCGCTCCAGCAATTGCGCCAGTTCGGTCCAGTATTCGATCGTTTTGTACTGGGTTGAAGTGTCCCGTGGATGCGTCCACAGACCATGGTTGATGTGCCCGATGCAGTTCATGTTGAACGCGTTGAGCAGGATCTTCTTTTTGGCATCGGCCATCAGATGGTCCCCCGCAGTGGCGGGTTTTCATCGTTGAGGTAGTAATTGCCGATGGCGTGATACTTCCAGCGCACCGGGTCGTGCAGGGTGTGCACCCGAGCGTTGCGCCAGTGGCGATCCAGACCATGTTCGATCAGGGTTGCCTGGCTGCCGGCCAGTTCAAACAGCGTGCTGCCAGCGACGAGGGAAATCTCGGTGCTGATGGCGCGGGCTTCGGCGACGGCAATCGACGCGGCGGCGACGGTCTCGGCGTTGGTCCTGGCCTGAGCCTTGTCGAGGAATTCGCCGGAGCGTTCCAGCAAGGCTTCGGCGGCGTGCAGACGAATGCTCAAGTGGCCGAAGCTCTTGATGGTCAGTGGGTCTTCGGTGGCTTTGTCGTTGCCGGAATCGATCCACGGACGGGTTTTGGTGCGCACGAAGTGCAACGCATCTTCATAGGCGGCGCGGGCGATACCGGTGTCGATAGCGGCGTGAAGAATCTGCGCCAGCGGGCCGACGGTGGTCGGGCGCTCGAACGCGCTCTGAAACGGGATCACGTCCTCGGCGGCGACGTAAACGTCTTCAAACACCACCGAACCGCTGCCGGTGGTGCGCTGGCCGAAGCCGCTCCAGTCGTCGATCACTGTCAGACCCTTGGCGTTACGAGGGACGAAAGCGAGTTGCTGCACGCCGTTTTCATCCACGACCGACGTCGGAATGCGCTGGGCATAAATCGCCCCAGTGGCGTAGAACTTGCGGCCGTTGATGCGATAGCCGTCACGTTCTCCATGCAGATCAGGGGTCAGACTGGTGACGCGGTCATGGGCAGTTTTGGTGCCGAGTTCCGCGAGGGCATTGCCGAAGCGTTGGCCGGCCAGTACTTCCGCGTACAGGCGCTTCTTCTGCTCTTCGCTGCCATTCACACGCAACACTTCGAGCGCGTAGAAGTGGTTCTGCGGAATCTGGCCGAGGGAACCGTCAGCTTGGGCGATCAGCGCGATCACCTTGGCCAGGGTGACGTTGGAAACCCCGGCGCCGCCGTATTCTTTTGGCACGCTGATGCCCCAAAGACCCGAGCGGGAAAACACTTCCAGTTCCGGGTGTGGCAAACGGCGTTCGCGATCGCGCAGGGCGCTGTCGCGTTTGAAATCTTCGGCCAGGTCACTGGCGATGATCAGGGCTTGCTCATCGCTGGTTATGACCGCGACGTGGTGAGAAAGAGTCATGTGTTTCTCCAGAGATCTGGTCAAAAGTGTTCTGGTCGTTAGATCCAGGAGTGCCGTGCGGGCAGCGTGCCGTTCAGGTGATAGGTGCCGACGGCGTGATACTTCCAGCGCACCGGGTCGTGCAGCGTGTGCACGCGAGCGTTGCGCCAATGGCGGTCGAGGTTGAATTCGGCGAGGGTGGCGCGGCTGCCGGCCAGTTCGAAAAGCTTTTCGCTGGCCAGCAGCGAGATCTCGGTGGTCAGCACTTTGGCTTCGGCCACGGCAATCGAAGCGCGGGCGGCAGACTCTGCGGTGAGCGGCGCGGCGTTGACCTGATCGAGCACTTGCCCGGCCTTGCGCAGCAGCGCTTCGGCGGCGTGCAGTTCGATCTTCAGCTTGCCGATGTCGGCGATCACATAGAGGTCGTCGCTGGCCCGTTCGACCTTGGCGTCGATCCACGGCCGTGCACGGGTTTTCACGAACGCGATGGCGTCGTCGATGGCGCCCCGGGCGATGCCGGCGTCAATGGCTGCTTGAATCAGCTGCGACACGGCACCCTGAATGTTCGGGCTGTCATTGATCTTCCAGTTGTCCACCACCAGCTCGGCGTCGACCTGCACGTTGTTGAGCAAAATGGTGCCGCTGGCGGTGGTGCGTTGGCCGAACCCCGACCAGTCATCCACGATGCGCAGGCCAGGAGTGCCGCGACGAACGAAGGCCAGAACCTGCTTGCCATCGTCGTTCAGCGCCTTGACGGCGACCCAATGGGCGAACAGGGCGCCGGTCGAATAGAACTTCTGCCCGTTGAGGACGAAGCCGTCGCCGCTGACGGTGATTCGGGCCTTGAGTTCAAGGGTGTTTTTGGTGCCGCGCTCCGGGCCCGCGTTACCGATCCGCCAGCCGTCGAGGACGCTTTTGAACAGCTGCTTTTTTTGCGATTCGGTGGCGCTGCCGAGCACCAGGTTGAGAATGCCGAACTGGTTTTGCGGGATCTGTCCCAAGGCCGGGTCGGCCGCGGAAATGATCGCGAAGACTTCGGCAACGGTGACGAACGAAACCTGCGGGCCACCGTACTCACGCGGGATGGCAATGCTGCCCAGGCCGCTGCGGGTGAACTGTTCGATTTCCGACCACGGCAGCTTGCGCTGCTGGTCGCGTTTGGCTGCTTGCAGACGGGCGACTTGCGCCAGTTCATGGGCGGCCTTGATGGCTTGTGCGTCGTTGCGCAAGACCTGCGCGGGCAACAACAGGGGGGCGATGTCCAGATCACTCTGGACGATTGCATCTGCCAGACTGGACATCAGTGCCGCTCCTTGGCTGCACGCAATGCCCTGGCGATCTGCACTGGGGTGATTGTGTTCCGGACCATACCTACCTCACATCTCATGGAAACGTCGCGATGGTTGCGACGAACGAAAACAAGAATGTCCGGTGGTCCGGTGCATATACCCTAAGCGTGTATAAAAATTAAATAAACTAACTTTTAGGAATATGCATAGAAGACGGTGCGCCAGATTCATGTAGCAGCTGACGAAGCCCTGTGGGAGCGAGCTGCTACACGGATTTCAGTGTTTGTGGGGTTCGGCGGCCATCAGCATTTCTTTCGGCCGGACCTGCAGATAGGGATTGGCGCAACCGATCTTCAGCCTGCGCGGGGGGGCCCAGCGGGAGTTGTTACCCGCCCGGTCGAGGATGCAGTAAGTCACTTCCAGCCGCAGGTCTTCGCCGGCTTCGAGAATGATCGCCGGCGGCACCCAGACCTGGATCGGCTGGCCGACATCGCCGGCCTTGAGTCGTGGCAGGTCCATGCGCACATCACCCCAGCGCAGGGTGATTTCGTCGTCGGCGGCCATGTTCAGGTAAGGCTCGATGGTCAACGGAACCCCGCGCTTGATCTGGTTCGGATTGACTCCCTGACGGCGAATGGTCTCGGGGATGTTCACGGGCTCCAGGCTCTGGTTTTCATCGCCGCACAACGCAGACGGTTGGCCGCCGGGGCAGTCGAGTTTGATCTGCACCCGTCTGGCGGCTGAAAGGGTTGGCCCTTGCCCGATCTGCATGATCAGGTAGTGAACGCGCGAGGTGCCATTGGCGATGAAGCTCTCGGGTACACGCAGTTGGACCGGTTGACCGACATCGTTAGCCGTCAGCACTCTGGAGGCCACGTAGCAGTTATCCCAGAACAGTTCGATCAGGTCGGCTTCGTCCATGCCGGAGTAGGGCGCCACATCGATCAGCAGGTGCGCCGCCGAGGTGATGTTGATGCAGGTCTTGTGAGATTGCACCAGGGTCGGGGCCGCAAGTTCGGGTTTGTTCGAAGTGCTTGTCATGAGGTTTCTCCTTGAAGCCTTGCAGCGAAAGTCCGTTTCTGAAAGTTCGAAAGGCGTGAATTACCGAGCAACAAAACTGTTCACTGTGTGTGAAATTAAATAGTGAATGAGTGCGAGATTAAACGCCTGTTGGAGACTAGATAAGAGTGCGCTTGAATAGGTGTCAATAGAGTTGGCTAGTTAAGTGTTGGATCTAGTGTTATTCAGAAAAATCCTACGCATTGAAGTTAATAAGCTACACCGCCCTGTCGAACTTGACCTTGTTTTATGGGCTTTCAGCGCGTTGCTGACGGGGAAGGCCGGTTCGCTGAAGGTGCTGGGTTTGGCGAATTTTAGGCGGGGTTATTCTGTTGCAGGACATATATATGCACCGCACGCAGCTGTAAAAAATTATCTATTGTTTGGATGAGTGAATAAACGAGGGGGATATATCGAGAGATTTATTGGTGGCGGTAGTTGTCACTTCCGTCCATGGAAGTTAACAAGTAGTGAAGCAATGTTTCAGGGGTGATCGTTATTCAGGAACTTGCTGAGAAACTGCTTCGTCCGCTCTTCTTTCGGATGGGCAAACAGGGCCTTGGCTTCGCCTTGTTCGACGATCACACCCTTGTCGAAAAACACCACGCGGTTCGCCACGTCCCGGGCAAAGCCCATTTCGTGGGTGACGATGACCATGGTGCGTCGCTCTTCGGCGAGGCTGCGGATGGTCGCCAGCACTTCACCCACCAACTCCGGGTCGAGGGCTGAGGTGGGTTCGTCGAACAGAATCACTTCCGGCTCCATCGCCAGCGCGCGGGCAATCGCCACACGTTGTTGCTGACCACCGGAAAGGCGGCGCGGGTACGCGTCTTCCTTGCCCGCCAGGCCGACCCTGGCCATCAGCTTTTTACCCAGGGCAACGGCTTCGGCGTGCGGGATCTTCTTTACGATGATCGGGCCTTCGATAACGTTTTCCAGGGCGGTGCGATGAGGGAACAGGTTGAAGTTCTGGAACACGAAACCCACGTGCTGGCGCAAACGTCGCACCAGGCCTTGCTGCTGGTTCAGCGGACGGCTGCCATCGATCTCGATGTCACCGACCTTGATCCGGCCGCTGGTGGGTTCTTCCAGGAAATTCAGGCAGCGCAGAAACGTGGTTTTACCCGAGCCGCTAGGCCCGATGATCGCCACCACCTCGCCTTCCTTCACTTCCAGATCGATGCCGTTGAGCACCACTTGACCCTTGAACTGCTTTGTCAGTTTTTCCACGACAATCATTGGGTCAGGACTCCAGGTCGTGCCGATTGACCCGTGCTTCCAACTGGTTCTGCAGGTGCGAAAGCACCGTGGCCAGAACCCAGTAGATCAGCGCGGCGGCAAGGTACATGGTGAAAATTTCAAAGGTACGGGCGGTAATCAGCTGCGCCTGACGGAACAGTTCCGGCACCTGGATAGTGGCTGCCAGCGCGGTGTCCTTCACAAGCGAAATGAAGCTGTTGCCCAGCGGTGGCAGAGCCGTGCGCATCGCTTGCGGCAGGATGGCCCGGCGCAGCGTCTGCGCGCGGGTCATGCCGATACTCGCGGCGGCTTCCCACTGACCGCGCTCGATGGAGCTGATCGCGGCGCGGAGGATTTCGCAGGCATAGGCCGCCATGTTCAGCGAGAAGCCGATCAGGGCCGCCGGCAGCGGATCAAGTTCGATGCCCAATTGCGGCAAGCCGTAATAGATCACGAACAGTTGCACCAGCAACGGCGTGCCGCGAAAGAACGACACGTAGATGCGCGCGATCCAGCTCACCAGTTTGAAGCGCGACAGGCGCATCAATGCCAGGCCGAAGCCCATCACCAGGCCAAAGAACATCCCGCCCAGGCTCAAGATCACTGTGTAGTACGCGCCCTTCAGCAGGAAGGGCGCGGAATCCAGCGCGAGTTGGAAAGCTTCTTCCATTATTTAGTGACGTCAGCGCTGAAGTATTTTTCCGAAAGCTTTTTCAGCGTACCGTCGGCACGCAGCTTGTCGATGGCCTTGTTCACTGCTGCCAGCAATTCAGGCTCGCCTTTGCGCAGGGCGACACCGGCTTCCTGGCGGGAGAACGCTTCGCCGGCGGCGGTGGTGTCCTTGGCCTTCTTGGCGTATTCCAGTGCGGCGAGGCGGTCGATCAGAATGGCGTCGATGCGGCCAACGCGCAGATCCTGGAACTTGGTCGGATCATCGTCATAGGTCTTGATGATGGCTTTTGGCTGATTGTCCTTGAGCCACTGCTCGTAGTTGGTGCCCAGGCCTACACCGACTTTTTTGCCGGCCAGATCGGCGGCAGACTTGATGTTCAGCTCCGCAGCCTTCTTGGTCAGCACCAGCGCCTGAATCCCGGAAACGGTGTACGGCTCGGAGAAGTCATACTTCTTCTTGCGCTCTTCGGAGATGGTCACCTGGTTGATCACGGCGTCCAGACGCTTGGATTCCAGGGCTGCGAGGATGCCGTCCCATTTGGTCGGCTGCAGTTTGACCTTCACGCCCAGCTCTTTGGCCAGGGCTTCGGAAAACTCGACTTCGAAGCCGGCCAGTTTGCCGTCGGCGTCGACGAAACTGAACGGTGGGTAAGTGCCTTCCAGGCCAACGTTGATCACGCCAGCGTCTTTGATTTTTTGCAGCTGCTCACCGGCAACCGCTTGCCCCAGCAGACCGGCGCTCAGCGCCAGGCCCAGCGAACCTACCAGCAGATTTCGTCGTAGTGCGGAAAAATTCATGACAAGCCCCTGTGTTTTCTTATGAAGACGCTTTTAGGAATGTTGGCAAATTCGGGATTTGAACGACTGCAATATCCTGCCCTAAAGCATCGTATGCGTCTCGCTGCAAATTCGCCTGCGGCGTGACTATATGACGACGCTTTTAGATAGGAAAATAATAAATATCAACTTTGTTATTCTTTTTTGAGCTAAGTGATCGGCTACAAAAAGTCTTTGTAGGCAAACAGTGCCGGCGCCCCACCGGTGTGCAGGAAGATGATCGGGCCATCATTGAAGCGCTGGCGGCCGATGCCATCGAGCAATCCCGCCATGGCCTTGCCGGTGTAAACCGGGTCCAGCAGCAAACCTTCCTGACTCGCCACCAGCTTCACGGCGGCCAACGTCCCGGCATTCGGTTCGCCGTAGCGCGGGCCGAAATACTCGTCCCACAACTCGACCTTGAAACTCGCTGGCAGGCTCACGCCCAGCAGCTCGGCAGTGCGCTCGGCCAGACCTTGGACTTTCGGGCGTTGGTCTTCTTCGCTGCGAGAAACCGTGACACCAATCACTGGCAAATCCGGCAGTGCTTCACTCAACGCCAACGCCAGGCCGCTATGGGTCCCGGCGCTGCCCGAAGCCAGAACCACGGCGGCGAATGTCAGCCCGGTGTCCTTGATCTGCTCGGCCAATTCCAGCCCGGCACGCACATAACCCAAAGCGCCCAATGCATTCGAACCACCAATTGGCACCAGATACGGCTTCTTGCCGTTGTTGCGTAGACGGTCGGCCAGGGCCTGTAGTTGTTCGTCGGCGTTGTCGAGGTTTTCCACCAACTCAACCTTGGCGTCGAACAGGTCCAGCAACAGCCGATTGCCGTTGCCGACATAGTTAGCGTCGTCGGTGCCGAGAGGGTTTTCCAGCAAGGCTACGCAGCCCAGGCCAAGCTTGGCCGCAATGGCGGCAGTCTGGCGCACGTGGTTGGACTGAAGCGCGCCAGCGGTGATCAAGGTGTCGGCGCCTTGTGCCAGTGCATCGGCCGCCAGGTATTCAAGTTTGCGCAACTTGTTGCCGCCCATCGCCAGCGGCGTCAGGTCATCACGCTTGACGTACACGTCGCGGCCCAGCCAGGTCGACAGGCGTTCGAGTTTTTCCAGGGCGGTAGGATGACCGAGCAGGTCGAGACGGCTAAAGCGGGCAAGCTGTTGTTTGATCATGGGGTCCGTACTGGCGGAGGGAGATGACAGGACTATAGGCACGGCTATTTAGCGGGGCAACTGCCAATCGGCCTTATGCCAAAAAGTGCTGAGCACAGCACAATCGGTTCTTAATTTGGCTTCCAGACCATGCCGTAAAGTAATCGCGGTTAACGCGGCCAGACAGTCCGGCCGCCCGTGAGGAGTTTTTACCGTGAGCGAGCGTTCCAGTCATTGGCAACTGCAGACCATCGTCAGTCAATTGCGCACCGCGCGTGATCAGTGGCGGGTACAAAATGGCCGCGCCAGCACCGAACAGGGCGGTCGCGAGTTGCCTTCCCGAGCGGCCATGGCAGAGATTCTCGAAGCCCTCTGCGGCGCGTTGTTCCCGATGCGCCTCGGCCCGGTGGATTTGCGCGAGGAGAGTGAAGACTTCTACGTCGGCCACACGCTGGACGTTGCGTTGAACGCGTTGCTGGCTCAGGCGCGACTCGAATTGCGCTACGCCGCTCGCCACAGTGCCCAGGCCGACACCGAAGTCGAGGCCAAAACGATTCAGATCATTCAGGACTTCGCCCTCGCATTGCCGGGGCTGCGCAGTCTGCTCGACACCGACGTGCTGGCGGCCTATCACGGCGATCCGGCGGCTCGCAGTGTCGATGAAGTGTTGCTGTGCTATCCGGGGATTCTGGCGGTGATTCACCATCGTCTGGCCCACCATTTGTACCGCGCCGGATTGCCGCTGCTGGCACGGATCAGCGCGGAAATCGCCCACTCGGCCACCGGCATCGACATTCACCCTGGCGCGCAGATTGGTCGCAGCTTCTTCATTGATCACGGGACGGGTGTGGTGATCGGCGAGACCGCCATCATTGGCGAGCGCGTGCGGATTTATCAGGCCGTGACGTTGGGCGCCAAGCGCTTCCCGGCGGATGAAGACGGTCAGTTGCAGAAGGGGCAGCCGCGACATCCGATTGTCGAGGATGACGTGGTGATCTATGCCGGTGCGACGATTCTGGGGCGAATTACCATCGGCAAGGGTTCGACCATTGGCGGCAATGTCTGGCTGACCCGCAGCGTGCCGGCGGGGAGCAACCTGACTCAGGCGAATCTGCAGCATGATGACGGGACGCAGAAGTAACCCCCCGGCTTTTGTGACAGATAAACAGTCTTCGCTGGCTGTAGGAGCTGTCGAGTGAAACGAGGCTGCGATCTTTTGATGTTGTTTTTAAAGAGCAAGATCAAAAGATCGCAGCCTCGTTTCACTCGACAGCTCCTACAAAATCCCCCAAACCCCACGTCATACCCATCCTTGAGCTAGCGTACGAACAGCACCGCCGAGCCTTGCGATTAGTCCTTAGCACGCTATTCATGTTTAACTTGAACGCTCATTCAAGTTAAACCGCCGGTTTGCTGCCCGCTCACAACAGGAGGCTTGCCTTTGCCGAGTCCGTTATTGATTGCCCTGTTTCACCCCCTTGAGGTGCACCTTTCATGAGTGCATCGCCCACCCCTGCAAGCGGTCAGGTCCGCATGAATCCGCCGGTGTTTTACTTCTCGGCGACGTTCATTTTGTTGTTCGGCATCATCGTCATCGCCATGCCTGAACAGGCCGGCGCCTGGCTTCTGGAAGCGCAAAACTGGGCGGCCAACACGGTCGGCTGGTACTACATGCTCGCGATGACCCTGTATCTGGTCTTCGTGGTGGTCACCGCCTTGTCCGGCTACGGCAAGATCAAGCTCGGTGCCGACCACGACGAACCCGAATTCAGCTACCTGTCCTGGGCCGGCATGCTGTTCGCCGCCGGGATCAGCATCACGCTGTTCTTCTTTTGCGTGTCCGAACCGCTGACCCATTTGGCGCAACCCCCGCAAGGCGAGGCCGGCACGGCGGATGCCGCGCGTCAGGCGATGCAGATTCTGTTTCTGCACTGGGGCCTGCACGGCTGGGGTGTGTTCGCCTTTGTCGGCATGGCGCTGGCCTACTTCGCTTATCGACATAACCTGCCACTGGCCCTGCGTTCGGCGCTCTATCCGCTGATCGGCAAGCGCATCAACGGCCCCATCGGTTACGCGGTGGACGGCTTCGGCATTATCGCCACGGTGTTCGGCCTCGGCGCCGACATGGGCTTTGGCGTGTTGCACCTCAACTCGGGTCTGGACTACTTGTTCGGCATCGCCCACACCCAGTGGATTCAGGTCGGCCTGATCACGCTGATGATGGGCGCGGCGATCATCGTTGCCGTGTCTGGTGTCGATAAAGGCGTGCGCGTGATGTCCGACATCAACATGCTGCTGGCCTGCGCGCTGCTGCTGTTCGTGTTGTTCGCCGGCCCGACCCAGCACCTGCTCAACACTCTGATCCAGAACATCGGCGACTACCTCGGCGCCTTGCCGATGAAGAGTTTCGACCTCTACGCCTACGACAAACCCAGTGACTGGCTGGGCGGCTGGACGGTGTTCTATTGGGCCTGGTGGATTGCATGGTCGCCGTTCGTGGGCCTGTTCATCGCACGGATTTCCCGTGGCCGGACCATCCGCGAATTCGTCTTCGGCGTGCTGTTGATTCCGCTCGGCTTCACCCTCGCGTGGATGTCGATCTTCGGCAACAGCGCCATCGATCAAGTCCTCAACCATGGCATGAGCGCGCTCGGCATGTCGGCCATCGAAAACCCATCGATGACCCTCTACCTGCTGCTGGAAACCTATCCGTGGAGCAAAACCGTCATCGCGGTCACGGTGTTCATCAGCTTCGTGTTCTTCGTGACGTCTGCCGATTCCGGCACCGTGGTGCTGTCGACGCTGTCCGCCAAGGGCGGAAATCCCGATGAAGACGGGCCGAAATGGCTGCGAGTGTTCTGGGGCGCGATGACCGCGCTGGTGACCAGTGCGCTGCTGTTCTCCGGCAGCATCGATGCGCTGAAGTCAGCGGTGGTGCTGACCTCGTTGCCGTTCTCGATGATCTTGCTGCTGATGATGTGGGGGCTGCACAAGGCGTTCTACCTGGAGTCGCAGAAGCAGATCGCGCAACTGCATTCGCTGGCGCCGGTGTCCGGATCGCGGCGTGGCGGCTGGCGTCAACGCCTGAGTCAGGCCGTGCATTTCCCGTCACGGGATGAGGTCTATCGCTTCCTCGATACGACGGTGCGCCCGGCGATTGAAGAAGTCTCGGCGGTGTTCGTCGAGAAGGGGTTGAAGGTGGTCACTCAGCCGGACCCGACCAACGACAACGTCAGCCTGGAAATCGGTCATGGCGAGGAGCGTCCGTTCATCTATCAGGTGCAGATGCGCGGCTACTTCACGCCGTCCTTCGCCCGTGGCGGCATGGGTTCCAAGGAACTCAACAACCGTCGTTATTACCGGGCCGAAGTGCATTTGAGCGAAGGCAGTCAGGACTACGATCTGGTGGGTTACACCAAGGAACAGATCATCAACGACATCCTTGATCAGTACGAGCGGCACCTGCAGTTCCTGCATTTGGTGCGTTGATCGAGAACCGATGGCGCCGGGCCTTTTCAGGTCTCGGCGCTTAACACCATGTACAGCACCAGCGCCGCCACCGGCACACTGAACACCACCGTGCCGATCATCAGTTCCGAACTCAGTGACTGGCCGGCCGTGACCATGCCAACGGCACCGTTGATCAACGTCAGCGCCAGCCACAGGACCACGAAGCTGTAGGTCAGAGTCTGTTGGCTGAAGCCGATTTTTTCGCCGATGAACAACATCAGCGCCAGCAGGATCAGGCCGAAGGTGATGATGATGGTGGTGTGCATGGTGTGTTCCGCCCTTCGAATGTGTGTTGCTTTTGGGGCCGCCTTCGCGAGCAGGCTCGCTCCCACAAGGTCGTCGCAATCCTCTGGGAGCGAGCCTGCTCGCGATAGGGGCGCTGCGGTGTCAAATGAGCATAGTTAAACCAGCCCGCCGTTGACGCGCAGGATTTGCCCGTTGATCCACGCCGCATCAGGACCGACCAGGAAAGACACAACGCGGGCGATGTCTTCTGGCTGAGCCAGACGTTCCAGCGGGGCCATCTTGGCGAAGGTCTGGATCTGCTCTTCGCTCTTGCCGTGCAGGAACAGGTCGGTAGCCACCGGACCGGGGGCCACGGCGTTGACGGTGATGTTGCGACCGCGCATTTCCTTGGCGAACACCTGGGTCAGGGATTCCACCGCTGCTTTGCTGGCGATGTATACCGCGTAGCCCGGCAGGTTCATGCCGACGGTGCTGCTGGAGAAGTTGATGATCCGTCCGCCAGCGTTCAGGCGAGTGGCGGCTTCACGCAGGGTGTTGAACGTGCCGCGAGCGTGAATGTTGAAGTTCTGATCGAACAGCTCATCCGTGTGTTGCGCCAGCGGCAGGACTTTAAGGATGCCGGCGTTGTTCACCAGCACATCGACTTTGCCCAGTTGCGTTTCGGTCTCGTCGAACAGCCGGCGTACGTCGTCGGCGTTCGCTACATCCGCCTTGATCGCTATGGCCTGGTGGCCGGCCTGACGCAATTCGACGACCAGTTTTGAAGCTTCAGTGGCACTGCTGGCGTAGTTGATGGCGACCGCGAAACCTTGGTTGGCCAGTTGTTTGGCGATCACCGCGCCGATGCCGCGGGAGGCGCCGGTCACGATGGCAACTTTTGAAGTTGGGTTAGTCATGGCGGTGATTCCTATGAAGTTGATGGCTTGGGGTGAAGCCAGATTCACATGTTTACTCAGGCTGATAAATGCACGAGAGTTGCCTTGACTGTTCAATAATCGCCAACAATCGACCGCCAGGAGACCCGCGTGGATCAAGTCAAAGCGATGAAGGTTTTCGTGCGCATCTACGAGCGCAGCAGCTTCACGCTGGCTGCCGACGACCTGAACCTGCCGCGGGCGACGCTGACCCACACGCTGAATCAATTCGAAGCCTGGCTCGGGACGCGTTTACTGGAGCGAAGCACCCGCAAGGTGCGACCTACGCTGGATGGCGAGGCGTACTACCTGCGTTGCGTGCAGCTGCTGGCGGAGCTGGAAGAAGCCGAACTGGCATTCCGTAGCGTCGCACCGAAGGGCCGGTTGCGCGTGGATTTGCATGGCACGCTGGCCAAGCACTTCGTTATCCCGGCGTTGCCGCAGTTCATGGCGCGCTACCCGGACATCGAACTGTCCATCAGCGAGGCCGACCGCTTTGTCGACCTGATCGCTGAAGGCGTCGACTGCGTGCTGCGCGCCGGCACCTTGGGCGACTCCGCGCTGATCGGCCGCCGCGTCGCCAACTTGCGCCAAATCACCTGCGCCAGCCCCGCGTACCTGCGCAAATACGGCGAACCGAAAAGCCTCGACGATCTGAAACATCATCGTGCCGTGAACTACGTCTCGCGCACGACTGCCAAGTTGTTTCCGTTCGAATTCATGGTGGATGGCGAACTGAAGGAAGTGGCTATCGATGGCGCGCTTTCAGTATTCGGCGCGGAAATTTATGCGGCGTCGGCGATTGCCGGGCTGGGCCTGATCCAGTGCCCGCATTACCGAATGGACACGCAGATTTCCCAAGGCTTGGTGCAGGAAGTCCTGATCGACACGCCACCACCGCCGATGCCGGTTTCGGTGTTGTATCCGCACAACCGACACATGTCGCCACGGGTTCGGGTGTTTGTGGATTGGCTGGGGGAAGTGTTTGCGGGGGCGCAGTAGCCGCGGTTCCACAGATCGTTTCAGGATGTGTGTTGTGGGTATTGGTGCTGCGTTTTTGCCTATAGTTCGCCGCATCAACTTGCTGGAAAAGGGATTCACCGAAAATGAAATTCCCGGTCGTTCTGCACAAGGATGCCGACTCAGAATACGGAGTAATTATCCCGGACGTGCCGGGTTGCTTCTCCGCAGGCGGTACTGTGGCGCAGGCATTTGAAAACGTGAAGGAAGCGTTGTCGTTGCACTACGAAGGCCTGGTGGCTGATGGCGATCCGCTGCCGCAGGTGCATGAGATCGACGCTCATCTTGATAACCCTGATTACGCGGGCGGCGTGTGGGGGGTGGTTGAATTTGATATCACGCCTTACTTCGGCAAGTCGGTGCGCTTCAATGCCACGCTGCCTGAGCAGTTGCTTGAGCGTATCGATCAAACAGTCAGACGGGATCAGCGGTACAGCTCAAGGTCTGGCTTTTTGGCTGCCGCTGCCCTGCGTGAGTTGTCGGCGTAAATGTTGATCGCTCCTACGCAGAGCGTGGGAACGATCAACTGGCGGTAAAGATGAAATATGTGAAACGTTTCAGCATTTTCTCGAGTCCGAGGTTTATCGGCGTTTGTCTGGGCGTATGCTGGGCAACTTGCGAAGCAGTCGATACCAACTTCAAGACAGACAAGAGAGGATTCGATGACCTACACCGCTGCCGAAAACCGCTACGACTCCATCCCTTACCGCCGCGTGGGTCGCAGCGGTCTGGTGCTGCCGGCACTGTCGCTGGGTCTGTGGCACAACTTTGGCGACAGTACGCCGATCGACACCCAGCGCTCGTTGCTGCGTACCGCGTTTGATCTTGGCATCAACCATTTCGACCTGGCCAACAACTACGGCCCGCCGTATGGCAGTGCCGAGATCAATTTCGGTCGTTTGTTGCGTGAAGATTTCAAGCAGTATCGCGACGAGCTGATCATCTCCAGCAAGGCCGGTTGGGACATGTGGGCCGGGCCTTATGGTCAGGGCGGCGGTTCGCGCAAATACGTGCTGGCCAGTCTTGATCAAAGCCTGCAGCGCTTGGGCCTGGACTACGTGGACATCTTCTATTCCCACCGCTTTGACCCGGACACGCCGCTGGAAGAAACCGCCAGCGCACTGGCCACCGCCGTGCAACAGGGCAAGGCGTTGTACATCGGTATCTCTTCCTACTCGGGCGTTAAAACCCGTGAAATGGCCGCGCTGCTGAAAGAGTGGAAAGTCCCGTTGCTGATTCACCAACCGGCTTACAACCTGCTCAATCGTTGGGTGGAAAAAGACCTGCTGGATACGACGGACGAACTCGGTACGGGTGTGATTGCGTTCACGCCGCTGGCTCAGGGGTTGTTGACTGACAAGTACCTGAATGGTGTGCCGGCTGATGCGCGGGTCAATCGTCCGGGGGGTGGTTCGTTGCAGGCGGCGCATCTGTCCGAAGCCAACATCGCTCATGTGCGTGCGCTGAATGAGATCGCCAAGCGCCGCGGTCAGAGCCTGGCACAGCTGGCATTGGCGTGGACGTTACGCGATCCACGCGTGACGTCGGCGCTGATCGGTGCGAGCCGGCCGGAGCAGATTATCGAGAACGTCGGGGCGTTGAAGAATCTGAGCTTTAGCGCGGAGGAATTGGCGGAAATTGACCGGTTTGCCCAAGAGGGTGGGGTCAATCTTTGGGAGAAGCCTTCGACGGCTGAGTAAGTATTCGGCGCCAGAACCTTTGGCGCCTGTCAGATTGCCTTCGCGAGCAAGCCCGCTCCCACATTAGATTCCAGTGGACACAGAATTTGTGAACTAAAGAGATCAAATGTGGGCGCGGGCTTGCTCGCGAAGAGGCCATCAAAGCCAATAAAGAACTTCAGGGTTCACCGGAAGAACGGCACATCCCCCAACACCGTCGCCCGCTGCATCACCCGCCGGGCCGGCCGGTAATCATCCACGGCGTAATGCTGTGTCACGCGGTTGTCCCAAAACGCCACGTCGTCCTTTTGCCAACGCCAGCGAATGGTAAATTCCGGCCGTGTGGCGTGGGCAAACAGAAACTTCAGAATCACCTCACTTTCGGTTTCCGAGAGCTCATTGATCTTCGACGTGAAGCCTTCATTGACGAACAACGACCGGCGTCCGCTCACCGGATGAGTGCGGATCACCGGGTGTGACAACGGCGGGTTTTTCCTGCGCGCTTCTTCCCACTGGGCCAAGGCTTGCGGCGTGTTGCCATAGCGCTCCAGCGGGAACGAGCGGGTGAAGTCGTGGGTCGCGGTCAGCCCTTCGAGCAAGGTTTTCATCGGTGCGGACAACGCTTCATATGCCGCAATACCGCTGGCCCACAGCGTGTCGCCACCAAACTCCGGCAACAACTTGGCACTGAGTACCGCGCCCATGGCTGGGGTCGGCAGGAAGGTTACGTCGGTGTGCCAGATCGCATTGTCGCGTACGTCGGTGACGGCGGTGTCGAGGATCAGTACTTCGGGCTGTTCCGGCACATTCGGGTAGATCGGGTGAATGTGCAGGTCGCCGAAATTGGCGGCGAAACGTGCCTGCTGCTGGGGTGTGATCGGCTGATCGCGGAAGAACAACACTTGATGTTTGAGCAGCGCCTGCTCGATGGCGTCGCGCTGTTCCAGGTTCAGTGGCTGGCTGATGTCGACGCCGCTGATGTGTGCGCCGAGGGCGTAGCTTAAGGGGACGATGGTCAGGTTGCTCATGGTGTTCTCTTCAATTCTGGGGGGGACACCGCACCTGTAGGAGCTGCCGAAGGCTGCGATCTTTTGATGTTGTTTTTAGAGAGCAAGATCAAAAGATCGCAGCCTCGTTTCACTCGACAGCTCCTACAGGGTTGATCCAAAAAAGGGGGGTATCAAGGCAGTTGCTCCCACATTCAAAGCTTCAGTGAGCCTGGCCATGCCACGGCACCAGTTTGCGTTGCAAGGCGCGCAAGCCCATCTCCATGGCGAAGGCGATCAGCGCGATCACCAGAATCCCCAGCACCACCACATCGGTGACCAGGAACTGCGCGGCCGACTGCACCATAAAGCCCAAGCCACTGGTGGCGGCGATCAATTCGGCGGCGACCAGTGTCGACCAACCCACACCCAAGCCAATCCGCACGCCAGTCAAAATGTCCGGCAACGCACTCGGCAGAATCACATGGCGAATCAACTGCGCCCGGGTCGCGCCTAACGACTGCGCCGCGCGCAATTTGGCCGGGTCGACGGTACGCACGCCGGTCGCCGTAGCGATGGCGATCGGGGCGAAGATCGCCAGGTAGATCAGCAAGACTTTCGACAGCTCACCGATGCCGCACCAGATCACGATCAGCGGCAAATAAGCCAGCGGTGGAATTGGGCGGTAGAACTCGATCAGCGGATCGAGAATGCCGCGAGCGATGCGGTTGTGGCCGATGGCGATGCCGACCGGCACGGCGGTCAGCACCGCGAAGCCCAGGCCCAGGCCAATACGGCTGAGACTCGCGCCCAAGTGCTGCCACAACGTTGAATCCATGTAGCCGGTGGTCACCAGCAGCCAGCCTTTTTGCAGCACGGCGGACGGTGGCGGCAGGAACAGTGGCTCGATCATTCCTGTGGCGGTGACGGCCCACCAAATGGCAACGAGAGCGACCAGCGTCAGTACGCTGATCCAGCGCGTGTTCAAACTGCGACGTAGCGTAATTACCGTCGAACTCGACTTCACCGTCGCGGCGGGAATTTCATAGGTACTCATGCGCGCTCCTGCCGCTGGGCGGCGCTGCGTTGGGAGAACACTTTGGCGAGCACGTGTTCGCGGGTTTCGATAAAGCGCGGGTCAGACTTGATCGATCGAGCCGACTCCCCGGCGGCGTAACGCTGACCGAAATCCAGGCTCAGGCGTTCGACGATTTGCCCTGGATTCGGCGCCAGCAGAATCAGGTCCGTGGCGAGAAACACTGCTTCTTCGATGTCGTGGGTAATCAGAAATACCGGTTTTGCGGTGCGCTGCCAGACTTGCAGCAGCAACTCCTGCATCTGTTCGCGGGTGAAGGCATCGAGGGCGCCGAAGGGCTCGTCCATCAGCAAAACGCGCGGATCAGCCGCGAGGGCGCGGGCCAGACCGACACGTTGCTTCTGGCCGCCCGAGAGTTGCCAGATTCGGCGGTTTTCGAAACCGGAAAGGTCCACCAAGGCGAGCATTTCCCGGGCGCGCAGTTCACGTTTTTCCCGCGCAATGCCGGCCAGTTCCAGGCCGAAACCGACGTTGGCCAGCACGTCCTGCCAAGGCAGCAGGGCATCGTCCTGGAACACCACGCCGCGTTCGGCACTCGGGCCTTTGACCGGCACGCCATCAAGGGTGATGCGCCCGGCGCTGGGCTCGACGAAACCGGCAATCAGGTTCAACAGCGAGGTCTTGCCACTGCCGGACGGGCCGAGGGCGACCAGCAACTGCTGGGGCCCAAGGCTCAGGGAAATATCCGCCAGTACCGGTTCGGCGGCGCCGGGGTACTGTGCGCTGATGCGCTCCAGCTGAAGCAAAGCCATCGCGGTTAACTCCGATCAGTTGGTGATGTATTTGGCGCTGACGTAGGGAGCGTAGTCCGGCAGCACGGCTTCAACCTTGCCTTGTTCTTTCAGGAACGCGGCGGTGTCGGTGATGGCCTTGGTGGTCGGCGCGCCGAGGGTGATCACTTGGTCAGCCGCCAGCGGGAAGACGTTGCCTTGCAGCAGTAATGGAATGTCGCTGGCCTTGGCGCCGGAGAGTTTCACCAGCTTGTCGACATTGGATGGGTTGGCGAGCCAGGCTTTCGGGTCTTTACGGTAATCGGCGTAGGCATCGAGGGTCACTTTGGCGAACGCGGTGACGATTTCCGGGTGCTTCTCGGCGAAGTCTTTACGCACGATCCAGGCATCAAAGGTCGGTGCGCCGAACTTGGCCAGTTCACCGGAAGTGATCAGCACTTTGCCGTTTTCCTTGGCGACACCCAGGGCGGGGTCCCACACGTAAGTGGCGTCGATGTCACCGCGTTTCCACGCAGCAATGATGGCTGGCGGGGCGAGGTTGAGGACGGTGACTTTCGATGGGTCGATGTTCCAGTGCTTCAGCGCGGCCAGCAGGCTGTAGTGGCCGGTGGAAACGAACGGCACGGCGATTTTCTTGCCGATCAGGTCTTGTGGGGTTTTGATCCCGGAGCCGTCGCGAGCAACCAAGGCTTCAGCAGCGCCGATCTGCGTGGCGATGAGGAACGTTTCTACCGGGACTTTGCGAGTGATTGCTGCCGTCAGGGGGCTGGAACCGAGGTAGCCAATCTGCACGTCGCCGGAAGCGATGGCGGCGATGATGTCGGCGCCGTTGTCGAATTTGCGCCAGTCGATTTTGGCGTTGGTGGCTTTTTCGTACGCGCCGTCGGCCTGGGCGACTTTCGCCGGGTCAACGGTGGTCTGGTAGGCGACGGTGACGTCAGCCGCCTGGGCAAAGAAACTCACCGCAGCCAAAGATGCGGCCGCCAGGAGGCGAAGGGGGAAAGTCAGTTTCATTGAGAAGCTCCTTGTCAGGCGACCGAGAGTCGGCGTGGAAAGGAGACTAAATGATATAAGAATCCGAAAATAAATAACTTTTTCGAATGAGCTTATGAGCGGAAAATTCTAAAGGATCAAAAGATCGCAGCCTGCGGCAGCTCCTACAAAGGTAGCGTGCGAATTCGAAATTGCGTGATACGGGCAAAAAAAATCGCAACCCTGGCACCGTCCCGTAGGAGCTGCCGAAGGCTGCGATCTTTTAACAGGCGCCGCTTAGTTGCTGATGGCCAAAATGCTCGCCTGATACGACCCGACAAACACATCGAAATCGCCGACTTCGTTCTGCTCCAGCTCCACTTGCTCGGCCAGCGACGAACGCGCCCGGTCTTCAAATTTCGCCTGGTCTTCACTTGAAAGCGGCTCGCTGCGGAAATACTCCGCATGTGCCTGGCTCTGACGCAGGGAGAATTGAGCAAAGCTCTCCTTGTGTTCAGCCATCGCCGCCAGCACCTGGGCCGATGGCGTCAGCGATGGATCCTTGACCTTGGCCAGCTGCGCATCCAGCGCCTTGCTATGCGCATCACCGCCATGACTCTGATCCAGCATCGCCGCCAGGGGTGCAATCTTCTCCAGCAACTCGCTGGCCCACTCTTTCAGGTCCACCGGATGACCGTCGCGTTGCAGTTGCAGGCCCGGACGGCGACCTTCCTTGACCACGCTGAGGAAGTTCGAGGTCGCGTTGCCGCAGGAGGTGTTGGTCAGCAGCGGGCTGTCGTTCAACGCGCAATACAGCAGGAACGCGTCGAGGAAACGCGATTCCGGCAGGTCGATGCCCATCGGCAGGAACGGGTTGATGTCCAGGCAACGCACTTCAACGTACTGAATGCCGCGGGCCACCAGCGCCTGGATCGGCCGTTCGCCGGTGTAGGTCACGCGTTTCGGGCGGATGTTGGAGTAGTACTCGTTTTCGATCTGCAGGATGTTGGTGTTGAGCTGAACCCACTCACCGTCCTGATGCGTGCCGATTTCGACGTACGGCGCGTACGGCGTTGCGACCGCTTTGCGCAGGCTGTCGGTGTAACTGGCCAGATCGTTGTAGCACGGCGTCAAACCGGCCTGGGCGTTGCTCTGGTAACCCAGGTCACTCATGCGCAGGCTGGTGGCGTACGGCAAGTACAAGGTGTCCGGATCCAGTTGTTCCAACTGATGCGAGCGGCCACGCAGGAAACCGGCGTCCAGCGCTGGCGAAGCACCGAACAGGTACATCAGCAGCCAGCTGTAGCGACGGAAGTTACGGATCAGGGCGATGTAGGCCGACGATTGATAGTCGCGGTCGGTGCCGACAAAGCCTTCGGCCTCTTTAAGCAGCGGCCAGAGCTTTTCCGGCAGGGAAAAGTTGTAGTGGATCCCGGCGATGCACTGCATGGTCTTGCCGTAGCGCAGGGCCAGGCCCTTGCGGTAGACGTACTTGAGCTGACCGATGTTGGAGGTGCCGTAATAGGCGATCGGGATGTCTTCCTCGGCCGGCAACGGGCACGGCATCGATGGACTCCACAGGTACTCGTTGCCGAGCTTGCTGTAGGCAAAACGGTGGATCTTGTCCAGGCTCGCCAGCGTATCCGCCGGATCGGGCAGGGCGGGCGTGATGAACTCCAGCAGCGACTCGGAATAGTCGGTGGTGATTTGTTCGTTGGTCAGCGCGGAACCCAATTCTTCCGGGTGCGGCGTTTGCGCCAGGCGACCTTCGCCGGTCACGCGCAGGCATTCACGTTCGATGCCGTGAAGGCACTGTTCGAGCAGAGAGAGGTTAGCGCGCTCGCCGAGCAGAGCCAGGCGGCGGTTGAGAAGTTCGCTCAAGTTGGATTCCTTCACGCGTCAGTCGCCCCAATATGGGGGTGGGCAAGACGGTCTACAAGGGTGAAGTTGAAACTGGCGTTTTCGCCTGGTTTTCGAGCCGCACAGAACTACCGGCAGCCGGCCAAGGATCGAACGCCGCAATCCTCTGTAGGAGTGAGCCTGCTCGCGATTAGGGAGTGTCAGTCAACGTTTAAGTCGTTTGGCACACCGCAATCGCGAGCAGGCTCACTCCCACAGGAAACTCCGACGCTGCGGTCACAGCGCCGAAATTAACTCAAATTGATGATTACTAGCTACAGGACAGCGAACGTGCCTTGTGCTTTTGCGACGAGTTTGTCGCCTTGCATCACGTCGGCTTCGACTACAAGCGTGCGGCGGCCCGGGTGGATCACCCGCGCCGTGCACATCACTTCACCGTCGGCGACGGCGCGGATGTAGTTGATCTTGCACTCGATGGTCGCGCTCTGCTGGTCAAAGCCGTGGGTGCTGGAACAGGCCAGCCCCATGGCAATGTCCACCAGACTGAACAAGGCCCCGCCGTGCAGCTTGCCGCCGCGATTGCGCAGTTCTGGTGCAAGCCCGAGGGCGACTTGCGCCACCCCGGTCTCCAGACTGTGCAAGCGACACCCCAGCAACTTGAAAAAAGCGCTTTCGGTCAGCCCGGCCGGGATGTCCATCAGCGTTTCTTCAGCTGCTTGGCGTTGGCGAACAGCGAAGCCATGGCGTTGTTGGCCGGAGCCGCTGCCGTGGTTTCTTTACGCGGTGCGGTGTTCTGGGACTGGCGTGGTGCCGAACCCGGACGCGCACCACGGGCACCGTCGATTTTCTCGCCCGGCGTGTCGCTCATGCGCATCGACAGGCCCACGCGTTTGCGCGGGATGTCGACTTCCATGACCTTCACTTTCACCACGTCACCGGCCTTCACCGCTTCACGCGGATCCTTGATGAACTTCTCCGAAAGCGCAGAGATGTGCACCAAACCGTCTTGATGCACGCCGATGTCGACGAAAGCACCGAAGTTGGTCACGTTGGTCACCACACCTTCGAGGATCATCCCCAGCTGCAGGTCCTTGAGGTCTTCGACGCCTTCCTGGAACTCGGCGGTCTTGAACTCGGGACGCGGATCGCGGCCAGGTTTTTCCAGCTCTTGCAGGATGTCGGTGACTGTTGGCAGGCCGAAGGTTTCGTCGGTGTACTTTTTCGGATCAAGACGCTTGAGGAAGCTGGCGTCGCCGATCAGCGAGCGAATGTCGCGGTCGGTTTCAGCAGCGATGCGCTGGACCAGCGGATAGGCTTCCGGGTGAACCGCAGACGAATCCAGCGGGTTGTCGCCGTTCATGACGCGCAGGAAGCCAGCGGCCTGTTCGAAGGTTTTCTCGCCTAGACGCGCGACTTTCTTCAACGCCGCACGGGTTTTGAACGCGCCGTGCTCGTCGCGGTGGCTGACGATGTTTTGCGCCAAGGTCGCGTTGAGGCCGGAGATGCGGGCCAGCAGCGCCACGGAGGCGGTGTTCACGTCGACGCCCACGGCGTTCACGCAGTCTTCGACCACTGCGTCCAGGCCGCGCGCCAGTTTCAGCTGCGACACGTCGTGCTGGTACTGGCCGACGCCGATGGATTTCGGATCGATTTTCACCAGTTCAGCCAGTGGATCCTGCAGGCGACGGGCAATCGACACCGCGCCACGGATCGACACGTCGAGGTCCGGGAACTCCTTCGAAGCCAGTTCCGACGCCGAGTAAACCGATGCGCCGGCCTCGGAGACCATGACTTTGGTCATCTTCATGGCTGGGTATTTTTTGATCAGTTCAGCGGCCAGCTTGTCGGTTTCGCGACTGGCGGTGCCGTTGCCGATGGCGATCAGGTCCACTGCATGCTTGGCGCACAGGGCCGCCAGAATCGCGATGGTCTGGTCCCATTTGTTGTGCGGCACGTGCGGGTAAACCGTGGCGTGATCCAGCAGCTTGCCGGTGGAATCGACCACGGCCACCTTGCAACCGGTGCGCAGGCCCGGGTCGAGGCCCAGTGTGGCACGCGGGCCAGCCGGCGCCGACAGCAGCAAATCGTGCAGGTTGTGCGCGAACACGTTGATCGCTTCGGTTTCCGCGCCATCGCGCAGTTCGCCCAGCAGGTCGGTTTCGAGGTGGGTGTAGAGCTTGACCTTCCAGGTCCAGCGCACCACTTCGCCCAGCCATTTGTCGGCGGCGCGGTTCTGGTTCTGAATGCCGAATTGCTGGCCGATCATGCCTTCGCACGGGTGCATGGCGCCCGGCAGTTCGTCGCCGACTTTCAGCGCCGAACTCAGAATGCCTTCGTTGCGGCCACGGAAAATCGCCAGCGCGCGGTGCGACGGCATGCTTTTCAGCGGTTCGTCGTGTTCGAAGTAGTCGCGGAACTTGGAGCCTTCCTCTTCCTTGCCGGCGATCACGCGGGCACTGAGAGTCGCTTCCTGCTTGAGGTAGCTGCGCAGCTTGTCCAGCAAGCCGGCGTCTTCGGCGAAGCGTTCCATCAGGATGTACTTGGCGCCTTCAAGGGCCGCCTTCACATCGGCGACGCCTTTTTCGGCATCGATGAAGCGCGCGGCTTCAGCGTCTGGCGTCAGGGTCGGGTCGTTGAACAGGCCGTCGGCCAGCTCGCCGAGGCCGGCTTCCAGGGCGATTTGGCCCTTGGTGCGGCGCTTCTGCTTGTACGGCAGGTACAAGTCTTCGAGGCGGGTCTTGGTGTCGGCGAGCTTAATGTCGCGTTCAAGTTGCGGGGTCAGCTTGCCTTGTTCCTGGATGCTGGCAAGGATGCTGATACGCCGTTCGTCGAGTTCTCGCAGGTAGCGCAGACGCTCTTCCAGATGACGCAGCTGGATGTCATCGAGGCTGCCGGTCACTTCTTTCCGGTAGCGGGCGATGAAGGGAACGGTAGAGCCTTCATCGAGTAGCGCGACGGCCGCTTCGACCTGTTGTGGGCGTACACCGAGTTCCTCGGCGATGCGGCTGTTGATGCTGTCCATAAAACCACCTGACAAATTGTGAAAGCAGGCTCGCAGGCGCAGAGATAAGGGCTCGGCGAGTCTGGTTGAGCGGCCTGGCCTGCGCCGCTACCTGGATCAACAGGTATCCCGTTGACCCGTGAAATCGAACAATTACTGCCTGCGCCATGAAAATAAAAAACGGCCACCTACAGTAATGATCAGACGTTGCCTGACACAAAAGGCCGCGCATTATAACCAGCGTTCTGTCATTCGGGGGCATCACAGGCTGTAGGCATAAAGGCCGGATTTCTGGCGATGAAGGAAAAATCTGCTAACAATGCACACGGTGCGTATAACGGCAGCTACGCCATAATGCGCACCGAGATCAAAGGAGCATCTAATGAGCAGCACTGCAAACATTGCTGAAGGCGAAAAAATTCTTATTGTTGACGACGATCCAGGGCTGAGCAGCCTGCTGGAACGTTTTTTCGTCAGCAAGGGCTACCGCGCCCGCGCCGTACCGAACACGGAACAAATGGATCGCCTGCTGGCGCGTGAAGTGTTCAACCTAGTCGTCCTCGACCTGATGCTGCCCGGCGAAGACGGCTTGACCGCTTGCCGCCGCCTGCGCACCGCGAACAACCAGATTCCGATCATCATGCTGACCGCCAAGGGCGATGAGCTGAGCCGCATCAAGGGCCTCGAACTGGGTGCCGACGATTACCTGGCCAAGCCGTTCAACCCGGATGAGCTGATGGCGCGTGTCAAAGCGGTCCTGCGTCGTCAGGCCGCTCCAGTACCGGGTGCCCCGGGCAGCGAAGACGAAAGCGTGACCTTCGGTGACTACGAACTGTCCCTGGCCACCCGCGAACTCAAGCGCGGTGACGAAGTGCACATGCTCACCACCGGTGAGTTTGCGGTGCTCAAGGCGTTGGTCATGAACGCCCGTCAGCCACTGACTCGCGACAAACTGATGAACCTGGCCCGTGGCCGCGAGTGGGATGCCCTGGAGCGTTCCATCGACGTGCAGATTTCCCGTCTGCGCCGGATGATCGAGCCCGATCCGTCCAAGCCGCGTTACATCCAGACAGTCTGGGGCGTAGGTTACGTGTTCGTTCCGGATGGCGCCGCCACCAAGTGATCGGTGATTTGTAGGAGCGGGTCTTGCGGGCAACGGGTCAGATGACCTTGCTCGCAGACTCGCGATCCGCAATATGCGAGCATCGCTCGCTCCTGCAAGTGTGTAGCGGTTATCCATGAAAACCCCCGTTTGGTTCCCCCAGAGTTTCTTCTCCCGCACCCTTTGGCTGGTGCTGATCGTCGTCCTGTTCTCCAAGGCGCTGACCCTGGTTTATCTGTTGATGAACGAAGACGTGTTGGTGGACCGCCAATACAGCCACGGCGTCGCCCTGACGCTGCGTGCCTATTGGGCTGCCGATGAAGAAAACCGCAAGAAAATCGCCGATGCTGTTCCCCTTATTCGGGTAGTAGGTGCCGGCGTGCCGGAGGGTGAGCAGCATTGGCCGTACAGCGAGATCTACCAGCGTCAGATGCAAACCGAGCTTGGTGCCGATACTGAAGTTCGATTGCGCATGCACTCACCGCCGGCGCTATGGGTCCGGGCGCCAAGCCTGGGTGATGGCTGGCTGAAAGTGCCGCTTTACCCGCATCCGTTGCGTGGCCAGAAAATCTGGAACGTGCTCGGCTGGTTCCTCGCTATCGGTCTGCTGTCCACCGCCTCGGCGTGGATCTTCGTCAGCCAACTCAATCAACCATTGAAACGTCTGGTCTATGCCGCGAGGCAACTCGGCCAGGGCCGCAGCGTGCGCCTGCCGATCAGCGACACGCCGAGTGAAATGACCGAGGTTTACCGCGCCTTCAACCAGATGGCGGAAGACGTCGAACAGGCGGGACGTGAGCGCGAATTGATGCTGGCCGGGGTCTCCCACGACTTGCGCACGCCGCTGACCCGTTTGCGGTTGTCTCTGGAGCTCATGGGAGACCACAGCGACCTGACGGACGATATGGTGCGCGATATCGAAGACATGGACGCGATTCTCGACCAGTTCCTGGCGTTCATTCGCGATGGTCGCGACGAGTCGGTGGAAGAGGTGGACCTGAGCGATCTGGTGCGCGAAGTCGCGGCGCCGTACAACCAGAATGAAGAGAAAGTTCGCTTGCGCCTGGAGCCGATTCAGCCGTTTCCGTTGCGTCGGGTGTCGATGAAGCGGCTGCTGAACAACCTGATTGGCAACGCCTTGCATCACGCGGGCAGCGGGGTTGAGGTGGCAGCTTATGTGTCCGGGGATACCAGCGCGCCGTATGTGGTGCTGAGTGTCATGGACCGTGGGGCAGGGATTGATCCGTCGGAGCTGGAGGCGATTTTCAACCCGTTTACCCGGGGTGATCGTGCCCGGGGCGGGAAGGGAACCGGGTTGGGCTTGGCGATCGTGAAGCGGATTGCTTCGATGCATGGCGGGAATGTTGAGCTGCGCAATCGGTCCGGTGGCGGGCTGGAAGCACGGGTGCGGTTGCCGTTGGGGCTTATGTTGCCTCGGGGTGCGGTTTAACAGCTGACATCTAAGGGCCTCATCGCGAGCAGGCTCGCTCCCACATTTAGACCGAGTTGCTGAATAAGTACGCGGTCAACTGTGGGAGCGAGCCAGCTCGCGAAGGCGGCCTCGCGGCCGCCCACAAAACTCTGGATTAGCCTTTCCCTTTGGTGCGCGTCATATTCGGCCCACCATTCTTCTCCAGATGCTCAATGATGATCCCCGCCACGTTCTTGCTGGTGGTGGTTTCAATCCCTTCAAGCCCAGGCGACGAGTTCACTTCCATCACCAACGGCCCGTGATTGGAGCGCAGGATGTCCACACCCGCCACCGACAACCCCATGACCTTCGCCGCGCGCAACGCCGTCATGCGTTCTTCCGGTGTGATTTTGATCAGGCTGGCACTGCCGCCGCGATGCAGGTTGGAGCGAAACTCCCCCGGCTTCGCCTGGCGTTTCATCGCCGCGATCACCTTGTCGCCCACCACGAAGCAGCGAATGTCCGCCCCGCCGGCTTCCTTGATGTATTCCTGAACCATGATGTTTTGCTTGAGGCCCATGAACGCCTCGATCACCGACTCCGCCGCCGTCGCCGTTTCACACAGCACGACGCCGATGCCCTGAGTGCCTTCCAGCACCTTGATCACCAGCGGCGCGCCGTTGACCATCTCGATCAAGTCGGGAATGTCATCCGGGGAGTGCGCAAACCCGGTGACCGGCAAACCGATTCCCCGGCGTGACAGCAATTGCAGCGAGCGTAGTTTGTCCCGCGAGCGGGCGATGGCCACCGATTCGTTGAGCGGGAACACCCCCATCATTTCGAACTGACGCAACACCGCGCAGCCATAAAACGTCACCGACGCGCCGATCCGCGGGATCACCGCGTCGAAACCCTCCAGTGGCTTGCCGCGGTAGTGGATCTGCGGCTTGTGGCTGGCGATGTTCATGTAGGCGCGCAGGGTGTCGATCACCACCATTTCATGGCCACGCTCGGTACCGGCTTCGACCAGACGACGAGTGGAATACAGACGCGGGTTCCGCGACAGCACAGCGATCTTCATGCAACACCTGTGGAGGAGGTAGATACCGGGAACACCGGCTTGTCTTGTACGTACTTAATGCCCGGATTGACCACCAACTGGCCGTCGATCAGGGCTTTGGAACCGAGTAACAGGCGATAACGCATGGACTTGCGGCAGGCGAGAGTGAACTCGACCCGCCAGACCCGATCACCGAGGGCCAGGGTGGTGCTGACCACGTAACGCATCTGCGCGTGGCCGTTGGAGCTTTTGATGGTTTTCATCGTCACCAGCGGTGCTTCGCAGCGCCGGTGCCGCAGTTGCACCACGGTGCCCAAGTGAGCAGTAAAGCGCACCCACTGTTCCCCGTCGCGCTCGAACGGTTCGATATCGGTGGCAT
Source organism: Pseudomonas arabinosi (assembly GCF_047758675.1). Taxonomy (NCBI): domain Bacteria; kingdom Pseudomonadati; phylum Pseudomonadota; class Gammaproteobacteria; order Pseudomonadales; family Pseudomonadaceae; genus Pseudomonas; species Pseudomonas arabinosi. The sequence continues at coordinate 26,916 of NZ_CP180480.1, read as the reverse complement.
GCAGGCTGGAGGTGCTGGCGCCGGTGTCGATTTTTGCGCGCAGGCCCGCGACTCCCAAATCCGGGAGCGCCACCCACTCGCGCAGACCGACAACGGTCAAATGGTCAAATGTCTTCAATAGGAAAAACCGGCGATTAACGCGTCCAGGCCCCAGGTGTAACCTGGGCCAACGCTTTGAATGCAGGTTTGGCGAACCAGTAACCCTGCATCAGAAAAATTCCACAGTCCGCCAGGAAATCCCGTTCTCCAGCGCTTTCGATCCCTTCGGCAATGACTGTAACGTTCAGCTCCGCACACATTGTGACAACCCCTCGAACGATAGCCTGACGGGCACGATCACGGTCGACATCGCGGATCAGTGCCATGTCGAGTTTGATCAGGTCCGGTTGGAAATCAGCCAGCAGATTGAGCCCCGAGTAGCCCGCGCCGAAATCGTCGATGGCGGTCTTGAAGCCGAATTCGCGGTATTCACGCAGAATATTGGTCAAATGGCGATAGTTATCTACGTGCTGGCTTTCCAGGGTTTCGAAAATCAACCGGTCGATGGGGAAGTTGTGTTTTTTCGCGGCTTCCAGCGTGCTGCGAATACACAGCTCCGGGCGGTACACGGCGTTGGGCATGAAGTTGATCGATAAGTGTGTCTGCATGTTTAGATTGGCCGCACCTTCAATGGCGCGAGTCCGGCAGAGCTGATCGAAGCGGTAGCGATTTCCCTCTGTAATCTGATCGAGCACAGACAGGGCGCCTTCCCCGGCGACGCCTCGTACCAAGGCCTCATGGGCAAAAATCGACTGGTCTCGCAAATCGACGATCGGTTGGTAGGCGAAGGCAAAATCGAAGCCCAGTGGCTCACTTTGCTGACAACCCTGGCATCCACCCTGAGACGAGGTCAATGATGACGGAAATGTAGTCACTCGATCACTCCATGCCGGTGATCCGGCCAAGTTCGCATTCTAGCTGGAGGTCCGAGTTATTGCGCCCGACAGAAACGGTAGTACAGTTCCGATTATTGGCTGAGAGAGGAATTCAAGTGGCACAAAAACAGGAAGAGGACGACAAAGTCCGTCTCGATAAATGGTTGTGGGCCGCGCGTTTTTATAAAACACGCGCCTTGGCCAAGGCGGCGATTGAAAGCGGCAAGGTGCATTGCCGGGGCGAGCGCTGCAAACCGGGCAAGGAACCGAGGATCGGCGACGAGTTTCAGATTCGCGCAGGGTTCGAGGAACGCACGGTGGTGGTTCAGGCGCTGTCGATCGTACGCCGTGGCGCGCCAGAGGCTCAGGCGCTCTACGCCGAAACCGACGCCGGCATCGCCAAGCGCGAGGCGGCTGCGGCCATGCGAAAGGCTGGTGCCTTGGGCGTAAGTACCGATGGCAAGCCGAGCAAGAAGCAGCGACGGGATTTGTTCAAGTTTCGTGGAAGCAGTAACGACGAGTAAGGCAATTGTTTCTGGGCTGCCTGTGAAGCAGCCTTCGTCGGATCGCCGCCCGGAGCAAGCTCGCTCCCACAGGTTTTGCGCAATCCTTGTGGGAGCGAGCTTGCTCGCGATCGAGTGCGCAGCACTCGCCAGGCCTGCCTGACTATCAGGCGCTACGCACCACCCACCAACGCATCGAAGGGATACAGACTTGCAATTGCCCAAACGTGTAGCCATATCGGGTCAATCGCTAGCAGCGCGTTGGATGGGTGAAAGCGCCACTCGTCGAAAACCACACACAGCCTCTGACCCGTAGGCCATAACCAGAAGGCCAGCAGCGCCAGAGGCAACCGGCGGAGTTTCACCTTGCTTGGAACAAACCCGGATTGTTCATAAAATGCCGCTCACGGCTGAACATCGCGCACCCAAGGGTGCCGCAGAGGCGCAATTCCTCACTGCTTTCAATCATTTTGTCATTACTTCAGATACCCAGACCTATGACCGATCTACCGGATACCGACTACACCCAACGCTTCATCTTCGATGACAGCGACACCCGCGGCGAGCTGGTTGCGTTGGAGCGTAGCTACGCCGAAGTCCTCGCTAAACACCCGTACCCGGAGCCGGTTGCACAACTGCTCGGCGAGCTGATGGCGGCGGCATCGTTGTTGGTTGGCACCTTGAAGTTCGATGGCTTGCTGATTCTCCAGGCCCGTTCCGAAGGCCCGATCCCGCTGTTGATGATCGAGTGCTCCAGCGAGCGCGAAATCCGTGGCCTGGCCCGATACGAAGCCGACCAGATCGCGCCGGATGCGACCCTCGCCGACCTGATGCCCAACGGCGTTTTGGCGCTGACCGTCGACCCGACTCAGGGCCAGCGTTACCAGGGCATCGTCGACCTCGATGGCGAAACCCTGTCGGAGTGCTTCACTAATTACTTCGTGATGTCCCAACAAGTCGGTACGCGCTTCTGGTTGTACGCCGATGGTCGTCGCGCCCGTGGCCTGTTGCTGCAGCAACTGCCTGCTGATCGATTGAAAGACGAAGAAGAACGCGCCGCCAGCTGGCAGCACATCACCGCGCTGGGCAGCACCCTGACCGCCGATGAATTGCTGAGCCTGGACAACGAAACCATCCTCCATCGTCTCTACCACGAAGAGCAGGTTCGTCTGTTCGATGTGCAGAAACTGCGCTTCCGTTGCAGTTGCTCGCGCGAACGTTCTGCCAATGCGCTGGTCAGTTTGGGTCTGGAAGATGCTCAGTCGCTCGTGATCGAACACGGCGGCAACATTGAGATTGACTGTCAGTTTTGCAACGAGCGCTACCTGTTCGACGCTGCCGATATCGCTCAATTATTCGCTGGAGCGGGTGTGGATACACCGTCAGATACCCGTCACTAAAACGGTTCAGCGCAGGTAAATTCACTGGTTTGTGCCGGAATAACGCCGTTCTGACGGGAGGGCCCTACTATTTTTGGGCTTTTCTGGCATAATCCGGCCCACTTTTTGTCGCGGTAGTAGTGCACGACTTTCTACTACAAAACGTTTGGAGCACACTCGGCCACTGGCCGACGGGGAATCTCATGACGCAAGCCAATAACGCCGTGTACACCGATCTGAGTGTTGATGATCTGGTAAAAGAAGCTCTGAGTCGCGGTGAGGGCGAGCTTGCCGATACCGGCGCGCTGACTGTTCGCACCGGTCACCGCACCGGCCGCTCGCCAGTCGATCGTTTCATCGTTGACGAGCCGTCCACCTCGGCTTCCATCGCCTGGGGCCCGATCAACCGCAAGTTCCCGGCCGACAAGTTCGATGCCCTGTGGGACCGCGTTGAAGCGTTCAACAACGCACAAGAACATTTCGTTTCCCACGTGCATGTAGGTGCGTCTGAAGACCACTACCTGGCCGTGAAGATGACCACCCAGACTGCCTGGCAGAACCTGTTCGGCCGTTGCCTGTTCATCAACCCGCAAAAGTACAACCCGGCTGGCCGTGATGAGTGGCAGGTGCTCAACGTTGCCAACTTCGAGTGCGTGCCAGAGCGTGACGGCACCAACTCCGACGGTTGCGTGATCCTCAACTTCGCTCAGAAGAAAGTGCTGATCGCCGGCATGCGTTACGCCGGTGAAATGAAGAAAGCCATGTTCTCGGTGCAGAACTACCTGCTGCCGGCTTCTGACGTACTGCCAATGCACTGCGCCGCCAACATCGGCGAAGCGGGCGACGTGACCCTGTTCTTCGGTCTGTCCGGCACCGGCAAGACCACCCTGTCCGCCGATGAAAGCCGTTACCTGATCGGTGACGACGAGCACGGCTGGGGCGAAGGCGTTGTCTTCAACATCGAAGGCGGCTGCTACGCCAAGTGCATCGACCTGTCCGAGAAGAACGAGCCGGTCATCTGGAAAGCCATCAAGCACGGTGCAGTCCTGGAAAACGTCGTTATCGATGACGCCAAGCACGCCGATTACGCTGATGTCAGCCTGACCCAGAACAGCCGCGCCGCCTACCCGCTGGAACACGTTGCCAAGCGTTCCGAGAAAAACCTCGGTGGCGAGCCAAACGCTGTGATCTTCCTGACCTGTGACCTGACCGGCGTACTGCCGCCAGTGTCGATCCTCAGCGAAGAACAAGCGGCCTACCACTTCCTGTCCGGCTACACCGCACTGGTGGGCTCGACCGAAATGGGTTCCGGCAGCGGCATCAAGTCGACTTTCTCCACCTGCTTCGGCGCACCGTTCTTCCCGCGTCCGGCTGGCGAATACGCAGAACTGCTGATCAAGCGTATCCGCGGCTTCGGCTCCAAGGTCTACCTGGTCAACACCGGCTGGACCGGCGGTGGCTACGGCGTCGGCAAACGCTTCAACATCCCGACTACTCGCGGCGTGATCGCAGCGATCCAGAGCGGCGCGTTGATCGGTGTTGAAACCGAACACCTCGACACCATCAACCTGGACGTGCCGTTGGCTGTGCCGGGCGTTGAGACTGGCCTGTTGAACCCACGTAACACCTGGGCTGACAAGGCTGCTTACGATGAAGCCGCTAAAGCACTGGCTGGGTTGTTTGTTGAGAACTTCAAGAAGTTTGAAGTGAGCGACGCGATCAAGGCTGCTGGGCCGAAGTTGTAAGATTTGGTTTGATGTGATGAGAAAGCCGCCTCAAGGGGCGGCTTTTTTGTGGGCGCTATTCAGGCTGCCAGGGAAACCGTAACTGCCATTATTCCAGCTGAAAAGGCGCTAAACGACCAGAATAATGGCACTTACGCATTCGGCTAGATGCCTTCCAATTCCTGTGTATCCCACCGTTGCAACTTGATCGCTTGGTAAATCATTCCGATAGTCAGTGGGGCTTTGTCGCCACGACCTTTGGCTCTGTGCTTGAGAAACACATCAAACCCTTCCGGTTGGAAGTAGCGATAAGCGTCGTAGTCGATGAAGTCGATGGCGAACTGTTCTTCCAAGGCTTCCATCAGGTTTCGCGCATCAGCACCGTCGCAACCCAGGTCGAAGTTGATCGAGGTGGTGAGGCTGATGGTTTTGCGTTCAGGCAGACCGAGCTCTTCGTGCGGCAGCTGCATGAGCAGGTGCATGATTTGGTTGTCGGGGAAGTTGGGAGCGAGGTTCATGATTGAGTCCAGTTGGAGGTCAGTCAGCGCCGAGGGGCGCCAAACTACCCGCATCAGCGCGCCCGTTGACGTATGGCATCACGTTTGGCAGCAAAGATTCGGCGCGCCTCTTCGTCACTAACGCTTGGCCGGGGATCATCAATGCTGGCCTGAACCTGTTTCTTGAACCACTCCTCGTAGGCAGCCGCTTCGTGAGCTTGTTTCATTGCGTCGGAGCGGTCCGGGCGAGAATAGGTTTTTACTAGAAGGGGGTCATAGCTCGATGCATCGACATCGAAATGATTGATGCCCATCCCTTGCAAATAGATAACTAGGGTTTCGAGTCGTTTGAATAGGCGTATTTGCTGGCTGCGTTGCGCTGCCAGGGAATGCTTTTTTGATTCATGTTGGACCTGAACCGCCCAACCACCTTGCTTGGCTACGATGTGAATGGTGTTAACAGCGCCGCTTTCAACCAGTTTGACGAGTGCGCTGTGATCAATCGTTTCGGTTGTCATAAGAAGGAGCCCATGGCTGATCAGTGGCTCACATGCTACGCAATCAATAATAGTTTGCAATCTTCTGTCTCCATTAAGGATGTAGGAATTAGTATCCTTTTTCCTGGGCAGCCAGCTCACAGTGAGGCTGGCATACCCCGTGAACAGGGTGTATTAGGCCGGGGCTTTCCAGCCCATCATGCGTTGTTGGGCGACTTTCAGTAGGTCGCAACCGTCCTGAGTCAACAGGTAGAGGGCGTGGGTGATATGCGGGATGTCTTCCACGTCACCGTTTTTGAAGCATTGGCAATGTAGGGTTTTGAGTAGGTCGCTGGAGGCTCGGATGCGCTGGAGGGCGGCTTCGAGGATGTCTTGCGGATTGGCTTCTGTGTCGATGATCAGGGGTGGGGAATCGGTGAGGTTTGTTTCGAGTGGGCGGTAGCGGTTTGGAAACGGATTTAATGTGGTCACTGAAGAACACCTCTACTTAATTGGGAATGTGCATTCTCTTTGTCGAGTGAACAAGCCCGAGTCGCTGAATTAGCAGCGACAGCCCGACTATAGGTGTGAGCAGCCGGGCAGCGATAGGCGACAAAGAGTCCCCGCTTGTAGGATCGGGCCGAACCTCGGCTAGGCCCTTTCTATAGGATTTTTCGCGACGAATTTTTCTCGCGATTTCCACCATCCCGCGCCCCATCAATTCAACGAATATGCTGATACGAAGCCACATCCAGAAGGCCTGTAGTCAGCCCGGTCGCCGGCGCATAGATCGTGCCTTTCACTGCCGAGAACTTGACCCCATTACTGCCCAGCGAAACGTAGCGTTCGCCCTGGTCCAGTTCGGTGAAGTAGGTGTACGAGCACTTTTCCATCGCTTTGTATTTCGCGGCGGCGCTGACCATGGTGTTGTGGTGGTTCTGCAGATCGGCCGGGGTCAGGTTGAGGGTTTTGTTCAGCGGCACGCCCCAACGCTTCAGGCACACTTCGGCAAAGTGGCGGACGATCAGGCCGGGCTCGGCCAGCGCTTTAGGGCCGCTGACACCATCTGCGGCGGCGTTGCCAACCAGCGTGCCATGGCGGCCGGGCATGGGATAAATGTGGGTTCGGGTGCCGGTGGCGGTTTGCGGGATGACACAGCTGAAGCCTTTGGAGCGCTCGTCCCGGGCGTAGAAGCCGACGTATTCTTTTACGTTGGCATTCAGTTTTACTTTGTCTTCCTGAAAGTTGCCGATGCCCGGTACCGGATCAATCGCAAAGATATTCACCGGGATGTTCTTCAGTGCGCTGTCCTTGAACATGGCATTGGCCAGCATGTGGCAACTGATACCGCCGCGGCTCCAGCCTACCAAGTTGACCTTGGTTGGAATAACGCCGTCCTTGCGAAATGTTTTAATGATTTGTTCTTGCAACTTCTGCTGGGTCACACTGCGGTCGCCGTAGTTGTATTTACGCCACAGCCAGGAGCCTTCGACGATCACGTCTTCAATTGGAATGCCGGCAGCCTTGAGGCGGTTGTATTCAGTCTCGGTCAGTTTTTCGCGCTGCCAGTCACACTGGCCTTTGATGATGTTGATGGCGTGCTTGACGTTCTCCTCCCAGCCCTTGCCGAACAACGTTCCGCTGAGGCCGTAGTCCTTGGATTGGGTAAACAACTCATCAGCTTGCAGGTTGCTGGTGCCGGGGCCGTCGACCACGATCCACTCGGCAAACTCTCGGCCAGGATGACGGGAGGCCAGTGCTGAAACCAGTTCACCATTCCAGTAAGTTGGGTTTTGGTTGTCGAATTTGGTTGAGCCGGTACCGCAAAAGAAAATAGTTAATGTAGTCATTGTAGTGCTCTTGTTTGGTTTAAGAGCGTGCAGGCTAGTTTGGGTTGTTTAAATAATGAAGTGGTTAGTTGTTGCTGGAGTTGTGCTGGAGTTCTAATGTCCTATTCTTTGTTTGGCAACTTCCAGTAGCTCGCAACCATCCTGCGTTAGTAAGTAAAGCGCATTCACTATATGAGGGATGTCTTTAACGTCGGCCTGTTTGAAGCACAGACAATAAAGTGTTTCGAGCAAATCGCTGGCTGCGCGCAGGCGTTGGTGCGCTGCGTCGAGGACGGCGCCGGTGCTGGCCGCGGTGTCGATGACGGGCGTTTCGCTGTAGTTGGTTTTGAGTGGGCGATAGCGGTCTTGCATTTAGGTCATTCCTGTAGGAAGTCGGGCAGTCTCGCCGGCAGGTCGACACCCTGTTTTCAGCCGCGCCGCCAACTATGAAGGTGGCGACGCAGTGCGGCAATACGGCCGCAATGGACAGGGGTTGTAGGGGTTTTACCTGCCTTTTCGGACCGAACCTACGCGTTTCCCGAGGTTTTTTACGCCTAAACCCTTAGACGGCAAATTTCCTACGGGTTTGTCAGGCGCAACGCGTCAAACCTCTGTATGGTGCGCGCCAGAATCAGTAGGACGTTTCGAAACGTCCGTCCAACGCTTAAAGGGAATTAAGTATGCAATGGCTACGTATGGCCTCGATTTTGTTGCTGTGGGCCGGGGTTTGTCGCGCGGCGGGTGCTGCTGACGCTGGCAACTCGATGGTCCTGGCCAATATGGACCGCACTGGTTGGCCGGAAGCACTGACCAGTCAGGCGAACATGGATACTGCTTTCCGTGCTGAAGTGCTGATGTTCGGCAAGGCATTGCTGGCCAGCGAAGCGCTGGACGAGCAGAGCCTGAAACAACGACTGGGCGTGCAGGATGTGAAGCTCAAGTCGGTCAGGCAGGTGCGTGACGGGCTGTGGGACCGGTTGCTGACCACCTACCGCAGCGCCAGCCAGAACTGCGACGGCGAACCCTTCTGCCCTCGCGTGCGAAGCGTCGCTGATTTGCGTCAGTTGGCGGCAGCCTTCACCGGCGAAATCAGCCCGGCCCATGCCATTTGGGCGAGCAAGAGCCAGGTGTTCCATGAGCAGGCACTGAATGAGCAACTGCGTGTGGCGGTGTTGGTGCCGTAGCCTCATCGTCTGCTGACGATCGTTCGAAGCTGTATCATCCCGTATCGTTTTGGTCCCCGACCTTTTCTCGACTCGCTGCGTTTGCCGGCTAGGCTTTGGGCTTCGCAGCGGTCAACGGAGTGACAGCTTATGCACAACACCCTGGAACAGGTTTTCGGTTATCCACAGTTTCGGCCCGGCCAGGAAGCGGCGGTCAGCGCGGTGTTGGCCGGGCGTTCGGCGGCGGCGATTTTCCCCACCGGCTCGGGCAAGTCCCTGTGTTATCAATTGCCAGCGTTGCTGCTGCCGCATCTGACGCTGGTGGTCTCGCCGCTGCTGGCGTTGATGCAGGATCAACTGGCGTTTTTGCAGCGCCACGGCATTGCGGCGGGCAGTATCGATTCGGCCCAGAGCCGCGATGACGCCAGCGATGTGATGGCTCGGGCCAAGTCCGGCGAGCTGAAGATTTTGATGATCTCCGTGGAGCGCCTGAAGAACGAGCGCTTCCGCAATTTCTTGCAGCAGGTGCCGATCTCGTTGCTGGTGGTGGACGAGGCGCACTGCATCTCGGAGTGGGGCCACAACTTTCGCCCCGACTACCTCAAGCTCCCCGACTATCAGCGCCAGTTCAACATCCCTCAGGCGCTGCTGCTGACCGCCACCGCGACACCCAAGGTGATCGCTGACATGGAGGCCAAGTTCGCCATCGCCCCCGACGATGTGGTGACCACCGGTTTCTATCGGCCGAACCTCAATCTGCTAGTGGAACCGGTGCGTGGCCAGGACAAGCGCCGACGTCTTGTCGAATGGATGAGCCAGCGTCCCGGCCAGCCGAGCATTGTCTACGTCACCCTGCAGAAAACCGCCGAGCATATCGCCGAGCACCTGAACCGCAACGGCATTCAGGCCGAGGCGTATCACGCTGGTTTGCCCCACGAACAACGCGAAGCCATCCAGCGCCGGTTCATGGGCGGGCAGTCCAATTGCATCGTCGCCACCATCGCGTTCGGCATGGGCATCGACAAGAGCGACATCCGCAACGTGGTGCATTTCGATCTGCCCAAATCCATCGAAAACTACAGCCAGGAAATCGGTCGTGCCGGGCGTGACGGGCAGCCGTCCGACTGCCTGGTATTGGCCAACCGCGACAGCCTCAACGTGTTGGAAAACTTCGTCTACGGCGATACACCTGAGCTGGATGGCATCCGCCATGTGCTCGACGAGTTGCAAGCCGCCGCACCCGAGGGGCAGTGGGAGTTTCTGTTGGGGCCACTGGCGGACCAAAGCAACATCCGCCAATTGCCGCTCAAGACCTTGCTGGTGCAGTTGGAACTGCGCGGAATCATCGCGCCGCGTTACGCCTATTACGCCGAATACCGCTTCAAGTACTTGCAGGAACCCGAAGCCTTGCTGGCCCGTTTCGAGGGTGAGCGCAAGGACTTCGTTGCGGCGATCATCCAGACCTCGAACCGCGCACGGACCTGGGCCACGGTGAATTTCGATGCGCTGTATGAGCAGCATCAGGCCGAGCGTAATCGCGTGGTGAAGGCGCTGGATTATTTCCAGGAGAAGGGCTGGGTCGAGCTCGAAAGCAAGCAGATGACCGAGGTCTACAGCCTGCTGCAAACCGACTTTGATGCCCAAGCCCTGAGCGAAGAGTTGCACGCCTATTTCACCCGCCATGAACAAACCGAGATCGCGCGGATTCACGCCATGCTGGATCTGTTCGCCACGGACCATTGCCTGGGTTATCGCCTGGCCGAGTACTTCGGCGATGTAAATGCGCCGCACCAGTGCGGGCATTGTTCGGTGTGTCACGGGGATGTGGCGCGATTGCCGACGCCACCGGAATTACCGGCGCTTGTGGATAAAAACTTCGAGGCGTTGTGCGGTGATTTTATCCACAGGCACGAGCAGCACACCGGCAACGTTCCGTCGGCGGAACGCGTGACGCGGTTTTTGTGCGGTATCGGTGTGCCGCTGTTTACCAAGCTCAAGGCACGGTCGATTCCCGGGTTTGCGGCGCTGGAGGATTATCCGTATGCCGAAGTCCGGACGTGGGCCGAGGCGCATTTGCCGGCGTAGATCCATCCGCTGAATGTTGCTTATCACAGGAATAAATTTCAAAAATGCGCGGTGGCTGACTATGGTGAAGGCTGTCTTTGGATCGCCAACAAGAGAACAACTATGAGCCAGACACCGTTCAATATTCAGCGCGCTGCCGTCATTGGCGCAGGCACCATGGGCCGTGGCATTGTCATGTGCCTGGCCAACGCCGGCGTCCCGGTGCAGTGGGTCGATAACAATCCACAGATGCTTGAGCAGGCGCTGGCTACCGTCGCGGACACCTACGCCCACAACGTGCGTCAGGGACGGATCGATCAGGCCGAAGCGGACGCTCGCATAGCACGGGTAACGGCGGCTGCTGACTACGCGGCGGTCCGCGATGTCGATCTGGTGATCGAAGCGGTGTACGAAAACCTCGAACTCAAGCAGAAAATCTTCCGTGAACTGGACGGTCTGCTCAAACCTGAAGCAATTCTGGCCAGCAATACCTCGGCGCTGGATATCGACGCCATCGCTGCAGTCACTCACCGTCCGCAACAGGTCCTGGGTCTGCACTTCTTCAGCCCGGCGCACATCATGAAGCTGCTGGAAATCGTTCGCGGTGCGCAGACCTCTCCGGCGGTACTTGAGGCAGCCTTGGCACTGGGCAAGCGCATGGACAAAGTCAGCGTGGTGTCGGGCAACTGCCATGGTTTCATCGGTAACCGCATGCTGCATCCGTATGTGCTCGAAGCGCGCAAGATGCTGCTCGAAGGCGCTTATCCCTATCAGGTCGATGCGGCACTGCAAGGTTTTGGTTTCGCCATGGGGCCGTTCCGCATGTACGACGTGGTCGGCATCGATCTGGAGTGGCGCGCTCGGCAGTTGGCCGGCATAGGGCAGGATGCGCCTGAGGTTCAGGTGGACAATCGTCTGTGCGAATTGGGTCGTTTCGGCCAGAAGAGTGGCAATGGCTATTACCACTATGAGCCGGGCAGTCGCCAGGCTGAGCACGATGTTGAAGTCGATGCGTTGGTGCTGAAGGTTAGCGAAGAGTTGGGATTCCAGCGTCGCGAGATCGGGCCTGAGGAGATTCTTGAGCGCTGCTTGCTGGCACTGGTCAACGAGGGTGCGAAGATTCTTCAGGAAGGGATTGCCGAATCGGCGCACGACATCGATCTGGTGTACCTCAACGGTTATGGCTTCCCGGCAGACAAGGGCGGGCCGATGGCCTGGGCGGACCAACAGGGATTGGCGGATATTCACCAGCGGTTGCTGGCGCTTGAGACGAAGCAGGGTGATCAGTGGAAACCGGCGCGGTTAATTGGAGAGTTGGCGGCGGTGGGTAAAGGGTTTGAGGATCGGTAGACTTCACCTGTTCGGGACGCGGAGCGTCCCAGGCTGCATTCCCACGGCGAGAAACCATGAATCAACGCACCGACTACCCCCACTTCCAACCCATCACCACCCGCTGGCACGACAACGACGCCTACGGTCACGTCAACAACGTCACCTACTACAGCTTCTTCGACACAGCGGTGAACACCTACCTGATCGAAGTCGGCGGCCTGGATATCCATGACGGCGAGGTGGTGGGTTTTGTAGTGAGTTCGGCCTGCGATTACTTCGCTTCCATTGCCTTCCCCGACCGGATCGAAATCGGTTTGCGGGTGGGCAAGTTGGGCAACAGTTCGGTGCAATACGAGTTGGCAGTGTTCAAGGCCGGGGAAGACGAAGCCTGCGCGGCAGGGCGGTTCGTGCATGTGTTTGTAGACCGGGCCTCTAATCAGCCGGTGGCGATTCCTGCCGGGTTGCGCGGGGCGCTGGAGCGGTTGGTGGTGTGACGGGCAAAAAAAATCGCAGCCCTTGGGCTGCGATTTTTTGATCTACCGGTAAACGAGGTGATTTAACCTCAGTCGCGATAGCGATGTTTGTGCTTGCGATGGCCATAGGCATGGCCACGACCTGGATGGCCGTCACGGTAGTAACGACGATCACCATGGCCACCACGATAGGAACGACGATCATCATCGTCATCGCTCTTGTTGCCCATGTAGTTACCCAGCGCGCCACCGGCGCCGCCGCCTGCTGCGGAGCCGATCAGGCTGCCGGTGGTGCCGCCCATGCTGCGACCGACCACGTTACCGCCTGCTGCGCCCAACGCACCGCCAATGGCGGCTTCGCCACGGCTGCGTTTGTCTGCGCCAACGGCGCTACCACCCGCGCCGCCCAGGGCCGCGCCAATGGTGGAACCTGTACTGCCGCCTAATGATTGACCGACGACTGAGCCCAGAACCCCGCCCAATGCGCCGCCCACACCTGCTTCGGTGGTGCCGCCGGCAGAAGCGAAGCCACTGACCAGGCCAAGGGACAACAAGAGAATCGAGGAGAACTTCATAGAGGAACCTCAAGGGGATGACGGCGCGATCCTGAGGCTGTGTCATGGTCGTGACAATCGAATTCCGACGAGTAGCACGACTTGAGCACATTTCTATAAGTTACTGTTTTTTAGACGGAACTTAAGCGTTTTTCGCCGGTCTTTAGCTACTTCGAATAGGCCGTTTTCATGCAAAACGGCCTTTTTTGTGGGCGATTGGAAAGTGTTCGCAGGGTCAGGCCGACTTGGCCATGATGAGTCCAGTCTCGCTCGCCGCTTCCAACCGGATCGCCACAAACTTCGACGTCGGCGTATGGCTGCCTTCCCCGATGCTCTCCAGCGGCACCAGCGGATTCACTTCCGGGTAGTAAGCCGCCGCTTGCCCGGCAGGGATATCAAACGCCAGCAGCGTGAAGCCCTTCACCCGACGCTCACGGCCATCATCCCAGATCGAAACGATGTCAGCCTTCTGCCCCGGCTTGAACCCCAGGCGAATGATGTCGGCTTCGTTGACGAACAACACATCACGCTGACCTTTCACGCCGCGATAGCGGTCATCAAGCCCATAAATTGTGGTGTTGTACTGATCGTGAGAGCGCATCGACTGCATGATCAGGTCCGGCAATACGCCGGTGGCGCGAGTGCGTTCGTGCACCAGGTCTTTAGGCAGGATGTTCGCACGGAAATTGGCGCGCCCCGACGCGGTATTCCAGCGGCGCGCCCCGGCGCTGTTGCCGAGGTAGAACCCGCCCGGGTTCTGGATCTTCTCGTTGAAGTCCTTGAAACCCACAATGGTGTCGGCGATCAGGTCGCGGATGCGCCGGTAATCGGCCACCAGCCAGTTCCAGTCCACCGGTTTGCTGCCCAGGGTCGCGGCGGCGATGCCGGCAATGATCGAGGGCTCAGAGCGCATCTGGTTCGACAGCGGCTGCAACTGGCCGTTGGAGGCGTGAACCATGCTGAACGAGTCTTCGACGGTCACTGCTTGCGGGCCTTCGGTCTGGATATCGATGTCGGTGCGGCCCAGGCACGGCAGGATCAGCGCGTCTTTACCGTGCGCCAAGTGGCTGCGGTTGAGCTTGGTGCTGATTTGCACGGTCAGGTCGCAGTTGCTCAGGGCCTGGAAGGTCCGTGAGCTGTCCGGGGTGGCTTGGGCGAAGTTGCCGCCCAGACCGATAAAGACTTTCGCCCGGCCGTCGGCCATGGCATGGATCGCCTCGACCACGTTGTGACCGTTTTCACGCGGTACCTTGAACTTGAAGCGACGCTCCAGGGAATCGAGGAACGCCACCGGCGGACGCTCGTTGATGCCCATGGTCCGGTCGCCCTGCACGTTACTGTGGCCGCGCACCGGGCACAGACCAGCGCCGGGCCGGCCGATGTTGCCGCGCAGCAACATCAGGTTGGCGATTTCCTGGATGGTCGCCACCGAATGGCGATGCTGTGTGATGCCCATCGCCCAGCACATGATTACGTTCTTGCCTTTGGCGTACATCCGCGCCGCTTGCTCGATTTCAATCAGCGTCAGTCCGGATTGCTCGACGATCTGCTCCCACGGGGTGTCATCGACGATGCCCAGGTATTCCAGCACGTTGACACTGTGTTCATTGAGGAAGTCGTGGTCGAATACGGCAGGCTCACCTGCCTTCTGTGCGTCACGCTCCCACTGCAGCAGGAACTTGGCCATGCCGCGCATGATCGCCATGTCGCCGCCCAATGCCGGACGGAAATACGCGGTGTTGGTCGGCTTGTCGCCGTTGGTGAGCATTTCGATCGCGTGTTGCGGGTGCTGGAACCGTTCCAGTCCGCGCTCCTTCAAAGGGTTGATGCAGACCACCTGAGCGCCGCGTTTCACCGCTTCGCGCAACGGTTCGAGCATCCGTGGGTGGTTGGTGCCAGGGTTCTGACCCCAGACAAAAATCGCGTCGGCGTGTTCGAAGTCGTCGAAGGTGACGGTGCCTTTGCCGACGCCGACACTTTGCGCCATGGCCACGCCGCTGGCCTCGTGGCACATGTTCGAGCAATCGGGGAAGTTATTGGTGCCGTAGGCACGCACGAACAATTGATACAGGTACGCCGCTTCGTTGCTGGCGCGGCCCGAGGTGTAGAACTCGGCCTGAGCCGGGCTCGACAGGCCCTGCAAATGTTTGGCGATCAAGGAGAACGCAGCTTCCCAGCTGATCGGCTTGTAGCGATCGGTTTCGGCGTCGTAGCGCAGTGGCTCGGTCAGACGGCCCTGATATTCCAGCCAATAGTCACTTTGTTCCAGCAACGAACTGACGCTGTGTTTGGCAAAGAACGCACCGTCGACACGGCGTTTGGTCGCTTCCCAGTTCACTGCTTTGGCGCCGTTCTCGCAGAACGCCACCATGCCGGCCTCATTGGAATCGCCCCAGGCGCAACCGGGGCAGTCGAACCCGCCGTTCTTGTTGGTTTTGAGCATCATGCGCAGGTTTTTCAGCGCGTTGTCGCTGGTCAACCAGGCCCGGGCAACGCTGGCCAGTGCGCCCCAGCCACCGGCCGGGCCTTTGTAGGGCTTATAACGCGGAACGGGTTTCTGATCGGCTTGACGATGTTGACTCACGCTTGGTTCTCCGTCGCAGGGCTGTAGACCCGCGGCGCATTTTTCTGCGGCAGGTGGATGAGATTGAGGTTATGGCGACGGGCCCATTGCACGGCAAGGCCCGTGGGCGACGACAGGCTGACCAAGGTCTGGATACCTGCGCGCAACACTTTCTGGATCAATTCGAGGCTGCAACGGCTGGTGACGATCACCAACCCGCCGGTGGTCGGGATCTTCTGGCGAATCAGCCCGCCGATCAGCTTGTCGAGGGCGTTGTGTCGACCGATGTCTTCGCGACCCAGCAGCAATTGGCCCTGACTGTTCATAAACACGGCGGCGTGCACCGCGCCGGAGTACTGGCCAAGAGGCTGGAACGCACCGATGCGCTGACGCAAACCATCGAGCCATTCGGCGGGCGGCAAGGGTGCGCCGGGCAACACCTTGAGGTCTGGCAATGCCTGTTCCACCGCTTCTACACCGCAGAGCCCGCAACCGCTGGTGCCAGCCATTTGCCGACGTTGTTGCTTGAGGTTCCAGAAGGCGCGGTTGGCGATGGTCACTTGCGCGTATTGCGCTGAACCCGAACCGCTGAGTTGCAGGTCATAGATGTCGCAGGCGTCTTCGATGATGCCGCTGCCGAGGCTGAAGCCGACGATGAAGTCTTCCAGATCCGTTGGCGTCACGAGCATCACAGCCTGGCTGATACCGTTATAGGCGATCGCCAACGCGACTTCTTCGGCCAGCGCGGTGCTGGCTGATTCGGTGTCTTGAAGGTCGCAGTAACTGTATGTCTGGCTTGCGGCGGGCGCTGGCGTTTCGAGGGCTGGCGCCGCGCAGGCAGGGCGCTTGGCGTTCATGAGGTATCACCGACGGTTTAGGCTGCTTTAAGCCTAGGCGCGTCAACTTGTCGCGTCTAATCGCTAATACTGATCTACCGATAGATGGCGTCGATCAAGAGCTCGGCAGCGATTGCTGAAGAATCGCGAAACAGGCTTCCGCGAGCGCCGAACGCGGGGCGCTACGCCGCATGATCAGGCCCAGCCGCGCGAGGGTTTGAGCATTTTCGATGGGGTGCAGTCGCAAATGATCGGTGAGTTTTTCCAGGCCTCCGTCCAGCGGCATCACGGCGCAGCAGAATCCGCCGTGCACTGCTTGTAACAATTGGTGGACGGCATCGGTTTGCAGCAACGGCTGCGGGGTGAGGCCGCGACTGTGGAAGTTGTGGTCGATGGACTGCCGAAAATGCATGCCGCTGGTGAGCATGCCCAGCGGCAGCTCGATCAGCGACTCCCAACTCAGCGGCGCCTCGCCGAAACTGAAGAAGCGCTGATCGTAGAGCAGGCCCATGCGGGTTTCGCTGAACGCCAGGGAATCGAAGCGTTCGCCGTCCAGCCGCTCCAGGTACGACACGCCCAGATCCAGGCGATTGTTTGCCAGTTGTTCGAGGATCTGCTCGGAACTCAGGGCCGAGAGTTCGAAGCGCAGGTTCGGGTGTTCGGCGTGCAAGCGTTGCATCAGCGGCAACGGATCGAAGCTCGACAGCGGCACCACGCCCAGACGCAACGTACCGACCAGATTGCCGCGACAGGCAGCCGCTTCGGCCTGCAAACCGTCGTAGGCCGCCAGCACGGTACGCGCCCACGCCAGCACCCGTTCACCCGGAGCGGTGAAGCCTTCGAAGCGTTGCCCGCGATTGACCAGCGGCAACTCGAGTTCTTCTTCGAGGCTGCGCAGGCGCATGGACAGGGTCGGCTGGGTGATGTGACAACGCGCAGCGGCCTGGCCGAAATGGCGGGTTTCGTCGAGGGCGATGAGGAATTTCAGTTGCTTGATGTCCATCTTCGCTCCAGGGCGCGGGAAGGTTCGGATTCTAGCGCTTGGGGGGAAGCGGCGTCATTGGTCGGGTTGGAATCGCAAGTGACAGCCTTGGTCTAGGCTTTTGCGTCTGGAACCCAAAACCCAAGGAGAGCGCACCATGAGTATTTTTAGCTTTGTGAAAGAAGCAGGCGAAAAACTTATCGATCTGCTGACGCCAGGCAACGCCAATGCCAGCGAGCAGTTGAAGGAACACATCAGCAAGGTCGGCCTGGGTAACCCGAATGTGCAGGCGACAGTGGATGGCGACAAAGTCACCGTGACCGGCGAAGTTGGCAGTCAGGAAGGGAAGGAAAAAATCCTGTTGGCGGTGGGCAATATTGCCGGTGTCGGTAGTGTGGATGACCAGATCACCGTAACAGGCCCGGTTGCTCAGGCGGCGCGATTTGTCACTGTGAAAAAGGGCGACACCCTCAGCGCGATTGCCAAGGCTGAGTACGGCGACGCCAACAAGTACAACAAAATCTTCGAGGCCAACAAGCCGATGCTGTCTCACCCGGACAAGATCTATCCGGGGCAGTCGTTGCGCATTCCTGAGTAACCCTTTAGACCGTGTGATGGCCTTCGCGAGCAAGCCCGCTCCCACATTTGATCTTCGTCGTGCACACATTTTGTGTTCGCTGCAATTCTAATGTGGGAGCGGGCTTGCTCGCGAAGCAGGCACCTCGGTCTCAAAGGCCTGCAATCAACTCCCGATAATCCCCCACCGCCGCAAACTCGGCCGTGTCCTTCGGCCCTTTGCGGCTGTCCGGCTCACGCACGGCCAACAGATGCGCCACCCCAAAATTCCGCGCGCTGCGCAGGATCGGCAAGGTGTCGTCGATAAACAGACTGCGCGCCGGGTCAAAACCGATGTCCGCCTGCAATGCCTCCCAGAACTGCGGATTCTCCTTGGGGAAACCGTAATCATGCGAGCTGATCAACCGCTCGAAGTACGGCGCCAGTTCGATTCTTTCCAGTTTCAATGACAGCGAATCGCGATGTGCATTGGTGATCAGCACCACGCGTTTGCCCGCCTGTTTGATGGCGGCCAGAAAGGTGTCCGCATCCGGTCGCAAGGCAATCAAATGCGCGGTTTCCAGTTTCAGTTCGCGCACCGACAGTTTGAGCTCGGCGCTCCAGAAATCCAGGCAATACCACTGCAACTGGCCGGCATTGCGTTCGAACAACGGCTGCAATTCCATCTCGGCCATGGCCCGGCTCACCCCGTGCAATTCGGCGTAACGCTGGGGCAGGTGCTCCATCCAGAAATGGTTGTCGTAGTGCAGGTCCAGCAGCGTACCGTCCATATCCAGCAGAACGGTATCGATGTCGCGCCAGGGCAGCAGGGACATAAAAACTTCTCCAGCGGTAAAAAAGATATCCGACGTAAACAATCAGGATAGGCCGGGTATAGTAACGCGCTATCGCCAAGGAGCCGCTCATGCGCCAGAAACCCACCATCCTCGCCCGCGAGATCGTCGCCACCAGCCGTTTGTTCTGCGTCGAAGAGCTGAAGTTGCGCTTTTCCAATGGCGTGGAGCGCACATATGAGCGACTGGTCGGCAAGGGCGCAGGTTATGGCGCGGTGATGATCGTGGCAATGCTGGATGCGGACCACGCGGTGCTGGTCGAAGAGTATTGCGGCGGCACCGATGAATACGAGCTGTCCTTGCCTAAAGGCTTGATCGAGCCGGGCGAGGACGTGCTGGCGGCGGCCGAGCGGGAGCTCAAGGAAGAGGCTGGGTATGGCGCGCGGCAACTGGTGCATCTGACGGAGTTGTCGTTGTCGCCCGGTTACATGAGCCACAAGATCCAGGTGGTGTTGGCCACCGATCTGTATGAAGAAAGCCTTGAAGGCGATGAGCCCGAGCCGATGGGCGTGGACAAAATCAACCTGCGTGAGTTGTCGGCCCTGGCCCAGAACCCGCGATTCACTGAGGGCCGTGCATTGGCAGCACTGTATCTGGCCCGTGACCTGCTGACTCAGCGTGGAGTGTTCCAGCCATGATCTTCCCCCATCCGTTGATGGCGCCTGTTGTTGAACTGGCGCTGAAAGCTGGTGAAGCGATTTTGCCGTTCTGGCGTGCCAATGTCGCCGTGACTGCAAAATCCGATGATTCCCCGGTGACGGCCGCCGACATGGCCGCTCACCATGTGATCCTTGCCGGGTTGACGGCGCTGGACCCGAGCATCCCGGTGCTGTCCGAAGAAGACGCCAACATTCCCCAGAGCGTGCGCGCCGGGTGGCAGCGTTGGTGGCTGGTGGACCCGCTGGACGGGACCAAGGAATTCATTTCCGGTAGCGAAGAATTCACCGTCAACATCGCGTTGATCGAGCAAGGCCGAGTGGTGTTTGGCGTGGTGTCGATGCCGACCAACGGGCGCTTCTACGTCGGTGGTGCGGGTTTGGGCGCGTGGCGTGGCGATAAAGATGCGCAGCCTTTGCCGATTCAGGTTCGCGAGGTTCCTGCTGAGGGTGAGGCGTTTACGGTGGTTGCCAGTCGTCGGCATTCAAGTCCTGAGCAGGAGCGTTTACTGGCCGGGTTGAGCGACAGTCTGGGTGAGCTGCAATTGGCCAATATCGGCAGTTCGTTGAAGTTCTGCTTGTTGGCAGAAGGGGCGGCGGATTGTTATCCGCGGTTGGCGCCGACTTCGCAGTGGGACACGGCGGCGGCGCAAGGCGTGCTGGAAGGCGCGGGCGGTGAGGTGCTGGATTTGAGCGGTGCGCCGTTCAGTTATCCGGCGCGGGAGTCGTTGTTGAATGAGTTTTTTTTGGCGCTGCCGGCGAAGGCTGCGTGGCGGGAAAAGTTGTTGGCTTTGGCTCGGGGTTGAAGATCAAAAGATCGCAGCCTCGTTTCACTCGACAGCTCCTACACAGCTCCTACAGGGGGATGCGTTTCTCTGTAGCAGCTGTCGAGTGAAACGAGGCTGCGATCTTTTGCTTTAGCGGTGGAGTACGTACTGGCCGGTAAACGTCACGGCATCGTCATTACTGTCCGTATTTACGATTCGTGAATGCAGTGTCAACCGCGCCCGCCCATATCGCTTATACGTCGCCAAAAACTTCTTCCACACCGCCGCACTCGGCGCATGGCAAATCGCTGTCGCGTCCATGGTCACGGGCAGCGGATAGTTGATCTGCCCTTCCTGAATCACGATGTGCCCGCCTTCAACCCCTTCTTCACGCAAACGCAAATGCAACCAACCCCAACCGGCCAACACCGCGGCGCAATACAGGCTGCCGCCGAACATGGTGCTTTTATGATTGACGTTGGCCTCCAGCGGCAAGTGCAGGCGCAGTTGCTGGTCGTGCCAGTCGAGCACTTTGAGGCCCATGTCCCGGGTAAGGGGAATGTCGCGATGGAGGACTGATTCCAGATGACGGCTGTCGCGGCTCATGCACGGATCTCTTGTTTGAAGATGATGATTTGACGGTAGCTCAATCGGGTTCGTCGGTGTGGCTGCTGCCACCGTCGGCGAAGTTCAGCCCGTGCTTGCGCAGTTTGTCGTGCAAGGTCTTGCGTGGGATGCCAAGGGCTTCGGCGAGGCTGCGCACCGAGCTGTGAGAGCGCGCCAGTTCGGCGGCGATCAAGCTCTTCTCGAAGTTTTCCACTTGTTCGCTGAGACCGCCGCTGACCACGTCGACCGTCATGCCGGCAGCGCCATCCGCTGCGCTGTTGTCCAGGGCCAGTTCCAGGCCCAGGGCAAAACGTTCGGCGGCGTTCTGCAATTCCCGCACGTTACCCGGCCAGGTGTGGCGCAGCAGCAGGGCGCGTTGTCCCGGTTGCAACTCGTGGGGTGGCAGGCCGTGGCGGGCGCTGGCTTCGTCGGCGAAATGCTGGAACAGCATCAGCGCATCTTCGCCGCGTTCACGCAGCGGCGGAATACGCAGCGGTGCGACGTTCAGGCGGTAATACAAGTCGGCACGGAAGCGGCCCTGATCGGCGGATTGACGCAGGTCTTCCTTGGTCGCGGCGATGATGCGGATGTCCAAGGGGATCAACTGATTGCCGCCCAAGCGCTCGACCACCCGCTCTTGCAGCAAGCGCAGCAATTTCACCTGCACATCCAGGCTCATGCTTTCGATTTCATCGAGGAACAACGTGCCGCCATTGGCGAATTCGAACTTGCCGATGCGGCGCTTTTGCGCGCCGGTAAAGGCGCCGGGCTCGTGACCGAACAGCTCGCTTTCTACCACTGACTCGGCCAGGGCGCCGGCATTGATCGCCACGAACGGGCCGTTACGACGGTTCGACAGATCGTGCAATGCGCGTGCGACAACTTCTTTACCGGCGCCGGTTTCGCCAAGGATCAGCACATCGGCCTTGGTCGCCGCCAATGCACCAATCTGCTCGCGCAGGCGCAGCATCGGCGCCGAGTGCCCGACCAGTCGAGCGCTCAGTTCGTTGCGATCGCTCAGGGCCAGGCGCAGGCTGCGGTTGTCCAGCACCAGCCGGCGCAGGGCCAGGGCGCGGCGCACGCTGTCGAGCAGGGCGTCGCTGGCGAAGGGTTTTTCCAGGAAGTCATAAGCCCCGGCGCGCATGGCCTGCACCGCCAGCGGCACATCGCCGTGACCGGTGATCAGCAGCACTGGCAGCTCCGGGTCCTGGGCATGCAGTTCAGTCAGCAGTTCGAGGCCGTCCATGCCCGGCATGCGGATGTCACTGACCACCACGCCGGGCCAGTCGCGCTCCAGTTGTGCGGCCAGGCCCTTGGCTTCAGCGAGCGGCAGGATTTTCAGGCCGGCGAGGTCCAGAGTCTGGCCCAGGGCCTGACGCAGGTGCGGATCGTCGTCGATCAGCACGACCTGGATGCGGTTGTCGATGGTCATGCACTTCGGTCCTCGGACGGTTGCAGGCTCACACCCGGTGCGCCTGCACGCAGCTTCAGGGTAATCAGGGCGCCACCTTCCTTGTGGTTGGCGAACGACAGTTCACCACCGAAGGCGCGCATCAGGGTTTCGCAAATCGCCAGCCCTAACCCAAGCCCCTGAGTGCGGGTCTTGGTGGTGTAGAAAGGCTCGCTGGCGCGGCCAAGTGCCTCCAGGCAGAACCCGGGCCCATTGTCGCGAATGTACAGATTGACGCCGTCGGCAGTGGATTGGGCACTCAACCAGAGCTTACGCGGCGGGCCTTTTTCCGTCAGGGCGTCCAGGGCGTTGGCCAGCAGATTGCCGAGCACCTGACGCAGACGGGTTTCCCCCGCCTCGACCCACAGGGTGGCGGCCGGCAAGTCGCGGATCAGCTCGACTTCCATGCTGCGTCGACGCTTGGCCAGCAGCGCCAGCGCATCGTCAAGCGCCGGTTGCAGGGCGACGCTTTCCGGGGCGTGGCGATCGCGCCGGGCGAAGGCGCGCAGGTGGGCGATGATCGAGGCCATGCGCCCGGTCAGTTCGCTGATCAGCTTGAGGTTGCCGCGCGCATCGTCGGTGCGCTGATGATCGAGCAGCACTTCGGCGTTTTCGGCGTAGCTGCGAATCGCCGCCAGCGGTTGATTCAATTCGTGGCTGATGCTCGCCGACATGGTGCCAAGGGCCGACAGTTTGCCAGCCTGCACCAGATCATCCTGAGCGCGAACCAGCTCTTGCTGGGCCTGTTCGCGTTCCAGCACTTCCTGTTTCAGTCGACGGTTGAGGCCTTCGAGGTCGCTGGTCCGCTCGGCTACGCGGCCTTCCAGCTCGCGACGGGCCTTGGCTTCGAAGGCGATTCGATCAAGGTAATGGCGGCGGCGCTGCATCATCAGCCCCAGCAGCAACATCAACACCAACAACGTTGCGCCGCCAATGGCGACGACCGTGCGTACCGGGCGATCGATCAGGGTGCGTGGGGCGAGGATGCTGACGTTCCAACCGGTTTCTGCGATTGACTGGGTTTGTGTCAGCCAGGCGTTGGGGTTGAGCCGCAATGGTTTGGGATCACGGGTCGGATAAGGTTGAATCGCGGTGATTGCCTTTCTTTCCTCTTCGCCCAACGGACGGGTCGAGCGGAATCGCCACTCGGGCCGCGACGTGAGAATGACCACGCCGTTATGGTCGGTCAGCAGCAGTTGTTCCGGGGTTTTGCCCCAGAGGCTTTCGGTGTGGTCCAGGTCGACCTTGACCACCAGCACGCCGATGATCTTTTCGCCACTACGCACGGCGGCGGCGAAGAAATAGCCGCGCTTGGCCGAGGTTGTGCCCAAACCGAAAAAACGCCCGAGCCGCCCGGCCATGGCTTCGCTGAAATACGGTCGGAAGGAAAAATTACGTCCGACGAAACTGTCGTGTTTTTCCCAATTGGACGCGGCCAGGGTCTTGCCCGTGGTGTCCATCAAGTACATGACTTCGGCGCCGGTCTGAGCGCTGATGTTTTTCAACAAGCGATTGGCGTTGCCCTGGGTGACGCCATCGTCGGGCGCGCCGAGGACGGCTCGCAGGGCCGGCAGATCGCCGAGAATCTGCGGCAACACTTCATAACGGTGCAGGGTGCCCAGCAAGTTGGCGACGTAAAGGTCGAGGGTCTGACGGTTCTGCCCGGCCAGCTCGCTGCGGTAGTAACGCTCGGCCAGATGCTGCAGCGGCCACAGCAACGGCGCCAGGCACAGCGCGAGCAGGGCGAGGCTGCGCCAGCGGGGTCTGCGGGGAAGGGTCGGAGTCATGAGCATCGAGCGCCTGTGGGTACAGGCGCATTATGCCTAGGCTTGCGGGCGCAGTCTGCGCGCCGTGGGTCAGGCACGCCTGCACGGCGAAGATTCAGACGGTGTTTCAGGAAAAGACGTCAGCGTCCTTGAAGAACGCGGCGGCCTGATCTTTGCCGGACAGTTGCGGTGCTTCATCCAGTTGCCAATCAATGGCCAGGTCCGGATCGTTCCAGCGAATGCTGCGCTCGGCGGACGGTGTGTAGTAGTCGGTGGTTTTGTAGAGGAATTCGGCAAACTCGCTCAGCACCACGAAACCGTGGGCGAAACCCTCCGGGACCCACATTTGACGATGGTTCTCGGCGGACAGACGCACGGCCACCCATTTGCCGAAATGTGGCGAACTTCGGCGAATATCCACCGCCACGTCGAGTACTTCGCCGACCGTGACGCGAACCAGTTTGCCCTGAGTGTTTTCCAGTTGGTAATGCAAGCCGCGCAATACGCCTTTTTGCGAACGGGAGTGGTTGTCTTGAACGAAATTCGTCTCCAGGCCAGTCACTTCTTTGAAAGCCTTGGCATTGAAGCTTTCATAAAAGAAACCACGTTCGTCACCAAATACCTTGGGCTCGATGATCAGAACACCGGGCAGGTCGGTGGTGACTACATTCATGGGGTTTCTCCAGCAATAGGCGTTGAAGGGCGTCATTCTTGCGCAAAGTGTTGGCGGGCGCGAGTGGACCGTGGTTCAGGCGCTTAAGATTTTGTCTCTCCAATGGTCTTGAACCGAGCCATCGTTCGCTACATTCACCTCGCCGAAGTACCAGTGATTGGACTATAGGCACTGTCCCACTTCATTGACGTGAACAAAATTTCATCATTCACGATGAAAAAAGACCTTGTCAGAAAGGCTCTGTTGATCATCTGCCGGGCGCATTCTTTGCGTACATCCGCTGTAGTTTGTTTCCCCCGGCGGAAGGCAATCTGGGATGGGCGTAGGAAAGTTCAATAGAGAGGTCGCTGGCTTGAAAGTGGGGGTTGCGTATCGCCCCAAGCAGTGGCGATATAGGCGCCTAATAAAATTTCAGGGGTCGTTGTATGCCACTCGCCACGTTGATTCATCGCGCCAGTTTGCCTAGCCCGCAAGTGTCTGCGGAGCAAGCGCTTGAGCTGTTGAAGGGACATTACGGCCTGAGTGGAAGGTTGCAGGCCCTTGGCAGCCAGCAGGATCTTAACTTTCGGGTCGACAGCGACCAGGGGCGTTTTGTCCTGAAAATCTGCCGTGGTGATTACTCGGCGCAGGAGCTGCACGCCCAGCAAGCCGGGCTCAAGCATCTGGGTGAACACCCCGATGTGCATGTGCCGCGAGTGATCCGCGCCAAAAACGGTGCAGACCTTCTCTCCCTGGAAGTCGGCGGCCAACCGGTGCATGTGCGCCTGCTCGATTACATCGAAGGCCAGTCGCTCACTCACCAGGATCATCTGCCCGGTTCAGTGGTGGCCGGTTTCGGTCGGCTCTGCGGTGAAATGGACTTGGCCCTGGCCGGTTTCGACCATCCGGGCCTCGAGCGCACCCTTCAATGGGACGCCCGTCACGCCAACGCGTTGATCGCGCATTTGCTGCCGGTCATTAACGACGACGAGCAACGCCGGCTGATTGCCGATGCGGCTGAACAGGCCGAACGTCATTTGCAGCCGCTTGTAGATAAGCTGCCGGTGCAGGCCATTCACATGGATATCACCGACGACAACGTGGTGTGGCAGCGAGATTCGCAACGCCAGTGGCAATTGCAGGGTGTGATCGATTTCGGCGACCTGGTTCGTACCTGGCGCATCACTGATCTGTCGGTGACCTGCGCGGCGCTGCTGCACCACGCTGATGGCGATCCTTTCTACATTTTGCCGGCAGTGCAGGCCTATCACGCCGTCAATCCGCTCACGCATGATGAGCTACTGGCGCTCTGGCCGCTGATCGTCGCCCGTGCGGCGGTGTTGGTGCTCAGCGGCGAACAGCAGGTCAGCATCGATCCTGGCAACGCGTACAGCCGCGACAATCTCACCCACGAGTGGGAGATTTTCCGCGTCGCTACATCGGTGCCGTTGGCGTTGATGGAAGCGGCGATCCTGACCTCGGTCGGCCAGAACCTGCCGAGCATCGGCAGCGAAGGCTTCGCGCCGCTGTTGCCGAGCCTGGTAGGGCGTGAGTTTGCGTTGATCGATCTGGGTGTGCTCAGTCCGCATTTTGAGGCCGGCAACTGGGAGCAGGAGGGGATCGATCAACGACTGCTGACCGAAGCTGCTGCGGCTCATGGTCTGGCGGCCAGTCGTTATGGGCAATATCGCTTGTCCCGCACCCGGCCGGACAGCGCCACTGAGCCGGACACTTGTCCATTGCACGTCGAATTGCGCGTGCCCCACGGCACGGCGGTCGAGTCGCCGTTTGCCGGGGTGGTGCATCAGCCAATGGCGGGTGTGCTGCAACTGGATGGTCCGCAACTGAGCGTGCGCCTGTGGGGCGTGACGCCGTCGCTGCACACGGGCGCTGCGCTGGTCAAAGGTCAGGTGCTGGGTTCGGTCAGCGGGCCACTGATCGTGCAGTTGTGCCGAGGCGCTTCGTTCAATGCGCCCTTGTTTTGCACGCCGTCCCGCGCGGCTGCCTGGCAAGCATTGTGCCCGTCGCCGGCGACTCTGCTTGGGTTGGCCTGTGACGCCGAAGAGGAACTCGATTCGCAGACGTTGCTGGCGCGCCGTGATGCCAGTTTCGCCCGTACCCAGAAGCACTATTACGTCGACCCACCGCGCATCGAACGCGGCTGGCGCAATCACTTGATCGACATGCAGGGCCGCTCCTACCTCGACATGCTCAACAACGTCGCGGTGCTGGGCCACGGTCATCCGCGCATGGCGGCGGTGGCCAGTCGTCAGTGGTCGCTGCTCAACACCAACTCGCGGTTCAACTACGCAGCGGTTGCC